>NZ_QGGR01000086.1 GCF_003148685.1 Actinoplanes xinjiangensis | reverse complement strand
CTAAGCACGTAAGCAGAGGTTCTGCACGTAACGGCTCCGGCTGGAACATGCTCGGTTAGAAGGACATAGCGATAGAAAAGCCTCGTCGTGGGTTCGGATCAAGTTTCCACACCAGACCGAAACCCCCGACGAGGTCACAGCCAGTATGCGCCCCGCGCACGTCTACGCCCGGATCCCGGCCGAGCAACACACCGAACTGATTACGGCCCTGCACGGACAATGGCGTACCGCCACCCGGGTGGTCATCGTCGTGCTGTCCGCCGCCGGCTGGCCGGCGAGCGAGATCGCCGACCTGCTGCACTACGACCCGGCCACCGTCCGCCGCTGGATCGCTCGTCACCAGCAGGAAGGCCTGGCCGGGCTCCCCGACCGGCCCCGCAGCGGACGCCCCCGCAAGGGCGGACGCCGCCTCGGCGAACGTATCCACCGGCTGCTGCTGACACCGAAGGCCTGGACCGCCGCCCGGCTCTGGCGCGCTCTGGGCCGCCCACAACTGAGCCTGTCCACACTGCGCCGCCGGATCCGCGAACAAGCCCGGTGGTGCCGGCCCCGCCTGATCGCCAAAAGCGACCCCGACCGCGACCAGATCTGCGCCGACATCCGCGCCCGCATCACCGCCCTGCCCACCGGATCGGTCGTACTCGCCGAGGACGAAACCCACCTCGACCTGCTACCTCGCATCCGAGCCTGCTGGATACCGGCCGGGATCCGCCACCGGATCCTGACCCCGGGCACGAACGTGCGCCGCACCCTGCACGGCGCGATCAACCTGGCCACCGGCGCCTTCCACCACCACGTCTCCGTCAAGAACGTCTCCGTGGTCTTCTGCTACTTCCTCGAACGACTACTCGATGCCTACCCGCACGCCCCCGTCGTGGCCGTAATCTGCGACAACGGCTCCACCCACCACAGCGGCATCACCAAACGCTGGCTGGCCGAACACCCACGGCTACAAGTGATCGAAGGCGCCAGATACAGCCCTCAGGACAACCCCGTCGAACGGATCTGGGCCGCCCTGAAACGAAAGATCGCGAACACCGC
>NZ_QGGR01000085.1 GCF_003148685.1 Actinoplanes xinjiangensis | reverse complement strand
CTCGGCGAGATGATGCGCGACATCTACTCGCGCAACCCGGACAGCTTCCGGCTGTTCTGCCCCGACGAGACCAACAGCAACCGGCTCGGCGCCGTCTTCGAGGTCTCCGACCGGGCGTTCATGGAGGGCGTCACCGGCGACGACGTGAAACTGAGCAACTCCGGCCGGGTCATGGAGGTGCTGTCGGAGCACAACTGCCACGGCTGGCTGGAGGGCTACAACCTCACCGGCCGGCACGGCATGTTCGCCACCTACGAGGCGTTCGCCATGGTCAGCGCGTCGCAGACGGTCCAGCACGGCAAGTGGCTCCAGGAGGCGTCGCACCTGCCGTGGCGGGCCAAGGTGCCCAGCCTGAACATCCTGCTCACCTCGACGGCGTGGCGCAACGACCACAACGGCTTCTCGCACCAGGGTCCCGGCCTCATCCAGGTGGTGCTCAACCAGCGCGGCAACGTGGCCCGCGTCTACCTGCCGCCGGACGCGAACACCCTGCTGTCGGTCGCCGACCACTGCTTCCGCTCCCGGTCGTACGTCAACCTGATCGTCATCGACAAGCAGCCGCAGTTGCAGTGGCTCGACATGGATCAGGCGATCGAGCACTGCCGTAAGGGCGCCGGCATCTGGGAGTGGGCCGGCACCGACGACGGCGACCGTGACCCGGACATCGTGCTCGCCTGCGCCGGCGACGTCGTCACCATGGAGACGGTCGCCGCCGCACAGATCCTCGCCAAGAAGCTGCCGCAACTCAAAGTTCGGGTGGTCAACGTGGTCGACCTGATGACCCTGCCGCGGCCGAAGGACCACCCGCACGGCATGAGCGAGACCATGTTCCGGGAGCTGTTCACCGACCACGTCGACGTCGTGTTCAGCTTCCACGGCTACCCGGGCGCCATCCACCAGCTGGTGCACGGCCGGCCGGACGCCGACCGGTTCCGGGTGCGCGGCTTCATCGAGCAGGGCACCACGACCACCCCGTTCGACATGACCGTGCGCAACAAGGCGTCGCGGTACCACCTGGTGATCGACGCGATCAACAACGCCCGGCGGCTGCCGGCCGGTGCCAGCGAAGTCAAGGCCTGGTGCGAGGCGCAGCTGG
>NZ_QGGR01000084.1 GCF_003148685.1 Actinoplanes xinjiangensis | reverse complement strand
TGAGGTTCCCCCTCGGGACCGGACATCTCGAAACCAGACAGCGGTCTGGGGAAGGATGTTCCGGTGCCTCGTCCCTCGAAGTATCCCGAGCAGTTCCGTAAGGACGCCGTCGATCTGGTCCGCTCGTCCGGCCGGACGATTCGTGACGTCGGTCGGGAACTCGGCGTCAACCACGAGACCCTGCGGAACTGGGTCAGCGCCGCGAAACGCGCCGAGCAGGGCCCTGCCGCCAGCACTGACGGCGTGGTCGGGCAGGTCAGCCCGGCCGAGCGCGAGGAGTTGAACCGGCTGCGTAAGAAGGTTGCCGAGCTCGAACTGGAGAAGGAGATTCTCCGCAAAGCAGCCCAGTATTTTGCCAAGGAGATGGGTCGTTGATCCACCGCTACCGGTTCATCTCCGAACACCACGCCGTCTACGGCGTCACGCGGTTGTGCCGTGTCCTGGCGGTCAAACGGCGGCAGGGCTACTACGAGTGGCTGGCCGCCGCACCCGCCCGCCGCCGACGCGAGCAGGCAGAAGAACAGCTCACCGCTCAGATCCGGGCCATCCACGGCGAACACCGCAACGCCTACGGGTCACCGCGGGTCACCGCCGAGCTGCGCCGGCAGGGCCAGCAGGTCAACCGCAAACGCGTCGAACGGATCATGCGCGAGCGAGACATCGTGGGGATCACCCGCCGACGCCGCCGGTCGCTGACCCGCCAGGACACCACCGCCGCCCCGGCACCGGACCTGATCCGCCGGGACTTCACCGCCGCCGTGCCCGGGCTGCGGTTCGTCGGCGACATCACCTACCTGCCCACCAGCGAGGGCTGGCTGTATCTGGCCACCACGATCGACCTGTTCAACCGTGAGGTCGCCGGCCACGCTATGGCCGGGCACATGCGCACCGAACTGATCAGCGACGCCGTCGAGCTGGCGCATCGCCGCGGCCTGGTCCGTCCCGGCGCGATCTTTCACAGCGATCGCGGCAGCCAGTACGCATCGAAGGACTTCCGCGCCAGTTTGACCCGGTTGAAGATGCGTCCGTCGATGGGCCGGGTCGGGTCCTGCTACGACAACGCAGTGGCCGAGTCGTTCTTCGCCGCTCTGAAAGCCGAGATCGGCACTCGCGTCTGGCCGACCCGCGCCCAGGCCCGCCAGGCCGTATTCGCCTACATCAACTACTACAACGAACGGCGGCTGCACTCGACCAACGGCCTGCGCACCCCGCGTGAGACCCGTGTCTGCTACCGTCCAGCCATCGCCCTCGCGGCATAAAACCCTGGTGTCCGATCCCGGGGTGGAACCTCA
>NZ_QGGR01000083.1 GCF_003148685.1 Actinoplanes xinjiangensis | reverse complement strand
GGGACTGTAAATTTATCGGCGGATCTCGATACTTAGGGAGACGCTCAGATGACGACCGAACACCCTGACCGGGGAGTGGCCGGTGTCGCGCCGGCGGAGATCTCGGATGACCAGCTCGTCGCGATGCTGGTCGACCGGGCCCGCGGCAACGACCTGAAGCTGGCCGGTGCGGGTGGGCTGTTGCAGCAGCTCACCAAGCGGGTTCTGGAGTCCGCGCTCGAAGGAGAGATCACCGATCACGTCGGCTTCGACAAGCACGACAAGGCAACGAACAAGCGGGACAACACCCGCAACGGTCACCGGTCCAAGACGGTGATCACCGACGTCGGGCCGGTCGAGATCAGAGTGCCCCGCGACGTGGCCGGCTCGTTCGAGCCGCAGATCGTGCGCAAGCGGCAACGGCGGCTGACCGGTGTCGACGAGCTCGTGCTGTCGCTGTCGGCCAAAGGCCTCACGCATGGGGAGATCGCGGCTCACCTGGCCGAGGTGTATGGCACCGAGGTGTCCAAGCAGACCATCTCCACGATCACCGACAAGGTGATGGACGGCATGGCCGAGTGGCAGAACCGGCCTCTCGACCGGGTCTATCCAGTCCTGTTCATCGATGCCATCAACGTCAAGATCAGGGACGGTCACGTCGCGAACCGGCCGGTTTACGTCGCTCTCGCCGTCACTGCCGAGGGCCATCGTGACATCCTCGGAATCTGGGCCGGTGACGGCGGCGAAGGCGCAAAATACTGGCTGCACGTGCTCACCGAACTCAAGAACCGCGGCGTGCAGGACGTGCTGATGCTGGTCTGCGACGGGCTCAAGGGCCTGCCCGACGCGGTCGAGACCGTCTGGCCCAAGACCGTGGTCCAAACCTGCGTGGTTCACCTCCTGCGGAACTCGTTCAAGTACGCGGCCCGCCAGGACTACGAGAAGATCGCCCGGGCGTTGAAGCCGGTCTACACCGCGGCGACCGAGGACGCCGCGACTGAACGGTTCCTTGAGTTCAGCGACGCCTGGGGCAAGAAATACCCGGCGATCGTGAAGCTGTGGGAGAACGCCTGGTCGGAGTTCGTACCGTTCCTCGCCTTCGACGTCGAGATCCGTAAGGTCATCTGCACCACGAACGCCATCGAGTCGGTGAACGCCCGCATCCGCAAAGCCGTCCGAGCCCGCGGCCACTTCCCGAACGAGACCGCCGCCCTCAAGTGCGTCTACATGGCGCTGATGAGCCTCGACCCGACCGGCGCCGGCCGCCGCCGCTGGACGATGCGCTGGAAAGCACCCCTGAACGCCTTCCAAACCGCCTTCGAAGGCCGGCTCGACCCGGTCATCCACTGAACAGTTCGCAACCCAGATCAGCCGTTCTCTTTACAGACCC
>NZ_QGGR01000082.1 GCF_003148685.1 Actinoplanes xinjiangensis | reverse complement strand
TAGTACTGCAACCCGATGTCGTTGCTTACGGCGGTTCGAGTCGTTTGCGGTAGTGACAGGCTCGAGCTTGTTCCTGGCGTCGGCGGCGATATCGGGACCAGTGCCAGACGTGTGCGGCGGTGTGGACGGCAGCCAGAACGAATCTGGCGAACAGGCGGCGGATCTCGTTGCTGGTCAACGGGATCAGCTCACCGCCGTCGGCCGCGGTACCCCCTTTACGGCTTCAGCGGCGCGGGTCACGACCAGGAACGCCGCTGCGGCCATGGCCAGGGTGATATGCGCGTACCAGGCGTCGTAGCGGCGGACCTGGTACTGGTCCAGACCGACTTCGTTCTTCGCGGTCTGGAACGATTCCTCGATCGCCCAGCGCGCGCCGGCGACCCGGACCAGTTCCCGTAGCCGGGTCCCGCGCCGGCCGAAACACCGGTAATAGGCGATCTCGCCGGTGCTGAGCGACCGGCGGGCCAGGACCCAGCCGCGCCGGTCATCAGCGAACGGGGCCCGGATCGGCGTCCAGGCCCAGTCGTAGACCCGCGGGCCGTGGGCGCCGTCGCCGCAGGACAGCCGCTTCCAGGCCCCGGCCCGGATCACACCGATCATGTCCTTGACCGGCCGGTCGGTATGTAGCCCGGCCGGGACCTCGTCGTCGTTACGGGTCGCCATCACATAGGCGATGTCCTGCTCGTGCAGCCAGTCGCGCAGGCCGGGATTCTGCCCGAACGCCTCGTCGGCGGTGAACCACGCGAACGGCACCTTCGCCGCGACCGCCCGCTCGATCATCGTGCGGGCCTGCTGCGGCTTGGTCGCGAACGCGACGTCGTCGGGCACCGCCGCCCGTTCGCACCGCTGCCGATCGTCAGTCCAGGACTTCGGCAGATACAACTCCCGGTCGATCAACGCCCGGCCTTTCGGCGTCGCGTAGGCCAGGAACGTACCGATCTGGCAGTTCTCGACCTTGCCCGCCGTACCCGAATATTGCCGTTGCACCCCGGCCGAGCGGACGCCCTTCTTGACGAACCCGGTGTCGTCGGCGATCAGCACCCCGTCGGCGCTACCGAGATGTTCGACCAGGTAATCCCGCACGTCATCGCGGACCAGATCCGGTTGCCAGCACGGGCTGTAGAGCATCTCCTGCACCGCGTTCGGTGACCGCCGGCCCGCGTGTTCAGCGATGGTCCACCCGTTACGCCGCTCCAACGGAGCCAGCAACCCGCGAATGTAGGCGAACGCCAACCGGCGCGGCTCCACCCGATAAAAACGGCTCGCTAACAGCGCAAACAAGTCATCCAGACCCGCTTGCCACTCCGCGAGCACCGCCCCACCCAACATGACCAGTCAACGAGCGACCGCTGCTCAAGTCGCAACACCGGGTTGCAGTA
>NZ_QGGR01000081.1 GCF_003148685.1 Actinoplanes xinjiangensis | reverse complement strand
CTATGGCGCCGAGGTGTCGCGGCAGACGATCTCCACGATCACCGACAAGGTCATGGACGGCATGGCCGAGTGGCAGAACCGGCCGCTCGATCGTGCTCAGGTTCTACTGGTCGTTGCGAATCCTGACGAGACGGGTTTCGTATGCCCAGATACGCACCGAACAGGATGTCGCTGGACGTCAAGCGCCGGTATTTCGAACTGATCAGGACGGGGATGCGGGGCGCGCGAGCCGCCGCCGCGGTGGGCGTGTCGCTCAGCTGTGGATCCCTGTGGTTCATCGACGCTGGCAGCGTGAGCATTGTCGAGACCCCGATCAGCGGGCGGTATTTCAGCCAGGACGACCGAATCGAGATCGCCGACGGGCTCGAACGCGGCGAGCGCGTCAAGGTGATCGCGGCCCGGATCGGCAAGAGCTACCAAAGCGTGTATCGGGAGATCGCTCGCAACCGCAAGGCGGATGGTCGATATCAGCCGTGGTATGCCCACAATCAAGCTCATCTGCGTCGTCGGCGGCCGAAGGTCAGGAGGCTGGCCGCCGATCCGGCATTGCGCGAGGCGGTAGCCGCCAAGCTCCGTCGTGGGTGGTCGCCGGTGCAGATCAGCCGTTGGCTGCGGCGGCGATACTCGCGACGGCGGGGCTGGCAGGTGTGTGCCGAGACGATTTACGAGGCGGTGTACCGCGGCGTGGTCCTCCAAGCAGATCCCGCGAATCTGCGTACTGGCCGCACCTATCGGCGTCGCCGCGGCAGGGGCCGGTCCCGTGACGGTGCGCTGAAGCAGTCGACGAACATGAAGTCCATCCGTGAGCGGCCGGCCGCGGTCGAGTCCCGCCGCCAGGCCGGACACTGGGAAGGCGACCTGATCGTCGGCGCCGGTCAACGCTCAGCTGTCGCCACGCTGGTGGAGCGCAAGACCCGCTTCACCGTGCTGGTGAAGCTGGTCGGTGACCACAGCGCGCAGACTGTCGGGGACGCCCTCATCGCCGCGTTCGCGAAGCTGCCTGCCCCGCTGAAGCGCACGTTGACCTGGGACCAGGGCAACGAGATGTTCCATCACGAACGCATCGAGCACGCGACCGGCCTTCGCGTCTTCTTCGCCGATCCGCACTCGCCCTGGCAGCGAGGCACCAACGAGAACACCAACGGTCTTCTGCGCCAATACCTGCCAAAGGGCACCGACCTCAGTAGATGGACCGATGATCAACTCCGAGAGATCTGCGCAGAACTCAACGAGCGACCTCGGCTATGCCTGAACGACAAGAGCCCGAGTCAGCTCATGCGACAATGGCAACGCCAGCCGGCAACGAGCTGATTCGCAACGATCGCTGGAAACTGCCGTGTCTATCCGGTGGTGTTTCTGGACGCGATCAATGTCAAGATCCGCGACGGAAAGGTCGCCAACCGGCCGATCTACGTCGCTCTGGCGGTCAC
>NZ_QGGR01000080.1 GCF_003148685.1 Actinoplanes xinjiangensis | reverse complement strand
GGGTGCGGCGCCGGACGCCTTTTTGTCGGCCGTCCCTACGGTCGGCATGCAGACCCCTCCGCCGGTCGCAGAATCCGGCGGACCGAAACGAGGAGACCACCTGTGACCATCCGGGTTGGCATCAACGGCTTCGGCCGTATCGGTCGTAACTTCTTCCGGGCGGTTCTCGCCTCCGGCGCCGACATCGAGATCGTCGGCGTGAACGATCTGACCGACAACGCCACGCTGGCTCACCTGCTGAAGTACGACAGCATCCTGGGCCGCCTGGGCCACGAGGTGAAGGCGTCCGCCGACGAGATCAGCGTCGGTGGCAAGTCGTTCAAGGCGTTCGCCGAGCGTGACCCGAACAACCTGCCGTGGGGCGACCTCGGCGCGGATGTCGTCATCGAGTCGACCGGCTTCTTCACCGACGCCACCAAGGCCAAGGCCCACGTGGACAAGGGCGCCAAGAAGGTCATCATCTCGGCTCCGGCCAAGAACGAGGACATCACGATCGTGATGGGTGTCAACGACGGTCTGTACGACGCCGCCAAGCACACCGTCATCTCGAACGCGTCCTGCACCACCAACTGCCTCGCCCCGATGGCGAAGGTCCTGAACGACACGATCGGGATCGAAAAGGGTCTGATGACCACGATCCACGCGTACACCCAGGACCAGAACCTGCAGGACGGCCCGCACAGCGACCTGCGCCGTGCCCGCGCCGCCGCGCTGAACATCGTGCCCACCTCGACCGGTGCCGCCAAGGCCGTCAGCCTGGTGCTGCCGGAGCTCAAGGGCAAGCTGGACGGCTTCGCGCTGCGGGTGCCGATCCCCACCGGTTCGGCCACCGACCTGACCTTCACCGCCGCCCGTGACACCACGGTCGAGGAGGTCAACGCCGCGATCAAGGCCGCCGCCGAGGGCCCGCTCAAGGGCATCCTGGTCTACACCGAGGACGCGATCGTGTCGGCCGACATCGTCACCGACCCGGCCTCCTGCATCTTCGACGCCGGCCTGACCAAGGTCATCGGCGGCAACCAGGTCAAGGTCGTCGGCTGGTACGACAACGAGTGGGGCTACTCGAACCGCCTCGTCGACCTGGTCAAGCTCGTCGGAGCCTGATCTTGAAGACTCTCGACGACCTGCTCGCCGAGGGTGTCTCAGGTCGGCGCGTCTTCGTGCGCGCCGACCTGAACGTGCCCTTCGACAAGAGCAATCCGGGCGTCATCAGTGACGACGGCCGCGCCCGCGCGGTGCTGCCGACGCTGATCGCCCTGCGTGACGCGGGCGCCAAGGTGATCGTGGCGTCCCACCTGGGCCGCCCGAAGGGCGCGCCGGACCCCAAGTTCACCCTCGCGCCGGTCGCCACGCGGCTGGGCGAGCTGCTCGGGTCCACCGTCGTCTTCGCCGACGACACCGTCGGCCCGGCCGCCACCGAGGCCGTCGCGGCTC
>NZ_QGGR01000079.1 GCF_003148685.1 Actinoplanes xinjiangensis | reverse complement strand
CCCGTTACCTTTTTGATCGTCCCCACCGGGGACTGCTCGGTCGCTCGGTCCGGTATGACTTACTGCCCCTGTCGTACGCATGATCCGGGGGGTGTTGTCGCCGGGCCGGGTGGCGTCGGCAAGACCGCTGATAGGGACCCGGCCACCCGAAGTCTGGGTAGGTCTCTCCGTAACGTGGCTGCCGGCAGTCCGACGCTGTGACCAGCGGCCGAGCCCATGATGGACATCGTGGGAGGCGTGAGCGTGACCACCGAGTACGGCGTGTTCCTGGGGCTGGACGTCGGCAAGTCCGACCACCATGCGGTCGCGCTCGATCCGTCCGGCAAGCGGCTGCACGACGCGGCGCTGCCGAACACCGAGGCCGGGCTGCGGAAACTGTTCGACAAGCTTGGCCGACACGGCAGGATCCTGGCCGTGGTCGACCAGCCTGCCTCGATCGGTGCCCTGCCCGTCGCGGTCGCCCGCGCCTGCGGGCACCAGATCGCGTACCTGCCCGGTCTGGTCATGCGCCGCCTGGCTGACCTGCACCCGGGCACCGCGAAGACCGACGCCCGCGACGCCTACGTGATCGCCGACGCCGCCCGCACCCTGCCGCACACCCTGCGCCGCGTCGACGCCGGCGACGACGCCCTCGCCGAGCTGGAGATGCTGGTCGGCTACGACGACGACCTCGCCGGTGAGGTCACCCGCATCAGCAACCGGATCCGCGGCCTGCTCACCCAGATCCACCCGCCGCTGGAGCGGGTGCTGGGCCCGAAAGTGCAGCATGCCGCAGTGCTGGAACTGTTGTCGCGGTGTGGTGGCCCGGCCGGGCTGCGCAAGGCCGGCCGGTCGAAACTCACCGAGATCGTCAGACCCCGGGCTCCGCGCATGGGTGCCCGCCTGGTCGAGCAGGTCTTCGCCGCTCTGGACGCCCAGACGGTGGTCGTTCCCGGCAGCACCGCGGCCGAGACGATCCTGCCGAGGCTGGCCGACAGCTTGCGTGACCTGCTGAAGCAGCGTGACCAGGTCACCGGCCAGGTTGAAGAGATGCTTGATGCCCACCCTCTTTCCCCGGTCCTGATCTCGATGCCCGGCGTCGGGGTCAGGACCGCAGCCCGGATCCTGCTCGAAGTCGGCGACGTCGCCGCGTTCCCCACCTCCGGCCACCTGGCCGCCTACGCCGGCCTAGCCCCGGTCACCCGCCGTTCCGGCACCAGCATCCGCGGCGAGCACCCACCCAAAGGCGGCAACAAACAACTCAAACGCGCATTCTTCCTGTCCGCGTTCGCCGCCCTGTCCGACCCGGCCAGCCGGACCTACTACGACCGCAAGAGAGCCGAAGGCAAGAAACACAACGCCGCCCTCATCTGCCTCGCCCGACGCCGCATCGACGTCCTACACGCGATGCTCCGCACCACCACCCCCTACCAGCACAAACCGGCAGAGAAAATCGCCCTCGCCGCTTGACAGAAACCATAGGGACACCCCCC
>NZ_QGGR01000078.1 GCF_003148685.1 Actinoplanes xinjiangensis | reverse complement strand
CCCTCTGTGCCAAGATCATGAGAGGCAAGATTTACTCTTGAAACGTTGAGCTGAGGGCGAGCGAGGAGACCACCACCGGTGGGTTCGAATAGTGAGGTGCCTGACCCGGAGGTTCCGGCGAAGGCGAGATCGCGTAGTTACTCGGCCGCGTACAAGGCGCGGATCCTGGAGGAGTACGAGGCGCTCGACAAGGCGGGCAAGGGCGCGCTCCTGCGGCGGGAGGGCCTGTATTCGTCGTTGATCACGACGTGGCGTCAGCAGCGGGATCGGGGTGCCCGGCAGGCCCTGGCCCGTCCGGCGGGACGTCCGCCGGGCGATACGCGCGACAGGGAGCTGGCCCAGTTGCGGCGCGAGAACGAGCGCCTGGCCGCGGAGCTCGCGAAGGCGCAGTCGGTGATCGAGGTGCAGGGAAAACTCTCCGCGCTGCTGGGTCAGCTCGCGACCAGCAGCGCCCCGGACTCCGGGAGCGAGCCGAAGCCGTGATCGACGCGGCGATCGCCGAGCTGACCGCCGTGCTCGGGTCGGTGCGGGCGGCGTGCACGGCGGCCGGACGCCCGCAGGCCAACCACTACCGCCGGCACCGGCAGAGCCCGAAACCCGAACGGGAACCACGCGTGCGTAAGCCGCAGCCGCGGGCGTTGTCGCAGGCCGAGCGCGACAGCGTGCGTGCGCTGCTGAACCACCCCGAACACGTCGACAAGGCGCCGGCCACGGTCTACCACGAGCTGCTCGACGAGGGCGCCTACCTCGCGAGTGTCTCGACGATGTACCGGATCCTGCGTGAACACGGCGAGGTCCGCGAACGCCGAGCGCAGGCCACTCACCCGGCGCGGGTCAAGCCGGAACTGGTCGCGACCGGCCCGAACACCGTGTGGTCGTGGGACATCACGAAGCTGCACGGCCCGGCGAAATGGCAGTACTTCTACCTGTACGTGATCATCGACATCTACAGCCGGTACGCCGTCGGCTGGCTCTTGGCCGACCGCGAGTCCAGCATCCTGGCCGAGAAACTGCTGGCCGACACGATCGTCAAACAGCACGTCGACCGCGACGAACTGACCATCCACGCCGACAACGGCTCCTCGATGGCCTCGAAACCGGTGGCGTTCCTGCTCGCCGACCTCGGCGTCAC
Organism: Actinoplanes xinjiangensis; assembly: GCF_003148685.1. GTDB lineage: Bacteria > Actinomycetota > Actinomycetes > Mycobacteriales > Micromonosporaceae > Actinoplanes > Actinoplanes xinjiangensis. The sequence goes on along the minus strand of NZ_QGGR01000078.1, from coordinate 414 downwards.
GAGAAGCCACTCCCGGCCGCACACCAGCAACGACAACCCGTACAGCGAAGCGCATTTCAAGACGTTGAAGTACCGGCCCGGCTTCCCGGACCGCTTCGACACCATCGAAGCAGCCCGCGCCTTCTGCCGCGACTTCTTCACCTGGTACAACACCGCGCACCGGCACTCCGGGATCGCCTGGCACACCCCACACAACGTCCACCACGGCCACGCCGGCACCGTCCACGCGGTCCGTGCCGAGGTCCTGACCGCCGCCTACCAGCGCCACCCCGAACGCTTCGTCCGCAAGCACCCCGAACCGGCAACCCTGCCCGAAGCAGCATGGATCAACCCACCCGCCGAGAACCAGGCTGACCAGCAGATTCACTCAAAGAATCCCTAATCAACCAGCCTCAAAAATCTTGACACGTTCCG
>NZ_QGGR01000077.1 GCF_003148685.1 Actinoplanes xinjiangensis | reverse complement strand
TCAGGTCAGTTCTCCTATCCCTTCCGGTGACGCCTCGCAGGCGTGAAAATCAGGGTGGGCCGCCCGCCAACGTCGGTGTTTCCCCTTGGGATACGAACCCGTAGGTCAGTTTGACGTTGGGGCCCGACCTTGAAGGGTCACGCACTGTTGCTTCGAGCACGCCGGTCAGAATCTCGGTTCCCGACCGTGGCCCCCGGGCAGCCCGTCCCACCCGTGCTGCGGCGATCAGGAGGCGGTCAGGATGACCAACGAGATCGAAGAGATTCCCGACGCCGACCATGAGCAGCTCATCGATCGTGTCGCCGCGATCGATGTGGCCAAGGAGTTCGGCAAGGTCTGCGTCCGGATCCCGGACCCGGCCCGGCCGGGCCGGCGGATCAGCCGGGTCTGGGACACCCCCGCCACGACCAACGCCGTACTGACCCTGGCCTGCCGCCTGCTCGAGTTCGGCGTGCAGAAAGTGACGGTCGAGTCCACCAGCGACTACTGGCGGATCTGGTTCTACCTGCTCGAATCGCAGGGCCTGGACGTGCAACTGGTCAACGCCCGCGACGTCAAGAACGTCCCCGGACGACCCAAAACAGACAAACTCGATGCGGTGTGGCTCGCGAAACTCACCGAGAAAGGACTCCTACGACCCTCGTTCGTCCCCCCGGCCCCCGTACGGGCCTTACGCGACTACACCCGGATGCGCATCGACTTCACCCGCGAGACCACCCGCCACTGGCAACGCCTGGAGAAACTCCTCGAAGACGCCCTGATCAAGATCTCCTCCGTGGCCAGCAAACTCGACACTCTCTCCACCCGCGACATGATCGAGGCCCTCATCCGCGGCGAAGACGACCCCCAGGTTCTGGCCGGCATGGCCCGCGGCCGGATGCGCGGCAAACACCCCGCCCTCGTCGAAGCACTGACCGGCCGTTTCGACGACCACCACGCCGAACTCGCCCGGATGCTGCTCGACCAGATCGACACCCTCGGCCGGCAGGTCGACCAGCTCACCACCCGCATCGAAGCCGTCATCGCCGCGATCCCCGCCGCAGACGCCCCCACCCATGACGGCAACGCCCATCATCTCGACGCCACCACGTTGACCGCGATTGAACGCCTCGACGAAATCCCCGGCATCAGCCACCTGTCCGCCCAGGTCATCCTCGCCGAGATAGGCCTGGACATGACCAGGTTCCCGACCGCCGGCCATTTGGCGTCCTGGGCGAAACTCACTCCGAGAACCATCCAATCCGGAACCCGGCAACGTGCCGGCAGAACCGGCAAGGGCAACCCCTACCTCAAAGGCATCCTCGGCGAAGCAGCCACCGCCGCCGCCAAGACCAACACCTTCCTCGGCGAACGCTACCGTCGCATCGTCAAACGCCGCGGCAAACTCAAAGCCCTCGTCGCGGTCGCCAGATCCATCCTTACCACCGTCTGGCACCTCCTCGCCGACCCCACCCGACGCTTCCACGACCTCGGCCCCGATCACCACACCACCCGGATCGACAAAGGCCGCAGGATCCGCCATCTCGTCCAGCAACTCGAAGCACTCGGCCAGACCGTCACCCTCGCCCCGCTCGGCTGACAATCTCCCCACCGAGCCGGCCTGTCGACCAGACCGACCCGGTGATCACCCATGCCCAAACAAGGCCGTGGTCAAGGTGTTTTTCCGGTCAG
>NZ_QGGR01000076.1 GCF_003148685.1 Actinoplanes xinjiangensis | reverse complement strand
CTAGGTGGCTGGTGTTAAACGGGGTCAAGTCACCCGTGCGATGAATATAGCTTTGTTTCTATTTTGGTTAGTTTGCTGGGATGACGTTGGGTAGGGCGTCGCAGCAGTCGGACCCCGCGGATCCGGTCAGGCGGTTCTGCGGGGCGGCTCTCGCCCCGAACTCGATCTTCGTATTCCTCGATCAGCACCGGGACCGACTATTCCCCGATGATCTGTTCAGCGACCTGTTCGCGCTGGTAGGTCGCCGGTCAGTGCCGCCGTCACTGGTCGCGACGGTGATGGTCCTGCAACGCTTGGAAGGGTTATCGGACCGCGAGGCCGTCGACCGGTTCACCTTCGATGTCCGCTGGCGGTACGCGGCCGGGGCCGGTGGCTTCGACGGCAGCGGCCGGGCCGGGTTCGCCCACACTGTGCTGGTCGACATGCGGGAACGGCTGCGCCGGTCCGACCGGCCGGACCGGATCTTCGAGGTCGCTCTCGCGGCGGCCCGTGAGGCCGGGTTGCTGGGCCACCGCCGGGTTCTGGACTCCACCCCCTTGTACGACGCGGTCGCCACCATGGACACGGTCACTCTGATCCGCTGCGCGGTCCGCGGCCTGCTCACCGCCGCCGACCCCGACCTGGCCGCTGTCCTGCGAACGGTCCTGACCAGCGGCGACGACTACACCACCACCGGCAAACCGGTGGTCGACTGGGACGACAAGGCCGCCCGCGAAGCGTTGATCGATTCCCGGGCCCGTGACGGTCAGGCCCTGCTGGCCGCCCTCGACGGGCGTGAGGACCTGCCTGAAACCGTCATCCAGGCGATGACACTGCTGGCGACCGTGCTCGGCCAAGATCTGGAGACCGGCGACGACGGGATACTGCGCATCGCCCGGAAAGTCGCTGCCGACCGGGTGATCTCCACCGTCGACCCGCAGGCCCGGCACGGCCACAAAACCCAGCACCGCGGCTTCGACGGCTACAAAGGCCACCTCGCCCTCGACCCGGACAGCGAGATCATCACCGACACCCAGGTCACCCCGGGCAACACCGGCGACGCCACGCCCACCCCGACCCTGATCAGCGACCTCACCGACCCGCCCGCCGACACACCCGGCACCACACCGGCTGGTGACCCGGCGGTCTACGGCGACTGCGCTTACGGCGCCGGCGAAGTCCTCGCGTTGCTCCACGATGCCGGCATCGATATCAAGACCAAGGTCCAGGCACCGGTCGCTCCCGGCGGCAGGTTCACCAAGGACACGTTCACCATCGACCTCACCACCGCAACGGTGACCTGCCCGAACCAGGTCACCATCACGATCCGCCCGATCACCGGCCATCCCCGGCATGCCGGCCAAGCCGACTTCGGCGCAGTCTGCGCCGACTGCCCGCTGCGCGCCCAGTGCACCACGTCCAAGACCGGCCGGCACATCACCATCAGCCGCTGGGAGACCTACCTGGTCACCGCCCGCACCCGGCAGCAAGATCCCGGCTGGAAGGCCGACTACCGGGCCACCCGACCGAAAGTCGAACGCAAGATCGCCCACCTGATGCGCCGCCGTCACGGCGGACGCCGCACCCGCATGCGCGGCCTGCAACGCGTCGCCGCCGACTTCAAACTCCTGGCAGCCGCCACCAACATCGCCCGGCTCGCCACCCTCGGACTCACCCACCAACCCCAAGGATGGGCCCTCACCTGACCGGCCGAGAACCACCTCCACCAGGCACTATCCAGATCGACGGCCGCCGCTGTCTCTCACCCGCAGCAGCCCACAAAGACCGACGCGGGTTGATCAGAAACTCTGATCAACCCGCGTTTAACACCAGCCACCTAG
>NZ_QGGR01000075.1 GCF_003148685.1 Actinoplanes xinjiangensis | reverse complement strand
ATGTCGGTGTCGGAGTAGTTGCGGGTGAAGCCGTTGACGCCGATGACGAGTCCGAATCGGCCGTCGGCGGTGCCGGGGCGGAAGCCTTGGGTGTACGTGGTGATGATGTCGTTGAGGTTGTCGCCCGGGACGACGGGAACCGTGGCGAGGTAGGCCGGTTTGTCGGCGGTTTCGGTGTTGCGTGGGCCGAGTTGCCCGACGGTGACCGGGGTGCCGACCTGCTTGAACTGGTAGGTGTTCTGCGCGTTCTGGAACGCGCGGCTGCCCTGACCGCCCAGCATCGGCGCCCTCGACTTGGGTGCCGGCGAATCCGTGTGCGCGTCGCCACGGGGTGCCGGGTCCACGGCGGCCGGGGCGGGAGCCGTCCGCGGGACCGGCCCGGCGGTCTCCGACACGTTCTCGATGAGCTGGAGATCGTGCTCGTACAGATAGGTCGTGGGCCCGCCCGGACCGGCGGCCGCCTCCTCCGTGGTCGACGGCAGGTCGTAGACCTCGGCGCCCATGACACCCGGCCGGTCCTGGGTGTTGAACAGGTGATGATCGGCGTGGTAGCCCTCTTTGGCGCCGAGGTAGTGCATGACCTCGTGCACCAGGACGGCCGCGTTGTTGTTGATGTTCCAGCGGTGCTGCTGGGTGGTGTTGCCGTCGTTGCTGTGGTCGTCCGGCCGGGCCGGATCCGGCAGCGGCTCGGAGGTGACCTGCACCGGGGGGCGGCCACCCTGCCGGTCCTGCCAGGTGTCCATCAGATCGGCTGACCACGGAACGGTGTCGACGGTCAGCTGAACGTGCAGCTCACGGCCGTTGGGCAGGGTGTGCTTGCCGTTGACCATCTGATCGATGGTGTTCTGCACCGTGTCCGCGACCTGCCGGAGCTGATCCGGGGTCATCTGATCGTTCTTCGAGGTCAGGTCCAGCTTCACCTCGAACGACCGGTAGTCCTTGCCGTCCACGGTGAAGTCACGGCTGGTGAAGTCGATGGTGGTGATCTCGCCGCGGAGCAGGTGGGTGCCGGGGACGATGGTGTCCTTCGACGGGTTGTAGCGCTCGGTCCGGAGCTGCTTCTGTTCGGCGTTGTCGTAGGCCGCGCGCCACTCGGGACTCTTCGGGGCCGGCGGGCCGCTCGGGGGCAGGTCCACCCCGGTGGCGACGGCGCCCGGGTTCGGTGGCGGTGACTGCGACGTGGTGTGCGGATTGCCGGACAGCGCGGAGTGTGTCGCCCCGGCGACCTGAATCAGAGTCTTCGCGCCGTTCGGCAGGTCGGCCTTGAAATCGTTGAGGATGCTCTTCTGCGTGGTGGGGCTGACCGGCTCCACACTCTTGAACGCCAGCCGGGTGAGGCCGTCGACCTTGTTCGCGTCGATGTCCGGGTAGAACGTCTGGATGTAGTTCTGGACCTGCTTCTTCCAGGTCTCGCGGTCGGCGTGGCTCTGCGGGATGCCGTCCGGGTTGCCGGGGTCGTAGTTCTGTAGAAGCCGGCCGGCCTGGGTCTGCAGCGAGACGTTCGGGTCGAAGGCGCCGAACGCCAACGGGTCCATGCCCTGGAAGAGGCGTTGCTGGGCGGCGGATTGGGCGAGTCCGCGGCCTTCTTTGGAGGTGTATTTGAGTTCGCCTTGGGGGTCGTTGCGGACGCCGAAGGTGATGTCGGTTTCCAGGCTGCGGTTGTCGACGCGGAGGAACGTGTTGGGTTCGGGCATGTAGACCGAGCGGGGGTCCACGGCGGCCATGGCTTTGCGGACCTGCTGGTCGCGGTGGTTGGCCTGGATGGCGGGGGTGGGTGCGGCGTCGAGGGTGTAGCCGCCGCTGATGATCTGGATGTCGGGGCGGTCGGTGATGGCGGTGTCGGCGTTGTTGAACAGGTTGGTCATGGAGGCGACGTCGGCGT
>NZ_QGGR01000074.1 GCF_003148685.1 Actinoplanes xinjiangensis | reverse complement strand
CGGGTCGTGTCGCAACTGCGGGATCCGCTCGTGCTGGTCCTGCTGGCCGCCGCCGGTTTCACGCTGGCCACGGCCGACTTCACCGACGCGTCGGTGATCCTGTTCGTGATCGTCGTCAACACCACGGTCGGGGTGATCCAGGAGGTCAAAGCAGAACGGGCGATCTCCGCGCTGTCCGCGCTGACCGCACCCGCCGCCCGCGTGGTCCGCGACGGCGCCCAGCGCGAGGTCCCCGCCGCGGACCTGGTCGTCGGTGATCTGCTGGTCCTGGCCGAAGGCGACATCGTGCCCGCCGACGCCCACGTCGTCGAGGCCAGCGCCCTGCTGATCGACGAAGCGGCACTGACCGGTGAATCCGCGCCGGTCGACAAAGCAGCCGGCCCGGACAGCGCGGCGGCGGACGTGTCCGCGGGCACCGTGGTCGTCCGCGGGCGCGGGCAGGCCGTCATCACCGCCACCGGAGCGGCCAGCGCCATGGGCCGCATCGCCGCGATGATGACGACCGCCCCCACCATGACACCCCTGCAACGCCGCCTGGCCGGGGTCGGCCGGCTCCTCGCCGCCGGCGCCCTGGTGCTGTGCGCCGTCGTCCTGGCCCTCGGAGTGTTCCGCGGCCAGCCGCTCCAGCTGATGATCGTCACCGCGATCACCCTGGTCGTCGCCGCCGTCCCCGAATCCCTGCCCGCCGTCGTCACGCTCAGCCTCGCCCTCGGCGCCCGCCGCATGACCGCCCGCAACGCCGTCATCCGGCGGCTGCCCGCCGTCGAGACCCTCGGCTCGGTCACCGTCCTGGCCACCGACAAGACCGGCACCCTCACCGAAGGCCGAATGGTCCTGCGACAGCTGTGGACCCCCACCGGAGAAGCCACGGTCGACGGATCCGGCTACACACCACACGGCGACATCCGCCGCCACGACACAATCGTCACCGACGGTGACGTCCCCGACCTGTCGCGACTGCTGCGAGCGGCCGTGTTGTGCAACGACGGCGCCCTGCACCCGCCCGACGGCGACAACCCCGACTGGCTGCCGGTCGGTGACCCCACCGAGGCCGCCCTGCTCACCGCCGCCGCGAAACTCGGCATCGACCGCGAAACCCTGCACGCCCAACTCCCCCGCATCGGCGAGGAACCGTTCGACAGCGTCCGCAAACGCATGTCGACCACCCACCGGCTCCCCGACGGCACGACCCGCATCGTCTGCAAAGGCGCACCCGAAGCCGTCCTGCACCCAGCAGTCCTCACCGACCCCGCCGACCTGATCGACCGGGCAGCGGCCCGCGCGGACACCCTCGCCGCCGACGGCTACCGGGTCCTCGCGGTGGCTCAAGCCGACCACGCCCCGTCCACCGATCCGGGCGCTGCGGAACAGGGCCTCACCCTGCTCGGGCTCGTCGCGATCCTCGACCCGCCCCGAGCGTCCGCCGCCGCGACCATCGCCGCGTGTCAGCGCGCGGGCATCACCCCGGTCCTGATCACCGGTGACCATCCCGCCACCGCCGGCGCGATCGCTGCCGACCTCGGCATCATCAATGCCGGTCAGGAGACGGCCGACTGCCGTATCACCGACCCGGGCCCGGCCGCCGCGCGCGGTGTCCGGGTCTTCGCCCGGGCGACCCCGCAACAGAAGGTCGCCATCATCGACGCCCTACAAGCCGCCGGGCAGGTCGTCGCGATGACCGGTGACGGCGTCAACGACGGCCCCGCCCTGCACCGCGCCGACATCGGCGTCGCCATGGGCAGACGCGGCACCGAAGTCGCCCGCCAGGCCGCCGACCTGGTCCTGGCCGACGACGAACTCGGCACCGTCGTCGCCGCCGCCGAAGAAGGCCGCCGCGTCTACGCCAACATCCGCCGCTTCCTGCTCTACGCCCTGTCCGGCGGCGCCGCAGAGATCACCGTGATGCTCACCGGACCCTTCGCCGGCCTCGCCCTGCCGCTACTGCCCGCCCAGATCCTCTGGATCAACCTGATCACCCACGGCCTGCCAGGACTCGCCCTGGGCAGCGAACCCGTCGACCGAGATGTCATGAACAAGCCGCCACGGCCACCGTCCGAGACGATCCTCGGCGCCGGACTGTGGCAACGCATCCTGCGCGTCGGGGTGGTCATCGCGGGGGTCACCATCGGTGTCGGGGTTTGGGCGCACGCCACCGACCGCCCCTGGCAGACCCTGGTCTTCCTCGCTCTCGGCGTCACCCAGCTCGCCGTCGCGCTGGGCTCCCGGGCCCGCCCCGGCACCCGCGCCAACCCGATGCTGCTCGCCGCCGTCGCCGCCGCACTCGCCCTGCAGCTCGCCGGCATCTACCTGCCGCCCCTGCAGACCCTGCTCGGCACCCAGCCGTTGGCGATCACCGACCTGCTCATCGTCACCGCCGTCGCCGGACT
>NZ_QGGR01000073.1 GCF_003148685.1 Actinoplanes xinjiangensis | reverse complement strand
GGCATCGACTGGATCCGCCACATCGTCCAGATCGCCGCCGCCGCCGGTCTGATCGCCGTCGTCACCCCCCTGTGGGCGAAGCGCGTACGCCGGTAGGCACGCCAGCACAGGTGAGGGGCAGAGCGGAACGATCCGCCTGCCCCTCACCTGCGTGTTGAGCGCCAGATAACTGACCGCCGAGACGCCGGGTAGATGTTCAGGCGGCGATGCGATCGCCTCCGGGGCGGCGGACCCGCCCCGATCAGCAGGAACAACCTTTCGCGAAGGCAATCTGCGCCGATTCGGCGGACCTCGATGTCGGCAACCTGGCGGCATGACCGCCAGGTTGCCGGTTCCTTCACAGAAGGGGCCTTCTGCGAAGGCAGCGGTCATCCAGTGTTCGGCCCGCCACCGGCCGCCTCATCCAGCTGTCGGCGCCAGTCGGCCGCCTCGCCGGTCCGGCCGAGACCATCGAGGACATCCGCGAGGGTCCGGCACGCTGAGAACATTGGCCCGGCGAACACGTCCGGCAAGTGCTCGGCGAGGGGCGCGTAAAGGCTGATCGCTTCGGTGACTGACTCCAAAGCCTCGGCGAAGTTGGCCTTCACCTTCACGCACACCCACCCGTACGCCCACAGCGACATGGCGAGGTGGGGCAGGTAGGCGTCGGGGTGGGCGTCGGCCAGCCAACTGCCGGTAGATGCCGGCGGCTTCCTCGGCGGGGGCCAGGGCCTGGTCCCGCCTGCCCAGCTCGGACAGGAAGGTGCTGAGGTTGTTCAGTGACGCGGCGAGGTCGGGCAGGTAGGGGTCCGGGTGGGCGTCGGCCAGTCGGCGGTGGATGGTGACGGCTTCCTCGGCGGAAGCCAGGGCCTGGTCCTGCCGTCCCAGCTCAGACAGGGAGTTGCTGAGGTTGTTCAACGACGCGGCGAGGTCGGGCAGGTAGGCGTCGGGATGGGTCTCGGCCAGTTGCCGGTAGATGCCGGTGGCTTCCTCGGCGGAAGCCAGGGCCTGGTCCCGCCTGCCCAGCCCGGACAGGAAGGTGCTGAGGTTGTTCAGTGACGCGGCGAGGTGGGGCAGGTAGGCGTCCGGGTCGGCGTCGGCCAGTTGCCGGTAGATGCCGGTGGCTTCCTCGGCCGGGGTCAGAGCCTGCTCCCGCCGGCCGGTGTGGGCTAGCCGAATCGCTAGGTTGCCGCAGTGCCGGGCGTGCTGTTCAGGGCTGTTGTCGGTGTCGTCGAGCAGGTGCTGGGCCAGGGCCACAGCGGCCGGGCCGAGGTCCAGGGAGCGTTCAGGCAGAAGCTCGTAGATGGTTTCGGCGAGAGACGGGCTGGTGTACGCGACGACGGAGTTCAGGGCAACGCCACCGGCGTGGACGGCCAGGGCGGGATCGGTGGTCAGCAGAGTGTGTAGCCAACCTTGGACGTGCGGGTTCCGGCCTGCTGCGGCGGCCAGAAAGATCAGTATCCGGCTGGTATGCCCGGGTGGCTTCTGACCGGGGGCCCGAGCGGTCAGCGGACCAGGGACGAAAACGACGGTGTCGTCCAGGCCGCGGAGGGTGCTGACCAGTGTGGTCGCCGCCCACGAGTCGGTGTGCCCACTACGGGTGATCGGTCCGCCGCTGGGGTCGGAGGGCAGGCTCAACGCGATGAAGTCCTCGGCGAGCCGGTCCGGATACACCGGTTCCAGCACCGTGTTGGAGCTGCTGGGCGGGTAGCAGCGGTCGTGGGCGTCGAGTAGTTTCTGCCCGGCTGGCCGGTCGGCGAGCCCGGTGAGTTCGAGCAGTCTGATCCCGGTATCGGGTGTTTGGGGCCCGGTCAGGCAGGCCAGCAGCACGGTGCGCGCCGCGGCGCGCACCGTGTCCGCGGCGGTGCCGTGCAGCCGGGCCCAGTACGAGCGTTCCCGGTCCAGCAGGTACCGCGACACGTCACCGGCCGACCCCGGCGGATTTGTTTGCCGTGTGTAGGCATCGACGGTGGCCAGCGCCGCCATGTGCATTCCGAGGACGGTCCCGTACACGCTGTCGTCGCCCAAGTCGCCTGGCGCCTTCCACTGTCCGGGCCAGCCGTGTGCGGGCATGTCGGGCTGGTAGATCTGGGCGAACCGCTCGCAGGCGGTCTCGAACAGCCGACGCCGGCCAGGCCTGTCGTGGGCCAACGCGGGCAACGGCCAAGGCTGTGTGTCGCCGCCGGCGATGAACCCGAGCCTGTGCAGCTCGGCCGCCACCGTGGGCCACCAGTCGACCGATCGGGCCAGTAACAGAACCCGCACCTTCGGTGCCCGCTGTCGGCAGTCGGCCAACAACCGCAGCAGATCATGCAGTGGCCACCGCTCGGCATAGTCCACCAACAGCAGCAACGGCCGCCGCGACGCCGGTAGCCACCGCCACGGCTGCACCAGTGGTCTCGCGTCGACGTCACCGGGAGCGGCGTCCCAGTGCGAAACCACCCCGACCCGCCACCCGCTGGCAGTGCTCTGCCGCCCCACCTGCTGGGCGAGACGGGTCTTGCCCTGCCCGTTACCTTTTTGATCGTCCCCACCGGGGACTGCTCGGTCGCTCGGTCCGGTATGACTTACTGCCCCTGTCGTACGCATGATCCGGGGGGTGT
>NZ_QGGR01000072.1 GCF_003148685.1 Actinoplanes xinjiangensis | reverse complement strand
TCACTATTCGAACCCACCGGTGGTGGTCTCCTCGCTCGCCCTCAGCTCAACGTTTCAAGAGTAAATCTTGCCTCTCATGATCTTGGCACAGAGGGATGCCGCCGAGTGTAGGGCTATGAAACAGCATAAAAAGCGCGAATGCGTAGGATCTGCCGTGGGCGCTGAGCAGGAACTGCGGTCGTTCCAGGCCTACCAGACCATATCGAGACTCGATGTCCGCATCTGAGTGGCACCGTCAGCGATGGCGGCCCGTCGACCTCGCCTCGCGGGGGTGCAGCGGCGACCTCACTGATAACCGATTCCAAGCACCAACTGACCGTCTCGCGGATGAGCCCACACGTAGACGAACCCCGGATCGAAGAGAGTCGGAGACTGGTGCTGCTCCTCGGAGAGATTCATTTCTTGAGCGAGGTCCTCCGGTGATTGCCCGGCCGCCGGTGCGACGGTGATCTCCCGCCAGCATCCACCCGAACCGCACCCCATGTCCTCCGCGACGATGGCCGCCCCGGATGGCAGGTCCGGTATTCGCGACCTGGATGGAAGGATTATCAGCTCGTTCCCCATCGTCAGCAGCCACAGAAAGCGCATGACCCACAGGCATGCCAGCACGCCCACTGCAATGGACACGATCACCAAGGTGTACTTGGTTCTTCTCCTCAGTGCGGCACGGAGCATCACCGCGCCAGGGTAGAAGGAGCGATCTATACGGCCCTGACCCGCTTGGCATCGGCAGCACGCCGGTAGCCGCATCCACGTCGGCTTCGGGCCTGTCAACCAGGTGCTACTTCTCCTGGACGCGGTGCCAGCCCGGTGCTGTTGAGCGCCAGCTAACTGACCACTGATGCACTGGGTAAATGTCCGGCGGCGAGGCCTCGGTTAGAAGCCGGTTGGCTGGTCGCGGTAGCGGAGGCTGTAGAGCACGTCGGGGCTGGCCTCAAGGTGGTCGGCGTGCAGGATTTCGCAGCGCCTGAGTTCGCCGCTGGCTGGGTCGGGGTGCCCGGCCGGGCCGTGGTCCGGGTGAGGCCGCGTTCGGCGAGGCAGCCGTGGAGGCGGGACCGTAGACCGGTGTCGGCGCCGTAGCGCAGCGGGGCTTGACCCGAACGGCGCAAGCACGAGGCCGTAGCCTGCGGATATGTCCCGCCGCCCAGCCACACGCGCCGACTGCGGCGAGCTCCCGCCACGCCTGCGGCCCGGTGATCAGACCTGCGCCACGGGCGCCCAGCTCATCGGCTGAGGATGGAACCGGATCCGCCTCGGCGGTGTCGTTCAATCAGATGCCCACGGGAGGAGACGGCCGGATGTCCGAAACACCGCGCCACGAGGTGATCGATCTGAGCGAAATCGGCACGCCGTACGACGGCGGCCCGCCGCCCGATCGGCGGCCGTGGACCGCGAGCAGGCGCCGTCGGGCCGGCGGTGTCGTCATAGCGGCGGCGTTGCTGGCGGTGCTCGGCGTCACGGTCACACGCGCGGCGGCTGGTGAGGAGGTGGGCCGGGACGGCGGCACGGTGCCCACAGGCACACAGCATCCCGGCGTGGCTTCCAGCGCAGTCTCCGCCGGCGAGGTGAACGGGGCGCGTTTCGATGCCCTGTTCGTCCAGTTCGTCGACCGCAGTCACGGGTTCGCGCTGACCGCGGCCTGCGCCGGCGGTGAGCAGCCTTGCTCGTACGGGCTCGCCGTCAGCACCGACGGTGGTGGTTCGTACCAGCATCGGGCGCTTCCCCTGGCGAAGATCCCGCCGCTCGAGGGCTACAGCGCCGAACTGCATGCCGTGACCGCCCGGACCGTCGTGATCGAGGACCGCGGGAAGTGGTGGGTGAGCGTCGACGCCGGTCGTACCTGGCGCTCGGCGCCGAACTCCGTGGCGCGGAACACCGCCGGAATCCCCGCAGCCGGGCGCCTGCACATCCGCTGCGTCGACGCGACCTGTGAATCCCGTGAACTCACGGTGATCGACCCGGACAGCGGCATGCCCGCGAAGGTGCTCGACGTGCCGCTGCGACAGGTCCAGAACTCGTCGGGGTCCACGATCGCCCCGGACGGCACGCGCTGGGTCTCCGGCACCACTCGGAGCGGCGATCCGGCGCTGGCCGTGACCCGCGACGGCGGCCGGAGCTGGGCGGTGTCGCGATTTCCCTCACCGGACAAGCTGTTGTTCGGGCCCTGGCTGGTGGTGGGGCCCGGGCAGCAGCGGTACGCGATCTTCAACGTCCAGCGTGAGGGTGCCAAGAACGGCTTCGGGCCCATGTACGGCAGCACGGACGCCGGCCGGACGTGGACCCGGATCCGGGACGGCAAGGGGCAGCCCGCTTCCATCCTGGGCGCGATCGTCCGGCCGGACGGACGGCTGCTGATCGGCACGGAGCTCGACGGTTCGATGATCAGCACCGACAAGGGCCGTACCTTCGAGAAGACGGAGACCGGAAGCGGGCTCTCCCACTTCGTCGAGTGCGGCGGGATGATCACGGCCATGGGGTTGGACGGGGCCCACCACACCTCGCTGGACGGCGGAGTGACGTGGTCACCGGTCTCGGTGCCGGCGCCGTAGGGGTCAGCTCTTCGCGGGACGGGCGGACGAGGCGAAGCGAAACTGGATCGCCTCTATCAGAGGCCGGCGTTTGGTGCTGTGAAAGGCCGTGATCCGCCAGGCTGATGAGCAGCGGCGCCCAGACCCGCCTCAGCTGTCAGGCTGTCGCCGGTGTTCAGGCATGACCCACATCGGAACTGGCGCCCACGGGCTGCCTTGCTTTCGAGATGTCTGCCGGGGCGTCGGCGTCGGCCTGGCCCACCCCGTTGGCCTGATCAGCAGCTCGTCCGCCGCTCAGCGGCGTAACTCATCACAATTCTGCCACGCGGTGACTCCACCCAGGCCGACACCGACCACACGGTCGTCTTCGGCGGAAGGAAGCACAACCTCATGACCGTGCTGGCAGAACAGGTCGACGGCGCCATCGGGGTCGACACCCACCGCGACACCCTGGCCGCGGTGGCCGTATCGGCTGTCGGTGCGGTACTCGCGCACGCCGAGGCAGCTATCGACGTGCAAGGGGTACGGGAAGTTGCTGTCCTTCGGCCGTACACAGTTCCCGGCACTCGGTGCTGGGCGCTGGAGGGGACGGGAAGCTACGGGGCCGGCCTGGCCGCTTTTCTCGATGCCCATGGCGAACGTGTCGTCGAGGTGTGCGGCCGAACCGGCCTCCGCAGCGCGGCGGCCGAAAGACCGGAGCGATCGACGCCGTGCGTGCGGCTCGAGAGGCGCTGACCGCTGAACACCTGATTCATCCGCGTCGCCGCGGTGAGCGTGAGGCGCCGCGATGCGGGTGTTTGCCGGTCACGCGTTGAGGAAACAACCGTGGCCGTTGAATCCCCCGGTACTTCACGGGCATCCGCAGCACACGGACACT
>NZ_QGGR01000071.1 GCF_003148685.1 Actinoplanes xinjiangensis | reverse complement strand
CCGATATCGCCGCCGACGCCAGGAACAAGCTCGAGCCTGTCACTACCGCAAACGACTCGAACCGCCGTAAGCAACGACATCGGGTTGCAGTACTAACCGCCGGACGAGAACTGTCGGCGCCAGAGGCGACAAGGGAGCCACGAAAATGCCAGCACCGGATCCCGTCGCAGAGGTGTGGGCGGTCGCGGACACGGCAGCCGACGGCGCCCTCACCCTGACGGTGACCGGCGAACTCTGCACCATCACCGCCGACACGGCACGCACCCAGCTCACAGCCCTACTCCAACGGTCATCGGCGCCACAGGTACGACTGGACCTCAGCCGGGTGCACTTCTGCGACCTCGCCGGTCTGCGCGTGCTCCTGGAGGTCAGCGTCCAAGCAGCCGCCGCCGATCGACCCATACGGGTAAGCGCCGCGTCCCCTGCCGTGGACTACCTGCTGAACCTCACCCAGACAGCGCCGTCACTGGGCTACCAGCCGGCCACCGAACCGCGGCACGACACGTGACGCAGGCTCGGGATGCGGTGCCGTGTGATGAGTAGGTAGGGCTCGTCCATGACTGACATGGACAGCGAGGTGATCGAGATAGCGGTGCGCAACCAGGGGCGCCTATCTTTCGCGACAGGGTGCCACCGCTCTACCGGGTCTGCGGCAGATCCGGGCCCTGCCAGTTCAGCCAGGGCGCTCTGGACCTGCGCTCGCACACGTCGAGGAACGCTCGATCGCATTACGCGCGTGGGTCGCCAACTCGCGACTGGTGGCGATCAGCCCCTCAGCCAAGGCAACGGGCGCATCGAGATCCCGGCCGTATCCCGTTGTCTCGAAGGGCCATATCCGCCGTTCCTCTGGCACCACAGGCGCTGGAGACCTTGCTCTCGGAACCGGCGGCCGGCTGCTCAGCCAGCGGCCCCTGGATGACCGTGACCGGCAGGTTGCGCTCGGCACGCTCGCCGGACAGCAGGTAATCGGCGTCGCGGAACAGCGCGACCCGGCTATCCGCACGGCGGCGGCTGTTGGTGCGGTCAACGGGTGTGAGCGCTCTGGGTCATGCGCCGTGGGTCGTCGGGTAGGCGGACGGTGAAGCTGGTGCCGGCGTCCGGAAGGTCGTTCAGGGTGACGGTGCCGTGGTGCGCTTCGGTGATGGCGCGCACGATGCTGAGGCCGAGTCCGGTGCCTGGGACGGCGGTGTGGCGGGCGTTGGAGGCGCGGTAGAAGCGGTCGAACAGGTGGTGGCGTTCGTTGTCCGGGATGCCGATTCCGGTGTCGGTGACCGTCATGGTCACTGTGTGTTTGTCGTGGGTGAGGGCCAGGGTGGTGTGGCCGCCGGCGGGACTGTATTTGACGGCGTTGGACAGCAGGTTGTCCAGGACCTGCCGCAGGCGTTGCGGGTCGCCGGAGGTGATGAGTTGTTGGGGGATGTCGGCGGTGATGGTGACATGGTTGGCGTCGGCGGCATCCTGTACGTGGTGCAGGGCTTGGCGGGTGATCGCGGCGAGGTCGATCGGTCGGATGCCGACCGGTAGGTGTCCGGATTCGAGGGCGGCGAGGTCGAGGAGGTCGTCGACGATGGCGCGCAGTGTGCCGGTGCCGCGGGCGATCGCTTCATGCATGGTGCGGGTGTCGTCACTGTGAGGTTCGGTCTCGGCGAGGAGCGCGTCGATGCAGGAGGAGATGACGGTCAGGGGAGTACGCATCTCGTGTCCGACCAGAGACAGGAAGTCGTCCTTGCCCCGGGTGACTTCGTGGGCGAGTTGGGCGCTGCGCCGGCTGGCGAGGAACTGCCCGAGTTGTTCGCCGACTCCGGTGAGCAGGGTCGTCAGTGCGGTCCGCTCGTGTTCGCAGCAGGCGGCGAAGCAGGTCAGGATGCCGACGACGTGACCGTCTGCGCAGATGGGGACGGCCATCATGGTGTGCAGGCCCGCCCGGGCGGCCATCCGCCCCCACGGGCCGGTGGCGATACTCCTAGTGTGGGCGGTGTCGGCGATGTCAGGGACCCACAGCGGCTTCGCGGCGGCCCAGGCGGTGCCGCTGACCCCGAAACCTTCACCGACCGGCCGGGTGCGGAACCCGTCGAATCCGGCGCCCAGCGTGCTGTGGTGTCCGGCCAGGCGCGCCATGCCGGTGAGGTCGTCGTGTAGCCAGAGTTCGACGTGTGGCCAGCCCAGCGCGTCCGCCACCGCTCGGGTGATCTCGGCGGCGGAGCTGTCAATGTCGCCGGTGTGGGCCAGGGTGGTCGCCACCGAGAGTTGACAGTCGCGGAAGCGTTCGACCCGGCGACGTTCGGTGATGTCAAGACCGGTGCCGACCGCTCCTGCCTGGGCATTGTCGGCGGTGATGATCGGCTGGGCGGTGGCGAGCATCGTGCGGACCGGCTCGCCGGGCACCGCGATCAGGATCTCCTGGTCGCGGACGTGCTCACCGCCCAGCGCGCGCATCAGAGAGCTCTGATCCCAGGGCAGGAGTGTGCCGTCGGGCCGGTGCAGGTGAGCGGGAAGGACGGCGAGCAGCGCCGCCGTTGTCGCGTCGTCGGGCAGGCCGTGCAGGCGGCGCATCGCCCGGTTGGCGACTTGGAGGCGGCCGTGCATGTCCATCGCGGCGACCGGTGCGGTGAGGCTGTCGAGCAGGGCGGTGCGGAAGCCGCGTTGGTGACCGGCGTCGCGTTCGGCGTGTGACTGGCCGGTGAGGTCGGTGAGGAACACACAGATCAGGGGCCCGTAGCGTCCGCGCAGCGTCGACGCGACCGCCCGAACCGGTATCTCGTGGCCGTCGCGGTGGCGGATCCGGATGCGTCCGGTCCACCCGCTGTGCGGGCCGGTCGAGGCGATCAGGTCCGGCAGGATGCGGCGGAAACGGTCTCGATGAGGCTCGGGTAACAGGACCTCCTCGGCCCGTCGGCCGCTGACTTCGGTTGCCGACCAGCCCAGCATGACCTGTGCGGCCGGATTCCAGCCCCGGACCCGTCCGCCGGCGTCGACCGCGACGAACGCCTCCTGCACCCCGTCGAGGACCGCTGCGGCGTCCAGCCCTGCCATCGCGTCCGCGTCGGTGTACACGCCGTCGGCGGGCAGACCGGCGAGCAGGGCGGAGATCTCCACCAGCAGTTCCAGTTGGGCGCCTGTCCATACCCGGGGTACCACGTCGACGACCAGCAGCGACCCGACCGTGCGGTCGGCGGCGTCCCGCAGCGGTACCCCGGCGAACGCGCGAGCGCCGTACTCCACCGCTAGAGCATGTTCACGTAGGTCGGGATCGGTGCTCATGTCATCGGCGGTCACCGGATGATCGGCGCTGACGATGTACTTGCACACCGAGTACGCCACGGGCACCGGCTCGCGCGTGGCGAGAGCAGGCGGCAGGCCGAAACAGCCGACGAAATGTTCCTCCACCACGTCCATGACCGCCACGATCGCGATCGGCGCACCGGTCACCCGGGCCGCCAACCGGGCGATCGCATCCAACGGCATGGCCAGCCCCGGCAGCAACCGTCGCGCCCGCCGCGCGGCCGCCACCCGCTGCGGCTGCCTCAGGATCGCCATATCCACGCTCGGCATGCCAATCACCCCACCCCAGTAGGGCAGGACCTGACCGTCCCGCCCACGTCGACCATCGAACGACGGACGCGCCGGGGTCTGGGGCAGCATTCGCTACCACTGATGATCCCGTATCAAGGGCTTCACGGCGTCAGATCCGGCAGGTCCGCCCAGTGCGGCCCGGGCGACGCACGGTTCACGAACCCGGTCGGACCAGGCCGATCTCGTAGGCGAAGACCACGACCTGGACGCGGTCGCTCAGATCGAGCTTGGTCAGGATCCGCCCCACATGGGTCTTCACCGTCGCCTCGGCGACGTGTAGCCGGGCGGCGACATCGAAGAGTGGTTGTCCTCCGCTGACTTCGAGACGGAGCTGAGCTCCTAGCATTTCCCTGACCCGAACGTCAGGCAGCAGCGCTCAAGGATCCGGCAGCGGACGAGACTCCCAATCGAACAGTTAGGCGATGCTGGGATCCAGCCCGCCATCCGTCCACGGCTGTGACGATCCAGCGTCTCGTGTGGCGAGCCGATGGCAGGCCGGGCACGCCGAGGGCAACGTCCGGCTTGTCATCCCGGTGCACGGGCGAAGCGGCCGCCGGACTCCTCGTAACGGGCTCCGTAGGCGCCGGCCTTGCCGGTGAGGGAGAACTCGGCGTCCTCGCCGACATCGGCGGCCTTGTAGCGCAGCCGGCCGTCGGCACCGAGGTAGCTGGTGGCTCGCGCCCCGGAACCGTCAACGTGATCTATGGCGAAGATCCAGCGGTGGCTGTGCTGGGCGGCGCTGGCGGAGATCCGCAGAGTTTCCCTTTCGTCGACGCTGACATCCAGGTCCCGGCCTTGGAAGTACGGCTTGCCGTTACTCGTCAGTGCCCGCGGTGGGTTGTCGAGGTCGAGGGTGACCGTGCGCGTTTCCGGATCGCCGCCGCAGGACGTACGCAGCTCGGTGCCGTTCAGCCGGATACTCCGTGGAACCCCGGCCGTTCACGGCCGGGAGGAAACGGATCGCCTGCGAAGCAGGACAGGGAAAGCCTGTTCGCCGACAAGGCGAACAGGCGTCGAGTGCCGGGTGACAGCCGGGAGGAACTCCGTTCACCCGGCAGGACGTTTCTGTCAAGCGCGCTCCGGCTTGGACCGTCGGAGGCGCTGGCCAGCGCGGTGGAAAATTCGTCATGACGCCTTCGGAGGCCGTCCACCCCGGCCACAGGCGCGGCCGGGTGTCGGCGGTCGACCGTCGTGGTCGGGCTCATGGTGTGGGTGACGGGCGTCCGGCGGTGTGCAGCCGGCGGTCGAGACGGATCGCGGCGTACCCCAGTCCGGCGACGGCGGTGACGATGAGCAGGTCGGTGATCGCCAACGGCTGGGTGCCGAGCAGGGTCTGCAGGGGCGGCAGGTAGATGCCGGCGAG
>NZ_QGGR01000070.1 GCF_003148685.1 Actinoplanes xinjiangensis | reverse complement strand
GTCGGTGGCGGGCATCATCGAGTTGACGACGAAGGCCAGTGGTGCGCCGTCGTTCTTGAGCTCGATCGTCGTCTGGCGGTAGTTGGCGGGGGTGATGTCGCGGGACTGCTGGGTGAGCGCGTCGAACGCGGCGTTACGGCCACCCTCGACCCGCACCGGCTGGAAGGTCGCCCACTTGTGCGCGAAGTGCAGGTCCGGCGTCAGCGACCGGTCCGCGTTCGTGCCCGACAGATAGGGGCCGCTCTGCTTCCCGTCGATCCCGGTCTCCGCCGGCGACCGGTAGGTGCGCCACGTTCCGGTCGGAGGCAGCTGCGGCGGCTTCGGCCGTCCGTCGGGCCCGTAGGCCGACACCGCGCTGACGAAGGCCTCGCCGCTGCGGGTGGTCCAGACCGGCCCGTCGGGAGCGTGGACGTCGGTGCCCGGCATCAGGTCGGCCAGCTGCTGTGCCAGACCACCCGGGACACCGGAGTCGCAGATGATCAGAGTGATCGGCTGGCCGGTGTACTGCGGATCGTTGCGGATCTGATCGGCCAGGTCCTGCGCCGTGATCGGCCGGCCGTCGTCGAGTGTGTCGTGCGAGACGACCGTGAAATGGCCGGGCGGCGCGGTCACGGTGGTCGCGGCGGCGGCGTCCTCCGAAGACCCGGAGCCGAGGGTACGGATCACCGTCGGCTCGGCCATCGGAGCGAGCGCGGGCGCGGGCTCGACCGGGACCGGCCGGTCGTCGGCGGGCATGTCGAGTCCGGCCCGGCGCACCTCGTCGTAGAGCTGACCGGCCGAGGTGATCTCGGCTGCCGGGGTGTCGGTGAGCTGGACCCCGGCGATCTCAGCGCCCCGGAGAACCTCGTAGAGCGAGTGGTTGTCGGCGGCCAGCATCCAGGCGGTGGCGGCGGCGAGGAAGTCCCGCTCCGACACGCCGGGCACGTTGAGCATCCGGAACATGGTGAGCAGGCGGGCCGACGTCAGCGAGGTCCCGGACGTCACCGGGATCTCGCGCTCCTGATTGACCTCCTGGAACCAGGCACTGGCCGGGTCGAGGCGGTAGAAAGCCCGGCCGCTCACCCAGGGCAGCGGCAGCTCGGGGCCCTGCTCGTTCGCGCCGAGCCACGATTTCCACGGCTCCGGATGCTTCGCGGTGCCGAGGACCTCCCGGGTCACCCGGCTCACTGCCGGCCGTCCGTCGACCTCGGGCCCGAACTCGACGGTCACCGCGGCGGTGTTCCTGGCGCTCAGCACGGTGCTCAGGTCCGGCCTGCCGTCCGGTCCGTAGGTGACCTGGTCGAGCGGCACGTCCTCGGTGCTCATCGTGTCGACCGTGAACGGGCCGGCGGCCCTGCTCCGCAGAAACGCGGTCTCGAACGTGCCGAGGTCCGTGCCGGCCAGCCGGAGCTGCCGCGGCGTCACCGCGTACGGGCCGCGCACCTGGTCCCGGGAGCCACGCGCGGTCCGCCCGCTCTCGTTCTGCTCCCGGACCGCGAGGTCGGCCTTCTGCCGGTCCCCGGACCGGGCGATCAGGTTGAACGCCCGGAACGGGTCGTCGTCCCCGTCGAACTCCCGCTCCGGCGGCAGCTCCTGCTTGACGGCTTGACGCAGCGGGTTGTCCAGGAACTCGGCGTACGCCTTCAGCTCGGCGGTGTCGAGGCCGAGCCGATCCGACCGCGCCCAGTCCCGGTTCCGGATGATGTCCAGCGCCAGCAGCTTGAACGTGGTCTCGCCGGGGCCGGGCTTCTTGTTGTAGTAGGCGGCGTTGTAGAGCGCCGTCATGACCTCACGCAGGTTGCCGTCCCGCAGCAGCGACGCCACCTCGGCGTCCTTCAGGCCGGTGCCGGCCTGACCGGCGCTGTCGGCCTTGCGCTGGACGAACGCCTTGCCGGGGGCGCCGGTCGGCGACGGCTTGGCCTTGGCGTCGTTCAGCACCTCGTTCAACCGGGCAGCGACCTTGACCGCGGTGTCCCTGATCCGCGGGGACCGGGACAGGTGGGCGCCGAGCCGCCGCTCGAACTGCTCGTTCGACTCCTGCGGGCTCTTCGGGCGCAGCGGGGCGGGCGGCTCCGGCGCCGTCCCGAACGGGACCAGCCGGCCCCGGTCATCGGTCTCCACGAGCAGGTCGGCGGGTGGGTCCAGGTCGGAGTCGGAGTCGTCGAGTGTCGTCTCGGCGAGCAGGTCGGCGGGCGGGTCCAGGTTGGAGTCGGAGTCCGTCCCGATCGGCTCCGGTGACACACCCAACTGGTCGGCCAGGTCGTAGACGTCGGTGAGCAGCTGCTCCGACGTGGTCAGCGAGTTGTGGGCGGCATCCATGTGCGCCACCGAGGCGGCATGGGCGGCATGCGCCCGGGGCTGCTGGAACGCCACCTCGGCGACCTGGTCGGCCGCGTCCTGGGCGTCGGCGCGGATGTCCCGGACCGCGGCCGGTAGATCGCCGAGCATGCCCAGGTCGGAGAGGACCTGCCGGGACTCGGTGAGCCGCTCCGCCGTGGCGTTCAGCGCCGGGTAGGCCCGCAGCAGCGAATCCGCCAGTGCGAGGTCCCGTTGGGGGCCGGGTGGCAGCTTGCGTGCGGCGTCGGCGTCGGCGGCGGCCTGCGCGGCCCGGTCGGCCCGGTCCCGTGCCTCGGTGGCGAGAGCGGTGAGCCGGTCGTGGGCCGACTGCAGGTACTGGAGGTCCTCGGCCGCGCGGCCCGCCGTCGTCTCGGCCCGGGCGGCGTCGTCGCGGAAGTCGCGTACGGTGGCGGCCTCGCGTGCCGCGCCGGCGAGGGACCGGCGTACCGGTCCGCTCTGATCGCGGACCCGGTTCTGCGCCTCGGTGGCGATCCGGCGCAGGTGCCGGCCGTCCGGCGAGCCGCCGGCCCGGTTCGCCGCGTCGTCGGCGGCCTGAGCCAGTTTCGGCGCCTGATCCGCGCGCTGTTCGAGGTCGAGCCGGTTGGCCGCGAGGTCGGCGTGGTCGGCCTGCGCGTCCCCGCTGATCTCGCGTGCGGTCTGGTGTGCCGATGCGGCGGCGGGCACGTCCGCCAGGGCCGGGGCGATCGTGTCGACGGCCGGCTGCACGTCGGTCGCCAGTTGGGTGGCGTCCGACCGCGCCCATCCCGCGAGCTGGTCGATGGCCCGGGCCATCCGGTCGGGGTCGACGTCGCCGAGCGTCGCGTTCGAGTCCAGGACGTGCCCGAGGTCGGTGACCGTGAGCTGCGCCGGGTCGGTGGCTGACGCCTCGAAGCGCACGAAGTGGTGGCCCTGCTCGGGCGGGGTGATCGGCTCGCCGTCCGGTCCGCGCAGCTCCGACGCGGTGACGACGGCGTGGCCGGTCGGGCCCGCCCAGACCACACCGTTGGGCGCGATGACCGGTGTGCCGGGCAGCTCCCGGGCCAGCTGGGCGGCGAAGCCGTTCTCCCGGTCGATGCCGCTGTCACAGACGATCAGGACGATCGGCCGGCCGGCCCAGCGCGCGTGATCCGCCCGGATCCGTGCCGCCAACTCGGCCGGGCTGATCCGGGCGGTGCCGACCCGCAGCGCCTGCTGCTCCCCGTGCGCGAACACGTGGTAGCGGTCCGAGCGGTCGGGGTACGCCTCGGCGATCGACCGGGTCGCGGCGTCGTCCGGTGTGGCGAGGACCAGACCGGCACCGACCGGCTCGGCGGTGGGTGCGGTCGCCGGCGCGCTCGTCGTGGAGGTGCCGTCGGCCGGGGCGAACGACCCGAACAGGTCCAGGCCGCCGCGGTCGCCGTCGGAGTCCTCATCACCGAACATGCCGAAGCCGGGGTCGTCGTCTTCGGTGTCGCTGTCGGGCGCCGGCACGACCGGCGGCGTGTACGGGGCGTAGGTGGCGCGACCGTGGGCGTCGACGGTGCGCCGGAGCTCCAGCCGGC
The DNA here is from genome assembly GCF_003148685.1 of Actinoplanes xinjiangensis. Classification (GTDB taxonomy): domain Bacteria; phylum Actinomycetota; class Actinomycetes; order Mycobacteriales; family Micromonosporaceae; genus Actinoplanes; species Actinoplanes xinjiangensis. The sequence goes on along the minus strand of NZ_QGGR01000070.1, from coordinate 1,104 downwards.
CCAACGGCCGGGCGCCCTGAACCGGGTACGTCCGCGGTGGATTGCCGCTGTCGTCGTGGATGGTGAGCTGAACCTTGGTGCCGGTGGCGGCGGCCAGTTCGACCACGTCGTGTGCGGCGGCGATCCGGGCGATCTCGGCCGCGTCGAGCGGATCGGCGCGCCGGTTGTCCACCGGGACGTCCGGGGCGAGAACCGCCCGGACGAAGTGCGCGTTGTCGTACGGCCCGGCCCGCCGCATCTCGGCCGCGGTGTCGAGGTTGACCCGGTCACGGCCGGCCCGGAGGGTGTCCGTGCGGTTGCCGTCCGGGCCGGTACCCGGCAGTACTTCGGCGATGGCGTGGTACAGCGAGTCCGGTTGGAGGCTGAGCCCGCCACGGTCGGCCATCATCGTGGCGGCGGCGAACTGCTGCTGGATGGTGCCGGAGTCGTTGGAGGTGGCGACCAGGTGCGCGGCGACCAGCCGCTGACTGTCCGGCACACCGATCGTCCGGGCCTCCCCGGTCGATTCCACCCGCGGATCGACCCCCGTGAACACCTCTTTGTCCGCGGGTGGCTGCGGCACCGGCCCGGCGTCCGGCGCCGGCAGCGAGATCGCTGTGACCAGCTGGTTGTGCGGCTGCGCGCCGAGCTGCTTCAGCTGACGTTCGGAGAGCGTCTGCTGCCAGGTCCGCGTGTCACCGCCGGGCGTGTGGTCGACCGGGGCGGCGAAGGGCCTTCCGCCGGCGAGCTCCGGACTACGCAGGTCTGCCTTGTACTCCTTGAATCCGGTGCCGACGGTGTTGAAGAGCTGCCGGTTGACGGTGGTGGGTACGGCGTGCGACTGCGGGAGGAAGTTGGTGGCGGCGAAGTCGGCGGCGAGGCGGGACAGGTCGGTGGGGGTGGCGGAGCCGACGAAGTCGGTGCGGAAGGCCTGGTCGCGGTCGGGGTGCCGGTTGTTCTGCGAGTCGACCTGCACGGCGGACGGAGCCTCGGCCCCGTGAGCGGTCGTCAGCTCCTCGCCGTACGTCTGGTGCAGGGTCTCGCTGAGCATCAGGAACTCGGCTCCGGCGTCGCCGAAGCGGATGTTCGGGCGGCCGAGGGTGAGCAGGCCGTCGATGAAGAGGT
>NZ_QGGR01000069.1 GCF_003148685.1 Actinoplanes xinjiangensis | reverse complement strand
CCGCACACACCCGAACGTCCGCGTCAACAGCACGTCCTGCGCCGCAGTGGGATAGAAGCGGTACCGGTACCCACGCTCCACCCCCGCAACCATCCACAGAGGATAGAACACCCGTACGACCACCCCCGCGACGGGCCAGCCGCCCTGACACCGATCCGCCGTACCGGCGAATCGACTGTCCCCGCCCTGCTCCGCAGGGCATTCCGTTTCCTCCCCGGCCTGAAGGCCGCAGTATCCACGGAAGGAATCTGATGACGAGCATGGCCTGTCGATCGTCACTACGGAACTCCGCCAGCCGAAAGGCGCTGTGGGCAGGAGCGTCACCGGCAGCGAAGCGCCCCACTCGCTCTAGCAGTGCTTCACTTTCGCGTCCGGAAACCTCGCGTGGGTGGGCGCCGTAGGCATGCAGCACGCGGAGGTCGGCGCGCTTCAGGAGGCGTCGCAGCGGAGGACCCGCGGGTTCGAGCTCTCGCCCACGGATCTGCCAATGGATCCCACGATCGTCAATCCAGCGGCCGTCGCTGATAGGGCGCGGCCATACCCCAGCAGCAAGCTCTCGGTCGGAGCCATCCGACTTCGCCGTACGGACCAGGTCGGCGAACGACTCTGCATGCTCGGGCTGATGACCCATGCTTCATCCTGGCACAGTGGCTACCACCATCCGGATCTGCCGCCGCCCGTGCGCGGCCGCTCTCGGACAGCAGTCACGCGGTGTACGCGCCGATGTGATGAACGAGCAGTCGTGGCCCTGTTGCTAGACAGGGGGATCAGCTCAGAATCGGTTCAGCAGGGTCATGAGTTCGCGGTTCGCGGCCGGGGCGTGCGCGAGTTCGTCCGCGCCGGCCGGCACCGATGCCGCACCGCCCGACTGATCACCTGGACGACACCCCGGGCCTCGCGATGCTGGAGGACAACCTCACGGCACGCCAGGAGGCTGACGGCATCATGATCGCGGAGATCGGCGCCCGGAAACGCATCAGCCGGTCGCCCTGCCCGCCGGGAAACGCACGTCTCCGTATGCACGGTCCCGCCAGCTGACCTGCTGGCTTATAGAACGATCAACTGTATATTGATCGCCATGGCAAGCATGCGGCGACCGAGTTTTCTCATCCTGTCGGCACTCGCGGTCGACCCGCTGCACGGCTACGCGGTGATCAGGGAAGTGACGCGGTTGTCCAGCGGAACGGTTCATCTGGCTGCCGGCACGCTGTACGCCGCCCTCGACCGTCTCACCGACGAGGGCCTGATCGAGGTCGACCGTGAGGAGACCATCGACGGCAGACTCCGCCGCTACTACCGGCTCACCATCCCGGGCGCCTCCGCGCTGGCCGCCGAGGCCGAGCAGATGCGGCGCGACGCGCGGATGGTCACCGCACGGCTGCGCAGAGCCGCCCCGGCCGGCAACCCCAAGCCCGCCTGACCGACCCGGCTCGTCACCGCCCCGCCGATCCCCTGACCATCGAAGGAACCTCGATGCCCGACGACACCGACACCACGAGCCTGGAACGCAGGTACCGTCGCTGGCTGTTCGCCTACCCGCGGGCGTACCGCCGTGAGCGTGGCCCGGAGATCCTCGCGACGCTGCTCGACGTCGCCGACCCCACCAGGTCCCGGCCTCCCGCCCGCGAGGTCGCCCATCTGCTCCGGCACGGCCTCAGCCTGCGCGTCGCGGAGTTCGGACGACGGGCTGTCGTCGTCGCGGCGATCGCCGCCGTACTCGGCACCCTGAGCGGCATCGCGCTGGGGTCGTGGCTGGCCTGGCGCAGCGTCGACCCGATGGCGCCCGACAAGACCACCGCGATGGTCCTGGCACGCACGATCCTGCCGGTCCCCGTCGACGACGAGGTCACGCAGTACGGGCGGCACACCTTCTGGAACCCGAACAGCAACAACAGCCTCCACGGCGGCACCGGGCTACGGGCCGGACGGACCACCGTCAGCGGCGTCGTGCCGCGGCAAGCCGGCAACCGAGATCTTGCCGCTGCCGTCCAGCAGCACATGCGGGAACAGGGCTGGCACGACGTACGCACCACCATCTCCCAGCCCGGACCGCAGGTCTCGCACCCTGCCGAGGTCGAGGTGACCGGCACCCGTGCCGGGTACCTGGCCACGGTGCTGGCGGTCGCGGCTGATGAGGTCAACCCCGCCACGCTGAGCGTCGACCTCATGTGGGCCGAGCCTCCCGGCCACCTGCGCGACACCATCCTCGGCGGCCTGGCCGGCGCCCTGTTCGGCGCACTGCTCGGCCTCTACACCGCGCAACGCATGAGCCGCCACGGCCCCGGCAGGCAGCGGGCATACTCGTGGCTCTGCCTCGCCACGCTGCTGATGCTCACCCCGGCATGCCTGGGCAACATCCCGACCAGCACCGGCTCCCTACTGGCCGGCACCCACCGTCACGGCACCGGCCCGTCGGTGTACTGGGGCGGATTCGTCTTCTTCGGGGCCCAGCCACTGGCCATCCTCTCCGTGGTCCCGATCGTGGCCATCATCATCAGCTGCCTCTGGCCGCGCACCGGGAACGCCGGCACTTCCCGCATCGCCTGAACACAGCAAAGCAGGCGCCCACCCGCTGGTCAGGCCGACGCGATCGGCCTGCTCCAGCGGCATCCTCGACCGGCCCGAAGCGCCAGGGGCCCGCCAACCCCACGGCATTGCACGTACGACGATCTGGCACCGTATCCGGCCATGAACCAATATGGACAACTGCGCCGCGCGGCGATCGGACAGGGCATCCCCGAGGACGAGATCGAAAGATTCGCCAAGCTCCTCCGATTCTCGATCTGGACGAACCAGCGCCTCAGCAACGGCACCCTCGTCGGGCATCCGCACGGCTTGCCGACCGGGCACATCACTGATGTTCTGGTCGGCCGCGCCGGTGGCCTGCCGTCGCTGCCGGTGGACATGGAATGGCCGACCGGCCCCAGTGGGCCCTTGCCGTTCGTCGCCGCCTTCGACTGCGCGGCACTTCCGCAGGTCGACGGCCTCGCGCTGCCGCCCGACGGTTCACTGCTCGTCTTCCTGCACCACGAAGACGCCTACGGCACGTACGACCGTGTGGAGGAGCAGAATCACGCACGGATCGTCTACGTGCCGGCCGGCATCGATACCGTGGTGGCGGCCGAGCCGGACCACACGGAACCGATGTTCTGCGCGACGCGTGAGTTCATCGCCCCTCAGCACGACCTGTTCGCCGTCGTCCATGCGCACCTGCCCAGTTGGCTGGAGAAGGAAGAAGATCTGTCCGACTTCCAGAAGCAGTTGGTGCGCCACCTACGGCATCGCCGGGAGCTGTCCGCCCTGGTACGCCGCCTCTGGCCGGACGGTACCTTCGCCGCATTCCAGTTCGGCGGCTACACCAAGGGCATCGGGGAGATGTACACCGAGCACCTCTACACCACTCCCGACCTGATCATGGCGGAGGAGAACCTCGAGGCCCGCGAGCAGGCCGGTGATCCCGTCATCACGCCCGAGCGGAGGGACTATCTGCTGGAGGAGGAACTACACCGGGTGTGGCGTGACTGGTTGCCGCTCGTCCAGTTCGATCCCGGTGACGACGTCTACCGGGGCAGATTTCTGATTCGCATCGAGGATCTGGCCGCCCGCCGATTCGACCAGGCCGTGTCTTTCACCGCGTTCCTCGAATAGACCGGCGACTTCTGCTACCGGTCGCGGCGGGTAGGAATCCGGGGTTACCTCTGTTGCGAACGGTCGATGTCAGAGGCATCGGCCGAGATCATGACAAGGATTGCTAGGGCTGCGACGGCAACTCCGGGTCGGAGGACTCGGGTGTCGGCGTGCCGCGTTTGACGAACTTGGTGACCCCGAAGGCGAGAAGCCAGGGCAGCGACAGGAAGCCGCCGCAGGCGAGCAGGGTCAGCAGGGCGGCGTCGGCGATCTCGCCGTGGAACCGTAGGTCCGGCCACGAGAAGTGGCTGCCCAGCACCGACAGTCCGTAGAACAGCACGATCACGACACTGATCCCCACCGCGATGCGGCGCCCACGTCGGCTCCCCGAGGCGGCCCAGGCTCCCAGCCCCAGCATGATCATGGGCGCCAGGCACAGTCCGGACATCAGGACCAGTCCGATGTAGGTCTCGCCGGGCCCATCGGCCAGGGGTGTGGCGGCAACGTCAGTCATCGGGAATCTCCAGGCGAGGGGACGGTCGATCAGGCGTGGCCGGCCGGCCGGCCGGGCGTGCACGATAGTGCGCGGACCAGGCAGGCCAGAGCGGCGGTCGAGGCGAGCGTACGAACCAGGTTCCAGCGCACCCAGACTTCCTCGTACGCCGCCCGCCCCGTAGCGGGATCGCTGATGGCGCCGGGGTCTCCGGCTGCCGCGAGTTCCTCGTTGAGCGGCACGCTGATGCCCATCGTGATCGCCAAGGCGGCCGCGTAGAGCAGGAAGGCCGCCGCCGTCCAGGGGCAGCACCCGCCTGCCGTCGCGGCGCAGGTGCAGGATTGTGGCGGCGGACCGGCAGGACCGGGCGGACGCCGAGCTCGCTCGGCTGATCGCCCGCCGCGCGCGGCGGCGGCGGGACCTATCCGCGAAACGTGATGATGATGCTGCAAGAGGCCGAAGCGGGCCGGATGACGCTCGCCCTGCCCTCGACGGCCGTCGCCGAGGCGCAAGCCGTCCTGCGCGCGGCGCCGACGATGTGGCACCACATCTTTCACTTATCCCGGCATCCGCGAGCAGCCCTTGACATGGAACGGCGTCATCGACGCGGGTCTGATCGCCGCACCGCGCCTGGAACACCACCCGATGCAGGCCGCCCTGATGGCCCGATCACGGCGGGACAGATCGTCGACGAAGCGACCGCAATGAACGCGGTCGTCGTCACGTCCGTGCCCGAGGCCTACGGCGCCTACGTTTGCGCACCGCAGGGCTACGCATCGCCGTCGACGACTTCGGCAACGGCTACTCATCGATGGCGTCCCTGCAACGACTTCCCGTCGACATCCTCAAGATCGATAGGAGTTTCACCCTCGGCCCCGCACCGGACAGTGCCCCTGCCGAACCGGCGTTCGTCCAGGCCATTCTCGGCCTCGCGGCCGCCCTGAGCCTCGATGTCATCGCCGAAGGAGTCGAGACTGCCGACCAGCGCGCCGCACTGAGCGCACTCGGCTGCCGGACCGCGCAAGGCTATCTGTTCGCCCGACCAACCCCAGCGGCGTCCATCGACGGCCTACTCGCCGCCGAAAGACGAGGACAGACCAGCCAGGGACTGGTCTCGAACGGGACCGGCAGCGCATGACTGGCCAGCTCGCGGGACTGTAAAAAGAACGGTGTAACTCCTGATCAAGGAGACGCACCTGATGACCATGACGACCGAGGCCGTGGATACTTCCGCGGTGGCCAAGA
>NZ_QGGR01000068.1:0-3411 GCF_003148685.1 Actinoplanes xinjiangensis | reverse complement strand
TCGGGTTGTGGGTTGGTCGTTGGTTGAGAATTGCACAGTGGACGCGAGCATCTTGTTTTTTGTGGTTAAGTTGTCAAGGGCGAACGGTGGATGCCTTGGCACCAGGAGCCGATGAAGGACGTGGGAGGCCGCGATAGGCCTGGGGGAGCTGCCAACCTAGCTGTGATCCCAGGGTGTCCGAATGGGGAAACCTGGCACGAGTCATGTCGTGTCATCCATGCCTGAATTCATAGGGCATGTGAGGGGAACGCGGGGAAGTGAAACATCTCAGTACCCGTAGGAAGAGAAAACAAACGTGATTCCGTGAGTAGTGGCGAGCGAAAGCGGACGTAGCCTAAACCTTGTGCGTGTGATACCTGTCAGGGGTTGCGTATGAGGGGTTGTGGGACCCACTTGATTGTTCTGACAGACAGTCGGAGAGTTACAAAGTTATAGGTTAGTTGAACGGTGTGGGAAAGCCGGCCGTAGAGGGTGAGAGCCCCGTAAGCGAAAATCTATGACCTCTTTGTGGTGTTCCCGAGTAGCAGCGGACTCCTAGAATCTGCTGTGAATCTGCCAGGACCACCTGGTAAGGCTGAATACTTCCTGGTGACCGATAGCGGACAAGTACCGTGAGGGAATGGTGAAAAGTACCCCGGGAGGGGAGTGAAATAGTACCTGAAACCGTTCGCCTACAATCCGTCAGAGCCTTTAGGGGTGATGGCGTGCCTTTTGAAGAATGAGCCTGCGAGTTAGTGGCATGTGGCGAGGTTAACCCGTGTGGGGTAGCCGTAGCGAAAGCGAGTCTTAATAGGGCGTTTTTAGTCGCATGTTCTAGACCCGAAGCGGAGTGATCTAGCCATGGGCAGGTTGAAGCGTGGGTAAGACTGCGTGGAGGACCGAACCCACCAACGTTGAAAAGTTGGGGGATGACCTGTGGTTAGGGGTGAAAGGCCAATCAAACTCCGTGATAGCTGGTTCTCCCCGAAATGCATTTAGGTGCAGCGTCGCGTGTTTCTTGCCGGAGGTAGAGCACTGGATGGTCTAGGGGGCCCACAAGCTTACTGAAATCAGCCAAACTCCGAATGCCGGTAAGTGAGAGCGCGGCAGTGAGACTGCGGGGGATAAGCTTCGTAGTCGAGAGGGAAACAGCCCAGATCGCCAGCTAAGGCCCCTAAGCGTGTGCTAAGTGGAAAAGGATGTGGGATCGCATGGACAACCAGGAGGTTGGCTTAGAAGCAGCCACCCTTTAAAGAGTGCGTAATAGCTCACTGGTCAAGTGGTTCCGCGCCGACAATGTAGCGGGGCTCAAGCACACCGCCGAAGCTGTGGCATTCACACATTAACTCCGCGCCTGGACTTGGTCTTGGTGTGCAGGTGTGTGGATGGGTAGGGGAGCGTCGTGTAGCGGGTGAAGCGGCGGAGTGATCCAGCCGTGGACGCTACACGAGTGAGAATGCAGGCATGAGTAGCGAATGAAGGGTGAGAACCCCTTCCGCCGGATGACCAAGGGTTCCAGGGCCAGGCTAATCCGCCCTGGGTGAGTCGGGGCCTAAGGCGAGGCCGAGAGGCGTAGTCGATGGATAACGGGTTGATATTCCCGTACCCGCAAAAGAGCGCCCAAGACGAACCCATCTGTACTAACTACTTGAAGCGCCGGCGACCTTCGGGTCAAAGAGCGTGGAGACTAGGACCTTGGGTGGTAGTAGTTTAGCGATGGGGTGACGCAGGAAGGTAGATGATCCCGGCCGGTGGTTGTGCCGGGGTAAGCGTGTAGGCCGTACCGTAGGCAAATCCGCGGTGCATGAGGCTGAGACGTGATGCCGAGCCGTTCTGGTGAAGTCATTGATCCTATGCTGCCGAGAAAAGCCTCTAGCGATGTTCTGAGCGGCCCGTACCCCAAACCGACACAGGTGGTCAGGTAGAGAATACCGAGGCGACGGGTGAACTGTGGTTAAGGAACTCGGCAAATTGCCCCCGTAACTTAGGGAGAAGGGGGGCCGGACGCGTGAAGCCCCTTGCGGGTGGAGCGTGGTATGGCCGCAGAGAGCAGGGGGAAGCGACTGTTTACTAAAAACACAGGTCCATGCCAAGTCGTAAGACGATGTATATGGACTGACGCCTGCCCGGTGCTGGAACGTTAAGGGGACCTGTTAGCTCTTCGGGGCGAAGCGGAGAACTTAAGCGCCAGTAAACGGCGGTGGTAACTATAACCATCCTAAGGTAGCGAAATTCCTTGTCGGGTAAGTTCCGACCTGCACGAATGGCGTAACGACTTCCCCACTGTCTCAACCACAGGCCCGGCGAAATTGCAGTACGAGTAAAGATGCTCGTTACGCGCGGCAGGACGGAAAGACCCCGGGACCTTTACTATAGCTTGACATTGGTATCCGAATTTAATTGTGTAGGATAGGTGGGAGCCTGTGAAGCTCGGACGCCAGTTCGGGTGGAGGCATTGTTGAAATACCACTCTGTTGGGTTTGGGTATCTAACTTGCGGCCCTGATCGGGTCGAGGGACAGTGTCTGGTGGGTAGTTTAACTGGGGCGGTTGCCTCCTAAAGGGTAACGGAGGCGCCCAAAGGTTCCCTCAGCCTGGTTGGCAATCAGGTGTTGAGTGTAAGTGCACAAGGGAGCTTGACTGTGAGACTGACGGGTCGAGCAGGGACGAAAGTCGGGACTAGTGATCCGGCACTTGCGAGTGGAAGCGGTGTCGCTCAACGGATAAAAGGTACCCCGGGGATAACAGGCTGATCTTCCCCAAGAGTCCATATCGACGGGATGGTTTGGCACCTCGATGTCGGCTCGTCGCATCCTGGGGCTGTAGCAGGTCCCAAGGGTTGGGCTGTTCGCCCATTAAAGCGGTACGCGAGCTGGGTTTAGAACGTCGTGAGACAGTTCGGTCCCTATCCGCCGTGCGCGTTGGATACTTGAGAAGGGCTGTCCCTAGTACGAGAGGACCGGGACGGACGAACCTCTGGTGTGCCAGTTGTTCCGCCAGGAGCATGGCTGGTTGGCTACGTTCGGAAGGGATAACCGCTGAAAGCATCTAAGCGGGAAGCCTGCTTCGAGATGAGGTATCCCACCACCTTGAGTGGGTAAGGCCCCCAGCTAGACGACTGGGTTGATAGGCCGGAGATGTAAGCACGGTAACGTGTTGAGTTGACCGGTACTAATAGGCCGAGGGCTTAACCACCCTATATTTTATGTTCTGCGTCCACTGTGTGATTCACAGCAAACGAACAACCACCCATCTTAGTCCGGAAATCTCGGATGAGTTGGTTGCTGGTTGTGTTTCGCTGATGGCTGTTTCGGTGGTCATAGCGGAGGGGAAACGCCCGGTTACATTCCGAACCCGGTAGCTAAGCCCTCCAGCGCCGATGGTACTGCACTCGGGAGGGTGTGGGAGAGTAGGACGCCGCCGGACTCAACGT
>NZ_QGGR01000067.1 GCF_003148685.1 Actinoplanes xinjiangensis | reverse complement strand
ACGCCGACCCCCGCACCACCATCCGCTACGACCGAGCCCATCAATGGGTATCCGGGCCTACCGAGGCGACATGGTTCTGGCGGTTCTTCGACTACTTATAAACCACCTTGCCGACTCCCGAAGGCATGCGGGTCTAACTCAACACTTACTCACATGCCGCGATCCGCTCGCTACCGGGCGTCTCCCTGCCGAGGGTCAGCCGACGCCCGCTCGTGCCGATGTCAGTGCCCGCATGGCCGCTGATAGGCCCGTTGGAATGCATCCGACGGTCACTGGCCCGCATAAGTGACCAGCCAACCTATCCCAAGGCCGCCGAGTGCGATCACGTATCCCACGGCCATCCCGACGATCCACCACGGCCGCCGCAGAGCGCACGTTCCGGCCGCGATCACGATCCCGGCGAGAGAGGCCCAGATCGGAATGGTCGCCGCCACCATCTGACCTACGTGAGCACAGATATAGCGACCTGGCGAGGTCGAGCAAGTGCGACCGGCCCACAAAGCCAAGAGGGCAACAAATGAGCCGCATCCGGAGAACGCGACCAGGAGAGTCAGGCCCAGGCCCACCAACAGACCATCCTTGCGATCTTGCGGAGGCGGGCTTGGCGTCTGCTTCTCCACCAGTGCGACGGTACGTGCGTGAGGTTCACCCAGAGGCACCTTTCCGATGACACGCTTCGACTCTTGTGGTTTGACGCTGGCGGTCCCCAACCTCCGGATGTGCCGCGATCCGCTCGCTACCGGGCGTCACCCTGCCGAGGGTCAGCCGACGCCCGCTCGTGCCGAAGAGAGTGCCAGCGGCGGTTCACCGATCCGACCCTCGGCGGCCGGGCGACCGTCATCCACCTGCAGATCCGGCGATTGTTCTGCGGCCGAACCGGCTGCCCGGTCAAGACGTTTTCGGCGTCGGCCCAGGTGGTGGCGGTTACGGACGCGCCGACGTTTCGGCCCATCGACCGACCGCCACGCGATCAGCTCGGCTCCCGCCAACCGGATTTGTCGTCGAACGATTGCCGTGGCGGAGCCGCAATGATCGGTGCGCCAGCATGATTCTTTTGTCGCCGCAGGCAAATGGCGGCAAATAGGCCGCGTGGTCGGCAGGGCCGGCTGTTCGTTGCCGAGGGCCCAACCTGAAAGGCTGGTCGCCAGTCGTTCGGCTGACCCAGAAGATATGCCTGTGGTTCCCTTTCCGTGACTATGCAACCCAAAGGAAAGGTAGATCATGCTCAGCAAGGCTGTTACCTTCGCCGCAGGAATTGGTCTGACGATCGGCGGCCTGCTCGCTGTCGGCCCGGTCCAGGCCGACCCGCCGCCGAACCACAACATTTCACTAGACCCCACTCGGTATTTCCATACCACCGAAAGCTGCGCGGCGAGAGGCCAGCAGATGGTTGCAGCCGGATGGGGTTCCTATGACTGTGTCACGATCTGGAACGGATCACAAACCACGTTCGTATATTGGCTGGAAAAAGAGAGCTGACCCAAAGGATTATCCACAGATACTATCCTCGAGCTCGTTGCCGTGCATTTGTCGCGGCAACGATCTTTATCGTTTCGGCGGGTCGTCATGCCCGATGCCTGTCTGTGCTGATGGGGTTCTGCGATGAAGCCGGCCGACCCAGCCGGCTCGACCGCCGTACCGCGAAGATGGGTTCCATAAATCAGTCGCGCACGTCGGCGGGATGAGACGAGGTTTCGGTCACCGCGGAGGCGCTGAAGGGGGTGAGGCCCACGATATCGACCAGCGACAGGCCTTGGTCGGCGTGGGCGAGTTCGTAGAGCACCCACCAGGCGCCCTCGCTGATGCCGACTTCCGCGACGGTGTGCAAGGCGGTCACGGTCATTCTGCGGCAGGTGTTCGGCCGCGCGAACCTCGACCTGCTCCGAGCACATGTTCTGCATGCCTGATCAGCGATCGCCATCGGTCACGAAATCTGTGCCAGAGCTATTTTTCAGCGTCCGCTAGCACCGCTTCCACGGCATAGCGCCTTTTTCGTAGAGGACGTCCTCTGTTCTTGTTGCCGGTCATAGCCGGGTCGGCGGTAGAGCTAGAACGAACTCACATGCCGCAGTCCGGGTGCCACCGGAAGAGCCCCAACCGCGGGCGTCAGTCCCGACGTTCAAGTGCTCGGTCGGCGGAACTCTTCAGCCCGTGCTCGGCTACAAATTCCAGGAAATCCGCTGCGGCGGGCTCGTCGTCGCCTGCGTCGTGGAAGCGGAACCACACCGAGTCGTCGCAGCGGCCGTTGGTCACTGGGAAGCCCCAGTGGTCGCCGGTGCCAACGGGGGCGATGGCGACGAAGTTGCGGTCGGCAAAGTCCCGGTCGTTGAGGGTCCGGAGGTCGTCACTTCCTGAAGCCACAGGCGCGAGCGGGAACAACTCGACAAAGCCGAAGGCCCCTCCGCCGAAGCGGATCATGAACGCCTTGTACTTGTCCGGAAGACTCACCGCCATCTCGCGCTCGACGCTCATGATCTCCTGCGCAGTGACGGAATGGCCGTCGACAAGCGCGAATCCGTACGCGGCTTGTTCCGTAACTGACCTCCGTAGCAGTGGTTTCGCCAGCGCCTCGAACTCCGCAAGTTCCATGCGCGGATCCTACGTATCGCGTTGCCGGCCACTGACGTGCTTAACTGCCGCAGATCGCGCGGGTATCACGATGACCTCCCAAGTCCGCTGACGGCAGCGGGTCTGCCTCCACGAAGGTCTCGGGTTGGAAGACGTTGAGCATCGTTCAGTCGTCTCCCGAGGGCGAACCGGCATGACGCGGGTCCATGACGGCGATGCGATCGGCCAGCCGCTTTGCCTCACCCTCGGGGTCGCCGGGCTCTACCGGCAGATGAAGCAATAACTGCCGCCAAGGCGTGTTCTGGGTCGCGCTTGATCGATGGGGGTGATAGAGCAGCACCGTCACGATCCCCCGCTGCCACGGCCAGGCGACGACGGCCTGGAGTTCGCAGTCCCACCTGGCGAGGACTTCTGGAGTTTCTCGCAGACGCCGGCCCAGCAACCGAGCCACCGTCCGAGCAAACCACTCCCAGCTGGTGTCCGCCGCCGCGCGGCGCAGCTCACGGTCATATTCGGCAGCGTCGAAGCGGAATTCCGGAAGCTCAATGTCGTCGTCTTCGGGATCGCGCCATTCCCCCCAAACGACCGAGTCTCCGTCCCGGCGAACGGTTACGTATAGCGCCCCACAGCATCCCTCGGTGCAGTCCGCGGTCGCGAGGCTCACTTCGCGTGGCTGGGCGCGTGCCGTAAGAGGGCCTAGCGTCGCCAGCATGGTTTCCGGCTCATGGCCGGGGCCAGCAGGAAACTCATTCAGGATGTCTCGGCCATCGATCACTGGACGCACCTGCACGGGGCCACGGGAACGAGGTGGCGCGGGAACAACGACACGTAACTCAAGCCGATTCGTCATCACGGCATTGTCTCGATCCCGGCACAGGAACCCCACACCGTTTACGTTCTAGTGCCGACCAACGTGCTCATTTGCCGCTGTCCGCGCTCGGGTAGGCCGCCGCCGTCACGACTGGTAGTCGACAGGGAAGGACCGGCGTCTTGTCGTGCAGAGAAGAGTGCGTCAGCACTTCGTCATGATCAAAGCTACCCATTTTCGTCACAACTTCTCCGCAGCGCACGGATACGTTCCGGTTCGTGGATGACATCGCGACACTCGAGACGACAGCACCCGAGCCGCCAGGACGGAGGCCGGCGCTTGCTACCTTTGCGGCAGCCGCGCTCGCGATCGGCGGTGCGCTGTTCGTAGGTGAAGTACTCCTCTCCGTTGAGCGGTACCTCACCGGCGAGCGGGTTTACGAGCAGGCGAAGGATGATGGCGTAATCAAACAGGTGGGGGGCTTCTTCGCCGAGGGGGCGTTCGTTGCTGCCGGCGCCGCCCTTCACGTCGTCCCCGCCTTGGTCGGTGTTGTCATCGGTTGCCTTCTAGGTAGTCCTAGCCCCCTTCACCGCCCTCGGCCACAACTGGGCCCGGGCCGTCGCCTGGATCCTGGGTGTCCCGGTGCTCATCTGGTACGGCGTGCTGGCGACCGTTCATCTCGCTCTGCCGTCCTTGCTGGGCCCTGGTCCGGTGGAACCGACGCCACCTGATTTGGTGGACCCGACGTCACTGGAACTGACGCAGCGATACGAACAGGGATGGCCGGGATGGCTGGACATGCTGGACATAGTCCTCATGGTTTCCGTCCCGCTGGTATTGCTTACAGCCTTAGTGAGTCAGACCGTGCCGACAGCAGACGCCTATTTCCGCCTTCGGCGGCGGAGAACCGCCAATGGCCAACCGGCATGATCGGATTCGCTCACATGGCGCGGTGAAGGCGCGTGATGTCGCCATCCGGGCTCTACGAGCGGTAGGCAGAACCGCTCGCGCCAACCGTTGTGCAACGAGCGCTGCATCGATGAGGAGGCCGACGACCGATGGGCACCTGGGCCCGGCCCGACACCAGGACGGTGCCGGGCCGGAACGGGCGGTGAGGTCAGCAGGCGACCTTGGTACGGCCGGACTTCTGCTTCCACGTACACGTGTCGTGGGTCTTACCCGCCTTGGTCTTCAGGGTCGCAGTGTCACCGGTGTTGTTCCACACGTAGTTCCCGCGGCTCCAGTACAGGTGCCTGGCGGTGTTGCTGCCCTTGCCGGTGTGCAGGTAGACGACACCGCCCTTGCCGGCGATCGTGACGTTGCCAATCGTGTAGGTGGCCGACTTGTCGACGATCTTCCAGCCTTTCAGGTTGACCGCCGCACTGCCCGTGTTGACCAGCGCGATCCACTCGGTGTTGAGGCTCGCGTTGGAGCGGGTGTCCTTGCCGGGCGAGTCGTACTGGGTGGAGTGGAACCGCAGCGCCGGCGCGGCTTGGGCGGGGCCCGCAACGGTGAGGACGGCGCCGACGGCAATCGCGGCCGCGGTCAGGGTGCCGAGCAGTTTGCGCACGGATGGGTCTCCTCATGGGGTGGTGGGATTCGGATTCTGCCGTCCTGCACAGCCGTGTCCGCTGCGCGCTGATCGGTGTGTCGGTTCGTCGCGGTCGCCTAATCGACGGGCCACAGCGACGTATGGGCGGTCACGGGCGGCTGTCCGGGTATGAACAAGCCGCCGGAAGCCCAAGCATTCCGGCTGTCGGCTGGGTGAGCATGGAGAAGCTGATTTTCTGTATGCCGACCTCCAGCGGTAGGACGTCACGACGTGACCGGCAGGAACATCCGGATCTGCCGCGATCCGCGCGGCTCAGCCGATAAGGCGGGAACGCGGACGGGCGCTTGCCAAGCCATCGGAAACTGGCGAGCTGAGGACCGCGTCAATGCTGTGGATTCGCCGCGTCTCGTCGTCTAGGGCCTAGGATCCCGCGCGCCCTTCGGGGACGCGGAGACGCGGGTTCGAATCCCGTCGAGGCACTTGGCCGACGCCGCAGACGGCGTCGGCCAGCACACTTACCTGCATGGATGCCGGTTGTCTAGCGCGGTTTTCGTAGTCGGTTGAGTGGTTCTGGCAGTAACGGATCGGCTCGCGACGCGATGCAGAG
>NZ_QGGR01000066.1 GCF_003148685.1 Actinoplanes xinjiangensis | reverse complement strand
GCCGGTCGCCACGCGGCTGGGCGAGCTGCTCGGGTCCACCGTCGTCTTCGCCGACGACACCGTCGGCCCGGCCGCCACCGAGGCCGTCGCGGCTCCCTCCTCGCGACCTGGGCGCCGCTGACTCTGTCTGACATACCCACACGGGTGGGGGACGCTCGGCCGGTGCCGAGCGTCCCCCACCCGTGTCGGTACTCGTCTGGGCGTCAGTTCGCCGGCTGTTCCACGGCGGCGAGCCGCCGTGCGACGAGGAACAGCGCGTAGCCGATCAACGCGATGACGATGCCGAGACCCACCGCCATGGCGGCGATGCCGAAGGACACGACCGAGGTGAACAGCGAGGCCCGCAGGAAGGATCCGTTCATGACGGTCTGCCGCGCCGGGTCCTCACGATCGAGTTCGGCGTACGTCTTGCCGCCGCTGGACTCCAGCGCGTGCTTCTCGATGACCTGTGCCTCGGCGTACGCGGTCAGCGGACCGTCGATCTTCTCGCCGGCGAACCAGTCGGCGTCCTCCGAGACGGTGATCCGTTCGTCCGCGAGCTGCGACTGCACGGTGAACCACGTGGTCGCTCCGGCAGCCGCCACGACCAGACCGGCAACCATCAGCAACAGGGAGATCAGGCGCACGGTCTTTACCGGCCCATTCAAGTTGGCTTTGACAGGCGCAGTATTCATCGTTACTCCCCTATGAGTTCTCCGAAGCCCGGCAAGATACCGCCCATCCGGAAATGAGTGCGCCGCCAGCCTCGAGTTCTGTATAGATCGTTTTCATTGTTGAGGTTGTCAGTCGAACGTCACTACCGGCAGGGCCGATCAGTCCGTGCCGGAAGTCCTGGATTCACGAGCAGAAGCCGGGCCGAATGGCCCTGCCATCCGGATTCCCTTCGACCCACGATGGACTGGAGAGCCCAAGCACGCGATCCCACACGGATCTGGTGATTCACGTGCTGGCAGCTTGGTGAGGGAGGACGACATGAGGCCGTTGATCATTATCTCGATCCTGTTGCTGCTCGCCGTTCTGATCATTGCCGGGCCGCTGCTCGAGTCGCTACTCGATCGCGTCCTGTCCTCGACAGCCCATGCCGGTCACCGACACCAGCGGGACAGCGTCCGACCCACGGGCCGATAGTCGACCTCGGCGGTCAGCTCGTGCCACATTCGCCCGCTTGGAAAGGCGTGATGACTGCGTCGCGTCGGCTGCTGTCGCCGGGTGGTTCGTCGTCGCTCGAGGTCGTGATGTCACGGCTCGGGTTGATACCGGCGAGGCGACGCCGCGTAGGGCCTGGCCGTGGCACGTCGCGCGTATCCGACCGATCTCAGCGACGCCCGGTGGGCGTTGATCGAGCCGTTCCTGCGGGCCTGGAAGGCCAAGTGAGTCTCCCCGTCGGACTACGAGAGGGCTACGACCTGCGGGAGACCGTCAACGCGCTGTTCTACCAGAACCGGACCGGTGGCCAGTGGGCGCTGCGGCCGCACGACCTGCCGCCGTGGTCGGCGGTGTATTACCACTTCGGGCTGTGGCGTGACGATGGCACCTACCAGGCCGACCGCAAACGTAAGCAGCAGGGGCTGGAGGCCGCGGTCGCGCTGCGACCGGGCGTGGGGCTGAGTCAGTCCCGTGCCGGCAGGCAGCCGCCGTCGGCGATGGTGCTGCCATATTCGATGCGGGTGCCGTGTTCGGGGCTCAGGTAGCCGATGATGCAGGCCTGCCCGGTCCAGGCAGCGATGATCAGGCCGTCGTGCGGAGTACGGTCCCGGCTGCCCGGCTTCTCCACCGTCGAGTCGGGCAGGCCGGCTGCGGTCAGCGCCTTCTTGACGGCCTCCGCCTCGTACACCCTCTTCTTGTGCAGCGGCTCCAGCGCGTTTTCCGCCCGGATCGCACACCTGACGGCGCCCGGCAGGGCGGCCTCCGGAAGCGGACGGCGTTCGAGGTAGGCGTCATTCGCCTCCATCTGGCGGCGAATCATCTCCCCGCGGTAATCCTCGTCGAGGTATTCGTCCGAGGGGCGGGGAAGGGGGCCGAGACTGCGTGGCGTGGCCACGTCAGCGGCGGTGGGCGTACGGCCGGGCCGGGCCTTGCCCTTGGTGCACGGCAGGGTGTCGACGGCCGGCGGAAGCGACACCGCGATCGGGGCGGCGGCGGGCGTCTCCGGCTCCAGCTTCGGCTTCGCGCAACCGGATAGGACCAGCGCGACAGTTGCCACCGGGAGAATTCGACCGAAGTGCATGACCGCACACATTAGCCGACATTGATCAGGCCGGCTCCAGAGACGACCCTGTGAGATCGACAGTCGTCGCATGCACGCCATCGCCGGCGACCGATGATCCGGCCACCCCAACGGCCGGCAACCCTTCTCGCGGTGCCTGCCAGCGACCATTTGACTGATCTTGACCTGGTTGAGGACCAACGGCCCTGTCACGCTCCGTGATCTTCGAGAAAGCTGTAGGTGACCTTACGCACAGGCGTTCGGAGGGGAAGCGTTCCGGGAGGATCACGACCTTGACCAGCACTGTGGGCCGCATACCCGGCTGCCGTCGCGAGATCAGGAGGCAACGATGACTACCACCCTGCCCGTACGCACCCCAGCAGTTGCGACGGTGGCGGTGACCGCAGTGACAATCCCGCCTCGGGAGAGCGACTGGAGTGACGCCGGCACGTCGGGCGCGGTGCTGTCGTTTCCGGCGATGGATCCCCGCAGCACGCGCGGATCGGTCGTCGTGGCCGCAGTCGACAACGACGGCAATCCGGCAACGGTGATCTCCTACGCCGCGGCCTGCGCGCGGGAACTCGGAGTTCCGCTGCGGGTGGCGTACGTATGGAGCGGCGGCGTCGAATCCGGCGACATTCCGGCGACAGGCACCCGGATGCCAAATGCGGACCTGATGCTTGCTGGACTGCTGTACGACTGTGCCGCCGACGGCGGGGGTAACGAAGTCGAGCGGGCACTCTTGCACGACCATGACCCCGCAGCCGCATTGGTGGCCCTGAGCCACAACGAAGCCACGTTGATGGTGGTATCGGCATCGAGCAGTCCCCGTACTCCCGACCGGCCGCTGGGTGACACCGTCCGCGCCTTGGCCGGTCGCACCGGATGCCCACTGCTGGTCGTCGTCCCCAACCAACCGATCGATCGGCAACCGACAAGTCCCCTGGCGACCCCGGCACCGACCTAACCGGATGCGCTCTGAGTCGGTGATTGTAGGCACCGGCAATGCCGGGCGGAGTTGCTGCTGTTGTCGTGTTGTTCGAGGCTGAACGGGTGCAGTTGCGGGCGGCCGAGGCGGAGGAAGTGAGCCAACGGACTGGCGATGTGGCGCCGAATCGTTTTGGTGGCGGTTGAGGGCCTGACGAACACGGCGGTCGCTGGTGAGCCGGGTATCAGCGACGACACCGTTCGTGAGTGCGCTAGCGGCAGTGGCCGGCCGGCTGGCCGGGTTGACCGACGAGCCGCGACCGGGCCGACTACGCACGATCGCCGATGCCGATATGGAAGGGGATCACCACAGCCTTGGAAGCGACACCGACGAACGCCGCGCACTGGTTGACGCGTTCGCTCACCGCCGAGGCCGGGAGCCAGACGGCGGTGTCGCGGAGCCGGCTCCCTGCCGGCACCGGGCCATCGAGTTCAGAAGGTTCCCCGTCAGACTCGACCGCGACGTCCCCGCCGAACTCGACGTGCGTGTCGTTCTGGACAACGCCTGGACCGCACGCAGCGGACGATGCCAGTCGCACCGTTCGGGCGTTGGAGGCCCTGGCCCCTGCAATCACCGGCGGTGCCTTGTCGAGCGACTACACCTATCTACTGCTGCGTCCGGCGTTCCTGCGTCAGCGCGACCGCGACCTATGGCACCAGTTCGTACGGCTCGCCGCGAACCTACGAGACTCGGGCACGGCTCGGATGTTCTTGCAGCGCGTCGTCATCCAGGTCGACGAGTGGCTCGGGCAACAGGGGACGCCCGCCAGCCTCATGCCGGCCGACGTTGAACAGCTGCCGGGCAGCCATGTCAGGGCGGTGTTCGGTTCGCTGCTTCCTGGCTCACCGCGGCGGCCAGCGTTGTGCCTGGTACGACACAGCCACGCGGCGCGTCCAGCGGTTCGATCTACCGCTTTCGGCTCGCTGCACCTGCGATATGCATGCGGCTCCGTGTCAAGAAGCTCCGGTCGCGTACCTGGATGAAAGAGCCATGTTCGCCAATTGCCGCGTACCGGCTGGGGAAGCGGGTAAGGCGCTATGAACCATCGTGCGACGGCGTCGCTGCTCACCGCAACGATCGAGCAGCAGGCTGGCGCGGTCGAGCTGCACCATTTTCACGAACGTCTTCGAACACAGCGTCACGGCTTCAGCGCCACCGGCACCTTGTTCTGTTGATTCGCCCAGTGAAGGGACGTCCGGTTCGGCGGAGCGCGATGGTCAGTTCGGTGGGGTCTCCGCGGGGTGCAGCCACCGGAGAGCGGCGTCGGGCGTGCCATCCGGGGTGTTGTTGAAGGCAATGGCCGCGCCGGGAGCGTGCCGGCGGATCAGGTTGATCGTCGACTCGAGGAGGCCCAGCAGCGACGGGTCGCGCAGGCCGCCCCCGACGACCACACAGGTGTAGTCATGCGCGGTCAGGGCGCCGACGATGTCCGCCTCGGGACGGTGGTCCGGCGCCACCAGGCAGAAGTCCGCGTCGATGCCCAGCTCGACGAACCTGTCCCGTCCGCGGGCGATCCCCGCCAGGACCGGTCCTGGATCCCAGCCCGACAGTCGCGCGGGATCGAGCCCGATGACCAACACCCGCCCGAGAGTCATTCGCCGACTATCGCACAGAACGGCCGTCAGCGTGGGGCCGCCGGTGCGGCCGGGGGTGTCGGGACGCGGGACGACGACTCCAGAGCCCTACCTCGGAAGTGACCGTCCGGAACGGACACAGCTTCGGGCTGACCATGACCGAAGCGACCTGGCCGACCGCCGGTAGTCGGTGACCACGCTCTGTGGCCGCGAGTGGGTCATGATGATCGGCGGTGGCGGTGGCAGCGGTTCCTCGTACCGGGAAACGGCATTCGTGTCGACGCGGGCGGCGCCGGGCGTCCTGGCCGGTGCTTATGCTGGCTCGACCTTGACCAACGTTCGGGAGGCCTCGTCCTTGACGTAGGTTCGCGGCCGTGATCGCTCCTGACTGAGCCATGTTCATTCCTGCGTTGCTCGTCGCGTTCCCGTCCGGGCTCCCTCGGTCCCGTCGGCGTGGTGGCGCGGTGTCCATCGTCGGTGCGCCACCCTGGCGCTGCTACGGTGCCGTTTTCGGGCACCCGTCGTGCCAACGGCGACACGCTGCCACCGGCCCGCTGCGCCGCCGTTCCAGGCACCGGCACCGGCCTCGGCCTCGGGCGCGCCATCACCGCAGCGCACCACGGCACCATCACCCTGAACGACCTTCCGCACGCTGGCACCAGCTTCACCGTCCGCCTACCCCACGACCCGCGGCGCATGACCCAGAGCGCTCACTCTCGTTGACCGTACCGACATCTCCGGCCTGCGGATCGGCCGGATATCGAGCTTGTGCGCCGCGGCGCGGGGGTGCCGCATCGAGCGCGCCCCGGGGTCATGAATGTTGCCCCCTGCCCTCGGGCCGGTGGGGCGCAGCGGAGCAACCGGATGGGAGGCCCGTCCGTGTGGGCGCCCCTGGAGGTGATCGCCGACCGGCCGAGGGCGCGCACCTTCCTTTGCGGGGTGTGCTCCGTGCCGGCCAGCCGGTTCTTGGTGTGGTCCGGTCTGGAAGGCCGCTGCATCTGGTTCGGATTCAGCTCGCCGGGCCTGCACCGGGCGAAGGCCGAGCGGCTGGTACCCCTGGTTGCGTAGAGAGAACTGTTGCTCGGCCACCCCGGCGTCAAAATGCGACTGATCAAGCTACCTTGGGCACGAACTCGCTGCAGGATCCCATGTTCGTCGTACGCGGTGAAGCCGCCTAGGCTTGGCGCGGTCGCCGGTGTATCAGTACGTCTTGTACGGCGTCTCGCAGCTCCGAGGGCTGGAACGGTTTGTGCACGATGCGGTCGCCGTTCTGGAGCGTTTCGGCGGCTTGTTCGGGTGTGACCGAACCGGTGGCCATAACCACGGGGATGTCTGCCGTATCGGGCGTCGTGAGTAGTTCGGCGCGTGCTTGTAGGCCGGTAATTCCTGGCATCTCGTTGTCGGTGACGACTGCGTCCGGGTGCTGGGACCGGACCTCGGAGATCAACTCATGGCCGTCGCTACACAGGTCGACCGTGTGGCCTGCGCGCGTCAGGACTCGCTCGACCACACGGCGGATGCCGGGGTCGTCGTCCGCCGCCACGATATGACTCATGGTGCGCCTGCCTTCTGCTTTCGCGTGTTTGTGGTGCCGCTGATGGGTGTCGTCGGGAGTGGTGTGAGCTGGTCGCCGGTGCGTCACAGCGAGCGTGGTCATAGCCGAATGTGGGACGGGCTTTTCTCGCATGTCGTCGCGAGCTTGTGAAGCAGGTCGGCGGCGGTGAACGGCTTCTCGAGGAAGGCGATGTCCTCGTCGAGGATGTGGGTGGTGCCGAGCAGGCCGTTGCTGTAACCGGACATGTAGAGCACGGGAAGGTCGGGT
Organism: Actinoplanes xinjiangensis; assembly: GCF_003148685.1. Lineage (GTDB taxonomy): Bacteria > Actinomycetota > Actinomycetes > Mycobacteriales > Micromonosporaceae > Actinoplanes > Actinoplanes xinjiangensis. Next base: position 448 of record NZ_QGGR01000066.1, on the reverse strand, counting down.
TGGCGTTCGTGCAGCAGGTCGGCCAGGCGGCGCCCGGAGATCCCCGGCATGATCACGTCGGTGAGCAGGGCGTCGCACCCGTGTTGCTCGTACAGGCCCAGCGCTTCCGTGGCGTCGGCGGCGGTGAGCACGTGGTATCCGGCGTTGGTGAGAATGCGGGTGACCACGCGGGCGAGCGCCGCTTCGTCCTCGACGACAAGCACGGTGCTGCCGTCTCCTCGCGGTGGCGGCGTACTCGACACCGGCGGGGACACAGCATTGCCGGCCGCAGTGCTCGTCAGTGGCAGGTAGACCCGGAAGGTCGTGCCGATGCCCGGCTCCGAGTACACGTTGATGCTGCCTGCGGCTTCGGTTGAGGTTCCCCCTCGGGACCGGACATCTCGAAACCAGACAGCGGTCTGGGGAAGGATGTTCCGGTGCCTCGTCCCTCGAAGTATCCCGAGCAGTT
>NZ_QGGR01000065.1 GCF_003148685.1 Actinoplanes xinjiangensis | reverse complement strand
AGTGTCCGTGTGCTGCGGATGCCCGTGAAGTACCGGGGGATTCAACGGCCACGGTTGTTTCCTCAACGCGTGACCGGCAAACACCCGCATCGCGGTTCTACAGCTGGGGGCGGCAACGAAATCCGGTGCCACACGAACAGACCGCGACGTACCCGCGTACCCGGACGCAGGCGGGCACCGCACCGCGAGCTACGCCGCAGCGGCGCGAGGCCGACGGCGCTGCCGAACGAGCGCGCCGAGACCCGCCTGGTGGCACCAGGGCCGCTTGCGAAGGGACTGCCCAGACGAAGGCCGAAGCCGCAAGCCCGGGTCAACTGCTTGCCGGCGGTCAACGCTCAATTTCGAACTGTCCCCACAACGTCAGCTGGCTGCCGTGCGCTTGCCCGGGCACCGTGGCCGCTCTGGGCGGGCACAGCCGTGCTTCTCGCAGACACCGCGGTGAGGAGCCCTGAAAGTCCCGGGTACTTCAGCAGCGTATTTGCCTGGGACCCCACCCCAACCTCGCCGAACGCAGCAAAACGGCGCGCACAGCTCCCTTGCGGTGACAGCGACGGAGCAGGACCCGTGTCCGGTAGACGAACCCCCAACGGACAGCGGCAGTACCGTGAAAGGGCCACCCCGCCACGCGGCTACACGAGGGGCAGGCGGGGCGACCGAGGCGGCGATGACGAGCCGGGTCAGTTGCGATCAAGCCCCGCACACCGCGCCGCGTTCATCCCGGCGAACGAGCTGGTCAGTTCAGGCGCTGGTCGGCGTAAGCGGTGATGGCGTCGCGGTAGTACTGCGCCAGGCCCGGGTCCTGGGCGTCGTAGCGGGTACGGTACTGCGGGTCGTCCAAGTACAGCTGCCCCATACCCGTGTAGCTCACCTTGTCCGGGCTCCAGTGCCGGGCGACAGCGCGGTGGTGGTCCCCAATGACGTCGAGCGCCTCCGGCGCGTCCGGTGCCACTCCGGAGCGCAGGAGCTGAAGAACCCTGGCGTCCAGCCGCTCACCCTCCTGCTGGGCGTCGAGGTAGTCCTGCTGCGTCCATCCCTTGGTGCGCTCGTTGGCGGCCGCGAAGTGCTCCCGCACGCCATCCCCGTAGCGAGCGGCCAGGGCCTCTTCGGTCTCGGTCCGACGCTGGCTGAAGCCGTCGAACATCTCCGATGCGCTCATGGCTGTCCCTTCCTGCAAGTGCTCGATGGTGCGCGCGACGGTGGCGGCCAGGCGTGCCAGGCGCTGCTGCTCGGCATGCAGCCATTCCTGGTGCCCCCGTAGGGCCTCGACCCGGTCCCGCTGACCGGTGAGGACTTCGGCGATCGTCTCCAGGCTCAAGCCGAGTTCGCGTAGCAGTAGAACCTGCTGCAGGCGCAGCAACTGTGGCTGCTCGTAGTAGCGATAGCCGTTGATCCCGACGTAGGCCGGGGGCAGCAGGCCGATCGCGTCGTAGTGCCGCAGCGTACGAGATGTGACCCCGGCCGTCTGCGCTACCTCAGTGATCGACCACGCCACCGCCGCCGTCCCTCCACGCATTTCACCAGCCGGAACCGCTCCGGCCTGCGTCCAAGGTTGGACCTTGACGCAACGGCAAAGTCAACGCCACACCCGTATCGGCCGCCTTCGACCGAGAGGACTCCCCTGCCCCATCGGCGACATCTTGCGCCGGACGCTGCGTGTGCAGGGCGTACGCCACGAGCCCGCCGGTGGTCGGCGAGATCACGACGGCGGGCCGCAGAACAGGTCGAATGGCCCCTCATCGGCAGGCGCGGTCTGCCGATGAAGAAGGCAAATATCGCGCTAGTTGTGGCCGAAGGAGGCGACATCATGGTGCAGGCAACCTCGCCAGAGCAGCACTCAGAGCGAGACGGCTCCCGTAGTTCGCGGGGAGGCTTCCGGGTCGGGGTGAGTCACGATTCCCCGGCATGGACCGCGTCCACAACGAGTCCGACCGGCAGTGCGAAGCTCCCACCGATCGAGTGGCCGCGAACTAACTACCGCCAGATCATGCTCGCTGATCTGGCAGGTACTGCGAAGAGTCTCGTGATGGCGTTGATCATGTTCGCCATCATGATCGCGGGCGGGATAAGTATCGCAATGGTGCTGGCGACCCTCCTCAACGTCCTCGGACTCGATCCGGCCTCGCTGTACTGAGCCCGGCACGGGACGTTCGCCGGGTTCTGGCAGTGGATGGGTTCCCGCTCGCACGCTATCGCCGGTGTCCGGAGGATCGGATACCGGCGACGCGTGTGTTGGGCGGATACTCCGCAGCGCAACCCAGGCGTCCGTCACCGGCGATCACTTAACCCGGCCGTCGATGCGGGGGCAGATAGCGCAGGCTTGCACGTTCGCGTCGCCCGCTGACGCGTGCGGCGGGCCTGGACGGCCTCTTCAGAATCGTCGCGGGTGGTCGCCGTTCGTCGTCGCGGGTCAGCCGTGCAGCTCAATGGCCTGCTCAGCGGGCAGGCGCGGGGTCCTGCCAGGGCCATCGGACGCCGTGTCGGGAATGCCTAGCCGCATGACTAGGTACGGGTGACCGATTTCGCCGAGCATCCTGTCGAGCTGGTGACGGGTGAACGGCACTTCGACGCGGGGCCACTCATCGGCATCAGGCTGACGCCGTACGCGGTGGCCGTCAGCCACACGGCGCTGAGCGCCTCACCGGCCCGCAGCCAGTCGATCGACTCATCGCCTGTGCCGTAGAGCACGGCGTAGCTGGCAGCGTTGTCGTGCCCCGATCCGGGCGACAGGGTGTCGAAGTCTCGTTGTGCCACCATGGTCTGTGGCACCGTCGCGGCAGATTGGCGTCAGGTATCCCGGCGCCTCCAGTCCGGTCGCCTCCTACCCAGGAGGCTGTCTCGTTACGCCGCCGTTCGTCGGCGTTTTCGGTCTGCTGGGCGCGCTCTATCAGGACGGCGAGGTCGATCTGCTGGTCGCCGGTGAATATGTGCAGCCGCTCCCCTACGTCCTCGGCCGCTGCGATCAGCGCTTCGAGAATCTCGGCTGAGACTGGTTCGTCGCCGAGTGTCCGCCGGTCGGCGTGTCGTACGGGCAGCTGCTCGAGGAGCCGGGTCGCCGTTGGATCGGCTGCGATCCGGCTGACGAGGCGAAAGGTCGCCAGCGGGCCGCGGCTGTCCGGTCGATGAGGTGATCCCAGCCGCTGGCTTGCACGGCAACCCGCGCGTGGTGCAGGGGCAGTCCCGCAGCTGATCAGCAGCATCTGGTCGTCAGGGTCCTAAAGTGCAGCTTGCGCTCGGCGACGGGTGGAGCTCCATCCGGTCTCCGTAAACGATCCATCGCCACGGCTGTGTGTTGTGCCCCGACGGCGCGCACCGGGCGGCATGGGCGCAGGCCTGCTGGAGCAGCGCGGCGACCTGGGCGGCGCCATCGAGTTGTTGAGCTCCTCGGTGAGCAGGCTCGACGTCGAGAGCACGGAGAAGCTTGTCGCGCTGCTGACCACCGTGGGTGACGTTAGCGAGCTCCGACGGCGCGCCCGACCGGGACGCTTCGTCGCGATGATTCGGCGGCTCGCCGACAGGGCGGACCAGGTGGATTGGAACAACGAGTCCGGCTCGCTGGCCGCGACGCTGGCATTGGCGGGTCTCCTCGCGCGCACGGGACAGAGCGACGAGGCTCTGAAAGTGCTTCGGGAAGCGGTCGACGCCGGCTACGTGGAGGTCCGCGAACCGTTCGCCCTGCTTCTGGCCACGATCGGGCACCACCAGGAGTTGGAGACGCGTGCAGCGTTGGGCGACTGGGACGCCTGGACCTGCTGGCGGCACCTACCGGGCTGTACTGGCCGTCATCCCGAGACGGCGTTGGACTGAGCCGTCCGCAGTAGCGGCGGGCTGGAGACGTTCGGACCGCCGGCAGCGTGCTCGACCGGGACCGGAGCATCAACTCTGCAGATTCCGGACCCGCATGTGGTCCTGGGCCTACGACGCCGTTTAGATCCTCTGACGCCGACGCCGTAGGTGATCCTCGCAGGCACGCCAATCGATCGCGTGCCAGTCGAGAACGGCGGCCGGAACGGTCACATCAACCGATCAAGCGAGGGCCGCGGTTCACCCAGTTCCATGTCGCATACCTGACCTCGAGACCAAGGCTTAGTGCTTGGACGCTGGTACAAACTCCTTGCTAGGTTGACTGCACCTATACAGCCATACAAACCAAGGTCAAATAACGTTGACTACTTCGAGCGATCCAAAGGTGGACGAGTCGGCATCGAGTCCGAGTTCCGCTTCCCGCAGCAGCCGGCTCAATTTCGGCACGCTCGCAAGCCCTACACTCGCCGGCCTGGTCGCCATCCTCAGCTTTGTCGCAGCCTGTGTTGGGGTCTTCGTTGCCGTCCTCTCTCTGATGGGCGACCAGAAGGAACGGGAGTCCGCCGAGGCCAAGGCGACAACGAAGCCGGGAGTGGCCCAGCCCTCCCCCAGCCCACCGGAGGGGCAATCCTCACCGGCCTCCACCGAGGCAACTGGCGAGATACCCGCGTCCGGCAGGCGGTTCTCCTTCCACCTTCCCCGCAAAGCGTCAGCCGACATTGACGGCGAGAATGCGTCGGTGCAGGCAGATAAGGGCGGACTCGAAGGCGATGACGACATTTACTACGAGACCGGTCCACTATTCTGGGACGTCAATCTGCACGCCCCGGAAGGGTTCTACGGCGTTCACGACACGCTGCCGCCACAGGAGGCATTCGACACCTGCCGGAGTCATCTCAAGACGCCACCGGCGAATTCGTTCCGGGATATGGAGTATCCGCGCACGGGCGGTAAATTCTGCTTTGTCACCTCGTCGGGGAGAATGGCTTTCGCCAATATCACGGGCCAGGACGACGCAGGCATCAACCTGACGGTGCGCGTCTGGCCCCAGGCTGGTAGCGGATGACGACGTGGTGTTCCGTACGCCACGAGCGGGCGGGTCGATTAGCCTTTCAGTGCGGCAAGGGCCTCGCTCGCCGGGGCGGCACACGTACGGCTACCGAACAACCTCCGAAGCAGCAGGCCGCCGACACCAGGTAGCCATGCCGCAGATCTGCCATGGCGGCGAAGTCGGTGAGTCACCCACCCCCGGATGGCGTCGATGGACAACGGCTCCGGAGACGCCTGGTCGATCGTGTTCTCGCCCGCGGGAGCCTTCGTCCGGGGATTCGATCATGAGTCTTCGATGACCCCCGCCGGAAACGACGAGGAGTTGTGGCCGGGACTGGTCGCCACCGTGCCGGAGATGTTCTCTGCCGCGGTGAACGAACCGGCATTCAGTTACGAAGGCACGCTGCAAGCGACGGGCTGTCTGTGGCGGCAAACCGACGACGACCGGTGGCACGCCGGCAACATCGGCTTTCCCAACCGACCGGATCCTGACGGTGCCGACCGGCTGTCTTCCGTGCTGCTCGATACGACCGGCCTGGCCTACCACCGCTTCGCCGAGGACTACTTACGGCAAGGCCGTAGGTCCTGGCGCCGTCCGCGAGGTCTTCGGGCTGTCCCCGCTGACAATGAGCTTGTCGTCCTCGAACAGTGCACCGATCCCAGCGATGATCATGCCGACGGCGCGGCGGCGACTATGTCGCCGATCCGGCGCGGGCTGACGGTGGCATGTCGCAGCGTTTCCAGCGGCCGATCAGGATCGCGAAACCGCGTTCGTCGTGCAGCGTAGGCTGCGCAGCCGCCGGTTGTCGGGAACGAGGGGTTCACCGCAGACGGGTTGTTTGATCGGAGTCTTGATGCCATAGCCTGCCTTTCGTAGCAGGAGTCAGCCAGGGCCAGCGGATCGAGTTCGGCGGCGGACCAGTTCAGGGCGACGGTGACTCCGACTGATGTCGCACAGTCGTCGCGCGAAGGTTTCGGACGGTTAGTGCCCGGGACGCGTCGTGATGCGGAATACCGGATAGCCGGCGGCGATTGCTTCGAACTGTGCCAGTGGCTGCTGGGGGTGGACCGGGAAGTGAGCTCGTGCACCGGGCGCGACGGCCAGATAGCGGCGAAGAATCGAGGCCCGCTCGGCGACCGGCAGCTCGACCAGCCGGACCTGGCGCCGACGGCCGTGACGCAGGACGGCCTCACCGTTCGCAGCGCGGACATTTGCCACCCAGTTCGCGTTCTCCCCCAGCATCGACACCAGATACCGTTCCCCGTCGTGGTCGGCGATCACCAGAGGGAACCCGACGGTGCGTCCGCTCACCCGGCCGGTCACCTCCAGCACTACCCACCCCGGTGGCCCGAGGAAGCCGGTACTGTGCTGAACGCCCGCGATGCGGTTGAGCAGCCGGGCGAGCCGGTTGGGGCGGGCACCGCGGTACATCCATCGCCGCCACCGGCGCGACAGGCTCATGGCTGCCCGCTCTCGAGGATGTCGGTGAGTGGGCGGCGGGGTGTCGCCGCAGCGGGTGCGGCGTAGCCCAGCCGGATGATCATCTGTGCGGTCCGGCCGGTCGCCGGGTCGGTGAGCAGGTCACGCACGGCGGGAATCTCCACGGGTTGACTGATCGGGGTGGTTGCCAGGTGATGGCGAGTGGCGGTCAGCAGTACCCGCTGCAGAGCCTGCCCGGCACGAACCCAGGCGGCCGGGGTGTCGCCCTCGGTAGCAAGGACCGCGATCGTCGGGTGAGCTTCGAACCGGGCGGCCGTTCGTTGTGGGTACGGGTGGACCAGCCCGAAGTCACGCAGCGGCAGGTGTTCCAGAGCGTCCCACGGCCCGTACGCAGTGGGTGGGATCCCGTCCCGCCGGTGCGGGCGGGGCTGGGTCCACTGGCCGAGTTCGGCGCGATAGCCGCCATGGGCCCGCAGCCGCGCCTCCGCGGTCTGCGCGAGGCCGACGATCGCGTCCCGGGTGACCGCCCCCGCCTGGGTGAGGGTGGCACCCTCGTGGGCGGCGGCGGCACACAGCTGTTCCATGACGTCGGCCGGCACCACCGCGTTCATGAACGGGCGCCGGTTGGTATGCCGGCTGCTGATCACCGCGGCCAGGTCGCGGACCTGTACCGATGGTGTGGTGACCTGACTTGTTCGGATGCGGGCGACGAGTTCCGGACGGGCCGGGTCGGGGAAGATGATCACCTGCGGTGTCCGGGCCTGCATGCCGATGGCCAGGCGCAGAGTGAAGACGGCGGCGCCGACGCTGATCAGCAGTTCCCGACCCGACGGGTCGAGGACCTCGAGCTGCCGGCCGCGGTCGGCGAATACCTCGACAGTGCCGCCATCGATCTGAAAACGCCATGGTTGGCTGTTGTGCAGCGACGGCGCCAGAGCGGCGGTCTGTACGCAGGTGGTGAGGGTCTGCATGTCCAAGGATGTCGTCATCATCGCGCCCCTTCCGTTCTCGTCTGCACCGGCGGCCAGGACGACAACCGGCCCGGCCAGGGTCAGCGGTACTCGCCCGGCTCGGTGTCCGGGTAGGCGTACAACTCGGCGAGCCGGGCACGGGCGGCGTGCAGCCGGTCGGCGAGCACGGCGAGGAACCGGGCGTTCA
>NZ_QGGR01000064.1 GCF_003148685.1 Actinoplanes xinjiangensis | reverse complement strand
GCGGTCCGCGTGATCTTCTGCAGCCGCCGGCCCTCGGCCATCGACAGCGCCCGCACGAACACTTCCGGGCGTCGGCCCACCCGGCATCACCTCCCGCACCACAGCGAAAGGAACAGCCTGCCCGAAATATGCTCAGAACCGAAAGGATTGCACGGCCAACGTTCAAAGACGAGGCACTAGAACGCCAGTTGCCAGTAGTAATCCACGTTGTAGACGCCGGGCATTCCGGGGCGAACGTACTCGGCGGTATAGGTTTCGCTCCTGTCTCCGCCGCCGGGCATGGTGTCGGAGGGATCGGCGAGCACCAGCGTGACGGGCGTGTCGGAGGTCTCCAAGATGTCGTCGCGGAGCGTTTCCGCGATCGCGCCGACGACGGCGCCGACGATCGCGCCGACGACGGCACCTATCGCGGTTCCGATCAGCGGTGCGAATTCAGTGCCGATGGCGGCCCACCCCTGCGCCGACCGCAGCGGTGACCAACGCCGAAACGGCCGCGATCACGGCGGGTGACAAAAGGCCCCAGATGTCCTCAATCAGTTGAGGGAATTCGTCGCCGCTGTCCTTCTCGGCGAAGGCGATGATCCCGATGAAGCCACGCGGCCACTCGCCTGGGGAGCTCAGATCCCACTTGCAGAAGGTCTTGTCGGGGCTGAAATTGTGGGTCACTCCGTCGGCTGAGAAAATGCCGGCTTTGAACTGCGGGACTTTCCTGAAATGCGCAGTGCTGGGACTGCCCGCGGCCGGTGGGGACTCGAGCGTCGAGTCGAAGCCCAACCCGCCGCACAGGATGGCGTCCTTTCCGTCCCAATCGGTCGCTTCCCAACCAACTCGCTCAACGCAGTGCACGCGTGCCAGCTTCAGCTGCAATTCCCTCGCCTGGCGTACCGGCGGTGGTGCTCCTGTACCGCCACCGAGTACAGGGAGTCGACGGAATTTGAGAATCCTTGCGATCAACTCGGCGACCTCTTGGCGTGACCGCCCGGTCTGCCAGTTGCTGAACGTTGCCGGCGGAATGCGTGCCGCGTCCAGAGCTTGGCCCGTTATGGCCTGGTCGATGACCGACCGAACGTCTCCGAAGTCGATTCCGGGTGGGACGGTGAAACGGCCGGCTGGCCGCCCGAAGGCGCGGCGTAGCTGTCGAGCCCTCCCATTGGTGCCGTCAAAAAGTGATGCGAAGGCGTATTCCAGCGATTTCCGGTCCTGCGGGAGCCGCGCGTTGGGCACGCCGCGCGCGACCACGCTGGCGCGGCTGGCAGAGGCCAGCACGAGTTGCACGATTTTCTGAGTGAGTGCGGCGAAACTCGGATCTTGTGGGCGACCTGCGACAGCGATAGCGGTCATGGCGGACTCTTCCTGAGGGATCACGGAAACGCACGGCGGGTCGAATCTCATACAGATGGGATTTGGGAGGTAGATTCCCAACCACATGCGGCACGTTTGTGAACGTGCGATAGCGATCGCTGAGCCAGACCGGTAAGCGCGCTGTTGATGTTCCGATCTATCGTCGCATTGCAGGGTTTCCACTGCAACCAGAATCAGTCGGGCATGCGGGCAATACTGCGACGCCGAGCCGACGAGAGAATATGCCGTCCATTGATCGAATAGGGCTTGAGCTGCCAACTCGATTTGGCGGCTGAGTCGATCTATTGCCAGAAAGATCCGACGGCGATGGTGTCTGATATCCGACTTGAGTACCCCTTCGACGAACACCGATCACCTATGCACGCGGTCCAGCAGCGCTCCTTCCAGCTCCGCAAGACCCTCGTCATCCTGCGGCGGGTTTGATCATGAAGAAGGTGATCAGTCGGACGGCAATCTGCGCCGTGCCCACCAAGATCACCGGTTTCTGCGGCCGGAACCTGCCCTACCGGGCAACGCAACGCGCTGGGGCGTCCTGGTCTCCACCGCCCTTATCGCCGTGATGTCTACCCTGCTCTATGCCGTCTTCAGGTACAGGGACCGGCTGTGACGAACCGGACCAGAAGTGTACGTTGCATGCCGCCTGGAAATGTCGCGCGCGGCCGGGTCGCTCGATGGCGGCAAGGTGGCGGCTTCGCTTCTGGGGTACGGTTTTCTCAGTCAGCGACACGTTGACGTCTACCTGCCCCGGACCCCGGCAGCCTCCTTTTCGTGAAGGGTGCGGCCATGCTGGGCGCCGTGGGTGACCTCGAGTGCATCGCGGCTGCCGGCCTGCCGGGCGGCGGTGATCTGGTTGTCGATGGTTGCGGAGCCCGCTGATCCGGTCGTCGCCCGGCTGTGCCGGCTCTGCGAGCGCGCGGTCAGTTCCCTGTCCGCGGTAGGTGCGGGCTTGTCCGTGGTCGCACAAAACAACCAGTTCAGCTTGCTTGCGGCTGCGGATCCGGCCAGCGAGCGCCTGGAAGAGCTGCAACTGGTCCTCGGCGAGGGCCCGTGCATCGACGCTGCGGCCGCCCGCCGGCCGGCGCTGATCGCCGACCTCGGGCAGGTGGAACCCACCCGCTGGCCGGTGTATGCCGACGCGGTGCGCGACGCCGGAATCGGGGCCATCTTCGCCTTCCCGCTGCAGATCGGGGCTGCGCAGCTCGGCGTGCTGGACTTGTTCCGGGCCGAGCCGGGTCCGCTGTCCGGCTCCGAGTTGCGCCACGCGTTCGACCTCGCCGACGAAGCCGTCACGATTCTGCTCGACGGTCAGGAACAGCGCAGCGCCAAACGGTCCAGCGACGACGTGATGGCTGGACCGGTCGAGTTGTTCCAGGCCCAGGGCATGGTAATGATCCAGGTCGGTGGGACGCTCACCGAGGCGATGGCCCGGATCCGCGCCCACGCGTACGCGGAAGACCGCCGGTTGATCGATGTCGCCCGCGAGATCCTCGGGCATGACCTGCGGTTCGACAGCGACCAGTGACCACGGTGACGAGATGTCGGATGCCTAGGAGGCACCAATGAGTACGGTATCCGCCGAGCGGCTTTCGAGGATCTTCGTCGAGGTCGCCGACACGCTGGTGGATGACTTCGACCTGCTGGACTTCCTGCACATGCTCACGGTGCGCACCGCGGACCTGGTCGGGGCGTCCGCGGTCGGTTTGCTGCTGGCCGACCAGCGCGGCCGGTTGCAGTTCATGGCCGCCTCCGACGAGCAGGCTCGGATCCTGGAGATCTTTCAGGTGCAGGGCAGCGAAGGCCCCTGCTTCGACGCGTTCCGCACCGGACAGCCGGTGCTCAACGCGGACCTGCAGGCTGCGGGAGACCGCTGGCCGGACTTCAGCCGCCACGCCGTCACCGCCGGTTTCCGCTCCGTGCACGCGTTCCCGATGCGGGTGCGCCGCGAGGTCATCGGCGCGCTGAACGTCTTCGGCAACACGGTGGGTGGCAACTTCGACGGCGCGGACGTGCAGATCGTGCAGGCGCTCACCGATGTGGCCGCGATCGGGCTGCTGCAGGAACGGGCCATCCGGCGCGGCGAGTTACTCACCGAGCAGTTGCAGGGCGCCCTCAACAGCCGGATCGTCATCGAGCAGGCCAAGGGGGCCATCGCGCAGGCACACGGCGTCTCCGTCGACGAGGCATTCACCGCGCTGCGGGGGTACGCCCGCCGCAGCAACCGCAAGCTGACCGACGCCGCCCAGGAGATACTCGCCGACCCCGCCAAGCTGGGTGCCCCTACTGAACACTGACCTGGCACACGGGCACAGCCCGGGACCCCGGTGGCTGTCTGCCCGCCGCCGTCGATTTCGCCCCGCAGCCGGGCGAAATTTCCGGTCTCCGATGACGCGATGCCTGCCGGCTGGCGTCCGCGTCGCACTTCGCCGGGAAACTCCCGGAACGGTCCGGCGGCAAGCAGCAATCCGATCACGGTTGAACTACCGGAAGGCGCCCTTGATGGATCGCACGTCGTTGACAGGGCTGATCCTGGAACACCTCGCGCTGGCCCACGATGCCTCCAGCGGTCGCAGTGCCCACATCGTGTACGGCGGGCATGGCCGCACGCTGCGGCAGACCCGGATCGCGCTGACCGGCGGCTCGACGACCATGAGAACCCGGGTGAGGCAACGCTGCAGGTACTGCACGGCCGGGTTCGCCTGACTGCGGGCGACAGCGCGGCAGAAGCCGGGACCGGCGACCTTCTGAGCATCCCCGACGCCCGGCACGCACTCGAGGCGCTCGAGCTACACGTTCTGGGGAATGCGGTCGGTCGATTTCAAGGCGTCCGGGTCGATGTCGAGGTTCGCCAGCAGGCTGCTGTTCTTGCCGGTGTCGACGATGTCGGGCAGCGCGCGTTCGAACCAGTCGGCGCGGGCGAACTTTCCTCTGGACCGAAGTATGGAGACGATCTCGGATCTTCTGACATGTGTGGCGGTCATGAGTGTTCCTCTTCTGGTGGTGGAGGCCGGAACACTACGTCGCTTCCGTGTCCGGCGTCCGGGGTGGTCGGTTAAGTCAGTCGGCAGCGATACGGACGTGGGCGTGGGTGCCATTGAAAGCGTCAGCAACGTCGCCGAGAGCTGCGGCCGGTGGCTACCGTCTCGGTCTACTTGAGATATCGTAGGTGGTTGCCCTGGCCAGTCTGCGGCCAGCCTCGCGAAAGAGTCGATGCTGTCATACCCGCGGTGGCGGGCATGAAGCGTTGCGGCCGTCGTGCTGTGGTGCAGGTACCGCGATCTGTCGGCCGGCTCCACGACTGCATCGCCGGACGGGTGCATCCTGCTCGGCCTGCTCCCCGCAGCCGTCAACCGGCGGACGGACTTGCCACCGCGGCACGCGCTTGGACCATGGTGGCGTACAGCGGCAGGCGGTGGGCGCCGATGCGTCGAAGCCGTACCTGCAGGACTGTCGCCGCGGGCAGGCACAAGGCGAGTTGGACCGGCGGCCGAAGGACGTTGGCGGCGCGTCGTGCCGCCAGCCACAACGGCAAGCTGGCGGCGTCGTCATCCGCCAGCCGGTGCAGGTCGATGATGATGCTGCTGGGCCGGTCGGCGAAACAGTCCCGTAGGGCGGCTGTCACGTCCAGGCCCAGCCGGTGTGACCACGAGCCGTGCACCGCGATCTCGGCCACTGCGGTGGCCGGGCCAGTGGTGGCGACCGTCGTCAGTACCGCCTGGGGCGGCATCGTTGTGCCTGGCGGGCGTGCTGGCATGAGCGAACCTTTCCCGGCATCGTCCGGCGACTGTGTCAGCATCCGGATCTGGACTCGCAGCCTCGTGCAGCGGACGTCTCGAAGAGATGGAAGGTGAAGCCCTACGCCGGTGCGCCTGCTCACGGACGCCGGTACGCGGCGTCGGGGCGGGCACGGCGCGAAGAAGGCCACGGCTACTCCCCACGACATGACGCACCGGGCGAACCCGGAGGCGCTACCGGGGTCTGGGGCAGCAGATGACGGCGGTCGGGCCACCGTCTCACCACCAACAGTAGCGGCTTTTGCCTGGTATGCCGGTCACCCGCAAGAGGTCACGCGGTGTTCCTGGGAAACGTCGCGCCGGGCGGCTACGGCCAGGCCGGCTTGCCATCCGGGTGCGCGGCCGTGGGCGGGTGGGCCGATGGTTTCCATCCGGTGGCCGCTGCCGGCGAGCAGCCAGGCGGTCAGTGAGTTGGAGTTCCACATCTCACCGGTACGGGCCTCGTCGCGGCCCCAGACGAGTGCGGGAACGAGCGGTGTCAGGCGCAGCACCTCCCGGGCCCGGGTGGCGTCGGCGCTGACGACGTGCGGGCCGGCGACGGCCTCGGCCAGGTCGGGGATGGTGCCGTCGCGCCACCGCCTGATCTCGTACCGGAACAGCGGTGAACGTCCGAGGATTCGGGAACCGACCGGGCCTTCGCGGACGACTCCGCGATCTGTGGTGTGGCCGCCCAGTACCGGGGTCATCTCGATGACGAAGCGTTGCCCGCCCAGGCGTACCTGGAGAGCCGAGTGGTACAGGTCGCGTCCGGGCCGGTGCTGGTGACGTGCTTGCAGGGTTTCGAAGATGCGCCCGTTGAGGCGGATGCAGTGGCCGCCGGCGCCGAGCGGCAGCCAGTACAGCGTCACGTCGGCGGGCAGCGATACCTGGGCGCTCACCACATCCGGCGCGGTGGGTGTCGGTGGCGGCATCGTCAGCGCTCGGCGACGAGCCGGTGCGCCCGCAGCGCACAGGCCCACCACGGACGAGCCGGTGCGGCGGCGCTGCGCATCGGCGGCGCCGGCATCCCTTTGAGGCTGACCCAGCCGCCGGGGCCCATCGTGACCGCCCGGATCGCGGAAGGGCGTCGTACCGCGATGGCGATGGCGATGGCGATCACGACGGCGGTGAGTGCCGCCGTGGTCAGGGCGGTCACCACGATGCGGGTGACATCCGTGGCCGGCTGGAACCGAATTCCTTGCGGCGTCATCACGTACGCGCCGACGGTTCTGCGTCCATGGCGTATCGGCACGACGGTGAGGTGGTTGACCGCTACGGGTTCGCCGCGACGGTCATGGTCGTGAGTGGTCGTGGTGTCCGTCAGGTGCGTCATGCGGTGCTCGTTTCCAGGTGGGCGGTCCGGGCGGTGTCGGGAGCGGGTGCATGGGAGCGGGCCGGGTGCCGGCGGATCAGCGGCCGGTAGAGGTAACCGGTGATCGCGGCCAGCATTGCCGTCATCAGCGCCGACCCGATGACGGCGACGGAGGCGTCCGGGTCGTTGCGGGCGGTCATGGTGATCGCCATGCCGGTCACCGAGGCGCCGATCAGGGTGTAGGCGCCGACCAATGTGTATATCGGTTTGCGGGCCCACTGCCGGTGGCGCGGCGGCTGACCCGGCGGTTGGCCGTCGGGCGTGACCTATTTCGGGATGACCACGGTGGGGCAGGTGGCGTACTGGACGCAGTACTGGCTGACCGAACCGAGCAGCATTCCGGAGAAGGCGCCGTACCCGCGGCTGCCGAGGACCATCAGTTCCGCGCCCTTGCCGGCATCCAGCAGGACCTGTGCCGCCGGGCCTTCCATGACGCGGGTGGTGATGGACACGGGGTGGTCGTCTTCGCCCTGCACCTGTGCCACTGTTTCCGCCAGCGTCTTCTCGGCGTACCGGATGATGCCGGCGTCGTCGATGCCGGTCGGTGTCCAACCGTAGGCGGAGGCGTACACGGGCGGCAGCTGCCACGCGGTGACAGCCTCGACGGAGCCGCCGGTCAGCCGGGCATGCGCCAGGGCCCAGCGCAGCGCTTGCGCGGAGCCTGCGGAGTTGTCGACGCCCACCACGATGCGATGATCCTGTCCCGGTTCCTGATCGATCATGTCGAACTCCTGACGTGAGGGGCCCGCTCGAAGGGCGGGCGCAGTGGATCGGCGGAGTGCCGCACGCGGCGGCGTGTGCCTGCGGATGCCCGGGAGCGAACGTCGGCGCCGAACTGTCAACGCGGCCCGGCCGACGCCGTTATCGGGTCAAGTCAGACTGCGGACAACGGCGATCGCACGACGGACGGCCACAGGGCAGCCCGCAAGGCTGCAAGGCTGCACGCGGATCCGTCCACACCAACGACTACTGCCGCGCCAGTTACGGTGCTCATCGCCAACCTCTCAGGGTGGTCGTCGTTCTGAAGCAAGTGGGGATCGACCGGCAGCTCGGCTACCGGACCACGACGACCGGGCAGGTGGCGTGTTGCACGCAGTGCTGGCTGACCGAGCCGAGCATGATGCTCGCGAAGGTGCCGTGTCCGCGGCTTCCGACCACGAGCAGCTCTGCTCCTGCTGCCGCGCGCACCAGAGACTCGGCGGGGTGGCCTTCGACGACCTGGGCCAGCACCGTGACGGGATGCGACATCGGGGCGGTGACCTCGGCGACGGTGTCGTCGAGGGCCTTGACCATCGTGGTGGCGTAGGTGTCACCCTCGAACGCGGCGGACGTCCATCCGTAGGCCGTTCCGTATTTGGCGGGGTCCTGCCAGGTGGTGATGGCTTCGACGGTGGCGCCGGTCAGCCGGCCCTGGTTCATGGCCCACGTCAGTGCCTTCTTCGAACCCGGCGAACCGTCGACGCCGACGACGATGCGGTGGGTGCTGTCGGGACTGTTGCTCGTCATGTCCGTCTCCTGATCGGTGTGGTGGCGAGATGGCGGCCGGTAGAACCGGTTCACCAGGGCTTATTGGGTTCGGAGTGGCTCCGCGTCTGTCATCACGGCGACGGTGGTGAAGCCGGCGGCATCACGAGAGGGCAATTCGGCGAGCACGGTGCCTGCGAGCGTGCCGGCCCACCGCCGGGCTCGATCCGCTTCGCCGCCGACGAGGGGACCGGTCGTGCCCGTCACATGGAAGGACTCGGCAGCGGCCACCATGTGGCAGCCGAGTCCGCGTAGCCGCCGGTGCGCCTTGCGGGCGGCGGATCCGGGCAGGACAGGCATCTTCATTGTGGTGTCGAACGCCGCCGCGTGTACCCCGGTCAACCAGGGCGCGTATTCGAGATACTCGCGGACCCCGATCCCGAAGGCACGGGCTCTGATCGTGGCCTTGCGTGTCACGTGTGCGCGGGTCCGGGGGCGGCTCGTGCTGAACGCGTGGGTCGGTGCGCCGATGACGAGCAGATCGGTGTCGCCGAACGGCGGCATGGTGCGTACGTCGGCGACGGTGACGTCGAAGTCCGCTTCCAGGCATTCGGCTATGGCGCGGGCGATTGCCTCGGTGTTGCCGAACATGGATTCGTAAACGACGAGGGCTTTCATGACGGTCTCCTTACGGCGGCAGAACCTTCTCGAGGATTCGCCGCAGCCGGGCGACGAACACCGCGAGTCATCGCGGTCGACCTCCACCCGTGGCGGCGTGCGCGATCCCCGGCAGGTGAATCGCGCACGCCGTGCGGTTCTACGTGAGCCAGGTGTTACGTCGCACCAGCGGGGTCGCCGCCCATCGGCGGCCGAGGCCCCACGTGGTGCCGGCGCCCAGCAGGGCGAGCAGGACCAGGACGGCGGCGTAGACGAGGTGGTCGTCCATGAACGGGTTGGTGGCCGGCGGCAGCACCGCGGTCCACATCAGGACGGTGAGCAGTGCGCCGGAGGCTGCGGCGATGCGCATGCCGATACCCAGAAGCAGGGCCACGCCGATGCCGAGCAGGGCGGTCATGAACAGCATGTCGACGAAGGCGTTGCCGGCGATCGCGTGGTACATGCCAGAGAACGGGCCGGTGGCGGCCTTGCCGAGAAACCCGGCGGTGGGGCTGCCGCCCTCCAGCCACGCGTTCGCGGCGGGGGTGCTGCGGCCGAGGCCGAACAGTTTGTCGAGGAACGCCCACAGGAACACCCAGCCCAGCGCGATCCGGATACCGGCCAGCAGATACCGGGTCGCGGTGGCGGTCCCACCGGTGACCGAGAAGGTGGTGTCCGGTGTGGCGGCCTGGTGTCTGGCGGCTCGTTCGGGCAACTTCGTGGTGGTCGAGCGATGAGATTCGTTGGCGATGTCGACCATCGCACTCACATTCCTTCAAGTGTTCGTGACACATGTTCCGCGGCGCGTCCAGCGCGCCGGCGGATGATGCGGAGGGCGGTGCCACCTACTCAGGGAGGCAGCCGGGCTCCTGTGCGGACTCGTCAACCACCGCAAGATCCACGAATGGTGGGAGATGTCGGCGGCGACGGCGGGCGGAGCGGCCACCGGGGTCCCGGGCGACACCTTGACCGTACGCGCATTACGCCGAGCCCGCTGACGGGCGCTGCGGCGGGTGTGCCGTGAGCAGGCGTAGGGTTAGTGGTGTCGCCCTGGACCCCGGTGGCCTGGTAGTTGGCCGCTGTGAGCGTCTCGGCGTTTCTTCGCCCGCCGCAGCGATCAGGTGCGTTTCGCACACAAACTGTTCTCGGGTACGAATATCCGGCTGCGGCCGAAGTCAGGATCTCCTCATGTGGTCCCTGTGGATCGCGCTCATCATCCTGGTGCTCCTCGCCTTGGCGTTCCTCGCCGTGAAGGTCGTCAAGCAGTACGAACAGGGCGTCCTGTTCCGGCTCGGCAAAGTCATCGCCGTCCGGCAGGCCGGGCTTACCGTGATCATCCCGTTCGTCGACGTACTCAACCGGGTGAGCCTGCGGATCGTCACCATGCCGATCCAGTCCCAAGGCATCATCACCCGCGACAACGTCAGCGTCGACGTGTCCGCCGTCGCCTACTACCGCATCGTCGACGCCGAGAAATCCGTCGTGGCGATCGAGAACGTCGGCGCGGCGATCAACCAGATCGCCCAGACCACCCTGCGTAAGGTCGTCGGCCAGCACACCCTCGACGAGACGCTGTCCGAGACCGACCGGATCAACGTGAACATCCGGGAGATCCTCGACGTCGCCACCGCCGAATGGGGCGTGGTCGTCACCCTGGTCGAGCTCAAGGACATCCAGCTGCCCGAGAGCATGAAACGGGCGATGGCCAGGCAGGCCGAAGCCGAACGGGAAAAACGCGCGAAGATCATCGCCGCCGAGGGCGAGGCCCTGGCCGCCGACGCGCTGGGTACCGCCGCGGACATCATGATGGCCCACCCCCTCGCGTTGCAGCTGCGCAACCTGCAGACCCTCGTGGAGCTGGGCGTCGACAAGAACAGCACCGTCGTCTTCCCGGCCCCGCTGATGAGCACCATCGGTGAACTCGGCACCTTCCTCGCCCGCGAGAACGCCGCAGCCGCCACCACACCTCCAACGACGCCGCAGGTCAACGGCACACCGATGACACCGATCCCCCGATGACCGCGACCGGTGGGGCAGGCCACACACGCCATGGTCGGTCTGACACTCGGCACACCAAGGAAGGGACCTGACATGAGCACCGAAGCTTCGATCCGGGCAGCCGACACCCGCGCCGAGGCCCGGGCACTGTCCGCCGCCGCCACCACGGCCGGACACGCCCCGTCGATCCACAACACCCAGCCCTGGCGCTGGCGTCTCACCGCCAACGAACTCAGCCTTTACCTCGATCACAGCCGCGGTGCCGAGATCAGCGACCCCGACTCCCGGCTCGCCGTCCTCAGCTGTGGAGCCGCGCTGCACCACGCCCTGGTCAGCCTTGCTGCCGACGGCTGGCACACCATCCTCGAACGCATGCCGGACGCCGAACACCCCGACCACCTCGCGCGGCTGCGCCTGGACCATCGGATCCCGGTAACCGTCGACGCACGACGTCACCGCCAGACCATCGGACTACGGCACACCGACCGCCGGCCCATCGCAAGCGCACCGACCGACGCCGACGAACTCAATACGATCGTCGAAGCCGCCGAATCCGCCGGCGCGGGCCTGCACATCCTGCGTCCCGACCAGGTCCTCGAGCTGGCCAGCGCCGCCGACCAGGCACAACGCGCCGAAAACGCGGACGGCGCCTGGCAGGCGGAGGTCGGCTACTGGACCGGTGGCACCCGGCCACTGGGCAGCGGCATCCCGGACGCCGCCATCGGTGACCGGGCCACGCAGACCACCGTGCCGGGCCGCGACTTCGGCCACCACGGTGACCTACCCGTCTCCGCGGCGCACGAGAACGCCGCGACGTTCGCGATCCTGTACGGACCTGAGGACGACCCGGCCGGCTGGCTCCGCGCCGGCGAGGCATTGTCGGCGGCCTGGCTCACCGCCACCGAACTCGGCCTGTCGGTCCTGCCACTGAGCGCCACCATCGAAGTGGCCATAACCCGGGAACGCATCCGACACCTGCTCGCCGACCTCGGCCACCCGCACCTCGTGCTGCGGCTCACCACCGCCGATCCGGCCGGCACCGCCGCACCGCACACGCCACGGCTGCCCGCGGACCAGGTCATCGAACGGTTCTGAAGCGGGCGTACGTGCAGCCTCCAGCATCATCCGGCAAGGCGAGGAACCGTCATGACCGTACGCAATCTTCAGGTCGCTCCGGATCCCTCGGACAGCACCCGCCCCTCTGCGAGTCACGGTGTCATGCACGTCGTCGCGCCGGAGGTGGGCGGCCTGTCGTCGGGTGACGCCGCGCAGCGGCTGGCCCGCGACGGCGGCAACGTGCTGCCGGTCCGCCGGCCGCCGCCGTTGTGGCGGCGGGTCGTGTCGCAACTGCGGGATCCGCTCGTGCTGGTCCTGCTGGCCGCCGCCGGTTTCACGCTGGCCACGGCCGACTTCACCGACGCGTCGGT
>NZ_QGGR01000063.1 GCF_003148685.1 Actinoplanes xinjiangensis | reverse complement strand
ACGCCGACCCCCGCACCACCATCCGCTACGACCGAGCCCATCAATGGGTATCCGGGCCTACCGAGGCGACATGGTTCTGGCGGTTCTTCGACTACCTATAAACCACCTTGCCGACTCCCGAAGGCATGCGGGTCCAACTCAACACTTACTCACATGCCGCCGCGAGCGCGATGAGGGCGTACGAGACGGCCGAGGTGCCGAGCAGTGGTCATCGCTCGGGGAGAACCTCACGAAGGTGCACCGCCGCCCGGCACCGGAATAGTAGGCGCCCGGTCGTGCACCGAATCGGCGGTAGACCTGGACGATCAGGGTGCGAGCCGGCCGGTCGAAGCCTGGGGTATGACTACCTCAACAGCACCTCAGCCCACCGCCACCGCTTCTGACCCGCGTCTGCTGGCGGCTGCGGTGGCCGCGTACCTCGGCCGCTACCGCGGTCAACCCCGGATGCACACCGACTCCGACCTCAAGGTCTTCCTTCGCTGGTCGGCTGACCAGGCGCTGGACCCGCTGCAAGCGGCGCGGACGGACATCGAACGCTGGTTGCAGGACGTCCGGTGCTACCGGCCGTCGACGGTGTCCCGGCGCCTATCGGTCGTGATCGGCTTCTACCGGGTCTGCGTTATCGACCAGATCCTGCCGCACTCACCCGCCGACTACGTCCGCCGGCCACTGGTCCCGCCCGAGTCACCCACCCTCGGTCTCAGCCATCTGCAGTTCGAGGCGATGATCACCGCAGCCCGGCTGTCGGCCAACATCAACGACTTCGCTCTCGTCGCGATGCTCGGCCTGCTCGGACTGCGGATCTTCGAAGCGTGCGGGGCCACCATCGCCGACCTCGGCGAAGAACACGGCCACCGCGTCCTCAAGGTCCGCGGCAAAGGCGGCAAGGTCGTCCTCGCGCCACTACCACCAGCCGTGGCTCGCGCGATTGACCGCGCCGTCGACGATCGTGACGACGGCCCGATCCTACGTAACGCCCGCGGTACCCGGATGGACCGGCACGCGGCGACCCGCCGACTCAAGCTCCTGGCCGAGACCGCCGAGCTGCGGATGCCGAAGATGCACCCGCACATGCTGCGCCACACCTTCGTCACCACCCTGCTCGACGCCGGCGTCAGCCTCCGCGACGTCCGGATCGCCGCCCGCCACGCCGACCCCCGCACCACCATCCGCTACGACCGCGCCCGCAAGAGCCTCGACCGACACCCCAACTACATCGGCGCCGCCTTCATGGCCTCCGGAACGTAGCCATGATCAAACGTGCGGTCGTGCCGAGTTGAGTGCGCTCTCGCCACTACCAAATTTCTAGGCCGGCGGGTTGGCTCGGCTGCCTGTCCGGTCTCGGCGAGGGTGTCTACTTTGCATGTTGCAGTCTTACCCCGCAGCGTCGTATGAGCCGAAAGATATCTATCAATATCTATGTACTGCTCGTAGCGTGACGCTAACTTGGTCGGCCTCCGACAGGCGGAAACACCGACCGGTGCTACTGCTGGGGAGGATCAGCCATGGCACATGCTTTGCGCTCGCTTCGAACGGCGATAGCCGTGGTCGGAGTCTGTGCGCTTGGGCTGGGACTGCTGTCGACGGCGCCCGCTCAGGCCGATGTGTATTCGGCCCGACCGCTCGCGCCGGACTCGGTACGCGCGCCCGAACGGGACCAGTTCTCGGTGGAGGGCGTCACCACGGTCGGCGAACTTCGCACCCTCGATGCCTTGATGTCCGACCACGGCAGCAACCGCACACAGATCATTCGGCATCCCGGTGCGACCTACATCAAGGTCCACGTCAGTTCGCTACGACTGGCCCCCGGCGACTTCGTCACCGTGTCGAGCCCTGATGGCCGCGAGAGCTACCGGTATCACCGTGACCTTGACCGGGTCACCAGCTCTGACTTCACCACCGACGGGCAGCCGGGCTTCTGGGCGATGTCGGTGGAGGGTGACACCGCGGTGGTGACCCTGCACAGTAGCCGCCCTCGCAACGCGAGTGTCGTGACCATTGACCGTTTCTGGCGGGGCTATGACCAGGCGGAGATCAGCCAACACAACGTCTCGCTCATGTCCGTTTGCAGCACCGATGCTCGCCGCGACGCGGTCTGCTACCAGAACAGTCACCCAGCCGAGTACGCCCGCGGCGGGGCCGTTGCGCGACTGCTGATCAGCGGTGGCGGACGGTGCACCACGTGGCGAGTCGGCAACACCAACCGGATGCTGACGAACAAGCACTGCTTCTCGACGCAGGCTGCGGTCAGCGGCAGCGAGATGCAGTTCGACTATCAGTGCGCCACCTGTGGAGGCGCGAATCCCGGGGCGGGCACCAAGGTCAGCGGCGCCACCCTGTATCGGGTGAGCAGCGGTAGCTCCAACCAGCTGGACTACACCTTGTACTCGGTGAACAACTTCGCCACCATCCAGAGGTTCGGCACGCTGTACCTGGCGACGGCCGCTACCAGCACTGGCACGCGCATCTACATTCCCGGACACGGCGACGGCACCGCGAAGCGAGTGGCGATCTACGAGAACGCCCAGAACGGCCCGACCTGCGCCGTGCGGAATGCGAACTACAACACGTGGAACATCAGCTACAGCTGCGACACGTCAGGTGGCAACTCGGGCTCGCCGGTGCTGGACAGCAGCCACCGCGTGGTCGCGCTGCACCATCTTGGCGGCTGCCCGTCCAACCAGGGCGCAAAGGCACATCTCATCTACAACGAGATCGCCACTCTGATCGACAACAACGGGTGACGGCTCGCAGCCTCTCGCCGAGCGGGTGCTACGGGTCCGTACCCGTAGCACCCGCTACGACTCTGAGCACCCCTCGCGGCCCGCACCTCCACCGGGCGGAAGCCGCCGCGTGCCCGCAAGTTCAGGGTGGGTACCGGGTCGGCGGCGGCGTGGTAGCCCGGCCCGGGTTCTCCGCACTCGTTCCCACGCTCGGCAATACCCGAACATCAGTGACGGCGCCGACGATGACGTCGGGGCTTCTACCGGTCCTGATCACCCGGCAGAGCGGGCGGACCACGAGTCCTCGACCTGCCCGGTTCACCACCCACTCATGGCTCGGCCGGCGGCCCGGACGGCACTATGCAGGAGGTCAGCCGCGATGATCTGTCCTGAGATGATCCGGCATGCTTCTGCATGCTGGCCACATCGCCGCCGCGATTACTCTTCTCGCTCGGAATTCGCACAGACCGGAGCAAGATCAATTCACTGTCATGCCGCTGTCCGCGCGGGGCCGGGCACCGTCGGCGCGGTCGGTGGCCGGCTGTGACGACGCGTCTTGTCGTGCCGAAGGGAGTGCGTCGTGTGGGGCTCGTAGATTGGTACGGCGTGTTTCGTAGGTGGGCCACGAATTCGTCCATGGCGGTGATTGCGCGTCGAAGAATTGCTGCTGATTTCAGCGGATCATCGTCGGACAGTGTCAGTGCCGCAACGAGGTCGGGCCAGGTATCCAGCAGCGCCTCACCGTTGGGGTCGCACATGACGGTGATACAGGGGACCGCGCCAGGCGTTTGAGATTTGTACCGGTCTGCTCTCTCGTCGCTGGTAGTGGCGCTGGAATGGGATTTCGAAGACGGCTGCGAACAACCGTGCCGTTGTCAGGCAAGCGGGAATCACCATGACTGTGGTGATTCCGAAGGTTATCAGGTGTGAAGCGGTGCGGGGTCCCACGAGCAGGGTGCTGATCAGGGCGACGATCGGCATGTGGATCAGGTAGAGGCTGTAGGAGAACCCGCCGAGCTTTTGCAGCGGCGCGCAGTTCAGCAGCCGTATGAGCCTGAGGGGTCGGTGGGTGGCCAGGGCCGGGAGGATTGCCGATGCGCTCTCATGCCGCAAGGCGGTCGTTGCCGATGCCGGCCGTCTCGATGATCGCTATCCGTGCAGGCAATTGGCGTCAGCGATCGACGCCGTCCGGAGCGGAAACCGCCGGTGCAACGGCTTGGCGGATGATGTGGGTGGCCAGAGACGACGCGACCACTACTCAATCGCCTTCACAATCCTCGTAGGCCGTGCGCGTGGCCAACTCCGTCGGCGACGTGCCGGACGATCACCTGTTGGCCGTTGCCGGTGACGGTGTGCGGCAACGCGGCCTCGATCACGAACAGGCCGCCGCCGGAGAGGGTGCCGGCGACGGCCTTCAGGCAGGTCAGTTGCCGTTCGGCGCTGCCGAGCAGGGAGAACGTCGACGCGGCGACGTAGACCAACGGGAACGGGAACGGGAACGGGAACGGGAACGGGAACGGGAACGGTGCGGGTGGCCGGAAGCCGGCCATGTCGGCGATCCGCGCGTCGACGGGCAGGGCGCCGCGCTGCTGCTGCAGGATGGCGATCATGTCGGTGGAGGCGTCGATGCCACTGACCGGGATGCCATGTTCGGCCAGCGGCAGGGCGATGCGGCCGGAGCCGATACCGAGCTCGAGGGCGGGCCCGTCGCCGGCCAGCTCGTGCAGAACTGCACAGCGGGGGCGGGTTCGAGGTGGCCGGCGGAATCGGCGTCGTAGTGGGGCGCCCACCGGTGCCGGTGGTCGGCCTGCTGCGTGAAATGACCGTTCCCGCCCATTGATCACCTTTCACATGCGCGGATGGGTGACAGGTTCCGCCGGAGGTGTGTCAGGGCCCTGCGGGCGTCCGGGAGCCGCTAGGTTTCCGCGGTGCCCTGGTCGCGATCGGTTGCGGCCGGGGATCGCTTTGCCCGGTCCGTGACCGCCCGATCTTGTGAGGTATGGCGCCCGTGGGTTACCTGCAACTGCTGCGGAAGCGTTCAGTGCTGGTGCTGTGGTCGTCGGCAGCGCTGAGCGTTCTCGGAGACCGGCTGTACGGGCTCGCGGTGATGTGGGTGGTGTACGAGTCGACCGGCTCGGCGACATGGATGGGTGTCGCCGCGGTGGTCGAGTCGATCCCGTACATCCTGATCGGCACGTTCGGCCGGGATCTGGTCGCCCGGTTCTCGTCGTATCGGGCGCTCGGCTGGCTGGATGCCGGCCGGGCCGCGGCGGCGTGCGCCCTGCCGTTGCTGTGGTCGCCGGACGGCGGTGGCCTGGCGGTGCTGCTAGCGATGGTGTTCGTCCTCGGCACGCTGGGGGCCTTGTTCGGCCCGAATCTGGGCGCGCTGGTGCCGGATCTGGTCGAGCCGGGCCAGGTGCGGCGAGTGATTGGACTGCTGGACCTGACGACGCGGATCGCGGCGATCGCCGGGCCCGGCGCGGTCGGCTTGATCCTGCTGGCCGTCTCCGAGGTGCAGCTGTTCGCGCTGGACGGGGTCACGTTCGCGGTGTCGGCCGTGGCGATGTGGTGGCTGCACGCCCATGCCCGCCGTACCGCCCGGGTCGCGGCCGCGTCCGGGACGCAGGCTGCGGTGCCGGTGGCCGGGGAGCCGGCGCCAGCGGCGTGGCCGGTGCTGCGCCGCCACCCGGACGTGACGCTCGCGGTCAGCCTGCACGGGGTGGGGTTCTTCGTGGCCGCTGTCAGCGCAGTTGGGCTGCCCGCGCTGCTCGCGGTCCAGCTCGGCCAGGGCGCCGCCGGGTACGGGCTCGCGCTGGCGGCCGTCGGCGCCGGGGCGCTGGCCGGGAATCTCCTGATCGGCAATCTCCAGCTGGGCCACTGGCTGTCGGTGTACTGCGGGGCGTGGATGGTGGCCGGGCTGACGTTGTTCGGGTACGGGATCGCCCCGTCGATGCCGGTCGTGTTGGCCGTCGGGTTCATCGCCGGGCTCGCCACCCCGGCGGCCGCGGTCACGTTGCGGACTCGACTGTCGGAGTTCGGTAAGCAGGAGCGGCTGCGGCTGATGACCGTCGACCAGACGGTGATCCGGACTGCGGGCACCGTGGGCATGCTGACCCTTCCGATGGCGGTTGATGCGGCGCCGACCACCGCGTTCGCCGGTGCCGGTGTGCTGCTGCTGGTGACCGCCGCGGTGACAGCCGTGGTGGGGCACCGGTGGGCGACGATGCCGAAGTTCGCCGCGGCCGAGCCAGTCGGCGGCCGCGTGTCCTGACCCGGAGACGGGGCCGCCCGCCCCGTACCGAAGTACGAGGCGGGCGGGTCCTGTGCGCGGCGGAAATGATCAGATCGTCACGCCGGCCATGAGCGCGGCGGGCGAGTTCGGGGCCTGCTCGGCTGCCTGGAACTCGGCCACCTCGGCGCACAGGTAGTGCTGGATGGTGATGGCCTCCTCCGGGATGCCGATCATCTGGTAGACCTTCTGGTGCATCCGTGAGAAGCCGGCACCGCCGCGCTCGGTGAAGAACTCCTGGTCGTACCAGGCGACGCCGAGGTACACGGTGCCGCCGCCCACGCCGGGGGTGTCCGGGTGGTCGAATTCGACGTACGTGTTGTCCCAGTCCCACAGCATGAGGTCCTCGGGGCGGGCCCGGAGCTTGTCGTCGGAGTCCTTGATGGCGTCGACGCACGCGACCAGGGTGGCGAAGTCGGCGCACCGGTAGCGGCAGTCGCTGAACGCCACGACCGTCTTGTCCCCGCGGCGGGCCGGGTCGCTGCTCTCGCCCGTGAGCACCTGGACACGGGTTCGGGGGGTGGGGGTGGAGCTGGAGAGGATGGATTCGAGCACGCTCATGGTTCGTTTCCTCCTTGCTCGGTGCGGGACTTACCAGCTGGGCCCGGCGATCGGGTACAGGTGGGGTTCTTGGCCGTCGCGGCGGAGCACCGCGCCGGGGGCGACGTAGCGCAGGTTCAGCCCGATGCGGGGCCGGCCGGACGTGTTCGGCGGGCTGGAGTGCAGGAGCCGCACGTCCATCGCCAGTGCCTGCCCGGCGGCCAGTTCGGCCACGACGGGACTGAGGTTGCCGGGCGGTACGTCGGTGGTGAGCGCACGGCCGTGCTGGCCGCCGTGCGGGTCTTCTCGGCGCGTCGGCAGGTAGCCGTGCATGTGGGAGCCGGGGATCACGCGCAGCGCCCCGTTCCCGGCGGTCGCCTCGGTCAGCGCCATCCACACGGTCACCGACCGTTCGGGGTCCAGCTCCATGTCGACGCCTGCGCCGTCCTGGTGCCACGGCACCCGAAAGTCGGCGCCCGGCCACTTCGTCAGCAGGAAGCCGCCCTCGAGGGCGATGTCGGGGCCGATCAGGTCGGCGACCGCGTTGACGATGACGGGCCGCCGGACGAGCACGGCGATCTCCGGCAGAGTCAGCCAGGGCTGTCTGACGATGTCGCCGCGGCCGGAGACATGCTGGGCGACGCGGATGGCCTCGCCGGGGTCCGCCCACTGCAGTCCGGTCGAGAAGCCGGCCGTACCGAGACGTCCTGCCGGGGTGAGCATGGGATTCACCTCTCTGCCGGTGCGGGATACCGAGTTCCGCGATGCATCCATCAACGCGCATGTCAGCCGGTTGCCGGTAGGTGCCGTGCAGCCTTCGACAGCGGTTTGCAGAGCGTGAAAACCGCAGAGGTGCCTCGATCACTCCCAGTCGATACGGTCCCGGGATGGACGCACAGGCTCCGCTCGTCGCGTCGACCCATTACGTGTGGGTCTCCGCTGAACTCGCCGAAGCTGTTCGCGACGATCAACCCGGCGCGGTGATCCGCCTTGCCCGCCAGGCTGCCTGCCTCACCCTCGACCAGCTGGGCAAGCTCTACGGCTGTTCCCCTTCGACGATGTCGCGCATCAAGCGCGGGGGGCCGCCCGGCGACCAGGTCGTCGTCCGCCGCAAGCTGGCCGAGCTGCTCGGCATCCCCCCTGAGTACGTCGGCCTCACCCGACACGCCCGGTCAGCCGATCAACATCCGCGGTCGGCGGCGGATACTCTGCGAGCAGGAGGTGGTGATCCGATGCGACGGAGGACCCTGTTCGGCGGGGTTGGAGCAGCAGCTCTCACCACCCTTGCCGGTGCGTCACCGGCCGGCGCCGTCGCACCCGTCGACATGGGAGCTCACCTCGAACGGCTGATGTTGGCACCGACCCGGGCGGCCGCACCGCTGACGCTGGCGCAGGCCACCGCGGACGTCACCGCAGCCGCCATTGCATACCGCAGCGCCCGCTACGGCGCTGTCGCGGCTGCCCTGCCCGATCTGCTGGCCGGATTGCATGCCACCGCAGCGCACAGCACAGGCCGGGTCCGCGACAGCACGGCCGGCCTGTTGGCCCACGCCTATCAGCTGGCATCGAACGTGGCGACAAAGCACGGGGATGACGCGATCGCGTTGACGATGGCGGACCGGGCCCGCACCGAAGCGGCCGCGTCGGGGGATCCGCTGATGCTCACCGCGGCAACGCACATCCTCGCGATCACCATGCGCCGCGACGGCCACCACGCGGCCGCGCTGGAGCTGCTCACGGGGACCGCGCAGCAGCTGGAGATCGACAAGTTGGACCCGGCGATCGTCGCCGCCTACGGCAACCTGCTGTGCACCGCGGCGTACACCAGCGCGCAGGCGGGCAGCCAGAGCACGGCCGTCGCGTACCTGCTGGAGGCGAAGGCTGCCGCAGCCCACATGGACGGCCACCACATTCCGGCCAGCGCCCTACCGTTCTCGGCGACCACGGTAGCGATGTACCAGATCAGCGTGCACACCGCGCTCGGCAACACGGGGGCCGCGCTGAAACACGCCGCCGCCGTCAACCCGGCGCTGCTGCCCACTCCGGAACGCCACGGCCGGTATCTCGTCGACACGGCGCGGGCCTGGGCAGGTCACGGCCGTGCCGACAAGGCCGCGCACGCGGTGCTCGCTGCTTATCGTCATGCGCCGGAGGAGGTGAACCGGGCCAGCGTCCGCGACCTGGTCACCACTCTGCTCTACTCGCCTAGTCCCACTCCTGCCGCGCTGCGTGACCTGGCCAGCCGGATCGGCGTTGGCTGAGCTAGGGCAGCGCCAGCACATGTTGGGTCGGAGCCGCTCGTCTTGCTGCCGCTACTGCGCCACTGCTGACGTACGTGGTGCTGCGGCATGTCGGGCTCGTCTACTGAATATCTGAGTCGCAGTCGTTCCCGGTGCGGAACGTGTCAAGGGAATGAGGCCAACGGGAGTTAAGCGGCTTGGAGTTCCGGCTGGGTTTGCTGGTCAGGCCGGTTGATCCAGGCCTGATCGGGCAGGTCGAGGATCCTGGGCAGTGGCCGGTCAGCGCCGAACCGTTCCGGATGCGCGGCGCGGGCCGCGGCGAGGGTATCCTCGCGGCCGGCGCGGACCTGGTGGTGACGGCCGTTGTGGACGTCGGCGGGGGTGTGCAAGCCGATCCCGGAGTGCCGGTGGGCGTGGTTGTACCAGGTCACGAAGTCGGTCATGAACGCTCGGGCGTCGGCGAGGGACGCGAACCGGGCCGGGAAGACCGGCGCGTACTTGAGCGTCTTGAACCATGCCTCGCTGTACGGGTTGTCGTTGGAGGTCTTCGGCCGCGAGTGCGACCGGGTCACGTTCAGGTCTTCGAGCAGGTCAGCCACCGGTTTCGACGTCATCGAGGTGCCCCGGTCGGCGTGGACCACCTGCGGGACGCCGTGGGCGTCGAACACCTCGTGCATCATGCTCTCGGCGAGCGGACCCGATTCGCGGGAGTGCACGCGGACACCGACGATGTACCGGGAGTAGATGTCGATCATCACGTACGCGTCGTAGTAGACGCCCTTGACCGGTCCGGCGAGTTTCGTGATGTCCCAGCTGTAGACCTGCCCCGGAGCGTCGGCGACCAGCTCGGGACGTGTCCGGGCCGGATGCCGGGCCTGCCGGCGCCGATCCCGGACCTGCTCGTGCTCACGCAGCAGCCGGTACATCGTGGCGATCGACCCGACGTAGACGCCTTGGTCCAGCAGCGCCGCGTAGATCTGCGCCGGAGCAGCGTCGACGAACTGCGCACTGTTCAGCAACTGCAGCACCTGCTCACGCTCGGCCGCAGTGAGCGCGTTCGCCGGTGCCCGCCGGGCAGGCCGTGACGGTGTCGGACAGCGCCGGTCCCGGTCCGCGCTGGACCGGACGATCCCGGTCAGCCGCTTCGCCTCCCGCGTCGTGATCTTCACGCTGGTCAGCTGGTGGTAGGTGTCCATCAGCGCTTGCCGAGCCCGAACACGTCCGGACCGTCCGGCTCGCTCCTGGAGATGTCCTCCAAGAGCTCTCGCGCTTTTCCCATGATCGTCAACGCCGTCTCCGTGCGTGCCAGCTTCGCCTGCGCCAACTGCAGCTCGCGGCGCAGCCGGGCGATTTCCGCCTGCTCCGCGCTGGGCCGCCCGACGGTCTCGCCAGCCGGTTTGCCTTGCAACAGCCCGGCATCACGAGCCCGGCGCCACTCCGACATCAACGACGAGTACAAGCCTTCCCGTCGCAGGAACGCCCCGCCCTCACCGGCCTCGACAGCCTGCTCGTAGCCGGCGAGCAGTTCCAGTTTCTGTCCCGGGGTGAAGTTCCGGCGGGCCCGCGGCCCGCCCGAACGCGGGCCCTTCTTGCGACTCATGACCCCATCCTGGGCCACGACCATGTCAACAGCAGCAGTCAACGCTTCTCGATCCTGAACTCGCCCTGTTCGGCGGACTTGCTATGAACCGCTGGCCTCAACTCACCCTGGCAGACAGGGGTGTTGGAATAGACCATGTCAAGTTCTTCAGCGATGTCCTTATCCACCTGGGCACACCGATTGCTCGCTGCACTCCTCATCTGATCAGCCGTGATGGCCGCCGCGTCCAGCTGAGCAACAGCCAACTCGGCGCCGGACAGCTCAGCGCCGGTGAGGTCAGCGCCAGAAAGATTCGCGGCGGTGAGGTCGACGCCATAGCGGTTGGCTGAGCGCAGGTCCGCGCCGTGCAAATCCATCCCGGCTACCACCGCGTGGTCGGCGCTGAGGTCCAAGCCCCGGATTCCCGGACGGCCACCGGGACGTAGCGGTCTACACCTTGCTCACCGACGAGTTCGCCAAGGAGACGCAGAGGTAGGAAGTGCAGCCGCCTCAACCTGCTGATCTAGCCGCTGTCCGCGCGTGGGCCGGGCGCCGCCGGCACGGTGGGTGGCTGGCTGTGACGGCCCGGCGTCTTGTCGTGCCGATGAGAATGCACTCGACCATGCTGATGTCCGCGCTGCCTGCCTATGCCGAATCGCTCGAAGGATCGGCAAGGTCGTCAAGTGTGTTGTCGATCAGCACGGCCAAACCTGTGGCACGACCAGCTGTCCGAACCGCCTTAAGCGCTGCGATGGCCTCCGCCGCCAAGCTGCGGTCATGGAACGCGAGGATATCCATGAGGCCGATGCAGGAGTAGAGATCGGCGTCCGACGACGCCGTCTCCCTGAGCATCCCGACGTAATACTGGAAGCCGCTCGCCACGGCCTGTCGGATCTCCTCGAGATCGACGGCGCCGATCTGCTCATGCGCCGGCCCGGTGATCTCGGCCGCCGAGATCTGCGACAGAAGATCAAGCGCCACGCTGCGGCCTGGCGGCGTCATCCTGGGCAGGACAGCGACCAGGACGGTCGCGACCGGCGCGCAACCCTCGCAGGGCCCAGCCACGGACAAGAGGATGCGCTCGATCCATACCCCGAGCCGCGCTGCCTCCTTGACGTCCGAAGCCGCGAGCTCTCGTACGGCATTGGGCACCATCTCGGCGTAGCCGACATATGTCTGGATGCGGGACCAGTCAAAGTCAGCTAAGTGATCGTCGATGCTCACGCGAAAACCTTTGCACAGCGACTGTGCGAACACCTCCGTACACCGCGACCGAACTCGCTCACCTGCTGCGGGTGGTGAAGCGGATCAAGCAGGGCGCCAGCCGGTGAGCCACCATGCCTCGCCAATGGTGGTCGGGTCGGGTTCGCCTGAGACTGCCAACACCGCTCCGGAACCGGTCGTCAGAAGCAGTGAGCCATCGTCGTCTACCCGCGCGGCGTTGATGGTTCCTTCAATGAGATCCAGAGCTGCGGCCAGCCACGCCATGTCGTCGTCTGCGTGGCCTTCGACGAAACTTGTCGCCTCGATCCGCCAGGCGGTGTCGATGTAGAGCCGTGCCTCCTGGGCTGGCGTCGGTCGGTTATCGCATATGCCGAGGAATGGCCATGCCTGTCGATATCCGATCTCCACCACGAAGGACCCGGCAAACCGTCCTACATCCATGAAGCCATTCTTGTCTTCGGCCAGTTCACCTGCACTCACACGCCGCAAGTTGCGGGTCACAAAGCGAGACGGCTACCCGTGCCGGCCAAGGCCCGCTCGTGGGCGGGTGCCAGCGGACTCGCCATACTGAGCTGCATGACGCAGTCAGAGCACGTCGATGCTGTCTCCGCGGCTGGCCGTCAACGCTTCGCTGACGGTGCGGACGTCAATGATGTGCTCGCCTTCTTCGCCGCGAACGGGCTGGGCATCGTCGCGGTAGTTCGGGCTTCCATGCTCGCGTTCGATCTCAGCCTGGTGGATGCGCGCGAACTCGTGGAAAGCGCTCAGCCGTACAGCAGCGAGTATGCCGCAGAGCCGGACTGGCACCGGGAAGTGCTGCAACGCCTGAAGCCTGCACTCGACGCTTCCCGCGAGTTGGGACATTGACTCTTACGCTGAAAGGTTCATGTTCGCCCTTAACGCACTTACCTGCATGGATGCCGGTTGTCTAGCGCGGTTTTCGTAGTCGGTTGAGTGGTTCTGGCAGTAACGGATCGGCTCGCGACGCGATGC
>NZ_QGGR01000062.1 GCF_003148685.1 Actinoplanes xinjiangensis | reverse complement strand
ATGGCGCCGAGCCGGTTGCTGTTGGTCTCGTCGGGGCAGAACAGCCGGAAGCTGTCCGGGTTGCGCGAGTAGATGTCGCGCATCATCTCGCCGAGCTTGCGGGTCGACTCGGCGCGCAACGCGGCGGGTGTCTGGACCTCGATGCCGTAGTCGCGGAAGTCCGGGATGTCGAGGTCCTTGGTGAGCAGGCCGCCGTTGGCGTGCGGGGTGGCGCTCATCCGCAACTCGCCATCGGGGTTGATCGACCGGACCTGATCGACGGGGGCGCCGGTGGCGTCGAAGAGCTCTTCCGGCTTGTACGAGCGCAGCCACTTCTCCAGCTCACGCAGGTGGTCCTCGTTGCCTTTGACGCCGGACAGCGGGACCTGGTGTGAGCGCCACGTGCCGGTGACCGTGATGCCGTCGATCTTGTCGGGGCCGGTCCAGCCCTTCGGGGTGCGCATGACGATCAACGGCCAGTGTGGGCGTCTGCCATCCCAGCTACCATCGCGGGCCGCACCCTGAATGGCTTTGATCTTGCCCCACGCCTCGGCGAGGACCGCGGCGAACCGGTGGTGCATGCCGGGCAGGTCGTCGCCCTCCACTTCGAGGACCTCATAGCCGTGGCCCTCGAACAGCTTGCGTACCTCGGCCGGGTCCTTGCGGGCCAGCACGGTGGGGCCGGCGATCTTCGCGCCGTTGAGGTGCAGGATCGGCAGGACCGCGCCGTCGTGCTCCGGGTTGATGAACGAGATGCCCTTCCAGGACCCTTCGAGAGGGCCGGTCTCCGCTTCGCCGTCGCCGACCACCGCGATGGCCAGCAGGTCCGGGTTGTCCATCACCGCACCGAACGCGTGCACCAGCACGTAGCCGAGTTCGCCGCCCTCGTGGATGCTGCCGGGCGTGGTCACGCTGACGTGGCTGGGGATGCCGCCGGGGCTGGAGAACTGCCGGAACAACCGCAGCAGACCGCCCTCGTCCAGGCCGACCTTCGGGTACACCTCGGAGTAGGTGCCCTCCAGATAGCCGGCGGCGACCAGCGCCGGGCCACCGTGACCGGGACCTGCCAGGTAGATGGCCTGCTGACCGGTGTGCTTGATCAGCCGGGACATGTGGGCGTAGACGAACGACAGGCCCGGGCTGGTGCCCCAGTGGCCGAGCAGGCGCGGTTTGATGTGCTCGTTGCGCAGCGGCTCCCGCAGCAGCGGGTTGCCCTGCAGATAGATCTGGCCGATCGTCAGGTAGTTGTTGGCTCGCCACCAGGCGTCGAGGCCGGCGACCTCGGCATCGTCCGGAGCCGCGAGCTTCTGGACGAGCCCATGGAGCTCGAGTGGGGCGGTCCGATTCTCCGAAACGGCGGTCACAGAGAGTCCTCTCATTGCGATGTCACCTTGATCGAATGCTATTGAGGTACCCGGCGGCCCGCAGCCAAAGAACGATTACCCGCTGCCGGCCGCCGAGCTTGTGCGCAGGTCGTCGCAGCGGTGACGTATCCGGCCCGCTCGGGCGTGTCGTCCCCGGCCAGGGACTGCTTGCTCGCGGCGAGCCGCGGCTCGCCGCCGCGAACTGTCCCGACTGGCTCGTTGCAACGGAGCAATCGCCGGGCTTCAGCGCCAGCAGGGCTGTTGCAGAGCCGGATGCACGCCGGCAGAACCGCGGCGTGCATCCGGTCACCCGAAATCGGGGTGTCGCCCGGCGGTCACTACCGGTCGGTTTTGGCGACGGTGAGCAGGACGACGCTGTCGTGGACGGCTTCGAGGCTGTGCCGCCGGTCGGGAATGGTCAGCAGATCGCCGGTGGTGCCGCTTTGCTCCTCAGTGCCGGCGAGCAGCCGGACGTGGCCGTGCAGTACCTGCAGGGTGGCCTCGCCCGGGTTCTCGTGCTCGTCGAGGCGTTGACCGCCGGCCAGAGCTATCAGGGTCTGCCGCAGCGTGTTCGCGTGTCCGCCGTGCACGGTGTGGGCGCTGCGTCCGCTGGACGCCTGCCGGGCGATCGCCAGGTGCTGCTCGGCCAGCCCGGCCAGCGACGTCGACTCCATCATGCGAACCTTCCTTTCCCAGGGGTGCGGTGTGGTCCGGCCGGTCCGCGCGGGCGTGCCGGGCGGCCGTGCTCAACGGCCGTTGGATCGCCTGCCGGGAGCGGCGGGCCGGTCCCACCCCGGCCGGGTCGGCCGCAGACCGGGCCGCGGATCACGGTAGCGGTAGACGATGTACGGCCGCGTCAAGTAACCGATGGGGGCACTGAACGCGTGGACGAGACGGGTGAACGGCCAGAACGCGAACAGCGCGAACGCCGCGATCACGTGGATTTTGAAGCTGTTGGGGACGGCGGTCATCAGCTGCGCGTCGGGCTGGAAGTAGAACAGCGATCGCAGCCACGGCGAGACCGTCTCACGATAGTCGTAGCCGCCGCCGGCGATGTTCGCCTTCACGGTCGCCCACAGGCCCAGCACGATCACGCCGGCGAGGACGACGTACATGGCCTTGTCGTTCTTGGTCGTCGCGGCGAAGACCGGCCCGGTGAGCCGACGTCGGGCGATGAGCAGCGCCATGCCGATCAGGGTGCACAGTCCGGCGACGGTGCCGACGAACACGGCCATCAGGTGGTAGGCGTGTTCGGTGATCCCCACCGCCTCGGTCCACGACTTCGGAACGAGCAGGCCGCCGATATGCCCGATGAGCACGAACAGGACGCCGAAGTGGAACATCGGGCTTGCCCAGCGCAGCAGGGTCGTCTCGTACAGTTGGGAGGAGCGGGTGGTCCAGCCGAACTTGTCGTAGCGGTAGCGCCAGATCGTCCCGCCGATCAGAACCGCGATCGACAGGTACGGGTAGACCACCCAGAGCAGGATGTCGGTGGTGTTCATCTGCGTCCCCCGCTGATGGTGGAGAGTCCGTAGGGTTCGAGGCCGACCTGCTCGACCGGCGGTCCGGTGCGGGCCAGCCGGGCGGCCGCCGCCATCTCGTCAGGTGCCGGCGGTGGCAGCATCGCCCGGACCGCGTCGACAACGTGCCGGTACACCGAGTTGTCCCGTTGCAGGGACGCGGTGAGCAGGTCCAGACCGATCCGGTTGTCGCGCAGCAGCCGCCAGCCGCTGTCGTCCTCGGCAGCCAGATCCAGGACGGCGGGCAGGTAATCGGGTAGCTCTCCGTCGACGATCTCCAAGCCGGCGGCCTTGAACACGGCGGCGAAGTCGGCGAGGGCCTCACCGCGTTTGCGGGTGTCGCCGCACGTGTAGTAGGTCAGATGCAGGCAGCAGCGGCGCCGGAAGTCGAACAGATCCACGTACGCGGTGCGCAGCGCGCCGATCCCGGTGCCGATCCGGTGTCGTGCCACGACGGTGAGCGGTTCGGCGACCGCGGTGGGCAGCCCGGGCAGCGCGTCGCGGATCACCGGCAGAGCAGCGGTGACGGTGTCGTCGGGATAGCGCAGCAGCAGGGACGCGGCGCGGGCGGCGACCGGCCGCCAGCCAGGTGCGGCGGTCACGACTTGTTCTCCTGATCGCTGTCGGTCCGCCGGGGCGGAAACAACCCTTCGGGGCGGCCGTTGCCGTCCCAGTTGAGCAGGTTGACCCGGCGCGGCTCGTCACCGGCGTCGGTGAACCCGTCGGAGGTCTGCCGGCTGCGCAACATGTGGAACGTCTCCACCTGCACCGGTACCGGGGTGCCGGACGCCTCACCGAACGGCCCGGTCTGGTACATCCCCGGCCCACCCTCGTATTCCAGGGAACATTCGGTGCCGAGCTGCTCGAGGCGGTGGGCGTCCTCGGCGTGCGCAGCCGGGATGACATACCGCCGCTCGTACTTGGCGATGGCCAGCAGCCGGTACATGTCGTTCATCTCCTCGGGCGTCATGCCCACCGCGGCCGGGATGGAGTCGTCGGGCTTCTCGCCGAGGTTGATCCGGCGCTGGTAGGAACGCATCGCGGCGAGCCGGTTCAAGGTGGCGCGGACCGGCTCCGGATCACCGGCGGTGAACAGCCCGGCCAGGTAGTCGATCGGGATGCGCAGCGCGTCGACGGCACCGAACAGGTTGTGCGGGTCCTCGCCGTCGTGGCCGGTATCGCGCAGCACGTCCACGACCGGGGACAACGGCGGGATATACCAGACCATCGGCATGGTGCGGTACTCCGGGTGCAGCGGCAGCGCCACCTCGTACCGCATGATCAGATCCCAGACCGGGGACCGTTTCGCCGCGTCGATCCAGTCAGCCGGGATGCCGGCGCGTTCCGCCGCGGCAGCGACGGCCGGATCACTCGGGTCGAGGAAGACCGATCGCTGCGCGTCGTACAGGTCGTGCTCGTTCTTGACCGCGGCGGCCTTGGCGACCTTATCGGCGTCGTAGAGCATCAGACCGATGTAGCGCAGCCGGCCGACGCAGGTCTCCGAGCAGATGGTGGGCTGACCGATCTCGATGCGCGGGAAACAGAACGTGCACTTCTCGGCCTTGCCGGTGCGGTGGTTGAAATAGATCTTCTTGTACGGGCAGCCGGTCACGCACATCCGCCATCCCCGGCACCGGTCCTGGTCGACCAGGACGATGCCGTCCTCGGCCCGCTTGTAGATCGCCCCGGACGGACACGACGCCGCACAGGACGGGTTGAGGCAGTGTTCGCAGATGCGGGGCAGGAAGAACAGGAATGCCTTCTCGTAGTCCTGGCGTACCTGATCGGACACCTTCTGCAGGATCGGATCGGCGGCCAGCACCTCGTTGCCGCCGCCCAGCGAGTCGTCCCAGTTCGCCGACCAGGTGACCTTGGTGTCCTGGCCGGTCAGCAGGCTCTTCGGGCGGGCCACCGGGAAGTCGTCGCCGGCCGGAGCGGTCAGCAGGTGCTCGTAGTCGTAGGTCCACGGCTCGTAGTAGTCCTGCATCGACGGCATCTTCGGATTGGCGAAGATACTGAACAGCTTCTTGACCCGGCCGCCGGCGCGCGGCTTGAGCCGGCCGGTGGCGGTGCGGACCCAGCCGCCCTGCCACTTCTCCTGGTCCTGGTAGGTCCGTGGGTAGCCCTGCCCGGGCCGGGACTCCACGTTGTTGAACCAGACGTACTCCACGCCGGAGCGGTTCGTCCACGCCTGTTTGCAGGTGACCGAGCAGGTGTGGCAGCCGATGCACTTGTCGAGGTTCATCACCATCGCGATCTGGGCCATCACGCGCATGTCAGTACTCCACATCCTGCGAACGGCGGCGGATGACGGTGACCTCGTCACGCTGGTTACCGGTCGGGCCCAGGTAGTTGAACGCGAACGACAACTGGGCGTACCCGCCGATGATGTGCGTGGGTTTGACCAGCAACCGCGTCAGTGAGTTGTGGATGCCGCCCCGTCGGCCGTTGACCTCGGCCTTCGGCACATCGATGACCCGTTCCTGGGCGTGGTACATGTACACGGTGCCCTCGGGCATCTTGTGACTGACGATGGCCCGGCAGACCACCACACCGTTGCGGTTGACCGCCTCGATCCAGTCGTTGTCCCGAACCTTGATCTTCGCCGCGTCGGCCTCGCTCATCCACATGGTCGGCCCGCCCCGCGACAGTGTCAGCATGATCAGGTTGTCCTGGTACTCGGAGTGGATCGACCACTTCGAGTGCGGCGTCAGATACCGCACGGTGATCTCGAGTTCGCCGTTGCGGCCGAGTTGAGGCTCACCGAACAAGCGGTGCATGTTCAGCGGGGGCCGGAAGATCGGCAGCGTCTCGCCCGCCTCGTGCATCCAGTCGTGAGCGACGTAGAAGTGCTGCCGCCCGGTCAGGGTGTGCCAGGGTTTGAGCCGTTCGACGTTGATGGTGAAAGGGGAGTAGCGGCGACCGCCGGTCTCGCTGCCCGACCATTCCGGGCTGGTGATCACCGGAACCGGCCGAGACTGGCAGTCGGCGAAGGTGATCTGCTTGCCCTCGTGCTCGGCGGCCAGGTCGGCGAGCTTCACGCCGGTACGTTTCTCCACGTCGTGGAAGCCAGCGGTGGCGACCCGACCGTTGGTGGTGCCGGACAGCGCGAGGATCGCCTCGCAGGCATGGATGTCCGTGGCGAGCGACGGGCGGCCGTCGGCGACCCCGCCGCGGATGGCGCCGTTCTTGTGCCGCAGGTATTCGATCTCCGGTGTGACGTCGACCGAGTAGCCCTTCACGGTGGTGCCGAGCGTGTCGAGCAGCGGGCCGAGCGCGGCGAGTTTGTCGGCGACCGCGCCGTAGTCGCGTTCCACCACCACGATCTTCGGCATCGTCTTGCCGGGTACCGGGATCTCGCCGGTGGCCTGCCAGTCGGTGACCCGGCCGTGCGGGGTGGCCATAGCGTCCGGGGTGTCGTGCAGCAGCGGCGCGGCGACCAGGTCCTTGCGTACTCCCAGGTGGATTCTCGCCATGCCGGAGAAGGCCTTGGCGAGGCCGTGGAAGATGTCGAAGTCGGTACGGGTCTGCCACGGCGGGCTGATCGCCGGCGTGAACGCGTGGATGAACGGGTGCATGTCCGTGGTGTTCAGGTCATGCTTCTCGTACCAGGTGGCGGCCGGCAGCACCACGTCCGACAGCAACGTCGTCGAGGTCATCCGGAAGTCCAGGCTGACCATCATGTCGAGCTTGCCCTCCGGGGCCTCCTCGATCCACCGCACGTCCCTCGGCCGGTGCTCCGGCCCGGCCTCGCCGGCACGCAGGTTCGAACGGGTGCCGAGCAGGTGCTTCAGGAAGTACTCGTTGCCCTTCGCCGAGGAGCCGAGGATGTTGGCCCGCCACGCGGTGAACACCCGCGGCCAGTTCTTCTCGTCGTCCGGATCGGTGCAGGCGAACCCGAGCCGCTTGTCGTGCAGGGCCCGCGCGACGTAGGCGCCGGGGTCGTCGCCCGCCTCGTCGGCCAGGTCCAGGGGGTTGCGGTCGAAGGTCGGCATCGACGGCATCCAGCCGAGCCGCGCAGACTGGGCGAGCAGGTCCATCGTGTGCTTGCCGGCGAACAGCCCGTTCCCCGTCGGTGAGGACACCGTGTCGGCGGAGTACGTGTCGTAACGCCACTGGTCGGTATGGGTGTACCAGTACGCCGTGCCGATCATCTGCCGGGGCGGGCGGACCCAGTCGAGGGCGAACGCCAGTTGCTGCCAGCCGGTGACCGGCCGGCACTTCTCCTGGCCCACGTAGTGCGCCCAGCCGCCGCCGTTCACCCCCTGGCATCCGGTCAGCGTGACCAGCGCCAGAATGCCGCGGTACGTGGCGTCGCCGTGGAACCACTGGTTGACGCCCGCGCCGAGCAGGATCATCGACCGGCCGCCGGAGCGTTCCGCGTTGTCGGCGAACTCCCGGGCCACCCGGGCCACCTGCACAGCCGGAACTCCGGTGATCGGCTCCTGCCAGGCCGGCGTGTACGGCACCGTCGCGTCGTCGTAACCCGACGGCCACTGCCCTGGCAGCCTGTCGCGGGCCACCCCGTACTGGGCGAGCAGCAGGTCGAA
Source organism: Actinoplanes xinjiangensis (assembly GCF_003148685.1). Taxonomy (GTDB): domain Bacteria; phylum Actinomycetota; class Actinomycetes; order Mycobacteriales; family Micromonosporaceae; genus Actinoplanes; species Actinoplanes xinjiangensis. The sequence goes on along the minus strand of NZ_QGGR01000062.1, from coordinate 5,836 downwards.
GACCGTGGTCACCAGCTTGCCCCCGACCGACCGGGTCGGCACGCCGCGGCGCAGCACACCGGGCTCATCGGTGTCGAAGCGCGGCAGTTCCACCTCGATCGACGCCCCGGTCTCCAGACACGTCAGCGCCGGTTCCAGATCGCCGAGGTCGAGGTTCCACTCACCCGGCTCACCGTAACGGTGGCCGAGGCTGCCACGCGGCACCGCCGGGGCGCCGGTCACCGAGTCCCACAGCACCGTCTTGAACGCCGACGCTCCGCCGAGATCTTCCTCGGTGAGGAACCGGTCCGGCCGGTACGCACCGTCCGCCCCCGGTTCGAGCGTGATCAGGAACGGCAGGTCGGTGTACTGGCGCACGTAGTCGACGAACCGCGGGGTGCGCCGGTCGACGAAGAACTCCTTCAGGATCACGTGGCCCATCGCCATAGCGAGGGCCCCGTCGGTGCCGGGCTGGGCAGGCATCCACTCGTCGGCGAACTTCACGTTGTCGGCGAAGTCCGGGCTGATCACGATGACCTTCTGCCCCCGGTAACGGGCCTCGGCCATCCAGTGCGCGTCCGGGGTGCGCGTCACCGGCACGTTCGAGCCCCACATCATCAGGTACGAGGCGTCCCACCAGTCACCGGACTCCGGCACGTCGGTCTGGTCGCCGAACACCTGCGGCGACGCCACCGGCAGGTCGGCGTACCAGTCGTAGAACGACAGCATCGTGCCGCCGATCAGGCTCATGAACCGCGCACCGACCGCATGCGACACCATCGACATCGCCGGGATCGGCGAGAAACCGGCGATCCGGTCCGGCCCGTACTCCTTGATCGCGTGCACGTGCGCGGCCGCGACCATCTCCAGCGCCTCGTCCCAGGAGACCCGGACCAGACCGCCCTGACCGCGGGCCTGCTGATACGTGCGGCGCCGGATCGGGTCGGCCTGGATGTCCGACCACGCGGCCACCGGGTCACCGAGCCGCTTCTTCGCCTCTCGGTACATGTCGACCAAGACCCCGCGGGCGTACGGATAACGCACGCGTGTGGGGGAGTAGGTGTACCAGGAGAACGCCGCCCCACGCGGGCAGCCGCGCGGCTCGTACTCCGGCTTGTCCGGACCGGTGCTCGGATAGTCGGTCTGCTGCTGCTCCCAGGTGATGATGCCGTCGCGGACATACACCTTCCACGAACACGATCCGGTGCAGTTCACCCCGTGCGTCGACCGGACGACCTTGTCGTACGACCAGCGGTCCCGGTAGAAGGCGTCCGCCTCCCGGCCGCCGATCTGATACAGCGATCGCCGATCGGGAGAGACCTGAGCTCGCCGGAGTAGACCTCCGACTCTCAGTAGTGCCCGATCGGCCGCGCCTACGGTGTCCGTCACGCCTCACCCCCGGTTCTGATGACCTTGACGACCACATTCGTCCCGACCACTCATCCTCGCAACTCCAACACGGCTTTTCGCGCGAATGCCGACTACGCCATTCACCGCACGGGACAACCGTTCCAATGGTTGAGTGCAGACTGGGTAAGTGCAGCCCGGGAGCGGGCTACCTGCCGCGCCCAGCGGCGTTGACGTGCCCGGACGAGTCCGCATGTGTCCCAAAGATGCGGGTACGAAGTCCCTACTGCGCCAGGCTTGCGGTCAAGAAAGCTGATCTGGCAGGCACAAGTCGCCATGTCGCGGCCCGGGATGTGGGCGGCAGCGGCGTACCGGGGATCGCCAGCCGCTTCCCGACCACGACACATGGAGAGAACCCATGAGCACCTCCTCGGCCCGAACGGTACGAGACCAGGGCACCGGAAGTCCCGGGTTGATGCTGACGCTGGCCACGGTCGGCTTCGCGGTCAACTTCTGGGCCTGGGCGCTGCTCAGCCCTCTCGCGGTCCGGTTCACCGCAGCCCTCGATCTCACCTCGTTCCAGCAGGCGCTGCTGGTCGCGGTGCCGGTCGTGGTGGGCTCGGTCGGTCGGATCCCGGTCGGCGCGCTCACCGACAAGTTCGGCGGGCGGATCATGTTCCCGTTGGTGTCGCTCGCGACCATCATCCCGGTGCTCTACCTCGGCCTGTTCGGGCACGACTCGCTTGCCGCACTGCTGATCGGGGGGTTCTTCCTCGGCATCGGCGGCACCGCCTTCGCCGTCGGCGTCCCCTTTGTCAGCGCCTGGTTCCCGCCGCACCGGCGCGGCTTCGCCGTCGGTGTCTTCGGCGCCGGTATGGGTGGCACCGCGATCAGCGCGCTGACCACGGTCAAACTCGTCGACGCGGGTAGCACCAGCACCCCGTTTCTGATCACCGCCGGTGTTCTCGCCGCCTATGCGTTGCTTGCCTGGGCGCTGCTGCGCGACGCCCCGGACCGGCCGGTGCCGACCGCACCGCTGGCGCAACGGCTCGCCGCGACCCTACGGCTCAAGATCACCTGGCAGGCGTCGGCCCTGTACGCGGTCGCGTTCGGTGGCTATGTCGCGTTCTCCGTCTACCTGCCCGCCTACCTGAAGACCGCCTACGGGCTGACCCAGGCCGACGCCGCGAACCGGATGGCCGGCTTCGTGCTGCTCGCCGTGATCATGCGACCCTTCGGTGGCTGGCTGTCGGACAAGGTGGCACCGAGCCGGGTGCTGGCCGCAGCCCTCGGCGTGGTCATCGCCGGGGCGGTCGTGCAGGCCTTCACCCCCGGCCTGGCACCGGTCGGCACGATCGCGTTCCTGGCCATGGCGGCCGCTCTCGGTGCCGGCAGCGGCGCCACGTTCGCGCTGGTCGCCCAAGTCGCCCCGGCCAATCAGGTCGGCTCGGTCACCGGTGTCGTCGGTGCGGCCGGCGGCCTCGGCGGATTCGTGCCGCCACTGGTGATGGGTTCCATCTACGGCCAGTTCCAGTCCTATGCCCTCGGCCTCGCCCTGCTCGCCGTGGTCGCTCTCGCGGCATTGCTACTGGACGTGTTGTCGGTGGGCCGGGACAGCAGCCGAGGCGGGAAGATCGCTCATGTGTGAGTACTGCGGTTGCCAGGAGGTCACCGCCATCGGTGAACTCACCCGAGAACACGACGAGGTCGTCGGCCTGATGGCGCACGTGCGCGCCGCGCATACGGCCGGTGACGTGGCCGCGATGGCCGGACTGGCCCGGCTTATCAGCGACATCCTTCGGCCGCACACCGCGGTGGAGGAGCAAGGACTGTTCCCGCTGCTGGCGGCGGAGTTCCCCGATCAGGTGGCGGTCCTGTGTGCCGAACACCGTCATATCGAGGCCGTTCTCGGTGCGGCCGCCGTCACCGTCCCGACCGACCCCGACTGGCCGGACGCCCTGCTGGCGGTCCTGCAGGACCTGCGGGTGCACATCCTCAAGGAACAGGACGGTGTGTTCCCGGCCGCGTTGACCACTCTCGACGCGACCAGTTGGGACACCGTCGATGCCGTCCGCGCCCGCGAAGGCAGCGGACTGCTCGGCCGTCTGCAGCGCTAGCCGACCATCCTCAACGCCGGGTCAGCCGCCCGGGGTGTGGTCGGCTGACCCGGCGTTGACGGTGATCAGTCGGTGTCGGCCTGCCACAGGTCCGGGCCGAACACCTCGTACTGGATGTCGCGTACCGACACCCCGCGCTGCAGCAGGCTGGACCGGATCGCCTGCATGAAGGCGATCGGCCCGCACAGGTAGTAGACGGCGTTGTCCGGTAGGTCCATGCCGGTCAGTTCCATCGTGCCGGCATGGGTGCCGGTCAGGGGGAGCTCGCTGCCGGTGCCGTCCTCGTACCAGACGTGCAGCGCCGACTGGGGCAGGCGGGCGAGGTCGGCGGCGATCTGGCGGCGCAGCGGGAAGGAGACCTCGTTCGCGTCGGCGTGCAGCAGCGTCACCTTCAGCCGGGAGCGGGCCGCGACCAGATGCGAGATCATCCCCGCCATCGGGGTGACGCCGATCCCGGCGCTGACGAACACGACCGGCCGGCCGCCGTCGTCGAGGACGACGTCGCCGTACGGCACGCTCATGGTGAGCTCGTCGCCGACCTGAACTCGATCGTGCAGCAGATTCGACACCTCACCGTCGGGCTTTCCGCCGCCATGGACCCGTTTGACGGCGAAGTAGCGGTGCTCGCCGTCGTCGGCGCGGGTCAGGCTGAACTGGCGGGGCTGCCGCACACCATCCGGCATCAACACGTTGACGCTGATGTACTGGCCGGGCAGTGACGTCTTCACCGGCCGATCGTCGATACGCTGCATGACGAACAGGGTGACGTCGTCGGTCTCCGGAACCTTCTGGGCGACCCGCCACTGGCGCCACACCCGTTCGGCGGTCACCCCGCGGGCGCTGTAGAGGCCGCGTTCCTGGTGGATCAGGGCATAGGCCATCAGCCAGTACACCTCGTCCCAGGCGGCCGCGACGTCTGGGGTGACCGCGTCGCCGAGGACATCGCCGATGGCCCACATCAGGTTGTCGCGCACGATCTGGTACTGGTCCGGACTGATCCCCAACGACGCGTGTTTGTGCGCGATCCGGGTGAGTAGCCGCTCCGGTAACTGCTGCGGACTCTTGACCAGGGCGGTGGCGAACACCGCGACGGACCCCGCGAGAGCCTTCGGCTGACTGCCCTCGGCCTGATTTCCGCGGTTGAACACCCCGTCCTGTAATTGCGGATGTTCGGCGAACATGTGCGCATAGAACCGGTTCGCGATCTCGGCGATGTGTTCGCCGACGACTGGCAGCGTGGCCTCGACTATCGGCCGAGCCTTGTCCGACAGCACGATGTGACCTCCCGGGAAGTAGGTGAAGGCCACCGCCTGCAACATGCGGTCGTCAGGCGCCGGCCCGCTTGGTGGACGTACCCGCGCGTCGGCGGGCACGCCCGCCACACCGCGTCCGCGCGGGAGAAATCTCTTGATCGAGAGTAACCACGATCGGTTTCTCAGCGGGTGAATCGGTGAACGTGCGACGTTTCGGTGCCGGTACCTGGCCGGCCGACCGTTGCGGGGTCTTCCGCGATTCAGCCGGCCAGTGCGTGGTGGCCTTGAACGGTGATCTCACCGGTGCGGCGGCTGGCGTGATGTCGCACGTTGCGCGCCGGCGGGGGCCCAAGGGCCCGCTGCGGGGGTCTGCCGGTCCTGTCCGGCCGGGTCCGCCGGGTTCTAGCGTGAGAAACGACGAGGAGGCCTGTGATGCGAGTCTGGACAGTCGACGACGTGATGACCACGGCGGTCGTGACCGTGGGTGTGTCTGCTTCCTACCGTGAGGTCGTCGATCTGCTGATCGGACGGCGGATCAGCGCGGTACCGGTGGTGGACGACGACCTGCGGGTGGTCGGCGTCGTCTCCGAAGCGGACCTGCTCCGCAAGATCGAATACGCCGGCGATGAGAAGCCGCGACTGTTCGAGAGCCGGCGGCGGCGCCACGAGCGGGCGAAGTCGACGGTCGGAACCGCGGGCGATCTGATGAGTGCCCCGCCCGTGGTGGCCGGATCCGGTAAGTCGATCGCGGCCGCGGCCCGGCTGATGGACGCCGAACACGTCAAGCGGCTGCCGGTGATCGACGATCAGGGCCGTCTGCTCGGTATCGTCGCCCGCAGCGATCTGCTGAAGGCCCATCTGCGCCCCGACGACGAGATCCGTGACGACGTCGTCTCCGGCATGCTGACGTCCTACTTCGGCCACGGTGTCGACGACGTCGACGCCCAGGTGAGCGGTGGCGTCGTCACCCTCACCGGACGCGTCGACCGGGCGTCGACCGCGGACGCGGTCGATCACGTCACCCGGCAGGTGCCCGGCGTGGTGGCGGTCGTCAACGCGATCACCCGGGTGTGGGACGACCGTCAGACGACGACCGGCTACGGCATCGGCTGACGCCACCGAACCCCCGCACCGCCCGCC
>NZ_QGGR01000061.1 GCF_003148685.1 Actinoplanes xinjiangensis | reverse complement strand
GGCAAAGGATTCCAGGTCCTACCCCGCCGCTGGGTCGTCGAACGCACCTTCGCCTGGCTCACCCGCCGACGCCGCTGCGCCCGCGACTACGAACGTCTACCCGAACACCACGAAACCATCATCTACTGGGCGGCAATCCTTCAGATGACCCGCCGCCACGCCCGTACCACAACCACCGCTATATAGATCAAAAACAGGCTCTATAGGTTCAACGGGTGGCCACGCCTGTCTTTCGAACGTCCGCACGATCACACCACCATGGACGGAAGCCATGAGACGCGGGGAGTAGGACGAGAAATGGCACGACCACGTAGGGCAGTCCCCGGCGACGCTGCCGCGCTGGTACAACTCCGCGTCAGCATGCTGGAGGCGATGGGGGCACCTGTCGGCGACGCCACGGCGCCATGGCGGGCCGCTGCCCTGGACTGGTTCACCCGTTCACTGAACGACCCGCAGATGTTCGCCGCATTCGTGATCGAAGACCCCGGGCACGGCATCGTCAGCAACGCCTCCGGCCTGTGCGATCGGCACGCGCCGGGTCCCGGCAATCCAGGAGGCCTGCGCGGCCACATCTTCAACATCAGTACCGTGCCCCACGCCCGCGGACGCGGCCACGCCCGAGACTGCCTGAGCGCCCTCCTCCGCTGGTTCGCCGACGACACCACGGTCAGCGTGATCGACCTCAACGCCACCCCGGGCGGCGAACGCCTCTACCGAACCCTCGGATTCGCACCGCCACGCCACCCCGCCCTGCAACTGCGCCGAGACCAGATGTAGGGCGATCACCACCAGCCGATCTGAAAACCATCTCAGGCCCTACGGACCCCACTCGACCCTGCCGGTGGATGCACCGCTGCTGCAACGATCCGCGGATCTTCACCGTCGGGGCGGCGGCGCATCGCTGCGCCGCCGCCCCGCTCACAGCCCTCAGGCTGTCAGGTGAAGGTCACGTACACCCAACCGCCGACGGTCGTGGCGTTCAAGGTGTCGCCCGAAGAGGTCCTCACGTACGACGACCGCATTCGCAGGCGCAGGCCCTTACCGTGCGGCGGGCCCAGGGTCACCCGCGAGCGACCGTTCGCTGCGAGCGTGAAGTACTCCGAGCCGGCGTCGCGCCACTTGCCGTTCGCGTACACCTGCAGCTCCAACCGCTGGGAGCGCCCCTTGTTCGCCGTCATCGTGGTGGTGAAGACCGGGTTCTTGGCCTTGCGGAAGTAGTGGTACTTCGTCGATCCGATCTTGCCGGTCCTGTAGTGCCCGCCGACCGTGACGGACACGTTGACCTTGGCGTAGGCCGTGACCCTCGCGGTCCTCGGAGCCGTACGCGTGTCACCGGCGAAGCGGGCGGTCACCGTGGTGTTCCGGGTCATCCAGACAGAGGCCGACAGCTGGCCCTTGCTGTTGACCTTGCCTTTCGCCACCAGCTTGTTCGGCTTGTCGCCGCCGTACGGGTCGGCCCAGATCTCGACGACCCGGTTCTGGTACGTCTTGCCGAGCTTGGCGGTGAACAAGACCTTTTTGTTGTACGTGTGCGTCTTGCCGTTGCCGTCCAGGGTCAGGGTGGTGGCGTCCTTGGCGATGCTGGTGGTGTCGGCAGCGGAGGCGGCGATGTGCTTGGGGTCCCCGGCGTACGACACCTGGTAGGTGACCTTGCCACCGGCGTACGGGATGTCGGTGAACGAGAACCGGTTGTTCGCCCCCAACGCCCTGGTGCCGAGCGCTTTACCCTTCGGCGTCTCCTCGTCGACGCGGACGACCGTCAACGGGGTGCCGGCCGACAGCGAGACGCCGGCGGTGAGCGTGCCGGAGACGGTGAGCGACTTCCCCCGCGTGGCGGTGGCCGGAACATCGACCGTCAGAGTCGTGACGGACTTGGCCGGGTCCACCAACGCCTGCAGGATGAACTCGTCCCTGGAGTTCTCCGCCACCGCGAACAGCCGGCTGCCGCCCGGTTCCCAGGCGAGCCCCTGCGCGACCAGGTTGTCCGCGCCGGTGACGTTGGGATCCGTGTCCGGCAGATCGATGACCCGGATCGGCGTAGCCGAACCAGCCGGATAGACGTACACCTCAGGCTGGTAGTTCAAGTGGTCGTAACCGATGGCCAGCGTCTCGTCTGCCGCCACTGCCAACGAGCTCGGGCTGCTGGCAGGCGGGTAGGAGGTCACCAGCGACATGTCCGAGGTCTTCCAGACCCAGGTGCCCTCGCCGCTGGCGGTGTACAGCAGGCTTCCGTCGGGGGAGAGAGCCAGGTCGTTGAACCACGGCTTGTCGGCACCCACGGTGGTCCGGACCGCGGTGCCGGTCGACACGTCGTACACGGAAGCCTTGCCCGTGCTGCCGGCGGCGAGCAGGTTCGGGGCGCCCGCGACCGCGGCAAGGCGCGGCGGCTTCGGCCATCCGGACGCATCCTGGGCGAGTGCCACCGTGGGCCGGCTCCCGGTGATGTCCACCGAGCCGATGTTGCCGCCGCCGTCGTCGCCGTACCCGAACCAGATCTTGCCGGCAGTGGTGGCCACATGCGTCGGGGTCGTGTCGTCGCCGGTCGGGTAGCGGGCAGCCTCGGTCACGGTGTCGGTGGCGATGGACACCACGGCGTCGGCGCCGGGCACGGCCGCGTAGAGGTGCGCCGAGTCGGCGGCCAGCGCGAGCCCCTGTACGCCCGGCAGGTTACGCCGGACCCCGAGGACCTTGCCGGTGAAATCCGCCGCGACGATCGTCGAGTTCCGCGCGTCGCTGACGAAGACCCGCTGGTGGACGCCGTCGACGACGAAGTCGGACACCGTCTCCACCGGCAGTCCCGGGCGCGGCAACGGCTCCGGGTCCGGCGTGGTCGGATCGGTCAGGACGTTCAGGGAGAAGACGTTCTGGGAGTTGCTCGTGACGGCGAACAGCCGATCGGTGCCGCCCGGCTCCCAGGCGAGGCCCTCGTTCGCGAGAGTGTCCGCACCACTGTTGGTGCCGGTGTTGGGAAAGTCGTACCTACGCAGGGCGGTCATCGAGCCCGGCGCGAAGACGTGCACGTCGGGGTGGTACCAGGCGGAACTGCCGGTGGCGACGGTGCCGTCGTCGGCGACCGCCACGGCGTTGGCGGACCACTCGGTGCGATAGGTCCCCGCGGAGGACAACTGCGGGACCTTCCAGACCTCGTGGGACGAACCGGCCCGCGCTGCGATGAGGCGCTTCCCGTCAGGGGTGAGGGCAAGGTCATCGGTACGGCCGTTGCCGACCATCTTCACCGCGGTCCGCCGGGCCGTGCCGGTGGACACGTCGAAGACAGCTACCCGGCCGGCGGTATCGGAGTACGTGGACTCGCCCGCGGCGAGCACGCCGGGCGCCGCCGGTGTGGCGGCGAGCCTGGGCGCGGCCAGCCACGGCGTGTCCTTGTCCTGCTCGAGTACCACGGTGGGAGTTGCGCCGGCCGGGTCGAGCGAACCGATGCCGGCCGGCGTGGCGCCGTCCCCGGTTCCCGACCCGTCGTATCCGAACCAGATCAGACCCCCGGCGTACGCCAGGAACTTGGGACCGGTGCCCGTGCCGGTGCCGTACCGTGCGGTCTCGGTGAGGGTCTCCGTCGCCAGGGACACGATGGAGTCCGCACCGCGCACCGCGCCGTAAAGCGTCTTCGCATCCGGGGAAAGGCTGATGCCGGCCACCCCGGGCAGACCGCTTCGGGTGGCGATGACCGTTCCGTCATAGCCCGTCGCGACGATCTTGCCGGACTGCGGATCGCTGATGAAAATCTGCTTGTGCACCCCGTCGACGACGACACCACCCACCGATGAGATCGGCAACCTGGTTGCCGACTGGGCGAAGGCGGGCTGGGCAGAGGCAGGCTGGGCAGAGGCGACCAGGGAGATACCGGCGATGAGAACCGACAGCGCCCTTGGCCGTCGTGCCCACATGGCCGGCGGACGTGAACATCGGCGCGGCGTACCGGGCCTCGAACGTGGTCGGGCTGGACCTAGACCGCAAGCCGACGTCGACACGCGGTGTGCCGCGCCCCGCTCGCCGTGGCCGGTCACGTTCACCGTGGCGACCGCACACGGCGGCCTGCACCTGTGCTGCGGCGCGCGCACCGGTGTGGCCATGACCAGCTCGATTGGTCGATGGACCGCCCCGGCCACCGGCCCACCGCGAACGGACACGCAGCCGCTCGGACCTAACTCGCCGGTGTGTGTCTCACCGGGCGGCGAGACACACACCGGCGCCGTCAGGGCTGCTCCTCCCAGAGGAGCCAGCCGTTGCCTGTCACCGGCAGGTGCCCGGACAACGGACTGCCGTTCTCCAGCGCGCTCACCAGCTCATCAAGAAGGGAATCGAGATTCGGCCAGACTGGATCCGAACCCGAAGGGCCTTCGTTGTTGGCGATGGTCAGCCGCCCCTGGGCTGATGAGGTCGAGCAATCAACCACGAGGTGATCACCCGTCCAACTTGTGCCGATCGGGAACCAGTGCGGGCTCCAGAAGTCGTCGGCTTCCTCCGGGCCGAACTCTTCTTCGGCGATCTCCCGCCGCATCTGTCGAATCTCCCGAGCCGCCTCGATCGGAAGGAAGCCGAAGTCGTGCCGCAGCCACAAAGCCTCGGCCGGGTTGTCCGGACCGCCGTCGTGCCACCGGTACAACTGCCGAATCGGAGCAGGCAGGATCGCACCCAGCTCCCCTTCTGCGGCGGCGATATCCGCATCGGAGGCCGGGGGGCGTGCCGCGCCGGCCGTACCCGGCGCATGTGCCTTCAGCCAGCTCGCATAGCGAGCAACAATGTTCGACACGCTAATCCTAGTTCCTTTCAGCCGACCGGCGGACTTGGGGGCGCAGATCTCACGGCTCGCCTGAATTGTGCTAGCGACCGTTGCAACATTACACTGCCGGACCATTGCGGATGCTGACATAGAACCGGTCGCCGTGCAACACATGGTCTCGATTGTAAAACGCGAGTAGAGTCGCACCCGAGCTGCTGTTGTGTCTTTTGTTGAGCGCTTTAACAGCAAAAGTTCTCCAGGGATGAAGTCCCGACGGAATGCGATTCGCGCTTTCGAACGTCGCCGCAAACGGGTACTCGTCACAGTCTTTCCCTCCGTCCGCATAATTCGCCCCATACAGTCGGCGGCACTCAGCCTGAACTCTTCCGCGATTATGCCGGACGCTGCTCCAATAGTCGCGCGACAGCGGTTCCCATTTACCGGTCACAGGCTGCTGGTAGGCGCCACCAGGAACGAACTTCCCTGCCTTGGCACTATCGAGCGTGCCGAGCCGGAACATCGCCTGCCAGATGAAGTGGACAGATTCCGCGTATTTCGTGCTCCTGTAGTTGAGGATCATCGTGCCAATGACATCGGAGCCGATACAGCCTCCGACCTTCTTTCGGCCGAGGTACCTGGCCAGGTCGCATCTCACCACGACGCCGGCGCCCACGTTTACGATGTTGTGCACGGGATCACTGTGCACCGGCTTGAACTGGTGGAAGGAGCGCTTTTCCCTGAACTTGGGATCGTCGGCGGTCGGCTTGAACGCTTTCGTGGTGTACATCTTGCTGAACTTAGGCGCGGCCTTCCACGCGGCCAGTGACTTACGAATCGCATTACCCTTCGCGTAGCACTTCGCCGAGTAGAACGCTTGGCATCGCACGTCAATCGTGAACGGGACCACCAGGTCGGGCTTGTTGACCTGCGACCAGTCGTAGATGTACGCGTTCCAGTTCGTCGCCCGCTTGGTGTGTGAACCGGCGCCGACGTACATGATATTGAACGTCACGTCGGAGTACTCACAGCGAGAACCCGTGCACTTGTTAAACCAGATATAAGCAGACGTGATCTGACAGAAAGAGAATCTGTTCTTGTAGTACCACGTGTCCTTGCGCGGCTTGTGGTTACGCCATCCTGTTCTGCACTCCGCAGTGGTCATCCAGTCCTCGTGCGGCTTTCTGGGCGCCGCGGAAGCACTCGCCTGGCCATCCGGAACAGGCTCGTACCCAGGATCGGCCTCGGGGTCGGTGATCCACTCGGAGTCGTCGGGGGGTGTGTCTGTCTCCGGCGCATCCTCAGGCGTCGCGACGCTCAGTGACCGCATTCCCGCCGACTCGGCGGCTGACGTCCCGTCCGCGCCGGGAGCAGAAGGCAACGGAGCCTCCGGTACCTCCTCCGCTTCGGCAGGCGGGTCGACATCTGCGTCCGGCCCTGGATCCGGCTCGTAGGAGTCAAGTGCTTCGTCCTCGACATCTACCTCGTAGGTCGGAAGGTCGGTTGCGGGCTCCTGCTGTGCGGCCAGGAAGCCCGCTTCGTCCGTATCCGATCGCGACAACACGGAAGCTTCGGTCTCGCCCTTGCTACCGCTGACCGCTGGCCACTCCGGCCTGCTGTCTGTCCACGCCTGCATTACCGCCGCGTTACGGTCGGCGTCGCCGGGAACTGTCTGGTCCGGATCCGCGATCGCGAATCTCATTCCGTATGTGCTCGTCTCAGCGGGTTTGTCGGCGTAGGTCACCTTGGCGTAGGGAACCTGGGCCGTGTTTGCCGCGTTGCGAGAACGGAACTCTTTCCACTGCTTCTTGTCCGCCTCGTTGCTCGCCTTGATACCCATGTTCGCGTAGGTCTGATTTTTGTCAGCGGCGTACTGGAAGAAGCTCTTCGCATCAATCGAGACCCAGCCGTCACCACACGACGAGTTCAATCCCTTGGTTTCGGTTGAGGTTGCCTCCTTACGGAGCCACTTGGGCTGATCAGCCCACCGAGTGTCCGCGTCGGCCGCCTCGGTCGTCCAGATCTCCCACGCCGTGGACGCACACGTGGTGGAGTACCAGTTGTAGAAGTAGGCCCTCGACGAGGTGATCTCTTTGCCGCGCAGGTCACTCGCGTTCCACTTGACGAACGAACGCGCCCGCTTCGGCTTGGCCTCGGTGGTCACCCCGAGCTGTAGAAAGTCCGCGCCCCCGCGGTCGGCGGTTATACCCTCCATGACCGTGGTGTCGAAGTACGTGAGTAGCTTGTTGATCTGAGGGTCGACGGTGACCGGGTATTTGGTCCTGGGATCGGCAAGCCACGCTTTATCCGGCGACAACGTAAGCTCAGCGTCGGTGCCGGTGTGGATCTGAGGAACATCATTCTCATCTGCCTCAAGGGCAATCTGCGCCGACCGAACGGGTGACTCACCGTTCGCAGAGATCTGTGCGTCCCACATCAAAGGTGTCGGCGCGACCGCCACCACTTTTCCCGCCCGATCAGTGAGTTCAAGTCCCCCGTCGGGAGCCTCGGTCACATCCGTGAACCCTGGACCGTGCAATGGCAACGACAGTCCGTCGACCTGCTTGGCGGCTGCCGGCGATTTCAGGATCAGAAACTGTTCAAATCCCTCTCTCGTGGCATCCACGACAAGGTCCACGCCCGGCTTCACCTCAGAATAGGTGGCGCGGTTGTCCGACAACGTCGGCTCCGGCAGCGCCCCTTCCCAACCGAGGCTTACCGGTCCAGCCGCGGTGTCGATCGAGGCGAGTGCGCCTTCCGGCGACAGGCGCTTCCCGGCAAGTTGGAGATCCGTAGGATGAGCCACCGGCTCCGGGTCCCCGTCGGCACCGGGCCGCAAGGTCAGATCGACCGGCACCCAGTCACCGCCCTGGCGGATGCGGACCACCCCGGCCGAAACCGTTGTCTCTATCTCTCCTGTCGGCAACGCAAATGATTCCGAAGTTTCGGACATCTGGTCCGCGATTCGCACCGGCCTCCCGAACTCGCGTGCCGCGACAAGAGCATCCCCGGCACTTTCTCGCTCGATGATGCCGGAGGCGCTGGGTGGCTCCGCGGCGGCGGATGGAACCGCGAACACAAGAGCGGTCACTGATATCACGGACAGGAACGACAGTGATCGCCGCAATTGCGGCAAGACCATCAAGCGCCGGTGGTCTGCACGCAGTCGTGCAGATGATTGACTCACAGGATCCCCCGAGAACTTAAATATGCAAGTTCCTGGAATCTAGTTGATCAACGCCAGCCCTAAATGTGGAGCGACCTTCCCCGCCCCACCCGAGTCGCACGATTCAACACCGCTTGTCGGATTTCCGCGCCCTCACCGCACCCACCCGCAATGCCATTTCTCACATATCAACGTGTTGGCGTGCCGACGCCCGCCGACGACGGATCCGGTACCTGAGGGCAATAGCTGCGGGCCATCTGTGCGTAAGCATCGGCCGACGGCCGACGACTGCCGCACATCACTCCGGACGACACGGTCTCGGTCCAAGCGGTGAAAACACCGGAAACCCCCGGCGCACAGGTCAACGAAAAAGCTGCCGAGACCTCGCGAACGCCCTGATAGATGACCTTCTCGGGAATACTCGTATCCACGTCGCCACCATCGACCGGCATCAAGCCGTAGGAGCTTGACGGCCGAGTCGAGCTCACCTGCGTGCCGAGTCTCTTCCCAAGCCCGGCCGCCAGCAGCGGCAACCAGGAGGCCGGTGCCTCGATACCGGAGACAGAAGCGATCACCGGCGTATCGAGTAGCTCGCGGCGCCCGTCACCGGATCGGCCGTCAACCAGAATCACACGCTCAAGTCTGGGTGATTCCTTGATGTCGGACCAACCGATCGCATCGGGCGACGGCCCGCAGCCGGACGGAACGTTCACACCCGGTGAGGTTCGGGACGGCGAAGGCGGGCCGCTGCAACCACCAACCAGCACGGCCGCAATGCCAACCACAGCCCATCCCTGCACCTCCCGCTTCATGAGTAGATTCTGCATCCACGCTCCCTCACTGACAGCACGGGCCTCGATCTTCTACGCGGAACCGGACCACATCGACCGGACGCCCGCAGGGCCTGTCGCCCGGGGTCGAGGCGCCGCCATCGCTACCTGCGTTGGTCCCAGTGGGGCGGATGAGGCCGTGAGGTGGTCCAGGCTGCGGGTGGACAACGAACGTCCGCGACAGTCGGATAACCAACCTCGGGTTGTAATGTGCCGTCGACCCGAACGCCGGCAACCGCGTCGTCATCGCCGTCCGAGCCGACGCGGCTCCCTCACCGCCTAGCGAAGCATTCGGCGGCGGCATAGGCCACCGCTCGCGCATGGGAATGGGTTCAGCGATGACGAGACCGAACGTCCGCACGACCACACCACCTGGACAGAAAAGCACTGGTCAGCACGGATAGGGACAAGCCATTCCGGAAAAGCCGATCACCACTGGATCACCACGTCCCACATGACGGGACCAGCAGGGCTCAAATCTGGGAAACGAAAATGGCCGCGAGCTGCGTTTCCGCAGGTCACGGCCATTCTAAAGAAGTGCGCCCGAAGGGACTCGAACCCCTAACCTTCTGATCCGTAGTCAGATGCTCTATCCATTGAGCTACGGGCGCTTGCTTGTTGCTCAGTCAGCCTACAACACCGACTTTTGCGCGGAGACTCCGGGATTCGAACCCGGGAGGGGCTTTAAAACCCCAACCGCATTAGCAGTGCGGCGCCATAGACCAGACTAGGCGAAGTCTCCCCGGTAGCCCGCGGGCCACCGAGGCTTGACAATACCGGACCCGGTGACGGCCGCACAAAGAGGTAGCCATCCGGCGCACCGGAGATCTTCTCTACCGGGCGCGAACAGGCGAAACGTCGCGGATGCGGCTAGGCTGCCTGCGATGGAGGACAACACGCGCCGGGAAGCTCCGCGGGCTCGGGATCCGCGAAGCCCCTTCAGCACGCCCGAGCAGACGCCCTCCGCCGAGCGACCGGCCGCGGGCCCTGGGCGCCGCGGCGCGCCGCCGGCGGTCACCTTCCAACCCCCGTCCACCGATGCGGGTGCCGAAAGTCACTCTTCCACGGGTACGGACGGGGTCCGGCCCCGCCGAAGCCCGCGCAAGGCGGCTCCCGTCGAGACGCCGACCGTGCCGTCACAGCCGGCCCGCAGTCCGGAGCCCACCGCCGCCGAGCCCACCCCGCCCACCGAGACTGCCCGGCCGAGCGAGCCCGCATCGCCAACCGAGACTGCCCGGCCGAGTGACCCCGCACCGTCGACCGAGCCCGCCCGGCCGAGTGACCCCGCAGCCGATACCGAGCCCGCTGCCACCCCGTCTCCGGCGAAGCGCACCGCCAGCCGGCCGGCCGGGGCAGCGAGAGCCGCCACCAAGCAGACTCCTACAGAGCAAACGGCCGCACCAGCAGGCAACATGGCCGGTGCTGAGCCTGGACCGGCGAAGAACGCACCGGCAAAGAAGGCATCCCCTGCCAAGAAGGCCGCCCCCGCGAAAAAGGCCGCAGCCAAACGTGCCCCCGCGAAGAAGGCCGCCCCGAAGCAGCCCACCCCCGTAGCAGCCTCCTTCCCAGCCGAGCCAACGCCGGTACGGGAGGCGGCGCCGGTGAGCACGGCAGAGACCGCCACCGAACCCGGCGAGCGAAAAGTTGAGCAGCCGGTCACCGCAGCCGTGGCCGAGGCGCAGGCTGGGCAAGCACCGGCCACCGATCAAGCACGTTCGACCACGGAAGGCACCCCGACCGAACAACCGCAAACGGCGGCGGACGCCACCCGGACCGAACAACCACGCGCGGCCGCGGATGACACCCCGGCCGAACAAGCGCCGGCCACCGGCGAAACGCGCGTTGCCGAAGACCCCGAAACCACCGGAGATGCCGGGGATGCCGGAGACGGGCAGACAACGGCGCCGGCCGGCTCGGCTCAGCTGCGGGTGGTTGCGGTGACGGCGGAGCCGGATCGGCGACGGTTCGACTCGATCGGGGAGCAACTGGTGGCCGAGCCGGCCCGTACCCCCGAGATTTTGGCGCATGCCCTGGTCCAGGCTCTCGGCCCGCGCGCCCAGGGCTGGGCCGATCACGTCCGCGCGACCTATCCCACGGCATCGCGGGAGGCGTTGGCGAGGCTTGCCGTGCAACGGTTCGCCCGGACCGCGGCGCTGCGTGGCGGTGTGGGGGCGCTGGCCGGCCCGTACGCCCCCGTTGCTCTCGGCGCCGCGACCGTGATCACGCACGCTGAGCTGGTGTTGCACCTCGCCGCCGTCTATGGCCTGGATGCGGCGGACCCGCAGCGTGCCGCGGACCTGTTGCGGCTGGCCAGCCCGGGTGTCGGCCCGGTCGTCGGCTGGGCGGCCCTGAGCCTGGCGGGTCCGGGTGTACGGCTGCTGGCCGCCGTTCTGAGCGCCCGCACCACCACCGAGGCGGTTGCCGTCCGGGCCCGCCGATACTTCGCGGAGTATCCGGCCGGGACCTAGGCGTCTATACGGAGAGCCAGCTCAGCCAGGAGTCGGGGAGCAGTTGGTATCCGACGAAGGCGACGATGTCGAGGAGGCTGTGGGCGACGATCAACGGCATGAGGCGTTTGGTCCTGAGGAAGAACAGCGCGAAGACCACGCCCATGATCGCGTTGCCGATGAAGCCGCCGAATCCCTGGTAGAGGTGGTAGGAGCCGCGGAGGACGGCGGACAGCGCGATGATCTGGACCAGCGGGAGTTCCATGGTCCGGAGCCGGGTGATCAGGTAGCCGACGACGATGACCTCTTCGACGATCGAGTTCTGGATCGCGGAGAGGATCAGTACGGGTACGGACCACCAGTACGGTTCGAGCCCGGACGGCCGGATCTGCGCGTTGATCCCGAGCTGGAGCGCCGCGTACACCAGGAGAAGGCCGGGCAGTCCGATCCCGGCGGCCAGGCCGGCGCCCCAGCCGATGTCGTATCCGGGCCGGCGGTAGTCGATGCCGAGCTCACGTGGCCCGATGCGGTCCTTGGCGAGCAGGAAGAACGCGAGGGCCACCGGGATCAGCGCGAAGAAGATCCCGAGCGTCTGGTACGTCAGGTCGAGGTAGGGCCGGGGCGAGACGGTCGGGTTGAGCGTGGTGGTCTGTTGCGCGAGTGGCTTGCCGGCGGTGAGTTTCGCGATCAGCGACACGATGGAGTAGACGGCCGACTGCCCGAGCGACAGCAACAGGACGATGGTGATCTCGGCCCCGTAACGCGGACGGATGGTCTGCTGCTGTTCTTCCACGGTCACCCCGCCACTCTAGGTGAGGCACAAACCACCCCATTTCGCCGAGCGACACACCGTACGGGGTGGTGAGTCGCACTTCGGGTGCGTCGTGTTCCCGACTGTGCTGACCACCCTGAATGGCATGGGAGACCTCGCACGCTTGCTCAAGGAGAGCTGGAGTCTCGTCGAGGAACATCAGGACAAGGTTGCCGGCTATTTCTACGCGCGCATCTTCCTGTCGTACCCGGATCTGCGCGATCTGTTCCCGGTGCAGATGGACGTCCAGCGGGCCCGCCTGCTGAACGCGATCGTGACCGCCGTGCAGACGCTGGAGGATCCGGAGAAGTTCGACGAGTACCTGCGGGCACTCGGCCGGGACCATCGCAAGTTCCACGTGGAACCGGAGCACTACGAGGTGGTGGGTGGAGCTCTGATCGAGTCGATGCGGTCGTTCGCGGGTGAGCAGTGGGGTGTCGAGTACGACCAGGCGTGGGCCGACGCGTACGCGGTGATCGCCGCCAAGATGCTGGCCGGGGCGGAGGCCGACCCGAACCCGCCGTACTGGTACGGCGAGGTGATCGCGCACGAGCGCCGCTCCCGGGACATCGCGGTGTTCACGGTGCTGCCGCTACAGGCGCTGGACTATCGGGCCGGGCAGTATCTGAGCATCGAGTGTCCCCGCTACCAGCCGCGGCTGTGGCGTACGTACTCGCCGGCGAACGCGCCCCGGCGGGACAACACGCTGGAGTTCCACGTCCGGGCGGTCGGCGCCGGCTGGGTGTCGAGTGCGCTGGTCCGCCGGCTGCAGGTCGGCGACATGATCAAACTGGCCGCGCCGATGGGGACGATGACGCTGGATCGAAGATCGACCCGGGACGCCGTCTTCGTGGCCGGCGGGACCGGGCTGGCTCCGATCAAGTCGCTGCTGGAGGAACTGACCCGGTACAACCGGACCCGGTGGGTGCACGTCTTCTTCGGCGCGCGCAATCGTGAGGACCTGTACGACCTGGCCGACCTGAACCGTCTGGCCGCCCGCTATCCGTGGCTGTCGGTGGTGACCGCGTGCAGCGACGATCCGACCTTCCCCGGTGAGCAGGGTGACATCTCGGACGTGGTGGCGAAGTACGGCCCGTGGAAGGAGCACGACTTCTTCGTCTCCGGTTCGGGCCGGATGGTGCGCTCCACACTGAAGAAGCTGTCCGAACTCCAGATCCCCTCGGTGCGGATCAAGTACGACAGCTTCTCCGAGTAGGGCTCTAAGCGCCTGATCTGAAGTGTTGTTCGTAACCCTCGGGGAGCCAGGGTGAGGTCCATGGTGCGGCGGTAGTGAGGTTCTCGGCGTCGGTGCGGTAGCGGAAGAACGCGTGGGCCTGACGGACTCGGTCGGCCATGGTCGCCGGGGCGGTGTTCGCGATCTTTCGTTTCAGGGCGGCCCAGATCCGTTCGACGGGGTTGTCCTGCGGGCTGTATCTGGCGCCTTCGATCACTTGTAGCCG
>NZ_QGGR01000060.1 GCF_003148685.1 Actinoplanes xinjiangensis | reverse complement strand
CTACACGCGATGCTCCGCACCACCACCCCCTACCAGCACAAACCGGCAGAGAAAATCGCCCTCGCCGCTTGACAGAAACCATAGGGACACCCCCCCCGGGACCGTGCCATGCCCACACGCTGCGCGTGGCTGCAGCGTCCTGCCACTGCCGCAGCTCGGTCATCTCGGCCGTACGGTCGGTGAACGGGATCGCCTGTCGCTGCGCGGTGAGCAACATGCTCGGCTGCTGCCGCACCCGGGTCAGCTCAGCCAGCCCGGCCGGAGCCGGGGCCACGAACTCCTGCACCGCGAACGCTGGCGCGTCCGCATAGTTGATATTGATGTTCCCGCCAGCCATGAACACGTCCCGGCCGGCCTTCGCCATCTGGTAGCGCCCGCTACCCACAGCGGCCGGGCCAGGCCCATCACCCGCTTCGTCCGGCGGTTCAGGCACCTCCATCACCGCTACTCACGGCCACGGTCGACGTGCAGATTCCCACCAGCTACATTCGCATCCCGCTAAGCGTTCGCATCTTGGCGAACCTTGGCGCCGGGGGGCGGGCCAGAACGCCGTCGTCCACGACCACGCCCGACGTGCAGATCCCCCCAGCCACATTCGCATCCCTACCAGAACGCACCTTCTGCTGGAGATCACCACCTGTGGCTGGGGCCGCCGGAACTGCCCCACGCCGGGCCAGAACCACCCCGTACACCGCGATCGGCACACCGAGCACCGCCATCACCGCGGCAACCACGCTGGCCACCTGATCAGCCGTGCTCAGCTGATCCGCCGTCAACCGGGTCCCCAGCACCAGCACCCCGGCAACAACCGCGAACACCCCCACGGCCTGCCACCCCAGCCATCTGATCCCGCCGCCCCGAGCCATACCCGCCATCATGGACCGCACCGTCCACCAGCAACAACCCACAAACCCGGCACTGAACGGGCGGTCGTGATCCGACCCGACCCTGACCCGCTGCCCGCGACGGTTGGTGATCGACACTCAAGCAGGTTGCATCCATGACCGTCAACCTCATGCCCCAGTGCTGGTAACGCCACCTCGACACATGACCCGACGCCGACCGACCGCTACCGCGCCAGTGAACTCGACCCCCACCGGCGACGTCGGTGACTGGAGCAGCGACGGACAATTTACTGAGCTTCCGGAGTCGGGATCACTCTGAGGTCCACATCGCCGCTTTGGGTGATTCCTGACGATTCGGGGAAGCTGTCTAGTTGGGGCATGCGATACGGGGACGGCGGCGGGATCGGCCCGCAACAACGCGCCCGCCGGGAGCAGATCCGACGGCAGGCAGCACGCATGTTCGCTGAGGGGCTGAGCGCCCCGCAGGTGGCCGCCGAACTGGAGATCTCCA
This sequence comes from Actinoplanes xinjiangensis, assembly GCF_003148685.1. GTDB lineage: Bacteria > Actinomycetota > Actinomycetes > Mycobacteriales > Micromonosporaceae > Actinoplanes > Actinoplanes xinjiangensis. The sequence continues at coordinate 12,463 of NZ_QGGR01000060.1, read as the reverse complement.
CGAAATCGGCATACGCGTGGCGGCGGGCGTGGAAGGTCGGCGGTGAACAGGCCCTGGCCTCTCGTGGAGCGCCAGGACCCGACCCGGTGCTATCGGCCGCCCAGGTCCGGAAGCTGATCGACAGGATGGAACAGGGCCCGGCCGCGGCCGGATGGGACGAGGGCCAGCGCTGGACGCTGGCCCGGGTCCGCACGCTGATCGGCCGGATGTTCCACCTCACCGTCAGTATCACCACCGTATGGGAAACGTTGCGCCGCGCCGGTTACACCCCGCAGCAGCCGGTCCACCGGGCAGCGGAACGCGACGAGCAGGCCATCGAACATTTCAAGCGGTATCAGTGGCCTGCGGTAAAAGAGTCGCGCGCAGGCTGGGCGCGTGGATCTGCTTCGCCGACGAGTCCGGCATCTCGCTGAGACCAGCCCGGGCCCGGACCTGGGCCCGGCGAGGCACCACCCCGATCGTGACAGTCGCCGGCCTCGGCGGCCGTAAACTCTCGCTCGCCGGGATCGTCGCCTACCACCCCGGACATCAGCCGCGGATCATCTACCGCCCCGTGGTCCACCGAGGCCGTAAAGGCGAGCCGAAAGGCTTCGGTGAGGACCACTTCGCCGGCCTGCTCGACGCCGCCCACCAGCACCTCGGCGCGCCGATCGTCCTGCTCTGGGACGGCCTACCGGCGCACAAATCCGCCAAGATGCGCGCCCTGATCGCCGCCCGGCCATGGCTACGCGTCTACCGGCTGCCCGGCTACGCCCCCGAACTCAACCCCGTCGAGAACATGTGGTCCAGCCTCAAACGCAGCATGGCCAACCTCGCTCCCGGCGGCATCGACGACCTGCTCCGTGTCGCGAAGAACCGGCTCAAACGAATGCAATACCGGCCCGTCCTTGCCTTCGGGTTCCTCGCCACCAGTGGACTGGCACCACCCTGACCCTGATCCCAAAAGCTCAGTAACCGCACCGGTTGATGCCGGAAGTCCCGCACCCCTAAGGGTGCGGGACTCGGATGAATCGGGTCTATGCCGGCGCGGGCTTCACGGCGCCGGGGTAATCGGAGGCGTGAGGCCTGGCAGTGTGCTGCCGTTGGGCGGAAGCGGGCGCGCCGGAGCGCCGGGTGTAGCGGCAGCGGCTTCGCGTGCCAGGAAGGTGCCGAGTTCGCCGATGGTGCTCATCAACGGTGCCGGGAAGACGACGGTGGTGTTCTTGTCGACGCCGATCTCTACCAGGGACTGCAGGTTACGCAGTTGCAGGGCGAGAGGGTGGGCCATCATGGTGTCGGAGGCGTCGCCGAGCGCCGCAGCGGCGAGTGACTCGCCTTCGGCGTTAATGATCTTCGCGCGCTTTTCCCGCTCGGCCTCTGCCTGCTTGGCCATGGCGCGTTTCATCGTTTCGGGGAGCTGGATGTCTTTGAGTTCGACGAGGGTGACCTCGACGCCCCAGTCGACGGTCGTGACGTCGAGGATGGTGCGGATGTCGATGTTGATCTTGTCTGTTTCGGAGAGGGTCTCGTCGAGGGTGTGCCGGCCGACCACCTTTCGCAGAGTGGTCTGGGCGATCTGATTGATGGCGGTCTTGACGTTTTCGATCGCCACTACGGCCTTGACCGTGTCCACGACGCGGAAGTAGGCGACCGCGGAGACGTCGACGCTGACATTGTCGCGGGTGATGATGCCCTGCGACTGAATCGGCATGGTGACGACGCGCATCGAGACCCGGTGCATGATGTCGACAACGGGAATGATCAGCCGCAGCCCCGGTTCGCGGACGCCGATGACGCGCCCGAGCCGGAACAGCACCCCGCGCTCGTACTGCTTGACGATGCGCACCGACAGGGCGAGTGCCAGCAGCAGCACTGCCGCGACGATGATCGTTACGGTGCTCAGGGTATTCATCAGGGACTCCTTCAGCGCGCTCCGACGTCGGCGGGCAAGCGGCTCGCGATTCGAAGCCTGTCTCTCGACTGTCGCGCCTGCCGTCGAAGTGGGGGAGGGCCGATGGTCCCGAGCCGGAAACGCTGTTTCGCGTCAGCGCGGAAACCTTACGAATCCGCTGCCGGGAGCTGCCGGCACCGCAAGCGGGCGCCTCAGCGCCGACGCGGCAGTTGCCGGAAGCCGAAAAGTGATACCACCCTTCCGGGGCCGCATTTCACCGTGGCGTGGCCCGTGGTGCACGCCGTACCGCTACAGCCTTTCGGCCAGCTGGGCCCAAACGACGGCGTTGCACCTTGTGGACGCATCGCTGTGTCGGGGTCGGCGGGATGCGGGCACGACGCCGCGGACGCCGGCGACCGGTGCCCGGCCGTGGTGCCGCAGCGTCTGGGCGACTGATCCGAGCATCCCGTGGTAGGGCAATCGGCTACGTGCACCCACGACGATCAGCGACGCCTCCTGCGACTCCCGGGCCATCACCGCGGTCGGGTCGCCATCCAGAACACGCAGTCGAGCGTCTATGCCGGTCGCGAGCGCACGAGAGGCAATCATTTTCTCAAGCGCGTCCGTGCATGTCTCGGATTCGGGCACATGCACGACGATCAGCCCGTGCCGCCGGTTTGCGGCCGCGTCGAACGCGTAGTCGAGAGCCGGCCTCTGCCGCAGCGGAGCACGGCGCGGTTCTGCGCCTCGCGGGCAGCGGTTTCGACCGCTGGGAGGCTGGTTGGTGAACCGCTCACACCCGCGACGATGCGACTTGTTGCTGAGGTGTTCATGTGTTCACCTTTTGCCGCAGCGGCCGGCCGGGTGGCTGACACGTGGGTCTTCCCAGGGCTCCAACCTAGGCCGACCGGGGCGAGGCGGCGGAGGGCTTATCGCCGCTGGTGTTACGCGGGGACAGGTGCCTACAGGTGGCCGGCGGCGCTACAGCTGAAAGATGCGGACGCTCCGCTTCGATGATGCTCGGCATACTGAGGCCGTCTGCTCCGGCGGCCTGCACCGACTACCACGAGATGAGGTTGCCAGCTTGTGGCGCCGGCCAAAGCGCCGAACGTCCCAAAAAGCCGGGACGTTCGGCCCTGACGGTGCCCGGGACCGCAGCGAACGGTCGAGTGGTGGCCTCTATCTACGACGACGGCTGTGATCGAACCCGTCAGACCGTGCTCCGGTCTACTGCGGGCCCCGTCTCGGCAGGCGACTGGCCGCTGCACCGTTCGAGGAGCTGTTGCGCGCTGTACTGCGGCGCGTGCGCGATCGAGGAGGAACCGTCATGCGAGTCCGCGACATCATGACCAGTTCGGTATACGTCGTCCGGCACGATGCGCCGGTGGAGGACGCCGCCGAGCTGATGACCACGTACGCCGTCACCGCGTTGCCCGTAGTGGACGGCGACGAACGGCTGGTCGGCATGGTCAGCGACAGCGACCTGCTGTGGCATCGAGTACCGGCCGAGCTCACCACGGACCCGGGGCATCATCCAGACACGGGCGTCGACCAGGAGCGCCGGCTCGGCGTCGTGGTGGAGGCGATGTCCGAGTACCCGGTCACCATCACCCCCGGTGCTGACGTGGCCGACGCGGCGCAACTGATGCTCGACCACGACGTACGTAGCCTGCCGGTGCTGCAGGATCACCGGATCGTCGGCATCCTCAGCCGCCGCGACATCCTGAAGGCGATGGTCCGTGACGACAGCGTGCTGACCGCAGACGTGCAACAACGTCTCGACGACTACGCCGGCAGTCACAACCGGTGGACCGCCACCGTCGAGGCCGGAGTCGCGACTGTCGAGGGCCAGTTTCCGAACGAGCAGCAGCGTACGGTCGTCACCGTACTGACGCGTACAGTCCCGGGGGTAGCCGCCGTGCGGCTGATCGACGACGACGACGGCGACAGTCCCAACGATGCCGTGACCGACGCTGTCTCCGGCGACAAGGCGGTCGCGGGGCGATCATCGGGCGAATGACATGCTGCCGTAGGCGATGCGCCGCGGGTGCGACGGAGGATCAGCCCGCTGCCGTCCGAAGCCCGTTTCCGGCTATTGCCGCTACTCGTGGCCGGCTCATGCAGCGTCAGTCGCCGGCCACCCAACGATGTTCGAGGAGGTCACAATGATGTATTACGGCAACGGCATGAACGGGTGGGGCATGCTGCTCATGGTCGCGAACAGCCTGCTGTTCTGGGCGCTGGTAGTAGCCGGCATCGTCGCCGTGGTCCGCTACACCGGCCGCGACGTGCACCGCAGTGGGCCGGTGACGCACGGACCTGCGCCGCAGCGAATACTCGCCGAACGGTTCGCCCGCGGCGACATCGATGAAGACGACTACACACGACGTCTGCAGGTCCTCGACACGACAACCCCGGCACACGCCCCCGGCGAGTGACGATGGTATCGACGCTTGCAACCTGTACCTGCCGCAGGAGGTTGAGGAGTCCCGGTACCGCAGCCTTTCCAGCGACACGTCGAGCGGCCCGGGGCCGAAGAATCTTCGGGCTTGGGCCGATGGTCGATGCCTGGTTCTGCGGTGTCAGCCAACACAGCGTCAGGATCCGGCGGGTCCTCCATCATCCTGGGGCGGGTCCTTCCTCGCAGCCGGCTGTCGGCCCCAGGTTCATGCAGGCACGGATGCCTTGGTCACGGTTGTCTTCTGACCGGCTTGCTGCTGCGTGACCGCCTCCGGGTCGATGCCCAGCCTCCGCAGCAGCGACGCGTTGCGTGCCGTGTCGACTGATGAAGGGAGCTGGCGAGCCACCCAGGCAGCTCGCTCGGGGAGCCCTCGAGCGCGCAGGGCCGCAACGATCGCCGCATTGTCGATATGCATGATGGTCCTCCTGTAGTGCTGTGCCCGTCCGGCATCGTCGATGCCACCGCGGGTTGGTGCACCGACTTCAGCGTGTCGTCGGACGGCCTCGCCCGCCAGGGTCATTCGACCCGCGAGCCGTGACAGCGGCCTGACGTGCCGTGTGCCCAGCCGATTCTGTCGGCAACAAGCGGTCGCTGGGCTGCCGAACCGGTCAGGTTCGGCAGACGGAGCGGGGGACCCCGCCGAGTAGGTGACACCCAGATCCAGCCGATGTTGCAGGTTCCTCGTCGATGCCCGTCACCGGCATACCTGCTGCCTCACCAGGACTAACGACTCTGCCCCGCGACTCGCCGAGTACCTAACGTGACGGTGGAGTGATTCTCATGAAGGCATGGCACGTCATCGACGTGATGACCACCGTTCCGCGGCCATGCGTAGCCGGGCATGCCAGCGGCGCTGGAACCAGCGCTGCGGGTCCGCGCCCGCGTATTCGGCTTTCGAGAAGCCCGCGTATTCGATTTCGAGAAGCAGGTCGATTCCGAGTGCAACCGTCGATGTCGAGGTCGACCGGGGCGGCGTCGTCTTCACCGGCCGCTCGAACGCTGGTCGACCGAGGCGCTGCTCGGGCGGCTCGTAGCGCTGATTCCCGGCGTCGTCGAGGCCACCGACAGGATCACCTACGACTACGACGACCAAAGGCGGCCGAACCTGATCGCGCGATCTCTTCCGACTGAGACGACCTGCACAACCACATCGGTAGGGGCGATTCGCTCCAGCGACCGGAAAGGACGGCAAGACGGTGGACGAGAGGACAACGGCCGGGGTGTTGCTCGGCTACGACGGCTCCCTGCCGGCCGGTGCCGCGATCGAGGTCGCGGCCCGGCTGCTGCCGGACACTCAGGGGCAGGTGACCTACATATGGACGCCCCCGTTCGCGAGCGAGGCGCTGCGACGCAGGCTGTGGCACGGCGTGGGCGGCGTGAACGAGTTCGTGGTGGCCATCGAACGCGAGGGCGAGGCCGAGGCTCGGCGGATCGCGGCCATGGGCGTTGCTCTGGCTGCCGCCCACGGTTGGAAAGCGCAGCCACTGATCCGGCGCTCGTACGGTGCTGAGGGCCTGCAACTGGATGAGGTCGCCGAGGAGACCGGCGCTGATCTGATCGTGGTGGGTTCGCGCGGGCTCGGCGGTGCGCAGGCGGTCCTCAGCAGCGTGTCCGACATGGTGGTGCACTATGCGCGTAGCCCTGTGCTGGTCGTGCCGCATCCGCTCCTGGAAGCCGAACGTGCCGTGCTGGACATCGGACCGGTTGTCGTCGGCTGGGACGGGTCGCCGGCGGCCGAATTCGCCCTGGCCGCCGTGACGCGACTGTTTCCGGGCCGTGCCGTCCTGCCGGTTTTCGCCGATGGCGGCGAGGAGCCGGCCGGCCCGACGCCCCCTGGCCTGGTGCGGCTCCGCCGGGATGGCGGCAGGCTGGAGAGCGGCCGGGCGAACGCCGCTGCACTGGCCGACCATGCCCGAACCGAGGATGCTGCGGTGATCGCCGTGGGCTCACGCGGGCGATCGGCGCTGCGGGAAATCCTGCTCGGCAGTTCCGCGATGGCCACACTGCACCATGCGCACCGGCCGGTCCTCGTCGTGCCGTTCCGCGCCCCGCGGTGAACCGGTGGGTGGCGGAGCGGCTGATCAGGCAGGGAGACCGGCCTTGAGTGTTGGTCGAGTGTTCGTCGACGACCGGCTGGAGCAAGCCGGCAGCCCGCACGCAAATCGCCGGCCAGGACAGGACCAACGACACTGGTGCCGCCCGATCGTCAGCCGTCAGATGGACGGGAGAAGCGACGCGGATCCGCCGGATCCGCGTCCTCGTCAGGGAGGTGCGTCATGCTCCACACCCGGACCTGGAATGTCGAGATAAACATCGATGAGTACGAGGACGAACGCCGTACTCGTGCCGTAGCGGTGTTGCGGACCGAAGCACGCCCTCAGGTGCGCGGGGAAGGCACCGCCTGGCGGGCGCCGCGAGACCGGGAAGTGCCGGAGATCGGTGATGAACTGGCGACCGCACGGGCGCTGGCCGACCTGGCCTACCGACTGCTCGACGTCGCGGCCGCCGACATCGAGGAAATCACCCACCGTCCGGTGCGGCTGAGCGGCTGAGAGCGCTCGGTTCGGTGAAGCTGTTCACCCCGGGTCGGGGTCCTCGTCCCGCTGAACACCAGCTGCGAATGACGCTCCGGAGGTGAGCGATGGCACGGTTTCGACGAGCAGGATCCCTTCGACGTGCGTGACGCAGACATCGTGGTCGGGGTGGACGGAGCATCGTCGGGGGTAGCCGCACTGCGATGGGCAGTGCGGCAGGCCCGGTTGACCGGCGCTCGGCTGCACGCGGTCACGGCGTGGGAGATTCCGGCGTTCTACGGTTGGGCGCCGACGTTCCCATACGACGACGAAATGGCAGCTACCGCGGGCAAGCTGCTCGCAGCGGCGGTGCGGGACGCTCTCGGCGACGAGCCCACCGAAATCGACCTGGTGGAGACGGCAGTACCTGGTCATCCGGCGCAGGTGCTGATCGACGCATCCGCGCACGCGGCGCTGTTGGCGGTCGGTTCACGCGGGCACGGCGGGTTCACCGGGGCGTTGCTCGGGTCGGTCAGCCAGCAGTGTGTGCACCATGCCCGCTGTCCGGTCGTGGTGATTCGAGGCCGAAGATGACACTTCGGAGCGTTCGGCAGGAACACTGCCCCCGCAGCGAGATGTGATGCCGGCCCTTGCGGCTGCCGACCGATGCAGGTCGGCGCCGCGTTCCCACGCACCTGGAGGCACTCCTCACGGGACCAATGACCCTGACGCATGCCGGAGACCAGGCGAACGCTGAGGGACATGGCACAAACGATGGCGGCTCCGGCCGAGGTCGACGAACGCCAACCACCGACCGAACTCTTCCGGCACCTGCGTTCCACGCCAGCCGGGCTTCGCTCCCGGGAGGCAGCGCGCCGACTGACCGTGTACGGCCCCAACGAGCTCTCCCGCCGCCACCGGCGACAGTGGCCGCGGCAACTGCTCGCCCAGTTCACCCAGCCGCTCGCGGTGCTGCTGATGATCGCCGCAGTGCTGGCCTGGGCCGGGCATGCGCCGGCGCTGGCAGTCGCGGTGATCGCTGTCATCCTGCTCAACGCCGCGTTCGCGTTCGTCCAGGAACGCCAAGCCGAGCAGGCCGTGGAGGCGCTGGCCGCCTACCTGCCGGTGTCCGCACGGGTCATGCGCGACGGGGTCATCGTCGAAGTGCCCGCCCGTGACCTGGTGCCCGGCGACGTCATGGAGATCACCGAAGGCGACCGGATCTGCGCCGACGGCCGCCTGATCGACGGAATTTTGGCAGTGGATTTGTCCTCCCTCAACGGCGAATCGATGCCGGCCACCCGCACTGCGGACACCGAGGTCGTGCCCGGGCCGCTGCTGGAGGCGCGGGAACTCGTCTTCAGCGGCACGTCCTGCACGGCGGGTCAGGCCCGGGCCGTGGTCACCCACACCGGCATGCACAGCGAACTCGGCCGGATCGCCGCGCTGTCCCAACGGGGCCGGCCCGAGCCCAGCCCGTTGGAACGACAGGTGCGCCGGGCCACCTGGATCATCGCAATCGTCGCCGTCTCCGCCGGCGCAGTATTCCTGCCGGTCGGCGTCCTCGCCGGACTCGGCTGGGCCGCGGCGATCAGCTTCTCCATCGGGCTGATCGTCGCGAACGTACCGGAAGGCCTGCTGCCCATCATCACCCTCGCCCTCGCCGCCGGCGTCCGGGAACTCGCGAAGGCAGGCGCCGTCGTCAAACGGCTCTCCGCCGTCGAGACACTCGGGTCGACGACGGTGATCTGCACCGACAAGACCGGCACCCTGACCGAGAACCGGATGCGGGTCACCCGGCTGTGGCTCGCTGACGGCGACCGGAGCGCGACCACCGCAGGCGGCGACGCCCGCGCCCGTGACCTCGCCGTCGCCGCAGCCACCTGCACCACCGCTCATCAGGCCGGCGACGGTGCACCGGCCGACAGCGGCGATCCCACCGAGCTGGCGTTGCTGCGGCTCGCGGAGTCGATGGGCGTACCGGTGCGGGCGGTGGACCGCGACGCCTCCCGCGACGTGCTGTACTCCTTCGACCCGCGCACCAAACGCATGTCCACCGTGACCGGCGGGCGACTGCACACCAAAGGCGCACCCGAGTCGATTCTGCCGTTGTGCACCCGCGTCATCGATGCCACCGGACGTGTGACTGCGCTGACCGACCCTGTGCGCGTCGACGTGACGGCAGCCGTCAACCGGTTCGCGACCGCCGGTCTGCGGGTGCTCGCGGTCGCCCGCCGTACCGCCGACCTGCACCTGCTGGCTTCCGGGCGTGATGTCGCGGAAGCCGACCTGACCATGCTCGGGCTGGTGGCCATGGTGGACCCGCCGCGCGAGGCGGTGCCGGCGGCGGTCGCCGCCGCCCACCGGGCCGGGATCACCGTGAACGTCATCACCGGTGACTACGGCCCCACCGCCGCTGAGATCGCCGCCCAGGTGGGCATCGGCGGCGGCCGCCCGCGTGTGGTCACCGGCACCGAACTCGAGCAGATGGGCGATGCCGAACTGGACCGGCTGCTGCGGACGCCTCAGGAGATCGTCTTCGCCCGCTCGTCACCGGAGAGCAAGCTGCGCATCTGCGAGGCACTGCGGGCCGAGGGCCAGGTCGTGGCAATGACCGGCGATGGCGTCAACGACGCCCCGGCGCTGCGGCACGCCGACATCGGCGTCGCGATGGGCCGCTCCGGCACCGAGGTCGCCCGCGAGGCGGCGACGATGGTGCTCACCGACGACAACTTCGCGACGATCGTACGAGCCGTCGAAGCCGGGCGGCGCGTCTACGACAATGTGCGCAAGTTCGTTCTCTACATCTTCGCCCACGCCGTACCGGAGGTCGTGCCGTTCCTGGTCTTCGCTCTGTCCGGCGGAGCGATCCCCCTGCCGCTCACGGTCCTGCAGATCCTGGCCATTGATCTCGGTACCGAAACCCTGCCCGCACTTGCGCTGGGCCGGGAAAAGGCCGAGCCGGGGCTCATGGACCGCCCGCCGCGCTCACGCAAAGCGGGCGTCATCGACCGGCGGCTGCTGCTGCGGGCCTGGGGGCTGCTCGGGATGACCTCAGCGATCCTGGTGATGACCGGCTTCTTCTGGGTGCTGTGGCGGGCTGGATGGCAGCCCGGCGCAGACCTGACCGACACGACCTACGCACGTGCCACGACGATGACGTTCGCCGGGATCGTCGCCTGCCAGATCGGTACCGCCATGGCGTCGCGCACCGACCACGCCGCGCTGCGCACCATCGGCGTGTTCAGCAACCGACTGCTGCTCGGCGGCATCGCATTCGAGCTGGTGTTCGCCGCCGCGCTGATCTACCTGCCGCCGCTGCAGGCGATTTTCGGCACCGCCGCACTCACCCTCACCGAGGTGGCGTTCCTGACGCCGTTCCCCGTACTGGTGTGGGGTGTCGATGAGATCTACCGAGCCAGGCAACGCCGTCGCACAGCCGCACCCGTCGGCTGAGGAGCCGACGACGTCATGACCACCCTGCCGTCACAAGGCGTCTGGTAGGCAGCCACCTTCCAGACGCGACGATAGACCTGGCGAAATCCTGACTTACCAGGCCTAAAGACCCTGCCAGCGCGGGACGTCGCAGGCGTGCAATGGAGATACCAGCACCGGTGGTCCCACCGGCGTCCAGGTATTTCTCGGAGGTGCCGTCATGACGAACATCGACAGGACCACGGCGGAAACCGAAGCACGCCGGCACACCGCCGACCTCAGGCGACCCACCCGCTTCGGCGATGCGATCAACCGCTACCTCGGAGCGGTCGGCTACCCCGACCCGCACACCGCCGTACCGGTCATCGCTGGATACCCCGATACCCCAGCGCTGCCGGACGCCGGTGTGGTCGTGGTCGGTGTCGACGACGATCCCATCAGCCACATCGCCGTCGACCACGCCGCGATCGAGGCCGAACTGCACGGCTGGGCCCTGCGTCTCGTACACGTCCGGCGTAGCGGCAAGGACGAGGCCGGCGAGCGGCTGCTGCACCGGCTCACCGACCGCGTACACGCCAGCGCCCCTTCCACTCCCGTGACCAGCCGGCTCGTCCTCGGGTCCGACCCGGCGCAGCAACTGCTCACCGAAGCCGCGGACGCCGGCCTGCTCGTGGTCGGTCACCGCCACGGTGCCACCGCGACCGCGTTCGGTCGCAGTGTCGCCGACCGGGTCGGCCGGCAACACTCCGGGCCGGTTCTGGTCGTACGGATGCCCGGCTGGCCGGTCGGCCCCGAATGGGGTACTCGCCCGATCGTGGTGGCCGCCGACGACTCCGCGCCGTCACGGGCCGCTGTGGAATACGCGTTCGCCGAGGCGAAGGTGCGCGGTTGCGATGTCACCATGCTGCATCTCGCCGGCGACGGTACGAACATCGCCCACAGCCTCGACTCACGGTCGGCGGTACCGGTCCATCATAAGATCATCTCCGGGGATCCGGTGACGGCGCTGATCGAGGCCTCTGACAAAGCAGCCGCAGTGGTGATCGCCCGGCACGGACATGGGGCTGTTCCCGGACGTCTGCTGACCGCTGCCAGCCACGTGCTACCGCATCGTGCCCACTGCCCGGTGTTCCAGGTGGGCTGACCGCCGCACGTTTCCACCACCGAAGCAGGAGCTGGCCATGGAAGCGCTGCTCGTGATCGTCGTAGTTCTGCTGGCCATGCGGCTGGTCGGCGCCCTCGCTCTGGTCCTGGTCAACCACGGCCGGCGCCGTCCGCCCGCGAGGCCGGCCGATCCGTGCCTGTCGCCGGTATGGGCACTCCCGCCTGTTCCGATGACAGACCCGGAACAGGCGCTACTCGACCGGCTACGGACGGGCGAAATCGGCCGTGGCCAGTACCGGGCGGCAATCGCCGACATCGCGCACCAGGCCGCGGCGGCGCCATCGCTACGAGCACCGGCCTACCGGCCCGGCCGGGCTTGCCCGAACTCAAGGCCCTGACCAGCGACAACAGGCGCGCCGGAGCAGGCATGGTCGCAAGCCCGAAACGGCCACGACCACGAGACTCTCGCCGCGGAAGTGCTATTGCCTTCCCGGTGTCCTCCACAGTCAGACCAGACGCCCGGCTGGTGGTTGACCTCCGCCTCTGGTGCGCCCGGCACCCCGGGCTTGTTCGGAAAGACTGGGGAGCCATGAAGCCCTACCGACTGCAGGTCGACGCACACCGCGACGAATCCCTGAGCCGCTGGCTCTGGCGATTCGAGTCCCCGCACTGGCAGGGTTGGGCGCCGGTCTGCTGATCACCGCCCTGCTGCCGACGTCGGCACAGCAACGAACCGCCAACGGCTGAAACTCCGCGCCCGTGGCAGCCGATCCGCCGGTGCCGGTCGACACATGATTGTTCACCCCGGCACAGGAGAATCTTGACCGATGCGGTCAAGAACAGCCCTTGAACTGCAGTTACGCGGCGTATTGTCGGGCACATGCGGTGCACGGGTGTTTGATGGCGGGGCCTTTCATGCAGCCAGAGGGCGCAGCAGCAGTGGTCCCAGCATTCCCTGACGGAGCCCTCCGGGTAGACCCTGACGGGTGAGGTTCCCCCTCGGGACCGGACATCTCGAAACCAGACAGCGGTCTGGGGAAGGATGTTCCGGTGCCTCGTCCCTCGAAGTATCCCGAGCAG
>NZ_QGGR01000059.1 GCF_003148685.1 Actinoplanes xinjiangensis | reverse complement strand
GTCGCGGTACCACCTGGTGATCGACGCGATCAACAACGCCCGGCGGCTGCCGGCCGGTGCCAGCGAAGTCAAGGCCTGGTGCGAGGCGCAGCTGGCCAAGCACGACAAGTACGTGGTCGAACATCTCGAGGACATGCCCGAGGTCCGAGACTGGTCGCTCGGCGACTGGGCCGAGCACTGACCGACGAGTCGTGCACTGGCCGATGCGATGGACACGGCGTAAGAGACGGTCTTACACGGCTTCAGGCGGTCGTCACGCGGAGCCCGCGGTCGGTGAAATGCGCGGCGGCGGCAGCCAGTTGCTCGGCCGTGGGCGGCACGGTGTCGGCCAGCGGGTAACGCAGACCTAGCTCCTTGTATTTGGCTATGCCCAGGCGGTGGTAGCCGAGGATGTCGACCTGCTCGACCACCCCACCGTGTTCGGTGTTGCCCCACCGGGCGGCCAAGTCCGCGATGCCGGCGATGTTGTCGGGGTCGTCGGTCAGGCCGGGCACCAGCACGAACCGGATCCGCATCCGGTTGCCTCGAGCGGCGAGCCGGTCACCGAAGGTGATGGTCGGGTGGAGGGCAACACCGGTCACTTTCCGGTACGTCTCCGGGTTGCTCGACTTCACGTCGAGTAGTACCAGGTCGGTGTCGTCGAGCAGTTGGTCGCTCGCGCGGGCGCCGAGGAACCCCGCGGTGTCCAGCGCCGTGTGCATGCCTTCCTGCTTGCAGCGGCGCAGGTACGCCTCGACGAAATGGTTCTGCAGCAGTGGTTCCCCGCCGGAGACGGTCACACCGCCACCGGACGCGGTGATGAACGCCTTGAAGGTCAGCATCTTCGCGACCAGGTCGTCGACGGTCACGTGCTGGCCGTTACGGCCTTCCCACGTGTCCGGGTTGTGGCAGTAGAGGCAGCGCAGGTGGCAGCCGGCGAAGAAGGTGACGAACCGGGTTCCGGGGCCGTCGGCGGCGGTGACGACGTCCCACGAGTGCACGGAGGCGACCAGCTCGCCGTGCGGTGCCGGGTGTGCCCCGACCGGGGTGATGCCCAGGTCGGGACGGTGGATCACGGCGCCGTTCACAGCGAACCGTGGAAGGTGCGGGAGATGACGTCGGCCTGCTGTTCCTTGGTCAGGCGTACGAAGTTGACCGCGTAGCCGGAGACCCGGATGGTCAGCTGCGGGTAGTTCTCCGGGTGCGCCATCGCGTCCTGGAGGGTGGCCCGGTTCAGCACGTTCACGTTCATGTGGAACCCGTCGGTCGCGGTGTAGCCGTCGAGCACCCCGACCAGGTTGCGGACCTGCTCGGCACGGCTGTTGCCCAGACCGTTCGGCGTGACGGTGGTGGTCAGCGAGATGCCGTCCTGGGCGTGCTCGTACGGCAGCTTCGCCACCGACAGCGCGGCGGCGACCATGCCGTGCTTGTCGCGGCCGTTCATCGGGTTCGCGCCCGGCGCGAACGGCTCGCCGGCGCGGCGGCCGTCCGGGGTGTTGCCGGTGTGCTTGCCGTACACGACGTTCGAGGTGATCGTCAGCACCGACTGGGTGTGCACCGCGTTCCGGTACGTCGGGTGCTTTCGGATCTTCGCCATGAACGACTCGACCAGCCCGACGGCGATGGTGTCGGCGCGGTCGTCGTTGTTGCCGTACGTCGGGAACTCTCCGTCGACGGTGTAGTCGACGGCCAGGCAACGCTCGTCACGGACCGGCCGCACGGTGGCGTGCTTGATCGCCGACAGCGAGTCGGTGGCCACCGACAGGCCGGCGATCCCGCACGCCAGAGTGCGCAGGACGTCGGTGTCGTGCAGAGCCATCTCGATGCGCTCGTAGGCGTACTTGTCGTGCATGAAGTGGATGATGTTGAGCGCGTTGACGTAGGTGGCGGCCAGCCAGTCCATCATCGTGTCGAACCGCTCGGCCACCTGCGTGTAGTCGAGGACCTCGCCCTCTATCGGCGGCAGGGCCGGGCCGATCTGAGCGCCGGAGTTCTCGTCACGGCCGCCGTTGATCGCGTACAGCAGGGTCTTGGCGAGGTTGACCCGGGCGCCGAAGAACTGCATCTGCTTGCCGACGGCCATCGCCGACACGCAGCAGGCGATCGCGGTGTCGTCGCCGAAGCGCGGGCGCATCAGCTCGTCGGACTCGTACTGGATGGCACTCGTGTCGATCGACACCTGCGCGCAGAAGTCCTTGAAGCCCTGCGGCAGCTGCGGCGACCAGAAGACGGTCAGGTTCGGTTCCGGTGCCGGGCCCAGGTTGTAGAGGGTCTGCAGGTAACGGAAGCTGGTCCGGGTGACCAGCGGCCTGCCGTCGGTGCCGATCCCGCCGATCGACTCGGTCACCCATGTCGGGTCGCCGGAGAACAGCTCGTCGTACTCCGGAGTGCGCAGGAACCGCACGATCCGCAGCTTGATCACGAAGTCGTCGACCAGCTCCTGGGCCCCGCTCTCCGTCAGCCGGCCCTCGGCGATGTCGCGCTGCAGATAGACGTCGATGAACGTGGAGGTACGGCCGAGCGACATCGCGGCGCCGTTCTGCTCCTTCACCGCGGCCAGGTAGGCGAAGTACAGCCACTGGATCGCCTCACGGCCGGTCGTCGCCGGGCCGGAGATGTCGGATCCGTAGGAGGCGGCCATCTGCTTGAGCTCGGCCAGGGCGCGGATCTGCTCGGACAGTTCCTCCCGGCGGCGAATCGTCTGCTCGGTCATGTCGCCGGTGGCGCAGGCATCCTTGTCGGCCTGCTTCGCCGTGATCAGCTGGTCGACGCCGTAGAGAGCGACCCGGCGATAGTCGCCGATGATCCGGCCACGGCCGTACGCGTCGGGCAGGCCGGTGATGATGTGCGACTTGCGGGCGGCCAGGATGTCGGGGGTGTAGGCGTCGAATACGCCGGCGTTGTGGGTCTTGCGGTATTTGGTGAAGATCTCCGCGATGGCCGGGTCGGGCGCGTACCCGTAGGCCTTCAAACCGCCCTCCACCATCCTCCAGCCGCCGTTGGGAATGATCGCGCGGCGCAGCGGCGCGTCGGTCTGCAGCCCGACGATCAACTCGTTGCCCTTGTCGATGTAGCCGGGCTGGTGGCTGGTGATAGTCGACGGGGTGCCCGCGTCGACGTCGTAGATGCCGCGTTCCCGTTCGGCTGGGAACATCGCCGACAGCTTCGCCCAGATGCCGGCGGTCCGCTCGGTCGGGCCGGCCAGAAAGGACGCGTCACCGGCATACGGCTCGTAGTTGGCCTGAATGAAGTCGCGCACCGCGATGCCGGTGCGCCACACGTCGCCAGCGAACCCCCGCCAAGGGTCCATACCGGTCGCGGTCGCGTCCAGGACGGATGCACTCATTGTCAATCTCCCCAGGTCGTGTGCTGAAGGGGCCGGTGGGTAACCGGCGGATCGCCCGGCCGTGGCCCGACGGGAGTTCGTGGCTGCGTCCACCGGTTGCTGTTTCGACCCGTTCCGGTGAAACCTGAGCCCGCAAGGGCTGGCCCGAGCGGGTCGCGAGCCGCCGCAGCCACGGTGAGTGATGCTCGCATCACTGTCTCCTTCACGGCGGGCCAGGCTCCCTGATGCGGTTGATGTCTTGACCCGACTACGGCCGCCTCACCTTCAGGATCTCCGGCCAAAGTCATGCCGCCTAGGGTCTTCAGGCCCGGATCGCCGCCACGATCACGGGGCATCCCGGATTCGCCCACGGCTACCGATTCGCTGATCCGCGGTTCGGTAGCCCGGATGTGTCAGTGCGGGTGCTCACCGAGCAGGCGGGTGGCCAGGACCGCTGCCTGGGTCCGGCGCTCCAGGCCGAGTTTGGCCAGGATGCTGGACACGTAGTTCTTGACCGTCTTCTCGGCCAGGAACATCCTGCCGGCGATGTCCCGGTTGGTCAGGCCTTCGGCGATCAGCTCGAGGATCTTGCGTTCCTGGTCGGTGAGCCCGGCCAGTTCGCGGGGCTGTTCCACACCGTGGCGGATGCGTTCGAGCACCCGCTGGGTGATCGCCGGGTCCAGCAGGGACTGGCCTTCGGCCACGCGACGGATCGCGTCGACCAGATCGTTACCCCGGATCTGTTTCAGAACGTATCCGGACGCGCCGGCCATGATCGCGGCGAACAGTGCTTCGTCGTCCTCGTACGAAGTCAGGATCAGGCCCTTGATGGTCGAGTCGACCGCTCGCACGTCCCGGCAGACGTCGATGCCGCTGCCGTCGGGCAGCCGGCCGTCGAGGACGGCGACGTCGGGACGCAGTGCCGGGATCCGGCGTGTCGCCTCCTGTGCCGAGCCGGACTCGCCGACCACCTCGATGTCGCCGCTGGCCTGCAGCAGATCGATGAGACCGCGGCGAACCACCTCGTGGTCGTCGAGCAGGAATACACGAATCATGGGGATCTTCTTACCGTCCAGCGACGGGCCCGGCAAAAATGGGCCGCAAGGTAGGCGGCGTCGGTGGGCACGGCGCGGGAGCAGGGTTGACTGTGACGTTACGTCACAGCAGACACTGACCTGGTGCGCATCGCAGAGCTGGCGGACCTCACCGAGACGACCGTCCGGACGATCCGCTACTACCATCAGATCGATCTCCTGGCGATCCCGGAACGCCGGAACGGCCACCGCGACTACGACCTCTCGCATCTGGCCCGGCTGGTACGGATCCGGTGGCTGACACAGGCGGGGATCCCGCTGGCCACAATCGCCGCGATGCTCGACCCACCGGGCCCGGTGGTAGACGCGACACAACCGGCTCTGGCCGATCTACAAGCCGCCGTCACCGCCCTCGACGAGGAGATGCAACGGCTGGCGGACCGGCGTGGCCGGCTGCTGAACCTGATTGGCGCCGCCGAACGCGGCGGGATCCTGTCGCCGATGCCGGAAGCGATGGTGCGTTTCTACGATCAGATGCACGAACGAGCCGGGGATCCGCAGACGCGTCGGGTGATCCGCCGGGAACGCGACTTCATGGAACTCGCGTTCTACCGCGGTGACATGCCACCGCAATCGGCGGCCGTATACGAGGGGTTCACCGAGGCTGCCTTCGCCGAGAGCTCGGCGCTGTTCGGCCAGATCGCCGAGCGGGTCCAGCAGGGCGATCGTCTGGAGCCGCTGGAGCTGGACCGGGTCGCCGACGCGGTCGTCGCCCGGGTCACCCGGCACGTCGGCGCAGACCTTCACGGTCTCCTGAAGGGCATCGACCTCGACGTTGCCGGCCGTGCCGTCGACCTTTACGTCCGGCTCGCCGACCCGGCACAGCGGCCTATCGCCCAGGTGATCGGTGACGCCGTTCTGACCATGATCGAGAAAGGGCAGGGAGCATGACGGACACGGTCATCGACACGGGCACGCTGGTGAAGCGCTTCGGCTCCTTCACCGCCGTCGACCACCTCGACCTGCAGGTCGCCCGAGGCGAAGTACACGGATTCCTCGGCCCCAACGGGGCCGGCAAGTCGACCACCATCCGGGTGCTACTCGGCCTGTACCGGGCCACCGCCGGCCGGGTTCGGGTTCTCGGCCTCGACCCGGCGACCCATGGCGCCGCGGTCACCTCCCGAATCTCCTACGTTCCCGGCGAGGTCACCCTGTGGCCGAACCTGACCGGACAACAGGTCCTCGACGCGTTCGCCGGTCTCCGTGGCCGCCGCGATGAAGCAGCTGAACAGCGTCTGGCTGCCGCCTTCGCGCTCGACACCCGCCGGTCGGTGCGCACCTACTCCAAGGGCAACCGGCAGAAGGTCGCGCTGGTCGCCGCGTTCGCCGCCCCGACCGATGTGCTGATCCTCGACGAACCGACCTCCGGGCTGGATCCGCTGATGGAAGAGGTGTTCCAGCAGTGTGTCCACGACGCGGTCGCGGCCGGGCGCACGATCCTGCTGTCCAGCCACATCCTGGCCGAAGTCGAAGACGTCTGTGACACGGTGACCATCATCAAGGACGGCCGGCTCGTCGAATCCGGACGACTGGCCGACATGCGCCACCTCGCAGCATCCACCGTAACCGCCCGTTTGTCCTCCGGGCACGCCGACACTGTCGTGCAACGGCTGCACCGGACCGGCGTGACCGTCACCACCGACGGCGGCATCCTGCGCACTGCCGTTCCCCGCCCTCTGGTGCCCGCCGTTCTGGGCGTACTGGCCGAAGCCGGCGCCGACGACATCACCTGCACCCCGGCGAAGCTGGAGGACCTGTTCCTGCGCCACTACGAGGTGGCGGCCCGATGACGCTGACCCGGCTACTGGTGCTCCGGAACCGGCTGCTGCTGACCTGCTGGCCGCTCACGCTGATAGGTCTGTGCTGCACGCTGTCCACCTACGAACAGACCTATCCCACCGCGGGGCAGCGCCGGACCGCCGTCGAACTCGCCCAGTTGAACCCCGGAAGCACCCTGTTGTACGGGCGGCTGCCGGATCCCGGCGCTGCCGCGCAGATGTTCGCCTGGGAGATCGGCGCGTTCGTCACCATCCTCGCCGCAGTCATGGCGGTACTCACCGCGGTGGCGGTGACCCGCGCCGCCGAGGACGACGGGTCCCTCGAACTGCTGCGCGGCTGCGGTGTCACCGTGCTGCGGCCGCTGTACAGCGCGCTGACCATTCTGACCGGAGCGGCGGTGCTGCTGACGGCCGGTTGTGCCGTCGCGATCACGGTCACCGCCGGGCAGTCCGATGGGGTGAGCGTGTCCGGCACCGTGATGTTCGCCGCGGTCGTCGGGGTGACGTTCCTGACCGTCTCCGCCGTCACCGTACTGGCGGCGCAGGTCGCGCCGAGTGCCGGTCAGGCGCGGCTGTGGGGTTTCGGGGCGCTGGGGGTCGCCTTCGCAGTCCGGGCGGTCGCCGACACCCAGCAGGTCGGCTGGCTCAACTGGGTGAGCCCGCTCGGGCTACGTGCGGTGGTCGAGCCGTTCACCGTCGACCGCTGGACGGCTCTGCTCCCGGGGCTGCTCACCGTGCTGGTCCTGGTCGTCCTCGCGGTGCTGGTGGCAGCGCGACGGGAGTTCGGGGCCGGTCTGCTACGGCGGCGCGACGCCCGCAACGGCCGGTTGCGGGTGCATGGCATGGTCGGGTTGCAGGCACGGCTGGCGCGTCCGTCGTTGCTGGTCTGGACGGTGACCGTCGCCGCCATAGGTACCCTGTTCGCCGCGATGGGCTCCGGAGCCGTCGAGCAGCAACGCGACGGTGAGGTCGGCGGGTTTCTCGGCGCCCAACTCGGAACCGGGGATCCGGCCGCCGGATACCTCGCTTACCGGGGCACCGTGATCGGGATCGTCGTGTCCGTCTTCGCGATCCTGTCCGTACTGGCCGCAAGACATGCCGAGGACACCGGTCTGACCGGACAGGTCCTGGCCACCGGTGTACGCCGGTGGGCGCCGATGGCAGCGCAGGCCGCGGTCGCCGCCGCCGGATGTGCGGTCGTCCTCGCCGTGACCGGTGTGATCACCGCGGTGATCACACCGATGTTCCTCGACGGTGACGACATCGCCGCCCGCAGCCTCGCCTACGCCCTCGGTCAGTGGCCGACCGCGGCGGCGATGATCGGTTGCGCCACCCTGCTGATCGGTGCGCTGCCCCGCCTTGCCGCACTGGCGTGGCTGCCCCTGGCCGCCAGCAGCCTGCTCGCCCTGCTCGGTGACCTGCTCGGTGTACCCGACCGGATTCAAGACCTAGGGTTCTTCCAGCACGTTCCCGACATCGCCGGCGTCGACCGGCCGGTCGGCCCGCTGCTGTGGCTCGCCGCGGCGGGCACGCTGCTGGTACTGGCCGGGTCAGCCGGCGCCGCCCGTCGTGACCTGCGGGCTGGCTGACCCGCGAGAGGGCCGGCCGGCGACCGGGTTCTCAGGTCACTGCTGCGACTGGTCGTGGCCGGTTCCGTGGAAAGCGGCGCGCATCAGCTCCTGCATGTCGTCAAGCATCGGCATCCGCGGGTTCGCCGGCGCGCACTGGTCCTCGTAGGCGTTCAACGCCTGCTGCGGCAGGGCGGCCAGGAACGCCTTCTCGTCGACGCCGAGCTGCGCGAACGAGGCTTCGATTGCGACCGCGGCCCGGAGCCGTTCGACCGCTGCGGCGAGGGCTTCCACGGCTTCGGCGGGGGTACCGGCCGGCAGGCCGAGCATGCCCGCGATTTCTGCGAATCGTTGCGGCGCCCGGTAACTCTCGTACTTCGGCCAGCCGGACAGCTTCGACGGCGGGGTCCCGTTGTAGCGGATCACGTGCGGCAACAGCACCGCATTGGTCCGACCGTGGGCGATGTGGAACGTGGCGCCGAGAGTATGCGACATGGCGTGCACGATGCCGAGGAACGCGCTGCCGAACGCCATCCCGGCGATGGTGCCGGCGTTGTGCATCCGCTCCCGGGCCTCGATGTCGCCGTGCACCACCGACTGTTCCAGGTTGGCGAAGATCAGCCGGATGGCGTGCAGGGCCAGGCCGTCGGTGAAGTCGTTGGCGTAGACCGACAATCCAGACATTCGGTAGCAGCGGTCCATCGAAGCTCGTGTCGCAGCCGCGGGTTCCCGAACAGCGATCCCGTGCGCCGGGCGGCCATACCAGCCGAACGATCAGAATCACAGGAGTCACCGCCAGAGCGGTGCTACCAGTCGTATACCGAACCGTACTGGAAGGACCCGACCCGACGCACCCTACGAAGCCCCGAATCGATCTTCAAGGCCCTACATCAAAGCCAAATGTCGTACCCACCGGCTACGGTCGACGTCATGATCGACATGGGGTGGGTGACGGTGTGAGCCTGGAGTGGGAGACGGTCGAGGAGCTGGGTCTGCGGAAAGCGTTCGGCAAGCTCGCCGACGTGTTCGTCGCCGCCGGCGAGCAGCAGCGGCTCGCCTTCGCCGACCAGGTGCAGGACCGGATCCTGGCCCGTCCGAACGGGTTGTCGTTCGACCGCGACCCGGCGCCCCTGCACGTGTTCGCCACTCTCGCCTGCATGCCGTCCACTGCCCGCGTCGTCGCCCTGCTGACCCGGGCACAGCTGCGCACCGCATGGAACTCCGCCGTCCACGACCCTGAACCTTTGCTGCGGGTCCTCCGGGCCCGCGCGCTGCCGTGGCTGGGCGAGCTCGCCGTCCGGCTCACCGAGCGCCTGCCGGCCCGCGGCGGCGGCTGGTGGCTGACCTCGGCGCTGCTGCTGGAGTCCGGTGCGGTGCCACCGGTCACCGAAGGCGTCGTGCGGGGCTGGCTCAGGGACCTGTTGCGGCCCCGCGGGCTTGTGCGGCACCCGCCGCTGGCGACCCGGTTGCGCGACGACCCGTGGCTGGACCTGCTGCTACCCGCCGTCTTCGAGATCGACGGCCTGGGTGACGCGGCGGCCCAGCAGTCCTGGGACACGACCGCCGACCGCGACGATCCCCGGCCGGTCCTGCCCCTCGTGGTGGCCGAGCTGGTCGCCGAGGGCCGCCTCGACCGGCGCCGGATCCTGGCCGCCACCGTCGACAGGCTCGCCCGCGGCGACCGGACGGCGGCCCTGAGGCCCTTCGTGGTGCAGTTCGATACCCTCGCACCCACCGTCGACGAACTCGCCGGCTTCCTGCCCGAGCTCACCCGGATCCTCGCCGAGGCCCCGCCGGCGGTCGCCGGAGTCGCGCAGCGGGCCCTGCTCGCCGTCGACGCCGCCGGCCGGCTCGACCTCGACACGCTGATCGAGGCGAGCGAGGGCGCCCTTCGCCGCCCGGAGAAAGCCTTCGTGAAAGCGCAACTGACCTGGCTGGGTAAGGTGGCCGCCCGCGAGCCGGGCCGGGCCGGTGAGGTGCTCGAGACGGCCGCCGCCGCGTTCGAACACCCGGCCCTCGACATCCAAGACCGAGCCCTGGCGACGATCGCACGCCACCGCACCCGCCTAGACACCGCCACCACCGCCCGGCTTGCCCAGGCCGCTACCGTGCTCACCGGTGACGTCGCCGCCCGAGCGGCAGCACTGTTCGAGCCTGCGCCGGCCGCCACCCCCTCACCCGTCCAGGCCCCGCCGTCGTCGGTGCCCGTTGCCCGGCCGCCGGCAGGGATGCCGGCGCTGCCTTCACCGCCACCGCCGGCCATGTTCCCGCCGCCGATCACCGACGTTGCCGAACTCGCCGAGGAGATCGTCGCGATCGTGCACGACGAGTCGGCGGTGCGCTGGGAACGGGTACTCGCCGGGCTGGTGGGTCTCGGTGCCACCGTCGCCCGCGACGACCTGGCGGCGGCCCTCGACCCGGTACTGAAACGATGCTCGGCACAGCTGTGGGTCGGCCCGCTGCGCCACCAGGCGCCGGCCGGTTTCCTCGGCGAGGTGATCCAAGCCGTCCTGCGGCCCGACCAGCGCGGCCCCGGCTGGGCACGGATGACCGAGGCCGTCCGCGCGGCCCGGGACGGCGGGCCCGTCCCCGCGAACACACCGGTGCTGCCGACCGGCCCGGACGGCGTGCTGCCGCTGCGCGTCTGCGAGATCGCGATGAACATCGCGGCCACACCGGTCCCGATGCTGGTGTCCACCCCCACCCACGTCGACGGCAACCTCGACGCCGAGACGCTGTTCGACCGGCTGTGCCGCGCCGAAGCCGACGGCTGGCAGCCCTGGCAGCTGGACCTGGAACAGGCGCTGCTGCGGACGCCCCGGACCGTCGCCGGCGACCTGGCGGCCCGGGCGGCGAGGCTGACCAGCCCCGCCGGCCACCGGTTCGCCGCTTGGATCACCGCCGGCGGACTGCCCGACCCGATCAGCACCCGCTGGGAACAACGCTCCGGGCCGACGTTCCGTCTCTCCGCCACGTCACCGTTCGCGCCACGCCGGGTGCTGGCCAACCTCGCTCCCACCGCCATGCGCGACCTACGCCTCGAACCCCGGCTCGTCACCCTGACCCACCCACCGGAGCCGGACTGGTTCGCCCGCGAACCCACCCTCGCCGCCGACCTGCGCACCATGGTGCTGCCCCACCACCGTGAAGTGATCGCGGCGTGGGGACTACCCCGGATTGCGGCCCTCGCCGACCTCGACAATCGTGGCGAAGCCGGCCTGCTGCCGCTGCTCGCCACCGCCGGCGGCCCACCCGGCCCGGCGATGTCGCTCGCCGTCGCCTACGGGCTGGGAGCCCGCCACGACACCGACCGGGTCGCCGCCGTGGACGCGTTCCTGGCGCTGGCCGCCGACTCGGCCCCGTTCGCGGCCCGGCTCGGCGCCGACCTCGGCGACCTGTGCGGCGACGGCACCGTCAAACTGACCCGGGTGGTGCCCGGCCTGGGCGACGCCCACGCCGCGGGCGCGTCCGCCGCGGTGTGGGAACTGCTGACGGGAGCCGTTCCGGTCCTACTCGCACCGGCGCCTCGCGGGCTGCCGGATCTACTCATGCTCGCCGCACAGGTCGCCTCGGCGGTCGGCGCACGACAGCAGATTCCCGGGCTGGCCGAGGTCGCCCACCGTGGGGGTGGCACCCGGCTGGTACGCGAGGCGAAACGCCTCCACGACGCCCTGCACTGCTGACCCGCTGCCGCTCGCCACGACCGAGGCGGCCGGCGCAGGGCCGTGCTCCTGCTGCGAGCCGTAATCGCGAACGGCGATTTCCCGCCTACTGGAAGTTTCATGTCCAGCAAGAACACCAACGCACCCACACCAGCCGCTACCAGGACCGATACGACCTGGCGGCCCGACCAACATCGAGAAAGCCACTCAGGAAGAAACACACCCCGGGCAGGGCGGGCCCAGCAGCCTCACGAACCGCCACGGCTGGCTGGTATGCATCGAAGCGGCGCGGACACCTGGCGAAGCGGTGGCCGGGCCGGTAACACCACTGCCCGGCCACCGACACCCGCACGGGGGCCTTCGCGGTCACCGTGACGACCGGGGTCACATCCTTCGGCGCCCGGGTCGTGGCCTTGTGCGCCCTTAACGTCTGCCCGTACTCGTCGGCGAAACAGATCCACGCGCCGCTCCTGGCGGCGACCCTTTCAGCGACGGCCACTGATACCCGCCCCAGTGGGCGATTGCGTCCTCGTCACGTTCGCTCGCCCAGTGAATCGGCATCTGCGCGGTGTAGCCGAGGCGGCGCATGGCCTGCCAGGCGGTGGTGATCGAGACCCGCAGGTGAAACATCGCGGCGATCAGCGCGACCACCCGGGCCAGGGTCCACCGCTGGTCATCGCCGTACCCGGCCGCCGCCGGCCCCTCACCGAGGCGCTGCTTCAACCGCGACAACTGCTCATCAGACAACCGCGGTTCCGGCCCCGGGGCGCCCTTGCTGGCCAGCGCCTCGGCACCCCCGCAGGCCCAGGCCCGCCGCCACTGGTACACCGA
The DNA here is from genome assembly GCF_003148685.1 of Actinoplanes xinjiangensis. Lineage (GTDB taxonomy): Bacteria > Actinomycetota > Actinomycetes > Mycobacteriales > Micromonosporaceae > Actinoplanes > Actinoplanes xinjiangensis. The sequence goes on along the minus strand of NZ_QGGR01000059.1, from coordinate 2,143 downwards.
CTTCGACCATCGCCAGACCGCATACCACCAGCACAACTGATCCCAACCGGAACCTTCGATCCCTCAGAAGAGTCACTTTTGGACCCGATCGAGACCTCGACCCTGATAGGTGTCTAGCCGATCAACCGAACAGCTGCGAGCCGTACTTGGTCACCACGAGCAGGGCCAGGAGGAGCAGCCAGATGGTCACCGCGATGGCGTCCAGGTCAGCCTCGATCGCAGACTTTAGCGTCGAACGCAGCCGGGCCGGGACGGGTAGGTTGCCGTCACGGATGTTGACGTGGGTAAGGGTGGTGAACACCAGGGTGGTGGAGACCGTGACCAGCAAGCACCACGGGCACAGCGCTCCGATATGCGCGATCGACTGGTAGAACAGCCAGTACGCGAAGATTACCCCGAGGGTGTAGACGACCTGCGCGGCGAACATGAACCAGCGCGGGAACCGCACACCACCGAGGCTGGCGACCGCAATGGTGATCACGACCGGTTCGGCGACCAATCCGAGGAACGCGTTCGGGAAGCCGAACAGTCCCGCCTGCCAGGAGGTGGCGACGGCGCCGCAACTGATCACCGAGTTGATGTTGCAGGAGAGCGCGGTGTCCGGGTCTGCGGCCAGGCGGACTGCGTCGATCGACAGTACGAACGAGGCGAGCAGGCTCAGGCACGCGGAGAACAGCATCGTGCCGAAGATCCAGACGTTGGAGTGCCGTGCCTGCCGAAACCCGGCCAGGATGACGCTCACTGCTGACCTTTCGCCGCAATGACCGCCTGAGTGAGTGCGCCGACGGTGTAAAGGTCACCCTTGAAGACTTCGCCGTTGATCTTCACGGTGGGTGTGCTGGAAATTCCGGTGTCGAACACTGCCTCGGTGGATTTCGCGATCCATGGTTCGAAGATGTGATCGTCGAGGACGTCGACGACGTCCTGCGGTACACCTGCCTGCTGAGCCAGTTCGGCGATCCGGGCATTCGACAGGCCTTCAGTGCCTTCCTGCGGCTGATTGTCGAACAATGCCTCATTGAAGGCTGCCGCCTTCTCCGGCGCCCGGTCGGCGACCGTGGCGACCGCATTCGCTGCGCGGGTGGAGTACCGTGACCCCTCCGACATCCGGTCCAGGAACGACAGAGGATACAGCTCCAGCCGTACCGTGCCATCAGCCATCAGCTTGTCGAGTTCGCCGCTGTTGGCCTGCTCGAACCGGCCGCAGAACGGGCACATGTAGTCCAGGTACACCTCCAACCTCACCGGTGCGGCTGCCTGTCCGAGTACCAGCGCCCCGGCCGCGGTGGCGCTTTTCGGAGCCACCAGCGCACCCGAGCTGGTTGCGGGATCGCGGTCACCTACCGCATTCACCACGGCCACTACAATCGCGACAAGCAGAACCACGATGACCGTGATGCCTCCCACGACCAGCGGCCGGCGCTTCCCCCGCTGCTCGGCGATCGCTGTCTGCGCCTTGCGGAGGTCCCTGGACCGGTCTCGTGCCTGCTTCCCCATGGCGTCATCCCCTCAGCCACCAACACCCCCGAGCGTTCCCGCGCCTCGAGTCAGTTCGGGTGAGGTGACGGCTCCGCACAGGGCCTTTTCACTGTTCAGCGTGGCTGATACGCCGACGGCCAACAAGGCAAAAGGCCCTTATTCGGCGGGACCGTTGGTAGTAGATCACCCGTGCACGCTCCCACCGCCACGCCGAACCCTCATCCAGGTGGTGCTCAACCCCAGCGCGGCAACGTGGCCCGCGTCTACCTGCCGCCGGACGCGAACACCCTGCTGTCGGTCGCCGACCACTGCTTCCGCTCCCGGTCGTACGTCAACCTGATCGTCATCGACAAGCAGCCGCAGTTGCAGTGGCTCGACATGGATCAGGCGATCGAGCACTGCCGCAAGGGCGCCGGCATCTGGGAGTGGGCCGGCACCGACGACGGCGACCGTGACCCGGACATCGTGCGGCCTCGGATAGTGTCATCAGCGACGGTGACGGTGCTGGAAGCCCGGCCACATCCGCTGTGACGCTGCCAGCCATTGCTGCGGCGCTCTCGCTTCCTCGGGGGTGCGGCGCCGGACGCCTTTTTGTCGGCCGTCCCTACGGTCGGCATGCAGACCCCTCCGCCGGTCGCAGAATCCGGCGGACCGAAACGAGGAG
>NZ_QGGR01000058.1 GCF_003148685.1 Actinoplanes xinjiangensis | reverse complement strand
AGATCAGTGAGCAGAGCCGTGACTGGATCTGCGTGATCGCCCGGTGTGACCCCCGATTCCTCGGCCGGCCGTTCTCCTGCTGGTCACTGTCCAAGCTGCGTGACTACCTGATCGACAGCGGCCGGGTCGCCGCGATCAGCATCGAGACCGTCCGGCGGATCCTGCACGAACGCGGTGTCACCTGGCAGGCGTCGAAGACGTGGAAGGCCAGCAACGACCCCGACTTCACCGCGAAGATGCGAGCGATTCTCGATCTTTACGACCATCCACCGGCTGGTGGCCGGGTCGTCTGCGTCGACGAGTTCGGACCGCTGAACCTGCAACCCCGGCCGGGTAGAGCCTGGAAACCGCGAGGCCGGCCGGTCCGGCTCCGGGCGACCTACCACCGTGACCACGGTGTCCGGCACATGATCGCCAGCCTCGACCTGACCACCGGGAAGATCCACTACCGGATTAGGGACCGCAAACGCTCGGCCGAGTTCCTCGACTTCCTCAAGAGCCTCCGACGCCGCTGGCCAGGACAGACGCTCCATCTGATCCTGGACAACTTCTCCCCACACAAACACCCTGCCGTCCGGGCCTGGTGCCAGGCCAACGACGTCGAACTGGTCTTCCTACCGACCTACAGCTCCTGGCTGAACTGGATCGAGGCCGAGTTCGCCGCCCTGCGTTACTTCGCCCTCAACGGCACCGACCACCGCACCCACGCCGAGCAAGACACGGCGATCGGTGACTACATCCGCTGGCACAACCAGCGCGCCCGCCCGAAAACCGGATACGCGACCAAGTCCAAGATCCGCCACCCGGATTACCCGTTCAAGGTCGCATGACGAGGCGCTAGCGCGCTTGAACCGGGACGGGCGGATTCGGCCCGGCGGGCGCGCTGGGGCCGGGAGGGAGCGCCTGCGTCGCGGGGTAGCCCGGGGAGGGCGTGGTTTCGGTGGGCGGCCTGGCTCGTACCGGATAGGGGTTAGAAGCGGCGCAGGCCCTCGGTGAGGAAGGCGGCCACCGCGTCGGGGGATTCGAGGGTGAGGTCGGCGGCGCTGGAGACCTCGGCGCCGGTCTCGGGGTTGGCGACGGCGACGGCCATGCCGAAGAAGGCCGGGTCGACGGCCTCGCGGGCGCGCAGCGCGTCGAAAGCCTTGATGTCGGACATGTCGTCCCCGAAATACCAGGCGCAGCCGGCGTTGCGGACGCTCTCGGTGATGACCATGCCCTTGTCCTGGTCGACCGGCGGTTTGAGCTCGACCACCATGCGGCCGCGCTGGGTGCGCAGACCGAGGCGCTCGGCCTGCTCGTGGGCCCAGCGCTCGACGGTGGGGCCGTGGTCGGGGGCGGTGCGGTAGTGCACGGCGACGGAGAGCCTCTTGTACTCCACGAGGATGTCGGCGGGCAGCTCGGTGCGGGCCTGATCGGCGAGAGCGGCCATGGCGGGCACGTAGTCGAGGGCGGCGGGCTCGGTGACGACCTGGCCGTCGTGCCAGACCTCCAGGCCGTAGAGGCCGTGCAGGTCGACGTTGTCGAGGCTGGAGAACCGGGACCGCAGGAAACTGACCGGACGGGCGGAGACGATCGCCACTCGGGCGACCGCGTCGGCCAGACGCTCCAGGACTCCGAGCACTTCGGGCACCGGCTGGGAGGCGTCGGGGTCGTCGGTGACGGGGGAGAGGACACCGTCGAAGTCGAAGAAGAACGTGGTCGCGGAGGCGCGTGAAGCGGTGAACTCCCACGCCTCGTCGGTGGTCAGCGGGTGTATCGGACGCACTGTCTCTGCCACGGGAGTCAGATTACCCGCGGATGGTCGTCTTTTAAGCCCACCGATTTGCACGGAGGCGAGCGTCACCCTCCAGTGCCCGATTTTGCGCACTACCGCGGGACGTAGTTGACCGCTAGCGTTTGAGTCATGGCACGGGGTCATCCCGGGCCAGCCGGTCGGCCCGGACCTGCGACGACTGCGCCACGGGGACCGCAATCCGACCCCGTGCAGAGGGCCGGCGACCGGTAGGTGGCGGACCGCGGGCGGACCGGGTTGCACGCCCGCTGGAGCAGGCCTGTGACATCTCGCCGTACCGATGCCGGGGTCGACCAGAACCCGGCCGACAGAGTCTCCAGCAGCCGTGCCACGACGGGTCGCCGTAGGACCCGGGACCGGCACGCCGACGCGGAACCCGCCCCGGCCGGCAGGGTCTTCGTCCTGGACACCTCGGTCCTGCTGTCCGACCCGGCGGCATTCCGCCGGTTCACCGACCACGAGGTGGTCGTGCCTCTCGTGGTCATCTCCGAGCTGGAGGGCAAACGTCACCACCCCGAGCTGGGCTGGTTCGCCCGGCAGTCGCTGCGGATGCTGGACGAGCTGCGGATCAAGTTCGGCCGCCTGGACCAGCCGGTGCTCTGCAACGACGAGGGCGGCACGCTGCGGGTCGAGCTGAACCACGCCGATCAGAGCGTGCTCCCGCTGGGTTTCCGCAACGACTCGAACGACACCCGCATCCTGTCGGTGGCGCTGGGCCTCGCCGCCGAGGGCCGCGAGGTGACACTGGTCAGCAAGGACATGCCGCTGCGCGTGAAAGCCGCCGCGGTCGGTATCACCGCCGACGAGTACCGGCACGGCCAGGCCAGCGACCCGACCTGGACCGGCATGGCCGACCTGGAACTCTCCGAGGAGCAGGTGGCCTCGCTCTACGCCGGTGACGCGCTGGAGGTGGAGGAGTCGGACAACCTGCCGTGCCACACCGGCCTGGTGATCCACTCGCCGCGCGGATCGGCGCTGGCCCGGGTGAACCCGGACAAGTCGATCAAGCTGGTCCGCGGCGACCGGGACGCGTTCGGGCTGCGGGGCCGGTCGGCCGAGCAGCGGGTGGCGCTGGACATCCTGCTGGACGAGCAGATCGGGATCGTGTCGCTGGGCGGCCGGGCCGGCACCGGCAAGTCGGCGCTGGCGCTCTGCGCGGGCCTGGAGGCGACGATGGAGCGCAACCGCCACAAGAAGGTGGTGGTGTTCCGTCCGCTCTACGCGGTCGGCGGCCAGGAACTCGGTTATCTGCCCGGCAGCGAGTCGGAGAAGATGTCGCCCTGGGCGCAGGCGGTCTTCGACACCCTGGGCGCGGTGGTGCACGCCAACGTGCTCGATGAGGTGCTGGCCCGCGGCATGCTGGAGGTGCTGCCGCTGACCCACATCCGGGGCCGGAGCCTGCACGACGCCTTCGTGATCGTCGACGAGGCGCAGTCGCTGGAACGCAACGTGCTGCTGACCGTGCTGTCCCGGATCGGGCAGAACTCGCGGGTCGTGCTGACCCACGACGTCGCCCAGCGGGACAACCTGCGGGTCGGCCGGCACGACGGCGTCACCGCGGTGATCGAGGCGCTGAAGGGTCACCCGATCTTCGCGCACGTAACCCTCACGCGGTCCGAGCGTTCACCGATTGCCGAGGTGGTGACGGACCTGCTGGAGGAAATCCCGCTGTAGCCGATCGTGAGAACGCCAGCGTGGCCACTTCGTGCCGGATTCACCCGGTAAGTCGTGTGACTAAAGTCACTTAGCCACGCTGGCGTTTCACATCCACTTCACGTTGCGCCATGGTGTTCGGCGAGCAACATGCGGCGTGATCCGCCCCAGCCGGGGTGACGACGCGCCGCTTCCTTGCCCCCGACGAAGGGATTCTTCGTGAAGCGGCTCTGGAGCCGGATGGGTGTCCGTGCGGCCTCGGTCGGTCTTCTCGTTCTGGGTCTCACCGGTGGTGTGTACCTGGGCCAGAACCGGGACGTCCAGCAGCAGAGCGCGCAGGCGCAGCTCGTCCTGCAGGCCAACGAGGACGAGGTACGGCTGTTGAAGGCGCGTCAGGCCGATCACGCCGCCGCCCGCGCGCACCGCGTGGTCGCCGAGGAGGCCGCCGCCGCGAAGGCCGCCACCGAGGTCCAGTCCGCCGCCTCGAAGGCGCGGAAGCTGGAGAAAGAGGTCATCGAAGCCAAAGAGGCCAAGGAGGCCGAAGAGGCGAAGAAGGCCGAGGAGGCCTCGGGCCCGGTCGCCTACACCGGCGAGATCCCCGAGTCCTGCAACGAGTACAGCGGCAGCCGCAAGATCGGCTGCGCGCTCATGCTCGAGGAGGGCTTCGGGCTCAACCAGTTCCCGTGCCTGGACAAGCTGTGGAAGAAGGAGAGCGGCTGGAACTACAAGGCCCTCAACAGCAGCTCCGGGGCGTACGGGATTCCGCAGTCCCTGCCGGGCAGCAAGATGGCCTCGGCCGGCTCGGACTGGAAGACGAACCCGGCTACCCAGATCGAGTGGGGTCTCGGCTACATCAAGGGCCGCTACGACACTCCGTGTGGCGCGTGGAGTCACTCGCAGAACGTGGGCTGGTACTGACGAACCCGGCGACGGGGCTGCGCGGGTTTCCGCGCGGCCCCGTTTTGCTGTGATCAAATGTCCACATGGTCCGGAACGTGGCATTGTGCCTCCTGGCTGTTGCTCTCTCAGGCACGGAACTGCCCGCTCGGGCGGATTTCGGGCGGCCACCGGTGCGCGAGGTCGTCGGCGGCAAGGTCGCCGGTAACGGAAGGTTCCCCTGGGCGGTACGGCTGTCGATGGGCTGCGGCGGCGCCCTGACCGCACCCCGGGTCGTCCTCACCGCCGGGCACTGCGTCGGCCCGACCGGCCCCAACAACCGGATCACCGTGACCGCCGGCGCCACCGACCTGCAGTCCCGGTCCGCGATCACGGTCAAGTCGGTGGAGGTCTACCGCTCCCCGGATTTCGTCACCGAGACCAGCGGCGACGACTGGGCCGTGGTCCGACTGGACCGCGAACTGACACTGCCCACCCTCCCGATCACCCCGGACGACGTCGACGAGGGCCGGTTCACGGTGATGGGCTGGGGACAGACCCGGGAGACGGCGCTACAGCAGGAGCGGCGGCTGCACTACGCGACCGTGCCGACGATCCCGGACGAGGAGTGCGCCAAGGCCTACCGCAAGGCCGGCGTGGAGCTGGTCCGCGACGAGTCCATCTGCGCCGGCCGGCCCGGCGTCGACACCTGCCAGGGCGACTCCGGCGGGCCGATGGTGCGCCGCGACCGCCTCGGCCGGTGGGTGCAGGTCGGCATCGTCAGCTGGGGGCTCGGCTGCGCCCGCGACGGCTACTCCGGCGTCTACACCCAGATCGCCAAGTTCCGTACCGACATCGAGGCCGCGGCCCGCAAACTGAGCTGACGCCCGACTGGCCGCACTGGCTCCGCCCTGCCACCATCGACGTCATGGGCTACGAATGGGCGGCCGCCGCACGCTCGGACGAGGCGGGACGATTCGGTACCGAGGCTTTCTACGCATCGCTGGGGCGCGCGTTCGTGACGATGTGTGCCGTGGTCCCGGCCCTGTTCCTGATCGAGGTGATCGACATCGCCCTCGGCCCGGGGACCCTCGACCTGGCCGGCGGCATCATTCCCCGCTCGATGCAGGGCATCGACGGCATCCTGTTCAGCCCGTTGCTGCACGACGGGTGGGGGCATCTCTACGGCAACGCGGTCCCGCTCATCCTGCTCGGCACGTTCGTCCTGGCCGGCGGTGCACGCCGGTTCATCTGGTCGACTGCGCTGATCATGGCGGTGGCCGGTGTCGGGGTGTGGTTCATCGGCGACCCGAACACCGTGGTCGTCGGCGCCAGCGGCGTCATCTTCGGCTATCTCGGGCTGCTGCTGACCCGCGGGCTGGTGGAACGCAGCTGGTGGCACTTCGCGGTCGCCGGCTTCATCGGGCTGCTCTACTGGTACCAGCTGTTCAACGTGCTTCCCACCGATCAGCGCGTCTCCTGGCAGGGGCATCTGCTGGGCCTGCTCGGCGGCGTGGTGGCGGCGTTCATCTTCCGGCGCCGCTGACCGGGCGCGACGCGGAAACCCGGCGCTGACCGGTCGCCACGCGGAAACCGCGCGCCGCTGACCGGGTGCGACGCGGAAAACCCGGCGCCGCTGATCGGGCGCGACGCGCAGACCCGGCGGCCCGGCTGCGCTTGATCCCCGCCATCGCGGACGTCGCGCGGGAGGCCACGGGACGGTGCCGGTACGGCGGGGCGAACCACGCCGTACCGGATCAAGACCTTGACCGGAATCGGTCAGGAATGCGGAACCGTCGGCAGGTGCCCGTCGAAATCGACAGCCGAGTAGAGGGCCAACTTCTCCAGACGGTGGTACGAGTCGATGACCCGGATCGTGCCGCTCTTGGACCGCATCACGATCGACTGGGTGTGCGCCCCACCCGACCGGTAACGCACCCCCTTCAGCAGGTCACCGCTGGTCACACCGGTGGCGACGAAGAAGCAGTTGTCGCCGGTGACCAGGTCGTCGGTGGAGAGGACCCGATCGAGGTCGTGGCCGCCACCGATCGCCTTCTCCCGCTCGGCGTCGTCGAGCGGCCACAGTTTCGCCTGAATCGTGCCGCCGAGACATTTCAGGGCACACGCCGCGGTGATGCCCTCGGGTGTGCCGCCGATCCCCATCAGCACATCGACGTCGGACTCCAGACGGGCCGCCGAGATGGCACCGGCGATGTCCCCGTCGGAGATGAACTTGATGTTGGCGCCGGCATGCCGCACCTCCTCGACCAGCTTCGCGTGCCGCGGACGGTCCAGAATGCACACCGTGACGTCGGACACGCTGGACCGCTTCGCCTTGGCGATGCGCCGCAGATTCTCCTTCACCCCGGCGTCGATGTCGACGACGTCGGCGCAGTCCGGGCCGACCGCGATCTTGTCCATGTAGAAGACCGCACTCGGGTCGAACATGGCACCCCGCTCGGCGACCGCGAGGACCGCGATCGCACCGGGCATGCCCTTGCTCATCAGCGTGGTGCCGTCGATCGGGTCGACCGCGACGTCCACCTCCGGGCCGGTGCCGTCGCCGACCCGTTCGCCGTTGAAGAGCATCGGTGCTTCGTCTTTCTCACCCTCACCGATGACGACGACGCCGCGCATCTGGATCGAGTTGATGAGTTTGCGCATGGCGTCGACGGCGGCACCGTCACCGCCGTTCTTGTCGCCTCGGCCGACCCAGCGACCGGCCGCCATGGCGGCGGCCTCGGTCACGCGGACGAGGTCGAGGGCGATGTTGCGGTCGAGATCCTGAGGGACTCGGGCGGGCACGGCGGCCTCCTCGCGACGTTGCGGGGCAGTGACGCCTCCGATCCTGGCATCCGAGGACGTGCCAAGTCCCGTTTCAGCGACGTGGTTAACAATGGGGTTCGTGGAACCCGCCGTCACGCCCGCCGCCGAACCGCCGGCGCCCGCCGTCTCACCGACGGCGCCGGCCGCCGCCTCACCGTCGGCCTCCGCCGCCGATTCGCCGGTGCCCGCCGCCGAACCGCCCGCCGCCCGCCTGTCCGCCAGGGAGGAGCGCCGCCCGCGCGACATGATCATGTCGCTGCTGGTCCTGCTCGTGCCGATCGCGCTGTTCCTCACCTTCTACCGGGTCGTCCTCGACGGCGACCAGCCGATCGCGGTGGACCCCACCTCGTCGATCGAGCTCGCGACCCGCGAGTTCCCGGTCGCCCGACCGGCCGGCCTCGGCGACGACTGGCACGTCACCTCGGCCAACTTCCGCCGCGAGGACGGCGGGGCGACACTGCGCCTGGGCTACGTCGACCCCGACGCCGAGCCGATCCTGCTGATCCAGAGCACCATCGCGCCGGACGTGCTCGTCCCGGCCGAGGTCGGCGCCGAGGGGAAACGGACCGGCGCCTACCGCACCGGTGAACGCACCTGGATGCGTTACACCGGACGGAAGAACGAGACCGCCCTGATCCTCACCGAGCAGCCCCGGACGATCGTGATCATCGGCAACAGCGCCGACACCACGAACCTGGAGAAGTTGGCAGCCGCCCTCTAATCCTCGGCGCGCGCCGCCCGGGCCGCCTCGATCCGCTCCCGGGCCCCGTCCAGCCAGCGGTGGCAGACATCGGCCAGTTTCTCGCCGCGCTCCCACAGGCCCAGCGACTCCTCCAGGGTGCCGCCGCCCTGCTCCAGCCGCTCCACCACCGACGCCAGCTCGGTGCGGGCCTGCTCGTAGGACAGTTTCTCGTCGCTCATCAGCTCTCCAATACCGCTGCTCGCAGCTCGCCCTCGGCGAGCCGGACCCGAAGAATGTCGTCCGCGGCCACTTCGTCCGCGGCGCGGACCACCTGACCGTCGGGGCGTTGCACGATCGCGTAACCACGCTCCAGCGTCTTGGCCGGCGACAGCGCCCGCAGCCGGGCCACCGTGTGCTCCAGCGCGTCGTCGGCCCGGCGGACCCGATGCTCCAGACTGCGGCCGGCCCGGTCCCGCAACGCCGTGACCTCGGCACCCCGCTGATCGATCAGCGCCTCCGGCCGGGCCAGCACCGGCCGGGACCGCCACGCGTCGATCCGATGCCGCTCCCGGTCGATCAGGCCGAGCACCGCCCGGTCCAGCCGGCCCCGCGCCTGCGCGATCAGCCGCTGCTCGTCGGCCAGGTCCGGCACGATCCGCTTGGCCGCGTCGGTCGGCGTCGACGCGCGCACGTCGGCGACGTAGTCGAGCAGCGGCGCGTCCGTCTCGTGACCGATCGCGCTGACCACCGGAGTCCGGGCGGCGAACACCGCCCGGCACAGCGCCTCGTCGGAGAACGGCAGCAGATCCTCCACACTCCCGCCACCCCGGGCGATCACGATCACGTCGACCGTGTCGTCGCCGTCGAGCACTTTCAGCCCGTCGATGATCTGCGCCACCGCGGTCGGGCCCTGCACCGGCACGTTGATCACCCGGAAGTCCACCGACGGCCAGCGGCGCCGCGTGTTCATCAGCACGTCACGCTCGGCCGCACTGGCCCGCCCGGTGATCAGGCCGATCCGGCCGGGCAGGAACGGCAGCCGCCGCTTGCGCTCCCGGGCGAACAGGCCCTCCGCGGCCAGCAGGCGTTTCAATTTCTCCAGCCGGGCCAGCAACTCACCGATACCGACCTGGCGGATCTCGTCGGCGCGCAGACTCAACGTGCCGCGGCCGGGATAGAACTCCGGCTTGGCGTGCAACGTCACCCGGGCGCCCTCGGCCAGCTCCGGCGCACCGGCATGCAGCACGTCATGGCTGGTCGTGACGGTCAGGCTCAGATCGGCCGACGGATCACGCAGCGTCAGGAACACCACGTTGGAACCGGGACGGCGGCTGATCTGCGCGACCTGCCCGTCGACCCAGACCCAGCCGAGCCGGCTGATCCACGCGGTGATCTTCTGACTGACCACACGGACCGGCCACGGCTCGTCGGCGGAACTGCGCGGCGCGCTCTCGGGCTCGTTCACCCGGCCAGATTACGTAAGCCCACCGACATTTTCGCCGCGCGCCGACGGCTCGGCGTACGCGTTGTACCGGCTCAGGTCCACCGGCGTGCGCCGCTCCGGCAGCACCCGCTCGACCAGCGCCAGCAGGACCACCGCCAGCAGGCCCGCACACGCCCAGAAAATCAGGTCCGCGGCCAGGTACAGCGGGTCGACGTGCAGCCCGCCACCGGCACCCAGAAACGGGAACGGATAGCCGTGCCGCCCCGGATAGTCCTCCATGCAGCAGGCGGACGTCTCCGGCAGCGTGGTCGCCACGATCGCCGCCGCGACCAGGCCCGCCGCCACCGCGTACCCGGCACGGCCCGGCACCGGCCGCCGCCGCAACAGCAGCAGCACCCCACCGGCCGCGATCATCAGATGAAAGACCAGAAAGCCTCCGGCCGGGCCGCCGTCGGCCGCCACCGCCAGGTCCAGCAGGCCGATCCCGAGCAGGAACCACCCGGCCATCACACGGAGCACGGCCGGAATCGACGGCCACTGCTCCATGCTCATGAACAGGGATTATTCCGCCCGTTCCGGGGTCCTGTGTGCCTTTTGGGCCCGCACGACAAGACCGAGCAGACAGATCAACACCAGCCCCGCGTACGCCCACACGGTCACGTCCGCAGCCAGACGCGCCAGGTCCGTTCCCCATCCGCCGGCCATCGCCCGCCGGTGCGCCCCGTCCGGAGTGTCCGCCAGCCCGCCGCGGCTCAGCCAGCCGAACGGCCAGCCCCGGCTCTCGGACCAGCCGAACATCCCACCCGTGGAGACGGTCCGCACGACCAGCCCCACCACCGTCCCGGCCACCCCGAACACCACCGAACCGGTCACCACCGGCCGGACGGGCAGCCGGATCCGCCGCCACAACAGCAGCACCAGCCCGCCCCCGGCCACCGCCGCACCCGCGAACACATGCCGGTCCACCGCCACCGTCAAGCTCATGACCAGCCAGAACATGCCGAAGGTGAGACTCAGCTGACCCACCGTCAACCGAATGATGCGACTCGTCATGACCGGGGAGTATGCACGGCTGTGCCGCACATCTCGCCATGGGCGGGGAGGCCGGCGGCCACGTACCATGGCCGGGTGACTGAAGCTCGTAAACGGGTGTTGCTCGCCAAGCCGCGTGGCTACTGCGCCGGTGTCGACCGCGCCGTGCAGACCGTCGAGGAGGCGCTGAAGCTCTACGGCGCCCCGGTCTACGTGCGCAAGCAGATCGTGCACAACAAGCACGTGGTCAGCACCCTCGAAGCCCGCGGCGCGATCTTCGTCGAGGAGAACTACGAGGTGCCCGAGGGCGCCACCGTCGTCTTCTCCGCCCACGGCGTCGCGCCCGAGGTCCACGAGCAGGCCCGCGAGCGCAACCTCAAGGCCATCGACGCGACCTGCCCCCTGGTGACGAAGGTCCACCACGAGGCCCGGAGGTTCGCCGCCGAGGACTACGACATCCTGCTCATCGGCCACGAGGGCCACGAGGAGGTCGTCGGCACCGCCGGTGAGGCGCCCGCGCACATCCAGCTCGTCGACGGCCCCGACGACGTCGACAACGTCGTCGTCCGCGACCCCGCCAAAGTCGTCTGGCTGTCCCAGACCACCCTCTCCGTCGACGAGACGATGGAGACCGTGGCCCGCCTCAAGACCCGGCTGCCGCTGCTCCAGTCGCCGCCCAGCGACGACATCTGCTACGCCACCTCCAACCGGCAGCACGTGATCAAGGAGATCGCACCCGACTGCGACGTGGTCATCGTCGTCGGCTCCACCAACTCCTCGAACTCGGTCCGCCTCGTCGAGGTCGCCCTGGGCGCCGGCGCCCGGGCCGGCCACCTCGTCGACTACGCCTCCGAGATCCAGGACGAGTGGCTCGACGGCGCCACCACCGTCGGCGTCTCCTCCGGCGCCAGCGTCCCCGAAGACCTCGTCATGGAGGTCCTCGGCCACCTCGCGTCACGCGGTTTCGGCGAGGTCACCGAGTACACCACCGCCGAGGAACGCCTCACCTTCTCGCTGCCCCAGGAGCTGCGCCGCGACATGAAGGCGGCCGCCGCGGCGAAAGCTAGCTGAACTCGGGCGCCTGCGGCTGACGGGGAGCCGTCTCGACCTGCACCGGCGGGAACAGCTCCTCGTCCGAGACACCCATCTCGGCCAGCTTGCGGGCGCTCACCAGCACCCGCGACTCCAGCGACCCCACCGCCCGGTTGTACGCGGTCACCGCCCCACCCAGCGCCGTACCCAACTTGTCCACATGGTCACCGAGCGTGGACAGCCGGCCGTACAACTCCCGGGCCAGACCGTGCACCGCCGCGGCGTTCCGGGTCAGCGCCTCCTGCCGCCACGAATACGCCACCGTCCGCAGCATCGCGATCAGCGTCGCCGGCGTCGCCAGCACGATGTTGCGCCGGAACGCGTGCTCCATCAGCGTCGGATCCCGCTGCAACGCCGCATCCAGGAACGGATCCGCCGGCACGAACAGCACCACGAAGTCCGGCGTCGACTCGAACGCCGACCAGTACCGCTTCGCCGACAGTGCATCCACATGCGCCCGCAGATGCCGGGCATGCTGATCCAGATGCCCATCCCGGGTGTGCTCGTCACGGGCCTCCATCGCCGACAGATAACCCTCCAGCGGCGCCTTCGCATCCACCACCACGGTCCGGCCGCCATGCAGCCGCACCACCAGATCCGGCCGCACCCCCGAATCGTCGGTCGACGCCGTCACCTGCTCGGCGAAGTCACAGTGCTCCAGCAGCCCGGCGGCCTCCACGATCCGCCGCAACTGGTGCTCACCCCACCGGCCCCGCACCTGCGGCGCCCGCAACGCCGCCACCAACTGTCGTGTCTCGGTACGCAACTCACCCGACACCGCGCCCATCGCCCGGACCTGCTCCCGCAACTCCGCATACGCGTCGATCCGGTCGTGCTCCAACTGGGCGACCCGATCCTCGTACCGCCGCAGGGTGTCGTGCAACGGCGCCACCGCCCGCGCCACCGCCTCCTGCGACTGCGCGGTCGCCTCATAGGACAGCGCCCGCAGCGACTGCTCCAGCCGCTGTTCACCGTCCCGGGCAGCCTCCACGGTCGCCTCCAGCCGGGCGATGTCGGTCGCCGCACGGGCCCGCGCGGCCAGCCAGCCGACCGCCGCGCCGGCCGCCAGGCAGAGAAGAATCACGGCCAGTGTCGAGAACGTCACCACCGCAGATTGCCAGACAGCCCGCCCGCGACACGCGGGGGTACCGTGGGAAACATGAAAGGCGTGTTGCTGATCCTGCTCATCGTGCTGCTCGCCGGCCTGGTCATCGCCGCCACCCAGCGAGGCGGCAGAGCCCGCCGCCAGACCGAGCTCGACGACGCCCGAGCCGACGCCCAGAGGTGGTATGAGCGGCTCGGCGGCCAGGTCATGAACCTCACCTCCGACGACCCGGCGGCACGGCAGGCGCTCGCCGACGCGGGCGAACGCTACAACGCGGCCGGCGGCCAACTGCAGACCGCCAATTCGGTACGCCAGTTCCAGCTCGCCCGCGAGTCGGCGCTGGAAGGCCTCACCTACGCACGCGCCGCACGCGTGGCCATGGGCCTCGACCCGGGACCGGACCTGCCGCCACTCAGCTCCGCCCACAACACCGGCCAGATCACCCACGAGCGTGAAGTGACCGTGCAGGGCCACTCCTACAAGGCCGGCCCCCGCCCGGGCGCGGACACCCCCTACTACTACCCGGGCGGCCGGGTCGAAGGCCGTCCCGTCCCGTCCGGCTGGTATTCGACGCCGGTCTGGCGGACCGCTCTCGGCGCGGGCGCCGGAGTCCTCGGCGGCATGCTCATCTTCGACGCTCTCCTGTCCCCGGAATTCGGCGACTTCGGCGACTTCGGCGGCGACTTCGCGGCCGGAGACATGGCGGCCGGCGACTTCGCGGGCGGAGACATGGCCGCCGGCGACTTCAGCGGAGGCGACATCGGCGGCGGAGACCTCACCGGCGGTGACTTCGGCAGGGGCTTCGGTGACTTCGGCGGTGGCGGCGGCTTCGACTTCTAGCGCCGCCTTCGCCCACTTTCGCAGCGTTCGAGTGTCGCAGCTGGCAGCCGGCAGCCGGCAGCCGGCAGCTGGCAAGTGCGGGTAGCCGCAGTGCGGGCAGCTGGCAGTGCGGGTAGTCGGCAGTGCGCGCAGCTGGCAGCGGGCAGTGCGGTCCTCTAGCGGCTCATCTGGCGGTCGATCGCGCGGCGCAACGCCCGCGGGCTCGGCCAGATCTGCGTCAGGTCAGCGGTGAACGCCGGCCCCCGCGGCGTATCCGCCAACGCCGGCCCGCCACTGTCGCCCTCCTGCACCGGATGCACACTGTCCAGATCCGCCGGAACCACGTCGAGAACCATCCGCAGCCCGTCCCGCCGGATCACCACCGCCGCGATGTCCGCCCAGTCCAGCAGAACCGGATCGGAACCCTGCGCGGCCAGCTCCAGCCCACCCGACGACACCCGCACCCACGTCGGCAGAGCCGCCCGCGCCGACACCGCATACGCACCGGCCACCGCCGCGCCGACAAGCACCGCCTGCACCGCCGTCACCCACCACGGGTCCCCACTGTCCCCCGCGATCCACCCCACGATCGGGGAGACCGCCAGGTAGGTGACCATCAGCACCGCGAACACCATGACGAAGGTCCGGGCCGGCGACGACCGGAACAACATCGCGTCCCGGGCCGGAGCCCGGACCTCCTCAGGCGCGATCGACATGCCTCCTATGGTGGCCGCCCCGCTCAGAATGCGCAGGCGATCACCAGCTCTGGGGTGCGGTCCCGAAGCAGATCCAGCTTGCCGATCCGCGCCGCGGCCCGGAAATCACCGTCGATCGACTCCAACCGATCCAGCAGATCGGCCGGCCCCAGCGCCTCGGCCAGCGGAACGTCCGTCTTCATCGACAACTTCCGGTCCGACTTGGCCCGGCGGACCTGCCGCAGCGCCTCACCGGCCAGATCGAGCAGCGACGGATCACTCTCCGGAGCCACCCGGGACAACTCGTACCGCGTCGGCCACGTCGACCGGTGCACCGACCCGTACCGCCACCACGACCAGATCTCCTCGGTCACGAACGGCAGGAACGGCGCGAACAACCGCACCAGCACCGACAACCCGGTAGCCAGCGCCGCCCGAGCCGAATCGCCGCCCGGCCCCTCCGCGTACGCCCGGTTCTTGACCAGCTCGATGTAGTCGTCACAGAACGTCCAGAAGAACGTCTCCGTCGCCTGCAACGCATCAGTGTGCTGATAGTCGTCGAACGCGGCCGTCGCCGTGACGACCATCTCCGCCAGACGACCCAGCATCGCCCGGTCCAACGGCTCCGTGACCGGCTGCCGCAGCGCGTCCGCCGCACCCAGGCCCAACGCGAACCTCGACGCGTTCAACAGCTTCATCGCCAGCCGCCGCCCGACCTTCAACTGGGCCGGCTCGAACGCCAGATCCGCCCCCGGACGGCCACACGCCGCCCAATACCGGACCGCATCCGACCCGTACTGCTCCAGCAGTTGGATCGGAGTCTCCACCGCATTGCCCTGCGACTTCGAGATCTTCTTGTGGTTCGGGTCGAGGATCCAGCCGTTCAGGACCGTACGCCGCCACGGCAGACCACCGGTGAGCTGACCGGCCCGCAACACCGACGAGAACAGCCAGGTCCGGATGATCTCCTGACCCTGCGGGCGCAGATCCATCGGATAGGTCCGGGCATGCAGATCCGGGTCGGTGCTCCAGCCCGTGACGATCTGCGGGCTCAGCGACGACGTCGCCCACGTGTCCATGACATCCGGATCCGCGGTGAAACCACCCGGGACATCCCGCTGCTCCGCCGACCATCCCGGCGGACAGTCCGACGACGGATCGACCGGCAACGCCGCATCATCCGGCAGAAGCGGCCGTTCGTAGTCGGGCTCCCCGTTCGCGTCCAGCGGATACCACACCGGGATCGCGACACCGAAGAACCGCTGCCGGCTCACCAGCCAGTCCCCCGTCAGACCACCGACCCAATGCTCGTAGCGGTGACGCATACTCTCCGGAACCCAGCGCAGCTCACGGCCCCGCTCCAGCAGTTCCTCCCGCAACCGCGGATCACGCCCGCCGTTACGGATGAACCACTGCCGGCTCGTCACGATCTCCAACGGCCGGTCACCACGCTCGTAGAACTTGACCGGATGCGTGATCGGCGACGGCTCCCCGAGCAGATCACCGGACTCCCGCAGAACCCGGACCATCTCGGCGCGAGCCGCATTGACCGTCAACCCGGCCAGCCCCTGATAGGCGGCGACCGGAACACCCGCCGGGGCATCCGGCAGGAACCGGCCGTCGCGGCCCAGCACGACCCGCGTCTCCAGGGCCAGATCCCGCCACCACGTGACATCGGCCAGATCACCGAACGTGCAGACCATCGCGATGCCCGTACCCTTGTCGGCTGCCGCGAGCGGATGCGCCCGGACCGGGACCTCGACGTCGAAGAACGGTGTGCGAACCGACGTGAGACCCGCGAAGCGGGGATCACCCGGATGGTGAACCAGCGCGACACACGCCGGCAGCAGCTCCGGCCGCGTCGTGTCGATCTCGACCGGCCCCTCCGGCCCGTGGAACCGCAACCGGTGATACGCCCCCGGCCGCTCCCGATCCTCCAGCTCCGCCTGCGCGACAGCCGTCCGGAACCCGATGTCCCACAGCGTCGGCGCCTCCGCCGTATACGCCTGACCGGCCGCGAGATTCGCCAGGAACGCCCGCTGCGAGACCGCCCGCGCCTTCTCCCCGATCGTCGTATAGGTCAGACCCCAGTCGACCGACAACCCGAGCCGCCGCCACAGCGCCTCGAAACCCTTCTCGTCCTCGACGGTCAGCCGACCACACAACTCGACGAAGTTGCGCCGCGAGATCGAGACGGCATCCTTCGGCGCCTTCGCCGGCGGCTCCCACGACGGGTCATACGGCAGCGACGGGTCACACCGGACACCGAACAGATTCTGCACCCGGCGCTCGGTGGGCAGCCCGTTGTCGTCGAATCCCATCGGATAGAAGACGGCCTTGCCGCGCATCCGCTGAAACCGCGCGACCGTGTCGGTGTGCGTGTACGAGAAGACGTGCCCGATGTGCAACGAACCCGATACGGTCGGCGGCGGTGTGTCGATCGCATACACGTCGGCCCGCTCCTTGGAACGGTCGAACGCGTACGTGCCCTCCTCCTGCCAGCGCGGCGCCCACTTCTCCTCGAGCCCGTCCAGCGACGGCCGCTCGGGGAGACCGTGACGCCCGGTTCCCGTATCAGTCATGCCGGTCAGCGTAGGACCGCCACCATTGCGTCGCCATGCGATTAGTACTGCAACCCGATGTCGTTGCTTACGGCGGTTCGAGTCGTTTGCGGTAGTGACAGGCTCGAGCTTGTTCCTGGCGTCGGCGGCGATATCGG
>NZ_QGGR01000057.1 GCF_003148685.1 Actinoplanes xinjiangensis | reverse complement strand
CCTACCCAACGTCATCCCAGCAAACTAACCAAAATAGAAACAAAGCTATATTCATCGCACGGGTGACTTGACCCCGTTTAACACCAGCCACCTAGTGCGGGTCGCTGCCGAGCTCTTGCAGCGGGAAGGAATTGCATGAGCGGAGTGCGTCTGCCGGCCCGGCATCCGGACCGGGGACGAGGCGCCTCGCCGCAGAGGCTTGGAAGGGGAAGGTGCTGCCCTGAGCCTGTTCCGGCACGGCGTGGGGGCAGCGGTCGTGGCCTTGCGCGCGGCGACGGCGTCTCTGGCCGTGGGTGTCACCACGCCGGTACGGTCGGGTTCGAACTGCCGCAGCGGCTGCGTGCCCTATCCCTACACCGACGCCGCCGCATTCGTTCCCCGGGACTACCTGTGGATGTCCCCGGCCGTCCTCGCTGCGCTGTCGTTCGTGGTGCTGGCAGTCTGCGTGCACGACCAGACGCGGCGGCAAGGGCGCAGCCTCAGCCTGGTGGGAGCGTTGCTGACCGGGCTGGGGCGGGCGTTGTCGTTGTGGTTGATTTCCTCCACCTCACCGTCATGCAACCGGCACCGCTTCATGGCGAGATCGAAAGCCTGGCACTGTTGTCGCAGTACAACCCACATGGTGTCTTCATCGGTGCCGCATGCGGAGGATCGGTGGCCTTCGAGCGGCGGGCGAGAACAAGGGTGAGCGCTGCGATCACCGCACTGACGATCGACCCGAGACGGTCACCGGCATCCAGTCACGACACAGAGTCGTTCACATTCAGATACTTGGGCAACGCGTGCTGTGATCACGGGTGAGTGGCCCGGTAGGGGTCATCCGGCCCTGTGCGGAGTGACTCGGAGCCGTCACGGTGAGAAGAGGTGTCACGCCACGTATCGAGGAGACGCCATGCAGTATCTGAGTCCGCTGGACGCGTCCTTCCTCGATGCTGAGGACGAGGATCCGCACGCGTCACTGGCCATCGCGTCGATCGCGGTGATGGACGGCCCAGCACCGAGCCAGACTGAATTTGCCGACCTCATCCGCAGCCGGCTGCCCTTGGTGCCCCGGTACCGGCAGAAGGTGCGCCGGATACCGTTCAACCTGGGCCCACCGATCTGGGCCGATGATCCCGACTTCGACCTCGACTTCCATCTGCGGCGCACCGCTCTGCCCGCGCCTGGTGACGATGCCGCCCTCGAACAGCTCGTGAGCCGGATCATGGCGCAACGCCTGGACCGTGAACGTCCGCTCTGGGAGGACTGGCTCATCGAGGGTCTTCCGGATGGGCGCTGGGCGCTGCTGTCCAAGGTTCACCACTGCCTGCTCGACGGGATCGGCGGCAACGAGCTGTACCGGCTGATCTGCGACACCGGTCCGGGACGACGGCCTCCGCCCGACGGCGACTGGACTCCGCAGCCCGCCGACAGCGCACTAGAACTCACCCTCGACGCCTGCGCCCAGCTCGCCCGGTTGCCCTTCGACCAGGCCCGGCTGCTGCTGCGCACCACACGACCGGCCGGGTTGGCAGGCCGGCTGCACGACACTCTCCGAGGGCTGGTCACCCTGGCCGAGGGCTTCACCCCCACCGCCCCAACCTCACTGTTCGGGCCACTGGGCCGGGCCCGGCGCTACGCCGTCGCCCGGACTCCGCTGGCGCGAATCGCTGCCGTGGCCAAGGCCGCCCAGGTGACCGTCAACGACGTCTACCTCGCCGCCGTGACCGGCGCCTTCCGGGAACTCCTGCTGGCACGGGGCGAGGAGCCGGTCAGTGGAGCTGTCCGGACGCTCGTCCCGGTCAGCCTACGCACCCGGGATCAGGAAGGCGTCCTGGACAACCGTCTCGCCCCCCTGCTGCTCGACCTTCCGGTGGAGATCGGCAACCCGCACGACCGGCTGGCGGTCGTGCATCAGCGCATCGGTGAACTGCGGGCACGCCACGAGGTGGAGGCGGGCGCCGCGCTGGTGTCCCTAGCGCGCTGGGAGCCGTACGCCGTCGTGTCGTTCGTGGTCCGCACCGGGTTGTGGCTACCGCAACGGGCGGTCACCACCGTCACCACCAACGTGCCCGGTCCCCGCGGGAGGCTGTTCATTCTCGGCCGGCCGATCCGGGAGATCCTCCCGTACGTCCCGATCGCCGAACGCATGCGCATCGGCGTCGCGGTCCTGACCTATGCCGGCCAGGCCACCATCGGCGTCACCACCGACTTCGCCTCGATACCCGAGGCCGGCGAGTTCGCCGCCTCGATCGTCACCGAGGTGAGCAGGCTGCAACCCGCCACCTCGGTAGCCGCGGCGCCGGCGGCGCGGCACCGGGTCACCGCCGCCAGGCGCAACGGCGACACCACCTGACCAGAACCCCTTCAGCGAGGGAGAGACGATGTTGAACCCTGCCGTGATCCTGCGCGAGTCAGCCCGAGCCCGCCCCGCTGCCGCAGCGCTGCTGCACGACGGCGGGACCGAGCTGGACGCCCGCTCCGACGCGGTCGCGGCGTCGCTCACCGCCCCCGGGGTCCAGCCGGGCGACCGCCTACAAGTACCCGCGACTGGTCGAGTTCCGCGATGATCTTCCGCTCAGCGGCGCCGGGAAGGTGCTCAAAACGGAACTGCTCGCCACCGATGAGGGATCGAGGAGACAACGATGATGTACTACGGCAACGGCATGAACGGTTGGGCCATGTTTTTCATGATCGTCAACAGTTTGCTGTTCTGGTCGCTGGTGATCGCAGGCATTGCCGCAATCGTCCGCTACACCGGCCGCGCGGCACAGAGCGGCGGCGCAGTACGGCATGCACGTTCGCCGCAGCAGACGCTCGCCGAAAGGTTCGCCCGCGGCGACATCGACGAAGAGGAGTACCGGCGGCGCCAGCAAGTCCTTGACACGATTCCGGCGAACGGGCCCGGGGACTGACCGGATCATCGGTGCGGCATGACGAAGCCCGTTCAGCACGGTCGACAACGCCTTGAGAGCAGACGTCGAGCATGACGATGTCCTGGATGCCGGGTCGAAGGACTCTGCCGCTCGGGACGCCGGTGGCGTGCAATGGAGGTACAGACACCGGATGGTCCCATCGGCGTCCCGGCATTTCTGGGAGGTGCCGTCATGACGAACAACGGCCGATCCACCGCGGAAGCCGAAGCACGTCGGCACACCGGCGACCTCCGGCGGCCCACCCGCTTCGGCGACGCGATCAACCGCTATATCGGCGCGGCGGGCTACCACGACCCGTACGCCGTCGCACCTGTCCGCACCGTATCTCCCGATGTCGCGACCGCTGTTGAAGGCTCACCGGGCGCCGGCGTGATCGTGGTCGGTGTCGACGACGATCCGATCAGCTGCATCGCGGTGGACCACGCCGCGATCGAGGCCGAACTGCACGGCTGGGCGCTGCGGATCGTGAACGTCCAGCGTCCCGGCAAGGAGGAGGCCGGGGAGCGGCTGCTGAGCCGGCTTGCCGGTCGCGTGCGCGCCAGCGCCCCGTCCACGCCCGTGACCAGTCGGGTCGTCGCCGGATTGGACCGGGCCCAGCTGCTGCTCGCCGAGGCCACGAGCGCCGGCCTGCTCGTGGTGGGTCACCGTCATAGCGCCACCGCCGCTGCGTTCGGTCGCAGCGTCGCCGACCGAGTGGGCCGGCAGCACACCGGGCCGGTCCTTGTGGTCCGGATGCCGGGCTGGCCGGTCGGACCGCAGTGGGGCAGACGCTCGATCGTGGTCGCTGTGGACGACTCGGTGCCGGCACGGGTGGCGGTGGAGTTCGCCTTCGCCGAGGCCCGGGTTCGGGGCTGCGATGTCACTCTTCTGCACATTGCCGGTGACGGCACGAAATTCGACCATCGTCTCGACATGCCGTCGGCCGTGCCGGTCCACCACAAGATCATGTCTGGTGATCCGGTGCGAGCCTTGATCGAGGCGTCCGAGGAAGCCGCAGCCATGGTGATCGCTCGTCACGGACACGGGGTCGTCCCCGGCCCGCTGCTGACCGTGGCCAGCCACGTGCTGCCGCATCGGGCACACTGCCCGGTGTTCCTGGTGGGGTGACCTCGGCGCCGGCATCCGCTGAACGCACCTACGAACCGGAACAGGAGTCAGCCATGGAAGCGCTCGTGGTGATCGCCTTCGTACTGCTGGCCATGCGTATCGTCGGGTTCGTCGCTCTGGTCCTCGCCGACCGGGAACCGCAGCCGACGCCCACACCACCCGCGGACCCGTGCCTGTCGCCGGTGTGGGCCCTGCCTCCGGCCGCCGCGACCGATCCGGAGCTGGCGCTTCTCCACCAGCTGCGCAGCGGTGAGATCGGCCGGGAGCAGTACCGGAAGGCGATCGCTTACCTCGCGCACCGGGACGCGGCAGCGCAACCGCTGCGAACACCGGCCCGCTGACCGGGTCGCAGCCGGATCCGGGGTTCTGCTCGAAAGCGGGCGGAACCCCGGGCGAGTCGCCGATCGCTGGCTACGGGTCTGTGACATGGACTGATTCGGTGTTTCACCGGATCCTCTGGGCGCGCTGATGGTCTCGACCGAGGAAGCCTGCGCGGCGTTCTACAGCGCAGGACGCAGTACCGCCCCGCTCCGGAGGGATCGTGATGCCCCCTTCGACCCGGCCGCCGATGTCTGCCCCGTTCCGCCCGGAGTTCCGAGCGGGTGCTGCTCGGGCACGGTTCCGGGGCCGGCTATCGGCACGGCCACGCCGGACGGCCCGCTCGAGGATGCCGCGGTGCTCGGGGTGCACGGTACGGTGAACGACCTGGCCATGCGCTCCGCGATGCCGGTCGCGTACGTGGTCGAGGAAGGGCTGCCGCTCACCGACCTGCGCCGGGTGGCCGCATCGGTGGGTGCCGCCGCCGTGACCGCACGTGTCTCGGTGGTCACCGGCGACACCAAGGTGGTCGGTCGTGGCGCCGCCGACCGGATGTTCGTGGTCACCGCCGGGCTGGGGCGCCGGCTGCCCGGTGCGGCGCCGACCGGGGCGGGCGCCCGCCCGGAGGCCCAGGAACGGCCCGGCCAGCATGACGATCAGCTCGGCGCCACCGCCGGAGAGTCCGTAGCAGGAACCGGCGGATGTTGTCGTGGATGCGCCGTCCTTCACGATCGCAGTCGCGACGGTTGCCACGTCGTCGGCGGCCTGCCGGGCGGCCTCGGTGCCGATGCCCATGGCGAAGCCGATGTCGGCGCGGCGCAGCGCGGGCGCGATCCGGTCACCGGTCAGCGGCCCGGTGTCGCCGCGGGCGACCGCATCGCCGGGAGTGAGGAGGCCGAGGTCTCTGCCGATGGCGGTTGCAGCACCGGTGGTCGCCGGTGATCAGAAGCAGGCGTACGCCGAAACGTTCGAACGCTGCCGCGGTGTCGCGTGCCGTGCCGTGCCGCGCAGCGGGGTCACCGATCGCGACCAGGCCGCCGCGTCCAGCGGGGGAGGGGCCTCCGGCTCAGGGACGGTCGCGCTGACCGCGGTGGCGATGGCGAGCACCCGCAGTCCGCCGGCGGCCAGGTCCGCCGCGGCGGCCAGCAGGGCGGCGTCGGCGCCGGTGTCGAGCACGGGTTCCGGGGATCCTTGCGGACGGTCAAGAACTCGCCGGACGGAAGCCGATGGACTGTGGTCATCCGGCGGCGGGCCTGGTCGAAGGGGTGCTCCGCGACCTCGGGGCGGGGGCCGTTCGGCTTCCGGGGCCCGGCCGCAGCGTCCGGCGAAGGTGAGCAGGGCCGCCGCGGGTGGGGACCTGGTTCACGGTCCCCACCCGCGAACATCGGTCACGAGCCGGTGATGACGAGATGCGGGTCGGGTCCGGTCGGGGGCGCGACCGGTGGCGGTTCGTCGTGCCGGCGGCCGAGTCCCACCCCTCCGGTGATGATCATTGCCACCGCGGCGAGACCGAGCAGGATGCCGGCGGTCAGCAGGCCGCCGCCCAGGCCGGTCAGGTCGGGCACCTGGACGGCTCCGCGGATGTCCGCGGAGACGGCCGGTGTGCCGTCGGTGTTCGCGACGACCACGGCGTATTCACCGTCGGTGGCGGTCCACTCCAGGGTCACCGTGCCGGGGCCCTCGGCTTGTGCCAGCCAAAATGTCTGTGTCGCGGGCGGGGAAGCCGGCCGCGGCGATCCGGTCGCCCGGTCGTAGAGCGGCAGGCCGTCGTCGACGCCGATGAGCTCGTCGTGTGCGGTTCCGGTGAGCCAGGTGTCCACCGCGGACTGTGGCGCCACCCCCACGAACAAGGGTTTGCCGGACGGTGTGGACGCAGTCACCCGAAGACCGGCCAGATCGGTGGTCTGCCGGGTCCATGTTCCGGTTCCGGTGATGGTCAGATGCTCCGCGGTGACGGCTGCGGTGGTGGTGTCCAGCCTCTGCACCGGGGTGGAGACGTAGCCGGTGCTGTCGCGGGCGGAGTCCACGGCCAGCAGCACACTGCCGCCGACCGTCAGGCCCACCGCCGGAGCGAGCGTCAGCACCCCGATCACGAGCGCGACCACCGACCCGAGGGTGGTGGGCCGAGAGCGGGCCGACGGGTCCGCCGTGAGCGGACCGTCCGGGGCCGGGTCCGGCTCGGATCCGCCCTGGTCCAGGCGGAACGGTGGGTAGCGTGGCGTGAGCAGGGTCAGGTAGGCGGCGACCCGCAAACCCCACCGGGCGACACCGATCAGCAGGTCGTGCAGGCCGCCGGGGTAGCGGCCGGTGAACAGCAGCCCGATCGCGCCGACCAGCAGCACGGCCGTGACCACACTGATCGGGGCGTACCTCCAGGTGTCCTGAGCGGCGGAGCTCATCGTGCTGTTCAGCGCGCCGAGCAGCATCAGGTGCGGTACCGCGAACAGCCAAGCCACCAACGGCAGCCAGCGGGGCCCGGGCGCACCGGATTCCAGGTGCAGGCGGGCCGGATAGTCCGGGACGTCGGCGAGGGTGAACGGCGGGTAGCGGTCGGTGCCGAGCGCCCAGTAGCCATAGAAGCCGACCCGCCAGGTCCAGCGCAGCACGCCCAGGTTGTAGGCGCGGATCGCCGCCGGATAGCGGCCGGTGAACAGCAATGCCAGATAGGCCACCAAGGTGAGAACCACCAGGCCGGTCCAGAGCACCAGCAGTGCCAGATAGTGCGGGATCAGCAGCAGCCATTTGACGAGCCAGAGCCAGCGACTCAGGAATTCGTCGCGGCGCGCCTCCACCCGCAAGGGGTAACGGTCCATGACGTACCTCCCATTTCACCTCCAGCAAAACCCGACCCGGCCGGCGACGTCAGGGCCGGAAGTCACGACAATGTGTCGACCCAACCGCCGCCGGCAGCGGGCAGACCACCCGGTGAGCCCGCCCGGGCATCCGGGGCCTTACGGCCCATGCCATAGCTGGGACGCCAGGGCACGCTGAGGGCATGGCTGCGGGTATCGCACGGCACGGCCGCATCGAGATCGCGTACGAGGTCGAGGGCCCGGCCGACGCCAAGCCCCTGCTCCTGGTCATGGGATTGGGTCTGACCGAGCTGTTCTGGCCTGAAGGGTTCCGCCGGGAGCTGGTCGACCGCGGTTTCCGGGTGGCCCGGTTCGACAATCGGGACGTCGGCGCATCGACCCATCTGACCGAGCTCGGCCTGCCGTCGCCGCTGGTCCTGCTGGGCCGGCGGTGGCGGGGCTATGACCTGTCCGACATGGCCGATGACGCGCTGGCCGTGCTCGACGCGCTGGACTGGCCGAGCGCGCACGTCGCCGGGGTGTCGCTCGGCGGGATGATCGCGCAGACGATGGCCTGCCGCCATCCGGCACGGATCCGGTCGCTGACCTCCATCTCCTCCACCCCGTCCCCGCGGATCGGCCGCCCCCATCCGCGGGCCCTGGCCGCGCTGACCCTGCTGCCAGCCCGTGACCGGGAGGAAGCCGCCCGGCAGATGATCCGTGTCTTCCGGATCATCGGTTCGCCCGGCTATCCCCGCGACGAGGAGTGGATCCGCGAGGCCGCCCGCCGCAGCTTCGACCGCGCCCACGACCCCGACGGCGTGCGCCGGCAACTGGCGGCCATCATGTCGGCAACCGACCGGCGCCCGGCGCTGCGGCGGCTTCGCAAGCCGCTGCTGGTGGTGCACGGTGACGCCGACCCGCTGGTGCGGCTCTCCGGCGGCGAGGCGACCGCCTTTTCCGTCGTCGACTCCAGGCTGGTCGTCTTCCCCGGGATGGGACACGACCTACCGGCCGCCCTCCAGCCCGCGATCGCCGGGGAGATGGCCCGGCTCGCCGTCAGCGCCGACGAGCGCCGATGATGGCCGCCTGTGCCGACGGTGGTGGGGTGGCCGGCCGACGCCTGACCTTCGGCCCTGTCCGCGTCGTATTGCACGCGTGACGGTGGAGTTGGCGGAACGTGTGACCTCATCGAAAGGGGACGACGATGACGACGATGCCCGGTGCCCCGGCCGCCAGCCCGCCCGGCGACCTGCGCCAGACCGCGGTCGAAAGGCTCCGCAAGCGGCGGGAGCTGCAAACCCATCTGCTGGCCTTCACCTTGGTCAACCTGTTCCTGATCACGATCTGGTTCCTGACCACCCCGGGCGGCTTCTTCTGGCCGATGTTCCCGTTGTTCGGCTGGGGCATCGGCATCGCGTTCCACGCCTGGGACGTGCTGATCGGCGCGGAACCGTCCGAGGGCGCCATCCGCGCCGAGATGGACCGGCTCGACCGGCACTGATCATCCATCTGTACGAGTCACGGCGCCGGCGCGCTTGCCGGCGCCGTGACCCGTACGGCCCGTCAGCGGGCGATGGAGAATGCCCGCCTCAGCCCTCGAAGTGGGCACCTTCGATCGTGGCGGCGCCCTGGTAGGCGACCGTTTCCAGCCGGCTGCTGCACCGGCTGCCGCATCGGTCCGGTTGCCGGCCATCCTCACCATCGTCATCATCGGCGAATGGCTCTGACCGGACTATGAAACACGCTTCGGCCGGGACCTCGGCCATCGGTAGCGGAGATCTTCACGTGGTGGGGGCGGGGCGCCGGCCGGCGGGCACGGTCGCGGCGATCACGTCAGCCCACCGGCCGGCCCGTTCCGGCTCGCCGTCGATGAGGGGCCCGGTCGTGTCGGCGACGTGAAAGGACATCGCGTCGGTCACTGGCCTTGACCGTCCCGTGCCGGGCCGCGTCCGTGCGGGCATGTGCCCGGACGTGCTGGACCTGTCACCTGCCTGCCGCAGCGGCCGTGGGCCGAACAGACCGGGGCATGACACCGGAAGACTGCCGTCCACCGGGAACGGGGCCGAGGCGGCTGCTCCGGTCCGGGCCCACTGAGACATCGGAGCCGGCGAGGCTCCGGCGGTATTCGGTCAGATCGAGGTAAACCTTGGCCTGGTCCTGTGCCCGTTTTTCGGCGTGGTGCAGGCTCTTTGCGGCCACCGACAGCCGCCAGTACCACAGCGCGGTGATGTCTAGGTCGCGTTCGGTCATCTTCCGGTACCGCGGGTCACCGGACCGAGCCAGCGCCCGAAGCCGCAGGGTCTCGCGCTTCAGACCGCTCTGCCACCGCTGGCGGCAGTGTTCCGATTCGCGCAGGCAGGAGCGAACCATCTCGTTCCACGGCAGGTCGCAGTGCCGGTAACCGCGCGGGATCGGGACCGGCCAGTACCCGGGATCCGGCTCGGCGGCCGCGATCATCATCCCGGCGCAGGGCACGACCCCGTTCGGTCCGGCCTTGGGGCAGACACCCGACTCGGTGGGCCCCCGGCATCGTCCGACCAGCGCACCGGTGACAGGGTGCAGGATGCGAATGCTCTGAGTGGTCATCTCCCCAGCCTTCCTACTCGTTTCCCGCTCTCAGGGTGGCCCGGTTCCCCTCAGGGCCGTCAGGGTCGGAGGTCGTGACCGTCGGCCCCTTGTACCCGGCCGGCTCACCGTGATCACCGGGCTGCTCAGGAAGTGGCGGAGGGCGCCGGACGTCCCGGCCCGCCGTGCCGTCCGTCGTGGCCGGATCGGGGACCACCGACCCTGACCGGGGTTAGCTGATTCGAGCTAACGTGCTAATCAGAAGAGGAGGGGAGGTTGCGATGACCACGACGACCACCCGGCCCACCAAGACGACTGAGCTGCCCAAGGCGGCGACAGCGCCGAAACCGGAGAAGAAGGCCGAGAACCACCGGGAGCGGACCAGCCGCATCGGCCGCGAGATCGGCGGCCTGGCGGTGAACGTCTACGAGCGCGGGATCGCCGACGTCGTGGCGTTCGAGAAGGACGCCGCGAAGATCACGCCGTATCCGTGGGCGAAGGAGGCGCTCACCGTGAGCGCCGGGCTGATCGAGGACGTCGGCGCCGCCTACGTCCGGACCGCCCGACACATCCTGCGGTGACAACGCCGGAAAGCGGCCCGAGGGCTCAAGCCCCGGGCCGCTTTCCGTTCCCGTTCGCGCTGCGCCGTCCCCGACGGGTGATCGTGGCCTCGGTCATGGCCCGATAGACCTCGCCGAGCGCCTGCCGCTGTCGTGCGGTCAGGTTCGGGTCCGCCGCGATCACGGCGAGCACGTCCGGCGCCTCCGGCACCTCCGCCTGCGCCACTAATGAGTCGGCGGTGGTGCGCAACGATGCCGCGATAGCGTGCAGCACCCGCTGCGATGGGGCGCGCAGCCCGCGTTCGATCTGTGACAGGTACGGGTTGGAGATGCCGACCATTCCCGCCAGCTGCCGCATCGACAACTCCGCCAGCCGGCGCTGCTGACGGATGATCTCGCCGAGGGAAAGCGTCTCCTCCATAGTCGCCGGCGCCTAACCTGCCGCCGCAAGCGCCGCGGGAATCGTCTCCTGGGCGGTCCGCAGCACCTCGGCCCGTCGCCGCCCGTCCATCAGGTTGGCGCCGAGCGCCGCCAGATCCGCGGGTCCCGGGGTCACCACGGTCACCGTGGCCCCGGTCCGGGCCACCCGGCTCACTTCGCGGTCCAGTTGCGCAGCGAAGACCTGCCGCAGGATCCGCTCGGCACGTACGGCGGGATGGCGCGGCCGGTCGGTGCGGTGGCTGGCCATCGGTGCCAGCACGTACACCTGGTCGTGCTCGGTCCGCCGCAACACGTCCACGGAGGAGACCGAGCGCACCCCGCCGTCGACGTACCGCCGGTCGCCGATCACCGCCGGGCGATGCCAGCCGGGGATCGAGCAGGACGCCACGACCGCGTCCGGCAGCGCCGCGGCGGGACTACCGTCCCGGCCGAAGGCGACCCGGCGGCCGGACTCGTAGTCCACCCCGACGATCCAGGTACGCCGGTGGGGCCAGCTCTCCGGGGCTTCCTGGACCAGGGCCTGCACATACCGGCGCAGCGTGTGGTGGCGGGCGCGGCCCTGTGGTATCAGCGCCGAGGCCAGCACCCTCGGAGGGACGCTGTGCGGGGCCAGGGTGGCTGTCGCCAGCATCCGCGCCGAGCCCAGCCTTAGCCGGGGCGGCGGTGGCAGGCTGCCGGAGTCGGCGGCGAACTCGGCGGCGTCGGGTACCCGCGGATGGCTCTCACCGAGCTGGTGAGCGACCAGATCACCAGGAGTGAACCCGTGCCGCAGCGCGGCAGCCAGCACGCTACCCGAGCTCGTGCCGACGATCGTGTCCACCTCGTGCAGCGGCCGGCCGATCCGTTCCTGTAACGGCGCAAGCCCGCCGATCATCCAGGCCGCACCGAGCGTCCCGCCGGCACCCAGTACCACCGCCACACGTCTCTCCCGGGTCATGCGCACCCCCACGCCCATGGTTGCACCTCATCGGTGCCGCCGGGAACCTCCGCGGAGGGGCCGGGCGTTGGCGCGACGACAGCGGTGCTCGCCGGAGTGCCCGCCCCGATGGGCACTCCGGCCGCTGTGCGCCGGCTGGGAGCAGCCGACACTGAAGGTATGGGCAGTGGCCGGATCCTGGTCGGGATCATCGGGACCGCGCCCGCCGAGGCCGCGCTGCGGTACGCCTTCGGCGAGGCGGAACAGCGGGGCGCTGTGGTGGCGGTGATCGCGGCCGGCCCGGCGTCTCAGGCCGAGAATGCACTGGTCGGCGATGTGGTCCGCCGATGGGCCGAGAAGCATCCGGCTGTCGGGTCCACGTACGAGGCACGCCGTGCCGTCGATGCGGTCGTGACCCTGGCCGCCGCGAGCCGGCATGCGTGCCTGATGGTCGTCGAGGACGGGGCGGAGCCCTGGACCGCGGCAATGGTTGCCGCTCTGGCCCGGCAGGCCCACTGCGCCCTGGTGACGGTGTCCGATCCGTCTTGGTAGAGGCGCCGGGTTCCGTCGGTGTCCACCAGGGCAGCACAACCTCCCCCGGAGGCAGGACCACCACGAGCGGGCAGGCCGTCCGATCAGTGCGCGTGTGGTGATTCCCAGCGGTCGGGCTGCGGTCACCGGCCCGCTGGTGGCTCCCACCACCAGCAGCACGGCTTCGCCGCTGACAGCGCTCAGTGCGGCGGCCGGATCCGGATCGTGCAGAAGCTGCCGTTCGACGCAGGCGGCCGCGGCCGGGTCCAGCGTGTCGAAGGCGGCCGAGGCGACCAGCAGATCGGCGTGCGGCAGCAGGCCGGGACGCATCTGTACGCCACCGGCCTCCCGGTGGGCACTGCTCCAGACATGGACCAGGCACAGGGGTACACGGTCGACGCCGGGATCGCCACCGTGCACGGGCTGTTCCCGAACGAGCAGCAGCGCACCATCGTCACGGTGCTGGCCCGTACCGTCCCGGGAGTGGCCGCCGTGCGGCTGGATCCGGAGACCACGATGAAGGCGCCGAACTGAGCCAGCCCGTCCGCCGACCGGGACGACCGTACGGAGACAGCGGTCATGGGATCGCCGGCGAAGTCGGCCCGTGTCCCTCAGCCCACATTGACCGGTTCACGTTCTGGTCGCCGTGGGCGCGTCAGGATCAGGACGCCATCGGGCGGACAGGCGCGGCAACCGGCGGTGACACCGTGCGGCTCGGCCAGTCGTCCAGGGTGTCCTGGACGGCACGTCGGATCCCGGCGATCCGCCGGTCCAGTCCGGCTGACGCCCAGCCGGTGGTCGGCACCGGGTCCAGGACGGCCTCGGCGACCAGCATCCGAGGATCGAAGCGAGCCTCCTTCGTGGCCACGGCGGTGAAGTCGTGTCGCAGCAGGGCGGCGAGCACCGGGATGTCGAGGGTGATCTGATGGTTGGCGATGAACATCGCGGGGCGGGCTCGGTCCAGGTTGGCGGCCCCGTCACGGCCAGCCGTACCCCGGCCAGGGACAGGGCCAGGGCGGTGTCGGCGGCGAGTGCGACGGCCACGTTGCGGGCCCATCGGCGGTCGCCGGTGAGTAGACCGTAAGCGGCGCCGGCGGTCAGACCGGCGTTCGCCCCCAGCACGGCGGCAGCGGTGCGGAGGTACGCCCGGAGCCCCGCCGACGCCGGGTTCCCGCAGGGTCAGGGTCGGCCAGCCGTGAGCGAAGGCGGCCCGGCGCATCATCGGATGCCGGTTCAGCGGGTACGGTCGGCCCACCGCCGCAGGAACGGGACGTCCTCGCCGCCGTTGGCGTAACCGAAACTGTTCCGCAGGGTGGTCTGGTGCTCGCGCGCGGAGGCCCGTACCCCCGCCGCTTTGGCTTCTCCCGACTGGACACCGGAGCTGGTGCGCCCGGTGAGCACGCCGCCGCGCGCCTCCAGTTCGGTGCAGATGATGTGGCGGATCCCCAAGGCCCGGGTGATCGGCTCGCCCTGGGTGCCGTCGAGGTCGAAGAACGCGCCGCCGGCCGTGCTGTAGTCGCTGTGGTGGCCGTCGTCGAGTGCGATCATGTGGGCGTCGCCAGACACCATGATCAGGTTGTGGATGCGGGCGGAGGCGATGACATCGGCGATCGCTCGCCGCTCGTCTGGGTAGCCGCCCCAGTCGTCGGCGTGGGTGGCCGGCTCGGCGATCCAGGGATCCGGGTTTATCCACACCACGAGGGCATGGCTGCCGGAGGCGGACGTCAGTTCCTGTTGGAGCCAGGCGAGTTGCCGGGTGCCGAGCATGGTGGCGGCGGTGCGTTCGGAGCGGTTGTCGGTGAGTATGAACCGAACTCGGCCGATGGTGAACGCCTGATACACGGCCTGTCCGGGGGCGGACCGAGGATAGTGCGGCACGTAAGTGGCGTAGGCGGTACGGGCGGCCTGGCGGGTCGGTGCGGCGGCGTCGGCGTTGTTCCGTCCGTAGTCGTGGTCGTCCCAGACGTAGGCGATGGGAACCGAACGGTAGAGGGCTGCTTGTGCCGGGGCGGTGAGCGTGCGCCGGTAGAGATCGCCGAATGTGGTGACGTCGTTGTGTCGCGGATTGCCGTAGTGCAGGTCACCCGCGTTGATGTAGAGCAGCGGGTGGACGGCGCGGATGGCGTCGAAGACCGCGCCGCTGGATCCGGTGTCGGCGCAGGAGGAAACGGCGACGGTGAACGAGGCAGGACCGTGCGGCATGGTACGGAACCGGCCGGAACCGCGGCTGTGGTCGGTGGTTTGGTCCACTTCGATGGTGTAGCGGTAGTCGAGGTCTGGTGCGAGGTGGGTGAGTTGGAACCGGACGACGCCGTCGGGTCCGACGGTCTCCGCCGGTGTGAGGATCGGCCGGCCGGGGTGCCTCGTGGACACGGTGAGGCGGGCGAGCCGGGCCGGGCGGACGATCTCGGCGACGACGGTTGCCGTGGTGGTGGTCACCGCACCGGTCCACACCCACAGAACCCGGTCGATCGGCATGGCCTCCTGCGGCGACGCCGGTTGTCCTGCGTAGGACCATCGCTGGTGACCGACCGAGGCGCTTGCTCCGAGCACGGCCAGCATCGTCGCTACGAGCGCAACGACGGTCCACCGCGGGCGGCGAGTTCGAGGCGGACTCCCGCTGGTGACCGGCGGTCGTTCGCCAAGTGCCGACGGATGCCGGGAGCCGTGACTCATGGCGTGCTCGGCTGCGAGACGAGGCTGAAGACGCCTTCCTCTTCCTGGGCGTTGTGCAGGCGGAGGACGGCGTAGAGGCCGTAGAGCAGCCGCCGGATGTCGGTGACGTCCTCCACGTCCGGGAGTCCGGCGAGGTCGTCGACGAGGCGATGCAGGCGGCCGATCTGATGCTCGATCTCCGCGTGGGTGCGGCTGAGCGCACTGGTGGTCTCGGCACCTCCGAGAGCCCGGGCCATGATCGGCATGAGTTCGGCCTCCTCGGCACGTTCGTGTGCCAACAGCCGTTCCCGAAGTTGTTCCAGCAGTTCACGGACCGGGCGCAGCGCGTAGGGCGGCAGGTCCAGGTCGTCGGCGACGGTGCGTACCTGTTCGACCAGCGGCCGTACCTGCTGGTGCTCGGTGTACAGCCGCAGCAGGGTGGTGACATCGCCGGACGGCAGGCGCACCGTGTGCGCACGGCCGGGGATGAGGGCGGTCAGGGCGATGGCGATCGCAGCGACGTCGATGCCTTCCTGCAACATCGCACCGGCAACTGGCGGCAGATGTCCGGCCGCCGCGACCAGCATCGCGACCGATGACAGGCCCATGCCCACCGCGACGGAGACTAGGGCGATGGTCCGGCAGCGCCGCGCGGTGAGAATCGCGTCGGCGAGCGCGGTGATGCGGTCCACAGTGAGTACGACATCAGCGGCTTCTGCGGAGGCGGTGACGCCGCGGGCGGCGAGGGCGACGCCGACGCCTGCCGCGGCGAGTGCTGGCGCGTCGTTGATTCCGTCCCCGACCATGATGGTCGGTGCGTGCAGCTGCTCCTCGCGGACCAGGGCCAGTTTGTCGGCGGGGGAGCAGTCGGCGTGCACCGTGTCGACGCCGACGACGCGTCCCACTGCATCGGCGGTGTCGGCGCGGTCACCGGTCACCAGGACGACACGGGTGATGCCGGCGGTGCGCAGGGCCCGCACCATGCGAGGGGCTTGAGGCCGGAGCGGATCCTCGAGAAGCAGTACTCCGGCCGGTACGTCGTCGATGGCGACGAA
The DNA here is from genome assembly GCF_003148685.1 of Actinoplanes xinjiangensis. Classification (GTDB taxonomy): domain Bacteria; phylum Actinomycetota; class Actinomycetes; order Mycobacteriales; family Micromonosporaceae; genus Actinoplanes; species Actinoplanes xinjiangensis. The sequence continues at coordinate 1,715 of NZ_QGGR01000057.1, read as the reverse complement.
CACCGTCAGCGAGTTGTCCAGCGCGGCACGCCGACGGGCGTGCCGCATCCACGCCGGCATCGGAATGCCGGCGAGTCCGGTTGCCTTGCCGAGCCGTACCCGGTGCCCGTCGACGACGCCCTGGATGCCCTGACCGTGATGTTCCACCACCTGTTCGGCCGGGCTCAGGCGCAGACGGCGGTCGCGGGCGGCGGTCACGATGGCTGCGGCGAGCACGTGCGCGGAACTCTGGTCCAGGCTCGCGGCCAGGCGTAGCAGTTCGTCGGCGCACAGGTCGCCGCTACCGGAGATGACGACATCGGTGAGCGCCGGCCGGCCGGCGGTCAGGGTGCCGGTCTTGTCGAGCAACAGCACCCGGCCCGCGGCCAGTCGTTCCAGAGCGCTGCCACCCTTGATGATCACGCCGGTGCGGGCGGCCCGGGAGATGCCGGAGATGATGGCGATGGGTGCGGCCAGCAGCAGGGGGCAGGGTGTGGCGACCACCAGCACCGCGACGGCGCGGACCGGGTCACCGGTCAGCGCCCAGGCCGCGCCGGCCAACAATAGTGTGACGGGGACGAAGGCCAGAGCCACCCGGTCGGCGAGCCGCACGAACGGGGCGTTCTGAGCCTGAGCCTGTTCGACCAGGCGGACCACGCCTGCGTACGTCGAGGCTTCGGCGGTCGTGGTGGCCGTCAGCCGTACAGCCTGGCCGGCATTCACGATCCCGCTGCGGACGTCCTCACCGGCGCGGCGTTCCACCGGTATCGGCTCGCCGGTCAGTGCCGACTCGTCCAGTACTGCAGGCCCGAGCAGCCGGCCGTCCACCGGCACGATCTCTCCCGAGCCGACCACGAGCCGGTCACCGATGATGACCTCGCCGACAGGGATCTCGATCGGTCCGGCGGCGGTGTCGCGCCGGGCGTTCCGGGGTGCTCGCTCGGCCAGGGCGCTGAGCTCGCGACGTGCCCGGGCCTGGGCGCGGGCCTCCAACAGGGCGCCGCTGGCCAGCATGAGCGTGATGACCGCACCGGCGAGAGGTTCGCCTACCCAGAGCGTGCCGAACAGGGCCAGCCAGGCGATGACGTCGACGCTCGCCTCGTGGCGGCGGGCCGCTGCGATCAGCGTGGCCGTCGAGTAGGCCAGGCCGAGGAAAGTCGTCGCCGCCCAGGTCGCGTTAGCCGCTTGCTGCGTGCCGAGTACAGCGAGTCCCGATCCGGTCAGCAGCAGCAGCGTCGCCGCGACGAAGAACGTCTGTTCTCGTCGTTGTTTCCACCACCGCATGTGATCCTCCCGCCGGCAGAGGGTGCGACGTAGCCGGTCGCCATTCCAGAGTCGAGCCTGCGCCGTTGCCCCGCCAGAGCTATACGTCCCGACAACGGTGACTCCTGCGCCGCGGCGGCTGAGTCCGGCCCCGAGTCCACGGGACGTCGGGGACATTCCCGCGCCGGCGCGTCGCCCGACGGAATCGGTCAGTCGATCGGCCGGGAAGGGGGGCCGTTGCCTCTGTGCTGACTCGACGACAGCTCGACGCTGGCACGAGTGGACCAGGCGAGGGAGTAACGGAGTTGGCCGTGACGATCATGGATTAGCTGGCACAGTGACCACCGGCCAAAGGTTTTGATAGACCCTGCCGGGTCATGAGGTTCCACCCCGGGATCGGACACCAGGGTTTTATGCCGCGAGGGCGATGGCTGGACGGTAGCAGACACGGGTCTCACGCGGGGTGCGCAGGC
>NZ_QGGR01000056.1 GCF_003148685.1 Actinoplanes xinjiangensis | reverse complement strand
GGGACGTGAACGCGGCCCGCAACATTCTGGCCGCCGGGCTGGCGGTGACGGCCTGTGGAGCTGATGCAAGACCTCAACGGGGAACCACCTCCCGGACGGGCGATCGGCGATGAACCAGGAACGACTCTGGGGCGACCCAGTGGAATCCCCGCCCCTTCAGGGCGGGGAGATGTCAACGAAGAAGCGTGCTGAACGCGGCTCGCCGACACTCAGCGTGCCCGCGGTTGCGGATTTGTACTCGCGGCTACGCACTGCTGCTCGTAGGTCGGCATCCGCTACGACCAACCAGACAGTGTCAGTGCCCGACAGCTGTCGCATGCCGATGTACTCGACCTTGGGCGACCCCAACAGGCGCAACACCTATGAAAGCAGGGCCAGCGACGACGTAGTCCTGACAGGTTTCCACCTCCACCAGCCTGGTCGCCCGGCCCGGCGCGGTCCTTGACCACGATGCCCCCGCGGCCCGTACACGCCAAGCCATCGAACCACTGCCGCGCCTGGGCAACGCTGTCGGCCTGAGGGCACACCGGCAATGCCGCCGGTCCCGTGGCGGGCATCTTCTCCAGCATGGTGCGGCGCTCGGTCAGGGGGCGTCCCCGGTTGTGAGCGTGCCGGACGACTCCACAACGTCGAACACCACAAGGATGGCCGGCTGCGAGGCGGTGACCGCCGGCAGACGGCGGCCGCCGCTGACTCGGGCGTGCAGCGCGGGGAACGACGTCCGGCCGGACTCCCGGTCCCAGGCAGAGACCTTCTCCACCGGCAGGGAACCCCGGACAGGTCGGTGGCGGTACCGGCCGGTCCGGGGCCCTTCCCGTCAGGCGAGGTTCTTGGTGAAGAACTCGTCGAGCTTGTCGAAGGGGATGAGGTCCTTGCGGTCGTACAGGTCGACGTGGTCGGCGCCAGGCACGATCAGCAGGTCGACGGTGCCGGGCGCCTGCGCCACGACGTCCTCGGAGTAGTAGAGGGAGTGGGCGTCGGCGCCGGCCACGAGCAGCGCTTTGCGGGGTGCCAACAGGTCGATGTTGGCCATCAGCGGGAAGCCGAAGAACGACATCGGGGTGGTCGCGGTCCAGGCGGTGTTGGAGTTGATCGAGCGCGGGTGGTAGCCGCGTCCGGTGCGGTAGTAGTCGAAGAACGCAGCCGTGACCGGGTCCGCGTCGGCCGGGAGGGTTTTGGGCAGGATCCTGTTGGTGGGGGCGACGTTGCCGTCGTCGTCGAACGGGACCTCGTGGGAGAGCCGGGCGTAGGTTCCGTTCTCGGCGTCGATCCAGCGCTGGCGGCTGAGATGGTCCACCACCTTCTGTCGCTGCTCGCGGGTGTAGAAGTCCTGGTGGCCACGGGACATGCTGCGCGACATGTCGTACATCGAGGCGGTGGCGACGGCCTTGATCCGGCTGTCGGCGGCCGCGGCGGTGAGTGCCATGCCGCTGAGGCCGCAGACGGCTTGTGCGCCGATCCGTTCGCGGTCGACGATCTTCTGGAGGCCGAGGAAGTCGACGGCGGCGCTGAAGTCCTCGGTGTAGATGTCGGGTGAAGCCACATCACGGGGCGTGCCGCCGCTCTCGCCGGTGAAGGACGGGTCGAAGGCGAGGGTGACGTAGCCGCGGCGGGCGAACTCGTTGGCGTACAGCCCGGAGGACTGTTCCTTGACAGCGCCGAACGGGCCGCTGAGAACCAGGGCAGGCAGCTTGCCGCGGGCGTTCTTCGGCACGTAGAGGTCACCGGCGACCGTGAGACCGTAGCGATTCTTGAACCGCACCGACGTCCGCTTGACGTTGCTGTCCAGCGCGAAGGTGTAGCCACCCTTGGCAGGTGCGCGTCCGGTGATGCCCACGCTGTGGCCCTTGTCCGCGCCGAGAGCTGGCACAGCGGGGAGGGCGGCGGCGGCGCCGGTGGCCGCGATCAGTCCGAGCGCTTTGCGACGTTCCATGACAGTCGACCTCGCATTTCGATCAGCGGGCAGGGCACAGCCCGCACTGAGTTGGTGGAGACTTCGTTGTACGGCCCGGCTGGTGGCCGATGCGGCGGGAACGTGCCGCGCGCTCCGCACGAGCTTGTCCGGTTCGGCTCCGGTGCGGGAGCGACCCGCGAGGTGGTGCCTCAGCCGAATCGCTGGGGCGTGAGCCGAACCCGGCGCCTGGTCGGGAAGTCGCGTACTTCCGACCGGCTGTCGATGCGTCGAGCCTATGCCGCATGACAGTGATCAGGGATTCCCTGTCGGTACACCCATCACCAAGGACTTCTTCGTCCTTCGGTGGACACGCCGACGGGATGGCGTAGGCCCCGGTCTCGACCCCGTTACGGAGCACACCACCATGCGTGCAGTCGTCATGTACAGATCCGGGGATGTACGGGTGGAACAGCGCCCGGACCCGGTGATCGTCCGGGCTGCCTGGCACTTCGAGCAGTTCAACGAGCGGGGCACCATCGAACGGATCCTGGCTGACCGCACGCCGCCGGCCCGCCCGCGACCCGGCGGTGGCCGAGCACGTGATCCGCTGGGCCGCCATCGCCGGGATACTCAACCGCCTCACCCGCGGTGGACCCGCCAAACGCCGAGCCCTCGCCACACCTGGGTGCAGTCGCGCCGCGGGCCCGGCGGGCTGGCGCCACGCCGGACGACCCTCGGCTGAGCCGTATGGGGGCCGGTCGAGCAGCCCGCTGCCGGCGTCTGCCCACGGGCGCGAAGAGCCACACCCGGGCTAAGCTACTTGTGGTAACTTACTAAAAGTAAGTTCTGATGATCTTCAGTTGACGGAGGCCGGATGAGTGAGCCGTCCGCGGTGAGCCCACGCCGCAGGATGTCCAAGCAGCAGCGGCACACCCAACTGCTGCAGGTCGCCCGCGAGCTCATCCGCGATGCCGGCACCGGCGAGTTCACCCTCGCCCGGCTCGCCGACCGCGCCGGAGTGACCAAACCCCTGGTCTACGACCACTTCGGCGACCGGGACGGCGTCCTCACCGAGCTGTACCGCGAGTTCGAGGCCCGCCAGCGCGAGACGCTGCGCACCGCGCTCGGCGAGACCGAGCCCGACCTGCCGACCGTGGCGGACCTGGTCGCGGGGGCGTACATCGACTGCTGCCTCGCCGAAGGCCGGGAGCTGGCCGACGTCGTCGCCGCACTGACCGGCTCGGCCACCCTCACCCGGCTACGCCAAGAAGCCGAAACTGCCTACCTCGACATGTGTCGCGCGGCGCTCACGCCGCTGGCCGGCCCCATCGACACCGCAGGGCTGCAGGCCATCGTCGGCGCCGGCGACGCCCTCGCCCGCAGCGCCCTCGACGAGCGGATCAGCCCCGAACGCGCCCGCGACGCGCTTGCCCGCGTCGTCACGGCGGTCGCCACCGAGAACCGGCACCCCACTAGCGAGGAGACCCCATGACGATCACCCACACCCCCGAGACAGGCAACGCCCTCTGGGTGTACGCGCATCCCCGCCGGGAATCCTTCAACGCTCACCTCCTTCAGGCGGGCACCGAGGCGCTGACCGCTCGCTACCGGGTGCAGACCTCCGATCTGTACGCACAGGGCTTCGACCCGGTTCTCAGCGACCGTGACCTCGGTGAGCTGGCCGCCAAACCGGGCAACATCGCCGAACTGGCCGGCGAGGCGTACACCCGCGGCGAACTGCCCGCCGACGTGCGTGACGAGCAGGCGAAACTGGCCGCGGCCGAGTTGCTGGTCATCCAGTTCCCGCTGTGGTGGTACGGGCCGCCCGCGATTCTCAAAGGCTGGTTCGACCGGGTGCTCACCAGCGGATTCGCCTACGGCGACCTCGACGACGATGGGCTGCCGCGCCGCTACGGCGACGGCGGCCTCGCCGGACGCCGGGCGCTGATCGTGGTGACCGCCGGCGAGGACGCCGCATCGATCGGCCCGCGCGGCATCAGCGGCGACATCGAATCCCTGCTGTTTCCCGTCACCCACGGCGTGCTCTGGTACGTCGGCATCGACGTACTCGACCTGCACGTCGTCCACGACGCCGACAGCCTGGACGCCGCCGCTGTCGAACGCGAGACCACGCGCTTGCAAGAGCGGCTGCGCACCGTCGACACCGAACCCACCCGGCCGTTCCGGCGCCTGCGCGATGGCGACTACCGGGGAACCCGGGCCCTGCGCGAGGATCTACTGCCAGGACGTACCGATCTCGGCATTCACTTCGCCGGGCGCGCCTGAGAAACGAGTGAGTGCCGACACGGCGTCGATCTCGGCCGGGCCGAGATTTACGGGCGACTGGACCACTCCCCCGGAGCCTCCCACCGCCTGGCCCTGGCAGAAGGGCCAGGCATGGTGGCGGCAATACGCGTTGGAAAGTTCCAGCACAGCCGCCCCACTGCGGCTGCGTCGCCACGGCATCGGACCCGACCTCAATGGACGACTCAAGTCGTACGCTCGTGGCGGAGCCGGACGGAGTGCAGACTGGCGCGTCCACGGGAGCTGATGCGATCAGGGTCCGCGACGATCGCGGACGGGTCTCGGGTCCGTGTCCTCGGCATAGCTGATCTCGATGTCCGGCAGCTCATTCTGCAACTCGTAAGCGAGCGTCAGCCCTTCCCGCCGCCAGCTTCGCTCCTCATCGACGCTGGTGAACTCGAAGTCCGTCAGCGCGAGGCCATTGAAGCGCTCGTTCCATGCCTGCAACCGTTGGACAAGCTGCGTACTGACACCGAGGTCCTGGAGAACGACCGGACCCATGTGGTCAAGGTCCGAGTCCCAGACGGGGTCGTCGCTCATGTACTCGGCCATCACGCGAAGAGCGTGAGGGCGGTACGCCGCCTCCTCCATCTGGTGATCGTGGCACGTTCGAAGGCTCGCTCGCTGCCGACTGCTGCACGGCCCATGACGATAAGGCGAAGCATCCACGACAGGGGTGGGTCCAAACTCACGCCCAGCCGGGACCGCTACTTGCGCTCAGAACCACCTGAAGGACATGTAATGAAATACAAGACGACAAAGTACCTGAATCACACGCCGTTTTGACAATATCGAGACGTGTGAAGTTTCGGGAATACGGAGATCGTAAGATTCGCCGTACGGTAGCCAGGTGGCCAATCTTGAGGATCTGCTCGCGGTGTATCCGTGGCTCGCTCGGCTGGGGCCTGATCTGCTCGGCCAGCTCGACGTCGCCGAACTGGCTGGTCCGCATCCGTGCGCACTGGCGCTGGGGCCTACGGTGGTTGCCTACCGGAGTGGCGCCAGCCTCAGCCCAGGACGGATCCAACTCTGCTCGGTCGTTCCGGTGAAGCAGCTGAGTCCTGCCCGGATTTCCGTGCTCAAGGAGGCGGAACGCACCAATCCCGGAATCGTGCTGGTTCAATACGACCCGCAATTATAGGCGGGCAGCAATAGCTCACTGCATGATGTCCGACTGTGGTCATTCACCGGTTGTGCTTCCATGGCCAGAAGTCGAGACTCAACCGCCCCTGGGGCATCCGCCGGACCTCGTCGGGGATGTGCCGCCTGTTCGACGGCGTGGACACGTGCGGGGTTGAGTTGGGGCAGATCCGCTCCGAGCCGTCGCAGCGAGGGGTTCACCTGACCTGCGCGGTACACCGGCAGCAACAAACTCTGTATACTGTACGGAGTTTCTCGTCAGTCCACGGAGGGATCGCCTTGACCGACCAGAATCCACTCACCACCGTCCCGTTCCAGGCCACCGCGGAGCAAACCCGCGAGCTGTTGGACTGGTTCGACCGGTATGACGCGTACGCGCGCGACCTCGACACCGCGGCGATGGCCGACATGGGCCGTTTCCCGCTGACGGTGACGACGAACGACTCCCGTGGGGAGTGCGTCACCCAGCAGTGGGACCGAGACACGTTCGTCCAGAGCATGAGCATGGCCGCCACGTCCGCGGCAATCTCCAACCTGCGTCATCCGGCGTTCCTCAACGCCGACCTGGCCGTGGTAGTCACGGACTCGACGGTGACCACCGACGGGCAGACCCTGCACATGCGTTACGCCGACGTGATGGCCAAGGTCGCCGGCGAGTGGCGTTTCACCGCCATGATTCAGGCCGGCTGGGGCGACCTGCTCAACCAGTAAGCGCCCGGCGGACAGTGATGGGTTTCGACGGATGTTTGGATCAGGCCCGGCAGCGCACGGTCCGGGCCGTGGGTCGCTGACGACGCGGGCCCAGGTAAACCGGTCCCACTCGCCCGACCACTGATCAACCTCGATCGTCGTCACGCAGCACTCAACGAACCGATCATCGATACGCTCCGCCTGCTGAGTGCCGCAGTACCAACTCCTCCGCACAGCGGCGGTCGCTCGTTTCGCCTTCTCCGCGACGGGTAGTGCTTGAACACCTTGAGTGGAGGAGAAGATCGTGAGTACCGTTACCGAGTCCGTGGACGTGAACGTGCCAATCCGCACGGCCTACAACCAGTGGACCCAGTTCGAGGACTTCCCGAAGTTCATGGACGGTGTCGAGTCGATCGTCCAGATCGGTGATCGGCGTACGCACTGGGTGACCAAGGTGGCCGGCCAGACCCGTGAGTTCGATGCGGAGATCACCGAGCAGCACCCCGACGAGCGGGTTGCCTGGAAGAGCGTCGGCGGCGACACCAAGCATGCCGGCGTTGTCACCTTCCACCGCCTCTCTGACGCCGAAACTCGGGTGACGGTCCAGCTCGACTGGGAGCCCGAAGGCGTTGTGGAGAAGGTCGGCAGTGCCGTGGGTGTCGACAGCCACCAGGTCAAGGCTGATGCCAAGCGGTTCAAGGAGTTCATCGAAAGCCGTGGCACCGCTACAGGTGCATGGCGCGGTGATGTCGAGCGGCCCGGCGTCTAACCCTCGACACAGCACTTCGTGGCGGCCGGCGCGGTAGGCGTCGGCCGCTTCGTGTTTCGCATCTCGGCCACGCTCACAGCGGCGTGGGATGCGCGAGGGCGAGGCGGCGCCATTGGTTTCCCTTGAGGATGGCGCTGTCGACTACGCCCGCCTGAAGACCCGAGCGTCGTGTCGTGGTGATCGGTGCGCTGGCGGTTCCACACCTGAAAGCCTCCGCTGCGGGAGAAGGCCTGGTGGCGGATGCTCCGCGAGACCGCCGCCCGTGCTGGCGTCGCGGGGCGTGGGGATCACGACGCCATCGCCGCGGGTGCCACGCCGGCTGGGTGGGCCTGCGCTCAGGTGTCGAAGACGGTCTCGACGATGGCGGCCTGTTCGTCGGCACCGGCACGGAAGTACCGGGCGGACGTCTCGATGGAGGCGTGCCCGAGCAGGGCCTGGATCTGGGCGGGGTCGGCGCCGACGGCGAGGACGGCCCGGGTGATGCTGGAGACGGTGAGCCAGCCGCGCTGGCCGATCCACAGCGGCCCGGGTTCGCGGCCGCGTTCGTCGAGCCAGGTCCGCAGTGCCTTACGGGCGTCATGCGGGACCGGCACGGTCCGGATCTCGTCGCCCTTGCCGTGTAGCCGCACGACCAAGTTGGTGATCATGGCTGGATGCGATGCAAATATTCGTCCAGAAATCGCCTCAGCAGCCCCGTTCCGGAACAGCGGGCTGCCGAACGGCTTTCCGGAACAGAAGACTCCAGCCAGTTGCGCAACCTGGAAGCCAGCGCCGCGCCTGCTCCAGCGGTCCGCGCGCATGGAGTGCAAGAGCGATCATCCACCGTTCGGAGGTGGCCGACTCTCTACCGCTAGGCCGAACTGGATGTGTCAGGGACCTACGTCCGACCGTTGGGCCGATCCGATGGCTACGCAGCGCCGATATCTTCACACTCCCCCTAGTTTGACCCCATCTGCTTTCGAGGATGATTCATGTCGCTTGCGTCTCGGCCCGCCCTGTTGCTGAGCACGGTGTCGTTGGCAGCCGGCCTGTTGGCCGCACCGGGTGCCGCATACGCCGCGGACACGACCATCAGCCTGACGCAGCAGCAGATGGCCGCCGAGCTGAAGAAGGTCGCGGGCACGTCGACTGCCGCAGCCGAGAACGGATGGAAGGCCACCCTGTCCGGCACCGGCGACATCGCTATTTCCACCTCGTACGTCGTTGACCCCGCGCACGGTCGAGCACTCGAAGAGTCCCGCTACGGCAAGGGCCCCGTCGACACGCGCGTTTCCGTGGCCGGCAAGGGCACCTACTACTCGATCCTCGACGCCACCTCACGGTCCGTGGTGAAGATGATGGGCCGTCCAGCGGTCCGGTACGTGTTCACCGCCCAACCGTCACTGAACCTCACCACCTATCTCGAGGACGCTCCTACACCGGCGGCCATGCTCACCGAGGACATCCCGGCAGGCACCAAGACCACCCACGACAACGGCTGGACCGACTACGCGTTCAACAACGGCGGCGAGCGCCTCACCGTGCAGGTCGCCGATACCGGCATCCTGAGCCAGGTACAGATCAGTCTCACAGACTTCACCGTCAAGGTGACCTATGCATACGAACCGCAGCGGGTCTCTCTTCCGTCACCGGCGATCACCATGGACTCGGTGACGTTCGACCGGGGTAGGGCGTACCTCGACATGTCCCGGTCCGTGGCAGCCGTCGCCAACGACGGCGCTGCGGATGCCCGCCAGGCGGCAAAGGGCCGCACCGTGACAGTCAGCTCGGTACGCAAGCACGTCCGCCGACAAGCGACCACGTTCAACGCCGGTGCCAGGGTGAAGATGGTCAAGGTCGCCGATGTGCGCGGCGGGGTACGGGTGTCCGCCACCAACCCGTGGACCGCTAAGACCGTCGACTACACCGTCAAGGCCTCCGGCAGGAAGGTCACCGTCCGAGGCTAAACCCACGGTCAGGCCGCGAGCTGCAGCCCGCAGACGACACCCGACGCCGAATAGGCGCACCCGCATACGCGCCGGAACGTTCCACTTCTCGAAGTGGAACGTTCCAGTTCCAATTGCTCCTCTGTCACGCAGGGTTGCTCCGGGCCAAGGGCGCGGCGTGCGGGTGAGGACGGGCAGTACATCATGTCCACGTGGCATTGATCTTGCGGGACGTCTTCCTTCCGTCCACCGTTGTCGAGGGCGACGAGTTCAGCGCTGAGGTCGGAGGCACTGTCAGCATGGCGTTGGAGCTCTATTGCCACTACTGGACAGCCGCATCTGACCGTGACCTTCCCGGGTGGGCCGCGGTCCACCCGGGCACCTACCGTCATGCCGACTCCCGCAGCGTGCACGAACTGGTAGGGGTTGCCGTGCCTACCGAGCACGTTTGGTCGACCGGCTGGACCCTGGACGCTGCGGGCCTGCTGCTTTACGTCGACCAGGCGCCCGGGTCAAACGATCTGGAGGCGGCCGTCTCCAAGGTGCACCGGGACCCGGCGTCGCAGACAGGCATTCCGGCCCTCGGCTCGGCGGTACGCGTCAAGGGACGGCTGAGTATCGCGGAGGACTACGTCACGTCCGGATCCGTGCCGGAGACGACGCTGCTGCAACGCGCGATCCGCCCCTGGTCGGTGCGGCGCATGACCCTGCTGGAACGAGACGGTAGGCACAGCGACGTACCGGCCACCGGACGCTGGGGCGCCAACGGAATCGGGTACCTGCTGGACCTTGCAGAAACACCTTTGGGCTAGCCGATTGCCCTTCGCTGCCCCTCGTCGAGCCCAACGTTCTGCTCGCCGCCCGGTGAGGTACCGATATGCCGTATCACCTGCGTTCCCTGCCAGAGCCCCTGAAGTGACGTCGCCCCCGGACTGGGCGTTCAGCCGCGCAAGCGGGGCAGTACGTAGGCGATTACCTCGTCGGGGCAGCCGGGCTGCTGGGTTAGGTGTTGAGCGCGGCTCGTGGCGCGGTGGTCATCCATACTCAGTAGTGCTTCGGCGATCGCCAGCCGCGTGCTCAGGGTGGTGTCGTGGCGCCAGAAGAGCTCTTCCAACCACGCAGGGCCGGCCGGGTCGCGTCGCGCGACACCACCGAGCAGACTCGCGATGGCACGGACTGTCTTGTTGGCGATGGCGACGGGGTCGAAGCCCGCGAGGCTGGCTCCGACCAATTCACGGACCTCGTTGGTTGGCAGCCTCTTTGCCAGCAGCGTCCCACAGAGGTTGGTCACCACCTTGACGATGGCCGACGGGGCGGTGCTGGTCGGGATGCTGGTCCACGCTGCGTCGAACAGCGACCGGACAGTATCGGCCGGTAGTGGATCGGCGCGGTCGGCGCGGATCAGACAGTTGAGTAGGGCCTGGCTTAGCTGCGCGTTGGCGCCGTCGCGAACTGACGTCTCGAACCGGTTGACCAGCTTCGGGACGAGGGTGGCGAGCAGTGCGGCGAAGGCCGGCGCATCGGTCCGTTGGTCGTCGGTGAGCAGGACGACGATGCCGCGGCAGGCGTCGTGGTGTGGAGTGGTGACGAGCTCGGCCAGCCAGCCTGCGGTTGCCGCGTTCATCGGACCGTCGGTGGCACACAGTACATCCGAGACGGTCTTGACAGCGGTGCTGGCGATGCGTGTGCTGGGCCTGTCGAGCACGTGGTCACGGATCCAGGCACGAGCGGCCGGATCGTACGGTGCTAGACGGCCCTCAAGCCGAGCGCGAGTTTGCAGCACATCGGCGTCCGAGCTTGCCAACACGGCGCGCAGCTGAGGTGTCAGTTCGTCGATCACCGGCACGGTGGTGCGGAACAGCCAGGCGTCGACGGCGCTGCCGAGGACCTCATTCGGTGGATTCGAGTGTGCCAGCTCATCGAACAGTTGCGTTTGCCGTGGCACCGATCCGCCTGACAGGGTGATCCTTGCCGGCCAGACGAGGCGAGGCTGGTCGTTCAGGGCGGGGATCAGCCAGTCAGCCATCGCGGCGGCGTCACCGGCCGGCAAGCCGGCGGCGAACGCGGCGGAGCTACTGGTGACCGCGCCGATCCCTATGCGGTCAGCGGGAACCGTACCGGCTCTCAGCCGCTCGGCCACCCATGCGGGGTAGGCCGCCGCGACATGCTCGAAGGCGTTGACGTGGGCGGTGCCGGCGCCTCGGCCTTGAACCATGTCGTCGACAATTTCCGCCCGGACGGCGAAGTCGTCACCGGCGAGGGCGGCAGCGAAGCGGACCACCGCGTTGTGCCACAGTCCGGCTGGGAGTTCGCTGCCAATCAGTGTTCGCCAACAGGACCAGCCACGTTCGGCGCGAAGCGGTTCGCACCGCCAGAGCAGCCTCATCAGAGCGACCGGCTCCATGTCATCCAGCGGTGGTGCATCGACCGTCAGCATGGCACGACCGAACGTCAGGATTCGCTGCTCGTCGAGCGCCTCGGCATTGGACAGGAAGACCCGCACGACGGCCTGCCGGAACTGGGGGCCGAAGGCGGTCACGTAGCCCGGGAGGTCGTCGAGCAGGTTGTCCAGCACGTTCATGGTCACCGGCCGTTGCTGGGTCTGCAGTACACGACCCACGTGCTGGTCGACCACCTTGGCATCCAGCTCGCGGCGCTTCCGGACGCCCTTGAACGCCTCTAACGCGGTGCTTACCACTGCCGCGGCATGTTCGGGCCGGGCCCGGCCGGCCAAGGAGGTGAAGGCGGTCGCAACCGGACCGGCCAAGGCCCGCGCGTCCTGGTCGAGCGCCCCGGCAACCACCGCCGGCACTGCCTCGGCGTCGCGCGGCGCCTTACCCAGATCGGGAAGCATCGCCGGCCACAGCTCCGGCCTTGCCCGAACGGTCGTGACCAGGCTCGTCAGAACCGCAGGATTGCGCTGGTGCAGTGCGGCGACGGTGTGCGCCTGCACCGCGACCGGACCGGTCGGCGGCAACAACGCCGCCAACGTGGTGAAGCTGTCTGCATCGTCGGGGCCCACCTGGGCGAGTACAGAACCGGCGATGGTCCACAACCGGGTCAATCCGGCGGTCAGCTGCCTCGAGAGCCCGGCGATCGGCTCAGCGTCGATACCTTCCTCGAGCATCCACCGTGCCACCGCGTACTCGGCGAATGACTGGTGGAAGAACTGCCATCCGGTTTTCGTCTCGATGAGCACGCCCTCGCTGGCCAGCCATCGCAGTCCGGGACGCAGAGCAGCGTCCAGACGCCGGTTGGGCACGGTCAGCGCTAGATGACCGTCGGCGCCCAGCAGCCGGGCGGCGACCGCCAGGGCGGCGTCTTGTTTGGCGTCGCCCTCGGCGCATCGACGTCCGCCGTGCAGAGCCACCCGGTTCTCCCAGTAAGCGTCGTACAGGCCGGTGACTGTCAGCTCCTCCGGCAGGTGACCGTCGCGGGCGAAGACTTCGCAGGTCAGCCGTAGGCGCAACGGGATGGTGCAGATGTCACGGATGGCGCCTTCGCGCCATAGTCCTTCGCGAAGCGACGCCATGAAGGCTGCCGCTTCTACGTCGTCGGCGCCTGTGGCCGCCGGGTGGGAATCGGCGTACTGCTGGGCCCAGTCGACGACTTCCTCAGGCGACAGCGGCGGCAACGGTACTGCGGTCACCCGGTCGGCCAGCTGGGGCGTTGCTTGTGCCTCGTTCTGGAAGTACGCCCGGTACTCGTCGTGTCGGCAGGTGACGACCACGTCGCCAATCTCCAGCGCCGCGGCGAGCAAGGCAGCGATCGGGGCTATGGTCCCCGGCCCGACCAGTAGGTCGAGCGTGTCGACCAGCAACGTGACGCGCCGATGGTTGGCCTGGGAGGTATTGAGGATCTCCAGAAGGGATTGACCGCCGACGGCAGCTCCGAAGGCATCGTCGACTTTGTCGCGCGTCAGCCCGGTATCGCTCAGTTGCACGTCACCGCAGGCGACGAGGACTGCCGCACCACCCGCCGGTCCGGCGTCGATCGCGTCGAGCCACTGGCCCAGCAGAACGCTCTTGCCGATGCCACCCTCGCCGGTGAGCATTACGACACGGCGGTCGGAATCGCGACGGCTCATCGCCCGTTGCAGGATCGACTGGCGACGGACCCGGGCCAGGGTCAGCGGGCGTAGCGACGAACGCGACGGCGCGACGATCCTCGCGGTCTGCTCAACCGGCACTGATGCCCCCCTCCGCCTCGCCGGCGCGTCGCAGAACGTCGTGCCACTTCGCTGAATTGTGCACAAGCTCCTCGCTGAGCGTGGTGATGTCCACCGCGGTGGGGGGCAGTTGAGCGCTCAGCAGCACCCGCATGAGTTCGGACTGGTATCCGGCAACGATCAGGGTACGGCGCAAACGGGACCGGGCGGCGGTCACTCGTGCCGGGTCGCGTTGAGCGTGCCCGAGTGCGGCGGTCAGCTCATCGACAGCATCGGTCACGTCGACGAGCAACCGCAACTCGGTGCGCGCATTGTCGATGGTGCGCTGCACGCGGGTGTCCTGCAGCGCGTCGCGGCTGGCCTGCGCCGAGCGCCACGAATTGCGGGCGCTGATGGCGGCGATGACAGCTGAAGCCATGCCGATGGTCGCCGAGACCGAACTGGCGATCGCGCTGATCGAAGTCGGCTCCACCTCGCTCCTTCGTGTCGACCGCACCAGCTTGCCAAGGCCACCGCGGTGTTCGCAACCATCAGCCGAATGCGCGGCCTCGTGGCAATCCGATAGCGTGATCCGTGAGCGAGGATCTGCCGGGCAGCCGGCGTCAACGGCGTTAGCTGGTCGCCCACGAAGGTCGAGGGCATACGGACCCCGAGGCCAAAGACATCACCCGCCGGGCCGACAACTTGTCACCACGGCCGGAGACAACGCCGGCGGGCACAGCGCCGGGTGCGATCCCGGCGAACGGCCCGCAGACCGTGCCGCCGCGGCGGACGCTATCGGGTATGACCAAGGCGAACTCGAGTAAGGCGACCAAGAGCAGCAGCCGGTTGCACGAGATCATGCGATGGAGAAGCGAGGCGAACATGGGGAAGGTCGGTGCGCTGGTGGCGGCTGGAATCGT
Source organism: Actinoplanes xinjiangensis (assembly GCF_003148685.1). GTDB lineage: Bacteria > Actinomycetota > Actinomycetes > Mycobacteriales > Micromonosporaceae > Actinoplanes > Actinoplanes xinjiangensis. The sequence continues at coordinate 4,399 of NZ_QGGR01000056.1, read as the reverse complement.
GGCCTCCGGTGTCGTCATCGGACCGGCCGTCCCGGCGTCCGCCGGCGCGGATGACAAGACCGTCAGGATCTACAACCAGACGAACGACATTGTCGAACTTGCCATTGCCGGCGGCGCCGGGCAGGTGGCTATTTTTACCAGCGAAGGCTGGTATGCGATACCGAACGGTGAATTCCGCGACTTCACCGGAAAGTTCATGCGCCTTCAGTCTCCGAATGGGAGTACCTGGCCGTTTCCCCAGACGGAGACGTCTGAGTTCTGCGTGAAGTCGGCGGCCTTCACGGTCTACAATCCCGGCAGCGTCCCCTCATGTGAGTCCGCCGGCGGCCGGATGGCGACGTTCTCGGCTGTCCCCGACTTCGAGGGCACCTACCACCACACCATGCGTTACTCGTGAGCGGCGAGAGACTTCGCGGCGCTACGCTCCTGCGCCGCCGTCGACCGGGACGATGGCGCCGTTCACCATGGAGGCGCGGTCGCTGAGCAGCCACGCGGCAACCTCGGCGACCTCCCGTGGCTCGGCCATGCGTCCCATCGGCGAGCCGGCGTTGATCTGGTCCTTGATGCCGGGCGTGGCCGCCTCCCACTCCTCGATCATCTCGGTCGCGGTCCCGCCGGGGGTGATGCCGTTCACGCGGATGCCATGCGGGGCCCAATTGACTGCCGCGGTCTCGGTCAGGCTGTTCAAGGCCCGTTTCATGGCTCCGTACGCCGGAAGCGCCGGATTGGCCCGCCGGCTCCCGATGCTCGAGGTGTTCACCATCGCGCCCCCGCCGTGTTTGCGCATCAGCGCCGCCTCGGCCGTCATCGCGGTCCAGTGTCCCCGGAAGTTGATCGCGTACTGCTCGTCGAGGTCCTCGTCACTGATGGCGTCGACTGGACCGGGCTGCCGCTGCCCGATCGCGCCGTTGTTGAACGCCCCGTCGAGCCGTCCGTGCAGCTCCTCCACCCGGGCCACCGCCGTCCGCACGCTCGCCCGGTCAGCCAGGTCCATCACTGCGGCGTCCGCGACTCCGCCGTCGGCGCGGATCTCTTCGACGAGCTGGTCGAGTGCGTCGGCGTTGCGGGCGGCCAGCACCACCGTGGCCCCTTCCCGGGCGAAGAGCCGGCCGGCGGCAGCCCCGATGCCGCGGCTGGCGCCGGTGATGAGAACGACCTTGCCGGTGAGCAGACCGAGGGGTGCGAAATCGCTGTCGTTTGTCATGTCGGCAACCATCGGCCCTGCGCCGATCCGGATTCAGGTACAACCAGTACCAGGATCCGCCACCGGTGGCCGGGCAGACTGGAGGCCATGGACAAGGACCAGCTCGCGGCATTCCTGCGCACCCGCCGCGAACGCCTGCGCCCGGAAGACGTCGGCCTGCCCGCCGGTCCTCGCCGCCGCACCCCCGGCCTGCGCCGCGAGGAGGTGGCCGTTCTCGCCCACATCTCCACCGAGTATTACGTCCGCCTCGAACAGGCCCGCGCCCCGCGTCCCTCCGGCGAGGTACTGGCCGGGATCGCCGGCGCCCTTCGCCTGACCGACGCGGAGAACGACCACCTGCACGGCCTGGCCGGCACCGCTCCGACCCGCACCGGCCTGCACCGTCGCGACGTGCGTCCCAGCATCCTGGCCCTGCTCGAGCGGCTTCCGCAGACCGCTGGTTTCGTGATGTCCGCGGCGTTCGAGGTCCTGGCGTGGAACGCCCTCGCGGCCGCCTTGATGGAGGACTTCGCCGAGGTGGCTCCGCAGGACCGCAACCTGGCCCGCCGGGCCTTCCTCGGCCCGGACCGGGCCGACACGGCCCTTTATGGCATCTCCGACGCTGGAGAGTTCAAGCAGCACGCGGTCATGCAGCTTCGTGTCGCCCGCACCCGCTACCCGTGCGACCCGGCGGTGACCGGCCTGATCGACGACCTGCTGGCGGGCAGCGCAGAGTTCACCCGCCTCTGGGAACGCCACGACGTCCAGGCCCCGCCCATGCTGACCAAGACGTTCCGACACCCGCTGGTGGGACCCGTCACCGTCGACTGCGACTCCCTGGCCCTCACCGACCGCGACCAGCACCTCATCCTCTACAGCGCCCCTCGAGGCTCCTCCTCCGCCGAAGCGCTGGCCCTGCTGAACGTCATCGGCACCCAGACCCTCAATGCGAGCTGACGGTCCGGCGCAGCACGTCCTGCCACACGGACGCTTTGATGCCGAACCGAGCCCCGGCGGCCAACGCGTCGAGCAGGTACGCCCGGCGTACTGAAAGGTGGTGGGGTCAGGCCGTCCGTGCTTGGGCGTGCTTCTCCCGGTACATTGCCTGGTCTGCCTGGTCCAGGACATCCTCGACGGAGGTGGCGGGCGTCCCGGGCTCGCGGGTGACGACGCCGACGCTGCCGCGGACATGGACATCGTCGACGGCTGCGACGGCGGCAGCGCGGACCCGGGCGGTCCAGCCGTCGACGCAGGCATCCGCCGGGAGCAGCGCCGCAACGATGAACTCGTCACCGCCGAGACGTCCATGCAGGTCACCGGTGCGGCCGGTACGCGCGAGGGACGCCGCCAGCCCGCGCAGGACCTCGTCGCCGGTGGCGTGACCGTAGGTGTCGTTGACGGTTTTGAACCGGTCCAGGTCGATGAATGCCACGGAGAGCCGCTGCCGGCCGACGGCGATCTGGTCGAGGGCCTTGTGCAGCCAACGGTTGATGCCGGCACGATTGCACAACCCGGTCAGCGAATCACGTTCGGCGGCCTCACGCAGACTGTTCATGCGGTGCTCGATGACCGTAGCTCGCGCGGCTTGCAGATGGTGGGCGGTCTCACGGGCCAGTTGCGCGCTCAACAACTGCGCGAACGTCGCCATGATCGCCAGGTTCTGTTCACCCACCCGGGCCGGATTGCTGCTGACCCCGCACAGCGTGCCCAGCAACTCGTCGTGAGCGTCGCGTACCGGCACGCAGACGAAGGAGGTGATGCCCATCTGCCGGCCTACGGTAGCGCTGGGCCACGTTGCCGACACGTCGGTCACCTCGATGCGTCCCTCCTCCAGTGCGCGGCGGCACAGCGATTCCTGCCAGCTCGACGTATCGCCCTCCGCGATGACCAGATCGCCGCCGTTGTGGGCGTAGGCGATGACCAGTTCGTCGGCGCTGGTGTCGACCAGGGTGAGAAAGGTCGAATCCAGTCCAGTGATCTCCTGGAGCAGCTGCAGCAGCGGCCGGGTCAGAGTCTGCAGGTCCTGTCCGGCGGCGACTGCGGCCGCCAACTGCCGCAGTCCCGGTTCACCCGGCGCCCGCACGTCGTCGGTGAGCAGATCGGTGAGGTAGCCGGCGACGGCGTTCAAGGTCGCCTCGTCCCGCGGGTTCAGCGTGCGGACAGGGGTCGTGGCCGCACAGCACAACGCACCACGCACCCGTCCCTCAACAGTCAACGGCACCCCGGCATGCGCAGCGACACCGAACGCGACAGTGTGCGGGTGCCCACCCATCACCGGGTCCGCGGCGGCGTCACCGACCAGGACCGGCAGGCCACCATAGGCGACCAGGTGACACAACGTCTCCTCGACCGGGTGTGTCGTACCGATCGGCAGGGCCGGCTCGGCCGCAGCGGACACACTGTGTGTCACCACCCGCTGGCCGTCACGGAACTCGCTGACGTAGGCGACCTCCATACCGAGCTGCTCCACCAGCACCGTCAACGCCCGATCGATGCGCTGCTCAGCGCTGCCCACCGCCGTACGCAGCAACCCGGCCAGTGCAGGCCCGGCCGTCATCGATGCCGTGATGTCCTCATGTGCCTGCATGCCCGCAACGGTCGGCACTGCGGCCGCCGCCCTGAACCCGGCACCCGATTCACTCCCTACCTGCCTCAACACCGCACCGTGTGCGGCGGCCGCAGATGTAGCGTCTGTCCTGGCCAGCGGCGTCGCAGGCTCTTGAGGAAGTCGAGGAACTCGCCCCGAGCGTTTCCGCTACCGGATCCGGAAATGGATCTTCTCGGTGGTCAGGTCAAGGCTGGCGATCATGTGCCGGACACCGTGGTCACGGTGGTAGGTCGCCCGTAGCCGAGCCGGCCGGCCTCGCGGTTTCCAGGCTCTACCCGGCCGCGGTTGCAGGTTCAGCGGCCCGAACTCGTCGACGCAGACGACCCGTCCGCCGGCCGGTGGATAGTCGTAGAGATCGAGAATCCGGCGCATCTTCGAGGCGAAGTGCGGGTCGCTGCTGGCTTTGCAGGTCTTCGACGCCTGCCAAGTGACGCCGCGTTCGTGCAGGTTCCGCCGGACGGTCTCGATGCTGATCGCGGCGACCCGGCCGCTGTCGATCAGGTAAACACGCAACTTGGACAGTGACCAGCAGGAGAACGGCCGGCCGAGGAATCGGGGGTCACACCGGGCGATCACGCAGATCCAGTCACGGCTCTGCTCACTGATCT
>NZ_QGGR01000055.1 GCF_003148685.1 Actinoplanes xinjiangensis | reverse complement strand
TTACCAAGAGCCCGTCTGCTATCGATGGCCGCCACGCCGACCGTTGTCACCCGTACCAGATGACCAGTTATATAGATCAGAAACAGGCTCTATAGGGGCGACAGGGAGGGAGGGCGCCGGGATACTTGCGCGGTGAATCAGGAGACTCCCCCTCAGGCCATGCCGCATACCGTGGGTTCGCTGGCTGCTGATCTGCGTCGGCTGGGGCTGGCGGCCGGTGATGTGGTGCTGGTGCATTCGGCGTTGCGGTCGGTGGGGTTCGTGGCCGGGCATGTGCAGGCGGTGGTGCTGGCGCTGCTGGAGGTGCTGGGGCCGGAGGGGACGTTGGTGGTGCCGACGCATACGGCGTACAACTCCGATCCGGCGGGGTGGAGTAATCCGCCGGTGCCGGAGTCGTGGTGGCCGGTGATCCGGGAGGCGAATCCGGGGTTCGACCGGGTGGTGTCGCCGAGCCGGTGGGTGGGGGTGCTGCCGGAGTCGGTGCGGACGTGGCCGGGGGCGGTGCGCAGTGGGCATCCGCAGGTGTCGTTCGCGGCGGTGGGGGCTCGGGCGGCGGAGATCGTGGCGGAGCATCCGTTGGCGGACGAGTTGGGTGACGGGTCGCCGTTGGGGGTGGTGTACCGGTTGGACGGCAAGGTGTTGTTGATCGGGTGCGGGCATGCCAACAACACGTCGATGCATTTGTCGGAGACGCGTCAGGAGCGGCCGAAGATGGATGACAACGGTGCGGCGTTGCGGGATCCGGACGGTTCGGCGCGGTGGGTGACGTGGTCGGCGCCGGCGAGTGATTCCTCGGATTTCGCGGAGATCGGTGCGGCGTTCGATGCGGTGGGGCCGGTGTCGGTGGGGTTGGTCGGTGGGGCGTCGTCGCGGTTGATGTCGCAGCGTGCGGTGGTCGATTTCGCGACGGGGTGGATGCGGGTGAACCGGTCGTGACGGGGTGGATCGAGCGGACCCGGGTTTCGTACGACACGGTGGCCGGCAGTTATGCGGAGCTGCTGCGGGACCGGTTGGCGGCGGAGCCGTTCCAGCGCGGGATCCTGGGGCTGTTCGCGGAGCTGGCGCGGGGTCGTGGGCCGGTGGCCGATGTGGGGTGCGGTCCGGGGCGGATCACCGGTCATCTGCATGGCCTGGGCCTGGAGGTGTTCGGGATCGATCTGTCGCCGGGGATGGTGGCGGTGGCGCGGCGTGATCATCCGGGGTTGCGGTTCGAGGTGGGGTCGATGACCGCGCTGGAGGTGCCGGACGGGTCGCTGGGTGGGGTGCTGGCGTGGTTCTCGTTGATTCATGTGCCGGACGAGGCGGTGCCGGGGGTGCTGGCGGAGTTCCGGCGGGTGTTGTGCCCGGGCGGGGTGGTGCTGATCGGGTTTCATGCCGGTGACGGGGTGCGGCATCTGACCGAGGGGTATGGCGGTCATCCGATGGACGTGTTCGTGCACCGGCGGCCGGTGGCGCGGGTGGCGGGCTGGCTGGGTGAGGCCGGGTTCACGGTGGAGGGTGAGCTGGTGCACCGTCCGGATCCGAAGTCGGAGGGTGCGTTCGTCTTCGCGCACCGGTAGGAGACCCGCACAACGGATGACATGGTGCCGGGCCGCGGCAGGGTTGCGCGGCCCGGCACGGGTGTGTCAGGCGAGGTTGAGCTGGACCTCGACGTTGCCGCGGGTGGCGTTGGAGTAGGGGCACAGCTGGTGGGCGGCGTCGAGGACGGCTTTGGCGGTGGTCTCGTCGAGGCCGGGGAGTTCGGCTTCGATGGTGACGGAGAGGCCGAAGCCGCCGCTGGGCAGCGGGCCGATGCCGACGTCGACGGTGATGGCGGTGTCGGTGAGGGTCAGTTTCTGGCTGCTGGCGGCGCGCTTGAGGGCGCTGTGGAAGCAGGCGGCGTAGCCGGCGGCGAAGAGTTGTTCGGGGTTGGTGAGGGCGCCGCCGGCGCCGCCGAGCTCTTTGGGGACGGCGAGGTCGAAGTCGAGGACGCCGTCGCTGGAGCGGACGTGGCCGTTGCGGCCGTCGCCGGTGGCGGTGGCTGAGGCGGTGTAGAGGGTGCTCATGCGGTGGTTCCTCCGGGAGGGGTGGGGGCTGTGCCGCGGGCGCGGTGCAGCAGGGTGTGGAGTTGGTGGAGTTCGTCGGTGGTGAGGCCGGTGGCGCAGGCGAGGGCGTGGCTGAGGTCGCCGATGTCGGTCTGCAGGCGGGTGCCGGTCTCGGTGGGGTGGATCCAGACGGTGCGTTCGTCGTGGGTGCCGCGTTCGCGGCGGAGGTGGCCTTGGGTTTCGAGGCGTTTCAGCAGGGGGCTGAGGGTGCCGGAGTCCAGGCGCAGGGTGCGGCCGAGGTCACGCACGGTGGTGGGGCCGTCGTGCCAGAGGATGCGCATGACGAGGTATTGGGGGTAGGTGAGGCCGTGGGGGTCGAGGTGGGGCCGGTAGAGGGAGGTCATCGCGCGGCTGGCGGCGTAGAGCTGGAAGCAGATCATCCGGTCCAGGGCGGTGCTCTCTCGCATGCCCGGAACAGTAGTGCCCAATTCAATTGTGCACAACTGATTGGTGCCGCGGGTCACCACGGTGTGTGATCATGCGGCCATGGCGTCCATCCGCTTCCTGAAGCTCTCCCCCGCCGCCCTGGCCGCGTTGCTCGCCGGTGACCTCGACGCCGCGAGCGCCGCCGCCGGGCATCCGCTGAGCCCGTTCCTGATCGAGGAGAACTGGCTGTGGGAGATCCGGCTCGACGACATCCGCCGTGACCCGCGGGCCGCCGACTGGATCGCGGCCGCGGTGATCGCCGAACCCGAAGGGGTGATCGTCGGCCACGGCGGCTTCCACGGCCCACCGGACGCCGACGGGGTGGTCGAGGTCGCCTACACGGTGGCACCGCAGTACCGGCTGCGCGGCTACGCCACGGCGATCCTGGCCGCGCTGCTGGCCCGCGCCGACGCCGACCCGCAGGTCACCGCGGTACGGGCGAGCATCCGGCCGGACAACGTCGGCTCGAAGAAGGTGATCGCCGGATCCGGGTTCCGCAAGATCGGCGAGCAGTGGGACGCCGAGGACGGGCTGGAGGACGTCTACCTGCGCGACGCCACCGGGTAGGGCGTACCGGTGCGGGAAAGAGAAGCGGCGGGGCCGCGGCGCGTGACGCGCGGCGGCCCCGCCGGATGTCCGGGGTGGCGGCGGATCACGCCGCGGCGGCCAGCCGCTGCCCGTGCAGGTCGGTGGCCGACAGCCGGCTGCTCATCGTGGACCGTGCGGCGATCTGCGCGGCGTAGGCGGCGCGGCGCCGGGCCACGCAGCCGTCCTTGGCCACCGGGGACTTCTTCTGCTCCATGTGGGTGTTGAGACCGTCCCGCAGCAGCGCCAGGGCCTCGGTACGCAGCTGCGACACCCGCGACTCGGTGACCCCCAGTTCGGCGGCGACCTCCGACAGCGGCCGCTCCTGCAGGAACGACGCCTCCACGACGTAGCGCAGCCGCTCGGGCAGTACGTCGACCGCGTCGTGCAGGTACCCCAGGCGCTCGCGGTGCAGCAGCATCTCCTCGGGGTTCAGGGACGTCTCGGTGACCATGTCCTCGGCGGTGCCGGCCGCGAACCCCTGCAACGACAGCACCGCGGCACGCTGCACGTCGTCGTCGACGCTGGACAGCTCACCGACGGCGACACCGAGCAGTTCGGCCAGCTCCTCCGGGTTCGGGGTGCGGCCCAGCTGCCGGGTCAGCTCCTCGCGGGCCACGTCGGCGCGCCGGGCACGGGCGCGCACCGACCGGCTGGCCCAGTCCATGCTGCGCAGCTCGTCGAGCAGGGCACCGCGGACCCGGACGGCCGCGAACCGGCCGAACGGGATGCCGCGCTGCGGATCATAGGCCTGCGCGGCCGTCACCAGGGCGGCGTAGCCGGCCGACGCGAGGTCGTCGCGGTGCACGTGCGGCGGCACCTTGAACAGCATCTCGCGGACCATGTGACCGACCAGCGCCATGTTGTCACGGATGAGCTCCTCCTGAGCCCGGCTGACAACGGCGGGGCTGGCGGCCTGAAGCTGGACGGTAGCGGTCATTTCGATTCCCCCTGTGTCGGCTGACCGGCTGGCAGGGGGAACTTTTCGCGTCTACGGGTGCAACAACCGGGCACTCTCGGTTGCTGCTTGGTTGCACCGAGAATTTTCCCTCAAGTACGGCCGGCCTCCAGCAGGCCGGTCCGCTCGACGGCGGCGGGGCCGGCTCAGAGCAGGCGCTTGCGGCCGGCCTTACCGAGGGGCACCTGCGACAGGTCGACCGTCTGCGAGGTGATGCGCTTGAACCCGTACCCCCGCTCGGTCATCCACGCCGCGGCCTTGGCCTCGGCCCGCGCCGTCACCTTCGGCACCTCCCGCTCGTCGTCGACCTGCTCGGCGAAGCGGAAGGTGAAGAACGGCCGGGCCGCCAGGTCGTAGGTCAGATGACCGTCGGCGGTGTACTGCACCGCGAGGATGTCGGCGTGCGCGTCACCGGCGGCGACCAGCTGCGCCTTCTGCTGCTCGGACAGGTTGTCGAAGGACCCACGGACGGTGACACGGATCGTGCGGCTCGTGCTCATCGCGCCAGTATCTTGTCCCGGCCTCACCCGGGGCGAACGAATTCCGTCGCCCCGCGCAGCCGCGTCGCCAGCACCTTCTGCGCGCGTGTGGTCACCAGCCGCAGATCCGGCGGCCGGTTCAGACCCAGCGCGGCCAGGCTGGCCGCCGGGATCGCCGCCGGATCCAGGCCGTCGCGCAGCGCCACCAGCACGCCGAGGTCGTAGCGGCTGATCGCGTCGGCGCCGGCCACGTTGAGGACCCCGGCCCAGTCGCCGGCGGCCAGCTCCAGCAGCGCATCGGCCAGGTCGTCGACGTGCACCGGCTTGCGGACCTCGTCGGTGAACAGCGCACCCGTCACCCGGCCGGCGATCAGATCGTGGGTCAGGATCTCGTGCGCGCCGTGGCCGTCACCCAGGATCAGCGAGGTACGCACGATCGCCGCCCGCGCATCGATCGCCCGCACCGCGGTCTCGGCGGCCGCCTTCGCCGCCCCGTAGGCGTACACCGGGTCGGGTGTGGCGTCCTCGTCGTACTCCCCCAGCCGCCCGGAGAACACCGCGTCGCTGGACACGTGCACCAGCCGGATCCCGGCGGCGGCGAGGGCCACATTGGCCGCCCCGTCCGCGGTGGCCGGCCAGTCGTCGCGGTCACGGCCGGCGGCGGTGTGCACGATCGCGTCCGGCCGGACCGTGTCGATCACCCGGCGCACGTCGGCCGGGTCCCGGATGTCCAGGCGCACCGTGGCCGTCGCCGCCGGCGCCGACAGATAGGTGCCCACCGGATCCCACCCGGCGCCCGCCGCCCGGGCCATCACCCGCCGGCCCAGCGCGCCGCTGCCGCCGGTGACCAGCAGCCGCCCGGTCACGCCGCCACCCGGGTCCGCAGGGACACGTCACGGACCGAGGCCCACAGCAGCGCCCAGCCGGCCGCCACCGCCGCGACGGTCACCGCCAGCATCGTCGGCGCCCCGCTGATCGCGAGCCGGGCGAACGGCAGCGTGAAGAAACCGGTCATCGCCCCACCGTAGGCGAGCAGCGCCGCCGCCGGCAGCAGCGCCAGCACCCCACCGCCCTCCCAGCGGTAGAACGCGGTCCCCACGAACGCGCCGGTCGCCAGGCAGATAGCCAGCATGCACAGGTACGACACGAAGATCAGCAGATGGTCACCGGCGTCGAAGATCCGCTGGTCCTGAAGATGGCGGGTCCAGCCGGCCAGCCGGTACAGCAGCGCCTCGGCCGCATACACCCCGGTGAGCAGCCCGGCCAGCACGACCGCGGTCACCAGCTGGAACACCGGATACTGCCAGGCGAACTCCCGCCGGGTCCGGCCGTGCGACACCATCGTGGCCAGCAGCCCGGCCGCGCCGTAGCCGTACCCGGCGGCCAGCCAGAACAGCACCTGCCCGCCGACGTCGACCGCCGACATCGTGATCGGGGTGAACAGCAGGAACACCGGCAGCACCAGCAGGGCCAGCAGGCAGCCGCCGGCGACGAACAGCACCAGGAACACCAGGTGCTGCGACAGCAGATAACGCAGGATCGGCCAGCGGCTCACGCGGCACCTCCGGTCAGATGGATGAACAGTTCCTGCAACGCCACCGGGCCCAGCTGCAGCCCGTACCGGCGGGCCAGCGTCCGGTGTTCCTCGTCGAGGGCACCGAACAGGGTCACCTCCTTGGTCGGGCCCAGCTGCCGCTCGCCGAGCACGGTCAACCCGAACACGAAGTCGTCGACCACCGCCTGCGGGCCGGTCACCGACACGCCCCGGGTGCGCAGGTCGTCGACGTCCTCGCGCAGCAGCAGCCGGCCCTGATGCAGGATCAGCACCTGCTCGAACAGCGGGCTCTGCTCCTCGATCAGATGCGTCGACAGCAGCACCGTGCGCGGATGGCGCACGTAGTCGCGCAGCAGCTCGTCGTGGAACAGCTGCCGGCTGGGCGCGTCCATCCCCAGATGCGCCTCGTCGAACATGGTCAGGTCGGCCCGCGAGGCCAGGCCGACCACGATCCCGAACGCCGAACGCTGCCCCCGCGACAGCGTGCGCAGGGTGCGTTTGCGGGGCAGGGCGAAACGGTCCATCAGTTCGGTGGCGTAGACGCTGTCGAAGCCGGGACGCAGCATCGCGGCCAGCGCCAGGATGTCGCGCAGCGTGTCGGTGCCGTCGCCCAGCCCGCCGTCGTCGCGGATCAGGCAGATCCGTGTGGTGGCCCGCGCGTCGTCGAACACCGGCACACCGTCGAAGGTCACCGTCCCGGCCGAGGGCTTACGGAAACCGGCCAGCGTGGACAGCAGAGTCGTCTTGCCGGCGCCGTTGCGGCCCAGTACGCCGTAGATGCGCCCGGCCGGCAGGTCGAGGTCGAGGGGATGCAGGGCGGTGGTGTCGCCGTAGCGCACCTGTAGAGCACTGGTGGTGATCATCGGCTGTCTCCCGGGATGAGCTGATGAAGGCGGGCCACGATGTCGGCGACCGGGATGCCCAGGGCGCGGGCCTCGGCGGCCATCGGCTCGAGCACCTCGGTGAAGAACCGCTCCCGCCGCTGCCGCAGCAGTCGCTGCTGGGCGCCGGCGTGCACGAACATGCCGACGCCGCGGCGTTTGTAGAGCACGCCCTCGTCGACCAGATGCTGGAAGGCCTTGGCCGCGGTGGCCGGATTGATGCGGTAGTAGGCGGCGTACTGATTGGTCGACATCACCTGGTCGTCGGCGGCCAGCACCCCACGAAGCACGTCGCCCTTGATCTGGTCGGCGATCTGCCGGTAGATCGGGCTGCGGTCGTCGAACATCCGCCACTCCTTCGGTTCATTACTCCACTAATGAACCATAGAGCGGGGGCAATCGTAAAGTCCGACCGAAGGCCGCCGATGAATGTGGCATGAAGAACCTCACCATCGGTCGGCGACTCGGGGCCGGATTCCTGGTCGTCGTGCTCGCCATGGTCGCGCTGGTGGTGACCGGTGTCGTCCAGGTCAACAAGATCAACGACAAGCTCACCGTCATCAACGACCAGAACGCCGTCAAACAGCGCTACGCCATCAACTTCCGCGGCAGCGTCCACGACCGGGCCATCGCCCTGCGCGACCTCGTCTACGCCACCACCGACACCGGGGTGGCCGACGCCAAGGACGCCATCGCCGACCTCGCCGCCACCTACGCCGACTCCGAGAAGAAGATGAACGCCATCTTCGCCGACGACGCCCTGGTCAGCGACGCCGAGAAGGTCGCCTACAGCAAGATCAACAAGATTCAGGCCAAGACCAACCCGATGGTCGACGAGGTCACCGCGCTGCGCGAGGCCGGCAGGACCACACAGGCCATCGCCCTGCTCGACGACGCCAAGCCCGCCTTCAGCGACTGGCTGGCCGCCATCAACGTGCTCATCGACATGGAAGAGGCGATGAACCAGGGCGAGACCGCCACCGCCCGCAGCGTCGCCGACAGCTTCCGGCTGCTGATGATCCTGCTGCTGGCCGCCGCCGTCGTCCTGGCCGCCGTCACCGCCTGGTGGGTCACCCGCAGCATCACCCGCCCGCTCAGCGAGGCCGTCGACGTGCTCGCCGCCGTCGCCGACGGTGACCTCACCCGGCGCCTGGACGTTCAGGCCAACGACGAGGTCGGCCGGATGAGCACGTCGATGAACAACGCCCTGCAATCGATCAGCACCGCCATGAGCGGCATCTCCGCCGGCACCGACACCCTCTCCGCGGCCAGCGAACGGATGGGCCGGCTGTCCACCCAGCTCGCCGACGGCGCCAAGGAGTCCTCCATGCAGGCCGACGTGGTCGCCGCCTCCGCCGACGAGGTGTCACGCAACGTGCACACCGTCGCCGCCGGCAGCCAGGAGATGGGCGCCTCCATCCGGGAGATCTCCACCAGCGCCGCCGAGGCCGCCACCGTCGCGTCCCGGGCCGTCGCCGCCGTACAGACCACCACCGCCAGCGTGTCGCGGCTCGGCGAGTCCAGCCGCGAGATCGGCGACGTCGTCAAGACCATCACCAGCATCGCCGAGCAGACCAACCTGCTCGCCCTCAACGCCACCATCGAAGCCGCCCGCGCCGGTGAGATGGGCAAGGGCTTCGCCGTCGTCGCCGGCGAGGTCAAGGACCTGGCCCAGGAGACCGCCCGCGCCACCGAGGACATCGCCCGCCGGGTGCAGACCATCCAGGCCGACACCGCCGGCGCCGTCCACGCCATCAGCGAGGTCGCCTCGGTCATCGAACAGATCAACGAATACCAGACGACCATCGCCTCGGCCGTGGAGGAGCAGACCGCCACCACCCAGGAGATCAACCGCAGCGTCGGTGAGGCCGCCACCGGCTCCAGCACCATCGCCGCCAACATCGGCGCCGTCGCCTCGGTCGCCCGCAACACCACCGAACTGGTCAACCAGTCCGAACGCGCGGTCGGCGAACTCGGCCAGGTCACCGGCGACCTCAAGGCGCTGGTCTCCCGCTTCCGGTTCTGACCGGCACGCTGCCGCCCGCCCCGACACCACGGGACGGGCGGCAGCTGCGTGCCGGACCGCGGTCAGTCTTTGACGATGGCCCGGATCGTGTCGAGGGCCTTGAGCTTCTCGGCACCCTTACCGAGCAGCCCATCCGGGATGATCAGCTCGTCGAGGCCCAGCTCCCGGTAGGCCTCGACGGTCGCCGCGATCGCCGAGGGCGACCCGCCGTACACCGGCGCCGGCAGATCCGTCGGCACCGGCCCGTCCACCACGACCAGCGCCTGCGCCGTACGTCTGACCGCCGCCGGATCGCGGCCCACCGTCGCGCAGTGGCCGTCCAGGACCCGCGACTTGTGCGCGATCAGCTCCGGCAGGCCCCACGCGTTCCACTCGTCGGCGTACTCGGCGACCACCTTCAGCATCCGCTTCTCGCCCTTGGCACCGATCAGGATCGGCAGCGGCTGCTGCACCGGCTTGGGATCGCAGGTCGCGTCGGTCAGCCGGTAGTGCTCGCCGTGAAACGTCGTGACCGGGGTCCGCAGCAGCCCGTGCAGCACCTGCAGCGCCTCCACGAACCGGTCCAGCAGCCGCGTCACCGGCGGCAGGTCGATGCCGTACTGAACGTGCTCGTTGACCTGCCAGCCCGCCCCCACCCCCAGCACGAACCGGCCGCCGGTGATGTGGTCGACGGTCGCGGCCATGTTGGCCACCACCGCCGGATGCCGGTAGGTGTTGCCGTAGACCAGCGTGCCGACCCGCACCCGCGGCACCGCCGCACCCAGCGCCGCCACCAGCGAACCGGCCTCCAGCACCGGCAGATCCGGGCGCACCTCGACCGGCGTGTTGGCCATGAAGTGGTCGGCGATCCACACCCCGTCCCACCCCGTGCCGGCGGCGTGGGCGGCCACGTCGAGGATGTCGCAGTACGGCTGGGCGGCGCCGGGCCAGATCGAGAGTCGCATGCCGGCAACCATGCCAGACCGGACGCGGGCCGCCCGTGCCGGTTCACCTAGGATGCCCGCCATGCGGGTGGACGGGGAGACGGGGATCATCCCGCTACGGGCGATGACCGCGGGCGAGGTCCTGGACGCGGCCGTGGCACTGCTGCGCCGGCACGCCGCACCGCTGCTCACCCTGTCGCTGACGCTGGCCGTCGTGGAGCAGCTGCTGCTGTCCCGGCTGCGGACGTTCGCCCCGATCAGCCCGTCGCTCTACTACTGGCGCATCAACTCCGAGGACATCGACTGGGTGCCGGCCGTGGCCGCCGGCCTGGCCGGTGAGGCGTTCATCATCGCGATCCTGGGCGCCTATGCCGGTGCCGCCGCCGGACCGGCCCTGCTCGGCCACCGGGTCCGCGACCGGGACCTGCTACGGCGTACCCGGCCGCTCGCCGCCCTGCTGATCGCCCTGGTCCTGGCCACCCTCACCTTCGGCGCCGCCGTCGCCGGGTTCCTCGGCGTGATCTTCGTCTACGGGCTGGCCGGGATGTCGACGGTGGTGCTGACCGTGGACCGCACCGCCAACCCGTTCACCGCCGTCGGCCGCGCCGTCGGCCGCGCCACCCGCAGCGGCATGCGCGGCGTGCTGCTGCGGCTGCTCGGCTACCTGGTGTGGCTGGCCATCCGGCTCGCCCTCGGCAGCGGCTGGATCATCGCGGCCGGCACGATCACCTCGGTCGCCGGCTGGGCGTGGTGGCTCGACTGGGCGGTCCCGATCGCCTGGGCGATCGCCAACGCCGTCGCCTACGCCGCCCTGGCCTGCCTCGACGCCGTCCTGCTGCTGGAGATCCGGGTCCGCACCGAAGGCCTCGACATCGCCGTCAACCGGGCCCGCAGCCTCGGCACCGACCCGGCGGCCGCGCTGGTGGTGCGCTGATGAGAGGCTACGACGACCTCGTCGGCCGGATCTTCACGATCATCGCGCCGGCCGTGCTGCTGCTCCTGCTGCTGGCCACGACCGCCCTGATCGCCGCCCTCTGGTACTGGTACCCGGCGTGGATCCCCCGCCGGATGCCGCGTCCCCGGTTCCCGCGGCTGCGCCTGCCCCACCTTCGTCTCCCGCGTCTGCGCCGCCGGCGCAAAACCCGGCGCCGCGCGCCGGCCCCGGCGGCCCGCGCGACGACCGCGACCGCCGCCACCCTCTCGCCGGTCGCGGCGCGCGGATCGCTGGCGGACCGGCTCGCCGCCGAAGGCCGCTACGCCGAAGCCATCCGCGAACGCCTGCGCGACACCGTCGCCGACCTCACCCGCGCCGGGCTCGTCGACCCCGAACCCGGCACCACCGCCGCCGAACTCGCCCACCAGGCCGGCACCGGCCGCCCCGCCGTCGGCCCCGCCCTCACCGGCGCCACCGGGCTGTTCTCCGAGATCTGGTACGGCCACCGCCCCGCCGGCCCACCCGAGGACGAACGCATGCGCCACCTGACCGCCGAGGTCCGCAACGGACTCGGAGGCCCCCGATGAGACGCTGGCTGCGCGCCGCGATCCCGTTCGCCGCCCTGACCACCCTGATCACCGGCACCCTCATCGTCCACGCGATCGAGCAACCCGACGACGACGACCCCGCATACCTGACCCCGCAGCAGACCGACGGCATCAGCGGCGGCACCCTCGCCGCACGCCTGCGCGAACGCGGCATCACCGTCGACCGGGTCACCAGCACCGGACAGGCCCTCGACACGATCGGCGACGACCCCACCACCGTCTTCGTCGCCACCCCCGACCTGGCCGACCTGCCCCGCCTGCGCGGCCTCCCGGCCGGCAGCCACCTCGTCGCGGTCGACCCGTCCGCCTCGGCACTGCTGCGCAGCGGCTGGCCCGCCGAGGTCGACCGCACCCACTGGAGCACCACGGTCACCGACCCGGGCTGCGGCGACGAGATCGCCACCGGCGCCGGGCCCGCCGCCGTCCGCAAGACCGAATACGCCGTCACCCGCGGTGCGCTGTGCTACCACGGCGCACTCGCCACGTTCCCGGTCGACGGCCACACCGTCACCGTCGTCGGCTCCCCCGACCCGTTCCGCGACGACCGGATCACCGAACACGGCAACGCCGCCCTCGCCGTCGGCCTGCTCTCCCGCCACGACCGGGTGATCTGGATCGACGTCCACGACCGCGACCGGCCGTCGCCGACCCCCACCGCCGCGTACTCGCCGACACCGGCACCACGCACCCCCACACCCGCCGCCACCGACTCCTACCAACCGTGGCAGACCGGCCCCGCCGAACCCGGCGACCGCAGCGGGCCCCCCGGCGGCGGCAACGGCGACGGCGAAGGTGACGGCGGGCCCGGCGACGGCGACCAGCAGTCCGGCGGCCTGCCCGACGACCCGCTCGTACGCAACCTGCCACCGGCCCTGGTGACCACCCTGATCCTGCTCGCGCTGATCCTGCTCGCCCTGGCCGTCGCCGCCGCCCGCCGACTGGGCACCCCGGTCGCCGAACCCCTGCCGTCGAAGGTCCCCGCCAACGAGACCATGCTCGGCCACGCCCGCCTCTACCAGCGCGCCCGCGCCCGCGGACCGTCCCTGCAGATCCTGCGCGCCCACGCCCGCCGCCGGCTCACCACCCACCTCGCCCTGCCCCCGCACGCCGACAGTGAACAGATCGCCACCCACGCCGGCCTGCCGGTCCGCTACGTTCGCGACATCCTCGACGGCGACACCCCGACCAGCAACGCCGACCTCGTCGAGGCCGCCGTCCTGCTGCAACGCCTGGTCCGCGACGTCACCACCCCACCGCCCGCTGAAGGAGAGCAGTCGTGACAACCGATTCCCACCAGGCCCGCGAAGCACTGGGCCGGCTGCGCGCCGAGGTCGGCAAAGCCGTCGTCGGCCAGGACGCGGTCGTCGGCGGGGTGCTGGTCGCGTTGCTCTGCGGCGGCCACGTGCTGCTCGAAGGTGTCCCCGGCGTCGCCAAGACCCTGCTCGTACGGGCCCTGTCGATGGCCCTGGACCTGGACACCAAACGGGTCCAGTTCACCCCCGACCTGATGCCCGGCGACGTCACCGGCTCCCTGATCTACGACGCGCGCAGCACCGCCTTCAACTTCCGTCCCGGACCGGTCTTCACCAACCTGCTGCTCGCCGACGAGATCAACCGGACCCCACCGAAGACCCAGGCCGCCCTGCTGGAAGCCATGGAGGAACGCCAGGTCACCGTCGACGGCAGCGCCCGCCCCCTGCCGCAGCCGTTCCTGGTCGCCGCCACCCAGAACCCGATCGAATACGAGGGCACCTACCCCCTGCCCGAAGCCCAACTCGACCGGTTCCTGCTGAAACTGTCGGTGCCACTGCCACAGCGCGAGGAGGAACTGAACATCCTGCGCGCCCACCACCACGGCTTCGACCCCCGCGACCTGAAGTCCGCCGGCGTCACCCCCGTCGCCGGGCCCGCCGACCTGCTCGCCGGCCGCTACGCCGTGCAGCACGTCGCCGTCGCCGAACCGGTCCTGGCCTACATCGTCGACCTGTGCCGGGCCACCCGCACCGCCCCCGCCCTGGAACTGGGCGCCTCCCCACGCGGCGCGACCGCCCTGCTGGCGGTGTCGAAGGCCAACGCCTGGCTGCACGGCCGCGACTACGTGCTGCCCGACGACGTGAAGGCGTTCACCGTACCCACCCTGCGGCACCGGGTCCGGCTGCGCGCCGACGCCGAACTCGACGGCGCCACCGTCGACGGTGTGCTCGCCGCGGTCCTGGCCGCCGTGCCCGCACCCCGCTGATGATCACCCACCGGTTCGCGGTACTCCTGGCGCTCGGGCTGCCGTTCACCGCCCTGACCCCGCAACCGTGGTACGCCCTGGCGGTCATCGTCGCCGCCGCGGTCCTGCTGGCACTGCTGGACGCGGGCCTGGCCGGACCACTGACCGGGCTGCGGCTGCGCCGCGACGGCGACCGCACCGTGTGGCTGGGCGCCACCGCCCAGGTCAGGCTCACCGTCGCCAACACCGGCCCCCGCACCGTACGCCTGCACCTGCGCGACAGCTGGGTGCCGTCAGCCGGCGCCGGGCCGCTGTCGCACACCGCCGTACTCAGCGAAGGCGGCGAACACACGCTCACCACCACCCTGACCCCGACCCGGCACGGCGACCGCCCGGCCGTACGGGTCACGCTGCGCTCGGCCGGCCCGCTCGGACTGGCCTACCGCCAGCGCCGCCGCACCTGGAACGAACGGCACACCCCGGCGTGGACCCTGCGGGTGCTGCCCCGGTTCCCGTCACGGCGGGTACTGCCGGAGAAACTGGCCCGCCTGCGGGTCGTCGACGGCAGCGTGGTCACCCGCGGGCGCGGCCACGGCACCGAGTTCGACGCGCTGCGCGAATACGTGATCGGCGACGACGTCCGGTCGATCGACTGGCGGGCCAGCGCCCGCGCCCACGACGTCGTCGTGCGTACCTGGCGGCCCGAACGCGACCGGCGGGTGGTCTGCGTGCTCGACACCGGCCGCACCTCGGCCGTCCTCATCGGTGACGCCCCGCGCCTGGACGCCTCGATCGACGCGGCACTGCTGCTGTCGGTGCTGGCCACCCGCGCCGACGACCGGGTCGACCTGCTGGCCCTGGACGCCACCGTGCGGACCCGCATCGAAGGCGGCGGCCACCGCACCAGACTGCCCCGCCTCATCGACGGCATGGCCAGCCTGCACCCGCAACTGGCCGAGACCGACTTCACCGTGCTCGGCCAGGAGATGCTGCGCCGCGACCGCAAACGCGCCCTGCTGGTGATCTTCACCGCGCTGGACACCGCCCCGATGATCGCCGGGCTGCTGCCGCTGCTGCCCCGGCTCACCGCCCGGCACAAGGTCATCGTCGCCGCCGTCCGCGACCCGCTGGTCAGCCGCCTGGCCGAACTGCCCGCCAACGCCGGCCCCGCCGACGTGCACCGGGCCGCGGCCGCCCAACGGGTACTCGCCGAACGCGACCGGGTCCGCGACGTGCTCGCCCACTCCGGGGCCACCGTCGTCGACGCCGACGCCGACACGTTCGCCGGCCGGGTCGCCGACGTCTACCTGTTGCTCAAGGCCTCCGGCCGGCTCTGAACCCGGCGCCCCCACACCAGGGCGTACAGCAGGAACCCCACCCACAGCAGGGCGCCGATACCGACGCGCACCGGCGCGGGCAGCGCCGACGGCGTCACATAGGCCTCCAGGATGCCGGACACCAGCAGCACGACCACCAGCCCGACCGCCACGATCATGCCCTGCCGCGCCCACGCCACCAGCGACTCCCGGCGGGTCAGCAGCGGGCCCGGCGCGATCCACGACCAGCCGATCCGCAGCCCCACCCCACCACCGATGAAGATCGCGGTCAGCTCCAGGAAACCGTGCGGCGCGATGTAGGTCAGATAGACGTCCCCGGCGCCCGCGTCGAACATCGCGGCACCCATCATCGCGATACTGATCAGGTTGGTGGCCAGCAGGTAGAACACCGGCAGGATCAGCACCCCCGACGCCAGGCACTGCACGGCCAGCATCGCGTTGTTCACCCACACCGCACTGAAGAACGTCTCCGCCCGGTACTCGCTGTAGTAGCCGACGAACTGCTCCACCAGCGCCGCCTCGTCCGGATGCGCCCCGAACCACGCCTCCAGCACCGCCGGATACCGCTGCACGTACGCGATGAGTCCCCACGCCGCGCCGACCATCACCACCATCACGGTCAGCCACCACCGGCGGGTCCGGTACAGCGCCGCCGGCAGGCCCACGGTGAAGAACGCCGCCACCGGCCGCCACGACATGCGCTCACTGCGGTTGATCGCCGCCCGCCCGGCCAGCACCAGCCGCGACAGATCGGCCAGCACCACCGGGTCCGGGGTGCGGCTGCGCACGATCGACAGGTGGGTCGCGGCCCGCTGATACAGCAGCACCATCTCGTCGACCTCCGCCGCGGTCAGTCGGTGCCGGGCGACCAGCACCTCCAGCCGGCGCCACTCACCGCCGTGCTCGGCCACGTACGCATCGAGATCCACCCTCGCAGAGTAGAGGGCCCATCGTGTTGACTGTCCGGGTGCTCACCACCGCCGAAGCCGTCGAGATCGACGTGCGCCCCGCCCGGCTGGGGTCCCGCGCGATCGCCCTGAGCTTCGACATCCTGATGCAGGCGGTCGTCTTCGGTTTCCTCGCCGCGGTGTACTACATCGTGCTGGACCTGCTGCCCGCGTCGTACAGCGATCTGCTCCTGCCGGAGACCGCCTACCTGATCGGTATCGCGATCGTCGCCGTCGGCTACCCCACGACGGTCGAGACCGTCACCAACGGCCGCAGCTTCGGCAAACTGGTCATGGGGTTGCGGGTGATCCGCGAGGACGGCGGCCCGATCCGCGCCCGGCACGCCTTCACCCGGGCCCTGGTCGGCCTCGCCGTCGAATGGCCCGGCCTGCTGCTGCCCCTGATCACCTGGGCCGGCAGCCTCGCCACCATGATCGGCTCCCGTCGCGGCCGCCGCCTCGGCGACCTGGCCGCCGGCACCCTGGTCGTCCACGAACGCCGCCCGGTGCCCTGGAACCTGGTCCCCGGCATGCCCGCCGGCCTGGCCCTGTGGGCCGCCGACGCCGACCTGTCCGCCGTCGACGACGACCTCGCCGAGGCGATCCGCCAGTTCGCCGCCCGCTCCTTCAACTTCGCCGAACCGTACCGCTCGATCCTCGGCCAGAGCCTGCACGCCGAGGTCAAGGCCAAGGTCACCCCGCCACCTCCGACGGGAACCCCACCGTGGCTGTTCCTGGTCGCCGTGCTGGCCGAACGACGCCGCCGTTCCGCCGCCCAACTCGCGGCCACCCGCGCGGTCACCCAGCGCGTCCTGCCCGGCTTCGGTCAACTCCCGGCCGGCACCCGCCGATGACCGCCGCCGGCATCCCCTGCGGCGACAACCCTGCTTCTGGTACGGCCACCCGAACCCGGCAGCCGCAAGAGGCCTTCACCCGCGAACACCGCACCCGGGCGGCAGCACCCCGGCGGCGGTGCTGCGGGGCCGGTCGACGGTGACACGGCCCCGCAGTCACTGATCAGCCGATCGCGACGTAACCGGCGAACGCGCCACCGGTCGGCCACATCGCCTTGTACGACGTCAGCTTGCCCGCCCCGTCACCGGGGAACAGCAGCATGTCGTTGTTGTTGTTGATCGCCGCGAGGTCCAGCCTGCCGTCGGTGTTGAAGTCACCGGCGGCGATGCCCTTGTAGTTCACGAACGCCCCACCGGTCGGCCACATCGGCGCGTACGACGTCAGCTTGCCCGCCCCGTTACCCGGGAAGAGCAGCATGTCGTTGTTGTTGTTGATCGCCGCGATGTCGAACCGGCCGTCACCGTTGAAGTCACCGCTGGTGATCGCCTTGTAGTTCACGAACGCCCCACCGGCCGGCCACATCACCGCATAGGTGCTCAGCTTGCCCGTGCCGTTACCGGGGAAGAACAGCATGTCGTTGTTGTTGTTGATCCCGGCCAGATCCAGATTGCCGTCACCGTTGAAGTCACCGGCCGTGATCGCCTTGTAGTTGGCGAACGCCGCGGTGCCCGGCCACATCGCCGAGTACGACGTCAGCCTGCCCGCCCCGTTACCCGGGAAGAACAGCAGATCGTTGCTCTTGTTGATCCCGGCCACGTCGGCTTTGCCGTCGTTGTTGAAGTCACCGGTGGCGATGGCCTTGTACCCGGTGAACGCGCCACCGGTCGCCCACATCGCCGCATACGACGGCAGCTTGCCCGCCCCGTCACCGGGGAACAGCAGCATGTCCAGCTTGTTGTTGATCGCCGCGAGGTCCGGGTTGCCGTCGCCGTTGAAGTCACCCCGCGGCTTGATCTCCGCGGCGGTCTGCGCCACCCAGGCCGCGATGTCGTCCAGCCGGGTCTGCGTGCCCCCGGCCGTGGCGTCCACCGCCGCGCCCAGGCACCCGCCCTGGCCACCCTCGGACGTGATCGCGACCAGCTCGAACCCGCCGGCCACGCTGCGCAACCCGGGACCGCCCGCGTCACCCTTGCACGGCCCGGCCTGGCCCGCGGTGCCCGGCTCGATACCGGTCACCGCCGCACCGACCGTGGACACCGTGAAAGTGCCCAGATGCGCCTGCCCGGGCACCCACGTCGCGGCGGTCCGGCCGTACCCGATCACCGACAACGTCTCACCCGCGACCGGTGCCGTCACCGCCACCTTGACCGGCGTCACCCCGACCGCCGAGGTCGCCAGCTTGACCAGCACCACATCGCGGCTCGCGTGCGGCACCACCCGCACCGCCGGCCGGGCCACCCCGGCGACGGTCACCGTGGTCGCCACCGCCGGCGCACCGTCGGTCACCGGCTGCCCGCCGGCCTCGAAACACGACTTCGCGGTCACCACCCACCGGGTGTTGACCAGGGCGCCGGTGCAGGCGAACCCGACGCCGGGAGCACCGACCGCGACCTTGGCGAGATACGGATGGGTAGCGCTGTCGACCGCCGTCCCGCCGACCGCAGCGACCGGAACCGGGAACAGCACCGCCGCCACCGACACGACGGCCACCGCCCCGCCGGTCAGCCGCCTACGCGAGATCTCCCGCATCGAACCTCCTGGCATAGATCCTCGCTCCCATAGACACGGTCAAATATCGACCGAACGGCACGATACAGGGCCCGCCGGCCGGCTTCTGCCCCTCGACCGGCCCAGGGCGCCCGGCTCGGCACCGGGCACTGTTTGTCGGGGGGTCTCGGTAGGGTGCGCGCCATGGATGACACCGCTGCCGCCCGGCAGGCCGCGTACGCCTACGTCGACAGTCTCGAACAACGCGACTGGCCGCGCCTGACCGCCCTGCTCGCCGACGACGTCGTCTACGAGATGCCACAGACCCGCGAACGCATCCGCGGCCGGCAGGCGTTCGTCCGGTTCAACGCCGACTACCCCGGCGACTGGCACCTGCGGGCCCGGCGGGTGCTCGCCGACGGCAGCCGGGCCGCCCTGCTCCTCGACGTGCGGGTCGGCGACGAGACCCTCGACGCCTGCATCTGGCTGGACCTCGGTGACGACGGCCTGATCACCCGGATCACCGACTACTGGCCCGCCGCCTACGACCCGCCCACCGGCCGGGAACACCTCACCGAACGCTGGTAGCAGCCCGCCGATCCCCGGCCGGGAGCACCGGCCCTGTCCGGGCGGCCGCGCCGTCGTTACAATTCCGGCGTGACCGACGACGCCGACACCACCGACGTCCCGCCGAGCCGCCGGCTGGCCGCCCTGCTCGGTCTGCCCGAACCGAAACCGTTCGACGAGGCCCAGGAACGGGCCTACCAGCAGTGGCTGGCCGACGGTGACGCGCAGGTCGAGGCGATCCTCGCCCGCCGCCGGCGCCGCGCCGCGTGATCCAGGTCCGCCCGCACATCCTCGACGCGTCCGCCCTGGTCGAGCTCTTCTCCGGCCACCAGACACTGATGCGGCTGCTCGACGACGCCGACGCCGGTGACCGGTTCGTGATCGTGCCGACCCTGGCCATCGCCGAGGCCCAGGCCGTGCTGAACGCCCGCCAGTCGCACTGGGACCGGATCCTCGGCGTCCGCAGCCTGCTGACCATCGACCTCAGCCCCCACGTCGCCGTCGAGATCGGCCGGCTCGCGGCACCCCGGCTGCGGTGGCATCCGGTGCACACCCCCCTGGCCGGCCCGCTGATGGCGGCGCAGGTGCTGCACGAGGCGCAGATGCTCAACGGGGTCATCGTCACCCGCGTGCCGGACGCCTACCGCGGGCACGACGTCGCCATCCAGACGATCTGATCGACCGTGCTAGGTTTCAGCCGCGCCGTGCGCCACGACCACCCGAGGAGGTGAGTCCGATCAAGACGGTACCGATCACCACCGTGACGATCGGGATTCCCCGCCTCGCATGGTCCGGGGAGTGCCCCTCCAGGCATCGGCGAAAGGCCCCGCATCCTCGTGCGCTCCTTCTCCACGTCGTCGGCTGACGGCGTACAACAGCTGCTCTTCTCCGTCGGTGAGGTCCCCGGTGTCCTCTGGACGCCGCACGGCGCCGCCGGCACCCGCCCGCTGATCCTGATCGGGCACGGCGGCGGCCAGCACAAGAGCGCCCCGGCGGTGCTGCACCGCGCCCGCCGTTTCGTCACCGACCTCGGAGCCGCCGTCGTCAGCGTCGACGTACCCGGCCACGGTGACCGGCCGGTCCACCCCGAGTTCAGCGGCATCGCGACCGCCAACCAGGCCCGCCTCGGCGCCGGCGAGGACCTGATCACCGTGCTCACCGCGTTCCAGGCCCGGGTCGCCGAACAGACCGTCCCGGAATGGCGGGCCGTCGTCGACGCCGTCCAGGCCCTCGACCATGTCGGCGCCGGCCCGGTCGGCTACTGGGGTGTGTCGCTGGGCTGCGGCCTCGGCGTCCCGTTCGTGGCCGCCGAACCCCGGGTCCGCGCCGCCGTACTGGGCCTGGGCAGCGGCCTGGCCAACGCCGGCGACGCCGCCCGGATCACCGTGCCGGTCGAGTTCCTGGTCCAGTGGCACGACGAGCGGGTGCCCCGCGAGCAGAGCCTGGCCCTGTACGACGCGTTCGCCTCACCGGACAAGAGCCTGCACGCCCATCCCGGCCTGCACGCCGACCGTCTTCCCGAGCACGAGCTCGACAGCGCCGTCCGGTTCTTCGCCCGCCACCTGACCAGCTGAGACACCAACGGCCCGCCACCGCGACGGTGACGGGCCGTGGAGTGATGCTCCGGCTTACCTGTGCTCGGTCTCCGCCGGGGGCGTGCCGTCCACCGGCGCCGCCTCGGCCAGTGCCGTCTCGGTCGGAGTCTCCTTCTTGTGCGACTTGCGGTGGAACGTCAGCGCCATGAACGCCACGATCAGCGCACCGATCGCCAGACCGACGACCGCGCTGGCCAGCGTGTTGGTGAACCAGCCGAACACCGCGCCGAGCGCCCCGGTCGCGTCGTGGACGGCCTCCTCCATGTGATGCACGATCGAGTACGGCCCGTGCCAGCCCAGATCGTCCGCGCCGACCAGCAGGATGTGCCCGCCGACCCACAGCATCGCCGCCGTGCCGATCACGCTCAGCCCGGTCAGCACCTTCGGCATCGCCTTGACCAGGCCCCGGCCGAACTTGGCGACCCCCTTGCCCGGCTTCTCCGCCAGGCGTAGACCGACATCGTCCATCTTGACGATCAGACCGACCGCCCCATACACCAGCACCGTCATGATCACCGCGACGACCGACAGGATGATCAGCCGCGACCAGAACGTCTCACTGGCGACCTCGTTGAGCGAGATCACCATGATCTCCGCCGACAGGATCAGGTCGGTCCGGATCGCCCCGGCCACCAGCGTCTTCTCGTCGACGCGCTCCTGCTCCCCGTCACCGTGGTCCCGGTGGGCGATCCGCTCCCAGATCTTCTCCGCACCCTCATAACACAGGTACGCCCCACCGAGCATCAACAGCGGCGTCAACAGCACCGGCAGGAACTGGCTGAGCACCAGGATCACCGGAAGAATGATCAGGAACTTGTTGCGCAGCGACCCGAGGGCGATGCGCTTGACGATCGGGATCTCCCGCTCGGCGGCCAGGCCGCGAACATACTGCGGGGTGACGGCGGCGTCGTCGATCACCACACCGGCGGCCTTGGCCCCGGCCTTGGCGGCGGCGACCCCGACATCATCGACAGACGCGGCCGCCGCACGCGCCAGCACCGCGATATCGTCCAGCAGGGCTGCGAGTCCAGCGCTCAAGGAAGAGGTCCCTTCAAGTCGAATTGCCTTCGTGCACGCTCATTCTCGTCCAGCCGGGCCGACGGCGCATGACCCACCCTGGGTTAGTGCCCCAGAATGCGTCCCGCCCCGGCGATCACCGTGCCGGCCGGCACCCGGCCGACCGCCATCGCCCCAGCGCCACCGCCTTGTCCGCGCCGGCCGGATCCCAAACCTTGCCATGCCCGGGGCCGGGCAGGGACACCGGAAGATCCACGCTGTCCGGGACCGGATTCCGGGCCGGCACCTGCTACGGCTCCACCGCCGGTGCCGGCCGTCGAGGAGCAATGGCGATGATCTCGGTGGGGGCGTCCCGTCGGGTATCTCGGGCTTGTCGGCCCGCCCGGCCGAGGTGGGTCCTCCTGAGCGGTCTGCACGGCCTGCTCGGCTTCTGCGAATGCCCGGTAGAGGCCTCCCGCGGTGATCGATCCGGTCACCGCCCGCCGGGCGATGGCCCGTGAGGAAAATCGGAACGGACACTGGCGCCAGATTGTCGTTCTGATGTCCTCACACACGCGGTGGTGCCGAGAGGCCGGCCACTCATGTGAGTGGCCGGCCTCCGTCGTGCGCGACGGTCAGAGTTCGAGGAAGGAGGCGATGAAGCGCTCGGCGTCGAGCGCCGCGGCACAGCCGGTGCCGGAGGCGGTGATGGCCTGCCGGTAGGTGTGGTCGACCAGGTCGCCGGCAGC
>NZ_QGGR01000054.1 GCF_003148685.1 Actinoplanes xinjiangensis | reverse complement strand
ACCCGCTTGCCACTCCGCGAGCACCGCCCCACCCAACATGACCAGTCAACGAGCGACCGCTGCTCAAGTCGCAACACCGGGTTGCAGTATTAGGCGTGTCCTCGACGCTGGGAAGTGCGGTATGCCTCCGGGCGTTCCCCGCTCCGCGGCAAGCTGCACCCCGGGCGGCCGGAGGCGGTGTTTGCGGGGCACTCACGCTCGCCGGACGTGCATCCAGCCCTGCTGCAGCGGCTGCTCGCTGGCGGGCGGGCGTACCGAGTCACCACCGGTGCCTCAGCTTTCCGGGTGGGAGTGGGGCGTGGCTGCGCTGGCGAGCAGGGCGGTCGCGGTGTCGATCAGTGAGTCGCCGGTCTCGGCGGCTCGGAGGCGTAGTTGCCGATAGGTCTCGGCGGCGTTGCGTTCGTTACGGGCCATGAGTACGCCGATGGCTTGCTGGATGGTGGCCCGCACGGTCAAGGCCTGTGCCAGCCCGGTCAGAAGTTGGTGTGCTCCGGTGTCCATGCCCGGTTGGTTGCCGGTCGGTGGTGGCCGCCCGGTGTAGACGGTCCGGACACCGGCGATCAGGGGGGCCATGGTGGCGGTATCGCGGCCGTAGAGGTTGAGTACGGCGATCGGGACGCCGCTGCCGGCGAACAGCGGTATCGATAGTGATGCGTGCAGACCCAGTTCGTGCGCCGAGCGGTAGAACCCGGGCCACGACATCGTTGCCGCGATGTCGGGCACCCCGACCGGCGTAGCCGTCTCTAAGGAATGCAGGCAGGGCCCGGCCCGGTCGGCGTACTGTGCTTGATCGACCGCCAAGGCCAGTTCGCTGCTGGCTGCCACGGTGGTGTAACCCTGCCCGCGCCACGCCGTGATCGACGCGTAGTCGACGGCGGCGAGCGTGTCGGCGGCCAGCCGGGCGGCTTGAGTCAGGTGGACATCGATGATGGAGGCGTCGTCGGCTGTCGCGGCCAGGGCTATGAGGGTGCCCGCCAGCGAAGCCGATGTCCTCGGCCAGCCGGGGGTCTCGGGCTGCTGCGAAGTCGGCATTGCTGGCCTCTCTGGTCACGCCGCGTCGGGTGTCCCGCCATCACACTGCGTGTCGGAACGCGACGCAAACGTAGCGGCAGATAGCGGCGTCTGCTGTCACACCGATGATCACCTGCGCTCGTGTCCTACCGGTGTCGGCAGCCGGTAGCGCAGCATCAGTCGGGTGCCCCCCATGGCAGTGGTGGTGATGGCGAGGTCGTCGGCGACCTGATCGATCAGCCAGAGACCGCTGCCGCTGCCCAGGTTGTCGGGCGCGGCGGTCGGCCCGGTGAAGTCCGCCGGTAGGCCGGGTCCGTCGTCGCTGATCTCGCACCACAGGCTGCCGGCGTGCGACCCCAGCCACAGCCGACCGGAACCACCACCATGACGCACGGCATTGGTCGCCGCTTCGTGGATGGCCAGCACCAGCTTGAGCCGCTCCGGTTCGGGCAGACCGATGACGGACAGCCGATGGCTCACCACGGTGCGAAGCGCGGCGAGAGTGTTGAGGTCGACGGGCCGGACCATCGCCACCGGATCGGCGTTCGCGTCGGTGCCGGAGCGGGCGGCGGCAGAATCGCCGCTCAGGACCGCGCGGGCGAAGTCGCCGAGCGCCTGGCCGGTGCGTTCGCTGTGCCGTAACAGCTCGTCCAGAGCGGCGTCGATGTCGAGGCCCAGGCGTGCGGCGACAACTCCCTTGGCGTGCTCGATGAGCACCCGGGTGTCCAACACGTGCCGTAGCTGCTCACCGAGAACTCGCTGTTGAGGGTGGTTGCGGTGCTGTAGCAGGCCGACCGTGGTCACGTTGGCCAGCGCCTGGCCCAGACGGATGTTGTCGTCGCCCAGCGGCTCGGCCTGCTCGCGGAGCAGGGCGAGGACTCCGATGACCTCGCCGCGCAGCCGCATCGGCAACGTGTACACCGAGCGGAACCCGGCAGTGTGGGCCTGCCGGGCGAACTGCGGCCACCGCCCGCCGGCCGCGTCCAGGTCATGGACGGCGAGCGGCTCGCCGGTGGCGAAGCAGTCCGCACTAGGCGCCACGTCGATCTCGAACAGCTCCAGCATCCGGCGGTACTCCGACGACGCCGCCGTCAATCGCAGCATCCCTTGCTGGTCGGCGACGAGGACGCCGGCCAACTGCACGTCCAGTAGCTGCACGCACCGCCCGGTGAGCAGGCGCACGAACTCCACCACATCGATATCGGCGACCAGCGTGTCGGACAACTCCACGAACGCCTCGGCAACCGCCTGCTCCCGCGACATGCTCACCTCGCTCCATCCCTGTCACCGGCGCCCAGGGCCGGATCGCCGTCAAGCTCGTCGAAGCGCAGCCGGCGGGCCACCACATCGGCGGCCACCGCATCCAACTCGCGTTCCGCGGCGAAAGCGTGGGCGCGCAGCCGGGCGAACGCCTCCTCGAGTCCTACCTCGAGCTGCACGCTGATCATGCCGGTCGCCTGGTGCACCACGGCCCGCTGCGCAAGGTAACTCCCGGTACCGGCGTCGTAGTCATCGCTGCTGTCGCCGTCGGGCAGTGCCTCGGCCAGCAGCAGGTCCGTGACCGCGGCGGCGAAGTCCAACGCGTCCGCCAAGTCCTGACCGGCCAAGACGCCCGGACTGTCGCGGTACAGGTCCAGGACGCCGACTCCGAGCGTGCCGGCGCGCAGCGGCAGCGCGAACACCGCGCGCGCCCCGGCCTGCAGTGCTGCCCCGGCGAACGCCGGCCACCGCTCCCGCCACGCCGCGGCTTGCAGGTCGTCGGCCAGCACCGGGGTGCCCATGTCGAAGGCGTCCCGGCACGGGCCCTCACCCAGCAGCAGCTGCAATTGCTCCACCCGTTCGCTGACCGCGTCACTGGCATAGCGCACCTGTTGTGCCGTGCCGGTCATCACCGCCACACCCGCGCCCTGGACGTCGGGGAAATGCGCCACGCACGCGCGGCACAACTCGTCCACGTCCGGGCCGTACGCCGCCACCAGCCGATCCACGCGAGGCCGTCGGCCGTCGCTATCCACCACAACCACGGCCAGCCCTGTCGTTGTGCCCACACCGATCGGCCACCATG
This sequence comes from Actinoplanes xinjiangensis, assembly GCF_003148685.1. GTDB lineage: Bacteria > Actinomycetota > Actinomycetes > Mycobacteriales > Micromonosporaceae > Actinoplanes > Actinoplanes xinjiangensis. Next base: position 22,687 of record NZ_QGGR01000054.1, on the reverse strand, counting down.
ACGGCAACCTCCGACCCTGCCCCGGGGTAGCCGCGCGAATTCGGACCCGGCACCACGAGAGCCGGCATCCCACCGAAACAGCACCATCCGCACCTACGGCAGATCTGCCCCCAACGGTACGCCCGGCAACCACCGCCCTCCCCCGGCCGCCGATGCGGATCTCTGCAGAGTCCCGCAAGAGTGAGTCGGCCCGCCCGGGCCGATGATCGGAGGGCTTCGGTTCGGGCATCGAAAACCGGCCGCAGGACTCCCGGACGAGCTTCCGGTGCCGGACCGAACCAGCAGGCCAGCAGCACTGCATCCGCACCCGGCGGCATGACCGCCGGCACGACGGCACCACCCTCGGCCTGCTCAGCCGTGCCGGCCAGCCGCGGATCGTGCCAGCCCTGCGCGAACACGTCCGTCAGGTGCAAGCCGTGGCTCTCCCGGGTGAGCAACTCGGCGACTGCTGCTGTGAAGGTCGTCGCACCCAGCCGTTCGGCGCTGCTCAGCGGCCCGGGGAGGGCCGGTACAGGTCCACGGCACCGTCGTGGCGCATCGCGCCGGCGTGCAGAGGCAACGCGAACACTGCTCGAGTCTCGACCGGGAGCGACGGGCCCGATGCCGTCCGGCCCGCGCCGGCGATGACACGAGTGACATGCGGCGCACAAGCAAGACTCCCACTACGCGACCTCAGGCGGTGCTGCCGACCTCGGTGCCGCCACGAAGCCCTTCGGCCGGTTTACGGTCGGCCCGGGACGAGGTCCGTGTGCTGACCGCGACCGCGATGGAAGGCATCGGGTCCAGGCTCGGCAGGCTGGGAGCCCGGTGGCGATCCTGCCTCGGCGGTCCCAGCGAGCAACGGTGGGCGTCAGTGGTGGATTCGGAACCGGATTCGCTGCTCCAGGTAGTCGATGTCGTACAGGGCGATGTACTCGGTTCCGTCGGGGACGTTGCGGGCCAGGACGGTACGGTGCCCGCCGCATGCGGTGACCGGTTCGGTGTAGGTGAGGCTGCCGTCTTCGCCCAGCGGGTAGAACCCGAGCAGGAAGGTCTGGCAGCGGTCGGACGGGTTGGCCGGGTCCTTGATGTGGGACACGCTGATGGTGCGGCAGCGGGAGTCCGGCACGGTGAGGACCGCGGTGCCGACACGGCCGCCCTCGTAGAAGCCGACCTCGGGTTGCACCGATACACACCGGTCCGGCCCGTGGTGGCTAGAGGCGGAGACGGCTGCGGGTATCAGGGCGGTGGAGAAAGCCATGGCCAGAATGGCCAGTAGGTAGGTCGGGCGTCTCATGGTGAGATCTCCGTTCATGACGGGGAGGCGCGGCCGGGCGGCCGGGTCAGCTGGTCGGTAGGTCGAACTCCCCCGTCACGGTGCCGGTAGGTGGGATGACGGCGGTCGCCGGATCCCGGCCGCCGGTGTCCAGGCGGAATGGCGGGTAGGCGTCGGTCAACGGCGGGTACCGGTCGGTGCCCAGCGCGCTGTAGGCGTAGTAGTTGACCCGCCAGGTCCAGCGCAGCACCCCGACGTTAAAGTCGAACATCTTTCGCGGGTACCGGCCGGTGAACAGGATCGCGAAGAACGCGACCACGGACACCACGCAGAAGGCGATCCACAGGGCGAGCAGGACGATGAAGTGCGGAATCGCGAGAACCCACTTCACCAGCCACAGCCAGCGAGACAGGTGTACGTCCAGACGCGCGTCCACGCGTACCGGATAGGCGGTCGTTACGGTCATGATCGTTGGACCTCCGACGGATCGGTCGGCGCCCTGATCCTCCGGTCACCCCAGCGCCCGGCCGGATCAAACGACTGATGTGCCGGCTCCGTCCGGAGTCCGTGTGGTGAGGGCTGATGCCCATGACCCGCCGCACCTGGCCGTCGAGACGACATACGGGTGGGGGTTGTTTGCCACCGCTCGGCCCTCAGACGAGGCGGTGCCGCGTCTGGCTACCGGGGTCTGGGGCAGCGCGCCCGATGGGCGCCGGCCGTCAAGTCAGCTGACGAACCGATCCGTCCTTGACGTTACGCGCTATCCACTTGCGTGGTCGGCCGGTGTGCCGTCGGCTATTCCCGGATCTCGCGTAACCGCGCGATCTGACTGGGTCGGCGCAGCGATGCCGCGTCAGCCGGACAGGCGTACGGTCAGGATGTCGCCCAGGCCGCCGGTGGTGCATCTCCCGGCCGGCTCGGCCGCGAGGAGGACCCATGTCCGCGGAAATTCGTTCGATGTACGAGGTCGACACCGGCCGTCACCAGGCCGCGGCATGCTGACGGAGGCGGTTCGCGACATCCCCGCGACAGCCGCCATCTTCGGGTTCTTCGCCTCAGTGTGGCTCGGCTGGGCTCAGGAGAGCCCGCCTGCGACCTGGCGACCCTGGCTGCTCACGGGATCCGTGACGGCCCTGCTGACCATGCTCGCCGGGGCCCTGCTGACCTGGCGGGACTGGGACGCCACGACGGCGTTCGACGAGGACACCAGCAAGTGGTTCGGCATCGTCGTCGGACTCGAGGTGATCCTGGCCGGGGCCGGCGCGGTGGTCCTGCGTTTCCGGGGTCGTCGTGACATGGTCCCGGTGTGGATCGCGCTCGTGGTCGGGCTCCACCTGTTTCCCGTGGCGGCGCTTCTCGATTTTCCTCTGATCTACCTGGTCGGCGCTCTCGTCACGATCGCCGCGCTGGCGGCCGTGCCGGTGGCTAGGTCCCGTTCGCTTCCGGTGAGCGCGGTGAACGGGCTCGGTGCGGGTGGCGTCCTGCTCACCGCGGCGCTGGTCTGCCTGCTGGCCGCGCTGTGAGGTGAGAAGAGCCGCCCTTATGCCCGTAACCGGTTGGGCCGCTGTCGTCGCGGGCCGCAAGGGAACGCCACCCACACCGGCTCCGGGCGTCATGACGGCTCAAATCTGATCGACCGCATACTCAGCGCGCCGACGACCCCGGCGAACGCCGTCGACCAAGAGGCGAAGCCTGACGAAGTCGGCCTGCCGGCGAAACGGCCCAGACTCCATCGATTCAGACCAAGTCATCTGCTGAGCGTTGCACGGCACCCTCGGCGTGAAGGCGCTGGCACACCTCGCCGTCGGCGGGCTGACCCGGCTGCCGCGATCCCGGGCGGCATGCCCGAGACTGCGAGAGCCGCCGTGGGTGTCGGCGGCCCTGTCGCTGCGGCCATACGTCCACGCGGGCATGGTCGCCCAGACGACCTTGCCGTTGTGGGCCGGGATGGCTCCCCACACCTCGGCGGCCGCGTGGACCAGCCGCAGACCCCGCCCCCGTTCATCGAGGGGAACCTGGATGCCCTCATCCGTCGCGCGCATCGACGGGTATCGGCTGTCACCGTCACGAACCGTCAAATGCAGCCGGCCGCCACGCCGGAACACCGTGACCACGAACTCCGTTCCAGCATGGTCCACGGCATTGGTTGCCAGTTCGGACATGATCAGTGCCGCGTCGTCGCGCGGACCGGCCAGTTGCCAGCCGTCGCAGGCCCGTAGGACGAGGTCACGGGCAGCCCGTACCGACGCCGGTCGCGGCGCCAGGCGCGCTTGCAGCCGATCGGCCCGCGACACGCCGCCGGCGATCGCGATCCGCGCTTGCGCCATGGTGGGGAACACCGTCACCGGCGGCCCGTCCTGATGCCGTAACCGGTAGTCCAGCGTCGTCGCCGGCCGGGAGCAGAACGCCATCCGCACCGATGCCGGGCCGAGGCGTGCCGCCCGGACCGCCGCCGACCAGTAGGGCAGGCTCACCCCGTGCAGATCACCGACGTCAGAGACATCGATGACGATTGCTTCGCAAGGGCCGGCCAGACACCGTCGAAGACTGTCGGTGACCTGGTCGCCGAGCTGCTGTGACCAGCGGCCGTGTACCGACATCTCGAGCACCGTGGTGCTCGCGTCAGCGGTGACCCGCACCGACACCCCACGACGGTCGGTTCCGACAGTGACCAGGTAGGGAGGTGCGAGCGTCCGCATCCCGCCACGCCGTCCTCCGGCAATCACCATCTGCCCGCGTCCAGGGCGAGGGCGGGGCCGGCGGGCAGGACGGTGGGCCAAGCGACTCGCTGCTCGGCGCGGATGCCCCCGGCAGACGGAGAGGACAAACCAGCGGCACAGCGAGTAGTTGCCGGCCGAGCGCGGCAGGAAGTGTCCAGCAGCCGTCGGCCATCGCCCGGCCGATCGGTGGAGACGCCGGGGCCGCTTCGCGGGTTCGGCGTCGGATGGGCGCGGCACATTGCGACGATCACGACTGCTCCAGATGGCACCTAACGAGGGCGGTGCGCCACCGGGGTCTGGGGCAGCGTGCAGCGGCGAGTACTCACCGCTACTCGATCAACGGTATACCGGCTTGCCGTGGACCGCCGTGGGCCCTGCAGGAGCAGCGGAACAGAAAGCAACGATACCGATGATCTTGGGGGTGTGACCCGGCGGCTCAAAACGCAAAGCCAGGTGCCGCGGCGGTGGGGATGAGACCGGCGGTGTGAGCGCGCGCCAATCGGCCACAGGTATCCATGGTTCGGGCGATGAGCGGTGGGATCGGAGGATGGACCAAACCGGACGGCGTGGGGTGCGGTGACCGCCGGGCACGCTATGGCCGCGCTGGAGCCGTCACCGGCCGGGTCGACGGAGAATGCCGCAGGCCGGATGGCGGCGGTCGTCGCGCGTGCCACGAACGCCCGTTGCGCGATGATTCACATCACCGATGGCGGCTCTGAGTGGACACGGGGTTCCTCTCAAGCCGCCACCTACGCAACCCGGTCGATGTCTGATCAGCGCACGCGGGCCGTTCACATTATTGGAAGTGGAACAGCTAGGACCGAGAATGAATCCAGACTGCAGGCACCTGGCACCTGTTCCGGGCAGAGTCTTCAACAGTCGCCCACTCACCCGACACCCGGATAACGGTCACCAGCGGCAGCGTGACCCACGGGCCGGTCGGCCTCTTCGCTTGGGCGTGGGCATGAATGTCGTCGGCTACCTCGTCCGCTTGGCAGGCCGTGCGCTCTAAAGCGTCTCTACCAATCTTTTCGTCATCTCTCACATGTCGATTACTACCCCGTACAGCAACGGCGACAACGGCGAAGGAGGGCCTGCAGACCCTCGGCCGGCTACGCCCAGCCGGATGATGCGCCTACCCCCACCAGAGCGCGCCCCCACCACAGTCGGCTGGACCTGTCGTCCCGACCGCGGATCAGGTACGTCCCTCGACATCCCGCATCGTCCAGGTCCATGACCAGGTTGCGGGCGGACTGGGTCACCCACACCGCGGTCGGGGTGTACCGACGCAAGCGACCGCCCGAACCCGGCCATGTCCCACAGTCGTGCCTCGGTCGCCGGCATGAGCCGACGCTGCCGCTCCTTCAGACGGGGCATCAGCGCCGCACACCTAACACCCACCGAACCGCCGCCCTCAGCGCCTGACGCAACGCGATTTTTGTGGGCGGCTCCGGAAGTCAAGTCCGGGCTCTGCACGGTTCGCGTCGGGCCCGGCAGGCATTTCATGGCACCAGGCCTGATGCAGGTTGTACAGCCGACAGCAGGTACGGCCGCGCCCGGGGGTGGTTCCACCGAAGGGCGCCTGCCGGTTGCGTAGGCTGGATGGCGTTCGTCCTTACTGCCCGGCCGTCTGAAGGGGCCCTGGCGTGGAGGTGCCGTCGTGTCGCATCGTGAGCAGCCTGGTCGCGCCGGCTTGATGGGGTGTCGCCGGGCCGGTGGGGGCCAGTGGCCGGATGGCCGTCATGGATGACCGCGTCGACATGATCCGCAACCTCATCGAAGGTCAGCGGCTCCCTTTGGCCGGGGGGGGCCGGGCTGCTGTACCAGGTGTGTACCGCTGCTACGCGCGCGTTGGCGGCCTCGGGCGCCGGGATCAGTGTGATGACCGAGGCGGGGACCCGGGGAGTCTACGCTGCGTCGGACCCCTTGACCGAACAGATGGAGGAGTTGCAGTTCGTCCTCGGTGAAGGGCCGTGCTGGGAGGCGTTCTCGTTGCGGCGCCCAGTGCTGGTGCCGGACCTCGGCGGCGTGTCGCCGACGCGCTGGCCGATGTACATCCCGGCCGTCCATGACAGCGGGATCCGGGCGGTCTTCTCGTTCCCCCTGCAGATGGGTGCCATGCGCCTCGGAGTGCTCGACGTGTTCCGGAAACGGACCGGTTCGCTGACCGGTGAGGAACTAGCCGACGCGCTCGCCTTCGCGTACGTGACCATGACGGCGTTGCTCGACCATCACGAGGAGGCCGCAACGAAGGGCTCCGGTGACGTCCTCGCCGATGCCGGGGAACACCACGCCGAGTTGTTCCAGGCCCAGGGGATGGTCATGGTGCAGCTGGGGGTAACCATCGGTGAGGCGATGACCCGAATGCGGGGGTACGCGTTCGCCCACGGCCGCCGCCTCGACGACGTGGCCCGCGACGTGGTCGCCCGCCGACTGCATTTCGACCGGGACCTTTCATGACCGCATACGTGAACGCCGGCCAGACCGGGAGGCAGGCATGATTACCGTGTCCGTGCAGAAGCTGGCGACGATCTTCGTCGAGATCGCCGACACGCTGGTCGACGAGTTCGACGTGCTTGACTACATGCACATGATCACCGAGCGGGTCGCCTACCTGACCGAGGCGCCGGCCGTCGGCATGCTGCTCGCCGACCAGCACAGCCGGCTCGAGTTCGTCGCCGGGTCGAACGAGAACGTCACCCTGGTGGAACTGTTCGTGGTGCAGAACGAGGAAGGACCCTGCCTGGAGGCGTTCCGTACCGGCGAGCCGGTCGTCAACGTGGACCTCAACAACGCGGCCGGCCGCTGGCCCCGTTTCGCGCCGCTCGCCGTCGCGACGGGCTTCCGGTCGGTGCACGCCTTCCCGATGCGGTTGCGCCGGCAGGTGATCGGGACGTTGAACGTCTTCGGCGACGTTGCCGGCCGTGAGTTCGAAAGCGACGATGTCACGATCATGCAGGCCTTGGCCGACGCTGCCACCATCGGCCTGCTGCAGGAACGTGCCATCCGTCACGGCGAAACGCTCACTGAGCAGCTCCAAGGGGCCTTGAACAGCCGGATCATCATCGAACAGGCCAAAGGCGCGGTCGCGCAGGCCCATGGCATCAGCGTCGACGACGCGTTCACGGTCATCCGCGGTTATGCCCGGAAACACAACCGTCGGCTGACCGAGGTCGCGAACGCTCTCGTCACCGATCCGCACAGCCTGCAACAGCTCTTCACCTAGCGACCGGCTTCGAGACACCCGGCGAGGTGCGGGACGAGGTCACTCGCCGGGGCGTGGGCGGATGTCACGGCGGGCCAGGCGCAGCCGGATCACCCGGCGACCACCGCGGTGGCCACGAGGCGCGTGGCCACCCGGTCCGGTAGCGGCGTGATCGGCGGGCGACCTCCAAAATCTAGGTTGAAGAGACTAGACATTCTCGTTCCGGGTGGGTAGCGTTTCTGCCGTTGACAGCAGAGATCGGTCAAACACACCGACGAATCTGACCGAGCGTCAAGCAGGGCCCGGAACGTTTCGCGGCTCGCTCGGCAGTGTGGTGAGATCGTCACCGCACGTAGCAAGACAGGGCAAGGGCACGACAAGACCTTGACGTAATTCCAGGTCAGGGCGGGCGACCGCAGACAGGGCCGATGCACCTTCGGGGTTCTGTCTGATGCCAGAAAGATCCGCCGTACGTGCTGGGGCCGCGAAGTTCGCGTGGGGCTCCTTCACCGGCGGGGAGGCAGGTCAGCAGTACCGGCATTGAAAGCAGAGGAAAGGGAGGGCAGGACACCGTTGGATCGCCCGCCGTCAGGACGTAGTAACAGTTCTGTGGTGGACACCGTGGTGCCATCGAACGTGAGGTGGTCTGCGGTCACGCTTATGCGGTCCTCGCACTGGACGCCGCCGATAGCGGCGCGGTGTGGAAACGACAAGCCGGCGAAACTGTCGGTAGATGGTGTATCAACCCGTAACCCTGGGCCCCGGCGCTTGATGCGCCGGGGCCCTCGTCATGAAGAGGTATGAATGGCCCCACCGGACGACATGCTCGACGACGACGACTACCCCGCCTACACGATGGGCCGCGCCGCCGACATCGTGGGCGCTTCGCCGGACTTCCTGCGCCGCCTCGACGAGGCGAAACTGTTCACCCCGTTCCGTTCCGCCGGCGGGCACCGCCGGTACTCCCGCTACCAGCTGCGCCTGGCCGCACGAGCCCGGGAGATGGTCGACCACGGCACCGCCCTGGAAGCCGCCTGCCGGATCATCATCCTTGAAGACCAGCTCGAAGAAGCCCTCCAGCACAACCAGAACCACCAGCGCCAACAGCACGCGGCCGCTGCCTGACGCACGTCTCACGGTCCTTCTTCACGCATCGAGAGGGACCGTTTGCCGTAGCCGGATCCCGGACGGCACGGCGTCGAATGACGGCAGGCACTGGATCTCTGTGCTATGTTTTCCGGGTTGCAGTTTTGATTTCCGTAGACGTTTTCGGCGCCTGATGGGTTTCAGATAACCCGTCCAGGCGCTTTTTCGTTGTTCGTGTCGTTCCGGCGCGGGTGATCAACGCGGCGGCGTAAGGGTCCGCACAGTGCGGTCCCTGACAGCCTGCGAAGGAGCAGACATGACTACAGGTACCGTGAAGTGGTTCAACGGCGACAAGGGCTTCGGCTTCATCACCCAGGACGGCGGCGGCGCCGACGTCTTCGCCCACTTCTCCGCCATCTCGTCAAGCGGCTTCCGTAGCCTCGACGAGAACCAGCGGGTCGAGTTCGACGTCACGCAGGGCCAGAAGGGCCTTCAGGCGGAGAACATCCGCTCGATCTGATCCACACTTCACCGAACGGCGGCCCGACTGGTTCAGCGGGCCGCCGTTCGGCGTTTCCATCAAGACCCGCACGCCGGTCACATTGCGGCCAGCGGTCGCGGGCGAGCCCGCAGTTGCTTAACCTCGCTGAGGTGAGTACGGATCGTTTGCGGCCCGCAGAAGCCGGTGACCGCTCCGATGGCCTGGGCATCGCCTTGAGCCGGTTGGAGAATCGGGTCGAGCAGGGCCTGGAGCACATCGACGCCATGGTCAAGCCCCGGCTTCGGGGATGGCTGCATGCCGCTACCTTCCCGGTCGCCGTCGTCGCCGGTGGGATCTTGACCGCGCTGTCCCCGGATACCCGTTCCCGGCTGGCCCTGGCGCTGTACACACTGTCGGCGGCGCTGCTGTTCGGCATCAGCGCGCTCTACCACCGCGGCCGCTGGAGCCAACGCACCCACAAGATGCTCCAGCGCTTCGACCACGCCAACATCTTCCTGATCATCGCCGGCACCTACACGCCGTTCTGCGTGCTCGCGCTGCCGCCCGGACAGGCCCGGACGTTGCTGTGGATCGTGTGGTGCGGAGCGCTGGCCGGCGTCGCCTTCCGAGTCCTGTGGGTCGGCGCCCCGCGTTGGCTGTACGTGCCGGTGTACATCGCCCTGGGCTGGGTCGCCGTGATCTACCTACCCGGGTTCTGGCGCGCCGGCGGGACGCCGGTCGTCACGTGCCTCATCCTCGGCGGCGTGCTCTACACCCTCGGCGCCGTGGTCTACGGCCTCAAACGACCTGACCCGAACCCGCGCTGGTTCGGCTTCCACGAGCTCTTCCACGCCCTGACCATCACCGCCTTCACCACCCACTGCATCGGCATCATCTTCGCCCTGCGCTGACGACCTCGACGCGGAAGAAAGGTTCTGACCCGGTGCGCTCCCCCGGCCGCTACGACCCTCCGATCGAACAGGGCAGAAGACGGCGACCCGATCTCGTGATGGCCGACGACGACACCGACCACCACGCGGGTTGCCCCGCAAGCAGATCAACGGCGGCGGGTCCACCACGATGACGGTGTCCGCGGAGGCCGCGCGGATCGGCAGTGTCGCCAGGGAGTTCCCGTCAGCGGTACGACGGAGCCGTGCGGTACCCCGACCGCGCCGACGATCGACCCGGCCCGGGCGATCCCGAAGGCGGTGGCCATCGACTGGCCGGTGCCGACGCATTCCAGGGCGGCGGCGCCGATCCGGCCGGTAATACCCATGATCCGCTTGGTGGCGTCGTCGGGGGGCATGGTGACGATGCCAGTCGCGCCGAACTGACGGGCGAGGGCCCTGCGGACCGGTTGCGGCTCAGCGCGATGATCCGTTCGGCGCCGAGGCGCTTCGTGGTGCCGGACCAGCGCGCCACGGATCGCTCAAGAACCGCGATCCGGTGCCGAAGATGGCTGGTGGTTCGGCGCACTCATCCGAAGGCGGTGGTCAGATGCCAATCCCCAGCGGCTCCATGACATCCGCGCCCGGCCGTGCCGCAGAGCTCGATGTGCCGGCGCTCAACGCCGAGCTGGACGAGATGGAAGAAGGCATCGGCTCCGACATCGAGGCGGCCACCGCACGCGCCGGCCGCCTCATCGAGACGTCGACCGCACTCGGTTGCGCCGAGGCCTACTGGCGTGCGGTCCTGCTCCGCGCGGATCTGACGGAGCGTCAGGGCGATCTGGCCGGGGCGGCCGCCGCGGTGCAGGAGGTGCGCCGCTGGGCGGCGGAGCAGGGGTCCCGCCGTCTGTTGTCGCGTGCCCACCGGCTGCTGGGGCGCATCGCGCGCAACACCGGCGATCTTGCCGGGAGCCTGGATCACATGCTCAAGTGCGTGGCGGCGTTCAGCGCCGACACACCCCCCTCGGAGCGGATCTCCGCGCTGATCGGGCTGGCCGACTCCTTCGCCGACATCGGCTCCATGCCGGCGGCGCGTGACCAGTTCGAGCGCGCCTATCGCACCGCCGCGGAGCTGGGCCTGCTCGAACGGCAGCTGACCGCACTGAACAACTATGCCTACAGCGAGTACGAGGCCGGCGAGCCGCACCGCGCCCACGAGGTGCTGCAGCGGTTGCAGGCCCTCGCCGCACGGCACGGACGCCCGCTGGACGCCGCGGAGCTGGACACCATCGCCCGGGTCCATCTGGACCTCGGGAACCTGCTCGAGGCCGAGGCGGCAGCCGACGAGGCTGTCGCGCGGTTCGCGCAGGACGGCATGATGGAGGCGGATTCCCAGGCTTCCTACATGCTGACCTCGGGCATGGTTCGCCATCGCCGCGGAGATCTCGAGAGCGCGCAACACGCTCTGAACGAGAGCGAGGCGCTGTGCCGCGAGCACGGTCTCGGTCTGCTGCTCGCCGAGGTCATGGGCGAGCAGGCGGCGCTGTACGCCACGCTGGGACAGTTCGAGAAGGCCTACCACCGGCAGTGCGAGGCACAGGCGGCCGAACGACGGCAGAGCAGCGCCGACCGTGAGGCACAGATCCGCCACGCACAGGTCCTCTACGAGGTCGCCGACGTACGTCAGCAGGCGGAGTCGTTCCGCGACGAGGCGCGGCGGGACGCCCTCACCGGCCTGCGCAACAGGCGCTTCATCGACGAGCGCCTACCGGAGCTGCTGATCCGTCAGGTGCCGGCCGGTTCGCCGCTGGTGGTCGCGCTGCTGGACCTCGATCACTTCAAGCGGATCAACGACACCTTCTCCCACCAGGCCGGTGATGCCGTCCTGTCGACTGTCGCGGGTCTGCTCGTGCAGGTGCCCCTGGGGGCCACCGGGTTCGCCGCACGTCTGGGTGGCGAGGAGTTCCTGCTCGTCCTCACCGACTCCTCGGTGCCAGAAGCGATCATGAAGCTCGAGGACCTCAGGCAGCGGGTGGCGGCGCACGACTGGACGGCCGTCACCGGCGATGTCCCGGTCACGATCAGTATCGGTGTCACCGCGGCGTCGGCCGGCAGCACCGTCGTCGGTCTGCTGGCCCACGCGGACAGTGCCCTCTACGGCGCCAAGGCGGCCGGCCGCAACCGGGTGCACGTCGAGGAGAATCTCGATATCACGGAACGTCGCAACCGCCGTATGCCGCTGGCCCCGAAGGGCGATCCGGCCTAGACGAGTAAGTCCTAACTCATCGATCTGATGAGCTGAGCTGAGGCTGTACGCGCGTCAACTGCGATGTCCGGTAGTTGGCCGGGGCCAGCGACCGCCACGCTGCGGTACCGCAGTGGGCAGCAACGGATCCAACCGCAACCACTCCGCGTCCGTCGAATCACCAGCCACAACACACCAACGATCGATCTTCACCCACCGCGATGATCGGTCAGATGCGCTCTGAGCACCCATCAGCTGCCCTCCCGGCGGCGAGCCAGTGCCAGCCTCTGACAGCCAGCCCTTGCGCGGCGATGCGGTGAGGTCGCCCGCGTGTTCACAGACGCATGGATTTTCCGATCGGGTCAAGGTCGAATGCGATCAGGCCCTGCTGGACTGCGGGCAACCCTTCGACCACATCGGCGGCCTGTTCGGGGGTATCGACGTCCAGAAAGAGTACGACGCCCGGTACGTCGCCGACCTTCAGCGCGTACTCGATGACGACCCGGTGGCGTACCAGGTTCCAGGCTGCGGGCGAGAAGGTGTTCTCGTCGAGAAAGTGGGTGAGCTGCTCTGCCGTGACGCCTTCCACAGGTCGCGAGTTCGCCATGTACCGCATGCATCCTCCGGCTTCTTGGCAAGACAGTCGGCGGCCGGCTCACTGGGGCAGTACTTGCCGCCCGACGCGCACCCATACTCTCCAGGTCGAGACCGCGGTCCCTCATCCACCGCGAATGAATAAGGCTTCGCGAGGCCGCTGACGCTGGGACCGGCGGCCATTGGGGTACGGCGGCGCCACGCTGAGGGTGACGGCAGGCTCTGCGGCGGTTGCGGCCACTCGTTACAAGCCGTGTCCGCCTCACGGGGTGCAAACGCGACAAATCAAACTAACCGTCCAGACACTTCCCGGGCGTGGTCTGCGAGTACGGTCCCGTCGCATCGACAGTTGGAAATGTTTACGTAATAATGTTTACAGAAACGCATCTCATGTCGCCCGTCGCAGTAGATCGAACCACTCCGTACGAGAGGACGTTCGCCGTGACAATGAATGCAGGTTTCGCGGACCGAGCGCTGTCACGCAGCCGCCGGCGCCTCCTGGTCCTCCTCACCGCGGCCGTTACCGCACTCGTCGGCGGCGCGGTCGTCCAGCAGCAGCCGGCACACGCCGCGTGGAACCTCGTGTGGGCCGACGAGTTCAACGGGTCCGGCGCGCCCAGCAGCGCCAACTGGAACTACAACGTCGGCAACGGCCTCAACCCCGGCCTCAATGCCTTCGACGGCTGGGGCAACGGCGAGTGGGAGTGGTACCGCCCCGAGAACTGCACGCAGTCCGGCGGCAACCTTGTGATGCGTGCCAACTGGCTCACGACGCCCATCACGGTCAACGGCCGCAACTTCTATCAGACGTCGTGCCGCATGACGACGGACACGAAGAAATCCTTCCAGTACGGCCGGATCGAGACGCGCATGGCGCTCCCGACCGCGGCCGGCTCGTGGCCGGCTTTCTGGATGCTCGGTGACTCGTGCGACGAGACGTCCACGAGCGCCTACAACCCGGCGCAGACCTACTACGACCGCCTGCCCACCAACTGGGCAAGTTGCGGCGAGGTCGACATCATGGAACACGCGAACGCGAACGCCACCGTGACGAACAACATCTTCTGGGATCTCCGGACCGGCGTGTTCCCGTGGACGGCGGGTCAGAACGCCAACTACGTCGCGAACCCCGCCGTCAACAACCCCGCGGCCTTCCACGTCTATGCGATCGAGTGGACGGCCGCGCAGATCCGCTGGTACATCGACGGTGTGCAAACGCACGTGATCGACACGACACCGGCGACCTTGGAGGAGTTCCGCAAACCGTTCCACCTCATCTTCAACCTGGCGCTGGGCGGCACGTACCCCGGACAGAACCCCGTGCAGAGCCAGTTCCCGCTCACCGCATCGATCGACTACGTGCGCTACTACCAGGACGGCGGGGGCACGACGCCGCCTACCACGGGCGGACCCGCGACGCAGATCAACGGGCCGGGCGGCAAGTGCGTGGACGCGGCCGGAAACGACACGGGCGGCAATGGCGCGGCTGTGCAGCTGTGGACGTGCCAGGGGCTTTCTCTTTCGAAGGACCAGCAGTGGAGCTGGGACGGTCAGACCCTGCGGACGTTGGGCCGGTGCCTCGACGTCGCCAACGCGGGTACGGCCAACGGCACGCAGGTGCAACTCTGGGACTGCAACGGCAGCGGCGCACAGAACTGGGTCCAGGAAGGTAACCGGTTGCGCAACCCGAACTCCAACAAGTGCCTGGACTCCCCGGCAGGCTCGACAGCGGACGGCGCGCGACTGCAGATCTGGGACTGCAACGGATCGGCGGCACAGTACTTCGTGAAGGCCGCGTGACGGCCGGCCGAGGGGCACGCTGACGGTCAGGGCGCGGGAGCGGACAGGCTCCCGCGTCCTTTCCGTGCGCTCCGATTCCCCCCGCTTTACAGTAAGCGCTGTCCCGCTCGCGCTGCACCGAGGACACCCGGGGGCGGCTGGCGACGAGGCGGGTTTGGGAGTGGGTGGCCGGCATCAAGGTGTATGTACTTTGTCGACCTCGACGGTGAGGATGACGCGCTGCTCCTGGTTACCGCCGAGAGCCCGGCGCCACAGTTGGGGGCGAAGGTCCGGGAGGCGTCCATGACACTGCCGACCATCACGTGCACCGCGGCGAAGTCGGCGGGGGTCACCCCGGCCGGTAGCTGACCCGCACGGACGGCTCGGGTGATGAGACCTGCCACGAGCGGGGTCATTCGCTCGTGCGCCCGCTGCACCAGTGCGGTGGCCTGGCTGCGGCTGCGCAACAGCTCCCCGAGCCCCCGGCTCTGCGCCTCGATCTCGAGTTGCTGCTCCAGGAACCAGGCGAGCCCGGCCCAGGCGTCGCCATACTGCGCGGCCCGCTCGGCGAAGCCGATCACCGTGTCGATGTGCTCGCTGAACAGGGCGTCCAGCAGGTCCTGACGCTGCGGGAAGCGCCGGTACATCGTGCCCATCCCCGTGCCGGCGGCCCGGGCGATGTCTTCGTAAGCGACATCCAGGCCTTCGGAGGCCATGAGCTCGTACGCCGTGCGCAGCAGCAGTTGACGGTTGCGCGCGGCATCACGACGCAGGGATGGAGGTGGCTCGCTCACGTGTCCGATCGTACACAAGTGGAATAGGTCTTCCAAGTTGAAGAAATGTTCCGTTTCTCTGCTACGGTACCGGGATGCCAGCCTCTTCAAGCAGCAACGATGTCGTAGTGCCGTCCCCCGTCGCGATCCCCGAGCAGGATTTGCAGGACCTGCTGCACCGCCTCGCCATCACCCGCTGGCCCGACCGTGAGACCGTCGGCGACACCAGCCAGGGACCGCAACTCGACCGCATCCGGGCCCTCTGCGACCACTGGGCCACCGGCTACGACTTGCGGCGCACCGAGCGGGCCATCAACAGCTTCGGCTCATCGCGCACCGTCCTGGACGGGCTCGGCGTCCACTTCCTGCACGTGCGCTCGGCCGAGCCCGGCGCAGCACCGCTCTTGCTGTGCCACGGCTGGCCCGGCTCGATCCTGGAGTTCCGGCACCTGATCGGCCCGCTGACCGATCCGGTCGCCCACGGCGGCAACGCCGAGGACGCCTTCCACGTCGTGATCCCTTCCATGCCGGGCTTCGGGTTCTCCGACAAACCCACCACGACCGGCTGGAACATCTCCCGCGTCGCCGACGCGTGGATCACCCTCATGCAGCGCCTCGGCTATGACAGTTGGTTCGCCCAGGGCGGCGACTGGGGCGCGGCCGTCGTCGAGCAGATCTCCCGCAAAGCGCCCGAGCGCAGCCGCGGCATCCACTTCAACCTGCCGCTGGTGTTCCCCACCCCGCAGGAGATGAGCTCGGCCACCGGAGAAGAGCAGCAGATGATGGCGCGCACCCGGCGCTATCAGAGCGAACTCGACGGGTACGCCCGGGAGCAGGCGACCAGGCCACAGACGATCGGCTACTCGCTCGCGGACTCCCCGACCGGACTCGCCGCCTGGATCTACACCCTTTTCCAGGACGTCACCGACAGCGACGGCAACCCCGAAAAGGTCATCGACCGTGATGAGATCCTCGACGACATCATGCTCTATTGGCTGCCCAACGCCGCGGCGTCTTCCGCCCGGCTGTACTGGGAGGACCGACAGAGCAACGCCATGAGCGCAGGCTCGTGGGGACCGAACCCCGTACCCGCCGGGTTCAGCATCTTTCCCAGCGAGGCCGTACAGGCGTCCCGGCGCTGGATCGAAGCACGCTACGAGACGGTGCTGCACTACGCGCAGCTCGACCGTGGTGGACACTTCGCCGCCCTCGAGCAGCCAGGCATCCTCACCGATCAGATCCGGACGACCTTCCGGCCGGCGCGGGCTTCCTCACCGGGCCCGGCCGCGGTCGCATGGGAGGCACAGTTGGCGCACCAGCACGACGACACACTGGACGTCATCGTCAACGACAAGGCCCCGCAGAGCCTGCTCGACGTGTTCGGCGTCTACCGCGACGTCTGACGGACCAAGTGGTGCAGCTCGTTTCGGAACCGCGTCATCCACTGGTCGATCTCGGCTCCGGTCCACCACAGCTGGCGGGGCGAGTATTCCCAGACGATGCGGGTCGTGCCGCCGACGACCGTGCATTCGACGTAGAGCGGCGGTTGCCGCACGCCGGCTCCGGGATCCCGCACGTCCCCGACGGCGGCCGCGCTCAGCGTGAACAGGCCGCTGCGGCTGCGCGTCGGCATCTCGCCCTGGAAGTTGAACCAGATGGTCGGAGCCGGGGCCTGGCGGATGCTTCGTCGCACGTGCGGATCGTCGTTCAGATACTTGAGACCTTCGAACGACAGACCCGCGGACGGGACACCGGCAAGCCGTTCGCCCACCGCGGTCAGCGTCTCGGCCGGGCCCTGGGACCGGCTGTCCTCGAAGGCGAGCGGGAAGGTGCAGTGCAGATCGCCGACCGTCCGCGAGAGATCGAGGCCGTGCACCGCGGCCTGTCTCCCCGAGCCGGAGAGCTCGACCACGAGGCGCCCGCAGTTCCACTGGCGCTGCGCGGTCCGTACCAGTGCCGTGAGCAGGGTGGTCGCGAGCGGTGCGCGGCCTGCGTCCGGGCCGATCATCCGTACGTTGCGCAGCGCGCGCGTCTCGTCGGGCGGCAGGCTGTGGCGGGCGGTGGCTAAATCCTCCATGCGCACGCCGGGATTCGCCAGCGGGTCGTAGGTGGCCGGCGGTGGTACCGCGAGCTGAGTACGCCAGAACTTCAGATCAGCTGTCGCACCCCGGTGGGCGAAGTCGTTCATCCAGTCGGAGAACACCTGGAAGCGCGCCGACGTCCGGGCCAGCCGCAGGGCCTCGCCCTGTTCGTCCAACCGGCAGAACTGGTCCAGGTCATCCAGCAGGATGCGCACCGTGACCCCGTCCATGACGAGGTGGTTGACCGCGATGAACAGGCGTTGCCTGGAGCCGGTCTCGATCAGAAGGAGACGCATCAGCGGGCCGTGCTCGACGCTGATGCGGCGATGCTGCTCGCTGAGGAGCGGCGGGAGCGCATCGGGCCGGTCCAGCGTGACCGACTCGACGGCGAAACTGCCCTCGATGTCGCCGTAGCGCTGCACGAATCGACCGTCGTCCCGGCGGAACCGCAGGCGCAGCGCGTCGTGCCGGGCGACCAGCGCGGACGCGGCTCGACGCAGACGGTCCGAGGTGAGCCGCCGATGGACGTCGAGCATGACCGTACGGGTCCATCCGTCCCATTGCCCCAGCTCCAGGGCGCGCCGCTGGGCGGCGCTGAACGAGACGTCATCGGTGTCCGGAACCTGGCCCGGCTCGGCAGGCGCCGGCTCCTCGGGAGGCGCCGGCTCGAAGTGCCGTACCACCGAGATCGCCATCGCCCGTAGGGTCGAGTCGTTGCCGAAGCTCGCCGGCGGGATACGCGTTCCGGTCCGATCCTCGACGCGCTGGGCCAGATCGATCAGCCCGAGCGAGTCGAGGCCGACGTCGAGGAGCGGCCGATCCACCGATACGTCGTTCGGGTCGGTCAGTTGCAGCATCTCCGCGACTTCGGTCTGCAGCAGTCGGAGCACGTACTCCGGCTGGCCGCCCGGGCCCGCCCGGGGCAACGTCTCCCGCGTCGGCCTGCGTTGTCCCGCCATCGCCGACGAACGCAGCGAGCCGACCGTCCACTGGTGCTTGCACTGTGTGCGTCGCAGCTTTCCGCTGGTCGTCTTCGGAATACTGTCCGGCCTCATCAGCAGGACCTCGTGACACTGCACCCCGCAGTACGAGGCCACCGCGGCCCGGATCGCCGAGGCCGCGCGGTCCAGCGGTATCGGTTCGGAGTTGCGCAGTACCTTCTTGCGCAGCTCGGCCACCACCACGACCCGCTCGACGCCGTCAACCCGCACCCCGAAGGCGACCGCGTTGCCCGGCCGCAGGATCGGATCGGCCGCCACCACCGCCGCTTCCAGATCCTGCGGATGAATGTTGCGGCCTCCGACGATGATGAGGTCCTTGAGGCGGCCGCAGAGGAACACCTCGCCGTCGTCGCCGATCACCCCGAGATCACCGGTACGCAGGAAACGTCGCCTGCCGTCCGGGCCGTCCCCCGTCGCCAGGCGCGCGGCGAAGACGGCCGCGTTCTCCTCCTCGGTCCGTCCCCAGTAACCACTCGACACGCTGGGACTGGAGATCCACAGCTCGCCGACGGCGTAGGGCGGCCGCGGCCGCCGTGTCACGGGATCGACAGCGATCACCGAAACACCCCACTGCGCGTCGGGGACGCCGCTGCCCACGAGCGTCACCGCGGGTGCGCCCGGGGCCGGCGCAACGATCACGCCGTCGCGATCCAGCAGGGCCCGGTCCCCGCGCAGCAGCGTCGGCTTGCGGCCCACCCCGCCGCAGACGAACAGCACGGCCTCGGCCATGCCGTAGACGTTGCCGAACGACGCCGGATCGAAGCCCATCCGGCTGAGCCCAGCTTCGAAGCGGTCCATCGTGACGGCCAGCATCGGCTCACCGCCCTGCAGGGTGGCGCGGAGCGACGAAAGGTCGAACGAGTCACCGTCGTGCAGACCGCGCAGCACGTAGTCGTAGCCGGAGTTCGGCCCGGCGATGTGCGTGCCGCGATAGCGATCGATCGCCTCGAGCCACAACCGCGGGGCGGCCAGGAAGGTCATCGAGGAGAAGGCGATGCAGCGCGCCCCGGCGTACATCGCGTTGAGGATCCCGCCGGCCAGCCCCATGTCGTGGAACAGCGGCACCCAGCCGACGAGCACCGACTTGCTGTCGACCCGGGTGTTGCGCGCGATCAGCTCGAGATTGTGCGTCAGATTCCGGTGCCGCACGACGACGCCCCTGGGCGCCGACGTCGAGCCGGAGGTGTACTGCAGGTACACGACGTCGTCCGGGCCGAACCGGGCGGCCGCGCGGGCCAGCCGGGCCGCGGCCGCCTCCGGATCCGCGCGCTTGACGCGATTGGACAGCAGCCAGACGAGTTCGGGCCAGCGTGACGTCTCGCGGCCGCGCCAGCGGTCCGCCACGCCGTCGCGTACCGACGCCAGCGTGGTCAGTGCGCGGTACTTCGCATGGGTGAGGGCGACGCGTGCGCCGCTGTCCTCGGCGATGTGCCGCAGCTTGGGCAGCTCCCGATCGAGATGCCGCGGGTCGGGGCTGGCCACCGGGACCGCGATCGCGCCGAGGAGCATGCACCCGAAGAAGCTCGCGACGAATTCCAGACCATCGGGCGGGAAGATGAGCAGCACTCGGTCGCCGGGCGCGACCCCGGCCGCTTGCAGGAAATCCGCGATGCCGGCCGCCCGCCGCACAATCTCCTGGCGGTCGGCCGCGTCGATCTCCTTCCCATGGCGATCGAGAAACGTGTAAAGGGGCGCCCGAGGAGCGGCGTCGAGGCGGTCAGCCATGGTGGTCAGCAGGCTCGCGGTCAACCGGGACTCCGGAGGATGAGGAGAGTGACTCGCTCGGACGTTACACCCGTCATCCTGAAAGGGCGCCAGTCCCGCTGTGGACTGCGCACGCTCGAATCTCCCGGCCCCGCCGGCCGGGCGGCCGCCGACGATCGATCGATCTGCGTGCTGGTGCCACGCCTGGCCCCGGAAGACCGGTAGCTGGGGATACCGGCGCATCCACGGCGAACTACTGGCCACGGGCCGGCCGGTCCGCCGGCTCTTGGCGGTACTCGGCCTGGAACCGGCCTTCGGTCCAACCGGCAGGGACGACCCTT
Source organism: Actinoplanes xinjiangensis (assembly GCF_003148685.1). Classification (GTDB taxonomy): domain Bacteria; phylum Actinomycetota; class Actinomycetes; order Mycobacteriales; family Micromonosporaceae; genus Actinoplanes; species Actinoplanes xinjiangensis. The sequence continues at coordinate 2,535 of NZ_QGGR01000054.1, read as the reverse complement.
GAGGATTAACGCTCGGAAAAGTCCCGTTAGGCAAGATCAGCTCTAGTGGCATGAATCGATGTCGCGTACGGTGATCGCTCGTGTCATCCGCGCCTTTCACCAGGTACACCCCGAGACCGAGCTCGACCTGATGAAACTGTTCGAGGTCGAGACGGCCGTCGCCGCCCTGCGCTCCGGCGCCATCGACGCGGCCTTCCGCCCGGTGGCCATGCCCGGGCGGCCCATTCCCGAGGACATCGCCGGCGTCCGGGTGCTCGACGAACCGCTGCACCTGCTCACCGGCCCGGCCCATGCGCTGACGGCGGCCCGGTCGGTGACGCCCGCCCAGCTCGTCGGCCACGGCCTGCGACGCATCCCGGTGACCGGCCCCACCCCGGTCTACCCGCACTCGCTGCTCTGGCACCGCGACATCCGCAACCCCGCCCTGGCTGCCCTGCGCGACCACCTCGCCGCCACGAAGACCGGCCACGACAGGCCCGGCACCTGGACGCCGAACTGGGTGTCCCGGACGTAGGCACGGGATAGACGCGGACGAGACGACTACGCCAGACTGCTGCGATGGCCGCCGACTACACCAACAGTGAGCAGTTCCGTGGTGCCCGCATCCACCTGTCCGACCTGGCCGGCCTGGAGATCCGCGACTGCGAGGTCACCGGCCTGAAGATCGTCGACTGTTACGGCAGCGACGTCTACCTCGGCGGCGACTTCACCCGACTCGTCGTCAACGACGTCGACGTGACCGCCTACGTCGAAGCCGAACTCGACCGGGAGCACCCGGCCAGGGTGCTGGCCCGCGACGCCACGACCCCCGACGACTACCGGGCCGCCTGCCAGGCCGTCGAAACACAGTGGGCGGCGACCCTGGAGCGCGCCCGGCAGCTGCCCGAAGCCACCCTGCACGAGCGGGTCAACGGCGAATGGTCATTCGTCGAAACGCACCGGCACCTGCTGTTCGCCGGCGACGCCTGGCTCGGCAACGCCGTCCTCGAAGAGCCGGCGCCGTACCACCCGCTGGGCCTGCCGGCCGGCGGGACGCCGCCCGAGGAGGCGGCGAAACTCGGGCTCACCCTCGACGCCTCCCCCACCCTCGACGAGGTGCTCGCGCCGCGGCGCGCCCGGATGGCCACGCTGCGCGCCATCGTCGACGGGCTCACCGAGACCGACCTCGACCGGGTGTGCGCCCGCAAGCCGGGCGACCTGTACCCCGACCGGGAATACGTCGTACGCCGCTGCCTCAGCGTGGTGTTGAAGGAGGAAGCCGAACACCACCGCTACGCGGTCCGCGACCTGGCGGCGCTGCAGGCCGGCACGGGATAGGTCAGAACCCGAACGAGGTGAACGGCTGCGGATCGACGCGGAAGATGCGGACGAGCTCGGCCACCGCACCGGGCCGGTGCGCCCGGATCTGTCCGGCCCCGGCCAGCACGGAAGCCGACCTGCCACCGGAGATACAACGACCCCAGCGCCGACACCGCCATCGTCAGATCCGGCCGTCCATCCGTACGCTCGCTGGTCGCCCCGGCGGGCAGACCGCCAGCCGCCACACGCCGACGTTGCGTGGGCACGAAGCGTCCGCCGCGTCGCGGTGCACCAGGTACCGCGTCGGTCCGTCCGTGCCGGCAGCCTCGTCCGACAGACCCGCCCACCGGGCCGGCTGCGCGGTCGGCTCACCGACCTGGCCGAGCCGAACCTGCTCGTGGATCTGCGGCCAGGCTCGGCGAGCCGTCGCGGCGTCCACCAGCTCCAAAACACTGGCGGCCAGCATCCGCCCGCCGCCTTCCCAGCGCCCGGTCCTCACCAACTCGCGCCTGCAGCGCGGGCGGGGCGCGAGAACTCACTCCCGCGCCCCAGGCTTTTCCAAGACGCTACGGCTGGGCGCCGTCGCCGGCGGCGCGGTTCACCCGGTCGTGACGGCCGCCGTGGGTGGCCGGTCGTCGTCGCGGGTTGCGGCGGCCGGCTGCCGCACCGCTTCCGGTCCTCGCGCCGTGGCCGGCGCTGCGGTCTTCCAGCGGGGTCACCGTAAGGGGCCGAGTGTTTTCACAGCTGAGATGCTGTGCAGAGTCGGGCTTGGTCTGTGACAGGTGTCGTGCACGAGCTGGTGTTCGTCGCTTGCGGTGTCGGCGTACGGGTTCCAGTTCCAGTACAGAGGCGGGTACGCCAAATGTGCAGAGGTCCGAGACGCGAAGCGCTCGGGACGCCGCGACGGCGTCGGGTCCGGCGACCTACGTCCGCCACTCACGAGGAGTAATCGTTGAACGTGAGATTGCGCCCGGATCGCGGCAGGAGAGATGACATGCATCGGCCGTCGCGGTCGGTGAGTTGAGTCGAGGTTTCACTCTTCAGGGGACTTGACGCCCGGGGACAGCGGAGGCCTCCTCAGCTCAGACGCAGGTTTCCCTGTGTTGGACATCGATGGTCACGGAGCTTGAGGAGGTCCCTGATGTCGATCGTAGGCGGGTTGGACATCCACCGGAAGCAGCTGACATTCGACTGGGTCGACGACCAAAACGGAAAGTGGGAACGCGGCCGGATCGC
>NZ_QGGR01000053.1 GCF_003148685.1 Actinoplanes xinjiangensis | reverse complement strand
AGCCGGGAGCCGGGAGCCGGGAGCCGGGAGCCGGGAGCCGGGAGCCGGGAGCCGGGAGCCGGGAGCCGGGAGCCGGGAGCCGGGAGCCGGAAAAGGGTCGGTGGTCCAAGGTGAGGCTCTCGATCACCTTGGACCACCGACACTGTCTCGCTACCCCGGAATCGCCGGGCTAACCACGTCGGTGAGAAGAGATGGGAGGAGTTCTCGCAGAATGTCCACACCGTCGCGGCTGAGCACCGACTCCGGGTGGAACTGGACGCCGGCGAAACCGGGGCCCCGCAGAGCGTGCACGGTGTCGTCGGCGGGATCCACGGCCAGGGTGACCGGGCCGTAGGGGGTGGCCGCCACCGTCTGGCGGGCGACCGCTGAGAAGCTGGAGTAGAAACCGACCCGCCGCGGTGTGCCGAAGAGGTCGATGTCGCGCGCCAGGCCCTGATAGGGCGAGTCGCGGCGGCGCAGTGGCAGGCCCAACTGCGAGGCGAGGACCTGCTGGCCGAGGCAGACCGCGAAGAACGGCCGGCCCGCCGCGAGCACCGAACCGACCAGCCCGTGCAGCGCCGCCATCTTCGGGTCACCGAGATCCGACGGGTCACCCGGCCCCGGCCCGAAGACCACGAGATCAGCCGCCGCGAGAACCCCCGGGACAACCGGATGACCGACGGCCGCCGCGGAGCCCGGTGCGAAGGCGGAGCCGCGTGCCGCGCCGGAGTTGGGGGCCGATGCAGTGCCGGGCGCCGATGCGGTGCCGGTGGCGGGTGTGGCGGCGGTGCCGGGTGTGGCGGCGGTGCCCGCGGTGGCCGCGGTGCCCGGGGTGGCCGCGGTGCCCGGGGTGGCCGCGGTGGCCGCGGTGCCGGCGGTGGCGGTGGTGCCGGGGGTGGCGGTGGGGCTGGTGACGGTGGTCCAGGGGAGGACGGTCACGGACAGGCCCAGGGCTCTCAGCTGGTGGGCCAGCATGCCGGTGAAGGTGTCCTCGGCGTCGACGATCACGGCGTGCCGGCCGGCCAGGGACGGGACCGTCAGGGCGCCGGGTGCGCGGGAGTCGAGCCAGAACCGGGCCAGGTCGTCGTTGCGGGCGGCCAGCAGGCGCTGGACCTCCGGGGACTGTGCGGTACCCCGTACCGGAAGGGGCCGGGAAGGAACCGCGCCCAGCGCGGACAGCAACCCGGCCGCCTTCGTGTGGGTCTCGGCCACCTCGCCCGCGGGGGTGGAATGCCGGACGAGGGTGGCGCCGACCGGAACCCGCAGCATGCCGTCGGGGGTGATCTCGGCGGTGCGGATGAGGATCGGCGCGTCCAGTGTCTGGCGGCCGGCTTCGTCGTGGTCGAGGAGGGCGACGACACCGGCGTAGTAGCGGCGGCCGCGGCGTTCGTGGCGGGCGATGACGCGGCAGGCGTTCTCGATGGGGCTGCCGGTGACGGTGGGGGCGAACATGGTCTCGCGGAGGACGGCGCGGACGTCGAGGGAGCCGCGGCCGGCGAGCAGATATTCGGTGTGGGTGAGGCGGGCCATCTCCTTGAGGTACGGGCCGGCGACCTGGCCGCCGTGTTCGGCGACGCACGCCATCATCTTGAGTTCCTCGTCGAGGACCATGTACAGCTCCTCGATCTCCTTGGGGTCGCGCAGGAAGTCCAGGATGTCGCCGGAGCCGTGGCGGAACGTGCCGCTGATCGGGTTCATCATGACGATGCCGTCGAGGACGCTCACGTGCCGTTCGGGGGTGGCGCCGATCAGGATCCGGTTGCCGGTGTCGACCAGGAACGTCCAGTAGGTGCCCTGCTCGCCGTGCAGGAGCCGGCCGAAGGCGGCACGCGGGTCGCCTTCGAAACGGGCCTGATAGGTGCGGTGGATGACGAAGTTGGCGCCGGCCCCGTGCCCGATCTCGTCGCGCAGCACCTCCTCGACGACGCGGGCGTACTCGTCGTCGGAGAGGTCGAAACCGCCGTCGTGGAGGGTGATCTCGCCGGGCGGGAAGTTCGACAGCGGCTCGGTGTGCCGTGATCTGACCAGCAGACATTCCAGCGGGGCGCCGTCGTCGACGCAGGCGAAGCCACGTTCGGTGATCTGCCGGTAGGGGATGACGGCGAGCACCGGTGTGCCGGGCGTCATCGGGATGTCGTCGAGCGTGGCCACGGTGATGACGTCGCCGGTCAGGACGTCGACGTGGTCGGCGCCGTCGCGGTGCAGCAGGGCGAAAGGCATGGTCCCTCGTTTTCGGTGAGGGCCACCGGGCCGAGATCCGGCCACGAAAAAGGCCGCCTCAGCGAGGCGGCCGCGGATTGACGCGCGGAAGGTGGCCGCCTTTCAGACGGGCCACCACATGGTCGATTGTGCGCGCATGGCGGCAAGCTTACGGTCGGCCGACCGGTCGCGCCAGACCCCTTGCGGGTACGGGCCACACGTCCCCCGGACGCGCAAGAGGCCCGGCGGACCGTCACGTCAGGCGGCGAACGCCGACCGGACCGCGTCGCGGGCCCAGCGCATCCGCCCGATCGCACAGTCGGGGTGTTCGCCGAACTCCTGGGCGACACGTTCCGCACAGCCGTCCTCGCCGATCCTGTCCACGACGTCCGTGACCGCGGCCCGGATCAGCTCCGCCGTCGGGGCCCAGGAGCGCTGGAGGTCGGAGGCGAACAGTGCTTCGCAGCGGATGTCGTCGATCGTCGCGTTCATCGGTTTCCTCCCAGCCGTGGTGCGCGGTGGTGTTCTGGACATCAGGACACCGTCCGCCGGCTGCGGGCCCGGGCGCACGCCGGTTGCGACCTGGTTGCGGACCAGATTTACGAGGATCACCCGCGTTGGGCGTGTTCATCGGGATATGGTCCGGAGACATATCGCAACGGATCGGGGGATCCGCGTGACGACCGTCCTGGTGGCCGACGACGATGCCGACATCCGAGACCTGGTGGCCTTCAAGCTGGAGCAGGCCGGCCTGGATGTGCTCGCGGTCGGCGACGGTCAGGCCGCGGTGGACACGGCGCGGGCCCGGCTGCCGACGCTGGCCGTGCTCGACGTGTCGATGCCGGGACTGTCGGGCATCGACGTGTGCCGGATGCTGCGGGCGGATCCGTCCACCGCCGGCATGCTGATCATCATGCTCACCGCCCGGGTGCAGGAGCAGGACGTCGAGGGCGGGTTCAGTGCGGGCGCCGACGACTACGTGACGAAACCGTTCAGCCCGCGCGAGCTGGTGTCCCGGATCCAGGCACTGCTCACGCGGGCACGGACGTGACCGCCGTCAGTTGGCGGCCTCGACCAGTTTGTCCAGGTCACCGGCGTTGAGCGGGCTGCCGGGGAAGGCGGCCATCCGGCTCAGCGGCAGGCTGCCCAGCATCATCAGCATCTCCGGGTTGGCGGTCATCGCCGACATCAGGCCGCCCGACTGCTCGCCCGCGGCCGCCGCGAACGCCGCGCCCAGCACCTCGGCACCGCGCGGATCGGCGAACCACTCGCCGACACTGGATTCGGTGGTCAGCGGCACCCGGGCCGGGTCGCCGGCCACGTGCACGGTCACCGAGGCGCGGATGTCCCGCGACGACGAGCCGACCTCGATCAGGTATTCGCCGTCCTCGACGATCCAGCGGCCGAGCCGGGTGTCCCAGTAGGCGAGGTCCTCGCGTTCGACGGTCAGCCGCACCTCGGTGGTGTCGCCGGCGCCGATCGCGACGCTGGCGAACGCCTTCAGCTCCCGCGGGGCACGCCGCACCTTCGAGCCGGGCAGGCTCACGTAGACCTGCACCACCTCACGGCCGTCCCGGCTGCCGGTGTTGGCCACCGGCACACTCACCTCGACTCCGGCCGCGGTCGCCGCCGCACGGGCCGCTCCGTAGCCGAACGTGGTGTACGACAGCCCGAAGCCGAACGGGTACGCCACCTCCTGGCCGCGCGCGTCGAAGCCCCGGTAGCCGACGTGCAGGCCCTCGCCGTACCGGACGTGGCCGTGCTCGCCGGGGAAGTCCAGGTAGGACGGGTGGTCGGCGAGCTTGACCGGGATCGTCTCGGCGAGCCGTCCGGACGGGTTGACCCGGCCGAACAGCACGTCGGCCAGGGCGCTGCCGCCGGCCTGCCCGAGCAGCCAGCCCTCGACCAGGGCGGGCACCAGCGAGTCCCACGGCCGGGTGGCGATCACCGCGCCGTTGGAGAGCACCACGACCGTGTTCGGGTTGACCGCGGCGACCCTCTCGATCAGTGCGAGCTGCGGGGCGGGCAGGTCGATGGAGTCCCGGTCGGCGCCCTCGGTCTCGTGCACGCTGCCGACGAAGACGATCGCCACGTCGGCGTCCCGTGCGGTGGCCACCGCCTCGGTCAGCAGAGCCTCGTCGGCCTCGCCCCGCACGGTGTATCCGGGGGCGAACGTGACCCGGGCGGTGGTCGCGGCGGTGATGCCGGTGAGCGCGTCGTCGAGCCGGGTCGGGGTGATCTGCGAGCTGCCGCCGCCCTGGTACCGGGGGCTCCGCGCGAACTCGCCGAGCACCGCCACACTCTTCTCGCCGGGCGCGAGCGGCAGCAGGTCACCGTCGTTCTTCAGCAGGACGATCGCCCGTCCGGCGATCTCCCGGGCGAGCGCGTGGTGGGCGTCCACGTCATAGGTCCCGGCCGGCCGTTCCCCGGCCTTCTCCACCAGCTTGCGTACGAGCTCCGCGCTCTTCTCCAGGGCGGCCGGGTCGAGCCGTCCCGCCGCCACGGCGTCGACGAGCGCCCGGTCACCGGCGGCGTCCGGCCCCGGCATGGTCAGGTCGAGGCCGGCCGCGATCGCCGCGACCCGGTCGACCACGGCACCCCAGTCGGAGACGACCAGGCCCTCGAATCCCCACTCTCCGCGCAGCACCTGGGTGAGCAGCCAGTGGTGCTCGCTGGCGTAGATCCCGTTGACCCGGTTGTAGGCGCACATCACGGTCCACGGCTGGGCCCGGGTGACCACCTTGTGGAAGGCCCGCAGGTACATCTCCCGGAGGGTGCGCTCGTCGACGTCGGCGCTGATCCGCATCCGGTCGGTCTCCTGGCTGTTGACCGCGAAGTGCTTCAGGGACGCTCCGACTCCCCGGCTCTGCAGGCCACGCACCCATGCGGTGGCGAGCACCCCGGTGAGGATCGGGTCCTCGGAGAAGTATTCGAAGTTGCGGCCGCCGAGCGGGCTGCGCTTGAGGTTGACGCCCGGCCCGAGCAGCACCGCCACGTCCTGGGCCCGGCACTCGTCGCCGAGTGCCTCGCCCATCCGGCGCAGCAGGTCCGGGTCCCATGTGGAGGCGCTGGCCACGGCGGGTGGGAAGCAGGTGGCGGGCACGCCGGCCAGCATGTCGTCGCCGGAGGCCTGCATGCGCACGCCGTGCGGGCCGTCGGTGACGGTGACCGGGGGGATGCCCGCGGACGCGACGCCCTCGGTGTGCCAGAAGTCGCTGCCGCTGGTGATCGCCGCTTGTTCCGAGGTGCCGAGTCCCATGGATCCCACCCTTACTGAGTACCTACTAGGTATTAACTGGTTAGAAACATAGCCAGGTCAAAGCAGGTGTGACAAGGGGCTGCTGGTAGGAAAGAGCTGTGCCGACCTCCCCACCGTTCCGCCGCGACCGCGCCCGGTTACCCGCTGCCGAGCGCCGCCGGCAGATCCTCGAGATGACCACGAAACTGATCGCCGAACGGGGCTTCTGGGGCCTGTCGATGCAGGACGTCGCCGACGGCTGCGGACTGACCGTGCCCGGCATGCTGCACCACGTCGGCTCCAAGGACAGCCTGCTCGTCGCCGTCCTGGAGTACCGCGACGAGCAGGACGCCCGCTCACTGGCCGAGAAACTGGGCCGGCCCGCGCACCGGCTCTGGGCCGACGGCCGGATCACCCTGGCCGAGGTGTGCGACGCCGTGGTCCGCCGCAACGCCGAGCAGCCGGAGATCGTCCGGCTCTTCGCGGTGCTGGAGGCCGAGTCGCTCGCGCCCGGCCACCCGGCGCACGCCTACTTCAGGACACGCCAGCGGCGCACCCTGGAGGAGTTCGCCGCCCTTGCCGACGGCGTCGTGGCCGACCCCCGCGAGCTGGCCGCCCAGGTCGTCGCCATGATGGACGGTCTCCAGATCCAGTGGCTGCGCGAACCGGACACCGTCGACCTGGTCGCCGCCTGGCAGTCCGCCGCCGGCCGGCTCTTCGCGGCGGACACCTAGGCCTTCGGGTCGGGGGCACCCAGCCAGGAGCGGACCTCGGCGCACTCCTCGTCGGTGAGGGCGATCGCGGCCGCGTCCGCCCGGTTCAGCACGTTGTCGGCGAACGCCGTGGCGATCTCCTCGGCGTCCGGCGGCGGCTGCCGGTAGAGCGGCGCCCCACCGAACGCGGTGCCCCGGGTGACGAACGCGATCGCCGACCGGCTCACGTCCACCCCTTCCTCGGCCAGCAGATCCCGCGCCCAGCGGGTGGCCTCGGTCAGATTGAAGTGATGCGACGCCGCGTAGTCGGCGAGCGCCCGGTAGACCGGCGGCCACATCTCCCGCGGCAGCCGCGGCAGGCCGAGCGGTGCGCTGAGCCGGATGACCGACTCGGGTGCCGGACCGGCCGCCCCGGTCGCCTCCGGCGGGCCGTGCCGGCTGTCGTCCCAGACGAAGTGGTTGGAGAACTTGGCGTGCGGCAGTCGCAGGCTCTCCAGCGCGCGGACGAACCCGCCGAACCCGAACCAGTTCGTCGAGTCCACCCCGGTGCCCAACTGCCGGCGCAGGTCGTGGGCGAGCGAGGCCAGGTTGAGCGGGCCGGGCGCCGCGGTGAACCGCCAGGTCACCAGGTCACGGAACTGTTCGTAGGACGCCTCGCCCTCCGGCTCGCCGGGCACCGCGACCTGGACCTCGTCGCTGTCCACCGGCTCGCCCTGCACCAGCTCCAGCAGCTCCTGGCTGGTGATCAGCCGGTCGGCGATCGAGGTGAACGCCAGCGCCGCGTCGGCCGGCGACACGATCGTGGTCCGCCGGTCGGAGCGCCGCAGCCGCACCAGCAGCGGCGTCATGTCCGAGTCTCCGGACGCGATCACGAACTCGTCGTACGTCACCTGGTCGGCCAGCGCGTCCACCGCGTCGACCACCATCCGGATGTCCGCCGCGTTCTTCGTGTGCGTCAGCCGCGGGCAGTCGATCACCTCGAAACCCGCGTTCACGAAGAACGGCCGGAACCGCGAGTAGTAGAGCCGTTGCAGGCCACTGGCCGGATCGGGGTGCGGCACCCAGCCACCCGGATTCATGTAGCAGCGCAGGATCAACCAGCGCCGGGGCCCCTCCACCGTCAGCGAGGTGGTCAGCCGGGACAGCCAGGCACCCGGCTCCTCGGCGAACTGGACCGCGACATCCGGGTCCTGCCTGATCAGTGCGCTGAACACGTTGTCGAAGTCCAGGTACAGCGCGGCACGTACGCGTTCCATGCCGGAAACCTACCCCGCGTCGCACAGCGTGGGCGGTCAGCACGCCCCGAAAGCCGGTTGACTGCGACGACACCGCCGAACGAACGGAGCCGCCGTTGCATCTCGCCCGGGTCCTCGACGTGATCGGCACGCTCCTGCGCGACTGCGGGCACCCGGAGATCGAGGCGGTGGAACGTTTCGGCACGGATGCGACCCCCGGCGGGCCGTCGCCGGCGGGACTGCGGATCCGGTACGTCAACGGCGCTCTCGCGTACCTCTGGGGTGCGATCTGGCCGGGGGAGACCGAACTGCCGGCGCCGGACCGCCTGCCGCCACCCCGCGGCAACCGGCCGGATCGCGCCGTGGCGCTGGCCGTGCTGCTGCTGGACGCCGCCCGCCCGCCGGAGTTCCGCTCCTGGCAGCTGGTCGCGCTGCCGGACCTCGGGCCCACCGGACAGCGCGGCAAGGTGCCCCGCGGCCTGCGGATCGTCGGTGCCGACGGCACGTCGCTGCTGCTGCGCGCCACCGCGGCGGGCGGACCGGAACGCGAACCCGCGGACGAGCCGTTCCCCGGCTGGCGCGTCCCGGCCGACCTCGGCGCAGCACTCGGATCAGGACTCGGATCAGGCTTCGGCCCCGGCCTCAGCGCAGGCTGAACACCGGGCCGCGCGGAGTGAACGGCAGGCGGGCGCCGCGCGGCATCAGGTACGCGTGCGGGCGCCGGATCCGCAGCACGTCGCACTCGCCGTCGGTGATCACCAGGATCGGACCGCCCGCCGGGAAGTCCTCGGCACGCTCCAGCAGGTCGATCGCCGGCTGCAGACGGGTGCCGCCGCGGCCGCGTATCCGGACGCGGCCGGCGATGTCGGCCACCGGCAGATATCCGGCGTCGTAGGCGGCCGCGTCGCAGAAGACCACCCGCGCGGCCGGCACGTCGCGGGCGGTGGCGTAGGACGCGATCGCGCCGAGCGCCTTGCCCATCAGCGCCGCGCCCATCGAACCGGACGTGTCCACCACCACGCCGAACGTGCTGCGCCGGACCGCCTCCTCCGGGCGGTGCCGGCCGGGCCGCGGGATGTCCGGGGTGGCGGCCTGCCGGCGCGACGGCCGGGCGTACGTCCGGACCGGCTCCACCAGCGGCACGAACTCGGAGAACCAGCGGGCCAGCCGCACGTCCCACGGCACCGGCGGCTGCTCCAGGACCCGGATCTCGGCGACCAGCCCGGCCGGCAGCAGTCCCCGCCCGCTGCTCTGGTGATAGGCGAAACCGGTCAGCAGAGCCCGGCGGCAGTATTCGTCGAGGTCCACGCCGCCGTCCCGCCGCCCGGCCCACGGCAGCGGCTCGCCGAGCATGTCGCCGGCCCCCTGCCCGCGCAGCGTCGCCAGTTTCCGTATCCGGCGCAGGTCACCGGCGATCCGGTCGTACACCTGCTCGGCCGACGATCCGGCGAACTCCGGGTCGTACAGCACGCCGTCCGGCAGCACCCCGACACCCATCTCCACCAGCCAGCCGTTGATCACGAAGTCGCAGGCCACGTTCCACAGGTACGGATCGCGGCCACCGCCCCGGTCGGCGTGCCGCAACGCCACGTGCAGCAGCTCATGGGCCAGCACGAACCGCCACTCCGCCTCGCTCAGCGTCCGCCACGGGTTCACGTAGATCTCGCCGGCCCCGGCCGACACCGCCGCGATCGAGATCTCCCAGGCCCGGGCCAGCGGACCGTCGGCGACCAGCGTGAACCCGGCCGCCACCCCGCCGAGCAGCGGATACGAGCCGATGAACCAGCTCAGCGCCAGCTGCCACGGCGGGCGCTGCGTGGTGCCGCCGCTCACCGACTCGCGGGCGCCACCGGCCACCTCGACCCCGGCGACCGCGGCCGCGGACAGGCCCAGGGCGAACCGGTCCGGCCAGCACGGCTCGTGGCCGGGCCGGAACCGGACCGGGCTCAGGTCCAGGTCGGGTGGGGCGGCCAGTTCCGGAGGCACGCCCTGCCGGCGCCACCGGGCCGCCAGTTCCTCCTCCTCGGCGGTGGGCAGCAGATCCGGTAGCGGGTCCGGCTCCCGGCCGAGCTTCACCGCCCGCTGGAACCGGCTGACGGCGAGACAGGCCGCCGCCCGGTACGCGGCGTCGTCCTCGGCGCCCGGCGCGAGGTGGTCGAAACCGAGGTGGAGCAGGCAGTGCGCCAGCACCCAGCGCCACTCGTCCTTCGCCAGGCGGCGGGTCCGGCTCACCACGATCGAGCCATCCGCCGACACCCGGGCCAGGCCCGGCAGTGGCGCGGCGACGATCGCCACGGTCGCGTGCGGGCGCGGATAATCGAATGCGGTCATCGGTTCGAACAGTGGATGGCCGGCCAGCTCGCCCCATGCGGCCTGGAAGGCGAGCGTGTTCGGGTCGCTCTCGACGACGCGCTTCGGCTTGCGTGCCATCTCAGGCCCGGGCCGCGACCAGGCGCGGCAGGTCCCGGCTCACCTCGACGAGGAACCAGGCGGGCAGCACCGGATTGCCGTCGGCGTCCGGGGCGATCACCAGGCGGCCGCACTCCAGGGACAGCTCGGCGAGTTCGACGAGCATCGCCTTCGCCCGGTGCGCGAACTGGCGCAGGTTCGCCGAGGCGTGCGTCTTGCCGGCCGGCAGGTCCTTGACCAGACGGGCCCGGAACGCCTCGGCCAGGAAGTAGAGCAGATCCCGGTCGGCGGGGCGGGACGGCCAGCCGGCGTCGCCACGGACGATCGCGTCCAGCCCGTACCGATGCCGGACGATCTTGACGTAGCCGCCGAAGGCGGTGGCGTGCGCCGGGCTGAGCGTGCCCGCCGCCAGCAGGCCCAACGTCTCCTCGCTGATGTCGTCGCCGTAGGAGTGCAGCGCGTCGGAGAGCATGTGCCAGCTGCGCGGGGTGGAGAACGCCTCCTCCACCTTGGGCGGCGCCGACCACAGGTGGTCCGGGCGCTCGGTGAGGTAGCCGGTGACCCACCGGTGGACGCCGGCGTCGCGTGCCCAGGCCGACCAGTCCGCCCACGACGCCCGCAGGTGCACGTGGATCAGCCGGTTGACCAGTGCGGACGCCATCGGGCGGGCGAGCGCGTTGTCACTGGAGCGGTTGCCGGCCCCGATCACGATCGACCCGGCCGGCAGCTCGTAGGCGCCGATCCGGCGGTCCAGGATCAGCGAGTAGAACGCCTTCTGCACATCCGGGCCCGACGAGTTCAGTTCGTCCAGGAACAGGCAGTACGGCTCGTCGCGCGCGATCGACTCCGGCGGCGCGAACCGGCTGCGCCCGTCCCGCAGCTCCGGCACCCCGATCAGGTCCTCGGCGGCGAGCTGGGTGCCGACCAGGGTCACACACTCCAGCCCGAGCGAGTCGGCGAAGTCACGGACCAGCGAACTCTTGCCGATCCCGGGAGCACCCCACAGGAACACCGGCCGGGCCACCGCGACGTGCAGAAGCAGGTCGGGCAGCTGGGCCGGGGTCACCGTGATCGCGGAGTGCATGCCGGTCAGTGTGGCGTTCCCACTGATCGGCACGCATCCGTATTACGCGCCCGACATCGACGCCCCGATGCCGTTGCCGGTGGACAGGTAACCGGTGCCGGGGAGTTTCGCCGCCGCCGTCCGCGGGCCCTCGGCGGTGGACGCGTCCTCCGAGCCGAAGGCGAACGCCGGTACCTGCCAGCTGTTGTTCCCGGGCTTCGCACCGGCCGACAGCGCCTGCTCACCCCGGCTGTTGCCGACCGCCGCGTTGTTGCGCAGCACCGCCGGCGCCGTGGTCATCGCGAAGCCCAGCCCGGTGTTGCGGAAGGCCGTGTTGTTGCCCAGCTCGATCGCCGCGGTGTTGCCCTCGTCGACGAAACCGTGCCCGCCGTTGCCCCACGACGCGTTGTGCCGGACCGTGTGGGCGGCCGCGACCGCCGGACTGCCGCCGCCGACCGCGAACCCGTTCGCGCCGTTGCGGTACGCCCAGTTGTACTCGACGGTGACCCGGCTGCGGAACGAGCCGAGGTCGATGCCGTCCAGGCCGTTGCGGAACGCCCGGTTGCCGCGCACCAGGTTCCCGTCGCCGGCGCCGAACTGCACCGACAGCCCGGAACCCCGGTTGGCCCAGAAGTCGCTGTCCAGCACCCGGTTGCCGGACGTCCCGGGGTCGCGCAGCATCAGCCCGGCCCCCGCGTTGTCGTGCACCGCGAGCCGTTCGTAGACGTTGTCCACACAGGCCAGGCAGGTCCAGGTGGCGTTGCGGGCGCCGGTCACCTCGATGTCCCGGACGGTCCAGTACGACGCCCGCTGGGTGATCGCCCACTGGTCGGCCGGGATCGCCGAGGCGTCGATGATCGCGCGTTCGGAGGCGTACCCGCTGATCGTCACCCGCTGGTCCGCGGTGCCGCTGGTGGTGATCGAGATCGGACCCGCCGGCCGGTGGATGCCCGCGCGCAGGGCGATCGTCTGACCCGGTCGCACCACCGCGACCGCCTTGGCCACCGACGCGTACGGGCGGGCCTGCGTGCCGTCGCCGTCGTCGGAACCGTTCGGCGCCACGAAGATGTCCGCCTCGGCCACGCCCAGCCCGGTGACCGGCCGCCGGGTGGGCGTGGTCCGCACCGGCGCGCCGGGGCTGGGCCTCGTCCCGGTCGCGGCCGGTGGTGGGGTGGCCGGGGTCGTGGCGACGGCCGGGGGTGGCGCGGCGGCCCGCGGGGTGTCCGGCTCGTTCACCACCGCGAGCGTCAGTCCGCCGCCCACCGCGACGGTCGCCGCCGTCAGCGCCGCCACCAGGGTCTTGTGCTGCGTCACGTGGGTGACCAGCGAGACGGTCGTGACCAGCGGCGGCGCGGTCACTCCGGCGCCGGCCGCGGCCTGGATGCCGGCCCACAGCGCCACCGGCACCGGCAGGGCGGCGACCCCGAGCAGCAGCCGCTCCGGCGAGACCAGCCCGGCCTGCTGGAAGTGGCACTTCGGGCAGTCCCGGACGTGGCGGGCCAGTCGCTTGCGCCACACCGAGTCGACGGTCCCGTCCCAGCCCCGGATCGTGCTCGACAGCTCCGGGCAGATCGGCGTGGCCCGCAGCGCCCGCACCACCCCGCGGGACAGCTCCAGCTGCGCCTTCATCCGCTGGACCCGGACCGCGGCGTGTTTCGGCGTCACGTCGAGCGCGGCGGCCAGCTCGGCCCGGGTGAGGTCGCCGGACGCCTCCTGCCACCAGAGGCCCAGCAGCTCCCGGTCGGTGTCGTCCAGCCAGCGGGCCGCCTCGGCCAGCTCCCGCCGCTGATCGGCGACGACCAGCTCGGCGGTGGTCCGCTCGGCGAAGTCACCGGCCGGGTCCGGCACGTCCACCGGCTCCGGCAGATGGCGCGTCAGGGTCATCTTGCGGGCACGCATGTGCATCTGGACCCGCCGGTAGGCGATCGCCACCAGCCACGAGCGGAACCGCTCCGGGTCACGCAGCCCGCCCAGTGCGTTGATCGCCTGGAGCATGGTGTCCTGCACCAGATCGTCGACGTCCGGGTGCCCGTGCAGGGCGCGGCCGATGACGTTGTAGATCAGCGAGAGATGGCCGGTGATCAGCTGGTCCCGGGCGGGAACGCTCCCACGCTGGGCGTCACGGACCAGGTCCGACACGCCACGCGCCGCCGTGATCTGACGCTCCGTCACCGTCCCGCTTCCTTCGTCGAAGTGACCCCCGGATCGACGGAAATCGAAGGTTATCTGTGCCTTCGGCCGGGTTGATGCCTGCTAGCTGGGGTAATGTCCGACTATTCGTGATCGAGCCGTATCGTGGCACAGCTTTCGGAGGCCTGTAAAGCAGCTTCCCCCGAGTTTTTGTTATCGCTCCCATACACGCGCATCTACTCTCCGCCACCTCCTCCCGAGGCGGCCACCGACCATGGGGAGCCCGGTGCCACCCGATGCGCGGGGCATGTCATACCCGGCGTTTACGCTGCGGGAGTGAGGAGGGAAGCGAGCATTCTGCACGTCGACCTCGACGCGATGTTCGCCGCCGTCGAGCAGCGCGACAAGCCGTCACTGCGGGGCAAACCGGTGATCGTCGGTGGGGTGGCCGGGCGCGGGGTGGTGTCCACGGCGTCCTACGAGGCGCGTGCCTACGGGGCGCACTCGGCGATGCCGATGGCGCAGGCCCGCCGCCGCTGCCCGCTCAACACGGCTTTCCTGTCGCCCCGGTTCCCGGCGTATCAGCGGACCAGCGCGGTCGTCATGGAGCTGCTGGCCGGGGTCTCGCCCCTGGTCGAGCAGGTCAGCATCGACGAGGCGTATATCGACCTCGCCCCGACCGGCACCGACCTGAGCGTGCCCGCGGTGACCGCGCTCGCCACCCGGCTGAAATCGGAGATCGCCGCCGCCACCGGCGGGGTGACCGGCTCCATCGGTGCCGCCTCCAGCAAACTCCTGGCCAAGATCGGTTCCGACCTGAACAAACCCGACGGCCTCACGATCGTCCCGCCGGGCGACGAGCTGCTGGTCCTGCATCCGCTGCCGGTCCGGCGGCTCGGCGGTGTCGGTCCGGCCACCGAGCAGCGCCTGCACCGCTCCGGTATCCGGACGGTCGGCGATCTGGCCGCGGCCTCCCTGGAGGATCTGGTCGACTGGTTCGGCACCGCCCACGGCCACGGGCTGTTCCGGCTGGCCCGCGCCGACGACCCGCGCCCGGTGGTCAGCTCCCGCGAGGCCAAGTCCGTCTCCGCCGAGGAGACCTTCGACATCGATGTCCGTGACCCGGCCCGCCTGCACCACGAGCTGGACCTGCTCTCCGCCCGGGTCGCCGGCCGGCTCCGCCGCAGCGGGCTGACCGGCCGCACCGTCAACATCAAGGTCCGCCACCCCGACTTCACCACGGTCACCCGGGCCCTGACCCGCGACCAGCCCACCGACGACGGCATCCTGATCGCCCAGCTCGCCCGCCGCCTCCTCGGCGAGGTGCCGACAGCCGGTGGCATCCGCCTGCTCGGCGTCGGCGTCTCCACCCTCTACGACTTCGCCCAGGACGACCTCTTCTCCGCCGCGGGTGAGGATCCACCCGTCCTCACCTTCCCCGGCGACCTCCCGCCGGCGGCGGCGGACGCCCCGGCCGGAGCCGGCTCGCCGGACCCGGCCGCGCCGGCGGTCACCGTGTCCGGTCCGGTCGCCGGTTCGGCCGTCGGTCCGGCCGTCGGTCCGGCGCCCGCTGCGGTGACCGCCCCGCCGTCGCCCACCGCCGCCGGGTTCGTCTCCGCGCCGCCGGTTCCGGCCGCGGTGCCGGTGTGGCGCCCGGGGCAGGACGTGCGGCACGACGACCACGGCGCCGGCTGGGTGCAGGGCAGCGGCATCGGCCGGGTCACGGTCCGCTTCGAGGGTCCCCTGACCCCGGTGGGCCGGGTCCGGACCTTCTTCGTCGACGACCCCCGGCTGCATCCGGCCGACCCACCCGACTGGTCAGGCGGCCTCGACAGCTCAAGTGAGGGAGAGGAACGGTAGGCGGCGGCATTCGGGGGTATGCAGCCGCCGGGTTGTGCTGATGGTCGGCGCGGAGTACGAACAGTCCAGGGAGGACTTTCGATGACCGCTGTTTCCCCTCGCCCCGTGCAGTCCCGGCCGTGGCCCCTGCGGCGACAGGTCCGAGGCTCCTGGCTGGCCCGCGCACTGCGCACCACCGACGCGAAACAGATCGGGATCATGTATATGGTCACGGCGTTCGCGTGGTTCGTGCTCGGCGGCGCGATGGCGCTGCTGATGCGCGCGGAGCTGGGCCGGCCCGGTATGCAGTTGCTCTCGCCCGAGCAGTACAACCAGTTGTTCACCATGCACGGCACGATCATGCTGCTGTTCTTCGCGACGCCGATCGTGTTCGCGTTCGCCAACTACGTGGTGCCGATCCAGATCGGCGCGCCGGACGTGGCGTTCCCACGGCTCAACTCGTTCGCGTACTGGCTGTACTTCTTCGGCGGGCTGATCGCGTTCGGCGGGTTCCTGCTCCCGGGCGGCGCGGCGGACTTCGGCTGGACGGCGTACACGCCGCTGAGCACCTGGCAGCACTCGCCGGGTTACGGCGGGAACATGTGGGTGGTCGGCCTCGCCCTGTCCGGCCTGGGCACCATCCTCGGTGGCGTCAACATGATCACCACGATCCTCTGCCTGCGGGCGCCCGGGATGACCATGTTCCGGATGCCGATCATGACGTGGAACATCCTGCTCACCAGCGTCCTGGTGGTGCTGGTCTTCCCGTTCCTGGCGGCGGCGCTCTTCGCCCTGGCCGCCGACCGGGTGCTCGGCGCGCAGGTCTTCAACGTCGAGACCGGCGGGCCGATGCTGTGGCAGCACATGTTCTGGTTCTTCGGCCATCCCGAGGTCTACATCATCGCGCTGCCGTTCTTCGGGATCATCACCGAGGTGGTGCCGGTCTTCAGTCGCAAGCCGGTCTTCGGGTACAAGACTCTGGTCGCCGCCACGGTCCTGATCACCATGCTGTCGATGAGCGTGTGGGCGCACCACATGTTCGCCACCGGCCAGGTGCTGCTGCCGTTCTTCAGCCTGCTCAGCTATCTGATCGCGATCCCGACCGGGATGAAGTTCTTCGTCTGGATCGGGACGATGTGGCGCGGGCAGATCACGCTCGAGACGCCGATGCTGTTCGCGGTCGGGTTCATGGTGACGTTCCTGCTGGGCGGCCTGACCGGGGTGCTGCTGGCGTCGCCGCCGGTCGACTTCCACGTGCACGACAGCTATTTCGTGGTCGCCCACTTCCACTACGTGCTCTTCGGCACGATCGTGTTCGCGGTGTTCTCCGGCATCTACTTCTGGTTCCCGAAGATGTTCGGCCGGATGCTCGACGAGCGGCTCGGCAAGGTGCACTTCTGGCTCACCTTCATCGGCTTCCACACCACCTTCCTGGTGCAGCACTGGGTCGGCAACGAGGGCATGCCCCGGCGGTACGCCGACTACCTGCCCGACGACGGCTTCACCACCCTGAACATGATCTCGACGGCCGGCTCGTTCGTGCTGGGGGCGGCCACGCTGCCGTTCCTCTACAACGTGTGGAAGTCGTACCGGGCCGGCGCGGTGGTCACCGCCGACGACCCGTGGGGGCACGGGAACTCGCTGGAATGGGCCACCTCCAGCCCGCCGCCGCTGCGCAACTTCGACCGGATGCCCCGGATCCGCTCCGAGCGGCCCGCCTTCGACGCGAAGTACCCGCAGCTCGCCGCCGGTGGGCAGTCGCCGGCCGGACCGCCGGAGGGTGGGGCGCGGCCGTTGACCGAGGAATCCACCGGGGGTGCCAGCTATCCGGAGGACCGTACCGATCGTTGAGATAGGCGGTTAACGGAGGAACTGTCTGGTTTGCGCATAGATGCTCATTATGAAAGACGATCGAAAGCCCCGTACCTAACAAACTGCGCAAGGCGATGAGAGATCGGACAACCCGCCCCTTCCGGAAGGGACCTCATGCCGATCGCTCTGCACGCGCTGGTGGCCGCCGCGCTCGCCGTGCCCGCCGCCCCCGTCGCCGCCACGACGCCCCGGGACTGCGACGAGGACTTCACCGCACGCTCCCGGGCCGACCTCGCGAGAATCACCGTCCTGGACCCGCGGCCGCTCACCAGAGGCCTGCCCGCTCTCGCCGACGTGCGCCTCGCGAGCGCCGAGGGCACCGTCGACAGCACCGCACGGCCGCACCGCAGCATCGCCTCCGGCCGGCACGCCGACGCCCGCATCCTCGGGCTCCCCGGCGGCGGTGCCGGCGCCCGGCACGCGGCACCCGGCCCCGGCGGCCCCGCCGAGGTGGACCTCACCGCCTTCCGGGCCGCGGGTCTCGCCACCGCCGGTGCCGGCCGGTCGACCGCGTACGCCACCTGGGACGACGCCTACCGCTGCGGCAGGATCGGACCACTGACCAGGTCGGCCACCATGCTCAGCGGGCTGTCGGTTCTCGACGGCGCCGTCACCGCGGCCGGCCGGCCCACCAGCCTCCTCCGGATCGGGCCGACCGGCTCCACCCAGAGCGCGACCGACCTCGTCCGCCTGCGGAACGGGCGGGTCGGCGTACGGTCCGGTGCCGGTGCCGCCCTCGGCGACCTGAGCCTCTTCCCCGGCACCCCGCAGGAGATCTCGGTCAAGGTCGTCACCCAGCCCACCCTGGAGGCCGTCGCCGGCACCCGCCCCGGCGACGCCGAGGTCGGCTACCGCCCGGCCGTGCTCAAGGTCCACACCGCCGGCAGGCCCGTCCACGTGCTCAAGGACGCGGGCGCCGTCGTCTCCCTCGGCCTCCTCGGCGGCGCCGCCCAGGGCCCGCCCGTCGCGCTCGAGGTCCGGCTCTCCCTCGGCGAGGTCCGGGAGTCCCGGCGCGGCCGTCAGGTCTCCGCCGAAGCCTCGACCCTGCGTGTCGAGGTCAAACTCGGCAGGATCCACGTGCTCGACGTCGCCCTCGGCCATCTGTCGGTCACGGCCTGCGCGCCCGCCCCGGCCGACCGCGACCGCCCGGGCCCGGGCCTGCCCAGCCCGTTCCCCGGCGGCGGAGAGTCCCCGGACCACTCCGGTGACGGCGACACCACCTCGCCTGCGGCATCGGCATCGGCATCGGCATCACCCTCCGTCCCCGCTGACGACGACGGGCCTGGCCCGGTCGCCGAGCCCGTTCCCGTCGCCGACGGCGATCCGGTCCCGGTCCCCGGCCCCGCCGGCCCCGCCGGCCCCGCAGACCCCGCCGGCGGTACGGGCGGCAGCGATCTCGCCCTCACCGGCGCCGATGTGACCGTCTTCGGGTTCGCCGGTGCCGGCCTGATCCTCGCCGGGCTGCTCTCCCTGCTCCTGACCCGCCGGCGCCCCACCCGCGATTGACCCGGCCGCGCCCCGGGGGATGGGCCGGCCGCGCGCCGGGGGATGGGCCGGCCGCGCGCCGGTCCACCCCGGCCCGGGGCGAGCATCCCGGCTGGTGGGCCGTGGTCCACCCGGTTCGGTGAAATGCCCCGGCGAATGGCCCGGCATACGATGACGGCATGTCACTGGGGACGGACGCCACGGTGGACGAATGGCAGGCCCGGCTGATCGGGCTGAGCCACAGCCTGCACGCCGAGCCCGAGGTCGCGTTCGAGGAGCACACCTCCGTGGCGAAACTCGCGGCGCTGATGGACGAGGCCGGGTTCGACGTCGGCAAAGGCATGTGGGATCTGCCGACCGCCCTGCTCGCCACCTACGGCGAGGGCGACCTGACGATCGGGATCTGCGCCGAGTACGACGGGCTCCCCGGCATCGGCCACGGCTGCGGCCACAACATCATCTGTGCGTCCTCGGCCGGCGCGGCCATCGCACTGCGCACCGCCGCCGACCGGTACGGCTTCCGCATCGCCCTCCTCGGCACCCCCGCCGAGGAGAGTGGCGCCGGTAAGCAGCTGATGCTGGAGCGCGGCGCCTTCGACGACGTGACCGTGGCGATGATGGTCCACCCCGGACCGGCCGCCGACACCGCCGGAGCCGGCGACAGCACCCAGGCGTGCAGCCGCTTCTCGGTCACGTTCGAAGGCCGGCCCGCCCACGCCGCCGGCGCACCCTGGGACGGTGTCAACGCCGCCGACGCCGCGGTGATCTCCCAGGTGGCGATCGGCCTGCTCCGCCAGCAGACGCCGCCCGGCTACCGGATCGCCGGTTTCGTCCGCACCGGCGGCGAGAAGACCAACATCATCCCCGAGCGCAGCGTCCTCGAATACGAGGTCCGCGCCCCCGACGCCGACCGGCTGGTCACCCTCCGTCGGCGCGTGCAGGCCTGCTTCGAGGCCGGCGCCCTGGCCACCGGCGCCACCGTCGAGTTCCGCCGCACCGAACCCGACTACCTCGACCTGCGCAACGACACCTGGCTGATGGAGCGGTACAGCGGCCACCTCTCCGCGTTCGGCCGCACGGCGATTCCGCTGCCCGGTGGGCTCAGCGCGGCCTCCACCGACATGGGCAACGTCAGCCACGCCGTACCGTCCATCCACCCGATGATCGGCCTCCGCGGCGTGACCGCCATGCCCCACACCCGCGAGTTCGCCGCCGAAGCCGCCGGTCCCGCCGGTGACGAGGCCCTGCTCCACGCCGCCAAACTTCTGGCCCGTACCGCCACCGACCTCGCCGCCACCCCGGAGCGCCGGGCCGCGTATCTGGCCCGCGGCCGCTGACTCTTTCGCCCTCTTTCGCCGAGGCGGGGTCAGGACGGCGGAAGCTTGTTCAGGAAGCCGGAAGGCTGTTCAGGACGGCGGAAGGCTGTTCAGGACGGCGGAAGGCTGTTCAGGAAGTCGGCGAAGGTGCGGCGCGGGGTCCAGCCCTGCGCGCGGGCCCGGCTGATGTCGAGGACGACCGGGTGAGTGAGCTGCTCCACGGCGTACCGCGAGAGAACCGGTGGACGCCGGGTGAGCCGCGCGGCCGCCGTGGCCATCGCGGCGGCCGCGTCCACCAGCGGAACCGGCAGATGCGTCACCGGCACACCGAACACCGCACTCACCACCGCGTCCCGCCGGTAGACGACCGCGTCCGCGATGTTGTAGACCCCCGCCGGCCAGCCCGCCGCGTCCGCGATCTTATGGACCCCTCCCGGCCGGCCCGCCGCGTCCGCGATTTCATGGACCCCTGCCGGCCAGCCCGCCGCGTTGCCGGGTCGCGCCCTCCGGCCCTCCGCATCGTCGGCGGCCGCGGGGAGGCCTATCGCCGCCAGGCAGGCGCCGGCCAGGTTCTCCACCGCGGTCAGGCTGAGCGGCACGTCGGGTCCCGGCAGCAGCGCCCGGCCGCCCCGGACCACCCGCCGCAGCCGGGGCAGCAGATGCGGATCACCCGCCCCGTAGACGGCGCGCGGCCGCAGCACCACCGCCCCCGCGCCGCGTGCCAGTCGTTCGCCCGCCGCTTTAGTCCGGCCGTAGGCGGTCATCCCGCCGAGCGGATGGTCCTCACTGATCGATTCCGGTCCGGCGGGCGCATACACGCTGGCGCTGCTCACCCACACGACCGGCCGGTCGCCGGCGGCCTCCAGCAGGCGGGCGGTCCCGTCCACGTTGACCGCCCGGAAGGCCGCCTCCGACGCGCGGCCGGGCACCGGGTCACCGACGGCCGCGGCGAGATGCAGCACGACGTCGGTTCCGGTCAGATCCGGCGGGGTACGGGCAGCGTCCCAGAACCGGTGCTCCCCGACCGGCCCGGGGCGCCGCCCCAGGCAGACGACCGTGGCCCCGGCCGCAGCGGCCGCCCGCGCCACCACGCCCCCACAGAACCCACTGGCGCCGGTGATCGCGATCCGGCCGGTCAGCACGCCCCGGATCCTCTCACCCGTCGGACCGGCCGGCCGGGTCGCCGGGCGCGGGTGGGCGGCGGGTCGCGATGACGGTCAGGGTGGCCCAGCTCGGCAGGGCACTGGCCCGGTCCGCCCGCGCGGTGTGGACGACCGGGCGGTAGGGCGCCAGCGCGGACAGCGCGTCGATCAGCTGGAGCCGGGCCAGCCGTGCACCGGGGCAGGCGTGCGGCCCGGCGCCGAACACCAGCTGCGCGGTCTGTGGCGGCGCCGGGTCGGACGGGGACGGGTCCCGGTCGTGGGCGCCCACCGCGTGGCGGGCGATCAGGAGCAGACGGTCGCCCCGGCGCACGGGCCGGCCGGCCACGGTTCCGGCGGCGGCGGCCACCCGGGGGAGCAGCGGGGTCGGAGCGGTCACGCGCAGAAGTTCGCTGGTCAGTGCTTCGGGGGCGGTCTCGGCGTACGCCCAGAGGTCGGCATCGGCGCACCAGGCCGCCGCGCGCGGCAACCCGGCGACCGTCGTGTTGATCGCGGCGACCGCCAGCATCGCCGCAAGACCGGTCCCGGCCTCAACCCCGGCCTCGGTCCCGGCCCCCGTCCCGGCCTCGGTCCCGGCCCTGACCCCGGCTCGGGCGCCGACTTCGGGACCGGAACCGGCACCGGCTTCGGCCTCTGGGCCGGTGGAAGCGTTACGGGTAGCCCGGTCGAGCAGGGCGTTCAGGTGGGCGGCAGCACGCTCAGCGGCCCGGCGGTGGCTGGGAAACGGGAAGCCGGGGAGATGTTCGCGGGCACCGGCCGCGGCGGCGGCACGGGCCGCGGACGCGAGTGCGAGCGGATCCACCGTCAGGCCCAGCAGTGCGGCGGCGGTGGCGCCGGAGAGTTCGGCGGCCACGTCGACCAGGTCGACCGGCTGACCGTCGGCGAGCGGCTTCAGGCGGCGGTCGAGTACTTCGGTCCAGACCGGGCGCAGGCGGTTCACGCCGTCCGCGCCGAGCGACTCGGCCAGCCCACGGCGCGAACCGCGATGATCGTCGCCCTCCTGGTCGAAGAGCAGGCCGCCGCCGGTCAGCCGTCCGGCGGCCCCGCCGGTGGTGCCCTCGGCGGTACGGTCGAGCGGCACCCGGACCAGACCATCGGTGAACGCGTCCCGCGAGTGGGCGACAACGGTCGTGCCGATGCGGGCCGCCGGCCGCCTCCGGGTCGCCGCGAGCAGCGCGAACAGCACCGGATGACTGCGCAGATAGACCTGCCGGTCCCGGCGGCGCGCCCGTTCCTGCGACATGTCGGCCTCCCCCCGCAATCTCACCGCACCCCACCGCGGAACGCGATCATCGTGTGCATCCGCGCGCGGGTCAATTCGCACCGGGAGGGGAGCACGCCGCACCGGGTCAGCGGACGTGGACCTGGGCCGTGCTCGGCGGACGGTACCGGCGATCCCAGTACCAGAAGAGGGTTCGGCGGGCGCCCCACGCACGCAGCCGCCGCAGGCTGGATTCGACGACCGCGTCCTCGGCGCGGGTGATGCGGGTGGTGATGCGGCGGGCCCGGTTCAGGAGGGTGACGTCCTCGGATCCGTCCTCCAGGGCTTCCCGGGCGGTGCCGCCGCAGCGCAGGTACAGGTCGGCGGTGAGCGCCAGATTGTGCCCGTGGACGAGGACGTAGGGGCTGCGGTACTCGGGCGCCCGGTGTGCCTTGCGGTAGCGGCCGTACACCGCCGCCAGCCGGACGGCGGCGGGGAAGACATGACGTTCGGCCCAGGTGGGCCGCTCGTCGCGGCGCGGGACGCTGCGGCCGCAGACCAGATCGAAACCATTGCCGAGGTACGCCCGGAGCGTCGCCACCCAGTCGGAGGCGGGCAGGCAGTCGGCATCGGTACGGGCGAGCCACGTGGCCCCGGTCGCGATGGCGTGCCGGAACCCGGTGTCGGCGGCGGTGCCGGCCCCGCGTTCGGTCTCGGTGACGATCTCCACGGGAAACGGGACCGTCCCGGCGAAGCGGCGGACCACGGCCACGGTGTCGTCGGTGGACGCGTTGTCGACGACGACCAGCCGGAAGTCCCGGTCGGTCTGCCGCGCGAGCGCCGCCAGTGTGGCCCCGATGGACCCGGCCTCGTCGTAGGCGGGCACGACCACCGCGATGGTCACGGCGCCCGGCCCGGGCCCGTCGTCGTGGTTCGCGCCGCTCACGGCCGTACCCCGATCCGGCCCGGGGCCGGCGGCGCTCATGGCCGTACCCGCTGATGGGGTATGCCGGAGGCGAGCGACGCCGCAGCGTGCCGGTCGGGTTTGCGGGATCGCCCCGCCAGGGGCACCGGGGCGAACATGACACGGTCGGGCCGGGCCGAACCCATCCGGTCGAGCGGCCCGCGGAGAGCGGCCTCGACGGTGGCCCGGTCCGCGCCGGGGGTGGTCTCGACGATCGCGACCACGTTCTCGTCGCCGTCACCGGCGGGCACCCCGACGAGGACGGCGAGCGAGACGCCGGGCACGTGCAGCGACGGCTCGTACAGTCCGGGATAGATGTTCTCGGCCTTCCGCAGGATCATGTCCTTGCTGCGGCCGCCGAGCACGACGCGGCGCCCGGACAGGCCGGCGATGTCGCCGGTGGCGACCCACTCGTGCGGCTCGCCGCCGAGGTACCGGTCGCAGACCCCGGCCCCGGCGAGCAGCAGCTGCCCGGACTCGTCGAGCCGGCCGCGGACACCGGGCAGAAGGTCACCGACGAGATCGCCGCCGCCGGACCAGGCGCCCTTCTCGCGGGATTCGACGGCGGCGGCCGGGAACACCTCGGTGAGGGCGTAGACCCCCCACGCCTCGTCGGCTCCGGCGGCCCGGACCCGGTCGAGCAGGTGCGCGGACACCGGCGCGGACCCGCTGTAGACGCGCCCGCTGAACGGCACGCCGCCGTCGAGCGCGACCCGCAACTGCGGGGGCGTCAGGTAGACGGCCTGCGGGCGCAGCCCGGTGATCTGCCGGGCGAGCGAGCGCGGCCGTCGTTCCGGGGCGGCGACCGGCGCACCGGCGGCCAGCGACGGCACCGTCACGAAGAACGTGGCGCCGAGCACCGGCACCCCGGCGACCGGCCGGACCAGGTCGGCGACGGACCGCAGCCCGGCGTCGAGCCCGGCGCGGGTGTGCACGACCGCGCGCGGGCTGGTGGTGGTGCCGGAGGTGAAGATGATGACGGCGTCACCGTCGCCGTCGTGGGCGGGCGGCACCGGCCCGGAGGTGAGCGTCAGGGCCGGGGCGTTGCCGGGCAGGCGGGTGCCGACGGTGACGGTCGGGCCGAGCGTGGTGAAGTCGGGCAGTGCCAGTCCGGCCCGGCGGGCCAGCGGGGCGGCCCATCCGGCGACCGCCTGGGCGGCCGCGTCGGCGACGATCAGGGCGGGCCGGGCCAGCGACAGCCGGGCGGTGAGCACGTCCGGCCCGGCGGTCGGGTCGAGCAGCGCCACCCGTACGCCCAGCCGGTACGCCGCGAGCACCATCGCCACCGCCCGCGGACCGGGGCGGATCGCCAGCCCGAGAGTGTCGCCGGGACCCAGGCCACGGGCGTGCAGGGCGGTCGCGTACCGGTCACGGAGCCCGGCCAGCTCGCCCCGGGTGACCGTGCGCCGTCCGCGCAGCAGAGCCGGACGGTCGTCAGTCGTGCGAAGGCCGGTACTCAGCGCGTCGAGCAAGTGGTTCCCCTCATCGTGGGTCCGGGGTCAGGGCGCCACTGCCACGGTCGAGGTACCAGCGGGCGGTCCGCAGCACCCCGTACGCGCGCAGCCGCCGGGTCGAGTTCTCCACCACCATCGACCGGCTGTGCACGATCGATGAGGTGGTCCGGCGTACCCGATTGAGGAAGAGCCGATCGGTCGGCGACGGCCGCCGCGGCATCCCGCCGCACGCCTCGTAGAGCGCCGCGGTGATCGCCATGTTGTTGCCGGCGTGCATCCGGTAGGGGGCCCGGAAGCCGCTGTCCCGATGCGCCGGCCGGATCCGCCCGAACGCCGCCGCCAACGCCACGAGCAGCCCGAACACCGCCCGCCCGGCCGGTCCGTGCTCGTCGCGCCGGGCGGTGATCCGCCCGCAGACCAGGCCGGCGCCGCCGGTGAGCGCGGTCCGTGCCGCCGCCACCCACCCGGGCCGGGGCAGGCAGTCGGCGTCGGTACGGGCCAGCAGCACCGCCCCCGCCGCGATGGCGTGCCGGAACCCGGTGTCGACCGCGCAGCCGACACCCTTCTCGGTCTCGACGAGCACCTCCACCGGGAACGGCGCGCCGTGCCGGAACTTCTCGACCACGGCGACCGTGGCATCCGTGGACCCGTTGTCGACGACGAGGAGGGTGAAACCGGTGTCGGTCTGTGCGGCGAGGGCGTCCAGGGTGGCGCCGATCCGCGCGGCCTCGTTCCAGGCGGGCACCACCACCCACAGGTCGGTCATCACCGTTCCCACACCATGGTCATCATGCTGACGCCGCCGCCGAGCCCGATGAACAGGACCCGGTCCCCGGCCGACAGCTGCGGGTACGTCCGGCTGAGCTGCACGCCGAGGGTCGCGCTGGCCATGTTGCCCAGCGTCGTGACGGTGACGTCGAGCCGGTCCTTCGGCACCCCGGTCACCTCGATGAACTTCTCCAGGTACGGCATCGTCACCTGGTGCACGAGGATCCGGGCGTACTCGGTGTACTCCATGCCGGTGCGTTCCCGGACCCGGTCCAGGATGCCCGCCCCGATGGTCTCGAACACCCCGCGCAGCCGGTGCCCGTCCCCGGTGAAATAGGTGTGCTCCTCGCCCCGCGGATGCCGGGACCCGCCGCCCGGGATCCCGCCGACGGTCCAGTGCTCGGAGTGGGTGGCGGTGTCGACGTCGATGATCCCGCCCCGCTCGACCGGCTCGACGACCACCGCCGCACCGGCGTCACCGAACGTGTACCCGGCGAACGCCCGCCGCGCCTCGGCCAGCCCCGACACCCGCGGCCGCATGACCCGGCTCGGTGTCTCCCCGGTGACGACCAGCGCCCGGCGTGCCCGCCCGGCCAGGATCATCGACCGGGCCAGGTCGATCCCGTTGACGAAGCTGTTGCACGCGTTGGTGACGTCGAGCGCGTGCGCCCGGCTGCCGAGCGCGTCCTGCAGGATGTGCGCGGTCGCCGGCTCGACCATGTCCCGGCTGGCCGACGCGAACAGCAGCAGGTCGACGTCGGACGGGTGCCGGCCGGCGGAGGCGAGGGCGTCGCGGGCGGCGTGCAGCCCGAGCGTGGACGCGTACTCGTCGTCGGCCGCGACCCGCCGCCGTTCGATGCCGGTGAGCCGGGCGAGCAGGCCGCGGGGGAGCCTCCCGATCCGGTCCTGCAGCTCGGTCGTGGTGACCTCGCGCTCCGGCAGATGGGCGCCGACCCCGGTGATTCCGACTCGCACTATCCCCCCACAGACGGTTCAGCCCCTCAGCATGACCGACCCGGGACCGATATGACGACCGTGCCGGAACAGCTTTTTCTGCTGGGAAACCTGGGCACCATGATCACGTACGCGGCGATCACGGTGGTCATCACGGTGCCGGTGGCCCGGGCCGGCCGATTACGGAGCAACCGGCTCGCGGTGGCGACGGCCCTGATCTTCCTGACCGCCGCGGTCGGGCACGGGCTGCATGCGTACCTCGCCTTCGCCGGCCTGGGCCACGCCGAACACGCCGTCTCGATCGACTGGGTGTGGGCGCTGGCCTGGTGGAACGTGGTGACCGGGGTGGCCGGGCTCTACTACTGGACGGTCCGCCGGCGGACCCGGGCACCGGCCGGGGCGATATACCCGGACCCCCAGCGGGAACGGCTCCAGGACGAGGCCGACGCGCACCGGGCCACCCTGGAGGCGGTGATCGAGCACACCGATGACGCGATCATCGGCTCCGACCTGGACGGCGTCATCACGGCCTGGAACCGCGGCGCGGAACGGATCTTCGGCTGGACGGCCGCCGAGATCATCGGCAGGCACGCCCGGGTGCTGACCGACGACGCCGGTGCCGAGGAACAGCGCGACATGATGCATCGGATCCGGACAGGGGAACGCGGCGTGCCGTACGAGACGCGCCGCTTCCGCAAGGACGGCACCCCGGTCGAGGCGTCGTTCAGCGTGGCCCTGGTCCGGGACCGGTTCGGGCACCCCGTCGGGTTCTCCGCGGTGGTCCGCGACATCACCGCGATCAAGGAGGCGGCCGAACGGCAGCGGGCCGTCGAGGAACGCACCCACCAGGCGCAGCGGATGGAGAGCCTCGGCAAGCTGGCCGGCGGGGTGGCGCACGACTTCAACAACATCCTGGCGATCATCGTCAACTACACCGACTTCGCCGTCGAGGAGGCGGCCGGCAACGACGCCCTGGCGACCGACCTCCGGCATGTGCGCAGCGCCGCCGACCGGGCCATCAACCTGACCCGCCAGCTGCTGACGTTCACCCGCGGCGACACCATCCAGCCGCAGGACGTGGACCTCAACGCGGGCCTAGCCGAGGTGCACGCCATGCTCGGACGCACCATCGGCGAGCACATCAACCTGATCATGGTGTCGTCCCCAGCGCCGGTCATGGTGCACGCCGACCCCGGCCAGATGCAGCAGGTGCTGCTCAACCTGGCGATCAACGCCCGCGACGCGATGCCGGACGGCGGCACGCTCGTCCTGGAGGCGAACACCGCAGCCCTGGACGGCGGCGAACTCGACATGCGGCCGCCGCTGCCACCCGGAACCTACGCCCGCCTGCTGGTCAGCGACACCGGCGAAGGCATGACCGCCGACGTGGCGGCGCACATCTTCGAGCCGTTCTACACGACGAAACCCCGGGGCCAGGGCACCGGCCTGGGACTGTCCACCGTCTACGGCATCGTCACGGAGGCGGGCGGCAGCGTCAACGTCTACTCCGAACCGGGCGTCGGCACCACGTTCCGCATCTACCTGCCGCTGGCGACGGCGTCCGGCGCCGCCCTCCCCGCGGTCCTGCGCCGGGACACCCCGCCATCCGGCGACGGCCGCACCATCCTGGTCGTCGAGGACGAGCCGGCCCTGGCCCGGGTCGTCACCCGCATCCTGGCCAACGGCGGCTACCACGTCCTCACCGCCACCGGCGGCCGCCAGGCACTGGCCCTGTTCCGCCTGCACGGCTGCGACGCCCTGCTGACCGACGTGATCATGCCGGAGATGTCCGGCCGCCGCCTCGCCGAGATCATCCACCAGACCGCCCCGGCGCTGCCGGTCCTCTACATGTCCGGCTACAGCAACGGCCTCCTCGGCACCACCCACGTCCTCGACGGCGACATCGCCTTCATCGAGAAGCCCTTCACCGCCCACGACCTGCTGCACAAGGTCGCCGAGGTCGTCACCTCCCAAACCCTGATCCCCGGGTACGGCTAACCCACCCCCAAACCCCGCCCGCCCCGCCGCACCCCGCCCCGCAAACCCGTTACCTTTTTGATCGTCCCCACCGGGGACTGCTCGGTCGCTCGGTCCGGTATGACTTACTGCCCCTGTCGTACGCATGATCCGGGGGGTGT
>NZ_QGGR01000052.1 GCF_003148685.1 Actinoplanes xinjiangensis | reverse complement strand
GGCATCGACTGGATCCGCCACATCGTCCAGATCGCCGCCGCCGCCGGTCTGATCGCCGTCGTCACCCCCCTGTGGGCGAAGCGCGTACGCCGGTAAGGCACACCAGCACAGGTGAGGGGCAGAGCGGAACAATCCGCCTGCCCCTCACCTGTGTCTATCCCATACTGGCGCGGTCTGCCCTCCGGAGTGTGTCCGGGGTCTCCTGCTTGACGCCATTGCCAGTAACGCCGGTCCCACGACCAGGAAACTCAAGGCGCCGAAGAACAAGGCCGGCACGGCTATCTCGACAGGCGACTCATTGAACTGCCGAGGAGAGTGCGCAGTGTCCTCACGCAAAAATGAGACGGGCGAGCGATTGTCCGCAGCAGTAGCGGGCTCAGTTGCCGGTTGATCCATCTGTTGATGGGTCGACAGCTACGAGTCGTCGGACGTGCGGCCACAGATCGTCGAGCGATCCCACGCCGCCGGCGAGTTTCGCCAGCAGCACGGCACCCTCGATCTGCGCGACCACGGCCCGCGCGGTGGCCCGGTCGGCGTATCCGGGCGCGATACTGCCGTCCCGCACACCATCGGCCAGTGCAGCATGGACGAGTTCGGCCTGCTCGGCGAAGGCCGCGGTGAGGCGCTGCTGTACGGCGGCCTCTTGGTTGCTCAATTCGATCGCCAGGTTGCCCAGCAGGCATCCGTCGACCCGGCCGGTCTCCTGCCACCCCTGCCGTTGTGTCTCGACGAGCCAGGCGATGAGGCGCTGGAGGCGTTCCAAGGCCGGTTCAGGCCCGGTGAGCAGCTCGCGCCACCCTGTTCGCTGGGCCTGCCAATGGGTGTCGATCACCTCGATGGTCAGTGCCTGCTTGGACTCGAAGAAGTGGTAGAAGCTGCCCTTACGGACATCGGCGCGTACGCAGATCTCGGCCACCCCGACGGCGGCGTAGCCACGAGTGTGTAGCAGCTCACAGGCGCTGTCGCGCAGCCGGTCACGAGCGGTACTGGTTCGACCCATGGGACGAGTATACGAGCGGTCAACTATCTTTTAGTTGACCGGTCGTCTACGTTGCTGTCATCACCTCTTGGAAGGAGGACGACATGTCCATCAGTGTCGTCATCGCGTACCACAGCGGCTACGGCCATACCGCGCGTCAAGCTCGGGCCGTCGCCTCCGGCGCGGCGTCGGTTCCCGGGGTCACCGCCGCCCTGCACGACATCTCCGCACTGGACGAGCCGCTGTGGCAGGCGCTCACCGACGCCGAGGCGATCATCTTCGGCACCCCCACCTACATGGGCAGCCAGTCCGCCGTCTTCCAGGCGTTCGCCGAGGCCAGCGGGTCGGTCTGGGCGCAGCAGGGTTGGCGCGACAAGATCGCTGCAGGGTTCACCACGTCCGCCGGTGTCAACGGCGACAAACTCAACACCCTGTCGTCGCTGGCGGTGTTCGCCGCCCAGCACGGCATGCACTGGGTTTCACTCGGGCTGCCACCCGGGTGGCTCTATTCCACCGCCGGTGATGTGGAGGATCTCAATCGCCTGGGTGGGTTCCTCGGCGCGATGGCGCAGGCACCCTCCGACGCCGGCCCGGATGACGCGCCGGGGACGGCCGACCTGCGCACCGCCGAGCACCTCGGCCGCCGGGTCGCCCGGGTCGCGGTCGAACTGCGCCTTGGCCGACTGGTCGGTGCGGCATGAGCGCCCGGCTGACCGAACTGCTGGGAATCGATGTTCCGATCATCCAGGGCCCGTTCGGCGGTGGCTTGTCGAGCGTCGCACTCGTCACCGCGGTCAGCGGCGCCGGCGGCCTCGGCTCGTTCGGTGCGCACCACCTGGACCCCGAGGCGATCACGGCTCTCGTCACCGACCTCAAGTCGGCGGTGCCCCGGGACCGGCCGTTCAACGTGAACCTGTGGGTGCCGCACCCGCATGAGGCAGGCCTGCGCCCGTCACCCGCGGACTTCGAACGACTCCGGCCGCTCTACGAGCGCCTCGGCATGCCGGCGCCGACTTCGTACACACCGCCGCCGGTCTTCGACGATCAGGTGGACGCTCTGCTGGCAGCGCAGCCACCGGTGATCAGTTTCGTCATGGGCACGCCGAGCGCCGACGTGGTAGCCGAGGCACGCCGCCGAGGAATCGTGACGATCGGCACCGCCACCACCGTCGACGAGGCAGTGGCCGTGGAAGCCGCGGGACTCGACGTCGTGGTCGCCTCCGGCAGCGACGCCGGCGGGCATCGGGGCGCCTTCCTGCGACCTGTCGCCGAGTCACTGGTGGGAACGTTCTCGCTCCTTCCACAGGTCGTCGACGCCGTCCGCATCCCTGTCGTCGCGGCCGGGGGCATCGCCGACCGTCGCGGTGTGACCGCGGCGCTCGCGCTCGGCGCCGCGGGCGTACAGATCGGAACCGGCTTCCTGGCAACGACACAATCGGGGGCGAGCCCGATCCACAAGGCTGCGCTCACCGGTCCCGACGCCCGGATGACCGTGCTCACCCGACTGTTCTCCGGCCGCCACGCGCGAGCGATCATCAACCCGCTGATCCGGGAACTCGCGGCGGAAGAGGCAAACGTACCCGAGTACCCGGTGCACAACGCGCTGATGCAGCCCCTGCGTCGCGCCGCCGCCGCCCGCGACGACTCGCGCTATACCAACCTCTGGGCCGGACAGTCAGCTTCACTGTCCCAGTCGGTCACCGCGCAGGAATACCTGGCCACGCTGGTGGCCG
This sequence comes from Actinoplanes xinjiangensis, assembly GCF_003148685.1. GTDB lineage: Bacteria > Actinomycetota > Actinomycetes > Mycobacteriales > Micromonosporaceae > Actinoplanes > Actinoplanes xinjiangensis. The sequence continues at coordinate 26,883 of NZ_QGGR01000052.1, read as the reverse complement.
ACGACAGCAACCGGTCCCAGAGCATCTGACGGCGTATCGGTGGGCGGAGGATCGCGACCTTCGCCCACCTGGCGCCCGCTGCATGACCACAGTGCGGCCATTCTTTCATCAGCGGGCTCCGCCGAGTCTCGGCTCCGGTTCGCGCGGCACGCGGGCCGTCTTCTGCGCTTCACAGGCAGCCACAAGGCGACCTCCGGGACGAGCAGCTCGGTCAGGTCGCTGCCGACACACGCAGGTCACGAACCAGTACTCGCCTGAAGCTGCTCCAAGACCCACTCCCCCTGCCGGGCTCCGCCCGGGCGCTGCCGCCTGCCACTCATGCCTGTTTTCCAGTCAGCCGAGATGAGGGCGTTGACGGAAGCGGGCATCATCAGGGCAGCGTTCATGTAACACCGGAGTCCACCCCGCACGAAAACCGCAGGCATGGGAGTTTCCGTGGTTCAATCGTTCGACGCCGTCACCGCATGGCGGGCCGCCGGCGAGGCCGGTGACGCCGCCGGTGCGGTCGCCGCTCTCAGCCCGGACGTCACTCTGGTCTCGCCGATCACCGAACAGTTCGTCTTCCGAGGCCACCGGCAAGTACACACCTTGCTTGACGTGGCTCTGACCGCGATCGATGAGATCACTTACACCGACCAAGTTTCCGAGGGTCGAACCGTAGCGCTTTTCTACGAGGCGAGGATCGGCGCAACGCGCTTGTACGAAGCCCAGCGGCTGCGCTTGAACGCCGACGGCCTGATCAGCAACATCACCCTCTACGTCAGGCCGCTCCCGGCGCTCACTCTGCTGATGACCCGTCTCGGTCCCGAACTGGCCCGGCGCGACGGACAGCCGGGCCTGGCCCGGCTGATCCCGCTCGCCAGTGGCTTGATGCACTCGATGGCCACCACCGGCGAACGAAGAATCATGCCGAGAGTGGCGCCCCGATAGCAGGTCCTGTCCGCAATGATCTCCCCGCCGCCACAGACGCCCTCTTCTGGCACCCATTGCATTAGCGAGATAGTTGGCGAGCCGTTAACGTCGCCGTCAACGAGGCGGACTCTCACACGGCAGCCACGCCTACCCGTCGTTCAGCCGGCGCGATGTCCCCCGCGATCGCCCGCGGCGGGTTGAACCCTTTGGCGATCAGGTAGACGGCAAGGCTGACTTCCCAGGCGAACACGGGCAGGGCGGCCACCGAACCGATCGTGGAGACCTGCTCGTAGAGACCGAACATCACGGCGGTCGCCGACAGGCAGATGAGCGGGCCTCCGATGAGCCCCAGCGCGGTGATGATGCGCGGCACGATCCGGGACCGGTGCATCAGGTAGGCGAGCAGGAGGCTGTTGGCACCCAGCAGGACGTTCGGTCCGAGCAGGAACGTCCAGTCGTGGACGGCGACCAGCGCCTTGCCGACGGGGACGAATGCCGTGCTGGCAGCGCCGGGGGCGCCCGCGAGATCCCGCCGTAGCGTCACCACCGACAGGACACTGACGATCCCGACGAGAATGACGGCGGCCTCCAGCAGCCGGGTGCAGAGATAGCCGAGAGCGACACTGCGGCTCTGCTCCCTGACGATCGGGTACAGGGTGACGCCGCTACCCACGATGGCGGCGACGAGGACCAGTTCGAGCAGTCCACCCGCGAGCACCCGGTTGTCGGCGCCGGCCCCGATGACATAGTTCGCGTCGCTCAGCGCCGGCTGATACAGCAACAGGCCCGCTATCGCAGCCACCTCCGTGATCAGGAAGAACACTCCGGCTGCTACTGCGGTTCCTCGGGTGGGACGCATATCAGCTCCTCCTTGCATGATTCGGTGTACGGCGTACACCTGATGACCGGAAAGCTACGGTGTACGCTGTACACCTGTCAAGATCGCAGCGGCGGAAGCGGCGACGAAGGGAGACTCGATGGTGGAGCGGGCGGACGGCGCACGCCGGAACCCACTGAGCCGGGATCGCATCCTGCGCACCGCTATCGCGCTCGCTAACCAGAGCGGTATCGACTCCGTCAGCATGCGCAATCTCGCTCAGGAACTCGGCGTCGTCCCGATGGCGCTGTACAAACACGTCGCGAACAAGGACGAACTCTTGGACGGCATGATCGATGTTGTCGTCAGCGCGATCGATCCGCCCGGTGAAGGGCTCGACTGGAGCACGGCCGTTCGGCGGCGGATCCTCTCCGCGCGGCAGGCGCTCCTGGGTCATCCCTGGGCTTCACGCGTGATCGAGTCACGCACCACGCCCACGCCGGCCGTGCTGGCGTACATGGATTCGATGATCGGGATGCTCTTGAGCGGCGGCCTCTCTGTCGATCTGACCCATCACGTGATGCATGCGCTGGGAAGCCGCCTCCTCGGATTCAGCCAGGAGCTCTTCGCTCCACCCGCGGCCGTGGACCCGGATGCGTCGGCGGCCACAGCCCGCGCGTTGGCGGGCACTTATCCGCATCTCGCGAAAGTCGCGGCGCGGGCAGACCACGACGAGCAGTCGGCCGTCGGCTCCCGCTGTGACGACCAGTTCGAATTCGAGTTCACCCTCGATCTGCTCCTCGACGGCATCGAGGCACTCCGGCTGCAGCAATGGAGCTCCAGGCCGGCACGGTAGCGGCCAACTGGGCAGTTCCACTCACCATCGCTCTTGGCTGAAGTGAATATCTCTTGGGCCGAGAATCGACCGGGGAACCATCATTGCTCCGCCGGCTTCTCCAGCGTGGCTAGTGACCCATGGCTTGCACGAGCACGCCGACCGCCCGGGTCAGATCTTCGGAGGTTCCGGTGAAGGGGATACGCAGGTAGCGGGTGAGCGTGCGGTCAGCGGAGAACGCCGGTCCCGCAGACAAGTTCAACCCCAGGTCGGCGGTACGGGCGGCAAGCGCTGTCGCGTCGGCGTCGTGCAGGCGCAGCCACAGGCAGAGACCGCCGGGTGGGACGGTGAAACTCCAGTCGGCGGCGCCGTCGAGGAGAGTGGCGAGGTGGTCGCGCTGGGCCCGGAGCCGGTCACGGCGGTCGTGGAGCATCTCATGGGGGTCGCTGAGCAGCTCGCAGGCGATGAGTTGTTCCAGCGGCGGCGGGGACAACCGTGCCTGTAGCGGGTTGAGCTGGAGCTCACGGACGCGTGACGCGTCGGCGCGAAGCCAGCCGACGCGTAGCCCGCCCCACACGAGTTTGCTGGTGGAGCCGATGGTGACGACTCCGGGGCCGGCCAGGTGTGTGATCGGCGTGGTAGGGACGCGTAGGTCCAGGTCGCGCAGGGTCTCGTCGACGATGACCGTCATGTCGTGGCGGCCGGCCAGGCCGGCGACCGCGGTACGCAGTTCGGGCGGCATGAGAGCACCGGTCGGGTTGTGGAAGTCGGGTATCAGGTAGGCCAGTTTCGGCCGTGCCGCCTGCACCGTGTGGGACAGGTGGGCGGCGTCCCAGCCGTCGGTGGTGACGGGTACCGCGGCGAGCCGGGCGCGGTGTCGCTGCAGGATGCCGAGCGCGCCGTGGTAGGTGGGACTCTCCACCAGGATCGGTCGGGTGCGGTCGGCCAGGTCGTCGACCAGCAGGGTGAGGGCGGCGCGGGCGCCGGAGGTGACCAGGATCTGCTCGGGGCGGGTGGGCAGCCCTTCGCGGGTGTACCGGTCGGCCAGCAGCTCACGCAGTGGCGGCAGGCCGGCGTCCGGTTCGGCGGCGTCCATCAGCAGGGTCGCCGAGCGCTGTACTGCCCGCCGGCTGGCCTCCAGGTAGGCGGTGTGCGGAGCGGCGGGCACCGCGCGAGTGAGATCGAGGACCGCACCGTGGCTCGTCGACCACGGCGCGGTGCGGCCGGTGACGTCCGGCGGAAGGTGGATGGCGCTGCCACTGCCGTGCCGCGTGTGTAACCACCCGGAGTCGCGCAGCGTGGCCAGCGCCGTCACGATGGTGCCGCGACTCACCCGCAGGGTCACGGCCAGGGAGCGCTCCGAGGGCAGCCGGGTGCCGACCGGGATCCGGCCGTCGAGGACGGCGGTACGGATGGCGGCGGCGAGCGCGTCGGTGAGCGGGCCTGAGAGCTGCCGCCACGCGCCCAGGGCGGAGACGAATCCCGCACCGGAGGCTTCGAACATTGGTCCAGTTTGCCAGAAGTGGATCAAGACTGAGGGCGCCGCACCACGTAGCGTCGCCGTCGCCAACGAGCCGAGACCCAAGAAAGTCGAGCGTGTTCTTCTTATGAGCAAGTGGTGGCGTCAGATCGTGGGCGGGTTGCCGGTCACGTTCTGGTACCTGTGGACGGCTTCGCTGATCAACCGGACCGGGGCGGTGGGGCAGCTCTACCTCGGTGTCTACCTGTTGTCCGTACGGCATTTCGACGCCGCGTACGCCGGGTTGGTCATCGGTCTGGGCGGAGCCGGCACCGCACTGGGCGCGCTACCAGGCGGCATCCTCGCCGACCGGTGGGGACGGCGCCCGACAATGCTCGCCGCGGGCCTACCCGCCGCGATCACGATGCTATTCCTCGGGCACGCCACCGGCCGGGCGTCAATCCTGATCTTGTCCACGTTGCTCGGTGTGTTCCTCGGAGCCGTCCGGCCGGCGTTCACCGCATCGATCATCGATGTCGTCGCCGTCGCCGATCGGGGCCGGGCCCTGAACCTGAACTACTGGGCTTTCAACCTCGGATCCGGTGCAGCGGCGCTGCTCGCGGGCCTTCTCGTCCGGGTGGAACCGGCGCTGCTGTTCGCGCTGAACGCCGGTGTGCTGCTGTTCTCGACCCTGCTGCTGGCATGGAAGGTGCCCGAGACCCGGCCCGCCCCGGCCACGACGGCGACCACACCGGCCGGCCCCGGCACCGTCGCCCGGGACCGGGTCTTCCTGACCTTCGTCGGGCTCGCCATGCTCGGGTGGACCATGATCGAGACCAACAAGATCCTGCCGGTCGCGCTCACCGCCGACGGCCTGGACGTGACGTCCTACGGGCAGGTCATCGTGGTCAACATGGCATTGATCGTGATAGGTCAGCTCTTCCTGCTCCGGCTGACCGAGCACCGCCGTCGCGAGCATGTGCTGGCCGTTTCCGCCATGGCTGCAGGACTGGGATTCGGGCTGGTGCCGCTCGCCGACACCCTGTGGGCGTACGCATTGACCGTCGCCGTCTGGACCATCGGCGAGATGCTGATGACGGTGGCGAACTCCGCCCTGACCGTAGAGCTCGCCCCGCCCGAGGCCCGCGGCCGGTACCAGGGCGTCTTCAGCTTCGGCCTGACCGCCGCGATGTTCGTCGGCCCTTCCCTCGGCGGCCTCGTCGCCGACCGATTCGGACCGGACACCCTGTGGGTCGCGGTGCTCGGCCTCGGTATGCTCCTGACGGCAGCGCACCTGGCGGCCGGACCACCACAGAACCGCCGCCTGGCACAGCTACGGCTCGTATCCGAACACGCGGCACCGCATCGCTCATCCTGCCGGGACGAGCCCGGCACCGCCGCCTGAAGCTGTGGCGGCAACCACGACCGTGACGTCGTTCATCCACATCACCAACGCTGGCCCGCGAGGTGTTCCATGCGCTGACCTGGCCGGCCGGCACGGGCAACATCGTCGACGACCAACCGGCGCCAGTCTTCGCCGCCTCGCTCGGCGGACCGACCCCGCCGGTCACGTCCTCCGGCGATCCTGGCCGTCCGATCTCGAACGCACGCGCCCGGCGCCATGGCCTCGAACGGGGCCACTCCAGCCGGCGCAGGGGCTTCGCGACGTCAAGACAGCTTCACCGAGAAAGGCCATCCCCCTGCACGTCAACAAGTTTGATCACCACATCCGTACCTCAACGACTCGGTGCAGCCGCCGAGGAGGGGCGTACGCCGCGGCTGTCGAAGACCTCTTTCGCGGCGAAGGTGGCGTTCAGGGCGCGCGGGAAACCTGCGTAGACGGCCGCGTGGAGCATCGCTTCGACAATCTCGTCGGGGGTGAGGCCGACATTGAGTGCGGCGCCGACGTGGACCTTGAGCTGCGGTTCGCATCCGCCGAGGGCGGTCAGGATGCCGATGGTGACCAGTTGACGGGAGCGGGCATCAAGTCCGGGCCGGTCGTAGATGTCGCCGAACGCGAACGCCGCGACGTGGTGACCCAGCGCGGGTGATACGTCGGTGAGCGCGTCGATCACCGACGTTCCGGCGTGGCCGTCGATCTTGGCCAGGACGTCCAGGCCATGGTCACGCCGGTCGAGGTTGGCGGTGCTGGTGACGTCATGCTGTGCGGTGCTCATGGCTGGGTGGATCCTCCGTACGTCGCGATCTTGTATTCGGTGGCGGCCAGTGCCAGTTGGATCTGGGCGAGCTGGGCGCGCAGCGTGTCCCGGTGTTCCACGAGCAGGTCGAGGCGGTCTGGGATGGTGGCGTCACCGCGGTCGACGAGGTCGATGTACTGACGCAGGTCGCTGATCGGCATCCCGGACGTACGCATCCTGGTCAGGAACACCAGGCGCCGGATCGCCGGAGCGTCGTAGACGCGGTGCCCGGCCGGATTGCGGGACACGGTGACCAGGCCGGCCCGCTCGTAGTACCGCAGCGTGTGCGGGCTCACCCCGACATGCTGGGCTGCCGTCGCGATGTCCCACTGCCGGGACCGGTCGTCGAGGACCAGATCCTGCAGAGCTTCGACGGAGACCCCGCCCGGCGGGTCGACGGCGAGCCGCAGCGCCTCGGCCAACTGCTCGTTCACGTTCATGGCGCCGACGGTAGAGCTTCGAGCGCGCTCCAACACAAGCGAAAGCAGGACGCAGGTACCGGCGGGGTTCTAGTAGCGGTCCCGGCGCCCGATGTGCGCGTCGACCAGGTCGAGGAACGCTTGCACGGCCGGGCTCGGCGCGGGGCCTCCGGAGCTGGCCGTGGCCAGGGTCCACGATGCGGCGGGTGGCTCGAGGCCGACGGGTACGACCTGGTGGCCGTCCTCGGCGGCCGGTGGCGGTACCAGGGCCAGGCCGATGCCGGACGCGACGTATCCGGGGATGGTGGTGATGTCGCTGACCTTCACGGCGAAGGTGCAAGTCCCCACGTCGCTCTACACCGATCTGGCTCTCGACGCGTTGAAGATGGCGACCTGGCGCCGCGAGAACCAGGGCGCTCACCTGGACGGACTCATCCGTCAATCGGACAGGGACGTCCAATATCGAGCGATCCGCTACACCCGGCGACTCACCGAGGCCGGTGCCGTCGCCTCGGTCGGCGCCAAGGGCGACGTCTTTCACAACGCGGTGGCCGAGGCGACGGCTGGCTGTCGCGATGGATGGGGCGGGGTCCCGTCTTGCGGTTCATGCGCGGCGGCAGACGGCGCCGCGCATGACGGCGACGCTCCGGAGACGCATCGGCCAATCTCACTCGCCCCCTCACCAGCGAACTCACCGGCGCGCGCCGCTTCGCTTGCGACCTCGCCCGTTTCCTGTCCTCGACTCTCAGCCTCGGCCCGACCTAACCGGGCCCCATTGCCAATCCGGCCCGTTCGCCCTGGTCAGCGATACCCTTGATTTCCGCCAAACTATGGCACCGCTCGTCATGGCGGCGTCCGTGACCGAGACCCGCGCGGCATCCAGGTACTGGACCAGCTCAAAGTCGCCCACCCGAGGCGCCATCCTGGCGGGCGGCGATTGTCGTGCGCTCAGGAGCGTCCAAGACCGCAGAACGTGACTCGCTGCGAGTGCAGCGAAATTTCTGCCTCGCCCCAGTCGAAATTCACGGCCCCGATTCGACATGTTGGCGAGAACGCCCACCCGGGGTGTTCCGGCAACAGGGGGCACCCGATGTTTCCGTACCTGACCGGCAGCCACTGGACCGACCCGAACGTCAGCAACGCTGTGCACCGCACGCGCGACGAGGCCATGGGCCGGCTCATCTCCCGGCTGTGGCGCATGTGCCGTTCCCGCCGTCGTCCGAACGACCTCAGATAGGTCCTGATCCTGCAGCGGACGGGCGGCCATAGCCACCACGATGGTCCGGCGCACCCCTACCACGTCGTCAGCGCGACGCTGACGAACCGCGTTCACCGATCACCACCCCCGCCGGGTAACTCCGCCCCTCGGGTCAGTCACCAATCTCGGGACCCCGTAGTGCGCGCTCGCGCGGCCGGCGGGGAGAAGAAGACCGTCTCGGCGGGTCGCCGGCAGCCCGCCGGTGGGCACGGTCGGGGAACGCGCGTTGATCTGGTGTGGCCATGGGCTCAGATCGCCTGGGGTTGGCCGTCGTCGCCGTGCTGCGCCGGGATTTCACCGATCCCCCGCGCTTCCGGCCGCCGCCGGGTCGTGCTGGCCGGCTACCCCGCAACCGATCCCTCGCCGATGCCGTGGATCAATGGGCGTTCTGCGCCATGCGCGGCTCACCCGGCGCCCGCATCTACTACCCAGGGCCCCGGCAAAGTCGTCAGATGATGCCGAGTAGCGCCGGTGGGCGGCTGCTGTCGCGGGCGTGATGCCGGTTGGCTGCGGCGATATTGGTGATGCCTGCCGTGCGTAGCGCTCCGATGGCGGCGTTGCGTAGGGCGGCCATGAGTTGTGGTCCGTTGCCGGTGCGGATCTGGGATGGGTCTTCGTTGTAGGTGACGTCGCGGAAGTGGTTCGCCGGCACCCTCGACGCGCTGCGAGACAGGGAAGCGGTCAGGCGGGTCCGGTCGTGCCGCCGGCTGGTTCGCCGCTGCCGTTCCAGGAGACCGGTAGGTCGGCGAGGTCCACCAGCGCCTCCGTGGCTCGCGGCGAGTAGGTGAGGTGCCCGGTCGCGATGACCCGTTCCCACCACTTCTGAGCGTCGGCGAACTTTCCCTGATCCCGGGCGACGACTCCGAGTTTGTACATCGACAGGGCGGCCAGATCGGCATTGTCGTCGGCTGCGGCCTCGGTGAAACAGCGCTCGGCCGCCCCGAGGTCGTTTCGCATTCGCTCGATCTCGCCGAGATTAAAGAGCACTGGCGCCCGGCTGGTGGAGCGGCCCGACTTGAGGTATTCGGTAAACCAGTGGCGGGCCCCGTGAATGTTGCCGCCCCTCCACTCCAGATCGCCCAGAAGAGCCTTCGCCTTGTCCGAGGTCTCTCCGCTGTTCGCCACCGCGGCCTTGTTGAGCCAGAGCCGCGCGGCATCGTCGCGTTCCTGTCCGAATTCCAGCATTCCCAGGTTCAGGGCGGCGCTGAGCGACGTGGGCCGGTAATCGGTGTCCGCGGCTTTTTGGTAGAGCTGCCGGGTGTCTTCCAGATTGCCCAGCGAGTTTTCCAGGTGGGCCCAATCGTAATAGGACAGTGCTCTCAGATCGGGCTGTTCTCCTCCGATGCAGTGCCGGAACCACCGGCGAGCCTGTTCCGGGTTCGACTCCTGGGCTTCGAGTTTCGCGAGGCTGTACGAGGCCTCTGCGGCAATTCTTCGGTGACCGGTGTTGACTGCCCGGACGTACCAGTCGCGCGCCGTCTGCATGTCACCGTCCTTCCGCAACAGCGCCGCGTAGTCGTACATGGCCCGCGGAGCAATCGACGGGTGCCCCGCGTCAGCCGCCACCGTCAGCCAGTGTCTTGCCTCCTGCGTATTGCCCTGCTCTTGTTCCAGATGTGCGAGGTTGGTCGCAGCGAGGCTTCGGACGAGGACGGACGAATGAGCGCCGTCAACTGGCACCTCGTCCACGTCGGGCGGCCGGCTCTCCGGCTCGTCCTCGAGGTACCGGACGCTGCCGACCCATTGCATCGCTGTCTCCGGGAGGATGCCCGGCTCCGTCTCGGCGACAGTCGTGAGCAGTCGGCGCGCTGCTTCGACAGCACCGTCGGCGCGTTCGGTCTCGGCGAGCCGTACCGTGGCCAACGGGCTGAGCAGGGGGTGCCGGCTGCCGATCACCAGCGTGAACCAGTGCCTTGCCGCCGCGGTGTCTCCCGCTCTCAGTTCCAGGACGCCCAGCTTCGTCGCGGCGAGAGGGGTGTAGTCGGCGTCGCCTGCCTCGATCGCACTGCGGAAGAAGCGTCTCGCCGCGGTGGTGTCGCCGCGCGCGGCGAGCCATTTGGCAAGCTCCACGGCCACCGCCGCCGGTATCGGCACCGATTCGGGGGAGGACAGCATCTGCGACGCATGCGCGTAGTCCTCACGATCGAACGCCAACAGGCCAACCTGCAGCCGGTCCTTGTCGGACAGGACACGGGCGGCGTACTGCCACAGCGCCTCTACCGGTTGCCAGCCGGCACATTCCTCACCGGCCACCACGCTGATCAGCGGATGCGGCACGTGGCTGACACCACCGGTAACCCGAACCAGGTCGACGAGGCGGGGACGATCGGCCGTCTCCGCCTGCGCCCAACGCCGAGCATCCCGGAAGCGGAGAACCGGGAACCTGTCGGACTGCCGGTCCTGGAGCAGGTCACCCAGATACGGCCCGTACAAATCTCGCACGGCAGTCAGGTCGCACCGGCGGGGCATGCCGATGCGCTGCCAATCGGTGACGAGCCGAACCAGCGCGATGCGGTAGAAGCTCTTCTCCCCGCCGACGCGGAGCGCCCGTTCGATGTGACCCAGCGATCCGGCCAGGCGGCCCATGAGCACGGGCGTGGAACGCTCGACGACAGGGCGGACATGAGCCAGGGACGGCTCCGCGAGCACCCTCGCGCGTTCCTCAGCACTCAGCGCGCCGACCTCCACCGTCGTGTCGGTGCGGACCAGCAGGAGCTGGGCGGCCGGTGGCAGGAACTCGCCGGACAGGACGGCGGTCTCTGCCGTCGCCACCAACCGAAGGCCGTCCGGCAGATCTCGCAGCAACGACTGATCCCACTGGCTCATCTGCAGGGCCGACAGCCCGTCCAGCCAGAGAACCCCGCGATGACCGCGAAGATCCCGTGCCGCCTGCTCGATCAGCTGCCGCAGAGAACTTGCCGGCTCGTGCAAGTACGCGAGCACCAGATGACCGGCGAGAGCATCGCGTGCTGCCTCCCACGCCGTGCGGCTCGCCCCGGCCAGGCGCTCACCGTGCACCAGCACCAGCCGATGGTCGTCGTGCATCATCTGCCGTAGGCGATCATCGACGTCGCGGCTGACGTAGGGGGTATCGCCGGCGTGGACGCCCAACTGCTCGGCCGTGACATCAGCCAGCAGTGGAGGCCGTCCGCGGGCACCGGCGGCGCGCAGCCGCAGCCGGTGCCCGCCCGGTGACGTGCGCCGCGCGAGGTAGCCGCTCGCGATCGCGGCCAGCAGCGCACCGACCAGCCATGGCCAGCTCAGGCGGCCGTTGTCGTAGGCCTGGTTGACGGCGACCCCGGTTGCAACGGCGGAAGTCGCCACCAGGAGACCCGCCAGCCACGCCGCCCACGATCGATTCATGTGCGCCTCCCGCCGTAGCGAAGAACTTCACAGTAGTGCGGGAGTCACCGTCGACACCGGCACGAGGCGGCCGCTCTTCGGCCACCGGCGCCTGGACATCGGTGGTCAGGGCCAGCTCACGACCTGCCTCGATGCCGGCGGCCAGTGCGTCGACGCGGGCCTTCGCCAGGCCGTACACGTCAGAGCCCAGCAGTTGGTGCAACGACGCCGAGCCGTTCGCCGCCACCGTGATGATCGCGGCCGCAGCCTTGACCGGGTCGCCGAACCGTGTGCCGGCATCGCGAGGTGGGCCTCGGTCATCTCGGGATCGCCGCGTAGCCGTCCGCGGTCGCTGGCGGCAGCCCCGGTGACTGGGTGCGCAGGAAGTCGGATGTTGAAGCAGCACTTCGGGTTCGTCTCCGGAGTTCAGTGAGACGATGCGAGTCTTGCGGCCTGACCCCAGGCCGACCTGCAGACTGAGTGAGCTTCCCACCGCCCGGTGGCGGGATTCTTGAACCGCATCCAGCAGGGATTGAGACCTGCCGCTTTCGCTCGGGCGGCGACTTGGCGCATGCGGGGATCAGGCTCCGGCGCCGGGACCTCTTCACGCGGCGATGCTCTGCTCACTCCGCCGGTGGGCCGGTGAACGATCCCAGCGTGACGAACGTGTGCCTCAGCCACTCCGATGGGTGATCGTCGTCGACGTCACGTCATCGCCGCCGGCCGGGATGGCCTCACCTGTATCCGGCCCGGATGGGGGCAGGGCCCCGGCAAAGACGTCAGGTGATTCCGAGTAGGGCGAGTGGGCGGGTGCTATCGCGGGCGTAATGGCGGTTGGCGGCGGCGATGTTGGTGACGCCGGCGAGGCGTAGGGCGCCGATGGCGGCGTTGCGCAGGGCGGCCATGACTTGTTGCCCGGTGCCGATGCGGATCTGGGAACGGTCTTCGTCGTAGGTCACGTCCCGCACCCAGTGGATCTTGTTCTCGATGGACCAATGTCCGCGGATCCACGCGGCTAGCTGGTGCGGTTTGGACTGGTGGAGCCGCAGGTCGGTGATGGCGTAGACGGTCTCGGTGGTGAAGCGTTTCCGCTCGTCGAGCCGTCGGCGTCGGCGTCGGATCTGTATGGCCTGGGCGGCGTTCGGGAAATCGATGCCGGTGGAGACGGTCAGGATCTTCAGAGTGCGAATCTCGCGGCGGCCGTGGCCTCGGTCGTCGTCACGGGTCGCGTCCGGGACCGCTTTCCAGGGCAGGCTGGCGAGCTGTTTGTGCAGGTGGGGCTGGTTGCCTTTCACTGTCAGGATCCAGTGTGCGCCGCGTTCGGCGAGGTAGGTGACGTGGTCGCGCTGACAGTGCATCGCGTCGGCGGTGATCACCGTGCTGCGTAGGTCGCTGATCTGGTCGAGCAGCGGCGCGAACCGGGTGATCTCATTGGTCTTGCCGTCGACATCGGTGCTGGCCAGGACTACGCCGGTGGCTTGGTCGCAGGCGGCCATCACGTGATCGGCGGCAGTGTCGGCGGTGCGGGAACCGCGCAGTGTCTTGCCGTCGACCGCTATCGCCCGGCGACCTGCCGGGAGGTCCGCCGGGGTCCGGCCGGCGAGCCAGGCGCCGATCACTGTGGTCAGCAGGTCCGGGTCCAGGGCCTGCAGTAACCGGCGGATCATCGCTTCGGACGGGCGGCGATCAGCTGCGATGCACAAGGCTTGGACCGTCGCGTCCGGCACATCGGCCACCCATTCCGCGATCGCGGCGTACGAGCGATACCCGGCCACCACCGCGCACACCACCGCGGTCACCACCACGCTGAGCTGGTATCGCACACCGCGGCGCGCTCGTGGATCAGGCACCGCGGCGAGCGCCGTAGCAAGCCCAGCAGCGGTTTCCGGCACGGTCAGAGCCGGTGCATCAGACAAAGAGGAGATCAGCGACGATGGCAGAGCGGGCATGACTCACTTCGGATAGATCACCGTGGCGTAGAAACCTTGATGATCTTCTGAATCGGTCATGCCCGTCTTGTTGCTGCCAGCAGAGGCGGTTCTGCACCTAAGCGGTCGAATCGGACACCACCGCGACTTTGCCGGGGCCCTGATCTACTACCAGGCACTATGCCGCGGTATCGATCACCAAGCCACCCTCCGCCAACGGGGCAGCCGCCTCGTCGGCATCCTGCACGGCTGCCTTAAGACCGGAACCGACTACGCGGAGACCACCGCTTGGCTCATTTGCAGCTCACCGCTTGACATCGAGAAACATGGGATGCCTGCCGTTGTCCGCGCGAGATGAGACGGCTCGCTGGAGGTCGACCAGGCGAGCAGTGATACGAGTGGCTCCGCAGTACACACGCCTTGTCTGATAACGGTCTGGAAACATGCTGTGTGAATGTTGATTGTTGCCTCACGGTCCGGGTAGTTCGACGGCGCCGTTGCCAGACGGCATGAACACGACTCCTTAGGAGACACCCATGACTGCCAGCACCCGCACCCACAACGAGAACGCCACCGTGAAGGGCGTCCGCGTCCGAGGCGAGGAGACCAAGCCCTCGTTCAAGACCACTGAGCTGGTCGTTTACGTGCTCGCGGTAATCGGTGTACTCGTCGCCTCCTACACCGTCGGCGACGGCGACGCCAACAACGGCAGCGACTACTTCGCCGCCGACAAGGCCTGGTGGTACATCACCCTGCTGACCATCGGCTACATGATCAGCCGCGGTCTGGCGAAGGCCGGCAGCCGCAGCAGCGACGTCGACCCGCGCACCCACTGATCGTCCTTACAGCACCCACGGGCGCGGCCGAGTCCGGAGACTCGCCCGCGCCCGTGGCGTTCGTACAACCCGCGCCGCCGTTAGGCGATCTCACCCCAAGACGGATTCTCGAACGTGGCTCGGTGAGCGCGAGGGTCCCCGAGATGCTTTACCTTCGCGGCATGCCGGTTGTTTTCGAGTATTCGTTCACCGTGAACCCGCAGTATCGGCTCTTCACGATCTTCGATCCGACGTGTGACGAGGGTGCGAATTTCGAGGCGGCTCGGCGGACAATCGGGCACGGGTCTTTCGCGTGGGGTCCCAACGCCGTCGTCGCCCGTGCGATCGACACCGGCACGGCGTCCGTCGCGGTCGAGGTCTGGGACGATCCGCCGGGTACGCCGGGGGGAACGCCGGACGAGATCGCGGTGTCCGAGCTGGCCCTGCCCGGCGGCCGGTTCAGCTCCATTCAAGCCCTGCAGTCGGCCGTCCACGTCGGAGTGCAGCTACCGACCGGTGCCGGCACGTACGGCGCGCGGATCGCGGCGTACAACCGCGGCGTCTCCGGCGGATTCGCACCGCAGGACGCCGGACCCTTCCCGGGCCGCTTCGAGGCATACCGGTTGCAGTTGTGGAAGATCTCCGACGAGCCGTCCTGGCCGGATGACGACGAGCATGCGTGACGGCACGCCGCGCATCCTCACCCCGGCTCAGCTGATGCCGTCGACCACCACGTCGAACTGCTCTCCGTCCAGGACGCGCCCCTGCTGCCGCAGTTCGACGACCCGACAATCGTCCCCACTTCTGCGGGTGCGGAGGCGCTGCATCAGCAGCCACGGAAGGGGTGGGCCGTCGGCGCCTGCACCCACCTCTGTTCGCCCAGAACTCACGCCTACTGCTTCAGGGTCACCAAGAACCCCTCGAAGGTCAGGTCACCGCGGTCTGGTGCGCCGCGGTCAGCTTCATTCAGTTCGGTCAGCACACCTGATCCGGGGACCGTGCCGGTCTGTGGAGCCGACCTCCAATGAACCGCCCTGATGCGGGCGACGGTCCCGCTCGTCTGCTCGCTCGCCACATCAGTATCGCCGTGGTGGTATTGGAATGCGTCCACGCTGACCGCCGTATCGGAGCCCAACGCTTCCATCAGCCACCGGACATCGATGTCGCGCCGAAGCTCCCACGTCACCTGGGAGCCGATTCGGAACGGCTCACCGCAGCAGTTCCAGTCGGCCCTGTCCACCCACACCGTGATCTCCACACCGACAGTGTGCCCATCATTCAGCGCCGCTAAAGGCCACTTCTGTCGCAACTTCGGGGATCAAACGCGACGCCTGACCGTTCCCCGGCCGGCCTGTCATCACCGCCCCTGAGTCCCGAGCCGGCCGGCCGGTTCACGGTTCTTCACTGATGTCGATCACGACTCGATCGCGACCGGCTCTCTTGGCTTCATAGAGGCAGGCATCGGCGCGGGCCAGCAACGCGTCGATGTCCGCGGAACCGGCAGCACGTGCGGCGCCTACGCTCACCGTGACCTGCACCGGGCCGGCCTTCGTCTCGATCGGTGCCCGGCAGATCTCGGCACGAATCCGTTCGGCGACGGCCGCGGCGCGGCACTCGCGGTCACGCAGCAGGATGACGAACTCCTCACCGCCGTACCGGGCCACCACGTCATCGCGGTCGCAGCCGGTCCGCAACCGTGCGACGACACCGCGGAGTACCTCGTCACCGATCTGATGGCCGTACCGATCATTGATCTTCTTGAAGTGATCGACGTCGAGCATCAGCACCGCGATGCCGTCCGCGCAGTCGCCCAGGGCGGCGATCTCCTGCTCGGCGCGTTCGAAGAACGATCGGCGGTTCGCCGCACCGGTCAGGGAGTCGACGGTGGCCAGGTGGTGCACCTGGGCGAACAGGCGGGCATTGTCGTAGGCGGTCATCGCCTGGCCGACGAGCGCGGCGATGACCTGCGAGTCGGACGCCTGGTCCGTGGGCGCCGCGCCACCGAGTACGACCACACCGAGCCGGCCTTCCCGGGTCGCCATCGGGATCAGGCGCCAGCCGGCGTGCAGGGTGGTCACGGCGTCGTCCGGCAGCGCTTGGAGTACACGGGTGAGACCCAGCTCCGCCGCGCTGCCCGCCGGCGGCACGGGCCCGGCGCACTGCAGCAACGCGGACATCTCCGCCGGTACGCCGTGAACCAGCAGACGCCCGACATCTTCGTCGTCGTGGTCGTAGCGCACCGCGACGGTTCCCGGTTCGTCGGTGACGGTGACCAGGCAGATGTGCTGGGCGGTTCCGGCCTGCCGCATCGCGGTGGTCAACCGGCTGAGCACCTGCTCGGGATCCAAGGTGCCGGCGAAGGTCGCCATCGCGTCGCGCAGCATCTCGGCCAGGTCACGCTGCTGGTGCGCCGTCGCGACGGCCACCTCCAACTGAGCCGCCCGGGCCGTCTCCAACGAGATGGCGATCTGATGCGTGACGGCCGTGAGGATCTCCAGATCCGCGGTGGTGAAGACGCCTTTGGCGAGGCGGCTGTCCAGGTAGATCACGCCGAGGAGACGGTCGTCCAGCAGGACGGGGCCGGCGAGGATGCTCCGCAGACCGTACTCGACCATGCTGTCGGACTGGAGCACTTCACCGTGTTCGGTGCCGGTGACGACCAGGGCACGCCGCTCGGTACGTACCCGTTCGACGATGCTCCGGCTGTAGCCGGACAGGTCCATGACGTCCTGACCGGTGGTGTCGCGGCCGACGTGGTGCCCGAGTTCGGGCGCGACGTCAGACTCCAGCAGCAGGATGGCACGCTCCGCTCCCAGCAGCCGGAGCGTCTCGTCGAGGGCGATCCGGGCGAGTTGAGCGGGGTCGAGCACCCGGGAGGCGGCAAGGCTGACCTGCTGCAGTGCGGCCCATCGCTGTCCTTCGCGGCCGCGGTCCAGGCCGGTGGCCGCGACCGGGCCGTCGCGATCGTCGAGATCGAACTCGACGGCCAGCCGGTGGGCACGGTGGGGCCACCCCTGGGCGTGCGCGAGGGACTGGGCGACGGCAGCCTGCCTGCGGGCGTGCCGCGGCAGTCGCAGGGCGTTCAGAGCGTACGCCTGGATGCGTGCCACCTCGAACTCCAGCAAAGGAGCGTCGACGGCTCGCAGCGCGGGCGCGGCGGCGGTGAGCTGCTCCAGCGCCTTGTCCGGTGTCCCGGCGAGCACGGCCAGGGCAGCCAGGCCGACGTGGTGGTAGGCGCGCAGGATCCGGCGGTTGGCCACCTTGCCCAGGACTTCGACGGCGGCCCGCGCCGCGGCGAGCCTCGCCGGCCTGAACTCCTGCGTGGCGGTACGGCACCGGGCCAGCTCGGCATAGGCCCGTAGGCAGTAGAAGGTGTGCTGGGCCGGCAGGACATCCCCGGGTTTGAGTCCGAAGGCGTCGAACGCTGCCAGGTCGCGCTCGTAGTCCTCGCCGAAGTCCTCCCGTTCGACGGCGGTCTGCAACCTGCCGATCAGCAGGTCCAGCCATTGATGCAGAGGGATCTCGTCGCCGTCGATCGAGTGCAGTAGCAGGGCCGCTTCACCCGCGCGCCCGCGGAGCGCCAGCAGGCAGGCGTCGGCGGCCACGACAGCGCTGCGGCCGCTCATCCCGCCCGACGCGGCGCGCCGTCGTGCGCGGTCGAGGCCGGACTCCGCGACTGCCATGTCGCCGCGCAGCAGCCAGTCCCAGGAGAGCACCGCGTACGCGTCGAGTGCCAGCCCGATGTCCAGCCAGTGGTCGTGCTCGTCCAGAACCCGCTGCACCTCCGTGCCGTCGTCGTTACCGCTACCGTGCCGGGCGATCGCACGGCTCCAGGCGAGCCGGGCCTTCAACGGTTTGTCGTCGAGGTCGGCGGCGCCTCGCCGGACCGCGGCGGACAGCCGATCGGCCAGCCGGGTGAAGCCGCTGAACTCCAGTAACAGCGCCACCGAGCTCATCGCCCGAAGGGTCTCCGCGGACCTTCCGGCGCGCTGGGTGAAGTAGGGTGCGCGCAGCGCGAAGATCACCGACTTCGCCGGTTGCAGCTGCCGGATGTACGCGGATCCGAGGCTCTCGCCGATGGAGCATTGCAGCAGGTAGCGCTCGCGGACCCGGGGTACCCGGCTGCCGCGCCCCACCCGGGTGATCCAGACGATCCAGCCCAGCAGAAAGTAGCCGAGGGCGGCGGCCAGCCGGGCGGCGTTCCCGCGGGGCAGGGTACGGCCGAGTTCGGTGAGCGCCTGTTCGCCCGCACTGATCTGCCCCGCACTGTTCCAGGCCGACTCGTACACGGTGCTCAACAGGTACAGCAGACGGGCCCGCCGCAGGGGGTCCGTGGCACGCCGCAGGGTGTCCTGGAAGGCGGCGACGGCGTCGTCGAGCCGGGCGGCCCGGTGATACGCGGTGGCGAGTAGCTCACCGAAGGAATCGTCCAACGCGACGGCCCCGTCGTCGGCTGTCCTTGCGGCGTACTCCAAGAAAGTCACGGCGGTCTCGGGTGCCTGTTCGGCCAGGGCGAGCACCCCGGCGGCACGGCAGGCCGCGACGGCGCCGGCGGGGTCGTGTCCGGGCGTACCAGCCATCCGGTGGTGGGCCAGGGCATAGACGGCCGCCGGCTCGGTCGTGGTCCGCCGGCTGAGCAGATCGGCGACGTCGTCGTGGATCCGTCGCCGGGTCACGTCGTCGAACTGGTCCACGAGGGCCGCCCGGATCCGCTCGTGCAGGAAGCCGTAGTCGCCCTCGCCGTGCCGTTCCACCAGGGCGAGGCGGGCGGCATCGGCGAGCAGAATCGCCACCGTACGCTGCGGGAGCCCACCGAGGGAGGTCAGCAGCTCGGCCCGGAACCGGTAGCCGAGGATCGCCGCGATACCCAGCAGACGACGGCTCCGCGTGTCCAGGTCCTCGACGCGCCGGCGGACCAGGTCGGCGACGTGCTGCGGAAGCGTGAGGACATCGAGCGCGGCGGTTTCGACACGCCACTCCCCCCAGCTCACGGTCACCAGGCCAGCGTCGATGAGGGCGCGTACGTACTCGGCGATGATGAACGGGTTTCCCCGGCTCCGGGCGGTCAGCCGGGCGGCGAGGTCACCGCTGACGGCCAGCTCTCCGTTGATCGCGGTGACCAGCTCGGCCGTCGTGGCAGCCGCCAGCGGTGGCAGCTCCAGCGTTGTCAGCCGATCGGCGGGCACGGTGGTGACGGCCGCCGCCGGCGATACGTCCATCTCGTCGGCGCGGGCGGTGAGCACCACGAGCAGCGGCGCGTGATCGGCCGCGACGGCCAGGTGCTCCAGCACGCGTACGGTGGAACGGTCGAACCACTGCAGGTCGTCCAGGTGCAGCAGCAGGCCGCCGGTGCGACGCGCCAACTCCAGCAGGAAGCCGGCAAGTGCGGCGGTGTATCGCTCCTCATCGAGATGGCCGATGTCCGACGGTGTCCCGAGGATCCCTGCGAGGGAGTCCGTCAGGTGCCCGATGACACCCGCGGTGTCCTGGGCGGCCGCGCGAACCGTCAGGAAGGCGTCCTCCGCTTCACCGGGCGGCAGCACACTGAGCTCGCGCACATACCCGTCGACCGCCGCGCGCAACGGCGCCAGGGGTTGCCGCTGTCCGCGCGAGGCTGCGCCGTACAGCTTCGGGCAACCGGCCGGCACGCCGCCGGCCAGCTCCCGGACCAGGCGGCTTTTCCCGCTTCCGGACTCTCCCGTCACCATGATCAGAGAGCCCCGGCCGGTACGTGCCTCGGCCCATCCTGTTTGCAGGACCTCCAGTTCGGCGTCACGGCCGACCAGCGGCACGCGGTCGCCGTCCTGTTCCGGCGAAGCGGTGCCCGCGATCATGAGGTTGCCGGCGCCGACGGTCATCCGCCGTAGCTCGGCGAGAACCGCGGTGGCGCTCTGGTAACGGTCGTCGGGATCCTTGACGAGCAGACGTTCGATGACGCCGGCGAGCGCGGCGGGCAGGCCCGGCGCCACTTTCGCGAGGTCGGGCACCGGTGCCACGGCGTGCATCCGGAGCAGTTCGCCGAGGTCGGGCGCGGTGAAAGGTGGTGTGCCGGTGGCCGCTTCGAACAGCAGCACGCCGAGGGAGTAGAGGTCGGCCCGCCCGTCCACCGGGCGGTGCAGCATCCCGCTCTGCTCGGGCGAGCTGTAGAGAGCGGTGCCGACCATCCGATCGGTGCCATCGGCTACCAGATGGGCGCCGAGCGAGAAGTCGATGAGCCGGACCGAACCGTCGTGGCCGAGCAGGACGTTGTCCGGCTGCAGGTCACCGTGCACCAGGTCGGCTGCGTGCACCGCTCGCAGCGCCGACGCCACATCGATGGCTACCCGCAGGAGTGCGTCCGGAGCCATCGGGCCGGCCCGCCAGGCCGTCTTGAGCGAGCGGCCTTCCACCAGCTCCATGACGAGATACACCCGGTCGCCGACCGTTCCCACTTCGTGGATTCGCGGCACTCCGGCATCTCGGACGGTGGCCAGCTTGGCGGCCTCGCGGCGCACCGCGGTGACGGAGCCGGTGCCCGGATGGAACAGCTTCATGGCGTATTGCTGAGCGCCGCGCCGGATGCGGTGAACCACGCCCTGACGGCCGCGGCCGAGTTCCCCCAGCAAGGTGAATCCCGGCGGGCACGGCAGGGCCACGACGTCGGCGGGTGCGGAGGTGACCACGCCAGAGGTTCGGCCGCGGGCTCGCCGATCTGAGGGAACGTCCGATTCAAGCAGTTTAGGTTTTATATGACATCCGCCGGCTAGCAAATGGTCGACCCCGCCGGCAATCAGAGCGTAGAGGTCGAGCCCCGGCCCGGCGACCAGATCGTCGGCGATCGGGGTCTGCTCGCGAGTGCCGGTCGCGATGGTCTCCTGGATCGCCGCCTTCCGGAACCCCGGCCACGTGAGGTCGTTCGGATAAGAAGGTTCACACCGCCGAGCAACCACACCAACGGCGTTGAATCGCGTCTGACCTGCTGGAGCCGGGGACGGCCGTGGGCTCAGTCTGTCGGTGGGGGGTGTCAGCACCGTCCCAGATCAAGGCGTGTCAGCGAATCCACCGGCCGTCCCAGCAACGACGAAAGTTCCAACGCGGCCCGCAGGTGTTGCGGATCGGCGGCATCGACCGACCCGGGTTCCTTCGGGGGCGCCACTGGGTCCGGTCCGGCTTCCGCGCTGCGCCGGTCGACGATGCGGTCGATCCACGCGATGACGTCCACCTCGGGGTCGGTGTGACTGCCGGCGAGCCACCACACTTCAACGTAGGTGGCCGCGAAGACCGCCGCAGCGGAGTGCGGGTCTCGAAGGCGTGAGTTGATGCCGGCCCGCACGGTGCCGCGGGTGTGGTCGAAGAGCGTGACGAAGGCGTCCCGGCTTCCGCGGGAGATGGGAGCCATCAGTGCGCTGAGGTGCTCACTCAGCGATCCCGTTCGACAGTCGGCGCAGTCTGCCCGCACCGGGGGCACATGCCGCACGACGATTTTCCTGGGAACGATACGCATCCGAGTCTCCGAGATCGATCGACGAAGCGGGTCGCCGGGGTCTGGAGCGACAGGCGGTCATGGGACACGTGACTGTTCCCTAGAGGCTATGGCACAGCGTCCGGCACGACCAGCCCGGGCCCCCGGCCGGGTGATGCCATCGCCGTTGCCCTGTTCCGTGTTCGAGCATCGAGCCTGATCGGCGCGGGGCATTTCTGTTGAGGTTTGGCTCCTGTCGCAGAAACGCCGGCTCTCGGTCACCTCGCACCGCTGGGCTGTTCTGCCTCCGCGTCGTCAAGCAGTTGCCGCAGTCCGCTCTCCTCTGTTGCGACCTTGTGCAGTCGAGCGGCCAGGTCTTCGAGTACGGGGCGGTCGTCGCTGTAGGCGAGAAGGCTCCGCCTTCCGGATCGGGTGAGAACCGCCCGGCAAGACTCGGTGCTTCAGATGCCACGAGCAGTTCAGCGACGCCTTCCCAGAAATAGCCGTTCGCCTCGTGGCCGAGTTCACGGATGACGTCGTCTACGTCGGTGGTGCCGGCTTCGAGCCAAAGGCTGTACCCACCCGACTCCGTCGGTTCGATCTCGATTGGGTCCACGGATCGATCTTCACATATGTCTCGTGCGGCTTCGTTGCCCTCCGTGCTCGGCGTCAATAGGCAAGTAGGACTCGCTTGCGGAGCAGATCGAAGCCTGCGCGGCCGTACATCTGCCTCTTCAGCATCTTGATCCGGTTGACGTTGCCTTCCACCGGTCCTGAACTATGTGGCAGGGTCAGGCCAGCGGTGACAGCGTCCATGTCCCTGGTCAGACCGTTGGCGAAGCTGGTGATGCCGGGCAATCCGGCCTGTTGAGCCGCGACGATCCATCCGCCGGGCCGGTCGCCGTGCAGGCCGGTCAACATGTGGGCGAACGAGCGAACCAGGTCAGCGGCGGCGGCCAGTTCCGGGCATCGTTCGAGGATGGCTCGAAGCCGGTCGGTGTCACGCTCGACCAGATGATCAGGGTGGCGGCAGATGTACGGCCGCGCAGGCTTCAACCTGCTCCGCAAACGAGTTCTACGCTGCCGATGACACCACCCCGCGGTGCGGGCACCGTTGGAGAATCGGGATCCGCTCGACCAGATTCATAGGCTCATATAGTCACGCGGCGAACGTGGAGCAGGTCGAGCCGTCAGCCAGCCCGAAGGACATACTCGAGCCGCTGTTCGAGTCGGCTGCGAGCGAGATCGTCGCTGATGTCCAGTCCGGAATCGCGCCATGGTTGGACGACCTTCACCGGGTCGGGCAGGTAGCCGACGATGTCCATGACGTTCCAGTATCGGAACTGTTCCTCGTCGCGACGATCATCAGCGCGGCGGCGGTATGCGTCCGTGAATCTGGCTGAAGCTTCAATGCCGTGCAACATGGCCAGATAGGTCGCTGCGTGCGCGACGTCCAGATCTGCCGGCCCCCACGACGTCTCGACCCAATCGACCACGCCGCTGATGCGCCCCTGCGACCACAGCAGATTGCCCAGATGGAAGTCGCGGTGCAGGAACGTACCCGCATAACCTGGGGCGGGCTGCTCCAGCAGCTCGAAAGCCTGACGCCACAGCGCCGGCCATTGCACCCACGGCGATATGACTCGCTTGCTCGGGGGCGCCCATGATTGGTAGTTCCGGGGCCTGTTCCGCCCGGGCTCGAAGTTATGAATGTCGACGAGTACCTGCGCCAGTACCTCCAGGACGTCTTCGGCGGCAGAGTCCAAGCGGAGCCTGCCGGGGAGCCATGACATCAGATGAGCCGGCGCCCCGGCGGTGTCCCCGGAAAGGTCGAGGGCAATGCTCCGAGGCGCTGGAATCCGGGAGCCGTGGAGCTGCTGCTGTACGGTCGCTTCTCTGGCGAGCAACCCGGCTGCATGCCGACGCCATGGCTCCTTCGTCATCAGCCGGAGGACAGCCTGCTCACCGTTGTTTCCCGTCAAGGCCAACATGGTTGACGTCCAGCCACCGGTGAGAGGTCGCACGTTGACGATCCGACGTTGCCAAGCCGACTCAGCCCAGCCAACCTCCACCCCGACACCTGTGGCCACAGCACCATCCTGTCATCGAAGGCGTTACGCACCCCAGAGGTACTCATCTGAATCGGACCCAGCCATGGCATCACCTGCCTGGAAGCGTCTCCACACTTCCTGTGACAGAATCCCAAACTCGCGAACAAAACCATCCTCGACAGCCTCGCCGCGTCCTGCAATCGGGTCAAAGACTCGGGACACTCGATGGCCTACGGGACGCCGAGGCGCGCCCAACCGACTCCGAAGCCCAATAGAAGGAAGAGCAGCAGCGTGACGGCACGTCGCCACGGGAACCCTTCATCCCAGTCGACGGTGCCGATGGAGATGCTGAGTCCGACGCAACTGGCGAAGATCAGGCACATGACCACGGTGATGGCGCGGACGGCAGTGCTGTCTTCAGCCCAGTAGCCCCAGGCGCCGATCACAGCGAGCGCCAGCAGAAGGCTGGAGAAGGTGATGAACACTCCTGTGATCTGCCAGCGGAGCAAGCGGCTCACGAGTCGACTCTTCCGATGGTGTCGTGCAGCTTGCGCAGGCGAGTAGCTGTCTCCTCCGGCGGAGGCCAGACCGCCGCCGTACCAGGCGCTCTGAAGCAGATCAACGGGCGGCGTCTCCCCCCTTAGGATTTCGCGCGGCAGCTCACCGAGCCCCACTGGGGCTCTCCTGCCGGGTGACTCACCGTTCATTGTGCCCACTCGATCAGCGTTCGGGACTCGTGGGGCGCTGTGGTGGGTCAGAGCCAGTCGCGCCGTTTGAAGATCAGGTAGAGGGTGTAGCAGACCAGGGCCATCATGCCGACCGCGAACGGGTAGCCGTACTCCCACTGCCGTTCCGGCATGTTTTCGAAGTTCATGCCGTAGACGGTGCCGATCAAGGTGGGCGCGAACAGGATCGCCGCCCATGACGAGATCTTCTTGATCTCCTCGTTCTGCGCGTACCCGGCCTCGGTCAGGCGTTTCATCTCCTCGTTCTGCTGCTGGCCGACCAGGGTGGCGTTGACGGTCAGGATGTTCTGGAGCAGTTGCCGGAACCCGTCGACGCGTTCGACGACCTGGGTGAGGTGGTCGGCGACGTCGCGCAGATAGCGTTGCAGTTCCTCGTCGATACCGTACTTGTCGAACCCGGCGGTCAGCCCATGGAGCACGCCGACCAGCGGCCGGGTGGCGCGCTGGAACTCGATGACCTCGCGCGACAGTTCGTAGATACGGCGGCTGGCCTCGGGATCGCCGCTGAAGACCTCGGTTTCGATCTCGTCGATGTCGTTCTCCAGACCGGCCACGACCGGGGCATAGCCGTCAACGACCTGGTCCAGGATCGCGTACAGCACGGCTTCAGGTCCGCGGGCCAGGATCGCCGGTTCGGACTCCATCCGCCGCCGGGTCGCCGCGAGGTCGGGCGCTTCGCCGTGGCGGACCGTGACGACGAATCCGGGGCCGACGAAGACGTGCAACTCGCTGAATTCGACCTCTTCCTCAGCGTCGAGGTAGCGGGCGGCGCGCAGCACCACGAACAGGGTGTCGCCGTACCTTTCGAGCTTGGGCCGCTGATGCGCGGTGACCGCGTCCTCGACTGCGAGCTCATGCAGTTTGAACTCCTGCGCGAGTGACGCGACCTGCTGCGGGCTGGGCCGGTACAGGCCGATCCACGCCATCGACCGGGCGTCGCCGCGCAGGCATTCGTAGGTGGCGGCCAGTGACTCCGGCGACGCGGTGCGCCGCCCGTCGATGTAGATCGCGCTATCGACGACCGACTTGGCGGGAGGCGGCTGCGGTGGGGCAGCCGGCGGGGCCGGTTGCTGTTGCCGCGGATTCGGCGACGTGGGACGCAGGGCAAGTAGGCGGCGCTTCGACGGCATGGGGACTCCGGACCGGGGACACGACGGATATCAGCCCTGTCGCGGTCGGATGCCCGGCGCGGCAGGTCAGATCAACAAGAATCGGGGGTGGTGCCCGGTACTCGGGGGTTCGCTGGTCAACGCGACCACCCCCTTCTTGTCCGTCCGACGCCGATGCCGGCGCGCTGTCTCCCGCTGGGCAGCATACGCCCCACCGGCCACCGGCGACTTGCCTCCGGCAGCTGCCTTCCGGTACCGCGCCTCGTCCACAATCGCGTCCGGCTGAGTCCCTACCGGTAAGTGACCACGCCGCGTCACTCGCTCCCCTCGGCCCGAAGCCGCCCGAGCCGGCTCGCCGTCGCGGCCGGGCTTACAACCAGCCGGCACCGCGTAGCCGCCGATGGAGCAGCACAGCACTGAACAGCATGACCAGCAGGACTCCCGGGTAGCCGTACCGCCATTCCAGCTCCGGCATGTAGTCGAAGTTCATGCCGTAGATGCCGGCGATGGCGGTCTGCAGCGCGGCGATCGCCGCCCATGAGGCGATCTTGCGCATGTCGTTGTTCTGGTCGACGGTCACCTGCCCCAGCCGTGCCTGCAGGATGGCATTGATCAGTTCGTCGTAGTTGACGACCGCGTCGACGGCCCGGGCATGGTGGTCAGCGACGTCACGGAAGTAGCGGCGGATCTCCTTCGGAACGACCGTGTCCATCTGCCCGTTCGTCAACGAGACCAACGGCCGTTGTAGCGGCACGACCGCGGCCTTGAACTCCATCAGCTCTCGTTTGAGCTGGTAGATCTGCTCCATGCTGACGCTCGGACCGCGGGCGAACACCCCCGCTTCGACAGCGTCGAGGTCGGTCTGCAATGCCGCAGTGATGTCGACGTAGGTATCGACCACCCGGTCGAAAACGGCATGCACCACTGCCCACGGACCGTGGGCCAGCATCGCCGGCGCGGCCTCCAGGTACTTACGCACGCTACCGGAATGCGGGCCAGTGCTCCGGTCTTCAGGTCGGGGGTGAATGGCCGTGCTGGGAGGGCCGCCAAGGCCCGGGCAGTGCCTTAACCGCGCGCCTGCTCGCTGTGCTGGGCCACGGGGACCGGCACGATGGCGGCGATACGGCGTCCGTTGCGGGTCACGTAGAAGGTCTTGCTCTGCACGGCGGTGTCGTTCAGGACGTCGGCCAGGTTCTTCCGCAGGTCTACCACGCTGATCTCGTTCGTCTCGGTCATGCCATCAACTGTACAGTTCTGTACACTCAATCTCGTGCAGCTCCGTTACCACTTCCGCGTCTACCCGACGCCCGGCCAGCAGATCGAGCTGGCCAGGGCGTTCGGGTGCGCGCGGGTGGTGTTCAACGACGGACTCAGGCTGCGCCAGCAGGCCCGCGAGCAGGACTTGCCGTACGTCACGGACGCCGAGTTGTCCAGGCGGATCATCACGCAGGCCAAGAGCACGCCGGAGCGGGCGTGGCTGGGCGAGGTGTCGGCGGTGGTGTTGCAACAGGCCCTGGCGGACCTGAACACCGCGTACCGCAACTTCTTCGCCT
>NZ_QGGR01000051.1 GCF_003148685.1 Actinoplanes xinjiangensis | reverse complement strand
CATGTCCGCGACAACGTCTTTGCGCCACACCTCCGGCGCAATGGTGATTCTTCTGCTCGGCTCGTCGGCACCCCTGATACTCCCGCCCGAGCGGGCCTCGGCGCGGCCGGCCGGACACTCGCGTCACGAGAATCCGTTCCCTAGTCGCATCGACATCGACTTCACCCTGGAGACGAGGGGAGAGGACGCCCGCACCGACCATGTGACCTTCACCGCGACAAGGTCGGAATACTGCACCCCCGGCGAGGTCTGCCACTACGACGGACCGCACGACCCGACGGTGGTCCTCGACTACAACGATTCGTTCGGCTGCCACGGCACGGCCTCCGCGCCACCGTTCACGAACACCATGGCCACCGTCGGGATCGACTATCCGAAGGCGGACGGAACCCACCCGCTCACATTCAGCGTCCGTCTCGACTACAACACCGTCCGATACTGGTGCGACAACGGGACTTCCGGCGTCGAGAGTGCCAATTCCACCGCCGGGAGCACGCCCGATCCGGTTTCCTGGCGGCCGGGCCAACAGGAGAGCCGCGGCGTGCCGGTCGACAACTTTCTGGGCGCCCGGGGACACGCCGACATTCGCTACCGGTATTGACCGGCGCGACCGGTCATGTGCGCGCTGACCAGCGAACCGACCGTGTCGAGGCTAGCCCCGAAGGGCTCTACCGGCTTCTGACTGAGACCCCCGCTGCCCGGACATTCACTCGGCGCGCCGACGGTCAGTTAGCTGGTGCTCAGCAGCTGGCACCGTAGTTGCGGCTGGTCGTGATCCTGCGGGGTCTGGTCTGTGACCATGATCGTCTCGGATCATGCCTTGGCGATGGTGTTCTCGGCGGTAGCGGTTCTGGTGTGGGGGAGCCGGTAGGAGTCGGTGCCGGTCTCGATGATGTTGCCACCGAAGCCCCGGCCGCCCTGGACCGCGCGCAGCAGGCTAGAGCGCATCTGACGGATCATGGTCGCCTCCGGTCCGGTTTCGCTCGGAGCCAGATCATGATGGAGGCGATGGTTACCGTTGCCTCGTAACGGTCCTTGAGCTTGTCGTATCTGGTCGCGACGGCCCGGAACTGCTTGAGCCGGTTGAAGGCCCGTTCGACCTGGTTACGGTCCTTGTAGCGCTGTGCGTTGAACTTCGGTGGCCGTCCGCCCCGCGAACCCTTACGAGCGCGGCTGGTGCGCACATCATCGCGTTCGGGGATGGTGTGCGGGATCCGCCGGGCCCGCAGCGAACGCCGGTTGGCCTTCGACCCGTACGCCTTGTCCGCGGTCAGGTGATCAAGCCGTTTGCGGGGGCGGCCGATGCCTTCGGGCCGGGCCACCGCGACGTTGTCCAGCAGCGGCACCAACTCCTTGGTGTCGGAGGCCTGTCCGGGTGTGAGGCGTTTGACCAGGCTCCGGCCGCGTCCCTCAGCCAGCAGATGCAGTTTGGTGGTCAGTCCTCCCTGCGAGCGACCCATCCCTTGGGCTGCCCGAGAATCGGCTGGGCTCAGCCCCCTTTACGAGCCCCGGCGGCGTGCTGGTGCGCCCGCACGATGGTGGAATCGACCTGCGTACGCCAGTCGAGATCGCCGTCGGCGTCGGCCTGCGTTTGCAGATGGTCCTCGATGCGTGCCCAGGTGCCGCCGGAGGCGAGAGGCACGCCTTTACATACCAGTTGAGGGCACTGGGACCAGGAGTAAATGCGGTGTAACGCGGATCAAGGCCTGGCACACTGGCGCGATGTCTACAGTCGACGATCTCACCTCCGCACGCTACGCGGGGATGCGCTGGAACACGCCGCTGTCGCAGACCCACGCCGACCTTCTTCTCCAGCGACTCGGCATTACCGCCGGCGTCCGCGTGGTGGACCTCGGATGCGGCTGGGGCGAACTGTTGCTGCAGGCAGTCAGCGCCGATGCCACTGGCTCGGCAACGGGTACCGGCGTAGACACCGATGACGCAGCCTTGGCGCGCGGCCGTACGCTCGCCGCCGATCGGGCACTCGACCAGCAGGTGACGTTTCTGAAGCAGGAAGCGTCGGCGTGGCGGGAACCCGCGGACCGGGTCTTGTGTATCGGCGCTTCTCACGCGTTAGGAGGCACATCCGCAGCTCTCGAGTCACTCGCCACCCTCGTCCGGCCAGGCGGCCGTCTGCTGTTCGGTGACGGGTTCTGGGAGCGTCCGCCCACAACAGAAGCGACCGAGATCATCGGCCCGGGAATCATGCCATTCCCAGATCTCATCGAGCATGCCCGATCGCTGGGCTGGCGAGTCCTGCACATGAGCGTTGCCGACCAGCGGGAATGGGACGACTTCGAGTCAACATGGCTTGCCGGCCGGCAGGCGTGGTTGCTGCGCCGTCCCGAGGATCCGCAAGCGGCCGGCCTCCGGGACGAACTCGATGTCCGGCTACGCGAATACGTCAGCGTCTACCGCGGCGTCTTCGGTTTCGCATACCTCGTACTCGGTCGCTGACGCCTTGAGGCTGATGCCACATCGGGATGCGGTCCTGGCCAGGGAACCGCTGCCGGATCATGAGCTCGTGGGATGCAGCCGAGCTGCCAGAGCGCCGTGGTCTTGCCCGTGGTCCAGGCCCCAGAAACGATCACCGCGCGGCGCCTCACGGTTTGCCTCAACGTCGGCTGCACGGATGTCCGAGCCCTCTGCATGCCTCGTCACGGCACCGCCGGCTGACGTAGGAGTGTGTCGTACTTGCTGAGGTCCGGCGGCCCGGGTCGGCTGTCGGGTGGGAGCGCGGCGAGCTGGACGGCGAGCCGGAGCCGGTCGGCGTAGATGCGGTACGCCTTGCGGTCGGCGGGCGCGGCCGCGTCGGCGTCGAGCGCGCCGGCGGCGGCGAGCAGCGCTTGGTGGACTTGCGGTAGCGCGGTCACGTGCAGGCTGAAGCCCTGGCCGCGTCGTACTGTGCGTCCGCGGTGCAGGGCGTGCTGCTCCGTCTCGCCGAGGTCGGTCCGGCTGGTGAGGTGGCTGGCCACCTTGCCGGCGATCTCGACTCGTATGGCCTGGGCGGCGGCCGCGGCCGGTGTGGGTTGTTCGGGCTGGTTGGGGAGCAGGTCGGCGAGCGCGGTTCGGATGGCGACCCGGCTCACGCCGTGTTCGCGGGCCAGGGCGGCAATGCTCATGCCGTCGTCGCGGTAGGAGCGGCGGATCTGGTCGGTCACGCCGAGTTGGGTGTGGCGGGGCCGACGGCCGGAGACGTTGCCTTTCGCCCAGCCTGCGTGCAGGCCGTCGCGGGTCTGCTCGTTTTGTAGGTCGCGCTGGAACTGCCCGACCGAGACCACGATGTTGACCAGCATGGTGGTGGTCGCGTCGGTGGCGGCCAGGTCGGTGAAGTTCGATAGGGCGCCGCCGAGAACCCGCAGCTGCACCTGGTGCTGTTGGCACCAGGTGCGCAGGGCGAGGATGTCGGTGAGGTCGCGGCACAGCCGGTACAGCTCGGAGACGGTGAGCCGGTCCCCGGGCCGGGCGTAGCCGGCCAGCTTCTTGAACCCGGCCCGCTCGAGCGCCGGGATCTTGGAGGAGGTGGCGGGGTCGCTGAACAGCCGTACCCCGTCGGCGCCGTCGATCAGCCCGGCCTGGCCGAGCAGGTACGTCTGGCGCTGGGTGCTCTGCTCGTCGGTGGAGACCCGCGTGTAGACCAGATCCGCCATGCCCGCCTCCTCAGTCGTTCTCGGTGGTGTCGACCAGGCCGGCCAGGATGCCGAAGGCGGCGTGGATCTCGGCGGAGACCTTCGTCGTCAGTGCGGGCAGGCCGGTGTCGCCGGTGGACGTCCAGGTGGGCCAGTCGGCCATCGGCCCGGCCCGCCGTGGGTGCCGATGTGCACCGTGATGCTCTGTCCTTCGGGCAGGCTCACCTGCAGGGTCACGACCGGCTCGTCGCTCTCGTACGCGAGGCTCTTCTCCTGGGCGAGGGCTCGGGCCGGGCCCAGGTGCCCATTGGGGACTGTAAAGAAGGCCCACCGGTTCTCCGTCGAATGGACCCGCGTCGAACCGGAAGTCGGCGTCTTCGACGAGACCGCCCTCGACCACTACGAGGCGATCGTCGACCACTGCCTCGAACGGGACCTGGCGCCGGTCGTCACGTTCAACCACTTCACCACACCGCACTGGTTCGCCGCCCGCGGCGGCTGACTGCACCCCGGCACCCCGGAAACGTTCGCCCGCTACTGCGACCGGGTCGCGGCCCGCTTCGCCGACCGGCTCGCGGTCGCCGTCACCCTCAACGAACCCCACCTGGCCCGCCTACTGACCTGGCTCGACCTGCCACCGGCGATCCGCGACCGGGAACGCGCCACGCTCGACGCCGCGAGCCGCGCCGCCGGCGTGCCCCGCTGCCGGGTCGCCAACGTCATGCTGCCCGGGGAGATGGACGCGGTGGCCGACGGCATGACCGCCGGTCACCGCGCGGCCCGTGCCGCGATCAAGGCCCACCGCCCCGACCTGCCGGTCGGCTTCTCCGTCGCCATCGTCGACGACCTGGTGGCCGGCGACGACCCGGGCGTGCGGGACCGTAAACGATCAGAGGTGTACGCGCGGTGGCTCGAGCTGGCCCGCGACGACGACTTCATCGGCGTGCAGAACTACGAACAGCTCACCTACGACGGTGTCGGGGTCGTACCCCCACCGGCCGGCGTGCCCCGCAACCAGATGGGCAGCGCCGTCGAACCACTGTCACTGGCCGGCGCGGGTCCGCTACGCCCACACGACGACCGGCCGCCCGGTGCTGGTCACCGAACACGGGATGGCCACCCCCGATGACGCGCTGCGCGCCGCCTTCCTGGCCCCCGCCCTCGACGGCCTGCACCAGGCGATGGCCGACGGCGTGCCGGTCCTGGGCTACCTGCACTGGACGCTGCTGGACAAACTTCGAGTGGATCTTCGGCTACGCGTTCCACTACGCCCTGCACGAGGTCGACCGGCAGACCCTCGACCGCACCCCGAAACCCAGCGCCAAGACGTACGCCGCCCTGGTCGCCGCCTACCGGGGTGCCGGCGGCAGCGTGGGTGCGTGATCCGGACGCCGGGCATGCGGTGGTCCAGGATGCCACCGGCGTCCTGGACCACCGGACGGGCTATCGCCTCGACAGGCCGGCCGCGTCCATGCGGCGAGTCAGCCGCAGTTGATGTTGATCAGGTCGACCCTGTTCTTGGCGGTGCCGACGTCCGCGATCGCCTGCCCTGGGACCAGGTCGAAGTAGCCGATGTAGGCGTCGATGTCCCAGAAGTCCGACGATGCACTGTGATGGTTGTGGGCGGAGTTGACCCGGTTGCGCCAGCCCCAAGTCGCCAGGTCCTGCTGGCCGCAGTCCTGGAGCTTGCCGCGCGGATAGCCGTAGTTGGTGAGGTCGTAGAAGCAGACCCAGTTCGCCGGGCAGTTCGGCGCGGCCCGCACCGCCGAGGACGCGGCGCCGGCCTCGGGAACGAAGTCGACGACGAACGCGCCGTCGCCGTACGTGATCTGGGCCGGCCCGGTCACCTTGCCGCCCGGTGCCTCCCGCAGCTGGTCGCGCATCTGCTGGCGGACGGTGGCGTTCGGTGCCATCGCCAGTGCCGCCTCCTGCCGCGGTGCCGCCTGGGCGACTCCGCCGAGCGGAACGGCCATGCCCACCACGACGGCCATGGCCGTCAATGTCGAACGAATACTTCTTTTCACCGGATACCCCCGTTGTCTTCTGTCCGGACGGTCGAATTCCGATTTATTTCTACCCGCTGCCGACAACCGTAGAAGTCCGCGCTATTGATCGAACAGGGCCAATTCGGCGGTGTCTTGACGGTGCCACTTAGGATCTCGGGACGTGGATGTAGCCGTCCGGCTGGACCGGACCGGGGGCCTGGCGGGGCAGATCTACCGGCAGCTGCGCGACGCCGTCCTGGACGGGCGGCTGCGCCGGGACGAGGCACTGCCCTCCAGCCGCGAACTGGCCGAGCAGCTCCAGGTCTCCCGCAACACGGTGACGACCGCCTACGAGCGGCTGACGGCCGAGGGCTACCTGACCGGCCGACCGGGTGCCGGGACCTTCGTCAACGCCCTGCCCCTCGCCGAGCCGACCGTGCCACAGACGCCCACCGGGCCGCTCACCCCGCGCCCGGTATGGCCGTCGATGCCGGTGCCACCCGACTTCAGCGACGCGCCGGAGTTCGACTTTCGCGTCGGCGCACCCGATGCGCGCCTGTTCCCGTACGCGGCCTGGCGCCGCCTGCTGACCGACCAGTTCCGCCCGGCAGCCGTGGGAACCGGAATGCCCGCCGAACCGGCCGGCCACACCGGGCTGCGTACCGTCATCGCCCGCCACCTGCGCACCGCCCGGTTCATCGAGACACATCCGCAGGACGTGCTGGTGACCTGCGGCGTACAGCAGGCACTCGACCTGATCGGGCGGGTGCTGCTCGAACCCGGCGCCACGGTGGCGATCGAGGAGCCCGGTTACGCACCGCCGAGACTCGTGTGGGAGGCCCAGGGCGCGAAGGTGATCGGCGTCCCGGTCGACGACCAGGGCCTGATCGTCGACGCGCTGCCCGCGGACGCGCGGCTCGTCTACGTGACGCCGTCCCACCAGTACCCCACGGGTGTGGCCCTGTCGCTGCGGCGGCGCGTCGAACTGCTCGCCTGGGCGCAACGACACGACGCCGCCATCGTGGAGGACGACTACGACAGCGAATTCCGCTACACCGAACAGCAGCTGGAGCCGTTGCACAGCCTCGACCGCAGCGGCCGGGTCCTCTACGTCGGATCGTTCTCCAAGGTCCTGCTGCCCACTCTGCGGCTGGGCTTCCTGATCCACCCGCCGTCGCTGCGTCACCCCTTGCACGCCGCCAAATTCCTCACCGACTGGCACACCGCCCTGCCCCTGCAGGCCGCCATGGCCGACTTCGTGGAACAGGGCATGTTCGCCCGGCACCTACGCAGGGTCCGACGGGTCTACCGGCAGCGCCACGAGCGCATCGCGGCCGCGCTCGCCGGCCCGCTGTCGGCACACCTCACGGTTGTACCGTCCACGGCCGGCCTGCACCTGAGCGCGATGGTGCGAGGAGCCACCGCCGCCGACGCACTCGTCCGCGCCCGGGCGGCCGGCGTCGGTCTGGCGAGCTTCCCGGAGATCGCCACGTCGGCGCCTGACCCGCCGGGCGTCGTCTTCGGGTACGGCATGATCGACGCACCCCGCATCGACGAAGGACTGGCCCTACTTCATCGCCACCTGGACGCCGGTTAGGACCGCAGGCCGATTTCAGGCAGCGGTCACCCGGCGGCGCGGCGTAGTCTTCGCCGGACGGATACATCGCCTACCCGGACGACACGGTCGGACCCCTCTTCGACTGGTACGGCAACGGCGACGTGACCATCCACGCGAACGACAAGTGGTCGTTCCAGGTGAGCCGCGCCTCCGCGGAGTACTTACGGCCATTCTGGGACGCCGTCACCTGCACGGTGATCGGCCGCCACCTGTTCGACATCACCGACGGCTGGGCCGGAGTGCCGGCCGGCGGCGACCACCTGGTCGTCGTCACCCACCGGCCACTGCCTCCGGAGTGGCTGGCCAGATTCCCCGACGCGCCGTTCCACACGGCCGCCTCGGTCGAGGCCGGCATCGGCCTGCCGAAAGAACTCGCCGGAGACGGCCTGATCTGCGTGACCGCCGGCGACGTCGGCGGGCAGGCGTTCGCGGCCGGCCTCGTCGACGAGGTGGCGATGGACGTCGTTCCCGTGGTCCTCGGCGCAGGAGTGCGGTTCTTCGGCAGCTTCACCGGCACCGCACTGCTGGAGAACCCCGACGCCGTCGTGCAGGGCGATCGTGTCCTCCACCTGCACTACACCGTCGACCGTCAGCTCTCCAGCGATGAATGACGCCATCGTGATCATGGCAACGCCAGGTCCATCCGGGACAACACGGTGCAACGCGTCGATGTAGCGTCTCGCCGGTGGATCAACAGAACCGTCCGGCACCACTCGCGGTCGCCTACCCGTCGCCGCCGGCCGCGCCCGCCTGGAACGGCAAGACCAACGGCTTCTCGATCGCCGCGCTGACCCTGTCCCTGATCGGCTGCGGCAGCCTGCCCGGGCTGATCTTCGGGTTCATCGGGCTGCGGCAGAGCAGGCGCAACGGCGACCGTCGCGGCCGCGTCTTCGCGATCCTGGCACTGATCATCGCCGCCGTCTGGCTGGCGCTCTTCGCCTTCGGCGTGGCGAAGGCCCTCACCCGGACCACCCCGGACCGGTCACAGCGGGACGTCGCCGGTGCCATCCAGGTCGAGCAGCCGATCTGGTTCGCCGACCTGCGTACCGGCGACTGTGTCAAGGGCAGCGAGGGCCCCTCCGAGCACGACCTGGTGGCGCTGCCGTGCACGTCGCCCCACAACGGTGAGGTCTTCGCGACATACACGCTGCCCGAGGGTTCGCCGGTGAAGCCCGGCCGCCCGACCGACGAGGCCACCGCAGGCTGCCTGTCGCGCTTCGAGGCCTACTCCGGGACGAAGCTCGACGAGGACCGCCAGTTCGTGACCGGCTGGACGCTGGACTCACAACATCGGGCCGAGACCCACAACGTGGTGTGCATCGTCGACGTGGCGGATGACAGCACGGGCTCGCTGCGCCGTTGACCCCCGGCCGCCGCCCGCGACGGGGCCTTTCATGCGGCCCCCCGACCCGAAGCTGCCAGCAATGACGTAGCCCATGGACGGGACTGTATTCGGACGGGCCGCAATCAAAGATCCTGAGCACACGCTACTTCACCGTTCGTTTGGCCGCGAAGTGTCGGCGTGGGAGCGCCGGGTGGTTCGGCCGGCGTCACGCCAGACGATCCACGCTAACCGTAGGCGGGGTGACGAGATGTCCTCTCCACGGCGGCGGGCCCGGAGCTGATCGAGCAACCATGCCGGCGCGGCGGCCCGTTCGACCGCTCGCGTCTTGGTGAGCAGGTCCCGGTACGCAGTGCGTGACGTCCCCGGGCCATCGAGGTCAGGCCTAGACCGGCGATGATCTGCCGAGCCACATCCAGGGACGCCGGGCCGCTCACGCCCCGTAGCCGTCCAGCTCGGCGCGGGCAGCCTGACGGATGTCGTGGCCGTTCATGGCTGGGAACCGCTCCTGCGGAGCGCGTCCGAACACGGCGTAGGAGACGACGCGGTGAATTAGCACTCCGTGAGTCCACGTCGGGTGCGGCACCTGGACGGCCTCGCGCTGACCGACGTCGATGTAGGCGCAGCCCAGCTTCAGAACCGGCGCCGATGGACTGGTCCACCCAGAACCCGCCCATCCCCGGCCGCCTCGACGCCTTCTTGATCATGGCGCTACGTTAGACAGACTGCGCCAGCATCTTCCCGGCCAAGATCCCTATCATCCCGCGTGCCCGGTGCCGAATTGGATTCCAGGTCAGGATGGGTCGGTAGCAGCCCTGCACATCCGTCGCCGCGTGCGGCGGGAGAAACTCACAGATCGTCAGCTTCGTTGGCCGATGGGCCGACCTTGGCGTCGTCCGTAGTGGCCGACCCTGCGAGGTCGGCGGGATCGGTGGTGCCGTCAGGATCGTCTTCGACGGTGAGACTGCCGAATCTCTCCTGCTCCGCTGATGACTTCTGCTGCGAGGAATCATCATTAATTGGTTCGTGCGATTGCTGGGACATCAGAGCCTCTCCGATAAACAAGTCAGGGCTGTGCCGTTTCGGCCTGTTCAGCCTCGTGGGCTCCGGAAACACCGAGGACTTCCAGGAAGTCACGGGCCCAATAGTCGATATCATACGCGCGGATCTGTTCCCGCATCTGGTGCATTCGCGCGGTGAGGTCCCGTGATTCGGCGTTGAGAGCCTCAAGGATTCCGCGTTTGATGTCGTCGGTGTCGTGAGCGTTGATCAGAAACGCGTCGTCGAGTTCGGCGGCGGCGCCGGTGAACTCGCTGAGAACCAGTGCTCCTTGCTCGTCCCGGCGTGCCGCGACGAATTCCTTGGCCACGAGGTTCATGCCGTCGCGGAGAGGGGTTACCAGCATGACGTCGGCGGCGAGATACAGGGCGACGAGTTCAGCCCGGCCGAAGGACTGGAACAGATAGTGCACCGGGGCACGGCCGACGTCGCCGAATTCGCCGTTGGTGCGTCCGACCGCGCGTTCGACGCGCTCGCGTAGCTGCTGATACTGCGCGATGCGTTGCCGGCTGGGGGTGGCCACCTGTACCAGCACGACGTCGTCGTTGGAGATCTCTCCGTCCGCGAGTAGGTCGTGGTGGGCCTCGAGGCGCTGTTCGATGCCTTTGGTGTAGTCGAGACGGTCGACCCCGAGCAGTAGTCGCCGATCTCCGC
The DNA here is from genome assembly GCF_003148685.1 of Actinoplanes xinjiangensis. GTDB lineage: Bacteria > Actinomycetota > Actinomycetes > Mycobacteriales > Micromonosporaceae > Actinoplanes > Actinoplanes xinjiangensis. The sequence goes on along the minus strand of NZ_QGGR01000051.1, from coordinate 20,262 downwards.
CGAGTTCCGTCCGTAGCTGCCGGGCCCGCTGCTGCACCGCGGGGTCGGCAGCGAGCTGATCCACCTCAGCGACGTCGATGGAGATGGGAAAAGCTCGTGCCACGACGGTACGTCCGTCTACCTCGACCCGGTCGTCTTTCGGGCCCAGTTCCAGCAGCAGCCGCGTCAGGCGCAGGAAGTTCTGTGCGGCCAGGGCACCCTGGAAGCCGACCAGGTCGGCGCCGAGTAGACCTTGCAGCAGCTCCCGGCGGCGCGGTAGCTGCATGAAGAGTTCGACCGGAGGGAAGGGGATGTGCAGGAAGAACCCGATGCGTACATCCGGTCGCAGCTCACGCAGCATCGCCGGCACCAGCAGCAACTGATAGTCATGCACCCAGACTGTCGCGTTCGGTGCGGCCACCTCCGCTGCGGCTCGGGCGAAACGGCGGTTCACCGCTTCGTAGGCCCGTCGCCAGTCACGGCGGTGCGTCGGCTGCTCGACCAGGTCGTGGAACAGCGGCCAGATGGTTGCGTTGGACTGGCCTTCGTAGTACAGGTCGACGTCCTCGGCGCTCAGTGGCACGGGACGCAAGTGCATGCCGTCGATGTCGAACGGATCAGGTGCCTCTCCTGCGCTCCCCGTCCACCCGACCCAGGCTCCGCGCATCTGACGGACGACCGGCTGCAGGGCGCTGACCAGCCCTCCGGGACTGCGCTCCCATCGGTGCGGCCCATCGCCGTCAGTTACCTCGTCGACCGGTAGTCGGTTGGCAACTACGACGAATTCGTACCCGTCACCCGCGTCGGTACCCATGGCAGGGGAAGTACCTCCGGGCCCGGAGCTTAAACGTCGTCAGCGCTTTGACCAGGGCCGCAACACGGCGATGCTGGCGGACCCCGGGTCAGTACGGCGAGCCGCGCCGTGACACGTTGTTCGAGCAGCTGCCGGGCGCCACCGTGGAGTGAATGCCGCCCGGCCCCGGTGAGATCCCACCCGGCAGCGCTTTGCAGCTGGATGCGCCATCGGCCTGACGTCTCGTACCCGAGAAGCGCTCGCCGTAGGGTGAGCGCCCCGCGTTTCACTGCGCTGACGGCGGGTAGCCGCCTGGCTACCTTTCACCATATGCCGGATTCGTCGCCTGCCCGAGGAGAGTCGATGCGCGCGTTGACCGTGGAGCCGCACAAGGCTGACAGCGCTCGGATCAGCGATGTGCCGGATCCCACCCCCGGCGTAGGTGAGCTGCTGATGCAGGGCTTGGCCTTGGGAGTCTGCGGAACGGACCGGGAGATCGCCGCCGGCGAGTACGGGTGGGCGCCTCTCCGGTCCGCTCGAGTGCATGGGTCAGCACCCGCACCGATCGGCCGGAGAGATCCGATTCAGAAGGTCGCGACCGAGGTCACCTGACCGCGCACCAGGAATTCCGGTGTCCGCGAGCCGGGACTCAACTGTCCGCTGACAAGGATTTTCGCGTTTCCGCTAGCAGTCGCGTCGGAGCACCTCCTGCTCGCAGAGCTTCCGCCGCCGACCGCGGAACCTGGCCGGCCGTAGCCTGGCCGCTCGTCGCCGCCTCGGTCGACGGCGGTCCGCCGAACATGTGGGCCACCAGCGCCGACGGCTTGCTGAACTTCTACCCGAGCCAGGGCGCGGACAGCCTGGGCGCCACGATGCCGATCGGCGCCGGCGGCTGGCAGTGGATGACCGCCCTGTCCTGAGGGACGCCACGCGATGACGATGGCGTTGGATGCCCGCCGAAGCGGGTGTCCAGCGCCATCGCCCGGCTCCGGCCAGCGCGAGGCCGGGTGCTGTCGCTGGTAGCGGCGACGCGTTCGGGGAGCTCGTCGGCGGGTGCGTTCCAGGCGATGCGCACGCATATCACGGCGGCCGGACAGACCGGGGGAGTCCTGTTCCCGGTCTGCGTGTCGATCATCTTGTTTCTGATGGCCGGCACCGCGTGTTCGGCGATCGTCCGGTTCGCGATCGTGCTGGTGCTGACTGCCGGCGCCCCGATCGGGTCGGCCTGCCACGCGCTGCCGCAGACCGACCCGGTCGCCGGGCCGTGGTGGCGCGCGTTCGGCGGGGTTCTGGTCGTGCCGATCCGGCAGGGCTTCGTGCTGTGGTTCTGAGCGCAAGTAGCGGTCCCGGCTGGGCGGGAATTGGGTCCTGGTGCCTTCCGGCGGGTTCATTGGGCGTGAGTTCGGGACCCACCCCTGTCGTGGGTGCTTCGCCTTATCGTCCTGGGGTGACTGTAAACGAACCTTGACAGTCCCCGTTGCGTTTCCGGTGCTATCCAGCCTGGTCGAGTGGCGCTCCATGCGCCGCCATCCAGGGGATCGGGCCGAGGGCTTCAGCGCTTGTCTTGCCGGTATCGAGGTGGACCTCGAAGTGGAGGTGTGGGCCGCTGGAGTGCCCGGTGGAGCCGATCCGTGGGTAGTGGATGCCGTTGGTGCCGGGTCGGCGCGGGGCGCGGCGTACCTCGACGTACGGCCAGTGCAGGGCGATGATCGCGCACCGTGGCTGCTGGTAGCAGATCGGCTGGGCCAGCAGGGTTCGCGCGGTGGGCCAGACGTGCATGCCTGCCCGGAGGTCACCAGGGGTGATCTTGGAGGCCATGGAGCTGGAGTCTTCCTTCCATGCGGGTCCGGGGCGGCCGGAAGTCGATGGCCTCGCCGGACCACAAGGGTGGTCGGTTCGCGTTGCTCACCCGAGCAGGCAATGTGTACGTGGCGGAGTTGTGGTGCGCCCATTCGAACCAGTCGTCGCGGCCGTTCGCGATCGCTGCTCGGGCGGTACCGAGCCATGCGAGGATGTGCGTTTCAGATCGGTGGCGCGGCCTGCTCTGGCAGGCCGGCAGTGTTCGGGAGGTGGGTGTCGTGACCGGCGCCGGGTCAGATAGCCGGGTTGTCGGTGTGTTGCGGGAGAAGATCGAGCAGGATCAGGAACAGCTGGTGTCTCTGAGCAGTAGGTCGTCGGCATGTCGACAGCTTCGGCGACAGATCATCCGCAGTTCAGCGAGACTGCGTGCGCTGGAACAAGACGTGAGGCTGCGCGCTGATCAGGTCCTCATGATGAGGATCTTTTCTGTCGTGTTGGGTGGCATCCTCGTCGTTGCGGGCTGGGGTTCATGGAAGCTGCTGGTAGGCGTCGTTGTCGCTGCGTTCGGGGCGGGGATCGCGGATCGGCTGCCCGATCACGTCTATCGCTGTGGCCTCGGATCTCACCGACGTGCTGAGTAGTGCTTGTGTCGGCGGTTCTGTCGCTGGAAGCGAGTGGTGTAGGTCGGGCGGTTCCGCGATGACTGTTCAGCTTGCCGTGGTCGCCTGCTGCTTCTGCCGGGCGTTGCGAGCCGGTAGGAGTCGGTGCCGGTCTTCGATGATGTTGCCGCCGAAGGTGAGCCGGTCAACGATCGCGGCGCAGAGTTGGCAGGTCACCTTCGTTAGATTGGCGGGGTGGAGGCCCTCACCGCGTGGCTCGAGCTGGCCGAGGCCCGCATCCAGCTGATGGGGGACGCGGTCGGGTTCGTCACCGACCGGTCGGCCGGCTCCCTGGTGGCGCTGCAGCGGGCGTTGCCGTCGCTGGACCACGAGATGCTGCTCGGTGCTGCCGCCTACCTCGGTGAGTCGCTGCTCGAGGTCGCCGGCGGCGAGTGGCGCTGGGACGAGCGGGCCGGCGGCCCGCTTGTGGTGGCTGGTCCGGAGCTCGGGCTCGCCCCGGTCGCGCCGCTTGAGGAGATCGACGCCGCCGCCGGGGGACCGGCCGGGAGCCTGGCCTCCCTGCATCACATCTGGTCCGCTGCCGCCGGGCCCACCGTGCCCGAGCCGGTCGAGTGGGCGGCCTGGCAGCAGGAAGCGTTCCCGGCATGGGCGGCCACCTACGGGCCGGACGTGACCTGGGACTTCTCGGTGTCCTCGCTGGACCGGCTGGAGCAGGCGCTGCGACGCTCCGGCGTGCCGGCCGCGGCGCTGACCGACGGCAGCCGTGCGGACTTCAGCGGCGGCGCGTCGTGGTACCTCGGCGAGGTGCTGCGGCGCGGGCTAGGCGGCGTCTGGGAGGACGACTTCGAGTACGCCTCGCTGCGACATGTCGGGCCGGGCCACAGCCGGATCTGGCCGGTGCTGGCCCTGGCGAGCGCCGTGGACGAGCCGGGCGCGCTGCGCGCCTTCTACGCCACCTACTCGGGAGATCCATTGCATTGACGTCGGTCGGTATTATCGTGAACCGGAATCCACGGGCGGGGGCTGCGCATGCCGGCCACGAGACGACGGCTCAGTGTTTTCACGCTGATCATCGCGATGCTCGGCGCGTTGCTGGTTGCACCGGCACGCCCGGTCGCGGCCGGGCCTGGGGGACCGGGCGATCCCTGGACGATCGGCGTCGAGATGGACGGCCGCGTCATCCTCACGAAGTTCCCGTTCCTGTACTACTGGTCGGTCGAGTTCCTGCTGACCATGCCGGGCCTGGCCGACGGCTCGGATCCGCGGCTGCGTGACCTGGCCGCGCTGCAGGCGCTCGGGTCCCGGGACAAGTACCGGGTCGGCCAGCTGGAGCATCTGCTCACCGCCTGGCGCGACAGCAGGTTCCGCCGCGCGCTGGAAGTGCAGATCAACAAGATCAGGAAGCAGTACGCGAACAAGCCGGAACTCGTCGCGCAACGCGACGCGGAGATCCGGAAGCTCTTCGACGAGCAGTGGCGCCTCTACCTGGGCCGCTACGTCGGCATCCGCGACAACAGCATGCGCGGCAAGGCCTTCGAGCTGGCGATCCTGAGGATGCTCGGCGTCTCGCTGGACGATGAGGACTACGCGTACGACGAGAAGTATCCGAAGGTGCCCGGACAGAAGCAGGCCCGCAGGCCGGATCTGCTGACCGCGTTGCTCAAGAAGCTCGCCGAAATGAAGACCGGTGACGTCGGGGAGATCCAGAAGATCCGGGACACGCTCCAGATCGCCCGGCACATCGGCGCCGAGCAGATGTACCTCTACCTGCTGCGGGTCGTCGAGAACCAGAACATGGACGATCTGCGTGACCTGATGAATGAGATCGTCCAGGAGAACGCGAACCGGACGGCCGACACCGAATTCCCGTCATAGATCCGCAGGTGGTTGCGCTGAGGCCGGTGCCGGTGGACATGCGGCTGATGCCGGCGGGCGCGACCTTCACCTCGATGCCCGAGCCGTCGCCGGACGTGATCGCCGCCTACCGGGCCGCCTTGGTAGCGGCCCGGGGCCGCCCTGCGCCGACCGTCACCGGTGACCCCGGCGGTCAGGCGGCGAAACCGGGCACGCCGGTCGGGCCGCGCGGCGGGCCGGACGGCTCGCTCAGGGCTGCCGGGCAGGTCGCCGCGGCTGAACGGAGACCAGCTCACCATCCAGGACCGGGCCAGCCAGCCATCCACCGGCGAAACGGAGAACCCTCGATGATCCCGCCGCCCTTCGGTGTAGCGATCACCGTGGTACGCCGCGACGTGCTCAACGGCCGCGTGTGGACCGCCGCCGCCCACCGCGTGCTGCACGACGACGGGCACAAGCTCGTGCTCGTCAGCTGGCCCGGTACCGTCGGGTATGCCCTGACCACCTGGATCACGTGGCTCACCGACGGCAACGGCCAATCCCGTCACCAGGCAGTAGCCGACCTGGCCGCCGGGACGTGGGAGCTCGGCCAGTGGGTGTGGCGGGACACGATCGTCGTGACCTGGATCGGCCTCAACCCCGACCTCTCCCTCCAGGCGTATATACCTGTCGACGGCGGCCCCACCCATTGGAAGATCAACTTTGAGCGGCCGGTCACTCGCACGCCGATCGGCATCGACGTCTGCGATCTCCTGTTGGAACTCATGGTCGACCCGGCCACCAGGACGGTGCGGTGGAAAGACGAAGACGAGTACGCCTAGGCCCGCGCCCTGGGGTTGATCTCGGACGCTGACGACGAGCGGGTCCAAGCGGCCCGGCAGCGCGCTGTCGCCTTCGCGGAAGCCGGTGAAGGACCGCTGTCCGAAGGCTGGTCGCAGTGGCGAGTCCCGGACGACTGGCCCCTGCCCGTGCTGCCGCCGCGCGTGCTGCACCACTCGCCTGGTGACCCGCGAGCACCCACCTGCAGCCGTGACCGACCTGCCGCCGAGATTGCCTGCCATGACCGCGCACCCCTACAAACCGCCTGCCCGGACCGGGCGCCTACGCAGAGGACGATGCCAGTGAACGCTGTCGTGAAGGACATGTCACCCGAGCGGCTACGAGACCGTCTGGCGACACAGCTGGTAGCGGAGCACCGGATCCGGACACCCGCGATCGAGGCAGCGGTGCGCATGGTGCCTCGACACCTGTTCGTTCCCGACCCCGTCACCGCGGTCGAGGCATACGAGGACACGACCGTCGCCACGAAACGCGGGCCGGACGGCAGGCCGATGAGTTCGGTGTCCGCCCCGTGGCTCCAGGTCCTCATGCTGGCCGAGGCCGGGCTGCGGCCCGGCTCGCGCGTCCTCGAGATCGGCTCCGGGGGCTACAACGCGGCCCTGATCGCCGAGCTGGTCGGTCCGGACGGGCACGTGGCCACCGTCGACATCGACGCCGACATCACCACCGCCGCCCGCACCTACCTGGACCGGGCCAGCTACTCCCAGGTCCAGGTGGTGCACGGCGACGGCGACCTCGGGCACCCGCCCGGCGCGCGCCTTTCGACGCGATCATCGTCACCGTCGAAGCCGGCGACATCCCGCCCACCTGGATCGCCCAGCTGGCCCTCGAAGGGCGGATCGTCGTACCACTGCGGATGCGGACCCTGACCCGGTGCCTCACCCTGCAACGCCGCGGCGATCACCTCGTCGCCACCACGGCGCTGCAATGCGGGTTCGTGCCGTTATGCCGAAGTCGGCATAACGGCACTTATGCGGACCTCGTGGTTATGCCGATGGGCCCGTGTGGATGACTGTCCGCGCAGGAACACTGGGCCAGCCGTACCATTGCTTCGCAGGGCGGGGCGATCCGCGATCGTCGCCAACGCCGAGGAACCGCTGGGCGCGGGATGTTGCGCGGACGGCAGTAGAAGTGGGCAACGCTTGCTCGCGGCTACAATCCATCGATGAGCGCGCTTAGGGAAGCGTCATTGAGCCTAGGCCATGAAGTGCAACGGCAAATCCAAGATTCTCTACTCGAAGATCAGGATTTATGCCTTCCAGCCGTGGGGTGGCTGGGTCGTCGACTCGATTAACGACCTGAATCAACGCGCTTATCTCTCGATGCCATGTACCAGTCCAGAGACGGGGTGGAGTCCCGTTTTCGGTTTCCATGGCGAGAACTTCCTCGGTGGTCGGCAAGCGCCCTCCGACCCAGCAGGCGTATTGGAAGGCGTCGTACCACGAAATGCCTCCGATCGGATTTTGCGAAACGCCATCGGCGCCGAGAAGATCCTGTGGGCCGTCCACCGCAATAGCAAGGCTTCCCGGGTCTCCGGTTTCCCAGGGGATGATTCCATCGACGCCAGCGATAGACCGCCAATACCCATAACCCTTCCGCCTCCAGCCGGTTTCTTTTAAAAAGCGCCGGAACTGAGTCCCCGTAACGACGGCGACTCGCTCGTTTTCAGATCCGGAATCAGCGGCAGCTGCGCGTCGGTTAAGCATCGGGATAAGGAAGCGATTAACATTGTAGGCATAGATCAGATCTACGCGGCCCAGGATGTCCGATGAGTGCGTCTCCGTTGCGCGATAGATCGCGCAGGCAAGGTAGTACTCTGCAAAAGTGTAATGGCGGAATCCGCTCCAGCCCTGGCCGCCTTCCTTAAGAATTCCCGCGCGGTCCAGTATCTTACTCATTTCCGGATGCTCGCCGTCGTTCATTCCGAGCAGGTGTGCGGTTGCCACCTGCTGCAATCGAAGCTCGTAATCAGAGATGTCGCCCTTCGCCACGCCGGCCCGAAGCAGCCATGCGGTAGTAGCAGCGGCGTACAAACCCGGCAGGTCAGCGCATGCCGCTCCCTGCCGGTAAAGCGTCGGAAGTGCATCAACAAGAAGTGAAAGAGTGAAGGAAGCATGCGCAAGATTCTGGAAAGCCGGTTCGCTTCGAACCTTCTGCCAGGTGCTAGCGGCGGGTGACCGGCTCAGATAGGCGTCCGCCTGCTCGGCCGTGATCGCTTCTATGGTAAGCAGCCCAACAAAGGCCATGGATCCTAATGCCTGCTCATTCGACCACTTTGTGGCATCGTGGTCTTCTTGCCGACGCAAGGCCAACTCTAACTCGTCACTGAGCCTAACGGCGCCAAGCGTTTGTGCGCGACACCCGACGACAAACCTGGTAGATCTTGAGGTCGACTGCGAAACCAGGCTGAGCAACGCCTTCACTCGATCGATATTTGCCCCTGAAACGTTGACCATTTCGTCAATACCATCAAGGATCATAAGGATGGGCTCGCCAGGTCCAATTCCGTCAGCAAGAGATATTGGCGTTGGAAACGCGAGCGCCATCAGCTCCGCTTTGCTAGAGACCTTAGTGTGGGCGAGCCTGCCGAGGCTCAAATAAACCGGAAAAGGGATCGATGCGCCATGCCTCAATCGGAGTTTGGCAAGGTCGCGTGCGAGCCTTAACAGTACCCAGGTCTTACCGCAGCCGAATTCTCCGGTCAAAATGATCGCTCTTTGCTTTGAGCTCAAAGACCATGTCTTTAGTGTCGTTGCCGCACTTGCACGGCCAACGCCTTCCCGCTGCACAAAAAGTTGAATCGCGCGCTTAGTCCAGCCGGCACCGTCATAGTATCCGATTTGATTGCGAAGGATGCTGGTTATGGCTGCCTCTGCGGGCGCTTCTTTATTCGACTGCTGAATGCCCAGTGCGGCAACCAATAAGCCGAAAACGCCGACCACGAATGCGAATATATTGGAAAATCCAACTAACCTGTTGAACTTTTGGTCGTCGCTCGCCGTAAGCACCAGCCACATGAACAAGGCTACTGATGCGACCATTCCGACTGCCGCGAACGTCCACCCGATCTTGACAAGCAGTCGTCCCCATCTGTGCATCGTCTCATCATGCCTGATGATCAATAGAGTCTTGATGCCATGCCGCCGGTCGGCAGCTCTATGGGAGCCTGTCCGCGCCAGCCGGAGGTGGAATCGAGGGGGTCAACGTCGACCTCGCGCAGTCTTGGCCCCGCGTGAGAGTTGAGTGCGCATCCATGGAACCGAACGGACGCAGTCATGGCTGGAGGTCCGGGCGTCATCGGGTCGTCAAGGTTCCACCTCGTGCAGCCGAGGATTCCGGTGCGCTGGCGGTCCGCCGGGTCGTCGGCGAGCCAGCGGATGGCGTCGGCATAATCACAGTGTCAAGCCCCGGGTTTGATGGAGAGTTGGTTGGCTGGATGCCCCTATGTTCGTCAAGGGGTTGCGTAGGTTAGAAGTGTGTAGATTTCGCGTGCTATGTAGCGTTTGAGGGCGCGGATGACTTCGCGGGGAGTTTTGCCTTCGGTGATACGCCGGTCGCGGTAGGTGCGGGTGACGGGGTCGTGGCGTAGCCGGGTGATGACGATGCGGTAGAGCGCGGCATTGGCTTGCCGGTCGCCGCCGATGTTCAGACGGTGGCGTTTTCGGGGCCCGGAAGACACTTCGACGGGGCTGACGCCGCAGAGCGCGGCGAACGCGCTTTCGTGGCGGAGCCGGTCGGGGCTGTCGCCGGCGGTGATCAGCAGGGTGGCGGCGTTGTCCGGGCCGACGCCCAGCCGTTGCAGCAGGTGTGGGTAGTGGGTGTCGATGATGGTGTGCAGCTGGCGGGTGAGTTCGTCGATGGGCCTTACCCCCGGAACTTGGACACGGGGTTTATGCGGCTTGTGGGATGATAGCTGATCTTTCTTGGATCCGCTCGTAGGTGATCGGGGACTGCTGTGCGAGCCGAGAATGGCGACGGACGGTGTTGTAGCGGTGCAAGCCAGCGGAAGCTGGTGAGCCGCGCGTCGCGTTCGTCGGTGAACGCGCGGCGGCCTTGCAGGGTCTCGCGTTTGAAGGTGGCGTTGAACGACTCCGCGAGGGCGTTGTCGGCCGAGCTGCCGACCTTGCTCATCGACTGCCGAACCCCGGCCGCCGCGCAGGCAGCAGCGAAGGCTTTCGATGTGTATTGCGCTCCGTGTTCGGAATGGAAGATCGCCCCGGCCAGGCTGCCCCGGGTGCGCCGGGCGGCGGTGAGCGCGTCGATGATCAAGTCGGTGCGCATGTGATCGGCGATCGCCCAGCCTGCCAGGCGGCGTGAGTGCAGGTCGATGACGGTGGCCAGGTAGAGGAACCCGCGCTCACCGACCGGCAGATACGTGATGTCACCGACGTAGCGCTGGTTGACCGCCGGGGCGGTGAAGCCACGGCCGATCAGATCGGGGGCCTTGACCGCCGCTTCCAGTTCGTTGCCGACCACCAGCAGCGCTACGGCGTGAAGCGGTTGTGTCAGATCCTGGGCGTGGCTCGGTCGAGCTACTACTACTGGACGTCGGCTGCCGGGGTCCGGGCGGCCCGGCAGGCCGCCGACACCGCACTGGCCGGGCAGATCCGCAAAATCCATGCGGCCGACAACACCTACGGCGTTCCGCGGATCACCGCCGAGCTGCGCGATCGCGGCACGCTGGTCAACCACAAACGCGTCGAGCGGGTGATGCGCGGTATCGGTGTAGATCGGCGGCGATCACCGCGATCGTGGCGCCCGGCCGAGACCGGTACAACGCCACCGCGTCGGCCTTGAACTGTGCGGGATAGTGCTTGTTCGCCATGCTGTTCCAGGACTCCTGATCTACCCGGACCTCACGATCCAAGGTTCAAGTGTCCAAGATCAAGAGGGAAGGCCCCGAGGTGGTCGTAGCGGGTGATGTCCCCGATGCGCAGGTCGCCGAGATCGCGGGCGACGCGGTAGCGCAGCAGTCGCGCGTACTCGGTATGAGTGGCGGGGGAGACGTCGACCTTCAGCTTGACCCAGCGTTTGATCCAGTCCCGCAGCAGCGGTGTTTGCTTCCGGGCCGGTGCCTTGGCCGAGTCCGGGTCTATCGCCGCATACACCTGGCCAACGTTGACCTGATGCTGGCGGACTTCGACGTACAGCTTCGCGGCGATCGCTTTGGTGTCCGACGGGCCGCGGAACGTGCAGCACTCCTGCCGGGCCGCGAACCGCCACCGTAGACAGTACGAGTTTCCTCGTTTGCTCATGTGTGCCATGACTCGAGCGTTTCCCGCATTCCTGATCCCCGTGTACCTCGATCGGGCACGTCGATCATTGTGATGACCGTGAAGGCCACCATTCAGTTGAATCTCTCGGGTCAGCAGGTGGTCGATGCTGGCCGCAGGCAGGGCGGAGGGTGTCCGCTGGATTGAAAACAATATTTACCCGCATAGATTTATTGCCGTGCAGCCTTCCCTGCCGACTGACTTTGAGTCATCGTGTTGTAACGATGCGTAGTGCCTCGGGTGAGGTTGTAGCGGCCATCGGGCCACCCCTTGCCAACAAGCCGGCTCGTTGCTCGGGGGAGGGCTTTTACGTGGACACTGCGGTGATCCTGGACTGCTACACCGTTGAGCCGAGCGGGCTGGGGGTCCCGCCGTACCTGTCGACGTATGTCCGGCAGGCATGGTCGGCGCTCACCGCAGTCGGCCCGAATCGCGACGTGCGCTACCTAACCATCGACGATGTCCGCTGGGAACTCAACGGTGGTGAGCCGTTGACACCACCGCCGGTATCAGATCCGCTGACGTACTCTGCCTCGCAGAACCGGGGCAACGCGATCAAGCTGCTGCGCGATGCGGCAACAGTGATCGTCGTGGCAGGCGATGCTGTCCCGTCCGTTCACCTGCACGCCCACAACGGCTCGCTCGACGAGATCATCAGAGTCCTGGCGTGCGTGCGAGGGCGCCGTGTGTTGCTCGGCCCGATGGCCAACCACGTGCTCGACAACGCCGCCGGCTACGCCGCCTTGTTCGACGCCGTCCATACGCACACCATCACTTCCAAGAACGTCGCCCTGGGCAGCCGGACCGGCGCCGCATACGAGGAGCTTCGTACCGACCGGGACTCGTTCACCGACCTGATCGGCCAACTCGGCTGGACCTCGGTCGCGGAGATCGAGCTGTATCGCGGCTGCACCCGCCGCCGGTACTGCAGCTTCTGCAACGAGCCGGCGAAGTCCCCGGCTGTGGTCTTCCGCGACCTCGAGGACATCCTCGACGAGGTCCGGCAGCTCTACGCCGCCGGTGTCCGAAACTTGCGCCTCGGCCAGCAGACCTGCTTCTTCTCCGCCTGGAACCGCGACGTCGCGCAGATCGAACGTCTGCTCGCCGGTATCCGTGCGGCGTGTCCGGCCCTGGAAGTGCTGCACATCGACAACGCCGACCCGCTGGCGGTGGCGTCACCCGCCGGTGCCCGGATCGCCAGGCTGATCGTCGAGCACTGCAGCGAAGGCAACTGCGCACCGATGGGGATGGAGTCCTTCGACCCGGCAGTGATCGGAGCCAACGCGCTCACCTGCACACCGCAGATCCTGCGACGGGCGATCGACAACATCAACGACGTCGGCAATCAGCGCGGCCCCGCCGGCCTGCCAGCGCTGCTACCCGGCATCAACATCATCTACGGTCTGCCGGGCGAAACACACCGCACGCACCTGGCGAACCTCCAAGGCCTCGACGAGCTCATGACCGCAGGCGCCTTATGTCATCGCACCAACGTGCGGCAAGCCCGCGCCTACCCCGGAACACCGCTGGCCGGCATGAATCCCGTAGAGGAGTCGCCGTCGCAGGAACACTTTATGACCTGGAAAGCGGACATCGACAACATCTGGGACCAGCCCATGAAGCGGCGCGTCTACCCCATCGGATTACGGCTGCGCGGCCTGCACTCGTTCTTCGTCACCGGCCGCGGCACCTGGTACCGAAGACTCGGCTCCTACCCGATCCAGGTCGTCGAACGCGACGCTGTCGTGCCCCGCTTCACCCCGGCAGACCTGACCGTCACCGAACACGCGCCCCGCTTCATCTACGGGGCCCGCGATGCCGGCTGAGGCCGCCACCGACACCATGGCCGTACTCCACGAAACCCATGGCCAGCTGCACGGGTCCGCCCACGTCGGAGTGCTCGTGCCCTGGGGCAACACCATGGTCGAAACCGAGCTCCCGCGCCTCGGCCTGGACCGCCTGATATTTCACTACGCCCGGCTCGTACCCGCCCGCCGATACCGCGACGCCGACGATTTCCTCGCCGAGATCGCCGCAGCCGTCCCCGACACCCTCGGGCAATTCGCTCGCCTGAGTTTGGCCGGCACCCTCGTGGCGTGCACTTCGACCGGATTTCTCACCCCGGAGGCCTACCAGCAGACCGCGGTGGTCGACGCCTTCGGCGCCCTGCAAACGCTGCTCCGCGCTCTGACCGCCTCCACGATCGTCCTCGCCACCCCCTACCCGACCCGGCACACCCAGATCCAGGCCGCCCGCCTGCATGAGGCAGGCTTCGACGTCGCCGGACATGCCAGCCTCGACCTGGCCCTGCTGGATGACTTCACCGCCGTCACCCCCGAACGCATCGCCGCCCTCGTGCACCGCATCGGCGAAGAACAACTCGCCCGAGCCGACGCGGTGGTGTTGTCCTGCACTGCCTGGCCGACGATCGACGCCAGCGCGTTGCTGCAGCATGAACTCGGTATCCCCGTGGTTTCATCGAATTTGGCTCTTGCCTACAGCGCCGTACGTCTCGCCCGAGCCGTGGAGGCACGATGAACCCGCCTGACACTGACATCGACTCACATCAGCGCCTGACCCGCCTGGTGACCCTGGCCGCAGCCCAGGACGACGTCACCACCGATGTGCAGGCCAACCACGACGAGAACCGATGGTGGCCGACCTGGATCACCGACTACCGGATGCGGATGCTCGTCGCCGGCTGGAGCACCCGCATCTCCTACACCATGATCAACACCTACTCCGCCGTCGTCACCCGATCAGCGCACCTAGGCTTCGACGCACTGAAGGACATGCCCGACGACGAAATCGTAAGGATCATCCAGCCACTCGGCCTGCCCGCGGCCCGCATCGGCTATCTCCGGTCACTGACCGACTTCCTCGACGGCCGCGCCGACGACTACCTCCTCGACGGCGACGCGACCACCGTCATCGCCGACTTCGCGACCAACGTCGCGCACGCCTCCTACAAAGTCGCGCAGTGCTCACTGCTCTACGCCCGCGGCTACCACTGCGGCATCATCCCCGTCGACTCCGGCATGATCACCCGCCTCGCACCGGCCCTTGGCCTGTGCCTGTCCTCCGGTGCCATCGCCCACGAGCAGATGCGCCTCTACCTCGAAACCCACGCCGACACCCACGGCGACCACTACCGGCAGCTGATCTACCACCAGCAGGCGATCGCCCTCCCTGCCCGCGCCGACCCGGCCTGGTGGCTGCACCTGATGCTCATCTACTTCAAACGCCGCTACCTCAACCAACCACACCCGCGGATCTGCGGGCAACGCCCGTTCTGTGACCAGATCATGGACTGCGCGCACAGCCGAGCGATGGCAATGGCATGACGACCCTCGGGGTCATCGGCAACATTTCCCGCGACACCGCCGAACACCCCGGACACCAACGCCACCTCCTCGGCGGCGCTGCCCTTTACATCGCCCTCGCCGCCGCCCGGGCTGGCGTGACCGCCGCCCCGATCTCGGTCATCGGCCACGACCTCGCCGAGACGTTACGAGACCCGCAACTAAGCCTGCTCGACCTGACCGGCATCGCGATCGCCGAACAACCCAGCTGCCGCTTCCACCTGCGATACGACCGGCACGGAACCCTGCTGGCCGTCGACGCGGCATACGGCGCCGCGCAACAGCTCACCGCCCACGCGCTCCAACCACGACACGCATGCGAACATGTGCACGTCTGCTGCCGCCGGCCCCTCGATCCCGGACCCGTCCTCACCGCCTTCGTCGAACGCCGCCAACCCTTCAGCGTCGACTTCATCACCGCCAGCGCCGCAGACATGATCGAAGCGTCAGCACCGTTCCTGCGCCACGCCCGGGTCATCTTCACCGACATCAACGAATACGCGCTCCTCACCGCAGCCGTGCCCGCCGAAGACCTTCCCGCCGTCACCGTGACCGACGGACCGCGCCCCGCCGTCCTCTACCGCTACGGCGAAGTAGCAGCGCTCACGCCGATACAGCAGGCCGAAACCGTCGAGGTGACCGGCGCCGGCGACACGTTCACCGGCACCTTCCTCGCCGCCACGCTGCATGGCGACCCCGACACGATCGCCCTGCGCCGCGCCACCCAAGCCGCCACCACCCGCGTCACCACGAAAGGCATCACCCTGCACCCCCAACCCCCGTAGGAGCCCCGGATGTTCTACGTCGCGCACCGGCTCTTTGCCGCCCACGACCGCCACCTCGGCGCGATGGCCGCCACCGCCCTCGCCGAACGCATCGGCCCCGACAAGGTCTTCCTGCCGTTCTGCGACACCGACGAAGAAGACCTGGTCGCCGACGTCAAAGGCCGCCGCCTGTTCGACCTCGACCGGCAACGCCTCGTCCACCTGCACGGCATGCTCGCCATCCTGCACGGCCCCAGCCTCGACGACGGCGTCTGCATGGAGATCGGCTACGCCGCAGCCCGCGGCGTTCCGATCGTCGTGTTCACCACGGACTTCCAAACCTACGGCCTGACCGAGAAGGGGCCCGAGCTTGCCTTCGCCGACCCCCTCATCGAAACCGTCGCCACCGACATCGTGCGCGCCCACCGCCTGGGCCCACCCGCCAACGACACCGACCGGTTCCGCGGCTTCGCCACCCGCAACACGGCTCAGATCCACGACGGCATCGACCGAGCCGTCACCCGGCTGCTCGCCCTGACGGCCACCCTCCCGGACGCGAGCGCCAGCAGGCCGGCAGTCACGGACACCGTCTTCGTTGAGCCGTCCCCTTACGGGTCGCCGACCGGCTGGCAGCGTCTCGTCGAGCAGCACAGCACCGACGCGCAACGCCACGACGCCCAACGGCTCATCGCCCCTGATCCCGCCGAGACCGCCAAGACCGATTGGTACGCCGCCCTCAGCAGCCACACGCTGCTCGTCAACGTGAGCGGCTCCGAAACACCGCCCGGCGCCGCTGTCCTGATCGGCGCGGCCGTCGCCACCGGCGACCGTGTTCTGGCCTACAGCCCCAACAGCGTCTGGACCTACGCCCACGGCCGCGAACCCAACTGGCGCAACCTCATGATCCAATACTCGGTCACTCAACGACTTACCGCGGCCGAACCTCAGCACAGCACCCGGTGATGGCCCGTCTCGACTGGGCCGGCGGCTACGACACCATCGTCTTCGAAGGCTGCGACGGGGCTGGCAAAACCACCCTCGCCGGGGCCACCGCCCAGCACACCAACGCCGACCTCATCCACTCGGCGCTCACCCCACCGAGCACCGACCTCGTCACCACCTACAACTGCCTGCTCGACCGAACCGGCCGACTCGTCTTCGACCGATGCTTCCTCAGCGAACTCGTCTACGGACCCCTGTACCGCGGTCACACGCGGCTCACCTACCAACACATGGACACCCTCGTCAGACGCGTCGTGGCCCGCAACGGCGTTTTCGTCCACGTCACCGCGCCCGCCGCCGAGATCAGACGACGCCTCGCCGCCCGCGGCGAACACCAACTCCCCGATCTCGAGGAGATAGCACTGATCTGTGACCGCTACGACGAACTATTCCGAGCCGTTCGCACCATGGCAGAAGTCCTCCTGATCACCACGGATCACCCAGACGTGGACGCATGACACGCCGACAGCGGGTTACCCGCAACGCCCAGCCTCGATAAGCTGCCCCGGTTTGCAACCCGCTGACACCCGGAGGCACACCTTGGAGATCAGGTCCGCCCAGAAGCTGACCTGGGAAAACAAGCTGGCCAAAGGCTTCAACACCAGCGAAGTTCCCCTGGAGTTCTGCCTGCTGCAAGGTGAGGTCGCCGAAGCCTTCGACGCCTGGCGCCGTACCCGTGACAACCTCGGCGAGGAACTCGCCGATATCGCGATCTACGTCATGTCACTGGCCGAGATGACCGGCGTCGACCTGCAATCAGCGATCGAGCAGAAGCTCGCCAAGAACGCCAAACGCACCTACGTCACCGACGAGGCCTCCGGAACATTGGTCAAGGTCGAACCAGCCTAAGCGCTTGCGGTGGCCGCACTCGGCCGCCCGATTGGTGCCTCTGAAGGGCTAAGTGGACCCGCCCGTTTGTAGAGTGGCCGGAACTCGGCACTCGCCGCGGGCGCCCGGGTTCCTGAATTGCGGCCGTGTTGGCGGTCAGCTGACGCCAACGAGCCTGCTGATGGCCGGTCGGGCAAGGAGTTCTTGAGCGCTCTGCGGCCAGATGCTGCTGGCCGCAGAACAGCGAGCGCCACGAAGATCAACTAACGGCCCTACCCCGGTCGCAACCGTTACGGCGTGCTACCGGCGAGATTGGCCTGATCGTTGCGCTTCGCAGGACCGACCGAAACTGCTGTGCGTCCTATCGCTGGGGCAGCGAGCACAGCAGGTGCCAAGCGGCGAGATACCCGAACCGGGCGGCGTACACCGCCACCGTGCGCACTCGATGGGTGTCGGAGTAGTCAATAAGGACATAGCCCAGCAGTGGGTCGAAGTCTGCGCGAGCCAAATGCGCGCTCCGGCTCCGTCGCCGGGCGGACTGCCGCCCTGGCGCTCTTTGACGTCCACCAGCATGCCGCCGGCGATCAGGTCTGCATCTACCGGAAGGTCTTTGCTCCCGTCGAGGGTCATACCCGTGAACACCGAACCAACAGGCAGGGCCGACTCTAATACTCCAGCAGGGCGGAGGCGCGCGAACGAGTCTTGCTCTCTAGGAGCGCCAAATCTCAGCCTGGAGAGCATGGACGGGACGGCGGAGGCACGTTCGGCACCGCTAGGGTCAGCTGCGTCGCTGTACGGAACTCCCGGATCTCCCCGGGGGCGCCCGTTGAATGCATCGACGGCATTAAGCGCAACCGCTGGCAAGAGGGACTGACGATGACTCCGCCGACACCAGACGAGACCCGCAACGGGAAGAACATCAGCAGGCCAGCTGACGACGTGCCTCGCCCGGGTGGCCGTGAACGCGGCTGGCTGCTGCTGGGGAGGCCATGGTGGCAAGGCGTCGGTGCGATAGCGGGCGGTGTCGGTGTCGTGGTGACGATCTTGGTCGCATACATCGACAGCAGGAAGGACCCCGACCCGCCGCCCGCCAACAACATCAATGGCAACTGCAATGTCCAAGGTGACGGGCAGGCGTCCTGCTACAACGTGTTGCCGCCGTCGCCGGTCTCCCGCGCAGGGCTGAAGGCCTCGCTCAGCCGGGTCCACAGCAGCCGACTCTTGTTTGCGGGCACGCCGGACCAACTGCCCACCCCTCCGCCGTACACGCGCGAGAACGCGGGCTCTCACTGCGTGGCATGGAAGGACTTCATCGACAACGACCCTCGCTTTTATCGAGAGAAGATTTCGCTAACAGTTGACCTGTCCGCGGGCGAGCAGGAGCAGGTCGTTATCCGGGAAATTCGGGCTGAGATTTTCGACAGAAAACGCATCAGTGCTGCCGTCATGCCCATCCAATGTCAGTACGGCGGCGGCAGCCCCGGGGGATACTTCATCACTGTGGATACGGTCCGATCGCGCGTGACCGTGGCGCCCGCCGATGATCTGGGCAACGAGGCCGAGATGCCGCCGGCCACCGTCAGTCTCACCGAGGCCGGTTACACCAGTTCGCGGGTAAGTGTGGTCTCAGCTCCCGGCTACCTTTACAGCGGCAAGGTGGTGATCGATGCCACGATCAACGGCCAGGAGAGAACCCTCGAATACGGTGATGCCACACGGCCATTGCGCTGGTCTGACGATAGCAATCTATTCGACAGCGGCGCCTATGATTGGGACCTCAAGGGCGGGCAGTGGCTGCTCTTCGCCGATCAAGATGCCTTCTGGGCGTCTCTGAGCTGACCTCTGCACTGTCGCGAACAGCCGACGTCGCCGACTTCGGGAGGCGGGGCTCAGCCGCTACAGAGCTGCGCCAACTTCCAGCAGCCAGGCGGTGTCGTCGAGCCGGAGAGGGCGGTCACCAACCACCCGGCGCCACGACCCCGCCACCGGATCTTGCCCACGGACCGCGCTGACAAAGGTGGCCCCGTTGGACCAGCCCGACCGCCGCCGACGACACATCCCTTGCCTGGCCACCCGTTCATCGGCCTCGCCAAGGCCATCATGGCTGCCACAGTATGCCGTCACGACGCTCCCGGGCGGTGCGGCGAGCTTGAGAACAAGCAGAAACCGGATGCATACGCCGAGAGCCAGGCCGGCAGGCAACGTTGTAGCGCTTCAAGCCGCCCAACGCGGTCAGCCAACAGCGGAACACCGCAGCCATGCAGGCCAAACGGAAACAGGTCTAGGCCTGATGCCGGAAGTCCATTACGTTCCATCCTATGGGGACTACCGCCAGTGACGGAGATCCGTTCTTTGATGCGGTCCGGCTGCTGCTCTTACTCGACGCCGCGGTCACCGACATAGACCTCCGCGAAGCGAACACGGCACCAACCGACGCCGTGGGGGTCGTTCGGACGCAGACGCTGCTCCAGAAACTGGACTTCTGGCTGCGCTACCCCGACTACCTCGCCGACGAACTTCTCACCGAATACGAGAAGAGCGGCGAGCAGGTCCTGCTCAGACTCGCAACGCAGATCCTCGACTCCGACGAACCGGAGCTCCGGCAGATCCCGATGCTGCGGTTCAAATTCGGCGCCTACGAACCCCTGGATATGCCCATGAGCGTGCTGTCCGTGGCCGGCCTCGCCGTGGTGCGCTCCTCCCGCACCGACCAGCGTGTCCGCCACCACGACTACTTCCTGACCACCCGCGGCCGGCAAACCGCGCGATCATGCATCCAAGACTTCCCTGCCCTGGCCTGGTACGGACAACGAACCAGACTCGTAGTAGCGCTGGCACAAGGAACCGGCATGACAGGCACAGCCCTACGCAGAAGGCAGTACCTACAACGCGACTACGCCGGAACGGGCCTCAACGAGGAAATCGCGTCCATCGCCGAGCGCGCCCGTCAGCGCCTGGCCGCGCTGCAGTCCACCACGGCGGCCCAGGCATGATCCACGACCTGCCCAATGAAAGCGAACTGCTGACGAGCATCGCCGAGGCCGCCGGTGCTACCGAGGAAGCCGTCAAGGCCGTACTAGCAGACGCCGGCGTCCCCTTGACGCGGCCGCTCCCAGCACAGCGCAGCCTCGTCATCCACCACCTCTA
>NZ_QGGR01000050.1 GCF_003148685.1 Actinoplanes xinjiangensis | reverse complement strand
CTCCCGGCTCCCGGCTCCCGGCTCCCGGCTCCCGGCTCCCGGCTCCCGGCTCCCGGCTCCCGGCTCCCGGCTCCCGGCTCCCGGCTCCCGGCTCCGACGATGGGAGCACACGATCCCGGATCGTGCGACTCCATCCGCGATATAGCGATGGTCAGCGATCACGAACCGGCTAGCGTGCGACCTCACCCACGCCATCACGAAGATCAGCGACCACGATCGGGCAACGTGTGATCCCATCTCCGCTGCAGAGCCGCAGCAACGCCTGACGCACACGAACCCTACGTGCGACGCCATCCACGCTGCGAGGGCGCCACAACAACGTCTGGCGCACACGAACCGGCCAACGTGCGACGCCATCCACGCTGCAAGGGCGCCACAACAACGTCTGGCGCACACCAATCGGGCAACGTGCGACGCCATCCACGCTGGCGGGGCGGGCGTGGCTCGTGCGGCTGGCGGCGCGCGGCGGTGTTGTCCACAGGGCGGGTCGTTGCTGTCCACAGGGTCCGGCGACGGCTGCGGGGAACCGGGATGCTGGGGCGATGCCCGCTTTCACGCCCGACCCGGACACGCCTCTCGCCACGTTGCTCCGCTTTCAGCACGGCGTCATCTCCTGGCGTCAGGCACGACGGCACCTCAGCGAGAGCGCCGTCCACCATCGCGTCGTGTCGGGTCGCTGGCGACGGATGCATCTCGGGGTCTACCTGACATACAGCGGTCCGGTGACCCGCATCCAGCGCTGGTGGATCGCGTCCCTCGCCGTCGGTAACGGCCGCCCGGCGCTGCTGGCCGGTCCCACGGCGCTGCGGCTGCACGGGTTGCGCGTTCCGGAGGTGACCCAGCCGGTCCACCTGCTCCTTCCCGCTCATCTGACCGACCGGGATCCGCCACCGGGAGTGGTGGTTCACCGGACCAGGCGGCTTTCCCGCGAGGACGCCTGCCTCGACATGTCGCCGCCGTGCACGACTGCCGCCCGTTCGCTTGTCGACGCGGCGCAATGGGCCTTCGACGACGCTGCCGCGATCTCGATGGTCGCGGCCACGTTCCAGCAGCGCCTGGTGACGCTGGATCAGGTGCGCACCGTGCTCGGCGCGTCCCGCAGGGTGCGGCGCCGTTCGGTGATCGAGGCGGCGGTCGCTGATGCGGGCGGCGGTTCGGAGTCGGCGTACGAGATCGAGTTCGTCCGTCTCTGCCGGCTGGCCGGCCTCCCGGCGCCGTCACGTCAGGCGGTGCGCCGTGATCGCTCCGGCCGGAACCGTTATCGCGATGTCTTCTTCGATCCGTGGCAGGTGCAGGTGGAGATCGACGGCTCGCAGCACATGGAGGCCCGGGGGTGGTTCGCCGACATGCGCTCGGGCAACGAGATCGCCATCAGCGGAGTGCGGCTGCTGCGTTTCCCGGGCTGGGCCGTGCGCCACCGTCCCGACGAGGTGATCGCCGATGTGCGGGCCGCCCTGGAGGCAGCCGGCTGGCGCGGAGGCTCGCCGGCGACTCCATCACGCCGAGCCGCCTGACACTGAGAGTGGCATGGCCGACGGCTTCCCGCCAGCACAGCCGCGACCCGGCACGCCCGTGCCACGCCACATGCACGCCACGCCAAGGCACCCCACGGCACGGCGCGGCACGGGGCGGGGCGGGGCGGTGTGTGACCAGGTCGCCGATTGCGTGCACCCGCTCACCCTGGACCGGAATCGGTCATTTCGCCCTAGGGGGTGAATCGTGGGCGGAGGTGGGTGGAATGGGTTTACCTTCGCGAGAGAAACGGGTATCCGGCTGGCGTCGCTGATCTCCGGAGGACAACCTTGGCCGAGCCACACATCACCCTCGACCCGCAAACACTCAATCCGGTCGAGCAGAAGCTGCGTGGGCCCCTTGAGGAGCAGCTCAGCTCCGCGCTTCAGGCCGCGACCGTCAAGGTCGAGCAGCACTATGCCGGGGAGACCGTCGAGCAGGTCACCTCGATGCTCCTGGAGCAGGCCAGAGCCGGTCTGCATCCGGACATCGCCGCCGGTTTCAACCCCGACCACGAGCAACTGCGCCACGTGGCCGAGGTCATCGTGACCCGCGCCCACTGACCGGACGGGGCGGTGCTGCCGCCGCCGGCACGACTACCGGCGGACGACAGCACCGCAACGTGACCGGCGGTCAGGGGGCCGGCAGGCCCCTTCAGGTGGACCGGGGTGACCTGAGGTTGAAGACCAGGTCGATGACCAGGGCGGTCCAGCCGGTCTGGTGCCAGGCGCCGAGCCCGGCCCCGTTGTCGCCGTTGAAGTATTCGGGGAAGGCGATCAGGTCCTTCCAGTCCGGGTGGGTCTGGAACAGGTCGGTCGCGCCGTAGATGGGCCGCCGCCCGGTCTCCGGGTCGGGTACGAACAGGCCGATCAGCCGGCGGGACAGGTCGTCGGCGATCTCGGTGAGCCCGGCCTTGGACTGCGATCCGGTCGGGTACTCGGCTTTCAGGTCGGCGCCGTAGAACTCGGCGTACTCGCGGAGTGCCTGGATGAGCAGATAGTTGACCGGCATCCAGACCGGGCCGCGCCAGTTGGAGTTGCCGCCGAACAGGCCGCTGGTGCTCTCGGCCGGCTCGTAGCCGACGGTGAAGTCGGAGCCGCCGAGCGAGACGGTGAACGGTTTCTCCAGGTGGGCCCGGGAGAGGGTGCGCAGGCCGTACGGTGAAAGGAACTCCTCCGGGTCCAGCAGCCGCGCCAGGATCCGCAGCAGTTGGTCCTGGCCGACCATGCTGAGGAGGCGCTGCTGGCGGCGGTCGGCGCCGCCGAGGCGCCGCGCACTGATGACGTCGCCGAATTCGCCCTGGTGGTGGAGCATCCACCGGACCCGGGCGTTGATCTCGGGGAGGCGGTTGAGAGTTTCCGACGTGAGCCGGGTGGTCGCGGCGAGCGGCAGCAGGCCGACGATGGAGCGCGCCTTGAGCGGCACCTTGTGGCCGTCGGGCAGGCGCAGCACGTCGTAGAAGAAGCTGTCCTCCTCGTCCCACAGCCCCTGCCGGTAGGCGGCCTCCGCGATGTACGTGAAGTGCTCGAAGAACTTGGTGGCCATGTCCTCGTAGGCCCGGTCGTGCAGGGCGAGGATGATCGCCATGTCGAGCAGGTTGAGCGCGTACATGGCCATCCAGCCGGTGCCGTCGGACTGTTCGAGTACACCGGCGACGGGCAGTGCCGCGGACCGGTCGAACGGGCCGACGTTGTCGAGTCCGAGGAAGCCGCCCTCGAACACGTTGTTGCCGCCGACGTCCTTGCGGTTGACCCACCAGGTGAAGTTGAGCAGCAGCTTGTGCATGATCCGGGACAGGAAGTCGAAGTCACGGCCGCCGTCGATGCGGAACACCTGCAGTGCCGCCCAGGCGTGCACCGGTGGGTTGACGTCGGAGAACGACCACTCGTACGCCGGGATCTGGCCGTTGGGGTGCATGTACCACTCGCGGAGCAGCAGCAGGAGCTGGGATTTCGCGAAGCCGGGGTCGACGCGCGCGATGCTGACGCAGTGGAAGGCGAGGTCCCACGCGGCGTACCAGGGGTACTCCCACGGGTCGGGCATGCTGATGACGTCGAAACTGTTCATGTGCCGCCAGCCGTTGTTGCGCCCGTAGCGCCGGCCCGGTGGCGGCGGCGCGTTGCCCGGGTCGCCGCGCAGCCACTGTTTCACGTCGAAGTGGTAGAACTGCTTGCCCCACATGAGACCGGCGACGGCCTGCCGGGCGACGGACTTCTCCTCGTCGGTGGCCGCTTCCGGCAGCACCTCGGCGAAGAAGTCGTCGGCTTCGGCGCTGCGCGCGGCCATCACCTGCGCCCAGCCGTCCCCCAGGTCCGCGGGCGGCAACGGGCGGTCACTCTGGGTGAGACGGAGCCGGAGGGTACGGGTCTCGCCCGCCCCCATCCACAGTCGGTAGTGCAGCGCCCCCTTGGTGCCGACCCCGCCGGGGTTGACCGTCGGCGTGCGGTGGATCAGGTGGTCGTTGATGCCGTCCTTCGGGTACGGGCTACGCCCGGGCAGCCCCCACAGGCGCTGGGCGTTCGTCTCGTTGTCGCACATCAGCGCGACCGGCGCGCCCTGTCCGTCGAGGGTGATGTGGCCGAGCGACCGGTGCTGTCCGTCCAGGCGCCCGGGGGTGCCGGTCATCGTCGGCGCCTGCCGGTTGGGCAGCCCCCACGACCAGGTGTTGCGGAACCACAGGGTGGGCAGCACGTGCAGGACCGCCGGGTCGGGACCGCGGTTGCTGACGGTGATGGCGATGCAGACGTCGGTGGGCCCGGCCTTGGCGTAGTCGACGGTGACCGCCCAGAACCGGTCGGCGTCGAAGATGCCGGTGTCGACCAGCTCGTACTCCGCCTCGTTGCGGGAGCGGGCACCGTTGACCCGGACCAGCTGGTCGTACGGGAACGCGGCCTGCGGATAGTGGTAACGCCAGCGCATCCACGAGTGGGTGGGCGTGGAGTCCTGATACCACCAGTAGTCCTTGGCGTCCTCGCCGTGGTTGCCGCCGTCGCCGCCGAGGCCGAACATCCGTTCCTTGAGGATCGGGTCCTTGCCGTTCCACAGGGCCAGCGCGAAGGCGAACGTCTGACGGTCGTCGCAGAGGCCGGCCATGCCGTCCTCGTTCCAGCGGTACGCCCGGGAGCGCGCGTGGTCGTGCGGGAAGTAGTCCCACGCCGTGCCGTGCTCGCTGTAGTCCTCCCGGACCGTGCCCCAGGCGCGCTCGGCGAGGTACGGACCCCACGCCCGCCAAGGCTGCTCACCGGAATCGGCCTGCGCCAGGCGTACGCGCTCCGACACGTCCGTTCTCACCCCCACTAACCGAAATCCCGGAGTCGATCACACTGAGACTGTCACGCTGATGTGTCAAGTGTGTAAGGCTCCGCGCGATTAGGGGTTCTTCCGTGCCTACGGCCCACCCGATCACTTTCGGCCCTCAGCTCTGCGCCCGCCTCAACGAGGGCGCCACACGGGAGTGGTTGGTACCCGATGGACTCGGGGGCTATGCCATGGGAACGGTCAGCGGCTTGCGGACCCGCCGCTATCACGGCCTGCTGGTGGTGGCCGGAGACACACCAGCGTCCCGCAACCTGGGACTCGTGTCCCTCGATCCGGTCGTCACGCTGCCGTCCGGCGCGGTGGTGCGGCTCGGCGTGCACGAGTGGGCGGACGGCGCGATCGCCCCGGCCGGACATCGGCTGCTGGCCGGCTTCGCCCTGATCGACGGGGTGCCCCGGTGGCGGTGGCGGCTCGGCGGGGTGGTGATCGAGCGGGAGATCGCCGCCGTGCACGGCCGGCCGGCGATCGCGATCGTGCACCGGCTCATCGCCGGCGGCCCGGTCCGGCTCACCCTGGAGGCCCTCTGCACCTGGCGGGACGTACACGGCGAACGGACGGCGGCCGGCCCGCCGCCGGCGGTCGCCGCGACGGCCGACGGCTGTGTCGTCGAGAAGGCCTACCGGATCAGCGGGCCCGGCTTCACCCCGGGCGGCGAGTGGTTCCGCGACGTCCGTCACCGCGCGGAGGACGAGCGGGGCCTCACCCCGACAGAGGATCTCTGGTACGCGGGAAGCTTCCACGCCGAACTACGCGCTCCCGGGGAGGTCGCCGAGGTGTCGGCGTGGGCGGGCGATCCGGACGATCCGCCGCCGCCGGCCGGACGGGCCGTGGCCGCCGCCCGGGACCGGAACCGGGCGGTCGTCGCGGCCGCCGCACCCGCCGACGCGACACAGGCGACACTGGCGCTGGCCGCCGACGCGTTCGTGGTGAACACCCGCAACGGACCGGACGTGGTGGCCGGCTACCCCTGGTTCGGGGCGTGGTCACGGGACACGATGATCAGCTACGAGGGGCTGTTCCTCGCCACGAACCGGGCCGGTGAAGGGCGGGAGCTGCTGCGCGCCTACGCCGGCACCCTCTCCGAGGGGATGCTCGCGAACACCGCGGACACCGGCGGCGTCGAGTACAACACCGTCGACGGCACCCTGTGGTTCCTGCACGCGATCGGGCGGCACGTGACGGTCACCGGCGACGACGACCTGGCCGCCGAGCTCCTGCCGCTGCTACGGGACGTGGTCACCCACCACCTGTCCGGTACGCGGTACGGGATCCGTACCGACCCGGCCGACGGGCTGCTCCGGGCCGGCGCTCCCGGGCACGCGCTGACCTGGATGGACGCCCGCGTCGACGGGGTACCGGTGACCGCCCGCGCCGGCAAGCCGGTCGAGGTGAACGCGCTCTGGATCAACGGGCTGGCGACCGTGCTGGACCTGTCCGCCCGTACCGGGATCCCGCCCGGACCGGCCGAACGCGCCTGCCCACAGGCCCGCGAGGGGTTCAGCCGGCGCTATCCGGCGCCCGGCGGCCTGCTGCACGACGTCGTCGGCGGGGACGGCTCCGACCCGGTGCTGCGCCCTAACCAACTGCTCGCCTGGTCGCTGCCGTACGCCCCGGCCCACCCGGACCGCGCCGCCCTCGACCGGCTCGGTGCCGTGCTGCTCACCCCACTCGGGCCGCGCAGCCTGGCACCCGGTGAACGCGGTTACGCGGGACGGCACCGTGGCACACCGGCCGAGCGGGACACGGCGTACCACACCGGGACGGTCTGGCCGTGGCTGACCGGGCCGTGGGTGACCGCTCTGCACCGGGCCGGCGCGAGCGGCGCGGACCTCCTCGCCGATGTCGAGGCCCACCTGTCCGAACACGGCCTCGGTTCGATCTCCGAGACCGCCGACGGCGACCCGCCGCACCGGGCCACCGGATGCCCGTTCCAGGCCTGGTCGGTGGCCGAACATCTGCGCGCCCGGCGGCTGTGACGCCATGGTGCAACCCCACGATGCCGGTTCCGCACCCGCAAGGCACCCCGGCTGTCGCATGCTCGGCTGGTGCGACGAGACCGGTGGACCATGATCGCCTGGCTGGGTGTGCTGGCGATCAGCATCGTGCTGCGGGTCGTCCTGGAAGCCCAGGAGTTCCCCTACCTCGTTGCCGTGGCGCCCTACATGCTGATCAGCTTCGCCACCCCGGTCGCCATCCTGGTCGGCACGCTCCGGCACCGGCCACCGCACCGGGCCGGATGGTTCCTGCTGGTCGCCGCACAGGTCTTCTACGCCGCCGCCGACACCGTGACGGTGGTGGACGAACTGTTCTCCGGCGAGTTCCTCGAACCCACCCCGGCGGACCTGCTGTACTTCGCCTACTACCTGCTCATCGCGGCGGCGGTGCTGCTCTTCATCCGCCGGCGGAGCCCCGGCTGGGACATCCCCAGCATGATCGACGCCCTCATCGTCGCGGTCAGCGCCGGGCTGATCACCTGGGTGTTCGTGCTCCAGCCGCTCACCTCGGACTCCGAACTGCCGTTGAACGCGAAACTGACCCAGTCGGCGTACCCGGTCCTCGATCTGATGCTGTTGATCCTCGCGGTCCGGCTGGCGATGGGCACCGGCACCCGCGGCACCGTTCTCTACCTGCTGCTCGGCAGCCTCGTCCTGATGCTCAGCGTCGACACGGTCTACCTGGTGCAGAACATCCTCGACGGCGGCGGGGTGTCCGAGGCGTACCTGGACGCCATCTGGATGGCCTCGCTCGGCCTGCTCGGCGCCGCCGCGCTGCATCGCGGGGTGCGGACCTTCGACCTGCGCAGCGAGCACGTCGTGCTTGACGCCTCACCGGCCCGGCTGGCGGTGCTGGCCGTCGCCGTGCTGATGGCGCCGGGCGTACAGGCACTGGTCTGGCTGCTGGACTGGCCGCTCAACATCCCCCTGATCAGCGGCAGCTGTGCCGTCATGTTCGGCCTGGTGATGACCAGGATGGCCGGCCTGGTCGCGGTGCAGCGCCGGGCCGCGGTGACGGACGCGCTCACCGGTCTGCGCACCCGCCGCTACTTCACCGACGCGCTGAGCCTGGAATGCCGCCGCGCCGGACGGACCGGCCACGGCGTGGGTCTGCTCGTCATCGACGTCGACCACTTCAAACGCATCAACGACGGGTACGGCCACCCGGCCGGCGACCAGGTCCTGCGCGAGGTGTCCCACCGCCTCGCCGCCGCGACCCGGGCCGGCGCCGTGGTGGCCCGCTACGGCGGCGAGGAGTTCGTCGTCCTCGCCCCGCACACCGGCCCCGAGGACCTGCTGGCCCTCGCCGAACGTCTGCGCTCCGCGGTCGCCGACCTCCCCATCGCCGTCGACGACGAACTGCTCGGCGTCACGGTCTCGATCGGTGCGGCCGCCGAGACGCACCCCGAACCGGACGCCCTGCTGCGCACCGCCGACGAGGCGCTCTACGCCGCCAAGGCCGCCGGCCGCAACCGCTCCGTCCTCGTCACCCCCAGCCCCACAGCCACCGCCGCCTGAGCCCAGCCGACCGCCGCGGTCGTGCCGTCGCCTGTTCGCTCGCCGGAGTCCCGCCAGGCAAGGGTCACCCGGCAGGGCCAACCGGCAATGGCTCCCGCCCGGTGAAGGCCGCCTGGCAGAAGCTCCCCGCCCGGCAAGGGCACCCGGTCAAGGCCCCCGGACCCGACGGCCGGGCGGTCAGCCGGCGAGCCAGCCGGGGCGGATGAGGCCGGCCTCGTAGGCGTAGACGACCAGTTGGGCCCGATCGCGGGCACCGAGTTTGATCATCGTGCGGCTGACGTGGGTTTTGGCGGTGGCGGGGCTGATCACCAGGCGGGCGGCGATCTCGTCGTTGGACAGGCCTTCGGCGACCAGGACCAGCACTTCACGTTCCCGGTCGGTGAGCTGGCCGAGGTCGCGGGGCGGCTCGGGCTGCCGCCCGTGCGCGAAGGCCGCGGCCGCGAACGAGCCGATCACCCGGCGGGTCACACTCGGTGACAGAAGTCCGTCCCCGGCGGCGACGGCCCGCACCCCGCGCAGCAGATCCACCGGCTCGGTGTCCTTCACCAGGAACCCGGAGGCTCCGGTCCGTAAGGCCTCGAAAACATACTCGTCCAGCTCGAACGTGGTCAGGATGACCACCCGGGTGGCAGCCAGTTCCGGGTCGGCGGCGATCCGCCGGGTGGCCTCCAGTCCGTCCACCCCGGGCATGCGGATGTCCATCAGCACGACATCCGGGCGGGTGGCCCGAACCACCTCGACCGCCCGCAGACCGTCCGCCGCCTCACCGACCACCTCGATCCCCGGCTCCGCATCGAGCAGCGCCCGGAACCCGGCCCGAACCAGAGCCTGGTCGTCCGCCAACACCACCGAGATCATCCCGTCTCCCCCGTCTGCCCCGTTTCCAGCCCAACACTTGCACCCGGCGCCCCGGCCACCGGCGCAGAGGGGACGGCCGGCGCAGGCGTGAAGCCGGGCGCAGGTCCCCGGACCGCCGCGGCATCAGACACAGACGCAGAACCAGACGCCGACAGGAGCGCGGAAGCAGGCGCGGCGGGCGGGGCCGGTGGGATGGGGAGGACCGCGGTCACCTGGTAGCCGCTGGTCTCGCCGTGGAGTGGGCCGGCGGTGAAGGAGCCACCCAGGCTTTCGGCGCGGGCACGCATGCCGGCCAGGCCGCTGGAGCCCTCCGGTGGTGGGGACCAGGAGTTGCCGACCTCGCTGGGGACGCCGGTGTTCGTTATGGACAGCAGCAGGGCGGCCGGGGTGTGCCGGATCTCGACGGAGGCGGTCGGGTCGGGGCCGGCGTGTCTGCGGACGTTCGTCAGGGACTCCTGGACTATCCGGTAGGCGGCGCGGTCGACCTCGGCGGGCAGGGCCCGCGGCTCACCGAGGATCGTCGTGTGGACCGGGAAACCGGCGTCGGCGGTCAGGTCGGTCAGGCGGCTCAGGCCCAGCGCCGGCTGGCGGGGGGCGGCCTCGCCCTCGGTCCGTAGGACGCCCAGCACCGAGCGGACCTCGCGCAGCGCCTCCGCACTGGCCGTCTTGATCGCGGACAGAGCCTCGCGGGCCTGCTCCGGGCGGTTGTCCATCAGGTGCAGTCCCACTCCGGCCTGCACGTTGATCAGGGACAGGTGGTGGCCGAGGACGTCGTGCAGCTCCTGTGCCATCCGCAGTCGCTCCTCCGAGGCCTGGCGGCGTTTCTGCTCGGCGGCGGCCCGCTCCTGCTCCTCGCGCGCCCGGGCCAGGGCGGCCAGTTGCTCGTGGCGCACCTTCGACACCGTGCCGGTCAGCACCGACGCCCCGAGCCCGACGCCCGCGAGGAGCATCTCCCGCATGCTGGGCGAAACGGCGCCGGGCAGGCCGAGCGGGCCGGCCAGGGCCACGGTGAGCAGCACGTAGAGCAGCCAGGCGCCGGCCGCGCCGATCGCCGCCTCGATCCGTCGGCCCTGTTTGGCCAGGGCGAACAGGGCCAGGGCGGGGGCCACCGCATACATCCAGTACGGCTCGGCACGGGTCGCGAACGCTAGCGACGCGACCGCCGTGATCACGAAGACGGCGAGCGGGGCCCGGCGTTTCCAGAAGAGCGCCATGGGCCCGGCGAGCAGTAGCAGGTAATAGAGCACCGGAGAGGCGAGGTGGACACCACCGCGCTCGGCGAGGCTGTTCGCCCCGGCGAGGTGGAAGATCGAGGCGGCGATCACCGCGCCCGGCGGCCAGCCGGTGTGCCCGCCACGCCGGGAGCGCCGCCACGGCGGACCGGACGCCACCGCCGCCTCCGGCCCGGCACAGGAGCCCGGATCGTCCCGCCGCCACGGCGGCCCGCCATGCCACGGCAGACCGCCGCCCCACGAACGACCATCGCGCCACGAACCGCCATGCCGAGGCAGACCGTCACGCCACGAACCGCCACGCCCAGGCAGACCGTCACGCCACGAAGCGCCACGCCAGGGCGCGCGCTCCCGCCGCGAACCGGAACGCCGTGTCAGCCCGGCATGCCACCAGGTGGACAGCCAGGACGGCCCGCCCCGGCTGCCGGGCCCTGCCGGCGAGCCGGGTGCCCGGTCACGGCCCACCTGCCTCATGAGCTGAACCTACGTCAGCGGGACCGCCCGGTCATCGCCCCCTGGTCGGGCATTCCGCGTACGACCACGGGATCACACCGGCGGACCCCGGTACGCCTCCGGGCGTACCCGGAAGATCGAGAACGGCGCGGACTGCGCCCCGGAGATGCCTCCCCGGGCCGACGCGCGCGGCCGCCGGGCGGCCGATGGTTGAGGGGTGACCGAGAGACCCGGCGAAGGAGAAACCATGTATACCCAGGGACCTGCCCGGCTACGGACGTCCGACGCGGAGCGGGAGGAGACCGCCGAGATCCTGCGGGCCGCCATGGCCGAGGGCCGGCTCGATCTGACCGAGGGCGAGGAGCGGCTGGCCGGCGTGTATGCCGCGAAGTTCCGCGACGAGCTGGCGCCGCTCACCGCGGACCTGCCGTTCGGAGGCCGCCGGGCGCTGGCCCGCACACCGGCGGCGCGGGCCGCGACGCGCCGGTCGCTGAGCCGTCACACCAGTCTCATCCTGATCATCGCGGGTGTCCTGACCGGAGTGTGGCTGCTGTCCGGAGCCGACTTCTTCTGGCCGGTGATTCCGCTGACGTTCCTGGTGGTCGGCCTGTTCAAGCACGCGCGGTACGGCCGTTGGCGCCCCGAGTACACGTTCGGCCACCACCACCGGCACTGACCGTCCGCTGTCGGGTGGCCGACCCCACGTGCGACGCGCCGATCCAGTCGTTGATCTTCTTCGTTCCCTCTGCCACAGTGGCCGAGTTTTGTTCGGGGAGGGACAACGCAGATGATGGGTCCGTCGCACGCGCTATCAGGCGCGGCCGCCTGGCTGGCAGGCAGTTGGGCGCTCGATCAGTTCGCCAACGTGAGCCAGACGCCGCTGGAGGTGGCGGTCGGCACGGCGATCTGTGCGGGCGGCGCGCTCCTGCCCGATCTGGACATGTCCGGCAAGGTCACCCGTAACCAGGGTGGCGCCACCGTGGCGCGTACGTTCGGTGTCGCGTCGCTGTTCGTGGCCGAGGTGGTGGAGAAGTTCTCCCTCGGTGTCTACACGGCGACGAAGCTGAAGCGGGATCCGCGCCGGGACAACGGGCACCGCACGTTCACGCACACGCTGCCGTTCTGCGGCCTGCTCGCGTGGGGCACGACCGCCCTGGCCGACAACTACGGGTACTGGGCGGTCATCGGCATCGTCTTCTTCATGAGCGGCCTGGCGCTGCGCGGTCTGTTCGACGACTGGGCGGAGCGGGCCGGCTGGGTCATCGTGACCCTGGCGTCGGGGGCGATCGCCTGGTTCACCGCCGCCAATCTGCCGAGCGACCGCGGCTATCCACTGCTGGGGCTGGCGGTCGGGGTCGGCTGTTTCGTGCACATCCTCGGCGACATGATCACCAAGAACGGTGTGCCGATCCTCTGGCCCATCCCGGTGCGGCGCCGCATGTGGATGATGGTCGGCATTCCGAACAGCATGGCCGTGAAGGTCGGCGGCAAGGTCGAGGTGGTGATCCTGCGCACCGCCTTCACGGTGATCTCACTGCTGTCGATCGGCGGCCTGTTCGTCCCGGGCGTGCTGGAGCGCTTCAATCTGGACGTCTGGGCCAGCAAGTAGGTCAGGGCTTCAGGACGACCTTGATGCAGCCGTCGGTCTTCTGCTTGAACATCTCGTAGGCGTCCGGTGCCTGCTCCAGCGGCACCCGGTGGGTGACCAGGTCGTCGACGCCGAGCGGGTCGCCGGAGCCGGTCAGCAGCGGCATCAGGTCGTCCACCCAGCGCTTCACGTGGGCCTGGCCCATGCGCAGGGTCACGCCCTTGTCGAACAGGTCCATCATCGGGAACGGGTCGGCGTTGCCGCCGTACACCCCGATGATGGAGATCGTGCCGGCCCGCCGGACCGCGTCGAACGCCGTCCGCAGGGCCGCCATCCGGTCCACGCCGAACGCCTCGGTCGCCTTCCGGGCGATCGGGTCGGGCAGCATGCCGGCCGCCTTCATCGCGGCCGACTGGAGCGGGGAGCCGTGCGCCTCCATGCCGACGGCCTCGATCACCCCGTCGGCGCCGCGGCCGCCGGTGAGTTCCCGGACCGCTTCCGCGACGTCGTCGACCGTACCCATGTCGAGGGTTTCGATGCCGTTGCGCGCCGCCATCGCGAGGCGCTCCGGCACGCTGTCCACACCGATCACCCGCGCCGCGCCCAGGTGCCGGGCGATGCGGGCGGACATCTGCCCGATCGGGCCCAGCCCGGTGACCAGGACCGTGTCGCCGGGTTCGACGTCGGCGTACTTCGCCGCCTGCCAGGACGTGGTGAGAACGTCGGACAGGAACAGGAAACGCTCGTCGGGGTGGCCGTCCGGCACCTTGATCGGGCCGAAATGAGCCTGCGGGACCCGCAGGTACTCGGCCTGGCCGCCGGGGACCTGGCCGTACAGTTTGGTGTAGCCGAACAGCGACGCACCGGTGCCCTGGGACCGGGTCTGGGTGGTCTCGCACTGTGCGAAGAATCCGCGCGAACACATCCAGCAGTGCCCGCAGGAGATGTTGAACGGGATCACCACGCGGTCGCCGGGCCGGATGTGCGTGACCTCGGGCCCGACCTCCTCGACGATGCCCATCGGTTCGTGGCCGAGCACGTCGCCCTTGTCGAGATACATCCCGAGGACGTCGTAGAGGTGCAGGTCGGAGCCGCAGATCGCGGTCGATGTGATCCGGACGATCGCATCCGTCGGCTCTTGGATCTTCGGGTCGGGAACGGTGTCCACGGAAACCTTGCCGGTGCCCTGCCAGGTCAGTGCTCGCATGACCTTCGGCTTGCCCGCTGGCACCCGTTCCAATCTCCACCGGGGCGGCCGGCCCGCGGGGTGCGGGCCGGCCGGTGCGTCAGTCGATCGAATAGCCGAGGTTGGGGCGCAGCCAGCGCTCCACCTCGGCGATCGGGAGACCACGGCGGGACGCGTAGTCCTCGACCTGGTCCCGGCCGAGGCGGCCGACGGTGAAGTACTTCGCGTCCGGGTGGGCGAAGATCAGGCCGCTGACGGCGGCGGCCGGGGTCATCGCGTACGACTCGGTGAGCCCCACCCCGATGGCGGAGGTGCCGAGCAGCTCGAACAGGTCGCGCTTCTCGCTGTGGTCGGGGCAGGCCGGGTAGCCCAGCGCCGGGCGGATGCCCCGGAACCGTTCGGCGTGCAGGTCCGCCAGCTTGGGCTGGGCGTCCGGCTCGAACCAGTCGCGGCGCGCCTTGAGGTGCAGGTATTCGGCGAACGCCTCGGCGAGACGGTCGGCGAGCGCCTTGACCATGATGGCCCGGTAGTCGTCGTGTTCGGCCTCGTACTTGGCGGCGAGTTTCCCGGCGCCGTGGATGGCGACCGCGAAACCACCCAGGTGGTCACCGGCGGGGGCGATGTAGTCGGCGAGGCAGCGGTTGGCCCGCCCGGCCGGTTTCTCGGTCTGCTGGCGCAGCATCGGGAACGACGCGCCGTTCGCCAGCTTGATGTCGTCGCCCTCGGCGTGCGCCGGCCAGAAGCCGTAGAGGCCGCGGGCCTGGAACGAGCCCTGCGCGATGATCTGGTCGAGCAGCGTGTTGGCGTCGTCGAACAGTTCCTTCGCGACCGGCTGCTGGAGGATCGCCGGGTACTTGCCCTTGAGTTCCCAGGCCAGGAAGAGGAACTGCCAGTCGATCATGGCGCGGAGTTCGGCGATGGTGGGCGCGACCTCGCGGACCCCGGTGAACCGCGGGGTGGGCAGGGCGGTGAAGTCGACCGACTCCCGGTTGGCCCGGGCCTGGGCGATGGTGAGCAGCGGCTTGGAGTGGCGCTGCTCGTGCTGCTCGCGGAGGCGCTGCTGCTCGTCCCGGTTGGCGTCGTCGAGTTTCACCGCGCGCTCCGGGTCGAGCAGGTCGGACACCACGCCGACCACCCGGGACGCGTCGAGCACGTGCACCGTCGACCCGTCGTAGGCGGGGGCGATCCGCACCGCCGTGTGCTGCTTGGAGGTGGTCGCCCCGCCGATCAGCAGCGGCAGCTTGAGCCCGCGGCGCTGCATCTCGGCACCGACCGCGACCATCTCGTCCAGGGACGGGGTGATCAGGCCGGACAGCCCGATCGCGTCGGCGCCCTCGGCGATCGCGGTGTCCAGGATCTTCGCGGTCGGCACCATCACGCCGAGGTCGATCACCTCGTAGTTGTTGCAGCCGAGGACCACGCCGACGATGTTCTTGCCGATGTCGTGGACGTCGCCCTTGACCGTGGCGAGGACGACCTTGCCCTGCTCGCGGTGGCTCTCGACGCGCCCCTCCAGGCGGGCCTGCTCCTTCTCGGCCTCCATGAAGGGCAGCAGGTACGCCACCGACCGTTTCATCACGCGGGCGCTCTTGACCACCTGGGGCAGGAACATCTTGCCGGAGCCGAACAGGTCGCCGACGATGCTCATGCCGTCCATCAGCGGGCCCTCGATGACGTCGAGCGGGCGGGGCAGTTTCTGCCGGGCCTCCTCGGTGTCGTCCTCGATGAAGTCGACGATGCCGTGCACCAGGGCGTGGCTGAGCCGCTTCTCGACGGTGGCCTCGCGCCAGGACAGGT
Source organism: Actinoplanes xinjiangensis (assembly GCF_003148685.1). GTDB lineage: Bacteria > Actinomycetota > Actinomycetes > Mycobacteriales > Micromonosporaceae > Actinoplanes > Actinoplanes xinjiangensis. The sequence continues at coordinate 19,238 of NZ_QGGR01000050.1, read as the reverse complement.
CGATCTCACGCTTGGCCCCGGAGCCGGTGACCGTGGAGGCGAAGGTGACCAGGCGGTCGGTGGCGTCCGGGCGCCGGTCGAAGATCACGTCCTCGACGAGCTCCAGCAGCTCGGCCGGGATGTCCTGGTAGACGGCGAGCTGGCCCGCGTTGACGATGCCCATGTCCAGGCCGGCCTTGACGGCGTGGAACAGGAACGCCGAGTGCATGGCCTCGCGGACGATGTCGTTGCCGCGGAAGGCGAACGACAGGTTGGAGATGCCACCGGAGGTACGGGCACCCGGGCACCGCTGCTTGATCAGCGGCAGCGCGTCGATGAAGTTCTTCGCGTACCCGTTGTGCTCGGCGATGCCGGTGGCGACGGCGAGCACGTTCGGGTCGAAGATGATGTCGTTCGGGTCGAAGCCGTCGGCGACCAGCAGGTCGTAGGCCCGCCCGCAGATGGAGACCTTACGTTCGGTGGTGTCGGCCTGACCCTGTTCGTCGAAGGCCATCACCACGACGCCGGCGCCGAAGTCGCGGATCCGCCGGGCCTGGGCGAGGAAGGACTCCTCGCCCTCCTTGAGGCTGATCGAGTTGACCACGCCCTTGCCCTGCACGCACTTGAGGCCGGCCTCCAGCACGGAGAACTTCGAGCTGTCGATCATGATCGGGATGCGGGCCACCTCGGGCTCGGTCGCGATCAGGTTCAGGAAGGTGACCATGGCCTGCTCACTGTCGAGCAGGTCGGCGTCCATGTTGACGTCGAGCAGGTTGGCGCCGCCGCGCACCTGCTCCAGGGCCACGTCGACGGCGGCCTGGTAGTCGTCGGCCTCGATGAGCCGGCGGAACTTGGCCGAGCCGGTCACGTTGGTCCGCTCGCCGATCATGACGAAGCCGGTGTCCGGGCCGATCTCGAACGGCTCCAGGCCGCTGAAGCGGCTGGTCGGGGCGGGCGGGGCGATCACCCGCGGGGCCGCGCCACGGACCGCGTCGGCGACCGCGGCGATGTGCGCCGGGCTGGTGCCGCAGCAGCCGCCGACGAGGTTGACCAGGCCGTCCGCCGCGAAGCCGCGGAGCAACTCACCGGTCTCGGCCGGGGTCTGGTCGTAGCCGCCGAAGGCGTTCGGCAGGCCGGCGTTCGGGTGGGAGGCCACGTAGACGTTCGACAGGCGGGCCAGGTCGGACACGTGCGGGCGCATCTCGGCCGCGCCGAGCGAGCAGTTCACGCCGACGACGAGCGGCTCGGCACGCTCGATGGAGCGCCAGAAGGCTTCGACGGTCTGACCCGAGAGGGTACGCCCGGACAGGTCCACGATCGTCACGGAGATCCACAGCGGGATCTCCGGCGCCACCTCACGGGCCGCCGCGACGGCCGCCTTCGCGTTCAGCGTGTCGAAGATGGTCTCGATCAGGAACAGGTCGACGCCGCCCTCGGCCAGCGCCGACATCTGCTCCGCATACGTCGCCTTGACCTGGTCGAAGGTGACCGCGCGATAGGCCGGGTCCTCGACCTTCGGTGACAGCGACAGAGTGACGTTGAGCGGGCCGACCGACCCGGCCACGAACCGGGGGCGGCCGTCACGGGCCTGCGCCTCGTCGGCGGCCTGCCGGGCCAGCCGGGCACCCTGCACGTTCATGTCCCGGACCAGGTGCTCCAGCCCGTAGTCGGCCTGGGCGATGCTGGTGGCGGTGAACGTGTTGGTGGTCGTGATGTCGGCGCCGGCCGCCAGATACTGCCGGTGCACGTCGAGGATCACGTCGGGCCGGGTCAGGATCAGCAGGTCCGGGTCACCGGTGACGTCTTTCGGATGATCCGCCGGGATCAGATCGGCGCGGTAGTCCTCCGGGGTCAGCCGGGCGCCCTGCAACATCGTGCCCCAGGCGCCGTCGAGCACCAGGATCCGCTCGGCGAGCAGCTCGCGCAGCTGGGTAACGGTCTGAGTCAACGCCAACACCTCCGATAGTGAGTCGGAGGCGCCCTTGTTTCGGGTGTTTCACCGGTCGAGCGTGACGGGTGTTGGCCCGCTGCAGCGCCTCTCGGCCGGACCGTCAACGATACCGACTCTTTCACTTGGCGTCGGCGTAGGCACCAACCACTGAGACGTCCAGCGGAAAACGCACCGTGGTGTCGCCGAACAGCAGCCGGCCGGCCGACAGCGCACTCTCCCGGACCGCCTCCACCACCGACTCGGCCTGGTCGGCGGGACAGTGCACCACCACCTCGTCGTGCACGAACAGGACGAGTTCCGCCTCGGTGCCGGCCAGCCGGGTCCGCAGAGTGGCCAGCAGGACCAGCGCCCACTCGGCGGCCGTGGCCTGGATCACGAAGTTGCGGGTGAAGCGGCCGCGGGCCCGGCCGGGCGGCGGTGCGACCTCGTCCGGCGGGTCCAGGCCGGCGTCGCGCCAGGCACCGGACGCCGGTGGGCAGGTGCGGCCCAGCCAGGAGCGGACCAGGCCACCGGCCTCACCGGTACGGGCGGCGGCCTCCACATACTCGAAGGCGGTCGGATAGTGCCGGCGGAGCACCGCCAGGGCCGGGATCGCGTCGCCGCCGGTCTGCCCGTACATCGCCCCGAGCAGGGCGATCTTGGCCTTGGCACGGTCGCCGTCGAACGAGTCGGTGGCCAGCGCCGCATAGAGGTCACCGGCGGCCGCCGCCCGCGCCAGGCGCCCGTCCTCGGAGACCGCGGCCAGGACCCGGGGCTCCAGCTGGCCGGCGTCGGCGACCACGAAGCACCACCCGGGGTCGGCGATCACCGCCCGGCGGACCACCTTGGGCACCTGGAGGGCACCGCCGCCGCGGGTCGCCCAGCGGCCGGACACCACCCCGCCCGCCACATACTCCGGGCGGAACCGGCCGTCGCGCACCCAGGCCTCGCACCAGGCCCAGCCGTGGGCCGTCCAGATCCGGTAGAGCTCCTTGAACTCCAGCAGCGGGGCGACCGCCGGATGATCGACCTGGCGCAGCACCCAGCGCCGGGTGTTGGGGATCTCGATACCGGCCCGGTGGAACGCGCGCACCACCTCGGCCGGCAGATCCGGGTGCAGGCCGTGGGTGCCGAACGCGGCGTTGATCTCGGCGGTCAGCTCGGCGAGGCGGCGGGGCGGGCCCATCGGCTGCGGTGGGCCGAGCAGCTCGCGCAGCAGCTCGTCGTGCACGTCCGGCCGCCACGGCAGGCCGGTGCGGCCCATCTCGGCGGCGATCAGGGCGCCCGCGGACTCGGCCGCCACCAGTAGCCGGAAACGGCCGGGACGGCCTGTTTCGCCGATCCGGCGCGCCTGCTCCTCGTACACCTCGAGAAGGTCGGAGATCTCCACGTGCCCGGCCGGGACCGCGTCGAAGAGGGCGACCTGCGCGAAACCCGGCGGCTCGGCATCCGGCCGTGGCCGGTCCGGAGGGACCGGGAGGCCGCGCAGGCGGGCGACGGCGGCCGCGAGACCACGTGGCTCGCCCCACCGGCCGGCATGGCCGGACAGCAGCGCCTCGGTCAGCTCCAGGTCGTGACAGCGGGCCACCCGGACCTCGGCCCGCAGCAGGGGTGGGTAGACGTCGGCCGTCGACGTCCAGACCCAGCGCGGCTGCTCGGCGGCCTCCAGCGCGGCGATCTCGGCCGCCAGGTCGGGAACGTGCCGCAGCTCCCCCGACGGGTGCCGGCCCAGACGGCCACCGGGACCGTCCGGGTCGGGCACCACAGCTATCAGCACCAGGCCATTGTCACCCCGGGGTATGACACTCACTTATTCGGAGAACCCCACGAAGACCCGGACGGCCATGAGCTCGCTCCGCTCGCTGATGCCCGTCTACTTGACCGCCCCGGAGGTCAGGCCCGCCTGGATCTGCCGCTGGAAGATCGCGTACACCAGGATCATCGGCAGGATCGAGAGCGTGAGCGCGGCGAACAGCTGGCCCCATTCGGCCTGGTAACCGGCCGACACGCTGATGTTCGCGATGCCCTGGGTGAGCACGTACTTCGACTCGCTCTGCATGACCACGACCGGCAGGAGGTACTGGTTCCACTGACCGACGATGTTGAAGATCGCGATGCTGACCAGGCCGGACTTCGCCATCGGCATCATCACCTGGAAGAACCGGCGCATGTGCCCGGCCCCGTCCACGGTCGCCGCCTCCTCGATCTCGTGCGGCAGCGTGCGGAAGAACGCCTCCAGGAAGAAGACCGTGAACGACAGCGAGTAGGCGATGTAGATCAGGATCAGGCCGAAGTACGAGTCGAGCAGGTTCATCGCCTGTGCGATGCCGAACAGCGGCGCCAGGGCCATGAAGGTCGGGAAGGCCAGCCCGGACACGAACAGGTAGTAGATGAACCGGTTGCCGGCGAACCGGTAGCGGGCGAGCACGTAGGCGGCCATCGACCCGAGCAGCATGGTGCCGGCCGTGCTGATGAGCACGACGAAGACGCTGTTCAGGAAGTACTGGCCGATGTGCGCCTCGCTCCAGGCGTCACCGAAGTTGTTGAGCGCCCAGCTCTGCGGCAGACCGAACGGCTCGTCGAGGAAGATCTCCTCGTTGGTCTTGAACGAGGCCAGGAAGACCCAGATCAGCGGGCCGACGGTGACCAGCGCCCAGAGGAACAGGGACAGGTGCGCCACGCCGCCGAGCGGGTTGACGCGGCGGCTCTCGCGGGGTGCGCCGGCCGAGGCCGTGGGCTTCGCGACCGCGCCGGCGTCGGGGATGGTGCTGAGGTTCGTCATCGTCTCTCGCCTCTCTCGGCGCTCAGGCTGTGGCGTTGTCGCGGCGGGTGACCCGCAGGGTCAGCCAGGCGAAGCTCAGGGCCAGGAAGAACAACACGACGCCGATCGCCGAGGCGTAGCCGGCCTGCGAGTACTTGAAGGCGTTGAGGTAGATCTGCATGCTCAGCACCTGGGTCGAGTTGTTCGGGCCGCCCTGGTTCACGGTCATGATGTTGACCAGTGCGAACGCGTCGAAGGCGGCGATGCCGAGGTAGATCCAGGCGACCTGGACGTTGCCCCAGAGCAGGGGCAGGGTGATCTTGAAGAACAGGGTGATCCGGGTCGCTCCGTCCAGGGCGGCCGCCTCGTAGATCTCCTGCCCGATCGAGCCCATGCCGGCCGAGAAGAGCACCACGTAGAAGCCGACCGCCTGCCAGATCAGCACGATCAGGATGCAGGTCAGCGCCCAGTTCTCGTCGGCCAGGAACAGCCACGGCTCCCACGAGTCCGGGAGCAGGCCGTTGATCATGCCGCTCTTGTCCGGGCCGTACACGCGCTGGAAGATCACCGCGACCAGGGCCAGCGCCAGCAGCTGCGGGAAGAAGAAGACCACCCGGTAGACCTTGGAGCCCCAGACGCCGCGGGTCATGCCGCCCTTGGATCCGCCGCCGACGTTGAGCAGGAAGGCGAACAGCAGCGCGATCGCGATGGTGACGATCGGCAGCAGGAGCAGCAGATAGCCGTTGTGCCGCAGGGCGGTCCAGACCACCTCGTCGTTCCAGAGCTTCACGAAATTGTCGAACCCGACGTCCTTGAAGGCGCCGTAGCCCGACCAGTCGGTCAGCGACAGCCGGAACATCTGGAGATAGGCGCCCACCACGAAGATGGCGTAGAGCGCCACCGGCACGGCAAGGAAACCGATGATGAAGGGGTACTTGCCGTGCCGCATGGCGCTCGACCGTCCTACTACTCGGGATGCGGGATGACGAAGGTGCTCAGACGCGGGTGTTCTTGGAGATCGCGGAGTCCTTGGCGACCTCCTGGGCCACCTTCTCCATCGTGTCGCAGAACTTCTGCGCGTCGCCGCCGCTGAACATCAGGGCATTGACGGCCTCGAGTGAGGCGTCGTTCATCTTCTTGTACCAGGTGTCCCAGAGGTAACCCATGAAGATGTCCTTGCCGGCCTTGCTCAGCATGTCGTTACCGCTGGTCAGGCCGGGGGAGATGGTCTGGCCGTCGGCGGCGCCGGCGACCACGGTGAGCGACTTGGTCAGCTTGGTGAACTCCAGCGCGGCGGCCTTGGAGAGCATGACGCGCAGGTACTCCTTGCCACCCTGGACGTTCGTGCCCTTGGTCGACGCGAAGTAGATCTCCCCCGCGGCCGCGTTGATGGCGGTCGCCGGCAGCTGGTCGGCGGCGGTGACGCTCGGGTACGGCATGACCGCGTACTCGAAGTTCGGCGTGATGCTGGCGGCCTGCTCGTTCTCCAGCCAGGAGCCGCACGGGTAGAACGCGACCTTGTCCTGGTTCTGCTGGAGCTGGACCTCGGTGTGACGCAGGCCGAGGAAGCTCTTGTTCATGTACCTGGCGCCGATCTGGCCCCACGCCTCGGCCGCCTGCTTGATGGCCGGCGCCTGCCACGCGCCCGGCTTGAGGTTGTCGAGGTCCTTGAGAACCTGCTCGGTGCCGATCTTGGCCGCGCTGGTCATGATCGCGCGGACCATGTAGTACGACGCGTTGGCGCCCGCGTAGGCGAACGGGACGATGCCGGCCGCCTTGATCTTGTCGCACAGGGCGGTGAAGTCGGCCCAGGTGGTCGGCACGGTCCAGCTGTTCTTGTCGAACAGCTTCTTGTTGTAGTACAGGCCGAACACGGTGAAGGAGTAGTTCACCGCGAACGGCTTGCGGCCGCCCTCGACGTCGTACGTGCCCTGCTCGATCGCGCCCGGGACCAGCGTCTCGGCGACGGTCTTGCCCGGGATGTCGAACGACGGGGCGGCGAACAGGTCGGTCAGGTCGGCCGCCTGGCCCGCCTTCACGATGGCGCCGAAGTCCATCATGTCCGCGCCCGAGTTGTTGATCATGTCGGGGGCGTTGCCGGCGTTCAGCCGCGGCTTGATCGTGGTGGCGATCTGCTCGGTGCCGGTGTACTTGACCTCGGACTCCGGCCACTTCTTCTTGTACATCGGGGTGTCGACGTCGGTGGCGTACTTGGTGCCCAGACCACCGTCGAAGATCACGATCTCGACCGGGGCCTTCGGGTCGATGCCGAGCGGGTTGTCCGCCGACTTCGTTCCGGTGGCCTGGTCGTTCTTCTCCTCGGAGCCACCACCCACACAGGCGCTGAGCATGCCCACCGCCGGGGTCGCCGCCAGGCCCACCGCGGCGGCACGGCGCAGCAGGCTACGACGGTCCAGCTCGGATTTCGTTATGTCAGACATCGATATTCCTCTCGGGTCAACCCTTGACGGCGCCGGCCGTCAGACCGGTGGCGATGTTGCGCTGAATGATCAGGAAGAAGACCACCACGGGGATGGACGTGATGATCGCACCGGCCATGAGGGGGCCCCAGGCGGTACCGCGTTCGGTCTGGTTGTAGAGCAGCCAGGCCATCAGGTTCTGCTTCTGCGGGTTGTTCAGCGTGTTGATGATGATGAACTCGTTCCACGCCTGGATGAACCCGTAGACGGAGGTGGCCACCAGACCCGGGCCGGTGAGCGGCAGGATGATCCGCCAGAACACCTGCGGCCGGGTGCAGCCGTCGATCATCGCGGCCTCGTCCAGCTCCCGGGGGATACCGGAGATGAAACCACGCAGTGTCCAGACCGTGTACGGCAGCAGCAGCACCAGGTACACCAGGGCCACGCCGACGAGCGAGTTGGTCAGGTTCGCGCCCTGGAGCATCAGGAACAGCGGGATCAGCAGCGCCAGGAAGGGCACCAGCTGCACGGCCAGGATGACCAGGATGATCGCCTTGCGGCCGTAGAAGCTGAACCGGGCGATCGCGAGCGCCGCCAGGAAGCCCACGACCAGCGCACAGGCCACCGCCATGGCGGTGATGATCAGCCCGTTGATCATGCTCGGGATGAAGAGTTCCTCACCGAGCGCCGACTTGAAGTTGTCCAGGGTGAATTCGTTCGGGAAGAACGTCGGCGTGAAGCTGCGGACCTCGGAGTCCGGCTTGAACGCCGTGTTGAGCACCCAGTACACCGGGAAGATCATTACCAGGCCGAAGACGATGCCGGTGGTGTTCGCGAAGAACGTACCGATACGGCTACGGCCTACGGTGACGACGCCCTCGTCGTGCTTGGCCATCAGTCGACCTCCCCGATCTTGAACATCTGACGGATGTAGAAGACCATCACGCCGAGCATCAGCAGGACGGTGATCACCGCGATCGCCGAGCCGTAGCTGTAGTTGGACCGGCCGAACGCCTGGGTGTACGAGAACGTCGCCAGGGTCTGGTAGACCGGCTCCGGGTGCCCGTCGCGCAGCGCCCAGTTCTGGGTGAAGAGGCCGAAGTTCCAGATCACCGACAGCGTCGTGACGATCATCAGGAGCGGCTTCAGGATCGGCAGGGTGATGTTGCGCAGTGCCTGCCAGGGCGAGGCGCCGTCCACCGTCGCCGCCTCCAGCAACTCCTTGGGCACCTGGGTGAGCCCGGCGCTCAGCGAGATCGCCAGGAACGGGATGCCGGCCCACACCACCAGCGTGGTGATGACCGCCCAGCCCTCCCACGGGTTCACGAACCAGCTGTGGGTCGCGTAGTCGAAGCCCAGCTGGGTCAAGACGTAGTTCAGGACGCCGAAGTCGGAGTCGGTGAGCCAGCGGAACGACTGCGCGGCCACCAGCTGCGGCAGCGCCCAGACGAACATCATCGCGATCATCATGAAGATCCGGACCCGGGCGTGCACCCGGCGCATCAGCAGCGCGATGCCGAGGCCGAGCAGGACCGAGAGGGTCACCGAGACGACGGTGAAGGCGGCGGTACGGCCCACCACGCCCCAGAAGACGCCGTCGGTCAGAGCCTTGGTGTACTGGTCGAAACCGGCCCACGGCGGCGTCGCGCCGGAGAACAGCTCCTTCAACCGCATGTTCTGGAAGGACAGCACGATCATGCGGTAGAGCGGGTAGGCCAGCATCGCGATCAGGATCACGAGTGTGGGCAGGGAGAGCAGCCACGCCACCCGGGAGTCGCGCTGGCTGCGGTTGCGGGCCCGGGCCACGTGCCGCGGCGGCGGTGCCTGCGGCGCCTCCGCCGGGTTCGGCCGGGAGTCGACGGCGTGCATCAAAGATCCTCTTCCACCGTGGGAGTGGTGTGCCGCCCGCCCGGCAGAAGGTCGGGCGGGCGGCAGGTCATCAGGCCTCGTTGAGCGTCGTGGCGATCTGCTCGTCAGCCCACTTGGCGCCGTCGGCGACCGTCTTCTTGCCGGTCAGGATGTCGGTCAGCATGGTCTGCAGGATGCTGGCCTTCTCCACGTCGGCCCACTTCTCGGCGTTCGGCGGGAACCAGCTGTTCTTCGCGGCGAGCGCGGCCGGGGCGATCTTCGGGTTGTCGGTCGCGGCCTTGTCCAGCAGGTTGGTCGCGTTCGGCAGGGCGCCGGCCTTGGCCAGGCCCTCCATCGACTTGGCGTCGGTGAAGGCCTTGATCCACTGAGCGGCCAGTTCCTTGTTCTGGCTCTTGGCGGTCACGCCGAGGTTCGAGCCACCGAGGAACGACGGGATCTCCGGCATCGGAGCGGCGGCCAGCTTGCCCTTGATCTTGGTCGGGACCAGCGGGGAGGTCGGGTCGTTCGGGTCCTTGCGGGTCTCCTCGGCCGAGCCCTGCTCCCAGGCGTTGCCGTAGAAGATGCCGCCCGAGCCCTGCGCGAAGATGCCGGCCTGCTCGTTCTCGTTCTTGGTGACGTCAGCCTTGGAGAAGTTCTTGGTCAGGTCGACCCACTTCTGGAGGCCCTCCTGCGACTGCGGGGTGGAGAGCTGGCCGACCCACTTGTCGCCCTCCTTCTTCGCGATCTCGCCGCCCGAGGACTTCACCCACGACATCGCCGCGTACCAGTACTGGCCCGGCATGTAGACGGCGCTGAACTTCGGGTCGTTCGCGTTGCCGGCCTTCAGCTTCTCGGCCGCCGCGGTGAAGTCCGCGTAGGTCTTCGGAGCCTCGGTGATGCCGGCCTTCTGGAAGAGGTCGGTGCGGTAGATCATCACGCGGGCGCCACCGTAGTAGGGCACGCAGTAGACCTTGCCGTCGGACTCGCAGGCTCCGGAGAGGCCGGGCAGCCAGGTGCCGGAGTTCTCGAAGTCACCCTTGTTCAGCTCGGCGAAGCCGCCGGAGAAGACGTACTTGGAGAACTCGGTGTTGCCGAGCTCCACCACGTCCGGCACGTCCGAGCCGGCCAGGGTGGCGTCCAGCTTGGTGAGGTGGTTGGCCCACTGCTGGTACTCGACGTTGACCTGGGCGCCGGTGGCCGCGGTGAACCGCTTGGTGGCGTCGTCGACGACGTCCTTCCAGGCGGTCTCGGCGTCGACCATGAGCCAGACCTTGACGGTCTTGCCCTTGCCGTCGACCTGGCCGGTGGCCGAGGTCGCGCCCTCGTCGCTGCTGGTGCCACCGCATGCGGTGACGCCGAGCATCGACGCGGCGAGCGCCGCGGCTACCGCGATCTTGCGCTTCACAGTTCCTCCCGAGGGATTTTCAATCTTGAGAAAGGGGTTCATCAGCTGTCCTTCGCGGCCTTGTGCCCGTGCACGGCTTGCGCGGTGCGCTGGAACGCGGCGTGCGAACGTTCGTGGGTTCGTTGCGCGACGGCGACGTACAGCAGGTCGAGAACGACCAGTTGCGGGTGGCGGGCGCTGAGCGCGTCCGGCCGGAAGGTCGTCGCCTGGGTTGCGGTGAGCAGGACGATGTCCGCCAACTCGGCCAGCGGGGATCGGGGGAAGCTGGTGAGCGCGATCGTGGTGGCGCCCCGGCTGTTCGCCTCCGCGAGCAGCTCGATCGTCTCGCCGGTCTCGCCACTGTGCGAGATGCCGAGCGCGACGTCGCCGGGCCGCGACAGCGCGGCGCTGGCCAGACCGTTGTGCACGTCGGTCCAGGCCCACACCGGGATGCCGATGCGATGCAGACTGAACTGCATCTCCTCGCCGACCAGCGCGCTTCCGCTGGCGCCGAAGATGTTCACGCGCGCCGCGGCGGCGATCGCCCCCGCGGCCCGTTCCACCTCGCCGAGGTCCAGCAGCGTGGCGGTGTCGTGCATGGCCCGCGTGTCGGCCGCCATGATCTGGCCGAGGACCCGCTCCAGCGGATCGTTCGGCTGGATCTCCCGGCCGATGTCCACGGTCCAGCCGGCCGAGCGCGCCCGGCCGGTCTCCGCCGCGATGCCGAGGCGGAGGTCCGCGTAGCCGTCGAAGCCGACCGCCCGGCAGAACCGGGTGATCGTCGCCGGCGAGGTGCCGCTGCGCTCGGCCAGTTCGACGATGGTGGCCCGGGAGGCCGCGGCCGGGTCGGTGAGCACCTGCTCGGCGACCCGCTGCAGCGCCCCGGTGAAGTCCGGCAGCAGCGTCCTGACTCGAGCGAGCACCCCGTCGACTGGTGCGCGGTTCACGCCGTTCGTAGTGATTCGCTCGCCCCCGTGGTCACTCCCGATCCGGGCGGCACCGCGAACCAGTGAGGCGGCGACCGCGGTACTCGCGGTGCCGTCCATCTCCGGCTCAGCCATCGGTCACCCTTTCAGGAAGGACTGTTTACTGTCGCGGTAAAAGTTCTTACTAACGCCCCCCTGCTGTCAAGACTGTGAAGGAAGTTTTCAAAACCGTTACCAGCCAGGCCGAATGAACGGATGTTTCGGCGCAGGCGGATGACGACCATCGATCCCCATATGGCCGATACGACGTGACAGCCATCACATGTCCGATTTACGACCGTTTTCTGACCATCCGTTGGTTGAGCGCGGGACGGCCGTTCGGCCAGCGCGAGATGGGCCTTTCGGCCGATCTCCGTGACGCGGCGAAACATCGTCGTCACGCACGAAACAAGATCAAAAAAATTTCCGGTACGGGCGGCGGGCACCCGGGACGCGAAAGAGGCGGTCACCCTCATCCGAATGGCCGGAGTTCTCCTCTTTGACCGGTGCGTACGAAGTGCCGTGAAAGCATCGGATGATCGCTTCGCAAATCAGGAGAAAAGGGCATGCGACTGCTACCCGTAATGATCAGCGCGATCGCCGCCGGCAGCCTCCTCCTCGCCCCCACCGCGGCCCACGCGGCGATCCGGTTCGACCCGTCCACCAACACCGGGTTCATCGACGGCGGGGACGTCCGTGCCGCCTTCGGCTGGGACGAGGCCCGCCTGGCCCGCAACGCCCCGGAGATCGGGTTCACCTACCACGTCGGGAAGGAGGCCGCCTACACCGTCGTCTGCGAGCGGGGCGTCCGTGCCACCGCCGGGCACAACGCGGGCAGCACCAGCACCGGCCTGGAGGCCGTGGTCGCCGGGAACCCCACCGGCGACGGCCCGACCGGCTTCCGGCTCATCGGCGCCCGCAGTGGCGCGTCGAGCATGGACATCGCCCCGGAGCCCGGCCTGCCGTGCCCGGACGAGCGCGGCGGGAAGATCCGCCGGGTGCGGCACCTGAGCACGACCGTGACCACCGGGCTGTCCGCCGAGTTCCGCGACGTGCAGGTGTACTTCCCGCAGATGCGGACGGTCAGCACGGAACCGCCCGCGTCCGTGGCGCCCGCGGCCCACTCGGGGGAGCCGCCCGCATCCGCCGCGTCCGCGGCCTACTCGGCGGTGTCCCGGACCGCCTGGGCGAACGCCTCGGAGCGATGCTCGAAGTTGCGGAAACGGCCATAGCTCGGTGCCGCCGGCGACAGCAGCACCACCCCGCCGGCCGGCGTGACCTTACGGGCCAGGCGGACCGCGTCGACCAGATCCTCGGCCGGCTCGGTCCGCACCCGCGGCAGCCGGGCCAGCGTCTCCAGGATCCGGGGCCCGCTGTCCGGCAGGCCGATCACTGTCAGTTCCCGTTCGGCCAGAAAGTCCCGTAACGGCGTGTAGTCGAGCCCGCGGTCGGTGCCGCCGACCAACACGGTGAGTGGCCGGTTCTCGTACGCCTCGATGGCATGCATCGCCGCGTACGGGCTGGTTGACAGCGTGTCGTCGACGAAGGTCAGCCCGGACGGGTCCTCGATCTCGGCGAGCCGGTGCGGCAGCCCCTGGAAGTCCCGGACGGCCGCCTCCAGGACCGCCCGCTGCCCCGGCACGTCGACACCCATGCCGTCCAGCACGGCCAGCGCCACACACAGGTTGCCGGCGTTGTGCCGCCCCTTCAGGCGCAGCGCGTCCCGGTCGAACAGCGGCTCGGCCCCGCACCAGACCCGGCCGTCCTCGACCCGGAACCGGGAATCGTCGGCGGCCGCCGCGACCGGCTTGAAGTGACTCGCGTCGAGCACCCCGCGGAGCTCGTCGCGCAGCCGCTGGTCCGTCCCATTCACCACGATCAGCTCGGGTCCGTACCGCAGGAGGTTGAGTTTGTCCCGGTAATATTCGCGCTCGCCACCATGCGCGTCCAGGTGCTCGGGAAACAGCGAGGTCACCACGGCGACCCGCGGGGAGTCGGTCAGGTCGGCGCACTGGTAACTGGAGAGTTCCAGCACATACAGCTCCGCCTCGGGCATGTCGAGCAGCGGCACGCCGATGTTCCCGCCGTACGCGTTCGGCCGGCCCACCGCGGTCAGCAGGTGGCTGATCAGGCTGGACGTGGTGCTCTTGCCCTTGCTCCCGGTCACCCCGACGGTCGTCGCGGCGTGCTCGGCCATCCACAGCGCACTGCCGCCGGTCACCGTGACCCCGCGCTCGCGCAGCTTGATCATGAACGGATGGGTGGACGGCACCCCGGGCGACCGGACCACCACGTCCGCGCTGGCCAGGGCCGCGAACGCGTGCTCACCGCCGGCCAGCGGGGCCAGGGCGGCCAGCTCCCCGGTCCACTCCACGGACAGGTAGTTCGCACTGTCGTCGACCGCGATGAGGCGGGACGGCTCGTGCCGGGCGATCGCGGTCACCGCGGCCCGGCCCTCACGGCCGGTCCCCCAGACCGCCACCGATCGGCCCCGCAGGTCTGCCAGGCGCACGTCTGTCTCCTCGGGTCGCGCCGTCCTCGGACGCACTAATATTGCCCCCTCGACCTTCACGACAGGAGTTCCGGGTGCAGTTCGACGTCATGCGCTTCCCCTCGTACGCATTCGATCCGGTGACAGGGGTGGCGACGTTCGACTACCTGCTGGACGGGCCGTCGCCGCTGCGGTTCACCGAGACGATCACCCTGCCGGTCCCCGCCGACCCGGCCGTGCCGGAGGCGCTGACCAGGGTGCTGGGCCTGCTGCACGTGGTCGCCGGGGTGAGCTACTTCAAGGTCGGCGCGCCGGCCCGGGTGGTCGCGCCCGAGCCGGTCCCGGCCGCGGTGGCGGCCTTCTTCACCGCCGTCTACACCAAGGGCATGGCGGAGTACGCGTACCGCAATCAGCTGCCGCACGTGCTGGAGCTGACCGTCGAGACGCCCGGCGAGATCCCCGCCGCGGCGCCGTCCGACGCGCCGGGCGGCCGGCCGCTCTCCGCCGTCGGCGGCGGCAAGGACTCCATCGTCACCCTCGAGATCCTGCGCGCCGCCGGGCTCGACCCGGTGCCGTTCTCGGTCAATCCGAACCCGGTGATCGAGAACGTGAACGCCGCCTCCGGCCTGCCCGCGCTGGCCGCCCGCCGCCGGCTCGACCCGCGGCTCTTCGAGCTGAACAAGGCGGGCGCCCTGAACGGGCACATCCCGGTCACCGCGATCAACTCGCTGATCGCGATCGCGACCGCGGTCTGGCACGGGCTCGGGCCGGTGGTGATGTCCAACGAGCGGTCCGCCTCCGACCCCAACCTGATCTGGAACGGGCACGAGGTCAACCACCAGTGGTCGAAGGGGGTCGAGGCGGAGGGCCTGTTACGCGACGCCGTGGCGGCGTACGCGGGGCTCACCGACCCGTACTTCTCGCTGCTCCGCCCGCTCTCCGAGCTGCACATCGCGCAGCTGTTCGCCGGTCACACCGCGTATGATGACGTCGTCACCAGCTGTAACAAGGCGTTCAAGCTGCACGACCCGACGGCCCGCTGGTGCGGTGACTGTCCGAAGTGCCGGTTCGTCTTCCTGGCGATGGCCCCGCACATGTCCCGGGAGCGGCTGGCGCACATCTTCGGGCACGACCTGTTCGCCGACCCGGCCCAGACACCCGGCTTCCTGGAGTTGCTCGGCGTCGGCGGGCACAAGCCGTTCGAGTGCGTGGGCGAGGCCGAGGAGTGCCTGGTCGCCCTGTCGCTACTGACCGACGACGCCCCGGTGCTCGTCGCGCTGCGCGCCGCCGTCCCGGACTCGGCGTGGGCCGACGCCTCCCACTCGAACGTCTTCACCCCGGGCGGGCCGCACCACATCCCGCCGGCCTACCGCAAACTCCTCGACGAGGCGGCCACCTGAGGCGCAAGGCTGTTGACGGACGCCGCCGGGCCGGTGGACGGTATTCTTCCCCGGCGTGGGAGACGAGATCTATGTGGGCAACGCCGACCCGGACGCACTCGCCGACAAGGGCTGGCTGCTGGGATATTTCAAGCCGGAGGGCGACCCGCGGCACAGCACCGACGTCGAGATCAAGTGGGGACGGCATCCGCGGGGCGACCGGCGGGCGGCGTGGGTGCGCGGCGAGGAGCGCACCGCCCTGCTCGTGCTGATCAGCGGCTGCTTCCACATGGAGTTCCCGGGGCGCACGGTCGTCCTCGACAAGCAGGGCGACTACGTGGTCTGGCCGCGCGGTGTGGACCACTCCTGGTATGCCGCCGAGGAGTCCGTCGTCCTCACCGTGCGCTGGCCGTCCGTCCCCGGTTACGCCGTCCGGCAGCCGTGACCCGCGGCGGTCACTCCGGCGGGTCGTGGTGGATGCGGCCGGGCGGGACGCCGAGCTGCTGGAGGGCGGCACTCGTACTCGCGATCATCAGGGGCGGGCCGGCCAGGTAGACCTCGTGCCGGGTCCATTCGCCGTAGGCGGCGACCGCGTCGGTCACCAGGCCGGACGGGTACGGTCCGGGGTCCCCCTCGGCGACGACCGGAACCACCGTGGCCCGGGGACACTCCGCGGCCAAAGCCGTGAGGGCCTCGATGTCGTACAGCTCGGTCAGGTCGCGGACGCCCCAGAACAGAACCGCCTGGCGGGTGTCGGCGGTGGCGGCGAGTTCGGCGAGCATCGCCTTCATCGGGGCCACCCCGGTGTCCCCGGCGATCATCAGGACGCCCCGGCCGGGCTCGGCGGGCAGCGCCATGTCGCCCTCGGCACGGGTGACGCGGAGGCGGTCGCCGGGGCCGGTGTGGTGGACCAGGGTGCCGCTGACGCCGGTCTCGGTCTTGGCGCGGACGTGCAGCTCGATGACGTCGTCGCGGTGCGGGGCACCGGCCAGCGAGTAGGGCCGCCAGATACCGGGCACGCCCGGGACCTCGAAGCGGGCGTACTGACCGGGCTGGTACGGCATCGGCAGGAACGGGCGCAGCCGCACCACGGCCAGGTCGTCGCGGCGCAGGTCGTGCTCGACGACCTCGGCGTCCCAGACGGTCGGCTGGTACGCCGTGAGCGTCCCCCCGTGCACAATCCAGTCGTAGGTGTGCTGCCACGTCCAGCGCCACGCCTGGTCGAAGTCCTGCCGCCAGGCGCCGGGAGCCATGCCGGTGCGCATCGCCTCGGCGAGGGCCGCACCGACCAGGTGCAACTGGTTCCACTGGATGCCGCACTCGGCGAGCGCGGCACCGAGCGCGGAGCAGCCGGTGACCAGGGCGGGCGGGTCGTCCATGGTGTGGATCAGCCAGGTGATGGCGCGGGCCAGCTGGGAACGCTGGGCGCCGGGTGCCCCCGGCAACGAGTCGAGCAGGCCCGGCTGAGCCTGGTGCAGGGCGTCCCAGAGCCGGCCGGCGACCTCGCCGGGGCCCCCGGCGAAGGTGAGGCTGGTGCTGAGCAGACGCTGCGTGTCGCGCAGGGCGGCGTCGTCGGCCGGGTCCATGCCGTCACGGCCGGGGCCGGAGCCGGGGCCCGGCAGTGTCCGGCCGGGGAAACGGCGCGGGATCGACGGATAGTCCTGGGCGGTCGGGAACTCGGTGCCGGGCGCGCCGATCGGCCGGACACCGGCGATCGGCGGAATGTACGGCACCGGGGTGGCCGGGCCGGACGGGTTGACCCCGCCGACCGGAGGCACCGCCTTCATGCTCGCGCGGCCCAGCGTGGCACCCGGATCGCCGCGCCACAGCAGGCCGGCGTCAGCGGGACGGGGTTTCTCCGGCTCAGGGTCCTGTTTCTCCTTCTTCTTCGCGGCGATCTCGGAGAGCGCGGCGGCGGCGTCGGCCTGGCCCGCGGCGGCGGCGTCCGGGGCGTTCTGGCGCAACCGGATGGCGCGCAGCAGGGACAGCAGATGCGGATCTGACCCAGGACCCGAACCAGACGACACAGAAGAACCCTACCCGCACACCCCGGTGGGCATGCCGCGAATAATGCCGTTGTGCCCGCACTGACCATCACCGACCCGGACGATCCGCGGATCGGCGACTACCGCGCCCTCACCGACGTCGAACTGCGGACCCGATGGGAGCCGCCGAACGGGTTGTTCATCGCCGAGGGGGAGCTGGTGATCGGCCGGGCGCTGCGCGCCGGATACCGGCTGCGGTCGGCGTTCGTCGACCAGAAGCGGGCGGACCAGCTGACCGGGCTGCCGGCCGACGCGCCGCTCTACACCGCTCCCCCGGCCGTCCTGGAGTCAATCACCGGGTTCCACGTGCACCGGGGCATCCTCGCGTCGTTCCACCGCCGGCCGCTGCCGGACCTGCCGGAACTGCTGTCGAGCGCCCGCCGCATCGCGGTGCTGGAGGGGCTGAACACGCACACCAACCTGGGCGCCCTGTTCCGGAGCGCGGCCGCCCTCGGCATCGACGCCGTGGTGCTGTCGCCGAACTGTGCGGACCCGCTCTACCGCCGGGCCGTCCGGGTCAGCATGGGCGAGGTGTTCGCCATCCCGTATGCGAAGTCCGACGACTGGCCGGGCACCCTGGCGGCGATCCGGGACGCCGGGTTCACCCTGCTGGCGATGACCCCCGCCGCGGACGCGGTGTCGCTGCGCGCCCTGACACCGGAGCAGCGGGCCCGGCCGGCCCTCCTGCTCGGCGCCGAAGGGCCGGGGCTGACCCGCACGGCGCTGGAGGCGTCCGACGTACGGGTGGTCATCCCGATGTACAACGGCGTCGACTCGCTGAACGTGGCGACCGCCGCGGCGGTCGCCTTCTACGAGCTGGGAGCGGAGCCGAGCTAGGAGCGGGGCACCAGGCGGCCGCCGGTCCAGGCCAGGCCCATGCCGGCGGCCAGGAGCAGTAACGCGCCGACCGTCGGGACCGGCTGGGCCGTCGTGGTGCCGGCACCCATCGCCAGGGCGGCCAGCATCAGCAGCACCCCGTCGGCCGGGTTGACCAGCTTCGACCGGAAGACCGCCCAGCCGAGCAGCAGCAGCCCCGCCGCCGAGATGACCACGGCGGCGGCGAACAGATCGGTGACGTGCCCGGCCACCAGCGGAGCGCTCGCCACGACGGCGTCCTCGGGCAGACCCGCCAGCGGGACCAGCATGGTGCCGCCGGCCAGCGTGACGAGCAGACCGGCCAGCGCGCACCGCCGGGTACGGGACCCGGCGAGCAGGCCGGCCAGCGCGATCACGGCGATCACGGCCAGCCAGCCGGCGAGCAGCCCGACCACGAGCGGGCCGGGCGGGCCCTGAACGCCGAGGGTCAGCCAGCCGTAGAGGACAGCGGAGGCCGGCAGCGCCCACAGGGCGAGTCTCGCGTACCGCCGGACCGACCAGATCCAGATCGCGTCCCGGACCGGCAGGAGGTGCCCGTCCGACTCGGCCGGGGACGCTGCGCCGACCCAGGCGGGGGCGACCCGTAAGGGCCGCCCACTCGCCGTCTGACGATGGCTGATGCTCATGGCTCCGCCTCAGTAGCAGGGGCAACAAGCCGAGCGGCCGGGGGCACCGGTCGGGAATCCTGCTGCGAGCATGCCAAACGACGCGCCTGAATTGCGGCTGATCTCACATATTCAGCGCTTCTCGATATGCGCCGCCCCGTCGTAGTCGGCCCCACCGAGCGCGGCGGTCGGCGGAATCGGGTCGGGCGCCGGCAGCGCCTCGGCCTCGGCCTGCCGCACCTCGGCGTCGAGCCGGCGCGCCTCGGCCGCCGCCTCCTCGGCCGCCTCGGTCGCCTCCCGCTCGACGGCCACCGGGTCGAGGCCGCCGTGCCGGGGCTCGTCGCCGACCGTGTTCGCCAGACCGCCCAGCGCACCGCCGAGACCCTCCAGTGCCCTGGTCAGCTCGGTCGGCAGGATCCACACCTTGTTGGCGGTGCCGTTCGCGATCTGCGGCAGCGACTGGAGGTACTGGTAGGCCAGCACCTTCTGCGACGGGTTGGCCTGGTGAATGGCGTCGAAGACCGTCCGGATCGCCTTGGCCTGGCCCTCGGCCTG
>NZ_QGGR01000049.1 GCF_003148685.1 Actinoplanes xinjiangensis | reverse complement strand
GGTGGCGGTCACGGTGGCGGTCACGGTGGCGGTCACGGTGGCGGTCACGGTGGCGGTCACGGCGGCGGTCACGGCGGCGGTCACGGCGGCGGTCACGGCGGCGGTCACGGCGGCGGCCACGGCGGCGGCCACGGCGGCGGCCACGGCGGCGGTATCGGTGGCGGCCATGGCGGTGGCATCGGTGGCGGTCACGGCGGCGGCATCGGCGGCGGCCATGGCGGCGGTATCGGCGGTGGTCGCGGTGGCGGTCACGGTGGCGGCATCGGCGGCGGCATCGGCGGGGGCCGCGGTGGCGGTATCGGTGGCGGTATCGGTGGCGGCCAGGGTGGCGGCATCGGTGGGGCATCGGGGCGGTCGCGGTGGCGGCATTGGTGGCGGTATCGGTGGTGGCCAGGGTGGCGGCATCGGTGGCGGCATCGGCGGTGGCCAGGGCGGCGGCATGGGCGGCGGCATGGGTGGCGGCCAAGGCGGCGGCATGGGTGGCGGCATGGGCGGCGGCTTCGGCGGCGGCGGTCGCGGCGGCGGTCTCTGATCAGCGACTCGGTAGTAACAACTGTTCCTTCATAGCGAACGGGCCGCACCGTGAGGTGCGGCCCGTTCGCTATTGAATCCGGAGGGTCACCAGGCGACGGGGGCGTAGTCCTTCAGGAAACAGCCGTACACGTCCTCGCCCTGCTCACCACGGACGATCGGGTCGTACACCCGGGCTGCGCCGTCGACCAGGTCCAAGGGGGCGTGGAAGCCCTCCTCGTGCAGGCGCATCTTCGTCGGATGCGGGCGCTCGTCGGTGATCCAGCCGGTGTCGACGCTGGTCATCAGAATGCCGTCGGCGAACATGTCGTCCGCGCTCGTGCGGGTCAGCATGTTCAGGGCGGCCTTCGCCATGTTCGTGTGCGGGTGGCCGGCGCCCTTGTAACCGCGGGCGAAGATGCCTTCCATCGCCGACACGTTCACCACGTACCGCCGGGGGAACTTCGACGCCGTCATCGCCGGCCGCAGGCGGCTCACCAGGATGAACGGGGCGGTCACGTTGCAGAGCTGCACCTCCAGCAGCTCCAGCGGTGCGACCTCGTGCACCCGGTCGCTCCAACTGTTCGTCGACGTCGTGTCCGGCACCAGGCCGCCGGCGTCGATCGCCACCGAACGGGCGGTCAGCGCCATCTCGGTGACCTCCTTCGCCGACAGCGTGGGCGGGTGCGCCGCCGTCAGCGCCGCCGCGGGGGAGGAACCGATCGACGCGGCGCCACCGAAGAACTCCAGCTCCGGCAGTGGCCCGTCCGGCAGCGGGGCCGACTCGGCGGCAACCAGCTCCGAATAGGCGCCGGGCGTACGCCGTACCGTCTGGGCCGCGTTGTTGATCAGAATGTCCAGCGGACCGCGTGCCGCGACCGACTCGGCAAGGCCGACGACCTGCGCCGGGTCTCGCAGATCGATGCCGACCACCCGCAGCCGGTGCAGCCAGTCGGCACTGTCCGGCATCGCCGCGAAACGGCGGACCGCATCATGCGGGAACCGCGTCGTGATCGTCAGATCCGCGCCGTCGCGCAGCAGACGCAACGCGATGTACATGCCGATCTTGGCGCGCCCGCCGGTGAGCAGCGCCGTCCGGCCGGTCAGATCGGTACGCGCGTCCCGCCGCGAATGGTTCAGCTCGGCACACGACGGGCAGAGCTGGTGATAGAACGCGTCCACCACGGTGAACCGCTGCTTGCACACATAACAGCCGCGCGCCTGCTTCAGCACCCCGGCGGTCGCACCGCGCACCGCGCTCCGCAGCGGAATCCCCGCCGTCTCGTCGTCGATGCGGCCCGGGGCGCCGGTCGCCGTCGCCTCCGTCACCGCCCGATCGTTCGCCACGACGGCCTGACGGCGCTCCTTACGGCGCTGCACCTTTACCGTCTTGAACAGGCCCGCGGTCGCCCGCCGCACCCGCACCGCGTCCGGATGCTCGGTCGGCAACTGCTCCACCTCGGCCAGGACCGCCAGACAGACCGCTAGACGGTCCGGATCCACACTTACGGCGTCCGGGTCGATGCCGGTCATTTCGTACGTCCCCCTCTGTTCCTGCCCGCACGCACTGTACTTACCGGCCGGGCCGTCGACCCACCGGCGGTCCTATCGGCGCCGGTGGCCGCTGCCACAGCAGTTGCGACCCAGCCCACCGTGACAACGAACCGGCCGACCGGCGATCCCGCGGATCACCGATCGGCCGGCCGATCTCGTCAGCGCGCCGCGTCCGGACCGGGCTCCTCCGCCGTCGGCTCCGGACCCGGCCGGGCCGGTCCCGGATGGTCGGCCAGCGAGGCCGGACGGCGGGTCTGCCGATCGTACGGCTGCTCGCCCGACCCGCCGGCCCACGACGGGCCGGTGTTCGCCGGTCGCCGTGCCGAACGGCCCTGATCCGGCAGATGATCGGCGAGCGTCGCCGGGCGCACCGTGCCCCGGATCCGGTCGTCGAGCGTCTCCGGCCGTCGGCCCCGCAGGTGATCGGATTCGGTCTGGTCCGTCTCGGCCGGCTCCTCCATGGAACCGGCACCCCGCCAGACACCGGTGTTCACGTCGCCCAGAGTCTGGGGACGGGCCGGTGGGACGTCATGGCCGGTTGCAAGGAACGGCTCCGAAGCCTGTGGGCGGGCCGATGCGGTGGGGAGGTCCTCCAGCGTCCGTGGGCGGTGGAGCGGGACGGGGCTGGTCAGCCAGTCGCCGAGGGTCTGTGGGCGGCGGGGGTGGTCGGTGGGTGACGGGTCCGCCGGGACCGTGGCGGGCGTATCGGTGGCTTCCGGCATTTCGGTCGCCGTGGTCATCTCGGCCGGTGCCGGTGCCGGTGCCGGTGCCGGTGCCGGTGCTTCGGATGCGTTGGTCGGGAGCGGCGGCTCGTCGGGGAGTTCGTCCACCGGCTCCTCGGTCGCTTCCGTCGCTGCCGCGGGGGTGTCGGCCGTGGCGGTCGGCTTGCCGGTGTTCTCGTCGTCTTCCGCGGTCGGTGCGGGCTCTGGCTTTGCCAGCGGTTCCGTGAGCTCGAACGGTGTTGTCGTGAAGGGGGTCTCGTCGGGGTCGAGCTCGCTCGACGCGGTCGCGTTGGAGGCGAGTGGGCCGTTGGACTGGGTGCGTTCGATGGCTTCGGGGTTGATTGCCGGGATGCCGCTGGTCGGCTGGCGGAGGTTGGGGTCTGAGTTGAGCGCCGATTGCGCCAAGACCGCAGGGTCACGCCAGGCGTCGATTTCGGCTGGTTTGTACGTATCGGTGCGATCGGGGATCTCGGTGCTTCCGACGATTTCGGTGCGTTCGGCGAGCTGCGTGTGTTGAGGGACCTCGGCGGCCTCAGTTGCCTCATCTACCTCGGCGACCTCTGTCACGTCGGCCGATTCAGGGCGCCCGTGCAATTCCGGACCCTCAGCAATTTCAGGCACCTTGGCCAGCTCAGGCACCTCGACGGCCTCAGGGGCCTCGGTGACCTCGGTGGATTCGGTCGCCATGCCCGATGCGGTGGGCTCGGCGGGCTCCAAGCCGGTGATCTCGGTCGGCATGTGGGCGGCGGGTTCGACAACGCTGCCGGCGGATGCGGTGAGCGGCTCGGCTGCCGTAATCCGATCCGGCGTATCGCCGGTTGAGTCGTCCAAGGTGGCTTCGACCGTGAGTGGCCGGGGCTGGTTCATCGGGATTTCCGTGTCCGTGGGTACGGTCGTCGTGAACCGCTCGTCCGCCGTGGGCGATGCTGCGGCGCTTGTAGCTGTGACCGTCCCAGGGATCGAGCTTTCCGCGAACGTCGGCTCGGCAACCGCTGCCTCGCTGACCGTCCTCTCGCTCACGGTCGGTCCGGCAACCGATGCGTCGTTTGTCGGTGCGTCGATGGTCTTTGGCTCGGTGAACGTGGGTTCGGTGTCCGCCGACCTGGTGAACGTCGACTCAGCAAAGGCCGGTTCGGTGAATCTGGGTTCGGTGTCCGCCGTCTCGGTGAACGTCGACTCGGCAAAGGCCGGTTCGGTGAACGCTGGTTCGGTGTCCGCCGTCTCGGTGAACGTCGACTCGACGAATGTCTGTTCGGCGAACGGTGGTGTGGCGAACGTTGGTTCGGCGACTGCCGCCGTGGTCAACGTCGGTTCGGTGTCCGTCGGTTCGGCAAACGCTGGCTCGGCAGACACTGCCTCCGTATATGCCGGCTCGGCAAAGGCCGGTTCGGCATACGCCGGCTCGGGGGTCGTGGGGCCGGCGGCCCCGGTCGGATCGGCGGCTGCCGGGGACGAGGAAGAGACGTCGGAGCTGGCAGTGCGGAGAGGGATATCGGCCAGGCTGGCGGGTCGGTGACGGCTCGCCGGGCTGACCGGGCCGGCCGGCAGGTCGCCTAGGGTTGCCGGACGCGAGACGTGCGGTGCGCCGAAAGGCTCGGGCGCGCCGAAAGGCTCGGGCGCGCCGAAAGGCTCGGGCGCGCCGAAAGGCTCGGGCGAGGCCGCCACCGTGTGGTCCGGAACGTCGGGGAGGTCGGGCTGGGATCGCTCGGGACGGCTTCGCGGTGGGGCGGTGGTCAGCCAGTCGTCGAGGGTCTGCGGGCGGTGGGGGACGGTTCGGTCGGTGACCGGGGCCGGCTCGGTTGTTTCCGGCGTTGCCGGGGCGGGCTCCGGTGCGCTGGGCATCGCGGCGTAGCGGTCCAGCCACGGGAACGAGTGGGGCTCCGGGGCGGTGATGGCGGCGAGACGGGGGTCGTCACGCCAGGAGAACGGGTCGGTGACCGGCTCGGCCGCCGGCACGTCCATCAGAGGGGCCGGTGCAGGCGTGCCAACTTCAGCGTGCCTCGGTGTCGGCTCGGCGGAGGGTGTGGCCGACTCGAACGCGGAGGCGCCGAACTCGGCCGCGGGGACGGGCTCGAACGGTGCCGCCGTGAATTCGGCTGCGGGGGCGACGGGTTCGAACGGCGAGGGCACGACGGGCTCGAACGGCGAGGCGGGGAACTCAGCCGCGGATGCGACGGACGCGGGGCGTGGGTCGGTGAAGTCGGCCGCGGGTGTGACGGGCTCGAACGGCGAGGCGGTGAACTCAGCCGCGGATGCGACGGACTCGGGGCGTAGGTCGGTGAAGTCGGCCGCGGGTGTGACGGGCTCGACCGGTGCGGCGGTGAACTCGGCCGCAGGGGCGAGCGGCTCGAAAGGTGGCGCGGAGGGCTCGATGGAAGGCTGCGTGGGATCGGTAGGAGGCGTCGTGGGGTCGGTGGCGTCGACGAAGGGGGCCAGGAAGTATGCGACCTCCTCGTCCTCGGCGGCCGTGGACTTCACGGAGCGCGACCGGCTGACATCCGCGGTCGTGAACTCGGCGGCTGTGATCTGCGGGGATTCGGCATCAGCGGGCGCGAGGGCACCGGGTTCGGTTGCGATCGGTCCGGAGCCGGTGAAGGAGACGTCGGGTGAGGTGATGCCGGGCCGCGCGGTGTCGCCGGAGAAGACGTCGGGAGAGGTGCCGTCGGTCCGCGCCACGTCGCCCGAGGGCACGTCGGGAGAGGTGACCTCGGTCCGAGAGACATCGTCGGGAGAAAAGACGTCGCTAGAGAGGACGTCCCTAGAGACGACGTCGTTAGAGCGCACGTCACTAGAGCGGACGTCCGGAGAAAGGACGTCGGGAGCGGAGACGGTAGAGGCGACAACGGTCGGTGTGGCGGCGCCGGAGGGGACGTCCGTTCGAGTGGCCTCGTCGGCGGGGCCATCGGTAGAGAGAGCGTCCGCGGAAGCGCTGTCGGTGTCGGAGCCGGTGTCGCTGGAGGAACCCTCGGCCGGTTCCAGGTCGGCGGATGCGGAAGGGTCCACGTCCGAAGCGGTGACGACATCGACCGGCTCAGGGTCGGGTGTCGCGGCCCGCACCGTCTCGTCGGTGAACAGGCCGTTGTAGACGGTTTCGGAGAAGATGACCGGTTCTTCCGGGCCGGGCAGGCGCAGGACCTGCGTGGCGGCCGGGTCGTCCGGGGTCGAGTCGACGGGCAGGCGCAGGACCTGGGTGACCGCAGGGTCGTGGTCGTCGCCCTCCACCAGGTTCGTGGCGTTGTAGGTCTCGAGCAATGACGGTTCGGAGTCTGGCCTGGCGGCTTCGGCTCCGGCGGCCAGGGTCGCCTCCACCTCGGCCCACAGATCGTCCGGGCCGGAGCCGGCATCGGCCTCATCCGTCGACGACGAGGCCGCGGAGGAGCCGGCAGCACCGGAGACCGGAACATCGGAGACCGGAACACCGGAGACAGAGGCACCAGAGACAGAGGCACCAGAGACAGAGGCACCAGAGATCGAAGCGCCGGAAACTGAAGCGCCGGGCACCGAAGCCCCAGGCACCAAAGCACCGGGCACCGAAGCGCCGGAAATCAGACCACCGGAGATCGGAGCGCCAGAGACCGGAGCGCCGGACACCGGAGCGCCGGACACCGAAGTGCCGGAGACGGGGACAGCGGAGACCGAAGCGCCGGACACCGGAGCACCGGACACCGAAGTGCCGGAGACGGGGACAGCGGAGACGGGAGAGCCGGAAACCGGAGCGCCCGAGACGGGAGCGGCAGCAGCGGAGGAGACAGAGTCGGAGTCCGGCCCGGGGAGCGTGTCCGGCTCGGCGGGAGACGTCGACGCCTCATGCTGGAGGCGATCGTCGGACGGCGTACCGGAGGATTGGTTCTTCTCGGAGAGGTAATCCAGGACCGCCTCGTAATCCAGGACCACCGTGTTGGAGGTTTCGCTGCCGGAGGTCAGCGCGACCTGCGCCGGCGCGGCCGGCAACGCCCGGGCGAGCAGCGTCCCGTCGAGGACGGTCGTCTCTTCGAGGGAGGGGTCGCCGGGCCGCCACGCGTGCCGGCCGGGTGCCTCCTCCTCGCCGGCGTATTCGGCGAGTCCGGCTTTCTGCTGGAGGCGACGTAGCGGTCCGGGCGCCCACCAGGAGGCGTCGCCGAGGACGGCGAGGACGGCCGGTACGAGAAGTACCCGGACGACGGTGGCGTCCAGGACCAGCGCGATGATCATGCCGACGCCGATGAACCGCATGGTGGTCACCGATGACAGGGCGAACGCGCCGGTCACGACGATGAGCAGGAGCGCGGCCGCGCTGATCACGCGGCCGGTGCGGGAGAGGCCGATGGTGACGGCCTCGCGGGTGGTGGCGCCGCGCAGCCGCGCCTCGACCATGCGGGAGAGCAGGAACACCTCGTAGTCGGTGGAGAGGCCGAACACGACGGCGGCCATCAGTACGACGATGCCGGCTTCCAGCGGGGTGGGGGTGACGTCGAGCCACGACGCCCCGTGCCCCTCCTGGAAGATCCAGACGAGGCAGCCGAAGGTGGCGCTGAGGCTGAGTGCGCTCATCACCACGGCCTTGATCGGCAGGAGGATGGAGCCGAACGCCAGGAACATCAGCACCAGGGTGGCCCCGGCGAGCAGGCCGATCATCAGGGGCAGTTCGGCGCCGATGGCTTCGAGGCTGTCGACGTTGCGGGCGGTGACGCCGCCGACCAGCACCTCGGCGCCGGCCGGCGGGGTCAGGGCGCGAAGGCCGTCGACGGCGTCGCGGGCCTCGTCGCTGAACACGTCGGTGGTCTTGAGCTGGGCGGTCAGGAGCACGGTGTCCTTGTTGCCGCCGGTGGTGGTGATCTTGTCGATGCCGGTGACCTTCGCGGCGGCGGTGCTGAGTGCCTTGACGTCCGGCTTCTTGCCGTTCGTGCCGTGCACCACCACCTGGACGCCGTCCGAGGCGAACTGCGGGTAGTCGGCCTTCAGGGTCTCGATCGCGACCCGCGACGGGTCCCCGGCCGGGAGCTGGCGTTCGTCGTTCTCACCGAATCGGGCGTCGGCGATCGGCAGGGCGAGGACCACGAGGGCGGCGAAGATGGGTACGGCCACCAGCACCGGCCGCCGCAGGACCCATCCGGCGAGCCGTTCCCAGCCGCCGGTCTTCGGCGCGGTCGCGCCGCGGCCGGGGAGCCGGATCGGGAGGAGGTCGACGCGTGGCCCGAGGACGGCCAGCAGTGCCGGCAGCAGGGTGAGCGACAGCAGCATGGCCAGGAACACGGCGGCGAGTCCACCGTAGGCCAGCGACTTGAGGAAGCCCTGCGGGAACAGCAGCAGCCCGGCGAGCGCGGTCATCAGCAGAGTGGCGGAGAAGATGACGGTACGGCCGGCGGTGGCGACGGTGCGCCGGACCGCTTCGGCGGTGGAGTGGACGGCCTGCTCCTCACGGAACCGGCCGACCATGAACAGGCCGTAGTCGATGGCCATGCCGAGGCCGAGGAGGCTGGCCACGTTGACGGCGAACGAGTTGACCTCGTGGGTGAGGGCGACGGCGTGCAGGACACCGAGGGAGCCGAGGACCGCGGCACCGCCGACCAGCACCGGCAGCAACGCGGCGACCAGTGACCCGAAGATGATCAGCAGCAGGATCAGGACGATCGGCAGCGACACCATCTCGGCGAAGGCCAGGTCGTCGGTGGAGCGCTGCGACGACGCGTGCCCGAGGGGGATGCCACCGGCCAGCTCGACGCGTGCGCCGGGGATGGTGAGGGCGTCCTCGATGTCGGCGTAGGCGTCCATCTTGTCGGCGTCGTCCTCGCCGGTGAGGGTGATGACGGCGACCGCGCTGGACCGGTCCTCGGACGCGTACGCCGCGGCCTTGCGGTCCCAGTAGGACGTCTGCGACTCCACCGCCGTCTTCGGGAGCGCGGCGAGGCGCTCCTTGATGCGCTTGGTGAGCGCGGCGTCGTCGATGGTGCCCTGGTCGGGCGTGTAGACGGCGATGACGTCACCGCCCTGCCCACCGGTCGCGGCGGTCGCCAGCTCGGCGGCCCGGGCCGACTCGCTCCGTGGGTCGTTGTAGCCGCCCTCGGTGAGCTGACCGAACACGCCCAAGCCCCAGACTCCGGAGCCGATCACCGCGACGAGCGCGACGATGAGCACCGGCCATCTCAGGCGGGCGACCCGCGATCCCCAGCCCGCGAACACAGGGTTCCCCTTCCTGGAATTACGAGAGTTCAGTGGTTCAGCTCAGAGCCGCGGCCTGGAGGGCCACGCCACCGCAGTTCTCGTCGAACGCCGCACCGGTGATCCACTTGATCGAGATCTTGCCAGTTCCCGATCCGCGGTAGGAAACGACGTAGGCAGTTGTTCCCATCGAATTCCCCCGGCTGGTGAAGGAGTCGGTGTACGCCTTGCCGCCGGTACTGAGTTCGATGCGCAGATCGCCGCGTGCCCGCATCGCGCCGACGTAGAGCCGCAGGGTCCGAGATTCGGTCCCGGCCGGGGCGGACAGGGTGAAACCGTGCCCGTCGCCGCAGGTCCGGATCCCGCTGGCCACGCCCGCGTCCGGGGCGCCGGGCCAGGTGAAGCGTTGCGGGCTGACGGTGTGCCGCAGGCGTGGCTCGCCCGGGGTGCCCTCGAGGATGGTGAATCCGCCGCCGCTGTCGCGTTCCAGCGAGAACCGGCCCTTCTCGCCCCAGTGCACCCAGTCGGTCTCGCCCTCGGCGGCCAGGTCGACGGTCTCGCCGATCGGGACCTGCTCGACCACGATCTCGTTGATCGGTGTCATCGAGGGCGACGGGGACACGCTCGGGAGCGGGATCGGGACCTGTTCGGGCAGGGTGGCCGCAACCGTGGGCGCGACCGGCGCCGGCTCGTCGGCACCGGTACGGGTGTGGACGACCCAGCCGACCGTGACGACGGCGAGCACACCGGCGAGGACGACCGCGCCCTGCTGGAGGTGTTCCCGCCGGTGACGCCGTCCTTCTGGATCGCGCAGAGGCAAGGATCCCCCAGATCTCGGAAGCGGGCAGGAGCGGTAAACGATCTCATCCCGATGCCCCCGGGTGAAGAGGTGGCGACGGGTCGGGCACGTACGGCTGATCGCCCACCTCGGCGATTCGGAGGAGGTTCTTCGCCGCGTTGCTCCCGGTTGCGAGTAGCGTGTCCGGAGTTTCCGACTCGCCGACCGGGAGAATGACGAATGAGCGACAGTCCCATGTCCAGCAGCAAGCGCCGCGGGCAGGCGATCGCCGGGGTGCTCAGCGGCGTGCTCGTCTTCGCTGTTCTGGTGGTGGTCTTCGTCCTGGTGCGGCAGGACGCCGACGAGCCGGTTCCGGCTTCCGCGCCGGCCACCGTGGCCACCGAGACGATCACCCAGGAGCCGGTCGTCACGACCGGTACCGGCACGGTCAGCGAGCTGGTGATCAAGGAACGCATCCCCGGTACCGGCCCGGTGGTGAAGGCCGGCCAGACGATCAGCGTCAACTACAAGCTGATCGGGTACACGTCCGGCGAGGAGATGGACTCGTCGTGGAAGGGCGGCAAGTCCGAGCCGATCAGCTTCCAGGTCGGCACCGGCCAGCTGATCCAGGGCTGGGACAAGGGCATCCCGGGACAGAAGGTGGGCAGCCGCATCCAGCTCGACGTGCCGGCCGCCCTCGCCTACGGCCCGGAGAAGGGCGACCTGCGTTTCGTCGTCGACATCCTGTCGGCGCAGTAGTCCTACAACTCCGCCACGATCACATCGAGCCGCCGGGGCCCGCCTGCCGGTCCCGGCTGCTCCTCGACCGTGAACTTCAGGTCGCGCAGGGCGGTGACCAGCTCGTCCACCGAACCCGGGGCGGCCTGCTCGACGGCCAGCGCGCGGACCAGGCGGCCCTTGGTGGCCTTGTTGAAGTGACTGACCACGGACCGCCTGGCGACCCCGTCGACCACCCGCTCGTGCAGGACCCGCAAGGCCGCGGCGTTCCTGCCGGGCGCCCACATCGCGGCGTAGGCGCCGGACCGCAGATCCAGCACGGGTACGCCCGCGGTCGCCTCGTCGAGAACCTTCGCCAGCCCCTTCTTCCAGTACGGGGTGAGCCCGCCGATGCCGGGCAGGGTGACGCCGACCGAACAGCGGTAGGCCGGGATCGCGTCGCCGAGCCGCACCACACCCCAGAGGCCGGAGAACACCACCGCCGTCCGGTCCAGCCAGTCCTTCTCGTCGGCCCGCAGGCTCGCGGTGCCGAGCGCCTCATACAGCACGCCGGTGTAGATCTGCGCGGCCGCAGCGGCCGGTGCCGACGTCAGTGCCGCGTTCCGTGCGATCTCGTCCCGCTGCCCGTCGCTGAGCCCCAACACCGCCAGACTGTCCGCGATCGACCGTTGGCTGGTCCGCGAGCACAGGGCGACGAGTCGCTTCAGCACCCGCGCCCGGGCGGTGGCCAGCGACGGCAGCCACAGGGCCGACGGGTCGACGGGGGAGCCGGCCGGGGCCGGGGTCTTGCCTTCGGACGGCGGAAGCAGGATGAGCACGCCGAGACCTTAGCCGGGCCGGCCCCGCCGCCCGCCGTCACCCGCCGACGGTCACGGTCGTCTTCACGCTCGCGCGGTCGATCTCGCTGACCCGGATCGTGAAGACCACCTCATACGTGCCGGCCAGCGGGAACGCCAGCGAGCCGAGGGCCTGGTTACCCGGCAGGATGCCGGCCATCGGCTGTTTCACCGCCTCCAGCGGCGGGTCGAGGAGCCGGGCCGAGACCTCCCACTCCGCGGCCTGCAACGGCGCGCCGTCCGGCCGGTAGAGGAAGGCGTGCACCGTGTTGTACTCTCCCAGCTCGACCGGGTAGATGTTGAACTGCACGGTGTAGAGATCGCTGGTCAGCGTCTCGGAGACGCCCCGGCCGCTGACCGCCGCCTCGTTCGCGGCCGCGCTGCGCCCCGGGTCGACCTGCACCAGCACCGAGCTCAGCGCCAGGATCACCACGCTCGCCGCCACCTCGACACCGACGGTGCGCCGCAGACCGCGGCCGTTGCGGGACCGGTTCACCATCCGGCGGGCACCGGCCGCCGCGGCCAGCACCGCCGCCAGAATGGCGAGTTTGACCAGCAGCAGCCGCCCGTAGTCGGTCCGCCACAGGGCGGGCACCGAGCCGACCTGGATGACCGCCTGCACCGCACCGGCCATGACCAGCCAGATCACCGCGAGCGCCGCCCAGCGTGACCACACCGGCAGCACCACCCCGAGGATCCGCTCGTGGGTGCCGCGCAGCAGGAACACGGTGAGCGTCACCAGCCCACCGAGCCAGACGGCCATCGCCGCCATGTGTACGACCCCGGCCGTGATGGTCACCGCCGGTAGCGGAACGGCGATGGCGTGACCGGTCATCGGCCACGTGGCCAGCCCGGCGGCGCCGAGCCCGAGAACCGTCCAGGCCCGTGCCCGGCGCGGGGTGACCTGCGGTCGCGGTGGCACGGCGGGCGCCGGCTCCGGCACGGGCGCACCAGCGCCCACCAGAACGGGGGCGGGCGCGGTCCGCGGCACGGTCACGGTACGTCGTGGCCGGCGCAGCAGGGGCGGCAGCAGTACGGCCAGAGCACCCAGAACCGCCAGGCGCGCGAGCAGCAGCAGACCGTACTGACTGGCCACCACCTCGGTGAACTCGCCGGCCGTCAACGACCAGACGGGGGCTCCGGAGCCCTGCTGCGCCTGGGTGCCGAGAGCGCCGAGGGTGGCCGCAGCGGTCAGTGCGAGACCGATCCGGATCATCCGCAGCGCACCGGCCCGGGAACGCCGTGGCGGCCACAGGAAGGCCAGGAAGAGCGCCGGTCCGACGATGAGCGTGACCCCGGCGTACCCGATGGTCTTGAGCAGGGGAACGGCGACCGCGACCGACGGATGCGGCCCGGTGGTCGCGGCGGGCTCCTCGGGGCGGGCCGACGGCGCGCCCACCGAGAAGGTGATGGCACCGCCGACCGGGTGGCTGTCGGCCGAGATGACCCGGAAGCTGATCAGGTAGGTGCCCAGCGGCTTGCCCGCCTTGCGGACCGGGATCCGCAGCACGGTGCCGCCGCCCTGGACCTTCCCGGAGATCCGCTCGCCGTCCGGCGCGATCACCTGCACCCGCCCCTCGACCGGAGTGACCGGCTCGCTGAACGTCACGGTCACCTCCGACGGGGAGGCGCCGATCACACTTCCCGGAGCGGGATTCGATCCGACCGTCGCGGCGTGCGCCGACGCGGGCGACGCGGGCAGCACGAGAACGGCGGTCAGCAGCACGAACAGAACAGCGAGCACCCGGGTCACATGGGGTAGTTCGTATCCCCGGTGGGAAAGGTTCAAGCAGACGCTGTGGATACGATCCGTCACAGCGCCTGACCCCGCCACCGAGGGAGCTGTCATGTCCGTCCACCCCCGCGCCGGCCGGCCCGCAGAAGCGGCCGACCTGATCGACGTTCCAAAGGTCATCTCGCGGTATTACACCGAGCATCCGGACCCGGCCGAGGCGGGGCAGCGGGTCGCGTTCGGCACCTCGGGCCACCGCGGCTCCAGTCTGCGGACCGCCTTCAACGAGGACCACATCGCCGCGACCAGCCAGGCCATCGTCGAGTACCGGCGGGAGCAGGGCACCACCGGCCCGCTCTTCCTGGGCCGTGACACGCACGCGCTCAGCGAGCCCGCGCTGATCACCGCGCTGGAGGTGTTCGCCGCCAACGACGTGACCGTGCTGGTCGACGACCGGGACCGCTACACGCCCACGCCGGCGCTGTCGCACGCGATCCTGCGGTGGAACCGGGCGAACGCGGCGCAGGCCGACGGCGTCGTGGTCACGCCGTCGCACAACCCGCCGGACGACGGTGGCTTCAAGTACAACCCGCCGAACGGCGGCCCGGCCGACACCGACGCCACCCGGTGGATCCAGGACCGCGCGAACGCGATCATCGCCGCCGGTCTCAAGGACGTGCGGCGTGCCGCCCGGCCGCGGAGCCCGCAGACGTACGACTACCTCGGCACCTACGTCGACGACCTGCCCAACGTGATCGACATCGAGGCGATCCGCAACGCCGGCGTGCGCATCGGCGCGGACCCGCTCGGCGGCGCCAGTGTCGACTACTGGGGTGAGATCGCCGACCGGCACCGGCTCGACCTCACCGTGGTCAACCCGGCGGTCGACCCGCGGTTCGGGTTCATGACGCTGGACTGGGACGGGAAGATCCGGATGGACTGCTCCTCGCCGTACGCGATGGCCTCCCTGATCGAGCAGAAGGACCGTTTCCAGATCGCCACCGGCAACGACGCCGACGCCGACCGGCACGGCATCGTCACCCCCGACGGCGGTCTGATGAACCCCAACCACTACCTCGCGGTCGCCATCGCGTACCTCTACTCCTCCCGCGACGGCTGGCCGTCCGGCGCCGGCATCGGCAAGACCCTGGTCTCGTCCTCGATGATCGACCGGGTCGCCGGTGACCTGGGCCGCCGCCTCGACGAGGTGCCGGTCGGGTTCAAGTGGTTCGTGCCCGGCCTGCTCGACGGCTCGATCGGGTTCGGCGGCGAGGAGAGCGCCGGCGCGTCGTTCCTGCGCCGGGACGGCGGCCCGTGGAGCACCGACAAGGACGGCATCATCCTCGACCTGCTGGCCTCCGAGATCCTCGCGGTCACCCAGAAGTCGCCGAGCGAGCACTATCGGGAGCTGACCGCCCGGTTCGGCGAGCCGGCCTACGCGCGGATCGACGCCCCGGCCACCCCGGCGGAGAAAGCCGTGCTCGGCAAGCTGTCGCCGTCCCAGGTGACCGCCTCGTCGCTGGCCGGCGAGGCGATCACGGCGGTGCTGACCAGTGCGCCCGGCAACGGCGCGGCGATCGGCGGTCTGAAGGTGGTCACCGGTTCCGGCTGGTTCGCGGCCCGCCCGTCCGGCACCGAGGACGTCTACAAGATCTACGCCGAGTCGTTCCACGGGCCCGACCACCTGGCCCGCATCCAGGAGGAGGCCCGGGCAGTGGTCTCCGCCGCACTTGCCGGCTGAGCGTTCGTCTCAGGTCGACGGCTCCTGCGCCGACAGTCAGTCGTAAGCAGACCGGCTGATCCGGGCAGGAGCCGTACAGATTGATGACCGCACCCGAGAGCGCCACCGAGTCCCGGCTCTCCTCCGGGGGACTGGCACCCGTGCTGGTCAGTGTGTGGGCGACCATCGGCGTGCTCGTGTGGCTGGTGATCCGCAGCGCCGACGACGTCACCTACGGCTACTACGGTGGGCCGTTCGCGCTCGCCGCGGGTGCGTTCGCCTGCCATCGGATCGTCCGGGCGGGCGAGCTGGCCAGGCCGGTGCGCACCTTCTGGCTCCGGCTAGAGTTCGCCGCCGCCAGTCTGGCGCTGACGGCCGTCATCGCCCTGGCGCGGGCCAACAACAACACCGGCATGTCGATCTGGGTCGCGGTCCCGATGATGCTCGGCGTCAGCCTGCTGCTGGCCGCGTTCCTCGGGCTGCCGGCTCCCCGCCGCACCGCGCTGTGCTGGCTGCGCGGGACGCTCGACACGCTGACGATCGCCATCGCCAGTGCCCTGATCTTCTGGTACGTGGTACTCGACCTGGCCCCCGCCGGCACCTCGCTCAGCGACAAGGTGATCGCCGCCGTCGTCGGGGTCGGCGGTGTGCTGCTGCTCGTCGTGGTCGGCAAGTCGGCGGCCGCCCCGGAGACGGTCGTCGACCCGGCCGCACTGCGGGTGCTCACCACCGGCCCGGTCACCTGCGTCGCCGGCACCATCCTGCTGATCGCCGGTGACGACCGGTCCCGGCTGGCGCTGTCCGTGCTCGCCCTGCCGCTCACCGGCGCCGCCATGTGCATCGGCGCCTACCTCCAGCGCCGTGCCCTGACCCGGCCGTCGGCCTCGTCGTTCCCGGCCCGCTCGGTGTTCGACATGCTGCCGTTCGCCGCGGTGATCGCCACGGCCGGGCTGGTGATCACGGTCAGCGCCCAGGACATGAACGCCCGCCAGCGCATCGTCATCATCGGCGCCCTCCTGATCACCGGCTGTGTCGTCGCCCGCCAGCTGCTCAGTCTGCGCGAGAACACCCTCGCCCTGCGCGGGATCCGCCGCCAGCAGGCCGAACTCGAACGCCTCGCGCTCAGTGACAACCTGACCGGGCTGCCCAACCGGACCCGGTTCCTGGTCGCCCTCGGCGAGCGGCTGGACGCCGGCCTGCCGGCCGCCGCGGTGCTGATCGACGTCGACGACTTCAAGATGATCAACGACACGATCGGCCCGGCCGCCGGCGACCAGCTGCTCTTCCAGGTCTCCCAGCGGCTGCGCGAGCGGTGTACCGGTGACGAGATGCCGGCCCGGCTCGGCGGCGACGAGTTCGCCGTACTCCTGGCCGACGGCGACCCGGTGGCCGCGGAGGCGGCCGCCAACCGGCTCCTGCTGGCCCTCGCCGACCCGTTCCGCGTCGGCGAACAGCAGCTGCTGCTGCACGCCAGCGCCGGCATCGCCATCCCCGGCGACGGCGAGGGCGCCGACGAGGTGCTGCGCAATGCCGACATCGCGATGTACGCGGCCAAGGAGAGCGGCAAGGCCTCGTTCGTCCGGTTCGAGCCCCGCATGCGCGACGACATGATCAACCACGCCACGCTGGCCGGTGAACTGCGCAACGGCATCGCCCGGGGCGAGCTGCGGCTGCTCTATCAGCCCGTCTTCGACCTGGTCACCGGCCGCCTGCACGGCTGCGAGGCGCTGGTCCGCTGGCAGCATCCGTCCCGCGGGTTCGTGTCGCCGGGCGAGTTCATCCCGGTCGCCGAGCGCTCCGGGCTGATCGTGCCGCTCGGCGCGTGGGTGCTGCGGGAGGCGTGTGAGCAGTTGGCCCGATGGCGCTCGGAGTACGGCCCGGGTGCGGTCGAGGCGGTCAACGTCAACGTGGCCGTCCGGCAGTTGCGGGCGACCGGGTTCGTCGACGAGGTCGCGGCCGTGCTCAGCGACACCGGTCTCACCTCCCGCAACCTGATCCTCGAGGTCACCGAGTCGTCGGTGGTCGACGGCTGGCAGGTCCAGGAGGCCCTCCAGGCACTGCACGACATGGGCGTACGGCTGGCGCTCGACGACTTCGGCACCGGCCAGTCGTCGCTCAGTCTGCTGCGGGCGTTCCCGGTCGACGTGCTCAAACTCGACAAGTCGTTCGTCGACGGCATCGCCGACGGTGCCGACCGGGGCCGGCTCGCCGTCGCCGCCGCGGTCGCCCAGCTGGCCGAGCACCTTCAGCTCAAGGCGGTGGCCGAGGGCATCGAGACCCAGGGGCAGCTGGACCGGCTGCGCGACATCGGCTACCGGTACGGCCAGGGCTTCTTCATGGCCAAACCACTGCCCGCCGCCGACTGCGGTGCACTGATGGCCGCCGATCCGGTCGCCGCCGCCTGATCCTCATCGATTGGACCTGAAGCGGGGTGGAGGTACTACCGTGCACGCATGACCGTCATCACCGGCCATGTACGTACCTTCTACCAGTTGTTGCTCAACACCGGACTGGTGTCGATCATCAACTTCAGTGTCTGGTTCGCCGTCACCTTCTGGACGTACCTCCAGACGAAGTCGGTCTTCGCGACCGGCATGATCTCCGGGATCTTCCTGGTGCTGACCGCGCTCACCGGCATCTGGTTCGGCAGCCTCGTCGACGGGCACCGCAAGAAGACCACCCTCCAGGGTTCGGCGGTCGCCTCACTGGCGCTGTACGCGGCGGCTCTCGCCGTCTACCAGGCCGTCCCGGAGGAGGCCTTCCGTGACCCGGCGGACGCGCGGCTCTGGATGTTCGTCCTGCTGCTGATGTTCGGGGTGATCGCCGGCAACGTCCGCACCATCGCCCTGCCGACGCTGGTCACCCTGCTCATCGACGAGGACCGCCGGGACCGGGCCAACGGCCTGGTCGGCACGGTCTCCGGCACCACCTTCCTGGTCACCTCGGTGATCAGCGGGGTCCTGGTCGCCTTCGACGGCATGTTCTCGATACTCGTGCTGGCGCTCGTGGTGCTCGCGCTCTCGATCGTCCACCTGGCCTTCATCACCATCCCGGAACGCCAGGCCGCCCCCGACGCGGAACCCGCCGTGCCCGGTGTCGACCTGCGGGGCACACTGCGGCTCATCGGCGCGGTGCCGGGGCTGCCCGCGCTGATCCTGTTCTCCACGTTCAACAACTTCCTCGGCGGCGTGTTCATGGCGCTCGCCGACGCCTACGGGCTGTCGCTCGTCTCCGTGCAGACGTGGGGCCTGCTGTGGGGTGTGCTCAGCACCGGCTTCATCGTCGGTG
Source organism: Actinoplanes xinjiangensis (assembly GCF_003148685.1). GTDB lineage: Bacteria > Actinomycetota > Actinomycetes > Mycobacteriales > Micromonosporaceae > Actinoplanes > Actinoplanes xinjiangensis. Next base: position 19,514 of record NZ_QGGR01000049.1, on the reverse strand, counting down.
GGCTGCTGGTGGCGCGTACCGGCCTGGGGTCCCGCCCGGTCCGGTTGCTGCTGCTGATCAACGTGGTCCTCTGGGTGATCATCCTGGTCTTCCCGCTCTGGGCGTCGATCATCCCGATGGCGATCGGGATGTACCTGTACATGCTGCTCATGCCGTACGCCGAGGCCGCCGAGCAGACCATCCTCCAGCGCGTCGTCCCGTACGAGCGGCAGGGCCGCGTCTTCGGTCTGGCCCAGAGCGTCGAGCAGGCCGCGTCACCGCTGACCGCGTTCCTCATCTCGCCGATCACCCAGTTCGTGTTCATCCCGTTCATGAGCGACGGCGGTGCCGGGGCGGACGCCATCGGCTCCTGGTTCGGCACCGGACCCGACCGCGGCATGGCGCTGGTGTTCGTGCTCACCGGGATCATCGGTGTGATCGCCACCCTGCTCGCCCTGCTCAGCCGCCCCTACCGGTCGTTGAGCGGGCGCGTCGCCGAGGATTCCCCGGTCACCGTGTCCGCCTGATTCCTCAGACCGCGAGCCGGGACGCCGATCTGCCTGCGACGGGAGGAATCGAGGAGAGGACACACCCATGGGATGGCCACGTGCGACGGCGCCTGCATGGCCCGTGCATGCGGGGCTGCTCCTGCTGGCGGTGACCACCGTCGGCGGATACGCCCTGGCCGACCCGGAGCTGCGCAACGTCATCTTCGCGCTGGTCACGGCCGTGCCCATCGTGACGTATCTGCTGGCCCTCGGCGCCGGGCACCTCACCGACCGCGGGCCGTGGCTCGCCGCCGTCGCCGGGCTGGGATTCCTCACCCTCGGCACGGTGATGTGGCCCGACTGGATCCCCGGGCACCACTTCGGCCGCGCCGAGGGTTCCGTCACCGACCTCGTGATGGCCTCCGCGCACCTGCTGTTCCTGGTCGGCACCGCCACCGCGCTGCGCCGGCACGGCCGTACCGACCCGGGCGGCCTGATCGACGCCGCCCTGTTCGGGCTCTGCGCCGCAGGTCCCCTCTGGGAATGGCTGATCGGGCCGCACCTCGGGTCGCACGCCACCGCCCTGGGCAAGGCGCTGCTCTTCAGTGACGTCCTGGTGCTCGCCGCCGTACTCGGCTGCCTCATCCGGATCGGCATCACCGCCCACGGCGCCCGGGGCCCGCTCGGCTATCTGGTGCTGACCGCCTCGCTGACCCTGGCCAACGACGTCGTCGCGGTGCTCACCATCGACGGCAGCGCGGTCTGGACCGCCCAGATCATGATGCTGGCCTACCTGACCCTCGCCGTCGGCCCGATTCTGCCGACCGCGAGGGGGGTCACCGAACCGGCCCCCGGGCCCGCCGTCACCCGGCACCCGCCGCTCGGGCTGCTCGGCGCCGCGCTCTGCGCCAACCCGCTGATCGCCGTCGTACAGGCCGTCCGTGCCGACGGCCCGGCCAGCGTGGTCCTGCCGGTCGCCACCATGCTCGTGGTGCCGATGGTGGTGCTGCGCCTGCGCCTGCTCTCGTCCCAGCGGGCCCGCGCCGAACGGACCCTCGCCCACCAGGCCCACCACGACGAACTGACCGGCCTCTACAACCGGCGGCACATCGTCACGAAGATCGACGAGGCGATGGACGCCCTCGACCGAGGCGAGATCTCCGAGGTCACCCTCCTGCTGTGCGACCTCGACGGCTTCAAACCCGTCAACGACCGGTACGGCCACCAGGCCGGCGACGCCGTGCTCCAGGCCGTCGCGCGCCGCCTGTCCGCCGTGGCCGGCCCGCACGACGCGGTCGGCCGGCTCGGCGGCGACGAGTTCATGATCCTCCAGTGCGGCGGCGAACCCGTCGCCGACCGGATCACCGCCGCGCTGTGCGAACCCATCCCGATCACCGGCGGCACCGTGCGGATCGGCGCCTCCGTCGGCACCGCCACCGCCTGGCCCGGCGACGGCGCCGACCGGGAGAGCCTCATCGCCCGGGCCGACGCCGCGATGTACGCCGTGAAGGCGCGACCCGCGGCGCCGGAACCGGAACCGGCGACGATCTGAGCGTCAGGCGTCGACCTCGGGACGGCCCTCGGCGGCCCACAGCGTGTGGAACGAGCCCGGCTTGTCCACCCGCTGGTAGGTGTGCGCGCCGAAGAAGTCACGCTGACCCTGGATCAGGGCGGCCGGCAGGCGCTGCGCCCGCAGGCTGTCGTAGTAGGCCAGCGCCGACGAGAAGCCCGGAGCCGGGATGCCCTGCTGCGCGGCGGTCACCACGACCCGGCGCCACGCGTCCTGCGCGCCCGCGACCGCGTCCTGGAAGTACGAGTCCACCAGCAGCGTCGGCAGAGCGGGGTTCTTGTCGTACGCCTGCTTGATGAAGTCCAGGAACTTGGCCCGGATGATGCAGCCGGCCCGCCAGATCTTCGCCATCGCACCCGGGTCGATGTCCCAGCCGTACTCCTTGCTGGCCGCCTGGATCTGCTGGAAGCCCTGCGCGTACGCCACGATCTTCGACGCGAACAGGGCCTGCTCGACATCCGCCCGCAGGTCGCCGCCGACGTGCTCGCCACCGGACGCCGGGCCCGGCAGGCCGGCGCTGACCGCCGCCTCACGCTCGGTCACGCCGCCGGAGATGGCGCGGGCGAACACCGACTCGGCGATACCCGACACCGGCACACCGAGGTCGAGGGCGGCCTGCACGGTCCAGCGGCCGGTGCCCTTCTGCTCCGCCCGGTCCACCACGACGTCCACGAACGGCTTGCCGGTCGCCGCGTCCACCTGCTTGAGCACCTCGGCGGTGATCTCGATCAGGTACGAGCCGAGCCGGCCCTCGTTCCAGCCCTGGAAGATGCCGGCGATGTCGGCGGGGGAGTGCCCGCCCACCTGGCGCAGCAGGTCGTACGCCTCGGCGATGAGCTGCATGTCGGCGTACTCGATGCCGTTGTGCACCATCTTCACGAAGTGGCCGGCGCCGTCCGGGCCGACGTGCACGCAGCACGGCTCGCCGTCCACCTTCGCCGCGATGTCCTCCAGCAGCGGGCCGAGCGCCTCGTACGACTCCTTCGGGCCACCCGGCATGATGCTCGGGCCGTGCAGCGCGCCCTCCTCACCACCGGAGACGCCGGCGCCGACGAAGTGCAGGCCCTTCGCCTTCAGCGCGGCCTCCCGCCGCCGGGTGTCCGCGTAGTGCGCGTTGCCCGCGTCGATCAGCATGTCGCCCTCTTCGAGCAGCGGAGCGAACTCGTCGATCACGGCGTCGGTGGCCGGGCCGGCCTTGACCATGATGACGACGCGTCGCGGGCGCTCCAGGCTCGCCACGAACTGCTCGGCCGACTCGGCCGGCAGGAACGAGCCCTCGTGACCGAACTCCTCGACCAGCTCCTTGGTGCGGCCGTAGGAGCGGTTGTGCAACGCCACGGTGTGCCCGTGCCTGGCGAAGTTACGGGCCAGGTTACGGCCCATCACCGCCAGGCCGGTGACCCCGATCTGCGCCTTTTGCGACATCGACTACGTCCTTCCTCGTTACCCGCCCGTTACGGGCCCCGCGGTCATTCTTACGGGAACCGGGCCGTTGCGGTTCGATCACGTCCACGTGGTGAGCATGCTCAAGTCTGCGCCGCCGCGGCCGATCGCACTGCCGTGACCCGCTTCTCCGGCATGGCGGCCTTCCTCGCCGTGGCCATCGCCTGCACGGCGGCCATGCCCGTGGTCCCACCCGCCGGACGGCCGGGGCTGTTCCTGCTCATCTCGGTGTTCGACATCGCCGCGGCCGCGTGGCTGCTGCGCCGGGTCCCGCGCGGTGACCGGCTCCCGTTCGTCCTGCTGCTGCTCGGTGCCGTCTGGCTGGTGGCCAACACCGTCACGTCGCTGGCCGGTGGCGCCGCCGCGGTCGCCGCCGCCGACGTGGTCCTCGCGGTCGCCAACCTGCACCTGCTCGCCGCCGCGGTGGCGCTGGTCCTGCGGCGCGGCCGCAACGACATCGGCGGCCTGCTCGACGCCGGGGTGGCCGCGATCGTCGTCGCCGCCCTCCTCTGGACCGTGCTGCTGCAACCCGACCTCGACACCGCCGGCGTCGAGGTCGGGTTGCAGATCAGTCTGCTCGCCACGGTGCTGCTGCTCTCCGGCGTGCTCGGCATGCTGATCCGGGTCCTGCACACGTCCCGGCCACGTCCCGTACCGCTGGTGCTGCTCGCCGCCGCGGTCCTCGCCGACCTGATCGGCAGCGTCGCCGCGATCCTCGCCACCGGCACCGTCACCGCCCACACCTCGGCGCTCCACGAGATGATCTTCATGGTCAGTTACGCGCTGCTCGGCCTGGCGCTCCTGCACCCCGGCGCCGCCCGGATGGCCCGCCCCGGCCCGGTCCCGCCCGACCGCCTCTTCACCGGCCGGGTCGTCCTGCTCACCGCGGCCGTCACCGTCGTACCCACCGTCTCCGGAATCCGCGAGATCCTCGGCGTCCACGGGGACGCCGCCCTGCTCACGGTGGGCAACGTGCTGATCGTCGCGCTCGTCGTGTTCCAGGTGGCCCGCCTCGGCCGCCAGCGTGACCAGGCCGAACGGCGGCTACGCCACCAGGCCTCCCACGATCTGCTCACCGGCTTGCCCAACCGCGCCGAACTCTGGCGCCACCTGGACGCCGCCCTGGCCGCCGAACAGCGCGCCGGCCGCCCCTCGGTCGTCCTGCTCTTCTGCGACCTCAACGGCTTCAAACAGGTCAACGACCGGCTCGGTCACCTCGCCGGTGACCGGCTCCTCACCGAGGTCGCCGCCCGCCTCCGCGGGGTGGGCGCGTTCACCGCCCGCTACGGCGGCGACGAGTTCGTCCTGCTCTGCGACGACCCCGACCAGGCCGCCGCCGCCCGCCGGCTCACCAGCCACCTGCACGCCGCCCTGGCCGCACCGATCCCACTGGCCGGCGAACAGGTCCGGGTGGGTGCCAGCATCGGCGCCGTCCTCTCCGACACCACACTCGACGCCGACGAACTGATCCGCCGCGCGGACCAGGCCATGTACGCCGAGAAGGGCAACCGCCGGGCCGCCTGAGCCGGGCCGCGGGCCTCAGAGCTCGAACAGGTCCCGCATCGCCTCGGCGAGCCGCGCCATGCTGGCACCGGTGACCATCCCGATCCGCTCGGCGCCCGTCGAGGCCGGCAGCCGCCGCATCCGGTTGACCACCACCACCCCGGTGATCGGATCCTGCTCGGTCAGCGCCACCGCATAGGGCGGCAACTCGGTGACCCCACGCTGCCGGACGATCGGCGCACAGAACGGCGCGGCGTTCTTGCGCTCGTTGTAACTGTCACCGGACAGCACCAGAACCCGGTAACGCAGATCGGCCCGGTCGCCGATGGTCCAGATCTCCCCGCGCCGCATGTCAGCATGACCCGCAGATCGGCGCGGTCCGGATCGGCATGGCAGGAAGCGTACCGCCGCACCGATCTCGTCCGCGCCCGCCCCGCCCGGCCACCGCCCGAAACCGCCGCCCGCAGTCCACCCGTCTTCCGCACCCCCGCGATGCGGCCGGCCCGGTAGGTCCGCCGTGGTGGGCCGAACGTCGGACCTCGACCGGGTGACCTGTGCGACCTGGACGGATCGATAGGCACCCGCCCGGATGATCGGGGGATGCAGCGGTGCGGTGTGCAGGCGTAAGCAGGAACCCGGACCGGGGTGGGGAGGTGACTGGTGGGAACTCAGGCGTACGCGTGGACCGACGGCCGGTCACGGCCCGCCGCGGGCGACCCGGAGAACGGCGGGGACGGCCGGCACGACGTCCCCTGGCTGGCGACGGTCCAGAGCGTCCTGGACTTGCTGCCGGGAATGTCAGGATATCTGGTACCGGAGGTCGACGAGGCCGGACGCATGATCGACCTGATCTGGGCCGCGGCCAGCCCGGCGGCCGTCACCCCGGACGGCCCCCACGGCGCGCAGCTGATCGGCCTCGCGATGAGCCGGCACCAGCCGGAGGTGATCGCCGGCGACCGCGGGCGGACCTGCCAGCGGGTCCTCGACACCGGGGAGCCCGCCGACCTCGGCCCGGTACGGATCGGACAGTCCGACTTCACCGTCCGCGCCGGCCGGCTGGGCCCGGGACTGTTGATCACCTGGCAGCGCCTGGAGGCCACCGGGCCGCAGGCGGGCGCCGAGCGGCTGGCCGAGGTGGAGCGCACGCTGGCGGCCGAGCACGACCTGGCGGCCCGGTTGCAGCAGATCATCCTGCCGATCCCGGCGGAGCCGATCGACCTGCCGGGGCTGCGGGTGGCGGTGCGCTACCTGCCGGCCGGCCAGGAGGCGATGATCGGCGGGGACTGGTTCCACGCGGCGGCGCTGCGCGACGGATCGGTGCTGCTCGCGGTCGGCGACGTGGCCGGGCACGGCACGCAGGCGGCGACGACGATGGCGCAGCTGCGGCACGCGCTGCGCGCCCTGTCCGTGGTCACCAGCGACCCGGGTGTCCTGCTGGAACATCTCAACCGGCTGATCTGGGAGCTGGAGGCCGACGATCCGGAACTGGCGGCGACCGCGGTGATCGCCCGGTTCGATCCGCGGCGCCACCAGCTGGTGTGGGCGCAGGCCGGGCATCCGCCGCCGCTGCTGAGCCGGGCCGGCCGCACGGCGCCGCTGTCCCGGCCGGCGGGCCCGATGCTGGGCGTGGTGGACGGCGCCCGGTACGCCGACGCGGTCATCGACCTCACGCCGGGCGATGTGCTCCTGCTCTACACCGACGGCCTGGTCGAGCACCGCCAACGCGGGCCCGACGTCGGCCTGGACACGGTGATCGCGGCGGTCGACGACGCGGTGCGCTCCGCCCCGGAGCAGCCACTCGCGGAGATGCTGGCCCGGCTGCGGCGCGCCAACCCGGACGACGACACCTGCATCCTCGCCGCCCGCCCCCTCGGCCGGCCCCGGGCCCCGGGCATGATCAAGGGATGAAGCCTTCTGTCTCGTGTGTGTTCGTCTGCCACGACGGCGCCGGCCGGATCCTGCTGGCCCGCCGCTCGGAGCAGGCCCGCGACGAGCCGGGCACCTGGGATTGCGGGGCCGGTGCGCTGGAGTTCGGGGAGACGTTCGAGGCCGCGGTGACCCGTGAGGTCGGCGAGGAGTACACGGCGTCCCCGCTGGAGATCCGGCAGCTGGGCGTCCGCAACGTGCTGCGCGACGACCCGCCGTCGCACTGGGTGGCGGTGGTCTTCGCGGTCCGGGTGGACCCGGCGGCCGTGCGCATCGGCGAGCCGCACAAGTTCGACGAACTGGCCTGGTTCGCCCCGGGCGAGCTGCCCGCCCCGCTGCATTCGCAGCTCCCGGCGACGCTGGCGCTGCTGCCGTGACACCGACGGTCCTGGACGGCGGGGACCGCCGCTGCGTGCTGCTCCTCATCGAGCTGCGCAGACTCATCGCCACCCTGCCGCCCGGCGCCGTGGTCCACCTGATCGCCTCCGATCCGGCGGCGCCGCTGGACCTGCCGGCCTGGTGCCACCTGACCGGCCACGAATACCTGGGCGAAATTCAACCCCAAACCTATGGGGTACGGGTGGTCGCGTCCCCGGTCGAGACCGAGGCGTCGCATCCCTGGCGCCCGGCCCAGGTCCACCGTGGCATCGGCGGATCCCCCGGCCCCGCCGCCGACGACGGCATGTAGGCCACCACCTCCGCGGTCGCCGCCCGGATGTAGTCACGCAGCACCGCCCGCAGTTCGGCGTCGTCGGGCAGGGTGGCCACCACCGCCGCGTCGAAACACTCGACGAAGACGGCCGAGAACGGATCGTCGTCACACTGGTTGGCGTGCACCCGGATCATCGCCCCGTGCCCGCCGCGCGTCTCGCTGTAGACCGGTGGCCCGCCGAACACCTCACCCCAGTACCCGGCGAGATGGGGCACGTGCTGCGGCTCGACGCCGTGCGAGAACGGGTGCGACAGCGTCGGGTGAGCCAGGCAGCGCTCGTGGAAGTCGGTGGCCAGGGCCAGCATGGCGGTGGCTCCGCCGGCTGCTTCGTACAGCGTCGGACGTCCCATCACCCCAGCATGGCAAGGTCCGACGTATGAGGCGACCCCTTGCGGGTACGCGGCGAGGGTGATCCGGTACGGGGAAGAGGTGGCCTCGATCGCCCGGCCGCTGCACGATCCGGGGGATCTGGAGATCCTGCTGGACCGGGCGGCCGCCGCGACGGTGGTGCTGATCGGTGAGGCCACCCACGGCACGCACGAGTTCTACACGTGGCGGGCGGCGCTGACCAGGCGCCTGATCGCCGAGCGGGGGTTCTCCTTCGTCGCGGTCGAGGGCGACTGGCCGGACTGTGAGCGGGTGAACGCGGCCGTCCGCGGTGACGTTCCCGACCCGCGGCACGCCCTGGTCCGCTACGACCGCTGGCCGACGTGGATGTGGGCCAACGAGGAGACCGTCGACTTCACCCGCTGGCTGCGCGCGTTCAACGAGAACCGGGCGCCGGACGACCGGGTCGGCTTCCACGGACTCGACGTCTACTCGCTGTGGGAGTCGATGCGGGCGATCCTGGTGTGGTTGCGGGAGAACGACCCGGACCGGGTGCCGGCCGCTCTGGACGCGTACCGGTGTTTCGAGCCGTACAACGAGGATCCCAACGCGTACGGCTGGGCCACCCAGTTCGTGCCGGCCTCCTGCGAGCGGGCGGTCGTCGCGATGCTCGCCGATCTCACCGACCGCGACTTCGGGGTGTGGCAGAACGCCGAGGTGGTGGCCGGGGCGGAGGGCTACTACCGGGCCATGGTACGCGGCGGCCCGGAGGCGTGGAACATCCGGGACCGGCACATGGACGCCACCCTGGACCGGCTGCTGCGCCGCTACGGTCCCTCGTCGCGGGCCGTGGTGTGGGCGCACAACACCCACGTCGGCGACGCCCGGGCCACCGACCAGTCCGGGTACGGCGAGGTGACGCTCGGCCAGCTGGCCCGGGAACGGTTCGGGGCCGACCGGACGATGCTGATCGGGTTCGGCACCCACCACGGGACGGTGGTCGCCGGACCGGAGTGGGGCGGGCCGATGGAGGCGATGGGTGTGCCCCCGGCCCGGCCCGGTTCCCTGGAGGAAGTCTTACAGAACGCTGCCCCGCCGGCGGCTCTCTTCGTCTTCCCGGCCGACGGCCCGCGACCGGATCTGCTCACCACCGTGCTGCCGCACCGGGCGATCGGCGTGGTCTACCGGCCGGAGCGGGAACGCTGGGCCAACTACGTCCCGACAGTCCTGGGAGAGCGTTACGACGCGTTTCTGTGGTTTGCCGAGACGCGGGCTCTCCGGCCGCTGCACACTCTCCGGGTGAACGTCCACGAGCCGGAGACGTACCCCAGCGGTGTCTGATTTCGATAATGAACCGCCGATTAAATGGATCTTTTGAAATTCGCTGGCACATCATTCAGTTGACGTGTGCGGATACCCGAATAGGCACGAACGTGTGCCCTTGATTACCGATCCACCGCGGGGTAGATCAGTTTTAGGCTGTGGCATCCATCGATCATCCACTTCGGATTCTGCAAGGGGGACGTGGTGCCATGAGAAAGATCTCCCGACTTCTTCTCGCCGCGCTGATCACCGCGGCCGGGATGCTGGTCGCGACCGCCGGACCGGCGTACGCGACATTGCCGGGATTCGTGCTGAGCTCGTCGACCGCGAGTCTGCCGCCGACCCTGTCCGCTGTTGCCACCGGCAAACGGATCCAGTACGTCACGACGAACATCAACGGTGGCGTGATCACCGCGACCGGTCTGGTCCTCACCCCGAAGACCGGCAAGAACAACCGTGTCGTGGCATGGGGGCACGGCACCACCGGGCTCGCCGACTCGTGCGCCCCGTCGACCAATCAGACCGTGTTCTGGGAGGAGGCCCGGATCGCGGTCGCCGAACTGCTCAGCCGCGGCTGGACGGTGGCCGCCCCGGACTATCCGGGGCTGGGCACGCCACAGGCCCATCCGTACCTGATCGGTGCCAGCGCCGGCCGCTCACTGATCGACAACGTCCGCGCCGCCCGCAACCTCGACGCCGCGCTCTCCACCCAGTACGTCGTCGACGGCCATTCGCAGGGCGGGCAGGGTGCCCTGTTCGCCAGCCAGATCGCGCCGAGCTACGACGGCACCCTGGTCCTGAAGGGCACCGCGTCGATCGCCCCGGTCTCCAACACCCAGGAGTTCATCAACTTCATCCCCGGCACCGAAGGCCAGGGCTACCTGGTGATGGCCCTGTACGGTGTCGCGGCCGTCGACCCGAGCTTCAAGCCGGCGAACGTACTCGCCGCACCGGCCGAGGCGAAGGTCGGCGTCCTCCAGACCGGCTGCCTCTACGAGATCCTCGCCGCCTACCAGGACCTCACCGCCGAGCAACTGGTCGAGGGCGGCGTCGTGCCGGACGCCGTGGTCGCCAAGATGGCCTCCTACGAGAACCCGGCCCAGACCGCGCCGAGCGCCCCGGTCCTGATCGTGCACGGCACCGACGACGAGGCGGTCCCGTTCTTCGCCTCGGAGATCCTCGCCGACCAGATCGCCGCCTACGGGGTGCCGGTCACCCTCGAGACGGTTCCCAACGCCAACCACGACCAGGCCGTCATCGACACCGCCGACCTGGTCGCCGACTGGATCGCCACCCGCTTCACCTGACCCGGCCCGTTCCCAGGGCGCGCTCGGCGGCTCACCCCGCCGGGCGCGCCGCCGCGGTCAGAACGCGTAACGCACCCGCAGATAGGGGGTCCGGTCGGCGATGAGGTCGGTGAGGGCGCGGACATAGCCACCCTTGGCGCCGGTGCGGTAGCGGACGTTCAGGTCGCCGTTCTGCGAGCGTTTCACCTGCTGAAGGTCGGGGCGCCAGATCAGATCCTCGGCGCGCGGATGCCAGCCCAGGTTGACCTCGTGCAGACCACGATTGTGGGTGAGGAAGATGACCTCGGCGGCGAGCTGCCTCTTCGCCTCCGGGCCGATGCCGGCGTCCAACTGGTCGAGAAGGTCACGCCAGTCGTCGAGCCAGCCGTCCCGGACCACGACCGGGCTCAGATTGACGTGCACCTCGTACCCGGCGGCCACGAAGTCGTCGATCGCCGCGATCCGTTCCGCGATCGGACTGGTACGGATGTCGAGAACCTTCGCGTCGGCCGGCGGCATCAGCGAGAAACGGATCCGGGTACGCCCCCGCGGATCCCAGTCCAGCAGATCCCGGTTGACATACTTGGTGGCGAAACTGGCCTTCGCGCTCGGCAGATCGCGGAACGACTCCACCAGGTCGCGGACGTTGTCGCTGATCAGCGCGTCCACCGAGCAGTCCGAGTTCTCCCCGATGTCGTAGACCCAGGCCGCCGGGTCACATTCGTTCGGTTCCGGTTTGCCACCCTGACGACCGACATGCCCCCGCAGGTACGACACCACGCGCTCGATGTTGGCGAAGACGGTGATCGGGTTGCTGTACCCCTTGTGCCGGGGCACGTAGCAGTAGGCGCAGGCCATCGCACACCCGTTGGCCGTCGACGGCGCGATGAAGTCCGCGGACCGCCCGTTCGGCCGGGCGGTCATCGTCTTCTTCACGCCGAGGACCAGCGCCTCCTGCTTGATGCGCACCCAGCGCCGCACATTGGTCTCGTCCCCGAACAGCTCCGGGATCCGCTGATGACTCTCCACCTCCACGAGGGTCGCCGCCGGCCACCGGGAGAGGACCTCGCGCCCCCGGGGCAGCTCCGCCGCCGCCGGCTCGACATAGATACGCCGGATGTCCAGCAGTTCCCCCATGCCGCGATTATCCCGCCGTCAGGAGAACAACGAGGCAAGCACCCGCTTGAGGGGACCGTCGTCACGCTCGTCGGCCCACGTCACCGCACTCAGCGGGCGCCCCTTCTCGCGGGCGTCCGCACAGTAGCGCCGTACCGCCGGGTCGATCGGTTGATCCGTGACGGACAACGCCCCGTGGGTCCGCAGCCGGTAGGCCGCGTTCTCGGCCGCGGGCACACTCACCCGGCCGTCGTCGCCGAGATGCACGGCGATCGCGACCACCTTCTGGTACGCGGCGACGCACAGGATTCCCGCCGGGGCACCCCCGGGCACCGTGACCTCGGCATTGAACCGGCGCAGCGCCTCGGTGACGGCACGCACGTACATCTGCGTCCGCACGTCGTCGGCATGACCCGCGTCCAGTTCCCCGATCAGCTCATCACGCCGCCCACCGGGAAGCGTGGTCAGCAGCACCGCCCGGACCGGCTCGGCCAGCTCCCGGAACAGATGCCGCAGCCGGGCCTGCGGCAGCTCGGCGAGCAGCGCGGCAGCCTGGTCGGCCGGAACCGCCGCACTCGCCCGGATCACATCCTTGTCGGCGAACATCTGCAGCACCCGCCCCCGGCTGCCAGGCTTGCCGGCCAACATCAGCCGGGCGAGGTCGGCACCACCGAGAGCCTCGGACACCGCCCCGAACCGATCCGCCGGCAGCCCGTTCAACATACTGATCGCCGACTGCGGCGGAGTCTGGCGGATCATCACGGCCAGAGAAGTTATGGGCATCATCCCGCCGGGCAGCATGACTGTCACCTCTCGCCCTCGATTGCACGTGGTCGAATAGGACTAGCACCCGAAGGCCGCCCACAACATCACCTTTGCCGTCACCCCCACCGCCGAAACGGCCAACAAGTACCGGAACCACCCCGCCCCACCCCGCCACCCACCATCCATCTCACCCGCCCCCGCCGCTTTGGTCTTCTCGCCCCCACTGCTTTGGTCTTTTCGCCGCCGCCGCTTCGGGCTCCTCGCCCCCACTGCTTCGGTCTTCTCGCCCCCGCCTCTTCGGGCTCCTCGCCCCCGCGCCTACCGCCGCTTCGGGCTCCTTGCACCCGCGCGTCAACCGGCCCGCGCACTCATTCGGCGGCTGGGCTTTTCGCTCCTGCCGTCAACCGCCCCGCGCCCCGATCCACCGCTTGGGCTTTTCGCTCGCCTTTCGACTGGCCCGCGCGCTCATCCGCCGCTTGGGCATTGGCGGTCGCCCGTGGACTGGCCCGGGTACTCATCCGCCGCATCGGGCTTCTCGTGCTCGCCCGTCAACCGGCCTGCGCATCCCTCCACCGCTTGGGCTTTCCGCGCCCCATCTACCCGATACGCGGCACTTATCCACCGACCTGCTGCACGGCACGCTCATCGGACAGCTCGCGCCGCCATCGGCGCGAGGATGAGCCGGCGGGGCGATCGGCGCATCACACTCCAACGATCCTCAGCCCACCGCCGGCAGAGCCGGCGCGAGACCGAGGCTGTCATTGCAGCCGGAATTACCAGCTCACAAGACACCTCAGCCGAGGGACCTCCAAACCCTGAATGTCGGGACCCGGGACCCGGGACCCGGGACCCGGGACCCGGGACCGTCGGGGGCCTGGGGCGTGGGGCGTCGGGGGCCTGGGGCGTGGGCGCGGGCGTGGGGGCGTGGGCGTGGGGGCGTGGGGGCTCGGGCGTCGGGACTCGGGCATCGCGGGCAAGGCTCCGGTCGCTCGGCAGCTTCCGGCGTTTCGGTCGGCAACTCTCGGCGTCGAGATGCGCTCCTTAACTCGATCTTGAGGAGTTCTGCGATGACGGTGTGCCGGAATCACGCAGGAGCGGGTGAGCGGCAATGGCTTCACCTCCCAAAGGGACTTCAGGTATCTCGTCGCGAGGCATCAAATCGCAAGGTCCCTGCACTCGATACCGGGTGCAGAATCGTCTCATCACGGGGCTGTTCGGCGCAGCCGATGAGTCGGCGCGTTATCGTGCAAATAGCACGCCTTAACGTGCTCCCCAAGACCAAATCCGGTGGCGCCCGTTCCCGATGGAAAGAAACCTCAAGTTCCGCAGATAGAAGAAACGGCTTCAACCGATAAATTATTGATTTTTCGCCGATCACCGCCGAGTGACCATCGGAGACCCGAACCGGCCCAGCGCCGCCGAGGGAAACCGTGACCACCGCCCTGCGGCAACCACACAAATTCACCAAAACCCCACCAGGACCCCCTTGAGGCGCGATCGGTCGGGGAGGTCGTGCCCGAAAAGGCGGGTAGCGGGACCGTCGATGGCACCGGCAGAAATACAGCCCCGCCCTCGGCGACACACACGGCAGGGTGGGCCGCGGCCATCGGCACGGCACCGCGAGTTTGCGTGCCGAGGGTATGGACGTCGGCGGCTCTGGGGTGCTGCCGGCTTCCGCGTCGCGGACCTGGGCGTCGCAGGTATGCGCGTCGCCTTGCGCGTCGCGGGTTTGGACGTGGCCGCTTCGCGCGTCGCAGGTCTGGGAGCCGCCTTGCGCGTCGCGGACTTGGGCGTCGCTGGTCTGGCCGTCATGGACCTGGGCTTCGCCTTGCGCGTCGCGGGTTTGGACGTCGCCGCTTCGCGCGTCGCAGGCCTGGGAGCCGCCTTGCACGTCGCGGACTTGGACGTCGCAGGTTGGGGTGTTGCGGATCTGGGTGCCGCCTTGCGCGTCTCGGACCTGCGCGTCACCGGTTTGGGTGCTGCGGATCCGGGTGCCGCCTTGCGCGTCGCGGATCTGGACGTCGTAGGACTCACGCGCTGCCGGTGATCCTCGGACCCAAGGCGCCGAGGCCAGGCTCGACGGCGATGGCTGAGTCGCGACCAGGGACGGTGCCGCGCCTCTCGGAGACGAAGTCCTCTGCGGAGCCGTGTGGGCAGGCGGCGGAGCGGCGAGTGTCGCCCGTGTGGAGGCAGCCCGCAGTGTCCTGCTTCCCGAACCGGAGGTTCCCGCGACAGGCACCTGGTCGCCACCAACGGTAGGGCCCGACTCGCTTTGGCGGAGCCGTCGAAGCTTCTCGGCATGGCGGCGCTGCAGCCCCCAGGCGCGGTGCCTCTCGTGTTCGCGACGGAACTCCTCACGCGCCGAAGAATAGTTCCGAGATCGCGTCCGATCACGCATTGATGAAATCTCAACTCTACTGAACAACGACCCCTGCCCCATGCAAGAATTCTTCCCGATCCCGCTCCAAAAGTGTAAGAAGTCGATCATGCCAAATTCGCTCTCGTGGATTTTGGGCCAGTTCTTCACAGGATTCTCAAGCGACTAGCAGGCAGCAGAGAAGAAGTGAGACTTGCCTCGCATTACCGACTCTCAGTGGCAGTCCGAGCCTTGCCGGTTCAGGGTCGAGCGTCACATATTCTCTTCAGGCCGCATCACGGTTCTCTTCAGGCGGCATCACGGCGCTTACGGTCATGATGGTCGAAGTCTCGATCAGAATCGCCGAGCAGCGACAACCCCATGAGGGATGGCCTGCTCCGACCGCCCGTGCCTGCCGGCATGGCCCGTCGGCCATACCGGCGTGGAGGATCCGGGCTGAGAGGTGCCCTGCGCCGGTGGCGCAGGGGCTGGTACCACCAACTGCTGAACTGCGACAGCGCAACGGACATCCGTCGGATCATGGAGGCCATGGGAGGGGCTGGGCCGGAAGCACCATCCGTCCTCGGCGGCAGCCTGTCACCGCTGGGGTGGAGTCTCGGCTTCCTGGAAGCGCCGTCCGAGCTGGTGCTCCCGCGTCTGCGTGCGTGGCGCGACGATCTCGGTATGCCGCAGAAGGTGAGGAGAGCCGGGACGTCGTGGCCCGGCTGCCTGCACGCGCTGGAGCCCTTGACGACGCAGTACAGGGGCGCTGTCACCGTTGAACGCCGCCGTGCATGGCATCCCCGGAGGCTCACCTTCCGAACAGGCCGGAAGAGAGCAGGACCGGAGGCCAGGTGATGAAGCGAGGGGGGTGAAAAGGCGAGGAGAGGTAGCCGGTGACCCGTGGACTCAGTGGCCACGGAAGCCCGGCCGCCGATGAAGAGCTGCGATGACGTCGCGGGAAGAGCTGGCCCTTCGACGAGACGAGGCCTGACAGCGGCCAGGGACCCGTCAGGGGGAGGGTGGGAGGCCGGTCCGCGTATGACCGGGTGTGGCGGGACCGCTCAGGCGGGCACCCGGTCGAGGTCGGCCCGGGTGGTGGTGGTGCGGGCCCAGGCGCCCGTCGTCACGTGGCCGATGGCCAGGACCGCCGCGCCCAGGGCGGCCAGGATCCACCAGCCCGCCGGGTCGGCGGGGGTGCTGCCGGAGGCCACGACGGCGCCGATCACCGCGACGCCCAGGGCGCTGCCGACCTGGCGGCTGGTGGAGGCGATGGCGGCTGCCACGCCGGCGCGGGCGCGGGGCATGCCGGAGACGGCGGTGTTGGTGATCGGCGTGTTCACCATGCCGAAGCCGAGACCGAAGAGCAGGTAGCCGGCGAACAACTGCCATGCGGGGGTGGTGGGGCCGGCCAAGATCATGGGCAGCACGCCTAGGGCCATCGCCGTGCCGGCGATGCGTAGCGGTAGGCGGGTGCCACGGGTGCCGACCAGGCGGCCGGACAGTGGGGAGGCGACGATCGTCATCACCGCCATCGGCAGAGTGTAGAGGCCGGCGTGCAGGGCGGACAGGCCGCGTACGTCCTGGAGGTAGAGGGTGTTGAGGAAGAGGAATCCGCCGAGTGAGGCGAAGGCGCAGATCGCGACCAGGGTGGCGCCGCTGAACGGGGCGCTGCGGAAGAAGCGCAGCTCGATCAGTGGCTCCTCGCGGCGCGGTTCCCACCACAGCAGGGCGGCCAGTGCGGCGGCGGCGAGGGCGAAGCAGCCGAGGATGACGGGGGAGGACCAGCCTTCGGAGGGGCCCTCGATGATGCCGAACGTCAGGGCGGCGAGCAGTGTGAACACCAGGAGCTGGCCGACCGGGTCGAGGCGGCGCGGGTGTTCGGCCCGTGACTCGGGGATGAACCGCCAGGCCAGCAGGAACCCGACGATGCCGACCGGCACGTTGATCCAGAAGATGGACTGCCAGCCGAACGAGTGGACCAGCACACCGCCGGCCAGCGGGCCCAGGGCCATGCTGAAGCCGGTCACCGCACCCCACACGCCGATCGCGCGGGCCCGTTCGCGGGGCTCGGTGAACGTGTTCGTGATGATCGACATGGCGACCGGGTTGAGCATCGACCCGCCGACCGCCTGGATCGTCCGGAACGCGATGAGTGCCTCCAGGCTGGTCGCCAGGCTGCACAGCAGGGAGCCGATCGTGAACAGGGCCAGTCCGGCCTGGAAGACGCGGCGCCGGCCGATGCGGTCGCCGGTGGAGCCGGCCAGGACCAGCAGGCTCGCCAGCACCAGCAGGTACGCGTCGATGATCCACTGGAGGCCGGAGACGGGCGCGTCCAGGTCGTCGGCCATCGCCGGGAGCGCGACGTTCACGATGGTGACGTCCAGGCTGATGATGAGCAGGCTCATGCAGCAGATGGCCAGGACGAGATAGCGGCGCGGTTGCACCCTCACGGTTCTACCCGTGATCACCCCGAGAAACCCGGGGGATGTCGTCCAGATCTCCTAGGGGTACGGTCCGGGAAGCGCCCGGATGACCTTGGCGGCGCCGGCCGGAAGAGTGGGCCCCAGTCCACTTCGGAGGTTGTCAGCATGCATCGTCGCACCCTGCTCGGAGCCGCTCTGGCCGGAACCGCCCTCGCTGTCGCGGGGCGCGTCCCGGCGTACGCGGGCACCGGTCTGCCGCCCTTGAACGAGGCCGCGCTCGCCGCGGCGCTGGAGCCGCTCGATCCGGCGGTGAGTGGCGCCCTGGTCCGCGTGGAGGGGTCGGCCGGCCGCTGGCGCGGGCGTGCCGGGGCCGGTGACGTGCACCGCGGGAGCCCGGTGCCGTGGGACGCCCGGTTCCGGATCGGCAGCATGACCAAGGTGTTCACCGCGACGGCGGTGCTCCAGCTGGTGGCGGCCGGCCTGATCGAGCTGGACGCGCCGGTGCGCCGATACCTGCCGGACCGGCTGCCGGAGGGCTATCCGGGCACGGTGCGCCAGCTGCTCGACCACACCAGTGGGCTGCGGGGCCTGGAGCTGCGGCACAAGGACTGGGACTGGTTCAAGGACCACCGGTTCGACACGTTCGAGCCGGGGTCGCAGGTGCGGTGGGAGGAGGAGCCGCTCTTCACGCCGGGCACGAAGCAGGTCTACGGCAATGTCGGCTACATCGTGGCGGGGCTGGTGATCGAGCGGGTGACCGGCCGGCCGTACGCCGACGCGATCCGCCGGGGCATCCTGCGGCCGCTCGGGTTGCGGCACACGTATCTGCCGGGCACGCACACCGCGATCCCGGGGCCGCACGCGCACGGCTACGAGCTGATCGACGGCGAGTACGTCGACGTCACCCGTGCCAATCCGTCGCTGCAGTGGGCCGCCGCCGAGATGATCTCCACGACCGGCGATCTGGACCGGTTCCTGACGGCGCTGCTCGGCGGTCGCCTGCTGCCGCCGCGGGAGCTCCAGGCGATGCTGACCGTGCCGAAGGGCGGGACGTACGGCTGTGGGCTGAGCCGTCTGCTCATCGGTGACCTGGAGATCTGGGGCAAGTCGGGGGACCGCCCCGGGTACAACAACGGCATGGGGGCCACGCTCGACCTGAGCCGGCGGCTGGTCTACTCGGTGAACACGCTGAAGATGGGCGGTGACACGCCGGTGATCGCGGAGCGCCTGATGATGGCGGCGTTGACCTGATCACAGTTTTCCTGCGGGCTGTTATTGGGCAAGGTGGGGGCCATGCATATCTGGCCGGGCAATCCGTACCCGCTGGGCGCGACCTACGACGGTGGTGGCACCAACTTCGCGCTCTTCTCCGAGGCTGCCACCCGCGTCGAGCTGTGCCTGTTCGACGACGACGGTAAGGAGACCCGGATCGACCTGCCGGAGCGGGAGGCCCTGGTCTGGCACGGTTATCTGCCGCGGGTGGTGCCGGGTCAGCGCTACGGCTACCGCGTGCACGGCCCGTACGACCCGTCGCGGGGGCTGCGCTGCAACCCCAGCAAGCTGCTGCTCGACCCGTACGCGAAGGCGATCGACGGCAACTACGACTGGGATCAGGCGCTCTTCTCGTACAACTTCGGCGATTCCGGCTCTTATAACGACTTTGATTCCGCCGCCTACTCGCCGCGGTCGGTGGTGATCAACCCCTATTTCGATTGGGGCAACGACCGGCCGCTCAAGGTCCCGATGTGGGAGACGGTGATCTATGAGGCGCACGTCAAGGGAATGACCGTCCAGCACCCGGACATCCCGGCCGACGTGCGCGGCACCTACTCCGGTCTGGCGCACCCGGCCATGATCAAGTATTTGAAGGGCCTCGGCGTGACCGCGGTCGAGTTGATGCCGGTGCACCAGTTCGTGCACGACAGCGGGCTGATCGAGCGCGGTCTGACCAATTACTGGGGTTACAACACCATCGGCTTCTTCGCTCCGCACAACGGTTACTCGTCGTTCCCGGAGGGCGGCGGGCAGGTGCAGGAGTTCAAGGCGATGGTGAAGGCTCTGCATCAGGCCGGTATCGAGGTCATTCTCGATGTGGTCTACAACCACACCGCGGAGGGCAATCATCTGGGCCCGACGTTGTCGTTCCGGGGTATCGACAATCCGGCGTATTACCGGCTGGTCGACGAGGACAAGCAGTACTACTACGACACCACGGGTACCGGGAACAGTCTGAACGTGCGGCATCACGAGTCGCTGCGGCTGATCATGGACAGTCTGCGGTACTGGGTGACGGA
>NZ_QGGR01000048.1 GCF_003148685.1 Actinoplanes xinjiangensis | reverse complement strand
CTCTGCATCGCGTCGCGAGCCGATCCGTTACTGCCAGAACCACTCAACCGACTACGAAAACCGCGCTAGACAACCGGCATCCATGCAGGTAAGTGCGTTTGCTCGATCGATCCGGGTAGGCCCCCGTTACTGAGTGGAGATAAATCGCAGATGCATGCATACTCCACGGAATGTCGCTGACGCGGAATGCGTATGAATGAGGAAAAGGCGGACCTGGCCGCTATTTGTTGATTTCCGACTTCAAGAGATGTCGATGGAAATTAGAGGTCGTCGTCGATTGTTGAATAGTCGGGGGTCCCCGGGAGTACGTGGTCGTCTGCGTCATCCGGCACTGGGTAGCGGGCGTGGAAGGCGTGGATAGCGTTCGTGCCTTCCGTTCTCGCGTGGTGAGCGGCGAGCAGATGCCGAATATATTTGATGTCGTCGTAGTTGGGCTCTGCAGCCGCGTACAGCCGGTCGATGAGACTCTCGGACAAGGCAAGACAGCGCGGGTCGCTCCATCCGTAGTGGCGGGCCAGTTCAACATTCGCGTGTAGCGTCCGCGGGTGGTTCATTCCGAGGATCCGCTGGTGATCGGCAACGATCTGCTCGATCATCCGGGTCGCTTCCTGACTTCTGGCGGCGTCGAACGCGGCGTACAGATTGGCGTGTGCGACCCGGGAATGAACGGTTTCCGGATGCACGGGCCCTAGCCGATCACTCAACTCAGCCGCCACGCGGGCGCGGACGTCGATCGCCTGTTCACGCAGCTGGCATGCCTGCTCCGGCCGTTCGGTCTCATAGATGGCCGCTACCGCCAGCAAAGCTTGCTCCAGAAACTGCGGGTCCCGTTCGGCGAGCAACTGCGCCCACCCCCGGCGGATCCGATGATCGAGGGCTGCCTGCTCAGATGGAGTTTTGCCTGGCCACAGCTGCGCCAAAGTCGCGAGCGTAGACGGATGGTGCGGCCCAAGAACTCGTTCCTGGGCCGTAGCCAACTCCTCCAGAGCAGTGACCACCGACGTCGACCACGCATTGACGCCCGGTTGCTCGAGGATCACCCGATACTGCATGGCCAGGGTGTCCGGATGGTCAGGTCCAAGGCGCCGCAGCCTGCTTTCGAAGGCCGCAACCAGCTCGGCGAATGCCAGCTTCTCCAGCCGCGACCCATCATCGAGGTCCATGTCGTAGTCCATGTACGCGTCGTGAAGATGCAGTCGAGCCTCGACGGCCCGTGGGCCGTCGACATCACCATCCCGCGCCAGGCTTGCGATCTCTGCTCGCAGTTGGTGGATCTGAGCCAGGCGACTGCGTTTCATGAACGGACGATAGTCGCTGGTGCTCTGATTCGATGGACGCGATGCCTACTGCGATCCGGCCGGCACGCCAGTGGCGGCGCCTACTGCCACGCCGACGTCAAGGGAACCAGTCGATTACGCCCGGCGAGATCGTATGCGGCGTCCCGATGATGCCTTCGCTCAGAGACGGCCCGGAAGGAGAGATGCCCTACGGCCCATTCAACTCGACGGTCACCGACCACCTCCAACACCCGGCAGGACAACCTGGCGGAGCACCCCCCCAAACGGCCCGAACTTCGATGGTCGCGAAGTGGGATTTTGGGGCCCGCCTCCTGTAGCAGGTCGGCGGCCCGGCGGTGGATCGTCGGTTCGGCCTCGAGTTCGGCAATCTCGCGGCGGGCCGTGCTCGACTCGGTGGACGTCGTCCCCTGCATCCGGCGTCTGGCGATGGCCTCCGGTCGGCGCCAGACGTAGACCGCCTGATCGTTGATCTGCAGATCGTTCGCGAGGAGCGACCAGCGCGGGTGTCCTTCAAGAGTGCCCGAGCATGGAAGGTCACCCGAACCTACTCCATGGAATTCAGGGAAGATCGAATTCATGCGAAGTCGTCTTTCAGGACACCACTGAATCGCGCTTTCCATACCTCGATCCGAGCCTGTTTTGTGTCGAGCTTCTCCAGTCCGCAGCGGGCCCAAAAACTGAGACTATGGTCGAGCGAGTAGAGCTGTTCCACGAGCGTAGGTAGGGCGGCATCCGACCTGCTCTCGCTGATCAATTCCAGAAGCCAGGACCGCATTGCAAGATTGGGCTCAGGGCTGGCAAGTTCCGCATGGAACGCAGCAATTAAATCCTCGGTGTGCTCCTCGACATGCGCCAGGAGGTCGGCGAAGCCTTCCTCCGCAGTCATCCCGTCGCGGCTGTACATCATTCGCAGCCGCTGCTCGAACTTCTTGGTCACCCGTCGAGACTATGCCGGACTGGAGACGGTTCAACCGACAATTTCCGGTCAATCTCGAGACGCACTCAATTCGGCACGACAAGACGTCCGTCCGTGGCCGTTGACCATCGGCCGTGAGGGCGGCGTCGGCCGAGCGCGGACAGCGGCGATGGGGATGCTGCTGAATCCGGGGAACGTGTTCTCGTCGGCGGTGTCAGAAATGACCGAGACAGCGGCGGCGTGGCTGGCGGATACCGAGTGGGTGATGCAGTTGTCGTCGAGGAATGGGATGCCGATGGGGATCGGCGGGTGGTGCAGGCAGACGAACGCGGGTACGTCGGGGCGGTGGGCGCCAGCGTGGTGGCGAGCCATGCGAGTTGCTCGTCGCCCAGGAGCCCGGCGGGGCTGCCTGATCGGTGGGAGTCCAGCGCGATGATGGTCGCCGCGGGGTAGTCGACGCTGTAGGTAGTGCCTAGTGGTGTCGCCGAGGAAGCGGGACCGCCGAAGGTGGCCAGCAGAGCGTCTGGATCGTCGTGGTTTCCGGTCGTCAGATGGATCGGAAGAGGAAATTCTCGATGAGTGCCGTCCCAGGGCGTGGTGGAGGCTGGCGGCTGGTTCACCGGCCAGTGGGCCGGTGCGGATGTGAGGGTCGCTCAGGTGAGCGATGAGCATGACTGCCGCCTTCCGCCTTGGAAGATCCACAAGGTGGCAGCGGAGCCGGCCACGGTGGGGTCGACGGAACCACTGGCTGCGGCGGGTGCGTCGTCGGGACCTCAGGAGAGTCGGGGTTCGGGTGGCCGTACATCCGGGGTCGGGTTTTGGGGAATCGGCGGTGAACATCCGCGCCCTGCCGGACACAGGCAGGGTGGGAGGGCGAATGGCGAACTCAGAGGAACGGTTCACGGTGCTGTACGAGCAGCACTACGACGCCGTTGAACGTTATGTGCGCCGCCGCATCGACGACGCCGCGGTGCGTGACGTCGTTGCGGAGGTGTTTCTCGTCGTATGGCGGCGGCTGCCGGACGTTCCGGCCGACGCGCTGCCCTGGCTGTATGGGACAGCGCGGAAAGTGCTGGCCAACGAGGTCCGCGGAGCCGGCCGGCGGGCGGCCCTGACGGTGCGGGCCACCGACCACGGTGAGTTCTGGAGCGGCGACCACGCCGATGAGGTGGCCGGCCGGGTCAGTCTCACCACGGCTCTGGCCCGGCTGTCCGAGCCCGACGCGGAGGCCCTGCGCCTGGTCGCCTGGGAGGGCCTGACCCTGCGCCAGGCGGCGAGAGCGGCCGGCTGCTCGCTGCCCGCGTTCGCGATGCGGCTGCACCGGGCACGTGCCCGGCTCCGGCAGGCGCTGTCACCCGGCAGCCCGGCGCCCCTGACCACTCTGAGAGGAGAACCATCGTGATCCCATCCCTGACCCGCGATGTCCGCGGCCTGCTCGGCCCGGCCGACCCGGCCGACGGGCGCCCGCTGACCGCCGCGTCCGACCGGCGCGCCGACCTCGACCGCATCCTGGCCACTCCGCAGGCCCGGCAGGCGCGGCCGGTCGGCCGGCGTCTCGTCGCCGTGGCCGCCGCCCTCGTGGTGCTGGTCCTCGCCGGGCTGCAGATCGCGCCCCAGCCCCGCCCGGCGTATGCGGCCACGCCGCCGCTGCTGCGGTACACCGGGGGAGAAGGCCCGGCACGGGACCTGCTGACCGGCATCGCCCGCAAGGCGGCCATCGCGCCCGGCCCGGCCCGCACCGGCGACCACGAGCATCTGCTCATCCGGTCGTGGGACCTGTGGACGCAGGTCGACGGTGAACGTGTCGCCTCCGCGATCATCCCGTCCCGTACCGAGTCGTGGCGTGGCCCGGACGATTCCGGCCGGCGGGCCGTCACCTTCGAGGAGCCACAGTTCACGTCGACCACGCGAGAGTGGCTGTGGCGGGCCCAGAACCTGTTCGGCGACGGCCTCGCTCCGAGGTCCGAGGACTATCCGGCGGGGCGGTTCCCGGCGATGTGGGCCGACCAGCCGCCGGCCGGTGACCTGGACGCCTGGCTGCACCGGGCCCATCCGAAGGAGAACGGGCCCTACGAGACGATCGTCGCGGTCACCGACCTGGCCCGCGAGCGGCTCCTGACCCCGGCGACCCGGGCCGCCGCCCTGGGGATCGTCGCGCAACTGCCCGGCCTGACCTACGACGGGACCGTCACCGACCGTGCGGGCCGGGCGGGCGCCGCGTTCTCGGTGACGACCGCCGACAGTGGTCTGCCGACCCGGTACACCCTGATCCTGGACCCGGCCACCGGCACCCTGCTCGGCTACGAGAAGGTGCTCACCACGGACGCGGGCAAGCTCGACGTCCGGGTGCCCGCGGTGATCGGCTACGAGACCTACCTGGCCGCCGACTACACCGCACCGCCGGGGTAGACGCCACATCCTCGCCGCGCGGCGGGCGTCGTGGACGTCACGTCGCGGGCGGGTTGAAACGGGAGAACTCGGTGCCGCTCCAGCGCAGCGACGACGCGCCGGAGATCCGGACGGTCCGTTCGACGGTGAAGTCGACGAGACGTTGTGCGCCGGGCACCGCCGCCGCGTGGTCCGGGTCCCAGTCGACGACGGCCGAGCCGGTGAGGTGCAGGAGGCCGCCGGTGGCCCAGTCCGGCAGAAGGAGCCCGGCCCGCGGGTTGACCTCCAGGTTGCCGAAGGTGTTGAACATCGCGTTGCCCTGGTAGTCGGGCCAGCGCAGCCGGGTCGGGCTCAGCGCGCGCAGAAAACCGGGGTTGCCCCCTCGGTGGGAGGCGTCGGTGTTGCCGTCGGCGTCGGCGGTGGCGACGAAGAACGTGTCGACCGTCGTGACGAACTCCAGATCCTCGCCGGTCAGCTGGCTGCCGGGCAGGGAGGCGCCGGGCGGGGTGGGCTCCCGGCGGGGTGCCCGCCTCTGGATGTACTTGGGGCAGTTGGCGTAGATCTGCGACAGCTCGACATGCAGGCCGCCGGCGGTCGGGCGGGCGGTGCCGTTCATCCGGATGCGGCGCCGGCTGGCGGGCTCGACCGCGACCATCCCGACCCCGGCCGATCCGCTGAGGACGTCGTGCAGCGGATCGCCGGGCGGGGGCGTTGCGGCGACCTCGATCGTCGACGGGCCGGTGACCGTGATGAATCCGGGGTCACCGGTCAGCATCGTGGCCCAGACGTCACCGCGCCCATCGGTCGCGCCGACGACCAGCATCGACTGCTCGGCCAGGAACAGGCGGGCGACGGTGGGGAACGTGGTGCCGACCACGGCGGACACGTGCGCGGCCGCGTCGAGTACGCCGGCACGTCGCTGCGCGGCCAGCTCGCCGCTGTGGAAGGCGGACATCAGAAGAATCCGCAGGTGGGTGCTTCGCCTGTCGGTGCCGGGGCGTTCTCGGCGCCGGCCGGGACGAAGATCTCCAGACGTACGCCGTCCGGGTCCAGGAAGAAGATGCCACCGGATGCCGCACCCTCGCCGTGGGCGACGACCCCGTCGTGGACGAATTCCGCGCCCAGCTCTCGCAGAACCGACTCCGTCCGGGTGAGCTCGTCGAGCGACCCCGCCTGGAACGACAGGTGGTGCAGACCGGCGGTGGTGGGGGAGAAGGCGCTGTCGCTCTGCTGCCAGAGGGTCAGTACCAGGTCGCCGTCGCGGCCGAGGAAGGCCCAGCGCCGGCTGTCGTCCCTGCCTTCGGCGAGGGGCTGGAACCCGAAGACCCGCGTGTAGAACGGCAGCGAGCGGTCCAGGTCGGTGACGTTGAGACCGACGTGGCCGGTGGTGAGGGAGCTGTTCATGAGGTGCCTCTCAGGAAGGTAACCGGTGAAAGCGACTTTAGCGGTTGCCAACTCACCTTGCAACCGGTGATCTAGAGTTGACCGGTTAGTTCGCGATGCGTGGTGGAATGGGCCCGGACGAGAGGACATGACCGATGAGCAGCCCACCGGTGGACCCCCGCCCCCTGATCGGGGAGCCCCTGCCACTGGACCTGATGAACACCCGCTGGCTGGACGACGACGGCTCGTACGACCTGCTGGAGATGCCCGGCGGCCTGACCGTCTGGTTGGCCTCCGCCGGTCTCACCGGCACCGTTCCGGACTCGCGGGAGACCCTCGACGCCCTGGTCGCCACCCGTGCCGCGCTGTACGCGGTGAGCCTGCCCGACCGCACCGACCCCGCGCACGCCCGCGACCTTCTCAACGGGATCCTGCGTCACGGCCGGATCCGGCGCCTGCTCGGCGCGGACGGACCGCAGAGCGTGGTCGAGACCGACACACCCGCCTGGCTCGCCGCCTGGCAGGCCGCCGAACACTTCCTGCGCCTGCTGGAGGAGAACCCGTCGCGGCTCCGCAAATGCGCCAACCCCGACTGCGTGCTGCGTTTCTACGACATCTCCAAGGCCGGCGCCCGGCGCTGGTGCTCGATGGCGGCCTGCGGCAACCGCGCCAAATACCGCACCCATGCCGCCCGGCGGCAGAGCCGTCAGCGCCCGGCGGTCTGACCGAGGCGCGCGACGGCCTTACGGGTGATCGCGGTCAGGTCGACGTCCTGCGGCTCGTACGTTCCCATCAGGACCACGACGACGCTGCGGCTGCCGATGGCCACCACCGCGATCGAGGTGTTCGACCAGCTGTCGAAGTAGTCCTCGTGCGCACCTTCCGAGGCGCCACCGGACTTGGTGCGGACGTGGACACCCAACGCCGCCGACCGGTCACCGATCGTCGGCATCGTGATCGGTGACATGGTGATCTCGCGGCGCGGGGTGTCGATCGCGGGGCAGCGCTTCGGCATCGCGACGGCCGCGTCCACCAGGGCGCGGGCCGTCTCGGCGCCCCGATCGGCCACCACCTCGGCCAGCGCGTGGTCGCTGCTCTCGCCCTCGCTCTCGTCCTCGAGCAGGAACGTCACGCTGACCGATCGCTGCCACGTGAAGCTGCTGTAGGACAGCTCCGCCGGCAACCGGCAGGGCGCACCCCGCCCGATCACTTCGAAGAGATCCGCCTGGTACGGGTTGTCGTCCGCGGTGACGACCTGATATCCGGCCGGCAGATCCGCCGTGGTGAGCAGCAGCGCGTCCATCCCGGGAGGCGGGCCCGCGGCCGGCACCACCAGGGCACACGCGGCGACCAGTCCAGCAGCGACTCCCACGGTGCCCTCCCGATGACGATGCGTCGACCGGGCCACCGTAGATCGGCTCGCGCGGGTCGCGGGCCGGTATCGCGAGGATGAAAGCCTTTGGAGTCGGTCGGATGCGGAAGTCCCGGATGCCTACCGGCTGAGCTCGTCGAGGACGCCGGTGACCTGGAGGACCCGGCGGGTCACCCCGTGGGCGTTCGCCAGCTGGAACGCGACGCCCTGCCGGGCGGCCGCCGACCGGCTGTGCACCAGCGCCTGGATGCCCGACGAGTCGCAGAAGTCCAGGTCGACGGCGTCGATGACGAGGCTGCGCAGGCGGGCCCCGGCCAGTGCCGTGGTGACCTGGTCGTGCAGTTCCTGAGTGGTCGACATGTCCAGCTCACCGGAGAGGCTGAGCCGGGCCACACCGTCGTTGTACTGCGAGGTGATCTTCACGGATGCTCCCTGTCGGTATCGGGGTAGGGCCGTAGCTCGGCCCGGACCCGCTTGCCGCCCTCGTGCTCCTCGACGTGCCAGCGGCGCGTCAGCGCCTCGACCAGCACCAGCCCCCGCCCGCCCCGGCCGTCGGGTTCCCGGCGGCGGGGCACGACCGCCGAGCCGTCGGCGACCGACACGACGACCTGCTCCCCGTACGCCTCCAGACCGATCACCACGAAGCCCGCGCCGTGCTGGACCGCGTTGGTCACCAGCTCACTGACGACCACCGACATGTCGGCCGTCCAGTCGTCGTCCACGTAACCCCAGGCGCTGAGCACCGCGAGAACGGCCTTGCGGGACGTGCGTGGCGAATCCACGCCCAGCGGAACGTCGAACTGTGCGGTCAGAGCAGTCATCAGGCACCCGGTCGTGTCGCAGCGCGCCGGAGAGCCCGACCGCCCGCGTCACAGATTAGACCCGCAGGCCCCGGGGACGAAACAACCCGGGCGCGTCACGCCATCGCGGCGGGCCGGGACAGCGCGGACAGCGCGGCCCGCTGATCCGGGAAGATCGGGAACACCCCGTCCAGCCGCATGGTGTGCAGCACGGTGAGCACGAACCGTGACGGTGCCACCAGGCACAGCGTCGCACCGTGCTGCCGTGCGGAGCGGTGCGCGCGCACCAGCAGCCCGAGTCCGGCGGGGTCGATGGTCCCGGCGTCGCGCATGTCGACCACGAGGTCCCGGCCGGCCTCGGCCGTCTCGATCAGCGCCGACCGCAGCCGGTCCGCCAGCCGCTGATCCAGATCGGACGGCAGCACGACCACCAGCGCGGGGAGGCCGCTCACCGGATCTCCCCGGACGAGGGGGTGCCGGGCCGGTCGGCGGTCAGCGCCACCAGCGTGACCCCGGCGGCCGCGAACAGCACCTGCAACACGAACTCGACGAGCGTCGGCCCGGGCCCGTCGGTGGCCGCCATCCGCGTGAGGACGGTCGCCAGCAGCGCGGCGGCCACGCCGGCCGCGAGCGGCAACCACACCGGCACGGTCCGGCAGCGGGCGGCCAGCATCCGCCCGGCGGCCCCGATGACGGCGCCGACACTCACTGCCGCGATCAGACTCAGCCCGGTCATCGGCGGTCTCCTTCGCTCCTCGACGTCCGCCAGACTGCCCGCCCTGATCTGCGGAAGTTTCCCGCAACCATGACAGTTGCGTGACAAACGGGCCGATCGCGGATACGCGCGACAGGATTGACGGCATGAGTGCGGTGCTTCTGATCGAGGACGACGACCGGATCCGCCTGTCCCTGGCGATGGCCCTGGAGGACGAGGGATACACGGCCCACGCGGTGGCGACCGCCGAGGAGGGCCTGACCGCCCAGCGCCGCTACCGGGCGGACACCGTGCTCATCGACCTCATGCTGCCCGGTATGGACGGCTACGAGTGCATCCGGCAGATGCGCCGCGACGACGACGTGCCGATCGTCGTGGTCAGCGCCCGCGACGACACCCATGACATCGTGGCGGCCCTGGAGGCCGGCGCCGACGACTACGTCGTCAAACCGGTGAAGGTCAAGGAACTGGCGGCCCGGCTGCGGGCCCTGCGGCGCCGCGGCCGGTCGGCCGGTCAGCCGCTGCCCGGGACGTCGGTGCAGACGTTCGGCGATCTGGAGGTACGCCCGGAGGCCGGCGAAGTCCGGCTGGGCGGCGAGCCGGTGCCGGTGACCCGTACCGAGTTCCGTCTGCTGTGCGAACTGGCCGACCACCCCGGCCTGGTCCTGTCCCGCCAGCAGCTGCTCCAGCGGGTGTGGGGCCACGAGTTCGGCGACGAGCGGGTGGTGGACGTGCACGTCGGCCGGCTGCGGCAGAAGATCGAGCGGGAGACCGGCAGCCCACGGCACCTCGTGACGGTCCGTGGCCTGGGCTACAAGCTTCAGCCGTGAGACCGATCGGTCTGCGGGCCCGGGTCAGCGCCGCCTTCGCCCTGGGCGCGCTGATCCTGTCGGCGTGCGTCAGCCTGGTGTCGTACGAGTCGGTCCGCAACACCCTGTTCGCCGAGCGGGAGCGGACCGCCGTGCGGGCCACCTACTACGACGCGACCGTGGTGGACGCCGGGATCGCCGGTCCCGCCCCGGACGTGCTGGAGGTGCTGCGGTCGCTGGACACCGGCACCGACCGGTATGTGCTGCTGCACCTGGACGGGCGCTGGCACTCGCGCAGCGCCGACCTGGCCGTCGACACGGCCGTACCGCCCGGGCTCCAGGAGATGACCGCGAGCGGTGAGGCCGGTGCGCAGCGCATCCGCCGGGACGGGCGGCCGGCCCTGATCGTGGGCGTCCCGCTGGCCGGTGAGGCGGTGTTCTACGAGATCGTCTCGCTGGGTGAGCTGGACCGTACCCTCCGGACACTCGCCCTGGTCCTGACCGCTGTCGCGATCATGGTGGCGGCCGCCGGCGCGGCCGTCGGCTGGTATGTGACCCGCCACGCGCTGCGCCCGGTGACCGCCGTGGCCGAGGCCGCCCGCGGGATCGCCGGCGGTGACCTGACCACCCGTCTCGACCCCGCGACCGAACCCGATCTCGCCCCGCTCTCCGCGGCGTTCAACGACATGGCCGACCAGCTGGCCCGCCGGCTGGAACGGGACCGCCGCTTCGCCGCCGACGTCAGCCACGAACTGCGGTCCCCGTTGCAGACGCTGGAGGCCGCCGCCAGTGTCCTCGACCGGCGCCGCGACCAGCTCGACGACCGCGCCGGTGCCGCCGTCACCCTGGTCACCGCCGAGATCACCCGCTTCCAGGCGCTCGTCAACGATCTGCTCGAACTGGCCCGCACCGACCAGCCGGCCCACCGCGAACCGGTCGACGTGGTGGCGCTCGCCGAGCGGGTCTGCCGCTCCCGTGAGCTGCCCGCCGACCTGGTCGAGACGGTCCCGGGCACCGCGTCGGCCTGGTCGGTCGACCGGCGCCGGGTCGAGCAGGCGCTCGGCAACCTGATCGACAACGCGGTCCGCTACGGCGGTGGACCGGTCGCCGTCCGCA
This sequence comes from Actinoplanes xinjiangensis, assembly GCF_003148685.1. GTDB lineage: Bacteria > Actinomycetota > Actinomycetes > Mycobacteriales > Micromonosporaceae > Actinoplanes > Actinoplanes xinjiangensis. The sequence goes on along the minus strand of NZ_QGGR01000048.1, from coordinate 27,801 downwards.
TCGGTCCCGGCTACCTGGAGGTCGACGACGCCGGACCGGGGGTGGCCGAGACGGACCGGGCCACCATCTTCGACCGGTTCGTGCGCGGCCCCGCCTCCCACGCCCGTGGTGACGGCGACGGCACCGGCCTCGGCCTGGCCATCGTGGCCGGGCATGCGGCCGCCCACGGCGGTGACGCCGGGGTCACCGAGCGCCCCGGCGGCGGCGCCCGCTTCCGCATCACCCTTCCTGGAGCCGGGACATGAGCGGCGTACGCGGCACCGCCACCGCCCTGACCTGCATCGTCCTACTCTCCGCGTGCGGTGTTCCGGCCCAGGACGAGCCGCACCCGGTCACCCTGCCCCGGCGCCCGCTGAACGGAACCGCCTCGGCCACCACCGGCGAACCGGCCGGCGAGGTCGCCCAGGTGATCTGCCTGACCCGCGACGACCGGCTGGTGGAGACCGTCCGCCGGTCCGGGGCCGGGCTGGGCCCGCAACGCCAGCTCGACCTACTGGTGGCCGGCCCGACCCCGGCCGAGCAGGCGCAGGGCCTGACCACGGCGCTGGCTGCCACCGTGCTGCGGGTGACGGTCCCGGCGGGGAGCACCACGGCCGCCGTCGAGATCAGCGTGCCCGAGGAGGGCGCGGGCCGGATCGACGAGGCGGTCGCGTACGGCCAGATCGTCTGCACCCTGACCGCCCGCCCGGACATCGCCGCCGTCCGCTTCCTCCGTGACGGACAGCCGCTGCAGGTGCCCGACGGTGACGGGGCGGTCACCGGCGCCCCGCTGACAGCGGCCGACTACCGCTCCCGGATCGACCCGCCGTGAAAACCGATCGCCGCAGGACATGCCGGTGGTTGCCACGACGGGGTATGCATGGATGAGCAAGGTTCACGTACCGATGGGCGGTGACCAGAGTTGTCCACCAGAGACACACGCCGGCAGTTCGAAGAGATCGTCGGAAAACTGGCCGCGGAGGACCCGTCCCTGGCCCGCCCGGTCCGGATGGTTCCGAAGCGGGTGATGCTGTCGGTTCTCGCGGTCGTCGGCGCCCTCGTCTGGGCCGGCCTGTCGGTGCTGATGGTGGTCTGGGGCGCCGTCGGGGTGGCGATCACCTGCGTCACCGTGGCCGTCGCGGTCGGTCTGGGCCTCTACCGCAGGCGGCGGCTCTCGTCCAACAGATGACCGGGTGACGGCGCCCGAACCGGTACGCCGTCACCCGATGCGGATCAAGACCTCGCATGGCCTCGAAACGGAAGTATCCGCCCCCGCCGTGGCATTTCCGTCCCCGTTACATGACAGCGGCGTGACAGTTCCGGGCCGGCCGTGACACGGGAATGCTGTTGCCGGGCAGCGCCTGTGGGGGAACGATCGGCGCTCGTGTCGGTCATCGGTATGGATGCACAGGTGCCACCCGGCCGGGTCGTCGTCGTCATCGACGTCATCCGGGCGTTCACGACGGCGGCGGTCGCCTTCGAGCGGGGCGCCGCCGAGATCGCGTGCGCACCGTCGGTGCAGGCCGGCCGGGAACTGCGGCGGCGGCTCCCGGATCGTCTGCTGGTGGGCGAGTCCCACGGGCTCCGGCCGGCCGACTACGACCTGGGGAACTCGCCGTTCGAGATGTCGACGGCACCGGTGGCCGGCCGGCGCCTGATCCAGGCGACGTCGAACGGCACGGTCGGGCTCGCCCGCTGCCGCGGCCCGGTGGCGCTGCTCGCGGCATCGGCACGCAACGTCGGCGCCACCGCCCGATGGATCACCGCGCACCACGCCGGGGTGCCGTGGACGATCCTCCGCACCGGACGGACCACCGAGGACCGGGCCTGCGCCGGCCACCTGGCGGCACTGCTCGGCGGGTCGGCGCCGGACCGGGCGGACCTGGTCGCGGGCGTACGGGCCGGTGCGGCCGAGCACGCCGGCAGGTACGCCCGGAAACCCGCGTCCGAACAGGTCGACCTGTCCCGGGACCTGAGCTTCTGCTGCGACGTCGACCGGTCGGACTTCGCGATGACCGGCGAGGTCCGCGACGACCACGTCGTCCTCACGGCGGTGGCGTGAGACCCGCCTCGCGCAGCAGCTCGTCGCGCTGCGCCCGGGGCAGCAGGTCGACGTAGAGGGTCCCGTTGAGATGGTCGGTCTCGTGCTGGAGGCAGCGCGCGAAATAGCCGGTCCCGGTGACCGTGACCGGCTTTCCGTCGAGGTCGGCGCCGGTCACCGTGGCGACCGTCGCGCGCGGCACCGCGGCCCGCGGGCCGGGCACCGACAGGCAGCCCTCGGTGCCGTCGTCGACCGCGTCCGACGTCGACGTGATCACCGGGTTGATCACGTAGCCCTTCTGCCGCACGTCGTCGGCGTCCGGGCAGTCGTAGACGAAGATCTGGGCGTCCACGCCGATCTGGTTGGCGGCCAGACCGACCCCCTTCGCGGCGTACATCGAGGCGAACATGTCCTCGATCAGGTCGCCGAGCGCCCGGTTGAAGACGGTGACATCGGCACAGCGGCGGTGCAGCACCGGCGTGCCGTAGTAGGTGATCGGTCGAGCGTCAGCCACCGCCGAACCCTATCGCCGCCGGCCGCGCCGCCCGGACCCGGCCGCGCCCGCCCGCCGATATCCTCGGTGTCCGTTGACGTTCCGAAGTGCTCCCCGCCGCCTCGCCCGCCACCTACTCTGCGATTCCGCTGCCCACGGAGGCCGAACGATGACTGAGATCGCGACCGGTTCACTCGACGTCAGCTGGATCCACGGCCGCCGCGGGGAGCCGCCGATCCAGATCCACTTCTACGACGAGCGCACGGTCATCCTGCGCCAGAGCAAACGGCTCGACTACGAGGCGCCGTTCCTCTACCTGCTCTTCGGCGCCGACCGGGCGCTGCTGCTCGACACCGGTGCCACCGCCGACCCCGCGCTGTTCCCGCTGCGTGCCACGGTCGACGCGCTCGTCGACGCCTGGCTGGCGAAGCATCCGCGCGAGGGGTATGAGCTGGTCGTCGCCCATTCGCACGGGCACGGCGACCACGTGGCAGCCGACGCGCAGTTCGCCGGCCGTCCGGCCACGACGGTGGTGCCGCACGGCGAGGAGGCGGTCCGGCGGTTCTTCGGCTTTCCCGGCGGGCTCACCGGCTCGGTTCTGTTCGACCTGGGCGGCCGCGTTCTGGAGGTCCTCGGCTCGCCGGGGCACCACGACGCCGCCGTCACCGTCTACGACCCGTGGACCGGCATCCTGCTCACCGGCGACACCGTCTATCCGGGCCGTCTCTACATCGCCGACTACCCGGCCTTCCGCGAGACCCTGGTGAGTCTGGTCGCCTTCGCCGGGACGCACCCGGTGACGCACGTCCTCGGCTGCCACATCGAGATGACCCGCAGGCCGGGCCGCGACTATCCGCTCGGCGCGAGGTTCCAGCCGGACGAGCACGTGCTGCCGTTGACCGTCGCCCAGCTCACCGCGGTCCGCGACGCCACCGTGCGGGCCGCCGGCCGGCCCGGCATCCACCGGCACCCCGACTTCATCCTCTACAACGAGCCGGGCGGCAGAGAAAAACGCAACCTCCTGGTACGCGCAAAGCTCCGCCGCATCCAGGAGGCGTTCCTGCGCCGCTGATCCAGTTACCATCGCCGATGACCAGTACTCTCCGTGCCCGTGTCGCGGTGGCGTCGAACGCCGCGTTCTACGGTCAGAGCACCGTCGCCCTGCCGCTGACCCTCGCCGCGAACGGGGCGTCCAAGGCGCAGATCGCCCTCTTCTTCGCGGTCGGTGCCGTGGTGGCCGCCGGCCTCAACCTCCTCGGGGGCCCGGCTCTGCGGCGGCGGGGTTCGCCCTGGTGGGGCCCCTCGGTCTGCGGTGTCGTCGCGGCGCTGGGCACCCTGCTCGTGCTCGCCACCGCACCGTCTCCGGCGATGTACCTCGGCGGTGCGGCGATGATGACGATGACGCTGGTCTTCCCCCATTACCTCAGCGTCATCGGCGGCCGTGACGTGGCCGGGCCCGCCCGTCTGGTCGGGCGGATGCGCCGGGTCTTCGTCATCGGCTACCTCGGCGGTCTCGCCCTGGCCTCGGCCGGTGGGCTCCTGCACAGCCTCGACGACGACTTCCAGCCGCTGTGGATCGCGGCCGTCCTCGCGCTCATCGACGGGCTCATCCCCCTGGGTGACAGAAGACCTGCCCCGGCGGCCGTGGTGCCCGCTCCGGCGGCCGCCGTGCCCGCTCCGGCGGCGGCCGGACCCGGCCGGCGGTTCCGGGCCGGCGTGACGCTGCTGATCTGCGTCCTGGCGGTGCTGCTGCTCCGCGCCGCCGACGCTGTCCGCCTGGTCTACCTGCCGTTGTTCATGGTGGATCAGGGCCTGTCCGGCACGTCCGTGGCGCTGCTGCTGCTGATGTCGGTCGCCGCGGAGGTCCCGCTGCTGGGCCCGATCACCGCCCTGGCCGACCGGATCGGCAGCCGCCGCGCGATCGTACTCATCGCCGGCGTGGGCCTGGCGTCGTTCGCGGTGATCCCCACGGTGGGCGGGATGGTCGCGCTGATCGTCTCCCAGTTGCTGTACGCGGTGTTCGCCGCCGGTTTCCAGAGTGTCGGCATGGTCCTGCTCAGCGACGTGATGGACGGCGGCCTGGGGGCTGGAGCCGACGTCTACACCGGCATGGTCCAGGTCGGAGCGGTGTTCGGCGTGGCGGCCCCGTTGCTGGTGCCGGGGTACTCGGCCCGGATCTTCCTGCTCGGCGCCGCGTTCTGCCTGGCCGCGATGGTGTTGCTGATCGCGGTCAGGCGCCGCCTGCCGCCGGTCGGTGTCCGTGCCGCCGACGGCCGACGGCGGTGACCCGTCGGCGATCCCGCGCCGCGCCGCCGGTGAAGGCGGGCGCCGGACGCGCCCGGCGGCGAGGATATGGATATGAGCGACTGGAATACGCAAGTCATCGAGGAGTTCCGGGCGAACGAGGGCCGGGTGGGTGGCCCGTTCGAGGGGGCGCCGATGGTGCTCGTCCACCACCGGGGACGCAAGTCCGGGCAGGAGATGGTCAGCCCGATGATGTATCTGCCGCACGAGACCGACGACGACGTCGTCTACGTGATCGCCTCGAAGGGCGGCGCCCCGGAGAACCCCGGCTGGTATCACAACCTCGTCGCGGCCGGCCGGGGCGAGGTCGAACGTGGCACCGAGACCTATCCGGTGACGGTCCGCGAGCTGACCGGGGACGAGCGCGATCAGCGGTTCGGTGAGCAGGCCCGGCGCTACCCGGGGTTCGCCGGTTATGCCGAGAAGACGGCCGGGATCCGTACCATCCCGGTCCTTGAACTGACCCGCGCCTGAGCCCAGAGGTAAATGACGCCTTCCATCAAGTCAGGTTTGCTTGACTTGATGGAAGGTTCACTTTACTTTTGTTCCATGGCTGAACAGGCACAGCGTGACCATGAGGGCCGGGCGGCCCGCCGCGTCGTCCTCATCGACGGACTGCCCGTGGTCATCCTCGGCGGGGTGGCCCTGGCGCTCGGCAGCAGCCCGGAGCAGACCCCCGGGCAGAAGGCCTGGTGGATCGCGGCCACCGTGGCGTTCGCGCTCGGCATGGCCTGGGTCCTGCTGCGGGCGTTCCGGCGCGCCGACGAATACCTCCGCAAGATCCAGCTGGAGAGCATGGCCGTCGCGTTCGCGGTGGTCCTCGTGGCGTTGCAGGTGGCGGCCGTGCTCGACGCGGCGGGGGTGATCCGGCTGCACCAGGTCACCCAGCTGATCATCATCGGCGGGATGGGGGTCTGGCACATGACCGCCGACCTGCGGACCCGCTTCAACCGATGAGGAACCGGCTCCGCGAGCTGCGGGCGGCCCGGCGGTGGAGTCAGGCCGACCTGGCCGGGCGGTGCGGCGTCTCGCGGCAGGCGATCAACGCCATCGAGACCGAGAAGTACGACCCCAGCCTGCCCTTGGCGTTCACCCTCGCGGATGTCTTCGGCATGACCATCGAGGAGATCTTCGACCCCGGGCGCCGTTCTTGAAGCCGGTGGTGAAGGCCCTGAATTAACCATTCCCAAAGGTGACGGCCCGATCATCCCTTTTGGGTGACCGGGCCGTTGCTGTGTGACATTTCAAGCGGTCGGAACCGGGAACTCGCCCTTTCCGGCGCCGTCGAGGAAACAATCCCACTCGTTGGCATCGAAGATCAGGGGTTCACGTTCCGGATTCCGGGAATCACGGATGGCGACGAACGCGCCGACCTGCGCGAATTCGACGCAGCCACCGTTGTTCCCCGACTTGGTGGACTTGCGCCACTCCGCGCCGGTCAAGCTGACCTCGTACTTGTCCATAGGTGGCTCCTACTGCTCCAAGAACTGGCGGGCAACGGTGGCGATCAGGTCGCGGGATTGCTGCTTGCTGAGCGCCGCCGCGTTGATGTGGTCAAGGGCAAGGTTAGCCCGTCCCAGATCATCTTCCCGTTCGAGGTACAGGTTTCCGGCCTGCGACTCCACATACGCAACCGGCGTGTGCAAATCCTCTGCGAACTCGAATAACGTGAGGGCGCCCAACGTTCCCGGATAGCCGCCATTGGTGAACGGAACGACCTGAACCGTCACCCGTTTGGGCAGCGCCATCAGGTGATCGAGCTGACGCGACATCACGTCCCGGCCGCCGAGCTGCCGGCGCAGCACCGCCTCGTCGAGGACCACCCAGATCTCCGGTGGGTCCTCCGCGAAGACACGTTCCTGACGTTCCAGGCGGATCTGTACCTGCCTGTCCACCTCGGCGTCGGACAGCGCGGGATTGAGGCTCTCGGCGAGGGCGTGCGCGTAGTCCTTGGTCTGCAACAGGCCGTGGATCATCAGGGGCTCGAAGATCCTGATCTTCGTGGCCGCGGACTCCAGCCCGAGGAACGTCGCGAACGGGGTGGGCACCTGCCCGTACTTCGACCACCAGCCGCGCTGGGCGCCCAGACGGCGCAGTTCGAGGAGCTGGGCGCGCAGCGGTTCGGGGACGCCGTACAGCTCGAGCAGGGCCTCCAGCTCGGCCTGCTTCATCCCCACCTCGCCGCCCTCGATCTTCTGGATCTTGCTGACCGAGCAACCCAGGCGGCTGGAGGCGTCCTGCTGCGACTTGCGGGCGGCGTTGCGCAGCTGTGACATCTGCTCGCCCAGTTGCCAGCGCGGGATCGTGGGGCCAATGGGTCGCGGCATGCTGCTGTCCTCCATCGACGCAGATGTGATCGTCGGCCATCTTCGTCCGGTGTCGCCCGTACTTCAATGATTTCCCCCGAAAGAGATACGCGTTCCGGCATCACCCGATCGGGAACCAAAAACTTACGACATAAGATTGACGCCTCACGTTGGCCCAGCCACTCTGGATTCGACGACGCTCCGGTGCACCCGACTTCGATGGGGGCGACATGTGGCACGAGGAAGACGCGTGAACGGCGCCGGCCATCAACCGGACCAGGCCACCTACGACTGTGTGGCCTGCAAGAAGCCGTGGCCGTGCGACCCGGCCCGCGAGCATCTGCGGTGCAGCACCCCGGACGCGGTAGAGCTGAGCATGCGGCTCTGGACCGAACTGGAGCACGCCGCCGGCCCGCTGCGCCACGAGTTGCCCGCGGTGCTGTTCGACCGGTTCCTGAAGTGGTCCCGCCATGATCGCTGACGACGACTTCCGCGCCCAGCTCGCCGTCGAGCGCCGCCACCCCGGCTGGCAGATCGACCGCGCGATCCAGCCCCGGACGGTACGGCCGGACCTGCGCGTCCCGGCCGGTCACTACTGGGCCGTGCACTGGGAACTCGACGAGCCGTGCCTGGTCGCGGCCGACCTGGACGGCCTGATGTGGCAGCTCGACCAGCGCGACGCCGCCCGGGTCGCGGCGGTCCGGGAGATCACCGAGGCCCGGTGGCCGGGCTGGCGGGTCGGCTACTCCGGCGCCGGCCCGACCGGTGTGGCCGGCCTGGAGGTGCCGCCCGGCTACTTCTTCGCCGTCGGCCGGGGCCTGCGCCGCTGGCGGCACCGCCCGGTGATCGGCGCGAACCTGACCCAGCTCTGCGACCGGATCCGCGCGTCCATCCGGCCGACCACGACCGGGTGGCCCGGCTGACCGGGTCCCCGAGTCCATCCGGCCGACCACGACCGGCTGGCCCGGCTGACCGGATGCGACGATGTCCGATATGGATCTCATGGGGATGATCGCTGATGAACGCCGCCGGCTGGCCGATCTCGTCGAATCGCTGACCCCCGCGCAGCTTGCGACCCGCAGTCTGTGCGACGCGTGGACGGTCAAGGAGGTCGTCGGGCATCTGGTCGCGGCCGTCGCCGCCGCCAACGGGCCGGCGCTCCTGCTCCTGGTGCGCAGCGGCTTCAACATCCACCGGGCCAACGCCCGGCTGGCCGCCCGGATGGCGCACCGCCCGGCCGGTGAGCTGGCCGGGATGCTGCGCGCGCACGCCGAGAACCCGTTCCGCCCGCCGATCGTGGGTCACGCCGGGCAGCTCACCGATCTTCAGGTCCACGGGCAGGACATCCGCCGGCCGCTGGGGCTGCCGCACGATCTGCGGGGCGACCGGCTGCGGGTCTCGCTGGACTTCCTGGTCGGCGGCAGGGCGGTCGGGTTCGTGCCGAGACGGCGGCCGGCCGGGCTGCGGTTCGAGGCGACCGACCTGGACTGGGCGTCCGGGACCGGCCCGCTGGTCCGCGGGACCGGCGAGGCGCTCATGCTCGGGCTGACCGGGCGGCACGCCGCCCTAGGCGACCTCTCCGGCGACGGGGTCGCCGAGCTGCGCACACGGGTCTCCTGATCCGGCGTGCCGGCCCCCGGTAACAACGGAGCGCTGAGGTCACGGGTCTGTTCGGGTATCCGTTGCCACGCGGGGCGTCGGCCATGACTGGATGGCGGAGCCCGTCGTCACGCGCTCCGCTGTGGTGGTGGGCCGATGGCCGGCTGCATCGCCCGGGGGGTCGGCCGGCGCCCGGGGAGCCGGCCGGGGACGTTTCATGCCGCGGCGGCGTCGAGTGCGGGTGCGAGCGGGGTCAGCGCGGTGCGGACCAGATCCGGCAGGGAGCCCGACGGGACGACGAAGCCGGGCATCGACGGCGGCGTGGTCGTGCCGTGCAGCCACTGCTGGAGTGCGATCCGTGCGGCCGCGCCGACGGCTGCCGCCAGGACCCGGGCGGTCACCGGGTCGATGCCGGGATGCCGGGCGACGACGGCCCCGGCGAGCGGGCCCTCGATCGTGGTGACCGTGTCGACGTAGCAGGCCCGCAGGGCGGGACTGGTGGCGATCATCAGCAGGGCGCCCTGCTCATCGTCCTCCGGATCGTGGTACGACGCCACGACCGCGTCGATCACCGCCTCGCCGAGGCGGATCCCGGCGGGCCGGCCGGTCACCGCGCCGGCGAGATGGGCCGCGCGGTCCGCGGCGACCGCGGCGACGATCGCCTGCTCCCGGCTGGAGAAGTAGTTGTTGTACGTCCGCGGGGAGACGCCGGCTGCCTCGGCGATCTCCTCGACCCGGACGTTGCCGGGTCCGCGTTCGAGCGCGAGCCGTAGGGCCGCGGCCTGGAGTGCCTCCCGGGTGGCCTGTTTCTTGCGCTCCCGCAAACCGGTCATGGTGCCAGTCTGCCAGCCGCATGCGTGCACGCAAAATTGCGTGCACGCAATATTTTGCTACGGTGACGGCATGCGCGCTCACGGCATCGCCTACAACACCGGATTCCTCACCCCCACGACGCCGCTCGATCTCGACCGGGTCCGGCGGGAGCTGACCGTCATCCGCGACGACCTGCACTGCGACGCCGTCCACCTGGTCGGCGGCGACGCCGGGCGACTGGCGGCCGCCGCCCACATCGCCGTCGGCCTCGGCCTGGAGGTGTGGTTCTCGCCCTACCCGATCGATCTCACCCCCGGGCAGATCCTCGACCTGTTCCTCGACTGCGCCGGGCGGGCCGAAGAGCTACGCGCGGCCGGCGCCGAGGTCGTCTTCGTCGCCGGCGTCGAGCTGAGCCTGATGAACCGGGGATTCGTCGACGGTGACCGGCTCGGCGACCGGCTCGCCCAGCTGTTCGCCGGCCGGACCGCCGAGGCCCGCACCCGCCTCGACCGCTTCCTGCGCGACGCCGTCCCGGCGATCCGCGAGCGGTTCCACGGCCGGGTCACCTACGCCGCCATCCCGTTCGAGGACGTCGACTGGGACCTGTTCGACATCGTGACCCTGGAGCTGATCCGCAGCGCCGAGGTCGCCGGGCACTTCCGCGAGGCCGTCCGCGGACTGACCGCCCGGGCGAAGCCGGTCGCCGTCACCGGTTCGGCACCACGGCGTGGCGCGGTTCGGGTGACGTGGCACCGCGCAGCATGGAGATCGTCGAGTACGACCCGGGCACCGGTGTGCCGCTGCGCCTCGACGGCCATTACGAACGTGACGAGGCCGGGCAGGCGGCCTACTTCCGTGAGCTGCTCGAGATCTTCGACAGCGAAGGGGTGGACAGCACCTTCGCGTACCTGTTCGCCCTCGACGACTTCCCGCACCGGCCCGGCGGTGATCCCCGCGACGACCTCGACCTGGCCAGTCCCGGCATCGTCAAGGTCCTCGAGGGCCGCACCGGTGACACGTACCCGGGCCTGCCGTGGGAGCCGAAGGCCGCGTTCGCCGCGATCGCCGACCACTACGCCCGCCGGTTGCCCGCCGGATGACCGGGCGTGCCGGCCACCCGGGTCGACGTCGTCAGCGGCGGCCGTTGCGGCGGCGCAGCAGTACGACGATGCCGGCGACCACCAGGAGTACGGGCAGGAACAGTCCCCACATCAACCATCCGTTCATGCCGGCCAGAGTTCCAGCCCGGCGCCGGCCGCGGATCACCCGCGGCGGATGAGGCTTCAGTAGCGGAAGTTGTTGACGATCGTCGTCATCTCGGCGGACAGCCGGTTCAGGTCGGCGACGGCCTCCTGGCCGCTGCGCGCGTTCGCGGAGGCGCTGCGGGCCGCCTCGGCGACGTCGGAGATCGCGCCGGTGACCAGGCCGGTGTTGCCGGCCGCCTCGGACACGCTGCGGCTCATCTCCTGGGTGGTGGCGGTCTGTTCCTCCACGGCCGACGCGATCGACGTCGTGTAGTCGCCGATCGTGGAGATGACCTGCACGATCTCGTTGATCGCGGTGGCCGACGACGTGCTGATCGCCTGGATCGCGGTGATCCGGCCGGTGATCTCCTCGGTCGCCTGGGCGGTCTGCTGGGCCAGTTCCTTGACCTCGCCGGCGACGACGGCGAAGCCCTTGCCCATCTCGCCGGCGCGGGCGGCCTCGATGGTGGCGTTGAGAGCCAGCAGGTTGGTCTGCTCGGCGATGCTGGTGATCAGCCGGACCACGTCGCCGATCTCCTCGGTCGCCGTGCCGAGCTGGGCGACCTGGCCGTTGGTGCTCTCGGCGACGGTGCGGGCGTCGTTGGCGACCCGGGCGGCCTGCGCGGCGCTGCCGGCGATCTCGGCGATGGCCGCGTTCATCTGCTCGGCACCGGCGGCGACCGACTGCACGCTCTCGTTGACGGTCCGGGTGGCCTCGGCGGCGGTGCCCAGACTGTCGGAGACATGCACGACGTTCGCACTCAGCTGATGGGTGCCGTCGGCGAGCCGGTCGGCGGCGGCCCGCACGTCGGCGGCGGATCCGGCGATCCCGCGGACGGTGCCGGCGACCTTCTCCACGAACCGGTTGAACGCGGCCGCCAGCTGCCCGGCCTCGTCGTTGCCGCGTACCGTCGCCCGCTGGGTCAGATCGCCGTCGCCGTCGGCGATCTCCGCCATCCGGTCGCGGAGCCGCTCGATGGGCCGGACCACGCCGCGGGCCACCACCAGGGCGATCGCGGCGGCGACGAGCAGTACCACCGCCGTGATCCACAGGCTGATCTCCAGCGACCGGTGCGCACCTTCGAGGATCGTCGCGGTCGGCACGGTGACGATGAGTGACCACGTGTCGGTCTCGCCCAGAGGCAGCGGCGCGGCGATCTGCACCTGCTCGTCGTCGCCGTCGATCAGGCGCCGGGCGGGGGAGCCCTGCGTGAGGGCGTCCTGGGCGAGCCGGGCCGCGGCCGGGTCGGCGGGCTTTCCGGCCTGGGCCGGATCGCCGCCGCCGACGAGCAGCCCACCGGCGCTGACCAGGATGGCGTTGCCGGTGCCGAACGGTTTGATCCGGGCGAGGGCCTCGGCGACGGCGTCCAGGGTGATGTCGATACCGGCCACGCCGACGGCCTTGTCCCCGGCGAGGATCGGGACGGCGAGCGAGGTCATCAGCACGCTCTTGTCGCCGACCTGGTACGCGTACGGCTCCATGACCTTCTCCCGGCCACTGGTCTGCGCGATCAGGTAGTAGTCGCCGTCCCCCTCCTCGGTGTACGAGGTGAGCGCCGTCGACGTGATCGTGTCCCCGTCGCGGTACCAGTACGGCACGAACCGGCCGGTGGTGTCGTGCCGGGCGTCGCTGCCGCGGAACCGGGCGTCCCGCCCGTCGAACGCGTTCGGCTCCCACGCGGCCCACACCCCGAAGTAGCGGGGGTGCCGGTCGAGCAGCGTACGCAGCAGCGTGTTGGCCGTGCCCCGGTCGGCGCCGGCGGAGGACTCGGCGGCCATCGTGCCGCTGAGGTCGCGGGCACTGCCGAGCGCCGTCATCAGCTGCACCTGTAGTTCGGCGGCGTTGCGGGCGGCGATCTCCTGGGCGTACGCGAACCCGGTGTCCCGGGCCTCGGAGAGGTTACGCCGGGTGATGACGGTGGCGACGATCACCAGCGACACCCCGGCGATCAGTACGACGCAGACGATCAGGCGCAGTTTGATGCTCAGCCGGTTCAGACCCATCACACCGGAATCTTCGGCATGTGAGCGCCGCCACTAAGCCGAAATCTCAGGTCGGGCGTCAGACGACGGGCACCCCCAGCCGGTCGAGCAGGTGCCGCCGCAGTCCGCCGAAGCCGGGGTCGTCCTGGTGGCGGGGTTTGGGCAGGCCGATCGGGATCTCCTCGGCGATGCGGCCGCCCTCCAGCACCAGCGCCCGGTCGGCGAGCAGGAGAGCCTCGTCGACGTCGTGGGTGACCAGCAGTGCGGCGAAACCGTGCCGTTCCCGCAGCCGTACCAGCAGCCGCTGCATCCGCAGCCGGGTCAGCGCGTCGAGTGCGCCGAACGGTTCGTCGAGCAGCAGCAGTTCCGGCTCCCGGACCAGCGCCCGCGCCACCGCGACCCGCTGGGCCTGTCCGCCGGACAGTTCGGCCGGCCAGGCTCCGCCCCGGTCGCCGAGGCCCACCTCGGTCAGGGCGGCGAGCGCCCGCCCCCGGGGGTCGGCGCCGGTCAGGCCGAGCGCCACGTTGTCGGCGACCCGCTTCCACGGCAGCAGGCGATGCTCCTGGAAGACCACACCGTAGTGGGCGGGCACGGTGATGTGGCCGGTCGCGTCGGCGTCGAGTCCGGCGAGGGCGCGCAGCAGCGTACTCTTGCCCGATCCGCTGCCACCGAGGAGCGCGACCACCTCGCCCCGCCGGACCGTCAGGTCGGCCCCGTCGAGCACCGTCGTGTCGCCGAAGGCCCGGCGCAGGCCGGTGACCTCGACGATCAGGTCGCCTGTAGGCCGCGTCGCCATGCGAGGGTCCTCCGTTCCGCGATCCGGATGAGCGTGTCCGAGAGCAGGCCGAGCCCGGCGTAGACGAGGAGCCCGAACACGACGACGTCGGTCTGGGCGAACTCACGGGCCTCCATCATCAGGAAGCCGATGCCGGTCTGGGCGTTGACCTGTTCGCCGACGACCAGGCTGAGCCAGCCGGCGCCGATCGCCAGCCGCAGCCCCAGGAACAGCGACGGCAGCGCGCCGGGCAGCACCACGTGCCGCAGTCGCTGCCACTGGTTGAGCCCGCACGTGCGGGCGGCCTCCACCAGCCGCTGGTCGATGTCGCGGATGCCGGCATAGGTGTTGAAGTACAGCGGGAAGAAGGCGCCCAGTGCCACCAGGCTGATCTTCAGTTCCTCGCCGATGCCGACCCAGATGATCAGCAGCGGTACCAGGCCGAGGTGCGGCAGCATCCGGGCCATCTGCACCGGCGGGTCGATGGTGTTGTCACCGATGCGCAGCAGGGCGGCCGTGGCGGCCAGCGCCACGGCCAGGGTCCCGCCGATCACCAGCCCGATCGCGGCCCGGGTCAGCGAGTCGAGCAGGTGCTCCCACAGTGAGCCGTCGACGGCGAGCCGCAGGCCGGTCTCGGCGACCAGGCTGGGCGCCGGCACCTTCGCCTCGGGCAGCAGGCCGGTACGCGCGGCGGTCTCCCAGAGCACGAGCAACGTGAGCGGGCTGATCAGCCGGTACCAGCGGCGCGGCCCCCGGGACCGCCGTCGCTTCGCCGGCGCCGGTGTCCCGAGGACCGGGGCAGTGGCCGTCGTGGTCACAGGAACGCCTGGTTGAACTGCTCGTCGATGCGGGACGCGATGTCGATCTGCCCGGGGATCAGCGCCAGCTTCGTGAACCCGTCGGCGATCGTCTGCAGTTCGGCGCCGATTTCCCGGGTGATCGGGGCGAGCGGTTTGGCGCTGCGGGCCAGCGCGCGGGTGGTGGTCGGCTCGTCGATCTTCAACTCCGGCGCGAGGATCTTGGCGCGTTCGGCCGGGTGGGCGATGCCCCAGTCGGTGGTCGCCCGGTAGCTGGTGAGGAAGTCCTTGATCAGGGCGGTCTTGCCGGTGACGGCGTCCGGCGCGGCGAGCAGGTACTCGCGGTTGTTCGCCAGTCCGGTGGCGTCGGCGAGAACCTGCACCCCGGGTTGTTCGGCGAGCGCGAAATACGGGTCCCAGATGATCCACGCGTCGACCTGGCCGGAGTCGAAGGCGGGGCGGCCCTCGGCGGGCTTCAGGTATTTGACGTTGATGTCGGTGATGCTGAGATTCGCCTGTTCGAGGAGTTTCACAAGCAGCCAGTTGACGTTCGAGCCCTTGTTCAGCGCGACCGTCCGCCCTTTCAGGTCGGCGAACGTCTTGAAGCCGTTGGCGGCCTTGACCAGTACCGCCTCACCTTGGGGGACCGGTTCGCTGGTACCGATGATCCGGAAATCGATCTTGCCGGCGGCCGCGAAGATCGGTGGTGCCTCACCGGTCTGGCCGATGTCGATCGCGCCGGCCTTGAGCGCCTCGGTCAGCGCCGGCCCGCTCTCGAACAGTGACCATTGCGCGTCGGCGGCGTCCCCGCGCGCCTTGGACAGGCTCAGGCCCCCGAACCGCTGGTAGCCGATGCGCAGTCTCCCGGATCCGCCGCCGGATCCGGCGTCGTTGCCGCCGCAGCCGGCGAGGAAGGCGGCGCCCGCGGCGCCGATCAGAAGACGACGGCGGGAGGTGGGCATCATCGGATCTCCTCTTTCTGCAGGTACGGGGAAAGCCGCCCGAAGCCGGACCGGTGGAACACCAGCGGTCCGCCGGACTGATCGGCGCTGTGGTCCACGGCGTGCAGCCGCAGGAGCACGACGGTGTGGTCGCCGGCCTCCACCTCGCGGTAGATCGAGCAGTCGAAGCGGGCCAGCCCGTCGTCGACGGTGACCGCCCCGGTGCCGGTGACCGACACGGCCGCCTCGTCGAAGCGGTGCCCGACCGGCCCGGCCAGCCGCCGGCACAGCTCGCCGTGGTGGGCGGCCAGCACGGTCACGCCCAGGTGCTCGGCACGCCGCAGGTCCGGCCAGGTCCTGGAGGTGTTCGCGATCGACACCGACACCAGCGGCGGGTCGAGGCTGACCGAGGTGAACGAGCTGGCGGCCAGGCCCACCAGCGTCCCGTCGACGGACGCCGCCACGGCGACCACTCCACTGGGGAAGACCCCGAACGCCTGACGGAGGCGTACCGGATCGAGGTCCTGGTTCGTGGCGAACGATCCCATCAGCGCACGGCTCGTCCCGCGGTCGCGAACGGCATCGTCGTGTGCTGCCGCCGGCGTGGCCGCTCGTCCTTCCACAGGCCGCGCTCGGCCAGGATCGGCAGCACGCCCTCGCCGAACCAGTACGCGCCCTCCAGGTGCGGGTAGGCCGAGAGCACGAACTCCTCGATGCCGAGCGACGCGTACTCGGCGATCCGGTCGGCGACCTGCTCGTGGCTGCCGACCAGCGCGGTCCCGGCGCCGCCGCGGACCAGGCCGACACCGGCCCACACGTTCGGGTGGATCTCCAGATCGTCGGTGCGGCCCCGGTGCAGGTCGAGCATCCGCCGCTGTCCCTCCGACTCCGACAGCCGCAGTCCCTGCTGGACCTTGGCGATCGTCGCCGGGTCGATGCCGGCCAGCAGCCGGCCGGCCTCGGCCCAGGCCTCGTCGGCGGTGTCGCGGGTGATGGTGTGCATGCGGATGCCGAACCGGATGGTTCGGCCCTGTTCCGCGGCGAGGCCACGGATCCACGCGATCTTCTCGGCCACCGCCGCCGGCGGCTCGCCCCAGGTCAGGTAGACGTCGGCGTGCCTGGCGGCGACGATGCCCGCGGCCGGGGAGGAGCCGCCGAAGTAGATCTCCGGGACCGGATCCGGGATCTGCCCGAGGGTGGCGGCGTCGACGTGCAGGTGCTCGCCGTGGAAGTCGACGGTCTCGCCCGCCCACAGCCGGCGCACGATCTGCAGGAACTCGTCGCACCGGGCGTAGCGGGCGTCCTTGTCCAGGTGGTCGCCGTACATCCGCTGCTCGTGGCTCTCGCCGCCGGTGACCACGTTGAGCAGCAGGCGGCCCTCGGTCATGTTCTGGAAGGTGCCGGCCATCTGTGCCGCCAGGAACGGCGAGACCAGGCCGGGCCGGAACGCGACCAGGAACTTCAGGCGCTGAGAGGTCTGGCTGAGCATCGCCGTGCTCAGCCAGGCGTCCTCGCACCAGGCGCCGGTGGGGGTGAGCGCGGCGGTGAAACCGTTGTCCTCGGCGGCGCGGGCGACCTGGGTCAGGTAGGCGACGTCGGCGGGCCGGCCGGAGCCGCCGGGCGCGAGGCCGTGGCCGCCGCCGACGACATGCCGGCCGTCGCCGCCGTTGGTGGGCAGGAACCAGTGGAACTTCAGAGCCATACTCTATAGGTTCGCTAGACTTTGTGGGTTATGCAAGCGCCGGCGTGACCGGAGACGCCGAACACCCCATCGGCTACACCGAACGCGCCAGCCGCACGATCGTCTCCTCGAAGTCCGCGATGGCCGGCGGTACCCGGTCGAAACGTCGCCGGACCAGCAGCATCATCACCGGCGGCACCTCCTCGGCCAGTGGGCGCGCGGTGATCACCCCGGCCGTCTCCAGAGGATCACCGACGATGCTGTAGTCCGGCAGGATCGTCGGCCCGGTCCCGGTCGCCACCAGCGTCTTGCCCATCTCCGCGCCGTCGGTCGAGAACGTCTCCGGCGGGGGAGCGTCCCCGAACAGCCGCTGCGCCAGCCGGTGCATCAGGTAACCCGGGCGCATCGCCACGAACGGCCGCGCGCGCAGGTCCGCGACACTCACCGCGGGCTGCGCGGCCAGCGGATCATCGGTGCGGCAGCACACCTTCGGTACGCCACGCAGCAGCACCGTGCCCTCCAGTGCGGCCGGCAGATCGTCCCCCGGAAACACGTTGATCACCCCGACGTCCAGCCGCCCCTCGATCAGCCGTTCCTGGATCTCGGCCTGCAACAGTGTCGCCACGTCCACGGTCGTGCTCGGATGCCCGGCGCCGAACTCCCGCACCGCCGGGACCAGCAGCGACGACGTCCCCGCGTTCACCGTGCCGACCCGGATCGTGCGCGCGTGGTCGCGGGCCGCCGCCTTCAACCGCGCCACCCCGGCCAGGATCTCGGTCATCACCGGCAGCAGATCCCGGCCCTCCCGGCTGACCCGCGCCCCCGACCGGTGCCGCTCCAGCAACGGCACGCCCAGCTCCCGTTCCAGCGCGCTGATCGCCTCACTGAGCGCCGACTGCGACACGTGCAACCGCTCACCGGCCCGGCGCAGCGACCCGTGCTGGATCACCGCCGTCAGGTACTCCAGCTGCTCGAACCGCATGCCGCCTCCCACGGGTCCGAGCGCCGCCACAGGGTGGGCAGGTGCAGGCCGACGCCGTCGCGGCCGGCGAGTCCGCCGAGCACCCGCATGGTCAGGTCGAGGTCGTCACCGGCATACGGCAGAGCCCGCAGCGGCCGGTCCAGCGGACGGAAGAAGTCGTCCCAGTGGATCAGCACCACCCGGCGGGCACCGACCGCCCGTACCGTATGCCGCCAATAGTCGCGGAGGTAGGCCTCACCGCACCCACCGAGCCCGCCGACGCCGATGAAGGCGACGTCCGCTTCCCGGCCGTCGAGCGCCCCCGGCACGAACCCCGCACTGCCCTGCACCAGCGCGGTCCGCCCGCCGTCGTGCCCGGCCAGGATCGACCACGCCTCGCCGCACCGGTAGGCCGACGCCCGCACCGGCGGCACCACCGGCGCGCTGATCACCCCCGGGAACCGGTCCGGCGGGCAGTGCGCGGACTCCACGAACGTCAGCGTGAACGCGCCGTACCGTCGCGGCTCGCCCGGGACGACCACGTGGAGGCGGTCCTCGGCCAGCCCGGCGCCGCGTCCGACGTTCGCCGCCGACGCCCCGCCGACCAGCGCCGCCCCGGTCCGCAACGCCACCGTGGGGGAGTCCAGGACGTGGTCGAAATGCGTGTGCACCGCCGCGACGGCGTGCAGCCGCGACCCGTGCCCCAGGCGTTCCAGCCCGGCGTCGATCCGCCTGCCGTCCGGAGCGATCCGGCCCAGCGCGACCCGCAGCAGCGACGGCCGCGAGAAGAACCCGTCGGTCATCACCGCGTCCGTCCCGTCGGTGAACAGCAGCCCCGCCACCCCGAAGAAGGTGACCCCGAACGGCCCCGCCGCGGGCGGAAGGTCGAAACGCCCGGCGTAGCCGCCGAGATCCGGGCGCCCGATCTTGATCCGCATTCCGGCGACGTTACCGCAGCCACCAAACGAGGTTCCTAGGATGCTGTACGCACGGTGTCGCCCCGCACCCACGCAAAAGGCCTCCACACCGACCCGACCCCACACCCGGTCCCGCCCTCGGCCCGCCAAAAACCCGGCTGGTCCTCACCGCTGTCTCAGGCGCGCCGAGACAGCGGTGACAACCAGCCGGGGACGACCGGCGACCAGCCGGAGACGACCGGCGACCAGCCGGGGACGACGGCGACCAGCGGGGGCGACCGGCGCCGGGCCGCCGGGCATTAGGCGACCGGTGACCAGCCGGTTACGACCGGTGCGGGACGCCGGGCGTTAGCCTGCGGGTCATGGATCCGGCGATCGTGCGGTGGAGCGCGGCCGAGCTGTCCGCGGCGATCCGTTCCCGTGAGGTCGGCTGTGTCGAGGTGATGACCGCCTACCTGGACCACATGGAGCGGGTCAATCCACAGGTCAACGCGATCGTGTCGATGCGGCCGCGGGCGGAGTTGCTGGCCGAGGCCGCGGAGCGGGACCGCACGCCGTACCAGGGCTGGATGCACGGTTTTCCGCATGCGGTGAAGGATCTCGCCGATGTCGCGGGTCTGCCGACCAGTCACGGCCTGATCCGCTCGGCGCCGGCGGCCACCGCGGACGCACTGTTCGTCGAGCGGATCCGTGCCGCCGGGGCGATCTTCATCGGCAAGACGAACACGCCGCAGCTGGGGCTGGGTTCACACACCTACAACGACGTCTTCGGTACGACCCGCAACGCCTACGATCTGTCCAGGTCGGCCGGTGGCAGCAGTGGCGGCGCCGCGGTGGCCGTGGCGCTGCGGATGGTGCCGGTCGCCGACGGCAGCGACTTCATGGGCTCGTTGCGTAATCCGCCGGGCTGGAACAATGTGTACGGTCTGCGGCCGTCGTTCGGCCGGGTGCCGTCGGCCGGTGGGGATCCGTTCGCGGCGCAGGGTGCGGTGCAGGGCCCGATCGCGCGTACCGCGTCCGACCTGGAGCTGCTGTTGCGCACCATGGCCGGCTACGACGACCGGGCCCCACTGTCCCTGCACGGTGATCAGGAGCGCCGGCCGTCGTTGCGGGGCGCGCGGATCGCCTGGTTCGGTGACCTCGGTGGTTACCTTCCGATGGAGCCGGAGGTCCTGGAGGTCACTACGGCGGCACTGGACCGTTTCACCGCCTTGGGCATGATCGTCGACACGGTCGACGATCTGCCGTCCGCGGGTGCTTTCACCGGCAACGAGAGCCTGTGGCCGGCGTGGATCACCCTGCGGCGTCAGCTCGCCGGGCAGGCCGTCAAGGTGTTCCATGACGTGCCCGCCTGGCGCGCTCTGCTGAAACCGGAGGCCCGCTACGAGTACGAGGGTCTGGCCGGGCTGTCGGCGGTGGACATCGCCGAGGGTGCGGCGTTGCGCGGCGGCCTCTATGAGGGGTTCCGGCGGTTGTTCCGACGTTACGACTTCGCGGTTCTGCCGACCGCGCAGGTGTGGCCGTTCGATGCCGCCCGGCACTGGCCGGGCAGGATCGGGGACACGGTGATGCCGACGTACCACCGGTGGATGGAGGTGGCGACGATCGCGACGCTGATCAATGCGCCGGTGGTGGCGGTGCCGGCCGGTTTCGGGTCCGCGGGTCTGCCGATCGGTCTTCAGATCATCGGCCGCAATCATGACGATTATGCGCTGATCGCGCTCGCCGCGGCGTGGGAGCGGCAGACCGTCGACTGGCAGCGGACGCTGCCGCTCCTGGTGCGCTGATCCGGGTGCCGGTCAGAAAGCGTCGCGGACGTTGAAGGTGACCTTCGGGTGGGTGCCGAGCCCGCCGCCGACGACCTCACATTCCAGTTCTTCGGGGGCGTCGCAGGTGAATTCGTTGTCGCGCGACCACGGGTTGCGCCAGTAGAACTCGACTTCGCCGTAGGTGGTGCTGAAGGTGACGGTGGCCTCGGTGCCGCCCTGGTCCTCGATCGATTCGGAGCCGAACTTGGCGACCGCCAGGCGCTTGATGGCCTTCGGCGGTGCGGTCGTCCAGTCGCCTTCGACGATGTCCTTGTCGGAGAGGCTGAGGCGCAGGTCGGTGTGGTTGCGCACGGTCACGGCGACGCTGCGGTCTCCGGTCAGTGCGGGCTGTGCGGTCGCCGGGGCGGGCAGGCAGACGGCGAGTCCCGCGGCGGCCAGTGCGGCTGCGCCGGCGGTACGGGGAAGGGTGAGCAGAGACATGAGGATCTACCTCCGAATTGGTGTGATGGGAATCGGTCCACGCCGGACCGGCCTCATCAGTATTACCTGGATTTGTGGCTGTGCTGGCATTAATCGGGTTATCGAGTTTGTTTCCGAATCCTCAATGGTCTGACCTTCTTAGGGGCTTTGACCAGCGAACTCGTGCACGATATGGCCCGCCGTGAATTGGTGAAATGGTCTCACTGAAGTGAGTCCAGGAATGGCGGGGAGCCAGCGCTCAAATCGTAGGCGGCGCGGGCCGGTGCCAGCCTCGTATTCCCGAACGAGCCGCCCATGCGTCCGTCAGGCTGATGGGTGTATCGGCTGAACAGCCGATGCCCGGCGACCTTGCGGGAGGGCTTGACGCGACAACGTGAGAGGGTACTTTCGAAAGATGTCTCTCACTAATCCGTACGGGGACCTGGAGATCAGTGACCCGCAGGCCCTGCGGGCGCTGGCCCACCCGGTGCGGCTCGCGATCCTCAACCGGCTGCAACGGCACGGGCCGGCCACCGCCACCCAGCTGTCCGCACACGTCGGCGCCACCCCGTCGGTGGTCAGCTGGCACGCCCGGCACCTGGCCTCGTTCGGGCTGGTCGTCGACTGGGACGGTGCCACCGGTAAACGCGAGCGCTGGTGGCAGGCGGCCGCCAAGGGGTTCCGTTTCACGATGCCGGAGGACGCCGAGGGGCAGGACGCGGCCCGTCTGCTGCAGGGCGAGATGTTCGCCCGCGCCGCCGAGTTCCCGCAGCACTGGCTGATGCACGAGGAGCCGCACCTGGACGGCGCGTGGCGGCGCCTGGCCGACTTCGCCGACACCCGGCTCGTCGTCACCGCCGACGAGCTGCGGCGGTTGCAGGAGGCGGTCGAGGCGCTGATGGCGCCGTATGTGCGACGCGACGCCGCGGACCGTCCCGCCGACGCCCGCGGTGTGCGGGTCCTGCGTTACGTCCTGCCGGAACACGACGAGCAGCAGCCGTGACCGCCACCGCCCCGGCGACGCCGACGGCGTGGTCGAGCCGTCGCTTCCGGGGATTCTGGTACGCGCAGACCATCTCCCAGTTCGGCGACCGGATCAGCGAGATCGCCCTGCCGCTGCTGGCCGTCACGATGCTCGCCGCGTCACCCGGCGAGGTGGGCCTGCTGACCGCGCTGATCTGGCTGCCGTACCTGTTCGGTGTCTTCGTCGGCGCCTGGGTCGACCGGTACCGCCACCGGCGGCGTCTGCTGATCATCGCCGACCTGATCCGGGCGGTGGTCCTGCTCACCGTGCCCGTCGCCTACCTGCTGGACCTGGTCACCCTGCCGCACCTGTTCGCCGTGGCCCTGCTCACCGGGGTCGGGGCGCTGTTGTTCAGCATGGCGTATCCGTCGTTCTTCGTGACGCTGGTGCCGAGCCACAGCTACGTGGACGCCAACAGCAAGCTCAGCCTGAGCCGTGCCGGGTCCTTCGTGGCCGGACCCGCCGTCGGTGGCGCCCTCATCCAGGTGCTGACCGCTCCGGTCGCCCTGGTCGCCGACGCACTGTCGTTCCTCGGTTCGGCCCTGCTGCTGCACCGCATCCCCGACGCCGCCTCTCCGTCCACGTCGCCGGACCCGGCCGGCACGTCGCCTGAGCTCGGGGCGTTCCGGCGGATCCGCGAAGGTCTCGCGCTCCTGCTGCGGCACCGGGTGCTGCGGGCCGTCCTCGCCTGCACCACGACTGTCAACCTGTTCACGTTCATCGCCGGGACGCTGGTGATCCTGTTCGCCAGCCGGGAACTCGGCCTGTCCGCCGGCGCCATCGGTATCGCGTTCGGTGCCGGTGCGGTGGGCGGTGTGGCCGGTGCGGCCCTGGCCCCACGGGTGACGCGGGCGATCGGTCTGGGCCGTACCGCGATCATCGGTGTCGTGTTGTTTCCCGCCCCGCTGGCCCTGATGGCGCTGGCCGGCGGCACGGTGCCGGCGAAGGTGGCGCTGCTGGCCGCGGCCGAGTTCGTGTCCAGCGCCGGCGTGATGCTGATGGACATCAACCTCAACGCCTTGATCACCACGGTGACGCCGGACCACGCCCGTGCCCGGATCGCCGGTGCCTACAGCACGGTCAACTACGGCAGCCGTCCGCTGGGCGCACTGATCGGCGGCTGGCTCGGCACGGCCATCGGTCTGCGTCCCACCCTGGCCCTCGCCGGGACGGCCGGTGTCTGCGCCGCCTTCTGGTTGCTGGCCTCCCCGGTACGCCGCATCTCCACGCTGGACGCCGAGACCCCGTGAACCGGCGCTCCCCGTCCCGCCCCGGGGCTTCTCCTGTCGTCACTGCCGGCGGTCGGGCGCGTCGAGGCGGCGGTGAGTGCCGGCTGGTCGTGACCGCTGTCTCGAGCGCGGGGAGACAGCGGTCAGGACCGGCCGTAGAAGATCGTCTCGCGATGACCTCGGGGGCCGGGTGGCTCGGTCGGATCAGTAGTAGTCG
This sequence comes from Actinoplanes xinjiangensis, assembly GCF_003148685.1. Classification (GTDB taxonomy): domain Bacteria; phylum Actinomycetota; class Actinomycetes; order Mycobacteriales; family Micromonosporaceae; genus Actinoplanes; species Actinoplanes xinjiangensis. Next base: position 4,269 of record NZ_QGGR01000048.1, on the reverse strand, counting down.
CGCATGATCTCGGTGGACCAGGCCGGCTGGTGGACGTCGCCGCGTGGCCCGAACTCGGCCATGTAGGGCTTGATGTCCAGGACGGGTGTGCCGGCCACCGCGTCAAGGCCGCTGACGTGCAGGTCGAGGCCGTCGACGCGGTGCAGACGGCAGCGGGAGACACCGAGGCGGTTGGGACGGTTCTTGCCGCGCTGGGCGAAGATGCCGACCAGCGGCCAGTCGGTGTTGCCCCGTGGATGCCGGGCGCCGGTCTCGATCTTCTCCAGCGGCACCCGGTCGAAGTGGAACACCACTTCGAGATGCGAGAACGCGTCCAGCCCGGCCAGGGCCTGCGGTTCGAACTGTGTGCCGTCCAGCCGGATCACGGCCGTGACGGCATCCCAGGCGTCGTCGACGACCTCCTCGCGGCCGCCGAGTACCTGTGCCACCGGCTTCAACGTCACCACACCGCGCCCCCTCCGTCGATCATGGAACCCTACCAACGGGTCCCGGATCGGACCCCTCGGTGTTGCCGGGGCCGGGAAGCGTACGAGAGGCGGGCTCGGGGGTGAGGGGGGCGCAGGCAGAGGGCCGCGGTCACGGCGGCGGCGACGGCTCCGGCGGTGAGGATCAGGCGGTAGTCGGCGACGGCGAGCAGGGAGGCTCCGGCGGCCTGGCCGATGGCGCCGGGTGCGAACGTGAGGAGGGCGACCGTGCCGGAGACCCGGCCGAGGTAGGCCGCGGGAATGTCGCTCTGTACCCGGGTGGCGACGGTGATCAGCACCCAGGGCAGCGCGATCCCGGCCAGCAGACTGGACACGGCGACCGCGGCCGGCGACGGTGTCGCGCGCAGCAGTGTGCCGATCCCGAAGACGGCGATGCCGGCACCGGCGAACACGTGCGGGCGGATCCGGCGCAGCAGCGGCCCGGCCAGGAACCCACCGGCGACCGAGCCGGCGCCCTGCACCGCCGACAGCACGCCGACGACCGCGGGGGCGCGCTGGAGTCCCTCGTCGACGACCGCGTAGATCGTGGTGCCGGCGAGGCCGGCGACGGCCATGACCGCCGCCGCGCACAGGACGATGCGGCGCAGTTCGCGGTGGCCCCACAGCAGGCGGGCTCCGTCGGCGATCCGGGCGCGCCAGGGTGCCGTCTCGGGTTCGCCGGCGATCGGGCCGGGCCGGATGAGCAGGCACAGCGCGGCGGCGGCGAAGAACGTGACGGCGTCGAGGAGGGCGACGCTGGCGCCGCCGAGCCAGGTGAACAGGCCGGCGCCGACGAGTGGGGCGGCCAGTTTCATGCCTTCGGACGCCGACATGCGCAGGCCGTTGACGTCGCCGAGCAGGTCGGCGGGGATCGCGGCCGGCAGTACCGCGGTCTCGGCGGCGTCGAGGACCACGAAGCTGACGCCGTAGGCGAGCATGACGGCGAAGATCAGCCACACATCGGTACGGTCGTCGACCAGCAACAGCAGTAGCAGGAGCAGGCCCATGACGGTGTGCGCCGCGATCATCACCTGGCGGCGGTGTGGCGTCCGGTCGACGACCGCGCCGATCAGCGGGCCGGCCAGGGTCGGTGCCCACAGCAGGAAGCCGACCCAGGCGGCCAGGCTGCTGGATCCGGTCAGTGTCATCACCCAGATGCCGGCGGCCAGCATCATGGCGCTGGTGCCGAAGCTCGACACGAGCACGGCCGCGAGATAGGCCGTCGCGTTGCGGCTGTGTGCCACGCGGGTCAACCCTGCCACGCCACTCTCCTCGAGTTGAGTTGGAGTGGCTCACGTTAGGGAGGTGTATTCGGGCAGGTCAACGCGTACCAGTGCTTTATATGTCAATCTGTTGTTGACATGCGGCGTACCGGAGAGAAGAGCAGGATGAGCGTCGGCAGTGCCAGGCCCGCGGCGCCGAGGAACAGACCCGTCCGGACGCCGACGGCGGCCGCCGTCAGGCCGGTCGCCGCCGCACCCAGCGGCACCGCCGCGTAACTCGCCAGCCGCATCACCGCGTTGACCCGGCCCAGCAGGTGCGCCGGCGCCACGGTCTGCCGCAGCGTCACCGAGCCGATCACCGAGATCGTCACACCGAACCCGGTGACCAGGTACGACGCGGCGATCGTCGCGCCGGCGGCGAATGGCGGACCGGACGCGAGCGGCACCAGCACCGGGGCCGCGCAGCCCAGCGCGGTGCCGGCGATGAACGTGCGCCCGAAACCGAACCGGCGTACCGCCCGGGGTGCGACGATCGCCCCGGCCAGCCCGCCGAGGCTGCCGATGCCGATGGCCAGGCCGAGCATCCCGGCGCTCAGATCCAGAACGGTCAGCGCATAGAGGACGATGAGCGTCTCACCGAACTGGACGAAGAAGTTGTAGGTGAACGCCTCCAGGCAGATCGTGCGCAGCAGGGGATGCCGGAGGACGGCCGCGAAGCCCTCGGTGACCTGACGTCGTAACCCCGGGTGTCCGTCGGCGCCGGGCGGGGGCGTGTCCGGTGCCTTGATCGCGGCCAGGGTGACGACCGAGAACAGGTAGGAGACGGCGTCGACCAGCAGCGTCACCGGGTCGTGACGGCCGAGATCGATGGCCGGGTCAACGGCGCGGCTGCCGATGACGGGAACGCCGGGATGTGGTGATCATGCCCGGTCGAGCCGGGCAGCGAGGACGGAGCGCCTGGATCCTCGGCGCCGGTGGTCACTGTGGGCAGAGTGGCGCGAACCGCAGGATCACTCCGTGTCGGTGGCCACCGTCAGGAGGTTGGTACGGACCGTCTCCAGCAGGCCGAGCAGCCGCTCCTGATCCGAATCGGTCATGCCGCCGGTTGCCGTCTCGGCCAGGGTGCGCCACGCCGCCTCCACCGCCGGGATGACCGCGCGGCCTTTGGCGGTGAGTCTGACCAGGGTGGCGCGCCGGTCACCGGGCACCGGCTCGCGGACGAACCAGCCGCCCTGGTCCAGGCGGCTGAGGCTGCGGGTCACGGTGGGCTGTTCGACGCCGAGCTGGGCGGCGATCTCGCTGATCAGCATGCCGTCGGGTGCGCCGCCGAGCGTCCACAGCAGCACGTCCTGCCCGGGGTGCAGGCCCAGGGCGCTCAGCGTGTCGGCCTGGGCGGCCCGATAGAGCTTGGCCACCTTGACCAGCGCCTTGTTGACGGCCAGCACGTCCGGGAGTTCCACCGGGGCAGTCTACGGCTTGACGGGCACCCCACCGCAGATGCATAGTCGGCTAATATATAGCCGACTAAGGAGATCGTGTGAACACCGGAATCGACGGCCGTACCGTCCTGGTCACCGGCGCCTCGGGCGCCATCGGCCGCGCCGCCGCGCTCAGCCTCGCCGCCGAAGGCGCCGCCGTCGCCCTCACCTACCGGCACCACGGCGCAGCCGCCGCCGACACCGCCGAGAAGATCAACAGCTCCGGGGGTACGGCCTACGCCGTCCACTGGGACCAGACCGCCCCGGACACCGCCCCCGACGTGTTCCGACAGATCACCGATGAACTCGGCCCGCCCACGATCGTCGTCGCCAACGCCGTGCAGTGGCCGTCCTTCGACGACGCCGAGATCCCCGGCCTCACCGCGTCCCTGCACGCCAACACCGTCGGCCCGCTCGCCCTCATCGACGCCGCCCTGCCCGCGATGCGCGCCGCCGGCTGGGGCCGTATCGTCGCCGTCTCCACCGACGTGGTCGCCCAGCCGATGGCCGGCCCGCTCGCCTACGCCACCGCCAAAGGCGCCCTGGAGACCGCCGCCCGCATCCTCGCCGTCCGCGAAGCCCGGCACGGCATCCTGACCAACGTCGTCCGCCCCGGATTCACCCTCACCGACCGTGCGCTGACCGCCCCGTTCCTCGGCCCGGAAGCCGTCGCCGCCGAGTCCGCCCGCACCCCGACCGGCCGCATCTGCACCCCCGAAGACGTCGCGCAGACCATCACCTACCTGGCCTCGCAAGCCAACGGCCACGTCAACGGCCAGACCGTCTCCCTCGCCGGCGGCCGCGAACTGGTCCGCTGACCGAGCCCCACCCGCCCCGGCGCCGCCGCCGACGTTCACCAACACCGACCTGACCCACCCACCCCGAGCCGCACCTCGGCAGGCCCCCGCCCACCCCTCTGGTCCGGCTGGCTGCCACCGCTGTCTCACGAGTCCCGAGACAGCGGTGGTGACCAGCCGGAAGCCCCCGGCTGGCTGTCACCGTTGTTTCGGGGACTGTAAATTTATCGGCGGATCTCGATACTTAGGGAGACGCTCAGATGACGACCGAACACCCTGACCGGGGAGTGGCCGGTGTCGCGCCGGC
>NZ_QGGR01000047.1 GCF_003148685.1 Actinoplanes xinjiangensis | reverse complement strand
CAGGCCGAGGGCCAGGCCAAGGCGATCCGGACGGTCTTCGACGCCATTCACCAGGCCAACCCGTCGCAGAAGGTGCTGGCCTACCAGTACCTCCAAGCCCTGCCGCAGATCGCCGAAGGGTCGGCCAACAAGGTCTGGATCGTCCCCACCGAGCTCACCAAGGCGCTGGAAGGACTCGGCGGAGCATTGGGCGGGCTGGCGGGCATGGCCCACGACGTACCAGCCGCCGCGGTGGACTCCCAAGCCGTGGAACGTGAAGCCACCGAGGCAGCCCAGGCGGCTGCCGCCGAAGCCCAGAAGATCAACGCCGAGGTACGCGCCGCTGAGGCGGAAGTGTCGGCGGCGACCGGCGAGCAGCCCGGTGGCCTGCCTGCGCCGGATTCACCCCGGTCGCTGCGCGCCGGTGACGACGTCGAGCCCTGACTCGTGACGCCCCCCTGGCACGCTGGTCACCCAATAGGTTCATCGGGACGGCCGCTCCGGCGCCATAGCTCGTCCGGCAGGTGCCGCACAGATGCGAGTCACCGCGGGGAACAGGAGGGGTCCACCCGGGCGAGCGACGGAGTGCGGTCAGGGGGTCGAGTGACCACAGTCGGACCGACGGATACTCGACGCATGACTCACGCATACTCGGTGCGTCGTGCCGCGGACGGCGACCTTGCATCGGTATTGCAGGTGCTGGCAGACAACCAGTCCAGCCGGCCAACGGAACGACCTGACCCTGCGGCCTCTCCGTCGGATCGGCAGATCGCGATGTGGAGCCGGATCATCCGCAGCCCCGACGTGACGGTCTACCTCGCTGAGTCCGGTGGAGAGCCGGTCGGCACGGCGTGCCTGTCCATCCTGCCCAACATCACCTACGACTGCCGTCCGACGGCGTTCATCGAAGCCGTCGTGGTTCGCTACGAACATCGCCGGCGCGGGGTGGCGAGACTCATGCTCGGGTGCGCTCTCGATGCCGCCCGTCGCGAGTCCTGCTTCAAGGTCCAGCTACTGACGCACAAGAGGCACGCGCTCGACGGCGCGCATGACCTCTACCGGTCACTCGGCTTCGAGGCGGAAGCGGAGGGCTTCAGGCTCTACCTGCACGACGCCTGAATCTCTCTGCCGCTCGGCATGCCAGGATCACCGGCGGTATCGTCATCGCCTCAATCCGTGGCGCTGCAGGTGGCAGCGGATTGTCGCCGCCGAACCCATACCGGCAAGCGGCAGCAGGTACCGTTCGCCTCGCGGGGTGCATATCGGTCGATTCCCTTCGCCGCCGTCGGACGTACCTCGCGAATCTCGGTCACCGCCGCCGACACAGACTTCGAGGACGGCGACCGGCCAGAACCACCGCACACGTGCGGACGACACCGCCTCGTACGCCACCGTCACGGTGTCCTTGCCGGGTGCCGCCAGTTCCAGAACGTCGGCGCCGAACACCAACCGGGCCGGCCGACGTCGGGCGGTGACGACCGGGAAGACGGTGGAGCAGAACGTGAAAACCGCTACGAACACGATCCCGCTGAGCCAATCCGGATCCGGCGATCGCCCCATGGCGGCCGGGATCAGCAGTGAGGCACCGAGCCAACCGGTGCCGGCGCCGATGAATCCCACCGTCGTCGCCGCCAGGGCGAAGCTTCGCGCGGACCACACCACGATCTCGCGTGATGGAGCGACGGGGACACTGGACATGAACCCATGGTGCTCCCCTCGACGCGTGAAAGCCACCAGCCGCATCGATGGTGATGGTTACGTTGGCGAAGCATCGATCCTCGGAATGAGTCAGAACCACGTCGCCGGTGAGGCGGAGTAGCCGCCGCAGCGGAGCCACGCCGCTGGATGACCGTACGCCGACCGCACGGGCGTCGGCCCGGCGATCAGGCCGCGTCGAATTGCAGGGTGAGGCGAGCCGGTCGTGGAAGCGTGAAGCCGTCCCGGCCTGATGGAGGAGCCTGGCAGGGGTGCGCCGCGTCGACGGGCATGAGCATCTCTGCGGCCCGCAGGTCACCGAGTGCGGACAGCAGCAGCGGGGACGGCGCCGTGAAACAGAGCTGCACGGCACGGCTACTGGCCAGGTCCTGTGCCGCGATGAGCACACTCAGCCCGGTCCTGTCGATGTGCACCGCCTTCGAGAGGTCGACGACGACCCGGTCGTGACAGCCGACCGCCCAGGTGAGAGCGTCACGCAACACCGGTGCGGCTGCCGAGTCGATCCCGCCACGCACCGCGACGACGGCGGCGCCGGCTGTCTCCTCGATCCTGACCGTGTCCGGGCGCGCGGTCTCCGGAGTGCTGTCACGGTCTTCAAACGCCCGCTCCGACATGCTGGTCCTTCCGTCCGGTGCTGACGACGTTCGCCGGGGCGCGTGGCGGTGAGTACACAGCTTGATGTCATTCCTTTGACGATTCCTGCCGCGGCTCGAAGCCCGCAACGCCGCGACGCCGGTCGGCGTTCCGATCCGGCATCCACTCCCCGGCCGGGTGGGAGGTTCACGGGACGAAGGGTGTCTCCCGCAGGACGATCCGGTCGTCACGAACCACCAGGACCCGGCCGTCGTCGGCGACCGCCAGCAGTTCCCGGCGTGGCTCGCCGGCATAACCGTCCATCGGCGCGCTCGTGCAGGCGAGGCCGGAGCAGCGCCACACGGTCTGCCGCCAGTACCGGGCCGGCTGGCCGATGGTGACGTGGAAGCCACGCGCCCCGGTGCCGGGCAGGGCGGCGGTCAGATAGACGTACGGCCCGACGGCGGCCACCGCACCGGACTGCGCACCCGCGCCGGGAGCGATCATGGCCGAGTTGTCGCCGTCGTACAGTTCGCCGGCCCGGACCGCGATCGTACGGTCGCCGGCTGTTGCCCAGACCGCGTCCGGTGGAGCGGCTCGTCCGTCGGACCGGCGCGGGCCGGCGCAGGTGACCGGTTCGCAGCTGAACCGGTACACGCTCCAGCCGAGCCAGAACGAGGCGACCGGCCGCCCGTCGGCGCCGATCGTCAGCCGTGCCCGTCGTCCGTGGGGAAAGCCGTCTTCGGGGGTGTGGTCGGCGAAGCCGAGGTCATGGCGTTGCGGAGCGGCACAGGCGACGTCCGCGCAGCGGATCATCAGGAACCGGTACCGGCCGTGCTCGCCGCCTTCGACCGGAACCGCGGCGAACAGCCAGATGGAGCCGTCCGGTGCGGCCGCTCCGGCCGCCTCGGCCCCGACACCCGGCGGTCCCGGTTTCTCCCGGCCGCTGGCCCGCACCGGCAACCACGCCTGCCGGCAACCGTCGCGTACGCAACGTGCGTACTGCACGAAGGGGCCGCCGGTGTCCGGACCGCCGGTCACCGCGGTCTTGACGACCGTTCCGTCCACACCGATGGACGCGGTCCCGAAGCCGTCGATCGTGGGCGGGCCACCGCTGACGTCGGTGAAGCGGTCACACAGGTCGTCGTCGCAGAACCACACTCCGCCCGAGGTCACGATCACCGGATGTCCACCGGACGGCCAGGCCACCGCCATCGCGGTACTCGGGCCCCGATCATGCGTGCGAACCGACGGCAGATCGTACGGGTTGAGGACGACCAGACCCGCTGGCGCGAGTACAGCCGCACCGATCAGGGCGAAGCCCGGCCACCATACGGCCCGGGCCGGAGGGACCCCGCCGGCGGCGTGCGGGCGGGCGGCGAGGCCGATCTGGGCCGCCAGCGCGATGACGATCACCACGGCGACGGCCAGCGGACCGGCGTACGGCAGATCGTGGAGCCCGATCGCGTCGGCGATGACCGTGAGAAGCATCGGCATCGCGACGGCACCCAGCAGGAACGACGCCGCGTTCCGCCAGGACGGCTGGTGAGGGGCCTCTCCGGCGATTCGTCCGATCACGCCGAGCAGCAACCGGGCCGCCAGCAGAGCCGTCAGCACCAGCACCGTGGCGACCACGACGAGTGACCCGGCTGCGGGCACCATGCCGGCGGCCACGTACAGCACGACGTAACCGGCGCCGGCCGTCACACCGAGGACGGCTACCGCGAACGGCACACCCGCTGCGCCCCGGAGAACGGCGCGTGGCGGACCGGCGCCACGGACGACCGCCACGGTGCCCGACAGCAGGGCGAGCAGCCAGAACAGCACCGTCACCGCCGACTGCAGCACAGCGACGTCACGGCCGTCACCGGTGCCGGGAACGTCATCGACGATCACCCGCCAGCCACCGCCGTACCAGTCCAGCACTGATGACACCGATAGCATCACCGCCACGACGGGCAGTACCACCGCCGCCAGGAGCCGCCGGGCGGTCCACGCGATGTCGTACGACAGCAGAACGTCGCCGAGTAGACCGCCACTCGTGCGGGGCAGCCGGGAGGAGGACATCGCGCCAGGATAGACGCGAGATGATCTAGCCGTGACTCCACCGGAGTCGGGCGTCAGCCGAACAACGTGGAGGGGATCAGCCACTCCCCCCACAGGCGGTGCAGCCCGTAGCCGAGCAGTGATCCGCCGAGAGTGGTCGCGAAGGCGATCGCGAACCCGGCGTACCAGCGTCGTGGCACCTCACCGGCCGCGAGGGTGCGTGCGGCCGAGACCCATGGTCGCTCGCGCAGAAGCCAGTACAGCAGGCCGAAACCCAGGGGCACGCCGATGACCAGCCAGAACCAGAACCAGCGGGTACCGGTCACCGGTACGGGCCCGAAGATCAGAGTCGCCAGGAAGACGACGATCAGGACGCTGCTGATCGTCGTCAACGACGTCAGCGTGCCGGTCGGATCGCCACTCTGCACACCAGCGGCCTCCAGTTCCCCGGCCAGGGGCGCCGACGACGGAAGAGTGGAGGGATTCGGGCCGGAGACGACGTCGGTGACCGTGTAATGAAGACGTCCGTCCGCCGTCGACCAGACCAGCAGCGGCCCGTCCGTCTCCCACGACCTCACCGAGACCTGCCGATTCCAGGAGAATCCGGTGGCATCGCTCCAGGTGTCGCCCCGCTGATACGACTCGATGCGCCCGGCTGCCAGGTCGGCTCTCGCCTGCGCGAGATCGGTCTCTCGTGGCGCGGCCCACCAACTCGCCACCATCCACACCACCCAGGCCGCCGCCAGCAACGCTCGCACGGCACTGGACCACGATGCCGGTCGTACGGCATGGCGGAGACGCGAGGATCGCGTGGCACGGTCGTCGGTCACGAACGGATCGTCCCATGTCGCACGCCACTCCGGGCACCGCGGACTGAGGCACCTCGGGGCCGGGCAGCGTGGTTGCCGGGTGCAGGCAGGCTTGGCATGATGCGCGATTGTGTCGATGACTCGTCGCGGCGTCCTGGGGGCCGGAATCACCGCCGCCACCGCCCTGATGACCGGTTGCGATCGCGATGAGCGCGCAACCTGGGCTGACGGCCGGCCCGCGGACGGGACACCGGTCGCCGCCACCACGACGGTCGCACCGTACGTGGCGCCGCTGAAGGCCGTACTCGATAAGTATCTGAAGCCGACCACCGCGAACCCGAGACATCCCACCTATGCCGGTGCGACCGCGGTGGTCATGGTCGGCGACACCGTGACCGCGAGTGTCGCCGTGGGTCACGCGCTGCGCTACGGTGCCGGACCGGTCCAGCTGCCCGCCGCCAAACGGGTGGCGATGCGCACCGACTCGATCTTCGACCTGGCCTCGCTCGCCAAGGTGTACACGTCCATCCTGCTGTTGCAGCAGGTCGACAAGGGCACCGTCGACCTCGATGCCCCGGTCGTGCGGTACCTGCCCGGATTCACCGGCACCGGCAAGGGCAGGATCACGGTACGGATGCTGCTCACCCACACCAGCGGTCTCCCCGTCGGCGCCACGGTCAAGGGCCTGCCGTCACCGGCCGCCAGACGTGCCGCCGTTCTGGCCACCCCGCTGGTGAAGAACGCGACCCCGGGCACGGTCTACCGCTATTCCAGCGTCGGCTTGATGGTGGCCGCGCAGATCGTCGAGAGGGTCACCGGAACCGGCCTCGACGCAGCTCTGAAAGCCGGCATCACCGGACCCCTCGGGCTACGCGGCACCGGCTTCACCCCGCTGAAATGGCTCAGCAGGAATGACCAGGCCGCCCGGCTGGCCGCGACCGACGCCCGATCCTCCCGCGGTCTGCTGCGGGGCGTGGTGCACGACGACGTGGCCAACCAGATGGGCGGCGTCATCGGCAGCGCCGGCCTGTTCGGCACCGCCCGCGACGTCGCCGTCATCGGCCGGCTGCTGCTCGGCGGCGGCACCTACGGCGGCAGACGCCTGCTCTCCGCCGCGATCGTCAAGGAGATGCTCACCAACCAGAACAAGGGTCTGCCCGCGGTCGATCCGGACCGGCCCGGCCGCCCGTCCGACCACGGCCTCGGTGTCACCCTGCGCCAGCCCTGGTTCATGGGCGCACTGTCCTCACCGGGCACCTTCGGGCACACCGGATTCACCGGTACCTCGCTGCTGGTCGACCCGAGCCGCAAACTGGTACTGGCCCTGCTGACCAACCGCGCCCACCCCAACTGGAGCTGGGCCGACCCCGACCCGATGCGCGCCGAAGTCGCCACCACCATCGCCAAGTACGTCTGACGCCCCTGGTGTCGCGTCCATTGGGAGATGGCGAGTGATCGAGGCGCTGGCCAGCGGCTCGCACGGTATGCCCGGAAGGTGGCGAGGTGAGTTGTCCGTTGAGCCCTGACGGTTCCTCGAAACGTCAGGTCGCCCGACCTCGTTATCTGGGCAGCGTGGTCAGTTGAGTTGGCGATGCGCCCAGTGGACCTCGCCGTCGGGACCTACGCTGATCAGCACGATCATGAGATCGCCGACCGCGGCAGGCGCGGTAGCGATAGCCGAACCGGGTGGGGTTCCTGGGCGTGCCGGGCGCAGTACTGTCTGGAACGTGACGGGTGATGCGTCCAGCGACGACGTGATGAACGTACTGGCGCCCCCATAGGATCCGTCGAGCTGACGCGTGTCGAAGTCGTGCAGCCAGGAATAGCGTTCCGCAGCGGCATCCAGAGATCCGTCCCAGCCGCTACCGACTTCGTCCTGCCGGTCCGACTTCACCGCGATCCAGCCCGGCGTGAGATGACTGCGCTTGTCCAGGATGACGATCCGCAGGGTGCTGTCGACCTTGCTGCGGGCTGGCGGGGTCCAGGTCACCCGCCCGAGGAAGATCTGGTCATCTTCCTCGCCGAATATTGCGTTGCCTGGAGCGAGAGCGGCGTCCGCAGTTGCCTGGTCCACAAGTTGAAGCGTGGCTTGCGCAGCGAGTGCCTCCGGCCCAAATGATGGCCGGTTGTGCCACCAGCGCCAGCCCGCGACCGAACCGCCGGCGACCAGGAGTAGCACGGTACCGAGGAGGAGTATCGCCCGATGCTTCACATCCGGCAGTAGAGCACAACATCGATCGAGTGATGGCTCGTTGAGTGGGCTACTCCCAGGCCGTCGGACTCCGCGGGCTGATCTCGCATTCGGTGTGGGATGAGGATGCGTTGACGGAGCAGGTCGGGGCGGGACAGGGGGTGAGGCTGGATAAAAACAAGATCATCACTATGCTCCGCGCATGGAAGACACGGGGCAGCTTACTTTTCACACCCAATCGGACCCACAACTGGCGAAGGCGCTGGCGCGACGCGCCCTGCTGCCGTTCGCGCTGACCGTCGGCGTAGGCGGGCTGGCTCTGGCCGTTCTGCTGTACCTGATCGACGGCCCGGACACATTGGTGAAGGCCTTGGCCTTCACCGGCGTCTTCGCGCCGCTGGTGCTGATGTTCGTGGCGCCGGGAAAGGCCGTGGCGCGAGCCGGCGACCAGATCGGACGGCCGATCGGTGTCAAGATCGACGTCGAGGGTGTGCACACCACGCACGGCTTCTCGACGACGACACTCGGCTGGTCGGAGATCAAGACTGTGCGTTCGGCACGCGGCCAGATAGTGCTCTCGCTCGGTTGGCAGCCCGGTGGCAAGCTCGCGACGACCAGCATTCCGACAGCCGGCCTCGACCCAGCCGAAAAGGCCCGATTGCTGGCGGTCCTGGACTCCCGCGGTGCGGCACTGACGAAAGCGCCTCCCTCCTGAGAGCAGAGCGCCACGCACGGCGTTCCAGCGCTCGATCAGTGGAACTCTCAGCCCCTGATCGGGAACGTCACTCGAATCTCGTGCTCGCCGATCGGTGCCTCGTCGGCGGTGGTCATCGATCAGTCTCGTAGGCCACCGCCGGCTGCTACACAGCTGTTCCACCAGCGCTTCGAACTGCGTGAACGGCGGCACTAAATTCCAGTCTTCCCACCCGTAGTGCCAGCTCGATCGATTCAGGTGGGCCACCTGCGTGACCGGCTATTCGCGGCGCTCAGCGGCCGGACCACCCCGACTCAGAACGCAGCGACGGTCCCACCAACGAACTCTCATGTAGCCGCAGATAACGCGCGATCTGCCCCGGACCGGTCGTCACCGCGGGATGAGTCCACCAGAAGTGAGCCAGAGCCGATAACTGACTGCCGGTGCGCCGGATGAATGTCCGGGAGGCGAGGCGATCGCCTCCGTACCCTGCAATCATGGTCCGGACTCGCACCTTGCCGCTCGTCGCGATTTCTCCCGTCGACTCCTCCGCCATCATGCCGGGACTCTTCCTCCTGCGGACCCCAGACGAGTGGGCGACGCAGTGGCGGAGGCTGAACTACGGTCGGGAGCCGAAGCCGGAGCTCCCACCGGTCGATTGGGACGAGGAGGTCGTCCTGTTCTTTCTGCTCGGCTGTCGCCCGACCACCGGCTACCGGGTGAGCATCGAGGAAGTCGAGGTACTGGACGGCGAACTCGTGGCTCGTGTCACCGAGCGGCGCCCGGGCGACGGCCCCACCGGGCAGGCACTCACGGTGCCGGCGCACGCCGTCGCCATTCCAGCGGCTGACGCGCGTGACAGCCTGCTCCTGATTCTGCGGGTCGTCACCGACGACTGAGCGCCTGGATCAGCATTGGCTGGTGTCGGCAGGCGAATCAGGTGCAGCCAGTCTCGGGCGGCGATCATCTGGCGCATGGCGGCGCTGATGTGGGTGTTGAGGTTGTCCCCAACGAGCACGATCGGTCCGCGCAGTTGCTGGTGGGCGGCGTCGAGCAGGCTTATGTAGTCGCGTTCGCTGAAGCTGCGGCGTTCGTTCTTGCGGCCGCGGTGGGTGATGGTGCGGTAGATCATTCGGGGACGCTGGCCGGGTTTGTAGCAGGCCAGGCCGGGAATCGGGACTCGCCGGAAGCCCTTGCCCGAGATCGGATCTGCGGCGTTTCGCCGCGTCGGCCCCAGGTGCGGGCCTTCGGTGGGCGCAGCGCCTGACCGGCCTCGTCCTCGAAGCAGTCCACGCGTCGCGCTGCGCCGCTACCGTTTTCCCGCCGGCCACACCTCCCGCCGCCACGTCGCGACCGCCTCCTCGTCACGCTCGACGGGCCGATGCGACGGACCTGCACCGACCAGCCGATGCGGTGCAGCAGGCATGACGTGCCGCGCAGCGTGTAGCGGGTACGGAACATCCGGGCGATCAGATCCGGCACCCGGATCAGGGTCCACCGCTGATCATCGCCGAAGCCGTGCGCCGCCGGCCCCCTCATCCAACGCCTCGGCCAGCCGCCGCAACCGAGGCCCATCCAGCCGGCACCGACTGCCGCCGGGCCCCTTCGATGCCAAGGCGTCCTCGCCACCGGTCCGCCACCCGTACACCGCAGTCTGCGACACCCGCAGCCTGGCCGCGACCTCCGGCACCGACATCCCCGCAGCAAACCACCCCGCCGCCTGGCGCCGCACCGCCTCCCGCTTCGCCCACCCCCGCGCGGACAGCCCCACCTCCATCGGCATACCTCATCACCCGGGCCTACAACGATCACCGGCGAAGAGCACCCCCGACACGACCAGCCACAGTGGACGAGCTCGGCCAGGTCAAGATCTGTAGTCGGCAGTCGGTGCTGCGCCCGCTGGCGCGCTGGCTGGGAGGAGGGTCCAGAGTCAGCTCGATCTGCGCAGACCTTCGGTGATGGCCGCGCGCAGTTGCTCACCATATGCGCCTGCCGGCAAGACATCGACATGCTCGGCCGCCTGCTCGAAGGCGGCGTGCGCGGCGGGCGTGTTGCCCAGCCGCTCGTTGGCCATCGCCACACCCACGTGCAGCGAGGGGTAGAAGGCGGCGACCCTGTCATCGCCGACGGCGTCGGCATGCCGCAGCGCCTCCTGGTTCCACCGCAGGATCTCCTCGGGGGCGTCCTGCTGCCTGGCCAGATAGTGCGCCGCGACGCACGCCTCGTAGTCGTCCGTACGCCGCGCCCAGGCCTGTTGGAACAACGCCTGCGCGTCGGCCGACCGCCCCTCCGCCTCTGCCCGCATCCCGTCCTGGCACAGCTGCAGCACCGGGTTACCGAGATCCATCATCACTCCCATTGGTTGCCGACTGGCTGACCCGACGATCTTCAAGGCTCAACCAGGTCGAGGGTCAAGCAGGCAAGACACAACGGCTGCAATGATGCGCTTGTTGAGCATTCAGCCTGTCCCGGCCCACTCGACAACCTCCCGACCGACACGGGCCTGGCCTTTACTGCGGTCGAACCTGTTTCAGACGCGTCCCGGCCTGACTTTCCGGCCGGGGCTCAGCCCAACGACTTCAATGCCTTGTCCAAGGTGGCGAAGACGGTGTCGGAGCCGCCCTCCCAGGACGGCGCCGGATCCGCCTGCCCGGGCGCCGGCTGGTAGAGCCACCAGATGTTCTGCCAGGGGTCGAGCATCCGGGCAAGCGTCGTCTCACCGTAGAACGGGGTCGGTTCGGTCACCGTCGTGGCGCCCTCGGCACCGGCCCGCTCGAGCACCGCCGCCGCGTCGGTCACCCACAGCTGCAGCAGGCCGGGCCGCGCCGGCCAGCCGTCCAGCCGGTCGGCGACCATCAGGTCGACGGTGCCGAGCCGCAGCTGGGCGTGGATGAGCTTGCCGTCCGGCGTCGGCGTCCGCGCCTCGACGGTCTCGGCCGCACCGAACACCTCGGCCACAAAGTCCACGAACCGCGCGGCATCATCCACGATCACGAACGGATTGAGGACGGCGCCGCCGTAGGGGACAGCTTCCGGAGAGAGCAGAATGTCGCTGGTCATGCCGAGGATCATGCCGTCAGTTGCGGTCAGTTCCTGACCTGATACTTCAGCGGTGCGGGGCCGCCACATTGGTGGCCGGCCGTCTCCCCGCGTGATGAGTCCACCAAAGCGGCGGTCTGTCCACCGTGGCGGCGGGCGGTCGCGATCCGTGCTTGACAGCATGCGACGGGATCCGGGATCCTCAGTCCGCTATTCAACTAGTGGATTGGTGGACTTTTGATCTTCCGGATCGATCGCCGAACCGGGACCTCCGTCTACGTCCAGCTGGTGCAACAGGTCCGCCAGGCGATCCGGATGGGCCGGCTGGCGCCCGGTGACCGGCTGCCCACGGCCCGCGAGGTCTCTGAACGCACCGGCATCAATCCCAACACCGTGCTCAAGGCGTACCGGGAACTGGAGGTGGCGGGGCTGGTGGAACCACGGCAGGGATCCGGCACCTTCGTCCGCCGAGACCTGGCACCACTGCCGGACCACACCGAGGCACTGCGGCGCGAACTGGCGGACTGGGTCACCCGCGCCCTGGCGGCAGGCCTGGACATCTCGGATATGCAGGCTCTCATCGTCGAGGCGGCGGCGGGAACGGCACCGACCCTGGAGGACGCGCACCATGTCGACTGACCGCACGGTCCCGGCGCTGGACGTCGCCGGGGTGTCCCACAGCTTCGGGCGGCGGCGCGCGTTGTACGACTGCTCGTTCACGGTGCCGGTCGGTGGGGTCACCGCGCTGATCGGCCGTAACGGGGCCGGCAAGAGCACACTGCTGCGCGCCGCGAGTGGGCTGTTGCGGCCGGACGGCGGCGAGGTGCGCGTGTTGGGGGAGCCTGTCGGTGACCGCTCGCTGCCGAGGATCGGGTACGTGGCACAGCAGGCACCGCTGTACCCGATGCTGACGGTGGCGCAGACGCTCGCCCTGGGCCGTCGACTCAATCCGCGCTGGGATGCCGGCTACGCCCAACATCTCACCGATGACGCGGCGCTGCCCTCCACGGCGCGGGTGGGCACCCTCGCCCCCGGGCACCGCAGCCGCCTGGCGCTGGTGATGGCGCTGGCCAAGCGGCCCGAATTGTTACTGCTGGACGAGCCGTTGGCTTCGCTCGACCCGGTCGCCCGCACGGAAGTCATCGGGACATTGATGGCCGATGTCGCCGAGCGCGGCACGACGGTGCTGCTGTCGTCGCATGTGGTGGCCGACATCGACGGCGTCTGCGACCACGTGGTGGTTCTGGCGGAGGGACGCGCCTGCCTCGTCGGCGAGGTGGAGCCGGTGCTGGCCGGTCACCTGGTCGCGGTGGGTGCCGGTTTCGAGATCAGCACGCTCGACGGTGCGGAGGTCATCGAGGTTCGCACCGCCGGCCGTGACGCCATCGCGCTGGTCCGATCCGCCGGGCCGGTCCCGGCCGGCGACCTGGCGTGGCACCGGCCGACGTTGGAGGAACTGCTCCTCGGCTACCTGCGGGCGGCCGGGCCGGAGCTCAAGCGAGAGGTCTCCGCCGCATGAACTGGCTCGCTCTGCGCCTGCTGCGCCCGTACCTGATCGTCGCCGCCGTCCTGAGCGCGGCCTCGACGGCGTTCGTCCTCCTCGGCGCCCGCGCCATCGGCCGGCAGGTCGACGCGCACGGCATGGTGGTCGACGACTACGCGCCCGACCGAACCGGCCTGTGCGAGACCGGCCTCAGTTGCCTGCCCGCCGGGACGGCGACCGATCTGGGGCAGGCCATCGTGCTGATCGCCGCGTTCGTACCGCTGCTGATCGGTCTGATCCTGGGCGTGCCCCTGTTCGCCAGGGAACGGGAGGAGTCGACCGACGCCTTCGTCCTCACCCAGTCGATACCTCCGATGCGATGGCTGTCCACCAAGCTGTTCTGGGCCCTGAGCGCCGGCGCGGTCTGCACGGCCGCGGTAGCCGTCAGCTTCCGCCGGGCGGCCGCCGGATACACGCTGGTCCTCGACGACGTCGGCTACACCCTGCTGGGCGAGGTTCACAAGTACAACGTCACCTTCATGGTCATGCAGGCGGTGTTCATCACCGCACTGGCCGGCGTCCTCGGGTTGGCCGGCGGGCGCACCCTGCGCACCCTGATCCTGTCCGTCCTGGCGTGGCCGGTGGTACTCGTCGTCGCGCAGATCGGCGGCCTGCTGCTGGCGATGGTGGCCTTCCTGCTGTCCTCATGGTCGGACTCGCTGTCCTCGATGCTCGGCACGCTGGACGGGGATGAGACCGCGACCTTCGCGGCACTCGCTCTCGCCGTATGCACCGTCGTCGCCGTGCTCATCGGGCGACGCACCGTCGCGGGGTCGGCTCGCCGACGGCCCTGATCTCCCGCGCGCCTGGCCCCCGCCGGTCAGGTGGCGCTCCGCATCAGAGCTCTGCGGTACGCAAGAGGCACCATGTTTGCGTTAACATGCCGGCGCCCACCCCCTTCCTCAAGATTGCAGCGCTGCAAAGACTTAAGGTTCCCTAAAGACTCGGTGACGCGGGCGCCCTTGACGAGGCTTTGTGTTAGCGCAAACATTGATTCATGCCTGTTTCGCGTAGGTGACAGACCCGGGTCGACGGCCTCCATACATCGGGACCCGCGGGCGCGATCAGGTGTTCCCGTGGCAGACATTCCCCAGCTGCCACGGTTCGCCTACCGAAGGACAGCCATGTCTTCCTCCCCTCCCCCCATGCACCGAACCCGCTCGCTGCGACGCGTCGCCGTGGTGGGTCTCACCGTCGGTGTCGCGGCGGCCGGTGTTGCGGTGGCGACGCGTTCGGCCTCGGCCGCGGTCGTCGATCCCGCCGCGTCCTACGTGCTGGTCAACCGCAACAGCGGCAAAGCCCTGGACGTCTACAACCTCGCCACCACCGACGGCGCCGCCATCAACCAGTACACCCGCAACGACGGCGCCTGGCAGCAGTGGAAATTCCTCGACTCCGGCTCCGGCTGGTACCGCCTGCAATCAGTGCACAGCGGCAAGGTCCTCGACCTACCCACCACCGCCGACGGCGTCCAACTGGTACAGAACACCGACCGCAACGACTCCCGCCAACAGTTCCGGCTCGCCGACTCCGCCGGCGGCCACGTCCGGCTGATCAACCGCAACAGCGGCAAAGCCCTCGAAACCTGGGAATGGTCCACCGCCGACGGCGCCAAAGTCTCCCAATACCAGGACCTCGACGGCGCCAACCAGCAATGGCAACTGGCCCGGGTAGGCGCCGGCACGTCGCCCACCACGTCGGTTCCCGGTAGTCCGGGACCGTCCGGGACACCGACCACACCGCCGGCGGCATATCCCGGGCCGGGTGCCGTCTCGGGTGCGACGGGCACGCACGACCCGACGGTCGTCAAGACGCCGCAGGGCTCGTACATCGTGGCGCAGACCGGTGACAACATCCGGCTGACCACCTCCACCGACCGCACGACGTTCCGGGAGGCGGGAGCGGCGTTCCCGAACGGGGCCCCGTGGACCACCGCCTACACCGGAGGCAGCCGCAACCTGTGGGCGCCGGACATCTCGTACCGCAACGGCCAGTACTACCTGTACTACTCGGCCTCGACCTTCGGCTCGAACCGCTCGGCGATCTTCCTGGCGACCAGCCCGACGGGTGCCTCCGGCAGCTGGACGAACCGGGGCCTGGTCATCGAGTCCAGCGCGTCGAACAACTACAACGCGATCGACCCGAACCTGATCGTGGACGACGCCGGCCGGTGGTGGCTGAACTTCGGCTCGTTCTGGTCCGGCATGCAGCAGATCGCCCTGAACCCCTCGACGGGTCTGCGGGCCGACTCCTCGATCCGTCTGATCGCCGGCCGTAACGGCGGGGCGATCGAAGCGCCGCACATGGTCAAGCACGGCTCGTTCTACTACCTGTGGGTGTCGTTCGACCGCTGCTGCCAGGGCGCGGCCAGCACGTACCGGATCATGGTGGGCCGTTCGACGAGCCCGAACGGGCCGTTCGTGGACCGTAACGGCACGGCGATGAACTCCGGCGGCGGCACCCAGGTTCTGGCAGGGCACGGCAGCATCCACGGTCCCGGCCACCAGGCAGTCCTCCAGGACACCGACGGCGACGTGCTGGTCTACCACTACTACGCCGACAACGGCGCCTCGCGGCTCGGGATCAACCGGCTCGGCTACGACACCGCCGGCTGGCCGTTCGTCTACTGATCCGCACCGGAGAAGCCTGATGCGCGGCTCTGTTCTCCGCGGCGCATCAGGCCGGTGAGTGGCCACGTGACGGCTACCCGGCATGCCGGGTAGCCGGTCACCTCGCTGCTCGCCGTACTCGAACGCGAGGGAGGAAACAATGCTCAGCCTGTTGTCGCGCGGCGTGGCGGTACTGGTTCTGCTGACGTCGGGGACCGTTCCCGCCGAAGCGGTGGACATTGCCGAACAGTGTTCCGGCAGTCCTCTTTCAGGCGAAACGGTCACCGCACGTCCCGTCCGCACCGGGTTCGCCTTCACCGAAGGCCCGACCTGGGTCGCGGATCCCGGCTACCTGCTGTTCTCGGACATGCAGAACCCGTCCGGCGCGCAGGGAGTCCAGCCGTCGTCGATCTGGCGCTTCACCCCGCCCGGCAGCTTCGAACGGCTCGTCGCGCAAGCGGGCAGCAACGGGCTCGCGGTCACGCCGGACGGAACCCGGGTGATCGCGGCCACCCACGACCAGCGCAGCGTGTCCACGTACACGCTGGCCGGCCTTTCCCGCGGTGTGTTGGCCGCCGACCATCTCGGCCGGCACTTCAACTCTCCGAACGACGTGACGATCGCCGCGGACGGCACCGTCTATTTCACCGACCCGAACTTCCAGCGCGGCAACCGCGCCGACGAGCTGAACGGCGTCACCGGCGTCTACCGCGTCCGCGGTGGGGTGGTGGAACTCGTCGACGGCACCGTGTCCCAGCCCAACGGCATCGTCCTGTCGCCGGACGGCAGGACGCTGTATGTCGGCGGATTCGGCAACAACGCGATCTTCGCGTACGCCGTCGCCGACAACGGCGACATCGGCCCGCGCCGCGTTCTCGCCCGGGTGAACAGCCCCGACGGCGCGGGCGTGGACTGCGCCGGCAACCTCTACTGGGCCTCCTACAACGACGGCCGGGTGCACGTGATCGCTCCCGACGGTCGTGCCCTGGGCGCGATCACCGCGGGCCGGCACGTCACCAACGTGGCGTTCGGCGGCCCGGACCGGCAGACGTTGTACGTCACCTCCGGCCAGCCCGGCAACTTCGGCATCTACAGCGTCCACCTCGACCTGGCCGGGCACCCCTATTAGCAGGACCTCGGGCCTGGAGCTTCTGCCGGGCCTGTCGACTGACAGCGAGGAGACCGCAGTGAAGGACCTACGGGCAGCCCCGCACCGGCGGCGACCGCGGCACGCGGCTCTGGTGATCATCTCGGCGCTGGTGCTGGCGGCCACGGGCGGCCTTGTCGCCACCGCGGCACCGGCAGCCGCGGCGACAGTCGACACCAGCGCCTGGTACGTGCTGCTCAACCGCCATTCCGGCAAGGCACTCGAGGTGTACGACCGGGCCACCGCCGACGGTGCCCGCCTCACCCAGGCCACGCGCACCGGCCAGGCCTGGCAGCAGTGGCAGTTCGTCGACGCCGGAGACGGCCACTACCGCCTGCGGTCCCGCCACTCCGGCAAGGTCCTCGACGTGCTCAACCGGTCCACCGCCGACCGCGCGACGATCGTGCAGTGGGCCGACGTGGGCGGCACCAACCAGCAGTTCCGCCTCGCCGACTCCACGGGCGGTTATGCCCGGCTACTCAACCGCAACAGCGGCAAGGCCGTCGACGTGCTCGATTTCTCCACCGCGGACAACGCCTCAGTAATCCAGTACACCGACCTGGGCGGCACCAACCAGCAATGGCAGCTCGTACGGGTCGGTGCAGCCCCGGACACGAGCGCTCCGAGCACGCCGGCCGGGGCCCGCGCCACGGAACTGACCTGCACGTCGGTACGGCTGTCGTGGACCGCGTCGACCGACGACGTCGGTGTCGCCTTCTACGACATCTACCACGACGGCCAGCTCATGACCTCGGTCGCCGGCGCGACCGTGACGACGGTCCTCACGGTGACGCCCGGCGCCCGATGGGGCCTGTACGTCAACGCCCGTGACGCCGCCGGAAACGTCTCACAGGCCAGCGCCACCGTGCCGATCACCGTCCCGCAGTGCCAGACCGACACCCAGGCTCCCACCGCTGCGACCGGGCTCAGCGCCACCGCCACCGGCACCACGGTCAGCTTGCGCTGGAACGCCGCCACCGACAACGTCGGCGTCACCGCCTACGAGATCACCCGCAACGGCACCCCCGCCGGCTCGGTCAACGGCACCGCCACGAACTTCACCGACAGCGGGCTGACCGCATCCACCCGGTACGAATACCGGGTCGTGGCCGTCGACGCCCAAGGCAACCGGTCGACGCCCAGCACCCCGATCACGGTCACCACGGGTGCCGGATGCACCGCGGCGATCTGCGCGGTCACTCAGGTCGCCACCGACACCGACGTGCCGTGGGGACTTGCCCAGTTGCCCACCGGCGAGGTGCTGTACAGCCGCCGCGACGCCTTCGACATCGTGCGCCTCGACCCGCCCACCGGCGCCAGGACCAGCATCGGCCGGGTGCCCGGCGTGCAGGGCACCGACGGCGAAGGCGGCGTGATGGGCATCGCCGTCGCCGCCACGTTCAGCACCGATCCCTGGGTCTACATCATGCACACCAGTCCCACCGACAACCGGGTGATCCGGATGCGATACACCGCAGGCGCCCTCAACGGCAGCCCTCAGGTGCTGGTCAGCGGGATCGCGCGCAACAAGTTCCACAACGGCGGCCGGCTGCGGTTCGGGCCCGACGGCAGGCTCTACGTCGCCACCGGTGACGGTCAGAACGGCGAATGGGCACAGGACCGCACCACCCTCGCCGGCAAGGTCCTGCGGATCAACCCGGACGGCACTATCCCCGCCGACAACCCGTTCGGCAATGCGGTGTGGAGTTACGGCCACCGCAACCCGCAAGGCCTGGCGTTCGACTCCCAGGGCCGGCTCTGGGAGCAGGAGTTCGGCAACAGCGTCATGGACGAGACGAACCTGATCGTCCGCGGCGGCAACTACGGCTGGCCCCGCTGCGAAGGAACCACGGGCAACTGTACCGATCCGAGTTTCGTGGCACCCGAACGGACGTATCCGGTCGCGGCGGGCTCATGCAGTGGCATCGCGATCGTGCGCGACGTCCTCTACATCGCCTGTCTTCGCGGCGCTCGGCTGTACCGGGCACCGATCACCGGCACCGATCTGGGCAGCCCTCAGCAGTTCCTCAACGGAACATACGGGCGACTGCGGACCGTCGAGCCCAGCAACGACGGTGGCCTGTGGCTCACCACCAGCAATCTCGGCGAGAAGGACAGCGTGCCCGACAACAGCGACGAACGCATCCTCAAAGTCACTCTGAGTCAGTGAGGCATCTTGTTGCGCGGAGGCGACCCCTCACGCGAGCAGGTGTTCCCGTGGCGGTCATTCCCCAGTCGTCACGGTTTTCCCCTAACCGAAGGACCGTTATGTCTTCCTCCGCTCTTCCAGTGGAACGAGCACGCCCACTTCGACGCGTTGTCCTGTCCGCTCTCACCATCGTCGTGGCTGCCGCCGGCGTTGCGGTGGCGACACGTTCGGCCTCGGCCGCGGTCGTCGACCCCGCCGCGTCCTACGTGCTGGTCAACCGCAACAGCGGCAAAGCCCTGGACGTCTACAACCTCGCCACCACCGACGGCGCCGCCATCAACCAGTACACCCGCAACGACGGCGCCTGGCAGCAGTGGAAATTCCTCGACTCCGGCTCCGGCTGGTACCGCCTGCAATCAGTGCACAGCGGCAAGGTCCTCGACCTACCCACCACCGCCGACGGCGTCCAACTGGTACAGAACACCGACCGCAACGACTCCCGCCAACAATTCCGCCTCGCCGACTCCGCCGGCGGCCACGTCCGGCTGATCAACCGCAACAGCGGCAAAGCCCTCGAAACCTGGGAATGGTCCACCGCCGACGGCGCCAAAGTCTCCCAATACCAGGACCTCGACGGCGCCAACCAGCAATGGCAACTGGCCCGGGTAGGCGCCGGCACGGCAGGCACGTTCACCAACCCGATCAAGCGCAACGGCCCGGACCCGTGGCTGCAGCACCACAACGGCTACTACTACCTGGCGACCACCACCTGGAACTCGACCATCACGATGCGCCGCTCGACGACGCTGGCCGGGCTGGCCACCGCCGCCGACCAGGTTGTCTTCAACCTGGCCGGCCGGGCCAACGGCTGCTGCAACATGTGGGCGCCCGAGTTCCACCTGCTCGACGGCCCGAACGGCAAGCGCTGGTACTTCTACTACACCGCCGGGCAGAACGTGTCCGACTACAACCCCACCCAGCGGCTGCACGTTCTGGAATCGGCCGGCACCGACCCGATGGGCCCGTACACCTTCAAGGCCGACCTCGGCAGCGACTGGTCCCTCGACGCGAGCGTCCTCAAGGTCGGCAGCAGCCTCTATCTGATGGCCACCTACAACGCCGGCGGATCGTACGGCCAGTCCAACTTCATCCAGCGGCTGTCCAACCCGTGGACGCTCACCGGTTCACGGGCGCGGTTGAGCTCGCCGACGCTGTCCTGGGAGCGGCAGACCGGCGCGGTCAACGAGGGCCCGGAGCCGCTGTACCACAACGGCAAGGTCATGGTCGTCTACTCCGCCTCGGCGTGCTGGGGACCCGACTACAAGCTGGGCCTGCTCACCCTCACCGGCACCGACCCGATGAACATGGCGCACTGGACCAAGAGCCCCAACCCGGTGTTCCAGCGCAACGACGCCAACGGCGTCTTCGCACCCGGCCACAACGGCTTCTTCAAGAGCCCGGACGGCACCGAGGACTGGATCGTCTACCACGCCAACGACTCCGCGGGCGGCGGCTGCGACATGAACCGCTCCACCCGCGCCCAGAAGTTCACCTGGAACGCCGACGGCACCCCCAACTTCGGCGCACCTGTACGTCTGGGCACCACCCTCACCGCACCGTCCGGGGAATGAGGGCCGGATTCATGAACCTCTCCCGACGTACCCTCCTCGCCTCCGGCGCGGCTGCGGCCGGTGCGACCCTGCTCGGCCCGGCCGGACCCGCTCAGGCCGCCACCTACAGCGGCTATGTGATGGGCTACTTCACGGAGTCGCCGTCGAAGCTGGCCGACGATTACGGCCTGCACCTGGCCGTCAGCACCAACGGTCTGGACTGGACGCCGCTCAACCAGAACAACCCGGTGGCCACCCCGACCGCGGGCACCCGTGGCCTGCGTGACCCGTTCATCCTGCGCAAGCAGGACGGCACCTTCGTGGTGCTGGCCACCGACCTGACCGGCACCGATTTCACCCGGCCGAACCAGTACATCCACTGCTGGGACTCGCCCGACCTGCGCACCTTCACCGGCTACCGCCGGCTGCGGATGCACACCATGAACACCCACACCTGGGCACCCGAAGCGTTCTGGGACGCCGCCCGCGGCCAGTACGGCATCATCTACTCCGCCAACAACGGCGGACGCGACGCCTTCTACGTCAACTACACAGCCGATTTCCGTACGGTCGGGTCGGCGCAGTTGTTCTTCGATCCCGGATTCAACGTCCTCGACGCCACCATGCACCTGCACAACGGCGTCAATTACCTGTACTACAAGAGCTTCAGTGACGGCCGGCTCTACGGCGCCCGCTCCAGCACGTTGAATCCGCGTAGTTTCGACCGGGGCACGTACACCAGCGGTGTGGTCAACGGCGGCATCGAGGCACCGATCGTCGTCAAGGCGAACGACCGCAACGAATGGTTCCTGTACGGCGACTCGTTCTCCCCGAACAACGGCGAACTGTACGTGTGGCGCTCCGGCGACATCGGCGCCAACAGCTGGAGCCCGCTGACCAAGGCTCAATACCACCAGCCGCTGAACGCCAAGCACCCGACCATCTGCCCCATCACCGCCACCGAACAGGCGAACCTGCTGTCCCGGTGGGGAGCGCCGGCCTGGAACCGGATCACGTCCTACAACTATCCCGACACCGTGATCCGGCACGCGAACCACGTCGCCCGCATCGATGCGTACCCGTTCGACCCGTACACCGACTCACAGTGGCGGCTCGTGCCGGGGCTCGCCGACGCCGGCGGCGTGTCCTTCCAATCGGTCAACGTCGCCGGCCACTACCTACGGCACTCCAACTACAACCTGGTGCTCGCCGCCGACGACGGCACCGGCACCTTCGCCGGCGACGCGACGTTCCACCGCACCGCCGGCCTCGCCGACAGCGGCTGGACCTCGTTCCGGTCGCACAACCTGCCGACGTACCACATCCGGCATTCCGGCTACGTTCTGCGTATCGATCCGCTCAGCGGCGCCTCCGCCGCCGCGGACCGGCAGGACGCCACCTTCCGCATCGGTTACTGATCCTGAGCCGGCGACGTCACCGCGGCGGTGACGTCGCCGGCTGGGCGGCACGGGGAACGGGGGCCCCGTCGCCGTCCGGCGAGGACGAGCCGATGCCGGCGATGTCCATCAGGGCACCGGCGGTCGTGACGGCGAGGCCGTCCAGCTCGTGCGCCTGCACGACGGATCGGGCGCTGGCTCCGTCGAAGACCATGGTCAGTTGCCGGGCCAGCAGTTCAGGGTCGCGGGCACCGCCCCGGTGCGCCTCGTGCCGGAAGAAGTCGGTGAGCCCGTCCTTGTGTCGGCGGGCGATCACGCTGGCCGGGTGGTCGGGAGACTTGGCCTGAACCGCTGTCGCGACGAACGGGCAGCCGAGGAAGTCCTGCATCGGCTCGAGGTGTTCGAGGCGTTCGAAGACGTGCAGGATCCGCTCTCGTGGCGATCTGCCGTCATCGGGAGCCGGCAGGAGGGCCGCCGAGAATCCGGGCGCCGAGCGTTCCAGGCTGGCGGCCACCAGGTCGTCCTTGCCGGCGAAGAGCTGGTACATCGAGCGCTTGGACACACCCGCCTCGCGGCACACCGCGTCGACACCCACGTGAATGCCCTGTTCATGGAAGAGCTTCGCCGCGGCGTCGAGCAGCCGCGCACGGGTGGAGGCGGCACCGGCGGGCAGTGTCTGGTTCCCCATGAGCCCCAGCGTACCCAGTGTTCCGCGTTCTGGAAACCGATCTGTTTATGACCCCTTGCGCCTGGAAACCGATCTGTTTATCGTGTGTAAACAAATCGGTTTCCTCGGCGCGATGTCGTGGCTGTCCGCCTTCCGGGGCGCAGCGTCCCATCGCACTGACCAAGGCCGGAGATCTTCCGAACAGAAGGAGACCATCATGGGGTCGACCAAGCCGATCGCGCTCGTCACGGGTGCGTCCGCGGGCATCGGCAACGCCATCGCTCACGGCCTGGTGACAGCGGGCTATGAAGTGATCGGCACCGGACGTCGCACCGCGCACCTCCCCCGTCGCGACGGCGTGACCTATCTCGACCTCGACGTGACCAGCGACGCGTCGGTCACCGCCGCCGTCGCGCAGGTCATCGAGCGGTACGGCCGGATCGATCTGCTGGTCAACAACGCCGGTGTCGGCTCAGCCGGAGCCGCGGAGGAGAGCTCGGTGGCGCAGGTGCAGGCGTTGTTCGACATCAACGTCTTCGGCGTCATCCGGATGACCACCGCCGTCCTGCCGCACATGCGCGCCCAGGGCCGCGGCCGGATCGTCAACATCTCGTCCGTGGTCGGCTTCATGCCGGCGCCGTTCATGGCTCCCTACGCCGCCTCCAAACACGCGGTCGAGGGCTACTCCGAATCGGTCGACCACGAGGTCCGCGAGTACGGCGTCCGGGTCCTGCTCGTCGAACCCGGCTGGACCAACACCGGTTTCGAGAGCAACAGCGTGCGTGCCGACACCCCGATGGAGATCTACGCCGAGCAGCGCGGCATCGCCGACAAACTGATCGGCGAGGCGGTCCGGGCCGGCGACGATCCGGCCGCCGTCGCCCGGGCGGTCGTCGCCGCGGCGACCGACACCAAACCGAAGCTGCGCTACACCGCCGGCTCCCGGGCCGCCATGGTCAGCACCCTGCGCCGCGTCGTTCCGTCCCGGGCCTTCGACCGGCAGATCCGCAAACTCAACCGACTGGCCGGCTGACCTGCTCCTTGGCGTCTTGCGCCGACGACCGCGCCTGGTCCTTCGCGGCCTGCGCGGCCTGCTGTGCGGTGTCCTTCACCTCGCTGACGGCGTGCTGGACCGTACCGGACAGATCCTCCTTCAGGCCGGCCGCGACATCCTTGACCTTGTCGGTGAGTTCGCCGCTGTTCTCCTTGAGCTGCTGGCCGGCGCGGCGTTCCGCGTCGGTGACCGGGACCAGACTCGCGGCGAGCAGGCCGGCACCGAAGGCGATGATCCCGGCGGCGAGCGGGTTGCCCTGGGTTTGTGCGGTGACCGCCTGCGGGGCGCCACGGACGGCGCCGGCCGCGTCGTGCGCCTTCCCGCTCGCCACGTCCCCGAGGTGGGCAGCCTTGTCCTGCACGGTGCTGATCGCCGACGAGGCGGTGTCGCCGGCCGCATGCCGGGCGTGGTCGGTGCTGCCCATCACCTTCTCCTTCACCGTGTTCCAGCGGCGCTGCGCCACCCTGCCCGGGTTTGTCTTCTCGGCCAGCAGGTCGACGTCGCGGGTGAGCGACGCCCGCGTGTTCTCGATGTCCTGCCTCAGCCGTGCGGGTTCTTCAGCCATCGTGCATCCTCCTTGAGCGTGTCGACGGTGCGGTGCGGGACCGGGTCGACGGTCTTCAGCCTGTTGCGGCCGGTCACGAACAGCGCCGCACCGGCGATCGCCCAGACGGCGGCCACGATGAGCGCGGCCCAGCCGGTGTCCATCACGTTCGCCAGGCCGAAGACCGCGGCGAAACTGAGCAGGACGACGGCGAGGTAGCCGGCGAACGCGGCGGCGCCGAGCATCCCGGCGGCCTTGCCCGCCTTGGACGCCTCCTGCTGCAGCTCGGCCTTGGCCAGCTCGACCTCCTGGCGGAACAGGTGCGACAAATCGTTGCTGATGTTGCCGATCAACTCACCGATCGACGTCTCGGCCACCCGCTCGGCCTGGGCTTCGTGGGTTGACGGGTGGATGGTCATGGCCGCGACGCCCGGTGCTGCATGCGCGTGAACTCGTCCAGCACGCTGGGCGTACCGGTACCGGTGCCGGTGCCGGTGCCGGTGCCGGTGCCGGTGCCGGTGCCGGTCGCGGCGTATGCGGTGCCGGTCTGGTCCGCGCCCGTCCGGTTCATGGCAGCCGCCGGGTCCCGCGTGGGCTGCGGAGGAGACGCCGCGAATGCGCCGGTGCCGCTCTCAGCCGCCGGGGCGCCGGCGTGCGGGTCGGCCTTGGCGATGCTCTTGCCCAGACGGCCGACCACGAAGCCGGCCGCCAGTGCGGTCGCCAGGAAGGCACCGGGCCGGCGCCGGGCGAAGTCCTCGACCTCCCGCAGCACGCCCTCGGCACCGTTGCGGTCCAGATAGTCGGCGAGCTGTCGGCCGCTGTCGGCAACCCGGGAGACGACGGCGGCGGCCGGTGAATCCTGCCGGTCGCCGCGCATCTCGTCGAGGTGGTCGGCGGTCTGGCGGATCGTACTGACCAGCTTGTCGTTCTGCGTGCGGGCCTGCTCACTGAGCTTGTCGCGGACGTCGGCCGCGATCGTACGAGCCTGGGTCTGGGCTTCTGCGCTGACGCGCTGCGCCTGTTCCCTGGCGGTGCCCTTCACGTCCACCGCGGCTTGTGTGACGGCTTCCCTGCCCCGCCCGGCCACCTTCGAGGCCTTCGACGTGCCGTTCATCGCGGAAGGGCCCGCCGTATGAGTGCCGCCCATTGGATTACTCACCATGCCTCCTACGGAGAATCCGATAACCATCCGGGGCGATTCCCGTACGCCAGCCTTTTAATCCCCTCCCATGTCATTCACTGGACCATTCGCCGAAGCGTTCGTCATCGGCCGCCGGGACGCGCGTCGTTCGTTGACCGGCGCTGCACTCCGGATATGCGGACACGGCCCACGTGCACCGTCCCGCCACACGGGCGGCCGTCGATTCTAGTCATTTCTTCGCGGTGATCACGCCTTATCGAGACGTCTCGTTTGCTGCTCGCCGTTGACGGAGGCAACGGGTGCTTTGGCTGCTCAGCGCCGAGAAGGCTTCCGCCGAGTGGTCGCTTCCCCCCTCGGTGGGGGCCCCGGTCGCCGTTTGTCCGAATGCGGCTTCAAAAGCCAGACCTCGGGCTACTGGTCCGACTTTTGAGCGCTGAAAGAAAATGTATGGACGGCATTTGGTCGGGTATAGCTCCTCACGTCCAGCCGACTGAAAGGAGTCATGCCATGATCGTGCAAGAGCAGGTTGATCTGCTGTACGGCCGCGAGGTTGTCGACCGGGACGGCGAAAAGGTGGGCAGCGTCGGAGCGGTGTGGAGCGACGGGGCCGGCCAACCGACATGGGCTTCGGTCAAGACCGGGCTGTTCGGCCTGAACGAGTCGCTCCTGCCACTCAACGACGCCACGCTGCAGGGCGACCGGATCGTGGTGCCGTTCGAGAAGGCCGCGATCAAGGATGCGCCGAACGTCGACGCCTCGCACGACGAGCCGTTGAGTGCCGAAGAAGTCGACCTCCTCTACCAGCACTACGGCATGAGCTGGGACGAGAGCTACCGCACCGGCCGGAGTAGCACCGCCACCGCCGCCGGCGGTTACACCGGCACCGAGAACCGCACCCCGGGGACCGCCGTAGCCGGTTCACGTAAGGCCGCCGGCGATGACGCGATGACTCGCTCGGAGGAGCGGCTCAACGTCGGCACCACGACCGAACAGGTCGGTCGTGCGCGGCTGCGCAAGTACGTCGTCACCGAGCAGCAGCAGGTCACCGTGCCGGTCACCCACGAAGAGGTGCGCCTGGAACGTGAGCCGATCACCGCCGCCAACCGTGACGCCGCGTACGCCGGACCCGACATCACCGAGTCCGAGCACGAGGTCACCCTGCACGCCGAGCGTCCGGTGGTGAAAACCGAGACCGTGCCGGTGGAACGGGTGCGGCTGGGCACGGAGACCGTGACCGAGCAGAAGACCGTCGGCGGGACGGTCCGCAAGGAGCGCATCGAGGCGGATCTGCCCGACGAAGCCCGTCGCACCATCGACTGACATCACGTTCCAGCCGGAACCAGGCCGGCGGCGATCTCGACTGGCGTGCGCAGGTCGAACGGCGACAGAAGGGTACGGCCTCGATGGCGTGATCATCACCACCGGACCACGACAGGAACTCTCCGGCTACGGAAGGGTGTGGTCGGCTGGTCGCGCGCATTCGAGAGGAACACCCATAGATGTCAGAGACTGCGCGTTGGTCGCGGCCGGATTGGCTCTCCTCACCGAAGGTGCTGCGTACCGAGGTTCTGGCCGGTCTCGTCGTTGCTCTGGCATTGATCCCGGAGGCGATCTCGTTCTCCATCCTCGCCGGGGTCGACCCGCGGGTCGGTCTGTTCGCCTCGTTCACGATGGCCGTCACGATCGCCTTCACCGGCGGCAGACCGGCGATGATCTCCGCTGCCACCGGCGCGGTCGCCCTGGTCGTCGGGCCGCTGGCGAAGGAACACGGCTTGGACCATCTGGTCGCCGCGGTCATTCTGGGCGGGCTGTTGCAGGTGGTGCTGGCCCTGGTCGGGGTGGCGAGGCTGATGCGGTTCATCCCGCGCAGCGTCATGGTGGGCTTCGTCAACGCCCTCGCCATCCTGATCTTCACCGCGCAGCTGCCGCACCTGATCGACGTGCCGTGGCTGGTCTACCCCCTCGTCGCCGTCGCCCTTGCCATCATGTTCGTGCTGCCGAGGTTCACCACCGCCGTCCCGGCGCCGCTGGTGGCGATCGTGCTGATGACCGCGTTCGTGCTGATCGCGCGCGTGACCGTGCCGAACGTCGGCGACGAGGGCACTCTGCCCGACAGCCTGCCCACCTTCGGCATTCCGAACGTGCCGTTCACCCTCGCCACCCTGCAGCTGATCGCCCCGTACGCCCTCGGTATCGCCCTGGTCGGTCTGATGGAATCGCTGATGACCGCGAAACTGGTCGACGACGTCACCGACACCCACTCCGACAAGACCCGCGAGTCCTGGGGCCAGGGCGTGGCCAACATCGTCACCGGCTTCTTCGGCGGCATGGGCGGCTGCGCCATGATCGGCCAGACGATGATCAACGTGAAGGCGTCCGGCGCCCGCACCCGCCTGTCGACGTTCCTCGCCGGCGTCTTCCTGCTCATCCTGGTCGTCGCCCTCGGTGACGTCGTCGCGCTGATCCCGATGGCCGCCCTGGTCGCCGTCATGATCATGGTATCGGTCGGCACCTTCGAATGGCACAGCATCGCCCCGGCCACCCTCAAACGGATGCCCGCCGGGGAGATCATCGTCATGCTGGTCACCGTCGCCGGCACCCTGACCACCCACAACCTCGCCGTCGGCGTCGTCCTCGGCGTCCTGGCCGCCATGGTGATCTTCGCCCGCCGGGTCGCGCACTTCGCCCAGGTCGACCCCGAGACCACCGCCGACGAGACCACCAGGACCTATCACGTACGCGGGGAGCTGTTCTTCGCCTCCAGCAACGACCTGGTCTACCAGTTCGACTACGCGAACGACCCCGACCGCATCGTGGTCGACATGAGCGGGGCGCACATCTGGGACGCCTCCTCCGTGGCCGCCCTCGACGCCATCACCACCAAATACGCTGCCCGCGGCAAGCAGGTGCAGATCGTCGGCCTGAACGAGGCAAGCGCCACCTTCCACGAGAACCTCGCTGGCAAGCTGAACGCCGGCCACTGATCACCGGCGGGCAGGCCGCGGAGCGGATGCAGCGCGGCGGACACTGACTCGGAGCGGGTACCGGAGTGTGCTCTTCACCGATCGGATCCGGTCCAGCCACGGAGTACGGCCGCGGCTTGTCCGGGATCGTCGCCGGCGAGCCGGCCGATCTGGCGTTGCCGCTCGATGCCGTCGTGACGCGGGTCCCCGGGCGCCGGCGCGGCGAGGTCGGCGGTGGCCACGACCGGGCGCCGCCCCTCCACCGCCGCCCGCATCCGCTGCAGATCGTCTCGCTGCGCCGCCGCTCTCCGGTATCGCCGGCGGGCCACCACCCCGATCAGGAACAGCAGAGCCACCGCGGCGGCCGCCGGCATCCACTGCCGGTCGGCCGTCGCCGCCGTACCGGGCTCGGCCAGCGTGTTCGCGGCGGTGTCTGCCACTCCGGGTCGCATCGGCATCGCGGCGACCGCGACCGTGTCACCGCGACCGGCTTCGACACCGGCCGCCACGCTGACGAGTTCCGTCAACTGGGCGAGGTCGATGTTCCGGCCGGCCGTGGCGTCGACGAGCACGGCGATGTTCAGCTTCTCCACCCTGCCGGGCGCGGTACGGCGAGTCTCGCGCAGAGAGTTCAGAGCGTTGGCGCGTGCCGTGCTGGTGCTCTCGTACCGGGTGCCGCCGGTGTCCTCGGTGTAGGCCCGGCTGCTGATCCGCTCCGACAGCGCACCGGCCGCCGGATCCCGGGCGTAGGTCGTGCTGACGGTCTCGACCTGGTCGAAGTTCAGCTCCGCGGTGGTGGTGACGACGGCACGGCCGGGGCCGACCACCGCGTCCAGCATCGTCTGGAGCGCGCTGTTCAGCCGTTCCTGGTATGCCGCCGTGGCCGCGTCGCTGCGGCGCACGGTCAGCCCGACGGCTCCGGCCCGTGACACCGGGCCGGAATCGACGGCGCCCAGTCGGTGCGGAGCCATCGGCATCGCCGCGTACGCGGGCTGGGCTTGAAGACACATGACGCTCGCCAGTGCGGCCATCAGGACCACGGCGCTCGGAGACGACGGCCTTCGCATAGCCTCCTTCATCGTCCATCCGGCGGCCGGCTCCATCAGTCTTGCGGGTGCAACCGGGTTGCGGTGGGTCCAGGGCACCACCGCGAGGACCACCAAGGGCAGTCGGCGCAAACCTCCCCGAGGGTTGCGGTCTTCGAAGGTTGAAGGCTGAACCGATCCCTCACCGAGGGAGGGGTCCACCTGAAAGCCCAAAGCGGCGGCCGGGGGACCCAAAACCCCCGGCCGCCGCCCTCAGGTCGCGGTCAGCCCCGGTCGAACTCGCCGGCCGCCGCGCCCTCCAGGAAGGCCTTCCACTCGTCGTCGGTGAACACCAGCGCCGGACCCGACGGGTCCTTCGAGTCGCGGACCGCGGTCGCCTGCCCGACGAACGCGACCTCCACGCAGTGCCCGGCCGAGCCGGAGCGGCTGCTCTTCTTCCAGTCGGCGCCCTCCAGGTCGACGCTCATCCCCTTGATCTCAGGCATGAGGCTCTCCTTCCTCTCGTCCGGCGGGCGGTCCCGCCGGGACGTCTTCTCGGCACTCACCCGTGGTGAGCCTCGCTCGGGCGGTGGAGCAGGTAGTACGCGTGCGGCCCCTCGCCGTTGTCGATCTCAGCCAGAGCAAGGCGATCAACCTGGACCTCACGTACGAACCCCGGGCCCGATCCGGTGTCGATCCACACCCGCGCCCATCCGTCAGCTGGCAGCTCGCGGGGGCCCACGGTCAGGATTGGCCGGGTCACGACCGGGGCCGCCGCAGCGTGCCCATGCCGTACGGCGGCGCCGCAGTGATCCGCTCGACGGCCTGGGCGTACTCGACGCGCTGCTCGTCACGCCAGGTATGAACGGCTCGAACCCGCCGGCGCCACATCACGCGCCGCATCACCTCAATCAGCATGTCCGCCTCCGATCAGTGGCGGGCCGCGATTCACGGACGCGACCCGCCGATCTGGGGCGACGGCGAGCGCGGGACTTTCTCACAGCCGGACGCCCGCCGCCGCTGATCAGGAAGTTATGCGACGCAGACGGGGGCGGTGATTGCTCGCTGCTATCAGTCCTTGATGAGGGATGCCAGGTTCGCCGCGGTCGCCGCGCTGCGCATCTGCCTCGTCAAGGAGTTGCGCTTCGCGCGGCGGATGATCGACCCGATGGTGTCGCGCACGGTCGGCCGGAGCCGGAACCACTGCGGGCCCGTCGCCTCGGCCCGCAGGAACGTCGCGATCGCCTCCTGGTCGCGGCCCACCTGAGCCATCGCAGTCGCCACGTCGGCGAAGAAGGGAGCTTGGCGGTTCGCGATCGGCAGGCGCCCGGGTGCGACGTCGTCCGCCGCTTCCAGGGCGCGGTGAGGCTCCCCGAGTTCCAGCTCGGTGGCGACCGTCCAGAACCCGACGTTCGTCGGCCCGAACGCAAACCGGGCCAGGCCGAGGTCCGGGCCGGGCTCGCCGAGTGACTCGGCCGCCGCGCCCGCCTCGCGGAGGTGTTCGTGCGCCTGGTCGCCGCGGTGGTCCACAGCGGCACGGAGGGCGGCATGCAGGTGCAGCATGCCGTACGCCTGCCGGACCTCCGGGTCGCCGATGTGCGGCTGGATCTCGTCGGCCACCCGCTGGGCGAGGCGGGCCGGCGCGCCCGGCATCTCCGGCGGCATCGCAAGGACCCGGATGAACTCGGCGATGCCGATCCATGCCGGGTTTCCGAGTTCGCGAGCCTCGGCGACGGCCAGCCGGGCGGCATCCCGGGCCAGGTCCGGATAGCCGAGGTGCTTGAGCGTGT
Source organism: Actinoplanes xinjiangensis (assembly GCF_003148685.1). GTDB lineage: Bacteria > Actinomycetota > Actinomycetes > Mycobacteriales > Micromonosporaceae > Actinoplanes > Actinoplanes xinjiangensis. Next base: position 14,440 of record NZ_QGGR01000047.1, on the reverse strand, counting down.
AGACGCCCACGTGGGCGACCTGGACCAGATCCGCCCCCCGGAGCCCGCCGAGCATGTTGGGCAGCTGGGGTGCGACGGTGGCGAAGTCGTAGCTCCCGCCCGCGATCATCAGCCCCCGCACGTCGTGGCGGGGCTCTTCCAGTTCGCCGATCTCGCGGCGGATCAAAGCCTCACGAATATGGGGCACGTGGGCCGCGGCCGCCGCCCTAGCCGGGTCGGTGGGGTCGCCGGACTGCCCGGTGAGGTCGGCGATGGAGACGTCCAGCGCCGACGCGAGCGCGACGAGTGTGGCGCGGCGCTCAACGGGGCGGCGACCGTTCTCGATCTGGTTGAGGTACGGCTGACTCATGCCGGCCAGGCCGGCTAGAACGCGCTGAGACTTGCCGCGGCGCTGTCGCCAGTACGCGACCTGAGCACCGATAAACAGCGGTTCGCCAACGGTAGTGGCCATGACGGTCGCTCCCCTGGTAGCGGTCAGGGTGGGCGGCCGGCCGCTACAACCGGCCGCCAACATCGACGGTACGCCATGCGTAACGACGATGCCGATCGGTGGATGCCGGCCAGCCGGGTGAAACGGTCAGGTCATCGACCTTCCGGTGTTCCGGTAGACCGTCTTGCGTTCGACGCCGAGCCGGCCGGCGATGTACTCGGCCGACGCCCGTACAGTCGGATTCTGATGGACACCGTGTGGAAGATCGCCATCGGCGCCGGGGTCGGGCTGGCCGTGGTGTGGCTGGCGCTGATCGCGGCGTTGCTGCTGGCCGGCCGCCGCTACGAACGACCCGGGCTCCGGGAGATGCTGCGGCTGCTTCCGGACCTCCTGCGCCTGCTCAAGCGGCTCGCCGGCGATGCCGACCTGCCTCGTGGGGTGCGGGTGCGACTGTGGCTGCTGCTGCTCTATCTCGCCGTACCGATCGATCTGATCCCCGACTTCATCCCCGTCATCGGTTATGCCGACGACGCGATCATCGTGGCGCTGGCACTGCGGTCGGTGGCCCGCCGCGCCGGGCCGCAAGCGCTGCACCGGCACTGGCCCGGCACCCCGGCCGGACTCGCCGCGGTACTCGGTGCGGCCGGTATCCGCCTCTGACGTAGCGAGAGGGGACGGCCGGCCGTCAGGGTTCGCGGGGGCCGGTCGGTTCCGGGTCGTCCTCCGCGGGGTCCGGGCCGGTGGCGATCCCGGGAGGTGGTGAGGGACCCGGGGCGGTGGTGGCCCGGATGAGCACGCCGGGCGAGATCTCGACCTGGACGTTCCCCAGTTCGTCCGCCACGGTGGTGACCGGCGGGCCGCCCGGTGCGGTGGGCGGGAGGCAGACGGTGACGGAGACGGTCACCCCGCCGGGCCCGTCCGTGATCAGCATGGTGTCGGTGAGGTGCCGGGCCAGCCAGAGGCCGCGTCCACCGGCCGTCTGCAGCGACGGCGGGCCGGCGGGTGCCGGCACCCCGTCGGGGAAGCCGGGTCCGTGGTCGACGATGTCGCAGAGCAGGGTGTCACCGTCACGGCGTAGTTCGATGCGGCCGCGGCCGCCGCCGTGGCGTACCGCGTTGGTGGTGAGTTCGTGAACCGCGACGACGAAGTCTTCGAGTGCCTCACCGGTGAGGCCGCAGGCGCGGGCGCTGTCATGGACCGCGTGCCGCAGCGACGGGAGCTGCGCGGCGGTGAAGTCCTGTACCAGTCCGCCGCAATCCGCCGCGGCCAGTGGAAGATCGACCGCGTCGACGGCCTCGCCGGCTGCGGGCTCCCACGGGTGCATGGCGGCCCCTTACCCCAGCGGGATCACGGGTAACCCCGAGGCAGTCTTTCGGCGTGTCGTCCGACGAGGCCGTCAGACGCTGGACGTCATGTCCTGGCGCCGAATTGGTCGGGGGCCGGGCGCAGGACCGGTGAGGTGCCCGCCTGGTGCAGCACGACACGGACGCGGTCGAGCAGTTCGTGGCTGGTGAAGGGTTTCTCGACGAGAGTGACGCCGTCGGGCAGGGTTCCGTTCTCGGTGAGGACGGGCTCCGCGTAGCCGGACATGTAGAGCACCGGTATGCCGGGGCGGCGCCGTTGGACCTGGGAGGCGACCTCGTTGCCCATCATCCTCGGCATGATCACGTCGGTGAGGAGCAGGTGAATCGGGCCGGGGTGGGTCTGGGCGAAGTGGATGGCCTCGGCGCCGCCGGTGGCGGCGAGGACGTGGTACCCGGCGCGGGTCAGAATACGGGCGGTGATCTGCCGCAGATCGTCCTCGTCCTCGGCCATGAGGATGGTCTCGTGTGGTGACGTCTCGGCGGCTGGTTCGGCAGCCGGGACGACAGCGGCTACGGAGCCGGCCCGGTCGGTCGTTTCGACGGCGGGCAGGAGGATGGTGACGGTGGTGCCGATGCCCGCTTCGGAGTACAGGCGTACGTCGCCGCCCGCGGCAGTGGCGATGCCATAGACGGTCGCCAGCCCCAGTCCGGTGCCGGAGCCCTTCGGTTTGGTGGTGTAGAACGGCTCGAAGGCGCGTTCGATGACGTCCGGTGGCATGCCGGTGCCGGTGTCGCTGACCCGGAGGCGTACATACCTGCCGGGTCGCACGATGCCGCTGGTGGTGTCGTCGTCGGTCAGCTCGGCATTGCTCGTGTCGATGGACAGGGTGCCGCCACCGGGCATCGCATCGCGGGCGTTGACGGCCAGGTTGAGCAGGATCTGTTCGAGCTGGCCGGCGTCGGCGTGGATCGGCCACAACTGCCGGTCGGCGCTGGTGATGAGGTGGATGTGCTCGCCGAGCGAGCGGCGCAGCATCTGCTCGACGTCGCCGACGACGTGGTTGAGGCTGAGCACGGTGGCCTGGGTGATGTCGCGCCGGCCGAAGGCCAGCAGTTGCTTGGTCAGTCGGGCGGCACGTTCGGCGGCCCGGCCGACCTGCCCGAGATCGGTGCGGACCTCGGCCAGCTCGGCCGGATCGAGGGCGGGCCTGTCCAGGGTGTCGAGGACCATCGCGGTGTAGTTGCTGATCACCGCGAGGATGTTGTTGAAGTCGTGGGCCACGCCGCCGGCGAGTTCACCGAGGCTCTCCAGCCGGCGGGCGTGTTGCAGGCGGCGTTCGCCAGCGTCGCGTTCGGCCTGGGCGATCAGCCGTTCCCGTTCGGCCTGGGCGATCAGGCGGTCGGTGACGTCACGGATGGAGGTGGTGACGATCGTGCCGCGGTCGGTGTCGACGGAGGAGAGGCTGATCTCGGCGGGGAACTCGGTGCCGTCCTTGCGTACGGCGGTCAGTGCCGCTCCGGCGCCCATCGGCCGGTTGCGGGGGTGGGCGAAGTAGCCGTCGCGGTGCCGCACGTGCGGGGTACGCAGCCGTTCGGGGACGAGGAGGTCGACCGACCGGCCGAGCAGTTCGTCGCGGGGGTAGCCGAACAGGCGTTCGGCCTGCGCGTTGATCAGCGTGATGGAGCCGTCTCGGGTGACGCCGATGATCGCGTCCGGGGCGGCTTCGAGAAGTCCCTCGAACATCGCCTCGGCGCGCTGTCGCTCGCTGATGTCGCGGGAGATCGACGCCACTCCGGTGATCGCGCCGGTGGCGTCGGTGATCGGTGACAGCGTCAGTGACACGGTGACCGTCGTGCCGTCCCTGTGGCGGCGGGTGACCCGGTGCTGGTCGATGTTCTCGCCGGCGGTGATGCGCCGCATCAGCTGTTGCTCGGCCTGCTCCTGCCCGGATGGGAACAGCAGGGACGCATGCCGGCCGAGGACCTCGTCGCGCCGGTAGCCGTAGAGCTGCTCGGCTCCGGGATTCCAGCTGGTGATCACCCCGCCGAGGGTCTTGCCGATGATCGCGTCGTGGGACGATTCGACGATCGCGGCGAGGCTTTCGCGTTCGGCCAGCGTCTGCGCCCGCCCGGCCAGCGCCGCGGCGTGACCGGCGAGTTCGGTGAAGGCCTCGACGTCGTCCTCGGCGAACAGGCTGCGGCAGCGGTTCAGCAGCAGCAGGGCGCCCCGCCCGCCCGGCGCGTCCACCGCCGTCGCGGTCACGAACCGGGTGTCGGTGGCCTGAGCGAACATCACCGCCACCACCGGCGGACGGGTCCATCCCGCCAGGGCGTCGATCGGATCGTCGGCGGCCAGTAGCTCGTCCAGTCCCTCCTTCGTGCATTCGAGCGTGCTCACCGGCCGGGAGACGCAACCCACCACCCGGACCGGCCGATCCGGTCCCGGCATCAACACCAGCACCATGTCCGCGCCGAGCACCGCCGTGGCGTCGCGGCAGTAGCTCTGCCACGTCCGGGTCGGCTCGTTGGCGGGTACGGCCAGCAACCGGCGCATCGCCGCGTGCGTGGCGCCTCGGGCCCATATCCGGCGCACCGCACGCGGCGGTACGAAAGCGAACAGGTACAGCACACCGGAGAGCACGGCGAGCGCTCGCGGTCCGATCACAGCGCCGGTCACGGAGATCAACAACGCCGCGCCGAACACACCGGTCCCGGCGGACGCACACCACAACCGGGCGCTCGCCGCACCGCCACGCCGCCGGGCCTCGGCGGCGAGAAGCCACGCCGCGACCAGTTCCACGACGAAGAACACCACCACCGCCGGCCAGACCGCCGGTCTCGGCACCGGCCGTGTCGCCGACGCGAGTACCGGCACGGCGCTGAGCACCCACACTGTCACGGCCACCGGCAGACACCAGGACGGCAACGGGCGCAGCCGACCGACCAACCGCAAGGTGAAGACCGGTTTGGCCAGCAACAGCCCGATGGCGAGGATCATCACCGGCCGCGGTGGCGCACCCACGAACAGGCGGACGACCCCGAGCACGAACAGCATCGCGACCGAGGCGAACATCCACATCACGTCACGCAGCAACGGGTCACGGTGCCTCAGATATCGCCATGACACCCACAGCAGGACGAACACGAACAGCGAAGTGACCAGGATCAGCGCCATGACACCCTCTGTCCCGCCGATAGGCGCCCTCATATCAGGGCAATAACCTTCAGGTTATGACAAGTTGAGGCGAGCAATGCTCAGAACGGTGACTGACTCACCTCCCTTATCGGCACCTGCCCGAACTGCCCGGCGGTGAGGTTGGTGGCGGGCATCGGGCGGGCGAAATGGTAGCCCTGGCCCCGGTCGCAGCCGAGTTCCTGCAGCAGGGTGGCGTGGAATGCCGTCTCGACGCCTTCGGCGACGGTCGTCAGGCTCAGGCTGCGGGCGAGATCGACGACCGTACGGACCAGCGCGATCTGCCGGTGGTCGTCCTCGCCGGCGGGCATCAGCGATCGGTCGATCTTCAAGATGTCGACGGGCAGGTCACGCAGGTACCCCAACGACGAGTAGCCGGTGCCGAAGTCGTCGATGGCGATCCGCACACCGTCGGCACGTAACGCCTCCAGATGGGCGAGAGCCTGCGCACTGCCGGTGCCGGCGCCGATCAGGATGCCTTCGGTGATCTCGAGGGCCAGCGCGGTGGCGGGCAGACCACTGTCGGCCAGAATGCGCCGTACCTTGGCGGTGAACGTGTCGTCGGTGAGCTGACGCGGGGACACGTTGACGGTGAGCGTGACACCGTGCTCACGGTGCCAGGCGGCGGCTTCCGAGCAGGCACGGCGCAGCACCCACTCGCCCAGCGCGATGATCAGGCCGCTCTCCTCGGAGGCCGGGATGAACCTGTCCGGCCCGATCGGGGCCTCTCCCGGCGGCAGCCAGCGCACCAGTGCCTCCACCGCCACCGTCCGGAACGTGCCGAGGTCGACGATCGGCTGGTAGTGGACGGCGAACTCGTCGGCGTCCAGCGCCAGGCGCAGCTTCGCGACGGTCTCGATGCGCTCGGACTGGCGGCGGCGCAGCGTGCGGTCGTACCAGATGACGCAGTTCTTCCCGGCCGTCTTGGCGGCGGTCAGCGCCATGTCGGCATCGCCGAACAGGTGCTCGCCCTCCGCGGTGTCGCCGGGACCTCGCACGCCGACGCTCGCCGTCAGGTGCAGGGTGTACCCGCACACGACGATGGGCAGGCGCAGCACCTCCGCGGCGGCGTGGGCGCGGACCTCGAGGACCTGCTCGTCGGAGGCCGCGACGAGGACGGCGAACTCGTCGCCGCCGGTGCGTGCGAGAAGGTCACCGGGGCCCAGAACGGTATGCAGGCGCTGGGCGATCAAAACGAGAAGTTCGTCGCCGGCGCGGTGGCCGAGCCGGTCGTTGACGTCCTGGAAGCCGTCGAGGTCGAGCATCACCAGCCCGTACGGGTCCCCGGACGCGATCCGGGCCTCCAGGACGCGCCGGTTCGGCAGATCGGTCAGTACGTCGTGCTCGGCGAGGTGGCGCAGCGACTCCTGCAGCGCCGCCTGCTCGTCCAGGGCACCGGCCAACGAGGTGGCGTGCCGCTGCAACTGGCGCTGGCTGTTGGTCATCCGCACGACCAGCAGCAGGGCGACCAGCACGGTGGCCGTCAGCGGCACGCCGACGTCGTAGAGGTCGAGCTGCCCTTCGTCGGCGTCCTCCAGCAGCGCGTATCCGGTTGCGGCCGGGCCGACGAGCACCAGCAGACCGTGTACGACGGCGGTGCGCCAGCTGCCCGCGATCGGGTCCGGTTCGGCCGGGTGTGCCGCGGACCCCGGGTGCAGCGCGGCGACGCCGGGCAGTGCGAACCCGATCAGCCACGCCGTGACGCTCCAGCCGGTTCCCGACCACGAGCCGCCACCGGCGACCGACAGGAAGTGCGGGATGTCCGCCGCGGTCAGCAGCACGGTCATGGCCAGCAGCAGGACATGGGTGTGCCGCAGTCGCCGCTGGACGACCAGCAGCCGTACCGCCATGGCCACCAGAAGCAGATCGAGCAGCGGATATGCGGTGGCGCCGCTGAACGTGTAAGCGCCGTCGGCGTCGACGATGTACGGGTCGTAGAGCCCGGCCCACGCCAGCGTCGCGCCGGTGCACGTGACGATGCCGGCCTCCGCCATGCCCGCCCACCGGGAACTGCCGGCCGCACGCTCGGGCAGCACCGCCAGACCGGCGGCCAGCAGCGGGTACATGGCGAAATACACGCCGTCGACCGCCGAGAGTGCCGGGCTGCCGGACACGCTGACGTGCACCGCCCACACCGTGTTGGCCGCCGCTCCACAGATCAGGCCGGCGGCCAGCAGCATCCATCCGGCCGGGTGCGCCGGCCGGTGCAGCCGGACTCCGGCCAGGATGCAGACGGCCGACCCGAGACCCACCAGCGCGTACGCGCACTGCTGCCCCGCCGCACCGAGATGGGGCGCCAGCAGCGCGATCGCTGCCGCCGCCACCAGCCAGGCGTGACGGGCGTACGCCTCAGCCGGCCGCATGGCGCACCAGGCGGCGGGCGCGGACCACTGCGGCCCTTCCCCACGCGGGAGGCCGTCCGCCGATCGTCGAGGTCCCGCCCGTCCCGGCGACTTCGCTCACGCTGATTCCTTCGGCGCGAACACCGCCGTGTTGAGTGAAGTCACCAGAAGGCCTCCTGCCGGTGTCAGCGGGGACTGCTCCGGCCGGGGCCGTGCGTCACATACCCGGCCGCACCGGTGACCGCGAAGACCGCAGCGGTCGTCAGCGCCGTACGGCTGTCCGCGGACTGGCCCGCCCAGGTGAGCAGATGCAGCGCGAACGGCTCCGGCACGGCCGGGATGCCGGCGGACACGCAGCCCGTCACGACCGGCAGGGTCCAGGCCAGCCGCCGGCCGAACAGCGCCGCGGCCAGGGCGGCGAACCCGGTGAAGCCGGCCGCATCGCGCAGGACGACCGCGACCGGAACCGTCGTCACCGCCGTCACCACCACAGCCGCGACCACGAAGATCGCGGCCAGGTGCAGCGCGCGGCGCGGTGCCCAGCGGATCGCCGCGGTCGCGTCCAGGGTGCTGTCCGGGCCGCCCAGGCCGTGACCGAGGACGGCGATACCCAGCGCCAGCGCGAGGGCCGCGGCCGTGACGGCATGCGGCGACCCGGCCGGGCCCGCGCCGAACCAGGCGACGGCGGCCATGGCCGGTATCGCGCACAGGACCCCGGCCGGTACTTCACGGGAGCGCAGGAACAGCGCGACGGCCGTCACCGGCCGGCTCCGAGACCGAGGGCGGCAGCCTGGTCGCCGCAGGTCAGGCCGGCTGTGCGTACCGCGGCGACACGGCGTTGCTGCTCGTCGGCGGGTAAGGCGAGGAGGGCCTTCCACATCGTGTCGCGGTGGGCCTGCTCGGCCGGGGCGACAGTGGGACCGGGCACCGGGTGGCTGCCGGCGAGCCAGGCGGCCGTCACGGCCCGGGCACGCAGCACGTCGAGGTGGTCCCCGGCGCTGTCGCGGTGATCGCCTTCGCGGACGCAGAGCGGAGTACCGGCGCCGGCCAGGATCCGGGCGGTCAGTTCGGCGGCGTCATCGGTGGCGATGAGATTGTCGCTGTCCAGCCACGCTTCGGCGGTCGGCTGCCGTCGGCCGAGGTCGGGTACCGCTTCGTGGACCGAGGTCGGCGCGTTCGGCAGTCCGCCGAGCAGACGCAATGCCTGGCGGGCCGGCGCGACGAGGGCCGGTAGCCGTCGGCTGTGGGCCGCGGTGACACAGACCCGTGGTCCGCCGTCGTCGGTACAGACCTCGGCGACCGCGGCCGGGTCGACCGGGAAGGCGGCGACGGTCAGCATCGGGGCGGCCAGCACCAGTCCGAGCGCCGGCGGGACGACGGCGAGCAACCGTACGAGCCGGTTCGTCGCGAGGAACAGCACCAGCCCTCCGGCGGCCAGCCCGCCGAGCCACCAGGCCTGACCCGCGCTGACGGCACCGTCGACGGCCTGGAACTCGGAGATCGTGCTGGTGAAGTAGGGAAGCAACAGCGCCGCCCCAGGTTTCGTGGCGTCCTCGAGTTTGGTCGCCTCGATCGCCGCGAGAAGTCCGGCGAGGCTGCCCACGCCCAGCACGGCCGGGGTGTACGCGTACGGCAACAGCCGGCCGATGCCGAGACCGAGCAGTCCCGCCGCGGCCAGGGCCAGTACGCCGACGGCGGTCACCGCGTACCAGCCGTGGCCGGGATAGCCGGCGGCGGTGGCGACCTTCGGTGCCCCGGCGGCGAGGACGAGCAGGTAGCCGGCGGCCAGGCTGAAAGCCGTGGCCAGGGCGGACGGCCGCAGCCGCCGCCATCCCGGCGCGGGTGTGGTGCCGAGCAGTTCCTCGACCCGGCTGCGCCGCTCCCGGCCGGCCTGCCAGGCGCCGGCGGCCAGAGCCAGCGGCCAGAGGACGACCAGCATGATCCGCTGGAAGACGGCGAGCAGGGTCCACTGCTGATCCCACAGGCCGGTCTGTCCGGTCAGAGCCGGCACGTAGAGTCCCGCCACACCGATCACCGCTGTCGCGGTTCCGGCCAGGAGCGCACCGGACCGACTCAACTCGATCTTGAAGATGCCGGTCACCAGGCCACCGCCGATGCCGTCCGGTGCCGTTCGATGAGGGCCGAGTAGCCGCGTTCGATCGGGCTGTCTCCGGCGTCACCGGGACTGCCGGCCGCGGCGATGCCGTCCGGCGTGCCGTGGAACACGATCCGGCCGGCGTCGGCCAGCACGACGCTCGTGCAGGCCGCGGCCACATCCTCGACGAGGTGGGTGGAGACGATGACGCAGCAGTGTTCGCCGAGGTCGCGCAGCAGCGCCCGGAAGTCGAGTCGCTGCTTCGGGTCCAGGCCCACCGTCGGCTCGTCGAGCAGCAGCAGGTCCGGTTCGTTGACGATGGCCTGGGCGATACCCGCACGGCGCAGCATGCCGCCGGAGAGCGCCTTCATCCGGGAACCGGCGCGGTCCGTCAGGCCTACCCTGTCGAGCGCGTTGCGCACGGCCCGGCGGCGCCCGGTGCCGGGCACCTCCTTGAGCCAGGCCATGTACTCGACGAATTCCGACACGGTGAAGCGCGGGTAGTAACCGAACTCCTGGGGCAGGTAGCCGAGGGAGCGCCGTACCGCACGCAGGTCGGGCTGCCCGCCCATCGGCTGCCCGAGCAGCTCCAGCCGGCCGGCGGAGGGCCGCAGCACGGTTGCCACCGCCCGGATCAGGGTGGTCTTGCCGGCCCCGTTCGGGCCGAGCAGTCCATGCACGCCGATACCCAGGCTCAGGTCGACGCCGTTGACCGCCATGTGCCGGCCCGTTCTCACCCGCAGGCCTTCAGCCTGCACTGTCGTCGCCACGATCGTTCTCCGCTCATCGTCCGGTGCGGCTTCGATCCTGCGGTGGATCAGTGGGGGTACGCCTCAGCCGTGTAACCGAGCGCCTTCGCGGTGGCTCGGCCGAAAGAACGAGGACGTCCGGGTACGGGTGTCGTACCGTGGCCTCCTGTGTTGATCATCTTTCCGGGACGCCCGGGCCCGCAGCGAGTGATGGCAGGCCTGTTCGCCGTCGTGGTCGCGGGCCTGGTCATCGTCGAGGGACTGGACGGCCCCACTCTGCCCGCCAGAATCGGCATCGTCGCGAGCGGACTGTGCGCGGTCGCCGTCCTGCTGCTCGCCGAGGCCCGCCCGTCCGCGGTCGCCATAGCCGCGGCCGTGTCCGTCACGGTCTCACTGGCCTGTGTGCTGGTACCGGCGATGCGCCCGGAGCACACCTTCGGCATCGTGGAGTTCGCCGCCCTGTCGGTCGCGGTCATCCGCCTGGTCATGCAGCATCCGATCGTCAGGGCGGCCGGTCCCGCCGCCCTGACGATCCTCGCGATCGGGCTCCTCCCGGTGCGGGTCTTCCTCCATCCGATGAACGTGCGGACGCTGTCACAGGACGGTGGCCTGGTCGCCATCGTGCTGGTCGCGTGGGTTCTGTTCGTCACCATGCTCGGCCTGTACCTGCGCATGCTGGAGCGCCGCAGAGCCGACGCCGACCGGCTGGCCCGGCAGTACGAGCGCCTGGATCATGCCCGCGACCTGCACGACTACGTCGCCCACCACGTGACCGCGATCGTCGCCCAGACACAGGCGATCAGGTTCGTCACGGGTTCGGGCGCCGCACCCTCACCGGAGGACCTGGACACCATGCTGGCCGACATCGAGAAGGCCGGCGGTCAGGCCCTCACCTCGATGCGTACGCTCGTCGGCATCCTGCGCGACGAGACGCCCCCGGCCGCGCCCACCGAGGACACACTGGACGAGATGCTGACCACTGTGACCGGCACCCTGCCGTCCGGATACCCCGTACCGGACATCGCCGTCGACGAGTCGCTGGCCCACCGGCCGATGCCCGCCGCCACCCTCGACGCGGCACACCACACCGTCCTGGAGGCACTGACCAACGTGCTGCGACACACGACCGGGACGACACGGATCGACATTCAGGTCCGGCCCCTCCCCGATCGACCCGGGCTGGCGGAACTCTCGGTCCGCAACGACGGCAGGGCGGGCCCCTCTCCCCTACCGGCCGGCGGCTTCGGCCTGACCGGGCTCAGCGAGCGGGTACGCGCCGCGGGCGGCGAGTTCTCGGCCGGACCGGTCGCATCAGGCTGGCAGGTCACCGCGATCCTGCCGGTCACCGAACAGACGTCGAATTCCCGATCACGCGTGCGGGGACGACGATGACCATTCGGCTTCTGCTGGCCGACGACCAGGACATGATCCGTACGGCGTTCCGCATGATCCTCGGCACGCAACCGGACATCGAGGTGGTGGCCGAGGCGTCCGACGGCGAGACCGCCGTCGAACAGGCCCGCCGGCTGCGTCCCGACGTCTGCCTGCTCGACATCCGGATGCCGAAACTCGACGGACTCGAGGCGACCCGCCTGCTGGCCGGCCCGGCCGTCCGCGAACCACTCAACGTCCTCATCGTCACGACCTTCGACCTCGACGAGTACGTGTACCGCGCGCTGCGCAACGGCGCCTGCGGCTTCCTCCTCAAGGACACGTCACCCAACCTGCTGGTGGAGGCCGTCCGCGCGGCCGCCGCCGGAACCACGCTGATCTCACCGGCGGTGACCGTACGTCTGCTCGCACACCTGGCCCCACGCCGAGGGGCCGAACCCGAGCCACCCGAGGCGCCGCCCACCGAGCCACTCACCGAACGTGAACTCGCCGTGGTCCGGCTGGTGGCGCACGGACACACCAACGACGAGATCGCCGGGCGCCTCTACGTGACACTCTCGACGGTCAAGACCCACCTGGCGAACGTGCAGCGCAAACTCGCCGCCCGCAACCGCGTCGAGATCGCCGCCTGGGCCTGGCGCAACGAGGTCTGCTCCTAGAAACCGACCGGCTGACCCCGAGAAGCCGGCCGGGTCAGCGACCGGCCGTCCGCCCGCCGCAGCCGGATGCCGTGCGGCGGGAAGGATTACGCAGTCCTTACGACCGGCTCCACGGTTCAACCACGCTCAACAGCAGTGCCGTACCGGATGACGACATGCACCGCTCGTTCGTCGGAGGTAGGGCAGACATGCGTAGGAGAGCCGGCATCGGTATGGCAGTGGGCCTGTTGTTGACGGCCGGAGCCGTGTCCACGGGCATCGCATCGGCGCATGAGAACCCGGCCGGCAAGCAGTCCCCAGCGGCCCGGGGCGGTGAGGCGAAGGGGCGCGACGGGATGGTCTTCGTCCAGACGAACGACCCGGAACACAACTCGGTCCTGGCCTTCCGGCGCGCCGCGGACGGCAAACTGACGCCGGCGGGTGAGTTCCCGACCGGGGGCCGCGGTGGCGCCCAGAAGGACAACCCGTTCGACCCGCTCGCGTCGCAGGAGTCCCTCGTCTTCGACCGCCGGAACAACGTGATGATCGCGGTGAACGCCGGCAGCAACTCGGTCACCACCTTCCGCGTACGAGACGGCAGACTCACCCACCCGCGCACGGTCGCGTCCGGCGGCGACTTCCCGGTGAGCATCGCCGTCTCCGGGCGGACCGTCTACGTTCTCAACGCCGGCCGCGACACCAACGTGACCGGCTTCCGGCTGGGCCCCCATGGGCTGCGACCGCTCGCGGGATCGACTCGTAAGCTCGGCATCACCAACGCCGCCGTGCCACTGTTCACCGATTCCCCGCCCCAGGTCGGGTTCAGCCCCGACGGCCGGCACCTGGTGGTCACCACCAAGAGCAGGAACACGATCGAGGTCTTCGCGGTCTCCCACGACGGGATGCTCTCCGCGAAGCCGGTCACCACCACATCGGCCGGGGACGTGCCGTTCTCGTTCGTCTTCGACCGGGCCGGCCATCTGCTCGTCACCGAGGCCGCCAAGTCCGGGGTCACCTCGTACACGCTGCGCAAGAACGGCACCCTCGACGTCATCACACCGTCGGTGGAGTCGGGCCAGCAGGTACTGTGCTGGATCGCCCGGGCCGGGAGATTCTTCTACGGCACCAACCCGGGCAGCTCCACCATCAGCCTCTACACGGTCGACGGTAAGGGAAAGGTCAGCCTCGGCGGCAAGGACGGCGTGATCGCGGCCGCCGGCGGCCCGGAAGCGATCGCGGAAGTCGCCGCTGCGGCCGCGGCCGCAGCGGAGGACCCGGACGCCGCACCGGCCGAGGCACCCGGAGCGGGTCCGATCGACCTGGCCGCCACGGCGGACGGCACCTTGCTGTACGTGCAGAACACCCTCGCGGGCACCATCGAGGGATTCCGGGTCGGCCCGAACGGCGACCTCACCCTCGTCGAAACCGAATCCCACGGACTGCCCGTCTTCGCCGACGGGTCCGGCATGGAGGGTCTGGTCGTCTGGTAGCACGCGGACCGTACGCGGGCGGCCGAGGACCTGCCTCACGCCCGCGTACCCCTGCCGGTGGGTTTATCGGTGCTCGGGCACGTCGAGCAGGGCGACCGCTTCGGTCAGGAGCCTCAGTGTCGCGATCCGGTTCTGACCCGCGATGCGCCATCGACCCATCGAGATGGCGTCGACGGTCTGTTCGATCGCCTCGCGGGTGTAGTCGATCGTCGACGCGTCGATCAGCACAAGGCACTGATGCTCGTGACCGTGGGCGCGGCGCAGGGCGCTGCCGACCTTGATCAGGGCGGCGCTCGCCGCGCTGAGGGTCTGGGCGACTTCGAGCCGCTCCTGGTCGAGATTCATGGTGGCGCAGTGCACGCCCATCGCAAGGGCGGTGATGAGCCGGCCGGCGACGTCGCCGGTCCACACTGCCGGTGTCGTCGCGGTCGGGGCCGGTGGCGCGGTGACCTGCTGAACCAGGCCGGCGATGATGGCGTCGACCATCGCGGCGTCCAGGGTCAGCTGTGTGACGGGTAGCCCGGGATTGCGGGTCTGCCAGAGTTGGACCAGGGCGTCACGGATCGCGTAGGGCGGCACCGACCTGTCGTGGTCGGCCAGCAGATCCACGATGGCGGTGACGACGGTGTCGAGGTCGCTGCCGACGTAGCTTGGCATACCGCGAATTTAAGCCGCCCGGCCCTGTCCTGCCCCACGGTCGAGTAAACGGCGGCTAATACTGCAACCCGGTGTTGCGACTTGAGCAGCGGTCGCTCGTTGACTGGTCATGTTGGGTGGGGCGGTGCTCGCGGAGTGGCAAGCGGGTCT
>NZ_QGGR01000046.1 GCF_003148685.1 Actinoplanes xinjiangensis | reverse complement strand
ACGGCGCCGAGCCGGTTGCTGTTGGTCTCGTCGGGGCAGAACAGCCGGAAGCTGTCCGGGTTGCGCGAGTAGATGTCGCGCATCATCTCGCCGAGTTTGCGGGTCGACTCGGCGCGTCCCTGGGCGGGCTGCTTCACGTCGACCGCGTAGTCGCGGAAGTCGGGCAGGTCCAAGTCGGAGGTGAGCAGGCCGCCGTTGGCGTGCGGGGTGGCGCTCATCCGCAGATCCCCGGGCGGCGCCAGGTCGCGGATGATCTGGGCCGGTGCGCCGGAGGCGTCGAAGAGCTCTTCCGGCTTGTACGAGCGCAGCCACTTCTCCAGCTCGGCGAGGTGGTCGTCGTTGCCCTTGACCCCGGACAGCGGGACCTGGTGCGAGCGCCAGGTGCCGGTCACGGTGATGCCGTCGATCTTCTCCGGGCCGGTCCAGCCCTTCGGCGTGCGCATCACGATCAGCGGCCAGCGGGGGCGGCTGCCGTCCCACGTACCGCCGCGGGCCTCACTCTGAATGCTCCTGATCTTGCCCCACGCCTCGGCGAGGACCGCCGCGAACCGGTGGTGCATGCCCGGCAGGTCGGAGCCCTCGATCTCGATGACGTCGTAGCCGTGTCCCTCGAACAGCCTGCGCACCTCGGCCGGGTCCTTGCGGGCCAGCACCGTCGGGCCGGCGATCTTCGCGCCGTTGAGGTGCAGGATCGGCAGGACCGCGCCGTCGTGCTCCGGGTTGATGAAGGAGACGCCCTTCCAGGACCCTTCGAGGGGGCCGGTCTCGGCCTCGCCGTCGCCGACCACCGCGATGGCCAGCAGGTCCGGGTTGTCCATGACCGCACCGAACGCGTGCACCAGCACGTAGCCGAGTTCGCCGCCCTCGTGGATGCTGCCGGGCGTGGTCACGCTGACGTGGCTGGGGATGCCACCGGGGCTGGAGAACTGCCGGAGCAACCGCAGCAGACCGCCCTCGTCCAGACCGACCTTCGGGTACACCTCGGAGTAGGTGCCCTCCAGATAGCCGGCGGCGACCAGCGCCGGACCGCCGTGACCCGGGCCGGCCAGATAGATGGCCTGCTGCCCGGTCTGCTTGATCAGACGCGACACGTGGGCGTAGACGAACGACAGACCGGGGCTGGTGCCCCAGTGACCGAGCAGCCGCGGCTTGATGTGCTCCGAGGTCAGCTTCTCCCGCAGCAGCGGATTGCCCTGAAGGTAGATCTGCCCGACGGTCAGGTAGTTGTTGGCCCGCCACCAGGCGTCGAGGCTCGCGACCTCGGCATCGTCCGGAGCGGCGAGCTTCCGCACCAGTTCCTGCTGGTCGAGCGTGGCGGCCCGGTTGTCCGAAACGGCGGTCACGGTCATTCCTCTCGACGAAGTCTTTCGAGTTCCTGACTGGTCACGATCAACGTATCGACGGCGTGAACGGGCGACACGGGCCTTTCGGCCCCTCCGGACGGGACGTTACCCCCGCCGATGGTTCGCACACGCGCCCGAGAACGACGGTCACGGAGTGGCCCCTACCCCCCTGGGAAAACTTCTACCAGGATTCGGCGGCGCTCCGGGTCACCCCGGCAGAATGGCACCTGAACCCGGTGCCACCGGCCGGGACGGCCAGGGAGCCGGACGGCGTGCCAGACTCGATGTGATGACGAACCCCGGAGACCCGCACATCCACGTCGAGGGCGGACCGCTGCGCGCACGCGCAGCCGAGCGCAACCTCCTGGCGTCCATGTTCGGGCTGGTCGGTGACCTTCCGGCCGAGGTGACGACCGCCTGCGGGCTGCGGGCGCCGTTCGCCATGACCTCCGCCGAGCCGGGCTCGGTCACCTGCCTGCCGTGCCGTGAACACGCCGCCGGACAGCACCGCCACTTCGCCGACCAGGTCGCCACGCTGGGCGCCGGGCCGGGCTCGCCGCTCAGCGGCGTGGAGGCCGCCCGCGCGGCCGCCGCCCATCACGACCTGGCCCGCCGGTTCGACGCCCCTCCATGATGGGACGATGGGACGGTCACTGAGTTACGCGGACGCCGCCCGTCTCCTCGGCGGCACGGACAGCAGGGTCGTCACCGCCCTGGAGAAGACCGCCGGCTGGCTGATGCTCGGCGCCGCCCCGGCCCTGGCCGAGGTCCTGAGCTGGTTCGACGCCAAAGCCGAACTCAGCCGCCTCAGCCACCAACTGGTCCGGGACCTGTCGGAACGCCGTAGCGGCCTGTCCCGGTACGGCCGTACCGAGCGCATCGAGGCCGCCCACACGGTCATCGTGATCGCCGCGTTCTTCGAGAGCCTCGCCGAGGTCGCCCTGCCCACCGGGCTGACCAGGGCCGAGCAGGTCGCTCTCGGCGCGGGCGTCCCGGCCGGGCCGGACGGGTTCGTCACCCAGATCATGTCGGCCGGGGATCTGGTGCCGCGCCCGGAACAATCGCCCGCCGACTTCCGGCAGAGCATGGAGCGCTACTACCGGGGGCTCGCCGACGCGGTCGACAGGTTCCTCGGCGGTCTCGCCGGCACCGGTGACCTGCCCCGCGACGAACGCGACCGGATGACCCGGGCACTCCACGACGCGGCGGGCCGGGCGGTGGCCCGGTACGAGGACGCGCTGCTGCGGCTCACCACCGACTTCCCGGAGGTCGCCTACTGGGCCGACCGGCGCGAGCAGCGGAGCGCCCGGGCCGCGCTCACCGGGATCGGGACGGTGCTGGAGGCCATCCACACCGGCCGCGCGCCGGACGAACGCCGGGCCGGACTCGCCGCGGCCTACCGGGACGATCTGCGCCGGCCGCTGGTCAACGCCGGTGACGTGGCCGCCGGCATCACGGTGCCCACCCTCGACGAGGTGTACCTGCCGCCTCGTTTCCGCGTACCCGACGTGGCCCGGCCGTCCGGCTTCGGTCACGACGACTGGTGGGAGCCGTATCCGGTCCGCGACGATCTGCGTGACTTCCTGATCGGGCACCTGACGTCACCTCGGGCCACCCGCGCGCCGCTGCTGGTGCTGGGTCAGCCCGGCTCCGGCAAGTCGGTGCTCACCCGGGCGCTGGCCGCCGGGCTGCCGGCCGCCGAGTTCCTGCCGATCCGGGTGGTCCTGCGCGACACCCCGTCCCTCGACCAGATCCAGGACCAGGTGGAACACGCCATTCGGGCGGCCACCGGCGAACGGGTCGACTGGCCGGCGCTGGTCCGCTCCGCCGGGGACGCGCTGCCGGTGATCATGCTCGACGGGTTCGACGAACTGTTGCAGGCCACCGGCGTCAACCAGACCGACTACCTGGAGAGGGTGGCCGCCTTCCAGCGGCGCGAGGCCACCCAGGGCCGGCCGGTCGCGGTCATCGTCACCAGCCGCATCGCCGTCGCGAACCAGGCCCGGCCACCGCAGGCAGCCCTCGCGCTGCGCCTGGAGCCGTTCGACGATCGGCAGATCTCCGACTGGCTCGACGTGTGGAACCGGCTCAACCAGGCGGACCTGCGCCGCCGCGGACTGGTCCCGCTGGGCACGGCGACCGTTCTGGCGCACCGGCACCTGGCCGAACAGCCGCTGCTCCTGCTGATGCTGGCGCTCTACGACGCCGACCGGAACGCCCTTCAGCGCGACAGCGCCGACCTGCGCCAGGACGAACTCTATGAGCGGCTGCTGCACAGCTTCGCGCTCCGCGAGATTCACAAGCAGCGGCCCGGCCTGTCGACCCGGGACCGGGAGGCCGCCGTCGAGGACGAACTGCGCCGTCTCGCCGTGGTCGCCTTCGCGATGTTCAACCGCTCCGTCCTGTGGATCAGCGAAGCCGACCTCGAAACGGACCTGACCGGCCTGCTCGGCTCGGCGCCCCCGGCCAGGGAGGGCCTGCGCACCGCGCTGCGGCCGGCGGAGCTGACGCTCGGCCGGTTCTTCTTCATTCACCGCGCGCGGGCCACCGACCTGGAGACGTACGAGTTCCTGCACGCCACCTTCACCGAGTTCTTCGTGGCCCGGCTCACCTGGCAGGTGCTCCGCGACGTGGCCGCGCAGGCGGGCGCCGCCATCTCACCGTTCGGTCCCGCACCGGTCCACGACGACCTGCTGCGGGCACTGCTGTCCCACGAACCGCTGAGCCGCCGCTCGACCGTCATCGGGTTCCTCAGCGAGATGGCCTGGGCCGCCGGCCCCGCGACCCGGGCACCGCTGAGGGATCTGCTGCTGCGCCTCTTCCACGGGCTCGGGCACACACCACCGTCGCCGCACTACGCCGGATACCGCCCGTCCCGTCGTGGGGAGCCCGCCCGGCTGGCCGCCTACAGCGCCAACCTGCTTCTCCTGATCGCCTGCACCGGCGACCAGGTCCGCGCCGGCGACCTCTTCCCCGGTCACCGCGACGTGGTGGCGGCGTGGGGTGGCCAGGCCCTGCTGTGGCACTCGCAGCTGTCCCCCGGCAGCTGGCAGAGTTTCATCGAGCGCCTGGCCGTCGAGCGGGTGTCGACGGACGCCGGCCGGGACATCCGCGTCACCCTCTACACCGGCCGCTGGTTCCCGCCGCCGGTCGACCTGTCCTGGACCCTCGGCTGGTCGCCGGACCCCGGCGAACCGTCATGGCTGCGGATCGGTGCCGCCACCGACGAGCAGGAACGCCGTCGTACCACGAATTTCCTCTTCCAGACCGCGGGCGACATCACCCAGCACGCCCTGGACGCACTGGCGGTCACCTCCGACTGGCACCTCGACAGGTTCGTCGCCCTGCCCGGCGGCGGCATCCAGCTGCCGATGACGGCCATGTTCGCCCTGTGGGCCGACCCGGCGCTCGACACGTACCACCGCTGTCTGCGGATCGCGACCTGCGAGGCGCCCGAGTGGGCGCACCAGATCCAGCTCCGCTGCGCCGAGACCATCCTGGACAATCTGGCGATCGGGCACACCGTCCGCCCGCCGGAGGCCGTCGAGATCCTGGAACGGTTGCACGACCCGCTACCGCCGTTCTGGACCGGCCGGCTGACCTCCGGTTTCCTGCGCTGCATCCTGGAGAACCTCGGTGCCGGACGCGTCCTCGACCGTCGTCTGGCAGCGCTGGCCGGGGCGATCCTGATGCCCGACCTGGGCGGCGCCGACCCGGTGCTCGCCGCCGACACCCTGGCCCGCCTGCACGAACTCGACCTGCCATTACCGCCGCTGGCCGAGCTGTCGTCGCCGTGGAAGTTCACCACCCTCGTGCGCCGGGTCTCCAAGCGGCGCCCCGACCTGGCCCTGCGCCTGGCCCCGCTGGCGCCCCCGGACCGGTGACGGCTTCATGGACCCCGTATACGGCGCGTGGAAACCAGTGTGGAGAATCGCTGTGCACATCGTGAACTCGATGTCCCGTGAGGGGCAGGACTCGGAGTGACGTCTCCCCATGCTCGATCTTCCCCGGCCACTCCGGTGGGCGGACCGCGCCGCCTCCATGCCCTACATCAAGGGCGGCGGTGAGGCCCAACTGGACTCCCTGCGCAGCCTGCTCCTGGATGCCCGGCGGGACGGCGGGGACCCCGCCGTCGTGCAGGCCGCCGACCGCACCCGGCCCCGCGGCTTCCTCGAGCGGGGCGGCCGCGGCCGGTGGCGGGTCACGGAGGCCGGCGAGTCATGGCTGGAGACGGCGGACAACGCGTTCCTCATCGGCGTGTTCCACTCCGAGATCCGTTTCCTCGGCGAACTGCTGGAACAGCTGTCGGCGGGCGAGCTGACACACACCCAGCTCATGGACATCGCCCGAACGGAGTACGACCTGTCGTGGGGCTCGCCCGATCAGGTACGGCGGCGGACCACCTGGCTTCGCGCCGGCGGCTTCGTCGAACTGCGGTTCGACAACTATCTCCTGATCACCGGCGACGGTCGTGACCTGCTCGGCCGGTTGGAGAACCGTCCGCCCAACTCGCTGAGCGCCGAGCCGGAGCGGGCCCGTACGGTCCCGGAGATCCCGGCGGGCGCGCCCGAGATCACGGCCTTCCTCGGATCGCTCGACGAGGAGGCGCTGCGGTGCCGCCGTCGGCTCATCGGGTATTTCCCCGGCGGCTCGTCCGGGCCGGAGACCATGCGCAGGCTCGTGGCGGCTGCGGCACCGTCGGTGTCCCGGGACGAGTGGGTGGCTCTCTGCGGGGAACGGTTCGCGATCGGTGAGACGTCCGCCCTGCAGTCGCTCGCCTCGTTCCGCGGCGTCGGGCTCGTCAAACGCACCGGCCCGGACAGCGACGCGGTCACGCCGCTCGCCCAGGCGTGGCTCGACTCCGGCACCGATCTCGACGTCATCCGGATCCTGCACGGCAATATCAGGTTCTTCGGCGAGATCCTGGCCTTCCTCGACACGACCGGCTCGTCGGCCGAGTTGGCGTCGAAGGCACTCGAGTTCGACATCCCGCCGCCGGACCTCCAGCGCCGGATCGGGCTGCTGCTCGCCACCGGACTGATCGAGGAGGCGGGGGTCCGGCGGTACCGGCTCACCCCGCTCGGTCAGGCGATGGTGCGTGAGCTGCCGCTCGAACCGGACGGCGGGCCGGTTTCCCCGCCGGCCGCCGCCACGCCCGCCGCCGGCGATCAGCGTGCCGTGGAGGCGCCGTCGCCGGACGCGCTGGAGACCGAGTTGCGCGTCGCCGCTCGTGCGGCGACCGACTTCACCCGGCTCGAGCGCGCCATCGCGTCGGCGTTCTCGGTGCTGGGCTTCCAGGTCGAGCATCTCGGCGGCCAGGGGCGAACGGACGTCCGGGCGGTGGCGCCGTTGCCGGGGGCTGACCGGTTCGTCGTGATCGCGGATGCCAAGGCCTCGGCCAGGGGCCAGGTGGCGCCCTTCGACGTGGTCACCCTCCGCGAGCACAAGGAGCAGCACGGGGCGGACTTCGTGGTGGCGATCGGGGAGAGTTTCACCGACCGCAAGAACATCGAGCGGGCCCGTTCCGAGGGTGTCGGCCTGTTGAGCGTCGAGGTGCTCTGTACCGCCGTCCGGCTCGCTCGCGAAGGCGTGATCGGGGCGGCGGATCTCCGGTCGCTGCTGTCGGGCACCGGGCTGATCGACGGGACCGCGCTGCAGCAGGCCGCCGGTGCGAGGCGTCGCACCTTCAAGATCGTCAAGCTGGTGCTCGCCACACTGGCCGCGGAGGCGGTCGGCGACGACGAGGTGACCAAGGGGTCCCTGGCACCGTCGGACATCTACATCGAACTCCGCAACCAGGACGGCGCGCCGTCCCTGCAGGAGATCGAGATGGTGCTCGGTCTTCTCGCGAGCCCGCTCATCGCGACGGTGGCCGGGGTGTCGGGCAAGTACGTTCTCACCGAACACGTGACCATCGCCTCCGCCCGGATGGCGTTCCTGGGCGCGCTCGTCGCCGGGGCCGCCGTCACCGAACTCAGCTGAGCCGGGTCACCCGTGGCGGCGCCGGGCGGGGACGCCCGGCGCCGCCGGTGGGCGGGCCGGGCGTCTGCGGCTGTCAGCCCAGGGTGAGGGTGCAGCTGTCCTCGTCCGCCGCCAGGTCGGTGACGGTGTCGCCGAGCCGGACGCGCCAGGGCAGGGCGTCGCCCATCCGGCCCACCACGATGTCCGCGCCCTCGCGGGAGACGGTGAAGACCGTGTCGGCGCCGGTCGGGCCGGGGACCACGACCGCGGTCCGGCCGTCGGCCGGCTCGAACAGGTGCAGGGTCACGCCCTCGCGGTAGTCGTAGTCGGGGCGGTCCTGACGGGCGCCGACCGCCAGGACGGTTCCCGGGCGGACCAGCAGCGGGGCGGTCTCGAAGCCGTGGGTCTCGGTCACCCAGCGCGGGCCCTCGATCGTCGCGGCGGTTCCGGGGGCCGGCAGGTAGCGGGTCCATCGGCCTTCGGGGACGTAGTAGGAGACCTCGCCGCCGGCCGTGAAGACCGGGGCGACGAGCAGGTCGGGGCCGAGCATGTACTGCCGGTCCAGGTAGGTGACGGCCGGGTCGTGCGGGAACGCGACCGGCATCGGGCGCATCACCGGCAGGCCGGTGAGGTGGGCTTCGCGGGCGGCGCCGAAGATGTACGGCATGAGGCGGTACTTCAGGTGGGTGAAGGACCGCAGCACGTCGACGGCCTCCTCGTCGAACAGCCACGGCACCCGGTAGGAGGAGCTGCCGTGCAGGCGGCTGTGTGACGACAGCAGGCCGAACGCCACCCAGCGCTTGAAGACGGCCGGGTCGGGCATGCCCTCGAAACCGCCGATGTCGTGGCTCCAGAAACCGAAGCCGGACGACATCAGGGACAGGCCGCCGCGCAGGCTCTCCGCCATCGACTCGTAGGTGCTGGAGTTGTCGCCGCCCCAGTGCACCGGGAACTGCTGGCCGCCGACGGTCGCCGAGCGGGCGAACAGGACGGCCTCGCCGTCGCCCTTGGCCTCGCGCAGCACCTCGAAGACGACCTCGTTGTAGAGCTGCGTGTAGTAGTTGTGCATGCGTTCCGGGTCGGAGCCGTCGTGCCACACCACGTCGGTGGGGACACGTTCCCCGAAGTCGGACTTGAAGGCGTCGACGCCCATCTCGACGAGCGCCCGCAACTTGCCCGCATACCATTCGCGGGCGGCCGGGTTGGTGAAGTCGACGAGTGCCATGCCGGCCTGCCACAGGTCCCACTGGAAGACGTCGCCGTTCGGTCTGCGGACCAGGTAGCCGTTCGCCCGGCCTTCGGCGAAGAGCGGGGACCGCTGGGCGATGTACGGGTTGATCCACAGGCAGGTTCTGAGTCCCCGGTCGGCGAGGCGTTTGAGCATGCCCGGCGGGTCGGGGAACACCCGCGGGTCCCATTCGAAGTCGCACCAGTTGAACTCGCGCATCCAGAAGCAGTCGAAGTGGAACACCGACAGCGGCAGGTCCCGGTCGGCCATCCCGCCGACGAACTTGTTGACCGTCTCCTCGTCGTAGTCGGTGGTGAACGACGTGGTCAGCCACAGGCCGAAGGACCAGGCCGGCGGCAGCGCGGGCCGGCCGGTGAGCGCGGTGTACCTCCGGATGACGTCGGCCGGGGTGGGCCCGTAGATCACCAGGTAGGACAGGCTCTGCCCGGCGACGCTGAACTGGGTACGGGTGACCATCTCGGAGCCGACCTCGAAGGACACCTTGCCGGGGTGGTCGACGAGGACGCCGTACCCGCCGTTGGTGAAGTAGAACGGGACGTTCTTGTACGCCTGCTCGGAGCTGGTGCCGCCGTCCTCCTGCCACACGTCGACGGTCTGGCCGTTCTTGACCAGCGGCCCGAACCGCTCCCCCAGCCCGTAGACGACGTGCCCGACGCCGAGGTCGAGCTGCTCGTGGATGTAGTCGCCGTCGGGCCCGGAGACGACGCCCATGCCCTTCCAGCCGCTGCCGGTGAGACGGCGACCGTCGGCGAGGAAGTCGAGCGCCCAGTTGTCGCCGTCGGAGAACCGGGCGGTCAGCGCACCGGACGTGATCGACCGGCTGTCGACGGACACGTCACCGGGTTCGCCGGAAATCGCGAAATTCGGGGACTTGGAGCGCTCTCCCTGGAAGTGCGAGACGGTGACCCGGATGACGTCGGGCGCCGGTGCCGTGCACTCGACGGTGATCAGGGCGGAGTTCAGCGTGTCACCGCGGTGCGTGATCGGCCTGGTGGCGGCCCAGGCGGTCAGCGAGTCCGGCCCGGTCGCCGTGTCCTGCAGATGGGCGGGGTGCAGCACGGTGACGCCTGCGCGTTTACGCCAATAGCCGTCGGTGAACTTCATCGAAAAGTCCTTTACTTGATGGCGCCGGCGGCGATGCCGCGCGTGAGGGTCCGCTGGAAGATCAGGAAGAAGAGGATCGCGGGGAGGATGCCGATCAGGGCGGAGGCGCTGGTCGTGGTGGCGTCCATCATCCGGTCGCCCTGGAGGACGCCGAGGGCGACGGGAACGGTCTGGTTGTCGTTGGAGATTAGGAAGACCAGCGGCAGGAAGAACTCGTTCCACGTCCAGATGAAGAAGAACGTGAACAGCACCGCGAGGGTGGGGCCGCTGACCGGCACGACGACCCGCCACAGGGTCCGCCACTTACCGGCGCCGTCGACGGAGGCCGCGTCCAGCAACTCCCGGGGGAACTCGGTGTAGACCGAGGTGAGCAGGTACGTGCCGAACGCGCTCTGGATGACCGTGAAGATGATGATGATCGCGAACAGGCTGTCGTAGAGTCCCGCCTCCTTGGAGATGTAGTAGAGCGGGTAGACCAGCACCTCCTGCGGCAGCAGGTTCGCGACCAGGAAGAACACCAGGAACCAGACGCGGCCCTTCACCCGGCCGATGCCGAGGGCGTACGCGTTGAGGATCGACAGCACCACCCCGAGGACGGCCACGACCAGACTGATGATGAAGCTGTTCCAGAGTTTCCGGCCGAAGTTCACCCGGTTCCAGAAGTCGACGATGCCGTCCCAGTAGAGGCTGCCGGGGAACGACAGCGGTCCGTTGGCGGCGTAGTCGGCGGGGCTCTTGACCGCGTTGACGGCGATCACCAGCAGCGGCCCGACCAGGAGCAGGAGCAGGACGAGGAGCGCGGCCAGGACGAGCCAGCGGACCGGGTTGCGGTGTTTGGCGGCGTCCGGGGCGGCCGTCCCGGGCGTCTTCGTCACCGGCTGGACAACGGCGGTCATCGCAGTTCCTCCGAACGGTGCTGGAGACGGAGGAACAGGAACGCGAGGACCACGATCAGCACGGTGAGCACCGTGGAGATCGCCGATCCGTACCCGACCTGGGCCTTCTCGAAGAAGTTCTTGTAGGCGAAGTACGACGGCACGAGGGTGGCGTTGCTCGGGCCGCCCTTGGTGAGCACGAAGACCTGGCCGAAGATCTTCAGTGCGGCGATCGTCGTGGTGATCAGCACGACGTAGAACTCCGGCCTGATCATGTACACGGTGATCTTGCGGAACCGCTGCCACCAGGTCGCCCCGTCGAGGTCCGCCGCCTCGTACAGCGACGGGTCGATCCGCGACAGCCCGGACATGAACATGACGACCGGATAGCCGATCTGGAACCAGATCATCACCAGCATCACGCTGTACAGCGCGTAGTCGGGATCACCGAGCCAGTTCCGGGCCAGCCCGCCCAGCCCGACCGCTTCGAGGATCCGGTTGAGCGCGCCGTAACCCGGGTGCAGGATCCAGCTCCAGATGATGCCGGTGACCGCGACCGGGATGACCTGCGGCAGGTAGTAGCCGGAGCGGAACAGGCCGGCCCAGCGGTCACCGAACCTCTTGCCCACGTAGTCGAAGAGCACCGCGGCCAGCACCAGTCCGAGCAGCGTCGGGATGACCGCCATCGCGAACACGAGCAGCCCGATGTTGCCGAACGACTGCCAGAACAGGGTGTCGCCGAACAGCCGGGTGTAGTTGTCGAAGCCGACCCAGCGCGGGTCGCCGACACCGGTCCACTTGGTGAAGCTGACGTACACCGTCATCACCAGCGGCACCACGATCACCGCGAGCGAGGCGAGCACACCGGGAATCAGATACAGCGCGTAACCACGTTCGCGCGACGAACGTCCGGCCATGCCGGGGCCCCTTCCCTTCACGATGCGGGCGGCTGGTCACCGCCCGCATCGCGGCTGACGCAGGATCATTTGCCGAGGTCGGCCAGATTCTCGTTGTACGGCTTCGCGATCTCGTCCAGGAACGCGTCCGGCGTCTTCGAGCCGTTGATCAGGCCCTGGGTGCCCGCCACGAGGACGTCGTAGTAGCCGGGTGCCGGCCAGTCCGGGTAGAAGGCCAGGCCGTCAGCGGTGGAGATCCGGTTGAAGGTCTCGACCAGTTCCCGGTTCTTCGGGTCGGTGATCGCCGCCGGGTCGGCCGCGACCGGGACGCCACCGCTGTTGCCGAGCAGCGCCTGCACCTCGGGCTGCATGGTGATGTCGATGAAGTCGTACGCCAGCGCCTTGGCCTTGCTCTTCTCCGGCACCACCCAGAGGTTGCCGCTGGAGCCGGGGTGCAGGGTGTTGCCCGGGAAGAGGAAGGTGCCCCAGTCGAAGTCCTTGATCTCCGAGGCGAACCGGCCGTACCACCAGGAGCCGGAGATCAGGATCGGGAACTTACCCTGGGTGAAGGAGACGCCCATGTCCTCGGCCTTGATGCCGGCCGAGTCCTTGCTGATGTAGCCCTTGGCGACCCAGTCGGCGAAGGTCTGCGCGCCGTAGGTGAACTGCGGCCCCTTGAAGTCGACCTTGTTCGTGTAGAGCTGGTAGTCGTTGACGAACGCGCGGTCCGATTTCGACAGGGCCAGCTCGTAGAAGATCTGCTGGGCCGGGTATTCGGCGCCACCGACGGCGAGCGGGGTCACCTTGTTCGCCACGAAGGTGTCCATCACCTTGGTGAACTCGTCGAACGAGGTCGGGACGGCCAGTTTGTACTGGTCGAACATCTTCTTGTTGTAGTAGACGGTCACGAACTCGCCGTAGTTGGGCACGCCGAAGACCTTGCCGTTGCCCATGATGCCGTCTTCGTCGTACTTCGCCGTGGTCTGCAGGCTGGAGCTCAATTTGGAGTCCCAGCCACGCTTGGTGAACTCGTCGGAGAGGTCGGTGAGCAGGCCCTGCTTGGAGAGCAGGCCGGCGGTCGCGTTGCCCTTGTTGTATTCCAGGATGTCCGGGGCGCTGTCGGAGTTGAGGATCATCTGGGCGTTCTGCTGGATCTGCTCGAAGCCCTTCTCCTCGAACTTCACCTCGACGCCCGGGTGGCCGGCCTTGAACAACTCGATCGCCTTGTTCCAGGCGATGCCCATGGCGCTGTTGGGACCCTCGTAGTGCCAGAGGGTCAGGGTCTTGGCGTCCGCACCCTCGGTCGAGGAGTCGTCACTGCCGCACGCGGTGAGACCGAGGGTTGCTGCCAGCAAGAGCGCACCGGCCGCGAGACCGGATCGTGATCGGAGCATAACCGTTCCTCCCGAGGGGAATGAGAGCGGGAAGTCCTCGTCGTCGAAGCGCTTCGACGATCGGCCTTGTCGAGACGCTATGGAACGAGCCCGGTTCATGTCAACGGTGTGACGTGGAGATTTCGCGGCAGGAGTCCCGCTCGACCAGGCTGGGCGCCAGCAGCCTGGTGTACTCGACGCGACGGCCGTCGAGCAGCCGCATTGCCGTCTCCACCGCGAGAGTCCCGACGTCGTGCGCCGGGATGTCGATCGAGGTGAGGTGGATCGGCATCGCCGTCGCCACGTCCCGTGGGCAGACGGCGACGATGGAGACGTCGTCGGGCACCCGGCGGCCGGTGGCGTGCAGCAGGTCGAGCAGGGGCCGCAGCGCCTCCTCATTGTGCACCACCAGGGCGGTGATCCCGTCGAGTTCGGCGTCGAGGTCGGCCAGGCAGGTCCGCACGCCCGCGGCACCCGGCTCGCACGGGTGCGTCACCGTGCGCAGCTCCAGCTCCGCCGACGCCTCCAGGAAACCGGCGAGGAACCGGTCGGCGTAGGTGGTCTGCCTCCGGTACACCGCCGGGGACGGGCCGACCAGCCCGATCCTGCGGTGCCCGTGCCCGGCCAGGTGGGTGAGCGCCTCCCGGGCGGCCGCGGCGAAGTCCAGGTCGACGCAGGCGATCCCGGTGTGGTCCGACGGCAAGCCGATCAGCACCGACGGCTGCTTGAGCTTGCGCAGCGCCGGGATACGCAGGTCGTCGCGCTCCAGGTCCATCAGTATCAACGCGTCGACCATGGTGCTGTGCGCGACCCGCTCCAGCCCGGCGGTGCCCTCGTCCTTCGTCAGAAGCAGAACGTCATGGTTGTACGACCGGGCGGCGGTCACCACGGCGGTCGCGAACTGCATGATCACCGGCACGTTGACGTCCACCCGCAGGGGGGCGACCAGGGCGAGCACATTGGTCTTGCTGCTCGCCAGGGCGCGGGCGCCGGCGTGCGGGTGGAAACCCAGCTCGGCGATCGCGGCCTGCACCCGGGCGCGGGTCTCCGCCGAGATCGGGCGGCGGCCGCTCAGCACGTAGGACACCGTGCTCGGCGAAACCCCCGCCGCCTTGGCGACATCGTTGATCGTCGGCATAGTGCCTCCCCAGGTCGCCACAGCCTCGCCTTCCGCCGATCCTACTGATCAGCGGGGGTGCGCCCGGACGGGCACACCCCCGCCCGGTGTCAGCCGATCGAGAACGTGGCCAGGCGCAGACCGGGACTCGGCAGCAGGTAGACGGACTGCCGGCCGGAGAAGCGGGCGAGCGTGGCGGTGACGGTCGTGTAGTCGTACACCCCGCCGGTGCCGGTGACGGTCGCGGTGCCGAGCAGGCGCCCGGACGGTGAGCCGAGGCGCACCTGGACGGTTCCGCTGCCGGAGGCACGGGCGGTGAACGTCGTCCCGCCGCGCAGCCTCGCGTCCCGGAACGCGATCCAGTCCCCCGCCGCCGTGGCGCCGACGACGGTCCCGCGCGCTTTGGTCTCGTCGAGCAGACGCGCCCCGGAGTAGTCGTCGAAGGTCTCCGCGCGGGTCGGCCGGGACAGGTCACGGGCCGGGATGGTCTCACCCCGGACCGCCCACGTCGCGCGCTGCCGGATGTCACCGGACGACGCGCCGAGCAGGATGTCGTGGACCGCGGTCTCGACCACCCGGCGCTGCCGGGTCTGATCCCAGCGGGCCAGGTCGGACGGTTCGAGCGTGAACGTGACGGTCGTCGACTGCCCGGGGTTCAGGTGGATCTTCTGGAAGTCCCGGAGCTGTCTGATCGCCGTGGCGTCGCGGGAGGTGCGCTGATGGGTGTAGAGCTGGACCACCTCGTCACCGGCCCGCCTCCCGGCGTTGGTGATCGTGACGCTGACCCGGCCGTCCCGGACCGACGGGACACCGTAGCGGAACGTGGTGTACGACAGCCCGTGCCCGAATGCGTAGAGCGGCGTGGACCGGTTGTACAGGTAGGTCTGGCCGGTCTTGATGATGTCGTACCGGAGCAGGTCGTCCGGCAACTGCGCGGTCGAGCGCGGCCAGGTCTGGGTGAGCCTGCCGGACGGGTTGACGTCGCCGTAGAGCACGTCGGCGACGGCATGCCCCGTCTCGGCTCCGGCGTGGGTGGTCCAGAGGATGCCGGGGACGTGCCGCTGCGCCCAGTTGATCGTCTGCGGGTAGCTGCTCTGGAGCACCACGACGGTCCGCGGGTTGGCCGCCCGCACCGCCTTGATCAGGGCCTCCTGGCGGGCGCCGAGGCCGAGCCCGGTCCGGTCGTGGACCTCACGGCCGGCGACGAACGGGTCGGTGCCGACGACGACCACGGCGGTCTGCGCCTTCTTCGCGGTCGCGGCGGCCCGGGCGACCCCGTCGACCAGCACCTCTCTGGTGAACCGGGTGGCCGCCGAGGCGGTGCCCAGCGTCAGGTTGCCGTCGGCGCCCACGGTCACGTAGTCGGTGTCCGGGAACCACGACTCCTGGGTCTCGTAGCCCACGTAGTGCAGCACGACCGTACCGTCGCCCTGGTCCTCGATCTTGAACTGCTCCTGCACGAACCAGCCGGCCGGATCGGTGGCCTGGGTGACGAACGGGCCCCAGCCGTAGCCGACCAGCCGACCGTTGGCGACGCTGCGCAGGGTGGAGACGCCGTCGCCCCAGTCGACCGTGTCGAACTGGGCGGCCGTCGACGCCGTGGTCGCGGTCAGGCTGACGCTGCCGGAACCGGCGGTCACGTAACGGCCGGTCGCCACGTCCTTCAGGGCGATCCGGTCGGCGCCGGTGCCGGTGGACACCGTGGACGCGCGCTCGGTGATGCCGTCGAGGATGCTGACCCGGTACGGCAGCTGTCCGCCGTACCAGTCGCTGTAGAGCTTGTCGGCGGTGGGACCGACGACCGCGACCGAACCGCCCGGCTGGAGCGGAAGGATGCCGTTGTTCTTGAGAAGGACCGCGGCCTCCGCGGCGGTCTCGCGGGCCAGCGCGCGGTGCGCCGGGCTGTCGATCACCGAGGGCGAGATGCCGGCGTACGGGCCACCGTCCGGATCGAACTCGCCCAGCCGGAAACGGATGCTCAGTGCGTTGCCCGCCGACTCGTCGACGTCGGCCTCGGTGATCAGGCCCTGCGCGAGCGCGTCCTTGATCGCGGTGACCGTGGGCACGGCGTTGGTGTCGTCGACCGTGAAGCTGTCCAGGCCGGCCTCGAGGGTGGCGGCGTTCGCCTCGGCCTGGGTGGCGTAGTAGGCCTGCGAGCCGGTCAGGTTGGTCGGCGCCCACGCGTCGCTGACGTTGAACAGCCGCCGTCTGCTCCAGTCGCGGACCAGCGTGCCGAGGTCGGGGTCGACGGTCGCGGGCCGGCCGTTGATCAGGTTGTAGGCGGCCATCACCCCGGTCGCGGCGTCGTTGCGCAGCGCGATCTCGAACGGCTTGCGGTCGTACTCGTTGAGTACCCGCTGCGGCACGTTCGACGAGGTCCGGTCACGCAGGGTCTCGTTGTTGTAGGCGGCGTAGTGCTTGAGGGTCGGCGCGACCTTGAGATGGTCCGGGTCGTCGCCCTGCAGCCCGTCGCCGTAGGCGGTGGCGATCACGCCGGACAGCAGCGGATCCTCGGAGTAGCCCTCCTCGTTGCGGCCCCAGCGCGGGTCACGCAGCGGGTTGACCACGGGCGCCCAGGCGTTGAGGCCCCAGATCGTCGGGTCCTGCGCGTGGAAGCCGCGCAGTTCGTCACCGACGGCGTCGCCCACGCGGGTGATCAGCGCCGGGTCCCAGGTGCTGGCCAGGCCGACCGCCTGCGGGAAGACGGTCGCCGTCGCGTCCACCTTCGCCGAGTTGTTGTGGTAGTCGTTGGACCAGGCGACCCCGTGCAGGGCCTCGGTGCCGGCTTTGAAGACGTTCAGGCCCAGGCGCGGGATGGCCGGCTGGTACTGGTGCAGCAGCGAGATCCTCTCGTCCAGGGTGAGCCGGCCGAGCAGGTCGTCGAGCCGCGCGGCCAGGGGAAGGCCCGGGTCGCGGAACGGAAGTGCGGGGTCGGCCTGTGCCGCTCCCGGAGCCACGGGGAGGACCAGGACGGCGGCCGCAAGCGCGGCGAGACCGCGTCTGAGACGCATGGCAGTCTCCTTTTTCCATAAGGCATGAAGAATCGATCGAAGCGCTTCGACGATTGATGCGGAGAAACGCCCGGTGACAAGGGGTGCGGTGAGGTCACCATAGATCGGCGCTGATGGACCGGGCAACCACCGGGCGCAGCTTTCCGGAAATCCTCCGGCAACAGAGGCAGAATGACCGGATGCGATTGATCGTCATCGGCGGCGATGCGGCCGGAATGTCCGCCGCATCCCAGGCCCGGCGCCGGCTCGGCCCCGGCGAACTCGAGATCACGGCGTACGAGCGGGGCGAATACACGTCCTACTCGGCGTGCGGGATCCCGTACTGGGTCGGCGGGCTGGTCGACGGGCCGGACGGGCTCATCGCCCGCGACCCGGCCGCCCACCGGGACAACGACATCGACGTCTACACCGGACACGAGGTCACCGGCATCGACCTGAAGGCGCGGACGGTCACCGTCCACGACCGCGCGGAGAGCTTCGACCATCTCATGTACGCGGCCGGCGCCACCCCGGTCCGGCCGGCGTGGGCCGACACCCCCGCGCGGGGCGTCTTCGGCGTGCAGACCCTCGGTGACGCCGCGGCCCTGCAGAAGTGGCTGGAACCCGGGCGGGACAGCGCCGTCGTGATCGGGGCCGGATACATCGGTGTCGAGATGGCCGAGGCCCTCCAGCGCCGCGGCCTGCGCGTCACCCTGGTGGAACGGTCCGGCCAGCCGATGTCCACGGTCGACCCGGACATGGGGGCGCTCGTCGCCGACGCGATCCGCGGGCTGGGCGTCGTGTTGCGTACCGGCGTCACCGTGCAGGGCCTGGAGACCGACGGCGGGCGGGTCCGCGCGGTCGTCACCGACGACGGGGTGCTGCCCGCCGACGTCGTCGTCCTCGGGCTCGGCGTGCGGCCCAACACGGCGCTCGCCGACGCCGCCGGGCTGCCCCTCGGTGTCACCGGCGCCCTCGCCACCGACCTGCGGCAGCGGGTCACCGGCCCGGACGGCATCGTCGACGGCGTATGGGCGGCCGGCGACTGCACCCAGGTCACCCATCTGGTCAGCGGGCGGCCGTCGCACATCCCGCTCGGTACCCACGCCAACAAGCAGGGCCGGGTCGCCGGCATCAACATCGGCGGCGGGTACGCCACGTTCCCCGGCGTCATCGGCACGGCCGTCACCAAGATCTGCGACCTGGAGGTGGCCCGTACCGGGTTGTCGTCGAAGGAGGCCGAGGCGGCCGGGTTCCGGTTCGTGACGGCGACCGTCGAGTCGACCAACCGGGCCGGATACTTCCCCGGAGCGGTGCCGATGACCGTCAAGGTGATCGCCGAGAAGGACACCGGGCTGCTGCTCGGGGCCCAGATCGTCGGCAGGGCCGAGGCGGCCAAGCGGATCGACGCGTTCGCGGTCGCCGTGTGGAACCGGATGACGGTCACCGAGATGACCGCCCTCGACCTCGGTTACGCCCCGCCGTACGCCCCGGTCTGGGACCCGATCCTGATCGCCGCCCGCAAGGCGTCCGACGCCCTCTAGCTCCCTCTAGCTCAGGATCACCAGGACCGCCGGGGAGCCGTCGCCGTCCCAGGTGCCGGTCAGCGTCGCACCCATCGCCATCACCGGCCCGATCGTCCGGACCACGGTCAGGTCGCCGGACACGTCGCCCGGCTCGGCGGTACTGCCGCGCAGCCGCAGCGACGGCTCCCGGCGGACCGTCGCGCCGTCGGCGAGCACCTCCTCGGCCGCCTCGTGCCCACCGGACCGGATCGTCTCGGCGACCACCGCCCGGTAGACCGGGTCACCCTCCGCGTCGTAGACCCAGCGGGGGCCCAGCACCGAATGCTCGGTGGTGCCGACCAGCCACTCGTCGGCGCCGGGCAGCGGCGCGCCCCGGTAGGTGAGCGGCACGTGCAGCATCGGCCCGTCACCGGCCCGCACGATGAGCGTCTCGACACCGACCGCACCGGCCGGGTCGTCGAACCGGGCCGCCGCCACCCGCTCGGGCTCGACGGCCGGACCGTCGAACCAGGACCGGGTGGGCAGCCAGACCGCGAGCAGCTCGAGTTTGCCGGGAACGATCGTCGCCTTGTGCAGAATCGCCATGCCCGCAGCCTAGAACCCCACCTCGACAGCACCCGCCGGTGAGGGCAGTCTGGGCGGATGAGGGTCCTCTGGGCGATTCCGGCCACCGTGCTGCTGGCTGCCGTGCTGGTACCGGCCAACGACGGCTTCTACCTGACCTGGATCAACTACGACCCGCAGGGCGAGGGCCAGCAGTGGGAGTGGCGGTACAACCGGGAGGTCATGCGCAACACCTCCGGCTACCTGTACGGGCACCTGCTCGCCCTCCTCACCGGAATGTGGCTGGCACACCGCCACCGGTATCCCGTGGCGCTGGTGATCGCGGCGGGCACCGGGACGGCGATGGCGGCGGCCGCGTTCCTGACGGCGCGCGCGCTCGGCGGTGAACGGCTGCGGATCGGCGGGGACGGGCGGGTGCTGTGGGAGCCCGCCGTCGTCGGCGAGGTCCAGCACGGTCCGCTGCTCCTGGCGTTCCCGCTCTATGCGCTTCTCGGCGTCGGCCTCGGCGTCCTGCTCGCGGGCTGGCTCCCGTCGCGGCAGTCCCGCACGGCCGGGACGCTGGTCCTGGCCGTCGGCTGGTCGGTGGTCAGCGTGGCCGGGCTGATGCAGATCGGCCGGCTCGACTTCCCGGCGGCGTGGCTGTGGGTGGTCCCGCCGCTGGCGGCGGCCTGCGCCATCGGCATGGCGTCACTGTCGCTGAGCGCCGGGGAGGCCTCCGCGGCTCACGTCGGCGACTGGGGGGACACGGCGTCGGGCGCCCTGGTCACCGGCCTCGCGGCGTGGACCGCGGTGGTCATCGTGGCTGCCCTGGTCCACCGGCACGACACGGCGACGGTACGGGCGGAGCCGGGTCCACCGGCGTAGCCCCGCACCCGGAGGCGGGGTTGCGTGGGCCCGGTGACCGTCGCACCGGCCCGGCGGTCGCGTCGCGGTCCGGGCCACCGCGGGTGTCGCGCGGTGGCCCGGGGACTGCGTCGGCTCCGGCGGGCGTGGTGGCCCGTACCGGATGAGGTTGTTCTTAGAGGCCCATGTCCTTGGCGATGATCATCTTCATGACCTCGGACGTGCCGCCGTAGATCCGGTTGACCCGGTTGTCGGCGTAGAGGCGGGCGATCGGGTACTCGTTGATGAAGCCGTAGCCGCCGTGCAGCTGGAGGCAGCGGTCGATGACCCGGTGGGCCACCTCGGTGCAGAACAGTTTCGCCGACGCGGCCTCGGCCGCGGTCAGCTCACCGGCGTCGAGCGCCTCCAGGGCCCGGTCGGCGACCGCCTGCGCGGCGTCCACCTCGGCCTGGCAGGCGGCCAGCTCGAACTTGGTGTTCTGGAAGCTGGCGACCGTCTGGCCGAAGACCTTGCGGTCCTGCACGTACTGTTTGGCGAACCGGATCGCGGCCGCCGCCTGCGCGTACGCGCCGAAGGCGATGCTCAGGCGCTCCTTCGGCAGGTTCTTGCCGAGGTAGTAGAAGCCCTTGTTCTCCTCCCCGAGCCGGTCCTCCACCGGCACCTTCACGTCGACGAACGCCAGCTCGCCGGTGTCGGAGGTGCGCAGACCCAGCTTGTCGAGCTTGCGGCCGACCGAGTAGCCGGGCAGCGACGTGTCGACGTTCAGCAGGGTGATGCCGTAGCGGCGGTCGTCGGGCTTCGACGGCGAGGTACGGGCACAGACGATCACCCGGTCGGCGAGGACCCCGCCGGTGATGAAGGTCTTCGCGCCGTTGAGCACGTAGTGCGTGCCGTCCTCGCTCAGCTTCGCCGTGGTGCTCATGCCGGCCAGGTCACTGCCGGTGCCGGGCTCGGTCATGGCCAGCGCATACATCGTGTCGCCGGAGACGAAGTCGGGCAGCCAGCGCCGCTTCTGCTCGTCGGTGCCCAGGTCCAGAAGGTACGGCAGGCCCAGCGCGACGTGCGCCCCGGCAGCTCCGAAGGAGACGCCGGCACGCATCGTCTCCTCGGTCTGGACCGCGGCGAACTTGAAGCTGTCGATGCCGGCGCCGCCGTACTCCTCCGGCACCTCGATGCCGAACAGGCCCAGCTCGGCGAGCTGCTTGTAGAAGTCGCGCGGGACCTGACCGTCGACGAACCACTGGTCGTAGCGGGGCACGACCTCGGCCTCGATGAACGCCCGCAGCATCTGGCGGAACGACTCGTGGTCCTCGTTGAAAACAGTGCGGCGCATCTGTCGCTATTCCCTTCTAGAGACGGCGTCCGCCGTCCACATAGATCGTCTGCCCGGTGATGAAGGATGCCGCGTCACTGGCGAGGAACGCGACGACCCGGGCCACGTCCTCCGGCCGGCCGACCCGCCGCAGCGGGGTGATCTCGGCGGCCTTGGCCCGCATGTCGGCGGCGGAGATGCCGACCCGGGCGGCGGTCGCGTCGGTCATCTCGGTGACGATGAAGCCGGGCGCCACCGCGTTGACGTTGATGTTGAACGGGCCCAGCTCCATCGCGAGAGTCCTGGTCAGACCCTGAATGCCCGCCTTCGCGGCGGAGTAGTTGGCCTGGCCGCGGTTGCCCAGCGCGGACACGCTCGACGTGTTCACGATCTTGCCCGAGCGCTTGGCGACCATGTGCCGCTGAGCGGCCCGGCTGCACAGGAACGCGCCGCGCAGGTGCACGTTCATCACCACGTCCCAGTCGGCGACGGACATCTTGTGCAGCAGGTTGTCACGGAGCACCCCGGCATTGTTGACCAGCACGTCAACCCCGCCCAACTCGCCGGCGACCTTGTTGACCACCGCATCGACCTGGGACTCGTCGGCGACGTCGCAGCCGAACGCGACAGCGGTCCCGCCGGACGCCGTGATCCGGTCGACGACCTCGGCACAAGCCTGCTCGTCGAGGTCGAGCACGGCGACGGACGTGCCCTCGCGGGCGAACTGGATGGCGGTGGCGGCGCCGATACCTCTCGCTGCACCGGTGACGATGGCGACGCGACTCATTTCAACCTCCGTGGTCAGAACGCGCTGATCCCGGTCAGCGCGCGGCCGATGAGCAGTTTCTGGATCTGGCTGGTGCCCTCGTAGAGGGTCGTGACCCGGGCGTCGCGCATGGCCTTGCCGACCGGGAACTCGTCGACGTAGCCATACCCTCCGAAGATCTGGATGGCCTGATTGGCGGCCTTGACAGCGGACTCGGTGGCGAACAGCTTCGCCATCGAGGCCTCGGTGCGGTAGGGCAGACCGCGGTCGACGTGATCGGCGGCGCGCCAGACGAGCAGGCGGGCGGCGTCGGTCTCGACCGCGATGTCGGCGATCATCTCCTGGACGAGCTGGTAGCCGGCGATGGGCTTACCGAACTGGCTGCGCTCCCTGGCATACGCGACGGAGGCCTCCAGGCAGCCTCTGGCGAGCCCCACGGAGCCCGCGGCCACCGCTATGCGGCCCTTGTCCAGGGCGGCCATCGCGATCTTGAAACCTTCGCCGATCCCGCCGAGCCGCGCGTCGGCGCCCACCCGGACCCCGTCGAGGCTGATCGACGCGGTGGCCTGACCGCGCAGGCCGAGTTTGCCCTTGATCTCGGTTCTCTCCATGCCCGGCGAGTCGGTCGGGACCAGGAAGGCCGTGATCCCCTTCGGACCCGGGCCACCGGTGCGCGCGAAGATCAACGCGACTCCGGCCCACGTGCCGTTGGTGATGAAGATCTTCTCGCCGCTGATCACCCAGCCGTCGCCGTCACGGACCGCCCTGGTGATCAGGGAACCCGCGTCGGAGCCGGTGCCCGGTTCGGTCAGGCCGAAGCAGCCGAGCATCTCGCCGCCGCAGAGCTTCGGCAGCCAGGCCGACTTCTGCTCGCCGGTCCCATACGCCTGGATGCTCTTGGCGACGAGGCCGAGCGAGACCGAGACGATCCCGCGGACCGAGGTGTCCCCGCGGCCGAGTTCCTCCATCATCAGGCAGTACGTCAGGAAGTCGCCGCCCGAGCCGCCCCACTGTTCGTCGATCCCGAGGCCGAGGAAGCCCAGCTCGGCGAGCTTGCCGACGATCTTGGTGTCGACCTGCTCGGTCCGGTCCCACTCGGTGGCGTGCGGCACGACCTCGCGGTCCACCCAATCCCGGGCCAGGTCCTGGAACTGCTGCTGTTCCGCCGTCAGGCCGAGGTCCATAGCGGCTCCCGTAATTGAACGCTGTCAGGTTTCTCGGGCCATGCTAACTTAACAGCGTTAGATAAACCAAGCCCCGTGGAGGACCGCATGCCCCGGCCGACGACGCCGCTGCTCAGCCAGGCCGGCATCCGCGCGTCCGCACTGGAGATCATCGACCGGGACGGGCTCGACGGGCTGAGCATGCGCAAGCTCGCGGCCGCCCTGGGCGTCTCGGCACCCGCGCTGTACTTCCACTACCCCACCAAGGAACACCTGCTCGACGACGTGGCCAGCGAGATCATGGAGAAGGTGGACGTCTCCGCCTTCACCCACGGCTGGCGGGACGGCCTGCTCACCTGGGCGCGCTCCTACCGGGCGGCGCTCGCCGAGCATCCGAACATCGTGCCGTTCCTGGCCCGCGGCCCCGGCCAGCGCGACGCCTCCCTGCGCCGCGCCGACGCCATCCACGGCGGCCTGGTCGCCGCCGGCTGGCCGCCGCGGGAGGCCACCATGATCGGTGCGTCCACGAAGTACCTGGTGCTGGGTGCGGCGATGGGCAGCTTCTCCCGCGGGTTCGTCGACGACGTGCAGGTCTACCTGGACCGCTACCCGTCCCTGGGGGACGCCCACCGGCTGCGCGAGCACGCCGACAGCGTCGACCGGGACAGTTTCGAGTTCGCGCTGATGATGTTCGTCGACGGCCTCGCCGCCCGCCTCACCCACGGCTGACCCCGCCTTTCGGGCCGGTCCTTTTCGGGCTGGTCCTCACCGCTGTCTCACGCCCGCCGAGACAGCGGTGACAGCCAGCTGGATCTTTTCGGCTGGCGCCCACCGCTGTCTCGCGCTCGTTGAGACAGCGGTGAGAGCCAGCCGGGGTTATGGACGGCGGTAGGCGCGGATGGTGAGGCCGGCGTCGACGAGGGCGCGGCGCGTCTCGGCCAGGCCCGCGGTGAAGTCGCTGCTGTCCTGGAGGTAGTAGCGGCGGAAGAACCAGGACGGCACGCGCGGCGCCCGGCGGCGGGTCAGGAACAGCTGGTCCTGGACCTGCCGGGCCATCAGCCACAGCTCCTGGCGGGTGGCCGGCTCCTGACTCAGTGGAGCGGCGTGCAGGGAGCGCGACCGGGACCACCGCCCGACCCTGCGGCGGTCGGTGAAGATGCCGCGCTGCTCGCGGAACGTGTCCCAGCCGAGCATCAGCAGACCGAGCGACGGTACGCACCACTGCACCAGGAA
Source organism: Actinoplanes xinjiangensis (assembly GCF_003148685.1). GTDB lineage: Bacteria > Actinomycetota > Actinomycetes > Mycobacteriales > Micromonosporaceae > Actinoplanes > Actinoplanes xinjiangensis. Next base: position 26,903 of record NZ_QGGR01000046.1, on the reverse strand, counting down.
GTCGGTCACGGTGGAGCCCCGGAGCATCGCGGTGAGCAGACCGAACGCCGTCCAGGCGAGGAGAGCGGCCAGGACCGCGCGGGCGTACCTGCGGCGGACCCGGCCGCCCCAGGCGAGGTTCTGCTGCTGGCGGGCGAGCACGTCGAACGGCGCCGGCAGGTTCGGCATCGCGTACGAGACCCGTAGCGAGTCCTCCGAGCCGCGGAACCGGCTGCTGAGTTTGTGCACGTCCTCGGCCGGCACCTCGTCGCCGGCGAGCACGTGGTTCCAGGGCAGGTGGAACAGCCGTACCTCGAACGTCTCCTGGAGCAGCGCGGCCCGTTGCAACTCCCGGTGCGCCCACGAGGCGAGGCCCAGCGAGTAGACAAGTGCCCAGAGCGCGCCGGCGACGGTGACCGTGATGCTCAGCGACCGGGTGAACGGGGTGGCGTTGAGCGATCCGGCCAGGACGGCGACGAGCCCGGTCACGGCCAGGGTGAGGGAGATGCCGATCCGCAGTGCGGCCAGCCGCCGTACCCGGGCATGCGACACCGCGGTCGCTCGGAGTAGGTGACAGAGCGTCGGGTCCAGTTGACGCTGCCGCACCACGGATCTGCGATCGGACATGCGCGCCACCGCCTGTCCAGCGAACTGATGTGGTACGCCAAGATTATCCCCGAAAATCAGCTACGTTCATCTATTTCTCCAGATAGCGGGTATGTTCACGGGGTCGCAAGAGCTTCCGTGGGGGCGAGGCGGGCGGCGCGTACCGCCGGGTAGAGGCCGGCCACCCCGCCGATGATCAGCGTCGTGCCCACACCGCCGCCGAGCGCCCACGACGGGATCACCCACGGCCACAGCCGATACGTGGCGTAACCGGCCGTCACCGCCGCCCCGAGCAGCACTCCCCCGGCCCCGCCGAGCGCCGACAGCAGCAGTGACTCGGCGAGGAACTGGAGGCGGATCTGCCCGCGGGTGGCGCCCAGCGCCCGCCGCAGTCCGATCTCCGGCCGCCGCTCCAGCACCGAGATGACCATCGTGTTGGCCACCCCCACCCCGCCCACCAGCAGCGCCACCGCGCCGACGCCGAGCAGCAGCCCGGCGAACGCCTGCCCGGTGGCCTGCTTGGCGGCGAGGGCGTCGGACGGGCGGGACACCTCGACCTCGTTCGGCGCCGGCGGGTTGGCAGTCGCCGCGAGCAGCCCGCGCACGGTCGCCAGGCGGGATTCCGCGGACCGGGTGTACACCGTGGTGGCGTGCCCGTCGAAGGCCAGCCACCGGGCCGCGGACGGCCAGCCCACCAGGGCCGCGCTGTCCAGCTCGGCGGCGAGCGGGACGGGGTCGAGGATGCCGGTCACGGTGAACCGGACTCCGCCGATCACGATCTGGATGTCCGGGCCGGGGGCGCCGATGCCGAGCCGTTCGGCGGCCGCGGAACCGAGCACCACCGCGGGGAAGCTGCCGGTGGCGGTGGTGAGCCAGGCGCCGTCCCGGATCGTCGCGCCGACCGTGCCGGGCAGATCCTCCCGGGCCGCGTACGCGATCATGCCCCCGGTCTGCACGGAAGGGATCTTCTCCGAGCGGTACACCTTGGCGTCGCCGATCCGGCCGATCGCCGAGACCGCCTCGATCCCGTCGATCCGCTCGATCATCGGCTCGGCCTCCAGCGGCAGCTCCGCCTCCGCGCCGAGCAGGGTCTGCCCGGGTCCGACGGTCAGCAGATTCGTGCCCAGCGCCGACAGGGTGCGGTCCAGCTCCGCACCGGACGACGAGGAGATGCCGACGACCGCGACCATCGCCGCGATCCCGATGGCGATCCCCAGGGCGGACAGGAACGCCCGCATCGGCCGGGTCCGCAGCCCGGCGCCACCCACGCGTACCACGTCGGTGAATCTCATCGGGCCACCTCCCCGGTCCGGATCCGGCCGTCGCGCATCAGGATCTGCCGGGGTACGGACGCCGCGATCTCCCGGTCGTGCGTGATGATCACGACCGTGGTACCGGCCGCGTTCAGCTCCGCCAGCAGGCGCATCACCCCGTCGCCGGAGTGGGAGTCCAGGGCCCCGGTCGGTTCGTCGGCCAGCAGCAACGGCGGGCGGCCCACGACGGCCCGCGCGATCGCCACCCGCTGGCGTTCCCCGCCGGACAGCTCGTGCGGATCGTGCCGTAACCGGTGTCCCAGGCCGACCCGTTCCAGCGCCCCGGCGGCCCGGCGGCGCCGTTCGGTCCGCCGTACCCCCTGATAGAGCAGCCCGTCGGCCACGTTGTCCAGTGCGCTCGTCCCGGCCGCCAGGTGGAACTGCTGGAAGACGAACCCGATCCGGGCGGCCCGCAGGGCGGCGAGCCGCCGGTCGGGCAGCCCGGCCACGTCGTGCCCGTCGATCCGCACGATGCCGGAGGTCGGCCGGTCCAGCGTGCCGATCAGGTGCAGGACGGTCGACTTGCCGGAACCGGACGGGCCCACGACGGCGACCATCTCGCCGGCGGAGATCGACAGGTTCACCCCGTCCAGGGCGGTCACCCCACCCGGGTACGCCTTCGTCACCTCGATCAGCTCGATCACCGCGGCGCCCCGACCGTCGTGCCCTCGGCCAGGCCGTCGCCGGTGATCTCGACCCGCCCGTCGGCGAACAGCCCGGTCCGTACCGGTACCTGCCGGGTGCCGGCACCGTCGACGACCTCGACCGCGAAGCCGCCGTCCGGTGCCGCCATCAGCGCGGCCACCGGCACGGTCAGGACGTTCCGGCGCTCGGCCGCGGTGAAGGTGACGTCCACGGCGGCGCTTCCCAGCGCGGCGGCGGTCTTCGGGTCGGTGAGCGCGATCTGGGCCTCGACCTCGGTGGTGGGCCCGTCGTCGCCGGCCCCCGGCTCGATCACCGTGGCCACCTCGGTGACCCTGCCCGCGGCCCGCCGTCCGTCCGGCAGGGTGACCGACACGGTCGCGCCCGCCTTCGCGACCGGGCCGTCGGCGACGTCCAGCCGTACCGTGATCACCCTGCTCGTTCCGGTCCAGGTGAGCAGGTCACGGCCGGGGGCGACGGACTGGCCGGCCTCGGCGATCAGCGAGTCGACCCGGACCGGGCCGGACGCGAACACCACCTGGCCCAGCCGCAGCACCCCGGTCTCCGGCAGGCCGTTGTCCTCCTGCCACTGTTCGACCGCGTCGGCGGTGGCGCCGGTGTACTCGTCGTCGGCCGTGAAGCCGTCGTAGCCGAGAGCCGCCAGGTTGCGTTCCAGCTGGGCCACGTCGCGGCCCTCGTCGCCCGGGGACAGGTCGCGGTAGGCCGGGACCGGGCCGTACATCAGCACCGCCGGGTCGTCGTCGATCCGGTGCAACGGCCGGCCACGGGTCACCTGCGCGCCGCCGGCCGGCAGCCACGTGACGGTGCCGGCGGTCCGGGCCGCGGTGGTGCGGGTGGGGCCGTACCCCAGCTCGCCGTCGGCCTCCACCGACTCCCGCAACGTGCCCCGGGTGATCGTGGTGATGGCCGGCGGCAGCCGGTCGCCGTCGTCGGTGCCGCCACCCGCTCCCGGCCGTGCCGCCAGGACCGCCGCCGCGCCCGCCGAGGCGACCGCCACCACCCCGGCGACGATCTTCACGGCCCGGCCGCTCACCGCGGGACCCGCATCAGCGACGCGCAGGCCTTCTCGGCGGCCTCGAAGTCCGGGTCCTCGGCGGCGCCCGGGTCCAGGCGCACCATGCCGCCCTCCGGGTCCGGGAACGCGTCGACGCCGTTGTCGCGCATGCACTGGGCGTACTCCCGCATCGTGGCGTCGCGGGACGGGTCGGGCGCGGCGCCGCCGGCCATTCCCTGCGGCGCCCACTCCCGGCACGCCTCCATCGCGTCCTGCACCTTCCGCTGGTCGCTGCCCGGGCCGAACTTGAGCGTCATGCCCTTGCCCGGCTCCGGGTCGGGCACGTCCAGGCCCTGCTCGCGCAGGCACTCGGCGAACCTGAGGTTGCGGGCGTCCGGGTCCGGGGAGGTGGCGGGGGCGGGTTCCGCGGCGCTTGCGCAGCCGCCGAGCACGAGGACGAGGGCCAACCACGGCATGAGTCTCTTCATGGGCCACAGCCAACGCGGGACGCTGTTTCCGCGGCGTTCGCGGAAACGCCAACACCGCGGAAACACCGCGGATGACACGATCGGCGGATGCGGATCCTGGTGGTGGAGGACGAGCGGATGCTCGCCGACGCGATCGCCGAATGGCTGCGCGAGGAGGCACACGCCGTCGACGTGGCCGGTGACGGTGCCGCCGCCCTCGAACGCATCGGCGTCAACGACTACGACGTGGTGATCCTGGACCGGGATCTGCCGCGCGTGCACGGCGACGAGGTGTGCCGGCGGATGGTCGCCGACGGCCGGGCGACCCGGGTGCTGATGCTGACCGCGGCCGCCGGGGTCGGTGACCGGGTGGCCGGGCTGTCGCTCGGCGCCGACGACTACCTGACCAAGCCGTTCGCCATGCCGGAACTGGCCGCCCGGGTTCTCGCGCTGGGCCGCCGCACCCGGCCGGGCGCCCCGCCGGTGCTGCGCCGCGCCGGGATCACCCTCGACCCGGCCCGCCGCGAGGTCACCCGCGACGGCCGGTACGTGTCGCTGTCGAAGAAGGAGTTCGCCGTGCTGTTCGAGCTGCTGCGCGCCGACGGGACCGTGGTCTCCGCCGAGCACCTGCTGGAGAAGGCGTGGGACGAGCACGCCGACCCGTTCACCGGCGCGGTCCGGCTCGCGATCCTCAAACTGCGCCGCAAGCTCGGTGACCCGCAGATCATCGACACCCTGCCCGGCGTCGGGTACCGGATCGCATGAGACTCCCCCGGCCCACGCTGCGCCTGCGGCTCACCCTGGTCTGGTTCGGGTTCTTCCTGGTCGCCGGCCTGGCCCTGCTCGGGGTCACCTACCTGCTGTTCCGCAACCAGCTGCCGTGGACGCTCACCCCGCCCGCCATCGGGGACGGCCACAACCTCAAACGCGTCATCGTCAACAACGACGTGGTGCTCACCGGCGAAGCCGCGGACCGGCTCATCGACGCCCAGGTCGCCGAGGTCAGCCGGTCCTTCTTCCAGCAGGGCGCGCTGGCCTTCCTGTTCGTGGCGATCGCCGCCGGGGCGTCCGCGTGGGTGCTCACCGGCCGGATGCTGGCCCCGCTGCACCGGGTCACCGCCACCGCCCGGCGCATCGCCGCCGAACGTGGCCTCCAGCAGCGCATCCACCTGCACGGCCCGGACGACGAGGTGAAGGAACTGGCCGACACGTTCGACGGCATGGTCGAACGTCTCGAACACGCCTTCGACTCGCAACGGCGGTTCGTCGCCAACGCCTCCCACGAGCTGCGCACCCCGCTCACCCTCAACCGGGCGCTGGTCGAGCTGGCCATGCACCGCCGGACCGCGTCACCGGACGTGATCCGGCTCGGCGAGGACCTGTTGCAGATCAACACCCGGCACGAGCGGCTGATCAACGGCCTGCTGCTGCTCGCCCGCTCCGATCAGGAGCTGCCCGCGACCGCCCCGGTCGACCTGGCCGACGTGGTGTCGCACGTGGCCGAGCAGACCGGGGCCGAGGCGCAGGCGGCCGGAGTGAAGCTCACCGTGGTCGCCGGGCCGGCCCCCACCGAGGGCGACGGCCTGCTGCTCGAACAGCTCGTCCGCAACCTGGTGGAGAACGGCATCAGACACAACGATCCGGACCCGGGCGGATGGGTACGGGTGGAGAGCGGCCCGACCGCGACGATCACCGTCAGCAATTCCGGCCCGGTGATCCCGGTCTACGACGTGGCGGCGCTCTTCGAACCGTTCCGCCGCCTCGACGGCGACCGGGTGACCTCCGCCAGGGGCGCCGGCCTGGGACTGTCGATCGTCCGGTCGGTGGCCCGCGCCCACGGCGGCACGGTCGTGGCCCACCCGCGGGACGGCGGCGGGCTCGTCGTCACCGTCCGGCTGCCGGGCTCCAGCCCAGCGCCGGACCCAGACGGGTCGCCATGTCCGTGAGGATCTGCACATAGTCGTCGTGCTCGAAGGTGAACGGGAGCGCGAACGCCACCTCGTCGATCTCCCGGAAGGCGGCGTGCCCGTTCAGCCGCTCGGCGATCTCGGCCGAGCTGCCGACGATGTCCGGGGCGAACATCATCCGGGCCGGGCCCTGCGGCGTCAGGGTGCGCGGGAGACGCTTCGCCGCATACTCCCGGTATCTGGTGACCTGGGCCGGGGAGGCGCTGTCGGTGGGGATCACCACCAGGCCCTGCGAGACCCGGGCCCGGTCACCGTCCGGGTGGTGGGCCCGGAACGCCCGGATGTGCGCGAGCTGGATCTGCTCGAAGTCCTGCGGAAGCGGTTCCTCGGCCTTCACCACACTGCTGGTCAGGAAGTTCATGCCGTGCTCGCCGGCCCACTGCGCCGAGCGCACGCTTGCGCCGCCGTACCAGAGGCGGGACGCCAGACCCGGGGAGTGCGGCTGGACCCGGTCGGAGAACTGCTCGAACCCGTCGAAACCGGCGAACGACGTGACCGGCTCACCGCGTACCGCGGCGAGGAGTCTCTCGACCCGGGTGTAGCTGAAGTCCTCCGCGTCGGCGGTGTCCGGGTAGAGGGTGTCCCTGACCCGGTCGAACCGCATCGGCGGCCCGACGCTGACCCCGGGGTTGAGGCGGCCGCCGGAGAGCAGGTCGACGGTGGCCAGGTCCTCGGCCAGGCGCAGCGGGTTCTCCCAGCCCAGCGGGATGACCGCGGTGCCCAGCTCGATGCGGCTGGTGCGCTGCGACGCGGCGGCGAGCACGGCGACCGGCGAGGAGATGCCGAACTGGAGATGCCGGTGGCGCAGCCAGGCGCTGTCGAAGCCGAGGCTCTCGCCCAGCTCGATGATCTCGAGGGTGGACTCGTGGCCGCGGCGCGGATCCGCCTCGTCGAACAGCCCGATGGTCAGGAAACCCAGCCTGCGCAGCATGTGATCACCTTAGCCCCGGCAATCCCCTCCTTGGCAGTGGGAGTTACCGGCACCACTCGGCGCACCGTCCGTCCTGCCGGTGCAGGGACGGATCGGCCGATTATCCACCCGAACGGGACACCGCTACCCTTGGCTGATGCCGATCAGCCGGAGCCGCCGAAACCTGCTGATGCTGACAGCGATGGTGCTCGTTGTCGCCGCCCTGGTGGGGTTCCGCCTGACGCGCGGCGGCGGGCCGGGCCCGGCGGATCCGGCTCAGCCGATCGTCGCCGCCGACACCCCGCGCGCGTCGGCAGAGCCGCCGGCCGCCGTGCCGCCGGCCGCGCAACCACCCGCCGACCTGCCGGTCATCGCCTACGCGAAGGGTCCCCGCGGCCTGCCCGCCGACCCGGAGCCGGAATCGGTCGTCCCGATCACCGAGGCGCTGCGGCCCGGGACGAAGACGGCGCTGTACGACGCGCCCGGCGGCCGCCCCCGCGCCTACCTGCCGCCCCGGATCAGCGGCCTGCCGGTCGTCGTCCCGATCGTCGCCCGGGAGAACGGCTGGGCCGCCGTCCTCGCGCCGTCGTCCAACCGCACGATCGGCTGGGTGCCCGAGACCGGCTGGACCCCGGAGCCCCTGCGTGACCAGATCGTCGTGAGCCTGGCCGACCGCCGGATGACGTGGCTGCGCGAGGGCGCCGAGCAGGGCCGGTGGACCGTCGCGATCGGTACCGAGCGCACGCCGACCCCGCACGGGCGCACCTTCGTGCTCGGGCGCACGGGCACGTCGGGCGCCGTCTACGCCGGGCTGGACGCGCTGGTGCTCGGCTCCGTCCCGGAGGAGCCGGAGAAACTCGCCGCCAGTCTGCGCGGTGCGCACACCGGCATCCACGCCTGGACGAACCGGTCCGCCTTCGGCCGCGAGGTGTCCAACGGCTGCGTGCGCACCCCGGCCGCCGGCATGCGTGAGCTGCTCGCACAGGTCGACCCGGGCACCCCGGTGATCGTCACAGCCTGACGGTCACCCGATCGTCGCAGCCTGACGGTCACCCGATCGTCGCAGCCTGACGGTCACCCGATCGTCGCAGCCTGACGGTCACCCGATCGTCAGAGCCTGACGGTCACCCGGGAGGAGGCGCAGACCATCCAGCGGGACGCCGCACAGCGCGGGCCGTTGGTGCGGCCGGCCGACAGGTGGGTGACGAACCGGGAGGCGGGCGCCGGAGCCTGCCGCAGCATCTCCTTGCGCACCTCGTCGAGAAGGTCCGGCATGGGCAGGCCCAGCGCCCGGCAGATCGCCGCCAGCACCTCCGACGACGCCTCCTTCGTGCCGCGCTCCACCTCCGAGAGGTACGGCAACGACACCCCGGCCGCCGCGGCCACCTCCCGCAGAGTGCGGCCCTGGCCGAGCCGTATCCGGCGCAGCACCGCCCCGATGACCCGCCGCAGCAGTGGCATCCCGGTCTCCCTCCCCGCGTGTCCGTCCGCAGCCATCATCGCTGTAATCGTCGCGCAGTGCTAAGGTAGGGCCAGTCCGATCCCGGATGCAGGCGAATTCACATCGCCCCCGGTGATCATTCTTCCCCCGGCTGTCGCGGGGCACTCACGGCTTTTCCGGCCGGCAGATCCTCGCTTCACAGCGCCACCACCGGCGTTCCCGCAACGCCTTCCACCGGCGTTCCCGCAACGCCTGTCCCGGCGCTCCCCGCGACGCCTTCACCGGTTTTCGCGACGCCCTCACCGGCGATCCGTGCCGCCTCCACCCGAATCGAGTACTCCCATGTCCGAACCCGTACCCGTCGACGCTCTCGTCGACATCACCGACGACCGCGCCCTGCTGCGCCCGCACGGCTGGGCGCCCTCCCCCGACGATCTGCCGCTGGCCCGCGGGGAGACACGCCGCCTGCGCCTGCGCCGCGGCGACCGGGTCACCGGTTTCCGGTTCCCCGACCGCACACTCCAGCTGACCTCGGTGAACAACCGTCCACCCGGCCCGCGCCCGGACTTCTACCAGGCCACGTCGGTGCACCCGCACGAGCGCCTGCGCCTGGAGACCGACCCGCACCGCCTGACCACCCGCGTGATCGACCTGCTCATGCCGATCGGCAAGGGCCAGCGCGCCATCATCGCCGCGCCGCCGAAGGCCGGCAAGACCACGATCCTGCACGACATCGCCGGCGCGATCACCCACAACCACCCCGACTGCCACCTGATGGTGCTGCTGGTCGACGAGCGCCCCGAAGAGGTGACCGACATGCGCCGTACGATCAAGGGCGAGGTCGTCGCGTCCCCCTTCGACCGCCCGCCGCACGAGCACATCGCCGTCGCCGAACTCGCCGCCGAACGCGCGAAACGCCTGGCCGAACAGGGCGAGGACGTGATCCTGCTGCTCGACTCCCTGACCCGGCTGGCCCGCGCCTACAACCTGGTCGCCCCACCGCGCGGGCGCACCCTCTCCGGCGGCCTGGACACCGGCGCCCTCCACCCGCCCAAGCGCCTGCTCGGAGCGGCCCGCGCCCTGGACGGCGGCGGCTCCGTCACGATCATCGCCTCGGCTCTCGTAGAGACCGGTTCCGCGATGGACAATCTGATCTTCGAGGAGCTGAAGAGCACCGGCAACGCCGACCTCAAACTCGACCGCACGCTCGCCGACGCCCGCGTCTTCCCGGCCGTCGACGTCGCCGCCTCCGGCACCCGCCACGACGAGGCGCTGCTGCACCCCGCCGAACTCCCGCTGGTCACCCAGCTGCGACGCGCCCTGACCAGCACCAACCCCCGCGACGCGATGCCCGGCTTCCTGCGGCGGCTGCACTCCAGCACCTCCAACGCGGCGTTCCTGCAGACCCTCAGCCGGTACGGCCAGTAGGAGCACCGGGGCCACCACGCGACGCGGGCGTCCCCTCGCGGCCCCGGCGCGTCCGCCGGGCCGGCTGCCCGCCTCCCGCTGACGGCACGGTGGCGCGCCCGTGCGAACGTTCCACCGATAGGCTGCCCGGATGGCGGTTGAGGCCGTGGTGCGGGAGCTGCTCGCCGCGATTCCGGTGGGCTGCACCTGGTTGGTGCCCGTCCGCGGGCCGGACGACACGATCGTGGATTTCCGGATCGCGGCGACCGGTGACCGGATCCGGGACGTGTTCGGCCGGGGGACGCAGCGCATCGACAGTCTGATCAGCGAGCTGTATCCGCAGTTGACCGGCGGTCCGCTGTGGAATCTGTACGTCGAGGTGATGTCGACCGGCACACCGGGCCGGATGGACGAGTTCCGGTTCGAGGAGAGCCGTTCCGGGGTGATCGCCGAGTCCCGGTTCGAGATCAGTGTCTACCGGGTGCTGGGCGGGCTGCTCGTCTGGTGGCAGCGGGTCGACGAATATCAGCGCCGGCTGGAACACACCGAGGCGCTGGGCAGTCTCGGCTGGTCCGAGTACGACCTGACGACCGGCCGCACCGACTGGTCCCCCGGGATGTATCCGATCTTCGAGCGGGATCCGGCGGACGGGCCGTTACCGCGCACCGATCAGGCGCGGGCGATGCTGCCGGAGGACCGGGGTGTCGCCGAGGCGGCCTGGCAGACCCTGGACAGCGGCGGCACCTCGGACGTGACGGTCCGGTTCGACATCGGCGGGCGGGTCAAGCACCTGCGGATCCTGTCCGATGTGGCCCACGACGCGTCCGGCACACCGGTGAAGATCTACGCGGTGGTGCAGGACGTGACGGCGCGGGTCGACTCCCGTACCGAGATCGAGTCGTTGAGCGACCGCCTGCGGACCCGGGAGATCACCGCCCTGGCCGAGCATCGCCTGGCCGGGCAGTTGCAGAACATGATCCAGCCGGTGCCGCGGTCCCCGTTCCCGCTGGCCGGCCTGGAGGCGATGGTCAGCTATCTGCCGGCGGAGAGCGCGGTGCGGGTGGGCGGCGACTGGTACCACGCGCAGACCCTGCCGGACGGCCTGGTCGCCCTGGCGATCGGCGACGTCGCCGGCCACGGTCTGGAAGCGGCCAGCGGCATGGCACACCTGCGGTTCGCCCTGGTGGCGTGGCTGTCGATCGGCATCCGCGAACCCGGCGTGCTGCTCGGCCACATGAACCGCCTGTGTGCCCAGCTCGGCATCACCGGCACCGCGCTGGTGGCGATCTACGACCCGCGGACCCGGGAGTTGCCGTGGGCCAGGGCCGGCCACCTGCCACCCCTGCTGGGCCGCGACGGCCGCAGCACCGCCCTGAAACACCCTCCGGGCCTGCTGCTCGGCGCGGAGCCGGAGACCGGCTTCCCGACGGAGAGCACCTGTCTGGAGGCCGGCGACCTGGTCCTCTTTCACACCGACGGCCTGGTCGAACGCCGCGGCGCAGGCACCGACGGCCGTTGCACGGAGATCCGTGACCACCTGTCGGCGGTCTCCGCCGACCCGGGCGCGGAGCCACTGCCGCGCCTCCACCGCCTGATGCACGCCCCAAGCCCGGACGACGACACGTGCACCCTCGCCGTCCGCGTCCTGCCTTAGACCGCGGCGAAATCCGGTGGGTACCGGCTTAAACCGCGGCGAGATCCGGTGCGTGCCGGCTTAAACCGCGGCGAGATCCGGTGCGTGCCGGCCCAAACCGCGGCAAGATTCGGTGCGTGCAGGCTTAAACCGCGGCCAGATCAGGTGCGTGCCGGGCGGCGAGGCGGGTCCAGGCCGGCGTTCCGCCGGGCAGGGGCCATGCTCGGGTACGCGCTTCCGCCCGCGTCGCCTCCCACAGGTCCGTCCCTAGCCGCTGTCCGAGAATGGTCAGCGCGGCGGCGGTACCCGGGTAGCGCCGCATCCGTGCCTCGCTCGCCAGGTACCGGTCGACGAGTGCCCGCTCCGAGGCGGCGGTCGCCTCGGGGTCGACGAGGGTGAGGGCGAGCATCGGCGGGTCCCGGCCCTCGGCGAGTGACGCGGCCAGCCGGTCGTGCCCGTCCACCACCACGTAGCCGACCAGACCGCTGACCCACCAGAGCAGCACCGGCGGTAGGGAACCGTCGTGGATCCGCTTGCGGTAGGCCTTGACCCGCCCGTCGTCCGCGGCGGACAGGGTGCGCAGGGGCAGCACCGGCCAGTCGCCGACCCAGTCGAGGTAGCCCCGGTCGGCGCCGAGCACCTCCCACCGCCACAGTCCGGATCGCAATCGCGGGACGTGCGAACTGATCAGCCATCGGCCGGCGTGCAGTGGGCCGTACCGCGAACGGGCGAGCTCTGACCGGAAGTGATGGGCCCACCGCGCCCACCATGCCGTGTCGCCACCGGCGGCGGCCCCGGCCGTGTGGGCGGCCCGCAGTGGCGCGACCGGTGACCGGTAGTGGCCGGTGCGCACGTAGTCGGCGCCGTAGTGATCGTCCTCGACCCGCGCGATGATCACCGGATCGTCGCCCTGACGGATCAGCAGCAGGCTCCGGCCGGCCGCCTCGATCCGCAGCGCCGGGCGCCCGGTCGCCGTGACGTCCAGCAGCAGGTTCGCCTCCTCCACGCCGACCATGATGGACCATCCGCGGGCGGGCCCGGCACGAATTACGCGCCCCCTCCGGGGTGAGGACCCGGAAGCCGCCCGGTGAGGACCCGGAAGCTGGCCGGTGAGGCCCGGGAGGCCGGGAAGGCCGCCCGGATGGCTGCCGGACCGGTCGGGGGCGGGTGCGGCTGGAGACCCAGGTGGCGGCGGGGCCCGTAGGTTCCGGCGGCGACCGGGGAGCTCAGAGGTTGAGGCAGATCCGCACGAGCGTGCCGCCGGGGACCGCCGTGGTGTAGACGGCGTCGCAGACCCGCTCGACGATGGCGAGGCCCCGGCCGCGGATCGCTTCGGCGCCGGGCATGGAACGGCCGAAAGGGCGGGACTGCCCCTGGTCGACGACGTCGCAGACGAGCCGGCCGTCCTCGACCCAGACCCGGATGTGGCCGCCGCCGCCGGTGTGCTGGAGCGTGTTGGTGGTGAGTTCGCTGACCGCGAGGGTGAGCACCTCGACGCGGGTCTCGGGCAGGCCGAGGGCGAGCGCCCGCTCGGTGACGAAGGCCCGGACCCGGCGCAGGTCGTCGGGGACCTCGTAGAACATGCCGTCGACGGCCTCGGCGGAGAGGTCAGACATGGCGGCGCTCCTCCGCCGGGGCGCGCAGCAGGGTGTCGAGGCCGGTGATCTCGAGGACCGAGGCGACCGGGCCGGCCGCGTTGATCACGTAGATGTGCCCGCCGGTCTGCTTGGCCGCGTGATGGGCGACGACGAGGCTGTGCACGCCGCTGGAGTCGATGAACGTGAGCCGGGCCAGGTCGACGAAGACGGCCCGGGCCCGGTGCACGGCGTCGAGCAGGACCGCGGTCAGGTGCTCCCGGGCCGCCAGGTCGCACTCGCCGGTGAGAGACACGGTGATCCGGCCGCTCGCGGCAGAGGTCCTCGCCTCGAAATTCGCCATCGATCGCCGTATCCTTCCCGGCGGCCGTCCGCCTGCACCGGCCATCATGTCATCCCGGCCAGGAAATCGGGGTGACCGCCGGTCACCCCGTGCGGGGGACCGCATCGACGAGAGCGGCCAGCGCACGGGCGATGCAGTCGAGACCGCCGGTGGGCGGGCCACCGGGTTCGATCATGTACTGGTCGCGGCGGACCTCGATCATCAGCGCCCGGACCGCGGGGTCGCGGTGGTAGTGCCGCAGCGGGACGTAACAGCCGGCGAACGGGGTGTTCAGCGCGGTCTCCCCGAACACGGACCGGGCGGCGGCGATCAGCGGCTCCGGGGTGTGGTACGGGTCGGTGCCGAGGCAGACGGGTGGGCGCGGCCCGTCCCCGTGCAGCTCGTAGGGCAGCGCCACGGTCGGATAGGAGTGCACGTCGAGCACCACCGCCTGCCCGGTGGCGGCGAGGCGTTCCTCGACGAGGGTGGTCATCGCCGCGGCGTACGGCTGGAAGATGCTCTCCATGAGGACCGCGTCGCGGGCCGGGTCGTCGGCGCGCAACCGGCGCCCGGCGTGCCCGTGGGTGTAGACCGGGCCCATGCCGGCCGACAGCATCTCGTCCTCGGCGAACCGTTCGGGGTCGACGACGAGCCGGGACAGCCGGTTGACGAGGGTCCACGGGCGGCGGCGCGCCAGGCCGGCCGCGATGCCGGCGATCAGATCGGTGTGCGCGTCGGTCAGGTGGTCCAGTTCCTCGGCGATCCTCTCCGGAAAGAGCCCGGATTCGACGAGGCGCCGGGAGGAATGGGGAACGTGCAGGATCACCGGCGAGACGGCGTCGCCGGGCAGAACGTCGAAAGCCACCGCGCGAGAGTACGCGCGGTGGCTTTCGAGGGAATCGATCAGGCCAGCTCGGAGCAGATCGTGTCGATCAGCAGGCGGGTGACCACGTACGGGTCGACGTTCGCGTTCGGGCGACGGTCCTCGATGTAGCCCTTGCCGTCCTTCTCGACCTGCCACGGGATGCGCACCGACGCGCCGCGGTCGGACACGCCGTAGCTGTACTCGGTCCACGGGGCGGTCTCGTGCAGGCCGGTGAGGCGCTGGTCGATGCCGGCACCGTAACCGTCGACGTGCTCCTGGCGCTTCTTGCCCAGTGCCTCGGCGGCGGCGATGATCGCGTCGTAGCCCTCGCGCATGGCCTTGGTGGAGAAGTTGGTGTGCGCGCCGGCACCGTTCCAGTCGCCCTTGACCGGCTTCGGGTCGAGGGTGGCGGAGACTCCGTGGTCCTCGGCGATGCGGTAGAGCAGCCAGCGGGCCACCCACAGCTCGTCGGCGACCTGCGGCGCGGCGACCGGGCCGATCTGGAACTCCCACTGACCGGGCATGACCTCGGCGTTGATGCCGGACAGGTGCAGGCCGGCGGCGAGCACCGCGTCCATGTGCTCCTCGACGATCTCGCGGCCGAAGACCTCGTCCGCGCCGACGCCGCAGTAGTAGCCACCCTGCGGGGCGGGGTAGCCGCCGCCGACCGGGAAGCCGAGCGGGCGACCGTCCTTGAAGAAGGTGTACTCCTGCTCGATGCCGAAGATCGCCTCCTGGTCGGCGTACTTCTCGGCGACCGCGCGGAGCGGGGCACGGGTGTTGGTCGGGTGCGGAGTGCCGTCGATCAGCTCGACCTCGCACAGCACGATGATGTTGTCACCGCCGCGGATCGGGTCGGGACAGACGAACACCGGCTGGAGCACGCAGTCGGACTTGTCACCGGGCGCCTGGTTGGTGCTGGAACCGTCGAAGCCCCAGATCCCGGGCTTCTCGCCGGCGGCCAGGATCTTGGTCTTGGAGCGCAGCTTCGCGGTGGGCTGGGTTCCGTCGACCCAGAGGTACTCGGCCTTGACAGCCATGGTGCGTTTCTCCTCAAACTGGCGTACTCGGGGCGTACTCCACATAGCCTGTTTCAGTGAGGTAAATACTCGCTAAACCCAGGCGCAGCGCGAGGACGATAACCGCCCCAGATCAACTCCTTGTTTCCGATCCCGCACCGTGGATGGGTGATCCCGGTAACCTTCACCAGTTCCGGGCGGCCGCGAGGAGGACGGCCCGGATCTCGGCGAGATC
Source organism: Actinoplanes xinjiangensis (assembly GCF_003148685.1). Classification (GTDB taxonomy): domain Bacteria; phylum Actinomycetota; class Actinomycetes; order Mycobacteriales; family Micromonosporaceae; genus Actinoplanes; species Actinoplanes xinjiangensis. The sequence goes on along the minus strand of NZ_QGGR01000046.1, from coordinate 11,487 downwards.
CGGCGCGCCGGCCCGGGTGGCCAGATACAGCGTGTTGATCGGCGGATCCTCGGTGGGCATCAGATCGACGAGCGCCCCGGTCCGCAGTTCCTCCTCCACCAGATACCGTGGCAGCACGGTCGCGCCGATTCCGGCGACCGCGGCGGCCCGCAGCCCCCGCAGGTCCGGCACGACCAGGACCGCGCGCTTCGGCGGCGGGGTGCCCAGCACATGCCGCCACCAGCGCCGGATGATCGGCAGCTCCTCGGCGTAGGCCAGCAGGTGGGAGAGATCCACACCGGGCGCGGCGACCAGCACGAACTCCTCGTCGCACAGCGGCTCGGCGTGCAGCCCCGCCCGGCGCGGCCGGATCGCGCTGACGACCAGGTCGAGCCGCCCGTCGGCCAGTTCGGTGAGCAGGTCGTCGGCCAACCCCAGGCGCACCCGCACGTCGGTGCCACCGGCGATCACCCCGGCCAGCGCGGGCAGCACCCGGGCGCTCATCAGCTCGGCCGGCCCGCCCAGGTGCACGGTCCGGCCGGCCGCCGGCGACCCGAGCAGCCCGGACGCCACCGCGGTGAGGGCGTCCATCGGCCCGTCCAGCCGCCGGGCCAGATCGTCGGCGGCCGCGGTGGGGGTCACCCCCCGGGCGCCGCGGACGAACAGCGGCTGACCGATCCGGCCCTCCAGGGTGCGCAGCTGCCCGGTGACGGTGGGCTGGGCGAGGCCGAGCGTCTCGGCGGCGCGCGTCATGGTCCCGGCGCGGTAGACGGTCAGGAAGGTATGCAGCAGGTCGAGCACGTCATCAGTATTCCTATAACTGACTTCAGATTTCCTGTTGGTTCCCGATGGCTCGGCAGGGGCATGGTTCAGGCATGACGACGAACACGATCCTGATCGGCCTCACCAGTCACGGCGACCTGGGCGGCCTGCGTTCCACCGGCTACTACCTGCCCGAAGCCGCGCACCCGTGGCGGGTCTTCACCGACGCCGGCTACACGGTCGAGTTCGCCTCGGTGGCCGGCGGCGAGCCCCCGGTCGACGGCGCCGACCTGTCCGACCCGGTGCAGAAGGAGTTCACCGAGCAGGTCTCGCTCAAGCAGACCCCGACCTTCGCCGGGCTGGACCCGGCCGGCTATGACGCGGTCCTGTTCGCCGGCGGGCACGGCGCCATGTGGGACTTCCCGTCCGACCCCGCTCTCGCGGGTTTCGCCCGTGCCCTCTACGAGCGCGGCGGCGTGGTGGCCGCCGTCTGCCACGGCCCGGCCGCCCTCATCGGGCTCACCCTCTCCGACGGCACACCCCTGGTCGCCGGTAAGCGGGTGGCCGCGTTCACCGACAGCGAGGAGAACGCCGTCGGCCTCACCGAGGTCGTCCCGTTCCTGCTGCAGAGCCGCCTCGAGCAGCTCGGCGCGCACCACAGCGGCGCCGACGACTGGCAGCCGCACGTGGTCACCGACGGCACCCTGGTCACCGGCCAGAACCCGGCGTCGTCGACGGGTGTCGCCGAAGCCGTCGTGGCAGTCTTGAAGAAGTGAGTCCGACCCACGACGATCAGGGGAGGACTCAGGAGGAGGCGCCGTGGCCACCCAGAGGATCGTCGTGGGTTATGACGGCTCGCCCGACGCCCGTAAGGCCGCGCGGTGGGCCCTCGACGAGGCGCGGCGAACCGACGCCACAGTGGAGCTGCTCTACGCGTACGAATGGCCCAGTTATGTCCCCGCCGCGGCGATGATGCCCGCTGCCGCCGTCTATCCGGACGCGGACACCGACGACGCGGTCGGGGAGATGCTGGGCCGGGCCCTGGAGACGGCCGCCGTGACCCACCCCTGTGTCCGGTTGCGTACCCGCGTCGAGCACGGTACGGCGGCGGTCGCCCTGGCCCAGCGCAGTGCCGAGGCCTCGCTCGTGGTGGTCGGCGGGCCACGGCACTCCGCGGTGCGGGCGCTGCTCGGCTCGACCAGTGTCTCGGTGAGCACGCACGCCCGCTGCCCGGTCGTGGTGGTGCGCGGCGAGCCCCGGGACACCGCCCCGGTGGTGGCCGGAGTGGACGATTCGCCGGCCGCCGCCACGGTTCTCCGGTTCGCCTTCGAGCAGGCCGCGGTCCGGGGGGTGCCGGTCCGGGCGGTGCACGGCTGGCCGGCGCCCGGCGGCGACCTGCTCTGCGACGCGAACCTGAGCGCCGTCGCGGCCGAGCGGCACCGCCTGGAGGCGGTGGTCGACTGCTGGCGCGGCCGGTTCCCGCACGTCCCGGTCACCGCCGAGGTCCTGGTCGGTGCGCCCGGCGAGGTGCTGGCCGAGGCCGCGGCGGGCGCCCAGCTCGTGGTGGCCGGGGCGCGGACCCGGCGGGTGCTGCGGGTGCCGTTCTCCGCGTCGATCGGCCGGCACCTGCTGCACCGGGCCCGGTGCAGCATCGCCCTGGTACACGGCCTCCGCTGACCGACCTGGGCATTCTGCCGAAAATCACCCGGAACGGCTCCTACAGTGGGGGCCATGCAGGCGGACACCATCACCACGCCGACCCGGCGCACCATGCTGGAACGCGTCCTCGGCGATCGCAGTCTGCTGCTCAAGAGCACCATCGCCGCCGCGTGCGTGGCCCTCGTCGCGGTGGTCGTCACCGCGGTCGCCCTGTCCCGGATCGCCACCCTGCGCGACAGCCTGCAGGACATGAAGGACCAGCACGTCGACAGCATGGAACTGATCGCGAACATGCGGCACGGGCTCACCGAGTGGTTCCGCAGCGCCCTCAAATACAACGCCGGCGTCAGCGGCAACGACCCCGGCCTCAAACAGACGGGTCTCGACGACAAGGACGTGGCGGCCGCCCGGATCGACGACGCCCTCGCCGCCTACCGCGAGATCGCCACCGCATCCGGCGCCACCGACCGCCTGGCGAAACTGGACGCGTTCGCCGAGGCCGTCGAGTATCACCGCGGCCTCAGCAACGTGATCATCTTCCAGGAGGCGCCGCCGTCCGGGTTCCAGATGCCGGCCCCGCAGGACATCCTCCCCGCGTTCAACAAGGGCGACGCCGGCATGGCCGACGCCATGAACGATCTCCAGGCGGCCGAGGAGGCCGGCGCGGACGCGATGGCGAAGGAGGGCAACGACGCGTACCACCGGGCCCTCTGGATGACGCTCGGCGGGCTGGCCCTCGGTTTCGTGATCGCCGGTTTCGTCGGCATCGGCGTGATGCGGCTGATCAAACGTCAGCTGGCGACGGTGTCCACGGCCCTGCGCGCGGTGGCCGACGGCGACCTGACGGTGCCCGCCGAGGTCCGCTCCCGCGATGAGCTCGGCCAGATGGCCGAGGCCACCAACCGCGCCCGGGAGGGTCTGCTCACCAGCGTCCGCCAGCTCAACCACGGCGCCGAGGTGCTCGGCGACGTCACCCAGCGCCTCACGTCGATCACCACCCGCCTGGACGCCGAGGCCCGCGAAGCCTCCGAACAGGCCGGCCTGGTCGCCGGAACCGCCGGCGAGGTGTCGGCGAGCGTCCAGTCGGTGGCCGCCGGTTCCGACGAGATGGGCGCCTCCATCCGGGAGATCTCGGAGAACGCCAACAACGCCGCCCAGGTCGCCTCCAGCGCGGTCGGCGTCGCCCAGACCACCAACGACACGGTCGCCAAACTGGGCACGTCGTCGGAGGAGATCGGCAACGTCGTCAAGGTGATCACCGCGATCGCCGAGCAGACGAATCTGCTCGCCCTGAACGCCACCATCGAAGCGGCCCGGGCCGGTGAACTGGGCAAGGGCTTCGCCGTGGTCGCCACCGAGGTCAAGGACCTGGCCCAGGAGACCGCGAAGGCCACCGAGGACATCGCCCGCCGCGTCGAGGCGATCCAGGCCGACACGTCCAGCGCGGTCGTCGCCATCCAGGAGATCTCGCGCATCATCTCCGAGATCAACGACTATCAGGTGACGATCGCCTCCGCCGTCGAGGAGCAGACCGCCACCACCAACGAGATGTCCCGCAGCATCGGCGAGGCCGCCAACGGCAGCTCGGTCATCGCCGGCAACATCAACGCCGTCGCCAGCGCCGCCCACGCCACCACGGCCGCCCTCGGCGAGGCCGAGTCCTCGGTCGGCGAACTCACCCAGGTCGCCGGCGAACTCCGCGAGGTCGTCCAGCGCTTCCGGGTCTGACCCGCCGATCTTGCCCGGCTGGTCCTCACCGCTGTCTCAAACGCCGCGAGACAGCGGTGAGGACCAGCCGGGAAGATCTGGCTGGCTGTCACCGCTGTCTCAAACGCCGCGAGACAGCGGTGAGGACCAGCCGGGGAGATCTGGCTGGCTGCCACCGCTGTTTCGGCGCGCCCGAGACAGCGGTGTGGACCAGCCGGGGCGCGATCCACCGTTGTGGCCCGGTGAGAGGCGGTGCAGGGGGCGGCGGCCGGGGCGCTGAGGGTGGCCGCGCCCGGGCGGTGGTCGCGTGTCGGCACAGGCACGGGGCGGGTGGCCGTACAAGAAGGAGATCGCCTGCCCGGAGCACCGCCGAAGCGGGCCGGGCAGGCGAACCTGGACCGGAGACGATCAGGGGTGGGCGGGCACCAGGTGCTGGACGCGGCGCAGGAGCTCGGCCGGGCTGAACGGTTTGACCAGGTAGTCCTCGGCGCCGACCATCTCGCCCAGGATGACGTCGGAGGCGTTCCCGCGGCCGCTGACGATGATCACCGGGATGTGGGCGGTCTGCGGGGACGAGTGCAGCTCGTAGCAGAAGCCGAGACCGTCCAGGCCGGGCATGGAGACGTCGAGCAGGACCAGCGACGGGCGCTCGTTGACCGCGAGCGACATGGCGGTACGCCCGTTGTCGGCCTCGAGGACGCGGTAGCCGGCGGCGCGCAGCTTGACCGCCACGAGGTCGCGGACGTCGCCGTCGTCGTCGGCGATGAGGACGGTGGGCGGCTGGAGGGCCGCTGCCCAGTCGTCCGCGGGCCACGGCAGGGCGTCGGCGTCGCTGAACGTCAGTGCCGTGGTCGTGGCGGACGGGGTCTGGGGCATGTCATCTCCTTCTTGCTGGGACCGTTCTGATCGGCGTGAACTCCCCGGACCGCAGAATCACCACGGTTGCGATCGTGGTGCGAAGGCAGAGAGGCGGCAGGGGCCGGTGGTGACACCGACGGACCGAGCGGTTAGGTTAGGGTTACCTAAACAAGGAGGCGACCGTGACCCAGACCGTCGTGCCGACCGAGGTGTCCCCGTTCCGGTTCTTCCCGGTCGAGGTCGCCCGCATCGTCCGGCTGAGCCCCAACTTCGTGCGGGTGACGTTCACCGGCGAGGATCTGGCCCGGTTCGCCGACAACGGGTGGGACCAGCGGATCAAGCTCATCCCGCCGCTGGAGGAGTCCGGCCACGACCACCTGCCGACCGGCCCCGACTGGTACACGCGGTGGCGTTCCCTGCCGGACGCACAGCGCAACCCGATCCGGACGTACACGGTGCGCAACGTCCGCGCCGAGCAGCGTGAGGTCGACGTCGACATGGTGCTGCACGGGGTGAACGGCCCGGCGTCGCGCTGGGCGGTGGCCGCCCGCCCGGGTTCGAAGATGTGCATCATGGGGCCGAACGCCGAGTTCACCGGCAGGTCCGGCGGCATCGACTTCCACCCGCCGGCCGCGACCCGCCGGATTCTGCTGGTCGGCGACGAGACGGCGGTCCCGGCGATCGCGTCGATCCTGTCCCGCCTGCCGCAGGACGCGGTCGGTCACGCGCTGCTGGAGGTGCCGGAGAGCGGGGACCGGTTCGACCTCGCGAAGCCGGCCGGGTTCACGGTGACATGGCTGCCGCGCGACGGTGCCGAGCACGGCGTCACGCTGGTCCCGGCAGTGCGCGAGGTCGCGCAGCAGCTGCTCGGTGACTGCCGGACCCCGGCGGCGGCCGACCTGGAGGACGTCGACGTCGACCACGACATCCTCTGGGAGGTGCCGGAGGAGTCGGCGGGCACCCCGGACGGGTTCTACGCGTGGCTGGCCGGCGAGGCCGCGGTGATCAAGACGCTGCGCCGCCATCTGGTGTCCGAGTGTGGCGTCGACCGGCGCGCGGTCGCGTTCATGGGCTACTGGCGCCTGGGCCGCCCCGAGTGCTGAACTGCCCTTGATCTGACAGCGCCCGGGGCGGCCGGGTGACACCGTCGGAGGGGTGACCCTTCGTGTACGAGCCGAGCTGCGCCGATCGGGTGGATTCCGGGCCCGGTCGCTGCGCGTCGTCCTGGACTCCGACACCCTCCCCCGCGACCAGGCCGCCCAGCTGACCAGCCTGGTCGAGCAGATCGACCTGACCCGGGTGGGCGCGCAGATCGGTGCCGCCTCGAACGCCGACCTGACCCGGTACCAGCTGGCCGTCGAGTACGGCGGGCGGCACTGGCGCGGCACCGTGGCCGAACCGTGCGTACCGGTGGAACTACGCCCTCTCCTGCGGTTCCTGACCAGTGCCGCCCGCTGACGCTCACACCCGGTGCAGGCCGGGCCGCCCGGCCTCGACCACGAACGACGCATTCGTCGACACCGGCGCGCCCGGCCGGCTGACCCGCGGCAGCACCCGGAAGTCGGCCCGGATCCGATCCTGCCCGATCGTGACCATCGTGTACCCGCGCCGCTCCGAGTAGTGCCTGATGTGCGGGTTGACCCCGGGCCACGGCACCTCCCGCAGCGCGGTGCCGTCCCCGTTCGAGCTGACCGACGTGCAGATCAGCTCGGTGCCGATGGTCGCCGAGCCGGGATCGCGGTAGTCGAGTTTCAGGTCGTTCGCCAGCGCCGCGTGCACGTCCCCGGTCAGTACCAGCGGGTTGCGCACCCCGCGCTGCAGCCAGCCTCGTTGCAGCCGGTCGCGGGCGCCGCGGTACCCGTCCCAGGCGTCCATGTTGGCCGCGCCGGTCTCGTCGGCGTACCGGGCGAAGAACACCTGCTGGCCGAGCACGTCCCAGGTGCCGTAGTGCCGGGCCAGACCGTCGAGCAGCCACTTCTCCTGCGCCGCACCGGTGATCGTGCGGTTCGGGGCATCCGCGGCCGCGCACACCTTCCAGTAGTCGCCGCACGGCTGGTCGTCGCGGAACTGCCGGGTGTCGAGCATGTGGAAGGTGGCCAGCCGGCCCCATCCCACCCGGCGGTAGAACGAGGCCGACCGCAGTGGCATGTTCTCGTAGTACGCCCGGTACGCCGCCGCCCGCCGGGCGCGCCACTGCGCCGTGGTCAGCGCCGGGCGGCTGTTGCCCCGTACCAGCTTCGCGTAGTTGTTCTCCACCTCGTGGTCGTCCGGCACCACCAGCCACGGTGCGGCGGCATGCGCGGCCCGCAGATCCGGGTCGGTACGGTACTGCGCGTACCGCCGCCGGTAGTCGGCCAGCGTCACCGTCTCCCCGCCGGCGTGCGACCGGACCCGCCCCGGACTCCCGCTCTCCTCGTAGATGTAGTCGCCCAGGAACAGCACCAGCCCCGGGTTCTCCTCGGCGATCCGGCGGTACGCCGTGTAGTAGCCGTTCTCGTAGTTGGCACATGAGGCGACCGCGATCCGCAGGTCCGGGCCGAACGTGCCGGCGGCCGGGGCGGTACGCGTCCGCCCGACCGGCGAGATCTGCCCGAACGCCCGGAACCGGTAGTAGTAGACCGCGCCGGGCTGCAGTCCCCGGGCGATGACGTGGACCGAGTGCGCGTCGGCCCAGCGGGCGTTCACCGTGCCCGAGGCGACGATCCGGCTGAACCGTGCGGTGGTGGCCACCTGCCACTGCACGGCGATGGGTTTGCGGGGCATACCGCCGTGCCCGTCGGCGTTGAGCGGCCGGACCGCGAGCCGCGTCCAGAGCACCACGCTGGTCGGGGCCGGATCACCGGAGGCGACGCCGAGCCTGAACGGATTCAGGGGGCCGGCCGTGGCGGAGGAGGACAGAACGAGCGATCCAGCGGCTGCGGCGCCACCGAGAATGAAGTAACGGCGATCGATGCGCGTCATGATGCGTACGATCGGGGCGCCGCGTGAATGCCACCGCCGCCGCCCGGCTACCCCCGATGACGCGAACCACAAGAAAGCGCAAGCAATCGCCGAACGCCCGGCCGCCCTGGACGAAACGGGACTTTGCCGGGCACTTGCCGAAACGCTCAGACCCGGCCGTGACCTGCCGAACGTCGCCGACGTGAGCAACCCCCGCTACGCCCTGCGCTCCGCCATGTTCGTGACGGTGTATCTGGCCGGATTCCTGATCGCCCCGCTGGTTCCGGTCTTCCCGTTGGCCCCGCTCGTGGTCGGCGGCGTATGGCTGACCGCGCAGGCCGGTTACCGGCGCCGCCGCTTCGACGTGATCATGCTGGCCACCGCCACCGCGGTGGGTGCCACCCTGCAGGGCGCGGGCCTGCTGCTGTCGCTCGCCATCGTGGGGTGGGCGGTCCTGCCGTCGCTGCTCTTCGCGATCCTGCTGAATCTCTGGCTGCCCGGCTACTGGCGGGGCCACGGCGACCGGTTCCGCCGGCCGAGCGCCGCCGTCCTCCCGCTGGCCGGGATCGCGGTGCTGACGGCGGGCGCCGGGATGGTGATCTGGGCCGTCATCGACGTCGGTTTCGAGGAGTCCGCCGTCGTCGTTCCCTTCGTCCGCGACGTCATCGCGTTGTTCCTGGCGCCGTTCGCCGTCAACGCCTACCGGCGCCTCCGTTCCCCGCGCCGGAGCGGGCTGACCGTCGTCCGCTGAGAATCGCCGTAATGATCGAAGCGGAGAGTCACCCGCGGTGAGAGAATTCCCGGCCTGAGAGTCAGGCAACGGGGAGGACCACCAGCGATGACGACCTATGGGCGGGGCACACGGGTGCTGCGAAGATACGGCCTCTGGGTACTGGTCGTGATCACCGCGACCGTCACTGCCGCCTGGGGCCTGCACCGGTCGGCCCGGCCCGTCTGGGAGTCCGCGGCCACCGTCCTGATCGAGACCCGACAGGACCTGGAGACGGAACGCCGGATCATCCTGTCCGACGCGGTGGCACGCCCGGCCGCCGGACGGGTCGGGCAGGACACCGGCACGTTCCTGACCGGCCTGGCCATCGAGGTGCCACCGGGCGCGAACGTGCTGCGGTTCGTCTACACCGCCGACGACGCGTTCAGCGCACACCTGGGGGCCCGGGCGCTCGTCGAGTCGTACGCCGCCTACCGCTCCGGGGTGTCGGTGCTGAGCGAACCGAACCTGCCCACCACCCCGGCCGCCCGCCCGCTCCCCTGGTACCTGGCCGCCGGTGCCGTCGCCGGGCTGCTGCTCGGCACCGGCACCGCGTTCCTGCGGGCCCGTACCCGCCGTACGATCCGCGACCGTGACGACTACGCGGCGCTGACCGGCTCGCCGGTGCTGGCGACCGTGCCCCGCCACCGGCGCCCCGGCGGCGTCCCGATCGTGGTCCGCGAACCCGGGTCGCCGGCCGCCGAGTCCTATCGCTACCTGCGGGCCCGCCTCCAGCCGTCACTGCGCCCGACCGGCGCGACCACGATCCTGGTGACCAGTCCCGGCGACCGGCAGGGCCGCACCACCACCGCCGCCAACCTGGCGGTGACTCTCGCCCGGTCCGGCCGTAACGTCGTCCTCGTCGACGCCGACCTGCGCAACCCGCGGCTGCACCACGTCTTCCAGACCACCGGGGACCACGGCCTGACCACGCTGCTCGACGGCGACACCACCGTCTCCGAGGTGCTGGAGGAGACCCCGGAGCCGCGCCTGCGCCTCATTGCGGCCGGTCCCCGCGACGGCGAGCACGTCGACCTGCTGGACGGCGCCCAGTTGGCCCGGGTGCTGCGGGCGGTGCAGAAACACGCCGACGTGATCGTCCTCGACTCGCCGGCGGTGCTCAGCGCCGCCGACGCGATCGCCCTGGCCGCCCTGAGCGACCGGGTGCTGCTGGTCGGCAACTTCGCCCGTACCAGCCGTCAGACGGTCCGCCGCGCCCTCGCCGAACTCGCCGACGTCGTGCACGGCAACGTCAGCCCGGTGCTGGTGAACGTGCCGAAGAGCGGCGGCGCCCTGGTACCGCGGGCCCGCACCCGGCCACCCACGGCGCCGCCACCCGCCCGCGACCGCCTGTTGTCCGACGCCGACGACGTGGCGCCACCCGCGGTGACCTCGCACTCCTACGTGGACGTGGAGGCGGAGGACATCAAGGACGACCCGCTGGCCGACTACCACGCCCGCACCAAGACGGTGGCCGTCCCGGTCATCTACGGCTCCCGGCAGGCCACCACCACACCCGACGACGACGAACGCGAGGACGCCGAGCCCGAGGGGACTAGTCCTGTCGGATCGGTGACAACGCCCGCGGCGGTGTCGGATTAACGTCGGCGCTGAAGCGTGAATGAACCGTGACGCAGGGTTGGATCCCGGCATACAACGGGCATACGGCCGCCAAGCCCTGCGAGTCTTACCGGAGAGGTGAGCTATGACCACGAACCAGACCACGATCAGTGAAGTCCCCGCCGACATCAACGGCACGTCCGAACCCACGCGCCGGCGAGTGACCGAGACGGTGCGCAACCATCCCAAGAAGACGGCGACCGCGACCACCCTGGTCCTGGCCGCCGCGGCAGCCGCCGCCGTGCTCCTGAGCAGGCGTCGCTCCGCCAAGGTCACGACCCGCGGCCGCAATCGTCTGGCCGCGTTACTGCACCGCTGACCCACCGAACCCGGCGCCACCGTCCGCATGGACGGTGGCGCCGGCCGTTCCCCAACCCGGGCCTCACACGCGACCCGCCGGCCGGTTCTACCCGGCCCTCACAGCCGCGCCGACCGGTTCCATCCGGCCCTCACAACCGCGCCGACCGGTTCTGCCCGGCGTTCACACCCGCTCGCCGGTGATGTAGCCGGTCAGGGTGCTTCGTTCGTCCTCCAGCTCCCCGATCCGGTTCTTCACGACGTCGCCGATGCTGACGACCCCGCGCAGCACACCGTCCACCACGACCGGCACGTGCCGGAACCGCCGCTCGGTCATCAACCGCTCGACCTCCTCCAGCTGTGCCTCCGGCGCGACCGTCCGCACCTGGGTGGTCGCGATCGCACTCACCGGTTCCGCCAGCACCGCCGCACCGCGGGCCGCGAGGGCCCGCACGACGTCCCGCTCACTGACGATCCCGTCCACCACCGAACCGTCCCGCGACACCACAGCCGCGCCGATCCCGTGTTCCGCCAGAACGGCCAACAGCCGTTCGATACTCGCATCCGGTCTGACGGTGACCACCTGCTCGCCCTTGACTCGCAAGATGTCGCTGATCCGCATCGTCCCTCCCTCGCACTGGTCCTGCACCGGTCGGCCCCGCGTTACCCCCCTCTATGCCGAACCGGAGCCGTCCCTGTCAAGAAGGACACCCTTTTTCGGTACGCTCCACCCCTCACCAACCGCAAGATCACCCACTCGGCTGCGCCGCGACCGCCGGCGGAGTCCCGTCCCGGAAACACAGAAAAGGCCCACCCGTTACCCGGGTGGGCCTTTCCTTACGTTGAGTCCGGCGGCGTCCTACTCTCCCACACCCTCCCGAGTGCAGTACCATCGG
>NZ_QGGR01000045.1 GCF_003148685.1 Actinoplanes xinjiangensis | reverse complement strand
ATCGCCGCCGACGCCAGGAACAAGCTCGAGCCTGTCACTACCGCAAACGACTCGAACCGCCGTAAGCAACGACATCGGGTTGCAGTACTAGCAGGGCCGTCTCCCCGGTGGGTAGGTGCGGTCGGGGATTTTTAGCGCTTGCTGCCTGCGTCGGTGAAGTACTCCGCCACTGGAGGTTGGGCCAGAGAACCGCCGATCAAAGCGCGCCATTGGGCGAAACGGTCAGAACGGCGGAAATTCTGCTCATGGGCTTCCAGGCTGTCCCACTCGGCCAGCAGCACGAAGCGCTGGGGGGATTCCACGGCGCGCCGGAGCCGGACCGAACGGCAGCCGGGGGCGGTCGCCACCAGCGGCCGGGCCACTTCGTAGGCATCGACGAAGTCGCCCTCCCGGCCCGGGAGGACGTCGATCAGTGTGACTTCGAGAACCATGCCCGCAAGCGTCCCATACGCACCAGATCGGCACCGTACTAGGATGCCCCACGGGATGTATGGATCGCGAACCGGGCAGATTATCGCTGGTCACGGCGTAGGCTCAGGAAGCGGCGGCATCAGCCAGGCCGTTGACGTACGGCGGATGTCTTTTCTGCCCGGATGGGGAGTTTCGACCGCGAGCCGTACCACTCTCTGGGCTCCCGGTGTGCCGTTCACGCCGAGGATGCGTAACAATGGCTCCTGTGGGAGGGGAGTATTCCCCCGCTCCGGTCTCGTCAACACGGAACGCCCTTCGGGGTGGGCCCGGGGCCGGTGGTCACGGATGCACGACCCGTGGCGGAAGAGACCTCCGACAGTCGCACGTCGCTGTTCTCAATCTCCCTGCGGGGGGTGGGCGCAGCGACGACCCGTGTCTGCCGGAGGTCCTTAGTTGAACGTTTCTGCATGGGTCTGGGTCGCCACCCTGGTCGCGCTGATCGCGGTTCTCGCCGTCGATCTGCTCATCATCGGGCGCCGGCCGCACGAGCCCAGCATGAAGGAAGCCGGCGGATGGGTCGCGTTCTACGTCGGGCTCGCCGTCATCTTCGGTATCGGGGTCTGGGTCAGCGCCGGTGGCCAGGCGGCCGGTGAGTTCTACACCGGCTGGCTCACCGAGTATTCGCTGAGCGTCGACAATCTCTTCGTCTTCGTGATCATCATGGCCCGGTTCGCCGTGCCACGGCACCTTCAGCAGAAGGTGTTGTTGATCGGTATCGTGCTCGCGCTCCTCATGCGTGGCATCTTCATCGCCGCCGGCGCCGCGCTGATCACACAGTTCTCCTGGGTGTTCTACATCTTCGGTGCGTTCCTGGTCTACACCGCGATCACGCTGGTGAAGGGCGAGAACGAGGACGAGGAGTTCAAGGAGAACATCCTGATCCGCTGGGCCAAGCGGGCCCTGCCGCTCTCCTCCGAATTCGGCGACGGCCGGTTCAGCGTCATCACGGAGACGGGCAAGCGCCTCTTCACCCCGATGCTGATCGTGATGATCGCGATCGGCACCACGGACCTGATCTTCGCCCTCGACTCCATTCCGGCGATCTTCGGCATCACCAAGGAGCCGTACCTGGTCTTCACCGCGAACGTGTTCGCGCTGATGGGCCTGCGTCAGCTGTTCTTCCTGCTCGGCGGTCTCCTGGAACGTCTCGTCTACCTCAACATCGGCCTGGCCGTGGTGCTCGCCTTCATCGGCGTCAAGCTGGTCCTCGAGGCCCTGCACACCAACAGCCTGTCGTTCATCAACGGCGGCGAGGGCTTCCACTGGGCCCCCGAGATCCCGATCTGGCTCTCCTTGCTGGTCATCCTCGGCACCCTGGCCATCGCCACGGTAGCCAGCCTGATGAAGACCTCGCGGGACAAGAAGCGCGAGATCATCACCAACAAGTAACCCCAGAACCACCCACGACGGGCCCGGGCGACTGACATCGCCCGGGCCCGTCGTCGTATGGACCTCCACAGACACCCCGGCCCGCAGCACGGCCGCGAGGCCGCCAGAATTTCCGGCGTGGGCGGCGTGGGCGGCGTGGGCGGCGTGGGCGGCGTGGGCGGCGTGGGCGGCGTGGGCGGCCTGCACGACCGCCGCGGCGGGAGGCGAGCTCCGGACAGTCCGCGTAGCGGCGGATCATGACCGGCTGGCCTCCACCGCTGTCTCAGGCCACCCGAGACAGCGCTCAGGACCAGCCGGACCACCCGGGCTGGCTGTCACCGCTGTATCAAGGCGCGTGAGACAGCGGTGGCGGCCAGCCGGCCAAGATCGACGGACCACCGGAGATCCGCTGGTGGAGAAAGAGAGCCGATGGCGGGGTGGGGACCGGAAAGGGATCAAGCCTGACCGCCCGGACTGGGCCGGCCGCCACCCAGAACCGCCGCACCCACGAACCAGGGCCGCCGCACCCACGAACCGCAACCGGCTCGCCCATGAACCAGGACCGTCGCACCCACGAAGCGGAACCAGTTCGCCCACGAACGAAAACCGTCGCACCCGCGCACCGGGACCGGCCGACCCTCGAACCGGGACCGGCCGACCCACGAAACGGAACCGGCCGACCCACGAAACGGAACCGGCCGGCCCGCGAACGAGAACCGGCCCACCTGCTGAAAGCAGGTGGGCCGGAACCGGAAGAACAGAACCTACTGGTGCTTACGCCGGGCAGCAGTCCGCCCACGAACCGTCTGGTCGAGCTCCACCTTGCGGATGCGGATCGCCACCGAGGTGACCTCGACGCATTCGTCCTCGCGGCAGAACTCGAGGGACTGCTCCAGGGACAGTCGGCGCGGCGGGATCACCTTCTCGGTGTTGTCGGCGCTCGCCGCCCGCATGTTGGTGAGCTTCTTCTCCTTGGTGATGTTGACGTCCATGTCGTCCTCGCGGGAGTTCTCGCCGACGATCATGCCTTCGTAGACGTCGGTGCCCGGCTCGACGAAGAGCTGGCCGCGCTCCTGCAGGTTGATCATCGCGAAGCCGGTGACGGCGCCTGCGCGGTCGGCGACCAGGGAGCCGTTCTGGCGGGTGCGGAGCTCGCCGAACCACGGCTCGTGACGCTCGTAGAGGTGGTGCATGATGCCGGTGCCGCGGGTCTCGGTGAGGAACTCGGTGCGGAAGCCGATCAGGCCACGCGCCGGGACCAGCCACTCCATACGCAGCCAGCCGGTGCCGTGGTTGATCAGCTCCTCCATCCGGCCCTTGCGGGTGGAGAGCAGCTGGGTGATGGCGCCCATGTACTCGTCGGGGGCGTCGATGGTGACCCGCTCGACCGGCTCGTGCACCTTGCCGTCGACGACCTTGGTGACCACCTGCGGCTTGCCGACGGTCAGTTCGTAGCCCTCGCGGCGCATCTGCTCGACCAGGATGGCCAGGGCCAGCTCGCCACGGCCCTGCACCTCCCAGGCGTCGGGGCGGTCGGTCGGGAGGATGCGGAGCGAGACGTTGCCGATCAGCTCCTTGTCGAGCCGGTCCTTGACCATGCGGGCGGTGACCTTGGCGCCCTTGACCTTGCCGACCATCGGCGAGGTGTTGGTGCCGAGGACCATCGAGATGGCCGGCTCGTCGACCGTGATCAGCGGCAGCGGGATCGGGTTCTCCGCGTCGGCGAGGGTCTCACCGATCATGATGTCGGGGATACCGGCGAGGGCGATGATGTCGCCCGGGCCGGCGCTCTCCGCGGGCTTGCGCTCGAGGCCCTCGGTGACCAGCAGTTCCGAGATGCGCACGTTGGACATCGTGCCGTCGGTCTTGCACCAGGCGACGGTCTGGCCCTTGCGGATGGTGCCCTCGTGCACGCGGCAGAGCGCGAGACGGCCGAGGAACGGGGAGGCGTCGAGGTTGACCACGTGGGCCTGGAGCGGGGCGCCCTCGGTGTACTTGGGGGCCGGGATGGTGTTGAGGATGGTGCTGAACAGCACGTCGAGGGAGGTGCTGTCCTCGGGGACGGTGCCGTCCTTCGGCTGGGTCAGCGAGGCGATGCCGTCCCGGGCGCACGCGTAGACGATCGGGAACTCGATCTGGTGCTCGTCGGCGTCGAGGTCGAGGAACAGCTCGTACGTCTCGTCGACGACCTCTTTGATCCGGGCGTCGGGCCGGTCGACCTTGTTGATGATCAGGATGATCGGCAGCTTGGCGTGCAGCGCCTTGCGGAGCACGAAGCGGGTCTGCGGGAGCGGGCCCTCGGAGGCGTCGACGAGGAGGGCGACACCGTCGACCATGGTGAGGCCGCGCTCGACCTCACCACCGAAGTCGGCGTGGCCCGGGGTGTCGATGATGTTGATGGTGACCGGGTCGCCCTCGGCGGGCCGGTAGCTGATCGCCGTGTTCTTGGCGAGAATGGTGATGCCCTTTTCCCGCTCCAGGTCCATGGAGTCCATGACGCGGTCGGCCATCTCGCCACGCGCGTGGGACTGGCTGCCCTGGCGCAGCATGGCGTCGACCAGGGTGGTTTTGCCATGGTCGACGTGAGCGATGATGGCGACGTTGCGTAGGTCGGTGCGGGTCTGCATGACGTCCATTGTTCCCGGCTCAGGTTGCCGTTCGTGACACGGGGTCAAGACCCGAATCTTGTGCTCTTCTGTCCTGTTTTCGGGTCTGCGGTGATCAACTCGGCCCTGTTAGCGTTCCCCGTCGATGTCTCACGGGGGAGGTTCGCGTCGATGAAGAGGCTCAACATCGCGGCTGCGGCGACGGTTCTGGTGGTGGCGGCGGGGTGTGGTCTGGCCGGCGCGGATGACAGACAGGCCGCGGCGCCGGTGGCGGCGACGCCGTCGACCGAGGTGGTCGCCGAGGAGTCACCGGAGCCGGAGCCGGAGCCGACCACCGCGAAACCCACGCCGGCGAAGACGAAGGCCACCAAGAAGCCCAAGCCGTCACCGACCGAGGACCCGTTCAACATGCAGCTGCCGCCGTGCGCCGATTACGTCGGCAAGGCGGTGTCCCGGGCGAAGGCGAAGACCGCCCTGAACGCGGCGGCGACGAAGGTGTACTGGCCGGGGTCGGCGCCGAAGCTGCGGGTGCCGGCCGACCTGATCCGGTCGGTGGCGTGGCACGAGAGCGGCTGGGTGTCGAACATCCGCAACTGTGACGGTGGATACGGTCTGATGCAGGTCATGCCGGACACCCGGGACTTCGTCAACCAGCGGTTCGAGAAGAACTACGACTCCGGCGACTACCAGCAGAACGCGATCATCGGCGCGAACTATCTGGCGTGGCTGACGAAGTACTTCGGGGAGAAGTACTTCGCGGAGAACTACGATTTGAGCACCGCGAAGTGCAGGACCGACGCGTCGCCGTGCCTGCTCAACCTGGTGATCAACGGGTACAACATGGGCCCGGGGTCGACCGAGGAGACCTACCTGGCGGGTAGGAAGCTGTCGAACCCGGAGTACGTGCACCTGATCCGGGCGAACATGCGCGAGTGTGACTGCGACCGGTTCTGACGCCGGGCCGGTCCCGGGTGCCCCGGAGCCGGGAGCTACACTGGGTGGCGGACCCGAGACCCCGCACACCAGCCGTTTTGACCCTCTCGTCGTAACGGTAGTAAGGTCTCGGGGTTGTCGTGTGTCGTTGATGCTGGCGAGCTGCGTTGTCTCGGCCCGCAGCTCACCCTAAGGAGCCTTACCCAATGCCTCCCAAGAAGAAGACCCATGAGGTAACCCTCGCGCTTGAGGCGGGTAACGCCGCGATGGTCGACCTCGGTAAGATGCTCGGCCCGACCGGCGCGAACATGCGTGCCGTCAAGGTGGAGTACGACGAGGCCACCGCGAAGAACCGGGGCGAGATCATCCCGGTCATCGTGTCGGTCTACGAGGACCGCAGCCACACGCTGGCCTACAAGACGCCGCCGACCAGCTTCCTCATCCGGAAGAGCCTGGGTATCCAGTCCGGCGCCGCCAACCCGCTCACCACGACCGTGGGCACCCTCAGTGCCCAGCAGGTCAAGGAGATCGCCGAGCGCAAGCTGGTCGACCTCAACGCGAACGACCTCGACGCCGCGATCAAGATCGTGTCCGGCACCGCCCGTTCCATGGGTGTCAAGGTCGCTTCCTGAAGTTCCTGAACTTCTGAGAACGGGCCCCGGTTTTCACCGGGGCCCGTTCTTCTTCGGTGCCACCACCTCGTCGATCAGGCCGTACTCCAGCGCCTCTGTCGCGCTCAGAATGCGGCCCGTGGACAGGTCGTCCTCGATCCGGCTGCGCGGTTTGCCGGTGATCGCGGCGAGCCGGACCAGCACCTCCTCCAGCTCCCGCAGGTGCTGCCCGGCGGCGGCCGCGACCTCGTCGGCGGTCCCGGTGACCCCGGCGGCGCGGGGTTCGGCGAGTTTGAAACGCGCATGACGGTACGCCGCCCGCTGATCCGCCGCGGCCAGGACCGCCAGCGCCGCACCCCCGGCCTCCGCGGTGACCAGGGCGTGCACCGGGGCGGCCAGCGCATCGAGCACGTCGACCACCGACAGCGCGGCGCTGAGATCACCACCCGGACTCGACACGTGCAGGTGCACCACCTCGGGGCCGGCCGAGTCGAGGGTGAGCAGGGCGGCCGCGATCCCGGTCGCGGTCTCGGCGCCCAGATGCCCGCGCAGCATCACGATCCGCTGGTCGAAGAGCCGCTCCTCCAGCCAGCCGGGCAGGCCCGGTCCGGGCGGTGGCAGGTGCGGCGGCGGCCACTCGGGCTGGTGATGCGGCTGGTGTGGATACAAGGGCATCGTCGACCTCCGGTGTCACGGCCTGCCGCCAGCCTAACCACGGCATCGTGAAACGTGCCGATAACCGGGGGCGGTTAGGGTCCGGCCATGTCCGGACCGCGGCGCCGATCGGCCCTGCTCGCCCGGCTCGCCGACCGGCAGGCGGGCAGCGTGCGGAGCGCGATCGTGGACGAGCTGCGGACGATCATCCTGTACGGCGAGGTGCCACCCGGCTCGGCGATCCCGGTCGATGCGGTGGCGGCCGCGTTCGGGGTGAGCCGGATCCCGGTGCGGGAGGCGCTGATGACCCTGATCGGCGAGGGCCTGGTCGACCACCGGACCAACGGCGGCTACCGGGTGGCGATGATGACGGCCCGGGAGTTCGGGGAGATCTACCTGGTCCGGGAGGCACTGGAGTCGGCGGCGCTGCGGGTGGCGGTGGCCGGGGCGACCGGCGAGGACGACCGGCTGGCCCGGTCGGCCCTGCGTTCCCTGGACGCGGCGATCGAGGCCGACGACAGCGGGGCCGCCTACCACCGGGAGAGCCGGCGGTTCCATCTGGCACTGATCGGGCCGTGCCGGATGCGCCGCCTGCTGCACATGCTGGAGTCGGCGTGGAACATGACCGAGCCGCTGCGGCCGATGTCACATCTGACCGGCTCCGACCGGGAACTACTGCACTCCGATCACGCCGGGATGCTGGCCGCCTTCCTCGGGCGCGACGCCGAGGAACTGGCCCGGGTCTGTGCCCGACATCACCATCGGTTACAAGGGTTCATCGCAGCATTGCCGCAGCACATAGGGCTGTTTGCGGAAGAGGCACCACCCAGGTCCCAAACATGAGAAAAATCGGTCTGTGGGCGAGGTGGTGCTCTATCGCAGCGAACGGACACTGGTCCTTCGCCGGAGCCCGTCCGACCGCCACGGCGCCCTGATCCGGAAACGGGCCAACGGCCCCGGCGCGGTCCGGCGCATCCGGCACGAGCAGGAGGTGCTCCGCCGGCTCGCCGGGATTCCGGGAGTGCCCCGGCTGGCCGCCGGACAGTTGCGCCAGACGCTGGTCCTGGAGGACGACGGGGGCGTGCCACCGGATCGTGGGCGTCTGGCCGTACCCCTGCTGTTGACCATCGCCGCGGACCTGGCGGCGACGCTGGCCGCCGTGCACCGCGCCGGCGTCGTCCATCGCGACATCACGCCGGCCAACGTGGTGCTGGCCGGCCGGGCGGTGCTGATCGACTTCGACCTGGCGCTGCTCGGGCGGTCGGACACCGACGAGCCGGGCGGGCCGGTCGGCACCCTCGGATACCTGGCGCCGGAGCAGACCGGCCGGATCGGGCCGGTGGCCGATTCGCGCGCCGATCTGTACGGCCTGGGCGCCACCCTCTACACGCTGGCGGCCGGGGAGCCGCCGTTCAGCGGCGACGATCCCCTCGAACTGGTCCGCGACACCCTCGTCCGGCCGCCGGTGCCGGTGGCGCAGCGGCGGCCCGGCCTGCCGCCCCGGCTCAGCGAGATCATCATGCGGCTGCTGGAGAAGGACCCGGAACGGCGGTACCAGAGCGCCGACGGGCTGGTCTACGACCTGGCGCGCTGCCGGGCCGGCCCGGACGAAGGATGGGCGCTCGGCGAACGCGACTTCCCGGCCTTCCTCGCCCCGCCGCCCGAGCTGATCGGCCGGGAGCCGGAGATCGGCACGCTGACCGCGGCCCTCGACCGGGCGATGCACGGCGGCACCCCGGCGGTGCTGATCAGCGGCCCGCCCGGGATCGGCAAGAGCGCGCTGGCCCGTTATCTGCGGCCGATAATCACGGCCCGCGGTGGATGGTTCGCGGACGGGCGTTTCGACCAGTTCCGCACCGGCACCGACACCGGCGGGATCACCCGGTCGCTGCGGGTGCTGACCCGTCTGCTGCTCGCCGCGCCGGAGCCGGAGGTCGCCGACGCCCGGCAGCGGATCCCGGTGGCGCTCGGCGCCAACGTCGCCGTGGCCCGCAACGCCATCCCGGAGATGACCGACCTGCTCGGTGCCGGCTCCGGGCCGCACCCCGGCGACCCGGTGACCGCCCGCGGCCGGGTCAGCGCCGCCGCCGTGGCCCTGCTGCGGGCGTTCGCGGCCCGGCGCCGGATCGTGCTCGTCCTCGACGACCTCCAATGGGCGAGCGGCGGATCGATGCAGGTCCTGGAGTCGATCCTGGCCGCCGGGCCGATCCCCGGACTGCTGCTGGTGATCACCTTCCGCGACGGCCACCCGTCGGTACGGGAATCGGTCGACCGCTGGCGGCACGACGGTATGGCCGGGCCGGAGATCCACCTCGACGGGCTCGGCCCCGCCGAGACGGCGGCGGTGGTCGCGACGGTGCTGCGGATGCCGCCGGAGGAGGCGCCCGCCCTGAGCGCCCTGATCCGGCAGAGCAGCGGCGGCAATCCGTACGCGACCGTCGAACTGCTCAACGCCCTGCGGGCGGACGGCCTGCTGCGGCCGGCCGACGGGGGCTGGCGATGGGACGCCGGCGAGGTACGGGCCTTCGTCTCCCGCCACCAGCTCGCCCAGCTGCCCGCCCGCCGCCTGGCGCAGCAGGCCGAGGGATGCCGCCGCCGGTACGCCGCCCTGGCCTGTCTCGGCGGCGAGGTCGCCGTCGACCTGCTGGCCGCCGCGAGCGGCACGCCCATGGACGACCTGAACCGGCACGTGGACCAGGCCGTCGCCGACGGGTTCGTCCTGCGGGCCGGGAACACCGTCCGATTCCGGTACGACCTGGTGCTCCAGGCGGCCCGCGAGTGCCTGCCGGAGCCCGGCCGCCGGGCTCTGCAACTGGCCATGGCCCGCGGCCTGTCCCGGGACTTCCCACAGGCCGCCGCCGAACAGTATCTGGCGGTCGTGAGCCTGGTGGAGAGCCCGCAGGAGCGCCGGGAGGCGGCGGCCCTGCTGCACGCCGCCGCCCGCCGGACCATCCGGCTCACCAACTATCCGGTCGCCGTGGACCTGCTCGACGCGGCGGAACAGCTGCTGGCCGGGGCCGGGGACGACCTCGCGCGCAACGCCGTCGCCGTGGACCGGCACATCACCTACTACTGCCTGGGCCGGCTCGACGACGCCGATCGCGTCTACCGGGAGCTGGCCGGGCGGTCCCCGGACCCGGTCACCCTCACCGAGGCCACGGCGATCCAGATCAACGTCCTGTCCCAGCGCAACGAGAACCGCGCCGCGTACGCCCTCGGCCTGGACGTGCTGCGCCGGTTCGGCATCGAGCCCCCGGACGACCCGGAGCCGCTCGTGCGGCGCGAGGTCGCCGCGCTCCGGGCCGGTGTCGGCGACCTGGAGCAGGCCGCCGAGACCGTCGACCCGGCGGTGCTGGCGGTCGGCCGCCTGATCAACCGGCTGCTCGTGCCCACCTACCAGCTCGGGCCGATGGAGCACTCGTGGATGCTGCTCCAGGCGTACCGGCTGTGGCGCCGGGAGGGTGTGTGCCCGCCCGTGGTCGGCGCCGCCGGGTCGGCGATCTGCGCGACCATCTCGCTGTTCGACGACTACCGCACCGGCTACCGGCTGTGCCGGTACGTCGTCGAAGTCGGCCGGGAGCACGGCTGGGCGGCCGAGACCGCGATCGCCCGGTACATGCACCTGTTCCTTGCCGCGCACTGGTTCGAGCCGCTGGAGGACATCGTCGAGGCCGGGCAGCAGACCCGCGACGACCTGCTGGCGGCCGGCGACGTCCAGGTGGCCGGCCTGATCAGCGCCCGGCTGGCGTCGGTGGTGCTGGAGACCGCCGACTCGCTGGACACCGTCGCCGAGGAGATCGCCGCCGGCCTGGCCACCGCCGAGCGGACCGGCAACCGGATCGCGGGGTTCAACCTCACCACCTACCGCGATCTGGTACGGGCGGCACGCGGCCAGGAGCCAGTCGACGAGGTGCCCGTCCTCTCCTATCCACCGGCGCTGGCCACCTACCACGTCAACCACGGGCTGATCGCGCTGTTCCGGCAGGACGACGCGGCCCTGGCGGAGCACTCGGCCGCCGCCATGGCGTACTGCGAGGCGATCCGCGGCTTCTACGCGTCCGCGCTGGCCCGGGTGCTGCGCTGCCTGAGCCTGGCGGCCCGGCTGCGCGACGGTGACACCGGGGTCGCGGCCGAACTGGCCGACGTCCGGGACTGGCTGGCCCGCCGCTCCACCGACGCACCCCGCAACTTCCGGCCGCTGCTGCACCTGGTCGACGCCGAGCGGGCGTGGGCACGGGGCGACCCGGACACCGCGGCCCGGCATTTCGACGCCGGCCTGCACGAGGTGGCCGGCCGGCCGTGGCACCGGGCCGTTCTCGCCGAGCGGGCCGCCCGGTTCCACCTCGAACGGGGACTCACCCACACCGCGCACCGGCTGCTGGCCGAGGCCCGGGACACCTACCGGGCGTGGGGCGCCGTGGCACCGGTGGACCGGCTGGAGTCGTGGCACCCGTTCCTGCGCGCCACCGGAACCGGTGTCTCCGGCGGCGGCTCCGGCGCCGACCGGATCGACCTGATGGCCATCCTGCGGGCCTCCCGGGCGCTGAACTCGGCCACCTCGCTGGCCGGGCTGGAGGAACAGGTCGGCGACGTGCTCAGCGCGATGACCGGGGCCACCCACGTGCGCCTGTCCGGCCCGTCCGGCGCCGGGCCGGACCGGTTCGTCTCCGCTCTGCGGTACGTGCGGCGGACGCGCCGGCCCCTGCTGGTGGCCGACGCCTGTGCCGACGACCGGTTCGCGCGGGACCCGTACCTCGCCGGTCTGGAGGCCTGCGCCCTGCTCGCCGTGCCGGTCCCCAGCCGGGACGCCGACGACACCGTCCTGGTCCTGGAGAACCACCGGCAGGGCGGGGTCTTCTCCACCGGCCGCCTGGAGGCGGTGCGGCTGATCGCCGGCCAGCTCGCCGTGGCGCTGGACAACGCGCTGCTCCACGACTCGCTGGAGGACACCGTCCGGGAACGCACCGCCGACCTGGAGGCCGCCAACCAGCTCAAGGCCGACCTGATCGGCATGCTCGGGCACGAGATCAACAACCCGCTCGCGATGATCCTCGGCAACCTCGACCTGACGCTGTCGGAAGACGAGTTGCCCGGCCCGGTGCGGGACGTCATCGTCCGCGTCCACCGCACCACGCAGCGGCTAGCGACCATCGTCCAGGAGGTGCTCGACCTGGTCAGCCTGGACGCCGGGCGGCTCACCGCCATACCCGCCCCGGTCCCGGTCGCCGACCACATCGAGGCGGCGCTGACCGCGACGGCCACCGGCGGGGTACCGGTGACCTGCCCGCGGGACCTGGTCGCGATGGTGCAGCCGAGCCACCTCGACCAGATCCTCACCAACCTGATCAGCAACGCGGCCAAGTACGGCGGCGGCGCCACCGAGGTCGTCGCCCGGGGCGGCGAGCCCGCCGTCACCATCGAGGTCCGGGACCGGGGGCCGGGAGTGCCGCCGGAGTTCCGCGGCCGGCTCTTCGACCGGTTCGCCCGGGCCTCGTCGACCGCCGGAAAGGTGACCGGCACCGGGCTCGGCCTCTACATCGTGCGGGAACTGGCCCGCGCCAACCACGGCGAGGTCGACTACCGCCCCGGCGAGGAGGGCGGATCGACGTTCATAGTCCGTTTGCAGTCCCGCAAGATATACAGTTCCGCACATCCGGGTGAAACAGCGGGTTCATAGCGTGACGGCCATGGCCGACACCATCCCCAGCACACACCACGAGGACCTGGTCGAAGCCGCCGGCATGCCGGTCGGCAGCGGCATCGTGAAACCCGGATACGATCCCCGGCTCACCAACGAGGATCTGGCGCCGCTGAAGGAACAGCGGTGGGGCTCCTACAACATCTTCGCGTTCTGGATGTCCGACGTGCACAGCGTCGGCGGCTACGTCACGGCGGGCAGTCTGTTCGCGCTGGGCCTGTCCAGCTGGCAGGTACTGATCTCGCTGGTCGTGGGCATCACGATCGTCTACTTCTTCTGCAATCTGGTGGCCAAGCCGTCACAGGTGACGGGCGTGCCCTACCCGGTGATCAACCGGGTGGCGTTCGGGGTGCTCGGGGCGAACGTGCCGGCGATCATCCGCGGGTCGATCGCGGTGGCCTGGTACGGCATCCAGACGTACCTCGCCTCGGCCGCCCTCGATGTGGTGCTCCTGAAACTGTGGCCGTCGCTGATGCCCTACGCCGACGTGGACCAGTACGGGTTCCTCGGTCTGCCACTGCTCGGCTGGTGCACGTACGCGCTGCTCTGGGTGTTGCAGGCGGCGGTGTTCTGGACCGGCATGGAGACGATCCGCAAGTTCATCGACTTCTGCGGCCCGGCCGTCTACGTGGTCATGTTCGTGCTCGCCGGATATCTGATCGCGAAGGCCGGCTGGGGCGCGATCGACCTGAACCTGGGCGAGGTGACGGTCACCGGCGTCGACGCGATCCCGGTCATGCTCGGTGCCGTCGCCCTGGTCGTGTCGTACTTCTCCGGACCGATGCTCAACTTCGGTGACTTCTCCCGCTACGGCGCCTCGTTCAAGAAGGTCAGGATCGGTAACTTCCTCGGCCTGCCGGTGAACTTCCTGATGTTCTCGATCCTGACCGTCGTGACGGCGAGTCTCACCGTCCCGGTGTTCGGGGAGCTGCTCACCGACCCGGTGGCCACGGTCGCCCGGATCGACAGCACGTTCGCGATCGTCCTGGGCGCGCTGACCTTCACCATCGCCACGATCGGCATCAACATCGTCGCCAACTTCATCTCGCCGGCGTTCGACTTCTCCAACGTCAGCCCGCAGAAGATCTCCTGGCGGGCCGGCGGCATGATCGCCGCGGTCGGGTCGGTGCTGCTCACCCCGTGGAACCTCTACAACAACCCGGAGGTCATCCACTACACCCTGGAGACGCTGGGCGCCTTCATCGGGCCGCTCTTCGGTGTCCTGATCGCCGACTACTACCTGATCCGGCGGCAGCGGGTGGACGTGGACGCGATGTTCACCATGTCCCCGGCCGGCCGCTACCACTACCACAAGGGCTACCACCCGCCGGCGATCATCGCCACCGCGGTCGGCGCGCTCGTCGCGATGATCCCGGTGCTCGGCAAGATGAGCGACCTCGCCCAGTACAGCTGGTTCATCGGCTGCGGCCTGGGCTTCGTGGTCTACCTCGGCCTCGTCCGCCGGTCCCCGGTGTCATCGCCGGCCGGGAACCCGGCACCGGACGAGATCAAGTCCTGATGCGGATCCGGGTCGTCAATCCCAACACCACGGCGTCGATGACCACGCTGATCGAGGCGAGTGCCCGGGCCGTCGCCGGCCCGGGCACCGTCGTCGAGGCGGTCACCCCGGCGATGGGCCCGGTCTCCATCGAGAGCCACTACGACGAGGCTCTCGCGGTGCCCGGCCTGCTCGCCGAGATCATCGCGGGCGAGCGGTCCGGCGTCGACGGGTATGTCATCGCCTGCTTCGGCGACCCCGGCCTCGACGCGGCGCGGGAGGTCGCCGCCGGTCCGGTGGTCGGCATAGCCGAGGCCGCGATGCATGCGGCGACGCTCGCCGGTCGCGGTTTCAGCGTCGTCACCACCCTCGGCCGTACGGCCGGACGCGCCCACGATCTGGCCGGGAGGTACGTCCCGGCCGGCGCCTGCCGGGGAGTGCACGCCTGCGAGATCCCGGTCCTGGAGCTGGAGTCCGATCCCACCGTCCTGCCCCGGGTGGTCGCCCTGGCCCGGCAGGCCCTGGACGCCGACGGCTCGGACGTGATCGTGCTCGGCTGCGCCGGGATGGCCGACCTCTGTGATGCGGTGTCACAGCAGGTCGGGGTGCCGGTGATCGACGGGGTGACGGCCGCGACCCTCCTGGTGCAGTCGCTGGTCACCATGGGCGTGCGCACGTCCAAGCGGGACGAGTACGCCCCGCCGCCCGCCAAGCCCTACGCCGGCGTGCTGGCCGGTTTCGGGGCCTGACCGTCCATGCGCCGGGAGAGCTTGCGGCCCATCGACTGGAACGGCAGCTCGACCAGGCGGTAGCAGAGCCAGCTCACGCCGAGGACCGCCGCGAGGTAGCCGGCGGTCAGCGCCAGCTTCAGCGGCAGCGGCTCCTCGACGCTGCCGCGCAGCAGGTCACCGGCGAGCGCGAGCACCAGGTAGTGCAGCAGGTAGACGGAGTAGCTGATCGCGCCGATCCAGGACAGCCAGCCGGGGACCCGCTGCCTGCGCAGCGCCATGCCCAGGCCGAAGACGGCGAAGGCGAGCAGCAGGCCGCCGGTCCAGGAACGGTCGGCGGGGAACTTGCCGACCATGTTCCACATGTCGCCGTAGCCGTACGTGCCGATCACCGTCGCCGCCAGGACCGCGATCACCGCCGGGGCCGCCCGCCACCGCGAGATCTGGCCCTGCTCGGCGCGGTACAGCGCGGTGCCGGTGAACATCACGGCGAGGATGACGAAGCCCTCCCAGCCGCCCTTGGCCTGGTTGCCGCCGAGCAGCACGAGCACGCCCGAGCCGAGCAGCACCGCACCGGCCACCACGATCGCCCGCCGCCGGCTGCTGACCGCGGTCACCCCGGCCAGCAGGACCAGGCCGGTGATCAGGACCAGGTTGCGCAGCGCGAGCGGATCACCGGCGAACGACCGGACCGGCAGCACCGAGCCCAGCGCGATCGCGGCCGCCGACAGCAGCAGGGCGATCTCGGCGCTGAACCGGTGCACGCCGAACACGAACACCACGGTGACGATCAGGTAGAAGAGCATCTCGTAGGTGAGGGTCCAGAACTGGTACTGGACGTTCGCGACACCGAGGATGTCCTGAAGCATGGTCAGGTGCCCGAGGACGGTCGTCGTCGTCTTGTCGAACAGGTCCTGGGGGACACCCGGGCGGGACGCGATCTGCGCGACCACCGCCGCGCCGGCGATGGTGATCAGGAACGCCGGGTAGAGCCGGAACACCCGGCCGATCCAGAAGTGCCGCAGACTGCCGCGCCGCTCGATCGAGGCGGGCACGATATAGCCACTGACCAGGAAGAAGAGCACCACGCCGAAGGTGCCGGCGTGCACCCACTGCACGGTGGCCTGTTTCACACCGGGGAAGAGGTACGCGGCGAAGTGCTCGTAGACCACGGCGAGTACCGCGATGCCCCGCAGAGCGTCCAGCCAGCGCAGGCGCGCGGCCGGCGGAGTCACGGCCTGAGCAGCGGGGGAGGGGGCCGGTGTGGGGACAGCGGCGTCCCGGTCGCGGATTTCGGTGGACACCCGGCGAGACTACTGACATTCACGGGCTCATCAAAGCCGGGACACAGTCCGTTCAGATCAACCTGAACGGCCGTATGACACCGGGTCGGGCCTTTGTCACGCTGGGTCGATTTTCAGCGCCCGTGCAACCCGGTGGGAGAGGGAGTCGTCAAGGAGGCGTGAGAGCGAAGGAGGGGCTCGTGTGAAGAACGAGCGTGATGAGCAATTCCATCAGTTCGTGGTCAGCCGGAGGGCCGCGCTGGTGCGTACCGCGACTCTGCTCACGGCGGGTGATGCCCACCTGGCCGAGGACCTGGTCCAGTCCACCCTGACGAAGCTGTACGTCGCGTGGCCGTCCTTCCAGCGTGCCGACAACCCGGACGGTTACGTCCGGCGGACGCTGGTGAACGCGCTGACCGACGAGCGGCGGCGGTGGTGGCGACGCAGTGAACGGTCGATGGCCGAGGTTCCCGACCGGGCAGCCGCCCAGCACATCGACGGTGACGTCTCGGACGGCCTGCGCGCGGCCCTCCGGGAGCTGCCACCGAGGATGCGGGCGGCGCTGGTGTTCCGCTACTTCTACGACCTCGACGTCGCCGACACCGCCGACGCCCTCGGGTGCTCCGAGGGAACGGTGAAGAGCCAGACCGCCCGGGCGCTCGACCGGCTGCGTGCGGTCCTCGGCACCAACCCCTCCCTTGCACTTCTGTGACCAGGAGAAACTGACATGAAGAACCTTCAGGACGGGCTGGCGCGGATCGCCGGCCCGGCCACCGAACCGACCCGGGAGCAGATCGTGGCGGACCTCGCTCGCGGGCAGACGGCGCTGCGCCGCCGCCGTACCCTCCAGACCGCCGCCGGATCCGTCTTCGCGGTGGCCGCGGTGGCCGCCGCGGTCATCGCCGGCACCGCGTCGTCCCCGGCCGGCACGCCGTCGTCGCCGCAGGCCGGCGGTGAGCGGCCGGCGACGAGTTCGCCGCGGGTCGCCGTCACCGAGCTGGTCGCCTACCAGGGCGAGCAGCCCCAGGGCTTCACTCTCGACAAGGTTCCGGACGGCTGGGAGCTGCAGGGCGCCGACGCCTCCGGCATCGTCATCGCCCCGAAGGGTTTCCAGAACAAGGACCCGAACAGCTTCGAGGGCAAGATCGTCGCCCAGCTCCAGGAGGTCGCTCCGCCCGAGGAGCTCAAGGGCAAGCAGGTGACCGTCAACGGATCGACGGGCCTGCTCACCAAGATGATCGACCAGACCGACGGGCACGCCCTCTTCGTGAAGCTGGGCGCGGACCGCTGGATGGTCGTCCAGGTCTGGGACGGCCTGGGCTGGGGTGAGAAGGAGGTGCTGGAGTTCGCCTCCGGCATCCACGTCGACGAGAACGCCAAGGTCTCCCACGGCTGACCCCCACCGTGGTGGAAGGGGAGACCGGGACGGGGAAAGCGTCCCGGTCTCCCCGGTGAGAAAAGTACGTGCCCCGCCCCGATGTGGCCAGGCGAACCCGCACGTGACGATGGTCCGGTGCCCAGCGAGGGCGGGAAACCGGGGGTGGCGGCATGACCGTCCAGCGTGTCGACGGGCCGGCGACGGCGCAGCAGGAGTTCACCATCGAGGAGCTGAGCCGCCAGGTCGGGATGTCGCCCCGCAACATCCGGGCGCACCAGGCCCGCCGCATCCTCGCCCCGCCGGTCCGGCGCGGCCGCACCGTCGTCTACCAGGAACAGCACCTGCGCCGGCTGGAGACCATCCTGTCGCTGCAACGGCAGGGCTTCAACCTCACCGCGATCGAGGCGATGTTCGGCGTACGCGCCGGGCAGCCCCGCACCGACGGTCTCGCGCCCCTGATGCAGCGGCTCGCCGCCGAGTCCCCGGCGCTGGTCGACGCGCTCACCCGGCACGGCGTGGTCGCGTGGAAGGAGAACGGGACGGTCCAGATGGTCCGCCCACGGGCCCTGCGCGCGGCTCTCGAACTGCACCGGTCCGGGCTACCGGCCCGGCAGACCGTGCAGGTGCTGGTCGAGGTGCTGGACCGGATCGGCCGCCCGGTCGAGGAACTGCTGCGGGCCACCGGCGACCGGATCCTGTCGCTGCCCGGCGATCCGGCCCGGCCCCGCGCCGTCACCTGGGACGAGTGGAGCGACTCGGCCGAATTGCTCGCGCAGGGCCTGATCGACCTGCTCAGCGAGGCGTTCCGGGTGGTGGCCGAGAACCGCGGCCCGACGTCGGTGGTGGACATCGTGGGCCGCCGCTCCGGCCAGTCCACCGTCATGCTGGTGGAGACCGCCGCCGTGATGGACCTGGGCTGAGTCAGTCCTCCCCGGCCACCAGCTGCCGGCGGGCCAGCTGGAAGAACAGGCCGTCCTTCGCCGCCATCAGGGCGGCGAAGGTGCCCTGCTGCACGATCCGCCCCTTGTCCATCACGACGATCAGGTCGGCGTGCCGCACCGTGGACAGCCGGTGCGCGATCACCAGCCGGGTGGCGCTGAGCTGCCGGGTG
Source organism: Actinoplanes xinjiangensis (assembly GCF_003148685.1). Classification (GTDB taxonomy): domain Bacteria; phylum Actinomycetota; class Actinomycetes; order Mycobacteriales; family Micromonosporaceae; genus Actinoplanes; species Actinoplanes xinjiangensis. The sequence goes on along the minus strand of NZ_QGGR01000045.1, from coordinate 33,578 downwards.
CTCTCGGTGACCCGCTCCTGGGTGCGGTTGTCGAGCGCGCTGGTCGCCTCGTCGAAGAAGAGCATCCGGGGCCGGTGGATCAGCGCACGGGCGATCAGCACCCGCTGTCGCTGACCGACCGAGAGGGTGCCGCCGCCGTGCGGGACCATCGTCGCCACCCCCATCGGCAGGTGCGCGATGTCCTCGTCGAGACCGGCCAGCCGGGCCGCCTCCAGCACCCGTTCCAGGCTGTACGCGGCGGCGCCGCACACGTTGTCGCGCAGCGTCCCGGCGAACAGCCGGCCGTCCTGGAGGACCACCCCGCACTGCCGGCGGACCGCCTGGAGATCCAGCTCGGCGAGATCCTGGTTGTCGTAGTAGACCGAGCCCTGCGACGGCGTCTCGAAACCCAGCAGCAGCCGCAGCAGCGTCGACTTGCCGCAGCCGCTCGGGCCGACGATCGCCACGAACGCGCCGGCCGGCACCCGCAACGTCACGTCGTCGATCACCTTCGGGGCGTCCGGGCCGTACCCGAAACCGACCTCCTGGAGGGTGATCTCGCCGCGCAGGTCGCCGGGGTCCATCCGGTCCGGGGTCCGTTCCGGTCGCCCGTCCAGGACCAGCCTCAGCTCGGCGAGGCGGGGCAGCGCGGCCAGCAGTTCGACACTGCCGGACACGATCACCAGCAGCGCGCCGACCAGCATGAGGAAGGCCACGTTGAGGGCGAAGAAGTCCTCCGGGGCCAGGGTGCCGGCGAGCGGGCCGGCGAGGATCGTGAACAGCAGCAGCTGACCGGCGATCGGTAGGACGGTGGCCACCGCCCGCAGTACCGCCTGCACGCCGCGCACCTGGTTGAGGGTGCTCCGGGCGTACGCCGTCTGCTCGAACCACCGGGCGAACGCCCGGTGCTCGGCTCCCGCGAGTTTGATCTTCGAGATTCCACTGATCAGCTGGTGGGCGGTGGACACCGCCTTGTGCTCGGCCGGCAGGGCCCGCCGCTGGCGCCGGATCACCACCCGGCCCAGCACGCCGACCAGCAGCAGGCCGGTGAGGGCCAGGCAGGTGGAGGCCAGGCCGAGGGGTGGGCTGAGCACCCAGACGAGTCCCAGCATGGTGACCGCGGTCAGGGACGACGTCAGCAGCAGCAGGATCACCCCGGACAGCGCCTCCCGGGCGAACGTGACCCCGAGCAGGGTGTTGGCCAGCTCCCCGCTGCCGGTGTCCCGGAAGAACCGCACCGGCAGGCGCAACAGGCGATCCCAGAGGGCCAGTTGCACGCCGTACTCGACCCGGCCCTCGCCGCGCAGCATGCGCAGGTTGGTGGCCGCGCCGACCAGTGCGGCGACCCCGCCGCAGGCCACCAGCAGCAGCGCCGACCAGGTCAGGCCGGACAGCGACACCCGTTCGGCGAGCGCCCCCAGCACCCGGCCGGTCACGATCGGTGCGGCCAGGGCCAGCGCCGCGACGATCAGCCCGCACCCGGCCAGGGCGGCCAGATCCGGGCCGCCGCCGGCACCGCCCAGCCGGAACACCGCCGGCACCGACGCCTCGGCCGGCAGCGGGCGCTGCACCTGGGTGGCGGTCCGGGACACCCCGTCGGCGGCGGCCCGCCCGGTGGCCAGCACGATGCCGGTCTCCGGGTCCACCTCCCGGTACCGGCCACGCCGGTGGATCAGGCACACCACCGTGGTGCCGGCGCCCTCGACCGTGCGCCGGCCCAGCAGCGGGCCGAGATCGTGCTGCCACCAGTCCTCCGGCAGCTGCACGTCGCGCAGGTGCAGAGCGGAGCTGCGGGCCACCGCACGGACCGCCTCGGCCAGGTCGGCCGGCTCGTCACGCCGCCCGGCCGGCTCCACGATCGGCGGCCCGCCCGCACCGGCGATCAGGCGCAGCGCGGCCGCGGCCCGCCGGAAGCGCTCCCCGTGCCCGGCCGGCTCGGCGACCGTCCGGGCACCGACCAGACCCGCGGCGATCCGGGTCGCGCGGGCCACCGCCGCCCGGTTCCCGCGCTCCCGGGCGGTCAGCGAGGTCAGCAGCGCCGCGTCGGCCGCCGCGCCCTGCCGCTCGACCAGGCGCAGCAGCCGTACCGCCTGGTCCCGTACCGCCTCCCACAGCTCACCGGAGCGCAGCAGATCGTCGCTGGAACACGCCTCCACGGCGCCGCCCCGCTCCGGGCGCACCCAGTCGCGCCCGGCCAGCAGCACCGGTGCACCCTCGTCGAACGTCTCGTCCGGGCCGCCGTCGTTGCGGATCAGCCGGCCGCCGGTGCCCCGGAGCCAGCACACCGCGGCGGTGCCGGTGAACACGGTGCCGACGGCGGCGGCCTCGACCTGCCCGGCCCCGAGCACCCGGGCGTCGCGGGGCGGTTCCCGGTCGCCGCGGACGGCGCCGGCCAGCGCGGACAGCGCCAGATCCACCGCACCGGCGCCGTCCGGCGGCCCGGGCAGCCGGTCCAGACGCCCACCCGGCAGGGGTACGGCCAGCAGCCGCCACACGCCGGTCCCGGTGACGTCCGGCACCAGGCCACCGACCGGGATCCGGGCCACGAAGTGCCGTCGCGACCGGATCCCGCCGGCCCGGGTGCGGACCAGGAACAGGTCGCTCGGCGCGTCCACGACGAGCTGCCCGCCGCCCCCGGTCACCGTCTCGATCGTCCGGTCGCTTGTCATCCGGCCTGTCCTCCTATTCGTCCCGGACCAGTCGCGCGTAGTGCCCGTCCCGGGCGACCAGTTCGTCGTGGGTGCCGCGTTCGACCTCCCGGCCGCCGTCCAGCACGACGATCAGGTCGCAGTCGCGGATCGTCGACAGCCGGTGCGCCACGATCAGGCAGGTGGCGCCGCGACGGCGCAGGTGGTGGTCGATGGTCTGCTCGGTCTGCGGGTCCAGGGCGCTGGTCGCCTCGTCGAGCACCAGCAGCCGCGGACGGCGTACCAGCGCCCGGGCGATCTCCAGGCGCTGCCGTTGGCCGCCGGAGAAGTTGCGGCCGCCCTCGTCGACCCGGGCGCTCAGGCCGCCGGGCCGCGACAGCACGACGTCGAGAACCGCGGCGTCGGTGAGGGCGGCCACCACGTCCTCGTCCGGGATCGAGGAGTCCCAGAGCGTGACGTTCTCCCGCACCGTGCCCTCGAACAGGATCTGCTCCTGGTCGACCATCGCCACGGTGGCGGCCCACAGGCCCGGATCGATGCGCTCCCGTTCCCGCCCGTCGACGGTGATCCGCCCGGACCACGGCCGGTAGAGACCGGACACCAGCCGCCCGACGGTCGACTTGCCGCTGCCGGATCGGCCGACCAGCGCCACCCGCGCACCGGGCGGCAGATCCAGGTCGAAGTCGCTCAGCAGCGGCGCGGCGAGGGGGTTGTAGCCGAAGGTCAGGCCCTCGATGCGCAGATGCCCGTCGAGCGGCTCCGGCGGCTGGGGCTCCGGCGGTTCGGGGGCCGGATAGCGTTCCACGTCCCGCAGCCGGCTCAGGTCGGCGGACATCTCCTGCACCTGGGCGCCGACCGCGGTGAGTGCGGCGACCGGCCGGTTCATCGCCACGACCAGCGTCTGCATGCCGAGGACCACACCGATGCTGAGGCTGCCGGTGAGGATCCGCGGGCCGCCCAGCCCGAGCAGGACCGCGGTGTTCAGGGTGGCCAGCAGCGCCGGCACGACCGAGAGGATCGCGGTGGGCCGGCCGAGCCGCTGCTGGTCGTTGGTGACCGCCGCGGCCCGCGAGCTGAACTGCTGGAAACTGTGCTGCTCGGCGCCGCCCGCCTTGACCGTCTCGATCATCTGGATGGTGGTGTGGACGGTGCTGAACAGCCTGCTGCGCTCGGCCTGCAGACTCGCCACGGCGGTGGTCCGCAGTGCCGACACGTAGCGCAGGGCCAGCACGTTCAGGCCGCACAGCAGCACCGAGACGGCGCCCAGCAGCGGGTCGTAGAGGCAGAGCAGGCCGCCGTACGCGACGACGAGCGCCACGTCCACACACGTCAGTGTCAGTCGCCGGGTGACCACGTCGGCCACCACGTCGGTGCTGCGGATCCGGCGGGTCAGATCGGCGGCCTGCCGCTGGTCGAAGAACGCGGCGGGCAGGCGCAGCAGCCGCCGGAACAGCCGGGCCGCCGTGCTCAGGGCCATGGCGGTCTCCGCCCGTACCATCAGGCGTTCCTGTGCCAGTGCCGCGAGCAGTGTCACCACCGCGGCGCCCCCCATCGCGGCGAGCAGCCCGGAGAGGGCACCGCCCCCGCCGAGCAGGACGTGGTCGACGAAGATGCGGACCACCGCCGGCATGGTCAGGCCGACCACGGCGATCACCAGGCCCAGCAGGACGGCCTGGGCGGCGACCGCCCGCAGGCCCCGCCAGCGGGCGGCCAGCGCGGCCCACGCCCGGAAGCGGCTGCCGCCGGGCCGGAACCGCTCCGGATCCGGGGTCAGCGTCAGCACGATGCCGGTGTAGCCCTCGTCGAACTCCGCCCAGGTGATCGGCCGCGGGCCGGTCGCCGGGTCGTTCACCCAGACCTTCCCGGCTCCCATCCCCTCCAGGACGAGGAAATGCTGGAACCGCCAGAACAGGATGGCCGGCAGCGGCACCGACGCCAGCTTGTCGACCTCCATCTGGAAGCCCTTGGCGGTCATCCCGTAGTGGCGGGCGCCCTTGAGCACGGTGGAGGCGTTCGAGCCGTCCCGGCTCACCCCGCAGCGTTCCCGCAGCTCCTCCAGGGGCACGTGCAGGCCGTGGTGGGCCAGCACGATGCCGAGGGAGGCCGCCCCGCACTCGACCGCCTCCATCTGGATCAGCGTGGGCGTACGCACCCGGCGGCGGCGCGGCAGCCGCGGGGCGTTGGCGTCCAGGTCGATGACGGCGCTCACCGGCCGAGCACCCAGTCCAGCGGGCGGTCCCGGCCGACCACGATCCGGCCGTCGACCTCACTGATCGAGGTGAGCCGGAACGGTGGCGACGCCTTCGACCAGAGCAGACCGGTCGGTGACTCCGGATCGGTGTGCAGCAGCACCACGACCCGGACCACGCTGCCGTCGGCCAGGAACGGCCGCACGTCACGGCCCGACCCGAGGAACGCCCGCAGCGAGTCCTCGGTCTCCGGGAACGCGCCGACCGTACCGACCTCGCCCTGAAGGGTGCCGAAGACGGTGGTGGAGACGGCGGCCACGTCGACGTGGACCGGCTGCCCGGCGGAGAGCATCGGCGCGCTCGCGGCCGACACGAACAGCACCGCCTGGAGGGCGTCGCCGGGCGCGTCCAGACGTTCCAGTTCGGCGACCCGGGCACCGCGCTCGATCACCTGCCCCTCGGCGATCAGCAGGCTCACCACGTAGGCGTCCCACGGCGCCGGGACCGTGACGATCCGGCCGGAGTCGTCCTGGACGCTGTAGATCGGGGTGCCCTTGGCGACCGGCTCGTTACGGTCGGCCCAGACCTTGACCACCCGGCCAGTCTCCGCGGCGTCGAAGTCGGAGACGCCGTGCGGGTGGATCAGCACCCCGCCGGCGGTCACCTCCCTGTCCAGGGTCGCCGTGCCGGTCCAGGCGCCGGCGGCCAGGACCGTGACCACCAGCGCGACGGTGAGCAGCCAGCTCGGCACCGTGGTGAGCCGGGCGACCCGGTCCAGGTTCTCCGGCTGTTCCAGGTGGCGCAGCGCCTGCCTACGGAACCTCATGCCGGCTCCCGGCGTGCCGCGGAGCCCAGCGCGAAGTCGGCGACCGCCGGCTCGGCCAGGGGATCGATCCCGGACAGCTCGGCGAAGGCCGCGGAGTCGCCGGAGCCCAGCGCGCACGGCGCCAGCCCCATCGCGGTCGCCACCAGGTACATCAGCTCGGTCAGCACGCCGGAGTGCTTGAGGATCATCGGGTAGCCGATCCCCTCGTACTTCCACATCAGCCGGCCGACCCGGGCGGTGATCACGAGGAGCACCTGGGGTGGCCCGGTCATCGCGGCGGCCGCGCGGGCGTACCCGGCCATCCGTTCGGTGAGCGGCCCCGCCGGGGCCAGCAGCCGCAGCTGGTGCGCCGTCCCGTCGTAGTGGTACAGCCCCGGCGACAGACCCTCGCAGCTCAGCACCAGCGGATAGATCTCCAGTTCGTAGAGGCCACCCCCGCCCGGGTACGGCCGGTGCCCCACCTCGATGCCGTCGTGCTCCCCGGCCGGGCGGGTGGCCTGCACCCGGTACAGGAACTCGGCGAGCCGGTCCAGGGTGATCGGATGCGCGTCGTCATGGGTGCGGATCGACCGCCGGGCCCGGATCACGTCGGTCAGCGTGGGCTCGGCGGCCGCGACCGCGTCCAGGTCCGGTTCCGGCAGGTCGGTGGCGGGTGCGCCGGGGAAGCCGCGCCGCAGCGGCTCGGCCGGCAGCCGATCCCGGAACCGGTGGGTGCCCCCGACCGGCAGCGCGTGCCGGCCGACCCGGGACCGGTGGTGCACCTCCAGCTCGGCCGGGGACCAGAAGACACCCGGTGCGGACGCCGGGCCGGGCTCCTCCAGGATCCCGGCGCTGAGCAGCTCGTCGACGACCCGGCCGGCCACCGGAGCGGACACGCCGAGCACCGCGGCCGCCCGGTCCAGGTCACAGCCCTGCGCGGCGGCCAGGGCGAGCAGCCCGGCGACCCGGGGGTCCGGGCAGCCGACGGCCACCGCGCGGGTGGGGTTGAGCGCGGACAGCACGGCACCGTCGGCGTCGATCCGGGCCAGGCGGGACATCCGGTACCGGACGCCGGGCCGGTGCCGGGCCGCTGGCGGCAGCACCGACGCGCCGAGGCCCTGCGGGTCGATCTCCAGCAGCGGCCGGTTGCCGGCCGACACGCGACGGCGTAACCAGGCGTGCGTGATCAGGCGGCGGAGCAGCACCTGGGCCCGCAGGATGCGGTTCTCGCCCTCCACCGTGGCGACCAGATGCTGTACGGCGTCGTCGTCGAGCCATTCGTCGGCGAGCCGCAGCAGCATGGCCCGGCGACCGAGCCCGAGACGTTCCATGTGCAGCTGGAACCGCCCGTACTGGACGGTGATCGAGTCACCGGCGCCGTTGCTCAGCGTGGTCCGGTCCCGGAAGCGGTACTCCTCCCGGACCGGGACCCGGCGGATCGCGCCGGTCTCCGGTTCGGTGGGCACTGCGGTGGTCGATGGCACGGGCCCCTCCGGACGATCAGAAGAAGACACTCAACGGGTTGATCGAGTCCTCGCCGGTGGCCAGTGGCGCCCGTCCGAGGACGGCCGGCGTCTCCCAGAGCCGGCCCGGGCCGAGCCGGCGCCAGAAATGCCGCAGCCCCGGCACGACCACCCTGGCCACGGCCAGTTCCAGCTCCGGGCGGGACTGGTCGACCACGATCAGCTCCAGCCCGGCGGCGCGGGCCGTGTCGACGGCGGCGGTCACCGCGGCCGAGGTGTCCGCCGTGACCGGGGACGGGTGGGGCGCCGGCGTCGTCGGCGGCTGATCCGGATCGGGGCGGAGCCACGGCTGGTCCGCGGTGGTGACGGTGGTCAGCCAGCGGGCGGTCTCCGGTTCGGCGCCGTGGTGGCCGCCGTTCGCGCCGGCCACGGCCGCGGCCAGGGGCAGGAACTGGTTGAGTTCGCTGACCGCCCGGGTCAGTGCGACCGCGGCGCTCGGGTGCGCACCGAAGCCGACCAGCACCTGCCCTCCGCCGTCGCGTTCGCTGACCGCGGCGTACACCGGGATCCCGAGGTCGGCGGTGAGGTCCAGAACCCAGAGGCGGCGGCCGAGGACGGTGCGGTAGTGCCTCTGGACGGCGGCGGGCCACGGGTCGTCGAAGGCGGCGAGGTCGACGCCGGGCAGACGGGACCGGTGGTACCACCAGAGCGCGACGGCGTCGCGTTCCACCAGCTCGTAGAAGCCCTGGAGGATCGCCTCGCCGAGGGTGCCGCCGGCGGCGCAGCCGTTGGAGTCGGCGGGGCCCAGGGACAGCCGGGACGCGTCCGGGTGGCCGTACCAGACGTAGGCGGCCGGCAGGTCGCACGGCCGGTCGTGGGTGAGCGACCAGCCGGTGGTCCACTCCATCACCACGTCGTCGCCGGCCGGAACGGGTACGTGGTGGAACGGCCCGGAGCCGGGGTTGGTCAGGTCCCGTTCGGCGTACTGGCGTGCCGAGAAGTGCCGCAGCTCGGACATCGGCACGGCGCGCTCGCGCCCCAGGCCGGCGTAGGCGGCGCGCCGGCTGGGCCGGTCGCCCCGCCACACCCCGCAGTACCGTTCGATCGCCTCGCCGATCGCGCTGACGCGGGCCTGCGTCTCGGTGCGCCCCTTGCCGCCGCTGAGCCCGCGCAGGTTGCCGCGCAGCCGTTCCGGCCCGCGGGCCAGGGCGAAGTTGTGTCCGGCGGTGTAGCCGAACATCACCCCGCCGTCGCTGTCCCCGCCGGTGGGCGACAGCCGGGTGATCACTCCCAGGTATGGGCTGACCTGGTGCTCCAGTAGCCGGAGGGTCTCCGCGGCGGGCCGGGTCCGGCTGCCGGTCCCGTCGTCGGCGGTGAGCGGGTCGGGCGTCACGGTGACCCGTGGTCCGGTGCCGCCGAGCCGGGCCGGGTCGCCGCACGCCGGGCATTGCGGCAGCCGGACCAGGGTGTGCGTGCCGGTGGTCAGGTCGCGGGTGTCCAGGGCGACCATCCGCCCGGTGACCCGCGGGGACCCGCCGGCGACGGCGAGCACCGGCAGTTCGGCGGCGAGGAGCCCCGCCAGAACCGCGGTGGTGGCGTCCAGCGCCGCCCACGCCGGGCTGGGCCGGTCGTGGTCGCCACGCTGCTCCACGACGAAGTTGACGACCTCCTCGTTGTCGGTCCACCGGCGCCGCAGGCACTCCCAGCAGCCGGTCGTGCCGGGCCGGAAGTGCGGGCCGAGCAGCAGCACGTGCCCGTGCGGCCGGACCAGCAGCCAGGGCCGGCCGGTGGCCAGGCAGGCCTCGTTGAGCCGGGCCAGCCGGGGATCGATCATCGAGCCGGGGGCGACCACGAGGAGCCCGTCCGCGTCCAGGCGGTCCGGGTCGCCGGCCGGGACGACCGTCACCGGCGGCCCGAGGTCGCCGAGCCGGGCGGCGAGGCCGGCGACGGCCGGGGAGCCGGCGTCGACCAGCAGCACCCGTCCGTCGCGCCGCCACTGTTCGGCCCGGTCCGGCGCCACGTTGCGGGCGTCCCAGGCGGCGGCGGCCGGACGCGGGGTCGTGCACGGCCCGGCGGCCAGCAGGTCCAGCCCGTCGAGGCGGCGCAGGGCACGGGCCAGGGCGCCGGCCGAATGCCGGCCGACCAGCTCACCGACCACCTGGCCGAGAGCGCGGGTGCCGTCCAGCAGTGCGGCCAGCTCCACCGCGACCGGGTCGTCGATCATCACGTTGCGGGTCTCACCGACCACCACGAGATGGTCCCGGTACGGCTCGGCGAGGCGGATCGGCAGGTAGTCGTGGCGGAATCGGGGTTGATGCATCGGTCTCACCTCGCAGCCGGATAACGGCGATTCTCGGTCGGCGGCCCCGGCCGTCTCCATCGATGGCACCGATCCCGGCCGCGGTGGATCGACAGGATCGCGGGCCTCTAGTCGGTGGCGGTGATCTCGGTGGCGGCGTCGGTGAGCCCGAGCACGGCGGCCGGTGCCCCGTCCAGCGGCACCTCGAGCAGGAACACCTCGACCCGGGAGACGGTGATGGTGTGCGCCTTCACCGCCGTGGTACGGCCGGTGGCCAGCAGGTCCGGAGCGGGCGGGGCCAGGACCGCGTCGTCGCCGTCCTTCGTGGAGACGATGGTGTCGACCACGTTCAGGGTCAGGAACCCGATCACCCCGTCGCCGGTCTTCGCCGCGCACGGGGCCCACTCGGAGGCGGTCAGCCGCCGGTCCACCTTCATCGACGCGGCTTCCATCTGAGACGTGTAGATGGACCATCCGGCGGCCAGCTGATCGTCCAGGACGGCGCTGGGGGCGAGGACCGTGGTGTCGGCCGGCCCGGCGATACTGCGCTGGAAGACCTCACCGGTGAGGGCGGTACGGCGGGCCGCGTCCAGCAGCTCGTCGGTGGGGTGCGCCGTCGCCTGCCGGAACGCCCCGGTCGCCGCCACCAGCTCGTCGGAGATCATCACGTGGTGGCTCAGCTGCCACCGCCCGGCGTCGTCGCGGACGAAGTGGCCGGCGTCGGCACGCGGCCGGTCCTCCCCGTCGACGGCCATCTTCGCCGAGGTCACGAAGCAGTCCGCGGACACCGCGAAGACCGGGTCCTGATGCCTGAAGCCGGGCAGCACCCGCTTGCTGAGCCGGGCCCGTTTCACCCCGGCCAGGCTGTTCTGCAGGGCGGGACCGGTCTCCCAGACGGCCAGCTTCTCGCCGTCGCCGCTCTTCGACGCCGCGGAGTCGGCCGCGTCGAACTCGGCGAGCACCGCCGCCGGGTCGAAACCGGCGGCACTCGGTCCGGCCGCCTCCGGACCGGCCGCCGCCGGCTCGGCACCCGGGTCCGCGCACCCGGCGACGGCCAGGAAGAGGACCGCCGGGATCACCATCCGCCCGAGTCCGCCCCGCGTCCGGCTTGCCATATCGACCACCTGATCCTCGTCATGCCCGTCCGGCGCCCTCCGCCGTGATCCGAGTATTCGGCGAGGTTGCGGCGGCGGGCCGGGCACGGCACCGAACCGTGCCCCGGCACGCGGCACCGTGACACCGATCGATGCCGTGCTCTGCCGGGGTCACCGTCCGCGCCGACGATGGGCGCATTCGAGGCCCCGTGAGAGCGGAGAGAACACCATGGACCCGTCAGAACGAGCGCTCTTCATCACCGCGTACGGCCGGCTGGTCGCCGGGGTGTGGTCGGAACCGGACCAGGAACGCCTGCTCGCCGACGACCCGCACCGGCTGCTCGCCGAGCACGACCTGCTGCTGCCGCCGGAGATCCCGGTCGTGGTGGTACGCGACGCGCAGCACGTGGACCCGGACATCGACGTGCAGGTCCGGGCCTGGGCGGACGCGCTCGCCGCCGGTGGGCCGTTCCTGCTCTACGTGCCGGCCCTGGACGAGCTCGACGAGCACGAACTGTCCGAGCACGAACTGGACAGCGTGGTCGCCGGGGTGGACCCGACCGGTGCCTGCTGCTGCCCCTGCTGCTGCACCTGATCCGGTCCGTACCGCGACGATGACATCGATCGGCACCGCTGTCGGAGCACCTTGGCACCGTCCCGTGCCGTCGCCCGCACTTGTCTTGCCCGGCCGGTCCGGCGGTTCCTAGCGTCGATGTCACGCCACCGCCGCTTCCCGGCCCGGCACCACGGCCCCACCGGCTCCACCGGGCCGTTCCACATTCGTAGTTGCACCCGGAAGGACGTGTGTCATGAGCACCGAAGACTTCTCCGAGTTCGACCGTGCCTACCAGAGCCTGCTGGCGAAGGTCTGGGGCGACGAGGCGGCGCTGGCCGCTCTGCTCGCCGACCCGAAGCGGTTCGCCGTCGAGGCCGGCCTGCCGGTCGACCCGGCCGCGACCGTGACGGTCGACCGCACCCAGCCGGAGGAACTGCTGACCCGCACCGAGATCCTCCAGGCGTTCAACGGAACCCCCGGGACGCACGTGCTCCGCGTCCCGGAGCACGCCCCGATCGACCTCAGCGAGCTCACCGACGACGACCTCGAGCTGATCGCGGCCGGCGGCAACAACAACATCAACCTCTACCAGTCGAAGTGACCGGCCGGCCGGCGCGGCCCCCGTCGCGCCGGCCGCCACCACCGGGGAGGACACTCGTGCCGACCATCGTCAACGATCACCCGACCCGGTCCGGGTCCTACCGGGCGGCGCCGGCCGAGCAGACCTGGGAGCGGATCCGCCCGCTGCTGTCGCACTTCGGCATCACCCGGGTCGCCGACATCACCGGCCTGGACGAGGTCGGGCTGCCGGTGCACGTGGCGTACCGGCCCACCGGACGATGCCTGGCGGTCACCGTCGGCACCGGTCTCACCCCGGTGCAGTCCCGGGTCGCCGCGACGATGGAGAGCATCGAGGGCTGGCACTCCGAGAACCCCCGGATCGCTCCGGCCGTCCGCGCGCCCGCCGACGACCTCGACCTGGGCTACGACCCGCGCCGCCTGCATCTGGCCCCACGGTCCCCGCTCACCGGCCGGACCGTACTCGACTGGATCCCCGGCCGTGGCCTGCTGACCGGCCGCACCCACCTGGTGCCGTACGACCTGGTCTACCTCGACTTCACCGTCGCGCCCGGCGGCAACCTGGGCCCGTCCGCGCCGAACGACGTCCTGTTCACCCCCACCAGCAGCGGGCTGGCCACCGGCAACACCGCGGCCGAGGCGACCCTGCACGCGCTGCTGGAGCTGGTCGAGCGGGAGTGCATGACACCGTATGCGGTCTCGGCCCTCGCCGACCGCCGCTACGTCGACCCGGACACCTGTGCCGACCCGTCGGCCGTCCAGGTGCTCGCGGCGATCCGCGGCTCGTCCAGCTGGGTCGAGGTGGTGGACCTGACCGGCCCGGCCGGGCTGCCCTGCTACGGCGCGTCGATCTGGGACAACTCGATCCCGATGACCTTCGGCGGTTTCGGATGCCACGTCGACCCGGGCCGCGCGGTCGGCCGGGCGCTGGCCGAGGCCGCCCAGTCCCGGCTGGTCACCGTGGGCGGGGCCCGCGACGACATCGCCGGTGAGGTGTACGCGCCGGCCGACCCGTACGCCGACCCGCCGCCGGTCGTCGACGCGCCCCGCGAGCCGGTCCGCCCGCCGGACCCGGCGGTGACCGCCCTCGGCCAGGATCTGGAGGCCCTCGTGCGGCTCGTCGCCGGCCGTGTCCGGGACTGGACCGGCCACGAGCCGTTCGTCGTCGACCTGACCCACGACGACATCGGCATCCCGGTCAGCCGGGTGATCGCACCGGGCCTGCGCCTGGTCGACGACGCCGCCCTCTCCCAGCGGCCGGCGGCCGACCTCCCTCAGGGGCCGGGGGCCGGCCGTGGCTGACCTGCTGTTCCTCGGGCCCAGCCTGCCCGCCGCCGAGGCCGCCGCACTGTTGCCCGGCGCCCGGATCCTGCCGCCGGTCGGGCACGGCGACCTGCTTCGTCTCGCCCCGGGCCCCGGCGACCGGGTCCTGATCGTCGACGGCTTCTTCATGCACCGGCCGCCGGTCCGGCACCGGGAGATCCTGCTGCTGCTGGAACGCGGCGTCACCGTCGCCGGAAGCAGCAGCATGGGCGCCCTGCGCGCCGCCGAGCTCTGGCGGTACGGCATGCGCGGCGTCGGTGACGTGTTCGCGCTGTACCGGGACGGCGTCGTCACCGGCGACCACGAGGTGGCCGTGGTGCACGGCCTCGACGAGGACGGCTACCGGCCACTCAGCGAGCCGCTCGTCAACATCCGGATCGCGGTCCGGGACGCGACCCGGGCCGGCGCGATCGGCCCGGACGAGGGTGCCGCGATCCTGGCGGCCGCCGCCGAACTGCCGTTCCGGCTGCTGACCTGGCGCTCCCTGGCACTGCACGCGGGCGCCGCGATGGACCGTCTCCAGCTGTGGCTGGCGGACCACCCGGTCGACGCGAAGGCCGACGACGCGCGGCGGCTGCTACGGGCCGCGGCGGCCGGTGACCCGGCGCTGTGCCCGGCCGGCCCCGCCGACGAGCCGGTCCGGCACGTGCACACCACCTACCTGGAGGGCTGGCGTTCCCGGTACGAGCAGACCAAAGGGGTCAGTGAGCTGGAGCTGCTGGTGACCCTGCGGGTGCTGCACCCGCAGTTCGCCGAGCTGCACCGCGCCCGGGTGCTGGCCGGCTTCAGCGGCGCCCGGCCGGACGATCCCGGACTGGAACAGCTGGCCCTGTCGGCCGCCGGCCGGCTCGGCCGTGGTATCCCGGTCCCGGACGGCTCGTGGCTGACCCGGGACGAGACCGCTCTGCCGGCGGCGGAGGCGACGCTGCGGCTGCTGGTCCGCAGTCTCGGCACGGCGGAGACCCGGCAGATCTCGGTCGCGATGATCCCGCCGGAGCTGCGCCGTGACGACGTCCTCGCCGTCGCCCGCCAGGTCGTCGTGACCGCCAAGGCGATCCAGGCGAACCTGTCCCGGCGGCAGGGACGGCCGGCCCGCTTCCGGGCCCAGGTCGCCGACGCGGTCCTGGCCGCCCAGTGGGGCTGCGACCCGGCCGGCCTGACCGCCGCCGCCTGGGACCGCGGATTCCGTGACCGGGAGCAGCTCCGTGAGCTCGCCGGCTTCCTCATCGGCTACCTGCGGGTGCTCCGGGCCCCCTGGTTCCCCCCGACCCGACCCCTCGAGGTGGTGCACCAGTGATCGACAGCCCGAACGCGGCCCTGATCTACCCGCCGCTGACCGACCCGACGTCCGGATACCACTCGCTGAACTACCTCGACTCGTACGCCCGGTCGGTGGGGCACCGCCCGGCCACCGTCATCGACGCCAACATCGAGGCCTTCCACCACTCGTACACCCCGTCCGCGCTGGCCTGGCTCGACCAGGCGCTCAGCCGGGCCCGGGCCACCGCCGACCTCGGCGAACGCGCCCACCTGCTCCAGGCGGGTACCCCCGACCCGGAGGGGATCCGTGACGCGGTCGCCACCTTCCAGGACCCGGAGCGGTTCTACGACCTGGACGCCTACCACCGTGCGGTCGACGGGGTGTCGGCGTGGATGAACTGTCTCGGCGCCGCCGGCTACCCGGGCCAGTTCGAGAACGGCTTCCAGCTGCATGCGCCCCGCGAGATCGAGGTCGGGTCGCTGCGTGCCCTGACCGACCCGGCGGTGCTGTCCCGCCTGAGCCGGCCGTTCCTGCCGTACTACCAGGAGTCGCTGCTGCCCCGGCTGCGGCGGGGGAACTTCGACCTGATCGGGATCAGCATCACCTACCAGTGGCAGCTGCCGTTCGCGCTGTGGCTGGCCCACCTGATCCGTCAGGAGATGCCGGACGTCTTCCTGATCACCGGTGGCACCGAGGTCTCCGACTGCTACAAGAACCTGCGCGAGCCGCGGCGGCTGTTCGAGCTCTTCAGCGACTTCGACGGGCTCGTCGTGGGGGAGGGCGAGAGCGCGTACACCGAGATCCTCGACGCGCTCGGCGCCGGCACACTGCCGACGAAACACCCCAACGTGCGCCTGCACCCGAAGTACGGCGCGGTCCGCGCACTGCCGATGCTGCACTACGAGAAGCTCGGTGAGCTGCCCACCCCGGACTTCAGCAACCTGCCGTGGGACAGCTACCTGAGCCCGACCCGGTTCGTGTACTACTCGCCGACCCGGGGCTGCTACTGGAACAAGTGCACGTTCTGCGACTACGGGCTGAACACCGACGGGCCGACCAGCCCGTGGCGGCAGGACACCGTGGACCGGATGATCCGCGACGTCGAACAGCTGTCGACCTTCGCGCAGTTCGTCTACTTCTCGGTGGACGTGCTCGCGCCGGCGGCCATCCTGCGGTTCGCCGAGAAGGTGGTCGAGCGGGGCATCGACGTGCGCTGGGGCGCCGAGATCCGGCTCGAGAAATACTGGTCGGACGAGCGGTGCGAGCTGCTGAAACGGGCCGGCTGCACGGCGATCTCGGTGGGTTTCGAGTCCGGCAACCAGCGGATCCTCGACCTGATCGACAAGGGCACCAGACCCGCGCAGGTACGGCAGACGATGGCCTCGATGCATCGCGCCGGGATCGGCGTACAGATCATGGGCTTCACCGGTTTTCCGACCGAGACCCTCCAGGAGGCCCGGGACTCGGTGAGCTTCCTGCGGGACAACCGTGACCTGTGGACGTTCGGTGGTCTCGGCGAGTTCGTGCTCACCCCGGGTGCCATCGTGGCCAAGCAGCCCGACCGGTTCGGGATCACCGGGATCCGGCCCTTCGAGGGCGCCGACATCAACCGGAGTCTGCTGTTCGACGAGCCGATCACCGAGCGGGCGCGCGACGAGGTGCTGGCCGACAAGCTCGGTCTCTACATGGGTGAATACCCGCGACCGTGGGTGAGCAGCACGGACACCCCGCACACGTTCTTCTACCACGACCGGTACGGCACCGGCGTCCGCGATCTGCTGGAACGCAGCGTGCGGCGCGGGCCGGAGGACGAGGAGCGGGAGTTCGTGGTCGACGGCGAGTTGCTGACCGACCCGGATCCGGAGGTGCTCGCCCGGCTCGCCGAGATCCAGGGCAACACCCCGGAGGATCCGGCCGGGCGGGTGGCGTTCCGCCGGGCCGACGGGCGGGTCCTGCTGCTGCCCCGCCGCACGCTGCCGTTCCTCAGGATCTTCACCGGGCCGGTGACCCTGGCGGACGCGCGCCGGCGGGCCTGGATGCTGCCGGAACCGGCCGCCGACCGGATCTGGGACTACCTGATCGCGCGCCGGGTGATCCGCCGGGTGCCGGTCACCGCCGCGCCGGGAGACAGCAAACATACGTGCAACGCACCCATGCCCGGACGTGCCGCCGCGTGACAGGGTCTTCCCATCAGCCAAGACACGGCGGGGCCAGCGGCCCGGGGGAGGCACCACCATGAACGAGAAGAAGAGCACACGCGGCCCGAAGAACCGGCTGCGCCTGGCCGTGGTGCTGGTGGCCACCGCGAGCTTCGTGGCCGGGGCCGTGTCGGTGGGCGCGCCGGCACAGGCCAGCGGTGGCACCGGCTGCTGCATCGGCCTGCCGAAATAGCCCTACCGGCCGTCCCGGCGCCCGTTGCCGCCGCCGGCTGCCCGAAGGCGGCGGCAACGATGGACATCTACATCCGGTGAGCAATAAGCTACCCGCTGATGCCGACCTTCTGCGGACGCACCAGCCTGCTCTCACAGATCGGCGACGCGCTGTCCCGTACCCGGCAGGGTCAGGGCGGCAGCATCTTCCTGCGCGGTGAGAGCGGCGCCGGCCGGTCCCGGTTGCTCGCCGAGGTGGGCCGGCTCGCCCGGACCGACATGGTCGTGCTGCGCGGGCGTGCCAGCGGGATCACCCCGACCACACCGTTCCGTCCGCTCGCCGAGGCGCTCCTGCAGTTCACCCGCTCGGCCGGCGCCCACGCCGCGGACGCTCTCGGCCCGTACCGTCTGGTCCTCGGCCGGCTGATCCCGGAGTGGCGCGATCCGGCCGTCGGTCCGGAGGAGCAGTCGCTGATCGTCCTGGCCGAGGGCGTGCTGCGGCTGCTGGCGCTGGCCGGCCGGGAGCGGGGCTGCCTGCTGCTGCTCGACGACCTGCACGACGCCGACGCCGAGACCCTGACGATCGTCGACTACCTCGCCGACAACCTGGCCGATCAGCCGGTCACCATGGTGGCCGGCCTGCTCGACCAGGAGTGCCACGCGCTCGACGTGGCCCGGTCGGCCGCCCAGCGGGGCGCCGCCGACCTGCTCTGGCTGCCCCGTCTCAGCAGTGACGAGCTGCGCGAGTTCGTCGCCGGCCGGCTGGACTGCCCGGTCACCCGGGTCGGCGACGACCTGTTCGACCTGGTGTGGCAGCCCAGCGCCGGGAACCCGGCGCTCGCCGGGGAGCTGCTGGACGGCCTGCTCGACGCCGGTCACCTGGTCGCCGGGCCGGACGGGTGGCAGTTGGCCGGTCGCCCGCCGGCCGGCATCCCCGGGTCGCTGTCCCGCCGCCTGGCGCGCCGGCTGGAGAACAGCCCGCCCGAGCTGCGCCGGCTCCTGCCGGCGGCCGCCGTCTTCGGCGAACGGTTCCCGACCGCCGCGCTGCCGGCGATGACCGGCCTGAGCGAGCACGATCTGACCGCCCGGCTGCACCACGGCCTGGCCGCCGAGCTGATCCAGCCGATCGCCGACACCCCCGGGTGGTACGCGTTCCGTCATCCGGTCACCGCCGAGGCCCTGATCGAGTCCCGTCCGGCCGGCACCATCACGGAGCTGGCCCGGCAGGCCGCCGAGACGGTGGAGAAACTGCACCCCGGCCTGCCCGGCACGCTCTGCCAGCTGGCGGCCCGGCTGCGCCGGCAGGCCGGGGACCACGACGGCGCCGGCCGTCACCTGATCGAGGCGGCGTCCCGGGCGCTCGCCGACGGTGCCGCGGCCTCCGCCGTCGACCTGCTCGAGCAGGCCATCGCCCTGGCCGCGGACCCGGCCCTGCACGCGGACGCCGGCGAACGCCTGGTGCAGGCGCTCGTCGAGGCCGGCCGGATCGACCGGGCCATGCGGATGATGCCGGAACTCGACGGTCTCGGCGGCGGGCTGAGCCGTCAGCGGCTGGCCGTCCTGCACACCCGGCTGGCCTGGGCGGCCGTCTTCGCCGCCCGGACCGCCGACGGGCTGGCCCAGGTCGCCGAGGCCCGCCGGCAGCTCGGCGCGGACGCCACCCCGACCGAGACCGCGGCCATCGACGTGGTGGCCGCCCACCTGATCATCGAGCTGCCCGGCCCGGAACAGGTCGGCAAGGCCGAGGACCTGGCCCGGCAGGCGGCCGCGATCGCCGAGCGCCACGACCTGCCGGTGGTGGCCTGCCAGGCGTGGCAACTGCTCGGCATGCTGGTCCGGCAGCGCAACACCGACGAGGCCACCGCCTGCCTGGAGCATTCCCGGGAGCTGGCGGTCCGGCACGGGCTGCGGCTGTGGGAGGTGCACGCCCTGGTCCGGCTCGGCAACGACGACGCGGCCCGCGACGGCAACCTGCGCCGGCTGCGCCAGGTCCGCCGGGACGCCTGGTCGATCGGCGCGGTGACCGCCGCACACCAGGCCGAGGCGAGCATCGCCCTCCAGGTCGCCCTCCAGGGCGGCTACGCCGAGGCCGAGGAGATCGTCGCCCAGACACTGCCGGCCACCACCCGGCTCGGGATGGTCGAGACGGCCGGGCACCTGTGGCAGACCAGCGCCGTCGTCGCCGCCCACCAGGGCCAGCGCCGGGAGATGGAGAACCGGCTGGCCGAGCTGCGGCGCTACCGGCCGGACACCCCGACCGACGCCAAGGTGTACGGCCTGGCCCGGGTGTTCTGCTCCCTGCTGGAGGAGGACCGGCCGCGGGCCGCCGACGAGATGGGCGGCGCGCTGCGGGCCGACGGCGGCAACCCGGCACTGTCCCCGATCAACGGCCGGGCCGGTCTCGACCTGCTGCTCCGGGCCCTCACCGGCGACCTCGGCGACCCGGCCGCCCTGGACGACGGCTCGGACGGGGTGCGCCGCCTGCGCTGGAACCGGCAGTTCGCCGAGATGGCCCGTGCGGTGCTGCTCGGGCGGCGCGGTGACCGGGCCGGTGCGGCAGCCTCGGCGGCGGAGGCGATCCGGGCCGCGGAGCCGTACCCCCTGGCCGGGAACCTGACGCTGCGGCTGGCGTCGGAGGCGGCGCTCGCCGACGGCTGGGGCGACCCGGTCACCTGGCTGCGCCGGACCGAGGAGTACTTCCACGAGTCGGAGCACGCCGCGGTGGCGCGGGCGTGCCGGGCACTGCTGCGCCAGGCCGGTGTCTCGGTGGGTCAGCGGCGCGACGGGGTGGACAACATCCCGGCCGCCCTGCGGGAGCGGGGCGTCACCGTCCGCGAGTACGAGGTGCTCGACCTGATCGCGGCCCGGCTCGGCAACCAGGAGATCGCGAGCCGCCTGCACCTGTCACCGCGCACGGTCGAGAAGCACGTGGCCCGCCTGATGGCCAAGACCGACCGCCCGGACCGGGCCGCCCTCCGCGACCTGGCCCGGACCCTCCGCACCGCCTGACCGGGTACTGTCTAGTCTGTCTAGACAGAACGGAGACGTCATGCATTGGCAGGTGCAGGAAGCCAAACAACGGTTCAGCGAAGTGCTACGCGCTGCCGAGGCGGGCGAGCCGCAGATCGTCACCAAACACGGTGAGGAGATCGCGGTCGTGATCGACATCACCGAGTACCGGCGGCTCCGTGGCGAGCAGATCGGCCTGATGGAGTACCTGCGCGCCGACCCCGTCGACGACATCGACCTCGACGCCGAGATCGACCGGCCGCGGGAGCAGCCGCGCGACATCGACCTGGCCGGCTGACCTTGGCCTACCTGCTCGACACGAACGTGGTTTCCGAGCTCCGCAAGAAATCCCCGCACTCACGGGTCGCGGAGTGGCACGCCGCTCATTCTCGTGCTGTCGTCTACCTCAGCACCCTGGTGGTCGGGGAGATCCGGCGCGGCATCGACCGGCTTCGCCCGCGCGACCCCGGGCAGGCGGACATCCTGGAGAGCTGGCTGACCGGGCTGACGATCTCGTACCGGGAACGTCTGCTGCCCGTGACGGCCCCGATCGCCGAGGAGTGGGGCCGGATGAGTGCGATGACTCCGGCACCGCCGATCATCGACGGTCTGATGGCCGCGACGGCACGTGTCCACGGTCTGACTCTCGTCACTCGCAACGTCGCGGATGTGGCGGCGACCGGTGTCCCGGTGATCAACCCGTTCGACTGAACGGGGTCACCAGCCGCGGGTGCGCCACTCCGGGAGGGACGGGCGCTCGGCGCCGAGGGTCGAGTCTCTGCCGTGGCCCGGGTAGAACCAGGTGGCGTCGCCGAAGCGGCCGAAGATCTTCCGCTCGACGTCGCCGAGGAGGGACTCGAAGTTCTTCTTCACACCGCGGGTGTTGCCGACGCCGCCGGGGAACAGGCTGTCGCCGGTGAACAGGTGCTCGCCCCGGTAGGACAGCACGATCGAGCCGGGTGTGTGGCCGACCACGTGGATCACGTCGAGGACGTGGCCGCCGACCTCGACGGTGTCGCCGTCGGTCAGCGTGCGGGTGACCACCGGGATCTCCGCGGCGTCGTCGGCGTGCGCCAGTGACTCGGCGCCGGTGACCTTCACCACCTCGGCCAGGGCCTGCCAGTGGTCGCCGTGGCGGTGGGTGGTCACCACGGTGCGCAGCCCGGCCGGGCCGATCAGATCGAGCAGGGTGCCGGCGTCGTCGGCCGCGTCGACCAGCAGCTGCTCGCCGCCGGCGCTGAGCAGATAGGCGTTGTTGTCCATCGGGCCGACCGACACCTTCGTCAGGGTCAGGCCGCCACCCAGATCGCGGACCGCGGGCTCGCCGCCACGGACGACGTCACCTGTGTAGTCAGTGCTCACCCGCCGACCCTATCCGGGTCCCGCGGAAATCGCTTTCGCCCGCGGTGACCGCGGTCGTACCGTCGGTGGCAGACGCGACGATCAACCCGCGGAGGAGGTGAGGACCGTGCCGTTCGCAGTTGCCGCGTCCCTTCACCCGGGGGCCTTCGCCTGATCAGCAGGCCGTGCCGCCCTCTTGAGACCGTAAAGGGTTCCCATGTCGTACCCCCTGTCCCAGCTCGGCTGGGACGACCATTTCGCATCCCTCTACCAGCGGTTCGACCGGGCCGACGCGACGCCGGGCCGGGTGCTGCGCACCGACCGCGGCGTCTGCACCGTGCTCACCACCGACGGCGTCACCCGGGCCACCCTGGGCGGCTCCGTCATGATCGACATCGCCCGTGACCCCGCCCTGATGCCGTGTTCCGGTGACTGGGTGGTGCTGCGCCGCTGGCCGGACCGGCGGACCACCCTGGAACTGGTCCTGCCCCGGCGCACCACACTGATCCGGCGCACCGCCGACAAGGACGCGTCCGGCCAGGTGCTCGCCGCCAACATGAACACCGTCGCCGTCGTCGAGCCGATCCATCCGGAGCCGGACGACGCCCGGGTGGAGCGGCTGCTCGCCCTCGCCTGGGAGTCCGGCGCCGACCCGCTGCTGGTCCTCACCAAGACCGACACCACCCGGGACCCGTCCGCGATAGCCCGGCAGGTCGCCGCCCTGGCGCCCGGCGTCCCGGTGCTGCCGGTCAGCGTCCAGCGCGGCACCGGCCTCGCCGAGCTGCGCGGGCACGTCGGCCCCGGGCGGACGCTGGCCCTGCTGGGCCGGTCCGGCGCCGGCAAGTCGACTCTGGCGAACGCGCTGGCCGGCGCCACCGTCATGCCGGTGCAGGCGATCAGGGACGCGGACGGCAAGGGCCGGCACACCACCGCGTACCGCAATCTGGTGGTCCTGCCGGACGGCGGAGCGGTGATCGACACGCCGGGCATCCGGGGTGTCGGTCTGCTCGACACCGAGGGTGGCCTGGAACGCGCCTTCGCCGATGTGATCGGCCTGGCCGGCGGCTGCCGTTTCGACGACTGCCGGCACGAGGCCGAACCGGGCTGCGCGGTGCAGGCCGCTCTCGCCGACGGCTCACTGCCGCCGCGGCGCCTGGCCAGCTGGCACAAACTCCGCCACGAGGTCGAGGTGGAGAGCGGTCGGCGATCCGCGAGGTTGGCGCGGCCCCGGCGGATCCCCGCGCCCCCGAGTTCCCGGCTGTTGTGAACCTCATTCCGTACGGTCTACGCGGCGTCCCCCGGCAGTCCGGGCGGACGTGGCTGCCCACTCCCGGCGGTCAGGCGGCCGCCGGGCGGTTGCGTGGTTGTCCGGCTGGCTCCCACCGCTGTCTCAGCGCCGCTGAGACAGCGGTGAGGACCAGCCGCG
The DNA here is from genome assembly GCF_003148685.1 of Actinoplanes xinjiangensis. Lineage (GTDB taxonomy): Bacteria > Actinomycetota > Actinomycetes > Mycobacteriales > Micromonosporaceae > Actinoplanes > Actinoplanes xinjiangensis. The sequence goes on along the minus strand of NZ_QGGR01000045.1, from coordinate 11,237 downwards.
GGGTCGCGGCGGAACCGGGCAGACCGGGACGCGCGGCTGAAGCGGGTGTGAACGTCCGCCGTCGCGGGGACGCCGGCGGGCGGCGATGTGGAGCACGAGCGCCGTTCTGGCAGAATGCGCCCGGTGCACGCGGCGGATGAGATGACCGATAAGCAGGCGACCCAGGTTGCGGAGGACGCCGAGCAGGCGGCTCCGGAGACCCCCAGGGTGCGGTGGCGCTGGGCCGAGACCGGGCTGATGCTGGGGTTCCTCCTCCTCGGCGTGTTCGTGATGATCAAGCTGTGGATCGATCCGAACGGCCGGGTGCTCCAGGGCAACGACTCCGACCACGGGATCTTCCTGTTCATGCTCGCGCACGCCGAGCGGGTGGTCTTCGACGGCGGTCCGCTGTTCTACGAGGACCGGTTCAACGTCCCGTTCGGCGTGAACATGATGGCGAACACGTCCATCCTCGCGCTGGCGCTGCCGCTGGCACCGGTCACGCACTTCCTCGGTGGCGGCGTGACGGTCGTGCTGCTGATGACGCTCGGCCTGGCCGGCACCGCCGCCGCCTGGTATTGGGTGCTGTCCCGGCCGCTGGGCCGCAGCCGGGTGGCCGCCGCGATCGGCGCCGCCTTCGCCGGTTTCGGGCCGGCCATGGTGTCGCACGCGAACGGGCACGTGAACTTCGTCAACAACTACCTGCTGCCGTTCATCGTCTGGCAGGTGCTGCGACTGCGGGAGCCCGGCCGGGCCTGGCGCGGCGGTGTCATCCTCGGCCTGCTGATCGTCGTGCAGATCTTCATCAACGAGGAGGCGCTGCTCTTCGTCGCGCTGACGCTCGGCATCTTCGCGGTCAGTTACGCGCTGATGGAGCGGGCCGAGGCGAAGCGGGTGTGGAAGCGGTTCGTCGGCGGGCTCGCGGTGGCCGCGCTCACCTCGGGTGTGCTGGCCGCCTACCCGCTGTGGCGCCAGTTCTTCGGCAAGGGCACCTACCACGGGCAGCCGTTCGACCCGTCCAAGTACGTGATGGACCTGGCGTCGCCCGGCGCCTATGCGCGGAACTCGCTGTTCGGCATCGGGGCGATCACCCGCCGGCTGAGCGTGAGCGCGACCGAGGACAACACGTTCTGGGGACCGTTCGGCCTCGTGATGATCATCGTGTCGATCGTGATCCTGTGGCGTAACTCGGCGATGCGGGCCACCGCGATCGCCGGAATGGTGCTGCTGGTCATGTCGTTCGGCCCCAAGCTCCAGGTGGCCGGTTTCCGGACCGACGTGCCGCTGCCGTTCGCGCTGATCAAGCACGTTCCGGTGATCGACCTGGTGAGCGTCAGCCGGTTCGCGATGGTGCCGTCCATGGTCGCCGGGGTCCTGCTGGCCTTCGCCTACGACCGGATCCGGGAGTACCCGGAGAAGACCCGCCGGCGATTCAAGATCGGGCTGGTGCTGGCCCTGGTGCCGCTGATCCCGCGGCCGCTGCCGGTGTTCGAGGGCACGCCGATGCCGGAGTTCATCACCGCCGGGCTCTACAAGCAGTATGTGCCGGAGGGCCGCACCCTGATCACGGTGCCGATGCCGGAGGTCACGACCGGCCGGACCGGGCAGCGCTGGGCCACCCTCAACAACCTCGACTACGCCACGCCGCGCGGGTATTTCATGGGCCCGGCCGAACCGCCGGAGAACAACACCGGCTCGTGGTCGGCGCCGTCGCGCTACACCTCGTGGATGTTCAAGAACGTCGGCCGTACGGGTGAGGTCCCGGAGATCACCCCGTGGCGCCGGGCACAGGTCGAGGCGGACCTGAAGTACTGGCGGGCGGCGGTCCTGGTGCTGGTGCCGGACGAGAAGCACACCCCGGCGCTCCGGACGCTCCTGGTCGACCTGTTCGGTCAGCCACAGCTGGTGGGCGGCGCCGAGATCTGGAGAGTTAACTCGTAGGAGTGAGCAGGCCGGTGCGGGAAATTGTCATACCCCGTAGCTAGAGTGTCTGCTCGACTCATACACCTGTACGGGTGCGATCCAAAAGCGGAAGGGCTGGCCGTGGCCGACCGACTGACAATCCGTGGCGCTCGCGAGCACAACCTGCGCGACGTCAACCTCGACCTGCCCCGCGACGCCATGATCGTCTTCACCGGTCTCTCCGGTTCGGGCAAGTCCAGCCTCGCCTTCGACACGATCTTCGCCGAGGGACAGCGGCGCTACGTCGAGTCCCTGTCGTCGTACGCGCGGCAGTTCCTCGGCCAGATGGACAAGCCGGACGTCGACTTCATCGAGGGCCTGTCCCCGGCGGTGTCGATCGACCAGAAGTCGACGAACCGCAACCCGCGCTCCACCGTCGGCACGATCACTGAGGTCTACGACTACCTGCGGCTGCTCTTCGCCCGGACCGGCATCCCGCACTGCCCGGTCTGCAAGGAGCGGATCAGCAGGCAGACCCCGCAGCAGATCGTCGACCGGGTGCTGGCGATGCCCGAGGGCACCCGTTTCATGGTGCTGGCCCCGGTGATCCGCGGCCGCAAGGGGGAGTATGTCGATCTCTTCGCCGAGCTGCAGGCCAAGGGCTACGCGCGGGCCCGGGTCAACGGGGTGGTGCACCCGCTCACCGAGCCGCCGAAGCTGAAGAAGCAGGAGAAGCACACCATCGAGGTGGTGATCGACCGGCTCAGCGTGAAGGCGTCCAGCAAGCAGCGCCTCACCGACTCGGTCGAGGCCGCGCTGGGGCTGGCCGGCGGCATCGTGCTGCTCGACTTCGTCGACCTGGCCGAGGACGACCCGGAGCGGGAGCGCCGCTTCTCCGAGCACCTGGCCTGCCCCAACGACCACCCGCTCGCCATCGAGGACCTGGAGCCGCGGGTCTTCTCCTTCAACGCGCCGTACGGCGCGTGTCCCGAGTGCTCCGGCCTCGGCACGAAGAAGGAGGTCGACCCGGAGCTGCTGATCCCCGACGAGGAGAAGAGCCTGCGGGAGGGCGCGATCCAGCCGTGGGCCGGCGGCACCACCCAGGAGTACTTCCTGCGCCTGCTGGAGGCACTGGCGAGCGCCGAGGGCTTCACGCTGGACACCCCGTGGCGGGCGCTGCCCAGCCGGGCCCAGAAACTGATCATGTTCGGCGCCGACGACCAGGTCCACGTGCGGTACCGGAACAAGTACGGGCGGGAGCGCTCGTACTACACCGGTTTCGAGGGTGTGGTGCAGTGGATCGAGCGGCGGCACACCGACACGGAGAGCGACTGGTCGCGCGAGAAGTACGAGGGCTACATGCGCGACGTGCCCTGTTCGGTCTGCGGTGGAGCCCGGCTCAAGCCCGAAGTGCTGGCGGTGACGCTGGCCGGCAAGAACATCGCCGAGATCTGCAACCTGTCCGTCGGCGACTGCGCCGACCTGCTCGCCTCGTTCGAACTCGACGAGCGGCAGAAGATGATCGCCGAGCGGGTGCTCAAGGAGATCAACGCACGCCTGCGCTTCCTCATCGACGTCGGCCTGGACTACCTCTCCCTGGACCGTGGCGCCGGCACCCTGTCCGGCGGTGAGGCGCAGCGCATCCGGCTCGCCACCCAGATCGGCTCGGGCCTGGCCGGCGTGCTCTACGTGCTGGACGAGCCGTCGATCGGCCTGCACCAACGGGACAACCTCCGGCTGATCGAGACCCTGAAGCGACTGCGTGACCTGGGCAACACGCTGATCGTGGTGGAGCACGACGAGGACACCATCCGGACTGCGGACTGGGTCGTCGACATCGGCCCCGGCGCGGGCGAGCACGGTGGCCACATCGTGCACAGCGGCTCGGTGGAGGGTCTGCTGGCGAGCGAGAAGTCTCCGACCGGCGCCTACCTGTCGGGGCGCAAGTCGATCCCGGTGCCGGCCACCCGCCGCCCGCAGACCGACGGCCGTGAGGTCGTGGTGCACGGGGCGCGCGAGCACAACCTGCGCAACCTGACCGTGCCGTTCCCGCTGGGCCAGTTCATCGCGGTCACCGGGGTCAGTGGCTCGGGCAAGTCGACGCTCGTCAACGACATCCTGCACACCGTCATGGCGAACCAGATCAACGGCGCCCGGCAGGTTCCCGGCCGGCACACCCGGGTGACCGGGCTGGAGCAGGTGGACAAGGTCGTCGGGGTGGACCAGTCGCCGATCGGGCGGACCCCGCGGTCCAACCCGGCCACCTACACCGGTGTCTTCGACCACATCCGCAAACTGTTCGCCGAGACGACCGAGGCCAAGGTCCGGGGGTACGGTCCGGGCCGGTTCTCGTTCAACGTCAAGGGCGGCCGCTGCGAGAACTGCTCGGGTGACGGCACCATCAAGATCGAGATGAACTTCCTGCCGGACGTCTATGTCCCGTGCGAGGTGTGCAAGGGCGCCCGGTACAACCGGGAGACCCTGGAGGTGCACTACAAGGGCAAGACCATCTCCGAGATCCTGAACATGCCGATCGAGGAGGCCGCCGACTTCTTCTCGGCCCTGCCGTCGATCCACCGGCACCTGCGCACCCTGGTCGAGGTCGGCCTGGGTTACGTGCGGCTGGGCCAGCCCGCGACGACCCTGTCCGGCGGTGAGGCGCAGCGCGTGAAACTCGCCTCGGAGCTGCAGAAGCGCTCCACCGGGCGGACCGTCTACGTGCTCGACGAGCCGACCACCGGCCTGCACTTCGAGGACATCCGCAAGCTGCTGCTGGTGCTCAACGGCCTGGTCGACAAGGGCAACACGGTGATCACGATCGAGCACAACCTGGACGTGATCAAGTCGGCGGACTGGCTGATCGACATGGGCCCGGAGGGCGGCAGCAAGGGCGGCCTGGTGCTGGCCACCGGGCGGCCCGAGGAACTGGCCGAGGTGGCGGAGAGCGCGACCGGGCAGTTCCTGCGCACCATGCTGGGCCTGACCGGGAAGCCGGCCGGGGCCTCGGCGGCCACCGGCCGGGCCGCGAAGGCCAACGGGACCCGGACCACCCGGTCGCGCGCCAAGGCCACCGCCTGATTTAGAAGATTCTTAGACGCCTCTCAGCCGGCGCACCCGGTTGGTCTCCTAAGGTCTGCCGGGTGCCCCGCTGTTCGGCACGCTCCGGCAAATGGGTGGGTCGAACACGGAGGAAGCGGGAGAATCTCCGCTTGGCACGTTGAACTGATCGTGGGCCTCGATCCGTATTCCGGGGCGACTCCGCGTGACATTGGCGGCAGAAGACAGGTAGTGGAGGGCGACAAATGACTGACGTGCAGCCGAGGACCGACGCCGAGATCCAGCAGGACCGTACGGGCTCCACCTCGACACGCCGCGTCGTCCTGATGGGTGCCGGCGGGCTCGGCATGGCCGCGGCCCTGGGGGCCTGCAGCACGGACTCCAGCGGCACCAACCCGAACGGCACCGACTTCAACAACAACCCGGTCCCGGCGGGCAGCGAGGGCACCGAGGCCGGCAGCACCGGCGCCGGCAGCGGCTCCGCCGGCGGCACGGTCCTGGTGGCCGCGTCGAAGGTGGCCGTGGGCGGCGGCGTGATCCTGGACGATCTGGTCGTCACGCAGCCCAGCGAGGGCACCTTCAAGGCGTTCAGCAAGCTGTGCACGCACCAGGGCTGCCCGGTCAGCAAGATCCAGGGCGGTCAGATCAAGTGCACCTGCCACAACAGCGACTTCTCCATCGAGACCGGTGCGCCCACCGCCGGCCCGGCGCAGAAGCCCCTCACCGAGACTCCGGTGACCCTGGACGGCGACAACGTCGTCATGGCGTAGCCGTACCCCGGCTGCTCTGACGGATCATGGTCGGGCTCCGTCGCCGTTCGGCGCGGAGCCGGACCATGATCGAGATGTTGGTCACCCTCGCCGGCGGGCTTTCGGCCGGACATTCCTGTCAGAGGGTCGCACTAGTGTTGAGCCGTGCCTGACCCGTCCAGCTACCGGCCAGCGCCCGGGACCATTCCGGACGCTCCCGGCGTCTACCGTTTCCGCGACCCGACCGGCCGCGTCATCTACGTGGGCAAGGCCAAGAGCCTGCGCAACCGGCTGAATTCCTACTTCGCCGACGTCTGGTCGCTGCACGCGCGCACCCAGCAGATGGTCACCACTGCCGGCAGTGTGGACTGGGTCACCGTCGGCACCGAGGTCGAGGCGCTGCAGCTCGAGTTCTCCTGGATCAAGGAGTTCGACCCCCGCTTCAACGTCAAGTACCGGGACGACAAGTCGTATCCGTTCCTCGCCGTCACCCTGGACGAGGATTTCCCCCGCCTGCAGGTGATGCGCGGCGCCAAGCGCAAGGGCGTGCGCTATTTCGGGCCCTACTCGCACGCCTGGGCCATCCGCGAGACCCTCGACCTGCTGCTGCGGGTCTTCCCGGCGCGCACCTGCTCGGCCGGCGTCTTCAAACGGGCCCACCAGATCGGCCGGCCCTGCCTGCTCGGCGACATCGGCAAGTGTTCGGCCCCGTGTGTCGGCCGGGTCAGCCCGGCCGAGCACCGCGACATCGTCGACGACTTCTGCGACTTCATGGCCGGGCGGACCGACCTGTTCCTCAAGCGGGTCGAGCGGGAGATGTTGCAGGCCTCCGAGGAGCTGGAGTTCGAGCGCGCGGCCCGCCTCCGTGACGACCTGGTGGCCCTGCGCCGTGCCCTGGAGAAACAGACCGTCGTCCTCGGCGACGGCACCGACGCCGACATCGTGGCCTTCGCGGAGGACCCGCTCGAAGCGGCCGTCCAGGTGTTCCACGTGCGCGGCGGCCGGGTCCGCGGCCAGCGCGGCTGGGTGGTGGAGAAGGTGGAGGACCTGACCACCGGCGACCTGGTCCACCACTTCTGCACCCAGATGTACGGCGAGGAGCACGGCGAGAACGACGTGCCCCGTGAGCTGCTGGTGCCGGCGCTGCCCGACGACGCCGAGGCACTCTCCGACTGGCTCTCCGAGCACCGTGGCAGCCGGGTCAGCCTGCGGGTCCCGCAGCGCGGCGACAAGCGGTCGCTGATGGAGACGGTGGCGCGCAACGCCGCCGAGGTGCTCCAGCGGCACAAGCTGCGCCGGGCCGGTGACCTGACCACCCGTAACAAGGCGCTGGAGGAGATCGCCGAGGCGCTCGCCATGGAGGGTGTGCCGCTGCGCATCGAGTGCTTCGACGTGTCGCAGATCCAGGGCACCGACGTGGTCGCGTCGATGGTGGTCTTCGAGGACGGGCTGGAGCGCAAGAGTGAGTATCGTCGCTTCATCGTCCGCGGCAACGCCGACGGCAGCGGGATGGACGACCTGTCCGCGATGAGCGAGGTGATGCGGCGGCGGTTCGCCCGTTACAAGGCGCTCGCACCGGCCGGGGAGACCGACGGCGAGCCCTTGGCCGAGGGGGAGCTGCCCGGCATCGACCCGCTGACCGGCAAGGCGCGCCGGTTTGCGTACCCTCCGCAGCTGATCGTGGTCGACGGCGGTCAGCCGCAGGTCAACGCGGTCGCCGCGGTCCTGGCCGAGATGGGTGTCACCGACGTGGCGCTGTGCGGGCTGGCCAAGCGGCTGGAGGAGGTGTGGCTGCCGGCCGACGATTTCCCGGTCATCCTGCCGCGCACCTCGGAGGCGCTCTACCTGCTCCAGCGGGTGCGTGACGAGGCACACCGGTTCGCCATCACCTTCCACCGGCAGCGCCGGTCCAAGCGGATGACCGAGTCGGCGCTGGACGAGGTGGCCGGTCTGGGCGAGGTTCGCCGCAAGGCTCTGCTGCGGCACTTCGGGTCGCTGAAACGGGTGGCCGACGCCACTCCCGAGGAGATCGCCGAGGTTCCCGGCATCGGTCTGAAGACGGCGGAATCGGTGCTGGCGGCGCTGCGTTCACCCGAGACGGGGAAGACTGCGGGGCGGTGACGCCCGGCGGCCTACCATGTTGTGTCCGCCGATCAGCGCGGGCGTGATGACGCAGGAGGCGTGGTGACCGAAGCGATGCCGGACCTCGGGCCCGACGAGGTGGTGGAGCCCGACGAGGCGGGGACCGACCTGGTGGTGGTGACCGGTCTGTCCGGCGGTGGCCGCAGCACGGTGGCACGTGCGCTGGAGAATGTCGGCTTCTACGTGGTCGACAACCTGCCGCAGGCCTTGATGCTGGAGATGGCCGAGCTGGCCTTCGCCGCCGGGGGCGCCGCACGGCGTACCGCGATGGTGCTGGACGTGCGCAGCCGTGCCTTCTCCACCGACCTGGCCGGCGCGGTGCGTGCGCTGAAGGAGCGCGGCTACTCGCCGCGGGTGGTGTTCGTGGACGCCGACGACGAGGTGCTGATCCGGCGGTTCGAGTCGGTGCGGCGCTCGCACCCGCTCCAGGGTGACGGGCGGCTGGCCGACGGGATCGCCGCCGAGCGCAAGCTGCTGGCGGAGGCCCGCGAGCAGTCGGATGTGATCATCGACACCAGTCACCTGAACGTGAATCAGCTCCGCCGCCGGGTGGAGGAGCTGTTCGGCGGGGAGGACTCGCGCCGGCTGCGGATCACCGTGCTGTCCTTCGGCTTCAAGTACGGCCTTCCCCCGGACGCCGACTACGTGCTGGACGCCCGGTTCCTGCCGAACCCGTTCTGGGTGCCGGAGCTGCGCGAGCACACCGGCCTGGAGGAGGGGGTGAGCAGCTACGTTCTGGGCCAGGAGGGGGCGACCGACTTCGTCGCCACGTATGCCGGCCTGATCGCGGCCACCGCCCCCGGTTTCGAGCGCGAGGGCAAGCGTTACCTGACCGTCGCGATCGGCTGTACCGGCGGCAAGCACCGCAGTGTCGCGATCGCCGAGGAGCTCGCCTCCCGGCTGGACGACATGCGCCTGTCCGCGCACACCTCGCACCGTGACCTGGGGCGCGAGTGACGGCGATCCGGGTGGTCGCCTTCGGCGGCGGACACGGTCTGGGCGCTTCGCTGCGAGCCCTGCGGCACAGCGCCCACGAACTGGACCTGGAGATCACGGCGATCGTCACCGTCGGTGACGACGGTGGCTCCAGCGGCCGTCTGCGGGTCGAACGGGACGCGCTGCTGCCGCCCGGCGACCTGCGGCAGGCGCTGGCCGCGCTGGCCGACGACCACCCCACGCACCGGCTCACCGCGAGACTGATGCAGCACCGGTTCGCCGCGATGTCGATGGCGATGCCGGAGCACGCCGCCGCCGGGCGCGGGCCGCGGATCGAGCGCCGGGCCGACCGCAGCCAGGACAGCCTGGCCGGGCACGCGGTCGGCAACCTGCTGCTGCTCGGGCTGATCGAGATGCTCGGCGACCCGGTGGCCGCGCTGGACCACGCCGCCGAGATGGTCGGCGCGCGGGGCCGGGTGCTGCCGATGGCCCGGCACGCGGTCGGCATCGAGGCCGACGTGCTGGCCGCCGACGGCAGCCGGGTCACCGTCTCCGGCCAGCACTCGGTGGCCGTCGCGGACGGGCGGGTGGCGTCGTTGCGGCTGGTGCCGGAGGACCCGCCGGCGTGCCCGGAGGCGATCGAGGCGGTGCGCGCCGCCGACTGGCTGATCTTCGGGCCGGGCAGTTGGTATACGAGTGTCCTGCCGCATCTGCTGGTGCCGGAGCTGGCCGCGGCGATCGTGGCGAGCCCGGCGCGCCGGCTGGTCACCCTCAATCTCAGTCCCGACCGGGAGACGGCCGGGCTGTCCACCGCCGATCATCTGGCGGCCCTGCACTGGTACCTTCCACAGCTCCGGGTCGACACGGTTCTGGCCGACGCGAAGTGGGTCGGCGAGCCGGAGCCGGTTCGGGTCGCCGCGCAGGCGCTCGGAGCGGACCTCGTTCTGGTACCCGTGGCCGTTGCGGACGGCAGCCCACGGCATGATCCTCAGTCATTGGGTGCGGCCCTGGTGCCAGTATTGGGCGCCACTCGTTGATTACTGACGTAGTGCGGCACACACCGAGGCTTGTTCTCGACCCACCCCGGGCCCCGGTGCTGCCGAAAGTGGAAAACGACGGTCTCCACCGTCGTGAACGAGGCTCAGTTGTTCAAGATCCGGCGCATGAGGTGACAACACGATGGCGATGACGGCAGCGGTCAAAGACGAGCTGAGCCGGGTCGACGTGCCCAAGCCCTGCTGCCGGCGGGCGGAGATGGCGGCTCTGCTGCGCTTCGCCGGGGGGTTGCACATCGTCTCCGGCCGCGTGGTCGTCGAGGCGGAACTGGACACCGGCGCGGTGGCCCGGCGGCTGCGGCGGGAGATCGCCGACGTCTACGGATACCCCAGCGAGGTGCACGTGCTGGCCTCCGGTGGGCTGCGCAAGGGCAGCCACTACATCGTCCGGATCGTCAAGGACGGCGAGGTGCTGGCCCGCCAGACGGGGCTGCTCGACGTGCGCGGCCGTCCGGTCCGCGGCCTGCCGCAGCACGTGGTGAGCGGCAACGTGTGCTGCTCGGTGGCGGCCTGGCGGGGCGCATTCATGGCGCACGGATCGCTCACCGAGCCGGGCCGCTCCAGCGCGCTGGAGATCACCTGCCCGGGCCCGGAGGCGGCGCTCGCGCTGCGCGGTGCGGCGCGCCGTATCGGCATCACCGCGAAGGACCGCGAGGTGCGCGGCGTGGACCGGGTGGTGATCAAGGACGGCGACGCGATCGCCGCGCTGCTCACCCGGGTCGGCGCGCACTCCAGCGTGCTGGCCTGGGAGGAGCGGAGGGTACGCCGTGAGGTGCGCGCCACCGCGAACCGGCTGGCCAACTTCGACGACGCGAACCTGCGGCGCTCGGCCCGCGCGGCGGTCGCGGCCGCGGCCCGGGTCACCCGGGCGCTGGAGATCCTCTCCGAGGACGCGCCGAACCATCTGACGTCCGCCGGCCGGCTGCGCCTGGAGCACCGGCAGGCGTCGCTGGAGGAACTGGGCGCGCTGGCCGATCCGCCGCTGACCAAGGACGCCATCGCCGGCCGGATCCGGCGGCTGCTGGCCCTGGCCGACAAGCGGGCCCGCGACCTCGGGATCCCGGACACCGAGGCGGCCGTCACCCCGGAGATGATGGCCTGCTGAGAGGTGATCCCGATCACCTCGATCGGGGGACCTTCGGACCTTATCGGGTGCGGCCACCCGGGCCAGGCTGATGACGTCGTCGGTAACGTCGCTGTGATCCGTTTAGGTAACGTTCAGGTCGCGCCCCGCCGCTTCGGGGGTGTGTGGACTCGGATAGTGTCACGGGTGACGGCGACGCTGCCGGCAGTCCGGCCGAGCCCCCCGTCATCGAAGTTCTGGGTGCGGCGCCGGACGCCTTTTTGTCGGCCGTCCCTACGGTCGGCATGCAGACCCCTCCGCCGGTCGCAGAATCCGGCGGACCGAAACGAGGAG
>NZ_QGGR01000044.1 GCF_003148685.1 Actinoplanes xinjiangensis | reverse complement strand
CGGCCGCCGCTGTCTCTCACCCGCAGCAGCCCACAAAGACCGACGCGGGTTGATCAGAAACTCTGATCAACCCGCGTTTAACACCAGCCACCTAGAGCATGGATACGTGCACGTGGTCGGTGTGATCACTGACCCCGTGGTAGTTGCTCCACCCGTTCGCGGGGAACCAGATCTTCTTGTTCCAGATCACGTAGTAGATGCCGAGCTCCTCGCCATTGCGGACCAGGAACGCCATCAGGTTGTTGCCGTACTTGAATTCCTTGTCGGTGTCGAACGACGAGAACCCGGATTTCTGGAGCGACCAGTCGCAGGCGCGGCCCTTGGGATGCTCGAACGGACCACCGTCACGGTGGCAACCGACGAAGTTGTTGAAGCCGGCCTTCTTGACTTCCTTGTACATGTGCAGCGTGCGCTTGGTGACGCACCCGTTCGTGGTCGGGTCCTTCTCGGTGCAGCCCTCGGCCGAGAACCCGCCGTTGGAGTTGCGGGGTGCCGGCGCCGCCTCGGGTGAGTTGGCGACCACGAGGCCGTCGGTGACTCCCTTGCCGCCGACCAGGGCGAGCGCGTCGGTCGCCTGGTCCTTCTGCTTCTTCATCACGGCGGCGTTCTGCTGCTGCTGCTTCACCTCGGCGTCGAGCCGGACCTTGCTCTCCTTGATGGTCCGGAGCGCCTCGTTGAGTTCGCGCAGCTTGGCGTTGTGCAGCCGGTTGATCTCCTCAAGGGAGACCGCCTTCTCCAGGAAGTCACCCGAGGAGTTGGCCTGCAACAGGTAGCCGATCGAGCTGAGGTTGCCCGTCATGTACTGCTCTTTGGCGATCTTGTCGACCTCGGGGATCAGCGCGTCGCGCCGGCCCTCGGCCTGCTTGATCTGGTTGGCCAGCTGGGTCTGGGCCTTCACCGATTTCTCCACGGCCGCCTTGGCGGTCACGTAGCGGCGATTGGTGTTTTCGATCACATCGGAGAGAAGTGCATCCGAATCGCCGTTCTGTTCCTGCTCTTGAGCAGTCGACGAGGAGCCGCCGGGCTCGGCCGAGGCCGGAGAGGCGGGCGCCGTCACCAGCACGGCGGTCACCAGCGGCGCCAGGGCAAGTATCAGCCACCGGCGGGGACTTGCGGTCATCAACAGTTCCTTCCGTGTCACCGCCGACCGAGTTAGCTGACGGGTTCGGGACGGAAGCAATCCCTACCGCAAACTGCGGATACACCCCAGTGACCTGGTTCCCCGGCTCGCCTTTCGACGATTGGGCGGTGGCCTGCCGGCAACTCGGGGGCGGTGCCGTCCTGGCAGGACCGGCGGCCAGTTTACCCGAGATATCGCCGTGGATCAGACCCTGGGAACCGCCAAAAGTGTTACCTTGCAACGACTTTCTGTAATTGCTGTCACCGCTCGTGTCGAGACAATCGCGGGGCGTGCGAGAACTGTCGATCTGTCGATCGAGTGGGTATGGTCGGTGCGGTTCCCGCACGGGAGCCGCCGCCTAATCGCCGTCAATGGCGAGCCGGGGAACCATATTCCCTCGGGGTGAATCCGCCACAGCGGTAGGGATTTCCTTCGTCCCGAACCCGTCAGCTAACCCGGCCGGCGGCCGACGGAAGGAAATGCCTGTGCAGCAGAACACTGCGCGGCGATTAGCGGCGTTGCTGGCGCTGCTCATCACCGCGTGCGGACTGGCCGTCGCCCCGACGCCGGCCACCGCGGCCCCCCGGTTGCTCGCCGCTCCCGGCGACTCCGGTGACGATGGCGAGGGCGGCTCCGCGTCACTGATCGACAAACTGGAGAAGGCCTCCAAGGGGTTCGTCGAGGCGAAGGCCAAACTCAAGACCTCCAAGGAACAGCAGACCAAGCTGGCCGCCGAGTTGAAGCGCCTGGACGCCGATCTGGGACCTCAGCAGGACCGGCTGGACCTGCTCGCCTCCCAGGCGTACACCGCGGGCCGGGGCGGGCCGATGGCGGCCCTGCTCAGCTCCGACTCGGCCGAGGGCTTCCTGGGCCGGGCCGAGACCCTGGCGATCGTGGCCGCCGACCAGAACAAGGCGATCGAGGACCTGAAGACCACCCGGGAGACCCGGAAGAAGGCCAAGGACGCGATCGACATCGCCATCAAGGACCAGCAGAAGCAGGTCACCGTGATGGCGAAGCAGAAGCAGCAGGCCGAGGCGGCTCTGAAGGCGGCGAACCAGGGCGACGACGCCAGTTCCGCGTCCGACGGCGGCGGCAGTGCCGACGCGGCGCCGGGCCCGGGCGGCACCGGCTGTAGCAAGACCGACCCGACCGGGACCGGCGGTTGCGTGACCGCGACCCTGCTGCACGCCTACAACGAGGCCCGCGCCGACGGGTTCACCCGGTTCACCAAGTGCTGGCGCGAGCAGAACAGCGGCGAGCACCCCAAGGGCCGGGCCTGTGACTTCTCCTCCGAGAAGGGCACTTTCGGCGGGGACGCCACGGGCGGCGACAAGACCTACGGCGACAACCTGGCGAACTACTTCATCAACAACGCCGACGATCTGAACGTGCTCTACGTGATCTGGTACCGCCGGATCTGGCTACCGAGCAGTGGCTGGAGGTCGTACAGCGGGGCGGGCGGAGACCCGTCCAGCGACCACACCAACCACGTGCATCTGTCGGTCAACTAGCGCGGCACGGAAGGGGTACGGGGCCTACCTGCGGGAGAAGGCCTCGTACTCCTTCATCACCTCGGAGGTCGCGCCGTCGGCCCGGATCTCGCCGGCCTCCAGCCAGATGCAGCGCTCGCAGGTGTCCCGGATCGACTGCTCGCTGTGGCTGACCAGGAACACCGTGCCCGCCTGGCGGCGCAGCTCCCGGACCCGCTCCTCACTGCGCTTGCGGAATTTCGCGTCACCGGTGGCCAGCGCCTCGTCGATCAGGAGCACGTCGTGCTTCTTCGCCGCCGCGATGGAGAACCGCAGCCGGGCCGACATGCCCGAGGAGTAGGTCCGCATCGGCAGCGAGGAGAAGTCACCCTTGTCGTTGATGCCGGAGAACTCGATGATGTCGTCCCGTTTCGCCTGCACCTCGGCCGGCGACATGCCCATCGCGAGGCAGCCCAGCTCGACGTTGCGTTCTCCGGGCAGCTCGTTCATCAGGGCCGCGTTGACACCGAGCAGCGAGGGCTGACCGGCCGCGTAGATGGCGCCGCTGGACACCGGCAGGAGCCCGGCCACCGCACGCAGCAGGGTCGACTTGCCCGAGCCGTTGGTGCCGATCAGACCGATCGCCTCGCCCTTGTAGGCCACGAAGCTCACACCGCGGACCGCATGCACCTCACGGACGTTCGCGTTCCTGCTGCGGGTGGTGAGGCGCTTGAAGCTGGCGAGCGGGCTGGAGCTGCCCGCAGCGGCCTGGTGGATCTTGTAGACGATGTGGGCATCGTCGGCGATGACAGTGGGGATGCGCTCGTTGTCAGCCACGGCCGTAGCCCTTCTCTCCGCGCCAGAAGTACAGGTAACCGAGAACGCCGACGACCAGGCTCCAGACGGTCGCCTGGATCCACAGCACGGTGGGCGTGTTCGCGAGCACCGCCTCCTCGAGCAGCGCGTGACGTGCCAGCTCGATGAAGACCAGCAGCGGGTTGGCCTCGACGACCTCGAGCTTCCAGCCGCTCAGCACGTCCCGGAACTTGGTGACCGGGTAGAGCACGGCCGAGCCGTACAGCCAGAACCGCATGACGAAGGGGATCAGCTGCTTGACGTCGCGGACCTTGGAGCCGTAGCGGGCCATGAACAGGCCCAGGCCGAGGTTGAAGAACGACTGCAGGAGCAGCAGGGGCGCCAGGAGCAGCCACTGCACGGTGATCGGCTCACCGGTGAGCAGCACGATGCCCATCAGGACGAACAGCGCCACGACGAAGTTGCGGATCTCCACCACGGCGGCCGACAGCGGCAGGCTGGCGCGCGGGAAGTGCAGCGCCCGGATCATGCCGAGGTTGCCGGTGATCGCGTTGGCGCCGGTCTGGACCGTCGACTGGGTGAACTGGAAGACGAAGACACCGATGCAGAGGTACGCGATGAAGTTCGGCATCTCCTCGTGCCCACCGAGCACCAGGCCGAAGATCACGTAGTAGACGGCGGCGTTGATGATCGGTGTGAGCACCTGCCACACCGCGCCGAGCTTGGTGTTGCCCAGCGACGAGGTTATCTTCGCGCTGGAGTGCGCCCGGATGAAATGCCGGTACGCCCAGAGGTCCCGCGTGTACTCCGGGAGGCTGGGAAGCCGTCCGGAGGCGCTCAGACCGTTGCGCCGGGCCAGCTCCTTGAGGGAGAGGCCGGCGTCGGCCGAGGCGACCGCCGTCTCTGTCATGGGGTGGTGCTCCGATCTGGTCGGCCCTTGGGGCGCGGCGGGATCCGATGCCTGGTGCGAGGACACAGCATGCAGCATGACAGGCCCTCGACCGCGCCGATGGAACGGGTTCGTATCGACGCGGCTGTGACGGTAGCTGACCAAACGGCGGAACGCAACCGTTACGTCGTAGCGCTATAGTGACCGTGTGGCGACGATTAAGCGCGCACCAGCCGGAGCGGCGGTGCTCCGAGGCGACATCACCGTGGCGATTCGCAACGCGGTCATGAACGAGCTGGCAGAGGTCGGTTACGGCCGGCTGTCCATCGAAGCGGTTGCCCGTCGTGCCGGTGTCGGCAAGACGGCGATCTATCGTAGATGGAGCAACAAGCTCGAAATGGTAATGGAGATAATCTCGGATGTCGCGGAACGAAAAGTTCCACTTCCCGACACCGGGAGTTTCTCCGGGGACCTGTCGCTGCTCCTGCTGATCGTCAGCACGGCGCTCCGGCACCGGATGGCCTCCCAGATCATCCCGGATCTGATGGCCGAGGCGGCTCGCAACCCTCAGATCGCGGAGACGCTCCAGCGCGCTCTGCGCACCCACCAGCAGGCGGTCGGCGAGAAGCTGATCGGCCAGGCGGTGGCCCGGGGTGAGCTGCCCGCCGGCACCGACCCGGAGGTGGCCGTCGACCTGATCCTCGGCCCGCTCTACTGGCGCCTGGCCGTGGCCCGGCAGCCGATCGAGGACGACTACCTGGAGAAGTTCACGGTGGCGGTCACGGCGGCGCTGCGCGCCATGGGCTGATCCGCGGCACCCGTCCGCCTACCGGATCGCTCCCGATCGCAACTCAGGAAATCCAGGTGCGCGGGCGGTCGGTGCCGACCGGAGAGGCCGACCCCGACCGAACCGGAGCCCCGACACCATGACGACCTCCTGTGAGCACCGCGTCGACTTCACCGTGCTCGACGCCGCCTCGATCCTCGCCATCGCCATGGGCGGCGTCGGAGGCACCGATGCCGGCCCCCTGGCCACCCCTCCCCGGATGTCCACCGGCGCCGCCGTGGTCGGTGCCTGGCGCAGCCCCGACGGGGCGGTGAAGCTCCGGCTCCGCCGGGACGGCACGTACGCGGGCGAGGTGGCCGGTCGGCGCCGCCCGGCCCGCGGCACCTATCTGATCGACGGCGAGTCGGTCGTGCTGCGCGACGACTCCGGGCTCCACACGCCGGTGTACGTGCACGACGGCGAACTGGAGATGGCCGGCCACCGTCTGCGCCCGGCCGGGGTCTAAGGAGCCGCCCGGGCCCGCCGATGGGTGGGGGACACCGACCCGGGGGGATGAATGCGGCACACCAGGATCACGCTCGTGCTGGCGGCGGCTTCGCTGACGCTGGGCGGCTGTGCCGCGCTCGGGATCGGCGGTGACGAGGCCGGCGAGTCGCCGGCGGCGGCCGGTGAGGGCCGGCAGTGGATCGTGGTCGATCAGGGGAGGGCCACGCCGTCCCCGGCGGAGACCGTCGGCCGGCCGACCGCCACTCCCGCGGTGTCGCTCTCCGCACCGTCCCCGGATCCGAGCTGCACCAGGCTCTGGCCGCGGACCGAGCCGGTGATGATCCCGGTCGAGGTGACGCCGGGCTCCGGCTCGCTGACCGTCGAGTGGCCCACCCAGTACGACTCGAACTACCGGGTCACCGCCGTGCTCCAGGGCGTCGTGGCGGGCCGGCAGCCGGAGCCGGTGTGGCAGGACGTGCCGGCCGGGACGGGATGCGCGGTCAGTGCCACGATCACCGGGCTGACCCCGGGCGCGCCCTACATCGTCTGGCTGGACGCGCCGAACACCGGCCGCGAGCGGGACGGCACCCGGCACCTCTACAGCGGCCGCTCGGGCGTGGTCTACCCGCGGTAGCGGATCACCACTGGGCGCCGGCGCGCTCGACGGTCAGGACCTCCAGGCGGGCCGGGCCGAGGCGGTACTTGGTCATGCTGGTCAGCGCAGGACCGTAGACGTGCACGCTCACCGCGGGGCTGCCGGAGCGGTTCTCGATGCGGTGGATGTGGTGGCTGCCGAACCGGCGGCCGGCGCCTTCGCCCAGTTCCCGCGAGACGATCCGGGGCGTGCCGCCGCGTACCGACACGGTGTCCTCGGTGAGGGTCCCGCCGTGCACGTGGAACGCCCCGGCCGAGCCGCCGTGGTCGTGGATCTCGGTGGCCTGTCCGGGCAGCCAGGTGAGCAGCCACACCTCGTGGTCGTCGGCCGCCGCGAGCCGGTGGTACCAGCGCTCGACCGGATCGAACCGGGGTGCGACGGCCCACTCCGCGGCAGCCGCCGAGAAGCGCTGAGCGATGGCTAGGTGATCGAGCGTCACGAGGCGGCCCTCCTCTATAAAACCTATAGACGTGATAGGTTTTACCACATGATCGGCCGCCGCGTGTGACGAACCCCGGAAGTCGATGTCGCCGGAAAGAAGCTTGTTGAACTTTGCCTCTTTCTGGAGAGGGTGCGAAAAACTTCGTTCCGCAATCAGGGCGACACAGTGCGTACGATAAATGGGTCGATGTGTCACCGAATCGGCCTAGGCCGATCAGCCGTTCCGCCGAAATACGCTGCTCAGACGGTCGCTGCCGAATATGAAGGCTATATGGTGACCAGCGCGCCGGGAACCGGCCGCCGGAGGCCCCCCTCCGTTGTCCCGACAACGAGGACGGACACGTGTTGAAGTCTCGCCGCGGACTGCTCGCCGCCGGTATATCGGCAGTCGTGATCGGCACCATCGGGGTCGTCTCGACTCTCAACGCGGGCGCGGAGGAGATCCCGGAGAGCCCGTCTCCCGCGGTGGTCGCCGTCCCGGCGGAGGACGCGGAAGAAGCGGCGCCGGAGTCGACGCCGCCGGCCAGACTGCCGTGGGGCCAGGAGCCGGAAGCCATCGAGGTCGGGCGGGACGGCGCCAGTAGCGGCGCGCTCAAGGCGTCCGGTTTCGACGCCGCCGCACCCACCACGACCGGCGATCAGGCCGATGAGGCGTACGCGCCGAAGGGCTTCTCCACCCCCGAGGGCGTCCTGGAGTCGGAGCCGACCGATGTGGTGCCGCCGGCGCCGCCCGGCGTGACCAAGAAGTCCGCGCCGGCCGCCAAGGCCGTCTTCCACTACAACGTGGCCTCGCAAGGGGCCGTCACCCAGGGCGCCTACGCCAACCTCACGATCAACAAGCCGGCGCTGGCCGAGGAGGACTACCACACGCTGGCCGAACTGGCCGTGCAGTCGATCACGGACGGCGTCAGCCAGACCGTCGAGGTCGGCTGGACCGTGGACCGGGTCGTCAACGGCGACGCCGATCCGCACCTGTTCGTCTTCTCCTGGGTGGACGGCAAGCCCCGGTGCTACAACGGCTGCGGGTTCGTGCAGTACAGCGCGAACGTCCGGCCCGGTGACACGCTTCCCATGGACACCACGAAGCGGTTCGGCATCGAGTTCCACGATCAGGCCTGGTGGATCGCCTACGACTCCGAGTGGATCGGCTACTTCCCGGCCAAGGAGTGGACCGTCGACTTCTCCAAGACCACCCTGGTACAGGTCTTCGGCGAGGTGGCCTCGGCGACCGCGAAACCGTGCACCGACATGGGCAACGGCCAGTTCGGGACGAAGGCCGACGGCGCCCCCGCCCGGATCGGCAGCATCTCGTTGATCTCCGGTCCGGCGGTCGACACCTACGTGCGCTCCGAACCCGAGTATGCCGAGCCGGCCGATGAGCCTTACAAGGTGGACAAATTGAGCGCCCGGACGTTCCGGTACGGCGGACCCGGATTCTGCTGATTCCTCCCCGACATCCACTGATGCCCGGTCCCCGAAAGGGGGCCGGGCATCGACGTTTTCCGGTTTTCCGGGCCACGCTTGAACCGGTCCACATGCCACGATGTACATCCGGGTGGCCGGGCCGAACCCGAGGGGAGAGCTGGCGCCGATGAAGCGACGGGTGAACCCCGACGAGCAACTGATGACCGCGCTCTATACCGAACACTATGCCGTCCTGATCAACTTCGTCTCCCGGTATGTGAACGACCGGCACAAGGCGGAGGACCTGGTTCAGGAGACGCTGTTGCGAGCCTGGAAGCACATCGACCACCTCGACCCGGAACCGGGCCGGACCAGGTCGTACCTGCTCACCATCGCCCGCAACGTGGTGACCAACGCCTGGCGCGCCGAACAGCGCCGGCCGAAGCTGGTCGCCGATGAGAACGCGGTCAACTCGGTGCCGTCGGCAGACAATGTCGATCAGATGGTGGAAGGCTGGCTGGTGGCGGAGGCGTTGGAGCGCCTGTCGCCGGAACACCGGGCGGTGATCCAGCAGATGTATTACGAGGGGCAGAGCGTGGCGGACGCGGCGCGAAGACTTTCGGTGCCGGAGGGCACGGTGAAATCGCGCGCGTATTACGCCGTACGCGCGCTGCGTACCGTCTTCGAGGAGATGGGGATGCTGCGATGAGCGACCTCGACGACCACCAGACTCTGCACCGGTTGCTGGGCGGCTACCTCCTCGGTGGGCTGGACGAGACGGACACCGAACGGCTCGACGCCCACCTGGCCGAGTGCGCCGAGTGCCGGACCGAACTGGACCGGCTGTCACCCGTACCGGAGATGCTGCAACGGATGCCGGACGCACGGCATCTCGGTGGCGGCGCGGCGCTCGCGGTGAGTCCGGCCGCCAGGCCGAGCTCGCAGAACATCGAGACGCTGCTCAGCCGGATGCGCGCGGAGAAGTTCAAGGAGACCCGGGTCAATAGGGTGCGGTGGCTGGCCGTCGCCGCGGTCACGCTGGTCGCCGCGGCCGGTGTCACCTACGGGATCTTCACCAACACCGCCACCCCGCCGGGCGACCGCCCGGAGGCCCAACCTCCGGCCAGCGTCCAGCTGATCAACGCACGGTTCCAGCCGGCGCCCGGCAGCGGGCTGACCGGTGACGCCAAGCTCACCCCGAAGGCGTGGGGTGTCGAGGTGTCGCTCGATGTCAGCCGGATCAGCGGCAACGGGCCGTTCCTCTGCCTGGTCCGCAACCGGGGTGGCCAGACCGAGCAGGCCGCGGTCTGGGGCGACACCCCGAACGGGGAGGCGAAATTGATCGGCGCCAGCTCGACGAAGGCGACCGACGTCGATGCCATCCTGATCACCGACCGGGACGGGAAGGTGCTCGGCACAGCGACGGTGTGACGGCGGAAACCGGGTTGCCGGGGCGGGTTGAATGAACGACATGAAGCTCAGCCCCGGTGACCGCGTCGCTGTCGTCTCGCCCTCGTTCGCCGCTCCGGCCCTCTTCCCGGCCGTGCACGAGCTGGCGCTGCACCGGATTCGCGACGTGCTCGGCCTGGAGCCGGTGGAGTTCCCGACCACCCGCCGGCACGGCGCGTCACCGGCCGACCGGGCCGCCGACCTGATGGCGGCATGGGCCGACCCGTCCATCCGGGCGGTGTTCGCGACGATCGGCGGCAACGACCAGATCACCCTCCTGCCGTACCTCGACCCCGAGGTGTTCCGCGCCGACCCGAAACCGTTCCTCGGCTTCTCGGACAACACGAACCTGCTGAACTGGCTGTGGTTCCACGGGATCCCGGGGTTCCACGGCGGCTCCACCATGGTGCACCTGGCCCGGGGTGCCGGCATCGACCCGGAGCACCTGACGTCGCTGCGGGCCGCGCTCTTCGAGAAGACCGAGCTGGAGATCCGCCCGCTCCCCGAGTTCTGCGAGGAGGAGCTGGGCTGGGATCGCCCGGAGGCGCTCACCCAGTCACCGCCGTCGGTGCCCAGCCCGGGCTGGTTCTGGCACCAGCCGGATCGGGTGGTGACCGGGCCGACCTGGGGCGGCTGCCTGGAGATCCTGCACGCGAACCTGGCGGCCGGCCGCTGGATCCACCCGGCCGAGCGGTACGCCGGATCGGTGCTGCTCCTGGAGACGTCGGAGGAGATGCCGTCCGGCGACGAGGTGTTCACGATGGTGCGCAACGCGGGCGAGCGCGGGCTGCTGCGGCAGTTCCCGGCGGTGCTGGTGGCGACCGCGAAGGGCACCGCCTTGTTCGACCCGCGCCCGCCGGAGCAGCGTGCCGCCTACCGCGAGGAGCAGCGGGCGGCCGTACTCAACGCGATGGCGATGTACAACCCGGAGGCGATGGTGGTCTTCGGTGTCGATTTCGGCCATACCGCCCCGCAGTGGGTGCTGCCCTACGGCGGCCGCATCACCGTCGACGGCCCGGCCCGCCGGATCGTCGCGGACTACTGAGAGCCCCGTGATCAGGCGGTGTGCCGGTAGGGGACGGCCGGGGCCTCCTCGACGATCGCGTGCCGGGTGGCGAGCAGGGCGGCCCGGGCCGCCGCGGCCGAGCGGGCGGCCGCGCTGGGCCGGGTCCGCAGCAGCGCCTCGAGACGGGTGGTGAGCTGGGCCCGGCTGAACGGCTTGGCCAGGAAGTCGTCGGCGCCGGCGTGTAGCGCGGTCATGACCTGGTGGCGGTGCACGTCGGCGCTGATCACCATGATCGGCAGCAGTTCGGTCTCCGGGGCGCTGCGGATCTGCCGGCACAGTTCGATGCCGGAGCCGCCCGGCATGCGCACGTCGATCAGAGCGGCGTCGACGCCGCCGCCGGCCAGCCGCGCGAGGGCGCCGGACGAGTCGGCGGCGGTCACCACGTCATAGCCGAGCCGGTGCAGGGCGAAGGTCAGTAGTTCTCGGTGGTCGACCTCGTCGTCGGCGATCAACACGGTGGGCACGGGAACCTCCCGGATATCGGCGGACTGCCGCTACTCCTGTTCGGCAACCCGACAGAACGACTGAGCGCGACGGGCGGACCGACGCAGCGCGAATAGGGTGGGGGTATGCGTGCTGCCGTATTCGCCGAGCCGGGTCCCGCTTCCGTACTGCAGATCGTCGACCGTGAGCTGCCGCCGGCCGGCGCCGGGGAGGTGCGCGTCCGGATCGTCCTCTCCGCGGTGAACCCGACCGACACCGGCACCAGGGCCGGTCGAGGCGTGCCCGACGGGGTGGCACCACCCCGGGTGCCGAACCAGGACGGCGCCGGGGTGGTGGACGCTCTCGGTTTCGGCGTGACCGGTCTGGAGCCGGGCGACCGGGTCTGGGTGTGGGACGCCGGATACGGCCGGGCCGACGGCACCGCCCAGGAGTACGTCGTGCTGCCCCGGCACCAGGTGGTGCGGATGAACGACGACGTCCCGTTCGAGACCGGCGCCGATCTGGGCATCCCGGCGCTGACCGCGCACCGCTGCCTGACCGTCGCGGCGAACGGCCCGTCCCGGCTGGCGCCCGGCGCCCTGGCCGGCTGGACCGTGCTGGTCGCCGGGGGCGCGGGCGCGGTCGGTAACGCGGCTATCCAGCTGGCCAAGTGGGCCGGCGCCACGGTGATCACCACGGTGAGCTCGAAGGAGAAGGCGGTCCTGGCCCTGGCCGCCGGCGCCGACACGGTGATCGACTACCGGGAGGAGGACGTCGTGGCCCGGGTACGCGAGGTCAGCCCGGCGGGCCCGCGCCTGATCGTCGAGGTGAACACCGACAACCTCGACACGGATCTGGAGGTGCTCGCACCCGGCGGCAACATCGCGATCTACGTCGGCGGGCAGCTCACCGTTCCGAGTTTCCCGGCGATGCTGAAGAACGCGACCCTCGACTTCGTGCTGACCTACACGACCACCGCCGAGGAAAAGGCGAACGCGGTCGCGGCGGTCGCCGAGGCGGTCGCCGCGGGCGCGTTCCGGGTCGGTGAGGAGGCCGGGCTACCGATCCTGCGCTTCCCGCTGGAGCGGATCGCGGAGGCGCACGAGGCCGTCGAGAACCACGCCGTCGGCAAGGTCGTCGTCGAGGTCACGCGCCCCTGAGCAGGGCGTCCGCCACCCGCTCGACGCCGCGGCCGTCGACCGCCGCCCATCCGCGGACGGCGAGGGCGGTCCGGTCGCCCGGATTCAGCAGCAGCCGCCGCAGGGTGGTCACGGCGTCGTCGTCGAACGCGCCGAGACGGCCCAGGCCGGCCGCATAACCACGGGCGACGGTCCGTTCGTACCCCTGGATCTGATTGTCGACGACCTGGACCAGTGCGGCGGCCCGGCCGAGGCAGAGCAGCTCCCACGTCGAGGTGCCGCTGGCGCTGACCACCAGGTCGGCGCCGGCGAGCAGCTCGGGCAGGCGGTCGGTCGGGTCGATGATCTCGAACCGCTGCCCATCACCGGCCGGTACCGCGAGCAATTCGGCGCGCAGGCTCGCGTCGGCGGCGACGACGGTCGCCTCGAAGGGCACCGCGGTGTCCGCGAGCAGCCGCGCGACCTGCGGCGCGGCACGGTAGGCGTCGGTCCCGCCGAAGAACGCGACAACCTCGGGGGTACGGCCGGACGTGCTCACCGGCGCCGTAAGAGGCCGGAGCCGCCGCACCGACGAACGCAGCAGCGCATGGTCGAGGCCGGCCAGCCGGACGTTCCCGACCTCGAGCACGGCATCGAGGTTCTGGTCGACGTAGATGTCCGCGTCCTGCCCCCGCGGGTCACCGTCCACGATGGCCAGCACGGTGGTCCCCGCCGCCCGGACGGCCTTGGTGTGCGCCGGCGGCAGCGTGTACGAGTCCACGACCAGTGCGTCGAGCCCGAGCCGCCGTACCGCCGAGACCAGACCCACCTCGTCATAGGGCGCCGGATGCCACGGCAGCCCGCGCTGTTCGAGCTGCGCCTCCGCCCACGCCACCCCACCGAGATCGCTGAGGAAGTGCACGTCCACGCCGCGGGCGGTCAGCTCCTCGGCCAGCGCCACGCAGCGCACGAGATGCCCGACCCCGGTCAGCGCCCCGGCGTCACACCGGATCCCGACGCCGGTCACGCCTGCTCCAGGTCTTTCTGCATGATGTGCGCGTTGAGTTCGGCCAGTTCCGGCTGCCCGCCGAGCCAGTCGGCGATCTCCCGGACCGCGACCGGTGCGTCACCGAAGTGGTCGACGATCGCCTCGATCAGTCGCCAGTCGTCCTCGGTGTCGAGGGTGAGCCGCAGGTACGACATGTCCGGCTGCACGGTGAGCCCGATCAGGTCGAAGTCGGCGGGGTGGGTGTAGACGTACGACGTCACGTGGGTGCGGTGGTGGTCGTACGCCAGCTTGTCGATCTCCTTGAGCACCGACGCCCGGATCACCTCGACGTCCAGCCCGCGCGGCAGCGTCCGGGTGATCGACGTGGTCAGGTAGTCGACGCCGGCCGCCGTGAACACCCGGTACGCCCGGCCGACGAGCCGGGGGTCGAGCAGTGGGCAGTCGGCGGTGAACCGGAGCACGTCGTCGACGGTCCTGGTCTCCAGCACCCCGAGGAACCGGGTGAGCACGTCGTCGACCGGCCCGCGGTGGCAGTCGACCCCGATCGCCGCACACTCCGCCTCGACCGCGTCGTCGTCCGGCAGGATCGTGGTGGCCACCACCAGGTCGTCGATGACGCCGCTGGCCCGGGCGGCGCGGACCACCCGGTCGAGGACGCTCCGCCCGCCCAGCCGGCGCAGGACCTTGCCGGGGAGCCGGGTGGAGCCCATCCGGGCCTGAATGATGCCGAGAGTGCTCATGATCGTCCTTTTCGGATCCGGTTGCGGGCGGCGCGGGCCAGGACGAGCCCGGCCTTGGCGGCGCGATAGCCGAGGTTGCCGCTGAACGCGGCGATCTGTGTCCGGGCGCGGCCCAGTTCGGCCTCCCGCTTCGCCAGCTCCGCCTCGAAGAACCGGCAGCGGTCCTCGGCGTCGGCGAGCCGCTGCCGCAGCGCGTCGAGCTGGGCCCGATGCTCGCGGAGGCCGTCCGGTGCGTCGGCGCGGGGCGGCTCGGGGGCGGCGTCGAGTCCGGCGGCCCCGGCGAGCACGGCGATCAGCCGGGCCACGTCGGTGACCCCGGGCCACGGGTGGTGATATCCGCCGGTGAGCAGCGTGTGGGCGAACCGGGCCAGGGCGTCCGGCCGGTCCGGGACGGCCGGGTCCAGCAGGGCGTACCGGTCGCCGTCCACCAGCACGTTGTCGGCGGCGGCCATCGGCAGCGCGGTCATCCAGCCGGTGAGCAGCCGCCGCAGCACCGGCAGGTCGTGTTCGAGAGCCGCCGTGAGCAGCCGTTCCTCCAGCAGCCGCCCGCTCGGCAGCGGCCCGCCCGCCCGGTCCGTCACCGAAGAGCCCGCCGGCGCGCCCGCCCGGTCCGTCGCCGGCAAACCCGGCTGGCTCTCACCGCTGTCTCCCGGCACGGGAGACAGCGGTGGCGACCAGCCGCGAACCACCCGCCGTAGCCAGCCGCCGTCCGGGGTGCCGATCACCTCGGTCACCGTTCCGGACGGGCCGGCGATCAGCGCCGGTGCGAGCGGGACGGCGGCCTGACCCGGGCGGGTGGCGCGCTGGGCGACGACCAGCCAGGCCGGGGCCAGTTCGGCTCCGATACCGCGGCGCACGGCGGCGGCGGCCAGCCGCCGGGGGTCGGTGAGGACGATCTTCTCCGGGTACGCCGTGGCGACGGCCCCGGCAGCGAGGGCGGCCAGCGCGTCCAGCGGCCCGTATCGCAGAGTCTCCGGAGTGACCAGCAGGGACGGGCTCTGTGGCAGCGGCCAGGCGGCGGCGAGCGCGGCGACCGGCAGGCCCTCGGCGGTGAGTGCGGCGGCCAGCCGGTCCGGGCGGCCGGGCGCGTCACCGAACTCACCGAGCGGGCGCCACGCGTCCCCGGCCCGGGTCAGGGTCGGTGCGCCGGGGTCGACGAGCCGGTGCACACCCAGCTCGTTCTCGACGGTGAGCAGCAGGGTGCCGCCGGGCCGCAGCGCGCGGGCCAGGACGCGTACCGACTCGGTCCAGTCGAGCGGGGTGTCCTCCGGCGAGCAGAGCCGGCCGACACCGTCGAGGGCGATCACCACGTCGTAGCGGTCGGCGTCGGTGAGCTTGGACAGGGTGCCGCAGAGCACCGTGACGTCCGGGATCGCCGCGGCGTCCGGCTGCGACCGGACCAGGCAGGTGACGTCGCGGCGCTCGGCCAGCGCGCTGATCAGGCCGATGTCGTGCGGGCCGGCGATCAGCACCCGGATGCCGGTGGGCAGGCGACCGAGCAGGTACCGGTGGAGGAGGCCACCCGACGGCGGATGCTCCTCGGTGTACTCCGGCATCTCGCCGCCGATCATCCGGATCATGCGGCCCATCCCAGGATCGCCCGCAACTCCGCCGGGGAGGCCAGCCAGCCGTCACCGAGTTCGGCGAGCACGATCTCCCGGGCCGTCGCCGGATCGGGGTCGGCGCCGTGCAGCTCCGGCCACTCCCGGCGGATGCGCTCGGCCGTCGGGGTGTCCTCGCCGTCGAGGTACATCGGGTCGCCGTAGACCGCCGGCCGGCAACCGGCCGCGGCGCCGTAGAAGATCGCGGTGCTCAGCCGGTTGGACGCCACCCGGCGGTGCCGGCGCAGCTCGGCGAGCTGCCCGTGCAGGAACCGGGCGTGGGTACGCTCCCGCATATACCCGCGGTAGCCGTGGCAGACGACCCGTCCCACCCGCTCGTAGAGCGCCCGGATCCGCGGGTCCTCGTACTCGTTCCAGTACAGGCAGAACGTGATCGGCCCGGTCTCGGTCGCGATGATCTCGTCGATCAGCCGGTGGTGGTCACCGCTGACCTGCTGTCCCTCCCAGCCGTGGAACGGATACCAGATCGTCCCCTCCCGTACGTCCGCCGCGGTGTCGTCCGGTGTGGACCGCAGCAGGTACAGGAAGGGGGCGCCGATCACGGTGGCCAGGGGCCGGCCCATCGACCAGGCACGGCGGCGGGTCCGCTCGGACCACACGAAGACCGCGCTGCCGGGGGCGTACGGGGTACCCGAACCCAGCCCGTCGACGACGTTCCACCCGTGCTGGAGGTACCCGTCGATCCGTGGCGGGGCGGACGGGTCCAGCCCGCAGTATCCGGCCAGCACATGGGCGTGCCCGTAGAAGTGGTTCCCGTGGTGCACCCGCTAGCTCCCGAGGATCCCGCGCAGCGTGTCGACGACGCGGTCCTGGTCGGAGTCGCTCAGGTCGGGGAAAAGAGGCAGCGACAGTTCCTCGGCGTAGAAGGTCTCGGCGACCGGGCACATGCCGCGGCGGTACCCGAGGTCCTCGAAGACCGGGTGCCAGTAGACCGGGATGTAGTTGACCTGCACACCGATCCCGGCCGCGTGCATCCGCTCGTAGACCTCACGGCGGCGCCCGTCCAGGACACGTACCGGGTACAGGTGGCGCATCGGGTCGACGCCGGCGCGCTGGGTGGGCAGGCGCAGTCCGGGGACGTCGGCGAGCAGCTCGTCGTACCGGGCGGTGAGGTGCCCGCGCCGGGCCTTGAAGGCGGCGAGCCGGCGCAGTTGCGAGCTGCCCAGTGCGCAGAGCACGTCGGGCAGGCGGTAGTTGAGGCCGAACTCGTGCACCTCGTAGAACCAGCCGCCCTCGTCCGGCCGCCGCAGCTTCCCGGCGCCCTTCACCATGCCGACCGACCGGAAGGTACGGGCCCGCTCCAGCAGATCCGGGCGGATGGACGCGACCGCGCCGCCCTCGGCCGTGGTGAGGTTCTTCGTCGGGAAGAAGCTGAAGGTGGTCAGGTCGGCGAGCGTGCCGACCGGCCGGTCGTGGTACGTCGAGCCGATCGCGTGCGCCGCATCACCGATCAGCACCGCACCGGCCCGTTCGGTGATCTTGCGGAGCGCGTCGTACTCGGCGGGATGGCCGGCGTAGTCGACCGCGGTGACCGCCCGGGTCCGCTCGGTGACCAGCGTCTCGACGGCGGCCGGGTCGAGGTTCGCGGTCTCGTCCTCGACGTCGGCGAAGACCACCCGGGCACCGAGCATGGCCGCGGTCGACGCGGTGGCCACGAACGTCATCGGCGTGGTGACGACCTCGTCACCGGGGCCGATGCCGGCCGCCGCGTAGGCCGCGTGCAGCGCGGTGGTCCCGTTGGTGACGGTGACCGCGGGGGCGCCGGTCACCGCCTCGATGTCGGCCTCGAACCGCACGACCCGAGGGCCGGTGGTCAGCCAGTCGCTGCCCAGAGCGGCGACGACCGCCTCTACGTCGCCGGCGTCGATCGACTGTCGTCCGTACGGCAGCATCACTTCTCCGTGAGCAGGTCGCGCATCTCGTCGACCGAGAGCCACAGATCGTTGTTGTCCGAGCGGTAGTTGAAGCCGTCCGGAACCTCTTCACCGCCGAGCGGGGTCTCGTAGCCCCAGCTCGCGACGACCGGCTGCACCACGTAGCGGTCCTTGAACCGCAGGGTGCGACGGCTGTCGTCGGCGGCGATCATCTCCTCGTGCAGCTTCTCGCCGGGGCGCATGCCCATCTCGTGGGTGACGGCACCGGGGGCGACGGCCTCGACCAGATCCATGATCCGCATGCTCGGAATCCGCGGGACGTAGAGTTCGCCGCCCTGCATCACGTCGAACGAGTCGACGACGAACTTGACCGCCTGGTCCAGGGTGATCCAGAACCGGGTCATCCGCTTGTCGGTGATCGGCAGGCTCTTACCCTCTTCGGCGAGCTTGCGGAAGAACGGGACCACCGAGCCGCGCGAGCCCATCACGTTGCCGTAGCGGACGACGGCCAGCCGGGTCGGGTGGGTGGCGGCGTAGTGGTTGCCGGCGATCACGATCTTGTCGGCGGCCAGCTTGGTCGCGCCGTACAGGTTGATCGGGCTGGACGCCTTGTCGGTGGAGAGTGCGACGACCTTCTTGACCTCGGCGTTGATGGCCGCGTCGATGACGTTCTGGGTGCCGTTGATGTTGGTGGCGACGAACTCCGACGGGTTGTACTCGGCGGTGTCGACCTGTTTGAGAGCGGCCGCGTGCACCACGTAGTCGATCCCGTGCATGGCCCGGGCGAGCCGCTTCTCGTCGCGGATGTCGCCGATGAAGAAGCGCAGGCGCGGGTCGTCGCCGAACATCTGGCGGACCTCGTACTGCTTCAGCTCGTCACGGGAGAACACCACGATCCGCGACGGGTCGAGGTGCGTCAGCGCGTACTTCAGGAAGGCCTTGCCGAAGGAACCGGTCGAGCCGGTGACAAGGATCGAGGAGCCGGCGAGTTCAGACACGAGATTCTCCGGGGGTTCTGGGGGGTTACGAGGCGGAAGCATAACCAGCCCGGAACGCATTTCCAGAAGCGCGGAGAAATGCTGCGAGCAGTTCATTCCCAGTTCAACCGCGATTGGTCGGGACGACCGGGAAGCTGCGGGATCGTAGGTCTCCTCTGAACATCCCACCCTGGAGTAATACCGTGACTGAGCTGCAGAGACTACGCGAGGCGTTCCGTACCGCCCTCGATCTTCCGGCGGACGAGCCCGTGGACGACCTGCGCTACCAGGACCATGAGAAGTGGGATTCCCTCGCCCACATGTCGCTTGTCGCCGCTATTGAAGATGAATTCTCGGTAATGATTGACACCGACGATGTCATCAATATGTCCAGCTTTGCCGAGGCCGCGCGAATCCTCGGTAAATACGGGGTGGACGTCAAGTGAGGGTCGCCCTGGTCACCGGGGCGTCCCGCGGAATCGGGCGGGCCGTCGCGGATCGGCTCGCCGAACAGGGCCACCGACTGGTGCTGCACGGCCACGACCCGGAACGGATCGCCGCGGCGGCCGGAGAGATCACCGCCAAGTTCGGTGTGACCGTCGTGCACGCGGCCGGTGACATCGCCGACCCGGCGACCAGCAGGGCCCTGGCCCGGCTCTCCTTCGACACGTTCAAACGGCTCGACGCGCTGGTGGTCAACGCCGGCACGCACGCGGCCGGGATGCTCGGCATGACACCGGACGCCACGGTCGAGCGGCTCTTCGCGGTCAACGCGGCCGGTGCGGCGTACACCCTCCAGAACGCGGTCCGGCTGCTCGCCCGCGGGCAGAGCCCGGCGGTGGTCCTCACCGCCTCGGTCACCGGCGACCAGGGTGTCGCCGGACAGGCCGTCTACGCCGCGTCGAAGGCCGCCGTGGCCGGGCTGACCAGGTCCGCGGCCAAGGAGCTCGGCCCGCGCGGCATCCGGGTCAACGCGGTCGCGCCCGGTTTCATCACCACCGACATGCTCGACAGCCTGGACGAGGCCGGCCGCGCCGAGCGGATCGCGCACACCGCCCTGGGCCGTCTCGGCACCGCCGGGGAGGTCGCGGACGTGATCGTCTTCCTCCTCTCCGAGCAGGCGCGATTCGTCACCGGCCAGATCCTCGGGGTCGACGGGGGACTGACACTGTGAACCTGCTCCACCCCTCCGCGCGGGTCGTCGACGCGGCCACCGGGGAGCGGCTGACACCCGCGATGATCGACGCGGCCGCCGCGGAGATCGCCGGACAGCCGATCGTCTTCCTGCCGATGCCCACCACGGTCCCGGCGGTGGCCCGCTATCTCGCGGCGTGGCGCCTGGAGAAGCCGGTCCTGCTCCTCGATCCGGATCTCGACCACCGGGCCCTGATCGCCCGCTACACCACCGGCGAGGTGCACCCCGACCTGGCGCTGCTGCTCACCACCAGCGGCTCCACCGGCGACCCGAAGCTGGTGCGGCTCTCCCGCTCGGCGATGCTCGCCAACGCCGGGCAGGTGGCCGAGAGCCTCGGCGTCACCGGCGACGACGTGGCGATCACCACCCTGCCGCTCTTCTATTCGTACGGGCTGTCGGTGCTGCACTCGCACCTGCTCCGCGGGGCGACCGTGGTGCTGGAACGTACCGGGATCATGCAGAAGGAGTTCTGGGCCGCGGTCGGCGAGCACCGGGTCACCTCGCTGGCGTTCGTGCCGTCGCAGTACGAGATGGCGCGGCGACTCCGCTTCGACCCGGCGCGGTACCCGTCCGTGCGTACGCTCACGCAGGCCGGCGGCCGTCTGCGGACCGACCTCGTCGCCGACTTCGCCGCCCGGATGGACGCCGTCGGCGGCCGGATGTTCGTGATGTACGGGCAGACCGAGGCCGGGCCGCGGATGGCCTGTCTGCCTCCGGAACGGCTGGCCGACCGGCTCGGCTCGGTGGGCCGGGCGATGCCCGGCGGCACCTTCGCCATCGAGGACGGCGAGGTCGTCTACCGCGGGCCCAACGTCATGATGGGGTACGCCGAGACGGCCGCCGACCTGGCCCGGGGCGACGACCTGGCCGGTGTGCTGCACACCGGTGACCTGGGCCGTCTCGACGACGACGGGTTCCTCTTCATCACCGGCCGGCTCAAGCGGATGGCCAAGGTCTTCGGTGTCCGGATCAACCTGGACGACGTGGAGCGACACTTCCCGGTCGCGGCCGTGGCCGGTGACGACAGACTGCACGTCTTCACCGAAGACGGTGACGTCCGTGCGCTCCGCAGCAAGATCGCTGAATGGCTCGGCACCCACTTCACCGGCGTCGACGTGCGCATGATCGAGGCGCTGCCGCTGCTGCCGAACGGCAAGACCGACTATCGGGCGCTGGAGGCGTCGTTGTGAGTGTCTTCACGCTGTCCCAATCCGACCGGGAGAAGCAGTTGCTCCCGCAGTTGGTGGATCTCGTCGCGCATCACCGGCGGCACTGCGCACCTTATGACCGGATCCTCGCGGCTTCCGGCGTTCCCTCCATTTCGGAGATGTCCGACCTGCCGTGGCTGCCGGTTCGGCTCTTCAAGACACTGGAACTGAAGAGCATCCCGGACGACGAGGTGTTCAAGGTACTGACGTCGAGCGGCACGACGGGCGAGGTCAGCCGGATTTATCTGGACAAGGCGGCAGCGGCCACGCAGACCCGGCAGCTCGGCGCCACCCTGCAGACCGTGCTCGGCCCCAGGCGGCTGCCGATGCTGATCGTCGACACGAAGTCGATCCTGAAGGACCGCCGCTCGTTCAGCGCCCGCGGCGCCGGCGTACTCGGCATGGCGACGTTCGGCCGCGACCACGTCTGGGCACTCGACGACGACGGCGCGGTCGACCTCGACGGCATCCGCGGCTTCCTGGCGAAACACGGCGATCAACCGTTCCTGATCTTCGGGTTCACCTACCTGGTCTGGCTCCACCTCTACGAGATCGCCCGTGAGCACGGCCTGGACCTGGGCAACGGCATCCTGATCCACTCCGGCGGCTGGAAGAAACTGGTCGACCAGGCCGTCTCCCCGGAGGAGTTCCGCAACCGCCTGGCGGCCGTCGGCCTCACCCGGATCCACAACTTCTACGGCATGGTCGAGCAGATCGGGACGATCTTCCTTGAAGGACCGGCGGGTGGATCGCTGTACTGCCCGGATTTCGCGGACGTCGTGGTTCGCGACCCGGAGACCTGGGCGGAACTCCCGCCCGGCAAACCGGGCCTCCTCGAGGTGGTGAGCACGCTGCCCACCTCGTACCCCGGGCACGTGCTGCTCACCGAGGACCTCGGCGTCGTGCACGGCGTCGACGACGGGGACTGGCCCGGCAAACGTTTCTCGGTACTCGGCCGGCTGCCCCGCGCCGAGGCCCGGGGCTGTTCGGACACGTATCGGAGCGCCGAGGCATGAGGTTCCGTTTCGGAGTCGAGGGCGACCCGGTCGCCCCCTCGGAGGACCGGCTGACCGTCGGTGACCCCCGGGTCGTCGACTTCCTCGCCGGGCTGGCCCGGAAGCTGCTCGCGCCCGCGGTCGCCCGGCGCCACCCCGAGCTGGGATCACTCGGGTACTTTCTGCGGCCGGCCGAGCTCAAACGGTCGGTGGCGCGGATGACCGCCCGGCAGGACGCGCTGGTCTTCCCCCGGGGCAACGTCTTCCACCTGCCACCGGCCAACGTGGACACGATCTTCGTCTACTCGTGGGCGATCTCCGCGCTCGCCGGCAACCACAACGTGGTCCGGATCTCGTCACGGTCCGCCGGAGCGGCCGAGGTGATCCTGGACGCCCTCAACGCGACCGACGCCGACCCGGTGATCGGCCGGACCCAGCGGATGATCACCTACGGTCACGACGACGCGGTGACCGGGGCCCTCAGTCGCTGGTGTGACCTGCGGGTCGTCTGGGGCGGGGACCGCGCGGTCGACACCATCCGCAAGCTGCCGCTGCGGCCGTCCGCGCGTGATCTGACCTTCCCCGACCGTACGTCGTGGGCCGTCCTGTCGGTGCCCGGCTGGCGTGCCGCCGACCCGGCCGCCCGCCGCACCGCCGTGGTCGGGTTCGCCAATGACGCCTACTGGTTCGACCAGGCCGCCTGCTCCTCGCCGCGGACCGTCTTCCTGGTCGGCGGCGCCGGTGGTGGCACGGACACGGCCGCGGTCCGGGCCGAGTTCCTCGACCTGCTGCTCGACGTGGTCGATCAGCGCGGCTGGACGGTCGACCCGGCGATGGCGGTGGAGAAGCGGGTCAACGCGTACGAACTGGCCGCCACCGGGGCCGCCACCGCGCTGGACTTCCCGGACAACCGGCTCACCGCGGTGACGCTGGCCGGCGCCGAGCGGGCGCCCCGGCGCTGGATCGGCGCGGGCGCCTTCCCGTTCGCCGAGGCGGATTCGCTGCTCGATCTGGTGCCGGCGATGACCCGGCAGGACCAGACGGTCAGCCACTTCGGGTTCACCCCCGCCGAGCTGCGCGCCTTCGCCGTCGAGCTGGGCGGCCGCGGCGTGGACCGGATCGTGCCGTTCGGCTCGGCGCTCACCTTCGGCGCCCTCTGGGACGGCTACGACCTGCCTGCCGAGTTCACCAGGCTGACCACGCTCCAGTCCTGACGGAAAAGGCCCCGGCCGAACACGGCCGGGGCCTTCTCGTATCGAGGACTAGCCGCGGCGCCAGACCGCGATGTGCGCCTCGTCGCTCGCCTGGAGCAGAGTGAAACCGTGTTCGGCGCCGTCCCAGTGCAGCTTCTCGCCCGGGTGGTAGCGACCGATCATGACCTCGATGTGCGGCGGCGGTACGTCGTCCTCGCCGACCGGTGTGAACTCCGTCCAGTACACGTCGTGGTAGAGGACGTAGTACGCCTCGTTGGAGATGCGCCTGGTGTAGGAGATCGCGTCATCGGGGCCGACGCCGAGCTCACCCAGGTCCACCGGCAGGCTGAACCGGCTGCCGATCGGCTCGATGAGACGGTCGCGCATCACCGCCATGGTCACGCCGTTCACCAGGACCACCACCACCATCAGCGGGATGACCAGCCGGCGCACCCGGGTGGCGGCCAGCAGCACGGCCAGGCCCGCCAGACCGATGGCGGTGCCGACGTACGGACGGAACTCGCTCCAGCCCGCGGTCATGGTCATCAGGTCCGGGCCGCCGAACATGCCGTACGACAGCTCGTGCCCCCGCTCGGCGACGTAGCGCAGCCGGTAGGCGATCACCAGCCCGCCGACCACCAGGACCAGCACCGGGACCAGCGCGTACCGGACCAGGGTGCGCAGCCGCCGATCGGCCAGGACGGCGAAGCCGAACAGGATCCAGAACGGGACGAACACCTGCACGTAGCGCGAGTAGAGGGCGTCCGACTGGGTGTCCACCAGGCCGGCCAGCACCACCGCCGCACCGAGGCCGACCCCGATGGTGCTGACGAGCGCGAGCCCGGCCGTCCACCGGAACGCCGCGTCACGGGCGGGCCGGAACATCTCGACCGTGGTCGCCACCCAGGCCAGGCCGGCCAGCCCGCCGGTGACCACGCACAGGTACCAGAGGTTGGTGCCGAACGAGGCGATGAAGACCTGGAGGCGCTGGATCTCGGTGAACACCGCCATGGTGCCGCCGCCGACGATGTCGCCCCGCAGATGGACCCGGTCGCCGATCAGCAGGATGACCACCTGGTTCAGCACGACCGCGAGCATCAGCGGCACCAGGGACAGGCCGGCCGCACGCCGGCCCACCCGCTTGCGGATCAGCAGGAAGACCAGGAACGCGAAGTAGACGCCCACCAGGATGGTGCCGCGGATGTGCACCAGGTAGAGCACGCCGGTCATCACGCCCACGGTGATCGCCGGTCCGCTGCGCGCGGGTGCGCCGACCCACCAATGGATCGCCAGGAACCAGCCGAGCATGAGCGGCGCCATGACCGAGTCGGTCATGCCGACCAGCGACCAGAAGACACCGGCCGGCACGGTGCCCGCGACGAACGCCGCGGCCAGCGCGATCCCGGTGGTCAGCCCGAACATCCGGCGGGCCAGCAGATAGGCCAGCGGCAGGCTGAGGGCACTGATCACCGCATTGATGACATGCACGATCTTGTACGAGGTCGCGAAGTCCGGCCCGAACACGAAGGCCGGCGAGACGAGCAGTGGATACCCGATCCGGCGGAACAGTGGCGTCTCCGAGCTGAACCCCTCGGGCCCGCCGGCGATGGCCCGGGCCGCGTTCATGTAACTGTCCTCATCGGCGTGTGCGATGGGATGCGTGATCGGGCTACCGAGCCAGAGCCGCCACAGCACTCCCGCCAGCCAGCCCAGCGCGAGGACCGCGATGACGACCCGTCCGCGGTCCGCTCTCGTCGCCGTCGCCTCCGGCGGTGAATACGGCATGACCTCTGTCGCCATGGGCGTCGCTTTTCTTTCCTACTCGGGGCGCCGGATACCGGCCGCCGGGGAACAATCGGCGAAACGGTAGCAGCAACCGGAGATCAGCACTGCCGTCATATCGAGCAGAACGTGTATCGACATTCTTTGGACATGTCATGTCCACACGGCACTCGCCGACTGCACACCGGTGGGCTGCATTCATCACCGACTCTCGACCCGCACCCGATCGGGACATCAGGGGAATTCGATGAGGCTGGTATTCGTAACGGGGACGACCGGGCTGATCATGCTCGTCGTCATCTTCGAGCTGCTGCGGCGGCGACAACTACGGGAGAAGTACGGGGCGTTGTGGCTGCTGGTGGCCATCGCCGTGCTGCCGCTGGCGTTCGTCCCGACCCTGCTCGACGGGTTCACCTCGGTCCTCGGCATCGCGTCCGGGCTGAGCCTGTTCCTGTTCTTGAGCGTCGTCTTCCTGTTTCTGGTGTCCGTGCACCTCTCCTGGGAGAGCAGCCGGCTGGAAGAGGAGACCCGCAGCCTCTCTGAAGAGGTGGCCCTTCTCCGGGCGGACGTCGCCGAATTGCAGGAATCGCGGGAGAGGGTGACCACGCCATGATCGCCGGGGATGGGCGCCTGCTGACGATCCTGCCCGCCTGGAACGAGGCGGAATCGATCGACGCGGTGATCAAAGAAATTCACCGAGAATTTCCCGGCACGGACATTCTCGTGGTCGACGACTGTTCGCGCGACGCCACCGCCGCGGTGGCCCGGTCGGCGGGCGCGAAGGTGGTCCGACTGCCCTACAACCTGGGAGTCGGCGGGGCGCGCCGGCTCGGCTACCGCTACGCCGTCGAGCACGGTTACGACATCGCCGTGCAGATGGACGCCGACGGCCAGCACGATCCGCGGTACATCCGGGACATGGTCGAGGCGCTGTCCGAGGCGGATCTGGTGATCGGTGCCCGGTTCGCCGGCGAGGGCGAATACCGCGTCCGGGGCCCGCGGCAGTGGGCGATGAGGCTGCTGTCGATGGCGCTGTCCGCGATCGCGAAGACGCGCCTGACCGACACCACCTCCGGCTTCCGGGCGTGCCGTGGCGAGCTGATGGTCTTCTACTCGAGCAACTTCCCGGTCGAGTACCTCGGTGACACCGTCGACACGATCGTGCAGGCGAAACGCTCGGGGTACGTGATCAGGCAGATCCCGGTCTCGATGCGGCCGCGACAGGGCGGGACGCCGAGCGCCTCGCCGGCGAAGGCGATGGTCTACCTGTTCCGTTCCGGGTTGGCGCTGCTGCTCGCCCTGGTCCGCAGGTGACGGCCGACGCCCGGGTGGACCGTCCGGGCCGGTCCGTGCTCCGTGTGTTCCGGGGCAGCGGTTTCCGGTTCCTGATCGTCGGCGGCGCCAGCGTGGTCGTGGACGCGGGGCTGCTCTACGTGCTGCACGGCCTGCTCGGCCTGCGGCTGGAGCCGGCCACGGCGCTGGCCTTCCTCGCCGGCTTCGTGGTCAACTTCGCCCTCAACCGGCAGTGGGCCTTCGCCTCGACCGGACGGCTCCGGCGCCAGCTCGCCGCCCATGTCGTGTTGGTCGCCGCGAACCTGCTGGTCACCGTGCTCCTGGTCCGGGCGCTCACCCTGCTGGGCGTGATGTACCTGGTGGCGAAGGTGCTGATCACGGCGGTTCTGGCCACGGTCAACTACGTCGTCTCCCGGAGATGGATCTTCACCTGACGAACGCGGGAGCCCACGGAAGGTCGGGTTATCCCTACCTTCAGGCGGGCGGCCCACCGGATCGCACCGGTACGCGCCGATGCCTAGGTTCAATGGCATGACGACCACACATGCCGACACGGTGGCCACCCGGAGCCTGATCGGTCGCTACCTGCGCCAGTTGGCGATCGACACGCAGTACGTGCTGCTCGGCTTCCCGATCGGCCTGATCACGCTGGTCGTCGCCATCACCGGGTTCGCGGTGGGTGTCGGCACCGCGATCATCTGGATCGGCCTGCCGATCCTGGTCGGCACGCTGATGTTCGCCCGCGGGTTCGCCATCACCGAGCGGGCCCGGATCGGCCCGGTGCTGCGGCGCCCCAGCCCGCACCCGATCTACAAGAGCAACCGGGGCCAGGGTTTCCTGCGCCGGACCCTCGGCCCCCTGTCCGACGGGCAGACCTGGCTCGACTGGACGCACGCGGTCTTCCGGTTCATCCCGAACATCATCGGTTTCTGCTTCGTCGTCGTCTGGTGGGCGCTCGCCCTGGGCGGTCTCACCTACCCGCTGTGGGACTGGACGGTGCCGCACCCGCCGGACAACTACGAACTGCACGAGCTGCTCGGCTTCCAGGACACCGCGGCCACCCGGATCCTGCTCAACTTCGCCATCGGGGTGTTCTTCGCCGGCACCCTGTCCTGGGTGGTCCGCGGCGCCGCCCTGATGGAGGCCTGGTTCGCCCACGGGATGCTGGTCAGCATGTTCACGCTGCACCAGCAGGTGCTCGCCGCCGAGGAGGCACGCGACGTCGCCCGGCTGCAGAAGGCGGCGGCGGTCTCCGCCGAGGCGGTGGCCCTGCGCAGGCTGGAACGCGACATCCACGACGGTCCGCAGCAGCGGCTGGTCCGCCTCGCCATGGACCTGGGCCGGGCCGAGCAGCAGTTCGCCGACGACCCGGAGCGGGCCCGCGCGATCGTGGCCGAAGCGCTCACCCAGACCCGGGAGACCCTGGACGAGTTGCGCGCCCTGTCCCGCGGTATCGCCCCGCCGATCCTGGTGGACCGGGGCCTACAGGCGGCGCTCACCGCACTGGCCGGCCGGTGCACGGTCCCGGTCGACCTCGACACTCCGCCGATGGAGCGGCTGGAGCCGGGCGTCGAGTCGACCGCCTACTTCATCGTGGCCGAGGCGCTGACCAACGTCGCCAAGCACAGCCACGCCAGCGAGGTGCAGGTCAGCGTGCAGCGGATCGCCACCGGCCTGATCGTGACGGTCGCCGACGACGGGATCGGCGGGGCGAGCCTGGCCAAGGGACACGGTCTGGCCGGTCTGGACGATCGGGTGCGGGCGGCCGGGGGAGTGCTCTCGGTGGACAGCCCGGAGGGCGAGGGGACCAGGCTCACGGCGGCACTGCCCCTTTAGAAACCACGGGGATCTGACAGCATGAGCGCATGCGGGTGGTCATTGCCGACGATGCGGTGCTGTTGCGAGAGGGCCTGATCCGGCTCGTCGAGGAGAACGGTCACACCGTCGTCTCGGCCGTCGGGGACGGGCCCTCTCTCGTTCAATCGATCAAGGAACATCGTCCGGACGTCTCCATTGTCGACGTCCGGATGCCTCCGTCACACACCGACGAGGGGCTTCGCGCCGCGGTCGAGGCCCGCGCCGCGGTGCCGGGCAGCCCGATCCTGGTGCTGTCGCAATACGTCGAGGTGTCGTACGCCGACGATCTGCTGGCCGACCGCCGTGGGGCGGTCGGCTATCTGCTCAAGGACCGGGTGTCGCTGGTCGCCGAGTTCCTCGACGGGCTCCGCCGGGTGGCCGAGGGCGGCACCGTGCTGGACCCCGAGGTGGTGGCCCAGCTGCTGGTCCGGCGTCGCCGCGACGACCCGATGCGCAGCCTGACCCCTCGCGAGCGCGAGGCGCTGGTGCTGATGGCAGAGGGCATGTCGAACACCGCGATCGCCCGCAAGATGGTCGTCACCGACGGCGCGGTGGAGAAGCACGTCCGCAACATCTTCACCAAGCTCGGCCTGCACCAGGACGAGGAGCAGCACCGGCGGGTCCTGGCAGTGCTGGCGTACCTGCAACCGTAGGGCTAGCCCTACCTCGGACCGGGGTGTCCGCCGTATCGATCGGCCACTGCGGACTCCATAGCGTCTTCCCCATGGAGAACAGGGAAAACGTCAAAGGCATCGCGGCTCGTGTCGCGATCTGGAGCGCCCGCCATCGGACGCTCGCGATCCTCGGATGGATCGGCTTCGTCATAGCGACGGTGGTGCTCAGTGGGCAGATCGGCACCCGGCAGGCGGACGAGGGCACGGCCGGCCACGGGGACTCCGGCGACGCCGACCGGATCGTCGCGGCGGCCGGTTTCCCCGAGGAGCCGGCCGGCGAGATGGTGCTGATCCAGAACCGGGCCGGTACGGACCGGGTGGCCGCTGCGGAGGAGGTCACCCGGGCTCTCGGAACGGTGCGGGACGTCACCGGCGTGAACGAGCCGATCGACTCGCCGGACGGACGGTCGACGCTGATCACCTTCAACATCACCGGTGATCCCGGTACCGCGGAGGAGCGGGTCGGTCCCGCCCTGGACGCGGTGGCCGAGGTGCAGAGCGCCCACCCGGACCTCTACATCGCCGAGGCCGGCTCGGCCAGCGCCGACCAGCTGGTCACCGAGGAGCTGGAGGGTGGGCTGACCCGGCTGGGGATGCTCTCCATCCCGGTGACGCTGGGCATCCTGCTGGTGGCCTTCGGCGCGGTGGTGGCCGCGTTCCTGCCGGTCATCCTGGCCATCATGTCGGTGGTCGCCGCGATCGGCCTGATGGCCGCGGCGAGCCGGTTCGCTCCCGCGGTCGACGAGACCACGCACGTCATGCTGCTGATCGGTCTGGCCGTGGGTGTCGACTACTGCCTGTTCTACATCCGCCGGGAGCGCGACGAGCGCCGCCGGGGGGCCGACCCGGACCGGGCGCTGATGATCGCGGCACAGACCTCGGGCCGTTCCATCTGGGTCTCCGGGCTGACCGTCATGATCGCGATGGCCGGCATGTTCTTCACCCAGGACGTCGTCTTCGTCAGCTTCGCCGCCGGCACCATCCTGGTGGTGGCCACGGCCGTGCTCGGCTCGCTGACCGTGCTGCCCGCGCTGCTCTCGGCGCTGGGTGACCGGGTCGACGCCATCAAGATCCCCGGGCTGTACCGGCGCAACAGTGACGGCCGGGTCTGGAACGCGCTGCTCGACGTCGTACTCGCCAAGCCGTTGGTCTCCGCGATGATCGCCATCGCCGCGCTCGGCGCACTCGCCTTTCCCGCCCTCGATCTGAAGACCCGTGGCCAGGGCATCCAGGACATCTCGCCGGACGCACCGGTGGTGCAGGCGTTCCTCGCCAGCGCCGAGGCCTTCCCGAGCAAGACCACGCCGGCCCAGATCGTGGTCCAGGACGACTCGGTGCGGACCGCCGAGTTCGAGCGGACGCTCACCGCGTTCAAGGCCGCGGTCGCCGCCAGCGGCGGGAAGCTGGTCGAGCCGGTCGACGTCGATGTCAACCCGGCCGGGAACGTCGCGGTGGTCTCGGTCGGCCTGGCCGGCAAGGAGAGCGACAGTGTCGCCGTCGACGCGCTGAACCTGCTGCGTGACCGGGTCGTGCCGGACACCTTCGGCCGGATCGGCGGCGCCAGGGCGCTGGTCACCGGGTCGACCGCGGGCGGTGTCGACTACAACGACCAGCTGTCGAAGACCCTGCCGCTGGTGTTCACCTTCGTTCTCGGGCTGGCCTTCATCCTGCTGCTGGTGTCGTTCCGGTCGGTCGTCGTCGCGGTCACCGGGCTGGTGCTGAACCTGCTGTCGGTCGCGGCCTGCTACGGCATGCTGGTCTTCGTCTTCCAGTACGGCAACTTCGAGGAGCAGCTCGGCTTCGTCTCCGGCGGGGGCATCACCAACTGGATCCCGATGTTCCTCTTCGTGATCCTGTTCGGGCTCTCGATGGACTACCACGTCTTCGTGGTCAGCCGGATCCGTGAGGGCCACGACCGGGGCCTGTCGACCCGGGACGCGGTCCGTGAGGGCATCGGCCGGACCGCCGGCGTGATCACCAGCGCCGCCGTGGTGATGGTCGCGGTGTTCGCGCTCTTCGCCACGCTGCCGCTGACCGCCACCAAGGAGCTGGGTGTCGGTCTGGCCGCGGCGGTCCTGCTGGACGCCACGATCATCCGGGCGGTGCTGCTGCCGTCGGTGATGGCGTTGCTCGGCCGGGCGAACTGGTGGCTGCCGAAGTGGCTGGGCTGGCTGCCGGAGGTCGCGCACGAGGTGCCCGAGCAGGTCACCCCGGAACGTAGGGACGAGCGGGAGCTGACCCCGATCAGCTGATCAGTCGCCCCAGGGCGCCGCCGGTCACGGCGGCGCCCATTCCGGCGATGATGCTGAGCACCGCGTACCCGGTGGCGGTCAGGAGCTCGCCGCGCCGGGACAGGGCCAGGATCTCCCAGCTGAACGTCGAGTACGTGGTGAGCGCCCCGCAGAAGCCGGTGCCGAGCAGCGCCACCGTGCCGGGGCCGACCGGCAGCCCGAGGACCAGCCCGAGGACGAACGAGCCGGCCACGTTGACGGTGAGCGTGCCCCAGGGGAAGGCGGTGCCGAACCGGGCCTGCATCACCCGGTCGGTCAGGAACCGCAGTGGCGCGCCGATCGCCGCACCGAGGACCACGAGCAGCGCGGTCATCGGGCCACGGCGGTTCCGGCCGCGACCGCCACGACGGCGCCGATCAGAGTGGCGGCCGGATAGACGAACCCGGCCCGGGAGACCTCGGCGATCGCGGTGGAGAAGGTGGTGTAGCCGCCGAGGAACCCGGTGCCGAGCAGCAGGCGTGGAATCCGGCCCCGGATCCGGGTGTAGAGGACCCCGATCAGGAAACAACCGGACACGTTGATCACCCAGGTGGACCAGGGGAAGCCGCCGGACCCGTGCGGCCAGGCGGTCGCGATGCCGAAGCGGGCCAGGGCGCCGAGCACGCCACCGGCGGCGACGGCGGCCAGGTCGGCGGGATGCACGTCGAGATCCATCACCGGGACGTTAGCCCACTGCTGGGCGGCCGGCCGGGGGGACGTGGCGGCGTCCACCCCGGCCGGGTCCAGGCGCCCCTGCTGGAGAGCGGTCCTGTCCGTCCACTGTAGAACATGATCTTGAGAAGTGCTCGTCGGCCGGGGTGAGGCGCGCGCCTGAATTCTGGTTGTCGAGGTGGTGACTTCCCGATGGTGTGGTGGCGGCATTGCCTTCATAAGGGTACAAAACAACCCGGTTTGCCGTAGGAAAGGCTGATAACGTGCGGCTCCGCACGCGGACGGAGCGGAAGACGATGCACCACGCCAACCACCACTACGGCCACTCGCACATCCTGGCCCGCTACTGCGGGATGCCGGAGCCGTTGCATCCGCCCCGCATCCACGGATATCTCCAGCACGGCTGGAACATCGGGGACGGGCTGGCACCCGGCACGCCGTACGTCCCCGGCGCCCGCCTGCTGGTCTGGTCCGGCGAGACCCGGCGCCGTTCCTGGTCGCAGGGCCGGCGCAACGTGGCCGTGGTCGGTGCCCCGTTCGCCTACCTGGTCGAGATGAC
The DNA here is from genome assembly GCF_003148685.1 of Actinoplanes xinjiangensis. Lineage (GTDB taxonomy): Bacteria > Actinomycetota > Actinomycetes > Mycobacteriales > Micromonosporaceae > Actinoplanes > Actinoplanes xinjiangensis. The sequence goes on along the minus strand of NZ_QGGR01000044.1, from coordinate 24,352 downwards.
GCCGCCGTCCACCGAACCGGGCGAGGGGACCATCTTCTACCCCTTCCACGGCTGGGAGGGGCAGCAGGTGCACGGCGACCACCAGCGCCTGATCGACGAGGTCCAGGCGAGCGAGACCGGCCCGATCACCGCCTGCCTGTACTGGAACGAATACCGCATGCGTCCCGTGCGGCAGCTCTACCAGCGGGCCGGGTTCCGGGTCATCTGCCACGGCTACCGCGGTTTCTGGTGGCGCGACCACCACCGCGGCTTCCTCGACGACCAGCTCACCGAGCTGCGCCGGCACCGCCGGGTCGTCTCCAACCGGCTGTGCAGCGCCATCTGGTACGGCCTGCTCGCCGGGCGGGAGGCGGCCGTCTACGGCGATCCGATGGTCCTGGACAACGCCGACATGACCTTCGGCGGCGAACCCCGCCTGCACCGCCAGTGGCCGGAGCTCTACGGCCGGGAGACCGACTTCGCGACCTGCCACCGCCTCGCCCGGATCCAGCTGGGCGCCGACGAACTGGCCCGCCCCGACGAGCTGCGCAAGCTGCTGGGCTGGCCGAAAGAGGGGTACGTGTGATGCCGAACCGTCCGGACCCGGCCGAGGCGCCCACCGCCGCGCCGCTGACCAACCTGACCCGCTCCGGGGGCGAGATGTTCGCCTGGAGCGATCGGCCCGGACGTGACAGTCCACTGCTCGACCACCTGATCGTCGAGCTGGGCGGCCCGGGCCGCAGCGTGCTGGTCGCCGGCCCACACCCCGCCGGGCTGGTAGCCGCTCTGGCAGCCGGTGGCGCGGACGTGACCTGGGTGCTGCGCTCCGGCACCGACGCGGAGGCCGCCGCCCGTGCCCATCCCACGATCACCGTCCGGTCCGGGACCTTCGGCAAGATCGACCTGACGTCCGGGTACGACCTGGTGGTCGCCGTCGACGGACTCCAGCGCCTGAACTCCGCCGAGGGCGACCAGCTCTCCGCCGACGATCTGCTGCGGCGCCTCGCCGGGGCGGTCCGCCCGGACGGCACCCTCGTCCTGATGCACGACAACCAGCTCGGCGCCCACCACACGGTCCGCCTCGACCCGGGCGCCCGGTTCCGCGACGATGCCGCGTGGTCCGCGGCCACCGCCGACCCGGCGTCGCGTGCCCAGCTGACCAGCCGGCTCGCCGGATTCGGCCTGACCACCGCCACCACCTACGCCGCCTTCCCGGAGCCGTCCGCTCCGGCCGTACTCATCGGGGGTGAGACGCTCGGCGATGTCGCGTCGCCGCTACGGCCGTGGCTGGAGACCGTCCTCGCGCAGGCCTACACCACCGCCTTCCGGGGCCGCCCGGTGCTCGCCGATCCGCGCGAGCTGGTCAGCCGTGCGCTGCGGGCCGGTGCCGAGGACACGGTCGCCGGTGGGTGGCTGGTCATCGCCTCCACCCCCGGAGCCGCGGGCCTGCCCCCGGCCCTGCCGGACGTGCTGGCCGCCGACGTGAACGGCGTCTACGCCGTCGGCGCGGACGGTCCCGTGACGCTGTCACCGGCCGCATCGTCGCGAGAGGTCGAAGGCCTGCGCCGGGTCCGGGTGGTCCGGCCGGTCGCCGGCTACCGGTTGGAGGCGCGGCTGCTGGAGCTGTGCGCGGCCGCCGACGTGCGCGGTCTGCGGCAGGAGATCACCGGGTACGAGTCCTGGCTCGGCACCGGCCCGATCAGCGGCCCGGAGGCGCTCGCCGACCTCTCCGACATCGCGGTGACCGGGGACGGGCCGACGGTGCTGTCCGCCCGCTGGGAGCCGGCCACCGCCCTGCCCGCGCAGATCGTGCTGGTCCGGGCGCTGTGGCAGTTCGCGGTCCGGCTGACCACCGGGGGCCGCCCGCATCCGTGGCCGATCACCGCGAGCGCCGCCGACCTGGCCGCGATCCTGGTCGGGATGGCCGGCCGCAGCCTCGCCGACGAGGAACTCCGGGCCGCGGTGGACCTCCAGGTGACGATCGACGGAGCCGAGTTCGGTCTGGACCGTGCCGGGCGGCAGGCGCACCGGCTCGCCCTGCGGTCGGTGCAGCCCGGTTCCGCGCCGGTCGACGTGGCCGGCTACCACCAGCTCGCCGAGGCGCTCTGGCGGCAGCGGTACCAGGCGAGTCACCTGCTGGCGATGATGGAGTGGACCGAGCGGATCATCCAGTCCCGCGACGCCCAACTCAGCCGGATGGACTGGGAGCTGCAACTCCTCCGGCGCGGGTGGGGCGGTCGCGGGCTGATGCTGGCGAAACGGGCGTACAAGATGGTCCGGAAGTAACCGCTCTTCTAGATCAGATCCCAGGTCAGCGGGGTGCCCTTGGCGGCGTCGGAGGTGAAGGTGCGCCCCAGCACGGTGCCGATCAGGTCGGGTTCGAGCCCGCCCGTCGGCCGGATCGAGCGCACGTTCTCCCCGGTGACCGGGTCGCCGGCTCGCACGTCGGTGACGACGTAGAGCGAACGCCGGAACCGCAGGCTCTCCCGCTCCGCGTCGGTCGGCCCGATCGCCGTGGTGCCGAGTGCCTGCCAGGCCCGCTCCGACTCGGTGACCAGCAGCTTCAGCTCGGCCTGGTCGAGTGAGAAGGCGGAGTCCACGCCGCCGTCGGCCCGGTCGAGGGTGAAGTGCTTCTCGATCAGGACCGCCCCGTAGGCGACGGCGGCGATCGGCACCCCGATGCCCATGGTGTGGTCGCTCAGGCCGATCGGGAGCCGCAGCGCCTCGGCCAGCACCGGGATACGTCGCAGGTTGGTCTCCTCCGGCGGGGCCGGGTACGAGGCGGTGCAGCTCAGCACGGTGACGTCGGTGGCGCCGGCACCCTGGGCGGCCTCGACCGCGGCGGTGATCTCGCGGAGCGTGGCCATGCCGGTGGAGATGATCATCGGCTTGCCGGTCGAGGCGGCCAGCCGGATCAGTGGCAGGTCGGTGATCTCCGAGGACGCGATCTTGTACATCGGTGCGTCCAGCTTCTCCAGCAGCTCGACAGCGGTCCGGTCGAACGGGCTGGAGAACGGCGTGATGCCCCGCTCCCGGGCCCGGTCGAAGATCGGGCCGTGCCAGTCCCACGGGGTGTGCGCCCGCTCGAAGAGCTGAAAGAGGTAGTCGCCGCCCCACAGGTCGTGCCCGGCGGAGATCTGGAACCGCGGGTGCTTCACGTCCACGGTCATCGTGTCCGCGGTGTACGTCTGGATCTTGATGGCGTCGGCACCGGCGTCGGCCGCGGCGTCGACCAGGGCCAGCGCCCGGTCCAGCGAACCGTTGTGGTTACCCGACATCTCCGCGACGATGTACGGCTTCCTGCTGCTCATCTGCTTCTCTCCGTCCAGACGACCGTCTTCGGCACCCCGTCGACGAGCCGTTCGTATCTGCGTGTCTCGCGGAACCCGAACCGCCGGTGCAGCGCGAGGACCTGGTGGTTGTCGGCGAGCGTCTCGCCGCCGAGGGTGTCGAGGCCGAGCGGGCCGAAAGCGTGCTCGACGGCCTCCTTCTCCAGCCGCATCCACGCGGGCAGGAGGCGCCGGCCGAGCCCCTCGACGTCGAGGTAGAACGACCAGGTGGAACCACTGAAGACGACCACTCCGGCCGGGACGCCGTCCTCCTCGTAGATCAGGACGTCGCCGCTGCGCCGGGCCCACCAGGCGGCGTGTTCGTGGGGCTGGATCTCGTGCGTGGTCAGGCTGACGGCACGCACCGACGGGTGGTTGCGCCAGGGGAGGACCAGGTCACGGTCTGAGTCGCGGGCGGGTCGGAGCACGCCGTCAAGGTATGGAGGTGGTCTTGACCCGCTGTGGCGGCGAGGGGATGTCCCGGGAAACCGCAGGTGTCCGTTGGGTGCCCCGACGGCGCAGGCCGGCCACCCGGTAGCCGGCACGCAGGGCCGCGTACAGGGTGTAGCTGTTCGCCGCGACCAGGCGGTGCTTGAGCCCCGCGGCGCCGGCCGGTGGCAGATAGCCGGCCGGGCGGTGCCGCCGGTACAGCGCGGCGATCTCCCTGAAGAACGCGCGACGACGGCTCGGGTGCATCCGGTTCTCGTTGCCGGCGACGACGAGCAGGTGGCTGATCATCAGGGTGAAGACGCGCACGCGCAGCGCGGGAGCGGCGCCGGCACCGTCCAGCCAGGCGTAGAAGCGGTCCCACTGGCCGAACGCCTCGAAGTGCCGGTCACTGCGGGTCGCGGTGATCGCGCCGGCCCGGCCGATGCGGTAGTGGTAGCAGACCCGGTTCAGCACGTCGAGATGCTCGGCGGCGATCAGGACCGGGTTGCTGAACGGCACGTCCTCGTACCAGCCGGCCGGGAACCGCAGGTCGTGCTTGTCGAGGAACTCCCGGCGCAGGATCCGGTTCCACGCGGTGTGCTGCAGGCCGATCAGCCGGCTCAGGTCGGGCGCACCGTCCAGCAGCACCGAACTCGCGTCGGTCTGCAGCCGGCCGTCGTCGTGCATCCGCAGATGGTCGATGAGCAGCACGTCCGGTTCGGTCGCCCGGAGCCGGTCCAGGACCGCACGGACCGAGCCGGCCGGCAGCAGGTCGTCGCTGTCGACGAACCAGACGTACCGGCCACGGGCCTCCGCCAGACCGGCGTTACGGGCCGGGCCGAGACCGACGTTGTCACTCAGGTGCAGGACGCGCAGGCCACCGTGACGGGCGGCGTACGCGTCCAGCATCGCGCCACAGGTGTCCGGCGAGGCGTCGTCGACCGCGATGACCTCGACCGACGCGTTCTCCTCCGGGGTCAGTCCGGCACGGATCGAGTCGAGGCACTGGTGGAGATAGCCCTCGACCCCGTACACCGGCACCACGACGGTCAGCAGAACGTCCATGCGGACCACCGTCGACCCCGTACGTGAACCCGAAGGGAACCGCAGTCGTCGTGGGCCGGTCTACTGCTTGTCGGCCGGGAACAGCAGCTCCTGCATCGCGTCGGTGGTCAGCGGTTCGGCGAAGTAGTAGCCCTGGCCCAGCTCGCAGTTGCCGTCGGCCAGTTCACTGAGCTGCCCGGCGTCCTCGATGCCCTCGGCGACCGTCGACAACTGCAGGGCCTGGCCGAGCTGGATGATGCCGAGTGTCAGGGCCGCGGCGGCCGGCACGTCACCGACGTCGTCCACGAACGACTTGTCGATCTTGATGATGTCGACCGGGAACCGGCGCAGGTAGGCCAGCGACGAGTAGCCGGTGCCGAAGTCGTCGATCGCCAGCCGTACGCCCAGGGCCTTGATCGCGTGCAGGCGCTCCAGTGTCTCCTGGCGGTGGTCCACCAGCAGGGACTCGGTCAGCTCGATGACCAGGCGGTGCGCCGGCAGCCCGCTGTCGGTCAGTGCGGTGTTCACCACGTCCGGCAGGTCGGCCCGGTCCAGCTGCACCGCCGACAGGTTGACGCTCACCGTCAGCCACTGCGCCTCGTTGCGCTTGGCGTTCCACCGGGCGGCCTGGCGGCACGCCTCGCGCAGCACCCACTCGCCGATCGGGACGATCATCCCGGTCTCCTCGGCCAGCGGGATGAAGTCCAGCGGCGGGATCATCCCGCGTTCCGGGTGCTGCCACCGGACCAGCGCCTCCAGGCCGGAGATCTCGCCGGTGGCCAGCCGTACGATCGGCTGGAACCGCAGCTGGAACTCGTGCCGCAGCACGGCCCGGCGCAGATCGGCCTCCATCTCGAGGTGCCTCTGGAACGACTCGCGCATCGAGGGCTCGAAGACCGCGTACTGGTCCTTGCCCTTCTTCTTGGCCTCGAACAGGGCCAGGTCGGAGCGGACCAGCATCTCCTGGGCGTCGAGTTCGCCGGGCCCGCTGAAGGCCAGCCCGATGCTGCAGGTCACGTACGTCTCGCGGCCGTCCAGATCGAACGGGTCACGCATCGCCGACACGATGCGGCGAGCCACCGGCATGGCGGCCTCCATCGAACCGGTCTCCGGCAGCAGTACGGCGAACTCGTCCCCGCCCAGCCGGGCCGCGGTGTCGTCGGTACGCAGGCAGTCCCGGAGCCGGTCGGCGACCAGGGCCAGCAGCCGGTCGCCGGCGGTGTGCCCGAGCGAGTCGTTGATCATCTTGAACCGGTCCAGGCCGATCAGCAGCGCCGCGACCCCACCGGGACGGTCCGCCGCGAGGGTGTTCTCCATCCGGGTGACGAACAGCGAGCGGCTGGCCAGCCCGGTCAGGGCGTCGTGGAACGACGCGTTCATCTCGCGCAGGGTCCGTGCGTCGGCGACGGCCAGCCCGGCGTGCTCGGCGAAGGCCAGCAGCATCTCCTGCGACGCCTTGTCCCAGGCCCGCGGCTCGGTGTGCGAGCCGGCGAACATGGCACCGACCACGACGCCGTTCTCGTGCACCGGTACCGCCATCACGCTTCTCATCCGGGTCGCCACGATGTCGGGTACGGCGATCGGCGAGTCGGCGTAGTCGTCCACGGCGACCAGCTCGTCGCCCATGATCGCGAGCCCGGCGACCCCGAGGGAGGTGACCGGGATCCGCTGCATCCGGGCCAGCACCTCGTCCGGGATGCCGGCCCCGGAGATCAGGCTCATCCGGCCCGGCTCGTCGCCCTCCAGCACGGTCAGGCCGGCGATGTCGACGTTCAGCAGCTCGGCGACGCCGGCGGTGACCCGGTCCAGGATCCGGCGCAGCGGCTCGCGCCGGGCGATCGCCCGCTGCACCGTGCTCAGTTCGTCGAAGAGCCGCTGACGGCGCTGCAACGAGTCGATCAGACGGTGGTTCTCCTCGGCCTGGCGCCGCTCCGACTCGACCAGGTGGAGGGCCTGCAGGCTCAGCTCCAGGACCCGGGCCATGCCACGGAGCAGGCACACCTCCTCGTCGGTGAAGTCACCGGACCGGCGGCCGAGCACCAGCATCCCGGAGGACGCACCGCCCAGCGGGGCCACCACGAGCGAGTAGACCGTCTCCCCGATGCGCAGCGTCGCCGGCCGGCCGACGTGGTAGCCGGCGGTGAGCGCGTAGACCGGGATCTCGTCCGCCGGGAGACCGATCGCGGCGGCTATCCCGCCGTCGACGGTCAGCACCGCGAGATCGGCTCCAAGGGCACGCGACGCGCATTCGACGGCGGCATGCTGGGCGGCAGCCTCGTCGGGACGGTCGGCTACGACGGCGAGGAACTCCGTCAGTTGCTGGGTGGCGAGCACGTGGTTGCAGTCGGCCTGCGGAGCGCCCAGCTGAGGGAAATGCGCAGGTTCTTCGGGGTTAGTGCCAACCTGGTCACGAACGGTCAGTGCGCCGATACGTACGGTTGTCAAAATCGATGGGTTACGACTGAATGGATCCGTGGAGACATCCGAGGCGGGTCTGGCAGCCGGCCGGGTGGGCGCCGCGTCCATCGCCTTCCACGGCGTGGCCGCGACCGCCCCCGTCGTCACCCTGGTCACCGTCGTCCCGGCCGCTCTCGCCGACGGCGCCGGCCCGCTCGTGCCCTGGTCGTTCGCCGTGGCCGGGCTGGTCCTTCTGCTCTTCTGTGCCGGTCAGGCCGCGATGATCCGGCGGTTCCCGAGCGCCGGCGCGGCGTACTCGCAGGTCGCCCACGGCCTCGGCCGGCCCGGTGGACTGGCCGCCGCCTGGCTCGCGATCACCGGCTACCACGCGATCCAGTTCGGTCTCTACGCACTGGCCGGCCACGCCGCCGCCCCGCTGTTGAGCAGCCTGCTGGGCCTGACCGCGCCGTGGTGGGCGGTGGCCGCCGGCTGCTGGGCGATCGTCGCGCTCTGCGGGACGATGCGCATCGAGGTGACCGCCGCGGTGATCGGGCTGTTCGCGGTCGCCCAGGTGGCCGTACTGGCCGGCATCGGCGCGGCCGGCGTCATGCAGCCGGCCGGTGGCCGAATCACCGCCGGCTCGATCCGGATCGACGACCCGGCCGTCCTGGACCGGCCCGCTCTCGGGCTGCTGCTGGCCGTCGCGGCGCTCGCCTTCGCCGGGTTCGAGTCCTCCGCCACCCACGCGGAGGAGGGCTTCCAGCCGCGGCGCAGCGCCGGGTTCGGCGGATACTCAACGGTGCTGCTGGTCACCCTCCTGCTCGGCGGTTTCTCCTGGTCGCTGATCGTCGCCGCGGGGCCGGACCGGGTCGCCGCGGCCGCCGCCCGGGGCCCGGAGCTGCTCTTCGACCTGGCCGGCGAGCGGCTCGCCCCGTGGGCGGTCACCCTGGGCCGGGTGATGCTGTTCGCCGGTGTGCTGGCGGCGATCCTCGCGCTGCACACGGCCATCGCGCGCTACCTCTACGCGCTCGGCCGGGAACGGGTGCTCCCGGCCGTACTCGGAAGGACCCGGCGCCGGACCGCCGCACCCCGCGCCGCCTCGGTGACCCAGTCGCTGATCGCGGGCGCCGCCCTGGCCGGCGCTCATGCCGCCGGAGCCGATCCCGGTCCGCGCACCGCGCGCTGGCTGATCGCCGGCGGGGCATTCGGCATCCTGATCCTGGTGCTGCTCGTGGCCGTGGCCGCCCTGCTGCACCTGAACCGTGTCCCCGGGCCGGAGGGGCCGTGGGGCCGGTTCGTCGCGCCCGTCCTGTCCACCGTGTCCTTGGCCAGTTTGGTCCTCCTGGCGTTCCGGGATCTGCCCGCCCTGCTCGACCTGCCGGCCGGATATCCGCTGGTCAAGGCGATCCCGGCGGCTCTCGCGGCATGCGTGCTGCTGGCCGTCGCGCACGCCCTGCTGCTGCGCCGCTTCCGTCCGGTCTTCTACGCCGGCATCGGCCTGGCCGGCACCCCGGTCGTCATCACCCCGGGGGCCCCGATCACCTCGGCGGCACCGGCGCCCCTAGCGGCTTCGGCGACCCCGGGGGCTTCGGCGACCCCGGGGACTTCAGCGGCGGCGGGGGCTTCGGCGACCCCGGGGGCTTTGGCGGCCTCGGGAGCTTCGGCGGCGGCGGGGGCTTCGGTGGCCCCAGCGACTTCGGCAGTCCCGGGCCAGGCCGCCTCGCACGCCGAGCCGACGGCCCCGGCTATTCCCCGTCAGCGCGACCCCGGGGCGCATCGCCCCGAGCGGATCAGCCAAAGAAGTCCTGGACCTGAGTGAGCGTCAGATAGCCCTGCGGCTCCAGCTCGCGGGGGATCGACGGCAGGCTCCGGGCGGTGACCGGGCCCTCGCCGGCGCCCTCGGGCGGGGCGGACGGCGTGGGGGTGGGCGGCAGGTCGGGCAGGGCCATCGCCTCCCGGATCACCTCGAACATCGTGCGCACCTCCGTGGAGGCCCGCCGGGCCAATTCGTCGTGACCGGTCCCGGCCGGCGGGAGCGCGCAGGTGAAGTTGGCCCGCAGTTGGTCGTCGACGCGGCGGATGTCGGCGCTGGGGCGCAGGTGGTCGAGCCGGCCTTCGGTGACGATGCCGAGTTCGCAACCGCGGTAACCGGAGCCCTGCCACCACTGCTGCCAGCGCGGGTCGGCGTCCAGGGTCCGTACGGCATGCCGCAGCGCCCGCAGATAGTGCCGCGGCTGCTGGCCGTCCCGAGTTGCCGTCCCCAGCCGTGGGTGGAGCCAGAACTCGTCCATGGTTCGCAATGGTCGCAAATCAGACGGCTCCCGGCAGGGATTCCGGGCTCGCGCGTCCGAGTGGATTACATAAGCACGTGATATGAATTCGGTCCGTGGACATCGCGCCGACTTTCGAACGCCTCGCCACCGGTCTGCGCCGGATCAAGCCGCGTGACGAACTCGGCCCCACCGCCGCCTCGACCCTCGCCCGGCTGGAGCGGCTCGGGCCGCAGCGCCTCAGTGACCTGTGTGGCCCCGAGGGCGTCACCCAGCCCGCGATGACCCAGTTGATCGGCCGGCTGGAACGCGACGGCCTGGTCGCCCGCGGCAAGGACCCGGCCGACGGGCGGGCCGTGCTGGTCCGCGTCACCGACGCCGGCCGGTCCGCGGTGGCCCGCCGCCGGGCCGCCCGAGCCGAGGCGATCGCGCGGGCGCTCCGGCAGTTGTCCGCCGAGGACCGGGCGATCGTCCTGACCGCGGCGTCCGCCCTCGACCGGCTGAGTGACCTGTTGTGAACGACGATTCCAGGACGGTCTCCTGTCCGTACTGGGAGTAATTAGTAGTTAATGCGTAAAAAGTACCTTATGGAGTGGCGGTCCGGCGTGGACGGGTGATACGCCCCGTTAAGCCCTTGACGATATGGGCTCAAACGGAACACAAGGGGCTTGGTATGAGAAGAATCTGGGCAGCCGCGACCGCGGTGGCGCTCTGTACGGCCGGTGCCGCGGTGACCGGGGCACAGGCCGCGCCGGCGCGCGGCGTACCGGTGCCGATCGCCTGGAGCGCCTGCGACGAGGGTTCGCTGAAGTCGCACGGTGCCGAGTGCGGATATCTCTCCGTGCCACTCGACTACGCGAAGCCGGAGGGGGCGAAGATCCAGCTCGCGCTCTCACGGATCAAGGCCACCGGGCCCGCGGACAAACGGCAGGGCCCCATCCTGGTCAACCCGGGCGGACCCGGCGGCTCCGGTCGCGGGCTGGCCACCCTCGGCCAGCACGTGCCGAAACAGTCCGGTGCCGCCTACGACTGGATCGGCTTCGACCCGCGTGGGGTGGGGGCCAGCAAGCCGAAGCTCTCCTGTGACAGTGGATACACCGGGTACAACCGGCCGCCGTACGTGCCGAGCACTCCGGAGATCGAGAAGGCCTGGCACGCCCGGACCACGGCGTACGCCGCCGCCTGCGCCAAGGCCGGCGGCACCCTGCTCGACCACATGCGCACCGAGGACACGGTCCGCGACATCGACCGGATCCGCGAGGCCCTGGGCGCCGAGAAGATCAGCTTCTACGGCTTCTCGTACGGCAGCTATCTCGGCCAGGTCTACGCCACCCGCAACCCGGAACGGGTCCACCGGATGGTCCTCGACGGCGTCGTCGACCCGGGCCGGGTCTGGTACCAGTCGAACCTCGACCAGGACATCGCCTTCGACAAGGCGATCAAGATCTACTTCGCCTGGATCGCCAAGTACGACGCGGTGTACCACCTCGGCCGTACCGCCGCGGACGTGGAGAAGCTCTACTACCGGCAGCTCGAGGCGCTGACGAAGAAGCCGGCCGGGTCGATCGGGCCGGCCGAGCTGACCGACGTGTTCCTCCAGCCGGGCTACTACGTCTTCGGCTGGGAGGAGACCGCGCGCGCCTTCTCGGCGTGGGTCAACCGTAAGGACCCGGCACCGCTCAAGCGGCTCTTCGACGACAACCACGAGCAGACCGGGGACGCCGACAACAGCTACGCGGTCTACCTGGCCGTCCAGTGCACCGACGCCCCGTGGCCGACCGCCTGGAAGAAGTGGTCGCGCGACAACTGGCGGGTGCACCGGAAGGCCCCGTTCGAGACGTGGGGCAACGCCTGGTACAACGCGCCCTGCCGGCACTGGGCGGGCGACGCCCGGAACCCCGTCGAGGTGGACGGCGGCAAGGCCCCGCCGATCCTGCTGATCAACGAGACCCTCGACGCGGCCACCCCGTACTCCGGGGCCCTGGAGACCCGCCGCCGCTTCCCGCGGTCGGTGCTGCTCGAGGGCATCGGCGGCACGACCCACGCCGGGTCGCTGTTCGGCAACGCCTGCGTCGACAACACGATCGCCGACTACCTGGCCACCGGCGCGCTGCCCGGCCGGGTCAAGGCGGACCGCTCCGACAAGCAGTGCGAGCCGACCGCCAAGCCGACCCCGCTGTCGGTCACCGCGAAGAACGAGCGAAGCTCGCGCCTTCTCCTCCAGCGCGACATCGTGCGGTAGCCCGCGGCCACGGCCCGGTGGTGCACACCACCGGGCCGTTGATCAGCACGTGAGCTAAGCTCGATCCCGCGAAGGGGAGTAGCTCCCAATGTCGCGGTCGACATACTGACCCCGGTTTCTCCGGGTTCCGGCCGCGCGGCCTCGTCACGAGGCGAGCGAGACCTTCGATCAGGCCGTACTCGTTATGGCCGGGTCGAGGTCGCCCTGCGCCAGAACCCGGTCATGGTTGCACCGGGAGTTTCTTGTGGAAGGTTTCCTCACCGCGCTGGCGATCAGCTTCGCGGTCATCTTCGTCGCCGAACTCGGCGACAAATCGCAGCTCATGGCGATGACGTTCGCCACCCGGTTCAAGACGATGCCGGTGCTGATCGGCATCACCGTGGCCACCGCCCTGGTCCACCTGGTCTCCGTCGGCATCGGGTACGGGCTCGGCGCCGCCATCCCCACCGGCTGGATCTCCCTGATCGCCGGTATCGCGTTCCTCGGCTTCGGCGCCTGGACGCTGCGCGGCGACTCCCTGACCGACGACGAGAAGGTCAAGGCCGAGCGCTCCACCGGCTCGGCGATCCTCGCCGTCGGCGGCGCGTTCTTCCTGGCCGAACTCGGCGACAAGACCATGCTCGCGACCATCACCCTGGCCACCCAGCACGGCTGGTTCGGCGTCTGGATCGGCTCGACGGTCGGCATGGTCGCCGCCGACGCCCTCGCCATTCTCGTGGGTCGATACCTGGGTAGACATCTACCGGAAAAGGTCATCAAGTACGGAGCTGCCGCACTCTTCGCTATCTTCGGCATCTGGTTGATCGCCGAAGGTGTGATCGAACTTCGATAAGAAGGAGCCGCCGTGCTGGACTACCGGGCCGAGTTCGACGCCGAAGTCACCCTCGACGGCGGGGGCGAACTGCGGGCGCGGGGCTTCCGCCTGAACATCCCGCACGCCGACGTCACCGAATCCGAGATCACCGCCCTGCTCGTCGCCGCGCTCGCCCCGCAACGGGTGGAGCGCGCCGCCGTCAGCGACGTCCGGATCATCGCCGAACCGCACCCGCCGGCCGCCGACACCCAGGCCGAGAGGGTCCGGTTCGTCGAGCTCAGCCACGTGATCACGGCCGGGATGGTCACCGCGCCCGGCCTGCCCGGCCCGGAGATCACCCCGCACCTGACCCGCCTCGCGTCCCGCGGCGTGTACGCGCCCGGCACCGAGTTCGCCATCGACCGGATCAGCATGCTCGGCAACACCGGCACCTACCTGGACAGCCCGTACCACCGCTACGCCGACGGCGCCGACCTGGCCGGCCTGCCTCTGGAACAGCTCGCCGGACTGCCCGCCGTGGTGGTCCGGGCGGTCGGCGGCGAACGCGGCGTCACCGCCGAGATGCTCGCCCACGTCACCGTCGCGGGCCGGGCCGTACTCCTGCACACCGGCGGCGACCGGCGCTGGGGCACTCCCGACTACGGCGTCGACGCGCCCTACCTCACCGCGGGGGCCGCGCAACTGCTCGTCGACCGGGGTGCCGCCCTCGTCGGCATCGACGCGGTCAACATCGACGACGTCTCCCCGGACGCGGCCGGCGAACGCCCGGCACACACCCTGCTCCTGGCGGCCGGCATCCCGGTCGTCGAGCACCTCACCAACCTCCGCGAATTGCCGCCGCTCGGTGCCCGCTTCACCGCCACCCCGCCGCGGGTCGCCGGATTCAGCGCCTTCCCGGTCCGCGCCTTCGCCACCGTTCCGGCCGAGGAGCCAGAAGCATGACGACCGGGGCCACCGGCACCAGCCGCAACCTGGAACTGGCCCGGATCCAGCTGAGCCGGGGCGAGCCGGCCGCCGCCGCCGAACTCCTCGGCCCGGTCCTCGCCGCCGAACCCGACCACGTCACCGCACTGGTCCTGATGACCCACGCCCAGCTGGCCCTGAAACAGCCGGAACTCGCCGACGAACTGGCCCGCCGTGCCGTCGAACACGCCCCCGAATGGCCGGACGCACTGGCCGCGCTCAGCCGGGTGCACACCCGACTGGGCCGGCACGACGAGGCGATCGCCACGGCCCGGGAGGCGGCGCTGCGTCAGCCGGAGAACCCGTACCGGCATCACCGGGTGGCCTGGGCCCTGCTGGAGGACGGCCGGCGCGCCGTCGAGGCCGAACACGCCGCCCGCGAAGCGATCCGGCTCGACCCGGACGAGGCCGACTTCCGGATCACCTACGCCATGGTGATGAAGCAGCTCAACCTCACCGACCGCGCCCGCCAGGCCCTCCGCGACGCCCTCGCCCTGGCCCCGGACAGCGCGGTCGCCCGCCACGAGCTGGCCGCCCTGGACGTCGTCCACCACCACCCGTTCGCCCTCGGCCGCCTGGCCCGTGGCGCGTCCGGGCTGGTCGGAGCCCTGCGCGCCGACCCGAAACAGGAGGCCAGCCGCTTCCTGCTGGACGTCGCGCTACGCCAGTTCCTGGTCTGGACCGCGATCATCCTGGTCCTGCTGGCCTACCTGGGCTGGCGTACCGCCGAATCGTCCCCCGGCCTGGCCCGCCTCTTCGCCGCACTCGCCACCCTGGTCCCCGCCGGCTACGCCGGCTACTTCCTCTCCCACCTCGACCCGGCCCTGCGTTCCTACCTGCGCGACCTGCTCACCCACGGCCGCCAGCGGATAGCCCTGGCCGCGGCGGCGACCGCGATGCTCACGCTGCTGATCGCCCTGGCCGCACCGGCCGGCTGGCTGCCCGCGTTGCTGGCCACCGCCACGTTCGCCGGCTTCGCCGTACGCCTGCTGACCGCACCGGTCGACGAACCCGGCGAACCCGTCCGCGGCCTGGCCAGCCACTCCCTGTTGCTGATAGCCGGGGTCTGCGCCGCCGTCGGTGTGGGCGTGATCACCACCGAGGCGCTCGACCCCACCTGGCGCCTCCCGGCGGCCGCCTGCGCCTTCGCCGCCACCGCCGTCTGCCTCACCGTGATCTTCCGCCGCCGGGCCGCCCGACCCCCGCTCTAACCCTTCCCAGGTACGCCGTACCCCAGCCCCGAGCCTGTCCCCGCGACGCACCCCCACCTCCAGCCAGCGGTGGGGGTCGGCTGGTGAGGGAGGGCTACGCCCGTGAGGCGCCTTGCGGTCGGGAGGCGGGGTCTGCGTCGCGGGGACAGGCTCGGGGCCGGCGTGGGTCGTACCGAAAGAAGGGTCTGAGCGGGAGGCGATCGCCGTCGGTGGGCGGGGGAGCTCAGAAATCGTCGGTTTCCGCCGATGTGAACCTCGTGATCCACACCCGTATCCCCGGAGCGGACCGATGACCGAACTGGCGCCCTCCCCGGGCATGACCGTGAGCCCTTCCGTCAGTGACGCGCCGGCCAGGGCGTTCGCTGATCCGAGCGATCTGGGGGTGGCGCGGGCCGCCGCCCTCTTCGAGCACATGCAGCCGGAGAAGGCCGCCGAGTTGCTGCATCCGGTGCTGGCCGGCCGGCCCGATCTGGCGCCGGGCTGGATTCTGATGGCCCGGATCCGGCTGGCGCTGGACCAGGTGGAGCCGGCGCTGGACGCGGCGAACCGGGCCGTCGAGCTGGCGCCGGAGGATCCGCGGCCACTGGCGATCGCGAGTCGCGCGCTGACCCTGTTGGGGCGGCACGAGGAGGCGATGAGCATGGCCTACCGGGCGGTGATCGTCGAGCCGAAGAATCCGCTGTGGCACGACCGGGTGGCGTGGGCGCTGCTGGCCGCGGACCGGCAGCTGGGTGACGCCGAGCAGGCCGCCCGGACCGCGGTGGGGCTGGACCCGAACGAGGCGCACTACTACTTCACGCACGGGGTGACGCTGGCCGCGCTCGGCCATGTGGACCAGGCCCGGCAGGCGCTGGAGACGTCGTTGCGGTTGGAGCCGGAGAACCCGGTGGCCCGGCATCGGCTGGACGTGCTGAACGGGGCGGCGCAGCCGGTGCCGGAGAAGAAGAAGCGGGGCTGGCGGCTGTTCGGGCGCAAGGACCAGGGAAAACCGGTTCGCCCGGAGGAGTTCCGCCCCTGAACCCGGACACCGGCAGAATACCTCACAAGTAATAATTCGGACATGCAATCACGGATGTCCGCAGCGGTTCTCGCGCTCGTACCCGTCGTCGCCGCGACCGCGCCGGCCCGGGCGGGCGACCCGCCGACGGTGCCCGAGATGACCGCCCACTACGGCTTCAACGGGCGGTCCGGCAGCATCGTCGACGAGTCCGGCAACGGGCACACCCTGCGAATTCTCTCCTACCAGGGCGGCCGGGTCCGCGCGGTCGCGCACGGGCCGGGCACCGCGCTGGCCTTCCCCGGCAAATGCACCCGGCAGGTCTGCCCCCACGTCGCCCTCCAGAGCGGCGACTCCGCCGACCTCAACCCCGGCGACCGGGACATCGCCTTCGGCGCCGATGTGCTGCTCGCGCCCGGTCAGACCAGCACCGGCCAGAACGTGGTCCAGAAGGGCTACTCGAACACGAGCAGCCAGTACAAACTCCAGATCGACGGTACGGCCGGCCACCCCAGCTGTGTGCTCGTCGACGCGTACCGGCCGGCCATCCGGATGGTCCGCAGCTCGGTGACGACCGCCGACGGCGTCTGGCACCGGGTGCGATGTCAGCGGACCGGGACCCGCCTGGAGATCTACGTCGACGGGGTGCTGCGCGGCCGTACCCCGGTCCCTGCCGACCTGTACGTCTCCAACGATCTGCCGCTGAGCATCGGTGCCAAGGGCGCCTACCGCGACAACGACCAGTTCAACGGAACGCTCGACAACGTCTGGGTACGGATCACCCGCTGAGCGTCGTCTGTCCGGATGTGCGATCGTCGGGAGGTGGCCATCCGCGTCGGAGTGCATGCCCTGCTCAGACGGGCCGGCGCGATGGTGCGCAGTGCCCTGACCACCTTCGTGGTGCTGACTCTCACCCTGTGGCTGATGCCCGGCGTGGCCGCCTCCGACATCGTCGACACGCTCGGCCTGGTCGTCCTCGTCGCCGTGGTCGGGGCGGTTCTGCGCCCGTTGCTGCTGGTCGGCATCACGGTGCTCGGCGGCTGGGCGGCGATGCTGCTCGGCGTGGCGACGCAGATCACGGTCATGGTGGTGGCGCTGCGGCTCGACCCGGGCAATCGGATCAGCGGGCTGCCGACCCTGGTCACCGCCGCGATCCTGGCGGTGATCGTGGCCGCGCTGCTCGACTGGATGGCCGACGCCGGCAGCGACGACACGTTCGTCCGGGAGGCCCGCCGCCTGATGCGCGGGGTGCGCCGCCGAGCGGCCGGCCGGCTGATCAGTTTCCACCGTCCACCGGCCGGCACCGAGCCGGGCCTGCTGATCATGCAGCTGGACGGGGTCGCCGAGCCGGTGCTGCGCTGGGCGATCCGGGCCGGGAACCTGCCGACGCTGGGCCACTGGCTGCGGACCGGCAGCCACACGGCACGCGGCTGGCACACCGGCCTGCCGTCGACCACCCCCGCGTCACAGGCCGGCATCCTGCACGGCGCCTCCCGGCAGATCCCCGGCTTCCGCTGGTACGAGAAGGAGACCGGCAGGTTGATGGTCTCCAACCGCCCCCGGGACGCCGCGATCATCGAGTCCCGCCTGACCGACGGCCACGGCCTGCTCCGCGACGGCGGGGTGAGCATCAGCAACGCGTTCAGCGGCGACGCCACCACGAGCCTGCTGACGATCAGCCACGCGGCGCTGCCCGGCCGCACCGCCCGCGGCTGGGCGGCGTTCATGGCCAGCCCGTACGGCTTCACCCGCGCCCTGGTCCTGGGCGGCGCCGAGGTCGTCACCGAGCTGTACCAGGCCCGCCTCCAGCGTCGCCGCAATCTGCGCCCGCGGGTGAGCCGCTCCGGCGCGTTCCTGGCGCTGCGCCCGGCCTCGATGCTGCTGCGGGACGTCAACATCTCGCTCGTCGCCGAGCAGATGGCCCGCGGAGTCCCGGCGATCTACTGCGACCTGGTCGACTACGACGAGGTGGCGCACCACGCCGGCCCGGCGCGCCCGGAGTCGATGCGGCAGCTGGAGAGCCTGGACCGGATGCTCGGCGTGCTGGAACGTCTCGCGCCGGAGGCGGCCCGCCGGTACCACCTCGTGGTGCTCTCCGACCACGGGCAGAGCCAGGGCTCCACGTTCCGTCAACGGCACGGCGAGACCCTGGAGGAACTGGTCGGCCGGCTCGCCGATCAGGTGCTGGTGGTCTCCTCCGGCAACCTGTCGATGCTGTATCTGACCCGGTTCCCGCACCGGCTGCGGCAGGACGCGATCGAGCACGCCTACCCGCGCCTGATCAGCGGGCTGGCCGCCCACCCGGGCATCGGGATCGTGGTGGCACAGGGCGAGGACGGGCCGATGGCGTACGGCTCCGGCGGCTCCCACCGGCTAAGGGACGGCGCCGTCGTCGGCCTGGACCCGCTCGCACCGTACGGCCCCCTTGCCCGCGCCGACCTGCTGCGCCACCAGAGCGCCGCACACGTCGGCGACCTCGTGGTGATCAGCTCGGTGGATCCGGAGACCCAGGAGGTGTCCGCCTTCGAGGAACTGGTCGGCTCACACGGGGGCCTCGGTGGCTGGCAGACCGAGGCCATGCTGGTGCACCCGGCGTCGTGGCCGGTCACGTACGACCTCGACGGCCCGGACGCGGTGCACCGCCAGCTCGTCGACTGGCTGGTCATGCTCGGCCTGCGAAAGCCCGACGTGGTGCCGGTGCCCGATCTGGAGACGGAACTTTCCCCACTCCGGGAGAGTTGACCCGATGTGCGGTTTCTCCTCCTCGTAGTCCTCTTCGTGCTCTCCCCGGCCACGCCCGCGCGGGCCGTCGAATCGGACCCCCGGGTGGCGCCGACCTTCAACGGAACCGTCCAGGCGGTCGCCTACCTGGGCACGACGGTCTACGTCGGCGGGGCGTTCACCAAGGCCAGCTGGGGTGGCCGCAGCTATCCACGGGAGCGGCTGGCGGCGTTCGACGGGCGTACCGGGGCTCTGCTCAGCTGGGCACCGGCCGCCGACGGGCCGGTCGCGGCGCTCGCCGCCACCCCGGGGGCGATCTACGCGGCCGGCGGCTTCCACCGGATCGCCGGTGCGAAACGGGACTCGATCGCCCGGCTCAGCCCCACCGAGGACACCGTCACCGCTTTCCGGCCGGACATCGCCGGTACCCCGTACACGCTGGCGATCGGCAACGGCCGCCTCTATCTGGGCGGCAGCTTCACCGCGGTGAACGGCCGGAAAGCCCGCAACGTGGCCGCCTTCTCGCTGCGCACCGGCAAGCTCGACCGGACCTGGCGCGCCTCCACCGACGACCGGGTGCACGCCCTCGCCGTCGCCGGCGACCGGGTGTTCCTCGGGGGCGCCTTCAAGAAGGTCGCCTCGGCGAAGGGCCATCCGCACCTCGCCGCGGTGCACGCCGTCACCGGGGCGCTCGACCGCCGGTTCCGGCCCCGGGCGGTCGCCGAGGTCAACGCCGTGACGATCGACGGCGCCGGGGTCTACACGGCCGGCGGCGGCCAAGGTGGGCGCGCCGCCGCCTACACCCTCAAGGGCGCCACCCGCTGGCAGCGCGTCTTCGACGGGGACGCGACCGCGATCACCACCATCGACGGCACCGCCTATGTCGGCGGGCACTTCGACCGCGTCTGCCTGACCGCCCGCAACGGCGCACAGGGCCGCTGCCTCGACGGCTCGGTGCCTCGCGTCAAACTCGCCGCGGTCACCGGCGGCGGCCGCCTCACCGACTGGAATCCCCAGGCCAACGGCGTGATCGGCGTCCGCGTCCTGAACACCGGGCCGACCGGCGCCCTCGACGCCGGCGGCGACTTCACCATGATCGGCGGCCTGGTCCGGCCACGCTTCGCCCGTTTCTGAAAATCACGACCATCTGGTACGCCCGAACGCCACGACCCTGATAAGCGGCGCCTATCGGCCGCACAGCGGGCACATAGCAGTGCTCGGCACTCTTCTCGTCAGCAAGCAACCCGGATCGAGGAGAGCGCCGATGAGTCAGCACGATCCGTCCGCACCGGGCCGGCGGCACTCCCAGGGCCGGCCGGCCGTGGCACGTCCGCGAAGCGCCCACGGTGAGCCCGGCTCCTGGCCGCCGGAGGTGCCGGAACCCGCCTCCGTACCCACCGACTGGTCACCGTCCGGCGCCTACCGTGGCCACCACCCGTCCGGCCTCACCGGCGAACCGGGCGCCGCGCCCGCCGCCTGGCTTCCCGCGCCCACGGTCCCGGGCGGCCCGCCCGCAGCCTGGGAGCAGCCCGGTGGATTCCCGCTCCGTTCCGATTCGGGGTCCACGCCCGGATGGGCCGGCCGGCAGCCGGAAACCGGCCCGGGCGTCTCCTGGAACGGCGACACCACGATGAGCGGCGCCGGCTACCGCGGCAGCCAATCGGACCCGGAACCGGCGTCCTGGAGCGGCGGCTATGCCGACCCGGTGCCGAGCCACCGGGACGGTCACGTCGAGGGCGAGCAGACCGCGTGGAACGGCAGCCCGGTGCCGGATCGAATTCCGGCCGAATGGCATGACAGCCCGTTCCCCGATTCGGTGCCGCCGTCCTGGAACACCGACCCGCCTACCGCTTCGTGGAACGCTCCGTCCACCGCCTGGAATGCCGCGCCGGTAGAACCATCGGCCACCTTGTGGAACGGGCCGTCGGCCACGACCGGTAATGCGGCGCCCGTCACGGCCTGGCATGCGAAAGCCGACTCGGTCGCGGCCTCCGCCCGTACCGAAGAAAAAGTGGTGAACCCGGACCGGACCGCCGGCCGTGCCCGGAGAAGTCCTCGATTGAGGATGGCGGCCGCCCTGGCCGCCGCCGCCCTGGCCGGTGGAGGTGTCGGCGCGGGCCTGATGGCCGCATTCGGCGGGGACAGCGCCGTCACCGTTCCCGCGGACCCCGGCATCGGACAGGCCCCCGCCGGTCAGGCCCCGACCGGCGAGCCACCGACGGCCCAGCCGTCGAAGGCGAGCACCTGACGAAGACCTTGTTCGCCGAGAAAGACGAAGACGGTTCCCGCTGTGGGCGGCGGGAACCGTCGTCATGCTCAGGCTTGGGTCTGCTCTTTGGCCTCGGTCGGGCCGGGTTGTCCGGCCTGTTCCTCGGCCTGCCGGATCTCCGCCGCGGTCCGGGCCCGGCGCCGCCGGATGTGCCGCACGTGCAGGATCACGTAGGTCGTGACCGCCAGCACCAGCACCCCGATGACCGGCCACTGGTACTGATGGATCCGGCCCATGATCGGCCCGAGGTTGGCGCCCAGCTGGTAGGCCAGCGTGCACCAGAACCCGACCCAGAGCGCCGCACCGATCGCGTTGTAGAGCAGGAACGTCTTCCACGGCATCCGGGTGATCCCGGCGATCACGCCGTTGAGCTGCCGCAACCCGTCGATGAACCGGGCGATCACGATGATCCGGTTGCCCCGCCGGGCGAAGAACTGCTCGGCCTTGGCCAGCCGGGCCGGCGTGACGAGGATGTACTTCCCCCACCGGTTGACGATCTTGCGGCCGCCGCGCAGCCCGATCCAGTAGCCGATGTTGTCGCCGATGACGGCCGTCACGAAGCAGATCGCCGCGACGGCCCAGATGTTCATCCGCCCATAGCCGGCGTAGACCGACGCCGCCGCCATGATCGTCTGACCGGGCGCGGGCACGCCGAAGCTCTCGACCACGATGATGCCGCCGATCGCCAGATAACCCCAGCGATCCAGAATCGGCGCCACTGTGTGCAGGAACCCGGGAAGCTCGGCTGAAGGTGGCATCCGTTACACGTTAGCGGCAGCTGTCAGCGACAGCCGCGCGGACCTTTCATTCGCCGTCACCGCAAATGACGACGGCGCCGCTCCGGGGAGCGACGCCGTCATCCTGCAGAGGTCAGATGACGTCCGCGGCCAGCTGGCCACGCAGCTTGGTCAGCGCCTTGGTGAGCAGGCGGGAGACGTGCATCTGGGAGATGCCGATCTGGTCGGCGATCTGGCTCTGGGTGAGGTTGCCGTAGAAGCGCAGCGTCAGAATCTTCTGCTCGCGCTCGTCGAGGGTCGCCAGGGCGGGGCCGAGGGCGACGCGGGTCTCCGCGACCTCGAACTCGTGGTCCTCGCCACCGAGCGTCTCGCCCAGCTCCGTCGTGCCGTCCGCGCTGATCGGCGTGGACAGCGACGTCGCGTTGTAGGCACGCGCGCCTTCCAGGCCTTCGAGCACCTCTTCCTCGGTGATGCCGAGGTGGACGGCGATGTCGGCGACCTGGGGGGAGCGGCCGAGGGAGTGGGTGAGGGTGGCGTTGGCCTCGGTGATGGCGAGGCGGAGTTCCTGGAGGCGGCGGGGGACGCGGACCGACCAGGTGCGGTCGCGGAAGTGGCGCTTGATCTCGCCGATGATGGTGGGGATGGCGTAGCCGGCGAAGTCGACGCCGCGTTCGGGGTCGAACTTGTCGACGGCTTTGATGAGGCCGACGGTGGCGGTCTGCACGAGGTCGTCGGTGGGTTCGCCGCGGCCGGAGTAGCGGTGGGCGAGGTGGCGGGCGAGCGGCAGCCAGGCCTCGATCGCCCGGTCGCGGAGAGCGGCGCGGGACGGGTGGCCGGCCGGCATCGCGGCCATCGCGGAGAGCAGCTCGGCGGCGCTGTCGGCCGGAGCCTGAGCGCTCGCCGTGGTTGACGGCGACACCGCGGTCGTGGTCTCGGTGACGGTCATGTCGTGGTCCTTCCCTGACACCTTCCCGGAGAGCCGGTCCCTGGTTTGGGACCCGGTCGGTCGGGCATCCATATCCGTGGGACAGGTCGAACATCCTGTCCGGAGCACAGTTGGCCGTTCGGTTACGCAGACTCTATACGACAGGCCTAGAGAACACTAGCCGAAAGTATGATGCATTTACCGTGACAAAGCAGACATTAAGCACCAGAATCTGGGCTCACCTTGCGGTTTGAGTCGGCCTGGCGGTCCGCATCGGCCAAAGATCGGCCCTCTGCATCTCCCTCGGAAGTGGGCAAGATAGGCGACATGACGTCGCCGCCCGCCCCGGTCCCACACCCGGCAGCGACCGAGTTGCGCCACTGGAGCCTCGACAGCGTCGGCGGTCTGCGACACCTGCGAGCCGGACTACGACAGGCGGTCGCCGGCACCCCACTCGACGACGAGGACGGCCGGGACCGGATCACCGTCGTCGCGACCGAGCTCGCCACCAACGCTCTCCGCCACGGGTGGCCGCCGGCCCACATCCGCCTGCTCCGGGAACCGGGCGCGCTCATCCTCGACGTCGCCGACCACGACGTCGCCGGCGAACCCCTCTTCGACGAGGACCGGCCGATCGGTCACGGCGGGCTCGGCCTTCGCCTCGCACAGACCTTCGCCAGCGATCTGGGCTGGTACCGGACGGCCAAGACCAAACACATCTGGGCGAGATTCGATTTCGTACGGGATTAGCGGCGCTTCCACAGAAGCAGCCACTCCGCCCGTCTCCATCCCTCCCGCCTTCACCGCCTCCGTCTTCTCCCGGTCTCCCGGTCTCCCGGTCTCCCGGTCTCCCGGTCTCCCGGTCTCCCGCTCTCCCGCTCTCCCGGTCTCCCGGTCTCCCGGTCCGCCGGTCCGCCGGTCTGCCGGTCTGCCGGTTCCGCGTTTCGCTCGTCCCGGAGGTCTGGGTCTCGTGGTCCCCCTGTCACGTGCCTCCTGGTCTTCGCGTCTCCTGGTCTTCCGCGCCTCCCGATCTTCAGCGTCTACCGGTCTTCCGGGTTCCCGCGCCTCTCCGGACTCGCAGGCCCCGAATCTCCCAGCTCCCGCGCCTCCCAGCCCTCGAACCTCTCGCTGTATCTCCTGCGTTGCCGTATCTCCCGTGTTCCCGCGGTCCCTCATCTCCCCGGACTTCAGCGCCCTCCAGCGCCTTCCATGTCTCCCGGCTCCCGCGCCTACTGGCTCGCGCGCTCTACACGCTCTGCAACGCCGGATCTTGCGCTTGCTCCGCCTCCTGCTCTTGTTTGACTCTGCTGGCTCACTTCTCGCGGTCCTCCTTCGCCGCCTTGCCTGACTCCGTCTCCTTCATCCCCCGCGGTCCTCTCCTCCGCCCTCGGCTTCGCTCCGCGCCGGCGAGTCCGGACCGCCTTGTCGGTGGCTGTTGTGTCGCCGCGATACCGCCGTGACTCCCGCGCCGGATGGTCATTCCGTATCGGCTCCACTTCGGAACGTCATTGACCTCTTTTGGCGCACAAGCCCCACGCGCAACACGGGTGTGATCACGTCGGGGGGTCGATTTGGCGTCGCGAGGGGGACCGGGTAATGTTCTCCGAGCCGGCAGGGAAACGGGCGAGGCAAGCGGAACGAGCTTCACAGCGAGATCCGCACCGGCCGTCCTGCCAAACCCCCAAGATCGAGTGGCACGAGAGATCGTGTACTCTTCGCGGGTACCTGGAACAGTTTCTGTTTTGGCAAATCCGGTTGCGAAACGCGGATTTGACACGGCGGAAACGGCGGGTAAAGTTGAGCGAGTGCCCCGGGGAAACGGGCCGCGGATGCGGAGTGTTTTGATGGTGTGCGGTTGTTCTTTGAGAACTCAACAGGGTGCTTGATAAGCCAGTGCCAATTATGGCAATACCCCGGCCTGTCCTTTATTGGATGGGTTGGAGATTCCTTTGGCAACATTTGTTTGTTGCCGGGACGCTTTTCCAAAGATTTTGTTGGAGAGTTTGATCCTGGCTCAGGACGAAC
>NZ_QGGR01000043.1 GCF_003148685.1 Actinoplanes xinjiangensis | reverse complement strand
ACTCAACGCCTTCGACCTCGCCTTCGAAGGACGCCTCACCGCAGGCCGTAACTGACCTTCAACAAATCGAGTTACACCGTTTTCTTGACACTCCCGCTGGATCTTCGTGGCTGGTTCTGACCGCTGTTTCGAAGGCCGTGAGACAGCGGTGGGAACCAGCTGGATCTTCGTGGCTGGCTCTCACTGCTGTCTCGAGGGCGGTGAGACAGCGGTGGGAGCCAGCTGGATCTTCGTGGCTGGCGGTCACCGCTGTTTCGAGGTTGTGAGGGAGCGGTGGGAGCCAGCCGGGGTTTGCGGGCGGCCGGGTCGGTGGAGTGGCGCCGGAGGGGGGCGGCTGGGGGTCAGTTGGCGGGGCTATGGGTTTGGCGGGCCTCGATCAGGATGGCTACCCCGTCCAGCCAGCGGGCGAGCCGGGCGTCATCGACTCCGGACGGCGAGCCGGTGGCGGTGGGGGGTGTGAGATCCAGCCCGGTTCCGGTGGTTGTTGTGCGGGGCGGCCCGGCGCCGGTGGGGAGCGGGCCGTTGTCGGGCAGGGTTCCGGTAGGTGGGGTGGCGGCGAGCAGCCATGGGCGTACCAGATGGGTCTGATCCTGATCGGGCAGTGGCTCCGCCAAGGCCGCCGCCCACGCGGCACCGCCGCGGCGCACGACCTCGGCGAGGAAGGTCAGCGACCGCGGCCGCACGCCGAGCCGCCCGGCCTGCAACGCTGCCGGTACCAGCGCGTCGGCGAAACGGCCTTCGGCAAGCAGCGCCGCCACGTCGTCGTGCGCCGCCTCCGCGTCGGTGCGGATCCGCATCAGCCGACCTCGTCCGGGAGGCGCACCGACGTCGGCATGCCGGGCAGGTCCGGGTCGCCGTGACTGATGTCGCCGTCGGTGAAGGCGTCCTCGCCGATCCAGTACGTGTACCCCCACGGGTTGTAGATCTGCAGCTGGTCCCCCTGATGGCCGATGATCATCAGTTGGTGGGCGCTGCCGCCCTCCCGGGTGGTTACCGGTACCGGGTAGCCCTCGTCGACGGCCGCCTCGATCCGGGCCAGCATGCCGGAGCGGCCGTCCAGGCTGTCCAGCTCCTCGTTGTGGTAGGTCGTTCCGGTCCGCGCTCCGATCTGCTCGTTCGCGATCGCGGTGGACTGTCCGGACGTCATGCCGTCCGAGCCGCGGATCCGCTGGAACAGGTCACGGCCGTCGTCGTAGATCCGCAGCTGTTCGGCCCGCCACCGGTCCCGGAACGCCGCCGGGTTGTCGTGGGCCGGATCGTCCGGCCGGCCACCGGTGGTCAGGTGCAGCGCGTAGACCGGATCGACGGCGGCACGCGCGGCCACCGTCGACGCGGCCACGCAGGTCGGGAGCTGCCCCTGTGACCAGCCGGCACCGGCGAGCGGGTCCGGCCCGGCGTCCAGCGCGAACGGCCCGAGCCGGGCGGCCAGCCACGGCCCGTCGTCACCGTGCGCGGCGATCATGGTGTTGAACCCGGCGACGTCACCGACCGGATAGCCGGCCGCCAGCGCCTTCATCAGGTAGGCGCGCTGCTCGGGCGAGACCGCCGAGGTCAGCAGCGCCATCAGGGTCCGCCGGTCGGCGTCGCCGAGCCGGTTCAGGGCGGCGGCCGCCCGCTCGGCCTGCGCCGGGGTGAGGACGCCGAGGTCCGCCGACCGCCAGTCGCTGCCCGCCTCGGTCAGCACCACCTGGTCGAGCGCGCTCAGCGGCGAGCCGTCCATCCGCCGGCCGCGCGCCTGGGCGGCACGGTCCCGAAGGTGGGCGGCGAGGTCCCGGCCGGCCTCGGCGACCGCCCGATGCCCGGTCACCCGGTCGTCGATCGCCCGCACGGCCCGCCGGTGCAGGATCGACATCAGGTCGGCGTCGTAGTCGGACGGGTCCGGAAGGTGACCCAGCGTGGTCATCCGCGCGGCGTGCGCCGCGACGTCGGTCAGGTCGTCGGCGGCGGCCAGGTCGGCGGTCGCCCAGCGTTCGACCATGATGCGGTACGCGTCCACGCGCGCCGGAAGGTCGCCGAGCGTGTCCAGGAGCCCGTGGACGCCGGAGAACAGCGCCTCGACGGCCTCGGCCGCCTCGACCTGGGTGTCCCCGGCCCAGCCGACGGCGACTCCCCGTCCGCGCAGGTCACGGATGAGGTCACCGGCCCGGCTCGCGATCTGGTGCACCTCGGCGAGGTTGCGGGCGAGGTCGTCGAGGGTGCCCGGGTCCCCTCCGAACCCGGCGACCCGCGCGCCGGCCGAGCAGCCGGCGGCCAGTTCGCCGGTGCCCCACAGCCCGTACGCCGCCCGGATGTTGCCCTGTTCGTGCCGTAGCCGGCCCAGGTCGTCGTCGGTCACGGTCGGTCACGGCCCAGTCGGTGGGCCGCCCGTTCGTCGACCCGCTCGTAGTCGAGGGCGGTGCGTTCCAGCGCGTCGGCCAATTCGCGGGCGGCCCGTTCCAGCAGCCGCAGCTCCTGATCGACCGCGGTCACCAGAGCGCGGTAGGCGGCGGCGGTCGTGTACCGGTCGAAGGCGGCCTCCACACCGTACTGACGCTCGGGCAGGCGCACCCGGTCCGCCGCTCGCCGGAGATCCTCCGCGGCGTCGTCGCGCAATGCCCGCGCCGCGACCCGCAACTCGTCCGCATCGACCTGCACGGCACGGATCGTAGCGCCCGGCCGCATCGACCGGCTTGATAGCGGTTCGGTGTCAGTTCTGGTGATCACTCTGCCCACGGCCCTACGGTCATCAATGAGTGTCGATGTTGAACGGGGGCCACCACAGGGAGGTAGGGACATGCGCCCGAACACCGTGCCCAGGATGATCGCCGCGCTCGCCGCCGTCTCGCTCGTCGCCGCCTGTTCCGGCGAGAACGGGACCGGCGACGGGAGCACCGAGGGATACCCGGACCAGAACATCACCATCGTCGTCCCGTTCAGTGCCGGCGGACCGACCGACACCGTCACCCGGATGATCGCCGAGCCGATGGCCGCGGCACTCGGCGGCAAGATCGTCGTCCAGAACGTCGAGGGCGCCGGCGGTACCGTCGCCGCCGGTCAGGTCGCCACCGCCCGGCCCGACGGCTACACCGTGCTCATGCACCACATCGGCATGTCGACCGCGCCCGCCCTCTACAAGGACCTCGGCTTCCAGCCGCTCGAGGACTTCGCGACCGTCGGCCTGGTCACCGAGGTGCCGATGACCGTGGTGGCCCGCACCGGCCTCGCGCCCGCGACGCTCGCCGACCTGACGGCGTACGTGAAGGCGAACGCGGGCACGGTCACCCTCGCCAACGCCGGCATCGGCGCCGCCTCCCACCTGTGCGGGCTGCTCTTCCAGGTGGCGGCCGGCGTCAAACTGCAGGAGGTGCCGTATCAGGGGACCGGCCCCGCACTGACCGACCTGGTCGGCGGGCAGGTCGACTTCATGTGCGACCAGACCACCAACACCACCGGCCAGATCACCGCGGGCAAGGTCAAGGCGTACGCGGTGACCACCCCGGAGCGGGTGAAGAGCCTGCCCGACGTGCCCACCACGACCGAGGCCGGCATGCCGCAGCTCCAGGTCAGTGTGTGGCACGGCCTCTACGTCCCGGCCGGCACCCCGCCGGAGGTCGTACGGAAGCTGTCCGGCGCGCTGGCCACGGCCCTCGCCGACCCGGCGGTGATCGACCAGATGGCCAAGCTCGGCACCGCCCCGGTGGTGGCCGCCGACGCCACCCCGGAGGCGCACCGCGCCCACCTGCAGGAGCAGATCACCACCTGGGCCAAGGTCATCGCCGACGCCGGCGTCCAGGCCTCGTAGATGCGCCGCGCTCTTCCGGACCTGCTCGCCGGCGGGATCTTCGTCCTGATCGGCGGGGTGTTCGTGGTGGGGTCCCTCGGCTACGACCGGGGGACCGCCCTGCGGATGGGCCCCGGCTACTTCCCGCTGCTGGTGGGCGCGGTGGTCGCCGGCCTGGGCCTGGCCATCGTGGTCAAGGGGCTGATCGCCGCCGACGCGGTCACGTTCGGGCCGGTGCCGTGGCGCGCGATCGGGCTCGTCGTGTCGGCGGTGGTGTTCTTCGGCTTCTTCGTACGCCGCCTCGGATTCGTGCCGACCTGCCTGGTGACCTCGCTGCTCACCACGCTGGCCGGCGAACGGGTACGGCCGCTCACCGCGCTGGCCGTGGCCGCCGGCCTCACCACCGCCGCCACGCTGATCTTCATCGTCGGGCTCCAGCTGCGGCTCCCGCTGTGGGGCTGGTGATGGATCTCCTGGACAACCTGGTTCTCGGCTTCTCGACCGCCCTGCTGCTGGAGAACGTCCTCTACTGCTTCGCCGGCGTGCTGCTGGGCACCGCGGTCGGCGTGCTGCCCGGCATCGGGCCGACCGCCACGGTGGCGATGCTGCTGCCGATCACGTTCGGCTTCGAGCCGGTCACCGCACTGATCATGCTGGCCGGCATCTACTACGGCGCCCAGTACGGCGGCTCCACGACCGCCATCCTGATCAACCTGCCCGGCGAGTCGTCGGCGGCGGTCACCGCGCTCGACGGCCATCCGATGGCCCGCCACGGCAGAGCCGGGCCGGCCCTGGCGGCGGCCGCGATCGGCTCGTTCGTGGCCGGCACGGTCGCCACCGTCGTGCTGGCCGTCGCCGCCGCGCCGCTCGCCGGCATCGCGCTCAAGTTCGGCCCGGCCGATTATTTCGCGCTCGTGCTCTTCGGGCTGATCGTGTCGATCGCCCTGGCCCGGGGCTCGGCGCTGAAGGCCCTCGCGATGATCGCCCTCGGCATCCTGCTCGGCACCGTCGGCCAGGACATCTACACCGGCACCCCGCGGTTCGTGCTCGGGCAGCGCGAGCTCTACGGCGGCATCGACTTCGTGTCGGTGGCCGTCGGCATGTTCGGCATCGCCGAGATCCTGCGCAACCTGGAGACCGAGCGGGACCGTCCGGCGCTGCTCGGCGGCGTGACGAACCTCTGGCCGACGGCTGAGGACCGGCGCCGGATCGCCGGCCCGATCCTGCGCGGTACCGGGCTCGGCGCGGCTCTCGGCGTGCTGCCCGGCGGCGGCCACGTGCTGGCGTCGTTCACCTCGTACGCCGTGGAGAAACGGATCTCGAAGCGGCGGGCCGAGTTCGGGAACGGGGCGATCGAGGGCGTCGCCGGGCCCGAGTCGGCCAACAACGCGGCCGCGCAGACGTCGTTCATCCCGCTGCTCACCCTCGGACTGCCCGCCCACCCGGTGATGGCGCTGATGGTCGGGGCGTTCATCGTGCACGGCATCACGCCCGGGCCGAACGTCATCACCGAGGAGCCGGCCCTGTTCTGGGGCCTGATCGCGTCGATGTGGATCGGGAACGTGCTGCTCGTCCTGCTCAACCTGCCGCTGATCGGCATCTGGGTACGGCTGTTGCGGATCCCGTACCGGGTGCTCTTCCCGATGATCGTGCTGTTCGCCGTGATCGGGACCTATTCGCTGAGCTCCAACGCGTACGACGTCTACGCGATCGCCTTCTTCGGGCTCCTCGGGTACGTGCTGATCAAGTGCGGCTGCGAGCCGGCGCCGCTGCTGCTCGGCTTCGTCCTCGGGCCGCTGCTGGAGGACAACCTGCGGCGGGCGCTGATCATCTCGCGCGGCGATCCGTCGGTGTTCGTCACCCGGCCGATCTCGGCGGCACTGCTCGCCCTCACCGTGACGGCGCTCGTGGTGGCCGCGCTCCCGGCGATCCGCCGGCGGCGCGAGGAGGTGTTCACCGAGGACGAATAGGCGTCGCGGCGAAACGGGATCGTCCCAACGTAGACGTATTGGCGTGCGCGCCCTACAGTGTGCGCACCGATCAATCGAGGGGGTCCCGTGGCCGAGCCGCCAGAACAACGAAAACCGACGGAAGCCGCGCCGGGACGAGAACCGGCGGAAGCCGCGCCGGGGGGCGAACCGCCTCAGCTCCTCGTCATGCCGCCGACCGACGCGATCCCGTCGATCGTCTGGCCGGGTCCGGACGGTGCCCCGGCGTGGGCGATTCCGGTTCAGATCCCCTCCGGTACGCGGGGGTACGCGCTGTTCGTACCCATGGTGCCGGTGTCGTCGTCGCAGGTGGACGCCGCGCCGGGTGCCGCATCGGCCGCCGTCGCCCTGACCGCGCCGTCGGCCACGTCACCGGCCGCGCCGGCGCCTGCGATCACGCCCGCTGCCGCCAAGTCGTCCCCTTCCGCCGCGTCACCCGCGGGTGCTCCGTCCTCCGGTGAAGATCGAGATTCCGGCGGGGTGAGTTCTGGCCCGGCCGACACGGGAGCGGCCGGCCCGAGCCGGCCCGCACCGCCGATCACCGTGTCGGCCGTCAGCGCGCGGACCACGCCGTCCGACCCGGCGGCGCCGATTCCAGCCTCTGCCGCAGCGGCCTCGACGTCCGGGCCGGCCAGGTCGAGTTCGGCAGCGCCGGCTCGGGCCACGCAGTCCCGTGCCACCGCGCCGGGTGCGACCACGTCCCCGGCGCCGGACCGCCCCGTCCAGGTGACCCGGATGACGCCGCCGCAGACCGACCGGTTCGGCCCGTACGAGCCGCTGCCGCCGTCGGCCTGGAAGAGGTTCCGGCAGAAGCACTGGCCCGGACCGAAGCCGGCCCGCGGTCGCGCCGTCCCCGCCGGCGTGCTGGCCGGCGCGCTCGGTTTCGTGGCGTTCCTGCCGCTGGGCCGCGTCGGCATCGGCTGGTTCCTGGCCGCCGTCGCGCTGACCGCCGGTGTCGTGGTCGCGGTCCGGCGGTCCGGCGAGCTGTCACGTGCGGACCGGTGGACCCGGATCGGATGGACGGTGTCGGCGCTGGCCCTGCTGCTCGTCCCGGCCTTCCGCAACGCCTGGTGGCTGGTGACCTTCAGTGTCATCGGCGCGCTCGGTTGCGCCGCGCTGGCGATCGTCGGCGGCCGGCAGATCCGGTCGATCCTGTTCAGCCTGTTCGCCGCTCCGTACGCGGCGCTGCGCGGCCTGCCGTGGGTGCGCGACCACCTGCAGGGGAGCGGCCGTAACACCGGCATGGCCCGGCGGGTGTTCTTCTCGGCGGTCCTGACCATCGTGATCCTGCTGGTCTTCGGCGGCCTGCTGTCGTCGGCGGACGTCGCGTTCTCGGCGCTGCTGGACGATGTGGTGCCGGACCTCGATCTCGACACCGTCTTCGAGTGGGCCTTCCTGGCTCTCCTCGGTGGCCTGCTGGCGGTCTCCGGCATCTACACGCTGTCGGCGCCGCCGGTGACGTCGGGCCTGGACACTCCGGGCCGCGGCCGGTTCGGCCTGGTCGAGTGGGCGCCGGCCTGTTTCGCGCTGGTGCTGCTGTTCGCTGGTTTCGTGGGCGTCCAGTTCACCGTGCTGTTCGGCGGATCCCGGCACGTGCTGGAGACGTCCGGTCTCAGCTACGCCCAGTACGCCCGGAGCGGCTTCTGGCAGCTGGTGGCGGTCACCCTGCTGTCGCTGGCGGTGCTCGCGGCCCTGGCGCGCTGGGCGAAGCGGGAGGAGAAGACCGAGCGGGTGCTGCTCCGTGTCCTGCTCGGCCTGCTGTGCGCCCTGAGCGTCGTGATCGTGGCCTCGGCACTGTCGCGCATGTGGGCGTACCAGCGGGTCTACAGCTTCACCGGCGAGCGCATCTTCGTGATGTCGCTGGAACTGCTGCTCGGCACGGTCTTCGTGCTGATCGCGGTGGCCGGCATCCGCTGGCGCGGTCGCTGGATCCCGCAGGCCACCGTGGGTCTGGCCGTCCTGATGCTGCTGGGCCTCGCGGTCCTCGACCCGGAGGGCTACGTGGCGAGCCGCAACGCGATCCGCTACGAGCAGACCGGCAAGATCGACGCCTGGTACCTGCGGGCCCTCTCCGCCGACGCGACCCCCGCGCTGACCCGCCTGCCCGACCCGGTGCGGCGGTGCACCCTGAGCTGGATCGCCGACGACCTGGAGCAGCCCGACCCCTGGTACGCCTGGAACCTGGGCCGCTCCCGGGCGCGTGCGGCGCTGAAGAGCCTGGGCGAGGACGCGATCGGCAATCAGAAGGACTGCCGCCGCGCCGACCAGTTCGACCTGCCCAAGACCCGCCGCTGAGCCGGTGCGGGCCCGGCCCCGTCAGTGTGACGGGGCCGGACCGCGCCGGAAGAAGCGTGCCGGGGTTCGGCGCCTCCGGAAGAAGCGTGCCGGGGCCGGGTCCCGCCGCAGCAGGCGCCGGCCGGTGCGGGCGGCCCAGAGGTAGAAGCGGTCCGGCAGGAAGACCGCGTCGGCGAGGACCATCACCGCGGAGAAGATGGGCAGGGCCATCAGGACGGCGATGCCCACGTGCATGCCGATCAGGATGGCCAGCACCACGTACTTCAGCTTGCTGAACAGGCTGAACGGGAAGGCCACCTGCACCAGGACGGTCATGTAGCAGGCGATCGCGAGCATCACGTGGTGGCCGTCCAGGAAGTCGGACACGGCGGGCCACGGCCGGAACAGGTCCTGCTTCAGGACGTAGTGCAGGGCGGTGCCGTCGCCCCAGGTGTCGCCCTGCACCTTGAAGAGGCCGGCGGCACCGTAGAGCACGCACATCTGGGCCATGATCACGAAGAGTGCGCAGTTGTGCATGACCGTCGCGGTGAAGTCACGGAAGCCGCCGGGCGGGACGGTCCGGCCGGCCCGGCGGGCGTCGAGGGACCACCGGCGGCCGCACGCCGTGAACATCAGGTAGACGGCCATCAGGACCATCAGGTTGTCGCCGCCGTCGCTCATCAGCACGTTGCGGGAGTAGAACGAGACCACCGCGAGGGCGAACAGGACGGCCATGATCCGGCTGTGCCAGCCGAGGATGAACAGCACACTGACGAGGACCGCCGCGGCGTAGCAGGCCTCGAAGTACGCCGGGTCGTCGGAGAGTGTGAGGACGCTGAACCAGCCGGTCTGGTCGAACATGCGGCGCGCCAGATCGGCGGTCCACGGTGCGTCCGGGGCCCAGATCATGTGCCGGTTGGGGAACTCCCGCACCAGGATGGCCAGGAACAGCACGCCGTACCCGATGCGCAGGAACGCCGTGGCGTACAGCGACAGTGCTTGCCCGGTGAGCCGGCGGTAGATCCGGTCGAAACGGCCGGCGGGCACGTCGGCTTCCGGCGCGGGTGCCGGCGCGACCGGGGATGTCTGTGTCTGGTCAACTGCCATCGGGCGTCACATTCCACCAGGGCAGCAGCCTGGTACTCGGCTCGGTCGAATCGGTCTGGGGTGTGTCGCCGGGTGGGGTGATCGGCCGTGTGACCACCTTCAGGCGGATCACCTCGAAGGGCTGCGGGCTGAGCCCGGTGACCCGTTGTACGGCGATGTTGCGCAGGTTCTCGGCCCGGATGACCGCCCAGTCGTCCTGAGACACGTCGCCGTCGCCGTGCGACCACTCGTAGGCGCTCCACGCACGGCGGATCATGCTCTGGTTCGTACGGCTGGGGTAGGGGTTGTGGGTGATCGCGGCGTCGTCGGGCGCGGTGATGTCGAACCAGTCGCTCATGGCGTGCGCGCCGGTCGCCGTGGTCCAGCCGGTCCGCGCGAAGATCTGCGTCCGGTCGGGCTCCGGGTTGGGGGCGAAGAGCAGCCAGTTCTGCTCGAAGAACGGCGAGATCCAGGCGTTGATCTGGGGCGCGTAGCGCTGGGAGACCGGGTTGGACGGGGCCACGTGCAGGAACACCAGCACCACGTGGGTGAGGGCGACGGCCGCGCACAGGCCGGCGACGGCTCCCTTGGCCACGCGCACCGGCTTCGTGTGTCGGAGTTCTCCGTACCGTTGCCGCACTTCGGTATTCCGCCTTCCATGTGTCGACCGTCGATCGTCGCAAAATTCGGTCAAAGCTCGCAAATTGATCTTAAAGTGGCGTGTCGGCCACGCGGTCGCGCTGCGCCTGTGGCAGGGAGCACGCCGCGGTGCCGCCGGGCAGCATGTGGCGATGCCCGGACACCCAGCGGTAGACCGGCCAGGCCGCCAGCCGCACCGGCGCCCAGCGCAGCGCCGTGCCGGCCACCCGCCACATCCGGCCGGCGTCCCGCAGTAGCAGGGCGAACGCGTCCGGCCCGGCCGCCCGGTCGTCGCCGACCCACTGCACCGCCTGCTCGCACTCCTCGGTGGTCAGGCCGAGGGCGCCGAGGTCGGCGAACTGCCACGGGACGAGCCGGGCGCGGGTCGGGATCCGGCGCTCGATGAACTGGGCGCAACTGGAGCAGAAAGCACAGTCGCCGTCGTAGACGAAGGTCGGCGTGGCCATGATGGGTGATTCATCCCTTTCGTGGATATCTCCTCGAGGCAGCAATACCCTCTGGCTGCACAACGCACGTCGGGAACAGGTGTAACGGTGCCCGGCGGCCGACCGGGGAGTGCGCCTACAGTCACGGCATGGGTGAGCGGGTCGCGGCGATCATCGGGGGCGGCATCGGCGGGCTGGCGGCCGCGGTCGCGCTGCGCCGTACCGGCTGGCGCGTCACCGTTCACGAGCGGGCCCCCGCCTTCACCGAGGTCGGCGCCGGTATCTCGCTGTGGCCCAACGCGCTGCACGCCCTCGACCGGCTCGGACTGCTCGGCGAGGTGCTGAGCCGGGCCGAGAAGGAGACCGCCGGGGGAGCGAAGGACCGGCGCGGCCGCTGGCTGACCCGGGTCACCTCGGACCAGCTGGAACGCCGGTTCGGCCACCCGGTCGTCGTCCTGCATCGGGGGCGGCTGCTGGAGGCACTGCTCACCGCCCTGCCGGAGGACGTGCTCCGCCCCGGCACGACGGTGACCGACCTGCCGGAGGCCGATCTGGTCGTCGCCGCCGACGGTCTGCGCAGTACCGTCCGGTCCTGGTTGTGGCCCGGCGTGCATCCGCGGTACGCGGGGCACACCGCCTGGCGCATGGTGGCCCGGCCGGCGTCGCCACCGCGCGAGGGCGCGGTGCTGTGGGGCCGCGGCGAACGCTTCGGATATGCCCCGATGCCCGGCGGCACCGTCTACTGCTTCGGGACCGCGACCGTCCCAGAATGCGCCGCGACCGTCCCAGAAGGCGCCGCGACCGTCCCAAAAGGCGCCGCGACTGTCCCGGAAGGCGCCGCGACCGTCCGGGCCGCCGTTGAATACGCCGAGGTGCTGCGCCGTTTCCGGAACTGGCCGGATCCGGTCCCCGCGCTGCTCGACGCAGTCGATCCGGGCGCGGTGCTGCGCCACGACCTCTACGACCTGCCCCCGCTGCCGTCCTTCGTGCGGGGTACGACGGTCCTGCTCGGTGACGCCGCGCACGCCATGACACCGAGTCTCGGCCAGGGCGGATGCCAGGCGCTGGAGGACGCCGTGGTGCTCGCCGACTGCCTGGCCGCCTCCGGGACCACGGCCGGCCTGGCCCGCTACGACGCGCTGCGCCGCCCCCGCACGCAGGCGATCGTCACCCGCTCCGCCCGGCTCAACACGATCGGCCAGATCGCCTGGCCACCCGCCGCCGCGGCCCGTGATCTGCTGGTCCGGCTCGTGCCGGCCGAGGTCGTGCTCCGGGGCATGACATCCGTGATCGGCTTCCGCGTGTGATCATGTCCGCGTGCCGGACTGGACGTACCACCCGCTGCGGCGGATCACCGCCCGCCTGCTGGGCCGGCAGCGCTCCGAACGGGCCGCGCTGCGCCTGCTGGCGACCCTGACCTCGCGCCGGGCCGGGGCCCGGGCGGTGGCGGCGGTGTTCGCCCACCCGGCGACGCCGCCCGGTCTGGCCAGCCGGCTGGGCGCCACGGTACCGGTCCGGCACGCCCGCGACGCCGTGCGTGCCCTGCCCGTCCAGGGTGCCGGGGTGATCGAGATCGGTCCGGTGACCATGGCGGACGTCCCGGCCGTACGGGCGGCCGCGGCGGACCGCAGATGCCCGGTATGGGCCCGGACCGCCGATCCGGACGTGGCCGCCGCCCTCGAACCGGACGTCGACCGGGTGGTCACCTCGGAAGCCGGCATCGTCCGTCTCACCGACCCGGCCGTCGAGGCGGCGCAGCGGGCCCTGGCCGGCCGGGACACCGTCGTCCTGGCCACGCCGGGCGTCCTGGTCGCCGCCGGACCGGGCTGGTTCCAGCGCGTCATCGAGGCGTGCACACCGGTCCGCCCCGCGCCCGGTCTGCGGGACGCCGGCCGCGATCCGCGCCGCTGGCCGGCCTGGCTCTGGGGCCTGCTGGTCGGGGTGGGGATGATCGGCGCCGGTACGGGTGCCGCGCTGATCACGCTCGGGCCGGTGCTGCTCTGGTACGACAACGACTACCTGGGTATGCGGCGTGAGCAGCTGGCCGCCCTCAACGAGCGGCTGGTGCCGTTCCTCCAGCACGACCGGATCACCATGGCCGGCACGATGATCGCCATCGGCATCCTGTACACGGGACTCGCCTGGGGCGGCCTCCGGCAGGGCCGGCCGTGGGCGCGTACGGCATACCTGCTCTCCGGCGCGGTCGGCTTCCCCAGCATCCTGTACTTCCTGGGTACGGGCGGTTTCGTCGAGCCGCTGCACGCCGCGGTGACCGTCGTGCTGGCCCCGATGTTCGTGCTCGCGGTGGCCCGGCCCCCGGAGCCGCCACGGTGGTCGCCGGTGCCGGACGGCCCCGAGCCGGAGCGCCGCCGGGCCCTGACCGGTCAGCTCCTCATGATCGTCACGGGTGCCGGTCTGCTGATCGGTGGTGTGGTCGTGTCGGTGGTCGGCCTGACCGACGTGTTCGTCACCACCGACCTGGGCTTCCTGCGCACCCCGGCCGGCCCGCTGCTGGAGGCCAATCCCCGCCTGCTGCCGTTCGTCGCCCACGACCGGGCCGGGTTCGGTGGTGCCCTGATCTCGGCGGCGCTGGCCGTCACGACGCTCAGCATGTGGGGCTGGCGGCGCGGCAGCCGCTGGGTGTGGTGGACGCTGGCCGGGTCCGCCGCGGCGGGCTTCCTGCCCGCGGTGGCGGTGCACATGGTGATCGGCTACACCGACGTGGTGCACCTGGCGCCGGTCTACGTCGGGATCACGCTTTCCGGTGTGGCGCTCATGCTGTCCCGCCGTTACCTGTGTGCAGGGCCGTCGGTGTGACGGTGGTGGGGGCCGCCGCGCCGAGGGCGGCCGACACCTCGTGGGCCGCGGCGATCACCTCGGCCGCCCGGGTCTCCAGGCCGGCCATGTCCATGTCGAGCGCCAGCGTGGAGATGGAGATGCCGCCGAGCACCTGGCCGGTGTGGTCGAAGACGGCGGCGCCCACGCAGCGGATGCCCGGTTCGTTCTCCTCGTCGTCGACCGCGTAGCCGACCGCGCGGACCCGGGCCAGGTGGGTCAGCAGGTCCTCCTCGCTGGTCAGCGTGTTGGGCGTGCGCTGCGGCAGCCCGGTGCGGCGACAGATGGCCTGCACCTCGGCGTCACTGAGCTCGGCCAGGATGGCCTTGCCGATGGCCGTCGTGTGCAGGGTGAGACTCATGCCGACGCGGGACGGCATCTGGTACGGCCTACGGCCCTCCTGCTTGTCGACATACACCGCCTCGTCGACGCTGCGGATCGCGAAGTGGGTGGTGAACCCGGTGGTCTCGCGGAGGGCACGCAGCGCGCCGGACGCCTGCCGGGCCGGGTCGAACCGGTGCATGACCCGGCCGGCCAGGGTGAGGATCCGCGGGCCCGGCTCGTAGCTGCCCAGACCGTCGGGGCGGGCGAAGCCCCAGGTGACCAGAGCCTGGAGGATGCGGTGCACGGTCGACTTGGAGACGCCGGTCGTCGCGGCGATGTCGGTGACGCGGTGGTGCTCGGCGAGCGCCTCGAGCACCGCCAGCGTCTTGTCGATGGAACTGCCTTCCCTGACCACCGGTTCAGCCTACTGGCCGTTATCGGGCGAGCCAGCCGCCGTCGACGGCCAGTACGTGGCCGTTGACGTAGTCGGCGGCGGGGGAGGCGAGGAAGACGACGGCACCGGCCACGTCGTCCGGCCGTCCCCAGCGCCCGGCCGGGATGCGGGACCGGATCTCCGGCTCCCGGACCGGGTCGGCGCGCAGCGCGGCGGTGTTGCCGGTGGCGATGTATCCCGGGGCGACCGCGTTGACCTGCACCCCGCCGGCGGCCCATTCGCAGGCCAGCGCCTTGGTCAGCCCGGCGATGCCGTGTTTGGCGGCGGTGTAGCCGGGCACGTGCACGCCGCCCTGGAAGGACAGCATCGACGCCACCGAGATGATCTTCCCGTGGCCGCGGGCCAGCATCCGCACCCCGATCGTGCGGCTGAGCTGGAACACCGCGTCCAGGTCGACGCCGAGGACCGCGCGCCAGTCGCCGAACGTGTGCTCGGCGGCCGGCGCGCGCCGGATGATCCCCGCGTTGTTGACCAGCACGTCCACCTCGGGCAGACCGGCCGCGGCGGCCGGGATCGCCGCGGTGTCGGCCAGGTCGCAGACCCACCGGGAGACGTCGCCACCGGCCTTGCGGACCTCCTTCTCGACCTCGTCGAGGTCGTCGGTGCGGCCGTGCAGCACCAGGTCGGCGCCGGCGTGCGCCAGCGCCACCGCGACGGCCCGCCCGATGCCGCTGCGTGAGCCGGTCACCAGGGCGGTCCGTCCCCGCAGCGAGAAGATCGAGGCGGCGGGTACGGTCACCGCAGCTCGCCGATCGACACCGGCTCCATGTCGTCGTACGCCTGGTTCTCCCCGCCCATCGCCCACACGAACGCGTAACTGCGGGTGCCGAATCCACAGTGCACCGACCAGTACGGCGAGATCACCGCCTGCTCGGGTGCCACGATCAGGTTGCGGGTGGCGTCCGGCCGGCCCATCAGGTGCACCACCCGGTCGGTCTCCGGCAGGTCGAAGTAGAAGTACACCTCGGTGCGCCGCTCATGGGTGTGGCAGGGCATCGTGTTCCACATGCTGCCCGGTTCGAGGACCGTGACACCGAGGACCAGCTGGCAGCTCTGGATGCCCTTGAGGTGGATGAACTTGTAGATCGTCCGGTCGTTGGAGCCGTCGGCGGATCCGAGCCGGACCGGCTCGGCGTCGTCGAGGGTGGCCCTGACCGTGGGATGGCTGGTGTGCGCGGGCGTCGAGACCAGGTAGAACCGGCCGTCGAAGTGCACCTGCCGGGCGCCGCGCCCGACGTAGAGCACCTCCTTGGCGGCCAGTTCGTGCCGGGTGCCGTCGACGGTGACGGCACCCGGCCCCCCGATGTTGACCACACCCAGCTCCCGGCGCTCCAGGAAGAACTCCGAACGCAGCTGCTCCGGACAGGGCAGATCGGCGGCTCCGGCCACGCCACCGACCACGATCCGGTCCTCGTGGGAGTACGTCAGCCGTACCTCTCCCGGCCGGAAGAGGTCTTCCACCAGGAACCGTTCGCGCAACCGTCCGGTGTCCATGCTCGCGACCTGGTCCGGTGCCGTAGCGGGTCGGGTTTCCATCAGGGCTCCTTGGATCAGCTGAGGGTGACCGGTTTGGGCTCGGCCACCGGGTCGGATTCGAGGGAGTCGATCAGCGTGTCGCGCTCGGCGGTGCGCTCCGGCTTGAGCAGGCCGATCGCCACGTACAGCACCAGGGACGTGACCAGCGGGACGCCGACCACCATGGTCTGGCTGGTCTCCTCCAGTACCCACTTCACCAGCACCCAGACGCTGAGGCCGGCCGCCCAGGAGACGATCGCCGCGGTCGGGCCGCTGCGCCGGAACCAGGGCAGCAGCCCCAGCATCAGCGGGATCGAGATCGGGCCCATGGTCGCGGCGACCAGGTCCACCACGATCTTGAGGACCACGCCCTGTCCCTCGGTGCTGATCGCGATGACCATGCTGATCACCACGAACGTGAACGTGGTGACCCGGGCGAAGGTCAGCTCGGCCCGTTCGCTGAGGTTGCGCACTGCCCGGACCAGCACCGGTGCGATGTCCCGGGTGACCACCGACGAGATCACGTTGGCGTCCGAGGACACCATCGCCATCGTGTGCGAGAAGAACCCGGCGAGCACCAGGCCGATCACACCGGGCGGCAGCAGGATCTTGGCCAGTTCGACGTACGCCTGCTCGGCGTTGGCCAGGCCGGGCACGATCAGCGGCGCCGCGAACATCGGCAGGAAGAGGATCAGCGGCCAGACCAGCCACAGTCCGCTGGACAGCAGGGCGGACCGTTTCGCCGCCGAGCCGGACGGCGCGGCCATGTAGCGCTGCGCCAGGTTCCACATACCGCCGTTGTACTCGAACGTCTTGATGAAGAGCAGGGCCAGGAAGAACGTCGTGGTGTACGGCCCGCTGAACGGGTCGCCGCGTCCCGCCGGCAGGTCGTCCCACATGGTCCACAGTGCCGAGACCCCGCCGAGGTGCGCCAGGAACGCGATGAACATGGCGACGCCGGCGAAGCCCTGGATGACGAACTGGCCGAAGTCGGTGAGCACGTCCGCCCAGAGTCCACCGAGGGTGATGTAGGCGAGCGTGACGACGCCGGTGATCAGGATGCCCCAGATGATCGGCACGCCGGCGAACCCGCGCAGCAGGATCGAGATGGCCACCCACTTGGCCGCGATGTCGACGACCTTGAGCAGGGCGCCGCTGTAGGCGAGGGCCTGCTGGGTGGGGATGTTGTAGCGGCGGGCCAGGTATTCCAGCGGGGACGCCACCCCGTGCTTGGAGCGCAGCCGGTTCCATCGGGCGGCGAAGACGAACGCGCCGATGCCGACGCCGATGCCGATCGTGAGGGCCCACCAGATGTACATGGCCAGGCCGTAGTTGTAGGCGACGGCTGCGAAGGCCACGAACATGACCGCGCTGTAGCCGGACATGTGATGCGAGATGCCGGCCAGCCACCAGGGGATCCGGCCCCGTGCGGTGAAGAAGTCGGCGACGTTGTGGACGCGGCTCTTGGCCCACAGGCCGATGCCGACCATCACCAGGAAGTATCCGCCGAGTATTGCCCAGTCGAGCGCGGTCACGTGAGCTCCCCTCCGGTGCATGACACGCGTTACAGGGATGTTTCGTGGAGAGGATGTTCTGCTACACGGAACGGCTTGTCAATACATGGAACACAATCAGCGCAGTCTATGAATGAACCCTTGACGCCGTTCCATGTACCGGGACAATGTTCCTGTCTACGGAAAACAGGGAGGGTCCATGCCCAACATCACCGTTGAACTGCTGTCCGGTCGCACGCTCGACCAGCGGCGGGAGTTCGCCGAGGCGGTCACGGCGGCCGCGGTCGACATCCTCAAGGCCCGGCGGGCCTCGGTGCGCATCCGCTTCGACGAGATCGAGCGCGAGGACGTCGCCAACGGCGGGACGCTGGAGTCCGATCGCACCTGAGGCGGGGCGGGTGCGGCGCCGGCGATGCCCTGTCGTCGGCCGGTGCCGGGCCGTCCCCGGTGGCCGGTGCCGTCAGCCCCGGCCGCGAACGGCCCACGCCGCCGCGGTCAGGGTGATGGAGCCGTCCGGGCCGGCCGGCAGGCGGCTGCGCAGCAGTTCGCGCAACGCCGTCCGCTGCGTCCCGGTGCGGGTGGCGAGGTAGGCCGGAGCCGGCCCCTGCCCGCCCAGGAACGGTCGCCAATAGTCGTCGAAGTCGCTGAACACGGTCGCGATCTCGATCCGCCGGGTGGTCACGTCCCGGAGGCCGGCCCCCGTCCACCAGGCGGCGAGTACGTCGTCGCGGCAGAAGCCGAACCGGAGGCCCTCGTCGAGCGTGGCCGCGGCCGGGTCGAGTTCGGTGGCCGCCGCCCAGAACTCCCGCAGCATCGACATGCCGCCCGCGTAGTCCCAGACGTACGCGGCGACCGCCCCACCCGGTGTCACGACCCGGGCGAACTCGCGGGCC
Organism: Actinoplanes xinjiangensis; assembly: GCF_003148685.1. Lineage (GTDB taxonomy): Bacteria > Actinomycetota > Actinomycetes > Mycobacteriales > Micromonosporaceae > Actinoplanes > Actinoplanes xinjiangensis. The sequence goes on along the minus strand of NZ_QGGR01000043.1, from coordinate 39,468 downwards.
GCCGCCTCGGGCCGTCCCACGAAGTTCAGCGTGAGGCCGGAGACCACCGCCGGGAAGGTGCGGCTCCGCAGCGGCAGGGCCGTGGCGTCACCGGCGCAGACCCGCGCCGGGCCGGCGGCCGCGGTCCGGGCGGCGGTGAGAAAGCCCAGTGACCGATCGACGCACGCCACCCGCAGTGGGGCTGCTCCGGCCGTGATCGCCGAGGTCAGGGCGCCGGTTCCGGCGCCGGCGTCGAGCCATGTCAGGCCGGGCGGCAGGTCCAGCCAGGCCACGAAATCGGCGGCCACGTGACGACTCCAGCGGCCCACGTAGGCCTCATAGGCGGTTCCCGACTCCCACATCGACGCCACCGTAGTCCGAAACGGCTCGTTAAGGAGATTTAAGGATTCCGGAACCGGGAGATTCTTGAACGTCGATCGTTAAACTGGTTGTCTGTTAACCGTCTTACCGATTCCCCCAACGGTGACGAGGTCATCCCCATGCAACGACGTACCGTGCTCGCCCTCTCCCTGTCCACCGCCGCCGCCGGTGCCCTCGGCGCCCTCGGCGTCGGCAGCGCCTCCGCCGCGGCGCTCGACCCGAGCCTGCCGCCGGGCGGCAACTTCGACCTCTCGGTCTGGTCGTTGCAGCTGCCCACCGGCTCGCCGGGCAGCCCCGACACCATCTCCCCGGCCCGGCTCAAGGGCGCCGGCGGCTACACGAACCCGACCTTCTTCTGGACCGATAAGAACGACGGATCGATGACGTTCTGGGCGCCGGAGAAGGGCGTCACCACACCGAACTCGAAGTACGCCCGGTCCGAACTGCGCGAGATGAACCCCAACGGCAGCGCCGCGAACTGGACGCTGGCCGGCAACCACACGCTCAGCGCCCAGCTGCGGATCGTCTCGGTGACCAAGAACGTCGCCGTCGGGCAGGTCAAGCTCGGCACCGGTGGCACGTCGACCAAGCCGCTCGCCGAGCTCTACTACCGGCCGAACGGCGACATCTTCCTCGGCACCCAGAACTCACCGGACGCCAGCGGCCAGACCCTGCACAAGGTCGGCTCCGTGGCGCTCGGCGTGAAATGGACCTACGTCATCAACGTCAACGGCAGCCGGATCAACCTCACGATCAACGGTACGAGGACCTCGTACACGATCCCGTCGGCGTTCAACCCGTACCGCCAGTACTTCAAGGCCGGCTCCTACAACCAGTCGTCGTCGGAGAGCACCGCCAACGGCGCGAAGGTCAAGTTCTACAGCCTCACGGTGAAGCACGACTGACCTCGGTACCGGCCATCAGATCGGCGAAGGCGGCGGCGGCCGGCGGCGACCGGAACAGCCGGTCCAGGCGGGCCAGGGCCAGCCTGCGCCGGAACGGGCCGGCCGCCGAGTCGTCGCCGGCGTCGTGCACCATCTCCGTATACCACCGGGAGAACTCCTGGTAGTCCCAGGTCCGCCGCAGGCAGGTGGCCGAGTACTCGCCGAGCCCGTCGCCGTCGATGATCGCCCGGGCCAGCACGTAGGCGTCGGCGATCGCCAGGTTCATGCCCTTGGCGCCCATCGGCGTGATGATGTGCGCGGCGTCGCCGACCAGGAACATCCGGCCGTACGACATCGGCTCGGCCACGAAACTGCGCATCTCCACCACCTCGCGGCCGGTGATCGCGCCGGCCGGCAGGCTCTCGTCACCGAGGCGCAGCCGCAACTCGCTCCACGTGTCCTCGTCCGGCCACTGCCGCGGATCGTCGCCCGGCCGGTACTGGAGGTAGAAGCGGCTGGCCCGTGGTCCCCGGGCGAACTGGGCGGCGAACCCGTGCCGGCTGACCGCCATCAGCGGGTAGCGCGGGGCGGGGGAGTCGGCGAGCACCGTGTACCACCCGATGCCGTGGTCGAAGGAGTAGGTGGTCAGCTCCCCCTCCGGGATGCTGCGCCTGCTCACCCCGTGAAAACCGTCGCACCCGGCCACGTAGTCGCAGCTCAGCTCGTGCTCACCACCGTCGGCGTCCAGGTAGGTGAGGCGGGGCCGGTCGCCGCCGAGGTCGTGCGGGGTCACGTCGAGCGCCCCGAACCGCAGGTCACCGCCGCCGTCGAGGAAGGTGCCGATCAGGCGCTGGACCAGCATCTGCTGCGGCACCAGGCGGCTGGGGCGGCCACCGGCCAGCGCCGGAACGTCGAGCAGGCGGGACACCCCGTCGGTGCGGATCTCCAGCAGCGTCTCGACCGGCCCACCGGCGGCCACCGGCCCGTCGAGGCCGAACTCGGCGAAGATCTCCCCGGCGCGATGGTCGATGACCCCGGCCCGTTGACGGCCCTCGACGTACGCCCGGTCGCGCATCTCCAGCACCACGCAGCTCACGCCGCGCCGCTGGAGGAAGTTGGCCAGCGACATCCCGGCGGGCCCCGCCCCGATGATCACGACCGTGGTGTCCGCCGGCATCCTGACCTCCTGGTCCATACGGGAGGGGTCACGGCCCCACCCGAGCCCGTCCACTGAGGATCCTAGGCGCCGATGCCGGCGGATCGATCGGCAGCGACCCGGCTCCTCAGCGTCGACCGGCTGGCCGGGTGTCAACCGATAGTGAGCAGGGGCAGCGCGTCGGCCCGGCGGCACTCGGCGAGCAGCCGCCCCAGTTCCCCGTCGTCGTCGCGGACCGGGCCGCCCTCCTGCCGGGCGAAGTAGCGCGTCAGGAAGTCCTCGACGATCGCGCTCCGGATCAGGTCCGGGGCCGGGCTCACCGCCGGGTCCGCCTCGACCACCAGGAGCAGCAGGTTCGACAGGCGTCCCGCGCCCGGCGCCAGCTCCGGCATCAGATACGGCAGCGGCAGGCGGCGCGCACCGAACCCGGCATACAACCGCAACCGCGCATCCCCATCGCCGTAGTCGTCCCCGTCCGCCGAGTCGCCGTCCCCGCCCGTCGCGTAGCCGTCGTCGCCCGCCGAGTCGCCGCCGCCCGCCGTGTCCCCGTCCCCGCCCGCCGAGTCGTCCGGGAAGGCCGGGTCTCCGGCCTCGGCGAAGACCACGTGCGGCCGCAGCTCCGCCCGCCATCGCGGCGTGGCGCCGGCGACCAGCCGATGGCCGATGCCCTGACCGCGCAGATCGGGCCGGACGGCGAAGTAGCAGAGCAGTGCGGCCCGGATGTCGGCGAACCACTCCAGGAACAGCGCGCCCACCGGCTCCCCGTCCGGCGTCACCGCGATCGCCCCGCGCAGCTCGTCGGCGGCCAGCACCCGCCGCAACCTCTCCACGGGTTCCCGCTCGGCGGTCACGAAACTCGGCGCGATCACCGTGTCGTACAGCCTGGTCAGGGTGTTGATGTCCGATTCGCCGTCGAGAAACCGGATCGAGACCTCGTCCACGATGGGTCGCCTCCCCGTCAGCCCGGCCCCCGCCGAAGATCGACTCTACAGTGGACCGGCAAGCCGGGGTGTGCGGCCTTGTCTGATTTCTGAGGTCGGCTTGAGGCTGCGCAGAGACGGCGGGCCCATCCTTCCGGCATGACTTCTTCGCAGCTTCGTGTCGCCGTCCGTACCGCTCCCGGCCCGCGCACCGGGGAGGTGGCCGACGCGGGCATCAAGGATGTGTGGGAGCCCCTTCTCCAGTTGCTCAACGGCTCCCCGGCGGCACCGGCGGCGGGCGCGCGGAGGGCACTGAGCCGGCCGGCCAGGTGAACGCGCGCGGGTACCGCCTCCGCCGTACACGAGCGTCCGGCTTTCGGGTGAACAGCGTGATGCCGTGTCGGTGATCCGGGACGATTCTGGAGCCGTCCGGATAAAACGGACGAACTGAGAATCGGAGGCCGGCGAATGCCTGTCAACCCCATGAGTGCCGTCATCGACCGGGCGGTGTCCGTCGGCGTACACGAGGATGCTCTGCCGTCGAGCACCCGGGAACGCTATCCGGCCGCACGGATCGGCCGCGGGTTCATCCCGCCGCTGCCGCCGGGCGGCGATCCGCGGAAGGTGTTCGACCGCATCCGTGAACTGGCCCGCCCCTGGAGGGACGGCGGTGTCTACGTCTCCTACAAGCCGGCGCCCCGCGAGGTGGCGGCGGGCCGGTGGGCGGCCGTCCACCGGGAGATCGGCGCCTGGCTGAAGGAACACCCGTGGGCCGGGATCATCGTGCATCACGAGCCGGAGGGCGGGGAGCACCGCCTCGACGGTGAGACCTTCCGGGCCCTCTTCGACAGGTCCCGCAACGAGATCAAGACGGGCTGGCCGGGTGCGCGCGTGGCGTACTGCGCGATGGCCTACCAGTGGCGCCCGGGCGGCCGGGCCGCGCAGGACCCGGGCCCCTGGCGGCGGGTCGTCGCCGACGAGTACCTGTGCGACGTCTACTCCGGAATGAACGAGAACAACGGCGCGTTCCCGGCCCACCTGATCCTGCCGGAGCACCCCGGGTTCATGGGCTGGTTCACGGCGATCGTGCGGCCCCGCCTGGCCGCCGGCGCGGCGGTGACCTACGGGCTCGGCGAGCGCGGCTTCATGGGTGACGACGGGCTGCGTGCGGCCACCATCCGCCGCGAGTCGGCCTGGCTGGCGACGGTCTTCGACCGCTACGCGACCGGCCGGAAGCCGCTCGATCTCCCGCCGAGTGTCTACCTGGCCTGGTCCAGCGTGGGCCGGGAGGACGAGAAGGGCTGGCTCCTCACCGACGACTCCGCCGTGGCCATGCGGGAACTGACCGACGACTTCGCCAGGCACTGACCCGGGGCGTACGCCCACCGGCTCACTCTCTTGCGGTTACCGGGGAACTGCTGGAGAGTGGGCCGGTGGGCACCCGGCAGGAGATCAGCGAGCTACCACCCGACGCCGACCTGGCCCGGGCTGATTCCCTGGCCCGGGAGATCTTCGCGGAGATAGCCAACAAGTGGGCCCTGCTGATCATCGAGTTCGTCGGTCAGCGGACCATGCGTTTCGGCGAGCTGCGGGACGCGATCGGCGGCATCAGCCACAAGATGCTCACCCAGAACCTGCGCATGCTGGAACACAACGGGCTGATCACCCGCACCGTCCACGCGACGGTCCCGCCCCGCGTCGAGTACACCCTGACCGAGGCCGGCCAGGCACTGCGTACGGTGGTGGACGGCATGTGCGACTGGACCCAGCGCTTCCTGCCCCACATCGAAGCCGCCCGGCGCGACGGCTGACCGTCCGGTCAATCCAGGACCGCGGTCACCTCGACCTCCACCAGATGCTCGGGAACGTCCAGCGCGACGATCCCGAACAGCGACGCGGGCGGCGCGGCGGTGAACCCCAGTCGTGCCGCCGCCCGGCCCATGCCCTCGACCAGCGCGCCCATCTTCTCCGGCCGCCAGTCGACGACGTGCACCGTCAGTTTCACCACGTCGTCGAACCCGGCCCCGACCCCGGCCAGCGCCGCGGCCACGTTGACGTAGCACTGTTCGACCTGCGCGGCCAGATCCCCCTCCCCGACGAGCCGGCCGTCGGCATCCCAGGCGACCTGCCCGGCGACGTGCACCAGCCGCGACCCGGTGGCGACCGACACCTGGTGGTAGACGTCGACGACCGGCAGGCCGGGCGGATTCACGAGTGTCACAGCCATGGTGTTTCCCTTTCCTCTGGTTCCTCGGTAACCGTAAGAGACCGGCGTTGGCCAGGGAAGAAGGCACTTTTTCGAAACCCGGTCACCTTCAGGTAACCGCCTGGACGGACCGGCCGAGGGCGGCGGCCCGTTCCAGGTGGGCGGCCCGGTCGGGTCCGCCGAGCACGACGAACTCGGCGGACTCCGCCCGGGCGCCGATCCGGTCGTCGATCATCACGGCACGCATGGCCTGGTAGTGCCCGGCGGCCTGTAACTCCTCGACGCGGTACCCGGCGGTGCACAGCACGATCGCGCGCTTCGCCGGTCGTACCGTCATCGGTTGGTATGCCCATCCGACGGTCCACACCCGGTCGAACCATCCCTTGAGGATCGCCGGGCAGTCCGCCCACCACACCGGGTAGACGAACGCCCACACGTCCGCCGCGGCGAGGCGGTCCTGTTCCGCCGCCACGTCGGCGGGCACCGGGTCGGCGGCCGTCCGCGCGTACTCTGCAGCGCTCATCACCGCCGGGAAGCCGGCCTGATAAAGGTCCGACAGGGTGTACGCCGAGAGCCCGCCCAGAAACGCGTCGAGCACCTCACGGGTGAAACCGTCCGGCGACGGATGGGCGTACACGACATGGACCCGGCTCACCGCCCGATCCTCGCATCTTCGGCCGCGGCCGGTGATGATGCATTCACCCATCGAGGAGGTGCGATGAGATCGGTCATGCGCAGGCTCGACGAGATCGCCGTGGTCCTGAAGGAGCGGGGGGACACGATCGCGCTGCTCGGCCTGGGGTCGTGCGGTGCCCAGCCGGCCCGTCTGGACGACCATTCCGACCTGGACTTCTATGTGATCGTCGAGGACGGGGCGGCCTGGCGCTACCTGGACCGGACGGACTGGCTGGAGGCGCCCGGCCCGGTGACGTACCTCTTCACCCATCAGCGGGGCGGCCGCCGGGCCCTGTACGCCGACGGGGTCTTCGTCGAGTACCGGGTGCTGACCGTCGCCGACCTGGCCCGGACGCCGTTCGCCGGTGCGCGGGTGGTGTGGCGCCGGCCGGGTGCGCCCGCCGGCCTGGCGACCTCGGGTGCCCCGGTTCCGCGGCCACCGTTCGACACCGAGGAGTACCACCTGAACGACGCCCTGGTCAGTCTCTACATCGGGCTGCACCGGGAACTGCGCGGCGAGCACCTGGCCGCGTCCCGGCTGATCCAGCACCGTGCCGTCGACGCGGTGATCGCCCTGTTGCGCCTGGGTGGTGGCGAACCGCCGTACCGCGACGCCTTCGAACCGGCCCGGCGCATCGAGCGCGCCCATCCGGTGGAGGTGCTGCCGCTCGCCGCGATGGTTCCCGGCTACACCGGGAACGTGGCGGCGGTCAGGTTCACTCTCGGATGGCTGGAGAGGCGTTACACCGTGCCGGCCGGGATCGGTGACGCGCTGCGCGAACTGGTCCGTTCGGTCGATGTCCGATGATCTCCGAAGCGAGGAATGTCGATGCCATGGCTGAGGTCGTTCCGAAGTGGCGTGCCGTCGTCCTGGACTTCGTCGAGCGGGCCGGCTGGTCGGCCGGTCAGGTGTTCGCGGCGACGCTGCTGGCCGGTGGGGTCGGTGCGGTCATCGACCTGCCGTGGTCGTATTCGCTGACCCTGGCGGCCAGTGCCTTCGTCTCGTCGCTGCTCCTGACCGCCGTGCAGTACCTGTCGAAGCTGACGAACCTGGCGTTCTGGCCGGACCTGATCACCCGGCTGGCCAAGACGTTCCTGGCGTCGCTGTCCGGCTCGATGGTGGCCGGCGTCTTCGACATCACCACGTTCGACTGGGAGAGCGCCCTCAACGTGGCCTTCCTGGCGACCGTGGCGTCGCTGGGCAAGGGGCTGCTGGCGCGGGAGCCGGCCGCACCGAACGGGCAGGTCCCGCCCGGCGCCAGCCCGTCCACGCTGCCGATGGGCACCTATCGCGAGGCCGTCGACCACGCTCCTGCGCCGCCGACGATCGAGGCGACCAACCCGCCGGACGGGCCGGTGACCTCAGTAGCCGATGGGCAGCCCGGCGTAGTTCTCGGCGAGCCCGGTGGCGCCCGCCCGGCTGCCGGCGACCCACCGTAGCTGCGACAGCTGCAACTCGGCGTCGAACTCCTCGCCCGAGGTGTGCAGCATCGTCGTCATCCACCAGGAGAAGTGCGTGCACCGCCAGACCCGCCGCTGCGCGTCGTCGGAGTACGCGTCGGCGTACCTCTGATCCGCGTCCTTGAACTTGGCGATCAGCGCCTTGCCGAGCAGTGCCACGTCGGCGATCGCCAGGTTGAGGCCCTTGGCGCCGGTCGGCGGGACGATGTGCGCGGCGTCGCCGGCCAGGTACAGGTTGCCGTGCCGCATCGGCGTCTGCACGTAACTGCGCATCGGCAGCACACTCTTGTCGGTGATCGGGCCCGGGTTGAGTTTCCAGCCGTTCTGCCCGTGCCCGAGCCGCGTCGACAACTCGTCCCAGATCCGGTCGTCGGACCACGACTGCGGGTCGGTGCCGTTGGGGACCTGGAGGTAGAGGCGGCTGACGCTCTCCGAGCGCATCGAGTGCAGCGCGAAACCGTTCGGGTGCCAGGCGTAGATCAGCTCGTCGGTGGAGGGCGCCACGTCGGCGAGGATCCCGAACCAGGAGTACGGGTAGATCTTCTCGTGGACCCGGGCGGCGGGCACGGCGGCGCGGCTGGGACCGAACGAGCCGTCACAGCCCGCGATGACGGCGGCGTCCAGTCGCCGGGGGTTGCCCGAGACGTCGGTGAAGGTGACGTAGGGCCGGTCCTCCAGGGAGTGCAGGGCCACGTCGGACACCTCGTAGTGGATCTCCTGGTCGTCGGCACGACGGGCCGCGATGAGGTCCTTCTGCACCTCGGTCTGCCCGTAGACCCACACACTGCGCCCGGTCAGGTCGACGAAGTCCAGGTGGTGCCGCTCACCGGGCCACTGGAGGTAGATGCCCCGGTGCTCGTCGCCCTCGGCCCGGATGCGGGCGCCGAGCCCGGCCGCCTCCAGCAGTTCGACGCTGGAGTGCTCCAGGATGCCGGCCCGGATGCGGGCCCCGACGTACTCCTCCGAGCGGGTCTCCAGAACGACGGACTCGACCCCGCCCTGCGCGAGAAGGTGGGAGAGAAGCAGGCCGGCGGGGCCGGCGCCGATGATGGCGACCTGGGTACGCATGCCCCCAGCGTCGTGTCCCGCACCGCCGGGACACAAGACCCTATTTCCACTGAACGGAAGTCCCGGCCAGGGTCCGGCTGATCCCGTGCGCCGCGACCTGCAGTGCCGACACGAGCCGGGGGAGCTGCCGGCGCAGGTCGGGCACCACCATCCCGAGAGCCGCCACCACGACGTCGCCGTTGCGCACCGGGACCGCCACCGAGCACGCGCCCAGGCTCATCTCCTCCCCGGTGGTGGCGTAGCCCTCGGCCCGGACCCGGCGCAGCTGCTCCAGCAGGCGGGCCGGCTGGGTCACCGTGTACGCGGTGACCCTGGTGAGGTTGGCGAGCACCTCCAGGCGGACCTCCTCGGGGGCGTACGCGAGCAGCACCTTGCCCACCCCGGTGGCGTGCATCGGCAGCCGTGAACCGACCCGGCTGACCACCGGCACCGACACGTGCCCGGCCAGCCGTTCCACGTACAGCACCTCCAGCCCGTCCCGGACCGCCAGATGGACCGTGGCCAGCGTCGTCCCGTACAAATCGTGCAAAAATGGGGAAGCGGCCTGGCGCAGGCCGCTCTGCACCGGGGCGAGCAGGCCCAGTTGCCAGATCCGGCGGCCGATCACGTACTCCCCGGTCGGCTCGCGGGCCAGCGCGCCCCACCGGTGCAGCTCGCCGACCAGCCGGTGCGCGGTGGCCAGCGGAAGGCCGGCGCGGCGGGCCAGATCGGTCAGCGAGAGACTCCGGTGCTCGCCGTCGAACGCGCCCAGGATGTCCAGCGCACGAGAGGTGACCGTGGCGCCCACTTCCCACCCCTTCCGTTCAGTGGAAGAACTTTATCGCCGATGGCCGCCCGACCGCCTAGCGTCCGGAGCGTGAACATGGAGTCGTCACAAGCTGACATCAACCGGGAGATCGAGGTCGCGGCCCAGCAGCCGGGCGGTCCGCAGCCGAAGACCGACTACGCCCCGTACCGCAGCAGCATCCTGCGGCACCCCAAGCAGCCGGCTCACCTGGTGGACCCGGAGTCGGTCGAGCTGTGGGCACCGGTCTTCGGTCACCGTGACGTCGCCGACGACGAGGCCGACCTGACCATCCAGCACGCCGGCACCCCGATCGGCGAGCGGATCGTGGTCACCGGGCGGGTCCTCGACGGCGACGGCCGCCCGGTCGCCGGCCAGCTCGTCGAGGTGTGGCAGGCCAACGCCGCCGGCCGCTACCGGCACCAGCGTGACCAGCATCCGGCGCCGCACGACCCCAACTTCACCGGCGTCGGCCGGATGCTCACCGGCCCGGACGGCACCTACCGCTTCCAGACGATCAAGCCGGGGCCGTACCCGTGGCGCAACCACGTCAACGCGTGGCGGCCCGCCCACATCCACTTCTCCCTCTTCGGCTCCGACTTCACCCAGCGCCTGATCACCCAGATGTACTTCCCCGGCGACCCGCTCTTCGCGCTGGACCCGATCTACCAGTCGATCACCGACCCGAAGGCACGGGAACTGCTGATCGCCCAGTACGACCACGACGTGACCACCCCCGAGTGGAGCACCGGCTACCGGTGGGACGTCGTACTCACCGGCACCCACCGCACCCCGCTCGAATCCGACGTCTCCAGCGATCTCGAGGAAGAAGCATGAGCGCCGTCCCCGGCCAGACCGTCGGCCCGTTCTTCCACCTGGGCCTGGAATACGACGGCATGAACGAACTGGTCCCGCCGAGCCACCCGAAGGCGGTCCGCCTGCACGGCCACGTCTACGACGGCAACGGTGCCCCGGTGCCCGACGCCGTCATCGAGATCTGGCAGGCCGACCCGCAGGGCCACATCCCGCGCCGGCCCGGCTCGCTGCGCCGCGACGGCTGGACCTTCACCGGGTGGGGCCGCGCCGCCACCGACCCGGACGGCCACTACCAGTTCGCCACCCTCGAACCGGGCCCCACCGAAGCCGGCCGGGCCCCGTTCTTCGCCGTCACCGTCTTCGCCCGCGGCCTGCTCGACCGCCTCTTCACGCGCGCCTACCTCCCCGGCGATCCGTCCGCACTGGACGCGGACACCCTGCTCAGCGGGGTCGACCCGGCCCGCCGCGGCACGCTGATCACCACCCGGGAGCCGGCCGGCCTGGTCTTCGACATCCATCTCCAGGGCGAGGGCGAGACGGTCTTCCTCACCTACCCCCGCCTCCGCGACGCATGGTCCTGACCGACCCCACCGCCGCGGCCCCCGACGTCCACGGCCGGCCGCCGGCGCCCGGCCATTGCGGTTCGCGGTCGCTGCCCGGCACGTTCTCCGCCCGGCCGTTGCGGTTCGCGGTCGCTGTCGGGCACGTCGACGACCCTGGGGTACGCCATGAGTGATCTGCTGTGGCCGGGAGACGACCGCGCCGGTGACGTGTTCACCGACGCGGCCGTTCTCACGGCGATGGTGCGCGCCGAAGCCGCCTGGCTGGACGCGCTGGTCCGGCACGACGTCGCCCCGGCCGGGGCCCGCGACGACCTGACCGGGCTGATCGGCGCCGACGACGTGCCCGCGGTCGCGGCCGGCGCCGAAGCCGGCGGGAACCCGCTCATCCCGTTGCTCAAGCTGCTCCGCGACCGGCTCCAGGCCCGCAACCCGGTCGCCGCGCAGTGGCTGCACAAGGGCCTGACCAGCCAGGACGTCATCGACACCGGTCTGGTCCTGTGCCTGCGCGACGCCGCCGCCCGGATCCGCGACGACCTGGCCGCCCAGACCGCCGCGCTGGTCCGGCTCGCCGACGGGCACCGGGAGACGCCGATGCCCGGCCGGACCCTGACGCAGTACGCCGTACCGATCACCTTCGGTCTCAAAGCGGCAACGTGGCTCACCGGAACCCTGGACGCGCGGGATCGCCTCGCCGCGGCCGCCGCCCTGCCGGCGCAGATCGGGGGCGCCGCCGGCAGCCTCGCCGCGCCGGTCGCCCTGGCCGGCTCGCCGATCGTGGTCCACGACCTGATCGAGACCGCCGCGGCGACCCTCGGCCTGCCGGTCCGCGATCCGTGGCACACCGCCCGCGCCCCGCTCACCGGCTTCGCCGACGCCCTGGTGACCTGCACCGACGCGTGGGGCCGGATCGCCAACGACGTCCTCGTCGGTGCTCGCCCGGAGATCCACGAGCTGTCCGAGGGCCCGGTCGCCGGCCGGGGCGGCTCGTCCGCGATGCCGAACAAACAGAACCCGGTCCTGTCCATCCTGATCCGCCGGGCCGCCCTGGCCGCGCCGTTCCTGGCCGCGACCGTCCACGCCGGTGCGGCCGCCGCCGTCGACGAACGCCCCGACGGCGGCTGGCACGTCGAATGGTCCACGCTGCGCACCCTGGCCCGCCGCACCGTGACGGCCGGCAGCCAGACCGCCGAGCTGCTGGCCGGCCTCCAGGTGGAGACGGCGTGGATGACCGCGAACCTGGCCGCCGCCCGGCCCGGCATCGACGCCGAGCAGCGCTCGATCACTCCCGGCGCCGCCTCCGGCGACCCCTACCCGGGCGCCACCGACCGGATCATCGACGCGGCCCTGGCCCGAGCCGCCGAAACGCCGCCATGACCAGCTGGTCCTCACCGCTGTCTCAGCAGCCCGGAGGCAGCGGTGCAAGCCAGCCGGCTCGTCCCGGCTGGTCCTCACCGCTGTCTCAGCGGCCCGGAGACAGCGGTGAGAACCAGCCGGTTCGGTCGGGCTGGTCGTCACCGCTGTCTCAGCAGCCCGGAGGCAGCGGTGGGAGCCAGCCGGTTCGGTCGGGCTGGTCGTCACCGCTGTCTCAGCAGCCCGGAGGCAGCGGTGGGAGCCAGCCGGTTCGGTCGGGCTGGTCGTCACCGCTGTCTCAGCGGCCTCGAGGCAGCGGTGGGAGCCAGCCGGGACGGTGCGGCTGGGCGTCCGTGCCGGGCCGGCCTGCGAGGGCGGGGAGCGTACCCATGGGGAAGGAACCGAAATGCTGACCGCGACCACCTTCACCGAAGCGCCCGGAAGGCCGCTGCTGCTGCTCGGGCCCTCCCTCGGCACCAGCGCCGAGAGCCTGTGGGCGGCGTGCGCCGGCCGGCTGTACGGCCGCTACCACGTGGTCGGCTGGGATCTGCCCGGCCACGGCGCCGCCGCGCCCGCGACCGGGCCGTTCACGATCGCCGACCTGGCCCGGGAGGTGCTGGCGCTCGCCGACCGGATCCGGCCGGGGGAGAGCTTCTGCTACGCAGGCGACTCGATCGGCGGCGCGGTCGGCCTGCAACTGCTGCTGGACGCACCGGACCGGGTCGGCGCCGCCGCGCTGCTGTGCACCGGCGCGCGGATCGGCGAGCCGGCGATGTGGCACGACCGCGCGAAACTGGTCCGGGCGGAGGGCACCGAGGCGGTGGTGGCCGGTTCCCGGGAGCGCTGGTTCGCACCCGGTCCCGCACCGGCGGCGGCGGAACAACTGGTCGCCGCGTTGCGGGCGGCCGACGCGGAGAGCTACGCGCGGACCTGTGAGGCGCTCGCCGAGTTCGACGTGCGGGACCGGCTGCCGGAGATCGCCGCCCCGGTCCTGGCGGTCGCCGGCGGCCACGACCGGCCCACCCCGCCGGACAGCCTCCGGACGATCGCCGACGGTGTGCTGCACGGCCGCCTGGTGGTCCTCGACGGTGTCGCGCACCTGGCCCCGGCCGAGAATCCGGAGGTCGTCGCGTTCCTGCTGGACCAGCACTTCGACGAGTCGCGGTCGGCCGGCATCGCGGTGCGCCGGGAGGTGCTCGGCCCGGCGCACGTGGACCGGGCCACCGCCGGAACCACCGCGTTCACCCGCGACTTCCAGGACATGATCACCCGGTACGCCTGGGCCGAGATCTGGACCCGTCCCGGCCTGGCCCGCCGCGACCGCTCCCTGATCACCCTCACCGCCCTGATCGCTCTCGGTCATCACGAGGAACTGGCGATGCACGTACGGGCGGCCCGCACCAACGGACTGTCCGACGACGAGATCAAGGAGCTGATCCTCCAGACCGCGATCTACTGTGGCGTCCCGGCGGCCAACACCGCTTTCCGGGTCGCCCAGAAGGTCCTTGCCGACCTGGACGCCGGAGCCTGAGACGACGGTGGGCGGTGCTCAACGGCGCGCCCCGCCCACCGTTCTGCGGCACGATGATCGGTAGAGACCTTTCAGAGTCGCAGGCGGTCCGGTCACCCTTCTTCCACCGATGTCGTACGGCCAGTAGGACGAACCGTGAGCCACAACGCGACGCGGGCGACCGCTCCCGACCGTCCGCCGACCGCCGGGCTGATGCGATGGTCGCGGTCTCAGTCCCGGACCCTGGTACGGCGGGCGTAGGAACGCGTGGCCACGGCCAGTGCCACGACCCAGACTGTGAACTGGACGATCCCGTAGACACCGGTCCACGGGTTGAAGATCGTGTCCGGGGAGCCCCACTGGACGACGGTCAGCACCACCGCGAGCGCCGTGTAGCCGCCCAGCGCGCCGACCAGCGCATAGCCGGGAACGATGAGCAGCATCCGGGGTACGCGGCGGCCGGCCCAGGGCGTCCAGCGGGGGAACTCCAGTCCCCACGGGCGGATCAGCGCGTAGGCGTACACGGCCGGCAGGACGGCGAGCGCCATCAGCGTCCACAGATAGAGCCCGCCGCCGTCCGCGTGCCAGACCCGGAAACGTTCGGCCTCCGCGAACAGGGGGATCCCCGCCGCCCATACGGCGTGCAGCGGCATGAATCCGACCGTGGCGGCGAGCGCGGCGATCCGCCCGGCGGTCACCGCACGCCGGGGCGGTGGCGGGATCTCGGGTCTTCTGATGGCCACGACGGTGTTCCTCATCTCCCCGTGCATGCTCATGGACGCATTCTCACGGAACCCGCCGGTCCCGCGCCGTCCCGGAATCCGCCGGCCGATTCACACCGTCAATCGAGACCGCCCGGACGAGCGGCGATCCCGGACAAGCGGCGTGCCCGGACGAGCGACGATCCCGGACGACCGACGGACCCGGACGAGCGACGGGCCCGGACAAGCGGCGGGCCCAGACAAGCGACGGACCCGGACGAGCGACGGGCCCGGACGAGCGACGGGCCCGGACAAGCGACGATGCGGGGCCCGGCCAGAGCGACGGGCCCGGACGAGCGACGGGCCCGGACGGGATGTCACGTTCGGGGGTGGACATGGCGGGGCAGCGGCACCGGCCCGGACACAGCCGGGGATCGGTGCCGCTGCCTGCGCGCTCAGCCTCGGCGGGGACCGGGGCTGTGGGTTTCGGGGAGTGAGGTGGGGCTGCCTCGTTCCCCGGTGGAGAGGCACTGCGTGGACGGAGCCGTACCACGCGGGGGTTGTCTGCCTCCGTTCTGCGGTGGGGGACAGCGTGGGAACTTGGGAGCGCTCCCACTTAATCGCACTGTAACAAAAATGAACCGGGGAGGGGAGATGTCAGATACTGGCGGCGCAGGTGACCGTCGGGGTGGCCGCGGTGCCCGAGCCGAGGAAGCCGAACGTCGTACCGGCTCCGGCCGCCAGGCTGCCGTTGTACGACACGTTGGTCGCCTGGACGGTGTTGCCGCTCGTGGTCAGGGTGGCGTTCCAGGCCTGGGCGACCGGTGCCGTGCCGGGGTAGGTGAGGGTCACCGTCCAGCTCTTGATCGCGGCGCTGCCCGCGGTCACCTTGATCTCGCCCTGGTATCCACCGGACCACTGTGACGTCACCGCGTGGGTGGCGGCGCAGGAGCCGGTGACCGGCGGGGTGGACGTCGACGGCGAGACCGAGGTGGACGGCGACGGCGAGGACGGGTTCGAGGGGGAGGGGGAGGAGGGGTTCGACGGCGACGGCGAGCCGGTGCCGCCGAAGGTCACGTCACTGCAGAAGTAGTACGACTGGTCCGAGTGGCTGGCCTGCCAGATCGTGTAGACCATGGCCCGCCCGGATCGTCCGGACACGTTCGCCGGGATGTCGATCTGCACGCCGTTGGACAGCTGGCGGGTCCACTGTGCGGCGGGCGTGTTCGGCACCGTCTTGACGAGTTCCAGGTCCGACCACTTCAGCGCGGTCGTGACCGGGTTGAAGCCGGGCCTGCTCACGTAGACCCGGATGTAGTCGGCGCCGTGCCGCGCACCGTCGAACAGCGAGACGGTGAACGAGTTGCCGATCGACGTGGCCTTCCAGTCGCCGGGCACGTCCATGGCGTTGTAGCGGCCGCTCTCGGTGTGCCCGCCGCTGCACAGCTGGCCGTCGGGGATGGCGGTCTCGTGCCGGCCGGCCACACCTTCGCGGTACAGGCCGTTCCAGTTCCACATGGCGTTCGGGTCGGCCTGCCAGGCCTGCCAGCACATCGGGTCCTCGGTCGCCATCGCCGGGTCCTGGAACCGGGACCCCCAGCGTTCGAAGCAGCCGTAGTTGCGGGAGGCGGGACTGACGACGTTGCCGTGGGCGGCCGCCGGGCCGCTGTGCACGACGAGGACGGCCATCGACGCGGCGAGGGCCGCGACCACGGCGGAGATCAAGAACTTGACGCGTACGGGTTTGAGCATCTGAACTCGGCACTCCTGAGCTCGGGACCGTCGACGTGAACGGCCCGCCTGCGGGGGATGTGCGCGGAAGCTGCCCAGGCTTGCGCGCGCCGCGTGGCTCCGGCGGCAGTGCTGGCCACAGCCTGGACCATCGATCGAGTTAAGTCAATGTGAAAATCGGGTGCTCGCAACGGTGCCCGTGCCTACGGTGAGGGGATGTCCGTTGAAGCCGCGCACGCCGCCGGCCTGTTGATGCTGCTGTCCCACCCGGTCCGGTTGCGGGCCTTCGCCGAGCTCGCCCGGCACGGTAAGGAGGGTGCCAGCATCTTCGAGATGACCATCCACCTGGACCTGCCGAGAGCCGAGGTCGGCGAGTTGCTCGGCCGGCTCGTCGGGGCGGGGGTGGCCACCGGCACCGGCGACGGGACCTACCGGGCCCGCGACGGGGTGCTGCGCGAAGCCGCCCAGGCTCTCGACCGGGCCCAGCCGGTCGCCCCGCTCCTGAAGGAGTATCCGCAGCTCAAGTCGTACTTCTCGCACGGCCGCCTGACGAGCCTGCCGCCGACGCTCAGTGAGCGGGCCCAGCAGATGGCGGAGCTGTTCGCCCGGTTCATCGCCGTCGAGGGCGTGCTCACTGAGGCCGAGGTCAACGACCGCATCGCCGGCGCCGCCGACGACGTGGCCGCGGTCCGCCGGATGCTCGTCGAGTCCGGCTGGCTGGAACGCGACCGCGCCGGCACCTCCTACGGTTCCGGCCGGGTCCTGCCCGCCGCGACCTCGCTGACCGCCGCCTAGCCGGGGCCGGCACCGGGGGCGGGGTGACCGCCTCTGCCGGCGGCGGGGCGTGTGGCCGTACCCGGAAGGCATGCGGCCCGGAACCGCGGAGAGCGGAACCGGACCGCATGCCTTCGATGTGAAGCCGCCGGTCAGTCGTGGGTGACGTTGAGCGGGCCCGCGTCGCGGGGGACGATCCTGAGGGTCGCCACGGCGAGGATCGCCGCGAGGATGCCGAGGACGCCGAGCGCCGGGCGGAGGCCGCCGAAGGCCCCGGCCAGGCCGGTGATCAGAATCGGTGACAGGAACTGGCCGACGAAGAGGGTGCCGGTCCAGAGGCCGGTGCCGCGGCCGCGTTCGGCGAACGACAGGCCGTTGGTGGCCCAGGTGAGCAGGACCGGGAGCAGCAGGCCGGTGCCGGCGCCGGTGAGGACGGCACCGACGGTGATCACCGGGACCGAGCCGTTCGACCAGATGACCAGGAAACCGGCGGCGGCGAGGCCGAATGCGACCGGCAGGAGCTGGCGCGGGGTACGGCCGGAGAGCTTGGCGAAGGAGCCGGCGGCGATCGCGGTGGCCAGGGACATCAGGGCGCTGAGGGCACCGATGGTGGCGGTCGCGGTGACGCCCGCCTCGTCGAGGACGAACGACAGTTCGACGATCAGCGCGTAGAAGGCGATCCCGCCGGCGAGCGTGACCAGGCACGGCGTCCGCAGCCGGCGCCACGGGACCGGCGGCAGCGGGCCCTTCCCACCGGAGGCCGCGGGCTGCCAGATCAACAGCGCCATGGGTACGGCCAGGACGGCCGCCACCAGGTAGAGCCAGAACGGGGTACGCCACCCGGACGAGCCGAGTGCCCCGCCGAGACCGAGGAAGACCGTCGCCGAGACGGAGGCGAGCAACGTCTGCAGGCCGAGGTAGCGGCTGCGCCGCGGCCCGGACCAGTAGTCGGCGATCAGCGTCGTGCAGCACGTCATGATCGCGGCTTCGCAGAGTCCGACCAGGACCCGGCTGCCGATGATCGACCCGAGCGTGTCGAGGTACAGCGGCGCGGTGCCGAAGACGGTGTACCCGACCATCGCGATGATCAGGACCCGTTTGCGGTCGATCCGGTCGGCGATGAATCCGGCGAACGGCGCGGTCAGGCCGATGATCAGGGCCGGGACGGTGAGCACGATCGGCACCAGCACGTCGGCGCCCGGTACGCCGGCGAAGTGATCGGTCATCTGGGGCAGTACGGGCGCGATGAGGACGGCGCCGAGGACGGACAGACAGCTTCCGGCGAGCAGCAGGACGAGCTGCGGTAGGCCGGCTCGTCGCTCCAGAACAGCGGGCATGGAAGGCCCTTCATGAGAATGAGTCAGGATTGCCGGTGGTCCAGGTCACACGCGGTGGCCCTGACTATGTGCGGACGCCCGCCATCAGCGGAAGACGGATCCGCTGATGCCGTTCATAAGTCACGCTGATGGGCGCAGCTCGGCCGCGGCCTCCAGGATCACGTCGCGCAGCCACATGTGCGCCGGATCGTTGCGGTAGATCGGGTTCCACCAGAACGCCTCGGCCACCGGGACCACCTCGAACGGGCAGTCCAGCAGCCGGATCCCGGCGACCGGGGCGACCAGCCGCGCCAGGCGCTCCTGCAACAGCGCGACCCGGCGGGTGCCGGCGACCAGGAACGGCATCTGCGCGAACCCGTCGACGACGACCTCGACCCGGGCCTCGATGCCGAGCATCCGCAACTGCCGGGAGGCCGGGGCGAACGCGGTGGGCCGGTCGAAGATGACCACCCACGGCAACTCGGCCAGCAGCTCCATGGTCAGGACGGCACCGACGTCGGGATGGTCGGCGGAGACGACGCACACCCAGCGGTCGCTGTAGAGGTCCAGATAGGGCAGCCCGGTGACGAACCCGTGCGGGATGATCAGCCCGTCGGCGCTGCGCAGGGTGTCGGCGGCGTGGTCCACCGCGTACGGCGTGGTCTGCTGGAGCCGCAACCGGGCGCCCGGGGCCAGGGCCGCGATCCGCCGGGCGATCAGCGGCCCGAGGACCGTCGCCGCGTAGTCGGAGCTGACGATCGTGAACTCCCGGTCCAGTCCGGACGGGTCGAACTCGGCGGTGGCGTCGAAGACCCGGCGCACCCCGGCCAGGGCGGGCCCGGTCAGCGCGGCGACCCGGGTGGCGAGCGGGGTCAGGTCGTACCGGTTGCCGACGCGGACCAGCAGCTGGTCGCCGAAGTGCCGCCGCAGCCGCCCGAGCGCACCGCTGACGGCGGGCTGGCTGACCCCGAGCCGCTCCGCGGTCCGGGTCACGTTCCGCTCCCTGAGCAGGGCATCGAGGGTGAGCAGGAGATTCAGGTCGAGGTTTGCCAGCACCCGGTCGACGGCCATCCCGCCACTATAAGCCGCGCCTATGACTGCGATCACCAACTTGAGCTTCCCTGATGGCGGGGCGGCGCGCGACAGTGGGGCCGGTCACAGAGGAAACAGAAGGGAAACCGCCGTGCCGGCAGTTCGTAATGTTCTGGTCGTCGGTGGCGGCGCCGCGGGCGCCGCTGTGGCGATCCTGCTCGCCGAGGGCGGCGTCTCCGTCGACCTGGTCGACCTGAAACCCGACGTGGCCGCTCTCGGCTCCGGCATCACCCTCCAGGGCAACGCGCTGCGCGTGCTGCGGCAGCTCGGCGTCTGGGCGCAGGTGCGGGCCGAGGGGTACGAGTTCGACACGCTCGGCCTGCGCGCCCCGGACCCGGCCGGCACGCTGATCGCCGAGCTCACCGACATCCGTACCGGCGGCGAGGATCTGCCCGCCACCCTCGGCATGTACCGGCCCGCGCTCGCGAGGATCCTGGTCGAGCGTGCCGTCTCCGCCGGGGCGAAGATGCGGTTCAACACCCGGCCGGTGTCTCTCGACGGCACCACGGTCACCTTCGACGACGGTTCGGCGGCGACCTACGACCTGGTCGTCGGTGCCGACGGGCTGCGCTCATGGACGCGCCGGCAGCTCGGGATCGACGTCGAGCCGCAGCCGGTCGGCATGGGGATCTGGCGCACGTTCACGAAGCGGCCGGCGAGCGTGACCCGGACCGACCTGTTCTACGGCGGGCCCGCCTACATCGCCGGGTACTGCCCGACCGGAGTGGACACGCTCTACGCCTACCTGGTCGAGGACGTGCAGGACCGGTCCGGGCTGTCGCCCGACGAGGCCCTCGCGACCATGCGGGAGCTGGCCGGCGCCTACCACGGGCCGTGGGACGAGATCCGGGAGAACCTGACCGACCCGGCCCGCGTCAACTACACGGCCTTCTCCAGCCACGTCATCGACGGTCCGTGGAACCGCGGCGGCGTGGTGCTGATCGGCGACGCGGCGCACAGCTGCCCGCCCACCCTCGCCCAGGGCGCCGCTCAGGCGCTGGAGGACGCGTCCGTCCTCGCCGAGCTGCTGCTCCGCGAGGACGTCCTCACCGATGCGCTCTGGCAGGAGTTCACCGCCCGCCGCCTCGACCGCGCGAAGACGGTCGTCGAAGCCTCCCTGCAACTGACCCGCTGGCAGCTCGCCCACGAGCGCGGCGACGTCCCCGGCCTGATGGCGCGCGTCGCCCATCTCGTCGCGTCGCCCGCGTGAAAGGACCATCGATGAACGACGAACGCCTCATCACCCACCTGCGCCACGTCGACCTGGCGGTGCCCGACTACGACCGGCAGCTCGACTTCTACACGACCATGTGGGGCCTGGACGCCGAAACCACCGACGAGGGCATCGCGTTCCTGGCCGCGGCCGGCTCGCCCGAGCAGTACTCGGTGCGGCTGCGCAAGGCCGCGGAGAAGCGGCTCGACCTGATCGCCTTCGGCGCGGCGAACCAGACCGACGTCGACGCGCTCGCCGAACGTCTCGGACGTGCCGGGGTCACCCTGGTCGGCGAGCCGGGCCGGCTGCAGACCCCGGGCGGGGGGTACGGCTTCCGCTTCTTCGACCTCGACGGCCGTACCGTCGAGGTGTCCTGCGACGTGGCCGTCCGGCAGCACCGCAAGCTGGAGGAGGGCGAGTCCGTCCCGGTCAAGCTCTCGCACGTGGTGATCAACTCGCCGAATCCGGAGGCGACCGTCGCCTTCTACGACGAGCACCTCAACTTCGCCCTCTCCGACACCCTGATGCACCCGCGGATGGGGTCGATGATGTGGTTCCTCCGGACCAACCGCTGGCACCACAGCCTGGCGATCGCCCGTGGCCCGCACGTCTCGCTGCACCACGCGTCGTTCGAGATGCGCGGCATCGACGAGTACATGCGCGGCACCGGCCGGCTGCTGCGCGGCGGCGTCGAGAAGGTGTGGGGGCCGGGCCGGCACATGGCCGGGAACAACACGTTCAGCTACTTCCTCGACCCGCACGGCAACACCGTCGAGTACACCACCGAGCTGGAGGAACTCGACGAGGACACCTGGCACCCGCACCTGTACGACTTCTCCGACCCCACCGTCAGTGACCAGTGGGGGACCGCGAACCCGATGAACGAGTTCGTCGCCAGGCAGTCCTTCAACGACGTCGACCGCGGCATCTTCGTCGCGCCGCCGGTCTGATGCGGATCGCACGGTTCCGGCACGAGGGCCGGATCAGGTCGGGCGTCGTCGAGGACGGGGTGGTGCGCCCGTTCGAGGCCGACATCCGGACGGTCATCGAGGTGGGCGACATCCCGGAGCCGCAGGCACCCGTACCTCTGGAGCAGGTTCGGCTGCTCGCGCCGCTGCAACCGGCGTCGCTGCGCGACTTCGTCGCCTTCGAGGAACACGTCGAAGGTGTCCGGCGCAGCATCGACGGCTCCGGCGGCGTGCCGGAGGCGTGGTACGACGCCCCGACGTTCTATTTCACCAACCCGCACCGGATCTACGGGCCGGGCGACGAGGTCCCGTTCCCGGCCCGGTCGGTGAACCGCGACTACGAGCTGGAGGTCGCAGCGGTCGCCGGGCCCGGCGGTTCGATCTTCGGCTACACGATCCTGAACGACTGGTCGGCCCGGGACCTGCAAAAACGAGAGATGCAGGTGAACCTGGGGCCGGCCAAGGGCAAGGACTTCGCGAGCAGTCTCGGCCCGTGGATCGTCACCGCCGACGAGCTGGACCCGTTCAAGCGGGACGGCTTCCTGGAGCTGTGGTGCACGGCCGAGGTGAACGGCACCGAGATCGGCCGTGACCTGCTCGGCAACATGGGCTGGACCTTCGAGACCATGATCGCCTACGCGGCCCGGGACAGCCGGATCGTGGCCGGCGACGTGTTCGGCTCCGGGACCGTCGGCAACGGCGGCTGCCTGGCCGAACTCTGGGGTCGCCACGGCCGGCAGGATCCACCCCCGCTGCGGGCCGGCGACGTGGTGACCCTGACCGTCGAGGGCATCGGCAGCCTGACCAACACCGTCGTCACCGGTCCCGACACCGAGGATCTCCCGCCGGTACGCCGCCGTGACCCGGCGCGGGCGCGAGCAGAGAGGCAGCACTGAATGTTCGAGTACTTCCCGGGCAACTACGTCTGGAATCTGGGCGTCGTCGCCACCCTGAACAGCGGCGGCCTGATCGACGAGGTGGACCGGGCCTGCCGCCCGATCAGGGAACTGGCCACCCAGGGGGCCGACGTCGGCACCAGGGAATTCATGGCATCGTGGGCCGCCGTCGCCGAGGACCTGGCATCCCAGGCAGCCGCCGACGAGGCCGCCGGGCACACCCGCACCGCCGGGCAGAAGTATCAGCGGGCCACCAACTATCTGGCCCAGGCCGAGCGGATGCAGAGCGCCAAGTCGCCCGACCGGAAGGCGGTCTACCAGCGGCTTCTCGACCTGCAGCAGAAGGCGTTCGATCTGCTCGACCCGGCCACGACGCGGGTGGCGATCCCGTTCGAGGGGGCGCTGCTGCCGGCGTATTTCAAGAGGGCACCGGTCGAAGGGCCGGCACCGGTGATCATCCTGTGGAACGGGCTCGACTCGACCAAGGAGCACATGTACGCCTCCGGGTTCGCGCACGAACTGGCGGCCCGCGGCATCCACACGCTGATGGTCGACTGCCCCGGCAGTGGGGAGGCGCTGCGCTTCCACGACCTCAGATCCCGGATCGAGACTGAGGACTGGGCCGCCGCCTGCATCGACTACCTGCTCACCCGCGACGACGTCATCGCCGGGAAGATCGGGCTGACGGGCTGGTCGCTGGGTGGCTACTACGCACCCCGGGCGGCCGCGTTCGAGAAGCGGCTCGCCCTCTGTGTCGCCTGGGGCGCCAACCACGACTGGGGTGCCGTGCAGAAGCGGCGCCTGGAGCGCGAGGGGGAGAACCCGGTCCCGCACTACTGGGACCACGTGCTCTGGGTGTGGGGCGAGGACGACCTGGACACGTTCATCAAAAAGGCCGAGGCGGTCAACCTCGACGGCGTGGTCGAGCGGATCACCGTGCCGTTCCTGATCTGCCACGGCGAGAACGACCGGCAGATCCCCGTGCGGTACGCGCACCGCTCCTACGAGCAGGCGGTCAACTCGCCCCGGCGGGAACTGCGGATCTTCACCGCCCAGGAGGGTGGGGCCGAGCACATCGGGCTCGACCACTTCGCGCACGTCCAGACCTACATCGCCGACTGGGTGTCCGATGTTCTCCAGAAGTGACCCGGAGGGCGCCGTCGCGGCGGCGGCGAAACGCTGCTCCAACTGGGGGCGGTGGGGTGCTGACGACGTACGCGGCACGATGAACTTCCTGACCCCGGAGAAGCGCAGGCAGGGCGCGGCGCTGGTGCGCCGGGGGGTGTCGTTCTCGCTGTCGCAGTCGTTCGACGCGAACGGCCCGCAGAAGGGCTGGCGGCGCCGCACCAACCCGGTGCACACCATGCTCGACACCGGCACCGACGCGGCCGCCGGTGTGCAGGGTTTCCCGCACGGCATCGGCGGCGCCGACGACGTGATCGCCATGCCGTTGCAGTGCTCGACCCAGTGGGACGGGCTCGGCCACATCTTCGACCACGGTTACGCCTGGAACGGCCGCCGTGCCGCCGATGTGGTGACCAGCCTCGGTGACGGGTTCACCGGCATCGAGACGGTCGCCGACGTGATCGCCGGGCGCGGTGTGCTGCTGGACTTCGGGGACCTGCCGGACGGCTTCGCCATCACGTCCGACCATCTCGACTCGGTGGCGGCGGACGCGGGCGTCGAGATCGGCCGGGGCGACATCGTCCTGATCCGTACCGGCCAGCTCGCCCGCGCCCGCCGCGACGGCTGGGGTGACTACGCCGGCGGGCCCGCTCCCGGTCTGTCCTTCAGCACCGCGGACTGGCTGCACCGGACGGAGATCGCCGCGATCGCCACCGACACCTGGGGATTCGAGGTGCGGCCCAATGAGTTCGACGACGCGTTCCAGCCGTTGCACCAGGTGGCGATCCCGCACATCGGCCTGTTCCTCGGGGAGATGTGGGACCTGGACGCCCTGGCCGCGGACTGCGCCTCCGATGGCGTCTACGAGTTCTGGCTGACCGCGGCGCCGCTGCCGATCACCGGTGCGGTCGGCTCCCCGGTCAATCCGATAGCAGTGAAGTGACGTGTGGGGGCGCGTCGGCAGACACGCCCCCACCGCCGGCGGAACTCAGGCGGTGGCGGCCACCGGTTCCGCCGCCGGGCGACGCTTGGCCACCCAGCGCTCGAAGATCAGGGTGGTGAGCGGTGGGATCGAGGCGGCCAGGCCGAACAGCACCCGCCACAGCGACCAGCGCTCGGCCCGCGCCACCCAGAGGGTCGCGACCAGATAGGCGATGAACAGGGCGCCGTGCAGGCGGCCGAACAGCCACACCCCGGCCTCGGTGGTCTCCGTGACGTATTTCAGGAACATGCCGACGAGCAGGCCGGTCCAGGAGAACGCCTCGGCGATCGCGGTGATCCTGAAGATCCGGAACGGTTGCACCTTTATCTCCACCTCGGCAGTCTCCCCTCACATGCTTCCACCGCAGCGTACGACCGGGAAGATGTGCGTTTGCTGAAGGATGATCCGTCCGTTTTCGGGTAATACGCCCTTTGTCCAAATATCAAGGGGGAAGCCGTGCCGGACATTGTGGAGATCATCAAAGAGCAGCACCGTCAGGTAGAGGACCTGCTGGCCCGCGCCGAGAAGGGCGACGGCGACAGCGCGGCTCTCATGCAGGAGGTGGCGCGGCTTCTGCTGCCGCACTCCGAGGCCGAGGAGGCGTTCGTCTACCCCGCCATCCGCGATCTGGCCGCCGAGGCCGGTGACGAGGTCAAGGACGGCGTCGTCGAACACCACCAGGTCGAGGAGATGCTCCAGAACCTGCTGCGCGGCGACGCCGAGGACCCGGGATACGACGGGACCGTCGCCGCTATCACCGGCGAGCTGCGCCACCACGTCCAGGAGGAGGAGCAGGACCTCCTGCCGATCCTCGCCGAACGCCTCGACGACGCCGAGCGCGACGAGATGGGCCGCCGCTTCCTCGAGGCGACGACCGGCGCGGACCTGCCCTCCGGCGGCGACCACGAGACCACCCGCCGGGAGCTCTACCAGAAGGCGCGCGAGCAGGAGATCCACGGACGTTCCCGGATGAACAAGCAGGAACTGGCCGACGCGGTCGGCGAATCCTGATCGGTACGCCGATACTGGTCACGTGGGTGAGCCATCAACGGAGCGGATGCGCCCGTGCCGGCGCTGCGGGCACCCCACCCGGGTGGACCGCATGGTGCAGGGGTATGGGCGCAACTGCGCGGCCCTGCTCGGCCTGATCGGCGGCACCGTCGACACCGGGCACTCCGGGCCGGACCTGTTCGACCTGATCGACGTCGAGCCGGAGGACAGTTGCGACGGTTACGACCGGCCGGCCGATGCCGGGATCGCTATCTCTCGGCGACGCCGGCCAGGGTCAGGTATCGCTCCGCGTCGCTGACCGGTCCGTCGTCGGGGCGCCACCGGGGCCCGGGGACCAGGCCCGGCTCGACCAGGCGCCACCCCTCGAAGAAACGGGCCGTCCGGGCGGCGTCGCGCACCACCAGCGGGGTGCCGGTGCGGTTGTAGAGTTCGGCGATCCGCGCGGTCGGTTCCGGCTCGCCGTTCGTGGTGACGTGCGAGATCGCCAGCAGGCTGCCGGGGGCCACCGCCTCGCGGTAGGCGTGCAGTGCCGCGTCCAGTTCCGGCCCGTCCGGCATGAAGTGCAGGACCGCGATCATCAGGATCGCGACCGGCCGGCCGAGATCGATCAGGTCACGGACCTCCGGCGCGGCCAGGATCGCCGCCGGTTGCCGCAGGTCGCCCCGGACGATCGCGGTCTGCGTGTCGTCGCCGAGCAGGTGCCGGGCGTAGAGCACCGCGGTCGGGTCCAGATCGACGTAGACGACCCGGGCGTCCGGCGCCACCTCGCGGGCCACCTGGTGCACGTTGTTCTCGGTGGGGATGCCGGAGCCGAGGTCGAGGAACTGGTGGACCCCGCGGGCGGCCGCATACCGCACGATCCGCCGCAGCAGGTCCCGGTTGGCGCGGGCGATCAGCGGGACCTCGGGCAGGATCTCGGCGGCACGGTCGGCGACGGCGCGGTCGGCGGCGAAATTGTGGGTGCCGCCCAGGTAGGCGTCGTAGATGCGGGCGGCACTGGGGCGATTCGGGTCGATAGGTGACAGCGCGCTACTCACTTCGACAGCTTTTCTCCGAAACTGACAACCGGATACCGAAATATCAGGATAGACGTACTTTAGGGGGCGGGAGGCGTCGGTGGAGTCAACCGGTATCCCGGGGCTTCTGCTCGACACCGCCCCGGACGCGATCATCGTGAGCCGTTCGGACGGCACGATCACGATGGCCAACCGCCGCGCCCACGACATGTTCGGCTGGACCGACGACGACCTGGCCGGGACCTCCGTCGACGATCTGGTTCCGGAGGACACCCGCGACCGGCATCCTCAGCACCGGGCGGGATACCTCTCCGGCCCCCATCCGCCGCTGCGCCGCCTGCCGCTGCGCGGCGTCCGTCGCGACGGCACCGTCTTCGCCGTCGAGGTCTCCCTGTCCGCGGTGGCCGCGCCGGACGGCGAGACGTACGTGACCGCGGTGCTCCGCGACGACACGGCCCAGCGGGAGGCGGCCCGCACCCGGTCGCTGCTCGCCTCGATCGTGCAGTCGTCGCACGACGCGATCGTCACCACCGACCTGGACGGCCGGGTGCTGTCCTGGAACCCGGGCGCCGAGGCGCTCTACGGCCATCCGGGCTCCGACATGATCGGCCGGTCGATCGACCTGATCATCCCGGAGGACCGGCGCGGCGACGAGGCCCAGGTACGCCTGATGGTGCGCCTGGGCGGCCGGGTGGACCGGTACCGCAGCGTCCGGCGTACCGCCAAGGACGAGGACATCGCGGTGTCGACGCTGGTGTCCCCGCTGATCGACGAGCGCGGCACGATCGTCGGCACGACCAGCATCACCCGCGACGTCAGCGACCGGGAGCGGGCCGAGGCACGGGTGCAGGCGATCCTGGACGCCGCGCCGGACGCGGTTCTCGGTGTCGCCGAGTCCGGGGAGGTGGTGCTGGTCAACGCCGAGGCCGAGCGCCTGTTCGGCCACCCCCGCCACGACCTGCTGCACATGCCGGTGGCGCTGCTGCTGCCGGACGGGCTGCCGGCGGTGTCGGCGGTGCTGCGGACCGGCGGCGACAGCACCCCGCTGGACTCCGAACGCTCGGTGGAGGAGTCCGACCAGCGCTGGGCGACCCGCCGGGCGGCCCGGCGCGGCGGTGCCGAGATCCCGGTCGACATCGCGTGCAGCTCCCTGCACACCGACAGCGGCGTGGTGATCGTCGCGGTGGTGCGGGACATCTCCGAGCGGCTGGCCGCCGAGGAGGAGCGCCGCCGGCTGCGCGAGGAGACCGACCGGCAGCGGCTGGAGGCCCGCATGCAGCAGGCGCAGCGGCTGGAGAGCCTGGGCCAGCTGGCCGGCGGGATCGCCCACGACTTCAACAACCTGCTCGCGGTGATCCTCAACTACGCGTCGTTCATCGTCGAGGACGCGGCCGGCACACCACCGGCCGTCGACGCCGAGCAGATCGCCCGCGCCGCCCGCCGGGGCAGCGACCTCACCCATCAGTTGCTCGCCTTCGCCCGCCGCGAGGTGATCCGCCCCCGCCCGCTCAACCTGAACACCGTGGTCACCGAGGTGCACCAGATGCTGGACCGGTCGCTGGGGGAGCACATCGCCCTGACCGTACGGACCACCGCCGGCCTGCCGTCGGTGATGGCCGATCCGGGCCAGCTGGAGCAGGTGCTGGTCAACCTGGCCGTGAACGCCCGCGACGCGATGCCCGCCGGCGGCCGCCTGACCATCGACACCGCCCTGGTCGACGTCGACTTCGAGCACGCCGCCGCCCGGGCGGGGCTGCCGACCGGCCGGTATGTCCGGCTGCGGGTGTCCGACACCGGCACCGGCATGCCCAAGGAGGTGATCGACAAGGCGTTCGAGCCGTTCTTCACCACCAAGCCCAGCGGCCAGGGCACCGGCCTGGGCCTGGCCACCGTCTACGGCATCATCACCCAGGCCGGCGGGACCGTGCAGATCTACTCCGAAGCCGGGGTCGGCACCACCTTCACGATCCTGCTGCCGGCCACCGACGCCGAGGCGCATCAGGGTGGCCCCGAGCAGTCGGTGGCCGGTCTGGCCGGGCACGGCGCGACCGTGCTGGTGGTCGAGGACGAGAGCGCGCTGCGCGAGGTGACCTGCCGGATCCTGCGGCGCGGCGGTTACACCGTGCTGGCCGCCGACGGTGGCGACGAGGCGCTGCGCCTGGCCGCGACGCACAGCGTCGACGTCCTGCTCACCGATGTGATCATGCCAAACATGCTGGGCCGGGACCTGGCCGAGGCGGTCCGGTCCCGGTGGCCGGGCACCCGGGTCCTGTTCATGTCCGGGTACGCCCAGCCGGTCCTCACCACCCACGGCACCCTCTCCGCCGACGTGCATCTGCTGGAGAAGCCGTTCACCGGTGCCGAACTGATGCGCGCCCTGCACGACGAACTCCGCACCAGACCCTGACATCGATCGGCGTTAATCGGGTAAGGGCGTGTCATGGCGTACCGGAGAATCGGGTCCGTACTGCTCGCGGCCGTCCTCACGTTCACCCCGGCCGGTGTTCCCGCCGCCGGTGCGGTGACCGGGCCGGCGCCCGGCGGCCCCGGCGTCGACCAGCCGTACCTCCCGGCCGACAAGACCGGGTTCCTGACCTCGGCGGACACCCGCAGCACGGTGTGGGCCACGGTGCAGCGGGCCGGCGGGCTGGGGGAGGTCTTCTATCCCGACCTCGGCACGCCGAGCGTGCGCGCACTGCAGTTCGTGGTCACCGGCCCCGGTGGGTACGCCGTCCGCGCCGAGCAGGCCGACGTGACCACCGAACTCACCGGCACGCGGAGCCTGAGCTACCGGCAGACGCTCGCCGAACGGTCCGGCCGGTGGCGGCTGACCGTGTCGTGGACGACCGATCCGCGGTCGGCAGTGGTACTCGCCGCCCTGCGGTTCACCACGCGCGGCGACCGGCCGTTGCGGCTGCACGTGGTGCACGATCCGGCGCTGGCCGGCACGCGGGGGGACGACTCCGGGCGTACCGAGGGAAGGGCGTTGATCGCGGCGGACGGTGACGTGGCCGCCGCCCTCGCCGCCGCACCCGCCTTCACCGCCACCTCCAGCGGCTACGCCGGCGTCAACGACGGCTGGACCGACCTGCTCGCCGACGGCCGGATGGACCACCGGTACGCCGCCGCCGCGCCCGGCAGCCTCGTGCAGACCGCCGAGACCGCGCTCACCGGCCGCCCCGGCCACCGCGACGCCACCCTGGCCCTCGGGTTCGCGGCGTCCGGCGAGGCGGCCCGCGGCGTCACCCGCGACGCGCTGCACCACGGTTTCCCCCGGATCAGCCGGGAGTACGCCCACGGCTGGTCCCGCTACCTGGACGGCCTGGACCGTCCGCCGCCCGGCACCGACCATCGGCTCTGGCGGGTGTCCGCGATGGTGCTGGCCGCCGCCGAGGACAAGACGCACCGCGGCGCCTACGTGGCCGCGCCCGCCGCGCCGTGGGCGTTCGGCCGCGACGACCCGTCCGGCCCCTACCACCTGGTGTGGGCGCGTGATCTCTACCAGATCGCCACCGGCCTGCTCGCCGCGGGCGACCGGGCCGGCGCGAACCGGGCCCTGGACCACCTGTTCGCCGTGCAGCAGCGCCCGGACGGGTCGTTCCCGCAGAACGCCCGCCTCGACGGCACACCGGTCTGGGACGGCCTCCAGCTGGACGAGGTCGCCCTGCCGATCGTGCTCGCCCACCAGTTGGGCCGCACCGATCCGCGGACCCGGGCGGGGGTACGGCGGGCCGCGGACTTCCTGATCGGCTTCGAGCGGGACGGCAACCGGGCGCCGTGGACGCCGCAGGACCGCTGGGAGAACCAGTCCGGCTACTCCCCGGCCACGATCGCCGCCGCCATCGCCGGACTGGTCTGCGCCGCGGACATGGCCCGTACCGGCGGTGACGTCGCGGCGCAGCGGCGCTACCTGGCCGCCGCCGACGCGTGGCAGAGCCGGGTCAGGGGCTGGACGGTGACCACCACCGGGCCGTACTCGGCGAGGCCGTACTTCCTGCGGCTCACCAAGGACGGGCAGCCGGACCGGGGCACCACCTACGACATCGGGGACAGCGGCCCGGCCGGCGTCGACCAGCGCCGGGTCGTCGACCCCGGCTTCCTCGAGCTGGTGCGCCTCGGGGTGCTGCCGGCCGGCGACCCGGCCGTCCGGAACAGTCTCACCGTCGTCGACCGGCAGCTCGGCGTGCCCACCCGGCGTGGCCTGTTCTGGTACCGCGCGTCCTTCGACGGCTACGGGGAGAAGGCCGACGGCAGCCAGTGGGACTACCCGCTGCCGGCCGGTTCCGGGATCACCCGGGGCCGGGCCTGGCCCCTGCTCAACGGTGAGCGGGGCGAGTATCTGATCGCGGCCGGAGAGCCCGCCGCGGCCCGGGAGCAGCTCGCCGTCATGGCCCGCGCGGCCGGCCCCGGCCTGCTGCTGCCCGAGCAGGTGTGGGACCGGCGGCCGCCGTACGCCGAACCCGGCACCCCCACCACCTCGGCGACCCCGTTGACCTGGACCCACGCCCAGTACCTGCGGCTGGCCCGGAACATCGCCGAGGGCCGGGTCACCGAGCGGCCGGCCGTGGTCGCCGAGCGCTACCTGCCCCGCGCGCAGAGGTCCCAGTAGTGTCAGCCGTTCAGCAGGAGCCCGATGCAGGCGCAGATCGCCAGGGTGGCCGCGAGCAGCAGCAGGGCCGAGGCGGCCACCGCGCCCGGGTAGCGCTGCGGCGGGACGCCGAGGGCGCCGGGCAGGAACGACAGCATCGGCGCCCGGTACTCCAGCTCCACGGTCCGGCCGGGCACCGCCACGACCGTCGTGTCCGCCGCGCCGATCCGGGACGGGGCGAGGCACGGCACGTGGACGTGCACGTGATGCTCGCCGAGCGTCACCGACTGGACGACCCGCCCCCAGTACGCCGGCACGCTCTGCCCGTCGATCTCCAGCACCGGCACGTAGAGCCGGAGCAGGAAGGCGAGCGGCGTGTGCCGCAGGGTGACCGCGATCGCCGAGTCGTCGTCACGGCGTGACGAGTCGACCGGTGGGAACCCCGGTGAGGACGGCCGGTAGGGCGGCGCGATGGTGGCCATGGCCCGCGCAGAATATGCCGGGGAGCGCCTCCCGGAAAACCCCGTGCCGATCCTGATTGGATTCCGGCGCCCGTGACGCCGTTCCGGCGGAATAGCATGACAGCCTCGGCGAGCTGCTCCATGACCTTGCACGATCGTCGTACCGTCTGTTACGGGATCGCGCGGGACCAGCGCTTTCCCAGCGTTCGTTCAGCAGGTGTTGCTAGGTTTCGCCAGGCACGTATTCGAAGCGGGAGAACATCGTGGTCTTCAAGAAGTTGCTCGGTGCCCTGGGAGTCGGTGGGCCGAGCGTCGACACTGTGCTGTCGAACCCGAGCACCTATCCGGGCGCTCCGCTGACCGGCAACGTCAACCTCGTCGGCGGCACGCAGGACGCGGACATCGAGCACATCACCCTCGGTCTGGTCACCCGGATGGAGGTGGAGGGCGGCGGCGGCGACTACTCGGCCGTCAGCGACTTCCTGCGGGTTCCGGTGACCGGTCCGATGCGCCTGGCCCAGGGCCAGCAGCTGTCGATCCCGTTCCGCATCGACATGCCGTGGGAGACGCCGATCACCACGGTCTACGGCCAGACGCTGCGCGGCATGGTGATGGGTGTGCGCACCGAGCTGGCGATCGCCCGGGCGATCGACAAGGGCGACCTGGACGCGGTGCACGTGCACCCGCTGCCGATCCAGCAGCGCATCCTGGACGCGTTCACCCAGCTGGGCTTCCGGTTCAAGTCCGCCGACCTGGAGTACGGGCAGATCTACGGCGTCCACCAGACGCTCCCGTTCTACCAGGAGATCGAGTACTTCCCGCCGCAGCAGTATGCGCACGCCATCAACGAGGTCGAGCTGACCTTCGTGACCAGCCCGCACCAGGTCGAGGTGGTGCTGGAATTCGACAAGCGCGGCGGCCTGTTCACCCAGGGCCACGACACCTACGGGCGGTACACCGTCTCGCACGCCGACGCCGACACCACCGACTGGCGCCAGGTCGTCGACGGCTGGGTCCGCCAGTCGGTCGACCGCCGCAAGTCGATGCCGGGCTTCGGCGCTCCGCAGCCGGGTTACGGTCACCCCCAGCCCGGGTACGGGCAGCCGCAGCCGGGTTACGGGCACCCGCAGCAGCCGGGCTTCGGTCACGGCCACCACGGCCACTACCGTCAGCCGGGTCACCACGGTCACTACCGTCAGCGCGGCCACCACGGCCCGGGCATGGGCGGCATGGCGATGGGTGTCGCCGGCGGTCTGGCGGCGGGTTACGTGGCCGGTGAGGCGATCGACGAGGTCGGCGACGCCTTCGAGGACTTCGGCGAGTAAACGTCCTGATCAGGGGCGGGGGCTACGGCTCCCGCCCCTTTTTTCACGCCGGATTCCCTACTCACTCTATGGGAAATGTATGTGCCATGGGTCACAAAGTGGCTGACGTGGGCATGCCGTCGCTCTACGTTGCTGACATGAACCGAAGCAAGCGCCTGATCCGGCGCCGCTTCGTCGACTACCTCCGGGTGTGTACCTGCGCCTGTTGAGTGGGACGGCGAAGTCCCGCCCCTCCAGGCCCCCGTCCGACCACGCCGATCCGTGCCCGGCGCGCCGCAACCTGCCCGCGAAACCGACGGCCGCCCGCGGCCCGCCGGTCGATGACACGCGCACCCCCTTCCCGAGGAGCCTCCCGATGACAACCCGTAGATCCGCTCTCGCCGCCGCACTGGCGGGTGTCCTCGCCGTCGCCGGCCTCGCCGCCTGCGGTGCATCCGGCGAGCCCGCCGCCGCCGGCGAGCAGGTCAAGAAGCTGCGCTACCAGGGCAACGTGGGCGCGGTGACCCTGCCCGAACTGGCCGCCGACCTCGGATACCTCGGCGACCTCGAGCTGGACTGGATCGGCAACACCATCAGCGGCCCGCAGGACATCCAGGCCGCCACCACCGGCGACACCGACTTCGGCGGTGCCTTCAACGGCGCGATCGTCAAACTCGCCTCCTCCGGCGCGCCGATCACCGCGGTCATCGGCTACTACGGCGTCGACGACGTCACCTTCAACGGCTTCTACGTCCTCGACGACAGCCCGATCAAGAGCGCCCGCGACCTGATCGGCAAGAAGATCGGCGTCAACACGCTCGGCGCCCACTCCGAGGCGATCACCAAGACGTACCTGACCGAGGCGGGCCTCACCGACGACGAGATCAAGCAGGTCGAGCTGATCGTGGTGCCACCGGTCAACACCGAGCAGTCGCTGCGCGCCGGGCAGATCGACGTGGCCGCCCTCGGTGGCACGCTGCGCGACAAGGCCCTCGAACGTGGTGGCATCCACGCCCTCTACACCGACTACGACCTGCTCGGGAAGTTCACCGCGGGCAGCTACATCTTCCGCGACGACTTCCTCAGGAAGAACCCGGACACTGTGAAGACGTTCGTCTCCGGCGTCGGCAAGGCCGTCGAGTGGTCCCGCACCACCCCGCGCGACCAGGTCATCGCCAAGCTCAAGGAGATCATCGCCGAGCGGGGTCGCGAGGAGGACGACAGCCAGACCCAGTTCTGGAAGAGCTACGGGGTCAACGGCACCGGCGGCGTCATCGAGGAACGCGAGTTCGCCACCTGGATCGAGTGGCTGGACCGGGCCGGCGAGCTGAAGAAGGACATCAGGGCCACCGACATCTACAGCAACGACTACAACGCGTACGCCACCGGTGGTGCCGCATGACCGCCAAGATCGTCTTCGAGAACGTCGGCAAGACCTTCCGGGCCCGCGGCAAGACGGTCACCGCCCTTCAGGACATCAACCTGGAGGTACGCGACGGCGAGTTCCTGGTCATCGTCGGCCCCAGCGGCTGCGGCAAGTCCACCCTGCTCGACCTGCTCGGCGGCCTCAGCGAACTCTCCAGCGGCCGGATCCTGGTCGACGGCCGCCCGGTCACCGGCCCCGGCCTGGACCGCGGCATCGTCTTCCAGCAGTACGCGCTGCTGCCGTGGCGCACCGCCCAGGGCAACATCGAGTTCGGTCTCGAAGCCAAAGGAGTCGGCCGCCGGGAACGCGCCGCGAAGGCCCGCGAATACCTCGACCTGGTCGGCCTCGCCGGCTTCCACGACCGCTACCCGCACGAGCTGTCCGGCGGCATGAAGCAGCGCGTCGCGATCGCCCGCAGTCTCGCGTTCGACCCGGACGTCCTGCTGATGGACGAGCCGTTCGCGGCCCTGGACGCGCAGACCCGCGACGGCCTCCATGACGAGCTGCTGCGCATCTGGGAGAAGACCGGCAAGACCATCGTCTTCATCACCCACGGCATCGAGGAGGCCGTCTACCTCGGTCAACGGGTCGCCGTCCTGACGTCGCGCCCCGGACGGATCAAGGAGGTCGTGGACGTGCCGATCGACGCCCGGCCGGCCACCGAGGACCTGCGCTCCGACCCGGAGTTCACCCGGTACCGCCACGAGATCTGGACGCTGCTGCGCGACGAGGTCGACCGCGCCCGCAACGAGGAGTTGAAGGTTCATGTCTAGCGTCATCGAAGCGCGGCCCGCCGTCCGCGCCGTCCCGGTCGTCTCCCTGAACCGGGCGGCCCGATCCGCCGGGCGGGTGGCCGGGGCCGTCCTCACCCGTACCGTCGCGATCGGTCTTCTCGCCGCGGTGTGGGAGATCTTCCCGCGCCTCGGCCTGGTCGACGCCACCTTCCTGCCGCCGCTGTCCGAGGTGCTGACCGCCTGGTGGGACCTGCTCGTGTCCGGTCAACTGTGGAGCCACACCGAGGCCAGCCTGGTCCGCTCGGCCGCCGGCTTCGGCCTGGCCATCGTCATCGCGGTGCCGCTCGGCCTGCTGATCGGCTGGTACAGCCCGGTCGCGAACCTGCTGAACCCGCTGCTCGAAGTGTTCCGCAACACCGCCGCCCTGGCCATCCTGCCGGTGTTCGTGCTGATCCTGGGCCTCGGCGAGACCTCCAAGATCTCGATCATCCTGTACGGCTGCACCTGGCCGATCCTGCTGAACACGGTCAGCGGCGTCCGTACCGTCGATCCGCTCCTGATCAAATCGGCCCGGTCGCTGGGCCTGGGCCCGGTCCGGCTCTTCCAGAAGGTGGTCCTCCCGGCAGCCGTGCCGACCATCTTCACCGGCATCCGGCTGGCCGGCGCCGCCTCGATCCTGATCCTGATCGCCGCCGAGATGGTCGGCGCCAAGGCCGGTCTGGGCTACCTCATCAACTACGCCCAGTACAACTTCGCGGTCCCCGACATGTACGCCGGGATCATCACGATCTCCGCCATCGGCCTGCTGGTCAACCAGCTCCTCATCGCCACCGAGCGCCGGTTCTCCACCTGGCGCACCAACTGAACCCGTTCCCGAGAGGACCGGGCATGAGCATCGACATCACCCGCATCGGTGGCCGCATCGGAGCCGAGATCTCCGGCGTGGACCTGAAACTGCCGATCGAACCCGGCGACGCCAAGGAGATCCACGAGGCCCTCGTCGACCACAAGGTGCTGGTCTTCCGCGGCCAGCACCTCGACGACGAGCAGCACCAGCGGTTCGCGTCGATCTTCGGGCCACTGACCCTGGCCCACCCGACCGTCCCGTCCGTCGACGGCCAGGCCAACGTCCTGGAGGTGGCCGGCGGCGAGGGGGCCCGCGCCAACGCCTGGCACACCGACGTCACCTTCGTGGTCGCCCCGCCCAAGGCCACCACGCTGCGCAGCCTCGTCATCCCGCCGTACGGCGGCGACACCCTGTTCTCCAACACCGCCGCCGCCTACGCCGACCTGCCCGAGCACCTGCGGCTGCTCGCCGACCGGCTGTGGGCCGAGCACTCCAACGAGTACGACTACGCCGAGCACCCGCAGTTCCGCTCCGCCGAGGTCGACGAGTACCAGAAGGTCTTCGTCTCCACCCGCTACCGCACCGCCCACCCGGTCGTCCGGGTCAACCCCGACTCCGGTGTGCCGAACCTGTTCATCGGCAACTTCGTCACCGGGATCATCGGCCTGTCCCGGACCGAGGGCCGCGACCTCCTGCGCCTGCTCCAGCACTACGTGACCCGCCCGGAGAACACCCTGCGCCACAAGTGGCAGGTCGGCGACATCGTCGTCTGGGACAACCGCAGCACCCAGCACTACGCCGCCGACGACTACGGCGACCTGGCCCGCAAGCTGCACCGCGTCACCGTGGCCGGCGACGTTCCGGTCGGCGTCAACGGTGAGAAGTCGCGGATCCTCGAAGGCGACGAGGCCACCCACTACACCCCGCAGGTGCAGTGATGACCCGTCCCGGCCGGTTGCACCTCAACGCCTTCCTGATGAGCGTCGGGCATCACGAGGCCTCCTGGCGGCTGCCGGAGAGCGACCCGTACGCCGACCTCGACGTCGAGCACTTCAAGAACCTCGCCCGGATCGCAGAGCGCGGCCGCCTCGACTCGCTCTTCCTGGCCGACGGCCCGGTCCTGTGGGACCAGGTCGGCCGCCGCCCGTCCGGCGTCCTCGAACCGACCGTGCTGCTCACCGCCCTCGCCGGGGCGACCCGGCACATCGGCCTGATCGCCACCGCGTCGACCACCTACAACGAGCCCTACAACCTGGCCCGGCGATTCGCGTCCCTGGACATCGTCTCCGGCGGCCGGGCCGGCTGGAACATCGTCACCACCGCCGGCCTCGACGCCGCCCGCAACTTCAACCTCGACGCGCTGCCCGCCCACAGGGAGCGCTACGAACGGGCCGCCGAGTTCGTCGACGTGTCCCTCAAACTCTGGGACTCCTGGGACGACGACGTCATCGTCGCCGACAAGGAGACCGGCGTCTGGGGCGACGACACCAGGATCTACCCGCCCGCGCACCGGGGGCACTACTACTCGGTCGCCGGTGCGCTCAACGTCCCGCGCTCCGCCCAGGGACACCCGGTGCTGGTCCAGGCCGGATCGTCGGAGAACGGACGCAACTTCGCCGCCCGGTACGCCGAAGCCGTGTTCACCGCACACCAGACGCTCGCCGACGCGCAGGAGTTCTACGACGACCTCAAGCGCCGCACCCTCGAAGCCGGCCGCGACCCGGACCACATCAAGATCCTGCCCGGGATCGTGCCGATCATCGGCCGCACCGTCGCCGAGGCACGGGAACGGGAGGCCGAACTGGAACGGCTGATCCGCCCCGAGTACGCGCTCGCCCAACTCGCCGGGCTGATCGGCGTCGACCCCTCCGAACTGTCGCTCGACGAGCCGCTGCCGGCGAACCTGCCGGACGAGGAGCAGATCGAGGGTGCCAAGAGCCGCCGCACCCTGGTGGTCAACCTCGGCCGCCGGGAGAACCTCACGGTCCGCGAACTCATCGGCCGCCTCGGCGGCGGACGCGGCCACCTCACCTTCACCGGCACGGCGGTCCAGGTCGCCGACGAGATCGAACACTGGTACACCCACGGCGCCGCCGACGGCTTCAACATCATGGCGCCGGTCCTGCCGTCCGGACTCGAGGCCTTCGTCGACCAGGTCGTGCCGATCCTCCAGGAACGCGGCCGGTTCCGCACCGAGTACACCGGCCGCACGCTGCGCGAACACTACGGCCTGCCCCGGCCGGCGAACCGCAACACCGCCGCCGGCACACCCGTCCACTCTGAGGAGGGCGCGCTGACCCGATAAGCGCGCCGGCCCCCGGCCCCGGCGGCGGACGGTCCCCTCGGTCCGTCCGCCGCCGGAGAGCCCTCGGCTGGGAGCCCCTCCGCGGCTGGACTCGCGAGCCTCTGGCGGCGAGCCCCGAGCCGGGAGAGGTCAGAGCTCGGCGGGGGTGGACTGGCGGCGCGCCTCGGTGACGTCGGCCATCAGCTCGTCCCAGCGTGGGTCGGGACGGAAGCGGGCGGTCCGGACGGTCGCCGCCGCGCGTGCCGACGTGTACTCCCACCAGGCGGCCACCCGCACCGGCCAGAGGCCCACCCGCATCGCACCGGCGATGAAGCAACGGTGCGCCAGCACGGTCGCCGCGAGCATCTCCGGGTCCAGCTCCACGGCCGGATCGTCGATGGCCTTGCCGAGCGCGCGGACGTCCCGATGCATCTCCGAATAGGCGATCATGCCGGGCATCGCCGGGACCAGCAGCTCGTCCTCCGGGTCGACCAGGTCGTCGGCGTAGACGGGCGCGAAGACCACGTCGTCGACGGTGAAGATGAGGGGGAGGGACTCGCGTTTGCGCTTGATGTCGACCTGCACCGCGGGTGCTCCGGTCGGCACCGACACCTCGTAGGCGTCCAGAACGTCCCGGAACAGGATCCGTGCCGTGTCGTCGATCGCCGGCACCCGCACCGTGACGATGCCCGGGACAGCCGAGACCTCGGTACCGGGTATCTCGGCTATCAGGTCGGCCAGCTCGTCAGTGCGCATGCGTTGGTTATATGCCTTCCGCGCACCTCGCACCGCCCCACAACCCACAGTGTCGTCGCGTGCTGACGAATTGCCCGGCTTTGTCGGCCGGAATGGCGCTGACCTGAGGCTCTTAGCCCGACCGGATGATGTGACGCCCGTCGCCGCCCCCCGATTTGGCGTCGCGTGGGTGAACGAGTAATGTTTACCGAGCCGCCAGGGAGACGGGCGAGCGAGCGGGACCCGAAGTTGGGGCCCGGCCGGCCGTCCTGACGGAAACCCTTACAAGATCACACGATCTAGCGTCGTGTGCGCTTGGGGGTGCCTGTGCAGTTTCTGTTCTGGCAAATCCGGTTGCGAAACGCGGATTTGACACGGCGGAAACGGCGGGTAAAGTAGAGCGAGTGCCCCGGGGGAACGGGCCGCGGATGCGGAACGTTTTGATGGTGTGCGGTTGTTCTTTGAGAACTCAACAGGGTGCTTGATAAGCCAGTGCCAATTATGGCAATAC
>NZ_QGGR01000042.1 GCF_003148685.1 Actinoplanes xinjiangensis | reverse complement strand
AACTGCTCGGGATACTTCGAGGGACGAGGCACCGGAACATCCTTCCCCAGACCGCTGTCTGGTTTCGAGATGTCCGGTCCCGAGGGGGAACCTCACCGGTTTGTCGCCCTCTGCGGTTCATCGGATCGACCCTGTCCGTGGTTCGCCGTCCGGGTTGCATCACATGAACCCTGTCCATGTGCCGCCCGGTGTTCGCCACACGTGATCCACTGCACTGCCGTTGTTGGGGTTCCACCCTTGCCATAGCTCTCCTGGCTGCGGGGGATTGCTGCCGTTCCGCTCTCCGCCGGTTTGCCGCTGTGCATCCTTCGCGCGGTGCTGCTGCTGTCCTGCTCCCGCGGTGATGCTGTTGTCCTGCTCGGGCGGTGATTCAATCCTGATTCGCGGGTGTGCTGATATCAGGCATTCAGCCGGGACACCTTGCACGAAAACGCTGGCGGGTTCGCTTTGATGGACCAGCGTCGATGCAGCGGCCGAGATCGTGTGCCACCGAGGGTGGTGGCAGAGGAGTGCGGGGGTCGATCGCACACCTCTGCCGACCTTCCTTCTTCCCCCAGCTAACGGCCGGCGCACTTCCGCGCTCCAATGTGGCCTGCCGGGGCCAGAGGCGCGCGGTGCGAGGCGGATGACCCTCGCGTTGTGGCATTGACGCCCGCCTTGCGGTGATAAGGGCTGTGCGGCGGTGCAGGGTTATATAAGTGCTCTGCGTCGGGAGATCATGAACGGTTGCAGCGCCTTGGAAGCCATGAACGCTCGCGGCGCCCATGAACGCCTGCGGCGGTGAGGGCAGTGAACCTTTGCAGTACCGGGAGTCATGAACCTGTGCGGCGATGGGCAGTCATGCCCGCTTGCGGCGATGGGCAGTCATGCCCGCTTGCGGCGGCAGGCGGTTATGAACGCTTGCGGCGGCGGGCGGTTATGAACGCT
This sequence comes from Actinoplanes xinjiangensis, assembly GCF_003148685.1. Classification (GTDB taxonomy): domain Bacteria; phylum Actinomycetota; class Actinomycetes; order Mycobacteriales; family Micromonosporaceae; genus Actinoplanes; species Actinoplanes xinjiangensis. Next base: position 58,915 of record NZ_QGGR01000042.1, on the reverse strand, counting down.
TGCGGCGGCGTGCGGTCAGGGCTACGGCTGCCGCACCAGCGATGATCATGACGGCGCCCGCGATCAGCAGGGACACCACGCGGCGGCCGGTGATGGGTAGCGCGCCGCTACCCAGGGCCGTGTCAAAACCGGAGCCATCTTGGCCGAATGCTCCGCTCTGGCCGAGCGCGCCGCTGTGGTCGGGGGTGCCGCTCCGGTCCGCCGTGCCGCTCTGGCCTGGGATGCCGTTCTGGCCCACCGTGCTGCCCTGGCCCAGTGCGCCGTTCTGGTTCACCGCGCCGCCTTGGCCCGGGATGCCGTTCTGGCCGATCGAGTCGGCCTGGCCTGGGGCGCCGTTGTTGCCGTGAGTGCCTCCCCGGCCCGAGGTGTTGCCGTGACCGGGGTCACCGTTCTGCGGTGAGGTCTGCCCAGACCCCTTCGACCGGCCGGATACCTTGCCGCTCGGGGCTACCGCCGCAGCTTCGAGCATGCCGATCCTCAGGTCGGCGACCAGAGTGGACGTTTTGTCATGTGGCCGATCGGACCGGGCGTCCACATTGCGCGTCAGTGTCACCCGGATCGCGGTGGCCCGGGCCGCGATGGCGTTGTTCTTGTTCGCATGGCGGACCTCGCCGAGGGCGATCCGCAGGGTGGATCCCGGCTTGGTGTCGGGGGTGGGAGTGGTTTCAGGCCTGCTGATCATCGGAAGGCCGGAAACCTGTGGCAACGGAAGGTCCCCGATCGGGTCGAGACGCGAGGGCAGCGACTCCAGCACGCGCATTTCATCACTGAGCGTGATGTCAATGTGGTCACCGGCCGTACTCAATCGGCTCTTCTTGCCGTTCTTGCCGACGATCTCGACGACGGCGGGCTGGTAGTCGACACGGCTCTGACCCTTTGCGGTCATGCTGGCCCGCAGTTCCGGGGCTCGCAGCACCCGGAGTCGGACCTCGTTGTCGACCAGGCTGATCCGGCCGGCGGTGATGGTCGCGGAACCGGTCGACTGCGGGACGCCGCCGCGGAGGCGCAGGGCGGTTCCGCTGCGGCTGGTGATCTTCTCCGGTACTCGTACCAGTGCTGCGCTTCCGCCTCCGGCGATCGTCAGACGGCTGATCTCGGCCGCCGCCGAGGAGGTGTCGCCTGTCGCATTTCCGCAGGCCATGCCGTGTGCCCATACCGCGCGTGCGCGGAGGCTGCCGTCACCGACCTGCATCGGGCCGAACTTCTTGGATCCGGTACGCCGTGTGTCCGCCTTCGGGTGGACCGGCGGAGCCTTCTGCAGTGCCAGCTCGTTGCGGGACTTGGATCCGGGGACCCGTCCGTTCAGTATCCGGGCCGCGCCGGCCGAGTTCACCGGTCGGTCCGCGATCAACACGGTCCGGACCTCCCCGAGCCCCACGCCCCCGATGGTCGAATGCGCCGCGCCACCGTGACCGCTCCCTGCCTCGCGGGCGCCGCTCCCGCCGGCACCGGGGACACTGACACCGTTTCCGCCGGCGCGGGCGTGTTCCCGGGCTGATGGGGCGCCGGCTCCGGTCGTACCCGATGAGGTTGTCGGTCTGCCGGCCGGGCCAAGGTCGAGCCGGTCGATGTGCAGTAGTTCGGCGGCGGATTGAGCGGCGTAGTGCTCGGGCCGGTCGCACGTCTGTGGGGCGGCGAAGGTCGCCGCCGCGGAAGCGGGTGCCGGAAGGGTCAGCGTGCCCGCCAACCCGAGTGCTACGACACTGGCGGCCACCGAGCGGGCGGGAGTCATGGCTGGTCCTCTCGAGACGTAGGCGTCTACGGGACTGGCCAACGAGGGTCGATTAGTCCGGTTGCGCAGCATCTATGGGACAACCCGCGCGGGTAGTTCAAATCCGGCATTTGGTACGGCTTGCCAACCGTCGTAGGGTTGATCGCATGGGCATGCTGTGCGCGGTCAGTTTCAACCGGTACGGCCGCCTCTACTACCTCGATCCCGCCGGTTTCACCCCGGCTGTCGGTGACCGCGTGCTGGTGCCGACCGATGACGGTCCCGAGGTGGCGGAGTGCGTCTGGGCGCCGCAATGGGTCGACGAGGAGACCGCCGGGTTTCCCAAGGTCGTCGGGCTCGCCGACGACCAGGACCTGCGCCGGGACGAGACCGTGCGCAAACGCAAGGCCGAGGCCAAGGTCGCCGCGAAGAAACTGATCAAGGCCCACGACCTGCCGATGAAGGTCGTCACCGTCGATCACGTGCTGGATCAGCCGGGCAACGGCGGCGCGCGTACCACCATCTACTTCACGGCTCCGCACCGTGTCGACTTCCGGTCGCTGGTCCGCGACCTGGGCGCCACCCTGCACTGCCGGGTCGAGTTGCGCCAGCTCTCCGCCCGTGACTCGGCGCGGGTCCAGGGCGGGATCGGCTCGTGCGGCCGTGATCTCTGCTGTGCCACCTTCCTGACCGATTTCGAGCCGGTCACCATCCGTATGGCGAAAGATCAGGACCTGCCGCTCAACCCGTTGCGCATCTCCGGGGCGTGCGGCCGCCTGATGTGTTGCCTGAAGTATGAGCACCCGCTCTACCAGCAGTTCCAGGCTTCGGCACCGTCGATCGGCACCCGCGTGACGACTCCGGAGGGTGACGGGCGCGTGGTGGCGCACAGTGTTCCCAAGGACTCGGTCGTGGTCCGGCTGGACGCCGACGGCTCCCGCTGTTCGTGCAGCCGTGCGTCGGTGTGTGCTCCCCGCCAGGCGCACGACGCCCACTACAACGCGGACGACTCCACGGCGTGAGCCGTCCGGATCGGCCACGCGCTGATCGTCGGGTTCAGTCGACCGTGACGGGCGACTCGATGCGGTGCACGGTGAGCGGTGTTCGCGGTCGCATCCACGGCGCGTGCGGCTCGCCGTCCGGGTCGGCCTCCCAGTCCTTGCAGATCCGCTGGACTCCGAGCGGGTGGATCGTGAGGGTCCCGTCGGCGCTGATGTGCAGGCGCAGGAAACTCTTCGCATGTTCGATGCCCTGACCGGCGTAGAGCTCGTTCAGGTTGACGTCGAACCGGGCGGCGATCAGCAGGTAGAGCGCCAGGAGCTGGGTGGCGACGATCGCGATCAGGGGTCCGTAGGCGACCGCGGCCACCGCCAACGGTCCGGGCCACTGCCAGTTGCGGAACGGGAACTGCTCCCACACCCAGGTTCCGCCGACCGCCAGCCCGATCTGCGCCAGGCCGTGGGCCGCCCCGAGGACCCAGTGCCGTACATGTCCGTCCGGTTTGGCGAACAGCACGGTGCCCGCCATGATCAGCACCAGCATGAGCACCAGCGGGATGCTGAACAGCCGCTGGATGTTGCCGCCCTGGCTGGCCGCGCCCGCCATGGCCAGCATGGTCAGCGTGTGGATGACGCCGAGCATCGTGGCGAACCCGGCGTTGCGCCGCGGCACCCGGTAGAAGACGCCCCAGCCCATCCGCCACGACGACTTCGTGTCGGGGAAGGTCGCCCGCTGCTCGTAGCGTCGGCTGCGGCTGCTGCTGCGGGTCAGCGTCTCCTTCGGCGGCACCATCAGGTGGTCCGGCAGGTTCTGCGTGCCGAGCGTGTACGCCCCACCGCCACCGCAGGTGATCAACTCCCGGTCCTCGCCGGAGTAGCGCGCGTAGTGGTGCAGGTCCCCGGAGACGAGCACCCGCACCTGCGCCTGGGTGGGTGCCAGGATGGTCCGGATGAAGTAGTCGACCGCGTCGTACGCGTCCGGGTTCTGCCGGCCCTTGACCCACGTCGGTGACGGGGTCATCAGGATCACCCGGTCCTCCGGCCCGACGTGCTCGGCCGCCCGCTCGAAGTAGAGCAGCTGCGGATCGTCGATGTAGGCCCCGAACTGCTCGTCCACCGCGAACAGCCACCAGTTCGCGGGCAGCTTCACCGCGAAGTACGACCGCCGCTGCTCGGTCCGCCACCCGCCGATGTGGCCGTCCTTACGCCGGGCGAAGAGCCGCAGGAAGGCGGTCAGCCCGTCGTACCAGTCGTGGTTGCCGGGCAGCGCGAACAGCGTGGGCCGTGGCGCCCCGGCCGGTGCCTCGGGCAGCGCCGCACGATACGGCCCCTTCATCCGGTTCTCGTAGCCGTCCCCGCTGGCCAGCGGATACACCTGGTCGCCGCCCATCAGCAGCAGCCGTCCGCGGGGCAGCCGCTCACCGTCGACCTCGAGTTCCTCCTGTGCCAGCAGGTAGGCGATCGAGTAGGTGGCGTTGAACCCGTCCCCGAGGTCGGCCACGTAGTCCAGCCAGAGATCCCCGGTCGCGGTGGCCGAGTGATCGAAGACGTCACCGTCGAGCGAGTTCTGCAACTCCCGCTTGTCCAGGTAGGCCCCGAACAGGATGTGCAGCAGCGTCCGCAGACCGGTGCTGAGCAGCAGTAATGGGGCGAGCCAGCCGATCGGGCCTTTCCGGGTGAACCCGAGTTCCTGCGGATCGAGGCTCCGAGGCCGATTCCGTTCACTGTTCTCAGACTCGGCGAGACGGTGCCGGGGAACGATGGTCACCGAACGATCCTCCCCGGTGAGGCCGTGTCCGTCTATGCAGTACACTTTCTAATCGTTGCCGCCTTAGCTCAGTCGGCTAGAGCGACGCACTCGTAATGCGTAGGTCGACGGTTCGATTCCGTCAGGCGGCTCAGAAAGAACCCCCAGGTCAGCGACCTGGGGGTTCTACTTTTGAGCGCCTACGCCTCGAAGCGGGCGCGGCGCCGGCGTCCGATCACGAAGCCTGCGCCACCGAGGAGCAGAAGCGCGCCGCCGGCACCGGCCACGACCCCGGTGTTGGCGCCGGTCACGGGCAGTCCGCCGCCCTCGCCGCCGTCGCCCTCCTCGCCACCGGTGGCGGCGGGGCTGGCGGACGCCGTGGCGCTGGACGTGGCACTCGGCGTCGCGCTGGGCGTGGCACTCGGCGTGACGCTCGGTGAGGGCGAGGGCTGCGACGCGCAGTCAAGCGCACGTGCGGCGTACAGGCCCTTGTTCAGGTAGGCCAGCAGCGCATCGAAGGACTCGTCGTCGAGCGCCTTGTTCGCCGCCGCCTTCACGTTGGTGCCGGCGTTGGTCATCGTCCAGCCCACCGAGATCCGCAGATCATGCGTCCAGGTCGACAGCACGCCCTTCTTGAGGAAGGCCCGCAGGTCTTCCTCCGTGCCGCGCAGGTTCTTATCGATCTCTCCGGGCAGAACGGGCAACGAATCGGCCTGGGCCGCGTCCAGGATCCGGTAGGCCAGGATCCGCAGCTGCGCCTCGTTGGCGGTGTCCAGATCGATGGTGATCAGCTCACGGATGTCGGTGAAGATCTTGGGCTCGACCGTCTTGCAGGCCTCGTTGAGCACCGGTGTTTCGGTCTCCGCGGCCGCCGGCGCCGCCGGAATCAGAAGAGCCAGCGCCAGCAGGGCGCCGGCTGAGATCTTCTTGAGCATGTAGGTTCTCTCCCCGTTGAAGGCCAAAGCCGACAGATATTACAGTCAATGGTTCGACAGGCAGGCGGCGGCCCCGGCAGGCCGGGCCGGCGCGCTCAGACAGGCGATGCTCTGCCCATCCGGGACAAGAAATCCGGCTCCGGGGTACGAAAGATGCCGCCCGGTGGCTACCGGACGGTGGGCTCTCGTAGTGCCGGGGTGAGAGCGAGTGACAGCACCAGCAGCATGGCGACCGCGAGCAGACCGCGGGAGACCGTGAAGTGGTCGCCGAGGAAACCGATCAGTGGTGGCCCGCCGAGGAACGCGCAGTATCCGATCGAGGCGACCACGCCGACCCGGGCGGGGGCTTGCGCGGGCTCGTCGGCGGCGGCGCTCATGCCGACCGGGAAACCGAGTGAGGCGCCGAGTCCCCAGAGCAGCGCGCCGGCGAAGGCGACCGCCGGGTGCGGGCCGAAGACGAAGACGAGCAGGCCGGCCAGCCCGGTGACGGCGAGGAGCCGGAGCACCGGCACCCGGCCGAACCGGTCCAGCAGGTTCGGCCCGAACCAGCGGCCGACCGTCATCGCGGCCAGGAACAGCGCGAAGCCGAGGGTGCCGGTGGAGGCGTCGGTGCCGTGGTCGTCGATGAGCGCGATGTTGATCCAGTCGATGCCGGCGCCCTCGGTCAGCGCGAACGCCAGCACGAACAGGCCGATCAGCAGGGTCCGGGGTTCGCGCCAGGCGGCCAGGGCGCCACCCGACTTCCCGGCCTCGTCCTCGGCGCTGCTCTCGTCGGTGATGAAACCCCGCACCGCGATGACCACCGCGATCACGACCAGGACGCAGGCGATCACCACATGCTCGGTGACCGGGAGCCCGGCCTTGACCGCGCCGGCGCCGGCCAGGGCGCCGGCGACCGTGCCGACGCTGTAGCCGGCGTGGAAACGGGACATGATCGACCGGCCGAGACGGCGTTCCACCACGGCGGCCTGCACGTTCATGGCGACGTCCCAGGCGCCGGTGGAGAAGCCGTAGACGTAGAGCGCGATGACGACCGGGACCACGCCGTACTGGTAGCCGATCGCGGCGCCGGCCAGTGCCGTGCCGAGAAGGACCGCCATGGTGCCGACCATGGCGCGGGAGCCGAACCGGTGGGTGAGGTGCCCGGCGAGCGGCAGCGAGGTGATCGACCCGGCCGCGATGGCGAGCAGCACGAGACCGATCCCGGAGGGGCTGAGCCCGAGATGGTCGCGGATCTGCGGGATACGGGCGGCGAAGCTGGCCATCGCGACGCCGAGGAAGATGAAGGTGATGTAGACCGATCGGGTGGTGGCCCGCAGGTCGGCTGTCTCGACCGTACTCAAGCGATGACTCCGTGTCGCTGTGGGAGCGTTTGCTCCGCTCACGGTATCGAGATTCCGTCTATGCGCCAGGAGTCGTAACGGGCGTCTCATCACCGGGCGGCCGGGCCGACTGCCCGGTGACGAGAGTCAGAGGGAACGGCGCTGCCAGGGCGCCCACTGGATCGGCGCGGCGAAACCACCGCGCCGGGCGTCCCGGGCCCCGGCCGCGGACAGCGGCCCCTCCCGGCCGGACTTGACGCCCGTGCCGATCAGCCTGGTCTCGAACCAGGACCCGCTCAATCCACGGCGTACGCGTTCCCACAGCCCGCCCTCGACGAGCGCGTCGGTGTGGGTGCGCAGCCGGTCGGCCAGGATCGCCGGGTCCTCGGCGCAGGTTTCGCAGGCGCATGCCGGCAGTGACTCCATCCACCATCGGCCGAGCCGGATCGCCAGCCCCGGCTCGATGAAGTGGACCGCCAGGGGGGCGGCGGTCGGCATGCGGGGGATGAGCCGGACCGTCCGCACGAGCGCGTCGTCGAGCCCGAGCGGTTCCTTGCTCTCCCGGCGCTCCACGAGGTAGCGCTCGGAGAGTTCGTCCAGCAGGGTTTCGGCCGCCTCGTGCAGAGTGGCGAAGCGGTCGGTGTCGGTGGCACCCGGTTTGCCGTCCACCACTGCAGTATGCCGCGCTCGGCCCGCGGCGCCGGGGTCCACCGGAGGAAGGTGAGTCATCAGAAACCGAAGGTTCCCGCCTTGACTCCTGCCACGAACGAGTCCCACTGCTCCTCCGGGAAGCTGAGCGGGATGGTGCCGGGGTTCTTCGAGTCGCGAACCAGGAACCGGTCCGCCAACCGGGCCACCTCGACACAGGCGCCGTGTGAACATCGACCGCTTCGGCGCCAACGGGGCTCTTCCGTCGGTTTGATCATTTCTGTGCACCTCCGTGACGGTTCGGGATCCACGTTAGGCGAGGGACCCGTTACCGGCCGGACGGTCACATGAGTGAAAATGAAAAATGACGCATTCCTCACCGAATGGGAGTTATGCGTCGTCTATTTATTGCTATTAATCTGTTTTGTGAATTTTTTGGACCGGCCCGCTCTGAATTCTCCCCACAATCAGAGCGGGCGCGACCGAACGACTTCAGAAGCGGAACTCGCCCGCGGCCACACCCTCCACGAAGGCGTCCCACTCAGCCTGCGTGAAGCTCAGAGCAGGAGCCTCAGGGTTCTTCGAGTCGCGGACCAGGTACTGGTCGTCCACCTTCGCGACCTCGACACACGTCGACGTTCCGCAGCGGCTGCTCTTCCGCCATGCGGGCACGTTGTTCTCTTCCATCGGGGACCTCTCGGAAACGTTTATCGGTTATCTATTTATTTCCTGGCGACGCGGTTCCGGTGTTTCCGCGCTCCAGTTCCTTTATCTGCCGTTCGATGAATTGGATCGTGTCTTCCTCACCTGCGGCCTCGCGCCAGACCCGGTCGTAACGAGCGCGATGTTTCGCGATCGTCTCCCGGTCCTCGATCATCTCGTCATTGAGACCCGTTTCCCGGTACAGCACCTCGCCCTGGCCCAGTTGAAGCAGGTCGAAGCTGGCATTGTTGGTCAGTGACGCGTCGAGCGAGAACGGCACCATCCGGATGCGGACGTAGCCGTTCTCAGCGTTGTGCTTCAGGTGGCGGAGCTGCTCCGCGAAGACCTCCGGGCCGCCGATGGTGCGGCGGAGCACCGACTCGTCCACCATCAGCAGGAACGTCACGGGCCGGGTCTCCAAGACCTCGCGACGTTTGTTCCTCGCCTCGATGCGCCTCGTGCGCTGATCCGCGGAGAGCTCGTCCTCGAACCGGGACATCAGCGCTTCCGCGTAGGCGGGCGTCTGGAGGTGACCCGGGATGTAATAAATCGAGTACGAGCGAATCTCCGAAGCTTCGCTCTCGTACTCGATCAGTTTACGCATGCCGTCGGTGAGGGTGTCGCGGAATTCGGCGGCCTGATACCACGCCTGCTGGCGAGTCCGGGCGATACGCGCGGCAGCGACCAGATCGGCGACGACCGTCTTGTCCTTGACGCCGAGAAAGGCCAACAGCGGTCGCAGATCGTTCTGGGAGATGCTGACATCGCCGTTCTCGATCCGGATGACCTTGCTGTGTGACCACTCCATCGCTTCGGCGACCTGATTTTGGGTGAGCCCGGCTCGCTCGCGCGCCAGACGGAGCGCGAGACGCACGCGCCGGCGTGCGATCGTCGGCGAGTCACCCTCGGTCATGAGTCCTTCATCGTCGAAGTTATGGTGACGCTCGGTGATCATTGGAATCCGTTAAGCCACCTCGCTGCCTGCCAGGTGGCAACCAGCGAGGTCGCGGACATCCTATTACTGTCCTATCAGAACGACGGGTGCAAGGTGCGGTTTTGATCAATTCGCAATCTCACCCGAGAGGTCCTCACGAAATCGCAGGTCAGGCGGCTGCCAGGCCGTAACCCCAGGAGGTACGGCGCCGGTCCTCCATGGCCCGGCGCAGAGCCCGGCTCACCTGGTTGAAGACCCGCGGGTCGGCGGACGAATAGAGCACCACGGCGACTCCGTGGTACTGCGCGTGCAGCTCCCAGCGGCCTGGCTCGCGCCACAGCGCGGCTACTCCGGGTATCGCCAGGGCCAGGAAGACGAGGACGTAGACCGCCGGATCCGGGAGCAGGATCCAGCCGGCGGCCGCCGCGGCGATGGCGACCACGGCGAAGACGGGGGCGTAGGGGCGGACCCGGGCCGGTGCCTGGACCAGGCCGACGTTGCGAAGATCCGGAATGGTGAAGACCTGCGGCGTGGCGGTGGGGTGCCAGACGAACCGATTGTCGGACACCAGAGCGTCCGGCCCGCGATAGTAGATCCGTGTGCGCATGGCGAACTCCTCTTCACGAATTCTTGCGAGAGGGGAAGGGGTGGAGTCACCATGGGCGCGAGAGACCCGTTCCCGCCTCGCTCGAGTCGTTACGAACGCCGCCGCTGAGGAAGCCGCCGCTGAGGAGTGAGCCTCAGAGGCAGACAACGGCACCCGTTTGCCGCCGGGTGCCGTTGCTTGTCTCTCCCCTTCAACTTCGCCCTTGTTGCCCTACAAGAAGTGAAGCACGCCACCCTGCACTCCGCCATCACTCAATCTGCCATGTTGCAGATTGCGTACAAGCTGTGCGACGTCGGTGCCGGTCGTCCATCGGCGGTCACCTACGTGTTTGCCCCCGGAAGCGACCGGGTAGGCCAAGCTCGGATGCCATTACAAGCCTGCGTTTGCGCAGGTAGGAAGGGCGTAACCGAATGGAGAGCCGATTGAGCGTCGCCGGACAGGCGGTGCAGCCGATTCTGGTGATGTTCCCACTGGGCCTGTTCGCTATGGCCGTTATGTTCGACCTGGCGGATTTGTTGGGGGGTCCTAGCATCCTCGGTGCCCTCGCGTACTGGAACGTCGTCGCCGGTCTGGTCGGCGGGGCTCTGGCCGCCGTGGCCGGTGCCGCCGACGTGATGTTCGCCCGCCGCTCGCAGGATCGCCGGCTCGGTGCGCTGCGCAGTCTGATCAACGTGGGTGTGCTGGTGGCCTTCGCGGTCATCGCGATGCTGCGGGTGCAGGCCGCCGACCGCGTCGTCGGCGGTGGGCTGTTCACCGTCGAGCTGTTCGCCCTGGCGCTGGCCGGGTTCGGCGCCTGGTTCGGTGGTGAGATCGCCAACGGCCGGCCCCCGGCGTTCGCGCGCGCGGCGGTCGGGAACCGGAACTACTGACGCATCCGCCGCAGGGCGGACCCGGCGTTCCCGGGCGGGCCGATGATCACGGCTCGCCCGGCCGGGAAAGCGGCAAAGCCGTTTCGGTTCTTTCGGTCTGACCATTCGGCCAGCGTCGCCCCTCCGCAAGGTCGAAAGTGCGCGCCGCATCTGGAAAGTGACGGCGGGGTGCGGGAAGGATTCCCTCTGCGTAACGACGGGACGGAACCGTCCGTTCGCTGAGGGAAGGAAGTCCATGCGCAAGTCTCTCGTCCGCCGCGGTGCCGCGGCGGCTCTGGCCGTTCTCACCGGGCTCACCACCGCGGCGCTGGCCGCCGCGCCGGCACAGGCCGCTCCGGCGCTCGCCGGTGTCACGCTGTCCACCGGCACGGTCGTGCTCGACGGTGACGCGGGCTGCGCCAACCGGGTGAAGGTGACCTACAAGGTCTACGACCCGACGGCCGAGGAGAACTACGCCGACGTCTCCGCGGACGTCATCGGGGCGGACGGCGACCTGGTCGACTTCCTGTACCCGTCCCAGACCTCGCGCAGCGGTGACTACGTCTACCTGACCGACTGGATCTTCATCTGCGGTGGCCTCGACGGGGCCGGCCGGTACACCATCCGGACCGAGCTGGAGTGGTACGACGACGACTTCAACAGCCACGTGGTCGAGCGGGTCACCACGTTCTACGTCAAGCGGCCGACGTCGCTCACCTACAACGCGACGCCGGAGCCGGTGAAGCGGAACAGCGCGCTCACCCACGGCGGCGTCCTCAAGGCCGACCCGGTCGGCTACGGAGCGAAGTACGGACTCAAGGGTGCCGTGGTGAAGTTCTACTTCAAGGCCGACGGCGCCAGGACGTACGTGTACAAGGGGCAGGCCACCACCGGGACCGGTGGCAGGTACAGCAGGAACATCAAGGCCACCCACTCCGGCCTGTGGAAGGTCGTCTACGACGGCAACTCGTTCCGGCAGCCGCAGACGGCGTACGACGCGGTCAAGGTCAGGTAAGCGGCGACCGGGTCCGGGAGGCGGCGGTGGCGTTCCACTCGTCGTCCGCCGCCTTCTTCAGGGCCATGCCGTGTTCGCCGTCGTAGCGGAGGAACTTCGGCAGAGCCGCCGCCAGGGCCACGCTGCCGATCACGCACAGGACACCGCCCACCCAGATGGAGCCGGCCACACCCAGACCGGTACGGGCCATCGCGCCGGCCCGGAGCTGACCGAGCAGCGGGCCGGTGGTGTACGACAGCATCTCGATGCCGGCCAGGCGCCCCCGCAGATGGTCGGGGATGGTCTGATTCCAGATGATCATGCGGAACAGTCCGGAGACCATGTCGGCCGCGCCCGCGAAGGCCAGACAGAACAGGGTCAGCCACAGGGTGTCCGACAGGCCCACGCCGACGATGCCGACACCCCACAGGGCCGCGGCGATCAGGACCATCAGGCCGTGCCGGTGCACCCGGGCGGTCCAGCCCGAGCCGATCGTGGCCAGCAGGGAGCCGACCGCGGGGGCGGCGTAGAGCAGGCCCAGCACCTTCGGGCCGCCGAGATCGTCGGCCAGGAACGGGTACAGCGCCGACGGCATGCCGAAGAACATCGCGTTGATGTCGACCAGGTAGGTGCCGAGCAGTTCGGGACGGGACTTCGCGTACCGCAGGCCGGTGACCACGCTCTTCAGGGACGGTCGGTCGGCGGCCACCGGTGGCGGGACCGCCTTCACCAGGGCCAGGCAGATCAGCGAGACGGCGAAGGTCAGCAGGTCGAACGCGTACACCCAGGCCAGGTCGAAGGTGGCGAGCAGGATGCCGGCCAGCGGCATGCCGGCGAGCTGGGCGAACTGCATGCTGAGCGACTGGAGCGACATGGTGGCCGGCAGTTCCTCCGGCTTCACCAGCCGGGGGACCATCGCCTGGAGGGCCGGCCGTTGCAGACCGGCCACCGCGGCGGTGAGGAACGCGGCCACGTAGAGCAGCCACAGATTCGGCTCGTCGGAGAGCGAGTTGATCAGCAGGATTCCGCAGATCACCGCGAGCGCGGCCTCACTGCCCAGGACCAGCAGCCGCCGGTCGATGTAGTCGGCCAGCGCCCCGCCGACGAACGACATGAAGATCAGCGGCAGCAACTCGCAGACGCCGATCAGGCCGACCATCAGCGGGTCGTCGGTCAGCTTCGCCACCTGGTACGGGATGGTGACGTAGCTGATGAACGACCCGAACGCGGTGACGAGGCCGGCGATGAAGACGAGCCGGAAGTCCCGGGAGGTACGCAACGGGGACAGATCCAGGCTCAGGCGGCGCTTCGTGGTCACGAAGGGCCATCCTGCCCCAGGGCGCGGCGAGCCGCACCGCGATTTAGGCCACCCTCACTTCATGACGAGGACACCGGTCTCGCGGAAGGTCGCCAGGTCGGCCAGCGCCTCGTCGATGACGAACGACTTCTGGCCGGGCAGCGCGTCCAACGGGAAGAAGCCGGCGTCCACACTCTCGTCGGTCTGCCGCAGCAGCTCCCCGTCCCAGGAGTGCACCACGAACGTCATGAGCACCTGCTGGTACGTGTGCCCGTACTCGTTCGTGTACGTGTACGCCGTGTAGAACGCGTACGGCGTGAGGGACGTGGCCCGCAGGCCGGTCTCCTCCCACAGCTCCCGGACGGCGCACTGCTCCATGGTCTCGCCCAACTCCATGGCGCCGGCCGGAATCGCCCAGCGATGGTTGTCGGACCGCTGGATCAACAGCAACCGGCCCTGCTCGTCGAGCACCACGGTGCGCGCACCGACGAAGAAGATCGTGTCGGTGTCGCCGATACTCGCGCGCACCTTGCCCAGGTAGGACTCCGCCCATGTCAGCGCCATCGGGACACCCCGCATGCAACTCCCATGGGAGAAGATTAGTCACGCTGACTTCTTGGTGGCCTTCCGTGGAGTGCTGGCTTTCTTCGCCGGCGTGCTCTTCCGGGGCGCCCTGGACGCCTTTTTCGCGGGTGGGGGCGCGTCGGCCGTACCTTCCGGGGATTTTTCGCCGCGGGCCTGCTTCGCGCGTTCGACGGAGGCCTTGAGCGCCGCCATCAGGTCGATGGCCGCCGCCGGCGCCTCCTCGGCCTCGTCCGGCTGGACCACCTCGCGGCCCTCGATCTTGGCGTCGATGACCTCCTGCAACGCGGCCCGGTAGTTGTCGGTGAACTCGTCGGGCTTGAAGCTGCCGGCCATCGAGTCGATCAGGGAACTGGCCATCGCGAGTTCGGCCGGGCGGGTCTCGATGTCGTCGTCGAGGAAACCGAAATCGGGGGTACGGACCTCGTCGGGCCACATCATGGTGTTGAGGACCAGCACGTCGTCGCGGACCCGCAGGGTGGCCAGCTGCTCGCGCTGCCGGATCGCGATCTTGACGATGGCCACCCGCTCGGCGTCCCGCAGCGCGTCGCGCAGGAGCACGTAGGGCTTCGCGGCCTGGCCCTCGGGTTCCAGATAGTAGGCCTTCGCGAAGAGGATCGGGTCGATCTGCTCGGCCGGGACGAATTCGAGCACGTCAATGGCGCGCGACGTGCTCAGTGGGAGGTCGGCGAAGTCCTCATCGGTCAAGATCACCATTTCGCCGCCGCCGACGTCGTAGCCCTTGGCGATGTCGTCATAGGTGACCACCTCGCCGTCCACCGAGCAGGTGCGCTGGTATTTGATCCGGCCCCCGTCGGTGCGATGCACCTGATGGAAGCGGATGTCCTTTTCCTCGGTCGCCGAATAGAGCTTGACGGCGATCGACACCAGACCGAATGAGACAGCGCCCTTCCAGATCGCTCGCATGTCCTCAGAATGGCATCACTGGGACGCCTGCGTAAGGTGATTGCTTTTGCCTATGGTGATCGGGTGTCCGGATCACCGCTCACCCCGATGCTCGCGACCGCGGGCGGGTTGCCGGTGGGCCCGGACTGGAGCTACGAGTTCAAGTGGGACGGCGTCCGCGTCCTGGCGCTCTGCAGTGGCGGATCGCCGGCCCTCTACGCCCGGTCCGGCGCCCTGGTCACCGCCGCCTACCCGGAGATCGCCGACCTGCACCTGCCGGAGGGCACGCTCCTCGACGGCGAGATGGTGGTCTTCGACGCGGCCGGACGGCCCTCGTTCACCGCCCTCGCCGAGCGGATGCACGTCCGCGACAAGACGAAGGCCGCGCGGCTGGCGGCCACGCTTCCGGTCAGCTACCTGATCTTCGACCTGCTCTATCTCGACGGCATGGACTACACCGGGCTGCCCTATCTGGCCCGGCGCGAACGCCTGGAGGAACTCGACCTGGCCGGGCCGCACTGGATGGTGCCGCCGTCCTTCGGTGACGGGGCGGCCACCGAGGCCGCCGCCCGGGAGAACCGGCTCGAAGGCGTGATGGCCAAACGATCCGACTCGGTCTACCTGCCCGGACTCCGCTCGGCGGACTGGGTGAAGGTCAAGTTCGACCGGACCGGCGACTACGTCATCGGCGGCTGGCGGCCCGGCGCGCGCAAGCTCGGCGGCCTCCTGATCGGTGTGCCGACCCCGGCGGGCCTGGCCTTCCGGGGCCGGGTCGGCGGCGGCATCGGCGCGGCGGCCGAGCGCGACCTCCTCTCGCGGCTGGCGCCGCTCGCCACCTCGGATTCACCGTTTGCTGCCGGCGCGGTGCCGCGCGAGGATTCCCGAGGGGCACATTGGGTACGCCCGGAGCTGGTGGCCGAGATCCGCTACGGCAACCAGACGCCCGACCGCCGTCTGCGCTTCCCCCGCTTCCTGCGGCTGCGTGAGGACAAGAAGCCATCGGAGTGTGTCGACGATGCCCCGTGACCGGTTCCTGGTCGAGATCGAGGGCCGCGAGGTGGAACTCTCCAACCTGGACAAGGTCATGTATCCGGCGGCCGGGTTCACCAAGGCCGAGGTGATCGACTACTACACGCGGATCGCCCCGGTCATGCTGCCGCATCTGCGGGGCCGGGCGGCCACCCGGATCCGCTATCCGAACGGCGTCGACGAGGCGCATTTCTTCGAGAAGAACAAGCCGGGGGGTACGCCGTCCTGGGTCCGCCTCGAGACCTTGCCGGTGCCCGGTTCCACGAAGAGCCGGGAGACCATCGACTTCGTGGTCGTCGACGAACTGGCCACGCTGGTCTGGCTGGCCAATCTGGCGGCGATCGAGCTGCATACCCCGCAGTGGCGGATCGGCGCGGACCCCGACCTGCTGGTCGTCGACCTGGACCCGGGTGCTCCGGCGGCACTGAAGGAGTGCTGCGCCGTGGCGGTGCTGATGCGGGACCGGCTGGCCGCCGACGGCATCTCCGCCTATCCGAAGACGTCCGGCAAGAAGGGCATGCAGTTGTGCTGCCCGATCTCCGGCACCCAGTCCTCGGAGATCGTCAGCGCCTATGCGAAGAAGGTCGCCGAGGAGCTGGCCGCGATGGTCCCGGGCTCGATCACCGCCAGGATGGCTCGCCAGCTGCGGCCCGGGAAGGTGTTCATCGACTGGAGCCAGAACGCCGCGGCCAAGACCACGGTCACGCCCTACTCCCTGCGGGCCGGGGTGAAGCCGACCGCCTCCACCCCGCTGACCTGGGATGAGGTGATCTCGATGGCGACCGGGGAGGCCGAGTCCTGGCAGTGCGGCGCGGCCGAGACGCTGGCCCGGGCGGAGGAACACGGCGACCTGCTCGCCGGGGTGCTCGAACCGGGGCCGCCGGTGCCGGCCTGATTGCCTTCAGCCACAGCCTCTGTGTATAACTGTTCTAGAACTCAGTTCTAGAACAGTGGAGGTGTGTCATGACCGAGATCGCGCTGCCGCGACCGGCCGCCAGTGTCATGAGCGACCCCGGCGCAGTGGGCCGGTTCGGTGAATACGGCGGGCGCTATGTGCCCGAGTCGCTGATCCCCGCCTGTGCCGCGCTGGAGGAGGCGTTCCGCGACGCCTGGGCCGACCCGCGGTTCCGCCGTGACCTCGACCGGCTGCTCGCCGTGCACGCCGGCCGGCCCACCGCACTCACCCCGGCCTGGCGGCTCTCCGCCGAGCTGGGCGTGAACGTGCTCCTCAAGCGTGAGGACCTGGCACACACCGGCTCCCACAAAATCAACAACGTGCTGGGGCAGGCACTGCTCGCCCGGCGGATGGGCAAGACCCGGCTGCTCGCCGAGACCGGCGCCGGCCAGCACGGCGTCGCCACCGCCACCGCCGGGGCGCTGCTCGGCCTCGACGTGACCGTCTTCATGGGCGAGGTCGACATCGAGCGGCAGGCCCTCAACGTGTTCCGGATGAAGATGCTCGGCGCCGAGGTCATCCCGGTCACCAGTGGCACCCGCACCCTCAAGGACTCCACGAGCGAGGCACTCCGGCAGTGGGTGACCTGTGTGGACGAAGCCCACTACTGCCTCGGCTCAGTGATGGGACCCCACCCGTACCCGTGGATGGTCCGGGAATTGCAGCGGGTGGTCGGTGACGAGGCCCGGCAGCAGTGCGCGGCCGAGATCAGCACCGGGACGCCCGACTACGTGGTCGCCTGCGTCGGCGGCGGCTCCAACGCGGCCGGCACGTTCGCCGGGTTCGTCGACACCCCGGCCCGGCTCGTCGGAGTCGAGGCCGAAGGCGGCGCGGCAGCCGCATTCGGGCAGGTCGGCGTGCTGCACGGATTCTCGTCCTACCTGCTGCAGGACGAGAACGGGCAGGTCTCCGAGGCTCACTCGATCGCGGCCGGCCTCGACTACCCGGGCATCGGGCCGGAGCACGCCCACCTCAAGGACAGCGGGCGGGCGCGGTACGTCACGGTTCGCGACGAGGAGGTCGTCCCGGCCGTGCACCGGCTCGCCCGTACCGAGGGAATTCTTCCCGCCCTGGAATCCGCCCACGCCATCGCCTGGGTGATCCGCGCCGCCGAGTCCGGTGAACTGCCGCCCTGGTCGACCGTGCTGGTGACGCTCTCCGGGCGCGGCGACAAGGACATGGCGACCCTGATGGCGGCGTCATGACTCTGCAACTGCGCCGGGACCGGCCCCTGCTGGCGCCCTACGTGACCGGTGGCATCCGACCCGACTGGACCGACTACCTGCACGAATACGCCCGCAACGGGGCGGACGCCATCGAGATCGGGCTGCCGTTCTCCGACCCGATCCTGGACGGGCCGACCATTCAGGAGGCGTCCGACGCGGCCCTGCGCCGGGGGGTCACGGTCCGCGGCCTGCTCGACGAGATCGCCGCCGTCGACGTCGGTGTTCCGCTGATCGCGATGACCTACTACAACCTCGTCGTGCACCGCGGCGCCGCCGAATTCTGCCGTGACCTGGCGGCCGCCGGGATCCGCGGACTGATCGTGCCGGACCTGCCGGTCGACGAGTCGGACCCGCTCGCATCCGCCGCTGTCGCCGCCGGGATCGAGCTGATCCTGCTGGCGGCACCGACCACACCGGCCGACCGGCTCGCCGCGATCGCCCGGGCCTCCCGCGGTTTCGTCTACGCGGTCTCCACCATGGGCACCACCGGCTCCACGTTCGCCGCGTCGGGCTGCCGACTCGCGGCCGACCTGCGGCAGCTCACCGACCAACCGGTCCTGCTCGCGTTCGGCATCGCCACCCATCTCGACGCGGTGACCGCCGCACGGTCCGCGGACGGTGTGGTGATCGGGGCCGCGCTGATGCGGCGCGTCCTCGACGGCGGCACACCCGCGGAACTCGGCGCGGTGCTGGCCGGGTTCCGTAAGGCCCTGGACGAGGATGGGCCAGACTGTGTTCCGTGAAAATCCCCGCCTACCGGCGCATCGCCACCGACCTCGCCGACAAGATCCGGGCGGGGGAGTACCGGCCGGGTGACGCGCTGCCGGCCCAGCGGGAACTGAGCGCCAGCTACGGGGTCACGCTGATGACCCTGCGCCAGGCACTGCAGGAGTTGCGCGACGAAGGTCTGATCGTCCAGCAGGCCGGGCGGGGGACCTTCGTCGCGCCGGTGCAGGCCGCCTACCGGGTGGACACGCTGCGCAGCTTCGTCGAGGACCTGCGCGAACAGGGCCACCGGGTCACCACCGAGGTGGTGTCCGTCGCGCTGGACGAGGACCTTCGTCTGGAACGGGTCCGCCTGCTCGGCGATCGGCCGGTGATCCACCAGACCTCACGGATCCCGGCACCGTGGGCCGCCGCGGTGGCCGGCGAGGATTTCCGGCGGGTCTCGCTCTACGCGGCACTGGCTGATGCCGGGGCGACGATCGTGCGGGCCTCGGAGCGGATCGTGCCGGGGCTGCTCATCGAACCGGTCGCCGGCCGTCTGCGCCGCCCCGCCGGGGAGGCGGTGTTCGTCAGCGAGCGCACCACCTACGCGATGGACGAGCAGGTGGTGGTCGTCGACCGGGCGATCATCCTCGGCGATCTGATGGAGATCCGCGCCGAGCGCGCCGCCACCCGGCTGTCCTTGCAATGGAGATCGACGTAGATGATCAACGGCGAGAGGGTGCTGGGCGCAGCCGGCAACGCCCGGATCACCATGGCCCGCACCTGGTACCGCTGACGTGGCCCTTCCGTGCCGGCCGCCCGTCGACGGCCGGCACGGAGGATGTCAGTCGACCTGGGGCAGCGGCGGACCGAGGACGTCGTCGGCGTCGATGATCTTGTAGGCGTATCCCTGCTCGGCCAGGAAACGCTGGCGGTGCGCCGCGTACTCGGTGTCGATCGTGTCGCGGGAGACCACCGTGTAGAAGTGCGCCTGCCGCCCGTCGCCCTTCGGCCGCAGCACCCGGCCCAGGCGCTGCGCCTCCTCCTGCCGCGACCCGAACGTGCCGGACACCTGGATCGCCACCGCCGCCTCCGGCAGGTCGATCGAGAAGTTGCCGACCTTCGACAGCACCAGCGTCCGGACCGAACCGTCCCGGAACGCGTCGAACAGCCGCTCCCGCTCCTTGTTGGTCGTCGAGCCCTGCACGATCGGGGCGTCCAGAAACTCGCCCAACTCGTGCAACTGATCCAGGAAGCCGCCGATCACCAGCACCTGCTCGCCGGGATGACGGTTGACCAGGGCCTTCACCACAGGCAATTTGGTACGCGCGGTCGCCGCCACCCGATAGCGCTCCTCGGCCTCGGTCACCGCATACGACATGCGTTCCGCATCGGTCAGGGTGACCCGGACCTCGACACACTCGGCCGGTGCGATCCAGCCCTGCGACTCGATGTCCTTCCACGGGGCGTCGTAGCGTTTCGGCCCGATCAGGGAGAACACGTCACCCTCCCGGCCGTCCTCGCGGACCAGGGTGGCGGTGAGGCCGAGCCGGCGGCGGGCCTGGAGGTCGGCGGTGAACCGGAAGATCGGCGCCGGCAGCAGGTGCACCTCGTCGTAGATGACGAGTCCCCAGTCGCGGGCACCGAACAGGTCCAGATGCGTGAACGCCCCGCCACGCCGTGAGGTCAGCACCTGGTACGTCGCGATGGTGACCGGCCGGATCTCCTTGCGCTCGCCGCTGTACTCCCCGATCTCCTCCTCGGTCAGCGTGGTCCGCGCCAGCAGCTCCCGTTTCCACTGCCGGCCCGCGACCGTATTGGTGACCAGGATCAGCGTGGTCGCCTTGGCGGTCGCCATCGCCGCCGCACCGACCAGCGTCTTGCCCGCCCCGCACGGGAGCACGACGACCCCGGAACCACCCGCCCAGAAACCGTCGACGGCCTCCTGCTGGTACGACCGGAGCGTCCACCCGTCCTCGGCGAGGGCGATGTCGTGCGACTCGCCGTCGACGTACCCGGCCAGGTCCTCGGCCGGCCACCCGAGCTTGAGCAGCGCCTGCTTGAGGCGGCCCCGCTCCGAGCCGTGCACCGCGATCGTCTCGTCGTCGATGCGGGAGCCGAGCATGCCGGCCAGCTTCTTGGATTTCGCCACCTCGATCAGCACGATCTTGTCGAGGCCACGCAGGACCAGCCCGTGCACCGGATCGTTCAGCAGTTGCAGCCGCCCGTAGCGGTCCATCGTCTCGGCGACGTCGACCAGCAGCGCATGCGGCACCGGATACCGCGAGAATTTGATCAGCGCGTCGACCACGCTCTCCGCATCGTGGCCGGCGGCCCGTGAGTTCCACAGGCCGAGGGGGGTCAGCCGGTAGGTGTGCACGTGCTCCGGCGACCGCTCCAGCTCCGCGAACGGGGCGATCGCCATCCGGCACGCCTGGGCGTCCGGATGATCCACCTCCAGAAGCAGGGTCTTGTCCGACTGCACGATCAGTGGTCCAGCGCTCACCGAACACCCTCCGAAGGCCGAAAAAGACGACCCTCAAGTGTGCCACGAAATTTGTTTACAACCTTTCGCCTCTCTCGCGCGTCGGTACATACGGCCGGGTCGTGTGCTGTGAATCGGGGGCGCGCGACCCGGCAATACCTTCCTACCGCCCGGCGGCGAGCGCCCCGAGCTCCTCCAGCCCGTCGAAGGCGGCCCGCACCGCTGCGGAATCAGCGTCCCGAGCCAGGAGTGCCTCGGCGATCGGCTCCGCCTCGCGCTTGTCGACCCCGCGATGAACGAGAAGCCGGACCGTCGTATCCCGGACGCCGTCCCCGAACGGGTTGAGGGTGACAGGCACTGGTGTGGCCCCGGCTGGTATGTCGATGCCGAACAGTCTGCCGAATGCTGCGGGATCGCCGAGGGCGAGATGCCTGCCGACGATGTCCAAGGGATCGGATGCAGATGGGTCGGATGCAGATGTGATCGTGCGGCCCTCCGGGATCCGTACTGGCGACTAGCTGAACTAGAGCCTAGATGCTCCATGCAGCTAGTCGCAAGTAACCGGATCAGGGACTACTCCTCGGTGACCGCCGCGGTGATGCGGTGCAGGGCGAAGGTGTGCAGGCTCTCGCCCCGTTCGTCCTCGGCGCGGAGGTAGCCGGCGGAGAGGGAGACCGGGCGGACCAGGCGGGACAGGGTGGCGCCGTGGGAGTCGACGTAGCCGACCCAGACGCGGGCCTTGTCCCGGACCGCCTGCTGGAGCACCGCCATGGCCTGGGTGTGCTGCTGGACCGCGGTGAGGCCGGGAATCGCCTGGCCGTGGGCGGCGCGGACGGTGACCGGGGCGCGCCGGGCGGCCCGGGTGGCGATGTCGCCGCGGCGCAGTTGCTCGACCACGCCGGCCAGCCGGGGGCCGGTGAGGACCGGGCCGGAGGGCTCGGCCAACCGCGGCGTACGCGACGGTGCCCGCCGGGCCTTCGGCCTGCTGAGCACGGTGGTTCCGCCGGCGTCCTCGGCGACCGGGGCGTACCCGTTCTCGCGCAGCGCGCCGAGGAGCCGGGCCGTCGGGCGCGGGCTGACCAGCACGGTCGGTGCGATTCGCCGCAGGTCGAGGGTGCCGAGGCGCCGGTCGGCGACGACCTCGGCGAGCAGCGCCTCGTCGTCGCTGCGCAGGTAGGACCCGGCCGAACCGCTGCGCAGGCCGCCGTGCCGCCGGGCGGCGTCGTCGATCAGGTAGGTGAGGGTCTGCGGCACCGGGGTCCGGGACCGGCGACGGAACAGCGCATGCAGGTCGGCGGCCTGGTAGCCGACGTCGAGGGCGCGGCGCACGCTGGCCGGGGTGACCCGGAAGACGCTGGCGGCGCCGGCCGACTCGGGATCGGCGAGCACGTCGAGTTCGGTGGCGAGGTCCGGTTCGGGTGGTCCGGGCACGATCACGGTCAGGTCGGCCTGGACCAGGATGTGGTCGACCGGCGCGGGCAGCAGATGGTCGAGGGCGCGCACCGCGTCGGTGTGGGCGTCCTCCGGATGCACGCCCAGCGGGTCACCGTCGTCGGGGCCGGTGTCGGTCAGGAGCAGCCTCGCGTACGACGTGAGTGCCCCCAGCCCGGTGATCCCGAGCATGGCCGCCCCGGCGTAGGCGTCGCGGTGTGCCGGCTCCCGGCCGCGGGCCCGCCGTGGCGCCTGCCAGGCGAGCAGCTCCAGCAGATCGTCGGTGGTGGGCGCGGCGCCGGGGCCGAGCTCGGCGAGGGCGGTCAGGGCCTCCCGCCGGGCCTGTGGTGCGCCGGCCCGTTCGGCGTCGGGGGCGAGGGCGTTGATCGGACGGTCGCGTTCGTCGCGGCGGCCGACGAGTCCCGGCTGCCGGGTCATGGCGAGCCAGGACCGGGCGAGGGTGGCCCACCGGTGTGCGATGCCGGTGGCGCGCCACAGGTCGTACGCCCCGGTGGGGAGGAAGTTGTCCTGGTTCTGCCCGTTCTCCGACTCGCCGAGCAGACCGGCCGCATAGGTGATCTCGACGAGCAGGGCGGCGCCGGCCTCGTCGACGCCGGCGGCTTTGGCGACGCGTTTGAGGTCGCGGACGCCGAGCCCACCGGCGCGCAGCACCGGCGCCGGTTCGGTTGCCAGCGATTCGAGGACCGCCTCGGCGGCGCGGACCGCCTCCATGGTCTGCCCGGCACCGGCCGAGTCGGCGGCCTGCGGGTTGCGGGCCGGACCGCCGGGAACGGGCGCGGCCGGGCGCAGCACACCGAGCGGGCCGGTCTCGCGGCGCAGCAGCATGCCGATCTCGCGGGGCAGCTCGACGAGTTCACCGTCGGGGCGCGGCATCCGGCCGGCCTCCGAGACGGGGACCAGCACGTGCTGGTCGACGAGCCAGCGGACGGGCTCGGCGACGGCGTCACGGGTGAGGGCCCCGATCGGCGGCCCGGCGGCGAGCCGGTCGAGGACCGCCCGGGCCCCGGGCGGCGCGGCGAGCACCGTGCGGCGCAGCTTGGCGCGGTCGGCGCAGAGGGCGGCGGCCTGCGGGTCGAGGAAGTCGGCGGGACGGCCGAGGCCGGCGGGGTACGGCGAGGTGACCTCGTCGACCGCGCCGACGACCTGGAGGCCGTCCTCCGGCCCGTGCAGCAGGAAACGCGTGCGGAGTCGCTCGATGGCGAGCCGAACGTCGTCCGCGGGAACGTCGCCGGCCAGCTCGATGATCGCCTCGACCGAGGTCAGGGCGGTGTCGGCGGACCGGGTGAGCCGGGCCGCGTCGAGGACGGTGAGGGTGAACTCGTCGAGGCCGTCCAGACAGCGGGCGACCGAGTTGCGGGACTGTGCGCGTACGGCGAGGGCCGAGATGTCAGCCGGTACCGGAACGACGAGATCAGGGCGCAGTTGTATGAGCGCGCCCAGAGCCTCGTCGGGCAGCGACCGGAGTTGATCGGCGAATGTGGTGGCCATCGTCTTCAACGCTAACGTTCATGGGACGATGGTGGTGGGTCCGGGAGTGGCCGGACCGCTATCTGAGGAGGACCGAAAGTGGCGAAGTCCAAGCTGCCGGGAACGAAGGTGTCGACGGGTGAGCACTCCGCCGGGCCGCGTGGCGTGGACATGAAGGGCAGGATGCACGTGTCCGAGCTGATCTCCGACCGCGCCGCCGCCCCGTCCCCCTTCGGTGACGACCAGACGTTCCCTCTTCCGGTGGAGAGCCTGACCTACCGGGCCACCCACGGCCAGGGTGACTGACGTACCGGCGGTCGGGTTCGACCTGGACATGACCCTGATCGACTCCCGGCCGGGTATCCGGGAGGCGTATCGGCAGCTCACCGCCCGGACCGGCGTCTTCGTCGACGCCGACCTGGCGGTGTCCCGGCTCGGCCCGCCGTTGCGGACCGAGCTGCGGCACTGGTTCCCGGAGGACCAGGTGGAGGCGGCGGTCGCCACCTATCGCGCGCTCTACGTGGAGTATGCGATCACCCCCAGCCTGCCCCTGCCGGGCGCCGTCGAGGCTCTGGACGCGGTCCGGGCGGCCGGTCTGCGGGTCGTGGTGGTGACCTCCAAACTCGGCCGGCTGGCCGGTCTGCACCTGGATCACCTGGGCATGCGGGCCGACGAACTGGCCGGTGACCTGTTCGCCGAGGGCAAGGCGACCGCGCTGGTCGAACACGGGGTGCGGTGGTATGTCGGTGATCACACCGCGGACATGGTGGCGGCCCGCACCGCGGGGGTGCCGGGTGTCGGCGTGGCGACCGGCCCGTGTTCGGAGTCCGCGTTGCGGACGGCGGGCGCTTCGTACGTCTTGCCCGATCTGACCGTGTTCCCGACGTTACTCAGTGAGATTGCAGTTGGGTCGGGGCCGTCCGCTGGATAGCCTTGGCGTGAGCGGTTGTGTCCATTGAGTGAAGTTGAGGTCAGCGGTGCCCACGGGTCGAGTGAAGTGGTACGACGCTACGAAGGGGTTCGGTTTCGTCACCAGTGATGAGGGCGGAGACGTGTTCCTTCCCAAGGGTGCGCTGCCGGCGGGGGTCACGGAGCTGAAAACCGGCCAGCGGATCGAGTTCGGCGTCGTCGACAGCCGAAAGGGCGCGCAGGCCATGGGTGTGAAGCTCCTGGACGCCCCGCCGTCCCTGGCCGAGTTGCGCCGCCGCCCGGCGGACGAACTGGCCAGCATGATCGAAGACATGATCAAGGTTCTGGAGAGCTCGGTGCAGCCGTCCCTGCAGCGGGGGCGTTACCCGGACAAGAAGACCTCGCTGAAGATCGCGCAGCTGGTGCACGCGGTCGCCCGCGAGTTCGAGGTCTAGTCACACGGACGGTCCGGTCACAGCAACGACGGCACCGCAGGCGTGAGACCCGCCGCCGCCGCGCGCCCGAGCAGGGCGTCGGCGGCGGCGAGTCCGTCTTTGCCCAGGTCCATGGTGAACTCGTTGACGTACAGCTCGATGTGCTGTTTCACCACGTCCGGTTCCATCTCCTGCGCGTTGGCGAGGATGAAGTCCCGGCCGGCGGACGGGTCGCGCCAGGCGTGCCGCAGCGACTCGCGGATCCACCCGGTGGCCTCGGCCGGGTCGACCGCGCCGCGCCGGGCGAGGATGGCGCCCAGCGGGATCGGCAGGCCGGTGTCGGCCTCCCACCACTCGCCGAGGTCGACCAGGGCGGTCAGGCCGTATCTCTGGTATGTGAACCGCGCCTCGTGGATGACCAGGCCGGCATCGAAGCGGCCCTCGGCGACGCCGGGCATGATCTGGTGGAACGGGACGACCTCGATGCGGGCCGGGCGCTGGTCCGCGGCCCACAGACGGAACAGCAGGTACGCCGTGGTGCGGTCGCCGGGGACGGCCACCGTCGCCCCGTTGAGGTCGGTGCGCCCGCCGGTCAGCACCAGAGGGCCGCAGCCCCGGCCGAGCGCACCCCCGCAGGGCAGCAGCTCGTAGTCGCGCAGCAGCCACGGCAGCGCCGCATAACTGACTTTGACCAGGTCGAACGCGCCGTCGAGGGCGGCGGTGTTGGTGACGTCGACGTCGGCGAAAGTCAGGTCGACCGGCGGGGCACCGGCGACGAGGCCGTGCACGAGCGCATGGAATACGAAGGTGTCGTTGGGACACGGCGAGACCGCGAGAGAGAGCGCCACGCTTTCACGCTAGTCCGGCCGGTGGGGAAACGTTCAGCCACGTCATCGTTCCCCAGGGAAAAATATTCACGTCTCCCTCTGGCCTCGAAGGTGTGATCCTTCCTACACTCCGCTTTGTTGGATCAAGTGATCGACCAAGGGGGTGCCGCGTGGCTCGTAAGCTGGTCGCAGGCGTCTTGGTGCTCGGCCTCATAGGTGGGCTGCCCGCGCCCGCCCGAGGAGCCGCGAACTGGACGCCCGCCTACGACCTGGAGGGCGCCTGCGTCACCCTCCAGGCTTTCAACGGTTCGAACCCGCTCGGTTATGTCTGGAAGGACTCGGTCGGGTACGGCTTCAAGAGCGCCGTCGCCAGTGCTGAGCCGTTCCGGCTCGAGGCCACCCAACTCGGGCGCTACGTGCTCCGGGACCAGGACGGCGCGCCGCCCTACCAGAGTGTCGCGAACTGGGTGTGGGCCGGATCCGAGTACGGCGCCCGCGCCGACTGGACGGTCACCACCGACGGCACCAGCCACAAGTTCGTGAACACCGCCACCGGTCAGCAGGCCGGCTCCTACCTCGGTGGGCTCGGCACCGGCAGCGCCACCTTCAAACTCGCCCCGGCCAGTGGCTGCGCCGCCGTCCCGGACATCGCCACCGGCGTCACCGGCACCCCGTCCGCCGGCGTCGACGCCAACGGCAGGCTGGTCGGCTGGATCGACGCGCACGCGCACATCACCGCCGGTGAGGCGTTCGGCGGGGCCCTGCACTGCGGAGACGCCTACGCGCCCGGCGGTGTCACGGTCGCCCTCAAGGGCTGCGCGTCGCACGGCACCCTCGGCTGGGGCGCCCTGCTGGAGGCGATCATCGCCGGCACCGACCCGATCAACTCCGCCGAGGACGGCTGGCCCACCTTCGGCGACTGGCCGCAGTACGACACGCTGCTGCACGAGGCGTCCTACTTCCGCAGCCTGGAACGGACCTGGAAGTCCGGCCAGCGGGTGCTCAACGTGCTGCTGGTCGCGAACCGGGTGATCTGCGACCTCACGCCTACGCACACCTCCTGCAACGAGATGGACCAGATCCGCGCCCAGGCCCTCTACCTGCAGAAGATGCAGGACTATGTGGACGCCCGCAGCGGTGGCCCGGGTAAGGGCTGGTTCCGGCTGGCGAAGACCCCGGCCGAGGTACGCAGCATCGCCGCCCAGGGCAAACTCGCCGTCACGATCGGCGTGGAGAACTCCGAGATCTTCAACTGCCGGGAGATCAAGGGTGTCCCGCAGTGCACCACCGCCGACATCGACGCCGGGCTGAACGAGCTGGAGCGCCTGGGTGTCAGCGGCCTCTACCCGGTGCACAAGTTCGACAACGCGTTCGGCGGCACCCGGTTCGACGAGGGCGTCACCGGCGCGGCGATCAACGTCGGCAACCTGATCTCCACCGGCCACTGGTGGCAGGCGACCAGCTGCACCGGCCCGTCCGACAACGAGCAGCCCCTGGTCAGCGACGACATCGCCAAACTGCTCGAACTGGGCGTCGGTCTGCCCGCCGGCACGGTCCTCCCGGTCTACCCGAGCGGCAAGATCTGCAACACCCGTGGACTGACCGACCTCGGCACGTACCTCATCAAAGCGATGATGGACCGCGGCATGATCATCCACATCGACCACATGGGTGTGAAGACCGCGTCGGCGGTCCTCGACCTGGCCGAGCAGGCGAAATACCCCGGTGTCGCCTCCGTGCACACCTGGGCCGACCCGGCCCTGATCAACCGGACGCTCGGCGTCGGCGGCTTCGTCGCCAGCTACGCCTTCGCGGCCCACGACGACGGCCAGGGGACGCCTACCTTCCTCGACGAATGGCGCACCCACCGGGCGCTCGCCAACGGCTCGAAGATCACCGGGTACGGCGTCGGCACCGACGTGAACGGCCTGGGCCCGCAGGCGGCACCCCGCCTGGACGCCGGATCCAGTCCGCTCACCTACCCGTTCACCGCGACCAACGGCACCACGGTCGCCAAGCAGGTCTACGGCACCCGCACCTTCGACCTCAACACCGACGGCGTCGCCCAGTACGGGCTCTACGCCGACTGGGTCACCGACCTGATCAAGCAGGCCGGATCCGACGGCCCGCTGCTGAGGTCGCAGCTGCTCAGTGGTGCGGAGGCGTACACGGTGATGTGGGAAAGGTCCCGTGCGTGACGCTTGTCGAAGCGCCGGTCCGCCGGTCATGGATGATCGCTTACGCGCTCGCCATGATCGGCGTGGCCGCCGGCTGGTTCGGGCCGATCCAGATCCTGCTCCCGGAGCAGGCGGCCCGGCTCGCCGGCGACGACGGTAAGGAGGCGCTCCTCGCGCTGGTCACCGCCTGGGGCGCGGCGGCGTCCATGGTGGCCAATCCACTGTGGGGGGCGGTCTCCGACCGGCTCGGGCGGCGGCGGCCGATCTTCGTGGCCGGAACGCTCGTCGGCGTCGCGGGTCTTCTGGTGCTGTCCGTCGCGGACACCACGACGCTCATGGTCATCGGCTGGGTCCTGGTGCAGGTCGGGCTGAACGGGCCGCTGGCCGCGCTGGCAGCCATGATCGGCGACCAGGTGCCGGAGCGGCAGCGGGGCACGGTCGGCGCCCTCTTCGGGGTGGCGCAGATCATCGGCGTCATCCTGGGCACGGCGGTGGCCGTGGTGGCCGGATCCGCCACACCCGGCTACGTCGCCGTGGCGATCGCGGTGCCGGCTCTCGGCGCCGCGCTGCTGATCATCAACCGGGAACAGCCGGTGGCCGCCGTCCGGCGCGGGAGGATCCACTGGCCGGGCGGGCAGTTCGCCTGGGCCTGGGTGATCCGCTTCCTCCTCAACCTGGTCAACGCCCTGGTCCTGGTCTACCTGCTCTACTACCTGTCGGACGAGGTCGGCGTCGACGACGCGGCCACCTGGGTGCTGATCGTGACGGTGGTGAACGTGCTGTTCGCCGGCGTCTTCGGTTTCGCCGGGGGAGTGCTGTCCGACCGCTGGGAGAGGCGCAGGGTCTTCGTGGCGGCCGGGGCGGTCATCCTCGCCGTCGGCACCGTGCTGATGGCCCTCGTCCCGGTCGTGCCGGTGGTGCTGGCCGCGTCGGTGCTGGTCGGCATCGGCTGGGGGGCCTACATCGCGGTCGACATGGCCGTACTCACCCAGGTGCTGCCGGACCCGGACACCCGGGCCACCCTGCTCGGCGTCGCCAACGTGGCCGGGACCCTGCCACAGATGCTCGCTCCGGTGCTGGCCGCACCGATCGTCACCGCACTCGGCGGCTACCGCACGCTCTACCTGGTCACGGCCGGCTTCGCCGTGCTGGCCCTGGCCCTGCTACCCCGCCTCCGGGCGATCCACTGAAAGGAACCACCTTGTACCCCCAGTTCCCACCGGGATTCCGGTTCGGCATGTCCACCTCGGCCTACCAGATCGAGGGCGCGGTCGACGCGGGCGGCAAGGGCCCGAGCATCTGGGACACCTTCACCGCACAGGGCGGGACCGTCCGGCACGGCCAGGACGGCCGGGTGGCGATCGACCACTACCACCGGTACGAGTCGGACATCGCCCTGATCGCCGCGGCCGGGGTGCAGGACTACCGGTTCTCCTTCTCCTGGCCCCGGGTGCTCGCCGGTGACCTGGACTTCTACGACCGGCTCGTCGACACGATCGTGGCGAACGGACTGCGGCCCGTCCCGACGCTCTACCACTGGGACCTACCGCAGGAGTTCGAGGACGCCGGTGGCTGGATGAACCGGGACACCGCGCACCGGCTCGCCGACTACGCCAGCACCCTCGTGCTGCGGCTCGGCGACCGGGTCCGGGACTGGATCACGATGAACGAGATGAACGTGCACACCCTCTACGGGTACGCGCTCGGCGATCACGCCCCGGCGCGGGGGCTCGGGCTCGGGGCGTTGCCGGCCGGGCACCATCAGCTGCTCGCCCATGGGCTGGCGGTGCAGGTACTGCGTACCCATGGAGCCCGCGGTGTGGGGGTCGCCAGCCAGCACTTCCCGGTGATGCCGGCCAGCGAATCCGCCGAGGACGTCGCGGCGGCGACGCTCTTCTCCGACCTCACCAACTGGACGTTCTCCGACCCGATCCTGCTCGGCGACTATCCGAGCGAGCTGATCCGGGCCGGTGTCGGCGTGCCGGACGCGCAACTGGACCGGGATCTCGAACTGATCCGGGCGCGACTCGACTTCTACGGGGTCAACTACTACGAGCCGACGATGATCGAGGCGCCGCGGGTGGGGAAGGACTACAGCGGGGTCCTCGAAGTGGATATCCCGGACGGGATGCCGTTTTCCCCGGTGCCGGTGAAGAGCGACGAACGCACCGATTTCGGGTGGGCGATCGTGCCGTCGGGCCTCACCGAGATCCTGGTCACGTTGCATGAGCGGTACCCGGCGCTGCCGCCGGTAATCATCACCGAGAACGGGGCGTCCTTCCACGACGCCGCGCCCGGCCCGGACGGCCGGGTGCACGACGAGCGGCGCATCGCCTATCTCGGCGCCCACCTCGCCGCGGTCGCCGACGCCATCGCCGCGGGGGTACGGGTGGACGGCTACTACGTCTGGTCGGCGATCGACAACTTCGAGTGGGCGGCCGGGTTCGACGAGCGCTTCGGCCTGATCCACGTCGACTTCGACGACCTGTCGCGGACGCCGAAGGACTCCTACTACTGGTACCGGGATCTGATCGCCGCGCAGGCGCCCTAACCGCGCAGCTGGTCCACGAACTGGTTGGCGAGGCGGGACAGCCGGTCGGCACGTCCCTCCTCGGCCCAGCCGTCCACCAGGCTCAGCAGGGTGCTGCCCTCGACCAGGATGATGAAGTCGTCGATCACAGCCTCGTCGTCCACCCCGGCCCGCAGCTCGCCCAGCTCCCGCGCCTCCCGTAGGCAGTTGATCAGGTGCACCCGGATCGCCCGGTGCGAATCACGCCGTGACCCGGCCAGCCGTGGGTGCGACAGCGCCGCCCCGGCGAACGCCACGTTCACATGCGCGTCCGCGGCCCGCTCCTCGTCCAGCGGGAGCACCGCCTCCAGCGCCGCACGCAGCCCGTCCAGCCCGAACAGGTCGCCGCCGATCTCGAAGGCCCGCTCCACGATCCGGTCGTAGATCGCCTTCTGCGCGGCCACCAGGATGTCGTCCTTGCCGCCCAGGAAATGCGCCAGCACACTCAGCGAACAGCCCGCCTCGTCGGCGATGGCCCGGGTCGTGGTGCCCTCCACCCCGCGTGCCCGAACGACCCGCCAGGCGGCAGCCAGCAGCTCCGCCCGTCGCAGGTCGTGATCCACCAGCTTCGGCACGGGCACAGCCTATCCATCGCCGTCCCGCCGGTTTCCCGACGCCGAACACGCCGGGTGACCGTCGGCACCGATCCTCGCCGGCCCGCACGGTGGGGTGTCAGTTGACGGCCGGCTCGCGGACGGTCAGGTGACCGACGCGACGGGCCAGCGGGAGGGCCGCCAGCACGGCGATCACCGGGATCAGGAACGCCCACCGCAGGCCGATCGGCTCGGACAGCGCACCCAGCAGCACCGCGCCGAGCAGAGCACCGCCGTAGTTGAACAGGTTCACCTTGGCGATCACCTCGTCGCTGCTCTCCATCGCCGCCTCGCCGGCCGCGCTGAACGCCAGCGGCACCAGCACGCCCACCCCGATACCGGCGATCGCGAAGCCGGTCACCGCCGCGCCGATCGCCGGAAGCGCCACGACCAGACCGCACCCGATCCCGCACACCGCCAGCGCGCCGAGGGCGACCGGCGCCCGGCCGGCCCGTGGCACCAGATGGTCGGCCAGCAGGCGGCTGACCAGGACCGCGCCCTGGTAGGCGGCGTAGCCCAGCGGGGCCACCGAGGCGGCCGCCGCGAGCGAATCCTGCAGGTAGACCGAACTCCACGTGCTGACCGCCGAGTCCACCAGGAACGCCGTGAAGATCAACATGCCGCAGACGAGCACGATCGGGCGTACGCTCCGGCCGCTCCCGGCATGCGCGACACTCGACCGCAGGGTCCGGCCCGGTTCGAACCGTCGCCAGCCGATCAGGCCCACCAGGATCGCGTACACCGCCGCCACCCCGACCGCCACGGCCGCGCCGGCACCCGATTCCAGCGAACCCGACATGATCAGCGCGGCGATGATGGCGGCGGCCGTGTACGCGGCGAACAGGCGGCTCATCACACTGCGGCCGAGCCGGGCCTGCACCAGCACCCCCTGCATGCTGAGGGACGCGTCGACCGCGCCGAGGCCTATGCCGTACCCGAAAAGGATCACGGCGAAGATCGCGTTGGGTGACCAGACGGTGGTCCCGGCGAGCCCCGCACCGGCCAGGAACAGGCCCGACGCGAGCGCGTAGCGGCTGCCCCAGCGGGCGGCGACGCGGTCGGCCAGGATCGATCCGCCGGCTGCCGCGACCACCACCAGCAGCAGGAGCGCGGACACGAACGTGTCGTCGATGTGCTGGCGGTCCTTGAACGTCGGCAACGCGGTCACGACTGCGGCATAGCCCAGGCCCTGCGCGGCGTATCCGGCGCCGATCAACCGGGCCCGCGCGCCGGCCGGCATGCCGCCCGCGCTCTCGTCGTCCATCGATGCCTCGTTTCGCTGTCAGCAGCACGTGTTCCTGATCACAGGTCCGTCAGCGCAGCATGCCGCCCACGATCGCCAACAGCAACATTTTCCGTGTAAACGAATCGCTTCACCCCGACTAGCCACACAAACCCGGCATGCCGGTCCCGGGCCGCCCGTTGCGGCTCCGCCTCAGGGAAGTGCGGCGAAGGCGTCACCCGGGCGCCAGGCGGCCCGCTCACGAGGGAAGGGCGGCCAGGGCGGGGGCGGCGGCACGTAGGGCAGGGAAGGTGTCACCCGGGCGCCAGGCGGCCCGCTCACGAGGGAAGGGCGGCCAGGGCGGGGGCGGCGGCACGTAGGGCGGCGAAGGCGTCACCCAGGCGCCAGGCGGCGCGGTCGCGGGGGCCGATCGGGTTGGAGATCGCGCGGAGCTCGGCGAAGGGCACACCGGCCCCGTCGGCGGCCACCGCGACGCCGTAACCCTCCATGGCCTCGGCCACGGCCCGCGGGAAACGGGTGGCGAGCCGGTCGGCGGTCGCGGCGGTTCCGGTGACGGTGGCGAGCGTGAGGACGTCGCCGGAGACCGCGCCGGGCAGAGCGGTCTCCAGAGCTTCGACAAGGCGCGGGGCGGCGTCCAGGACGCTGGTGCCGAAGCCGAGTTCCTCGATCGGCAGGAACCCGCCGGGGGATTCGGCGCCCAGATCGGCGGCGATGCTGCGGGTGGCGATCACCAGACCGCCGACGGCGGCGCGGCCGGGGAAGCCACCGGCGATCCCGGCACTGACCACCGCGCGGTAGGTGCGGCCGGCGAGCAGCCTCGCGGTCCCCGCGGCGGCCGCGGCGGGGCCCACTCCCACGGCCTCGACCACGACGTCTCCGGGGTCGAGGCCGGCCCGGACGGCATCGGCCTCAGCGGTCACCGCGGTCACGACCAGCAGGGGGTACGAACTCACGAGTCGCCATTCTCCGCGGGATCACCGTCGCGCGTCTCCGACCCGGCGGACGACGGCCGATAGACGTGGTAACCGGGCGGCGCCATCGGCGGCCCGGCACTGTCCACGTCGCCGCCACGGCCCCGGCCGCCGATGCCACCTGGTCGTCCGCCGCCCGGCCCCGCGTCGCCACGGCCCCGGCCGCCGATGTCAGCCGGTCGTCCGCCCCCCGGCCCGGCGTCGGCCCGGCCACTGTCGGAGCGGCCCGACGGGACCGGCCGGCCCGCGGGTGCCGGGCTCTTGCTCTTGCGCTGCCACCAGCGGCGGACGTCGGGTTCCGGATCGAGTCGCCGGGTGTCGCCGTCCCGGGACGGTGGGTCGGCGGGGTGCCGCCGGCCGGGAGTGCCGCCGGGGCGGGCGGTGCGATCGTCGCGGCCGGCCCGGCTTCCGGCGCCCTGGCCGGCCCGGCCCCGTCCCGAACCGGAGCGGGCTCCGTCGCCCCCGGCGGTCCACGGGTCGTCCGTCCAGGTCTCGTCGGCCTCGAGCCAGGCCGCCGGGTCGTCGTCCGGTGCGGTGCCGGCCCGGTCACCGGCCCCGCGGCCGGAACCCGTGCCGGCCGTCCCGGACCCGGGGCGGCCGCCGCCCGCGGTGTGCCGACGGTTCCCGCCGGCGCCCGGAGCACGCCGGAGGTCGGTGGTGTCGTCGGGGCTCGCGCCGGGCGTACCGCGGAGGTCGGTGGTGTCGTCGGGACCCGCGCTGGGCGTACCGCGGAGGTCGGTGCTTCCGCCTCGCGCGCCGCGGATGTCGGGGGCGGTGGGCGTACCGCTGAGGGGGTCGTCGTCGGGGACCGGGACGTCGGGCCGGCCCGCCAGCCTCTCGTTGTGCAGACGTGCCGCCGACCAGGCGGCCCGGGCCGCCGCGAGCACCGCGAGCAGTGCGGCGAAGGCGAGGCCGAGCCGTCCGTCGACGGGGATGAGGCCGAGGCCGCCGCCGGCCACCCAGGCGAGCATCAGCGCCGTCTCGGAGTGGGCGAAGGCGGTGGCCCGCTGCCGTTCCGGGACGCGTTCCTGGATGCTGGCGTCCACCGCGAGTTTGGCGAGGCCGCTGAAGGTCGCGGTGAGCAGCGCCAGCAGGGTGACCATCGCGAGGTTGTAGAGGATCGTGGTGAGCACGGCGACGCCGGCCGTCACGATCAGGCCGCTGGACTGGAGCGCCAGGGGCCGCCGGATCCGGAGGCCGGTGCCGGCCGCGGTGGACAGGAAGGTGCCCAGTGCCAGGGCGCCGCCGACCAGACCCACCGCCATGTTGCGGCCCAGCTCGTAGCCGAAGACCTCGGTGGTCAGCTGGTCGCCCATGATCGCGAAGGTGAGGAAGAGCAGCATGAAGCCGTAGAGCAGGCGCAGGCTGCTGCTGCCGATCAGGGTCGCGACGACCAGCCGGTTGGAGAGCGGACGATCCGAGTCGCGGCTGATACCCAGGACCGTGCGCCAGGGGCGGGGCATCGCCTCCGGTGGATCGGAGTCGGCGCGTGGTGGCAGGCGCAGCGCGACGACCATCCCGACGAGGAAGATGATGGTGGCGACCCGCAGCGGCCACTGTGGCCCGAACTTGAACGCGAGCAGCCCGATCGGTGCCACCAGAGCGCCGGCGAACGTGCCGTAGACGCTGGCCCGTGCGCCCACCTGGGACAGTCCGACGCCCTCGGGCAGCAGCCGGGGCACGGCGGCGGACCGGGCCACACCGTAGGCCCGGGAGAGCGCGAGCACGCCGAAGGCCGCCGGATAGAGGCCCCAACCGAGCAGGTTGTCGGACATCACATAGGCCAGGAAGGCCCGGCCCAGGAACGTGGTGGCCAGGGCGTAGCGCCGGCCGTGCCGGAAATGGTCGAGCAGCGGGCCGACCACCGGTGCCAGCAACGCGAACGGCACCATCGTGATCAGCAGGTAGAGCGCCACCTTGCTGCGGGCCTCGCCGAGCGGAACGCTGAAGATGGTCCCTGCGAGTCCGATGGCGATGAGCGCGTCACCGGCGCAGGAGACGGCGTGCAGGTCGAAGAGCCGGATCATGCCGACCTCGTTGGCCGCGCCCTTGGCACGGGCCAGGCCGACCCGGCGGGTGGCCCAGGCACCGCCACGCACCGAGCCGCGCACCACGAGACGGCCCGCTTTGATGCCGGTGCCGACGATGCGCCCGAGCGCGGAGAACTGCGGCATGGGAACCATCCTGACTGATCCGGGCGACCCGCGTCGCCTCTGACGCTCGGCTATCTGGGGAGTCGTTGCGGGTCACCCGGTTCGGTAGGCAACAATGGGCGGGTGACCTCCAGGACCACTTCCCGCGCCGCCCGACTCGACCAGGTCTGTGCCGATGCTGTCGGGGTGGCCCGTGGTGCCATCACCGAAGTGGACCCCAGCGACATCGGCGAGCATCTCGACGCGATCGCCGAAGGCGATCGTGTGGTTACCCACTTTTTCGAGAGCCACCTCGACGGCTACCGCGGCTGGCGGTGGGCCGTCACGGTGACCCGGGTGCCACGAAGCCGCCATGTGACCGTCTGCGAAACCGTCCTGCTGCCCGGGCCGGACGCTCTGCTCGCCCCCGGCTGGGTGCCGTGGAACGAGCGGGTGCAGCCCGGCGACCTCGGCGTCGGCGACCTGATGCCGACGGCCCCCGACGACGACCGTCTCGCCCCGGGCTATGTGCTCAGTGACGATGCCGCCGTCGAGGACGTGTCCTGGGAGCTCGGTCTCGGCCGGTCCCGGGTGATGTCCCAGGAAGGCCGGATGGAGACGGCTCAGCGGTGGTATGACGGTGACTCCGGCCCGGAGGCGCCGATCTCCTCCGCCGCCCCGCGTAACGCCCGTTGCGGCACCTGTGGCTTCTACCTGCCGCTCGCCGGTTCGCTGCGGACCATGTTCGGTGTCTGCGGCAACCTCTACGCGCCGGACGACGGCCGGGCGGTCAGCGCGGACCACGGCTGCGGTGC
Organism: Actinoplanes xinjiangensis; assembly: GCF_003148685.1. Taxonomy (GTDB): domain Bacteria; phylum Actinomycetota; class Actinomycetes; order Mycobacteriales; family Micromonosporaceae; genus Actinoplanes; species Actinoplanes xinjiangensis. The sequence goes on along the minus strand of NZ_QGGR01000042.1, from coordinate 22,692 downwards.
GCACTCCGAGGCGTTGCTGAGCGCGGTCGAGCAGCCGGTCGACGAGCTGCCCACGGTCTACGACGACAGCGAGGTCGAGTCGGTGGCGGTCAGCCGTGGCCACGGCTCGGTCGAGTCCGGCGACCCGGCCGAGGATTACGGCCACAGCTAGGCCTTCTCCTCCACCACCTGGAAATCCGGGTGGGTCAGCGCGCGGCGTCGTGCACGGCCCCGGTCGTGCACGACCATCGACAGTGTGCCCGGGATGCCCCACACCAGGCCCGCGACGCTGATCTCGACCCAGGACTGCGGCGCATTGCCGAGCCAGGTGACCAGGGATGCGACGGCGAAGGCGGCGACACCGGCGAGCGCGAACGGGACCATGGGTGGGTCCAGCGGTTCGGGCCTCGGTTTCGTCCCGGTCACCAGGGCCAGCACCGGCAGGGGTTCGCCGGCGTGCGTGGCGGGAGACAGGTCACTCACTCCGACAGGGTACGACCATCACGTACCGCATCGGCGCAGCGCGTGAGAGTTGTAACATCACTTCGCTTTTGCGGAGGTAGTTGCATCTGAAAGCATGCGCGCGTTCACCCCTGCGGCATCTTTCGGAAGGTCCCATGTCTGCTGATACCGAAGCGACCTCCGCGTCCCGCTTCGACCGGTTCTTCGAGATAACCAAGCGCGGCTCGACGGTGAGCCGGGAGATCCGTGGCGGTGTCGTCACGTTCTTCACGATGGCCTACATCGTGGTCCTGAACCCCCTCATCCTGGCCGGTGGCATCGACGCCGATGGTCAGAAACTGCCGATCACCGCGCTGGCCGCCGGAACCGCGCTGGTCGCCGGCGTGATCACCATCCTGATGGGTGTGGTCGGCCGCTTCCCCCTGGCGCTGGCCGCGGGCCTGGGCGTGAACGCGCTTGTCGCGTACGAGATCGCGCCGGAGATGACCTGGGCCGACGCGATGGGCCTGGTCGTCATCGAGGGTGTCCTCATCCTGATCCTGGTGCTGACCGGGTTGCGCACGGCCGTGTTCAAGGCCGTCCCGACGCAGCTGAAGACCGCTATCGGCGTGGGCATCGGCCTGTTCCTGATGATCATCGGTCTGGTCGACGCCGGTTTCGTGCACCGCATCCCGGACGCCGCGAACACCACGGTCCCGGTCGAGCTGGGCCTCGGCGGCAAGCTGGTGACCTGGCCGACCTTCGTCTTCGTGATCGGCCTGCTGTTCACGCTGGTGCTGTTCGTCCGCAAGATCAAGGGCGCCATCCTGATCGGCATCCTGGGCACCACGGTGCTGGCGATCATCGTGGAGGCGGTCGCGAAGCTCGGCCCGGCCGTGCTCAAGCCCGGCGGCTGGTCGCTGAACGTGCCGGCGATCCCGGACCAGATCATCGACACCCCCGACCTGTCACTGATCGGCGAGTTCAACGTGCTCGACTCGTGGACCACGGCCGGTCCGCTGGTGGTGCTGATGTTCGTCTTCACGCTGCTGGTGACGGACTTCTTCGACACCATGGGCACGATGGTCGCGGTCGGCCAGGAGGGTGAGCTGCTCGACTCCGAGGGCATGCCGCCGCGTACCAAAGAGATCCTGCTCGTCGACTCGGTCGCCGCGGTGGCCGGCGGTGCGGCCAGTGTGTCCAGCAACACGTCGTACGTGGAGAGCGCCTCCGGCGTCGGCGAGGGCGCCCGGACCGGTGTCGCCAGCCTCGTCACCGGCGCGCTGTTCCTGGTGGCGATGTTCTTCGCGCCGCTGGTGAAGATCGTCCCGTTCGAGGCGGCGTCCACCGCCCTGGTCGTGGTCGGCTTCCTGATGATCACCACGGTCCGCCAGATCGACTGGTCGGACTACACGATCGCGGTGCCGGCGTTCCTCACGGTCACGCTGATGCCGTTCACGTACTCGATCTCCAACGGCATCGGCGCCGGGATCATCACGTACGTGGTCCTGAAGGTGTCCACCGGCAGGGCGCGCGAGATCCACCCGCTGATGTACGGCATCGCCGCGCTGTTCGTGCTGTACTTCGCCCGGGGTCCCCTGGAATCCTGGATCCTCTGAGCTACTTCAAGCCGTCACCGGGTGCGCCAGCGGGCCCGGTGACGGCTGTCATATGGGTCAAGAGATGTCGTTAGCCATGCTCATTAGCTAGGCTAAGGACCGTGACGGAGCGGGTGATGACGACGGAGCGCACGACAGCGGACACGCTGGCCAAAACGCTGCGGGACGCGATCATCCGGTTCAGCCGGCGAGTCCGGCAGGCCCGCCCGGTCGGTGACCTGACGTTCAGTCAGCTCTCCGCGCTGACCAGCCTCCAACTGGCCGGTGCGCTGACTCCTCGTGAGCTCGCCGACGTCGAGCGGGTGCAGCCCCCGACGATGACCAAGATCGTCGGCAAGCTGGAGGAGCGCGGGCTCGTAGCGCGTACACCGCATCCGACCGACGGGCGCCAGGTGATCCTGGCCGCCACGGACGAGGGCCGGGCGGTCTACGCGTTGCATGAGCGGGCCCGCAACGAGTGGCTGGCCGCCGCGCTGGAGCGGCTCACTCCGGAGGAACGGGAAACCCTGGCGCAGGCCGCTGAGATCATGCAGCGAGTCGCGCGCGGCTGAGAAGCCCCTGGTCGCTCCGCTTCGTCACAACGGGATTTGTTCGCGACGGTGGAGACGTTCCATGTGACCTCATCCGTGCAGGCGGTCGAGGTAGGTCGCGAACAAACCCCGGCTTCTGACGCGTACGACGAAACTAGGGGGCGGCCGCTCTGAACGCCATGTTCCGATCCCTACAGGTCAAGAACTACCGGCTCTTCACCGCCGGGCAGATGGTGAAGCTGATCGGCGTGTGGATGATGTTCACCGCCCAGGACTGGCTGGTCCTCGAACTCTCCGGCAACTCGCCGGGTGCCCTCGGTATCGTGACGGCGCTCCAGTTCGTACCGGTGATGCTGCTGACCCTCTGGAGCGGGCGCCTGGCCGACCGGTACGACAAGCGCAAGCTGCTGGTCGCGGCGAACGCCGCCTTCGCGCTCTTCGCCATCGTCTTCGCCGTGCTGGTCGCGGCCGGGGTCGTCCAGCTCTGGCACGTGTTCGTCGCCGCGCTGTTCCTCGGCATCGCGAACGCCGTCGAGACGCCGGTCCGGCAGGCGTTCGTCTCCGAACTGGTCGAACTGCACCTGCTTCCGAACGCGCTGGCCCTGTCCGCGGCGACCTTCAACGTGGCCCGGATCAGCGGCCCGGCCCTGGCCGGAGTGCTGCTCGCGCTGCTGTCCACGCCCGGCGTGTTCCTGATCTCGACGGCGCTGGCGATCGCGCCGGTCTTCACCTATCTGCGGATGCGCCCCGAAGACCTCTACCGGACCGAGCGCCGGACCCGCGGCGGGGCCCGGGTGATCGACGGCCTGCGGTACGTCGGGAAGCGTCACGACCTGCTGCTGCCGATCTGCATGATGGCCGTGATCGGCATGATCGGATTCAACTTCCCGGTCACCCTGGCCGCCCTCGCGAAGATCGACTTCAACGCTGGCCCGTCGACGTTCGGCCTGCTCACCACATGTCTGGCGATCGGGTCGCTGGGTGGGGCGCTGGCCGGCACCCGGCGACAGTCCCGCCCCGGGCCGTACCTGGTGATCGGTGCCGCTCTGCTCTTCGGGGTCTTCGAGTTCGCGGTCGGGTTCGCGCCGAACTTCGTCACTGCCGCGCTGCTGCTGGTGCCGACCGGGTTCTTCTCGATCTACCTGGCGCAGGGCTGCAACCACCGGGTTCAGATGGGCGTCGACGCCGAGTTCCGGGGCCGGGTGATGTCCCTCTACGTCCTGGTCTTCCTCGGCACCACGCCGATCGGGGCGTCGCTGTCCGGCTGGTGGGGCGAGCGTTTCGGGGTGCCGTCGAGCATCTGGGCGGCCGGCCTGGTCAGCTTCGTGGCGGCGGTCGGCGCGCTGATCTGGCAGCTGCGGGTCAGCGGCGACCGGTTCCGGTTCACCCTCGGATCGCGGCCGCGGATGCGCCTGGAGATCGCCGAGCCGGTACCACCCGCCCCGGAGCCGACCCCGCCCGGCACGCAGGCCGCCGAGCCGGTCCCGCCGCGCCCGCACGCGGAGCCGCTCGCCCGGTCTGGTTCGGGCATCAGCGTCTGAATCCGCACCTACCGTGATGTTGGCACGGTCGGCTCCACCGAACGGGTATTCCCGCCTGCCCGGTCAGCGCCTAGCGTCGAACCGTGGCGATCGCGCACATTGCTGTGCTGGCGGCGGCGCTGTCAGCGCTGCTCATTCTGCCGTGCGCCGCAACCATCATGATCACTGGCGGGGCCGGCGATCTCCGCCGCCTGCTCACCCGCCGCGGTCGCAGAGAGTTGCGTGATGAGCATCACCGCGAGCGAGCCTCCGGCCGGCGTGTGGTCCGGCGCTACCGCCGCCGCGTCGACCGGGGCCCCCGCGGCCGCGACGACCGCGCCCACCGCCGTCTGGACCGCACGATGCGCGCATGGGACCTGGCATCGCGCCTGGCGGTGCTGCGCATGCCGACGATCGAGCAGATCGCGTACGACCTGCGCCGCCTCGACCATCAGCGCCGCTCCGGGCCGTACGGCGAGGCCTACCGGGCGGCCGTGATGACCGCCTACGACACCCGGCTGCGGCTGGCCTGCCGCTGCCTGGGCATCCGGGAGTTCCTGCACGGGCTGGAAGGCGTGGAACTCGATTTCGAACGCGTCCGCGTCGAAGGGCTGCTGGAGGCGGCCGGTCTGGTCCTGCGCCACGAGCCCGGCCCGGCCTTCTGACCCGCCCCCGATGCGCCCCGCAGTTCGGGGTCAGGCGATCTGCGGCCGCGGCGCGCCCGGCTCGGAGCGCCGGGCCAGGAGCATGGCCACGACTGCGGAAGTGATCGCGCCGACCATGCTGGGCACTCCCACCTCCCCCCGCGCGACGTAGGAGAACGCCGACGCGGTGAGCACGCCGGTCGTGTAGGCGAGCCCGACGGGCAGGACGACGAGAGCGGACCGCGCCGGCAGCAGGGCCCCCACCAGGAGAACCGCGCAGAGGATCAGGTCGGGGACGAGGAAGAGATTGTCCGCACGCCAGGAGTCGTGCAGGAACAGGAAGACGAAGGTGGTCAGGCTCAGGACGGCCGCGGTCACGCGGCCCACGAGAAGCAATCGCATGTCTACACCGTAGACGTGAGGGCGAGATCATGTCTACGGCGTAGACTTCCGTTCCGTGCCAAAGCTGACCCCCGCCCGGATAGCCGACGCCGCCCTCACCCTGGGCGACCGGGACGGCGCCGCCGCCATGTCCATGCGCCGCATCGCCGCCGACCTCGGCTGCGATCCGATGGCGATCTACCGGCACTTCCCCAACCGGGAGGCGTTGCTCGACGCCGTCGCCGACCTCGCCCTCACCGACGTCACCGACCCCGGCCCCGGCCTCCCGTGGGACCAGCGCCTCAGCGCCATCCTCGGAGCCGTCCGGGCGGCGGCCCTGCGGCATCCGGGAATCGCCGCCCACATCGCGGCACGCCCGCCACTCGGCCCCCAGGGCCTGCGGCTCGCCGCCGGGCTCACCGCCGCCCTCACCGAGGCGGGCCTGTCACCGTCAGCGGTCGTCCAGACCATGCAGACCCTCATCGCGTACGTGGCCGCGGCGCTCGCCATGGCTGACAACGCGGGCGTACGGGACGAACGCTGGCACCAGGTCAGCCAGGCGATGAGCGGCCTACCGGGCCCGGCAGTGCCCGCCGGGACGCTGCCGGTGGTCGGCTCCCTCGAACAGTTCGACTACGGGCTGCGGCTCCTGCTCCACGGCATCCGGGCCGAAGCCGGGCGCGATCCCGGCCGTCGCGCGGATGAGTGACGGCTCGCGGGTGGGCGCCTACCGCGCCACGGGATGCGTCGACAGCGGCAGGTAGTCGCCGTCCACGCTGTCCACCAGGGCGATCTCGTTCACCGACCAGGACGGTCCGCGGTAACCGTCCAGGGTGGTGGCGAGGCGGCGATCGTACCGATAGGTGATCGTGAGGTGCGGCCGGAACGGTCGCGCGTCGACCGGGAAACCGGCGTCCTCCACAGCGCTCCGGACCTCCTCCCGGAAGGCGGCCAGCGGGTCCACGTCGCCGTGTACGCCGGTCCAGACCACCGAGCCGAACCGGCCCGCCCCGGCCAGCCGCAGACTGATCGGCCCGGGTGCGGGCACACCGGCGAGGGTCGCGGCGAGGACCGGCACGTCCTCGTCCGGGACGTCACCGACGAAGACCAGCGTGACGTGCCATTTCTCCGGCCGGCGGGCAGCCGGTGCCGGAAGATGCCGGCGCAGGTGATCGACGGCCTCCTCGGACGGGAAGACCGCGACGAAGAGCCGGCTCAGGAGGACTCGCGGGCCGCCGGCCCGCCGCCGAACAGCACGTCGTCCCAGCTGGGGAGCCGCTTGCGAGGCTTGTTGCTCTCCTCGGCGTCGTTGCCCGCCTGGTTGTTGCCCTGGCCCACCGTGCGGCGAGGCCGCAGCACCGCGAGGGACGGCACGGCCGGCACCTCTTTCGGCAGGTCGGCGTCGTCGTCGAAGGCCGAACCGGAGCCACCGCCGAGCAGGGCGGCGGCACCGCCGGCGACCGGACGGCGAGCGGGCGGCTCCAGACTGCGGCCGGACGAACCCTCCAACGGCCGGTCCAGCGAGGCGAGCAGGGCGTCGCGGCTGGCCCGGATCGAGTCGCGGGTCGAACGGGCGGCGGCCGGGTCGGCGCTGGGCAGACCGTGGCCACCACGGGTCGGCTCGGTGCTGCGGGCCGGGCCCGGCAGGCCGTGGCCGCCACGCTCGGACGCCGGCTCCTGGCCGAGGATCTGGGTGGGCCGCTCGGCACACAGATACTGCGCCATGTCGTCGTGCGGGGAGACCACCTGGCGGCCCTTGTCGAGGTCCCAGATGGCCTGCGCGGTGGCCTTACCGGACGGCCAGGTGGCGACGATGCGCCAGGTGCCGTCGTCGCGGCGGAACGCGTCCCACGAGATCTTCTCGGTGTCGATGCCGTGCTGCGCGAGCCGGCTGTCGACCACCTCGGCCAGCGGCTGACCGGAGTCGGACGTCTTCAGCCGGGTGCGGCGGGCATGCTGCGCCAGCATGGCGCGCTCCTGCAGCACCGGGCCGGCGTAGCGGAGCACCCGGTCGACCGGCACACCCGCGATGCGGGCCACATCCTCCGCGGACTCGCCGGAGCGGATGCGGGCCTGGATGTCGCGCGGTGACAGGGTGGGCGTGTTGGCATCGGCGACGAGGACCGCGACCGCGCTGCCGGGGGCCACGGGACCCTCGTGGAGCGCGCCCGAGATCCGGTCGTCGATGGGGAGAGCCAGGAGCCTGCCGACCTCGTCGGCGAGCACCAGAGCCTGACCGTCCTCGGAAAGGGCGACGAAGCGTACCGGCCGCATGCGTTGCCTCCGTCCCGTCGCGTTTGGCCTGGACATCCCGAGAGTCATCCACCCGGGCGCGTTGCGGAACACGGTACGCGCCTTGGTCACCCAATGGGGGTAAGCCACGCCGTCAAGAAGCTGACCAGCGGAGATGATCTTCACCCTCCGCCACCGCGTCTCTATTCAAACCCAGAAACAGCTTTATCGGTACGGCCAAGGCGTAGTCAACCGCAATGAATGCCGTCACTACCCATCCGGGCGACGCTCAATCCCCCTCCGGATCGATGCGCCGCCCGCTGGGCGTGGAGACGGAACTACCCGAGGTGTTCGACGACGTAGTCGATGCACTCGGTGAGGGCGACGACGTCGGCGGGGTCCACGGTCGGGTAGAGGGCGACCCGCAGCTGGTTGCGGCCGAGCTTCCGGTACGGCTCGGTGTCGACGATGTCGTTGGCGCGCAGCACCTTCGCGATCGCCGCGGCGTCCACACCCTCGGCGAAGTCGATGGTCGCGACGGCGGCCGACCGCAGCGCCGGGTCGGTGACGAACGGCTCGGCGAACGACGACCGGTCGGCCCAGCCGTAGATCGCGGCGGCGCTCTCGGCGCTGCGCTTGACCGCCCACGACAGACCGCCCTGCGCGTTCATCCAGTCGACCTGCTCGGCGGCGAGGAAGACGGTGGCCAGCGCGGGGGTGTTGTAGGTCTGCTCCAGCCGGGACTGCTCGATCGCGGTCACCAGATCGAGGAACTGCGGAATGTAGCGCCCGGACGCCTTGACCTGGAAGGCCCGCTCGATCGCGGCCGGCGACATCAGGGCCAGCCAGATCCCGCCGTCGGAGCCGAGCGCCTTCTGCGGTGCCAGATAATACACGTCGGTCTCGCGGACGTCGACGTCTAGGCTGCCGCCGCCGGAGGTGGCGTCGGTCAGCAGGAGCGCGCCCGGGTCGGCACCCTCGACCCGGCGGACTCCGACGGCCACACCGGTGGACGTCTCGTTCTGCACGGTGGCGTAGACGTCCACGCCGGCCTCGGCGGTCAGATAGGCGGCCCGGCCGGCCGGCGCGCGGTGGACGGTCGGCTCGGCCAGGAACGGCGCGTCGGTGACGGCCTTCACGAACTTGGCACCGAACTCACCGAACTCGGTGAACTGCGCCTTCTGCTGGATCAGCCCGAACGTGGCGACCTCCCAGAACGCGCTGGTGCCGCCGTTGGCGAGGATCACCTCGTAGCCGTCCGGGAGGGAGAAGAACTCGGCCAGGCCGCGGCGCAACCGGGCCACCTGCTCCTTCACCGTCTTCTGCCGGTGGGAGGTGCCCATGAACGTGCGGGACACCGCGGAGAGCGCCTCGACCCCCTCGGGCCGGACCTTGCTCGGCCCGGAGCCGAACCGTCCGTCGACGGGCCTGATCGCGTCGGGAATCCGGATGTCATTCAACGATTTGACCTTCTGTTTTCCGCTGCGGGGCTAGCACTGCCACGGTCACACATTATGCGGGAGCTGATCCCAGCCCTCGACCTGCTGCGGCTTGCGCGGCTCTGGTCCCACATAGTGGAGACCCGGGCGCAGGATCCGGCCGAGCCTCTTCTGCTCCAGGATGTGCGCGCTCCAGCCGGCCACCCGGGCGCAGGTGAACATCGACGTGAACATGTGCGCCGGGACCTCGGCGAAGTCGAGCACCACGGCCGCCCAGAACTCCACGTTCGTCCACAGGTGCTGGTCCGGCTTGCGCTCGTGGAGCCCGGCCAGCGCGGCCCGCTCCAGCGCCTCGGCCACCTCGTAGCGCGGGGCGCCCAGATCCTTGGCGATCCGCCGGAGCACCCTGGCCCGCGGGTCCTCGGCCTGGTAGACCCGGTGGCCGAAGCCCATCAGCCGGTCGCCCCGGTCGAGGGCGTCCTTCACGAACGCCTCGGCGTCCCCACCGCGCTCGACCGCCTCGATCATCTGCAGCACCCGGGTGGGCGCACCGCCGTGCAGCGGACCGGAGAGCGCGCCGATCCCCGAGGAGATGCAGGCCGCCGCGTCCGCGCCGGTGGAGGCGACGATCCGGGTGGTGAAGGTGGAGGCGTTGAGACCATGCTCACAGGAGGAGATGAAGTACGCGTCGACGGCCTTGACGTGACGTGGGTCCGGCTCACCCCGCCAGCGGCGCATGAACCGCTCCACGATGGTCTCGGCCTTGTCGATGTCCTTCTGCGGGACGGCCGGCAGACCCAGGCCCCGCGCCGCCTGCGCGACGAAGGAGAGCGCGGTCACCGACACCCGGGCCAGATCCTTGCGGGCCTGCTCGTCGCTGATGTCGAACATCTGCGACAGCCCCCAGTACGGCGCCAGCATGGCGACCGCGGACTGCACGTCCACCCGGATGTCACCGGAATGCACCGGCACCGGGAACGGCTCGGCCGGTGGCAGCCCAGGACCGAACCGGCCGTCCACCAGCAGGCCCCAGACGTTGCCGAACGAGACCTGTCCGATCAGGTCCTCGATGTCGACGCCGCGATACCGCAGGGCGCCACCGTCCCGGTCGGGCTCGGCGATCTCGGTCTCGAACGCGATGACGCCCTCGAGCCCCGGCTTGAAGTCGGTCACGGCACTCCCTGTGGAACCGAACTGCGGTGGGTGATTCATATTGCCCGCCGGGTAACCGCACGGTCGACCCGTGGCGATTGTGCTCTCGATGACACCCATCCTGGTTCAACTGACGTTTCGGGGCGGGGGACTTACGGTCGTTTCCGCCCCCGGGAAGATTCCCGGCGGTGTCGAGACGTCAGCGAAGGAGGCCGGTGTGGCCACCGAACCGCCGTCACCAGCCGGGATGCGCCGGGACTACACCGAGTGGCCGCCGCTTCTGGAGACCGGCCTGGCCGCGACCTGGACCAGCCAGTTCGCCGCCTGGTTCGCCGACGCGACGGCCTTCGGCCTGCCGGAACCCAACGCGATGATCGTGGCGACGGTGGGCGAGGGGGCACGGCCGTCGGCGCGCACGGTCCTCCTCAAGGGGTACGACGAGAACGGTTTCGTCTTTTTCACGAACTATGAGTCGCGCAAGGGTACGGAGTTGGCGCTCCACCCGTACGCGAGCCTGGTCTTCCCCTGGTTTCCGATGCAACGCCAGGTGATCGTGGCCGGGCCGGTCGAGCGGGTGGCCCGCGAGGAGACCGAGGAGTATTTCGCGTCCCGGCCGCGCGGCTCCCGGCTCGGCGCCTGGGCCAGCCCTCAGTCACGGGTGCTGCCCGGTCCGGAGGCGCTGGAGGAGGGGCTGGCCGCGGTGGCCGAGCGGTTCGGTGACGGGCCGGTGCCGGCGCCGCCGCACTGGGGCGGGCTGCGGGTGCGGCCGGACAGCGTGGAGTTCTGGCAGGGCCGCAGCAGCCGGCTGCACGACCGGCTCCGGTACCGCCGGGACGGGCGGGACTGGGCCGTGGAGAGGCTGGCCCCTTGAAACAGGGCGCCACCGAGCCCCGGTCCTGGATGATCGACACCCGCCCGCTGAGCGTCCCGACGTTCCGCCGGACGTGGATCGGCAACGGGGCGTCGTACTTCGGGTTCCAGTTCACCGCGGTCGCCGTCCCGGTGCAGATGTTCGCCATCACGGGTTCGCCCACCTGGGTCGGACTGCTCGGGGTCGCGGGTCTCGTACCCCTGCTGATCTTCGGGCTGTGGGGTGGCGCCGTCGCCGACGTGGTGGATCGCCGCAAGCTGCTGCTGACCAGCTCGGTGATCACCTGGGTGACCACCGTGGCGCTGCTGGCACAGGCCGTGCTCGGGGTGCGCAGCGCGCACCTGCTGCTGGCGCTCACCGCGATCCAGGCGGCCGGATTCCGGTCAGCTCGCCGGCCCGGCAGGCGATCGTCCCGCGGATCGTGCCGGAGCCGCTGGTCCCGGCCGCGAACACGCTCAACTACACGGCCACGACGGCCGGTGGGGTGCTCGGCCCGCTCGCCGCCGGCGTGATCATGGGCGTCTGGTCGACCGAGGCCGGCGTGGAGGTGGCCTACGCGCTGGACGCCCTGCTGTTCACCGTGACGTTCTGGTCGACCTGGAAGCTGCCGGACATCCCGCCCGTGGTCTCCGCCGCCTCCGAGAGGCCCAGCGCCGGCCTGCGCGGCATCGCGACCGGCCTGAAATTCCTGGTCACCCAGCCGGTGCTGCTGCTCTCGTTCGCGGTCGACCTGGTCGCCATGGTGTTCGCCATGCCGCGGGCCCTGTTCCCGGCGGTCGCCGAGGAGCAGTTCGGCGGCGGCGCGGCGGTCGGCTGGCTGTACAGCGCGATCGCGATCGGCGCGATGATCGGCGGCCTCACCTCCGGGTGGATCGGCCGGGTCCGCCGGCAGGGGCTCGCCCTGATCGCCGCGGTGGTGGTCTGGGGCCTGGCGATCGGCCTGTCCGGACTGGCGCGCAGTCTGTGGCTGATGGTGCTGCTGCTCGCGCTGGCCGGGATGGCCGACCTGGTCAGCGCGGTGTACCGGCAGACGATCATGCAGACCTTCGCACCGGACCACCTGCGCGGCCGGCTACAGGGCGTGTTCACCGTGGTGGTCGCCGGCGGCCCGCGCCTGGGTGACCTGCGCGCCGGGGCGACCGCCGACCTGACCAGCGTGACCACCTCCTGGGTGGGTGGCGGCCTGGTCGCCGCCGGGCTGGCCGTGGTGCTGGGGCTCACCTCACCCGCACTCATCCGATACCGGCCCGAGCAGGACCCAGGGGACGACCGATAGTGTCCCGGGTATGAGCGCAGAGTCCGCCGCCAAGTCCGGCATCCAGTGGTCGATCGAGGCGGACGGCCACCGTGCCGTCCTGGTGGAGGTCGGCGGGACGCTCCGGTCGTACTCCGTGGACGGCGTCGACATCCTGGACGGATTCGGCACCGGCGAGATCTCCCCCGGATCGGCCGGCCAGATCCTCGCACCGTGGCCCAACCGCATCCGCGACGGGCAGTACGAGTTCGAGGGACAGGCCTACCAGCTCGCGCTCACCGAGCCGCCCCGGCGCACGGCCATCCACGGCCTGGTCAACTGGTCCCGGTGGCGGCTCGCCGAGCAGACCCCCGCCTCGGTGACCCTGGAGTACGAGCTGCCCGGACAGGTCGGCTACCCGTGGTCGCTGCTGCTGCGCTCCCGCTGGACGGTCTCGGCCGACGGGCTCCGGTGCGACCAGGAAGTGATCAACACGTCCGATGCCAACGCGCCGTGGGGGTATTCGGTCCACCCGTACCTGCGGCTGCCCGGCGTCTCCGTCGAGGACACGGTGCTGCACGTCCCGGCCCGGTCCCGGATCCAGGCCGACGCCCGGCTGCTCCCGATCGGCGCCACCAAGATCGCCGGCACCGAGTTCGACTTCTCCGAGGCCCGCCGGATCGGTGACCTGGTCCTCGACACCACCTTCGGCGACATCGACTTCGACGCCGACGGGATCACCACGGTCACCCTGGCCGACCCGGGCGCGGGCCGGCCGATCGTGGTCTGGGCCGACGAGAAGTTCCGCTACTGGCAGGTGTTCACCGCCGACACGCTGCACGGCGAGCGGTTCCGCCGGTCGATCGCGGTCGAGCCGATGACCTGCCCGCCGGACGCGTACCGGACCGGCCGTGACCTGACCGTCCTGGAGCCCGGATCCACCTGGGCCGCGTCCTGGGGCGTCCGGTACTGATGGGGCTGCTCCGCTGATGGAATTCGACGAGGTCGTCCGCCGCCGGCGGATGGTGCGAAGTTACGACCCGGATCGCCCGATCCCGCCGGAACTGGTCGACAAGATCGTCCAGCACGGGCTGCGGGCGCCGTCGGCCGGTTTCAGCCAGGGCTGGAGCTTCCTGGTCCTCACGGCACCCGCCGACCGCGCCCGGTACTGGTCGGCGACCGCCGATGCCGACGGCCCGGACGACAGCTGGCTGACCCGGATGCGGGCGGCCCCGCTGATCATCGTCGCGCTGTCCAACAAGTCGGCCTACCTCGACCGGTACGCACAGCCCGACAAAGGCTGGACCGATCGCGACGAGGCACGCTGGTCGGCGCCGTACTGGGACATCGACACCGGGTTCGCCGCGCTGCTCATGCACCTCACCGCGGTCAACGAAGACCTCGGCTCGTGCTTCTTCGGCCTGCCCGCGGCCCGGGTGCCGGCGTTCCGCGACGCGTTCGGGGTGCCGGCCGAGTTCCACCCGATCGGGGCGCTCACCATCGGGTACCGGGCGGCGGACAAGAGGTCACCGTCACTGCGTCGTGGCCACCGCCCGGTGGCCGATGTGGTGCATCATGGCCGGTGGGCTTCGTCGGGCGAGGTCTGACCGGCCCGCGGGTACGCTGGCATACGGTTCTCACGGAAAGGGCAACCGCCGTGATCTTCAGAGCGGTCCGGGATGGAGCCCCGTACCCCGATCACCAGACGACGCTCAAGGAGTGGGCGGAGATCCCGCCGCGCAAGGTGTGGCTGGCCGATCTCATCACCACCAAGCGCGAGCTGGCACTCGACAAGCTCCTCGCCGAGGACTCGACCTTCTACGGTGACCTCTTCCCCCACGTCGTGGAGTACCAGGGGTACTACTACCTGGAGGATGGTCTGCATCGGGCACTTCGGGCGGCCCTGCAGCAGCGCAAGGAGATCCACGCCCGGGTGCTGATCCTGGAGGACTGACCCGGTTGGGGTCGGTTTTTCGCGTCTTGGGTCGCGTCGGTCTCGGGTCCGTTTCGCGCCTTGGGTTCGGGTCGGTTCCGTTCCTGGTTCGGTCTGGCGTCTTGGTTCGGTCTGGCGTCTTGGTTCGGTCTGGCGCGTCTCGGTTTGGTCTCTCGCGTCTGGGTTCGGGCCGGTTTCGTGTCTCGGTTCGGGCCGGTTTCGTGCATCGGGAGCCCGATGAGTGCTCTCCGGTCGCGAATTGTCGTACCCCCTCCGTACCGTTAGGGCATGGCCGAATCGCCCGCCCCCGATCACCCCACCAGTGAGTATCCGGCCGTGCCCGATCGGCCGGACGCCGTGGAGCCCGCCCCCGCCCCTGCCCCCGAGCAGATCAAGCCCAGCGGCTTCGCGCGCCTACTGATCTTCGTCGGCTTCGTCTTCGCGCTGATCGTCGCGTCCTGCCTCGGTCTGCGCGCGATGGATGTGCTGCCCACCTTCGACAACCCGTTCGCTGAGGAGACCACCGACCGGAGCCAGCCGGTGCTCCTGCAGTCCATGCGCGACCTCCAGCGTTATGTGGCCGCCGACGGCACATTCCAGGTGATCGTCGACCTTCAGGAGAACCGGGACAACATCCCTGATTTCCTGATCAACCGGCGGACGCTGTTCGTCGGCTCCGGCACGGTCGAGACCTACGTGGACTTCAGCGGCCTCTCCGGCGACGGCCTGAAGATCGACGAGGAGAAGAAGACGATCGAGCTGACCCTGCCCGCCCCGCAGCAGTCCACCGCCGCGCTCGACATGGAGCGCAGCTACGTGGTGGCCGAGGAGCGCGGCCTGTTCAACCGGATCGGCGACGCCTTCCGCGACGACCCGGGCAAGCAGCAGCAGGTCTATCAGCTCGCCCAGCAGCGGATCACCGAGGCGGCCCGCGCCAGCGAGCTCGACGAGCGCGCCCGCGAGAACACACAGCGGATGCTGGAGAGCCTCTTCGCCCGGCTCGGCTACACCACGGTCACGGTCTCCTTCGCCAGCCCATGACCGACGACGCCGACGCACGAATCGGCCACTCGACCGAAGGCGCCGGTAGGTGAATCGCCACCCGATCGAAGGCGCCGGTAGCTGAATCGGCTGGCCGAGCGAAGGTGCCGGCGCGCATATCGGCCGCCTGACCCGAAGGCGCCGGTAGGTGAATCGGCTGGCCGAGGGAAGGTGCCGGTGCGCGAATCGGCCGCCTGACCCGAAGGCGCCGGTAGGTGAATCGGTTGACCGAGCGGAGACGCCGATGAGTTAGTCGGCTGGCCGAGCGGAGACGGTGGTAGGTGAATCGGCCAGTCGTTGGTGCGGAGGCACTGGCGGGCGAATCGCTCGGACGGCCGAGCGGGGGCGTGGCGGATGAGCCGGCCGGTCGCTGGTGCGGAGGCGCCGTGGGGATTCCGCTGGCTTGCGTGTGAGCGGAGAGCGCCGGCTTCGTGGGCGAAGGCGCCGGTCGGTAAGCGTGAAGGCGTGCCGTTCCCCGGCGTCGTTGGCGGGGAACGGCCCGTCGTTCGGTTCCGGGCATCCCGTCACGGGGGCAGAGGACGGGATGCCCGGAGTTCGAGGGCGCTGGCAGCCAACCGCGGCCTTCTCGGCGGGTGTTCGACCCGGTTGAGGGCTGAGGGCGTTATGCGACCGCGGGCATGGCGTGCGCGACCGCGGGCATGGCGTGGCGTGGACGGCGGGCGTTGCGTCAGCGTCGGTCGCCTTCAGCGCGTTGCGGCAGCGTCGGTCGCCTTCAGCCGAGAAGTTCCCGCCGGTTTTTCGGCTGGCCGGGAACTTCTCGGCTTTCGTTGGGCTGGGCGACGATGCTCGGCTTCTTCAGCCGGTACCAGCTGTTTGCTGCTCTCGCAGTCGGTAGCCAGTTGCCCGCTTCGCTCGGCCCGGCGGTGACTACTCGGCTGGTATCAGCCTGGCGGGCCCCCGTCGACTTGCAGCCGTGATGGCCCGCAGGTTTCCGGTGCCGGCGTTACTCGCTCGGCATCAGGGCCCAGAGGGCCAGGTAGATCAGGATCTGCGGGCCGGGCAGGAGGCACGAGACAACGAAGAGGAGCCGCACCATCCCGGGCCGCATTCCGAAACGCTGGGCCAGGCCGGCGCAGACTCCGGCGATCCGGCGGTTGTGGCGGGGGCGGGAGAACGAGCGGGTCTTCAGGGGGCTGGTCACTTCATCCACTCCTTCGGCGGTGGCCTCGGCTTCCTGCCGTGGCCACTTCGACGGTAGGTACGGGAGCGGTGCCGTCCCTCGTTCCCGAGGTGGAGGCCGGCGGTTCAGCTCCCGTAGGGGTTACCCGTACCCACCCCGGCCCCGCCGTTAACCTGAGCCCCCCTCGGCCCGGGTGCGGGCACGCAGCTTCGGCTCATGATCGCTGGGGACCGTGTTTCAGCTGATCGATCTTGATGCCTGGCGTGGCCGGCTCGTGAAACCGTCCCGGCCGGCTCGTGAAACCGTCCCTCAGCCGGTCGTCGGACGCACCCGTTCGCCGCTTCGGTTCAGCTAACGCCCATAGCGGGGCGCTGAGAGCCAACAGGCCGGGCACCCATGCGTAGCGGCCGCTCCCGCGGGGCCCTGGCTGCGGTGTCGGCTGGGCCGTCTGGGTCAGTGGTCTGCGAACGGACGACGGGAGCGCACGCAACGCTTGGGTGGGCTGCCGTCATCGCCCCTACGCGGGTGAGCGCACGCAGTCCGCGGATTGTGTGCGCCGGTGAGTGCCAGGACGTGGGTCAGCGCCCACGTTGCGCGATTGTGTGCACCGACCTACGTCGCCGGCGACGCCGTGCCCAGCTCGCGCCGTGTCGATCGGTTCGGTCCGAACCGACAGGGGCGGCGGCATGGCTGGCACTGGGCGAGGCTGGAACGCCGGAACGGCATAAGGGCTGATCGGCAGAACGTTCGAACGGCAGACACAGCTGAACGGCACGTGCGCCTTGAACGGCACGCGCAGTTCGAACGGCACGCGCAGTTCGAACGGCAGGCACGGTTCGAACGGCAGACATAGCTTGAATGGGCGCGGTTCGAACGGCAGGCGCGGCTCGAACGGCAGGCACGGTTTGTGCGGCAGCACGGTTTGTACGGCAACAGAGCTTGAACGGCAGACGCGACCTGAACGGCAGACGCGGCTTGAACGAAGACGCGGCGTGGTGGGCGGGGCGGGGTGGGGCGGTGAGTGGGCAGCACGCCCGTGAGGCGCCTTGCGGTCCGGCGCCGGGAAATGCGCGCGGGCTGGCTCGTGCATGTGTGGTTGCGGTCGGCGGGCCGGTAGGTCGTACCAGATAAGGATGTGAACGTGCACACCCGGGACCTGCGATGTTCAGTGTTCTGTAATCGATTGATCACTATGTGCGAATGGCACTTTCGTCCGATGGTGAACCATCGAAGGCCCTCGCAGAGTTAGGGCCCGATCGCCGACCGTCGTGGGCTCGGGGTCGACACTCGATCGCGGGAGGTTGACGGTGTCCACCGTCGCGCTCAAAGACGTCACCAAGATCTGGCCAGACGGTACCTATGCCGTCGACAACGTGAGCCTGGAGGTGCAGGACGGCGAGTTCATGGTCCTGCTCGGGCCATCGGGCTGCGGGAAGTCGACCGTGCTGCGGATGATCGCCGGGCTGGAGGATCCCACGCGGGGGGAGATCCTGCTCAACGGTGAACCCGTGCTGGAACTGCCACCGCGGGACCGGAGCATCGCCATGGTGTTTCAGGACTTTGCGCTCTATCCGCACATGACGGTGTCGGAGAATATCGGCTTCCCCCTGAAGCTGTCCGGGATCGATTCGTCGCCGCGCCAGGATCGGGTCGACGCGATCGCGGGTGCGCTCGGGATCGGCGAGGTGCTCGGCCGGCGGCCCAGTCAGCTCTCCGGTGGCCAGCGGCAGCGCGTGGCGATGGGACGGGCCATGGTGCGCCGGCCGGGGATCTTCCTGATGGACGAGCCTCTGTCCAATCTCGACAGCGGGCTGCGTGCCGAGCTGCGCGCCGAGATCAGCAGCATGACGCGTGAGCTGGGCGTGACCACGATGTACGTGACGCACGACCAGGCCGAGGCGCTGACCATGGCCGACCGGGTCGCGATCATGCGCAAGGGTGTGCTCCAGGATCTCGGCACGCCGACCGAGGTCTACCGCCGTCCGGCGACCCTCTACACCGCCGCCTTCCTCGGCTCGCCGAAGATGAATCTGCTGGAGGCCGCGGTCTATGTGCACCTGGACCGCTACATCGCGCTGAGTTTCGGCGAGCAGACCCTGTACCTGCCGTGGACCGACCCCCGGGCGCGGGCGGTGGCCCGCTACCACGGTGAGCGGATCGTGGTCGGCATCCGGGCCGAGGCGCTCACCCCGGTCACCCCGGACACCCAGGGGCACGTCTTCCAGGGGCGGATCCGCTATCTCGAGCATCACGGGCACGAGTCGCTGGCGTACCTCGACATCGGCGCCACGGCCATCGTGGTGGACGAGATCGGCGCGGCGCAGGCGGACACCGGGGGTGCGGGGGGCGGTGCCTTCAAGCGGCTCGGCGGGGCGCTGCAACGGCTGACCCGTCCGGGTGTCGCCGAAGTGGCCCCGGAGGGCCGTGGAGGGGTGGCGACCGACCCGGGCCGGCACCATCGCAAGCCGGCCGAGCTGGCCGTACGGCTGGCGCCGTATCCGCAGGTCTCGCACGGTCACCCGCTTGCCGTGTCGGTCCGGATGGAAGCGGTGCACTTCTTCGATCAGCGCGGTGACCGCATCGATGTCGGCTGGCGCTGAGGACCCGATCGGCACACTTCCGGGCGCGTTCCTCGAATGCCTCCCGCCACCGGTCGGCCACAGCGCGTAGGCTGCACCACGGTGGAGGACAGGATCGGCCAGAGCGTGCGTTCGGCTCTCGACGGGGAGCCGAGGGTCGATGCCGCCCCGCCGCGGGAGTGGCCGGTGCTGCTGGACCGCACCTTCGGGCCGGACGACATTGCCGTCGTGCGGCACGAGATCACCCGCCTGCTCGCGGCGGTCGGGTTCGCCGGTGACCGGCAGCACGGGTTCGTCCTGGCCGTCAACGAGGTGCTGACCAATGTCGTGCTGCATGCCGGCGGCACCGGGCGGGTCGTCCTGAAGATCGAGGACGGTTCGGTGTGGTGCGTGGTGACCGACTCCGGTCCGGGCATCCCCGGCGCCTATCTGGACGGCCTGCACACCCCGGAGGCGTTCGAGGTCGGCGGTCGCGGATTGTGGCTGGCGCACCACCTCTGCGACGAGGTCACGACGGCCACCGGGCCGATCGGCACGTCGATCGGACTGCGGATCATCGTGGATTCCGCAGGTTGAACGACTTGTAAACCATCGTGGAAATGTGAAGCTGCCCTTCGCCTCTCGCCCGGGATCGGGTCCGGCTACATTGGGCGCGTGCTCGGACTTCCCTCACAGGTGACCGCTTGCCTATTCGATCTTGATGGCGTGCTTACGCAAACCGCGCTGGTGCACAACGCTGCGTGGAAACAGACGTTCGACACGTTCCTGAAATCGTGGGCCGACCAGCTCGGCCAACCTTTCGTGCCGTTCGATTCCGCGGCCGATTATCACCGATATGTCGACGGCAGACAGCGTGCCGACGGCGTTCGCACGTTCCTGGCCTCGCGGGGCATCACCCTGCCCGAGGGCGACCCGGACGACACCCCCGATCGGGAGACCGTCAACGGCATCGGCAATCGCAAGAACCTGCTCGTGCTAAAGAAGATCAAAGAAGGCGCCGTCCAGGTCTACCCCGGATCGGTGGAGTATCTGAAGGCCGCCAAGGCCGCCGGTCTACGCCGTGCGGTCGTGTCGGCGAGCGCCAACTGCAAGGACGTCTTGGAGGCGGCCGGGATCGCCGACCTCCTGGAGGTCCGCGTGGACGGGGTCGTCGCGCGCGAGCTGGGGCTGCCCGGCAAGCCCGCGCCGGACACCTTTCTCAAGGGCGCCGAGCTGCTCGGCCTCGACCCGGCGCACTGTGCCGTCTACGAGGACGCGCAGGCGGGCGTGGCCGCGGGGCGGGCCGGCGGCTTCGGCATCGTGATCGGTGTGGACCGGGTGGGCCAGGCCGACGCGTTGCGCGAGCACGGCGCCGACATCGTGGTGACCGATCTCTCCGAGCTCCTCACGCAGTAAAGACCTCCTCTGAAATTCAGTTACGAGAGGCACGACCGTGATCCGTGAACGGGCCTACCCCGTCGACCCTTGGCACATCCGGGAGACCCGGCTCGATCTGGACCTGCTGGCCCAGTCGGAGTCGGTGTTCGCGCTCTCCAACGGCCACATCGGGATACGCGGAAACCTGGACGAGGGCGAGCCGCACGGCCTGCCGGGCAGCTACCTGAACTCGTTCTACGAACTGCGGCCCCTGCCGCACGCCGAGGCGGGGTACGGCTTCCCCGAGTCCGGCCAGACCATGGTCAACGTCACCAACGCCAAGCTGATGCGCCTACTCGTCGACGACGAGCCGTTCGACGTGCGCTACGGCGAGCTGCGGTCCCACGAGCGCTGCCTCGACCTGCGGGCCGGCACGCTGGAGCGGGTCGTCGAGTGGGTCTCGCCGTCCGGCCAGGGCGTTCGGGTGCGGACCGTGCGGCTGGTGTCGTTCACCCAGCGCGCGGTGGTGGCCTTCCTCTACGAGGTGGAGCCACTGGACGCGTCCGCCCGGCTGATCCTCCAGTCCGAGCTGGTGGCCAACGAGCAGGTGCCGCCGCGGAGCAAGGACCCGCGGGTCGCCGCGGTGCTGGACCGGCCGTTGCAGGCCGAGGAGATGCTGGAGCAGCGCACCGGCGGCATCCTCGTGCACCGCACCAAGGCCAGCGACCTGCGGATGGCCGCGGCGATGGAGCACCTGGTGGAGACGCCGGGCCGGCACGCCATCACCACCGAGGGCCACCCGGACTGGCTGCGCACCACGGTGGCCTGCCGGCTGGAGCCGGGGCAGAAGCTGCGGGTGGTCAAGCTGGCGGCGTACGGCTGGTCCAGCATGCGTTCGCTGCCGGCCCTGCGGGACCAGGTCGGCGCGGCCCTCGCCAGCGCCCGTCTGGACGGCTGGGACGGTCTGGTCCAGCAGCAGCGGGACTACCTGGACGCGTTCTGGGACCACTCGGACGTCAAGGTGGAGGGCGACCCGGAGGTGCAGCAGGCGGTCCGCTTCGGGCTGTTCCACACGCTCCAGGCCGGCGCCCGGGCCGAGCAGCGCCCGATCGGCTCCAAGGGCCTCACCGGGCCGGGGTACGACGGCCACACCTTCTGGGACGCCGAGACGTTCGTGCTGCCCGCTCTGACGTACACCCAGCCCTCCGCGGCGGCCGACGTGCTGCGCTGGCGGCACTCGACGCTGGACCTGGCCCGGGAGCGGGCGCAGACGCTCGGCCTGCAGGGTGCGGCGTTCCCGTGGCGGACCATCCGCGGGCAGGAGTGCTCCGGGTACTGGCCGGCCGGCACCGCCGGGTTCCACATCGCCGCCGACATCGCCGACGCGGTCCGCCGCTACGTGCAGGCCACCGGTGACTACGACTTCGAGCGTGAGGTCGGCCTGGAGCTGCTGGTGGAGACGGCACGGCTGTGGCGGTCGCTGGGCCACCACGACCGGCACGGACGGTTCCACATCGACGGCGTCACCGGGCCCGACGAGTACACCGCCGTGGTGAACGACAACATCTACACGAACCTGATGGCCCAGCAGAACCTGATGACCGCGGTCGAGGCCTGCAAGCGCCATCCGGACCTGGCCCGGCGGTTCGGGGTCGACGACGAGGAGACGGCGTCGTGGCGGGACGCGGCGGCCGCCGTGCACATCCCGTACGACAAGGAGCTCGGCGTCCATCAGCAGTGCGAGGGCTTCACCCGGCTCCAGGAGTGGGACTTCGACAACACCCCGCCCGAGGGGTACCCGCTGCTGCTCAACTACCCGTACTTCGACCTGTACCGCAAGCAGGTGATCAAGCAGGCCGACCTGGTGATGGCGATGTTCCTCCGGGGGGACGCGTTCACGCCGGAGGAGAAGGCGCGCAACTTCGCCTACTACGACGCGCGGACCGTCCGCGACTCGTCGCTCTCCGCCTGCGTCCAGGCCGTTCTCGCGGCCGAGACCGGGCACCTGGAGCTGGCCCACGACTATCTGGGCGAGGCCGCCCTGATGGACCTGCATGACCTGCACCAGAACGCCCGGGACGGCGTCCACGTGGCGTCCCTGGCCGGCACCTGGATGTCGCTGGTCGCCGGCCTCGGGGGCATGCGTGACTTCAACGGTCAGCTGTCGTTCGCCCCGCGCCTGCCCAGCCGGATCAACAACCTGGAGTTCTCGCTGCTCTGGCGGGGCCTGCGGCTGCGGGTGAGCGTGACCTCCGAGGAGGTGACCTACTCGCTGCGCAACGGCGGCGGCCAGGCCCGGCTCACCCTGCTGCACCACGGCAAGGAACTGGAGGTCACCCAGGTGCGGCCGGTGACGATGCCGATCCCGGCGGCGGTGCCGGCCGGTCCGGCGCCGGACCAGCCGCACGGTCGGGCGCCGGTACGCCGCGCGCTGCACTGATCCCGCGAGACGAAGAAGGCCCGCTCCCCGAAAGGGTGGCGGGCCTTCTGTTCGTCGGACGGACGCTAGGTGGCTGGTGTTAAACGGGGTCAAGTCACCCGTGCGATGAATATAGCTTTGTTTCTATTTTGGTTAGTTTGCTGGGATGACGTTGGGTAGG
>NZ_QGGR01000041.1 GCF_003148685.1 Actinoplanes xinjiangensis | reverse complement strand
CGGTTACATTCCGAACCCGGTAGCTAAGCCCTCCAGCGCCGATGGTACTGCACTCGGGAGGGTGTGGGAGAGTAGGACGCCGCCGGACTCAACGTGATCGGTCGAGGGCCGCCCCACTTCGGGGTCGGCCCTCGACTGCGTTTATGGGCAGATCCCCTAGTAACTTTGTGTATCGAGAACAGCGTGTGTCGGAGCAGGGCCACTCGGGCCTAGGTAACCCGCCGCCGTACTGGAAGGAATGATCCGTGAGTACAGGACCGCAGGACGGCGGCTCCAACAACCGCGACGACGATCGTCGTTCGGGAGGCGGTCGCGACGGAGCCGGCGACGGCAACCGGAGCGACCGGGGTGGTGACCGCGGCGGTGACCGGGGTGGCTTCCGTGGTGCAGACCGCGGCGGCTCCCGGGGTGGCTACCAGGGCGGCGGTGACCGCGGCGGCTTCCGTGGTGGTGACCGGGACCGCGGAGGTGACCGAGGTGGTTTCCGTGGTGGTGACCGTCCGGGCTATCAGGGTGGTGGCGACCGCGGTGGTTTCCGTGGTGGTGACCGTCCGTCGGGTGGCGGCGACCGCGGTGGTTTCCGCGGTGGCGACCGTCCGTCCGGTGGTGGCTACCGTGGTGGTGACCGTCCGTCCGGTGGCGGGTTCCGTGGTGGCGATCGTGACCGTGGCGTAGAGCGCGGTGGCGACCGTCCGGGTTACCAGGGTGGCGGCGACCGCGGTGGTTTCCGTGGTGGTGACCGTCCGTCCGGTGGTGGCTTCCGTGGCGGCGACCGTCCGGGCTATCAGGGTGGTGGCGACCGCGGTGGTTTCCGTGGTGGTGACCGTGACCGTGGCGGCGACCGTCCGGGCTATCAGGGTGGTGGCGACCGCGGTGGTTTCCGTGGTGGTGACCGTCCGTCCGGTGGTGGCTTCCGGGGTGGTGACCGCCCGGGTTACCAGGGCGGCAGCGACCGTGGTGGTGACCGTCCGTCGGGTGGCGGTTTCCGCGGTGGTGACCGTCCGTCCGGTGGTGGCTTCCGCGGTGGTGACCGTCCGGGCTATCAGGGTGGCGGCGACCGCGGTGGATACCGTGGTGGCGACCGTCCCTCGGGTGGCGGCGACCGTCCGGGCTATCAGGGTGGTGGCGACCGGGGCGGATACCGTGGTGGCGACCGTCCCTCGGGTGGTGGCGACCGTCCGGGTTACCAGGGTGGCGGCGACCGCGGCGGTTACCGCGGTGGCGACCGGGACCGTGGCGGTGCCCGGGAGAGCTTCCAGGGTGGTTCCGGCGGCGGGTACCGGGGTGGCGACCGTGACCGGGGCGGCTACCAGGGTGGTGGCGACCGCGGTGGATACCGTGGAGGCGACCGCCCGCAAGGTAGTGGCTTCCAGGGTGACCGCGAGCGGTCCTTCGGTGACCGTCCCCGGCAGGACCGGCCGTACGGTGACCGTCCGCAGCGCAGCGACCGGCCCGGTGGCGACCGCGGCGGGTTCCGTGGTGGGGACCGTCCGGGCTACCAGGGCGGCGGCGACCGTGGAGGGTTCCGCGGAGACCGTGACGACCGCGCTGGCGTCCGGGGTGACCGCGACGACCGCGGTGGGTTCCGCAGTGACCGGGACCAGGACGCGAGTCCCCAGGACGAGGCCGGCAGGCCCTCGTTCTTGGCGCCGGAGATTCCCGAGGAGATCACCGCGACCGACCTCGACCAGGAGGTGCGCGCCGAACTGCTGAGCCTGGCCCGCGACGTCGCCGACAAGGTCGCCCGGCACCTGGTGGCCGCCGGCCAGATCATCGACGAAGACTCCGAGCTGGCCCTGAGCCACGCGATCGCGGCGCGGCGTCTCGCTTCGCGGATCGCCGTGGTGCGGGAGGCCGTCGGGCTGGCGGCGTACGCGGCCGGTGACTGGACGACCGCGATCGCCGAGCTGCGCACCTACCACCGGATGACCGGACGGCAGACGCACCTGGCCGAGCTGGCCGACTGTGAGCGGGCGCTCGGCCGTCCGGAGCGGGCGATCGACCTGTTCCGCGGTGCCGACGTGGCCAAGCTGGAGAAGGCCGGCGCGATCGAACTGCTGATCGTGGCCGCCGGTGCCCGGGGCGACCTGGGTCAGCACGACGCCGCCGTGGCGATGCTCCAGGTGAAGGAGCTGACCGCCGACGAGGACGCCGAGTGGGCGGCCCGCCTGCGGTATGCGTACGCCGACGCCCTGCTGGCGGCCGGCCGTCGTGACGAGGCCCGGGAGTGGTTCGCCCGGACCGCGACGGTCGACGAGGAGCAGGTCACCAACGCGGCCGAGCGGCTGCTCGAACTCGACGGTGTCACCATCGAGGGCGACGACGTCGACGAGGACGACGAGGAGGAGGGCGCCGAGGCGTCCGCCACCGACCGTGACTCGTCGGCCGGCGACCGCGAGTCCGCCGACGATGCGGACGGCGACGACGAAGACGACCTCGCCGATGACGAGGACGACTACGACGACGACGATGACGAGGACCTCGACGGTGAGGACGAGGGTCTCGACAGCGACGAGGGTGACCTCGACGGTGAGGACGAGCGGGCCGGCGTTGCGAACACCGACGTGAACACGGACGGCCTCGGCGACGAGGACGACAAGGACGCGCCGGTCGTCACCGGAGGCGTCACCGACGCCCTCGACGAGCCGGCCGGCGGCGACAAGCCGGCGGGCGACGAGGACAGCGTCGACGGTGCCGTGACCGACTCGGTCGACAAGATCGAGGCGGACAAGGACGACGAGGACGGCGCCGAGGAGAAGCCGAAGGCATGAGCGATCACCTTGCCGGCGGCTACGACCTGGTCATCTTCGACCTGGACGGCGTTGTCTTCCTGATCGACAGGCCGATCCCGGGCGCGGCCGAGGCGATCGATCAGCTGCGCTCCGGCGCGACGCCGATCGCGTTCGCCACGAACAACGCGTCCCGGCGCGCCGCCGACGTGGCGGCGCTGCTGACCGGCATGGGTGTGAACGCGGAGCCGGCCGAGGTACTGACCTCGGCCGGCGCCGCGGCGGCGCTGCTCGCCGAGCGGCTGCCGGCCGGGGCACCGGTCCTGGTGGTCGGGGCGGAGGCGCTGCGCGCCGAGGTCCGCGACGCGGGTCTGACCCCGGTCGACTCGGCGGAGGACGAGCCGGTCGCGGTGGTCCAGGGGTACGGCCCGGAGGTCGGCTGGAAGATCCTGGCCGAGGCGGTGGTGGCGGTACGGGCCGGGGCGACCTGGTTCGCGACCAACACCGACCGCACCCTGCCCAGCCCGCGTGGTCCGCTGCCGGGCAACGGCTCGCTCGTCGCGGTGCTGCGAACGGCCCTCGACCGTGACCCGGACGTGGTCGTCGGCAAGCCGCAGCCCGGCCTGTTCCGGACCGCGGCCGCCCAGTCCCGGGCCGAGCGTCCGCTGACCGTCGGTGACCGTCTGGACACCGACATCCAGGGCGCCGTCACCGCCGGTATGGACAGCCTGCTCGTCCTGACCGGGGTCAGCGGCCCGGCCGACCTGCTGACCGCCCCTGAGGACCGGCGACCCACCTATGTGGCCGCCGACATGTCCGGCCTGTTCCGCCCAGCCGACGAGGCCCGCCTTCCGGTCACCGGCGGCGGGGGTCCAGGAGACGAGATCGGTGGCTGGCGCCTGACGCGGAACGCCGACGGCGTCGAGCTGGACGGCTCCGGTACCCCGGTCGACGCCCTGCGCCTGCTCTGCGGAGTCACCTGGACCGGTGTCCCGGTCACCGCGATCACCGCCGGATCCACTGACGCCCGCGAACTGCTGGCCTCCTGGAACCTCCCCGAACAGCACTGACCTCGCGGCACCTCCGGAAAGCCCTCACGCTCCCCGGTCCCGCACCGCTCGACTCCCGAACGGCCCTGGCCGCCGCCTCCCTACCCGGAGCGCAGCGACCAGGGCCGTTCGCTTTCCCCGACCTACTCCTTCGCGCCGCCGACGGCAGCGAACCTGCGATTCGGCAGAATCCTCCGCGGCCAGCGCTCAGCGCTGTCGCAGCGCCCTCAAAGAGCCGCCCGCTGCGCGGGCGCCCCCACACCCGGCTGGTCCCCACCGCTGTCTCAGCCACGCTGAGACAGCGGTGACAGCCAGCTGGTTCTTTCGGGCTGGTTCCCACCGTTGTGTTGAGAGGTGTGAGGCAGCGGTGGCGGCCAGCCGGTTCTTTCGGGCTGGTCCCCACCGTTGTCTTGAGGGGTGTGAGGCAGCGGTGGTGGCCAGCCGGTGAGAGTGGCGGCTTTCGGTATGCGCGCCGGGGGGCGGGTAGGTGGGTTCGGCGGCGTGGGATCAGCGGTGCATGCGGGTCAGGCCGGCCAGCAGGTGGCCGCCGCTGTGGGCGGCGGTGTCGAACGGCGGTGTGGTGGGTGCGCCGGCCGGATGCGGGACCGCGGTGGGCGGCGGGAAGTGGTGGTGGCGGCGCGGCGGCGGAGCGTTCATGTCGATGTGCAGGAGCGCGTCGACGAAAGCTAGGACCGGGGTGCTCATCCAGTCGAAGTCGGGCACAGCGACCTGTTCGGCGCGCTCGTGGACGTTCGCGGTGGTCAGCGTGGCGTCGAAGCGCGGGAGGCCGGGACGGTCATGGATCATGGTCCCTCCCTGATCGGGCCGGCACGGCCGCCGGCCGGTGGGTTCCCTACTCCCATCGTGGCACTGTTCGCGGGGGAACGGGCAGGTCTTGGGCCTTTTGCCCGACGGGGTCATGTGCGCCGTCGCTCGGTCGATCAGGGGGACGTGAGCTCTCTGACATTGCCGCGCGGTGCCCGGCTCTCCGAGGCGTCCTGGCAGGCCCGGCACCGGATCGTGAGCCGGTTGCTCTGGTTCCACGTGCCGGTGTTCCTGGTCGTCGGCATTCTCGGGCCACGGTCACCGTGGGAGGCGGTCGGCCTGTCCGCGGCCGTCGGCGTCTGGGCCGCCCTCGCCGGGCTGCTGCCCGCCGACAATCTCAAGGCCCGGGCCAGCCATGTCAGCGTCGGACTGATCGCGTGCACGTTCGTGGCGATCGAGCTCACCGGTGGCGAGATGTCCACGCACATCCACCTGTACGCGGTACTGATCTTCGTAGCGCTGTACCAGCAGTGGGCGCCGCTGGTCTCGGCGGTCGTCGTGGTCGTCGTACATCATGGGGTGCTCGGCCTGGTGTCCCCGGAACGGGTGTTCGGTGAGCATCACATGGGTGTCGGCGCCGCTCTCGGCATGGTCGCCCTGCACGCCGGTCTGGTCACCCTGGAGGTGGCCGGCATCGTCATCTTCTGGCACTTCGCCGAACAGGCGGAACGCGAGAACGAGGTGCTCGCCCGGCAGGCCGAGGACGCCCGCCGCGAGGTCGAACGGTCCGAGCACGAGGCGCGGGAGCGGGCCGCCGAGGATCTGCGCGTACGGTCGGAGGAGTCGGCCGCGCAGGCCCGGCGGATCGCCGCCGACGTCGCGCAGATCAGCGGCGAGGCGCACACCGCGATCTCGGCGGTCGCCGCCGTCGACCGGGAACTCGCGGCGCTCACCACGTCCGTGCGCGACATCGCCCAACGATCCGCGCAGGCCGCCGGGACCGCGTCCACCGGCAAGGACGCGGCCGCGTCCGCCGGCGAGAAGGTACGCCGCCTGGAGAAGTCGGTCGGGGAGATCGCCGCGGTGAACGCGATCATCGCGTCGCTGGCCGAGCAGACCAACCTGCTCGCCCTCAACGCCACCATCGAGGCGGCCCGCGCCGGTGAGCTGGGCAAGGGATTCGCCGTGGTCGCCGGGGAGGTCAAGGATCTCGCCCGGGAGACGGCCACCTCGGTGGAGAAGGTCAACCAGGTGATCACCGCGATCGTGGCCGAGACCGGAGACGTGGCGCACACCTTCGCCTCCACCACCGGAGCCGTCGACGACATCCACGAGTTGCAGCTCAACATCGCGTCCTCGGTGGAGGAACAGGCGGCCGTGCTGGCCGAGGTGACCACCCAGCTGTCGGCGGCGACCGCCGCCGCGGACCAGGTGCTCGTCGGTCTGGAGACACTCTCCGCGACGACCTGACGTCGATCTTTGAACTGACCTACCGGTCGGGCCCGTATCCCCGGGCACAGCCGGTCCGGTCGTTCAGAGGAGCTTGCGGAGCTTGAGCAGGTCGAACGGGTTAGCCCGGATGGCGGTGATCAGACGCGACACCTCGAGCTTGCCGGCCACCAGGTCGAGCAACTCGTCGCTCGTCGTGACCAGCGCGATCTTCGCCTTCGGGTCGTCGCCGTCGGTGATGTCGACCAGGCGGCCACCGGTGATCCGGCCGTGGAATGCGGCACCCAGATCGGTCAGACGGCATGCGAGGGTACGGTCCAGGTCGAGTTTTCCGCGGGCCTCGGCGTTGGTCTCCAACCGGGCGGCGAGGTCGTGCAGCGCTCGGCGGCACTGGTCCAAGGTGGCCATAGGACCATCCTGCCTCACGACACCGGCACGGTACCCCAGGAGTTTCCCGGAGGTGCCCGGTAGCGTGGCACCCGACGTGGCGAGAGGAGGCGAGACATGCCGGACGCATGGCGGGCTTATCTGGACCTGGCACTCGGCTTGACGGAGGCCCCCCGGAAGAAGGCCCAACAGGTCGCCGGGGAGCTGCTCAACCGAGGCGGTGCCACGGCGGTGCAGATGCAGGGCCTCGTGGAGGACCTGCTGTCGGCGGGCATCGCGAATCGCGAGGCGCTGACCAACATCGTTCGTTACGAGGTGGACCGGGCACTCGGGCGAGTGGGATTGGCCACCGCCGAGGAGGTGTCCGACCTCACGACCAAGGTGCACGACCTGGAACGCCAGCTGCGGCAGGCGCAGAACCGGGTCGGCGCGATCGAGCGGGACGCCCCGGCCGTGCCGGCTGCCCCCGAGGTGCCGGACGTGCCGGCGGCGCGGGAGGTGCCCGCGGGCCGGCCGGCCAAGAAGACGGTGGCCAAGAAGGCGGTCAAAGCCAAGCCGAACGCGATGCCGGCAGCGGGAACCGATCCGGCGACGGTGTCGGCGAACGCGGCGGTCGCTCCCGTGGTTCCGGCCGCGACTGAGCCGCCGGCGGCTGCTCCTGCGGAGCCCGTGAAGCAGTCGCCCACCAAGCGGGCGCCCGCCAAACGGTCTCCGGCGAAGACGGCTGCCGTCAAGGCTGCGCCTGCCAAGGACGCACCGGCCAAGAGCGTCCCTGCCAAGGATTCGCTGGCCACGAGCGCCCCGGCTAAGAGCGCCCCGGCCAAGCGGGCGCCGCGGAAGGCAGCCGGGCTGGCTGCCGAAGTGGCCGAGGGCTCAGCAGGGCGGCCGGCTGTCGTGCAGGACGAGGTGTCCACCGGCGCCCCGGCCATTGTGCTGCCGGCCGCGACTCCGGTCACTGGAGCGCCAACCGAGACGCCGGCCGGCGTGGAGCCGGTGTTCGTCGAGCCGGTGGCGGCTGAGCCGACTCCGGCAAAGCCAGCTGTGGCCAAGCGGGCCCCGGCCAAGCAGGCGGTAGCCAAGCGGGCCCCGGCTAAGCAGGCGGTAGCCAAGCAGGCCCCGGCCAAGAAGGCGGTGGCCAGGAAGGCCGTCGCCGAGCAGGCGCCTGCCGGACAGACGGCCGCTGAGCAGGCGGCGCCTAGCCGGGGTGCTGCCGAGTCGGCCACCGAGCCGCAGAAGAGCACGAGCCGGAAGGCCGCAGCGCCGCGCAAGGTTGCGGAGCCGCTCAAGGCCACGGAACCCACCAAGGCCGCAGCGCCGCGTAAGGCGGCCGGAAGTCGGACGCCGGCCAAGAAGACGGCGCAGGTGCCCACACAGGCGACGCCGGCGTCGGAGACGGTAAGCCGGAACGAGAGTTCGGAGGCGTGAGGCCGTGACCTACCCTCAGCCCGGCCCGCGCCCCGGCCCGCCGCCCGGCGGTCTCCCACCGGGCGTCCCGCAGTCAGTGCGACCGGTGTCCGACCAGGGCGCTTCGCAGGCTGCGCGGCCGCTGTCCGACCCGGGCGCGCCGCAGGCGGTGCGGTCGGGATCCGAGCCGGGCGCTTCGCAGACAGTGCGGCCGGGGGCCGAGCCGGGCGGGGAGGACACCGGTCACCCCGCCGTGGACGCGGTGCTACGGTCGCTCGCCAACGCCGCGCGGCTGGCACCGGCCGAGCAGATAGCCGAGTACGAGGCCGCGCACCAGGTGCTCCAGGACACCCTGGCCAGCATCGACCGCTGAACGACCGTACAGAATAAAGGAAATCGATGGCCCGCCGTGCGCGTCTCGACGCCGAGCTCGTCCGACGCAAGCTCGCCCGCTCCCGGGAGCAGGCCGCCGCGCTCGTCGCGGCCGGTCGTGTGCAGGTGCGCGGTACCGCCGCGCTGAAGGTCGCCGCCATGGTCGATCCGGCCGACCCGATCGTGGTGTCCGGTGAGGATCCGAAGGACGAGTACGTGTCCCGCGGCGGCCACAAGCTGGCCGGGGCCCTGGCGGCGTTCGCTCCCGGCGGGCTGACCGTGTCCGGACGGCGTTGCCTGGACGCGGGCGCGTCCACCGGCGGGTTCACCGATGTGCTGCTGCGCGCCGGGGCCCGGCAGGTGGTGGCGGTGGACGTCGGGTACGGCCAGCTGGCCTGGCCGATCCGCAACGACGACCGGGTGGTGGTGCAGGAGCGCACCAACGTCCGGGCGATCACACCCGAGTCGATCGGTGGCACGGTCGATCTGACGGTGGCGGATCTGTCGTTCATCTCGCTGCGGCTGGTGCTGCCCGCGCTGTCCGCCTGCACCGGCCCGGACGGCGACCTCGCGCTGATGGTGAAGCCGCAGTTCGAGGTCGGTCGGGAGAAGGTCGGCTCGGGTGGTGTGGTCCGTGACTGGCGGCTGCGCGCCGAGGCGGTGTCGGACGTGGCGTCGGCCGCCGCCGGGCTGGGGCTGGGGGTGGCGGACGTGACCGCGAGCCCGCTGCCGGGTCCCAGTGGCAACGTGGAGTTCTTCGTGTGGTTCCGGCGGGACGCCCCGCCGGCTGATCCGGCCCGGATCGAAGCTGTCGTCGAAGCTGGACCCGTTCCCCTGCTGGAGGAGAAATGACGCGCTCGGCCCTGCTGGTGACGCACACCGGGCGCCGGCAGAGTACCCAGCACGCCCGTGCGGTGGCGCTGGATCTGATCGCCGCCGGTTTCGAGGTCCGGGTGATCGCCGAGGAGATCGACGACCTGGAGCTGCCCCCGGGGGTGGAGCCGGTGGTCGGCCCGGACGCGGCCGAGGGTGTGGAGATCGTGCTGGCGCTCGGCGGTGACGGCACCATCCTGCGTGCCGCCGATCTGGCCCGGCCGGCGAAGGCACCGCTGCTCGGGATCAACCTGGGCAAGGTCGGTTTCCTCGCCGAGACCGAGATCGATCACATCGACCACGCGGTCGCCGAGGTGGTGGCCGGTGACTACGCCGTCGACGAGCGGCTGACGCTGGACGTCCGGGCGGAGTACGACGGCCGCCTGATCGCCGAGTCGTGGGCGCTCAACGAGGTGACTGTGGAGAAGGGCCAGCGGGCCCAGATGCTCGAACTGATGGTGGACGTGGACGGCCGCCCGCTGTCCCGGTACGGCTGCGACGGTGTGGTGTGTGCCACACCGACCGGGTCGACGGCGTACGCGTTCTCGGCCGGTGGACCGGTGGTCTGGCCCGAGGTGGAGGCGCTGCTGCTGGTGCCGATCAGTGCGCACGCACTGTTCTCCAAACCGCTGGTCACCGCACCGACGTCGACGTTCGTGCTGACGGTCGACCCGTACACGTCTTTTGCGGTGTTGTGCTGTGACGGTCGCCGGACCTGGGATCTGCCGCCCGGCTCGCAGGTGACGGTCGAAAGGGGTCAGCTCCCGGTTCGTCTGGTCCGGCTGGCGCCGCGTCCGTTCACCGACACGCTGGTCGCGAAGTTCGGTCTGCCGGTCGTCGGATGGCGCGGGAATCGACGCTGATCAGACCTCCGCCGTTGGGCAATTGTCGGGGGCTCCCGATACTGTCTGGCTGTGCTGGAGGAACTGCGCATCACCGGGCTCGGCGTCATCGACGACACGACGCTGCGGCTCACGTCGGGAATGAATGTGATCACCGGCGAGACCGGCGCCGGTAAGACCATGGTGGTGACCGGTCTCGGGCTGCTCTTCGGTGGCCGGGCCGACGCCGGGCGGGTCCGCGCCGACCCGGGCCGGGCCGTGGTCGAGGGCCGGCTGAAACTGCGCGGCACCCTGGGTGACGCGGTGCGGACCCGGGTCACCGACGCCGGCGGTGAGGTCGACGACGACGGTTCGATCCTGCTGAGCCGCACGGTGACGGCCGAGGGCCGGTCCCGGGCACACGTCGGCGGCCGGAGCATGCCGGTGTCGACGCTGAGCGAGCTGGGCGAGCAGATCCTGGCCGTGCACGGCCAGTCCGACCAGCTGCGCCTGCTGCGCCCGTCGGAGCAACGGTCCGCGCTCGACCGGTTCGCCGGCCCACCGCACGAGAAGCTGATCGACTCCTACAAGGAGGCGTTCAGCCGGTGGCGGGCCGTGGTGGAGGACCTGGCCGATCGCCGGCGCAACGCGCGGCAGCGCTCGCAGGAGGCCGACCTGCTCAAACTCGGTCTCGACGAGATCACCCGGGTGGATCCGCAGCCCGGGGAGGACGACGATCTGCGTAACGAGGTGCAGCGGCTGGAGCACGCCGAGGGGCTGCGGGTCGCGGCCATCCTGGCGTCGCAGGCGCTGACCGGCGGCGTGGAGGCGGCCGACGACACCCCCGACGCGACCCAGCTGCTCGGTCTGGCCCGGCGGACCCTGGAGGGTCAGTCGGCGGTCGACTCGTCGCTCGGTGACCTGGCCGCCCGCCTGGAGGAGGCCGCCACCCTGGTCGGTGACGTCGCCTCGGAGCTGTCGGCCTACCTGGGCACGCTCGACGCCGATCCGGCCCGGCTGGAGGCGATCTACGAGCGGCGGGCCGCGCTGCGGGCCCTGACCCGCAAATATGCCGACGACATCGACGGCGTGATCGCCTGGGCGGAGAACGCGCGGACCAAGCTGAGCGTGCTGGACTCCTCCGACGAGCTGCTCGATGAGCTGGACAAGGAGCGGCAGCGGCTGGAGGCGACGGTCGGCGAGCTGGCCGGGCGGCTGACCGCGGCCCGTCGGGAGGCGGCCGGACGGTTCTCCGAGGCGGTCAGCGTCGAGCTGGCCGGGCTGGCGATGCCGCATTCGCGGGTCGAGGTGGCGGTGCTCACCCGGGCGCCGTCGCGGGACGAGCCGGCCGTCACCGTCGACGGCGAGACCCTGGCCGCCGGGCCGGACGGCGCCGACGAGGTGGAGCTGCGGCTGCACGCCCACCCGGGTGCCCCGGCCCTGCCCCTGCAGAAGGGTGCGTCCGGTGGTGAGCTCTCCCGGGTGATGCTGGCCATCGAGGTGGTGTTCGCCGGTGCCGGCGGGCCGCCGACGCTGGTGTTCGACGAGGTCGACTCGGGTGTCGGCGGGACGGCCGCGGTGGAGATCGGGCGGCGGCTGGCGCGGCTCGCACGTACCCATCAGGTGTTGGTCGTGACGCACCTGCCGCAGGTCGCGGCGTTCGCCGATCGTCACCTGGTGGTCGCGAAAGACACCGGTGGGGCGATCACGACGAGTGGTGTGCGCATTGTGGAAGAAACGGAACGAGCCCGGGAATTGTCCCGGATGCTAGCTGGTCTGCCCGATTCCGACCTGGGCATTGCGCATGCCGAGGAGCTACTCTCCGTGGCCGCACGGGAGAAACGCGCCTGATAAAGGTGAGCTGGCGCATGTCGCGGGGGCCCCGGGTGCGGGGGCATGTCAGGATGGCCGGGATGCGACTTCCCATTCCCACCCTCCGCCGGACTAGGAGCGTCGACCCTGGTCCGGTCTCCGGCGTGGTCCGGCTGGACCGGCGGACCAAGCGCCTGACCGGCCGGCTGCGCCCCGGTGAGATCGCCGTGATCGATCACGTCGACCTGGACCGGGTCGCCGCCGACTCGCTGGTCGCGTCCGGGGTCATGGCGGTGCTCAACGCGAAGCCGTCGATCTCCGGGCGGTATCCGAACCTGGGTCCCGAGGTGCTGATCCAGGGCGGGGTGATCCTGGTCGACGAGCTCGGCGAGGACGTCTTCGCCCGCCTCCGCGAGGGGCAGACGGTCAGCATCGAGGGCGATGTGGTGCTGCTCGACGGCGAGCCGGTCGCCACCGGTGTCCGGCAGGACGCGGAGACCGTCGCCAAGTCCATGGCCGACGCCCGCGAGGGCCTGTCGGTGCAGCTCGAGGCGTTCGCCGCGAACACCATGGACTACCTGAAGCAGGAACGTGATCTGCTGCTCGACGGTGTCGGCGTGCCCGATGTGCAGACCCGGATCGGCGGGCGGCACGTGCTGATCGTGGTGCGCGGCTACGACTACAAGGAGGACCTGGAGGTTCTCCGGCCGTACATCCGGGAGTACAAACCGGTCCTGATCGGTGTCGACGGCGGCGCGGACGCGCTGGTGGAGAACGGCCACACCCCCGACATGATCATCGGTGACATGGACTCGGTCACCGACGACGTGCTGCGCTGCGGCGCCGAGATCGTGGTGCACGCCTATCCCGACGGGCGGGCCCCCGGGCTCAAGCGGGTGGAGAATCTGGGTGTCGACGCGCTGACCTTCCCGGCCGCGGCGACCAGTGAGGATTTGGCGATGCTGCTCGCCGACGAGAAGGGCGCGTCCCTGATCGTGGCCGTCGGCACGCATGCCAACCTGGTCGAGTTCCTGGACAAGGGGCGCGGCGGCATGGCGTCGACGTTCCTGACCCGGCTCAAGGTGGGCGGCAAACTGGTCGACGCGAAAGGTGTGAGCCGGCTCTACCGGCAGAGCATCTCCGGGTCGGCGGTACTGCTGCTGGTGCTGTCCGCGATCGCGGCGATGGCGTCCGCGGTGGCGGTGTCCACGGTGGGGAAGGCATACCTCACCGTCGTGTCCGAGTGGTGGGACAATCTGCTCTTCCAGCTCGGCAATCTCTTCTGAGGGCGTTGTGATCAACTTCCGGTACCACGTGGTGTCGCTCACCGCGGTCTTCCTCGCGCTGGCGATCGGCCTGGTGGTCGGCACCGCCGCGCTCAACGGCCCGGTCTCGGAGAACCTCCGTAACAACCTGGAGGCTCTCAACAAGGACAACAATGTCCGCCGGGAGCAGGTCAACCAGCTCAACGAGTCGGTCAACCGCAGCCAGGAGTTCGCCAGTCAGATCGCGCCGGGCCTGCTCAGCGGCAAGCTGACCGGCCGCAAGATCGCCGTGGTGGCGCTGCCGGGCACCGAGGACCACACCGAGGGTGTCGTCAAGATGCTCACCGTGGCCGGTGCGACGATCACCGCCCGGGTGCGGGTGGAGGACAAGTTCTTCGACCCGAAGACGATCAACGATCTGCTGCTCCTGGTCGACGAGCTGTCCGAGCCGAGCATCTCGACGGCCAACCTGCCGCTCAACAGCGACGGTGTCGAGACGGCCAGCGCGATGCTCGCTCTCACCCTGTTCCAGGGGACACCCAGCACGCCGAGCACGCCCGCGCCCGGCACGCCCACGGCTGAGGACGTGACCGCGGTGCTGGCCGCCTTCGCTCAGTCCGGCTACCTCACCGCCGAGGACGGCGCGACCGGCGGCGCCGAGGCGATCGTCCTGATCGCCGGGGTGCCCGCCACCGACAACGAGGCGGAGAAGAAGAGCCGGTACGCGTTGACCATGGCCGAGCAACTCGGACTGACCCCCCGGATGCTGGTGGTCGCCGGGGACAACGCGGGAGAGGGAAATCTCGTCTCCGGGATCCGCAACGATCCGAAGCTGGTCCAGGAGATCTCCACGGTGGACAACGTGAACACC
This sequence comes from Actinoplanes xinjiangensis, assembly GCF_003148685.1. Taxonomy (GTDB): domain Bacteria; phylum Actinomycetota; class Actinomycetes; order Mycobacteriales; family Micromonosporaceae; genus Actinoplanes; species Actinoplanes xinjiangensis. The sequence goes on along the minus strand of NZ_QGGR01000041.1, from coordinate 53,154 downwards.
GTGCAGGGACAGGTCACGACCGCCCTGGTCACGGTCGAGCGGGTGGTGCAGAACAAGGTCGGGCAGTACGGTCTGGCCGCGGGCGCCACGTCGATCGTGCCTTCGGCCGCCCCCTAGCCGGTCCGGTCTAGACTCTGCGGCCATGGCCTACCTCCGTTCCTCCGCCCTCGGCGCCCTTGTCGCACGTAGCGTGCTCGGCTGGGTGCGCCGCGATCCGCAGGCCCGTGAGCTGGAGCGGACCAACTTCCACGGCCGTACCGTGACGCTCGCCGGCGGCCCGGCCCTCGCGGTGGGTGCCACCGTCGGCGCCGTTTCGGGCGCGGCCACCGGCCGGCTCGGCGCGGCGGCGGCCATCGCCGGAGCGGTCAGCGGCGCGGTCGGTTTCTACGACGACGTCGCCGGCAACCGGCCCGAGCAGAAAGCGGCCAAGGGCTTCGCCGGTCACCTGGGCGCGCTGCGCGAGGGCTTCGTCACCAGTGGTCTCGTCAAGATCGTCGGAGTGGGCGCGGCGGGTCTCGCGGCGTCCGCGCTGATCGGCAGCGGCCGCCGCACCGGGTTCGGCCGTGGTGTCGACGTGCTCCTCGGCGCCGGTGTGATCGCCGGCTCCGCCAACCTGATCAACCTGCTCGACCTGCGGCCGGGCCGGGCGCTCAAGGCCGGCGCGGTCCTCGGGGCGCCGCTCGCGGTGGGCCGTAACGCCTCGATGACCGCGGGCATGCTCGGCGCGGGTGCCGCCCTGCTGCCGGACGACCTCGGCGAGGAGATCATGCTCGGCGACGCCGGGGCGAACGCGTTCGGCGCGCTGCTCGGGGTGGCGTTCGTGGCCCGCAGCGGGACGGCCGGGCGGGCGGCGGCGCTCGCCGGACTGGCCGCGCTCACCGCGGCCAGCGAGAAGGTCAGCTTCACCAAGGTCATCCAGGACACCCCGTGGTTGCGCGCCCTCGACGATCTCGGCCGCCGTCCCCGGTGACGCGGCCCTCCGACACCGGCGCGGCTGCCGCGTCTCCGGCTTCGTCCGGGCCCCCGGTCACTTCCGGACCCTCCAGGGGTACGGCGGGCAGGCTCGCCGGTGCCGCCGCGCTGATCTCGATCCTCACCATCCTGGCCAGGCTCGCCGGCTTCGGCCGGACCACGGTGTTCCTCTACACGGTCGGCAACGGTGAGGTGGACGGCGGCCTCGCCAGCCTCTACCTGGCCGCCAACCTGATCCCGAACATCGTGTTCGAACTCGCCGCCGGCGGGGCCCTGGCCAGTCTCGTGGTGCCGCTGCTGGCCGGTGCGGTCGCGACCGGGGACCGGGACCGCGCCGACCGGATCACGTCCGCCCTGCTGACCTGGGTGCTGGTGCTGACCGTCCCGCTGACGGTGGTGCTGCTGCTCGTGGCGGGCCCGGTCGCCGGACTGCTCGGCGACGTGCCGCCGGAACAGCAGGAGGTCGCCGCGCGGATGCTGCGGATCTTCGCACCGCAGCTGCCGCTCTACGGCGTCGGGATCGTGCTGACCGGTGTCCTCCAGGCGCACCACCGCTTCGCCTGGCCGGTGATCGCGCCGCTGCTGTCGAGCCTGACGGTGATGACGGCCTACCTCACCTATGCCGGGATCGACGGGGCGCGGAGCGGGTTCGCCGGCCTGAGCCGGGCCGGTGAGCTGACGCTGTCGGTGGGCACCACCCTCGGGGTCGTGGCGCTCAGCCTCTGCCTGGTGATCCCGGTGAGCCGGCTCGGGCTGCGGCTGCGGCCGTCGTTCCGTTTCCCCGGCGAGGAGGGGCGGCAGGCGGTACGGCTCGGCTGGGCCGGTGCGGTGACGGTCGGAGCCCAGCAGGTGGTGGCCGCACTGATCGTCGGCCTGGCCGCGCTGCAGATGACGCCCTACAGCACGGCGCAGACCCTGTTCCTGCTGCCGTGGGCGGTGCTCGCGGTCCCGCTGGCGACCGCGGTCTATCCACGGTTGTCCGCGGCGGTCGCGCGGGGTGACGAGGCGGGTTATGCCACCTCGCTGGCCGGTACCGCCCGTTCCGTGGTGCTGCTGGCCGGCCTCGGCATCGCCGCGCTGGCCGGTCTCGCCGTCCCGATGACCGCACTGATGGGCGCACCGAACGCGGCACCCGGCGTGATCGGGTTCGCGCCCGGCCTGCTCGGCTACGCACTGTTCGCGCTGCTGTCCCGGGCCCTCTACGCGCGGGGGGCGACGGTGGCCGCCGCGGTGGCCTCGGCCGTGGGATGGCTCACCGCCGCTGCGGTCGTGATCGTCGTCACGGCGGCGCCGGTTCCGGGGGGCGAGGTGTTCGGTCTCGGGCTCGCCAACGCGATCGGCATGACCGTGACCGGACTGCTGCTGGTCCTGGCCGTCCGCCGCGCCGCCGGGCCCGCCGCGCTGGCCGGTCTCAGCCGGGCGCTGATCACCGCGGTACTCGCGGCAGCCGCCGCCGGCGCCGCCGGGTGGGGTGCGGTGGCCGGTCTGCGGGCGGCTTTCTGGCCCACCCCGGGCGTGCTGGGCAGCCTCGTTGAGGGCATGCTGGGCGGTGTGGCGGTCGCCGTGGTGTTCCTCGGCGTCGCCTTCGTGCTGGACCGGCGTGATCTCGGCCCACCGGCGGCGGCCCTGGCCGGACGGCTCCGCAGATAGGGGACGGACAGCCGGGTTCCCGGGCGGCACGCCGACCCGGATGCAGGATCCCGGCCGGCGGGGATGGGGATCCCAGCCGGTGCGGAGGCAAGATTCCGGCCGGTGGGGATCGGGATCTCGGCGGGTGCGGATGCAAGATTCCGGTCGCCGGGATCAGGATTCCCTGCGGTGCGGATGCAAGATCCTTGCCGGTACGGAGGGGGATTCCGGACGGTGCGGATGCAAGATCCTGGCCGGCGGTACCGGGGGGTGCGGGATCCTGCCCGATCCGGGTGCGAGATCCTGGCCGGGCCTTGGTAACGGACGAGAGGGGTTGGCGGGTCGTGAGCAGCGACGGGGAGTGGCGCGGCTCGGTCGTGCTGGTGGTGGCGTCCAGTACCGGCGGGATCGGCCAGCACGTCGCCTCCCTGGCCCGCGGTCTGGTCGCCACCGGCTGCCGGGTGCTGGTGTGCGGGCCGTCCGCGGTCGACCAGCACTTCGGGTTCACGGCGAGCGGCATCGACTTCGCGGTGGTGGAGATCCCGGCCGACCCCGGCCCGCAGGACTCCGGCGCGATCCGGCAGCTGCGCCGGGCGATCACGGGACGTGACGCCGAGGTGATCCACGCGCACGGGCTGCGGGCCGCTTTCGTGGCCTCGGTCGCGCGGACCGGCGTACCCCTGGTGGTCACCTGGCACAACGCGGTCCTCGCGCGTGGGCTGAAAGGCCAGGCCGGAGCCCTGCTGGAGCGGATCGTGGCGCGCAACGCCATGTTGACCCTCGGCGCCTCCGACGACCTGGTGCACCGGGCGGTGGCACTCGGCGCCCGCAACGCCCGGCTGGGCCCCGTCGCGACGTCCCAGCTGGCGCCGCCCAAGCGGACCCGGTCGGCGGTGCGTGCCGAGTTCGGGCTGCGCGGCGACACCCCGCTGATCCTGTCGGTCGGCCGGCTGCACCCGCAGAAACACCACGACCTGCTGATCGACGCCGCCGCCCGGTGGCGTGACCTCACCCCGGCCCCGGTCGTGGTGATCGCCGGCTCCGGGCCCAGCTACATGCCGCTGGCGCAGCGCGCGTCGATGCTGCACGCTCCGGTTCACCTGCTCGGGCACCGTACCGATGTGCCAGATCTGCTGCTCGGCGCCGACCTGGCGGTGATCACCAGCGACTGGGAGGCGCGGCAGCTGTTCGCGCAGGAGGCGCTGCACGCCGGGGTGCCGCTGGTCACCACGGCGGTCGGTGGGCTGCCCGGCCTGGTCGGCGACGCGGCGGTGCAGATCCCGCCGAATGATCTCGACGCGCTGGACGAGGCGGTCCGGCGGCTGCTCGGCGATCCGGCGTTGCGTGCCGACTACGCCGCCCGCGGGCCGCGACAGGCCGCCGGCTGGCCGACCGAGGAGGACGTGGTGGCGGACGTGCTGTCGGGCTACGCAGAGGTCGCGGCGGTCCGCCGGTGACCGTGAACCCGGACCCGAACGGAACAGACCCGAATCAGACTGAACCGAACAAATCGGATCCGAGTAAGCCGGAGCCGAGCAAAGCGGAGCCGACCGAAAATGATCCGGCCGCATCGGGGCCGGAAGGGTCGGGGCCGGACCGGCCGGATCCTGGGAAACGGGAACCCGGACCGGCGCGACCCGCGGAAGCCGTCCCGGCGGTGAAGGCGGAGACGCCAAGGACCCTGCTAGACCGGTTACGGCGCGTCCGGAAACCCGGCACACCGCGCCGGCCGTTGGTAGCGGCGTGGGTGCCGTACCTGATGGTGGCTCTGGTCGCGGCAGCCAGCCTCGCCGTGCTCGCACTCCGGCCGGCCGAGCGGCAGCACGGCGGCGACGCCGACTACGTGGTGGTCGCGGCCGCGGCCGGCCTGCGCTGGGAGGACCTGGACCCGCAGCGCACCCCGGCACTGTGGCAGGAGGCGTCGAAAGGCTCGGTGGGCTGGCTGTCGGTGCGGTCGGCGCACGCGGTGACCTGCCCGTCGGACGGCTGGCTGACGCTGGGCGCCGGCAACTACGCGGCCTGGGACACCCGGGCCGTCTCCGGCCGCTGTCCGGCCGCGGAGCCGAGACTCGTCCGGCCGGACGGGATCGGCGCCAACCTCACCGACCAGCCGACCGTGGTCCGGACCAACCAGGACCGGTTGCCGTACGGTACGACGCCCGGCGCGCTGGCCGAGTCGGTGCGCTGCACGGTCGCCGTCGGCCCGGGTGCGGCGATCGCCGCGGCCCGCCCGTTCGGCCGGGTCGACCGTTACGTCCCCGAGCTTCCGGCCGAACCGGCCAGGCTGCTGCGCGACTGTGTCCTGAGCATCGTGGACCTGGGCACGATCAACGGTGCCGGTGCGGAGCGCCGGGCCGCGGTGGAGGCCGCCGACCGTACCCTCGCCCGGGTCCTCGCCGCCCGCCCTCCGCACTCGCTGATGCTGATCGCCGGGCTCGCCGACACCGAGGCCACCTCCCGCCTGCACGTGGCGATCGCCGAGGGTCCGGGCTGGGAGACCGGCTGGCTGACCTCGGCCGGCACCGGCCGGGAGGGCTACCTCCAGCTGGTCGATCTGGCCCCGACGGTGCTGGCGGCGCTCGGCAGGCCGGTGCCGGAGAAGCTGTTCGCCGGTTACCCCGCGGCGGTCTCGCCGGGCCGTACCGTTGATCCGGCCGGGGCCATGCAGGGCGGGCAGGACGCCGACCGGCGGGCGATCGCCCAGCGTGGTGTCGCCGAGATCTTCTTCACCGTGCTGGCGATCCTTCAGGCGGTCCTCTTCGTGGCGGTGATCCCGGTTCTGGTCCGGGCCCGCCGGCACGCCGGTCCGCTGGGCCCGCCGCTGCCGCCGCGCCGCCTGGTCGACCTGGCCGAGGCGGCGTTGCTGGCGGGTGGGCTGGCGATCCCGGCGGCGCTGCTCGCCGACGTGGTCCCATGGTGGAGCAGCGCGCATCCGGCCTGGATGTTCGGGTCGGCGACGGCCGCGCTGATGATCCTGGGGACGCTGCTGATCCGGCTGGCGCCGCGGTATCCGCGCACGTTGTGGCCGATGGCCGCGGCCGCCGCGGTGGCGGTGCTGGTGGTGACGGTGGACCTGGCGACCGGGGCGCGGTTGCAGCTGAACGGGGTGGCCGGCTATTCGGCGGTGCACGGCGTTCGTTATGCCGGGCTCGGCGGTGTCGGGCTGGGTGTGTTCGTGGCCGGGTTGTTCCTGCTGGCCGGCTCGCTGGCGCAGTGGGTGACCCGGCGCTGGCGGCCGCTGGTCATGGTGATCTTCGGTGGCCTGGGTGTGGTGATGGTCGGCAGTGGCCACATGGGCGCGGATCCGGTGGGCGCGATCGCGGTGACCGCCGGGGCGTGTGTGGCGGCGGCGATCAGCACCGGTGGCTGGCTGACCTTCCCGCGGATCGCGTGGGCGGCGCTGACCGGTGTCGTGGTGACCATCACGTTCGCGGTGCTCGACCTGCGGCGGGCGCCGTTGGAGCAGGGCACGCTGGGCCGGTTCCTGACCTCGCTGGCCGACGGTACGGCCGGGCCGTCGGTGCAGCGGGCCGCGGCCGCGAACGGGCAGGCGCTGGTGGACAGTCCGCTGACCCTGCTGGCTCTGCTGGGCGCGGCGATGCTGGCGTTCTGCCAGTTCTCCCCGTGGGGCGGCCTGAACCGGGTCTACGGCCTGCATCCGGCGGTCCGGGGCGGGGTGGCCGGGACCGCGGTGGCGACGGTGATCGCCGGGGTGCTCGGTGGCACGGCTCTCGGATCGGCCGGTGCGGCGGCCGCCGCGGCGGTGCCGGTGGCGGTGCTGACGGCGCTGCGGGTGCTGTTGCACGCCGCCGACCGGACGCCGCCACCGGGTGAGACGGACGGGCCGGGCGGGCCGTTACTACGTAAATCCGACGATGATCCGGTAACCGTCTCATGACACGCACGCCCACCAGCCCGAACGTGGAGCTGCCGACAAACAGTGTTACGGTGAACTCCCGTGGATGGGGTCCTGCCCCGGCCGCAAGAACCGATGAAACGGCGACCACGGGAGCGGGCCTTGGCCTCAACAGTGCGCGACACGCGGCACATCTTCGTCACCGGGGGCGTCGCCTCCTCGCTGGGTAAGGGCCTCACCGCCTCCAGCCTCGGCAATCTGCTCACCGCCCGCGGTCTGCGCGTCGTGATGCAGAAGCTGGACCCCTACCTGAACGTCGACCCGGGGACGATGAACCCGTTCCAGCATGGTGAGGTCTTCGTCACCGAGGACGGGGCGGAGACCGACCTCGACGTCGGTCACTACGAGCGATTCCTGGACCGTGACCTCTCCGGCAAGGCGAACGTGACGACCGGCCAGGTCTACTCGGCGGTCATCGCCCGGGAGCGGCGTGGCGAGTATCTCGGTGACACCGTCCAGGTCATCCCGCACATCACGAACGAGATCAAGAGCCGGATCTTCGCGATGGCCGACCCGGACGAGAACGGCAACGTCCCGGACGTGGTGATCACCGAGGTCGGCGGCACGGTCGGCGACATGGAGTCCCTGCCGTTCCTGGAGGCGATCCGTCAGGTCCGCCACGAGGTCGGCCGGGACCACGTCTTCTACCTGCATGTGTCGCTGGTGCCCTACCTGGCCCCGTCGGGTGAGCTGAAGACCAAGCCCACCCAGCACTCGGTGGCCGCGCTGCGCAACATCGGTATCCAGCCGGACGCCCTGATCTGCCGCAGTGACCGGGAGATCCCGGAGAAGATGAAGCACAAGCTCGCGCTCTACTGCGACGTCGACGTCGAGGCCGTCATCGCCTGCCCGGACGCGCCGAGCATCTACGACATCCCGAAGGTGCTGCACGACGAGGGCCTGGACGCGTATGTGGTGCGCCGTCTGGGGCTGTCCTTCCGGGACGTCAACTGGAAGACGTGGAACGACCTGCTGGAGCGGGTGCACCACCCGAAGCGCACGATCACGATCGCGCTCGTCGGCAAGTACGTCGATCTGCCGGACGCGTACCTGTCGGTCAGCGAGGCGATCCGGGCGGCCGGCTTCGGTAACACCGTGAAGATCCAGCTGCGGTGGGTGCCGAGCGACGACTGTGTCACCCCGGCCGGCGCCGCGGCCGCTCTGAAGGGCGCCGACGGCATCGTCATCCCGGGCGGCTTCGGCGTGCGCGGCATCGAGGGCAAGGTCAACACGTCGCGGTACGCCCGGGAGAACCGGATCCCGATCCTCGGCCTGTGCCTGGGTCTCCAGTGCATGACCATCGACGCCGCCCGCAACCTGGCCGGGCTCGCCGGTGCCAACTCGGTCGAGTTCGACGAGAAGGCGTCCTACCCGGTCATCTCGACGATGGCCGACCAGGAGGACATCGTCGCGGGCAAGGGTGATCTGGGCGGCACGATGCGGCTCGGCGCCTACCCGGCGAAGCTGAAGGAGGGCTCGATCGTCGCCGAGGTGTACGGCGCGACGAGCATCTCCGAGCGGCACCGGCACCGCTACGAGGTGAACAACGACTTCCGCGACAAACTGGCGCAGTCCGGTCTGGTGTTCTCCGGCACGTCCCCGGACGGGCGGCTGGTCGAGTTCATCGAGCTGGACCGGGAGGTGCACCCGTACTTCGTGGCGACCCAGGCGCACCCGGAGCTGAAGAGCCGCCCGACCCGGCCGCACCCGCTCTTCGACGGCCTGGTCAAGGCGGCGATCGTGTATGCGGCGGCGGACGAGCTGCCGGTCGAGATCGACGTCCCCGAGGCCTCCTGAGATGGGTTTCGCCCACGAGACGGTGTCCCGGGCCGAGCGGTACCACGGCGCGATCTTCTCGGTCTACACCGACCAGGTCACCATGTCCGACGGCAGCACCGCGGCCCGCGACGTGGTGGAGAACCGCGGCGCCGTCGTCGTGGTCGCGCTCGACGAGCAGGACCGGGTGGTGCTGATCAAGCAGTACCGGCACCCGGTCGGCCGGCACCTGTGGGAGCTGCCGGCCGGGCTGCGTGACGTGGTCGGTGAGGACGAGACGCTCACCGCGGCCCGGGAGCTGGCCGAGGAGGTCGACCTCACGGCCGGCCGGATCGACCGGCTGATCGATCTGCACACCTCGCCCGGCTTCGCCGACGAGTCGGTCCGGGTCTTCCTCGCCCGCGACCTGGCTCCGGTGCCCCCAGCGGACCGGCACGAGCGGACCGCCGAGGAGGCCGACCTGGAGGTGCGCCGCGTCGACCTGGACGAGTGTGTCGCCATGGTCTTCCGCGGCGAGATCACCAACGCGGCCGCGGTCGCCGGCGTCCTGGCCGCGGCACGGGCCCGCGACACCGGCTGGACCGTCCTCCCGGCCGCCTGACGTCACGCCGCGGCGTTCCCGTACCGGCACCGCGCCGGCCTACCTGAGCGCCGCGGCGTTCTCCACGAGCGTCGCGGCGTACCCGGCTCCGCTGTTGGCTCGTAGTTCCCGGCTGATCCCGGCGCTCGCCCGGCGTACCTCCGGGTCGTTGATCAGGTCCTGGAACGTCTCCCGCAGCTGCGCCGCGCTGATCGCGGTGTCGATCTGCCGGGCCACCCCCAGTTCGACCAGTCGTTCGGCGTTGCCGAACTGATCGGCGGCCTGCGGCGCGACGAGCATCGGCGTGCCGCAGTACAGACCTTCGACCGAGCCGCCCATGCCGCCGTGGGTGAGGAACGCGTCGGCCTGGCGCAGGATCCGCAGCTGCGGCACCCAGCGGTGGACCTCGACGTTGGCCGGTACCTCACCGAGCACCGCCTCGTCGACGTGTCTGCCGATCTGGAGCACGATGTGCCAGCCGGGCAGGCCGGCGAACGCCGTCACACAGGTGCGGTAGAAGTCCGGGTGGTCGGTGAACGTGGAGCCGAGCGAGACGAGCAGCACGTTCTCCGCGTCCGCGGGCCGGGTCCAGTCGCCCTGGTCGGCGCGGTCGCCGAGGATCGGGCCGGCGAACCGGAAGACCTTCTCGTCGACGCGGTCGGCGTACGGCTGCATGGCCCGGGGGATCAGGACCAGCCCGCGGTCGGGGCGGCCCTGGAAGACGGCGCTGTCGGTGATCGTCGACTTCTGATCGGTCAGCCACCGCTCGAACCGCTCGTAGTAGGCGGCGCCGCGCGGGTCGGCCCGCATCTGCTCGATCATCGGTCCCATCTCCCGCTCGTAGCCGTCCCAGGCGACGAACGTGGGGGAGACCTGCATCGACGGGATGCCCCACTGCTCGGCCAGCAGGCGGGCCGGTGCTCCGGCGATGTCGTAGAGGAACAGGTCGGGCCGGTCGCCGGAGTAGGCGTCGCGCAGCTGCGGGAGCATCGCGATCGCGTCGTCCAGGAACAGTGTCAGGTGGTCGATCATGTCGCCGTCCCAGTCGTCGCCGGCGGGAAGCCTCGACCGGTACGGCTTGAGTTCGGCGCCCACCGCCTCGACGGCCGCGGCCCAGGACGGATCGTTGGCGTAGGTGACCCGATGGCCGCGGGCGACCAGCTCACGGATGACCTCGATGCTCGGGTTGACGTGGCCGGGGAACGGGATGCTGACCATGGCGATGTGCACGGGAACGGTTCCTTTCAATGAACGAGACGAGACGTAGCGTCTCGTTAAATCCCGCCACTGTCAAGACGAGACGTTGCGTCTCGTTCTGCGATACGCTCGGCGCCGTGCCCACTCCCGATCCCGGCCGTCGCAGCGAACGCGCCCGCAAGGCGATCCTCGACGCGACCCTCGCCCTGCTCCACGAGTCCGGCTATCCCGACCTCACGGTGGAGAAGATCGCCGCCCGCGCCGGTGTCGGCAAGCAGACCATCTACCGGTGGTGGTCCGGGCGCGGTGCGGTGGTCCTCGACGCCCTGGTCGAGGAGATCGGCGAGGCCGGGCCGCCGGCGCTGCCCGACACCGGCGACCTGGAAGCCGACCTGCGCCTCGTCGTCCGTGCCATCGTCGCCGAACTCGCCGACCCGCGGCTCTCGGTCACCACCCGGGCCCTGACCATCGAGACGCTGTCCAGCGAGACGTTCGCCACGACGATGCGCGACCGGCTTCTGCGGCCCCAGCTCGACACCATCAAGGACAGACTGCGCGGGCGGGTACGCGAGGACGTCGACCTGGACCAGGCCGTCGAGCTGCTAATCGGGCCGATGTACCACCGCTGGATGATGCGCACCGGCCCGCTCACCGAGGCGTACGCGGACGGGATCGTCGACCTGGCGCTGGCGGCACTGCGGCCCCGGTGAGTACGCATCAACATCCTGGCGGGTGGGTACGCCCGGAGGTATGACCGTGCCGAAGCTCCGGGCCTTCGTGCTCGACACCACCGACGCCCGCAGGCTCGCCGAGTTCTACCGCGAGCTGCTCGACCTGGAGTACCGCGAGGGCGACGAGCCGCCTCCCGCGGGCTCGGACGATCCGCGCGGCCGCGACTGGTTGCAGCTGCGGGCCCGCGACGGCGGCTTCCAGCTGTCCTTCCAGCAGACCACGGGGGTACGCCCGACGAGCTGGCCGGGCGACGAGATCCCCCAGCAGGCCCACCTGGACACGTCGGTGTCCTCCGTCGACGAGCTGAACGAACAGCACGGCCGCATCCTGTCGCTGGGTGCCACGCTCCGCTTCGACCGTTCCGACGACCCGGAAGAGCCCCTGCGCGCCTACGCCGACCCCGACGGGCACATCTTCTGCGTATTCGTCGGCTGACCCGTTGACCTCAACCTAGATCGAGGTTGCAGGCTGGGCGGATGACCTTCACCGCGCTGGAACTCGAATATCTCGCCGGGCAGGCGCTCGGCCGGCTGGCCACGGTGCAGCCGGACGGGACGCTGCAGGTGAGCCCGGTCGGGTTCGCCTGGAACCCGGACACCTCCACGATCGACATCCGCGGCTTCAACATGGCGGCGAGCCGCAAGTTCCGGAACGTGGCCGCCAACGGCCGGGTCGCCTTCGTCGTCGACGATCTGCCGTCGACCGACCCGTGGCGGGTCCGCTGCGTGGAGATCCGCGGCCACGGCGAGGCCGTCGACGGGCCGGACGCGATCATCCGCATCCACCCGCGGCGGGTGATCTCCTTCGGTGTCGGCGAGCCGGACACCGAACCGCACCGCCTGACCGTGCACAGGCGGGACGTCAGCGCTTGACGGCTATGCCCCCGGACATCTGGACGTGGAAGTCGTCGGGGGTGGGGCCGGTGGGGCGCCACCGGCTGACCAGGGTCACACCCGGGTCGACCAGGTCGAGGTCGCGGAACAGGCGGCGGACCTCGTCGTCGGTGCGGGGCCTGGCCGGGATGCCGCGGGCCGTGTAGGCCTTCGCGCCGAGGACGGCCTGCTCGTTGTGGGCGGTCACGGTGGAGATCGCGAGGGCGCTGCCGGGGGCGAGGGGCTCCAGGAGAGCGTCGATGATCCGGTACGCCTCCGCATCGTCGGTGATGAACTGCAGAATCGCCAGCAAGCTGATCGCTATCGGACGGCTGAAGTCGAAGGCGCGGACCTCGGGACAGGACAGGTCGGCGTCCAGATAGGCGGTGGAGCCGTGCGATGACGAGGTGAGCAGGGCGCGGGCGTGCACCAGGACGATCGGGTCGTTGTCGACGTAGACCACCCGTGAAGCCGGGTCGACGCCCTGCACCACCTCGTGCAGGTTCGGTGCGGTGGGCAGGCCGGTGCCGATGTCGAGGAACTGGCGGATGCCCAGGTCGGCGGCGATCGACCGCCATGGCAGAAATCTACCTGGCCCCCTGCGTTCCGGGCAAAATCGGTCAGCGCAGCTCTACGTCGACTCCGGAGTCGGCCAGGTAGACGAGCAGGTCGTCCATCGTGACGGCCGGGGTCCACCAGCGCCGGTCGTAGCCGGGCACCAGGTGCCTGCGCGCCACCTCGGAGTCGTGCCAGACCAGCCGGAACCCGGGGGCCGCACCCCAGCCGCCGTTGGCGCAGTCGTGCAGGGCGCCGAGGTTCCACCCGAAGTAGCCGCCGGGGCCGTTGACCGCCTCACCGATGGCGCAGAAGAACCCCTCGACGTCGGTGATGTGCCGCCCGGCCATGTGATAGCGGGTGCCCGCCGGCCGGTCGGGACGCTGCTCGTGATGGGCCAGGGCGACTCCGGCCCACTCGTGGCGCAGGTCCGCGTCGTACTCGGCCCACTCACCGTGCACGTCCGGGCGCCCGGCCCGCCAGCGCTGCCAGACGGTGCGCGCCCCGGCCGGGCGGGGACCACCGATCGCGTCGCCGTAGGTGGGCTGCAGGGTGACGTCGACCAGGCCGTCGCCCAGACGCGACGGCCGTACCTCCGCGACCTCGGCCCCCAGGCCCGCACCGACCATGCCGACCGCCGTACCGTCCCGGTCGACGCTGAAGATCGAACCCTGGATCCAGCGGCGCCGCGGGGCCGCGCCGCGGCGCAGCGCGTCGAGGGCGCGCTGCAACGGCGGCTCCGGCCGGCAGCCGATCAGGGAGGCACCGCGCGGCGCCGGTGCCGGACGGGACCGGAACACCCCGGCCACCTCACGGCACAGCCCGAAGTCCTCCTCGCCGTCACCGGTGACGCCGACCAGCAGATACCCGTCGGCGTCCGGTGCCTTGTCGGCGCCGCGGGCGAACCGGGCCAGTTCCTCGATCCGCAGCCGGCCCTCCAGCGTCACGTCGAGCAGCCCCCGGCCCAGGGCGGACGGGCGGGTGTCCAGGACCGTGATGTCCAGCAGCTCCTCGGCGCAGTGCCAGCAGTGGACCGGATGCTTGGACTGCGGCGGATGGATGGCGTCCAGGCCGACGTTGCCCAGCCAGGCGGGGCCGTCGCCGTCGCACGCCGCGGCCAGCCGGCCGGCCGGCTCGCAGCCCAGCAGGGTGTACCGCTCGACCGGTGGCCGGGGCACCTCGACGAACAGACCGTCGATGTCGGAGCAGGCGGCGATCACGAGTTCACCGTCGTCGGTGTTCTGGTCCACCAGAAGCCAGGGAAAGCCGCTCATCGGGTGGAACCGTACAGCCCGGACCGCCGACCGGGGGATACCGGTGCACGAAACCGCATGCAGCAGCAGGTCAGGGGTAACGTCCGGCAGATGAAGGTCGGCATTCCCTCCGAGGTCAAGAACAACGAGTTCCGGGTGGCGATCACCCCGGCGGGCGTCTACGAACTCACCCGTAACGGTCATGACGTGGCCGTCCAGTCCGGAGCCGGGGCCGGCTCCTCGATCAGCGACGCCGACTTCCGGGCGGCGGGGGCGGTGATCCTGCCGGACGCCGACGAGACGTGGGGTTTCGGCGATCTGATCCTCAAGGTCAAGGAACCGGTGGCCGAGGAGTACCACCGGATGCGCCCGGGCCAGGTGCTCTTCACCTACCTGCATCTGGCGGCCTCGAAGGAGTGCACGGACGCGCTCGTGGAACGCCGGGTGACCGGGGTGGCGTACGAGACGGTCGAACTGCCGGACCGCTCGCTGCCACTGCTCGCCCCGATGTCCGAGGTCGCCGGCCGGCTCGCCCCACAGGTCGGGGCCTATCACCTGATGCGGCAGGGCGGCGGGCGCGGCGTGCTGATGGGCGGCGTCCCCGGGGTGTACGCGGCGAAGGCCGTGGTGATCGGGGCGGGCGTGTCCGGGCTGAACGCGGCCGCGATCGCCCTCGGTATGCAGGCCGAGGTGCTGCTGCTGGACAAGAACGTGGCCCGGCTGCGGGCGGTCGACGCGGACTATCGCGGGCACATCCAGACGATCGCGTCGAACGCGTACGAGATCGAGAAGGCCGTGCTCGACGCCGACCTGGTGGTGGGCGCGGTGCTGGTGCCCGGCGCGAAGGCCCCGAAGCTGATCTCCAACGACCTGGTGTCGCGGATGAAGCCGGGCAGCGTGCTCGTGGACATCTCCATCGACCAGGGCGGCTGCTTCGAGGACTCACGGCCGACCACACACGACGACCCGACCTACCGGGTGCACGAGTCGATGTTCTACTGCGTCGCGAACATGCCCGGGGCGGTGCCGCACACCAGCACCTACGCGCTCACGAACGTCACTCTGCCGTACGCTCTGGAACTGGCCAACCGCGGCTGGCGCGGCGCCCTGCGCGCCGATCCCGCGCTCGCCGCCGGTCTGAACACGTTCGACGGCGAGGTGGTCTACGGGCCGGTCGCGGAGGCACACGGGATGCCCTCGATACCCCTGACGGAGGTGCTCCGCTGAGTCTCGAGCGGGCGATCAAGAGCTATCTGGACCACCTGACCGTGGAACGCGGGCTGTCCCGCAACACCCTCGCGTCCTACCGCCGAGACCTGGACCGTTACGCCGAAGGGCTGGCGGCCGAGGGGATCGGCGACCTCGCCGGCGTGCGGCCCGCGCACGTCGCCGGGCATCTGGCCCGCCTCCGCGAGGAGGGCCTGGCGTCGGCGTCGGCGGCGCGGGCCATCTCGGCGGTCCGCGGGCTGCACCGGTTCGCGGTCCGCGAACGGCTGGCGGCGACCGACCCGGCCGCGGAGGTACGGCCACCCGCCCCGCCCCGGCGGCTGCCCAAGGCCCTGGACGTCGACCAGATCGGCCGGCTGCTCGCGGTTCCCGACGCCGACTCACCGCTCGGCCTGCGCGACCGGGCGCTGCTGGAGTTCCTCTACGGCACCGGGGCGCGGATCTCCGAGGCGGTCGGCGCGGACATCGACGACCTCGACCTGGAGACCGATCCGGCGGTGATCCTGCGGGGCAAGGGCGGCCGCACCCGGGTGGTCCCGGTCGGCGGTTACGCGCGGGCCGCGGTGCAGGCCTATCTGGTACGGGCCAGGCCCTCGCTGGCCGAGTCGGGCCGGGGCACGCCCGCCGTGTTCCTGAACGCCCGCGGCGGACGGCTGTCCCGGCAGAGCGCGTGGACGGTCCTGCACCGCTGCGCCCTGGCCGTGGGTCTTCCGGTGGACGGCCCGTACGCGGTGAGCCCGCACACGCTGCGTCACTCCTACGCGACACATCTGCTCGACGGCGGCGCCGACGTACGGGTGGTGCAAGAACTGCTGGGACACGCCTCGGTCACCACGACGCAGGTGTATACCCTGGTGACCGTCGAACGCCTCCGCGAGGTGTACGCGACCGCACACCCGCGGGCTCGTTAGAGGCTATGGATGCGTGGGCGCGACACGCCGAACGGCTGAACCCTTTCGGGGCGGGGCGCGTGGCGTACAGTCGGGCATCGGCTCCGGCTGCGAGTCGAAGGGGGGCGAGGAACATGTCAGGGAACGGCCAGCGTGCGGAGGCCTGGACCTCCGCCCTCCGCGAACAGCAGAATTCCCTGGATCTCGGTGCCGACCTGGGTCCCGCCGACCCCACGGCCTACACCATGCGCCGCCCGATCCCCGAGCCGATGCCGAAGGACCGGCACGGCCCGGCCCGCATCATCGCCCTGGCGAACCAGAAGGGTGGTGTCGGTAAGACGACCACCACCATCAACCTGGGCGCGGCGCTCGCGGAGTACGGGCGCAAGGTCCTCCTCGTCGACTTCGACCCGCAGGGTGCCTGCTCGGTCGGCCTCGGTGTCAACCCGCACAACCTGGACCTGAGCGTCTACAACCTGCTCATGCAGGACGACGTCGCCACCGAGGACGTCATCATCAAGTCCGATGTGGCCGGGCTGCACCTGCTGCCCGCCAACATCGACCTGTCGGCGGCCGAGATCCAGCTGGTCAACGAGGTCGCCCGGGAGATGGCGCTGGCCCGCGCGCTGCGCTCGGTCCGTAAGGAGTACGACTTCATCCTGATCGACTGCCAGCCCTCCCTGGGCCTGCTGGCGATCAACGCGCTGACCATCGCGCACGGGGTGCTCATCCCCCTGGAGTGTGAATTCTTCTCCCTCCGTGGTGTGGCGCTGCTCCTCGACACCATCGACAAGGTGCGCGAGCGGCTCAACTTCGACCTCGAACTCGAGGGCATCCTCGCCACCATGTATGACTCCCGCACCACCCACTGCCGCCAGGTGCTCCAGCGTGTGGTGGAGGCGTTCGGCGACAAGGTGTACCAGACGGTCATCACCAAGACGGTCAAGTTCCCCGAGTCGACCGTGGCGGGCGCCCCGATCACTACGCTGGACCCGGCGTCGTCCGGCGCCCGTAACTACCGCCAACTCGCTCGCGAGGTCATTGCCGCCCAGGCAGATCGAGGCTAGGTCACGTACCGTGCTCTTCGCTCTCGGCGAACCCGTGGCGTTCGTCGCCCTGGTGTTCTCCTTCCTGCTCGGCCTGGCGCTGCGTGCCGTCGCCATGAGGTTCACGGCCCGCGTCGTCGGGCTCGGTGACGGCCGCCCACTGGTCCGGTTCAGCCCCCGCCACGACATCGACCCGTTCGGGGCGGTGGCGGCCGCGATCGGTGGCATGGGCTGGGGCCGCCAGCTGACGGTCGACGAGGTGCCCCGCTGGCGTGGCCGGGGCCGGGCCGCCGCGGTGTTCGCCGCCGGGCCGGTCGCGTGCATCCTCGCCGGTGAGCTGATCATCGCCGGGTTCGCCCTGGTCCACCCGACGTTGGCGCTGGCCGTGCTGAACCCGGGGGAGATCCTGCGCGGCTCCCCGATGCCGATCGCCGAGCAGGTGGCGCTGTCACTGGGCACCGGGTTGCTCGCGTTCGGCCTGCTGGCGCTCATCCCGATCCCGCCGCTGGACGGTTTCGGCATCCTGTGGAACGCGCTGCGTAAACCGGGCCCGAGCATGGCCTGGATGCGGCTGTGGTTCGAGGACAAGAACATCGGCGCGCTGATCCTGCTGGTGTGCGCGTTCTTCCCCACGATGTACCCGATGCTGATGAGGATCATCGATCTCCTCGGCATCCTCTTCCTGCGAATCTGGGCCTGAAACCGCCTCCGATCCGTGGTTTCCGTGCCGCACGGCCGATCGCTCTGCTGATTTCTCCGTCGCCGGGTTACTGTGTGAGCGATGTCGATGTCACTGGCTGTCGCTGTGCTGCTGCTCGGCGTGGCCGATTCGATGGTCGGCTCCTACTTCGTCCTGTTCGTGACCGAGGTCGTCGGCCTCACCCCGTTCCAGACCGGCGCCTTCGTGTCGGTGCACGGCGCCGGCGGCATCCTGCTCGCGTGGCTGGCCGGGCGCGGGTACGACCGGCGCCCCTCCCGTGGATACGCGGCCGCCTCCATGTTCTCCGGGGCGATCGCCCTGTGGCTGCTGACCGTCGTCCGGTCGTACGCCTGGCTGTTCGTGCTCGCCGTCACGCTCCTCGCCGCCCTGGCCGCCGCCTTCCCGCAGCTGTTCGCGCTGGGCCGGCACCTGCTCGGTGACACTCCCCAGGCCGGCCGCTCGGTGCCGCTGCTGCGCTCGGTGTGGTCGCTGGCCTGGGCAGCCGGCCCGTTGATCGGCGCCGTCGTCCGCACCGCCGCCGGGTTCGGCGCCATCATCCGCACCGCCGCCGTGGTCCTCGCCGTCGCCGCGATCTGGGTCCTGGTCGCCGTGCCCCGTCCCGGCCCGCACCACCCACCCGACCTGCCCGGCGGCGAACCCGTCCCCAAGGTCCCGCGGACCGTCACGGTCCTCCTCACCACCGGCATCACCCTGTTCTTCACCGCGATGTTCGCCGCCTCCGTCGCCATGCCGCTCTTCGTCACCAGGGAACTGGGCCAGAACGCCTCGGCCGTCGGCGTCCTGTTCAGCGTCTGCGCCGCCGCCGAGGTCATCGCCGCCCTGCTGCTGGCCGCGGTACCGGCCCGGATCAGCCAGCGCCTGATCATCCTCACCGGCATGGGCGGCTTCGTGTTCTTCTTCGCCCTCACCGTGCTCGCCGACGACATGGGCCTGCTGGTGGCCGGCCAGGTGGTCCGCGGCATCGCGATCGCCGTCGTCGGCGCCGCCGGCATCCGCTGGTTCCAGGACGTGATGGCCCCCGCCACCGGCCGCGCCACCACCCTGTTCGCCAACGCCACCACCGCCGGCATGGTCCTGGCCGGCATCGTCGGCGGCGGTGCCGTGGCCCTGCTCGGCTACACCGGCACCCTCCTGCTGTGCGGCGCCGTCACGGTGGCCGCGACCGTCGCCTTCACCCTCGGCACCGCCCCCCAAGCCGGCCGCCCACCCACACCCCCGGCCCGTCACCCGGTCCCGCCCGCACCCCCTGCCCCGGCCCGTCGTCCGGTACCGCCTCCACGCGGCCCGGCCGACAGCGAAACCCGATCCCGAGCCGATCGAGGCTAGCGAGCGCCCGCGGCCGGGCTCTGCCGCCCGGCGGCTCCGCCCGCCGGGCTGGCTGTCACCGCTGTCTCGCGGCGCTTGAGGCAGCGGTGAGGTCCAGCCCGAAAGGGGCGGCTGGTTGTCACCGCTGTCTCGCGGCGCTTGAGACAGCGGTGAGGTCCAGCCCGAAAGGGGCGGCTGGTTGTCACCGCTGTCTCGCGGCGCTTGAGACAGCGGTGGGGCCCAGCCCGAAAGGGGCGGCTGGCTGTCACCGCTGTCTCAGCGGGCTTGAGACAGCGGTGGGGACCAGCCCGGGTACGTCGGGGGCTGGGGCCGGGTTGTTGTGGAGCGCGTCGGGTGGAACCGGCCGACGGTCGCGTGGTGGTACCGGGCCTCGCGGGCGGAGGGAGAAACGGCGGTGGTGCTCCGGCGTGCGTCCTCGCACGCCGGAGCGGACCGGTCAGGCGGCGGTGGCCAGGGAGGTGCGCCGCAGGGTGGCGTCGGCGGTGGCGTCGTCGGGCTGTTGCTGGGCGGCGAGTTCGGCGATGACACGGGACTCGTAGGCGTCGGCCTCGCGGGAGGCGTCGGCGGCGGTCCAGCCGAGGACCGGCGCGATCAGGGCGGCGGCCGCGCGGGCTGCCGCGACGCCGCGGTCCGGGGTCTCGAAGGCGATCCGGGTACGCCGGGACAGCACGTCCTCGAGGTGCCGGGCGCCTTCGTGGCTGGCCGCGTAGCGGATCTCGGCGCGCAGGTGGCCGGCGGCGCCGTCCAGGGGCAGGCCGAGGGACGGGTCCTCCTCGATCAGTGTCAGCACCTCGTCGATCAGGGTGCCGTAGCGGTGCAGCAGCTGCTCGATCACGGTGACGGTGAGGCCGGACTCGCGGGCCAGGGCGGCGCGGCGGTTCCAGGCGGCGCGGTAGCCGTCGGCGCCGAGCAGCGGGACCTGGTCGGTGCAGGAGGCGGGGACGCGGGCGGCGAGTTCACCGACGGCGGCGTCGACGGCGTCCTTGGCCATCACCCGGTACGTCGTGTACTTGCCGCCGGCGACGACGATCATGCCGGGGACCGGGTTGCCGACCGCGTGCTCGCGGGACAGTTTCGCGGTGCTGGCCGCCTCGGCCGACAGCAGTGGGCGCAGACCGGCGTAGACGCCCTGTACGTCGTCGCGGGTCAGTGGCACGGCGAGAGCCTTGTTGACCTCGTCGAGCAGGTAGTCGACGTCCTTTCCGGACGCGGCCGGGTCGGACTTGTCCAGGTCCCATGCGGTGTCGGTGGTTCCGATGATCCAGTGCTGGTTCCAGGGGATCACGAACAGGACGCTGGTGGCCGTACGCAGGATAATGCCGGTGCGGCCGGCGATGCGGTCGCGCGGCACCACCAGGTGGATCCCCTTGCTCGCGGTGATCGTGAATTCGCCGCGTTCGCCGGTGAGCATCGCCTGGCTGTCGCCGGTCCACACGCCGGTCGCGTTGATCACCGTGCGGGCGCGGATCGTCAGTTCGGCGCCGGTCTCCAGGTCGCGGGCGGTGACGCCGACGACCCGGCGGCCCTCGCGGAGGAAGCCGGTGACCTCGGTGCGGGAGGCGACGTGCGCGCCGTTGGCGACCGCGGTGCGGACCAGGAACATGGTGTGCCGGGCGTCGTCGACCTGCGCGTCGTAGTAGCGGATCGCTCCGACCAGGGTCTCCGGGCGCAGCGACGGGAACGCCTTGAGCGCTTCGACGCGGCTCAGGTGCCGGTGCATCGGCACGCCGGCCCCGCCGCCGAGGGCGAGGATGTCGTAGAGGGCCACGCCGGCACCGACGTACAGGCGTTCCCAGGCGCGTTTCTGCAGCGGGTAGAGGAACGGCACCGGCCGGACCAGGTGCGGGGCGAGTTTCTGGATCAGCAGTCCGCGTTCCCGCAGCGCCTCCCGGACCAGGCTGAAGTCCAGCATCTCCAGGTAGCGCAGGCCGCCGTGGATGAGTTTGCTGGACCGGCTGGAGGTGCCACTGGCGAAGTCCCGGGCTTCGAGGAGGCCGACGGAGAGGCCGCGGGTGGCGGCGTCGAGTGCCGAGCCGGCGCCGACCACGCCGGCGCCCACGACCAGCACGTCCAACTCGGGGCCGGACGACATGGCGGCGAGGGCCTTCGTACGGGCCTGGGGCGAGATCACTCCGGTTTTCATCTCTGATCCTCTTTTCCGGCGGGTCAGCCGACGCTGACCCAGTCGAGGGTGCGGTCGATGGCCGCACTCCATCGGGTGATGCCTTCGCTGCGCCGGGCCGCCGACCAGGACGGCTGCCAGCGCCGGTCCTCGTGCCGGTTGGCGCGCAGATCGTCCAGGGAGTTCCAGAAGCCGACCGCGAGCCCGGCCGCGTAGGCGGCTCCGAGCGCGGTGGTCTCGGCGACGGCCGGCCGGCTGACCGGGACGCCGAGGATGTCGGCCTGCAACTGCATGCAGAGGGCGTTGGCGGTGACCCCGCCGTCGACCTGGAGACAGTCCAGGGCGGTCCCTGAGTCCTGGGCCATCGCCGCGACGACGTCCCGGGTCTGGTAGCAGATGGCTTCCAGGGCGGCCCGGGTGATGTGGGCGGCGGTGTGGAAGCGGGACAGGCCGACGATGGCGGCCCGGGCGTCCGGGCGCCAGTAGGGGGCGAACAGACCGGAGAACGCCGGTACGAAGCAGACGCCGGCGCTGTCCTCGACCTGCCCGGCCAGGGTTTCGCTGTCTCCGGCCGTCTCCAGGACACCGAGCTGATCACGCAGCCACTGGACGGCGGCGCCGCAGGCGGCGATCGACCCTTCCAGGGCGAAGACGGGGGCTTCGGTCCCGAAGCGGTAGCCGACCGTGGTGATCAGTCCGTGGCTGGAGCGGACCGGGGTGGTGCCGGTGTTCATCAGCAGGAAGCCACCGGTGCCGTAGGTGCACTTGGCCTCACCCGGCTCGAAACAGGTCTGCCCGAACAGGGCCGCCTGCTGGTCACCGATGGCGGCGGCGATCGGCACCCCGGGGAGTACGGCCTCCGCCGTGCCGTAGACCTCCGCCGACGACCGGATCCGCGGCAGCATCGTCCGGGGGATCCGGAAGAGGTCCAGCAGCTCGTCGTCCCAGTCGAGGGTCGCGAGGTTCATCAGCATCGTCCGGCTGGCGTTGGTGACGTCGGTGATGTGCAGGCCACCGGTGAGGTTCCAGATCAGCCAGGAGTCGATCGTGCCGAAGAGCACCTCGCCGCGTTCGGCGCGGTCCCGGAGTCCGTTGTCGAGCAGCCACTGGATCTTCGTGGCGGAGAAGTAGGTGGCCGGCGGAAGACCGGTGCGACTGCGGACGAGGTCGGCGTCGATCGACGGGATGAGGTAGTCCGTGCGGGTGTCCTGCCAGACGATCGCCGGGGCGACCGGCGCTCCGGTGGCACGGTCCCACAGCACCACGGTCTCCCGCTGGTTGGTGATCCCGACGGCGGCCAGGTCGGCGGGGGTGAGCCCGGTGTCGGCGAGCGCCACCGCGATGGTCTTGAGGGTGTTCTCCCAGATCTCCGCGGGATCGTGCTCGACCCAGCCGGACCGCGGCTGGATCTGCCGGTGTTCCAGCTGGTGACGGCCGATCTCGCGACCGGCCCGGTCGAAGATCATGAACCGTGTGCTGGTGGTGCCCTGATCGATCGCGCCCACGTACCGCGTCACTGAACCTCCCTGTCAAACCCGCGGCTGGTTCCCACCGCTGTCTCAGGCCTGCTGAGACAGCGGTGGGAACCAGCCGGGCCGTTGGACGCGACGCTAGGGAGCGTTCGGGGGTGCGGCAACGAGGTGCGTGCGACAATGTCGCACGTGCCTGGGCTGATCCAGTCGATCGAGCGGTCGTCGGCCGTGTTGCGCCTGCTGGCGGCCGGGCCGGACCGGCTGCGCGTCAAGGAGATCGCGGACGCGCTCGGCCTGCCCAAATCCACCGCGCACAGCATCCTGCGGACCCTGGAGCACGTCGGGTTCGTCGAGCAGGACACGCGGACCGCCCGGTACCGGCTCGGCCGGGGACTGCTCGATCTGGGCTCGACCGGCATCGACGCCAACGAGCTGCGCGGCCGGGCGCTCACCTGGGCCGACGCGCTGGCCGCCCGGAGCGGCGAGGAGGTGCGGCTGGGCGTGCTCGACGACGGCGCGGTCCTCGTCGTGCACCACGTCTTCCGGCCCGACGACTCGGCCCAGTCACTGGACACCGGGATCCGGCTTCCGCCGCACGCCACCGCGCTCGGCAAGGTCCTGCTCGCCTACTCGGCGCCGGCCGCGGCCTCGGTGATGGCGGGCGTGCTCAGCCCGTACACGCGAAGGACGGTGACCGACCGCGGTGATCTCGCCCGGATGCTGACCGGGACCCGCGCCCGCGGCTGGGCCCTGTCGGTGGAGGAGTGGCGGCCCGGACTCGCCGGGATCGCCGCGCCGGTCCGCACCTCCGGCGGTCTCGTGGTCGGTGCCGTCGGCATCGCCGGGCCGGTGGAGCGGCTGACCGACACCCGGCGGCAGGCGCGGCCGGCGCTTGTCGACCACGTGCTGGCGGCCGCCCGGTCGATCTCCAGAGATGTGGCCGGGTCATGAGTTACGTGCTGGCGGTGGATCAGGGGACGACGTCGACGCGGTGCATCCTGTTCGACCGGCGGGCGACGGTGGTGTCGGTGGTGCGGGCCGAGCATCCGCAGTCCTATCCACGGCCGGGGTGGGTGGAGCACGACGCCGCCCGGATCTGGCGTGACGTGCGGCGGCTGATCCCGCAGGCGCTGCGCGACGTGGATCCGCCGGAGGTGGCGGCGATCGGGATCGCGAATCAGCGGGAGACCGTGGTGCTGTGGGACCGTGCCACCGGCGTCCCGGTGGCACCGGCGATCGTCTGGCAGGACACCCGCACCGACGTCTCCACCATCGACGCCGACCTCGTGAAGAGCCGGACCGGTCTTCCGCCGGCCACCTACTTCTCCGCCACGAAGATCCAGTGGCTGCTCGACAACGGTATGCGGGACCGCGCCGAACGTGGCGAGGTGCTCTTCGGCACGATGGACAGCTGGCTGATCTGGAACCTCACCGGTGGCCTGCACATCACCGACGTGACCAACGCCAGCCGCACGATGCTGATGAACCTCGCCACCCTCGACTGGGACGACGAGCTGCTGGACCTCTTCCGGATCCCGCGGGCGATGCTGCCCGCGATCAGATCCTCCTCCGAGGTGTACGGAACAGCCGAGACCGTGCTGCCGGGGGTGCCGATCGCCGCCGCCATCGGTGATCAGCAGGCGGCCCTGTTCGGGCAGACCTGTTTCGAGCCGGGTGAGGCCAAGTGCACCTACGGCACCGGTGGTTTCCTGCTGATGAACACCGGCACCACCCCGGTCCGGTCGCGCCACGGACTTATCACCACGGTCGGCTACCGGATCGGTGGCGAGCCGCCGGTGTTCGCCCTGGAGGGTTCGATCGCGATCGCCGGCTCGCTGGTGCAGTGGGTCCGTGACGGGCTCGGGCTGATCGGCACCGCGTCGGAGATCGAGACGCTGGCCGGGACGGTGGACGACAACGGCGGCTGCTACATCGTGCCGGCGTTCTCCGGGCTCTACGCACCGTACTGGCACAGTGAGGCCCGGGGTGTGATCGTCGGTCTCACGTCGTACATCACCAAGGGGCATCTGGCCCGCGCGGTGCTGGAGGCGACCGGCTGGCAGACCCGCGATGTCGTGGACGCCATGAACGCCGACTCCGGGCTGGCCCTGACCGCGCTCAACGTGGACGGTGGGATGACCGCCGACAACCTGCTGATGCAGATCGTCGCCGACTTCCTCCAGGTGCCGGTGGTCCGCCCGCTGGTCGCCGAGACCGTGTCGCTGGGCGCCGCCTACGCGGCCGGGCTGGCCGTCGGCTATTGGTCGGACCTGCGGGACCTGCGCGCCAACCGGCACCGGGCCGGCCGGTGGCGGCCCACACTGGACTCCGGCCGGCGCGAGCGGGAGTACGCCCGGTGGCGCCGCGCGATCGACTGCGCCGTCCTCTTCAGCCGCGAGGACTGACCCGCACCGTCCACACCGGTCACCCGACGACGTGTGTCACCCGGAGTCGTAATTGTGTGCGGCTCCCGGCTTTCGGCGATGTGTGGATCGCTGCGTGAGATCAACCGGAAAACAGAATGGTGAACATCTCACTTCGGTCTCGCCAACCCCAGATTTCGCGGCGGTGTCTATAGTCGCGTCCACACACACGCGCGCCGGCCGGGTCGCGTGAGGTACATCTGTGAGAGGAGGCCGACGTGGCGAAGACCAAGGAAAAGGCCAAGAAGGCGGTAAAGGTCGAGGCTGCGCCGGTTGAGCCGGTGAAGGCCGAGAAGGCCAAGAAGGCCAAGAAGGTCGCGCCGGTCGTCGAGGCGCCGGTGGCCGTCGAGGCCCCCGCCAAGGCCGCGAAGAAGGCCAAGAAGACCGCGCCGGTGGCCGTCGAGGCTCCGGCCAAGGCCGCGAAGAAGGCCAAGAAGACCGCGCCGGTCGTCGAGGCGCCGGTGGCCGTCGAGGCCCCCGCCAAGGCCGCGAAGAAGGCCAAGAAGAAGTGATCTGCCGGGCCGTCGCGCTGTTCGGCTCGACGGCCCGTTTCACGGCGCGTTCGTGAACAGTTCGCAGGTCATGTTGTAGTACTCGTCGGTCTGGCCCAGGTGGCGCATGCCGAGTCGCCGGCACACCGCCTGTGACGCCGTGTTCTCCGGCCACGTCACGGCCAGCACCGGGGCGACGCCGGAACGGGCGGCGTACGCCATCACCGCGTTGGCCGCCTCCGTGGCGTACCCCTTGCCCCAGGCGTTGGGGTGCAGGTGCCAGCCGATCTCGGTCTCCCCGGCGGGGAGCAGTCTCTCGCCGGAGGCGAGGAGCGGGACCAGCAGCGCCGTCCCCAGCAGGTGGCCGGTCGCCCGGTCCTGGATCGCCCAGATCGTGTGTACGTCGTCCTGCCGCGCCCGCCAGCGGGTGAGCGTCGCGACCGCGTCCTCGTGCCCGGTCAGCACACGTGGTGCCGAGCCGAGGAATCGGACCACCTCCCATCGCGAATACATGTCGAGAAGGAAGTCGACGTCCTTCTCCTCCCACTCGCGAAGAAGCAGCCGAGGTGAGATCAGTGACCGCATCGCCGCAGCGTAACCGGGATCGCGAGGAAATGTAACCGGCCGGTAACCCGTGCGCGGAGCAACCCCGCCGGGATTATGACGTTGGAGAAGCGTGCACCCGGAGGAACTCGTCACAGGCATGGTCTACGGTCGGCACGTGCTTGAAGAGCCCGCCCCGTCGCCCCCGGACCACGGCGATGCCGCCCCGGCCGTCGCACCCGCCGGTGTGGAGATCGAGACCAGCGGATTCACCGTCCGGCTGGACAACTTCACCGGCCCGTTCGATCTGCTGTTGCAGCTCATCGGCAAGCACAAGCTGGACGTCACCGAGATCGCGCTGCATCAGGTCACCGACGACTTCATCGCCTACATCCGGGCCATGGGCGACGACTGGGACCTCGGCGAGACCAGTGAGTTCCTGCTCGTCGCGGCGACCCTGCTGGACCTCAAGGCGGCCCGGCTGCTGCCCGCCGCCGAGGTCGAGGACGAGGAGGACCTGGCGCTGCTGGAGGCGCGTGACCTGCTCTTCGCCCGGCTCCTGCAGTACAAGGCCTACAAGGAGGCCGCCGCGCACATCGCGGAACTCGAGGCCGCCGGGGCGCGTCGCTGGCCGCGGCTGGTCACCCTCGAGCAGCGGTACGCCGACGCGCTGCCCGAACTGGTGCTGGGCATCGGTCCGGAACGCCTGCTGAAGATGGCGCTGAAGAGTTTCCTGCCCAAACCGGGGCCGCCGCAGGTTTCCATCGCCCACATCCACCAGGTGCGGGTCAGTGTCCGTGAGCACGCCAACCTGCTGCGTGATCGGCTGCGGCGGGCCGGTGTCGCCACGTTCAGCCTGCTCATCGCCGACTGTGAGAACACCCTCGAGGTGGTCGCCCGGTTCCTGGCGTTGCTGGAGCTCTACCGCGAAGGGCTGATCGACTTCGAGCAGCCGGTCTCTCTCGACGAGCTGACCGTCCGGTGGATCGGCGGGGACGGCGAGGTCGAACTCGAGGTCGACGACTACGAGGGCAGCAAACCGGCAGAGGACGATACCGGTTCGGACGATCCCGCGGCCGCGCGGCTTGACTCGGACGCCCCGGATGGCGATCTTGGCACGGGTGACGACGAGACCGCGGACGGGCCGGCGGCTGTGGAGGAGACATCGTGAGCAGCGAGGAGCGTCCGGAGTCCCTGGCCGCGCAGGCGGCGGCGTGGGTGCCGCCGTGGGAGCGGCGGCGGGAGCCGGACCGCGAGTACCAGGCGGAAGCCGAAGCGGCCGCCGCACTCGAGCCGGCGCCCCCGCAGGAACCGGTCGCCGAGGCGGAGCCCCAGCCGGCCGCCGAGGCCGAGCCCGAGGTCGAGCTCGAGGTCGAGCCCCAGCCGGCCGCCGAGGCCGAGCCCGAGCCGGCCGCTGAGCCCGAGGTTCAGCCCGAGCCGGTCGCCGAGCTTGAGCCCGAGGTCGGGCCTGAGTTGGAGTCTGAGTCCGAGCCGGTCGCCGAGGTCGCTCCGGAGCCGGAGCGGGCGGCTGAAGTCGAGCCGGAGCCCGAGGCGGAGCCGGAAGTCACACGGCCGGAGCCGGAGCCCGTCGTGGTGGCCACGGTGCCGTCGCAGCCGCGGCGGCCCCGGAACGCCGTTCCCGCGGTGGCCGAGAGCATGTCCCGTACCGCCGTCGCGGTGATGATGGACGACGCCGAGCTGGCCGCCGCGCTGGAATCGATCATGCTGGTGGTCGACGAGCCGGTCGGTGAGCTCCAGCTGGCGCAGGTGCTGGAGCAGCCGGTGGAGCGGATCGCGCGGACGCTGGAGAACGTGTCGGCGCGGTACACGGCCGCCGGGCACGGGATCGACCTGCGGCGGGTGGCCGGCGGGTGGCGGCTCTACACCCGCCCGGAGTACGCGACGTACGTCGAACGGTTCGTGCTGGACGGTCAGTCGGTGCGGCTCACCCAGGCCGCCCTGGAGACACTCGCCGTGGTCGCCTACAAACAGCCGGTCACCAGATCCCGTATCTCGGCCATCCGCGGTGTGAACTGTGACGGGGTCATGCGTACGCTGGTCACTCGCGGCCTGATCGAGGAGGTCGGCACCGAGCCGGAGACCGGGGCATACCTGTACCGGACGACGCCGTTGTTCCTCGAGAAGCTGGGCCTCAACTCGGTCGACCAGCTGCCGCCGCTCGCCCCGTTCCTGCCCGACGATGTGGAAGAAGTGCTCGATGCCTCAGGCTGACACCGCCGAACGCCTCCAGAAAGTCCTGGCGGCGGCCGGTGTTGGATCCCGGCGCGCCTGCGAAGATCTGATCTTCCGGCGGCGCGTCACCGTCAACGGCCGGGTCGCCAAGCTCGGCGACAAGGTCGACCCCGCCACGGCGGAGATCCACGTCGACGGGCAGCGGGTGATCACCAACACCAAGCTCGTCTACGTGGCGCTGAACAAGCCGCGTGGCGTCGTCTCCAGCCTCGACGACGAGAAGGGCCGCACCGAGCTGGCCGACTTCCTCGGCGCGAACTTCGAGCAGCGGCTGTTCCACGTGGGCCGGCTCGACGCCGAGTCCGAGGGGCTGCTGCTGTTCACCAACGACGGCGGGCTGGCCCACAAGCTCATGCACCCGTCGTACGAGATCAACAAGACCTACCTGGCCGAGGTGGTCGGGCCGCTGCCGCGCACCGTCGGCCGTGCCCTGCAGAAGGGTATCGAGCTGGAGGACGGCCCGGCGAAGGTGGACTCGTTCCGCCTGGTCGACGCGATCGGCAAGACCGCGCAGGTGGAGATCGTCCTGCACGAGGGCCGCAAGCACATCGTCCGGCGGATGATGGACGCCGTCGGTCACCCGGTGACCCGGCTGATCCGTACCGCGGTCGGCCCGATCCGTCTCGGTGACCTGCGGCCCGGCGGTTTCCGTCACCTGTCGCCGGCCGAGGTCGCGGCGCTGTTCAAGGCTGTCGGCGACTGACCTGCGCGCGATGCCCTGCCGGCCGCTCTCAATAGGTGCGGTCGAGCAGGGCGTCACCGGCGGTCTCCATGTCGAAGACCGCCTTGTCCGACTCGATGCGCTTGGGCACCCGGCCGCCGTGGAACAGGTCGACGACCACCGACATGAGCGGTTCGCCGATTTCCGGGCTGCATTCGACGACGAAGGTGAGTTTGCGGTCGACGAGGCCCTGAAGGGCTGCTTTCGTGCCGTCGACGGTGACGATTTTCGGCGCTGTTCCCGGCTTCTTCCCGGCGGCTTCGAGAGCGATGACAGCGCCCAGGCCCATGTCGTCGTTCTGCGCGAAGACGGCGTCGATCCGCTTGTTGCGCCGCAGTAGTCTGCGCATCGCCGATTCGCCGCCGTCCTTGGTCCAGTCGCCGGTCTCCTCATCGATGATCTTGAGGCGGCCGGTCTTGGCGGCGGTGGCGGCGAAGCCCTGGGCCCGCAGTTTGGTCGGGGTGGCGCCGGTCACGCCGAGGATCTCCACGACGTTCACCGTCCCGGACGTGCCGGCGTAGTCGTTCTCCAGGTAGATGGCGGCCAGATTGCCCTCGGAGGCGAACTCGGCGCCGATCGAGCTGGCCCAGAGCGAGGTGTCCTTCTCGTCGATCAGGCGGTCGGTCAGCACCACCGGGATCCCCGCGCCCCGGGCCCGGCGCAGCACCTCGCCCCAGCCGGTCTCGACCACCGGGGCGAAGGCGATCACCGAGACCTTGGCGTCGATGAACGCATGCACGTCGGCGATCTGTTTCGCCGGGTCACCCTCGGCGTCCTTGAAGTTCAGGTCGATGCGGTTGCGCTCGGCCGCCTTCCTGATCGACGCGGTGTTCGCCCGCCGCCAGCCGCCCTCGGCGCCGACCTGGGAGAAGCCGAGGACGATCGGGCCCTTCGGGGCGTTCTGCAGGTCGATGCCGGTCGGCTCGTCCCTGCCGCAGCCCGCCAGCAGCGTGCCGACGCCCGCCGCGGTCAGGGTCACGAACGAGCGTCTGCGCATGGCGGGGCCTCCGTCGGTTTGAATTCAGAAGATCAATTCCGGAACGGATGTTGACGATAACAACGCGATTATCGTCGCTCTACCCCTCTTATTGAATTGTCGGCCTTCACTGTTTCACTAATGCTAAGTGATGATTTTTCGGGGTGATCCCGGCATCGGTGGCATACACCGATGCCGGAATACTCAGGCCCGCATCACCGTGGCGATCGGGATCCCGGCCGCACGGATGGCCGGGACGAAGCCGCCCAGCACGCCCGCGATCAGCCCGGCGATGACTCCGGCCACCCCGGCGTCCCAGGGGAACTCCATGCCCTGCAGGAACGGCTGCGATCCACCGGCCAGCGTCACCAGCGCCTTCATGCCCAGCACGCTCACGCCGATCGCCAGCGCCGCGGTGAGCAGGCCGGTGATCAGAGTCTCGGCCAGCACGATCCCGGCCAGCAGGGTCCGCGGCGTGCCGACCGCCCGGCGCAGCGCGAACTCCTCGACCCGCTCGCCGACCGTGGCCAGGCCGACGTTGAGGATGCCGGCCACGCCGATCAGCAGGACCAGCCCGGCCATCGCCAGGAAGACCAGCCGCATCAGGGCCAGTTGTTCCTCCTGGTCCTCGCGGGAGTTGACGGTACGCACCATCGGCTCCACACCGAGCGCCCGGAGTTTGGCCGACAGCACCTGCTCCACCGGGGTGCCCGCGGTCATCAGCACCCGGACCTCGCTCATGTTCGGATCGATGAGCCGGGCCGCCGGCACCCAGTGGCTCAGCTCGTCCAGCCGGACGTAGGCACGCGGCTGCTGGTCGCCGTCGTCGACCACGCCGATGAAGTGCGGCGTCATGTTCGCCGACGCACCCGTCACCCGCATCTCGGCGGGCACCTGGTACTGCTCGAAACCGACCGCGGCCGCCTTGTTGAGCACCAGGCGCGGGGCCAGCGACGGCATCGTGGAGAAGTCGAGCCACTCACCCGACTGCGGACGGTACGGCCGGTACTTCCGGACATCGCCGGTGAGCGCGGTCAGGCGTACCTCAATGGCCTGGCCCTTGGGTTGGATCTCGGCGGCCGGCAGTTCCCGGCAGCCTGTCTCGTCGCAGGTCATCGGCGGGCCGGGGTCGCCCCACGAACCGTCCAGCGGTACGCCGCCCTCGTTCACCGGCCGCACCCCGGGCTCGCCGATGATCGCCTGCATGCCGGTCATCGCCACCGCGTCGGACCGGCCGGCGACCGTGGTCGTGACGACCGGGCCCAGCTGCGGCGACGTGCCTCCGATGTCCATCACCACGGTGCCGTCCAGGCCCTCGAACAGCTCCATGTCGGCCAGCAGTGCCCGCTCGGCGATGCTGGCACCGGCCTGCACCACGACGACGGCGAGCACCCCGAGGAAGAGGCTCACCATGGACAGCAGGGTCCGCGTCTTCCGCGACCGGATGCCCTGGAGGCCGATGATCAGCGCCGACCGGGCCCGTCCCGAGAGCCGCATCATGCCGTGTCTCCGAGGTCCCGTGGCAGAACGCGCGCATGCCGTTCGTTGCGCCCGGTCATGACGTGACCAGCTGTTCGGTCAGCACGCCGGCGTCCAGGTGCAGGAGGCGGCCCATCCGGGCGGCGTGGTCACGGTCGTGGGTGACCAGGATCAGGGCGCAGCCGCGGGCGGTGACCGACTGGAGGGCGTCGATCACCAGCGTGCCGGTCTCGGTGTCCAGGGCGCCGGTCGGCTCGTCGGCCAGCAGGATCCGCGGCTCGCGGACGAGGGCGCGGGCGATCGCCACCCGCTGCTGCTCGCCGCCGGACATCCGGGCCGGCCGGTTCTTCGCCAGGTGCGCGATGCCGACCTCGTCGAGCGCCTGCATGACCCGGGCCCTGCGCTGCCGGCGAGGCAGCCAGCCCTGACCGTTGACCAGCGCCATCGCCACGTTCTGCGCGGCGGTCAGATGCTTGAGCAGGAAGAACCGCTGGAACACGAAACCGAAGTGCGAGCTGCGCAGCTTCGCCGCCCGACGCTCGGGCAGCCGGCTGATGTCGGTGCCGGACAACAGGTAGGTGCCCTGGTCCGGGCGGTCGAAGAGGCCGAGCACGCTGAGCAGGGTGCTCTTGCCGGACCCGGAACGGCCGACGATGGCCAGGCTCTCGCCGGGGTGCACGTCGAGGCTCACCCCGTCGAGGATGGTACGGGGCTGCTCCTGCCCCTTGAGCACCTTGGTGATCCCGGTGAGCTGGATCAGTGCGGTCATCCGGTCACCTCGCCGGCCTCCGGGGCGGGCAGGTTGGGCCCGGGGACCGCGATGGTCTCCTTGCCGGTCAGACCCTTCTTGATCTCGACGACCTTGCCGTCGGAGATGCCGAGGACCACGTCGACCGTCCTGCGCTGCTTGTCCTCGCCGACGATGTCGACCTTGCCCCGGCCCTGGAGCCCGGCGACCGCCTCGACCGGCAGCACCATGACGTTCTCGGCCCGCCCGGTGATCACGTCGAGTGTGACGTCGGAACCGTTGATCAGGCGGACCTTCTCCGGGGCCGTGCAGACCAGCCGCAGGCCGGTCGCCTCGGACCCCTCGGGAGCGGCCGGCCCCCCGGTATCGGACGACACCGGCGGCGCGGCCGACGGGTTGACCGCCGGCGGCGTGGTGGCGGCCGGCTCGGGCTCCGGGAAGGTGCCGGCCGGCAGTGCGGCGATGGTGCCGACCGGCTCACAGTCGAACGGGCCGGGACCGTTCTTGATCTGCGCCTTGATCTGCTTGACCGCGCCGGAGATCCGGTACGCCTGTGCGCTGTCGATGTCGGCGGTGATGCCGTAGCCGGCGTGCCGGGCGGACACCACCGGCATGCCCTTCGACACCGGGGAACGGTCGGCCATCAGCCGGCCGGCCATGGTCGCGCCCTCCGGCACGTACACCTTGCGCGGGGTGTCGCCGTCCCACACGGTCGCCACCCAGGTGTCCCGGCTGACCGCCACCGTGGTCGGCTGGCGCTCGGTGAACCGCAGCTCGCCCTCGGCGGGAGCCACGATGCCGAAGACCGGGTTGATGCCGACCTTGCCGGCCAGACTGATCTGGTTGGTCAGGTCCTGGCGGGTCGGCTGCACGGTGGTGAGCACGGTCCCTCTGGCCTCCAGCTGCGGCGTCGACGCCGTCTCGGCGTCGGACGTACAGCCACTGAGGACCAGCGCGGCGGCCGAGGCGGCCACCACACCCACACGTCTCTTCACTCGCTACCCCGTTCAGCGTCGATTCCGGACAGACCGGCATCGACGATGGTGTCTATGAGCCGGCGGGGCAGAACGGTACCGTATGGTCGCAACCATGGGGGAACGGCGGTCCACGACCGCCGGGTGAAGGCGCCTGTCGAGGGGGCCGGGTCTCAGTCCTGCGGGTAACCGTGCGCGACCAGCACCGCCAGCAACCGCTCGTCCCAGCCGATCTCGTCGGCGTCACGCCACTGGTGGCCGCGGGGACACTGCCAGTTGGGTGGCTGCGCCGGCATCATGCAGCCGCCCAGCGCCAGCTCCCCGTGGCTGGCGGCGGCCTGCGCCTCCGCGGCCGGCAGCCCGAAGATCAGCGGCACTCCGGCCGCACCGCACTCGGGACACGAACAGCTCATTCTCCGGACGGTACCCCTGTCCGGCGGGTCCACACCCGGGTAGCGCCCGACGAGATCAGAGCAGACGGGTGACGAGCAGGTCGCCGCCCTCGAAGACGCCGCCGTCGATGGCCAGGACACGGCCCCCGCCGTACCGGAAAGGTCGTCGCGCCTCGGCCCGGCTCAGGCCGAAGCAGCTGATCAGCGTGCTGTGACCGTGCACGATGAGCGAGCCGCCGAAGGCGGCGAGAAGGAAGTCGGCGGCCTCCGGCGAGTGCAGCTCGCCGCGACCGCTGATCAGGAAGCAGAAGGTCAGCCACTCGCCCGGGTCGGTGCTCGCCAGGTGCCCGGCGACCGCCTTGTTCACCGCCTCCACGGTGTCACCGAACTCCAGATAGCGGGTGCTGTCGCAGTGCATCAGCAGGTGACCGTCCACCAGCGCCATCGCCGGCAACCCCCGCAACCAGTCCAGATGCCCGGGCGTCAGGCGGCGCATGTCGTCCTCGCGCCCGCCGAGGGTCGTCCAGGCGCCCCGGTAGCCGTCCGCGCGCGCCGCCCAGCCGGGCACCGGCGCCGACCCGAACCGGTGGGCGGCCAGCAGATGCGCCTCGTGGTTGCCGAGCAGCGCACCCACCTCACCACCGGCCGCCGCGGCCTGCCCGGTGAGCCTGCGGATGTCGTCGACGACGCCGATGCCGTCCGGGCCCCGGTCGAAGTAGTCGCCGAGCACCCACAGGCGGGCGTCGGCGCCGCACCAGTCCCCGGCCGCGTCGATCAGGCCGGAGTCTCGCAGGGCGGCCCGGAACTCGGCACGATGGCCGTGCATGTCGCTGGCGGCAAAAAGGGGGCGCACGGGGCGGGACTATAACGCGTCGATGTGTCGATGAGGTGCAGAGTCACGGGGTGAGAGCCGGGGCGGTGAGCAGCGCTTCGATGTCGGCGGCCGGCACCGGGCGGGCGAAGTAGAAGCCCTGTGCGTATCGGTAGCCGAGCGCGTGCAGACGGTCAGCCTGATCGCGGGTCTCCACACCCTCGGCGACCGCCCGCAATCCGAGAGTGCTGGCGATCGTGCTCAGCGACGACGCGATCGCCTCCTGCTCGGCGGTGCCGTTGAGATCGTCGATGAACGACTTGTCGACCTTGAGCGTGGTGACCGGGCAGGTCCGCAGCAGGGTCAGTGAGCTGTGCCCGGTCCCGAAGTCGTCCAGGGCCAGGCCGACGCCGAGTTCGCGCAGCTCCCGTACCGTCTCGAGGGCCGCGCCACCGGCGAAGACGGCGGTCTCGGTGATCTCGATGGTGATCCGGTCCGGGGTGAGCCCGTGCCGGCGCAGAGCCTCCGCCACCAGGCCCGGCAGGTCCGGGTCGAGCAGCTGCCGGGCCGACACGTTGATGTTGACGCGCGGGCCGCCGGCACCGTGCCGGTGCTGCCAGGCCGCCGCGTCGGCGCAGGCCTGGTCGAGGATCCAGGCGCCCAGGTCGATGATCAGGCCGCTGTGCTCGGCGACCGGGATGAACTCGGCCGGAGAGATCACCGGCTGGTCGACGGGATGCCAGCGGACCAGCGCCTCGACCCCGGTGACCAGGCCGCTCGGCAGTTCCACGATGGGCTGGTAGAGCAGGCGGAACTCGCCGTTCTCGAGACCGCGGCGCAGGGCGGCGGCCAGCTCGGCGTGGTGCTGGGCGGTGGCGTCCAGGGCACTGCTGTGCTCGCGGGCCCGGTCGGCGCCGGTGTACTTGGCCGCCTGGAGCGCCAGCTCGGCCCGGCGCAGCAGGTCCGGCACCTCGTCGCCGGCGCCGGTGGCCACCCCGGCGGTCACCGTCACCAGCAGGTCGCGGGAGTCCACCCGCAGCGGGGTACGGAACGCGTCCACCAGCTTCTCGGCCAGTGCGGTGCCGCCACCGGGCATCAGCACGCCGAACTCGTCGCCGAGCAGCCGGGCCACCACCGCGGCGTCGCCGGTGACCGCGGTGACCCGTTCGGCGGCGGCGCGCAGCAGGGCGTCGCCGGTCTCGTCGCCGAGCCGGTCGTTGAGCGCCGCGAACCCGTCCAGGTCGCAGACCGCGACCGTGGTCCGCTCGGTCCGCCGGGCCAGCGTGGCGGTGAACAGGCGACGGTTCGGCAGCCCGGTCAGGTCGTCGAGGTGGACCTGGTCCTCCAGGCGGTCCAGGAGCACGGCGTTGTCCAGCAGCGCGAGCAGCTGCCGGGTCACGACGAGCACGGTGAGCACCACCGAGCCACCGGCCAGGCCGGGCGTCAGATAACCGAGCCGCAGGGTCACCACGATCAGCAGGGTGGCGACCGCGGCGACCGCGATGTACGGGACCAGGCCGATGTTGCGCCACGCACCGCGCCGCCGTCCGGCCGGGGAGGACTGCGCCGCGGCCGGGCGCCCGGAGGCGTTCACCCGGTCCTGGACCCACGCGGCGATCGCGACGATCAGGGCGGCCACCGGCAGCGACGCCACCGACATGTCGAGATGCGGCCACGGGGCCATGACCGGCGCCAGGATCCAGGAGACGGGCGAGATCAGCCCGATCGGCGCGAGCGTCCACAGCGCGGGCGCCAGCGCCGGGCCGGCCCCGGCGACCCCCGCCTTGATCACCGCCGCCACCGCCGCGGATCCGGTGATCATCACGATCAGCAGGAACGTCGCCGTGGCCGTGCCGCCGGTGGCTGGGTTCGCGGTGTACCAGAGGAAGTGGCTGAAGACGATCGCCGCCGCGGTCGTGACGATGGCCATGTCCAGGCCGAGCGCCAGCGAGGACCGCCAGGTGCGGCGCGGATGCGGCAGACGGATCACCGCGACCATGGCGAACCCCGCCGCGGCCGCGAAGCAGACCGCGGCCACCGGATGCAGCGCCTCGGAACGATCGATGAACAGCCGGCTGATCAGCTGCACGACGCCGCCGGCGGTGAGGAAGACCCAGGTCGACGTGAGCCGCCGCCAGAAGGCGTGCACCACGGCGTCTCCGGTGGCCGCGGCGATCCGGCAGGCCACCGTCGCGGTGACGGTCGCGCCGATCGCGGCCGGCCAGAGCAGCCACGGCGGCACCGGGCGCAGCGTCCCGGCCGCGCCGAACGCGACGGCGACCAGCAGCCAGACCGCCGCGAGGGCGAGCACGGCAGCGGCCGGGCGAAGGGAGGGTCTCGTCACGAGCACTGAGATCGGCAGCCGGGGGTACCGGGTTGAGTCAATCCGCGAGGAGCAAACTCTTCTGCACCTTTCCCATCGCGTTGCGGGGCAGGCTGTCGACCAGGTGCACGGCCCGGGGGCGTTTGTGCACGGCCAGCCGCCCGGCCACGAAGTCGATCAGATCGGCCGGCGCGACCGGGCCGGCGACCACGAACGCGGTGATCTGCTCGCCCAGGTCCGGATGCGGCATGCCGACCACGGCCGCCTCCCGGACGGCCGGGTGCAGCAGCAGGGTGTCCTCCACCTCACCGGCGCCGACCCGGTAGCCGCCCGTCTTGATCAGGTCGGTGGACGCGCGGCCGACGATCCGGTGCCATCCGTCCGGGCCGACGGTCGCGACGTCGCCGGTCGGGAACCAGCCGCCGGTCAGCTCGGGTGGGCGGACCCCGCCGGGCGACAGGTAGCCGTCGAGCAGGGTCGGGCCCCGTACCTGAAGGTGGCCGATGGTCTCACCGTCGGACGGCAGCGGCGCGCCCGACTCGTCGACCAGACGGGTGGTGACGCCGGGCAGGGGCCGGCCGACGTGGCCGGCCCGGCGCTCGCCGTCCGCGCGGGCACTGACCGTGATCAGGGTCTCGGTCATGCCGTAGCGCTCCACCGGGGCTCGTCCGGTCAGGGCGGCCAGATCGTCGAAGACCGGGACCGGGAGCGGGGCGCTGCCGGAGACCAGCAGGCGGGCCGGGGCGAGGGCGCGGGCGGCGGCCGGGTCGCCGGCGATCCGCGACCACACGGTGGGTACGCCGAAGTACATGCTGCCCGGGTTCGTGGCGTACGCCTGCGGGGTGGGCCGGCCGGTGTGGATCAGCCGGCAGCCGAGTCGCAGCGGGCCGAGCACGCCGAGGACCAGCCCGTGCACGTGGTAGAGGGGGAGCCCGTGGACGAGGGTGTCCCCGGCGGTCCACTGCCAGGCCGCGGCCAGGGCGTCCAGGTCGGCGGCGATGGCCCCGGGCGAGATGACGACGCCCTTGGGGGCGCCGGTGGTCCCGCTGGTGTAGAGGACGAGAGCGGCGTTCAGCGGTTTCCGTGCGACCGGCAGTTCGGCGAGGTGCCCTCCGGAGAGCAGCCCGGCGGCACCGGAGTCCCGCAGGATGTGCTCCCGCTCCAGGTCCCCGGCATCGGGCGGGATCGGCACGATCGGCACCCCGGCCAGCAGCGCCCCGGTCACCGCGACGACGGTCGGCAGATCGGGCGTCGCCTCCACCGCGATGATCGGCGCACCCTCGATCCGGTCGGCGACCCGGGAGGCCTCCTCCAGTAAGGCGTGCCGGGACAGCGAGCCCGACGGGGTGACCACCGCGTCCGGCAGGTCGGCGTCTTCGTACAGCGAGGCGAGCAGGCGCATGACCGGATCCTACGAAAGGACGACCGCCCGCCCCCTTGCCGCGCTGGCGTCCCCGAGCGGTCGTTGTCGCCGTCCGAGACGCCTGCCTACCGTCAGATCTCCTGGTGAGAGGGGACGGCATGGCCGGATGGCGGGACCTGGTCCGGCTGGCCCACGGCTACCGCGGCCCGATCGCCGGCGCCGCCGCCCTCAGTCTGCTCGGCACCCTGCTGGCGCTGACCCAGCCTCTGCTGGCGCGGGCGGCCGTCGACGGAGCCGCCGCCGGTCATCTGCGGTGGCCGGTGCTCGCCGCGCTGGCCGCTCTCTTCGCCGCGCAGGCGTCGGCTCTGGCCCTGGGCCGGTACGTGCAGGCGCACACCGGTGAGGCGATGACCCGTGACCTGCGCCGCACCCTGACCGGCCATCTGCTGCGAGTCCGGATCGCCGCCTTCGACGCCGGCCGGATCGGTGACCTGATCGCCCGGGCCTGCGGGGACACCGCCGTGGTGAAGACGCTCATCGCGCAGAGCCTCGGCACCGGCCTGGCCGGGCTGATCGGGCTGGCCGCCGCCGTGGCGCTGCTCGCCTGGCTGGACCCGTGGCTGCTGGCCGTGGTGGTCG
This sequence comes from Actinoplanes xinjiangensis, assembly GCF_003148685.1. Taxonomy (GTDB): domain Bacteria; phylum Actinomycetota; class Actinomycetes; order Mycobacteriales; family Micromonosporaceae; genus Actinoplanes; species Actinoplanes xinjiangensis. Next base: position 14,732 of record NZ_QGGR01000041.1, on the reverse strand, counting down.
TGCTGTTCGGCAGTTCGTTCGGGGCGCTGCTGGCCGTGGTGCGCCGGGTACGGATCGCGTCGCATACCGCCCAGAACGCCGAGGGCGCACTGCTCGCCGACCTGGAACGGGCGCTCGGCGGCATCCGGCTGGTCCGGGCCTGCCGGGCCGAACCCCTGGAAGCGGAACGGCTGGACACCTCGGCCGCCCGTGCCCAGCAGGCGAACCTGCGGATGGCCGGCATGGTCGCGCTCAGCGGCCCGGCCAACGACCTGGCGGTCAGCGGCGCGTTCCTGGCGGTGCTGCTCTCCGGCGCCACCCGGGTGTCGTCCGGCGCGATGACCCTCGGTGACCTGGTCGCGTTCACGCTGGCCATGACGTATCTGGCCGCGCCCGTCTACGAGATCTTCCAGGCGGTCAGCGCGGTCCAGCAGGGGTCGGGGGCGCTGCACCGGATCAACGAGGTGCTCGCGCTGCCGGTCGAACGGGACCGGCCGGTCGCGGTCGCCGTGGTCGGCGGCGGCACCCGGCGGGCCCGGCCGGTGCTGGAGTTCCGGGACGTCTGGTTCGGCTACCGGTCCGCCTCACCGGTGTTGCGCGGCGTCGGATTCACGGTGCCGGCCCGGGGGCAGGTCGCCCTGGTCGGCCCGTCCGGCGCCGGCAAGTCGACGATCTTCGCCTTGGCGGAACGCTTCTACGAACCGGATCGCGGGTCGGTGCTGCTGCACGGGCGGGATGCGCGGTTCACCTCGTACGCCCGGCATCGCGCCGCCGTCGGTCTCGTCGAACAGGACAGCCCCCTGCTCGCCGGCACGCTGCGCGACAACCTGCTCTACGGTGCCGGGCCGGTCACCGACCGGGACCTGCGCCGCGTGCTGGCCATGACCGGCCTCGCGCGGGTCGCCGCCGACCTCCCGGCCGGTCTGGACACCCCGGTCGGCGACCACGGCCGGCGTCTCTCCGGGGGCCAGCGCCAGCGTGTCGCGATCGCCCGGTGCCTGCTCGCCCGCCCCGCCCTGATCCTGCTCGACGAGCCGACCGCCCACCTCGACCCGGACAGCGAACACGCCCTCACCGCCACCCTGAACGAGGTCGCCGAGGAGTGCGCCCTGATGGTCATCGCGCACCGTTTCTCCACCGTCCGCTCGGCCGCCCGCATCCTGGTCGTCGACGGCGGCGTCATCGCGGCCGCGGGCACCCACGGCGAGCTCCAGCTCTCCAGCCCCTACTACCGCCGCCTGACGGCGCGGACCGAGACCCTCCAGCGGTACGCGTGACGCCGCCGGCGACCGCGCTGTCAGCCGGGGAAGGTGGCGAGTTCCTTCACGGCGGTGGCCAGGCGCAGGTCGAGGCCGGAGTGGATGAGCTCGCGGCAGTCGTGGTCGCCGTCGGTGGCGAGACGGCGGATGTCGTGGATGGCGGCGCTGATCCGGTCGCGTACCTCGCGGATCATGTCGGCGGCGCTGCCGCGCCAGCCGTACGCGTCGAGCAGCATCCGCAGGCGGCGGGGACGGTCGGTGAAGTCGGTCCAGCCGTCGGCGTCGGCGTCGCTGCGGGCGGTGAGCGGCACCCAGGCGAAGGCGGTGAACGCCAGGTCGGCTTCGCGGCTGACCGGGCCGGCGAAGTCCCAGCCGACGAACCCGGTCAGGCGGCGGCCGGCGCGGGTCGCGTTGTACGGCGCCGCGTCGTTGTGCCCGATGATGAGGCCCGGTTCCCAGATCCCGCCCTTGCGCCAGACCGCCCCGGCCGGGGGCACGAAGTCGGCGACCGCTTCGTGGTACTCGCGCAGCCATTGGGCGACCTGCCAGAGAGTGTCGTCCTCCCGGGCCCACTCGGGCCAGGGCAGGGCGGCAGCGGCCGGGTCGCCGTCGACCGGTGGGGCGCCGTCGAATCCGGAGTCCTCGAGATGGCGCAGCAGGGCCCGTACCGCGGGGGCCCAGGGTTCCTCGACCGGGACGCCGGGTAACTCCGCGTCGATGTTCATGATCAACCTCCGGGATGGACGGTAGCCCGGAGATCATCGATCATGCATCGGCCTGTTGTCCGACCGGAATCTGCCGGATGAAGGAATCCATGCAGGTCCGTGTCTCGCAGCTCACAGCGCGGCCACGAGACACGGATCACGATGTCACCGCGTCAGGCGAAGATCTCGCCGGCTTCCGCCTTGGCCACCAGCAGCGGCGGCGGGGTGAACCGGGCACCGTAGCGGTCGGCCAGTTCCCGGGCGCGGGCCGTGAAACCGGGCAGACCGCCGTCGTACTGGTTGATGTACTGCAGGACGCCACCGGTCCAGCCGGGGTAGCCGATGCCGAGGATCGAGCCGATGTTGGCCTCGGCGACCGACAGCAGCACCCCCTCGTCGAGGCACTTCACCGTCTCGATCGCCTCGATGAAGAGCAGCCGCTCCTTGAGGTCCTCGAACGGGATCGCGACGTCCGGTTTCGCGAAGGCCGACAGGCCCGGCCACAGTCCGGTGCGCCGGCCGTCGGTGTACTCGTAGAAGCCGGCTCCACCCGAGCGGCCGGGCCGCCCGAACTCGTCGATCATCCGGTCGATGACCTCGTCGGCCGGGTGGATCGCGAACTCCCGGCCGGCCGCCGTGGCGGCGGCACGGTACTCGTTGCGGATCCGGCGCGGCAGGGTGAGGGTCAGCTCGTCCATCAGCTGCAGCACCGGGGCCGGGTAGCCGGCCTGGCTGCTCGCCTGCTCGATGCTGGCCGGCGGCACACCCTCGGCGAGCATCGCGATGCCCTCGGTGGTGAAGGTGCCGATGACCCGGCTGGTGAAGAAGCCGCGGCTGTCGTTCACCACGATCGGCGTCTTGCGCAGGCGCCGGACCACGTCGAGCGCACGGCGTACCGCCAGGTCTCCGGTCTTCTCGCCCTTGATCACCTCGACCAGCGGCATCTTGTCGACCGGGGAGAAGAAGTGCAGCCCGATGAAGTCGGCCTCGCGGCTGACCCCCTGGGCGAGCAGGGTGATCGGCAGGGTGGAGGTGTTGGAGCAGAGCAGCGCGTCCGGCGCGACGACACCCTCGATCTCGGCGAACACCTGGTGCTTGAGCGCCGGGTCCTCGAAGACGGCCTCGATGACCAGGTCGGCGCCGGCCAGGTCGGCGATCCGGTCGGTCGCGGTGATCAGATCCAGGAGCGCCCGGCCCTTCTCCTCGGTGATCCGGCCGCGGGCGACGTCCTTGGCGACCAGCTTCTCCGAGTAGCCCTTGCCGCGCTGCGCACCCTCCAGGGAGACGTCGCGCAGCACCACCGGCAGGCCGGAGCGGGCCGACACGTACGCGATCGCGGCGCCCATCATGCCGGCGCCGAGGACGGCCACCTTGGTGATCGGCGGGACCTCGCCGATGTCGCGCCGGCTCACCTCGTTCAGATCGAAGAAGAACGCCTTGATCATGTTCTTGGCGACCGGCCCGGTGACCAGTTCGACGAAGTACCGGGTCTCGATGATGAACGCGGTGTCGACGTCGACCTGGGCGCCCTCGACGGCGGCCGACAGGATGTTGCGCGGCGCCGGATAGTTCGCCCCCTTGAGCTGCTTGCGCAGGTTGGCCGGGAAGGCCGGGAGCATCGCGGCGAGCGCCGGCGTGGACGGGGTGCCACCGGGGATCCGGTAGCCCTTGGTGTCCCAGGGCTGGGCGGCGTCCGGGTTGGCCGCGATCCACTCGCGGGCCGCGGTGATCAGCTGCTCCGGGGTGTCCACGATCTCGTCGACCAGGCCGAGCTGCCGGGCCTTGGCGAGGCGGTGGCGGGTGCCCTTGAGCAGCACCTCCATCAGGGCGGTGGCCAGGCCGAGCAGCCGGACGGTACGGACCACGCCGCCCCCGGCCGGCAGCAGGCCGAGGGTGACCTCGGGCAGGCCGATCTCGGTCTTCGGATTGTTCAGCGCGATCCGCCGGTGGGTGGCGAGTGCGAGTTCGAGGCCGCCGCCGAGGGCCGACCCGTTGATCGCCGCGACCACCGGTCTGCCGAGCGTCTCGAGCCGGCGCAGCTGGCCCTTGACCTTGGTGGACAGGTCGAACACGTCCTGCCCGCGGTCGGCCGGGACGGAGCCGAGCTGGTCCAGGTCGCCGCCGGCGAACCAGGAGGTCTTCGCCGACGTGATGATGACGCCGGTGATCTGGTCGCGCTCGGCCTCCAGCCGGGAGACGGTCGCCTCCATACTGGACACGTACGCGTCGTTCATGGTGTTGGCGCCGCGGCCCGGGTCGTCGAGGGTGAGCACGACGATGCCGTCGTCACCGCGGTCGTAGCGGATGGTCTCGGTCATGGAAGTGGTCCCCTCAGAGCCGTTCGACGATGGTGGCGATGCCCATGCCGCCGCCGATGCAGAGCGTGGCCAGGCCGTACCGGCCGCCGCGCCGCTCCAGTTCGTCGACGAGGGTGCCGAGGATCATGGCGCCGGTGGCGCCCAGCGGGTGGCCCATGGCGATCGCGCCGCCGTTGACGTTGACCTTCTCCGGGTCGAGTTTGAGGTCGTCGATGAAGTGCAGCACGACGGCCGCGAACGCCTCGTTGATCTCGACCAGGTCGAGGTCGTCGACGGTGAGGCCGGCCTTGTCGAGCGCCTTGCGGGCGGCCGGGGCCGGGCCGGTCAGCATGATCGTCGGGTCGGCGCCGCTGAGGGCGGCCGACACGATCCGGGCGCGCGGGGTGAGACCGGCACGCTGCCCGGCCCGCTCCGAGCCGATCAGGACCAGGGCCGCGCCGTCCACGATGCCGGACGAGTTGCCCGCACTGTGCACGTGCTCGATCTTCTCGACCCAGTGGTATTTCTGGAGCGCCACGGCGTCGAAGCCGCCCTGGTCACCGATGGTGGCGAAGGAGGCCGGCAGCCGGCCCAGGCTCTCCACCGTGCTGTCGGCGCGGATGTGCTCGTCGCGGTCGAGGATCAGCAGGCCGTTGCGGTCGCGGACCGGCACGACCGAGCGGTCGAACCAGCCGTTCTGCCAGGCCCGTGCCGCCTTCTGCTGGGAGCCGACGGCGAACGCGTCGACGTCCTCCCGGCTGAGGCCGTCCATCGTGGCGATCAGGTCGGCGCTGATGCCCTGCGGGATGAAGTCGGTGTCGAGTGCGGTCTCCGGGTCCATCGCCCAGGCGCCGCCGTCGGATCCCATCGGCACCCGCGACATCGACTCGACGCCACCGGCGAGGACCAGGTCCTCCCAGCCGGAGCGCACCTTCTGCGCGGCGATGTTGACCGCCTCCAGGCCCGAGCCGCAGAAGCGGTTGAGCTGGACGCCGGCCGTCTGGTAGGGCAGCCCGGCCGCGAGCGCCGCGGTCTTGGCGATGTCCGAACCCTGGTCGCCGAGCGGGGACACCACGCCGAGTACGACGTCCTCGATGTCGGCCGGGTCCACCGACGGGAAACGGCGGCGCAGCTCGTGGATCAGCCCCACCACCAGTGAGATGGGTTTGACCCCGTGCAGGGCTCCGTTCTTCTTTCCCCGGCCGCGCGGTGTGCGCACGGCGTCGTACAGATAGGCCTCGGTCGTCATCGACTGCTCCCCTGCATGCGAATTGCGGCTAACTTTTGCCGATGTTTCCGCTAGGTGTCAAGGATACGAAGCCAAAGGTCGGGCGAACCACAGAGCACCGTTAGGCTGTGCCCCATGAGCGTCGCCGCGGCCGGCGAACCGGCCCCGTCAGCGGTTCGGAAACGGCCCAAGAACCGTCGGTCGCAGCTGGCCCTGGCCGCGGCCGAGATGTTCTGCGACCGCGGTTACCACGGCGTGAGCCTCGACGAGATCGCCACCGCGGTCGGCATCAGCGGCCCGGCCATCTACCGGCACTTCCCCAACAAGTACGCGATGCTCGTGCACGCCACCCGCCAGCTGGTCGAGGCGGTGCTGGCCGCGACCGACCTGCCCGCCGACGGCGACCCGGAGCAGCGCCTCGACCGGCTGCTCGCGGTGCTGGCCCGGCTCGCCGTCGACCACCGCCGGATGTCCGGGCTCTACCAGTGGGAGTGGCGCTATCTCGAGCCGGAGCACCGCGACGAGTTCCGTACCGGTCTGGGCACGCTCGCCGCACGGCTGGCCGGCCCGCTGCGCGCGATGCGGCCGGAGCTGACCGGCCGGGACACCTACGCGCTGGTCCGTGCCGCGCTGAGTGTGTTCGGCAGTCTGGGCACGCACCGGGCGGCGATCGCGCGCGGCCGGGCCGAGGCGGTGCTGCGCCGGGTGGCGTGGGCGGTGCTGCGCGACGAGCCGGCCACGCCGGTGTCGCCGCTGCCGGAGTCCCCACCGCCCGAGCCCACGACGGGGCCGGCCGCGCGGCGGGAGATCCTGCTGGCCGAGTCGATCAGACTGTTCCACCGGCACGGTTACCACGCGGTCGGGGTGGAGGACATCGGCCGGGCCGCGGGGATCAACGCGTCAAGTGTCTATCGTTACTTTCCCGGCAAGGCAGACATCCTGGCTGCCGCTTTCTACCGGGCGTCCGAGCGGGTCGCCGAGTCGACGGCGGCCGCCCTGACCGGCGCGGCCGACGACGCCGACGCGCTGCACCGGATGGCCGGGTCGTATGTGGATCTGACGTTCGAGCGCAGTGCCCTGGTCTCGGTCTACCTCGCCGAGAACAACAATCTGCCCCGCGCCGACCGGCATGAGCTGCGCAAGATGCAGCGGATGCACGTCGAGGAGTGGGTGCGGCTGCTCGGCCGGGTGCGGCCCGGACTGGCCGCCCCCGAAGCCCGGGTGCTCGTGCACGCCGCTCTCAACCTGGTCACCGATCTGAGCCGGCTGGTCCGCTTCGACCGTCGCTCAGGCATGGACCGGCACCTCACCCGCCTGACGCTGACCGTGTTGAGAGCCTGATGAAACCCGAAGAAAGTTAATCCGGATTCGCATGCTGCCTTTCCTGGAAGTTAGTGCGCGTTTACAGTCGCGCCATAGCCGTCCGTCCTCGGCTCTCCAGGAGGCAGCTCATGGATCCCGCCCTCAAGCAGCGGTGCGCCGACATGGCCCGCGACCTGACGATTCCCGCCCTGCTGCACCGCAACGCCACCGAGTTCCCCGATCTGCCCGCGCTCACCCTGCTCGGCTCGTCCGGCACGCTGACCTGGCGGCAGGTCCGTGACGAGGCCGCCGTGCTCTCCCGCGGCCTCGCCGACCTCGGCCTCGGCTCCGGCGACCGCCTGCTGATCATGATGTCCAGCCGGCCCGAGCACTGGCTCGTCGATCTGGCCGCCGCCTCGCTGGGGGCGATCCCGTCCACCGTCTACGCCACCCTCTCCACCGACCAGCTGCGCTACCTCGCCCGGCACTCGAAGGCCGGGATCGTCGTGCTGGAGGACGACGCGGCGCTGGACCGCTGGCGCCCGATCCTCGACGACGTCCCGGAGATCCGCCGGGTGGTCGTGGTCGACCGGGCCGCCGACGACCCGGACGGCCGCGTCATCTCGCTGCGGCACGTCAGCGTGCGCGGGGCGGCCGCCCACCAGTCCGACCCGGAGGCCTTCGAGAAGACCTGGCGGGAGGTACGCCCGGAGCAGCCGGTCACCCTGCTCTACACCTCGGGCACCACCGGCGACCCCAAGGGTGTCGTGCTCACCCACCACAACGTGGTCTACCAGTGCGTCGTCATGGAGAACACGATCGAGACGCCGGACCACGCCGCCTCCCTGGCGTACCTTCCGCTCGCCCACATCGCCGAACGGATGCTCGGCGTCTACAACGCGGTCTACCGGGCCGGGCACGTCACCATCTGCCCCGACCCCGCGCAGCTGCTCGCGGCCCTGGTGCGGGTGCGCCCGGTGTCGTTCTTCGGCGTGCCCCGGATCTGGGAGAAGATGGTCGCCGGCGTGCAGGGGCGACTCGCCGCCGCCGACCCGCCGGTGCGGGCCGCGGTCGAGGCCGCCCGCGCGGTCGCCACCGAGGTGTACCGGTTGCGCGAGGCCGGCGAGCCGGTCCCGGACGAGCTGGCCGCCCGGCACGCCGCCCTGGACGCGCAGGTGCTCCGGCCGTTGCGCGCCGCACTCGGCATGGACAACGTGCTGTGGGCCGGCAGCGGTGCCGCGCCGATCCCGGTCGCGGTGCTGCTCTACCTGGCGAGCATCGGGATCGACGTGCTCGAGGTGTGGGGCATGACCGAGACGACCGGCACGGCGACGATCAACACGCCGACGAGTTTCCGTACCGGGTCGGTCGGGCGCCCCAACGGCGCGATGGAGGTCAGGCTGGCCACCGACGGCGAGATCCTGGTGCGCGGGCCGCTGGTCGGCGCCGGATACCTGCGCGCCGACGGCACGGTCGAGCCGATCACCGACGCCGACGGCTGGCTGGCCACCGGCGATGTCGGGGTGCTCGACGAGGCCGGCTTCCTGACCATCACCGACCGCAAGAAGGAACTGATCATCAATTCCAGCGGGAAGAACATCTCGCCCGCCCAGATCGAGAACCTGCTGCGGGCGCACCCGCTGATCGCCCAGGCCGTGGCGGTGGGGGACCGGAGGCCGTACGTCACCGCCCTGATCGTCCTGGACGAGGAGGTCGCGCCGGTCTGGGCCCGCTCGCGGGGCCTGCCCGCCACGACGCTCGCCGAACTCGCCGGCGACCCGGTGCTGCGGGCCGAGATCGACGCCGCGGTGGCCGCCGCCAACGCGCGACTGTCCCGTCCCGAGCAGGTCAAGACGTACCGGGTGCTGGCACGTGGCTGGAGTCCCGAATCCGGTGAGCTGACCCCGACGCTGAAGCTGCGGCGCCGGATCATCCAGGAGCGCTACGCCGACGAGATCGGCGCGCTCTACGGCTGAACCGGCTCGATACGGGCACCGGCCGGAACCCCTGGTGGGGTTCCGGCCGGTCCGGTCGGCGTCAGTAGCAGAACTCTTCGAAGCCCGCGGCGTAGCCGCGCTTCCAGCCTTCCTCGTAGCCGCGCAGGTACTCCGACTCGCCGTAGGTGCGCATCCTGAGCATCGCCTTGGCGGGACTGTCACACTCTTCCCTGGCCTCACGCCAGCCGTCCCTGCGACCGTCCCGAACGCCCTTGCGGAAGGCCTTGCTCGGCCACGGGTCGCTCGCGGTCACGGTCTGGGTGCCGGGTGTCGGCGATGCGACGGCCGGAGCGGTCACGCCGATGATTCCGGTGCTTGCCAGGAAGAGCGTTCCGGCAGCCATGACGCAGCTCTTGCGAAGGTTCATCGTTCTTTCCTCCCCCGTAGTCCCGGGGCGCCGGTATGGCGTCCCGGCAAGGGAAAACCTACGCGCCGGCCGGTGGCGGGGAGGGCGAACCGGGGCCGGTAGACCATTCGGCCCAGTACTTCGCACCGTTCAGACGACTATGTCTGACATGTCGCCAACGGCTACGTGCCCGCCTCCGAGCCGACGCCGCGGACCGCAGTCGGTTCGGTGGCTGAAAATGACAGGCGCCGTGGCCGGGTCGGGCGGCAGACTGCCGGACATGCCTTTCGACGACGTCGCGAGCCTCGCCTCCGCCTGGGCCGCGGGGCGGCGGGTCAAGTTCCTGTATTTCTGGAAGCACGAGCCCGAACGCGACGGCAGCGTCGGCGCCGGCTGCCTGAGCCAGTGGTGGCCGGGCCGCTTCGAGGCGGACGGGCACACGTTCGCATCGGCTGAGCACTACATGATGTGGCGTAAGGCGGTGCTCTTCTCCGACGAGGTGGCGGCGGAGCGGATCCTGGCCGCGTCGCATCCGCATCAGGCGAAACGGCTGGGCGGGCTGGTGTCCGGCTTTGATCAGGCCGTTTGGAACGAGCACCGTAGCCCGATCGTCGTCGCCGGCAACCTCGCGAAGTTCGGTCAGGATCCGGCGCTGCGGGAGTATCTGCTGACCACCGGGCAGCGGGTCCTGGTGGAGGCGAGCCCACTCGACCGGATCTGGGGCATCGGGCTGGCCGCTGACGATCCGCGCGCGGGTGACCCGTACCGCTGGCGGGGTCTGAATCTGCTGGGGTTCGCCCTGATGCGGGTCCGCGAGGAGCTGGCCGGGCGGTGACCGTCGCCGGCCGCCCGGCGGATCGGTGGACCTGCCGGCCGGCGACGGCCGTGCCGCGTCACGGTCTGAGGGTCTGCCGTGGGGCGTATCCGTCGCGGCGCAGCCAGTGCTCGGTGTAGACGATGCGGTCCGGGGTGATGACGACGATCGTGCCCAGCGGCGGCTCGTCGAGGGAGCGGGACCGTTCGACGTGGTCGGACTGCCAGCGCACGACCGGCCAGTAGTCGCCGAAGCCCGGGTCGTCCGGGTCGAGCACGCGGGCCGTGCCGAAGAACTGGGCGCCCCGGCTGCTGGCCTGACCGACGAGCGGGGCGAAGACGCCGGCCGAGACGCGGGGGTCGGCGCGCAGGTTGCGGATCTTCGGGGAGGTGTCGAGGGCGGTGAAGACCAGCTCGAATCCGAGGTGGAAGTAGCGGACCGGGGTGGCGTGCGGGCCGCCGTCCGCGGCGGTGGTCGCGATGACGCACATGTTCTGCGAGGACAGCAGGTTGAGGATGCGCTCCTCGAGGCGGTCACGTTCCAGCCGGCGGGTGGGGGACGGGCCGGCGAGCCACGGGTTCGTCGTCATCGGGATATGAAACACCGGGCGTCCTCGCGGGAGGACGCCCGGTGTGTGCGCGGTGCGTCAGCCGCCCAGCGAGGTGGCCGCCGAGCGGATCGCCGAGGAGTAGTAGCTGACCTGGGTGTAGACGCCCGGCTTGTTCGGGCGGGCGCAGCCGTCACCCCAGCTGACGATGCCGACCTGGACCCAGCCGGACGCGCCCTGGCGGAACATCGGGCCACCGGAGTCGCCCTGGCAGGTGTCGACGCCGCCGGAGGTGTAGCCGGCGCAGATCTCCTCCGCGGCGATCACGCCGCCGGCGTACATGCTGCTGGAGTTGCAGGTGGCGTCGCTGACGAACGGGACGGTGGCCTTGAGCAGGTAGCGCTGCTGTGCGCCGCTCTCCCGGGCGGCACCCCAGCCGGCGATGGTGAACGTGCCGGTGTCGTAGGCCGTGGAGGTGGTGATCGGCAGGGTGGCGATGTTGGCGCCGCTGACCGGGCTGGCCAGGCGGATGAACGCCCAGTCGTCGCCGTTGCCGTTGTAGCCGGGCGCCCGGTAGACGTAGTTCGACTTACGCGTGACCCGGCTGCTCGACTGCAGGTCGATCGCGCCGAAGGTGGCGGTGATCGAGCTGTTGGCGCCGGTCCGGCTCACGCAGTGCGCGGCGGTCAGGACCAGGGTCGGGCTGTAGAGGGCGCCGCCGCAGCCCATCGAGAGCCGCACCATGAACGGGAACTCGCCGAGTGCCGCGCGGCTGCCTCCGACGACGTACGGGACGACCGGGTCGTCGGCTGCTGCCGCCTGCACCGGGTTGGGGGACATCGTGGCGGCGGTGACGACCGCGGCCAGCATCGCCAGAAGGGTTCGCCATCTGCGCATCTCGGTACTCCTCAATCTGGGGTGCACCGAGCATTGCATCGACGTTCATATATATAAACATCCCGAGTCGCTTATATCGTGTGCGAGGGATCCGCTCTCGGGTGGCCGCACGAGCACGACGGCCCGGCGGCGACGACGACCCGGAGTGGATCGTCGGCACCGCGCGGGCCGGAGTGCGGTTCATCGGAGGAAAGACCGCCTACCCTCCTACGAGCAGTAGGTCGCCTGCTTGCCGATCACCTTGTAGGGGCAGTCCGCGGCCTCGGCCAGCATCAGTGCCGCCGTCCGGTTGCGGGCCGTCTCGGCCGGGATGACGCTGGCCGGCGGGTAGAAACCGCCGCCGCCCGAGCTGCCCGGGTAGAGCTCGAAGGTGTAGGCGAAGATCTTGTGCGTGCCCCACAGCCAGTCGAGCGAGTCGCCGTCGGTGATGTAGAGGTCGCTGGACTGCTGCGGGGTGTAGCCGTTGGTCGCCGCCAGCTGCCGGCCCAGGGTGGCGAACGTGTTGGCCTGGTCGGCGTTCATGCCGGTGGCCGTGTTCGCGGTGGTGTGCCCGTACGGCCACAGCACCAGCTTCGAGTACGAGTGGAAGTCGATCGCCGCCTTGATCTGCTGGACGCCGCCGACCACCCGGCTGTTCACGAAGTCCCGGATGGCCCGGACCTCCGGCGTGGAGAACGCCGACGGCCCGCGGTAGGTGGCCGACGACGTGCTGCCCGACGAGCCGCCGCAGCAGCCCCACTGGTAGCCGTAGTTACGGTTCGGGTCGGTGCCGATGTAGCTGGATCCGCTGTTCGGCTGCCGGTTCTTGCGCCAGGACCGGTAGCTGCCGCTGGCGATGTCGTACTCGACGCCGTCCGGGTTCACCATCGGGATGATCCAGAGCTCGCGGGTGTCGACGATGTTGCGCACCCGGGTGTCGGTCGCGTAGGTCCTGGTGAACTGCCCGAGCAGGTACAGCGCCTGCTCCACGGTCAGGTGCTCGCGGGCGTGGTGGTTGGCGTCGTAGAGCACCTCGGGCTCGGACTCGTCGGTGCCGACGTTGTCGGAGATCTTGACGGCGACGATGTCGCGGCCCTCGTACGACTTACCGATCACCCGCTTGCTCGCGATCGCCGGGAAGGCGGCCACCACGGCGTTGATCTCGGCGACCGTCTCGGCGTAGTTGTGATAGGCCGAGTCGGCGGGCGGGAAGTCGAGGGTCCGCAGCACCGGCTCGACGGTGAACCCCAGGCGCTGCAGTTTGGCGACCTCACCGGCGGTGGCGGTCACCGTCGCGACGCCGTGCTCGAAGTCCTCGATGGCGGCACCGGTCCGGGAGATGGTGTTGCGCTGGTTCAACGTGCGCACGTCGTAGATCTCGTACTCACCCGGCGGGGTGGGCTCGGCGACGGACTCCGCGCCCGCGGGGGAGGAGGCGGAGATGGCCGCGGCAGCGCAGAGCGTGACCGCGGCGAGCGCCGCGAAGGATCGTCGTCTCATGAACGACCTCCGGATCTGGGGAATGGTGCTCACAGCAAACCCCCAGGCATCGATTGCCAGCAATGCATCAGGTCATGTCAATATGCCCCTGACCCTGACGTGATGACCGCCGGAACTCGGCCGGAAGGTCGGCAGGCGGAAGCGGGGCGCCCAGGTCGGACGGCTGATAGCCGGAAGGGTATCCGGGGTAGGTGCGGTTGCGCTGGGATTTGCCCAGTACCGATTCCCGGCGCGAGGGGAAGAACCGCAGCGCCCGCGCGCGGGCCCACAGGCCGGCCGAGGCGAGGGCACCCACCCAGCGCGGTGCCGGATCGAAGCCGAAGGCGCGCAGCATCCGGTCGTCGAGCATGCCCCGGATCCCCAGCCGCACGGCCGGGCGCAGCGGGCGCGGAAACCATCCGGCGAAGAGTTCGACGGTGTAGCGCCCGATCTCCCGGTTGGTGGCGGAATAGACGAAATGGCGCTCCTCGAAATCGCGCTTGAACGCGTGGAACGCCTCGTACCCGTCGGGGATGTCGCGGATGCCCATCCGGGTGCCGACCGCCCGGTAGTAGTGGAACGCCGCCAGCCTCTCGTGCTCGTGGAGGGGCCGCCAGCCGTACCGCGTGAGCCAGTCGATCGGGTCGTAGACGAAAGTGGACAGGACGTAGAGCATGTCGTCGTTGGTGATCGCGTAGCGGCCGTGCGCCCGGTTCACCACCTTCAGCGCCTCCCGGCCCCGCGCCGAGTCGTACCCGTGGGCGGCCATCTCCGCCATCAGCAGCGCGGTGTCGTCGTACCGCCGCTGGGGCCGGTCCCGGAACTCGCCGGTCGCCGCCAGCAGCTTCGAGATGCTCGGTACGCAGTAGGTCCGGAACAGCGCGAACTCCAGCGCCCGCGTGTAGTCCCAGGGGAACTCCCGTCCCGAGGAGAGCTGGTAGATCTCCAGGTGGTCCTTCTCCGGATCCAGTGCCGCGATCCGGTCCCGCAGCCGGTAGCGCCCCATCTCAGCTGATCAGCTCCTTCACCCTGGGCAGCAGCCGCCGCGGATCGGCGTCGCCGGTCGCCTTTCCTCTTTTTGATATTTGATACGGTGTCGGCCCGTAAAGCGAGAGGTGAGGGCTGTGCTGTCCGAGGAGGTCGCCGGCGCCCTGCGTGCCCGGATCATGTCCGGTGAGCTCCGCCCGGGGGCGCGGATCCGCCTCGAGGAGGTCGCCGCCGGCCTCGGCGTGAGCATCACCCCGGTCCGCGAGGCGCTGCTCACCCTGCGCGGCGAGGACATGGTCGAGCTGGAGCCGCGCAAGGGCTACGTGGTGGCGCCGCTCTCCCGGCAGGACATCCTCGACGTCTTCCAGTTGCAGGGCGACATCGCCGGGGAGCTGGCCGCCCGGGTCGCCACCGGGATCGGTGCGGCCCAGCTCGCCGAGCTGCGGGTGGCGCACAGCAAGGTGGCCCGCGCCCGCCGGGCCGCCGACGTGGAGACGTACGAGTACGAGTTCCACCGCGCGGTCAACCGGATGTCCCGTTCGCGCAAGCTCAGCTGGTTCCTGCACACGGCCACCCGCTACACCCCGGCCCGGGTCTACTCGGCCGACCCGGCCTGGCGTGAGGGCATGCGCGCCGATCACGAGGCCGTGCTCGCCGCCTTCGCCGGGGCCGACGCGGAGTCCGCCCGCACGGCGATGACCAGACACTTCACCGACGGTGCGCAGCGCCTGGTCAAACACCTGGACGACCTGGGCATCTGGGACTCTTGACATCCTCTCCGCCCGAAGGGACGGAGATTCCCTCCACGCTGCGCAGGGAACACGCGGCGTCCGGGTGGGTTACCGCTTCGCCGCGCGGTGCCGGGACGGATCCCGGTCTTACCTGCGCTCCACGGTCGTTTCGACTCTCCGCCCGTC
>NZ_QGGR01000040.1 GCF_003148685.1 Actinoplanes xinjiangensis | reverse complement strand
TTACCAAGAGCCCGTCTGCTATCGATGGCCGCCACGCCGACCGTTGTCACCCGTACCAGATGACCAGTTATATAGATCAGAAACAGGCTCTATAGAAGCCGTGGAACCTGCCGGACCCCATGCAGCTTGTGGTAACTGGTCGGGAGCCGATCGGGGTGCCCGGCGGCAGCCCACCCCGTTCCGGCCTGAGGACGGATGGCCAGGGCCCGAACCCGTCGAAAGCGAACACGCGCTGCGCTATGTTGCTGCTCACGTATTCGATGCGGGCGAGTTGGCGCCGCGGTCGGGGTCGTTGGATTCCTTCCACGTCTTGGTCCGTTGGAAGGTGATGCCGTTGCGGTACAGGATCTCCCACAGCCGTTCCCGCCGGACCGTGAGGGGTCCGGCGACCTGAATATTCAGGTAGTTGGCGAGCTTGCGGATACTCCAGCGGGTGAACGGCGCTCCAGGATTCCGGGGCGGGCTTTGGCCGTCGTGACGATGAACAGCTCGTCATCGCTACTGATCTGGCGGGGACGGCCACCCGCCCACCCGAGGTTCAGGCTGGCCATGCCCATCTCGTTGAACCGGTGGATGACCTGCCCAATCGTGTCCTCGTTGGCCTGCACTAGACGGACGATGGCGGCACCGTGTTATCCCCAGCGGACGCGAGCACGACCATGGCCCGCCGTAATCGGATCGGTAAGCCGGTACCACCGGCGAGTGATTCTCAGCAGATGCTGACCCTCTTGGGCGCTGAGCCGCCCCACGCGTACTGGATCTGCCAGCCACACCTTGAGCGGCACAACGCCTCTCGCTCGCCAGTCGGACGGAGACCGGCGATCTCCGGCACGGCGGGCCCCGTCCCATGAGGCCGCGACAATCCTGGCCCGCCCAATCTGCCGGCGCATGCCTGGACAGCGCGGATCGGTCACGGGTTCGAGTCCCGTCCGCCCCATCAGGTTTGGCATTGCGCGAACCGGATCCGGTTCGTTGCCGTCGCCGGTGGACGTAGCGGGTGTCGCCGCGTCCACCGCGACGGGCTCGTCGCGCGGCAGCCGGAACACGGGGATGATCTCGTCGCCGATGATGCGGATCTCGGCGATCAGTTCTTCGATGATGGCCTTGCGCTCGGGTGAGTCGCTGGCGCGATGCCCGTCAGCGCGGTTGTCGATCATGTCGATCGCGCAGGACTCCAGGTAGAGCCGCAGCGATCGGCGATGCACTGCGCCCTGTTCGGCCAACTCGGCCTTGCCGAGCGCGCACGGCCACGGCTCACCGCAGGCCAGGTAATCCCACGTCGGCCGGTCGGGCTGGTGTGGTGTCCTCGGGACCAGCATCAGTGGCCGCCGTTCGCGCGGCGCCGCTGAGCCGGAGTGAGTGCTCCCACTCGCCCGACCTGGTTGTAGGACTGCGTCGGCAACGCAGACCAACTCGTTGCGCTCGGCGTGTGTGGCGGGTTGGCCGGTGCGGGCAGGTCGGCGGTGGTCATCGCGCCGCAGTGCGGGCACCACCGGCTCTTGACTTTGAAGCTGATCAGGCCTGCGAGGAACCCCGCTAGAAGCGCGCTCGTCGCCGCTATCACCACTGGGGTTCACCTCCGCGAGCGGTGGGGTTCATGGTCGTCGCCATTTCCTGCCTTCCGTGATACCGACGGCACGCCGACCAGCGACGCACTGTCACGGTGGTCCCACCGGTCCGCAGGTTGCTCTGGCGCGGCGGGGACTGCATGCCTGGTCTCGATCCAAGAGGGTCGGCGGCTGGCGTGGTGCGATGGTCGCCGTGGGCTTCGCTGCTGTTCACCAGGTGTTTCGGTCACAGCGTGGCGGTCCGGTGACCTCAAAATGAAGGCGACAGGCGTCAGCCGCTGTCAGCCAATGCGGCAGGTGTCGGAGTACAACCGCCGAAGGTGTACGGCTACTGTGCGCTGATGAGCGTTGAGCCGAAACCGGCCAGTGAGTGGACCATCCATGGCGAACGTGTCGTCGACGACACCCGGCGGGCGGTGCTGAGCATCGCGGACGTGGAGCTACCCGACGGCGTCCGCTTCGAGCAGTACGTGCTGCGTATCCCGGCCGCCGCGATGGTCATCGTGCTCGACGACGATGAGCGTGTGCTGATGATGTGGCGGCACCGGTTCATCGTGGACCGCTGGGTCTGGGAGCTGCCCGGTGGCTACCTCGATCCGGCCGAGGACTCCATGACTTGCGCGGCCCGCGAGGTCGAGGAAGAGACCGGCTGGCGGCCGCGCAGCATCGAGAAGCTGATCAGCTTTCAGCCGATGGTCGGCACGATCGATCAGGAGAACATCGTCTACCTCGCCCGCGGCGCCGACTTCACCGGCGCGGCCCCGGACATCAACGAAGCCGAACGCCTCGGCTGGATCCCCCTCGACGAGATCCAGCAGCACATCGACAACGGCACCATCGCCGGCGCCGGCTCCGTCTCCGGGCTGCTCGCCCTGCTGCTCCGGAAGGCGACCGGCAAACTTTAGGCGCTGGCCAGGACCGGCCGGGCCCGCTCCGCGAAGTCCTGCACCGCGGGTAGCCCGACATGCTTAGAGAGACGATCGGCGAGGTCGGTCAGGTAGTCGCGAGCGCGTGAAGAGTACAGCCCCTCTGCGGCTTCGACCGCGTCGACACCGATCCGTGCGGCTTCTTCTGGCTCGCCGTTCTGCGCGTGCGCCACGGCGAGCAGGACGAGGTTGAACTGCCGTCCCCGCGCGTACTGCCGGCCGTCCACGTCCAGCGACCGGGTGGCAAACCTTGTCGCGATGTCGCCTCGGCCGAGGGCAGTGAAGCAGTGGCCGAACTTGGCGGCCAAGAAGGACTCGAAACAGTGATCCCGGCTCTCCGAACCGGACATCACCGGACACCATAGCCCTCAGCCGAGCTGAGCCGAACGTCTTCGGACGTCTTGATGGAAGACGGCACGATGGCTCCTCGATGGGGATCGAGGGACGGGATGCAGGGGCACTCGGGGAAGCGCTTCCCAGCTAACGGGAGATCCGGATGTCGCGGTGCCTGAACGGGTGAATATGGCTCGCGCTCGTGCCGTACCCCCCGTCTGCCGCCCATGGACCATCCAGAGACCCGCACCGACCAGGACATCTTCGACCGGCTGCACTGTGGATCACCGCTGCGCCCTTCTCGACCGGGTCGGGCTTCGGCAGTCGAATTTTCACAGGTGTCGATGAAACCGTTGTTGGGGGATGACGAATCTGTTAACTTTTCCACACGTCGGCGGAGAGCGCTCTCTCAGGGATCTAGGTCCCCTTCGCCGTCACAGCCGCCACGTCCCCCGACCCACCGCCCCGCCCTCATCGCGGCGCCGCGCGAGCCTTCACCGAGGCGGCGTGTCGACGACCCTCTACCGCCGGGACAGACGTGACACCGCGATGTGCGTCCCCGGACCTCCCCGCGGAGTCGCATGCCGCGGCCACGTTCGAGACGTGATCGGCGTACGTCTCGGCTGCTTCCTCACGAGAGGTGACCCACCGATCATGATTCGCAGAGTGCTGCTGATCGTCGCTGTTGTACTGGCCGGGATGGGCGTCAACGCCGCCCCGGCATCCGCGGCCGACTTCTCGGTGCTGATCTTCAGCAAGACCGCGGGGTTCCGGCACGACGCGATTCCCGCGGGGATCACCGCGATCCAGCAACTGGGCACGCAGAACAATTTCACGGTCGAGGCGACGGAGGACGCCGCCCAGTTCACCGACACGAACCTGGCCAGGTTCAAAGCGGTCATCTGGCTGTCCACGACCGGCGACGTGCTCAACGCCACCCAGCAGGCCGCGTTCGAGCGCTACGTCCGTGCCGGCGGCGGCTATGTCGGCGTGCACGCCGCTTCCGACACCGAGTACGACTGGCCCTGGTACGGCAACGTCGTCGGCGCGTACTTCTCCGGCCATCCCGCGATCCAGCCGGCCACCGTCCGCATCGAGGACACCGCCCACCCGTCCAACGCGGGCATTCCGGTGAACTGGAACCGCACCGACGAGTGGTACAACTACCGCACCAATCCCCGCTCGCAGGTGCACGTCCTCGCGAATCTCAACGAGGCCACCTTCACCGGCGGCACCATGAACGGCGACCACCCGATCTCGTGGTGCCGGCCCTACGACGGCGGCCGCTCCTGGTACACCGGCCTCGGCCACACCCAGGAGAGCTACGCCGAGGCCCACTTCCGCACCCACCTGCTCGGCGGGATCAGGTACGCCGCGCAGAACGTCGGCAACTGCTCGGTGCAGGCCCCCGGCGGGACGTTCAGCCAGGTGAACCTGGCCAAGGGCGTGGCGGAGACCGGTGAGCCGATGGGCCTCACCGTCCTGCCCAACCGGGGGGTGCTGCACACCTCGCGCAACGGCGTCATCCGCTACACCGACGTCAACGGCAACACCAAGGTCGCCCTGACGCTGCCGGTCTACAGCCACGACGAGGAGGGCCTGCAGAGCATCAAGGCCGACCCCAACTTCGCCACCAACCGCTGGGTGTACGTCTACTACGCGCCACCGCTCAGCACGCCGGGCGGCGACGCTCCGTCCACCGGCACGGCGGCGCAGTTCGCCCCGTTCAACGGCGTCAACAAGCTGGCCCGGCTCACCGTGCGGGACGACAACACGATCGACCCGGCCTCGCTGGTGACGATCCTCGACGTGCCGACCAGCCGTGGGCTGTGCTGCCACGTCGGCGGTGACATCGACTTCGACGCCGCCGGCAACCTGTACCTGTCCACCGGTGACGACTCCAACCCGTTCGACTCGGCCGGTTTCGCGCCGATCGACGAGCGGGCCGACCGCAACCCCGCCTACGACGCGCAGCGCACCTCGGCCAACAGCAACGACCTGCGCGGCAAGGTCCTGCGGATCAAGCCGGGTGCGACGGGCGGCTACACCGTCCCGGCCGGCAACATGTTCGCCCCGGGCACGGCGAACACCAGGCCCGAGGTGTACGCGATGGGCTTCCGTAACCCGTTCAAGATGAGCGTCGACAAGGCCACCGGGGTCGTCTACCTCGGTGACTACGGCCCCGACGCCGGCTCGGCCGACCCGCAGCGCGGGCCGGCGGGCACCGTCTCGTTCGAGCGGATCACCCAGCCGGGCTTCTACGGCTGGCCGTACTGCTCCAACTACAACACCCCCTACCAGGAGTTCACGTTCCCCAGCGGGCCGTCGTCCGGTCCGTACGACTGTGCCGGTGGGCCGACGAACAACTCGCGGAACAACACCGGCATCACCAGACTGCCGCCGTCACAGGCGGCCTGGCTGCCCTACGGCGGGCAGGGGCCCTGGCGGCCCGAGCTGGGTGGGGGCGGGCCCATGGCCGGTCCGGTCTACAACTTCAACGCAGGTCTGGCCTCCGACGTGAAGTTCCCGGCGTCCTACAACGGGAAGGCCTTCCTCGGCGAGTTCACCAGTCGCTGGATCAAGGCGGTCACCCTGAACGCCAACGGCACGGCCGGCGCGATCGAGCCGATCCCATGGTCCGGAACCGCGATCATGGACATGGAGTTCGGGCCGGACGGCGCCCTGTACGTGCTGGACTACGGCACCACCTGGTTCGGCGGCGACGAGAACTCGGCCCTCTACCGGATCGAGTACAGCAGCGGCGGCAACCGGGCACCGATCGCACAGATCAGCGCCACCCCGTCCTCCGGTGCGGCACCGCTGGCCGTGCAGTTCAGCTCGGCGGGCAGCAACGACCCGGACGGCGACCCGATCACGTACGCCTGGGACTTCACCAGTAACGGCAGCACCGACTCCACGGCGGCCAACCCGACGTTCACCTACCCGGCGAACGGCGAATACACCGCGACGCTGACGGTACGGGACTCCGGCGGCAGAATCTCGACGGCCAGTACCGTCGTCGGGGTCGGCCGGCCGTCCATCCAGTTGATCGCACCAGCTGACGGATCGGTGTTCCAGTACGGGGACCTGGTGCCGTTCGAGGTGCGGGTCACCGATCCGAACGCCGGCACCATCGACTGCAGCCGGGTCGTGGTCAACTACATCCTGGGCCACGACAGTCACGGTCACCCGATCACCAGCAAGACCGGCTGCACCGGGTCGGTCCAGACCACGGTGGACGGTGAGCACGACGCAAGCGCGAATGTCTTCGGGGTGCTCGCCGCCGTGTACACCCCGGTCAGTGGGGTCGCGGTCCAGGACCAGCACGTGCTGCAGCCGCGGACCCGGCAGGCCGAGCACTTCAGCACCATGAACGGCGTCCAGGTAGCCGCCAAGGCCAGCGCCCACGGCGGCAACGCCATCGGCTACATCGAGAACGGCGACTGGATCTCCTTCACGCCGTACAACCTGGCCGGTGTCACCGGCATCACGGCGCGGGTCGCCTCGGCCGGCGTCGGTGGCACGCTGACCGTGCGGGCCGACTCGCCGACCGGCCCGGTGGCCGGCACGGTGCAGGTCGCCCCGACCGGTGGCTGGGAGACGTGGGCCGACGTCACCGGGACGATCAGCCCACCGACCGGTACGCGCGAGCTGTACCTGGTTTTCACCGGCGGCGCGGGATCGCTGTTCGACATCGACGACTTCACGTTCACCTCCGGCGGCACCACACCGCCGACGGGGAACCTGGCGT
The DNA here is from genome assembly GCF_003148685.1 of Actinoplanes xinjiangensis. Taxonomy (GTDB): domain Bacteria; phylum Actinomycetota; class Actinomycetes; order Mycobacteriales; family Micromonosporaceae; genus Actinoplanes; species Actinoplanes xinjiangensis. Next base: position 62,285 of record NZ_QGGR01000040.1, on the reverse strand, counting down.
TGAACAAGCCGGTGACGGCGTCGAGCACGGAGTCCGGCGCCTTCCCGGCCTCGGCCGCGGTGGACGGTTCGCTGACCACCCGGTGGGCGAGCGCCGCCGGCGACCCGCAGTGGATCCAGGTGGACCTCGGTCAGTCGACCTCCATCGACCGGGTCAAGTTGACTTGGGAGGCGGCCTACGGCTCGGGCTACCAGATCCAGACGTCGGCCAACGGGACGACCTGGACCACGGTCCGGACGGTCACCGGTGGCGACGGTGGGGTGGACGACAACACCGCGCTGGCCGCCACGGGGCGCTACGTGCGGATCAACGGTACGGCCCGGGCCACCGCCTGGGGCTACTCACTGTTCGAGTTCGAGGTCTACGGTGGCGGCGTCGTACAGCCGCCCGCGGGCAACCTCGCGCTGAACAAGCCGGTGACGGCGTCGAGCACGGAGGCGGTCGCCTACCCGGCCTCGGCCGCGGTGGACGGTTCGCTGACCACCAGGTGGGCGAGTGCCTTCGCCGACCCGCAGTGGATCCAGGTGGATCTCGGTCAGTCGTACCCGATCAATCGGGTCAAGTTGACCTGGGAGGGGGCGTACGGCTCGGGGTACCAGATCCAGACGTCGGCCAACGGGACGACCTGGACCACGGTCCGGACGGTCACCGGTGGCGACGGTGGCGTGGACGACAACACCGCGCTGGCCGCAACCGGCCGGTATCTGCGGATCAACAGTACGGCTCGCGCCACGGCCTGGGGATACTCGTTGTTCGAGTTCGAGGTCTACAGCTGATCGGGTAGGCCGCGCACGACAGGGCGCGGGGACCTTCGACGGTCCCCGCGCCCCCGTCTGTCCCGGCCATCGCTGCACCGACCCGCCACGGCGTTTGGCAGAGTCCGCCCAACGCGGCTCAACAGGGTGAATGGTCGGCGACCGCCTCAGCCTCCAGACGCCCGAAGGATGCGCGGAGCGTCCGCGGGCCCGAACGCCAGCGACCCCACCGGCGCGGCGGTTTTCGGCTGGGGAGGTCCCAGTACGGCCAGGGCCTCGACCCAGTAGCGGACCATCGCCCGGCTGGTGCTCTCCTCTCGGGAAACCCCCGCGTCGAGTCGGCGCCGGGCGGCCTCCGGGTCGGACAGGGCGAGGTCGGCGGCGAAGAGGTCGCCCCAGACCGTCGGCTTGTCACCCAGTTCCTTCTGGCGGGCGGCCGACGGACCGCGGTAGAACGCACCGGCGGTCAACGGCAGCAACTGGATGCCGAGGACGGACTCCGGCTTGGGGTCGAACCAGGTCGCATAGTCGATCTTGGCGTCCCACACGATGCCCGCGGTGGTGTGCGCGTATCCGGCCTCGCGGGTCAACCCTTCGCCGAGCCAGTACATCCGGGCCGTTGCCGCCTCCAGGGCGTAGTGGGCGATGCCGTACCCGGTCATCTCCGTGTTGTCGCGGACGGCTCCCCAGCGGACCACGGCCTCCCAGGCCGCCACCGCTTCGCTGGACGACTCCTGGTTGTTGCCGTCCGCGAAGGGGGCGAACCCGGAGGCGGCCGAACTGCCCAGATAGGCGTTGAAGGCCCGGAACGGCGGTAGTCCGCTCGCGGGGCCGATCGCCAGTGAACCGGCGTAGTCGCGGACGATGAGGTCGACCACGTCGCCGTAATCACGCGCGAAGGTGGGATCGGCCGTTGCCAGCACCGCTGCGGCGCGGACCAGGTAGCCGTACTGGAAGTGATGATCGTTGTAGTCCTGTGCGCCGAACTCGGCCGGGACGGCTATCAGCCCACCCCAGGTCGGGTCGTAGCCGAAGTAACGTCCGTCGGACGGTCCCGTGTAGGTCAGCCAGTCGACGAGTTGCGGCCGCAACCTGTCGAGAGCCGCCGTGCGCTGGGTGTCTGCCCCGGAGGCGGCCGCGACCTCGGCGACGGTGGACAGCCGGCCGAGTTCCTTGAGCCCGAAGTAACTGCCTCCCGCGCCGGGCGGATCGGCCAGGTCACGGTCCAGGTCGGCCAGCACGGCTCTGGTCGCCGCCTCGCTCAGCGATACCTTCGGCACCGCGGTGAGCAGGCCGGGCATCGAGGTCCTGACCCGCACCGCGCCGGCCGTCACCAGCGACATCGTCCCCCGTGCGTCCGGGTAGGAGCCCGCCAGCGGCGCCGGCCCGGCGACCAGGCCGGCCTGGTGGTGCGGCAGCAGGGCCCACGCTCCGGCTCCGCCGGCGGCCCGGCGTGCGGTGAGCGTCTGAGTGACCGTCCCGGCCGCGGCGTCGTACGCCGTGGTGGCCGTGGTCTGCACGATCGGATCGCCGGTGCTGGCCTGTTCCCAGCTCGCCCGGTCGGCGCCGGCCGGGACCCGGGCAACGGCGAGTTGCCCGCCCGACCCGGTGATGGTGGTCCCGGTCTGCGTCAGGCCGGTGCCGAGAACGTCCCAGCGGCCACCCGCGATGTCGAGCCGGGCCCGGGTGGGCGAGCTACCGACGTCGCGGAAGGTGCCGTTCAGGGTGGGCGCCGCCCCGTCGAAGCGCAGCCACACCACCGGGCTGCCCTGCGCGAGGGTGACATCGACCCGGCCGCCGCCGGCGAGACCGACCCGCAGGACGACATGGAAGGCGCCGTAGCTCACGACGGTCACCGCGCCGGTGGCCGTGCCGACGGTGAGGGCGGGCAGGAACGGGGTGATGACGGCGTTCGCGGAGGCGGTGAGCGACCCGCCACTGATCTGCAGGCCGCCGGCAGCGGCCTGCACGGCCAGCGGGTGGGTCCAGATCGGCTGGGTACGGGGCCCGGTCAGGGCGGAGCTCCACCACTGGTTGGTCGGCACCGCCTGGCCCGTGAGGTCGCCGGCCTGTGTGGGGGGCTTGGCCGGGGCGGAGCCGGCCGGCAGCTTCTCGGCGATGCTTCCGCTGCCGGTCACCACCGGAACGGTGAGCGGTGACGCGGCGGCGTCCTCCATGACCGTTCCGGCATTCTGCGGCGGCGCGGTCGGAACCCGGCCCGGCGGCGCGGTGTCCGGTGTGGAGGTGCACGCCGTCAGCGCGGTGAGCGCCGCAATCGCGGTCATGGCCCGGATCCGGCGGTTCATGCGCTGTTCACGGCGGGGGTGCTGCCGACGGCCGTGGTGGTGTCGACGACCACGGCGAACTGCAGCCCCGGCACCAGCGTCCGCACGGTCGCACGGGCCGCCGGGTCCGGCCGCAGCACGACGGTCAACTCGTCCTCAGCGCCCGCCTGCCGCCCGGCATCGACCTTCGGCTCGACCTTCTCCAGCGTCGCGGTTATCCGGCCGGGCAGGCCGGGGCCCGTCACGTAGGCGGTCATCCCGAGCCGGAACTGGCGCAGCTTCTCGAGCGGCACGTCGACCGCGAAGGCGACCTTGGCCGGGTCGTACAGGGTGACGATCGGCTCACCGGCGCGGGCGATCTGCCCGGGAGCGACGTTGATCTTGGTAATGATGCCCGCGGCGGGAGCCTGCAGTTTCTGCACCCGTCGCGTGTCACCGTCCCCCTCCGCGGTGAGGGTGATGGTGGCCAGGACCGCGCCGGCGGTGACGCTGGTCCGCTCGGTGGTCAGCATGTCGGTGACGACGGCGGCGTCGGCCGAACCGACGGTGATCGGCTGCGCGATGAGCACGGCCGTGCCGGCATCCACCATGTTCCGTTCGGCGAGGCGCTGCCGCACGATGTGGGTGCCGCCCGCGCCGGCCGCCGCCAGCAGGATCAGCACTACCAGGCTGGTACGCGCGACGCGCAGCGCACTGCGTCCTCGGCGCTTCGGGGGCGGGGCCGCCGGTGCGGTGCGCTCAATGACTCTGGTCGAGTCGTTGTCGTAGGTTCTGACATTGTCGATCGTGGCGCTCATGGTCGTACCCTCTCGGCGGTGTGAACCGGGTCAGGCGGCGGATGGGGATGGGCGGAACCGAGGTCAGGCGGTTGCCGTGACGTGCCGCGGCCGGGTGGCGGTCTGTTCGCCGGCGGGCGGGTGCGGGGCTTCCGGCGCTCCGGCAGGCGGCTTCGCGCCCTGCCGGAGCCGGCCGCCGGTGATCGACTCGAGGATCATCCGGCCGAGGATCAGAACGATCATGGACGCCCAGCCGACGGACAGCCAGGTCGGCCCGGGATCGGCCATCACGAGCACACCGACCACGATGGCGGTGACGTTCAGAACCAACAGCGCGAACAGGGGCATGACCGCCCACAGCGACCGGGTGCCGTCGCCGCCGGCGTTGGTGGCCTTCCACTTCGCCGGGCGGCCGAGCAGCACACCGCCGAGCGCTCGCAGATGTACCGGCGTCGCGCCGATGCTGGCCACGATCGCCGAAAGCTTGAACCCGCCCGACTGCAGCCAGGTGACCAGCAGCACGGCCGCCTGGAACGGCAGGTAGTGGGTCGCCCAAGCGAGGCCGTCGGCGCGAATCGGGCTCAGCGCGAAGAGGAGGTAGAGCGCCGGGAAGAGCATGAAGGTCAACATCGCCATGGACAGCAGGTAGTGCGTACCGCAGAACAGGTACTGCAGTCGCTGGTCGATGGTCAGGCCGATGCCGCGCTTGAACAGCCGCCCGCGTAGCAGCACCTCGAAACCACCGCTCGCCCAGCGCAACTGCTGCTTCAGATACGACGGGACATCCTGGGGGGCCAGCCCGCGAGCCAGCACCTGCGGGACGTAGATGGACTTCCAGCCGCGCTTGTGCAGCTCGATCGACGTCCAGATGTCCTCGGAGTTGCTGCCCGTCCAGATGCCGCCGATGTTGTCCAGCGCGGCCCGCCGGAACATCACGTTCGTACCGACGCAGAAGGCGGCGTTGAAGTGGTTCTTGCCCGGGCAGACAAGCTCGTAGAAGATGCGCTGCGCTTCACCGGAGCCGGTGGCGACCAGATTCACGTTGTTCGTGTAGAACTGGGGGGACTGGACGAATGCCACGTCCGGGTCGTGGAAGTGCGGCAGGATGCTGAGCAGGAAACTCGGCTCGGGCACATGGTCGGCGTCGAAGATGACCACGAACTCACCGTTGGTGCGGGCCAGCCCGGCATTGACGTTGCCGGCCTTCGCATGCGCGCCGCCCGGGCGGCGCAGATAGTCGATGCCCACCTGGTCCGCGATCTCGCGCAGCTCGTCGCTGTCGCCGTCGTCGAGCAGGAACGTCCGGTGGGGCAGGTCCATGTCGCGGGCCGCGATCATGGTGCGCCGGACCAGCGCCGGCTCCTCGCCGTATGCGGTGATGAAGACGTCGATGGACGGCACGTCCGAGCCGGCCCGCAGCCGGTTGCGCCAGACGGTGGCGTCCACCGGTTCGGGCCGGTCGTCGTGAGCCAGGATGGTCCACCACGTGCCGATCAGGTGGAGAGCGGTCAGGCCTTCGGCAGCCAGCATGGCGAACCAGAGCCAGCCGGGCCCGCGGTACGCCGGGTTGAGCAGGAACAGCTGATAGAACAGCGTCGCCGCGAGCGCCGCGATGATGGCTACGCGCGTCGAACGCTGCAGCGGCCGCCATGCCAGGCGAGCTGCCCGGGCGGGCGGAACTGGCGGTGCCGTCATGGATGCTCCCGAAAGCCCTCGATATCCAGCACCGTGGATTCGGTGCCCTAGACCAGGGAACAGGAACATCTGCCGACGCGCGACCCATCGCGCCGAACGTTTATATTCGGCACGGGTTACAAATTCATAAAATCGCCGCCTCGCAGGCTGGTTCATGATCTGCCTTGATTCTTTTACCCTGCCCGTGAGCTGCGGTTAAGCATCTGGGTGCGTTAATTTCCGGTGACCTTTCGGTCTCCTTTATTTCACTATGAAATGGTGGCCAGTGGGTGAGGTCACATGGCCCCTCAGGGGGGTGGTGGGTCCTATCAATGCCATCGAAACGTCGCTGAAACGAGCGGCCTCGATCCCTCGGAGGGTGATCCTCCCGTCCGGTTTCGGGTTCACCGCTTATGCCTTGATCGTGCGCGCCAAGTAATGGAAACATTCCATTAATGAATGAGCCTTGCGGGAACGTCAGCGACCTGTCCAGGACAGCGGCGCCTACGGGCCGCAGGCGGCTATGTCCGGTACTGGTGTAGACGGAGGCGTGCGGCTGAAGCGTGAGCAGTTGCTCGTTTGACTGCGAGTGGCTGAGCCTGTCGCTTACCGTCCAGGCGATTGCTCCTGGACGGGGAAACCGCTGCTCACGCCACCTCTTGAACCCATGCGCGCTGTGCCCGTACGAGACCTGCTCGACACGCGTGCCCGGGGCACCGTGCAGTTCGAGGTCAAGAACGACGGCTGGCGCTGTCTCGCGTTCGTCCGCGGGAGCCGGATCTACTTGCAGTCGCGCCAGCTACGGGACCTCACGCACCTGTACCCGGACGTGGTGGCGAACCTGGACGCCGCGCTACTGCCTGACGTGGTCTTGGACGGGGAGATCGTGATCTGGGACCCCGATGCCGGCCGCACCTGCTTCCCCGCGTTGCAACGCCGGGTGACGGCCGGCCGGGACATACAAGCCGAAGCACATGCCCGTCCCGCCTCCTACGTCGTCTTCGACCTGCTCGAGTTCGACGGCCACGAACTGCTCGACCGGCCCCTGATCGAGCGCCGGCTCCTGCTGGAGGAACTCCTCGCCGGCAACCCGCCCGGTCTGGCGCTGTGCCCGGCCACGCGAGACCCGGACGAAGCCCGGGACTGGTTCGACACCTACCACGCGGCGGGCTGCGAAGGCCTGGTCATCAAGGACCTGACCAGCACGTACGGCGCAGCATTGCCTGGCTGGTGGAAGTGGAAGCGAAGGACTGTCACGAAGGCGCTCGTGGGGGGAGTGCTGGGAACTCTCGCCAACCCGGTGGTGCTGCTACTCGGGCGATACACCGATCGGCAGGTTCTGCACTACGTCGGGCGCACCGTTCCGCTGTCGGCCGGCCAGCGGGCCGAGATCGCCGGCGTCCTGACCGCGGCCACCGACCACCCCTGGCGCAATCCGTTGCCGGCCGCCTGGACCGGCCGGTTCGACAAACGCGAACCGCAGGGCTACCTACCCGTCGAACCCGTGCAGGTGGTCGACATCTCGGTCGACGAAGCCTGGGAATCCGGCCGCTGGAGGCATCCCGTCCGGTTCGAGCGACTGCGCGGTGATCTCACAGCTGCCGACGTGCCGGCGTCGTTGCGAATCCATTCCGTCCTCCCTCGGCGGAGCTGACGATCGCGCCGGCCGTCATCACGGGCTCGTTGGCCTGTACGGGGTCGCCAAGCGCTACCGCAGGAAATGCTCACCGATGACGGCGCCCCCGGTCGCCGACAACGGCGGGATCTGGGGCACCCACACGGTGAGGTCTACGCCTGCGAGGTCATTTGATCGCGGCCAGCCTCTGCGTTGCGGCAACGACGATGGTCACGAACTCGGCGTCCGTCGCGATCTCGTCGTCGTCCTCCGTAGGGCTCGACTCGAACGTCATGGCAATGTCGCCGACGGCGACCGCCGCCTCCAAGTTGCGGCCTTCGCCGAGGGTGCCCTGGTCCGTCAGGACGCTCCAATGATCGATGATTGCGGCGGAGGCGTCTCCGACGGCCGGCATGGGCAGCCGAGTTATCCGGTGGTCGACCTCGGCCATGTCGATGGTGAACTCCGGGCACTTCGTGGGCCAATCTGCCAGCTTCCTGGCCTCCTCGCGGGCGAAGTACGACCCGGGCACACCGACCCACAGCTTGATGTACGCGTCGCCTTTGGTGATGCTCAACGGGAAGGCGCTCACCGCGACCGCCTCAGGGGAAGGCTCCCCCCGGTCGTAGGCGCACTCGTCCCAGTAGCCGTAGATCTTCGTTTCCTCGGGGATCAGGGGTATCAGCTCGATGCGGTAGCCGTCCGGCATCTTCGGCTCAGCCAGGAGCGCGGCCCTGAGGCGCTCGAGGTCGGGTGGCCCAGCGGGAGCCGCGGTGGCGGGGACGGCGGACAGGGCAGCGACCAGTGCGGCGGCGACACCGTGGATGGCGAGAGTCTTGGACATTCCCCGACGCTATGTGCGGTCCGATCGGCGGAAGGGATATTCCCGGAGAACCTCGGGCCGGTCGCGTGGGTTCGGCTGCCTGCGCCGAATCAAGCCGACTGCTTGACCGGCGGCCTACGGGATGTCTGCCACCGCAGGAACTCGCAGCGGCAGCGGCCGGCGTCCTTCTGACCGCTGTTCATCAAGTCGCGTCTTCGGGCGCCGATCATCCGTGGCGAGTCGTTCGCCCCGGGGCCTGTGATCCCGCTACCGGGCGGCACCGGTACGGGTACTCGACGGGCAACCGCCGACCTGGAATCTCTTTCACATGCCCGGCCGACACGAGGCCGGACAACAGGGGGAGAGATTTTTGCGACGCGCCAAGCTGCCGATGTTCCTGACAGCTCTGACCGCCGTAATCGCGGGTGTCACCACCGTTCTGGCGCCGAACGCCGCCGCGGCGGCCGGCACCGGTGAGAACTGCACCACCGACGCCAAGCTCGTGCCGTCCTGCGGCGTGCTGTGGGGCGGCGCGGCCGGTGGTTTCACCAGCAAGCCCCGCGACCTGGAGCACCGCAACTGGGAGAAGCTGAGCGGCCGTACCGCGACGATCTTCCACACGTACCACAAGGGCGACGAGGCGTTCCCGACCAAGGCCGAGATCGCCATGACCAACGACGCGGCCAAGCCGCGGGTGCTGCTGCTGAACTGGAAGATCGCGTACGGCTCGAACTGGGCCAAGGTCGCCAAGGGTGAGCAGAACAAGCGGATCGACGCGTTCGCCGACCGCATCAAGGCGTACGGCAAGAACGTCTTCCTGGTTCTCAACCACGAGCCGGAGAACGACGTCGTCGCCCGCAAGGGCTCCGGCTGGGAGGCCAAGGACTTCGCGGCCATGTACCGGCACACCATCAAGCGGCTGCGCGCCCAGGGCGCCGGCAACGTGGTGAACGTGATGGCCTACATGGGCAACGAGAAGTGGATGGCGCAGTCCTGGTGGAAGGACCTCTACCCGGGCGACGACGTGGTGGACTGGATCGGGCTGGACTCCTACGTCTCGGTCGAGAAGGGCTACTACCACTTCGGCACCTTCGGTGACCTGCTCGACCGCAGGCCCAAGGGCGGCGGCCTCGGCTTCTACGAGTGGGCGACCACCAAGCACGCCGGCAAGCCGATCATGATCGCCGAGTGGGGTGGCTACCACCGCATCGGCCGGGCCACCGACAAGTCGGCCGTTTACAACAGTGTCCTGCCGCAGCTGGTCAAGCGGCCCGCGATCAAGGCGATCGTGCACTTCGACACCAAGAACGACGACCAGGGCAACCGGGACATCAGCATCGACAGCACCAAGGCGAGCCTGGCCGCGTTCCGTAGGCTGGCCGCCGACCCGATCTTCAACGTGAAGCTGCGCTGACGCCACTGAGCCGCCACCCCACCGGGTGGCGGCTCAGTCGTTTGCGCCCGGCCGGCCGCGCGGGGACGGTCAGGCTCGGCGGATGGCCGAGGCCGGGGCCATCACGATGCGGGGCTTGGCGGCCGGGTTCAGCCAGCGCAGCAGACGGACCAGGTCGGTCCTGGCGACCGACACACAACCGGCCGTGGAGCCGCTGCCACTGGCGTGCAGGAAGATCGCCGAGCCGCGGCGGGTGTCGGCCTTCTTCGTGGCGACGTACTGACCGTGGGCGGCGTCCCACCGTACCCCTGAGGGTGTGTTGAAGTTGATCACGACGGCGTGCGCATACTGCTTCGGGAAGGCGGCGAGGCGTTCGGCCTGCGAGACACGCCAGGTGCGGGTCCGCGACGCGGACGGCTGGAACAGGTTGTACGTCCTGGCGTCCCGGTTGTCGCCGGCCCAGTAGTCGTTGCCGTCGACCTTGCGGTACGGCAGCCGGGTTCCCGGGTCCGCCCGTACCCCGAAGGCCTGGGTGAGGGTGAACGTTCCGGCCGGGGTCTGGCCGGTGTCCTGACGGCGGCTCGACGCCCACTTCCAGCCGCCGTACCCGGTGCGGGCCTTCATCGTGCCGAACGCCTGCCGCCACCGGCCGTCCGCGCCGCGCTGGAAGGCGCGCACCGTCGCATACGTCGACGTCCAGCTGTTGCCGGACACCACGATCACCTGGCGGGCGCCGCCGACGTGGGCGAGTTCGTCCGGCAATGCCGCGGCAGCCGGCGCGGCCGCGGCGAGGACCGCCGTCATCAGGAGCGCGAGGACCACCGCGAGACGTCTCACGGGTGTCGATCCTGACAGACTCCGCCGGGGATCCGCACCCCGTAATCGGCGCGGGCCCGGGCACGCCACGGGCGGGCCTTGTTCAGCGCGAAGTCCAGATCCGGATCGGTGCGGTCCAGGTCGATGCAGAGCACGCCGGGGCCGTCCGGGCGGAGGCGGCCCAGTACGTGGCCGTGCGGGCCGATCAGCGCGGACGGTGCGGCATGGGCGCACTGGGACGGCACGACCATACTGACCCAGACGTTGTTGGTGGCGGCGTGCCCCCGGGCGATGACCTCGAAGACCGGGTCCTCGGAGAAGCTGGAGAACAGCACGCAGTCGACGCCCAGGCCGGCCTGCTCCAGCCACAGTTCCGGGAAGTTGACCTCGATGCAGAGCAGGCAGCCGAACCGGAACCCGTCGACCTCGAAGGTGCAGACGTGGTCGCCGGGGGTGTAGAAGCCGGTGATCTCGGCGTGTGACAGCAGGCGCTTGTCGTACCGGTCGATCAGGTCGCCGTTGTCGTCGATCACCCACAGCGCGTTGTGGGGCCGACGGGCGCCGGTGAGACGGTGGTTGCCGCCGACGACCACCCACACGCCGAGTTCACCGGCGAGGGTCATCGTGGCGGTCAGCTCGCGGGTGACCGCTGTCCAGTCGACGTGCCATCCGGCGTAGTGCGGTTTGGCCGCGCCGGCGTAGCCACTCAGCGCGCCCTCGGCGAAGTGGACGAGGCGGGCGCCGCTGTCGGCCGCCAGCCTGATCGCGGAGCGGATGGCGGTGCCGTTGACGGCCGGGTCGACGGTGACCGGCGTCTGCGCGACGGCGATGCGGATCCGATCGGTCACGCTCATTCTCCCGACGTGGTGCTCTGTCCGTCCCGGTGCGCCCGGAGGGTGTCCGCCGTCGGCGTGGACACCCTCCGGGCGGCGGTCAGGAACTCATGATGGCGTCGATGATGCCCTGCTGTGTCACGGTGGCGGAGTTGCGGTCGAACAGGCCGAACCCGTACTGGCCGTTGTAGCCGTTGTCCCAGTAGGCGGTGGCCGCGCCGTACTTCTTGGCGGTGGCGACGAGGGTGCGCGCGTAGTCCGCCCGGTACCTGTTGTTCGTCGAGTCGAACGTGGTCTTGTCGATCGTGCCGTACTCACCGACGAAGACCGGGTAGCCCCGCACGACGAACGCGTCGTACATCTTCTTCAGCTGCGCGTCCATGAAGTCCTGCTGGCCCCAGGTCGACTTCTTCGCCGGGTTGGTGGCGGCCGGTCCCCACTGGGTGATGGTGCCGTCCTCGGTCCCGGCGAAGTCCCACGGGTCGTAGTAGTGCACGGAGATCATGATGCGCTGCTCGGTGCTCGGGATGGTGGCCGCCCGGTACTGGTCGGTGGGCAGCACGAAACCGTTGCCGACGGTGTGGTCGATGTTGGTGTTCCAGCCCGGCACCAGCAGCCACCGCGACGCGTTGGTACCGCCGGTACGCCGGACGGTGTCGACGAAGATCTGGTTGTAGGCGTTGATGTTGGAGTAGCACGGCTGGGTCGGGTTGCCGTACTGGCCGTCGAAGTTCTCGTTCATCGACTCGAAGATCAGGCGCCCGCTGTAGCTCTGGAACCTCGTCGCCACCTGCTGCCAGACCTTCTGGTACTTCTCCCTGATCGCCGTCTGCGACGACGCGTCGCAGATGAGCCAGGCGCCGCCCACCGACTTGTAGCCGTCGCCGTGCATGTTGATCAGCACGTACAGGCCGCGGTCGTGGGCCAGGTTGACGACCTCCTGGATCCGGTTCAGCCAGGCGGTGTCGACGGTGTAGTTCGGTGCCGCCCCGATCTTGCCCAGGTAGGAGACGGGGATGCGGATCGTCTTGAACCCGGCCGCCTTCACCCGATCGATCAGCGCCGACGTCACGACCGGGTTGCCCCAGGCCGTCTCGCTGGGCACCCCGTTGACGTTGGCTTCCAGCTGGTTGCCCAGGTTCCAGCCCTTGCCCATGTCGGCGACCAGCTGCGCGGCGCCGCCGGTGACCGGTCCGGTGCTCGGCGACGTGCTCGGTGACGCGCTGGGGGAGGTACTCGGCGAGGTGGCCGGTGAGCTGCTCGGGGTGGTCACGCCGCCGGTGCACGCCGTGCCGTTGAGGGTGAACGCACCGGGCACGGGATTGGTGCCGGTGAACGCGCCGTTGAAGCCGAACGACGCGCTGCCGTTGGTGGCGATGGCCCCGTTGTACGAGGCGTTGCGCACCGTGACCGCGGTGCCGGACTGGGTGAAGGAGCCGTTCCACAGCTGGTTGATGCTCTGGCCGGTGCCGAAGGAGAAGGCCAGGTTCCACTGGGTGATCGGATCGCCCAGGTTGCTGATCTTCACGTCGGCGCCGAAGCCGCCCTGCCACTGGCTGGTGACCGTGTAGTCGACCCGGCAGCCGGCGGCCGCGCTCGCCTGGAGCGCGACCGCGACCGAACCGCCGACGGCGACCACCGCCATGGCGGCCGCGGACAGCACTTTTCGTGTTCGAGACATGGGGATGAATCCTTCGAGTTCGGGAGCGCTCCCAATGGGGGTGGGTGGCGACTCCGGCGGGGGAGGGGATTACGCATACTATGCCTGACGCACGCGCGAAGGTATCCGCCGCCTTCTATCCCGTTGGGCGCCGCGTGCCGCCTTTCGGGCGAACCCTCACATCTGGACGACGTGGCCCGTCCGCGGTGCGGCCCGCCCGTCGAGGACCGTCAGCCAGGTCGTGCGCAGGTCGTCCGGCCCGTTGCCGACCACGACGTCCACGGAGCCGGCGACCGTGCCGGCGAAACTCCTCCACGCCTGGGTGAACCGCTGCTCGAGACCGTCACGGCCCCAGTCCTGGCGGCGCTTGCGCATCTGCACCGGGGCGAAGAACACCTCGCCGGCCGCGGCGGCGTTGGGCACCTGGGTGGTCAGGCCGACGGCGATGTCCCGCACGAGCAGGTCACCGAGCCGCTCACGCAGGGCGGCGCGGGTGTTCGGTGCACCCGAGAGGTCCAGATAGGCCGTCGGCGTCCGGGTGATCCGGTCCAGGTCGTCGTAGGAGATCACCGAGTCGTAGCAGCCCAGCGACTCGGTGAACGCGACGTTGCCGGGCGAGGTCAGCGCGACCAGACGTGGCCCCGCACCGTGCAGTTGCAGTGCCGCGGCGTACGCGGTCTTGCTGGAGGCCGAGGAGACCAGAATCTGCCGGGCGCCGTAGAAGTCGTTGTCGATCACCTGGTCGGCGAGCATGAACGAGGTGAAGAACAGCGGCCGGTACAGGATCAGGAGATCCTCGGCGTCCGGCTGGTAGACCGCGTCGCCGGTGGTGATCCGGTACGCGTTGTAGGGCGACGGCAGTTCGGCGCGGTGTGCGGCGGCGTCGCGGAAGCCGGCGTGGTCGATCCGGTCCGGTCGCACCACGAGATGGCTGGCGGGCGGCAGGTAGCCGTAGACCCGGCGGCCCACCGGCACGTCCGGGACGGCCGACGCGGCGACCTCGGCGAAGCCCCACAGTGGCGGCAGGCCCCACTGTGCGGTGAGACCGCGCGGTTCGGGGGGAAAGAACTCCCAGTAGCGCATCGCGTCGCCGAGGACGGCGTACGTCACGTTGTTGGCGGTGAGGCCCACCCGGTCGACGCGCAGGAGGACTTCGCCGTCGCCGAGGTCCGGCACCTCGGTGTCGGCCAGGACGGTCTGCTTCAGGTTGTCGCGCGCGACGGCGAAAGTCCAAGGTCGAGACATGGATCAGACCGTATGTCGCCTGCTGGGGGCCTACAAGTGCACTGAGAGTGCAAAATTACACTGGTGATGGTGTTGACACCTGACGGCCCGCCGCCACGAGCCGGTGACAGGGACACCGCCGACGGTGATTACATGCTTACATGGTGGCGCCGCGCAGACCGCGGCCCGTCACCCCAGGAGGCGCCCAGTGAGCCAGCACCACGACGCCGTCGGCGACCGGGCACACCCACCGGTGCGACCTCGGACCGAAGCCGGTGCCGTCTCGCCGCTGGAACTCTTCTTCGACCTGGTGTTCGTCTTCGCGCTGACGCAGGTCACCGCCACGATGGCCGCCCAGCTCAGCGGCGTCGGCCTGCTCAGGGGGCTGCTCCTGGTCGCCCTGCTGTGGTGGAGCTGGACCGGGTACGCGTGGCTGGCCAACCTGGTCCAGGCCGACCAGGGCATTGCACGGTTCGGCATGTTCGCGGCCATGGCGGTGATGTTCGTCCTCGCCCTGACCATCCCCGAGGCCTTCGACGACGCCCCCGGCGGCCTGTCCGGTCCCGTCGTCGTGGCCGTCTGCTACTTCGCCTTCCGTGCCCTGCACCTGCTGCTGTTCTACGTCTCGTCGCGCGGCGACGCCGGCCTCCGTGGCCAGCTGCTGCGGTTCACCCCCGCCATGCTGGGCGGAACGGCGCTGCTGCTGGCCGCCGGCGCGGCCGAGGGCGCGACCCGGACCTGGCTGTGGGTGGCCGCCCTGGCCGTCGACTACGCCGGAACCTACTTCGGCGGGGCACGGGGCTGGCGGATCCGGTCCGCCGGTCACTTCGCCGAACGGCACGGCCTGATCGTCATCATCGCCCTGGGCGAGTCGATCGTGGCGATCGGTGTCGGCGTCGCCCGCCTGCCGATCTCCTGGCCGATCGTGGTGGCCTCCACCCTCGGCCTGGCGCTGGCCGGCGGGCTCTGGTGGGCCTATTTCGGGATCAGCGCGGCCGCCGGCGAGCACGCCCTGGCCGCGGTCACCGGGCAGCAGCGTGCCGGCCTGGCCCGCGATGCCTACAGCTTCCTGCATCTGCCGCTGGTCGCCGGGATCGTGCTGCTCGCCCTGGGCCTGAAGAAGACCCTCGAGTACGTCGGCGACGAGCAGGCGCACGCGCTGACCGATCCCCTGAAGGGTGTCGCCCTGATCGCCCTGGTCGGCGGCATCGTCATGCACCTGCTCGCCCAGGCGGCCTTCCGGTGGCGTACCACCGGCCGCCTCGACCCGGCCCTGCCGGTGGCGGCCCTGCTGGTCGCCCCGGTCGCTGTGCTGGGCACGGCGCTGCCCGCCCTGGTCACCCTCGCCGTCGTCGCGGTCATCACCGTCGTGGCGGTCACCCTCGAGACCCGGCTGCGCCGGCCGGCGCAGCCGACCGGACACAGTGGAGCCGCTGCGCCCGCGAACAGATGACGGGCCGGGCCACCGCCGGGTTAGGGTGTGCCCCGTGACGACCGGCTCGGTGGTGCTCGGCACGGAAGACCCGCTGGCGATCGCCGCGGTGCAGGCGATCCGGGGCGGCGACCTGGCGGCGTTGCGGCGGCTGCTGGCCGACAACCCCGCTTTGGCCACGGCCCGGCTCGACGACGGCGGCGCGTCGCGGACCCTGTTGCACGTGGCCACGGACTGGCCGGGCCACTATCCGAACGGATCCACCACGGTCGCCGTGCTGGCCGGGGCCGGAGCGGACGTCGACGCCCGGTTCACCGGCCCGCATACCGAGACACCCCTGCACTGGGCGGCTGCGCGACAGTGGTGCCGCGACCGCCGCCGAACGGGAACGGTGACGGCACCGGCCGGCAGGCCGCCGCAATCGCCTACTTGACGTCGACGTCCGGAACGATCGAGGACGGCTTGAAGAACACCTTGTAGTGATCGGTGCTGACATTCGCGGCACTGAGCTGCTCCGCGAACCAGGTCACGTTGTCCGAGCGGCCGAGAAAGTGCTTCTTGTAGTCGTTGCCCACCTTGCAGGTGACCGTGAGCTTGTTGTTCTCCTCGGTTTCCACCGAACAGAATCCCTCGATCGAGAGGATGTAGCTGTCGGTGATGCCGTTGTAGAACACGACCCGCCGGTTGATCTTGAAGTCTTCCGCGGCCTGGGACAGGTTCTCCGAGGCCACGTCGGCGTCGGAGCTGCAGCCGGAGAGCGCCAGTCCGAGACCGGTGGCCAGGGCCAGGAACGTCGCGGTGGAGCGGCGCCCGGTGATCCGCCGGAATGCGGGCGTGCGGCCGGACTCCACCACCGCGATGGCGGAACGGGATTCTCGTACCAGCTTCATCGGGTTTCTCCATCCGGTCGCGCACATCTTCCGTATGGACAGAATGTCGATGAACGCGCCTATTCCACCGCGGTGCCGCTCGTAATTGAGCGAATCTTTAGTTCAGGCGCCGCCGGGTCAATGACGGAACCGGTCGGAGACCAGCCGGAGCTGATGGGAGAGCTGGGCCAGTTCGGTGGCGGCGGACTCG
This sequence comes from Actinoplanes xinjiangensis, assembly GCF_003148685.1. GTDB lineage: Bacteria > Actinomycetota > Actinomycetes > Mycobacteriales > Micromonosporaceae > Actinoplanes > Actinoplanes xinjiangensis. The sequence goes on along the minus strand of NZ_QGGR01000040.1, from coordinate 45,919 downwards.
GTCTGGCCGGCTGCCTGGTGGGTCACCGTGGTGGCCTCGGCGACGCTGTCGATCGAGCCGCCCACGCCGCTGGCGGAGCGGACCGCGGTGTTGACGCTGGTGACGATCTGGCCGGTGGCGTGGGTCTGGTTCGCCACGGCGTGGGTGATCGACTGTTGCAGTTGATCGATCCGGTCGATGACCTGACTGATGCGGTTGATGGCGTCGAAGGCGCCGGTGGTGTCGCGCTGCATGGCCGCGACCTTCTGGGAGATGTCGCCGGTGGCCGAGGCCGTCTCCTGGGACAGATCCTTCACCTCGCCGGCGACCACGGCGAAACCCTTGCCGTGTTCACCGGCACGGGCCGCCTCGATGGTGGCGTTGAGGGCCAGCAGGTTGGTCTGCTCGGCGATGGCCGTGATGATGCTGACCACGGCGGAGACCTCGTCACTGGAGCTGCGCAGGCGCTCGATGGTCTGGTTGGTGGTCTCGGCGAGGTCGACGGCCTCCCGGGCCACGGCGGCGGCTTCACTGACCGCCGCGGTGATCTCGCGGATCGACGACTCGAGGCCGTGGGCCGCCTCGGTCGCCTCGCTGACACTGGTGGTGACCCGGCTGATCTCGGTGCGGGCGCGGTCGGCTTCGGCGGACGCGGTACCGGCACCCTGCGCCAGCTGCCGGCTGGTGGCGGTCAACTGCTCCGAGGCGGCGGCCACCGAGTTGGCGTTGCCGCCGATCTCCACCATCGCGGTACGCAGCGACCCGACGATGGCGTTCAGGCTGGCGCCGAGTTGCGCGAGTTCGTCACCGCCGGGCAGCGAGGCGTCGGCGGTCAGGTCGTACTCGGCGATGGACCGCGCCGCGGTCAGGCTGTGGTTCATCCGGCGGGCGATCCGGCGGGCCAGCATGAGCGCGGATCCACCCAGAAGCAGGGCCGCCAGGGCGCAGATGATCACGGTCAGGGTCTGGGCGTTGCGGGCCACCGAGGTCGCGTGTTCGTACGCCTGCCCGACCCGCAGCGTGATCGCCCCGGTGAGATCGCCGAGAGCGTCGGCGGCCTTGGCGTCGACGGTGTCGTAGGCCGGGCGCGCGGCGAGCGCCGCCTTGCGGGTCGGATCGGACGCCACCCGGCTGGCCAGGGTGACGATGCGCTGGCCGGAGGCGATCAGCTCGTCCAGGACCGGCAGGACCGCGTCGGCTGCCGGGCGGACCTCCGGCAGGTAGCGGATCACGTCGTCGATACCGGCGCGGGCCTGGGCGACGTTCTCGCCGAGCAGGTCGAGGACGGTCTGACGTTCGGTGGCGTTGTTGGTCACCAGGGTGGCGAGGATGTTGCCGCGGAACAGAGCCCGTGCCTTGTCGACCGACTGGGCGGCGGTGAGCGCCGAAGCGGCCTTGCGGGCGGTGGCCTGCTCGTCGGCGATGGCCCAGGTGCCCCGGTATCCGATCGCCCCGGCCACGATGACCAGCACGAAACCGGCTGCGGCGAGTGCGGCGATCTGGCGCCGAATGGTGAAGGTCACGGCTTCCTCCTCTGATGCACGGTAGTGTCTGGCCGTACAAAAAGGAGAATTTGGTTAAAAGTGGTGAGAGGTCGTCATGCGGATCGGCTTCCTGGCGGCCGCGGTCGCGGTCGCGATGCTGGGTGCCGGCGGGTGCACGGCATCGCAGGACGACACCGGTGTGCCCGTCGACCGGCTCGCCGAGGCACGTGCCGCCCTGCCCGCGGACATCGCGCAGCGCGGCAGCCTGACCGGTGGCACCGATCCCACGTTCGAGCCGATGACGTTCATGAAGGGCTCCGCCTTCACCGGCCTGGACGTCGACATCGCCGAGGCGATCGCCGGCCGGCTCGGGCTCACCATCGAATGGCGCAACGTACCGTTCGGCGAACTGCTCGACCAGGTGCAGAAACACGAGATCGACTTCTCGATCTCCTCGATGTTCGACCGGTCGCAGCGGCAGGAGAAGGCCGACTTCGTCGACTACCTCAACGCGGGTACGTCCATCGTCGTACCCAAGGGCGCCGGTGACATCGGGGGCATGGCCGGGTTGTGCGGGCGCCGGGTCGCCGCCCAGCCGGACACCGTCTTCGTCGACATGGCCCGCGCCCAGCAGGACGCCTGCGGCCGCAAGGGCCTGACCGTCGTGCTCAGCTCCCGGCCCTCCGCGGACGTGGCCGCCAAGAAGGCCGACGCCGCGCTCAACGACTTCCCGATCGCGGCGCTCGACGTCGAGAAGATGCCGGCGCTGGAGCTGTCCGGACCGCAGATCGAGGCCATCCCGTACGGCATCGGCGTCGCCAAGGACCGCAAGGCGCTGACCACGGCCGTGCAGACGGCGCTGTACTCACTGATCAACGACGGCACCTACGACGCCCTGCTCGACAAGTGGAAGGTCAAGGAAGGCGCGCTGCGTACCGGGGCGGTCAACGGCGGCGCCTGAAACCCGTCATGAACGGCCGGCGCCGGCCGATGGTAGCCGCATGGTGGTGCAGGCAGGACTCAGCCGGGCTGAGGCCACGGGCGAGCAGTTGGCGGCCGAGATCGAGGCGATCGAGGAACGGCCCCGCCACGACCACGACCCCTTCGACCTGATCGTACGGATGGGTCATGTCCAGGCCCTGGCCCGGCGTCTCGACCGCGAGGACCTGTGGCAGCGGAGCCGGCTGATCGAAGCCGACATGCTGGGCCGTCAGGGTGATCTGCCGGCCGCCGGCCGCATCCTGCACGACGTCCACGCATGGGCCGCCGCCCACCGGCACCCCCGCCTGCTGACCCTCAGCCACTGGTACCTGTCGATGCTGTTCGGCCAGCTCGGCGATCCCACCAGCACCCTGGAACACGCGGTGCGCGCGATGGAGTCGATGAACGCGATGACGCCGCCGGCCTCCACCATGCTGCGTACCCGCTGCGTCATGGGGCTGGCCGACGCCTACGGGGATACCGGGGACTTCCTCGCGGCCCGGGCCCGCTACGCGGAGGCGGAGCGGCTCGCCGCCGGGCCGTTGGAGGTCCAGGCGCGGCTGATCATCCTGAACAACCTGGCCTACACCGAGTGCCAGGCGGGCGAGTACGCGGCGGCCACCTCGGCGGCCGAACGCCTGCTCGGCCTCTTCGAGGAGCACGGGCTCACGCTGGACGACAGCACCCGGGACACCGTCGCGAAGGTCTGGGTGGCCACCGGCCGTCTCGCCGAGGCGATCGCCATCCTCAAACCTTCGGACAAGGCCTACGACAATCAGTACGAGGAAGCGAACTCCGTCGCCAGCTGCCTGGTGACGCTGGCTGAGGCCTACCGCAGGGCCGGCCGTCTCGACCGGGCGGCCGCGGCTCTGCGCCGCTGCCGGGACCTGTGTGCCGAACGGGGCCTGGCATCGGTCGACGTGGACGCGCAACGGGTGAGGGCCGACCTGCTCGCCTCGGCCGGCCGCTTCGAGGAGGCGTTCCGGGCACACCAGGACTTCCACGACGCGACGATGCGGCTGCACTCGGCGCAGCGCGACGCGCGGGCCCGCATCCTCGCGGTGATGTACGAGACCGAGGAGGCCCGGGAACTCGCCATGCGCGACCCGCTCACCGGGCTCTACAACCGGCGGTTCGTCGACACCGAGCTCCCGGTGCTGTTGCAGCGTGCCGCCGAGAACGGCACCCCGGTGTCGGTGGCCCTCCTCGACCTCGACCACTTCAAGCGCATCAACGACACCTGCTCCCACGAGGCCGGCGACCGTGTGCTGCGCCAGGTGGCCGAGATGCTCACCGCCCGCGCCCAGATGATCGACGCCGCGTTCGGGGCACGGCTGGGCGGCGAGGAGTTCCTGTTCGTGATGCCGGGTGTCGACGGCCGGGACGCCGTCGAGGAGATGACCCGCCTGTGCCAGACGATCCGCCGGCACGACTGGCGGCCGATCACCGGCGACCTGCCGGTCACGACGAGCATCGGGGTCAGCATCTCGCCGCACGGCCACGGCACCGCGGCCGACATGCTGCGCGAGGCTGACACGTACCTCTACCAGTCGAAAGCCGGTGGCCGCGACCGGATCGTCAGCGCCCACGGCGCCGGTGCCGGCGGGACGGTTCGGGCGGGGGAGTGACGCGTTGGGCCCGGCCGGAGTCTCGCGTACGGTGCACCTGTGACATCGAGCAGGCCCACCGGACGGTGGACGAGTCAGGCATGGTTCGCGTGCATCCTGGCCGGTATGGTCGTGCTGATCCTGGCCGGTGCGGGCCTCGGCACACAGGTGCTGGCGGACACGACGGCGGTGTCGAACCGGCTCAACGATCGCATCTCCCCGGCCCGGATCGCCGTCATGGAGCTGGACGACGCCCTCGGTGACCAGGCCTCCGGACTGCGCGCCTTCGTGCTCAGCGGCCGGGCGGAACTGCTCGAACCGTACCGCTCCGGCATCGCCGCCGAACAGGCGTCCACCACCCGGCTGCGCGAACTGCTCGCCGGGGAGACGGCCCTGCTCGCTGAACTCGACGAGCTGAACGGATCGGCGGCGCAATGGCGGCGCGACACCGCCGAGCCGCTGGTGGACGGCCGGCAGCCGCTCGGCACCGCTGCCCTGCGGGAGGACACCTTCGCGGCGGTGCAGGCCCGGTTGTCCGCGTTCGATACCGCGTTGCTCGACGAACGTACCCGGGGCCGGGAAGCACTCAACGACTCGCGAGAGACCCGCAATGCCGTCTTCCTCGGCCTGGCCGTGCTGCTGCTCGCCGCCGTCGCCGCCATCGCCGTGGTGTTGCGGCTGGTCGTGCTGCGCCCGCTGGCCCGGCTCGGTGCCGCCGTGCGGATCGTCGCGGCCGGCGACTTCGACCACCACCTGTCGCCACACGGACCGGCCGATATCGCCGCCCTCGGCCACGACGTGGAGGCCATGCGCGGCCGGCTCGTGCAGGCGCTGGTCGCCGCGGGCGAGACCCGCGACGCCCTGGCCCGCTCCAACGCCGACCTGGAGCAGTTCGCCTACGTCGCCTCGCACGACCTGCAGGAGCCGCTGCGCAAGGTGGCGTCGTTCTGTCAGATGCTCCAGCGCCGCTATGCGGACTCCCTCGACGACCGCGCCCAGCAGTACATCGGCTTCGCCGTCGACGGAGCGACACGCATGCAGCGGCTGATCAACGACCTGCTGACGTTCTCCCGGATCGGCCGGGTCTACGACGGCAACCGGCCCGTCGACCTCAATGCCGTGCTCGACCAGGTCGAACAGACCCTGGGCACGACCATCGAGGAGACCGGCGCCCGCATCGACCGGCCCCGGCTGCCGACCGTGCAGGGCGACCTCACCCTGCTGGTGATGCTGTGGCAGAACCTGATCGGCAACGCCCTCAAGTTCCGCCACCCCGACCGGCCGCCGCAGGTGACGATCAGCGCGGCCTCGGCGGAGGGGGCGTGGAGTTTCACCGTCGCCGACAACGGCATCGGCATCGACCCCGAGTTCACCGACAAGATCTTCGTCATCTTCCAGCGTCTGCACCCGCGGGAGAAGTATTCCGGCACCGGTATCGGCCTGGCCATCTGCAAACGCGTCGTCGAACACCACGGCGGCAACATCCGCGTGGACACCGACAGGGCGCACGGGACGGCGTTCGTCTTCACCCTCGCCGGTGACACCGTCCGACCCGACGGCGGCACGCCCGCGGTGTCGGACCGCTCGCCCGTGCCGGCCGCGGCACCCCCGTCCTGACATCGTCCGCTCCCGACGCGGCACGCGTGACGGGAGAGACACGAAGTCGTGTGGATTCCGCCCGCCGGGGTACGTCCATGGCTTCACCAGACGACCGAAGACGGGGAGGAGCGTCTGATGGCATCTCCATGGGCTCAGAACCCGGCCGGCGCGCCGCGCCCGTTGGCGCAGGCACTCGTGTCACTCGCCGAGACACCGGACGACATGCCCGACATCGGTGACCGGCTCGACGGCCTCGCCCACCTGGCCGCCGACCGCATCGATGCGGTCGACTACGCCGCCATCGCGGCCCGGCCGGACGACGGCTGCTGCGCCGTGGCCACCGATTCCCGGCTCGTCGATGCGGTCGAGGACGCGGTGCCCCACGTCGGCGGCGACGCGCCGTCGCCCACCGGCAGGCCCACGACGACGATCACCTGGCCCCGATTCCGGGAGACCGCCGCGGGCATGGGCATGAGCATCGTGTCGGTGCCGGTGTTCACCGGCGGCGGTACGGCGGTCGCCACCCTCGACCTGTACGGCCGTGATCCGGCCGCGATGGCGCCGATGACCGCCGGACTCTGCGTGGCCTACGACCCGGAACTGTCCTGGCCCGACCGCGAGAGCCTCAGACCGCTGGACGAGGGCGGTGAGGAACTCGTGGCGGGTTTCGCGGAGGCACTCGCGGTACGAGCCACCATCCAACTCGCACTCGACATGATCACCCTCGGCGCGCGGGTCGACGGTGCCGGCGCCTACCTGTCGCTCCGCCTGCACGCCGCCGACAATCGTGTCTCCCTGCTGGAGGCGGCGAGCACCCTGATCACCCGGAATCTGGGCCCTCGATGACCCGACCGGCCGCGCCGGAGGGGCTGGGCGTCGTGGGCGGGCCGACGGACTTACGATCAATGCGTGTTTCCCGATGACCGCTGGAACGAGCGCGACCGTTTCCTGAACGAGCGGGAGCAGAGGCTCGATGCCCGCGAGCGCCTGCTGGACGCCCGGGAGCAGCGGCTCGCCACGCTGGAGACGGCGCTGGCCGCACGCCGGCGGGTGATCGAGGAGCGGGAGCGCCTGGTCGCCGAGCGGGAGGTCGCGGCGGAGCAACGCGGTCGCCGGGCCGACGAGCGGGAGACCATCGCTGACGGGCGGGAGGCGAACGCCAGCGTCCGTGAGCGGCTGCTGGACGAACGCCAGGTGCGGGACGGCGACGAGGAGACCGCGCAACCTGATCCGATCGAGCGGATCCAGGGAGCGTTCGCCCGTGAGGTCGCCCGGATCGACCGCAGCGAGGCGTTGCTGGCCCGGTCCCGGGATGCGGTGCAGCGTGCGCAGGCCCGGCTGGACGCGCTGCGCCTCGACCGCCAGGCGCCGACGGCCGAGCAGACCGAGCCCGAGGCGCCGGGGCCGACCGACGAAGAATGACCCTCCGCGGCCGGGCCGACGGCCGATGACCCCGGGCCGGTATTCGATGGTCCGCCGGTCCTTGGAAGGATCGAGGGTGTAACGGCCAGGCGAGAAACGGATCGACGGATTCGCTGAGCCCGCCGATCCGCCTCGCCACCCTGTGGGAGGGTCAGTGGAGGAACTGGTAGGAGGTCATGCTCAGCGTGAGCGTGGTGACGAACGCGCCGGCGGTCATGCACACAATGCCGATTGCCGACGAACGGAGTCGCGAAGCCAGCAGCCCCGTGACGGCCGCGATCAAAAGCGCGCCGACGAAGAAGACGATGAACGCGACCGTGGCTGTCACGCGCTTTCCGCCGCGCTGATGACGAGCACCTGCCGAGTGCCCCAGGTGCCGAAAATGGTCGACACGGTGTAGGGTCCAAACGAAGGCACGGTGTTACCTCCTTGCTTATTACGCGATGGGCAGCAGGCGACGACGTGCTGGTAGAGCCCCCGGAGGCAACCGGGGGCTTACTCTTTTGATAGAGCCCTGCACGTCGGAGTCCACGCTAATAGGGCAAGCACCGCGCAGCAAATTCGCCAAAAGCAAAACACAGTACCACTCGCGATACGACATTGTCATTCTCGAGTTGACAGTCACGGTGAGTTATTTGTGCTGCTCAATGTGATGGCTCCTGCACCGCGAACGCGATCCGGGGCGTTGAATGCGGATTTTCGTGACCGTGGGCCAGGACTAAATTTTCCTTTTCGTCCTTTAAGTGGAGATCGCAATTCTGTGTTAGCCCGGTCACAGCTCGGGTGAGAGTCGTCCCGGCGACGGTTCCGCCCGTCTCGCCGCTGGCGCACGCGGTTGCGGCGTAGGGCGGCACGTCTTGGCTCGGTGTACTTCCGTGCGTTCCCTCCGGGCGTGTCAACTGCGGTCGTGGAGAGTGATCCGGTAGCCGTCGGGGTCGGCGAAGGTGAACGTCCGGCCGAAGGGGCCGTCGATCGGTGCGGCGACGATGGGGTGGCCGTCGGTGACCAGGGCGTCGTGGATGTCCTGGACGTCGGTGGCGTGGAGCCGACTCGCCGCCCCGATGCCGGGTTGAGCGACGGATGCCAGATCGGTGCCGGGAACGATGTCGCGGAGCGCGAACGCGATCGGCGTCGTCGGGAAGACGACGGCGTGCGGCGGCCCGCCGGCGAGCGGACCAGGCCGAGGTACTGCTCGTAGAACGCCTGGGACGCGGACCTGGAGCGAGAGGAAGTCGGGGCCGGTGACGGGCACCGGGGCGGGTGTCTAGATCACTGCCGGCCCGTGGCGAGAGGCGAGTCGAGCGGGTAACGCAGCAGCAGGCGGGTTCCGGTCGCGCCGGTGTGGATGTGCAGCCCGGCGCAGACCTGCCGGATCAGCCAGAGTCCCCGGCCGCCGCGCGCCTCCGGGCTGGGGCGGGCCGGTACGCCGCCGTGGTCCTCGTCGAAGCCGGTGCCGTGGTCGCTGATCTCGGCGTAGAGGTCTTTGCCGGCCAGCCACAGCAGCAGTCGGCCGTCACCGCCACCGTGGACCACCGCGTTGGTGGCTGCTTCGTGCACGGCCAGGACGAACTCGTACACCTGTTCCGCGCGAAGGCCGCGCCGCTGGACCGCGGCCGAGATGCCGTCGCGGAGCAGCCCGAGTGTGTCGAAGGAGAAACGCTGGACGATCAGGACCCGCAGCCGGCGCCGGTCGGTGCCCTGCGGGCCGTCGAAATCGCCGGCGTCGACGGCTTCGGCGACGTCGACGAGCCGGTGGCCGGCCTGCCGGGCGAAGCGGCGCAGTTCGTCGAAGGCGGCGGCCATGCCCAGATCGAGGTGTTCGGCGATGACGCCCTTGGCGCGTTCGATCAGGACGCGGCTGGTCACGGCGTGTTGCAGTTGCTCGGCGAGGATCTGCCGGTACTCGACGGCCCGGTGCTGCAGCAACCCGAGGGTGGCGGTGTTGGCGAGGGCTCGTGCGGTCCTGGCGGTGGCGTCGTCGAGCGGTCCCGGCCGGGCGGAGAGCAGATGGAGCACGCCGATGACCTCATCGCGCAGCCGTACCGGTAGGGCGTGGGCCGCGCGGAACCCGTCGCGCCGGGCCCGGGCGGCGAACCGCGGCCAGCGAGGATCGCGTTCGTCGAGGTCCGGGTCGGTGACCGGTGTGCCCCGGACGTAGCAGGCGATGCAGGGTCCCTCCTCGGTCTCCGTCTCGAACAGTTCGAGCAGGTGTGCCGGCTCGGACGAGGCCGCCATCACGCGCAGGCCGCCACGCTGATCGGTGACGGTGATGCCGGCCGCACGCACTCCGGGCAGCAGTTCGACGCACCGCTGGGTCAGCAGGTGCAGGAAGTCCATGACGTCGTAGTCGGCGATCAGAAGGTCCGACAGGTCCATGAGGGTCTGCGCCACCGCCTGCCCGGGTGCCGTGTCCAACGTCGTGCCCCGGTCGTGGTCGTCACCAACTCGCATCGTCATCCGTTTCGTCGAATCGGAACCGGCGGGCCACCACATCGCCGGCAACGTCGTCCAGGTGGCGTTCCGTCGCGTACGCGTGGGCCCGCAATCGCAGGAACGCCTCGTCCATCGGCACACCGAGCTGCGCGCTGACCATGCCGGTGGCCTGGTGCACCACGGCCCGGTGGGAGAACAGTCGCCCGCTGCCGGGCAGGCTGCCGCCGGGCAGCTGCTCGGCGAGCAGAAGTTGCGTCGCCGCGTCGGCGAACGCCAGCGCCTCCGCCAGATCCTCACCGGCCAGGGTGCCCGGCCCGTCCCGATAGAGGTCGATCACTCCCAGGCGTGCCGTCCCGGCGTGCAGGGGCAGCGCGAACAGGGCCCGCGCCCCGGCCCCGAGCGCGGCCGGTGCGAACGCCGGCCACCGGCTCAGCCAGTGACCGTCGGTCAGGTCGGTGGCCAGCACCGGCGTGCCCTGTGCGAAGGCCTCCACGCAGGGACCCTGTCCGAGCACCACCTGCAGCTCCTCGACCTGGGCGCTGACCGGGTCGCTGGCGTAGCGGACATGCTGTGCCGGCAACGAGGTCATCACCGCCAGGCCCGCCCCGCCCACCCCGGGCAGTCCGGCCACGCAGGCATCACACAACCTGCCGACGTCCGGTCCGTGGGCCGCCACGAGCTGCGCCACCCGGGTGCGGTGCGCGGCACTAGACACGGAGGGCACGACCGTCACCGGCGGGGTCCGTCATCGCGCTGTCCAGGGTGCCCGTCATGGCCTCGACCTCCGGCTTGCCTCGGTAGCGTCACTACGGGTCCCGGGTCTTCGTCCGGTGTCACATCGAGGTCACACCGGACAGCACAGCGCTCACCCCGACACTACGCGCCCACGCGTCCCGGCGAGTGTGCAGGCTTGACCGAATCGTCCCTCCGGCGGCTGCCTCGGCGGCGGCGGATCGGATACGGCAGACTCTCTCAGGCGCAGGAATACGAGGAGGGCGCCGTATGGGTGGTATCGAGGCGTTGCGCCGGCTTCTGCGGCAGTCGCACCATGCCCGGCCGGACGACCTGCCGCAGATGGCGATGCACGCGGCGCCGATGGTCGGGGCCACCGCGATGATCGCCTACGTGGTGGACCTTCAGCAGCGCTGGCTGCTGCCGCTGGTGGCCGGCGACGCGCCGCCCCGCGAACCGTTCATGGTCGACGGAACGCTGGCCGGGCGGGCGTTCACCACGCTCGAGCCCTGCACGAGTGCCGCCGAAGCCGACGGGGTGCGACTCTGGTTGCCGCTGGTCAACGGCGCCGAACGCCTCGGTGTGCTGGAAGTCGTCCTGGCCGGCCCGGTGGGCGACGACATGGTGGAGGACTGCGCGACCGTGTCGGCGCTGCTGGCCGAGTTGATGGTGACCCGCAGTCTGTACAGCGACACCATCGAGCGGCTGCGCCGCCGTAAGCCGATGCTCCTGGCCGCGGAGGTGCTGCGCGCTCAACTGCCGCCTCTGACGTTCTCCACCGGCCATCTGGTGATCAGCGGGGTGCTGGAGCCGTGTTACGACGTCGGCGGTGACGCGTTCGACTACGCCGTCAACGGCGACATCGCCCACATGGCGTTGTTCGACGCCGTCGGTCACGGGTCGGCGGGCGGCATGCGGGCGGTCATGCTGGCCTCGCTCGCGCTCGGCGCCTATCGCGGCGCACGGCGGGCGGGCACCGATCTGGCCGGCACCTACCGGCACATCGACCAGGCGGTACGCGAGCACGACCGGCGCGGCCTGATCACCGCCGTTCTCGCCGAACTGGACCAGCGCACCGGGCTGCTGAAGGTGATCTCGGCCGGGCACCCCAGCGGCATCATCATCCGGCAGGGGAGAGCCGTGAAGGTGCTGCCCACGCCGACCGCCCTGCCGGTCTCCCTCGGCCGCGACCGGCCGCCGGTCGTGGTGGAGGAGCGCCTCGAACCCGGCGACCACGTGCTGCTCTACACCGACGGGGTCACCGAGGCCCGGTCGGTCACCGGCGACTACTTCGGCATCGACCGGCTCGTCGATTTCGCCGTCAGAGCCATCGCCGACCGGCTGCCGCTGCCGGAGACCACCCGCCGGCTCGTCCACGCGATCCTCGACCACCAGGACGACCGCCTCCAGGACGACGCCACCGTACTGATCGCCCAATGGCGTGACCCGGCCCCGCCCGCCGCCGACACCGAGTTGCCGGAGGCCGACAACCGGGAACCGCTCGGCGGTGTCACCGGCTGACGGCCTCGTGCGCCGCCGGGCCGGTGTTTGGCCGCCCCGACCGTGGGTAGCCGCGGCGCATGACAGCGGACGCCAGCGTCACCTTCATCGGTAACGCGACCACCCTGCTCCGGGTCGGCGCGTTCACCCTGCTCACCGATCCCGCGTTCGGGCCGGCCGGCAGCCGCGCCTATCTCGGTTACGGGGCCTGGACCAGGCGGCTGCGCGATCCGGCGATGACCTACGACCAGTTGCCGTCGCCCGACTTGGTCCTGCTCTCGCACCTGCACGCCGACCACTTCGATCGCGCCGCGCGCCGGGCGCTGCCCGCGACCCTGCCGATCGTCACCACCGTCCAGGCGCAGCGGCGCCTGCGTCGGCGTGACTTCACCGCCACCGGCCTGCCGACCTGGGACGCCCGGGAGTGGCGGCGCGACGGTCAGCTGCTGCGCGTCACCGCCCTGCCCGGCAGGCACGGTCCGGGGTTCGTCGACCGCCTGCTGCCGGACGTGATGGGCTCGCTGATCGAATGGGAGGTGGACGGCGAGCGCAGGCTCCGGCTCTACATCACCGGCGACACGCTGTACCGCCCGTTCCTCTCCGAGATCCGGCAGCGATGCGGCGAGATCGACGCGATGCTCATCCACCTCGGCGGCACCCGGTTGCTCGGTCTGCTGCTGACCATGGACGGCCGGCAGGGGGCCGACCTGACCGGCCTGATCCGGCCCCGGCTGACGCTGCCGATCCACTACGACGACTACCGGGTGATGAAGTCGCCGCTCAGTGACTTCCTCGCCGAGTGCCGGGACCGGTCGCTCACCGGCGTCCGGCCGATGACCCGCGGCGAGACCGTGGAGTTGTCGTCCGTCAGCCCCCGATAGTCCCGGCGAGCGTACCGAAATGGCCCGTGTACCGGTCCGTGGAAAGGGAATACCGGCGGCATGAGACGTGGTTCGGCCGCCTCCGTCGCGGCATCGAGTGAGTGGATCGCCGAGGACGGTGTCCGGCAGCCGGGCGGGGAGGCCCACGCCTGGCGGCCCGGCACCAACCAGACACTCTGCGGTCTGGCGTTGAGCCGTACGCGTCTGCGGCGGTTCCCGCACGTGCCGTTCGACTTCCGGGCGTCCGACGTGCTCACCGAGCAGGACCGGATCGGCTACATATGTCCCCGGTGCGTGGCCGCCACCAGCCGGCGCGGCGAACGCAACTGGACCCGTACGGCGCCCCGGCCCTGATCCCGGTTCGCACCTCTTGATCGACCGGCGTGTTTGGGTTCCCGCCGGGCGGGTAGCCACCCGCCGACTAGGAGGTGTCGATGGCTTTCGACTGCACGATCGAACGGGACGGCGACACGGTCGTTCTGGCGCCCGAGGGCGAACTGGACCTGGAGAACGCGGGCCTGCTGCGCCAGGTGGTCCAGCAGGTCATCGACCGACGCGACTGCACCCGGCTCGACCTCGAGATGAGTGCGGTGACGTTCCTGGACTCCTCGGGTCTGGGCATGCTGGTGGCGGCCCAGCGCGCGGCCGCCGCGAACGGCATCACCTTGCGGTTGCACGCCCCCGGCCCGGTGGTGCGGATCGTCCTGGAGGTGACCGACCTCTACGACCGGCTCGTCGGGGAACCGGGCACCGAACCGGTGCAGCCGGGCGGAGCCACGCGACAGTAGAGTTCTCGTACCTCGAATTCGGTTTCGGGTGGTTCCGGCCGGGCATACCGGCCGGATGTCGGTTGATCTGGATCCGCCGCTACCCGCCCACCTCCAGGTGGAGGTCACCTCAGCGTGCAACCTGCGGTGCACGATGTGCCTGGTCCGGTACCGCCCACCAATCAACAAGCTGGCCGGGGCGATGGCGCCGGAGTTGTATCACCGCCTGGTCGAGGACGTCCCGCTGCGGCAGCTCACCCTCCAGGGCCTCGGTGAGCCGCTGCTGTCGCCCTATCTGCCGGAGATGATCGAGGCGGCGGTGAGCCGCGGTATCCGGGTCGGCTTCAACACCAACGCGACGCTGCTGAACCGGCGGCGAGCTGAGCAACTGGTCGCCAGCCGCGTGGACTGGCTGCACGTGTCACTCGACGGTGCGAGCGCGGGCGCCTATGAGGCGATCCGCGACGGCGCGAACTTCGACACCGTGATCGCCAACCTGGCCGGCCTCGTCCAGGCGAAACGGGCGGCCCAGAGCGCGACCCCCTGGATCCGGGTGGTCTTCGTGGCCATGCGCGACAACGTGGCGGAGCTGCCCGACCTCGTCCGGCTGCTCGGCCGGATCGGTGTCGACGAACTGCGCGTCCAGAACCTGTCACACAGTTTCGACGACACCGACCCGGCCGGCCGATACGACGAGATCCGGGCCTTCACCGCCGACCAGGCGCTGTGGGGCGCCGCCGACCTGGCCCGGGCGGAGGCCGCCTTCGCCGAGGCCCGCCTGGTGGCGGCCGGCGAGAACGTGCGGCTGCGCCTGCCCCGGTTCACCGATCAGGGCGGTGGCGGCTGCACCTGGCCGTGGGACGCCGCCTACATCACCAGCACCGGCGTGGTCCAGCCGTGCTGCATGGTGATGGGCGACGACCGGGTGTCGCTCGGCGACCTGAACGACGCCGGCTTCCCGGAGATCTGGCGAGGTGCGGCGTACCGCGACTTCCGGCGGCGTCTGGCGGGCGACGATCCGCCGGAAGTCTGCCGTGGCTGTTCCCTCTACCACCACACCTTCTGAACCGGGCGTGACGTCAGGGGGTGAAGACGGCCCGCACGCAGCCGTCCTCCTTCTCCTTGAAGATCCGGTACCCCTCCGGTGCCTGGTCGAGCGGCATGACGTGGGTCGCCAGATGTTCGGTGGTGAGTTCGCCGGCGGCCATCCGCTCCAGCAGCATCGGGATGTACCGCTGACCGTGCATCTGCGCGCCGCGGACGGTCAGGCCCTTGTTCATCAGCGCACCGAGCGGGAACTTGTCGACGAAGCCGGCGTAGACGCCCAGCACGAAGACCGATCCGCCCTTGCGGCAGGCGTGAATGGCGTCGCGTACCGCGGTCGGCCGGTCGGTCTGCAGGCGCAGTTGCTGTTTGAGCTGGTCGAAGGCGAACTGCGGGCCGGGGGAGTGCGCCTCCATGCCGACCGCCTCGATGCAGACGTCCGGCCCCCGGCCTCCGCTGCGTTCGCGCAGTTCACCGGAGACGTCGGTGCGTTCGTAGTTCAGAGTCTCCGCGCCGATGAACTTCTCCACCTGCTGGAGCCGGTTGTCGAGGCGGTCGATGACGATGACCCGGTCGGCGCCGAGCAGGACCGCCGCGCGGGCGGCCATCTGGCCGACGGCACCGGCACCCCAGACCGCGACCACGTCGCCCGGCTTGACGCCGCCCAGATCGGCACCCATCCAGCCGGTCGAGGCGGAGTCCGAGGCGAACAGGGCCCGCTCGTCGCTGACCTCGTCGGGCACGGCGAACGCGCCGACGTCGGCGAACGGGACGCGGACGTACTCGGCGTGGCTGCCGGCGTTGCCGCCCATCGCGTGCGAGTAGCCGAAACAGCCGCCCGGCGCGTGCCCCCACAGGGTCTCGGTGATCGCCGGGTTGGTGTTGCCGTTGTCGCACAGCGAGAACAGCTTCTGATCGCAGTACCAGCAGCTGCCGCAGGCGATGAACGACGACACCACCACCCGGTCACCGACCCGGTGCTTGTGCACGTCCGGGCCGACCTCGACGACCTCGCCGAGGAACTCGTGCCCCAGCACGTCGCCCTTCTCCATGAACGGGATGTAGCCGCCGAGCAGGTGCAGGTCCGAACCGCACGTGACGGTCTTGCCGACCTTGACGATCATGTCACCGGGGTTGCGCAGTTCCGGGTCGGGGACCTCACCCACGGCCAGCTTGTTGACGCCCTGCCACTGCAACGCCTTCACAGCAGTCCTCCTTCACGGCCGTGCCGGGTGGCCGTCTGCAACGGCCGGTTGAGCAGCGTCGGCACCGTCGTCGGCGGGCCGTAGGGCAGCAGTACGTCGCCGACCTCGATCAACGAACGGGTCTCACGCAGGGCGCGGCGGACATCACCGCTGCTGACGCTGGAACCCTCGGGAATGCGAACGGCGATCTCGGTGCCCCGGCCACCGGGCGCGGCGGACAGCGTGATCTCCACGTCGTCCGCGATCTCCTTCAGCGATCCGGGCAGTGGCTCCGCCTGCAACTCGGCCAACGGCCGGAAGACGGTCACCACGTGCCGTCGCCGCTGTTCGCCGGCGCCCGGCACGCGTCGCCTCCGGGCCGCTACCGCGGCGCCGGCCACCACGGGCACGGCAATCAACAACAATTTTCCGGTACGGCTCACAGCCGTCTCCTTTCCCTCACCACCGCCATACCGCACTGGACGGGAACCAAACGGCACATCCGAGATCGATGACGTGATCCCGGACCGTCAGTGGGAAGTACGCACACCATGCGACAACTGCTGCGTACCCCCGGCATCCTGCTCGGCATCGGCCTCGGCGGGTTCCTCGACGGCATCGTGCTGCACCAGGTGCTTCAGTGGCATCACATGGTCTCCAGCCGGTATTCCCCGGATACGGTGCCCAACCTGCGGATCAACACGCTTGCCGACGGCCTGTTCCATGTGGTCGCCTGGCTGTTCGTCCTGGCCGGCATCGGCACCCTCTACTCGCGGGTGCAGCGTGACCACCGGCGCGCCTGGTCCTCCGGCGTGCTCTGGGGCTGGGCACTCGTCGGGTGGGGTCTGTTCAACCTCGTCGAAGGTCTGATCGACCACCACATCCTCGGCGTGCACCACGTTCACGGCGGCCCGCACCAGCTCGCCTGGGACCTCGGGTTCCTCGCGCTCGGTGTGGCGCTGATCGCCGCCGGCTGGCTGATCCAGCGGCGCACCGACTCGTGACCGGGCACGCCGAGGCGGTCGGCAGTGGGCCGTGGCTGGTGGTCGCGCTCGCTCTGGCGTACGACGCCCTCGCTCTGCGTGTCCCCGGCTGGAACCGGTGGCGCGCCGCCGCGTTCCAGGCCGGCTGCGTCGCGCTGATCATCGGCCTGGCCCTGCCCGCACACGATTTCACCGGGCACATGGCACAGCATCTGCTGATCGCCATGGTCGCTCCGCTGGGTCTGGTCGTCGGCACACCGGTCACGCTGCTGCTGCGCACACTGCCGGTCCCGGTGGCCCGGCGGCTGACCGCGGTGATGCGGTCCCGGCCGGTCCGGATCATCACACACCCGATCGCGGCGCTGCTGCTGACCGTGGGCGGGCTGCCGCTGCTCACCGTCCCGCAGGCGATGGCGCACCCGCTCGTGACCGTGCACTTCCTTCTGGCGGGATGCCTGTTCGCGTGGGTGATCGCCGGCGCCGACCCGGCACCGCACCGGGCCTCGGTGACAGCCCGGCTCGTGACACTGGGCGTGGCGATCGCCGCGCATGCCGCCTTCTCCCAGTATCTGTACGCCACCGCGCCCGGCCCCGACCAGCAGGCCGGCGCGACGCTGATGTACTACGGCGGCGACCTCGCCGAACTGCTGCTGGCCTTCGCGGTGGTCCAGTCCCGTACCACCAGGACGTCCCGGGCCACGGCGACCCGGCAGGGACCGCTGCCGCAACCGACACCGGTCCACCGGTGATTGGGCGTGCCGGGAACGGGTACGCGCAGTTACGACACTGTTGCGCCTGAAAGGAGTTTCCTGTCATGACGACCGCCCGTGAGATCATGAGCCCGGACGTCACCTGCGTCGGCGAGAAGGAGTCCCTCGCGGACGCCGCCCGCAAGATGGCCGAGCTCAACGTCGGCTCGCTGCCGATCTGCGGTGAGGACAACCGGCTGCACGGCATGCTCACCGACCGCGACATCGTGGTCAAGGCGCTCGGTCAGGGCCGCAACCCGGCCGAAATGACCGCCGCCGACCTGGCGCAGGGCAAGCCCGTCACGATCGGCGCCGACGACGACGCGGCCGAGATCCTGCGCACCATGAGCCAGTACAAGGTTCGCCGCCTGCCCGTCATCGACGGCCACCAGCTGGTGGGCATCGTCGCGGTCGCCGACGTGGCCCGCGCACTGCCGGACCGCCCGGTCGGCGACCTGATCGACGCCATCAGCGAGTGATCCCCTCGGTATCGACACCTGAGCGGCCCGGGAACCGGTTCCCCGGGCCGCTTCGTCACCCACCGGGGGACGGGCCGCCTCGTGACCGGGCGGGTTCGCGTGAATAGAGCGGACGACGGTGGGTAGTCGGAGGCGAAATTCACGGAGGAACGACACGACATGACGATGCAATGGTCCGGGGCGACGGAACCCCGGGAGTCGAGGCCGCTGGCGCGCTGCCTCATCGACCTGGCCGACACCCCGGATGACGCGGCGGGTGTCCGGGCGCAGCTCGTCACGGTCGCGCTGCTGGTCGCCGATCGGGTCGAGGCCGCCGACTACGCCTCGGTCACGACGCTGGACGGCGACGGATACGCCACCGTGGCCGCCAGCAGCGAACTGGCACGCGCCGTCGACGACGCCCAGTACAGCAGCGACGCGGGACCCTGCCTCGACAGTGTCGACACGGGCACACCGGTCGCGGTGCCGGACATCCGAAACGCCATACGGTGGCCCGGCTTCCGGGAACAGGCCATCGCCATGGGATTACGGGCGTCCCTGTCCATTCCGCTGTTCGCGGGAAGTGGGGCCACCCTGGCCGCGCTCAACCTCTACGGTCGGGACCACACCTCGATGGGCGTCCTGATCGACGCCGTCCTGACCGTGTTCGACGATCGGAGCGGCGACGAGCCCTTACCGGCGGCCCTCGACGACGGCGGCCGGGAACTGGTCGCCGGACTCGTCGAGGCCCATACGATCCGCGCGACCATCCAACGGGCGATCGGGGTCACCATGGGCCGGGAGAACTGCACGGCGGAGCAGGCCTATCGCCGTCTTCAGGCCAGTGCCGCCGCCGCCGGTGTCACCCTGAGAGAGACCGCAACGGGCCTGCTGGCGGAGCGCCGATGACCGCCACCAGCGGCCGGTTCCGTACCGAATCCGATCGTCCAGGAGGCGTGCTGTGACCGATGACCGCCCGGCGGACCCCGCCGAAGCCTTCGCGGAGCTCGGCCGCATCAAACTCGCCGAGACCGACCTCGAAGGCGTTCTCAACCGAATCGCGGTGCTGGCACAGCGAACCATTCCGGGCGCCGCCGAGGTGTCGGTGACACTGGTCCGCAACGTCGGCGCACACACCGCCGTGTTCACCGGCGAGTCCGCGCTGGGTCTGGACGAATCGCAGTACAAGGCGGGGTACGGGCCGTGCCTGGACGCCGCCGCCACGGCCACCACCTTCTCTCTGCCCGACATGGCCGAGGAGTCGCGCTGGCCGGAGTTCGCCCGCCGCGCGGCAGACGCCGGGATCCACAGTTCGCTGTCGGTCGGCCTGCCGGTGCACACCGACGTCACCGGGGCGCTGAACATCTACGCCACCGAGGCCCGGGCCCTCGACGAGGAGGCGATCGAGCTGGCGCAGGCGTTCTCCGGCTACGCCGCCGTCGCGCTGGCCAACGCGCACCTGTATGACACCAACGCCAGCCTGGCACAGCACCTGCAGGCGGCGATGCAGAGCCGGGCGGTGATCGAGCAGGCCAAGGGAATCCTGATGGGCGGACGGCGGTGCAGCGCCGAGGAGGCGTTCATGATCCTGACCAAACTGTCCCAGGACACCAACCGCAAATTGCGTGACGTCGCCGCCGCACTGGTGGACAGCGTGCAGAACTCGAAGAGCTCCTGATCATCAGGCGTCGCCGCCGGCATGGTCCTGCCGGACGCCTCCGACCCGGAACTGAAGACCTTCCGCGTCGTACGCCGGTGAACGCCCGCGTCGTTTCGGCCGGCTCCCGGTGGGAATCGAGGGATATCACGTCAGGAGGAGGTTCACATGCCAGCCCGTAAGGACATGCCGGGCACATTGAAGCGGTCGCCGAAGAAGGCGCAGGACACGTACGTGAAGGCCCACGACTCCGCCGTCGCGGAGTACGGCGAGGGCGAGCGGGCACATCGGACGGCGTTCGCCGCGGTGAAGCACTCGTTCGAGAAGGTCGGCGACCACTGGGAGCCCAAGAGCGGCAAGGGCCCGAGTGACGCCAAGGCCGCGGGCGGCCGGGACACCCCGAAGAAGACCGCCGGTGGTGTCGACGCGAACGCGAGTAAGCAGCATCTCCAGGATGTGGCGAAGAAGCTCGACATCAGCGGCCGCAGCAAAATGACCAAGTCCGAACTCGTCGACGCCATCCAGAAGGCCAACCGGAAGGCCACGAAGAAGTCGCGCGACAAGTGACCGAGCGTCGCATGGCTGACCGCATCGCCGACCCGTGGGGTGAGCGGACGCCGTACGGGCCGGGGGAGCCGTGGCCGGTGCGGGTCGACCTGCACCTGGCCGACGGGCTGTCCGAGCACGAGGTGGACCGCTGGGCCCGCTCCGCGTCGATCCTGCACTCCAACGGCGACGCCATGGACATCGCGGTCAAGGACGGCCGGATCGCCGGGGTCCGCGGGCACGCCGCGGACCGGGTGAACCGGGGCCGGCTCGACCCGAAGGACCTGTACGGCTGGCAGGCGAACAACAGCCGTGACCGTCTCACCCGGCCGCTGGTCCGCGAGGGCGGGCGGCTGGTGGAGACCGACTGGGACACCGCGATGAACCGGATCGTCGACCGGTCCCGGCAACTGCTGGGCTCCCCGGGCGGCTGGGGCCGCTTCGGGTTCTACACCAGCGGCCAGTTGTTCCTGGAGGAGTACTACACCCTCGGTGTGCTCGGCAAGGCCGGCATCGGGACCCCGCACATGGACGGCAACACCCGGCTGTGCACGGCCACCGCGGCGGCCGCGCTGAAGGCGAGCTTCGGCACCGACGGGCAGCCCGGGTCGTACGCCGACGTGGACCACTGTGACGCGATCGCGCTGTGGGGGCACAACGTCGCCGAGACGCAGACGGTGCTCTGGATGCGGATGCTCGACCGCCGGCACGGCACGGACCCGCCGGCGATGCTGGCCGTCGATCCCCGCCCGACCCCGGTGGCCCGGGAGGCCGACGTGCACCTGGCCGTCCGGGCCGGCACCAATCTCGCCCTGGTCAACGGCCTGCTCCGGCAGATCATCAGGAACGGGTGGTACGACGAGGAGTACGTCACCGCCCACACGACGGGATTCGACGAGCTCTGCCGGATCGTCGACGGATACCCGCCGGACCGGGTCGCCGGCATCTGTGACGTCAGGGCCGCCGACGTGGAGCGGGCCGCCGAGCTGCTGGGCACCTCCCGGCGGCTGCTGTCCACCGTGCTCCAGGGCTTCTACCAGTCCAACCAGGCCACCGCGTCGGCGTGTGCGGTGAACAACCTGCACCTGGTCCGTGGCATGCTCGGCCGGCCCGGTGCCGGCGTGCTGCAGATGAACGGCCAGCCGTCCGCGCAGAACACCCGCGAGACCGGCGCCGACGGCGATCTGCCCGGGATGCGCAACTGGGACAACCCGCAGCACATCCAGGAGCTGGCCGAGCTGTGGAACGTCGACCCGGCGGTCATCCCGCACTGGTCACCGCCGACCCACGCGATGCAGATCTGGCGGTACGCCGAACAGGGCTCGATCGAACTGTTGTGGATCTCCGCCACCAACCCCGCGGTCTCGCTGCCCGACCTGGCCCGCATCCGCCGGATCCTCACCCAGCCGGAACTGTTCGTCGTCGCCCAGGATCTGTACCTGACCGAGACCGCGGAACTGGCCGACGTGGTGCTGCCCGCCGCCACCTGGGGGGAGAAGACCGGCACGTTCACCAACGCGGACCGCACCGTGCACCTGTCGGAGCAGGCCGTCGACCCGCCCGGTGCGGCCCGGTCCGACCTCGACGTCTTCCTGGACTACGCCCGCCGGATGGACTTCCGCGACCGGGACGGTGGGCCACTGATCGGCTGGGCCGGCCCGGAGGAGGCCTTCGAGGCCTGGAAGCGGTGCTCGGCCGGCCGGCCCTGCGACTACACCGGCCTGACCTACGCGAAACTGCGTGAGGGCAGCGGTATCCCGTGGCCGTGCACCGACGACGCCCCGGACGGCACCGAACGGCTCTACGGTGACGGACGGTTCAACACCGATCCGGACTACTGCGAGACGTACGGCCAGGACCTGTCCACCGGCGCCGAGTTCACCGCCGCGCAGTACCGGGCCAAGGAGCCGGCCGGGCGGGCGTTCCTGCACGCCGCCGACTACCAACCCTCCTCGGAGGTGCCGAGTGACGACTATCCAATGCTGCTGACCACCGGCCGGACGGTGCACCAGTTCCACACCCGTACCAAGACCGGCCGGGCGCCGGAGCTGAACGCGGCCGCCCCGGACGTGTGGGTGGAGATCCACCCGGACGACGCCGCCCGCCACGGCGTCACCGACGGCGACCGGGTCACGATCACCTCACCCCGCGGAGGCATCCGGGTTCGTGCCCGGACCACCGGCATCCGCCCCGGGGTGGTGTTCGTGCCGTTCCACTACGGCTACTTCGACCTCCCCGGGGATCGGCGGACACCCCGGGCCGCCAACGAACTCACCGCCACCGCGTGGGACCCGGTCTCCCGGCAGCCGATCTTCAAGATCACGGCGGTACGGCTGGAGAAGGAGCACTGACCCGTGCATCTCGCCCACTACCTCGGTCTGCTGCACCGGTCCCAGGTCAACCTCGCCGACGCGTTCCGGCAGGTCGCCGTCGCCCATCACGGGGAACCCGACGTCGCGATCCTCTGCCGGCGGCAGGCGCAGGTCTGCGACCGGCACGCCGAGCTGCTCCACCCGTTCGCCGAGCGGTACGCCGAGGAGGCCACCGACGAGCCGGACCGCCTGCACGCGGAACTGTTCCGGGGCACCCGCACCGGCGGTATCGGCCTGTTGCGCGACCTGCACGATCTCTACCTGATGGCCGCCGAGTGCGACATCTGCTGGACGCTGGTCGGACAGGCGGCCCGCGGTGCCCGTGACGAGAAGCTGATCGAGGTGGTCGCCCGCTGCGACGAGGAGACCGCAGTCCAGATGCAATGGCTGCGTACCCGGATGAAGCAGGCCGCCCCGCAGGCCCTGGTCGTCGCCCGCTGACCCATGGCCGGATCCCGGCAACGGACGGCGGGTAAGTAATATCGTCGTCACGGCAGTCCCGTGGGGCTGCCGGCCGGCGTCAAGCAGCGGCGCGGCTCGGGTCCCGGAACACCCGGGACCCACCCTCCCGCCGACTCCCACGATGCCCTCACCATGGCATCGTGCCCGCTGCAAGGACCACGCCGCATTCATGACGCACGATCACACGGACCTGCTCGCGGCCTTCGCCGACCTGGGCAACACCAAACTCAGCGAGCACAGTCTCGACGAGATCCTCAGCAGGGTCGCGTCGGTCGCCCGGCGGGCGCTACCCGGCGCTGTCGACGTGTCCATCACCCTGGTCCGGCCGAGTGGCCCGTACACCGCGGCCTGCACCGGCGACCTGGCCCTGAAGCTGGACGAACGGCAGTACGAACATCACCGCGGACCGTGCCTGCAGGCCGCGGCGGAGCAGAGCACGATCATGGTGGCCGATGCGGCGAACGACACCCGCTGGGCGGGTTGGGCGCTGCGGGCGGCGGCGGCCGGCGCCGGCAGTGTGCTCTCGGTCGGTCTGCCGATCATCGACGAGGTCAGCGGAGCGCTGAACATCTACGGCGGCCGGCCGCACGCGTTCGACGACAATGCGGTCGCGCTGGCGCAGTCGTTCGCCGGGTACGCGGCGGTCGCGCTGGCCAACGCGTACGTCTACCACACCACCGCCGACATGGTGGGCCACCTGCAGGCCGCGATGGACAGCCGTGCCGTCATCGAGCAGGCCAAGGGCATGATCATGGTCCAGCAGCGATGTTCCGCCGATGAGGCGTTCGCCCTGCTCACCCGGATCTCGCAGACCAGCAATCGCAAACTGCGCGACGTCGCCGCGGCGCTGGTCGCCGACATCCGCAGCCGACCCTGAGCACCGGCCGCACCTTCTCCGAAATCTACTCGCAGTGCTGAAGGGGAATAGTCCGAACGGTTGAACTCAGACATCTTTACGGCTGGCCGCTCCTCGCCTGTTCGGGTAGAGTCCCATCCGTCGGTCAAGAAGGCGCCGACCCGGACGTGCGAGACCTCTCGCACGCGGGCGCCTTCGACGACGGTGTCGCCGCGATCGTGCCTCGCACGCCCGGTTAGAACCCTTCCGCGCGATGCGAGGAGACACCGTGACCACCCAGACAATCCTTCCTCGCCGGTTCACGCCGGAGGCCGAAGAGGCCGACCGGCGCGCCGCTGAGATCGTCGACCTGATGGCGGCCCTGCCGCCCACCCACCCGGGGCGGGCCGAGCTGCGGGCACGGGCCATCGAGGCGTGGCTGCCGATGGCGGGACGACTGGCCCGCCGCTACGCCAACCGCGGGGAATCCTTCGAAGACCTTCATCAGACGGCCTGTATCGGGCTGATCAAGGCGATCGACGGCTTCGACGCGTCCCGGGGCAGCGACTTCGTCAGCTATGCGATCCCCACCATTCTCGGCGAGGTCAAGCGTTACTTCCGGGACCGCGCCTGGACCATGCGCATTCCCCGGCGACTTCAGGAACTGCGCCTGGCGATCAACACCGCCCGGCAGGAACTCGAACACCACCTCAATCGACTGCCGACGGTGACCGACATCGCGAGGCATCTCGATGTCGATGAGGAGTCGATCCTGGAGGCGATGGAGAGCGGCCACGCGTACCGTCCGACCTCACTGCACACACCCGTCGGAGAGGCCGACGGGTTCGAGCTCGGCGACATGCTCGGCAGCGAGGACCGCGGTTTCGACCTGACCGACCTCACCGTCTCACTCCCGCCGGCCATGAAGGCCCTGACCGCACGCGAACGCGACATCGTTCTCCTGCGCTTCTACGGCAATCTCACCCAGGCGGCCATCGCGGAACGAGTCGGCATCTCCCAGATGCAGGTCTCCCGCGTGCTCGTCGCGGCCCTGGCCAAGCTCCGGGTCCAACTCGGCGAAGGCTGACGCACCGCACCGACGCGGGGCGCACGCTGTGGCGTGCGCCCCGCGTCCGCTGCGAACCCGGCCGGGCACGGGTCACCGCCGGCAGCGCGGCAGGTCATCTCTCGTCGAGGATGTCCGCACGCCGTTCGATGGCCGCGGCCTGAGCGGTGACCTCGTGACCGAGGGCATGCAGCCGCTCGGTGGCATCAGCGCCGCGCGCACGCTCGGCGAGGTCGTGCAGGCGCTCCTCGACGACCTCCAACTCCTCCGCGGTGCGGTGCATGGCCGTCGTCGTGCGCTCCTGCGGCCGTGCCGTGTGCTCATCGTGCTCATCGTTCATCACAGCAGGCACCTACCCTCCGGACGCGCACTCCACTCCCGCCACCCCGGGACCGGCCAGAGGAGACCGCCGGCACGGGCCGCCCGCGCTATCGTCGGGTTCCGTGATCGTCGCGGGACCGGGACCGGGACCGGGACCGGGACGGGGGCACGACATGCACCACGGCACCCGCGACGAGTTGCTGAGCCGCCTGACCGAGACGGTCGGATCCGTCACCGTCGCCCACCCGGTCCGGGTCGCCGTCGACGGGCCACCCGCCACCGGCAAGACCACTCTCGCCGACGAGTTGGCCACCCTGCTGCGCAGCCGTGGCCGTCACGTCGTCCGCGCCACGATCGACGACTTCCTCGTCCCCCGGGCGCGGCGATATCGGCGCGGTGAGTACTCGGCCGAAGGCTGTTACTTCGACGCCCACGATCACCAGGGGCTGAACCGGGTGCTGCTCGATCCGCTCGGCCCCGGCGGTGACCGGCGCATCCGGCACGCGGTCTACGACCGTACGGCGGATGCCGTGCTGTCACCGCCGGCGGTGACCGTTCCCGCCGGCGCCGTGCTGCTCTTCGACGGCGTCTTCCTGATGCGCCCGGAGCTGATCGACCGGTGGGACCTGCGCATCCTCGTGTCGACCCCGCTGGAGAAGACAGTGGACCGCGCGGTGCTGCGCGAGAGCCGGGTGTCCTCCCGGGCCGATGTCGAACGGCGCTGGCGCGAGCGTTACCTCCCGGCCCAGCGGCTCTACTCCACCCTGGCCCGCCCGGCCGACCGCGCCGACGTCATCGTGCACAACGACGAGCCGCAGCGCCCGGCCTGGGAGATCCGCTGAGTCCCCGGACAGGGCAGCGGGAACAACCGGGTGCGCCGGATCACCGGCGATGCAGCAGGCAGAACTCGTTGCCCTCCGGATCGGCCAGCACGGTGAAGCCCTCATCACCCCGCTGCCCGACGTCCGCCCGGGTGGCACCCAGCGCCAGCAACCGCGACACCTCCGCTTCGACGTCCCCGTCGGCGGCGACCAGGTCGGGATGATTGCGGTTCTTGCCCTTCTTCGGTACGCCGGTGGGCTGCAACCAGACGCTGAGCCCGCCGTCCGGCGGCCACAGGTGGGCGTCGCCGTCGTCGCCGCGGTCGATCCGGTAGCCGAGCGCCGCCGACCAGAAGGCGGCCATCCGATCGACATCGTGCACGTCCAGTGTCCACTGTGTGAATGCACTCACCATGAGGACCGGATCACCACTCGACGGCCGGTTAAACACCGTCCGGACGGCGAGAAGCGGCGGGGCGCAGGTGCCGATGCACCTGCGCCCCGCCGCGTTAGTGCGCGAGATTACGCCAGCGGGTCGCCGCCGACGGTCGACGGCGTCGTCCGGGCCGGCTTCGGCGGACGCGCCGGGCTCGAGGTGCTCGAGGTGCCCGAGCTCGAGGTGCTCGACGGCGTCACCGGGCTCGAGGTGCTCGACGGCGTCGCCGGGCTCGGGGAGACCGCGGCCGGACGGCTGGTGGTGTGCGAGTCGCTACCGGACTTGCCGCTGGTCGCCGAGTCGGCGTGGGGGAGTTTCGCGACGACCGCCTGGCTACCGTTGGACAGCAGACCCTTCGCCTTCTCCTGGGCCTGCACCACGGTGGGGTGGCTGCTCGTCTTGCGGGCGTAGGCGGCGATCTGCTCGTACTTCTCCCGGCCCGCGCGGCTGCCGACGACGTAACCGACGGCGAATCCGGCGGCCAGCTTCAATACCTTCATGTGTCTGCTCCCATTTCTCGTACCTTGAGATTCGTGCGGTGCGGCCTACCGAGGCGGCCCGCGGAGATCAGGACGTCCGCCGCCGGCGGACCACCAGCACGATCACGCCCGCGACCAGCGCGATCACGGCGGCAGTGGGTGCCGCCTTCCGGCGCACCTCCGGGCGGCGGGCGGCCGTGGCCGCCTTCGTCTGGAGGGTGCGGGCCTGCTCCCGGACCGGAGCGGTACCGGTGGCGAGGCGGTTCTTGACCGTGCCGGCGGTCTCGGCGGCACGGATCCTGGCGACGGCCAGCTGGGCACGGCCCCGGACCGCGGCGTCCGCCGCGGATCGCTTCACCCGGGCCGTCACGTCGGTCTTGGCCGCCAGGGCCTCCACGGTCGCCCCCAGATCCGAACGGGTCCGGGCGATCTCGTCGGCCAACTGCTGCGTGTCACCCTCGGGGGTGGTCATGCGTGCCGTCCCTTCTGGGCTGCGTTCTTCACCGTGCGGATGTCGGCCTGCACACCGGCGACCGCGTCGCTCGGCAGGGCCGGGGCCGCGTCCTTCAGCTTCTGCCGGCCGAGTAGCGCGGCCACCGCCGCGGCGGCGAACACGACCACCATGACCACCAGGACGGCCAGCCACAGCGGCCAGGCCAGGTCCAGCAGGACCACCGCCAGGGTCACCAGCAGGGCCAGGCCGAACCAGCCCAGCACCGCGGCACCGCCGACGAGGCCGCCGCCGACGCCGGCCCGCTTGCCCTTCTCGGTCAGTTCCAGTTTGGCCAGGGCCAACTCGTCACGTACCAGTGTGGAAATCTGCGCTGCGGCCTGACTCACCAGATCCGCCGTCGACGACGATCCGGTCGGCCCACCGCCATGTGCCGCGCTTGTTGTCACAACGCTTCCTCCTTGCTGACGGGTTGCTGGTTGCCCACCGCTCGAGCAGCTAAAACGGATTGACCCGCTCCGGTGACCGACGTGTTGTTGATTGCGTTCACCGGCCTGGAGGGGGTATGGGCGCGGTTCACCCGGCCGGGTAGCGGGTGGCGGCCAGCAGGTGTGCCAGGTGGGCGGCGTTGGCCGCGAGGGTGGCGGTGGCCGCGCCGGTGGTGTCCGGTTTAGGGCCGGCGTCGTGGTAGTCGAGTGTCTGCATGGCCTCGCCGACCCAGTAGGTACTGCCGGCGGCGGGAACGGTGAAGCCGACGTCGTTGAGGGCCTGGAACACCTCGGCGGCGACGTGGTGGGCGCCGTCCTCGTTGCCGACGACCGCGACCACGGCGACCTTGCCGGACATCGACGGCCGCCCCTGATCGTCGGTCTCGGACAGTTCGGCGTCGAGGCGCTCCAGGATCATCTTGGTGATGCTGGACGGCTGGCCCATCCAGATCGGCGTGGCGATGACCAGGATCTGCGCGGCGAGCACCTTCGACCGAATCGATGGCCAGGCGTCGCCGTCGCCCTCGTCGGTGGAGACGCCGAACCGTACGTCGTGATCGGCGACCCGGACGAACTCACCGTCGACATCGTGGTCGGCGAGCGCGGCCAGCACCTCGCGGCCGAGCAGTTCCGAGCTCGACGGGGCCGGCGAGGACTTGAGCGAGCAGCCGAGGACCAGAGCTTTCAGGGTGGGCATGGGACTCCCGACGTCATCCAGGGAACACGAAGTTCACCCGGTGCCCGAAACCGGCCCATCGAAACGAAGTAAAGATCGTCTGAAGACAACCTTCTTTCAGTCTGGTTTAGATGTACGAAAGGCTGGTTTTCGCTGACGAAAGGCCGGGGATATAAGAACCAGGCAGGAGGCTCTCGCTCCTGACGTAGTGGCCGACCCAGAGGAGTACCCCCCATGACTGTCATCGCTGACACCGCTGTACCCGTCGATGCCGCGACGAGCACCGACCGGGCCAGTGAGCTGATCGTGGCGATGGCGTCACTCCCGGCCGGCCACCCCTCGCGTCCCGGCCTGCGCGATCTCGCCATCGAGGCATGGCTGCCCCTGGCCGGGCACCTGTCGCGCCGCTACGCCAACCGCGGTGAGCCCCGCGACGACCTCTACCAGGTCGCCGTGCTCGGCCTGATCAAGGCCGTCGACCGGTTCGAAGCCGACCGCGGGGTCGACTTCGCCGGGTTCGCGATCCCGACCATCGTCGGGGAACTGAAGCGGCACTTCCGCGACAAGACCTGGTCGGTACGGGTACCGCGCCGGCTGCAGGAACTGCGCCTGGCGATCACCGCCGCCAACAACACCCTCAGCCACACGCTCGGCCGCGCCCCGACCGTCGCTGACATCGCCGCCCACCTCGAGATCAGCGAGGACGAGGTCATCGAGGGCCTCGAAGGGGCCCGGGCCTACAACTCGACGAGCCTGTCCACGCCGATCAGTGACAGCGGCACCGAACTGGGCGAGACCCTCGGCGGCGAGGACACCGCGTTCGAGGAGGCCGAGGCGCGTATCGCCCTCGCGCCGGCACTGGCCACCCTCGACGAGCGGGAGCAGAAGATCGTCACGCTCCGCTTCTACGGCAACCTCACCCAGCAGCAGATCGCCGACCAGATCGGCATCTCCCAGATGCACGTGTCCCGGCTGCTCACCAGGGCGCTGGCGAAGCTGCGCGGTCACCTGGCCGCCGCTGACGCCTGAGCGCCCTCCCTCTCTTCAGATCGAAGTCCCGATCCGTCGGCCACGCCGGCGGATCGGTGCCTTCACCCGTCGCGCCGCCGCGTCGTCGACGGCCGGCGGTGCTGAGGACGCGCCGGCATGGGCTCCGGGTCGTCGACGGCACCCGGGTTGGAGAACACCACCGGCGGGATCCCCGGCCGGGGGGCGGGTGCCTGCGCGGGCACGGAATTGTCGCGATTCTGGTCGTTCATGGGATCACGCTAGCATCGAACGGTTGTTCTACGGGGACAGGTCGCCATCCGATGGCCGACCGGCCGGCGATCACCACCAGTAGTTGTCCTGCGGCTGGTAGGGAGCCTCCAGCGCGGCGATCTCCTCATCGGTGAGCACCAGATCGAGCGCGGCGACCGCGTCCTGGAGGTGGTGCGTCTTCGTGGCCCCGACGATCGGGCAGGAGACGACCGGCTTGGACAACACCCAGGCCAGCGCCACCCGGGCCATCGCGACGCCACGAGCCTCGGCGACCCGCTGGATCGCGTTGACCACCGGTTCGTCGACCTCGCGGTCGAACGCCCTGGCCACCTCGTCCGACGACGACCGGGCCGTCTGATCGCCCCACGGCCGGGTGGCCCGGCCCTTCGCCAGCGGCGAGTAGGGGGTCAGGCCGACACCCTGATCGAGGCACATCGGGATCATGTCCCGCTCCTCCTCGCGCTTGAGGACGTTGTACTGGTCCTGCATCGCCGCGAACGACGTCCACCCGCCGGACCGGGCGGCATGCTGCAACTTCGCGAACTGCCACGCCCACATCGAGGACGCCCCGAGATAACGCACCTTGCCGGCCCGGACCAGGTCGTCCAGGGCCCGCATCGTCTCCTCGACCGGTGTCTCCGGGTCGAAGCGATGGAGGTAGTAGACGTCGATGTAGTCGGTGCCCAGCCGGCGCAGCGAGGCGTCGGCCTGCTCCAGGACGGCCTTGCGGGACAGGCCACCACCGCCCGGCCCGTCGTGCATCCGCCCGCTGACCTTGGTGGCCAGCACGATGTCCTCCCGCCGGGAGAACCGGGTGATCGCCCGTCCGACGAACTCCTCCGACGTGCCGCCCTGGTAGACGTTCGCGGTGTCCCAGAACGTCACGCCCAGCTCGACCGCCTGCCGGAAGAACGGCGCGGCCGCCTCCTCGTCCAGCGTCCACCGGTGCATCCCGGCCGCGGCCCGGCCGTAACTCATGCAGCCCAGGCCGATCCGGCTCACTCTCAGCCCCGTCCCGCCGAGACGTGTGAACTCCACCGCAGTACCTCCCATATCGCCCCCGCGTATCGGCGGCCGTACCGCTCAGCCTCGCACGCGCGGCCGCCCGTCACCGTCAGGCGGCAGGGAGGCGCACCTCGAACTGGCAGCCGGGGCCGGTGTTGCGTACGCCGACCCGGCCGCCGTGGGCTTCGACCAGCCCGCGCACGATCGCCAGCCCCAGACCGCCGCCGCCGGATCCGTCGGTTCCCGGGGTGCGGGCGCGTTCTCCGCGGAACGCGACGTCGAAGACCCGGCCCAGATCGCCGTCGGGGATGCCGCCGCAGGTGTCGGAGACGGCCAGCCACACGCTGTCCTGCTCGTGGCCCGCGGCGATGTGCACGGTCCCGTCCGCGGGGGTGTACCGGACCGAGTTGATCAGCAGATTGCTGACGATACGGGCGAGTTCGCGTTCACCGGCCCGTACCAGCGGCCATCCGGTGTCCGCGGCGACCAGCCGGATCCGCCGGCTCGCGGCGAGCGGGGCGACACCGGCGATCGCGTCCGACACGATCTCGCTCAGCGGCACCGTCGTCGGCACCAGATGCAGTGCGCCGGCGTTGATACGGGACAACTCGAACAGATCGTCGACCAGCTGCGTCATGCGGTCGGTCTCGATCCGGATCCGCCGATGGTATTCGTCGACGGTGGCGGGATCGTCGATGATGCCGTCCTCGAGAGCCTCGGCCATCGCCCGCAGCCCGGCCAGCGGGGTGCGCAGGTCGTGCGACACCCAGGCGACCAGTTCCCGCCGGCCCGCCTCCAGATGCCGTTCCCGCTCCCGGGCCGCCTGTGCCCAGACCGCGGCGGCGGCCAGCCGGCTGCCGAAGACGGCGCCGACGGCGAGGCTGATCACCGCCGAGGCCGTCACCGTGACGAGAACGACCCACAGGTCGTGGGTGGACAGGAACATGGCGTGGGCGACCGTGCCGACACCGGCGACCACGGCGAGCACCGTGACGACGAGCAGGACCAGCACGTGGACGAGGATCGACCGGCCGCGCAGCAGCCGCAGCGCGCCCGCCCCCGCCAGGCCGACGACCCCGCCGGCGCCGAGGGCGTACAACCCGATGAGCAGAGTGTCGTTCACCGCTGCCGGCCCGGGTCGAGTGGCTCGTAGCTGTAACCGACACCCCAGACGGTACGGATGCGGGTGGGGTCGGCCGGGTCGGCCTCGATCTTCTCGCGGAGCCGGCGCACATGCACGGTCACGGTCGACTGGTCACCGAACTGCCATCCCCACACCTTGTCCAGCAGGTCCGCCCGTGACCAGGCCCGGCCGGGATGGCGCATGAGAAAGACCAGCAGATCGAACTCGCGAACGGTCAGCGACAGCGGAGCGCCGTGGCGTTCGGCGACCCGGCGTGCGGTGTCGACGGTCAGGTCCGCCTCGCGCAGCGTCGTCGCGGGGCCGGGATCGGCCGCCTGCCCGCCGGTGCGGCGCAGCACCGACTGGATCCGCAGAACCAGCTCACGAGGGGAGAACGGCTTGGTCACGTAGTCGTCGGCGCCGACCTCCAGCCCGAGGACCCGGTCGGCCTCCTCACCGAGGGCGGTGAGCATGATGACCGGCAGACCGGGCAGCCGCCGGCGGATCCGCCGGCACACCTCCAGACCGTCGATGCCGGGCATCATCAGATCCAGGACGACCAGATCCGGCAGTTGCGCGGCGATCGCCGCGAGCCCGTCCGCGCCGTCGGCGGCCAGCCGGACCTCACAGCCGGCCTGCTCCAGGTAGCGCCGGACCACGTCACTGACCGTGGCGTCGTCGTCGACCACCAGCACCCGATGTCCCATTCCGGCCACGCTACTCACCACCGGCTCCCGGTACCTCCCCACCCGGCCTTTCGGAATTCTTACGGCCCGCCGGCCCGCGCCACCGCGCCAGGGCGGCGACGGCCACGACGGCGAGAAGCACGAGGGCGAGATTCCAGCCGTACGGCGACGGCAGCGCCGAGGGGTTGTCGGCCGGGCGCCCGAACCCGAGAACGAGCGGCAACGCCACCACCGTGACAGCGGCGGCGCTGATCGTCGCGGCGATCACCACGGGACGCCGGCGCGGTGCGACCAGACGCGTGATCACGGCGCCCACGGCGAGGACGGCCGGCATCCAGACGAGGTCGTGGACGAGCAGGACCCCAGCGAGGAACGACAGCACCCCGGCCGGCGCCACGTCCGGATCGGCGGCGGCGCCGGCCACGGCGTACCCCATGATCAGGATTCCGGCGGTGACCAGCACGACCCGGGCCCTCACCGGGCACCCTGCACGGTGATCCGCCCGATCCATTTGGTCTGCAGCACGCCGGGCCGGTTCGGGGCGATCAGCCGTGCCGGGTACCCGTGGTCCGGGTGCAGGGGTTCGCCGCCCAGCCGCAACGCGACCAGGGTGAGCGGGTCACGGATGTGCTCGGGCGGCACGGTCGCGGACCGGTACCGTCCGCCGGTCTGCAACGACTCCACCAGCACGGTGGCCCGGTCCGGGTCGGTCTCGACCAGCGCCACCAGGTCCCGCAACCGGACGCCGGTCCACCGGCCGGAGGCGCTCCAGCCCTCCACGCAGGCGATCGGCAGTTCCGCGGTGTGCTGGGGGAGAGCGGCGAGGGCGGCCAGGTCGAGACCGACCTGCCCCCGCGGGCCGGTGACCACCAGCCGGTACGACGGGTCTCTCACCAGGCCGGCGACGCCCGCGCCGGTGGCCGTCGCGTTGACCGGCAGCCCCTGCGGGCCGACGTGGGGCAGACGGGGTGCGAGGACCGCGAGGCGCGACAGCGGCCGGACGGTCTGACCGACCGTGGTCAGGGTGATCAGTCCGGCGGCGGCGCCGACGGCACCGAGCAGCCCGCGCCGGCTCAGCCCCTCCCGCTCCGGCACCGGAACGTGGCGGGCCAAGGCGGTACGGACGACCGGCAGCTGCACGCCGATGTGCACCAGCATCGCCCCGACCACCAGCCAGGCCACCCAGTAGTGCGCCGCCGGGAAGTAGAACCGCATCGGCGCATACCAGCGGGACACGTTCAGGACCCCACTGACCAGCTGGAACAGGGCGGCGGCGACCAGCACCCCGACACTCGCGCGCTCGGCGGCGTGGGCGATCGACCGGACCGGCGGCCAGGCGAACAGACGCGGATAGACCGACCACAGTTTGGCACCGAGCAACGGCACCGTGGCGAGCCCGGTCGCCACGTGCACGCCCTGGTTGAACCGGTAGAGCCCGGCGGGCCGCGACGGCCACCAGAACCACCCCGGCGGGTGCTGGACCAGATGACTGATCAGGCCGGTCACGAAACAGACGCCGAACGCCACCCCGAGGGCGATGCCGAGCAGGCTGGTCAACCGCACCGAGCGCAGCGCCGACCCGAACCGTCCGGGCCGGAACGGTCCCCGCCGCAGCGTCTCCGGTGGTGCCGGCACCGGCGCCCGCCACCATCGGTTCAGCGGGGTGTCAACGTGGCGAACCATCGACCCGCCTCCGTCCAGGTCCCGAGGACGCGCAGCGCCGCCGTCGAGGCCAGCGCGGCAAGCCCGTCGACGGGCACACAGGCCCAGGGCAGTGGACTGTCGTGCCCGGCCGGCGTCTGCACGGTCGCGATACCGGCCCAGGCCGGGGTGCCGGGCGGCGCCAGTTCCGCGTGCAGGCGCCCGGCGGGCCCGAGCAGCTCGTGGCACCGGCGCAGGAGCCGGCGCGGGTCGCCGCCGATGCCGATGTTGCCGTCGGCCAGCAGCAGGTGCCGCCAGCGTCCGGTGCCCGGTACCGGGTCGAAGACGTCGCGCTGCAACGCGACCGCGCCGCGGCGTCGGGCCAGCCGGACCGCTGCGGCACTGACGTCGATGCCGAGAGCCGGCCGGCCCGAGGCGGTCAGCGCGCCGGTGAGCCGGCCGGGGCCGCAGCCGACGTCCAGGGTCGGACCGGTGCAGCGGTCCAGCAGCGCCGCGTCGCCGGCGAGGACGTCCTGACACCAGGTGCCCGGGTCGAACCGGAGCACACCACCGCCGGCATGCCGGGCGGTGAACGTGGCGGGGATGCCGGCCGCGGCCCGGTTGATGGCGGCGTCGAAGACCGCGACGGCGCTCATCGGACGACCGCCGTCGGTGACGGCACCCCGGCGGCGACGGCACCGACGAAACGGCTGCCCGGCGGGCACATCGCGGCCACCGCGAGCGCGTCGGCGGCGGTGTCCACGTCGCGCAGAGGGGGCAGCAGATGCACGCGCAGACCGTGCCGGCGCAGCGCGGCGAGCGTCTGCTCCCCGGTGGCCGGAGTGGAGGTGGGTATCGCGCGCAGCACCTCGGCATGGCCGGGTTCGCGCAGGCCGAGCGCCCACCAGCCGCCGTCCTCGGCCGGTCCCAGTACCGCGTCCACGTCGGCGAGCCGCCGCAGCGCCGTGTCGAGGTGGACGGCGGTGAGCTGCGGGGTGTCCATGCCGATCAGGACGGTGGCCGTGCCCGGCACCCGGGTGTCGGCGAACGCGTTGGCGAGGCGGTCACCGAGCGCACCGCCGCGTTGTGCGACCCGCGCCCAGCCCGGCGGCGCCGGGTGGTCGCCGTCGACGACCAGGATGCGGGTGCCGGCGGTGCTCGCGGCGACGGTGTCGACGGTGTCGGCGAGTGCGGCGGCGGCGATCCGGGCCGCCTGACCGGGAGTGCAGGGTGGACACAGCCGGGTCTTGACCCGGCCCGGAACCGGGGTCTTCGCCATCAGCAGGATCTGCGAACCGGTCATCGGGCCAGCACCGCGCTCATGTCGCGGATGGCCCGGACCGTGCCCAGGACGGTGCCGGTCACCTTGGAGCGGGTACCGGCCGCCCGCGGGTGGTAGTCGACGTCGACCTCGACCACCCGCCACCCGGCCCGCCCCGCGGCGATCAGCAGTTCCAGCGGATACCCGAACCGGCGGTCACGCAGCCCCAGCGCGAGCAGGTCGTCGCGGCGCACGGCCCGGATCGGCCCGATGTCGTGGACGTCGAGGCCGGTGGTACGGCGCAACCGGCGGGCCAGGACGGCGTTGGCGACCCGGGCGTGCAGCGGCCACACCCCGGGCGCTGCCGGACGCCGCCGCCCGGTACCCAGTTCGGCGGTACCGCGGCGGACCGGATCGGCCAGCCGGGGCAGCTGCGCCGGATCGAACGAGCCGTCCGCGTCCATCACGCACACCACACCGTCGTCCGGGTCGGCGGCCAGCACACCGGCGTGCACGGCCGCGCCGTACCCGGGCTGGGCGACGCTGATCACCTCGGCACCGTGGGCGCGGGCGACCGCGGCCGATCCGTCAGTCGAGCCGTTGTCCACCACGATCGGCCGGTAGCCGGCCGGCATCCGGGCCAGCAGGCCGGGCAGGGCCGCAGCCTCGTCCCGGCAGGGAAGCACCACATCGGTCATGCAGCGGACGCTAGGACGCGATCCGCCGATATTTCCTTACGTGCCGATGACGAGGTCTTACGGAATGATGACGTGCTCCCGGAAGTCCTTACGATCCGCTGACGGCGCGGCCCGAACGGGACCCGCCGGCCGGTCGGCGGCTCTACCGTCGGCGCCGTGACACACGTACTCGTGACCGGTGGAGCCGGTTTCATCGGAACCCATGTCGTAACCGCCCTGCACGGCGCCGGCCACCAGGTGACCGTCGCCGACGCCGGCCATCCCGGCGCACACCGGGCGCCGCTGCCGGACACCGTGGCGGGGGCCCCGCTGCACCGGGTCGACCTGCGCGACCGGGCGGCGGTCGCGGGTGTGCTGGCCGGCGTCGACGCCGTGATCCACCAGGCCGCCATGGTGGGACTCGGCGTGGACCTCGACGACCTGCCCGAATACGTCGGCTGCAACGACCTCGGCACCGCCGTCCTGCTCGCCGAGATGGCCCGCGCCGGCGTCCACCGGCTGGTGCTGGCCAGCTCCATGGTGGTGTACGGCGAAGGCGCCTACACCTGCCCGCGGCACGGCGCGGTACGCCCCGGGGCGCGGACTGTCGCGGATCTGGCCGCCGGCCGGTTCGAGCCGCCCTGCCCCGACTGCGGCACCCCGCTGGAGCCGGGTCTGGTGAGTGAGGAGGCACCGGTGGACCCGCGCAGCGTGTACGCCGCGACCAAGGTGGCCCAGGAGCACCTGACCGCGGCGTGGTCCCGGCAGACCGGCGCTGCCACCGTGGCCCTGCGCTACCACAACGTGTACGGGCCGGGCATGCCCCGCGACACCCCGTACAGTGGCGTCGCCGCGATCTTCCGGTCCGCTCTGGAGGCGGGGAACGCGCCGCGGGTGTTCGAGGACGGCGGTCAGCGCCGCGACTTCGTGCACGTGCGCGACGTGGCCGCCGCCAACCTCGCCGCCCTGGACGCGACCGGTACGCGTACCGGCTGGCGTGCCTACAACATCGCCTCCGGCCGTCCGGCCACCGTCGGGCGGGTGGCCACCGAACTCTCGCGCGCCGCCGGCGGGCCGGCCCCGGTCGTCACCGGCGAGTTCCGGCTCGGCGATGTACGTCATGTGGTCGCCTCACCGGGACGGGCCCGGACCGAACTGGGTTTCCAGGCCACGGTCGGGCTGACCGACGGGATCGCCGAGTTCGCCACCGCCGCGCTGCGCGGATGAGCGTCGACCAGCGGACCCGGCCGGCCCGCGCCGACCTGATCGCCGCCGCCGCCGTCGTCGGCCTGTTCGCGGTGGCCGCCGTCGTCGGCGGCATCCTGCACGGGCTGGGACGGCCGGTGTACGCGGGCGCCCCGCCACTGCTCGCCCAATGGCTGCCGCACGTCGGCCCCGGCACACCGTTCGCCCTGCTGGTCGCCGTACTCGTCTGGTGGCGGGGCCCCGAGTTGGCCGCCCGGATGTCCTGGCGGCCGCTGCTGGCCCTGTCGTACGCCGGCGCCGTGGCGTGGACGCTGTCGCTCGCGCTGATCGACGGCTGGCAGCGCGGCGTCGCCGACCGGCTGACCACCGAGCACGAATACCTGCACGAGGTCCCCGGCATCACCGACATCCCCGCCACCCTGGCCGTGTTCACCACCCGGATCCTCGACTTCCAGCCGGACTCCTGGGCCACCCACGTGTCGGCTCACCCGCCGGGGGCGCTGCTCGTGTTCGTCTGGCTCGACCGGGCCGGACTCGGCGGCGGCGCCTGGGCCGCCGTGCTGTGCATCCTGGTGGCGAGCCTGGTGGCGGTCGCGGTGCCGCAGACGGTGCGGTCGCTCGGCACCGGTGCGGCGGCCCGTGCCGTGGTGCCGTTCGTGGTGCTGT
The DNA here is from genome assembly GCF_003148685.1 of Actinoplanes xinjiangensis. Lineage (GTDB taxonomy): Bacteria > Actinomycetota > Actinomycetes > Mycobacteriales > Micromonosporaceae > Actinoplanes > Actinoplanes xinjiangensis. The sequence goes on along the minus strand of NZ_QGGR01000040.1, from coordinate 7,981 downwards.
TCCCCGGCGCGGTCTGGTCCGGGGTGTCGGCCGACGGGCTGTTCGCGGGCGTGACGGCCACCGGTGTCGCCCTGCTGGCGTACGGCGTGACACGCGGGCGTGCGGTGGTCACCTTCGCCGGGGGAGCGGTGCTGGCGTTCGGTTGCTACCTGTCCTACGGACTCGTCCTGATGGCGGCGCTCGCCCTGGGCGTCGTCGTCGCGGCCGGCCCGCGGTGGCGTACCGCGGGCTGGGCGTTCGCCGGGGCGGTGCCGGTCGTGGCCGCGTTCACCGTCGCCGGCTTCTCCTGGCTCGCCGGCTATCACCTGCTCATCGAGCGCTACTACCAGGGCATCGCCAGCGACCGCGCCTACGGCTACTGGGTCTGGGCCAACCTCTCGCTGATGGCGGTCTGCGCCGGTCCCGCGGCGGCGGTCATCCTGCGCCGGGCGGTGACAGCCGTGCGCCCGCGTGCCCGCAACGCCACCTGGGTGCTGCCGCTCGCGGCGGCGGCGGCGATCGTCGCGGCCGACCTGTCGGGCTACAGCAAAGCCGAGGTGGAACGGATCTGGCTGCCGTTCGCCGTCTGGCTGATGGCCGGGGCGGCGCTGCTCCCGCCCGCCGACCGCCGTGTCTGGCTGGCCGTGCAGGCGGCGGTGGCCCTGACGGTCAACCACCTGCTCCTGACCGTCTGGTAGCCACGGTCCGGCGACTTCTTACCAAATGATGACGTACCCGGAGGAAGTTCATCTTTCTCCCGCCGGAGGCCCGTACCTGTGCACGTCGGCGCATCACCGGCGCCGGCCCCGCAAGCCTCGAGGAGATCCCCCATGAAACGCAGAAGGACCTGGTCCCCACTGATGAGGTCACGGCCGGCGAGGCTGGCCATGGCGGCGGCGGTCCTGGCCGCCACCGGGGCGCTCACGGTCACCTTCGTGTCCTCCGGTGGCAAGGGCACCGCCGACGCGGCCACCAGCCTGGACCAGTTCGTCGCGATCCAGAACGTGCAGCCCAACGTGCAGAACCCGAAACCGGCCGCCACCGGGTCGACGGGCCGGTTCACGGTGAACTGCGGCACCAACGGCAACGGCAAGTTCAGCCCGGACAACCCGGTGGCCCAGCCCGGTATCAAGAACGGTGCCGAACACGTCCATGACTTCGTCGGCAACCTGGCGATCACCGCCGACTCCTCCAACGCCGACCTCGACGCGTCCGGCACCACCTGCCGCAACGGCGACAAGTCGTCGTACTTCTGGCCCGTCGTGCGCATCGACAGGTCCGTCCGCAGCGGCAGCCAGGTCCAGCAGGCCCTCGCCCAGACCCAGCCGATGGTCGTCTGCCCCTCCGTCGGTGACCGGCTGCCCGCCGTACCCGCCCGGGCCCGGGCCCGCGTCGACGGCCTCCTGACCGAGCTGGGCCGGCTGACCACCGACGCCAACCAGCGGATGACCGTCAGCCGCGGCCGCATCGACGCCCGCGTCAACAAGCAGGTCCTCGACTCGCTGCGGACCCGTCGCGCGGCGCTGATCAAGGACGTCAGCGCCGCCGTCACCGCCGCCGGAGGCAACCGGCCCGGCCTGGTCTCGCTCGTCGACTGCGACGTCAGCTACGACGCCATGCACGCCGCGATGCACAGCGCCACCCACGCCGCGGGCGTCAAAGCCGGCCAGGCCGCGAATCCGCGGGTCCAGTGCCCCACCGTCCGCGACCGGCTGCCCGGCGTACCCGACCGTGCCCTCGCCGAGGTGAACCGCAACCTCGACGAACTCGACCGGCAGATCTCCGAGGCCAACGAACGCCTGGTCACCACTCGCGGCCAGGGCGGTGCCGCGTTCATCGACAACGCCATCCTCGGCCCCCTGAAGGCCAAGCGCACCGCCGTCCTCGACCGGATCGGCATCGCCATCGGCAGGCAGGGCACCCGCCCGCAGGGCCTGGAGGCCCTCGCCGGCTGCACGCTGAACCAGAGTCCCGCCGCCCCCGGCACGCCGGCCGCCCCCAGCGCGGCCCCCACCGGCGCGGCCCCCACCAGCCCCGCGGCGCTGCCCGATCCGCAGGGACCGAACCTCGAACTGCCCGGCAACACCGGCGGCATCGTCCGTCCGGCGAAGGTGCTCATCGAGTACCGCGGCAACCCGGTCAGCAAGGTGACACCGATGCCGAAGTTCCTGCGGGCGCTCACCGGCGACGCCAAGCCCACCAGCCGCGGACCGGCCAACGCCCGCGCCACCTGGACCTGCTCCGGCTTCACCGACCGGCTCTCCGACAAGTACCCGATCTGCCCGCGCGGCAGCCAGGTGCAGCGGGTCCACGACTTCCCCGGCTGCTGGGACGGCAGCAACATCGACAGCGACAACCACCGCAAACACGTCGCCTTCGCCGACAAGGCCACCGGCGCCTGCCCGCAGGGCTTCCGCGCCATCCCGCAACTACGGATCACCGTCGCCTACGACATCCCCCAGGACGTCCAGGTCAAGGGCCAGTACGCCCTCGACTCCTTCCCCGAGGAGAACCACAACCCGTTCTCCGACCACAACGACTTCATCAACGTCAACTCCGCCCAGACCATGCAGCGCATCACCACCTGCATCAACAAGGCCAAGAACTGCTCATGACGGCACCGTCCCGGCGCCGGCGGTGACCGGGGCCGGGGCGCAGGCTTCAGGCGAAGGCGAAGAGCCTTTCCCCGGACAGTCGCCGCGCCGGTACCGGCGCGGCGATCAGCCGGTGCATGCCGACCCGGAACCGGGCGTCCGCCGGCTCCTCGAAGGCGATCTCGGCGAAGCCGTGCTCCCGCAGCCCGGCTCGGATCGCCATACTCGGGTCGGTGTCCTGGGTGCCACGGCCGCGGGTCCAGATCACGAATCCACCCGCGGCCGACAGGGCGGGCAGGGCCGCGATGGTACGGCTCACGTCCTCGCGGCTGATGTTGCCGAACACCCCGCACACCATCACCACGTGTGCGGGTGCGGCATCGAGGTAGACATCCGCCAGACCCGCGTCGCCGGTTCGCACGTCGACCCCGGCCAGACCCAGCCGGCCGGCCGCCGATCGGGCCCGTCCCGCGAGCTCCGGGTCCAGTTCCGCCAGCACGGCACGGACCTGACGGCCGGCGGCGTGCCGGGCCAGGACGGGCAGCACGTCACGGCCGTCGCCGGCACACAGACTGATCAGACTGCGGCTCCCGTCCGGCCCGGCCGGCGCCTCGGTCAACGCCCGCCCGAGGTGTCGCCGGACGACTTCCAGCCGCCGGGCCAGCGACGAACCGGCGGTGTCGTAGTCCTCGTGCCAGCGCAACCAGTCCCGGGTCATCGGGCCATCCTGGCCCCACCCGCCCGCCGCCGTCGACCGGCTCCCGGGCGGGGGCGGGCATCGATCCGTGCCGCCCGCCCCCGGCGTCTCCGGGAACCGGACAGCCCGCGCGGCGGTACGCCTTTCGGGTGAACGAGGATGTGTGGCACATTGGTGCAGCACGTAGCTCGACACGGGGGTCAGCGCAACGATGGCATCGAAACAGACACGATCCCGGCAGCGGCGGGCGGCCGCGCCGAGCCGATCCCACACCGGCCCGCGGGTGCTGTCCGCGGCCACGATCGCGGCGGCGGTGCTCTACCCGCCCGTCACCGCACAGGCGGGCGTACCGGTGCACACCGGCCTGCCCGCGATGCCGGCCGCGGCGGCGCAGGCACCCTGCCTGCCGGGCACCGTGACGGCAGCCGACCAGGCGATCGCCGACCAACTCCGGCCGTCGATGAACGGGCCCCGGCTCGGCGCGTCGGTGAACGGCCGCAGCATCGCCTGCGCCCGCGCGATCATCGGCACCGTCCAGGCCCGCGGCCTCGGCCCCCGCGCGGCGATCATCGCCGTGACCACGGCGATCGCCGAGAGCACCCTGCACAACCACGCCGTCGCCTACGACCACGACAGCCTCGGCCTGTTCCAGCAGCGGCCCTCGCAGGGATGGGGACGACCCGATCAGCTGGTCGACCCGGAGTACGCCACCAACGCGTTCCTCAGCTCGATGCTGCGCAAGTATCCGGGCGACAGCTGGATGACCGGCGACATCGGGGCGATCTGCCAGACGGTGCAGCGGTCGGCGTACCCCCTGGCGTACACGCCGGAGGCACACGACGCCCAGCTCATCGTGGCGAAACTGTGGACCGTGGCCCCCTCCGTGCCGGCCGCGCCCGCACCGGCGGCGCCGGCACCGACGACAGTCCCGGCGGTGCCGTCGGGCCCGTACCAGAAGGCGCTCGTCGCGACGGGCACCGAACTGGGTGCCCTCGACGGGCGCACCGACCTGGCACTGGCCGACTGGAACGACGACAAGCGCCCCGACCTGATCCTCGTCAAGGGTGCGTCGGCGGCCACCGGCCGGACCGAGGTCCGCATCATGGACGGCGCCACCGACTTCGCCACCCTCCTGCTGACCCGCAGCACCGCACTCGAGGCCACCGACGACCGGCACGCGTACGCGATCACCGACTGGAACGGCGACAGCCGCCCCGACCTGATGGTGGTGCAGAGGTCCGGCACCGCCAGTGGCCACACCGAGGTGAGCATCCTCGACGGGGCGTCCGCGTTCCGGCAGCTGCTGCTGAAGCAGGCCGGTACGGCGCTGACCGCCACCGACGACCGTCACCGGTTCGCGGTGACCGACTGGAACGGCGACTCCCGGCCCGACCTGGTGGTCATCCAGACGTCCGGCACCGCCGGCAACAAGATCCAGGTGCAGGTCCTCGACGGGGCTTCGAACTTCCAGCGGCACCTCACGCCGACCATCGTCACCACCGAGGCGGCGAACCCCGACCACCGGGTGGCCGTGACGGACTACAACAACGACCGCCGCCCCGACCTGGTCGTGATGCAGGCGTCGGTCACCGCCGACGGCAGGACCCGGCTCACGGTCCTCGACGGCGCGGCGAACCTCCAGCGCCGGCTGGCCGGGGCCGACACCGCACCCGGCGTCTCGGCCCACCTCGACCTGCTGATCACCGACTGGAACACCGACCGCCGTCCGGACCTGATGATGGTGCAGAAGACCGGCACCGCCAGCGGCCGCACCGAACTGGTCATCCTCGGCGGATAGGCCGCCGCACGCGGGGGCCGCCCCGATCCGGCGTCGAGGCGGCCGGACATCGGTGACACGCGGCCTCCGCGTCGGCCACCCCTTTGCGTCGGTCACCGCTGAAGGCCGGCCACCCCACGAGGCGGCACCCGGCCTTCAGCCCGAGCGGAGGGTCCGGGCGACGCCGGACAGGCGGGGGCGTGCTCCGGCGAGCCTGGCGGCCCGGCCGGTGCGGCGCCTCGCCGGTCTCCGTCTCCCGGTCACCGGCCCGATCGGCGCGAGTCGGGCCGCCGGCCGGTGCGCGGCCGCCCGGAGTGGCTCGGCTGGTCGGCGGGACCGTCCACCGCGCCCGGGCTGGAGAAGGTCACCGGTGGCGCCGCGGGGCGCTGGGAGACCGGTGGCGGCCACTCCGACGCCGCCATCTCCGCCCCCGTGACCGGCACGGGCGGCGTGATGCGGTCGAGCAGGCGCTGTGCCAGGGTGCCGTCGATGTCGATGTCCGAGCTGATGCGCACATCGGCGGCGATCGCCAGGTCGACGACGTCGTCGCTGGTGAATTCCTTGGCTCCCAGGGTGCTGAGCCGCCGAGCGAACTCCTGCACATCGATCATTTGCAAACCACACTCCTCGGCTTGTTGATGACCCAGCGTAACCGCAGCGATGATCGGGCCGCCCAGTGCGGTACCGCCACCATGCCGCCGTCGCCGGAGTGGCGGCGGAAGCCGTGGTGGATCGGCACCGGGCCGGGGCATCCGGACGATCCCGGATTCCGGCTTGAGGTGAACCCCGGTTGAAGTTCTAGCCTTCGCCGGTATGACCTACGTGATCGCCGTTCCGTGCGTGGACCTCAAGGACAGGGCATGCGTCGACGAATGCCCGGTCGACTGCATCTATGAGGGTGATCGTATGTTGTACGTCAATCCCGACGAGTGCATCGACTGTGGTGCTTGTGAGCCGATCTGCCCGGCGGAGGCCATCTTCTACGAGGATGATCTGCCGCCGCAGTGGAAGGCCTACCAGGCCGTCAACGCCGAGTTCTTCGACGAGATCGGTACGCCGGGCGGGGCCGCTCTGGTCGGGCCGCTGCCGCGGGACCATGCCCTGGTGGCCGCACTGGCGCCACAGCAGGCACCGTGACCCGTGCCGATCCCCGGGTTGCGGGAGACGCTCACCGGTCCGTCAGCAGGGCGGTGACACCGGCCAGGTAGTCCTCGGTGTCGGTGTCGCTGATCAGCAGCCGCTGGAGGATGTAGCCCTGCACCAGGCTGAGCATGGCCGCCCCGATCTGTTCCGGAACCACGTCGGCCGGCAGCTTGCCGGCGGCCTGCCGACGCCGGGCGACCTCGGCGAAGTAGCCGCGCAGGCGCTGGTAGACCTCGTCGGCGCGGGCCGCCATCCGGGGGTTGCGCAGCGCCTCGGCCCACACCTGTACACCGATGCGGCTCACGTCCACGCCGGTGTCGGTGTTGTGGACGACCCGCTCGTCGATGACCCGGATCAGGAAGGTCAGGGCGTGCCGGGGTGACGGCGCGGCGCCGTCGGCGAGCAACGCCTGAAATGCCTCGTCCGCGGCCGTCAGCGCGGCCTCGGACACCGCCAGGATCAGGTCGTCCTTGCCGGCGAAATACCGGTACACCGCTCCGGCGGACAGGCCGCACTCGGCGATGACGTCGGCCATCGAGGTGGCGTGGAAGCCGTTGACGGCGAACAGGCGCGCCGCCGCGGCGACGATCTCACCGCGGCGCTGCTCCCGGTACTGCTCGGATACGCGTGGCATGGCACGAACCCTAAACGCGAACGAACGTTCCTGCTGGATGGGGTGCCGGTGCCGTCCGGCGTGTCCGCGCAGAAGAGGCCGTCCGCCATGCATGGAGGCCCGACCCGCGGGTAACCCGCCGACCTTGTCCGGTCCGAAATGTGAGTTGAGTCGATGATGAGAATCTGGCCCGGTGTGCCCTATCCACTGGGCGCAACCTACGACGGGGGCGGAACGAACTTCGCGTTGTATTCCGAGTCGGCGGAGAAGGTGGAACTGTGCCTGTTCGCCGACGACGGTACGGAGACGCGGATCGAGTTGCCGGAGCGCGAGGCGATGGTGTGGCACGGCTACCTGCCGCGGATCGTGCCGGGTCAGCGCTACGGGTACCGGGTGCACGGCCCGTACGACCCGGCCGGGGGACTGCGCTGCAACCCGAGCAAACTGCTGCTGGACCCGTACGCGAAGGCCGTCGACGGGACCATCGCCTGGGACGAGTCGTTCTTCTCGTACCGTTTCGGTGATCCCTCCTCCGTCAACGACATGGATTCCGCGGCTGGCGCGATGAAGTCCGTGGTCATCAGTCCGTTCTTCGACTGGGGCAACGACCGGCCGCTCAAGATCCCGTTCCATCAGACGGTGATCTACGAGGCGCACGTCAAGGGCATGACCGTCCGGCACCCGGACGTGCCCGACGATGTCCGTGGCACCTACTCCGGCCTGGCCCATCCGGCGATGATCAGGCATTTCAAGCAACTCGGCATCACCGCGGTCGAGCTGATGCCGGTGCACCAGTTCGTGCACGACAGCGGGCTGATCGAGCGCGGTCTGACCAATTACTGGGGTTACAACACCATCGGCTTCTTCGCCCCGCACAACGACTACACCTCGTTCGGTGGCCGCGGCGGGCAGGTGCAGGAGTTCAAGGCGATGGTGAAGGCTCTGCATCAGGCCGGTATCGAGGTCATTCTGGATGTGGTCTACAACCACACCGCGGAGGGCAATCATCTGGGGCCGACGTTGTCGTTCCGGGGTATCGACAATCCGGCGTATTACCGGCTGGTCGACGAGGACAAGCAGTATTACTACGACACCACGGGTACCGGGAACAGTCTGAACGTGCGGCATCACGAGTCGCTGCGGCTGATCATGGACAGTCTGCGGTACTGGGTGACGGA
>NZ_QGGR01000039.1 GCF_003148685.1 Actinoplanes xinjiangensis | reverse complement strand
GCTGCCGGCGACCTGGTCGACCACACCTACCGGCAGGCCATCACCGCCTCCGGCACCGGCTGTGCCGCGGCGCTCGACGCCGAGCGCTTCATCGCTTCATTCGTAGAGCTGTAAGGCCCGGGAGGTCCTCGTGGGAGCAACCAAGGTGGTCACCGACACCACCTTCGACACTGACGTGCTGAAGTCCGACAAGCCGGTCCTGGTGGACTTCTGGGCCGAGTGGTGCGTGCCCTGCAAGAAGGTCGACCCGCTGCTCGCGGAGATCGCCAACGAGATGGGTGACCAGGTCGAGATCGTCAAGGTCAACATCGAGGAGAACCCCGAGACCGCCATGAAGTACGGCGTGATGACGGTCCCCACCCTCACCATCTTCAAGGGTGGCGAGCCGTTCAACTCGGTGACCGGCGCGAAGCCGAAGAGCTTCCTGGTCAACTTCATCGAGACGGCGCTGTAGAAACCCTCTCTTGTGAACGCCCCGCGACCCGGTTGGGTCGCGGGGCGTACTCTCCGGGAGGTCGTCCTTTCTCGCCCTAGGGAGTCGTGAGTGCGGTCCATCCGACGCGGAGACAGCGGCGTGGCAGTTTCCGAGATCCGGTCGATTCTGGTCGGTCTGGAATTGCTGGCCGAGCCTGAGCCCGACGTCTTCGACGAGGCGCTGGAGACCGCGGTGCGGGCCTTCCAGCAGAACCGTGGCCTCGGCGTCGACGGTCTGGTCGGTGACGAGACCTGGGGCGCTCTCGACGCGGCCCGCTGGCGGCTCGGCTCCCGGGCGCTCTTCCACTCGGTCCCCGACGCCCTGGTCGGCGAGGACGTCCGCTCGCTTCAGGAGCGGCTCCTGGAGATGGGGTACGACACCGGCCGTCCCGACGCGATCTACGGCGCCCGGACGGCTCGGGCGGTCGCCCAGTTCCAGCGCGAGGTCGGTCTCGTCCAGGACGGCTCCTGCGGCCCGCAGACCATGAAGGCACTGCGCCGGCTCGGCCGCAAGGTCGTCGGCGGCCGCCCGCAGTGGCTGCGCGAGGCCGAGGCGTTCCGCCAGTCCGGTCCCAACCTGGTCGGCAAGACCATCGTCATCGACCCCGGCCACGGTGGCGGTGACGACACCGGCGTCGTGGTGCCCGACGGCCCGTTGCGGTGGAACGAGGCGGACCTCGCCTTCGACGTGGCGTCCCGTCTCGAGGGCCGGCTCTCCGCGGCCGGTATGCGGGTGCACCTGACCCGTGGCCCGTCGCCCGCCGCTCCGATGAGCGGCGCCGAGCGGGCCGCTCTGGCCAACACGCTCGGCGCGGACCTGCTGATCTCACTGCACCTGGACGGGCACACGTCCGAGTCGGCCGAGGGCGTGGCGTCCTACCACTACGGCACCGGTAACGGCCTGAGTTCCACGGTCGGTGAGCGGCTGGCCAACCTGGTGCAGCGGGAGATCGTCGTGCGGACCGGCATGCACGATTGCCGTACCCATGCCAAGGCCTGGGATCTGCTGCGGCTCACCCGGATGCCGACGGTGCGCGTCGACCTGGGCTATCTGACGTCTCCGGCGGACCGGGCCCGGCTCATCGACCCGATGTTCCGCGAGCAGATCGTCGAGGCACTGCTCGCCGCGGTGCAGCGGATGTATTTCCCGGTGGAGCGCGATGTGCCGACCGGTTCGATCGACGTACGCCAGTTGCGCCTCGCCCTGGCCGAAAAGGGCTGACGCCTGCCCGGCGGAGAGCCGAGGCTCAGTTCTCCGCCGACCTCGTCGCCGCGACCGGGCGGACCGGGCGCAGCAGGGTCTCCGGGCTCATCGAGCCGAGCAGCTTCTCCAGCGCGTATTCGACGTCGGACTTCCAGGACAGGGCCGTCCGCAGTTCCAGCCGCAGCCGCGGGTAACGGGGATGCGGGCGGACCGTCTTGAAGCCCACCGACAGGAAGAAGTCGACCGGCGCGATACAGGCCGTCTCCTCGCCGCTCTCGTCGGGCTTGGCATCACCGAACGCCTCGATCGCCTTCACCCCGCGTTTGGTGAGGTCACGGGCCACTCCCTGGACCAGCATCCGGCCCAGGCCGCCGCCGGCGAAGGCGGGCACCACCTTGGCCGTAGTCAACAGTGCGGCGTCGGCACTCACCGGGGACGTCGGGAACGCCATGCCGCGAGGGACGTAGGCGGGCGGCGCATACATCACGAAACCGGCCGGCATCCCGTCGACGTAGGCGAGTTTGCCGCACGAGCCCCACTCCAGCAGGGTCTGCGAGACCCAGGCTTCCTTCTCCAGGCCCGGATCACCGGTGGCGCAGGCGCGCTCCGCCGAGACCGGGTCGAGCTCCCAGTAGACACACTGCCGGCAGGGCCGGGGCAGATCCTCGAGTGTGTCGAGGGTCAGGTTGACCAGGCGTCGCGACATATGCCGACCCCTTGCATTCGCACGGGCATGGACCGGACGCCGCCGCGCCCCCGCCGAATCCTACGTGGGAACCACCATGAACGGGAGCAGGTCGGGCAAGTGCCGGACGGCATTAGGATCGCTTCAGTCTCATTTTCAAGGGGTGATTCGCATGACCGGTACAACTCAGGACGATTACACCGATCGGTACGCGCGACGGGTGCGCGGGATGACCACATCGGAGATCCGGGCCCTGTTCTCCGTCGCCAGCCGCCCGGAGGTGGTGTCACTGGCCGGCGGCTCGCCGTACATTGCCGCGCTGCCTCTCGACGCGGTCGGTGAGATGCTCGGCGACCTGGCGTCACAGCAGGGCGCCACCAGCCTTCAGTACGGCATCGGCCAGGGCACCATCGACCTGCGGGAGCGGATCTGCGAGGTGATGTCGGTGTCCGGCATCACGAACGCGTCCCCCGACGACGTGGTGGTCACCGTCGGCGGACAGCAGGCCCTCGACCTCCTGGCCCGCCTCTTCCTGGACCCGGGCGACGTGGTACTCGCCGAGGGGCCGACCTACGTCGGCGCACTCGGCGTCTTCCAGGCCGCCCAGGCACAGGTCCGGCACGTGGCAATGGACGACGAGGGCCTCATCCCGGCAGCGCTGGAGGAGGCCATCCGGGCCACCGCACGGGAGGGCCGGCAGGCGAAATTCCTGTACACGATCCCGACCTTCCAGAACCCGGCCGGTGTCACCCTGTCGGAGGAGCGGCGCGAGCAGGTCCTCGACATCTGCGAGCGGGCCGGCCTGCTGGTCGTGGAGGACGACCCGTACGGAATGCTCTCCTTCGAAGGTGACGCCCCGCTGCCGCTCCGGGCCCGCCGCCGTGACGGGGTCTTCTACTGCTCCACCTTCTCCAAGACCTTCGCGCCGGGTCTGCGGGTCGGCTGGATCCTCGCGCCGCACGCCGTGCGGGAGAAACTGGTCATGATGAGCGAGGCGAACGTGCTGTGCCCCAGCGCGTTCGCCCAGGCCGCCGTCACGCAGTACCTGTCGACCATGCCGTGGCAGGAGCAGATCAAGGTCTACCGGGAGATCTACCGGGAGCGGCGGGACGCGCTCCTCGGCGCTCTGACGGACCTGATGCCCGCCGGTACCACGTGGACCCACCCGACCGGTGGCCTTTTCGTGTGGGCCACCCTGCCGGCCGGTCTCGACTCGAAGGCGATGATGCCCCGGGCCATCGCCGCACGGGTCGCCTACGTGCCCGGAACGGGCTTCTACGCCGATGGGACCGGGCGCGGCAACATGCGGCTCAACTTCAGCTTCGCCGCGCCGGACCGGCTACGTGAGGGCGTGCGCCGCCTGTCCGGGGTCATGGAGCAGGAGCTGGCCATGCGCGCCGTCTTCGGCGGCGCCGGCCTTCAGCCGGGACATCAGCGCCGTCGTGGCCCGGCCGCCGCGGATGCCCCCGGCCCCGACTTGGCATGATCACACGCATGGGTACGCGTGACGAACTGCGAGTTCTGGTCCTGGCCGGCGGGCTGTCCTACGAACGGGACGTGTCCCTGCGGTCCGGTCGCCGGGTGCTCGACGCGCTCCGGTCCGTCGGCCTGACCGCCGAACTCCACGACGCCGACGTGTCCCTGCTGCCGGCACTACGGGCCGACCCGCCGGATGCCGTCGTCATCGCCCTGCACGGCGCCACCGGCGAGGACGGGTCGCTGCGTGGTGTCCTCGACCTGTGCGGGGTTCCGTACGTCGGCGCCGACGCCCGGACCGCCCGCCTCGCCTGGGACAAGCCGTCCGCCAAGTCGATGCTGCGCGAAGCCGGGATCCCCACGCCCGACTGGGTGGCGCTGCCGCACGACCGGTTCTCCGAGCTCGGCGCCGTCGCCGTCCTCGACCGGATCGTCGAACGGCTCGGGCTGCCCCTCATGGTGAAACCGGCACAGGGCGGGTCCGGGCTGGGGGCCGCTGTGGTCCGGGACGCCAGTGACCTTCCGGCCGCGATGGTCGGATGCTTCGCCTACGACTCGACCGCGCTCGTCGAGCAGTATGTGACCGGCACCAACGTGGCCGTCTCCATCGTCGACCGGGGTGCCGGGCCCGAGACACTGCCGATCGTGGAGATCGTTCCGCGCGACGGGGTGTACGACTATGCGGCCCGGTATACGGCCGGCCTCACCACCTGGCACGTGCCGGCCCGCCTGTCGCCGACGGTCGCGGAGCGGGTCACGGAGACGGCGCTGGCGGCGTACAAAGCTCTGGGGTTGAGGGACCTGTCCCGCATCGACGTGATCGTGACCGCGGATGGGGAGCCCCATGTTCTCGGGTGCAACGTGTCGCCCGGGCTCACCGAGACGTCGCTGCTGCCGTTGGCGGTCCAGGCGGCCGGGGCGGATCTCGGCGCGGTGTTGAGTTCTCTGGTGGAGCGGGCGGTGGCTCGGCAGGGGCAGTGACGGTTGGTTTCACGTGACAGGTCTGGCGGTTATCGCCGGGCCTGTCGCCGTTCCGGGGCTTGCGTCTTTGGGTCGCCTTCGGCGCGGACTTGGCTGCTCGCCTTGGGCTCTTAACTATCCGAGGGCTTGGTCTGTTCGGCTGCTCGCTTCTTCGGCTGCTCGGTTCTCCGGCTGCTCGGTTCTCCGGCTGCTCGGTTCTCCGGCCGCTCGGTTCTCCGGCCGCTCGGTTCTCCGGCCGCTCGGTTCTCCGGCCGCTCGGTTCTCCGGCCGCTCGGTTCTCCGGCCGCTCGCTTCTCCGGCCGCACCGCCCTCGCAGATGCTCGGCTCCTTGGGCTCTTCGCCGCCTGTCGGGCTTCTCGCAGTTGCGGCTCCGCGTCCTCTGGGGCTCCGCGCCCATCCGGTGGGCCGGTGGCCTTGTCTGCCGGTGGCCTTGTCTGCGGTGGCCTCGCAGTCACCGACTCGGCCTACAGCAGCCTTGTCTTTCCAGCGGCCCGTCTTTCCAGCGGCCTCGTCTTGCCGGTGGACTCGTGCTCCCACGGCGTGCTTTCCGAAGCGTGCCTACCTGGCCGCCGCCTGTTCCGGCCCGGTCTCATTCTGGTCGTTGATCCGTCTCGATCGTTGGCCTACTCCAGATGCCCTCCCCGGCCGGAGTCCCGCATCCGCCCTGGTACCGGCTCCGCCTCCGATCTAACCTTCGGACGCCTCCACGTCGCCGAGCGTCGCCGGGCGGCGGCCGCCGTCGGGGTCCGAGTCCATGGTGGTGGGGACGTTGATCGTGGCGGGGGATTCCCATTCGATGTGCGCCGGGCCGGCGTTGGCCTGGCCCCCGAAGTCAGCGAGCCAGGCCGCGACGAGTGACAGGTTCTCCCGCCATTGCGCTTCCGGAATGACCGGCAGTATGTCGTCCCAGAGCGACAGGAAGGTCCCCCGCAGTTGGAGCCGGCCGTAGGGCCGGGCCAGAAACCACATGTGCAGGTGCGCGGACCCGTCTCCCCAGCGATTCACGTGAACCCGGGCAACACCGTCCAGCGACCGAATGGCGCGCTCCAACCGAACCGTCATGACGCCGAGTTCCGCGGCCAGCAGGTTGGGCAGGTCCCCGAGGTCCAGGTGCGAACGACACTCCAGGATCAACACCATCGGCAGACCGGTGGGCCGGTCCATGGCACGGACGCGCCATCGTTCACTGACCCAGATGTACGAGTCGTCAGGCGTCCCGCAGGCAACGCACTCCGAACCGTCCTCCCCACTCCGCGGTGGCTCCACCTCCACCGGCGGAGCGAGTTTCTTGACTCGCATGTCGCCCTCGAACGGGAACGACGGCCAGCGCGTGAAGTCAGGCAGGGAGGAGGTGTTCTCAGACACGACGTGACCTTAGCCCAGCCCAGGACAGGCTGTCCCGGGTCAATTTCGCACGACGGAGGGACCCGCCCCATGTCGACGATGATGAAAATGAGTGCTTCCCCACACCGGCCCCGAAGTTATCCACAGGAGTTATCCACAGGCACGCTCGTTTCACGTGAAACGCGACGTAGAACGCTTGCGCGCCCTGTGGATAGAGCAGTGGACGACCCTCACAACATCGGCGTCGTTTCACGTGAAACACCAGCAGTCCCAGAATCAACAGGCGCAACACACAGGTTGTGGATAGTGGCCCTCACGCATATCTCCAGCCTCGTGGGCATCGGTTCTCACCAACCCAAGGCGCAGCGGCGACCGCGAGGCTCCGGGCCAAGACAGCGGCGCGCGTCGAAGCGCTAGCCCGCCGCTGACTCTTCGCGTCACCCCGCCGACTGGCTCGGTGCGCGGCCCGACGGCCCGGCATATGCGAGTCCTACTCGTGCTAAGCGGGGGGCTCGCGGGCAGTTCCCACTCGATGCGCACCCTCTCCGGCGCCGTCCTCAATTTGATCTCCTGCGAGGGCGTGCCGTACTTCTCTGCCTCTGCTCCCGGCACTGGCTGGCGTTGGCTCTATGGACTGCGCTCGCTATAGGCCAGTGCCCACGCCCGCTCGATGTCGAGGCCGAGGTCGACGTCGCCGCCGCGGTCGATGTCGACACACCAGTCGGCGTCCAAGCCGGCTCGGGCGATCATCTGGCGCAGCGGCTTACCGGCCCTACTAGGGGTCGGCCCATGACCGTTTTTCGGGTGGTAAGCGCCTATCACCCTTGTCAGTCGCGAACTGCAGCTCGCATATCAGCCCCGCGTTGCCGCCCGAGCAGACCCAGTCTTACGTATCCGCACCGTCGCAACCGCGTTCCAGTCCACCAACGCTCACCTTCTCAAGCCTGAGGCTGGACGTACTGGGATGGCCATCTGACTCGTTCAGTAACTCGCGCCCCGGACAGCGCGTTCACAGAGAATCTCCCCGGGCCGAAGTCCTCGCCAGAGCGGAACGAATCATCAGGGAGTCGTACTCACCTCCGTCGCCGAGGCCCACGGCGTGACCGCCAGCTCGCCAGGTGGTGACGTCCTCACGGCGGAACCGATCGGCCTACCTCCCCGATCAAAACTGACCTCTACTCGGACACCCGCGTGCACAGCTCATACTCGAAGGCTGTCGGTGCAGTCGCCAGACAACTGCACCGTCCAACGCGAAACCGCAAACAGTCTCTGCCCGTGACACACATGCTCACCGAGGCACGCGGCTTCCCTCTATGGCCACCGCGTCCTCCGCTGATTCTGGCCACGAAACTTCAGCGGGCACCACGACTGCCCACGCGGAATCGACGCGCTCAACGTGAGCAGTCTCAGGCGGTCCACTCGCCAGAATCTTCGAATCCGGCTGCGCAGACGTCAACGCACCGCTCTCGCGCCATCCTCGGTACGCCTCCGCCCGCCCTCGTCTCAGCACGATAGAGGCGACCATGGCCAACCGGCCGGCGGAACCCTGGCGAGTGTCGGTCACCGGTCTGGCTGAGACTCTGCCCGTTTCCGCCAGCAGCACACCCCATGCCAACAGCCATGAGCCACATCAGCTCACTCGCGGTTTTCAGAGGCCTGTTTCTCTAACCTTTGGTGCGATGGCCGGCGCCTCCCTGGTCGCGGTTCCGGCGGCCGCCCCTGCGGTCGACGACCATCTGTATGCCTGTTTCTCAGCGCCGATTCCTGCCGCGGCATTACCGATAGGTCGCTCGACACGGTGTTCTCTCCGAACGCATATGACACTCACCGCATCCAGTACCGACTTGCGGCAACCGAGTGCGAGGACGCAGCCGAAGACATTGTTCGCCATGTCGCGGTGTCTGGATTTCGGCGACCGGCGCTCAGATCTCGGCAATCCGGCGGATGTCTACGGGATGGCGATTCGGCGACTTGCCGATCCGACGGTGTCTAAGTATCAGGCGATCGGCGTTCCGCGTTCGGCTCGGAGAGCTCGATCGTCCGGCTCATGGCTCGCGACGGCCCGGTGGCAGCAACGACCGATAGGCCGGCTCGCCTCCACTCAAACTGTCCGCGGCAAGCCATCGAGACGCCCGGCCTTGCCTGCACCAGGCCACGCGGTTCCCCTGTCTGTCAGGGTGAGTTGAGGCCAGCGGTTCATAGCAAGTCCGCCGGACAGGGCGAGTTCAGGATCGAGAGTCGTTGAGTACTGCTGTTGACGTCGTGACGGCCCAGGATGGGGTCATGAGTCGTAGGAAAGGTCCGCGTTCGGATGGTCCGCGGGCACGCCGGTCGTTCACTCCGGGGCAGAAGCTGGAACTGCTCTCCGGCTACGAGCAGGCCGTCACGGTTGGTGAGGGCGGGGCGTTCCTGCGGCGGGAGGGCTTGTACTCGTCGTTGATGTCGGAGTGGCGCCGTGCCCGGGATGCGGGCTTGCTGTAGGGCAAACCGGCTGGTGAGACGGTCGGGCGCCCGTCGGCGGAGCAGGCCGAGATTGCCCGGTTGCGGCATGAGCTGGCTCAGGCCCGGTCGAAGCTGGCGCGAACGGAGACGGCGCTGACGATTATGGGAAAAGCGCAAGAGCTCTTGGAGGACATCTCCAGGAGCGAGCCGGACGGTCCGGACGTGTTCGGGCTCGGCAGACGCTGATGGATGCCTTCCAGGCGCTGACGGGTGCGGGGACCACGACCCGAACCGCGGCGGTGATGACCGGGATCGCCCGGTCCAGCGCCGATCGCGACCGGCGCCGGCCGAGCCCGTCACGCCGGCCGCGTCCGGTGCCGGCGAACGCACTGACCAGGGGTGAACGCGACCAGGTCCTGGCCGTGCTGGACGGTCCGGAGTTCGTCGACGCGGCGCCGGCGCAGGTCTACGCCGCGTTGCTGGACCAGGGCGTCTACGTCGGCTCGGTCGCGACGATGTATCGGATCCTGCGGGAGCACCGGCAGGTCCGCGAGCGTCGCCGGCTGGCCCGGCATCCGGCTCGCACCCGCCCGGAGCTGGTCGCTGACGGGCCGGGGCAGGTGTTCAGCTGGGACATCACGAAACTGGCCGGCCCGGTGAAGGGCTCCTACTTCGACGCCTACGTGATGATCGACATCTACTCCCGATACATCGTCGGCGCCCGTGTCCACACCCGCGAGTCAGGACCCCTCGCCGAGTCGATGATGCGTGAGATCTTCGACGTTCACGGCGTTCCGCACGTCGTCCACGCCGACCGGGGCACGTCGATGACCTCGAAATCGGTCGCTGACATGCTCGAAGACCTGACCGTGACCCGGTCGCACTCACGGACGAAGGTGTCGAACGACAATCTGTACAGCGAGGCCTGGTTCAAGACGCTGAAGTACGCGCCGGTCTTCCCGGACCGGTTCGCATCCCTCGCCCAGGCCCGGACCTTCATGGCCGACTTCGTTACCTGGTACAACAATTGCCACCGACACTCTGGGATTGGCCTGCACACTCCGGCCGAGGTGCACCAAGGCCGCCACCACACGGTCCGCGTCGGCCGCGAGGACACCCTCGCCGCAGCCTGGGCAGCACACCCGGAACGCTTCAGCACAAGCCGGCGCCTGCCCAAGATCCTCGACCTGCCTGAGCAGGTCTGGATCAATAAACCAGAGCCGGAACCTCAGGCCGCATAACTCCCGCTGGCCTCAAATCCTTGACACGTACCGTTCTTCTACTTCATGGGGTCGCGGATATGCCATTCGGTCATGATCGCGTTCGACTGGCAGTGGCATGGCTCCACAAACCATCGCCACAAAACTCATCCAAGGATGGTGGCTCTGGATCACAGGCGGCCGGCACCAAAGCCCAGACCGCCACGTCACCAAGCCAGAGACTCCAGAGCGAGGAGACTCTGTCCAAGAACGGCTAACTCACAAGTCAACCTGCCATGACGTCAAGGACCAACCTGCCCGGCCGGCACAGTCCAACCCTTGGCTCGGCGAAGCCAGCCACACCTCAACTGCCTCCCATGAGGCCGACACGCACACCGCATGAACGCGCATCAGAGAGCGGGGCTATTCAAACCACCCGCCCAAGGCTTCATCCAACCCATAGTGTCCGGCTCTACCAACCTCCTATCGAGATCACTCCCGCAACTGTCCCAAGCCAGAAGAATCGTGTAGCCGCGGTTAGTCTTGCGCCCTCTTTCCATCCCCAAGTGACCAAGATTCAAATCCTGACCCCTGATTCCTGAGTAGGCCATGGTCGCTGGCACGGTCCCAGCCAGTCGGGTCGTCCGGGTACTTCTCCCGAAAGCCGTCGTTTGGTTCGTGGCTCCAGTCAGCATGCCCTTGCTCGCAAGGTTCCACCTTCCCCAAGCCACCCTTGGCTGCCTAGCTCTAGCTGTCCCCAGAGACGAGTTGTCAAAGGATGCACCGGCCAGTCGGCCTACCAGTCCGAGCCGGCTCAACGAGGCCAACAGAACAGCCATCTCCGGTCTTAGCAACGGTGGCGATCGAGAAGAGTCCAGGGGGACCACTCCCTCTGCCGTCGCCCACACAAGCTGCTACTGACGTGTTTTCCGGCCGGGGCACGGTGTGTCGCGCACAGCGGCAATAACAGCTCAGACGCCCCGTGCACACAGCCAGGAAAGCCCGCGACATGGGCTCCGACTCGGTAGGTCACGGCTCTACCAGCGCTCAGGAGGTTCACGATCGACCGACGGCTGAGGTGCACACACGGCGCTGGCGTCTGTGGTTCTCGACTTGGTCACGGTCTCAATCTCCGGCTGCGCGGTGTTCCTTTATCGAGATACAACTCGGCTAGGACCCCATAAGCGCCATGAACCAGAGATTGCACTTGCGACCTTGTGTCCGCCGTTTCACGTGAAACACACCGGGCACCGGGCACCGGGCACCGGGCACCGGGCACCGGGCACCGGGCACCGGGCACCGGGCACCGGGCACCGGGCACCGGGCACCGGGCACCGGGCACCGGGCACCGGGCACCGGGCACCGGGCGAGCTTGCCATGCCGCCGTTTCACGTGAAACGCAGGCCTTCCGTCGCTAGCCTCTCTGGCCTCTGTTCACAAACACAGCTAAAAGAAGGTCCTCGGCGTCACGCGACGAGGCAGTGCCACTCCAACTCCTGTCCCAGAGAAGCAGCCAAGGCCCCTTAAGGATCCGTATCTGCCACTTGGAAGGCACGCCACGGCAAGGCATCCGCCGGCTTTCTTCCCCCCGGAGTGCCAACGGAGTCAGCCAAGAAGGTCTAGGCGGAGATCTCTGGGCCCCGTCGACCCGTCGACCCGTCGACCCGTCGACCCGTCGACCCGTCGACCCGTCGACCCGTCGACCCGTCGACCCGTCGACCATTCATTTTCGAAAGGCATCCGGAAGTGCTGAGGCAGCGACGCCTCTGCTTCACCTCATCTAGCCGCCGCTACTCCCGTATGCGTGGCCATGCCGTGCCGTCCTCCCCGAGTTGAGCGAAGTGAGGCCAACATTCGCCATACCGCGCGTTCCTCGGAGGACTGTCTGCGTTGTTTCACGTGAAACGCCCGCGCCAAGGTGCTCACTGAAGCCACGATTTCGCGGCTCGGTGCTTCCCTAGCAGTGCACTGCGACCGCTTGCTCAACAGCTGCCGCGGGCTACCGGTCGATCGACGATGCGTCCTTCCTGGGCAGTCTCGAATGATGGGGACGGGAAAACGCCAGCCGACGAGTGCCGGCATATAACAATGTCCGTGCCAACTACCCGCTGGACCGCGGCCTGGTGGCTCGGCTCGGCTCGGCTCGGCTCGGCTCGGCTCGGCTCGGCTCGGCTCGGCGATGATGATCTCCTGGCCGGAATCCAGCATGGGCCCGGCCAGTGCAATTGCAGCCTTCTCGACTAGAAGCTCCATAACTCGGTCACGACTTCAAACACGCCTGTCGCCGCGTCCTCCGACCACAAGCAGGACCGTAACCTGAGTGCCAAGATGCCGTCGTGGATTGCCGCCGAGGTCAGCCAGGCCATCGAAGTCGGCGCCGGCCATGTCGATCACCAAGTTTCACGTGAAACGCCCCGACGCTGGCGCGTTGACATGACGCGAGGCAGCGCACCTGACCCGCTGCTCCCTCAACATATGGATGCAGTGACGACCGAACATCGCAGCCCCCGCCCGTCGACGAGTAGTCCCAGATAGGCGAAAGGGAGGCCTCACTCTGATGCCGCGAATTGCCGTTGAGATCAATCGGCAAGCGCAGACCAAGGAGTGGCGGGAGACTCCTCGGTAAGCCGCTCGGAAGGCACCGGCCTAACCTCTCCCGTGTCAAAACGACAGGACCCGAGATCCAACCTCAAACAGGAAGGGTTGGTTTGAGGCCGACGGCAGCTGCACCTGCTTCTCAGCGGAGGCGGCGGGACACGGGCGCTCGCCAGACCTCTAGGTCCAGTTCTGTTGAGCGGCCGGACTGGGTTCCCACCAGGGGCTCGTTCTCGGACCATTCCGCAAACCTGGTCAGGAAGCAAGCGAAGCCCGTAGGCGAGTAAAACGATCGGGCCCGCGGAGCGTGACAGGTCCGGGCGGCCGTAAGGTTCCGCAGAGCACTCAAGCGATTCAAGGCACCGACCGCAGCGTCGCACCCGTCGCCAACCAAGGCGTGGACCACACGACAGAAGGCGCCTGGCTATACACAACCCATCCCCGCTCACCTCAACAGAGACGGGATGATTTCAAGACGCGAGGCTCTCCTGCTACATCTCCAACAGACCGCGAGCGCCGCCCAAGGGTCACCCGTTGGAACTCGCACTGAGACGGGGCGACGCCCCCAGCTATGCCCAAGCGAGATTTCCGCTGGACCGATCCGATCCGCCGGCGTAGCCAAAGGCTGACGGGGCCGCAACACCTTCGGCCCGCAATGACCGAAGGCGACTCACCTGTTCCGCGCGCATCGAAGCATTCGGCACGCTGGCGACTTAGGTCATAGGCGCCAGGCGGGCCCACCGCATCGAAGAGCAACCGACAACCGACGGCCCTCGACCGACGGCCCTCGACCGGCGACCGGCGACCGGCGACCGGCGACCGGCATGAACCCTAGAGCCACCCGCCGAGGGATCGTCACCGCCTATGGCTAGCCGAAGGCGGGCAACCAAACAAGTCACTGGTGACTACCGAATAGGCCACCGACTGCTCGCGTCAGCAACTATCGAGTCCACAGGCGAACCCGCGATCACGAAGGGAACTGAACGGAAGGCACTTCGACGGGCGACGCATCCGACGGCCGAGGCTCATGTCCCGTGACGTTCCCGCAGCCGTCAAAGCTGGCCGCACCATCAGCTCCCGACCAGTTTCGCGAGAGCCCGGAAAGCGACTCACATTCGTATTGGCAAGCCCGGCCGTAGTCGAGAGACGCCCAACCAGCGTCAGTTCCGGTTCTCTCAGAACGATTCTCCTGGGATTTCAGGATCCCGCTACGCCCCATAATCGACACTTCGGAACGCGAACTTTGCCCCTTTAATCCGAAGACCCATCGCAAACGAGAAAGAGGCGCGTGATCAACCACGCGCCTCGCACCCCCAGAGGGAGGAGTCAGTCCTCAGGCTCGCCGCTCTCCCGAGCCGCCCCCGCGCCTTCTTCCTCAACACCAATCATGCCGACGATGCGCTCAAGATCGTCAACAGTCGCGAACTCTATCGTGATCTTGCCCTTGTTCCGTCCGATGTCGACCTTCACCCGGGTGTCGAACCGATCCGACAGCCGTTCGGCCAAGTCGTTCAGCGCCGGCGCGTGTACCTTCGCCCGCCGAGTCGGCGCCGCCTTCTTAGCGGTCGCCTCCTCGGAGGCCGCGAGATGCACGATCTCCTCGGTGGCCCGAACCGACAGCCCTTCCCGAACGATCCGCTCAGCAAGCGCATCCTGAGCCGCACTGTTGTCGAGCCCGAGCAGCGCCCGCGCGTGACCCGCCGACAGGATGCCGGCAGCCACGCGACGCTGCACGGCAGCGGGCAGGTTCATCAACCGGATCGTGTTGGAGATCTGCGGTCGGCTGCGCCCGATCCGCCGGGCCAGTTCCTCGTGTGTAGCCCCGAACTCTTCGAGCAGCTGCTGATAAGCGGCCGCCTCTTCGAGTGGGTTGAGGTTGGCGCGGTGAATGTTCTCGAGCAACGCGTCCCGGAGCATCGCGTCGTCCGGGGTGTCACGGACGATCGCCGGAATGGTCTCCCGTCCGACGGCCTGGGCGGCACGCCAGCGGCGCTCACCCATGACCAGCTCGTAACGGCCGTCACCCAGTTCCCGCACCACGATCGGCTGGAGGAAGCCGACCTCTTGGATGGAGGTCTTGAGTTCTTCCAGTGCCTCTTCGTCGAAGACGTGCCGCGGCTGCTTGGCATTCGGCTCGATCGCCGACACCGGTAGTTCAGCGAACCGGGCGCCAGGAACGGGG
Source organism: Actinoplanes xinjiangensis (assembly GCF_003148685.1). Taxonomy (GTDB): domain Bacteria; phylum Actinomycetota; class Actinomycetes; order Mycobacteriales; family Micromonosporaceae; genus Actinoplanes; species Actinoplanes xinjiangensis. Next base: position 68,040 of record NZ_QGGR01000039.1, on the reverse strand, counting down.
GCGAGATCCGACTCCGTGGAAGACGCTGCGGAGGAGCCCACGGAAGCCGTCTCCGAACTTGACGGCGATACGGCGGCCGGCTGGGCGGGTACCGAAGCGGGTACCGACCCGGACACGGAACCAGGCACCGGAGCGGGCGCCGACGCTGACGTCGACGGCTCAACAACGGGATCCGGCAACACCTCGACCGAGGTTGCCGTTTCGCCGGCGGGCGCCGTCGGGATCAGTGCGCCCAGGCCGCGGCCCAGGCCACCCCGCCGGTTCTTCATGCAGTGCCTCCCGTATTGACCCCACGAACGGCGAGTTCCAGGGCAGCCTCGAAGTAGCTGGTGGCTCCTCGTGAACCCGGATCGTAGGTCATCACCGACTGGCCGTAGCTCGGAGCCTCCGATACGCGCACGTTTCGGGGGATCACCGCGTTCAGCACCTTTGCGCCGAAGTGGTTCCGCACGTCCTGTTCCACCGCATCTGCCAGTCGCGTACGCCGGTCGTACATCGTCAGCAAGATCGTAGAGACGTCGAGGGTGGGATTGAGGTGCTGACGCACCAAGTTGATGTTGTTGATCAGCTGATTGAGACCTTCCAGCGCGTAGTACTCGCACTGAATCGGGATCAGAACCTCCTGCGCCGCGCACAGGGCGTTGACCGTCAACAGGCCCAACGAGGGCGGGCAGTCGATGAAGACGTAGTCGAACTTCTCCGGGTGACCGGCGATCGCCCGGGCCAACCGGGACTCACGAGCCACCACCGAGACCAGCTCGATTTCCGCACCGGCGAGGTCGATGGTGGCCGGCACGCAGAAGAGGTTCGGAATGCCCTCGACCTGCTGAGCGACCTCGGCCAGCGGCACGTTGTCGATGAGGCAGTCGTAGACATCCGGCACTCCGGCATGGTGGGGCACGTTCAGGCCGGTCGACGCGTTGCCCTGCGGGTCCAGGTCAACCACCAGCACACGGTTGCCATGGAGCGCGAGCGCCACCGCCAGGTTGACCGTCGTGGTCGTCTTCCCGACGCCGCCCTTCTGGTTGGCGACGCAAATCACCCGGGGGTGGTCTGGGCGCGGCATGATGATCTCGCCGCTCGGGTTGAGGATCTGCACAGCTCGCAACGCTTCCATAGCAAGGGGCGGATCGTCCTCATCCGCGGCTGGCGTTTCACGTGAAACATGCTCGGTCGACTGAACCGGCACCCCTGAAGAAGGAGCCACGGCCGCCGGACCTGGGCTGGACGCGCCCTGATGGGGCATCGGCGCGCCGTATTCGTGCGCTGATGGGGAGCCATATCCGCCCGGGCGGGGCAGCGGAACATTCTGGTCGCTCGCATGCGGCCCGCCGACGCTCACTCCCGACGGCCTGTCGAGAGGCGACTCGGTTTCACGTGAAACACCGTACTCATGCACCGCTTCATCCCTGATGGTTAGGAAGGGGTTGGCCGGCAGAACGTGGCTCCGGCAGTGGAGATCCGGTCCACACTATCGACATCCGGCCAGCCTACGGGTGTCGGGCATGTGTCGCCATCGTCGTCTGTCCGATGGAGCGAGCACAATGTCGCTCCATCGTCTTCCAACAACGCCTCAAACACCATGACGCCGAGCACAGGCCTGCCGCGAACATACGGGGGCCGTCTCGCGGCTCGCTGCGCTCCCCGAAAATCAACACCACCGAGGGGGTACGACCAGAGCCGCACCCCCGGGGCACCGACGACATCTCGCAGTCGAACCGCCAGGCCCTCTGAGCCCCACGTTGACCGCTCAACGAAGCCCGTCCCGTCGCGGAGTCCCACCAGACCCTCCAGCCACGGGAGAATCGCCTACGGGCCGGTAACTCACCCTCTACGCGATCTCCCACGCCCGCCGCCACGGCCACTGTTCCTGGCGCCACCCGTACCCGAGGAGGGGGATGACCGTGCGGCCTTGCGGGCCGACACCGGACCGGCCTTCTGCCGCCCAGGCAGGACATGCCGTTCTTTGACGATCTCGACCACGGTCGTCGGCGGATCGATCAGCCCGCTGCCGCACAGCCGGATCTCCACGGACCCACCGCCGAGTGCCTCGATCGCCGCCGCATGCTCGGCGATCTCTTCCGCGGCTGAGGACCCCTTCATGGCCAGCAACCGCCCTCCGACCGCCGCGAGTGGCAGACACCACCCGGTGAGCTTGTCGAGTGCCGCCACTGCCCGCGCGGTGACCACATCGGCACCGGGCAGGTGGTCCACGACCTCCTCGGCCCGCCCGCGGATGACCATGACGTTGTCCAGACCGAGAACTTCCACCGCTTCATCGAGGAAGGCGGTACGCCGTGCCAACGGCTCGACCAACGTGATGGCGAGGTCCGGCCGGGCCACCGCCAACACGAGTCCGGGCAGCCCGGCACCGGAACCGACGTCCACCACGCCGGCGCCGACGGGGATCATCTCGGCCATCACCCCACAGTTGACCAGATGCCGCTCCCACAGTCGGGGCGTCTCACGCGGCCCGATCAGCCCACGGAGGACTCCTTCGGTGGCGAGCAGTTCGGCATACCGCCGAGCAAGTTCGAGTCGCTCACCGAAGACGGCAGCGGCAGCGGGCGGCGGCTCCCCTAACTCGGAGCCGGCGGATGGGGACGAGGAACCGGCGGGCAGGGGCGAGGAGCCAGGGGGCAGGGGCGAGGAGCCGGCCGATGAGGGCGGGAAACCGGCCGATGCAGGCACGGAACCGGCCGATGCAGGCGAGGAGTCTGCCGACGAGGGCGAGGAGTCGGCGGGGAAAGACGACGGCCCGGGCATCCCATCGCCCGGGCCGGAGTCACCCGCGCCGTAGCGGGTATCAGTCACGATCAGTCCGCCACACGCACCACGATGCGGCGGCTCGGCTCGACGCCTTCCGACTCGCTCTGCACGCCCGGGATTGCGTTGACGACGTCGTGAACGCACTTGCGCTCGAACGCCGACATCGGCTCCAGGCGCACCGGGTCACCGTGCTCCTTGACCTTCTCGACCGCGTTGCGCGCGACGGCGGCGAGTTCCTTACGGCGGGCAGCCCGGTAGCCGCCGATGTCGAGCAGCAGCCGGCTCGGCGACCCGGTGGCCCGGAAGATCGCCAGGCGGGTGAGTTCCTGCAGCGCCTCGAGGGTCGCGCCGCGCTGGCCGACGAGCGGCTGGAGACGGCCGCCGACGACCTCGACCATCGGCCGGCCCGCGGAGACGAGCTCGTCGATGTCGCCGTCGTAGTCGAGGATGTCCAGCAGACCCTCGACGTAGTCAGCGGCGATCTCGCTCTGGCGGAACAGGTCGCCGTCCGAGGCGACGCTCTCCGACTTCTTGGCCTCAGTCGAGGCGCCTGCCTCGTCGGTGCCGGCCGGCTCGGCAGCGATGTCTTCTGCTGACGAGTCGGCGGAAGGGGGAGTGCTGGTGTCGGTCACGGTTTCATCTCCGTTGTGTTCGGGCCGGACCGAAGTCGGTCCGCTGTTTCCCGCGCGGTGAAGCGCGGGGAGGTCACTGAAAACCGAGGGGAGCGCTCGGGCACCCGCGGGAAGCACCCGAGCTGCGATCATCCCTTGGGTTTGTTCGCCGGTCGGGCGCCCTTCTTGGGATTCACCGGTTTAGCGCCCGGCTTGGGTGCGAGGGCCTTGGTGTCGACCACCGGACTCACCGGCTCCGGCTCGGTCTTGCGACTGAAGAGGCCACCTGTCCGGGCGGGCTGAACCGGGCTCTTCGGGCCGCCCGCGACCTTGGTGCCGGCAGCCGGACGGGCGCCGGGGCCACCCTTGTTCGCCATCTGGGGCGGCGGGAACTTACGGAGCACCCACTGCTGCTGCGCCAGGGTGAACAGGTTGTTCGTCACCCAGTAGATGACGACACCGATCGGGAACAGCGCACCGGAGAACAGCAGCGTGAACGGGATGCCGTAGAGCATCAGCCGCTGGATCATCAGCTGCTGCGGGTCCTCGGCCCAGCCGGTCTTGAGGATCATCTGCCGCTGGGTGAGGAACGTGGTGGCCATCATGACCAGCACCAGGACCGCTGCCAGGATCTTGACGGTCGTGCCGTTGGCGCCGAGGGCGGACAGTTCAGCGGCCGATGAGCCGAACTTGGCACTGATCGGGACGTTGAAGAGGTGCGCGTCGGCGGCGCTGTTGAACTGGGCGAGCGGCCAGCCGTACAGCTGCTTCATCTCGTCGGAGAGGCTGGGCTTCAGGTGCTGAAGCACGTGGAAGAGCCCGAAGAAAACCGGAATCTGCAGGAACATCGGAAGGCAGCCCATCAGCGGGTTCGCCTTCTCCGTCCGGTACAGCTCCATCATTTCTTTCTGGAGCGTCTCCCGGTCGCCCTTGTGCTTCTCCTGGAGCGCCTTGACCTTGGGCTGGAGCGCCTGCATGGCGCGCTGGCTCTTGATCTGCTTGACGAAGACCGGGAAGAGGATGACGCGCAGGGTCACCACGAGGAAGAAGATGGAGAGGATCCACGCCCAGTTGGTGCCGATCACGCGGCCGTCGGGTATGCCGATCGCGTCCCACAGGGAATGCCAGCGCAGAAGAATCCACGAGATGGCGTAGTAGATCGGGTCGAGACTCAATCTAAGCTCCAGTCACATCGGCAGGACGGTGACGGATCGGGTCAGGCACCGGGTCATACCCGCCAGGGTGGAAGGGATGGCATCGTAGGAGCCGCCAGATCGCCAGGCCCGTCCCCCGCAGGGCGCCGTGCCGCGCCAGTGATTCCTGGGCGTAGGCACTGCATGAGGGATAGAACCGACAACGTGCCGGCAGCGCCGGACTCAAGTATCGACGGTACGCGACGACCGGAGCGGTCAGGAGCCGGGCGGCCAGGCTCATCGTTGCCGCCGGGGTCTACGGGCGGACGCGAGCGCGCCCTCCAGGTCGGTGGCGAGAGTGGCGGAGGTGGCCCCGGCCGCCGGGGGTAGTGCCCGGACGACCACGGTCGCGCCCGCCGGAAGCTCGCTGAGCAGCGGCCGGATCAGGTGCCGAAGCCGTCGTTGGACCCGGTTGCGGACGACCGAGTTGCCCACCGCTTTGGACACGACAAAGCCGGCGCGCGCCGTGGAGGCGAACGCCGGCTCGTCGACAAGCAGGTGGACGACCAGGGTCCCGCGGCCGGCCCTACGGCCACCGCGGATCGCTGCGGCGAAGTCCGCACTACGCCGCAGTCGTTGCGCCGCGGCAAGCACGACTACCTGGGCATTCCGACCGGACTAACGGTCGGCTCAGGCCGACAGCTCGCCACGGCCCTTGGCCCGGCGAGCAGACAGGATGGCACGGCCGGCGCGGGTGCGCATGCGCAGCCGGAAGCCGTGGGTCTTGGCACGCCGGCGGTTGTTCGGCTGGTAGGTGCGCTTGCTCACGTCAAAACTCCGTCTTCGTACTACGACTCTGGGGGCATCGTGCGCTGCAAGACGCCACTTTAGCAGAGCGCGGCGGAGCAACCGCCCAACCCTACGCAGGCCCCCCTGGGCGGTCAACCATATCCTGGGTCGGCACGCCGACATGGGCGGGCACCCTCATCCGACCAGGTCTTTCCGTGCACAAAGTGAATCTTTTCTTCGCTCTGGGCAGCGGATGGCCCGGACGGCGGTTGTAGTCGACCTCTCGCCGCTGTTAGCGTGCGCGGTTGCTGGTCTTACCGGCCGTTCGCAGACCGCGAGGCGGCGGCCAAAACCGGACAAGCAGGTGGATCGTTCGCCACGGTGAGCCTGTTTACCGCCCGCGCCACTCCAGGCTCCGGTAAATCTGCCGACCGTCCGGCCGGGAGCGGCCACCGGCACCCCCACGGGTTGTGGATAACCTGTGGATAGCCGGTTGGCGCCGTGCGTGTTCAGCACGTTAACTGTGCTGGGTTCGGGGGAGCCGACAGGCACAGGCGAGAGGCCGGACAAGGCCCACCGGGGGTCGGTGGCGATGGGGGTGGCGCGGCGGTGGCCGATCAGGTCGACCTGGGCACGTTGTGGCGTGACACGTTGGAAGAGTTGTCCGACGAGATCGCGTCACGGCAGCAGCGCGCCTATCTACAGTTCACCCGCTTGCGGGCCATCGTCGAGGACACGGCACTTCTCTCGGTTCCGGACACCTACACCCGCGACATCATCGAGTCCCGGCTGCGCCCGGCGATCACCGAGGCTCTGACGAAACGTCTGAGCCGGCCGATACAGGTCGCGGTCACCGTCCGTCCTCCGGAGGACGGCTCCGGCATGCCCGGCACGGTGTATGGAAAACCCGCCGATCAGGCGCCGGCACCCATCGTCGAGCCGCAGCCACGGCACTATGCCGATCCCGGCCCGTACCAGCCTGAGCTGCCCGGATACACCGGTCCGCAGCGGATGCCGGAGCCGCCGTTCCAGCAGGCCGCCTTCGGTCCGGCCGAGCACGCGCCCGAGCCGTACCCAACCGGATCCGCCCAGCACTCGGCGCCGCAGGCGCCGTATTCGCGAGGGGTGCCGACGGCCCGGGACGGCCAGGAGGCGCTCTTCGCCGACCCGATGCCGCAGCAGGCCCCGCAGCCGCCGGTGAACCGGTCGCCCGCGACACACCCGGCCGATCAGGACACGCCGAACGACTCGGTCGCGCACCGGATGGCGACCGATGCGGCCCAGCTGCGGGACAACCGACGGCATCCGGACGACCGGCAGATGCCCGGCCCGGACCGGCGGGACCAGATGCCCGTGCGAGCCGGCGACAACGGTCCCGGGCGCCCCCCGGTCGACCTGCGCGGGCCGGGCACGTCGCCGCGGCCCGGCGGGCAGGACGGCAACCGGCTCAACCCGAAGTACATGTTCGAGACGTTCGTCATCGGCTCGTCCAACCGTTTCGCGCACGCGGCGTCGGTGGCGGTCGCCGAATCCCCGGCGAAGGCGTACAACCCGCTCTTCATCTACGGCAGCTCCGGGCTGGGCAAGACCCACCTCCTGCACGCGATCGGGCATTACGCCACCACCCTCGGGCACGCGCGGTCGGTGCGCTACGTCTCGACCGAGGAGTTCACCAACGATTTCATCAACAGCCTGCGCGACGACAAGACGCAGGCGTTCCAGCGGCGCTACCGCGACGTCGACATCCTCCTGATCGACGACATCCAGTTCCTCGAGAACCGGGAGCGCACGCAGGAGGAGTTCTTCCACACGTTCAACACGCTCCACAACGCCAACAAGCAGATCGTGATCAGCTCGGACCGTTCGCCACGGCAGCTGGCCACCCTCGAGGACCGGATGCGGACCCGCTTCGAGTGGGGTCTGCTGGCCGACATCCAGCCGCCGGACCTGGAGACACGTATCGCGATCCTCCAGAAGAAGGCCGCACAGGAGCGGATGTACGCCCCCGACGACGTGCTGGAGTTCATCGCGTCCCGGGTCTCCAACTCGATCCGGGAGCTGGAGGGCGCCCTGATCCGGGTGACCGCGTTCGCCAGCCTCACCCGCTCGCCGGTGCAGTTGTCGCTGGCCGAGGAGGTGCTGCGGGACTTCATGCCCGACGGCGCCGGCCCGGAGATCACCGCCGACCAGATCATGGTCTCCACCGCGGACTACTTCGGCGTCAGCCTGGAGGATCTGCGCGGCCACTCCCGCAGCCGGGTGCTGGTCAACGCGCGCCAGGTCGCGATGTATCTGTGCCGCGAACTCACCGATCTCTCCCTGCCCCGCATCGGACAGGCCTTCGGCGGCCGCGACCACACCACGGTCATGCACGCCGACCGCAAGATCCGGCAGCACATGGCGGAGCGGCGGTCGCTCTACAACCAGATCGCCGAGCTCACCAACAGGATCAAACAGAACACCTGAGGTTGTACGGGTGAACTACCCCTCAACCGCACCACAGCGCTCTCACCTCGCGTTTTCGGCGTGGCTGCCCGGTACGGCGGCCACGCCGCTGCCGGGCTGCCACTCGCTGCCGGGCTGCCACTCGCTGCCGGGCTGCCACTCGCTGCCGGGCTGCCACTCGCTGCCGGGCTTGCTGCCCGTTCACCGAGGACCCACCCACGCACCGACGTGGCGCGGTAGCGCACCGCCCAAGCCGATCTCGCGGAAGATCAGTCCCGGCCGGTGGGCGGCGTCGAAGGACCGCGAGCACGTGTACGAGATCCGCCCACAGCCGATAGCAAACGCGCGGGGTCACGCCTGTCCAGCTCCGGGGCCACCCAACCGGGCCCCAAGTCGTAGCAACAAATCCCGGTGTCCCGCCCTCGGCTCCCGGGCATCGCAGCGTGATCCCAGGGCCTGAGCCCGCCGCCCGGAGGACCAGGCGCCGCATTTCGACCGCGAGACCACGCTGAGGTGCGGCCGGCGACGTGGCGGGCGGTCGCGGATCGCCCGGGAGGCGGATCGCCCGGGAATGGGCAAGTGCTCGCCCCGGAGTGGGCAAGTGATCGCCCGGGAGTGGGCGAGTGATCGCGCCGACAGCCACGGGAGACGTGGGAAGACTCAGCGGCGCGTGCCCGTACCCGATGAGGGGTTGACGTTGCGGGTGATGCAGGACGGCGGTGAAGACCGCGACCGGCCGCCTCCGCCGTGGGATTTCCACAATTCACAGGGCCCGGGCACGCAGGGACGGCCTTCGACGGCTGCACTGGCGGTTTGGAAGTTACCCACAGGCTGTCCACGATCGGGTGAATACACTGTGAGCTGCTAAAACAAGAGAATTCTCGAGTTGTCCACCGGTTCTACACGGGGTTGTCCACAGGTTGTACCCAGATCATCCGCCGATCCGCCTTAAATAGGTGCAGATCGATGTCCTTCCCCAAGGGACCTCAATGGCCGTTTGTCAACGTCGCGACGTGACAGTTTCGTGCCAACGTTTTCCACAGCTGTCCACAGGCGTCCACAGGCTTCGTCCCCAGACGGTGGAAATCTCCCGACACCTTCGTCCACAGATGTGGACTAACCCTGGGGAAATCGATGTGGACAGACACGGACGGTTACAAAAGATCACACAGCCTGTGGAGGAGTGTGGATATCCTGTTGAAGGTTCTGGGGACGACGAGCCGGTAGCGTTCCTGCGTAATCCACAGCGCAGGGGATAGAACCGGTGGATTACCGGTGGATAGCCTGTGGACGACGGTGGACAACGCTCGCCGCGTCGGGAACTGTGGACACAGACCCCTAGTTGTACCCCGGTTACCCACATGTGAATCACCGGTGGATAACCCTGTCACCAGGCAAAACTCGGGTTCTCCACAGAATGCACAGGACCGATGAAGACGACTAGTTATCTCTTCTAAGAAAACAAAAACCAATCATCAGCGTTGTGGAAGGTGTGGATCCGCGTCTCGCGGCTCCCCGGGGGCCGGCCTTCAAGCAAGCACCGAGAAGCAGGGTTGGGGTCCCGAGGTCCGATCGGTGTATGAAGGCGGACCGGGGTCGGGCACGCAGGGGCGATGCCGGAGCCATAGAGTTCAGTGGGGGTCCATGCCCCTGTATGAGGACGCATCGCGGAGGACAGCATGAAGTTCCGGGTGGAGCGAGACGCGCTCGCCGACGCCGTGGCGTGGACAGCCAAGAGCCTGCCCAGCCGGCCATCGGTGCCGGTGCTCGCCGGTGTCCTGCTGCGGGTCACCGACGGCCGCCTGCAGGTGTCCGGCTTCGACTACGAGGTTTCCAGCCAGGTGACGGTCGAGGTGCAGGCCGACGCGGACGGCGCGGCCCTGGTCTCCGGGCGCCTGCTCGCTGAGATCACCAAGGCGCTGCCGGGCAAGCCGGTCGACATCGCCGCCGTCGGTGCACATCTCGAGCTGGTCTGCGGCAGTGCCCGTTTCACCCTGCCCACGATGCCGGTGGAGGACTATCCGACGCTGCCGGAGATGCCGTCCAGCGCGGGCACGATCGACGCGGCCACGTTCGCCTCAGCGGTTTCCCAGGTCGCGATTGCCGCAGGCCGGGACGAGACCCTGCCGATGATGACCGGTGTGCGACTGGAGCTGAACGGATCGAACATCGCGTTGCTGGCCACCGACCGGTATCGGCTGGCCATGCGCGAGATCGAATGGACCCCGGAGGACCCGGAGATCAGCCTCAACGCCCTGGTCCCGGCGAAGACTCTGAACGACACCGCCAAGGCGCTCGGCCCGATCGGTGGCGCGGTGACGCTGGCGCTCGCCCAGGGCAGCGCCGGTGAGGGCATGATCGGTTTCGCCGGTGGTGCGCGACGCACGACGAGCCGCCTGCTGGACGGCGCCAACTACCCGCCGGTGCGTTCGCTCTTCCCGGCCTCGCACAACGCTGAGGCGCGGGTGGCGGTGTCGGCGCTGGTCGAGGTGGTCCGACGGGTCGCCCTGGTCGCCGAGCGCACCACGCCGGTGCTGCTGAGCTTCAGCGAGGACGGTCTCGTGGTCGAGGCGGGTGGCACCGAGGAGGCCCGCGCCAGCGAGGCGATGGAGGCCGAGTTCACCGGTGAGCCGCTGACGATCGGCTTCAACCCGCAGTACCTGATCGATGGTCTGCAGAACCTGGGCGCACCGACGGCGCTGCTCTCGTTCGTCGACGCGTTCAAGCCGGCTGTGATCTCGCCCGCTGGCGAAAGTGGAGAAATCATCCCGGGTTACCGCTATCTGATCATGCCGATCCGGGTAACTCGCTGATACTGAGCTTGAACCAATCGCTCATCTAGGGAGATCACCATGCAACTCGGCCTGATCGGTCTCGGCCGCATGGGTGGCAACATGCGGGAACGACTCCGTGCAGCGGGGCACGAAGTCGTCGGATACGACCAGAACCTGGAAGTAAGCGACGCCGCCAGCCTGGCCGAGCTGGCCGAGAAACTGGCCGCGCCGCGGCTCGTCTGGACCATGGTGCCGTCCGGCCAGATCACCGAGGACACGATCAACCAGCTCGCCGAGGTCCTCGAGGCCGGCGACATCATCATCGACGGCGGCAACTCCAAGTTCACCGACGACGCCCCGCGGGCCGAGCGCCTGGCCGTCAAGGGCATCCACTACCTCGACGTCGGCGTCTCCGGTGGCGTCTGGGGCATCAAGAACGGCTACGCCCTGATGGTCGGCGGTGACGCCGCGCAGGTCGAGCACTGCAAGCCGATCTTCGAGGCACTCAAGCCGCTCGGTGAGTTCGGGTTCGCGCACGCCGGGACCCACGGTGCCGGCCACTACGCGAAGATGGTGCACAACGGCATCGAGTACGGCCTGATGCACGCGTACGCCGAGGGCTACGAGATCCTGAAGGCCTCGGAGTACGTCCACGACGTGCCCGCCGTGATCAAGAGCTGGCGTGAGGGCAGTGTCGTCAAGTCGTGGCTGCTGGACCTGCTGGACCGGGCTCTCGACGAGGACCCGGAGCTGGAGGCTCTGAAGGGTTACGCCGACGACACCGGCGAGGGCCGCTGGACCGTCGACGAGGCCGTGCGTCTCGCCGTGCCGGCGCATGTCATCGCCGCGTCGCTGTTCGCGCGTTTCCAGTCCCGCCAGGACGACTCGCCCGCCATGAAGGCCGTCGCCGCGCTGCGCCAGCAGTTCGGCGGCCACGCCGTCAAGCGCTGATCGATGCACGTACGCCGGGTCGAGCTCACCGACTTCCGTTCGTATGAGCGGGTGGCGGTCGATCTCGATCCCGGCGTGTCGGTGCTGGTCGGTCAGAACGGGATGGGCAAGACCAACCTGATCGAGGCGCTCGGTTATGTGGCCACTCTGGACAGTCACCGGGTGGCCACCGACGCGCCTCTGGTCCGGGCCGGTGCCGCTTCGGCGGTGATCCGGTGCGCGATCGTCCATGAGGGACGCGAGCTGCTGGTCGAGCTGGAGATCGTGCCGGGCCGGGCGAACCGGGCACGGCTCAACCGGTCTCCGGTCCGCCGGCCGCGTGAGGTGCTCGGTGCGCTGCGGATGGTGCTGTTCGCCCCGGAGGATCTGGAACTGGTCCGGGGCGACCCGTCCGAGCGCCGGCGTTACCTCGACGACCTGCTGGTGGCGCGGCAGCCGCGGTATGCGGGCGTGCGCGCCGACTACGACCGGGTGGTCAAGCAGCGCAACGCCCTGTTGCGCAACGCCTACCTGAATCGCAAGGTGGGCGGCACCCGGGGACAGGACCTGTCGACGCTGGCGGTCTGGGACCACCATCTCGCCCATCACGGTGCCGAGTTGCTGGCCGGGCGGCTGGAGCTGGCGGCCGCGCTGGCTCCGCACCTGACGAAGGCGTACGACGCGGTCGCTCCCGGCCGGGGTACCGCGGCGATCGTCTACACCTCGCGTCTCGGTGAGGCGTTGCAGGCGGACCGGCCGGCGTTGGAGGCCGCGATCCTGGAGCGTCTGGAGGAGCGGCGGCCGGTGGAGATCGAACGCGGCACCACCCTGGTCGGCCCGCACCGTGACGATCTGGCGCTGAGTCTCGGCGACCTGCCGGTGAAGGGCTATGCGAGCCACGGTGAGTGCTGGTCGTTCGCGCTGGCGCTGCGGCTTGCCGCCTACGACCTGCTGCGCTCGGACGGCATCGAGCCGGTGCTGGTTCTCGACGACGTCTTCGCCGAGTTGGACGGGCAACGGCGGGATCGGCTGGCGGCACTGGTCTCCGACGCGGCACAGTTGCTGGTGACGTGCGCGGTTCCGGAGGACGTGCCGGCGAGCCTGCGTGGTGCGCGCTTCGACGTCGTGACGGGAGCGGTGGACCGTGTTTCCTGAGCCTGATCGCGATCGGTCGTCCGGTGATGACCGCCGACGGTCGCAGGAACCGCCTCAGCGCCTCACCGAGGCCCTGGGGGACCTCTGGGCGGGGGTGGATGAGGACAGGGAGCTTCGGGGCTCGTCACGGGGCGCTGAGGGCGTTTCCCGTCCGCCGGGTGGGCCGGGCGCAGGCCGTACCCCGGAAAAAGCTTCTCCACAGCCTGTGGACAACGGGGATCTGGCCGGGCCGGAACTTGCCCGCGCCGTGCTCGACGCCGCGATGGCGCATCGCCGTGAGGCGGCGGCCCGGGCGCCGAAACGCCGGGCCGGGACCGGTCAGGGCAGTGGCCGGCGGCTGCGGGGCTATTCCGGGCCGGGGCCGGATCCGCGCGATCCGCAGCTCTTCGGGGCGATGCTGGAGCGGCTGGTCAAGGCCCGCGGCTGGGAGAAGCCGAAGGCCGAGGCGACCGTCTTCGGGGCCTGGGGAAAGGTGGTCGGGGCGGACATCGCCGCGCACAGCCGCCCGGTGCGGCTCGAGGGCGGGGTGCTGACCGTCGAGGCCGAGTCCACCGCGTGGGCCACCCAGCTGCGGATGCTCGCCGCCACCCTGCTCCGCCAGATCGCGGGCGAGGTCGGCCACAACGTGGTGACCAGGCTCAACATCCACGGGCCGGCGGCACCGTCGTGGAGTCGTGGACCACGTCGGGTGCAGGGGCGCGGCCCCCGGGACACGTACGGCTGAAACCGAACCGGCCCGCGCCGCGTCGGACCGGCATGACTCTGCATCTGCGTCGTGTCCTGGTCCTGTTGTTACTCGTCCTGGCGCCGATCCCGGTCGCCGCCCGTCCCGCGTGGGCGTGTTCGTGTGCCGTCGACTTCGACCCGTTCGAGCAGGCTCAGGTGGCGTTCGTGGGGGTGGCCGACCAGGTGGACCCGGACTGGTTCGGCAACGAGGTCCAGGTGGAGTTCACCGTCGAGTCGGTGCTGAAGGGCGCTGCCGGCCAGACGGTGACACTGGTCACCATGAAGGACAGCGCGTCCTGTGGATACGACTTCGTCGAGGGCGGCAGGTACCGGGTGTACGCGAACGAGGGCCAGACGTGGTCGTGTGACGGCAACGAACTGCTGTCGACCGGGCACGGCGGCGGGGGCCGTACCCGGACGATCTTCTGGGGTGGGACGGTCTTCGTCCTGATCGTCGTCGCCGGTGGGGTGACCTGGCTGATCCGTCGATCCTGAAGGAACCGGCCCGAGGGAGCCGGGCCGGAGGAGCCGGGTCGAGGAAGCCGGGCTGAGCAGTCCGCCTGCTCGGTCGGCGGGCGTCAGCGGTCCGGCTCAGTAATCCGCGAAGATCGCGAAACCGCGTTCCGCGCAGCGGCGGTAGAAGCCGGCCAGCACCGCCAGTTCGGTGCGCGCGAAACTCCAGTGCGGCGAGTTCCCGGCGTCGTCGCGCAGCGCCGCGAGCCGCTGGTCCAGCCAGCGCAGCTGCTGCTCGGCGAGCCGGCCCGTGGAGATCGCGGTGCGCAGCACCTCGGTGACGGTGTCGAAGGTGACCAGGTCACCGAACTTCTCGTGCCCCTCGACGAAACGCTCCAGGCCGCCGGCGATCCATGCGCAGCCGTCCGGGTCGATGACCGGGTCCTCGTCCTCGGCGGCGGCCTCGGTGGCGTAGAGCACACCCTCGAGCCCGAGCAGAAGATCGATCAACTCGGTGTACGCGGTCGCGCGCACCGTGCCGGTCTTGGCGATGTGCAGCGCGAGCGCACCGGTCGGCGCCGCGATCTCGGGCCGGTCCGCGATTGCTCCGAAGTCGACGAACTCGGCGGGAGCCACCGGGTCGTAGTACTGGTTCGTCCGCGGCCAGTGCACCGCGACGTTGTCCAGGCCCTTGTCGTGCGCCATTGGGGCCACCCCTCCTCGACCTGCCCTGCGGCCACCCGGCCAACTCCGGCCCGCGCGGGCGAGGTTACGACACGGGCGCGGGACGCTGTCGAGCAGTGTCGCAGTGAGTGTGGGCGAGGTACGGCAGGCGCGCCCGACCGCGGGAACTGCCGCATCGTTTGCCATTGCGTGGGGCGACTGTGCCGTGTAGGGGATTACGTGGGTAGCGCCTCAAATCGCGCTACGGCACTCTCAGGCACCCGGAAGGGGTGCCGGACCCTCGCCGATTCGTTCCGGCGGAGTAGAATCGACGGCGACCGGGAAAACTGTGCTTGATGTTGCGGACGGCCACCGTGCCAGCCCTCATCGTCACGCTATGCGGTTTTTCCAGCCGATCACGATCCGCGGGCTGTCCGCGGCGACCGGCGCGCACGGTTCCACCGGTGGTCCGCTTCTTCCCGCGGTGTCATCTCCGGTTCCGGCTGCGCGCGCGTGCCGTCGTCGACGAGCCCGCCAACCCCGTTGCGGGGCCTCACCGGCCCGGCGCGAGAAAGTGGCCGAGGGTGTCAGACAATCAGGAATACGGTGCCGGCTCCATCACCGTGCTCGAAGGCCTGGAAGCGGTCCGCAAGCGTCCCGGTATGTACATCGGTTCCACCGGTGAGCGCGGCCTGCACCACCTGGTGTGGGAGGTTGTGGACAACGCTGTCGACGAGGCACTGGCCGGCTACTGCGACACCATCGACGTGGTCCTGCTGCCCGACGGCGGTGTCTCGGTCACCGACAACGGCCGTGGTTTCCCGGTCGACCTGCACCCGACGCTGAAGAAGCCGGGTGTCGAGGTCGCGCTGACCGTGCTGCACGCGGGTGGCAAGTTCGACGGCCAGGCCTACAAGGTCTCCGGCGGTCTGCACGGCGTCGGCGTCTCGGTGGTGAACGCGCTCTCGACGAGGATGGCCGTCGAGATCCAGAAGGACGGCTTCTGGTGGCGGCAGAAGTACGACTACTCGGTTCCCGGCGAACTGGTCAAGGGTGAGCCGACCGACAGCCTCGGCTCGACCGTCCAGTTCTGGCCGGACCCGAACATCTTCGAGACCGTCGACTTCGACTACCAGACCATCTATCGCCGTCTCCAGGAGATGGCGTTCCTCAACAAAGCCCTCACCATCAACTACACCGACCAGCGGCCCGACCAGGTCGACGAGAACGGTGAGCCGCGCAGCGTCACGTTCATGTACGAGGACGGCATCGCCGACTTCGTGCGGCACCTCAACGCCACCAAGAGCGCCATCCACCGGACCGTGATCCAGTTCGAGGCCGACGCCCCCGAGGAGGGCATGGCCGTCGAGATCGCGATGCAGTGGAACGAGTCGTACGGCGAGTCGGTCTACACCTTCGCCAACCGCATCAACACGCACGAGGGTGGTACTCACGAGGAGGGCTTCCGCTCCGCACTGACGACCATCGTCAACAAGTACGGCGTCGAGAAGAAGTTCCTCAAGGCCGATCAGAAGCTGTCCGGTGAGGACATTCGTGAGGGCCTGGCCGCGATCATCTCGGTGACTCTGGCGAACCCGCAGTTCGAGGGCCAGACCAAGACGAAGCTCGGCAACACCGACATGAAGAGCTTCGTGCAGAAGGTCTGCAACGAGCAGCTCGCCGACTGGTTCGACCGGAACCCGGCGGACGCCAAGCTGATCATCACGAAGGCCGACCAGGCGGCCCGCGCCCGGATCGCCGCTCAGCAGGCCCGCAAGCTGGCCCGGCGCAAGTCGCTGCTGGAGTCCGGCTCGATGCCCGGCAAGCTGGCCGACTGCCAGTCCACCGACCCGCGTGAGACCGAGCTGTTCATCGTCGAGGGTGACTCGGCCGGCGGTTCGGCCAAGTCCGGCCGGGAGAGCCGCATCCAGGCGATCCTCCCGATCCGCGGCAAGATCCTCAACGTGGAGAAGGCCCGGATCGACCGGGTGCTGAAGAACAACGAGGTCCAGGCGCTGATCACGGCCATGGGCACCGGTATCCACGACGAGTTCGACATCTCGAAGCTGCGGTACCACAAGATCATCCTGATGGCCGACGCCGACGTCGACGGCCAGCACATCCAGACGCTGCTGCTCACCCTGATCTTCCGCTTCATGCGGCCGATGGTCGAGCAGGGTCACGTCTACCTGGCCTCCCCGCCGCTCTACAAGATCAAGTGGAACAAGCGGGGTGACGACGCGCAGTACGCGTACTCCGACCGCGAGCGGGACGGGCTGATCGCGCTGCGGCAGGAGAAGAAGGCGAACGCGAAGCCGGACGACATCCAGCGGTTCAAGGGTCTCGGCGAGATGAACTTCCACGAGCTGTGGGACACCACGATGAACCCGGACACCCGCACCCTGCGCCAGGTGACCCTGGACGACGCCGCGGTGGCGGACGAGCTTTTCAGCGTGCTGATGGGTGAGGACGTCGAGGCTCGGCGGTCGTTCATTCAACGCAACGCTAAGGACGTCAGGTTCCTCGACATCTGAGTCCGGTGAGCCGTATCCACAGCGTGTACGGCATTTCCACAGTGTTATCCACAGCCATATGCCCGTTCTGGCTGCATTTGCCTGGCATCACCTTGAGTAAGGGTTAAAAGTGACTGACACTCCCGAACCCCCGGACGGCGACCAGACTCCGGAAGCGACCGGCGGCGGTGTGACCGAGCGCGTCGTGCCGGTCGGCCTCGAGGTCGAGATGCAGCGCTCGTACCTCGACTACGCGATGAGCGTCATCGTCGGCCGTGCGCTGCCCGACGTCCGCGACGGCCTCAAGCCGGTGCACCGCAAGATCCTTTACGCGATGTACGACGCCGGTTTCCGTCCGGACCGCGGTTACGTCAAGTGCGCCCGCGTGGTCGGCGACGTGATGGGCAACTACCACCCGCACGGCGACTCGTCGATCTACGACGCCCTGGTCCGGATGGGTCAGATCTGGTCCCTGCGGTACCCGCTGATCGACGGCAACGGCAACTTCGGTTCGCCGGGCAACGACCCGCCGGCCGCCATGCGGTACACCGAGGCGAAGCTCTCCCCGCTCGCCATGGAGATGCTGCGGGACATCGACGAAGACACCGTCGACATGCAGGACAACTACGACGGGCGCACGAAGGAGCCGACGATCCTGCCGGCCCGGTTCCCGAACCTGCTGGTCAACGGCTCCGAGGGCATCGCGGTCGGTATGGCCACCAAGATCCCGCCGCACAACCTGCGCGAGATCTCGGCGGCCGTGCAGTGGTGCCTGGACCACCCGGAGGTCGACGAGGCCACCACGCTCGAGGCGCTGCTCGAATTCGTTAAGGGCCCCGACTTCCCCACCAAGGGCCTGATCGTCGGACAGCAGGCGATTCAGGACGCGTACCGGACCGGTCGTGGGTCCATCCGGATGCGCGCGGTGGTCGAGGTCGAGGAGGACGCCCGGGGCCGGCCGTGTCTCGTGGTCACCGAGCTGCCGTACCAGGTGAACCCGGACAACCTCGCCGAGCGGATCGCCGAGCTGGTGAAGGAGGGCAAGCTCACCGGTATCGCCGACATCCGGGACGAGTCCTCCGGCCGTACCGGTATGCGCCTGATCCTCGTGCTCAAGCGTGACGCGGTCGCCAAGGTGGTGCTGAACAACCTCTACAAGCACACCCAGCTCCAGGAGACCTTCGGCGCCAACATGCTGGCGCTGGTCGACGGCGTGCCCCGCACGCTCAACCTGGCGCAGTTCATCCGCTACTACGTCGAGCACCAGATCGAGGTCATCCGACGGCGGACCGCGTTCCGGCTGCGCAAGGCCGAGGAACGCGCGCACATCCTGCGTGGTCTGGCCAAGGCGCTGGACATGCTGGACGAGGTCATCGCCCTGATCCGGCGCTCGCCCACCGTCGAGGACTCGCGTCAGGGCCTGATGCAGCTGCTCGAGGTGGACGAGGTCCAGGCGACCGCGATCCTCGACATGCAGCTGCGCCGCCTGGCCGCCCTGGAGCGGCAGCGGATCGTCGACGAGCTGGTCAAGATCGAGATCGAGATCGCCGACTTCAAGGACATCCTCGCCAAGCCGGAGCGGCAGCGCGCGATCGTCTCGGACGAGCTGGCCGAGATCGTTCAGAAGTTCGGCGACGAGCGCCGCACCCAGATCATCCCGTTCGACGGCGAGGTCTCCATGGAGGACCTCATCGCCCGGGAAGACGTTGTGGTGACCATCACACGTACCGGTTACGCCAAGCGGACGAAGACCGATCTGTACCGGTCGCAGAAGCGCGGCGGCAAGGGCGTGAGCGGCGCCACGCTGCGGCAGGACGACATCGTGTCGCACTTCTTCGTCATCTCGACACACGACTGGATGCTGTTCTTCACGAACAAGGGCCGGGTCTACCGGGCGAAGGCGTACGAACTACCCGAAGCCGCCCGCGTGGCCAAGGGTCAGCACGTCGCGAACCTGCTGGCCTTCCAGCCTGACGAGCACATCGCGCAGATCATCCAGATCCCGAACTACCAGGTCGCGCCCTACCTTGTGCTCGCCACTAAGAATGGGCTCGTGAAGAAGACGCGCCTGGAGGAATTTGACTCCAACCGCAGCGGTGGCATTATCGCCATCAACTTGCGGGAGGATGACGAGTTGGTAGGCGCGGCGCTGGCGGCTCCGGAGGACGACCTCCTCCTGGTGTCCAAGAAAGCCCAGGCCATCCGCTTCAACGCCACCGACGAGGCGCTGCGCCCGATGGGCCGCGCGACGTCCGGTGTCATCGGCATGCGCTTCGGTGACAACGACGAGCTCCTGGCCATGGAAGTGGTCCGGCCGGACATGGATGTGTTGGTCGCCACCAATGGTGGGTATGCGAAGCGCACGCCCATCGAGGAGTATCCGGTGCAGGGGCGTGGCGGCAAGGGGGTACTGACCGCCAAGATCACCGAGCGTCGTGGTGGACTTGTCGGCGCTCTGGTGATCAGCCCGGAGGATGAACTGTTTGCCATCACCAGCAATGGTGGTGTCATCCGGACTCCCGTGAAGCCTGTACGGCGCACACGGGATCGGAACACAATGGGGGTCAAGCTGATGGACCTCCCAGAAGGTGTAACCATCGTGGCGCTTGCTCGCAATGCCGACGAGCCTGACGAACAGGACTAGTTGATGCCGGAGACACAGGCGAAGTCGGGGGGCCCCGGGACCTCAGCGACTCCGGACGATGCGGCGAAGAAAGACGCTGCCGCACCCGCCGGTCGCGAGAGCACAGGGCGCGCCTCTGTCCCCGCCGATGCCCCGTCCCCGCCGAAGTTCACCAGGGCGCCGGGTATGGCCCCGCCGCCCGGTGAACCGGCCGCCGGCAACACCGACGGCGCCGATCCCAAGCGTCCAGGCGCGCAGCCACCGGTGAAGGGCTCGGCGTCGGTGCCGGTCGTCACCAAGGGCAAGGGCGCGGCTCCGGGTTCGACCTCCGGTCGTACCCCCGTCAGTGCTCCCGCGGCGACCGCGGCGGGGACTCCGCCGCGGCCCACCAACCCGCCGGCGCCGCAGGCGGCCGCACCCGGAGCCGCGAAGCAGCGCACCGGGTCGACGCCGACGGCCGGTGGTGCGGCAGCCGTCGGGGCGGCCCGTGTCTCCGAGGCCGTGCGATCGGCCCGCTCCACGGTGTCGTCGGCCGCCGCCCGCGGCCCGCGCCGTGCCCGGCTGAACCTCAAGCGGATCGATCCCTGGTCCGTGATGAAGTTCTCGTTCGCCGTGTCGATCGTGCTCTTCATCGTGGTGGTCGTCGCGACGTCGGTGCTCTACCTCGCCCTCGACACGATGGGCGTCTGGAGCTCGGTCAACGGCAACCTCCAGGAGCTCGTCACCGCCAGCGGTGGCACCGAGGGCAGCACCACCAGCGCCTTCCGGATCACCGCCTGGGGCGTCATCGGCACGTCGATGCTGATCGGCGCGGTCAATGTGGTGCTTTTCACTGCACTGGCGACTCTGGGTGCATTCATCTACAACGTTTGTGCCGATTTGGTTGGCGGTATTGAGCTCACACTGGCCGAACGCGACTGACGAGCCGTATCGGGTTGCGGGGACCCCCGCTTTGGAGACTCGCAACCCGATGCGGTAACGTTCTGTTCGCAGGTGAGGGGCTATAGCTCAGTCGGTTAGAGCGCAGAGCTGATAACTCTGAGGTCGATGGTTCGATTCCATCTAGCCCCACGAGTGACACAGTGGCTCTTGTCCGTGGAAAACACGGCCGGGGGCCACTTGTTATATCCTCGCCGGAGGCCCGGTTGCGGTGGGTGTTCGTCTCACGGCCGAGGCACCATCTCTGGTGTGGGCGACAGTTCTTTCCTGCGGTGCGTTGGGGGTAGCAGTTCAGTGTTGAAGAAGCTCCTCATCATTGCCGGCGTCATTGGCGCGGCGGCCCTGGTCGTCAAGAAGGTCAAGGCCTCCAGCGACGAGCGTGCCCTCTGGCACGAGGCGACGACCGCTCCCGACCTGCGATAGTTCTGCGGGTCACGGGGCCCTAGCTCAACTGGCAGAGCACCGCCTTTGCAAGGCGGGGGTTAGGGGTTCAAGTCCCCTGGGCTCCACAAAATCGGCCTCTCACCAGGCCAAACGCAAGACCAAGATCATTGGGACCACATCGGGACCACTTCAGTTCAGGTCCCACCGGCCCGCGACGGCCTCTTTCAGCGCCTCGCCGACGATTCCTCGACGCCGTTCGCGGCGCGGCCAGAAGTGCACGTAGGTCTCCAGCGTGATCGACAGCGTTGAGTGCCGTAGCGCCCGCTGAACGTCCTTCGGGTCCGCGTGGTTCGTGATCAGCGTGGTGGCGAAGAAGTGCCGCAGCGCGTGAAAGCCGCCGTGCTCCTCCGGCCAGCCCGCCGCCCGACGCCACTTCACCCACTCCGCCGACCATGTACGGTCCGTGAACGGATTGCCGTGCACCGTGGTGAACAGCAGCGGCACCCGGCGCCGGACCGTGGGGCCGGACGTGATGTCGGGCATCTCGACCTCAACCGGCGGGAACTCCCGGACGTGGTAGTCCAGAGCCGCCGCGACCATCGGGTCTAGGTCCACAGCCCCCGCGGCCGGATCGAAGGACCGCACGCCCTTGGGCAGGCTGAGATAGAACCCGCCGTATTCCCTGGGCGCGTAGCGGAGCTGCTGAACCACGTGCAACTCCTCGTTGCTGGGGTCCAGGCAGCGCGGTCCCTGCTCGAAGCCGAGCGCTTCGCTGATCCGCAGCCCGGCACCAGCGCCGAGCCAGAGCAGGCCGTGATACCGCTCGGGCACCTTGCCGAACAGACGGAGCACGTCCTCCCGCTCGGGAACCCACTTCGGGGCGCGGCTCAGCCCACGGAACACCTGGGAGAGCTTGATCCCGTCACAGGGGTTGTCCGGGGTGATCTTGTCCGTGACGGCGCCGGACATCACTGCGTCGAACAGCTCGAAGTACAGGCGCAGGCTGGACGGCGCCATCCCCGCGCCGAGGCGTTCCGCCAGCCACAACAGCACATCTGTCTGAGTGATCGAGCGGAGTGCACGGTTGCCGAACGCCGGCACGAGGTGCAGCCGAAGGTTCGACTCGATTCGGGTCTGGGTCTCCAGTGCCCAGCCGATGACCCTGGCTTGACGCCAGCGTTCGGCGTAGGCGGCGAACTTGATGTACTTCTCGCCCTGGTCCAGGTCGGTGTCCGGCGCAGTGCCAGCCCGGCAGGCCACATCGAAGGCTTCAGCGTCGGTCTTGCGCGCAAAGACCTTGTCTTTGGTCTCGCCGGTGGCATCGGTGTAGCGGACACGCCAGCGTTTGCCGCGCCCGTACTTGCCTGACTTGATCGGCTTTTTGTTCTCGTCCTTCTTGGACAGGTACCAGAGATCGTGTACGCCCACGTCAGGCCACCTGCCCCAGAACCCAGGCACGGACCGCGGCCGGGTCGTAGCGGAGGTGCTTGCCGACCTTGAAGGCCGGCGGACCCTTCCGGCGGTGGCGCCACTGGTAGAGCGTTCCGGGAGGGATGCGCAAGTAGGCGGCGGCATCGTTGATGGACCACAGCTCTTCCGGGCCGTCCGGCGTGCTGTCTGGGCTTGGAACCACAGTCAGGTGCCTGCTCATCGTGTCTCCCCCATGTCGTTGGTTGCAGTTGCCGAGACATCCCCTGGCGGATCGCCGCTGGCCCGTTGTCGTGCTGCGTTCAACTGCCCGCGGCGGTGGATGCGTTCGGAGATCGCCCGCAAGAGCCGGTGTTCGAGCGCCGGGAGATCCGGATCGTCGTGTCGGGCCATCTCCCAGGCGACCGCCGGCTTTTGCTCGGTGTCAGGCGCGGGTTCCTCGGTGGTGATGCCGAGTAGGGCCTTGACCCAGGCGTGGGCGTCCGCGCGGTGGTCGGCGAGGGTCTTGCCGGACCAGTCGCGCGAGACCAGCACCCGGCGTCCGCCGATGCCGAGGGTCGTTTTCTGGTGCACCCGGCCCTTGCAGTGGCCGGGCCGGAGCCGTCCGTTGGCCTTCTTGGGCTGGACGCCGTAGAGCAGCCAGTTGGAGCACCGTTCGGAGCACGGGGTGACGCGGAGTTCGTGCCAGAGCCGGTCGAGGTGCTGGCGTTGCGGGTCGCTGGTGGTGGTGTGGCAGTCGGCGGCGGACTTGGTCACGTACTTGGTGATGTAGCCGATCGTCCGCTCGGCATCCCGCGTGCCGGGGTCGACGCCTTTGGCTTTGACCTGGGCGCCGAACCGGACCAGGTGCGCCGGTTCAGCGTCGGGGTCGTCGTCGATCGCGTCCAGGGCCTCAGCCCAGGTCGACAGCGGCAGCCCGGTGTCCGGGTCCACCCACGTCTCGGCCTTGCTGTCCCAGACCGGTGGTCGGTCGATCGGGTAGCGCAGCCGGTCGGCCGCGGGCCACCACACCTGGTGGTAGGTGGCGGTGGCGACCAGTTCCAGCATCGACCGCGGAATGGTGCCGCGGATTGCGAAGTGGGCGTGCGGGGCGAGCCGCCGTTGCGGCTCGACACACCCCGCGTACTGGACGTTCCAGCCCACGGCGCGGCGCAGGTTCTGCCAGTACCGGTCGAGCAGCCGCGGGAAGTGCACCGCATCCCACGCTGCCCGCCGGTAGTCGTACTTGCTCGGGTCGACCGGGGTGCCCAGCAGCGGGTCATCCTCGGTGTGCCGCCGCCGACAGGTGCACGGCCGCCCCTGGTGGATGGAGTGGACTGGGCCGTAGCTGTCCAGGGTCAGGGTGAGCCACATCGACGGCCGGTGCTCGACACCATCGGCGCCGACGTAGGTCCGGCCGACCGTGCGCGCTTCGACCTTCTGCCGGGGCAGGTCAGGCACGTCCTGCCGCCGTTTGGTCGACCGGACCCGCCGCGGGCCGTTGTCGTCGTCGCCCTGTGCGTCACGGCTGTGGCCCGGCGCGACGCTGCCCCGCAGGCCCTCCGTCGCGATCTCCTGCTCCACAGCCCCGATCGCCGTGTCGATGCGGTCCAGTTCCGCGGCCCGCTGGTCGGGTTTCATGGCGGCGAGCTGGAGCGCGGCCCGCTCGAACTCCAGATGCGCCCGAGCAGTGATCAGATCCCGCTGCCGAGGGGTGGCTGGCGCCGGACCGGGCAGCGGTTCGTCACTGCGGTGCCAGCCCTCCCGGATCTGGACCTGCCGCAACCGTCGTGCTCGCTTGGCGCAGGGCGGGCATTTGGCTTCCAGGGTGGCGCCGCACGGCAGGTCGACGAGCTCCGTCTTCCCGGTCGCCAGGTCGGTCCGGCGCAGCGCCACCGGATGAATGCAGACGCCGTGATCGACAGCCAGGTCTTTGAGCGCGTCAACGGCGCGGGGGAGAGCGAGGCGGGCGGCCCGCGAGCCCGGCCGAGGCGCCGTCGTCTCGGCCGAGATGGGCAGGGTGGTGCCGGTCATCGGGTCACCTGCCCGATGACCGGCACTCCGTGGGGGCGGGTGATCGGCCGGACGGGAACGGTCGGCACCACCGCGGCCGCAGGAGGCACGGGCTGCGGCGCCGGAGCCGGAGCGGCGGCGGGTTCAGGAGCCGCCGTAGGGCTGGTGAAGACGAGTTTGACCAGGGCCATGAACGCCAGCGCTGGCACCGCCGACAGCAGCCACCCCGACGGACTCGGCCGGGCCACGGCGAGCTGCGCAGACAGCGACAGGGTGCCGGCGGCGATGAGTAGGAACAGCGGGTAGCCGATCGGCGCCCCGGCCCGGCGCCGCCGTTTGATCGTCAGCAGCGCCGCGACGGGGACGAGTTCGGAGATGACCGCGTTGACCCAGCCGAATGCGTCCGGCGTGCCCGTCGGGGCGTGGCGCATGGTCCAGTCGTGGACGTGGGAGAAGGACGCCCACCCGGCGGCCAGGGCGACGGTGGTGAGGATCGCGGTCAGGGTCAGGCCCTCGACACGGTCGGCGTTGAGTTTCATGCCGCACCTCCCGTGGCTTTGCCGTTGACGAGCCGGAGTCGTCCGTGGTCGTGGGCCATGTCGCGGATCGTGGTGTCGTCGCAGTAGGTCAGCCGGACTCGCATCGGTGTCGGGTCACCTTCGAGGACGACGTAGCCGATGCCGGGTTGGGTTTGGGGGATGCGGTCGCACAGCGCTCCGCGGTCGCGCATGCCGTCGCCGAGGACCATGTCGACCTCCGCGGGCTCTGACAGCCGCAGCCCGATCCGGGTCGGGAACAGCCCACGCGCGGGCAGCACCTCCTTGCGGGGGTCCTGAATGGCGGCGACCACGTGCACGCCCACGGCGCGGCCCTGGGTCAGGACGATGCCGAGCGCGGCCTTGATGCGGTCCTTGAGCTGTCGCTCGGTGAGGTAGGCGGTCAGGTTCGCCAACTCATCGATGACCAGGACGATCAGCGGCTCATCCGGCGTCGGGATGTGCTGTCGCGTCTGGCCCGCCAGGCGGGCGGCCCGTTCCTGCGCCGTGCTGGCTGCCTGTTCGATCATGGCGGCCATCTCGGCGAAATCCCGCGACGCGAACCGGGCGAACAACGGCCGCCCGATCCCCAGCTCCATGCCGCCCTTGGGATCGAGGCCCCACAGCTCGACCAGCCCATCAGCCACGCCGCCGGCCAACGCGCGGACGACCGACCAGATCACCGACCCCTTGCCCGAACCGGTGGCGCCGACGATGAGGACCTGGGTGCCGAACAGCCGCAGCCGGTATTCCTCGCCGTCTTCCTGGACACCGATCGGCAGCGCAGTGAAGTCCGGCCGGGCGGGCACCGGCAGCGGCTCCACCGTCTCGTGCAGAGAGTCCCCGCGCATGAGGACCAGAACCACGGTGGCGTAGGTCGGGCCGGGTATGGCCTTGACCTGCCGCACCCCGAACGTGTGGGCCAGTCGTTCGGAGGCTTTGGCGAAGTCGTCGGGGATCTGCCCCGTGACCATCCGCACGGTGACCTCATCGCAGCCCGTGCGGCAGCGGACCCGGCGGATCTCCGGGATGATCGTGCGTTTGTCGTAGGAGACCGACAGCTTCGCGGTGACCATCGCGGCCATCCACCGCCGCTGGTACACCAGCCTGCGGATACGGGCGAGGATCGGCCACCAGCCGAACCGCAGCCACGACGGCCGATGCCCGAACGCCCAGCCCGTCGCCACGACCGTGACACCGCAGACGAGTGCGGCGAGGGCCTGCCAGCCGTGGGCGAGATAGAGCCAGGTCAAGCCGGTCGCTGGGAGGGTGACGTACCAGTGGCGGACGTAGGTGGCGACCAGCCAGGCCAGGGCCTTGACGGTCTCCCAGACGACGACCGCCCAGATCGGTAGCCGGAAGACTGGTGTGCGGACGTTGAGCGGCGCGACCGGGATGGTCTCACCGCGGATGATGTTAATCAGCGGCATGGTCAGCTCACCGCCTTGTCGGCACCCTCGTTGAGGGCGGCGAGCACGTCGCGGATGCTGGCGATGCGTTCGGCGTCGGTGACGTTCGGGATCAGCAGCGCCCACGCCTCGATCCGGCCGATCGCCCCGGCGTACCGGTTGACGTGCTCCCAGCCGGTGAGCGCGTGCTCCCGAAGGCCCTCCTCAAGGGCTTCCTGATCAGCCGCGTCTTCGCAGTCGTCGCAGCGGTCGATGTCCGCGGTGAGGGGTTTGGGCTGGGTGCAGCCGATGCAGGTACGCCATACGGTGTTGCTCGGTGTGGTGACGCGGGCAGCGTCGACTACCTTGGCCATTACAGCCGTCTCCTTTTGCAGGTGGGTGGTTGAGCGCCCGGGACCGGGGATGACTTCTTGGCGGTTGTTGGCCCCGCTCCCGGACGCGACTTTCTGGTCAGGCGGCCGTCGCACGGCTGGCCTGCTGCGGCGCGGTCATGGCGCTGGCCTTGATCGACCAGGCCAGCCGCGACCGACACTTGCTGGCGCCGCCCTTGCAGCGCTGCGAGTCCACATACGGCGTGAGCATCACGTCGGTGAACTCGACCATCGGCGGATAGCCCGGCACCGCCGACGCGGGCGGAACCGGCTGCTGCGCCGCAGTGACCTTGACCTTGAACTCCTTCGACGCCCCGAACTTCCCGGCCTCCGGATCCAGGTCGAGGACCCGGACAAGCCAGACCCGTTCGCCGGTCTCCTTGTCGCGGAGCTGGTCGTCGCCCTGGCCGCGCTTGTCGAAGTCGGTGGCCGGCTCCACCCCGAGGCAGAGCACGCCGTGCGGTGCTACGTAGTCCCACGGCACCGGAACCTTGATCGAGTTGGGAACCACTTAATCCTCCGTCTGGCTATCAAGTCGACAACTTGACTTGTTATGTATGGACGATTGTAGCTCGCGATCCTCTATCGGCAAGGTTGTCGATGGAAAAAGATCAGCGAATGGGGAACGAGCCCTCGATCTCATGCCGGACAGCCGGGATCACGACGTCGACCGCGAACCGGGGGTCGCCACTCCGGTCGAACACCGTGACCAGCACCGTTAGTACCGCGTCTCGGTCTTCGATCCGCAGGAGTTCCGCTTCCTCCGCGGTGGGAAGCCGCGCTGAGATGCGTTCCGTGGCGTGGTCGAAATCGATGCCCTTGCGCGCCTTGAGATGCTGCAGGACGCCGTCGGGCAGAGGTGCCTTACGGCCGATGTCGGTGCCGGCCGCCAGTTCCACGGGGACGTAGAGCGAACTCAGCTCAACGGGGCCGACCTCGGACTCGACGAGACGCCGTCGCAGGATGATCGGGGTATCCGACTCCAGTTCCAGAGCTACGGCCGCCCGGTTCGGCGTCATGATCGCGCCGACTCGTAGCAGGGTCACATCCGCTTCCTCGCCCTGGTCGAGGAGTTCGAGCATCCGGTCGGCGGATTGCTGAGCGGCAGGGGAGGGCCGGCCTTTCACGAACCGGCCTTTGCCCTGCTGCGACTCGATCCAGCCGTCTTGCTGGAGGATGCCGAGTGCCCGCACCACCGTAGGGCGCGAGGTGTCGAACTCGGCCATCAGTTGCGTCTCGCTGGGGATGGTCGTGCCAGGTGCATACGTCCCGTCCTCGATGCGCTGCTGTACAGCGTTCACGACGACCGCATACTTCGGCGGTGGCACGTTGATGGCCATCCGGCTCTCCGCCCGCTCAATGAGACAACAACTCAACTTGTCAACACAGTAAAGCAAGACGTGGGCTCAGGGAACCTTGCCCGTCTGCCACAACTGCCTGCCAGGGACTTTGCCCAGGCTGCGCAGACGCAACCGGCATACCTAAGTGAGACGAGTCATGGCAGACGGCGGATCATCGCGATGATGGTCGTCAGGTCCGACCGGGTCACCCAACGCGCGATCTTCCGCAGCTCGTCCTGCCGCTGCTCAACGCGGGCCGCGAGCTTTTCCAAATCTGGTGCGCATAGCGGTAGTTCACCCAGCCGGTCGTGCACCGCGTAGAACGACCCTTCCGGGATGCGCACGTACCGGACCCACCTGTCGTTCATCGCGTGCAATACCTGCCACCCGGGAAACCGGGCCTCCAGAGCAAGCTGTGCTCGCATTTGCTGCCGCAGGTCCTCGGCTCCGGGCCACTCGTCGTCGCTCACCGCATCGTCCACCGCAGGAACCGATCGAACAGGTCCGCCGGATGCCGGTCGGCAAGCGCGCGAGCGGCCCGCTCCAACTCGTCCCACATCCGCATCGCAAGCTGGACCTCGTCGGGTGTACTGGCGATCAGGTAGTCCCGCGCCGGTGCGCACGGCCACGGCAGCGTGCAGGCGCTACATGCGTACGTCGCCGGATCCGGCTGATGCTCTGCGCCGGTACTTACGTCGGCCGTCATGCCGGTCGCCGCCTTGGGGCGCGGCCGCCGGCGCGGTACTCCTGCGCGGGAGTGAGCCGCCCGGCCCGCCCAACCTGGGGAAACATTTCCGTCGGGGCGGTCCAGTCCGGCAATGCCGGTCGTGGCTGGGAGCGGATCTTCTCCAGCCGCAATTCCAGGCACGGCCACGGCAGCCCGCACGTACAACGAGCGCGGCGAAACAGATTCCGTCTGGCTTTCCGGTGCATCACGGCCCCATCCGGTCGTTGGGAGCCCTGGCAGGCAAGCCGAAGCGCCATCGGCCAGCAGGGATCGCCTGGTAGGCGCGAGCGGAGGTCGGGCCAGAGCAACAGATCGGCGATTCCTGTGACAGCGGCCAGCACAGTCACGACTTCCGGGTCGGGCGGATCGGTGAACAGTCAGGACATGCCCGACGAACCATCCGCATGACGGTCTCGTCAGCGCGGATCACCCGACGCTTTGACGCCAACCGCCAGCCACGCCCTTCACAGGACCGGCACACCCCCGAGGAATTCGCCATGACTTCGATCGTGGCCGCCTGTCGGTTTTCAACCCATCACCCGCGATAGTCCATCAAGGAGTAACTTCTATCCGGTGACCGGATATCGAGATGTGTGGTTGATATCCGCAGCGCGGATCGAGCCGCCCGGGAGGGCACGTGAGCAGCCGAAACACCGCAACCTTCACTGTTCCGGCGCCGCTCTGGGACACCGACCCCGTGCTCGACGCCCTGGCGGCCCGTGACATCGCCCAGCTCTTTCGCCTTGTTCAACGTGAAACCAAGGTCAGTCAAAGCCACCTCGGGGTCGCCACCGGATTGAGCCAGGCCCAGGTCAGCGAGATCATCAGCGGCTCCCGCCGGGTAAGCAGCATCGACGTGCTCACCCGCATCGCATCCGGCCTCGGTATGCCCAGCCGCGCCCGCATCACCCTGCTACTCGGCGAACGCAACCGCACCAGCGCACCCGTCGCCTTCGCTGCCAGCTCAGCCGAGCAGCAAGCTACGGAACAGGAACTCACCGCCCGGTACGGCGACGTCGAGGCCGTCTACCCCAGCCGGTCGGAGTTCACCTCCCGTATGCCACCGCACGACCTGTTCGACAACGCCACCGACATCCGGGCCGTTGGCCTATCCCTCAACCTGATATGCCAGCAGTACGCGGACAGCCAGCTCGCCCATCTCGCGCAGAACGGCGCCCACCTCCGCCTGCTCTTCCTCGACCCCGCCGGCAACGCGATCCGGCAACGCGAGATCGAGGAAGACATGACCGCCGGCACTCTCGGCGCCCTCACGACTCTCAACCTCCAAGGCGTCCTCCGAGTCCGCGACCGACTCCCCGCCGACATCCGGGACCGCATCGAGGTGGCCACCTACGACCAGACCATCCGTGCCAACATCACCTTGATCAACGACTCGCTCTGCATCGCGCAGCACTACCTGCCCCACGCCCGAGGCGTCGAGTCCCCCACCATGGTGATCAAGAAGCGATGGCCGGCCGCCGGGCTTTACCACGTCTTCAAGCGCACCTTCGACGAACTGTGGAGCGGTGGCCAGCCCCGATGACCGACTACGCCGACCTACTTCCCATCGCGCACCAAGCCGTTGACCTTGCCCACAACGTCATGCGCACCATGCAACCCGGCGCACTGACAGCCAAGGGCGATCGCGACATGGCGTCCGAGGTTGACTACGCCATCGAGGAACAGGTCCGCGCCTTTCTGGCAGATCAGACTCCCGACATCGGCTTCCTCGGCGAGGAGAACGGCACCAGCGGAGCCACTGGCGGTTTGGTCTGGGCTCTTGACCCAGTAGACGGCACGGTCAACTTCGTCCACGGGTCGCCGCTCTGCGCAATCTCACTCGGTCTGATCACGGAGAACCGTTCGGTCCTCGGCGTCATCGACCTGCCATTCCTCGGCGCCCGATACTCAGCAGCAGAAGGCAACGGCGCCCACGCTAACTGCGAACCCATCACCGCCAGCACCACCGACCGGATCGCCGACGCGGTGGTCGCCCTTGGTGACTACGCCGTGGGCGATGACGCCGAACACAAGAACCGAACTCGTTTCGCCCTCACCCAACGACTCGCCAACAACGTCCAACGCATCCGCATGCACGGCTCAGCAGCCATCGACCTAGCCTGGCTCGCCGCCGGCCACATCGACGCCGTCATCATGCTCGCCAACAAACCATGGGACACCTCAGCAGGCGTCGTCATCGCCCGCGAAGCTGGAGCGCTCATTGTCGACCACGACGGATCACCCCACAGCATCCATTCGAGCGTGACGATCGCATCCAACGCCAAACTGCTGCCCAGAGTCCTTGAGCTATTCACCGATTGACGGCCACCCTGACCGAACCGCGTCTCAGCGTCCCTACAGCGAACGCTAAAACGAGACACGGGCCGGTCGGAGCCGTTCAAACTTGCTGTACGTCCTCAAGGCGGCCCGAAACGGGCCGCTCACGCCGCCGCCAGGGCGCGTGCCCCGTGCCGCCGCTGTCGCTTGGCCCGGGACACGCAGGCAGCCCGTCGGCTCGCGTGCAGGAGCGGAGTCGGGCCGCAGCTACGACAGTGACAGCGGTGTTGCATCGTGTGGGGTTAGGTTGGCCCGGCATCCGACCGGCACGGCCAGGGCGACGCGGCCGAGCTGCCGCGCCGAACCGCAGCGCGTTGCGGTCGTCGGTGCCGGGGCGGCGGCGCGCGGTGTGTCCGGGCCGCCCCTCCGAGGTCAAGGGCGCTTCGCGTCGCAAGCGACGGCCGCACGCGGCCGCCCTTGAGCTCGGAGCCTCTGCGGCCCTAGCGATCAGGGGTCAAGGGGCAGGCAAGTGTCCTGCCCGCCTTCGTGCGCGCGTCGCCGCCCCGGCCCCGCCTTACCAGCTCGCACCGCGTCAACCGCGTCTTGACAGTGGATTTAGTCAGACAAGAGTGTGACGCTATCGCCTACCCTGATCCGCATGGCACCGACTGAAGCCTTCATCCAGATGGTCCTTGACGAGGCGAAGAGCCAGATTGACAACGATCCGGCGAAGTTCCCTCATACGTCAGCGGGCATCGTAGCGAAAGCGCTAAGCGAAACTCTCGGCACGGAAGTTCCTGCGACAAAAGTGGTAGAAGCCGCAGAAATTCTTCTGCAACGGGGTCGTATCCAAGTCGACCGCCTAAACCCTGCCCCAGCTTACCGAATTTCGGTCCTTTGATGTCGGAAATTCTGGATTGGATCGCCCGCACTAGTCATGACTTTTGGGAATGGATTGGTAAAACTAATCCGGATACGTGGGCAGCTGCTGCCGGGTGGACTACGGCCTGCATAGCTGTTATCGCAAGCGTGGCCGCTTTCAGGCAAGTTCGAATTGCGAGAGAAGTTCGCGAAGAACAAGCTCAACCATATGTGGTGGCGTTTATGGAGCCGAGTCAGGCGGAACAGCACATCTTAGAGCTCGCCATCAAGAACTTCGGAACCACGGCCGCTCACGATGTTCGAGTCGAGTCGAATCCCCCGCTTGTGCGGACCGCTTCTGAGCATGAAAAAGAGTCCGAGACGGTGAAACTATTCGACATCATGCCAGTGATGGCCCCTGGGCAGGAATGGCGGATTTTCTGGGACTCCACCCTTAGGCGCAAAGACGCAGGACTCCCTGACCGTTTCGAGATCACGATTTACTACAAAGACTCGCATAGTAAAGAAATGAAACCAACAAAGGCGGTTCTGGACTGGACGGTATACAAAAGCCGCATGTGGGTTTCTACATACGGTCAGCATCATGCCGCTAAGGCACTGCGCGAGATTAGCTCGACAGTAAGTCGTTGGAGCGAGTTCGGAGGCGGCCTCAAGGTATTTTCGCGCGACGGCGACGCTAAAGATGAAGCAAGGAAGTTAACTCCTGAGGACCTCCAGCGGCTGGAAGATATCAACGATCGCGTACTTGGCCGCAAGAAAGATCCTGAACTGCCCGCACCAGAATCGCCAACAGTTAATCCCGCAGGCGAACCGGAATCTCTCCCCGCGTTGACAGAAGACCAACAAGACAGCGAAAAAGAGTGATAAGCGCCGCGTGCCCGCCACGTGCCCGATCAGGCGGTCAACAGGGGGCAAGTACGGTTAGCGCGGCGTCGGACAACTTCGCCATTAACGCTTGACCTGGCGATATCCGCTGCTGCGTTAGATCACTCAGAGGTTGCGGTGATCATCTGCCAGACTGTGTACGTTCGGTGCGAGGCAGGCGACTCATGACAGCGGTGGTGCAGTGGCAGCACCAGCGCTGTTCCGAACTTGGCCGGCCGCTCGTCCGTGACGTCCGCAGTGGGGGCGATGTCGTACCGCTGGTCAAGGCCCTACACGCTAACCGATGACTTAACGTCTGCCGCCTTCTGACTGCGGGTCAGACGGCTAGGTAACGCCTAGGTTTCGCCGGATGCTGGTTTTCAGCGCATCAAAGTTGGCTTCCATTACTGTTATATGTCCCTTGAGTTCGGTTCCCGCCGCATTGTTGCTGACTGGACTTGACTCTAATTTGTCGAAATCTATAGAGGCTGCAGCACATTGTGCAAGAGCTTCCCATACATCACTCATCATATTCATGGGCGCCCAAATGGAGACGTTTCTCGCGGCAGACTTGAGTTTATCAAGCTCAGCTAGGACTTCCTTAGAAATTTCAGGGTCCGCATCGTAACGAGCACCGTCCTCAAGCTCCGCGGGAAGACCTCCCTCGAGGATGTGAATATAATTAGCGAGGAGGCCGAGAAGGTTAGAGTAGGAATCCCGTCTCTCGTGATTCCATCGCGCTGCATCCTCACGTTCCCATTGCTCGCGTCGTTCCTGACGTTCTCGTTCCCAGCGGATGGCTTCCCGCTTCTCCTCTAATGCCCACCGTTCCCTTTCGCGGTTTCGCGTCGCGAAATGATTGACGATTGCCACAATAAGGCTTCCGATAACGCCGAGGACGGCGATGAGTAGCGCCAGGTTGGCGTTGTTGACCGCTTGCACAGTGGCCGGGGCCAACGATGGGGCAGTGCTAGGTTCGGGAGCGAGCAGCAGCATGCCGCCAGAGTGACCGAAGCAATCAACTCTGAGCGCTTCCGCCCGGACCGCTCCTTGATGCAGGCTGTCGTGCCCGTCCCGTGCCCGACGCGGGAGTCAATACCGGTCAACAAGGGTGGGGCGGTATGTCGGTTTCCTGACAGTCCAGTGCTGAGAGGGCAAGGGTAGTCATCGATACGATCGCAGTGGCGAAGTGAAGCCGAGCGAAGGAGATCCGTAGATGCCGGCCCATCGAGTCCCCGTCGAACATGGTGCGCTGTCTAGCTCCCACATCATGATCATGGAGTTCGACCCGACCAATGCCGAGATGGCGAAGTTCGGCGATACCTACGCTGACTCAGAGTTCAACCGAGCCGAGGCTGAACGAGACGCGGAAGCTGCGGCGGAAAAGGCGGCGTCGAAGGGACTCAAGCGGCAGTACCTCGTAGTACGGGTCAATGCGGTGGCCGCGTTTGCGTCCTATCCGTTGCCTGAGTGACTAACTGGGTGACGATCACTGGTGATCATGGTGGACGGCCATGGACAACGGTGGACGGCGGCGTGCAGCTCGAGGGCCGGATGTGCCAGTTCGCCCAAGATCGAAAAGTGCCTGGGGGTCAAAGAGTCCCCAACGCTCGCGTCAAGGCATCGACCTGAAACGCTAGGGTCGCCGCATGACTGCTGATGCCAGTGACTTCAGGCCCGTCGGACCGGGTTGGCTGATCGAAGCTGTCTGGGGAGTCGAAGACGAGACCGAACGTCACCCTCTCATCGGCTGGACGCGCAGCGACGACGGTGCTCGGTGGCTGCCCACCTACTTCGCGTACTCGATGATCACGCTCGACGTCGATAGCCCGGAGGCCATAGAAGGGCGGTTGAGCGTTCGAGTGGTTCCTGCGTCGGCATCGCACGCTGGCTAAGCGGGAGGTGCGCCCTCGGGGCGTGGGTGGCCAGTCACCTAGTTTCGTGCCGGATCCGTGCCAGACGGGTCGGTCCTTCGCGGCGACCAGCGGGGAACGGCGGTGAGTCGATCTATGCCGCCGCTGGTCAGCGCGATGCAGGTCAGCAATCTTGAGCGAGCACCGTCCTGGCAGTGTGGGAGTCACCCTCGGGTTGCCGATGCAGTCCAGGCGTGTAGGTCATGTAGTACTGCCGAATTCCTCTTTTTGGGATCAAGGCGCCGCGCAAGCGCGGCGCTGGCCGGTCGCGCTCGGCCTGCTGGCGGGCTCCGCCCGGCATCGGCCAGCGCGCCGGCCGATGTTCGCGGCCTTGGCTGCTGTGCACACAATGGCCTCATGAGTGACGGTCAGAGCTGGGTAGTGCCGATCGGCGCCAAGACTGTTGGTGCGCTTGCCGGAGCTGGTGTTGGGGGCCTACTGGTTCTTGCCGGGCTGGGAACGGCGAATCCCCTGTTGGTCGTTGGCGCCCCAGCGATCACCGCAGCGACGACCGAGCGAATGACCGAGTTCTTGGCCAAGCGATGGGCGGACCGCGCGGAACGTGTTGAGCGGTTCGGCGTCACGGTAGCTGAGCAGTCGGGAACGTCGCTGGATGAGTTGCTTGACGATGCCCTGACCGACCCGCGGAAGCTTGAGGTTCTCGCGCGAGCAGTTGAGGCTGCATCGCGTGCCCTTGACGAGGAGAAGATTGACCTCCTCGCTCGTGTCTATGTCGTGGGAGTCCATGACCAGGCACTGATCGATGAGAGCAGCATCCTGGTCGACAGCATCCGCCAGATTGAGGGACCGCACCTCAGGGTGATGCAAGTGCTCGCAACGCACGGCCCCCGAGTCTTGAAGGCCGGCGATGGTGGCCAGATCAACGCGTGGCCGGAGCCGGAACTCGCTGCTGAGGCTCGCACTGGGGAAGCGTTGCCAGCGCTGGTCGCGAAGCTGGTCAGCCTTGGCTTCGTCTATGACGAGGGGATCGGGCGCATCGACTACGAGCCCTATTGGCAGCTCAGTCCCTTCGGGCAGAACTGCCTGAACTTCCTCTCGCAGCGACAGGCGTCGGCGGATCCGGACCCCGACCGCAGTGCTTCCGAATAGCTGCACGGTCGCGCTCAGCGACAGACAGATTCTTCCCGCATGAAGCGGGCGTTCGTCCCATCTGGGTCTCGGACAACCCGAAGGCGTCGGTCTGGCGTGAGTCCGGCTCAAGTTGCTGCCGCGCCGCTTCGCGGCTTGCCACTGAATACGGTGGTCCGGGTGTTGCCGGGCCGGGATACGGCGCAGCGCCCGCCGGGCGGTGACCGGCGGGCGGTGGGGCCGGCCAGCCCGGCGGCTTCACTGCTGTACAGCAGTGAAGTACAGCAACGCCAGCAGTCGGACCGACCGGGACCGATCCTGATCAAGCTGTCTGACCTCGTACGACGCTTGATCAAACCGCGTCGCGGGTAATCCTTAGGTTCAGGGTTCGCGTGGGGTTGCGCTCAAGCTGCTGCCGCGCCGCTTCGCGGCTTGCCACCGGAAGCGGTGGCTCTGGTGGCGAGTGTGCGGGGCGCTGCTCGACGCCAGGTCGACCGATCCGCAAGATCAACGGGACCATATCGGGACCACATGAGCCTGCAAAGTGCTGTCAGGCATCAGAAGATGATCTAAAGGAACGCCAGCTCAGGAGATGATCCAACTATCCATTGATCCATGATCTTGGATTGGGGGTTCAAGTCCCCTGGGCTCCACCAAACAAACTGGTCTCTCGGAGGGTCGGCATCCTCTTCCGATAGGCGGCTCCACGAGAAAACCCCAGGTCAATGACCTGGGGTTTCTGCTTTTGCTCGGCTTGGCGTCGGCATAACTGCGCAGCAAACGGTACGCCGTTGCCCGGCTCGACGGAGCATCCAGCCGGGCGTGATCAAGTCGCTATGCCACGAAGCGGGAACGGCGGCGGCGTCCGATCACGTAGCCGACGCCGCCGAGGAGCAGGAGTGCACCGCCGGCGCCGGCCACCGTC
Organism: Actinoplanes xinjiangensis; assembly: GCF_003148685.1. GTDB lineage: Bacteria > Actinomycetota > Actinomycetes > Mycobacteriales > Micromonosporaceae > Actinoplanes > Actinoplanes xinjiangensis. The sequence continues at coordinate 31,380 of NZ_QGGR01000039.1, read as the reverse complement.
CCGATGTCGGCACCGGTCACGGCCAGCCCACCACCCTCGCCGCTGGGGGCGTCCGTGCTGGCGGAGGCGGTGGGAACCGGCGCGGCGGTCGTCGTGGCGCTGGGCGTGACACTGGGTGTGACGCTGGACGTGGCGCTGGGATTGACGCTCGCCGACGGTGTGGGCTGCGACGCGCAGTCAAGCGCACGTGCGGCGTACAACTCCTCGTTCAGATAGGCCAGTGAGGCGTTGATGGTTCCGCTGTTGAGCGCCTTCTGCGCGGCCGCCTGCACGTTGGCGCCGGCGTCGGTCATGGTTCGGCCGACCGCGATCCGCAGATCCGCCGTCCTGGCGCTGTACACGCCCTTCTTGAGGAAGGCCCGCAAGTCCTCCGCGGTGCCGTCCAGATGCTTCTGTATCGCCGGAAGCAGGACGGGCAGCTCGTCGGTCCTCACCGCGGCCATGATCTGGTTGCCGACAAGCTGGACCTCCCCATCGGTGGCGGTGTCCAGGTCGATGGTGACCAGCTCGCGGATGTCCTTGTAGAGCTTGCGCTCGACCGTCTGGCAGGCCGCGTTGAGCCCGGGCGTTTCGGCCTGGGCGGCCGCCGGTGCCGCCGGAACCAGCAGAGCCAGCGCTATCAGTACGCCGGCCGGAATTCCTCGTCGCATGTGGTTCTTCCTCCCCCGTAGAACGCCAAACCCGGAGATACTACCGTCGATGGGTGCAGAGGTGTGCCCGGCGATTTTGCGATGGGCACAGGTCATCTCGACTCCGCGTCACATCCGACCTTCAGAGCCGCTTGGTCATGATGTGCTCCCGGCGTATCCCGTCGGGCATCAGATCGCCGGGTTCTCCGGTGTCGTGGAAGCCGTTCCGCTCGTAGAGGGCGATCGCGTTCCGGTTGCCTTCGGCCACGGCCAGACGCAGCGTCCCCGCCTTCACCTGCTGAGCCCACCGCTCGACCGCGTGCAGCAGGTGATCGCCCACGCCTCGGCCACGGCCCGCCGGCGTCACGTACATCGAGATCAACTCGACGACGCCGTCCTGATCAGTCGGCACTCCGCTGGCCATCCCGACGGGCTGTCCGTCGAGCAACGCCACCACGTTGTACGAGCCGGGAACGGAGAGCCGGTCCCGCCAGCGCTGTTCACCGTCGCCGTCACCCTGCCAGTCCGCCAGTCGGGAGCCGAAGGCGTACGGCGCCTCCGTGAGCGCGGCGAGCCGCAATTCACGCCACACCTTCCAGTCGTTTTCCGCGAGTACGCGCATTTCGATCATCGCCGAAGGCTGTCGCACCATCGGAGGGCCGGGCAAGGCGTTTTGCACCGCGGTAACGGCCAGGTGGCACGGAAGGGCCGACGTCAACCATGACTGGGACGTTACGGACCTTCGATCTTTGATCTACTAGGCAGGTGAAACGCCGTTCGGTCCTGCTCCTGTTGCCACTCGCTGCCGCCGGGTGTGGCTCACCCGGTGCTGCCGAGCCACGTCCGTCCTCCGCCGCCGTGCCGGACTACACCTGGCCGGACCGGCATCCGGACCTCACCCGCGGGTTCTGCTTCACCATCGTGCGGGGCATCATGCCGCATCCGCTCATCGAGAGAATGGGCGGTGAGGAACTGGAGCGGGTGGAATGGCAACGGGTCCTCGGACCCGGCGACGGTGAGGCGGGTGTGCGGACCCGGTTCTTCGTCGGGATCATGCGCGTCGGGAACTGGTCGATCATCGTGGAGGACAACGGCTCCCTCGGGGTGACCCCGGAGATCGTTCAGCCGCTGTCCGCGCCGCGTGGCCTCGTGCTCGGGTACCGAGGAGGCGGCGGCCGCCCCGGACAACTCATGATCTTCCGTGACGGAGATCTCGCACTTGATCTCGATACCTCCGCGCCAGACCGGGCCATCGGCACCAAGGCGCGCGAGCTCCGGCCAGATCTCCTGGCAGCGGGCTTGTCCGGAGATAAGGGACCGGCTGACCCGACCGCGTCGGCGCTCGCCTTCATCGCCGCCAAGACGGGTATCAAGCTGGCTGAGCCGTGGCTGGAGAAGGTGTCGTATCTGCTGGTCACCGTTCCGAAGGCATAGATGCGCATTTGACCGCACCTGAGTGTGCCGGGTTATCCACAGGGGAATGACGGAAGCCTGCACGGCGCAGGTCGTGCGGTTAGCCTGCATGTCGTGGATGAACGAAGACGGGCCGCCGCCGTGATCGTCCGAGACGGCCGTGTGCTGATGGTGCACGAGCGCAGCCGGCGTTCCGGTGGCGGAGAGTGGTGGACCCTGCCCGGCGGGGGCCTGCGCCCCGGTGAGACGGCCGAGGAGGCCCTGCGGCGCGAGGTCTTCGAGGAGACCGGCCTCATCGTCAGCGACGCCCGCTACGTGCTCGAGATGCCCTATCCGTCGGGCATGACGTCGGTCTTCGCGGTGACCGTGGCGGATGGGGAGCCGCGGGTCGGGCGCGATGACGGCTTCGGGCCCGAACAGCTCGGGGTCGACTGGCTGCCGGTGCCGGAGTTGCCGATCGAGACCACTGGTGTGCCGGTGCCACCGTTGATGGTGGTGCTGCCGACCCTTGACGGTCAGACCGACGGGGTCGAGCCCGCCAGCGGATCACTGGAGTCGACGGCCGGGGCGGGCGCGGGTGCCGGCCGGAGCGGGGACGTGACGGCGCGTCGGCGTTCCGCGACGAAGTAGAGGCAGGCTGCGGTGTAACCGGCGGCCAGCAGGGCGCTGACGGCTCGTACTGGCGGGGCGGCGAACGGTGTCACTGCGGTCACGGCCGCGATGAAGGCCCAGCATCCCAGCAGGATGGTGTTGACCGTGTCGGTCCGGTACCAGACGATTTGCGATCGACGGCGGGCCTGGCGCTGGATCTCGACGACCAGGGCGTGCGCCATCACCAGCGCCAGCATGCCGAGGACGAGGACCGCGAAGACCGAGTGCTGGCCGCCGGAGACGGCGACCAGCGCTGTGGCACCGACCATCAACGCGAGACCACTGACGGTCCCTACGCGCGCTTGCCGACGATCCTCCACAACCCCTGACGGTCGGCATGATCGGGCCGAATCTGAGCGCTTTCCGGCTCTTTCCCGCTCGGAACGCGTTCACCGACGCCGATCTGGCTGCATCTGGTGTATTTCAGGACTATTGTCCGCCGCACCCCACGATTTGCGGCCGCCTGCCCCGGCTTCCTTGTTCATCGGTTCGCCGAGTGGGATTCGTTGTTGATCGGCCTTGTGAGCGGTTCGTTTGGTCAGCCTCGGGAGCGGGTTCGTGTGGTTCGTCGGTTTGCGGGCGGGATTCGTTGCTGCGTGCTTCTACGCGCGGGCGCCGCAGGCTCCTAAGTTGGCCTCGTAGGCTCCCCCTGGATTCGTTCCCGGTTCCGTCGGGCCTTGGGCTTCGGGCTTGGGCTTCGGGCTTGGGCTTCGGGCTTGGGCTTCGGGCTTGGGCCTCGGGCATTTTGAGGCGTTAAGTCGCTCCGAGGCCCAGCAGGGGCCGTGTCGCTGATCCTGCGAGCAGGCGCCAGTGCGGTTCTGGTCCTGCGGGCGGCAGTAACGGCGTGCGTGGGCCACTCAGCTCCCTCATAGACCTGGCGGCCTGGGTGGCTTCGCTATCCGGGCGGCCGGCTCCTTCCGCATGCCGGATCTCGTTAGTGGCCCGATGTGCCGTGATCATCGGATTGGGTCAGGATGGCGGGATGATGGGAAGCCTCCAGACCGAACCCGCCCAGTCCCGCCCCGATCTGCTCGCTCCGCCGGTCGCCAAGGCTCTTGCGGTCTGGCCGCCCGAAGGTCCCATCGACGCCGACCACGTACTGGTGGCACCGATCAATCCCGACCTGGCGGACACCGCGGCTTTCTGTGAGGCGTACGGCGTTGCCCTCGCCGAATCCGCCAACTGCGTGATCGTGGCCGGCGCCCGGGGTGGAGTCACCAGATATGCGGCCTGCATCATCCTTGCGACCACGCGGGCGGACGTGAACGGTGTGGTCCGCCGGCACCTCGACGTACGTAAGGCCAGCTTTGCGTCGATGGACGAAGCGGTGTCATTGACCGGTATGGAATATGGCGGCATCACCCCGATCGGGCTGCCCGTCGACTGGCCGATCTTGGTCGATGCCCGCGTGGTGGCCACCCCGCACGTGATCATCGGCTCGGGTCTCCGGCACAGCAAGATCGCTATTGCCGGCCCAGCGATCGGCGCCCTACCTGGCGCGGAGGTCATCGACGGTCTCGCGCGGTCCGTACCCGAGGTGCACTGACGAGTGTCTATGTCGTTTCACGTGAAACGTCATAGACCGGCGTTGGCGCTCTCCCGTCGGGCGATCTCCTCGAAGGCGGCCAGCAGCGTTTCGGTGTCGTGAGCGCCCGAAAGCACGTACTTCCCGTCGATTACGAAGGTGGGAACGCTGCTGATGCCGAGCGCCCGAGCCTCTTCGATGTCGGTGTTGACCGCGGCGGTTCCGGCCTGCGACTCGAGGTGAGCCAGCGCTGCCGCGGCGTCCAGCCCGATCAAGCCGGCGACGTCGGCGAGTGCCGGTAATGAGCCGATGTCGATGCCGTCGGTGAAGTGTGCGCGTTGCAAGGCGTCCAGCATGTCGGCCTGCCGGTCCTGTGTTGCCGCCCAGGCGATCAGCCGGTGTGCCGCGAAGGTGTTGGCGGCGAGTGCCCGATCGAAGTCGAGCGTCAGGCCCTCGCTGGCGGCCACTGTTTTCACCCGCGCGAACATCTCTTCGGCCCGCGCCGGTCCCCCGAACTTCTCGGCCATCACGTGCTTGATCGGCAGTGGCTCCGGCACCGGCGCGGCGTCCAGTTGGTAGGCCCGATAGGTGACCGTCGCTTCGGGGCCGAAGGTCGCCAGCGCTTTCTCCAGCCGCACCTTGCCGAGGTAGCACCACGGACAGACAACGTCGGACCAGACCTGAATATCCACGTCACTCAGCCTGGAGAGGGGTCACCTGCTCGGCGACCTGCCGCTTGAGGCGACCCAGGATCGCTGTCCCGCCACGCACCCGCAGCGGGCTGATCGCGTTGGCGAGACCCATCCGAGAATAAAGATCATCGGGTACGGCCAGAACCTCCGTGGCGGAGGCTCCCGCCAGGCCCTCGGCCAGAATGCCGGCGAACGCGCGCGTGGTCGGCGACTCGGGCGGACAGTCGAACAGGGACACCACGCTGCCGTCCGGCTGCACGACCGCCTTCAGGAAGAACTGCGTCTGGCACTCGGGAACCTGCTCCATGCCCTCATGCCCGGCCAGGTCTTCCGGCAGCGGAGGCATCGCATCGGCGAACTCCAGCAGCATCTCCAGCACGACATCGCGCGGAGCGGTCGCAAACTCATCGACGATCTCAGCCAGCTTCGGCGGCATATCACTCACACCATCGACCCTACGCGCTGATCTCCGCAGCGCCTGCCGTGCGCTGCCTCACCACCTCACCCTGCCGCCCGCAATTCCCCCGGCCGGCGATGCGACCGGCGTCGCGGCTGGCCCGTGGTGCGGGCGGCTCGTGATGCGGGCGGCTCGTGGTGGGCGGTTCATGGTGCGAGCGGCTCGTCGTGCGGGCGGTCCGTGCTGCGGGCGGTGCGTGGTGCGGGTGGTCCGTGGCGTGGGTGGTCCGTGGTGTGGCCGGCCCGAGATTCCGGCCGCCCACCATTTGACTGGCCCGTGATGCCGGACCGACGTCAATTGCGGACAGCCGGAATCCCAGTGGGCGCTGGGCGGAACGGGCCTCCAAGCGGGCCGACCACGTTGCGGGTGGGATCAGGCGGCGGCTGAGGACGTCGGTAGGAGCGCTACGTCGCTGAGGCTGAGGATGCCGACCAGCTTGCGGTCGGCATCGCAGACCAGGAGCCGGCGGACGCCTCGATCTCGCATCGCGTGAACGGCCTCCTCGACCGTTGCGCTCTGCTCGATCATCAACAGCTCACGAGTGGCGATCGCCCCCAGCGTCGTGGTGGCCGGCGACAACTTCTCGGCTATCGCCCGGACCACGATGTCCCGGTCGGTGACGATGCCGGCCATGGTCGGGCCCTGGGTGACGACGACGTCGCCGATGCCCTGGTCGCTCATCACCTGGGCGGCCTCGTCGAGTGGGGTGTCCTCGGGAAGGTAGACGACCCGCCGGGTCATCGCGTCCGCGACCAGCCTGACCATTGCTCTGCTCCTCCACCGCCGTTGCCTCACGGGGTTACCCGAGCTCCGCTGTCATTACACCCGAGACGTCCACAAGGGGCACTTCCTTTCGCTCCTGCGTGCGACGGTCGCGTACCTCCACGTACCCCTCGGGGAGACGGCGGCCGACCACGACGCACCGGGGGATGCCGATGAGCTCGGCGTCGGTGAATTTGACCCCGGCCGAGACGTTGGGCCGGTCGTCGACGAGAACGCGGAGCCCGGCCTTTGACAGCGTTCCGGCCAGGGTGAGAGCCGCCTCGACCTGGCCGTCCTTGCCGGCTGCGACGATGTGCACGTCCGCGGGGGCGATCGAGTCCGGCCAGATCAGCCCGCGATCGTCGTGGTGTTGCTCGGCGACGGCCGCGACCGCCCGGGACAGGCCGATGCCGTAGCAGCCCATCGTCGGCCGGGCCGGCTTGCCGTCAGCGCCGAGCACGTCGACCTTGAACGCGTCGGTGTAGCGGCGGCCCAGCTGGAAGATGTGGCCGATCTCGATGCCGCGGCGCATGGTGAGACTGCCGTCACCGCACGCCGGGCAGGGATCACCGGGCCGGACCTCGGCCGCCTCGATCGTCCCGTCGGGGGTGAAGTCGCGGCCGCAGACCACGTCGGTGGCGTGCCTGCCGGGTTCGTTGGCGCCGGTCAACCAGGCGGTGCCGGGGGCGACGCGGGGATCCGCCAGATATCTGATCTTGATGCCCTGCGGTCCGATGTAGCCCTTGACCAGGTCGGGGCGGGCGTCGAAGCCGTCGAAGAGGACCGCGGTCGCCGGGGCCAGGGCGGCGTTGAGCCGCTTGAGGTCGACCTCACGGTCGCCGGGCAGGCCGATCGCCAGCAACTCCGGCTCGCGGCCGGGATGTTGCACGGTGACCACCACGTTCTTCAGAGTGTCAGCAGCCGTCCAGTCGGTCCGCCCGCCGAGTGCTCGCTCGTTGGCCAGCTCGACCAGGGAGGCGATGGTGGGGGTCCCGGGAGTGTCGTGCACGGCCGTCGGGGCCGCGGTCACCTCGCGGGCGGGCGGGGCCGGTGTGGTGACGGCCTCGGTGTTGGCGGCGTAGTCACAGACCGTGCAGCCGACGTAGGTGTCCTCGCCGACCTCGGCCGTGGCCAGGAACTCCTCGGACGCCGAGCCGCCCATCGCTCCGGACACCGCCGAGACGATCGAGTGCTCCAGCCCGAGGCGCGTGAAGATCCGCTGGTAGGCGGCACGCATCCGTGCGTACGCCTCGGTGAGGCCGGTGTCGGTCAGGTCGAAGGAATAGGCGTCCTTCATGAGGAACTCGCGGCCGCGCAGCAGGCCGCCCCGCGGCCGTGCCTCGTCGCGGAACTTGGTCTGAATCTGGAAGAGGATGAGTGGAAAGTCCCGATAGGACCCGGTCATGTCCTGCACGAGAAGCGTGACCATCTCCTCGTGTGTCGGCGCGAGCAGATGATCGGCGCCGCGCCGGTCCTTCAGCGTGAAGATGTCATCGCCATACTCGGTCCAGCGGCCGCTCGTCTCATAGGGCTCCCTCGGCAGCAGTGCGGGGAACGAGATCTCCTGTCCGCCGGCCGTGACCATCTCCTCCTGGACGACCGCGACGACCCGGTCGAGGACCAGCTTGCCGAGTGGCAACCAGGTGTAGCCGCCCGGAGCGGCGCGACGGACGAACCCGGCGCGCACGAGGAGGCGGTGACTCGGCACCTCCGCGTCCGCCGGCTCCTCACGCAGGGTCTTGAGCAGCAAGGTGGACATCCGAAGCAACATGTGGCGAGCCTAGGCACCGGGTACGACGAATTCACCCGGTTATCCACATGTCACCGGCGTCACATCAGTTTCGCCCGAGATCACCCGGCCTCGAGGTGAGCCGGCGCTGACCTGGCTGCTCCGGGCGATCCCGGCGTCGCAAAGCGTTCGTCGCCGGTCCCGATCGGCGGCGGATAAGCGCTAGCGTGACAGGCATGTCCGTTCCGAACGATCCGGCGCAGGCGCTTCAGGCGTACGCGCATCCTGACAAACTGGTCACCACTGAATGGCTTGCCGCGAATCTGGACACTGCCGGCCTGGTCGTCGTCGAGTCGGACGAGGACGTGTTGCTCTACGACACCGGCCACATCCCCGGCGCGGTCAAGGTCGACTGGCACCTGGAGCTCAACGACCAGCTCACCCGCGACTACCTGGACCCGGCGGCGTTCGCTGAGATGTGCGCCGCCAAGGGCATCAGCCGCGACGACACGATCGTCTTCTACGGCGACAACTTCAACTGGTGGGCGGCGTACGCGCTGTGGGTCTTCAGCCTCTTCGGTCACCGCGACGTGCGGTTGCTCGACGGCGGCCGGCAGAAATGGGCAGCCGAGGGACGCACCCTGACCAGGGACAAGACCACCCGTCCGCCGGCCGACTACCCGGCCCCGGTCCGCAACGACGCGGAGATCCGCGCTTTCCGTGACCAGGTGATGGGCCACATCTCCAGCGGGCGGCCGCTGGTCGACGTGCGCTCGCCCCAGGAGTACACCGGTGAGCTCACCCACATGGCGGCTTATCCACAGGAGGGCGCGCTGCGCGGCGGGCACATCCCGGGCGCCGTGAGCAAGCCGTGGAAGTCGGCGGCGAACGAGGACGGTTCGTTCAAGCCCCACGACGAACTCGTCAAGATCTACGGTGACGAGCTGGGCCTCGAACCGGCGGACGACATCATCGCCTACTGCCGGATCGGCGAGCGGTCCAGCCACACCTGGTTCGTGCTGCATCACCTGCTCGGTTATCCCCAGGTCCGGAACTACGACGGCTCCTGGACCGAGTGGGGCAACCTGGTCCGTGCCCCGATCGCCAAGGGCGCGGAGCCCGGCGGGCTCAGCTGACCTCTGGTCCACCGCATCCGGAGAAACCGTAGCGGCGTCGCCTTCCACAGGCGGCGCCGCTTTGCGTGAACCAAATCCGGGGTCGTCCGCGATAGTCCAGATGTGCGACGAAGAAGACAGCGACCGATACCCCCGGTCAGCGAGCAGAGCAGTGACGCGGAGCTGCTGCACGCCATCGCCGCCGGGGAGACGTCGGCGCTGCGCCTGCTGCACCACCGGCATGCCGGCTGGCTCCGTGCCCGACTGCGCCGGCGATGCGCCGACCCCGATGTGGTGGACGCGGCGATCCAGGACACGTTCGTCGCGGTGTGGAAAGACTCCGATCGGTATGTGGAGACGAGCGCCGACGCCGCAGCCTGGCTCTGGACCATCGCCGTCCGGCGGCTCCTCTCGACCTTGCGCGGGCCGGCGCACCGCTGGCTGAGTGGTCCCGCAGACGAGCTGCCCGATGTCGCCACCACCCCCTCCGCCGAGGAGCTGGTGCTGCTCGGCGTCGAGCACGGCGCTCTCGGCCCGGCCCTTGACCGGCTTTCCCCCGAGCTGCGCCGGCTGATCGAGGCGACCGCGCTCGACGGCCTCTCGGTCCGCGAGGCGGCAAAACTGCTCGGCATCGCCGAGGGCACCGCGAAAACACGTCTCATGCGCGCCCGGACCCGGCTGAGGGAGCTGCTCACATGACCACCGACTGGCATCTCGACCCAGGCCTGCTCGAGCAGTATGAGACCGGTGTTCTCGGTCCCAGCCGGATCATGGCGGTGGAGGCGCACCTGCTGGCCTGCGCCGGCTGCCGGGCCCTGATCCCGGCCGACGACGCCTGGCTGGCCGACAGCTGGTCCGCTGTCTACGACGACATCCACGCGCCCCGGGTCGGTTCGATCCAGCGGCTGCTGACCCGTGCCGGGTTGCCCGAGCACCGGTTTCGCCTGCTCACCGCCACGCCCACGCTGCGCTGGTCGTGGGTGCTGGCGACGGCCGCCGTGTTGATGCTGGCGGTCGCCGCAGCCCGGGTCGGCGCCGACAGTTCCGTGCCGATCGCCCAGGCCTTCCTGGTGCTGGCCCCGATCCTCCCGGTGATCGCCGTCTCGGGGGCTTACGGTCCACCCGCCGACCCGATGCACGAGATCACCGGCACCACTCCCGCCGCGGGGCCGGCCCTGGTGCTGTGGCGGGCGGTCTCGGTGATCGGCGTCGCCGTCCTGATGGCGACCGTCGCCGCGGTGCTGCTGCCCGGCCCCGGGTGGTATGCGGCGGCCTGGCTGCTCCCCGCCCTCCTGCTCTGCACCGGGACGTTGGCGCTGGCCACCGTCCTGTCACTGCCGGTCGCGGCCGGGATTCTCGGTGGGCTCTGGATCACCGGTGTGCTGGCTGCCGCGAGTGACGAGCGGGCCGTGGCGTCGATGTTCGGTCCCACCGCGCAACTCGCCTACCTGGTGTCCGCGGTGCTCGCCGCCGCTGTCCTGATCCTGCGCCGCCGCCGCTTCGACCTGGGGGAAAACCGATGACCATCGTTGCTGTTCAGGGCCTCGCCAAACGCTACGGTGCGACGGTCGCGCTCGACTTCGTCGACATGGAGATCACGGTGGGAGTGACCGGCCTGCTCGGGCCGAACGGCGCCGGAAAGAGCACTCTGCTGCGCTGCCTGGCCACCGCGCTCGCCCCGGATGCCGGGACGATCCGGGTGGGTGGGCTCGACCCGGCCGTGGCCGCCCAGCGGACCGAGGTGCGGCGACGGATCGGCTATCTGCCGCAGAACCCCGGGCTCTACCCCAACTTCACCACGTATGACCTGCTTGACTACGTCGCGGTCCTCAAGGAGATCACCGACGGTCGGCAGCGCCGGGCCGAGGTGCGCCGCGTGCTGGACGAGGTCGAGCTCACCGATCGGGCGAAGACCAAGGTCCGCAAGCTGTCCGGGGGGATGCGCCAGCGGCTCGGCCTGGCCCAGGCGCTGCTCGGTGATCCGGCCCTGGTGGTCCTGGACGAGCCGACCGTCGGTCTCGACCCGGAGCAGCGGATGCTGTTCCGGGCGCTGATCTCCCGGCTCGGTGAGCGGCGGACCGTGCTGCTCTCCACCCACCAGACCGAGGACGTCGGTGCCCTGTGCGAAAGGGTCGTGGTGATGAGCGGCGGCCGGGTGGTCTTCGAGGGCAGCCCACGGGAGTTGGCCGGCGTCGCCGAAGGGCAGGTGTGGCTCTCCGAACAGCCGCCGGTGGGCAATGCGGCCTATTGGCGGAACGCGGACGGCTTCTACCGGACGATCGGGCACCAACCGGCCGGCGCCGAGGCGGCCAGGCCGTCCATCGAGGACGGATACCTGCTGCTGCTCGGCAACGCGGTGACCACCGGAGCGACCCGGTGACCGTCACGATGGAGCCTGCCGGGCAGGCGATGGCGACCCCGCGAGCGGCGACGGTGGCACTGGGCCGGGCCGAGGCCAGACGCCTGCTGCACAGCCCGTTCTACTGGGGCGGGGCTCTCCTGGCGACAGCACTCGGTGTCGTCTGGGCCTGGACGAGGATGCCGACCTGGGCCACCTTCGCCGAGAACTCCGGGATGAGCTCGCTGGTCCTGTCCGCCGGTCTGCTGATGGCCACGCACCTGGCCGCCGGCCGGGATCGAAGGGCCGGCGCCGAGGAGAGCACCAGTGCCATGCCTGCCGGTCCAGCCCGCCGGGCGCTCGCGATGCTGGTGTCGGTGCCGGTCGCCATGCTCACCGGTGCGGCGGTCCAGCTGCTGTCCCTGCTGCTGCTGTTGCCCACCTGGCCGGTCGGTGAGTTCGATCCCTGGGCGTCCGCGGTGGTCCTGGTGATCCCACCGATCGGCGCGGTCATCGGTGTCCTGGTGGGCCGCGTGCTACCGGGGCCCGCGGCCGGGCCGCTCACCGTCGTCGCGCTCTGCGCTCTGCTGATCGCGTTGCTGGCTCTGCCCAACTATCCGCTGAACTACACCGGGGCGCTGTGGCCGGTTCCGGAGCCGCCATGGGAGATCGGGGCACCCCGCCCTTCTGGATGGCACCTGATCTACCTGGTCGGGGTGTTGATCGCGCTGGCCGCGGCCGTCGCGTGGCGGGCCTGGCCGAAAGCCTCGGCGACAGTCCTGGTGGCGGCCGTCGCATGCGCCGGTGTGTCGGTCGAGCGGCAGACAGCGGAGACACCGACGGTGATCAGCATGGACCTGGTGAATCAGTACACCGGTCCCGCGGTCCTGTCCTGCCAGACGCATCAGCAGGTCCACTACTGCGCGCTGCCCCACTTCGAGGATTGGATCGAGAACTGGAGGGAGGCGGTGGAGCCGGTCGCGGCACACCTGCCACCCGGTGCCCAGCGGCCCACGGTGCGGCAGATCGGCACCGGGTACGACCGGGAGCCGATCACCCCGGGAATCCCGGAGATCGTCACCTCCCACTCGTGGGGCCGGATCGGCGGCTGGGCAGCGGACTCCCGGACGAGGATGGCGCGGGACTACGCGGCAGCGTCGGTGGAGATGTATACGGGCGGGTTCTTCCATACCGATTGCGACGCCTCGGGCCAGCACCGCACAGCCGCCGCGTTGTGGCTGCTCGCACAGAGTCTGCCGAACGGCGTCGAACAGGTCCGTAACGGTGAGCTCCGGATTCCTCGGGCGCGGTATGGCCAGGCTGAACTGGACGCCGCCGTGACCCTGCTGGACCGGCCGTATGACGAGGTCGCCGGATATCTGGCGGAGCACTGGACGGAGTTGCGCGACCCGTCGTCGACCGCACTTGCCGGCCTCGGTGTGACTCTCACTCCGCCGGCAGTTCCCGCGGCCGAGTCCCAGGGCGAGCCACGCAGCGAAGCGGGCGTCTGCCGATGACCGACAGGCTTCCGACGACGGCCGGGTTTCCGCTGAGCGGGCTGCTGACGACGACCAGGCTGTTGATCCCGCACCTGGTACGGGCGGTGCCGTGGTGGCCATTCGGAGCAGCGGTCCTTCTCGCGGTGCTGGCACAGATGTCGGTGCTGGTCGAGAATCCGCTGGACTGGGCGGTGCTGTCCGGGTTGTGGCTGGCGGCGGGTGCGCTGGGGGCCGGGGCCGGGTTCGCGCTCCCCGACGCGATGGGGTCCACAGTGATCACGCCGGTGTCCCGATGGGTGCGGCAGTGGCTGCGAGCGGCGTTGGTGCTGCTGCCGGCGGTCGCCGTGTGGGCACTGCTTTACATCGGGGTGCGGCAGGCCGTTGCTTCGCACATCACGTGGCCGGCGGGCCTGGTGATCCTTCAGGCGGCGGTGTGCGGGTTGTTGCCGGTGGCAGCCGCCGCGGTCGGGGCGCGTTACCGCGAGACGACGACCGGCGCCCTTGTCGGTCCGGCCGCACAGGGGGTGCTGCTGGTCGGAAGTCTGTTCTTCACCCAGCAGGCCTCGCCCTGGTTGATGCCGGGCCCCACCGGCTGGACCGCTGCACAGCAGGTCTGGCCGATCGCCCTGGTGCTTTTGTTGATCATGCTTCTGCTGGCCAACCGCGAATCAACAAGTCCGGCCGGCGCCTGATGACCGGCACTTGACGGGGCGACGGCTGATGGGACTCAGGCGCCGTATGGGTGGCGATGTCCGGAGAAAGATGTCGGCCGGGCAGCTGCGGACGGGGCAGCCGGTGCCGATTGCGGCGGCGCGCCTGGGTGACCGGGCCGACGGGGGTTGTCGCGGTCGGCACCCGGCAAGATCCATCCGCCGAGGCTCACCGAGTGATATCGGTCGGATTTTGTCGGTGGTAACCGGTACCGTGCCGCGCGTGAGCAACACGTTCCAGGTCGACCTACGGGGCATTGTCGATCTGCTCAGCCACCACCTCTACGCGAGCCCCCGCGTCTACGTCCGTGAGCTGCTGCAGAACGCCGTCGACGCGATCACCGCGGTCGGCCCCGAGCACTCCGGCGTGATCTCCGTCGTCTCGTCCGACGGCACCGGTGATGGCACTTTGCGGATCGACGACAACGGCATCGGCCTGACCGAGGCGCAGGTGCACGAGCTGCTCGCCACCATCGGGCGCAGTTCGAAACGGGACGAGCTGGGGTTCGCCCGGCACGAGTTCCTCGGGCAGTTCGGCATCGGCCTCCTCTCCTGCTTCCTGGTCGCCGACGAGATCCGGGTGCACACCCGCCGCGAGGGCGCCGCCCCGGTGCTCTGGACCGGCTTCTCCGACGGGCGCTATGCGGTCCGCCCCGGCGACGAGCGGGAGCCGGGCACCACGGTCACCCTGCTGCCCCGCCGGGGAGCCGAGCATTACCTGACCGGTGAGACGGTGACCGACCTGGCACGTACGTATGGGTCGTTGTTGCCCGTCACGGTGTCGGTAGACGGCCGGAAGGTCACCACCGGCACGGTGCCGTGGGAGCTGCCCACCGAGTCCCGCCTCAGTTATGCCGAGCGGACTCTCGGGTTCCGCCCGTTCGACGTGATCGAGCTGAACGTGCCCGCGGCCGGCCTGACCGGCGCCGCGTTCGTGCTGCCGACCCCGGTCAACCCCGCGAGTCGCGGCGGTCACCGTGTCTACCTGAAGCGGATGCTCCTCTCCGAGAGCGTCGAGGGCCTGCTGCCCGAGTGGGCGTTCTTCGCCCGTTGCGTCGTGGACAGCACCGAGTTGCGTCCCACCGCGAGCCGGGAGGCGCTCTACGACGACGGCATGCTGGCCGAGACCCGGGAGGCTATCGCCGACCAGCTGCGCGGCTGGCTGGTGCGGTTGTCGGCGACCGATCCGCGTCGGCTCGGCGAGTTCCTGAGCATCCACCATCTCGGTGTGAAGGCTCTGGCGCTGCACGACGACGAGATGTTGCGCCTGGTCGAGCAGTGGTACCCGATGCAGACGAACATGGGCGAGGTCACGCTGGCCGAGTTCCGCGCCCGGTACGGCATGTTGCGCTATGCGGCCACCGCCGACGAGTTCCGGCAGCTCGCGGGGGTTGCGGCGGCACAGGACCTGGGCCTGATCAACGGCGGTTACGTCTACGACGCCGAGCTGATCCAGCGGCTGGCGGCCCTCGATCCGGAGGTCCACGCGGAACGCCTTGACCCGACCGACCTGACAACGCGCTTCACCACTGTGGACGCACAGGCCGAGTTGCAGATGCGCCCGTTCCTGGCGGCCGCGCAGCGCCGGCTGGACAGGCTCGGCTGCGAGGTCGTGGTGCGCGCCTTCGACCCGGTGACGACACCGGCGCTCTACCTGGTCAGCCGGGCGGCGGCGTTCCGCGACGAGTTCACGGCGAGCCGTGATCAGGCCGACGACCTGTGGGGAGGAGTGCTGGACGCACTGTCCCGGACGGTGCCCACCGATCGGCCACAGCTGGTACTGAACCACCGCAATCCGCTGGTCCGCCGGGTGGCCGCGCTCGGCGACGCCGAACTGTCCGGCCTGGCGGTCGAGTCGCTGTACGGCCAGGCGCTGCTGCTCGGCCACCACCCGATCCGCCCGGCCGACGCGGCCCTGCTGACCACATCGTTCCTGGGCCTGCTCGACCGGGCGGTCCCCGGCCAGACCGGCACAGAGCCATCCGGCCGCGGCCCGGGCGACCAGACCGGGAGCGGCACGGGGAACCAGACCGGGAGCGGCTCGGGTGACCAGACCACCGGGCGCGGCACGGGGGAACAGACCGGCCGGAACACCGGGGAACAGGACGGGGAGGAGACCCGATGAAGACTGCTCCGGAACTCTGGGGCCTGCTCGGCGAGGCACAGCAGCTGCCCTACGGCGCCGCCCAGATCGCCCTGATCGACCAGGTGCTCCGGCACGTGGACACGACCGATGACGCGGCGCTCAAGTTCTCCGCCCGCCTGTATGCGACGACCGCCTACATCTACGGCGGCGAGCCGGTGCGGGCGTTCCCGACGTTCTCCTGGTGCGTAGCCGACTTCGACCGCAATCCGAGCCCGTACCACGAGCGGTGGATGCACAACCTGCTGTGGCTGTTCAAGAACATGGTCCACTCGATGACCAGGTTCCCGGAACTGCCGCTGGAACGGGCGTATGCGGTGCTCGACGACATGGAACGGCGTTACCGGGAGAGCGGTCACGGCCTGCAGCCCGTCTACAAGCACCGCTACCTGGTGGCCCAGCACGTGGGGCTGACCGACGAGGCGGCCGACTGGTTCCGCAAGTGGCAGGCCGCTCCGCGCAACCCGCTGTCCGACTGTGCGGGTTGTGATCCGACGAGCCTGGTCAACCACCTTGCCGCAGAGGGGCGCTTCGAGGAGGCCGTCGAGCTGGCGACACCGGTGCTCGCCGGTGACCTGTCGTGCAGCGAGCAGCCGCAGAGCATCCTGAGCGAGCTGATGGTGGTCTATCTCAAGACGGGCCGGCTCCAGGAGGCGGCGGACGCGCACCGGCGTTCGTACCTGGTCGAACGGAACAATCTGGCTGATCTGTGGGGCATCGGTGACCACATCGACTTCTGCGCGCGGACCGGCAACGAGCACCGTGGCCTGGAGATCCTGCAGCGGCACATCGACTGGCTGGACCGGGCGCCCTCACCTGCCGCGGCGATGAACTTCGCGGCCTGCGCGGTGCAGTTGTTGCGCCGGATCACCGCGATCGGGCACGGCGACTCCCCGGTTCGGCGGGCGGGCCGGCCGGACACACCGGCCGCCGAGCTGGCCGTCGAGCTGGAGACGTTCGCGACCGACCTCGCGGCCCGGTTCGACGCCCGTAACGGCACCGGCCACCAGAGCGAGGTGATCCGGGAGCGGATGTCCGCCGAGCCGTACGGGGTGGAGGTTCCGCTGTCTCCGACGGCCCGGCGGGTGCCGGTCGGGACGCCGGAGCCGGTCCGTCGGGAGGAGCCGGTGGTCACGATCGACGAGGCGGCGACGCCTGCGGAGCTGATCGATCTGGCGGAGCAGCACTACCGGGAAGACCAGGGTGATGCACTCCGGGCGGTTCTGGCGGCCTACGACGCCCGGCATGACGACCCGGGCGATCCGTCGCTGGCCGGCCGTCTGTGGACGCTGCGTGGGTTCGTCCTGCCCGATGACGCGGTCGAGGGGACGGCGGCGGCGTGGGAGCGGGCGGCAGACCTGTTCACCGAGGCCGGCGACACCGCACGGGCGAGTGCGGTGCGTGCCCGGCTAGCGCTGTACCGGGCGCGGGACGGTGAGCCGAGTGCCGAGTTGCTGCCCGTGCTCGACGCGGATGTGGCTGTGCAGGAGGAGCTCGGTGACCCGGGGAGCCGGGCGAGTGCACTGATCCGCCTGTCGCAGGCTTACCGGCTGCTCGACCGTCTGGATGACGCGAACGAGGTGGGTGACCGCGCGGACCGGGTGGCTGCGGAGACCGGTGACCAGCGGCGTATGGCGCATCACGCGATGGTCCGGGCGCAGAACCGGGCGATGGCGGGCCGGAGCGAGGAGGCGATCGAGGCGGCCCGGTCGGCGTGGGTGTTCTACCGCGAGCACGGCCCGATCCGGGAGACCGCCGAGGCCGGCATGGTTCTCGGCCAGCTCACCGACGATCCGGAGGAGGCGGTCACCGCGCTCGGTGTGCCGCTGGCATTCGGTCTGGAGGGTGCACAACTGCCGGTCCGGGTCACCCGGGGCCGAGCGTTGATGCGACTGGACCGCGCAGCCGAGGCGATCGACGACCTCGTCGAAGCAGTCGCCCTCTGCGCCGAGCAGGGCCAAGCCGCACGCGACCAAGCCGCACCGGGCCAAGCCGCACGCGACCAAGCCGCACGCGACCAAGCCGCACGCGACCAAGCCGCCCCGGGCGAAGCCGCATCCAGCCAAGCCGCATCCGGCCAAGCCACATCCGCAAAGGTCGAAAAGGCCGAGAAGGCTGGGGAAAACGGCGAAGACGAGATCGCGTGGATCGCGCCCGGATTGTTCGTCAGGCAGGAGCTGGCGCAGGCCTATCACCAGGCGAACCGTCCGGTTGAGGCCGCCGAGGTGGCGGAGGAGGCCCTGCTCGGTTTCGAACGGCTCGGCTTCGACGAGCCGGCCGCCGACACCCGCTTCCTGCTGGCCGCCGTCTACCGGGATCTACAGGACACCGATCGGGCGCTGAAGATCTACCACGACCTGATCGAGCAGTTGGACGGCAATCCGGCCGGCCGTGGCCAGGTCGGTGAGCAGGCCGGTCAGCTGCTCTACGACGTGGACCGGGACAGCGAGGCGGCACTGACCTTCCGGGCGGCGGCCGAGGCTCTGCGTGATGCCGGTGACCTGGTCGGTGAGCTGCGTGTGCTGCGTAAAAGGCTGATGGCGCTGAACTACGCCGACGAGGTGCCGGAGGCGGAGGAGGTCATCGAGCTGGCCACCCGGCGTTATGCCGAGCTGCCGGCCGAATCGGCCGCGGAGCCGGGGGTGATCTGGGGCCGGTCGGTCTTCGCTTTCGAGATCGGCAACCTGCTGATGCGCCGTGGCCGCTATGCGGAGGCCCTGCCACACCTGTACGGTGCGCCGGAACGCCTTCGTGAGATCGGCGCCGTCGACGATGCCGACCGGTTGGACGGCATGCTCGCCGAGGCGCTGCTGCGGTCGGGTTCGCCGAAGGAGGCGGAGCGGATCCTCGGTGCTCTGCTGAAGCGGATGCGACCGGACGCTCCGACCAGAGACCTGGCGAGTGAGCTTTACGACGAGGTCCTCCATCGGCTGAACGACCGTTAAGCAACCCCTTGACGACGGGTTACAGTTGCGAGGTGACGACGGTAGATCAGCGGCATCGGACCACCCCGCCGGCGCCGAGGCGGCGGTCGCGCCGCGACGAGATTCTGGAGATCGCCGTGGGGCTGTTCGCGTCCCGCGGCTACCACGGTGTGTCGATGGACGACATCGGCTCGGCTGCCGGCGTCACCGGCCCGGCGCTCTATCACCACTTCGCCGGCAAGGAGGCGATGCTGGTGGCCGCGCTGATCCCGGTCAGCGAGGGCCTGCTGGCGGGTGGCAAGGAGCGTGTCGCCCGGCATCCGGACGATGCGAAGGCCGCACTGGCCGATCTGATCGACTTCCATGTCGACTTCGCGCTGGCCAACCCCGCGGTGATCGCTCTGCACCTGCATGAGCTGGATCGGCTGCCGGAGGATCCGCGCCGGCAGATCCGGCGGCTCCAGCGGCTCTATGTCGAGGAGTGGGTGAGCGTGCTGTCCCGGGTGCGCCCGGAGTTGCCCGCTCCGGAGGCCCGGGTGCTCGCCCATGCCGCGTTCGGCCTGATGAACTCGACGCCCTTCCTGGGCGGCGAGGTCGACCGGGTGCGCCGCGCGGCGCTGCTCCGTGACGCGACGATCCATGCGCTGATCGGCCATTGACCCCGGCGACGCGACGATCCATGCGTTGATCGGCCACTGGCCTCCGCGAGGCGGCGATCCATGCGCTGATCGGCCACTGACCTCGGCGAAGCGCCGATCAGGCGCTGATCGATCAGATGCCCTTCACAAAAGCTGATCGACCAGATCCACTTCACAAAAACCGCACAACAGAATAAAAAGGGTAAGCGCCCACAAGGCAGCCTGACCCCAACGGAGAGCACTCATGATCGAGTCCCTGCTCATCGCCAACCGTGGCGAGATCGCCCGGCGGATCATCCGTACCGCCAAGCGTCTCGGCATCCGTACCATCGCCGTCCATTCCGATGTGGACGCCGACATGCCGTTCGTCCTGGAAGCGGACGAGGCGGTGTGTATCGGCCCCGCCAACCCGGCCCAGAGCTACCGCAACACCGAGGCGATTCTCGCCGCCGCCAAGTCGACCGGCGCTCAAGCCGTGCACCCCGGCTACGGCTTCCTGAGTGAGAATGCCGACTTCGCCCGTACCGTCGAAGCGAATGGCCTGGTGTGGGTCGGACCCGGCGCCGACGCGATCACCGCGATGGGCGACAAGATCAATGCTCGGAATCTGATGGCCGCGGCCGGCGTGCCGGTCGCACCCGGATCGCCGGATCCGGCCGACAGTGTCGAGGCCGCCCGGGCGGCGGCCGAAGCGATCGGCTTCCCGGTGATGGTGAAGGCCGCCGCGGGCGGCGGCGGGATGGGCATGGCCGTCGCCGAGACCGACGAGCAGCTGATCAAGGAGTACGAGAAGGTCCGCACCTTCGCGGAGCGGATGTTCGGCAGCGGCGACGTGCTGATCGAGCGGTACTTCCCCCGGGTCAGGCACGTGGAGGTGCAGATCCTCGGCCTGGCCGACGGCCGGGTGATCGCCCTCTCCGAGCGGGAGTGTTCGGTCCAGCGCCGCAATCAGAAGCTGGTCGAGGAGGCCCCGTCCCCGGCGGTGAGCCCTGAGCTGCGCGATCGGATGAAAGAAGCCGCCATCAAGGCCGGCGAAGCGGTCAACTACCGCAACGCGGGCACTGTGGAGTGTCTGCTGGATCCGGCGACCGGCGAGTTCTTCTTCCTGGAGATGAACACGCGTCTGCAGGTCGAGCACCCGATCACCGAGCTGATCCACGGCATCGACCTGGTCGAGGCGCAGCTGCGGATCGCCTCCGGTGAGGAGGTGCCCGTCGTAGAAGGACAGAACGGGCATGCGATCGAGCTGCGCGTCAACGCCGAGGACCCGAAGCGTTTCTTCCCCGGCCCCGGCAAGATCACCACGTGGGTCGAGCCGGCCGGTGACGGGATCCGTGTCGACTCGGGCTATACCGCGGGCAACACGGTCAGCCAGAACTACGACTCCCTGATGGCGAAGCTGATCGTCTTCGGCACCGACCGGGACGACGCGATCGCCAAGGCGCGTGCCGCGGTGGCCGGCTTCGAGATCGCCGGTCCCAAGAACAATCTGCCGTTCTTCGCCGAGCTGCTGGAGAACCCGGAGTTCCTCGCCGGCGACTACGACACCGGCATCGTCGGGAGGATGCGATGACCACGGTGTCGATCCGCGAGGTCGGTCCGCGGGACGGCCTCCAGAACGAGGATCCGGTGGCCACCGAGGCGAAGATCCGGCTGCTGGACGCGCTCAGCCGTACCGGTGTGGGGCGGATCGAGGCGGTCTCGTTCGTCCACCCGAAGGCCATTCCGCAGATGGCCGACGCCGACGAGGTGTGGGCGGCTGCCTGGCGCAACCCCGACGTGCGTTACTCGGCGCTGATCCCCAACAGCCGCGGTGCCCAGCGGGCACTCGCCGCCGGATTCCGGGAGATCGAGGTGGTGGTGTCGGCGAGCGACACCCACAACCGGCGCAATCTCAACCGCTCCACCGACGAGTCCCTCGACGACATCGCCCAGCTCATCCCGCTGGTGCACGAGGCCGGCGCGACGCTGGAGGTCATCGTGGCGACCAGCTTCGGCTGCCCCTTCGAGGGCGACATCGATCCGGACCGGGTCGCCGGCATCGTGGCCCGGGTCCGCGCCGACGGCGCGGATCGCATCGCCTTCGGCGACACCACCGGCATGGCGACCCCGCGACGGGTCCGCGATCTCCTCACCGCCGTGCGGCCCGATCTGCTGCACTTCCACAACACCAGGGGTACGGGACTCGCGAACATCCTGACCGCCCTGGACCTGGGCGTGACCGAGTTCGACGCGAGCGTGGGCGGACTGGGCGGCTGCCCGTACGCCCCGGGTGCCTCCGGCAACGTGGCCACCGAGGAGGTCGTCCACATGTTGCACGACATGGGCATCGACACCGGAATAGATCTGGACGCCCTCCTGGAGGCGGCTGTTCTGGCGGAACGCCTGGTAGGGCGCCCGTTACCGTCCGGTGTTCTCCGGGCGGGCCCGCGAACCCGTCTGGTGTGATTCTGCGCGCGATTTTCTATAGCCATTTTCCCGATTTCCCGGCGTGACTTCCGGCTCTTCCGCGTCGTTACCAATACCGAGTGACCAATACCGCCGGAACGGTCATCTATTGACGACGAGGGGAAGATCATGACGGACTGGGAGGCTGAGCGCTTCGAGCGCACGGCACGCCGGTCCGCGGTGAATCCCCACGGCGGCTCCCCGCTCATGCCGTCCCACAGCCAGGGGGCGGAGCGGCGGCCGGAGCGCCGCGCCGGACGCACCGGATCCCGGTGGCGCCGGCGTGCACTCGTCGTCTGTGGGCTGGCCAGGTGTGAACCCGCGGTCGACGGGCTCCTCGAAGCGGCTGTCCAGCCGCCGGAGCCCGAACCGAAGAACCACCTGTTGATTCTCACGACACCGGTGGTACCGCTTGACGAGACCGGCGGCGCGCTGCCGTGTACGGCGTCCGCCTCCCCGCGCACCAGCGGTGGAACGGCGGACGGCCGAGCGCTGCCCGCGCCGTCGGGGCCCGTCGCGGAACCAGTGATCACCTCTGAGCGGATGAACCCCGAACCTGTGGCGTAGTTCCGTCTTTTCCGGGACATGCGATTCCTGAACCGTTTGCGTACAGGCGGCGAATCGTACGAGTGCCCGAGACCTCACCTGATCGCGGTTCATCACCGTCTCGGGCATCACTGTGCCCAAAAACAGAGCAGTCAACTGAATAAGCAAAATCAATGCTGACCATTTGTGAAAGGCTTCTCTTTTCTGATGAAGAAGACTTGGGTTCGTAAGGCTCTGAGTGTCGGAATCCTGGCCGCGGGTGCCCTGTTGCTGGCGCCGGCCGCCATGGCACAGGCCACCGTCGACAAGACCAACCGGGTGGAGAGCATCACCGAGTCCGGCCTCCTCGGTGGCCTGGGCGGGATCAGTGGGCTCTTCGGTAGCGTCAGCCAGGTCAGCTTCAACGACTTCAGCACCATCGACGGCGCTCAGATCGCCCTGCCGGTCTCGATGCCGGTCAGCGGCTGTGGCAGCTCGTTCGCCCTGCTCGGCGCGGGCAGCTCCTACGGCTCGTGCTCCGGCGGCGGCAGCTTCGGCTACGCCAGCCAGGCCGTGCACGCGGTGCAGGCGGTCGAGGTCCCGGTCCGCCAGCAGTTCGTGCGGGCCGACAACTACTCGAGCTGCTCCGCCTACGTGGTCGACAGCGCCTGTGCCGCCGGTGTCGCCGACTACGCTGTCGCGGACTACGGTGTCGTCGACAGCTACGACTACGGCTACGACCAGGTCGACTACGCGGCCTACGACGCCGCCCAGTACGTCGAGCCGGTCGCCATCCCGGTCGACACGTGCGGCAGCTCGCTCGGCATGTACGGCTACGCCGGTGCCTACGGCTCCTGCGGCGGCACCGACGTGGTCTACACCCAGTCGGTGCAGTACGTGGAGCCGATCGTTCCGGTCTACACCGCTACCCCGGCCTACGTCCTCGGTGGCTCTGACTGCGTCCAGGTCTGCGGCGGCGGCAACGCCTACGTCGCCGGCGTCCGGGGTCCGGCCTACGGCCACAACAACGCCTACGCCCCCGGCGTCCGCGGCCAGGGCTACGGCCACAAGGGCCCGAAGCGGCACCGCAACGTCCAGGGTGACGTCCGTGGCGCCCAGGGTTACGACGACAAGGGCGACGTCCGTGGCGCCCAGGGCTACAACGACGTGCAGGACGACAAGGCCGGTTACGACCAGGGCGGCGCCCGCGACGTCGAGATCCCGCTGGTCGACGACGTCACCGGCTACGACCAGGGCAGCGCCCGGGACGCCGAGCGGTTCTCCGCCACCAGCTTCCCCCGCGGTCTGAGCGGCCTGGGCGCCCTGGACCTGCTGGGTGGCCTGCGCTGAATCAGCGCGTGAAAGACCGGGTTGCGCCGGTCCCGGGCGTGACCCGCATCGGTTCGCTTCGGCGCCGATGATCGCCGGCGCTCCTCCACAGCGCCGGTAGCAGTGAAGACGAACGGGAGCCCCCGAGCCACGGGGGCTCCCGTTCGGCATTGCCCGCCGTCCACTTGGTGAGATAACCTAACGCTCGTTAAGTCGACATCGTCGGCTACGGATGCGGAGGCAGGCATGGACGCGGAGGCTCTCGCCGGAGCGCGCAAGCGGGTGCTGGCGGGCGGTGCGGAGCGTTATCACGCCGCCAACGCCGACAAGGGCAAACTCTTCGCCCGCGAGCGGATCGCGCTGCTGGTCGACGAGGGTTCCTTCGTCGAGGACGGACTCTTCGCCAACAGTCTGGCCGACGGGCTGCCCGCGGATGGTGTGATCACCGGAGCCGCCCGGATCGACGGCCGCGACGTGTGCGTGATGGCGAACGACTCGACGGTCAAGGCGGGCTCCTGGGGCGCCCGTACGGTCGAGAAGATCATCCGCATCATCGAGCGCGCCTACCAGCAGAGTGTCCCGATGGTCTACCTGGTCGACTCGGCCGGCGCCCGGATCACCGACCAGGTCGACCTGTTCCCCGGCCGTCGCGGCGCCGGCAAGATCTTCCACACCCAGGTCAAGGCGTCCGGTTCGATCCCGCAGGTCTGCGCGCTGTTCGGGCCGTCGGCCGCCGGTGGGGCGTACATTCCGGCGTTCTGCGACGTCGTCGCGATGGTCGAGGGCAACGCGAGTATGTACCTCGGCTCCGACCGGATGGTCGAGATGGTGACCGGGGAGAAGACGACGCTCGAGGCGATGGGCGGTGCCCGGGTGCACTGCACCGAGTCGGGTGTCGGCCACTTCCTCTGCAAGTCCGAGCGCGAGGCGCTCGACGTGGTCCGGACCTACCTGTCCTACCTCCCGTCGAACTGGACCGCACAGCCGCCGGCGGCCACCGCCGCCAAGCCCGCCGCGGTCGATCTGGCCGCTCTGGTCCCGGCTTCCGAGCGTCAGGCCTTCGACATGCGGAGGTACGTGAAGGGCCTGGTCGACGAGAACTCGTACTTCGAGATCTGGGCGCTGTGGGCCCGTGAGCTGACCGTCGGATTCGCCCGCCTCGACGGCGAGGTGGTCGGCGTGGTCGGTAACAACTCGATGTTCAAGGGCGGTGTGCTGTTCGTCGACTCGGCCGACAAGGCGAGCCGGTTCGTGCAGCTCTGTGACGCCTTCAACGTCCCGCTGCTGTTCCTCACCGATGTGCCCGGCTTCATGGTCGGCACCGCGGTGGAGAAACAGGGCATCATCCGGCACGGGGCCAAGATGATCACCGCGATCTCCGAGGCCACGGTGCCGAAGATCTGCGTGGTGGTTCGTAAGGCGTACGGCGCCGGTCTGTATGCGATGGCCGGTCCCGGTTTCGACCCGGACGCGACGATCGCCCTGCCCACCGCCAAGATCGCGGTGATGGGCGCCGAGGCGGCGGTGAACGCCGTCTATGCCAAGAAGATCGCGGCGATCGAGGACCCGGAGGAACGGGCCGCGTTCGTCGCCGAGCGCCGCGCCGAGTATGAGCGCGACATCGACATCATGCGCCTGGCCAGCGAGCTCGTGGTGGACGCCGTGGTGGAGCCGGGCGACCTGCGGGCCGAGTTGGTGCGACGGTTCTCCGCCGCGCGGGGCCGGGACCGCTCCTTCTCACGGCGCCGGCACGGCGTCAATCCTGTGTAGAGAGAGGCTGAGATGGTCGACTTCCGGCTCGACAAGGAGTACGAGGAGTTGCGCGACAGCGTGCGCCAGTTCGCACGTGAGCAGGTCGCGCCGGTCATCGCCGACCACTACGAGAAGAAGACCTTCCCGTACGAGGTCATTCGCCAGATGGGTGGCATGGGCCTGTTCGGCCTGCCGTTCCCGGAGGAGCACGGCGGGATGGGCGGTGACTACTTCGCGCTCTGCATCGCCTTGGAGGAACTGGCCAGGGTGGACAGTTCGGTCGCCATCACCCTGGAGGCGGCCGTCTCGCTGGGTGCCATGCCGATCTACCGGTTCGGCACCGATGAGCAGCGCAGAGAGTGGCTGCCCCGGTTGACCAGCGGTGAGGCGCTCGCCGCGTTCGGGCTGACCGAGCCGGGTGCCGGTTCGGACGCGTCCGGCACGCTGACCCGGGCGGTGCTGGACGAGAGCATGAACGAATGGGTGATCAACGGGACGAAGGCGTTCATCACGAACTCCGGCACCGACATCACCTGCCTGGTCAACGTCATGGCGGTGACGGGCACCAACCCGGACGGCAGCAAGGAGCTGTCGACGATCATCGTGCCCTCGGGGACGCCCGGTTTCACGGTTGCGCCGGGATATTCGAAGGTCGGCTGGTGCGCGTCGGACACCCACGAGTTGTCCTTCGACGACGTCCGGGTGCCGGCCGCCAACCTGCTCGGCGAGCGCGGCCGCGGGTACGCCCAGTTCCTGCGGATCCTCGACGAGGGCCGGATCGCGATCGCGGCGCTGTCGGTCGGGCTGGCCCAGGGCTGCGTCGACGAGTCGATCACCTATGCGAAGAACCGCAACGCGTTCGGCCACCCGATCAGTGACTACCAGGCGGTCAAGTTCCTCATCGCGGACATGGATCTGCGTGCGCACACGGCGCGGCTCGGCTACTACGACGCGGCGGCCCGGATGCTGGCCGGTGAGGACTTCAAGCGGTATGCGGCCATCGCCAAGCTGAACGCCAGCAACGCCGCCATGGAGAACAGCCGGTGGGCCACCCAGGTGCACGGCGGGTACGGGTTCATGAACGAGTCGGCGGTCGGCCGCTTCTACCGGGACGCGAAGATCCTCGAGGTCGGCGAGGGCACCTCCGAGGTGCAGCGCATGCTCATCGCCCGGGGCCTCGGGCTGTAGACCTGTCCTACGCGGCGGGCAGTGCGGTTTCCGCGCTGCCCGCCGTCGCGCATGGGTTGACCGCGTCGCGGATCGTGCGCAGCGAGTCGAGCAGCTCAGTGAGCTTCGTCTCGGGGAGCAATCCCACATACCACCTCTGGACCAGCTCCAGGTGGCCCGGCAGGACGTCGGCGAGACGCTGCATCCCGGAGTCGGTGATCACGGCGTAGGAGCTGCGCCGGTCGCTCGGGCAGGCCTCCCGCCGGACCAGGCCGGTGCGCTCCATGCGGTCGACGACCCGGGTCACGCCACTCGTGGAAAGTGTGGTCTGACCAGCCAGATCGGTCATCCGCAGGTGGTTGCCGGGGGACCGGGCCAGTCGCATCAGCACCTCGAACTCCACCTGGGAGAGGCGGTGCTCCTCGAACTGCGCGGCGAGCCGGTTCATCAATCCCGTGTACGCCTCAGCGAGCAGGCCGACTGCGGTGAGGCGGGGGTCGTCCAGGTCCTTGTTCACGGGGTGAACTCTACCAGGCACTTGACAGGAGGAATATTGCCGAGCATATAGTTGCTCCGTCAGACAAGCATCCCCACAGAGCTTCGAAAGAAGGCAGTGTCATGACCGTCAGCACCCGTGCGTTCGAAGGCCTCCAGATCCCCGCCGCCGGCACCTACGAGCTGGACGCGGCGCACAAGCGGGTCGGGTTCGTGGTCAAGCACCTCATGGTCAGCAAGGTCCGCGGTCAGTTCGCCGAGGCAAGCGCCACCATCGTGGTCGGAGAGAATCCGCTCGACTCCGCGGTCACCGCCTCGATCAAGACGGCGAGTGTCGAGACCGGCCAGGTCGACCGGGACAACCACCTGCGCACCGGCGACTTCTTCGAGGCCGAGAAGTACCCGACGATGGAGTACCGGAGCACCCGCGTGAAGTCGCACGCCGGCGCCGAGTTCGTCCTCGAGGGTGAGCTCACCATCAAGGACGTGACGCGGCCGGTCGAGCTGATCGTCGAGTTCGAGGGCGCCACCACCAGCCCGTACGGGCAGCACCTCTTCGGCTTCAGCGCGCACACCGAGATCGACCGTGAGGACTGGGGCCTGACCTACAACATGGCCCTGGAAGCCGGTGGCGTGATGATCGGCAAGAAGGTCAAGATCGAGATCGAGGGCGAGGCCATCCTCCAGCAGGGCTGATCCCTCCACTGTCGAGAGCGCCGTCCGGGGTCCCGGGCGGCGCTTTTCGAATCTCTGGCGGTCCACAGCGCAAGATGGCAGGGTGAACCGAACGCATGCGTTCGTTCACAGAGCGGTGATCGACGTCCGGTTCGTCCTCAGCCGTCCCCGGGAGGGATCATGGGCAAGGATCTGGTGGCCGCCGCCTTCTCGCCGCATGACCGGGTCGTCTTCCGCCGGAAGGTGCGCCGCTGCCTGGACGTGCTGGCCGACATGCTCGGCACCGTGCCGTTCCAGGCCGACGGCCCGACCGCCGGCCTGGAGATCGAGATCAACCTGGTCGACGCGGACGCCGCCCCGGCCATGCGCAACGCCGAGGTGCTCGCCGACCTCGGCGATCCCCGCTTCCAGCCCGAGCTGGGTCGCTTCAATCTGGAACTCAACGTCCCGCCCCGGCCGCTGTCCGGCGACGGCCTGGGCGAATTCGAGCAGGACATCCTGGGGGCCCTGCTCGGCGCCACCGAGTGCGCCGGCAAGGACGAGTGCCGGCTGGTGCTGGTCGGCATGCTGCCCACCCTCACCCAGGACCACGTGGTGCTGGCCAACCTCTCCGACAACGAGCGCTTCCGGGCCCTGGACGCCGAGATCGCCGGCGCCCGCGGCGACGACTTCCGCATCGACATCCGCGGTGCCGAACGCCTCATCACCAGCAGCGACACCATCGCGCCGGAAGCGTCGTGCACCAGTACCCAGTTCCACATCCAGGTCGCACCGGACGATTTCGCCCGTTACTGGAACGCCTCGCAGGCGATCGCCGGCATACAGCTCGCGCTCGGCGCCAACTCGCCCTTCCTCTACGGCCGGCGGCTCTGGGCGGAGACCCGGATCCCGTTCTTCGAGCAGGCCACCGACGCCCGGCCGGACGAGTTCAGCGCGCAGGGCGTACGTCCCCGGGTGTGGTTCGGTGATCGCTGGATCGACTCGATCCTGGACCTCTACGAGGAGAATGTCCGATATTTTCCACCGCTGCTGCCGGAGCTCAACGAGGAGGATCCGGTCGCGGTCCGCGACGCCGGAAAGATCCCGCATCTGTACGAGCTACGCATGCACAACGGCACCGTCTACCGCTGGAACCGTCCGGTCTACGACGTCTCCGGTGGGCGGCCCCACGTGCGGGTGGAGAACCGGGTGCTGCCCTCCGGCCCGACCGTCGCCGACCTGGTCGCCAACGCCGCGCTCTACTTCGGACTCGTCCGCAGGCTCGCCGAGGACGATCCGCCGATCTGGTCCCGACTCGGCTTCGCCGCCGCCGAGGCGAACTTCCGGGCCGGTGCCCGCGACGGCATGGAGGCCTTCCTGACCTGGCCCGGAGTGGGCGAAGTGCCGGTCAGCACCCTGATGCTCGACGTGCTGCTGCCACACGCGTACGCCGGTCTCGATCTGTTGGGCGTGTGCCCCACTCAGCGTGACCGATTCCTCGGCATCATCGAGGGTCGCTGCCGCACCGGACGGAACGGGGCGACCTGGCAGACCGCCGCGGTCCGGGCCGCCGAGGAGCGCGGCCTGGACCGTCCGGCGGCGCTGCGCGAGATGACCCAGCGCTACCTCGACCACCAGCAGACCAACGAGCCGGTGCACACCTGGCCCTGCTGAGCGCCGGGCGGGTCACTTGCCGGTCGGCGGCTTGTCCGGGTTGATCCGGGCCACGGTCGGGTTCGCCGGCGGCGGTGTGATCGTGGGACGCGGCGGCTCGCCGTTACCGTTCTTCCGCTTCGCCGGGGGCCGCCCGCCGGGTCGCACGGCCGCGGCGATCTCCGGGTCGACGACGGGCGCCGGGGTGGCCGGTTTCGGCGGAACGGTGGCCCGCTGTGTGGGCGTCGCGCGCCCGGAAGCCCTGTCCTTCACGGGCTCGGCCGCCGCTGGGGGCTTCTCCGGGGCCTTCGACTGCTCGGACAACCTCGGTTGCACCACCGTCCGCGGCGGCTCCGCCGCCGCGAGTGCGGGCTGCTCTCTCCGCTCCAGGCGGCTGCGCCGGCCCTTCACGATGCCCACGGTCAGCGCCGAGCCGCCGAGCCCGGCCAGCACGGCATAGGGGGCGATGAGGTACGCCGACTCGATCGGCCCCATCGCCTCGGTCAACAGTGGAGCGAGAGTGAGAAACGAGAACGCCACCAGCAGTGGCCCGACCGCGCCGGAGATCGCCGTACCGAGGCCGAGCTCGCCCCGCCACGCCGCCGGGACGGCCGCGACCAGGCCGATGCCGAACGCCGCGATCAGGGTCAGCAGGGCGCTCGGCCAGTAGATCCCGCCATACTGCACCGGGCTGACCGACTCGGCGAACTGCCAGCTGGTCAGATAGGTGGCGAAATCGCGCCCGGTGACCAACTCGGCCACCACACCGGCGATCGCCAGTGCCCACAGCCACACCGCGGTCCCGATCAGATTGGCGGCGACCGGCCCGGACGAGACCGCCCAGAACGCCACCACCAGTCCGGCGAGCAGACCGGCCGTCGCATAGCCGGCAGCGACCGCCTGCGGTGACAGGGAGCCGGGACGGACCGCGTCCCGGGCAGGCAACGCGACCAGGGCGACGATCACCAGCGCGCCCAGCGCGGCCGACGCCGCCAGCGCGAACCGCCACAGCCCACGCCAGCGATCCGAGCGCTCGGCACGCAGCCGGCCGGCGATGACCGCCCCGAGAACCGTCGCACTCGCCGTGATCCACGCGGCCCAGCCGAGGCTGCCCAGCCAGACGCTGTCCGCCTCGGTCGCGCTCACCGGCCAGGCGATCACACCCAGCCCGTAGCCCAGACCCAGTTGTGCGGCCCCGGCACCGGCGGCGATCCCGGCCGCGGTGGCAGCCTGTGTTGTCCAGCCCTTCTCGGCCATGTCGGGCACTGTACTGCTCACCGCCGATGTCTGGGAAATGCGCTTTACGCTGGTGGAAACCGTCCTGACCGAGCAAGATTCGATACCTTGACGCTGCGGCGATCGCGGATGTACGGAGCGGAAGGAACCGGTGATGCCCGAGGAGCACGATCCGGACCCGACGGGCGATCGTCCTGAGTCAGGCGATCGCGACCGTGACGTGTGGACCGGCCGGGCCGGAGTCCGTCCCTACGGCGCGGTGCCACGCAGTGAGTACGACCAGGACGGTGACTGGGCCGACCCGAACCAGGTGGAACCGTCCGGGCGCTGGTGGACACCGATCGCGGTCGGCAGCATCTCGGTGGTGCTGCTCGTCCTGCTCGGCTTCGGCGTCATGGTGATCGTGCAGAGCATCGGTGACGACGTGGACACGCCCGAGGCCACGCCGACGGCCGGTCAGCTGCCGGGCGGGACGGAGGCGGGCGTCACCACCCCGACGGTGACCACCCCGGTGAGCACCCCGCCGACGACCGATGCGGCCGATCAGGAGGTGAACGTGCCGGCGCTGCGGGGGATGCCCCTCATCGACGCGCAGGCGGCGCTGGAGCGTACCGGTCTGGGCTGGCGGGTGATCCGCCGGGAGAGTGACGCCGAACCGGATACGGTGATCGACTGCGACCCCGCGGAGGGACAGCAGGTGCCGTCGGACACCCGGGTGACCCTGATCGTCGCGTCGGCGAGGGCGGGCGCGCCGACGACGTCGGCGCCCGTGAATACCACGCCCTCGAACGGCGCCACCCGCTAAGCACGTAAGCAGAGGTTCTGCACGTAACGGCTCCGGCTGGAACATGCTCGGTTAGAAGGACATAGCGATAGAAAAGCCTCGTCGTGGGTTC
>NZ_QGGR01000038.1 GCF_003148685.1 Actinoplanes xinjiangensis | reverse complement strand
CGATATCGCCGCCGACGCCAGGAACAAGCTCGAGCCTGTCACTACCGCAAACGACTCGAACCGCCGTAAGCAACGACATCGGGTTGCAGTACTAGTGGCAGCGACAACGCAAGCACACGCAGCGCATTTGTGTGACCCTGTCCTCGTAATGGCGAAGACGAACGCTCACCTAGGACCGATCGTGCGACCCCACCACGGCGATACCGAGGGTCAGCGCCCACGATCGCCGATCGTGTGCTGCCGTCGTCCCCCAGGCTCCCATCAGCAGGGCCGTTGCCTGGTCCAGCGGTCGCCGGCACATCTCGTCGATCTCGGTGGACGGGGTGAACAGGTCCGCGGTCGCCGGGGCGGTGACGGCCGCGAAGTAGTCGATCACCTTCGGCCAGCCGGCCTTGTCGTAGCGGGTCCCGGCCAGCCACGGTCCGAGGACGACGCTCAGTCCGGTCTCCTCCCGGACCTCCCGGACGGCGGCCGCGGCAAGCGGTTCGCCGAACGCCGCCCTGCCTTCGGGACGCTCCAGTCCCCGCGGGGGCGGTGCACGAGGACGACCTCCTTCGTCGCACCCGCCGGCCGCCAGACCACGGCACCGGCCGCGAGAATGGGAATACGAAAATGGGTCATGTCGACGGCACTTCCCGGCTCCGATCAACGTTGCGTTGAGGGTGCCTCAATGCTAGGAACAACCGTCCTTTATCACGTCTACCTGATGGAGTGATGAAGCTCCGGCGGAAGGATTCGAACCTTCACCTGTGCGCATCAACAGTGCGGTGCCCTGCCGTTGGGCGACGCCGGATCGTGCAGCGCGAACGGGATTCGAACCCGCAACATGTCCCGGGTGAAAGCCGGGCGATTCTTCCTTTCGTCCACCGCGCCAAAGGTGTTGCGTGTCGCCGGGTGGGTTCGAACCACCGGCCTCCGACTTATCAGATCGGCGCTCTGACCGGCTGAGCTACGGCGACATGTGCTTCGCGCCCCGTGCCGGGATCGAACCGGCGGCCTCCCGCTCGACAGGCGGGCGCTCTCCCATTGAGCCAACGGGGCTGGGTGTCCCGGGTCGACCGGGGCTGGATACAGAAAACCGCCCGATTCCGATGTGGAATGGGCGGCGCGACGAACGCTGAAGCGATCTATCGGCGCCACCGGATAATATCTTCATTGATCGCGTTCATCTCGGTCTCCCCCGGGTCGGTGTGGAACTGGTGGAAACAGTAAGCCGCTCGCCCGGAGCGGGCAACGCATTTATCGTGGCATCGTGCTGCCAGATTTCGTGCCGGGCCTGCGACTGTGCCGGGCCTTCTACACCGACGCCGTCCGTCCGCTGCTCGACGAGGTTCTCCCGGGGCTGCCCCACGCCGCCGCCCGGATCGGGCCGGGTTCGGAGGTGCTCGGGTTCGACACGCCGCGTTCGGTCGACCACGACTGGGGTCCGCGGCTGGAGCTGTTCCTGCTGCCGGAGGATGTCGCGCGGCACGGCGCCGAACTGTCGGTGCTGCTCACGCAACGACTGCCGAAGCAGATCGGCGGGTGGCCGACGAACTTCGCACCGGCTGACGCGCGGGTCCGTGTGATGACGCCGACGACCGGGCCGGTCGCCCACCGCGTGCAGATCACCGACGTGGCGAGCTGGTCGGCCGATCGGCTCGGCTTCGACGCCTGGGGCCGGGCACCCACCACTCTGGACTGGCTGGCCACGCCCACCCAGCGGCTCGCCGAGACGGTCGGCGGCGAGGTGTTCCACGACGGCATCGGGCAGCTGACCGCGTTGCGGACCCGGCTGCACTGGTATCCGGACGACGTGTGGCGGCAGGTGCTGGCCGCCCAGTGGCAACGGATCGCGCAGGAGGAGGCGTTCGTCGGGCGGGCCGCCGAAACCGGTGACGAGCTGGGCAGCCGGATCGTCGCGGCGCGCCTGGCCCGGGACGTCATGCGGTTGACGCTGCTGTTGGCGCGGCGCTTCCCGCCGTACAGCAAGTGGTTGGGAAGTGCCCTCACCGCTCTGCCGGAGGCGGCCGGGATCGTCGCCGCGCTGCACGAAGCCCTTGCCGCCGGTGATGTGCGGCAGCGTCAGGACGCGCTGTGTGACGCCTACGAGGCGGCCGGTGCGTGGCAGAACCGGCTCGGCATCGCCGAGCCGGTCGACGCGATCCGGCGCCCCTATTTCGACCGGCCGTTCCCGGTGATCGACGCGGGACGGTTCGCCGCCGCGCTGACCGGCGGCGAACCGCCCGGCTTCGGGGCCATCGACCAGTTCGCCGACAGCACCGACGTCCTGGAACGCCCGAACCTGGCACGCCGGATCATGCGCGGCGTGACGCCCGATTGAAGGCGCAACACGGCCGGATCATGCGCGGCGTGACGACCGATTGAAGGCGCAGCGCGCCGGATCATGCGGAGCCGGACCACCGGCGGGAGCCGCAGCGCGCCGGATCATGCGCGGCGTGGCCGCCGGGTGAAGCGGAAGCACCCCGTAAGGCCGAAGTCCGCGTCGATGGCTGCCGCACGGAACGCGACCGCCGTAGGGT
The DNA here is from genome assembly GCF_003148685.1 of Actinoplanes xinjiangensis. Lineage (GTDB taxonomy): Bacteria > Actinomycetota > Actinomycetes > Mycobacteriales > Micromonosporaceae > Actinoplanes > Actinoplanes xinjiangensis. The sequence continues at coordinate 80,172 of NZ_QGGR01000038.1, read as the reverse complement.
TTGCCGATGACTGTTGCGCAGGCTCCGTTGCCCTCGCCGCCGATCACCGGCGGGCCCGGAATCCCGGCCCGGCTGCCGGCGCCGGCCGGGACGTGAGCGGGTGAGCGACCGGACCGTTGCCGACGTGGTCGGCGAGACCCTCGCGAGACTCGGCGCCGATCTGGTCTTCGGCGTCGTCGGCAGCGGGCACCCCCATGTCACGAACGCGCTGGTCGCCAACGGCGCCCGGTTCGTCGCCACCCGCCACGAGGGCGGCGCGGCGACGGCCGCGGACGCGTACGCACGGGTCAGCGGACGGCCCGGGGTGATCACGGTGCATCAGGGTGGCGGCCTGACGAACGCGATGACCGGGATCGCGGAGGCGGCGAAGAGCCGTACCCCGTTGATCGTCCTGGCCGTGGAGCCGGCGGCCGGCCGGGTCGATCAGGGGGCGCTGGCACATGCGGTCGGCGCGGTCGGCGATCGGGTGCACGGCCCCGCGTCGGCGGTCGCGGACACGACCCGCGCATGGCGGACCGCGGTTCTGCAACGGCGCACCGTAGTACTCCACCTGCCGATGGACGTGCAGGCCGAGGCCGCCGAACCGGACGAGGTCCCGCCCGCGCCGGCGATGCAGCCGCCCCGTGCGTCCGACGACGCCGTGACCGCTCTGGCCCATCTGCTGAAGAACGCCGGGCGACCGGTGTTCATCGCCGGCCGCGGCGCTCTCTGCGCACGGGCCGAGGTGGAGGCGCTGGCAGCGGCGGCGGGTGCACTGCTGGCCACGTCGGCGGCGGCGAAGGGCCTGTTCGCCGGCGACGACTGGAACCTCGACGTCTCCGGCGGTTTCGCCACGCCGCCGGCGGCCGAGCTGATCCGCGACGCGGACGTGGTGGTCGCGTGGGGCGCCTCGCTGGACGGGTGGACCACCCGGCACGGTGCGCTTATCGGGCCCGACGCCGCGGTCGTGCAGGTGGACCTCGAACCGTCCGCCTTCGGCGTCCATCACCGCGTCGACCTGGGTATCTGCGGGGACGCACGTTTGACGGCGCTCGCCGTGGCCGGCGCGCTCCCCGATCAGCGGCAGGCCTACCGGACCGATGAGGTACGGGCGAAGCTGCGCGACCGGGGACGCTGGCGCGACGTCGGGTACACCGACACCGGCGACGGGTCCACCATCGACCCACGGACCCTCGCCGTCACCCTCGACGACCTGCTCCCCGCCGAACGGGTGATCGCCGTCGACGCGGGCGACTTCATGGGCTACCCATCGATGTTCCTGTCCGTTCCGGATCACCACGGTTTCGTGTTCACCCAGGCTTTCCCGTCGATCGGGTCGGGCCTGGCGAGCGCGCTCGGGGCGGCGCTGGCGAGCCCCGGCCGGCTGCCCGTCGCGGCGTGCGGGGGCGGCGGTTTCCTGACGGGTATCGCCGAACTCGACACCATCCGGCGGCTCGGCCTCGGCATGCTGATCGTGGTGTGGAACGACGAGGCGTCCGGGACCGGGCCGGCCGGCCACGGGCTGTCCACGGTGGTGGTGCCGGAGACGGATCTGGCCGCCATCGCCCGCGGTCACGGGTGCGCGGCGGTGACCGTACGCCGGCCCGAAGATCTTGATCCGGTCCGGGAGTGGCTGGCCGGCCCCCGTGAGCTGCCGATGGTCGTCGACGCGAAGGTCACCGCCGCACACCCGTCCTGGTGGGAGGCGGAGCCCTTCGGCGGCCACTAGAGATCGAAGGTCCACCCGATCCGTCGTTCGACGTCGTCGAGGGCCCCGGACTCGTGCCAGGACAACTGCGGCTAGGCTCCTCGCCGGTCACGACGTTCCCCAGGTGTCGCGGCCGGATCGGCCATCGGTACACCGCACCACACCGGTGGGCCGGTCGGGAAGGATGGGGACATGTCCGCAGAGGTGTCCCGCCCACGGGGCGTCGGCCGTCCGCCCCGCCTGTCGCTGGCGGCGATCATCGCCGCGGCGGAGCGCGTGCTGGTGGCCGAGGGCCCGGAGAAGCTGTCGATGCGGCGGTTGGCGACCGAGCTGGGCAGTACGCCGATGGCGCTCTACCACCATGTCCGCGACAAGGACGAGCTGCTGGTACGGGTGCTGGAGTCGCAGGCCCGGACGATGCCGCGGCCGGACCTGCCGGCCGAGCCGCGGGACCGGCTGGTGGCCGCGTCGGTGCTGCTCTACGAGTTGCTGGCGGAGCGGCCGTGGATCGTCGAGGTGCTGACCGGCGACGACCTGATCGGGCCGTCGGCGTTGTGGATCGTCGAGGTGATGGTGGGCGCGGCCGCCGACTGCGGGCTCACCGAGGACGAGGCGTTCTACGTGTACCGGACTATCTGGTTCTACATCGTCGGCGACCTGATCATCCGGGTGACCGGGGGTCGCCGCCGCGCCCGGGCCGGTGCGGCCCACCAGGACGGGGTCGTCGCCGGGCTGACCGCCGACGACCATCCGCGGCTGGCGTCGCTGGCCGGGCGCTGGGCCGAACTCAACGCCCGCGACACCCACCGGCGGGCGCTGACGGCGATCGTCGACGGGCTACTCCCCTGAGAACGCGGCGTACCGGCCGCCGAGACGCAGCAGCTCGTCGGGGGTGCCCTGCTCGGTGATCCGCCCGCCGTCGAGGAAGACCACCCGGTCGGCCCGGCGCACGGTCCGCATCCGGTGGGCGACCATGATGACGGTACGGCCGGACATCAACCGGTCGATGCCGGCATGGACGGCCGCCTCGTTGTCCGGGTCGAGCGCCGACGTCACCTCGTCGAGGAGCACGATCGGTGCGTCCTTGAGCAGGGCCCGCGCGATCGAGACCCGCTGGCGCTCGCCGCCGGACAGCAGCGTGCCGCCCTCCCCCACGATCGTCAACCAGCCGTCGGGCAGCCGGTCGACGACCTCGTCCAGTCTCGCGGCGGTGGCGGCGGCCCGTACCTCCTCGTCGGTGGCGGTGGGGCGGCCGAGCCGCACGTTCTCCTCGATCGTGGCGTCGAAGAGGTAGACGTCCTGGAAGACGATCGCGATGCGGGCGGTCAGGTCGGCCGGGTCCATGTCGCGGACGTCGGCGCCGCCGACCCGGATCGCGCCCCCGTCCACGTCGGCGAACCTGGCCTGCAGGCGCAGCAGCGTGGACTTGCCGGCGCCGGACGGGCCGACCACGGCGAGTCGCCGCCCCTGCGGCACGGTCAGCGACACCCCGTCCAGGACGATGCGGTCGCCGTCACGGGAGGTCACCGCGTCGAACTCCAGGTCGTGGCGGGCGGGGCGGACCGGGTTCGCCGGTTCGGGCAGGGGTGCGGTGCGCAGCAGGCGGTCGAGGCGGTCCCATTCGCCGCGGGCGGCGCGGAGTTTGCCACCGATGTCCGAGAGTGACAGCAGCGGGTCGGCGGCGCGGGCGGCGAGCACCAGGATCACCAGCAGTTCCGCGGCGGTCACGAGCCCATCGCTGCCGGCCGCCGCCGCGCCGGTCCGGTGCGGGCCGCCGCCCACCGCGAGGGCGACGCCGAGGGCCAGCACGGCGGTGAAGACGAACTGCACGGTCACGGCCAGGCCGACCGCGCCCGGCAGCACCGACAGGGTCCGGCGGCGCGACGCCCGCTCGACCTCCCGCAGCGCCCGGTCGAGCGGCTCGAAACCGTCCCGGCCGCCGGCCCGCAGGACCGGCTGGGCCTGCACGAATTCGACGACCCGGGCGGCCGCCTCGTCGGCCCGCCCGGCGTGGGCGGTGTCGGCGGCGGCGGCCGACCGCGCGGTCACCACGTGGACGGCCACCACGAGCGGTGCCGCGACCAGCGCGGTCAGCCCCAGCCGCCAGTCGACGACGGTGATCACCACGACGATCGTCAGCGGGGTGACGCAGGCGGCCACGAACGGCGCCATCAGATGGGCGGCCACCCCCATCGCGGCGAGCAGTCCGCGGCCGGCCATCGAGGACACCTCGCCGACCCGCGCGCCGGTGAACCAGGCGATCGGCAGCCGGGCCAGGTGCCGGCCGAGACGGTGGTACATGCCGCGCAGCATCGTGGTACCGACCCGCATACCGGCCAGGTCACTGCGGTAGCGCAGCAGGGCGTAACCGGCGACCGCCACGGCGAACGCGATCAGCCACGGCCGGGCGTCCGCCGGTGTACCGCCCAGCAGCGCCCGCAACAGCGGCACGAGCAGGGCGTAGAGCAGGCCCTCGGCGACGGCGGTGAGCACCATCAGGACAACGGTGCGGCGCATCGGCACGGCGTACTCGTGGCCGAGCACGCGCAGCAGGGTCCGGATCATCGGACGATCACCCCGTCGCGCAGCGTCACCACGGTGTCGGCGCCGGCGAGGGTCTCCGGCCGGTGCGCGATCACCAGCACCGTCCGGTCGCGCAGGGTGGCCAGCGTCCGGCGTACCGCCCGGTCGGTCTGGGGGTCGGCGAACGCGGTCGCCTCGTCGAGCACCAGGATCGGTGTCCGCGCTGCCAAAGCACGGGCCAGTGCGATCCGCTGCGCCTCACCGCCGGAGAGTTCGGCCTCCTCGCCGAGGACCGTGTCGTAGCCGCGCGGCAGCTCCAGGATGCGGTCGTGGATGTGCGCGAGCTTCGCCGCACGGATCACCGCGTCGCGGTCGGCTTCCGGCACGGCGAGGGAGATGTTGTCGGCCACCGAGGTACGCAGCAGGCGCACGTCCTGGAACACGAAGGAGATCCGCCGGTGCAGCTCCCGCCCGCCGATGTCGCGCAGGTCCACACCGCCGAGGAGGATCGAACCGGCGTCCGGGTCGAAGAACCGTGGCAGCAGCCGCACCAGCGTCGACTTGCCGCTGCCGGACGGCCCGGTCAGTGCGGTGATGGTGCCCGGTTCCACGGTCAGGTCGACGCCGCGCAGCACCTCGCGCCCGTCGTAGGCGAACCGCACACCGCGCCATTCGAGGCGGTCACCGTCCGGGACGACCGGGTGCGCCGGTTCGGGCAGCGGTTCGACGGCGAGCACGTCGCGGATCCGGCCGACCGCCCGGCCGGCGGCCTGCAGGTCGTCGAAGCCGTGCCCCAGAGCCGCCACCGGGGCGGTCAGGCCGAGACCGAGCAGGAGGAACGCCAGCAGATCGGGCGGGGCGAGGTGGCCGGAGGTGATCAGCGCGGTGCCACCGGTCAGCACGGCGAGCAGCACGAACGGCGCAGACAGCGCCAGCTGCATCCCGGCCGCGACGGCGGACACGCCGCGTACCCATCGGGTGAAGATGTCGACGAAGTCGTCGGCGGCGGTGAGGAAACGGCGATGGGCGTGGTCGGCTCCGCCGAACGCCTTGACGACGGCGATGCCGCGGACGTATTCCACGCTGGTGTCGGCGATGCGGCCCAGGGCCGCGTCGAAGGCCTTCTGTTCGCGGGTACGGCCGGAGGTCATCAGCAGCGGGACGAGCGCGATCGCCGCCACCACCGGGACCAGGGTGATCAGGGTGAGCCGCCAGTCGACGGTCAGCAGGTAGATCAGCGACACCAGCGGCACGGCGAACGCCGCGGTCAGTTCACCCGGGGCGTGCGCGATGAACGGGTGCACGGCCGTCACGTCGTCGCCGACGACCTTCGCCAGTTCGCCGGTGCGCCGGTGGTCGAGCCAGCCGAGCGGCGCACGGCCCAGGGCTGCGGCGAGCTCTCTGCGCAGGGTGAGCTGGACCCGCCCGTCGAGCAGGTGCCCGAGGCCGGCCGACGCCGCGGTGAGCAGCAGCCGCAGCAGCAGCCCGGCGGCGCCGAGGAACACGACCGTCGCGAGGTGGCCGCCCTCCACCGGGCCGGGCGCCAGCAGCACCCGCCCCACCTCGGCCACCGCGAGCAGCGGCGCCAGGCCGGCGAGTGCCCCGGCCACCTGTAGTGCCGCGACGATCACGAACCCGGTGACGTGTGGCCGCAACAGTTGCCCGATGGTCATGCCGATCACTCCCCCGCCTATTACCGTACGCGTAAGGTAATAGGTCGGGACCGCTCTGGTCCACCCCGCCGTTCCGGTGACCTACGATCAATCATCCAAGGAAGATGATTCTTCGGAAGATGAGTGATGGCTGATCTGAAGCGGCTGTACCGGGAGCTGGTCTCGTTGGAGATCGAGCTGTGGGGCGGCGTCGAGGCGCGGCTGCGAGCCGAGGTGGGACTGCCGCTGACCTCGTTCGAGGTGCTGCACCTGCTGTTGCGCCGGCCGGGACCGCGGATCCAGGACATCGCGGAGGAGTTCTCGATCACGGTCGGCGGCACGAGTAAGGTGGTCGACCGCCTGGAGGCGGCGGGCCTGTGTGAGCGGCGGGCCAATCCGAACGACCGCCGCTCGTCGGTGGTCGAGTTGACGGCCGAGGGGCGCACGGTGGCACAACGGGCACTGGAGGTCTTCGAGGAGGAGCTGGAGCTGCGGATCGGCTCGGTGATCTCCGAGCAGGCGGTGCACGACGTCACGGCGGTGCTGAGCACGCTGCGGGCGGCCGGACGGGCGCTGGACCTGGAGCGGAAGGCCACCGGGCGTACGCCCGGGCGGGACCGGGCCGCCTCCTGAGCCGCGACGGCCGCGCAGTGGCGGTGGACTGACCCCCGGGAGGCTTCCCGTCCGGGGCCGCAAAGGCCCCGGACGATGGCGGCGTCAGCCCCAGAAGGCGTCCTCGGCGGCCTGGTCACCGGAGAACAGCCACATCTCGGTGATCCTGCCGGCGGTGATGCGCAGGAGGTCGACGCCGTCCATGCTCATCGACGCGTCGTCACGACGGGCACCGAAGTGAATGGTGGCGGCGACCAGATCACCGTTGGCCATCAGGGTGCGGACCTCGTCGATGGCGAACGTGCCCCGGCTGGTCTCCATCATGCCGCCGAGCATCTGGAAGACGGCGTCGCGACCCTTGCGGTCCCCGGAGAACCGGTTGGCACCGGGCTGGTGCCAGACGATCGCCTCGTCGAGGAGTTCACCGAGGGTCGCCATGTCCCCGGTCTGCACGGCTGCGAAGTAGGTGCGGGCGATGTCGATGTTCGCGCTGGTCATGGTGGTTGCTCCTCAGAGTTCCAACGGGGACGGGGTGCCCGGCGGGCCGGCGCAGCCCAGCCAACCATTTATCTTCCGTGGAATCAACTTCTGAGGAAGATTATTCCCGGGTGTGTTTTCACGTCGCCGTCGCCGGCCGGAAGCCGGTGGCCGCCCGGATCGCGGGCGGCCACCGATCCCCTCACCGGTTCGTCACGAGGCGAAGGCCTTCACCTCCAGGAGCCCGACGGAGGCCGCGCCGCTGGTGAGGGCGACGCGTAGCCGGGTGGTGGCGACCGGCCCGAAGGTGACGGTGTTGTACTGGCCGGCGACGACGGGATAGCCGCTCGCCGCGGGCACGTCGACGTAGGCGGTGCCGTTCCAGTACTGCAGCTTCCACGACGCGGGCAGGTCGATGCCCTGGTTGTCGTCGAAGAAGTACACCTGGGCCGATCGCAGATTCTGCGCCGCGGGCCAGGTCAGCTCGGCCCACTGCTCGCCCTGGTTGGGCCAGGTGCCCCAGCGCGGATTGGCGGTGTCGTTCGACGAGGGGGGGTCGATGCCGTCGTTGATGGCGGCGACGCTCTCCCACGACGAGGTGTACGACGCGCCCGCTGTCGCCGACGGGGCCAGGTTGGGGCGGGGATCCGGCGGTACGGTGCCCTGGCCGTACAGCTTGATCTCGGTCAGTCCGGTTCTGGCGCTGCCGGACGGCTGGGTGAACTGGACCCGCAGCCGCGTCGTGCTGACCGCCGTGAACGTGACCTTGTTGAAGTTGGACTGTGCGGTGCCCGGTGTCCTGACCTGCGCTGCCGCGTTGACCCAGGCGCTGCCGTTCCAGTATTGGACGGTGTAACCGGCGGGCGGACGGTACCGGTTGCCGGCCCGGTCGTTGCGGAAGTAGAGCCATGCCTCGTCGACGGTCCGTGCGGTGCTGCCGAAGTTGAGCTCGTACCAGTCGGTGGCGTTGGTGCTGCCGAAGCTGCCCCACAGTGGCGCGTTGGTGGGCAGCCCGTCGACGGCGCCGGCCACGGAGGTGCCCGAGGTGGTGTACGACGCCGACGCGGTGGCCCCCGCGGCCAGGTTGGGCCGGGTGGAGGTGAGGTCGACGCCCGCCTTGGCGAAGACGTCGACCACGCGGGCGCCGCTCTGCACCACGTTCTGCGGTGCCTGCAGTGACGCGAACGCCGTGCTGAACGCGACCGTCCCGGTCGTGGTGACGGCTCCGGTCGCCGGGTTGTACGTGAACGGCACGAGCTGGTTGAGCGTCGCGACGCGCGTACCGTTGAGGTAGATCGAGTAGCCCTGCGGCACCCCGGGATACCGGGTCACGCCGTCGGCCGGGTCGTCCCAGACGATCGACAGGTCGGCGTTGCGGTAACGCAGGTTGTTGACCGCGAAGTGGCTCCAGCCGATGTTGATCGGCGACACCTGGATCTGCGCGTCGTTGCGGGGCCGGAGTCCGGCGACGTCCTCGATGATCGTCCAGTTGCTGCTGCCGAGGATGTTGTGGTGGATCCACGACCGGTACGTGATGGCGCTGCCGTTCCAGTCGGCCCAGAACTCGTTGGCGTCCGGCCAGTTGGTGTCGCCGCCGACGTACTGTGCCCAGGCGTTCCAGTAGAGCAGCTTCTTGTAGTCGTCGGTGTTCATCCACGTGTTGGGGTAGTTGCGCAGCACCGACGAGTAGAGCCGGAACTGCACCGTGGAGTTGATCGTGGAGAAGTTGTTGCTGCCCGGGTTGCCGGCGGCCGCGGCGGCCGCCTTGTCGACCTGGTTGGCGGTGTAGAACGGGAAGATCGGGTACTGGCCGGCGTCGGCGAACAGGCGCAACGCCTCCCGGTACTGCGCGGTGTTCGGCATCAGCCCGACCGCGTACGGGTAGTAGTTGTTGATCTCCTTCCACGGCACGTGCGTGTTCGTCGCGACGTGCTTGTGTTCCAGCAGCCGCCGGTCCGGGTTCCACAGGGTGTTGATCACGCCGTTGCGGATCCGGTCGGCGAGGGTCTGCATCTCGGTGGCCTTGGCCGTGTTGCCCAGCAGCGTGTAGGCGTCACGGGCGGCGTTGGCGGCGCTCCACACGTAGGCGGTCTCGGCGCGGTCGAGGTTGCCGGCGCGCCAGTGGAACGACACGGCGTCGGCGTCGTTGCCGGTCATGGCGCCCCAGTCGTACTCGATGACGCCGTTGTTGTTGGTGTCGTAGGTGGCGAGCTGCCCCTTGGCGTCGCCCTCGGCGTAGCGGGCGAAGTTGGTCAGCATGGCCGGCTGACCGCCGTGGATCTGATAGGCCCGCCAGGCCGCCTCGGCGATGTACTGGGTGTACGAGTTGGACCAGTTCTCCGGGTCGCCGGGGTTGTCGACGAACCGGCCGTTCGCCGAGTACTGGCCGACCGCCAGGTACGGACCGTAGGAGTATTCCGCGCCGCGCAGATACTTGAGGTCGTCGATGTGCATCGGCTGGGTGAGCGCGATCGCGTTGTTGTAGCCGGTGACGCCCTCGATCGACTGCGGGAACTGGAAGTCCTGCCCCGGGATGTCGGCGTCGAGGTGGTTGAAGCGCATCAGCCACCAGCGGTAGTAGATGTTCTTCTTGATCGCCGCGTCCGGAACGTCGATGTAGGGCACGTTGTCGGCCCACCACCGGTTGTAGGTGCGGACGTGGGTGGCGAACGCGTCGGCCGGGGTCCGGGTGCGGTAGGCGTCGTACTCGGTGCGCGACGCCGGGATCTCGGTGGCGACCCAGCCCAGCTGCACCTTGACGGTGACGGCCTGCCCGGCGGCGACCGTCACCGATCGGCTCAGCGCCCCGTTGGCGGCGGTGAACCCGTCACCGGAGAACCGCGGGGAGAGGGTCGTCAGGTTGTTCTTGACGGCCCGGGTGCCGGTCAGCTCGGTGCCGCTGACGGTCGTCGCGTAGGGCGACGTGGCGTTCAGCGTCAGGGTGGTCGGCGCGCTGCCGTTGTTGACCACGGCGACGTTGGTGACCAGGACGTTGTTGTCGGTGATGAACTTCGTGACGTCGAGCCGGACCGTGCCGCCGGTGTGCACGCTGCGCCAGTGGCTGGGGGTCTGCCGGCGTTGCCCGGCCTGCTCGGTGAAGGTGCCGGTGGACGCGGTGATCGCGTAGGCGTTCTGGCTGGAGATGTTGTCCCAGTAGGCGGCGTTGCCGCCGAAGCCGATCACCGACGGGGTGTGGGTGTTCATGAACGCGGCCCGGCCGCGGGTCATCAGCCAGGTGCCGGCCGGGTCGTTGCCGGTGCGGGCCAGCAGCCGGTCCATCCAGAAGTCGGTGCCGCCCGACTCGGCGTCGTAGATGGCGCGCATCGTGTCACCGGTCGAGTAGCCGACCGGCGGCGCCGGGATCGATCCCGCATTACCGAAGGCCGGGAAACCGATGGGTTGCGCGGCCAGCGCGGGCTGCGGGTTGATCGAGAGCGAGGCCGCGATCAACACCAGGCCCATCGTGTACGCCCCGACGCGCCGCATGCCGCCGAAGGTCCGGTTGTCCGGCCGCCTCATGACTGGAACGCCTTCCACTCGAGGACACCCGTGGACAGTCCGGTGCGTGACGTGATCTGCAGCCGGAGCCGGGTCGTGTTGATTGCACCGGCGAACGTGTTGACGTTCTCAACATTGCCGCTGACACCACATGTTGACTGCAGTTGAACGGATACATATTGACTGCCGTTCCAGTACTGCAGTGCACATGACGCCGGCAGGTCGATGCCCTGGTCGTCGTCGAACCAGTAGACCGCACTCTTGTTGATCGACCGCGCGGTCGGCCAGGTGTACTCGACCCATTGCGTGCCCTGTTGCGGCCAGTTGCCGTACGCGAGGTTCGACCGGTCCTGTGAGTTCGCCGGTGTCCCGCCGTTGTTGACCGCGGCGAGGCTCTCCCACGACGACACGTGGGACGTCGTGGCCGTGGCGTTCGGCGCGATGTTGGTGCCGCTGCCCCCACCACCGCCACCGCCCGGGTTCGGCGGCGGCCCGGTGGCCGTCTGCACGACCTGCTGGATCGTGCCGTCAGCGTTGAAGTAGAGCCGGTCGACCGCCACCGACCTGCGGAAGTTGCCGCCGCCGGGCGCGTTGGCGTTGTGGTAGACGATGTACCACTGCCCGTTGAACTCGACGACCCCGGCGTGGTTGGTGGTCGACGACACCTGCCCGAGCACGATGCCCCGGTGTGTCCACGGCCCCATCGGGTTGGTCGCGGTGGCGTACCGCTGGCAGGCGTAGTTGGAGTTGGTGACACAGCCGTTGGTGTCGTTGGCGGCGTACATCATGTAGTAGAGGCCGTTGCGTTTGAACATCCACGGGGCCTCCCAGTAGTTCGTGAGTCCCGTCGGCGTGACGACCGACCCGACCGTGTCGACCATGTTGCTCGCCAGGCGCACGGCTCGCGGTGCCCAGTAGCCGCCCCAGTACATGTAGGCCTGCCCGTCGTCGTCGACGAAAACGGTCGGGTCGATGTTGAGGCCGGACGAGTTGGGGGTGCTGTCGCTGATCAGCGGCCCGCCCTTGGCGTCGGTGAACGGGCCGAGCGGGCTGTCACCGACGGCGACGCCGACGTTCATCCAGCCGGCGCCGTTGCCGTTGACCGAGGTGTACCAGTAGTACTTTCCGTTGCGGGGTTCGACCTCGCCGGCCCAGGCGTCGGCGCCGGCCCACGGGAACGTGGCGATGTTCGCGCGGGCGCCGTTGTCGGTCCAGTTCGCCGCGTCGGTGGACGACAGCACGTGCCACTCGCGCATCACGAAGTTGCCGCCGCCGGCCGGTGCCTCGTCGCGGCCGGCGTAGACGTACATGGTGCCGCCGACGACCAACGGGGCCGGGTCGGCGGTGTAGATGCTGGTGATGATGGGGTTGGCGGCCTGCGAGGGGGTGGCGACGGCTATCGCCGCGGCGGCGGTGAGCAGCGCGCTGAACAGCGCCGCTGCCCGTCTTCTTCGAGACATCGAATTACCTCTCTACTGTCCGGTGGAAAACAGTTGAGCGACCTCTGCCGCGGACAGCGCCCGGCTGTGGATCCGGAACCCGTCCACGGCGGCGGTCAGATAGGGATCGGTGGCGTACTGGGAGCGGCCGATCCAGTTCCGGGTGGTGGACGGCAGCGCGGACGGGCGTACCGTCAGCGCGGTGTTGCGGGCGGCCTCGGCGCCGTTGACGTAGAGCACGCCGAGGTTGCCGGTGTGGGTGACGGCGATGTGGGCCCATGCTCCGGTGGGGAGCGCGACCGGGGCGTCGATGTGCTGTTCGGCGCCGGAGCCGCCGGTGGTGATCGCGTACCGGGCGGTGCCGGCGCCGCTGCGCGGGGTGAGGAAGAGGTATGCGCCGGTGCCGGTGCCGAAGTCGAACACCCGGGACCAGGTGGCGGCGGTGTCGATGCGCACCCAGGTGGCGACGGTGAAGGCGGTGACGCCGGCGAGGATGCCGCCGGGCAGGCTGACGTGCCCGTTCGCGCCGTTGAGCAGGACCGCGTTGCCGCTGCGGCCGGCGGTGCGGGTGACGCCTCCGGCGAGCGTGCCGGTCCAGCCGTTGCCGGTGGCGTCGGCGGTGGTCGTGCCGGACGTCTCGTCGAACGGGTAGCGGGCCTCCTTCGGCGTGCTGCCGGTGACAGACCAGTAGACGGAGTAGCGCTGGCCGTGGGTCTTGTAGAACGGCCGGAGCAGCACCGGTCCGGCGGTGTACTCCAGCGCGGCGGTGCCGGGCCTCAGCACGGCCGGGTCGAGGACCGGCAGGGAGCCGAGGTTCTCGCTGCCGAACTGCCCGGCCAGCACGATCGGCCCGTGCTTGACGGCGCGCACCGTCGGGTCGTCCGGCGCGGCCTCCAGGGCGAGCGTCATCGGGAGGCTGACATCGACGACGTCGCCGGTGGTCCAGGTGCGATCGATCGACAGGTACGTGCCGGGCGTGGCCGTGCCGGTGACGGCACCGTTGACCCGGACCTGGGCGCCGGTGGTCCAGGACGGGATGCGGATCCGCATGTCGATCGCGCCGGAGCCGGCGGTGACGGTGAGCCGGGTGGACGGGCTCTCCGGATAGGTGGTGTCCTGCCGGATCGTGATGCCACGACTTGACCACGTCAATGTTGACGCGATGTACATGTTGACGTAGAGCGTCCTGTCAACATGAAAGTAGATGCTGTCGGCGAACTTGGTGCCGGTCTCCATGCCGGTGCCGTGGCAGCAGGTGAAGTCGTTGTAGTCGTTGCTGTACGTCTTGATTCCGCCGGCCCGCAACGGCACGTAGTAGCAGTGGTGCCCGTGTGCCGAGTTCGGGTTCTGCGCGCCGAGCAGGTGGTTGTAGAGCGCCTTCTCGTAGAAGTCCATGAACTCGGCGGCCCGGGACGGGTCGGTGAAGAACAACTGCCGGGTCAACTTCAGCATGTTGTACGTGTTGCAGCACTCGCAGGTGGTGTCGGACAGCTCCGCGGCGATCCGGTTCGGTGCCTGGAAGTACTCGCCGTTGGAGTTGCCGCCGATCGCGTACGAGTGCCGGCGGACCACGAAGTTCCAGAAGTTGACCGCGATGTCGCGGTACCGGGTGTCGCCGGTCGCGTGGTAGCCACGGATCGCGGCGAGCGCCTTGGGGATCTGGGTGTTGGCGTGGAACCCGGCGAGCGCGTCGACCCCGGCGGCGAGCGGGTCGAGCACCTGGGCGTGGTCGAAGTACTGGGCGGTGAACAGGTGCACCGGCTCCTCGGTGAGCTGGTAGAGGTTGAACAGGGTCTCGCCGATGCCGCCGAACTCGACGCGCAGCATCTGCTGGCGCTGGGCGTGGGTGAGCCGGCTGTTGCGGGCCTGGATCCAGGCGGCCTTGCGCTGGAGCACCGCGAGGGCCTGGGCGCTGCCGGTGAGCCGGTGCCAGTCGAGCAGCCCCTGCACGATCTTGTGGAGCGTGTAGTAGGGGGCCCACACCTGCTGCCCGGTCTCGACCCGGTCGATGAACGACTCCGGGTAGGCCGAGAGGTAGCCGTTGGGCCGCTGGCAGAGGGCGAGTTGCGCGACCAGGTAGTCGCCCTTGGCCTGGTGGGCGGTGTCGCCGGTGCTCGCGTACGCCTGGGCGAGGGCGGTGAGCACGTGTCCGAGGGAGTGGCCGCGCAGCTCGGTGGAGGGTGATTCCCAGCCGCCGCACGGGGTGGCCGACGAGGATCGGCCGGCGGTGATCCGGAACATGTGCAGCAGCCGGTCGGCGTCGAGGAACCGCAGGTAGGCGTGGGTGCGGCCGGTGTTGTCGGCGAACGGGCCGGAGCCCAGCCGCACGGCGGTGAGAGGGAAGGGATACGCCGAGACCCCGAAGTCGGGGCGGGCGGCCCGGGCCGGTCCGGTGGGGAGCAGGGCACCTGCTGCCCCGGCCGCGCCGGCGATCAGGACGGTACGACGGTTGAAACGCATGAGGACACCTCTGCAATCGAGTCATGTCGATGCATGGGAAGCGGAGGCGCCCTAGGAAAGTGCAGCGTGCGGCACTCCTGGGCGGCTCCGGCCGACCCGCCCCCGCGTGCGGCTCGCCTGCGGCACACGCTGCCTTACGAAAACGTTTTCGGCAAGATGCAGAACCGGTTACGAAGAGATTTCCGTCAGCCCGGACTCTTAGGCGAAATTTAAGATCATCTATATAAACCGACCCGGGCAACACCTAGGGTGGGTTTCCAGATTGTCCACTTCACGACAGAGGAGCGTCTATTGTCATCGCCTCGCGTGTCTGAGATCACCTGGCTGCTGTTCCGGGTCGTCGTCGGCCTGTTGTTCACCTGCCACGGGCTCGCCACGGTGTTCGGCCTGCTCGGCGGCAGCCGCGGCACGGGTGAACCGGCGGCGGTCGGGCTGTGGCCCAACTGGTACGCCGGACTCATCCAACTCGTCTGCGGTCTGCTCGTCCTCGTCGGACTGGGCACCCGCCCGGCCGCGATCCTCGCATCCGGCTCGATGGCGTACGCCTACTTCGTGGTGCACCAGCCGCAGGGCCTGATGCCGATCGAGAACGGCGGCGTCACCCCCGCCCTGTACGCCTGGTCGTTCCTCCTGATCGCCGTCGTCGGCGGTGGGCCGTGGTCGGTCGACGCGCTGATCCGCAACCAGCGCGCCGCGACCCCCGCGGTCACCGAGGAGAAGGCGAGAGCGAGAGCCTCCGCGTGACCGGCGAACCGCCCCGGCCGGGCCGGCGGCCGGGGCGGTCAGACCACCACGTCGTGCCGCCGCGCGGGCGGTCGGGCCACCACGTCCCGGCGCCGCGCGGGCGGTCAGGCCACCGCGTCCCGGCGCCGCGCGGGCGGTCATGCCACCACGTCGTGCCGCCGCGCGGGCGGTCAGGCCACCGCGTCCTGGCGCCGCGCGACCAGAGCGGACACCTGCTCCGGCGGCACCGGGCGGGAGAACAGGTAGCCCTGGCCCCGCTCCGAGCCCAGAGCCAGCAACTCGGCGGCCTGGCCCTCCGTCTCGACGCCTTCGGCGACCGTGGTCAATCGCAGGATCTGGGCCAGCCGGATCACCGCCTCGGCGATGGCCGCACCCTCCGGGGTGCCGTCCATCTGTGCCACGAAACTGCGGTCGATCTTGAGGATGTCGACCGGCAGGCGGGTCAGGTACTGCAGGGACGAGTAGCCGGTGCCGAAATCGTCGATGGCGATCCGGACCCCCGCCGACCGCAACCGCCGCAGCGCCGCGACCTCGACCGCCTCGTCGACCATCGCCGACTCGGTCACCTCGACGACCAGGCTCTCGGCCGGTGCACCGGCCCGCTCCAGCACGGCGAGCACGTCCCGCGCGAGATGCGGTTCCTGTAGCTGGCGCGGCGAGACGTTGACCGTCACCGACAGGTCGGCACCGGCCGCGCGCCAGGCGGCCACCTGCCGTACCGCCTGCTCCAGCACCCACCGCCCGATGCCGACGATCTCGCCGGACCGTTCGGCCACCGGGATGAACGTGGCCGGTGACACCGCGCCGTGCAGCGGGTGCTGCCAGCGCAGCAGCGCCTCGGCCGCCACCACGCGGCCGCTCGCCAGGTCGACGATGGGCTGGTAGAGAACGGTGAACTCGTCGCGCTGGAGTGCGCCCTCCAGAGCCTCGGCGATCGCCGCGTCCGCCGCCCGGCGATCGTTCATCGACGGCTCGTGGACGGCGAAGGTCGACGTCACCGACCGTGCCGCGTGACTCATCGCGATCTCGGCGTTGCGCAGCACCGTCCTGGCGGGCTCCCCGGCACGGGCGACCGCCACACCGATCGAGCACCGCAACCCGTCGGCCTCCGCCGCGGCCAGCACCCGCTGCGCCGCCACGGTCGCCTCCCCGGCCACGCCCGCGTCGGTGAGCAGCACCCCGAACGCGGCCGGGCCGACCCGGGCGATCAGGTCCTCGGCGCGGACGTTGCCCCGCAGGATCACCGACATGCGGTGCTGGGCCCGCGGCTCGGAGACCGCGATCACCAGGACGCCGAACGGCTCCCGCGCGCGGACCACCGCGGCCAGCGCCTCCTTCAGCCCGGCCCGGTTGGCCAGCCCGGTCTCCGGGTCCCGGCCGGCCCGCGCCCGGCTGGTGCGCAGCGACAGCCAGTAGCGGAAGGTCACCGCGGCCAGGATGACGGCCATCGCCACGACCAGGCCGCTCCAGCGCAGGAACCCGGAGGTCCGCACGATCACCACGAGCAGCAGGGTCACCCCGGTGACCAGCGCGGCGAGCGGCAGGTAGGCGACCCAGCGCGGCGGACCGGCGCGGCGGGCGCGGTCGATGACACTGCCGACGCCGGATGCCGACATCAGCGGGGAGAGGGTGAGCAGCAGGTGTGCGGTCACCACGAGCACGCCGCCGGTCGGCTCGACCAGGCGTTCCACCCCACCCGGCAGGCCGGTCGCCCATCGGGTGTCGGCGAGGATGGCCAGCGTCATCCCGGTGATCAGCACCGTGATCGGGTCCCGCCAGTGGTCGACCATGCCGCGCAGCATCATCGCGGCGATCGCCATGGCGAGCATGAGGTCGGCGACCAGCAGGCCACCGATGATGCTCCAGGCCGCACCGGACTGGCCGGACAGCAGCGCCGGATCCAGGCCGGCGAACCAGACCACCATCACCGCGGCCGCGCCGACCGCCAGCATCTCCGCGGCGAACGCCTGCCGGTGCGGCCCGCTCAGGCGCAACAGCGGGCCGAGCACCGTGGAGAGGCCCAGTAGGGCCATCCCGCCGATGTGGGTGGCCACCGCGGCCCACCACAGCCAGGCCGGCCCGCCGGCCAGCCAGACGGTCAACGTCACCGCGTTGACCACCCCCAGCCCGCGGGCGACCGCACCCATCCGGCAGGGCAGCACGTTGAGACCGAGCCGGGCGACCCGGGTCAGGTAGAAGACGCCGATCGCGTCCACCACGGCCAGCGACATCCCGAGGATCATCGGATACCAGGTCGGGAGCACCCAGCCCACGACCTGCACCGGGAGGATCGCGGCCAGGGGCAGCAGCACACGGCGCGGCACCGCGTCCGCGCGCCTCTCCGACCTCCGCCTCACGTCCGCATTGTCGGCTCATGGCGACGGGAGTTGAGACAAACTCTTGCCCCCCAGGGCCAGAAGCACCAAGCTGATCGATTGTTACCGGCGGGTACGCCGCCGGCCGATCGAGGACGTGGTGTTCGCCGAGCGTTGATCCCCGCGCAGCCCGGTGGACGCCTCACCACCCACGCGGCCGTGCGGAGATCCGACGGAACGATTCCCCCCGATCGATCCGAGGAGTCCGATGTCCCCCACCACTCCCCGCCGCCGGGCACTCCGCTCGGCGGTCGTCGCCGGCGGCGCGCTCGCGCTGCTCGCCGTCACGGCCGTCCCGGCGCTCGCCGCTCCCCCGGCCGAACTGCCCGGCAACGCCGAGGCCATCGAGAGCAGGTGGCAGCCGGCGTACGACTACGACACCGACGGCTGCTACCCGACTCCGGCGATCGGCCCGGCCGGCACCGTCAACGGCGGGCTCAAGCCGACCGGCTCGCTCAGCGGCGACTGCCACGACAACGCCGATCTGGACAACACCAACGGCTATTCGCGGTACAGGTGCAACAACGGGTGGTGCGCCATCGCGTACGGCCTGTATTTCGAGAAGGACCAGGCACTCGCGAACACCTCGATCGGCGGCCATCGGCACGACTGGGAGCACGTCGTGGTGTGGGTGCAGAACGACGTGGCGAAGTACGTCTCCACGTCGGCGCACGGCGACTTCGACGTCCACGCGGCGGGCAGCGTGCGATGGACCGGCAACCACCCGAAGGTCGTCTACCACAAGGACGGGGCGAGCACGCACGCGTTCCGGATCGCCGGGTCCAACGACGAGCCGCCGGAGAACGGCCACGGCACCTGGCAGTACCCGTCGCTGGTCGGCTGGAACGGCTTCCCGTCCACCGCCATCCGCACCACGCTGAGCAACCACGACTTCGGCAGCGCCAACTTCGGGCTCAAGGACGCCAACTTCACCGGCCTGCTCACCAAGGCACTGCCCGCCGGCATCACCTTCAACCCCGCCGGCTGACGTACGCCGCCCGCCCCGCCCTCCTCGGGCGGGGCGGGCCCGGCTACCGCGCCGGGAGCACCGGCTGCCGCAGGATGGTGCGCCGTTTCTCCGGGGCGGTCCGGCGCGCATCACTGAGGTAGATCTCATGGTGCCGGCCGGTCATCCGCAGCCCGCTGGCCGGGATGAACTCGTCGTGCATCCGGCTCAGGACCTCGGCCTCGTCGTCGAACGAGCCGACGTGCATCGTCTGCACGCAGCGGCCCTCGGACAGCGTGCCGAGGCGGACGCCGTCGCCGACCAGGTCCTCGTCGATCCCGTCCGGCACCATGATCATCAGGGTCCAGTGCCATCGGCTCTTGTCGCGGGCCGTGGTGAACGAGTCCATGTCGTCGGCCCACCACAGTCCCTCCAGCGGCATGACGACGTGATCGCGGCCCTGCCGGCGGGCGGCGAACTTGAGCCGGTAGGCCACCGGATAGAGCGCCCCGACCGCCTCGGTGAAGGCCGGGCCGTTGGGGTCGCCGTACCCGTCGATCATGAGGTATCGCAGGTCGGGCACGTCGAGGATCCGGAACTGTCCGCGGCGGGCGGAGTAGGCGTCGATCTCCCGCTTGTAGTCGGTCTTCCCGGTCACCGCACACCCTCGACGGGGAACTGCACCTCGGTGAGCAGCTCGTCGGGCGCCACGCTCTGCGGATCGTTCAGGTAGATCTCCCGCGGTGGCCCGGACGGCTTGCGGCCGTTCTCCTCGATCCAGCCGGTCACCACGTGATAGGCCGGGGCGATCTCCTGGTACGGCCCACGATGGACGGCCGACGCGACCGGGCCGCCGGGCACCGTGCGCACGCCGACCGGGCCGTCCGGCAGCACCGTCGCGGCCGGAACCGGGATGCAGATCTCCACATCACCCTCGGTCGCCTCGTCGATGACGTCGTGGTAGACCAGGAACGGCGGGCCGGCCGGATGCGCCCCGGCCGTGCCGATCGCGCCGACCACCGCACCGAACCCCTGCTGGATCGTGGCGGCGATGGTGGCCAGGCTCGTGCGCCGGGTCAGGCTCGCCACCGCGACGTCCGGAACCTCCTTGACGACGACCTCGTACGGCATGACGTTTCCTCCTCGATCGATGAGACGTTCGAGGAACCGCAGCATCCGCTCCTGCTCGGCGAGCCGGGCCCGCAGCCGCTCCCGGTGCGCCGAGAGGCGTCGGCCGATCAGCTCCGGATCGTCGTCGGCGAGCAGGTCACGGATCTCCCCGACCGGCATGTCGACGGTCCGCAGCACCCGGATCGCCTCGGCCCGCGCGGCCTGCGCCCGCAGGTAGTAGCGGTACCCGGATCCCGGATCGACCCACGCCGGAGCGAGCAGCCCCTGCTCGTCGTAGAAGCGCAGGGCCTTGATCGACAGCCGGCTCATCCGGGAGAAACGACCGATCGGGATCAGATCGTCCACGGTTCCTCCTTCGCGCTCAAGGCTCGGGTCTCCCCCGGCGGGAGAGTCAACTCATTCTCGCCTCGGGCCACCGGCGGGTCCTCGACCGGCCCGGAAACGGGCACGACGCACCCGCCGGACCCTCGGAGGCGGGTGGGCGTCTGTGCGGCGCCCACCCGGCCGGATCTCTCAGAGCCGGTTGACGAAGGCGGCACCGTTGGCGCGGGGCGCCGGGATCTGCGGGTCGGCCGGCGCGCCGGGGTCGGGAACCGTGACGCCCTTGCCCGCGGTCAGGCCGCAGTCGACCAGGGTGTGCTGGCGCAGCATCAGCGACGTCGGCACCGGGGCGATCTCCCGCCAGGCGAAACACGAGCGGATGATCGGCACGTTCTCGCCGCCGGTGATCTCCCGGTCGGCGGCCAGCAGAGTCCGCAGAACGCCGTGGTAGGTCAGGAAGTCCGGCGAGATCCTGCTCCAGGTGACCGCGAGCAGCCGGCCCAGGTAGTCGCGGGCGCGCAGCAGCGAGTCCTTGAACGCGGCCTCGTTACCGGTGTACGCGGCGGTGAACTCAGCCTCGATCTCGAGGAGATCCTGCGAGGTACCGGGCAGGTTCGTCGACCGGGTCCGCAGGTCCTCGCTGATCAGCTTCTTCGCGACCAGGTCCTGCTGGAACACCTCGACCATGATGTCGAAGATCGCACCGGTCAGCGGCAGCGACCGGTCGTGCGGTTCCTCGCCCACGTCGGACATCCGGCGGGAGTTGAACACGACGCGGATCTCCCGGCTGTCCGACAGCTCACCGACCCGGTCCAGGCCGTTGATGGTGAGCAGGTTGCCCTTCGTCGAGTCGAGCAGCATGTCGACGACCGAGTGGAAGTGCAGCGACGCCACGATCGCGACCAGGTCACCGGCCGACTCGTGCATGCCGCCGTAGTCGATGGCCTCGTCCTGCGGGCTGGCCGGCACACCGACCTCGGCGAAGATGATGCTGTGCCCCAGCTCGTGGGCGAGCACGTCGAAATTCTCGCAGAACGGCCGGTCGTGATCGATGGTCCCGTTCGGCTTGCGCCCGAATCCGAACTCCAGGAAACCGTAGCCGGACTGAGCGTTGTCCCATTCGATCAACGGGATCAGTTCGAGACGGGAGAAATCAGATTCGAAATGCCATTGAATCGTACGTCCGAAGTAGTCCTCCCAGATGTCGAGGACCCGGCGGACCGTGGCGTACATGGTGGCCGCGGAGAATTCCCGGCCGGCCGGATCGAGGTGATCGAAATGGCCGTCGTCGCCCGCCTGGACCGGCGGCCGGGCGTCACCCCGGAAGGGTGGCCGGAAGAACCGGTTGTACGGCAGCTTCCCGATCGCGTCGATCACGAACATCCGGTCGTCGCCCGGCCCGGCCTGCATGGCACCCGGCTCCACGGAGACCGTGACCTCTTCGGGCTCGGGGAAGAGCGGCCCGGATCCGTCGGCCTTCTGCAGGAACCGGGGCTGCGGGAAGATCCGGAACCGGGTGCCTACATCGGCCAGCCTGCGATCCAGTTCAAGGGACATGAGTGCCTCCACCCGCTGGTGATTATTTAGAGGCCTTCATGCGATTCCTCCATCGGCGGGAAGTCAACGCCATTGTCCAAGAACCATCCCAAAGAAGGTCGAGGGCGGGACGGGCCCCGCACTCGACCGCCGGCACGCCGTAGGAAAAACAGTCACTTGTCCGACGTTGGCGGCAATGTGCCGGACAAATGCAGTCGGCCGCCTTGGCCGCGGGACCCACTGTTCCCGGGCGATGCACTCGTTTGTCACTGACCGCCCACAAGCCGTCGGTAGGTTCCGGCATCGTCGAAACATCCACGGGAGGTACACATGTCCGAGAAACCGGTGGTCGTCCTGGTGCACGGCGCGTTCGCCGAGTCCGCCAGCTGGAACGGGGTCGCGGCGGAGCTGACCGCGGCGGGTGTCACCACGCTGGCCGTGGCGAACCCGCTGCGCAGCCTCTCCGGTGACGCCGCCTACGTGCGCGACGTGGTCGCCGCACTGGGCCGGCCGGTGATCCTCGTCGGTCACTCGTACGGCGGTCAGGTCATCACCGCGGCCGCGGCCGGCGACGAGGCCGTCAAGGCGCTGGTCTACGTGGCCGCGTTCACCCCCGACGCGGGCGAGAGCGCACTCCAGCTCTCCGGGAAGTTCGAGGGCAGCACCCTCGGCGGTGCGGTCGTCGCGCGCACGCTGACCGGTGGTGGCGTCGAGCTGTCGATCGAGGCGGAGAAGTTCCCGCAGCAGTTCGCCGCCGACGTCGACCCGGCGACGGCCGCGCTGATGGCGATCACCCAGCGACCGGTCACCGAGGCCGCGCTCACCGAGGGACTGGCCGAGGGCGAGCCGGTCTGGCGTACCCTCCCGGGCTTCTTCATCTGGGGTGACGCGGACCGCAACATCCCCGCCGAGGCGATGCGCTGGATGGCGAAGCGGGCCGAGGGCCGCGTGCAGCGGGAGATCCCGGGCGCCGGCCACGCCCTGCCGGTCTCCCAGCCGGCCGCCGTCGCCGAGACGATCCTGGAGGCGGTCGCCGCGGTCAGCTGACCGAGGGCAGGCCGAGGACCCGCAGCAGGGCGCCGGTGAGGTGATCGGCGACCTGCCGCGTGGTCCAGCCGAGGGTGTGGGTCAGGTCGACGACGACACGCTCATCGAAGATCGTGACCCACATCAGGACGGCGAAGCGGACGTCCTGCGCGGGCGCCGCGCCACTGTCGATCGCCCGCCCGACCAGGCCGCCGAGACGTTCGTAGAGGCCGCCGACGAACGAGTCCTCGCGCCGCGCCAGGACGCCGCGCGGGGAGCGTACGTGCACCGCCGCCGCGCCCCACCGGGACGCCTGTGCCACCCACTCGCGGCAGGCGGCGCGGATGTCGGCGACCGGGTCCGGCCCGGCCGGCAGCCGGTCGAAGGCGGCCAGCAGGTCACCGCTGAGCTCGGCGTAGAAGGCGTCGATCGCGCTGGCCGTGTCGGAGAAGTTCCGGTAGGCGGTGGCCGTCGAGATGCCGGCCAGCCCGGCGGCCTCGGCCAGGGAGAACCCGGGCCCGCGCTCGGCCAGCAGCTCGCCGACGGCGGCCAGCAGCGCGGACCGGCGCATCCGGGCGTCACCGCGCCGCGGCCTGTCAGTCATGGAGGTGATCTTAGGAGTGGGCCGGATCACCGAGGGCCGGCGCCGGCCGTAACAACGACGAAAAAGATCTCCCGCAGACTGGGAAGTGAGAAAATCTTCTCAGTTATCTCGGGAGGCTGGAATGACCACACGACGGACCCGCGTCGCGGTGATCGGGGCCGGCGCGGTCGGCACGGTGGTCGCGGCTGCCGCGGTGGACGCCGGGCACGACGTCGTCGTCTGCGCACGGCGGCCGATCGACCGCCTGGTCGTCGAGCGCGCCGACAGCGTGCGCGAGATCGACGTGCCGGTGCTGGTCGACCCCTCCGAGGCGACCGAGGTCGACTGGGTGCTGCTGGCCACCAAGGCACAGGACGCGGCCGGGGCGGCCGCCTGGTTCGGGCCGCTGATCGGGCCGAACACCACGGTCGTGGTGCTGCAGAACGGGGTGGACCACGCCGAGCGGATCGGGCCGCTGGTGCCGCGCGGGACCCGGGTGCTGCCGGCCCTGGTCTACGTGGCCGCCGAGTCGCTGGGTTCCGGGCACGTGCTGCACCGGATGGGCGCCCGGATCACCGTCCCGGGCGCGCCGGGAACGACCTTCGACGCGGCCCGGGCGACCTTCGACGAGCCGTCGACCGCCCGCGCCGGACGGGTCTGCGCGACCGCGACCGACCCCGCGGACCGCTTCGCGGCACTGCTGGACGGGTCGTGGCTGCACGTCGAGCGGGTCGCCGACTTCTCCACCGCCGCCTGGCGCAAGCTGCTCACCAACGTGGGCGCCAACCCGGTGACCTCACTGACCATGAAGCGGATGTCGGTGATCCAGCACGAGCCGGCCGTCCGGGAGCTGACCCGCGCCCTGCTCGACGAGGCGATCGCCGTGGGCCGGGCCGCCGGCGCCCGGCTCTCCGACGCCGACATCGAGCACACCCTGGAGATCTACGACGGGTTCGCCGGCGACGACGGCACGTCGATGCTCTACGACCGGCTGGCCGGCCGCGCCACCGAGCACGAGCTGATCACCGGGGCCGTGGTGCGCCTCGGTGATCAGCACGGCGTACCGGTGCCGCTCAACCGGGCCATCCTCGCGCTGATGCACGGCGTCAACCACAAGTGACCGTCACCGCGGCCTGACCGAGACGGTGGCGGCGACCGGACCGGTGGTGACCCGGGTGATCTCGCCGGTCCGGGTGTTCCAGGTGATCAGACCCTCGAGGTCGGTGTGCGCCAGCAGGGTCTGGTCGTCGATCCAGCCGAGGACCTCGCAGCAGCTCTTCGAGCGGGTCGTGCCGAGGTCGAGCAACCGGTCCACCCGGCCCGTGGTGGTGTCGACCACGGTCAGCATCTGCACGCCGCCGTAGTTCCCGGGGCCACCGGGCGGGACCCGGTCGCCCCACGCGGCGGCTGCGACCCGCCCCGCGCCGTCGGGCATCGCCGCGCCGTACCACTCGCTGACCGCATAACCCTCCGGCCGCACCGTCACGAAGTCGACCGGGACCTCGCGCACCGGTGTCGCGTCGCCCGGGCGCCACACCCGGACCCGCCGGTCCTCGCCCGCCGTGATCAGGTCCGCGATGTCCGCGGCCGCGACCGGGCTTCCGCCGCCGATCCAGGCCGACATCGCGGCCGGCTCCGGGCTGACAACACCGCTGGCCCAGTCGACCCGGGTCACGCCGGTCGATTCCTGGCCGACGAACACGGTCTCGTCGCCCCACCACATGACCTGCTCGTTGAGGCCGGGCAGCGGGATCCGGTGCGCCTTCGCGGCGGGCAGGTCGATGACCACCAGCGCCTCCGGCTGCGGCACCGCGATGCGACGGCCGTCCGGCGAGAGGGCGGTGCTGCGCAGCGGCTCCGCCTGGTTTCCCCCCTCGTCATGGGTACGCACCAGGTCGCCGACGTCGACCCGGGTCCATCGCCCGGCCGCGTCGATCACGTGCAGCGGCCGCATCGACTGATCCGCCGACTCCCCGGCATGGTCCTGGACCACCGCGACCGCCTGCTCCACCGGGTGCTGGGAGAGCTTCGCCGCGTCGGCCGGAATCGCGAAGTTCACGGGCAGCCCCGGGAGAGCCCGCTGGACCGGTTTCGCGGGCATCACGTCGACGCCGGCCGGGGCCGCCGACGCGGGTGCGGACTGGGCCGGCGGGGCCGGGACGATGTCGTCGCCGCCCCGGTCACGCAGCGGCACCGTGACCGCGACCACGGCGGCGAACGCGGCCACCGACGCCAGCACCTGACGGCGGCGGCGTACCCGGCGGGCGGTGGCCCAGGCGGTGGCGGCGAAGGACGGCGGGGCGACCTCCGCGGAGCTGTCCTCGAGAAGTTCGGTGAGCCGGTCAGCCGTCATCGTCGATCCTTTCCGACCATCTCGCCGAGTTCCGGCGCGAGGTCCCGCAGTTTCCGCAGGGCGGCGCTGGCCTGGCTCTTCACCGTGCCGACCGTGACGCCGAGGATGTCCGCGGTGCGGGCCTCGGTGAGGTCGTCGAAGTAGCGCAGCACCAGCACCGCCCGTTGCCGTGGTGGCAGTCGCCGCAGCGCCGCCTCGAAGACCAGCCGGCTCGGCACGTCGTCGCCACCGGCCGGCCGTTCCGGGGGCGCGTCACTGAGCTGCTCCCGGCGGAACCGGCGCCACCAGGAGACCGCGTCGCGGTACATCACCGTGCGCAGGAACGCCTCGGGGTCGCCCTCACGCACCCGGTTCCACCGGAGCGCGAGTTTGACCAGGGCACCCTGTAACAGGTCCTCGGCAAGATGATGGTCGCCGCAGACCAGGTACGCCGAGCGCAGCAACCGGTGCTGTCGTGCCTCGACGAAGGCGGCGAAGTCGCTGTCCACACCTGTCCAACGCATGGGCACCCCCGAATGGTTGGCCAGACTCGAGCGGATCGATAAAGTCGGATCTCCTGGCCGCTGCCCCCGGAGGATTCCCGTGAAAATCGCCGACGCCCGGGTGATCGTGACCTGCCCCGACCGGAACTTCGTCACCCTGAAGATCGTGACGTCGTCCGGAGTGTACGGAGTCGGCGACGCGACCCTGAACGGGCGGGAACTGGCCGTCGCGGCCTACCTGCAGGAACACGTGATCCCGGCGCTGATCGGGCGGGACGCCTCGCGGATCGAGGACACCTGGCAGTACCTGTACCGGGGCGCGTACTGGCGGCGCGGGCCGGTGACCATGTCGGCCATCGCCGCGGTCGACACGGCCCTGTGGGACATCAAGGGCAAGGTCGCCGGGCTACCGGTCTACCAGCTGCTCGGCGGGCGGTCCCGGGAGGGGGTGACCGTCTACGGCCACGCCAACGCAGACACCGTCGACGCCGTCCTGCCGGAGATCGCCAACTATGTGGACCTCGGCTACCGGGCCGTCCGGGTGCAGACCGGCGTCCCCGGGCTGGCCAGCACCTACGGGGTGTCCAAGGACCGGCTCTTCTACGAACCCGCGGACGCCGCGCTGCCGACCGAGAACACCTGGTCCACCGCCCACTACCTCGACCACGTCCCGGAGGTGTTCGCCCGGGTCCGCGACGAGTTCGGGCCGACGCTGAAACTGCTGCACGACGTGCACCACCGGCTCACCCCGATCGAGGCGGCCCGGCTCGGCAAGAGCCTGGAGCCCTACAACCTGACCTGGATCGAGGACCCGGTGCCCGCCGAACTCCAGGAGGGCTTCCGCCTGATCCGGCAGCACACCACCACCCCGATCGCCGTCGGCGAGGTCTTCAACTCCATCTGGGACTGCCAGCAGCTGATCAGCGAACAGCTCATCGACTACATCCGGGCGACCGTCGTGCACGCCGGCGGGATCAGTCACCTGCGCCGCATCTTCGACCTGGCCAACCTGTATCACGTGCGCAGCGGGTCACACGGCGCCACCGACCTGTCCCCCGTGTGCATGGCCGCGGCGCTGCACCTGGATCTCGCCATCCCCAACTTCGGCCTCCAGGAGTACATGCGCCACACCGAGGCCACCGATGCCGTCTTCCCGCACGGATACCACTTCGCCGACGGCTACCTGCACCCGTCCGAGGAGCCGGGGCTCGGCGTCGACATCGACGAGGAGCTGGCCGCGCGGTACCCGTACCGCCCGGCCGCCCTCCCGGTGAACCGTCTGGAGGACGGCACCATGCACAGCTGGTGATCACGAATCACCGGGGCCCGCCCTTGATCGCCTCGGTCATCGCGTAGGCGGTCTGGATGAAGGACTGCGCCTGCTGCTCCGACAGGTCCCGCACGGAGATCTCCTCGAGGGCCCGCCACATCGCCGTCAGGGGCTCGCGCATGGCACGGCCCTTGTCGGTGAGGTGGACGACCAGGACCCGCCGGTCGTGCGGGGCCGGCTCGCGGACCAGCAGACCGGCGTCCTGCATGCGGCGCAGGGACTTGGAGACGGTGGAGTGGTCCAGGCCGACGCTGTCGAGCAGTTCGGACTGGGTCTGACCGTCCCGGTCGAGCAGATGCATCAGCAGCAGTTCCTGGCCGGGGTGCAGGTCCATCTCGCGCAGCATGGCGGCGGCGTGACCGCGGTGGGCGCGGGCGAGCTGGAAGATCGCGTAACTCACTCGGCCGTCACTGGCCGTAGTGGGGACCTGCGGTACAGGAACGTGCATCGTTCGGTTCCTTAGGCGGTGTGGAAGGGGTAGTCGGTGTAGCCGCCCTCCCCGCCGCCGTAGAAGGTCGCCGGATCGGGGGTGTTCAGGGGCGCGTCCGAGCGTAGCCGCTCGACCAAATCCGGGTTGGCCAGCGCGAGTGTGCCGACGGAGACCAGATCGGCCGTGCCCTTCGCGATGTCCCCGGCGCGGACGGGCAGGTCGGCACCGGCCCGGTTGAGGATCAGTGTGGTCGGCCACAACGCGCGCAGCTCGCCCAGCAGTGCGTCGTCGCCCAGGTGCATGACGTGCAGGTAGGCGAGGCCGAGCGGGCCGAGCGCGCGCACGAGCGCGGGATACAGCTCGGCGGTGTCGGACTCGGCGATGTCGTTGTACGGGTTGCCGGGGGAGATCCGCAGGCCGGTGCGGTCGGCGCCGATCTCGTCGGCCACGGCAGCGGTGACCTCGACGGCGAACCGGATGCGGTTGCCGATGGAGCCGCCGTAGCGGTCGGTGCGCCGGTTGGTGCTGTCGGAGAGGAACTGGTGCACCAGGTAACCGTTGGCACCGTGGATCTCCACACCGTCGGCGCCCGCCGCGACGGCGGCCGCGGCGGCGCGGCGGAAGTCGTCGACGGTCGCCGCGACCTCCGGCGTCGACAGCGCGCGGGGTGCCGGCATCTCCTGGGGCCCGGACGCGGTGAACATCACGCCCTGCGGCCGCACAGCCGAAGGGGCGACCGGCAGGCGTCCATGCGGGGTGTTGTCCGGGTGCGAGATGCGGCCGGTGTGCATCAGCTGGATGACGATCCGGCCGTCGGCGGCGTGCACGGCGTCGGTGACCTTGCGCCATCCGGCGATCTGCCCGTCGTCGTGGATGCCGGGCGTGAGCAGGTAGCCCTGACCGTCGGAGGAGGGCTGGGTGCCCTCGGTGATGATCAGCGCGTGCGAGGCGCGCTGGGCGTAGTACTCGGCGTTCAGCTCGGTCGGCACGCCTTCCGGGGTGGAGCGGTCACGGGTCATGGGAGCCATGACCAGGCGGTGCGGGAGGGACATGGCACCGACGGTGGCCGGCGTCCACAGGGCGTTCAGCATGAGGGGTTCCTTCGGTTCGGTGATGGGCGGAGGGGATCGGGGGTGGAACGGGCGGCACCACGTTATGTGGCTAGACACATAACGTAGCAGCGAATGTGTGGCTAGCCAAGTATTGAGTTCCAGGACACCCGGCACGGCATCGGTGTCAGCGCGGCGGAAGGGCCTGCCACGGGACTTCGTTCCAGGCTCGGCGCAGCAGGGCGGTCAGGTGGCCGTACGCCGGGAAGTCGATCTCGTCGATCGATTGGATCGCCTGGTCGGGGAGATGCGAGTTGGTCGCCGCCGCGGCCGGGAGGCCGGTCGTCGCGCCGAGCGGGAGCGGCCGTTCGGTCTGCGGGAGGCCGAGATCGGTCAGGGTGCGGCGCAGGACCCGCATGGTGATGCCGGCCAGCATCGGGGCCGCCGGCCAGACGACGCGGTCGCCGTCCCAGAAGACCACGTTCCAGACCGAGCCCTCGCAGATCAGCCCCTCACGGCCGAGGAACAGCACGTCGTCGAATCCGGCCCGTCTCGCCGCCAGGGCCTGGTGGGTCTGCGCGAGGGTGCCGCAGTGCTTGAGGTGCGGCAGCTGCCGTTCGAACTGAACCGTGCGCACCCGCAGCGGCGGTCGTGGGACGTCCGGGGCCGGGGCGTCCACCGACACCATGACGTCCATGCCGGGCAGCACCGTGACCCGCACCGAGGCGTCCCGCTCGTCGCGCAGGGCGTGGCTGATCAGCGCGGTGATCGTGTCGTCCGGCGGCGCGGGGTCGTCCGGGAACAACTCCGCGGACGCCTCGCGCAGCCGGGCCAGATGCAGGTCGAGGCCGGCCACCGCACGTCCACGCACCTGCATGGACGTGTAGTGGCCGAACCCCCAGGCGGCGGCCCGGTGCAGCGCCTCGACGGCCGGCGCGGCACCGTTGATCTCGACGTGGGTCACACGGCTACCAGATCATGTCGACCTGACGCTGGAACGTGCGGTAGCCGGCCCGGGCGAACGCGGCCGCCATCGGGACGTTGCCGACGTCGGTGGCCGCGCGGATCCGGGGCACGTCCTCGGCCGCGAGGATGCGGGTGCCCTCGGCGAGCAGGTCGTCGATGTGGCCGCGGCCGCGGTGCGCCGGGACGATCCCGATGTAGGCGATGATCGGGTTGTAGCCGTTGTGCGCCGGGATCACGAACCCGACCGGGTCGCCGTCCGGCAGTGCCGCGATCCGCCACCACTCCCGGGGACTGGGGTATTGGGTCAGTTCCGTACGGAACTGCTCCTCGGCGCACTCGCGGGGGGTCATCCGGGTCAGCTCGTCACGGCTGTGGGCGTCCAGGGAGCCCTCCAGCACCAGCGTCATCAGATCGATCAGTTCGCCGTCGCCGGCCGGGCGGAACGTCAGACGGCCGGACGGCGCCGGAACCGGGGTGCCCGGCTCCCACTGCAGGCGCAACCGCTCCACGAACGGTTTCGCCCCGCACTCCTCCAGCACCGACATCCACGTGTCGGAGCCGGACCGCCGCCAGTCCGGCGGGAGGAAGCGGGTGAACTCGGGCGCGGGATCGGGCAGCGCGGCCCGTACCAGCTGGACCGCGTCGTCGAGGTGGCCGTCGGCCACGTCGAGGAAGTCCATGACCAGCGGATGTTCGTCGCCGGGGCGGGACCACCAGGCGGCCCGGGCGGTCACCCGGTCGCCGCGCAGGGCCAGCCACAGCCACTCCGGACGTCGGCGGCCGGCGGCCAGGTCGCCGGCGATCTCCACGTTCAGGGGGTACGGGAAGGAGTTGAAGAGATCCAGCTCGCCGGGCATGACGGCGGGACGGATGGTCAACGGTGTCAAGGCGTTCTCCAGATCAGAGGCGCCCACTCCGTGGCCGGGAGGCTGGTCAGCCCTGTGCCCGGCAGGAGGTGAGCGGGTATGTCGTGCGGTACATGGCTCGCCCTCCTTTCTTGATCGCTGGGTTGCCGAAGCGCCCATTCCACCAGTCGTACGGTCCCGGCGCCACCTATTTCGTCCGGGTTCCCGGGATACCCCCGCCCACGAGGCGGTCCGCCGTACTCCCCGGGTCCGGCTCCCCCACCTCGGCCGCCCAGTCCTCGGCGTCGTCCAGCGGCCGGTAGCCGATCGCCCGGCCGCCCGCCGCCGACCACCAGCGCCGGGTGTTCGCCGAGACACCCCAGACCACGTGCCAGCCCGTCGCGGTCAGCGACGCCTCGACCAGCCTCGCCATGTCGTCCGGTGACAGCCACACCGCCAGCTCGCGGGGAGTCGACGGCCGGTCGGCGCATCTGCCGATCCGCAGGCAGACGACGTGCAGGCCGTCACGCTCGTGGTGCAGACGGGCCAGCGACTCGATCGCGGCCTTGCTCCAGCCGTAGTAGGAGTCCGGGCGCGGGGACACGTCGTCGGCGAGACCGCCGGGGCCGGCCTCATCGCGGGACCACAGACCGGCCGCGTGGTTGCTGGACGCGATGATCACCCGGGGCACGCCGGCGTGGTGGGCCCCGGACAGCACCCCTTCGGTACCGCGGACGTTCGCGGCCAGCACGTCCTCGAAGGACTGTTCGTCGGCGATGCCGCCCAGATGCAGGATCGCGTCGGCGCCCCGCGCGGCCCGCCGCACGGCCGCGCCGTCGGTCACGTCCAGTGCCGCGACGCCGTCGTCGGGCCTCAGATCGGTCAGACGCAGCTCGTGGTGTGCCAGCCGTTTCCGGAGCAGGGTGCCGATCCGGCCGGAGGCCCCGGTCATCAGTATCACCGCCATGGGCGGTTGATTCCCCGAAGCGCGGCCGATCAACATGCCGCTCCCACCCGGCTTCGCTGCACCGGCACCGCCGGCGAGGGACCGTCAGCGGGCGCCCGCCCGTTCGGCGCCCACGCCGGCCGTGACGACCAGGGCGATACCGGCGAGGGCCGCCCAGCCGGGAGCCTGATGCAGCAGGCCGAAGCCGACCACTACGGCGATCGCCGGTTCCAGGCTCATCAGGGTGCCGAAGGCGGCCGTCGTCAGCCGGCGCAGCGCCAGGAACTCCAGGACGAACGGCACCACCGGCAGCAGCACCGCCAGGAACAGGCCGGTCACCACGATCTGCGGCGTCAGCATCCCGATCGCCGACGGAGCCGCCACCAGGGTCGCGACCAGGCCGGCCACCGGCATCGAGATCGCCAGACCCCGGATCCCGGACACCTCGTCCCCGACATGCTGGGTGAGCAGGATGTAGGCGGCCCAGCAGACGGCCGCCCCCAGCGCGTACGCGACACCGAGAAGGTCGACGTCACCGTGCCACGGCGACGTCAGCAGCAGCACACCGGCCCCGGCCAGCAGCGGCCAGAGCAGACGCCGGCCGCGGAAGACCGCCACCCCGAGCGGGCCGAGGAACTCCAGAGCGCTCGCGGTACCGAGCGGCAGCCGCGCCACCGCCAGCATGAACAGCAACGTCACCCCGGCGGTGACGACACCCAGCGCGACCGCCCCGATCAGCCCCGAGCGGCTGATCCGGCTACCGGCCCGGCCCGCGGGTGCCGTCGCCCGGCGGGTGAGCCGGCCGGCCGCGGACCGGATCGCCGCGGTCACGGCCGGATGGGCCAGAACCACCAGGATCAGGCCCGCCCAGGCCAGCCGCAGCCACGCGACGCCGAGCGCGCCGATCTGCCCGGCCAGATCGACCGAGACGGCGAGGCCGAGTTGCACACAGGTCATCGAGGCGACGGCGAAGGCCGTGCCGGTGCGGGCCGCGCTCCGGGGCGGCGAGGCGAGAACGGTCATGTCCGGTAGTAGACGGCCCGGAAACCGTTCGCGTCCACATGACGATGGTGTACATACCGTTCGTGCAGGCTTAACAATGACGGCATGGACGTACGCCGCCTGGAGACTCTGCTGATGCTGTCCCGTCTCGGGTCGATGCGAGCGGTCGCCGATGAGATGTACACCACCACCTCGACGGTCTCCCAGCAGATCGCCGCGCTCAGCCGCGAAGCGGGAACCCCGCTCGTCGAGCCGGAGGGCCGTCGCGTGCGACTCACCCCGGCCGGCCGGCGGCTCGCCGAGCACGCGGTGACGATTCTGGCCGCCCTGGAAGCCGCGAGACTCGACCTGGACCCCGCCGCGGAACCCGCCGGGACGCTGCGCGTCGCCGGTTTCGGCACGGCCATCCGGCGATCACTGATGCCGGTCGCGGCCGCCCTGGCCGTCGATCATCCCCGGGTACGGGTACACATCCACGAACACGAACCCACCGAGGCCCTGGCCCTGATCGCGTCGGACGACATCGACCTGGCCCTCACCTACGACTTCAACCTCGCACCCGCGCCACTGGACCGCTCGGTCACCGCACGTCCGCTGTGGTCGGCGCCGTGGGCCCTGGGCGTACCGGCCGCCGACCCGCTGCCGGACGCACCCGCCCCGGAGGTCTTCACCCGCTACCGCGACGCCGAATGGATAGTCAACTCCCGCGGCGCAGCGGACGAGGAGGTGGTCCGCACGATCGCCCGGATGGCCGGCTTCGAGCCGCTGGTCACCCACCGCGCCGACAGCCTGCTCCTGCTCCAGGACCTGGTCGTGGCCGGTCTGGGCGTCGGCCTGCTCCCGGCCGACCAGCCCACCCGCACCGGCGTGCGCCTCCTGCCTCTGCGCGACCCCGGGCCGGTGCTGCGCACGTACGCCGTCGTCCGCGCCGGGCGCACCGGCTGGCCGCCCCTGGCCCTGCTGCTGAACCTCCTCCAGACCGTCCCGGCCACCTCCTGAGCCCGGTCCGGGACGCCGTCACGCGTTCCGGTCCCGGTCAGCCTCGTCGCACGGTGACCATGAAATCGGTGGCTGCCGACGTGACGGGGTGGCCGTCATCGTCGGTCACCGCGGTCACCCGAAGCCCCGCTTCGGAGCACAGTGCCTCGAAGGATCCGGAGGTGTACCAGTGCAGAACCCATGCGCGCTCGACACTCTCGACACCCGTGGCGGTGATGCGCTCGTATCGGGTGGTGGTCGTCCGCACCCGCGCCGCTTCGTCATACACCTCGGCGAGCGGCGTATAGCGCAGCACCGCACCGTCGTCCTCGGAGGCTTCGCGCGTCAGCCCCAGTTCCTCCGGCGGTGTGGGGTCCGGAATCCACAGCGGGATGAGCGCCGCGCCGTCGGTGGTCAGGTGTTCCCGGATCGCACGGAGAGCCTGGAGCGCCGTCGAGTCGTCAGGCAGCAGATTGAACGTCGGGCCCGCCAGATAGATGGAACGATACCGTCGCGGCAGAGACAGCTGTTCCATCTTCTGGTGGTACAGAGCGACGTCGACGCCGAGCGCTGAGGCATTGATCCGGCAGCGCTCGAGCATGTCGCTGGAGGAGTCCAGACCGTCGATGTCGAGCCCACGCCGGACGAGCTCCAGGAGCGGCTCTCCGTCCCCACAGCCGATCTCGAGAGCCGGCTGGCCCGTCACCGCGATGAACTCCGCATACGGCTCGGGGTCGAAATGAGCCGATTTCAGCTTCGCATAGGCGTCGACGACGATTCCGGTATAGAAATCAGCTGCATCCATCGATGCGACACGCTAGCAGCAACGGTGTCCCTCGGCGGCGACCTGCCGGAGCACCTCAGCGTTCCAGATCGGCCAGTTTCGCCAGCGCGTCGCGTACACCCTGATGAAGTTGTTCGTCGGTGGTGTCGCCGGGAGAACGCAGCGCCGGATCGATCGGATAGTCGTCGAGGAGGTAGAAGACCTCGCTCAGGGCGCGTTCGAACGGTTCCCGGACGCGCTCGCCGCCGTGCAGGAGGTCGCGGCGCGCCGCCAGCCAGGCGCGGGCGAAGTCCGGCCCGGTGAGGTGACCGTCCACCAGCCGCCTCATCAGGTCCAGCTGACGCGCGACAGCCGAGCCCGGCGTCACCTCCGACGGACGCCGCCACGTACGGATGCGATGCTCTCCGTGGGTCGTCACTTCAGGTAGCCCTTGTGGGGATCGAGCTGCGCTCCACTCCAGAACCTCCCGGTACTCGCATCCGGCATCATCATGAGCCTCGTCTGCGGGGTGATGAATCCGATGGCTCACACTCTGGACGACACGGGGCCTACGCGCGGGCCGTGAACAGCACCGCCGCCCGGCGCAGCAGCATCTCCGGCCGGTCGGCGAGGTCGGCGACGAACGTGGTGTCGCCGAAGGGCAGGGCCGCGGCGTCCGCCACCTGCACGCCCGGTAACGAGGCGGACAGCCGGGTCACCATCGCGGCCGAACCGTCGACCGCGGACACCTCGTACCCGCGGTGCCGGGCCGTCAGCGCCACCGCCCCGGTGCCCGCGCCGACGTCGAGCAGCCGTGCGCCCACGGCCGGCGGCGGCAACGCGGCGACCATGAGCCGGCCGAAGGAGCTGAAGAACGGGACGACGGTGTCGTAGGACTCCGCGACCCGGGCGAAGACATCGATCCACGCATCCCGCATGGGCAGGATCATCAGACCGATCGGCGGAGGGCGTCCACCCATATACCCGTCGCCTGCCGGCACGCCCCGTAAGCGTCGGGTCCGGTGCCCCCGTTCCGGCCCGGGCGGGGCGCAAGCTGGGGGCAGCCCGAAGGGATCGGCGGCGCTTTTCGGGATCGTTCGTCGAACGGCACAGTCGCCGCGGCACCGAACGGGGGCAGTCCGCGATAACCTTGCGGTATATGGCTACCTATCGCAGCGCCTCAGAGCTTCTCTCCTCGGACGGCACCCGGACCCCCGGCACCGCCGCCCTCTTCGCCGAGCCGGCCCGCAAGGGTGGGACCCCGCCGTGGGCGGGTGACTTCCGGCCCGCCAACAGTGCCGGCAACGGACCCAAGAACGCGGTCGGGAAGACCTTCACGCTGGAGCTGCCCGACGGCAGCACCGGCAAGGTCGTGGTCCAGGGCCTGAAGAGGGGAAAGGGCGGCGTCGTGCTGGCTTTGATGGGAGAGGGCGCGCCCCCCTTCTGATCACCAGTTGATCGCCGCCGCCACCGGCTGGAGACAGCCGGTCGGCGACCTCTGTCGACGTCAGTGCGTTCGGATGGCCTCCGGGCGCATTGCCTCACCGTTGGTCGGCCGCAACTGCCGTCTCCGGCTGGTCGTGGCCCCACATCGCATCGATCAGGCACTCGGTGCTGATCACCCGGCCGACATGCAACAAGCAGGCAGGCCAGGACCGCCCGGTGCCGTAGGGCGACCCCCGTGACAGCCTGGCCGCCAGAACAGCAGCAGGCCAGGACCGCCCGGTGCCGTAGGGCGACCCCCGTGACAGCCTCGCCGTCAGAACAGCAGGAGGCCAGGACCGCCCGGTGCCGTAAGGCGA
The DNA here is from genome assembly GCF_003148685.1 of Actinoplanes xinjiangensis. Taxonomy (GTDB): domain Bacteria; phylum Actinomycetota; class Actinomycetes; order Mycobacteriales; family Micromonosporaceae; genus Actinoplanes; species Actinoplanes xinjiangensis. The sequence goes on along the minus strand of NZ_QGGR01000038.1, from coordinate 44,216 downwards.
CCCCCGTGAAGCCTCGCCGTCAGACACGATCTGCACCGGGCCCCGGAGCCGGAATGTCGGGGCCGCGCCGCGAATCCACCGCCTCGCGGACAGCCGGGACGATGTCCGCGCCCCAGCGGGCGAGCGAGGCCGGATCCGGAGTGCCGCCGGACGGGGAGAAAAGCAGGAACCCGGACGCACCATGGTCGAGGACGGCCGACGTCAGCTCCTCGATCCACTGACCGGCGGAGCCACCGGCCCATCGGCCGTCCCTGTCGCGCGGGGCGGCGAGCGGCCGGTCGGTGATCCGCCCAGGCAGGTTGAACACGGTCCGGATGTGCCGGGGATCGCGGCCCACCGCTGCCGCCGCGTCGTCGATCACCGGCCGCGAGCTGTGATAGCGCGCGCTGAGCCAATCGGCGGCATGACCGGGGATCCAGCCGTCGGCGACCCGGCCGGTCACCGCTAGGGATCGTGGTCCGACCGAGCCGGTCCACACCGGAGGCGCGGCGACCGGGGCCGGCTCGATGCCCTCGACCCGGTAGTGGCGGCCGTGGTGGGTGACCGGAGGCCCACCACCGGACAGCTTGCGCACCAGGAGGATCGCCTCCTCGAACGCGTCGACGGCCTCGCCCGGCGACAACCGTGGCACGCCCATGTCGCTGATCCGGTCCCACCGGCCGCCGGCGCCCATGCCGAGCACGACGCGGCCACCGGACAGCGCGGACAACGACGTCACGGTGCGGGCCAGCACGGCGGCAGGCCGGGTGGGCAGATTGGTGACGTTGGCGAAACCGGCCAGCCGCCGGGTGGCACCGAGCACGAACCGACCGTCGCGTACGCGTCCAGCCGCCCGCCGAGATAGGGGTGGTCGGACAGGGAGAAGACGTCTAGGCCGTCCCGGTCGGCCTGCTGCGCCGCCCGGAGCAGCTCCGGCCCCTCGCTGATGTCGGTGTGCGCCCCGAACCCGAAGACGATCCGTTCCTTCATGTCCCGAGCATGCTCCGGCCGGAAGCCGTTGTGGAGGCCGTGCTGATAGTGGTACCAGGAGGGACACCTTGAGGGTCCACGGCGTTGTTACGGTCGGATGGTGAGCGACAACGAACTCGGACTGTTCCTGCGGACCCGCCGGGAGGCGATCACTCCGGCCCAGGTCGGGCTGCCCGCCGGCCCACGCCGGCGTGCCCCAGGACTGCGCCGGTCCGAGGTGGCCGCTCTCGCCCGGGTTAGCGTGGAGTATGTGACCAGGCTGGAGCAGGGCCGTGACCGCCGTCCGTCGCCGCAGGTGCTGTCGGCTCTCGCAGGCGCCCTGCGCCTGTCCCCCGCTGAACGCGCCCACCTGTTGCGGCTGACGAAGGCGTCCGATCCCGGTTACAACTGCCTCGGCGGCAACACCCGGCCGGCGCGCACGGTGCGTCCCACCGTGCGGGCGGTGCTCGATCGGCTCGAGCCCTCGCCGGCCGTGCTGCTCAATCGGCTCGGTGACGTCCTGGCCCACACGACGGCGTATGGGCGGCTGATGGGCCCGGTCGGGCTGCTGGACGCGCCACAGCCCAACGTCGCCCGGTTCGTTCTCACCGATGAGCGGGCGCGCAGTGCGTACCCCGATTGGGAGAAGATCGCCGATGAGGAGGTCGCGGCGCTCAAGCAGGGGCCGTTCCGGGCCGACCCGCACATCGCCGCCCTCGCCGACGACCTCACGATCACCGCCGGCGAGGTCTTCAGCCGGCGGGTCGAGACGGTTCCGGGGCTGCCGTGCGCCAGCGGTGTGCTCCGGCTGGCCCACCCGCTGGCCGGCCCGTTACGGCTGGCCTACGAGGTGCTGGAGCTGCCCGCCGGCGACGATCAGCGTCTGGTCGTTCTGCTGCCCGCCGACACGGTGACGGCGGCCGCGCTCGCCCGGCTCGAGACGCCGGCACTGCAACTGGCCGGCTGACCGGCCAACTTCCGCAGCCGCCCGCAACGGTCTGGTCGTCGGCCGGCGCTGAGGCGGCGCCAACGGCGGCTCGACCGGGCGCGACCGTGAACATCCGCCGACCGCGGATCGGCCGGATACGACCGTGAACATCCGCCTACCAGCGGATCGGCCGGGGCGCGGCCGCGGGTTCAGCCCGTCGGCCCGTGCACCGGGTCAGAACTCGTCGACACGTCCGCGCTGGTCGAAGCAGGTCGTGTCGATCGCCAGCTTGATCAGCTCACGGGCGGTGGCGTGATCGGTGGCCTCGGCGTCGAGGGTGCCGAGGGACCGGGTGGAGTCCACGATCTCGTCGGTGGACCGGCCGGCGGCGAGGCCGGCGCAGGCGGTGTCCGCGACCGCCTGGATGTCGGCGTCGCTCCGGCCGGCCGCGATGTCGGCGAGCTGCGCACGGACCACGCGCACGAACTCCCCAGACCGGCCGACGACGGCCGGAGACGACGACGAGGCAGCCGGCGGAACAGACGACGAAACGGCCGGCGGAGCGGACGAAGGGGCGGAGACACCGGAAGGCGATGAGGGCGACGAACCGGAACCCGTGCAGCCGGCCACCGCCAGGAGAACCCCCACCACCGCCGTGAGCGGCCACTTCGTCATCATCGCCCCGTCCCTGCCGTTCAAGATCCCATGAGCGTAGACCAGCCCGTCCGCACCGATCGGGTGACACGTGAGGGTCGCGCATGGTAGCCAGATGACAGAATCCGCCGGCCGTTCGAAAAGGCACCCATCCGCGGCCGTGGTGGCTCCGAACCCCACCCGGACGAGTCGATGCGGGATGGAGAACGATGGCAGAGCGTGGCGTCGGGGATCGGCCGGAGCATCTGACTCCGGTGCCGACCCCGGAGACGGTGCCGGATGCCGGACTGTTGCTGGCGTCGGTGGCGCGCGGCGACGAGAAGGCGTTCGGCAAGCTGTACGACCTGGTCACGCCACGTGTCTACGGCCTGGTCCGGCGGGTGTTGCGGGATCCGGCGCAGGCCGAGGAGGTCGCGCAGGAGGTCCTGGTGGAGATCTGGCGTAACGCGGCCCGCTGGGATCCGGACCGGGGGTCGGCGACCGCCTGGATCTTCATGATCGCGCATCGGCGGGCGGTGGACCGGGTGCGCGCCGAGCAGGCCGCCGGTGACCGGGCCGCCCGGGTGGCCGCCGCCTCGGTGGACACCCCCTATGACGAGGTGGCCGACGAGGTCGCGGTGCGCCTGGAACGCCAGCAGGTGCGGCACTGCCTGGACGCCCTGACCGAGGTGCAGCGGCAGGCGGTGACCCTGGCGTTCTATCAGGGCCACTCGTACCCGCAGGTCTCCGAGCTCTTACGGGTGCCGTTACCGACGGTGAAGAGCAGAATGAGAGACGGCCTGATCAGGCTGCGGGACTGCCTGACTCCGGAGGTGGCCGCATGACCGACGTCCACTCGCTGATCGGCGCCTACGTGCTGGACGCGCTCGACGACATCGACCGGGCCACCTTCGACCGCCATCTGCGCGACTGCGAGGTGTGCCGGCAGGAGGCGGACGAACTGTTCGAGGTGACCGCCCGGCTGGCGGACGGCGCCTGGTCGGTGCCGCCGCCCCGGCTGCGCGACAACGTGCTCGCCGAGATCTCGACCATCCGTCAGCTGCCGCCGACGATGGTGGCGCGCCCGCAGCCCCGGTCCCGGCGCGGGATGCGCCTGGTCGCCGCGGCCGCCGCGCTGGTCACCGCGGCTGGAGCGGCCGTGGCGGTCTATACCGTCCAGGACCAGCGGGTACGCGACGCGCAGTCCCGCCTCGAGGCCGCGCAGGCGAGCGAGGCCCGGGTCCGGTCGATCCTCGGCGCCCCGGACGTGCAGACACGTTCCGAGACGCTGAAGAGCGGCGGCCGGGTGACGGTGTCGAGTTCCCGGCTGCAGAACGCGGGTGTCATCATGCTGACCGCGGACAGCGCCCCGGCCGCCGGGAGCGTCTATCAGATGTGGACGATCCGGTCCGGCGCACCGGCGTCGGCGGGCGCGCTCCGCGAGGGCCAGTCGGCGGCCGTGCAGGTCGTCGAGGGCCTGCCCGCCGTGTCGAACGTGGGCGTCACCATCGAGAAGGCGCCCGAGTCGGCGACCCCGACCGCCCCGCTGGACGCGCTGGTGAATCTGGCCTGACGAAGGACCCATCCGCGGGCCGCCCGGCTCCGAATCCCCCATCGACGACGGGATGGGGGATCCGGGGATGGCCGGAGAGCTGGGTGGCCGCTACCGGCTGCTGGAGGTGATCGGGTCCGGTGGGATGGGCCGGGTCTGGCGGGCCGACGACACGCTGCTGCAACGAACGGTCGCGATCAAGGAACTGACCAGCCCGGCCAGCCCGGTACGGGAGGCGCGGGCCGCGGCACGCCTGGACCATCCGGGCGTGGTGAAGATCTACGACGTGCTCACCACCCATGACCGGGCGTGGATCGTGATGGAGCACGTGCCGTCGCGTTCGCTGCACCGGGTCGTCGTCGAGGACGGCCCGCTGTCCCCGGCCCGGACGGCCGGGATCGGTCTGCGGATGCTGGCGGCACTGCGCAGTGCGCACGCCGCCGGGGTCCTGCACCGCGACGTCAAGCCGGACAACGTACTGCTGACCCCGGAGGGCCGGGTGGTCCTGACCGATTTCGGGCTGGCCATGGTCAGCGGGGACGGCCCCGATCCGAGGCTGGGATCGCCGAGTTACATCGCCCCGGAGCGGTTGCTCGCCCGCGAGGCCGGGGTGGCGGGGGTGGCCGGCGATCTGTGGTCGCTCGCGGCGACGCTGTATTTCGCGGTCGAGGGCCGGCCCCCGTTCACGCGGGCCGACGGCGCCACCGCACTACGGGCGTTGATCAGCGAACCGCCGGACCCGCCGGTGCTGGCCGGGCCGCTGGCGCCGCTGCTGCTCGCGGTGCTGGACCGGGATCCGGGGCGACGTCCGTCGGGAGCCGCGATCGCCCGGCGGCTGGCGGCGGCCGCCGATCCCCCGGCACCCCGAGGTGCGATCCGTCCCCCGGCGGCTCCGGAGAGAAGGTCCACGGCGGTGCGCAGGCTCCGGCTCGGTCTGAGCGGTGCCGCCATCGCGGTGGCACTCAGTGGCACCGCAGTCGCCGCCGTCACCACCGCGAGGTCCGCCGGCCGGCCGGCGGTCGTGGTGCCGCCGGCTGCCGGATCCGCTGCCGCCGCCGACCGGACACCGGCGGCGCTGATGTCGTATCGGGTGGACGCCTGTGGTCCGGGCGCCGCCATGACTCCGGTCGCCGCCGCCACCCGCGACATCCCGGCCGGGCTGCCGGACGGCTGGGTGTGGTTCCGCGATCCGGCCGGTTTCGCGCTGGCTCTGCCGCCGGGCTGGCAGCGGTCGGCGGCCGGCAACGAGGTGTGTTTCACCGATGCGGACGGCGCCCGCGCGTTCACCGTCAATGTCGCCGCGGTCGTGACCCGCCGGCCGCTCGACTACTGGGAAAACCGGGAGGCCGCGGAACGGGCCCGCGGTGACCTGCCCGGCTATCAGCGCATCAGCATGGGTGTCCTGCTGCTGAAACGGGGCGGCGCGGACTGGGAGTACACCTGGCGGCCCGGCTCGGACGAGGTGCGGCACGAGCGCCGGGTCCTGGTCGCCGTCGACGACACCCGTTCGTACCTGTTGCGGTGGACGGTCGCCGACTCCGGCTGGGCCGCCGGCGCCGCCCTGCAACGGCAGCTCGTCGAACTCTTCGAATCCCGACGATGATCGCTGCTCGCCCTGCTCCCGTGCGGCGGCCGGTTCGGCCGCCGCACGGGACATCATGTTCGCTCAGGGACTCCGGCCTGCTACTGGTAGACGCGGACGTAGTCGACCAGCATCTGGCTGGGGAACGGGGTGGTGGCGTCGATCGGGCCGGGGAAGTCGCCGCCGACGGCCAGGTTGAGGATCAGGTAGAACTTGTGGTCGAAGATCCACGGGCCGCGGGTGTTCTCCACGGTCTCCTTGGCGGCGTCGAAGACGAGCCGGCCGTCGAGGAAGAAGCGGATCCCCTTGCTGTCCCACTCGGCCGCCCAGACGTGGTAGTCCTGGGACAGGTCGACGGTCGCGTACTTCTGGCCGTACCCCCCGGCTCCGTTGTAGGCCGGCGCGTGCAGCGTCGAGTAGGCCTCGCTGGTGTTGCGGCCGAGGACCTCCATGATGTCGATCTCCCCGTTGTACGGCCACGGCCGCCCCTGGAGGAAGTCGTCACCCATCAGCCAGAACGCCGGCCAGAGCCCATTGCCCTTCGGCACCTTGACGCGGGCCTCGATCCGGCCGTACTGGACGCTGAACTTGTTGCTCGTGTTCATCCGGTGTGAGGTGTACTGCCGGCCCTGGTAGTCCTGCCGGCGCGCCTCGATGACCAGCGAGCCCGAGCCGTTCATCGACGCGTTCTCGCTGTTGGGGGTGTAGTACTGGACTTCGCCGTTCTGCGGGACGCCCGGGTCGTACGTCCATTTGGCGGTGTCCGGCTTGCTGCCGGCCGCGCCGTTGAACTCGTCGGCGAAGACCAGGCGGGTGGCGGGGAAGGTCGGGTCGGCGGGTCGTGCGGGCGGGGCGGTGGGGTTGCCGCCGGTGCCGTAGACACTGAACTCCCACAGGGAGTAGCCGTAGGCGCTGCTCCGGGCGGTGCCGTACATCCGCACGTAACGGCCGGTGCCGGTGGCGTTGACGACGTCCTTCAGACCGTCGCCGGTGGTGGTGCTGTAGAAGGTGGTCCAGTTGACGTTGTCCGCCGACACCTGCAGCTGGTAGGCGCGGGCGTAGGCCGGGTCCCACTGGAGCACGACCTGGCTGATCTGGGCGGTGGCGCCCAGGTCGACGGAGATCCACCCCGGGTCCACCCAGCCGTTGGTCGAGCTGGTCGCCCACCGGCTGGCCGGGTCGTTGTCGAACGCCTTCTCCGGGCTGCACGGGTTGCAGTTGACGTCGTTCTGCCAGGTGGAGGCGAGCGCCGGCTTGCCGTAGGAGAGCAGCCGCGTGGCCCCGGTCGGCGGGTTCTCACCGTCGCCGGAGTAGACCTGGAACTCCCAGAACGAGTAGCCGTAGGCCTCCAGCGCCCGCTGCGTGAGGTTGATCCGCACGTAACGGGCGGTGCCGGAGACGGTGATGCTCTGCTGGCCGCCGGTACCGGTGGTCGTCGCGTACGCCTGGGTCCAGGTGCTGCCGTTGGTGGAGAACTGGACGTTGAACCCGCGGGCGTAGGCGGCCTCCCAGTTGATCGCGATCCGGCTGACCGCGGTCGAGGCGCCGAGGTCGACCTGGAACCACTGGGTGGCCGCGTAGGTGCTGGCCCAGCGTGTGCCGGTGTTGCCGTCGACGGCTTCGGCCGCGAGGTAGGCGCCGGCGGCCTCGGTGGACGACGCGGTCGCCGCCTTTCCCTGCGAGACGAGAACCTCGGCGGCCGCCGCGGGGCCGCTGGTCACCGCGACGAAGCCGGCCATCAGACCGGCGAGACCGACGGCGAGAGCAATCCTTCTGGTACGGCCGGAGCGCGGCCGTTTTCGGGCAGGAGTGATCATGGGACGGGACTCCTCGAGATGTGACGAAACAGTTTCCAGTTGGGGAACAGCCTGTGAAACCGCTCTCTTGCCCGCCACCGTGGCAGCCGTCGTAGAGGGGTGTCAATGCCCCCCGAAACCGGTTCCGGCACCGGTTCCGCATTAGCGCTGCTCAGAGCCTCTCCACCGCCGAAGTTCCGGAACCTGGCACCCCTTCCCCACCGCCTCCACAGCACCCCGATGACCGCCCCGAACCGCCCGTGAACGCCCGCCGCCCGGCCTCTTGAGAAAGCGCTTCCCCGGATCCAGCCCCGAGCCGGAGCACCGTCGAGGTAGCCATGCCGTTCCCTTCGACTTACCGACGGGACGATGGCGCCCCGGATCAGCCGACCACCCCGCCCCCGGCAGTCCGCGAAGCGGCCACTCGCCCGGGCAGTCCGGGAAGCGGCCGCCCGCCCGGGCAGTCCGGGAAGCGGCCGCCCGCCCCGGCAGTCCGCGAAGCGGGCGCCCCGCCCGGCAAGGTGCCAGGCAAAGGCAAACCTTCGTGAGGTTCGCTTCGAACGATGATCGTTCTTCGCACCCCGCCCGCCTTGATAAGCGAATACGGAACCGGTTCGCGGCACCGACGCTTCGAACAGAATGCTGAGCCTTCATCGTCGGAGATGGACCCGCCTCGACAAGAGGCGGAGGCCTGCTAGAACTCCGGCGCCCTGGGCCTGCCGTTGCTCGCCCTGCCGCCGAACACCAGTGGTCTTCGGCGCCTCCAACAGGTGCGGACAGCCGCATGTGAGGGAGCCGGGTCCGGCAGCGACTCCTCTGCATGGAGGCGAGGCGGGCCGGTTAGAGCACTTCCGCATAGGCGGACGATCATCTTCGGCCGATCTGAGAGCCCACCTGTGGGTTATGGCTACCTCCCGGCCCAGGAAGCAGCCATAACCCACAGCCGATTGATCAAGTGAGCGTTGGAACGCCGCATTCCGAGCGGCCCGATCCTGTGCGGCGGGCTTGACGTAGAGCGCCTTCTCATCGGCACGGTCAAGCCTTGAGCTCGGCGACATTCCAGAGGCCATGAAGGCGGCGAGGATCTGCTGGCGCGGCCGAGCTTCTTGCTGGCGCGGCCGAGATCGCTGCGGGCACTGTCTACGTTCTTGCGGGGCTGGTCGAGGTTGCTGCAGGCACGGCCGAGATCGCTGGAGATGCGGTCTAGGTTCTTGCAGGCGTGGGCGAGCTTCTTGCTGGCATGCCGAGATCGCTGCGGTGCGGTGAGGTCGTTGTGGGGGCGGTCGGAGTCGTTGCGGGCAGGACCGATATCGCTGCGGGCCTGGTCTAGGTTCTTACGGGAGTGGTCGAGGTTGCTGCAGGCACGGCCGAGGTTGCTGCAGGTGCGGTCTAGGTTCTTGCGGGCCTGGCAGAGGTTGTTGCAGGCAAGGTCGCAGCGGGGTTGTCCGAGGGTCGGTGTGGCGGGCGGCGGTCTGGGCGTCGCCGAGGCTCAGGCCAGCGCGGAGCGTCACTGTGGCGAAAGTGGGCCGCAGCAGGTGCGGTGCGTGTTCGGGCTCCGGGGATCGGCGTTCTTTGTCAGGTGCTCAGCCGGCCGGCGTGGCGGAGCCCTCGATGAGCAGGTGGTTGATCTGTTGCGGGGTCATCGGCGCGGTGGGCAGCGGGGTGGCCGCCGGGGTCCGCAGGCCGTCGAGCATGAAGCCGACCGCTCGCCGCCACGAGTCGGAGCCGGCCGCCGCCGCGGAACGGGCCAGCGGCGCGTGCGAGGCGAGGAAGAACAGCAGGTCGGCGGCGGTGAAGTCGGGTCGCAGGGAACCGTCCCGGCGGGCCCGATCGATGATCGACTCGGCGGCGGAGTACGAGTTGTCGCAGACGGCCATGAGGCGGCTCGCATCCGGGAAGCGACGGGTCAGCACGTCACCCAGGGCCGGATCGGTGGCCTGCAGCTCGCAGACCTCGGCGACGTAACCGGCGAAGCCCTGCCACGGGTCGGGACAGGCCAGCGCCGCACGGGCGGCGTCACCGAGTCGGACGGCGGCCAGATCGGCGATCACCTCGTCGATCAGCGCCTCGCGCGAGCCGAAGAGGTTGTAGAGCGTGCCGTGACTCACCCCGGCGCGCCGGGCGATCTCCTTGAGCGAAACCTGAAGGCCGCGCTCCTGGAAGAGGTCGGCGGCGGCGGCGCGCAGTCTGGCCGCGTTGCGCTGTGCGTCCGCTCGCATGCCCCTCCATAACTTGACCCTGCGGTCAACATGTCTGCTACCGTTGCCGGACAAGTTGACCCTCGGGTCAGGATAGCGGAGGAGCGGCCGTGCCGGAGACCCCAGCTGAGCAGATCGCCGACGAGGAGATCCCCGCCGAGGAGCTGCCGCAACTGATCATCCTCGACGGCGCCGAGGACGCGCCGGTCTGCGAGAACGGAGTGTGCCTGTGAGCATCCGCATCGACGTCTGGTCCGACGTGGTCTGCCCGTGGTGCTACATCGGCAAGCGGCGCCTGGAGACGGCGCTCGGCCGGTTCGAGCATGACGTCACCGTCACCTGGCACAGTTTCCAGCTCGACCCGACCATCCCGCAGGGCAGCCGGGAGCCGGTCCACGAGATGCTGGCCAAGAAGATCGGAGCGCCCGCGTCGCAGGTGCGGGCGATGACCCACCAGGTCACGCAGCTCGCCGAGGCCGAGGGCCTGACCTACGACCTGGGCAACGCGATCTCGGTCAACACCCGTGACGCGCACCGGGTCGCCCACCTGGCCGGTGAGCACGGCCTCGGCACCGAGATGCACGAGGCACTCCTCAAGGCCCACCTGTCCGAAGCCGCGGTGGTCGACGACCCGGACACGCTGGTCCGGCTCGCGGCCGGCGTCGGCGTCCCGGCGGAGGAGGCGGCCGACGTGGTCCGCGGCACCAAGTACGGCGCCGAGGTCGACGCCGACATCCAGCGGGCCCGGCAGCTGGGCATCAGCGGCGTGCCGTTCTTCCTGATCAACCAGAAGTACGGCATCTCCGGCGCCCAGTCCGCCGACGCCTTCCTGGGCGCCCTCAACAAGGTCCACGCGGAAAGCTGACCGGCCGCCCGTGCGGTCGAGGGGGACCTTCACAGGCTGCCATCTACGGGCTGCCCGGTCCGCCCGTGGGCGGACCGGTGGCGGGCTGCCGGTTGCAGGCGGCCGTCCGGGGGCTGTCCGCGCACGGGCTGCCGGTTCCAGGCGGCCGTCCGAAGGCTGTCCGCGCGGACCGGCCGGCACGTCGGTGAACCGCCGGGGCAGCGGCCCAACCAGTAGCCGCAGCAGCAGCCACAAGCCAACCGCCAACCGCAACCCAACCGGCAGCCCTAACACAACCGGCAGCCACGGCCCAACCGGCGGACGGAGCCCAACCCGCAGCCACAACGCAACCGGCAGCCGGAGCACAGCCGCCGACGAGGTCGGCGGCGGGCCGTCGGAGATGCGGGACGGCGGCTGGGCTACGGCTGGTGGGCGGGGGTACGGACGGCCGTCTGTTCCGCGGCGGGCAGTGGCCGGCCGTAGAGCCAGCCCTGGGCGAAGTCGCAGTCGTTGGCCCGCAGCCAGTCCCGCTGGGTGGCGGTCTCGACGCCCTCGGCCACAACCCGGTGGCCGAGCGCGTGGGACATGGCGAGGACCGCCCGTACGATCGGCTCGTTGGGCCCGCCGTCACCCACGCCGGTGATGAACGCCCGGTCGATCTTGACGATGGTCACCGGCAGCCGCTGGAGGTAGCTCAGCGACGAGAAGCCGGTGCCGAAGTCGTCGATGCACAGGGTGATGCCGAGGTTCCGCAGCTCGTGCAGGGTGTGCAGGCAGGCGTCCGGGTCCTCCATGAACCCGGACTCGGTGATCTCCAGCCACAGGCCCTCCGGTGGGAGCCCGGTGCGGGCCAGGATGTCCGCGACCCGGTCGACCAGGCCGGGCTCACGCAACTGCCGTACGGCCAGGTTGACCGACACGTGCACGGGCGCCGCCTGCCGCCAGGCGAGGGTGCGGGCCGCCGCCTCCTCCAGCAGCCAGGCTCCGGCCGCGACGATCAGGCCGGTGTCCTCGGCGATCGGGATGAACTCGACCGGCGACACCTGCCCCAGTTCCGGGTGGGTCCAGCGCATCAGGGCCTCGAACCCGTCGACCCGCTCGGTCGGCAGGTGCACGATCGGCTGGTAGTGCACGTCCAGTTCGCCGTGGTCGAGGGCGCCGGACAGCGCGCGTTCCAGGGTGAACCTGCGCCGCAGCCGCTCGCGCAGCCCCGGGTCGAAGGCGGCCCAGCGGTTGCGGCCGGATTCCTTGGCGCGGTACATCGCCGTGTCGGCGTCGCGCAGCAGTGCCACGGCGCTGGTGCCGGCGGCCGCGGTGGCGATGCCGATCGACGCGGTGGTGTCGACCGCCCCGACCGACAGCGGCAGTGGCTCGATCAGCGCGGTGAGCAGGCGCCCGGCCAGCTGCCCGGCCGCGGCGTCTCCGGAGCCTGCCGGGAAGACGGTCGCGATCACGAACTCGTCGCCGCCGGTCCGGCAGACCAGGTCCTCGGCGCGGACGGTGGCGGTGATCCGGCCGGCGACCACGCGCAGCATCTCGTCGCCGACCTCGTGGCCCCAGTGGTCGTTGACCAGCTTGAACCGGTCGAGGTCGAGCAGTAGGACGCTCACCTCCGTGTCCGGGGCGGTCCAGCCGGCCACGGTGACGGCCAGCCGCTCCCGGTTGGGCAGCCGGGTCAGGGAGTCGTGCTCGGCACGCCAGCGGGCCTCCTGTTCGGCGCGGGCCCGGGAGTTGTTGGCCCGCACCACGCGGGCGACCACGATGCCGATCAGGGCCAGCGACAGCATCGCCCGTACCAGTGAGAAGGTCTGACTCCGTGGCGGCGCGGCGACGCCGAGGATCGTCGGCACGCACAGCGTCGCGCTGATCAGGGCGGTCCGGCCGCGACGAAGTACGTGGGAGCGGGCCGACACCCGCTCGGTGAGGACGCGCACGGTGGGATGCAGCACGCAGGCGGCGATGGCGAAGTCGGTGGCCAGCACGAGGGCGCCCATGAGCTTGAGCGGGATGCCGTCCGGGCCCTGGACGAACCAGCCGCGGTTGGCCAGCACGATGTTCGCGGCCAGCAGGGTCACCCCGCTGGCGACGAAGAACCACATCGCGGGGACGCGGGTCCGGCCGAGCAGCAGCATCGGCAGGGCGATGGTCAGCAGCATCCCGGCGGCCAGTGGCAGCGCCGCCGCGACCAGGTTCTGCCATCGTGGGTCGTCACCGGCGATCCACGGCTCGATCCAGAGCGACCACACCAGCAGCGCGGCGCCGACGCCGATCAGGGCGGCGTCCACCCGGGCCGGGTCGTCGGCGGTGGCCCGGGTGCGGCGTACCAGGTCGGCGGTGCCCGCGGTGAGCAGCAGATAGATGGGGAGCAGGGCGGCGTCCGGGAGCATGGCCAGGACGGTGCCGCTCTCGGCCACCAGCCGGATGGACTCGCCGGTCAGCGAGACCACCTCCGCGGCCAGCAGGAGCAGCCAGGGGCGGCGGTGACCGACCGGGACGTTGTGGCGGATGCCGACGGCTGCCGCGATCACGCAGACGAGGACGCCGGCCAGGTAGCCGTAGGTGGCGCCGGGCGGATCCGCGACACCGACGAGCACGGCGGTCGGCGCTCCGGCGCCCAGCAGAACCCAGGAGGAGACGGCCCACCGGTCTCTCACGTCTGTCGTATCGGTATCTCCGCGCCGGGGCTTAGCGGCACTCCGCGATCACCACCCGCCAGGGCGATGACCGCGGAGTGTGCTGTCACCGAGGGATCAGAGGGTCAGGGTCCAGCTGTTGATGTATCCGGTGTCGGCGTTCGCGGCGTCCTGGACCCGCAGGGTCCACGTGCCGTTGGCCGCCTCGGAGGAGAGGTTGGTGGTGTACGTGGTGTCGATGTTGTCGGCGCTGCCACCGCTGCGGTTGCGCAGGTTGTAGACGCTGCCGTCCGGGGCGACGAGGGCGACCACGAGGTCACCGACGTACGTGTGGACGATGTGGATCTCGACCTTGCTGGTCGACGAGGCGCTGCGGGCGCAGCCGCTGATCGCGATCGGCGACGTGACCGTGGCGTTGTCGGAGATCGTCACGTCGGCGGCGTTGGTGCCGGAGCAGGTGCCGCCGGCGCCGTTGACGGTCAGCGAGAAGGTGGCCGTGCGGGTGGCCGAGGTTCCGGCGCCGCTGATGGTGACCGCGTAGGTGCCGGCCGGGGTGGCCGTCGTGGTGGCGATGGTCAGCGCCGAGGTGCCGCCGGCGGTGACCGACGACGGGCTGAAGCTCGCGGTGGCGCCGGCCGGCAGGCCCGACGCGGTGAGGGCGACGGTCTGTGCGCTGCCGCCGGTGACCGCGGTGCTGACGGTGGCGGTGGCCGACGATCCCGGGTTCACCGAGGCGGCGGCCGGGTTGAGCGACACCGAGAAGTCGTTGCCGGTGGAGCAGGTCGCGTCGTTGCCGGCGACGTTGACCGCGGTCCAGGCGGCCTGGACGGCCTTGTACTCGGTCGAGCACGAGCCGTACAGGTCGGTGGCGGCCCGCAGCGTGTAGGCGCGGGACGTGTTGGCCGGGGTCGACGAGTTCACGTAGCGGGTGTTGGAGGTGAAGTAGGTGTCGAGCGCCCGGTACCAGATGGCGCCGGCCTTGGTGCGGCCGATGCCGGTGACGGCCGGGGCCGAACCGCAGACCGGGGAGGTGCCGAACGCGGTGGCGCCGGTGCCCTCGGCCAGGTTGAAGAAGAAGTGGTTGCCCGGTCCGGACGAGTAGTGCACGTCGATGCTGTTGGTGCTGGTCGACCAGCAGCCGTGCGACGAGCCGTCCAGGGTGGGGTTGTACATGTACCGCAGCGGCGTGTTGTTGCCGTTGATGTTGATCTTCTCGCCGACCTGGTAGTCGCCCGGGTCAGAGGTGGTGTTGGCGTAGAACTCGACCATCGAGCCGAAGATGTCGCTGGTGGCCTCGTTGAGGCCGCCGGACTCGCCGGAGTAGGTGAGGCCGCCGGAGACGACCGCCTCGGTCACGCCGTGCGCCATCTCGTGGCCGGCCACGTCGAGGGAGACCAGCGGCTTGGTGTTGCCGGATCCGTCGCCGTAGGTCATCTGGGCGCCGTCCCAGAAGGCGTTGACGTACGCGTTGCCGTAGTGCACCCGCGACGGCACGCCCGCGCCGGTGCCGAAGATGCCGTTGCGGCCGTGCACGTTCTTGAAGTAGTCGTAGGTCTTCGCCGCGCCGAAGTGGGCGTCGACGCCGGCCGACTGGCGGTTGGAGGTGGCGCCGGTGCCCCAGGTGTTGTCGGCGTCGGTGAAGGTGGTGCAGGTGCTGGTGCCGTTGTTCATGTCGCAGGTGCGGCCGTTGCCGCGCAGCGGGTCGATCATGCTGTAGGTGGAGCCGGACAGCGTGGTGTCGACGGTGACGGCGCCGGAGTAGACGCTGTTGCCGGTGCCGGCGACCGTCTCGATCTGGTCGAACTCACCGATGTACGCGCCGGTCTGGGCGTCGCTGATGACGTGCAGGCGGGAGGGGGTCTGCTTGTCGGGGGCCCAGCCGCTGACCACGGTCTCCCAGGCGAGGCGGCCGCTGCCGTCGCTCGCGTCGATGAACAGTTCGGGAGTGCCGGTGGCGGTGCGGGTGCCCTCGAAGTTCGCCTCGGCGGTTTTGGCCGCCTTGGCCGCGGTGATCTTCGGGGTGACGCTGAGGGTGAGCGGGGCCTCCAGCCCGACCGAGGCACCGTCGTAGGCGCCGCCCGGCTTGCTGTGCACGACGAAGTCGCCGCCGTAGACCCGCAGGCCGTGGTAGAGGCGGTCGTAGCGGACGTGCGAGGCGCCGTTGACGTCGACCGTGGCGCGGTAGACCCGGTAGGTCTCGCCGTCGGCGGCTTCGATGTCGGCGGGGCGGGTGGCGATGTGGGTCTCCGCGCGGGCGGCCGCCTGTGCTTCGGACGGCGGCGCGGCGGGGGACGGCGGTGCGGCTGAGGTGCCCGTGGCGGTGGCCACGAGCGCGCTACCGACCAGCAGGGTGGCGCTGGTCAGTGCAAAAGCTTTGTTCACTCGGTTCCTCCCCGAACCTGACATTCACACATGGCTATGTGTCGCATCAGTATGGGGATCGCACCACGATGGCCGTATATATCTCTAGGGTCATACCGTCCGGTAACTTTTTAAGAAACCTAACTGAAATATTGACAACTGTTAACAGTGCGGCAACGCTGTGAGAGCGCTCTCTTCCCCGAGGAGTCCCCATGAAAGGCATGCTCAAGGCATTGGCGGTCGCCCTGATCGCCATCCCTGCCGCACTGACCGTCACCCAGGCTCCGGCCCAGGCCATCGGCCCTGACCTGCTGCCCGTGACGGTCACCAACAACACCGGCCGCAGCGAGCCGGTCCACCTCTACATCCTGGGTCAGGACATCCGGCCCGGCGGACGGCTCGGCTACGTCAACGCGGCCGGCCAGTTCACCAACTGGCCGGCCGGCGGGCTCCCGCCCACCCCCGCGCCGGACGTCTCGATCGCCGGGCCGGCCAACGGTGGCAGCGTCACCGTCCGGTTCCCGCGGTTCATCTCGGCCCGGATGTACTTCTCGCTCGGCCGCAAGCTGGACTTCCGGCTCACCCCGGACGGCCTGGTCCAGCCCGCGCCGTGGGCCGGCGGCGACCCCAACCGGGACACCCTCTTCGACTGGTCGGAGTTCACCTACAACGACGCGGGGCTGTGGCTCAACAGTTCACAGGTCGACATGTTCGCCCTCCCGCACGCGGTCACCGTGACCGGCGCCGACGGGCGGACCATCCGCACCGGCGACCCGGTCAGCAACGGGCGGCAGAACGTGATCGACCAGATTCGCGGCATCAGCGACTTCAGCCGTTCCGTCATCACCCGCTCGGACGGGACAGTCCTGCGCGTTCTGGCCCCCGGCAAGGCGATGGACGCCGGGCTGATGAACGCCAACTACCTCGACTCGTACATCACCTCGGCATGGAACTCCTACACCAGCCGGACCCTGACCGTGGTTCCGCGGGTCAACGAGCCGAACCGCCGGTTCTTCGGCCGCACCTCCGGCAACACCATGGTCTTCACCGACTCGGCCGGCGCACAGGTGGCCACCGTGGCCAAGCCGACCACCGGCAACGTCTGGGGCTGTGACGGCGTCTTCAACGCGCCGAACACGCCGCCCTTCATCGAGCCGGAGATCAAGCGGACCCTGTGCACCGCGCTGAACCGGGGCACCCTCGGCACGTCGACACAGGAGCCGGTGCTCGACGCGGGCCAGTTCTACCGCAACAGCGCGCCCAACCACTACTCACGGGTGATCCACGCCAACATGGCCGACGGGAAGGCGTACGGGTTCGCGTACGACGACGTCGGCGGCTTCGAGTCGCTCGTGCACAGCAGCGACCCGCGCTCGGCCTCGGTGATCCTCTCCCCGTTCACCGGCGGCAGCCCGCCGCCGACGAACCCGCCGCCGGCCACCGGTAACGCGATCGTCAGCAACTGGCACAACAAGTGTGTCGACGTGCCGAACGGGAACTTCAACGACGGCCAGCGGCTGATCGTCTGGGACTGCACCGGCGGCACCAACCAGCGCTGGGAGTTCGTCAACGGCACACTGCGCACCCAGAACAACAAGTGCATGGACGTGGCCTGGGGCGGCACCGCGGACGGGACCCCGGTCCAGATCGCGACGTGTAGCGGCAACCCGGCGCAGCAGTTCGTGCTCAACGGCGCGGGTGACCTGGTGAACCCCCAGGCGAACAAGTGTGTGGACATCGCCGAGATGAACCCGAACAACGACGCGGTCCTGCACCTGTGGACCTGTGTCGGCGGCGCCAACCAGAAGTGGCGCCGGGGCTGAGAACCCCTCGCGAGCCGGGCCACCGCGTGCGGTGGCCCGGCTTGTGCGCGGACTCAGCGCCAGGTGTCGGTCAGCGTGACCTGACCACCGGCCGGGACCGTGGCGGTACGGTTCGCTCCCGACTCCCAGGTGAAGCTGCCATCGGCGTTCTTACGGACGTACTTGTACTCGAACGCCGTCCCCGCGGGCAGGGACACCGTGCCCTTCCACACCGGGTAGGCGGTGGCGGACAGGGCGACCGCACTCGCCGGGGCCCAGTTGCCGAGTGCCGCCCGGTTGCCGACGACGAAGATGCCCTGGCCGGGCGAGGTGGTGGCGGTGACGTTGAAGCCGGCGCCGGCCGCGACGCTGCCGGACGGGGTGGGCGACACCGACGTGGTCGGGGTGACGCCACTGGCGCCGACGTAGAGGGCGATCGCGTCACCCGCCGGAATCGTGGCGGTGAACTGGCCGGCGGAGTTGACGGCGTACGTCGTACCCGTGCATCCGCCGTTGGCCCTGGGGTCGCCGTGCTGGACGTCGCAGTAGGTGCCGGCCGGCAGAGACGTCTGGAAGGTCCGCGTCAGCGCGGCGCCCTCGTGGTTGATCGCGACGTAACCCCTGTTGCCACGGCCGAAGGCGATCTGGTCGGCGCCGTTGGACCACCAGTTGGTGACCGCCGTGCCGCGGGTGGCGTTGCGGAACCCGACCATGTTGCCGATCTGCCGCCATGCGTGCTGGCACTTCCACCCGTCGGTGTAGCAGGCGTTGACCGTGCCGTTGTTCGGCGGGCCGGCGTCGTGGTTGCTGAACTCGTAGCCGGAGTTGACGTCCGGCGCACCGTACGGCCAGGCCAGCGTGAAGACCTGGGCCAGGGTGTACGCCGACCCGTTCTTGTAGCTGAGGGTGTCCCCGCCCCGCTCGGTGTCGTGGTTGTCGACGAACACGGCGGCCTGGTTGCCGGGCAGGTAGCCCCATGCGGTGCCGAAGTTCGACAGGTAGGCGAGGTTCTCGCTGAGGAAGACGCGCTTGAGGTCGCGGGCGAACCGGAACTCCTGGACGTCACCGGTGCCGGTGTACTCGCCGGGCTGGACCGCCTCGCCGGAGCCGAAGATGACCTCCTGCTTCCAGTACGCGCCGGTGTTGGCGAGCTTGCCCTTGATGGCGGACAGGTCGGCGGCGGAGATGTGCTTGGCCCCGTCGATCCGGAATCCGTCGACACCGAGCGACGCGAGGTCGTTGATGTAGCCGGCGATCCGGCCGCGGACGTACTCGCTGCCGGTGTTCAGGTCGGACAGATTGACCAGCTCGCAGTCCTGCACGTTGCCGCGGTTGGTGTAGTCGTTGATCGCGGTCCGGCAGGTGTGGAAGTCGGCGTCGGAGTAGACGCCCGGGTAGTTGTACTTGGAATACTGCGTGCCGCCGGTGCCGGTGCCGGAGCCCGCGGACATGTGGTTGATCACCGTGTCGGCGACGACCTTGACCCCGGCGGCGTGGCAGGTGTTCACCATGTTCGTGAAGGCGGCGCGGTTCCCGAGGCGGCCGGCGATCTGGTACGAGACCGGCTGGTAGGAGGTCCACCACTGGCTGCCCTGGATGTGCTCCTGGGGCGGGGACACCTGGACGTAGCCGTAGCCGAGCGGACCGAGGGTGGTGGTGCACTCACGCGCGACCGAGGCGAACGTCCACTCGAACATGACGGCGGTGACGTCCTTCTCGCCGGGCGGGGCCGCGAAGGCGTCCGGGCCGGTGACTACCTGGGCGACACCGAAGCCGCCGACGCCGAGGGCGAGGGTGGTGGCGGCCAGGATGCGGGTCAGGCGTCGCCGCCTGCGGGGACTGTCCACATCTACCTCCGGGCGAAGGGGAGAAGCTGCAAGCCCTTGCAGTAACAGGCCTGAAACTTTCTGAAAATCTTTGCGGCAAAGATAGATACCAGCGAGTACACCCGTCAAGACATCTGCCGGAAACAGAAAAACGCCGCCCCACCCGGGACGGCGTTTTCCGATCAGCTCTAGCCGAGGCCGTTCTCGGAGAGGAAGGCCTTCGCCACGACCGCGATGTCCTTCTTGTCCACCTGAACCTGCGCCAGGTAACTGGTCAGGTTCTCGGTGGTCAGCTTGCCCGAGACGGCGTCCAGGGCACCGGTCACCGTCGCGTTGTTCGCCTCGCTGCGGATCAGCGGGATGACGTTCTGCGAGGTGAACAGGTTCTTCGGGTCCGCCAGGGTGACGAACTTGTTGGTCACGATCGACGAGTCGGTGGAGAACAGGTTCGCCACCTGGATGTCACCGTCCTTGAGGGCGTTGACGGTCAGCGGGCCACCCGGGTCCAGCGGCTTGTACTCCTTGAACTCGACGCCGTACACCTCCTTGAGGCCCTTGAGGCCCTGCTGGCGCTCGGTGAACTCGGGGCCGCCGCCGGCGACCAGCGTCGGCGCCACCGCCTTGAGGTCCTCGATGGACTTCAGGTTGTTCTTGGCCGCGGTGTCCGCACTGACCGTCAGGGTGTCCTTGTCCTCGGCCGTCGACTGCGCCAGGACCTCGGTGCCGGACGGCAGCACCTTCTTCAGCTCGGCCAGAACCGTGTCGGAGCTGCTCACCCCGGCCGGGATGCCGTTCGGGGAGAGAGCGGCCAGCAGCGCGCCGTTGTACTCCGGGAGCAGCGAGATCGAGCCGTCCTGAAGCGCCTTGAGGTAGACCTCGCGGGCGCCGATGTTGAACTTGCGGGTGACCTTGACGCCCTTGGCCTCCAGGGCCTGCGAGTAGATCTCGGCGAGCAGCTGGCTCTCCGGGAAGTTCGCGGAACCGACGGTCACCGAGCCACCGGCGGCGCCGGAGGCCGCCGGTTCGTCGGCTAGCGGATCACTGTTCGTGCCACACGCGGTGAGCGTGAGCGCCATGGCGACAGCAGCGACGATGCGCTTCATCTATGAGCCTTTCAATCCGGGTGAGACGATCAGGCGCTGGATCAGCGCCAGAAAGAGATCGACGAGTACGGCCAGTGCGGCGACGACGATGGCGCCGGCCAGAACTCGGGAGTAGTCGTTGACGGCCAGGCCGTCGATCAGAAGCCGGCCCAGCCCGCCCAGGCCGACCGCGGCCGCCACCGTGGCGGTGGCCACCACCTGCAGAGCGGCGTTGCGGAAGCCGCTGAGCATGATCGGCAGCGCCATCGGCAGCTCGACGCGGCTCAGCACCTGCCACGGGCGCATGCCCATCCCGCGGGCGGCGTCGACGACCCGGTGGTCCAGGTTGCGCATGCCGGCGTACGCCGAGGTCAGGATCGGCGGGATGACCAGGACGGTCAGCGCGATCAGCACCGGCAGCAGGCCCAGCCCGAGCAGCGTGACCATCAGCATCAGCAGACCGAGTGTAGGCAGCGACCGGCCGGCGTTGCCCGCGTTGATCGCGATGAACGAGCCCTTGCCGGTGTGGCCGATGTAGAGCCCGACCGGCAGGGCGATGACCGCACCGATCAGCAGCGCCAGCGCCGTGTAACCCAGGTGCGACAGGATCAGGTTCGGGATGCTGCCGGGGTTACTCGGGTCCCAGTGCGCCGGATCGGTCAGGTAGGAGAAGTTCATGCGGCACGCGTCCACGGGGTGACGGCCCGCTGCACGAGCACGATGATCAGGTCGGCGATCCCGGCGAGCACCACCGACAGGATGACGCCGATCAGGATCGGTTCCAGGTAGAACAGCTGGAAGCCGCGGGTGAACAGCTGCCCGAGCCCGCCGATGCCGATCAGCGAGCCGACGCTGACCAGGCTGATGTTGGACACCGTGGCGACCCGGAGACCGGCCAGGATGACCGGCAGCGCGATCGGCAGCTCGACGTCGACGAGCCGGCGCGTGCGGCGGTAGCCCATCGCGGTCGCCGCCTGCACCACGACCGGGTCGACCGCGCGCAGTCCGTCGGCGACCGTACGAGCCAGCAGTGCCACCGTGTAGATGGTCAGTGCCACCACGACGTTGACCGGCGACAGCACCTTGGTGCCGAGGATGACCGGCAGGAAGACGAACAGCGCCAGCGACGGGATCGAGTAGAGCACCCCGAACGTGTTGATCAGCGGGTGGTAGAGCCAGGTGAACCGCACCGCGAGATAACCCAGCGGCAGCGCGATCGCGAATCCGAAGAGGATCGGCAGCAGCGCGAGGTACAGATGCTCCTGCAGGGCCTGCCAGACGATCACGTGATTGTTCGTCAGATACTGGATCATGAGCGGCGGCTCGCCAGGTAGTCGGCCAGGTCGTGGTGACTGACCAGGCCGTCGGCGGCTCCGTCCGGCCCGACCCGCACCGCGATCCCGCCCGGCGAGCTGATCACCAGATCGGTGACCACCCGCAGCGAGTCGTCCTTGGTGAAGACGCCCGGCAGGCCGAGGGGGCGGCCGGAGTCGTCCAGGTCGATCCCGTCGACCGGGCGGACCGGCAGCTCGGCGGCGCTGTCGAAGGAGAGGCTGCGCAGCCCCCGGTCACGGCCGACGAACGAGGCCACGAAGTCGTCGGCGGGCTCGGCCAGCAGCTCCCGCGGGGTCGCGAACTGGGCCAGCCGCCCACCGGTACGGAACACCGCCACATGGTCGCCGAGCTTGATCGCCTCGTCGATGTCGTGGGTCACCATCGCGATGGTCTTGCCGAGATCCTGTTGCAGGCGCAGGAACTCGGCCTGCAACTGGGCGCGGACCACCGGGTCGACGGCACTGAACGGCTCGTCCATCAGCATGATCGGCGGGTCGGCGGCGAGCGCCCGGGCGACCCCGACGCGCTGCTGCTGACCGCCGCTGAGCTGGGCCGGGTAGCGCTTCGCGAACTCGGCGGACAGGCCCACCCGTTCCAGCAGGCCGAGCGCGGCCTCGCGGGCCGCGCGGCGGGTCTGGCCGAGCAGCACCGGGACGGTCGCGACGTTGTCCAGCACGGTGCGGTGCGGAAACAGGCCGGCGTGCTGGATGACGTAGCCGATGCTCCGCCGCAGCCGGGCCTCGTTCTGCTGGGAGACGTCCGCACCGTCGACCAGGATCCGGCCGGAGGTCGGCGTGACCATCCGGTTGATCATCCGGAGGGACGTGGTCTTACCACAACCGGAGGGCCCGACCAGTACGGTGATCTTGCCGGTGGGCAGTTCCAGGTTGAGATGGTCCACCGCCGTAGTGCCGCCGGGGTAGACCTTGACGACGTCCTCGAATGTGATCATGGCACTCCCAGTTGATCTTCTGAATTCTACTATTCATACTCGCCAAGTAGTGAATAATGTGTCAACGTCCGGTCACGGTCTGGAGACTTCGTGCAGGTCCGGCTAGATGGGCGCTCCCTGACAGTTCCAGAACTGGAGACGATCGCCTCCGGTGCGACCGGGATCACCGTCGACCCGGCGGCCCTCACCCTCGTCGACGAACGGCACACCGGCCTCCGCGAGGCACAGGCCCGCGGAGCCGTCTACGGCGCCAACACCGGCGTCGGCGCGAACCGGCACGAACAGGCCGGCGACCCCGACGGTCACGCGCTGCGCCTGCTGCTCAGCCACTGCGCCGGCGTCGGGCCCGAGGAGGACGACCGCACCGCCCGGGCCGTCATGGCCGTACGCCTCAACCAGCTCCTCGCCGGCGGATCCGGCGTCTCGCGCCGGACCACCGAGGCGCTCGCCGCCGCGGTGCGGGCCGGCGCCGTCCCCACCCTGCACCGCTGGGGCGCCATCGGCACCTCCGACCTGTCCGCACTCGCCGAACTCGCCCTCACCCTCGCCGGCGCCCGCCCCTGGCGCAGCGGCACGGCACCGGCCGTCGAACTGGACGCCACCGACGCACTGCCGATGATCAGCTCCAGCGCCCTCACCGTCGCCACCTCCGCGCTAGCCGTCTCGGACGTCCACCGTCACCTACGGGCCTCAACGATCATCGCCGCGCTTTCCTTCCTGGCCCTGCGCGGCAACCCCGAGGCCTACGATCCTGCCGTGCACGCGGCCCGCCCGCATCCGCACCAGATCGCCGTCGCGGAGACACTGCACACCCTGGTCGACGGCGCGTCACCGGCGCTGCGCATCCAGGATCCGTTCGGCCTGCGGGTGGTTCCCCAGGTCACCGCGCCCGCCCTGCACGCCACCGAGACCCTGACCGCCGCGGTCACCGCCGAACTCAACGCCGCCGTCGAGAACCCCCTGATCACCGCCGACGGTGTGCACCATCACGGCCAGTTCCACACCGCCGCCCTCGCCGCCGGACTGGACGCCGTCCGCGGCGCGTTCCTGCCCGTCATGTCCCTGTCCGCGGCCCGCCTCGGCCTGCTGATGCGCCCCGACATGACCGGCCTCCGCGCCTTCCTCGCCGACGGCCCACCCGGCAGCTCCGGCCTGATGATCACCGAATACGTGGTCCAGGACCTGCTCGCCGAGATGCGCGCCGCCGTCCAGCCCACCGCCTCCGGCACCCTGACCATCTCCCTGGGCCTGGAGGAACACGCCAGCTTCGCCACCCAGGGCGCCCGCTCCCTGCGCACCATGACCCGCCTCACGCCCACCCTGCTGGCCGCCGAACTGGTCGCCGCGGTCCGCGCCCTGCGCCTCTCCCCCGAACGCCTCACCACCGGAACCCTGCGCGACGCCTACGACCTCGCCGCCGACGCCCTCTCCCCCGACCTGACCGATCGCCCCCTCGACACCGACCTCACCGGCGCCGCCGCGCTGCTCCCCACCCTCGCCGCCCTCCTCTGACCTGCCAGCTCCGGCCCCTCACCCCAGGCGGCCTCATCCGGTACGGGACACGCGAACCGTGGCCGGCAGACCCGCGAGAGGCTGCCCCCTCACGGCCGCAACGCGACCGCCGGGCTGGTTGCCCACTCACCGGCCCCGCGCTCCCGCCCCCCGAGACAGCGGTGAGAACCAGCCACCAACACCCGGCTGGCCGTCACCGCTGTCTCACGACGCCTGAGACAGCGGTGGGGGCCAGCCATGAAGATCGGGCTGGTCGTCACCGGTGTCTCGTGACCGTTGAGACAGCGCGGGGTGTGGGGCTTCAGGGGTGGGGGGTTGGGGTGGAGGGGCCGGGGGTGTGGCGGCGGCGGGTGGCTATCGCCAGGAGGGCTACCAGGGTGAAGGCGGCGGCCGTCCAGCCGATGCCGATCGTGTCCAGCCAGGTGGTCACCCGGCCCTGGAGTTCGCCGACCGCGCCGATCACCGGGTCGGTGGGTGAACCGCCGGCGGCCAGGCGCAGTTCGTACCAGCCGTAGTAGGTGACGTACAGGCCGGCTGCCAGCAGGAAGGCGCCGGAGAGGCGGGAGATCCACGGAAGTACGGCACGGGTC
This sequence comes from Actinoplanes xinjiangensis, assembly GCF_003148685.1. Lineage (GTDB taxonomy): Bacteria > Actinomycetota > Actinomycetes > Mycobacteriales > Micromonosporaceae > Actinoplanes > Actinoplanes xinjiangensis. The sequence continues at coordinate 19,642 of NZ_QGGR01000038.1, read as the reverse complement.
CGGCGGACGGTGGCCTCCCGGGCGAAGGCGACCAGCATCGCCAGCAGACCGACGACCAGGCCCATGCCCAGGCCGTAGGCGACGAACGCGGCCACCCCGGACCGGATGTCGGCGCCGCCGGAGACCAGGCCCGTCACGGCCAGGAACGGGGCGATCGTGCAGGACAGGGATGCCACCGCGTAGGACGCTCCGTAGCCGTACAGGGCGAGGATCGAACCCGTCGGAGAGCCGGCGGCGAGCCGCGGAAGCCGGACCTGCAGCTCCCGGCCGGACAGCAGCCAGGCGCCCAGCAGAACCAGGACGCCTCCGGTGACCACCGCCGCCCACGGCAGGTGCCGCTGGATCGGCGCCGTCGTCACGGCCAGTACCACCCCGATCAGGCCGAAGACGGTCACGAATCCGGCTGTCATCGCCGCCGACAGGCGCAGCGCCCGCAGCACCCCGCCGGGGCCGGCGACCAGCAGCGCCAGGAACGACGGCAGCAGCGCGAACCCGCACGGGTTGAACGCCGCGAGCAGCCCGGCGGCCAGGGCGAAGGTGAGCGTCTCGAAGTCCACGACCGTGCATACGGTTGTGGGCCGTCCGCGGATTACCGGGCCGGGACGCGGCGATCGTCTGGGTGGCGGGCGGGTCGGGACGCACGGTTGACCGGCCTTTCGGCCGTTCGACCAGGAAAGCCGGGTACGCCTCCGGGTACCGCCGCCCGCGCGCACGATGGTCCTCAAGGAATACGGCAGCGAAAGAGGGGGACATCGTAATGCGGAAGAACATGATCGCGCTCATGGCCACGACCGTCATGGCGGCCGGGGCGGCTCCTGTCGTCGGTGCGGCTCCGGCATACGCCGAAAGCCGGTTCGGATGCGATTATCCGCGTATCTGCTTCTACCTGACCAGCGCGGACTGGCTGGCCCGTAAGCCGACTTCGGCTTTCCGGGACATCACTCAGGATTTCCAGAAACTGGGGCCGCGGGCTCGTGGTGCCTATGCCGCCTACAATTCTCGGATAGACGATTCCGCCTGGCTCGAGATGTCGGATGGATCGCAGACCTGTCTGGCGCCGGCCGATACCTGGTTCTTCGATCAGGTCAGCCCACCGCAGAGGGTGATCGGCGTGCAGATCACCGATCAGAACGAGTGTTTCTGAGTGCCTTCCGGCGGCGCCCCGGTGCGCCGCCGGAACCGTTCGCGGCGACAGCGTCATCGTGATGTGCCGGCGGTGTACTTCGGGTACGTGCGGAGGAAGCGGCTCAGCTCGGGAGTGTGAAGAGGCGCCGCCACCACGGGGGCCGGGTGGGCGGCGGCGGGTCCTCGGGTGGCGGCAGGGTCGGGCGGGTCGCCAGCCAGAGCGCGACCACCGGCTCCGGGTCGACCTTGCGGACGAACAGGCCGGGGTGGGCCGGCCGGCGCCAAGACTCTTCGATGCGGCGGTTCAGGTCGGCGATCGCGGCACGGACCTTCTCCTCGGTGGGCAGGTCACGGACCGTGTCGTCGAGGTCTTCGGACTCCTTGCGCAGCAGCAGCGGCAGTGGCAGCGCGACGTCGGCGGGGACCTCCTCGCGCTCCAGGTAGCCGCGGATCCACCAGTCCTCGTCGTCGCCGCCCGGGGGCAGGGCCTTGCCGGTGCCGGGCAGGTTGTCGAAGGCGCCGCGCTCGGCGGCCTCGGTGATCTGCTGATCGATCCACGACTCGAAGCTCACGCCGATCGGTTTGCGTTCGGTCATCGCGACCCCCGAATCCATCGAGACAACTCACGGCCAGCGTAACCGCCGACAGCGGTGACCGTCGCCCACGCCCGGCGGGCGCGCTGCCGGCCGGGAGCGGGCAGCCCCGTCGCGCCGGTAGGCCCGGGGCGGCGTGGGTTGCGGCCGGGGAGGGGTGGTTCGTACCGGATCAGGGTTGTCGCAGTAACCGGGCGGGATTCGCGGTGAAGTAGGCCTCGTGGAAGGCGACCGGGTCGAGGGGCTCGGCGTAGGGCCGGTCGGAGCCGTGCACGACGGCGGCCGGGCCGACGACGCGGGCCAGCGCGGCGATGGCGTCGGTGCGGTAGGACGAGGTCTCGTAGAAGACGTTCGGGTCGCGGTCGAAGGCGGGACCGCCGCGGGCGGCGAGGCGTTCGTGATGCAGGGGGGCGAGGCCGGCCAGGGCGACGAAGGCGATCCGCAGGCCGGGGTGGCGTCGACGGCCGGCGACGTGCCAGGACATCCAGGAGCGGTGCATCTGCGCCACGTACGGCACCAGCGCCGGCCACCAGTCGGGCAGCCCGCCGGGCTCGGCCGGAGCGGGCCCGGGGTGCACGAGCAGGGGCTTGCCGGACCGTTCGAGGACCTCCAGCAGCGGCGCGACGTGGCCGATGGCGTCGGGGCTGTCGAGTGCCGTGGCGGGCAGTTGCAGGCCGGCGATGCGGTCCTCGCGCAGCACCCGGGCCAACGCGGGCCCGTCGGGTGCGGCGACCGGCGCGGCGGCCCACACCCGGAACGGGTCGGGCAGTGCCAGCGCGCTCGCGTGCCAGATGTCGATGAGGTCGGCGCCGTCGGCGGCGTGTTCGATGCCGAGGGGGCTGGACAGCGAGACGAGGACCCGGTCGGCGTGTTCGGCGGCGCGCCGGCGTTCCACATCGTGGGCGGCCGGGTCGACCTGGTACGGGTTCTCCCCCGGCAGATACAGGGTCCAGTCCCGCAGGTACGGCATGACGTCGCGCTCGCGCAACGCGGTGACCAGGGCCGGAGGCCAGATGTGCTGATGGCAGTCGACCCGCATGCCGACGAGCCTACCGGCCGAGGTGAACGTTAACAGTCACCGCTTATCTGGCACGATGCCGCCCATGACGAGTATCGACAGGGTGACATTCGGCGAGCTGGCCGACGGCACGGGCATCGAGAAGTGGACGCTGACCAATCCGGGCGGCGTGTCCGTGTCGATCCTCACCTGGGGTGCGACCATCCAGTCCGTGCTGGTGCCGGACCGCGCCGGCGACCTCGCCAACGTGACGCTCGGGTTCGCCGACCTGTCCGGGTACACCGATCCGGCCTATCTGGCCGGCAACCCGTTCTTCGGCGCGACGGTCGGGCGGTACGCGAACCGGATCGCCGGTGGCCGCTTCACCCTCGACGGGGAGAGCCACAAGCTGGTGCAGAACGAGGGCAAGACCACCCTGCACGGCGGGTCGCACGGCTTCGACCAGCGGGTCTGGTCGGCCACCGAGGTGGACGGCGGGGTGCGGATGACCCACACCTCGGTCGACGGGGAGCAGGGCTTCCCGGGGACGGTGCAGGTCGGCGTCACGTTCACCCTCGACGAGCGCAATGCGCTGCGCCTGGACTACGAGGCGGTCACCGACCGGGCGACGGTGGTCGCGCTGACCAACCACGCCTACTGGAACCTGGCCGGCGAGGGCAGCGGCACCGCCGAGCACCACCTGCTGCGCATCGACGCCGGGCACTACACGCCGGTCGACGCGACGCTCATCCCGACAGGTGAGATCGCGCCGGTGGCGGGTACGCCGTTCGACTTCCGGGAGTTCCACCCGATCGGCGAGCGGGTCCGGGGTGGGCACCCGCAGCTCGGGATCGGCCGTGGGTACGACCACAACTACGTGCTGAACGACGGCGAGGGCCTGCGGACGGCGGCGGTGGTACGCGACCCGTCGAGCGGGCGGGAGATGACCATCGAGACGACCGAGCCGGGCCTGCAGTTCTATTCGGGCAACTTCCTCGACGGCAAGCTGCGCGGCGGGGGCGGGCTCACCTACCGGCAGGGTGACGCGTTCGCGCTGGAGACTCAGCATTTCCCGGACAGCCCGAACCAGCCGGCGTTCCCGTCGACGGTGCTGCGGCCGGGCGAGACCTACCGGTCGACCACGGCCCACATCTTCTCGCTGCTCGCCTAGGGGTTGCGGGGCCACGGCCCCGCAACCACCGCTTGTCCATTGCTCCGGATCGATGGTTAACTTCTGGGAGCGCTCCCACTCCTTCCCGTTCCCATCCCCCGGAGTTGGTACATGGCTAGATTCCGTATCTTCGCCGCCCTCGCGGCCCTGGCCCTGGGTGTGGTCGTCGGCCCAGCCTCGGCCGCCCAGGCAGCCACCACCCCGGCAGTGGCCACCGGCTACGCCCACACCTGCACCATCCCCGCCGACGGCACGCTGTGGTGCTGGGGCGGGAACTACACCGGCGCCCTCGGCGACGGCACCACCAACCACCGGACCACCCCGGGCCGCGTCGGCACCGCCACCGACTGGGCCTCGATCGACGCCGGTTTCCTGCACAACTGCGCGGTCCGCTCCGGCGGCACGCTGTGGTGCTGGGGCAACAACTTCCGGGGGCAGCTCGGCGACGGCTCCACCACCACCCGCTCCGCCCCGGTACAGGCCGGGACGGCCACCACGTGGGCCACGGTCAGCGCCGGCGACAGCCACACCTGCGGCGTGCGCACCGACGGCACGCTGTGGTGCTGGGGCTTCAACCGGTCGGGGCAGCTCGGCACCGGGCCGGCGTCCTACACCGAGAACTCCCCGGTGCGGGTCGGCACGGCGAGCAACTGGGCGACGGTGGCGGCCGGGTTCGCGCACACCTGCGCGACCCGTACCGACGGGACGCTGTGGTGCTGGGGTGACAGCACCAGGGGACAGCTCGGGCTCGGCATCCTCAACTACCGGGCCACCCCGGAGCAGGTCGGCACCCTGACCACCTGGAAGACCGTCACTTCGGGGTACGCGTTCAGCTGCGCCACCCGTACCGACGGGACGCTGTGGTGCTGGGGCGAGAACGGCTACGGGCAGCTGGGCATGGCCGGCAACTACCAGACCACGCCGGCCCGGGTCGGCGACGCCAGCACCTGGAACCGGGTCACCGGCAACGACAACTCGGCGTGCGGGTCGCGTACCGACGGCAGCCTGTGGTGCTGGGGCAACAACATGGAGGCGCAGCTCGCCGACGGGACCACCACCAACCGGTACGCCCCCACCCGCGTGGGTACGGCCACCGACTGGACCGGTGACTTCGCGATCGGCTACCACGGCTGCGGCCTGCGTACCGGCGGCGCCCTGTGGTGCTGGGGCAACAACGCCAACGGTCAGCTCGGCGACGGGACCACCACCCGCCGTCCGGCACCCCAGACGGTGACCCTGCCCAACTGAGCCGTAGGCCATTAGCATCCGTCTATGACCTACCGGATCGGCGGGAACCTGGCCGGCTCTTCACGGCCGGCCGGGTTCGCCGTCGTGACACTCGCCTACGTGGCGGCCGGCCTCGCCGCGTGGGCGGTCGCCGCCCTGGTGACCGGGCCGCACCCGCTGCTGGTCACCTTCTACGCCGACCTGGCCGCCACCGTCGTGGTGTTCGCGGCGAGCATGCTGGTCGCCAACGCGAGCCTCTACGACCCGTACTGGAGCGTCGCCCCCGCCGCGATCGTGGTCGTCTGGGTCACCCTGGCACCACCGCTCACCGGCCGGCAGGTCGCCGTGCTGCTGCTGGTGCTGGCCTGGTCGGCCCGGCTGACCGCCAACTGGGCGCTCTCCTGGCGCGGCCTGCGCCACGAGGACTGGCGGTACGTGCAGTTGCGGGAGCAGCGCCGGCCCGGTGTCCCGTGGTGGCTGATCAACCTGGCCGGCATCCAGCTGATGCCCACACTCGTGGTCTTCGCCGGCCTGCTCGCCGTCTGGCCCGCCACCACCGTGACCGGCCGCTCGTGGAACCTGCTCGACGTCGCCGCCGTGGCCGTGACCCTCGGCGCGATCCTGCTGGAGGCCACCGCCGACCGGCAGCTGCACCGCTTCGCCGGCGATCCGGCCAACCGGGGCGCGATCATCGACCGTGGCCTGTGGCGGTACTCGCGGCACCCCAACTACCTCGGCGAGATCGCCTTCTGGTGGGGGATGTGGCTGTTCGGGCTGGCCGCGGCACCGGACTGGTGGTGGACGATCATCGGGCCGGTCACCATGGTGCTGCTGTTCACGTTCGTGAGCGTGCCGATGATGGACCGCCGGTCGCTGATCCGCCGGCCCGCCTACGCCGAGCACATGCGGCGTGTCCCGGCGCTACTGCCCCGGCCCGCCGGTTTCCGATCGGGTGGTTGAGTCCCGCTTTCCGGGGCACACGTGCCGGTATGACGACAATGAGCGAAAACCGGTTCGCCGTGATCACCGGAGGGTCCAGCGGGATCGGCTACGAGCTTGCCCGGCAACTCGCCATGCAGGGCTTCGACCTGCTGATCGTCGCCGAGGACGCGGGCATCGAGGAGGCCGCCGCCGATCTGCGCCGCGACGGCCGCAACCAGATCACCGCGATCCGCGCCGACCTCGCCCAGTACGAGGGCGTCGAGCAGGCGTGGGCCGCGATCGAGGCGACCGGCCGGGACGTGGACGTGCTCGCCCTCAACGCGGGCCGCGGCATCGGCGGCGAGTTCGTCGGCGGCACCGCGCTGGCCGACGAGCTGAACGTGATCGACGTGAACGTCACCTCGACCGTGCACCTGGCCAAACGCGCCCTGCCCGGGATGGTCGCCCGGGGCCGCGGCCGGGTGCTGATCACCTCGTCGATCGCGTCGATGATGCCCGGCACCTACCAGGCGGTCTACAACGCGTCGAAGTCGTTCGTGCAGTCGTTCGCCGAGGCACTGCGCGCCGAGCTCAAGGACACCGGCGTGACCGTCACCTCGCTGATGCCCGGCCCGACCGAGACGAACTTCTTCCACCGCGCCGACATGGACGACACCCGGGTCGGCGCGAGCAGCAAGGACGACCCGGCGCAGGTCGCCGAGCAGGCCGTCCGGGCACTGCTCGACGGGCGGGAGAAGGTGCTGGCCGGCTCGGTGACGACGCGGGCGCAGGCGGTCGCGAGCAAGGTCGCACCCGACCGGGTCAAGGCGGCCATGCACGCGCGGATGGCCGAGCCCGGATCGGCGCCGGAATGAGGGCGTGACCCTGCTCCGCACCCCGCGCGGACGGGCCGTTCGCCGCGGGTGACGATTCGCCGGCCGCCGGTTCGTCATCATGGTGAAGGTTTCCGACGAACAGGGAGACAGACCATGCGGTACGCGCTGATGACGCACCACTTCGAGCCGGCTGAGGGCGAACTCAGCGACGAGACACTGGCCGCCGGCCGGCAGGCGTTCGACGTCTACGCGAAGGCTCTGCACCGGGCCGGGGTGCTGCTGTCGGCGGACATCCTGTTCCCGACGGGGTCGACGACCACCGTCAGCCGGCGCGACGGTACGCCGCGGGTGCAGGACGGACCGTTCGCCGAGACGAAGGAGGCACTGGCCGGGGTGTTCCTGATCGACGTGCCCGACCTGGACGCGGCGATCGGGTGGGCGGACAAGTGCCCGGTCGTGGAGTGGGGCTCCGTGGAGATCCGCCCGGTGGCGACCTCGTTCCTCGACGGCGCCTGGACCCACTGAGACGGGCCGGGCGGGAGCACGGTGCGAGACACCGGCCGATGGACGCGCTGACCGCGGCCGCCGCGGCCGCCCGTGACTGGCACGGGCGGCTGCTGGCCCTGCTGGCCTCCGGGTCGGGAGACATCCCGGCTGCCGAGGACGCGCTGGCCGACGCCTACGAGGCGGCCGTCCGGACGTGGCCGGAACGCGGCGTTCCGGGCAATCCGGGCGGCTGGCTGCTGACCGTGGCCCGCAACCGGCTACGGGACCGGTGGCGGGCGGCCGAGGTCCGGCGGACCGTGGCGCTCGACGTCGAGCGGGACGCCCCGGCCCACCTCGACGACGTGGACGTGGACGCGGTTCCGGACCGGCGGCTGGAGCTGATGCTGGTCTGTGCGCATCCGGCGATCGACCGGGCGATGCACACGCCGCTGATACTCAACACCGTGCTCGGGTTCACCGCCGAGCAGATCGGGCGGGCGTTCTCGGTGCCGGCGACGACCATGGCGACGCGTCTGGTGCGGGTCAAGAAGCGGATCAGGACGACCGGGATCCCGTTCCGGATCCCGGACCGCGACGGCCTGCCGCCCCGGATGGCGGCGGTGCTCGAAGCCGTTTACGGGGCGTACGTGATCGACCGGACCGAGGCCCTCCACCTGGCCGGGGTGCTGGCCGCACTGGTCCCCGACGACCCGGAGGTGCACGGGCTGGCCGCGCTCGTGCAGCTGTCCGCGGCCCGGGCCGGTGCCCGGACCGGCGTGGACGGACGGTTCGTGCCGCTCGGCGAGCAGGATCCGGCCCGATGGGACCGGGGGCTCATCGCGCGGGCGCACGAGCATCTGCGGGTGGCGCACGGGCTGGGGCGGCTGGGCCGGTTCCAGGTGGAGGCGGCCATTCAGGCGCTGCACTGCTCGGGGGCGGCGGATGCCCGTACCCTGCTGGATCTGCATCTGATCCTGCACGCTCTGGCGCCGTCGCTGGGTGGTGGCGTCGCGCTCGCCGCCGTGACCGCCGAGGCCGAAGGCCCGGCCGCGGGGCTCGCCCTGCTCGACGACCTGCTGGCCGGAGCCGGTGAGGCGGGGGAACGGTTCCAGCCGGCCCGCGCGACCCGTGCGCATCTGCTGGACCGTCTCGGCCGGCCGGCGGAGGCGACCGCCGAGTACGACCTGGCCATCGCCCTCACCCGCGACGACGCCGAACGGGAGCACCTGCGCGAGCGGCGCGCCGTCAGGAGACGGTGAGTTCGGCGATCCGGGACAGGTCGTTCACGCCGTTCGCGGCGAGGGTCAGGATGCGCACCGCCGTCGTGGGGCGGGCCGGGAACTCACTGGTCCGGGTGGTCGCGGAGTTGCCGCGCACGGAGGCGACGGTCTGCCAGTCACCGGCCCAGACCTGGACGTCCCAGTCGCGCAGGCCGCCCTCGGCGGGGGTCGTGACGTCCACCCGGGACGCGGTGACCGGGGTGTGCCAGTCGAGTTGGTACCAGTCGGGCCAGTAGCGGTTCGTGCCGTCGGACCAGAACGTGGCCGGGTCGCCGTCGGCCGCGTCGCAGATCGGGTTCGCGGCGCGGAACGACGCGGCGGTCACCCCGGTGGCGTGGGTGGTCAGGCCGGCGGCCGGCGGCGGGGCGGCCACCGTGACCGGGACGTCGACGTGCCGGCTGCCGCTGTCGACCCGGATGACGTAGGCGCCGGGTGGGGTACCGGTGGCGGCGCCGACCCGGACCGGCACGGCGCGGGTGTAACCGGCCGGCAGCCACGTCGACACCAGGGTGCGCTGGAGGTGCAGGGCCTTCGGCGCGGTGAGTTCGGCGTCGGCGTACACCGGCCGGCCGGAGATGTTCGCCAGGCGTACGGAGAGATTGCGGGCATTGCACGGGCCGGTGGTGAGCGGAAGGGAGTGCGGGTTCACCGTCAGGTGGACCGGGTCCGGCGCGGGCAGCGCCGGGAGGAGCGCGCACAGCAGCGCCGCCGTCGTGTTCATGCCGGGACCAGTCCGGGCCGGGCGCGCTCGGAGACGAACGTGGCACGCGTGGTGATCGGGGAGCCGGGACGGGTCACGTGCGACAGCACCCGGAAGTCGGCGCGCAGGGTGTCCCGGGTCAGTTCGCAGCGCACGTAGCCACGCTGCCCGTTGGTGAACCGCAGGTGCGGGCTGAACCGCTGTTGCAGCTGGAGTTTCGGCACCACGTCGGCGCCGTCGCCGCCGCTGGTGAGGGAGGTGCCGACCAGTTCCACGGCGACCGGTGGGGTGTCCGGGCGGGCGAAGTCGGTACGCAGGTCGGCGGCGTAGTTGAAGTGGATGTCACCGGTCAGCACCACCGTGCCGGGCACGCGGGCGGCGGTGCCGAGGATCGCCGCGCGGTCGGCCGGATAGCCGTCCCACTTGTCCATGTCGAGGCGGCCGGCCTCCCCGCCGTAGCGGCACTCGGCCATCATCACCTGCTGGGCCAGCAGGTTCCAGCGCGCGCCCGACGTGGCCATGCCGTTGAGCAGCCAGGTCCGCTGGCCGGGACCGAGCAGGGTCCGGCCCGGCTCGTCACGTTCCCCGCAGACGTCCCGGATGCCGTCGCCGCACGCCTGGTCGGTGCGGTACTGGCGGGTGTCCAGCAGATAGGCGTGGGCGAGATCGCCGAACCGCAGCCGCCGGTGCAGTGGCATGTCCGGTCCGGCGGGCTGCCGCGGGCGGCGCAGCGGCTGGTTCTCCCAGTAGGCGCGGTACGCGTTGGCCCGGTGCACCAGGAAGTCCGCGGGCGGCACCTCGAACCGGGGCACACCGGCCGCGTAGTTGTCCTGCACCTCGTGGTCGTCCCAGGTCAGCGCCCACGGGACGGCGGCGTGCGCGGCCTGGAGATCCGGGTCGGTGCGGTAGAGGGCGTACCGCATCCGGTACAGGTCGAGGGTGTCGGTGGCCAGCTCGAACGTGTCGGGCAGCCGCAGGGACGCGTCGTTGCGGGCACCGCCGGCGCTGGTGACGGCTCCCTCGTAGAGGTAATCGCCGAGGAAGAACAGCACGTCCAGGTCCTCACCGGCCAGATGCCGCAGGGCCGTGTACCAGCCGTCGGTGTAGTTCTGGCAGGAGGCGATCGCGAACCGCATCCGCTCCGGTCGCGCCGTTCGCGCCGGCGCGGTCCGGGTACGCCCGGCCGGGCTGATGTGCCGGCCGGTGCGGAACCGGTAGAAGTAGTCGCGGCCGGGCTCCAGACCGCGCACGTCGACGTGGACCGAGTGCCCGTAGGCGGCGGCCGCGGTGGTGGCGCCGTCCTTGACGATCCGGCCGAACCCCTCGTCCTCGGCGACCTGCCATCGCACCGGGAAGTCCGCCTTCGGCAGGCCACCGGCCGGTTCGAAGGGTCGCGGCGCGAGGCGGGTCCAGAGGACCACACCTTCCGGGAGCGGATCACCGGAGGCGACCCCGAGGGTGAACGGATCGGCTTTCGGCGGTGCGGGGGTCAGCGTCGCGAGGGGCAGCGCGAGGAAGCCACGACGATCCACTACGCCCCACTTTCACCGTTTTTGTGATCTTAACCGGACAACCGGACGGTGAAGACGGTTCCCTCGCCGGGAACACTCGCCACGTCGATCGTGCCGCCGTGGGCCTCGACCAGCTTGCGGGTGATCGCCAGACCCAGGCCGCTGCCCCCGGTCGCCCGGCTGCGGGACTCGTCGGCACGCCAGAACCGGTCGAAGACGCGGGGCAGATCGTCCGCGCCGATGCCGATGCCGGTGTCGCGTACCGTGATGGTGCTCCGGGACGCGGCGACGGTGACCGTCCCGCCGGGCGGGGTGTAACGGATCGCGTTGGACACCAGATTCCCGACCACCTGCCGCAACCGCACCGGATCGGCCCGCACCACCGGATCGCCGTCGACCGACGTCTCCAGCCGCACCGACGCGGTCCCCCGGTGGGCGTCGGTGACCTGCTCGATCACGTCCCGGACCCGGATCGGCTCCGGATGCACCCGCAGCGTCCCGGCGTCCACCGCGGCCAGATCGCTCAGATCGTCGATCAGGTGCTGCAACTGCACCGACTCCTCGTGCAGCAGGTCCACCAACTGGGCGTCGGTGGGCGCCAGATCATCCTGGGCGGCCTCCAGCCAGCTGCGGATGTTGGTCAACGGCGTCCGCAGCTCGTGCGCCACGTCGTTGACCATGGCGCGCCGCTGCTCCGCCGACGCCTGCAGCGCCCGGGCCAGGTGGGCGATCTCGTCCCGGCCGGAGATCACCACGGGCGCCTGCCGGTCGGCGGCCTCGGTCAGCGCCCGCAGCGGCCGCACCAGGCGGCGGCCGGCCAGCACGGTCACCACGATGGTGGCGAACAGGACCGCACCGGTGACCGTGACGATCCGGACGGTGTTCTCCTCCGACAGCGTGAACGTGGTCTCGTCGGTGCCGGTATCCGGGTCGGTGACGAACAGCAGGGCGGGCGGGGCGACGTACGGCTGGAGCTGGGTGCGGCGGGACTTCTCCAGGCAGGACCGGATCCGCGCCGTCGTGCCGGCCTCGGCGACCTTGAATCCGGGGACGACCGGCTCCGCGACCCGGTCAGCGGACTGCTTCCAGCTGAGGACGTAGGCGGTGAACCGGGGTGACACCACGACGGTTCCGCCCTCCACCCCGCCGAGGCAGGCGCCGGTCATTCTGCCGAGGATGTTCAGCGCCTTCTTCTCGGTGGCGGTGACCTCCTCGTCCAGAACGCCGGCGCACCGGGCCAGTGCGCCGGACGTGTCGGGCACGGTCAGCTCCACCGACGGACGGCCACTCGGCGTCTCCACCACCCGGCCGGCGGCGCCCATGTCCTCCAGGCAGGACATCGTCCTCGTGGCGTAGGCGCGCAGCCCGGCACGTTCGGCGGCGGGCAGCAGGTACGGTCCGACGGCCCGCGGGTCGATGCGCTCCGTGCCGCCGGTCAGGCCGAGATCCAGGTTCAGCGGGTCGACGACGGCCGACGGGCGGGCGGCGGCCAGTGACGGGCCGGTACCGGAGTCGATGAGCACCTGACGGTCCTCGGTCATCAGGGTGATCCGCCGGCTCAGCTTCGCGGCCCGCTCCCGGATCAGCGCGGGAGCCTCCGACCAGTCCGGATGTCCGGCCGCGTAGGCGACCAGCATGTCGTAGACACCCTTGTCGTCGGTGAGCGACCGGCCCTGCTCCTGACTGATCGCGCGGGTCGCCGTCCGGGTGGCCAGCCAGGCGGTGGCCCCGATCGCGGCGATCGCGATCAGCACCGACGTCGCCAGCAGCCGGGTCACCAGGCTGTGCCGCCACGGCACCCGGTTCATGCCCCACCCGCCGTCAGGCGGTATCCCACGCCGTAGACCGTGAGCAGCTGCACGGGCCGTTGCGGATCCGTCTCGATCTTGCGGCGCAGATTCATCACGTGCACGTCGATGGTCCGCTCGGTCGAGCTGCGGTCGATGCCGCGGGTGTGATGCAGCAGCTGGGCCCGGCTGAACACCCGGTCCGGCTGCTCGCACATGGCGGCCAGGATCGCGAACTCGCCGCGCGTGCACTCGATCGGCTCGCCCTCGACGGTCACCCGGCGCGTGCCCGGGTCGAGTGTCACCCGGCCGACCCGCCTCGGGGCCCTCCCGGTCTCCTCCACCGGCCGGCGCGCCCGGCGCAGCAGGGTCCGCACCCGGGCCATCAGCTCCCGCGGACTGTACGGCTTCGTCAGATAGTCGTCGGCGCCCAGCTCCAGGCCGAGCAGCAGATCATCCTCGCCGGTGCGGGCGGTCAGCATCAGCACCAGCACCTCGGACTCGGCGCGCAGCGTCCGGCACACGTGCAGGCCGTCCAGCTCCGGCATCATCACATCCAGGACCAGCAGGTCCGGCCGCAGCCGCCGGGCCTGCTCCAGCGCCTGCCGCCCGTCGTGCACGACCACCGCCTCATGCCCGTCGGCCTCGAGATACCGCCGGACCACCTCGGCCTGCCGGCGATCGTCGTCGGCGACCAGCACATGTGCGCACATGGCGGCGACTATAGGTGCGGGTACCACGATCGGACCCGTCGTCGGGCCGGACCTGACAGCTTTCTAACGATCTCCGCACAGGCTCTCCGGCATGCCTGCGAACACTCACCTCCGGCGGATCGGGCTTCTGCTGGCGCTGCTGCTGCTGTCCGGCGCCGGGATCTTCCTGCTCACCCGGCACCGGTCCGCGGCCTCCCCCTCCCCGGACGCCACGGCGACGGTCGAGACCGCCAAGCTCGAACGACGCGATCTGAGCACGTCGAAGACCATTCCCGGGACCATCGGGTACGGGACCTCGCGCGCCGTCGAGGGCCACAAGGACGCGACCGTCACGTGGCTGCCGGCGCCGGGGACGAGCATCAAGCGGGGGCAGCAGCTGTATCGGGCCGATGACCGGCCGGTGCCGCTGTTCTACGGCGGGATGCCGCTCTACCGCACCATCGGGGGCAGAGGGCTGGTCGGCCGGGACGTGGAGATCATCGCGGACAACCTGGACCGGCTGGGCTATGCGCTCGGTCACCGGCCACGCGCGGGCTCGTGGGTGACTCCGCCGGCGTCCTCCCCGCCTCCGCCCTCTGCGCCTCCGTCCGCCCCGCCCGGGTCCCCGGCCTCCTCACCGCCCGCCTCCCCCGGGTCCCCGGCACCCGTCAAGATCAAGAAGGACGAGGGGGTGCTCACCGCCGGGATGATCGCGGCGATCAAGAAGTGGCAACGCGACCTCGGCCTGCCCGAGACCGGCACGATCGCCGTCGGTGACGTCGAGATCCTCGCCGGCGCCGTCCGCGTCGAGTCGGTCGCCGTGCAGCCCGGCGCACCGGTCGGCGGCCCGCTCATGTCGGTCACCCCGACCCGCAAGGTGATCACCGTGGCCGCCGGCCTGTCCGAAGCCGCATCGATCGAACGCGGTGCCGCCGTCACGGTGATCCTGCCCGACGAGAAGGAGATCCCCGCCCGCGTCCTGTCGGTCGGCCGCTCCCTGGCCGCCCCCGAGGGCTCGGTCGGCAGCGGCACCCCGCAGCTGACCGTCACGGTGACCGTCAACGACCCGGCCACCCTCACGAAGATCGACTCCGCGGAGGTGACCGTCAGTTTCGCCGGCAGGGCCCGCGAGGACGTGCTGGCCGCACCGGTCGAGGCCCTGATCGCGCTCGCCGAGGGCGGTTACGCCGTACAGACCCCGTCCGGCCTGGTCGCCGTCACCACCGGCATGTTCGCCCAGGGCTGGGTGGAGATCACCGGCGACGGGCTGACCGAGGGCACCGACGTCGTGGTGGCGTCGTGACCGGCCCGGTTCTCTCGGTCCGCAACGCCGGCATGGTCTACCCCGGAGGCGTCACCGCCCTCGACGGGATCGACCTCGACATCCACGCTGGTGAATTCGTCGCGATCGTCGGCCGGTCCGGCTCCGGCAAGTCCACCCTGCTCAACATCATCGGCACCCTGGACCGGCCCACCTCCGGCACAGTGTGGATCGCCGGTCAGGACGTCACCACCCTCTCCGACAAGCGGCTGTCGGCGCTGCGGGCCCGCGAGATCGGCTTCGTCTTCCAGCAGTTCCACCTGACCGACGGCCTCAGCGCCACCGACATCGTCGCGACCGGCCTGCTCTACGCCGGGGTGCCGCGACGCAAACGGCCGGCGATGGCGGTACAGGCCCTGGACCGGGTCGGTCTCGCCCACCGGGCCGGGCACCGCCCGCACCAGCTGTCCGGCGGCGAACGGCAACGCGTCGCGATCGCCCGCGCCCTCGTCAACAACCCGGCCCTGATCCTCGCCGACGAGCCGACCGGCGCCCTCGACACCACCACCGGGCAGACCGTGCTGGCCCTGCTGCGCCGGCTCAACACCGAGGGCGCCACGATCGCCCTGATCACCCACGACCGGGAGATCGCGGCCGCCCTGCCCCGCCGGATCGAGATCCGCGACGGGCGGCTGGTCGCATGATGAACCCGATCGACCTGCTCGGCCTCGGTGTCGTCGGATTACGGACCCGGCCGCTACGGGCGCTGCTCTCCGGCCTCGGCATCGCGATCGGCATCGCCACCATGATCGTGGTGACCGGCATCCCCGCCTCCAGCCAGGCCGCCCTGGTCCGCGAACTGACCGCCCTCGGCACCGACACGCTCCAGGTGATGCCGGTACCCGACCAGGATCCGCCGGCCCGGCTGCCGGAATCGGCGGTGGCGATGGCCAGGCGGATCGGCCCGGTCCGGGCGGCGAGCGCGGTCGGCAACACCCATGCACCGGTACGCCGCAGCGACCGCGCCGACCCCACCAGCGGCACCGGCCTGAGCGTGCTGGCCGCCCGGCTGGACCTGCCGCCGGTGATCGGTGCGCGCGTCGCGTCAGGACGGTGGCTGACCGCGGCCACCGCCGAGTTCCCGGCCGTGGTGCTCGGCTCGGTCGCCGCCACCCGGCTCGGCATCACCGCGGTGACCGCCGACCCGCAGGTGATGATCGCCGACCGCTGGTTCACCGTCGTCGGGATCCTCGCCACCACTCCCCTGTCCCCCGACATCGACCGGTCGGTACTCGTCGGATGGGAGTCCGCCCGCACCGAACTGCGATTCGACGGCCGCCCCACGGTCGTCTACCTGCGGGCCGACGAGACGCAACTGGAAACCGTCCGGTCGGTGCTCGCCGAGTCGATCAATCCGGAGCGGCCCGGCCAGGTGCTCGTCACCCGCCCGTCCGACGCGCTCGCCGCCAAACGCGCCACCGAGAGCAGCTTCTCCGTACTGTTCCTGGCCCTCGCCGCGGTGGCCCTGGTCATCGGCGGGATCGGGGTCGCCAACACGATGGTGGTGTCGGTCCTGGAACGCCGCTCGGAGATCGGATTACGGCGGGCGCTCGGTGCCACCCGTGGACAGATCCGCGGGCAGTTCCTCACCGAGTCGATGGTGCTGTCCACCGCCGGCGGGATGGCCGGCACCGTGCTGGGAGTGGTGGCCACGGTCGCGTACGCCCGCTGGCAGGACTGGCCGATCGTGGTGCCCGTCGGATCCGCCGTCGTGGGGGTGGGCGGCGCCGTGGTCATCGGGGTCCTCGCGGGGGTCTACCCGTCCGTACGCGCGGCTCGTCTGCCTCCGGCGCAGGCCCTGCACTGACCGGGAAAGGGCGGCCGGGATGATCCCGGCCGCCCTTCGTCTCCGGCTCCGGCACTACCGCTTGGCCGCGACCTCGCGCTCGCAGTCGGGGATGCGGTCCATGCCCAGCGAGATCGACCGCGAGTCGTTCTGGTCGCCGCCGAGCGCGATCGAGATGCCGTCCTCACTGACCTCGACGAACTTGACGCCCTCCCGCTTGAGGCACTTCACCACGTCGAGGGCGAAGTCCCGCGCCTCCGGGTTCGCCGGATCCTTCTCCCACGGCGGCAACGGCAGGAACTGCGGCTCACAGATCTGACTCGCCTTCTCCGCCTTCTCCTCCTGCGCCGAGTCGGCCGGCGCCAACTCGGCCTGCTTCCGCTCGAGCTGCACGTCGAAGCCCTGCTCCCGCATGCACCTGTTGTACGGCTCCAGCAGCGCCTCGTACTCCTCCGGGGTCATGTCGAGCCGTTCGCGGGGCCGCTCCGCCTTCTTCGACGCCGCCGCCGACGGCGCGGTGGCGGCCGTGCTCTGCAACGTCGCCACCCGCGGCGCACCCTGCTCATCCGCCTTCTCCGGGGAGCCGCAGGCCGGCAGCGCGGTGAGCGCCACCGCGGCGAACATGAGCGCGGCATTCCTGCGCATGGGAAACCCTCCTGTCCGGCAGGGACGATCCCCGCCGCGCCGGAAAGCCTGACGAGCAATAATCAGGAAGTCGTCAGGTTCGATCAGGAGCGTTCATGTCAGCGTTCGGTCCCGCCCTGTTCGTGTCCCGCGCCGACGGCACGGCCATCACCGAGGCCGAGCAGTCGGCGATCCTCACCCGCATCCGCACCGCCACCGCCCGCCTGGGCCTGCCCCGGGCGGTGCCCCGCGTCTACGACTACGACGGATACCAGCCGTTGGCGCTCGGAGTGCTCCTCTACTCCGAATACGGCTACCAGCACATGCCCGCCGAGGTCCGCGAGGACCAGGATCAGGCGTGGGCCGACCAGAGCCGCCTGGTCGGTGCCGCGGTGGACAGCCAGATCCCCAGCGTCTACCGCTTCACGGCGTCCACCGTGGAGGATTGAGCCGCCGTGCGGACGGCACTGGTCACGACCCGGCTGCGGCTGGACGCCTGCACACCCTCAGATGCCGCCGAACTGCACGTCCTGTTCAGCGATCCGCTGACCAACACGATCGGGTCCGGCCCGTTCACCGCCCTCGACCAGACCGAACAATGGATCCGCAAACGGATACGGTTCCAGGAGGAACACGGCCTCTGCTGGTACGCCGTGCGCACCCTCGGCACCGGCACCCTGATCGGCAACTGCGGCCTCCTGGTCGGACGAACCTGGCCGGCGGGCCCGGAACTCGGCTACCTGATCGGCGCCGCCCACCAGCGCCGCGGCTACGCCTCCGAGGCAGCGATCGCGGTCGTCGCCGAATGCCGCGCCTCCCGGGTGCCCCGCCTGTGGTCGACGATCCGGCCCCACAACGAGCCGTCCCGCCGGATAGCGGAACGTCTGGGCCTACGTCTCGACCACACCGGCCACGACGACCGCGGCGCCCTCGACCACTACGCCGCCGACCTCACACCCTGACCTCTCGGCCGTCAAGCACGTGCCGTGATGCGGAAGACCGGATAGTCGGGGGCGATCCGTTCGAACTGTGCCAGTGGCTGCCGGCGGTGGACCGGGAAGTGGGCTCTGGCACCGGGTGCGACGGCGAGGTAGCGGCGCAGAATCGGGGCCCGGTCGGTGGCCGGCACCTCGATCAACCGAACCGGATGCCGGCGGCCATGACGCAGAACCGCCTCGCCGCCCGCGGCGCGGACATTCGCCACCCAGTTCGCGTTCTCCCCCAGCATCGACACCAGGTAGCGCGCGCCGTCGTGGTCGGCGGTCACCAACGGGAACCCGATCGTGCGTCCGCTGACCCGGCCGGTCACCTCCAGCGTCACCCACCCCGCCGGGCCGAGGAGGCCGGTACCGTGCTGAACACCGGCGATCCGGTTCAGCAGCCGGGCGAGCCGGTTCGGGCGGCCGCCGCGATACATCCATCGCCGCCACCGGCGCGACAGGCTCATGGCTGCCCGCTCTCGAGAATGTCGGTGAGCGGGCGGCGGGGCGTCGCCGCGGCGGGTGCGGCGTAACCCAGCCGGATGATGATCTGCGCGGTCCGGCCGGTGGCCGGGTCGGTGAGCAGGTCACGCACGGCGGGAATCTCCACGGGCTGGCTGATCGGGGTGGTGGCCAGGTGATGGTGAGTGGCGGTCAGCAGCACCCGTTGCAGAGCCTGTCCGGCGCGGACCCAGTCGGCCGGCGTGTCGTCGTCGGTGGCGAGGACCACGATCGTCGGGTGAGCCTCGAACCGGGCGGATGGACGTTGCGGCTGGGGGTGGACCAGGCCGAAGTCACGCAGCGGCAGGTGCTCCAGAGCATCCCACGGCCCGTACGCGGTGTGCGGGATCCCGTCCTGGCGGTACGACCGGGGCCGGGTCCACCGGCCGAGTTCGGCGCGGTAACCGCCGCGGCCGCGTAGCCGTGCCTCCGCGGTCCGGGCGAGGCCGATGATCGTGTCCCGGCTTACCGCGCCGGCCCGGGTGAGGGTGGCGCCTTCCCGGGCGGCGGCGGCACACAGGTGCTCCATGCTGTCGGCCGGTACCACCGCGTTCGCGAACGGGAGCCGATTGGTGTGCCGGCTCCCGATCGCCGCGGCCAAAGCGTTGACCTGCGCCGATGGTGTGGTGACCTGGCCGGCCCGGATCCGGGCGACGAGGTCCGGGCGGGCCGGGTCGGGGAAGATGGTCACCTCCGGTATCCGGCCCTGCATGCCGATGGCCAGGCGCAGGGTGAAGACGGCGGCGCCGACGCTGATCAACAGCTCGCGGCCCGACGGGTCGAGGACCTCCAGTTGCCGGCTGCGGTCGGCGAACACCTCGACCGTGCCGCCGTCGATCCGGAACCGCCATGGCTGGCTGTTGTGCAGCGACGGCGCAAGCGTGGCGGTCCGTACACAGCCGGCCAGGGCTTGTTCGTCCAGGGGTGTCATCGTCACCGCACCTCTCCCATCATCTCGTCCCGGCCGGTGATCCTGGCGGCTGCCGCCCGGCCGCGGTCAGCGGTATCGGCCCGGCTCGGTGTCCGGGTAGGCGTACAACTCGGCGAGCCGGGCACGGGCGGCGTGCAGCCGGTCGGCGAGCACGGCGAGGAACCGGGCGTTCA
>NZ_QGGR01000037.1 GCF_003148685.1 Actinoplanes xinjiangensis | reverse complement strand
GCCGGTCGCCACGCGGCTGGGCGAGCTGCTCGGGTCCACCGTCGTCTTCGCCGACGACACCGTCGGCCCGGCCGCCACCGAGGCCGTCGCGGCTCTCCAGGACGGCCAGGTGCTGCTGCTGGAGAACCTGCGCTTCAACGCCGGCGAGACCTCGAAGGACGACGCCGAGCGCGGCGCCTTCGCGGACCAGCTGGCCGCGTTCGCCGACTTCTACGTCGACGACGCGTTCGGCGCGGTGCATCGCAAGCACGCCTCGGTGTTCGACGTGCCGGCCCGCCTGCCGCACTACGCCGGTGGTCTCGTCCTGAAAGAGGTCGAGGTCCTCCGCAAGGTGTCGCAGAGCCCGGAGCAGCCCTACGTCGTCGTGCTCGGCGGCTCGAAGGTCTCCGACAAGCTCGCCGTCATCCAGGCGCTGCTGCCCAAGGTCGACAAGCTGCTCGTCGGCGGCGGCATGTGCTTCACCTTCCTCAAGGCCCAGGGCCACGAGGTCGGCAAGTCGCTGCTCGAGGCCGAGATGGTCGCCGTCTGCGCCGACCTGCTCGCGCAGGCCGACGGTCGGATCGTCCTGCCGGTCGACGTGGTGGCCGCCACCGAGTTCTCCGCCGACGCCACGCACGACGTGGTGGCCGTCTCGGAGATCCCGGCGGACCGGCTCGGCCTGGACATCGGCCCGAAGTCGACCGAGCTCTTCGCCTCCGCCGTCGCGGGCGCGAAGACGGTCTTCTGGAACGGCCCGATGGGCGTGTTCGAGCTGGCGCCGTTCGCCGCGGGTACCCGTGGCGTGGCCGAGGCGATCACCAAGATCGACGGCTTCTCGGTCGTCGGCGGCGGTGACTCCGCGGCCGCGGTGCGCACGCTCGGCCTCGACGAGTCGGCGTTCGGTCACATCTCCACCGGTGGGGGCGCGTCCCTGGAGTACCTCGAAGGCAAGACGCTGCCGGGCGTCGCCGCTCTGGAGAAGTGATGGGTGACGTGACCCGCAAGCCGATCATCGCCGGTAACTGGAAGAGCAACCTCAACCACTACGAGGCCAATCTCCTGGTGCAGAAGCTGGCCGCGAGCCTGACCGTCGAGCAGCTGACCGCGGTCGAGACCGTGGTGCTGCCCCCGTTCACCGATCTGCGCACCGTGCAGACCGCGATCGAGGGCGACAAACTGGCGATCGTGTACGGCGCTCAGGACATCTCGCAGCACGCCGGTGGGGCGTACACGGGCGAGATCGCCGGTGCCTTCCTGGCGAAGCTGGGCGCCACCTACGTGGTGGTCGGGCACTCCGAGCGCCGGGAGTACCACAACGAGTCCGACGAGCTGATCAACGCGAAGAACAAGGCGGCGTTCGCGGCCGGTCTCGTGCCGATCTTCTGCGTCGGCGAGGGCCTGGCGATCCGTGAGGCCGGCAACCAGGTCGAGCACGTGCTCGCCCAGGTGGACGCCGGTCTGGAGGGGCTCAAGACCGAGCAGCTCAAGCAGATCGTCATCGCGTACGAACCGGTGTGGGCGATCGGCACCGGCAAGACCGCGACGCCGGAGGACGCCCAGGAGGTCTGTGGCGCGATCCGGGGCCGGCTGCTGGAGAAGTTCGGTGCCGAGGTGGCCGACGTGGTCCGTATCCAGTACGGCGGGTCGGTCAAGTCGGGCAACATCGCGCAGATCATGGCGAAGCCCGATGTGGACGGCGCCCTGGTCGGCGGTGCGAGTCTGGACGCCGAGGAGTTCGCCTCCATCGTGCGTTTCCCGGAGCACGTCCAGCGCTGAGAGTAATTTGTGCGTGCCCGGCCGTATGTTCCGGCCGGGCACCCGCTATTGTGGGACGGCTGTTGCCCTTCGAGAGGAATGAACCCGACGATGCCGATCGCGTTCGCTTACACGTTGATCGTGTTGCTGATCATCACCAGCATTCTGCTGACCCTGCTGATCCTTCTGCACCGTGGCAAGGGCGGCGGCATGTCGAGCATGTTCGGTGGCGGCGTCACCTCCAGCCTCGCCGGCTCCTCGGTGGCGGAGAAGAACCTCGACCGCTACACCGTTCTGGTGGGAATCATCTGGTTCGCCTGCATTGTCGGGCTGGGCTTCTGGCTGAAGGTCCAGCTGGCTTCCTGACAGCGCGCTGTAGTCGTACAATCTGCCGCGCGGCCGGTTTTTCCGGCCGTGCGGTTTTTTGTTCATGCTGTCCGGTTCGCGCTGCCCCTCGCGAGATCCCCGGGACCGGACGGCTCCCACGACAAGCCCCTCGAGACAGGAGCGACGTCCGTGTCCAGTGGCAGCGCTATCCGTGGAAGCCGTATCGGGTCCAGCCCGATGCGACCCGACGAGCGCAGCGAACCCGCACCGCGCAGGCAGGTGACCTATTACTGCGCGGCCGGTCACGACAGCATCATCTGGTTCGCGGCCGAGGCGGCGAACCCCGACACCTGGGACTGTCCGCGGTGCGGGCAACCGGCCGGCCTCGACCCGTCCGCCCCGCCGGGCCGGGCGCGCACCGAGCCGTACAAATCGCATCTGGCGTATGTGAAGGAGCGCCGCTCCGAGGAGGACGCCGCGGCGATCCTCGCGGAGGCGCTCGCCAAGGTGCGTCAGCGCCGCGGCGAATGATCGACGGCTGACCGGCCGGGCAGAACGGCCGGTCAGCCCTTCAACGGCACCCCGGTCAGCCGTTCAACGGCACCCCCGGTGGCCCATCAGTGGCACCTCGGTCAGCCCATCAGTGGCACCTCAGAGCGGGCCGGTGTCACGCCCCACGAACCGGGCACCCGGGTCGGGCACCGGGATGTCGTGGAAGCCCAGCTTGCGGTAGAACGTGTAGGCGCCCTCGTTCTCGGCGGCCATGCCGAGATGCACCCCCTCCACACCGGCGGCGCGCAGCCCGGCGAGGAAGGCCGCCATCAGCCCGCGGCCGTGGCCCCGGCCCTGCCACTCGGGCAGCAGGTCGATGTGCAGGTGGGCGGGGTAGCCGGTGAACTCCGGCCGCAGCATCTTCTCCGGCGCGTTGAACACCGCGGCCAGGTCCCGGTCACGCGGGTCGTCCGCGGCGAACCGGCCGGCCGTCGCCGGGATCCACTCCTTGCGGAACCACTCGACGAACGCCGCGGTGTCCGCCGTCCCCAGGATGTAGCCGACCGCGGCGCCCGTCCCGTCGTCGAGCACGTGCGCGTGTTCCGGCTCACGGGTCACGTACGGCACCGCCCACACGTCGCCGAGCATGCGGTCCGAGGTGTGCCGGCCGCGGGCATCACCCCCCGCGGCGGCGGTACGCACGCAGATGTCATAGATCGCGTCGAGGTCGGTGGGCCGGTAGGCGCGAATGATCGGCTGCATGCCTCGAAGCCTAGATCTGTGTCTCACGTCACAAGCGAGGCGCCAACCTTCCGGCCGGCCGCGCGTCTACTCCTGCGACAACACCAACGAGCATGGAGTGTCTAGATGCGTATCTCCACCCGTGGCCTGGCCCTCACCGTCGGCGCTGTGACCGTGCTGGGCATCGCCGGTCTGTCGGCCACCGCGTTCGCCGACGACGCCAAGCCGGCCCCGGCCCCGGCCACGTCCCCGGCCACCGGCCACAAGCCGACCGCCGAGCCGGCCACCCCCGCCCCCACGAAGTCGGTCAAGGAGACCGCGGCACCGGCCACGTCCCCGGCCACCGGCCACAAGCCGACCGCCGGGCCGGCGCCCACCGTCTCCCCGGCGAAGCCCGCCGCGACCCCGGGCAAGGGACCCGCCGCGACCCCGGCTCCGGCGAAGCCCGCCGTCACGCCGGGCACCGGGCCCGCCGCGACCAAGGCGCCGAAGCCGGCCGTCACGCCGTCGCGCTCGCGCTGACCCGGAAGGTACCGTTCGTTCCCGCCATACGACCCCCGGGGCGCCTGTGATCTCCGTACTGCCGATTCCTTCGCTGCTCGCCTGGCTGCGCGGACTCTCCGCCGGCGTGCGGGCGGGCGGTCGTGGTGCCCCGGGCGCACCGCCGGCGATCAACGAGCTCTACCACAGCCGGCGGCTCAGCATGGTGCGGCTGGCGGTGCTGATGGTGGACGACCTGTCCACCGCGGAGGACATCGTGCAGGACGTGTTCACCGCGCTCTACCGGCGGCACGGACCCGATCTGCGCGGGGTGACGGATCCGAACGCGTACCTCACCACCGGGGTGACCAACGCGGCACGCTCCGCGCTGCGCCGCCGCCGCACCGCCCGCGCCTATCTTCCGCCGCCGCCGGAGGCCGTTCCGGCGGCGGAGGACGAGGCGCTGCTCGGGGTGGGCGACCGGGAGATGCTGGGGGCGCTGCGCGGCCTGACCGCCCGGCAGCGCCAGGTTCTGGTGCTGCGCTACTGGTCGGAACTCTCCGAGGGGGAGATCGCCGACACGCTGCGGGTCTCGCGCGGCACGGTCAAATCGACGGCGCACCGCGCGCTGTCGATCCTGCGCGCACGACTGGGGGAACGATGACCGACGAGTTGGAACTGCGGCTGCGCGGCGCGCTGGCCGCCCGGGCCGGTCAGATCACCCAGGAGCGGCTGCGGTTCGGGATCCCACCGACGGTCGCCGTACCCCGCAAACCGTCGCGTCTGTGGCGCTGGCTGCCGCTGCCGGCCGGAGTGGCGATCGCGGCCGTGGCGCTGACCCTGGCCCTGGGACCCCGCTCACCCGAACCTCCGCCGGTCCAGCCCGCCGATCCGGTGGTCACCGCGCCGCCCTCCACGCCTGGCACCACGTCGCCCGCAAACCCGGAGCCGGCGCCGTCGCAGACGCCGTCGAAATCGCCGTCGGCCTCCACGAAGTCACCCCCGCCCGCCGCGTCCACGCCGGAGTCCGGCTCGAAGACCACCGCGGTTCCCGCGGTGACCCCCAACGGTCGGCCCAGGACGCAGTGACTTGGGGGCGGTCGGCTCGCGGTGCGGTCGACTCCGGGCGGTCGGCTCGCGGTGCGGTCGACTCCGGGTAGTCGGCCCGCGGCGCGGTGACTCCGGGCAACCAGTCTGCGGCGCGGTGACCGCGGCGCGCTGACCCGCGGTGGTCTTCGCGCCGCGGGTCACCGCACCATCGGGGTCAGGGCTGGGCGGGAACGTTCGCCGCGGCAGCGCGGTCCAAGAGCCAGAGCGTCTTCTGTACGCCCGTCGCGCTCGCCGCCGGCAGATGCCCGCCGGACAGCACCGTGCCGATCGGGGCCGCCTTGTCCGGCCCGGCGGCGATCAGCCACACCTCGTCGGCGCTCTGGATCGTCGACAGGGTCAGGGTGACCCGCGTGGGCGGCGGTTTCGGGCTGTCGAAGGTGGCGGCCGTGACACCGGTCTCCTGGAGCACCGGGTGTTCCGGGAAGAGCGACGCCACATGCCCGTCCTCGCCGACGCCGAGCATCAGCACGTCGAAGCGGGGCACCGCCGAGCCTGGATCGGCCGCGGTGGCCAGATCGGCGGCGTACCGGGCGGCGGCCGCGATCGCGTCCTCGCCGTCCGGGCCGTCGGAGGCCGGCATGGCGTGCACGCGGGCCGGGTCGAGCGGCAGCTTGTCCAGCAGGGCCTCGCGCGCCTGGGTCTCGTTGCGGTCCGGGTCACCGGACGGCAGGAACCGCTCGTCCCCCCACCACAGGTCCACCCGGGACCAGTCGATCGCGGCGGAGGCGGGCAGCTCCCGCACCGAGCGCAGCACCTTCGCCGCGACCCGCCCGCCGGTCAGCACCACGCTCGCCGAACCGTGCACCGCCTGCGCGTCGATGATCTTGATGGCGAGCCGTGCCGCCACCGTGGACGCCAGGATGTCGGCGTCCGGAACCACCACGACCACGGTCTCACTCAATGGGGTCTCTCCCTCATGCGCGAGGCCGCCCGCCGCGGAGCGGCGGACGGCCTCGATCAATGGATGTCAGGCAACGGAACTGGCGATCGCGGCCATGGCCGGATCCTTCCAGACGTGCACCCGGGCCGGGTTGCGATGGTCCAGACCGGACAGTCCGGCCATGGCGCCGAGCGCGTCCGCGTAGATCTGGTCGGCGTCGAGCCGGCGCAGCTCCTCGGCCAGCTCATCGCCGACCGGCCGCTTCGGCAGCGGCATGTAACGGTCCTCCTGGCCGGTGCGGCTGAACAGGGCCGTGCCCTCCTCGCGGGTGACCCGGACACAGTCGCCGTTCTCGCACTGCAACTCCACCGAGTGCAGACGGGGCGACCGGTCGGTGTGCTCCAGCACCGGCTCGATGCCGAGCCGCGACTTGAGCCAGCCCAGCATCAGCCAGGCCGTCGGGTCACGGTCGGGCGCCACGATCGTCGCGCCGGTCACCCGGGCCTCGGTGCTGTCGAACGCGCCGGCCACCAGGGACCGCCACAGCGTGATCCGGGTCCAGGTGAGGTCGGTGTCGCCGGGCGCGTAGTCGACGGCCCGCTGCCGGAGCGCGGCCACCGGGTCCGGCGCCTGGGCGCTGTCGGTGATCCGGCGCTCGGAGACGACGCCGAGGAAGTCGTTGGCGATCATGTTCGGCGGATCCTGGTGCCACCACGTCACCACCGGGACGTCCGGGGCGAGCAGCGGCATCACGACCGACTCGGCGTGCAGCGCGAGACGGCCGTACATCCGCATGACGACGGCCTCGGCCGGGCCGAGACGCCCGCCCACGACGATCTCGGCGTCCAGCCGGCTGCGGCCCTCCATGTCGGAGCGGACCACGATGAGCAGCCGGCAGGGGTGCGCCGCGGCGGCGATGGTGGCTGCCGCCTCGGCCTCCCGGACCTTCTTCTCCTCGACCACCGCGATCAGTGTCAGCGCCAGGCCCGAGGCCACGCCGCCGGCGCTGCGCCGCTCCGCGGCCAGTGCCTTGACGACCTCGTTACCGGTGGTGTCCCACAGACCGATCATGCCCGCCTCCAGGTACGGCCTTCGCGTGCCAGCATCTCGTCGGAGGCCCGCGGGCCCCACTCGCCGGCCCGGTACGGCTCCGGTTTGTTGCCCGACCAGGCGGCCTCCAACGGGTCGATGACCCGCCAGGACTGCTCGATCTCGGCCGCGTCCGGGAAGAGCGTCCGGTCGCCGATCAGCACGTCCAGGACCAGCCGCTCGTACGCCTCCGGGCTGGACTCGGTGAACGCCTCGCCGTACTGGAAGTCCATCGCGATGTCGCGGACCTCCATCGAGGTGCCCGGCACCTTGGAGCCGAACTTGAGGACCACGCCCTCGTCCGGCTGCACCCGCACGACGAGCTGGTTGTGGCCCAGCATCTCCACGTCGGCCGGGTCGAACGGCAGGTGCGGCGCCCGCTTGAACAGGATCGCGATCTCGGTCACCCGGCGGGGCATCCGCTTGCCGACCCGCACGTAGAACGGGACGCCGGCCCAGCGCCGGTTCTGGATGCCGAGGCGGACCGCGGCGTACGTCTCGGTGGTGGAGTCGGCCGGGATGTTCGGCTCCTCCAGGTAGCCGACGGCACGCTCACCGGCCACCCAGCCGGGAAGGTACTGCCCGCGGACGGAACCGGTGTTGATGTCGGCCGGCAGTGCGATCGCCTTGAGGACCTTGAGCTTCTCCGCTCGTACCTCCTGGGGGTCGAAGCTCGTCGGCTCCTCCATGGCCACCAGGGCCAGCAGCTGGAGCAGATGGTTCTGCAGGACGTCGCGGGCGGCGCCGGAGGCGTCGTAGAACGCCGCGCGGGTGCCGATGCCGACGTCCTCGGCCATGGTGATCTGCACGCTGTCGACGTACTTCGAGTTCCATACCGGCTCGAACAGGCTGTTCGCGAAGCGCAGGGCCAGAATGTTCTGGACCGTCTCCTTGCCGAGGTAGTGGTCGATCCGGAAGACGTCCTCCGGGATGAACACGTCGTCGACGAGCTGGTTGAGCTGCACCGCGCTGGAGAAGTCGTGACCGAACGGCTTCTCCACCACGACCCGGCGCCAGCCGCCGGTCTTCGACGGGTCGGCCATGCCGGTGCGGTTGAGCTGGTTGAGCACCAGCGGGAACGCGGCCGGCGGGATGGAGAAGTAGAAGGCGGTGCTGCCGGCGATGCCGTTGCGGACCCGCAGATCGTCGAGAGTCTCGGCGAGCCTGTCGAAGTCGCCGTCGTCGTCGAACGAGCCGGGGACGAAGTGGATCTGACTGCTGAGCCGCTGCCAGACGTCCTCGCGCCAGGGCGTCCGGGCCCCCTTCTTGGCGGCGGCGTAGGCGAGCGATTCGAAACTGCCGTCACCCCAGTCGGCGCGGGCGAAGCCCACCACCACGAAACCGGGGGGAAGCAGACCACGGTTGGCCAGGTCGTACACGGCCGGGATGAGCTTCTTTCGGGACAGGTCACCGGTGACCCCGAAGATGACCAGAGCACAGGGCTCCGGGATCCGCGGAAGCCGACGGTCCTGTGCGGTGCGCAGCGGATTACCCACGTTGCCATCCTGCCAGTTTTTTGATGACGGAGCGGCCTGTCGCGGGAGTCCCCGCGACAGGCCGCTGATGGTGCTCGTCAGGCAGCGTCGCTGGGGTTGTCAGCCCCGGAGGCGGCGGCCTTGAGGGACTTGGTGACGCCCTCCAGCAGCTCGTTCCAGCTCGCCTCGAACTTCTCGACGCCCTCCTCCTCGAGGACCTTGAACACGTCGGCGAAGTCGATGCCGACGGCCGCGAGGTCGCTGAAGGCCTGGTGGGCGTCCGCGAAGTTGCCGGTGACGGTGTCGCCGCGGGTGGTGCCGTGGTCCTCGTACGCGAAGATCACCGGCTCCGGCATGGTGTTCACCGTGCCGGGCGCGATCAGCTCCTCGACGTAGATGGTGTCGAGGAACTCCGGGTTCTTCGTGCCGGTCGACGCCCAGAGCGGGCGCTGCGGGTGGGCGCCGGCGCCGGCCAGGGCCTTCCAGCGGTCGCCGCCGAAGACCTCGGTGTACGCCTCGTACGCCAGCCGGGCGTTGGCGATGGCCGCCTTGCCCTTGAGCGCCTTCGCCTCGTCCGAGCCGATCTTGTCGAGGCGCTTGTCCACCTCGCTGTCCACGCGCGAGACGAAGAACGACGCGACCGAACCGATCTTGGACAGGTCGTGGCCGTTCGCCTTCGCCTGCTCCAGGCCGGTCAGGAAGGCGTCCATCACCGCCCGGTACCGCTCGACCGAGAAGATCAGCGTGACGTTGACGCTGATGCCCGCGGCCAGCACCTGGGTGATGGCGGGCAGGCCGGCCAGCGTCGCCGGGATCTTGATGTAGAGGTTGGGCCGGTCGACCAGCCACCACAGCGTCTTCGCCTCGGCGACGGTGGACCCGGTCTCGTGCGCCTTGCGCGGGTCCACCTCGATCGAGATGCGGCCGTCGATGCCGTTGGACGCGTCGTACGCCGGGCGGAAGATGTCGGCCGCCCAGCGGACGTCCTTGGCGGTCATCAGCCGGATCGCCTCCTCGACCGTCACACCCTGCGCGGCGAGGTCGCGCAGCTGCTCGTCGTAGGCGTCGGCGTCGGAGAGCGCCTTCTGGAAGATGCTCGGGTTGGTCGTCACGCCGACCACGTGCTGCTCGGTGCGCAGCTTGTCGAGCGAGCCGCTGGTCAGCCGGACCCGGGAGAGGTCGTCGAGCCATACCGCCACGCCTTGGGCGGAGAGTTCAGCCAGCCTGTCGGTCATTTCCCTCAGCTCCTGAATATCGAAAGGGGTAGAAGTTCAGTTGCCGGTCTTGTGACCGGTGATCTCGCCGACCTTGGCGAGGGAGGCGTGGGCCTTCGCGACGACGTTGTCAGCGGTGAACCCGAACTGCTCGAACAGGACCTTCGCCGGGGCGCTGGCGCCGTAGTGCTCGATGCTGACCGCCTCGCCGGCGTCGCCGATCAGGCGGTCCCAGCTCATCCGGATTCCGGCCTCGACGCTCACGCGGGCCTTCACGCCGTGCGGCAGCACCTGCTGCTGGTAGGCGGTGTCCTGCTGGAAGAACCACTCCTGGCAGGGCATCGAGACGACCCGGGTGGGGGTGCCCTCGGCCTCCAGGCGCTCCTGGGCGGTGAGCGCGATCGACACCTCGGAACCGCTGGCGATCAGGATCACCTGCGGCACGCTCGCGGACGCCTCGGAGAGGATGTAACCGCCCTTGAGGGTGCCCTCGGCCGACGCGTACTTCGAGCGGTCGACGGTCGGCAGGTTCTGCCGGGACAGCGCGAGCGCGGTCGGGCGGTCGGTGTGCTCCAGGGCGCCACGCCAGGCCCACGCGGTCTCGTTGGCGTCGGCCGGGCGGACCACGTCGAGGCCGACGATCGCCCGCAGGGCGGTCAGCGTCTCGATCGGCTGGTGCGTCGGGCCGTCCTCGCCGAGACCGATCGAGTCGTGCGTCCACACGAACACGACCGGCAGCTTCATCAGCGCGGACAGGCGGACCGCGCCGCGCATGTAGTCGCTGAAGACCAGGAACGTGCCACCGTACGGCCGGGTGCCGCCGTGCACCGCGATGCCGTTGAGGATCGAGCCCATGCCGTGCTCGCGGATGCCGAAGTGCAGCGTGCGGCCGTACTCGTGACCGGGGAACTCCTTGGTCGCGTACTCCGCGGGGATGAAGGACGGCTCACCCTTCATCGTGGTGTTGTTGCTCTCCGCCAGGTCGGCGGAACCGCCCCACAGCTCGGGCAGGACCGGGGCCAGCGCCTCCAGGACCTTGCCGGACGCGGCGCGGGTGGCCAGGCCCTTCTCGTCCGCGGGGAACTCGGGCAGCGCCTTGTGCCAGCCCTCCGGGAGGGTCCGGGAGGCGAGGCGGTCGAAGAGTGCCTTGCCCTCGGTGTTGCCGGCCGCCCAGGCGTCGAACTTCTGCTGCCAGGCGGCGCGGGCCTCCCGGCCACGCTCGACGACCTGCTGCGCGTGCTTGATGACCTCGTCGTCGATCGCGAACGGCTCGTCGGCGAAACCCATCAGCGCCTTGGTCGCGGTGATCTCGGCGGCGCCCAGGGCGGAACCGTGGATCTTGCCGGTGTTCTGCTTCTTCGGCGCCGGGTAGCCGATGACCGTCTTCAGCACGATGAACGACGGCTTGTCGGTCACCGCCTTGGCGGCCTGGATCGCGTTCCAGAGCTCCTCGACGTTCTCGACGTACGGCTCGGTGCTGCGCCAGTCGACGGTCTGGACGTGCCAGCCGTACGCCTCGTAGCGCTTGCCGACGTCCTCGTTCTTGGCGATCCGGGTGTCGTCCTCGATGGAGATCTCGTTGTCGTCGTAGATGACCACGAGGTTGCCGAGCTTCTGCACCGATGCGATGGCGCTCGACTCGTGGCTGACGCCCTCCTCGATGTCGCCGTCCGAGGCGATCGAGTAGACGTAGTGGTCGAACGGCGACTCGCCGGCCGGGGCGTCCGCGTCGAGCAGGCCGCGCACCCGGCGGGCCGACATGGCCATGCCGATCGCGTTGCCGATGCCCTGGCCGAGCGGGCCGGTGGTGATCTCGACGCCGGGGGTGTGCCCGTACTCCGGGTGACCGGGGGTCAGCGAGTCCCACTGGCGCAGTGCCTTCAGGTCATCCAGCGACAGGCTGTAACCGTTGAGGAACAACTGAATGTAGAGAGTGAGGCTGGAGTGACCACAGGACAGCACGAAGCGGTCGCGGCCCGCCCACTCCGGATCCGTGGGGTCGTGCCGCAGTACTCGGTTGAACAGCAGGTAGGCGGCCGGGGCCAGGCTCATGGCGGTACCGGGGTGGCCGTTGCCGGCCTTCTCCACGGCGTCCATGGCCAAGACCCGGGTGGTGTCCACCGCCTTGCGGTCGAGGTCGGACCAGTTGAGAGCGGGATCTGTGGCAGCCACGTCGGTTCTGCTCCTCGGGCAAAATTATGGAACCCTTTTCGGCTTGACCCTATCCAGTCGGCCTAAACGTCTGCGCAGCGAACGCACTAGGCACATACGCTGTGAGCGGACACGCCGGTTCGACGGGTGTGACCGCTTGCACCCGTGCCGGGTGCCCCGAGCAGCGGAGACGGCTACGCGTAGGCTGTCCGGGTTGGCGGCCGGGTCATCACCCGATCAACGGCCGCGAAATACAGGCGATGCCGGAAGGTGGCTGTCCGTGAGCATGATCACCGAGCGTCCCGTCCAACGGCGGACGCCCGGCGGTGCCGATCGCCCCGATGGCGCGGAGCGCGTCGAGGCACGGCGGAGCTGGGTTGCGGTGTTCCGGGCGTACCTCGTCCTGACCAAGCCGCAGATCGTGGAACTGCTCCTGGTCACCACCGTGCCGACCATGATGCTGGCCGCCCAGGGCTGGCCCGACCCGGTCACCTTCGCGGCCGTGCTGGTCGGCGGCGGTCTGGCGGGCGGCGGGGCGAGCGTTCTCAACTGCTACATCGACCGCGACATCGACCAGCTGATGCGGCGTACGAAACGACGCCCGCTGCCGGCCAATCAGATGACGCCGCGTGCTGTGCTGATCTTCGGCCTGACACTGGCTGTGATCTCGGTCGCGCTGATGGCGCTTCTCACCAACTGGTTGGCGACCGCGCTGACGGCGTTCTCCATCTTCTACTACGACGTCATCTACACGCTCTGGCTGAAGCGGCGTACCCCGGCCAACACGTTCTGGGGTGGAGTGTGCGGCGCGGCTCCCGTGGTGATCGGCTGGGCCGCCGTCACGAACACCATCCCGCCGATGGCGTGGGCGCTTTTTGCGATTGTCTTCTTTTGGCAGATGCCGCACTTCTATGCGCTCGCCGTGAAGTACAAGGACGACTACGCCCGCGCCGGCATTCCGATGCTGCCGGTGGTCCGCTCGATGAAGCGGGTCAACTTCGAGATCATCCTCTACACCGTCCTCACCGTGGTCGCCTCGCTCGTCGCGTGGCCGCTGGGTCTCGGGCCGGTCTACGGGGTCACGGCGATCATCATGGGCGCCGTCTTCCTCTTCGAGGCGATCCGCCTGGCACGGCAGGAGGGCGGGGGCACGGCGGTCAAGCCGATGCGCCTGTTCCACCTGTCGATCACGTACCTCACGGTGGTCTTCATGGCCATCGCGGTTGACGCTCTGATCTGACCCGTCGCACAGGATGCCCGGATTGTCAGTACTGGGGGTCACTGTCCGTCACTCGTTGGGCGGATTCCCGCTGCGAGCACAAATCGGGCGTAATATGCTCATAACATGCGGCAGAATCTTGAAACCTGCAGGTAATTGGAGTCACAAAAAGCGATCGGAGTGCACACCGTGGCGTCCTTGACTGCTTAGGCTGCGCAGCATGGCAGAAGGTTCCGTTACGACACTGACCTCCGAGATCAAGTCTTTCGCCGCCGGACACGGCGGCGCGAAGGCGGTGATCGAGTACGTCGGTAAGCGCGGCGCCCGCATCGTCCTCGTCGGAGAGGACGGCGAGTGGTCCGACCAGTTCGCCCCGGACACCGGTGTCGCGCGCGAGGCGTGTGACCACGCGGGTGTTCAGGTGGAGAACGAGTGGGAGCGCGAGCTCCTGGAGCAGATGCGGCCCAGCAACGACCTGTGGCGTTCCATGTCGCGCCGGAGCATGGCCCGCTGATGGGCCGTGACTCACGGGTCGCGCTGGTCACCTCGAAGGACTTCCCCGACCTGTGGGACGACGACCGCCTCCTGCGTGACGCGCTCCGCGAGCGCGGGGTGGCCGTCGACGCGGTCTGCTGGGACGACCCGGCGGCCGACTGGTCCGTCTACGACCTCGTGGTTCTCCGGTCCCCATGGGACTACACCGACCGTCGCGACGAGTTCGTGGCGTGGGCCCGCTCCGTCCCACGGCTCGCCAACCCGGCCGACGTCGTCACGTGGAACACCGACAAGCGCTACCTGAACGAGCTGGCGGCCGCCGGGATCCCGATCATCCCGACCGAGTTCGTCGGCCCCGGGCAGACCTGGACGCCTCCGGCCGACGGCGAGTGGGTCGTCAAGCCGACGGTCAGCGCCGGCAGCCGGGACACCGCCCGTTATCTGCTGCCCGGCCAGCTCGCCGACGCCACCGCGCACGTCCGGCGGCTCACCTCGGCCGGGCGGACCGCGATGATCCAGCCCTACCTGTCCGCGGTGGACACCGCCGGTGAGACCGCGGTGCTGTGCACCCCGGACGCGACCGGGCGCCTGAGCTTCAGCCACGGCATCCGCAAGTCCGCGATGCTCACCGTCCGGGGTGACGTCACGGTGGACCTCGACTCGGAGCGGATCACCGCGCGGACGCCGTCACCGGCCGAGCTCGAGCTGGCGGCACGGGTGCTCGACGTCGTTCCCGGCGGTGTCAAACACCTGCTCTACGCCCGGGTCGACCTCATCCCCGGGCCGGACGGCACGCCTACGCTCATCGAACTGGAGCTGACCGAGCCGTCGCTCTTCCTGCGGCACGCGCCGGGTGCCGCCGATCGGCTCGCCGACGCGATCCTCGCCCGCATCTGACAGAACGCGACACCAGCGCGTGGTGCTCGGCGATCGCCGGGCACCACGCGCTTTCGCGTCCAGCTTCGCGCTCCCAACCGGTCTCGCGCCCCGCGGGCCGCGCCCGTCTGATCTCCCGCCCAGCGTCCGGCCCCGCTTCCCGCCCGGCTCGGATCGGCTCGCGCGCCTGATCTCCCACCCGCGTCCAGCCCTCCTTCCCGCCCGGGCCGGATCGGCCTGCGCGCTTGATGTCGCGCCCCGCGTCTCGTCCCGCTTCCCATCCGGCTCGGATCGACTCGCGCGCCTGCTCTCGCGCCCCGTTTGTCCGGCTTGGTTCTTGCGTCCGGTTCGATTCTCGCGTTCGGCCTCGCTGCCGCCTCTGTCCGTCTCCGCGTCCGGGTTCGAGTTCGCGTCCTCGCCCCCGAGATGTCGATCGGGACTGTCTACGCAACAACGGTGGATCAAGCCTGGCTGGTCCTCACCGCTGTTTCAGGCGTGCTGAGGCAGCGGTGGCAGCCAGCTGGATCTTGTTGGCTGGTCCTCACCGCTGTTTCGGGTGTGTTGAGGCAGCGGTGGCAGCCAGCTGGATCTTGTTGGCTGGTCCCCACCGCTGTTTCAAGGGTTGCGAGACAGCGGTGACGGCCAGCCGTGCAAGATCGGCGGCCACCGGCTGCACCCC
Organism: Actinoplanes xinjiangensis; assembly: GCF_003148685.1. GTDB lineage: Bacteria > Actinomycetota > Actinomycetes > Mycobacteriales > Micromonosporaceae > Actinoplanes > Actinoplanes xinjiangensis. The sequence goes on along the minus strand of NZ_QGGR01000037.1, from coordinate 71,918 downwards.
GAAATCAGACGCCGCCCTGTGGATCTTGTGGAGTTCGGCGTGAGCGGTGTGTCGGCAGTCAACATCAACGCCCGATCGGGTGCTCGGTGCGGCGATCGTGTGCCGGTGTGCCGGTGTGCCGGTGTGCCGGTGTGCCGGTGTGCCGGAGTGCCGAAACTCTGCAAGATCGCCCGGCGGGCGTCTCTACCGGGTGATCTTGGGGAGTTGATGGCAGGCGAGCGAGGGCCGCGACGGAGAGATGGCCGTTGGTGGCAAGGGCGGCAGGGGCGGGCGGCGGGTGGTCGCTTGCGGGGAGCGCCAAGGGCGGAAAGGCCGAGGGCGGGGAAGGCAGCGGGTGGGAAGGCCCGAGGACGGGGCCGGCCGAAGGCGGGGAGGGCCGAAGGCGGGGAGGGGCGAGGGCGGGATCGGCCGAAGGCGGGGAAGGCCGAGGGTCGGGAGGCCTAGGCCGGGAGGGCTGCGGGTGGGGAGGGCTGCGGGTGGGGAGGGCTGTGGGGTGGTCAGGGGGCGGCGACGGGCTCGGCGGCTGGGGAGGGGACGGGCCGGGGTGCCGTCGGCGGGGTGGTGACGGCCGGCCGGGAGCGCAGCGACCACAGGACCGACAGCGTGGCGACCCACACGAGGCCGGAACCGAGCATGTGGGCGGCGACCAGCGCGACCGGCAGATGTGTGAAGTACTGCACGAAGCCGATCAGCCCCTGGCTCATCTCGACCCAGAACAGCACCGCCGCCGCCCGGATCGCGGCCGCCGGGGCGTTCACCGCGCGCAGCGCGAACCACAGCGCCACGGTCAGCCCGATCAGCAGAAAGACCAGGTCGGCGTGGACCTGCGAGACCTGCTGCGGGTCGAGGTTGTTGCGCTTGGCGCCCTGGTCGCCGGAGTGCGGGCCGCTGCCGGTCACCACCACGCCGGCGGCGATCACCGCGAGGCTGGCCGCGGTCGTGACCCACGCGAGCTGCCGGATCGGGGCCGGCACCAGCGGCACCGGGTCGCCGTCGCCCTCGTCCACCCGGCGCCAGAGCGCGAACGCCCCGGCGATCAGGGCGATCGAGAGGATGAAGTGCAGGCCGACCACCCACGGGTTGAGGTTGGTGAGCACCGTGATGCCGCCGATGACGCCCTGCCCGGGGATGCCGAGCGCGACCGCGACCGACAGCCGGGTCAGTGAGCGCCGGCGGCGGGCCAGGGCGCCGAGGAAGCAGGCCACGGCGATCGCCACGAGGACGAAGGTGAGCAGCCGGTTGCCGAACTCGATGGCGCCGTTGATCCCCATCTCGGGGGTCGACACGTAGGAGTCGTCGGTGCACCGGGGCCAGGTGGGGCAGCCGAGCCCGGACTTGGTGAGCCGCACCGCCGCGCCGGTGACGATGATGCCGATGTTGGCGACCACCGAGGCCAGCGCCAGTCCGCGCAGCGAGGACCCGCACCACCGGACGGGGCGGGAGGCCAGGAAAGCGGACGTCAGGCGCTCCGTGGAGGACTTCACCCCGCGCATCGTACGCTCGCTGCCGATCTTGATTTTCGCAGCTCCGGTAGGCGGTGGGGTGGATCACCGGGGGCCGGTTTGCAGGGTTCGGAGGAAATACGTAACGTTGGCGTAGTGAAAAACGAGGTGCTGATCCAGATCGGCGTGACGGCTCCGGCCGCCGCGGCCGACGGTCGCACCCGTGACCGTGTCGCGCAGCTCCTGCTGAAGCGTGGCGCCACGACCGCGGCCGAGCTCGGCGCCGCCCTGGGCCTGAGTCCAGCCGCCATCCGCAAACACCTCGACGCGATGCTCGCCGAGAGTCTCGTCGAGACCCGCGAGCTGCGTAACGACAAGCCCCGCGGCCGTGGCCGCCCGGCGAAGGCCTTCGTCCTGACCGCCGCCGCCCGCGAGGATCTCAATCCGCATCACTACGACGGCATCGCCACCGCCGCGCTGCGCTGGATCTCTCAGCAGCACGGTCCGGAGGCCGTCTCCGCCTTCGCCGCCGCCCAGGTCAAGGCACTCGAGGAGCGCTGCGAGACGGCGTTGCTCGAGGCCGGCGACGATCCGATCGCCCGTGCCGAGGCTCTTGCCGAGGTGCTTACCGCCGAGGGTTACGCTGCCAGCGCCTCGACGATCGCGTCCGGCGGGCAGCTGTGCCAACATCACTGCCCGGTGGCTCACGTGGCTGCCGAGTTCCCTCAGCTGTGCGACGCCGAGACCGAAGTCATCTCCCGGCTCATCGGCACCCACGTGCAGCGCCTCGCCACCATTGCGCACGGCGACGGGGTGTGCACCACGCACATTCCGGCACGCGGTCCGCAAACCACCGCAATCACGGTTAGGACAGATACATGACTGACCAGATCGTCACTCAGGAAGAGCACCTCGCCGCTCTTGGTCGGTACGAGTACGGCTGGGCCGACACCGACACCGCGGGCGCCACCGCCCAGCGTGGTCTGTCCGAGGCGGTGGTGCGCAACATCTCCGCGCTGAAGAGCGAGCCGGAGTGGATGCTCAACCTCCGGCTCAAGGGCCTGCGCCTGTTCGGCCGCAAGCCGATGCCGAACTGGGGCGCCGACCTGACCGGGATCGACTTCCAGAACATCAAGTACTTCGTGCGGTCCACGGAGAAGCAGGCCACCTCGTGGGAGGACCTGCCCGAGGACATCAAGGCGACGTACGACAAGCTGGGCATCCCGGAGGCGGAGAAGCAGCGTCTGGTCGCCGGTGTCGCCGCGCAGTACGAGTCCGAGGTCGTCTACCACGCGATCCGTGAGGACCTGGAGCAGCAGGGCGTCCTGTTCCTGGACACCGACACCGCGCTGCGGGAGCACGAGGAGCTCTTCAAGGAGTACTTCGGCACCGTCATCCCGGTCGGTGACAACAAGTTCGCCGCGCTGAACACCGCGACCTGGTCCGGTGGCTCCTTCATCTACGTGCCGAAGGGCGTGCACGTGGACATCCCGCTGCAGGCCTACTTCCGGATCAACACGGAGAACATGGGCCAGTTCGAGCGGACCCTGATCATCGCCGACGAGGGCAGCTACATCCACTACGTCGAGGGCTGCACGGCGCCGATCTACTCGTCCGACTCGCTGCACTCCGCGGTCGTCGAGATCGTCGTGAAGAAGAACGCCCGCGTGCGGTACACGACGATCCAGAACTGGTCGAACAACGTGTACAACCTGGTCACCAAGCGTGCCACCTGCGAAGAGGGCGCGACCATGGAGTGGGTCGACGGCAACATCGGCTCCAAGGTGACCATGAAGTACCCGGCCGTCTACATGACCGGCCCGCACGCCAAGGGCGAGGTCCTCTCGATCGCCATGGCCGGCGAGGGCCAGCACCAGGACTCCGGCGCCAAGATGGTGCACGCCGCGCCGCACACCTCCTCGACGATCATCTCCAAGTCGATCGCCCGGGGCGGTGGCCGTACGTCGTACCGCGGTCTGGTGCAGGTGCTGGAGGGCTCGTCGCACTCGAAGAGCACGGTCAAGTGCGACGCGCTGCTGGTCGACACGATCTCCCGGTCGGACACGTACCCGTACGTCGACATCCGTGAGGACGACGTCAACATGGGCCACGAGGCGACCGTCTCCAAGGTCAGCGAGGACCAGCTCTTCTACCTGATGAGCCGCGGTCTGACCGAGGACGAGGCGATGGCGATGATCGTGCGCGGCTTCATCGAGCCGATCGCCAAGGAGCTCCCGATGGAGTACGCGCTGGAGCTGAACCGCCTCATCGAGCTCCAGATGGAAGGGGCCGTGGGTTAATCACCCGCCCGGCCGACCCCCTTAGAACGCGGACTTAAAAGGACGAAATGACTACCGAGGCCATCGCCCCGCCGAGCACCAAGTCGCAGGTGCTGCGCTCCTTCGACGTCACCGACTTCCCGGCCCTCGACGGCCTGGAGGAGGAGTGGCGATTCACCCCGCTCAAGCGGCTGCGTGACCTGGTCACCGCCACGTCGCTGAGCGGGGCGGCTCCTTCGCGAGAGTACGGCGACCTCCCCGCCGGTGTGACGGTGTCGGACGCGGACGACGTGGACCCGGTGCTCACCCCGTTCGACCGGGTCAGCGCCCTGGCGTACGGCTCGGCCGCCGGTGTCACCGTGATCGAGGTGGCGCCCGAGGCCGAGCCGGCCCAGCCCGTGGTCATCCGGCTGGTCGGCAAGGGCGGCGACGCCGCGGCCGCGCGCACCTTCGTCAAGGTGGGCGCGTTCGCCAAGGCGACGATCATCCTGGAGCAGACCGGCTCGGTCACCCTGGCCGACAACATCGAGGTCGTGATCGGCGACAGCGCCCAGCTGACCTTCGTCACGCTCGCCGAGTGGGACCGGGACGCGGTTCAGGCGCAGCACATCAAGTTCGTGGTCGGCCGGGACGCCCGCGTCCAGCACCTCCAGGTCACCCTGGGCGGCGACCTGGTGCGCCAGTTCGCCTCGGTGGAATATGCGGGGCGCGGCGGCGACGCCGAGCTGTGGGGCCTGTACTTCGCCGACTCCGGCCAGCACCACGAGCACCGCCAGCTGGTCGACCACTCGGTGCCGGACTGCCGCAGCTACGTGGGTTACCGCGGGGCGCTCCAGGGGAAGTCGGCGCACACCGTCTGGGTCGGCGACGTGCTGATCCGGGCCGCCGCCACCGGCACCGACACGTATGAGATCAACCGGAACCTGCTCCTCACCGACGGGGCGCGCGCGGACTCCGTACCCAACCTGGAGATCGAGACCGGCGAGATCGCCGGCGCCGGGCACGCCAGCGCGACCGGCCGTTTCGACGATGAGCAGCTGTTCTACCTGATGGCTCGCGGCATCCCCGAGGGGGAGGCCCGCAAGCTGGTGGTCCGCGGCTTCTTCGCCGAGCTGATCAACAAGATCCCGGTCGAGGCGCTGCGTGAGCGGCTCGGCGACGCCATCGAGGCTCGTCTGGTCGAGGCAGGTCAGTAGTGGCTTTCGAGAACGTCGGCCCGGTGTCGGACGTCGCGAAGGGCACCGCCCTCCAGGTGGAGGTCGACGGTGTCGAGATCGCGGTGGTCCACGCCGACGACGATCAGTTCTACGCCGTCCGCGACGAGTGCAGCCACGCCTCCGTGGCCCTCTCCGAGGGGGAGGTGGACGGGTGCACGCTGGAGTGCTGGCTGCACGGCTCCCGTTTCGACCTGCGCACCGGCGAACCCTCCGGACCGCCCGCCTTCACCCCGGTGGCGGTCTACGCCGTCGAGATCCGCGACGGCGACATCTACGTTTCGACGACACCGAGTAATGGAGTAGAGCCGTGAGCACCCTGGAGATCCGCGACCTGCAGGTTTCGGTGAAGCTGCCCGAGGGCGAGCTGAAGCCGATCCTGAACGGTGTCGACCTGACCGTGAAGGCCGGCGAGACCCACGCCATCATGGGTCCCAACGGCTCCGGTAAGTCGACCCTCGCCTACTCGATCGCCGGCCACCCGAAGTACGAGATCACCGGCGGTTCGGTGACCCTCGACGGCGTGGACGTGCTCGAGCTGAGCGTCGACGAGCGCGCCCGGGCCGGCCTCTTCCTGGCCATGCAGTACCCGGTCGAGGTGCCCGGCGTCTCGGTGGCGAACTTCCTGCGTACCGCCAAGACCGCGATCGACGGCGAGGCGCCCAAGCTGCGCACCTGGGCCGGCGAACTGCGTACCGCCATGGAGAAGCTGGAGATGGATCCGGCTTTCGCCCAGCGCAACGTGAACGAGGGCTTCTCCGGTGGTGAGAAGAAGCGTCACGAGATCATGCAGCTCGAGCTGCTCAAGCCGAAGGTCGCGATCCTCGACGAGACCGACTCCGGTCTCGACATCGACGCGCTGCGGATCGTCAGCGAGGGTGTCAACCGGGTCCGCGCGACCGGGGAGACCGGCTTCCTGCTGATCACCCACTACACCCGGATCCTGCGCTACATCAAGCCGGACTTCGTGCACGTCTTCGTCGGCGGCCGGATCGTCGAAGAGGGTGGCCCGGAGCTCGGCGAGCAGCTCGAGGCCCAGGGTTACGACAAGTACAAGGTCAGGGCCTGAGGGGTTAACTGATGAGCTTCGACGTCGAGCGGGTCCGTAAGGACTTCCCGATCTTCCAGCGGGAGGTCAACGGCCACCCGCTGGTCTACCTGGACAGCGCCAACACCTCGCAGAAGCCGGTTCAGGTGCTCGACGTCATGCGTGCGCACCAGGAGCGGTACAACGGCAACGTGTCCCGCTCCGTGCACACGCTCGGCACCGAGTCGACCGAGGCCTACGAGGGTGCCCGGGCCCGCATCGCGACCTTCATCGGTGCGGCGAGCCCGGACGAGGTGGTGTTCACCAAGAACTCCACCGAGGCGATCAACCTGGCCGCCTACTCCCTGGGGCAGATGCTGCGTCTCGGGCCGGGCGACGAGGTGGTGATCTCCGAGATGGAGCATCACTCCAACCTGGTGCCGTGGCAGCTGCTCTGCGAGCGGACCGGCGCGACCCTGCGCTGGTTCGGCATCACCGACGAGGGCCGTCTGGACGAGTCGAACCTGGACGCCCTGATCACCGAGCGGACGAAGATCGTCTCGCTGGTGCACATGTCGAACGTGCTCGGCACGGTCAACGACGTGTCCCGGATCTCGGCGCGTTCCAGGGCCGTCGGTGCCCTGCTGATGCTCGACTGTTCGCAGTCGGTGCCGCACCTGCCCCTCGCGGTGGGCTCCCTCGGCGCCGACCTGATCGCGTTCACCGGGCACAAGATGCTCGGCCCGACCGGCATCGGCGTCCTGTGGGGCCGGTTCGACCTGCTGTCGCAGATGCCGCCGTTCCTGGCCGGCGGTTCGATGATCGAGACGGTCACCATGGGCGGCACGACCTTCGCCGCGCCTCCCGCGCGGTTCGAGGCCGGCACCCCGCCGATCACCGAGGCCATCGGCCTGGGCGCGGCGGTCGACTACCTCACCGGGCTCGGCATGGAGGCGATCCACCAGCACGAGCAGGACATCACGCGGTACGCGCTGGACGCGCTCTCGTCGGTGCCCGACGTGCGGATCTTCGGCCCGGCGACGATCGAGGGCCGGGGCGGTACGGTGTCGTTCGGCGTCGACGGGGTACACCCGCACGACGTGGGACAGATCCTGGACGCGCTCGGCGTCGAGGTGCGGGTCGGGCACCACTGCGCGCGGCCGGTGTGCTCGCGGTTCAGCGTGCCCGCGATGACCCGGGCCTCGTTCTACCTCTACACGACCACGGCGGAGATCGACGCGCTCGCGCGTGGGCTCGACCAGGTCCGGAAGGTGTTCGGCTGATGCTCGACGGTCTCTACCAGGAGATCATCCTGGACCATTACAAGAACCCGCACGGGCGCGGTCTGCGGGACCCGTTCGACGGCGAGGCGCACCACGTCAACCCCACCTGCGGTGACGAGATCACCGTGCGGGTGTCGGCCGATCTGGCGGACATCTCGTACGACGGTCTCGGATGCTCGATCAGCCAGGCCTCGGCCTCGGTGTTGTACGAGCTGCTGGCGGGTAAGGACGCGGTTGCGGCCTCGGAGATCCACCACGCGTTCGTGGAGCTGATGCAGAGCCGTGGCCAGGTCGAACCGGACGAGGAGGTTCTCGGCGACGGGATCGCCTTCGCCGGGGTGGCCAAGTTCCCGGCACGGGTGAAGTGCGCGTTGCTGCCGTGGATGGCGTTCAAGGACGCGGCGGCGCGCGCTGGTGTGGACGTGGGCGCGAGCCCGGAGGTGAAGGCATGACTGACCATGTGGATACTGCCCGGACCGTCGCCACGGCTCCGGCTTCCGGAGCCGCCCCCGGCGCCGGGGAAGAGGTGCCGGACTGGCTCGCCGAGGAGCGGGCCGCCGCTGCCGAGGCCGGTGAGCCGGTGCAGACGCCGTCGGTGAGCGTGTCGGCCTCGCCGGACGCGGCCTTCGGTTCGGATGCGCCGTCGGCCGCGGACGCCGCGGTGGGCGCCGACGTGGCCGGGGCCGACGCCGTCGCCTCGGACTCGGTCTCCGGTGGGGGACCCGCCGACAGCACCCCGATCGGCCCGGCCGCCGACTCGGACTCGGTTGCCGATGATGGCTCCGCCGATGGTGGCTCCGCCGAGGGTGCGCCGGTCGCCGCGGCCGGCGCCTCGAACAAGCCGAAGGCGTCGACCGCCGACGTCGAGGAGGCGATGAAGGACGTCGTCGACCCCGAGCTGGGCATCAACGTCGTCGACCTGGGCCTGGTCTACGGCACCCACGTGGACGACGACAACGTGGTCACCATCGACATGACGCTGACCTCGGCGGCCTGCCCGCTGACCGACGTCATCGAGGACCAGACCCGCCAGGCGCTGACCACCGGCCCGGGTGGCGGGCTCGTCGACGACTTCCGGATCAACTGGGTGTGGCTGCCGCCGTGGGGCCCCGACAAGATCACCGACGACGGCCGCGACCAGCTCCGGGCGCTCGGCTTCAACGTCTGACCTGGTTTTTCGTACGGCACGAGGGGCGGTCCGCGATCATGCGGCCGCCCTTTGTCGTACCCCGGTGATAGAAACCGGGTATGACTTCGACACCGCCATTCCCCGAGCTGCTCGCGCTGATCGAGGGACGGTCGGCGGCGTTCCGGGAGGCCGTCGCCGCCGCGCCGGACCTGGCCGTCACCGTTCCCGGCTGCCCCGACTGGTCGCTCACCGATCTGGTCGCCCATCTGGGGGGCGTGCACCGGTTCTGGGCCGCGGCGGTCGCCGCCGGTGACGACTCCGGGCCGCCCTCCGCCGATCAGCTCGGCGACCGGCAGCCGCACGGTGACCTGGTGGAGTGGTCCGCCACGTCGACCGGGCTGCTGGTGGCGGCGCTGCGTGACGCCGGTCCCGACACCCCCTGCTGGGCGTGGTGGGGCGCTTCCGACGCGCCGCTGACCTCCGGCGCGGTCGCCCGGCACCAGGTGCAGGAGGCCGCCGTGCACGCCTACGACGCGCAGGAGGCGATCGGTAAGGCGGAGCCGCTGCCGGCCGCCGTCGCGGTCGACGGTGTCAGCGAGTTCCTCCAGGTCGGCCTGGGTTCGCTCGGTGCCTGGCCACATCGCCCGGCCCGGGTGGCGTTCCAGGCGATCGAGGGCCCGTCCTGGACGCTCGATCTGTCCCCATCCGGCGCCAAGGCGGACCCACCGGCCAGCGGTGAGCCGGTCACCCGGCTCCACGGCACCGCGAGTGACCTGGTCCTGGCGCTCTACCGGCGGATCCCGCTGGCCGACGTCCGGGTCGACGGTGACCGGTCGGTGGCCGGGCAGCTCACCGAGTGGAGCGTCGCGGACTGAGCCGCCATCGCGGCGACGCGGGCCGGAGCTTCGCTCCCGGCCCGCGTTTTTCATTTTAATAACCTGGCAATTTCTGCTTGTCATCTCGGAAACCTGGCGGCGACAGCGGAGAGAAAAGGGTGTCACTTAACCGTCTTTGCTGGTCCTACGTGATTATCGGCACATTCATTAGGATCAGCAGCTCAGACGGCTCTGACGATCAACTTAACCGGTTCAGACCTTGACGCGTATAGCTGCGATTGACCACTGTGGATTGCAGCCCACGCAATGCGAGCGGAAAGGCGAGAAATGAGTTCGAGCATCATCTCCAAGCCGGTCACCGGCCTGCCGGACTATGTCGGGGACGGGATCTACCTGCACGTCCGTGGCGAACGATTCATCGACTGCGCGTCCGGGACGTTCAACGTCTCGCTCGGCTACTCGGCGCCGGAGATCATCGAGGCACTGCACGGCCAGCTCGACCGGATCGCGCATCTCTCCTCCGATTTCACCCGTGCCCGCTCGGCGGAGATCTTCGAGCTGATGCGCGATGATCTGCCGCCGCACATCGGTGCCTTCTGGTTCCGCGACATCACCGGCTCCGGCGCCAACGAGGCGGCGATCCGGATCGTGCAGAAGGCGACCGGCCGGTCCGACATCGTCTCGCTGTTCCTGTCGCACCACGGGCAGACCGTCGGTACGACCGGGGTGTCCGGCAACGCCTTCCGGCAGCGCAGTTTCTCGCTTCCGTTCCCGCACTCGGTCAAGATCCCCGGGCCGGACTGTGCGAACTGTTTCTACGGCCAGGTCCCGGGCAGTTGCGCGATGCTCTGCGCGCGGCGGCTCGAGGACTTCGTGGAGTATGCGTCGAGCGGCCGGGTGGCGGCCCTGGTCGTCGAACCGATCATGGGCAACGGCGGCAACATCGTTCCACCCCCGGAGTGGTATGCCGTGCTCCGCGAGACCTGCGACCGGCTGGGTGTCCTGATCATCGCCGACGAGGTGCAGACCGGCTTCGGGCGTACCGGATCGTTCTTCGCCTCCACCGGCTACGCCGCGGCCCTCCGCCCGGACGTCATCACCTTCGCCAAGGGCGCCGGAGGCGTCGGCATCCCGGTCGCCGGCGTGGTGATGCGGCCCGAACTGGACGTCCTCGAGCCGTGGGAGCACTCCAGCACCTCCGGCGCCAATCCGCTCGCCCTGGTCGCCCTGGAGGAGACGATCCGGTACATCCACCGGCACCGGGTCCTCGACCAGGTGCGGGTCACCGGCGAGCGGCTGCACCGCGGCCTGCTCGCCCTGTCCCGGACCTTCCCCGACATGACCGGGGTCCGTGGTGTCGGCCTGATGCAGGCGTTCGACCTGCCGACCAGCGTCGACGTCGCACAGTTCATCGCCGTGGCCCGGGAGCACGGGCTCATCCTGCGCGGCAGCCGCTACGGCTTCGGCCGGACCGTCAAGGTCAGGCCGCCGCTGATCATCACCACCGAGCAGGTCGACGACCTGCTCGGCCGCCTGCACGAGACCCTGCGGTCCGATCAGAGGGAGGCCACGCGGCCGTGAAAGCACTCAAGTACCGGGGCCCCTGGGACGTCGAGCTCAGCGAGGTTCCCGATCTGCACGCGACCGGCGACGACGACGTGGTCGTCGACATCAGTTACTGCGGTGTCTGCGGCACCGATCTGGGCATCGTCTCCGGCTCCTATCCGGTGGCCGTTCCCGGCGTCACCCTCGGCCACGAGGCGAGCGGTGTCATCGCCGAGATCGGCCCGGCGGTCACCTCGATCGCCGTCGGCGACCGGGTGGTGATCAACCCGACGCCGTACTGCGGGCGCTGCCGGATGTGCCGCACCCAGCGGATCAACCACTGCGTCGGCAAGCACGGCACCGAGAGCGGCGTCAGCTACGACGGGGCGTATGCCGGGCGATACCGCACCACTTCGGCGTTCGTGCACCGGGTGCCGGACGACGTGTCGCTGCGGGCGGCCGCCCTGACCGAGCCGCTGAGCTGTGTCGTGGCCGGCGCCCGCAAACTGCAGCCGCCGTCGCTGAGCGCGTACACCTACGTCTTCGGGGCCGGGCCGCTCGGGCTGCTCTACACCTGGGTGCTGTCGCTCAAGGGCCTGACCCCGGTGCTGATCGAGCACTCCGCGGCGCGGCTGGAGTTCGCCCGGGACCGGCTGCCCGACGGCACCGCCGCCTACGCCTCCCTGGAGGAGGCCCGCAGCAAGTACTTCAACGATCCGGCGGCGCCGATCGACATCGTCGTCGACACCACGTCGGCGCTGCTGGAGGACCTCTTCCCGCAGATGGCGCCGGGTGGGACGTACATGTCGATCGGCCTGAAGGAGAAGGTCGCGTCGATCGACACCATGCTGCTCGCCGACCGCAGCCTGTCGGTGATCGGTTCCATCGACTCGCTGCACGGCTCCTTCGACGAGGCCTTCCACCTGATCACCACCGGCCGCGTCCCCGCGGAACGGCTGGTCAGCCACGTGGTCCCGCTCGACGAGTTCCGCACCGGGTTCGCGGCGCTGGGCTGCGACGTCGGCGCACGCCGGTTCGGGCCGGCCGAGCAGGCCAGCTGCAAGGTCCTGATCGCGCCGGGCGGCGGCGGTGAGTGAGCCGCTGATCAGCGTCGTCATCCCGTACCGCGACCGGGCCGCCAACCTGCGCCTCGCCCTGTCCGCGCTCGCCGACCAGACACTGCCCGCCGGCGATTTCGAAGTGGTGCTCGGTGTGCTCGACGACGACGGCGGGCACGCCGCCGTGTGCCGGGAGTTCGCCGGCCGGCTCGACGTCGTCACCGTCACGTCGGCCCGGCCATGGCAGGTCGGTGCGGCCCGTAATCTGGCGTTGCGGCAGGCCGCCGGTGCCGTCGTGGTGCTGATGGACGTCGACATGGCGCTGCCGCCGCGGTGCCTGGCCGACCTGTGGGACCGGCATTTCGCCTACGGGCAGCGGATCTGCGTGGTCGGGCAGATGATCGACTACGACAACAACACCGGTGACGTGACAAGCGTCGACGTGCAGCCCTACGAGCACTATCGCAAGATCCTCACCGACCTGGAGACGACCGGGACCGGCGACCGGGACCCCCGGATGACCGCCGATCACCTGATCCCGTGGTCGTTCGCGTGGACCGCGCTGATCGCGCTGCCCCGCGACCTGGCCGCCGAGTTCGACCCCGCCTTCCAGGGATACGGCGTGGAGGACCTGGAGTGGGCGTACCGGGTGGCCCGCGGTGGGACACCCGTCGTCATGGGCCCCGGCTTCTTCGGCGTCCACCTGCCACACCTGCGCAGCGTGGCCGCGAACCGCCGCACCGAGGCGCCCAACTACCGCTACTTCCTGCGCAAATGGCCCGGGCTCGACGTCGAGCTGGCCTGCGCGTTCGGCGACTTCGAGGCCAACGGGCACTACCGCGGCCTGCGCCCCTCGGCCGGCGGGCTCACCGTCGTCCACGGCCGCGTCGAGGGGCGGGCGCATCTGGTGGTCGGCGTGCCGCCCGGCTCCGGCCCGGTGCTGCCCGCGACGGCCACCGAGGTCGAGACGCTGCCGCTGGTGGGCCTGGCCCTGCCGTGGGAGGACGGCAGCGTGGACCGGAGCATCGTGCTCGAACCGATCAGCGCCCTGCCCGGCCCCTACCGCGAGCGGGTTCTCGCCGAGGTGCGCCGGGTGAGCGCCGGATGACCTCCCCCGAGGCGTTGCTCGACGCCGCGGTGGCCGCCGCGCGGGACGGCGGCCGGGTGATCCGCGCCGCCGGACCGGTCCGCCTGACCGGCCACAAGTCCAGCGCCACCGATCCGGTGACCGAGATAGATCTCGCGAGCGAGGCGGCGGTGGTCGCCTCCCTCGCGGCCTCACGGCCGCACGACGCCGTCTTCGGCGAGGAGGGCACGGCGCGGGCGGGGACGTCCGGGTTGCGGTGGGTGGTGGATCCGGTCGACGGCACGACCAATCTGCTGTACGGGTCACCGCACGTCACAGTCAGTGTCGCCGGTGAGGAACAGCTCCCCGACGGTTCCTGGCGGGCCGTCGTGGGGGTCGTCCATGACCCGTACCGCTCGGAGACGTTCACCGCCGTCCGTGGCCGCGGCGCCCGCCTCAACGGCGACCCGCTACGTGTCAACGATCCGGTGTCCCTCGACCGCGCCCTCGTCACGACCGGTTTCGCCTACACATCGCAGGCGCGGGCGCGACAGGCGCGGACCCTCGCCGGACTGCTGCACCAGGTTCGTGACATCCGCAGCCACGGCAGCGCCGCACTGGAACTGTGCTGGCTTGCCGCCGGCCGCTGCGACGCCTACTACGAGGACGAACTGGCCCCGTGGGACTTCGCGGCCGGTGCTCTCGTCGCGGCCGAGGCGGGTGCCACCGTCACCGCACTGGGCTCCGGCGTGCTCGCGGCCGGTCCCGCCCTGCACCCCGAACTGACCGTCGTCCTGGAAAGGACCGCGCATGTCCCCGTACCGCGTTGAGCAGGTCGCCGACCGCGACCCGCCGCAGCTGCCGATCCTGTTCGCCGTCTTCCTGACCCTGGCCCCGCTCTTCGCCGTCTGGCGGACCGCGGTCGTCAACTGGTCGGTCTGGTACGGGCCGATCGCCTGGGCCGCGGAGATGTTCGCGGTCGTCACCACCACGATCTTCGTGATCTCGCTGCGCCGCCGCACCCGCCCGGTGCCGCGGACCGTGACCGGCGCCGTCACCCGGACCGTCGACATCCTGATCCCCACCGTGAACGAGCCCGCCCCGGTGCTCGAACCTACGGTGATCGGCGCGCTGCGGGTCCGCGGCGTCCGCGACGTGATCGTCCTCGACGACGGCAGCCGCCCCGAGATGCGCGAGATGGCCGCCCGGCTGGGGGCCCGTTACCTGCCCCGGGCCACGAGTGCGGGTGCCAAGGCCGGCAACCTCAACCACGGACTGGGGGTGACCGACGCCGAGTTCGTGGTCACCCTCGACGCCGACCACATCCCGCTGCCCGGCTTCATCGAGCGCACCCTCGGCTATTTCGACGACCCGGAGGTGGCCGTCGTCCAGTCACCGCAGTCGTTCTACAACACCGAATCGTTCACCTTCCGCCGCCGGCACGGGCGCGACGGCGGCTGGCACGAGCAGGAGATGTTCTACGGCGGGGTGCAGCCGACGAAGAACAGCGCGGGCAGCGCCATCTACACCGGCACGTCGGCGATGCTGCGGCGGAGCGCACTCGACGATGTGGGCGGGTTCGCCGAGGACACGTCCACCGAGGACATCCACACGTCACTGCGGTTGCACGCCCGCGGCTGGCGGTCGGTCTATCTGGAGGAGCCGCTCGCGTACGGGCTGGAGGTCAACAACCTGCGCCAGTACTACGGGACCCGGCGCCGCTGGGCGATCGGCAGTCTGCACCTGCTGCTGCGGCATCCGGACTCGCCACTGATCGTCCGTGGACTCTCCTGGCGGCAGCGACTCAACTACCTCAGCGCCATGGTCGCGCACTTCCAGGGGCTGAACCGGCTGCTCTACCTGCTGGTCCCGGTCGCGGCCCTGACCACCGGGGTGGCGCCGGTGCGCGGACCGTACGCCGTCTACGGCTTCGCCTTCCTCGCCTTCACGATCCTCTCGATCGGGACCGTCGTCCGGTTCGGCCGCGGCCACTACCACCCGCTGCACAGCGAGGCGTTCGCCGTCGCCGACACGCTGCCGATGCTCGCCGCCCTGCCCGCGGCGATCTTCGGGGAGCGGGAGTTCGGGGTGACCGACAAACGGGCGCGGCGTGGCACCGACGCCCGGCTCAAGTGGGCCTACCGGGTGTTCGCGCTGGCCGAGGTGTCGGCGCTGGGGCTCGCGGTGGCCCGGCTGATCCAGGGCGAGCACGTCGTCATCGCGGCGTGGTCGGCCGCCTTCCTCACCCTGAGCGCGGGCTATGCGCTGGCTTTCCTGGTAGGCATGGAACGGTACGAACGCCGCCCGGTCACACCCTGGTACACGAACCTGTCACCGGACCACCTGTACCGGCGGATCACCGACGAGGACAAGGTGCCAGCATGACCGTACTGGGGGCCATCGCCCTGCCGCAGCTACCGCCGGACCGTTTGCGCGCGGTCGTGCAGGCGGCCGACGAGTCCGGGCTCGAAGAGCTGTGGCTGTGGGAGGACTGTTTCCTGACCAGCGGCGTCGCCACCATGGCGGCCGCGCTCGCCTGGAGCGACCGGCTGAAGGTGGGAGTAGGCCTGCTCCCGGTGCCGCTGCGCAACGTGGCGATCGCCGCGATGGAGTTCGCCACGCTGCACCGGCTCTTCCCGGGGCGGGCGCACATCGGGGTCGGCCACGGCGTGCAGGACTGGATGGGCCAGGTCGGTGCCCGCGTCTCGTCACCGATGACGCTGCTCCGCGAGCACGTCACCGCCCTGCGGCAGCTCCTCGCCGGCGAGCGGGTCACGGTCGACGGGCGGTACGTTCACCTCGACGGCGTCGCCCTGGACTGGCCGCCGACGGCGGCGGCGCCCGTCTTGGTCGGCGCCTCCGGCCCGAAGACCCTGCGGCTGGCCGGCGAGATCGGCGACGGCGTCATCATCAGTGCGGGGAACACCCCCGATGACGTACGGGCGGCGCGCGCCGTGATCGGCGACGTCCCCCTGGTCGTCTACCTGCACACGGCGACCGGCCCCGGTGCGGCCGAGCGGATGGAACGGGAACGGGTCAACTGGGGCTATCCGACCATCGTGGACCGCGCGGTGACCGGGGACGCCGACGAGGTCGCCGAGCAGGTCGGCCGCTGGGCCGGGGCGGGCGCGGACACGGTGGTCCTGCAGCCGGCCCCGGACGATCCCGATCCGGAGGGGTTCGTGCGGTTCGCCGCGACCGTCGCCGCTATCCGGCGAGGAACTCCAGCAACAGCCCGTTGATCTCCTCGGGCCGTTCCAGACTGGGCAGGTGACCGGCCCAGGCCAGTTCCACGTGCTGTGCCTTCGGCAGCACACCGGCCAGATGCACGGCGATCTCCCGGAAGTCCGGCAGGTCGTGGGCGCCGGTGACCAGCAGGGTGGGCGCACTGATCCGGCTGAGGTCCGGGTCGGTGCGGACCGGCTCGTAGGCGACGTCCTCGGCGGCGAGCTGCACGTCGAACGCGTGGCGCTGCATGACCCGTACCCTCTCGCGGGTCGCGTCGTCGGCTTCCGGGCCCACCCACAGATCCACGTTCAGGTCGACGGCGCCGGCGACGTCACCCGCCTCCAGCAGCGCCTCCTCGCGCTCGTCGAAGGCCTCCAGCTCGGGGCCGGCACCGTGGCCGCGCAGCGCGGTGCAGAGCAGCGCCAGCGCGGTCACCCGGCCCGGCCAGCGGGCGGCGAACTCCAGCGCCAGCCGGCCACCGCCGGAGGAGCCGACCAGCGCGGTCTCGCCGACACCGAGACCGTCGAGGAGTTCGGCGACGCCCCCGGCCTCGTCGAAACGGCCGGCCGGCACCGGGGTGCCGCCGTGGCCGACGAGGTCCAGGCGCACCACCCGGCGGCCCGCGGCGGCCAGGGCGGCCACCTGGGGATCCCACATGCGGCGGTCGCAGACGGTCGAATGCAGCAGAAGTACGGCCGGGCCGTCGCCGGTCACGTCGAAGTCGTAAGTCATCGACGTGACCGTAGCCTTCCCGCGCGCGGCGGAGCACCGGGTTTTCGCCGTTCCGTGCCCTTCCTCTTCAGTGATGACTCGTCAGGCGGTGACCATCGCCGATTTCGTCTCCGAGCGGGGGCGGGCGTCGAGTTCCCGCCAGGCCGGGAAGAGGAACGGGGAGACCGTGACCGCCAGATAGCCGACCGCGGCGATCAGCGCGGCCGTCTGGAGACCGAGCCGGTCCGTCGCCAGGCCGCCGACCACCCCGCCGAACGGGATACCCGCCCAGGAGACCGCGATCAGCACGCTGATCACCCGGCCGTGCAG
Organism: Actinoplanes xinjiangensis; assembly: GCF_003148685.1. Taxonomy (GTDB): domain Bacteria; phylum Actinomycetota; class Actinomycetes; order Mycobacteriales; family Micromonosporaceae; genus Actinoplanes; species Actinoplanes xinjiangensis. Next base: position 54,770 of record NZ_QGGR01000037.1, on the reverse strand, counting down.
GTGGGTGGGGATCCGGCGGTACACCTCGGCCATCAGGATCGGGTTCACCGTCGACATCAGCGCGCCCGAGAGCGCGGCCGTCACCAGCACCGTCCACATGCGGTCGGACAGGGCCAGCGCCAGAAGCTGGGCCGGGCCACCGAGGAAGAAACACAATCCGAAGGTCAGCCGTCGTGGCAGCCGCGGGGCGACCACCGTGTACAGGATGTTGCCGGCCACCGCGCCCAGACCGAACGCGGTACCGATCACCCCGAGCGCGGCCGGGCCGTGCGGTCCCTCACGCACCCACACCGGCACGAACACCGTCGCGAACGCCTGGTCGAACATGTTGGTGGCGAACAGCATCGACATGACGCCGAGGATCAGCCGGTCGGAACGTACCCATCGGAAACCGTCGCGCAGGGCGTCCGCGTACCCCTGCTCCTTGCTCTCGGCCAGAGCCGCGGCGTCGGCGCAGCCGACCCGCACCAGCAACCCGATGATGATCGCGCTGACCGCGAACGACAGCGCGTCGAAGAGCAGCACCGACGCCGGGCCGAACGCGGCGATCAGCACCCCGGCCAGCGGCAGCCCGACCAGGGTCGAGGCGCGGCAGATGCCGTCGTACATCGCGGTGCCCCGCTCGGTGGACAGACCGGCCGCCGCGATCGTCCGTGGCAGCAGCGCCCGTTTCGCCGCGTCGCCGAACCCGCGCAACGCGCCCGCCAGCGCGATCAGCAGCAGCAGCGCGCTCAGCGACACACCCTCCCAGTAGGCGACCAGCGGAATGCCGGCCACCGCGAGAACGCTGGCGGTGTCCGCGGCGACCGCGGTCGGTCGCGGCCCGACCCGATCCACGATCGGGCCGCCGATCAGGCCGGCCAGCACATACGGCAGCATCTCCGCGAGACCGGCCAGCCCGGCGAGCAGCGCCGAGTCCTGCGTGGTGAGAACCAGCCATGGTACGGCCACGAACGTGATCCGGCTGCCGAGCATGGAGAGCGCCTCGGCGGTGAGAAGAGCGCCCAGTTGACGGTTCACCGTGACGGGTGTGCGGGCCGGCCCGCGGGATGAAAGGGCGACGGGCACGGATCGAACCTAAGTTTCCCGGCGACCCAAAGCAAGACAGCCATCGATGTCTCGACGGGCGTCACGCCGGCGGCAGATGGTCGATCACGTTGTATCGGTCCAGCGTGAGCGTGCCCGACGAGTCGTCGAAACGAGTTATCGAGGCGTTGCGCACACTTCCCGACTCCTTCTCCACGGCGATCACCTCATCCCAGCTCAACTGCTCGACGACAGCCCGCATCATCAGCACCACCGCATCGTGGGCGACCACGATCACCCGCTCACCCGGATGGTCGGCGTGCAGATCGTCCAGAAAGGACTTCAGCCGCACCGCGATGTCCGCGAACGACTCCCCGCCCGGCGGCGCATACTCGAACTCGCCCGCCTGCGCCCGCCGCGCCGCCTCGCCCGGAAACCGCGCCGTCACCGCCGCCCGGGTCAGCAACTCCAGCTCACCCATCAGCCGGTCGACGAGCCGGTCATCGGTACTCGGCGCAGGCAGATCCAGCCCCTCCGCGGCGATCCGCCACGTCTCCCGCGCCCGCAGATACGGCGACGTGATCACCACCTGCGGCCGGCGGTCCTCCGGAAGGGCGGCCAGCCAGCGCCCCAGCGCCGCGGCCTGCTCCTCACCCGCCTCGGTCAGTGGCACCTCGGCGTCGCGGCCGCTGACGACCGCTTCCATCAGTCCTTCCGCATCAGCGGCGGGAAAGGCGACATTGGCCAGGCTCTGCCCGTGCCGGACCAGAATCAGTTCAGCGACCATGATCCGACCCTACCGATCGAACCACCTCCCGGTCACGCTCCGGCAGCAACCCGAAACCTCCCGTGATCAACTTCTGCCGCCACTCACCGCCCCACCTGCCGCCCGCCCCACCCTCGGTTACCCGCCGCCTACCAGCCGTCACCGTTGATCGCCGCCTGCCGCCTGCCGCCTGCCGCCTGCCGCCTGTCGCTCGTTGCCTGTCGCTCGTTGCCTGTCGCCTGTTGCCTGTCGCCTGTTGCCTGTCGCCTGTTGCCTGTCGCCTGTTGCCTGTCGCCTGTCGCTCGTCGTCGGTCGCCCGTCGTCCACGGTGGGCCGCCCCACACCCCCCTCCGCCACACGCAGTTCCCTGTCCATCGGCCACCGCTCGCCGCACACCCCGCCGACCTTGTCCCGCCACCGCTTGTCGCCCCTGGTCGAGAGCCGGCCGATCATCATGGCTATGACGGGATGCCGGCCGAGCGGCGATCCTGCCCGATGGCGACTGAAGCCCACCAGGATGACGGGCCAGGGGATGGCGTCGTCAACGGGCGCGGATGCACCTGAAGCGGCCGTCATTTCCGGCGAATGGCTTCCGCTCTTGCACCGCTTCGTTCTGCGAGGGCCCTTTCGTTCGGCCCGGCTCACTTCGTTGAACGGCGCTTCGTTGGACCGCGCTCCGTTGAACGGCGCTCCGTTGACCCGCGCTTCGTTGGACCGTGCTTCGTCGGGTCGCGCATCGTTGGGTCGGATCACTTCGTTCGGCTGCCGCCCGGGCCTGTGACGCCAACAACGGCGACGAGCGCACACAATCGCGGATTGTGTGCGCTGGGTGGGGTCATGGCGACGATGGGCGCTCACGTTGTTCGGATCGTGGGCGTTGACCGCCGTCATGGCGAGGGTGGGCGCACACGATCCGCGATTGTGTGCGCTGGGCTGTGTCACAGCAAAGGTTGGTGCTCACCTTTGTCCAGGTCGTGATGCTAGGAATCGCCCTGGCATGACTGGTGAATCTGCACCGCCTTTGTGGCCGCTCACCGGTCACCTTCGTTGTCGGCTCGGCTCGATGAGCGATTCGTTGTATGGAAATTCGCGATCCGTCATATGCAAGCCGGACCGACGGCTTCCGCGACCGGCGTCAACCACCGTGAGCAGGGGCCCCGCCGCCTGGCAAGCGCCCGTCGCGAACACGAGCCACCCGACAGCCTCGTCCAACGCGTGGATCGTGCGGCTGCGGACAACACGCCACTTGCGGAGAGTCGTCCAGAACCTCGGCCGACTCTCCGCGCCGCTCTTGCGCCGGAGAACCGAGAGGCTGAGCGCCCGACCGAGAGGCTGGGAGGTGGAGTGGCCGACCGGGAGGTCGAGGTTGGAGTGGCCGGCCGGGAGGTTGAGGGTGGAGTGGCCGGCCCGGAGGTCGAGGTGGAGTGCCCGGCCGGGAGGTCGAGGGTGGAGCGCCCGACCGGGAGGCCGAGAGGTGAGCGCCTGGCCCAGAGACCGAGAGACCAAGAGACCAAGAGACCAAGAGACCAAGAGGCGGAGAGGGGGAGTACCCGCCTACCAGCGTGTTCCACGGCAGTGCCGCGACGATCACCGCGATGCTCTTGGCGCCCCAGAGCAGCGGGCTCAGCGGATGCAGCCGCTGCCGCGCGCTGATCGTGCTGGCTCTCGCGGTCGCCGTGGCGATCTTCTTGGCGGTCGGGTGGTGGAACACCGGGTACGCCTCAACATCGGCCCCTCGCCCCCATGCCGCGCCGGACGTCTCCCCATCCGAAAAACCGAGAGATCGAGATGCCGAGAGACCAAGGGGCCGAGCCGGCGCTGGAACCAGCGGGGGATGAGCTGCTCTGCCGTGGGTGGACAAGCTGATCCGACGGCTCCGGAGGTCGGGGAAAATCGCTGGCCCGGTGGGGACTGCGGCGACAGGATGAGGGCGTGACCGAGTTGAAGCCGTACCCTGCCGTCCCTGTCGCTGTGGCCGATCCGGCCGTGCGACAGCAGACGGCCGCCGACGGAACGGCGGGTCTTCGGCAGCGGTCATGAACGGGGCGTTCCTGGCCGGCGTGGTCGCCGGTTACGGCATCGCTGTGCCCGTCGGCGCCATCGGTGTCCTGATCGCCGGGCTCAGCGCACGGACGTCACTGGGGATCGGCGCGGCCGCCGGCATGGGTGCGGCCACCGCCGACGGCCTCTATGCGCTGGTAGCCGTCGCCGGGGGAGCGGCGGTGGCCGGGTTCATCGCACCGGTGGAGACACCTCTGCGCTGGCTCGGTGCCGCGGTACTGCTGGCCCTGGCCGGATGGACCGCATGGGGAGCCGTCCGCCGGCCGGGTGTCACGGAACGGGACGAGCGTCCGGAGACGGCGCTTCGGGCGTACGCCGGGGTCCTCGCCCTGACGCTGCTCAACCCGGCCACCGTGATCTATTTCGCGGCCCTGGTGCTCGCCAGCGGCGGCGCAGGAGGCGGCGTCTGGTTCGTGGCCGGCGCCTTTCTCGCCTCGGCGAGCTGGCAACTTCTGGTCGCGGGAGGCGGTTCCCTGATCGGCCGTGTCCTCACTGGAGACCGGGGCCGTCTGATCACCGCCCTGGTCTCCAGCACCGTGATCGCCGTGCTGGCCATCCGCCTACTCACCACCTGACCGCAGGGGCGCCCGTTCGCAGACTTCCCGATGCCATCCGCCGACGCGAAGGGCGGCCCCGGGTCGTCCGATCGCAGACCTCCCTGCGTCATCTGCCGACGCGACGGGGCTCCGGGTCGTCCGATCGCAGACTTCCCGACGCCGTCCGCCGACACGACGGCGGCTCCGGGTCGTCCGATCCCAGACTTCCCGACGCCGTCCGCCGACGCGAGGGGCGGCTCCGGGGCGTCCGGTCGCAGACTCGCCGGCGTCATCCGCCGATGGGACGGGTGGCGCCGGGGCGTCCGGTCGCAGACTTGCCGGCACCATTTCGTTCCTGCAATGGGCTGTCCACCGGCGTCTCGAATACCGAAGGCTGCGGTGGACCGGCCTTTTTCACCGGTGGGACGAGGTCACAGGTGTTTGGCGGCCTCCCGGATCGAGAGCGGGGACAGGGTGCCGGCGTGAGCGGCGAGGAACGCGCGGACCGCATCGGGATCGGTGCGGGCGTGCTGACGGAGTGCCCAGCCGATCGCCTTGCGGACGAAGAAGTCGCGGTGGCTGGCCTGGCGGGCGCAGTACTCGAACAGGCGATCGGTGTCGGTGGCCTCGCGGTAGTGCAACTGGTGCAGGATCGCGGTACGGACAAGCCACATGTCCGCCGCCTGGGACCACTCGTCCATCCGGGCGGTCAGGGACGGGTGGCGGCGGACCAGACCGGCGACCACCCGGGTGGCGAGCGGATCCACTGTGTCCCACCAGGACCTCGTGGTGATCAGCTCGGCCGCGGTGTCGAGGAACGCCGGTCCGGGGACCCCGACGTGGGCGGTCAGGTAGTCGCAGGCGAACTGCTGGAACTCCCGCTCGTCGCGGGCCCAGCAGGCCACGGCCACGTCGACCAGGTCGGTCTCGGCGGGTGCCGGCAGCCCGGCCAGCGCTCTGCGGGCCTGCGCGCGCCGGACCGCGCTGGTCAACCCGAGGAACGGGAACTGATCGCGCATGTAGGCGGCCTGCCCGACCGCCCGCTCCGGGTCGCGGGCCTGCTCGAACCCGCCGGCCAGCCGGTCGAGAAGAACTACCGCGACGTCGCTCATGCCCGCATCCTGCCACCGGGGTCCGACAATTTCCGGCGGTGCCGGGTGACACCAGTCGGAGGCCCCGGGAACCGTGCAGCGCCGACGGGCGGGGTGGCGGCGTCGAGCGCGCAGGGGTCGAGAGCTCAGGGATGGTGCGGCGCTGGTGGGCAGGGTGGCGGCAGTCGAGAGCGCAGGAATTGCGCGGCGCCGAACGGCGGGGTGACGGCAGCCGGGGGCGAGGCTTCGCCGTAGGGTGGTGGGGTGGGGGAACGAGCGGCCGCCGGCGGTGGGAAGTGGGTGGATGTCGCTCCGGAGCGGCTGTCCCGATGGCTGGAGAACTTCGGGGTGCGCCATGGGCCGTACACCGAAGAGGGTCTGACGGTGACCGCCGCGGACGGTGCGTCGGCGACGCTGCACGAGCCGCCGGGAGTCGCGCCGGTCGAGGCTCTGGCCGAGCTGATGGAGGCGGCACGGGCGCCGCGGAGGCTGGGTCTGCTGCTCGCGCGCAAGGGCGCGGTCGCCGTCGGGATCGCCGACGGCGGTGAGCTGGTCGCCTCCAAGGTGGACACCCACTATGTGCAGGGGCGGACGGCCGCGGGCGGATGGTCGCAGCAGCGCTTCGCGCGCCGCCGCGACAACCAGGCCAAAGCGGCGTCGGCGGACGGGGCCGGGATCGTCGGCCGCATTCTTCTTCCGGAGGTACGCACACTCACCGCGATCGTCGCGGGTGGGGACCGTTCCGCTGTGGACGCGATCCTGTCGGCGCCTCAGTTGGCGGCGGTGGCCGCGTTGCGTACCGGAAGGCTGCTCGACGTGCCCGAGCCGCGGCATGCGGTCCTGGTGTCGGCGGTGGCCGCGGCCCGTGCCGTGCCGATCCTGATCCGCGAGCCCTGAGCCCGCGGACCAGGATCGCCGTCGGTCAGATGGTGGCGCTGAAGGTGTCGCACTGCTTCGGGTCGCCGGACTCCCAGCCGACGCGGAACCAGTGCTGACGCTGCTCGGACGTGCCGTGGGTGAACTGGTCCGGGTTGATCTCGCCGCCGCCGCGCTTCTGGAGGGTGTCGTCGCCGATCTGGCCGGCGGCCTGGATGCCCTCCTGGATGTCGGCGTCGGTGAGGCTCGTGAAGATCTTGTCACCGTCCTTGTCGACGGTGTTCGCGGCGGCGTGCGCCCAGGCACCGGCGTAGCAGTCGGCCTGGAGTTCCAGCTTCACCGACTCCTGGTTGGCGTTACCGGGATCACGTTCCTGCCGGCGGCGCATGTCCGCCTCGGTGCCGAGGACGTCCTGGATGTGGTGGCCGTACTCGTGGGCCAGCACGTAGGGCTGGGCGAACTCGCCGGGAGCGCCGAGCTCCTTGGAGAGCACCTGGTAGAAGGTCAGATCGATGTAGATCTTGTCGTCGGCGGGGCAGTAGAACGGGCCGACACCGGAGTCGGCGGCGCCGCAGGCGGTGTTCACCCGGTTGGAGAAGATGCGGGTGGGGGCGGGCTGGTACTGCTCGCCGAACGACTCCGGCAGTTGCTGCTGCCAGTAACGCTGGATCGACGTCACATAGAGCCCGTTGCGGCACTCCAGCAACTTGGTGCGTTCCTGCTCGTTCGCGCACTGGGCGGTCGAGTTGGGTGCGGGCGCGCTGTCCTCGGCGCCCAGGGTGTTGATCCCGAAATAGCCGCCGACGAGGGCCACGACCAGGGTCACCAGGATCCCGGCGAGGCCGCCGCCGCCGATCGGGAGGCCGCCTATCCCGCCGCCTCCGCCGCCCGATCCGCGGACGTCCTCGATCGAGCCGGGGTCGATGTCGGCACGTTGGTTGAGTTCCATGTCGTCCCACCTTCAGCACGGTTGCCGAGCGATTACCCGTTGATCTTGTGAATTAATCGGGTGGGAGGTGCCCGCGGACGCCCGGTAGGATGGTCGGGTGCTGCTCTGCGAAGGCTGACCTGCCCCGGCGCCGACCGTCATCTCCGATGGCCGGCGCTTTTCTGCGCCCTGAGTCAGCCGTCTCACCGAGAGCGAGAAATTTCATGATCACCGCCACCGGGCTCGAACTCCGCGCCGGCGCGCGCATCCTCATCTCCCCGACCACGCTGCGGGTGCAACCCGGCGACCGGATCGGGCTGGTCGGCCGCAACGGCGCCGGCAAGACCACCACCCTCAAAGTCCTCGCCGGCGAGGGCATTCCGTACGCGGGGCAGGTCGAGCGGACGAGCGAGATCGGTTATCTGCCCCAGGACCCGCGGACCGGTGACCTGAACGTGACCGGCCGCGACCGCGTGCTGTCCGCCCGCGGCCTGGACACCATCCTCGCCGAGATGCAGAAGCTCGAAATCCAGCTGGAGGAGAGCTCCGAGGAGAAACTGATCCGGCGGTACGGCCAGCTGGAGGACCGGTTCTCCGCGCTGGGCGGGTACGGCGCCGAGGCCGAGGCCGCCCGGATCTGCGCGAACCTGGGCCTGCCCGAGCGTGCGCTGGCCCAGACGATCGGCACCCTCTCCGGCGGTCAGCGCCGCCGGATCGAGCTGGCCCGCATCCTGTTCGCCAACTCCGGGCAGAACGGCAAGGGCATCCTGCTGCTGGACGAGCCGACCAACCACCTCGACCAGGACTCGATCGCCTGGCTGCGCGGCTACATGGCGCAGCACAAGGGCGGCCTGATCGTGATCAGCCACGACGTCGAGCTGCTCGACGCCGCGGTCAACAAGGTGTGGTATCTCGACGCGAACCGGTCGGTCGTCGACATGTACAACATGGGCTGGAAGACGTACCTCGAAGCCCGCGAGACCGACGAGCGCCGCCGCCGCCGCGAGCGGGCCAACGCGGAGAAGAAGGCCGGCGCCCTGATGGCGCAGGCCGACAAGATGCGCGCCAAGGCGACGAAGACGGTGGCCGCGCAGAACATGGCCCGCCGTGCCGAGAAGCTTCTCGGCGGCCTGGAGGAGGTCCGGAGCTCGGACAAGGTGGCGAAGGTCCGCTTCCCGAGCCCGGCGCCGTGCGGCAAGACGCCGCTGACGGCGAGCGGCCTTTCCAAGTCGTACGGGTCACTCGAGATCTTCACCGACGTCAGCGTCGCGGTGGACCGTGGTTCCCGGGTGGCGATCCTGGGGCTGAACGGTGCCGGCAAGACCACCCTGCTGCGGATGCTGGGCGGACTGCTCGAGCCGGACACCGGTGAGGTGCGTGCCGGGCACGGGCTGCGGCTGGGCTACTACGCCCAGGAGCACGAGACGCTGGATGTGGACCGGACGATCCTGGAGCACATGCGCAGCGCCGGTTCCGAGCAGACCGACACCGAGCTGCGGAAGATCCTGGGCGCGTTCCTGTTCTCCGGCGACGACGTCGACAAGCCGGCCGGGGTGCTCTCCGGTGGTGAGAAGACCCGTCTGGCCCTGGCCACCCTGGTCTGCTCCGGCGCCAACGTGCTGCTGCTGGACGAGCCGACGAACAACCTCGACCCGGTCAGCCGGGAGCAGGTGCTCGACGCGATCGCCAACTACCCGGGCGCGATCGTGCTGGTCACCCACGACGCCGGCTGTGTGCAGGCGCTCAAGCCGGACCGGGCGATCCTGCTGCCCGACGGCGACGAGGACGCCTGGAGCGACGATCTGCTGGAGCTCGTCGAGCTGGCCTGAGGTCCGACGGTCGCCGATCGTCAGTTGTCAACTGGTGCCCACACAGACAGTGCGATGTTCGGGCGTTTCCGAACACGTCGGGCAGGCGCCGGGCGGTCCGTACCAAGGTCGAGTGTCACGCCATGGAGCGATCACAGCACTCTCCGGAGCGATCGAGGCGATCCCCTCGATCCAGTGTTTCCGCAGGTGATCGATGGTCTTGGGGGACCGCCCCTCGGAGTGGAAATGGGCACCGAGAGTCGACCGGCAAACTGTCTGACATTGATGCCCGTGGTAACCGTCAAGTTCCTGACAGTAATAAATGGGCACGTTCACGGGGGCTAGATGCCTGGCGCATGATCGTCCGAGACGGTGTAATAGGTGGGACCGTATCTGACCGCACTGTCTGCGACGTGAGGATTCAAGATGGCAGCCACTGGCACAGCTACCAGTACTGAGAAGGGTCGTCGAATCGTCGGTAGCGAGCGGCAGTCGCTCGCCAAGGACCTGGTGAAGCGTTACACCGGCGGCGAGAGCATCCGCGCGCTGGCCGCGTCCACCGGCCGTTCCTACGGATTCGTCCACCGCGTACTCACCGAGTCCGGCGTGCAGTTGCGCCAGCGTGGTGGCGCCCGCCGCCGTAAGAAGGCGTGACGGCCGGGAACGCCGGGCCCGCCACCACCGACGAGGTAGGCGTTCGTTACGAACAGGACGGGCCGGTCGCGACGGTGACGTTGTGCCGGCCCGACGTTCTCAATGCTCAGACTCCGGCGATGTGGACGGAGCTCGGCAACATTTCCCGGAAATTGCCGGGTGACGTCCGGGTCGTCATTGTCCGAGCCGAGGGACGCGCGTTTTCCGCGGGCCTGGATCTGTCGGTGGCCCGGGGCGACGGCGATTCTTCACTGTCCCGGCTGGCGCAGTTGTCCGCGACCGAGTGCGCCGATCGGATTGCCGGGTTCCAGACCGCGTTCACCTGGTTGCGCAGTCCGTCCATTGTGACGATTGCAGCAGTTCAAGGACACGCGATCGGCGCGGGCTTCCAGCTGGCGCTCAACTGCGACATGCGTGTCCTCGCCGACGACGCGCGGTTCTCCATGGCCGAGGTCACCCTCGGCCTGGTGCCCGATCTGGGCGGTACGAAGCGGCTCACCGAGCTGGTCGGACCCTCCCGGGCACTGGAGATCTGCGTCACCGGCCGGCGGATCACGGCCGACGAGGCGGACCGGATCGGCCTGGCGACGACTGTCGTCGCCCGTGCCGACCTGGACGCCACGGTGTCCGACCTGGCCGCTGCGGTGCTGGCAGCGGACCGGGGAGCGGTCGCGGAGATCAAGGCCCTGCTGGCGGGTGCGCCCCTGCGGTCGTACGCGGAACAGGACCGGGCCGAACGTGAGGCCCAGACGCGGCGTCTCAGCGAACTGCTGGGCTCCGGGGAGTAGAGCACCTCCCGGGATTGTCGTACCCACGAGGCAGACTGTGTGCTGCCCGTCGAACGACGCCCGGGAGGTGACATGTCCACGAGTTGGAGCGTGCTGCGCTCGATCCAGAACGCGGATCGGGTCAGCCGGCACGAGGTGCGCAGAGGCACCGCCCGGCGGATCGTGCGGTTCGCCGTGCCGTACCGGCGGGACATTTCGGTCTTCCTGTTCACCGTCGTGCTGGCCGCCGGTATCGGGGTCGCCACCCCGCTGCTCGCCGGGCACGTGATCAACGCGATCACCGCCGGTGGTGACGGCGCCGCCGGTGCGGTCGTCCGGCTCGCCCTGGTGATCGCCGCACTGGCCGTCGCCGACGCCCTGCTGTCGCTCGCCCAGAGGTGGTATTCGGCGCGCATCGGCGAGGGGATCATCCTCGACCTGCGGACCCGGGTGTTCGACCACGTGCAGCGGATGCCGCTCCAGTTCTTCGCGCGCACCCAGACCGGCGCCCTGGTCAGCCGGCTCAACAACGACGTCGTCGGCGCTCAGCGGGCGTTCACGTCGACGCTCTCCGGGGTGGTCAGCAACGTCATCCAGCTGGCGCTCACCGCCGCCGTGATGTTCACCCTGTCCTGGCAGATCACCGCGCTGTCGCTGGTGCTCCTGCCGGTGTTCATCGTGCCCGCCCGCCGGGTCGGGAAACGGCTCGCCGAGATCACCCGCGAGTCGTACGACCTGGACGCCAAGATGAACGCGACGATGACCGAGCGGTTCAACGTCTCCGGCGCCCTGCTGGTCAAGCTCTTCGGCCGGCCGGAGACCGAGGCGTCGCGGTTCGGCGAGCGCGCCTCCCGCGTCCGGGACATCGGCGTCCAGCAGGCGATGTACTCCCGGACCTTCTTCGTCGCGATGCTGCTGGTCGCCTCACTCGCGCAGGCCTTGACGTACGGTCTGGGCGGCTGGCTGGCGGTCCACGGCAACGTCTCGGCCGGCACCGTCGTCACTCTGGCCCTGCTGCTGACCCGGCTGTACGGTCCGCTCACCGCCCTCAGCAACGTGCGGGTCGACGTGATGAGCGCGCTGGTCTCCTTCGACCGGGTCTTCGAGGTGCTCTCCCTGGAGCCCGGCATCGCCGAGAAACCCGGCGCGGTGGCGGTCCCGGCCGGCTCCGGGCGGATCGAGTTCCGCGACGTGCGCTTCCGCTACCCGAGCGCCGACCAGGTGTCGCTCGCGTCGCTCGAGGACGTCAGCACCCTCGACCGGACCGAGCAGGAGGAGGTGCTCACCGGCCTCGACTTCACCGTCGAACCGGGGCAGATGGTGGCGCTCGTCGGCCCGTCCGGCGCCGGCAAGTCGACCACGTCGATGCTGGTGTCCCGGGTCTACGACGTGACCGGCGGGGCGGTGCTGATCGGCGGGGTCGACGTCCGCGACGCCACCCTGGAGTCGCTGCGCGACACGGTCGGTGTGGTCACGCAGGACTCCCATCTCTTCCACGAGACGATCGCCGAGAATCTTCGGTATGCACGGCCGGGCGCAACCGAGGAGCAGATGTGGGAGGCCCTCACCGGGGCACGCATCGCCGCCCTGGTGAGGGCGCTGCCCGACGGGCTCGACACCGTGGTGGGGGAGCGTGGCTACCGGTTCTCCGGCGGCGAGAAACAGCGCCTCGCCATCGCCCGGCTGCTCCTCAAACAGCCGTCGATCGTGATCCTCGACGAGGCCACCGCCCACCTGGACAGCGAGTCCGAGGCGGCCGTGCAGCGGGCCCTGGCCACGGCGCTGCGCGGGCGCACCGCGCTGGTCATCGCGCACCGGCTCTCCACGATCCGGGAGGCCGACCAGATCCTGGTCCTGGAGAAGGGCCGGATCGTCGAGCGCGGCCGGCACGACGACCTGGTCGCGGCCGGTGGCCTCTATGCTTCGCTGTATCGCACCCAGTTCACAGAGGCGGTGATCTGATGGCCTACCTACTGACCTTCGCGGTGCTCGCGGTGATCTGCCTGCTGCTGATGCGGTTCGCCGGATGGGCGCGGCGCAGGGGGATCGGCGGCGGACTGATGGGCCCGATCGACGAGGCCTGGCACCCGTCGGCTGATCGTTTCCGGCGCGAGACCGAGGTGCACGAGCAGCGGGTCCTGCCACCCCGACCAGGCGACGACCGCACCCGACCCTAGCCGGCCTCCCGCGGTCGTGCGGCAGGGCGATACTCGGCGGCGCGGTAAGGCGGGCGGGTTAGTCGTGTGGCGGCGCGGTGCGGGTGGCGGGTCGGTCGTGCGGCGCCGCGGTGGGAGTGCCGGGTCGGTCGTGCGGTGGTGTGGTCGTGGAGGCGTCCGTCCTGAGAACGACGGCTCTGAGCGCGGCGAACTCGGTGATCAGGGCCGGTAGCTGGAAGTGGGCGTTCAGGCCGCTGGGGTTGGGCAGTACCCAGACCGGCACGCCGGAGATCGTCTCGTCCTGCGGGCCGAGCCTGGCCTTCGGTCGCTTGAATGCGGCGCGGTAGGCGGTCACGCCGAGCACCGCCAGATATCGGGGGCGCAACCGGGCCACTCGGGCGGCCAGTTGAGCGCCGCCCTCGACGAACTCCTCGGGGGACAGTTCGTCGGCGCGGGCCGTCGCCCGGGACACCACGTTGGTGATGCCGAGCCCGAGTGCCGGCAGGAGGTGCTGCTCGGACGGGTGGAGCAGCCGGCCGGTGAAACCGGCACCGTGCAGTGCCGGCCAGAAGCGATTTCCCGGACGGGCGAAATGGTGACCGGTCGCCGCCGAGTACAGGCTCGGATTGATCCCGGAGAACAGAACCAGCAGACCCGGCCCGGCCACATCGGGAATCGTCCGGTCAGCGGCCGCCGCCACCTCGTCGGCGCTCGGCCGCCGGACGCCCGGCGAAGCGGTGTCGCGATCGACCGACGTCGACCTGGCGGCAGGGCGGTCGGTCGCCGTTGATCTGCCGGCAGGGCGGTCGGTCGCCGTTGATCTACCGGTGGTGGTGCGGCCGGTTGCCGCCGGCCCGTCAGTGGTGCGGCGGGCAGCTGCCGTCCGCCCGCTGAGGGTGGGGCGATCCGCTGCCGTCGGGCCGTTGGTTCCGGTGAGCCCGCCGACTGGGCCGCGGGTGGGGCCGGCGGCGGACGACGGGCTGGTCACAGGGCGCGGAGGGCGCCGCCGTCGACGGCGACGGCTACGCCGGTGATGTAGCTTGCGGCCGGGGAGAGCAGGAACGCGGCGGCGCGACCGAACTCGGTCGGCTCCCCGATACGGCGCAGCGGGATGCCGGACGCGACCGTTTCCGCGGCGGCGATCGGGTCGGCGGCCGACTCGAAGAGTTCCCGGCTGCGGTCGGTCATGAACCGGCCGGGCAGCACGCTGACGACCCGGATGCCGCGCGGGCCGAACTCGTCGGCCATGTCCTTCGACACCATCGCCAGGCCGGGGCGGAATCCGTTGGAGAGACCGAGTCCGGCGAGCGGCGTCTTCACCGACGTGGACAGCACCAGGCCGATCGCGCCGCCCTCGGGAAGCGCCGACGCGAACGTACGGGCCGCGCGCACCGAGCCCAGGAAGACCGTCTCGAACGCGCTCGTCCACTGGTCGTCGCTCATGCTCGCCGCGGTGCCCGGGGTGGGGCCGCCCACCGAGATCAGGGCGCCGTCGAGCCGCCCGAACCGCTCCTGCGCGGCGTGCACCAACTCCCGCGGGGTGCTCGGGTCGGACAGGTCGGCGGTCACCCCGAGAGCGTGATCCGGACCGCCCAGCGCGGTGACCGCCTCGGTGACCCGGTCGGTGTCACGCGAGGAGACGACCACCTTCGCGCCGTCGCCGACAAGTGCCTGCGCGGTGGCGAACCCGAGGCCACGGGAAGCCCCGGTGAGGATGTAGACACGATCAGCGAGCCCAAGGTCCATGCCCCGATCCTGCCACCTCACGGCGCAGCGCCGCCGCCGTGGCCGCATCGGCGGGCAGGAACGCCTCGATGGCCAGTTCGGACAGGGTCACGTCGCGCGGAGTGCCGAGCACGGTGGTGATGCTGAAGAAGTCGAGGTCCTCGAATCGCAGCGGGACGACCAGACCATCGGGATGGCCGGTGACCTCGCCACCGGGATAGCCGGCCAGTTCGGCGTACATCTCCCGCAGCACCGGGTCGCCGGTGGCCGCGGCCTGCCGGTCGAGGCGGTGCAGGATGTGCGTACGCCACTCGGCGAGGTTGCCGATCCGCGGCGCCATGCCGGCCGGGTGCAGCGCCAGGCGCAGGACGTTGACCGGTGGGGTCAGCAGCTCCGGGGCACATCCGGCGGTGAACCTGGCCACCGCGTCGTTGGCGTCGACCATCGTCCAGTGCCGGTCCACCAGCACCGCCGGATGCGGCGAGTGCCCGGCCAGCACGTTGCGCAGTGCGGCCAGCACCTCGGCCAGCGGCGGGCCGTCCAGTTCGGACTGCGGGTATGCCGGTGCGAACCCGCCGGCCAGCAGCAGCTCGTTGCGGGCCCGCAACGGCACGTCGAGTTCCTCGGCCAGGCGCAGCAGCATCTGCCGGGTCGGGCGGGACCGGCCGGTCTCCACGAACGACAGATGCCGGGTCGACACCCCGGACCGGCTGGAGAGGTCGAGCTGGCTCATCCGCCGGGTGTCCCGCCAGCCGCGCAGCATTCTGCCCACGTCGCTCATGTCCGCCGAGCGTAGGGAGTGGCCCGCGGCTCCGCCATTACCCGCGGGGTAATCGACCGCACTACCCCGCCGCGGGCAGGCTCGTCCCCGTCAAGCCGACCGGCGATGAGAGGACGAGACGGATGAGCGACTTCGACAGCGTGATCGAGCGGTACCTCGCGATCTGGAACGAGACCGACCCGGTGGCCCGGCGGGCCGCGATCGGCGAGACGTTCGCCGAAGGGGTGCGGTACGTGGACCCGCTCGCGGCAGTCGAGGGGCGCGACGCCCTGGACGCGGTGATCGGTGCGGCGCAGCAGCAGTTCGCGGGACTGGTGTTCAGCTCAGGCGGCCCGGTCGACGCCCACCACGACCAGGCCCGTTTCACCTGGCATCTGGGACGGCCGGGAGAGGAGCCGCTGGTGGTGGGCTTCGACGTGGCCGAACGCGACGCCGAAGGCCGGATCTTCCAGGTACTCGGCTTCATCGACCACGCCCCCACCCACTAGCCCCACCCCACACCCCCGGCTGGTCCCCACCGCTGTCTCAGCTTCGCTGAGACAGCGGTGACAGCCAGCCGGTTCTTTTCGGCTGGTCCTGACCGCTGTCTCAGGCTCGCTGAGAGAGCGGTGGCAGCCAGCCGGTTCTTTTCGGCTGGTCCTGACCGCTGTCTCAGGTCCGCGGAGAGAGCGGTGACAGCCAGCCGGTCCTGGCTGGCTGGTTCTTAGTGCTGTTTCGAGGGTCGTGAGACAGCGGTGGGGACCAGCCGGGAAGGGTCGGCGGCCGGCGGAGGCAGGTACTCCCGAGGAGTACGGGCTCTCACGGTGGGTTGGTGGATCAGGTGAGGGTGTGGCCGCCGTTCACGGCGATCCGTTCGCCGGTGATGAAGCGGGACCCGTCCGAGGCCAGGAACGCGACCACGTCGGCGACCTCGGCGGGGGTGCCCATCCGGCCCAGCGGTACGTCCCGCCGGTAGCCCTCGATCTGGTCGGCGGGGATGCCGGCGTGCCGTTCGACCGGGATCCAGCCGGGCGCCACCAGGTTGACGGTGATGCCGAGTGGGCCGAGTTCGCGGGCCCACGTGCGGGTCAGGGAGAGCTGGGCGGACTTCGCGGCGCTGTAGGCCGACATTCCCGGCTCGGCTCGTTCGGGTAGGTCGGAGCCGACGTGGATGATGCGGCCGCCGCCCAGCCGGCTCATGTCGGGGACGGCCGCGCGCATCAACAGGGTCGGGCTCTTGACGAAGAACAGCAGCTGGTCGAGGTGGTCCTGCCAGGTCAGGTCGAGCGCCGCCCGTACCGGCTGAGGTCCGGTGGCGTTGGGGATCAGCACCCGGACCGGCCCGAGGACGTCTCGCACCGCCGGTATGAGATTCGCTACAGCGGTCTCATCGGTGACGTCGGCGCGGAACGCGGCGGCCGTGCCACCGGCCGCGAGGATGTCGGCGACGACGCGTTCGGCGCCCTCGGGATCGGGGAGGTAATTCACCGCGACCGGCCACCCGTCGGCGCCGAGCCGCCGCGCGATCTCCGCGCCGAGCCCCCGGGACGCCCCGGTGACCAGCACCGACCCTCGCCGGGCCCCGGTCAGGGAGGCCGGTCCGGGCGGCGTTCCGTGGGTGGGGGCCGGTTCGGGCGGCACTCCGTGGGTAGAGGTCGGGCCGGGCGTTCCGTGGGTGGGGGCCGGTTCGGGCGGCGTCTCAGGAAGGGAGGCCGGTTGTGGCGGCGCTTCGGGCGAGGAAGACGGGTCCTGCGGCGCTCCGGTTGCCGGTTGTCGGCTCGGGCGGCGCGGTGGCGGGGCCATCGTCAGTGGCGGCGGACGGCGTCCTCGACGACGTCGAGGACGGCGGCGAGCTCGCCGGCGGGCCGGCCGGTGGCCAGGTGGAGGACGAGGCCGTCGTACGCCAGCTCGAGGAACTGGGTGAGGACCTCGACCGGGACGTCGTCGCGGAGCACGCCGGCGTCCCGCTGGCGCTGGAGGCGTTCGCGGGTGGCGTCGGCGATCGCGGCGGACCGCTGGGCCCACCGTTTGGCGAAGGCCGGATCGGTGCGCCGCCGGTGTGCGACCTCTAGTTGGGTGCCGAGCCAGCCGGCCGTGTCGCCCTCGCTGTTGCCGGCGCGTTCGAGCAGGTCACGCATCACCTGGACGAGGCCGTTGCGGGCGACGGTCTCGGCCATGGTGGCGGCGTCGTCCTCGGCGACCGCGAGGAACAGATGTTCCTTGTCACGGAAATGGTGGAAAATCGCGCCGCGGGACATGCCGGTGGCCTCTTCGAGGCGGTGGACCGTCGCGCCGTTGTATCCGAATCGCGCGAAGCACGTGCGGGACGCGCTGAGGATCTCGTGGCGTCGAGCATCGAGCTGGTCCTGACTCACCCTGGGCACACCGCTGATCGTGTCATGGGCCAGGACTTTCTTGCAATCCGTACGTACGGCTTACTAGAGCCGGCGGTCGCACGATCGGATGATGCGAATTTCGTCATGCTCTCAGCGTTTTGTTAACAGTCCTGGGCTGTGCGGTACCGGTGGTGCTCACGTAAAGTGCCCGCGTGCCTCTAGTCTTCCTCGCTCTGGACGACACCCTGCTTGACCGCAGCGGTGCGTTCCGGCTGTGGGCCAAGGGGTTTCTGGATGAGATCGCGGCGCCACAGGACGATCTCGAGTGGCTGGTCGCGGTGGATGCGGACGGTCTGACCTCCCGGTGGGACCTCGCCGACCGGATCCGTGACCGCTACCGGCTGCGGGTCTCCTCGATCGACCTGGTCGACGAGCTGAACGCCGGCCCCCTCACCTACGAACGCCTCGACCCGATGGTCGGTTGCGCGCTGGAGATCGCCGGTGACGCCGGGCTGGTCCCGGTGGTGGTCACCAACGGGCCGGCCGAGCAGCAGGACGCCCGGATCCGGCGGACCGGTCTGGACCGGTATGTCGCCGACTGGGTGATCTCCGAGGAGTGCGGCGTCAGCAAACCGAACCCGCGGATCTTCGCGGTCGCCGCCCAGCGGGTGCGGATGCGGCTGGCCGGGGCCTGGGTGCTCGGCGACAGCCCGGAGGCCGACATCGGCGGGGCCGCGGCGCTCGGCCTGCCCAGTGTGTGGCTGCACCGCGGGCGGGACTGGGTGGACACCCGGTTCGCCCCGACCCATGCGGTCGGCAACGTGATCCAGGGCCTGTCCGCGATCATGGCAGCCCGCTGAGACAGGGGCGGAGTTAATTCGGTTGCGCGCTCCGCGGTGATCGGAAAGAGTGGGCGCGCCGGAAACGAACCGACGAGAGAGAAGGGGGTGGACCTCATGGCCGTCTTTGTGATGCCTGCTGTCCCCGCTTCCCCGAAAACTTCTTTCTCCGAGGAGAACCTCCAGTGCGCGAGCACGACTCTTACGGCTCCACCACCATGCGCGGCAAGCGCCGCAAGTTCGACGACGACGACCCCACTTTCGTAAAGCGCGGCCGGATCGAGCCGGCCCTGAAAGAGGACCCGGATCTGCCCGAGGAGGGCGACCGCTGGTCCACGTGGGACGGCGCTCTGCACGGCCCCGAGCCTCGCCCCGACTGGGTCCGCACCGAGTACGGTGCGGTCGACACCGAGCTGGGGATGCTCAAGACCGGTAAGGAAGCCGACGTCTTCCTGGTCCGGCGGGCCGTCCCGGGCACCGACAAGATCAGCATGCTGGCCGCCAAGCGCTATCGCGACGGCGACCACCGGATGTTCCATCGCGACGCCGGCTATCTCGAGGGACGCCGGGTCCGCCGGTCCCGTGAGATGCGGGCGATGAGCAACCGGACCGCCTTCGGCAAGGAGATGATCTCCGGGCAGTGGTCGGCGGCCGAGTTCGGCGCGCTCGGCCGGCTCTGGGAGATCGGGCGGGAGAGCGATCTGGTCTGTGTGCCCTACCCGGTGCAGCTCATCGGCACCGAGCTGATGATGGAGTTCATCGGCGACTGGGAGACCGGCGAGGCGGCGCCGCGACTGGCCCAGGTGCGGGCCGACCCGGATCAGCTGGCCGACCTGTGGCGGCAGATGACCGACGCCCTGTCGGTGCTGGCCCGGGCGCAGGTCGCGCACGGTGACCTCTCGCCGTACAACACGATGGTGCACAACGGGCGGCTCGTCATGATCGATCTGCCGCAGATCGTCGACGTGATCGCCAATCCGCGCGGTGGGGAGTTCATCGCCCGGGACGTACGCAACGTGGCGAACTGGTTCCGGTCCCGGGGGCTGACCATCGACGAGGACGAACTGATCGAGCGCCTGCACTTCGAGGCGGGGCTGCGCTGACGCCCGACCGGAGCCGGGGCCGCACGGCCCCGGCTCACCTCACTGAATGTAGCCCTCCACCTCGCCGATGCTGTGGGCCTTCTCGGCGTCCGGATCCTGGCCGGCGTCACGGGCCGCCCGGCGGCGGCGCAGCAGGTCCCAGCACTGGTCGAGGGACTCCTCCAGGTCCTTGAGGCGGGCGTGCTCCTCGTCGGACGAGATCTCGCCCTCGCTCAGCTGGCGGCGGAGCACGTGCTCCTCGTCGACCAGTTCGTTGATCCGGCTGAGCACTGTCTTGTCATCCATCACCGAAGCCTATTCACCACACCGGCTCCGGTGGTGCAGCGAGTGGTGTGTCCGACAGGCCGAGCCGTGCCCGCATGGCCGCGACGTCGTCGGACAGCCGCCGGAACAGCGCCGGCGGGTCGTCGGCGAGCGCGCTCAGCGTGGCCGCCCGGCGGCCGAGGTCGGACTCCCACGCCACGGCCAGCCGGTCCGGGCGGATCCGGTCGAAGTGCTTGCGCGCCAGGCCGGCGTCACCGCTCATCCCGGCCGCCGCGCCGGTGTGGAACGCGTGCCACCAGGAGGTCGCGGTGATCCGGCTCTGCGGGGCCGCCAGCACGCGGGCCACGTCCGCCGGGGTGCCGATCTCCTGCCGCAACTGCTCCGCCCGCTGCCGGGCGATGCCGGCGACCTGTGCCAGATCGGTGGCGAACTGATCGTCACGGATGTGCCGGATGCCCTGCACCCACACGTGGCCGTCCTGCGGCCACTCGGTGGCGAAGTCGCCGGTGTCCTCCCGCCAGAACACGCGGCCACCCAGGTCGTAGGTGAACTCGGGCATCGGCCCCCAGAGGAACTTGGCGGCGACCGCCAGCTGGGTGTCCCCACCGCGGGTCCGTTCCAGCGCGACGAGGAGCAGCCACCAGCCGCGGTCCTCGACCCACACGCGGGTGCGGTTGTGGCGGCGCAGCCCGAGCGGGCGCAGCGCTGTCTGGGCCGCGGCTACGACCATCTGATCGGGTGTGGGCATCGACCGACCTTAACCGGGTTAGGGTCGGCCGGTGACGCTTGACGCTCAGAGAGAGCACATTCTCTCCGGCCGGATGTACAACGACCTGACCACCGAGCTGGTGCAGGCGCGGGAACGGACCGTGCTGCTGACCGACGAGTACAACGGCAGCTTCGGGAAACCGCAGGCCGAGCGGGAGGTGATCCTGCGGCGGCTGCTGAGATCGGTGGGGCGGGGCTGCCATTTCGAGCCGACGTTCCGCTGTGAGTTCGGGTTCAACATCAGCGTCGGGGATCACTTCTACGCCAACTTCGACTGCGTGATGCTCGACGGCGGTGGGATCACCATTGGTGACCACGTGCTGTTCGGGCCGCGGGTCGGGATCTACACCTCCAACCACGCGATCGACGCGGCCGAGCGGGCGGCCGGCGCCTGCTACGCCAAGCCGGTGACGATCGGGAACAACGTGTGGATCGGTGGCGGCGTCACCATCAACCCGGGCGTGACCATCGGGGACGGGGCGATCGTCGCCTCGGGCAGCGTGGTCACCAAGCCCGTCCCGGCCGGCGTGATCGCGGCCGGTGTCCCGGCCAGGGTGCTGCGCGAGATCACCGACGCCGACCGGACGGGCTTCACACCCTGATCCGGTACGGGGTGAGCGCCTCTTGCGTGGGCCGGGGGCGCGTCGGCCGTACGCCATGGGAAAAGCCCGCCTCCCGGAACCGGGAAGCGGGCCTTGACCAGGGTGTATCAGCTGCGGAGCATCTTCCGGAGGACGTACTGGAGGATGCCGCCGTTGCGGTAGTAGTCGGCCTCGCCGGGGGTGTCGATACGGACGACGGCGTCGAACTCGATGCCGGTGTCCGTGGTGACCTTGACCGTGCGCGGCGTGGTGCCGTCGTTGAGTGCGGTGACGCCGGCGAACGAGAAGGTCTCGGTGCCGGTGAGGCCGAGGGACTCGGCGTTCTCGCCCTGCGGGAACTGGAGCGGCAGCACGCCCATGCCGATCAGGTTGGAGCGGTGGATCCGCTCGTAGCTCTCGGCGATGACCGCGCGGACGCCGAGGAGCATGGTGCCCTTGGCCGCCCAGTCACGCGACGAGCCCGAGCCGTACTCCTTGCCGGCCAGGATGACCAGCGGGATGCCGGCCTCCTTGTAGGCGACCGAGGCGTCGTAGATCGTGGTCTGCTCGCCGGTCAGGTGGTTGAGCGTGAAGCCGCCCTCGACATCGGTCAGCAGCTGGTTGCGCAGCCGGATGTTGGCGAAGGTGCCCCGGATCATGACCTCGTGGTTGCCGCGGCGTGAGCCGTAGCTGTTGAACTCGGCGCGCGGGACGCCGTGCTCGGCGAGGTACTTACCGGCGGGCGAGTCCGGCTTGATCGAGCTGGCCGGGGAGATGTGGTCGGTGGTGACCGAGTCGCCCAGCTTGGCCAGGACCCGGGCGCCGGAGATGTCGGTCACCGGGCTCGGGTCGGCCTGCATGCCCTCGAAGTACGGGGGCTTGCGGACGTAGGTGGAGTCCCCCGCCCAGGCGAAGGTGTCGCCGGTCGGGGTGGGCAGCGCCTGCCACTGCTCGTCACCGGCGAAGACGTCGGCGTAGGCGGTGCTGAAGCCGTCGGCGCCGATGGCCTGCGCGATCGTCTCGTCGATCTCCTGGTTGGTCGGCCAGATGTCGTTCAGGTAGACCGGCTTGCCGTCCGAACCCGTGCCGAGCGGCTCGGTGGTGATGTCGATGTCCATCGAGCCGGCGAGGGCGTACGCCACGACCAGCGGCGGGGACGCCAGGTAGTTCATCTTGACGTCCGGGTTGATCCGGCCCTCGAAGTTCCGGTTGCCGCTCAGGACGCTGACCGCGGTCAGATCGGCCTCGTTGATGGCGGCCGAGACCTCCTCGGGCAGCGGGCCCGAGTTGCCGATGCAGGTGGTGCAGCCGTAGCCGACCAGGTTGAAACCGATCTTGTCCAGGTACGGCGTGAGGCCGGCCCGGTTGTAGTAGTCGGAGACGACCTTCGAGCCCGGGGCCAGGGTGGTCTTGACCCACGGCTTGCGGGTCAGGCCCTTCTCCACCGCCTTCTTGGCGAGCAGAGCGGCGCCGATCATGACCTGCGGGTTCGAGGTGTTGGTGCAGGACGTGATGGCGGCGATGACGACGGCACCGTGGTCCAGCTCGTACTCCACGCCGTCCTCGCCCTTGACCCGGGTGGGCTTCGACGGACGGCCGTTCGCCCCGTTCGCGGCGCTGAAGACGTGCGGCTTGTCGGCCGGGTCGTCGACGCCGTTGGCCGGCGAGTCGCTGGCCGGGAAGGACTCGTCGCTCGCCTCGTCGGCGTGGCCCTGCGGCTGCACGTAGTTCTTGAGGGCGTCGCGGAACATCGGCTTGGCCTCGCTGAGCAGCACCCGGTCCTGCGGGCGCTTCGGGCCGGCCAGCGACGGGACGATCGTCGACAGGTCCAGCTCGAGCTTCTCCGAGTAGTCCGGCTCGGCGGCCGGGTCGAGCCACAGGCCCTGGCGCTTCGCGTACGCCTCGACCAGCGCCACCTGCTGCTCGGTACGCCCGGTCAGCTTCAGGTAGTCGATGGTCTGCTCGTCGATCGGGAAGATCGCGACGGTCGAGCCGTACTCCGGCGACATGTTGCCGATGGTCGCCCGGTTGGCCAGCGGGACGGCGCTCACGCCGGGGCCGTAGAACTCGACGAACTTGCTGACCACACCGTGCTTGCGCAGCATCTCGGTGATGGTGAGCACCAGGTCGGTGGCGGTGGTGCCGGCCGGGGCCTCGCCGAAGAGCTTGAAGCCGACGACCCGCGGGATCAGCATGCTGACCGGCTGGCCCAGCATGGCGGCCTCGGCCTCGATGCCGCCGACGCCCCAGCCCAGCACGCCCAGGCCGTTGACCATGGTGGTGTGCGAGTCGGTGCCGACCACGGTGTCCGGGTACGCCTGGCCGTTGCGCTCCATGATCGTGCGGGCCAGGTACTCGATGTTGACCTGGTGCACGATGCCGGTGCCCGGCGGGACGACCTTGAACTCGTTGAACGCGGTCTGGCCCCAGCGCAGGAACTGGTAGCGCTCGCGGTTGCGCTGATACTCCAGGTCCACGTTGCGCTGGAAGGCGTCCGCCCGGCCGAACAGGTCGGCGATGACCGAGTGGTCGATGACCATCTCGGCCGGGGAGAGCGGGTTGACCTTGGTCGGGTCGCCGCCCAGGTCCTTCACGGCCTCACGCATGGTGGCCAGGTCGACCACGCAGGGAACGCCGGTGAAGTCCTGCATCAGCACCCGTGCCGGGGTGAACTGGATCTCGACGTTGGGTTCGGCGCTGGAATCCCAGCTGCCGAGCGCGTTGATGTGGTCGGCGGTGATGTTCGCGCCGTCCTCAGTACGCAGCAGGTTCTCCAGGAGGATCTTCAAGGAGTAGGGCAGGCGATCGTGCCCCTTCACCTTGTCGATCGTGAAAATCTCGTAGCTCGCGTCTCCGACGCGCAGCTCGCTCTTCGCACCAAAGGTGTCGAGGCTGGCCACCGTCATCTCCTTCACACCCAGCGACTGGAAGTCAAGTCTTTCGCACCGAAAGGGCGACCTTCGGGTTAGGTATGCCTAACTCTCGGTTGTGCGTCTTCGGTAAACCGTACGTCCGTCTTGCTAGCCGCTGCAAGGCGGGTCCCACGCGACGATCCTCGCAGTCCGTCGCCGGGACGCCCGGAAAATGTCGTATCCCGCTGGGATGATGGGCCGGTGACGACGATGGAGATCACTGCGCCCGGGTCGGACCAGGGAGCCGCGGCCCGTTCGCACTGGCTGATCGTGCACTACCAGCGGGCCGACGGTGACTACGCCGACTGGGTGCTGCACGCCTGGGGTGATCTCGCGCCCGGGGCCGACGCCCTCTATCCCGGCGGCGCCCCCTTCGCCGGGGAGGACGGGTGGGGCCGCTTCGCCTGGGTGCGTCTCGCCGACGACGCGCGGGAGGTCGGCTTCCTGGTGCTCAACCGGCAGGGCGCGAAGGACGTCGAGATCGACCGCCAGGTCACGCTCAGTGAGGGCAGTGAGATCTGGATCACCGCCGGCGATCGGCGCGTCTCGTACACACCGCCCGCCCTGCCGGCGCCCGGCCCAGAGACCGTGGTGATCCACTACCGCCGCCCGGCCGGTGACTACGCCGGGTGGGGCCTGCACGCCTGGGAGGGTGTCCCGGTCACCGAGAAGACCCGGTGGGGCACCCCGCACATGCCCACCCACTTCGACGCGTTCGGCGCGGTCTTCGAGGTGCGGGTCCGGCCGGACGCCGTGGGGCTGCGCTACGTGCTGCACCGTGGCGAGGAGAAGGACCTGCCCGACGACCAGCGTCTCGACCTCACCGTGGCGCGGGAGGCGTGGCTGGTCGCGGGCGTCGTCCAGCCGGTCCGGCCCGACGTCGGGACCCTGGGGCCGGAGCTCGACCCGGCGCGGGCGCACGCGGTGTTCATCGACCGGGGGACGGTCGCGCTGCCGGAGTGGTTCGCCGCCCGCGCCGCGAGCTTCACCCTGGGATCACTGCCGCTGGTGCCGCGGCCCGGTGGCCTGTTCCAGGCGCAGAGCCGGCGCTTCCCGCACCTGCGGGCCTACCGGGCGTTCGCGGTGCGTGAGCTGGATGACGCGACTCTCGGTGAGCTGCTGCGTGACCAGCTCCTGGTGACCGGTACGGACAGTGCGGGCCAGGTGGTCGCGCTCACCGCCGTGCAGGTGCAGGGCGTCCTCGACGACCTCTATGCCGGCGCCGTCGACGCCGAGCTCGGCCCGGTCGTCGACGACGAGGACCGCCCGCGCCTGTCGGTCTGGGCACCCACCGCCCGGACCGTGGAGCTGGAGCTGTTCCGCGAGCCCGGCGACGAGCCGCGGATCCTGCCGATGGAGCGCGACGACGCGACCGGCGTCTGGTCGGTCACCGGCAAGCGCAAGTGGCTCGGCCGGTGGTACAGATTCCGCGTCCAGGTGTGGCAGCCGGCCGCCCAGCGGATGGTCACCACCAGCGTCACCGACCCGTATTCGGTGTCGCTGGCCACCGACTCCACCCACAGCCAGCTCGTCGACCTGTCCGACCCGGCGCTCTGCCCACCCGGCTGGGCCGGATCCGCCGTGCCGGCCCCGCTGCCGCCCGCCCGGATGCAGATCACCGAGGTCTCGGTCCGGGACTTCTCGATCGGCGACACCACGGTGCCGCCGGAGGAGCGCGGCACCTATCTGGCGTTCACCCGCGAGTCCTCGGCCGGCATGCGCCACCTGCGCTCGCTCGCCGACGCCGGGCTCACCCACGTGCACCTGCTGCCGGTCAACGACTTCGCCACCGTGCCGGACCGGCGGGCCGACCAGGCGGTGCCGCTGTGCGACCTGGCGTCGTTCCCGCCGGACTCGCCGGAGCAGCAGCGGGCCGTCATGGCGGTCGCCGACTCCGACGGTTTCAACTGGGGTTACGACCCTTGGCACTGGACGACACCGGAGGGCAGCTACGCCACCGACCCGGCCGGCACGGCGCGGATCGTGGAGCTGCGCGCGGCGGTGGCGGCGCTGCACGCGGCCGGGCTGCGGGTGGTCCTCGACGTCGTCTACAACCACACCATGGGCGAGGGCCTCGACCGGTTCAGTGTCCTCGACCGGATCGTCCCCGGTTATTACCACCGGCTGCTCGCCGACGGCAGCGTGGCCGAGTCGAGCTGCTGCCCGAACACCGCGCCCGAGCACACCATGATGGGCCGGCTCGTGGTCGACTCGCTGGTCACCTGGGCCCGGGAGTATCGGATCGACGGCTTCCGGTTCGACCTGATGGGGCACCACCCGCGGGCCGGCATCCTCGAGGCGCGGGCCGCCCTCGACCGGGTGCGGCCCGGCATCACCCTCTATGGCGAGGGGTGGAATTTCGGCGAGGTGGCGTATGACGCGCGCTTCGCCCAGGCCACCCAGGTCAACATGGCCGGCACCGGGATCGGCACGTTCAACGACCGGCTGCGTGACGCGATCCGCGGTGGCGGGGCCTTCGGCGACGACCCGGCGGTGCGCGGCTTCGCGACCGGGCTCGGCACGGCCGTTCCGCTGTGGCTGCACGACCAGGTCAAGGTGGGCCTGTCCGGGGCACTGGCCACCTACCGGTTCGCGGCCCACGACGGCGTCGAGCGCAGCGGCGCGCAGGTCGGCTACCACGGCTCACCCGCCGGCTACGCCCACGATCCGGGCGAGGCGGTCAACTACGTCGACGCCCACGACAACGAGATCCTGTACGACGCGATGGCGTTCAAGCTGCCACCCGGTCTCTCCCAGCTGGACCGGGCCCGCATGCAGGTCCTGGCGCTGGCGCTGGTGGTGCTGAGCCAGGGCGCCGGGTTCGTGGCACTCGGCACCGAGCGGCTGCGGTCCAAGTCGCTCGACCGGAACTCGTACAACTCCGGTGACTGGTTCAACCAGATCCGCTGGGATCCGGCGCTCGGCAACGGCTTCGGCGTGGGCCTGCCGCCGGAGGCCGACAACGGCGACAAGTGGGACTGGTCGCGGCCCCTGCTCGGCGACCCGTCGCTGGTCCCCGGGCCGGACGTGATCGAGTTGGCCGCCGAACGCTATCGGGAGCTGCTGCGGATCCGCCGGTCGTCGCCGGTCTTCGGGCTGCCCACCGCCGAGGAGGTGCAGCGGCGGCTGTCGTTCGCACCGGGCGGTCCGTCCGAGCAGGCCGGCGTGATCGTGATGTGCCTGGACGGCACCGGCCTGGACGCCCGGTGGGCCCGCGTCGTCGTGGTGTTCAACGCCACCGACGGCACGGTGCACCCGGCGATCCCGGACCCGGCCGGCCTGCGGCCACATCCGGAGATGACCGGCTCGGCCGACCCGGTGGTGCGGGCGGCCACCCCCGGCGAGGTGCCGGCCCGGTCGGTCGCGGTCTTCGTGGCCGACATCCCCTGACCGCGCCGACCGTCCTGACCGCGCCGACCGCTCTGACCGCGCCGACCGCTCTGACCGCGCCGACCGCCCTGACCGCGCCGACGCCCCTGACGGCGGGGCTGCGCGGCTGCGCTACATTGCGCCGCGTGAGGCGTCGAGCGGAGGTCGTGGTGCGGGTAGAGCGTGCCCTGTGCGCGTTGATGGTGATCGGGCTGGTCAGCGGCTGCACCTCGTCCGGTGACGACAAGCCGGTCATCAAGGACCCGAGCCCGGCGGTCGCCGCGTCGGCGCCACCCTGGACCGAGCCGGCCGCCTACAGCTTCACGCTGACCCGCGGGTGCGGGCCGGCGCCGATCGGTGAGTACCGGGCGACCGTCAAGGACGGCGTGCTGAGCGCCGCCGAGCGGGTCGGTGCGGTGCCGGTGGTGCCGTCCTCCTCCGCCGAGGTGGATCTCGGCCCGGTCACCGAGGGCCAGCAGGGCGAGGAGATCGACGTGCCGACCCTCGGTGAGCTGCTCGGCATGGCGGAGACCGCCGGTGCGGACGGCGCCACCGTGGCGACGCGGTTCGACACCACCGACGGTCACCCGGTCCAGGTGAAGATCAACGTCGAGGACGATCCGGCCGCCGCCGAGTGCTGGAACGTGACGGAGTACAAGCCGGCGTCCTGACCCGGATCAGGGGTGCAGCGCCTCGCGCAGGAACTCCCCGCCCTGACGGGTGGCGGCCTTCGCGGCGTGCGTGTCCTTGAGCGCGTTGAGCAGCACGAAGTCGTGGATGATGCCCTGGTAGCGGACGGCCGTCACCTCCACACCGGCGGTGCGCAGCTTGGCCGCGTACGCCTCGCCCTCGTCCCGCAGCACGTCCGCCTCGGCGACGATGACCAGCGCCTTCGGCAGCCCGGCCAGGTCCTCGGTGGTGGCCCGCAGCGGTGACGCGGTGATCTGCGCCCGCTCCGCCTCGTCGGTCGTGTACTGGTCCCAGAACCACTGCATGCCGTCGCGGCGCAAAAAGTAGCCCTCGGCGAACTGGTGGTACGAGTCGGTGTCGAAGCTCGCGTCGGTCACCGGGTAGAACAGCAGCTGCGCGGCGATCGCCGGGCCGGAGCGCTGCTTCGCCAGGATGGTCAGCGCGGCGGTCATGTTGCCACCGACCGAGTCACCGGCGACCGCGATGCGGGTGGCGTCCAGGCCGTGCTCGCCGCCGTGCGTCGCCACCCACTCCAGGGTGGCGTAGACCTGCTCGATCGCGACCGGGTAGCGGGCCTCGGGGGAGCGGTCGTACTCGACGAAGACGGTCGCCGCGTTCGCGCGGACGGTCAGCTCACGGACCAGGCGGTCGTGGGTGTTCGCGTCGCCGAAGACCCAGCCGGCGCCGTGCGTGTAGATCAGCACCGGCAGCGGACCGGTCACCCCGGCCGGCCGCAGGATGCGCACGGTGACCTCGCCGGTCGGGCCGCCCGCGAAGGTCAGGTCCTGCACGTCGGCGGCGGGCGTCTCGACCCCGGCGCCGTCCTGTACCGACTCGACGGCCTTGCGGCCCTCCGCGGGACCCAGGTCGAACAGGTACGGCGGGTTCGCGGTCGCCTCGACGAAGGCCTGCGCGGCCGGTTCGAGCACGGGCTTGGGGTAACTCATCGAATCCTCCTGGAGAGTCGGTCGAGGCTCAGCCAACCGTGGATCAGTGCGAGATCAGTGCATTTCCGATGCACTCGTGATCCTGTCCACCGTGGCGATGAAGCGGTTCACCTCCTCGTCGCCGAGCGCCTGCCGGTAGGCCGGCCCGTGCCGGCGCATCAGATCGCGGAAGACGGCGCACGCGGCCCGCGCCTGGTCGTCGTCACCCAGACGGTCGCTGGCCTCGGCGAGGAAGGCGTAGACCGGGAGCCGGATGTGGATCTCACCGGGCGGTATGTGCTCGGCGGCCCATCGCGCCATCGCGGCGGCCTGCCGGTGATCGCCGGTCAGCAGGGCGGTCTCGGCGAGCCGGGTCGCCGCATTGCTGCGCAGATCGTCGAGTCCGGTGGCGAGGGCGATGTCGAACGCCTCCCGGGCGAGCGTGACGGACTCGTCCAGCTGCCCGTCCTCCTGGAGGGTCCGGGCGAGCGCGTCGATGCAGTACACCAGCACGGTCGGCTCGCCGGTGCGCCGTGCCGCCCGCACCGACCGCCGCAGCAACGGGAGAGCCCGGTCCCGGTCCTCACCGGCGATGGTGAGCCCGAGGTTGCGCAGCACGTGCGCCTGCCCGATCACGTCGTCGGCCCGCTCCGCGATGTCCAGCGCCCGGCGCAGCAGCAGCCGGGAGACCGCCGGATCGGTGGGACTCTCCACCAGGGCGGCCTCGCGCAGCAGCGCCGCCTCCAGCACCGGTTCGCCGAGGTCGCCGACCACGGCCAGCACCCGCATGGTCTGCTCGCGGGAGTCCGAGTACGGCTCGGCCCGCGCCGACCGGACCGCCCGCAGGTACAACACCGTCAGCACGGCCTCCCGGTGGTGGCCGTGCAGCAGGGCCAGGTCGATGATGCAGGTCAGGGCGGCCTGCTCCCGGGTGTACCAGCGCAGGGCGTCGCCGAGGTCGGCGATCGGCGTGGACGTCATGCCCGGTGAGGGCGGACCGAGTGGCGCGATCTCCGGGCGGCCGAACGTCAGGTACGCGTTCCGGGCGTCCCGCAGACAGTGCTCGACCAGCCGGGCGACCGCGTCGGCGCGTTCGTCGCCGAGCAGCTCCCCGGCGTACGCCCGGAGCAGGTCGTGCAGGGTGTAGCGCTGCCGCCCGGCCTCGGTGATCATGTTGGCCGCGCTCAGTTCGGCGAGCGCGGTGCGCACCGCCGCGCCGGAGGTGCCGGTGATGCTGGCCGCTGCCTCGACCGGGATCTCCGGCCCGGAGTGCACCGAGATCAGCCGGAACAGCCGCGCCGCCGCCGGGCTCAGCGCCAGATAGGACCAGGACAGCGCCGACCGGACGTCGTCGTGTGGCTCGCCGGTGGTGAGCGCGTCCAGCCGGGCCTGCGAGGCCAGCTCCTCGACCAGGTCGGCGAGTCTGCGGCCGGGCCGGACCGCGGCGTGGGCCGCGGTGATCGACAGCGCCAGCGGCAGGCCGGCACAGAACCGGATCAGCTCGGTGGTCGCCGCCGGCTCCGCGGCCAGCCGGGGTGCGCCGATCCGCTTCGCGAGCAGCTCCCGGGCGCCCGCCTCGTCGAGCCGGCCGACCTGGACCGCCCGGGCGCCCTCGTGCGCCACCAGGCCGGCGAGCCGGTTGCGGCTGGTCACCAGCACCAGACAGCCGGGTGCCCCGGGCAGCAGCGGGCGCACCTGCTCGGAGTCGCGCGCGTTGTCCAGCAGAATGATCATGCGCCGGTCGGCGACCGCCGACCGGAACCGGGCCGCGCGGGCGTCGACGTCGCCCGGCAGCTCGGCGGGACCGACACCGACCGATTCGAGCAGCATGGCCAGTGCGTCGATCGTCTTCACCACCCGGCCGCTCGGGTCGAAGCCGCGCAGGTTGAGGTGGAGCTGCCCGTCCGGGTGGCTCGGTGCCAGCCGGTGCGCCCACTCCACCGCGAGGGCGGTCTTGCCGATCCCGCCCATGCCGCTGAGCACCACGATGCCGGCGCTGTGATCGGTCAGGTCGCCGCGGTCGACGAAGCCGGCCACCCGGCGCGGCAGCTGCGCCGGCCGGTGGGCGGGCGGGGTGCCGGGTTCACCGTCGGAGAGGGCCGCCAGGTGCGCGCCACGCAGCTCGGCGCCCGGGTCGGCGCCCAGATCGTCGGCGAGCAGACGGCGGGTCGCGTCGAAGAGCACCAGCGCCTCGGCCCGGCGGCCCGCCGACGTCAACAGGCGGATCATCCGGGCCTGGAGCGGCTCGTGCAGCGGTGCCGACGCGGCGATCCGCTGCAACGGGGCCAGCAGCCGGAGTGCGCCGGGATCGCCGAGGGTGAGTTCGGCGGCGTCCACCGCGATCTGGATCCGCTCCTGTTCGAGGGCCACGAAGGCCGGATGGCCGAGCACCTCGGCGTCCAGCCCGGCGAACGCCGGTTCCTGCACGATCTCCAGCACCGCGGGAACCGCCCCGGGCGTGTCCAGCAGGGCCCGCACCGCCATCAGGTCACAGCTCTGCGCATCCGTGACCAGCCGGTATCCCTGACCGGCGGGGAACACCCAGCTGCCGGTGGCGCGGCTGGCCAGGTCCGGCTCGAACAACCGCCGCGCCTGCCCGACCAGCCGGTGCAGCTGGTTCACCGCACTCGGTGACGGCGCGGCGCCCCAGATCAGCTCGACCAGGGAGTCCACCCCGACGGTGCCGCCGCGGGCCGCGAGCAGCGCCGCCAGCA
Source organism: Actinoplanes xinjiangensis (assembly GCF_003148685.1). Lineage (GTDB taxonomy): Bacteria > Actinomycetota > Actinomycetes > Mycobacteriales > Micromonosporaceae > Actinoplanes > Actinoplanes xinjiangensis. The sequence goes on along the minus strand of NZ_QGGR01000037.1, from coordinate 23,114 downwards.
GGGTCCGCAGGCGCGGCGCCCCGACGTCGACCTCGACGCCGGAACGCCACATGCGGAGCCCGCCGTAACAACGCAGCCGCACGGCGGGCTCGGTGGCGCTCATGCCCTGATCCTGCCGGACGGTCATCCGGGCAGGCGAGGACCCGCCTCCCGTTGCGACGCGAGCCACTGCTCGACCTCACCCGAGGCGCGCGGCAGGCCGGCCGACAGGTTGCGGCAGCCGTCCGCCGTCACCAGCACGTCGTCCTCGATCCGGACGCCGACACCCCGCAGCTCCTCGGGCACCAGCTCGTCCTCCGGCTGGAAGTAGAGACCCGGCTCGACGGTCAGGACGTAGCCCTCCTTGAGCGGGCCCTCCCGGTACGCCTCGTTGCGCGCCGCCGAGCAGTCGTGCACGTCGATGCCGAGCATGTGCCCGAACCCGTGCAGCGTCCACCGCCGGTAGATCGTGCTGTCGTCGGCCATCGCCTCGTCCACGCTCACCGGCAGCAGGCCGAGGTCGTGCAGGCCCTCGGCGAGCACCCGCATGCAGACCTTGTGCACGTCCTTGAAGACCACACCCGGCCGGATCGCGTCCATGCCGGCCTGCTGCGACGCGTACACGATGTCGTAGACCTGCCGCTGCAGCGGAGTGAACGTGCCGTTCACCGGAACCGTCCGGGTCACGTCGGCGGTGTAGAGGTTGTCGCCCTCGACACCCATGTCCATCAGCAGCAGCTCGCCCGGCTTCGTCACACCGGTGTTGCGCACCCAGTGCAGGATCGTCGCGTGCGGGCCGGCACCGACGATCGACGTGTAGCCGACGTCGTTGCCATCGTGCCGGGCCCGCAGCCCGAACACGCCCTCCAGCAGCCGCTCCTTGACACTCCGGTCGGCCGGCAGGATGCGCGCCACGTCCTCGAAGCCGAACACCGTCGCGTCGACCGCGGCCTGCAACTGCGCGATCTCCCACTCGTCCTTGACCAGTTTCAGCTCGGAGATCACCCCGGCCAGCTCACGGTCGCGCGGCCGCGACCGGTCCGGCTCGTACGCCAGCACCGCCCGGTCCACGTTCGCGTCCAGGCCGCGCAGCACCCGGGTCCGGCCCGGCGCCGACCCGGCCAGCGCCGCGCCCAGGTCACCCAGCGGGGCCGCGGTCACTCCCAGCTCGGTGGACTTCTCCGACAACGTGTGTGTACGCCCCACCCACAGCTCGCCGTTGCGGTCCCGGAAGAAGCGGTCGGTGTCCTTCGAGTTGCGCTGCCGGGTGTAGAGCACCGCGTCGTGCCCCGACCCGCTCGGGTGCAGGACGAGCACACTGTCCGGGTCGCGGTCGCCGGTCAGGTAGAAGAAGTCGCTGCCCGGGCGGAAGTGGTAGTCGGTGTCGTTGGCACGCACCTTCTCGTTGCCGCTCGGGATGATCAGCGTCTCACCGGGGAAGGCCTCGGAGAGCGCGTTGCGGCGTTTCGCGTAGTTGGGCACCTCGGGAAGGGGCGACACGGCCAGCGGATCCTCCCGCCAGCCCTGGCGCATGAAGCTCAGGAACGCCTCGGGGAAGTCGGGGTCGTGCGACTCCGTCTTCGGTGCGGGCTGGGCGCCGCTGTTCTCGGCCATGTGGGTGCCTCCGTTCTCGGTGCCCCCGACGTTACCGCCGAAGCGCCGGACCCGGCAGCGCCGGGCCCGGCCTCATGATCACCCGCGGCCGGGGGCGTTCGCGTAGGTCGCGGCGACGTCGCGGGTCAGGCAGGCCAGCCGGGCGCCGGCCGTGCCCGCCGCCCCCGGCTCGGTGTGCGTGTGCTCGGCGTGCAGCACCAGCGATCGCGGCTGCCGGTCGTCGCCGAACGTCCACTTCTGCGTGCTGACCGCCCGGCCGACGCCATTGCGGTCGGCGACGAAGTCCAGCCACACCTCGTTGCGCGGGTTGGCGTACGCCGGGTCGGTCGACGGCCTGCCCGGTCCGGCGGCGGGGTCCGGACGGTGCTGGTAGTGCGGGCCGGCGGCGGCCGGGTCCTTCCCGCACGGGCTGGTGTGCAGGTGCGCGCCGTACGCCCGGCCCGGCGTCAGGCCGGTGGCGAGCAGGCTCACCCGTACCCCCGGACGGTTTTCGATGATCTTGACGGTGGCCCGCGCGCCTGCCGGGACCGACGCGGTGTCGTAGGTGACGGCGCGCGCGCCGTCACGCCAGGTCTTGAAGGTCCCCTCGGAAACGGGCGCGGGCGTGATCAGAAGCGGCGCCACCATCGCCAGGGCTAACGTATTCATTCGGTAATTGTCTCAAATCCACCTATTTCGACCGGGCGATCGGGTGGGTCTGGCCCCCGCGTGCCCCTTGGGACCGGCGCCCCGGAATGAGAGGCTGGCGACGTGGGCTACGCGATGGTGATGGGCGAGGCGCTGATCGACCTGCTCGAAGCGGACCTCGACGGCGAACGGATCTACCGGCAGGCGATCGGCGGCGCACCTCTCAACGTCGCCGTCGGTGTCGCGCGCCTCGGCGGGGACGTCCGCTTCGCGGGCACGCTCAGCACCGACGTCCTCGGCGACCGGATGGCCGCCTTCCTGCGCGCCGCCGGCGTCGACGGCCAGGGGGTACGCCGGGTCGGCGTCCCCACCACCCTCGCCGTCACGACGTTCGAAGGCGCCGAGCCCACCTTCACCTTCTACGGCGAGCCGCCCTCCTACGCCCTGCTCACCCCGGCCGACCTCGACGTACCGGCGATCGCCGGGGCCGCCGTCCTCTACGCCGGCTCGATCAGCCTCCTCCGCGAGCCGTTCCTCGCCGCGGCCCGGGCCGCCTGGTCGACCGCCGGGCCGCTGCGGGTCTTCGACCCGAACGTGCGGCCGACGCTGCTGCCCGGCACTGCCGCCGTGGACGCGCTCCGTGACCTCACCGAAGAGTTCTTCGCCACCGCTGACCTGGTCAAACTCAGTTCGGCAGACGCGGTGGCCCTCTACGGCGAACACGATCCGGCCGCGGCCGCCGCCCACATCCTCACGCTCGGCGCGGGCGCGGTCGTCGTCACCTGCGGCTCCCGGGGGGCGCACGTCGCCACCCGGGACGGCGCCACCGACATCCCGGCCCCGCTGGTCGAAGCGGTCGACGCCACCGGTGCCGGCGACTCGGTGATGGCCGCCCTGATCAGTCGCCTGCTCACCGGCGGCCGCCCCACCGGGCCGGCCGCCTGGACCGGGCACGTCCGCTTCGCCCTCTCGGTGGCCGGGCTCGTCTGCGAACGGCAGGGCGGTGCCACCGCGATGCCCACCCCCGCCGACCTGCTGGCCCGCTGGGGAGATCGCTGAGGCGGCGCACCGGGGCCACCCCGCGACGCCGACCCGGCCGCGGTCAGTCGCCGAGGGCGCGGGCGATGAACCGCTGCCGGTCCAGGACGACCCGCTCGATACGGACCTCGGCCACCACGGTGTCGCCGTCGTGGACGGTCACGTCGAACAGGAGTCTGTGCCCGTCCACCTTGGTCAGGGTGGCCTGGGCGGTGACCCGGCGGCCGACCGGCGTGGGGGCGCGGTGCTCGATGTCGGCCCGGCTGCCGACCGTGGTGATGCCGCCGGGAATCTGCCGCGCGGTGGCGGCGACCGTCGCGGCCTCGGCGAGGGCGAGCAACCGGGGCGTGCCGAGAACCGGCACGTCGCCGGACCCGAGGGACTGGGCGGTGTCGGCGTCGGTGACCGTCAACTCGACCCGGGCGCTGAGACCGGGGGCGAACTCCGGAAGCTCCATCGTCACAGCTTAGGACTGTTCGGGCCGCTGCCAGTACGTCTCGTCCCGCGGTGCGCCGAACGGCCGGTCGGCCGCGCCCGGAGGTATCCCCTCGGACGGCCCGGAACCGGGCGGACCGGAAGCCGGAACCGGCGGCATCGACCCGGGGGCGGTGGGCGTGACCTGCGGCGCCGCCGCGGCGGCCGCCCGTGCCTGACGGGAGCGGGCCGCCAGCTGGTCGGCGATCGCGTACGCCTCGGTCAGATCCCGGTCGCGGGCCTCGCCGGCCCGCCCGCCGGCGGTGTCGGCGTAGACGGTGGCGAGCCCGAGCCGCCGCTGAAGCGGCCCCTGGACGACCCGGACACTCTGCAACCGGGCGTACGGCACGAGCGTCATCTCCCGGGTGAGCCGCCCGGACCGGCTGACGAAGACCTGATCGGCGAGGCCGGCCCCGTAGAACCGCAGGCCGAACGGGTGCAGCCACTTCGCCCGCAGCGGCGGCGGTGACGTGGCGAGACCGGTCAGGTCGACGCCGGGCAGGGCGGCGGCGACCAGGGCACGGGCGGCGGCCAGGTCACCGACCGGCATCAGGCGGTCGGAACTGTGGTCCTCACCCGGTTCGGGCCCGGAGACGCCGGCGACGTCGAGCGTCAGGTGCAGCCACTTCTTGGCCCGCCACAACAGCGGCCAGGTGACCCGCACGGTCTGGACGCGGTGCGGCGGCAGGACCTGGCTGCGGGTCTCGGTGAGCCCGTAGTGCAGGACGAGCCGTTCCCCGCGGAACAGCCGGAAGTCCCAGTCACGCAGCACCCGCCGGATCGGTTGCAGCAGCACGCCGGCCATCGCGGTGACGGTGCTGGCGATGCCGATGAACGTCCACGTCCCCTCCAGCACGAACTGGGCGATCACCCATGCGACACCGAACGGCAGGAAGAACGCCTGCGGGGTGAGCAACTGGCTGATCAGCAGGTCCTGATTGCGGACCTGGTAGAGCGGCACCTCCGCGGCGCCGTCCGGGGTGGGCGCGGCGACCGCCGGCGCGCGGCCGGACAGCGACAGCAGCCGTTCCCGCAGGAGGCCGGCGTCACGGACGGTCAGGTAGGCGAGCGGCGCCTCGGTCTTGCTGCCGCCGACCACCTCGAGCCGGAGCTCGGCGAGGCCGGTGAGCTGGGCGAGCAGCGGCCGGCGCACCTCGACGGCCTGGAGCCGGTCGAGCGGGATGGCCCGGTTGCGCCGCCAGATCAGCCCCTCGGTGATCCGCAGCTCCCGGCCGACGACGTGATACCCGGTGTTCCACCACCCGACCGCCGCGAAGATCACCACGGCGACGGCGAGCGCCAGCACGATCAGCGCGAAGTCGGTCGCCCCGACCTTACCCAGCGTGTTCCACGACAGTGCCGCGACGATCACCGCGATGCTCTTGGCACCCTTGAGCAGCGGGCTCAGCGGATGCAGCCGCTGCCGCGCCTCACGGTCGGCCCCTCGCCCCCCTGCCGCGCCGGGCGTCTCCCCAGCCGGAAAACCCTCATCCGGTACGGACCACGCGCCCCCGCCGCCCGCAAGAGGCTGACCCGCGCCCCCGCCGCCCGCAAGAGGCTGACCCGCGCCCCCGCCGCCCGCAAGAGGCTGACCCGCGCCCCCGCCGCCTGTAAGAGGCGGAGCCGCGCTCCCGCTGCCTGTAAGAGGCTGACTCGCGCTCCCGCTGCCGGTCAGAGGCGGACCCGTGCTCCCGGCCCCATTCGGGAGGCCGGTGACGGCGGGAAGGCCGGGATGCGGAGCGGCCGGGTCGGGCCCGCCGGGGGTGGCCTGCGGGGGGTGCGGAACTCCGGCGCCGGTCACAGGCCCTCGGCCCGGTCCTCGCCGAGGGCGGTCAGCCGGTCGCGGAGCCGGGACGCCTCGTCCGGCGGCAGGCCGGGCACCCGCGCGTTGCTGGCCGCGGCGGCGGTGTGCAACTGGACGGTGGCGAGCCCGAACGCGCGCTCCAGCGGTCCGGCGGTGACGTCGACATACTGCATCCGCGCATACGGCACGATGGACAGGTGCCGGACCAGCAGCCCGTGCCGGACGAGCAGGTCCTTGTCGCGCTCGGCGTAGCCCCAGGCCCGGACGGCACGGGCGGCGATGACGGCCCGCCACACGGCCAGGACCAGCACCGCGCCCATCCCGAAGAGCCTGGCGCCCCGCCGACGATCAGGTAGCCGGTGAGGAGACCGCCGAGCAGCACGACGGTCCAGACGGTGATGCCGATGAGATGGACGACGATGAGCCGGCTGGAGACCGGGCGCCAGGCGACGGTGCCGGGCCACGGCTCAAGGGCATCGACGACGGTGGGCACGGACGGCTCGGTCACAACTAGAGCCTAGGAGACGATCGCACCGTCCGACGAGGCGAAGGGAGTCACCTCACGCAGGAATCCGCGCGCGTCGAGGAACGAACCGAGGGTGGTGCGGTGATCACCGCAGGCCAGCCACGTTTTCCGCCGCTCCGGCGTGTGGATCTTCGGATTGTTCCAGAGGAGCTGCCACTCGGCGCCCGCCCGGCAGCCCTTGGCAGAGCATTGCGGAGCGATCTGCGCGGAATTCTCAGCGGGGCCCTCGACCATGCCGTAACCCTACGGCCGGGAGGAGAAGTTTGAGCGCCGGGCGGCCACGGGGGAAGCCGCCCGGCGACGATGCAAATGCTACACGCTTGCCGAGGTCGCGTGAGTACCCGGTGACGGTGCCCGATCCGGCGGATCGCGCAGAAAGATCCACACCTTCGGCCCATGGTGGTCTGGGCTGCGAAGACATCCGCGATCCGACGATGATGACGACACGGGTCCCTATGCTGCCGTGCGTACGGACGTGATGTTCTTAGGAACCTCTCAGTCGTGTGCTGTTGTCTGTCGTGTAAGTCTTGACCGTCGCCGTCGAATAGCCGGCGCATCTCGACCGTTGTGGAGGACCGGTGGCGCAGCCGAGCACGCCCGATACCGAGACCAGCGCCGACGCCGGCGTGCCGGTGCCGCCCGCGCAGGACGCGTCGCAGCTCGAGCGGGCCATGTTCGAGGTCAAGCGGGTCATCGTGGGCCAGGACCGGATGGTCGAGCGGATGTTCGTGGCGCTGCTGGCCCGCGGGCACTGCCTGCTGGAGGGCGTGCCCGGCGTGGCGAAGACGCTCGCGGTGGAGACCCTGGCCAAGGTGGTCGGCGGCACGTTCTCCCGGGTGCAGTTCACGCCGGACCTGGTGCCCTCGGACATCGTCGGCACCCGGATCTACCGGCAGTCGAGCGAGCAGTTCGACGTCGAGCTGGGCCCGGTGTTCGTCAACTTCCTGCTGGCCGACGAGATCAACCGTGCCCCGGCGAAGGTGCAGTCGGCGCTGCTGGAGGTGATGGCCGAGCACCAGGTGTCGATCGGCGGCAAGAGCTACGACGTGCCCGACCCGTTCCTGGTGATGGCCACCCAGAACCCGATCGAGCAGGAGGGTGTCTACCCGCTGCCCGAGGCCCAGCGTGACCGGTTCCTGATGAAGATCCTGGTCGGCTATCCGACCGACGCCGAGGAGCGGGAGATCGTCTACCGGATGGGGGTGAGCGCCCCCGAGCCGAAGCAGATCTTCACCCCGGCCGACCTGCTGGCCCTCCAGCGCCGGGCCGACCAGGTGTTCGTCCACAACGCGCTGGTCGACTACACGGTCCGGCTGGTGCTGGCCACCCGTGCCCCGGCGCAGCACGGCATGCCCGACGTGGCCCAGCTCATCCAGTACGGCGCGAGTCCCCGCGCCTCGCTCGGCATCGTCCGGGCGACCCGTGCCCTGGCCCTGCTGCGCGGCCGTGACTACGCGCTGCCGCAGGACGTGCAGGACATCGCGCCGGACATCCTGCGGCACCGCCTCGTCCTCAGCTACGACGCGCTGGCCGACGACATCCCGGCCGACCACATCGTGGCCCGCATCATGCAGATGGTCCCGCCGCCGCAGGTGTCGTCGCGTCAGGGCTCGCCGAACGGCCAGGGCGCCCCGCCCGCCACGTTCGGTCAGCCCGGTCAGCCGGGCCAGCCGGGTCAGCCGATGTTCGGCCAGCCGGGCCAGCCGGTGCCGGCGCTTCCCGGCCCGCTGACCCCGGTCGCCTCCGGCCAGCCATCCACCACGCAGTTCGTCGCGGGCCCGGCCGGCGTCGGCGGCCCCGCGGGAATGGGCGGACCTGCCGGAGCCGCGGGCCCCGGCGGCCCGTCCGGGGTGCAGCCCACCAGCGGCGTGCCGGCCGCGACCTTCGACAGCCGGCCGCCGCAGCCGGGCGGCAACGGCAACTGGCCGAGCCGGTCATGACCCCGCCGAGCCGCTCATGACGCCGCCGGGCGCCGCGATACCCGTCGCCCCGGAGGAGGCGGCCCGCGCCGAGGCCGTCCTCGGCCGGTTGCAGCTGCTCGTCACGCGCAAGCTGGACGGCCTGCTCCAAGGCGACTACGCGGGCCTGCTGCCGGGGCCCGGCACCGAGGCCGGCGAGTCCCGGGAGTACCGGCCGGGCGACGACGTGCGCCGGATGGACTGGCCGGTGACGGCCCGCACCACGATGCCGCACGTGCGCCGGACGGTCGCCGACCGGGAGCTGGAGACGTGGCTGGCGGTGGACCTGTCGGCGAGTCTGGACTTCGGCACCGCCAAATGGCTGAAACGGGACCTGGTGCTCGCGGCGGCCACGGCCATGGCACATCTCACCGTCCGGGGCGGCAACCGGATCGGCGCCGTGGTGGGCACCGGGTCCGGCGTACCGGCGAAGGGGCCCGGCGGGAGCTGGTGGCGCCGGAAGGCGGCCGCGAACCCCGAGCCGGCGCCCTCGGCCCCGGTGCTGCGCCTGCCGGCGCGGCCCGGCCGCAAGGAGGCGCAGGGCCTGCTGCGGGCAATCGCCGGGACGACGATCCGGCCGGGCCGGGCCGACCTCGGCGAGCTGATCGACATGCTGAACCGGCCACCCCGCAGGCGCGGTGTGGCCGTGGTGATCTCCGACTTCCTGGCGCCGCTGGACGGCTGGGCCCGGCCGGTGCGGAAGCTGGGGGTCCGCCACGACGTGCTGGCCATCGAGGTGGTCGACCCACGTGAGCTGGAGCTTCCGGACGTCGGGGTGCTGACCCTGGCCGACCCGGAGTCCGGCGAGCTGCACGAGGTGCAGACGTCGGACGCGAAACTGCGCCACCGGTACGCCGAGGCCGCCGGGGAGCAGCGCGCCGGGATCGCCCGCGCGCTGCGTGCGGCCGGCGCCAGCCACCTGCGGCTGCGCACCGACACCGACTGGCTGCTCGACATGGTCCGCTTCGTGGCCGCTTCGCGCCACGCCCGTACCCGAGGGACCACACGATGATCCGTTTCCTGGAGCCGTGGTGGCTGCTGACCCTGCTACCGGTCCTGGCGATGGCCGGGGCGTATGTCTGGCGGCAGTTCCGTAAGCGGCAGTACGCGATGCGGTTCACGAACGTCGACCTGCTGCGCACCCTGGCGCCGAAGGGCCTGGGCTGGCGGCGGCACGTGTCGGCGGCCGCGTTCCTGCTGATGCTGGGCGCGCTGGCGACGGCGACCGCCCGCCCGTCGGTCGACACCGAGGAGCCGCTGGAACGGGCGACCGTGATGCTCGCCATCGACGTGTCGCTGTCGATGCAGGCGGAGGACGTGGAGCCGAGCCGGATCGAGGCGGCGCAGGAGGCGGCGAAGGCGTTCGTGAGCGAGCTGCCGCCCACCTACAACCTGGGGCTGGTCTCGTTCGCGAAGGCGGCGAACGTGCTCGTCGCGCCGACCAAGGACCGGTCCGCGGTGATCTCCGCGATCGACGGTCTGACGCTGGCCGAGGCGACCGCGACCGGTGAGGCGGTGTTCACCTCGCTGGACGCGATCCGGATGGTGCCGTCGGACGGCGCGGACGGTGCCCCGCCGGCCCGGATCGTGCTGCTCTCCGACGGTTACCGCACGTCGGGACGTTCGGTCGAGGACGCGGCGACCGCGGCGGCGCAGGCCAACGTGCCGGTGTCGACGATCGCGTTCGGGACCGACACCGGGGTGGTCGACATCCGCGGCTCGGTGCAGCGGGTGCCGGTGGACCGGCTGTCGCTGCAGGACCTGGCCGAGTCGACGAAGGGCTACTTCTACGAGGCGGCGTCGGTCAGCGAGCTGAAGCAGGTCTACGAGGACATGGGCAGCTCGATCGGGCACCGCACCGAGCCACGCGAGGTGACGCAGTGGTATGCGGCGGTCGGCCTGCTGCTGGGGCTGGCGGGAGCCGCGATGAGTCTGCTCTGGACATCGAGGCTGCCTTGATCGCTGGTCAGGGCGTGTTGTGGGCGAGCACGAAGAGCACGACGACCCACGCCGAGAGCAGGGTGAAACCGAGGGGCGCGACGAAGTTACGCATGGTTGAACCGTCTTCCGCTGGCGACTGAGCAAAGGGCGCTGTGGTCACTCGCGGCCGGAAACCACCGCACGCGGAAAGAGCCGGCACGAAGCCGGTGGGCGTGCGAATGGGAGTCGTCTGGTCAGCGGTCAGAAACGCTGACAAGCGTCCCGGCCACGACTGGGAGGATCGCTATCTCGCACAGCGATCACCTCCGTACGTCGTCGGGCTCGGGAACCGGTTGGGAGCGTACTCCTTAATCGCGACTTAAGAAAATCGGCCCCGCACTGAACGGGGGGTAAGTCGGCGGGCCCGTCCCTCCGGGGTGGTACGCCGGGCCGATAGTCTCGCTCTTCAGGGCCCCTGTGACCCTGCGTGAGTGAAGCCTGTCGAATGGAGTGTGTTGTGGCTCGCACCGTTCTGGTGACCGGAGGAAACCGCGGTATCGGCCTGGCCATCGCCCAGGCTTTCGCGAAGCAGGGCGACCGGGTGGCCGTCACCCATCGTGGTTCCGGGGCGCCGGAGGGCCTGTTCGGTGTGCAGTGCGACATCACCGACTCGGCCGCGGTCGACGCCGCGTTCACCACCGTCGAGAACGAGCTCGGCCCGGTCGAGGTGGTCGTCGCGAACGCCGGGATCACCGACGACACGCTGCTCCTGCGGATGAGCGAGGAGCAGTTCGAGCGGGTCATCGACACCAACCTGACCGGCGCGTTCCGGGTGGCGAAGCGGGCCAGTGCGAAGATGCTGCGGGCCAGATGGGGCCGGATCATCTTCATCTCGTCGGTCGTCGGCCTGTACGGCGGACCCGGCCAGGTGAACTACGCGGCGAGCAAGGCCGGCCTGGTCGGCATGGCCCGTAGCATCACGCGTGAGCTGGGCAGCCGCAACATCACGGCGAACGTGGTGGCGCCCGGTTTCATCGAGACGGAGATGACCGCCGTCCTCCCGGACGCCCGCAAGGCCGAGATCATCAAAGCCGTCCCGGCCGGGCGTCTCGCCGCCACCGACGAGGTCGCCGCGGCGGTCACCTTCCTGGCAAGCGACAGCGCGGCCTACATCTCGGGCGCCGTGCTGCCGGTCGACGGTGGGCTCGGAATGGGCCACTGAAGTCCCGGGAAACTTTTTCAGGAGAGAAACAACGTGTCTGGATTGCTGGCCGGAAAACGGCTGCTCATCTCGGGTGTCATCACCGACGCCTCGATCGCCTTCTCGGCGGCGAAGATCGCCCAGGAGCAGGGGGCGACGGTCGTGCTGACCGGTTTCGGCCGCCTGTCCCTGGTGGAGCGGATCGCCAAGCGGCTGCCGGAGACGGCGCCGGTCATCGAACTGGACGTGACCAACGAGGAGCACCTCGCCGGGCTGGCCGACAAGGTCCGCGAGCACGTCGACGGGCTGGACGGCGTGGTCCACTCGATCGGCTTCGCCCCGCAGTCCTGCCTCGGCGGCGGGTTCATGGACGCGCCGTGGGAGGACGTCGCCACCGCGCTGCAGGTGTCGACCTTCTCGTACAAGTCGCTGGCCAAGGCCGCCCTGCCGTTGATGTCGCCGGGCGGCAGCATCGTCGGCCTGACCTTCGACGCGACCAAGGCGTGGCCGGTCTACGACTGGATGGGCGTGGCCAAGGCCGGCTTCGAGTCGGCGTCCCGCTACCTCGCCCTGCACCTGGGCAAGCAGGGGATCCGCAGCAACCTGGTGGCGGCCGGCCCGCTGCGGACCATGGCCGCCAAGTCGATCCCCGGCTTCGAGCAGTTCGAGGACGCGTGGGCGGAGCGGGCTCCGCTGGGCTGGGATCTGTACGACACCGCCGCCGCCGGCAAGGCGATCTGCGCCCTGCTGTCGGACTGGTTCCCGGCGACCACTGGTGAGGTTGTACACGTTGACGGGGGTTACCACGCGATCGGTGCCTGACACGGTGGCAGGATGGGCGAGTGGTTTACGACGCGTTCGTCCTGCTCTCCTTCGGCGGCCCCGAGAAACCTGATGACGTGATGCCGTTCCTACGGAACGTGGTCCGTGGGCGTGGTGTACCGGATGAGCGCCTCGCCGAAGTGGCTGAGCACTACATGCACTTCGGCGGGGTGTCCCCGATCAACCAGCAGTGCCGTGATCTGCTCGCCGCGATCGACACCGAATTCGCGGAACACGGCGTCGGCCTGCCCACGTACTGGGGCAATCGCAACTGGCATCCGATGCTCGCCGACACCCTGGCGCAGATGCGCGACGACGGCGTCGAGAATGCACTCGGCTTCGCCACCAGCGCGTACGGCGGCTATTCCTCCTGCAAGCAGTATTGGGAGGACATCGCCGCGGCCCGGGCGCACGTCGGCCCCGGGGCCCCGAGGATCGCCAAGCTGCGGCAGTTCCACGACGATCCCGGTTTCGTCGGGCCGCACACCGAGGCGGTGACCGCGGCACTGACCCGGCTGGATCCGGCCCGCCGCGCCACCACCAGGCTGGTCTTCACCGCGCACTCCATCCCGGTGACCATGGCCGAGACGGCCGGCCCCACCGGTGGCCGCTACAACGCCCAGCTGGAGGAGACCGCGCGCCTGGTCCACGCGACCGCCGCCGCGGACCTGCCCTATGACCTGGTCTGGCAGAGCCGTTCCGGCCCGCCGCAGGTGCCGTGGCTCGAGCCGGACATCAACGATCACCTGGAGGCGCTCGCCGCCAAGGGGGTGACCGACGTGGTGGTCAGTCCGATCGGTTTCGTCTCCGACCACCTCGAGGTCATCTGGGACCTCGACAACGAGGCGAAGGACACCGCGGACCGGCTCGGTCTCGGATACGCCCGGGCCGTGACGCCCGGCGTCCACCCGGATTTCGTGTCGATGATCCGCCGGCTGGTACAGGAGCGGACCGCCGACCGGTCGCGGGAGTCCCTCGGTACGCTCCCGATCTGGGATGTCTGCCCCGCGGACTGCTGCCCCCCACCCGCGCGACGAAAGGCATCCTGATGAAGGAGCGCAAGGCGATCGAGAGCTGGCTCACCGACATGGACGGTGTCCTCGTCCACGAGGGGGAGCCGGTGCCGGGCGCACCCGAGTTCGTCAACCGGATGAAGCAGAGCGGCAAGCCGTTCCTCATCCTGACCAACAACTCCATCTACACGCCGCGTGACCTGCAGGCCCGTCTGTACCGGATGGGCTTCGACGTGGACGAGAACTCGATCTGGACGGCCGCGCTCGCGACCGCGCAGTTCCTCGCCGACCAGCGTCCCGGCGGCACCGCCTACGTGATCGGCGAGGCGGGACTGACCACGGCCATGCACGCGGCCGGCTACATCCTCACCGAGTTCGAGCCGGACTACGTGGTCCTCGGCGAGACCCGCACCTACAGCTTCGAGGCGATCACCAAGGCGATCCGGCTGATCAGTGCGGGGTCCCGGTTCATCTGCACCAACCCGGACGCGACCGGCCCGTCGAACGAGGGCCTGCTCCCGGCCGCGGGTTCGGTCGCCGCGATGATCTCCCAGGCGACCGGCGTGAAGCCGTACTTCGTCGGCAAGCCGAACCCGATGATGATGCGCTCGGCGCTCAACGCGATCGGCGCGCACAGCGAGAGCACCGCGATGATCGGCGACCGGATGGACACCGACGTCCTCTGCGGTCTCGAGGCGGGGCTGGAGACGATCCTGGTGCTGACCGGCATCAGCAGCAAGCTGGAGAGCGAGACGTACCCGTACCGGCCGTCCCGCATCATCAACTCGGTCGCCGACCTGATCGACGAGATCTAGACCACCACCACCCCAGGGTTACGAGCAGGCCCAGCACCGTCAGTGCCACCATCGGATACTCGCCGCGGATCCACCAGAGCACCGGCAGGCCGAGGTACGGCACACGCAGCCGCCACACCCCGGTGACCGTCCCCTTCGGCACCGGGGCCGCGTCGACCACCCGGTTCGCGTCCCCTTTGGTGACCAGCCGGCCGTCGCCGGTGGCCCCGACGATGCGGTGCAGCACGTACCGCCCGGGCCTGCGCGGGTCGTGGAACCGGATCACGTGGCCGGCCCGCATCCGGTTCTCCGGCAGAGGCGAGGTGACGACGACGTCACCCGCCTCGACGACCGGGCTCATCGAACCGGAGATCACCACCGACGACGACCACCCGAACCGTGGCGGGACCGTGCCGCCGGCCAGCAGCACACCGGCCACGGCCAGCATCATCGGCATCGTCGTCCGGCTCACACCTGTCCGGTCGGCGGCCGCCGACCGGTTCTGAGCGGGTCCCGTTCACCGGGCGTCCACGCCGTTGGGATAGCGTTCTGCCGTGCCGTGGGAAGAGTCGTACCTGGGAAGGCTCCGGGCGATCACCGGGAGCGAGCCGGTCCTGCTGACGATGGGGGCGAGGGCGGTGGTCCGCGACCCGGACGGCCGGGTGCTGCTGATCCGGCGCAACGACAACGGCCTCTGGGCGCTGCCGGCCGGCACCATGGAACTCGGCCAGACGGTCCGTGACTGCGCGATCCGGGAGGTGTACGAGGAGACCGGCCTGACCGCGCACGGTGTCACCCCGTTCGCCCTCTACTCCGGCGAGCACCTGCACACCAATGTGTTCGGGGCGACGTACCAGCACGTGTCGCTGGCCGTCCGGGTCGACTCGTGGTCGGGTGAACTGGTCCGGACCACCGACGAGACGCTGGACGCCGGCTTCTTCGACCCCGGCGCGCTGCCCGCGGACCTGTCCGGCTCGGTGCCGGTGACCCTGGACCACCTGGCCCGCTTCGAGGCCGGCGAACCCTTCATGCTCGTATGACCGCCGTGGACGTCGTCGTCGCGGCGGCCTGGGTGCATGTTCGGGACCGGCGGGTCCTCACCGTGCGGGCGGACGGCTCGGACGCGTTCTACCTGCCCGGCGGCAAACCGGAACCGGGGGAGACCGACGCCGAGGCCGCGGCCCGCGAGGTGGCCGAGGAGGTCGGTCTCGCCGTCGATCCCGCCGCCCTCCAGCCGTTCGTCACCATCGACGCGCCCGCCCACAACCGGCCGCCCGGCACCCGCGTGCGGCTGGTGTGCTTCACCGGCGACGCGGACGGCACGCCGGCGGCCGCCGCCGAGATCGCCGAGTTGGGCTGGTTCACCTCATCGGACGCCCACCGCTGCGCCCCCGCGATCCGTCTCCTGCTCGATGAACTGGTCGACGCCGACCTGATCGACTAGCGCGATGCTGACGAGGCCCACCGGGATGACGGGCCTCGCGAAGGCGTCATCCGCGCGAATGCACCTGTAGCCGGCCATCGCTTGCGGCGAAGGGCTCGCCGCTCTCTGAGCCATTTCGTTCTGCCCGCGTCCTTCCGTTCGGCACGGCGCACTGCGTTGACCCGCGCTTGGTTGACCCGCGCTTGGTTGACCCGCGCTTGGTTGACCAGCACTTCGTTGACCCGAGCTTGGTTGGCCCGCGCTTCATTGGCCCGCGCTTCATTGGCCCGGACTTCGTGGGGCCGCGCTTCGTCGGGTTGCGGCCGGGCCTGTGATGCCTACAACGGCGACGAGCGCACACAATCGCGGATCGTGTGCGCTGGGTGGGGTCATGGCGAAGATGGGCGCTCACGTTGTTCGGATCGTGGGCGTTGACCACCGTCATGGCGAGGATGGACGCACACGATCCGCGATTGTGTGCGCTGGGCTGTGTCACAGCACAGGTGGTGCTCACCGCACCGGCGGCCGAACCGTCCGGCGATCCCGTCGACCACCGAGAGAGCTAGCGGCGCTCGGTGAACCAGCGGGTGGCGATCGCGGTGTGGATGCTGAAGCCCAGCTCGGTCGGGCCGTAGAGGACCTCACGGCTCAACGTCTCGTCCTCCACCGGCGGCGGGGGCAGGTGCCCCGTGCTCGGTAGCGCCGGCAGCAACCCGAACACCAGGATCGTTCCGTCGGGGGCACTGATCGTGTCGTAAAGGCGTACCCCCGAGGGGTCCGCCTCGACCCCGGTCTCCTCGAACAGCTCGCGGGCCGTGGCCGCCTGCCACGTCTCACCGACGTCGATGAACCCGCCCGGCAGGGCGAGCCGGCCACGGGCCGGCGCGATGCCGCGCCGCACCGCGAGCAGGCCGTGCCCGACCGGCTGGACCGCGACGGCGACCGGGCTGGGATTGAGGTAACTGGTCTCGCCGCACGCACCGCACCGGCGTGGCCAGGCCTGGCCGGACGGGAACCGGGCGCCACAGAACGTGCAGTGCGCGTAGCGGTCCTGCGCGGACGTCACGGGTGCAGCGGGGAGTTGCAGGCCGCGACCAGCGCCTGACGGCACGCGGCGGTGAGCGGGCGCAGGGCCTCGTCACGCTGCTGGGCCTCGTAGCCGTTGACGGCCCCGCCCGGCGCGTTCGTCCCGGCGAGGGCGAGCACCTGGTCAAGGACGCTGGCGCGGGCGAACAGGCGGCGCGAGCGCGGGTCGAAGCCGGGTGGCAGGGTCTCGGTGCTCTCCGGGCGGCGCAGCGCCTGAAGGGCACCGGCGAGCTCCGGTTTCCACTGGGCCACGTCCAGTTTGGTGAGCCGCGTGGTGGCCTCGCCGAGGGCGGCGGTCAGCTGCGCCTCGGCCTCGGCGGCGCCCATCTGGAACACCGGCCGGTACTCGGGTGCCGGCAGCACCCGCCACAGCACGGTCTCGAACTCCACACCGGAGCCCGACGTGTGCCGCCGCACCTCCGGCACCACCCCGAACGCCGGTGTCATCACGGCCTCGCCGGCCAACAGGGCCGCACCGGTCAGCTCACCCGGGCCGGGCAGGCCCCGGGGATCGCCGGGAACCGGCAGCACCAGCCGGATCTCGTCGGGCCGCAGCTTGGCGAAGATCGGCAGGCCCTGGCTGAGCGGAACGTCCGTCCAGGTGCCGGGGGCGTCGGCGACGAGGTGTTCCTCGTCGGCGGCGATCACGTCGGCCAGCTCGTCGAAGGGGACGAGACCGGCACGCCAGGCACGCACCCAGGTGACGAACCTGGTGGACCGGCGCGCGGTACGGGTGGCCGCATCGGCTGCGGGTGACATGCGAGCAAGGGTACGTGGCGGTGCGGAGACTTGTCTCGGCTCGGAGCGTCACCGAGGGTGTGTCCGAGATCGCGCATACAGTGCGGGGCATGTATGGGGAGGATGTGATGGCGGGCAACTGGCGCCGCCGCAAGGTGATTCCGGAGGTGGCGGCCGAACCGGATCTGGTCGTCGAGGACGCCGACTCCGGGTTCTGCGGTGCCGTGGTCGGGTTCGAACTCGGCGCCGTGGTGCTCGAGGACCGGTTCGGGAAACGCCGTAACTTCCCGCTCACTCCGGCCGCGTTCCTGCTGGACGGTGAGACGGTCACCCTGGTCCGCCCGGCGGCCCGCCCGCAGCCGCGGCAGCGCCGGGTGACCGCGTCCGGGTCGGTCGCCGTCGACAACGTGAAGGCGCAGGTCGCGAAGGCCAGCCGGATCTGGGTCGAGGGCATCCACGACGCCGCGCTCGTCGAACGGATCTGGGGCGACGACCTGCGGATCGAGGGCATCGTCGTGGAGCCGCTCGACGGCATCGACGACCTGGCCGGCGCGGTCGCCGCGTTCCGCCCGAGTGGCCGGCGACGGCTGGGCGTCCTGGTCGACCACCTGGTCCCCGGGTCCAAGGAGAGCCGCATCGTCGCCGCCGTGACCGACCCGAACGTCCTGGTCACCGGGCATCCCTACGTGGACGTCTGGCAGGCGGTCAAGCCCGAACGGGTGGGCCTGCGCGCCTGGCCGGTCATTCCACCGGGCCGGCCGTGGAAGGAGGGCGTCTGCGAGGCGGCCGGCGTCCGTGAGCCGGCCGACATGTGGCGGCGCATCCTCGCCTCGGTCAGCTCCTACCGGGACGTCGAGACCCCGCTGATCAACTCGATGGAACGGCTCATCGACTTCGTCACGGTCCTGGACGACTGAGGGCGCGGCCGATCCGGGCGGCGGCCTCGGCCAGGCGGTCCGGCGGGTGCGCGGCATAGCCGATCACCAGGCCGGGTGGTCCGGGCCGGCGCCGATGCCAGGACAGCGGCTGCACCTGTACGCCGGCCGCCGCGACCCGGCCCGCCAGGACCACGTCGTCAGCCGTGCCCGGCAGCAGGACCAGCACGTGCAGTCCGGCCGCGACGCCGGCGACGCGGGCCTCCGGCAGATGCGCGCGCAATCCGGCGATCAGGGCGTCCCGGCGGGACCGCTGGCGGGTACGGACGGCGCGCAGATGCCGGTCGTGGTCCCCCGAGGACAGCAGCTGCGCCAGGACGAGCTGCGGCAGAGCCGGATTGCCCAGGTCGCTCGCGTGCTTGGCGGCCAGCAGTTCGGCCTGCATGCCGCGGGGCGCGATCAGCCAGCCGGTCCGCATCGCCGGGGCCAGCGACTTCGACACGCTGCCGAGGTACGCGACCCGCTCCGGTGCGGAACCCTGGAGCGCGGCGACCGGCGCCCGGTCGTACCGGTGCTCGGCGTCGTAGTCGTCCTCGATCACCAGGCCGCCGTCCCGGTTCGCCCAGGCGAGCAGCTCCCGCCGCCGCTCCGGGGACAGCACCACCCCGGTCGGGAACTGGTGCGCGGGTGTCAGCAGGGCCGCCCGCACGCCGGTGGCGACCAGCTCCCCGACCCGCATGCCGTGCTCGTCGACGCCGATCCCGGTGGGCCGCATCCCCCAGAACACCATCTGGTCGGTGGCGCCCCGCGACCCCGGGTCCTCGACGGCGAGCGCGTCCACACCCCGGGCCCGCAACACCTGCGCGAGCAGGGCGAGCCCTTGCGCGACACCGGCGGTGACGACCACGTCGTCCGCCTCACACCGCACCCCACGGGTACGCGCCAGCCAGCCCACCAGCTCCGCCCGCAGTCGTGGCGTGCCGCCGGGGTCGCCGTACCGCAGGTCGGCGGCGGTCACCCGGTCGAGGACGGCCCGTTCCGCCCGTAGCCACGCCGCCCGCGGGAAGGCCGACAGGTCCGGCACTCCCGGGGACAGGTCGATGTCGACGCCGTCCGTGGTGGAGATCGGCAGCCGCAGTTCGTCGAGGGCCCGCCGCCGGTCGCCGGCCGGCCGGGGCGCCCGCCGCACCCCGCGGCCGGTGACCACCGTCCCGGAGCCGGTCCGCGCCTCGGCGAGTCCTTCGTCCGCCAGCCGCTGGTAGGCCTGCACCACCACGCCCCGGGACACGCCCAGTTCGCCGGCGAGCAGCCGGGTGGCGGGCAGCCGCGAACCGGGTGACAGCCGCCCGGCGGCCACCGCGGCCCGCAGCCCCTCGGTCAGCCAGGCGGTCAGCCCTTTGGCCGGCGCCTCCTCGGCGCGGAGCTGGAGAAAGTCGGATCCGGAAATTGGTCCACCTCACCGCCGTCGCATTGGCCCTCGATCCGGACCATACTCCGCCCCGAGCATCAGGTCATGAAAGCTCTCCCGGTCCTCGCCGGTGCCGCCGGCATGATCTTCGTGGGCGGCAGCGTCGCCGTCTCCGGTCACCTCGCCGACGCCCCGATGTACACCGTCCAGGCCCTCCGCTACGCCGTGGCCTGCCTGCTGCTCCTGCTCTGGGCCCACCTGACCCGCCGTCGCCCGCCCACCTCGCACGCCACCCGTTCGCCATACCCGGTCCGTCGCCCGCCCACCCCGCACGCCGCCCGTTCGCCATACCCGGTCCGTCGCCCGCCCACCCCGCCCGCCCCCCGTTCGCCCATCCCGCACGCCGCCCGTTCGCCGTCCCCCGTCCGCCGCCCGCCGGTGCTCCGGCCCCGCGGCCGGGAGTGGTGGTGGCTGCTCGGTGTGACCGTCACCGGCCTGGTGATCTTCAACGTGGCGTTGGTGCAGGGCTCCCGGCACGCCGAACCCGCCGTCATCGGCGTGGCCGTGGCGTGCGTCCCGATCCTGCTGGCCGCCGCCGGCCCGGTCCTCGAAGGCCGTCGCCCCGCGGTCCGTGTGCTGACCGCCGCCACCGTGGTGACCGCCGGCGCGATGCTGGTGCAGGGCCTCGGCCGTACCGACGCGACAGGCCTGTTCTGGGCCGCCGTCACGTTCGCCTGCGAGGCCGCGTTCACCCTGCTGGCGGTCCCGGTACTGGGCCGGCACGGCCCGCTCGGCGTCTCCGTGCACGCCACCTGGCTGGGCGCCGCCATGTTCGCCGTGCTCGGCCTGTCCACCGAGGGGCCGGCCGCGGTGACCCGGATCCACCTCGACGACCTGCTTGCCGGCGCCTACCTCGCGGTGCTGGTCACGGCCGTCGCGTTCCTGCTCTGGTACACGTGCGTGGCCCGCCTCGGCACCGGCCGCGCCGGCCTGCTCACCGGCCTCGCGCCGATCGCCGCCGCCGCGACCGGCGTCGCGCTCGGCGGCCCGCTCCCGTCCCCGGCCGTCTGGCTCGGCATAACCACGGTCGCCGCCGGCCTGGCCCTGGGCCTCTCCACCCCCACCCCGCCTATCACCCCCGCACCCACCACCCCCGCACCCCGACCCGGCTGGTCACCACCGCTGTCTCAGCGCCGCTGAGACAGCGGTAGGAGCCAGCCAGGTTCGCGTCTTGGGCCCGCTTGCCGGTCCGTTCAGGTGCGGCTGGTTGTCACCGCTGTCTCAGCGCTGCCGAGACAGCGGTGGGAGCCAGCCGGGTTGGGCGTCTTGGGCCGGTTGCCGGTTCGTGTGGGTGTGGCTGGTCGTCACCGCTGCCTCAACACCACTGAGACAGCGGTGGGAGCCAGCCGGTGAGCGGCGGACCGGCCCGGCGGTCGCGGTGGAGGCCGGGAGTGGGCAGCCACCGCGCGGGGACGCTGCGGGGCGGCGTAGGTGCGGTCGGGGGAGGGGTGGGCCGTACCGTATGCGTTTTCTCAGGCCAGGTGCATGGGGTCGCGGCTGAAGAGGAAGGTGGCGATGTCCAGGCGTTCGGCCGCCCCCTCCGGAGTGCGGAGGATGTGCAGGACCTCGCCCTCGTTGGCGCCGGACAGGCCGCGCCAGCGGTCCGGGGCCTCGCGGGCGTAACGCGTCGGGGCGAACGGTCCCGACATGACCAGGGTGTCGCCGTCGGGGGTGATCGAGTATTCGCGTCCCATCCACCACCAGCGGCCGCAGATCTCGGCGGCCTCGCCCCGCGGCGCGGCCGGTGGGCGCCAGACCGTGACCGGTACGGGCTCGCTGTCTACGGCGGCGGTGAGGGCGTCGAGGCAGACCTGCTGGACGCTGGTGTGGTCGAGGGCGTAGGCGTTGGTGAAGACGACGGCGCCGAGCCGGCTGCCGCGGTGCACCGCCACATGGGCGAGGTAACCGGGCATCGAGCCGCCGTGGCCCACGTAGACGCGCTCGCCGACCCGGAACAGCTGTGGGCCGAGGCCGTGGCCGGCGGTCCACGACTCCAGGTCGCTGATCACCACCGGCGCGCACATCTCGTCGACGGTCTCCCGGGCCAGGACCGCGGGCGCCGGGTCGGCCAGGAACCCCGCCCACTTGGCCATGTCGGTGACCGTCGACCACAGCTGACCGGCCGGGGCCATGGCACCGGTGTCCGGGCGCGGCTCCTCGTGCAGGGCGCCGCTGAGGGCGTGCACGACATAACCGCGGGCGTACGGTTCGACCGGGTGGTAGCTGGTGCGTTTCATGCCGAGCGGGTCGAGGACACGTTTGCCGGCCAGCTCGCTCCACGGCGTGCCGGTCACCCGTTCCAGGACGGCGCCGAGCAGGCCGTAGGCGAGGTTGGAATAGCGGAAGCGGCGGTACGGGGCACCTGCGAGCTTCTCGTAGGTCAACTCGGCCAGCAGCGCGTCCACGTCACCGCCCGGGTGGCGTTCCCACCACCGGCCGTCCGGCTCGCGCTGGAGGCCGGAGACGTGCCCGAGCAGCTGGCGCAGGGTGACACCGCCGATCGGGGTGCCGGGCAGGTGCCGGTAGAGCAGGTCGTCGAGGGCGAAGAATCCCTCGTCACGCAGTTGCATGACCAGCGTCGCGGTGATCGTCTTGGTGACGGAGCCGAGCCGGTACTGAGTCTTCGGGTCCGGGTGCGGTTGCTCGCCGGCGCCCGCGAAGTGCAGGACCACGCGGTCACGGACGACGGCGAGAGCGAGTGACGGCACCCGGCCGGCGGACTGCGCCCGGGCGGCTATCTCATCGATCCGGCGGCAGGTCTCCGGAAGCAACGTCACAGTATGTCCTCTCCTCCTGCGAACTCATGGGTCTAACTGTGCTGCGCGTGCACAGACGTGCCACGATCGGGGAGTGGAAGCCTTGATATGGGTCGTCCTCGCCATAGGTTTGGCCATCGCCGAAGCCTTCACCGTCACGTTCCTCGTCATCTTCTTCGCCGCCGGTGCCCTTGCCGCGGCCGGTGCCGCCGCTCTCGGCGCGGACCTGCTGGTGCAGCTGATCGTCTTCGCGGTCGTCTCCGGCATCTCGGTGGCGGCGTTGCGCCCGGTCATCATGCGGCATTCCCGTCCGGCGGTGGAGACCGGCGAACGGCCGTTCGGCATCGAGGCGATGGCGGGTTCCCTCGGCATCGTGATCGACGAGGTGACCGGCGACCGCGGCATGATCAGGATCGACGGGGAGCTGTGGCAGGCCCGCTCCGCCGATGACCGGGAGACCTTCGCGCCCGGCGACCGTGTCCGGGTCGTCGAGTTGCAGGGCGCGACGCTCCTGGTGTGGCAAGACGACCTGCCCAACCTTTAGGGAGCGACGTCATGGAAGTGGTTCTGGCAATTCTCGGCATCGTGATCGTCATGTTCGCGGTGATCACCCTCGCCAAGTCGGTCCGGATCGTCCCGCAGCAGCGGATGGACGTGGTCGAACGGCTCGGCAAGTACAAGCGGACCCTGTCACCCGGTCTCAATCTGCTGGTGCCGTTCGTCGACGCGGTCCGGACCAAGGTCGACATGCGTGAGCAGGTGGTGTCGTTCCCGCCGCAGCCGGTGATCACCTCGGACAACCTGGTCGTCTCGATCGACACGGTGCTCTACTTCAAGGTCGTCGACCCGGTGCGGGCCACCTACGAGATCTCGCACTTCCTCCAGGCGATCGAGCAGCTGACCGTCACCACGCTGCGCAACGTGATCGGCTCCCTCGATCTGGAACGTGCCCTGACCAGCCGCGATCAGATCAACAAGCACCTGTCCAGCGTGCTCGA
>NZ_QGGR01000036.1 GCF_003148685.1 Actinoplanes xinjiangensis | reverse complement strand
ACTGTACAGTTGATGGCATGACCGAGACGAACGAGATCAGCGTGGTAGACCTGCGCAAGAACCTGGCCGACGTCCTGAACGACACCGCCGTGCAGGGCAAGACCTTCTACGTGACCCGTAACGGACGCCGTATCGCCGCGATCGTGCCGGTCCCCGTGGCCGAGCACAGCGAGCAGGCGCGCGGTTAAGGCACTGCGCGGGCCTTGGCGGCCCTCCCAGCACGGCCCTTCACCCCCGGCCTGAAGGCCGGAGCACTGGCCCGCATTCCGGTAGCGGCGCACCGAGCCCTTAGATTTGATATTTGATATGTTACATTCGCCGTCGACGTAGCGATTCACCTGCGGCGATCATGAGGTGATGCGGTATGAGTATCGATCTCACCGACGAGCAGAAGGCGTTCACCGAAGCCGTCGACGACTTCTGCCGCCGCGAGGCCGGCACCCGCGAGCAGCGCGGCGACAGCCCCCACCACCCCGGCCTGTACCGCCGGATGGCCGACCTCGGCTGGCTCGGCGTCACCGTTCCCGAGGAGTACGGCGGCTCCGGCGCCGGCATGGTCGACACCTGCCTGTTCCTGGAGCACGCCGCCTACGGCCAGGCCCCGGTCGGCGGCTTCACCACCAGCGCGATCGTGGCCGCCGCCGTGCAGCGGTGCGGCTCGCACGAGCAGAAGAAGACGGTCCTCGGCGGCCTCGTCGACGGCCGGGTCTACGCGATCGCCATGTCCGAGCCGGAAGCCGGATCGGACGTCGCCAACCTCTCCTGCCGCGCGGTCCGCACCGGGGACGGCTGGATCGTCGACGGTCAGAAGACGTGGTGCTCCAACGCCCACATCGCCGACACCGTCCTGCTCGTCGCCCGTACCGGCGGCAGCCCCGGCGACCACCACGGCCTCACCATGCTGCTGGTCCCCGCGGATGCCCCCGGCCTGCGGATCAACGGCATCGCGACGATGGGCGGCAGAGAGGTCAACGACCTCTACCTCACCGGCGTCCGCCTGCCCGCCGACGCCGTCGTCGGCGCCGTCGGCGAGGGCTGGCGGCAGCTGATGGCCGGCCTCAACACCGAACGCCTCATCCTGGCGGCCGTCATGCTCGGCACCGCGCAGCGAGCCTTCGACGACGCCCTGGACTTCATCCGGCAGCGCCGGCAGTTCGGCCGCCCGGTCGGCTCCTTCCAGGCACTGCGCCACCGGGTCGCCGACCTGGCCACCGAGATCGAATGCTGCCGCCTGCTGGTCCACCGGGTCGCCACCCTCGTCGACCGCGACCCGCTCCGGGTCCTCCCACGCGAGAGCTCCATGGTCAAACTCAAGACCACCGAGGTCGCCCGCCAGGTCGCCCTGGCCGGCATGCAGATGATGGGCGGCTACGGCTACGCCACCGAGTACGACATGGAACGCCACGTCCGCGCCACCCTGATCTCGACCGTCTACGGCGGCACCAGCGAGATCCAGCGCGAGATCATCGGCAAGACCTACGGACTCTGATCCGTCACCGCGGCCGGCCGGCTTCCGGTTCCCCGGTCCCAGGTTCCCCACCGCATTCCGGTACGGCCATGGGCCCCCGACCGCAATCGAGCCGTCCCGTGAGCCACCCGCCGACGTGGTCCGTGACCCGGACCGCAGCGCCCGCTGCGGGCCGAATGCGGTGGTCACCGGGCAGGTAGTCTCCCCACCATGCTGATCATCGGGAACGTCCTGGCCGCCATCGTGGCACTGATCCACGTCTACATCGCGGTCCTGGAGATGTTCCTCTGGACGAAGCCGCAGGGCCGCAAGGCGTTCGGTCTCACCCCCGAGTTCGCCGAGCAGACCAAGGTGCTGGGCCTCAACCAGGGCCTGTACAACGGCTTCCTCGCCGCCGGCCTGATCTGGGGCCTGCTCGGCGGAGGTTTCGCCGCCATCGTCTTCTTCCTGATCTGCGTGGCCGTCGCCGGCATCGTCGGTGCCGTGACCGCCAGCCGCCGCATCATCTACGTCCAGACCGTCCCCGCCGTCCTGGCCCTGATCCCCACCCTCCTGGCCCACTGACCCCGCCTCCGCCGACGACGTCTGTTGCTGCCGCACGGGCGGGCCGTGACGTGGCACGCTTGGGGCAGAATCTGCCGAGAGGTGAGGCGATCCGATGAGCGTGGCAGTGCTGGAGCACCCGGAGCCGTGGAGCGAGGACGAATACTTCGCGCTCGGCGAGACCTCGAATCGGATCGAGTTGATCGATGGGAGCCTGTGGGTGAGCCCTGCCCCGAGCAAGCGGCATCAGCACATCGCCTTCCTGCTCACCATGGGGCTCTACGCCGCAGCTGAACGGTCGGGACTGCTGGTGCTGCAGGACGTCAATCTCCGGCTGGCGAACAGCCGGATCCTGCAGCCCGACATCGTCGTCGCGGATACCGACGACATCGGGACGACGGTCGAGGCCGCGGAGGCCGTGCTCGTCGTCGAGGTGGTCTCGCCGAGTAACGCCGGAACGGATCGGCTGCTGAAGCCACAGTTGTACGCGGCGGCCGGAATCGGGTGGTACCTACGGGTGGAACAGCCACCGGACTCGGTGGAACTGCACCTGCAACGACTGGCCGGCGACCACTACGAACCGGTGCGGGTCGCGGTGCCCGGCCAGACCTTCACGATCGACGAGCCGTTCCCGTTCGAGATCGAGGTGGCGTCCCTGCTGCGCCGTCGCCACCAGGTCTGATCAATTGCGCTTCACATAGCCGAACGTGATGCGGTGGTCCGATCTGGATCACGGGAGCCTGCACGCCGGCGACTGGGTTGCGGTCGTCCGCGCGTAGCACCGGTGACCGGCGGCTTCCGCCCGGAGGCCGCGCCGCGGGCCCGGATCCGTGGAGACGTCGCGGGGTGGGCCCGGGACGGCGTGGTTCCGGTGGGGCGGGGTGGCCCGTACCGGAAAAGGATGTTGGCTATGGTGAGCCCATGAGTGCAGCGACGCTGCTCGATGCAGAGGATCGGCGGATCGCCGCCGGGGCCGGGATCGCCGTTTTCGCGGACCGGCTGATTCTCGGGGCGCAGCCGCCGGCCGGCGACGAGGTCCTCGAGGCGGTGGCGGCGCGGTGTGCCGGCCCGCTGCCGGAGGCGCTCGTCGCGTTGTGGCGTACGAGTTTCGGTGGGCGCATCGACTACCAGCTGGACGGGCAGCTCTCGTTCACGGAGCTGTTCGGGCCCGGTTCGGACGGCTACCTCGACCTGTGGGGCTGGATCGATCACGAGACGGATTCCGGGCCGCTGCGGTTTCTGCCGTTCGGTGGGTTCGAGTATCTGGACCGGCTCTATGTGGACACCGCGGAGGGCCCGGGGCACGGCCGGGTCGTCTACTGGCAGCAGGGGCTGCCGCCGGGGTGGGAGCTGACCGAGGGCGATCGGGCGGCCGGGCTCGCGGGGGATGCGCGGGCGCTGTTCGGGCAGCTGGCCCTGGAGGACGATCCGTGGGTGGCCGACGACGCCGACGCGGGAGCCGAGCTGCGGGACGCGATCGACGAGCTGGCCGAGGAGGAACCGGTGGTCGCCCGGAAGCTCCGGGACCTGGTGCGCGGGACCGTTCTGGACTGGCGGCCGGCGCTGGCCGCGGGGACGCTCGCGGGGGAGCCGCGGTTGCGGCGGCTGGCCCTGGACCGGGCCGCGTCGGCCGGTGACGCCGACCTGCTGGAGCGCCTGGCCGCGGCCGGCTGCGATCTGGCCGAGCCGGTTCGCGGCGGTCTCACCGCTATCGACATCGCCCTGGTCAACCGGCGTCTGGAGGCGGTCGAGGGACTGCTGGGGCGGAAGGTTCCGGTGACGAACACGCTGCGGACCGGCGCCCACGCGGTCACCGCCGGGATGGCGCGGGTGCTGCTGGACCGGGGTGCGGTCGTCACGGCGGACGCGGTCGGCGGGGCGATCGACAACGACGATCCGGAGGTGCTGCGGCTGGTGGCGGCGCACCTGCCGTCGTCGGCGGAGGTGCGGGAGCACGTGCCCCGGCTGCGGATGCTGGCCGCGCAGGCCGCGCACGCCGCGGACCGTTCGGGCGACGAGCGGATGCGTGACCGGGCGACCGTCCTGAGAGAACTCGCCGCTATGATCACGGCTGGTGCGGGCTCGTAGCGCAGAGGTCGTCGCGTCGGCCTGCACAGCCGAAGGACGCCGGTTCGAATCCGGCAGGGCCCGCACCCCGGATGTCAGGCCGGCCGGGTCGCGCGCACCCATCCGGTGGTGATCAGGGCGAGGGCGGCGGCGTAGGTGGTCATCACCAGAACCCCGTGTGCGGGCGGCCGCAGGCCCGCCGCGCCGAGGCCGATCAGCAGGTCGGAGATCAGGAAGAGCAGACCGCCGAGGGCGACACGCCGGGAGATGCCGGCTGCTGCCGCGGCCATCATGGTCAGCGCGAGGCTGCAGATCAGCACGGGTACGGCCAGGGCACCCAACCGCTCCCACAGCAGGAGGTTGGCCAGTGCCCAGAGCAGCCCGTACGCCGCCACGAAGGGCCGGGGCAGGGGACGGAACGCCGTGATGAGGCAGAGCTGAGCCCCGAGGAAGAATCCCATCCCGGCCAGGAACGCGACCTGTCCCGGCACCAGCAGGGCGATGTCGCCGGCGGTGGCGAATCCGAGCGCCACGGTGACGAGGTCGCGTCGCCCCCGCCGCAGCAGGTAGAGGATCAGCAGCGGCCCGAGCAGTGGTTTCGTCAGCCACTGCACGACCGTCCAGTCCGCGGCCACGGCGACGATCTCGATCGCCGCGACCACCGTGAAGATCCGGAGGATCATGGCGCGGGCTGCCAGCCGGGCCGCCCGAACAGGTAGCCGGCCCGGTCCCGCCAGGTCGTCGCCCCGCGCAGGTCCCGCCAGATCGCCGCATACTCGTGGGTGGCCACCCGGAGCGGGTTGTACGTCTGGAGGTTGCTGGTCAGCCCGTAGGCGACCTTCTCACCCTCGGGTTCGAAGCTGCCGAACAGCCGGTCCCAGACGATCAGGACGCCGCCGTAGTTGCGGTCGAGATAGGGGTCGTTGGAGCCGTGGTGCACCCGGTGATGGGATGGGGTGTTGAAGAACCATTCGATCGGCCGCCACATCCGGTCGACCCGCTCGGTGTGCAGGAAGAACTGGTAGCCGAGGCTGATCGACTGCTGAAGGAAGATCATCCAGGGCGGGAAGCCGAGGGCGGCGAGCCCGAGCCAGAACGGCAGGGCCGTCATCGGGGTCCAGGTCTGCCGCAGCGCGGTCGACAGGTTGAAGAACCGGCTGGAGTGGTGCACCACGTGACTGGCCCACAGCACCCGTACCTCGTGGTGCAGCCGGTGGAACCAGTAGTAGGCGAGGTCGTCGGCGAAGAACAGCAGCACCCACACCCACCAGTCGTGCGGGTCCAGCTGGAACGGGCTGATCACGTAGAGGCCGGCGAACACGACGGCGGTGACCAGTTTCCACGGCACGCCGATGATCTGGCTGCCCAGGCCCATGGACAGGCTGGTGGCGGTGTCGCGCGCTTCGTACCCGCGTTCCTCGTCGTCGGGCAGGAACCGGAACGACAGGAACTCCATGACGATCAGCAGCAGGAACGCCGGGACGGCGTAGAGGACGGCGGGGATCATCGGCGTTCGGCGTTCTCGGCGGAGGCGGCCGGGCCGGGCGCAGGCACGGCCGGGGTGAGCAGGGCCCGGGCCGCCCGTTCCGCGCCGGTGGCGTCGCCGTCGGTGATCAGGGCGGCGAGGCGGCGGTGGAGGGCGACGTCGAGCAGTTCGGCGGCCCGCAGGTGCGGCGGCACGTGGCCGACGGCCAGGTCCCCGGCGGTGAGGCTGTTGTACGCCAGCAGGTACGCGACGTTGCCGGAGCCCTCGATGATGCGCCGCCACACGGTCAGGTCGGCCACACCCATCGCGGTGAGGTCGGGAACCGCGGCGGCGTAGTCCTCGACGGCCCCGGCGACCGCGGCGCGGGCCTCGGGAGTGGCGCGCAGGGCGCACAGCCGGGCCGCGTCGGCACCGATGCCGGCCCGCATCTCCATCATGTCGCGGGCCAGTGTCGGGACCGGCAGCACGTCACCGGCCTGGGTGAGGGCCATGGCCAGGTCGAGGCCGGCGGTGGCCCGCCAGTCGAGCACCCGGGTGGCGCCGCCCTGGCTGACCCGGACCAGGCCGAGCTGCTGGAGGCGGCGCAGCGCCTCGCGGATCGCGTGCCGGTTGACCCCGAAGGAGGCGGCCAGGTCGCGCTCACCGGGCAGGGCGTCGCCGGCTGCGTAGCGGCCGCCGAGGACGGC
Organism: Actinoplanes xinjiangensis; assembly: GCF_003148685.1. Lineage (GTDB taxonomy): Bacteria > Actinomycetota > Actinomycetes > Mycobacteriales > Micromonosporaceae > Actinoplanes > Actinoplanes xinjiangensis. The sequence goes on along the minus strand of NZ_QGGR01000036.1, from coordinate 81,992 downwards.
GTCACGCAGCCGGCCGAACACCTGGTCGGAGACGGACTGCCGGTCGAGTGGTGCGAACGTCATGGCGGGCAGTGTGCCCGCCATCACGTCAACCCGTCAACTGGTTGGACCAGTTACTTCCGGAGGGCGCTGAGAAGCTCCGCCTTCGTCATGGCCGACCGGCCGGTGATGTTCTGCTTCTTCGCCTGGGCGTACAGCTCGGCCTTGCTCGCGGTGTCCCGGGGCTTGTCCGACGACTTCATCGACTTCGCCGGTTTGCCGAGCTGCTGCCAGCGGGTCTCGGTCATCTCCACACCGAACTTGCGGGCCGCCTTGCGGATCCGCTGGAACGCCTCGTCGCGTTCGGTGTCGCTGACGTCGCGGACCTGGTCGAAGCGGGCGATCGCGTTGCGGACGTGGCTCGCGTCGTTGAGCGGCTCTTTGCGCACCCGCGGGAACGCGAACACGCTGTCCGGCATCGCGTTGCGGTCGGCCGCGTCCAGTTCGTGATTCTTCGTTCGTCGAGTAGCCATGCCCGATCGATACCCCGGCGGGTCCCGGCCATGCGGCCGGGACCCGCCTTCGAGGTCAGCGGAGGGCGCTGTACGGCGCGACCGTCACCCGGTCGATCACCGGTGCGTACCGCGAGCGCAGCAGCACGTCCGGCCAGGTCTCCGAGGCGTACGTGACCCCGTCGAAGTTCGGCAGTTCCGCCGACGAGAAGGCGACCGTGTTCTGGCCGCGCTTCAGGGTCACCGGCACGGTCAGCTCCCAGAAGTTGTTGTCGTGGAAGCTGTGCGGGAACAGCACCCGCTTCGCCGTACCGCCGTTGATCGTGAGGTCGGCGTGCCGGGTCAGCGGGTCCGGGTTGTAGTGGGTGGCGACCGCCTGCTCCGGGTTCGAGTAGCGGATCCGCAGCGCGTACGTCCCGGGCCGGTCGGCCGCGACGGTGAACGTCAGGGTGTTCGGGCCGGTCACCCCGGTGACCACGGCACCCCCACTGGCCAGCGACTTCGCGGTGACCGTGGCGCTGCCGGCCGGAGTGGCGGCCTCGGCCTCGTAGGAGACCGACGGCAGCGCCCCGGCGCCCTGACGGACGGTGAGCCGGTCGATCGTCGCGGACCTGCCGGTGACGACGACCTTGTTGACGCCGCCGGACAGCGACACCGCCGCCTTCCGGCCGCCGACCGCGATCCCGTTGACCGTGATCCGCAGGTCACGGTCGCCGACGGCCTCCACGATCGCGGACGCGTCGGCCTTCGAGTAGACCCAGAACGTGGCGCTGCCGTGCCGGCCGAGTTCGGCGCCGCCCGCGACGGAACGGGCGCCCTTCAGGTCGGACAGTTCGGCCTCGTAGACGTCGGTGGCGGCGGCCGGGTTCGGCAGGGCCAGGGTGATCCGGTCGATGATCGCGTCGCCCCTGGTGGCCTTGGTGCCGTCGAGGCTTCTCGCGGCCAGCGCGAGGGTGTGGGTGCCCTTGGTCAGCCTGACCGTGGTGTCGGCGTGGTCCCACACCACCCACTTGTAGGCCGGCGGCAGGAACAGCTCCTGTTCGGCGGCGCCGTCGACGCGCAGGAACACGTTCGTCGGCCCCTGTTCCCGGACCGCGTCGTAGGTGTTGAGCGAGTTGGCGAAGACGCTCAGGTCGTAGGTGCCGTCGGCGGGCACGTCGACGGTGAAGTCGAGGACGCCGTCACTGCCGGTGCGCAGGCCACCGACGTTGAAGCCGCCCGAGGTGTAGAACTTCGACACGTCCGACGGCGAGCCCTCCGGGCCGTTCCGGCTGTAGCCGCTCCCGGTGTACTTCGCCTCCTCGGCCTCGAACGACCCCTGCCACCGGGTGGGCGGCTGCCCCACGGCGGTCCTGCTGCCCGGGCCCAGCACGATCTCGTACGCCGACGACTCGATCAGCTCGTCGAACTCGACCGCGACCGACCCGTCGACGACCTTGAACTCCTTCTCGGCGATCAGCCGTGGCGGGGCCGAGTCGCCGACCTGCCCGGTCCACGGGATCTCCCGGATCCACGCGTGCACGTTCTTCCCGAAGGTCTTCGGCACGTTGTCGAACCGGATGTAGCCGGCGCCGGTCGCCCCGCCGACGATGGCCCGCGCCTGCTTCCTGCTCCTGTCGAGCGAGGCGACGCCCTGGAGCGTGTAGTTCCGGCCCGGGTACGGCGGGGTGACGTGCACGGTGTCGCCGGTCATGCTGCCGTAGGCGTTGTACAGCCACCACTGCCCGTTGCCGCGGTTGGCCTGCACCGCCGAGTCGGACAGGTTGCCGTCGATGTTCCAGTACGCGATGTCGGCGTCGACCTTGGACTCCTCGATCGCCGAGATCCACTGGATCATCTGGCCGGGCACACTGGTGTGGTAGTTGAAGGCGTACTCGTTGATGTTGATCGGCAGTTCCCGGCCGATGATCTCCCTCTCCCACGTCCGGTACTTCGCGACGCTGTCGCGGACCGCCTCCGGGTGGCTCAGCTCGTGCCAGGTGATCACGTCGGGCACGGTGCCGGCCGCGACCGTGTGCGTGAGGAAGCCCTTGACCTGGTCGAACAGGATGCTGGTGTTGGGCCCGGCGATCCGCGCGGTGGGCATCTTCCCCTTGATCAGGGCGTAGACGTCGTCCCAGGCCCGGAAGTAGTCGGCCGGGTCGCTGAGCCAGCTGACCCCGTCGTAACTCCACTCGCCGGTGCCGAACATGTTGCCCTCGGGCTCGTTGAACGGCACGAAGACGACGTTGTCCTGATACTCCGGCGCGAGGGTGAGGACCTGGTCGACCTGCTTGGCGATCTTGTCCTTGAAGAGGTTCAGCTTCTCCTCACCGGTGCCGCCCGGCCACTGGTAGGGGAAGCCGCGGTGGATGTCGGTCATGTAGATGTAGGTGTCGCCGCCGGTGCTGTCGGCCAGCGGTTTCACGACTTCGAGGGCGTCGGCGCCGGGATGCTGCGGGCCGTCCTGCGCCTTGGTCGAGACGGTCCGCAGCCGCATGCCCTCGATCAGGTTGTTGGTGGGCACGCCGTCGCCGTACAGGCCGTAGAGGGTGCCGGATGCTCCGCCGTGGAACGCGCCGGTCGACTTCGCCAGGTCGACGACCAGCTCGCCCTCCCGGATCACCGTCACGGTGGCGGTCACGGCCCGGCCGGCCGCGGTCCCGGGCACCGTGAAGGTGCCGCGCTGTGCGTACCGGGCGGGGTCGACCGCCGCCCAGACGATCGGGACGCTCCGGTCGTACCCGTCGGTGAAGCTGCCGTTGACCGTGGCCGGCAGTGCCGGCGCCGTCCCGGTCGTGGTGCGCACGTCGAAGGCCGTCGCGGTGATGCCGGTGACCATCGGCGGGGTGACGCCGGACTCCGTGACGACCTGCTCGGCGGTCAGCGCGGCGCCGTAGACGCGGAACGAGTCGATCGCCCCGTCGAAGAGCGGGTCGGGATAGAACGACCTGCCGAGGAAACCCGCCGACGTGGTCCCGGCGTCCAGGAGGTCGGCGGCGGTCAGGGCCGTCGTCGCCTGCGATACGGCCACCCCGTCGAGGTACGTGGTGAGCCGTCCCCCGCCGAGGGTGACGGTGAGCGTCTTCCAGGCGTCGGCGGGCAGTGCCGCCGAGCCGGTGACCTGTGCCTCCGCGCCGCCGCCGCCCGTGGTGACGGCGGTGCGCAGCCTGCCGTCACCGTTGTAGGGCGTGGTGAACAGGTAACGGCTGTTGTCCTTGCCGAGCGCGTAGATCCACTGCCAGGGTGCGGTCGTCCCGTCCCATCGGACGCGGGCCGAGACGGTCAGGTCGGTGCGGCCTTCGAGGGCTCCGCGGGGGATGGTGACGTAGGCGCCGTTCGAGGTGGGGGCGCCGCCGGGCAGGTGCAGGGCGCCGTCGGCGAAGACCGCGGTGGCGGCGTTGACCAGGGTGCCGTGGAGGCCGTTACCGGAACTGTCGGTGACGGTGCCGTCGTCGAACTCGTAGGCCAGCACCGGCGCCGGAAGGTCGGCGGCCAGCACGGGGGTCGCGGGTGTCGCGGCGAGGATCACGGCGAGGATCGGGACTTTCCAGGCTCTCATGCATCGCTCCGTAGCGTGATGTGAGCGTTAACAAGCGAACGCGGGCAAGCGCTTGCGTTCAGTCAACGAGGGATTTCGGCCAGGTTACGAACTCAATCCGCATTCGTCAATGACTTGTAAGGGAAACCGTTTGCCTCACGGTCGCCGTGCGGGGTTCCCGGCTGGCTCTCACCGCTGTCTCAGCGCCGCTGAGACAGCGGTGACAACCAGCCGGGAACCTCAGACGGCCGTCGAGGCGCGGGGGATCAGGCGGCCCGGGCGGGCGTGCCGGCCGTGCGCCGGGGTGCCGTTGATCGCCGCTAGCAGCATCTCCGCGGCCGACCGGCCGATCCCCTCCAGGTCCATGTCGACGCTGGTCAGGGCCGGCTGGCAGCCCTCCACCATGACGTCCCAGTTGTCGAAACCGACGAGTGCCACGTCCCCCGGGATCTGCTTTCCGGCCTTGGTCAGGGCCTCGGCGAGACCGCGGGCGATCTGGTCGCTGCCGCAGAACACCGCGTCCACGTCGGCGCCGGTGGACAGCAGGATCCCGGCGGCCTGCCGGCCCCAGGCCTCGCTCCACTCGCCGTACAGCGTCGGGGTCGCAGGGCGGACACCCTCGCCGGCCAGCGTCTCCTCGGCCGCCCGGGCCCGGACAGTGGCCGAGTGATGGTGCTCCGGGCCGGTGACGTGGGCGATCCGGCGCCGGCCGATGGCGAGCAGGTGCCTGATCGCGCGGCGGGCACCGTCGGCCTCGTCGGGCACGACCGAGCAGTCCCGCGGGTCGGTGGAGCTGATGAACGCATACACCACCGGGACCGGCAGGCCGATCCCGATCGGCGCGCGGGCGTCGGTGCGGCGGCCGGTCACTATGATCCCGTCGACCTTGCGGCTGAACAGCGTACGCAGGTAGTACTGCTCGCGGATCGGGTCGTCGCGGGCGTCGCACAGGAAGATCGACATCTGGCCGGCGCCGAGCGCGTCCTCGGCACCGATGAGCAGCGGGATGCTGAACCGGCCGATGCTGTCGGTGGTGATCATCCCGACCGTGTAGGTGCGGCCGGTCTGGAGGCTGCGGGCGGCCGCGTTGGCGACGAATCCGAGCTGCTCGGCGGCCTGCTGCACCCGCAACCGGGTCTCCGGCCGCAGTGCGCCCCGGCCGTTGAGCGCTTTGGACGCCGTGCCGGTGGAGACCCCCGCGAGCGCCGCCACCTGGCTGATGGTGACCGCGCGATCCATGGTGCTCAGCGTTTCCTCCCCAGTTTCCTGCACCGTTTCCGGCACGCTCGTCATGTGACCGTAACTTGCCCTTGACATGCGAGCAAGGCGCTCCCTAGCGTCTAGGCAATCGATTTCCTCATGGTTCTCATCAGGAACGTCACCCTCCCCGCCATCCTCCTCCACGTGCAAGGGGATCCGATATGACCACGACCCGGGGACGTCTGCGTGCGGCAGCTGCTCTCGTCATCTCCGCCTGCCTGCTGGCCGGCTGCTCGAAGGGCTCCGAGCCCGGCGCGAGCGGCACCGGTGCAGCCGGCGGCGACTACACGATCTGGGACCCGTACCCGCAGTTCGACGACGGCTCGGACTGGGTGAAGCTGCTGACCAGGTGCGGGACCGACGCCGGGGTGACGGTCAAGCGCACCGGCTACGACACCACCGACCTGACCAACAAGGCGCTGCTCGCCGCCCAGCAGAGCAACTCGCCCGACGTACTGATCGTCGACAACCCGGTCGTCTCCACCCTCGCCGACGCCGGGGTGCTCACCACCACCGACGAGCTGAAGGTCGACACCGCGGCCGTCGAGCCGAACCTGCTGGCGGCCGGCCGGATCGGCGGCAAGACCTACGGCATCCCGATCGGCGCCAACACCCTGGCCCTCTACTACAACAAGAAGATCCTCGACGGCGCGAAGGTCGACCCCGCGGCGATCAAGGACTGGGCGTCGCTGACCGCGGCGCTGGAGAAGGTGAAGGCCACCGGCAAGAAGGGCATCACCTTCTCGGCGATCGGCACCGAGGAGGGCTCGTTCCAGTTCCTGCCCTGGTTCTGGGGTTCCGGCGCCGGCCTGACCCAGCTCGACTCGGCGCAGGGTGTCGCCGCCCTGGAGTTGTGGAACGGCTGGCTCAAGAACGGCCACGCGCCGAACTCGGTGCTCAACAACACCCAGACCACCAGCTGGCAGGAGTTCGCCGCCGGTGACTTCGCCTTCAGCGAGAACGGCACCTGGCAGCTGGCCAACGCGGAGAAGACCGGCTTCGAGTACGGCATCATCCCGATCCCGTCGCAGGCCGGCGGCACCGCACCCGCCCCGACCGGTGGCGAGTTCGTGACCGCCCCGGTGCAGACCGAGACCGGCCGCTACCCCGTCACCGAGAAGCTGATCGCCTGCCTGAGCAGTGCCGACAACGCGTTCACCACGGACACCACGCTGTCGTACATCGCGGCCACCGAGGCCGTGCAGCAGAAGCAGGTCGCGGCGAACCCGCAGCTGGCGGTCTGGGTCGAGGCGGTCAAGGCGGCCAAGGGCCGGACCAGTGACGACCTTGGCACGAAGTACCCGAAGATCTCGCAGCCGTTGTGGACCGCGTTCCAGGCCGCGCTCAGCGGCTCGGCCTCCCCGGCGGAGGCGCTGAAGACGGCGCAGACCACGGCCGCCGCAGCCACCAAGTGACGATGGCACACGATGTGACGACCGGCGTTCCCGCTTCCCCGTCCGCTCCGGCGGGCGGGGGAGCGGGGGCGCGGGCGGAGGGCACGCCGGGCCGTGGACGCCGGGGCGGGCACTGGACGGCGTGGGCCTTCCTCGCCCCGATCGTGATCTACCTGCTCGCCTTCTACGCCTACCCGCTCTACCGCAACCTGGACCTGAGCCTGCGGCACTACACGGTCCGCAGTTTCGTGCAGGGTGACGCCCCGTTCTCCGGCTTCGACAACTACCGCGACGTGTTCGCTGATCCGGCGTTCGGGCCGGCGCTGCTGCACACCCTGACGTTCACCGTCGTCAGCATCGCGTTCCAGTTCGCGATCGGCCTGGCGCTGGCGGTCTTCTTCGCCCAGAACTTCCGGCTGTCCGCGACGTTGCGGGCGTTGTTCCTGGTCCCGTGGCTGCTCCCGTTGATCGTGAGTGCATCAACATGGACATGGATGCTCAACAGTGATTCCGGGATCGTCAACCATGCACTTGAGTTGATACATGTTGATCCCGTCAACTGGTTGACGTCGCCGGACTGGGCGCTGACCAGTGTGATCATCGCGAACGTCTGGATCGGCATCCCGTTCAACCTGGTGGTGCTCTACAGCGGACTCCAGGCGATCCCGGCCGAGGTGCACGAGGCGGCGTCCATCGACGGCGCCAACGGCTGGCAGCGCTTCTGGCGGGTCACGTTCCCGCTGCTGCGCCCGGTCTCGGCGATCACCCTGCTGCTCGGGCTGGTCTACACGCTCAAGGTCTTCGACCTCATCTGGATCATGACCAAGGGCGGCCCGGCGGACGCGTCGATCACGTTCGCCACCTGGTCGTACCGGTTCAGTTTCGGCAGCCTGCTACCCGAGTTCGGCCCCGGAGCCGCGGTCGGCAACCTGCTGATCGTCATGGCGCTCTTCTTCGGCCTGCTCTACATCCGCTTCCAGAGGAGGCAGGCGTGAGACGGGCGAAGACCGTCCTCGGGCTGATCTTCACGGCGATCATGCTGTTCCCGGTCTACTGGATGATCAACGTGTCCTTCACCCGGGACACCGACATGCGGGCCGACCCACCGCACCTGTTCCCGCTGGACGGGACGCTGGAGGGTTACCGGGCCGTCCTCGATCAGCAGCTGCCGTACCTCGGCACGTCCCTGATCGTCGGTCTCGGCACCGTGGCCCTGACCCTGGCGCTCTCCGCACCGGCCGGCTTCGCCCTGGCCAAGCTCCGCCCGAAGGGCGGTGGCGTGCTCAGCTTCGTCCTGCTGATCGCCCAGATGATCCCCGGAATCATCATGGCGATGGGGTTCTACGCCATCTACCTGCGGCTCGGCGTGCTCAACACGGTCGGCGGGCTGATCCTGGCGGACTCGACGATCGCGGTGCCGTTCGGCGTGCTGATCTTCACGGCGTTCATGTCCGGCATCCCCGACGAGCTGATCCACGCCGCGATGATCGACGGCGCGACGACCTGGCGCACGTTCGTGTCGGTGATCCTGCCGGTGTCGCGCAACGCGATCGTCACGGTAAGCCTGTTCGCGTTCCTGTGGGCGTGGTCGGACTTCGTCTTCGCCACGACGCTCGACGGCGGCGGCGACGCCCAGCCGATCACCCTCGGCATCTACCACTACATCGGCAACAACAACCAGCAGTGGAACGCGATCATGGCGACCGCCGTGATCGCGTCGATCCCCGCGACGCTGCTGCTCATCCTGGCCCAGCGTTACGTGGCCGCCGGTGTGACCGCCGGCGCCGTCAAGGACTAGAGGAACCATGAGCGACATCAAGCACGGTCCCGTCGTGCCCACCCCCGGCGCCCTCGGTGTGCTGCGGCCGCTGCCCGCCGGCGCGGTGCGGCTCACCCCGGGCGGCCTGCTCGGCGGCTGGCAGGCCCGCACCGTCGCGGCCACGCTGCCGCACTGTGTGGCGAGCCTCGAGGCCCGCGGAAACCTCGACAACCTGCGCCGCGTCAACGGTGACACCGACGCCGGGTTCCGTGGGTACTGGTTCGCCGACACCGACGTGCACAAGACCCTGGAGGCGGCGTTCTGGTCGGGTGCCCAACCGGCGTTCGCCGCGGAGGTGGCCGCCCTGCTGGAGAAGGCCCAGGACGCCGACGGCTACCTCAACTCCTACTACCAGGACCCGGAGCGGCGTGACCGGCAGTGGGCCGAGCTGCACTTCAGCCACGAGATGTACACCGCCGGGCACCTGATCCAGGCGGCGGTCGCCGCCGCACGTTCCGCGCCCGGCGATGCGGTGGCCCAGCAGGTCGTCTCGGTCGCCCGCCGTTTCGCCGACCTTCTGGTGCAGCGGTACGGCGACTCGCCGCAGACCGACGGCCATCCCGAGGTGGAGACGGCGCTCGCCGAGCTGTACCGGGTGACCGGCCACCGCCCGTATCTGGATCTCGCCGCCCGGCTCCTGGACAACCGGGGCCACGGGACGCTGGGGGAGGGCCGCTTCGGTGCCGCCTACTTCCAGGACCACCTGCCGCTGCGGGAGACGGCCGAGGTGACCGGCCACGTCGTGCGGCAGTTGTACCTGCTGGCCGGCGCGGTCGACGTGGCCGTCGAGACCCGCGACGAGGCGCTGCTGGCCACGGTCGAGCAGCTGTGGGACTCGGCGCTGGACAGCCGCACCTACCTGACCGGCGGGCAGGGCTCCCGGCACCGCGACGAGGCCTACGGCGACGCCTACGAGCTGCCGCCGGACCGCGCCTACGCCGAGACGTGCGCCGCGATCGCCAGTTTCCAGCTCGCGTGGCGGCTGCTGCTGGCCACCGGCCGGGCCGGCTACGCCGACGAGATGGAGCGGGTGCTGCACAACGCGATCGCGGCCGGTACCGCCGTCGACGGGACGGCGTTCTTCTACTCCACCCCGCTCCAGCGGCGCACCGGCCACGACAGCGGCGACGAGAACGCCCCCGGCCACCGGCTGGACTGGTACGACTGCGCCTGCTGCCCGCCGAACCTGGCCCGGCTGATGGCGTCGCTGCACACCTACGCCGCCACCGGGGACGACAGCGGCCTGCAACTGCACCTCTACGGCGCCGGGGAGTTCGCCTCCGGTGCGCGCCGCGTCGAGGTCGCCACCCGGTACCCGTGGGACGAGCAGATCACCGTGACCGTCACCGGCACCACGGCCGACCCGTGGAGGCTGTCACTGCGCGTGCCGGCCTGGTGCACCGACGTGCGCCTGACCGTCAACGGCACCCCGGCCCCGGCCCGCGCCCAGGGCGGTTACCTGCGCCTGCACCGCATCTGGCATCCCGGCGACGAGGTCGTTCTCACCCTCGCCATGCCGGCCCGCCTGGTCGCCGCGCACCCGCGGGTGGACGCCGTCCGCGGCGCGGCCGCCCTGGTCCGCGGCCCGATCGTGTACTGCCTGGAGCACGCCGACATGCCCGCCGGCGGCACGCTCTTCGAGGACTGGGAACTCGACGCCACCGCACCGGTCGCGGTCGCCCACCACGGCAGTGGGCTCGCCCCGGTCACGCTGCGGGTCGGGGTGCGGGCCCGGACCGCCCAGGACCGGCCGCTCTATCGCGACCTGCGCACCGGCGGCTCCACCGCGGCGACCGCGACGGTCTCCGCCATCCCCTACTTCCTGTGGGCCAACCGGGAACCCGGCCCCATGCGGGTCTGGATCCCGCTCGCCGCACAGGAGGACTGACCGTCCCCTCTCACCCCACCGAGGTGAAACCGTGCGCCACCGCATCCCTCCATGTGCAGGCGCACATCGCCGAATTGGACTACATCAACCTCGCCTGGCCGCCCACCGATCCGGTGGAGTCGACTCCACCGGATCCGGGGGCCTCACGCGGTCCTGATACGCCGAAAGCGGTGATCACCACGAGGGTGATCACCGCTTTCGGTCGGGTCAGTAGCCGTATCCGCCGCTGCTTCGTCGCTGCCGGTAGCGGCGGCGCGGGTCGTTCATCATCCTGCGGGTGAACAGCAGGCCACCGCCGATCGCCACGAGAACGACCACGCCGATCACCGGCAGGCTCACCGACGGGCTGCCGCTGCCCGCGTCGGCCGCCGACAGCACCGGGTTCGCCGAGGTGGCGCCGGCCGGGGCGGCGTTCGGCGCCGGGGCGGTGGGCAGCGCCGCGAAGTCGACGATGCCGCTGCTCTCCAGCAGGGTCAGGTGGGTCATCACGAACTGGTTGGCGCGCTGGGCCAGCTTGCGGACCGTGTCGTTGCGGGTGCTGGTCCGGATGGTGGCGATCGCCGGGAAGATCTTGCCGTGCGCGGCCCTGAGCCGGTCGATGTAGACCTGGTCGAAGTCCTCACCGACGTTGGCGTCCTCCATCTCCTGGAGCCAGCCCTGCTGATCCTCGTTCGGTTCGTCCGGCAGCTGGATCTTGAGCTTCTTCGCCGCGTCCCGGGTCAGCTGGTCGAGGACCCTGTGCTGCTCGGCGATGTCCGCGCCGATGCCCTTGACCCGGTTGCTCTTCGACTTGTCCTGCGCCATCTCCCCGGCGGGGATCTCCCACAGCCCGGCCAGGCGCACCTTGATCACGAAGTCCTTGTCGGCCGCGGAGATCTTTCCCGCACCGGTGTCGGTGATCAGGTTGCTGGGCGGGTCGGGGACGCCCGGCTCGACGGCCAGCGCCGGGCGAGGGTCGAGCAGGACGATCGCCAGCGCGGCGATGAGCAACCCGGCCAGCCGGCGGGGCAAGGCGAACATGCGGACGACGGCGAGCACGTGGGCCTCCATGACCTGTGTGATGTCTGTGCGGGACTCCCGTGCCCATGACCACGGATTACCGGGCCGGTCGGATCAACTCAATTCACTAGATCTTCACAACCGTGGGAGCGCGACCTGTCCGGAAGCAGTCAGCACCCGACCGTCCGTTGTGGAATCGTCGGGTCATGGTGAAACTCGGCGTGAGCCTCCCCCAGTTCAGTCATTACACCCCCGGCGCCGACGTGGTCGCCGCGGCGCGGGCGATCGAGGAGATCGGTTACGACAGCCTGTGGGTGTTCGAGCGGTTCCTCGTGCCGGAGGACCAGAGCGGGTCGCACGGCCTCTACTCGGTGCCGGGGCTGGCCTGGCCGGAGATCTACCGCGGGGTGACCGACGCGCTGGTCACCCTCAGCACGGCGGCGGCCGTGACGGAACGGATCACCCTCGGCACCGGCGTGCTGGTGGTGCCGCTGCACCTGCCGCTGCGGCTGGCCCGGGAGCTGGCGACCCTCGACGCGTTCAGTGGCGGCCGGCTGGTCGCCGGGCTCGGGGCGGGCTGGTCACCGGACGAGTTCGCGGCCGGTGCGGCGGTGCCGCTGAGTGAGCGCGGACGCGCGCTGGACGACTTCCTGGACATCGCGGCAGCGGTGTGGGGACCGAATCCGGTCAGTTACTCCACGCAGCGGTACGAGGTGGGCGCAGCCGACATCGGGCCGAAGCCGGCCGGCCGGATCCCGGTGCTGCTCGGCGCGGGCGCCGGGGCGGACCGGGCGCTGCGGCGGGTGGCCGCGCGGGCCGACGGCTGGGTCGCCAGCGGGGTCACCCCGGAGCAGGTGACGGCGACCCGGGCCCGGCTGGCGGAGCTGGCCGCCGAGGCGGGGCGGACGACGCCGATCTCCTGCACGGTGCAGATCGCGGTGCTCGGGGTGACCGGGACGTCGGTGGAGCCGCGGGAGCCGCTCACCGCCAGCATCGAGCAACTGGTGGCGGACGTGGCGGCGTTCGCCGAGGCCGGTGCCGACCACGTCTACCTGACGCTGCCGGCCGGCCTGCGGGACGTGAAGGAGCTCATCGACCGGGCCGCCGAGTTGCACGCGGGCGTGCGGGCCGCCGGGATCTGAACCACCGACGGCGCCGGCACCAGGGAGGAGTGCCGGCGCCGTCCGGCTCAGTAGACGTACGGCCAGGCCGAGGAGTCCCAGCCCAGCAGGTTGATGCCGAGCTTCGCGGTGCCGGACGAGCACGTCGGCATCGGTGTCGTGACCATCTTGATGCCGGACCAGAACGAGCCGAAGGTCAGCCACCACTCGCCGGACGGGGTGACCGTCAGGGTCGGGTCGATGGCGTTCCAGCCGGTGCTCGTGGTCGACTCGATCACCTTGCCGGCGTAGGTCCAGCTGCCGGACGCACCGGTGGTGCTGGTGGCCAGGAAGATCGCCGACCGGCTGGAACCGAACGTCGAGGCGGAGTAGCACAGCCAGTACCTGCCGTTGCGGTAGGAGAGGTCCGGCGCCCACAGGTTGGCACTGCCGCCGGTGTAGGAGGTGGCCCACGACGTGCCGTTCGGGAACGCCCGGCCGGCGTCGGCGAAGGCGGTGCGGTCGGCCGACGTCTTCAGGGTGATGCCGTCGCCGGTGGTGGCCAGTAGGTACCCGCCGGTGGGGCGCTTCACGATCGTCGGGTCGTGGGCGTTGGTCGAGCCGGTCACGACGCCCGGGTCGGGGTAGGCGGCGAGGGCGGGTGCGGTGCCGGCGACGGTCAGGGCGAGGATGCCGGCCAGGCCGGCGGCGAGCAGACCTGCTCATGATCGCCGGGGATGCGTTCACAGCGGTGACATTCCGCCGCCGCCCGTGCGGCGCCCTGGCGGCCCGGTGTCCGGCCTGCCTCGCGCCGGACGGGCACAGTGGCCCCGGTAGGCCGTACGAAATGTGTAAAAAGACGGACCGGACCGCCGAACATCTCTTCCGGACGGGTCGCACCGCGAGCCGCTGACCTCGGGAGTGCACATGGGCGCGGATCGGTGGTTCGGAGTCGGACGTAGCCTGGCGGCGGATCCCGCGACAGCCGGAACCCAGGCCTGCCGGGATGCCCTCGGCGGGCGCCGCGCCGGCCTGCTGATCGTCTTCGCGTCGCTCACCCACGCCACCCGGGAGATGGCCGAGGCCGTGCACGCCGAAGCCGGCGGCGACGTCCTCATGATCGGCTGCTCCACGTCCGGCGAGTTCACCGCCGACGGTGGCGGCGCCGGCGTCGTCGTCAACGCCCTCGGCGGCTACGACGTGTCGGTGCGCGCCGTCCCCCGCGACGTCGACGACCTGTACGAGGCCGGCATCCGCGCCGCCTCCTGCCTCGACGACGTCGACGCCGAGAACCGGGTCGTCCTGCTGCTCGGCGACGGCCGCAGCAGCGACCAGCAGGAGATGGTCCGCGGCGCCTACACCGTCGCCGGCGCCCTCGTACCCCTGGTCGGCGGCTGCGCCGGCGACAACGTCACCCAGACCGGCACCTTCCACTTCTTCAGCGACGGCACCACCGTGCAGCTCCTGCCGAACGCGGTCCTCGGCGCGGCCCTCGGTTCACCCGCCCCGTTCGGCATCGGCATCGCCCACGGCTGGCGCAAGACCGGCGAGCCGATGGTCGTCTCCCGCAGCGAATCCGGCACCATCTTCGAACTCGACGGCGAACCCGCCCTCGACGTCTACCTGCGCCGCACCGGCGCCGACCCGGCCCTGGCCGACGACCCCGCCGCGTTCCTCAACTTCGCCACCATCCGCCCGCTCGGACTGGCCCGCCGCACCGGCGAGGACATCCGGGTCATCTTCCAGGCCGACCCGGCGACCCGGTCCATCTCCGGGCTCGCCGACACCCCCGAAGGCGCGATGGTCTGGTTCATGGAGGCCGACCCCGAGGGCATCGTCGACGCCGCCTCCACCGCTGCCGTCGAGGCCACCTCCGGTCTTCCTTCGGAAGCCCTCGGCCTGCTGGTCTTCGACTGTTGCGTACGGTCGATCGCGCTCGGCCCCGACGGCACCGACCTCGCCGCGTCCCGCCTGCACGACGCGATCAAGCCGATCCCGTACGGCGGCTTCTACTCCAACGGCGAGATCGTCCGCAAACCGCAGGCCAAGGGCATGCACCATCTGACCGTCGTCGCACTCGCCCTCGGCTGAGGTCATGTCCGGCTGGTCGACCCTGCAGCTGACCGAGTTCTTCAGCGCCATCACCCGCGCCGGAACCGTGTCCACCGCCGCCCGCCTCGCCGTCCAGCGCGCCACCGAGGCGACGGACGCCGAGGTGGCCGCGGTGATCTGCGGCGACGAGGTCCCGGCGTCGGTCGGCCTCGGCCGGGCCCCGTCGACATCGCTGTTCACCAGCCTCGGCCCCGGATGCGACGAGACGACGTTCCCCGGCGCCGGCCCCATGCACGTGACCGTGCACGTCCTGGACCGGGACTCGGGCACCCCCGACCGCCTGGTCGTCGCCCGCGCCGACGAACCGTTCGCGGCCGAGGAACGGCAGATGCTGCAGGGCATGGCCCGGGTCCTGGGGCTGGCGCTGCGCAGTCTGCGCACCCTGGAGGCGGAACGCCGTCTCCGCCTCGCCCAGGAGCGGGAGGCGGCCGCCCGCCTTGAGCTGGTGGAGGCCCTGGAACGCCGGGAACGCCTGCTGGAGACGCTGCTGCGCGTCCAGCGGTCGGCGGGCCAGCGGCCCCTCGCCGAGGTCCTCGACATGATCACCTCCAGCGCGGCGGGCCTGCTCGACGGGGTGACGGTGGCACTCGTGCTGCGCGACGCGGTCGCCTCCGTCTGCGGCGACCACCACGAGGACCTGATCTACGCCGCGGACCGCGCGGCGACGGCGGGGGCACCGGTCACCTGCGGTGACCTGGAGGCCGCGCCGGTCCACATCAACGGCGACGTGGCCGGAGCCCTCGTGATCACCGCCGTCTCACCCACCTTTGCCTCACCTGCTGCCGCTGCTTCGTCCGCCGCTGCTTTGCCTGCCGCCGTGTCGCCCGCCGGAATAGGCGCCGTTTCGCCCGGGGGCGCTGTTTCGCCTGCCGTGATCGTTTCCGCTGACGGTGTCGGTGCGGAGGTTAGGGAGGCCGAGCGCCGCGATGTGCTCGCCGCGTTCGCCGAGCAGGCCAGCCTCGCGCTGACCGGCGCACACACTCTCGCCGCCGTGCACGAGGCCAAGCACGACCCGCTGACCCGCCTGCCGAACCGGGCCCTGTTCCTGCAACGTGTCGAGGAGACCATCACCGGGGGCACCGCCGCCCTGCTCTACCTCGACCTGGACCTTTTCAAGCAGGTCAACGACACTCTCGGCCACGCCGCGGGCGACGAGCTGCTCCGAGCGGTCGCCGGCCGGCTCCGCGCCGCCATCCGCGACACCGACATGCCGGCCCGCCTCGGCGGCGACGAATTCGCCGTACTCCTGGACCCGCTCACCTACCGCGACCAGGCCCGCGACATCGCCCAGCGGGTCATCGACGCCATCGCCCGGCCGTACGACATAGCCGGCCGCACCGTCCTCACCCGCGCCAGCGTGGGCGTCGCCTACAGCGGAGGCCGCTCCGCCGAACGCCTGCTGGAGGAGGCCGACCTGGCGATGTACCGCGCGAAGAAGACCCGGAAGGGCACCTACCAGGAGTTCGAACCGGACATGCGCGCCGAGTTGCCGCAGGCCTGCTGACTCACACCCGCTCCGCCAGCCGGACCCGCGGCGTCTGCCGTACGCAGAAATTCTTCGATCCGTCTGGAGCCGAATGGGAGGCTCGGGTGGTGACCACTTTCGCGCTCCAGGCGCAGCCCGTTGATGCCGCCTCCTGGCTGGACCTCGCCCGCCGCGCCGAAGACGCCGGCTTCGACACCCTCCAGGCCGCCGACCACCCCGGCGCGTGCGCCGCACCCTACGTCGCCCTCGCCGCCGCGGCCGCCGTGACCAGCCGCATCACCCTCGGCGCCTACGTCGCCAACGCAGGCATCCGCGAACCGCTGCTGCTCGCCGCCGACGTCGCCACCCTCGACGTCGTCTCCGGCGGCCGTGCCCGCGTCGGCCTCGGCGCCGGCCACACCCCCGCCGAATGGCTCGCCGTCGGCCGCGAACGCCCCGACGTCCCCGGTCGTGTGGAACGCTGCATCGCCGTCGCGGACGCCGTTCGCGCTCTGCTGGACGGCGGCACCGTCACCGTGCACACCCCGCACCTCGACGCGCACGAAGCCCGCCTCGACAAGCCGCGCCCCGTTCAGGAGCGTGTCCCGCTGCTGCTCGGCACCGCGAACACCCGCCTGCTGCGCTGGGCCGGCGCGCACGCCGACATCGTCGGCCTGTCCGGGCTCGGCCGCACCCTTCCCGACGGCCACAGTCACACCGTCCGCTGGCGGCCGGACCAGGTCGACGCCCAGATCGAGCAGGTCCACGCCGGTGCCGCCGGCCGGCAGACGCCACCGCCGCTGGAGGCCCTCGTCCAGATCATGGAGATCACCGACGATGCCGAATCGGTCGCGGCGCCCCACGCGGCAGAGATCGGTGTGTCCGTTTCTGATCTGCTTGCCGCACCGTTCGTGCTGATCGGCACCGTCGAGGAGATCCGCGCCTCCATCGAGCGCCACGAAAAGCGCTGGGGCATCACCCGCTACGCCGTGCGTACCCCCGCTTTCGAGGCCGTGCAGGCCCTCGGCCTGCTGTGACATCGGCAACGCCAGGTCCGATTCTCGCTAGCGCCCAGCCGCGCGGCACGCTTGGCTTGCTCCCATGACCCCCGATTCGGTACGCCCGTCGCGCGCTGCCATCGCCGCGGCAACGATCACCGTCGTCCTCTGGGCGTCCGCGTTCGTCGGTATCCGGGCCGCGGCCCCGCACTTCTCGCCGGGCTCCCTGGCCCTGGGCCGGCTGCTCGCCGGGGCCGTCACGCTGGTGATCCTCCTGGCGATCAGCCGTCAAGGGCTCCCACCACGCCCCGCCTGGCCGGGAATCATCATCTCCGGAGTGATCTGGTTCGGCCTCTACATGGTCGCCCTCAACTGGGGTGAACAGCTCGTCGACGCCGGCACCGCCGCGATGCTCGTCAACGTCGGCCCGGCCGTCATGGCCCTGCTCGCCGGCTGGCTCCTGCACGAGGGTTTCCCGCCCCGGCTGCTCGCCGGCATCGTCGTGTCGTTCCTCGGCACCCTCGTGGTCGGCTTCTCCATGTCCGGCGGCGGCCGCACGTCGATCCTCGGCGTCGTCCTGTGCCTGGTGGCGGCCGTCACCTACGCCGCCGGCGTGGTGGCCCAGAAGCCCGCGCTGAAACACGCCACCGCGCTGCAGGCCACCACGTTCGGTTGTGTGATCGGGGCGATCGCCTGCCTTCCGTTCGCCGGCCGGCTGATCTCGGACGTCTCCGAGGCCCCGCTGTCGATCACCCTGAACGTCGTCTACCTCGGCGTCTTCCCCACCGCGATCGCGTTCACGACCTGGGCGTACGCGCTGGCCCGCACGACCGCCGGCAGGATGGGCTCCACGACGTACGCGGTCCCCGCCGTCGTGGTCGTCATGTCCTGGCTGGTCCTCGGCGAGGTCCCCGGCTGGCTGACCCTGCTCGGCGGCGCCCTGTGCCTGGCCGGTGTCGCCGTCTCCCGCAGCCGCCGCACGCCCACTCCCGACCCCACTCCGGCCCCGTCCCGCTAGAGATCGACCGGAACCGGAACGCTGTCTCCCGTAGCCGCAGAGTGCCCATTCGGGTCCGTCTCGCTGGAGATGCGCAGGTGTCGGAGCCGGGAGTTCGTGGGCTCGGGTGTGCCGGTCTGGAGACGGCCACCCGGGCCCGGCGCTGGGCGGCCGAAAAATGTCGTACCCGGCGGGCAGGATCGGGGCATGACGGTTCCGGTCGATGCCCGCTTTCTTCGGCTCCTGGATGGCAGTGCATTGCTGAGCAGCGATTTCTCCCCGTTGCCGGGCCTGCGCTGCCCACTCGGCGGCGGGTCACCCCGCCGATCGCCGGTCATGCCACGGCCACGGTTGGTGCGCGGGTGCGGGCATCGCCACCGAGGGCTGCGGGCTCGGAGCGCAGCCCTCGGGTGACCGCCGTGGGCCGGGGGAGTGGTGGTGCCTCTTGCGCTCGGCGGGGCTCGCGGGGCGTACCTCTAAAGCTGGTTTGAGCGGAGGGCTTGCAGGACGCCGGGGTACAGGCGGGTTTTGATCGTGGCGAGTGTCGGGCCGGCCTTGCCGGCCTGGGCCTGAGCGAGGGAGATCGCGGTGGGAAGGACGGCGTCGGCGGGGACCGCCTGGTCGATGATGTGGCGTTCGGCGGCTTCGAGGCCGCCGTAACGGCGGGCGGTGACCATCGCCTCGTGCGCGGTCTGCGGGGTGAGCCGGGCCTGGATGAGGGCGCTCATGCCGGGGGTGAAGGGCAGGTTGATGTCCGCCTCCGGCAGGCACCAGAAGCCGCGGTCGGCGCGCATGACCCTCAGGTCGTGGGCGAGCGACACCATGGCGCCTCCGGCGAAGACGTGGCCGGGCATGGCCGCGACGGTCACCATGGGCAGGGCCAACAGGCGGGCGAGCAGTTCCTGTACGGAAGCGATGTACGCCGCCTGCTGATCCGCGTGTGCGACGAGCCAGTCGAGGTCGAGCCCCAGGCTGTAGTGCTTTCCGGTGGCGGTCGTCACGAGCGCCGCGGGGGACGGGGCCTTCTCGACCTCGTCGAGCAGGCCGTTGACGGCGGTGATCAGGTCGGGGTGCAGACGGTTCTCGGTGTCGCCGAGGTCGAGAACGAAGACGTCGTCGTGACGGTCCAGGGTCGGCATGGCAGGCCTCCTTAGTTACTCATGGGTAACATAGCGGACCGGCCCCGGTTCGTCGATGGCCACGCTCTTCGGCACAATGGGAGGGTTGGTTCGGCGGTGGCAATCCCTCAGGAGGAACGGTGGCACTTCACGAACGGCCGGAGAAGTGCGTGGTGGCCGTCGACGGCCCCTCCGGATCCGGCAAATCCACCGTGTCCCGGCGCCTCGCCTCCGCGGTCGACGGTGTCTACCTCGACACGGGAGCCATGTACCGGGCCATCACCTGGGCCGTCCTCCAGGGCGGCGCCGACCTGGCCGATCCCGACGCGATCGCCAAGATCGCGCTGGAGACCGAGCTGTCGATCGGCACCGATCCGTCCGCCCCGCACTTCGCCGCCAACGGCACCAACGTCGACGCCCCGATCCGTGGCCCTGAGGTCACCGGCGCCGTCTCCGCGGTCGCCGCCGTCCCGGCCGTGCGCAAACACCTCGTCGCCCTCCAGCAGGCCATCATCGCCGGCCACCCGCGCATCGTCGTCGAGGGCCGCGACATCGCCTCCGTGGTCGCCCCCGACGCCGACCTCAAGGTCTACCTCACCGCGTCCGCCGCGGCCCGCGCCGCCCGGCGCAGCGCCGAGGACGCCACCGACGTCGCGGCCACCGAGGCCGACCTGGCCCGCCGCGACAAGCTCGACTCCAGCCGCGCCGTCGACCCCCTCAAGCAGGCGTCCGACGCCGTCGAGGTCGACACCACCGGCATGGGCATCGACGACGTCGTCGCCCACCTCCTGCATCTGCTGAACAGCAAGGTAAGTAAGTGACTGAACTTCCCGCCGGCCTCGATATCAACGACTTCGAGGGCGGGTTCGACTTCAACTCGGACGACTCCGCCACCGCCGAAGACTCCTTCTCCGGTCCCGTCCCGGTCGTCGCCGTCGTCGGCCGCCCCAACGTCGGCAAGTCGACGCTGGTCAACCGCATCATCGGCCGCCGCCAGGCGGTCGTCGAGGACAAGCCGGGCGTGACCCGCGACCGTGTCCCCTACGACGCCCAGTGGAGCGGCCGCCGGTTCACCGTCGTCGACACCGGCGGCTGGGAACCGGACGCCCGCGACCGGGCCGCCGCCATCGCGGCGCAGGCCGAGATCGCCGTGCAGACCGCCGACGTGGTGGTGTTCGTGGTCGACGTCTCGGTCGGCGCCACCGACGTCGACGAGGCCGCCGTCAAGATGCTGCGCCGCAGCCACAAGCCGGTCATCCTGGTCGCCAACAAGGCCGACAACCAGAACCTCGAACTCGAGGCCGTCCACCTGTGGTCCCTCGGCCTGGGCGAGCCGCACCCCATCTCCGCCCTGCACGGCCGCGGCTCCGGCGACCTGCTCGACGACATCCTCAACGCCCTCCCGCCGACCCCACCGGTCGTCGAGGGCGGCCCGCGGGGCCCGCGCCGGGTCGCGCTGGTCGGCCGGCCCAACGTCGGCAAGTCCAGCCTCCTGAACCGGGTGGCCAAGGAGGAGCGCGCGGTCGTCGACTCGGTCGCCGGCACCACCGTCGACCCGGTCGACAGCCTGGTGGAGATGGACGGCGAGGTCTGGCAGTTCGTCGACACCGCCGGCCTGCGCAAGCGGGTCCACCAGGCGTCCGGCACCGAGTACTACGCGTCCCTGCGCACCGCCGGCGCCGTGGAGGCCGCCGAGGTCGCCGTGGTCCTGCTGGACTCCGGCGACGTCATCAGCGAGCAGGACCAGCGCGTCATCACCCAGGTCATCGAGGCCGGCCGGGCCCTGGTCATCGCCTTCAACAAGTGGGACCTGGTCGACCCCGACCGCCGGTTCTACCTGGACAAGGAGATCGACCGCGACCTCAAGCGGGTGACCTGGGCGGTCCGCGTCAACATCTCCGCCAAGACCGGCCGCGCTGTCGACAAACTGGCCCCCGCGATCCGGCGCGCGCTGGCGTCCTGGGAGACCCGCATCCCGACCGGTGCTCTCAACCAGTGGCTGACCGCCCTGACCCAGGCAACCCCCCACCCCGTCCGCGGCGGTCGTGCGCCGAGGGTCCTGTTCGCAACCCAGGCGGGCGTCGCCCCACCCCGGTTCGTGCTGTTCACGACGGCCCCGTTCGATGCCGGCTACCTGCGCTTCATCGAGCGCAAGCTGCGCGAGGAGTTCGGCTTCGAGGGCACGCCGATCGAGGTCTCCGTGAAGCCCCGAAAGAAGACCGGGCCGGGGGGTCGCGGAAAAGCCCACGGGTGAGGTTGCTAGTCTGTACGAGATGTCGCGCGGGGCTGAGGCCCCGGGCGGGATCGGGCTGTAGCGCAGCTTGGTAGCGCACTTGACTGGGGGTCAAGGGGTCGCAGGTTCAAATCCTGTCAGCCCGACATTTTGAAGCGTTCCCGCAGGTCAGAGACTTGCGGGAACGCTTTTTTAATGGATGTGTTTCGATGGCGGTGGGTGATAGACCACTTGACCCGGTATCAGTTCGCCGTCTCCACAATGAACCTCCGGGCGAGTTTCTGCAGCTCAAGCATCATCTTTCGATGGTCCGGCGTGTGAAGCGCGGATTCGATGGAGCCCTTGACTCGGCTGCTCCGCCAACTGGCGTTCTAAGTTTCAGCAGGTCACAGCGTTTTCGCTTGATGGCGAGGCGGTTCTCGTAGTTTGCACGCCGCTCGGCGCTACCGGACGATCAAGAGCCGCCCGCAGATCCCTTAACTCCACTCCGGATGGCGCGATGCCTCATTGCCCACTGATCTGTCGTGCTTCACGAGCTCCGTTGGGCGGGCGGTGGTGAGTTGCAAAATCGGGCTGGTCCCGGCCGTGCTGACGGGAATCGAGGCCGGGCGTATTCCCGTTCACTCCGATGCCGTTGAATTGAGTTGGCGAGTCAAGGAGTCGTCCAAGGCGATGTGACTGACCAGGTCGTCCGGACCGCCTGCTGCTCCGGCCGCCAGGGGTTCAGGCGCCGGCGAGCGATGTGACGATCATGCGGCGACCTGTAGAATCGGCTGTACGTAGGTAGTTCGGGGGCCCACATTGCCAAGTAACGTGCATGACGTCGCGGCGGCGGTCCTGACCCATGTCGGGCCGGTCGAGGCCATGCGGCTGCAGAAGCTCGTCTACTACAGCCAGGCCTGGCATCTGGCACTCGTCGACGAGCCCTTGTTCACCGATCCAATCGAAGCATGGCGCGACGGGCCGGTGACGGTGGCGCTCTGGGACCGACACCGGGGCCAGCGGACCGTCAGGAGCTGGCCCACCGGCGACCCCGGCAACCTGGCGCCTACCGGGTCCCAGGTCATTTCGTTGGTCTGCCAGGTCTACGGCGACCTGTCCGGTGACGACCTCTCCGAGTTGACCCACAACGAACTTCCCTGGCGTGTCGCTCGGCAGGGTCTGCCTGACCACGAGCCCAGCAAGGCCCGTATCCGGGACGAGGAGATGAAACGGTTCTACCGGCGACGTTCCCTGGCTGGCCGACGCGTGGCTGACCTGGTGTCCGGTGGCCTCCACGGCCCTGCCGACACCGAGATCAGTGCCGCGGAGAGGAAGCAGATCTTGGCTGACATCCGTTCCGACTTCCGTCACCAAACGCCTGACGACGATCCCGGAAGCCCTCAGCACGTGGCTTCTGCGTTCACCACGGCCTGCGATCATGACCAGCCGCCGCGTGTCGCGGCCCGTATCAACCGGGAGCGCCCGCAGCGTGCCAGCGCACCACGAGGCTGAACCAGACCTCCATACCGTCGTCTTCGATCTCAACATTCTGTTGGACGTCGCGGACTTGCTCGGGCCGCCGTTCGCCTGGGACAAATTCCGGGATGCGGCGGCCCGCAACAGCCAGGCACCGGTTCCGAACCGAGCCGACAGCCGGATCGACAGCCTGCGAGCCGTCGCGCTCACCACGACCGGCCGGTTCGCGGGTCCGGAACTGCTCGAGGTGTGGACCTCCGACCACATCGCTGACCTGCTCGTGCTGAAGGCCCGGCAGCCTCGTGACGGGGCCACCGCCGAATCCCGCGGACTCGGGTGGTCACCAGAAGACGCCGAGAACCTGCTGCACGACTTCCTCTACGACCTGGTCTACGACATGACCAACGGCGGCCGCATCGAGATCGTAAACGTGGACGGCCACCCACCCCTCGACCACGAAGACGCGTGCGTCTTCACCACCGCCCTGCAAGCCGCCGATGATGCGGCACCCCCGTCGATCAAATACTGCGTGACACGCGACCGCGGCTTCCGACAGGCGACCAACCTCAACCCGAACGTCCTCGTCCTGTACCCCCACGAGTTCGTCACGCTCGTGCGCCGAACACGCGGCGCCCTCGCGGCCAAGAAGATGCGCTCGCCGTTCCAGCAGCCGTAACAGCTCCGCATGCCGGTTTCGGCGCCACCAGAGTGTGCTGTCGACGCGCTGACAGTAGATCGATCGGGTGCACCCGCTTGAACGCCCGGCGCCCCAGAACAACTCTGGAGTCAGGGAATCTGGACGCAGGCCGCTATGACTTTCTGAACCGGAGGTCGGCGATGAACGTGGCCAAGCTGTGGTGCGATCTCGAGCCTCCGGCATGGTCCGTGCTGCTGCGAGACTGGGAACGATCGTTACGGGCCGCCAACCATCCCGAGAGCACGCGCTACAACTACCTGCTCGCCGCCCGTCAACTCGCGGACTATCTCGCCGAGCAGATGCCCGACTCCGCCGGCGCTCACGACCCGGTCCTTGTCGTCAAACGGCAAGTCGTAGCGTTCCAAGCCTGGATGCTGGAGACCCGGTCAGCCGCAACGAGCCTCAACAAGCACAAGAGCCTGCAACAGTTCTTCCGCTGGTTGCTCGAAGAAGGCGAAATCGAGCGATCGCCGATGTCCGGGGTACCGCAACCGATGGCCGTGCAGAAACTGATCCCGGTCATCAGCGACGACGAGACCGGCCAGATCCTCGAGGCTTGTCAAGGAAACGACTTCGCGCAGCTGCGTGACCAGGCACTCGTGCGGATGTACTACAACACCGGTGCCCGGCTCTCCGAGATCGGCGATCTCCTGGTCACCGACGTGGACCTCGACACCGACTCGGTGGTCCTGCACGGCAAAGGCGGCAAGCAACGCCGTGTCCGGCTGGGTTCTCAAACGGCGCGCATACTCCGTCGATACATCCGATCCCGGAACCGACGCACCGGCATCGACGATGTGCCTCAGCTGTGGATCGCGTTGAAAGGGGCTCGTCGGCTGCGGGCAGCCGGCATCAAGATCCGCCTCAAGCGGCTGGGAGAGAAGGCCGGCATCACCAACCTCTTTGCCCACCGATGGCGACACAGCTACGCCCACGAGTGGAAGCTGGCCGGCGGCGATACCGGCGACCTGATGCTCATCCTCGGCTGGACATCCGAGGAGACAGCACGCCGATACGGAGCCAGCGCCGCCGCCGAACGAGCCCGCAACACCCAAGCACGCCTCGGTATCGGCGAGCGTGTCTAGATGTCAAGCTTCACCTTGTTTGCAGGAATGGGCTGGGCTGACCGGTGTGGGATACATACAGGAAGTCACGGGAGCGGGTACATGCGACAAAGAGGAGGCAGCGCTCACGTTGAAGATCATGTTCGTGGGAGACTGGATCTTCATCAGCGGCGGTTACCGCGGCCTTGGCGGGTACCGAGCCGGCGTCAACTCCGATCGCGGCCAGACAGCGAAACTCCAGACCCTTCATTGCGTGCATAGTGCCGACGCGTACCGCGTTGCTCTTGGACGCCGTGGTCGAGCTGACCGGGATGCCGGCCACCGTGAGCGCATCTCGGGCGCCATGAACCAGGTGACTGTTGCGAGCGGCCACAGCAATGGCATGGGGTTCCACCCCGGCGTCGAGCCACGTGCGGATCTGCTCAGCGAGCCGGGTGTATTCAGTGTCCCGGTCCGGGTACGCGGCGACGACAGGCCGCCTGCCGTGGATGGGCGATCTATAGCCGTCTAGGCTGTCGGGCTGATCGTCAAGTCCGGTAGGGGCGATACCGGTGAGCAGGCGCACCGCCCAGGCAAGGATCTCCTGCGTAGTGCGGTAGTTGACCGTCAGTTTCCGGCTGCGTCCGCGGATGCCGACGCCGAGGCTGCCGAGTGAGACGTGATTGTCGTAGATCCGCTGGTGAGGATCGGCCACGATGAACAGATCATTCGGTCCGGCCGTGACCGCCGCGCGCAGCAACCGCCACTGCGCAGGGTGCAGGTCTTGTCCCTCGTCGACGATGACATGCCGATAGAGCGGGTCCGGACGGGCGGCGACGATGCGGGCAGCCTCATCGGCAAGCTGCAGATGCGTGAAACTGTTGTCCGCACGCAGGGCACTGGTCACCTGCTGGATGGCGTCCCAGACCTGAAGGCGTTGCTCCCGTTTGAGGGGAGTGCCACGGCCGTGCCGCCGGGCGGCGAGGTAGCCGGCGGAGTCGGTCAACGACTGTGCCAGGACGACCTGCTCCCATTCACGTTCTAGGAAGACCGCGCTGAGCCCGTCCGTAGATGAGGCTGCCTGTCCCCAGAGGTTACGTAGGGCACGTTGGTCGACGATCGTGGGCTGCTGGCCGAGGGACTCGGCGACGATGCGATACGCAAGCCTGTCCACGTTGAGCACTTCGATCCGTTCGCGGACCTGGGGGTCGTCGGTGAGTAGGCCCACCTGCCGGTCGAGGGCGTCAGCGAGGTTACGGGTGAACGTGGTCAACAGGATCGAAGCGTCCGGCACCTGCTGTGCAAGGAAGACGGCTCGGTGCAGCGCAGTGACGGTCTTTCCGGTCCCGGCGCTACCTGTGACGAGCGCGGGGCCAGCGTAGCTAGGACGGTAAGCGACATGGCGCTGCATTGGATGCAGGAAGTTGCGCCACGCGTCGAACGGGTGGGCCAGAATCTGCGCAAGCTCGTTGGGTCCGGAGACCATCACGAATCGATCCGGAGTACGTGCGGCGGCGGCACTGATGTCGTCGGGGTCGACATCTGCCGGTGGTACGTCGACGAGCTGCTGGCTGACTTCCTGCCAGACCTCCTCCGGAGTCAGGCCCGCTGCGAGCCCGGTCAGCGCGTCGAACTGTGGAGCGGGAAGCAGATTGGCTAACGCCTGGAGGTGAGCCTCGGTCGCCATCACCCGTACGATCGGGAGAACATCGGCGTCGATGCCCAACCGGATCAGGTCAGCATCATTGACCGAGGCGAACAGGAGCTGCGGAGTGTTCGCGGCGGCCTGGCGTAGTGCCGGCTCGATGCTGTCGAGTGCCTGCTGGTTACGGACTTCCAGCACCCCGAGTGCGTGGTTGACGGTGAACCGCCGGCTGACCGCGTAGGCGTTGGCGTCGTCGTGCGGTAGCACAGTCAGCAGCAGGAACTCGTCGCCCGTGTCGGGCGCGAGGACGACACCTCGGTAGAAATCGGTCACACGAATGGTGCGGATACGCGAGTCTTTCGACTTTGCGAGTTTCTCCAGGTGCAGGCCGGCGTGCGTGTGCTGGGAGAACTTCTCGATTGCGGCGTCGACTGCTTTTTGAACGGGTTTCTGCAGTTTGGCATAGTCGGCCAGGAAGTCTTTGGCGATGCCAAGCCGCGCCATATGATCGATTCCTCCATCGGGGAGTTACCCTACTGCCGCGTTCCGTGAGAACCCATATTAGGCTCTACAGCCGAGGTCTAGCGATGGATCTGGACGGCACGCGCGGACAGAACAGGCACTGATGACGCGGACGAGGTCAGCCACCATATGACCACAGATACAGCATCGACCACTGATACCGCGACGCCGGATAATCCTGACGCGCCGGCACCCGGGCAACTGGTCACGGTACGTAACCGGCGGTGGGTGGCGTCCGACGTCGTGCGCGGAGAAGTCGCCAGCGGTGACCCGCACGTGCTGACCGGCCGAGCGCCGCACCGGGTGACCCTGGTCAGTATCGAGGACGACGCCCGAGACGAAGAGCTGCGCGTGATCTGGGAGCTGGAGCCCGGCCGGATCGTGCACGACAGCGCCAGCCTCCCTGATCCGGCCAATGGCTACGACGATCCGGCGCAGCTCGACGCCTTCCTCGACGCCGTGCGTTGGGGCGCGACTGCATCAGCGGACAAAACCGCCCTTCAGGCGCCATTCCGCTCCGGCATCGAGATTGAGGACTACCAGCTCGATCCGGTCGTCCGTGCGCTGTCCATGCCGCGGACCAACCTTCTGATCGCCGACGATGTCGGCCTGGGCAAGACCATCGAAGCCGGGCTCGTCATGCAGGAGCTGATGCTGCGTCACCGCGCCCGGACGATGATGATCGTCTGCCCGGCGGGCCTGACCCGGCAGTGGCGCGACGAGATGCGCGACAAGTTCGGCCTGGACTTTCGCATCGTTGACACCAACTTGCTGAAGGAGCTGCGCCGCTCCCGAGGTCTGTACGCCAACCCATGGACGCACTACCCCCGACTGATCGTCAGCGTCGACTGGCTCAAACGCGACCGTCCCCTGCGCCTGCTGCGCGAGGTCCTGCCCGCCGCGCCGCGCTACCCACGTACGTTCGACATGCTGGTCGTCGACGAGGTGCACACCTGCGCCCCATCAGGACGAGGCAAATACGCGGTCGATTCACAACGCACACGGGCCATCCGGGTGCTCGCGCCGCATTGCGAACATCGACTGTTCCTGTCCGCGACCCCGCACAACGGATACACCGAGTCTTTCACCGCCCTCCTGGAGATGCTCGACGACCAGCGATTCGCCCGCGGTGTGAAGCCGAACGAGGAGCAACTCGCCCGGGTGATGGTGCGCCGCCTCAAGAGCGAGCTACCACCGAAGTGGGACGGCAGCCCAAGATTCCCGGCCCGCCGCCTAGCGTTCCTGGAAGTCGACTACTCCACAGCCGAGCAGCACGCCCACGAGTTGCTGTCCCAGTACGCCGTCAGTCGCCGCGAGGGCGCGTCAGGCAAGGGCGGACAGATCGCTGCGGACTTCGTCACCACGCTACTCAAACGCCGCCTCTTCTCGTGCCCGAAGGCGTTTGCCGAGACCATCGATACGCACCTGGCCACCATGAACGCCCGCGATAACGCGTCGGCGCCGACCGCCGATGCCGGTGCCGAACGCGTGCTGCGGCCGATGATCGAACGACTGGACGAGACCGCGGAGGACGACACCGCGTACGCCGACACCGAGGCCGATGCCCTCGCCGCAGTCCGTTCCTTCACCGCCCCGCTGTCGGCGAGCGAACGCGCCCTGCTCGACGAACTGCGTACCTGGGCGCGTACCGCCCAGGACCGACCGGACGCTAAGTTCGCCGCGATGCGCACCTGGCTCGACCCGATCGTCCGACCCGACGACCAGTGGTCGGCCGAGCGCGTCATTATCTTCACCGAGTACCGCGACACCCAGCGCTGGCTGCACGAACGCCTCCTCACCGCCGGATACCCCAAAGAACGCATCGCCCTGCTCTACGGCGGTCAGGACCCCGACGAACGCGACCACGTCAAGAACGTCTTCACCGAGCACCCCGACCTCGACCCGGTACGGATCCTGCTGGCCACCGACGCCGCCAGCGAGGGCATCAACCTGCAACGGCACTGCCACCGGCTGCTGCACTGGGAAATCCCGTGGAACCCGAACCGGCTCGAACAACGCAACGGCCGTGTAGACCGGCACGGCCAGCACGCCGCCGAGGTCAACGTGCTGCACTTCGTGCCCGCTGGATGGCAGAACACCGATTTCGCCAGCGGCTCGCTGGAGGACGAGTTGGCGTTCCTGCGCCTCGCCGTGGAGAAGGTCGAGGCCATTCGCGCCGACCTTGGCAGCGCCGGAGAGGTCATCGCCGCCCAGGTCGAACAGAAGATGACCGGCAAACGCACCGACTGGCAGGTCACCGACGCGGAGATCGACCGTCGGGCCAGCCGCTCCCGGTTGCGGGTGGAGCGCGACCTCGCCCGGGACTTGGAACGACTCACCGAAGCGCTCCGGGGAAGCCGCACTGAACTTAACCTCACCCCCGCCACCGTGGAACGCGTGGTGCGTACCGGCTTGCGTCTGGCGCACCGCCGCGACCTACAGGACACGGCGACCCCGCAGGGCGCCACCGGCGCTTGGTTCCGGCTGCCCGAACTGCCCGGAGCGTGGGCCGCTGCGCGCAACGACGGCTTGTTGCATCCGGTGACTGGTCGGGAGCGACCAGTCACCTTCGACGCGGACGCTGCCCGTGACCGCACCGACGTCGTGCTGCTACACCTCGGACACCGCCTGGTCCAGATGTGCCTGCGGCTGCTGCGCGCCGAACTCTGGGCGCAGGCCCGCGGATCACAAACCACAGGTCCGACTGGTGCGGCGAAACTCAGCCGGGTGACTGCCCGCATCGTCCCCGGCGATCTGCTGCGCACCCCTGCGGTTGTTGCCCATGGCAGGGTTGTTGTCACCGGATCGGAAGGAACTCGACTACACGAGGAGATTGTCGTCGCCGGCGGAACCATCGAGGCCGGCAAGCTTGCCCGCGCCCGGCAAGACGACCTGGAGCAGTGGCTGGCCGCCGCGAGTGAACAACTGCCCATCGAGCAACTCCGCGACCAGTTGACGGCGCTGTGGCCGCAACTCGCCTCTCCACTCGCCCGCGCGTTGTCGACCAGAGCCGACCAGCGGTCCCGCAGCCTGCATGGGCTCCTCGCGCGCCGCTGTGACGAGGAAGTCAACGCCATCGCCGACGTGCTGGCTGAGCTGGACCGTTCGATCAGAGGCGCGCTTGACGACCAGCCCCGCTGGGAGCAACCCACCTTGTTTGCCATGGAACGCGAGCAACTGCGCACCGACCACGATGCACTGCGAGCCCGGCTGGCCGACATCCCTGCCCAGCGCGAGCGCGAAGTCGCCGCCCTGCAACGCCGCTACGCCGAACCGACCGCTCGCTGGTTTCCAGCAGCGGTCACCTTCCTGGTCCCAGCGTCCCTTGCGGGAGGCGTTCGATGACCACCACCAAGCGGCCGCCACGGCCGTACACCCCGAGCGCTGCCGAGCAACACGCCGAATGGCTTGGGCTGCTGCGCCCGGAAGGGCCGTTCCTCACCCTGCCGGCGCTCACCGAAGCACTACCACATGGGCTCGACACCGTGCCCGATACCGTCCGGGACCGGATCAGGCGTGCCTGGGCCGAGCTGCAGGATGCCCCAGACCTGCTCGGCCCCGGTTGGTTCGAATTGGTCCTGGGCGAACTGCTGCGCTTTCCTTCGAGCGCGGACCGACGGGTCCACCCTTCCTCCTGAACTGGCCGGAACATTCCGTCCAGACCACATTCTGTACGGCCCAGAACCAGGCGGCGGTCGAGCAGCCAGGATGCACGTTTACCGTCGCAACCTCGGCACCCCGCTGACCAGCGCCCGCGGCAACCAACCAGCGCTGTCCGAACAAGCTGCCGCACTGTGCCGCGACGCCGGTACGCCGCTTGCCCTGCTCACCGACGGTCGGCTATGGGTGCTGGTTCATGCAAGCGGCGACGCCCCCGGCTACGCCACCTTCGACGCCGACCTGTGGCTCGAAGAGCAGTCGCTGCTGCGCGCTTTCGCCACCCTGCTCGCAGCCCCGCGCGTGCTGGCACCCCCGGTCGGCGTCGACGACCGGCCCTCGACCAGCCTGGCCGGGCTCTTCGCCCGGAGCGCCGACGCCCTCACCCAGGTCACCAACACCCTTGGCGCACAGGTCCGCCAGGCCGTCGAACTCTTCGTCGCAGAGCTGGCCCGCCTTGACCGTGAGGCCGGCGGGGCGCTGCTGCGCGACGTCAGCGAGCGGGAAATCTACCGCGGCTCACTCACCGTACTGATGCGCCTGGTCTTCCTGCTGTACGCCGAGGAGCAGAAACTCCTCCCGGTTGCCGACCCGCTCTACGCCCAGGCGTACGCCGCCTCCACTCTCTACGACGAGCTCGGCGCGGTACGCGCCCTGCACGGCGACGAAGTCACCGACCGACGCACCGCCGCCTGGCCTCGTCTGCTGGCACTTTTCGCTGCTGTGCACGGCGGCTGCGAACACCCCGACCTGTGGATCCCCGCCTATGGAGGCTCCCTGCTGAATCCCGGTCGCTTCCCCTGGCTGACGGACGCCGCGGTCACTGACAGGGTGGTCTACCAGATCCTCGATGCCCTGCTGATCCTGCGCCACCGGGGCCGGGCGGCCGAGAGGCTCAGCTATTCCAGCCTCGACGTCGAGCAGATCGGCCACGTCTACGAAGGCTTGCTGGAATTCTCCTGTATCAAGGTGGACGCCCCGCACGTCGGCTTGATTGGCAACAAGGAACCCGAGGTCTCACTGAATGACCTCGAAAGCGCGGCGGGGCGAGGCGACGACGCCTTCCGGGCCTGGCTGATCGAGCGCTGTGGGCTGACCGCGCGCCAACTCAGCAAAGCGCTCGCCGCCACACCCAGCCAGCCTCAACTCGCCGCGCTGCACGCAGCCTGCGACAACGACGCCGACCTGAGCGCGCGGATCCGCCCGCATTGGGGCCTGCTTCGCACCGACCTGCGCGACGCACCTACCGTCTTTCCGGCTGGCTCGGTGCTGTTCACCCAAGTCGGCGACCGGCGGGCGACCGGTACCCACTACACCCCCAAAGCACTGGCCGAGGAAGTCGTGCAGCACACCCTCGCTCCGCTCCTTTTCGCCAGGGAAGCCGCTGGGGTGAGCCGGGCCAAGTCCGCTGCGGAGATCCTCAAACTCAAGGTGCTCGATCCGGCGATGGGTTCCGGGGCGTTCCTCGTTTCCGCCTGCCGATACCTCGCAGACGTGCTGGTCCGCGCCTGGGAACGCGACGGCATCCCCGTCGAAGCCGCCGCGCTCGCCGGCGCCGAAGGCAATCGCG
The DNA here is from genome assembly GCF_003148685.1 of Actinoplanes xinjiangensis. GTDB lineage: Bacteria > Actinomycetota > Actinomycetes > Mycobacteriales > Micromonosporaceae > Actinoplanes > Actinoplanes xinjiangensis. Next base: position 50,006 of record NZ_QGGR01000036.1, on the reverse strand, counting down.
ACGACCTGCTGCTCGCCGCCCAGCGGATGGTGGCCGCCCGCTGCCTTTATGGCGTGGACCGCGACGACATGGCCGTCGAACTCGCAAAGTTGTCGTTGTGGCTGATCACCCTGGCGAAGGACAAGCCGTTCGGCTTCCTTGACCACGCCCTACGCTGCGGCGACTCCCTGGTTGGCCTCACCTCCGCCGAGCAACTCGCTGCCTTCCACCTCGACCCGATGCAAGGCAGGTGGCTCAACAACCGGGCATTCGCCCCGGTCAGCGAACGTCTCCATGAACTCCTCGGTGAAATCACCGAATTGCGCGAGTCCATCGAATCCTCTGTCGTCGAGGACGCCCGCGATGCCGCTGATAAGGCCAACCGGCTGGCCCAAGCCCAAACCATCGGCCGCGGCCTGCGTCTCGCCGCCGATGCTGTCGTTGGTGCGGCCCTTTCCGTATCAGTAGGCGGCCAGCACCGCCCTCGGGGCCCAGAGGACCATGGAGAAAATCTTGAAGACCGACTGACCAGGATTGGCGACGACGTCTACACGGTCCTTTCCGACGCCGCCGACCCTGCGCTGGAGCAGCGAGTGCGTGCCACCGTCAATGAGTGGCTGCGTGGGGGCCGACCGGAGTCGATCCGCCCTTTGCACTGGCCGCTGGAGTTCCCCGAGGTCGTCAACCGCGGCGGCTTCGACGCCATCGTGGGAAACCCACCCTTCTCAGGAGGCACCATGATCAGTGGGCGCCTTGGAAAAGACTTGCTGACTTACATACAACAAGTCATCGCAGAGGGTCGCACGGCCGGTGGACGTGCTGACCTATGCGCTTACTTTCTTCTCCGTAATCTCGCCGTTAGTAGCGGCCGCGTAGGAATGATTGCCACAAATACGATTGCTCAGGGGGATACCAAAGAGGTTGGCCTGGATCGAGCGGCCGCTTTAGGGTGGCAAGTCTATAGAGCCACCAAATCACAGCGCTGGCCAGGAAAGGCGTCTTTAGAAGTCTCCCTAATCTGGATTGGACACAAAGATCGCGGCGAAAGGTCAAATCTCGACGGCCAGGACGTTTTTGAGATCACGCCATCGTTACTGCCCCGCTCAAGAGTGGCTGGAAATCCCAAGCGTCTAAAAGAAAATTTCAAGCTATCATTTAAAGGAGTCGAGCCTGGGTCAATGGGCTATGTGGTGAGCGAAGAGGAGGCATCGGCGCTCATTGCCAAGGATTCCCGGAATGGGGATGTGCTCTATCCTTATATCAACGCCGACGATTTGAACTCCAGGCGCGACGGATATGGAAGTCGCTGGATAATCAATTTCCATGACTGGCCAATTGAAAAAGCAAGGACGTATAGCGACGTATTTGCGATTGCTGAAGAAAGAGTGAAGCCTGATTGTCAACAAAAGAACCCGCAAAGCTACGCCGGGCTGATGGATAGGTGGTGGATTTATTGGCGCCGCAGAAGCGACTTATTGAAAGCAATCAGCGGGATGGACCGGGTAATTGCGATTGCCCGACACAGCAGGGTTGGCCTTCCACTGCTCGTTCCTGCTGATCAAGTGCTTAGTGAGGCGCTCGTAGTATTCGCTAAAAATGACACCGCCGACCTTGCGTTGCTGTCAAGCAATATGCACTTCATCTGGTGGACAACGAAGGGCGAGTCCAGTTTACGAACAGATGCCCGGTACACGCCGTCAGATGGGTTCGAGACGTTCGCGCAGCCGGATTTGACCCCTCGGATGAATACTGTTGGACGAGAACTGGACACATATCGGCGGTCCGTAATGTTGGGGCGAGATTTGGGGCTGACGAAGCTCTACAACCTAGTGCACGATGAGGGCACGACATCGGCCGACGTGCGGCGTCTTCGGGAGATCCACGGCGAGATAGACGAAGCAGTGACCGAGGCGTATGGCTGGAGCGATCTGGTTCTCGGACATGGGTTTCACGACACGCGGCAGGGGCGCAGATTCACCATCGATCCGGCGGTGCAGGTGGAGGTCCTCGACCGGCTGCTCGAACTTAACCACCAGCGGCATGCCGAGGAATTGGCCGCCGGACGTACCGCCGTACGGGCCGTCAAGCCGAAGAATTCTCCGCCTGTCCGCCGTAACCCGTCGGCTAAGAGCGCGCCCACCACAACGACAGTCTTCGACGACGGCCTCTTCCCCATGCCTGATGCCCTCTTCTGACTCATTCGCCGTGGCTGCGATTCACAAGAGTTTCCGGGCGACGAGCGCCGTCAGGCATAGGCCGATCGTCGTCGCGAACGCGGCGCCGCCGGTTAACGCGGCGTCGGCGGGTCCGACTCCCGTGCTGGCCTTGAGGATGCTCGCCACCAGCGCGACGACGACGGCCAGCAGGAACGCCGCGAGCAGCCAAGGGAGATTCGGCGGAGGGGTAGTGCGGTTGTTCACGGCAAGCGCCTTTCCTGAAGAATTTCGGCGAAAATGGTGCCCAAGTCTGGCTGCAGGTCCAAGGCCCCGCTCAACAGGTGCTCCGCCAGCACGGCGCGGGTGTTGACGGCGGCGGCCACGAGCGCCCGATAGGCCGAGACTTGCTCGTCGAGTGCCTGGAGTGCCTGGCCGATGCGCCGCTGCGTCGGCAATGGCGGCAGCACAACCTCCAGCTGGCCGAAGGAACTGGCACTGATGGACGCGATCGCGGTGGCCTCCGAGCGGCCCTTGATCCACTCCTGCACGTCGGGCAGAGACAGGTAGCCGCGTAGGTAGAGCGAATCGATCGAGCCGGCTTCGAGCTGACGCAACCGCAGCAGGTTGGTGCTGAACACCCAACCGGCCTGTGACCACGTCACCAGCGCCGACGACCCGGTCGACCCGGAACGCGCGCAGAGGATGTCGCCTGGCTCCACTCGGAACCTGTCCAGGCTGCGGGCCAGCTCATGGGTGATCCTGATGTCCCCGGCGGCATCGATTCCGCCGTGAACAAGGTGTTTCGGCAACACGAGGACCACACCGTCCTGGTCCGTACGGTGCTCTTGTGGCAGCCGCGAGTGGGACGGCCCCGCCGTGATGTCGCACAGCTCCCGCAGACGTACCAGCCGCCAGCCGGACGGGAGGTCGTTGCCCGCAGGTCCGGGTGCGAGCAAGCGTGTCACCATCTGTTCCACCTGTGTCTCGGCGGCTCGCGCAGCGCCTTCCCGGTCGACGAGGTTCTCGATGGACGCCGAGGCGAGGGCCATAGCAGAGCTCGCCGTCGCGCGGCGGTCTCGGGCGATCTGGTGATCCAACGGATTGAGGGAGTAGTCGGGTCCGTCGATCTGGGCGGCATCGACAGCGATGCTGAGCCCGTCGATTCCCGCATGCGGCTGGCCGTCTTCGAGGTCTTCACGAAATCGCACATACGCCTGAGTGATGGCGACGCGGTCGGCCGCTGAGAGGGTGCGCCGCCCCTTGGCCATGGTGCCCAACCGATGCGCGTTGACCAGCAGGACTTGGTCATCGGGGTTCGGCGTCTTCCGCAGAATCCACACCGACACTGCGATGGGCGTACCGGTGAACAGCTTCGGTGGGAGCGCGATGACGCATTCGACGGCCCCCTGCGCCACCAGCGCCTGGCGGATGTCACGTTCCCGCTGATGCGCCGACGTGCCGGCGGTGTTGGGCATGACGAGGGCGGCCCGGCCGCCCACGTCCAGCGATGCGAAGACATGCTGGAGCCAAGCGAAGTTGTCGTTTCCCGGTGGTGGCGGGCCGAACGGCCAGTCCTCCTCGACTCTCTGCACACCCGGGGTGCTCGTCCCGTTGAAGGGGGGATTCGTGATAATCAGGTCGGCGGCCTGCCGCGGCCAGGTCCGCGTGTGCCAGGGCGAGCCGGTGACCAGGTGAAGTTTGGCCCGCTGCCCGTGCACAACCAGGCTCATCCCGGCGAGCCGAAGTGTGTGCGCGTGCGGGCTGTCGCCCTGCACCTCGGCGAGAGTCCCGGCCCGGCCGGCGACAGCGACGAGCAGTTCACCGCCGCGGGCGTACGGGTCGTACAGTCGCCGATCCGGACCGGCACCGGTCATTAGGATCTCGGCCATGACCTGTGCGACGTCGTCGGGGGTGAAGAATTCGTTGCTGCCCAATTTGCTCTCGGCTTCGTAGCGCTCGAGCAGCAGCGGGAAAGCCGCGCGGCCCAGTCGGCCACACAGGTATACGACCCGCGTCAGGTCCTCGATCGAGGCAGGCTGCAGCCCACCGAACACAGCCTTCATACCTGGCAGCAGACCGAAGTCACGCAGCCGTTTGTCGACCGTCTCGCCGATCGCGGTCAACAGCAGCGCGGCGCGGTCGGCGTCGCCGCTGCCTGGCATCCGGTGCACCAGTCGCCACCAGGTGTCGGGATCGGCGGCCTTAAGGAACATCAATGACGCCAGTAGTTGCAGATAGTCTGCCGATGTCCCTGTCCCGCGGACTCTGCCAGCTAGGGGCCCCAGCAACTCATGGAGATCCTCGGGACGATGCGATCCGGCGAGGAGGTCTCCGTCTGCCGCGCCTATGCGGTCGGTCGAAGTGTCGGTCGTGGACAACTTCCCACGAGCGCGGTCTGCGTACGTCGTGCCCGGCTCTTCATCTCGGTTCAGTGTGCCGGGCGGAATCGGCCGGCTGTCCAACCAGGCAAGGATCTCGCCCCGCCGGAAGTACACCTCCCCTCCCGCGCGAACCGGTTTCGGAAAGTCGTGATGCCGGCTCTCCCAGTTGGTGATCGCGGGTCGCCGGAGACCGACCAATCCGGCAATCTCGGAGCGGGTGACTAGCTGATCGTCAATGCTGTCCTGACTGTCCATGTAGCACTCCCCGGGTCACCTGTCGTCCGATCTCGACACCAGGAAGCTAGCCGGTTCGCTCCAGTCTCGCCAAGTGCGCACTCGACATGCGCGAAACAGAGCGAGGACTACATCCGCGCCTCCGCGCCCCGGGGCGCCTCGAAAGATCCCTGATGAAGCGCGTGAACTACGATCAGAAGAAGAATGTCGAGAACCCCGATGGTCGGATTTTCGTTAGACCGTTAACAGTAATCGGCCCGACACGAGCCAAGCCGACCGGCCTTGAGTTTGCCGCGCGCTTTGCTGCTCAGCCGGATGCCAGGAGATCGTCGCGCAGCGAGGCCAGGGTTCGCAGGCCGGTAGCCGTGTCGGCGAGCCAGTAGGACCAGCCGTTGGTGCTGCCGCCGTGCGCGGCGTCGCTGGCCCCGGACAACGAGTCGTAGAAGGTGCCGTCAAAGGCGATACGGCCGTCGGTCAGGACCATTGCTTCGACGTCGTCAGTCGGGTTGATCAGAACCGCACCGGCAATGAGCGACCCGGCATCGAGCAGATCGCTCACACCTACCGCGTACTGCTTTCGGGCCGGGACCGCGGTGACCGTCGGGGCTCCGGCGGCCGGATAGACCGGCGCGTACTGCTGGTCGGACAATCGCCCGAAGGCCGTGCGGACCACGTCTGCCATCAACTTGCGGCGTTGTGCGAGGAACTCGTCGTAGGGCAGCTCGGTCCAATCGTCGGGCAGAGCGTGCCACCGGACCTGGGTGGCCAGGTCGGCGTTGCGTACCCCCTTCTTGGCGATTTGGTCGGGCCAATACACCGATGGCGGCTGGTCGGAGATGGCGATGTTGTCGTGCCACTCGACGAGGGCCATGTTCGCGATCTGGTTGATCTGCTTCGTGCCGGCGACTTTCTGCTTACGCAGGTAGGCGCGGGGGAACAGGTGGTGCCGCTCGATGCCCTTCTTCGCGGTGACCGCTGGGTCGAGGCGGGCCCGCACCTTGCCGGTCGACAGCAACGCGTCCGCGTCGACGATGTTCAATGCCGCGATGTAGGCGAGCAGGGCGGGCGACTTCGACGCGGAGCTGGACAACTCGTTGGGCAGGGTGATCTCCCAGAAGTCCGTGGTGAGGGTGTCATCGACGATCTTGCTGAGCACGGCGACGAAACCGTCGGCATCACCGTGGACCACGTTGACGAGGCCGGAGAGATCACGCTCTACCTGGGTCTCGAAAGATCCGGAGTACCGCGATGTCGTGTGTGCCATGAAGAACCAGCGTGCGATGACCTCGCGGAGCCGGGCAACAGGCACGGCGTAGTCGACCCGGCCGATCAACCACAGCGCGTACGAGAAGACGATTGCGTTCTCACTGGAGATCATCTTCTTGCCGCGGAATCCGGCTCGTTCTAGGCACAGTAGGAATTCGTGCCAGTTCGTCAGGTCGAGGACGTGGTCCTGCGCCTTTGCCAGCCGTGCGAACTGGGCGTCGCGCTGCTCCGGAGACGGCTTGCCAGTGTCCAGGTCTCGGCCGCGTAGCAGCGTGTACATGTGCTTGAGGACCGCGCGGCGGAACGCCACTGCGACGGTAGCCCGCAGCAGTTGCGGCGGCTGCGGCTGGATGTACCAGTTGAATGGGGACGCACCGGTGAGCGTGGGCAGGCGGCAGGCCCGGCAGAACTCTTCCAGGTCACGCCGCCCCTTCTCCCAGAAGACCGACATCAGGGTGAGGATGAAGTCCGCCTGGATCAGCGTGACGCCCTCACTGTTGATCCGTACGAAGATCTCGGCGACCTGCTCCTGGTCCGCGGTCGCGGCCAGCTCGACGACCTTGAACGGGTAGTACTGCAGGTCGTAAAGACGGTCGATGGCATCTTCGAGCTGCTCCTCTTCCGCCTCGTCGACCTGTCTGCGGGAGGAGATCGCCTTCAGGTACGCCTTGGTGGTCGCTCGTTTGCCACCTTGCTGCCACAGCGCGCTGATGTCGGCGATGAACTCGGGGTCCTTCTCGATCGCGGCGTCGGTGACGGCGAACGTGGCGTCCGACGGCCGGAATGCGATGCGGATGCGGGTCTGTGAGTAGTCGTCGCGGAGGACGGTCGCGCCGGTCATCACCGCGAACAGTGAGGTCAGCCGCTGTTGACCGTCCACGATCAGGTGGTTGGGAACGGTGGCCTTGGTGTCGACGCCGATCTGCCGTGCGCCCGCGTCGGCGCCGGTCTCCCAGAACAGCAGGTAGCCGACCGGGAAGCCTTTGTACATTGAGTCGAACAGCGCTCGGACTTTCGCGGCTTGCCAGACGAAGGGCCGCTGAATGTCCGGCAAGGCGACCTTGCCGAGACCGATCGACTGGACCAGCAGGGAGACGGTGTAGGTGGTGTCCTTGTAGAGCGTCTCGGCCATCAGCGTCCTTCCTTCGCGGAGCGAGAAACCTCGGCGGCGCCATTGCGCATGGACCGACACCGTACGCTCCGATGGCGTACCCCGGAGCCGCCGACACCCGCACGCCAGTAATGGACCAAAGGTGTCGGACCCAAGCGCTACGGTGACCATCATGGCTGTGGACACCGTGCTGGCGATACCGGATGGGCAGACGATCCGCGACGAGTTGCAGCGATTGGTGCTCGCTGATCTCCTCGGCCCGCTGGGTGGGCCGGACGAGGAGTTTCCGACCCGGGAAAACCCTCTCGACCGGTACATCCTCGGTCGACTGGCGCCCAATGGCGTTCCGGTTGATCCCGACACGCAAGATGAGCTGTCAGATGCTGCGGCGCCCGACATGCTGGAAGGCGACGCGGAGCCCAGCGCACCCAACGTTCCCAGCCTTACCCCGTCGGCTCTCGGTTTCACCGCCTGCGTTGGGGGAGATGTCACTGCCCTTCGGGTGAGCGCGAAGTGGGGCCGCTACGAGCGGACCAAATCGCAACACGAGGAACACGCGGGGCGACCGGTGTGGCGGCGTCAGCAACACGGCGGGACGATCGTCGTGCCGCTCGCCGAAGGGTTGCTGGACGCGAAGGCCGTCGATGCCGCGCAGCCTGACGTGGTGATCCGCGGACGCGCCCGCCTTGTGAACGGAACATGGCTGGTTTCTCTGTTCCTGGAGAACCGGCAACCAGCCCCAGCCAGGCGCGATACCGGGCCATGGATCTTTCAAGCCGAACTGTCGGCAACAGGCGTCGACGACCATCCAGCGTTCCTGCCTCGTCCGGAGCAGGTGTCCGGTGGTGATGCCTCGGACCAGGCCGAACGGCGCCGGCTCGCGATGGCGTATCGATTCTGCCCCGAGTTCGCCGTCGGTCACGGCGCTGCGGTCCAGGCGGACCAAGCTGCCGATCCGATGCGCGCACATACGATCAGCACGCGAACGGTCCCGGATCACGAGGCGCCCTTCACCGACGTCCCCAACGCCAAGGACGACCGTGACCTGCCGGAGCTCGCCGACGTAGAGCTCGACATGAAACGGCTAGCCGAGCTGGCTGGTGGTCCGGTCGAGAAACTAACCGCGGCGCTACAACCGCTGGTTGACGGCTACCGCGCATGGATCGGCCGCAATGAGGACAGCATTGACGACCCCGAGCGCAGGCTGGGGGAGTACCGGTCTGCGGCCAAGAATGCAGTGCAAGACGCCCAGCGGGCTGCCGACCGGATCGCCGCGGGGATCGATGTTCTGGCGACCGATCCAGTGGCACGCCGCTCGTTCGGCTTTGCGAACCGGGCCATGTATCTGCAGCGTGTACACAGCGTCCTAGCCGCCGGCCGGCGCGAGCACCCGACCACCACGCTTGAGGCAGCGTTGGCGGTCGCCGACCGGCCTGACAACCATCGCTGGCGACCGTTCCAGCTCGCCTTCGTTCTGCTCAACCTTCCGGCGCTGGCCGATCCTCGGCACGCTGAGCGAACCGAGGATCCCAGCAAGGCAGTGGCTGACCTGCTCTGGTTCCCCACCGGCGGCGGTAAGACGGAGGCGTACCTAGGCCTTACCGCCTTCACCATCGCCGTCCGCCGTCTTCAGCCGGCGCATGGCGGTCTAGATGCAGCGAACGGCTTGGCCGTTCTGATGCGCTATACGTTGCGGCTGCTGACGATCCAACAGTTCGAGCGGGCGGCGACGCTGATCTGCGCGGCGGAGATGCTTCGCCGCGAGGATGTTGCCACCTGGGGCGCGACGCCGATGCGGATCGGCCTGTGGGTCGGCGGACGTGTCACCCCCAACCGCACCGATGATGCCGAGGAGTGGCTTGCGCAGCAGCGACGTGGACGCGGGATGGCGACCCGGGGCCAAGGGTCTCCTCACCAGCTGACAACCTGCCCGTGGTGCGGCACCGGCATTGAGGCTGGTCGCGACATCTCTGTCGAACCCGTCTACCGGCGCACGTTGGTGATCTGCCCGCAGATCGAGTGCCCATTCAGCGAAACCGGCGGGTTCCTGCTACCAGCCGATGAGAAGGGCCTGCCGGTGCTCCTTGTGGATGAGGAGATCTACCGACACCCGCCGGCGCTGATGATCGCCACCGTTGACAAGTTCGCCCAACTCCCCTGGAAGGGTGAGACTGCGGCGCTGTTCGGCCGGGTCGCCAAACGGTGCGAACGGCACGGCTATCTGACAGAAGATCTCGAACGCCTTGAGTGGGAGGCACCCAGCCACCGGATGAAGGGCGGCGCACCGCCCGCTCGGATCGTCGACTGCGAACGTCTCCGCCCGCCAGACTTGATCATCCAGGACGAACTCCATTTGATCTCCGGGCCACTCGGATCCCTTGTGGGTCTCTACGAGACCGCCGTGGACCGGCTGGCCAGTTGGGAACCCGAGCCGGGCCACTGGTCGAGGCCGAAGGTGATCGCGTCCACCGCGACGGTTCGCAGGGCTCAACGACAGATCAGCGATCTGTTCAACCGGCACACCGAGGTGTTCCCGCCATCCGGCCTGGACGCCGGTGACAGCTTCTTCGCCCGGCAACGGACCGCTGAGGACCGGCCCGGCCGGCGATACATCGGGATCTGTGCGCACGGCAATCGGATCAAGTCGACCCTGATCCGGGTGTACGTATCGGTGCTCGGCGCGGCTCAGAAACTGCACGAGACGTACGGCCGCAACCCCGTAACCGATCCGTACATGACCTTGGTCGGCTACTTCAACAGCCTGCGCGATCTCGGTGGCATGCGCCGACTGGTCGAGGACGATGTGTCTACCCGGCTCATCCGTGCAGACGAACGCGGGCTGGCCCGCCGCTACGACCCGCTGCTGAAAGAACTTACCTCCCGGATGTCGTCGGATGCCATCCGGCCACTACTCGACCAACTCGCCGTCCGATTCACCGGCACCCGGCCCAAAGGCAGCCCACCACCCATTGACGTGCTCCTGGCCACCAGCATGATCGCGGTCGGCGTCGACGTCGCCCGCCTCGGCGTCATGGTGGTCGCCAACCAACCGAAGTCGACCGCCGAATACATCCAGGCCACCAGCCGCGTCGGACGTGCCTCGCCTGGCATCGTTTTCACCGTCTACAACTGGGCCCGGCCCCGCGATCTATCGCACTACGAACAGTTCGAACACTTCCATGCCCACGTCTACCGGCATGTCGAAGCTCTGTCCGTCACCCCCTTCGCGGAAAGAGCCATCGATCGCGGCCTCACGGGCGTCCTGGTGGCACTCGTACGCGACCTCGAGCGCACCTACAACGGCAATCTACGCGCGCAGGATTTCGACCGGCACAGCAAACTTGCCGATCACGTCGTGCGGTTCCTCAAACGACGCAGTGACGTGGCCGGCGATAACAGGATCCGGCAGCGAGTCGAGGACGACTTGGAAGCACGTCTCGACCTTTGGGCGCGAGAACGCGCCGTGCCCGCCCGGCGCCTGGCCTATGACAAGCCGTTCCGTAGCGATGACATCGCCGGACTGTTGCACCGGCCCGAGGAGGGGCGATGGCGGCAGACCACGTGCCCCACGTCGCTCCGCGACGTCGAGCCTGGCATCCAACTTCAGCTTTTGGCGGGCGGCGTAGTCGACGAGAATCCGCCACCATTCGTCCCCCGTAACGGAGGCACGACAGGGGTGACTCAGTGACCGAGCCTCAACGCAACAACCAGCGCGTAGGGGCACTGCGCCCCAACCAGTTGCTGCACACCTACGGCATCGGCTCCGTCGCCGATCTACCGAGCCTGTCGGTCATGACGCTCGGCCTGGAGCACTGGGAACTCGCCCGCTCGGACCTGGTGACAGAAGACCGGCTACTGGCCGCTATCCGAGTGAAACTCGGCCGCCAGGTACAAGCGCTGCGGTTGCCTCCTCACCTGCCCGAGACAACCGACCCGTTCGGTGAATGGGCCCGCGTCGGAGTACCTGTGGCGCTCTTCCCCACCTGGCTGCGCTGCTCCGATACCCGCTGCAACCGGCTCGCCCGTGCGGACGCCGGCTTCTTCGAACTACTGCCCCACGCCTATCTGCCGGACAAAGTCCGTTACGTACACTCCTGCCGAGGCAACGGGGGCCGGCGTCCCACCGCCGTTCCGGCTCGATTCGTACTCGCCTGCGGTAACGGCCACCTGGACGACTTCCCATGGTCCTACTTCGCCCATCGCGGCGTCGATCCCGGTGCCGGACATTCCTTAAAGATGTCGGAACGCGGCAGCACGGGTGAAGCAGCCAACATCTTCGTCTCTTGCGACGAATGCGGTGCGTCCCGGCCGATGTCCGACTCCCTGGGAGTCCTTGCGGAGCAGAACCTCCCTGCCTGTCGTGGGCGCCATCCGCACCTAGGCACCTACGATCCTTGTGACGTCCCCACCCGCACCCTGGCACTCGGTGCCACTAACAGCTGGTTCGCCATGCAGCTTCGGGTATTCAGCCTTCCACGTGCGGACCATCCCGTCGACCAGGTCGTCGCCGAGTTCTGGCAAACCTTGCAGCTCCTCGCCGGCCTCGATGCCGCCACCGCAAAGATGCTCATGCCTACCCAAACCTGCTGGCCCGAACTCGAACCGTACGGCGTCGACCGAGTGTGGAAGGCGATCGGCGACCGGGCCAAAGCCGACCCCGAAGCCGAAGACGACAGCGACGACCTCGACCTTCTCAAGCCCGAATGGCTGGCCTTCACGGCTGGCACCGGAACCGAGCTGCCCGATTTCACTACCCGTCCCGAACGAGTGCCGCCCGTCCATCGCGATTGGCTCAAGCAGGTCGTCCTCGCACCCCGGCTGCGGGAAGTCGGCGCGCTCTACGGATTCACCCGAATCGACGCGCCCGAGTGGGACGTCCTCGAAACGTCCGACCTCCGCCGGGCGCAACTGTCGATCAATGACCCGACCTGGGTACCGTGCGCCGAGATGCGCGGCGAAGGCATCTTCCTGCGTTTCGACGAAGACCGCGTCGCCGCGTGGGAAAACCAACCCGAAGTCAAACAACGCGAGCAAACCCTGATCAGGGCACACGAGCTGTGGCGGGCACAACGCCAGCTACCACCCGGAGGATGGCCCGGCCTCCGCTACCTGCTATTGCACACTTTCTCCCACGTACTGATTCGCGAGGTTGCCCTGGAATGCGGCTACAGCGCCGCTGGCATCGGCGAACGGGTCTACGCCCGGCACGGTGAGCCCTTCACCGCGGGAGTGTTGCTCTACACCGCCGCTCCCGACAGCGAAGGCACGCTCGGCGGTCTAGTTTCACTCGGCCGGGCCGATAGGCTTGGTCCCCTTATCGAACGGGCATTGGAAGCGGCCCGGCTGTGCAGCTCCGACCCGCTCTGCGCAGAGCATGACCCCACGATGCACGGTCGGCTTTCAGGAGCCGCCTGCCATGCCTGCCTTTTCGCCTCGGAAACCTCGTGCGAGCGCGGCAACCACTACCTCGACCGCGCTCTGCTCGTGGACACCCTCGTCGACAGCGGCTTCGGGTTCTTCGCCTGATGAATCACGAGATCCTTGTTGACACCATCGCCGGCATCGCGGCAGACCTGCCGCCTGCGCACATCTCCGCGTGGGCGGCCGTATTGATGTCTGTAGACAAGCCAAGCGCTGCTGTCGAGGCCGCGCTGATAAATGCCCGTCCAGGTTTCTCCACGAGCACGCACGCCCGGAGCCTTGTGCAGGCCTGGGACGCCACGGCCCACAAGCTGCCGGGCACAGCAATCGCGGTGGCGTTGCGCAGTGCCGCACTAATACAGGAGCAGGCGGCGTCCCGGCGCACCGACCTCGTCATCAGCGGGCCGATCAGTCCGTCTGTCTCAGTACGCCTCACCAGCTCGGTGGTGATCGAAGTTATCCGCGCGGCGAGGAACTCTCTACTCATCGTCAGTTTCGCCGCCTACGGCGTCGCCGAGGTTATCGCGGAGCTCGGTGCCGCCGCCGCCCGCGGCGTACGGGTCGACCTTGTCCTTGAGGGATCCGTTGGTAATGGGGGCACCCTTCGCGGCCCTGCCGGTGCTTCGGCCGCTTTCTCGCAGCTAACCGATAGCGCTACCTTTTGGCACTGGCCCGCACACCGCCGTGCCGCAGCGGCCAAGTCAAGGTCAGCGCTCCACGCGAAGATCATCGCCGCGGATACTGCCATCGCCTTGATCAGCAGTGCGAATCTCACCGACCAAGCCCTGTCCACGAACCTAGAGGTTGGCGTAGTTATCAAGGACCCGATGGTGACCCAACGCCTGGTCCGACATTTCGAAGCCTTGATGGGTGAGGGTGCAGGCGTCTTGGAGCGCACGTCTCCAGGACGCTGACGACCGCGTGGTATCGCCGCCGTCAGGAGCATCACCGCAAGTTCGACCGCGATCCGGCCCTGAGACATTCATTCATGCCGGTGTATCTGTTCGTGTGGCCTGAACTCCTGCAACCTGGAGTGGTCGAGTTGTGACTCTAGGTTGCTGGAGGTGTGTGTGGATCTCAGCCCTGCACTACAGCAGCTGGTTCGTCCGGGAAGTGTGGTGATTGAGTCGGACCACCGGCTCGCAGAGAGGGTGCAGATCGCTGCGAAGAACCTTGGGATTGACCGGCCGCACTACGGTCCGCCGAAACCGCTGAAACCCATCAGCGCAATGCACCAAGTCTTGGTCGATGTCACCCCGATCGAGCTTCTGCACGAAGTCGGGCGAGCGACCGTCTTCCAGGAGCGTGCAGCGCTACGCGACATCCAGCGGATCTGGGCTCAACTGCGGTACTGCGACGCCTTCAGCTACGGAAAGGTAAAACTGCCGCGTGGTCGGCACCTATTGCGGATGTCCGAGGACGCGCTGGCGAAACGCTTCCACCATGCCAACGTGCAATCCGAAACTCTGGGCATCGGCTTCGCGATCATCCTCGCCCGACACGTCCTGAGCCACGGCGACCCAAGCTGGACCTGGATCCCAGTGGATGCCGAGATGGTCCTGGACGCCGGCTTCGACATCCCGGAGGGGCGACTGCGCCCGTACAGCCGTAAGGACACGAAACTACGCCCCGACTACTTCCTTTTCGGGCACAAATCCGACGGCCTGCTGTCGAGGACTCGCCTCGTGGTCCTGGAATGCAAGGGCACCCACTACCAGAAGAACGTCCTCGAACAACTCAGTAAGGCGGCGTTCCAACTCCAGTCTGTCCACGTCGGCGGGGCAACGCCACCAGGGCTCATGATCTCCACCGTCCTGGAAGCCGAGCGCATCACCGTACACATCCTCGACCCTGACGGCGACGACGAACTGTGGCAAGGCGACCCGGCCGAACTCAGCGACGAAACAGACCAGCTCAATTTGAGCCGGACACCCTCGCCCGAGAACCCAGTCGACAACGAAGCGCTCCCGGAACAACTCGATCTCTTTCCTGGCCTCGGCCCGGCACTGCAGGTTTTCCCCGAGCCTGCTGGAACCGCCTCGCTCGCGGAGGTCTATCCAATTCCCGCCGAACAGAAAGGCTGGTTCGCTCGCGTGCTGAGCCGTACGGCGGCAGCGGCCTCCCTACTCTTCGCCGGTGACCAAACCCGCGCGCAGCGCCTCATCAGCGAACGCCAACGCCAGCGGACATTCGGAAACCGCGAACCCGACCTACCCGAGCTCCACCACCGCAACACCGGCATAGGCATCGCCAGGGGAACCTCCACCACAGTGCGCTGGACAGGCGGACGACGCCTCGAAGTTTTCAACGGCATCGACGTTGCGCTCCTCACCTCCTTGAACGAGCACGGTGCTGGCGAATACGTGTCCCGTACCCGCGCCGGGAAACCCGAGATCGACGGCACCGGCGACGAGGTCTTCCTCCGCGCAGGAGACGGAACTGTCACCGGATTCCGCCTCCTACCCTCATCGCGCCGCCGCCGTCGCATCTAGCCCAGATGTGCGCGGTACGCAATTCAACCTAGGCCACTCAATGCGAGACTTAGCCTGAATGAAACACTTCGATATCAGCGTTCAGCATGGTCCGCGGGCGGCCAGTCATCCAAGGCGTTTGTCACCACTGGATCGTTTGGTGCCGAGAACCGGCCTGCCAGCGGATATGCATCGCCGAGTCCGTAGGGCGCTCTCGCCGTGAGGGTTTCGACCTGCGATAGAGCCACCGCCAGGGGTATCCGTTCCTGTTCCACGCGACGATGGTGTTCCCATGACCGCGACGTCAGGCCTGCGTACAGCGCTGATTCATCTGTCGTGAGAAATGGGACAGGCCGCTGTTCTCGGGCGCTCAGCGGCTTCCCGAACCTGTCTTCGTTCGTTCCGAGGTGTCCCCAACGTTCGAACGCAGCCATGTCCATGAACAGCGACGTGGCAGGAACTCCGGCCGCACGGAACTCGTTCAAGATCTCCAGGCCGTCCGCATCCATGTCACCCCAGTAGAAGACATGCTGAGCGGCGGCGAGCCACGGGAGCGCGGCGATCGCGCCGGCGCCGCGCCCCATGCCTTCCACACCGATGGCGGAGGTCAGCGGCGGGAAATGGATCGCGGTGTCTTTGTTCTCGGAGATCACCACGATTTGCGGCAGGTACATCGGCGACGCGGTGTCACCGATGGTCACCGAGTCGTGGCGCCTCCGGCCGGCGGCGAGGTGATCCGGATCGAGGTAGGTGAAATGGACCCGGGGTGGATGTGGCGGCAACAGCCCTAGACTTTCGCGTCCGCAGAGACGTCGAACCAGTTCTTGCCGGGTGTTGAGCCATTCCGCATGCAGCCCTTCGATCGGCACCCTTCCGATCTCCTGGAAGGACGGAACGTTCCAGAGAGCCACGATGCGAACGGTGCGGCGTTCAGCTCAAGCTGGACCGTGCCCGGCGTCGTCGGCATCAACGCTTCGGTGGTGCCGGCTTTCTGGCGGGCGGCTTGCTTGAGGTCGAGCCGGGACGAGACTGCGGCGGGAACCGGCTGTATAGCTCGTATGTACCCCAGACGGCGTCGGCGGGCTGCTTCGCCGAAGCACGGGTGCGTAAGTGACCGGGGCCCCAGGCCGGCTGGCTCCCCGGCGCGACGGCCAGGCGGGTCGATCGCAGCGCCGATGCATTACCGTGCATTACCCGGACATCAGCCGGCCGTCTGCGGATCAGGAAGAGATCGTCTCGTGCTTTTCGTCGTGGTCGCGGCCGGGCATGCGGTCCCCGAGGACGGTGCTGGCTCTGCGGCGTTCCTGCTGCACGACAACTGGGACGACTGGTTCCGCTTCGAGACGCTGTACCAGCTGGTGGTGCGTGATGAAGCCGGCCAGCTGACCGACGTGGGCCAGGTCAAGATCGGCCAGTTCGGTATGGGGCAGGACCAGAAATCGCCAGCGCTGCCTGACTCCTTCGACCAGCTCGACGAGAGCTTCTTCTCGGTGGGCCAGGACGGCGCCTACTACGAGCAGCTGAACCGGCTCGGGGAGCACGTCCGGTCCGAGGTCCTGACTGCGTTGCACGACTTAGCGGCCGACGATGATCTATATCCTCGGGCGCTGGCGGAAGAAGTCACGACCGTCTCGCTGCTGCGCGCAGTGACCCATACGAGTGTCGTGGGCCAGTTCCGGCGCCAGGCCCGCGGCGGCCTGCATCTGACCCGCTTCCGGTTCACCTATCGCACGCCGCCGCCTGCAGATCTTCCGGATCTGGGTGCCGTACTGGAGTTCGACGTGGTCCCCGAGTCCGAGCCGCCGACGAACATTCACGTTCTCATCGGATCGAACGGTGTCGGCAAGACCCACCTGCTGCACCATCTGAGCCATGTCGTCGCGGGTGAGCTGGCACCGGTCGCTGACGGCGAGCCGGGCACCTTCACCTTCGACGCCGACGGCGATCAAGCGGACAACTTCACGAACGCGATATCGGTGAGCTTCAGCGCCTTCGACAGGTTCGAGCCGATCGGTGGAAGTAATCCCCGGTACGCCTACATCGGTCTCAAACGGGTGCGGCGGGACAAGAAGAGCGGGAAACCGCTCCCGCCAAAGGACCACCGGACGCTGGCCGGCGAGTTCGGCAGGAGTGTTCAAGCCTGCCGTCAGCCAGCACGGCGGGAACGGTGGCAACGCGCGTTGCAGTTGCTGGCCGGTGACCCGATCTTCGCGGATGCCGGAGTGATCGAGCTCGCTGATCTGGCGACAAGTGACGACGTGGGCGATACGGCACGTGACCTTTTCCGTGACCTGAGCTCCGGTCACAAGATCGTGCTGCTGACGATGACGCGTCTGGTCGAGACCGTCGAGGAGCGTTCGCTGGTTCTTCTCGACGAGCCGGAGGCGCACTTGCATCCGCCGCTGTTGGCCGCGTTCGTTCGTGCGCTGTCGGATCTGCTGATCAACCGCAACGGGGTGGCCATCATCGCGACCCATTCGCCGGTGGTGTTGCAGGAGGTACCACGGGTGTGTGCGTGGAAGCTGCGGCGAGCCGGTGACGTGCTGGTCGCTGAGCGGCCCGAGATCGAAACGTTCGGCGAGAACGTCGGGGTGCTGACCAGAGAGGTTTTCGGTCTGGAAGTCACCCGGTCGGGTTTCCATAAGGTGCTGCGGGATGCGGTCGCGCAGGGCGAGTCGTACGGGGTGATCCTCGATCGGTTCGACGGCCGGCTCGGCGGGGAGGCCCGAGCTCTGGTCCGCGGGCTGATCGCCGTCCGGGAGTCCGGCGGGGTGCTGTGATGTGGAGCCTTCCGAAACCCCAGCACACCGCTCAGGAAACCTACGAGGCCGCCATCAGCCGGATGCGCGACAAGGACCTGCATGCCGTGTACCGCTCGGCGACCGGCACGGTCACCGCTGCCGCTGCGAACTACGCGGCCGCGGCCGAGCAGGGCCTGGCGCACGCACTGCTCGGGGAGCACTTCGAGGCCGGCGCCGTCACCCGCAAACAGATGATCACGCTATACGACGACCGGATGGCCCACCCGAAGGGACCCGCCCGGCACATCTATAACGCGATCCGGGCCAGAGCGCCGTACGACCGCTGCCCGTCGTGCGGGCACCGGGACGCGCGGACCCTGGATCATGTCCTGCCGAAGACGAAGTTCCCCGCGCTGGCCGTGACGCCGCTCAACCTGGTGCCAGCCTGCCACGAGTGCAACAAGAGGAAAGGCAACCAGGTCGCCGCGTCGGCCGAGACGGCTGCGGTGCATCCGTACTACGACAGCTTCGACACCGACCGGTGGCTACACGCGGCCGTCGAGCAGGACCGGCCGCCGGCCGTGCGGTACTTCGTCGAGGCACCGCAGCACTGGGCAGCCGCCGATCAGGCCCGTGCCCGGCATCACTTCGACGGGTTCGGGCTCGGCGCGTTGTACACGGCGCAGGCCGCCCAGGAACTGGCGAATCTGGAGTACCGCCTAGGCCGGCTCGCCGCCGCCGGCGGAGCCGACGGGGTGCGCGACTTCTTGCAGGAGAACGCCGACAGCTGCCGACATGCGCGCCTGAACAGCTGGCAGACGGCTATGTATGTCGCGTTGAGCGAGTCGGACTGGTTCTGCGACGGTGGATTCAAGCTCGGCTGAATCCACCGTCCGGCCGCGAAGGAAATCATGCGGCCGGGGTGGCGCGCGGTCCGCCGTCTACAGCTCGAGGCCGAGGTCGTCTTCGTCGTCGGCCTCAGCCGCCACGTCCGCGTCCTCGGGGGCCTGCGGGCCGTCCTCGGCCTCGTCGTCTTCGGTGGGCAGGGCGTAGCGGGTGGTGAGTGTGGCCAGATGCAGGATGAGCGGTACGCCGAGCGCCGAGGTGTAGTCGTCGGAACAGGACCGCTGTTGGTGCAAGAAGGCCGCCCAGAGCAGGCTGGTCTCGTCGTCGGGTTTGGCGACGACAGTGAACTGCACCAGTTCCGGGTTCCAGGCCGCAGAGCCGGGGTTGAAGTGATCTCGTTCTTTCACCTCTTGCTCGTCTGATGCGTCCGGCTTGGGTTCAGTCTTGGTGTGGTGCGGGGTCAGCTTGGCCAGCTCGACACCGATCTTGTTGTGGGTGACCGGCTTCTCGACGGTGCTGTAGAAGACGCGGGTGTTCTCGAGGTCGAGGTGCTGGGCGTCGTACCAGAGCCCGGCGGAGATGCCGGTGCTGTCTGGCTGGGCCGCCCACGCCTGCGGTGTTTCCATGCGATCGTTCCCGCTGACCCGGACCAGCCGCATGCGTTCGCCGAACGTCGCCACGGGCTGGCTCACCCCGTCGGCGAACTGAATGCGTTCGGCCTCGAGGTGGGTGTTCTGTAGCGAGGGCAGCCGGTTGCGGATGTTCTGGGCATCGACCACGACCAGGGTCTCGTCGGGGCGCAGCGCGCTGAGCGTGCTACGGACGAAGGCCGCGACGGCAACGGTCTGCTCCTGTTCGGTCCGGGGCATGTCCAGATCGTGGTAGCCGGCGAGATGCTTGAGCAGCTGCGGATACGGCACCCAGCCCGTCATGCCTTTAGCGCGGCCCATGACGCAGGGATTGCCAGGGCGGATCAGCACGGCGACGGGGATGAACAGTTTGCGGGTATTGGTGTCGTCCTTGCGGCGTTTGACGATCCAGAACGCGATCTGGTTAAGGCCATCGGGGATGTCGAGGCCACGGGCTTCGGGCACGAACCGCATGCCGACCTGCCGGAACAGGTCCAGCCAGGCGGCTTCGGCCCGGTGCCCGACGGTGGCGTCCTCGGCGTCCTTTTCGGGGCTGATGAACTGGCTGACCGCGCCGGCGTCGGCGCAGCCCAGGCGGATGGCGAACTTCGGATCGGTGGTGCGTCGCCAGAACGCGTCGCGCCCATCCAGGACGACCAGTGCCGCATCGGCCGCGCCACCCTGCTCACGTCCCCAGGCGGTCAGAGCAGCCGCGACTCCGCTGCGCCGGGCCGTGACGGCGGCGTCGTGCTGGGCACCTTTGCGGGGCGTGCCGCCGCCGCCGAGCGGGCC
Source organism: Actinoplanes xinjiangensis (assembly GCF_003148685.1). Taxonomy (GTDB): domain Bacteria; phylum Actinomycetota; class Actinomycetes; order Mycobacteriales; family Micromonosporaceae; genus Actinoplanes; species Actinoplanes xinjiangensis. Next base: position 29,979 of record NZ_QGGR01000036.1, on the reverse strand, counting down.
ACCCAGGTCGGACAACAAACGGGCGCGGACGGTAAGAGTGAACCCATCGACGTTCCACGTCCACGTGTCCGCGTCGGCGGCGGTGCGCGGCGGCAAGTCGAGTAATTCTTCGACCGTGTCGAGAAGCAGGTTCCGCATGGTCCGGGACGGCTGATCGAGCAGGGCCACGGTCAACCCTTGCGCGCCGGTAACCTCGGCGAGCCGCTGCCGGCGCAGCCGGGCGTTGGCCGCAGTCTCGGCCCGACGGGTGACGCGCGCCTGGGCGAGCTTCGCCTCGTAGTCGGCTTCCGGCAGCTTGGCGCTGTTGCTGCGCGGGATGCTCGTCAGCTTGGTGAAGGTGTTGCCGGCCCGCTTGATGCCCGGCACCTTGTGCAGCGGGCCCGCCAGTTCGAACTGAGGCGCGACGACGCCCTCGACCCAGGCCAGCAGCCGTCGCCGTTCGGCCGGCATGATCCCGGTGCCGACCTCGTGAGATCCCCGCATGGTGGTGTGATGGACGACCGCCGCGGTGACTCCGTCACGTTCGGGAAGCCACAGGTCGGACTGCCGGCCGAGTTCCGCGGCGTCGGGCAGCTCCGCGATGATGTTGAGGCGCGACAGCATCTGCTCGGGGCCGGAGTTCACCCAGCTCAGCGCGTCGATCTTGGGGTTCCATTGGACGCGGGCTACCGCGAACTTGTCGGGCACGCTGGCGCCAGCCGCGAACGGGTTGGCCGACAGCAGGTAGACAGAGGCCGCGTTGCGGCCTTTCGGCCGGACCGCATTCGTGGTCCAGCGGCGCACACCAACGTTGACGTGCAGGCGGGGTCGCGGGTCGAACGGGACGGTTCGCAGGGCGATGCGCAGGTAGGCGCTGTAGAGCCAGGAACTCGGATTCTTGCCTTTGGTCTGATAGGTCAAAGGTGGCCAGGACACCAGTTCGGCGCCGTCGGCCGACGGGTTGGCCGCGACCTGCCGGAACCGCAGCTGCCCGCCCTCGTGGGTGTAGGGGCGCCGGGCGGAGTGCTGCGCGATCTGCCAGGCGATAGCGTCGGGCAGCAGCGTATAGAGCCGCGCCTTGGGTACGGCCGTGCCGCCGTCCGAGGTGGTGCATTCGAGCAGGTCGACCTTTTCTGGCCGCCACTCGAGTTCGGCAGCATCCAGCGCTTTGATCGTAGGCACCACGAGCGGCCTGGCGATGTCCTTGCGGGCCAGGTCGTAGAGCCAGGCGTTGAGCAGGGAGCGCAGCACCGGCGGTGGGCAGGCCGTCTTGGCGTACAGCCAGGGGTCGCCGTCGCGGACGCTGGTATAGGTGGCCGCCGAGATCAGGTCGGGTGCGGCGACGCGCAGCAGAGCGTTGAGCCGGCGGATCGGGATCCGCCGGGTCGGGGACAGCATGCGGTCCGGGTAGTTCGCCGCGTGCAGGCCAGCGATGCGCTCACGCCATTCGTCCGGGAAGGCCAGTGTCTGGAACGTGGTGGTCATCGGCAGGCGTGGAAGCAGCACAGCGGGTTGCTGACGGTCGTAGACCATGCGGGGTCCTTTCGGGGGCGTGCCAGGCTGGTCAGCCCATGGCGCGCAGCGCGTCGTAAAGGGGCTGGTAGAGGGCTCGCACCAGGGAACGGTCGAGCGGGTCGACGGCGCTGGCCGGATCGAAATACGGGTCGAGCTCGTGGATCATGCTGCGCAGCAGGCTGGTTTCGGGGGTGTCGGCGCCTTTGAAACCGGCCTCGCGGGGAGAGAACGCGCCGTCGACGAAGTAGACGCGGGCGGCGACGCCGCCGCGGACGAGCCGGCCGATGACCTGCCAGATAACGACCAGTTGGTCCCAGGTGAATGAGGATTTCTCGTCGGCGGGCAGGCTGGTCCAGGACAGGCGGCGGGTCAGGTAGCGATGCCAGCGGCGGCTGGCTTCCTGCCTAAACCGGACGCCGGCCGCGTCCGGGGTGCCCTGGGCGAGGACGAGTTGCTGGAACGGGCGGCCAGCGCCGCGGTATTGGCGAACCGCCCAGTCGTTGATGGCTTGGGTCGCCAGTGTGATGTCGTCGGGCCGGTGGTGCGGGCGGGCCAGGAAGTAGACGCTTCCGATGGCGGCTTTACCGCCGGGGGTGACGATGTTGTGGCCGCGTTCGACCGACAGCAGCGGCGCGATGAGCAGTTGCCCGCCAGCGTCGGGGAATGTGGTGATCTCGCCGCGGCGCAGGTAGCGGCGCCCGTGCTGGGCGGACAGGGTGTTCCAGGAGTGGTCGAGGTCGGTGTCGTCAGCGACCAGCACAGTGACGTTGCCGGCCCACTCGGGCTGGCTGTTGAGGTAGGTGCCGGCGTGCGCGGCTTCGGCGTAGCTGCCGACCAGCAGCAGGATCCGGCGTCGTTGCGGGTCGGGAATGGCGTCGAGTTCCTGATGCAAAAGGGAGGTCGCGCCGGCGAGAGTGCGGTCGGGGACAGCCAGGGCGTGCAGCATCTGCTCGAGCTGCTGCGGGCGTCGTTGCGGGTCGACGCCGGAGAGCCGCAACGCTTCGGTGCTGTCGGGCCGGTACAGGAATTCGGTCCGGAACCGGCTCTGCTTGATCGCGGCGATCTCGTGGTCGTGCGGGCGCAGGATCGCATCGACGGTGGCGTGCAGGTGGTAGCGGCTGGAGGTGCCGGCCCAGCTGGTGGCCGACATGAGCAGCACGTTGGGGCCGGGCCGGTCGTCGATGGCGGGGATGCCGGTCAGTTCCAGCAGCAGTTCTCGGCCGACTCCGTTGCAGCGGAAGAACCGCAGCTCGCCGCTCTGCTCCCCGTCGGCGTTGCGTTCCCCGGCCTGGAACTGGAAGCCCAGCACGTTACCCATCGGCGACTCGGGCACGATCGGCATGTAGTCCTTGGGCGGCCGCCGGGAGAGCACGTTCGAGGTGGCTTCCAGGTTCAGAGCGGCCTCGACCCTCGGCCACAGGGTAGTGACGAAGTTGAGTCGGTTGTGCAGCACGGCCAGCACCAGGGTGAATTCGAACCGGTCGAGGTTGGCCTCCCCAGCGCCGAGCACCGGGCTGTCCCCGGGCACGAGCTCACCGATGAGGGTGCGCAGACGGTCGCGCAGGTAGCGGCGGCCGGTTTCGCCGCGTTGCGCGTGCAGCAGCTCGGTGGCGGTGTTGACCAGCGAGTTGACCAGGACGGTGACCGTGTCGTCCGGGCCGGACGGCTGCACCGGGGAGAGCGGGTTGTCGCGGAACCGGTCGAGGACCTGGTCGACGCGGGCCATCGCCGCCCGTTGCCCGGCAAGGTCGGTATCGTCGGCGGGTTCATCGCTGTTCTGGTCGCGGCGCAGCTGGGGGAACCACTCGTTGAGCAGCCACTGGTGAAGGGTCATCGCGGAGAAGTAGTCCTGGGTGATCCAGCGACGCAGCGGCTCGTTAGTGATCAGCATCGAGTAGATGCGATCGGTGGCGGCGATGACGGTGTTGAGCGCGTTGCCCCAGTCGTCGATGTCGTAGCGCGACAGCTGCAGCCGGGCCTGACGTGCCAGCTCGGTGAGTTTGTGTTTCCCGACCTCGTCCAGCCAAGACTCGCTGCCCTGGGCGACCAGGGTCGCGGCCGGCGCGAACGCGGTATCCAGCTGCATCTGGACCCGGTCGGCCTCGTCCACGATGATCAGGTCACTGCGCCGGCAGGCGAGCTCGGCATAGCGGATGGTCTTGCTGGTCAGGTGGGCGGGCACCCGGCTGTGCACGAGCGAGGCCGGGGTGGCGACCCACACCCGGGCGGTAACCAGGTCCCGAGCGCCGTTGTGGCGCGGGCAGCTATACCAGAGCGGGCACCCTTGCCGGGCCAGCCCTCGCGACCTGCCGCCGCCCGCCGACGTGCTGGCACCCGCGCCGTCGGCCTCCGGGTCGGCGTAGAGGCGGTCACACGGTGCCTCCCCGATGCGCAGCGCGCGGCGGGCTTCGAAGCCGCGCAGCGCATCCAGCGGGCAGGCGCTGGACAGGTAGGCGAAACCGGGATGCTGGTGGGCCAACATCGTTTCCGCACCGGCTTCGGCACGGCGGTGCAGGCGCTGGATATTGCGTTCCAGGGTGGAATGCCCGAGCACGGGAGCGGCGGGCACGCCGAGCCGGTTGAACTGGGCGGTGATGGTGAGCATCTCGGCGACGTCACCGACGACGATGGTGACATGACGCCGGCAGGCCGGGTCGGTAGCCAGGTGGTAGGTGAGGATGTCCCGTATGGTCGACTTGCCGGCGCCGACCATGCCGACCATATGCATGAGCTGCTCGATACGCAGGTCACTGCTGACCACGTATTCCCGGGCGGTCTCATCCCGGGTGAACAGCGCCACCCGGTCGAGACGGCGGGCCCATTGGTTGGTTTTCCCGCTGCCCCGCTCTTCGATGTCGTCCATCACCGCCGCGGCCGCCCTCAGCTGCTCCCAGCTGGCGGTAATCGGCGCCCCTTTGCCCGGAGGCAGCGCGTCGAGATCGTGGCGCAGCGGCGTGCTCTGCTCGACCAGCACGGCGGGGATCCGAGCGGAGTACCGCTGGTCACGGACCTGGAAGACGTGCTCGCCCGCGCCGGCGATGTTCAGCTGGTGGCGTTCCAGCGGCGGCGGTGAGCTCAGCAGCCGCTGAAACGTCTCGAATCGGCTGGCGGCGCGAGAGGGCTGCTGCCGCCGGGGCGGGGAGTCGAGGCCGTCGAGGTCGAAGCCACGTAGCCGGATCTCGACCTCACGGTAGAGCGCGAGCGAGTTGCGCCAGGTGTAGCGGCGGGCGCGGTCCCACAGGTAGTGCCGGGCACGGCGGATCATCAGCCGATCCCGCGGGCTGCGCACGTCACCGAACGCTTCGCCGTAGGGGTAGCCGCTCAACAGTGTCCACGCGTCACCGGCGGCCCGGTGCGGCATCACAGTGTGTAGCAGGTAGAGGCCCAGTTCGACGTCCAGCAGGTCGCTCAGCTGTAGGCCGCTACTGGTACGCGGCCACACCGGGGACAGTTCGGCCATCAGCTCCTTGTGCCAGCTGCTCCGGTCACGCATCAGCGGCCTGCCCGTCGAGGCGGGTCAGGGTCCGCGAGACGTGCCGCAGGAACTGGGTGTCGCTCATCAGCCGCAGCCGCGAGGCCACCTCGGGCGGGCAGTAGTGCTTGAACACGCGCGCGTAGTCCTCCCGGTCGGCGAAGCGATACGCCGGAACCACGAGATACGCCTCGTCGTAGCGGGGCTGATGGCGCAGCGCGGTGGCGGTGTGCCCGAGCAGGGCGGGATTCGCCCGATCCTTGACGTCGATCGCCCAGACCGCCTTGTTCGGCAGGGTGATCCGCAGGTCGTAGGCGTCGCACCCGGGCCACATCTCGGCCGGGAGCCCGCGGCGGGCGAGCGCTTTCTGCAGATCGATCTCGGCGAGGCCCGGCCCGGTGATGAACATCCGCAGCGGCGCCCGCAGCTGCAGGACCCCACCGGTCGCGGCCGGGTTGATCTGCCCGCCGGGGGTGGGCCGCTGTTCGCGGCGGCATCGATCGAGTTCGCACCGCCAGCCGGTTCCATACGGTTTGAGCAGGCAGCCGCAGCGGGCACAGGTCGTGAACGTGCCATCACCGGCCCTGAAGGCCGCGGGGGCGGGCTCGTAGCAGCGCTTGACGGTCTCCATGACCAGCCCCAGGTCCGGCGCCTCGCCGAGCAGTATGGCCATCTGCACGCCGGTGAGCACCGGATGTTCGACTAGGAGCTGCCGGAACGCCGTGTAGGCGGCCGGTGCGCCGGCGGCCTCGCACTGGATGAATACGTCCCGGATGACCTCGTTCTCGAACAACTCGGCCGCAGCGTCCTGCGCGGGGACGTGCCACTCGTAACACAGCTGGGTCGGGGTTCGGGTGTCGGCATCGACGAGGTACTCCTCGACCGGTTCGACGTCGTCGGGAAGCTCCAGTGGCCACTGGCCCAGCGGCTTCGTGGCGGCCCACTCGGCCAGCTCGGTGACACTCGCCGGCGGTGCCGTGCCGCGCAGCAGGCTCTGCACCACGACGTGGTTATAGGCCTTCTGCACGTTGTCCGAGTACACCGGCTCCGGGGTCCGCGCATGCCGGGACAGGTCGATCACGGCGGTCGCGACCAGGCGCAACAGTTTCACGCCGGAGAACGCGGACAGGTCGGGCGGTGCAGTGGCGGCTGCGGGCACACGGGACTCCAGGGCTACTCCGGGGCGAGGGTGGATGGACACCATCTACGTACCGGACAGGTACGACAGTTTTCGCCCGGCCGCGCCGGAAAGTCCGTGTCGTCGCGCCAGGGCTGGGCGAGTTTACGCAGTACCTCGCGCGCTTGTGCCAGATTCGCAGGCTCATGCGGGTCGAACGGCACCAGATCGGAGGACCCCGGCCGCAGTACCTCGAGTTCGACCCGGGCACGGCTGACGTCGCCGCCCAGCAGCCCGGCTGCAAGGACGGTGGTCGCCAACGCGAGCTGCGGGTACAGCTCCAGGACCGGACGGGTGCTCGCCGGCCGCTGCGTGGTCTTGGTCTCGCGCCAGACCCAGGCGCCCCTGTCCCGATAGACCAGGTCAGGTGTGGCGATGACCATTGCCTGGGCCGAGGTGTCGTGGAAGGCAAAGGTGGGTTCGACGAGTAGCCCGGTACCGGTGTGCAGAGGGCAGACCAGTGCATGGTTGGCCAGCATTTTCACGCCCGCCCGCACCTCGCGCTCGTCGAGGTCCCACCCCTTCACCCACTCGTCGCCGTCGGGCAGGTCCGCCGCCGAGCACGGACGGGTGCCGGTGGCATGTCGCTGTTCCAGGACGTTGTGGACGGCCTTGCCCAGCCGCGCATACCGGTCGTACTCGTTGAGGCGGGGCAACGACATTGACTGCAGTCGGTACCTGGCCGGGCAGCGTTCGTAATAGCGCAGATCGCTGACCGACACCTTCCGCAGCCGTGTTCGTGGGTGGGCCACGACGCCGAGCAGATTACCGGTGCGAGCAACAGCCGGGCAGGCGGCCTTGAGTCGGCACTTCGGGCAGTCGCCGCCCGGCCGTACACCGGTGCCGTTCAACAGGACTGAGACTTCCTTACGGCCCTCGGCGTTGTACTTATCGCGCGCCTGGGTCGCTGTGCCGTCGAACAGGATCTCCCGGGAGCCGTCGAACAGCCCGACTTCCAGAACCGTCACCTGGTCTGGCTTCGGTCCGTCGAAGAGCTCGAACGGTTCGTTCCAGTACTCGCCCTGCCGGGCGGTCGACCCGAAGGCGGTGACGTAGCTAGCTACCGCGACCTCCTCCTTGGTGCGTCGCGTCGGGTCGGCGCTCTTGAACCGCAGCAACCGCAGTTCCCGCCGCGAGCCGTCGGCGGACTGATACCGCCGGCCCCACGACCAGAGTTCCCGGACCACCTCGGACTCATGCTGGATGGCCCACATCCGCCGATGCAACACCAGCGGTGGCCGATCGGCGGTAGCCGTCAGGTAGGTGTCGACGGCATGGGCGACATAGCGGCGGGGATCGGCGTCCACCGGCGACGGAAAAGCTGTGTCCATAAGGCCGAGCGCAACGTCGAGTGGCTCGCCGGACTCAACGCGGTCGAGTACGTCCATGATCAGACTGAGCACCATCGGCGGCTCGTCCACATCGATGTAGTTCATGGCCCGCAGCCCCGGTCGGGCTTTGACTGCTCGGCACGTCGGGCAACTGTTTCCTGAAGCGCTCAGCTGCGACGAGGTGACCCGCAGGAGATTCGGTGATCCGCGCAGCCCCGATGGCACCATCCATACGGGAGCCAGATCGTCACCGGAACGCGGCCGAGGCACCAAGCCGGCCACCGCCGGGGCGGCACGGGCTGCGGGCGCCGCCGCTTCCTCACTCACCAGGCCGCCCTTGACTCCTCCACACCGTCCGGCATCGCATTCGAACAAATGATCGCATAGAGTGAGTAAGCGGTCGCTGCATGCGGTCAAGCTAGCAACGTCAAGGCATCAAAGTGAAGGCCAAGAGCGTGGGTGCACGGTGGCCGATTGGCTGATGCTGAACATATGGAACCCGCAACGCCGCTCACCCATGTCAAGGGAAAGGACTTGGTCCTTTTGGTGGTCAGGCTCGAGATGCTGTGGCCGGTGACATCGGAGCTGTGAAGGTGCGAATCCCGCGGCTTCGCCCGAATGGGTGAACATGCTCGAACTCGATGCTGCCGAGAACTGTCGGCATGACACCGGCGTTCTGTTGCTCACATTGGTAGCCGTTCGGCTGGCTCTAGACCGTCGTCCGGCGACGCACTCCACCTAGATGATCTCTGTTACCTCGTGGCGCGCGGCTGACTCTCCGCCGTAAGGTTACCGAGTCCGTCACTGATTGATCTCGGACAGTGGCGGAGCGTGTCGACGGATAGTGCCGCGAAGATGGTGCGGTGGGCGAGATCGTCGGGAGGTAGCCCATGCCGAACCCGCCACGACTGTGGTGGCAGGACATCGACCCGGTCGTATGGCGCTGCTTCGGCCAGAGCGAAGACCTCGCACGGGAACGCAACACCGCGGTTCTGGCGGCCCTAGAGGAGTTGGCCACCCGAGCACCCATGTCGACACTGGCCGACATCACCGCACAGATGCGCGAGATCGGCTTCCGTGACCAGTCCAGCGACCTCGAGCTGCGCGCCGTCCTCGACTATCTGACCGGTGCTCTGCTGGTCGAGCCGTTCCGCGACTATGCGGCCCTGAACGCGGGCCTGGACGCAGTGGTTCGCCGCCAGGAAGCGTGGGCGCTGACCAAGATCGGCCGGGCAGTCGTCGCAGCCGTACGAACCGCGGTCGTTGACTCGCGGCGGGCGTTGCAGTTACCGAGCCGGCTACTCGACAGCGTCGAACGAACCGTTCGTGACCTGACCGAACACGCCGCTTCCGATGCCGGGCTCCTGCCGACGGACCTGGACGATGTCCGGACCCGCCTGGAAGAGATGCAGCGGGTCACCGCCGACTTCTACGCGGCGCTGGCGCAGATGGTGCAGTCCGACGTCACCGACGATCTGCTGTTCGGCGAGAACCGTGATCGCGTCATCGAAGCGCTACGGCAGTTCCCACGCGAGTACGGGCGGGCCTTGCGCCGGGTCGAGGCAGCACTGGCCGATCTGGAGTCGTCCGGACACCGCACCCTGGTCGAGACCGCCGTCGGGCACGCGGGGCTCCTCGACGCCCGCGACCAGCAGGACTGGATCGACGAACGAGTGCGACGGCTGGCTGACCTCGCTGCGTGGTTCGCGCCTGCGGGATCGGTGCAACGACTCATCTCATCGGCGGCCGGCGCTGTCCACACCCTGCTGGTGGCGATCGACCGCCGCTACACGGCGCTGCGGCGCGGTTCGGATCTGGCCGCCGACTTCCGGGAACTCGCCTACAGCCTGTTCGCCCAGCCCGACGACGATGCGGCACGCCGCGTATACGCGGCGGCGTTCGGGCATTGGCCGGCAGTCCACGCGGTCGTCGGCACCGCCGAAGAAGACGTCGCGCATGCCACCGTTGCTGGAGGCGGAACGAGCCGGCATCAAGTGGAAGTCATACTGCGTGAACACGAACGCGCCGGCCGGGTCAGCGGCCGTCCCCGCAAAGTGCCGGACTCCGGCGCCGCTCGCGCGGCCGCATTGCAGAAGGCTGCCGCGACCGCCGATAACCGGCGGCGGTTCGCCGAGCTGCTAGTCACTGACGGCGAGGTGCCCTTGACATACTTCGCTGGATTGGAAACCGGCGCGCTGGTGATCCTGCTCGGCGCGGTAGAAGTCGCCCGCAACGCCATTGATCCCACGACCGGACACGGCGAAGCACACGCCGAAGGCGCCAGCGTCGTGGTCCGTGTCCGGCTGGGCCGTCCCGGGACACGGACACCGATCCGATTCCCGGAAGGTGTTCTCGTGGCACCGGATCTGCTCGTCACGGTGACACCGGCTGAGGCCGGGCACGAACCGGTGACGGTGTCGCAGGAAGGCGCGGCGTGACCGAACGACCCATGCTGGACCCAGATCTGGCCGACGCAGCCCGGCACTTGCTGCTCACCTGCCGGATCTCCTCGGCACAGGACCCGCTGCGGTACCGGGCTGTGCTGCGCGGCCGACGCGAACTCACCGACTTCTTCCGTGCGGAACTGGGCTGGGGTCTGCACATCCACGACGTCTCCGGGGTGGTGCGGTTACACAAACGCCGCGACGACGTGCCCGGCGACCGCGGGCCGCGGCTGCAGCGGCGCACCGGCCGCGGCGACCTGGCGCCAGCCCAGGTTCTGGTACTGGCCGCACTGGTGTGCGAGCAGTTGTGGCGGCGCCCACGAATCAGCTTGCGGGAACTGCTGCAATCGGTCGCGCAGGTGTGCGCCGCGGAAGCCGGCACCGGCCGGCTTCCGGCGTTCCGGATCGTCGCCGCCGAGGGCGTCGGCAAACGACAGGCGCAAGCCGCGCGGGAAGACATCGTCGACGCGATCAAACTGTTGCAGGCCGACGGAGAGATCAGCGTCGACGCGGACCTGGACCGGGCTGTCACCGACGAGAACGCAGAAGTTTTCATCACCGCCGACCGGGACAGCCTGGCCAACAAATTCGCCTCGCTGTCGCCGACCCTGCTGGCGCTCGGCAACCGGCCGATCGACCAGCACGTCGCCGCACTGACCGCGGTGTCGCTGCCAGACACCGAACCAGACGCCGTCGTGCAGCGGCAGGCCAGCGTAGAAGGACGCCGATTGACCGCGCTGCGCCGGGTCGTCGACGACCCAGCGGCCGATCCGGGCGACGACCCGAACCCCGTCGGCTACCTGGCCACGTCAACCGGCCGGGAACGCGCGTTGAACGTCGCCTCGTCGCTGGGACTGGTCACAACCGTCCGCCGGGACTGGTGGGAGGTCGTCGACCCGACCGGGACAGCATCAGACGCCGACTTCCCACAAGGCCGCAAAACTGAACGACAGGGCGCGCTCGCGTTGTTGTCACACCTGCCGTATCACGATGCCATCGAGATCAGCGCCGACGAGATCCTGACGCTGTTCGACGAGGTCCGCCAGGACATGCCGCGATGGGCCGCCGGATACGCCGAGCGGCTACCCGCGCTGGTGCGCGCCGCAGCCACGGAACTGGTGACCGTCGGACTACTGCGCCAGACCGGCGAGGACCGATGGCAGATCCTTCCCGGCGTACACCTGTGGCGGATCCGGGTCCGCCAGGGCCAAGCCGGGCCGGAAGGACGGCACCGCGCCACCTCCGGCGACGACAACCCCGCTACCGGCGGACAGGAGAACCAGCCATGAGCCTGATCGCCTATCCCGGCCGCTGGACAGCCGACGACGACGAGCAGGTCACCGACGGCACCGACGGGCCGATCACGGCCGGCAGATGGCAACCGACCCGCGCCGGCGCCGTGAACTCATGGGCCTGGACCGATGAAACGTTTGTGTTCGCCGACGGCTGGCTGGCCCTGGCCGGCCCGAACGGATCCGGCAAGTCGCTGACCGCCTCGATGCTGGTCACCGTCCTACTCGACGGCGAGGTGTCGCAGAAGGCCCTGTCGGTGTCCGGCGAGGCCGCCGGAACCCTCATCGACCGGCACACCGACCGCAACGCCAAGGAAGACCGAACCGGGGCATGGTGGCTGGAATACGGCTACCGCGACCCGGAGACCGGCGAGGTCCGTTATCTGAGCACCGGGCTGTGGCTGCGGTCGCAGAGCAGCGGCCTGCAGAAAGCGTTCTTCCTGTCACCGGGCCGGGTCGGCACCGACCTGCAGTTGCAACGCCAGCGAGAACCGGTCGGGATTGACGGGCTATCCGAGCAGATCGCGGCCGCCGGCGGCCGGGTGTTCACCTCCCACGAACGGCTCATGTCCAAGATCCGCGACTACGGCAATGTCGCGGACGAGAACCAGTACCGGGACGCAATCCGGACCACTCTGTTCGCGCCGCTGGACCCGGTTCAGTTCGACGCCCTCGTCGGCGTGCTGCGCAGCCTGCGAAGTGTCCGCACCGCGGAGGCCATCTCTCCGAACCAGATGCGGGCCGTGCTGACCGATGCCCTTCCGGCGTTGGACCCGCGAGCCTTGCAGTTCATCGCCGACACCATGGAACGCATCGCCGATCTGGAAGAGCAACTCAAACGCGCTCGAGCCGAAATCCGGCAACTGGAGCAGTCGGAGCAGCACTACCAGCGCTACATCGACGCAGTCATCGCCGAGGAAGCTGGGCAGCTGGCGCACGCCCAGACCGTCTTCGACGACCACGCCCGTCAGGCTCGCCAGGCCGAACAGCAACGAGACACCGCCGCAGCCGAAGCCGACCGGGTGAGCAAGCGCCGCCAGCAGCTGCGGACCGAGACCGCCGACGTGCGGGGCAGGCTGCAAGCCGCCGACGACGCCCTGCGTGAGCATGCCGGCGCGGAACTGCCACACCTGGAGCAGCGCCTGCACGACCTGCGGCTGCGGCACACCCAGCAGGAACAGGCCCGCGACGACCTGGAGACCGAGGCGCAGGAAGCCGCAGAACGGGCGCTGGAGTCGGCGGGCAAGGTCCACAGCGGCCAGCAGCAGCTGACTGGCATCAACTCGCTGCTACGGACAACAGCCGCCGAAGTCGGCGCGCAAGCCTTCGTCGACCGGCTCGCCGAGGCCACCGAACAGGTCACAACCCTGGCTACGGTGGAGAACTTCGTACCGGACCTCGATGTGGAACGGCTCACACAGACACCGCGTGGCTGGATCGAGGCCCGGCTGACCAGTCTGGACGGCATCGACACAACGCTGCGTGAGCATGATCTGGCGCAGGAGCAGCAGCGCACCGAAGCCGGCCACCTGCGGACCGCGGAGAACGAGTACGACCGAATCGCTGACCTCGCCGCCGACGCCGCTGCCAACCGGCGTGCCGCCGAGCAGGCCTTCTTGACGCAGCTGCACCTCTGGGACGAGCAGCGCCTGCAGCTGCCCGCGGTACCCACCGAACTCAGCGTCGACGCCGAGGATCGGATCGACCCCGCCTTGCTGGTGAACTGGCTACACCGGGCGGCGAGCAGCACCCGCGACCGTATCGCCCTGGCAGCACGCGAACAGGACGTCCTGCACAACACCGACGCGGTACAGAAAGCCGCCGCAGCCGTGCAACGGGCGACGGCAGCACGCGAAGAAGCCGAACAGGCCGCCGAACAGGCAGACCACAACCTGACTGTCGCCCGCGAGCATGCTGAACAAGAGCGAGCCGAAGCCGACGCGTACGGTCAGCAGGCCCACATCGACCACGACACCGCCGACGAAGCAGCACGCCAGATCACGACAGCAGCCGAGCAGGCACTCGATGCAGCCCACGTAGCAGCCACCCACGCCGCGCAACAATGGGGCCGCGAAGTCGAAGCCTGGCGAGCCGAACTGGTTCATCTCGCCGGTCGGACAGTGATCCTGGCCGACGACCCAGACGCCATCGACCTGCGGCAGCCGTTCGTCGACTTGGAACGAGCCCATGCCGCTGCCCTCAGCGGCCTGCACCGTGCCATCGCCGACGCCGACCGGGCCGTCACCGAAGCCGAGGACCGTGTCGCCGCCATCGAGACCGACGTCGCTGCGGCCCGCCGCCAGCCGCCCGTGCCACAGGCTCCGCCGTGGCGGTCACCGCGCGACCTACACGCTGGGGTACCCCTCTGGGCTACGGTCGCCTTCGCCGACCATGTCACAGCCGATGAAGCGAACCTGATCGAAGGTGCCCTGCTGACTGCGGGCCTGCTCGACGCCTTGATCACCGCTGAGGGCCTGGTCAATGACGGTGACCTCCTGCTCACCGGCGACAGCCCGGCGCCAGGCCGCAGCCTGGCCGACGTGCTCACCGTCGAAGCTGACTCCGATGTCGATCCCCGGCTGGTCGGCTGGGTGCTGCGCGCCGTCGCGATCGACCTTGCCGGCAGCGACCTGAGCATCGGCCGGCTACGGACAGGGGCGGTGATCGCGACCGCACCCCGCGGCTACCAGGCCACTTTCATCGGCGCGACGGCCCGCGAACGGGCCCGGCTAGCTCTGGTCGCCGACCTCGAACAGCGACTCGCGCAGGCACACGACGAACTCAGCGCCACCCAACGGCATCGTGAAGGTCTCGACGATGCCGTCGCCGCAGCCGGCCACGAACGAGACCGATTCCCCGTGGCCGAACCCGTCTCTCGCGCTCGCGCCTACGTTGCCGCGATGACGGTCGGCCTGGCTGAGGCACGCCAGCAGACCACCCAGGCATTGGCGGCTGCGGCAGCCAGCCTGACCAGCGCCCTCGCTCGGGTCGCGGACCTTCACCGGGCCATAGACCAGACGGTTGAACAGGCGCGCCAAACCGCCATCAGTGCCGACGACGACCAGCGTCGAGCGCAAGAAGCCGAAAACGACGCCAACACGAACCTGCTCGCTGCCAGGGAGGACCTGGCCGAAGCCGTCCTACGACGCGACGACGCCCGAACCGCCGAACAGCAATGCACCGCCGAACAGAACCGATTCCCCGACCTGGACGAACTACGCCGAACCAGCCGAGACGAAGACGACACCGCCCGCGACGAGGCCGGCGCGCGCGCCCAAGTGGACCAACACCGCGTCCGGCACCGTGCCGCCGGCGACCGCGTCCGGCAGACACTACGCGACCTCAACACCGCGGCGACCTTGCGGGACGGGGCGATCCTGCCGACCGACCGCGACAACCTGCAACGACACCGTACGGCCGTCGGCACCCTCCTGCAGCAAATCGACGCCTGGCAGAGCGCCAGCTCACGAACCCTGGAACTCCTCAAGAGCGCCCAGCGGGATTACGGCACAACAGCCAGGCTCGCTACCCGGCTACAGAAAGCCAACGACGACGCGAGCAAGACCGAACTCGAAGCCGACCAACTCGCTGCCCGCGTCGAGGAGACCCGCAACCTGTTCGGCGCCGAATACGCCGAACTACGCGACAAACGAGAAGCACTCACCAACGAACTCGAAGCCAAAGACACCGAGGACAAGCAGCTCGAAGCCGAATTCCGCGACCACGACCGGGCTGTGGCCAGCGCCCAGGCCACCCTCGACGGGATCGCACCGCGCCGTGAAGACGCCGACACACACCGCACCGCCTGCTACCAGCGTGTCTGCCTCCTGGTAACACACGGATTCGCCGACCTTCCCAGCACCCTCACGGCTGACGAGCAAGGGCGGCCCGCGAACATCACCGCCGCCCTGACCTGGTCACGGCAACTCCTCGCCGACAAACCAGCAACCACCGCACGCCTGGAAACCCTTAAAGCGGGCCGGGAACGCGCTTTACGACAGCTGGAAACCACCATGCGCTCGGTCAACCGGGCACTCGCTGAATTCGACCAGCAACTCGACAGCACCACCCTCGAAGGCACCGAATGGCGACGCATCACCCTGGCCGCCCCCAACGCCGCCGTCGGCGAAGACCTGCGCCAAGCCGCGGACACCCTCCGGGTTACCGCTGAAGGACTCGAAAAAGACCTACGCCAGGACATCAAAGCAACCCTCAAGACATCGATGTTCACCCAGCTACGACGCGACATCCAAACCCGCCGCGAAGCAGCCCACGACCTCGTCCGGCACATCCGCGCCACACTCAAGAACGTCCGCACCGGCGTCGCCCAAGTCGGCGTACAGGTCGACTGGAAAGTCCGCGACGACGACAACTCCCAGCAAATGGTCAAACTGCTCGCCGCACCACCATCCGACGAAGTCTTCGACCAGATGTACGCGATCCTGCGAGAACGAATGGAAAACGCCGGCGACGAACCCTGGACCGACCGGGTCGCACACACCTTCGACTACCGCTCCTGGCACCAGTGGGAAATCAGCGTCACGCACCGCAGCTTCGGCACCGACCAATTCCGACCCGTCAATGCCCGCTCCAACCCCCTCAAAGGCCTGTCGACCGGCGAGTCACGGCTGGCGACCATGCTGCCGCTGCTGGCCGCCGCCTGGTCGATGTACTCCGGACCCACCTTCCAAGGACCACGGCTACTGTCCATCGACGAGATCGACGCCGCGTTCGACGAACCGAACCTACGCCAAATCCTCGCGCTGCTACGCACATGGAACTTCGACGTCCTGGCGACTACACCAACCATCGCCCCGCTCATCAAACGCGAAGCACAGCACGTCGTCGTCCACGAAGTAGTCACCGACGGCCGCCACCGGATCACCGTGCCCTGGCTCTGGCGCGGCACCGGCGAGCCTGCCCCACTGACCCTTCCCACCAACGGCGGATGACCGTTGACCGCCGACCTGACCTACCTGACACAAGACGCCGACCTACTCCCACTCTGGCGCGCAATCCACGGCCGCCTGTGCGCCGGCACCAGCCCCGAAACGATTAACGCCGTCCGCGTCACCGGCCTCAACCCCGCCGGAATCGCACAACTGCGCAGTTGGCTCGACACGACCACCCGTCGCCGACGCGGCACATCAGCCGTCACCACCGCCGGTGACACCGCCACCGTGCCGTTACGCGAACTGCTCGGCCTACTTCAACTTGAACCAACACAGCTGGCCGATCTGGTGGAGCAAGCCGTCGGCACCCCGGTCATCGACCGCAGCGCAGCCACCCTCGCCGCCGCCACACGACGAGACCAGCTGTCGCAGTACGCCTCCGAACACCTTCCCGAACTCCCGCAACTACTCGCCAGAATCCGGGCAACAGGAGTCGGCGAAGACGACACCACGGTCCGCCACAGCATCGCCGCCCTGGCCGCCGCACTCCAGGGACTCCCCGCCCGGCCACCGCTCCCGCTGCCCAAACTCGCCCACGACATCACCGGCGACCCGCACTACTTCGACCTCGACACCCTCAATGGCGCCCGGCTAGTCGCCGCAATTGCTGAACGTGCCGGGCTACCCGAACCAACACGACCTGACCTCATCCGCACGCTTCTGGCTACCAACGGCGTCATCGCCGACCGGCTCTCGGCAACCGTCCTGCTGTTCAATGTTGCTGTCAGCGGCGACGGCCCCATTGATCGGCGACTTCGCGAGTCACCGGCGCCGGTAGCGCTCACCCTCCTCGACCTTGTCGAACACCCGCCCCGGCTCGCTCCGCAGATCCTGACCGTTGTGGAAAACCCGTCCATCATCGAGATCGCCTACACCACCGGAAACCGGCAACCTCTCGCCTGCACCAGCGGTCAACTCCGCGCCGTCGACCACATGCTGTTCCAACTCGCCGCCAAGCACGGCGTGACCCTCCGGTACGCAGGCGACATCGATCCCGCCGGCCGCCAGATCGCCGCAGCGGTCGCAGCCACCTACGGCGCCCAACTGATCGCGATGGACGAAGAGACCGTGGCTCACGCACGCCTATACCCACCGCCCCTGCCCCGGGTCGACACCAGAATCCACGGCAGTGACCGGACCGCTGTCATTCCTCCGGTCTATCAAGAGCATGACGCCGTCGTTGCACGAATCCTCGACCAGCTGACCGTTCCGCCACTGGCGCCAGAAGACCGCGACGGCGACAGTCTTTGAATCGGATGGCGCGACGCCCACTCAAAAGTCTTTTGAAATGTGCGGTCGGGTATGGCTATGGCGGTTGTATTTGGCCCCACCAGGGCGGCTTAGGTTCTAACGGTCGTCGCAACACCTGACCCGTTCAGGAGTTGCCGTGCCCAAGCCCCGTCGTCCGCGTAAGCCACCAGGTGCCGGCCCGGAGCAAGCAAAACGTGATCACTACCTTCGCCTCATGGCGCAGGGCATGAACAACTCGGCAGCATGCCGGAAAGTCGGGATCAACCGGCGTACCGGCACCCGGTGGCGATACGGCCGCACTATCACCAGCGCAGACGGCGAGTCACGGATCTATGCGCCGATCGCTGCGCCGAAGCGGGCCGTCTCGACCCGCTACCTGTCCGAGTCCGAGCGGATCACCATCGCCGATGAGCACCGGGCTGGCAGCTCGAGCCGGACGATCGCCGCACTGCTGGACCGAGCGCCGTCCACGATCAGTCGGGAGATCAATCGCAACAGCGATCCGGAAACCGGCGACTACCACCCCTTCGCCGCCCACCAGCGTGCTGCGGCCCGCCGACCACGACCCAAGCCGGCGAAGCTACGAACCAGCGCCGAGTTGCGTGAGCTGGTCCAAGAACTGCTGGATCAGCGGTGGAGCCCGGAGCAGATCTGCCGGACCCTGCCGTCGCAGTATCCTGACCGGCCGGAGCTGCGGCTAACGCCCGAAACGATCTACCAGGCGTTGTATCGGCCCGATCGCGGCGGTCTGACGCGTAGTCGCTTGCCGCTGCTGCGCACGGGTCGCACCTATCGCAAGCGTCGTCGCAGCCGCGAGCAGCGGACACCGCGGTTCACCGACCGCTCGCAGAGCATTCACGACCGGCCCGGCACCGCCGAGGACCGCGCCTTGCCCGGTCATTGGGAGGGCGACCTGATCATGGGTGCACACAACCGGACCGCCATCGGCACCCTGGTCGAGCGCACCACCCGCTACGTCCTCCTCGTCCACCTGCCACAGGGCCGCAACGCCGCACATTTCCGCGACCGGCTCATCACCACGTTCTCGGCCCTTCCAGCAGGACTGCGACAGTCGCTCGCCTGGGACCAGGGCGTCGAGATGGGCCGGCATGCCGAGTTCACCGCAGCCACCAGCACACCGGTCTACTTCTGCGATCCAGCCAGCCCCTGGCAACGCGGCTCCAACGAGAACACCAACGGCCTGCTCCGCCAGTACTTCCCCAAGAGCAGCGACCTCAGCATGCACACCGCCGAAGACCTGACCGCGGTGGCCACCGAGCTCAACAACCGCCCCCGCAAGATCCTCGACTGGGACACCCCCGCTCAGCGGTTCACCCGCCTGCTCGCAGAGGCCGCATGATCACACTTACTCAACTACCGAAGAGCGCGTGGCCGTGGTGCCCGGTGGTTCACCGGCTGGTCAGCCGACGAAGGGCTGATACTGCAACGCCTCGTCGATGGCTTCGTCCTCGGTGAGTTCGGGCGTGCGCCAGAACAGAAGATCGCTGACTCTGGGATACAGCAGTATCTTCTTCAGCTCATCCAGAAGCTCAGCGCCGGCTTCATCTGGCAACGTCGGATCCTTGAGGCGTTGGATGAGAAGGCGCGCACGCTGCCGTTGTGCGTCATCAAGCGTTCGAGCTACTTCGCGGGGGTCGGTGGTCATTCCGGCACGGTAGCCAATGCTCCTACATCCGGATCTGCCGCGATCCGCGCGTCTTGCGGGCCAGCGGCGGTCCGCCCGCTGAAGGCGTTGTACCGGCCTCGCTAAGCTCAGCCTCGTAGTTGCTCACCTGGAGTGTTGCGACGACCGCCGGAATCCGCCCATTTTCCGGGGCCGGTGAATTCATGATTGCGGTTGGTGGCGTGGCGCGGAAGTTGGCTGCGGTTGTCCCCGGTTGTCCGCGGTAGTCCCACCGGGCGGCTGAGATGCCCGCGGTGGGCGGCAGGGCAGGCAGCGAGCGGAAGGCCCCGACCGCCTCGTGGGCCGTTGCGGCCAGCCCTCGGTGGACCCGCACCAGCCGGTGCATCGAGTTCACCACGACAGGCAGCCGGAGCCAGGCGTCGGTCTACTTCTCGGCCGGTCGATCTGGCTGTAGGTGCTCGGTGGGCCGGGCCGGTCGGCCCATGGGTGGCGACATATCAATGGCTACTTCATCTTCAGCGGTCGAAATGTCCTGGTCCTCGACGGTGGGGGTGGGCTTGGTGAAGGTGACGTCGATGTTTTCGAAGCCTTTGCTGCGTTGGGAGACGGCTTGGTCGGTGTAGGCGCGGGTGTCGCCGCTGGTGAGTTCGACGTTGTCGGTGAACGGGGTGAGCAGTGCGCGGGGATAGAGCCGCTCGACGCGGACGACGTTGATCTCGGCGCATAGGACTACCGCGACCGCGCTGATGTAGAAGAAGGCGAGCAAGCCGAGTACCAATGCGAAAACGCCGTTGGTGGCGCTGGCGCCCTTGACCACATGCTCGACGTAGGCCACTCCGAAGGTCTGCAGCAACTGCCAGACCATCGCCGCGCCGATCGCGCCGGGTGCAACGTCCGTCACGGATAGGTGCCGGGCGGTCGCGAGCCGGAACGCGAAGACGAAAACCATTGCGTTGATGAGGACCGCCGCTACGAGCAGGAGGATCTTCAGTACGCCGCCGAGCGATCCAGCGCTGCCGCTGCCGAAGGCGGAAAGCGTGGTGGTCCCGATGGCGGCCAGCCCGGCGGTGCCCAGCAGAAGCAGGCTGCGACCGCGGGCTTTGATCGGGTTGGGTCGGTTGTTGCGTGGGATTCGCCAGGTCGTGTTCATCGCGTATTGCACGGCTTGAGCCACCCCGAGACCGCCATAGAGTGCTCCGAGAACGCCGATCACCAGACCCGTCGCACCGCCGCCGATCCGGGACGGCTCCTGCAACTGACTGCCCACGATCGGGAACTCACTCAACGCGGAGGTGAGGATGCGGTGCTGCAGGTCCGGGTTGCCGGACAGGACGTAACCCAGGATCGTCGTGGAGATCAGCAGCAAGGGGAACATCGACACGAACGCGTAATAGGCGATCAGAGCGGCGAGGTAGTTGCCTTCGTCGTCGAAGAATTTGTACAACACCGCAAGCGGGAAGCTTGCCCAGGCATGTTTACGCTGGAACTTGTCGACACGACCGGGCTCGCTGCTCATAAGTACCTCTTACTACAACAGTCGGGGTGTGCCGGCGAGGCACGGAAGCCCGAATGTCTTCGCTGCGGCACCGGCCGCGCTGCCGCTGGCGACCGGGGCCTGCATCGACGAAGCCGCGTGCGCGTCGGCGGTCGCCATCACGCTGGTGGAGGTGATGGCGAACCCGGGCCGGCGCCCGTGCACTCGATTGGTCGCCTGATTCTGGCGAGGTAGCTCCAGATGTTCTGCGGTACGGTTTGCGGGTCAGCGGCACGTTGACGTGTTCCGCTGCCCCGGACCCCGGCAGCCTCCTTCTGGTGGAGGGTGCGGCCATGAGTGGCGCCGTGGGCTACCTCGGGTGTGTCCCGGATGCCGGTCTGCTGCCCGGCGGTGATCTGGGTGTCGATGGTTCCGCGGCCGGCTGATCCGGTTGTCAGCCGGTTGGGTCGGGGTTCCGGGCCGAGCCGGGCCCGCTGTCCGCCGCTGAGTTGAGCCGTGCGTTCGGGCTCGCCCGACGAGGCCGTCTCTATCCTGCTCGACGGTCAGGAGCGGGGCGGTGGCGGGCCATCACCCGGGGAGTCGATGGCTGGGCCGGTCGAGCTGTTCCACGCGCAGGGCATGGTGATGATCCAGATCGGCGGGACGCTTGCTGAGGCGATGGCCCGGATCCGTGCGTACGCGTACACGGAAGATCGCCGTCTGATCGATGTCGATCGTGACGCCATCGAGCGTAACGTGCGATTGGACCAGGACTGAGTGAATAGCGTAACTAGATGTCGAATGCCTGGGAGGCACCAATGAGCACGGTATCCGCCGAACGGCTTTCGAAGATTTTCGTCGAGGTCGCCGACACGTTGGTGGATGACTTCGACCTCCTGGACTTTTTGCACATGCTCACGGTGCGCACCGCGGACCTGGTCGGCGCGTCCGCGGTCGGTCTGTTGCTGGCCGACCAGCGCGGCCGGTTGCAGTTCATGGCGGCCTCCGACGAGCGGGCCCGGATTCTGGAGATCTTCCAGGTACAGGGCAGAGAAGGGCCCTGCTTCGACGCGTTCAGTACCGGAGCGCCGGTCGTCAACGAAGATCTGCAGGGTGCGGGGGAGCGTTGGCCCGACTTCACCCGGCACGCCCTCGCTGCCGGTTTCGGCTCGGTGCATGCGTTTCCGATGCGGGTGCGCCGTGAGGTCATCGGTGCGTTGAACGTCTTCGGCGACACTGCCGGCGGCACTTTCGAGGAAGCCGATGTGCAGGTCGTGCAGGCGCTCACCGATGTGGCCGCGATCGGGCTGTTGCAGGAGCGGGCGATCCGGCGTGGCGAGGTGCTTACCGAGCAGTTGCAAGGCGCCCTCAACAGCCGGATTGTCATCGAGCAGGCCAAGGGGGCGATTGCGCAGGCCCGCGGGCTGTCGGTCGACGAGGCGTTCATCGTGCTGCGCGGGTTCGCTCGGCGCACCAACCGCAAGCTGACCGATGCCGCCCAGGACATGCTCGCCGATCCGAACAAGCTGACCGTCTGACCGCGAGCACTGAGCCGCACGCGGACCCTCCGGTTGGTTAGCCGCACGAGGGGCCGGACCCGGGGTCGGCGAGCAGGGCCGGTAGAGGGGGTGAGCTCATGCGACCGGTCGAAGCGATGCTGGCGGCGGCGAATCTGATCGGATTCCTCGTGACTGCCCTGCCGAGGATGCGCCGACGCCGGCAGACGGGTTACCTGCTGGCTGTTCCGGCCATCGTCGCCGTGGTGCAGGTCCTCGCCGAGGGGTTCCGGTGGCAGGTGGTCCCCGGGTACGCGCTGGCACTGGCGTTACCGGGAGCCTGGCTCCTGCGTCGGGCGACGGCGGGGCGGTTGCACCTACGCGGGTGGATCGCCCGCACTGCGAGGATCGCCGGCTTGGCGGGGTGCGTGATCGTCCTGGTCCCGTCGGTGGCGTTGCCGGTGGTCGTGCCGGTGTTTCACTTCCCGGCCCCGACCGGCCGCTACGGCATCGGCACCGTGACGTACCACTGGGTGGACCGGAGCCGGCCGGAGTTGCTCACCGCTGATCCGGCCGACCGTCGCGAGGTGATGGCGCAGGTCTGGTACCCGGCGACGCCGGCGCCAGGGGCCGAGCGCGCCCCGTACATCGCGGACGCCGGCGCGGTGACCTCCGCGGCCGCACGACTGGCCGATCTGCCACCGTTCCTGTTCAGCCACTTCCGGTACGTCACCACGAACGCCGTCGCCGCCGCGCCGGTCGCCGCGGACGAGGACAGATACCCGGTGCTCGTGTTCCTTTCCGGCTTGTACGGGTTCCGGTCGGTGAGCACGTTCCAGATCGAGGAACTGGTCTCGCACGGGTACGTGGTGGTCGGGCTCGACCAGCCGGGCGTCGTCGCGACGGTCCGGCTCCCGGACGGCCGGCGGATCGAGAACCTACCGATCGACGAGATCGGCCCGCTCGTCGACCAGAGCATCGAGCCCCAGCCGGCCACGCCGGCCCTCAACGGTGTGCCACAGCCCGACGGCCTCGTCCCGTACTTCGTCGAGGACGTGCGACTCGCCCTCGACGAGCTCACCCGCGTTGACACACGCGATCCGTACGGCATCCTCACGGGTCGCCTGGATCTCGGCCGGGCCGGGGTGTTCGGCGTGTCGCTCGGTGGCCGGGTCGCGGCCGAGTCGTGCCTGCGTGACGCCCGGCTCAAGGCGTGCCTGGTGATGGACGATCCCGTGCCGTCCGACGTCGTCGCGGCGGGCCTGCGTCAACCGACGATGTTCCTCACGCGGGATGCGGAGACCATGCGGCTGGAGCGCCGGAAGTCCGGCGGCTGGACCGAGCATGACATCGCGACGACGCTCGACACCATGCGCGCCGCGTACGCGAAGCTGTCCGGTGGCGGGTACTACGTGGAGATACCGGATCTGTTCCACGTCAACTTCACCGACCTGCCGTACTGGCTGCCCGCGTCGGAACAGCTCGGCCTGACCGGGCCGATCGGTGGCCGGCGTGGGTTCGCGGTCGTCAACGCGTACACGGTGGCGTTCTTCGACCAGGTGTTGCGTGGCCGGACGTCGCCGCTGCTGGACGAGGCCTCGCGGCTGATCCCGGAGGCAACGGTCGACGTCCGCCCACCTTCGGGACAGCCATGATGTCGGTGGGTTTCAGGCGTGGTCGATGATCTGTTCGGTGGGGAGCCGGGTGGTGTGCGCCGCGCCGGTGTCGGCCGGGTCGGTGCTGCCGAGGCGCAGGACCAGGTAGGGGTAGCCGATGCTGGCGATCATCGCGCGCATCGCCTGGCGGGTGGCGATCACTTCGATCGGGGCGCTGTGCGGTACCACGGAGATGTCGTGTTCGGTGGCGGTGAGCCAGCCGGCGGACAGCGTTTCACCGGCCCGTAACCAGGCAAGGGGTTCGTCGGCGGTGCCGTAGAGCATGACGAACACGGCCATCCTGTCGTGTCCGGCGCTGACCGGCAGGTCACCGTGGTGGCCGAAGTCGCGGCTCGGCACGGTGGTGCGGGTGGCGCGCTGGGGGATGGCGGCGTCGGGGATCCCGGTGCCGGCCGGGCGGGCGGGGCCGGTCCAGTAGGCGAGTTCGGCCTGCCAGGCGGGGTCCGCGGCCTCGCTGCGCTGCGCGTGTTCGGTGGCGGCGGCCAGTTCGAGGACCTGGTCGGGTCGCAGCGTGTGCAGGTGTGTGTCCTGTGTCTCGACGGCGGCGGTGATGGCGGCGAGGCCGGCCGGGTCGACGGGTGTGCTGGTGACCGGGCGGCGGTCGGTGTGCCGCAACGGGATGGTCCGCAGATGGACTACGGAGGCGGGGTCGACCGGTGCCCGGCCGTCGAGGTGGAGCCGGGCGAGCAGCTCAGAGTCGGTGCGGTCGGGCATGCGGGTCACGGTCGCGTGCCAGCCTTGGGCGCTGAGGGCGATGCGGGCGTGGTGCAGGGCGACGCCGCAGCTGATGGTCGCCAGGCGTCCGTCGGGGTCGGTGACCTGCAGGATCCGGGTCGGTGAGAGCCGTAGCTCCAGAGTGTTGCCGGTGAGCCGCCACCACCACGGTTGAGTGTTGTGGATCGATGGTGCATACCCGGCGGCGGCTGCCGCTTCGGTCAGTGCGTGGGTGGCGAGTTGCGGGTCGGTGGGGTGGGTCAGCGCGTCGATGTCCATGAGAGGCGTCCTCTCGGTGTCGGTCCTGGTGTCTGCCGCGGCGCGACGGAGGTTCGGTGCTGGTCGCGGCCTCGGTGAGTCGCCGCATCGGGGTCCGGTTTGCTGCGGCGTCGAGGTACCCACAGCGGCAGAATGCCCGTCGCCGGGGTCCAGGGGGACACCCCGAGCCTACGCCTGCCCGACGACGCCGGCAGCGCGTCGCGTGGTCACCTCATCGTCACGCGACCGAAGTGCCGGCCCCGGCGAAATGCGCGTACGGTGAGGTTGTCGCTCTGGACCCCGGTGGCTGTCAGCCCGTCGCCGTCGATGTCTTCACTGTGTCGGGGCGACGCTCCGTGCTTCCTGATCTGCTGCGACAACCACGACGCGGCTACTGGCTGGCATCTGTCCAACATGGGGCTCAATGTGGTTGTGGGCGCTGCGTCGCCCGGGGAAACGCCATCGAGGACCGGGGCATATACCGTGCCCCAGCACCGGTGGAGCCATACCCGAAGGGTCGAACGACCGCAGCTGAAGGCATTGAACCGGTGTGTTCGATACGCGGCCGCCGGATCGTCGCTGACCTACCGGAAGGCCCTCACTCATGGACCGCACGTCGTTGACCGTACTGATCCAGCAACAGCTCTCAATGGCCCGGGACGCTGCCAGTGGCCGCAGCGCCCACACCGTGTACGGAGGGCATGCCCGCACTCTCCGGCAAACCCTCATCGCGATTACCGGTGGCCGGCGACTCGACGATCACGAGAGCCCGGGTGAGGCGACCCTGCACGTCCTGCACGGCCGGGTCCGCCTCACCGCCGGCGACGCTGCGGAGGAAGGGGAGGCCGGCGACCTGCTGATCATCCCGGACGCCCGGCACGCCCTCGAGGCGCTCGAGGACAGCGCCGTCCTGCTCACGGTGGCCAAACGGTGACCAGCCGCGTGACCGTCAGCCACCCGCCGGCCTGAAATCCGACGGCGCCGACCGATGTCAGTTCGCGGGCGTTTCAGCCGTGAAACATGCTCCACGACCTGCTGAGGAACGTGAATGCCATGGCGCCCCGCGTGAAGAACGACGCCACTGCTGACCGCGGCGCAACCCCGCCCGCCTCGGCCGCAGCCCAGCCGGCTCACCACCCACACACCGGGATCCGTGCGCAGGCGACAGGCGCCGGCCGCCTGCGGGCCGTGGTGAGACCGGCATGGCGAGACCGGCGCATCGCCGTCGCCGTCGCCGTGCTGGCGGCCGGCGGGTACGGCCTGCTGGCTGCCTGGTGGACCCCACGTGGTCCCGTGACCAATTCGCAGGCAGTGGCGGCGATCGTCGCCGGTGTGCTGGTCGGCGCTGTCGCGGGGGTGGTGCTGCGGTCGCGGTGGGCGATGCTGCTGGGCCCGGTCGCATTCATGGTGGTCTTCGAGGTCGCCAGAATGGGCACTGTCGGTCCGATGGTGGACGGGATCCATCCCGGCAGCACGTACGGCCTTGTCGCGTTGGTGCTCGGCCGGGGTCTGCACGCCGTCCTGGCGCTGGTGCCCATGCTGCTGGGCGGGGTCCTCGGTGCCGCCGCAGCCCGTCGCCTCGCCGGGGATGCCCTGGTCCGGGGCGGCTGGTCCAAATCCGGACTCTGGACGCGCCGCGTTGTCACTGCGTTGCTCGTCGTGGGGCTGCTGGGTCTGACCGTTGCGATCCTTCGGCCGGCAGGCACCGAACAGATCCTGGGCCCTGACGGCAAGCCCCGTGGCAGCAGCGTCGCGGAGCTGATCCGGGTCCCGGTCGGCGGCCACGACCTGGCGATGATGATCCGCGGCGCCGACATAGGGAACCCGGTGCTGCTGTATCTGGCCGGTGGTCCGGGTGGGTCCGACATCGGAGCGATGCGCCGCCACGGGCAACTACTGGAAGAGGATTTCACTGTCGCGACCTTCGACCAGCGTGGCGCCGGTAAGTCCGCCGACAACCTCGAACCCACCGCGACGCTGACCCTGGACCGGGCGGTCAGCGACGCGATCGAGGTCACCAAATATCTGCGACAGCGTTTCGGCCAGGACAAGATCTACGTGGTCGGTAACTCGTGGGGCACGATCCTCGGAGTCCTGGCCGTGCAGCGCCATCCTGAGCTGTACCGCGCGTTCGTCGGCACCGGGCAGATGGTCGATCCTCGCGAGACCGACCGACTGTTCTACGCCGACACCCTGGCCTGGGCCCGCCGCACCGGTGACACCACCCTCGCCGAGACGTTGACCGCCAGCGGACCCCCGCCGTACGCCGACATCCTCGACTACGAGCCCGCCCTCACCCGCATCGACGCCGTGCACCCCTACGACCACACACCCAACGCCGAAGGCGCCGGCGGCTTCGCCGAGAACCTGTTCGTCCCGGAGTACAGCCTGATGGAGCAGGTCCACAACCTGCCGGCATGGCTGGACGTGTTCGCGGTGCTGTATCCCCACCTGCAGGACATCGATTTCCGTACCCAGGTCCCGGTGTTGGACGTGCCGGTCTATCTGGTGCAGGGACGACATGAACAACCCGGCCGGGCGAGCCTCGCCGAGCAATGGTTCCAGCAGCTCAAGGCGCCGAGTAAGCAGATGATCGTGTTCGACACGGCCGGTCACCGGAGTCTGTTCGAACGGCCCGACCTGTTCCACCAGGTCATGACCACGACGGTGCTCCCGCAGACGTAGACCGACGTCAAACGGTGGCCCGAGACGACCGCACGACGGCTACGGGGCAGTCGGCATGGTGCAGCACAGCCTGGGTGACGGATCCCAGGAGCAGTCCGGCGAAGCCGCCCCGCCCTCGGTCGCCGGTCACCAGGAGTTGAGCATGCTGTGATTGTTCGATCAGAACCGCCGCGGGCCGGCCGCGAACAATCTCCTGCTGAATGGTTACCTCGGGATATCGCTGCCCCCAGCCGGCCAGCGATTCGCTCAGGACGCGGTGCTCCTCAGCCTCGAGGTCGCCCGGATCGGATACGAGAGGCATGGTGTCCCTCTGGCCCCAGACGTCCAAGGCGTCCCACGCTCGAACAGCGGTAAGGCCTGTTTTCCGCCGTGCCGCTTGCTCGATGGCGAATCCGACGGCGGATGCGGATCCTGCTGAACCGTCGACACCGACGACGATGGGCCCGGTGGCGTTGTCCCGGCCACGGACCACCAGAACGGGGCAGGCGGCGTGGGTCGTGAGGTGCAGAGCGACGGAGCCCAGCAGCAGGCTGCGGAATCCGTCCAGTCCCCGGTCGCCGATCACCAGGAGCACGGCGTGGCGGGACTCGCCCAGCAGCACAGGTGCCGGGTTCCCGTCGACCAGAGCTGTGGTCGCGTGAACACCGGGTGCGGCCTTCTCGGCTTCGACGAGGGAGGCGGCCAGGATGCGTTCGGCGTCGGCTCGCATGCGCGTGTCATGCGGTCCGTAGACGATGCCGCCGTCAGGGCCGCTGAGCTCTGCCCAGATGAAGGCGTGCACGATACGCAGCGGTCGTCCCCGTTCGACGGCGTCAACTGCGGCCGCCCGGATGGCGGCAAGGCTGCTTGCGGATCCGTCCGCGCCTACGACGACCGCGGCTCCAGCTTCGGTGTTCATCGCTGACCTTTCGAGGTGGCTGTGGTGGGGAGGGTTCGGCGGGTCGCGCCGGCAGGCGGCCGGTGACCTGCGGCGTACCCGCACGTGTGGCGGCGACTCTGCTCGATGCGGTTACCGGACGACGATGACCGGGCACGGCGCGTGCTGGACGCACCGGTGGCTGACCGAGCCGAGCAGGAGGCCGGCGAAGGTGCCGTGTCCGCGGCTGCCGACCACGAGTAGCTCTGCGCCCGTGGCAGCTTGCACCAGGGCTTCGGCGGGGTGGCCTTCGACGACGTGGGCGAGCACCGTGACGGGATGCGTCATCTGGGCGGTGACCTCGGCGATGGTGTCGTCGAGGGCCTTGACCATCGTGGTGGCGTAGGTGTCACCTTCGAACGCGACGGACGTCCATCCGTAGGCCGTTCCCAATTGGGCGGGGTCTTGCCAGGCAGTGATGGCTTCGATGGTGGCGCCGGTCAGGTGGGCCTGGTTCATGGCCCACGTCAGTGCCTTCTTCGAACCCGGCGAACCGTCGACTCCGACGACGATGCGGTGGGCGGGGTCGATGTTTTCGTCTGTCATGTCGGTCTCCTGATCGGTGTGGTGGTACACGAGGTCGGCCGCCGGCCCCGTCTGGTGGTATGCGACATCGCGGGTCGGTGATGGATCACCGGACGATGGCGACGGGGCAGGCGGTGTGGTGCAGCACGGTGTGGCTGACCGATCCGAGGCGCCGGCCGGGCAGCTGTGCGTGTCCGCGGGCGCCGAGGACGACGAGTTGGGCGTGCCGGCTGGCGTCGACGAGGGCGTCGGCGGGGCGGCCGGTGGTCAGTTCCCGGTGCAGCGTGACGTTGGGGTACTTACGGGACCAGCCCTGCACGGCGTCGGTCAGTAGCTGGGCGTGTGCGGCGCTCTCCGGCCCGGTCTCGTACTGAAGCAGCAACGCGGGGTTACTCAGATGGGGCCGGTCCCACGCGTGTAGCGCTCGTACGGCGGCGCCGTGTAGGGCTGCCTCGTGGAAGGCGAAGCCGAGTGGGGCGTCGTCGGAGGGAGAGCCGTCCACACCGACGAGAACGTCGCCGTTGTCCGGCGCCGCGCCTCTGGTGATCATGACGGGACAGGCAGCGTGCGCGGAGACCTTGATCGCGACGGAGCCCAGCAGCAGTTCGGCGAAGCCTCCCCGGCCGCGGTGTCCGAGGACGAGCAGGTCGGTGTGGGCTGATTCGCGGATGAGGACCGTAGCGGGGTCACCGGCCAGTATCTCCCCGGTCACCGGGACCTGTGCGGCGGCCGCCCGGTCGGAGGCGTCCCGGATGGCCTGTTGTGGTTCGGACAAGAGCCCGGCGGCGAGATCAGCGGCAGGGTCGTTGCCCGCCCACGCGGGGTGATCAGCCCAGGTATCGCCGAACACGAGGCGGACCGCCCGGTCGCGTAAGGCCGCTTCGCGGATCGCGAGGTCGACGGCGTCGAGACTGGGTGCGGATCCGTCGACGCCGACGAGGATCGGTGGGCCGGCCATGGCTGCCTCCTGTGCTTCGTTCAGGGAACACGGCCGGGTCGGCCGTGCGGGTCGGGGTCAGGGTGTGGGTGACGGTCGTTTTGTGGTGTGTAGTCGGCGGTCGAGGCGGATCGCGGCGTAGCCGAGTCCGGCGACGGCGGTGACGATGAGCAGGTCGGTGATCGCCAACGGCTGGGTGCCGAGCAGGGTCTGCAGGGGCGGCAGGTAGATGCCGGCGAG
>NZ_QGGR01000035.1 GCF_003148685.1 Actinoplanes xinjiangensis | reverse complement strand
CCTGAACGCCTTCCAAACCGCCTTCGAAGGCCGGCTCGACCCGGTCATCCACTGAACAGTTCGCAACCCAGATCAGCCGTTCTCTTTACAGACCCGCGGTGGCAGCCAGCCGCGTCCGCCCGGCTGGTCCTCACCGCTGTCTCGTGGACCGTGAGGCAGCGGTGGGAGCCAGCTGGATCTTCCTGGCTGGTTCACAGCGCTGTTTCGAGGGGCGTGAGGCAGCGCTGGCGGCCGGGTTTTCCCGGCTGGTCCTGACCGCTGTCTCGGGCGCGCCGAGACAGCGGTGGCAGCCAGCCGCGTCCACCCAGCTGGTCGCCACCGCTGTCTCGTGGACCGTGAGGCAGCGGTGGGAGCCAGCTGGATCTTCCTGGCTGGTCCTCACCGCTGTCTCGAGGGGCGTGAGGCAGCGGTGGGAGCCAGCTGGCTCTTCCCGGCTGGTTCTCAGCGCTGTTTCGCGGCTTCTAAGACAGCGGTGGCGGCCAGCCGGGGGAGTGCGGTGGCGTGCACTGGCGGGCGGTCGGTCGTCGGTCCGTGGTGGTGGGGCGGCCGGGTGACCGCTGGGAGTGGGGCAGGTGGCTGGGAGTGGACGGGTGGGGGAGGGACGGTCAGGGCCGGTGGGCCCTGACCGGGGCGGGCGGGAGCGTACCGAGGGGGTCAGATGCGGGCGCCGACGGCGGCGCCGTTGGACGGGACCAGGAAGTTGGAGGAGCGGATGGCGCCGTCGGCGGCGCGGGCGCCGGTGATGGTGGAGGCGTCGGTGCTGGTGAGGGTCCAGGTGCCGCCGATGTTCCAGGAGTTGCCGGAGGCCGTCGAGGAGCCCAGCGCGACCGCGGTCTTGTTGCCGACCGCCAGGTTGGCGGTGAGTCGCGAGGTGGAGCCGCCGTCGACGTCGAAGCCGGTCTTGGCGTTCTTCCAGGCGGTGCTGCGGTTGACGGTGATGGCGCCGGTGTTGCCGTTGTCGGTGAAGCCGTGCGCGGCGTTGCTCCAGGAGAACGTGTTGCCGACCGCGTGTGCGGCGGCCGGGCCGGTGCCGCCGCTGCCGCCCAGCTTGAAGCCGTTGCCGTCGCCGGAGAAGCTCGGGATGTTCCAGCGGTTGTAGCCGTTGCCGTAGGCGACGCTGTTCTGGATGGTGATCGGCGAGGTGAACATCCACGCGTCGAAGCCGTCGTCGACGTTGTTCCACAGGCGGGCGCCGCGGACCACGTTGCCGCTGCCGCCGCCCTCCTTGATGCCGAGGCCGTCGGCGCTCTCGCCGTTCTTGCGCGGGTCCCGGTTGCCGTACGAGTCGAGGTTGAGGATCAGGTTGCCGGCCGAGCTGTTCTGGAGCTGGAACCCGGTCTCGTAGTTGTCCCGGGTGATCAGGCGCTCGAAGGTGTTGTTGTTGCAGTTGGCGCAGTAGACCCCGTACGGCCCGTGGATGATCTCCAGGCCGGCCAGTCTCCAGTACGACGCCTCCATGTGGATAGCGCCGCGCTGGGCGGCCGGGATCGTCGAACCGACCGCTCCGGGGGTGTAGCCGAGCGCCTCACCGTCGATGATCACCTTCTCGGTGCCGTACGCGGTGAGGGTGATCGGCGCCGACGACGTGCCGCTCCTGGTGATCTGGATGTTGGACGCCAGCGCATAGGTGCCGCCGCGTACCGCGATGGTTCCGCCGGCCGTGATCAGGCTTACCGCCTTCTGGATCGTGGCGAGTGGTGCCGCCTGCGTACCCGCGTTGCCGTCGTTGCCGTTGGTCGCCACATACAGCGTGGTGGCGGCTGTTGCGGGCAGCTGGAATACGGCGGACAGGACCACTCCGGTGATCGTCGCGGTGAGCACTTTCCGCAATTTCATGGGGATTCTCCTGGTGGGGGCTAGGGAGGCGCGACAAGGGGGAATGCGCTTTCCCGCCCGGACCGTACGACACGCATCGGGGTAAGTCAATCGGTCATGGTTCGCGGTGGGTGCACTGCAACAATCCTGCAAACGCGAAAGCATTGACGGGCTCGGATGGACGATTTTACTGTCGGCCCAAGGTTTCGCGGAGTTACGCAACCTATTCCCCACTTAAAAGAGGACTCCGCGCGCCCGTCCCCGTTCCCCATCGGGAGTGTGACATGCGAAAAGCGCTATGGCTCGTGGCGGCGGCCGGATCGGCCCTGCTCCTCACCACTCTGATCAGCGGCCCCGCCCGCGCCGAGACCCTCTTAACCGACACCTTCGCCGACGGTGACGCCGACGGCTGGAGCCGTAACGGCGGCGCGTGGTCGGTCGTCACCGACGGCAGCCCCGTCTACCGGCAGAGCACCGCCAGTGGCAACGCCCGCGCCCTGGCCGGTGCCGGCTCCTGGACCGACTACACCGTGCAGGCACGGGTGAAGGCCGGCGGCACCGCCGGGCTGGCCGCCCGTGCCGCGTCCACCAGCCAGTACTACGCGCTGGTGGTGACCGGCGGCGGCGCCGCGCAGTTGCAGCGGGTCTCCGGTGGGACCGCGACGGTCCTGGCCACCGCGGTCGTCGGCACGAGCGCCGACTGGCGGACCCTGGCCCTGGACGTCCGCGGCAGCACCCTCACCGGCCGTGTCAACGGCGCCCAGGTGGTCCAGGCGAGTGACGGCACCTTCGGCTCCGGCCGCATCGGGCTGGTCACCGCGAACAGCGCGGGATCCTTCGACGACGTCGTGGTGGACACCACCGCCCCCGGCCCGGGCCCGTCGTCGCCGTCCACCTCACCCACCCCGCCGCCGCCCGGCGGATGTGCGGTCACCGGTACGGCCACCGGCTTCGCGGCCGGCACCACCGGTGGCGCGGGCGGCCCGACCGTGCAGGTGGACACCGCCGCGGAGCTGCTGTCCTCGATCGCCACGCCCGGCCCGCTGACCATCTGTGTCGTCGGCACGATCACCCTGCCCGCCGGCATGTATGACGTGACAAGTGACAAGTCGATCGTCGGTGTCGGCGCGACGGCCGGGATCACCGGCGGCGGGTTCAACATCGGGCTGCCGGTGTCGGCGGTGACGTCACCGCCGGCGAACGCGGTGCACAACGTGATCATCCAGAACCTGTCGTTCCGCAATGCGAGCGACGACTCGATCAACGTGCAGATGTTCTCGCACCACGTGTGGATCGACCACAACGACCTGGCGCAGGGCTACGACGGGCTGATCGACATCAAGCGCGGCTCGTCGCTGGTGACCGTGTCGTGGAACCACAACCACCACCACACCAAGAACATGCTGCTCGGCCA
Organism: Actinoplanes xinjiangensis; assembly: GCF_003148685.1. GTDB lineage: Bacteria > Actinomycetota > Actinomycetes > Mycobacteriales > Micromonosporaceae > Actinoplanes > Actinoplanes xinjiangensis. The sequence goes on along the minus strand of NZ_QGGR01000035.1, from coordinate 99,395 downwards.
CGACGACTCCAACGGCGCGCAGGACACCGGGCGGCTCAAGGTGACCTACCACCACAACTGGTTCGACCGGACCCCGCAGCGCAATCCGCGGGTGCGCTTCGGCGAGCCGGTGCACGTCTACAACAACTACTACGTCTACAACACCGACACCGGCGTGGCCTGCCAGAACAACGCCGGCTGCGTGGTCGAGGGCAACTACTTCGAGGACGTGGAGGAGCCGGTCACCAACACGTACGCCGGACCCGCCGGGCGCTGTGTGGCCCGCAACAACGTCTTCGTGGGCGAGTCGGGCGCTCCGGACTGCAGCGGAACGGTGCAGGAACCGTCCACCTACTACAGCTACACCCTCGACGACCCGAACGCGGTGAAGTCGATCGTCACCGCCGGCGCGGGCGTGGGGAGGCTCTGAGATGAAGCCCGGTACCGGCCGGATCACCGGGATGGGAGGAATCGTCATGCATCGCAGGACCCTGCTGGCCGCCGCCGCGGGAGCGGTCGTCGCCCCCGCGTTCGCCGGATCACCGGCGGCCGCCGCGCCCGCCGGACCGGACGGATTCGCCACCGTTCCCGGCTACGGCCTGGCCACCACCACCGGCGGCGCGGGCGGCCCGGCCGTCACGGTCACCACCGCCGCCGCCTTCATCGAGGCCATCGCCCGCCCCGGCCCGCTGATCGTGCAGGTCTCCGGCACGATCGCGCTGCCCCGCGGCTCCAGCGACGGCATGTACCCGGTGTCGTCGGACACCACGATCATCGGGCTCGGCTCGACCGCGGCGCTGACCGGCGGCGGCCTGAACATCGGGCTCCCGGTCGACGACGACCTGACCACGCCGCCGTCGAACGCCGTGCACAACGTGATCATCCGCAACCTGCGGATGTCCGGCGCCTCCGACGACCTGATCAACGTGCAGATGTTCAGCCACCACATCTGGATCGACCACAACGACTTCTCCGACGGCGACGACGGCGCGGTCGACATCAAACGCGGCTCCGACCTGGTCACCGTCTCCTGGAACAGGTTCCACGACCACGACAAGACACTGCTGCTCGGCCACGACGACGACAACGGCGCCCAGGACGCCGGCCGGCTGCGCACCACCTACCACCACAACTATTTCGACGGCTCCGACCAGCGGCATCCGCGTGTCCGGTTCGCGCCGCTGGTGCACGTCTACAACAACTACTTCCGCGACAACAGCTACGGCATCGCCTCGACCAACGACGCCGGGCTGTTCGTGGAGGGCAACTACTTCTTCAGCGTCAACAACCCGGGCCGGGTCGACTTCAGCGGCCCGCTCGGGCGGATGGTCCAGCGCGACAACATCCTGGTCGACTGCAACCACGCCATCGAGGTACGCGGCAGCGTCACCGACCCGCGCACCCTCTACGCCTACACCGCGGACCCGGCCTCGGCCGTGCCCACCATCGTGCCGGCCGGCGCCGGCGTCGGAAAGGTGTGACCCCGCCATGAAACGGCTCATCCCCACCGTTCTCGGCCTCGCCCTCGTGGTGACCCTGCCACTGCCCGCCGCCGCGGCGGCCGCCCCGCCCGGGGCTCCGGACGGCTTCGCCTCGGTCGCCGGGCTCGGGCTCGCCGGCACCACCGGCGGCGCGGCCGGCCCGACCGTCACCGTGACCACCGCCGCCGACCTGGCCCGCTACGCCGGCGCGAACACCCCGTACACCATCCTGGTCTCCGGCCGGATCGCGACGGGCAGCATGATCACCGTCGTCGCCAACAAGAGCATCCTCGGCGTCGGGTCGAACGCCGAGATCACCGGCGGCGGCCTCCAACTGGGCACCACGACGCGGCCCGGCAACAACGTGATCATCCGCAACATCAGGTTCACCGACGCCGACGACGACTCGATCAGCGTCACCAACGGCGCCCACCACGTGTGGATCGACCACAACGAATTCGGGCCCGGGTACGACGGCTCGCTCGACATCAAGCGCAAGTCGACCTTCGTCACGGTCTCCTGGAACGTCTTCCGCGGCACCGACAAGACCATGCTGCTCGGCCACTCCGACAACTACCGCGACGACATCGGCTACCTGCGGGTCAGTTACCACCACAACTGGTTCGACGGCTCCAACCAGCGCCACCCGCGGGTCCGCTTCGGCGAGCCGGTGCACGTCTACAACAACTACTACGACAACGTGGGGGCCTACGGCATCGCGTCCACCGAGAACGCCGGAGTCGTGGCCGAGGGCAACTACTTCGAGAACGTCGCCTTCCCGTGCCACTCCACCGGCGGCTACGCCGAGAGCAACCCGGGCCGCCTGGTCCAGCGGGCCAACGTGTTCGTCAACTCCGGACCGTGCGAGGCCGGTGGCACGGTGACCGAGCCGCGCACCTTCTACCCGTACACCCTGGACCCGGCCGCGAACGTGCCGGCGCTGGTCACCGCGGGCGCGGGGGTCGGCCGATGAGAATCGCCCTCGCGGCCGTGCTGGCCGCCGCATCGGTACTGGTGGCGGCGGCGCCCGCCCAGGCGGCGCCCACGGTCGACGGATTCGCGTCGGTCGCCGCGCTCGGCCTGGCCACCACCACCGGCGGGATCGCCGGGCCGACCGTCACCGTGGACACCACCGACGAGCTGCTCGACGCCATCGACACGGTCGGCCACCTGACCATCCAGGTGTCCGGGACCATCGACATCACCAGCAAACAGGGGGTACGCCCGAACAAGACGATCGTCGGCATCGGCGGCAACCCGACGATCCGTGGTGGCGGCTTCGACTTCTACAAGTCGTCCAACGTGATCGTGCGGAACCTGACGTTCGTCGACGCCGAGGACGACGCGATCAATGTCGGTCAGCAGTCGCACCACATCTGGATCCACCACAACACCTTCCGCACGCCGGTGGACGGGTCGATCGACATCGTGCGGGGCGCCGACTACGTGACCGTGTCGTGGAACCACTTCGCGGGCACCGACAAGAGCATGCTGATCGGCCACTCCGACGGCGCCGCCTCCACCGACATCGGCCACCTGAAGGTCAGCATCCACCACAACTGGTTCGACGGATCCCGGCAGCGGCATCCGCGGGTCCGTTTCGGTGAGCCGGTGCACGTCTACAACAACTGGTTCGACGGCAACGAGCTGTACGGGGTGGCGTCCACCATGAACGCCGGCGTGGTGGTCGAGGGCAACCACTTCACCGCGGTGCCGTACCCCTGCTTCTCCACCGGCGGTTACGCCGACAGCGGTCCCGGCCGTCTCGTCCAGCGGTCGAACGTGTTCACCGGCTCCGGCCCGTGCCAGGCTGGCGGGGCCGTCGCCGAACCGCGTACCTACTACTCGTACACGCTCGATCCGGCGTCCTCGGTCCCGTCGCTGGTGCAGGCCGGCGCCGGAGCCGGCAAGGGCTGACGTCCCGCCATCAGTTCCGGTAGCACCGTGTCCCGCAGCGCCTCCAGCGCCCGCACCTCGGTGAGCAGGGCGGCCATGTGCGCGAACGCCGCGCCGGCCCGCTCACCGAACGCGGCCAGGCGCTGCGGGTCCGGTGTGCTGATCCGGAAGTCGGCGGCGTCGGTGGCGCTCACCCGCTGCCGGCCCGACGACCCGGCCATCTTGCGCACGGCATGGCCGCGGAACCGGTCGTCGCGGGCCAGGAAGTACGGGAACTGCGGCGGCACGCCCGGACGGGCCCGGAGCACGATGAACTCGCCCGACCCGGTCGCCGTCTCGTCCGGGGCGAGGAAGTCGACGTAGCCGGTCTTGCCGTTCTCCAGGCACGGGGTGATCCGGGCCAGCAGCGTGTCGCCGTTGCGGAACCGGCTGCCACCACGCGGCGGGCGATGCGACCAGGACCGGATCCCGGCGACATGGGTGGGCAGGGCGGCCATGTCGACGTACGGCGCACCGGCGGGGTCCGGCCGCGCGGTCCGCGGGTTGAAGTCGACCAGATCGGTGACCGGGACGGAAGCGCCACCGGTGCCGGTCAGGGCCTGGAACTCGGCGCGCAGCAGCTCCTCGTACGCCGTCACCACCCGGTCGTTGATCTCGATCTTGTCGTCCAGGGCGGACAGCACGGCGACGATCCGGCGCTGCTCGTCCAGCGGGGGCACCCGCAGCAGTTCGGCGTCGAGGAACCGCCCGAACTGGAAGTTGCTGATCCCGGTCGACTGGTTCTCGTAGTCGCCGGCCCGCCCGGACAGATACATGTCCCGCAGGCCGTAGTAGGCGTACCGGGGGTCGACCACGGTGGGGTCGAACCGGACGAGGCGGCAGAAACTCGCCGGGATCACCGGGACCTCGAACGCCGGCAGCACGTCCGGGCCGACGAACAGCGACCGGCCGGTGGTCTGGCCGCGGGCGGCGCTGCCGCCGGAGATCTCCAGCAGGACGTCGCCGGGCCGCACCCGCCGCGGTGCGATCAGGCTGCGTTTCTCCCAACGGCGCGGGACGGCATCGGTACGCCCGGAGCGCACCGCCGCGAAATCGGTGCCCCGGATCACCGCGACCGGGTCGTGACCGTCGATCTCCCGGTCCGTGCCCCAGCCGCCGCCACGGGCATGGACCACCAGCTCACGGTACGGACGACGGGTCACCGCAGATCCTTCAGCCGCTCGCGGAGCACGTCCTCACGGCGGCGCGACTCGTCCAGGCAGGCCTCCAGCTCCTTGGTGAGCCGGGTGATCCGGTCCGGCAGCGGCTCGGCGGCCGGATCGTGCCCGGATCCGGCCGCGCCCACGTAGCGGCCGGGACTGAGCGCGTGGTCGCGGGCCCGGATCTCGTCGAGGTCCGCCGTGTGGCAGAAGCCGGGCGTGTCCTCGTACCCCTGCCCGGGTCCGCTCTTCGCATTTCGCCACGCGTGGAACGTGCCGGCGACGCGCCCGATGTCGGCGTCGGTCAGGACGCGCTCGGTGCGGCCGGTCATCGTGCCGAGCCCGCGGGCGTCGATGAACAGCACCTGCCCGCGCCGGTCCCGCTTGTCGCGCGACAGGAACCAGACGCACGCCGGGATCGCGGTGGTGCGGAACAGGTTCGGTGGCAGCGCCACCATGCACTCCACCAGGTCGTCCTCGACGATCGAGCGGCGGATCGCACCCTCGCCGGCCAGCCGCGACGACATCGAGCCGTTCGCCAGCACCACACCGGCACTGCCGTGGTCACCGAGTTTCGCGATGATGTGCTGGAGCCAGGCGTAGTTGGCGTTGCCCCGCGGCGGCAGCCCGTACCGCCAGCGCGGATCGTCCTCCCGGCGCGGCCAGTCGCTCATGTTGAACGGCGGGTTCGCCAGCACGAAGTCGGCGCGCAGCCCGGGATGCCGGTCGTCGGCGAGCGTGTCGGCCCAGCGGTCGCCGAGACCGTGCGGGTCGATGCCGTGGATCGCCAGGTTCATCTTCGCCAGCCGCCAGGTCCGCTCGTTGGCCTCCTGACCGGCGAACGTGAGGTCACCGGTGTGCTGCTCCCGGCCCGCCTGCACGAACATCCCACCGGAACCGCAGCACGGGTCGTAGACCCGCCCCCGGGCCGGCCGCAGCACCTCGACGAGCAGTTTCACCACGCTCGCCGGGGTGTAGAACTCGCCGGCCCGCTTGCCCTCGGCGCGGGCGAACCGCTCCAGGAAGTACTCGTACACCTCGCCGAGCACGTCCTGGGCCGGGCGGTCACCGGCACCGGTGAACCGGGCGTCGCCGATCACCGCGACCAGCTCCCGCAGCCGGTCCTGGTCGACGTTGTCGCGGTCGAAGATCCGCGGCAGCACCCCGGACAGTGCCGGGTTCTCCCGCATGATCGCGTCCATCGCGGCGTCCAGCAGGGTGCCCACCCGGCCGCCGGTGTGCCCGGCCAGACGCTCCCAGCGGGCGGTCGCCGGCACCCGGAACACGCTGCCGGCGGTGTCCGAGACGTACTTGAGGAAGACCAGGCCGAGAACGAACTCCTTGTACTGGGCGGCGTCCACCGAGCCGCGCAGCTTGTTCGCCGCCTTCCACAGCACGTCCTGGATCTGCTTGCCAGTGGCCACCGATTCTCCGTCTCCGTCGTGTTCCGGCGCGTTTCGTCGCGGGAGAACCCGTACCGTACGTCGAACCGCGGGGACACTCCGGTACGTACCACCTGGCGGCACGCGGGCGATTTCACCCACCGGAAATCCGCGCCGTGTCAGAATCGGGCCGTAATCGGTGGGAAGACCTGGTCTTCCAGACCGTTCCGGTGACAACGGTCAATGAAATACGCTGGCATTGTCGCTCGCTGCGGCATCGATCGATGGACAGGGAGTGCGCGTGTCCCAGGACCGGGTGAGCCGACATCAGATCGAGACCCCGGACGGCCGCGTCCTCACGTTCGACGTCACCGGGCACCCGGCCGGTTCGCCGGTCTTCCTGCTGCACGGTTCGCCCGGCAGCCGGATCGGTCCACGGCCCCGCGGCAGCGTCCTCTACCGGCTCGGTATCCAGCTGATCAGCTACGACCGGCCCGGCTACGGCGGCTCCACCCGCCATCCCAAACGATCCGTCGCCGACGCCGCCCAGGACATCGCGGCCATCGCCGACAGTCTCGGCCTGGACCGGTTCGCGGTCGTCGGCCGCTCCGGCGGGGGCCCGCACGCACTCGCCGCGGCCGCCCGGCTGCCCCGCCGGGTGAGCCGCACCGCGGTGCTCGTCGGGATCGCCCCGTCCGACGCCGAGGGTCTCGACTGGCTCAACGGGATGACCGACGGCAACGTCCGGGAGTATGAGACGGCCGACAACGACTGGCCCAAACACGTCGAGCGGCTGCGGCTGCTGGCCGACCGGGCCCGCCGCGACCCGGAGTTCATGGTCGACAACATCCGCCGCCAGATGACCGCACCGGACCGTCAGGTCGTCGACGACATCGCGATCCGGCGGCTGCTCACCCAGACGTATGTGGAGGCCTTCGCGCAGGGCCCGTTCGGCTGGATCGACGACGTCGCGGCGTTCCGGTCGGCGTGGGGCTTCCGGCTCGGCGAGATCACCGTCCCGGTGCTGCTGTGGCACGGCGCCGACGACAACTTCTCCCCGGTCAGCCACGCCCGCTGGCTGGCCGAGCAGATCCCGCACGCGGAGATCCAGGTGCAGGCGTCGACGGCGCATTTCGGCGCGGTCGAGGTCCTGCCCGAGGTGCTGCACTGGCTGGTCGCCGGGCGGCCGCTGGCCGCCGCCCGGCACTGATCCCGCCGGCCCCGCCTACTCGGTGCGCAGCGCCGTGGCGGTCTGGGTACGGGCCGCCCAGCCGGCCAGCAGCAGCGCACCCAGCACCGCGATCACCAGCCCACCGAGGCCGAACACCACGAGGGTCGCCGGGTGGTAGGTGTCGAGCACCGACTCCGGCAGCCGGAAGCCCGCCGACCAGCCCATCTCGGCCACGATCGTCCGCTGCAGCAGCAGCCCGGCCGGTGCGCCGAGCGCCCCGCCGATCAACCCGGTGACCACGACCGACGCGATCACCATGGCGATCGTCTGCCGCGGCGCCATCCCGAGCGCCTTGTGGACACCGAGGTCGTGCACCCGCTCCCGGGTCTCCAGGACGACCGTGTTCAGCACGCCCAGAGCGGCGACGGCCACGAGCAGCAGCGACAACAGCGCGGTCAGCCCGTTGATGATCAGGATGGCCTCGGGGGTGCCGCGCTCGGCCATGCCGACGAAAGCACCCAGCGGTGCCAGGGCGACGTCCAGCTCGTCGCTGTAGTGCGTCACGTCGGTGCCGGGGGTCAGGTAGACCCGGAACTCGCGGGGCCGCAGCTGCGGCTGGGCGGCCGTCAGGGTCTCGATCGGGGTGAGGATCTGGAGACCGTCGTGCTCGGTGTTGAAGGCCTCACCGACGATCCGGACGGCCACCGGGACACCGCCGGACGTCAGCGTGACCGTGTCGCCGACCGCGGTGCCGGTGCGGGTCAGGAACGGGGTGGCGACGACCATCTGGCCGGGCCCGGTGTACCAGGTCCCGTTCACCAGCCGGTACGAGTCCGCGCAGTTCCCGCCGCTGGTGGCCAGGGCCTCCAGCTCGCCGGTGAGAGCGGGTGTGCTCACCGGCGCGCGGACCGTGCCGCAATAGCCCCGGGTGCCGGCCTGCGCCGTGATGGCACCCAGCACCGCTGCGGTGTCCATCGACGTCCCGGCCGGGCGCTCGACCCGGTCCCGGCCCTCGCGCTGACCCGCCTCCACCATCACGTCGGCGAGGCCCTCCGCATCCTGGACCCGCTGCAGCGAGGCGGCCAGGCCGACCGAGAACACGACGGCCGCGGTGCCGAACGCGATCGCCGCGACGATCGTCGCCGACCGTACCGGCCGGGCGAACGGATGGGCCAGGCCCAGTGTCACCGGCCGGGGCAGCGGGATCCGCGCGGTCAGCCGGGCCGCCCACCGCCCGCGCCCGGCCGACGGGGTCCGGCCGACGGCGAGGGCGTCCACGGTGCGCAGCCGCCCGGCCCGCGACGCCGCCACCAGGGCGGTCACCGCGACCAGGCCGAGGACCCCGGCGAGCACCGCGGCGTCCACCCACGGCTCCACCCCGGAGTCGCTGGTGCCGTAGACGTCGTTGGTCTGCGACAGCACCGGGGCGGCAATCGCGTTGCCGGCCACCAGCCCGAGCAGCGCACCCACCGAGGCCGGGATCAGCGCCTGCGCCAGATGGGCGCGCACCACCTGGCCGGGGGAGAAGCCGAGCGCCTTGAGAACGCCGATCCGGTGGGTGCCGGTGCTGACCGCCCCGGCGATCACATTGCCGACGATCAGCACCGCCATCGCCAGGCCGATCACCCCGAACGCCATCAGGAACGGCACGAACAGGGCCGCCTCACCGGCCGCCTCCTGCCGGGTGGTCAGCCACGACCGGGACGCGGTCAGCGCACCGGCCGGCAGGGTCGCGGCCACCGCGGCACGCCCGGCGTCGACCTGCGCGCCGGTGCCGGCCGCGGTGAACCGGTACAGCATCTGATAGCCGTCCGGGCGCAGGGCGGCGATCTGCTCGGGGACCACCCACCCGCCGGCGGTCCCGCTGATCGACCGGGCCAGGCCGACGATCGTCAGGGCCGGGGCGCCGGGCAGGTCCTCCAGTGTCCACACCCGGCCGACGGCCCGTGAGCCGCCGGCGAACCGGCCGTCGCTGAACAGCACGATCTCGCCCGGCTTCGTGGCCCACCGGCCGCGGGTCAGGGTGACCGCGTCGACGCCGCCGGACGGCTCGGCCCGCCCGGCCACGAGCAGGGGCCCGATCGGCTCGCGGTCGCCGTCGCCCGGGTCGATCGTCGCGGTCGGGAACGGCCCGGCCGCCCCGGACACCCCGGCCGCCCGCGCCGACGCCGCGAGCTGCTCTGCGGTGACCTTCGTGGCGTCGAAGTGGGCGGTCAGGTGGGCGCCGTGCTGCTGGCCGAACGCCCGGTCGAACGGGGCGGTGGAGGCGACCAGCAGGGTGCCGCCGAGCACCGACGAGGTGACCGCGATCGCCACCACCAGGCCGATCACGACGGTCTGCACCCGGCGGCGGCCGACACCGGACCGGACCACCCGGCCCAGCGCGCTCACCGGGCACCGGCGAGGGTGTCCGCCGCGATCCGGCCGTCGGCGAGCCGCACCGTACGGGTCGCGCAGGCGTTCGCCAGAGCCGTGTCATGGGTGACCAGGATGATCGTCTGCCCGTCCGCGTGCAGGTCGGCGAGCAGGCGCTGCACGTCCTCGCCGGAGGCGGAGTCCAGGGCGCCGGTCGGCTCGTCGGCCAGCAGCAGCGCCGGCCGGTTCATCAGCGCCCGGGCCACCGCGACCCGCTGCCGTTCGCCGCCGGACAGCCGGCCCGGATAGGCGGTCGCGTGCCGGTCCACCCCGAGCGTGCCGAGCAGTTCGGCCGCACGGCGCTCGGCGGCGCCCCGGGACATCCCGGCCAGCTGGGCCGGCAGCATCACGTTGTCGGCGACGGTCAGATCGTCCAGCAGGTTGAAGAACTGGAACACCATGCCGATCGTGGCGCGGCGGTACCGGGCGGACCCGGCCTCGCTCAGCGTGTCCACCCGGACGCCGGCGACCGAGACCGAGCCGGCGCTCGGCGCGTCCAGACCGGCGACCAGATTGAGCAGGGTCGACTTGCCGCTCCCGGACGGGCCGAGGATCGCCACCGCCTCGCCCGCGGCGATCGTCAGCGACACGTCCCGCAGGGCCGGCGGCCCGTCGCCGTACCGGCGGGTCACGTCACGCAGTTCGATCATGGAGTCCTCCTCGGAAGCGGTGAGGGCTCGAACGCTAGGTCCGCCGGCGGGGCGTACGCGTCTGCCCGCGGAGGCATCTTGCGGACCGGCCGTCATACCTGCGATATAGGCGGTGGAGGGATTCGCGGCCGCCCGCCGACGGCGATGACGGGCCGGCGGTCACCCCGGCGGTGTCCTGGGGATCAGAAGCGGGTCAGGTCCAGCCAGCGGTCGAGCAGGACCCGGTCGCCGTGCACCGCGTCCGCGCCGGGGGCCCGACGCCGGTTGAGGATCAGCAGCAGATCCAGGACCGGCGCCGCGCAGACGACGTCGGCCGGCGCCTCGGCGGCCTGCCAGGCCGGGCCGTCCGGGCCGAGCGTGACATGCCAGTGGCCGGCCGTGTCGGTGGCCCGGAACAGCAGCGTCTCACCGGTGCCGGTCAGCTGCCGCAACAGCGCGTTCGGGCTGCCCGGCCCGGCCACGGCGGTGAAGACGAGCAGCAGGTCGGCGATGCCGTCGGCGGCCAGGTCCGCGCCCAGGTCACCGTCCGGCTCCAGGTCGAACCGGTGGATGATCTCGTCGTGCACCATGCGGCGCAGCCAGAACCCGGCGCTCTGGTGTGCCGGCTGGAACGTCCACGCCCGGCTGTCGAAGCCCCGGTCCTCGACGGCGCCGATGAGCAGCCGGGCGCCGCCGGCAAGCCAGCCGCTCCACGCCGCCTGGTCGTCCGGTGCCTCCTGGAGCCGGTAGGGCACCGGCGTGGTGGCGGCCTGCCCGATCACCCCGGCGGCGTACCGGTGGCCGGTGCCGACGTGGGTGACCAGGTCACGCACCGTCCATTCCGGGCAGGCCGGCACCGGGCCGGCCGGTGGGCGGCGGCTGGCCGCGGCGGCGAGCCGGGCCGTCTCCGCCTCGAGTTCGGCCGCGTACCGCCGTGGTTCCAGCCAGGCCATCAGAACGGCTCCCTGCCATCAGAACGGGTGGGGGTCGAGCATGCGGTGCAGGTAGCGGCCTTCGGTCAGGGCGATCACCGCCGGGTGCGAGGCGCCGAGCGCGTGTTCCATCCGGTCGGCGGTGTCGGCGTCCTCGGCGACCGGTTCGCCGGCGGCCTGGCGCATCAGGGCCCGGTTGGCGGCGCAGCGCAGAGTGTCCGGATGTTCCGGCCCCAGCACCTCCCGGTGCCGTTGCAGGGTCGGCTCGATGATGCGCAGCGCGGTGGAGATCTCCCCGGTCTCGGCGTGCAGCACCGCCAGGTTCAGCTCGGCCGCCAGCGTGTACGGATGCCGCGCCCCGAGCACCTCCCGCAGTTCCCCGGCGGCGGTGCGGGCGAACTCCAGCCCCTCGCGCAGCTCACCCTTGGCCCGGTGTGCGGCGGCCAGGTTGTTCAGGCAGACCAGGGTGTGCGGGTGCCGCAGGCCGAGACTCGCGCCGTACGCCAGCCGCACCTCCTCCAGCTCACTGATGGCGCTGCTCACCTCGCCGTTGGCCTGGAGACTGACCGCACGGCTCAGACGGCACGCCAGAGTGTCCGGGTGGGTCGGGCCGACCGCCTCGTTGAGCTGCTCGTACGCCTGCTCCAGCTCGGTCGCGGCGGTCCGCTGGCGCCCCAGGGCACCCAGCGACACCGCCCAGTTGGCCTTGGCACTGAGCGTGCGGTACGACGCCGGTCCGAACACCCGCTCGTGGCGGTGGGCGATCTCCTCCAGCAGTTCGGCGGAGAGCTGGTACTCGCCGGCCTCGCGCAGGTCCCGGCCGAGGTTGGTGCCGGTGCCGAGCGTACGCGGATGATCCTCGCCGTTGATCGTCTTGTTCCGCTCGAAGAGCTCCTCGTCGCGGGCCCGGGCGGCGCGGAAGTCACCGGCCAGCCGCTGGGTGGTGGCCAGGTTGTTCAACGCGGACAGGGTGCGCGACGAGTCCTCACCGAAGTAGTCCATCCACGCGGCGTACGTCTGCTCGTCGCGTTCCTGCGCTTCGCTGTACCGGCCGAGCGCCCGCAGGTCACCGCCGAGCCCGCCGGCGGTCATCAGGGTGTGCGGGTGGGTGGGGCCGAGCAGCGCCGACTGTTCGGCGAGGACCTGCTCGTCGAGGGCGCGGGCCTCCTCGAAGTGGGCCGACTCGCGCAGAATGTTGGCGACGTTGAACCGCAGGTGCAGGATCTGGCGCCGCAGCGATGCCCGGCCGGCCTCGTCGGTCTGGTCGAGGAGCATCTCGTTCCAACGCCGGTCGATCTGCTCGCCGAGCTGGCGGCCCTCGGGCAGGGCGCCGTTGTACCACAGATACCGCACCCGGTCGATCATCAGCTGGCGGACCTGCTCGTCGTCGCACTCGGCCGCGTCGGACATCTCCAGATGCGGCCACAACATCCGGAACCGGGGCCACGACCGGGAGTCGTCGATCTCGTCGCGCGGGCGCAACCCGGCCAGTACCAGGTGGATCTCGTGCCGGGCCTGCCGCAACTCCTGCGGGCTCATCCGGTTGCGGACCACGTGCTGCAGGAGCCGGTGCACCTGGATCTGGCTGCGGGCCCGGTCCAGTTTCAGCAGCGCCAGCCGGTTGATGTGCTGCACCAGCGCGTGCCGGTAGAGCCGGACCGACATCTCCTTGTCGTAGCGGCCCAGCAGGTCGGCCAGTTCGTCGCTGGTGACCAGGTCGAGGGTGATCTCCGGGGCCAGGATCGAGCAGAGCTGCAACAGCCGGTACGCCGCCGGCGAGCGTTCCTGCAGCAGCTCGAGGGACAGGCTCCACACCTGGTCGACGGTGCGGTCCGGGCCCTCCCGTTCGACCCGGCGCAGGTATTCGCCGACCTGCTCGCCGGTCTCGGCGAGCCACGCGCCGGTGGCGGCGACCGCGATCGGCAGGTCGCCGAGGGCCACCGCGATCCGTTCGGCCTGATCGGTACGGATGGTGGCGACCCGAGCCTTGAGGTGGGCGACGCTCTCGTGGCGCTGGAAGACGTCGATCGTCATCGGCTGCGCCCGCTCGCCCCACTCCCGGTTACGCGACGTGATCAGGACGTGGCCGGGACCCTGCGGCAGGAACGGCAGGACCTCCTCGACGTCCTCGGCGTTGTCGAAGACGATCAGCCAGCGGGCGTGCGGCGTGCCCTGCTCCAGCGCGCTGATCACCGACTTGGCGGCGTCCAGGACGCTGGTCTGCGGGGTGGTCAGGCCCAGGGCCTTACCCAGGTCGGACAGGGCGATGTCGATGAACTTGGTCTGCTCGGCGTCGACCCACCACACCACGTCGTAGGAGTTCTTGAACCGGTGGGCGTACTCCAGCGCGACCTGGGTCTTGCCGATGCCGCCCATGCCCTGCAACGCCACCTGGAGCGTCGGCGGCGTGTTGCCGGACACCACGACCGGGCGGCCGCCGCGCAGCCGGGCCCGCAGCTCCCGCAGGTCCTGCTCGCGGCCGGTGAACCGGGCGTTACGGACCAGCGGGTTGAACACCGCCGGCGGGCGGCCCGGGTACCGGACCCCGATCGCCTGCGGATCCATGTCGCCGACGCTGCGCCCGACCAGGCGCAGCACCCGCTCCATCGCCAGTTCCATCGGCTTGCCGCTGATGAACACCGACGCGGCGAGCGGGTAGGCCGGCAGGGGCGAGATGTCGTCGACGTAGACGGCCAGCGCCGGCCGCGCGTCGACCCGGTTGCGGGACACGACGTCGCTCGGCGTACCGGCGGTGGAGTGCGAGACCAGGGTCAGCCGGCGGCCGGTGACCTCGCCGGTCAGGTGGCCGCCCGAGTCGTGCACGCGCAGCCCGGCGGCGGCCAGCAGACCACCGATCCACTCGGCCCAGGCCAGGTCCTCCGGGGCGTACTCCAGCGTCACCTCCTCCTCGGTGACGGGGGCCTGCCGGACGAACCGGTTGACCGTGCGCGCCCGCAGTGCCTCGTCGAGGACCGGCATGGCGGTCACCTCACCGTCGGTGATGTGCGCGGTGAGTCTTTCGTACGCCGCCAGCAGCGACGTCGTCTGACCGGGCGGATCGCCGAACGTCGCGAGGATCTCCTCGTAGGCGTAGAACGCCCGGTACGGCACCTCGACCGCGTTCCAGTAGCGGCTGCGCTCGGCCGGTGACATGCCGTCCGGCAGGCCCGGGAACCGTTGCATCGCCAGGGCCCGCCCGGCGTCGGCCTTGTCCTTCTCGGCCGGGTCGACGCGCATCGGCACCGGCAGCACCCGGATGTCGCGCTGGAGGGTGTTCTGGGCGACCTCGAAGGCCACCTGGGAGGCGCCGACGATGCCCTGCTCGCTGAGGGTGAAGCAGTTGACCAGCACGTCCGGCAGCTGGACGGTGCAGATGGCGGCCACGTCGCTGAGCCCGGTACGGCTGTCGATCAGCGTGTAGTCGTAGTTGGCGCGCATGTCCTGGCGCAGCGCGTCCAGGAACAGGCCGCCGCCGAGCTGCTCGTAGAAGTCGTCCCAGTTCATGCCGGTGAGGTTGGCCGCGTACTTCGAGTTCTGCCGGCCCGCGGAGAGGAAGTCCAGATGCCCGCCCGAGGGGAAGTGGTCCCATTGGACGGAGAACGCGTGCTCGTGGACCCGCGCCAGCTTGCGCCGCCAGTCCGGTTCGAGGGGCTTCTTGAGGGCCTCCCACTCGTAGGCGCGGACCATGTCGATGACACCGCTGGCACCCTCCACCGCCTCGGCCCGGACGAACGGCCCGAAGAACCGGTGCAGACCCGGCGACTCCAGGTCCCAGTCGGTGACCAGCACCCGTTTGCCGTTGGCGGCGAGGATCCAGGCCACATTGGCCAGTGCCATGGTGCGCCCGGTGCCACCCTTGAACGAGTAGAACGTCACCACTTTTCCGGGCCGCTGCTCACTCATCGTCGCTCTTCTCGAATCCGCGTCGTTGCGATGGGTCGTTGATGCCGAGTCGTGGCCGGGCGGGACCCTCCGGCAGCGGGACGGCGCTGCGCCGGATGAAGTGGCGCCGGGCCTCACTCACCACCGACGGCATCAGCTTGGCCAACTGTTCCACATCGAGTGCGCGGTACACGCGGGCCGCGCCGAGCTCGGAGAGCCGTGCCTCCGCCCCGGCCAGCAGGGCCGTGCCGTCACCCGGATACCGCGGATCCTCCCGGTCGGCCACCAGCACCGGGGTGACCCAGCGGTGCAGGTGGCCCCGGAACACGTCGAGCGCGGCCGTACCGCCCGGCTGCCACGGATCGACCAGGATCATGCCGGGGGAACCGTCCAGGATCTTCATCTCGTCGGCCCGGTCCACGATCCGGACGGCGAGACCCTGCTGTTCGGCCCGGGTCGCGGCGAACTCGGCGATCGGGACGTCCGGCGTGCCGCCGTACGGCTGCCAGGTCGGCATGGCGCCGCGGCCGGTGCTGACCGCCACGACGAACGGCGTCTCCCCGGACGGCAGGTCCGGCACGGGAACCCCGTCGAACGGCACGGTCCGGCTCGCGGCCAGCCGCCGGCGTTCGGTCACGTCGACGATCCGCTGGGCGAGCCGGTCGATGACCCGGTGATACAGGTGGCGGTAGGCGCTGAGCCGGCCCAGCGCCCGCAGACCGTTCTCCGCGTACTCGGGGATACCGGCGCCCAGCGGCAGTGCCGCGGTGGCCTCGGTCTCCTGGTCCCGGTCGGTGACCGGCAGCCACAGCACCGGCACGATGTGCGCCCGCGCCGCCGCCGGCCGGCCCGGATAGGCACGCCCGAGCCGTTCCAGGAACACCGCCCGCTCCCGCATCGGCCACGACTTGAGGAAGTAGCCGGGGGAGTAGAGCGGCACGAACACCTCGGCCCGGCCCAACTGCTCGGCGATCGTCGCCTTCGAGGTGGCGCCGGGCGCGAGCAGGTCGTCGACGAACCCGACGGACGCCGGATCGGAGCCGAGCTGCCGGGCCACCGCGGTGGACAGGTCGTCGAAGCAGTTGCGCACCCAGATGTCGGTGTCCCGGTGCCCGGACGACGTACCGGGGGCACTCTTGGCGTACGACAGGAAGAAACGGCAGCGGTCCGGCGGCGGCGGGGTCGGGTTCATGACGGGCCCTCCGTGAAGCTCGTACGCAGGTCCTCGACACCGTCCGGGACGGAGGGCTCGACCCGGTACCGGCCGTGGATGCGCTGGATGTGCATCGCCAGTTTCCAGACGATCGCGTCGTAGATCGCGGTCTGCCCGGTCCGGGCGACGCCGAGCAGCCCGTCGGTCAGATAGCGGGCGGTCCAGTCCTCATCGGGCAGCCCGGTGGGGGTGAACATGCGGACGGCGGCGACCGGCGCCGGCAGATCCTGCTCGAACGGGGTCCACAGCACCGGCACGATCGCGCTCTCGGCGCGCGGCACCGCCCCTCGGCGTGGCACCACCCGGCGGCGGGCGAACACGTCCCACTCGAGCGGGCACCAGCTGCTGTGGAACAGGTACGGGTACGACACCAGGCACACCATCACCTGGCAGGTGCCGGCCGCCTGGAGCACGGTCTTCTGCCACAGGTCACCGCCGCCGCGCCCGAGGTCCAGGAAGCCGGGCTCCCCGCCGACGGGAGAGCCGATCAGCTCGTTGACCAGCTCACTCAGGTCGTCGAAGAGCCGGATGACGTTGCGGTTGGGCTCCCGGGGCGGACCCACCGACCGGGTCCGGTCCGGACGGGAGTAGCTCAGGAAGAACACCGGGGCGCCCGGGTCGTCCGCGGTCCGATCGGTCACGCGCCGTCCTCCTTCCATCGCCGGTTGTCAGTCAACCATCGCACCGCAAAATCGACCGCCCCGCGCAGCGGAGTCAGCAGCGCCTCGGTCCGGCCGATCCGGCCGCGCCGTGACCCACCGGTGCGGTCGAAGGCCGCCCCGAGCGCCGCGAAGTCCCGATCGTCGTGGTCGATGCCGAGGAAGTGCTCGGTGACCCGCTTGCCGTCCCGCTCGACGAAGCACGTGTACTGCTTGCGCCGCGGCCACCGCACCCGCCCCTCCGCCAGGTGCAGCCCGGTGCACCGCTCCCACCCGCAGCCGATCATCAGCTCGTGTGCCCCGGCCCGGTACAGCGCGCCCACCGGCGACCGCTCGCCGAGATGGCAGTCCAGGTCGTGCACCGCCATGAACTCGGCCGCCCGTGGCCCGGACGCCGCGAACGACGTCTGCGGGTGTCCACTGCGGACCGTACCGGGGCGGGACCGGACGTGCTCGGCGAACACGCCCATCCCGGTCGACGGCATCGCCCGCGTGAAGCCGGGCATGGCGTCCAGATAGCGGGCCAGCTCCGCCGGGGCCATCCCGCGGGTCGCCGCCCGGAACGCCGGGCTGGTCGTCGAGTTGTGCGCGGTGTGCGTGGGCACCACGATCGTCGCGTCCGGACCGGTCACCTCGCGCAGCGCCTCCAGCAGCGTCCGCGGGCCGTCGCGCGGCGGGCCGAGCCGGCGCAGCGAGACGTGCACCACCAGGTCACCGGCGGGCAGCCCCAGCGTCCGCAGGTCGGCCACCAGGCCCGCCCGGTCCGGCCTCACCCCGGCCACTCCTCGATCGTCGCGGCCAGCCGGTCCAGGAAGTGCCGGCCCGCGGCGGTCAGCGCACCCGAACCGGACAGGTGACCGATCGCCTCCACGGTCCAGTGCCGGTACATGTCGTAGTGCTTCTCCGCACCGGCCTCGCCCCGGCCGGCCCGGCGCCGCCACATGCCGGCGACCGGCAGGTGCGCGTAGATACCCTGCAGCACCAGCTCGGCCGGCCGCGGATCGGGCCGCCAGCCCACCGTCACCAGCACGTCGGTGTCCGGGTCGACCAGGTCCACCAGATCCAGGATCGCGCCGAGTTTGGTGTGCTGGAACTCGTGCACCAGCATCACCGCCAGCGCCGCCGGGTCGGGGGTGAGGGCGATGCCGAGCGCGCCGTACGCCTGACGGGACGTGGCGCTGCGCAACGTCACCGGGTCGGCGGCCAGCGGGGTGATCGTGGTGAGCCCGCCGGCCAGCCCGGCGGCCTGCTCCGGGGCGTCGCGCAGCACTGACGGCCACGCCGAGCGCAGCGCCTCCGCCCAGGCCCGCCGCTCGCCGCCGGTCAGCGGGCCGGTGGGCGGCCAGCCGTGACAGTCCCGGTACGGGTCGGCGTCCTCCAGCCGCACGGTCAGGTCCCCCACCGTCACCGAGGCGGTCGGCGCCCACCGGGCCTCCCCGGGCGCGGCCCGGACCTGCTGAGGCTCGAGCCGGGCCTCGCCGGGCGCCGGCCGGACCTCGCCAGGCGCGAGCCTGACCTTCTGAGGCGTTAGCGGGATCGACCCGCCCGGCCACCGGGCCGTCCCGTCACCGCGGATCAGCAGGCCCGTCACGCCGGGCGGCACGGTCAGGGTGCCGAGCGTCGGCAGGTGCACCCGGTCGTGGCGCGGTGTCACCGGCACCTCGGCGTCGACGCCGGCGATCACCGCGGCCGCCGCCACCAGGTCGGCGAGCCGGTCCGGGCGGTCGTGCCCGCCGAGGAGACGGACCGCCCACGCCCGCACGAAGGGGTGGGCCAGCACCCGCCGTACCGCCGCCGGGTCCTGCCCGTCGATCTCGCCGAGCAGCGACCAGGCCGCACCGGGCAGCTGATCGGCCGCGGCCACCAGCAGAGACCGGGTGATCGACTCCTGCGCGGCCGTGAGATGGCCGACAGCGGTCGCGTCGCCGCCGCCCGAGGCCAGCTCGTCGAAGACGGGCCGGGGCAGTTCGGACGGGCCGGGCGGCGGATCGCTGTCCATCGCGGTGATGAGTCCCTTCAGGTCGGCACAGTAGACGGACGGGTTGTCGAATCCGGAGCCGGAACGGAACCGGTGCGCGTAGAGGCCGCCACCGCAGCGGGCCACCAGCGGGCAGGCCCGGCAGGTGGCCGAGAGCCCGGCCAGGCCGCTCTGCCGCCGCCGCATCGCGGGCAGGGCGATCAGGTCGTCGGCGGAGGCGGTGAACACGGTCAGGCCGGTCGCCGCCGCCCCGTGGAACGCGGTCTTCATCGAGTCCGGCTGCTCCCACGAGCCGTCCGTCTCGACCACCGCCAGGTCACCGCGGTCGGCGCCGACCGACTCGACGCCGCTGTCCCGGCCCCCGGCGGTGGCGTGCAGCGCGTCGAACAGCCGGATCGGCACCGGGCGCCCGTCGGACAACCAACGGCGATAGATCCGCAACAGCCAGTCCGCGTACGGGGTACCGCCCACCGCGGTGAACGGCGGAGGCTCGTCCCAGGTCGCGTGCGGGAGCAGCAGGTCGATCCGGGGCGGCTCCTGCGCCAGCAGCGCCTGGTAGACGGCGATCGGCTCGTTGCGCACGTCGATGGTGCACAGGATCCCGGCGTACGCGGCCCGGAAACGCGGCGACCGCAGCAGCGCCAGCCCCCGCACCGTCCGCTCGTGACTGCTCGCCCCGTTGCGGTAGCGCCGGTGCAGATCGTTGGCCGCCCGGCCGCCGTCCAGCGACACCCCGGCCCGGACGCCGAACTCCAGCAGCAGCTCCGCCATCGGCTCGTCGAGACGGATCCCGTTCGTCTGCATCCGCAGATCCAGGGCCGTCACCGTGCCCACCACCGACCGTAGAACGGTCAGCAGCTCCCGCAGCCGGGCCCGGCCCAGCAGCAGCGGCTCCCCACCGTGCAGAACCACGCCGACCGACGGCAGCCGGTGCCGCACCGCGTGTTCGGCGATCCGTGCCGCCGTACGCTCCACCACGGCCGCCGACATGGTCGGCGGCCGCTCGCGCCAGGTCTGGTCCGCGTGTTCGTAGACGTAGCAGTGATCGCAGGCCAGATTGCAGAGCTCGTGAACCTTGAGGACGAACTGGCGCACCGGCCGGGCCGGCGGCGCCGTGCGCTCAGATGGCCGACTGGAACGCGGAGACGTCAGAAGGCCGCTCCCGTGCCGCCACCCGGTCCGCCGGCGCGGCTGACCGCATGATCCGATTGACGATCCTCGAGACGTCCCGCGCGGCCCCGCGATCCAGCGGAACGGGCGCGGTCATCTGGCGTGATGTGGGTTCTTCCACGGCGCTTGTCTCCCCGGTGACCGGTGGTGGGCACGGAAGCTCGCCCGATCAGGACGAGCGGCTCCTAGAGCATAGACAGACCTCGACGTAAAGTCACCCGCCTCTCCACGGATGGTGACCGTCGGTCAGAAGCTGTTCGGCAGGCCCTCGATGCCGTCCGGAACCAGTGGCTCGACCCGGTAGTTCGAATGAATGCGCTGAATGTGCATCGCCAGTTTCCAGACGATCGCGTCATAGGCCGCGGCCTGCCCGGTCTGTGCCAGACCCATCAGGCCCTCTTCGCGGTAGAGGGCGATCGCGCTCTCATCCGGTAGCCCGGTCGGTGTGAACATCTGCACGGCCGCGATCGGCGCGGGCACCGGCTCACTGAACGGCGTCCACAGCACCGGAACGATCGCGGTTCGGCCGTGTGGGTCGAGGCCGTCCCGGGACACCACCCGGCGGCGGGAGAAGACACTCCATTCGAGTGCGCACCACGGGCTCCGGAAATACGGGCCGGACACCAGGCTCACCATCACCTGAGAGGTGCCGGCCGCCCGCAGAATGGAGCTCTGCCACCTGTCGCCCCCGTCCAGGATGCGGTCCATGAAGCCGGGGGAGTCGCCGACCGGCGATCCGACCAGCTCGTTCACCAGTTCGTTCAGGTCGTCGAAGAACCGGATCACGGCGCGGTTCGGGTCGCGGGGCGGCCCGACCGTGCGGGAGCGCTCCGGGCGGGCGTAACTCAGGAAGAAGACCGGGGCGGCCGGATCGTCCACGACCGGCGCGGTCTCCGGCGGGCGTGTGGACCGGCGGCGGGGCGGGGGCGCGGGACGTTCGGCGGTCTGGATCCCGCTGCCGTCCAGGGGGAGCGCGGCGGTGTAGAACGGCACGCCGCCCGCGGTGGTGAGGGTCAGCCACAGGTTCGCGGTGGCCGGATCGGCGGAGGCGTCGGTCAGCTCGGCACGGAAATACGTCGGTCCGTAGGTGCCGCCGAACCGGTGCAGCACCACCCCGGCGCTGTCCAGGGCCCGGACCGTGCACGACGGCCGCCCGTCGATCATGCAGCCGACCAGGAACTCCTCCTCGTCGTAGGGCCAGCCGGCGGCGGGGTCGGCGAGCTGGAGATCCACCGAGATGATCCGCGAGGTGGCCGACCCCTCGTCCGGATGCCAGCTGACCACCGGCTGGACCGGCACGTCACGGACCGGGCTCACGACGGCTCTCCCAGGACGAAGACGGCGTCCGGGTGACCGAAGTAGACGTAGCGGGACGCGTACAGGAAGTCCCGGATCGCCTCGCGCTGTTCGGCATCCAGGGTGAGGGTGTCGGCCGGGAGGCCCCGGGCGGACCCCGCGCGGTGCTGCCGCAGGAACTCGGGGATCCGGACGCCGCCCGACCGGGCCAGGACGATCATGCGGCGGGCCAGGGCCGCGGACGACCCGGTCGGCACCTCGCCCATGGTGGCCAGGACGGCGCGGGCGTGGCGGCGCAGGAAGACCTCGGCGAAGTTGCGGTTGGCCCGGTCGCCCATCGCCGGGTCGAAGACGGGGCGGGCCGAGTTGCAGGCGTTCAGCATCACCACCGACCCGGACGCCCGCATGGCCCGCAACCGCAGCGTCTCGAACCGGGACAGGGATATCCCGCCGAGCTTGGCACTGCGCAGATCCGCGCCGTACTCGCCGTGGGCCCGGACATAGACCAGGCCGAAGCGCCGCTCCTCGAGGTCGAGGTCCCGCAGCAGCGCGACGAGCGTCTCCCGGCTGCTGCACGCGGCGACCGAGGAGATGCTCAGCCCGGCCCGGGAGACCAGGTCCCGGTCCTCGTAACAGAGGATCTCACCACCGGATCGCACCTGCTCGTCCCTCGCGCTGAACTGGTGGTGACGCCCGGTGTCGTGGATGGTGGTCCATCGGGTCACCTCGAAGTCGGCGCCGAGCCACAGGTGCTCGTCGCCGAAGGTGAGCCGGAGCAGCTCCCACGGGATGCCGGTGTCGGTGTCGTCCCAGATGATCAGCCGGTGGAAGGCGCCCACGGTGCGGTGCAGTCGCGTCAGCCACTCCCGCAGCGCGTGCTTGGTGCTGGACCAGGCCATGATGAACTCGTAGTACTCCACCGCCGCGTCCAGCGCCGTGTCGTCGCCGGCCTCCAGCGCGCCGTCGATGGTCAGGCCGGGCCGCAGGTGGGCCGACTCGTCGGACTCGTCGGTGCTCCACACCCGGCCGCGGAAGTACCCCTCCAACCGGAACCGGTACCGCCCGGGTACGTCGTCGACCGCGATCACCTTGAGCAGCGCGACGTCCTCGGGCAGTCGCTCACTCAGGTCCGGGGCGGCGGCCGGGACCGCGATCCCGATCTCGTCCCCGGGCGGCGCCGCGGGACGGGCCCCGGCGGTGCGTTCGGCGGCCACCGGCGCGAGCGGGGCCGGTGCGGTAAGGCCTTTCAGTGCTCCGGCCACCCGGTTCGTCGTCATGGGGCACCGTCCGGCCGGGCGACCATGCCCGCCATGGCGTCCGCCAGCGCGAACGGCAGATCCCGGTAGTGGCTCAGCTCCGGCGGGGCCAGCACGACCGTGCGTACCGCCCGCAGTCCGGCGACACCGGCGGCGACCGTGAGGGCGTCGTCGATGCCGGCCCGGCTGACCGATCGCGGCATGACGTTGCGCTGGCTCGCCTCCAGCGGGACGTTGCCCCGTGCGTCCGTGACCACCACGAGCCAGGCCTCGCCGTCACGGACCGGCAGGTTGCGCCGGCGCAGCCGCATCTCCTGGATCGCCAGGTCGAGGCCGTGCGCCAGCGGTGTGGCCCGGGCCGGTGCCCGGTCGAGAGCCGCGTTCAGCAGCGGATCGAGGACCCCGGACAGCCGGCGCCGCTCGGCCTGCAACTCCGAGTCTGCGTCCCGGTGCCCGATCTCGATCAGGCT
The DNA here is from genome assembly GCF_003148685.1 of Actinoplanes xinjiangensis. GTDB lineage: Bacteria > Actinomycetota > Actinomycetes > Mycobacteriales > Micromonosporaceae > Actinoplanes > Actinoplanes xinjiangensis. Next base: position 76,387 of record NZ_QGGR01000035.1, on the reverse strand, counting down.
GACCGCGGCCCGCCGGGTGTAGGCCCAGCCCAGGTACGGCGCGAGAGCGGCCGTGACGTCCCAGTCGCGCCGGCTGGTGTGGTCGAGCAGGAGCACCAGAGCGGCGTCGGGTTGCGGCTGCCGCCGGTTCGACCGCAGGTCCGACACGTGGATCCGCAGCGGCGCACCGGCGCCGTGGCGGACCCGCCGGAACTTGGCCGCCTCCAGGACCGTCGCGAGATAGGCGATGTCGACGGGCCGCCCCGACGGTTCGGCGCCGATGATCGGGCCGCGGGTGGACCGCCGGCCGTCGGCCCGTTGCCACGGCACCCGCAGGCCGGCGAAGTCCGGCATCGCGTCCGGCGAGTCCTCCGGGTACAGCGGCTGCCGCGGTGCGGTGGCCGGGCCGGGGCCGGGTGCCAGGACGCTGGTGGGTACCGGCGGGGTGTCCGGCCGGGCCGGGGTGCGGATCTCGACGTCCCCGGGCCGCGCCGGTGGGGTGGCCGTGTCGTCGCCGGTCGCGGCGGGGTGGGCGGGCGACGCCGGCCGGGCCGGGGCGGCCGCGGGGCGCGTGCTGGTGCCGCGGAAGCCGAGCAGTTCGGCGGCCCGGTGGACGTGGCGCGCTTCGACCGTGGCGGACCGGTCCGAGACGGCGACGGCCCGAGCCGCGCGGGCGAGGGCCAGGTCGCGGCGGTGCGGTGCCGCCGGCCCGCCGACCACGGTGGTGACGAGCGTGGCCGCCTCCGCCGTCATCACCGCCGGCGGGCCGGTCAGCGGCGCCGGGTCGGGCAGCGCGGGCAGCAGGCCGGTGGTGTGCCCGTCCAGGGCGGCCACCAGCTCCGCGGGGGTGCGCGCCGGTGTTCCGAGGTCCGCGGCGGCGACGCGTACCGCAAAACGGTCCAGCAGATGCGGTGACAGCCGCTCCGCGTCGGCCGCCGGGCAGGCGGCCAGCCACCGGGCCCGCGGGCGCCAGGCCGCATGGAGTCCGTGCCGGTCCGCGACCGCACCGTCGGCCCCGATCAGCACGGTGGCCGCCCTGGTCACCGCCAGGTTCGCCCGGGCCAGGTCGGGGATGACGGCGATCAGCGTGGTGCCCGGTGACTCCGCCAACCGGCCGGGTGCGGGGGCCAGGCCGGCGTCCGCGGTCACCCAGAGGGTGTCGTCGCCGTCGTCGGCGCCCAGCGTGACGATCCGGGCCGGCCCGCCGATCGTGGCCGCCAGCCACGAGGCGAGGCCGCCGATCAGGTCCGGGCGCAGATCCAGCAGCAGGATGCCGCCCAGGCGGTGATCGAACGCGGCGCACGTCAGCGTGCCCGCGATGCGGTCGGTGACCGTGTCAGCCCGCAGCACTTGTCGCCCGCGCCACGATCGCGTCGTCCTCGGCCGACCACCGGCGCAGCGTGCCGCTCTCGCTCGTCCCGCGGCGGTGGACCAGGGTCAGCGGTGCCGCCTCGGCCAGGTGGGCGGCGTTCACCTCGGCGGCGCCGGCGATGGCGGCGATCGCCCGTGCCGCCCGCAGCATGGCCAGCTCGCCGCGATGCCCCTCCAGGCTGAACTCGGCGGCGATGGCACCGGCCATGGTGGCGGCCTTCTCCGGGACCACGACCGCGGGCACCCGCTCCCGCGCGGCGTCGAGCCGCCCGCGCCGCTGCCCGTCGGCCGTGTACGCCGCCCGCAACTGATCCGGTGGCCCGGTGAGCAGCCGCTCGAACTCCAGTACGGTCGTCAGGATCTCGGCGCGCTCACCCGCCGACCCGGCCGAGTCCACCCACACCACCAGGCCGAACCGGTCCAGCAGCTGGGGCCGCAGACCGCCCTCCTCCGGGTTCATCGTGCCGACCAGGTTGAACCAGACCGCGACGTTGCGGCGGGAGACGCCGTCGCGCTGAACGGTCAGGATCCCGGTGGCGGCCGCGTCCAGGATGATGTTGACGAGGTGGTCCTCCAGCAGGTTGATCTCGTCGATGTAGAGGACGCCCGTCCGGCCCTCGCCGCCGGCCTCCTCGATCAGGCCGGGCATCCACGTGCTCGTGCCCTGGAGCAGCTTGTCGATGTTCCAGCCGCCGACCACGCGGTCGTCGGTGGCGCCGATCGGCAGGGTGACCGGCAGGTCGCCGAAGACCATCCGGGCGAAGGCCCGCACGGTCGTCGACTTGGCGGTGCCCCGCCGGCCGGTGGCCAGCACACCCCCGACGGAGGGGGAGACGTAGGCGATCTCCAGGGCCTTCTTCAGGCCCTCCTGCGCGACGACCCGGGTGTACGGGAGGACGAACGGCGGTGGCGTCGGCTCGATCATGGTCTCTCCTGGTCCGGCTGCGGCGGGTGCTCGTACGACCCGCGCAACGGCACGCCCTGCCGGAGCAGGTCACACAGCTCCTGGTTGGCGATCCGCTCGGCCGTCTGGTTGCGGGGCAGCGGCAGGTGCAGCGCGGTCCGCAGATCGAAGCGGTGCAGGTCCAGCGCGGCACGCACCCCGGCGCCGTACGCGGCCGCGGCCCGCACCGCCCCGGCGTAGCTCAGCACCGCGATCGTCATCGGCACGGCCGCCAGCAGCGTCCACCAGCCGGACCGCCAGGCGAGCAGGCCGGCCGCCCCCACCGTGGTCAGCGCCATCACCGCACACATCCGGACGGCGCCGTCGAGAGCGTCGCGCAGATCGTCGACCACGCCGCGGATGGTGTCACCGAGCAGCGGATAGAGGTGCGGCCAGACCACGATCGGGTCGAGACCGTACTCCTGCCCGGCGGTGTCGGCGGTAGCGGCCAGCACGTTGCCCAGCCGGGTGGCGCGGACGGCGTCCTCGGCCGGATACCGGGAGCGCAGCCGTGCCGACGCCAGACCGGCCTCGTTGACCAGCCGCTGCTCCCCGGGTTGTCCGGCGGCCTGCGCGGCGGCGGTGATCGCGGCGGTCACCCGGTCCGCCATCCGGCCGCGCAGCGTGACGTGCCGCCGCTGCCGGGCCGAGGCGCCGAGCCGGCCCGGGAACTCGCCTTCCAGGACACGTACCAGCAGGGTCTGCAACGGCTGCAGGATCACCGCGACCAGCACGACGGCGAGGCCGATGAGGACCGCCTCCAGCACGCCGAGGTCCTTGGCGGTCGCCCAGGCGTCGCCGAACCGGACCCGCTGCCCGGGAGCCCCCGCCCAGACCAGGGCGATCAGGAACAGGGCCGCGGCGTACGTCGGCAGGTAGGCGACCCGGAAGAAACGGGGCGAGGCCAGGACGTCCGGTGGGTTGGCGAGGGCGTCGAGACTCAACGTCGCAGCTCCATCCGGCCGTGGGCGCATCGCGGTAGATCACGGGTGTCGTGGTGCATGCGGTGTGCGGTCAGGCCGCACGGCCGGCAGGCGAAGACGAGTAGACGGTAGCGGGTGGAGTCACCCAGCGGCTCCAGACGTTCGCCGGTGCCGGGTTCGGCCGCGGTGCCCTCCGCCGCCCACAGCATGGCCCGGGTGACCACGCCGACCGGGCGGTCGCCGACCGTGACGGTCACCGCCGACGCGAACGACTTCTGGAAGAAGGCCCGCACCCTGCGTTCGGCGGCGCGGAAGGAGCCGGACCCGGCGACGTCCACCGTGTCCGGAGCCGGTGGCGCCGTCTCGTCGACGAGCGTCCTCAACTCGACAATCAGATCGTCCTCGTCCACGGCGTCCACATCACACGACCGCGTCAAGACCGTCAATCCTTTACGCTGCCGGACCGCCCCTTTTACGCTGCCGGGCTCGCTCTACGCTGCCGGGCTCCGGAACGTCCTGAGTGCACGCACCGACGCGTGGACCCGGTCCCGGCCGTCGTGCTTGGCCGTGTAGAGGGCGTCGTCGGCACGCTGCAACAGCTGGGCGATCGACTCGCGGGTGTCCCAGGTGGCCACGCCGATGCTGCACGTCTGCGCGTCCGGCATCGCCGCCCGCATCCGGTCCAGCACCGTGACCGCGTCGTCGGTGGCCGTGCCGGGCAGGGCGAACATGAACTCCTCCCCACCCCAGCGGGCCAGGAAGTCCTCGTCGCGCATGCCGGCCACCAACGCCGCGGCGGCCCGTTGCAGCAGCTCGTCGCCGGCGGCGTGGCCGTACGTGTCGTTGTAGCGTTTGAAGTGGTCGAGGTCGGCGATCGCCACGGTCAGCGGCTCACCGGTCCGCCCGGCCTCGGCGACCATCCGGTCCATCGCCTCCTGCCAGGCCCGCCGGTTCGGCAGCGCGGTCAGCGTGTCGGTGAACGCCATCCGCTCCAGCCGGCGCAACAGCCGCTCGTGCTCCAGCGCCAGTGCCGTCTCGTCGGCGAGCAGGGCCACCGCACGCGTACGGTAGTCGCTCACCGTCTCCACCCGGCGCCGCCAGCCGACCGCCAGGACCGCGGTCACCGCACCGTCCACGATCACCGGCTGCCACAGCATGGACCGGCCGTCGACCATCTTCAGCAGCGCCGCCGACACCCGCGGGTCGGACGCCGGGTCGGCCAGGAAGATCGGCTCACCGCCGGCCCACACCCGGGCGATCATCGAGGTGCCGTCCAGCGGAACCCGGGTGCCGATCACGTCGGCGCCGTCCGCGTCGGTCACCACGACCTCACGGGCCGGGCCGGGCAGGGTACGGCCACCGGGGTCCGCCGAGGCCTCCAGCAGGGTCACGTTGTCGGCGGCGGCCAGGTCGCGGATCGCGGCGATGATCGTGGCACGGGCGTCCTCGCCGGTGCGGATCCGGCGCGCCGCCGCGGCGACCGCGGCCAGCAGCCGGTGCGAGTCGCGGGCCTCCTGCTCGGCCAGGTGCCGGTCGGTGACGTCCTGCATCTGGAGCAGCGTCCACGGGCGGCCGCCGGCCTCGCTGGTGGCGACCGTGGTGTACGCCCAGCGGACGGATCCGTCCGGTCGTACCATCCGCTGCTCGCCCTCGGTGAGGAAAGGCCCGACGTCCGCGCCGAGGACCTCGTCCTCCGGGCGCCCGGCCAGCTCGCAGAAGGCCGGATTGGCGGCCACCACCCGCCCGGTCCCGTCGGCGATCGCCACCCCGGCCGGTGACGCGTTGAACAGCCGCTCGAACCGCTCGGCCACCGTCGTCACCTTCTCGTGTGCCCGCTTGAGCGCCCGCTGCCGGCGGCGCAGCGCCTCGTGCATCAGCGCGCCCAGCATCGCCGCGAACGCCACCTGCACGCTGTAGTAGCCGGTCTCGGGCCCGCGGAGATGCTCCTCCAGGCCCACCGTCAGCGCCCACCCGCCGACACCGGTCAGCGCCGACGCCGCGAAGATCCGCCGGGACGTGACGGCCGCGCCGACGCCGAGCAGCGTCAGCATCAGGGTGGTGCTGTATTGCAGGCTGCCGGTGACGGCCACCTGCGCCACGCTGTCGATGATCGGCAGGAACGCCAGGTACTCGCCCCGGCGGCCGGGCTTGCGGCTCATCGCGGCGATGCCCATGAGCAGCGCGGTCACGCTGTCCAGCACGGTCATCACGGTGCGGGCCGGGCCGGCCAGGATGAGGAAGTTGCTGACGGCGAGCGCCAGATACACCACGGCGAGAGCGCCCCGGATCCACCGGGTCGCGGCGTCGCCACGCCGTCCACCGTTCACGTACGACATGCCCGCGCCACCTCCCCTCGCCCTTGGCGGATCTTTCGGCAGGGGTACGGCCGACCTGAACCTAATTGACGGAAGCGAATGTCGCGTCTAGGTTCCGTGTCCATGCGACGATCAACCCTGCTCGCGGTCCTCACCACGGCGATGCTGCTGGCCGCCGGGTGCGGCACCGATCCGGAACCGTCCGGCACCGAGGTCGACAAGGTCAACACCGGGGTGATCGCGATCGTCGACGTCGCGCCGATCTACCTCGGCAAGGAGAAGGGCTTCTTCACCGAGCAGCGGATCGACCTCACCCTGACCACCGCGCAGGGTGGCGCCGCGATCGTGCCGGCCGTGCTCAACGGGCAGTACCAGTTCGGGTTCAGCAACACCATCTCGCTGCTGCTCGGCGCCTCCAAGGACCTGCCCGTCAAGGTCGTCGCCAACGGCACCAACTCCACCGGCGTCGACGGCCAGGACTTCGGCAGTCTCTTCGTCAAGGCCGACAGCCCGATCAAGAGCGCCAAGGGCCTCGCCGGGCGTACGGTCGCCGCGAACACCCTGAAGAACATCGTCGAGACGAGCGTGCGCGAGTCGGTCCGCAAGGACGGCGGGGACGCGGCCGCCGTCAAGTTCACCGAGCTCGCCTTCCCCGACCAGGTCCCGGCGCTGGAGTCGGGCAGCGTCGACGCGATCTTCGTGGTCGAGCCGTTCCAGCAGGCCGCCGTGGCCGCGGGTGCCCGCCGGATCGCCTCCAGCTACGTCGACGCCGCCCCCGATCTGACCGTCGCCATGTACTTCACCTCCCAGCAACTGCTGGGCAGCGACCCCGACCTGGTCGCCCGCTTCACCACGGCGATGAAGAAGTCCCTGGCGTACGCCGACGCCCACCCCGACGAGGTCCGCAACGTCCTCGCGAGCTACACCAAGATCACGCCCGAGGTGCGGGCCGCGCTGGTGCTCCCGAAATGGCCCGCCGACATCAACACCGCCTCCGTCGAGGCCCTCGCCGGCCTGGCCGTCACCGACGGCCTGCTCACCGCGAAACCCGACCTGACCAAGCTGCTGCCCTGACCAAGCTGCTGCCCTGACCGGGCTGATTCCGACGGCCGCCGCCCTCTCCGGCGGCGGCCGCTCAGTCCTCGTCCGGCCGGCCGGCGGCCGCGGTGAAGACGGCCGCCGTTCGGGCGGCGATCTGCTCGTCGGTGCCGGTCCACAGTGCGTCGAGCCAGGGGCCGGCGAAGAGCCCGACCAGCGTGGGGAGACCGTCGGCGGCGGTGGCGTCGAGCCATTCGCTGATGCAGTGGTCGGCGGTGCCGTGCACCCGGTAGTAACCCGCCGGATGCACCGGCCAGAACCGCTCGCCGAAGCGGAGCACCACCTTCTCCACCCGCCCCATGCCCAGCCGGGACAGCGCGGTGCGGTGCGGCCCGGGCAGCGGAGGCTCGAACACGATGCCGCCGGCCGCCAGCACCCCCAGCGGAACCGTGACGATCACGGCGTCCACCCGCAGCGCACCGCCGTCACCGACCAGCGTCACCCCGCCCGCGTCGACCACGATCCGGTCCACCGGGTGCCGCAGCCGGATGTCCAGGCCCTCGGCCAGATGATCGGTCAGCAGCCGGTAGCCACCGGCGATCCACCGATCACCCTCGCCGACGCCGGGTTCGAACCCGTGGCGGGCGCTCAGCCACGACAGCGGCGCCCCGGAGTCCATGACGATCTCCGCGTCCACGAACCGGCGAACCGCCTCCACATCCCATGCTCCGGGAGCACGCAGCCACTCCTCCAGAACGTCGGCCACCGACGCACCGACCGGCGCGGCCTCCAGCCGGGCCCGCAACTCGACCTCGACGGCCTCCGCCGCCGCGAACCGGTCCGCGATGTCGTCCGTTTCCGGGAATCCGGCCGCGAGGGCCTCCGCCGCCGGGAATCCGGCCTCGACGTCCGTCTCCCGACGCGCGTCCGCGACCACGGTGCCGCCGGTAACCGTCGCGGCCGTGGGGGAGGGGGCCCGGGCAGGTGCCGGGGCCCGCGGGCCGTCGAGGATCAGCGGGTCGCCGAAGTCGGTCGGGACGGTGCGCAGCCCCAGGTCCTCGGCGAGGCGGGCCAGGAGGTTGTCGTCGTACTGTTGTAGCCAGTTGGCGCCCAGGTCGAATCCGGCACCGTCGACGTCGGCAGGTGCGGTGCGCCCGCCGATCCGTTCCCGGGCCTCCCAGATCACCACGTCCACACCGTGGGCGGTCAACGTGCGGGCGGCGGCGAGCCCCGCCATCCCGGCACCGACCACCGCGACGCGGGCATGTCCCCGCCCGATCGCCCATGTCGCGGCGAGAACCCCCTGCTCGTATGCCCCGTGCGTCATCCCGGCCCGGCTCGGGTGGGTGGCCTCGCCCGCGATCCTCAGCCGGTCACCCACCGGCGCACCCAGTGCGGCCCGGTCCGCCGGGGAGCCGTCCCGGCCGATCAGGCTCCACGAGCCGCGCGCCCACGGATCCGCACCCCAGTGCGAGACCGCGAATCCGGTCAGCCGGCCCATTCCGCCACCCGCCTGTCGTCCATACCCCTGATCAACTCGCGCATGGTGACGCCCGCCCACCGCGGCACGCCACCGATTTTCCTCCCCACCGTGACCGGCTCACCCGCCGGCCGCCCGCCGTTTCCCAGCGTGACCGGCTCACCCGCCGGCCGCCCGCCGGCTCCCCACCGTGACCGGCTCACCCGCTGGCCGCCGACCGTGACCGGCTCGCCCGCCGGCCGCCCACCGTCTCACCCCCGAGAGCCGGCGCCGGCATTCCTCTCCGGCCCGAAGCTGTGGATGACGACGGTCGTGGACCGGAGCCGGATGTGACCCGGGATTCCGGTGGGAACTTCTACGGTGCGCCGGACGACCATTCTGCCGTTGTCGCGGGTGAGGGGACGTCTGTCGTGCGGTGGGTGGGACCGGTGGTGCCGGTCGCGGTGGTGGCGTTGGTGGCTGCGCTGATCTTCGGGGGCGGGGTGGACCAGACCGTCCTGCCCGGAATCCCCAGTCCGGGGCCGCTCACCTGGTGGGGGCTGCCGGTCGTCAAGCTGCTCACCGACGTGTTCGGTGTGCTGGTGGTGGGTGTGTCGGTGACCGCGGCGTTCCTGCTGCCCGGCGACGGGCCGAGCGTGTCGGCGCACGGGTGGCGGCTGCTGCGGGCGGGTACCTGGCTCGCGCTGGGGTGGGCGGCGAGCGCGGCCGGGCTGATCCTGCTCACCGTCTCCGACGTGCTGGGTCTGCCGGTCACCGAGCTGGGCGGCACCGTGATCGGCGGGTTCGCGCTGTCGATCTCGCAGGGCCAGGCGCTGCTGGTCCAGGCGGGACTGGCGCTGGTGGTGGCCGTGCTGACCCGGGCCGGGGTGTCCCGGGGGCTCGCGGCCGGGACGGCGCTGATCGCGGTCGTGGCCGTGGTGCCGCCGGCGTTCACCGGGCACGCCGCCGGGGCCGGTAACCATCAGGTCGCGGTCTCCAGTCTCGCGCTGCACGTGGCCGCCGCGGCGCTGTGGGTGGGCGGCGTGGCGGGGCTGTTCGCGGTCCGGCGGGTCAGGGCGTTCCCGGCGACCGCCGCCCGGTACAGCCGGCTCGCTCTCGGCTGCTTCGCCGTCACCGCGATCAGCGGGGCCGTGAACGCCGCGGTGCGCCTCGGCTCGGTCACGATGCTCACCGGATCGCGGTACGGCGTACTCGTACTGCTGAAGGTCCTGCTCCTGATCCTCGTCGGTCTGGCCGGTGCCGCCCACCGCAAGCACGGTCTGCCGGCGCTGGCAGCCGGCCGCCCGCGTGCGTTCCTGCGCCTGGTGGCCGGCGAACTGGTCGTGATGGGCGCGGCGATGGGCCTGGCCGCCGGCCTGTCGCGGACGCCGACTCCACTGGCGGAGGACCCGGCCGGACCGGACCCGTTGATCGAGGTGCTGGGTTTCGCGGCGCCGGAGCCGATCACCGCCGGCCGGTTGCTGGGTGACCCGTTGCCGGATCTGTTCCTGCTGGCCGTTGCCGTCGCCGGGATCGGCGCGTACCTGGCCGGGGTGATGCGGATGCGCCGGGCCGGGCATCGGTGGCCACTCGCCCGGACCGTCTCCTGGACCGCCGGGATGCTGCTGTTCGCGGCGATCACCGGCCTCGGGGTGGCCCGGTACGCCTACGTGCTGTTCAGCGTCCACATGGTGCAGCACATGGTGTTGTCGATGGTGGTGCCGATCCTGCTGGTCGGCGGCGCCCCGGTGACGCTGGCGCTGCGCACGTTGCGCCGCCCGGCCGACCCGCGGGTCCGTGGCGCGCGGGAGTGGCTGCTCGCCGTGGTGCACAGCCGGGCCGCGCGCCTGTTCAGCCACCCGCTGGTCGCTCTCGGCATCTACGTGGGCAGCCTGTACGGCCTCTACTTCGGTGGGCTGCTGGGCACACTGATGCGCTACCACCTCGGGCACCTGGCGATGATCGCCCACTTCGTGCTCGCCGGTTACCTGCTGTTCTGGGTGCTGATCGGCGTCGATCCGGGGCGCCGCCGGGCGCATCCGGCCCTGCTCACGCTGATCCACTTCCTGGCGATGGTGGCGCACGCCTTCTTCGGGTTCGTGCTGCTCCAGTCGAACACGGTGATCGGCCTGGACTGGTACACCGGGGTCTATCCGGCCTGGGCCGGCACGCTGCTCGCCGACCAGCGGCTCGGCGCCGGGCTGGCCTGGGCGTTCGGGGAGATCCCGGCGGCCGTGGTGGTGCTGATCCTGGTCCGGCAGTGGATCCGCAGCGACGAGCGGGAGCAGGCCCGCCTGGACCGGGCGGCCGACCGGGCCGAGGCGGCGGGCGAGGAGGACGACCTCGCCCGCTACAACGCGTTCCTGTCGGCCGGAACGCGGGAACCCTGACCGGCTACCGGACGGCGGCGAAGACGGACCGTTTCACCGCGTACATGGCGGCGTCGGCCTGGGCCATCAACTCGTCCGGGTTGCCCTCGCCGTACGCCGACCAGGCGACACCCAGGCTGGCGTGCGGGACCAGGGTGGTGCCGGCGACCCGGACCCGGGCCGTGCTCAGTGCCGCGAGCAGGTCGGCCCCGATCCGGTCGGCGTGCTCACGGCTGGTCACGTCGCGGCACACGGCCACGAACTCGTCGCCGCCGACCCGGCCCACGATGCCCGCGGCCGGTACCGCGCCGCGCAGGCTGGTGGCCACCTGGCTCAGCAGCAGGTCGCCGGCGGCGTGGCCGTACCGGTCGTTGACCGGTTTGAAGGAATTGAGGTCGAGGAAGATCACCGCGGTGCCGGCGTGCCGGTCGGCGGAGCCGAGCGCGTCGTCCAGGGCGGCCATCGTCGCGGCCCGGTTGTGGCAGCCGGTCAGGGCGTCGAAGGTGGCCTGGCGCCACAGTCGCTCGCGCAGCAGCACCTCCTCGGTGACGTCGGCGAGGCAGATGATCGCGCCGGTCACGGCGCCGGTGCCGTCGGTGAGGGCGCGCAGGTTCGCCCGGATCCGGCGGGTGCCCGCGCCGGGTTCGCGGTGGCCGTACTCGACGTCGGTGTCCGTGCCGGTCAGCACTCCGGCGAGCGCCTCGCCGACCCGGGGGCGGTCGACCGGTTCGGTCAGGTCGAGCAGAGCCTCGGTGAGGTCGCCGCCGATCTGGGCCTTCACCTGCCGGGCGGCACGTTCGTTGAGGAAGGTGATCCGGCCGTCGTGACCGACCTGGAGGATGGCCAGGGGGATCGTCTCGGTGAGCCGGCGCATCAGCTGTTCGGCGGCCCGGACCGCCTCCTGCGCCGCCATCTCGTCGGAGATGTCCAGCATCTCGGCGACCACCCGCGGGTCGTGCGGGTCGGCGAGGTGGTTGTGGTTGGTCACCTCGAACCAGACGGTGTGCCCGTCGCGGTGCAGGTGCCGGAGCCGTACCCGCCGGGCCGAGCCGTTCGGGGTACCGAGCATGTCCATCCACCCGGCGATGGCCCGCTGCTGGTCGTCGGGGTGGACGAGTTCCAGGGTGCGCTGCCCGACGAGTTCGGCGGGATCCCAGCCGAGCAGTGGCAGGATCTCCGGGCCGACCTCGGTGACCACCGACGTCGGGTTCTTGACCATGGTGACCATGCGGGGCCGGACGAGTTCCGGGTGCAGGGTGAGGTCCGCCTCGAGACCCGATCCGGTGATGACGCCGAGGTGGACACCGAACCGGTGGGTGGCGTCGACGAAGTGCATCCGTGCCGGACTGTCCGGTGCGGCCGTCAGGTGGACCGTGCAGCTCGCCGCCCCGTCGGTGACGGCCTCGGACCAGGTCTCGATGACCAGCCGGTGATCGTCGGTGATGATCAGGCCGAGCATCGAGGACGCCCCGTCGATCGGTCGCAGTCCGAGGTCGGCGACCTCCCGGGGCATCGGGACGAACAGCCCGTTGGCCCGATGGCCGCGATGAAGGCGTCCGGGTACTTCGCCACCAGCGCGGCGAGTACGGCATCGCGGTCGTCGGGTCGGATCATCTGCTTGTCGGCCATACGGCTTCTAATCGACGGCCCGGCGGCGACCTGAGAATTTCCCCGGACCCGACCGCGGACGCGGACCCGGACGCCGGGATCGGACCCCGGGAATGAGCAGGTCGGGCACCCGACCCGGTAGGTTGTGACGCTGGCCGAGGGGAGCAGCCTGTGATTACCTCCGAGAGTGCGACAGCCGAGCCGGTCGCGCCGACGCCCGAGCCGGATTCGTGGCGGATAGGGTCGCTGGAGTGGCTGGCCGTGGTGCTGGTGCTTCTGCTGCTGGTGCGCAACCGGCTGGCCGGGTGGCTGTCCGGCCCGGGGCTTCAGACCTGGACGACGGTGTTCGTCTCGGTGATGGTGCAGGCCGTGCCGTTCCTAGTGTTCGGCGTGGTGCTGTCGGCGGTGATCGCGGTGTTCGTCCCACGGAGCTTCTGGGCCCGGGCCCTGCCGAACCATCCCGCGCTGGCCGTGCCCGCCGCGGGCATGGCGGGTGTCATCCTGCCCGGCTGCGAGTGCGGCAGTGTCCCGATCGCCGGCTCCCTGATCCGCCGCGGCGTCACCCCGGCCGCTGCCCTCGCCTTCCTGCTGGCCGCGCCGGCGATCAACCCGATCGTGCTGACCGCCACCGTGATCGCGTTCCCCGGTCAGCCGGAGATGGCGGTCGCCCGCGGCCTGGCCAGCCTGGTCGTCGCCGTGACGATGGGCTGGTTGTGGCTGCGCCTGGGCCGGTCCGAGTGGATCAGGCTGCCGCACCGGCCCGATCTCGACGACACCTCGAAGGCGCGGGCGTTCTGGGCGGCCTGCCGGCACGACGTCATGCACGCGGGCGGGTTCCTGGTCCTCGGCGCGGCCGCCGCGGCCACCATCAACGTCGTCGTCCCGGCGGCCTGGCTGCAGAAACTCGCCGACGACCCGATCATCTCGATCCTGGTGCTGGCGACTCTGGCCGTACTGCTGTCGATCTGCAGTGAGGCGGACGCGTTCGTCGCCGCCTCGCTGACCCAGTTCTCGCTGACGTCGCGCCTGGTCTTCCTGGTCGTCGGCCCGATGGTCGATCTGAAACTGATCTCGATGCAGACCGGTGTCTTCGGGCGCCGGTTCATGGTGCGGTTCGCGCCCACCACCTTCGTCGCGGCCGTCGTGGTCGGCACCGCCTTCGGGACGGTGCTGCTGTGAGCCGGATCACCCAGGCGGTCGTCATGCTGCTGTTCGGCGGCGCGATCATCAAGTCCACCCTCACCGACACGTTCCTGCGGTACGTCAAAGAGGGCCTCCGGCCCTTCCTGCTCGGCGCCGGCCTCCTGCTGGTCGCCGCCGCGATCATGACCATCTGGTACGACCTCCGCGCCGCCCGCCGCACCCGCAGCGCCCACCACGAGCCGGGGCACGACGACGGTCACGGGCACGGCGGCCACGAACCGCGGGTCGGCTGGCTGCTCCTGGCCCCGGTGATGGCTCTGCTCCTGCTCTCACCGCCGGCGCTGGGCTCGTTCGCGGCCGGCCAGTCCGGCAGCGTCGGTCCCGCCGAGGCCTCCGACTACCCGCCGTTGCCGGCCGGCGATCCGGTCGAGGTCGGCCTGCTCGACTACGCGGGCCGGGCGGTCTTCGACGGCGGCCGGAGCCTGGCCGGCCGCACCGTGAAACTGACCGGGTTCATCACCCCCGGCCCGGACGGCAGGCCCATGCTGGCCCGGATGGTGCTGGCCTGCTGCGCCGCCGACGGCCGCCCGATCAAGGTCGGCCTGACCGGCGCCCCGATCGACGCACCACCGGACGCCTGGGTCGACGTGGTCGGCGTCTACAGCCCCGAGGTCGGCACCGACCCGGTCAACCAGGCGCGGCTCGCCTACCTGGAGGTGCGCACGTGGCAGGAGATCGACGAGCCGAAACAGCCGTACGCGTGACTCAGACCGTGCGCAGGTCCAGCGAGTTGCGCACGTAGGAGTTCCGGTCACCGGTCGACCACCACAGCACCCCGCCGCGGTAGGAGATGTCGGCCGCATCCGGGCTGACCAGCACCGTGCTCCGGTCGGTGAGGTCGTGGACGAGCAGCTCCTGATTGCCGCTCAGCTCCGACTGCGGACCGGTCCGGCCGATCACCTGGAACCGGTCCAGCACCGCGACGTCGCTGATCACCGTCCCGACGGTGCCCTCGGCGACCACCCGGCGGGCCGAGCCGTCCGGATGCGAGAGCTCGATGCGGGTGTCGCCCTCGGAGTTCAGCGACACGATCTCGCACCAGGCCGGACTGCACGCGGTCACCGCACGCCGCCCGGTGGGCACGGCGACGTCCACACCGGTGGCGAGGTTGCGCAGGGTGCTCGCGCCGGTGGCGGCGGTCTGCCCGTCGACGGCCCACGGCCAGGCGGACAGACCCCAGTCCCCGGCCTCGCGCTGCACGGTCACCCGGCCCCCGCCGACCGGGACGGACCGGAACTCGGTGCCGTCACCGGCGGCCGCTGCCCAGCGCACGGTGCCGTCCGTGACGGTCAGGTCGTACTGCGAGTCGTACAGCCGCAGGGCTCCGACGTCGTCGGTGAGCATCCGGGCGGACCCGTCCGCGGTCAGGTCGGCGGTCCACAGCTGCGGCCTGCTCTTGACCGTCTCCACCCAGACGAGCGTGTCGCCGGAACGCGCCGGCGCCGAGAACGGTCCCCGGTCGGCCGACGGCACGCGCCGCAGCTCCCGTACGGTCGGGGCCGCCTTTCCGTCCGACTCCAGGACGATCAGGCGCAGGAACCTGTTGTCCGCGCTGCGCACGGTGCCGGCCGAGGTGCGTGCGTCGAAGAACAGCCCCGGGGTGTACGTGCCCCCGTCCGGCAGATGCGACGGGATACTGCCGCGCTGCACGGTCGGCCACGCCGCCCCGACCGACAGCGGCGGCACGGGACCCGACCGCGCGGGCGCCCCGAACAGCAGCGCCGCCCCCGCGACCAGCGTCACGGCCAGCGCGACCAGCGTACGCAGCAGTGGGGCACGCTCAGGCATCCGGCGATCCTAGCTCGGCCCGCCGCCCGCACCCCGCGTCGTGTCCCGCGGTCCCGCGTCCACCCCGCGGGGCGACACGCCCCCGATCGGGGGCGGAGGTTTGAAGAGGCGCACACCGGTCGATACATTCCCCGGCATCCGGGGGAGGAGTGGTGGGATGAGGTCTGCGCCTGTGGAGTACCTCTCCGCGCGTACCGTCGACGAGGTGCTCGCCGCGCTGGCGGATGGGGAGACGTCGGTGCTGGCCGGGGGCCAGAGCCTGATCCCGGTGGTGACCCGGCCGGGCGCGCCGCCGTGCCGGCTGGTCGACATCAACCGGGTCGGCGGGCTCGACACGCTCGCCGAAGCCGACGGGTTCCTGCGGGTGGGACCACTGGTCCGGCACCGGGCGTTCGAGTCGGACACGATCGGCGGGCCGCTCGGTGACCTGTTGCGGGTCGTGGTGCGCCACATCGGGCACCCGCCGATCCGCGCCCGGGGCACGATGCTGGGCAGCCTGGCGTATGCGCATCCCGCGGCCGAGTGGCCGGCCATGGCGGTGACCGTCGGGGCCCGGCTCGTGCTGGACGGTCCGGCCGGGCGGCGGACGGTACCGGCGGACCGCTTCTTCACGGCGCCGTACACCACCGCGCGCCGGCCCGACGAGCTGCTGGTCGAGGCACGGTTGCCGATCCTGCCCGACGGGACCGGCATCGGTTACGCGGAGAACCGGCGCTCGTCGATCTATCCACACGCGGCGGCCATGACGGCGGTCACCGTGACCGGCGGCGTCGTCACGTCGGCGGCGATCTGCCTGGTGAATTCGGGGCCCCACCCGGTGCGGGCCGGCGCGGCCGAGGCCGCCCTGATCGGGACCACGTTCTCCGACGACGCGATCGCATCGGCGGCGGAGGTGGCGGCGGAGAGCGACACCGGGCGGCTCGACGACGACGCGAGCCGGCCGGAGCAGCGGCGGGCCTTCCGGATCCTGGCACGCCGGGCACTCCGGCAGGCCCGCCAGGGGGCGGCCCGGTGCGGGTGACGCTGACCGTGGACGGCACCACCGAGCATCTGGACGTGGAACCCGGCCGTACCCTCGCCGACGCCCTCGGCCACCGGTCCACCTGCCCGGACGGCACCTGCGGCACCTGCGCCGTGCGGGTGGACGGCGACGAGATCCGCGCCTGTCTGATGCTCGCCGTGCAGGCCGGCGGGACGCGGATCACCCGGGTGGCGGTGCCGGCCGGCAGGACGCAGGTCACCCCGGTCGCGGTGCCGGCCGGCGGGACGCGGGTCACCCCGGTCGCCGGGAATGCGGCCGGACGGGACCCACGTTGATCCGACTGTGACTCTTGCCTTCGCCGTCCTCGGGGACTCCATCGCGTACGGGCAGGGCGCCTCCCGGCCGGCCGACACCATCGGTGCACGGCTGGCCGCGGACCTGACCCGCAGTGGCCACGTCGTCGACCTGCGCGTGGTCGCGGTGCCGGGCGCCGACAGCCGCGGCCTCGCCGGTCAGGTCGCCCGCGCCACCGCCACCGCACCGAACCTCGCCCTGGTGATCATCGGCGCGAACGACCTGACCCACCTCGTCCCGCCGCGCCAGGCCGGCACGCTGCTCGGCGGCACCGTCCGTGACCTGCGCGCCGCCGGCGCCGAGGTCGTGGTGGCGCCCGCTCC
Source organism: Actinoplanes xinjiangensis (assembly GCF_003148685.1). Lineage (GTDB taxonomy): Bacteria > Actinomycetota > Actinomycetes > Mycobacteriales > Micromonosporaceae > Actinoplanes > Actinoplanes xinjiangensis. The sequence continues at coordinate 59,732 of NZ_QGGR01000035.1, read as the reverse complement.
GGATCTGAGCGTCGTGCCGTGGGTGCCGCCGCAGATGCGGATGCTGGTCAGCGCCGGCAGCCGGGCGGTGCAACAGGAACAGATCCGGGCGGCGACCGCGGCCGGGGCCCGCATCGCCGACATCGGCGGGACCACGTCGGTGGCGTTCGCCGCCGATCCGGCCCTGTTCAGCGCGGACCGCTTCCACCCGTCCAGTGCCGGTTACGCCGTCATCGCCGGCGCGCTCGCCGCCACCGTCCGGGATGCGGCCACCGCGGCCGCGCAACGCGTCAGCCGCTGAACCGCCCGTCCGTCGCGTGGCGGCCGGGCGGCCGAGGCGGGCGCGCAGGCCGTGACCGATCAGGTTCACCGCCACGCGGAGGCGGCGCCGGGTGGGCGCGATGTCGGCCACCGTTTCGAGGATCTCGGCGCCGCGGGCCCGACGGTAGTCACGCGGATAGGCCAGCAGCAGCCGGCGGTGCATCGATGGTCCTGAAGCGTCGCGAGAGCCGGCGTCAGGCAAGGCGGGGCCAGCCGGGAGTCGGCGGCGGCCGCCAGCCCGCGCAGCCGCTCGGACTGCCGGGCGAGCTCGGCACGGCCGTCGGCGCGCAGCCGGTAGTTGCGGCGCAGCAATAAATATTGATCGTCAATATATGGTCAATGGCCCGGCGGCCGGGATGGGACCGCCGCCGGGCCATTGACGGGCCGGGCTACAGGTCGGCCGCGCCGGCTGCGGCGGCCTCCTGCTCGGCTGCCGCGCGGCGTTCGCCGGTCAGCTTCGCGGTGTCGTCGTCGCGGGCGGCCACCGCCCGCCGCTGCGCCGCCGCGGTCCCGGCGCCGGCCGCCTGCGCGGTGATCACCCCGCCGCGGATGCGGTTGTCGGTGCCCACCCGGGCGGCCGGGTTGTTGCTGTTCACGGTGAGGCTTCCGTCGATGATGGTGTCCTCGACGCTGACGCCGCCGGTGGTGTTGGTGATGCTGACGTCCCGGCCGAAGTAGCCGCCGGACGCGCACCCGTCGAGGCCGCCGTTCGGGCCCAGCTGCACCCCGCCGAGGTTGCCGGCGAAGGTGGTCCGGCCACGGACGGCGCTGCCGCAGACCACGCTGCCGGTGGAGCTGTTGAGCACGGACAGGACCCCGTCCACGAACGAGTCGTGCAGGTCGGTGTAGTGGGTGCCGTTGGTGCTGAGCCCACCGGACACCTCGCTGCCCCGGTCCAGGCGTACCTCTCCGGCCTGGGCGTTGACCGAGCCGGTGATCGTGGTGGCCTCGGCGAACAGGAAACCGTCGATGGTGGCGGTGCCCCGGGGGCGTACCGTCACCGATCCGGTCGAGGCGTCCTTGAGGTAGAGGCCGTAACCGCCGGCGGCGAGGATCACCGACCCGGCGATCGTGCTGCCGGAGGCGTCCAGGTAGCCGTTGCCGGCGACCCGGACCTCGCCGTCGACGCGGCCGCCGTCGATGACCAGGTTGGCCCCGGCGGCGACGCTGACGTTGCCGGTGATCACGGTGCCGGTCAGGTCGCAGGACTCGCCGGCGGGGACGAGCAGATCATTGGGTACGGTCACCGCCCCGCCCGTGCCGATGCAGTGGGTGACCAGGGCGGCGCCGGCCGGAGCCCCGGTGAGCGCGACCGTGGCGACCACGGCGGTGAAGGTAGCGGCGATGTACCTCATGCTGGTTCTCCTCTGTCCGATGCCGCCGCGGCGCGGACGATGGTCCCCGCCTGCCGCTGGGTGAGCCTGCCTGCGGTGACCAGTGCGCCGGTGACGCGCTCCACGTGCCGTACGAAGGCGGCGTGGGTGGGGTAGTCGGCACGTTCGGCGATCAGGTCGTTGATGGTGCAGCCGTCGCCGGTGTCGGCGTTGCGGATCCGGGTGTCGTGACCGTCGATGACGACGGTGTCGCGGGTGTCGGAGTCCGGGCAGGCGTCCGATCCCCGGTCGACGACCGTGAAGGCCACCGACTTCTCCGCCGCGGTGTTGCCGGCGTTGTCCGTGGCCCGGTAGCGGACGGTGTGCGCGCCGGTCACCGCCACGGCCACGGGCGCGGTGTACGCCGTCCAGGCCCCCTCGTCGAGCCGGTACTCCACCGTCTTCACCCCGGACCCGCCGCTGTCGGTGGCCGTGACGGTGACGGTGGCCGTACCCAGGTAGTCGCCGTTGACGTTCCGCTCGCCGGTCAGCGCGGCGGTGACCTGCGGCGGTGTGGTGTCCTCGACCGGCGGCGCGACGATCGTGAAGTGCGCCATCTGCTCCGCCGAGGTGTTGCCGGCGTTGTCGGTGGCCCGGTGGTGCAGCATGTGCGCGCCGACGGTGCTCACCACGACCGGCGCGGTGTAGGCGGTCCACGCGCCCCCGTCGAGCTGGTATTCGATCCGCGCCACCCCCGACCCGCCGGTGTCGGTGGCGGTGAGGGTGGTGGTGGCCGTGCCGAGGTAGTTTCCGGCGGCGTCCCGGTTTCCGGCGGTCTGCCCGGTCACCACCGGCGCGGTGGTGTCCTGCGGCTGGCCCGGTACGACCCGGAACGACACCGATCCGGCCGCCGACGTGTTCCCGGCGTTGTCGGTGGCCCGGTACTGCACCGAGTGGTCACCGACGGCGGTGACCGCGACCGGCGCCGCGTACGCCTGCCAGCTGGTGTCGTCGACCTGGTACTCGACGGTGCGTACCCCGGATCCGGTGTCGGTCGCGGCGACCGTCACGGTGGCCGAGCCGAGGTAGGCGCCCTGCGCGTCCCGGCTGCCGGACACCTGCGCGGTGACCGTCGGCGCGGTGGTGTCCGGGTCGCCGCCGCCGGACGTGACGGTCAGCTCGCCGACCATCGTGCTGTGCCCCGGGATGGTGCAGAGGTACCGGTACTTCCCCGGGGTCAGGGTGACGGTCGCCGTGTGCCGGCCGTTGTTGGTGTCGAACGGGCTGGCCAGGATGTTGAGGGTGACGTCGTGGTTGTACCCCTCGGTGCTGGTGTCGAAGGTCAGCGTGTGCGGCATGCCGGTGGTGTTGCCGGTGGCCGCGCTGTTCTCCCACACGATGGTCGTCTCGCCGGCGACGGCGGTGGCCGGCGCCGACCGGTAGGCGGTGATGTCGTCGCCGGCGGTCCAGGTCAGCGTCTGCGCGGCGGCCGCCGGTGGGGCGGCGCCCGCGAGCACCGCCAGCAGCAGCGCGACGATCAGCGCCGCCCCCGCGTGCAGGCGTGGGATGGTTCGGTTCATGGCACCTTCCTGACTTCGGCTAGAGGGCGCGGACCCGGATGTTGCGGAACTCCATGAGGTCGCTGTCGCCGTGGTTCTGGAGCCCGATGTGCCCGCGCAGGAACTGCCGCAGGTCGGTGGCCGGGTCTCCGGCTCGCGACGACTGCTTCCCGGGCGTGTTGTCGAACTCGTTGATGACCACGCCGTTGCGCAGGATCGTGTAGTGCTGCCCGACGACGCGGATCTCGTAGTCGTTCCACTGGTTCTTCGGGGTCACGCGGGCGTCGGTCAGGGTGACCGGGTCGAAGTTGTAGATCGAGCCGGTCTTCTGCGGTTCGCCGGTGTCGCCGTCGTAGATCTGGATCTCGTGGCCGCAGTAGATCGCCACCCAGGCCGCCGAGGTGCGGGCCGACCCGACCGTGCCGCAGCTGCCCGCGGGCCGCTGCTCGAGTGGGGTCCGCGGGTCGGGGAACCGGGTGAACACGCCGCTGTTGGCCCGGCCGGTGCCGGGTGCGATGTCCTTGAACTGGAGTTTCAGGGAGAAGTCGGCGACCTCCCGGGTGTGCCACAGCATGCCCAGGCCGCCGGAGGGGCGCAGCGAGCCGTCCGGCTGGATGGTGAACTGTCCGGTCGGTGCCTGCCGCCAGCCGGCCAGCGAGGCGGCGGTGCCGTCGAAGAGCGGCTCGTATCCGGTGTGGCCGGGCCGGCCGATCGACGTGGCGGCCGCGGCCCTGGTCAGGGCACCGGCCTGGCGGGAGTCGAGGTGCTTTCGGGCGACCGCGGTGACGTGCCGGACGAAACTGTCGTGGTCGGGCCAGGTGCTCTCGTCGTCGATCAGGTCGTTGACCGTGCAGCCTCCGCCGACCGTTCTGTTCGGCACCCCGGTGTCGGTGCCGGCGAGCCAGATGTCGGTGCGGGTGTCCGGTACGGCGCAGCCCACGTCGACGCGGACCTGCGTGGTGACGGTCTCGCCGTCGGCGTAGGTGACGGTGTGCCGTGCGGTGTAGGTGCCGATCGCGGCGTAGACGTGCTGCGGGTCGGCGAGGGTGGACGAGGTGCCGTCGCCGAACTCCCACCGGTGGGTGATCCCGCCGGACCGGGAGCCGGTGAACGCGTACGTCAGCGGCTTGTTCTGCACGGCGACCGACGTGGCCTGCGGTGCCGGGGTGGCCGGCCCTCCGGTGTAGACGACCCGCAGCAGTTTCTGCGCGGGGTGCAGGCTGAAGAAGCCGCCGCCGTAGTCGAGCAGGTACAGCGCCCCGTCCGGGCCGAACTTGGCGTCCATCCAGCTCATCAGCCGGTTGTCGGCGTTGCCGGCGGGCAGGATGGCGCGCAGCGTCTCACCGAACAGCGGCGGCTTCTGCTGCGGCACCCCGGCCGGGTCGACGGTGACCGCCACCCGGTTGGCGGCGTTCGACTGGTCGCCGATGAACCACTTGTCGTCCCAGTACACCGGCCACTTCACGGTGCTGGCCGGGTCGGCCAGATCGTGGTGGTAGGTCGGGCCGGACATCACCGCCTGGCCGCCGCCGCGCAGGTACGGCTGGGTGTAGACGGCGTCGGCGGCGACGTAGCTGGGCAGGCCGCTGCCGTCGGCGCGGGGCGGGAAGACCGGGCCGCCGCCACCGGGGGAGTACCAGATCATGTTGTCGCGGGCCGGCGGGATGTCGGTCAGGCCGGTGTTGCGCGGTGAGGTGTTCTTCAGGTTGTCGCAGTCGTACCAGCCGGTCAGGACGGTGGCGTCGGTGCTGCTGCGGTCCCGGTACGGCTGCCGGTTGCCCATGCAGTACGGCCAGCCCTGGTTTCCGGCGGAGGTGATGATGGTGGCCGTCTCGTATTTCGCCGGGCCCAGTTCCGGGTTCGGGTTCGTGGCGTCGGGGCCGACCCAGCCGGCGGTCAGCCAGTCGGTCTCCGGGTCGATCTGGAGGCGGGCGATGTTGCGGACGCCCATCACGTAGATCTCCGGGCGGGTCTTGTCGGTGCCCGGCGGGAACAGGTTGCCCGGGGGGATGGTGTAGGTGCCGTCCGCCTCCGGGTGGATGCGGATGATCTTCCCGGCCAGGTCGTTGGTGTTGCCCGAGGTGCGCCGCGCGTCCTGGAACGAGATCCCGGCGTACTCCTGGGTCCAGTTGTTGCCGGCGTAGCCCTGCGAGCCCTCGGACGAGTTGTTGTCGCCGGACCCGATGTAGAGGTTGCCCCGCTTGTCGAAGGCCATGCCGCCACCGGCGTGGCAGCAGCTGTGGATCTGCACCGGGAACTGCAGCAGGTCCTTACGGGTGGCCTGGTCGATGGTCTGCGCCTGCGCGTCGTAGGTGAACCGGCTGACGGTCCGCTGCCCGACCCGTTTGGTCCGGTCGACCGAGTCGTGCGGCATCCAGTAGACGTAGAGCCAGCCGTTCTCGGCGAACTTCGGGTCCGGCACGATGCCGAGCAGGCCCTCCTCGTTCTTCACCAGCTCGGTGCCGCTGCCCCGGTTGCCCATCACGGGCAGCGTGGTCAGCAGTTTCACCTGTCTGGTGCGCGGGTTCCAGGAGTGGATGGTGCCGCAGCCCAGGCCGACCTTCGGGTCGTCCCAGCTGACCACCGGTCCGCTCGGGCAGGCGGCCTTGCCGACGTAGAAGACGGTGCCGTCGGCGGCGATGGTCAGGCCGTGCGGTTCGCCGATCTGGTCGAGTTGCCCGGTCTGGTTCGCCGCGGTCAGCCGCTCGGTGCGGTAGTTCGCGGCGATGCCGGCCTGGCAGTCGCCACGCACGATGCCGGAGGCCCACTTCAGGGCGCCGGTCAGGTGCTTACGGAAGGCGTCCTCGTCGTAGCTGCCCGCGGTGTGGCCCATGCCGGTGTAGAAGGACCGGCCGCCGTCGTAGTCACGGCACCAGGAGACCGGGTGGAACGGTCCGTTGGCGCTGGTCCCGGCGTTGTAGTGGCGTTCCTCGACCTGGGCGAGGGTGTGCACGGTGCCCAGCGGGTTCGGGTCCCAGTTGTACCAGCGGTCCGACCGGGTGACGGTGCGCGGCAGACCGGCGGTGGCCGGGTGCCGGGTGTCGAGCACGTCGACGACGGCCTGGTTGACGCCCGGGGGCGGGGGAGTGACGGCGTCGGCGGTGAACAGCCGCAGATTGGCGAGCTGGATCAGTGGTTCGCCGTTGTTGGCGGTGATCTCCAGCCGGAAGAACCGGAGGTTCTGCGGCGCGGACAGGTCGAAACGACGGGTCTGGAACCGGTCCGGGAAGGCCTGTCCGGTCCGGCGGTCCACGTCGGTCCAGGTCTGCCCGTCGGCCGAGGCCTGCAGCGTCCAGTCCTTCGGGTCACGGCCGGGGAAGTCGTTGGCCGACGTGAGGGCGTACCCGGTGATCGCCTTCGCGGCGGCCAGCTCGTAGGTCACCCAGCCGGTCGCCGTGCGGACCAGCCATTTCGTGGCGGTGTCGCCGTCGGTGAGCTTCTCCTTGGTCTCGTTGGGCGGGTTCTCGCCGCTCGCGGTGACCTTGGCGACCGGCTCGGAGGCCGGGATCGAGCCGGCCGGGCGGGTGCCGATCAGGCCGGTGAACCACGTCGAGTCCAGTTGCGCCTTGGCCGCGTCGGCGATGCCGACGAAACCACCACCGGCCTTGATGTACGACTGGAGCGCGCCCTCCTGATCACGGGTCAGGACGGTGCCGGCCGTGGACAGGAACACCACCGCCCGGTGGGGTGCCAGCCCGGTGGGCGTGAACACGGCGGGATCGGTCGACTCGACGGTGGTGAGCCCGGCCGTGTCCGCGAGCGCGTCGATGGTCGCCGCGGCCTTGGCGACCGGGTCGTCCTGCTCGGCGGCCTCCCCGTGGAAGACCAGCACCGACTGCTGCGGTGCCGCCGCCCCGGTGGGTGCCGCCGCCACTGGTGATGTCGTGACCTGCGCTGATCCGGTGAGGACGAGGAGTGCCGCGGTGGCGGCGGTCAGCGTTCTGCGTACCAGTCGATGGGTTGGTGATCTCATGCGCCGTGCCCCCCATGGTCGTCGGTGTCTGTCGACGTGGTGGTGTGTGCGTGGCCCTGGAATCGGTGGATCGCCTCCTCGGCGCCCGGCGGCATGCTGCCGTCGGCGTTGCGGACCAGGAAGAGCCCGGCCATGCCGCCGTCGGAGTGGTTCTGCACGTGGCAGTGGTACATCCAGGCACCCGGGCCGACGCCCTCGCCGGCGATCACCTGGAACCCGAACGAACTGCCCGGGTTGAGATCCTTGTTGTCGACCGTCGGGCTCGGGTCGCTGACGCTCTCCAACATGCCGGTGCGGTTGTCGACCCAGCGGTGCGCGTGCAGGTGGAAGGTGTGGAACAGGTTGCCGTGCCCGATGGCGACCCACTCGACGCGCTGACCGAGGTTCGCCTCGAACATCGGGGTGTTCGGGGCCGCCTTGTTGTTGATCGTCATGTCGTGGAAGACCACGGTGAACTGCTTGTCCGGCAGGATGTCGCCGCGCCGCCGCACGATCAGAGCACCGTAGAGGCCCTTGGCCACCCCGCCGGTGCCGTGGTCGGTGCCCATCGCGTGATCGTGGTAGTGCCAGTAGCCGGCGCTGCCCGGCATGAACCGCCGCCCGGCCGCCGCGGACATCTCCCGCGACCGCCACACGTAGGTGCGGATCTCCCCCGGGTTGTTGTACGACCCGTGCAGCGGGCTGCCGTCCGAGGTGGTGCTGTAGTCGACGCCGTGCGCATGGATGGACAGGCGCTGGTTCGTGGTGTTGACCAGAGTGATCTCGAGGGTGTCGCCCTCGTACATCTCGAGGAGCGGGCCGGGCACGGTGGCCTGCCCGGGCGCGAGCCCGTAGCCGAACAGCCCGCCGGGCAGTGCCTCGGCCCAGATGGTGATCTTCCGGGTCGCCCCCGCTTTCGCCGCGCCGCCGGTCAGCGCCACGGCGGCCCCGATGGCGGGTACGGCGAGGCCGACGGCACCGGTGGCGATCAGCGATCGGCGGGAGAGGACGGCGTCGTCCATGCGTCTCCTTCCACTCGTACTTGCTGGTATCCACACGTATCCACACGTGAGACGGCAGCACGACATCACGGAGTGTCGCGGGAGGACGTCCCACAGGACACGCCGTCGATAGGGGAGGGTGATGTCGCGTTGACGCTCAGGAAATCCATAACTTTCGCTGGATAGGACCAAGCTATGCGTCGCATCGACGAAAGTAAAGGTCCCTAAGCGATAAGTGCGACGACCTGATGTCAGCATCTTCGCACTTCAGAGGCTATGGGCCGGGCTCGGGCGCCGTCGTGCGGTGTTCGATCCGGGGCCGCGATGTTTGTTTCGATGACGTTGCGTTCATGCAAGATCGGATCGCCGGTCATCCAGCATGATCGATTGCCCGCGGCCTCGCCTGCGGTTCGTCCGCGTGGGAGCGATACCATTTAGCGTGACGCTCGGTAGTCAGCTGACGTGTGATCGCCGCCCGGCGAACATGAAAAAGGGTCCCGCGGCAGCCCCCTCGGCTGCCGCGGGACCTCGTCGGTCACTCTTGCCGGAAAGTGACTTCAGATCTCTTTACTGAAGTTCAGGTTAGGTGCCTGTAGTTGGATGAAGCAAGGTTGAACCCTGGTTTCACTCACGCTTCCGCCCGCGGTTCCGCATTGAGCGCATAGTTTCCGGTTCGGTACTGGCCGTAGGGGAAGCGCTTCCCCTAGGCTCTACGGATTGCCTGAAGTTCAGTGAAGGATTCACTCATGCAGCCGGGAGTGCCCGAAAGCGCGCGCCTCGCTCGGCGTCTGCGCAAGTTGCGTACCGAGCACTGGCCGGATCTGAAGATCACCCAGCACCAGATCGCCGAGGCGCTCGGCGGTGAGCACGGGCCGCTGAGCCTGTCGCTGATCTCGTCCTGGGAGTCGATCCGCAATCCCGCCCTGCCACCGGCCAGCCGGCTGGCCGGATACGCGATGTTCTTCGCCACCCGGCGGTCCGTCGAGTCCGGGCCCGCCCGGCTGCTCAGCGAGCATGATCTGACCGACGAGGAGCGGCAGGAGCGGGACAGGTTGCACTCCGAGTTGTTCAGCCTGCGCTTCACCGACGGTGAGTCCACCGAGCACGAGCCGGCGTGGGCGACCGCGACCGGGCCGGAAGGCGGCGTGACCGGCAGCGGCACCTGGTATTTCCCGGACCAGCGGCCGATCATCATCGTCAGCGGGAGCCTGCCGAAACGGTTCCGCGAGCGGATGCCGTTCACCGACACCAAGGATCCCGACTACGTCCGCTCCTACAGTCTGGCCGACCTCGATGCGCTCCTGGAGGTCCACGGGCACATCCGGGCGGTGAACCCGGCGGCCGACGTGCGCATCTGCCGTTCCGAGGAGATGGAGGAGGACGACTTCACCTCGCATCTCGTGCTGATCGGCGGCGTGGACTGGAATGCGGTGAACCGGGACATCACCCGGCGGCTCGAACTTCCGATCAGCCAGCAGGTGCGGCCCCACGACGAGGACGCCGGCTGCTTCTCGACCGCGGAGGGCCGGACCTTCGAGCCTGTGCTGGACGCGGCCAACGGGATGCTCCTGGAGGACGTCGCCCATTTCTTCCGGGGGAAAAGTCCGTACAACTCCCGACGAACAGTGACATTGTGTAATGGCATGTTCGGGCGCGGAACGTACGGCGCGGTCCGCGCGTTGACCGATGCGAAGTTTCGGGACCGAAACGAGAATTTCATCCGGCAGCGCTTTCCGGACGCCTCCGCGTTCAGCATCCTGATGCGCGTCCGGATCAATCCGAACGGAACCGTGGTGACACCCGACTGGACGCAGGACGATGAACGGCTGCACGAGTGGCCGCCCGTGATCGAGGCATGAGCGAGGTCGGGCATCACCGTTCCCATCGCGGTCTGATCCGGCCGCCGGTGCCGGGGGACCGGCGTGTGGCGGTGGACGCGATCATCGTTCCCAGCGTCCGGTCGGAGTTCTCCCTCGTCCAGGCCGGGCGGCTGGCCGCACTGCTCGGTGCCACGCTGCTGGTGCTGTGCAGCGGGCGCTCCCGTGCGCGGCCGGTGATCGACTGCCTGGCCCGCATGTCGACGCTCAGGGTGATCGCGGTCGACTTCCCGCACGCCGGGGTGCCGGGACTGCCGGCGCTGGAGACCTCGACGGTGCTCGGCGGGTCACGCCTGCAACGCCGGGCCGACACCAGCGCCAAGCGCAACCTCGGCCTGGTCCTCGCCCGGATGTCCGGGTGGCGCACCGTCGTCTTCCTGGACGACGACATCACCGTGCCGGACGCCGCCGATCTGGAGCGGGCCGCCGCCCTGCTCGACACCCACGACGGTGTGGGGCTGAAGATCGGTGGTTATCCCGACAACTCCGTGGTGTGCCATGCCAACCGGGAGACCGGCGACGACCAGCAGGACACCTTCATCGGCGGCGGTGCCCTGGCGGTACCGGCGGACCGGATCGACTCGTTCTTTCCGGAGATCTACAACGAGGACTGGTTCTTCCTGCTCGACGATGCCGGCCTCCGCCCGGTCTGCCAGGTGGGCCGGGCGCTGCAACAGGCCTACGACCCGTTTGCCGATCCGAGCCGGGCCCGCCGGGAGGAGTTCGGCGACGTCCTGGCCGAGGGGGTCTTCGCCCGGCTCGATCGCCGTCTGCCGATCACCGCGGGGACGGACTACTGGAGCAGCTTCCTGGCGGCACGCCTGCGCCTGATCGAGGAGATCGAGAATCGGATCGACCGGGACAGCCGGGTCGGTGGACCGATGCGCGAGGCACTGGCGGCGGCGAAGGGCCGGCTGCGGTACATCCGGCCCGAGGCGTGCGTCCACTACCTCGAAGCGTGGCAGAACGACCGGAAGACCTGGCGCGACTTCATGGCGGAGTTGCCCCGGCGCGCCGAGGGTGCCGGTGGCCCGGAGGTGGTCCGTGCCGCCGTCCGCGGCTTCGGGCTGACCAGCGTCATGTCGGCGGGTCGGGGTCGGCGCCGGTCAGAGCCGGAGCGAACAACGCCACCGCCAGCACCAGCGGCAGCATGGCGGATATCGCGGCCTCCAGCCCGGCGGAGTGCGCCAGTCGGCCGATGACCAGCGGGCCGGCGACGCTGGCGCTGTAGCCGATGGCGGTCATCGTCGCGACCGCCGACGGCGGCGCGACGTTACCGGTCGCGCTCAGGGCGGCCGGGAACACCCAGCAGATCCCGACACCCCAGCCCAGCGCCGCCAGGTGGAGCCAGGAGCCGGTGGGGCCGGCGATCACCAGGACGATGCTCAGGGCCGTGACGACGGCGCCGGTGCGGACCAGCCCGGCGGCACCGAAACGCCGGTGCGGCCGGTCCGCGATCAGCCGGCCGGCCGCCATCGCGGTCACGAACAGGGTGTACCACAGGGCCGCCCCGGCATGGGTGAGCTCCCGGTCCTGATGGAGGTAGACGGCCAGCCAGTCGCCGGCGGCGCCCTCCACCACCGCGCCGCAGAACAGCAGCGTGCCGATCGCCGCAAGCCGCCGGACCGGTGACCGGCGGCCCGTCCCCGAAGCGCCCGGCCCGGTGCCGGCGGACCCGCCGAACGTGGTGACCCCGCGGCCGAACAGCACGGCGGTGACCAGGAGGACCGCGATCAGGTGCGGCAGCAGGCCGATCGAGAGCGCCGCCGCGGCCGCACCCACGCCCGCGGCCGCCATGCTGCCGATGCTCCACCAGCCGTGGCAGCGGCTCATCAGGTGCGCGCTGTGATCGCGCTCGAGGGCCGAGGCCTGCATGTTCATACCCGCGTCCCAGACGCCACCGCCGACGCCCATGCCGAGCATGGCCGCGGTCAACGTCGCCGGCGAGTGTGCCACCGCGATCGCGATCAGCGACAGCATGGTCAGCGCGAATCCGGCGACGACGACCGGCCGGCTGCCGAGGCGGGCGACGGCGGGGCCGGTCAGGGCCATCGCGGTCAGGGTGCCGATGCCCAACATCACGAGGCCGGCGCTGAGGCGTACGACGTCGGTGTGGGTCTGGTCGAGGACCGCGGGAAGCCGGGACATCCAGGACGCCTGCGTCGCCCCGCTCCCGGCGAACACGAGACTGATCGCCCGAGTCGCCCGCACTGTTCACCCCCGCCGCCGACTGTAGCGGCCAATATTGTCATCCGTCGATTTCTGTCGGAGGGGCGACCAAACTATCCTCCTAGGATGCTTTAGAGGGTGTGCGGGCGGTCGTATTCTCAACTCGCGCCGGGGTCCACCGCGGCTGCCGCCGGCCCGTCGGCCGGGTGACGTGCGTGCCTAAGGAAGGGCCACCACATGCGGATCACCGTGCTGGGTGCCGGCTCGTGGGGAACCACGGTCGCCTCTGTTCTCACCCGCCGGGATCATGAGTCGTTGATCTGGGCGCGCAACCCGGCCACCGCCGAGGAGATCAACGCCAAGCACACCAACGAGCGCTACCTCGCCGGCTTCCCGCTCCCGGACCGGCTGCGGGCCACCTCCGACCTCGCCGAGGCGGCCGCGCACGCCGAGCTGCTGGTCGTCGGAGTGCCGACCGGGGCGTTCCGCGACACCCTCAAGCAGGTCCGGCCGGACCTGCACCCGTGGATCCCGGTGGTCAGCCTCAGCAAGGGCCTGGAACGCGACTCGCTGCTGCGGATGACCGAGGTGATCAAGGAGGTGCTGCCGGGACATCCCGCGGCCGCGCTCACCGGGCCGAACCTGGCCAAGGAGATCATGGCCGGGATGGCGGCCGCGACCGTCATCGCCACCGAGGACCTCACCGTCGCCACCGAGATCCAGCGGGTGTTCCGGCGTGGCCTGCTGCGCGTCTACACCAACCACGACGTGATCGGCTGCGAGGTCGGCGGGGCGCTGAAGAACGTCGTCGCCATCGCCACCGGGATCGCGCAGGGCCTCGGCGTCGGCGACAACACCCGGGCCGGGGTGATCTCCCGCGGGCTCGCCGAGCTGACCACCCTGGCCGTCGTGATGGGCGGTGAGCCGAGCACGCTGGCCGGGCTGGCCGGCATGGGCGACCTGGTGGCGACGTGCATCAGCCCGCACAGCCGCAACCGGCACGTCGGCGAGCAGCTCGGCCGCGGCCGCACCCTGGACGAGATCCTCGCCGAGATGGGGCAGGTGGCCGAGGGGGTGAAGACGGTGCACGCCGCGGTCCAGCTGGCCGACCGGCACGGCCTGTCGATGCCCATCACCCGGACGATCCATCGTGTCATCACCGGCGACATCACCGCGGTCCGCGCCTACGACGGGCTGCTGCGCTCGCACCCGGCGGGTCACGAGTCCGAACCCGGCTGACCGCCCGCCGAGCGCATAGAGTGCTCGGGTGGTGAATCTCCGTACTCAGATCATCGCCGAACTCGGCGTCAAGGCCTCGATCGTCGCGGCGGACGAGATCCGGCAGCGGGTCGACTTCCTGACCGGGTATCTGCGGTCGACGCCCGCCACCGGGTACGTCCTCGGGATCAGCGGCGGCCAGGACAGCACGCTGGCCGGCCGGTTGTGTCAGCTGGCCTGCGCGCAGCTGCGTGCCGAGGGGACGGCGGCGACCTTCGTGGCGGTACGGCTGCCGTACGGCGTGCAGGCCGACGAGGCCGATGCGCAGACCGCGCTCGGGTTCATCGAGCCGGACCGGACCGTCACGGTGGACGTGAAGCCGAGCGCGGACGCGGTCGCCGCCCAGGTCGCGGTGGGGCTGGGCGAGGGGGCGGGTCTGCGGGACTTCGTCCGCGGCAACGTCAAGGCCCGGGAGCGGATGGTGGCCCAGTACGCCGTCGCGGGTCAGCTGAACATGCTGGTGGTGGGGACCGATCACGCGGCCGAGGCGGTGACCGGTTTCTTCACCAAGTACGGCGACGGCGGGGTGGACGTGACGCCGCTGACCGGGCTGACGAAACGGCAGGGGGCGGCGTTGCTGCGGGAGCTGGGTGCGCCGCGGAGCACGTGGGAGAAGGTGCCGACGGCCGATCTGGAGGACGACCGGCCGGCGCTGCCGGACGAGGTGGCGCTGGGCCTGACCTACGGTGAGATCGACGACTATCTCGAGGGTGCCGAGGTGACGCCGGAGGTCGCGGCGAAGGTGGAGGCGACGTTCCTGGCCACGCGGCACAAGCGGACGGTGCCGGTCACCCCGCTCGACGACTGGTGGCGCTGAGCGGGCGCGGGGCGGGCCGCCGGCCGTTATCGTCGGTCCATGTCCGGCCCTGGAGATGTGCCCTCGGAGTTCCTCGACCGGCTGCGGCCGATCTGTGGGCGGCTGCCCGAGACGTATGAGGAGCCCGCGTGGATCGGTGTCCGCTGGCGGATCCGCGCGCGGACGGTGGCCCACGTCTACACGCCGGATCCGGATCGTCATCGGGTGTATGCGCGGCATCTGAGTGGCGGTGCGTCGACGGTGATGACGTTTCGCGTACCTTTCGAGGATCTGCTCGGCCTGACCGCCGGGGGTTTTCCGTTCTTCCGCGCCGAGTGGGGTGGCAACGTCGCCGGTGTGGTGCTGGGCGACCACACCGACTGGTCGGAGATCGCCGAACTGGTCACCGACAGCTACCGCGAGATGGCCCCGAAGTTTCTCGCCGCCCGGGTGGCACCGCCCCCGCAGGCGGCGGGCCCGGCGGAGCGGGCAGGCTGAGCTGATGGAGTCGGTGTGGGACTATCCGCGTCCGCCGCGGCTGGAGCGTGCCGCGGCCCGGGTGACGGTCGTGCATGCGGGGCTTGTGGTCGTCGACAGTGAGCACTGCTGGCGGGCGCTGGAGACGTCGCATCCGCCGGTGTACTACGTGCCCCGCGACGACATCGCCGACGGTGTGCTGGAGGCCGCGGCGGGGGAGTCGTACTGCGAGTTCAAGGGCATCGCCGGCTATTGGGATCTGGTCGTCGGCGAGGCCCGGGTGCAGCGGGCCGGCTGGTCGTACGAGCGGCCGTCGCCGGCGTATGCCGCGATCGCCGGTGCGGTGGCGTTCTATCCGAGCCGGGTGGACGAGTGCCGGGTCGGTGGTGAGCCGGTGCGGCCGCAGGAGGGTGACTTCTACGGCGGGTGGATCACCGCGGACATCACCGGGCCGTTCAAGGGCGGCCCCGGGACACGTGGCTGGTAGGGCGTTCGCGGGCCGGGGCCGTCCCGCCGGGGTGGTGCCCGGTCAGCCGGATCCGCTGCAAAGTGCGGCGGCGTAGCGGCCTTCGGCGGTCGTGGTGGACAGCAGCTTGCCGCCGACGGTGATGGTGCAGGTCACCGGCCCGGTGTCGCCGCCGCCTTTGCGTTGCACGTCGAGGACGAGGGGCTTGCGCTGACCGTCGAGGGCGAAGGTGGTGCGCCACGGCAGGGGGATGCCGTTGCGGCGGATGATGTCGCCGTCCTGATCGGTGTAGGCGACGCTGCCGGTGTTCTTCGACCCGCTGGCGGTCACCTCGTAGACGACCTGTGGTGCGCCCGCGGCCGGTGCCGCGCCGGTGGAGGCGGCCGGTGCCACGGAGGTGGAGACGGCGGCGGAGGCGGTGGTCGCCGGGGGGTTGGCGGCCGGGCGGGCCCCGGCGGCGGTGGTGGTCGTGCTGGGCGACGGTGCCGGTCCGGTGGTGTCGCGGCCGTCGTCGTCGGATCCGAACGGGTCGAGGGCGAGCATCCCGGCGACGAACACCGCGCCCACGGCGAGGCCGGTGACGACCAGGCGCCGGCGGCCGCGACCGTGGTCGGGCCGGTACCAGTCGGGGAACGGCGCCGGGTCGGGCGGTGGTGCCTGCGGGGCGGTGGCGAGGTCGGGGACGGTGGGGGTGTCGTTGATCGCCGAGGTGGGGGCTTCGGTCAGCCAGGGGTCGGCGGGTGCGCTCAGCCGTACGTCATCGGGCGGTGAGTTCTTCGCAGTGGAACCGTCGTCATCGAGACTGGTCACGGTGCCGACGGTAGGCCCCGGGCGCAATCGTCGCGGTCAGGGGGCGGGTCTGGCCTTCTGCGGGTGGATGGTCTCCTGGCGGGCGAGCATCGCCACGTATTCGCCGATCTTGCGCTGCCGTGTCTCGGCGCGTTTCACGGAGTTGACGCGGACGATCATGGCGAACCGGTTGGTGCTGGTGAGCACGTCGAACATGGCCTGCGCGGCCGGGTCGGCGGCGATCGCGGCCAGCAGGTCGGCCGGGACCTGGGCCTCCGACGGTGGGGCGTAGGCGGCCGCCCACCGGCCGTCGGCCTTGGCGGCGTCGACCGCGGCCCGGCCCGCCGGATACATCAGCCCGGCCGCCTCCAGCCTGGCGACGTGTTCGACGTTGCGCTGTGACCAGGAGCTGCGGGCCCGGCGTGGGGTGAACCGGATCCACGACGTCTGCTCGTCGCGTTTGCGGGCCTGCCCGTCGATCCAGCCGAAGCAGAGTCCCTCGTCGACCGCCTGCTGCCAGGTCAGGGTGGTGACGGTGCCGCCCTTCTTCGTCAGGGCCAGCCACACGCCGGTGGACGTGCCGTGGTGCTGCACCATCCACGCCCGCAGTGCGGCGGCGTCGGCGACGATCAGTTCTTCGAGCTCGGCGTTGCCCATGGGGGCAGATTAGGGCATGGCGGCGCCCGGGGTGATCGGTGATGATCGACGCATGTCTGCGCGCGGGAGTCTGCTGTCGTACCGGTCGAGCGGGTCCATTCTCAGCATCTGCTCGACGGATTCGATCCTGTCGGTGGGGTCGGCCGGTTCGATCCTGTCGGTCGGTTCCTTCGGGTCGGTGTTGTCGGTCGCGTCGGCCGGGTCGTTCGGTTCGGTGCTGTCGGTCGGTTCCTTCGGGTCGATCCTGGCGGTGGGTGCGTTCGGTGCCGCGCTGGAGATCGGGTCGGTGGCGGTGACCGCCGGGGTTCTGCTGGCAGTCACCGCTGGCCTGCTGCTGGTGCGGCGTGCCACCCGGACGGTCGCCGGCCTCTGACGGCGGGGGGTGGTTCTATGGCGTGGCCGGGTAGCGGACGCCGGTCAGGTTCTCGGCGGCGGTCCAGAGTCGGCGGCCGACGGCCGGGTCGGCGGCTTCGCGGCTGAGCCGGGCGTCGGTGACCGGGCCGCGGGTCTCCCACAGCCGGCCGGGGCCGAGGAACCGGCCGCCCCGGACGCCGGGGTCGGTCGCGGCCCGCAGTTGGGGGAGGGCGCCCTGCTCGGTCGGCTGGGTGACCAGCAGGCCCAGTCGTGCGATCAGTCGCCCGGCCCGGCCGCGGTGTTCCCAGGCGCGGGGGGTGAGGTTGGTGCGGCTGAGGCCGGGGTGGGCCAGGACCGACGCGATCGGGGAGCCGGTGGCGCGCAGGCGGCGGTCGAGTTCGACGCCGAGGACGGTGGTGGCGAGTTTGGAGCGGCCGTAGGCGGTGGCCGCCCGGTAGCCGTGTTCCATCATCAGGTCGCCGAAGTCGAGGTGTGCGTTCTTGTGGGTGATCGAGCTGAGGTGGACCACGCGGGCGGCGGGTGCCTTGGCCAGGTGGGGCAGCAGCAGGCCGGTGAGTGCGTAGTGGCCGAGCATGTTGGTGCCCAGGTGCAGTTCGAAGCCGTCGGCGGTGGTGCGGCGGGGGCCGAGCAGCACCACGCCGGCGTTGTTGATCAGCAGGTCGATCGCGGGATGGTCGGCGGTCAGGGCGGCGGCGAACGTGCGTACCGCGTCGAGGTCGGCCAGGTCCAGTCGGCGGACCTCGACGTGCCCGCCGATGCGGTGGGCCGCCTGTGCGCCGGCGGCGGTGTCGCGGACCGCGAGGATCACGTGGGCGCCGTGGCGGGCCAGGACGGTCGCGGTGACCAGGCCGAGGCCGGAGTTGGCGCCGGTCACGACGGCGATCCGGCCGCGCTGGTCGGGGAGGTCGGTCATCTGCTGCTCCTGGATGTCGGTGCGGTTGACCGACGACGCTAGGTGCGGCCGGGGGTGTGTCGGTCGTACCCGGTTGCCTAGGTCCGCGGGACCTACCGTCGGTGCCGGGTGGGGCGGCACACTGGCGGCATGACCCATCCGTACGCTCGTGAGCTGGGCGATTTTCTGCGGGCCCGGCGCAGCCGGCTGCGTCCGGTCGACGTCGGCCTGGTGCCGGGCGGCCGCCGTAAGGTGACCGGGTTGCGCCGTGAGGAGCTGGCGCTGCTGGCCGGTCTGAGCACCGACTACTACCAGCGGATGGAGCAGGGCCGGGAGGTACGCCCGTCCGATGACGTGCTGGACGCGATCGCCGGTGCGCTGGGGCTGGACGAGGGTGAACGCCGGCATCTGTTCCTGCTGGCCCGGGCTGCCCGCCGGCCGGTGCCGGCCCGGGTGGACCGGGGTCCGGAGGATGTGCCGGAGAGTACGCGGCGGTTGTTGCGGGTGATGGACACCCCGGCGGTGGTCCTCGGCCGGCACCTGGATCTGCTCGACTGGAATGCGGCGGCCGAGGCGCTGTTGGGTGATCCGGGCGGCTACCCGCCGGAGCGGCTCAACATGCTGCTGCTGATGTTCGACGACGTGCGGACCGTCGACCGGACGTGCCCGGACTGGGAGCGGCAGGCGCTGGACTACATCGGGATGATGCGGGCGGCGGTGGCCACCGATCCCACCCATCCGCGGGCGACGGCGATCGTCGGTGAGCTGAGCATCCGCAGTGCGGAGTTCCGGCGGTTGTGGGCCCGCCACGACGTGCGGGTCCGGGTCAGCGGGCGCAAGACGTTCCGGGTCGCGCAGGTCGGGGACATCGTTCTGGACTGGGACACCTATCCGCTGCCGGGGGATCCGGGGCCGGTCATGCTGGTGTGGACCGCGGAGCCGGGCAGTGCCGATGCCGACCGGCTGCGGCTTCTGGCGTCGTTGCGGGCCACCCGGGGCGTACCCCGCCGGCCGGTTGGTTGAGGAGTGACCCGCGCCGCAGGCGAGGGGTCATCTGTCCGGCTTCGTTAGCCGGGGACGTCTCCGGTCGGGAATGGACCGCGATTATTGCGGAAATCGATTCCCGGTCGACGGTGAGTACAGCTAGGACGCGTCGGCCTTCGGTGACTCGAATCGACGGGTCTCTTTTCAAAGAACCGCGGTGCTGGTCACGGGTGGCAAGGTCAGCGCGTGGGGCAAGGCCTGCTGTGGTCCCTCGACGGCTGCAGCCAGAACGATTTCATTCCCTACAAGACGCAGATCCGGTTCACCGACAAGCAGTGGCGGGTTCCCGACGTGTCCACTCTGATCGAGCAGTGGAGTCACAACAACGGCACCGTCGGCCAGATGGTCAACGGAAAGCCGCTGCACAGGTAGGACCAGCACACGGCCGTTCTCGGGGCTCCACTATTCTCGGCGCTCATGAGCGGTCGATATTCAGAGGAATCGCATCGTGACGCCGATGCACCGGACCGCCTCGAGTTGCTGCGCCGGTGGTGGCGGCTGCCCGCCGGGACCCGTCGTGAGGTGCGCCGGCTCAGCCTGCGCGGCCGGCGCCACCCCGACCCGCAGGTCGCGTGGGTGGCCTGGCAGTGGGCCGAGACGGTTCTGCCGGTCGGAGCGCCCGAGCCGGGCCGCTGGCGCAACGCGGTGAGCGCCTGCTTCTTCTGGTTGCAGATCGTGGTGGACCTGGTCGCGGCCGCGGATCCCGTTGACGCGCCGCAGCCGCGCTGGCTCGACCGCCGGCGGGCGCGGCGCATCCTGCGGCTGGGCCCGCCGGTCGGCTGAACCCTCCGGCGAACCCGAAGGCCCGCCCGGGTCGGCGTGGAGCCGGCCCGGGCGGGCGGGAGAGGCGGTGCGGGCTCAGGAGGCGTACGTCTCGAACTCGGCGATCTTCGGCGTGCCGGACGAGCTGGTGATCTTGAAGGTGATCTTCGTGGTGGAGGTCGCCGCGAAGGTCTTCACGCCGCCGCCGGTACCGGAGGCCAGGACCGCGCCGGTGGCACCGTTGAGGATCTGGAAGGCGCCGATCGACGAGCCGGACGCCTCGCGGATGTTGACCCGGGAGACCGTGGTGGCCGAACCCCACTTGATCGAGATGTCGCCGGTGGCACCGTTCGGCGACCAGATGGTGGCCGGGTTGCCGTCGCGCACGTTGCCGTAGCTGGTGCCGCTGGCCTTGCTGGAGCCGTCCGCACCGGCGCCGGAGGCGAGGCTGAGGTTCGTGCCGGCCGGCTGGCTGGTGCTCGGGCTCGGCGAGGCGCTGGCCGACGCGCTGGGCGAGGTGGAGGGGCTCGACGGCGGGTTCGAGGTCGGGCCGGTGGTCACCGAGCAGCTGCCGGTGGAGACGGCCAGGCCCTTGCCGGCACCGGCGGTCGAGGCGACCACCGACGGCACACACGAGGCGGCGTCGAGGGTGAACGGGTACGGGATGCTCACCGTCGTGGTGGAGGTGAGGTTCGGGCCGGCCGGGTTGTTGTCGGTGCCCTTCGCCGACCACGTCACGTTGTCCAGGATGTTGCCGGACACCTGCCAGTAGCCGGCCGCGTCGGTGTAGAAGGTGCCGAGGACGTCCTTGGAGTCCTTGAAGTAGTTGTTGTCCACCTTCGCCTTGGCTCCGGCGCGGGAGTTGATGCCGGACTCGCGGAGGTTGACGTAGTGGTTGTTGTAGATGTGCGCGACACCACCGCGCAGCAACGGCGTACGGGAGTCGATGTTCTCGTACCTGTTGTGGTGGAAGGTGATGAAGCTGTTGCCGGTGTCGGACTCGCTGGAGCCGATCAGGCCGCCGCGGCCGGAGTTGCGCAGGATGGCGTAGGACAGCGTCACGTAGTCGACGTCGTCCTTCATGTCGAACAGACCGTCGAAGCCCTCGGACTCGCCGCCCGAGGCCTCCAGGGTCACGTGGTCGACCCAGACGTTGCGCACGGTGCTCTCCATGCCGATGGCGTCGCCGCCGTTGGACAGCGGGGAGCCGGACTTCTTGACGTTCCGGACCGTCACGTTCTGGATGATGATGTTGCTGGAGTCCCGGATGTGGATGCCCAGCTGGTCGAAGGTGGCTCCGGCGCCGACACCGATGATGGTGACGTTGCTGATCTGCTTGAGCTCGATCCGGTCGGCGGCGGTGTTGCAGCTGTCGCCGGACACCTTGGTGGTGTTGCCGTGGTTGATCGTGCCCTCGACCTGGATGATGATCGGCGTGTTGCTCGCCGCGCGGGTGCACAGCGCGGTGTGGATCTGGGTGCCGGTGGTGGCCCGGACCGTGGTGCCACCCGCGCCGCCGGTCGTGCCGCCGTTCTGGGTGGCGTAACCGGTGACGCCGCCGGTGGCGGCCGATGCCTCGTGCTGCGGCAGGCCCAGGGCGATCGCCCCGGCCAGTCCGGCGACGCCGGCCACCGCGGAGAGTCGCAGAGCGACAGATCGTCTCATCGTCGATTCACCTGTTTTCTCAGCGCGCAGTCGGGATGCGCGCATGGGGGATGGCGCGGTGGACGGTAAAGGGGATGACCACCGCTAGATGCAGGAAAGCGCTTTCCTCCTGCCTGCTAGGCAGGATAGAGCGACGGCGGTGAATGAGGCAAGAGTCGCGCAAACAGCGATGCCCCAGCCGCAGGGGGATCGGCTGGGGCATCGCGGTCCTCGGCCGGCCGGCCGGAAATCTGCGCGCTCACCGTTACCTTCGGCCCGTTCCTCAGCGGCGCGATCGCCGATACGGTGCGCGATGGTGGCCGTGTGGTTGCCGTGAGACGGTGGTGAGACGCCCCTGGATATTGGCGTACTGGTGAGTAACAATCACCCGGCGTATTGAACCGGCGGCCCTGGCGCGCCGTTTCCATGGTCAACATCTACCGAGGAGTCGACGGTGATCATCGGTGTACTGAGGGACCCGGATCCGGGTGAGCGTCGAGTGGCGGCCACTCCCGCCACCGTGGAGCAGTTGGCCAAACTGGGATATCAGGTAGTGGTGGAGCCCGGCGCCGGCGCCGAGGCCTCCTTCTCCGACGAGGCTTACGCCCAGGCCGGCGCGACGATCGGCGACCCGCTGACCGCCGACATCGTGTTCACCATCAACCCACCCGTGCAGCGCCTCGACAAGCTGGCCGAGGGCACCACCCTGATCGGCATGCTCAACCCGCGGCTCGCCCCCGGCCTCGTCGAGGACCTCGCCCGCCGCCCGATCACGGCACTGTCGATGGACGCGGTGCCCCGCATCTCCCGGGCCCAGTCACTGGACGTGCTGTCCTCGATGGCCAACATCGCCGGATACCGCGCCGTGGTCGAGGCGGCACACGCCTTCGGCCGGTTCTTCACCGGCCAGGTCACCGCCGCCGGCAAGGTCCCCCCGGCCAAGGTCCTGGTCGCCGGCGCGGGCGTCGCCGGGCTCGCGGCCATCGGCGCCGCCGGCAGTCTCGGCGCGATCGTCCGGGCCACCGACCCCCGCCCCGAGGTCGCCGACCAGGTCCGCTCGCTGGGCGGCGAATACCTCGCCGTCGAGGCCGCCGACGTCGAGGTCTCCGCCACCGGCTACGCCAAGGAGATGTCCGACGACTACAACGACCGGGCCGCACGCCTCTACGCCGACCAGGCCCGCGAGGTCGACATCGTCATCACCACCGCACTGATCCCCGGCCGGCCCGCACCGACCCTGATCACCGCCGACATGGTCGCCACCATGAAGGCCGGCAGCGTGATCGTCGACATGGCCGCGGCCAACGGCGGCAACGTCGAGGGCACCGTGGCCGGCGAGGTGGTCGTCACCGCCAACGGCGTGACCATCATCGGCTACACCGACCTGCCCGGCCGGCTGCCCGCCCAGGCCAGCCAGCTCTACGGCACCAACCTGGTGAACCTGATGAAGCTGCTCACCCCCGACAAGGACGGGCAGCTGGTCCTGGACTTCGACGACGTGGTGCAACGGTCGATGACCGTGGTCCGCGACGGCGAACTGACCTGGCCCCCGCCGCCGGTGTCGGTGTCCGCGGCGCCGGCCGCCGTCGCCCCGCAGCCGGTCGAGGCCACCCCGAAACCGGTGCGCAGACCGCTGAACCCGCTGCTGGTCACCGGCGTCGCCGCCGCCGCGCTGTTCCTGCTCACCGCCGCCGCCCCGGCCGCCCTGCGCGGCCACCTCACGGTCTTCGCGCTGGCCATCGTGATCGGCTACTACGTGATCGGGCACGTGCACCACGCCCTGCACACCCCGCTGATGTCGGTCACCAACGCGATCTCCGGGATCATCGTCGTCGGCGCCCTGCTCCAGCTCGGTCACGGCGGTGGCCTCGTCACCGGCCTCAGCGTCGTCGCGATCCTGCTGGCCAGCATCAACGTCTTCGGTGGCTTCGCGGTGACCCGCCGCATGCTCGCCATGTTCTCGAGGAGCTGAGCATGACCATCGCAACGGCGGCGAGCGCCGCGTACATCGTCGCGGCCCTGCTGTTCATCCTGGCGCTGGCCGGGCTCTCCCGGCACGAGACCGCGAGATCCGGCAACACCTTCGGCGTCGCCGGCATGGCCCTGGCCCTGGTCGCCACCATCGGCCTGGCCGTCGACGGCGAGATCGGCGTGCTGAACCTGGCACTGCTCGCGGTGGCGATCGTGATCGGCGCGGCGATCGGCCTGCACCGGGCCGCGAAGGTCGAGATGACCGGCATGCCGGAACTGATCGCCCTGCTGCACAGCTTCGTCGGCCTGGCCGCGGTGCTGGTCGGCTGGAACGGCTACCTGCACGTCGAGGCGGACCTCTCCGGTTCCGAGGCGTTGTTGCTCAGCGCCGGCGACATGCTCGGCATCCACAGCGCCGAGGTGTTCATCGGCGTCTTCATCGGCGCGGTCACCTTCACCGGCTCGATCGTGGCGTACCTCAAACTGTCCGCGAAGATCCGGTCGAGCCCGCTGACGCTGCCCGGCAAGAACCTGCTCAACCTCGGTGCGCTGGCCGTCTTCGCCGTACTCACCGCCTGGTTCGTGATCGACCCGCAGCTGTGGCTGCTGATCGTGGTCACGGTTCTCGCCCTGGCGCTGGGCTGGCACCTGGTCGCCTCGATCGGCGGCGGCGACATGCCGGTCGTGGTGTCGATGCTCAACAGCTACTCCGGGTGGGCCGCCGCGGCCGCCGGATTCCTGCTGGAGAACGACCTGCTCATCGTCACCGGTGCGCTGGTCGGTTCGTCGGGTGCCTACCTGTCGTACATCATGTGCCGGGCGATGAACCGGTCGTTCCTCTCGGTGATCGCCGGTGGATTCGGCATCGAGGCCGGCCCGGCACAGGACAAGGAGTACGGCGAGCACCGCGAGACCAGCGCCGAGAGCGTCGCCGAGCTGCTCACCGGCGCCGACACGGTGATCATCACGCCCGGGTACGGGATGGCGGTCGCCCAGGCGCAGTACGGGGTGGCCGAGCTGACCCGCACCCTGCGCGACCGCGGGGTGAACGTCCGCTTCGGCATCCACCCGGTCGCCGGCCGGCTGCCCGGTCACATGAACGTGCTGCTGGCCGAGGCGCGCGTGCCGTACGACATCGTGCTGGAGATGGACGAGATCAACGACGACTTCACCGGCACGTCGGTCGTGCTGGTGATCGGCGCCAACGACACCGTCAACCCGGCCGCCACCGACGACCCGACCAGCCCGATCGCCGGCATGCCGGTGCTCAAGGTGTGGGAGGCCGACCAGGTGATCGTCTTCAAACGCTCGATGGCCTCCGGGTACGCCGGCGTCCAGAACCCCCTGTTCTTCCGGGACAACAGCGCCATGCTCTTCGGCGACGCCAAGGACCGCGTCGAGGACATCCTCAACGCCGTCCGGCAGCTGTCCACCGTCTAGGAGCCGAACGGGCCGGAGCGGGTCGCCGCTCCGGCCCGCTCCATTTCGGACGGCAATATATCTCCAGATCTAGATATGTGAGTGCCGGACCGGTATCTTCGCGGCGCCACCTGACGGGGGTGGGTGACGTGAAGGCGAGAGCATGCGCTTACGAAAATCGGTCCTGTCCGCCGCTGTCCTGCTGATGATCTCCGGCCTCGGCGTGCCGTCCACCGCCGCGGCCGCCGAACCGCCGCGGCCCACCGCGGAATACGACGTCTTCCCCGGAGCGGACCCGCCCGGCACCTACACCGGGCCGCGGGCCGCCTCGATTCCCGGGGCCGGCACCCGGGCGCTGACCGGCGGACCGTTCACCGGCTTCACCTGCGACGGCACCGACGGGCCCCGGGTCGAGGTGCTCTACGTCCGCGAAGCCACCATGACCAACCGCTACACCGCCCTGCAGCCGATCATCCAGGGCTGGCTGATCCAGGCCGACGCGGCCTGGAACGACGGTGCCGCCCGCGGCGGTCGCAGCCGGCACATCCGCTTCCTCACCGAGACCTCCGGCGGCTCCTGCCAGGCCGTGGTCCGTAACGTCGTCGTCCCGGCCGGTGCGCTGGCCACCTTCGCCACCAGCACCGCCGCGGTCAGGGCGCTCGGTTACACCCGCACCGACCGCAAGTACATGATGCTCACCGAGGGCACGAGCGTCTGCGGTGTCGGCGAGCGGTACAACGACGACTCACCCGGCGCGACCAACCTCAACAACACCAGCATCGCCTTCGCCCGGGTCGACGCCGGCTGCTGGGGCGCCAACGCGATCGCCCACGAACTCGGGCACACGTTCGGCGCGGTCCAGCCGTCGGCTCCGCACGCCACCACCGGCGGTGGTCACTGCAGCCAGCGTTTCGACATGATGTGCTACGGCGGGATACCGACCTACGACTGCACCGAGTGGGACGCCGAACGCCTGCCCGACTGCGCCGCCGACGACTACTTCAACGTCGCCCCGCCCGCCGGCAGCTACCTCGCGACCCGCTGGAACACCGCCAACAGCGTGTACCTGCGGGCCGGCACGAGCGTCGACAACGCCCACTACCCGCGTCCGGGCCTGGCCTACACGATCCGCAACGTGGCCTCCGGCAGGGCGCTCGACATCGACCCGGCCACCGGCACCGGCTCCGACCCCCTGCGCTACCTGTACGCGACGACCGCCGACCCCGCCTCCGCGACGCAGAAGTGGCTGCTCGGCTACCAGACCGGCACCCAGATCATGAACAACAAGAGCCTGCTCTGCCTGGACAGCGCCTACAGCGGGGTGACCGCCGGAACCCGGGCCCTGCAGTACACCTGCGCCAACCAGGACGGCATGCACTGGGCGTACCTGCCGCACGCCGACGGGTCGTTCACCGTCCTGAACTCACTGTCCGGTCTGGCGCTGACCCAGCCGACCGCCGCCGGGTCACTGATCGACCAGCAGGTCTACACCGGCGCGACCAGCCAGCGGTGGACCTTCACCGCGCTGGCCGACCAGGCACCGCTGTCCGACGGCTACGGCTACCACGTCAGCGCACTGAACAACCGGGAGACCCTGGCCGCCCCGGCGGATGCGGTCGCCGGTTCGGCCGTCACGCACGCGGTCGCCGGCACCGCCGCCCGGCAGCAGTGGCGCCTGGTCGCGTCCGGGGCGTCCTGGCAGCTGAAGAACATCGCCGACGGCACCCTGTGCGTGGGCAACGACCAGAGCACCACCGCGGGCCAGGCGCTCACGCTCCAGGTGTGCGGCACCGCGACCGGGCAGCAGTGGACCCCGCGGCGGGTGGCCGACGGCCGGTACATGCTGGTCAACCGGCACAGCGGGCTGGCGATGACGATGACCACCGCCGCCGGGTCGGCCGTGCAGCAGCAGGCGCTCAACGTCGACAACCGGGCCCAGGTGTTCGCCTTCGCGTACTCCGGCGCCCTGCCCGAGACCCCGGCGGTGAACCTGCTGGCCAACGGCGGCTTCACCGACAACACCGACGGATGGTGGTTCTCCGACAACATCACGGCCAGCACCACCGGCGGCCGGCTGACCGCCACCGTGGCCGGCGGCGCGGGCGAACCGTGGGAGGCGATGCTGGGCCAGAGCGGCCTGCCGCTGGAGACCGGCGCGACCTACGTGCTGTCCTTCGACGCCTCCACCTCCGGCCCCGTCGACATCATCGCGACGGTGGAACTGAGCGACGACCCCTGGACGGACGCGTTCACCCAGGTGGTGGCCCTGACCCCGACGGCCGGGCGGTATTCGTACCGCTTCACGTCGAACCTCACCACCGACGCCGGGCAGGTCCAGTTCCAGTTGGGCCGGCCCGACGGCTACTCGCTGGTCCTGGACGACATCGCCCTGATCCGGCAGTGATCCGGCGACGCCCCGGCCGACCGTCGGCCGGGGCGTCACCGTGGGCGCCGACGCCGTACTCCCTGATCCTGAGCGGCATTCGCGTTAGCGGTATCCACCTACGCTGGTCGGCGTGTCGCTGTTGTCGGCCATCCTGGATCACCTCGACAAGATCGGGTCGGTTGTCGCCGCCGTCTTCGCCGTCATCACCTTTCGTGCGGCCCGGCGCCAGGAGGCAGCGTCGCGAACGGCGCCGTCGCCCGGGCCGGATCCGTCGTTTCGCTGGACCCCGCGTCAGCTGCGCCGCGCGGCGCTCGCCGGTGGACTGATCTTCGTGGTCGCCGTCGCCCTGACGATCGTGCGCCTGTCGCGTGGTGGCGAGCCGGATCCGCGGCCTACGACCAGCGCGACAGCGGGGCCCGTACCGTCCGGCATCGCCCGGTCCCCGGACCCGCAGCAGTTGTTCCACTATCTCGAGAAGGCCGGCGCAGCCGGCGAGGACATCGACGTCGACGTCGGGTACAAGGGAAACGTCGTTCAGCGTTTCACCGCCACCAGCGACCGGATCGGGTCGGTGGCGGTCATCGTGAGCCGCGTCTTCCGGTCGGGGGAGGGGGCCGTCGAGGGCAGTCCGGGCCGGATCCGGCTGACCCTTCACCGGGTGAACACCGCGGGCGACATCGGCGGCGCACTTCCGATCAGCCTCCGGGCTTCGGGGGCGGCACCGTCCCCGGACGGTGTCGTCGTCGACGTGAGCCCCGGCCACCGCGACACCGTGATCCGGGTCGAGGACGTCCCGGTCGAGCCCGGTGACGGATACGCCCTGCGGATCACGATGGAGGAGCCGGGGGCGATCATGGCGATCTCGCTGCGGCCGGTCGCCTCCCCCGGCAACGCGATGGACGTCACCGGACTGGTCCGGGGCCGCGACTTCACCAAGCGCACGGACCGCGCCGTCGCCGGCTACGTGTGCCGCGCGATCGAGTGCTGACCACACCGGCGCCGACGACGACGAACGCCCCGGCCGATGATCGGCCGGGGCGTCGTCGGGGTAACCGTCAGTACCCGAAGTCCTGGGTGTAGTACGGAGTGCCGTTCGCGGAGTAGACCGCGCCGACGCCGACCGACTTCGACTTGCAGTTGAGGATGTTGGCGCGGTGTCCCGGGCTGTTCATCCAGCCCTGCACCACCGACGCGGCGCTCTGGTAGCCCCACGCGATGTTCTCGGCCGACGGCTGGCCGTACCCGGTGGCCTTGGCGCGGGCGACGAACGACGAGCCGGCGCTGCCGGTGTGCGAGAACGTGCCGGTCCTGGCCATCCACGCGCTGTGCCCCCGGGCCGCGGCGGTCAGCTGCGCGTTCACCTTGAGGGCACCGCAGCCGCGCTTGGTGCGCTCGACGTTGGTGAGCCGGTTGACCTCGGTCTGCAGCGCCTGCTCCGAGGTCTTCGCCGGGGCTGCCTCGGCCGGCGTCGCGATCATCGTCATGGCGCCGGCGGCGGCGGGGGCGAGGAGGGCGGTCACGGCGAGGCGGCGAAGAAGCTGGCGCAAGAGCAGACCCTTTCGAAGGTACGGAACCCGGCTGTCCGACGGGCGCACCATTCCCTTCGGCCCGCCGCCCCGCAGCGGTGATCGCCAACACGGTGCGTGATGGTCTCCGTCCGGTTGCGGTGAATCGGGGACCGAATATCGATTGGGAACGTTCCCGGTGTACCGTGCCGTCGGACATCGAAGCTTATTTAAGACAATTTGGAGTTACCGTGAGTGCTGACGGTGCGCCCCGCTCGAAGTGGCCACTCGCCGTGGCCGGGGGAGTGCTCGCGCTCGTCGTCGCCGGCCTGGCCGTGGTCTACCGGGCCGTGGCCGGCGACACCGGCGCCCCGCAGACAGCGCCCGTGCAGGTCGCCGAGGGCTTCCCACCGGTGCTCCCACCCTCGTTCGAGGGCCCGTCGGTCTCCGCCTCCCGGCCCTCGCCCCGGCCCGCCCGGCTGTCCCCGTCCACCCCGCGCCGGTCGGCCAGGCCGGCCGCCGTGACACCCGGCAAGCCGATCACCGACTACGCGGCGTGCTCCACCGGGCGGGCGGTGATCTTCAAGGCGACCTACCCGGAGAAGTTCGGCTACCGGCACGTCTTCATCGACACCGACGCCGACCCGAGGACCGGGTTCGCGGTGCCGGCGATCGGCGGCGGCTTCGGCGCCGACTACATGATCGAGAACGACGTGCTCTACCGCTCGACCGGCACCGACTGGTCCTGGGCCGAGGTCGAGGGGGTGACCCCGCTGGCTGGCGTCACCGGTGGCAGCTACCGGTGGCAGTTGCAGCCGGGCTACGGCGTCGGCGATGTGGTGTTCAACGGCGCCGACGGCGAGACGACCGAGGAGAGGTACACCCCGGTCGTCCCGGTCCGGGCCTGCTGACGGTCGGGAGGCCGACGGCGCCGGTGCCGACGGTTGGGCGGCCCGGCCACCGCGGTGGCCGGGCCGCCCAGCCGGGTCATCGCCCGATCCGGAGACCGGCACCCCGATGATCGTGCCCGGGGGCCGTTCCCGCCGCCGGCCCCGGAATGCTTCGATGAGCGTATGAGCAAGCGAATCGTCAGCGCCGTCCGGGACGTCGAGGCACCCGCCGAACGGATCTTCGAACTCATCGCCGACCCGTCGTCGCAGCCCGGCTGGGACGGCAACGCCAACCTGACCGCGGCCGCCGCCGGCCAGCGGGTGCACGCCGTCGGCGACGTGTTCGTCATGACGATCAGCACCGGCGACCTGCGGGAGAACCACGTCGTCGAGTTCGCCGAGGGCCGGCTCATCGCCTGGAAACCGTCCGAGGTCGGTAAGGACACCCCGGGACATCTGTGGCGGTGGGAACTCGAACCGCTCGGTCCGACCCGCACCCGGGTCACCCACACCTACGACTGGACCGGCCTCACCGACGAGAACCGCATCGCGCGCGCCGAGGCCAACACCGGCGACACACTGCTGGCCTCCATCGACCGGCTCGCCGCCGTCGCGCAGTCGCCGTCTCCGTCAGATCGACCGTGACGTATTCCGATGCGGTCGTCCTCGTCATCGACGACGTGGATTTCGCGTTCCCCGCGGCGGTCCGGTCGGTGCCTTGGCATAGCGAGGATCCGGCGGAATTCGAAGCCGCCGACCTGCGCTACTGCCATTTTCCGTCGCGGGTGACCTTCAGTGTCGGCGACGCGGTGGTGATGGGGCCGCGGTCTATGGTTCCGCTCTTCGACTTCCTTGCGGTACTGGCGCTGTCGCTGAAAGACCTCCGTGCCGGCGGACCGGGTTCCTTGACCTTCACCGAGTCGGCCGACCGCGTCGAGCTGCGTCCGGTCGGCGCGGAGGCCGTCGAGGTGGTGTACGCCGAGGCGTGCTCCGAGCCGGGTCGCCTCTATCACCGGGAGCGGGTGAAGGCGCGGACGACGCGGTCGGAGTTGGTGAATGCGTTCGCCTCATTCGTCGAATACGGTCGCGGACTGCTGATCGATAATGCCGCGGGATTCGAGCGGAATCCGCATATCGGCGCATTGTCGATCGATTAGGTCCCGTCTCCGGAGCCGACCCGGGCCGTATGTTTCAATGGCGGCCGCCGCATCGATCATCATGAGCGGCTTCACGGGGGAGACGAAGGTGCAACGCAGAAGAATCCTACTGACGGCCGCCGCGATCGCGGTGAGTGCCCTGGTCGCGCCGGCGGCGGCGACCGCGGCGCAGACCAAACCGATCCTGGTGGCCGACCCGGCCGGGACGGAGCGTGACTTCGTGCGCTGGCTGTCGGTCCACGACCCGCGGCCGGTGGTCCGGGAGACGGCACAGCAGACCCTGACCGGAGGCGACGCCACGACGTTCCTCGCCGCCGGGTACACCGCCGCCGCGGACCGGGCGGCGCGGGAACGGGCGTGGCAGCTCGACTTCGCCGACCGGACGGCGGCCGCGTATCCGGCGCGGACCCATCCGTGGGTGCACGTGGCGGCCCGGCGCGCGGCCGCCGGCACCGACGACGAGCTGGCCGGGTTCGCCGCCGGCGGGTTCACGGCGGCCCTCACGCAGGACGACGCCGGCCGGCCGTATGACGACGGCGCCGGCCAGGTGACCCCGGACGACCGTGCGCTGGTCGCGGACCTGGGCCACCGGGATCCGAACCTCACCGTGCGGCAGCGGGCCGCCGACGTGCGGACCGATGCCGAGGTCGCCGAGTTCCTGCGCCACGGCTGGCTGAGCGCCGCCCGGCTCGACCTCGACGCGTTCCGTGCCGAGTATGTCGCCGGGGAGTGGGCCGGGTGGGACGAGGCCCGGTACCACATCGGGGTCGCCGTCACCGCGGACCGGCAGGCACGGCAGGGCACCGCACCGCCGATCGCCGCGGTGACCGCATGGCGGACCGTCGGCACCCGGGCCGTCAAGCAGCCGGCGATCTGGACCGAACGGGAACGGTACGCGCAGGGTCGCGCCGACACCTGGACGAGGACCGCGCTGACCGCCACCGCATCACCGAGCCCGCTGCGGGCCGCGCTCGCCACCGACGCCCCGGCCGTCCACGCCGGGTGGATCGCCGAGGCCAGGCACGCCGCCGATCAGCGCACCTGGTGGCAGACCCTGATCCGGTACGCCCAGGACACCGCGACCCTGTGGACCCGCCCCGGCGTCTGATCAACGCCGGGCCGCGCCCGGGCCACGGAACCGGTGCACCTCCTGCGGCCAGTCGAGCGCGACCGCGAGGCGGCCGGCCCAGTGGCGTGCCGCCTCGTCGTCGGGCACGTCCACGACGGCGAAGCCGCCGAGGTGCTCCTTGGTCTCCACGTACGGACCGTCGGTGAACAGTGGTTCGCCGGCGGCCGATTCGACACTGCACACCGCCGTGGACCGGTTGAGAGCGCCGTTGGAGAAGATCAGCACATCGGCGGCCAGCATCTCGTCGATCACCGCCCGGGCCGCCGTGGCCTTCTCGGCGATCTGCTCCTCGGTATGGGCGGGCACCCACTCGTCGTTGAAGGTGATCAGATACTCCGGCATGGTCGGTCTCCTCCTGGTCACGGGCGACGGCCGGTGGGCCGCCGCACACCGGTTCCACGATCGGGCACGCCGGCATCCGACACCGGCGCGGCACCGTCCTGCCGGATTCTGACGGACGGGACATCCGCCGGACCACCCGCCACCCGGCATGAAACCCCAGAAATGGGGTAACCCGCAGGCAAGGGAGGTGACTGTGATGGGAGAGCCTGTCGGCACGCTGACGGCGCTGAGCGACACCAATCAGCTGGTCGCCGACCCGGCCCTGGATGTGCGGGGCCGGTCGGTGATCGACAGTGGCGGCGAGAAGATCGGCACGGTGGCCGATCTGCTGGTCGACAACGAGACCAACCACGTGCGGTTCCTGCGCGTGGAGCACGGCGGCGTTCTCGGTTTCGGGGCGCAGTCGTCGTTCATCCCGGTCGGGGCGATCGCCCGGGTGACCGAGGACGAGGTGTACGTGTCGTCGTCGAAGGACCACGTCGCCGGCGGCCCGGGGTACGACCCGGACCTCGTCGACCAGCACGACTACTACGACAAGATCTACGGCCACTACGGGCAGGACACGGCGGTCGCACGCGGATCGGCGTATCCGGGCCTGACCGGGCTACCCGGCAGCCCCGGGCTGCCGCCGGTCCGCTGACTCCAGGGCCCAGGCGCAGATCGCGGCAAGCGGTTCCTGCAGCGTCTTGCCCAGGGCCGTCAGTGAGTACTCGACGTGCTGCGGCGGGTCTTCCTTGAGGACGCGCCGCAGCACGAGACCGTCGCTCTGCATGTCGCGCAGCGTCTCGGTGAGCACCTTCTGCGTGATCCCGGCGACCCGGCGGCGCAGCTCGGCGTGCCGTTGCGGGCCGGCCAGCAGCGCGTAGACGATCAGTACCCGCCACTTGGAGGCCAGCCGCTCCAGCGCCTGCCGGGTCGCGCAGCTCTCCTCCAGCACGTCCGGAATGATCAGCGCCATCATCGCCCTCCCCATGGGCACCTGGAAGTGCCTTCTGTTCCGCCGCGGCGGGCTGCGCCTAGCGTCGCAGACATGCTGACACACATCACTTTCGACGCCGACGGCCTCACCCTCGCCGGCGACCTGCGGGTGGCCGGCGACGGTGCGCCCGCGGTCGTGCTCACCGGGCCGTTCACCGGGGTGAAGGAGCAGGTCACCGGGGGATACGCGGCACGTCTGCACGAACGCGGCATCACCACTCTGGCGTTCGACCACCGCGGGTTCGGGCAGAGCCAGGGCCGCCGGGCACACGAGGACGGCCAGGGCAAACTCGCCGACCTGCGGGCCGCCGTGAGTGTCCTGGCCGCGCATCCGGCGGTCGGCGCCGACCGGATCGGGGTCGTCGGGATCTGTCTCGGCGGCGGCTACGCGTTGCGGGCCGCGGCCGGTGACCCGCGGCTGCGGGCCGTGGTGGGGATCGCGGGCGCCTACAACAGCCCGGCCCGGTTCGCCGCCGGCGACCTGGACGGCTACCGGCGGGCGCTGGCGTCGTTCATCGACCGGTGGGACGAGGACCTGCCGGCGGTCGCCGCCGGCGGTGCGCCCGCGGCGATGGGCGGCGACGAGCCCTTCGCCTACTACGGCACCGGCCGGTCGAAGGCCGGGCACTGGGAGAACCGGGTCACCCACGGCTCCCTGCACGCGCTGATGACCTTCGACGCTCTGGGTGCGGCGCCGCTGCTGTCCCGGACGCCGCTGCTCGTGGTGCACGGGCGCACCGACGCCTACTGCTCGCCGGAACTGGCCGAGGCCCTGTACGAGCAGGCGGCCGGCCCGAAGCGACTGCTCTGGCTCGACGCCGGACAGCACATCGACCTGTACGACGTCGAGCCGTACGTCACCCGGGCCGCCGACGAGACCGCGGAGTTCCTCCGGTCAGTTCTCCACGACCGGTGACGCGGTCAGGTCGATACGCCGGTCACCCGCGCCGTCGCGGTCCACGTTGTAGATCAGGTAGCCCGACGTGCTCCACCCGCCGCGCTGCGGTGACTGCCGGAAGGCCGCCTCGCACGTGAACACGGCGCTGCGGTCGCTGTTGACCCGCCTGGTCAGGTCGCAGGATCCGTGCGCCACCGGCCGTGCGCCCTGCTGAAGGTCGAAGTGGACGACCAGCAGATCGAACTTGCGATCACCGTCGGTGAGGTCGTCACCGCCGTCGTCCCACGACACACCGGCGTACGCCCCTCGCGTCGGCTGCCCGTGGTAGATGCACAGCCGGACCCGGAAGTCGGTGTTCCAGCCGGGCGTGTCGAACTCGATCGCCTGTTGCGGCCCGCAGCTGGTGGCGGCGCCCGCGGCCGTGCCGGTCACCGCGACACCGGCCGTGGCCAGCGCCACCACCAGCGCGAATGCCCCTTTTCTCATGACTGTCACCCCCGTAGAGCCATCATGGCCCCCGGGCGGGCCCGACGGGGGCGGCTACCGGAAACGGCCCCGGTGCAGCTCACGCAGCTCGGCCTCGAAGATCGGGGCCGGGCCGTCGACCCGGGCGCCGGGCACCACCGCCGCGATCGGCAGCGGCGCCACCGGGCCGGGCGGTACGTCCCATTCGGTGAGCCAGCCGACCAGCTGGCCGCTGGACGCCGCGTACACGATCCGGCCCAGGCCGACCCAGCCGTGACTTGCCGCACACATCGGGCAGTGTTCACCGGAGGTGTACACGGTCGCCGCGGCCCGCTCGCCGGGCGTCAGATGGGTGGCCGCCCACCGGGAGATGGCGAACTCCGGGTGCTGGGTCGCGTCGCCGTTACGGACCCGGTTGCGGTCCTCGAAAAGGACCTTGCCATCGGCTGCGACCAGCACCGATCCGAACGGCTCGTCACCGTCGGCGACGGCTTCGCGGGCCAGGTCGACACAGCGGCGCAGGTGTGTCAGATCGTCGTCGCTGATTCCCATGAGGCTCAACCCTAATCGGTGGTGAACGTGTGCCGCCCGCGCCACGTACCACTCTGCGTGATGCAACCTCCTAGGCTTCCCGCTCGTCATGCCAGGCAGACATTCGAGGAGGTTCATGCATGCGGGGGCTTGCGCGGCTCGTTTACGCTCCACACCCGTTGAGGACGATATCGAGATTTCTCGCCGGGGCGGCCGCCGTGATCATCGGGGCGGCCGGTGTGACGACGCCCGCGTACGGCATCGCCGACGGTGAGGCGGTGCCCGACGGGCGGTACCCGTTCGCGGTCAAGATCTCCACGATCGGCATCCCGACGGCGGACGGCGGCAGACGGGACAGTTCCTGCTCCGGTGGCCTGATCTCGCCCCGGTGGGTGATCACGGCGGCGCACTGCTTCCGCGATCTGGACGGCAACCGGGTGTCGCGCACCGTGGCGGAGCAGACCTTCGCGACGATCGGGCGGGCCGACCTGACCGGTGAGGACGGCTTCACCGCCGACGTGGTCGAGGTGGTCCAGCACGGCGAGGCCGACGTCGCGCTCATCCGGCTCGACAAGGCGATCACCGCGATCAGCCCGCTCAAGCTGGCGAACGGCGAACCCGCCGAGGGACAGAAGGCCAGGCTGGTGGGGTACGGGTTGACCAACCCCCGGGCCAAGCGGACCCCCGACCGGTTGCGCACCGGCCGGTTCGAGGTCACCTCGGTGGACGCCACCGAGATGGGACTGTCCGGGGTCGCGCCCCGGGCCACCACCAGCCCGTGCGAGCGGGACTCCGGTGGGCCGTACTTCACCGAGGGCTCGGCCGGGACGGTGCTGATCGGCGTGGTCAGCCGGGGGCCGGACTGCCCGCACACCGGCCCGGACATCGCCACCCGGGTCGACGCCATCGCCCCATGGGTCAAGTCGGTGATCAAGAACGATCTGGCGGCCGCGCCGGCGCCGTCGAAGACACGCAAGCCGTCCGGGCGTACCGGCGGATCGTCGGCGCAGGCCGCGCCCCCGGCACCCGCCTCGACCATCGCCGGGTTCTCGCCCGCCGTCCTGGTGACCATCCCGGCCCTTGCCGTCGGCTTCGTGGTCATCCTGATCGCCACCGGGCGCCGCAACCGGCGCCGGTACGGCAACCACCGCCGCCGGCGCTGACGCCGACCACGACGGCCGCCTCCTGCCGGGGGCGGCCGTCGGCGTGTCACGGAACGCGCGGCATCGACACGGTTCCATGTCGGGTGACTCTGTTGTAACGTCGCAATCGCTTCGAACATGTTCAGTTCTGGTCGAACATGTTGCGAGTCTGTTCGCGGTGCCATCGGAGGGAGCGGCGAATGTCGCGAATCGTGGGTTCGATCGTGGCGGTTCTGCTGGGTTTCGTGGCGGTTCCCGCCCCCGCCGCGCAGGCGGTGGCGGGACCCGTCACGGCCGGGCCACAGAACCCGGCGGACGTGTACCGCTACCTGGAGGATCCGCAGATGACCGGCGAGGGCCAGGAGGCCCCGCACGCCGACCTGCGGCCCTACGGCGATGTGGCGACGGCGGTACGCGACGCCACCGAGCACCGCGCCCGGTCGCCGTACGTGACGAGCCTCAACGGCGGCTGGCGGATGAAACTGTTCGACCGGCCCGACGACGTACCGGCCGGGTTCGCCGCCGACGGGTTCGACAGCTCCCGCTGGCCGACCGTGTCGGTGCCGCACACCTGGCAGTCCGACTTCATCGACCACCCGATGTTCCGCAACATCCCGGAGGAGATCTGGCCGGACAACCCGCCGTACGTGCCCAAGGACGTCAATCCGACCGGCGCCTACGTGCGGACCTTCGACGTGCCGAAGAACTGGGCCGGCGGCCGGGAGTTCCTCCGCTTCGAAGGCGTGACCAGCGGATACTTCGTCTGGGTCAACGGCCGTTACGCCGGATACGACCAGGGCGGCTACACCCCGGCCGAGTTCGACGTGACCGCGCTGCTCAAGCCGGGCCGCAACACGATCGCCGTCCAGGTGCACCGCTGGGGCGCCGGCGCCTACCTGGAGGACTTCGACCAGTGGCGGTACAGCGGCATCTTCCGTGACGTCGTGCTGTACCGGACCGGGCCGGTGCGCCTGCGTGACGCGTACGTCACGACCGATCTCGATCCGCAGTTCCGGGACGCGACCCTGAACGCCCGGGTGGACCTGGCCGGTGGCCCGCACGACGGCTGGACGGTGCGCGGCACGCTGCGCGACGCCTCCGGCCGGACCGTCGTCACGATGACCGGGGCCGCGGACCAGGACCGGGTCACCCTCAGCACGCCGGTCACGAATTCGGCGAAGTGGTCGGCCGAGGAGCCGAACCTCTACACGCTCGCGCTGGAACTGCTGACACCCGACGGGCGCGCGGCGCACATCACCGCGCAGACGGTCGGCTTCCGCGAGATCGAGGTCCGCGACAGGCAGCTGCTGGTCAACGGCGAACGGATCCTGGTCAAGGGCGTGAACCGCTCGGAGACCGACCCGGACACCGGCCGGTACGTCACCCGGGCGGCGCAGCGCGAAGACGTGTTCCTGATGAAGCGCCTGCACATCAACGCCGTGCGCACCTCCCACTACCCGTCCGACCCGTACTTCTACGACCTGGCCGACCGCTACGGGCTGTGGGTGGACGACGAGGTCGACATCGAGACCCACTCGCGGGAGAACTGCCCCAGCGTCTGCCTGGCGTCGAAACCGGAGTGGCAGGCCGCGTTCGCCGACCGCTTCCAGGCGATGGTGGCCCGCGACAAGAACCACCCGAGCGTGCTGATGTGGGACACCGGCAACGAGGCCGGCCTCGGCACCGCCCACCACACGATGGCGCAGTGGGCGGACGCCAACGAGCCGACCCGCCCGCTCTACCACCAGTCGAACTCGCCGGACGGTGACGCCCCGTTCGCCGACGTGAGCGGCCCCCGCTACCCGACTCCGGCATCGGTGGAGGCCAAGGCCCGCACCGGCACGAAACCGATCGTGATGGGCGAGTACGCCCACGCCATGGGCAACAGCATGGGCAACTTCGACCAGTTCTGGGCGATCGCCCGCCGCGAGCCGTCCATGCAGGGCGGTTTCGTCTGGGACTGGGCAGACCAGGACCTTCGCCAGCCGCTGATCCTGACCCCGGACACGTCGGCCAACCGCATCCAGGCGTTCCTGGTCGGCAAACCCACCTTCACCGACGGCCACCGGGGGAAGGCGATCAGCCTGTCCAGCCTCGACGACTTCGTCGACGTCTTCCGCGACCGGCGCCTGGACCTCACCGACCGGGTCACCCTGGACGCCTGGGTGAAGCCCGGCGCATGGGCGGGCAGCTTCCCGATCGTCACGAAGGGCCGCGCCTACGCCCTCCAGATGCGCGACCAGGACACCCTCGAATTCGGCGTGAACGACGTCTGGGCCGCCGCCGACGTGCCGGCCGACTGGTACGGGCAGTGGCACCGGGTGACCGGCACCTACGACGGCACCGCACTGCGGCTGGCGATCGACGGCGCGCCGGTCGCGACGACAGCCCGGACCGGGCCGATCGATCCCGGGCTCTACGAGGTCAACATCGGCCGCAACGCCGAGACCCAGCAGGACGACCTGAAGGTACGCACCGGTCGCGGCCTGATCGACGACGTGCGCATCTACGGCAGCGGCCCGGACCCGGTCCTGGCTTTGGACTTCGACCGCTCCCAGCGGCGCGGCGACTTCCTCAGCCTCGGCCTGAGCCTCTCCGGCACCGACGGCATGGTCACCTCCGACCGCATCCCGCAGCCGGAGACCGAGGAGGTGGCCTGGGCGCACTCACCGGTCCGGATCACCGCCGTGGACGTGGCCGCCGGCCGGGTACGCGTGCTCAACGAACAGCCCGCCGGCACCCTGCGGCTGCGCCTGAACTGGTCACTCACCGAGATCGACCGGCGGCTGCGCGGCGGTACCCGGGACGTGACGCTGGCGCCCGGCCAGAGCATCGATCTCGACCTGGGCGCCGTTCCGGCCAACCCCCACGACCGGGAGCGGTGGCTCAATGTGTCCGCCGCGACCGTCGCCGACCTGCCGTGGGCGCGCCGCGGATGGGTCGTGGCCCGCGAACAGTTCGCCGCCGGCGGCCGGGTCGCCCCCGGCATCCTGCCCGCTGCCGCCCGCCGCGCGCCGCGGCTCACGCAACAGGCCGGGACGATCACCGTCCGCGGCGATGGCTGGCGCTACCGGTTCCAGAACGGGGCACTGACCTCCCTCACCGCCGACGGCCGCGAGCTGCTCAAGGCCGGCCCCGAACTGGACGTCCACCGGCCGCCGACCAGCAACGAGACGTACGGCTGGGGCACCGCCGACCGCAACCTCTGGCACGAGGTCGGCCTGGACCGGCTGCGGACCACGGTCGAGGACGTCACCGCGGCCGTCGACGGCGAGCAGGCGGTGATCACCGTCCGCAGCACGGCCGCGGCGCCCGGCCTCGCGACCGCCTTCGCCGTCGGCCAGACGCTGCGCTACC
Source organism: Actinoplanes xinjiangensis (assembly GCF_003148685.1). Taxonomy (GTDB): domain Bacteria; phylum Actinomycetota; class Actinomycetes; order Mycobacteriales; family Micromonosporaceae; genus Actinoplanes; species Actinoplanes xinjiangensis. The sequence continues at coordinate 20,211 of NZ_QGGR01000035.1, read as the reverse complement.
GCATCGACGGCAACGGCACGATCACCCTCGACCACCGGGTGCAGGCCCGCGGCACCCGCGCCGGGACACTGCCCTATCTCCCGCGCGTCGGTGTCCGGGTCAAGGTGCCCGCGACCCTGGACGACTTCACCTGGTACGGCACCGGACCGCACGAGACGTACAACGACCGGGTCAGCGCCGCCACCGTCGGCGTCTGGCGCAGCACCGTCGACGACCAGTACGTGCCGTACGCCCGCCCGCAGGCCCACGGCAACCACACCGGCACCCGCTGGGCCGCCCTCACCGACGGCCACCGGGCCGGACTGCTCGTCGGCAGCCCGGCCGGCGCGGACCTCGACGTCAGCGTCACCCGCCACGACGACCTGGACCGTGCCGAATACGCCCACCAGCTGCCGTTCGTCCGCAACGACGGCTGGGTGACCCTGCACGCGGCCACCGGCGAGACCGGCATGGGGGAGACCCCGAACTCGGTCCTCGCCCCCTACCGGCTGTCACCGACCGCGGCCTACGACTACTCCCTGGTCCTGCGGCCCCTCGACGACGGGCGTCTGCCGTCACCGACCGCCGCCGCGCCCTGCCCGCCGGACGTCGCCCTCACCGCCGACGACCGGACCGTGACGGTACGGGTCGACGCCCGCTGTGCCGCACCCCTGCGGGACGTGGCCGTCACCCTGGACGTGCCGGACGGCTGGCAGGCCACCCCGGCCTCGGTGCCGCTCGGCGAGGTCACCGCCGGCACCCCGGAGACGGCGACCTTCCGGATCACCGCTCCGGCCGGGACCGACTGGGGCCGGCATCCGCTGACCGCGTCGGTCACCTCGATCACCGCGGACGGCTTCCGCGACACCGTGCGTGCCACCGCCACCGTCGCCACCCCGTTGCCCGAAGGCTCCTCCTGGGTCAGTGACCTGCCGTTCCTGGAGTCCCAGAACGGCTGGGGGCCGGTCGAACGCGACCGCAGCAACGCCGAACAGCCCGCCGGTGACGGCCGGCCGCTCACCATCGGCGGCACCGTCTACGACAAGGGCCTCGGCGCCCATGCCGTCTCGTCGGTGGCGATCGATCTGAGCGGCCGCGGCTGCACCACGTTCCGCGCCGACGTCGGCGTCGACGACGAGATGGGCGAGTCCGGGTCGGTCGCCTTCGAGGTATGGGTGGACGGTGTGCTCACGACGTCGTCCGGCCGGCTCACCGGATCGGCGTCCGCGCAGTCCGTCGAAGCCGACGTGACCGGGGGAACCCGGCTGGAGCTGAGGGTCACCGACGCCGGCGACGGCGTCGGTGCCGACCACGGCGACTGGGCCGCCGCGCGGTTGCTGTGCCCCTCGGCGTGACCACCACCGCTGTTTACGCCGATCACGCTCCGGCGATATATGTCCGGGGCGTGGTCGGCGACGGCGAAGAGGGTGACCGACGGTGGGGGATACCGATCTGGGATGGGCCACGACGCTGCACCGGATGTGGACCTCCGTCGGGCGGATCAGCGCGCGCGACGAACTCGCCCAGCTGATCCTGCCGCCGTTGCAGGCGCTGCCCGGCGTCGTCGCGGTGTGGGGACTGCGGCACGCCCCCGACGACCACGTCGTGGAGTACCGGTGGACCGGGGTTCCCCTGGAGGGCCCGAACCGGGAGACCGCCACGGCGATCGCCGCCGGCCGTACCCCTGAGGCGTTGTCCGATCTCGGGTTCGCCGAGGTGATCGGCGACCGTTTCGACCTCGCCGGGGAACCGGGCGGCACCATCCTGGTCGCCGTCGACGAGACCGCCGACGTGCCGGTGATCCGCGCCTGCCTCGGCCAGGTCATCGAAGTGACCCGGGAGGCGATCCGCAGACTCGGCCAGCGCCGCGCCGAACTGGCCCAGCAGACCCGCGACGCGCTGCTCGCCGAGGCGTCGCTGCAGATGGACGCCGTTCTGGACACCACGCAGACGATGCAGCGAATCCCGCGCATGGCGGTCCCGGCGATCGCCGAAGGCTGCCTGGTCTACGTCACCGACCAGGCGCGGCCGGTGCTGCGCAGCTCGGTGCACGTCGACATGCGCCGGCTGGCCGCGCTGCTGGCCGACCGGGCCGTCGTCGAGCACCTCGACCACATGGTCGGCCGGGCGGTCCAGGGCGGTCCGGTCCCACCCGCCGACACTGCTCTGCTGGGCACCCGCGCCGTCGACCTGCAGCCGCTGCACGCCCGCGGCGAGATCGTCGGCGCGCTGGTCTTCCTCTTCGACCGGGACGACGCTGCCATCCCGCCGTCGGCGTTCCTGCGCGATCTCGCGTCGCGGGCGGCGCTGGCCATCGACAACGGCACCCGCTACGAGCGGCGCCGCCAGGACGTCGTCACCATGCAGCAGCACCTGCTGCCGACCCGGCTGCCCGACGTCGACGGACTCGAATTCGCCGCCGCCTACCTGGTCGGCGACCGGATCCTGGAGGTGGGTGGCGACTTCTACGACGTGGTGACCGGTGACGGCGGCATGGTCGCGGCACTGATCGGCGACGTCTGCGGCCGCGGTGTCGACGCCGCCGCGCTGACCGGGATGGCCCGGCACACCCTGGCCGCGCTGCTCCAGGAGGGGCTCACTCCGCAACGGGCCATGGCCCGGCTCAACGCCCGGCTGCGGTTGGACGGGTCCTGGCGGTTCGTCACCGCCGGCGTGGCCTGCCTCCGGCCCCACGGCGACGGCATCGCCGTGGAATGGGTGTCCGCCGGGCACCCCGCCCCGGTCGTGCTGCGCCGCGCCAGCGGCCCGGAACGCGGAACCGGCGGCGGTGCCCTGCTCGGCGTGCTGCCCGAACCGAAGGTCGGTGTCTCCGAGCTGATCCTGGCCCCCGGCGACACTCTGATCATCTTCACCGACGGGCTCACCGAGAGCCGCGGCGCGGACGGGGTCATGTTCGAGGACCACGCCCTCGGCGAGACCCTCGACCGGCTCCGCGGCCGTCCCCTGCGCGAACTGGTCGACGAACTGAGCACAGCCTCCGCCGCTTTCGGCGGGCCACGCACCGACGACATCGCGGTCCTGGCGATCCGCGCCGGGAAGGAACAGCTCTGATGAGCGATCTCATCTTCGTGGTCGAGGACAGTGACGAGGACGTCGAGGCCATCGAACGGGCCATCGGCCGGTCCCACCCGGCACTGCGCCGGGAGTTCTTCCGCTCCGGCGCGGACGTGCTGGCCGGCCTCACCGAACCGGGCCGGGAACGGCCCTGGCTGGTGCTGCTCGACCTCAACATGCCCGGCGAGAGCGGCCTCGACGTGATCCGGGGGGTCCGGGCCCACACCGACCTCGACGAGGTGCGGCTGGTGGTGTTCACCTCGTCGGAGGACCAGGCCGAGGCGGACGCCTGCCACGCCGCCGGCGCCGACAGCTACGTCTACAAGCCGCTCAACTTCGCCCTGTTCCAGAGTGTGCTCAGCCAGACCGTCGACTACTGGAGGTCACGGCCGGGCTCGGGGAACGTGGCCCGGATCGTGGTCCCGCCGCCGGGGGACTCCTCGGCCCAGACCTGACCGCCGTGGCGTTCCACGATGCGGCGCACGATGGCCAGACCGGCGCCCGACCCGTCGTATCCGGCGGTCGCCGGGTGCAGCCGCCGGAACAGCTGGAACGCCTGTTCCCGCAGATGCGGCGGCATGCCGATGCCGTTGTCGCGGACCACCAGCTCCGGGCCGCCGGTCACCGAAACCAGCCGCGGGCCGTCCGGGCGCGCATACTTCGCCGCGTTCACCAGCAGGTTCACCAGCACCTGGTCGAACAGCACCGGATCGGCGGTGACCGTCGTCCCGGGGCCGGGCATGCCGATCGACACGCCGGCCTCCCGCAACCGCGGGCCGGCCACCTCCAGCGCCCGGGTCACCGCCTCCGACAGGTCCAGCGACCGCCGATGCAGTTCGGTACGCCCCAGCCGCGAATAGTAGAGAAGTGCGTTGAGCAGCTCGTCCATCCGTTCCGCCAGCCGCTGGATCGACGCCAGCCGGCGGGCCGTCACCTCGTCCAGTTCGTCGGCGGTGTCCTCGACGATGAACGTGGCCGTATTCGCGATCCCGCGCAGCGGCTCCTTCAGGTCGTGGGCGGCCGCGTGCGCGAACGCGTCCAGGTCCACGTTGCTGCGGCTCAGCTCCCCGTTCAGCACCGAGACCCGGCGGGCGTGCGTCACCGCGATCCCGACCACGGCCCGGCCCAGCTCGACCGCCATCGCCAGATCGTTGGACGACCACGGCAGGCTCCGCCCCCGCACCGAGGCCAGGAACACCGCCGTCGACCCGCGCGGGGTCAGCCGCCGCCCGTGCGGACCCGGCACCACCGGCTCGGCCGGGTCGGTCGCCCAGCGCCGCGGCACCGTACGCTCCCCGCGCAGCCACACGATCAGATCGCCGTCCGGCCCCGACGGCAACACCAGCGCACCGCACACCCCCGGCGACAGCGCGGCCAGCGCGGGCACGTCCTCACCCAGCCGGTCGCTGTGCCACATCGACCCGGCATGCGGTACCGCGGCGAGCAGCGCGTCCACCAGCTCCGGCCCCGGATCGGCGCCGTGCACCGTGACCCGGCCCTCGGCGCGGATCAGCACCGCATCACAGGCGATCACCCGGGCCATCCCGTCCGGGTCCAGCGGCCACACCCCGCTCGGCCCCGCCGACGCGGTCTCCAGCAGGCGGGCGATCAGCGTCCGGGACCGGTCCCGGGCGGCCGCCTGCTCCCGTTCCCGCAACGCCGCCAGATGCAGCGACAGCGCCACCCCGAAGAACTCACACGCCGCCCGGACCTGCGGGGTCAGCGTGGTCGGTGTACGTCCGTGACAGGCGATCAGCCCCCACAGCCGGCCGCCGGACAGCAGCGACACCGACATCGACGACCGCACCCCGATGTTGCGCAGATACTCCAGGTGGAACGGGGACACCGTGCGCAGGACCGACATCGACAGGTCGAGCGGCCCGGACAGGCGGGCCGTCGCGTCGTCGACGTCGGCGATCACCCGGATCCAGTTGCGCTCGTACAGCCGGCGGGCCTGCGGCGGGATGTCGCTCGCCGGGAACCACAGACCCAGCCACGGCTCCCCGCCCTCGGCCACGTCCTCGGCGATCACCTCACCCGCGCCGTCCAGGCTCTCGAACCGGTAGGCGACCACCCGGTCGTAGCCGGTGATCGCCCGGACCTCACGCACCGCGGCCCGGCACGCCTCGACCACGGTGGCGGCCATCTGCAGCCGGATCAGCGCCTGCCGGATCGGGGTGTAGATCGCCGGGAAGTCGTGCGCCGCGCCGGCCGGCTCGAACTCCAGCACCAGCATGCCGTCGCAGCGGTGCACGGTCACGTCGAAGCGCCCGGCGCCGGCCTCGGCGGTCGTGGTCACCGGCATCATCGCGGTCTGCCCGGTGTCCGCGTCGGCCAGCCCCTCCAGCGCGGCCAGCTGATCGACATCCAGCAGCCGCGTCGCCGGGGTACCGGCCAGGCCGGCGACACCGAGCATCCGTTCAGCGTTCGCGCTGGTCACGGCGATCTCGCCGGCCCGGATCGCGATCAGGGCGCCGTACGACTGGACACCGCCCAGCAGATGGATCGGCTCACGCACGCACTGCGTCAGGTCGAACCCGCCGCCCACCGCATGCTCCGCGGCGGCCACCTGCTCCGGCAGCCCGCCCGGGGTGCTCAGGACGGCACCTGCACCATGAAGGAGGTCCCCGGCTCCTTGTCGATGTAGAGCGAGTCGTCGTCGCGCCGGTGCACCACATGATCCGGGTAGTTCTTCGACCGCAGCCGGACCGTGCCCGCGTCGGTGCCCGCCTCCCGGCAGAACGTGGCGTCCGCCCGGAACAGGTCCGAGTCGTCGGAGGCGTCGAACCGCAGCCGGTAGTCGAAGTGCCGCAGGTAGCGCCCGTCCTCCAGCCGGAACGAGAAACAGGTGTCGTCGGCCAGGCCGGCACTCACCGTCAGCGTGGCCGGGTCGGCGGGCGACATCTTCGCGTACTCGCCGGTGGCGGTCAGATAGGTGGCCTCGTCATCGAGCGGCGACAGCAGCCAGGACCCGGCCGCGAGCTGCGGTTTCGCGGGCTTCGTCGGCGCGGGAGCCGGCTCTGCCGGCGCCGAGGTCGCGGCGGCCGCCGGTCTCTGCTCGGCACCGCCGGTGCTGCTCCACGCGGCGTAGCCGAGGCCGAGGACCGCGACCACCCCCACGACGACGCCGACGATCATGGCGCGGGGCAGCCGGTCCGGCGCACTGCCGCTCGTCTCCACACCGCCGCGCCCGTAGACGGTGCCGGACGGCCGGGGTCCGGGGACCTGGTCGGTCATCGATGTCCTCCTCCACTGCTTCCGCTGGCGAAGGTTACCGGGAGACGATCACGGCTCCCACCGGACCTCGACGGGCCACCCGTCCGGGCCGGGGTATGTCGGCATTCGCCGGAGGCGGCCGTCAGGTGGGGGTGGCCAGGCGGGTGCGGCGGTCGTGGGCGAGGCCGAGGTGGTGGGCGTCGCCGGGGTGGCTGTCCGGGTCGACGTGCACGGTCGCCGACGTCAGCCGCGGCACGTGGTGGGTGAGCTGATGCTCGGCGTCGGCGGCGATCTCGTGGGCGGCCAGCAGGGTGAGGCGGGCGTCGACCACGATGCCGGCCTCGGCGTGCAGGGCGTGCCCGATCCAGCGCAGCCGCAGGCCGGACACGTCGCGCACCCCGTCGGTCTCGCGCAGGTGCTGCTCGGCGTGGTCGACCATGGCGGGATCCACCCGGTCCATCAGCCGGTGATAGACCTGACGGGCCGCGCCGGTCAGCACGAACAGGATCGCCACGGTGATCGCGATGCCGACCACCGGGTCGGCCCAGCCCCAGCCCAGCCACGCGCCGCCCGCGGCGGCCACCACGGCCAGCGAGGTGAACCCGTCGGTCCGGGCGTGCAGCCCGTCGGCGACCAGGGCGGCCGAGCCGATCGCCCGGCCCACCGCGATCCGGTAGCGGGCGACGATCTCGTTGCCGGCGAAACCGGCCAGCCCGGCCGCCAGCACCCAGGGCAGGTGGCTGATGTCGCGCGGATGCATCAGCCGGTCGACGGCGAACCACGCCGACGCGACCGCGGACGCCGCGATCACCACCACGATCACCACGCCGGCCAGGTCCTCGGCGCGGCCGAAGCCATAGGTGTACGCCCGGGTCGCGGCCCGTCTGCCGAGCCAGAACGCGATGCCCAGCGGCACGGCGGTGAGCGCGTCGGCGACGTTGTGCACGGTGTCGCCGAGCAGTGCCACGGAACCGGACATCGCCACGATCACGGCCTGCACGGCGGCGGTGACACCGAGCCCGGCCAGGGAGATCCACAGGGCGCGCAGGCCGTCGCGGGAGGCTTCCAGCGCGCTGTCGACCTTGTCGGTGGTGTCGTGCGAGTGCGGTCGCAGCAGGTGCCGGACGCCGTGCCGCTGCGGGTGGTGGTGCTCATGCTCGGCCACCCGGACACCGTACGCCCGGCACTAGCGGTGCGACAACCCGGTAACTGCCAATGACCTGCAAAAACGGAGGTATGGCAGTTCGCGGCGGGGAATCGGCGGGTACCCCGAAAGCCTGACAGGCCGTGTCCTCTGCCGGATTTACCGACTTAGCCGGAAGAATGCTGCTATCCGCCCAATACCCGACAGGAGATCGCATGCTTCGCATACTGCCCGGGGTCGTCACCGTCGCTCTCGGGTCCGTACTGTCCGTGGCCGCGCCCGCCCAGGCCGCCCCGGCACTGCGGTTCCAGAGCGTCCAGTACGACTCACCGGGCAAGGACGACCGCTCGAACGGGAGCCTCAACGCGGAGTGGATCGCCCTGGTCAACACCGGCCCGGCGGCCGTCAACCTGAACGGCTGGCGGGTCGCCGACGCGGTCCGCAGCCACACCTTCGGCAACGTCACGATCGCCGGCAAGGGCGGCCTGCTCTACCTGCACACCGGCAAGGGCACCGACACCGCCACCCACCGGTACTGGAACTCCGGCAACTACGTGTGGAACAACACCGGGGACACGGCGACCCTGCGCAACCGCGGTGGGGCCGTGCACGACACCTGCACGTGGCCGCGGCAGGTGGGGCGTACCAGCGCGGTCTGCTGACAGCATGCGGCCCGGACCACGATGGTGATCCGGGCCGCACGGCGTATCGAAAGCCGTTCGGAAGCCGTCAGGAACGGAAGACGTCCTTGATCTTCTCACCGGCCTGCTTGAGGTTCGACGCCTTCTGGTCGGTCTTGCCCTCGGCCTCCAGGCGCTCGTCGTCGGTCGCCTTGCCGACGCCCTCCTTGACCTTGCCGCCGAGCTCCTCGGCCTTGTTGTCGACCTTGTCATCGAAAGCCATCGGACACCTCCACGTTGCGGATGTACGCCCTGTGAATACCCGTGGATCCAGTTTCCAACCTTCGGTCACCCTTCTCCTTCAGCCCAGGCGGCCGGCCACCTCGTCCGCGGTGATCCCGCGCGCGACGGTCTCGGGATCACCGTCGGCCAGCGGACGGCCGGCGATGTCGGACCAGACCTCGGCGAACGCCTCGAACAGCGACGGCGTGAGACCCGCCGCGGCCTGGGACCGCGCGATCTCCCGCATCTCCGCGACGTAGCGGTGCGCCTTCGTCGAGGCGAGCGCCACCTCGTACGGGGTGACGAAGCCGTCGCCGAGATCGGCCATCACCGGCTCCAGCACACCGTGTGCCGCCGCGGCACGCATCGCCTGCGCCATCAACCCGACGAGCCCCTTGTAGACCGACGCGGTGGACATCTTCACCGCGCTTGCGGCACCGGCGCGATCGCCGACCACCACCGGGTGCGCGTGTGTCCACCGGAGGCCGGCCACCTCGCCGGCCCGGGGACCGGAGAGGTAGAGCCGCGCCCCGGGCCGGACCGTCGGCGGCGGGCCCGAGATGGAACCGTCCACGAAGTCCAGGCCCGCACCGGTGATCAGGTCCGCGGCCGCGGTGGCGGTCTCCGGTGACACGGCGTTCAGGTCGGCGACCAGCGGCCGTCCGGTGCCTCGCGCGGCGACCTCCGGGGCCGCGGCCAGCCCGGCGATCTCGCGGGCCGCGTCGAGTGCCGCCCCCGGCGGAGTGACGACGAGGATCACGTCCGCCTGCGCCAGCACGTCGACGGGGCGGGGGAGCAGGCGCAGCCCGGCCTCCCGCGCGAGGCCCACCGTCCGCCCGGACCGGCCCGCCACCGACGTGACGACGTCGTGGCCACCCTCGCGCAGCGCCCACCCGAGCCCCGACCCCATGTGCCCGGCACCGACCAGTCCGACGATTTTCATCCCTGCAACCTAGGCCTGCTTCGTGGGGGCGGCCCGGTCGCCCCTACGGGACAGGCCCCAGCGGTTCGGTCAGCGGAACGTACGCCGGTACGCGGCCGGCGTGGTGCCGAGCGCGGCGCGGAAACGGCGCCGCAGATTGACCGCCGAGGACAGCCCGACACGCTGGGCGATCGCCCCGACCGGCAGGTCGGTCTCCTCGAGCAGGGCGCGGGTGGCGGCGATGCGGCGCTCCAGCAGCCAACGGCCGGGGGAGACCCCGAGCCGGTCGGTGAAGTGCCGGGTGAGGGTACGCGGGGACAGCCCGGCGCGGGCCGCCATGTCCTCGACGGTCAGCGGCCGGTGCAGGTGGGCGGTGATCCAGTCGAGCAGCGGGGCGAGGGAGTCGGGCACCGGCCCGGTGGTCGGCAGCCGGGGGAACTGCCGCTGGTTGCCCTCCCGGTGCGGCGCCGCGGCCAACTGCCGGCCGATGCGCATCGCCAGGGCGGCGCCGTGCTCACGGCGGACCTGGTTGAGGCACAGGTCGACGGTGGTGGCCGACGCGCCGGCGGTGGCCACGTCACCGTGGTCGACGTAGAGCACCGAGGCGTCCGACCGGATCAGCGGATAGCGGGCGGCCAGGTCGGCGGTCATCTCCCAGTGGACGGCCGCGGCGCGGCCGTCGAGCAGCCCCAGACTCGCCGGGACGTGGATGCCCGAGCAGAGGGCCACGATGCGCGCTCCGCGGCGGTGGGCGGCGCGGACCGCCGCACCGACCGCGGGGGAGACCTCCGGTCCGGCCTGCCAGCCGGGGATCAGGACGGTGCCGGCCCCGGCGAGAGCCTCCAGCCCCTGCTCGACGATCACGTCGACACCCATGGTGGTACGGACCGGGCCCGGCCGTTCGGCGCAGAGCGCGAAGTCGTAGTGCCGGGGGATGTCCGGCCCGTGATCGCCGAACACGGCGGAGGCACCGGTGACCCGGTACATCTCGAGCGGCGGGCCGACCAGGGCGACGACACGGTGCTGCATGGCGCGAATGTACCCACCGTCGTCGTTCCGGGCGCCTGTGGTGGGCCGGTGCGATGCCCACAATGGGTGATCATGGAGCCCGTCCTTCTTGGCCGACCGCCATCCGTAGACCCGCCGAAACGGCTGTGGACCTGGAATTTCACGCTTTTCTTCGGAGCCCGTACGGTGTCGCTGCTCGGGGATGCGATGTTGCCCGTCGTGACCGCGCTGGCCGTCGGCGCGATCTACGGGGTGTCCGGCGTCGGCTACGTGCTGGCCGTCTGGACCGCTCCGTTCGTGATCTTCGTGCTGTTCGGCGGGGTGTTCGCCGACCGGGTGGGCGCCCGCACCATGATGGTCGGCGCCGACGTCGTCCGGATCGTCACCCAGGGCGTGCTGGCCGCCGCGTTCTTCGCCGGCTCCCCGCCGTTCTGGCTGCTGCTGTCCGCGTCGTTCCTGTCCGGCACGGCCGCCGCGATGTTCCAGCCCGGGGTGAACGGCATGGTGCCGCTGGTGGCCACCGACCCGCAGCGCGCCAACGGCACGTTGAAGATGGCGGACGCGGCCACCCAGGTCGGCGGCCCGGTCCTGGCCGGGGTGCTGTGGGTGGTGGCCGGGGCCGGCACCGTCTACGCCGTCGACGCGGGCACGTTCCTGCTGAGCGGGGTGTGCCTTGCTTTGATCCGGCTCCCGGTGCCCGTCCGGTCCGGGCGGCCGTCGACGGTGCTGCGCGACCTGCGCCGGGGCTGGTCGGAGTTCCGCTCCCGGTCCTGGATGTGGTCGGTGATCCTGATCTGGGTGTTCTTCGGTATCCTGGTGTTCGGCCCGTACGTGCCGCTGGGTTCCCGGTTGATCGGTGACCGGCTCGGTGACGTGGCCTACGCCTGGGTGATGGCCGGCCTCGGCGCCGGCACGGTGCTGGGCGGCCTGATCGCGATCCGGCTGCGCCCCTCGCGCCCGCTCGCCGCCGGTGGGGTGGCGATGTCCGGGTTCGCGTTCATCCCGCTGTCGGTGGCGCTGGAGCTGCCGTTGCCGCTGCTGATGGCCGGTCACCTGGTGGGCGGGATGTCCTGGGCGTTCTGGTCGGTGATGTGGTCCACCAGTGTGCAGACACAGGTCGCGCCGGACGTCCTCAACCGGGTCACCGCCTACGAGGTGGCCGGTTCGGTGGCCGGGATGGCCGTCGGGCAGGCGCTGGTGGGGCCGGTCGTGGAGTTCGTCGATCCGCGGGCCCTGGTGTTCGTCTCCGCCGTGGTCAGCGTCGCGGTCTGCGCCGCCCTGCTGCTCACCCGGCCGGTGCGGAACCTGCGCCGGGTGCCCGGGCCACGGTAGGGGGAGCCGTCATGACGTCCGGCGCCACCGATCCGGCGGTCAGTCGCGGGAGACGTCCAGGAAGCCGATGCCGGCCTCGGCGTCGATGTTCAGGCCCGGTTCGTCGCCCAGATCGCCCTTGCGGATCGTGGTGCCGGCGCGCACGCCGCCCTTCTCGTCGCCGTAGAGGGTGACGTCACCGGCGCCGGTGCTCAGCGCCAGTTTCACCGGGACCTTCCCGGACGTCCGGATCTTCCAGGTGTGCACGCCGCCGGCCATCAGGATGGGCAGGGTCCGGTCCAGGCGGCCCAACTCGATCTCGACGGTCTGCGCCCCGCCGATCAGGTCGATGTCACCGACCGTGCCGGCGGCCATGTCGAACGACGCGGTGTGCACCCCGGCAACCATCCGCAGCCGCCATACGATGTCCTCGCTGAGCAGCACGTCGATCCGGCCGCTGCCGTTCTCCCTGCCGTCGGGTTCGGCGCTGACCCGCAGCGTGCCGTCGTCGAAGTCGGCGTCCACGTCCAGGCCGGAGTCCTTCGGGGTGGAGACCCGGAAGTCGTCGCCGTCCAGGTCGGCGGTGCGCACGTCGAGCCGGCTGACACCGGTGGTGAGTTCGAACTTCGCCGCGGTGATCCGCTCGGCCGGCGGTGGTGACGGTGGCGGCAGCGGCCGCGTCGTGGTGGGCGCCGCGGTGGGCGTCGCACTCGGCGCGATGCTCACCGGGGCCGTGGTGACCGGCGTGGTGGTGGGGGTGGTCGCGGCCGGTGCGGCGAGGTCCCGCCGGTCCGGATCGTCGTCCGGCCGGGTCAGCAGCAGGGTGCCGGTGATCACCAGCCCGGCGAGCAGCCCGGCGGCGATGACCGGCCGCTTGCGCCGGCGGCTCCGGCCCGGTGCGGGGGTCTCGAACTCCGGTGCCGGGCGGGTCCGGTCGGGCCAGTAGTCGGAGATGTTGGGCAGGGCCGGGGGCCGCGGGCGCGGTGCCGTCCCGGCCTCGGCGACCGAGGCGGGTTCCGGGCCGGCCACGGGTTCCGCGTGGCCGGACACGTAGCCGGCGATCCGCAGTCTCGGGCGCTGCCCGTCGTTCCGCTCCACCACACCCGTCTCCCCATCGATGTGATTCCCCGTGGAAGGTACGGACACGTAGCGTCGACGGTTCAAACGGCGATCAGTTAATGACCGTGCGTGGAGATCTCGGGCCCACGTGGCCGGCCCGCGCCGGCCGGCAGGGCCCCGGACCAGGGCGGATCCGGCCTCCGGGGAGACGGCGTCCCGCGGTCAGTCCGCGGTGTCGCCGAGCGCGACGAGGATCGCCCGCAGGCTGGTGATCGCGGCGGTCGTCACTTCGGGCGGGACGTCGCGCAGCAGGGCGGCCTGGGCGGCGCTCGCGGCGCGGACCGCCTCCTCGGCCCGGTCGACGCCGGTGGGGGACAGGCGCACCCAGGAGCTGCGGGCGTCCGAGGGGTCCGGGTCGCGTTCGATCAGGCCGGCGGTGGTGAGCCGGCGCAGCACGTTGCTGGTGCCGCCGGAGGTGAGGGCGAGCCGCTGGGCGAGCACCGACGGCCGCAGCCGGTAGGGTTCGCCGGCCGAGCGCAGGACGGCGAGGATGTCGTACTCCGCCTTCGTGAGGCCGAGCCGCGCCAGCCGGGCCTCGACCGGCGCGTTGAGCAGGGCGGCCAGCCGCGCCGCGCGTTTGCCGACCGCCAGCTCGACGCCGACGACGCCGGGCAGCTCGGCGCTCCATGCTCCGGCGATCTCGTCCACCACGTCCCTGGCCACGAGGAGATCCTACTTGCGCTGGAGAAAGCTTCTGTAATAGCTTTCAGAAAAGCTTTCCAGGGAGGAATTGTGGATCTTCTGATCCGGAACGCCCGGCTGCTCTCCGGTGGCCACGCCGACATCGGCATCGACGGCGGCAGATTCGTCGAGCCGCACGGTGTGCCGGCCGAGGTGATCGACGCGACCGGGCTCGTCGCGGCACCCGGCTTCGTCGACGGCCACCGGCACGTCTGGCAGGCGCCGCTGCGTGGCCTCGGCCCCGACATGACCCTGCCCGGCTACTTCGACGCGGTGCTGAGCCGCCGCCCGACGCCGGAGCAGGCGCACCTCGCGACGCTGCTCGGCGCCGCCGAGGCCCTCGACGCGGGCATCACCACGGTCCTCGACTTCTGCAATGTGATCCGGTCACCCTCGCACGCCGAGGCGGTCTTCGACGCCTACGGCGTCTCCGGCATCCGCGCCGTCGTCAGTCACGATCATCCGGCCGCCTCACGCGGGCGCGTCACCCAGGCCAAAGCCGTTTTCTGTACGGCCATGGGTTCCTTCGACGACGCAAGAGGCGGCATCCTGCTCGCCAGAGAGAGCGGTGTTCTCGCCACCATGCACACGGGTGGCGGCGTCGGTCAGGTGCAGGCGCTGTCCGACGCCGGCCTGCTCGGCCCGCACCTGCATCTGGTCCACCTCAACGGCCTGACCGCCGACGAGGCGCAACTGCTCGCCGACTCCGGGACGGGTGTCACCATCACCCCCGTCGTCGAGGCCACCATGGGTCACGGTCGGTCACCGTGGACCACGTTCACCGAGGCGGGCGGCCGGGCCGGGCTCGGGACGGACGTCGCGGTCAACGCCCCACCGGACCTGTTCGAGCCGATGCGCGACACCCTGCGCCAGCACCGGATGGCCACCGCCACCATGCACCCCGCCGCCGACCTGCTGGCCACCGTCACGATCGACAGCGCCCGCGCGATCGGTCTCGGTGACGAGATCGGCCTGATCGAGCCCGGCCGCCGCGCCGACCTCGTCCTGCTCGACGGCCTGGCCCACCTGCCCGGCGACGCCGACGTCACCGGCGCGGTCGTCACCTGTCTGGGTGTACCGGATGTGCACACCGTGATCGTCGACGGCACCGTCGTCAAACGCGACGGCCGCCTCACCGTCGTCGACCTGCCCGAACTCCGTCACGCCACCCGCCGGATTCTGTCCGTGACGAGTTGAAGTTCACACGCCGTCACGATTTTTCGAATTGTCCCGCGGTTGCCGGGTAACCTCTTCTCCTCGTGACCCGCCCCCGCCTCCTCCTCGTCATCGGCGCCGTCGTGGCCGTCCTCGCCACGGTCAACGTCGCCAACAAGTACGGCCCGCCCGGCACCGGCCTGATCGCCGGCCCGCTGGTCGCGCTGGGGCTGGTCCTGTTCGCCCGCCGCACCGGCCTCACCTGGCACGAACTCGGACTGTCCCGCCGTACCCTGGTCCCCGGCCTGAAATACGCCCTCGGCGCCGTCGCGGCGGTCGCCGTCGTCTACGCCGTCGGGGCCGCCATCCCGCTCACCCGCCCCGCGTTCCAGGACGTCCGCTATCACCTGCACCTGAGCGCCGCCCTGCTCACCGCGTTCGTGGTCGTCCCGCTCGGCACGGTCCTGCTGGAGGAGGTGGCCTTCCGCGGCGTCCTGATGGGCCTGATCAACCGCCACCGCGGCGCGGTCTGGGCCAGCATCACGTCGTCGGTGCTGTTCGGGCTGTGGCACATCCTGCCGTCCCTGCAGCTCAACAGCGCCAACGGGGCGGTCGGCTCGGTCTTCGGCAGCGGCCTGGCCGGCCAGGTCCTCGCCGTCGCCGGCGCGGTGGGGTTCACCGCCCTGGCCGGCCTGCTCCTGTGCGAGCTGCGCCGCCGCAGCGGCAGTCTGCTGGCCGCGGCCGCGCTGCACTGGGCCACCAACGGCCTGGGCCTGCTGATCACCGCCGGCCTGGCCGCCGGCCTCACCTAGGCTTCCCGGTCCGGGACACCGGCCGGCGCCCGCTCGTCGGTCGGCCGGTTCCCGCGCAGCCGGTTCGCGGGACGGCCCGGCCGGTTCAGCAGGCGTTCGGCCGCCCGGTCGAGGCCGGAGGCGGTGAACGGCTCACCGAGCAGATCATCGGTGCCCTGAGCGCAGGCGTGGGCACGGTGTGCGGCCCGCGGTCGGCCGAACCGTTCCCGCGGGACGCAACGGCCGCCCGAGCAAGTAGGCCGGGCCACCCGGCTGGTCCGGTCAGTCCTCCACCTCGTACGCGACCGCCCGTACCGGCGCCCCGTCCGCGTCCTCCAAAGCGATCGGAAGGCAGGAGACCAGAGGATCGGGGAAGTCGATCATCTCCAGGTTGCGGAGGTTCTCGCCGATCACCCCGCCGGCCCGGGCGATCAGGTGGTGGACCGGGTAGCCGATCGGTGAGGGGGTCTCGTCGATGTTGATCGCGTCGATGCAGAACGTGCGGACACCCAGTTCGAGCATCTTGCGGCAGGCGTCCGCGTCGAGGTACGGATGGTCGAAGTACGCCTCGGTGCCGTAGAACCGCGACCATCCGGTGCAGATCAGCGCGATCACGCCGGGCCCGAGCCCGGCCGGGTCGATGATGTCCGACGTGATCTGCGTGCGGGGTGCCAGGCCGCGGACGTCGAGGACCACCCCCGGCCCGGTGAACAGTCCCAGGTCGAGTTCGTGCAGGCGGAGACCGTCGTCGCGGAAGTGGTAGGGGGCGTCGACGTGGGTGCCGGTCTGCGAGCCCATCTGGACGTGCAGCAGGTTGAAACCGTCCGCCGGCACCGTGGCGTGCACGTTCAGCCGTGGTTCGGGGTCGCCCGGATACACCTGGGTCCCGGAGCCGACCGGCACGGACAGATCGACGATGCGGCGGATACGCATGTTCTTCCTTTCGGCGACAACACAGCTGACCATCAGCCGCCCATGCAGGTAACCGGCACCCCGTCTCCGTCGGTGCGGTCGGTTCGGCCGGGTGGCACGCAGCTCGGCCGCTCACCGCGGCGGGACGGGGGCCGGCGGCCGTTGGTCGAATTCGCCGTAGACGATCGGCGTCACCGCGAGCACCGACCCGGCGAGAACGAGATCGGGGCGACCGACACACGGCCGGTGCCTCGCCCGCGGAACGAGCCACTCGACGACCAGGACCGATGCGCCCGTCGGTGACCGCCGCGCCGTGGTCCACTACACCCGGGACTGAGTCACCCAGGTGAAGCCCTGCACGCCGTCTCCGCCCCAGACGAAGAGGGCGGTACCGTCCGGGCTCCACCGGCACCCGAGAGCGATCTCCAGGACCGGCACCGCGGCGACTTCGAGCGAGGCCGCCCGGTCGTACACCCGGAGCCAGGAATGCCTGAGCCGCCGGTGATAGGCGTCGGGGAGGTCGAGCACCGCGAGCCAACGCCCGTCCGGTGAGACATCGGCGCTGATGATGGTGTGGCCGTCATGCGCGCTCCGGACGGCGTCGCCGGTCTCCGCCGTCGGCGTGGCCTCGAACGTGACGTCGGCTGCCTGCACGGGTAGGCGGCGGCCATTGGTGGCATCCCAGAACCGTGGCGCCTCCTGTGCCGACCGGGTCGCCAGCCACGAGCCGTCCGGCGCCACGAAGAGATCCTGGAAGAGGTCGGCGTGCCCCGGCTCGGCGCCCGGGACGGGCCGGGCGTGCAGGTCGAGGATCACCACATCATGGCCGGCGTGCGCGGCCATCCAGGATCCGTCCGGCGCGACGGCCCGCGACGACCACGTCTCGGCCGGGAAGCCGCCCCGGTGCTCGCCGGTGACCGGATCGTAGATCCGCATCGGGTTCCCGGCCGCCAGCCACGAGCCATCCGGCGCCGCCGCCAGCCGCACCCGCGACCAGCGGGGGAAGAAGCCGGCCGGCACCGGCGGGGCGTGCCGGAGATCGCCGGTGGTGGTGTCGAAGACCAGCAGGCCCGCGCCGTCGTATGCGGCGGCCAGCCAGGAGCCGTCCCCGGCGACGGCGAGCGCGTGCGGTACGCCCCCGCCGGCATGGATCCGCCGGTTCCGGCCGGTTGACGGTTGAATGAGGTGCACCCCGTACGGCCCCGCCGCGGCCAGCCACTTCCCGCCGGGTACGGCGGCGAGGTGGGTGACCTCACCGACCGTGACGGCGCGGCCCGGCCGGCCGGTGGCGACCTCGATGATGCGTACCGTGCCGTCCTTGCCCGCACTCGCCAGCCACGACCCGTCCGGGGCGACGGCGAGCGCGGTGACCTGTGCCCAGTGCACGGAGATCTGGTGGTTGAGCGAAAGCGTGCCGGTGTCGTGGATCCGTACCACTCCCTGTTCGTCGGCGACAGCGAGCCAGGTGCCGTCCGGTGCGGCCGCCGCCACGCGGCCCGGGATGAAACCGTGGATCCTCCGGGTCACGGGGTCGGCCACGTTGAAGCCGGCGTCCGACGGCGTGGAGTACGCCAGCCAGGAGTCGTCCGGTGCCACGGCGATGCGGACGGCGCCTGCCTCCTTCAACGTCAGCCGGATCAGGCGGCGGCCACTGAGCGGCTCCCACCGCGAGATCTCGGCGCCGCCGTGGAACGGGTCCGAGGTGACGGTCCACAGGGAGTTCCGGGTGACGAGGATGTCGGTCAGTTCGTTCTCGGCCTCTTCGACGGGGATCCGGCGGATCAGGGCGGCGCCGAAGCGGCCGGGCGACGGCCAGCGGTTCACCAGGTAAGGCGGGCCGGGACGGTATTCCTCGGCGGGCGCCACGGGCAGCAGGGCGGACACCAGCGCCGCCAAGGTGCGGGGCTCGCGTACCGCCGCGAAGGCGTCCTCCTCGTCCCGCAGCGTCCGGGCCACCGCGACCACCGCCGGATCCGCCCGTGCCGCCCACGCCAGCGCCAGGTCGGCGGCGAGCCCCGGCGCGCCGTCCTCCGCGAGCCGCTCGGACATCCATCGTGGATCGGTGACCAGGGGGTTCGGTTCCGGCAGGGGGCGTGGTTCAGGCCGTGGGCCGGGCTCGCCAGGCGGCGACGGCGCCCACACCACGACGGCGCCGCGGGGCAAGAGCGACACGTGCTCGGTGATCAGCAGCAACCGGCCCCGCCGCTGATAGCCCTCGAACATCGCCACCTGCTCGGCGCTCACCACCTCGTCGACCACGAGCAGTCGGCCGTCACCCCAGGCCGCCAGCTCCGCGGCGGCCTGATCCGCGGCGACCGGCTCGCGCATCTGGTGATACCGGCGTGGCTCGTGGCTGCCCCACTGCTTCAGGGTCCGCGCGATCTGGAGGGTCAGCTCCGCGGCGGCCGGTGAGTCCGGCCATGGCAACCACCCGGGTGTGTCAGGGGGCGTGCCGAGCGAGATCCGGCCGATGCCGCGGAAACGCCGGATGATCTCGGGCCGGGCGCAGTACGCGCTGGCCAGCGCGGTGCGACCCGAGCCCGGTGGCCCGACCAGGCCCACGACGCGTGCGGTTCCGGTGAGGGCGCGGTCCAGCCGCTCGAAGTCGATCATCGGGGATGATCGTATCGAGACTCTCAGGAAGTGAGCATCCGATAAACGACCGCCGGGCCTTCTTCGCCTGTGGGCGATCAGCTGGTCGGTCGTGCCGTAGCCGGAGTAGGTCAGCGCACCGACCTCAGCTCTACGCCGCGATCGTCGACCGGCTCCCTTTGGCGGCAATATCATCGAGACCGGAACCGACTCCTACCGTGTAGCTCATACCCGCCGTCATATCGCAGAGGCCGAACAAGAAGCCGGTTCAACACCCCGAGCATGATTATCCTCCGCTCGTGGCCGGTCGGGTTCTTCAACGGCCATCTCCTTGTTGCGATCAGGCATCGCTGTCTGACGCCAAGGCCATGTCGACGCGGTACATTCGTTCCACCGGGCACGGACGGTATTGGTCTTCGTGGCCAGGACCTCGTTGGCAGTAGTACTCACTATTTACCCGAACTCCGTTGCACAGCCTCCACTCCGGGGCGCACCTGCCGTCGCGGATGATCTCCGCGAGAGCGTGGGTCTGTGAAAGCCCTCTCGTCGGCACGATAAGACGCAGGTGCGTGAACCGCCGGCCAGCGGCCCTGACGGCGGCCGGTCGGCGCGCGGATCGCGGCAAATGAGGACGTCGTGGCGGAACCATCTGCCGTCCCATTCCCGGTGCTTTAGTCCTTGCCTGGACACGTAGGTCAAGTCGGTAGTTTGGATAAGACGAGCTTCAGCGTGTCGACCGCGTCTGTCTCGTCGTGGGCTCGGCCGGCACTAGACGAGTAAGTCCTAACCCAGGTCAGTGGTCGTAGGCGATCAATGACCTGGTCAAGGGTTGGCCGGTGGCGCGGTTGTGCCAGATCGCGGCGGTCATGGCGAGCAGTCTTTGGGCGACGCGGGCACCGACGCCTTCGATGCTGCGGCCGCCGTGCAGTTCCAGGTCGAGTTGGCCTTTCAAGGTGTCGTTGACCGACTCGATCAGCTGGCGTACGGGTTTGAGTAGGTGCTCGCCGGGTCGTGGGGTGCGGTTGCGGTAGGACGGCCGTAGCAACCGGGCGCCGCGTTCGGCGAGCCAGCGGTCGAGTTCGGCCCAGACGTATCCCTTGTCCGCGATGATCAGCTGACCAGGGCGGGCGGCGAGCAGGCCGGGATCTTCTTCCAGAGCAGCGGCCAGGACCTGCCGTTCGTCGGCCTTCGCATCGGCGAGTGACCAGGAGATCGGTAAGCCCGCGGCGTGCAGATCAGGTGGAGCCGCAGGCCCCAGAAGAAGCGTGAGTGTGACGAGCAGTAGCCGTAGACGGCCCAGCCGGCCAGCTCGGAGCGTTTCACGGTCGGTCTTGACCGGCCGCACTCGACGGGGGTGGAGTCGGTGACCCAGACGTTGTCGAACCAGAGATCGGTGTCGGCGGC
>NZ_QGGR01000034.1 GCF_003148685.1 Actinoplanes xinjiangensis | reverse complement strand
CTACACGCGATGCTCCGCACCACCACCCCCTACCAGCACAAACCGGCAGAGAAAATCGCCCTCGCCGCTTGACAGAAACCATAGGGACACCCCCCCCGGGGCGAGGTCGGTGCCGACGATCGCAGGTTGCGAAGCGGGCACAGATCCGCGGTGCCCGCCGCTGGGGGAGCGAAACCTCACCGGATGCGCTAAGGAGAGAGGATGAGTGGCTTCCGGCTCCATCGCAGACTGCTGCTGACCGCGGGTTCGGGTGCGTTCGGCATCACCGTCCTCAACACACTCACCGGCTGTAGTGAGACGGAGAAACCCGGCACCGGCACGCCGGCCACCGGCGCCGGCCCGAGCGCCGGTGCGAGCACCGGTGCGAGCGCCGGGCCGGGCGTCGACTGGCACCGCGTCGATCTCGACTTCGTCGCCGTCTACCTGCTGGTCCGCAACGGCGAGGTGGCCGTCGTCGACACCGGCACGGCCGGTTCGGCGGCCGCGGTCGAGGCCGGTCTCAAGGCCGCCGGCCTGGGCTGGGGCTCGGTCAAGCACGTCATCCTCACCCACCAGCACGAGGACCACGCGGGCGGGCTGGCCGAGATCGTGCCGCAGATCTCGGCGACCCTGTATGCGGGGACCGACGACGTCGCCGCGATCGACGCGGCCGGGAAGCAGATCCAGGGGGTCAAGGACGGCGACGACGTCTTCGGCCTTCAGATGATCGGCACCCCCGGGCACACCCTGGGGCACGTGTCGATCTTCGAGCCGGCGACCGGGGTGCTGGTGGCCGGCGACGCGCTGCGCAACCAGAACGTGCTGGAGGGCTCGGCCCCGCTGTACACCGCCGACGCCACGCAGGCGGCCGCCTCGGTGAAGAAGCTGGCCGGCCTGGACGTACGGACCATCCTGCCCGGCCACGGCCGGCCGATCACCAGCGGAGCCAGGGAGGCGCTGCAGAAGCTGGCGGCCACCCTCCCGTAGGGCCATCCCTTCGCCCGGCCGGGAATGTTCAGGTTCACCCGGTTCCCGCCGATCAGCACAGTGACGCCGGACGCGGAGTGAGTGTCAAGTGACGGAAACAGGGCTGACCGGGCTCGAACTGGTCGACGAACTCGGCCGTGGCGCGTTCACGATGGTCCACCGGGCCCGTCGCGGCGACCGCTGGTACGCGGTGAAACGTCCCCTCGCCGATGCGAGCGCCGATCCGGGGATCCGGACCGAGTTCAGCCGCGAGGCAGCGCTGCTGGCCTGCATCGACGACCCGGGTGTGGTCCGGGTGCACGCCGTCGGCGACCTCGACGGCGTGCCCGCGATGGTGCTCGACCACCTGACCGGCGGCTCCCTCACCGAGCAGCTCGGCGGCACGCTCAGCCAGGAGTGGGTGGTCGCGATGGCCGCCCGGCTGGCCCGTGGGCTGGCCGCCGCGCACCGCCTCGGCCTGGTGCACCGGGACATCAAACCGGGCAACATCATGGTCGGCCCGGACCAGCCGGCCACCCTGATCGACTTCGGTCTGGCCCAGATCGGCGGCGAACGCGGCGACACCGACGAGGCGGTCGGCACCTTCCTCTACAGCTCGCCCGAGCAGTCCGGGATGCTGAAACGGCCGGTCGACGGCCGATCCGACCTGTACTCGCTGGGTGTGGTGCTGTTCGAGTGCCTGGCCGGCCGGCTGCCGTTCGAGGCCGACGACGTGGGCGAGCTGCTGCGCCTGCACCTGGCCGCCCCGGTGCCCGACCTGGCCGAGCTGCGACCCGGCATCGACCCGGCACTGCACGCGGTGGTGACCCGGCTGCTCGCCAAGGACCCCGACGACCGCTACCCGGACGCCGCCACGCTGCTGGCCGACCTGCGGGGCTGCCCCGGAGGGGAGGCCGCCGCGCAGCCCGCGGTCACGAGCTGGCCGATGCGGGGCCGGGCCGAGGAGGCCGACCGGCTCAGCCGCCGCTGGGAACGCGCCCGCGCCGGACAGGGCGGGATCGCGGTCGTCCGTGGCGCGGCGGGCGCCGGCCGTACCCGGCTCGCCCAGGAGCTCGCCGCCGAGGCCACGGCAGGCGGGTTCCCGGTGTTCTGGGCCACCTGCCGCCCCGATGAGGCGTCGCCACTCGCCGCCGCCCGCGAGGCGGTCACCTTCTGGCAGGCCGGTGTACGCCGGCTGTCACCGGAGCAGCGTGCCGCCGTCGACGCGCAGGTCACCGAGGCCGCCACGACCGCCGGGCCGGGCCTGCTCGCCCGGCTCTTCGGTGACCTGATCCCGGCCGTCACCGCGGAACCCGCACCCGGCGGCGACGAGCACGTGCTCGGCGCCGGTGCCGCGTTCCTCGGTGAGCTGGCCACCCGGGCCGGCGGGCTGCTCCTGGCCGTCGACGACGCCCAGCATCTCGACTCCGGCAGCCGCCAGCTGATCGAGAAACTCGCCGCCGAACTGGCCGGGCTGCCGATCCTGGTACTGCTCACCGCCCCGGACGGCGCCGACGACCCGGCCGCCGGGCTGGAGAGCACCGGCACCCTGGAGGTGACCTGCGCGCCGCTGCCCGCGCCCGCCGTCGCCGACGTGATCGCCTCCCGCCTGCCCGGTGCCGAGGTCGGCGTCGAACTGGTCCGCCACGTGACCGCGCGCACCGACGGGACCCCGCTCGCGATCGTCAGCTACCTGTTGCGGCTGCTCGACGCCGGCCTGCTCAGCCCGGTCTGGGGCGGCTGGCGACTGGACCTGCCCGGCGCCGACGCGCTGCCCCCGGCCGCCGACGTCCGCGACCTGATCGCCGCCCGGCTCACCGGGCTGTCCGCCGAGACCCTGGACTGCCTGACCGTCGCCGCCGCGGCCGGCATCCGGTTCCGGCCCGAAGTGCTCTTCCAGCTCGGCGAGGCGGACCGGGTGCTCGCCGCCCTCGCGGCCGCGGGCGACCGGCACGTCCTGGAGCCCCGGCCCGGTGGCTGGTACGCCTTCGTCCACCCGCAGCTGCGCGAGGTCCTGCTCGACCGGGTCGGCGAGGCCGCACTGTGCCGGCTGCACGCCGACCTGGCCGCGGCCCTGGACCGGCTGCCCGAGGACCTGCGCGACGAGGGACACGCGTACGCCGTGGCCCGTCACCACCGCCGCGCCGGTGACGCCTCCGCACCGGAGGACCGCCGTCGCAGCGCCGCCGAGGCCGGCCGCCGTGCCCTCGCCGACCAGGCCCCGGCCGAGGCGATCCACTACCTCACCGACGCCGTCGACGGTGATCCCGCGGCCGACGGCGAGCTGCTGCACGTGCTCGCGCAGGCCTATCTGGCGGACGGGCGGTTCGACGAGGCCGACGCGGTGCTCGGCCGGGCGCTCGCGGGCACGGCCGACCGGCTGCAACGGGCCCGGCTGCTCACCACCCGCATCGAGCTGCACCACACCCTCTGGGACGACGAGAAGGCCCTGGACACGGCCCGGTCCGCGCTCGCCGAACTCCGCCGTCCGCTACCCGGCCGGGGCCTGCTCGCCCTGGTGCAGACACTGTTCATCGCGATGGCGGGCGGGCTGGTACGGCGTACCAGACTGGGGTTCGGAACCGCTCGCGGCCGGGACCGGGAGACGCAGGCCACGCTCGCCGCCGTCCTGGACGCCGGCGGTTATGCCGCCGCGGTCGGCCTGCGCCTGCGGGAGGCCGGCATTCTGGCGTTGCGGGCCATGTACGCGGTGAACCGGCTCGGCCCCTGCCCGGAGTACGTCCGCGTGTACGCCCTGATCGGCTACGTCACCGCGATGATCAAACTGCGCGGCACGAGCGACCGCTGCCTGAACCGCGCCGACGCGGTGGCCGAGGACCTCGGCGATCCCGGCCTGGTCGCCTATGTGGAGTGGCTGCGCGGTGTCGCACGGCTGTTCAGCGGGGCCGACGACGGCAGCGCCTGGGAGAAGACGATCACCCGGAACGCCCGCTGGTACGTGCCGGCCCAGCTCATCCCGGGCTACGCGACCCTCGGGATACGGTTCCTGCTGCGCGGTTACATCGACGAGGCGGCCCGCGAGTACGAGCGCGGCATGCAGCGCCTCGGCCACCACGAGCTGGCCCTCGGCACCTCGCTCGGCATGCTCAGCGTCATGGTGCCGGCCGGGCAGAGCCGTTTCGGTGACGCCGCGACCGCCCTGAAACGGCTGCGTGAGCTGTTCCCGCCGGGTGCCGGCACCCGCGTGCAGCGCGCCAACATGCTCACCGCGGCCGCCTGCACCCTGATCGAACAGGGTGAGGTCGGACCGCCGCTGGAGGAGATCTTCGCCGAGTTCCACGCGCTCGGGCTGCGCAACAGTGAGCTGATGCCGCAGCACCGGTGGATCTACGTCTACATGGCGCACGCCCGGCTGATCCAGTTCCGCTTCGCCTCCGACGCGGACCGCCCGGCCCGGCTCGCCGTCGCCCAAAAGGCCGTCAAGGCGCTCGGGCGGATCGGCGGCACCCCGCTGCTGCGCTGCGTCTACCTCACCACGAAGGCGTCCCTGCACCTGGCCACGGGCGACCCGCAGCGCTGCATCAAGGTCGCCGACGAGGCCGAACGCCGGCTGCGCCGACTCGACGCACCGTTCGTCCAGTACGAGGTGTTCCGCATCCGGGCCCGTGCCCTGCGGGCCATGGGGCTGGCCAACGAAGCCGACCGGCAGGCCCGGTTCGCGCTCGGGATGGCCGTCTTCCACGGCTGGGAGCAGCGGCGCCGGCAGACCCGTACCGAATTCGGCGTCGACGAGGGCGCCGGCACCCACCGCCGGACCGTCGCCGAACGTCGCCCGACCACCGGCCGCAACCGCCACCTGGAGGCGCTCCAGCAGGTCGGCACCGCGGCCGCCACCATCCTCGACCCGCAGCAGCTCGCGAGCGTCGCCCTCGACGAGATGCTGCGCATCCTCGGTGCCGAACGGGCGATCTTCTTCCTGGTCGACGACAACGGCGAACCGGTCCGCTACGCCGGCCGCGACGTGTCCGGCGACCTCCCCGAGACCGGCGAGTACGGCACCAGCCTGGTCCGCCGGGTCGCCGAGACCGGCGAACCCGTGGTGATCACCGGCACCGAGCAGGGCGCGGCCCTCGGCTCCCGCAGCGCCGTCGTGCACGGCCTGCGCAGCATCCTGATCGCCCCGGTCCAGTTCAAAGGCCGCATGGTGGCGGTGGTCTACCTGGACAGCCGGCTCGCCCGGGGCATCTTCACCGACGAGGACGTCGCCGTGCTCACCGCGGTCAGCAGCCACGTCGCCGTGTCCCTGGAGACCGCGCGGGCCGCGCAACTGCACTCGGCCGTCCAGGTCGCCCGCCAGCAGCAGGCGCTCGCCGAGATGCTGCGCGCCGGCCTGGCCGAACTCACCGCCATCCTCGAACCCGACAGACTGCTGCGCCACCTCTGCGGCATGCTGCGGGCCCAGCTCGGCGGCACGGCCGCCTGCCTGATCGGTGCCACCGGCGAGGTGCTGCACGTCGACGGCGCCGCGCCGCCGGACACCATCGCGACACCGGTGCAGCTCACCGTGGGCGACGCCCCCGAGCTTCTCGATCCATCCGAGACCGCGGGGGTACGGGGGAGGCTGCTCGCCGGCGCACCCGGTGTTCTCACGGTGCCGCTGATCGGCCGGGACGGCCCGGTCGGCATGGTGCTCGTCGGCGGATCGGCACTCGACGACACCAGCCGTCAGGTGGCGGCCGCGCTGTCCACCCAGGGCATGGCCGCCTACGAGAACGCGCGCCTGTTCAGCCGGGTCCAGGAACTGGCCACCACCGACGAGCTGACCGGGCAGCACAACCGGCGGCACTTCTACGCGATCGCCGGGGCGCTGGTGCAGGCGGCCGCCCGCAACGGCCGGCAGCTGGCGGCGGTCATGCTCGACATCGACAAGTTCAAGAACATCAACGACACGTACGGCCACGGGGTGGGGGACGAGGTCATCCGTACCGTCGCCGCCCGGATCCGTAGCCGTCTGCGCCACTCCGACGTCCTCGGCCGGTACGGCGGTGAGGAGTTCGCCGCGGTCCTGCCCGACCACGACGGTCACGCCGAAGACCTGGCCGAGCGCGTCCGCCTGGCCGTCTCGTCCGAGCCGGTGCCCACCCAGGCCGGTCCGATCCCGGTCACCATCAGTGTCGGTCTGACCAGTCTGGCCGACGAGAGCAGCACTCTCGACGAACTTCTGGCACGCGCTGATCATGCCCTTTACCGGGCAAAAGAGGCAGGACGCAACCGCGTGATGGTGGACTGACATCCTTGCATCCGGGCTTTACGCTCTGTGGTCATGCACACGCTTTCAGTGGGAGCGACCGGCGAGGAACGCGCGAGAGCCGTCTTCTCCGGTCTGCTGGCCGGCTCGATCGGGCTCGCGGTCGCCGTTTTCGGGTTCGTCTTCGCGCACGCCTTCTACCCGCGCGACTACTTCCCCCGCAGCCTGTTCCAGGGCGACCCCTCCGAAACCGGCTGGACCCCCGATCTCGGCCCGGACGAGTTCGAGCCCTCGGTCTCCTACTCCTCCGAATTCGAGTCCTCCGTCTTCGGGATCCACGGGACCGGCTCCCACGGCACCGACCTGCTCTTCGCGGGCGTCGGCCTGTTCTTCTTCGCCTTCGGCACGCTGTGGACGCTCTCCTTCCTCAGCATGATCGCGCGGACCTTCCGGGCCGCCGCCTGGCTCGACGGCACCCGCGCCCACGTCCGCGGTCTCTTCCGTACCCGCAGCATCGACCTGGCCACCGCCTACGTCCATCAGGGCGCCCACACCGTACGGATCGGTCACCGGGTCGTCTCGACCCCGACCCTGGAGGCCAGCGACCCGGCGACCGGCGCGAAACTCACCCTCCGTCTCGAAGGCCTCGGCTCCGGCCGGCTTCCCCCCAACGAGCTGCGCGCCCTCGCCGACGCGATGTCCCGTGGCCGGGGCGGCTCCGACAACGACCGGGACGTTCTCCAACTGGCCGAAAATCTACGCACCGGCGCCGTGTAGCAGCGCCCAGACCACCTTGCCGGTGGGTGTCGGCTCGGCGCCCCAGCCGGCCGCCGCGGCCTGCACCACCCGGAGGCCGCGGCCCCGTTCGTCGAGGGGCCGCCCCGGGCTCACCGGCGCCGGAGCCCGCAGCCGCGGCAGCCGCGGATCACCGTCGGACACCGCCAGGCACAGGCCGTCGCCCCGGCGGGTCAGCGTCACCCGCACCTCGGTCCGGGCGTGCTCGACCGCGTTGTGAACCAGCTCGGACAGCACCCGCCGCGCCGGATGCAGCAGGCCCGGCAGCCGCCAGGCCAGACAGGCGTCGGCGACCAGTGCCCCGGCCAGGCTCGCGGCATCCGGATCCGGCGCCAGCACCACCGTCAGCGTCTCCGTCATGACTGAACGCTAAGCGGCCCCCCGCCCCACCCCATTACCCCGACTAATCACCGCGCCGGTTGGCTTTCGCCGCGCCGGGCGCGCCGGTTGGTCCTCACCGTGCCGGGCGCGCCGGCTGGTTTTCGCCGCGTCACCGCCTCGGGCAAATCCGGCTGGCTGTCACCGCTGTCTCAGGAGGCCTGAGACAGCGGTGACAGCCAGCCGGATCGTGCGGATCTAGTCGCGGATGCCGGCCCGGGCGGCCAGGCCCCGCAGGCGGCCGTCCCGCCCGTACCGCGGGCGGGACAGCAGGGCCCGCAGTGCCTGGCGCGCGCCGTCCGACGCACACACCTGCTGCGGCGCGATCGTCTCGGCCCGGTAGAGCGCGGCCGCCGCCGCGTCGTCCCGGCCGCGCCCCTGGAGCAGAGCCCGGGCCAGGTCGATGAAGTAGGTGGCCCGGCGCTGCGCCGACGGCAGGGCCTCCGGACGGAACCCGGGCGGCGGTGCGCCGGCGGCCGGCCCGTCCCCGAGTGCCACCAGAATCGCGAGACGCCACATCCCCACGTTCGTCGGCCCGAAGCTGAACCAGTCGTCCGGTCGCTCGCCGGTGTGGGCCGCGACCCGCGCCGCCTCGTCGAGGTGCGCCGCCGCCACCGCGGCCCGCCCGGCCCGCGCAGCCATCTCCGCCCGGATCAGATGGTGCATGCCGTAGCTGCCGGCGGTAACCGGATCCGATCCGACGTACGGATGCAACCGCGCGATCCCCTCGTCGACGACCCGCTCCACCCCGGCGGCGGCGCCGACCGCCCGGATCCGCGCGTAGTTCGCCAGCCCCAGGTGGGCGGGTTCGCCGAGCTGCTCCGCCGTCCGCATCGCGACCCCGGCCGGAACGAGCGTCAGATCCGGATGCCCGAGCTGCACACAGGTCGCCACCGTCGTCGCACACACCTCGATCACACTCCGCAGATGCACCGGGTCGCTCCATCCGGCGGCACCCCGCGACGCCAGCACGCCCAGAGCCTCCGCGAGCGCCGGGACCAGCAGGTCGTAGCGGCACGCGCCGTAGAACCGGTCCAGAGCGGCCGTGTCCACGTCACCGGTCTCCGGCTCTGCGGTACCGGCCACCAGCGGCTCGGCCAGCGCGACGATCCCCGCCCGCAGGCGCGCGATCGCCGCCGGGCCCACCGGTGATCCCGTCGCCCCGTCGTCCGGCCACCCGGTCAGCTCACCGACCGAGATCTGCAACGCCCGGGCCAGCGCCTCCCGCGCGGCCCGTCGCTCCAGGGGCGCCGCTCCACTCTCGATCTGCGCCACATACCCCTGGCTGAATCCGGCCAGCTCCGCCAGCACCCGCTGACTGAGTCCCCGTCGAACCCGCCAGCGCCGCAGCCGCGCCCCCACATGCTCCATGTCGTGATCACCCACGCTCAGCAAACACGCCCACGAACACCGCACCGACGGACACCATGTCCGTCGATGACCCCCCGGCTGGCCTCCACCGCTGTCTCAGGCCGCCTGAGACAGCGGTGACGACCAGCCACGGGTCGTGGATCTTGTCCGGCTGGCTGTCACCGCTGTCTTAAACGGCCTGAGGCAGCGGTGTGGACCAGCTGCGGGGTCGTGGATCTTGCGCGGCTGGTTGTCACTGCTGTCTTGAGGGGCCTGAGACGGCGGTGAGGGCCAGTTGCGCCGTTGAGTGACTGCGGGCCGGTTTCTCGGCGCATCTCGGTGATCCGGGTGACTCTGGAATGCTGTGAGAAGACCACTGTCCGCGCTCGTGTGCGCGATCCTGCTGGCCGTTCCGGCGCCCGTCGCGGCCGCGCCTCCGGCGTCGGCCTATGTCATCCGGCCCGGCGACACCCTTTCGTCCATTTCCCAGAGGTACGACGTCCGCGTCGCCCATCTGCGTGAATGGAACGGGATCGCCCGCGGTGAGCCGCTGCGCGTGGACGGTCTGCTGCGCCTGACCGCCCCGAAGTCGCCGCTGCCGGCCTGGCGCACCCGGGTGCTCACGGTGACCGCCGCCGAGGCCAACGGTGACCCGGCCCGGAAGTGCCCGGTCCCGGCCGCGGATCTGCGGAAGATCTGGGTTCGTTATCTGGGTTTCGACGCCCGTGCCCACGACGGTTGGGTGATCATGCATCGCACGCTGGCGGCGCCGGTCCAGCGGGCGTTCCGGCGGCTGTACCGGTGGCGCTTCCCGATCATGGCGATGGCACCGATGGTGGTCGAGGACAAGACGGTGCTGACGCTGGGCTACGAGTGCCGGTTCGTGGCGGGCACCACGCGGTGGTCGCAGCACTCGTACGGCCTGGCGATCGACATCAACCCGCGCCAGAATCCGATGATCCGTGGCGACTACCTGGATCCGCCGAACAGCCGTACCTGGCTGGCCCGGGAGCGCTACTGGCCGGGGATGATGCACGAGGACGGGGCGGTGCCCGCGTTCACGGCCGAGGGGTTCTACTGGGGCGGCCGGTGGAAGACTCTCCTCGACTACATGCATTTCAGTACAAATGACCGCTGAAGACCCTGTTCAAGATCTCGGATCGGGGGGTACGAGAGGTGTGACCGTATCCGCCGGAAAGAGGAGATCAGATGAGTGCCGTCGCCAACCCGGCCACCGTCGCCGAGTGCCTGCGTGTCGGGGCCGGGTTCTCGCAGGGTGACCGGAACTGGATCGTCGAGCAGGTGGGCACGCTGGACACGCGACTGGCCGCCTTCCACGCCGACTCCACCGAACTCGAGATCTCGGTGAAGGACCGGGCGTCCCGCGGCCAGAAGGTCACCCTCGAGTGCTGGGTCAACGGAGGCGACAAGATCGTCACCACGTCGTCGGAGGAAGACCTGCACGCCGCGATCATGGACGTCCGCGACGACCTGCGCCGCCGGCTGAACGACGCCAAGACCAAGCAGGAGCCCCGCCACAACCGTCACCTGCGTGAGGTTCCCCAGCCCGCTGATCTCGAGGTCTGAGACGTAGTCCCGTGTGCCCCGGCCGGTCGGCCGGGGCACACGTGTGTCCGCCGGATGCCCGCAGTCGGAACGACATCGGTTTTTCGAGAATGGCACGGCACCTCGACGGGGCGGGCGCACGCGCCGCCCCGCGTCGGCCGTGCGCCCACCGGGAATCACTTATCGAAGTAATTCCGTCTGCAACTGTCAAGAATGGTTAATGAGCTTGACGCCGCATCCCGTCGAGGTGGTGCATACCGAAATATAAGTGCCCCGGTCGATGAGTGCCGTGGCTGGTGATCAATGCCACGTGCCTCGTCGGCATCAGTTTTCGCGAATGGGCCAGGCTTCACGAGTCGGTACGATCCGGGCGCAAGGCGGCGTGAATAGCCGTGCGGAATTGTTCGGTACTGAGAATTTGCGGGCGCAATGGAAATGCGTCGATATTCGTGTGGCGTACCGCGTACCGGATGAAGTGAAAAAGAAATGCCCCCGCCCTGAGGAGGGCGGGGGCGGACCCGATGTCAGGCCTGCGCGGGCCGGGCCTCCGGCGGCGCAGCCGCACCGGCGGGGGTGTCGGCCGGGGGAGGAGGCGGCGCGTCAGCCGGGGGAGGGGACGACGGTGGCGCGCTGATGGGTGGTTCGGCCGGGCCGGCCACCGGTGGCGCCGGATCGGTGAGCTGCTCGCGGAGGTAGCTCCAGATGACGGCGATCATCGCGGCGACCGGGACGGCCAGCAGGGCGCCGACGATGCCGTAGAGGCTGCTGCCGAGGGTGACCGCCAGCAGCACCACGCCGGCGTGCAGCCCCAGCCCGCGGCTCTGGACCATCGGCTGGAAGACGTTCCCCTCCAACTGCTGCACCACGATGATGATGGCCAGCACGATCAGCGCGTCGGTCCAGCCGTCGGTGACGAAGGTGATGACGACGGCGACGAAACCGGCGAAGAGGGCGCCGACGATCGGGATGAAGGCCGTCACGAAGGTCAGCACCGCCAGCGGCAGGGCCAGGTCGACGCCGAGGATCGCCAGACCGACACCGATGAGTACGGCGTCGAGCAGGCCGACCAGGGCCTGTGAGCGGACGAACGCGCCGAGAGCGTCCCAGCAGCGCCCGGCGACGGTGGGCAGGTCGGCGGCGAGCCGCCCGGGCAGTTGGCGGCGCAGCCAGGGCAGGAAACGCGGCCCGTCCTTGAGGAAGAAGAACATCAGGAACAGCGCGAGGATGGTGTTGACCAGCCCGTTGAACACCGAACCGACCCCGCTGAGGGTGGCGGTGGCGATGCTGCCGACACTCTCCTGGAGCTTGGTGCGGGCGGTGGTGATGTAGTTTCTCGCCTCGTCGTCGCTGATGTTCAGCGGCGGCCCCTCGATCCAGTCCTGCATCTCGGTGATGCCGGCCGTGACCTGCGTCGCCAGCTCGCCCGACTTGGCGGCGACCGGCGCCACGATGCCGACCATCGTGCCGATCGCGACCACCAGGAAGAGCAGTGTCACCAGGCCGGCCGCGAGGGCGGGCGGCCACTTGTGCCTGCGCAGGAACCGGACCGGTGGCCAGGTCAGAGTGGTCAGCAGCAGCGCGATGACGACCGGCCAGATCACCGACCAGGCGCCGCCCAGCATCCGCCAGGCGACCCAGCCGGCCAGCAGGACCAGCAGCAGTTGCAGCGAGATGCTCGCCGATGTGCGCAGCGCTGTCCGCGTCTTTCTCGAATTCAAGCCGGTGCCCATGTGATCACCCTAGAAGCACCGGCCGCGGGCTGCGCGCCGGGACGCGCAGCCCGTACCGATCAGAGACCGAGAGCGAACCTGATCAGGTCCCCGATCCGGAACTGTCCGGTGGCCGGGGCGATCGGGGCGGCCGGGCGGAAGCCCGGATTGACCGAGAGATAGCTGCTCTTGTCGGCGTCGAGGATGCCCAGGATGACCTCGGTGACGATCCGGCCGCCGACCGGGCCGAGGCGCTCGCCGGCGTGGGTCAGCTCGGCCTCCTTGAGGATGTAGAACCAGAGCGGCGCCTTGCCGTTCCATCCGGCGTTCGCCGGGTCGGGGAGGCCGAGCTGGGCGTTGGTGAGCGGGGTGACCCCCATCCGCGTGGCGACGTCCTGGCCGGCGGGCAGGCCGAGGCGGCTGCCGCGGATCAGGTTGCGTTCGGCCAGCGACGGCGTGCCGTCGTCGACGACCGTGGTGGGCAGGTTGAAGAGCGGCAACGAGAGCTTCCCGTCGATGCGGCGGGACGCGTTGCGCGGCGCCGCCGGCTTTCCGGGTACGTCGAAGAAGTGCCACCAGTCGATCTCGAGGCGGGCCGGCAGTGGCCGGTTGCCCCGCAGGTCACCGCCCGGCTGGCCGAAGATCGCGGCCGCCGAGGTCTGCCCGTTGCGCTGGTTCATCAGGTATCCGGCCCGCACCATGCTGTGCCCGAACCGGTAGGCGGCCACCGAGTACTCGATCGGCATCATCGGCCGGTGCGGGTTCTTGGGCTTGTAGAACTCCCGCTTGACCTTGCCCTTGTTGTCCAGGAACCGGCCGATGACCTCCGGCCCGGCGATCCTCTCCAGGAAGTCGTGCACGATGATCCACTGGAAGTGCCAGCGGGTGATCCGCTGCGCCTCCGCCAGGCTGGTCGCCAGGCCGGTCGCCAGGATGCGGTTGTGGAACTTCGCGAACGCCAGGTGGAGCTGCGCGACGATCAGGTTCTCGTCGTTGCGGGCGTCGCCGATGATCGCGGTGCCGTCGTCGCGGCGGGGCAGGTCGTCGACGCCGTCGGCATTGCGGACGATCTTCATCCGGGTGCGGTCGGCCTCGTACAGGCCGGGGTCCACGGCCGGGCCCCGGCCGTAGAGGGAGCCGAGGTCGAAGAGCGGCGTGTCGAAGTTGGTCAGCGCCAGCGGGTCGGCCTGCGCGTCGGCCAGCGGCGTCCGGTCGAGGGTCATGTCGTGGTCGATGAACTGCCCGAGGAACGTGAAACCGGCCGGGATCCGCGAGTTGTCGAGGTCGGCCGGGTTCGGCGTGTTGGGCTCGCCCATCTGCACGGCGAGCGAGCGGAGCAGGTCGTCCGGCGGCTGGTACGCGTCGGCCTGCTTGAACATGATGCCGAAGCGGCCCTCCTTGTCCCGGCCGGCCTTGACCGCGATCTCGCTGCCCCGATTGGCGGCGACGGCGTGTTTCCAGTCGACGGGCACGGCGCCCGGGGCGGCGGCGTGGGCGGGCGTGGCGGCGGCCTGGGCGGGCGTGGCGATCCCGGCGGCAGCGGTGGTGCCAACCGTCGCCGCGACGGCGGCGGTGCCGGCGAGCAGGGTGCGCCGTTCGATGTTCGTGTCAGCCATGGTCGCTGAAGGTAGTCAGATACCTGGATCATTGCGACATCGTGGTACACGATCGGATGGATGGTCTAAACCGTCGCGGGAACAGTCCGAAACCGCCCGCGCCGGATGCCGTTGAGTACGTGGGCGGGCCGCTCACGACGTCGTGGGCATGATCCTTCCGACGGTGATGTCCCGGGTGCACAGCCGTACCGCGGGATCGTGGACGGTGAGCTGCACCGCGTCGCCCGCGCCCTGCACCCGGAAGTAGATCTGGTTGAGCCCGCGGCGCACCTCGAACCGGTGTGACCCCTCGCCCAGCCGGAACGTCACCGTCGAGTCGCCCGAACTCAGGTATCCGACGTAGACCCACCACGGCCAGTCGGCGGCGGGGGCCCGCAACGGGATCCGGGCGGCGGTGCCGAATCCGGCCTGGTGGCCGCAGCCGTCGTCGGGGCCCGGGAGGATGTCGATGCCCTGCACCGTCGCCGGCCGGATCCGTCCGGTCTCGTCGAACATCGACGGTGCCTCGGTCTCGGTCACGAAGGTCGGCCGGAGCGGCGCCGCGCGGAAGAAGTGCGACTGGAGATTGTCCGGATAGAAGTAGCCGGCGACCACCTGGTACGGCACGGTGTCCTCGACCAGGTCGGTGCCGGGCACCATGGTGGCGAGTTCGGCCTGCGTCGTGTCCAGATAGGCCTTCGCGTGTTTCGTCTGCCAGTTGTCGTTGAACCGGGCGATGCTGGTCAGCGTGCCCATCGACACCGTCACCGCGGCGATCACCGCGGCGACCAGCCCCACCGCGTAGGCGCCCGGTTCCCGCAGCGCCGGCGGCACCGCCCACACCGCCGTGTCCTTCTCCGCCCGGTCGCGCAGCCCCAGCAGGGCGACGCCCACACACAGCGCCGCGACCACCACCGCCTCCGCCACGTACCGCGGGACCAGGGCGCCCAGGGTGCCGAGCGCACCGCCGAGACGGGTCACCACGAACAGGGTGGTGACCATGGCGACGTATGTGAACAGGAGCAACCAGGCCCGGCTCGCTGTCCGGCGGCTCCGCACGGTCACCACGACCAGGGTCAGCAACGCCGCCCAGGCCAGCCAGATGCCCAGGTCGGGCGTGGCGACCAGGGGCGGGCCGTCGCCGGCGTACTCCCAGACCCAGGGGCCGCCGAGCAGCCCGGGCACGAGGGTGGTCCCGATGAGGTCCACCACGAAGGTGACCACGCCGCTGGGCGAGCCGGGCTGCTGCAACTGCGGCCGGGGCAGCGACATGTAGTACGGAACGTAGGCGGCCGTGACCGCGGCCAGTGCCAGCCAGCCGACCCAGAACCGGCGGATCGCCGACCAGATGCTCGCGAACGTGCGCCCGGTGCTCAGCAGGAAGACCGCGAACAGGAACACCAGCGGAATGATCAGCAGTGCCTTGGTGTCGAAGGCCAGGCCGAACAGCACCGCCAGCACCAGGGTGATCGCGTGGCGATGACGACCGGTACGCGCATACCGCACCTGCGCCCCGAGGGCGACGACCATGGCCAGCTGCACCGGCAGCATCAGCAGGCCGACCATCCACAGCGAACTGACCTCCAGGGTCAGCGGGCTGAAAAGGAACATGCACAGGGGAACGAGCAGCGCCCATCCCGGGCGCAGCAGGGAACGCAACAGCCGGTAGAAGGCCACACTGACCGCGGCCTGCCCGACGACGAGCAGCAGCAGCCAGGGCCACCCCTCGAAGCCGTCGACCCGTACGAGCAGCCAGGCCACCAGCAGACCGCCCGGCATCAGGTGGTCGTTGAAGACACCGAGCAGGAAGTCGGGGGTCAGTCCGGTGTCGATCGCCCGGTTGGCGATCACGAACTCGTCCTGGGAGAACCAGCCCCGGTCGGCGATGGCCGCCCGCCATGCCACCGACGCCACGATCAGTGCGATCGCCACCGCCCGGACCGGATCCGCCTTCGCCCAGCGGGCGAGTCGGCCGGGTTCCTCCGACACCGGTTCCTCGGTGGAACGTTCAGCCACTCGGGGCTCTGGCTTGGACATGATCGATAGAGTGCCACACCTCGATGACCAGTAGTGACCCGAGTCAGTGGCCGTTCGGATGGTGCCAGAGACACGTCGGACGGTCAGCCGCCGATCCGCCGGACTCGTTTGTGGAGAGAAGGTACCGGCACTTGTTCGTAGGTGTCCGAATGGGACAGCGGCCGTCGGCCGTACGACCGGCGGCGATGGACGAACGCGACCTGGCCGGCCATGGCAAAAGGCCCGCATTCCCAGTGATGGGGAATGCGGGCCTTTCAGCTGGAACCGAAGCGGTCAGCTCGTTGACTTGCTGCTCTCGCTGTCCGCGCCGACCTGGGTGACCGGCTCGGTGATCTCCTCGTGCTTACCGCCCGCCGCGTGCTTCGCCGGCACGGCCCGGCGGCCGGTGGTGACCATCCACAGACCGGCGATCAGCAGGAGCGCGCCGAGCACCGCGGCACCGATCGGCAGGTAGCGGCTGATCAGCAGAACCTGCGACTTGTTGGCACCCGCCGACTCGACGCTGTTGGTGACGGTCTGGTCGGTGTACGCGAACACGGCGTCGAGCAGATCGGTGGGCTGCCCGACGTTCGGGACCAGCTTCTTGCTCTGCTGCTCCTGGACCTTGACGAAGGTGCCGCTGACCGGCTCCACCCAGATGGTGCGGGTGTTGGCGTAGGTGACCTGGCCGCTGGTGGCGTCCGGGGTCGCGAACGCGCTGAGCAGCGACTTGATCCGGTCCTCCGAGAACGCCAGCGGCGTCGTCGGGATGACCTGCTCGAACTTGTAGGTCTCCAGGCCCTGGATGTCCTCGGTGCCCTTGTATTCGATCGGGAGCGCCTTCTTCAGGTCCCGGTCGAAGTACTGGTAGGTCGTCTGCTCGGTCCCGAACGGGAACTTGTAGAGCTGACCGGTGAAGGACACCTTGGCGGGGGTCGCGGGCTTCGCCACGTCCTCGAGTTCCTGACCGGGCCACTCGACCGCGCCCGCGGTCTTCCGGTCCAGGGCCAGCCGCGCCTGGTACTTGTTGATGTCCTTGCCCTGCTCGACCCACTTCACGGTGCCATTGGCGCGCCAGATGACCGTATTGTCGTCGATCGTTCCGCTTTCGAGCTCCAGGTCGGTGGTGTCCATCAGAGTATTGATCTCCGTGGTCGACTGGAGCGTACCCGTCTCGATCTTGACGATCGGGGTTTCGCCACCCTCGGTGAAGAGGAAGCGTGCGTTCTTCGCTTCGGCCACGCTCGGCTTCAAGCAGTCCTCGGTGACCCCCGGCGCGCACGATCGGAGGTCATAGGGCAGCCGGGCCGCCGACGGCGCCACGTAGAACGCCACCCCCGCGGCCAGCACCACCGCGAAGAAGCCGATGCCGAACAGCACGGCACCCAGACGAGCTTTCACTGATCCTCCCATTCAGACGGCCGACTGCTATCCCTTAAGAGTGAGCCCGTCGCCGATAATGACCGGAGGTTACTCGTCGGTTACATGGTTACGGAACCCTTGGACGGCACATGTCTGCACCGATTTCAACGCCCACCCTGCACCGCGTCCCGGCCCTCGACGCAGTCCGCGTGATCGGCTCGGTGGCCGTCGTCGGACATCATGTCGGTTTCGCGACCGGCGTGAACACCTCCGGCGGTGACTGGGCCGGCTGGCTCTCCCGCCTGGACGCCGGTGTGGCGGTGTTCTTCGTGCTCTCCGGCTTCCTGCTGTTCCGTCCGTGGGTCCATGCGAAAGCGACCGGGAAGGCAGCTCCGGACCCGGCCAGATATCTCTGGCGCCGGGCCATGCGTATCCTGCCGGCCTACTGGGTGGCCGTGGTGGTCTGCCTGTTCGTCCTGCCCCGCAACGCGGACGTCACCAACGCCGACTGGATCCGGCACCTCACGTTCACCCAGATCTACGAGGCCGGAAATCTCAAGCACGGCCTGAGCCAGACCTGGAGCCTCGCCACCGAGGTGGTCTTCTACCTGCTGCTCCCGGTGTTCGCGACGTTCCTGATGTCCGGTCGCCACCGGTCCGGCCGTCCGTGGACGATCGTGGGCGTCTCGGTGCTGATCACGGCCGCCTGGGTCGGCCTGATCGCCGGTGGGGTGCTCACCCCGACGCCGCACACGATGTGGCTGCCCGCCTATGCCCTGTGGTTCGGCGCCGGCATGCTGCTCGCCGCCGTGCACGTCGGGCTGCGCGACGGCCGGATGCCGCGCTGGGGCTTCCTGGACGCCATGGCCGCGGCCCCGCTGGCCTGCTGGGCGGCGGCCGTGGCGGTCTTCGCCATCTCCACCACCCCGGTCGGCGGGCCGAACGGCCTGGAGGAGCCGACCGCCGGTGAGTTCGCCGCCAAGCTGGTTCTCTACACGCTGCTCGCGGTCCTGATCGTGGTACCGCTCGCCTTCGGCCCGGAGACCAGGACGAAGCTGGCGCTCGGCGGCGGCACGGTCAAGTGGCTCGGTGCGGTCTCCTACGGCCTGTTCCTGTGGCATCCCTTCGTGATCGAGTCGATCTACTGGGTCACCGGCCGGCCCGAATTCTCGGGTTCCTTCCTCTGGACCTTCGTCATCACCCTCGGCGGCGGGCTGGTGCTCGCCGCCGTCTGCTACTACCTGATCGAGAGCCCCTGTCAGCGCTTCAGCCAGCGCTGGCCGCGGACGCCCCGGCCGGGCAGCACCGAGAGCCAGAGCAGGACCGCGCAGGCCAGCGCGGTCAGCTGAGGCAGCGCAGCGGTGTGCCCGCCGATGCGCATCGACAGCCAGGCGGCGAGCGCGAAGAACACCACCGGCAGCAACCAGTCGGCGAGCAGGCTGAGCCGGCTGAGCCGCCTGCGGTCGTACGTTCCGAAGTACGGCCGCAGCGCCCGCAGGACCAGGATGGCGGCCGCCATGATCAGCGTCAGGCCGACGGCCGCGCTGCCACCGGCCAGCAGCAGCGCGATGCCGCCGAACAGCGCCGGCACGAGCAGGTGCCGGCGGCCGCGGACACCGGCCGGGGCGGTCGCGGCCGGCCCGCGGGAACCGGGCAGACGGCTGGAGCCGGCCAGCACCGCCACCACCGCGACCCCGGTGAGCAGCAGCGCACCGCCGCTGATCGCCGTGGTGTAGATCCGGTCCGGCCCGAACCGGAGCACCACCTCGCCGGACGCGCCCTCCGGCACCAGCCACGCCTGCTGCCAGCCGTCCACCTTGACGACCGGCAGTTCCTCGCCGCCGATGGTCGCGGACCAGCCCAGGTTGGCGTTCTCCCGCAGCGCCAGGACCCGCCGGCCGGCGTACGGCTCCAGATGCAGCCGCCGCAGGGTGGCGTTCCACGCGTCGACCCGGACCGGAACCTTGACCGAGGTCGTCGCGGTGGGATAGCTGACCGGGTCGACCCCCTGCCGCGTTCCGGTGGTGACCGGTGTGGCGCCGCGCGGGGTGAGGGTCACCTGCGCCGGTACGGCCACGGCCGACGCGGTCGCCACCAGGTGGGCCTCGCCCGCGCCGATCGGCAGCGCCTTCCGGGCGTCGGTGCCGCAGACGAGTGCGTCCACCTCGCGTAGCTGCAGCAGGTCGCGCCGGCTGGCCACCAGTGAGGTCTGCCGGATCGACCCGTCGACGGAGATCCGCGGTCCACTGCCGCAGCCCAGGTCGACCTTGGCGGCCGCCGCGTTCAGCACGGGCTCCTGGTCGGGCAGGGCGGTGAGCTCGCTGACGGCGACGGGCAGCGTGCGCTGCGAGTTGCGGTACGGGTCGTAGCTGCCCGCCGGCAGCGAGTCGGAGATCAGCACGGTGAGTTCGCTGGTGTTCATCGGCGGCGTGAAGGCGAGGATCCCGTCGGCGTTCAGGAACCCGGTCCGGATGTCACCGGTACCGATCACGGTCACCTTCAGCGGCTGGGCCGCGGCCGTCCCCGGGGTGAGGGTCAGCCGGACCCCGGAGACCTCCCGCCGGGCCGGCCAGACCAGGCGCAGCCAAGGCTCCCGGTCCTCGTCGGCGGCGTGCCAGGCGGTGCCGGGATCGCCGTCGGCGACCGCGCCGGGCCGGGTGGCCGGTTCCGGCACGCCGATGCTGGACGCGGTGACGGTCGGGCGGATCCCGCGGGTGACCGAGGCCTTGCCGCCCGCGTCGAGCAGCGCGTTGAGCGCCGATCCGGGGCGGGGCCGGGCCCGGACGGCCACGTCGTAGTCCGCGGCGACAGGCTGGGTGGTGGCCCGGTTGATCTCGGTGCCGTCCTCGGAGGCGCGGGCCAGGTCGGCGTTGCAGGCGACCCGGCCGTCCTCGCCGAAGTAGCACGCGGGCACGGCCGGGGCCGCGGTGAACACCATGGTCGGCGCCGTGCCGGCGATCGGTGTGGCGGGCACCCGCAGGGTCCGTTCCGCGCTCACCCCGGGGAACGCCAGTTCGGTGATGCCGACCCCGCCGAAACCGAGCCGCCGGTCTAGTACCTCGTCGAACGAGATCCGGATCCGGTCGGTGGGCAGGGTGCGGCCCAGCGGGACGGTGGTCGTGATCTTCGTGTCGACCGCGCGGCTGACCGGCGGATGGCCGGCGGCGGTCACGGTGACCCTGGTCGGCATCGAGTCGGTGCCCTCGTCGAACCGGAGGCTCACCGAGCTGATCACCCGGGGGGCGTTGAACCGCACCTCGAACCACTGGTCGGTGGCGATGGTGCCGGGTGCCGACCGCCAGGAGGTGCCGGTGTCGCCGTCCATGGCGGCGTACGGCTGGTAGGCGGGACGGGCCCCGCTCAACGGCTGGGCGTCGGAGAAGGCGCTGGAGGCGGTGATCGAACTGATGCCCCGGTACTCGGCGACGGTCTCGTTGCCCTCGGCCCAGGCCGGCAGGTAGTCGCGGGCCGGAGCACCCAGAAGGGCCTGGTCGGTCGCCTGCATGGTGGCCGAGGCGCTGTCGTGGGACAGGCCGAAGGCGACCTCGCGGCGGCGCAGGCCGTCGGTCACGATGGCCGGACCGTCCGGGGTCGCGTCGGTCCGGTCTCCGGCGAGCACCGTCGGACCCTCCGGCAGCACTCCCGCGTTGGCGGCGGCCAGCACCGACTCCGGTCCGCCGACGACGGTGGTCAGGCCGGCCGCGTCGTACGCCACCACCGGCTCGGCCGCCTCCTCGACGGCCCAGATCTCCAGGGTGCGCATCTCGACGTCGAGCCCGTTGTCGATGTAGATGCCCGGTAGCCGGCCGCCGCCCACGTGCGGCCCGAAGGCCCGCACCGGCCGCAGACCGGGTGATCGGGACAGCGCCTGCCGGACGATGACCGGCTGGGTGGCGCCGGATCGGCCGTACGCCAGATCCGAGCGGAGCAGCAGGTAGCGCACACCGGACCGGCGCAGGTACTCGGCCAGCCCGGCGGAGCCGGAACCGCTGGTGAGGGTCTGCTCGATGGTGTCGAGCACCCGGATCGTCTCCGGCGGCGTCAGCGGGATCGAGCTGCGCACCCCCCACCGCTTGTCCAGGAGCGGCTGGGTGATCTCGTCGCTCGGGCTGCCCCACAGATAGCGGGGGAAACGGGAGCCGGGAACCACGAGGACGTGCTCCTGGTCCAGGTTCTTGTTGAGCCAGGCGGACGCCTCCCGCCAGTATCCGGGCACCTCCTGGAAGCTGCCCTGGGCCGCCAGTCCGCCGCCGAGTGCCGGTGCGGCGACACCGGCGACCGCGATCAGGGCGATGCCGCCGATCCCGGCGGCCCGCAGCTGGGCGAGCCGGAGCCGCGGGCGGGGGACGGTGGCGGCGGCCCGGCTGAACAGGGTCAGCAGGTGGGCCATCCCGAGGATCAGCGGCAGGCGCACCACCACGTCGAACTTGTGCACGTTGCGCAGCGGGGCGCCGGCCGCGTCCAGGAATGCCTGCTGCTTTTCCGGAAAGAGCCCGGAGACGCTGCCGATATGGCCCAGACCGACGAGGGCTAGCCCGCACAGCAGGCCGGTGATCAGGAACCAGCGGTGCGGCATGCCACGGCGGGCCAGCCCGGCGACACCCAGGCCGGCGACGACCAGGGTGGCCAGGATCAGGCCCTGTTCCGTGGCGATCCGCCAGGCGGCCGTCCACGGCGCCCCGAACGAGCTGGAGAGGTAGGCGTGCCAGTGCGACGCACCGCGCAGCACCGAGACCATGTCGGTCGGCGCCGTCGTCACGTTCGCGGTCTCGATGTAGTCCAGGAACGGCGGGCTGTAGCGGCCCAGCACGAGCAGTGGCCCCAGCCACCAGGCGGTGGCACAGGCGACCGCCACACCCCAGGCCAGCAGGGCCTTGACGCGCAGGCTGAACGGGCGCAGCCCGAGCAGCCACAGGCCGGCGAGCGGCACGACGGCCAGTACGGCGGTCGCGTTGACGCCACCGGCGCAGGCCACCGCGATCGCCGAGCGGGTCACCGCGCCGGCCAGCGGCCTGCCGTGCGCCAGGCCGACCAGGGGGATGAGCACCCAGGGGGCGACGGCGCTGGGCCACGCCTCGACGGAGATCGGGCCGAGTTCGGTGATCATCCGCGGGGAGAGCGCGAAGGCGACGCCGGCGAGGAGGCGGGTCCACGGCGAACCGATGCCGAGACGCTCGGCCAGCTTCACCACGCCGGTGCAGGCGACCGTCATGACGATCGACCACCAGAGCCGCTGGATCACCCAGGCGGGCAGCGCGATCGACTTGCCCGCCAGGAAGAAGGCGCCCATCGGCCAGAGGTAGCCGTACGCCTGGTTCTGGAGTTGCCCGAAGGTTCCGTTCGGGTCCCAGATGCTCAGGGACCGGCCCAGCCACCCGGCCGGATCGACCACGAGGTCGACCTTGGTATCGATGACGATCTGGCCGGGGTCCTGGAGAAACGCCAGCGCGGTCAAGCCGAGACAGACGGCGATGAGGCGCATCCGCCACACCGCGGCCGGTGCGACACCGCCCACGGGAGCTGGCCCGGACTCTGCCCGTGGGTGGCGCATTTTTCTCCCTGTTCCGCCATTGCGGTGTTACTGGACAACCCCATAGTGTGACGCGACCCGCGAATATTACTCGCTAGTAGAGGTGACTGTGGACGTACCGGCGGCCGGAACCCGGCAAGTCTTGTTCCTCAACTGGCGGGACACTCGCAACCCCCACGGTGGCGGATCAGAAGTCTACGTGGAGAAGATCGCCGCGGAACTGATCCGGCGGGGGCACCGGGCCACGCTCTTCTGCGCAGCTCACAGCGAGGCTCCCGCGGATGAGGTGACCGAGGCCGGGCTGCGGGTGCTGCGCCGCGGTGGGCGTCACACGGTCTATCTTCAGGCCGCGCTGCTCTATCTGATCGGCGTTCTCGGGTTCGGGCCGTTGAGCCGGCGGCATGGCGGCCGCCCCGACGTGATTGTCGACGTCGGTAACGGTTTGCCCTTCCTTTCCCCGCTCTGGGCCTTCTGTCCGGTGATCGCCCTTGTGCACCACGTGCACCGGGAGCAGTGGCCGGTGGTGCTGACTCCCAGGCTCGCCAGGATCGGCTGGTGGATCGAGTCGTGGCTGGCGCCCCGGGTGTATCGCCGGTGCCGGTACGTGACGGTCTCCGCGGCGTCCCGGGACGAGATGGCCGTGCTCGGCATCGACCCGGAACGGGTCACGATCATCCACAACGGGACGCCGGAGATGCGGCCCGCCGCGCCGGTGGCGCGCAGCGCCGAGCCGTCCCTGGTCGTGGTGGGCCGGCTGGTCCCGCACAAGCGGGTCGAGATGGCGCTGGACGCGGTGGCCGGCCTCGTCGGCGAGTTCCCCGGCCTGACCCTCACCGTGGCCGGGCAGGGCTGGTGGGAGGACGAACTCCGGGAGTACGCCGTCACCCTCGGGATCGCCGACCGGGTGCGGTTCGCCGGCTTCGTCAGCGACGAGGAGAAGCGGGTCCTGATGAGCGAGGCATGGGTCGCGCTGACCCCGTCGCTCAAGGAGGGCTGGGGCCTGACCATCGTCGAGGCCGGCGCGGTCGGTACGCCCAACATCGCGTTCCGGGGTGCCGGCGGTGTGGAGGAGTCCCTGGTCGACGGGCGGACCGGGCTGCTGGCCGACGATCCCGCCGACTTCACCGCCAAGGTGCGGCTACTGCTCGCCGACGATGCTCTGCGCGCCGAGATGGGCAGCGCGGCACGGGTGCACGCGGATCACTTCACGTGGCCGTCCGCGGGAGAGAAGTTCGCCGCGCTCGTGATGCGGCCGGTGATGGTCCCGGCGACAACGCCGGGACCACGCACTCACCTGGTTCCGTAGACGCCCGTCGTCAGGGTCGCCTCGTCGACACTGGCCGCGGCCTCGGTCGGCGAGCTGATCACGCTCGCCGCGAGAGCGGCCGTGCCGAGGATGCCCAGCGCGAGGGCCGCGACCCCGGCGACGACGAGCGGTAGGGTCTTGCGCATTCTTGACTCCTCCTGTGGACCATGTGCTCTGCGTGCGCGGGACGCTACCACGTAGTAACTTCCCTGCGAAGGGTGTTCTCGAACAGATCCAGGTCGGTCCCGTCGTGCACCAGCCGTAATCCGGTCAGAGAGGCACTCGGGATCGCGGGAGCCCCCACGACCCGTTGCACCACCACCCAGCGCACCCCCAGATCGGCCAGTGGGGCACCGGTTGTGAGAGCTTGCCGGACCGCGGCGGCCCGGCGGTCCTCGCCGCCGACCACGATCCGCCCGACCAGCAGCCGGTCGTCGGTCAGCACATCGGCGTCGAGATAACGCGGCAGCGGATCGAGCACGGTCCGACCGTGGTTCCACGGATAACTGTGATAGGCGGCGAGCGGCAGTGACACCACCGGACCGGGATCGGCGGCCACCAGGCGGGCCACCACCGCGAAGTCGGCGGGATAGGCCACCGGCCGCAACCGGTTCCCGGCGCCGAACGCCAGATCCGGCTGCAACGCCACCGGCAGCAGCAGCGCGGCACCCAGCACCACCCGGCCGGTCGCGCGGTCCGCGATCCGGGCCGCGGCACGTTCCGCGCCGAGCGCCGTCCCGAGACAGAGCAGAAGGGTGTACGGCATGACGAACTTCTGCCCGTCCCGGAGCAACCCGGCCCCGGGCACCGTCATGACCAGCCACTCCAGGAGATCCCGCACGCCGGGAACCACCCCGAGCAGGGCTGTCGCGAGCCCGCCCGCAGCCAGCACCGTCAGCCGCGTGGCGGTCCCGGCCGGCCAGCGTCGCCACAGCTCGTGCAGGCCGAA
The DNA here is from genome assembly GCF_003148685.1 of Actinoplanes xinjiangensis. Lineage (GTDB taxonomy): Bacteria > Actinomycetota > Actinomycetes > Mycobacteriales > Micromonosporaceae > Actinoplanes > Actinoplanes xinjiangensis. The sequence continues at coordinate 79,572 of NZ_QGGR01000034.1, read as the reverse complement.
CCCGGCGAGCGCCAGCACCACCAGCGTCCCCAGCGGGGCCAGCACCGACGCCCGGCTCGGCAGCACCGTCTGTGCGTTCCACGTCCCACCGGTGCCGAGCAGTGCGCCGAGCGCCCCGGTCCAGTCGTTGCCGCGGGCGGCGAACGCGGCCACCCCGTCCGGGTCGCTGCGCCCGTCCGCGTCGGTCAGCGCGGCCGCCAGCAGCCACGGGGAGTTGAGTAGCAGGGTCACCCCGGCCGCGAGCCAGGACGACGTCAGCACCACGACCGTGGCCAGCGCGATCAGGCCGCCGGTCGGCGTGACCGCGGCGAGCGCGGCCCAGCCCGCCAGCGGCAGCAGCGCGCGGCGATCCCCGGCACGCACCCGCAGCGCGGCGGCGGCCAGCCAGGGCAGCGCGGCGTACGCCAGCAGCAGACCCCACTGCCCGAGCAGCAGCCGTTCGGCGAGGTACGGCGCCCATGCGTAGGCGACCGCCGCGACCAGCCGGGTGCCGGTCCGCTCAGCCGGGACCAGACGGCCCGCGCCGAGGGCGGCGAGCAGCAGGATCGCGGCCAGGAGCAGCCGCTGGAGCAGCCAGCCCGGTACGACCTGGGTGGCCAGCGAGACCAGCGCGTCCAGGGGAACCGCCCGGGGCAGGGTCGCCGACGGCAGGACGAGGTCCCAGCGCAGCGGCTGCCGCGGCACGAACACCATGTCGTAGGAGAGCACGTAGCCGGGCGCGGCCAGTGGAGCCAGCACGAGCACCATGACGAACAGCGCGGTGACCGGTAGGGCGAGCCGTCGCAGGACGAACCTCCTCTCCTCGGGTCGCTCCCCTAGTGTGATCCACGCATTTCAGCACGATGAAGCAGGGACGAGCATGGCGAAGCTGAGCAGTATCGGTACGGCGGGACTGGCGGTCACCGTCGCCGGTGTGCTTGCCAACGGGCTGGCGTACATCGTGCCGGTGGTCGGCGCACGCCGGCTGACCGCGGCCGACTTCAGTGTGCTCGCCACCCTCCTGGCGATGACCGCGATCGTCGGGGTGGCCAGCACCGGCCTGCAGATCGCGGTGGCCGTGCACCGGGCCCGTAACGGACCGTCCCCGGCCGGCCGTTCCACTGTGCTGACGATGGCGGCGGCGGCCGGCGCGCTGCTCCTGGTCATGCCGGTCGCGGTGGTCGTGCTGCGGCTGCCGGTGCCGGCGACGCTGCTGGCCGCGGTCTCCACGGTCGGTGTGGTCGCGGCCGGGCGCTGGCTGGGCGAGATGCAGGGCGACGAACGTTTCCTGCCGCTCGCGGCCGGGCTGGCCGTGGTGGCCGGCGGCCGGTACGGCGGGGTGGTGCTGGGACTGGCCGCCGGGGCGGGCCTGACCACCTCCCTGCTGATCGGTGCGGCGACGGCGATCCTCGCTCTGCCGGTGTTGCAGCTGCTGGCCCGGCGGCCCGGGACGCCCGTGCACGGCGAGTCGATCGCCGTGCACGCGGTCTTCACGGCGGGCGCCGCCACCCTCGCGACGCTCGTCGTCTCGTACGCCGATCTGCTGTTGTCCCGTCGTTTCCTGCCGCCGGACGCGTCGGGCGCCTACGCGGTCGGCACCGTGCTGACCAAGGGCGCACTGTGGGCGCCGCAGGTGGTGACGGTGCTGGCGCTGCCCCGGCTGGCGCAGGGCGACCGGCGGACGCTGCGCCTCGGTCTCCTGCTCGTCGGCGCCTGCGGTGCGTTCCTGGTGACCGCCGCCGCGCTGGCCGGTGGCCTGGCGTTCCGGCTGGCCGGTGGGCCGGACTACGCGGGCCTCGGCCGGTACGCTCCGGTCTTCGCGGCCACCGGCGCCTGCTACGGGCTGGTGTTCATGCTGATCAACGCCCAGGTGGCGGCGGGCGCCCGGTGGCCGTCGGCGCCGCTGTGGGTGGTCACCGCCCTGCTGGTCGCGGTGGTCTGGCTGGCCGTCCCGCACACGGTGGCCGGCATCGCCTGGAGCGCGTTCGGGGCGGCGGTGGCCGCCCTGACCGTGACAGGTGCGCTGGTAGCGGTACGACTCCGGACATCCGTTACCGAAAGGCAATCTGAAAGTGCGACCCTCAGCGTCGAATGACAGCGGACGGGGGTCTGGGCATTGCGTACGGTGACGCGTCGCGTCCTCATCGGCGGCGTCGCCGCCACACTGGTCGCCGGAGCGCTGGCGACGGCCGTGGCGAAGTCGGTCGATGTCGGCGACGAGGAGGGCAGGTTCTCGGCCGGTGACCTGACCACGATGTTCCAGGAGTACGGCGACACGTCCGGCACCTGGCTGGGCGCCGACCGGACCGCCTCGGTGGCACTGTCCGGCGGCCGGACGCTCTGGCTCTTCTCGGACACCTTCCTCGGCCGGCCCGGTCCGGACGGCTCCCGGCCCCGCAGTTCGGGGCTGATCAACAACTCGGCGATCGTCCAGCAGGACGGCCGGCTGGACCGGTTCCACTACGGCGGAGATCCGTCCGCCCCGGCCGCGCTGGTGCCGACCCCGGCCGCCGCCGAGTTCAACTGGATCGGTGACGCGGCGGTCGCCGGTGGCCGGGTGCAGGTGCTGGCGAACTCGTACCGCCGCTCCGGGGCCGGCCCCCTGGACCACAAGCTCACCGGGACGATGCTGGCCGAGTTCAGCGAGGGCAGCCTGACCCCCGGCCCGGTCCGGAAACTGCCGCTCGGTGACCGGATCTCCTGGGGATCCGAGGTGATGACCGAGGGCGGGCGCTACTACATCTACGGCACCGAGGGGTCCGGGGCGATGAAGTTCGCGCACGTGGCCCGGACGGCCGGTCCCGATCTGGGCGGTGCGTGGGAGTTCTGGAACGGCAGCGGCTGGTCCGCCGCCGAGAAGGACTCGGCACGACTGCTCAGCGGCGTGGGCACCAACTACGGGGTACGCCGGGTGGGCGACCAGTATGTGCTGGTCACCCACGAGAACAACCTGATCTTCAGCGCCGACTTCGTGGCGTACACCGCGGACTCCCCGACCGGGCCGTTCAGCGGGCCGCACTATCTGTTCCGCGCGCCCGAGGTCGCGCAGGGGCACATCGTCTACGACGCCGATCTGCACCTGGAGCTGTCGCGCAAGGGACGGCTGCTGGTGTCGTACAACGTCAACAACCTGGACGAGGCGGTCACCTACGCCGACGCCGGGGTGTACCGCCCCCGGTTCGCCGAGGTCGCCTGGCCGCCGGCCGGCTCGGCGCGGGGCCCGGCGGCGCCCGGCGGGCTCACCGCCGTCGCCGACGGTGCCGGCACGGCGAGCGTGGCCTGGCAACCGGTCGCCGGCCAGGACATCTCCTACCGGGTGTACCGACGCGACGTCACGGCCGGGCAGACCCATTTCGTACGCCTGCCCGGTGACGGTCCGGGCTCGGCCACGACCTATCGCACCGAATTCCTGACCAACGGCCACGACTACGAGTTCGCGGTCACCGCCGTCTCCGAGCGTGGCGAGAGCCCGCTGTCCCCGCCCGCCGGGATGCGGGCGACCGTGCCGCCACCGGACGCCCCCGGCACGGTCGAGGTCCGGGCGCTCTCCGACGGCCGGGTCACCGTGCGCTGGGGGGAGGTCCCGTTCGTCCAGTTGTTCCGGGTGTACCACCGGGACCTCACCGCCGGGCAGCGCAAACCCGAGGCGGCCGGCACCTATCCCGGAGTCAGCGCCACCATCGGCCCGCTGCGGCACGGCCACGAATACGAGATCACCGTCGTCGCGGTCGGCGGCGGCGGGGACAGCCCGCCGTCCGCGGGTGTCCGGGTCACACCGCGCGTGGCCCCACCGGCGGCACCCGGGCAGCCCGGCGCCGTGGCACGCGAGGACGGCTCCGTCCGTCTCACCTGGCCGTCCGTGGCACCCGGGCTGTCCTACCAGGTGTTCACCCGCGAGGCCGGCACCGGCGGCGACTGGGGCGTACCCGGACTCACCGACCGGACGACCTTCGACACCGCCCCGCTGCGGCACGGCCGCGAGTACGAGTTCGCCGTCGCCGCCGTCAACTCCGGCGGGGTGGGCGAGAAATCGCCGCCGGTACGGATGCGGGCGGTGGTGGCCGCGCCGGTCAAGGCGCCGACCCGGCTCGAGGTGGAGGTGGAGGTCGAATCGGGCACCGCGGAACTCACCTGGCGGTCCGCCGGTGCCGAGTGGTACCGCATCTTCCGCCGTGACGTGACCGCCGGGCAGAAGGAGTTCGTCCAGGAGGAGATCGCCGTCAAGGGCACCAGGGCGGTCGTGCACAACCTGGCCGACGGCCACGAGTACGAGTTCGCGGTCACCGCGGTCAACGACGGCGGTGTCGGGCCGCGCTCCGAGGTGGTCCGGGTCCGGCTCCCGTCCGTGGCGCCCACCGAGGTCACCGCCCGCAGCGACGAGCCCGGCACGGCCACGGTCGTCTGGACCGAGATTCGCCGCGGACTGACCTACCGGGTGCAACTGCGTGACGCGACCACCGGGGAGTCGTGGCGGACCGACCCGTACCCGGTCACCGGAAACCGGTACCGGACCACCATGCTGCCCGGCGGCCGTCGCTACGAGTTCCGGCTCCAGCTGCCCGACGGCACCATGTCGGCGACGGCCACCACCACCATCCGATGACCCCCGCCACTCACAACGGCCGGGCGGGGGAGGTGACCTTCGGGTAATCGGCGACGCACCTTCAAGTGACCACGTGGAAACCGGGCCTTTCTAGGTTTGGTGGCGAGCTGAACGTGAAGGGGTGTCCGTGGCTGCCGATGTCACCGGAGTGCGAACCGTGTGCGGATACTGCGGCGTCGGCTGTGGGATGGTGCTCGACGTCGCGCGCCAGGACGACGGCCTGCTGAAGGTGATCAAGGTGAGCGGGGACCGGGACCACCCGGCCAACGCGGGACGCCTGTGCACCAAGGGCGCCACCAGCGCCGACCTGCTCGCCGCGCCGGGCCGGCTGGACACCGCCCTGATCCGCGCCGACCGGGGGGCCACCCCGTCGCCGCGGGGCGTGGACGAGGCGATCAGCGAGACGGCCCGGCGCCTGCGCGCGATCATCGACGAGCACGGCCCGGACGCCTTCGCCATGTACGTCTCCGGACAGATGACCCTGGAGGCGCAGTACCTGGCGAACAAGCTGGTCAAGGGCTTCATCGGGACCAACAACATCGAATCCAACTCACGGCTGTGCATGGCCAGCGCCGGCACCGGATACAAACTGTCGCTCGGCGCCGACGGGCCACCCGGCTCCTACGACGACCTCGACCACGCCGACGTGTTCCTGGTGATCGGCTCGAACATGGCCGACTGCCACCCGATCCTCTTCCTGCGGATGATGGAACGGGTCAGGGCCGGGGCCCGGCTGATCGTCGTCGACCCGCGGCGTACCGCCACCGCCGAGAAGGCCGACCTCTTCCTGCAGATCCGGCCCGGCGCCGACCTGGCCCTGCTCAACGGCCTGCTGGGGTTGATCACGCCGGACCTGGACTTCATCGGGTCGTGGACCGAGGGCTGGGAGGCGATGCCCGGGTTCCTGGCCGACTATCCGCCGGACCGGGTCGCCGAGCTGACCGGGCTGGCCGAGGAGGACATCCGGACCGCGGCCGAGTGGATCGATGCGGCCGGGAACTGGGTCAGCCTGTGGACCATGGGCCTCAACCAGAGCACCCACGGCACCTGGAACACCAACGCCCTGATCAACCTGCACCTGGCGACCGGCGCGATCTGCCGTACCGGCAGCGGCCCGTTCTCGCTCACCGGCCAGCCCAACGCCATGGGCGGCCGCGAGATGGGCTACATGGGCCCGGGGCTGCCCGGTCAGCGGTCCGTGCTGGTTCCCGCCGACCGGGAGTTCACCGAGGCGGTCTGGGGCGTACCGGCCGGCACCCTGCGCACCGACGTCGGCAGGGGCACCGTCGACATGTTCGAGCAGATGGCCGCCGGGCGGATCAGGGCCTGCTGGATCATCTGCACCAACCCGGTCGCCTCGGTCGGCAACCGGCGAACCGTCATCGCCGGCCTCGAAGCCGCCGAACTGGTCGTCACCCAGGACGCGTTCGCCGAGACCGAGACCAACGCCTACGCCGACATCGCGCTGCCCGCGGCCATGTGGTCCGAGGCCGACGGCATCATGATCAATTCAGAGCGCAACCTCACCCTCGTCCACCCGGTGGTCCCGGCACCCGGCGAGGCGCTGCCCGACTGGCAGATCATCGCCCGCGTCGCGGCGGAGATGGGCTACCGCGAGGCCTTCACCTACGGTTGCGCCGAGGAGATCCTCGAAGAGATCAAGACCTTCACCAACCCGCAGACGGGGTACGACCTCCGCGGCATCACCTACCAGCGGCTGGCACAGGGCCCGGTCCAGTGGCCGGCCGCCCCCGGAGGCCCCGACCGGAACCCGGTCCGCTACCGCACCGACGACGGCGGCCTGCGTTTCGCCACACCCGGCGGCAGGGCCGTCTTCCACGCCCGTCCGCACACCGACCCCGCCGAGATGCCCGACGACGACTACCCGTTCGTCCTCAACACCGGCCGTCTCCAGCACCAGTGGCACACCATGACCAAGACCGGCAAGATCGCCAAGCTGAACCGGCTCAACCCGAAGCCGTTCCTCGAGATCAACGCCGTCGACGCCGAGCGGTACGAGATCACCGCCGGTGACCTGGTGGAGATCGCCTCCCGCCGCGGCCGGGCCGTACTGCCGGCCGTCGTCACCGACCGCGTCCTGCCGGGCACCTGCTTCGCACCGATCCACTGGAACGACCTGTTCGGCGAGTACGTCAGCGTCAACGCGGTGACCAGTGACGCGGTCGATCCGCTCTCCTTCCAGCCGGAACTGAAGGTGTGCGCGGTCGCCCTGACCCGCGTCGCCGCCGCCCCGGCGCCCGCCCCGACCGGCGCCGCACCCGGCGGCCCCTCCGCCGTCTTGCCCGGGGGCCAGTCCGCCGTCTTGCCCGGGGGCCAGTCCGCCGTCTCGCCCGGGGGCCTGCCCGCTCTGTCGTCCGGTGGGCCGTCCGCTCTGTCGTCCGTTTCCTCGTCCGACGGGCCTTCCGCTTCTTCGCCCGACGAGCCTGCCGTTTCTTCGTCTGGTGGGCTGTCCGTTTCTTCGGCCGACGGGCCTGCCGTTCCTTCGGCCGGTGGGCTGTCCCTCTCTTCGGCCGGTGGGTCCTCCCTCGCTGACGCCGTCTTCTCCGTCGAGGCGAACGCCTTGCTCGCGCGGCTCGGCCTCGACTCGGCGCCGCCCGTCCTCGACGAGGGCCAGCGGCGGTATCTCGCCGGGTTCCTCGCCGGTGCCACGCTGCGGCCCGGACCGGCGGCGCTGCCGGCGAACGCCCCGTTCGACCCGGACACGGCCATGTGGGTGAACGGGCTGCTCGCGGGCGTGCTTCCGGCCGTACCATCGCCGGGTCTCCTGCCCACCGTGGCGCCGGGCCTCCCGCCCGCCGTGGAGCCGCCGGCGGTCCGTCTCCAGGTGCTGTGGGCCTCGCAGACCGGCAACGCCGAGGATTTCGCGCGGGTCGTCGCCGGACGCCTCGCCGAGACCGGGCGCCCGGTGACCGTGCTCGGCATGGACGGCCCGGCCGCCGACCTGCTCGATCCCGGCGCGGACCTGCTCGTGGTGACCAGCACGTTCGGCGACGGCGACGCACCCGACAACGGGTCGACGTTCTGGGACTCGCTCGCCGGCGACACCGCACCCCGGCTCGACGGGCAGCGGTTCGCGGTCCTCGCCTTCGGCGACTCCAACTACGACGACTTCTGCGGACACGGCCGCCGCCTCGACGAACGCCTCGCCCAACTGGGCGCGGTCCGCCTCGCCCCGCGCGCCGACTGCGAGCCGGACTTCGAATCCACCGCCGACGGCTGGCTCTCCTCGGTCCTGACCGCCCTGGCCGACGCCCCAACAGCCCCTACCCCACCGCCCGCGGCACCCATTACGTCGCCTCCCTCGCCGCCTGCCTCGCCCCTTGCCCTGCCTTTCGCCGGTTCTGCGTCGCCTATCGCTGGTCTTGCCTCGTCATCTGCGCCGCTTGTTTCGCTTCCCGCTGGCCTGGCGCCGCCCGCTGCGTTGGGTGCATCCCCTCCCGTGCCGCTCCCGTCGCCGCCTGCACCCCTTGCGTCACCTGCGGGACCCTTTGCGTCGCCGACTGCACCCTTTGCGTCGCCGACTGCACCCTTTGCGTCGCCGACTGCACCTCTTGCGTCGCCTGCTGCACCTCTTGCGTCGCCAGCTGTACCCCTTGCGCCGCCGCCTGCACCTCTTGCGTCGCCTGCTGCACCTCTTGCGTCGCCCACGGCACCCTTTGCGTCGCCTGCTGTACCCCTTGCGTCCTCCGCTGCATCGGTTGCGTCGCCTGCCATGCCGCTTGCTTGGCCCGCTGCATCCGCTGCATCCGCTGCGTCGCCGGACGGAGCGCTTGTGGTGGCCGCGGCGCCCGATGTGTCCGCTCCGGTCGTGACCGCGCTCGCCGGGCCAACGAAGGCCGCGCCGCTGGCCGCGGCTCTCATCGGCAACCGGCTGCTCAGCCTGCCCGGCTCCGCCAAGGAGGTCCGGCGGTTCACGCTGGACACCGGCGGGATGCTCGACTACCAGGCCGGTGACGCGCTCGGCGTCTGGCCGGTCAACTGTCCCGAACTCGTCAGCGAATGGCTCACCGTCACCGGCCTGCCCGGCGACGCCGTCGTCGAGCTCGACCGGCTCGGGGCCCTGCCGCTCGCCGATGCGCTCAGCCGTCACCTCGACATCACCCGGGTCACCACCGACCTGCTCAGGTTCGTCGCCGAACGCAGCGGCTCCCCGCAGATCCGCACCCTGCTCCGCGCCGACAACAAGGGCGAACTCGCCAAATGGACGTGGGGCCGCCAGGCCGCCGACGTCATCGCCGAACACCCGGTCGACGCCACCGCCCAGGAATGGACCCGCGTCCTCAAGCGCCTCCAGCCCCGCCAATACTCGATCAGCTCCACCCCTCTCACCGATCCCGGCCTGGTCAGCCTCACCGTCTCGGTGGTCCGCTTCGACAACCACCGCGGCCGTCCCCGCAAGGGCGTCTGCTCCACCCACCTGGCCGACGCCCCCGCCGGCGCCGCCGTACCGGTCTACGTCCAGCGGGCCCCGCACTTCCGCCCACCGGCCGACCCCAACACCCCGATGATCATGGTGGGTCCGGGTACCGGCATCGCCCCGTTCCTCGGTTTCCTCCAGGAACGGCAGGTCACCGGCGCCCCCGGCGGCAACTGGCTCTTCTTCGGCGAGCAACGCAGCACCACCGACTTCTACTACGCCGAGGAGTTGGAGGCCCTCCGCGCCGACGGCATCCTCAGCCGGCTCGACGTGGCGTTCTCCCGGGACCAGCGATCCAAGATCTACGTGCAGGACCGCATGCGCGAGAAGGGCGCCATGCTCTGGGCGTGGCTCCAGGCCGGCGCCCACTTCTACGTCTGCGGAGACGCCAGCCGCATGGCCCGCGACGTCGACCGTGCCCTGCACGACATCGCCGTCAACCACGGCCGCCTCACCGCCGAGGCCGCCACCGCCTACCTGAAACAGCTGGCCACCGACAAGCGCTACGTCCGCGACGTCTACTGACCGGGCCCCGCGTCCGAGACGTCTACTGACCGGGCCCCGCGTCCGCGACGTCTACTGACCGGGCGCCGCGTCTGCGGCTTCCACTGAGCTGGCCCCGCGTCGCGGCGTGTCACTGCCTTGCCGGGCACGCCGGTTTGTGGCGGCGTCGATAGCCGGTGTCGTGTCTGTTGGCCGCTCGATCCCGCCCGGGGTGATCGGCCTGCCGCAGGTCGCCGACGGGCAGGTCGCCGACGGGCAGGTCGCCGCCGCCTTCAGCGCACGGTGGCCAGCGCACACAATCGCTGAATGTGGGCTTCCGCTTCGTCCTGGCACGGATAGGCGCACACGATTGACAGATCGTGGGCGTTCACCACGGTCAGGGCGATGACAGGGACGCACACAACGCTTGTGTGCGCCCCTGCCATCGCTCGCAGACCACTGACCCCGTGCGGTGCAGCCGATACCGCCCTCTCCGCGGGCGGTAACCACCACAACTCATCGCCATGGGCCGCCAGCCCTGGACCCGAGATCCCTCCAGACGTTGCGAGGGTCAGGCCATGCGGGCGACGGCCGCCCGGAGGCGGGCCACGTCCCGGCGGCGTTGTTCCATGGTGGTGGCGATGCCGACCAGGAGCAGACCGCCGACCGCGAGTGGCACCCAGCGGGGCAGCAGATCCCAGAACTGCACGAGTTCGTGCAGGGCGACGAGCAGCAGCGTTCCGCCGCCGGTGACGACCGGGGCCTGGAGGCGGGCCCGCGCACCGGCGAGTAGCACCACCAGCGCCCCCACGCCGAGCAGCAGCCGGCGCAGGTAGTGCGGTTCGTCGGCGGTGCTGTTCGCGATGACGGCGAGGGTCGGCAGGAACGCGGCGGCCAGCGCGGCGCCGTAGGCACTCCAGGACGGCAGTTCGGGCCGTCCACGACGGGCGAACCATCCGGCGACGACCGCCAGCGCGGCAGCCGGCAGGGTGTACACCTCGGTGGTCTCCACGTCCCGCGACGACAGCAGCAGCCACCAGCCCACCAGAGCCACCGATCCGGCGGCGACGGCGTACCCGAACCGCCCCCGCCGGGTCTCACCCGGCCGCAACGCCCGGACCGTGAGCACCAGCGCCCACAGCTTGCAGACCAGCGCCGCCCACCCGAGGCTCTCCGTGAGGAAGACCGCCACCAGCGCGGACGCGTGCCCGACGACGAGCGGCGCCCATGCCTCCCCCGGCCGGCGGGACGCCAGGACCCACTCCAGGGCGACGACCGAGGCCGCGGCGGCGAGGACGAGCAGCGGCGGTCCGGCGATCCCGAGGTCGGCGAGATCAGCGATCGTGTACGCGACGACGACCACCGAGACACCCCCGGCAAGCCAGCCCGCGACCCGGTCGGACTCCGCCCGAGCGAATACCCCGCCGGCCAGTCCCGCCCCGAGAACCAGGACGAACGCGGCGATCGTCGCCCCGTGCCCCGCTGTCGACCCGGCCACCCCGGCAGCGGCCAGTGCACCGAACAGCACCGTCAGGAGACTGCCCACCGTGTGCCGTGCCGGAGCCAGCGCGACTCCGAGCAGCCCGGCCAGCCCGGTGATCAGTCCCGCGATCGGCACCGCCGGCCACGCCGCCCCGCCCGCCGCGAAAACCAACGGCACGAGCACCGCGACAAACGGCGCCGCCGCACACGCGGCGATCACATCAGCCGAAATCGGAACCCCGGCCGGGCCGCCATCCGAGCCCGGAATCCCGATCGGGTCGCCGTCCGAGCCCGGAACCCGGGTCGGCCCACCAGCCGAGCCCGGAACCCGAGCCGGTCCACCAGCCGAGAACGGAACCCGAGCCGGTCCACCGCCCGAGCCCGCGGCTCCGGCTGACTCGCTCCGCCGACCACCGGCGGAGCCGGCACCCGCGCGATCCGACTCAGCACTGAAGGCCTCCGGCGACGAGCCGCCGGGAAGGGGTCCCTCGAAAGCCGCGTCGCCCGGGGCTGCACCGCCCGGGGCTGCACCGCCCGGGGCTGCACCGCTCTGGGCTGCACCGCCCTGGGCTGCGGCGCCGGAGACCGCAGCGCCAGAAGTCGCTCCGCCCGGGGTTGCCCCGCCAGAAGTCGCTCCGCCTGGGGTTGCACCGCCAGAAGTTGCACCGCCCGGGCTCGCGTTGCCCGGAGCTGCACCACCCCGGGCCGCGCCGCCAGAAGTCGCGCCGGGATATCCCGGCGCAGCGTGGCCGGCGACCGGCCCGCCGGGTGCGGAGTGGAGGGTCGCGGAGTCCGAAGTGGTGCTCCCGGCGGGCCGGGAGACCAGGACGAGGGAGCCCGAGCGGACGAGGAGCCGGCTACCGGCCGAGGCCGCGAACCCGGCGGCCGTAAGGGCGAGCAGAGACGACCAGGCAACCGGCGACTGCTGCGGTGCGATGCCCGACCAGACGTTCCGGAGGGCGGCCCACGGTTCGAGGAGTACGACGGCCAGGTCCACGGTGGTGAGCGCGAGCAGCGCCAGCCCCGGCAGGACGGCCGCGAGGGCCCCGGCCGCGGACCGGGCGGCGGGGATCGGCAGTAGCGCGACGATCAGCAGGAGCGCCGCCGCCGAGTACAGCACAGCCGGGTCGTCACCGGCTGCCGCCCACATCGGCGCGAAGCCCGTCACGACGAGAGCGACCCCGAGCGACTGCGGACCATAGCCGGGAAGCCACCGGTGGACCGCATGCGCCACGAGGCAGAGCAGCACCGCTGTACCGAGCAGAACCCGGACCCGTCCGGTGACCGGCACGTCCGCGGCGAACAGGGTCAGCCACACCGCCGCGGGTCCGGCGAAAAGTCCCGCGACGAGCGCCCCGGCACCCACATCGACACCGCGGGGAGCGTTGCGCAGCCCGAGAGCGGCACCCACCCCGAGCACAGTGATGACCCCGAGGACCGCGGCGATGACCTCGGCGTTCCCGAACCCGGTGACTACCGCATGCATGCCCCCGACCAGGCAGAACGTAATCCGGTAGCCGGTGTCCCGCAGCGTCTGGGCACGAGCGGCGAGCCCCAGCGCGACCGCGGCGATGACCAGCCCGGCGACCGTAGCCGTCCACCAGGCCAGCCCGAAGGCCGCCGGAACGATCAACCCCACCACGGCGAGAGCGGTCAGGCCCAGGTTCGTGTGGGTCCGGCGGGGAAGCATGAGCGCGTACGCGAGAGCGGTCACGACCGCGGCGACGACCAGATCGGGTCCCGGCCCGGCGACGGCCCGTTCCAGCGGCGCACCGAAGACGGGCCGTGCCGCTTCCGTGCTGCGAATGGCCCCCGCCACCGCAGCCGACAAGACGGTGACGGCCGGAGCCACCCCGACCAGAAGCGCACCGACCCAGGCCCCGAACCCGGCCTCACCGGACACCCACCGTCGCAGCCAAGCAACGCCTGCCGCGTCCCCCCAGGAGCCGCCGCCTCCGGAGGAGCGGACGCCACCGGAGGAAGCGGCGAGGCCGGAGGAAGCGGCGAGGCCGGAGGAAGCGGCGAGGCCGGCGGAAGCGGCGAGGCCGGAGGAAGCGGCGAGGCCGGAGGAAGCGGCGAGGCCGGCGGATGAGGTGGCGGAGGCCGACGAGGCCTCCGAGGCCGCTGGGGTGGCAGTGGCGGAGGAGGAAGCCAGCGCGGTGGCGTCGGAAGAAACGGTGGATGCCGCCACAGAGCCGGTGGTGGGAGCGAAGAAGGGCGAAGCGGCCGACTCGGTCGGCGGCGGGCCGGGGATCGTGGAGATGGGCCGGGCGGGCGGCGCCCACATGGCGGTCGAAGCGAGGAGCGGCCGGGCCCGGGGAAGGGCGGCGGTCACCGCGGCGAGGACGAGGGCGACCACGGCGAGCCGCCCGGCCGCCCAGTCGGAGCCTTGGGCGCCGATGGGCAGGGTCCAGGCCCAGCGGGTGGCCGCGAAGCCGGCGGCGACGACGAGCAGCCCCGCGGCGAACGCCTGGGCAACCGGCCGCCGGGCCAGGATCGACCAGGTCAGCAGAAGGATCGGCGGCAGGAGCAGGGCCGTCCCGGCGACCGCGGCCGGCCCCGGCCGGGTGGCCACGACGACGTCGCTGAGGGCGATGAGTGTGCCTACGGCACCGGCGAGGACAGCGCAGAGGTACGCGAGCACCCCGATCCCGTCAGCCTTGAAGCGGGCCGTCCGGAAACGCAGGACGGCGAGGTCGAGGGCCGCGACTGCGGTGAACGCCAGTGACCAGCCGGTGAGGTCGGCACCGCCGGCGGCGGCCAGGAGCGGGAACACCGGCTGGCTCATGAACAGCGCGGCGATCCGTGGCCCGCGGAGTCTCGTCACGGACGCGTAGCCGAGGGCGAGGACCGCGGTGACGGCGAGGACCGTGGCCACGTACCCCCAGGGGTCGTAACGCCGCACCCACAGGAAGTCGACGGCCCACGCCGCGTAGCCGTCGAGAAGGATCATGAGCAGGCCGACGGCGGCGAGGGTTTCCGCGGCGGCTGTGAGGCCGCGCCGGACGGCGAACGGCGGCACCGCGAGGACCGCGACGGTGGCGCCGGCGAGCAGCAGCGCCCGTCCGGTGACGCCGACCTGCGCCCACGCGACGGCGGTGAAGACGGCGGCCGCGACGACGAGGAGCAGCCCACCGAGGGTGAACAGGACGTTCTGCACGGTCAGGGTGCTGAGGCGGGGCTCGACCGGCGCGGGTGGGACGACAACGGCAGGGGCTGGAACCGGTGCGGGAGCGGGGGCGGGGCTGCGCCGGTCGACGACCCGCGCGGCGATCTGGTTGCGGGTGGCGCGCGTGTCGTGCAGCCGCCGGTCGAGGGCGGTGGCGTGGGCGCGGGCGTCGTGGAGCTGCCGGGTGAGGTCGGCGATCTCCCGGTCCAGGCGGATTACTTCGGCGGCGTCGGCGTCGGGGCCGGCACCGCAGCCGGGGCAACCGTCCGGGAGGGTCGCGGTGGCGCCGCATCGAGGGCAGGGGTACGAGGTGGTCACGGCCGTCCCGGGAGAGGTGAGCTGGGAAGGACAGCTTGGCGCATCGACGCAAGCCCGGGCGGGACATTCCTCCGCGGTGAGCGCGGGCGGTGAACCCGGTTCCGCCCGCGCCGGTAGTAGAGGACGAGACCCGCCGCACGGAGGAGGCCCACGCGTGAGCGCCGCCGACCTGATTCTGATGGCCGACCGGATCCACACTCTGTCCGGTGACCGGGCCCCGACCGCTGTCGCGACGGCCGGCGGCGTGATCACCGCGCTCGGCGATCGGGCCGACGCCCGGGACTGGCGCGGCCCGCACACCGAGGTGCTCGACCTGGGGGACGCCACGATCACCCCGGGCCTGGTGGACGGGCACTTCCACCCGGTGATGGGGATCGGCCTCACCCGTGGTGTGGATCTGTCGTCCGTCCGTACCGTCGAGGGGCTGAAGGCTGCCCTGCGCTCCGCGGACGTGGCGCCGGGCGGTTGGCTGGAGGGCTGGGGTCTCGATCCGAACGCCTTCGCGGGTGCCCCGATCACCCATGCGCCGCTGGTCGAGGCGGTCGGCCCGGACGTCCCGGTGTTCCTGCTGCTCTTCGACGCGCATGCGGCGCTGGTCAGCCCGAGGGCCCTGGCGATGGCCGGTGTCGACGGGCCGCGGACGTTCATGTCCGGCGCGAGTGTGGTCTGCGACGCCGGCGGTACGCCGACCGGGCACCTGCTCGAACCGGAGGCCCTCGATCTGGTCCGCACCCTGCTGCCGGACGACGCCCCGGCCGAGCGCCGGGCCCGCCTGACCGATCTGCTGCGGCGGATGGCGGCGTGCGGGCTGACCGCGGCGAACGCGATGGATTTCGAAGCGGATTCCCTCGACCTGTTCCGGGCCCTGGAGGACGAGGGGGAGTTGCCGGTCCGCTGGCGGTTCGCGCCGTTCGTGATGCCCGGAACCGGCCGGGACGGCCTGGACGCGGTGCTCGCCCAGCAGCGTCTCGCCGGCCGGCGCTGGCGGGTGGAGGGCGCCAAGTTCATGATCGACGGGACGATCGACGGCGGCACCGCCTGGCTCGACGAGCCGGACACGCACGGTGAATCGACCGCCTGCTTCTGGCCGGACCCGCGCGACTACAGGTCCGCCGCGGCGTTCCTGGCCGGGCACGGTGTCCCGCTGGTCACGCACGCCATCGGCGACGCCGGGATCCGGTACGTGCTCGACACCTACGCGGAGGTGCCCGCCACCCCGGTTCCGCACCGGGTGGAACATCTGGAGACGATGCCGTCGGAGCTGATCGGGCGGTTCGCCGCGCTGAACGTGACGGCCGGCATGCAGCCCACCCACTGCACCGGTTACATCCGGGCCGACCACAGCGACAACTGGTCGACCCGGCTCGGCAAACGCCGTGCCGACCGCGCGTTCCGGGCCCGTGACCTGCGCGATCAGGGGGCCCGTCTGGCGCTCGGCTCGGACTGGCCGATCGCGCCGTTCGACCCGCGCGCGATCCTGGCCGCGGCCCGCCTGCGCCGGCCGGCGGGGGAGCCGGGTGTCGAGGCGGTGCTGCCGGAGCAGGCCCTCACCGCCCGGATGGCCCTGGAGGGCTACACCAGCGAGGCGGCCGCGGCGGCGGGACAGGCCGGCCGGTCCGGCCGTCTCGTGCCCGGTCACCGCGCCGACCTGACGGTCTTCGGTCTCGATCCGCTGGCCGCCGACCCGGACGAGTTCGCCGAGTCCCCGATCGCCCTCACCGTCGTCGACGGCCGGATCGCCCACCGGGCGTAGTGGCCCGCCGCCCGGTGGATGCCGGCGCCCGACTTCGACCGCACCACGTGCCGGCCGACGGTCACACGCCGGGTTCCCGGGCAGTGTTTCTGACGCACCACGTGCCGGCCGACGGTCACACGCCGGGGTCCCGGGCAGTGTTTCTGATCCGGGCCGCCTGCGCGATCTGCATCGCCCGGCCCCGCTCGAGAAAACCGGTGACCAGGCGCAACTCCTCGGTGGTGTATCGGGTGAGCAGCCGGTGCCCGGCCTCGCCGATCGGACCGTAGAGCCGGTCGATCACCTCGGCGGTCTCCGGGGTGACGGTGACGACGGCACGGCGACGGTCGTCCGGATCGGTGTCGCGGCGCAGGTGACCGGCTGCGACCAGCCGCTGGATGGCCGCCGTGGTGGCTGCCGGGCTGAGCCGGGCGGCTTCGGCCACAGCACCCGCGGTCATCGTCCCGGCCGCGTCGACCAGCCCGAGGATCCGCAGGTCGGTGCGGTTGACGGCGAGTACCTCGGCGACCGCCTCGTCGACCTCGTCGGTGGCCGACCCGAAGGCCGCGGCGGCGTCGGCGGCGGCTGCCAGGGGAGTCTGCTCGCCGGACGGCCGGACGGCACGTCGGCCGAACACGGATTGTTTCGACACTCGAAGGAATATACCGTACCGTGGACATAATGCTTCGATCATCGAAAGGATTGCCGTGATGGCCACTGCGCTGCGATTGCCCCGCTGGCTGCCCGCCGTCAACCGGGTGGTCCGGGTCCTCAGTCGGCTCGGGTTGCGACTGGGCACCGTCCACGTGCTCACCGTTCCGGGCCGGCGCTCCGGCACGCCCCGTCCCACGCCGGTCTCCCCGCTGATCGTCGAGGGCCGCCGCTACCTGGTGGCCGGGCTCCCCGACGGGGACTGGGCCAGGAACGTGCGCGCGGCGGGACGGGGTGATCTCGCCTCCGGGCGCCGGCGGGAGCACGTCCGGCTCACCGAGATCACCGACGGGGGAACGCGGCGTGCCGTGATGCGGGCGTTTCCCGCCGAGGTGCCCCACGGAGTGCCGTTCTTCGTGCGGATCGGGCTGGTCGCCACCGGCGGTGCGGACGAGTTCGAGGCCGCTGCCGACCGGGTGGCCGTCTTCGAAATCGTCACTATTACGTCCTAACGTACAAATGATATCTAGCCTGTAAGAATGGCTCTCATAACACATAGAACATTCAAGTTCCCTGCCGTCCTCGCCGTTTCCGCGGGACTCGGCCTGTCCTCGATCGCCGGCCTGCCCGCTCCGGCGAGCGCCGTGGCTCCGGTGATCGCGGGTGTGCCCGAGCCGCCGGACCGGCAGGAACAGCTGGAGAAGGCGCTCATCACCGGGAAGGATGTGCCTGCCGGGTACATCAAGCAGGACGAGGAGGGCTTCGCCGAGATCCTGGCAGCGATGCTCACCTCGGAGGAGCTGAGCGGCAATCCCTGCGAGGCCGCCGACGACGTCTCGGCGCTGACCGCCACCGGTCCGGCGATCCCGACGGATGAGCCGGTTCCCACCGTCCCGCCCGCGGACGTACCGGGCCCGTCCGCGCCGGAGCCGGTCAAGGCCAGCCCGCCCCCGCCGCCGGTGACCGAGCCCGACTTCGACGACGTCCCGCCGACGGCCGGAGTCGCCTTCACGCACGAGAAGACCGGCGCCGTCATCGTCGAGGCGCTGTCCGCGGTCGGCGAGGACGAGGCCCTGCAGCTGGTCGACCATGTTCAGGAGGTCCTGGAGGACTGCCCGCTGATCGAGGTCGAGGGCGCCAAGATCATGACGCAGCCGCTGGCCTGGAATCCGCAGCTCGGCGACGAGTCGATCACCGGGATCGTGACCCTGGACGCCCGGTTCTTCGGCATCGACATCTCGGCGCGGGTGACGTTCGCGCAGGTCGCCTACCGCGATGTCGCCCTGACCGTGGGCCTGGTCGGCGCGAACGACCCGAAGGACCGCGAACTCAAGAAGATCACCCGGGCCGCCGTGCGCAAGCTCGTCACGACGTCCGGCGTTTCCACCGTGCATTGATTCAAGTCGTTCCGCGCACCTGCCCACGAGGAGGAGACCGATCGGGTAGGTGATCAAGTTCCGAGACGGGCACCCCTTGCCGCGCGATCACCGCCGGCTCAGGGTGCCCGTCCCGCTCTCCGCCGGCATCCTGGCCGCACTGGAAGGTAGCCGTACAAAAACCCTCGGTGACCTGCGGCAATGCCGCCGCGACACGCGAATGTGATCGCTCTCACTTTCCCGACGTTGACGCCCTGCACCACGCCCTGCCGCCACTTCACGACAGTCTCGATCGCATCGCCCGGCGCCGATTCTGCGCCAAGATACTGCGCGGCGGCCGCGGGGCCGCCGGCATGCGAGCGGGAGGAATCCGCGTGGACGGGCGTGACGGCGGGCAGCCGCTGGATCCGGCGACCGGGGAGCGGCGCCGGCCCTCACGGGCGGACAGCCTGCGGCTCACCCGCATGCCACAGATTCCGCGTGCCGCGCCGCCTCCCGGCCAGGGCGGTGGTCCGGCCGGTCCGCCGGCTCCCGCCCGGCCCGTTTCGCCACCCGAGGCGGTACGCCCGAAGCGCCCCACCGCACGCCGCCGGGCCTGGATCGTCGCCGGGGCCGTGCTGCTGCTCGCGGTACCGATCGCCCTGGCCGCCGTCCACCGCACCCGGGAGCGGCCCCCCGCCGCGGCAGCCGCGCCCGTCCCCATGGAGTCCACAGCGGAGCCGGAGACTGCCGCCCCGTCAGCGTCGCCACCGGCGATCCCGCCGATCACCGGCGTCGCGTCCTCCGCACCGGTCACACCGTCGGCGAGCGTTCCGGCGTCCGGCGTGCCCAGCGCGAAACCCGGCGTGACGGGTAGGGCGAACCCCTCCGGGGCGAACCTCGCGCTACAGGGCACGGCGAGTGCATCCGGCTCCGAGGGGGACCCGTGGAAGCCCGCCAACGCCATCGACGGCGATCCGTCGAGTCGCTGGTCGAGCGGCTTCTCCGACACCCAGTGGTTCCGTGTCGACCTGGGCCGGAACTGGCAGATCTCCGAGATCGTCCTGGTGTGGGAGCACGCCTACGCCACCGCCTACCGGGTGGAGACGTCCCGTGACGGCAAGACCTGGAAGCGCGTCTACTCGACGACCACCGGCACCGGCGGCACGGTGAAGATCAACGAAACGGGCGTCGCACGGCACGTCCGGATGTACGGCGTCAAGCGGGTCAGCACCTACGGATACTCACTGCTGGAACTCGAGGTCCGCTGACCCCGGGCAACGACAGCCGGGCACCTCCTCACCGGTTCCCAGACCGGGCCGGGATCTCCGTCGCGCTCCACCGTAGCGCGGGAACGATCGTCCGGCACCTGTCACCGTACGTAGTGGACACTCGGTTCCGTCACACTCCCACCCTGCGTGACCATCGATCGATCCCCCCGTGGTGGGGTTCCGGAATATTTTTTCGAGCACTTCCCGCACGTACCGTGAGCTGCGCTTTTGATGCTCCTTTCCGGGGTCGTAACGGATCCTTTCGGACGAGGGCGTTGAACCTCTCGGCGGCCGCCGCCCGTATGGCCCCCCAACCGACGGCATGGATGTTCAACGACGAGGAGTGATTATGAGGGCGCGCTCGTACCGACGTGACAACCCGGACAACCGGCGGAAGACGATCGGCGCGGTGGTGATCGCCGGAGTGCTCGTGGTCAGCGGCGTGGCCGGTGTCCAGTTCGCGAACGCCAGCACCGAGAAGAAACCCGAGGCGGCGGCCGCGGGCGTGATCTCGGTGAACGGCGAACAGTTCGACATCTCGCAGTGCACCGAGCTTCAGGTCGACGGCGCCAACGTGATCTGCAACGGCGAGGAACTGGCCCCGGTCGAGCAGCAGGCTCCCGGCGAGGCTGCCGGGGACGCGGCCGTCGCCCTCGAAACGGCGTGCGACACGTTCGCCGCCGACGCGGCCGCGGCCGCCGGTGAGGCCGGAGCCGAGGACGCCGCCGAAGCCGCCGAGCAGGCCGCCGAGAACCCGGCCGCCGCCAAGGCCGAGAACCGGGCTCTCGCCAAGAAGTACGCCAAGGTCCTGAAGGCCGCGAAGAAGGAAGCCGCCGGCAAGAACGCGAAGGGTAAGGACAAGAAGGGCGCCGAGGCGGGTGCCGCCGAGGAGCAGGGCGCCGCTGAAGAGGGTGCGGCCGAGGAAGGCGCGGCCGGCGAGCAGGGCGCTGCCGAGCAGGGTGCCGCCGACCAGGCCGCCGCTGCGGGTGTCGCCGTCACCTCCGCCCAGCAGGCGTTTCTGCAGTCCTGCCTGGCCCTGGCCGACGCCAAGGCGGTAGCCGCTGCCGCCGGTGCCGGTGACGCGGGCGCCGAGGACCAGGGTGCCGCCGAAGAGGGCGCTGCCGAGGAGGGTGCCGCTGACGAGGGTGCCGCCGAGGAGGGCGCCGCGGGCGAGCAGGGTGCCGCCGAGGAGGCCGCCGGACAGCCGGCGACCACCAAGCGCCGCTGACCCTGCGATGACGTGACGGTGGTGCGGGCGACGAGGCGGAGCCCGTACCACCGTCACTTTCGGCATTTCCGCCCCCCGCGGCCGGCTGACCCGGATCGTCCGTGACCGGGCCGCGCGACCGGCGGCGGCCCTCCACTTCGGATCCGCCGGCCGGTGCTCGTGCCGTCGGTGCGCCGCTATCGTTGCGGGATGCCGGTTCGTCATGCGGTGCCCGGGGATGCCGCCGCGCTTGCGGTGGTGCACGTCCGCACGTGGCAGGCGGCCTACGCCGGGCTGATCCGGCAGGACCATCTGGATTCGCTCGATCCGGCCCAGCGTGAACCCGGATGGCGGCGGTGGCTGACCGGCCTGCGGCCACCCGCCGCCATTCTGATCTGGGGCGACGGTGTCACCCCGGACGGGTTCGTGGCCGTCCAGCCGAGCCGTGACCCCGACGCGGACCCGGCGGTGACCGGCGAGATCACCGCGATCTACCTGCTACCGGCCCATCAGGGGTCGGGCGCCGGGCGGGAGCTGATGACGGCGGCCGTGGACCATCTGACGTCGGCCGGCTTCCGGCGGGCGACGCTGTGGGTACTGACGACCAACGCCCGGGCCCGGCGGTTCTACGAGGCGGCGGGCTGGTCTGCGGACGGTGCGTCGAAGGTGGACACGTCGCACGGGTTCCCGTTGGAGGAGGTGCGCTATGGCCGTACCCTCGACGGGTCTTGAGGATCTGATCTTCGAAGCCGCCGGTCAGGGCTTGCGGCCGACCGCTCCGTAGATCGCGACCTGATCGGCCGGTGGTCGCTGGTGGGCCGGAACTTCCGGGAGCCACTCCGAGACCGGGACGATGCCGGGGCCGATCAGGCCGAGACCGGTGAAGAACTCGGCGAACTCGGCGCGGGTGCGCGGGTGCGCGTCGGAGCGACCCTGGGCGATCATCTGGCGGGCGACCGCGGCCGCCTCCGGGTCGCTGAAGTCGAGGGTGAAGTTCGACGCGGCCAGGTAACTGCCGGACGGCAGGGCGGCGAGCAACTCCCGGACGGCCGCGCGGGCCTGCGCATGGTCGGCGATGAAGTGCAGCACCGCGATCAGGACCAGCGCCACCGGCCGGTCCAGGTCGAGGGTCTCCTTGAGCTGCGGGTGACCCAGGATCGCCCGCGGATCACGCAGATCGGCCTCCAGATACCGGGTGGCCCCCTCCGGACTGCTCGTGAGCAGCGCGCGGGCGTGCACACTGACCATCGGATCGTTGTCGACGTAGACCACCCGGGCGTGCGGGACCCGGCGCTGGACCACCTCGTGGGTGTTCTCGGCCGTCGGCAGGCCGGTGCCGATGTCGAGGAACTGGTCGACCCGTGCCTCCTCGGCCAGGAAACGCACCGCCCGTTGGAGGAACGAGCGATTCTCCCGGGCCGCGAGCCGCACCGAGGGGTGGGCCCGCTCGATCATGTCGCCGGATTCCCGGTCGGCGGCGAAATTGTCCTTGCCGCCCAGCCAGTAGTTGTAGCGGCGAGCCGGATGCGCCGTCGACGTGTCCAGCCCCGCCGGCACCGTCTCGTCCACCACGGGTGCCCCCTGATCCGTGTCGATGTCCAGCGACTTTACCGCGGATCCACATAGGAGCGGTGAAATCTTCCGGAAACTTTCGCGTTGGACCCCGGCTGCATCCGGCTCAATGTGCCGGTATCCCCGAAGTTCGACATGCATCGATCATCACAGGCATCGTCGAAGCGGCCGGCTGACACACACAGCCGGTCCATAGCCTCCGGTGCTTGCATGATGGCGTGACACCCACCGGCCGGCACATCGGAGGAACCGTGACTGCACAGCACCATCCGGCTTATCAGGGGCGTCCACTCCCCAACCCGGACGAGGAGATCTTCGACCAGGGTCTCGGGTTCGACCTGGGCACCCTGATGGGCCGGCGGCAGCTCCTGCGGGCCTTCGGCATCGGCACGGCGGCACTCGGCCTGGCCGCCTGCACCTCCCCGTCCTCGCCGACCGGATCGTCCGGCTCCACCGCCTCGCCGGCCTCGTCCGGCTCCTCCGCCCCCTCGGGTGCCTCAGGCTCGCCGGTCGCGCCGGCGGAGATCCCGGACGAGACGGCCGGGCCGTACCCCGGCGACGGCTCCAACGGTCCCGACGTCCTCGAACAGAGCGGCATCATCCGCAGCGACATCCGCTCCAGCTTCGGCGACGCCAGTGGCATCGCCGAAGGTGTGCCGATGACCCTCGAGCTGTCGATCAAGGACCTCGCCGACGGTGGTGCCGCGTTCGCCGGAGCCGCCGTCTACATCTGGCACTGCGACCGGGCCGGCCTCTACTCGATGTACTCCGGCGGCGTCACCGAGGAGAACTACCTGCGAGGCGTCCAGATCGCCGACTCGGCCGGGAAGGTGAGGTTCACCAGCATCTTCCCGGCCTGCTACCCCGGGCGGTGGCCACACATCCACTTCGAGGTGTACCCCGGCGAGGCCGCCATCACGGACTCCACCAAGGCCGTCGCCACCTCGCAGGTCGCCATCCCGAAGGAATACTGCGACGCGGTCTACCGGGAGAAGGGCTACGAGGCGTCGATCACCACCCTGGCCCGGCTGACTCTCGAGAGCGACATGATCTTCGGCGACGATGCGGGCGCCAAGCAGTTGGCCACCGTCACCGGTGACGTGAGCAGGGGATACGCGTTGTCGCTCAGCGTCGGCGTGAACCCCTGAACGTCTCCGGCTGCCGGGGCCGCCCCACGCGTCATCCGGTGAAGCCGGACAGCCACTGTCGCCCGGCGTGCATGAAGTCGCGACTGGTCGTCGTATCCGGCGCCCACGCCTCGAAGCCGTGCGGTGCGCCGGGAACGGCGTGGAAGGTGGCCGGCACGCCGGCGGCGCGCAACCGCTCCGCGTATGCCCGGTCCTCGTCGTGGAACAGGTCGACGTCTCCGACGCCGATCCACGCCGGTGGCAGCCCGGTCAGGTCATCGCGGCGGGCCGGCACCGCATGAGCGGGGGGTTCTTCCGTACCGGTCGCGCCCGGTTCGGACCCGAGGTAGGCGCCCCACCCGTACCTGTTGTGCCGGTTGTTCCAGACCCGGTGGCCTATCTCGTCCAGGTCGCGGCGTGCCGCCGTGCGGTCGTCGAGCATCGGGCAGAACAGCCACTGTGCGATCGGCTGCACGCCGTCTTCGTCGTGCAGCCGCTGCGCCAGCGCCGCCGCCAGGCCGCCGCCGGCACTCTGGCCACCGACGATCACCCGGCCCGGATCGACACCCAGCCGTGCGGCGTTGCGCAACAGCCAGGTCCAGGCCCGATGACAGTCGTCCAGTGGCGTCGGAAACGGGAACTCGGGCGCCAGGCGGTAGTCGGCCGCCACCACGACGATGCCCAACTCGGCAGCGGTGCCGCCGCAGAACCGGTCATCCTGCCTGGCCGCGCCGAGAACCAGGCCACCACCGTGAATCCAGAGCAGCGCGGCCCGCGAACGGGCCTGCTCCGGCCGGTGGACCCGGACTCCGGGCGCTCCGGGAATGGCCTGCTCGGTCACCACGCCGGGGGAGGTGACCGACCGCATCAGAGGCAGTGCGAGCCGGGTCAACCGCCGGAACCACGCGGACTCCAGCGGCATGGTCGGCATACGCCGCACCGGCCCACGCAGGTCCGGCGCGATCCGCGACAGTTCCATCCTCCGGCTCGACATGGGTCAGAGGACCTTGGTGCCGTACATCTCGCCGAGGGGGTCGGCTATCAGTTCGATCCGGGCGCCGTCCGGGTCCTGGAAGTAGACGGAGACGTCGCTGTGGACCGCATGGTCGACGGACGCGGCGGTGAGACGCTGGACGATCTCCGCCCATCGGGAGGGCTCCACGGAGATGGCCAGGTGGTGCAGGCCGCCGAGGACCTCGGCGTAGGGGCCCAGGTCCAGACCGGGTAGGTCGAAGAAGGCGAGGAGGTTGCCGTTGCCGATGTCGAAGAAGAAGTGCGACGAACCGGGGTAGTCGCGGTTCTCGATCAGTTCGGTGAGCGGAAACCCGAGGAGGTCCTGGTAGAAGCGGACCGTCTGCTCCACGTCGCTGCTGATCAGGGCGGTGTGGTGAAGGCCCCGGGCGGTGGATGGTGGCCGTTCGGCCGGCGGGCGCAGGTGTTCCTCACGGATGCGGTGGCGGGTCGCCTCGAACGCGGCGAGGTCGGTAGGAGAGTCACCCATTCCTGGATCTTGCCCTGTGGCGTACCGGTCTCTCCCGGCAACTCCCGACTTGAGCGGCACGCGGCAATAACGACCACTGTGCTGGTTCCGGAAATCGTTCGGAACCTTGACAGAGGATTGGCGGCGATGGATGAATGTGTTCAACCCTGTGTGAGCCCGTTCGGTCTTGCGGGGTTCCGGTTGTCCTCCCGGTTCTGTTCGTCCGCTCTCAGCCTCCGTTGTCCGGCATGTCCGCCGTGACCAGGCGGTTCATGTTCGCGGAACTCGGTGTGCCCGTTCCCCTGAGGAGTCCGATGCGCCGATTCGTCGCCCGTACCTCCGTGGTGCTCGCCATGGCCGCCACCGGCCTGGTCGGTGCCGCCGCGCCCGCGGCGGCCGTCGTTCCGAAGACACCGCCGCTCACCACGCCCTGGACCAGCCAGGTCTCCACCACCAACCCGCTGCCGGAGTATCCGCGGCCGCAGATGACCCGGCCGGACTGGCAGTCACTGAACGGCGAGTGGCAGTTCCTCAACCCCGCGACCGACCCGGCCGGCAACGTCAACCGCAACGCGGCCCCGCCGATCGGGCAGACGCTGCCGGAACGGATTCTCGTGCCGTATCCGGTCGAGTCGGCGCTGTCCGGGATCATGCGCAACGACAACCGTGACCTGATGTTCTACCGGCGGACCTTCACTGTGCCGGCGGGCTGGGCGGGCCGTCGGGTGCAACTGCACTTCGGCGCGGTCGACTACGAGGCCACCGTGTGGGTCAACGGTGTGCAGGTGACCACGCACAAGGGCGGCTACGACCGGTTCGAGGTGGACGTCACGCCGCAGCTCAACGGCGGTACCAATGAGATCGTGGTCCGGGTCTACGACCCCACGAACGGGCGTGGCGAGGAGCAGCCGTCCGGTAAGCAGGTCGACAACCCGAGCGGGATCTTCTACACGCCGACGTCGGGGATCTGGCAGACCGTCTGGCTGGAGCCGACCCCGGTCTCGTCGGTCTACTCGGTCGACATCTATCCGAACATCACGGCCAACACCGTACGGGTGCGCGTCTTCACCCGGGGGAACGTCACCGGGCACAGCGTCTTCGCCGAGTCCCTCGCCGGAACCACGGTCGTGGGCAGCGCCACCGGTGGATTCACCGACTTCACCGTGCCGGTGCCGAACGCCCGGCGGTGGTCGCCCGACGATCCGTATCTCTACCACCTGCGGGTCAGCCTGCGGAACGCGAGCGGGGCGACCGTCGACCAGGTGACCAGCTACTTCGGTATGCGCGAGGTCGGCACCAGGCTGGTCAACGGGGTGCTCCGGCCCACGGTGAACGGTGAGTTCGTCTTCCAGGCCGGCACCCTCGATCAGGGCTTCTGGCCGGACGGGTTGTACACGGCTCCGACCGACGCGGCACTCGCCTTCGACCTGCAGAAACACAAGGACCTGGGCTTCAACATGGTGCGCAAGCACATCAAGGTGGAGCCCGCCCGGTGGTATTACCACGCCGACCGGCTCGGCCTGCTGGTCTGGCAGGACATCCCGTCCGGCGGAGACGACACCAAATCCGCCGCACAGATCGCGCAGTTCGAGACCGAGGCCCGGGAGATCGTCGACGAGCACCGCTTCTCGCCCGCGGTCATCACCTATGTGCCGTTCAACGAGGGGTGGGGCGAGTGGAACCTCGCCGAGACCCAGCGGGTCACCCGAAATCTGGAGAACTACGACCCGACCCGGCTGATGAACGCGCATTCCGGCTTCAACTGCTGTGCCTCCAAGGGCGACCCGGGCACCGGGGACATGATCGACTGGCACGTCTACACCGGACCGGACGCACCGTCGCCGTCGTCCACGCGGGTGTCCATCCTCGGCGAGTTCGGTGGGCTCGGCCTGCGGACGCCGGGGCACGAGTACAGCCCCAACGGACAGTTCTTCGCCTACGAGCAGATGTCGAGCAACGCTCAGCTCAACGACCGGTTCACCGGCATGATCCGAGATTCGGAGCGGCTGATGACCGGCAAGGGTCTCTCCGGCTTCGTCTACACCGAGATCACCGACGTCGAAGGTGAGTACAACGGGCTGTTCACCTACGACCGTCAGGTGCAGAAGGTGGACACCAACCAGGTCCGGGCCGCCCTGACGAGCCTGATCCGGGCCTCGAAGAACCAGAACTCGGCGACGCCGCTGACCCTCGGGCACGTACGGTCCTTCCAGGTCACCACGGCCGGCTACACCGATCGGCATCTGCGGCATGCGAACTCGGTGGCCCGGACCGATGTGATCAGTGGTGACGGGGCTCGGCAGGACGCGTCGTTCCGTACCGTCGCCGGGCTGTCGGACCCTCGGTGCTACTCGTTCGAGTCGGTCAACGTCCCCGGCCGGTACCTGCGGCACGCCGACAGCCTGGTGCGCGTCGACGCGGACACCGGTGGGTCGTTCGCCGCGGACGCCACCTGGTGCGGCCGGCCGGGACTGGCGGCCGGTGGGATCTCGTTCGAGTCGGCCAACCTGCCCGGGCGCTACCTGCGGCACGCCGGTGGCCTGGTCCGCATCGACGCCGACACCGGTGGCACGTTCGCGGCGGACGCGACCTGGAACGTGGCTAACCCGGCGCTGTGGCGCAGTGCGGTGCTGCTCCCATTCGACGTGCGCCGGTCGCTTCAGGTCACCACCTGGGGATACACCGACCGGTACCTGCGGCACGCGGACAGCCTCGGCGGGACCGAGGTGGTGAATTCCGGCAGCAGCGCCCTGCTCAAGGGCGACGCCACCTTCACGCTGCGCCGTGGGCTGGCCGATGCGTCGTGCTACACGTTCGAGTCGGTGAACGTTCCGGGGCAGTATCTGCGGCACGCCGCCAGCCGCATCCGGTTGGCAGCCAACGACGGGTCGGCGCTGTTCGCGGCCGACGCCACGTTCTGCGCCCGGCCGGGGCTGGGCGGGGCCGGTGTGACCTTCGAGTCGATCAACTTCCCGGGCCGGTTCCTCAGGCACTACGACTCCCAGGCCTGGATCGCCTCCGGCACCGGATCCGGATTCGAACGTCCGCTGACGCTGAGCGCCGACAGCAGTTGGACCGTCGCCAGCCCCTGGAGCGCGTAGCCGCACCCGTTCCCGGAACGGCCGTCCGAGACTTGCTCGGGCGGCCGTTCCGGCTTCCGCCCGGCAGCGGATGGGGCGAAACGGCAGGGGAGGGCGGCTGCGGTGGGCGGGAAGTCCGGCCCGTACCGAATAAGAAGGGAAGGATCTTTTCGGACTGGTCCCATGGAGGTATCGAAGCGGTAAAATGAGCGACCATGGGAGCGCTCCCAACGCTGCTCTCTGTCACCCGGCGAGTCCGTGGGGTGGCTCCGACGGCAATGGGGGAGGACCTGTTGCGCTACGGGCATTTCGACGATGAGCAGCGCGAGTACGTCATCGAACGGCCGGACACGCCACTGCCGTGGATCAATTACCTCGGCACGGACGCCTACTTCGGGATCGTGTCCAACACCGCGGGTGGCTACTCGTTCTACCGTGACGCCCGTCTGCGGCGGCTGACCCGTTACCGCTACAACAACGCGCCGCTCGATGTGGGCGGCCGTTACGTCTACGTGCGCGACGACGTCAGCGGCGACTACTGGTCGCCGTCCTGGCAGCCGACCCCGGAACGGGAAGTGGACGACTACGAGTGCCGGCACGGGCTGTCGTACACGAAGATCGGCTCGTCCCGCCGGGGCATCCGGGCGGAGACGCTGTATTTCGCGCCGCTGGGCGAGACGCTGGAGGTCTGGCGGGTCCGGGTCACCAACGACCGGACCGATCATGCCGAGTTGTCGCTGTTCTCGTCGGTCGAGTTCTGCCTGTGGGACGCGCAGGACGACGCCACGAACTATCAGCGTAATTTCAGCACCGGCCAGGTCGAGGTCGTCGACGGGGTGATCTACCACAAGACGGAGTACCGGGAGCGCCGCGACCACTTCGCCTACTTCGCCTGCTCCGAGCCGCTCGCCGGGTTCGACACGCAGCGTGAGGCGTTTCTGGGTGCCTACCGGGGCTGGGATCGGCCGGTCGCGGTGGAGACCGGTCTGTCGAAGAACTCGGTCGCGCACGGCTGGCAGCCGATCGGCAGCCACCACGTGCGACTCCGGCTCGCGCCGGGGGAGACCCGTGAGGTCGTCTTCGTCCTCGGCTACGCCGAGAATCCGAAGGACGACAAGTTCGACCCGCCGGGCTCGCAGACGATCAACAAGACCCGGGTGAAGCCGGTCATCTCCCGGTGGCTGCGGCCCGAGGTCGTCGATCAGGGGTACGCCGACCTGCGCGCCTACTGGGACGGACTGCTGAACGGTCTCCAGGTGACCACGCCGGACGGTGACACGAACCGCATGGTGAACGTGTGGAACGCCTACCAGTGCGTGGTGACGTTCAACATGAGCCGGTCGACGTCGTTCTACGAGTCCGGCATCGGCCGTGGCATGGGCTTCCGTGACTCGAACCAGGATCTGCTCGGGTTCGTGCACATGATCCCGGAACGGGCCCGCGAGCGGATCCTGGACATCGCCGCCACGCAGAAGGAGGACGGCGGCGCCTACCACCAGTACCAGCCGCTGACGAAACGCGGTAACAACGACATCGGCGACGGCTTCAACGACGACCCGCTGTGGCTGATCCTGGGCGTGGCGGCCTACGTGAAGGAGACCGGCGACCACACGTTCCTGGACGAGCCGGTGCCGTTCGACAACGTGCCGGGCAGCGAGGTTCCGCTCTACGAGCACCTGCGCCGCTCGCTGCGGTACACACTGGACCGGCTGGGCCCGCACGGTCTGCCGCTGATCGGCCGCGCCGACTGGAACGACTGCCTGAACCTGAACTGTTTCTCCGACACTCCGGGCGAGCCGTTCCAGACCACCGAGAACGCGTCCGGCGGGGTCGCCGAGTCGGTGTTCATCGCCGGTCTGTTCGTGCTGGCGGCCAAGGAACTGGCGGTGATCGCCGGACTGCGCGGCCAGGACGGCGAAGAGGTCGTCTACCGGGCGGCGGCCGAGAAGATGGCCGGCACGATCACCGAGCACGGGTGGGACGGGGCCTGGTTCCGCCGGGCGTACGACTTCCACGGCACCGTGATCGGCTCGGGCGAGAACGACGAGGGCCAGATCTTCATCGAGCCGCAGGGCATGTGCGTGCTCGGCGGGGTGGGCCTGGAGGACGGGCTGGCCGTGAAGGCGCTGGACAGCGTGGCCGAGCGGCTGGCCACACCGCACGGGATCGTGCTCCAGCAGCCGGCCTACTCCAGCTACCGCATCGAGCTGGGCGAGATCTCGTCGTACCCGCCGGGATACAAGGAGAACGCCGGCATCTTCTGCCACACCAACCCGTGGATCATGATCGCCGAGGCGATGGTGGGCAACGGGGACCGGGCTTTCGACTACTACCAGCGGCTCAACCCGTCGGCCCGCGAGGACATCAGCGAGACGCACCGCTGCGAGCCGTACGTCTACGCCCAGATGATCGCCGGCCGGGACGCGCCTACCCACGGCGAGGCCAAGAACTCGTGGCTGACCGGCACCGCCGCCTGGAACTACGTGGCCATCAGCCAGTGGATCCTGGGTGTCCGCCCGGACTTCGGCGGTCTGCGGGTCGACCCGGTGCTGCCGGCCGGCTGGCCGGGGTTCACCGCGACCCGCGGGTTCCGTGGCGCCACCTACGAGATCAGCGTGACCGGCAGTGGCCGGGTCACGCATCTGCTGGTCGACGGTGAGCGTGTGGAGGGCACCCTGGTCCCGCCGGCTGAACCGGGCGCGGTGGTCCGGGTGGAGGCGGTACTGGGCTGATTCCACACGCCGGACCGTTACCTTCGTGGCGGTCGAACGGCGTGTCGCGAGCCGGATGCGCACCGTACCGTGTGGAGGGTCGGACAGTGCCGTCGACGGGTATGGAGGGGCACCCGGCTCGCGGAGGAACCAGTGAACGAATGGACCAGATATGGTGCGAACAGCCCGATCCCAGCCCGGTTGCGCAGCCGTCGGCGGCCGGTGATCTGGCTGTTCATCGGCGTGCTGCTGGTGGTCGGCGCGATCCGGCTGATCGGGGAACACAAGCCCGGGGCCGCCGGTGTCCTCGGGTTCGCCGGTGGGGTGACGATCCTGGTCCAGACCGGCAAGCTGATCTCCCGTACGCGGACGCTGCGCGGACGGCCGCGCCTGGCGGCCCGTCGCGGCTGGACGTATCGCGCGGAGGATGCCGCGTTGCCCGCGTCGACCCGGCTGGAGCAGTTCCTGCGCGCCGCGCCGCCCGCCTTCGCGGTGGTCGCCGGCACCGCGAACGGGGTGGAGTTCGTCGTCTTCGACCAGACCCGGGACATCGGCGGCCATGACACGTTCTACCTGGCCCGGCTGCCCCGGCCGCTGCCGGTGGGCCGGGTGTCGATCGCGGACGGCCGGCTGATCGGTGGTGACATCGGCACGCCCGAGGTGGCGGCGCTGTTCACCAGGGACCTGTTGCAGCGCATCGAGCAGGCCCTGCCGGGCTGCGGTTACGTGGTGACCGGCGAGTGGGTGAACACGCCGGTCACCGCCCTGCTCAGCCCGCGACCGCGGGAGATCGAGCAGCGGATCGACGCGATGACCCGCGTCGCCGCGCTCCTCTCCGACGCGGCGGACGAACTGACGTCGGCGGGCTGAATCCGGGGCTCAGCGGGGTAACCGCAGGCCGGACATGCCGCCGTCGACCGCGAGGGACATCCCGGTGGTCGCGCCCGCGGCCGGGCTCACCAGGTACTGGATGGCCGCGGCCACCTCGTCCGCGCTGACCAGCCGCCCGGTCGGCTGGCGCGCGGCCAGCCGCGCCTTCTCGCCGTCGGGATCCTCGGTACGGGCCAGCAGCCGCCCCACCCACGGGGTGTCCACGGTTCCCGGCGCCACACAGCACACCCGGATCCCGTCGCCGACCAGGTCCGCCGCCATCGCGAGGGTGAGCGCGTGCACCGCGCCCTTGGACGCCGAGTAGAGCGCCCGCTGCGCCAGCCCCGCGGTCGCCGCGATCGACGACAGGTTCACGATCACCGGGTTCCGGCTGCGGCGCAGATACGGCAGCGCGGCCCGGCTGGCCCGCGCGATCCCGGTGACGTTCACGTCGAGCACCCGTGCCCATTCGGTGTCGTCGTTGTCCTCGACCGTGCCGACCGCGCTGACCCCGGCGCTGTTGATCAGAAAATCGACGCCGCCGTACGTCTGCGCGAGCTCGGCCATCGCCGCGTCGAGGGACTCCCCGTCCGCCACGTCGCATTTGATCGAGTGGCCCTGCCCGGCATTCAGGTCCAGGACGCCGACCTTGGCCCCGGCCAGGGACAGCCGTCGTGCGCAGGCCGCCCCGATCCCCGAACCACCGCCGGTGATCGCCGCGACGAAACCGTTCAGCTCCATGCCGCCCCCTCCGGGTACGCGTACCGGACCAGCGACTCGGGTCGCATCCGGGTGGAGAAACCGGGCGCGGTCGGAGCCCGGTAGGCGCCCCGCTCGACGACGACCGGGTCGGTGAAGTGTTCGTGCAGGTGGTCGACGTACTCGATGACCCGGTCGTCGAGACTGCCGGAGACTGCCACGTAGTCGAAGAACGACAGGTGCTGTACCGCCTCGCACAGGCCGACCCCGCCGGCGTGCGGGCAGACCGGCCGGCCGAAGGCGGCGGCCAGCAGCAGGATCGCGATGTTCTCGTTGACACCGGCCACCCGGCAGGCGTCGAGTTGCACGAAGTCGATCGCGTCGGCCTGGAGCAGCTGCTTGAACATGATCCGGTTGGCGACGTGCTCGCCGGTGGCCACCCGGATCGGGCCGCCGCCGGGGCCGGCCTTCGTCAGGGCACGGCGGATCGCGGCGTGGCCGAGGACGTCGTCGGGGCTGGTCGGCTCCTCGATCCACCACGGGTCCCAGGGGGCCAGGGCGGTCATCCAGTCGATCGCCTCGGTCACGCCCCAGCGCTGATTCGCGTCCACGGCGATCCGGATGTCGGGGCCCACGGCGTTGCGGGCGAGCGCGAATCGGCGTACGTCATCGGTCTGGTCTGCCCCGACCTTGAGTTTGATCTGCCGGAAGCCGTCGGAGACGGCTTGTCGCGCCAGCCGGTCGACCTTCTCGTCGGGATAGCCGAGCCAGCCCGCCGACGTCGTGTAGGCGGGATACCCGACCTCTCGGATGTGGCGCGAGCGGGCCGTGCGCCCCGGAACCGCGTCGCTCAGCAGGTCACGGGCGGCCTCCGGGGTGAGTGCGTCGGTGAGGTACCGCCAGTCGACCAGGTCGACAAGTGCCTCGGGCGACATCTCGGACAGCAGGGACCAGAGGGGCCTGTTCGCGATACGGGCGGTGAGATCCCAGGCGGCGTTGATCAAGGCTGCCACCGCGAGTTGCATGACCCCCTTCTCCGGCCCGAGCCAGCGGATCTGGGAGTCATGAGTCAGCCGGCGGGAGAATTCCCCCAGGTCGCCGATGTCGATGCCGGTGATCAGGGGCGCCAGGGCGTCGAGAGCCGCCCGGCAGACCTCGTTGCCCCGGCCGATGGTGAACGTGAAACCGTGTCCCGCCCACCCGTCCTCGGTCCGCAGGATCACATACGCCGCCGAGTAGTCCGGATCCGGATTCATCGCGTCCGAGCCGTCCAGCTCCCGGGACGTGGGGAACCGGATGTCGAAGGTCTCGACCGCGGTGATCCTCATCCCTTCACCCCGGTGCGCTGTCGCCCCAGCCCGTCGATCTCGATCTCCACCACGTCGCCCGGCTTGAGATAGGGGAAGCGGCCGGACAGCGCCACCCCCTCCGGCGTACCGGTGTTGATCAGGTCGCCCGGTTCGAGCACGGTGAACTGCGACAGGTGCCAGATCAGAAACCCCACGTCGAAGATCATGTCGGTGGTGCTGGAGTCCTGCCGGGCCTCGCCGTTGACCCACGACCGCAGCCGCAGCGGGAAGCTCACCTCGTCCGGGGTGACCAGCCACGGCCCGAGGGGGTTGAACGTCTCGCACGACTTGCCCTTGGACCACTGGCCGCCCGAGCGGTCCAGCTGGAACTCGCGCTCCGACACGTCGTTGACCAGCACGTATCCGGCGACGCAGGCCAGCGCCTCGGCGGGCGACGACAGGTAGCGGGCGGTCCGGCCGATCACCACGCCCAGCTCCACCTCCCAGTCGGTGCGCCCGGATCCCGGCGGTAGGAGGATGTCGTCCTCCGGGCCGACGACCGTGTTCGGGGCCTTGTAGAAGACGATCGGCTCGGCCGGTGGGGCGGCGCCCGACTCGGCCGCGTGCGCCGCGTAGTTCTGGCCGATGCAGAGGATCACGCCCGGCCGGGCGATCGGCGGCCCGATGCGGCCGCCGTCCACGTCCGCGGGCGGCAGCGCCCGTGGATCGCCCCGGTAGCCGCCGGCGGCCAGGAACGCCGCGTCGATGTCGGCGGTCACCGGCGTCAGGTCGTAGAGCGAGCCTTCGGAGTAGAGGACCGGCCGCTCGGCGCCGGGTGGGCCTACCCGCAGGTATCTCAACTACAGCTCCCATCGATAGACACGGGCGGCGTTGCGCCCGAAGATCCCGGCGGGCCGGCCGCCCAGGACCGCCGTCATCAGGTCCACCACCTGCTCGTACGTGGCGACCAGCTCGCAGACCGGCCAGTCCGACCCGAACATCAGCCGGTCCGGTCCGAACAGCTCCCGCGCGGTCTGCACGCACGCAGCTGGGGCGTCCGGACCACCAGCTCGTTGACCAGGCCGGCGGCCGCGACCGTGGACAGCCCCGCGCGTACCGAAGGCTGGGCAGCCGGTCCAGGCCGTCGGCGGCCGGCCACGGGTGGTCGGCCGTCCAGAAATGCTGGTGCGCGTCGACGACGATCACGGCACCGGCACCTCCGGATCCAGCAGCCAGGCCGCGGCCAGATCACGCCACAGGCCGCCCGGGATCTTCACCGACGCCATCGCGGCCGCGTCCGCCGCCTCCTCCGGGGAGCGCATCCCCACCAGCACCGACGCGACCGCCGGATGGCCGAGCGGAAACTGGAGGGCGGCGGCGCGCAGCGGGACGTCGTAGCGGTCGCAGATCTGCTCCATGGCCTGCGCGCGGGCCAGGATCTTCGGGGGCGCCGGCTGGTAGTCGTAGGTCGCGCCGGGCACCGGGGCGGCCAGGACGCCGGAGTTGTAGACGCCACCGACGATCACCGAGATCCCGCGGCGGTGGCATTCCGGCAGCAGGTCGGCCAGGCCGGACTGGTCGAGCAGGGAGTAGCGGCCGGCGAGCAGGAAGCAGTCGAAATGACCGGTCCCGGCGAAGGCGGTCAGCATCGCGGACTGATTCATGCCCGCGGAGATCGCACCGATCGTCTTCTCCCGCTTCAGGGACCGCAGGGCCGGCAGCGCCTCGGTCATCGCCTGATCGAAATGATCGTCGGGATCATGCAGGTGCAGGAGGTCGACACGGTCCAGGCCGAGCCGTTCGAGACTCTCCCGGTGCGAGGCGCGCACGCCCTCGAACGAGAAGTCCCACGAGATGTCGCCGCCGCCCTCGGCCCATATCCCCGGCGTCTCCGGATCGCCGGGGAAGATGCGGCGGCCGACCTTGGTGGCCAGTGTGAAACAGTCCCTTCCCCGGAGCGCGGAACCCGCGCGCCGCTCGGACAGCCCGGCGCCGTAGAGGGGGGCGGTGTCGAAGAACCGCACTCCACGTCGCCACGCCTCGTCGACGGCGGCCGCTGCCGTGCGGTCGCCGACGGCTGAATAGAGTCCACCGATCGGCGCCAGCCCCATGCCGAGCCGGGTCACGGTGACCTCGGTGCCACCCAGCGGCACCCTTGCGAACGGATCCACAGAAGGGTCCTTTCGTAGATCCTATAGGATCTACGAAACTGTTTAATGGTTGTCGATGCAGTAGTCAAGCCGACACGGGAAGAGAAGATGATCCGCCGCTCAGTCCTCAGCGACGACGTCCACGAGTCGCTGAAGTCGCTCATCCTGGAACACCGGCTCGCCCCGGAGGACCGGCTCAACATCGATGCCCTCGCCCGCCAGTTCGACGTCTCGCCCACGCCGGTCCGCGAGGCCCTGGCCAGACTCGAATCCGAAGGCCTGGTCCGCAAGCGCCCGCTGGCCGGTTACACGGTCAGTCCGCTGCTCACCCGCGACGAGTTCCATCAGATGTTCGACATGCGCCTGATCCTCGAGGGCTCCGCCGCCCGCTGGGCCGCCGAGCGTGCCGGCGCCGAGGACCGGGCCGCGATCACCGCCGAGGCCGCCCGCCCGGCCCCCGAGGAGCAGATCGACGCCGACGGCCGGCGCTCCCACGCCCGCTTCACCGCTCTGGACGCCCACTTCCACGACGTCGTCGCGGCCGGCGCGGACAACCCGCTGTTGCGTGACGCGATCACCCGGCTCCACGCGCACCTGCACCTCCATCGGCTGTACTTCCCCTACACCGAGACCCGGACCACCCTCGGCGAGCACCGCCGCGTGGCCGCCGCCATCGCCACCGGGGACCCCGCCGCCGCCGAGACGGCGATGCTGGCCCACCTGACGGCCGCCCGGGACCGCCACCTCCGGGCCTTCGGCTGAACCCATCGCGCGCAAGCACGCGGGGAGCCCGCGCACGGCCGGCGGTTCCGCTCACTAAACCTCAAGACGGCACCGGGGGCGTCGAAGAGCACCGGTATGCGGCGGCTGGGGAACCTCCTGATCGGCCGGGACGCGACGTCGTACCGGCCGGCTGAGACACGTGCCGGCCGTACCGTATCGGTGGGCTTCGCTGTCCTGGCCGTGGGTTTCGCGCTCGGTTACGTGACTGGCGGGGTGTCGGTGCGCACCAGTCTGATGCTGCTTTCCGGCATGATCGCCGCCGTGTCGATCGCGGCCGGCCTGCGCCGGCACCGGGTGACCGACCAGCGTCCGTGGGTTCTGGTGATCCTCGCCCTGCTGCTGCTCACGGTGTCCAACGCGGCATGGTTGTACGCCGCGCTGGCGGGTCTGGTGAGGCCGCCGGACCTGCTGGTCGTCCCGCCGCAGCTGGGCGGCTACGTGTTCATGCTGGCGGCCAGCCTGCTGATCGTGCTCCGGCACGCACCCCGCGACGCGAGCGGCACGATCGACGCCGCCGTATGGGGCATCGCCCTGGCCGCGCCGGTGTGGGAGTTCGCCTTCCGGCCGCACATGCTGCGCGCCGGGATGGGCACGGCCGGGCTGTTCCTGGTGCTCACCCAACTGCTGGTGCTGCTCGGTATCTGCGGCGCCCTGCTGCGGGTGGCCCGGACC
Source organism: Actinoplanes xinjiangensis (assembly GCF_003148685.1). GTDB lineage: Bacteria > Actinomycetota > Actinomycetes > Mycobacteriales > Micromonosporaceae > Actinoplanes > Actinoplanes xinjiangensis. Next base: position 42,451 of record NZ_QGGR01000034.1, on the reverse strand, counting down.
AGCGAGGCCGGGCGGGCCTGCCTGAACTACCTGTTCGCGTCGCTGGGCTGCACCATCCTCGGCATCGGGCTGATCAACATGGGGCCGGTCACCGGCGACAACGCGTCGCTGCCAGCCCTGTCCTTCGCCATCGGCTATCTCGCCCTCGGTGCGGCCGGCCTGCACCCGAGCGTGAAGCAGCTCAGCGAGCCGGCCGCGAACCTGGCCCCGCCCACCCCGAAACTGCAACTCGGCGTGCTCGGTACGGCGCTGCTGCTGATCCCGCTGTGCGGCGCTCTCGGCCAGTTGCTCGGGCAGCCCGCCGACGGACTGCTGCTGACGATCGCGCCGCTGCTCAGCATCCCGCTCGTCCTGGTGCGGATCAGCCGGCTCAAGCACGCCCTGATCTACCAGGCGACCCACGACGAGCTGACCGGCCTGGTGAACCGGCGGCAGCTGTTCACCGAGATGCAGAAGGCGATCGCCGCGCACGCCGGCGGCGCACCCGGTGACCTGGCGTTGATCTACTGCGACCTGAACGGGTTCAAGCCGGTCAACGACGAGTACGGCCACGAGGCCGGTGACGCGGTCCTGCGCGCCACCGCCCGGCGGATCACCGAAGCGGTCCGGACCGGGGACGTGGTGGCCCGGATCGGCGGCGACGAGTTCCTGATCTTCTGTGTCGACGCGGACGACGCGACGGCGCGGGCGCTCGGTGACCGGATCGCCCGGTCGATCGCGATGCCGGTGCCGTGGGGCGGCAGCGAACTGGTCGTCACCGCCGCCGTCGGCGCCGTCACCCGGACCGAACGCCGCATCGTCGCGCCGGACGAACTGCTCGCCGCCGCGGACGAGCGGATGTACGCCGACAAGCGTGCCTCAGCGCAGGGCCGGCAGAACCTTCGCCCCGAACGCCTCGATGAACGGCATCAGGTCCTGCCCCACGTGGTGCAGGTAGATCCGGTCGAAGCCGAGAGCCGCATAGCCTCGTAGCCACTCGACGTGCCGTTCCAGGTCGGCGGAGATGTTGACGACCTCCGCCACCTGCTCGACGGTGACGTTCTCGGACACCACGTCGAATTCCTCGGCGGTCGCCAGATCCCAGCAGACCGGCGGTGGGAAGGTGTTGCTGCGCCACTGGTCGTGCGCGATCGTCTCGGCCTCCTGCTGCGAGCCGGCCCAGCTCAGGTGCACCTGGAGGCAGATCGGGCCGCGGCCGCCGGCATCCCGGTAGGCGGCGATCATCGCGCGCAGCTGCTCCTCGGGGGCGTTGACCGTGACCAGTCCGTCGGCCCATTCCGCGCACCAGGCGGCGGTGGTCGTGCTGGTCGCGGCGCCGATCAGCGGTGGGGTGACCTCCGGCCGGGTCCAGAGGCGCGCCCGGTCGACGGTGACCAGCCCGTCGCGGGACACCTCCTGCCCGGCGAGCATGTCGCGGATGACGTCGACGGACTCGCGCAGGCGGGCGTTGCGGACCTCCTTGCGCGGCCACTTCGCCCCGGTGATGTGCTCGTTGCTGAACTCGCCGGAGCCCAGCGCGGCCCAGAACCGGCCCGGGTACATGCTGGCGAGGGTGCCGATCGCCTGCGCGATGATCGCCGGGTGATAGCGCTGGCCGGGCGCGTTGACCACCCCGAACGACAGGTTCGTGGCCTGGAGCGCGGCACCCAGCCAGGACCAGGCGAAAGCCGACTGGCCCTGGCGGGCGCTCCACGGCGAGAAGTGATCGGAACACATGGCGGCGTCGAACCCGGCGCGCTCGGCCGCGATCATCGCGTCCAGAAGCGCGCCGGGTGGGATCTGCTCGTGCGAGGCGTGGATGCCGTACTGGGTCATGGACCTCTACATACCCATTACTCCGGTGCCATGACCAGGATTCCCAGGCACATCTCGTCGCTGGTGCCCTCACCCCACACCACATACCGTGCCGGCAGTTTCTGCAGCTGCGGCAGCTGCTTGCGCAGCGTCGCATCGTGGGTGCAGGTCACCCGGACGGTGTCCCCCTTGGCGATCCTGATGGGCTTCGCCAGGGGTACGAGCGCCTGGTTGTCGAAGTTGTACTCCGGGACGTCCAGCAGGGTCTGCGCCTTGGCCGTCCCCGGGTTGAGTTCGACCTTGATCGCCCGGCCCAGCAGGTGCATGTGCCCGGCCGCCATGTAGACCGTGCCACCCTGCTCGATCGGCTGGTCACAGCTCTGTGTGTTGCCGGATTTCGGGGCGGCCCCGCCGTTGCACCACTGGTTGAGCTGTTTGACCGTTTCCGCGGACTCGGCGCCGAACCGGGTGCCGACATCGGCGACCGCGGCGTCCCGGTCGCAGAGCGCGCCGGTCTCGCCCGGGGCGCAGGGCAACTCGATCGGGGCCATCACCAGGCCGGTCTCCAGCGGCTTGAGCCCGGCCGCCGAGGAGATCCGCATCTGCATGCCGGACGCGTCCGCCCCGGGGCTGCCGTCGGGGGCCCCGAGCAGGTTGTAGTGCACCTGCATGACGAGCTTGCTGCCGGGCGGCATGGTGAACCCGAACCCGGACGGCATCAGCGTCTCGCCGGCGCCCGGCGCCCAGTGCGCCACCCAGGCGGTCTGCCCGTCGACACCGCTGTCGCCGAAGCAGGTCCACCCCTCACCGGCGGTCCCGGCGTCCACCTTCTCGGCGGATTTCGCCTGCTCGGGGCTGAGCCGGTAGAAGATCGCGTGGTGCACGATCGCCGCGTTCTGCGGCAGGAACTGGCTGCCGGTCAGGTAGGCCGACTCGGTCAGCCCCGGGTCGACGAGGAAGCACCGATACTCGTCGGTGCCCCCGTTCGGTGCGGCCGGGGTGTACGGCGTCTTCAGCCCCACCTCGACGAACCGCTCGCCCTGGCGTAACGGGCTGGCCGGTGGCGCCGAGCCGGAGCTGCTGTGACCGGTGTGCGGGCTGGCCGGCGGCGCGACCGCGGCCGGCTCCGGATCGTTGGTGCCGCACGCGGCGAGGAACAGCGTGGCGGCGAGAGCGACGGCGGTGGCGGGGCGGGCGAACCTCACTGCGGGCCTCCCAGGGCCGGACGACGAATCCGCCTCATCCTTTCAACCTTCACCCGCGCCCGCATATCCGTGGTAACCCGGACGAGACCCTACTAATTGATCATCAGGGTGGAATCAGGGTCCTACACTCGGCGGTGCCTCGGCTGTCTCCACCGGCGCGATCGGCCGCTCCGCCGGTCCCTGGTCGTCGCGCACCGCGGCGAACGCGGCGAAGCAGAAGAAGATCACGACGGCGGCGGCCGCCACGGCGATCCCCGCCCACAACGCGGTCCGGGAGACCGGCCGGTGGGGTGGCGCCGCGGGCATCGGCGGCGCCGTCGGGTACAGCGCGGGGGCGGTGACCCGGGGCAGGTCGGTCTGGGTGTCGGCGGCGGCCACGATGCTCTCCGGGTCGCCGAGGCGCTCCAGGATCGTGCGGACGTCGGCCTCCGACTCCGCGCCGGACTCGGCCCGTGCGATCTCGATGTGCTCGCGCAGATCGCCGATCAGCTCCTCGCGGCGCCCGGCGGGCAGTCGGCTCGCGGCCCGCTCCACCCGTGCCAGGTAGGCGGCGACCAGTTCGTCGGTCTGGGTCATCTCAACTCTCCGTTCCCAGGATGCGGTCCACACCGCTGCGGAAGGTGACCCACTCGGTGCGGAAGTGGGTGAGAGCCGCTTCGCCGTCCGCCGTGAGGGTGTAATAGCGCCGTGGCGGGCCCGCCGGAGCCTCGCGCCAGGTGGTCGCGATCCGGCCGTTGCGCCGTAGGCGCGACAACAACGGATACATCGTCCCCTCACTGGTGGTCATGCCGAGTCCGTTGCTGAGCTGGTGCACCAGCTCCACGCCGTAGAGCTCGCGCTTGTCGAGAAGCGCGAGCACGCAGTACTCGATGGTGCCCCGGCGCAGGGCCGTGGTCAGTGCCGCTTCGTCTGTCACGCCCACAAGGTACCTTGCGCCGCAAGGTACGGCAACGAAAAAGGGGCTGGTTCCCACCGCTGTCTCAGCGCCGCTGAGATAGCGGTGGGAACCAGCCGGATCGTCAGCTGGTGATACGGAACGTGGCGTCGGCCCTCTCGGTGGCGGTGCTGATCGGGTCGACGCGCAGCAGGTAGTCGTAGTGCCGCAGGTAGCGGGTCGGGTAGTTGTACGACTGGAACGACGACCAGGAACCGTCGGCCAGCCCGGCCACCTGCTTGAACGTGGCGTCCGCGGCGAACGTGGCGGTGCCGTCGTTCGCGGCGAGCTGCCCGTCGTAGCCGTAGTGCCGCAGGTAGTGGCCGGGGTAGTTGACCGACTCGAACGACACATGACCCGAGCTGTTCGCCAGGCCGGGGACGATGCGGAACTGGGAGTCGCGCAGCGGGCTGACGTTCGCGTCGATCCGCACGTCGAAGTTCGAGTGCCGCATGTACCGGGTCTGGTTGTTGTACGACTGGACCCGCTTGAGCGTCGTGGTGCCCGCGCCCCACTTGGCCAGCACCCGGTTCTCCTCGGCCGCGGTCAGGTTCAGGATCGAGCCGTGCCGCTTCTTGGTGGTGCCGAGGTTGTAGTCGCTACGGGTCGCGAAGTTGGCGGTGCTGCCCAGGTTGGTGGACCGCACCGGCATGTATCCGCGGCCGGTGGCGTACTGGTCGACCCAGAGGTGCCACTCGTTGGCGCCGTTGGTCTGCGCCCACATCGGACCCTCCACGACGTTCCCGCCGGTCGCGCCGTTGGAGATGCCGAGGCGCTGGAGGTCGCCGATCCTGGTCCACGCGCCGAGGATCGAGTTGCCGCCCTCGATCGTGATCTGCCCGTCGGCGGACGCCCGGTAGTAGCGGTAGCCGCCCAGGCTGTTGGCCACCTCGACGATCTGGGTGTCGATGATGCCCTGGCCGGATCCCCGGTCGATGTAGAGCTGCGGGGCGGTCACGGTACGGAAGTCGCTGGTCCGGACGTACCAGATGCGGTGCTTGGTGACGCCGTTGAGCGCGGAGTTGGTGGCCCAGTAGATGACGTAGTCGTTGGTGGCCGGGTTCCAGATGGCCTCCGGCGCCCACGCGTCACCGGCGCCGGAGATGCCGCCGGCCACGTTGATCAGCCGGGGTGCCGACCAGTTGACCAGGTCGGTGGACTCCCAGACGACCAGGCTCTTGCTGCCCCTGGTGGAGGCGTCGCTCCACGAGGTGCCGGCGGCGATCCGCAGGTCGGTCGCGATGATCCAGTACCTGTCGCCGTTGGGGGAGCGGACGATGGCGGGGTCGCGGACGCCCTTGGTGCCGACCGTGGACAGCAGCACCGGGCCGCCGGCGTTCAGGTCGGTCCAGTTGCGACCGTCCTTGCTGTGGGCGAGGTAGATCTGCTCACCCTGGCTGGACTCCCCGATGAAGTGGGCCATCAGGTAGCCGGTGAACGGATCGAGGGCGCTGGCGGGGGCGGCCAGGCCTGTAAGGAACAGGACGAAGGTGGCGAGGAACGCGCTGGTGCGACTGAGGACTCGGGGCATCGAAACTCCGATTGTTAGCGCTAACGCACGGGGGATTGTTTCGAAGTGTTGACGCACGTAACTTTCTTGTCAAGAACTCGGCTGGCTCTCACCGCTGTCTCACGGGCGTCGAGACAGCGGTGAGAGCCAGCCGGAGACCCGTCAGCACTCGGTGACGTTGACGGCCAGGCCGCCGCGGGACGTCTCCTTGTACTTGTCCTTCATGTCGGCGCCGGTCTCCTTCATGGTCTTGATGACCTTGTCGAGGGACACGTGGTGGCGGCCGTCGCCGCGCAACGCCATCCGCGCGGCGGTGACGGCCTTGACGGCGGCCATGCCGTTGCGTTCGATGCAGGGGATCTGGACCAGCCCGCCGACCGGGTCGCAGGTGAGGCCGAGGTTGTGTTCCATGCCGATCTCGGCGGCGTTCTCCACCTGCTCCGGTGTCCCGCCGAGCACTTCGGCGAGCCCCGCCGCGGCCATCGCGCACGCCGAGCCGACCTCACCCTGACAGCCGACCTCGGCACCGGAGATGCTGGCGTTGCGCTTGAAGAGCATGCCGATCGCACCGGCCGTCAGCAGGTACCGGACCACGCCCTCCTTGTCCGCGCCGGGCACGAAGTCCAGGTAGTAACGCAGCACGGCCGGAATGATCCCGGCGGCCCCGTTCGTCGGCGCGGTCACCACCCGGCCGCCGGCCGCGTTCTCCTCGTTCACCGCCATCGCGTAGACGGTCAGCCACTCCATCGCCAGCTCGGCCCGGTCCCCGGCCACCCGCAGCTGACGGGCGGTGGCCCCGGCCCGCCGGCGCACCCGCAGGCCGCCGGGGAGCACACCCTCGGCGTACAGGCCGGCGTCCACGCAGTCGCTCATCACCTGCCAGATGTCGAGCAGGCCGGCCCGGATCTCCGACTCGGTACGCTGCACGCCCTCGTTCGCCAGCATCAGCCGGGAGATCGACAACCCGGTGCTGCCGGCGTGCGCCAGCAACTCGGCGGCCGTGCCGAAGACGTAGGGGACGGTCGTGTGCGCAGGCCGTACCACATCCGTGGTCGCGCCGTCGACGACGAACCCGCCGCCGACCGAGAAGTAGGTCCGGCGTGAGATCTCCGAGCCGTCGGCGCGCAGCGCCGTGAACAGCATCCCGTTGGGATGCCCCGGCAGCACCCTACGGCGGTGCAGCACCAGGTCGACGCCGACCTCGCGCTCGCGCAGCAGCCGCAACCGGCCGTCCGCCCGGATGCGCGCGGCACGCGCATCCGCGGTGATCACGTCCACCGTCTCCGGAGTGTCACCCTCGAGACCGAGCAGTACGGCCTTCGGCGTGCCGTGCCCGTGCCCGGTGGCCCCGAGCGACCCGAACATCTCGGCACGAACCGTGGCGACGTGATCGTCTCCGGCCAGACGGCCGGCGAAGAGGCGGGCCGCCCGCATCGGTCCCACGGTGTGCGAACTGGACGGGCCGATGCCGACGGAGAACAGATCGAAGACGGAGATGTGCTGCTCAGGGCTCACGATGCACTCCTTTGTGCGTCGACGGCCGGGGGAAGCCGACGGACGTGGTTACGTGAGCGGGGGTGCCCGCGGTTCAGCGACGGTCAGTCGCAGACGCCGGCCATCGGGTTCTTGCGGGCCACCACCACGGGCAGCTCGTGCCGCCGGTGATGGTCGGTGTGCAGCCAGCGCATCATCGGATACATCGCCAGCAGGAACCGGGCGGTCATCCAGGCACGGACGTACGATCCACGCCGCAACCGGCCGATGTGCCGGGCGTACCCGCGCTCGGTCATCAGCAGGTAGTGCCGGAACCCGGCGAAATCGCCCTTCACCCGGCGTGACGACGTCCCGGCCACCAGCCGCCGGGCGTACCGCACCGCATAGCCGCCCTCCCGCAGGTGGATACCGAGATCCAGGTCCTCGTGGAACCGCTCGTCGGTGCAGAGGGTCGCCGCCACCGCCAGCCAGATCGGCCGCCGGATCGCCATGTTCGCCCCGAAGACCCAGTCGAGACGCCCGTTCGGAACCGTCCACAGACCGCGGATCAGCGCGTCGCCCCGGGCCGCCACCCGTGGCAGCGTCACGTCGTAGTAGCGGACCGGCCCGGTCGCCGCGTCCACCGACGGATCACCGAACGTCGCCTCCACCGCGGTCAGGTGGTTGGCCGGCAGCCGGGTGTCCGCGTCGATGCGCACGATCACATCTCCGGTCGCCGCGTTCAGGCCCCGGTTGCGGGCGTGCTGCACCCCCTGGCGTTCCTCGCGGAGAACGATCACCCGGTCCCGGAAGCCGTGCAGGATCTCCGCGGTCCGGTCGGTGGAGTTGTTGTCGACGACGATCACCTCGTCGGCGGCCCGGGACTGCGAAAGAACAGCCTCCAGGCAGGCGCCGATCATTGCTTCTTCGTTGTACGCGGGAATGACGACGGAAATACGCAGCCCGGACATCGGTCCTCCGATTGACGCATCGGCCTGCAGGATTTCGCGCCGGTGGCGGACGCGACAACGCAGGTTGGGCGACGAATCGGTGGCGCTTCGATGAGCGTCAGGCGGTGATCGGAGTCCAGGTCGGGAACTTCGGCAGGCGGTTGTCACCCGAGGAGCGGCCACGGAGCCGCCGGTTGATCCACGGCAGGACGTGCTCGCCGTAATAGCGGGCCTCGTTGAGGATGCGGAAGGCCGGTGCCGGGCCGGGGTCGAGCGTGTGCGGCGGGGCCGGGTGGCCCAGGGCGCCCAGCACCAGGGACGCCACCCGGCGGTGACCGGCCGCGTTGAGGTGCAGACGGTCGACCGACCAGTACACCCGGCGGCGCAGCTCGACGTCGCGGAAGCAGTCGACGAAGGTCACGTCGTAACGGGGGAGGAGCTCGGCCACCGCGGCGGTCAGGATCTCGCCGCGCTGCCGGAAGGTGGCACCGAACGGCAGGTGGTCGGCGGGGTCGGCGCCGCTGAGCACGACCAGCCGGACCCCGGCGTCGGCACAGCGCCGCACGGCCCGCTCGGTCAGCTCGATCAGCCGGTCCAGTGACACGCCGCGGCGCAGCATGTCGTTGCCGCCGCCGTTGAAGGTGATCAGCGTCGGGGCGGGGGTGAGCGCCAGGGCGGCCTCGAGCTGGTCGGTCACGATCGGTTCGAGCAGGCGGCCGCGGATGGCGAGATTCGCATACTCCACCGGGCCGTCGGCGATCTCGGAGAGGCCGGCGGCGACCAGGTCGGCCCAGCCCCGCTCGGTGCCGTCGGGAAGGGTGTCGCCCAGACCCTCGGTGAAACTGTCGCCGATCGCCACGTAGCGCGTCATCTGGTGCCCCCGCTGATGAAACCGTTCCTGATCGGCGTCGACGCTATACGACCGAACGGTCGCAAAGCTAACCTCCACGGCGGCGACCTTCGTCACGCACCACACCGGCCGCCGCCGCGGGACGGCTACCCGGGCCAGTCCACGCTGAGGTACCTGGTCTCCTGGAACTCGCGCAGACCCTCCCGGGCGCCCTCCCGGCCCAGACCGCTCTGCTTGACGCCGCCGAACGGCGCGGACGGGTCGGAGACCAGACCGCGGTTGACGCCGACCATGCCGGCGTCGATCGCCTCACCGAGGCGCAGCGCACGGGCCAGATCACCGGAGAAGACGTACGCGGCCAGGCCGTACTCACTGTCGTTGACCAGGTCCAGCAGCTCGTCCTCGGTGGACCAGGTGGTGATCGCCGCGACCGGCCCGAAGATCTCCTCCCGCAGGATCGCCGCGTCGGCCGGCACGTCGACGAGCACGGTCGGCGGGTAGAAGTGACCGGGCGCGTCCGGCAGGGCGGCCCGATGGCTGATCCGGGCACCGGCCGCGACCGCCTCGTCCACGATGCGGGTCACCCGGCGCAGCGCGGCCGCACTGATCAACGGCCCGATCGCGGCACCGGCGGAGGCCGGCCCGACACTCAGCTCCGCCACGGCCGCGCCGAACCGCGCCACGAAGACCGCCGCGATCGACGTGTGCACGTAGAACCGGTTCGCCGCGGTGCAGGCCTGCCCGCCGTTGCGGAACTTGGCGATCATCGCCCCGGCGACGGCCGCCTCCGGATCGGCGTCGTCCGCGACGATGAACGGCGCGTTCCCGCCCAGCTCCATCGACGAGTTCACGACCCGGTCGGCGGCGTGCCGCAGCAGCACCCGGCCGACGGCGGTACTGCCGGTGAACGAGATCTTCCGGACCCGCTCGTCATCCAGCCACGCGCCGACCACACCGGACGAGCCGGTGGTGGTGACCACGGTGAGCACGCCGTCCGGGAGGCCCGCCTCGGCGAGCAGCGCGGCGACGGCCAGGGCGGTGAGCGGTGTCTCGGCGGCCGGTTTGACCACGGCGGTGCAGCCGGCGGCGAGCGCCGGGCCGATCTTGCGGGTGATCATCGCGGCCGGGAAGTTCCACGGCGTGACCAGCGCGGCGACACCGACCGGCCGGTGCGTGACGAGGGTACGGGTGCCGCCCGCCGGCGATTCACCGAAGTCGCCTCCGGGCCGCACCGCCTCCTCGGCGAACCAGCGGAAGAACTCGGCGGCGTAGGTCACCTCACCGGCCGCATCGGTCAGCGACTTGCCGTTCTCCCGGCTGATCAGTTCCGCGAGATCGTCGCGATCGCGGATCATCAGCTCGAACGCGCGGTACAGGATCTCCGAGCGACGGCGCGGCGGAGTCCTGGACCAGGACCGGAACGCCGCGGAGGCCGCGTCGACCGCATCGACGGCATCCGCGATGCCCATGTCCCGCACGGTGGCGACCACCGCCAGGGTCGCCGGGTCGACGACCTCGAATGTCACCGCATCCATGTTCACGCCGTTCAGTCTCGGGCCGCCGGCCATGCCCGTCCATTACCGTGACGGCAGCCTGACTATGCCGGGGAGGCATGATGGAGCTGCGCCATGTCCGATACTTCGTGGCGACCGCCGAAGCCGGCACGGTCAGCGGTGCCGCCGCCCGGCTGCACCTCACCCAGCCCGGCCTCTCCCGGCAGCTCCGCCAGCTCGAGAAGGACCTCGGCGTGCCGCTCTTCGACCGCTCGGCCGGCCGGACGGAACTCTCCACGACCGGCCGCGCACTCCTGCCGCAGGCTCGTGACCTGCTGCAACGCGCGGACGCCCTGAGGGTGGCGGCGTCCTTCCACGCCCTCGGCCGACTGGAACGACTGACCATCGGCGCGCCCACGGTGACCCTGACCGACGTGGTCGCCCCGTTCATCGCCACCCTGGCGCCGGACGATCCGACCATCGACGTCCTCGGTGCCGACGGCCGGAACCCCGCCGACACCCTGCGGCTGGGCGCGGACCTGGCGATCGGCACGATCCCGGCGTCACCCCCGCTCCACCAGATGCCACTCGCGGTCCTGCCGGTCTGGGCCTACGTCCCCGCCGGCCACCCGTGGGCCGGCCGGACCGGTGTCCCCCTCCCCGAACTGCTGGACGAGTCCCTGATCCTGCTACCGCCGACCTTCACCGCCCGGCAGTCGCTCGATGCCGCGTCGAGCGACCGGTCGTACGGACCGGTCATCGAAGCCGCCAACGGAACCGTCGCCCAGGCGCTGGCCGCCGCCGGCCGCGGTATTGCGGTCGCCTCCGACGACCCCCGGTTCGGACTGATCCCGCTGGCGGTGGAGACCGGCGGCCACCGGCTCTCCATCCGGCTGCGCGCCGTCTGGGACTCCCGCCATGCCGCCGCCGCCACGATCGAGGACTTCGCCGCCCGCCTCGGCCACTTCATCCGCGCCCGCTACCACGTCTCCGTCTCCTGACCGGGCGCCTCGCCTCCGGCCGTCCGGTCGACATCGTCCAGGTGATCTCAGGTCCGGCCCCGGGGTGCCGATTCGCTGCGGCATGGATCGCGTTGACCTGGACGGCCGCTGGTTCGGCTCGGGACACAGCACCCTGACCGATCCGGCCGCGGCCGGAGCCGAAGCGGCCGCCGCCGCGCTCGACGGGCGTACACCCGTGGTGGTGTTCGTCTTCTGTTCGGTCGGCTATCACGTGCCGGAGCTGTTCGACGGCATCCGGGCGCGGGCCGGTGCCGACACCGTGATCGTCGGGTGCAGCACGTCGGGGCAGCTCGGGGGCGGTGCGGTGAGCCGGGACGGGGTCTCGGTGACCGCGTGGGGCGGGGCGGGGTTCGCCGTACGCACCCATGTGTCCCGCAACGTCTCGGGCCGCCTGCGTGACGCCGGGGTGGAGGCCGCCTCCTGCCTGGGCGCCGTCGACCAGCCGCACCGCGCGCTGCTGATGCTCTGCGACGGGCTGACCGGCAACCAGCACGAGATCGTGCGCGGCGCCTTCTCGGTGGCCGGTGCCGCCGTGCCGCTCGTCGGCGGCTGCGCCGGCGACCACCTCACCTACGTGCGCACCTATCAGTTCCACGGCGGCCGCGACGGGGTGGAGATCCTCTCCGACGCGGTCGTCGGCGTGGCCGTCGGCTCGGACGCGCCGCTCGGTGTCGGCATCGCCCACGGGTGGCGCAAACAGGGCGACGCGATGATCGTGACCAGCAGCCGGGAGGGTCGCGTCTACGAACTGGACGGCGAACCGGCCCTGGACGTCTTCCTGCGGCGGCTCGGTGTCGACGAGTCGATCCTCGACGACGACGAGGCGTTCCGGCACGCGGCGTTCCTGCACCCGCTCGGTCTCTCCCGGCGCAGCGGTGAGGACATCCGGGTCATCCACGACGGGGACCGGGACGACCGCTCGGTGTTCTGCCTGGCCGATGTGCCGCAGGGCGCCCTGGTCTGGCTGATGGAGAGCGACCCCGGATCGCTCACCGACGCGGCCGGACAGTCCGGGGCCCAGGCCCTGCAGACGCTCGACGGCGGCCCGGCGCTCGGGGCGCTCGTCTTCGACTGTGCGGCCCGCCGGGTGGCCATCGGCGAGGACGGGGTCGGGTCGGAGAACGACGGTATCGCCAAGGCGATGCCGGATGTGCCGTTCGGGGGCTTCTACACCACCGGTGAGATCGCCCGGGTCCGTGGCGCGCTGGGCATGCACCACTTCACCGTGGTCACGCTCGCGCTGTCCTGAAGGGGTCGACGTGAACCACTGGTCCACACATCAGCTCACCGAGTTCTTCGCCGCCGTCTGCGAATCCCAGGACGAACGCGGCGCCATCACTCTCGCCGTGGAACGCGCCGCCGAGGTCCTGGAGGCCGAGGTCGGTGCGGTGCTGCGCGGCGACCGGGTGGAGGTGGCCCGCGGCGTCGACCGGGACCTGCTCGACGTCGCCCTGCCGGCCGGTCCGCAGGCCGTGCTGTCGCTACCCGGGCTCGACGACCTCAACATCGGGTCGGCCCGGTTCGGCACCGAACCGCGCGGCCTCCTCATGGTGGCCCGCGCCGGCGACCCGCTCGATCCGGAGGAACGGCAGCTCCTCCAGGCCATGGCACAGACCCTCGGCCTCGCCCTGTCCAACATCGCCCTGCTCACCGCGGAACGCCGGCTACGGGCCGAACGCGAACGCGAATCCGCCGAACGCCTGGCCCTCGTGCAGTCGCTGCGCGAGGCCCGGCACGACTCGCTGACCGGCCTGCCGACCCGGGTGCTGTTCCTGGAGATCCTTGCCGAGAAGCTGCACACCACCGCGCCGACCGGCGTCCTCTTCATCGACCTGGACCGGTTCAAGGCGGTCAACGACAGCCTCGGCCACCGGGCCGGCGACGACCTGCTCGGCCACGTGGCCGCCCGGATCCGGGACTGCCTGCGGCCGGTCGACACCGGCGCCCGGATCGGCGGCGACGAGTTCGCGGTGCTGCTCGACGACACCGGCGCGGAGAACGCGGTCCCGGTCGCGTGGCGGATCATCGAGTCGCTGCGCCGCCCGTTCCGGATCGCCGGACGCGACGTGTTCATCGGCGCCAGCATCGGCATCGCCACCGGCACCTCCGGGTTCGACGCCGACGACCTGCTCGGCAACGCCGATGTCGCGATGTACCGGGCCAAGAAGGACGGCCCCGGCAAGGTCGTCGTCTTCGAGCCGGCCATGCACGCCGAGGCCCTGGCCCGGCTCACCCTGACCGCCGACCTCAGGCACGCGCTCGCCGCCGACCAGTTCCGGCTGCTCTACCAGCCGCTGATCCGGCTCGACAGCGGCCGGGCCACCGGCGTCGAGGCGCTGATCCGCTGGTCGCGTCCCGGTTCCGGGTTCCTGCCGCCGGCCGGGTTCCTGCCGCTCGCCGAGGAGAACGGCATGATCGCCGACATCGGCCGCTGGGTGCTGCGTACCGCCGGGGCACAGGCGGCCCGGTGGCGGCGGACCATCCCCGAACTCACCCTCAACGTCAACGTGTCCGGCCGGGAACTCGTCGATCCGGGTTTCGCCGCCGACGTCGAGCGGACCCTCGCCGACTGCGGGCTGCCGGCCGCCGCGGTCACCCTCGAACTCACCGAGTCGGTGCTGATGAGTGACCCCCGTACCGCCGTGGCCAGCCTCACCGACCTGCGTGACCTGGGCGTCGGCCTGGCCATCGACGACTTCGGCACCGGCTACTCGTCGCTGTCCTACCTGCAGCGGCTGCCGGTCGACGAACTCAAGATCGACCGGGCGTTCATCAGCCGGGCCGAACCCACCACCGCCGACCTCGCCGTCATCCGGACCGTCGTCGAACTGGCCCGCGCCCTGAAGCTGCGCACCGTGGTCGAGGGCGTCGAGACGGCGGCACAGCACCTGGCGATGCGTGAGTTGGGCTGCGACTACGGGCAGGGTTACCACCTCTGCCGGCCGATCGAGCCGGAGAGCGTACCGGCGGCCTTCGCGGGGCCGCTGACCGACTGACACGGGCCCTCCCGTCGCGGTGATCACGCCGGGCCGGGTGGTCAGCAGGATCGAGGTGTTCTCCGCCGCCGGGACCGGCCTAGGCTTCGTCCCCGTCTACCGGTCGATCTCCTGATCGGCGCCGCCGGGCCGGCGACGATACCGGCCCGGCGGCATCCCGAAACGGCGTTTGAACGCCGCCGCGAACGCGAATTCGGAACCGTAGCCGACCCGCCCGGCGACCGCTCCGACGGTCAGGTCGGTGCGCCGCAGCAGCCCGGCCGCCATGGTCATCCGCCACCAGGTCAGATAGGTCAGCGGCGGCCGGCCGAGCAGACCGGTGAACCGGCGGGCGAACGGCGCCCGCGACAGCCCGCCCGTCGCGGCCAGGCCGGCGACCGTCCAGTTCCGGCCCGGCTCGCGGTGCATGGCGTGCAGAGCCGCGGCGGTCACCGGGTCGGCGAGGGCCGCGGCCCAGCCGGTCCGGTGCCGCCCGCCCAGACAGGTACGCAGCAGGTGCACGAGCATGGTGTCGAGCAGCGCCGGGATCAGGGCGTCGCTGCCCGGGCCGGGTTCGGTCAGCTCGGCCGCCAGATGGTCGACGACGGCGGCCAGCCGCGGATCCGACCCGGCCGGGACGTGGATCAGATCCGGCAGGTCCCGGACCAGCGGGTGCACCAGGTCCGGATCCAGCTCGTACGCCCCGCACAGCGTGACGGTTGCGCCGGCGCCCGCCCGGGGCGGTGGTCCGCCCGCCGGGGCCGGGGCGCAGGCCGGCGCGATCGGCCGGGTGCCGGGCGCATCGGCGAGCGCGTGCCCGTCCCCGTGGGCACGGAACACGATGTCGCCCTCGGCCAGGCGCACCGGCTCGGCCCCGTCCCGCAGCAGCACGCAGGACCCGCGCAGCATCACGTGGAAACCGGCCGCCCCGGGCACCGGCGCGAACTCCTGCGCCCACGGCGCCTGCCACGCCACCAGTGCCGATCGGGCCCGCCCGGTGCGCATCACGGCGAGCACGTCACTGAGCACGTCCATGCCGAGACGATCGCACAGGAAAGCGAGACCGTGAAGTATTCATCGTCTCGGCGGCTCTGCCTACGGTGCTGTCATGAGAGCGATGCGCATGCACGGGTACGGCGGACCCCCGGTGATCCACGACGACGAGATCGAGCCGCCCGTCCCGGGTCCCGGCGAGGTCCTGCTCCGGGTGGAGGCCACCACGTTCAACCCGTCCGAGGCCGGTCTGCGCCGTGGGCTGCTGCGGTCGGTCGTCGCGCTCGATCTGCCGTACACCATGGGTCTGGATGTCGCCGGGACCGTCGTGGCGGCCGGATCCTCCGGCCTCGCCGTGGGGGACCGGGTGATCGGCCGCCTCGACGGAGGCGCCGCCGCCGACTTCGCGGTCGCCCCGGCGGACGTGCTGGTCCGCGTGCCGTCCGAGGTGGACCTCGCGGAGGCGGCCGCCCTGCCGATCGCCGGGCTCACCGCGTGGCAGGCCGTCTTCGAGCACGCCGCGGTGACCGCCGGGCAGCGCGTCCTGATCAACGGGACCGGCACGATCGGCCGGTTCGCCGTCCAGCTGGCCCGGCACGCGGGCGCGGACGTCGTCGCCGTCTCACCGTCGCGTGACGTCGACCCGCCGACCGGGCCGGTGGACGCCTTCCTCCATCTCGTCCCGGCCGAGCCGCGGCACACCGCGCTGATCCGGGCCGGCGGGGTGCTGGTCTCCGCGACCACCCCGGCCGCCTGGCTGCCGGCCGGTGACTTCCGGGCCCGGCACTTCATCGTCCGCAACGACACCGCGCAGCTCGCCGCCCTGCTGAACCTGGTCGCCACCGGTGCGGTCGGCATCACCATCGCCGCCCGGCGACCGCTCGCCGACCTGGCCGCCGTCCACGAGGAGGCGGAGAACGGCCGTCTGCCCGGGAAGACCCTGCTCCTGCCGGCCGCCCGGTGACTGACCGCCTCGATCACCCCCGCGGCGGCGGTGGCGTGCCGGGACCGGCCGGGAGGCCCGCGACGCGCAGGCACTCCGCGCACGCCGGCAGCGTGGTGATGTCCACGCGCGTGTCAGTGAGGTGCATGTCGTAGGCGATGTCGATCGCCCACTGATCGTGGCCCCAGACCGGCCGCCCCGGAGCCGAACACAGGGTGAGCCCGATGCTCCCGCCGTCCTCGCCGGGGGCGTCCTCCAGAGCCACGGACAGATGCCGCAACGTGCCGTCCGTACACGGTCGAGGTGTCATCGGATCCTCCTGCCACCGGATGTGTCACCGATCCCCGTGACAGCGAAGCGTATCCATGTCCCGCAAGCGGCCGGGCGTCGATACGGTGGGCCGGTGGGGAGCCTTCTGGCGCTGGCGGCGGCCGCGTTCTGCTACGTCGCCACGGAGACGATGCCGGTCGGCATCCTGACGCTCATCTCGGGAGACCTCGGCGTCCCACCCCAGGCGGTCGGTCTTCTGATCACCGGGTACGCCGTGACGGTCGCCGTGGTCACGATCCCCCTGACGTACGTCACCCGGAACGTCCCCCGGCGCCGCCTCCTGATCGTCCTGTCGGCCGTGCTCGCGCTGGCCGACCTGCTCTCCGCCGTGTCGCCGTCCTACCCGGTCCTGCTCGGCGCCCGTCTGCTGGCCGCCCTCTCCCAGGCGATCTTCTGGGCGGTGGTGGCCCCGGTCGTGGCGGCCATGTTCGACGTCGCGGTCCGGGGCCGGGTGAACGCCGTGGTGTTCGCCGGCGCGTCCCTCGGCCCGATGCTGGGCGTGCCGGCCGGCACCTGGATCGGTCAGCAGTACGGCTGGCGGGCCGCTTTCCTCGCCCTGTCCGCCCTGGCGCTCGCCGCGTTCGCCGCCCTGGCCGCGGGCATGCCGGCCGTCGAGGTCGCGGCCACGCACGCCGCCGCCGGCACGCACCCGGACCGCCGCCGGTACGCGATCCTCGTCGCCGTCACCACGCTGTCGGTGGCCGGGCTGTACGTGTCGTTCACGTACACCGAGGTGTATCTGACGCAGGTGACCGGTTTCGCGGCGGCCGCGCTGGCCCCGCTGCTGCTCGCCCGCGGGATCGCCGATTTCGGCGGCATCGCGGCCGGTGGCTGGGCCGCCGACCGTTGGCCGCGCGGCGCCGTCACCGGATCGGGGGCCGTCCTCGCCGCCGGCCTGATCACCATGTATCTCACCGCCCAGGACCGGGCGGCCACCGTGGTTCTGGTGGCCGTCACCGGGTTCGCGATCGGCGCGCTCACGCCGGCGCTGCAGAACCGGGTCCTCGACGTCGCGCCGGGCAGTACCGAGATGGCCTCGGCCGGCAACTCGGTGGCCTTCAACGTCGGCATCGCGGCCGGTTCGCTGCTCGGCGCGGGGGTGCTCGACGGTTCCGGGGCCAGGGCCACCGCGCTCGCCGGTGGGCTGCTCGCGCTGGCCGCGCTCGCCCTCTTCCTGGCCGAACCGCTGCTCACCCGGCGTACCCCCGAGGTCATCGACCGGTGATCGCCCTGGCAAGCTTCGGCAGGTGGAAGCACTGCGGCTGATTCTTCTCTTCATTCACCTGGTCGGTTTCGCCCTGCTGCTCGGCGGCGCCGTCACCCAGTTCGTGTCCGGCAGGTTCCGGATCAACCCGGCGATGCTCTGGGGCTCGATCATCCAGCTCGCCAGTGGCATCGCGCTGGCGGCGCCGCTGCGCGGAGGCGGCGTCCTCGAACCGAGCCCGGTCAAGCTCGGTGTGAAGGCACTCTTCGCCGTGCTGATCTTCATCATGGTGTTCTTCTCGCGCAAGCGTGAAGACGTCAACAAGGGACATTTCATGGGCATCATCACGCTGACCGTGGTGAATGCCGCGGTGGCCGTCTTCTGGAACTAGGCGGGCCGGCAGTACTCCTCCGCGCCCGCCTCGAAGCCCCGGTCGAAACCGAGGGCGAAGCCGCGGGTGTAGTCGGTGGCCTCGTAGGTCTGCGCCCGGATCGGCTTGGCACAGTCGGTCCGGGCGGCCTGCATGCCCCGGTCGAAACCATCCTGGTAACCCTGCTTGAACTGGCGCCCGTCGACCGGCGCGGCGAGAGCGGGCGCCGGGGCGACCGGGCCCAGAACCGCCGTGACCAGCAGCAGCGCGATGCCGAATCGTCTCGCTTTCATGACCTTCAGAATCTACGCGGCGTGCCCGCGCCCTGTGCGGCGAACGGAAGAACCCGCGGATAGGTGTGATGCGGACGGCGTGGGCGTGCGCGCGGCGGCGGGCGCCGGTAGTCTCGATCGGATTCTTGTGGGTAGGAGGCCCGCTCGATCATGCCCACGGCAGGGGCACTGGGCCGTTGCGTAGGATCTCTCGCCGCACGACCCAACCAAGGGAACCGAGGAGCACGATGCCGCTCACTCCAGCAGACATTCACAACGTGGCGTTCAAGAAGCCGCCGATCGGGAAGCGTGGATACGACGAGGAGGAGGTCGACGCCTTCCTCGACGAGGTCGAGTCCGAGCTGACCCGGCTCCTGGAGGAGAACGGCGCCCTCAAGGACACGCTCCAGCGCGGCGGTGGTGGCGGCGGTGGCGGCGGCAACCCTGCCGCGACGATGGTCCTCAACAACGAGTTCGCCGACCTGGCCGCCCAGTTGGAGCGGCTGCAGGAGGCGCGGGCCCGGGCCGAGCAGAACGCCCGTAACGTGCAGGACCAGCTCCAGCGCGCCCGTAGTCAGGCGCCGTCGGGGGCGCTGCCGACGCTCAACGCCGCCGACGACGACCGCAACTCGCGGGTGCTGATGATGGCCCAGCGCACCGCCGACGAGCACATGCGCGACGCGCAGCGCGAGTCCGAGACGCTGATCACCGGCGCTCAGGGCAAGGCCGACCAGCTGGTCAGCGAGGCGCAGATCAAGGCCGCGACCATCGAGTCCGACGCCCGGCGCAACCACACCGAGGCGATGGACAGCCTGGTCGAGAAGCGGGCCGCGGCGCTGGACGAGATCGAGCGGCTTGGTCAGCTCGCCACCAGCTACCAGGAGGCGCTGACCAACCACGTCCAGCAGCAGCTGATGGACCTGACCGCGGCGCCCGAGCCCGGCGGCCGCGACATCTGACACCGATCGCCGGAAAGGCCCGCCCCCTGTACGGGGAGCGGGCCTTTCCGCGTCAGTACGTCAGGACTCCGGGTGGTGCGGCTTGTGCCCGCCGTCGCCGGTGTTGAAGGTGCCCTGCGGGCCGGCCGGGGCCGGCAGCCGGATCGGCTTGCCGGGAACCGGCCTGCCCCGCACGCCGTTCACCGACTCGGTCGAGTAGGCGAAGGTGAGCTGCGCGAACGCGATCAGGTCACTGTTCACCTCCAGGGCCTTGAGGTCCAGGTTGGTGATGTCGTCGCCGGCCTCGTGGTAATTCGGGTCGAACGACGCTCCGGCCGTCCCGCCCCAGATCGCGGCCTGCTGCTCCGACTTGACCACCTCGGCACCGGTGAACAGGCCGCCCGACGGGATACCCGCCTCGATGAACGCCTGGTAGTCGCTGCGGCCGGAGAACTCGGCGTCGTCGTACGGCAGCTTCTTCCACGTGTAGTAGGACTCGAAGAGTTCCTCGAGCGCGGTCGAGCCCTCCGGCACCACGACCGGCGCCGGGAACGACGACTGGTCCGCGTCGTACACCTGGAAGATGTAGTTCGGCGAGCCGACCATGTCGTAGTTCAGGTAGAGCGCGATCTTGTCCTTCTCCGCCTGGGACAGCTCCGCGACGTACGCCGCCGAACCGAGCAGACCGTCCTCCTCGGCACCCCACCAGGCGAACCGCACGGTGTTCTGCGGCTTCGTCTTCGCCAGGGTCAGCGCCGTCTCCAGGATCGCGGCCGAGCCGGAGCCGTTGTCGTTGATGCCCGGGCCGGCGGTCACGCTGTCCAGGTGCGAACCGGCCATCACCACGTTGTCGCGGTTCCGGCCGGGCAGTTCGGCGATCACGTTGACGTCGGTCCGGGTCTGCGTCGGCAGGACCCGCACGTGCGCCGTCGAACCGGCGGCCGCCAGGGCGGAGCCGTCGGCGAAGGAGGCACCCACCACCGGGATCGTGACGTCCGGGGCCTCGCCCAGCGTGCCGACGATCAGGGCCTCCCGGGTCGGGTCGTTGCCCTGGTTGAAGAGGATCACGGCCTCGGCGCCCGCGGCGTCCGCGTTGCGGGCCTTGATCACGAAGTCACAGCCGCCCCGCTGGACCAGGGCGATGTCGGCGGTCCCGCTGAAGTCCAGGCCGGTGAAGTCGGCCTCCTCGCAGGCGCTGGTGCTGGCCCGGGTGCCGGTCAGGTTGATGTCGACCGGGACGACCCCACCGGTCACGTCGCCGGACGGGCTGTTGGTGAAGGCACCGGTCTCGTACGACGCGGCCGTCGGGGTGATCTGGTCCAGCACCGCCGGGAAGGCGAACTGAAACTCGAACGGGTCCAGGGTGACCCGGTAACCGGCCTTGCGCAGCAGTCCGGACACGTACTTGACGCTGTCCGCGTACCCCTTGGTGCCGGCCGCCCGGCTACCGGGGTAGTGCGGGTCGGTGCTGCGGTCGGCGATCCTCTGGAACTGCTTGAGGTGCTTGAGCACCCCGTCGACCGACACGCACTTCAGAACCTCTGCGTAGGTGTCGTTGACCTGCCTGGCGCACTGGTCGTGGCCATGTCCGTGTCCGTGTCCGTGACCACCTGCCGCGGCGGCGGTGGCCGGGGCGACGGTCAGCACGGTGGCGATCGCCGCCGCACTCAGCACACGGACCGATCGGCGCCGGGTCGGCGCCACGTCGTCGTGACTCATCTACCTGTTCTCCTGTCCATAACGGAGCTCGCATCACCGTAGAAGAAGGCGGGTGTCGATGACCACCGGCTGAAATCGGCCCGTCCTGCGTGATATGCGGCGGAGCGGGACTCACGGGTTCCGCTCCCGCCGCACACGCCGGAGGGAGAATCGGCCGTACCGGATCGCATTCGCCGGGCAAACCGGAACCGGATCGTCCGGAATCTTTCCTAGCATCGCCGGTATGGCTATCGCACGTTTCCCCACCATCGTCCTGGACTGCCCGGACCCGTCGGCGCTCGCGAAGTTCTACGGCGAGATGCTCGACTGGAAGGCCGAAGCCTCCGAGGACTGGGTCGACCTCAAGGCAGACTACGGGCAGTGCATCTCGTTCCAGCAGGTCGAGAACTATCGGGCGCCGGTCTGGCCGGAGCAGGAGGTACCGCAGCAGATGCACCTCGACGTGGTCGTCGACGACCTCGACACGGCCGAGGCCGCGGTGCTGGCGCTCGGCGCCACCAAGCACGCGACCCAGCCGGGGACCACGTTCCGGGTGTTCCTCGACCCGGCCGGGCACCCGTTCTGCCTCTGCCTGAGCTGATCGGGAGCGGACGGCCGCGGACGCCGACCCGAAGGCCGGCGCCCGCGGCCCGGATCAGCGCCCGCGGACGAGCGTGATGCGGTAGGTGCGCTGTGCGGAACCGTCCTCACCGGTACTGACGACGGTGCGGGTACGGCCGGAGCCGGTGACCGCGACGGTCGCGTACGGGTCGGTGGTCACCGCGGTCACCTGGACGCACGACAGGTCGCGCACCGGCACCCGCCAGGTGGTGACGGCCGGGTTGAACTTCTTGATCGGCACACCGTCGACCAGGATCGACGTGACCGACGCGTCGGTGCCACGGCCGGGCGCCTTGGCGTACACCTGAAGCTCGGAGACGGTCAGGTAGCCGTCGGGCGTCGGGGTGAGCCGGAGGCAGACCGTGCCGGCGGAGCCGGTCGCGAGCGGAACGTCGACGACGGCCGACGTGACCGTGATCGGTGACCCGGTGACCTGGCAGCCGCCGTCGGCGGTCGGTGTGCCGGCCTGGACGGTGGCGGCGACGCCACCGCCGGACGAGTTGTCGGGGTAGAAGTGCAGCACCGCCCGGCCTGCCGAGGCACCGGCGGGCAGGGTCGCGGTCAGCGTCTCGACCGGGTTGCGGCCGGACCCCTTCCAGTTCGACCAGGCCTTGTCGGTGAGGTTGCCGTTGGTGAGACCGGCCGTCGAGTAGCCGGGCTCGGTGTAGGAGGCGCCCACCGTGATGCCGTCGAGCAGCCCCTCGGACGGCGCGGTGACCTGCACCCGCACCGTGGCCGGCAGCGTCTGTCCGGCGACGATCCGCGCGGTGCCGGCCACGGTCACGACGCCGGTGCGGCTGTAGTCGCCGGTGCCCCAGGTGACCGGGACGGTCGCGCGCCCGCCGTGCCGGCCGACCGCGGTCACCGTGCCCGGCATTGCCGGGATGCCGCCGGTGTAGGCCTTGGCCCGGGTGGGTTCGGTGGCCGTCCACACGTCGACGGTCACCTTGGCGGTCGCGGCGATCCGCCTGCCGAGCGTGTCGGTCGCGGTTCCCCGGACCAGCACCACGCCCGGCCTGCGCCACTTCGACGCGGCGGGCAGGGTCCAGGTGACCGGCAGGGCGCGGCTCTCGCCGCTGGGCAGGACGGCGGTCACCGTCGCCGGGAGCACGGGCGCCCGGCCGGGCACGGTGTGGGCCAGAGCGATCTCGGTACGCCCGACCGTCTCGTCCTTGAGCGCCCACCGCTGGTTGCCCGCCGAGGTGGGCAGGTAGGTCCCGACCGGGGACCCGTCGGCGGTGGCCTCCCCGTTCACGTCGAGCAGCCGTCGTGCCCCCACGTTGACGAGCGTGTACGTGCCGTCGCCGGTGGTGGAGAAGAGCCACAGCGCCCCGTCGTCGACGGTGCCGGCGGTCTCCGCGACGGCCCGTCCGTCCCGGACCGCGAGCCGCTGCCCGGTGCCCGCGTTGATCACCTGGTAGCGGTCGTTCCCGGACGGCTGGACGGTCCACAGCTGGTTCGCGGCCGTGGTGTCGCCGGTCCGGATCACGATGCCGTCACCGGACGGGGTGAGCGAGCGCCCGCTGGCCACCCCCTGGAGCCGGTAGGTGCGGTCGGCCGACAGGTGCGTCGCGCCCGGGTCGGTGACGCCGCTGACCAGGAACGTCGTGACCGACTGCGCGGGTACGGTGAGGGTCGCCTTCGTGCCGGTGACGCGGACCGGTGTCCCCCGGACGAGCTTGCCGCTCGCGGCGGTGACGACCGGGGTGACGGTCGCCCTCCTGATGTCGAATCCGGACAGGTCGAGCGTGACCGTCTCACCGGTCGCGGCCGGGTTGGCGTGCACGACGGTCGCGCCGGTCGGGGACACCGCGGCGATGCTGCGGGTGCTGTCGGTCTTCACCAGGTGATCGCCCGGCTTGACGTAGTGGGTGAAGTTCCGGATCGTGTCGAACTTGGTGTTGGTCCGCACCGGGCACGTGGCCAGGGTGTCCGTCGCCGTGCAGTCGAACGGCACGTGGATGGATCCCCATTGCAGGTTGCCCTCGGCGACCATGTTCTCCGCGTCCTCGACCGGCTGCCACAGCACCCAGGCCGACGGCTCCAGCTCCCGCAGGTCGTCGATGATCCGCTGGGCCATTCCGAGACCCGAGTCCATGCTGGTGAAGTCCTTGCCCCAGCTGCCCTCGACCTCGCTCATCCACAGCGGCCGCTGCTCGGCCTTGGCGATGTCCCGCACGCTGGTCCGGCCGCCGGTGCCGTAGGTGTGCACGTTGATCCGGTCGACCGCGTCCCGGGCGGCGGGGGTCATGCCGTACCAGTCGGTGACGAGCGTCCCCGGGTTGGTCTCGTCGGGTGCCGCGATGGCGCGGTCCGGCGCGGCACGCCGCAGCGCCTCGATCACCGCGGCCTGGAGCGCGGGCCCGGCGTGGGCGCCCTCCTGACGGCCTCCGGTCGGCTGGCCGTCAGATCCCAGGGTGGTACGCCAGTAGTTCGTGTTCGGCTCGTTGAGCGGCTCGATGGCGTCGACCGTGATGCCGTGCGTCTTCTCGAGGAACTCGGTGACCCGGACCAGGTAGGTGGCGAACTCGTCGAGCCGGTCGGCGCGGATCTGATCGGTGTTGGGGTCGAAGCCGCCGCTCACGTAGCCACTGACGGTCTGGAACCAGGGCGGCGAGTTGCTGAACGTCTCCCAGTGGTCGATGTCGGCCTTGATCCGGTCCACCCACCAGCGCTGGTTCGCGTCGGCGTTCCAGTCCCAGTGCTCCGGGTTAGCCGGATCCCACCAGTCGGAGTCGGCCGGGGTGTAGCCGGACGGTGCCTTCCACCAGCCCGGGACGTCGCCGCCGGGCCGCAGGTAGGAGCGCACGGTCGGGGCGTTGCCGCCGCCGATGTTGTAGCGGGCGATGTTGAGGTTCAGTCCGTCGGCGCCGAAGAGCAGGTCGGCGAGCCGGTTGCGGATCTCGTCGGGGTAGTCGCCGGTGGCGTGCGAGAGCCAGGCGAGGCTGGTGCCCCAGCCCTCCCACTCCGGTCCGCGGTAACTCGGGTCGATGGTGATCGTGGTGGTGGCGGCGGCCGCGGGGGCGGCCGTCGCCGGTGCTGCCAGGGTCGAGACGGCCAGCGCCGTGGCCGTGAGGAGCGCTCGAATCTTCATCGCAGTCCCTCGTTTCGTCGGCTGGCCCTCACCGTCGTCTCAAGGACGTTGAGACAGCGGTGGGAACCAGCCCGGTGGGATGTTTACGTAAACATTTGGCTATATGGATGTCAATGTCGAGCGGGCCGGGATACCCCCCGGCCCGCTCCGCCGCGTCAGGCGACGATGCCGCCGCCGTCCAGGCTGGTGTCGGTCACCTCATGGACGACCTTCCCGGTACGGGTGTGCCAGATCCTGATCAGGATCGCGTCCTTTCGGCCGTCGACCACCGTGACCAGGACGCTGTACCCGGAGACGCCGCCGACCGTCCCGCTGCCGAGCAGCAGCGCACCCGGCCCGCAGGCCAGTGCCGGAGTCAGGTTCGCCGACTCGAAGACACCCTTCGGCGTGCTGATCCACGCCTTCCCGGAGGTCTTTCCGGACCGGGCCAGGAACGCGAAGTCGGTCGTCCCGCTCCAGCCGCTGCCCGCCACGTAGCCCGCCTTCGGCTGGTGGACCGTCACGAACGGCAGGACACCGCTCGCCGAGGCCCCGTCGTCGTCGCGCACCGTCACCGACGGCCGGAACAGGCCGGCGACCGTGTACCGGTGACGCACCGTGCAGACGCCCGCGGACACCGTTCCGGCCGACGTGGATCCGTCGCCCCAGGTGGCCGTACAGCCGAGGGTGTCGGCGCCCGCGTCGCGGACCGGAACCCTCCGGACGATCTCGGTCTTCGTGGCGACCGGCGCGTCCGGCGCCGGGTGCCCGCCCGGGACGGTGACCGTCGGCGTCGCGTTGACCACCGTGACCGTCGCCGAGTCGCTGCTGTCGCCCGCGGTCAGCGTGACCGTGTAGGAACCGTTGTCGGTGCAGGTCAGCGTGGTCGCGGCGGCGTGCGGGTCGGCGAGGACACACCCGCTGCCGTGGACCGTCCAGGTCGGCCGGTTGGCGGTGTTGGAGACCGTGCCGGCCAGGGCGATGGCGCTGCCCTCGGGACCGCCGGTGTCCGGCCCGGCGCCGGCGACCGTCACCGGGGCGATGCTCTCCAGCGTCGGCACGACCGGCTTGATCGCCCCGTCCGCCGCGAACTCCAGCTTGTCGATCGTGGTCTCCCGGTGCGTGCCGTCGCCGCCCGGGATCGCGAACCGGTGGTACGCGGTGTACCAGGAGTCCGAGCCCGGGACCCGCACCACCGAGTGGTGACCGGTGCCGAGGATGCCCAGTGACGGGTCCTTCGACAGGATCACGCCGACCCGGTCGCTCCAGGGCCCGAGCGGGGACGACCCGGTCGCGTACGCCACCCGGTAGTCGGCACTGCGGGTGTCGTTCTCCGACCACATGAAGTAGTAGACGCCGCCCCGCTTGATGACGAAGCCGCCCTCGTTGTAGTTCGTGGGCTTGTACGTCTTCACCAGCGCGGGGTCGAACGACACCATGTCGTCGTTCAGCGGCACCTGGTACGAGCTGCCGTTGCCCCAGTACAGGTACGACTTCCCGTCGTCGTCGGTGAACACCGCCGGGTCGATCATCTGACCCGGGTAGGTGCCGCCCGCGACCAGGGGCCTGCCGAGCGCGTCGGTGAACGGGCCGGCCGGCGAGTCGGCCACCGCGACGCCCAGGTGCTTCGCCGTGTTGCCGGTGGCCAGGCCGCCGCTGAAGTAGAAGTAGTACCTGCCGTTGCGCGCCGCGATCGTCGGTGCCCATGCGCTGTCGTCGGCCCAGCTCACGTCCGGCCCGAGGTCCAGGATCACCCCGTGGTCGGTCCAGTTGACCAGGTCCTTCGACGACCAGGCCTTGAACCGCGTGCCGGACCAGCCGGCGAACCCGTCGGTGGTCGCGTGGATCCAGAAGGTGTCGCCGAAGACCGAGATGTTCGGGTCGGCATTCAGGCCGGGGATGATCGGCGACTTCATCACGAGGGCGCTGACCTGCCAGGACCGTTTCGCCCCCTGGCTGTCGGTGACCTGGTAGGTGACCGGCCTGGTGAAGTCCTGTGGTGATGCGGGGCTGATGCTCGAGCCCGCCGCCAGCACGAACGACGGAGACAGCCGCGTGACATCGGTGCCCGGCTTGACCGGCAGCTTCACCGTGCCCGCCGTGTCGTCGATGATCGCGTCGGCCTTCAGCTCCGGCAGGGTCACGCCGCCGATGCTCGTCGTGCGGCCCGCCAGCTCCAGGATCTTCGCGGCCGGCAGCGCGACGTCGTAGATCCGGAAGTCGTCGACCTCACCGGCGTAGTACGGGTCCGCCGCGTAGAGCGACCGGCCGACGTAACCGCTGTACGCCTTCGTGGCGTCGTACAGGTCGGACGGCTTCACGGTCACGCCGGTCGCACCCGCCACCTTCGTGCCGTTGAGATACATCGCCGCGGTCGACCCGTCGATCGTCACCGCGATGTGCTGCCAGCCGCCACCGGGCAGGGCCGCGCTGTGCGACAGTTGCGACTCGGCCTGCCAGGAGCCGGTGGTGATCGCCGAGAACAGCACGTTGCCACCGTTGCGCGGACTGGTGAACAGGTACTTGTCACTGTTCGGGCCGAGTGCGTAGAGCCACTGGTTGACCGTGGTGGAGGCGGTCCACTTCGTCCACACCGACACCGTGGCGGCCTGCGCGCCCTTGAGCACACCGTTCGGGATGGTGACGTACGGCGAGTTCGCACCGCCGGACATCCTGAACGAGCCGTCCTGCACACCGGTACCCCAGGCGGGAGTGCGCTCGTAGGTGCCGTTGAAGTCGTTGCCGGACGTGTCCCGGGCGACCGTGCCGCTCGTCTCGTCGAACTGGTAGCGCAACCGCAGGCCCACCGCCGGGGTCGGCGGCTCCTCGTACTTCGCCGAGATCCGGTCGTACTCGGCGCGGGTGACGGGCAGGATCGTGCCGTGGCGCGGGCGCTTCGGCAGGCTGTAGGCCGGCTCCGGCGTCCACACCCCCGAGTTCAGGTCGGTCGTCGAGAACGGGACGTAACCGCGGCCGCCGTACTCGTCGATGAACAGGTACCACTTGTCCTTGCCGTTGGCAGCGGGGGAGTTGGACTTGAAGACCAGCGGGCCCTCACCCTGGCTGAGAGCTCCGGAGCCGATGCACTCGGCCTGGAGGTCCCAGCTGGTGTCGAGCAGGTCGGCCGACTTCTCCTGGATCAGGAACTTGCTGCACGGCGAGTTCGACGAGTTGTTCCGCTCGTCCTTGGTGATCCGGTGGTAGACGCCGTCGTGCTCGATCACCGTGGAGTCGATCACCGAGTAGCCGGGGTCCTTCCACACCTTCGCCTCGCTGAAGGTACGGAAGTCGCGGGTGGTCGCGTACATCATCTTGTTGTAGGTGCTGCCGGTGTGGTTCGGGTCGTCCGCGGCGTAGAGCTTCGACGCCCAGAAGACCACGTAGGCGCCCAGCTCCTTCGAGTAGAAGGCCTCCGGTGCCCAGGTGTTGCCGGCGGTGTCCGGGGAGACCTTGACCAGGCGCTGGTCGGTCCAGTTGACCAGGTCGGTCGACTCCCACACCATGATCGACTTGCTGCCGGTGCGCTGGGAGGCGTCCCAGTCGCCGTTGCCGTAGATCTTGAGATCGGTGGCGATCTGGTAGAACTTGTCGCCCTCCGGCGAGCGGATGATGAACGGGTCGCGCAGCCCCTGCGTGCCGAGCGACGAGGTCAGCACCGGGTTCCCGTTGTTGATCTCACGCCAGCTCAGCGGGTCGTTGCCGTTGCTCAGCGCGTTGTAGACCTGTTCGCCGTTCGAGGAGCCCTCGCCGGTGAAGTAGCTGAACAGGTAACCCTCGAACGGCTCCGCGGCCGGCAACGGGGGCACCT
Source organism: Actinoplanes xinjiangensis (assembly GCF_003148685.1). Lineage (GTDB taxonomy): Bacteria > Actinomycetota > Actinomycetes > Mycobacteriales > Micromonosporaceae > Actinoplanes > Actinoplanes xinjiangensis. Next base: position 13,995 of record NZ_QGGR01000034.1, on the reverse strand, counting down.
TCGCGGTGAGATCACGGGTCGCGGTGGCCGTGCCGACGGTCACCGTCGCGGTCAGCGTGACCGTTTTCGCCGGTGCGCCGGGGGCGGGGCGGTGCACCTCGCCGGTGGTGGAGATCGTCGCCGGGTCACTGGAGGCCCAACTCGCCGATGCGGGGAGCGTCAGGTTTCCCCGTACGTCATCGAGGTTGTGGATCGTCAGGGCGTTGACCGCGGCCTCCGCATTGGCCGCGTCGTCGAACGCGGCCCGGACCGTCACCTCGAAGGTCTTGGTCTCGGCCCGGTTGCCGCGGCGCAGCGTCGCGGTCAGCGTGGCGTGCGCGTCCGGCTCACCGGCCGGCGGGCGCACGATCGTCCCGGCGTCGCTGATCACGTCACGGTCGCTGGAGGTCCAGGAGACCCTCGAGCCGTACGGTGCGGTCGCCGGCAGATTCAGGTCAGCGGTCAGACCGCTCGTGTCGCCCAGGTCCAGCGCCGCGACGTCGGCCGTGACCGCCTCGGTGTTCGCGCTCTCCGCCAGGGTCTCCACCTCGCCGGCGTTCAGTGCCCGGTCATAGACCCGTACGTCCCGGAGCCGGCCCTTCAGCAGCCGGTCCCCGGTGTAGTTCGACCTACCGAAGTGGTTCGCCGTCGTCGTGCCACCGCCGATCGCGCTCGGCAGCACGCTGATCGCGGTGTTCGTGGCCACCGCGACGCCGTCCTCGTAGAGGGTCCCGGTGGAACCGGTCTGCGTGTACGTGACCGTCTTCCACGTGCCGCGCGCCAGGTTGTGGCCGTCGGCGGGCCGGGTGTTCTGCTCGCCCGTCCAGTTGCCCGTGGAGATCCCGTTCCGGTAGCCGTTCCCGGTGGCGAAGAGGTAACCGTTGCCGTACCCGGTGGCCGCGTCGGTGTTGCCGAACCCGTAGAGGAAGTACGGGGTGCTCTGCGTCGCGTCGATCTTCACATCGAACGAGACACTCACCGAGTCGAGCGACTTCAGCAGGTCGTTCGGCGCCTTGACGTACGTGTCGGAGCCGTTCAGCCCCAGACCCTGACCGGGCTGCCAGGCCGGGGTGCCGACGACCGTGCCGTCGCGCCCGTTGCCGGACGAGTCGGTGGCCACGGCGCCCGACGACTCGTCGAGTCGGTACCAGAGGACGAGCCCGTCGGCGGCGGCCGCCACCGACGGGACAGCGAAGGAACCGGCCGCGACGGCCAATGCGGTGAGGGGCGCCAGCACGAAAGCTCTACGGCGCCCGGGGCGCCTGCTCATCAGCATGTTTCTCCCAGCCGAGGACGACCGCGCCCACCATCGACAGCGGGCGCGTAACGGGGGTGTTGCCAGAGTGTTAGCGCTCACAGCCACGGCGTCAAGAACTTGTCAGCCCCTTTGTTTCTCCAATGTGTCCGTCCTATTCCCATCGCCGCCGGCGCCGGGCTATCCCCCGAGACCGGTCCACCGGCGCCATCGGCGGATCGTGGGGAGCAGCTCCTCCTCGCGGGCGTCGGCCATCGCGCGGACCCACATCGACTGGTAGGCCACGTCCAGAGCCGGGCCGGCCAGGTCGATCTCGAAGAGCATCCGGGTGGCGGAGGTGGCCTGGCTGGCCATCGCCATGTCGCGGGCCCCGCGCTGTGCCCGCGGATCGTCGGGCCCGTCGAACGGGAACGTCACGATCAGCGCGATCATCTCGTAGTAGTCGCCGAACGCCAGCATCCCGGTGGCGGTGGTCAGATAGCGGACGTGGGTGGCCTCGGGGACGTCCGGCGGCTCGGCGCACATCACGCCGACGGCCCGGCGGCGCATCCGGCCCGCATGGTGCAGCTGCGTGGTCCGTAACCACCGGCCGGCGCTGGTGGTGGCGAGCCGCGTCGCGTCCGGGCGGTCCACTGAGCGCAGTTGCAGCAGGTGCAGCTCGGCCAGGTCGTCCAGGAGCAGGGCGGCGATGCGGGCGATCTCGGCGTCCGGTGGGGTGAGCGTCGCGGGAAGGGTGGTGACCTCCCGGCCGGCGATGGCGGCCTTCAGCTCGGTGAGCGCCTCGGCCCGGCCGTCCGGCCCCGCCTCGTTCAGCAGGGTGCGCAGGCTACGGCTCATCCACAGCGCCATTTCCCTACGATACTGCCCGAAGCGTCCGTATTCGAGCGTCATCTATGTCTCGAAGGTGACGGCCGTCCCGGGGCCGAGCAGGGGACGGGTGCGCCGTGTCGGCACCGTCGCCGGGTGGGCGGGCCGGCCTGGGCCTATCCTCAGTCGTTGTGGCGGTGAATGACAACTCGGCGAAACTGGCCGTTCTGATCGACGCGGACAACGCGCAGGCGTCGATAGTCGACGGGCTGCTCGCCGAGGTGGCGAAATACGGGACGGCGCACGTCAAGCGGGCCTACGGCGACTGGACCGGCACCAGTCTGCGCGGGTGGAAGGATCAGCTGCTGGCCCAGTCGATCCAGCCGATCCAGCAGTTCTCCTACACGACCGGCAAGAACGCCACCGACGCCGCGATGATCATCGACGCGATGGACCTGCTGTACACCGGGCGGTTCGACGGGTTCTGCATCGTCTCCAGCGACAGCGACTTCACCCGGCTGGCGTCCCGGATCCGCGAGTCCGGCCTGACCGTGTACGGGTTCGGCGAACGCAAGACCCCGAAGCCGTTCGTGGCCGCCTGCGACAAGTTCATCTACACCGAGAACCTGTCCGAGCCGGAGGACGTGCCCGCGCCCCCGCCGAGCCCCGTGTCGGCGTCCGCCCAGCTCCGCGGCGACACCAGCCTGATGAACCTGATCCGCTCCGCGGTCGAGGCCGCCTCCGGTGACGACGGCTGGGCGCCGTTGGCCGCGGTCGGGCACATCGTCACCAAGCAGCGCTCCGACTTCGACCCGCGCAGCTACGGCTATCCCAAACTCGGCGGGCTGGTCACCGCGATCGGCCTGTTCGACATCGACCGGCGCGACTCCGGCGACGGCAAACCGGCGATCATCTGGATCCGTGACAAGCGCCGGCCGGGGAAGAAGGCGGCCGAGTGACCGTGCGCGGGCGGCGGCGCGACGCCGAGGAGAACCGGGACCGGATCCTGCGGGCGGCGCGCACCCTGCTGGCCCGTCAGCCGGCGGCCAGCATGGACGACTTGGCCCAGGCGGCCGGTGTGGTTCGGCGGACGGTCTACGCCCACTTCGCGAACCGGGACGAGTTGCTGGCCGGGCTGGCCGACAAGTGCTCGGCCGACCTGCTGGAGGCGCTCGGCCGTACCGATAGATCCGGTCTCGACCCGGAGGTCGCGATGGCCGACTTCGCGCTCACCCTGTGGACCGCAGGCGAGCAGTATCGCCTGCTCATCTCCCTGGCGGAGAGCGACCTCGGGATGGCCGGGCTGCGGGAGCTGCTGCATCCGATCGCGGCGCAGAGTCGCGCGCTGCTGGAGCGCGCCCGGGACAGCGGGCGGTTCGCCACCCACCTGCCGGTGCCGGTGCTGGCCGCGGCCCTCCAGGCGATGACCCTGGCCATGATGCAGGCCGCGAACGACGAGTGGTGGGCCGACGACGGCACCCGGGCGGCGGCCGCCGTGCTGGTCGCCGCCGGACTGCCGGCAGCCGCCGCGGAGGAGGCCATCCGGCGAGCCATGTCACAGGATGTTGCACACGCCTGAGCATGAAAACTAGCCTGCTGGGGTGAACACCGTGCTGGCCGGCATCGTCATCGTCTTCTTCGGCGTCCAGGGCATCGCCCGGCTGACCGCCGCGCCCGAGGATCAGCGGGCCGCCGCGTACCACTTCGGGGTGTCCCTCTCCGAATACCGCAAGGTCTCCGGCCTGCTGATCCTCGGCGGTGCCGGGCTCGCCGCCGGTCTCGCGGTGCCCCCGATCGGCATCGCCGCGGCCGTCGCCCTCGTCGTCCTCATGCTGATCATGGCCGGGCTGCGCCTGCTCTGCCAGGACGGCGCCCTGCGGGTCGCGCTGCCGCTCGTCGTCGCCGCCCTCACCGCCGGAACCATGGTGTGGTGATAACGGTGTGGTGAGAAGGCCCGGCGCCGGCGTCCAGTCCGGGCCCGTCCGGGTGGACCTGACGATCCGATGCCGACTGTCCGGTTGTGGGCACTACGATCCGATGACGGTCGATGAAGGGGACCCTGGATCGTCATGGACGTACTTGTGGTGGGTGGCGGCATCGCGGGACTCGCCCTGGCACGGGCGCTGCGCCGCCGCGACGTTCCGGCGACCGTCGCCGAACGCGGCATCGACGACGGCGGCGGCCTGGCGATCAACCTGCCCGGCAACGCGATCGCCGCGTTCGCCGCACTCGGCCTCACCGACGGACTCAACAAGATCGGCCGCCCCACCGGGCGCCGCGAGTACCGTTCCAGCCGCGACCGGCTCCTCTTCGAAGTCGACGAGGACGCCTTCTGGGGCCCGGAGGCACGGCCCCGGTGCGTGCGCCGCACCGACCTCCTCGGATTGCTGGCCGACGGCCTCGACGCAGGCATCCGCCGATCACTTCCGGTCACCTCGGTCCGTCCCGTGGCCGGCGGCGCGGACGTCGAGTTCGGCGACGACACCGGCCAGCGTTTCGGTTTCGTCGCCGGCGCCGACGGCGTGCGCTCGGTCGTCCGGGCCACCGCGATCGGCGCCACCGCCACCCGCGAAGCCCTCCTCAGCGCCGCGAGCTGGCGTTTCATGGCACCGAACCCGGGCGTAGACTGCTGGACCCTGTGGACCGGCCCCGGCGGCGCATTCCTGCTCATCCCGGTCGACGACCACGAGGTCTATGGCTACGCGTCGGCGACCGGCGGCGGCCCGGTCAGCGCCGACGCCGGCTGGCTGCGAACGTCGTTCCGCGACTATCCGGCCCCGGTCCGCACCGTCCTCGACGGTATGACCGACCTCTACCACTCACCGATCGAAGAGGTCCGCACTCCGACCTGGTCCGCCGGCCGCTGCGTCCTCGTCGGCGACGCCGCCCACGCCACCGCACCCGTCTGGGCCCAGGGCGCCGCCCTCGCCGTCGAAGACGGCCTCGTCCTCGCCGACGTCCTCGCCACCACCGACTGGGACGACGCCGGCGCCCACTACGAACGCCTCCGCCGCGACCGCGTCACGCACGTCCAGACCGCCACCGACCGCTTCTCCCGCGCCGCGGCCCTCCCGTCGTGGCTGCGCCACACACTGCTGCCGCTGATCGGCCCGCGCACCTACCGGGACACCTACAACCCGCTCCGCCACCCGTTCCCCACCCCCTGACCGCCCTCTCCCGACCCCTCAACTCCTGCTCGTGCGGCCCGCCTCCTGCGTCCACGACGGACCCGGACGAGCCGACGAGTCGAACCTCTGCCCTGTGCGCGGTTTCTCAGGCAGCGTCTGCGTCCGGTACACGTCTTCACTCGCCGACTGCTCCCTGGCCGTCGCCGCAGCCTCACGACCCCCGAAACAGCGCTGCGATCCAGCCAGAGCCGCTCGGCTGGCTGTCACCGCTGTCTCCCGATCCCTGAGGCAGCGGTGGGGTCCAGCCGGTCAGGTCCAGCTGGTTGTCACCGCTGTCTCGTGACGCCTGAGGCGGCGGTGTGAACCAGCTAGAGCCGCTCGGCTGGCTGTCACCGCTGTCTCCCGATCCCTGAGGCAGCGGTGGGGTCCAGCCGGTCAGGTCCAGCTGGTTGTCACCGCTGTCTGGCAACGCCTGAGGCAGCGGTGGGGTCCAGCTGGGCAGGTCTGGCTGGCTGTCACCGGTGTCTCGCGGTGCCTGAGGCGGCGGTGGGGGCCAGCCGGGGCTGATCCGCCGTTGCGCGGGCAGTCATGGTTCTCATCGATGGGTGCGGCATGGGGAGCGCTGAGGCGTCCGCGCTCTTCGCGGTTCTCGACGACGGTGGGAGCACACGCAGCGCGATTGTGTTCACTGGCTATCGCTATCGCGGCGACCAATGAACACGTAGTTGACAACGTGGGACCTGGCGACCGTTATGGCGATGGTGAGTGCGCACGCAGGCTGATCGTGTGCCGCCGTCGTCGTTCACCACGCGCCCCGGACCGCGCCCTCGGGCTTGTTGATGCTTCCGCGGGGGCGGGCAGGCTGTGCGGGTTCGCACGAGCTGCCGCAAGGAGTGGGCGTCAGACTGGGCGGCAAACGGGTTTACTCACCAACGCTCTTCAGCCGCTCAAGATTGAGCCGATCAAGAGTTAACTGACGCGCCGAGTCCTGCTCGTCCCCATCCCATCCTGGCCTCGGGCCGCGACGGGGGAGACGGTCCGCGAGGCGACGGATCACGCCGACCGGCGGCGACCATTGCTGACGGGCTGGCTGTAACAGGCGGCTGCTGCTCACGGGCTGGCTGAACAAGCGGCTGCTGCTCGGGGCCGACTGAACAGGCGGCTGCTGCTCAGGGGCTGGCTGAAGCGGAAGTTGCCGCTCGTGAACGTGGATGAGACCACCCGCCGATGCTGCTCGGCGCCGTCGTCCACGCCGAGCTGATCATGAGGCCGCTGCTTGCGGGGACGGCGGTTCTCGGTCAGTTGGGGGTGAAGAGGCCCTGCAAGCCGACGATGATGGCGATGATGCCGAATACGGCGACGAGTAGGGCGGGGCCGGCGAGGTCGGCCGGGCTAGAGCTCGCGGCCGGGGCGGGGGACGCCGCACGATCGGGAGAGCCAGAGCCAGAGCCAGAGCCAGAGCCAGAGCCAGAGCCAGAGCCAGAGGAAGAGCCGGGGACGGGACCGGAGCCGGGGGCGGTGGAGGCGGGGACCGGGGTGGCGAGGGCGAGCGGCCGCCGGCCGGTGAGACGTTCCCAGGCGAGGATGACTCCGACCGCGATGCCGACGACCTCGAAGTGGAACAGGTGCGGCCCGGAGATCAGGTGGACGATCAGGAAGTAGCCGCCCGCCACCAGGGCGACGATGCCGACCAGCCAGCGCCATGGGGCGATCTTGGCGGTCGGCCGGGCGATCACCGGGAAGCGGCCGAGCAGGGGAATGGCGAGCAGCAAGCCGCCGATGATGTTGGCGGCGTCGAGCAGCAGGGCCATCAGCATGGGTGTCCGTCCTTCGGTCAGCGTCCCGCCGCAAGCCTAGCTTGGAGCGCTCCCATCTGCATCGCCGTGGATATGCCGGAGCACTGAGGTGCATGGCGGATGGGCCGAGCGGCGGGCCGCCACGGCGACGGCCGGGCAGTCCGGAGAACGAAGTGGATCAACCGGGAGCAGGCGGTGGGGAGCGGATCCTCGGTCTCGCGAGGAGTGGGTGAATCGGCCGGGTAGCGAGGAGGGAAAGCGAGTGAATAAACGGGGTGGCAGCAGCCGGGTGGCGGAGGGGGCGGGTCTTCCGGGTGTCGGGAGCCGCTGGCCAGCGTGTGGCGGGGAGCGGGTGAAAGTTGGACGGGTCACCGGGCGGTGGGGAGTGAGGCGAGGAGCCGATGGGTCAGCCGGGCGGAGAGGTTGGGTTCACGGGTGACGGGAGGTCGAGGGCCTGAGTCAGTCGGGCGGCGAGGAAGGGCAGGGAGGTTGGGCTCACGGGTGGCGGGGAGTTCGAGGGCCTGAGTCAGCCGGGCGGCGAGGAAGGGCGGAGAGGTTGGGCCCACGGGCGGCGGGGAGGTCGAGGGCTGAGTCAGCCGGGCGGCGAGTAAGGCAGAGAGGCTGGGCTCACGGGTGGCGGGGAGTTCGAGGGCTGGGCCAGCGGGGTGCGAGGAAGGGCAGAGGCAGGCCACGGGTGGCGTGCAGTGTTGAAGGGCTGGGTCAATGGGGAGTTCGAAGGGCTGGGCCAGCGGCATGCGAGGAAGGACAGAGGCGGGCCCCGGGTGGCGAGCAGTGTTGAAGGGCTGGGTCAGCGGGGAGGGTTGGAGTGCGGGTCAGCGGGGTGGTGGTGGGGGATCAGGTGGGGAGGGGCGTAGGAGGGGGCGGGTGAGGCGGGTGGCCAGGAGGGCCACCAGGCACAGGGCGGCCAGGCTGAGGAAACCCGCCCGGAAGGAGCCGGTGGTGTCCTTGACGGCGCCCAGGGCGTACACGAAGGTGAAGCTGCCCAGGTTGGCGCAGAAGTTGCCGAAGCCGCTGATCAGGCCGGCGTTGCGGTCGCCGAGGACCTGCAGGGGCAGGGCGAACAGCGGCCCGAAGTAGATCTGGATGGCGAGGGAGATCAGCGCCACCACGCCGAGTACCCCGATCATGCCGGGCACATAGGTGAGCAGCGTGAGCCCGACGGTCAGGGCGGTGAGGGATGCGCCGATGACCAGGAGTGGGCGGTTGATCCGGTCGGACAGATAGCCGCCGAGGTAGTTCACCGGTGCGCTGATCGCCGACGCGGCCGCCGCGACCAGGCCCGCTGCCGCCAGGGACTGTCCGCGGTCGACGACCAGATAGGTCGGCAGCCAGAAGGTGAAGCCCTGCGCCACGGCCAGCCGGGTGAACTGGATCACCCCGGTGAGCTGCACGATGCGCTTCCGGATCAGGTGGGGCAGTTCGGTGAACCGTACCGTCGAGATCGTCTTCTGTGGGGTCGCCGGACCGGCCAGGAACCGGTAGAGGAGCAGCGACAGCAACCCGAAGCCGGCGAACAGCAGGAACAGCAGCCGCCATCCGAGCGGGCCGACCAGCAGTGGCCCGACGGCGCTGAGCAGGATGTTCGACGAGAAGCCGCCGACCACGTAGAGGCCCATCGCGGTGGCGCGCCGGCCGGACGGGAACAGCCGGGTCATCAGCAGCATGCCGGGGGTGAAGACCAGGGCCCGGAAGAAACCGGCGAGCGCCTGATCGATCAGGAGCAGGGGGTACGAGTCGAGCACCGCGAACAGCATCGCCAGCAGGTTCATGCCGAGCAGCCCGATCATGAACAGCCGTCGTGGGGTGAACCGGTCGGCGAGGTAGCCGGACGGGACCTGCATGAGGGCGTACGTCAGGTTGCTCGCCGCGGCGAGGGTGCCGGCCTGGGTGAAGGTGAGGCCCAGGTCGGTGCGGATGAGTGGCAGGAACAGCCCGATCCCGCCGAAGATCAGGCCGATGCTGCTCTGGCAGACGACCAGAACGGTGATGATCGGCCGCCGGGACCGGGTGTCGCTGATCGTCACCCGTGGATCGTATGCGGCTAGCGTGTGCGCATGTCCGACACCATCGACGTACCCGGTTATCTCGCGCGTCTCGGTCTGCCGGAACTGGCCGGGCACGAGCCGTCCGTGCCGGCGCTGCGGGCGCTGCACCGGGCGCATGCCGAGCGGGTGCCCTACGAGTGCCTGGAGATCCATCTGGACCGGCCGACGACGGTCTGCCCGGTCGAGTCGGCCCGGCGGATCGTGAACGGGCGCGGTGGCTACTGCTTCCATCTGAACGGGGCGTTCTCGGCGTTGCTGCGGGCGCTGGGATATCAGGTCACCCGGCATGTCGGCGGCGTGCAGGGCAACGCCGACCCGCCGGCCGGGGCCACCGGGAACCATCTGGTGCTCACCGTCTCGGGTCTGCCGTCGGCCGAGTCGCCCGGCGGCGACTGGCTGGCCGACCTCGGCATGGGTGACGGCCTGCACGGTCCGCTTCCGCTGGTCGAGGGCACCTACACCGACGGGCCTTTCCGGTACGGCCTGCGCCGGTCCGGGGTGGAGCCGGGTGGGTGGCGGTTCGACCACGACCCGCAGGGCGGCTTCCGGGGGATGGATTTCCGGGCCGGCCCCGCCCGGATGGCGGACTTCCGGGAGCGGCACGAGGAGTTGATCACCTCGCCGGAGTCGGGTTTCGTGCGGGTCGCGATGGCCGCGCGCCGGGACGCGACCGGCGCCGATGTGCTGCGGGGCCTGACGCTGACCCGGATCGGCGCGGATCCGTCGCGGACCGTACTGCCCGATGAAGTCACCTATTTCCATGCGCTCGCCGACATTTTCGGCATTGTTCTTCCGGGGCCGGATCGGGCTGTTCTGTGGCCCCGTGTCCTCGAATCGCACGAGCGTCATCAGCAGGCCCAAGCGGCCGCATAGCTGGATTTGCCAATACGAATGATCTTCTGATTAGGTAAGCCTTACCTTACCTAGTTAACGGAGGTTCAGGCGTGGGGGCACGCATGAGTCGAAATGTCTGAAAATATAAGTAAAGTCATCCTTGCCGAGAAGGTTGACATCGATGAACTTGCCGCGGTGTATCGACGGGTCCACGCCGCCGATCTGCACCTGACCGACCACAGCGCACCGTCGGTCGAGGACCGTCTCCGCTGGACCGCCGAGGCGCCCGGCTTCCAGGCCGCACTCGGCTACGTGGACGGTGAACTGGCCGGGACCGTGATGGGCTGTCCACTGCCGGCGGAGACCCTCTGGTGGCGCGACATGACCGATGTGAACGATCCCGATCTGGTCGCCGAGTGGGAGGGCCGCACGTTCGCCATCTGCGAGGCGTTCGTCGACCCGGCCCAGCAGCGGCACCGGCTCGGCGTCCGGATGGTGGCGGAGCTGCTCGATCAGCGTAAGGAGGAGCGCGTCTCACTCGCGGTCGCCGAGACCAACACCCGGGTGTGGCACGCCCTCCAGCGCCTCAGATTCGAGCACGTCGGGGACCTGATCCCGTTCCCCGGCTGGCGTTCGCACCGCATGCTGGTGCGCGGGCTCCCGCTCAGCTCCTCGCGCTGAACGCCTCCGGTGGGTTCCGCCAGGACAACGCCCGGGTGACCAGTGCCAGGTCCCCGGGCGGGAACCCGCCGGCCCGCCGGGGCGACGACCCGGCGTCGCAGACCAGTGCGCCGTCCTGATCGGACCAGCGGGCCGGCCGGTCCAGCAACTGCCGGGCCGTCTCCAGGGCTTCGGTGGGTTTCGCGTCCGGGGCGCAGACCGCGATCAGCGCGTCGGCGAGCAGGTCGGCCGCGGTGGCCGGGGCGTCGCTGTCGCCGATGGCCGGGTGCAGCAGGACCAGGCGCTGCGCGGGAGTCCCGAGCCGGCCGCGCTCGACCAGCCGGAGAGCCTCCGGCCAGGAGAGACCCGGGCCCCAGCCGTGCCCCTCGACCGAGGCGACGCTCAGGCACCGGCCCGTGCCGGCCGGCAGCACCACGTAGTCCAGGCCGCCCTCGTCGTCGTGGCCGTGCCACTGGATCACCGCGAGGTCGGAGTCGCCGGCGCCGAACCGCAGCACCGGCCAGCGGCCCGACGCGGCCACCTCCGCCCACAGGCCGGGCGTGCCCGGGGCGGCGTCGATGACGGCGCCGGCCAGGTCGGTGTCGGCGAAGCCGTCGAGCAGCCCGGCCCAGAACTCCGGCCGGTCCAGCAGCCAGGAGCCGTCGCTCAGAATGCCGGGATCGATGTCGTCGTAGCGGCCGGTGTAGTCGGCGGCCTGATCAGCATCCAGCATCGGGCGAGCGTAGCCGTGCACCCGGGCCCGGCCGGGGCTGGATCTCCCGCTGCTTCTCGACGAGATGCCCGTCCGCGCAGGTGACGGCGATGTGGAGTTCGGCGCCGCAGTCGCGGTGGGCGTACTGGATGGGCGGGCCCTCAGCGTCGGCCAGATAGCGGTTGCCCCAGCCGGCGAGCGCGATCATCACCGGGTAGAGGTCGAAGCCCTTCTCGGTGAGCCGGTACTCGTGGCGGACGCGAGAGCCCGGTTCCCGGTACGGCTCACGGCGCAGCACCCCGTTCTCGACCAGGCTGTTGAGGCGGTTGGTGAGGACCTGACGGGGTACGCCGGTGCGCACCCGCATGTCGTCGAAGCGCCGGATGCCGGAGAACACCTCGCGCAGCACCACGAGAGACCACTTCTCGCCGAGGATGGCCATCGCGCGTTCGACGGTGCAGTTGTCGACGGACCAGTTCAGGGCGGGGGGAGTGGTCATGTGAGGAAGGCTAAGTCTCGTTGACAGACTCATCAAGCCTCTGCGAGCCTGCATCCATGACGCAGACCCAGGACGACACCCGTACCCGGACCTTCGGGTGGACCGACCCGGCCGAGCATGCGAGCCAGATCGGCCGGCGCAGCGGGCTGGAGCTCCTGCGGGCCATGTCGGCCGGCGAATTCCCGGCGCCACCGATCATGCACCTGATCGACACGGTCGGCATGCGGGTCGACGAGGGCAGCGTCACCGTCGAGCTGGACCCGCAGGAGTTCCACTACAACCCGCTCGGCACGGTGCACGGCGGAGTCCTCTCCACGCTGCTCGACACCGCCGCCGCCTGCTCGGTGCACAGCACGCTGCCCGCCGGGGTCGGTTACACGAGCATGGACCTCAACGTGAAGTTCCTCCGCCCGGTCACCATCGCCTCCGGACGGCTCACCTGCACCGGCAGTGTGCTCCAGCGCGGCCGGCGGACCGCCCTCGCCGAGGCCCGGATCACCGACTCGGCCGGCCGCCTGATCGCCCACGCCACCTCCAGCTGCATGCTCTTCGAGATCCCCACGGCCTGATCTACTCCGGCGGATCCTCACCGGTCAGGCCGTCGATCGACTCGCGGATCAGGTCGGCGTGACCGACGTGCCGGGCGTACTCCTCGATCATGTCGATCACCATCCGGCGCAGGCTCGGCGTACGCCCGTCCGGCCGGGTGAAATCGGCCGGATGATCCAGGCCGCCCGCGCCGGCCGCCTCGGCGATGTTGGCGCGGGAGCGTTCCACACACTCCTGCCAGAGCGCGTAGAGGAACTCCGGGCTGTCGCCGGCCGCGCTGCGCCACTCCCAGTCGGCCTCGGTGTCCCAGTCGACGTCCCGCCACAGCGCCGCCGGCTGCCGCCCGAGCCGGATCGAGAAATACATGTCCTCGCAGAGCGCCAGATGCTTGAGCAGCCCGCCGAGGGTGATCGAGCTGGCCGCGGCGGTGGCCCGCAGTCCGTCGGAGTCGAGCCCGCCGGTCTTCCAGGCGAAGATGCGGCGCTGCCGCTCCAGCGAACCGATGAGCGTGTCCACCTCGTTGCCCGCCGCGGGTGGTCCGGTCAGAGTCATGCCCGCACGCTAATCTCGGTTCCGGACGAACGGCTTCCGGAATCCGCCGGGGGTACGACGGATCTGCCGGGGGTGCGATGGAGAGCCCGACCGCGCGGGCCCTCATGGCGTTCGAGGCCGTGCAGGGCAGCCCCGGCATCACCGCCGACCGGCTGGCCGAGCGCCTCGGCGGCATCTCCGACCGGGCCGCCCGCCGCTACATCGCGATCCTTCGCGAGGCCGGCATCCCGATCGAGTCGGTCCGCGGCCCCTACGGCGGCTACCGCGTCGGCCGTGGCGCCCGCCCCGCGCCGCTGATCTTCACCCAGGCCGAGGCGCTGGGACTGGTCATGGCGGTGCTCGACGGCCATCACGCGGCCGGTGACACCACCGATCCGGTCGGCAGCGCACTCGGCAAGATCGTCCGGGTCCTGCCGGAGGCGCTGGGCGCCCAGGTCGAGGCGGTCCGCCGGACCGCGGCGCCCGCGCCCGACCGGGCGGCGGCCCGGCCCGACCCCGAGATCACGTCACGGTTGGTGCAGGCTTGCGCCCAGAATCAGACGGTACGGGTGAACTACCGCTCCGAGGCCGGCAACGAGTGGACGACCGACGCCGACCCGTGGGCGATCGTCGTCCGGCACGGCCGGTGGTACCTGCTCTGCCACGCCCATCGCCCGGCCGCCCGCCGCACCTACCGGATCGACCGGGTCACCCGGGTCGACATCCTGCCCACCGGGTTCGTCCCGCCGTCCGGCCTCGACCCGATCGCCGTCCTCGACGAACACCTGGCGACCGGCTGGGAGTACGACGCGGAGATCCTGATCCACGCCGAACCCGACCGGGTCGCGGAGAGCGCCGGCACCGCCCTCGGCACCCTGCGGCCCGGCCCCCGGCCCGGAACCACCGTGCTCACCGGCACCACCAGCGCCCCCTACTGGTATGCCCGCCAGCTCACCGCCATCCCGGTCCCCTACCGCATCCTGGGCGGCCCCGAGGTCCTCACCGCCGCCCGCGACATCGCCACCCGCATGCTCGACGCGACCACCCCGGCCCCCCTCGACCCCACCCCCAGAACGCCGTAACGCCCGTTACCTTTTTGATCGTCCCCACCGGGGACTGCTCGGTCGCTCGGTCCGGTATGACTTACTGCCCCTGTCGTACGCATGATCCGGGGGGTGT
>NZ_QGGR01000033.1 GCF_003148685.1 Actinoplanes xinjiangensis | reverse complement strand
CTACACGCGATGCTCCGCACCACCACCCCCTACCAGCACAAACCGGCAGAGAAAATCGCCCTCGCCGCTTGACAGAAACCATAGGGACACCCCCCTCGCCCCCGCCCCGAAATTCGCCCGCCCGGACCCGCACCACCTGAAGGCTCGTGCCGAGCCCTTCCACACTCCCGCACTCCTGCTATCAGGGAATCGACTCCTCCCCACGCCGCCGCTCTCAAGGCATCGACTCTTCCAGTGCTGCCGCTCCCAAGACATCGGCTGTTCCCGTGCCGCTGCTGTCAGGGCGTCGACTCTCCTCGCGCTGCTGCTGTCAGGGCGTCGACTCTCCTCGCGCTGCTGCTGTCAGGGGTTTGACTCTTCTCGGCGCCGCCGCATTGAGCCTCCCCAGCGGTAGGCGCACACAGTCGGCGATCGTGTGCGCCGGTCGTGGTGATGACGATGGTGGGCGCCCGCATTGCACCCAGCGTGTGAGTTCACCGTCGTGATGGCGGTGGTGAGCGTTCACGATCGTTGATCGTGTGCGCCTGTCACCGCTGTCGGCGGGTGTCGTGGTGCATAGACCGCGGGCGTGCTGGCGCAAGGGTGCAACGGCCGGCTGGTCCTCACCGCTGTCTCGGGTTCGCTGAGACAGCGGTGAGAGCCAGCCAGATCTTCTCGGCTGGTCGTCACCGCTGTCTCGGGGCCCTCGAGACAGCGGTGGCGACCAGCCGCAAAGATCGACGGCCCACCGCCGCACCGGCGCCGCGGAAACCGGAAAGCGGGCACGCCCGGCCCCACCGCCAGCGGCGCAGTGTCACCGCCGCCAGCGGCGCCAGTGCCAGCCGCGCCAATGCTACCGCCGCCATCGCCGCCAGCGTTACCGCCGGCTTGGGCCGGCGACCTGTCGAGATGGGCCAGGGAGGAGCGCCGCCGACCTGGCTCAGGTAGAGCAACCACCAACCATCTGCCACCTGCCACCGACCAGTTCCCGGCCCGAGATTCGCTCGCGCGGTTGCGAATAGGCATGGCATGGCGTGGCGGGGCTGAGCGGGATGTGGTGTGGCGGGGTCAGGTGGAGCGTGGCGCGACGTGGCGTGGCCGGGTGGAGCGTGGCGGGACGTGGCGCGGCCGGGCGGGGCTGAGCGAGACGTGGTGTGGCGTGGCCGGGTGGAGCGTGGCGGGACGCGGCGTGGCGTGGCCGGGTGAAGCGTGGCGGGACGTGGCGAGGTTGGGCTGAGCGAGGCGGGGCGAGGCATGGCGAGGCGGGATGAGGTGAGGCGGCGCGTGGCGAGGTGAGGCGGGGTGAGGCGGGGCGGGGCTGAGCCCGGCGGGCGGGGTGGGGTGGTGGGATCAGGGGTGGGTGGTGAAGGAGGCCAGGACGACGGTGAAGGCGGGGAGCCGGGTGGGCCAGGCTTCGCGGGTGGACTGCCATTCGAGGACGTAGGAGCGGCCGCCCGCGCTGGTGATGCGGCGTAGCGAGCGCATGACCGTGCCGTCCGGGTCCTGGAAGGTGTATTCCCAGACGGCCGCCGACGGGTCCGGAAGCGCTTCCAGACGTAGGCGGCGATAGCCCGGGAGGTGCGTCTCCATCTCGGCGATCTCCAATTCGGCGACCACGTCCGACGGGGGTTCGGGCAGCGTCGTGATGCCGAGGAGTGTCCGGTCGCGGCCGGATCGGAAGGCCCGCCCGCCGGGGATCTCGTCGCGGCGCCAGCCGGCCGGCACGGCCACCTGGTACCCGTCCGGGTCGGCCCACCACGTGTAGCCGTCGGGCGGTGGGGTCTCCAGCCGGGGGCTGGTGACGACGGATGCCGGGTGGCTGGTGGCGGTGCTTGCCGGGCGGCTGGGCGCGGCGGCTGCGGGGTGGATCGGCGCGGTCGCTGCCGGGTCGCTGGGCGCGGTGGCTGCCGGGTGGATCGGCGCGGTGGCCCCCGGATGGCTGGTGCTGACGGCTCCCGGGTGGCCGGTGACGGTTGGGTGGCCGGTGCCGGTGCCGGTGCCGGTGCCGGTGCCGGTTCCGGTGGCGGCCGGGTGACTGGTGGCGGCTGCGGGCCGGGTGGGGAGGGCCTGGTCCGTACGCGCGCGGGTCTCGCCCTGTGCGGTGGCCGCGACCGCGGTGAGTGTCGTGGTCACCGCGACCGCCGCGACGATGGCCGGGATCCGGCGGCGGGCCGCCGAGCGGGGCCGCCGCCGGCTCGCCTCGATGACGCCGCGCAGCGCCCATTCGGCTCCGGTCATGCTCGTCCGCTCGGACGGGTCGCGCCGCAGGAGTCCGGCCAGCACCGGTGCGAGTGGTCCGGCGAGGCGCGGCGGCCGGGGCGGGTCGGTGCCGATGGCGCGCAGCACCTCGGTGGTGGTGGGGCGGGTGTACGGCGGCCGGCCCTCGACGGCGTGGTAGAGCGTCGCCCCGAGGGACCACAGGTCGGATCGTTCGTCGGTGGCGTGGTCAAAGATCCGTTCGGGAGCGATGTACTTGGGGGAGCCGAGCACGATCCCGGCGTCGGCGAGGGTGCGGATCCCGTTCGGGGTGACCGCCGGGCCGAAGTCGGTGAGCACCACCCGGCCTTCGGTGGTGACGAGCACGTTGCCCGGTTTGACGTCGAGGTGCAGCACCCCGGCGCGCCCGGCCGCCCGTAGCGCGGACACCAGCACGAGGCCGATGCGGGCGACGCGGACCGGTGACAGCGGCCCGGACTCGTCGATCATCTGGTGCAGGGAGCGGGACGGCAGGTATTCCATCACGATCCACGGCCCGTCCCACGACGGCAGGACATCGAGGGTGTGGATCACGTTGGGGTGCTCGACGCGGGAGGCGGCGACGGCCTCCGGTAGCGCCCAGTCCCGGACCAGCTCCCGCTGGCCGAGGGTCAGTCCCTGCGGGATGGCGCAGTGTTTGACCACGACCCAGGTGTCGGTTTTCTCGTCGGCGGCCAGCCAGATCCGGCTCATGTGACCTGAGGCGAGCGGGCGGACCAGCCGATAGCGTCCCCCGACCACCTCTCCCTCCGCGGCCATGTCTTTACCCCGTCTTGACGTTGTGTTCACGCAGGTCAGGTGCTCTGTCGAGAGTAGCCGGAGCGCACCATCGAAGATCGAGAGACGTAACTCTCAGCACCGGTACGACTATCCACTGTGACCAGCGCCGGGGCCATCGTCCGAGTGGCGGGCGCAGACGAGCTGTCGGAGTTCCGACACTGCCCCGCGATGGTGGTGATTCCGGTGTAAAGGGTGGGGATTCAGGCGACGGCGGCCAGGACCGTGAAGGCCCGGGCGGCGGTGGCACGGACCGCGGTGCGCACGCTCTCCGGGGGCTCGCCCAGGGTGATGCGGTGCCGGATCTCGGCGTACAGGGCGTGATCGGCGGCCGCCAGGAGGGCGGCGGCCAGGGGGTCCGCGAGAGTGCCGGCGAGGGCTTCCTCGGTCCGCTCGCGCAGGAGCCGGGCGCGGGCCAGCAGGGCGGGACTGTCGTCGACGACCCGCCAGAAGAGCGCCGCCCCCGGCCGTAGCCCCAGCGTGGGATCGTCGCGATCCAGTCGCTCGGTGAAGGCCCGGTGCACGGCGGCGGCGGGTGTCTCGCCGTCGGCCCGGCCCCGCACGGCCGCCGCGAGGCGCTGGATCACCTCGTCCTGGCGGTCGAAGAACAGGTCCTCCTTGGTGGGGAAGTAGTTGAAGACCGTGTTCACCGAGACGTTGGCGGCGCGGGCCACCTCGGCGACGGTGACCCGCTCGAACCCCTTCTCCAGGAACAGCGTCAGCGCTGCGTCGGCGATCGCCGTCCGTGTCGCCTGCTTCTTCTCGTCGCGAAGACCCACGCCTGAATACTAGCGTCACTTAAAACTTGGAGTGACACCAACATTTCGGTACGGTCGGCGCATGCCTTTCACCTTCGGCGTCTATCCCGGCGGTCTCTCCGGAACCGCGGACGGCGCGATCACCCCCGGCCCCCCGGAGGATCCGCAGCGCATCACCGCGGCTCTCGACGATCTGCACGGCGACCGGCCGTTCCTGGTGCGGGGCTATCTGCACTACAGCGACGCCGCGCCCGGCACCCCACAGGCGCCGCCGGAGCCGGCGCAATACGCCACCGGTCGCCGGCGCCTCGACCTGGTGCTCTGCTTCCGCGAGCCGGGTGACGACCACACGGGCTGGCTCGCGTTCGTGCGGGACCGGATCCGGCGGCACGCCCCGGTCCTGGCCAAGGTCCAGATCGCCGAGGAGCCGGACAACGCGGGCCCGGGTGGTGACGGTGCGTTCCCGGCGGTGCGGCGGGCCCTGATCGAGGGTGTTCTCGCGGCGCGCGACGAGGTGGCGCGGCTCGGTGCCGACGTCCTGGTCGGCTGCAACTCGACGCCCGCCTTCGACCCGGGGCAGGAGTTCTGGACCGGGCTCGGGCGGGCCGGTGGTGACGAGTTCCGGTCCGCACTCGACTACGTGGGGCTGGACTTCTTCCCGGACGTCTTCCGGCCGGTCCCGGCGGAGCAGCTCGCGGGGACGGTCGCCGGGGTGCTGCGGCACTTCCGGCGGGAGAGCCTCGGTGCGGGCGGTGTTCCCGGCTCGGTGCCGGTGCACGTCACCGAGCACGGGTGGCCGACCGGTGCCGGCCGGCCACCCGGACGTCAGGCCGAGGTGCTGGAGACGGTGGTACGGGCGGTCGTCGCGGCCGCCGGCGAGCTGAACATCGACACCTACGAGCATTTCGCTCTCCGGGACGCCGACAGTGACGTCGACGACCCGATGTTCCGCTTCGGCCTGATGACCTCGGACTACCGGCCGAAACCGGCGTTCGCCACCTACCGCCGCCTGATCAGGGAACGGGGATGAGACTCCACTGCAGTCCGCCCCGGGCGTCGTGCCAGCTCTGGACCGGGGCGAGGGTGGGGGCGGCGCGCAGACGGACCGCGTCGGCGGCTCCCTGGGCGGAGAGCAGCAGATAGCGGACACCGTGCCCGGCCGGGTCGGCGACGGCCGCGGCGAAGTCCCGGTCCGGGGTGATGACGAACTGTCTCGGATGGTCGCTGGCCAGGACGATGCCGAAGGCGTACGCCGCGTCGGTGAGGACCGCGCCCTCCGGCAGGGCCATGGCGTCCAGATCGGCGGCCACCTGCCGGTTGACCAGCGTGAGCCCCCGGGTTCGCGCGGCACCGTCCGCGGTGAGCCACTCCGACTCCTCCCGCGCGAGGGCCGGCTGCCCGAGGGTGATCAGCGTGGCCGGTATCGAGATCAGGGCGGCGGCCAGCGCCACCGGCACCACCGCCGGGCGGGGCCGGGCGGCGATCAGGTGCCCGGCCAGCAGCACGGTCAGCGGGATGACGGTGATGTGGAAGCGCAGCCAGCCGAACGACGTGCCGGACAGGAACGCCAGCGCGTCGAACGCCAGCACCGACCCGAGCACGGTGAAGGCGGCCAGGATCCGTGGGTCGCGCCGGCGCCACGCCATCACCAGGGCGGCGACCAGCACCAGCACGAACAGCGGGGCCAGGCCGATCATCTGCTGGAACCAGTAGCCGATCCGGCCGGGCAGGTCGTCGCCGGTCACCGAACCGATGCCGGTGGCGTTCGCGGACACCTGCGCGGAGTTGCCGTACTGCGAGGAGAAGGTTGCGAACCACTGGCCGACGATCAGCTTGCCGGCCAGCGCCCACAGGATCACCGCCAGTACACCGGGCAGACCGGCGAGGACCGCGTCGGTGCGGGCCAGGGCGATCCGGCGGGGGCGATCTCCGGGCGTACGGGCGAAGGTCGTCAGGAAGACGAGAACCGGGACCGCGGCGACCGGGGCGAGCGCCTCGTATCTCGCGCCGTAGGCGAGGCCGATGGCCAGGCCCAGTGGCACGAGCTGCTCGGCGCGGCCGTCGGCGAGCCAGATGAGCAGCGCCCGCACGGCCAGCATCAGGCAGAGCAGGAAGCAGGCCTCGCTCATCCCGTTGCCGGAGTAGATGACGATCATCGGGTGCAGCGCGAACGCGCCGGTCAGCACGAGCCGGGCGGTGCGCGGGACGTCGGAGCGGCGCAGCACGTCGTGCAGCACCGCGACGGTGGCCGTCATCAGTGCCGCCGAGACCAGCACCACGAGCAGGCCTTGCTGGGTGAGCGCCGGGAAGATCAGCGCGAGCGGCAGGAACGGCAGCAGGATCAGCGACGGCAGCGGGTTCCAGACGAAACCGATGGCGGCCAGGTGCGGATCCCGGCTGAACAGCGTGTACCAGGCGTTGGCCGCGCGGCTCGCGGAGTCGCCGGGCACGAGGTCGCTGTGCCAGAACCACACGGCCATGGCCAGATAGACGACCGCAGAGAAGACGAAGGGCTTCTTGAGAACGGCGGGGGTACGGGTGAGCACATCAACCGACATCGACGGCCTCTTTCGGAAGGTGCAGTCCGTGCGTCGTCTTCTCCCAGTAAGACGGTTTGAAGACCAGTTGCCAGGCGGCCTTGGCCCCGGCCAGGCTCATCATCGCCCAGTAACCGGGTGACAACAGGGCCGTGCCGAGCAGGTCGGGCCGGTCCATCGTGCGGGCCGACAGCACGTTCAGATAGATCACCGTGGCGTTCCCGAAGACCAGGCAGATGACGCCCAGGTAGTAGAAGGGCGGCACGAAGATCTCCTCCATGATCGGTGGCCGGTCCAGGAACCAGAGGATCGTGGTCGCCCACAGCACGGCGTTCAGCAGGGCCGCGAGGGGGGTGCCGCCGACGAACAGGTTGAGGCAGAGGATCCCGCGCCAGCCGAGCTGCCGGACCGTGGCCCGGGGCGACCGCAGATGCACCAGCCAGGTCATCAGATAGCCCTTGTACCAGCGGCTGCGCTGCTTGATCCAGTTGATGAAGTCGGAGTTCGCCTCCTCCAGGGTCACCGAGTCCAGCACCCCGACCCGGTATCCGGAGCGGGCCAGCCGGATGCCGAGGTCGGCGTCCTCGGTCACGTTGTACGGATCCCACGCCCCCAGTTCCCGCAGTTCCCGGGCCCGGAAGTGGTTGCTGGTGCCGCCCAGCGGAATCGGCATCCGCAGGGCCACGAGGCCGGGCAGCAGTGACCGGAACCAGGTGGCGTACTCCAGCGCGAACCACTTCGTGATCCGGTTCTGGTCGACGTTGAAGTAGCCGAGTTCGGCCTGGAGGCACACGTAGGACGGTCCGAGCCGGCGCAGCGCGACCACCGCCCGGCGCAGTTGCAGCGGGTCGGGCACGTCCTCGGCGTCGTAGATCGTCACGAACTCCCCGGTGGCCTGCTCCAGCCCGACGTTGCAGGCCTTCGGCTTCGTCTTGGGCTGCGACTCGGGCACCACCAGGATCCGGACGTGCCCGCCGGTGACGACGGCGGCCGCCGCGTCGATGGTCTCCCGGTCGTCCTCCTCCAGCAGCAGGATGATCTCCAGCTTGTCGGCCGGGTATTCCAGGGCGCCCAGGTGCGACATCAGCTGACCGATGACGGCCGGCTCCCGGTAGGCGGGCACCAGCACGGTGTAGACCGGCAGGTCGTGGTCCGCCACCGCCCGGGCCTCCTCGTCGGACACCCGGATCAGGTGCTCGCCCCGGGTCGACGCCCACACCAGCACGACCCGGAAGACGATCGCGGCGCCGTAGGCCACGGTCACGATCGCCACCAGGGTCTGCAGGACGGCCATCGGAAACAGCACCGCCCACCCCGTGATCAGTACGAGCGCCACGATCAGCCCGGCCCGTTGCATCCGGGACAGCACCACCTGGGCCGAGAACCCCGGGTTCACCGGGCACTCCCCAGCAGCACCAGGGCCATCGCCACCAGCGCGGCCAGCGCGAACCGGCCGCGGGGGAGGTACTGCCGGACGGCGGTGACCGGTGCGGGCGCCGGCGACCAGCGGCTCACGACGACGGCGACGGTCAGGGCCAGCACCGTGTCGGTGCAGACCGGCAGACCCGCCACCTCGAACGCGGCCGGCCCGAACAGCCGGCCGGTCAGCAGCACCGCGAGGACCGCGCCGACGGTCACCGCGGCCAGCGCCAGCGACGCCACCGCCGCCCGTCGCAGCGCCCGCGCGGTCGGTCCGAACAGGACGACCGCACTGATCAGCAGACACGCGACACCGCCGGCCAGAGCGAGACCGGGCAGTTGGTCCGCGGGCAGTAGCAACTCGGTGCCGTGATGCGCGGTGACCAGGCCACCTCCGCTGCTGGCCGGCCCGGCCGGGCGGCCGAGCAGGGTGACCACGGCGCGGATCCCGGCGTCGACGGACTCGCGGACGGCCGGGGCGACCCCGGCGACCGCGAGCAGCGGCAACAGCAGCGCCCAGCGCAGCCTGGCCACGGTACGGGTCCCGACCAGCAGGATCGCCGCGCCCGTCAGGAACGACAGGGCGGCCGGGATCAGCCGGCCGTCGCCCGGGATGAGCAGCAGCAGGGCCGTGCCGGCGGTCAGGAACGCGGTGGCGAGCAGCCCGTCGACCTGCCGGTCGTGCACGTCCGGCTCCGACCCGGACGGGCGGATCCGGCTCGCGGCCAGCGCCGCCGCGGCGGCCACCGGGATCATCAGCGGCACCCCGGGACCGCGGTTCCCCAGGCTGTCCCAGACCTCGGCGGCGAGCGCCGGGAACGCCACCGCGGTCAGCGCCACGGCCAGGAACAGGCGGGTGGCGACGGCCCGGCGTACCGCCACGACCAGGCCGCCCGCTCCGGCCGGCGCGCCGTACACCCAGTTGCTGGTGACCGCGTAACGCAGCACGAACACCACCACGATGGCGAGCACGTTGGCCGTCAGGTAGTGCAGTCCGGCCAGTTGCACCAGCGCGTAGAGCAGGCCCAGATGGATCGGCGTGAGGGTGTTGTTGAGCAGCAGGAACCGGCCGAAGCGGCGCCGCCGGGCGACCGAGCCGGGCGGCATCACCAGGTTGTCGATGACCGCGAAGTTCCACACGATCGCCACCTGCACCGCCAGGAACGCGGCGAGCAGGTACGGCAGCCCGGCAGCCTCGCCGAGCGCCCACAGCGCCGCCGAGTTGACGCCGGTGCCGGCCGCCCCGGCCAGCGCGAACCCGGCCAGCCGGCCCAGCGGCGAGACGGGATGCCGGGTCGCCCCGAGCCGCAGCAGGGTGAGGTGACGCAGGTAGCGCAGACCCTCCCGGAACGACGCCTTGCTCTCGCCGGCCTGCCGGGGCCGGAAGGTGTACGGCACCTCGGTGATCTGCCGCATCCGGCCGCGGACCACGACCTCCAGCAGGATCTTGTACCCGTTCGGCCGCAACGCCGTGGTGTCCAGCGCGTCCCGGCGTACCGCGAAGAACCCGCTCATCGGGTCGGTGACCGCCCGCAGCCGGACCGGGAAGAAGATCCGGGCGAGCGTGCCGGAGGCGCGCGAGACGATGCGCCGGAAGGCGCCGCCGAGCCCCGCGACCCGGCCGCGGGTGCGATAGCGGCTGGCCACCACGGCGTCGGCCTGGTCGACCTGGCCGGCGGCGAGCAGTTCCGGCACCGTCGCCGGCGGATGCTGCAGGTCGCCGTCCATCACCACGACCCACGGCGCACGCGCCGTCGCCAGTCCGGCGGCCACCGCGCCACCGAGGCCTCCGGTCCGCTCTCCCGCACCCCTGTGCAGCAGGCGTACGCCGTCCGGGTCCCGATCGGACAGTTCACGGATGACCTGCGGGGTGTGGTCGTCACTGTCGTCCACGAAGACGATCTCGCTGGGGGTCGTGCCGAGCGCGTCGTGCAGTTGCTCGACCAGGGGCCGTACGTTGTCCGCCTCGTTACGGGTGGGCACGACGACGGTGACCGCCGGAGGTGCTTTCAGCCGAACTGTGGCTACGTCCGCCATTACCGGGTCTCCCTCGGGGAAGTGAACCGTGCTGGTGCTCCGCCGCCCGCCTCGTAGTACTCGGCGACGACGGTGTGCTCACCGGCTGCGACATCGATGTCGGCGGTGAAGGTGGTGGGGCCGTGATCGGACCAGCGGTCACCGACACGCTCGTAGTGGAACCGGGCGATCGCGCCGCCGCCGTTCTCGAAGTACTCGACCCGGATCTGATGGGGGCCGTCGAACAGCAGCCGGTCGGTGCTGAACGTGTCGTTCTGGTTGATCCACCGGTCGACGATCGGGACGCCGTCCAGCCAGACCCGGATGCCGTCGTCGCTCTGCCCGGA
Organism: Actinoplanes xinjiangensis; assembly: GCF_003148685.1. GTDB lineage: Bacteria > Actinomycetota > Actinomycetes > Mycobacteriales > Micromonosporaceae > Actinoplanes > Actinoplanes xinjiangensis. Next base: position 94,597 of record NZ_QGGR01000033.1, on the reverse strand, counting down.
GAACCGGTAGACGCCGGCCGGCAGGGAGTCGGTGCGGGTCCAGCGGGCCGAGAATCCGTCGGCGGGCAGGCCCGCGGCGGGCGGGCCGCCGCCCCAGTCGAAGCCGATGGTGCTGTCCTGCCGGGTCACCGCCGGTTCGCCGGCGAGGTCCATGCCGGCGAAGTACTCGGCGGTCCAGTCCGGCGGATCGGGTGCCCCGGCGGTCTGCCGGAAGGCGAGCCGGGCGACCGCGTCGCCGCCGTTCTCGTAGTACTCCATCACCACGGTGTGCGGGCCGCCGCCGAGCAGGGTGGTACGGGTGTGGGCGGTGGCGCCGGAGTCGGCCCAGGCGTCGATGATCCGCTGACCGTCCACGGTGACCCGGACGCCGTCGTCGGCGGTGGCGATGAACTCGTAGTCGCCCGGGGCGAGGCTGAGCGTGCGGGTGTACCGGGCGATGAAGTGGTCCGGGGCGATCGCCGGGTCGGGTGAGCCGAGCACCCAGTCGTTGTCGACGTTCGGCTCGGCCCGGGTCAGCGCCGGCGGGGCGGACGGCACGGTCGGTGCAGAGCCGGCACCGGGGGTGTTCCAGTACTCGGCCGTCCAGTCCGTGCCGGGCTGGTCGACGGCGGCGGCCCAGTCCAGTCTGGCCATCGCGTCGCCGCCCTCGTCGAAGTATTCGAGGGTGATCGTGTGGGTGCCCTCGCCCAGGTCACCGATCCAGTCGTAGGCGGTCCCGGACTGGCCCTGCCACCTGTCCAGGACCAGTCGCCGGTCCACGTAGAGCCGGACCCCGTCGTCGGAGACCGTGGTGAACCGGTAGCGCCCGGCCGGGAAGTGCTGCTTCTTCGTCCAGCGGGCGGAATACCCGTCGGCCGGCACCGCCGGGTCCGGGGCCGCCGCACCCCAGACGAAGTCGATCCTGGGGTCACTGCGGGTCAGTACCGGGGCCCCGGCCAGGTTCCTGTTGTCGTAGAAGGTGGCGGTGAACGGCGCCGACGGCACGTACGTGGCGGTGTAGGTGGTGTCCGCCTCCGGGGTGGTGACGGTGTGCCGGATGCTTCTGCCGTCCGACCAGCCCTGGAACTGATGGACCGTGCCGTCCGCGGCCACAGCGGTCGGTGGGGCGTACAGCTCCCGTCGGAAGCCCTCCACGCCGAGCACCTGGTGCGGGGTCTGCACCGGCACCCCGTCGAGGTAGGCGGTCAGGCCCGGTGGACTGGTCGCCACCGTGAGCGTCGAGGTGACCGGCCGGATCTCGATCGATTCCGAGGTGCCCAGGCCGGTGCCGTCGGTGGCCGTCACCCTGATCTCGTACCAGGTGTCGGCCGACGACTCGCCGGTGTCCGGGATGGTGAACTGCCCGGCCCGGCCGGTGAGCGGCCCGGCGAACGGGTGGATGTGGGTGTGGTGGTGCAGGATCACCGAGGTCCTGATGCGGTTGTCGTCCAGGTCGAACCCGGCGGCGTCCTGCGCGAACGCGTTGTAGGTGATGACGTCCCCGGCGCGGTAGGCGGACCCGTCGGCCGGCACCGCGATGGTCACCGACGGCGCGACGCCCACCTGGATGATCAGCGGGACGGCGCTGCTCCGGCTGCCGCCGCTGTCGGTGACGGTGAGAGTGGCCGTGTAGACACCCGTCTCGTCGTACGTGTGCGCCGGATCCGCCGCGGCGCTGGTCGTGCCGTCGCCGAAGTCCCAGGCGTAGGTCAGCGGCTCACCGTCCGGGTCGCTGCTGCCCGCGCTGGAGAAGTTCACCGCCAGCGGGTCCGGTCCCTTGTCGACGTCGGACGTCGCGTTCGCCGTGGGGGAGTGGTTGCCCAGGCTGTAGGTGACCTTGTAGATCCGCCCCGGGATGTAGGTCAGGTAGTAGAGGTCGCCGTCCGGTCCGACCTTGAGGTCGACCACCGCCCCGGCGGAGGCGTCGAAGTCGTGCACCGACGTGACGCCGCCGTTCCCGTCGAGCACCGCCCGCCTGATGAAACCCTTCGCGTAGTCGGCGAAGAACAGGTTGCCCCGATACTCGGGTGGGAAGACGGATCCCCGGTACACCGGCCCGCCGGTGGCCGCCGCGCTCTCGGAGTCGTGGGCGTACACGTGGATCGGGTCGACGAAGCCCGCGCAGTTCGCGGTGCACATGCCCTCCTTGAGCGGCCACCCGTAGTTGCCGCCCTTGACGATGTGGTTGACCTCCTCCCACGTGAAGTCGCCCACGTCGCCGCCGTAGAGATCGCCGGTCAGGCCGTCGAACTGGAATCGCCACGGGTTGCGGAAGCCGTACGCCCAGATCGCCTGCTCTCTTCCGGCCTGCCCGGCGAACGGATTGTCGGCCGGGATCGATCCGTCCGGATTGATCCGCAGGATCTTGCCGTGCGGATTGGAGAGGATCTGCGCGTTGCTGGAGTAGCCGTTGTCGCCGACGGCGAAGTACATCTTCCCGTCCGGTCCGAACGCGATACTGCCGCCGACGTGCAGGTGCTGGGAGAGCGATTCGGTCTTGAAGATCTCGAACGGCCCGTCGGTGCCGACGTCACCCGAGGCGTCGAAGCGGACCAGGCGATTGTGCAGGTCGAGACCGGTGTAATAGAAGTACACATAGTGGTTCGACACCCCGAAGCCGGGGTCGAAGGCGATGCCGATGAGCCCGCGGTCACCGGTCGGCTCGGACGGCAGCACCGCGAACGGGGTGGCCAGCAGATGGCCGTCCTTGAACACCTTGACGACACCGGCCCGCTCCAGGATGAAGATCCGCCCGTCCGGGGCGATCTCGAAGCCGGAGGGCTCGTTCAGGTCGGCGCCGACGACGAGCGAGGTCTGGAAACCGGGGGGCGGAGCAGCGGACACGGGCGTGCCGGCGCAGAGGGAGAAAAGAATCAGGACCAGAAGCGCTGTCGCCGCTCTCACAGGTCCCGAACCTATGGGCCGATCATTGCGGGGCGGGTGCTCCGGTCTGAAACCATAGTGACGCTCATGATTCCGGGCGGTTTCCCATCCCGGCCATTGAGTCCTAATAGGATATGAACACCGGTGGCACCGGTGATCCATTTCCGTTACGTCAGCGAATGGGTACGTCCACGTAGGATCCGCCACCGATGGTGATGGATTCCCCTGATTCGTTCTCGTCGTAGTAGAGCGGGTCGACGGTGTCCACCACCAGGGTCAGCGAGTGCCCGGCCGGAAGGTCGTAGGCGGTGGCCGGGAGCTTCAGGTCGACGCTGCTCTTCTTCTCCAGCCACGTCGTGGGCGCGTGGGTGATCAGTTTGGCGTTGCCGAGGTGGTCCAGGTCGTAGAGGTAGGCCACCACGGTCCCGGCCGCCGCGACGCCGGAGAGTTCCAGGTGCACCCGTGGGATGCCGCGGAGGCGCTGCGCCGACGACCGGCGCTCGGCCGCCCACACGCCGGCCCGCCCGCGGTCCACGAACGGCAGCCACACCGACGGCTGCTGCCCGGTGATCGCCGCGGCGCCGTTGGAGATGAGCACGGTCCCGCCGTTGGCGATGGTGTCCCGGTCGGCCGGCAGCGTCTTGGTCCAGCCGGAGCTGACCGCGCCGCCCAGCAGGCCGGTGCCGTCCAGGGCCCGGATCCGGCCGAGGCCGTACCGGGTGGTCGAGGAGGCCTGCGCCGACCACGTCGGGTACGACTCGGCGGAGGCGTTGAGCGGCTTCAGGTAGATCGGGTTCGGGCGGCTCGTACCCGTGGCCAGGTGCTCGTCGAGGAAGCCGTAGAGGCTCGTCCACACCTCGTTGGGCAGGCCGAGCACACCGGTCAGCTCGGCGATCGCGTGGTCGCCGGGGCGCAGCTCGAGACGCTTCGGGGTGGTCAGCCGCCCGTAGAAGTCGACCATCTGGTTCGGCGGGAAGAACGTGTCGCCCCAGCCGTTGGCGATCAGCACCGCCGGGTTGTTGGTGTTGATCCGGTCGAGGTAGGTGGCGGCGGACCGCACCTTCGCCCAGGCCATCACGTCGCCGACGTCCACGTTCGCGTTGAAGTCCTTCATCGCGTCGGTCAGCTCGGCGCTCGGCTTGCCGACGATCTGCGCGGCCAGCTCCAGCAGCCCGGCCGACTGGCGGTGCCGGGTCTGGTCGGCGTAGAGCGAGTAGACCAGGTCGGTCCATCCACTGAGGACGCCGACCGCCCGGATCCGGCTGTCGAAGGCCGCCCCGAGCAGGCTGATCCCGGCGCCGTACGAGATGCCGGCCGCCCCGATCCGGCCCGGGTCCGCGGCCGTGTTCGCGATCGTCCAGTCGACCACCTTCGTCAGGTCGGCCATGTCCTTCGGCCCGGCGGTGTCGATCTCCCCGCCGGACAGCCACCAGCCGCGCGGCGTGTACGACACCACGACGTACCCGCGCCCGGCGAGGATTCTGGCCTGTGCCAGGTACTCCAGGTCGTTGAGTCCCCAGCTGGACGGCAGGATCACCGCCGGATGCCGTCCGCTCGCCGAGGGCGCGATGACGTTGGCCTTGAGGGCGACCCCGCCGTCACCGGTGATCTCGACGGCCCGGAAACCGGTCGTGCCAGCGGCTGCCTGGGCCGGTGAGGTGGTGGTCAATGTGGTCGCTGCCAGGGCGACGGCAGCGATCAGTGTGGTCAAGCGGCGAAGCGCCATCAACACTCCTCGATTTCAGGGGAGCGAACGTGGCGGCAGCGTAGAAATCGGTTCCGAGAATTTGAAGATGGTGACATTCTCGTTACCGGCTAGTAACGTAACTCGTCGGTAGCCAAGGGGGTGCAGGTGCTCTACGGAACCCCGACCGCACGTCGACGCGACGCCCAGCGCAATCGCGCGGCCATCCTCGAGGCCGCGAGCGAGGTGCTGGCCGGGGAGGACACCGTCGCCCTGATGCCCGAGATCGCCCGGCGCGCCGGCATCGGCCAGGCCACCCTCTACCGGCACTTCGCCGACCGGCAGGCGCTCACCGCCGCGGTGCTCACCTACCAGCTGGAGATCCTGGAGACCCGGGTCGCCGCCCACTCCGGGCACCCGGCCGCCTTCCGCGATCTGCTCCGCGAGACCCTGCACTCCCAGATCGAGCTGCGCGGCCTGGTCAAACTGGTACGCCGCTTCGATCCGGCACTCCAGGAGCGGTACCGGCAGCGGGTGATCGCGGCCTTCGTCACGCCGCTGAACGGAGCCCGCGAGCACGGGCACGTCCGTGCCGACCTGGTTCCGGAGGACCTGTCCCTGCTGTTCACCATGGTGCAGGGCGTCGCCGAGGCCACCGACGACGTCCGGGCCGCCCGCGCCGCCGCCGACCGCGCGGTGGACCTCGTGCTGGACGGGGTCTTCCTGCCGGGCTGACACCGGCTCTCAGGACCTCCGGGACCCTGCCGATCTGCCCCGCGGTGGAAGAGCGCGGTGGAACGGGGTGACGACGTGACAGGCAGTGCAGAGACCGGCGGTGACCGGCAGTTCCACGCCGTCGTGCGGGACATGTCCCAGCGGCGGGCCGCCGACGAGCAGGCCGCCCGGCACACCCGCGTCCTGCTCTCCACGATCGAGGCCCAGCGGGCCGTCACCGCCGCCCACGACCCCCGCTTCCGCCTCACCTTCGAGAACTCGCCGCTCGGCCTCGCCCTGTCCAGCGTCGACGAGCGGACGTTCGGGCGATACCTCCAGGTCAACCCGGCGCTGACGGCGATCACCGGCTACTCGGCCGAGGAACTGCTGCGGATGTCGTTCCACGACCTGCAACACCCGGACGACGTCACCCTCACCGAGAACGCGCTGCGGCAGATGATCACCACCGGGCCGGACTCGGTCCGGGCCGAGCGCCGCTACCTGCACAAGGACGGCCACACCGTCGCCGTGTCGATCCGGGTCGCGGTGGTACGCGGTGGGGACGGCGCTCCGTCGTACGCCGTGGTGCAGGTCGAGGACGTCACCGCGCAACGTGCGGCGGACGCCCGGCTGCACCGGCAGGCCGCACTGCTGGAACTCATCCCGGCGGCGGTGATCGTACGCCGCCTCGACGGCACCATCCTCTGGTGGAACAGCGGCGCCCGGAGCCTCTACGGCTGGACCTCGGAGGCGGCCCACGGCCGGCGTGTCCACCGCCTGCTCGGCACGGTCTTCGAGAACGGCTCGGCCGCGCGGCAGCAGGCCGCCCTGACGGAGGACGGGCACTGGGACGGCCAGGTCCAGCACCTCACCGCCGCCGGGCGCATGGTCACCGTACTCAGCCGGCAGGTCGTCCACCGCGACGGCGACGGTGACGTCGAGGTGCTGGAGATCAACACCGACGTGACCGCGGCCCGCGCCGCCGAACAGGCTCTCGCCCTCAACGAGCAGCGGTTCCGGGCCCAGTTCACGCACTCGGCGGTGGGCCAGCTGATCCGCGCCCTGGACGGTTCGCTGATCGCCGTCAACCAGGCGTTCGCCCGGATGCTCGGCCGCCGGGTCGAGGACATGGTCGGCCGGGTGATCGACACCGAACTGCTGGACCGCGACGAGCTGGCGTACGCCCACAACGAGATCGCCGGGCTGTTCGCCGGCGACGCCGCCTCCTACACCCACGAGACCCGGCTGCGGCACGCCGACGGGCACTGGGTGGACGTCGAGGCCACCGTCTCGCTCGTCCGGAACGCCCAGGACCACCCGAGACACCTCATCGTGGTGGTCACCGACATCTCCCAGCGACGGATCGCCGAACGGGCCCGTGACCAGGCAGCCGCCGCCCTCGCCGAGCGCAACACCGCCCTGGAAGCCGCCAACCAGCTCAAACTCGACATCATCGGGATGCTCGGGCACGAGATCAGCAACCCGCTGTCGGCCATCCTCGGCTACAGCGACCTGCTCGCCGACGACCTCGAGGCCGGCTCGCCGACCGCGACGGCGGTCACCGTGATCAGCCGGCAGGCGCAGCGGCTCGACGAGATCGTCCGCGAGGTGCTGTCGATGGTCAGCATCGACGCCGGCAACCTCAGCGCCGTCCGCGGCGAAGTGTCCCTGCACGCCGGGATCGCGCAGGCCCTGGAGAGCGCCGGCGCCACCGGAGTCCCGGTCACCGGCCCGGACGTCACCCTGCGCTTCAACCCCGGCCACCTCCAGCAGGTCCTGGTCAATCTGCTCGCCAACGCCGCCAGGTACGCCGGCGGCGCGACCGCCGTCCGGATCGAGCCGGCCCCCGGCGGCCGGGTGCTGCTGCACGTCGAGGACCACGGCCCCGGCGTGCCGCAGGAACTCCGGCCACGACTGTTCGACCGCCTCACCCGGGCCGAACGTGACGCCGGCACGGTCCGCGGGACCGGCCTCGGCCTCGGGCTCTACATCGTGCGGAGCCTGGCCCGCGCCAACCACGGTGAGGTACGGCACGAGCCGTACCCCGCCGGAGGCTCGATCTTCACCCTGGAGGCGGAGGCCGTCGCGACCCCCTAGGAGAACGGCTTCCCCCGGAACCCCACGTCGACGCCGAAGGCGCACCTCGCGGCCCGCATGGATGGTGATTCCCCTGGGAATCCTTCCAGTGGGCACCGGTAGCCTGATGCCTTCGTCTCTTCGTGAAGGAGTTGATGTCCGCCGTGGGCGGATACGGCTGGCAAGTTGTCCTGGTCGTGGTGCTGGTGCTGCTCAACGCGGCGTTCTCGGGCAGTGAGATGGCGCTCATCTCGCTGCGGGAGAGCCAGTTGCAGCGTCTCGAGCGGCAGTCCCGCACCGGAAGGACCCTCGCCAAGCTGGCGCGGGACCCCAACCGGTTCCTGGCCACCATTCAGATCGGCATCACCCTGGCGGGTTTCCTCGCCTCGGCTGCCGCGGCGGTGTCACTGGCACAGCCGTTGATCAAACCTCTCGGGTTCCTCGGCAGCGCCGCGGAACCCGCCTCGATCATCCTCGTCACGATGGTCCTGACGTTCTTCACCCTGGTCGTCGGTGAACTCGCCCCCAAGCGCGTCGCCATGCAGCGGGCCGAGGGCTGGGCGATGCTGGTCGCCCGCCCGCTCGACGTGCTGGCCACCCTGTCGCGCCCGGTCGTCTGGCTGCTCGGCAAGTCCACCGACCTGGTCGTCCGCCTCTCCGGTGGCGACCCCGACGCCGGCCGTGAGGAGGTCAGCACCGAGGAGATCCGCGACATGGTCGCCGCCCAGCAGGACATCACCGCCGAGCAGCGCACCATCATCAGCGGCGCCTTCGAGATCGCCGACCGCATCCTGCGGGAGATCCTCATCCCGCGCCGCGACGTGCTGATCCTCCCCGCCGACCTGCCCGCCCCCGAGGCGCTGGCCCGCCTCGTCAAGGGCGGCCACTCCCGCGCCCCGGTCACCGGTGCGATGGGCCTCGACGACGTGCTCGGTGTCGTCCACCTGCGTGACCTGATCACCGCCGACGGCCGGGTCCGCGACCACATGTTCGAGCCGCTGTTCCTGCCCGAGACGCTGAAGGTGTCCGACGCCATGCGCCAGCTGCGCGTCCAGCGCCAGCAGTTCGCCCTCGTCGTCGACGAGCGCGGCGCCATCGACGGCATCGTCACCATGGAGGACCTGGTCGAGGAGGTCGTCGGCGAGATCTACGACGAGAGCGACCGGGACGTGCAGTCGGTGATCCACGAAGAGGACGGCGCGATGCTGCTGCCCGGCACCTTCCCGATCCACGACCTGCCGGACATCGGCGTCGACATCGAGGAGACCGACGCCGGCGACTACACGACGGTGGCCGGCCTGGTACTGGCCCGCCTCGGCCACATCCCGACCGTCCCCGGCGAGACGGTCGGCATCGACGGCCACACCGCCGAGGTCGTCGAGATCACCGGGCGGGCGATCACCAAGCTGCGGTTGCGGCCGCTCTCCGAGCAGCCCGGCGACGAGGACGCCACCGCCTGACCTCCGGTCCCGGGCCGGGGCGGGCCTCGTCACACCGGCTCCGCCCGGCTCGCGGGACCGGGGTGCCGCTCCTAGGCTTCACCGGTGTTGATGATCATCGCGCTGGTGCTGCTGGCGGCGGTTCTCGCCTTCGCCGTGGCCCGGCCCCGGGGACTCCCCGAAGCCGCGGCCGCGGTACCCGCCGCCGCCCTGGCCGTCGGGTTCGGCCTGGTCACTCCCTCCGCGGCGCTGCACGAGGTGGAGGACCTGGCCCCCACGGTCGCCTTCCTCGCGGCGATCCTGGTACTCGCGTTCACGGCGGAACGACACGGCGTCTTCGGTTGGATGGGCGCGCTCGTCGCCCGTACCGGAAAAGGCCGTCCCCGCCGCCTCCTCGGCGCCGTCTTCGGCGCCGCCGCCCTGACCACCGCCGTCCTCAGCCTGGACGCCACGGTCGTCCTGCTCACCCCGGTGGTCTTCGCGGTCGCCGCCCGCGCCGGTGTCGGCCACCGCCCGCACGCCTACGCCTGCAACCACCTGGCGAACTCGGCGTCCCTGCTGCTGCCCGTCTCCAACCTGACGAACCTGCTCGCCTTCGCCGCGAGCGGCCTCACCTTCGCCGGTTTCGCCGCTCTGATGGCGGCCCCCTGGCTGGCCGTCATCCTGGTCGAATTCCTGATCTTCCAGCTCTTCTTCGCCGACGACCTGTCCGCCCCCGCCACCCCCGACCCGGGCGACCCCGGCCCCGCCCCCCGCTACGCCCTCACCATCCTGGCCGTGACCCTCACCGGTTTCGCCGCGCTCCAGCCACTCGGCGTCGAACCCGCCTGGATCGCCGCCGCCGGCGCGGTCGCCCTGGCCATACCGTTGCTGCGCCGCCGCGACATCCACCCGTTCGCCCTGCTCACCGAGGCGAACCCGGCCTTCTGCGCCTTCGTCCTGGCCCTCGGCGTGGTGGTACTGGCCGTCCGCTCCAACGGCCTCGGCGACCGGATCGAGACCTGGCTCCCCCAACACCCCGACTGGCTCGGCCTCCTCGGCGCCGCCACCCTCGCGGCGATCCTGGCGAACGTCCTCAACAACCTGCCCGCCACCCTCGTCCTGCTCCCCGCGGTCGCCCACTCACCCGGCCTGCTCCTGGCCGTACTCATCGGCGTCAACGTCGGCCCCAACCTCACCTACGCCGGCTCCCTCGCCACCCTGCTCTGGCGCCGCATCCTGCACGCCCGCGACGCCGCCCCCCGAACCTCCGAATTCCTCAAACTCGGCGCGGCCACCGTCCCCCTCACCGTGGTCGCCGCGGTCACCGCCCTCTGGGCCGGCCTGCACCTCTACACCCCCTGATCCGGTACGCCATCGACCGCCCCCAACCGCAACCCACCCCTCCCGCAGCCCCCACACCAACCCTCCGCACCCACACCAGGCCCCGCGTCGCCCACCCCGCCCCGCCCCGCGTCGCCCTCGCCGTGCCGTGTCGCTCGGTCGTAGCGCGTTGCTTGTGCCGCCGCGCCGTTCGTGCCGGCTCCCTTCCGCGCCGTCTCTACCCGCGCCGCCCACCGTTCCTGCCGCGTCGCCCACCCCGCGTCGCCTGTGTCGTATCGCGTCGCTCGTACGGTCCCGCCGCTCGTGCTGGCAACCCTTCCCCGCGTTGTCCGTGCCGCGCCAAGGCGTGGCGTCGTGCTGCGCTGCGTTCCGCCATCTCGGCGTCTGCGCGTGTCGGCCGTTGCGTGGTCGACGCCGGACCGTCTGGTCGTCTCATCCTCTGTGCCGCGTCCTGGAGCGGGACTCCACAAGATCGCTTCTCACTGCCATCGTCACCGCCATCTGGTGGACTTCGGCGTGCCATGTTCGTGATTCCACAAGATGGCGATGGTCTGGTCGGAGGTTGGTGGCAGCTCTACCGGAGCCGGGCCGGCGGTGCTCCTCCCTGGCCCCATCTCGACAGTCGCTGGCCCAAGCCAGCGGCGGCGCTGGCGGCGCTGGCAGCGCTGGTGGCGGTGGCGGCGGCGGTGGCACTGGCGCCGCTGGCAGCGGGGCCGGGCGTGCCCGCTTTCCGGTTTCCGGTGCGCGCCGGTGGGCCGTCGATCTTTCCGGCTGGTCGTCACCGCTGTCTCGGGGCCCTCGAGGCAGCGGTGACGACCAGCCGAGAAGATCTGGCTGGTCCTCACCGCTGTCTCAGCGAACCTGAGACAGCGGTGAGGGCCAGCCAGCCGTTGCACCCTTGCGCCAGCGAGCCCCCGCGGTCGTATGCACGACGACACCCGTCGACAGCGGTGACAGGCGCACACGATCAGCGATCGTGCGCGCCTGTCACCGCCATCACGACGGTGAGCTCACACGCTGGGTGTTATGCGGGCGCCCACCATCGTCATCACGACGACCGGCGCACACGATCGCCGATTGTGTGCGCCTACCGCTGGGGAGGCTCAGTGCGGCAGCGCCGAGAAGAGTCAATGCCCTGATGGGTTCTTCGATTGCGCTGTATTCGTGGGGCTTCACAAGATCGCGAGCGACCTGGTGGGCAGGGAGCGAGCGAAGCGCGCGGCTGAGCGCGGCTGGGTTGGTCGGTTGTGGGTCAGCGTGGTTGCGGGCGGGATTCGGTTAAGGAGGGGGACGGGGGGTTGGTCGGTTGTCGGTCGGGGTGGTCTTGCGGGCCGGATCGGGCCGGTTGTTGGTGACGGCTCGGGCGGTCGGAGGTTCGGCGGCGGGGCTTGCGGAGGGGATTGGGTCTCTGTAGGCGGTGATGGTGGCGGGGAGGGGTGGTGAAGAGGGACGTTGGGGAAACAGGGGGAGATGTCGCCGCTTGTAGGATGCGCCGGTGGTTCAGGATCTCGTGGGTGACGATCGGTCCGAGGCGTCGACGGTCAAGCTGGAGCCGGACGGTGTGCAGCCGGCCGGGGCAGTCGATGGGGGCGTCGTGGCGAAAAGTGGGTCCGGCCCCGCCGATCGGGCCGATGCCGGCGGCACGCAGGCAGCCTCTGCTGCGACGGGCGCCGTAGCTGTCTCCGGTGGCCGGGGCGAGGGCGGCCGGGGCGAGGGCAGCTGGGGTGAGGGCGGCCGGGGTGAGGGCGGCCGGGGCGAGGGTGGCCAGGGTGAGGGCGGCCGGGGTGAGGGTGGCCCGGGTGAGGGTGGCCCGGGTGAGAGCGGGGTGCTGGGGAAGAGCGGACCGGAGCTGGTGTTGTGGCTGCACCGGGGGCTCTCGGTGGCGGCGGTCATGGGTCTGGTGGTGGGGACCCGCGGGTTCTGGCAGTCGAATGCGATGAGCCGACCCTGGCTGGCGCTGGTGTTGACGGGCGCCTACCTGGCGATGCTGGTCGCGGCCGTCATCGCGCTGTGTGCGCCGCGGCATCGGGTGCTGGCGCGGCTCGACGTCGGGGTTCTGGTCACCGCGATCGTGATCAAGCTGGTGGCGGCGTGGCCGGGCGTGTCGGGGGCGAAGGAGCTGACGGTCGACGAGGGCATTCTGATGGATGCGGCGTCGCGGGCCCTGGCCAAGGGTGACAATCCGTACACGTCGGCGTGGCCGGGGATCGATCCGGTGCTGCCGACGCAGTTGATGGACGGCCGTACGGTGTTCGACTTCGGTTATCCGCCGTTGGGTGTGGAGATCGGGGCGGTGTTCCAGCGGCTGTTCCCCTCGATGACGGGGATCGTGCTGGTGGCGTGGCTGGCGGTGTTCGCGACGGCGGTGTTCGTGTTCGCCGTGGCGCCGCGGCCGTTGCGCCCGATCGCGACGCTGGGTGTGCTGGGGCTGGGCACGTTCACCGGGTACGCCGACAACGCGTACCCCTCGGTGATCGCTCTGCCGTTCCTGTGTGTGGCTCTGTGGGGCTGGCCGGGGATCGGCCGGGACGGGCGGCTGGGCCGGTACGGCCTGGTGCGCGCGGCGGCGCTGGGTGCGGCGTGCTCGATCCACCAGCTGGGCTGGTTCCTGGCGTTGTTCCTGGTGGTGGGCCTGATCGTGCTGCGCCTGGGTGAGCTGGGCCTGGCCCGTACGTTCATGCTGCTGCTGCGCTACGGCGGCACCGCGCTGGCGGTGTTCTTCCTGGCCAGCCTGCCGTTCCTGGTGAAGACGCCGCACGAGTGGCTGACCGGCGTGTTCGAGCCGCTGTTGCAGCACGCGGTTCCGCACGGTCAGGGCCTGATGGGCATCACCCACTACATCATCGGTGGCAGCGCGGCTCTGGACATGTTCGGTCACGCGACGATCGCCCTGCTGGTGGCGTTGCTGGTGGTGTTCGGCCTGCATCTGCGCACGCTGGGCCCGGCGATCGCGGTGCTGCCGTGGATGATCTTCATGGTGTCCACCCGCTCGCAGGACGGCTACTGGCTGCTGACCATGCCGCTGTGGCTGGTCGCCCTGGTCACCACGACCCGCGCCGACTTCGCCGGCGCCTGGCAGATCCCGCTGCCACGCCGAAGGACCGCGCCGGCCCAGGGAGCGCCGGCCCAGGGAGCGCCGGCCCAGGGAGCGCCGGCCCAGGGAGCGCCGGCCCAGGGAGCGCCGGCCCAGGAAACGGTGGCGCAGAGGGCGACGGCGCAGGGGGAGCAGGCCGGGCGGAGGGTCCGGGCGCTGGTGACCGCCGCACTGTTCGTCCCCGCGGCGGCGATGTTCCTGATCGGGGTCGCCACCCCGCAGCCGCTCGGCTTCACGGTGAACACCCCGGTGGTGGCCGGCCGGAACCTGCCGGAGCTGACCGTCGAGGTGACGAACCGTTCGGACGAGCCGGTGACCCCGCACTTCTCGGTGGCCACGGGGGCGACGATCGCCGGTTTCTGGCGGATCCAGGCCGGTCCGGCGACCCTGCCGGCCGGGGCGACCGGGACGTACACGCTGGTCCCGTCGACGAAGACGTTCAAGGTTCCGGCCGAGGGCCTGACCATCCTGCGGGCGGTCTCCGATGCTCCGCAGACGCTCAGCAGCATCCGATTGACGAACTGAGGTCACCGGCGTGGCGCGCGGGGAACTGCGGATCTACCTGGGCGCCGCGCCGGGGGTCGGTAAGACGTACGCGATGCTCGCCGAGGCCCGCCGCCGCGTGGAGCGTGGTGTGGACGTGGTGATCGGGCAGGTCGAGACGCACGGGCGGGCCCGAACCGCCGCGATGGCCGGTGGCCTGGAGACGGTCGGCGTGGACGCGGTCCTGGCCCGTCGCCCGGATGTCGCGGTGATCGACGAGCTGGCCCGCCACCATCGGCTGATCGAGGTGCTGCTGGACGCCGGGATCACGGTGCTGACCACGGTGAACGTCGAGCAGCTGGAGTCGCTGGCGGACGTGGCGGCCCGGATCACCGGCGTGGGGCCCGGTGCCACCGTGCCGGACACCCTGGTCGGCGCCGCCCGGGTGGAGCTGGTCGACATGACGCCGGAGGCGCTGCGCCGACGGATGGCACACGGCAACGTCTACCCGCCGGAGCGGATCGACGCGGCCCTGGGCAGGCGGTTCCGGGCGGAGAATCTGGCGGCGCTGCGGGAGCTCGCGCTGCGCTGGCTCGCCGACCGGGTCGCGGCGGAACTGCCCGGTGGCCCGGCCGCCCGGGAACGGGTGGTGGTGGCGCTGGACGGCGGACCGGACGGCGAGACGCTGCTGCGCCGGGCGGCCCGGCTCGCGGCCCATTTCGGGAACACCGACCTGCTGGCGGTGCACGTGACCCGGGACCGGGCCGACCCGGCGGCGCTGGCCCGGCTGCGGGTGCTGGTGGAGAGCCTGGGCGGCACGTATCACCTGGTGTCGGGGCCGGACGTGGCCACGGCGCTGCTGGAGTTCGCGCGCGGCGCCGGTGCCACCCAGATCGTGCTGGGCCGGATGCAGCGGCGGGTCGTCGCCGGGGCCGGACCGATCGACGTGCACCTGGTCACTCCGGAGCGGCCCGCGGTGGACCGGCGGCGGGAACGCCGGCCGGCGGCGTTGTCCCGGGGCCGCCGGATCGCCGGGGCGGCCGTCGCGCTGGTGGCGTTGCCGCTGCTCACCGGTGTTCTGCTGGCGCTGCCGGACCCGCCGCTGAGCAACGGCATCCTGCTGTACCTGGTGGTGGTCGTCGGGGTGGCTCTGATCGGTGGACGGTGGCCGGCGGTGTGCACGGCGGTCGCCGCGTCACTGCTGCTGAACTGGTTCTTCACCCCGCCGTACGGCCGGTTCGCGATCGCGCAGGGCCACAACATGCTGGCCCTGGCGATCTTCGTGCTGGTGGCGGTGGCGGTCAGCTGGGTCGTCGACACGGCGGCCCGCACCACCCGGCAGGCCGCCGAGGCGTCGGCCCAGGCGCAGACGCTGGCCACGGTGGCGGGCGGGGTGCTGCGCGGTGAGCGGCCGCTGCCGGCCCTGCTGGAGCGGCTGCGGGAGACGTTCGGTCTGGACACGGTGGCGCTGGTGGAGGCGGGGACGACGGTGGCCGAGGTGGGTGTTCCCGGGCTGCTGCCGGCCGATGCGGACGTGACCGTGCACGCCGGCGGAGAGGACGAGGGGGACCTGCGGGTGCTGCTCTCCGGTCGTACCCTCGAAGCCTCTGATCGCCGGGTGGTGGAGGCCTTCGCCGCGCAGGCCGCGATCGCGCTGCGGCAGGAACGTCTGGCCGCCGAGGCGGCCACCGCGAGGCCGCTGGCCGAGGCGAACCGGTTGCGCACCGCGTTGCTCGCCGCCGTCAGCCATGACCTGCGTACGCCCCTCGCGTCCGCGAAGGCCTCGGTGGCGAGCCTGCGCAGCCCGGACGTGACGTTCACCGCGGAGGACCGCGCGGAGCTGCTGGCCACCGCCGACGAGTCGCTGGAGAAACTGGACCGCCTGGTGGCGAACCTGCTCGACATGGGCCGGCTGCAGGCGGGGGCGCTCGGTGTCGCCGCGATCGACGTGGGCGCCGAGGAGGTCGTACCCCTGGTGCTGGATGATCTGGGCCCGCCGGGCCGTGCGGTGATCGTCCGCGTCCCGGACGACCTGCCGATGGTGCACGCCGATCCGGGCCTGCTGGAGCGGGTGCTGGTGAACGTGATCGGCAACGCCCTTCGCCACAGTCCGCCGGGCCGCCCGCCGATGGTGACCGGAAGCAGTCACGGTGACGTGGTCGAGCTGCGTGTGATCGATCACGGTCCGGGGATCCCGGCGGATCGGTGGGAAGATGTCTTCCTGCCGTTCCAGCGGCTCGGCGACCGTGACAACCACACCGGCGTGGGGCTGGGGCTGGCCCTGTCCCGTGGCCTGGCCGAGGCGATGGCCGGCACGCTCACCCCCGACGAGACCCCCGGAGGCGGCCTCACCATGATTCTGACGCTTCCCGCCGGAAAGCCGGCATGACCCGGATCCTGGTGGTCGACGACGAGCCGCAGATCATCCGCGCATTGCGGATCAACCTCCGGGCCAGGGGGTACGAGGTGGACACCGCCCCGGACGGCGCGACCGCTCTGCGCGCGGCCGCCGACCATCACCCCGACCTGGTGGTGCTGGACCTGGGCCTGCCGGACATGGAGGGCGCCGACGTGATCGCGGGCCTGCGCGGCTGGACCTCGGTGCCGATCATCGTGCTGTCCGGCCGGGTGGACGGCACGGACAAGGTGGCCGCCCTGGACGCGGGCGCCGACGACTACGTGACGAAACCGTTCGGGGTGGACGAACTGCTGGCCCGGATCCGGGCGGTCACCCGTCGTTCGCAGCCGGGTGAGGCGGAGGCCCCGATCGTGCGGCTGGGCGATCGGGAGGTCAACCTGGCCGAGCACTCGATCAGCGGCGGCGTCCGGCTCACCTCGACCGAGTGGCAGCTGCTGGAGCACCTGCTGCGGCACCCGGGCAAGCTGATCACCCAGCGGGAGCTGCTGCACGACGTGTGGGGCCCGCAGTACCGGACCGAGACGAACTACCTCCGGCAGTACATGGCCCGTCTGCGCCGCAAGCTGGAGGTGGATCCGGCCCGGCCGCGTCACCTGCTCACCGAGCCCGGCATGGGCTACCGGTTCCGCCCGTGAGCGCGCCGCGGCTCGGCGTGCTCGACGTCGGCTCCAACACCGTGAACCTGGTGATCGCCGAGGCCGCCTCCGGGCTGCCGCTGCCGGTGCACACGTGGGAGCGGCGTCCCCGGCTCGCGCACCGGCTGCCGGCCGACGGCACGATCGGGCCGGAGGCGCTGGAGCGGATGCTCGCCGCGGTCGAGGAGGCGGTCGCCGAGTCCCATCGGGCCGGAGTGAACCGGATGTTCGCCTACACCACCGCGGTGATCCGGGACGCCCCGAACCGCGACGCGGTCCTCGCGGCGGTGCAGAAGCGCACGGGGGTACGCCTGGGCACGCTCTCCGGCATCGAGGACGCCCGTCTCACGTTCCTGGCGGCCCGGCGCTGGCTGGGCTGGCAGGCCGGCCCGATGCTGATGGTCGACATCGGCGGCGGCTGTCTGGAGGTGGCGTTCGGCCGGGACCGCCTGCCCGAGTCGGCGATGTCGCTGCCGCTCGGTGCCGGCCGGCTCACCCGGGAGTTCCTGGCCGACGGCGACCCGCCCCCGCCACGGGCCGTGCGACGGCTGCGCCGGCACGTGCGGGAGCAGTTCGCCGAGGTCGCCGCCCGGACGTCGTGGGAGGCGCCGCGCACGTCGGTGGCCGCTTCGAAGACCTTTCAGCAGCTGGCCCGGCTGGCCGGCGCGCCCCCACTGCGGCTCGGCCCGTTCGTCCGGCGGGAGCTGCGGGTTTCGGCACTGCGGCCGTGGATCAAGCGGCTCGCCGCGATGCCCAGTCCGAAGCGGTCCCACCTGCCCGGGGTGTCCCCGCACCGGGCCCGGCAGATCCTGGCCGGCGCGATCGTCGCGTACGAGGTGATGCGCCACCTCGGCGTCGAGTCACTGATCATCTGCCCGTGGGGGCTGCGCGAGGGGATCCTGCTGCGTGAGCTGGAGGCCCGGCAGCCGCCCCTGACCAACGCGTCGTGGGTGCCCTGGGACTGAGGGCTCATGCCGGAGGGGGACGCGCCGATATCTCAGGTATCGGATTCCCCCTCCCAGCCAAGGAGACACAGCGTGCGGTTGTTCGGTTCCCGGGCGGTCAGTACCGAGGCGACTCGGCCGATGCCGCGTGACGTCGAGGCGTTGGAGCAGTTGGTGTTCGCCCTGGACGCCGCAACGGACGTGGACAGCGCCTGGCGGATCACCGTGGAGAGCATGGTCCGGTCCCACAAGATGGGGTACGGCGCGGTCTGGGTGCCGGAGGGTCAGGGCCGCCTGCGGCGCCTGCACGAGTGCGGCCAGTTGCAGCCGCAGCTGGCCGGTGGCACCGATCCCGAGCTGGTGACCCGGGCGTACCAGAGCCGGGTCGCGGTCTTCGACGAGAACCCGGAGCGGGCCGCCGGCTGCCGCCGCTGGCAGGCCGCGGCCAAGGCGGGCATGGTCGCCGCGATGATGCTGCCGGTCCTCAAGGGCACCGAGGTGCTGGCCGTCTTCGAGTACTACTCGCCGCTGCCGATCTACGCCGATGACGCCCGCCAGGAGAAGTTCAAGGCCATCGCCCGGGTCGCCGAACAGGCCCGGTCCAGCGCGGTGGCCGCCGCCGAACTGCGCCAGGTGGCCACCGACCGGGAGGCGGTCACCACGGTGGTCACCCGGGTCGGGGCGGCGTCGGACAGCCAGACCACGATCCGCGCGGCCCTGGACGCGGTGCGGACCGCGTTCGGCTGGGCGTACGGCTCGTACTGGGGGATCGACACGGCCACGAACGTGCTCAAGTTCCACCTGGAGTCGGGTTCGGCCGGGGACGAGTTCCGCCGGGTCACCCTCGCCGCCGAGTTCGCCGAGGGCGTCGGCCTGTCCGGGCGTGCCTGGCGGGCCAAGGATCTGATCTTCGTCAAGGACCTGGCCGAGGTCACCGACTGTGTGCGGGCGCCGGCGGCGCAGCGGGCCGGGGTACGGTCCGGCGTCTGCTTCCCGATCATGAGCGGGGACCGGGTCGTCGGCACCATGGACTTCTTCACCACCGAGTACATCGATCTGTCCGAGTCCCGGGCGGCCGCGCTGCGTAACGTGCAGCAGCTGGTGTCGCAGCGGCTCGACGTGGTCCGTGGAACGGAGCGGGCCACCGCCAACGCCCGTGAGCTGCTGGACACCGTGCAGCGGCTGCGCAGCGCCAGCGACGACGCGACCTCGGTGGCCGAGCAGGCGGTGACCCGGGCGTCGGCGATGACCGCCGAGGTGGCCGCGCTCGGGCAGGCGTCCTCCGCGATCGGCGACGTCATCAAGATCATTTCGTCGATCGCGGAGCAGACCAACCTGCTCGCCCTCAACGCCACCATCGAGGCGGCCCGTGCCGGGGAGTCCGGCAAGGGCTTCGCCGTGGTGGCCGGTGAGGTCAAGGAGCTGGCCCGGGAGACCGCCGAGGCCACCCAGAAGGTCGCCGACCAGATCGCCGGGATCCAGTCCAGCGCGGAGACGGTGGCCAACGGCATCCACACCACGAGCGAGACGATCGGGAAGATGGACGCGGTCCAGGCCCGGATGAACGACGTGCTCGCCGAGCAGGCGGAGATGGCGCGCGCCCTCCAGGGGTGACCCCTTCTGATCGAACATTCGTCCTAGACTCCCCAGGGTGACGCAGAGCACACCATGATGCTTCTGTATGCCTTTCGAGAGGGGAGTGCACGTGAGCGGTGTTCGATTGCTGGTCGGAACGCGCAAGGGGCTGTTCATCCTGACCTCGGATGCGGCCCGGCAGGACTGGAAGGTGGACGGCCCGCACTTCGCCGGGTGGGAGATCTACCACGCCAACGGGTCACCGGTGGATCCGGACCGGATCTACGTGTCGCAGTCGGGCGGCTGGTTCGGCCAGCTGATCCAGCGGTCCGACGACGGCGGGGTGACCTGGCGGCAGGTCGACCACGACTTCACCTACGCCGGCGAGGTCGGCGACCACCTCTGGTACGACGGGACCCCGCGCCCGTGGGAGTTCAAGCGGATCTGGCACCTGGAGCCGTCCCGCACCGAACTCGACGTCGTCTACGCCGGCGCCGAGGACGCGGCCCTGTACAAGAGCACCGACGGCGGCCAGAAGTGGGAGGAACTGACCGGGCTGCGCACCCACACGTCGGCTCCGAAGTGGCAACCCGGTGCCGGCGGGATGTGCCTGCACACGATCATCCTCGACCCGGTGAACCCGGAGCGGATCTTCGTGGCGATCTCCGCGGCGGGCGCGTTCCGTACCGACGACGGTGGGGTCACCTGGCAGCCGATCAACCGGGGCTTGAAAAGCGACGGCATCCCCGACCCGGACGCCGAGGTGGGCCACTGCGTGCACCGGATCGCCCAGCACCCGTCCCGGCCGGACACCCTGTTCATGCAGAAACACTGGGACGTCATGCGCTCCGACGACGCCGGCGACAACTGGCGGGAGATCAGCGGCGACCTGCCGACCGACTTCGGCTTCCCGATCGCGGTGCACGCCCACGAGCCGGAGACGATCTACGTCGTACCGATCACCAGCGACTACCTGCACTACGTGATGGACGGCAGGCTGCGCGTCTACCGCAGCCGTACCGGTGGTGAGCAGTGGGAGCCGCTGACCGTGGGACTGCCGCAGGAGCACTGCTACGTCAACGTGCTCCGCGACGCCATGGCGGTGGACACCCTCGACGAGTGCGGCGTCTACTTCGGCACCAGTGCCGGTCAGGTGTACGGGTCGGCGGACAGCGGCGACACCTGGAAGGCCCTGGTCACCGACCTGCCGCCGATCTGCTCGGTGGAAGTGCAGGTGTTGCCGTGATCCGTGTGATCCTCCCACCACACCTGCGCACCCTGGCGCAGGTGACCGGCGAGGTCCGGGTCGAGGTGCCCGGCGAGGTGACCCAGCGGCACGTGCTCGACGCCGTGGAGCAGCGCTTCCCGATGCTGGTCGGCACCATGCGGGACCGTGGCACCGGCGAACGGCGGGCCCTGGTCCGCTTCTTCGCCTGCGAGGAGGATCTCTCCAACGAGCCACCTGATGCGGCACTGCCCGACCGGGTGGCCACCGGGGAGGAGCCGTTCATGGTGGTCGGGGCGATGGCCGGCGGCTGAGACGCGAAGGCGGCCGGGCTGATGCCCGGCCGCCGCTGTTCGATCACCCGGCTCAGCGCCAGGGGTGGTGCCCGTGTCCGCCGTACGAGTGGTGCCCGTATCCGCCGTACGAGTGGTGACCCCACGGGCGAACGTAGCCTCCGCCGTGGTGGCCGTTGAGCACGACCGGCCCGCCGAGCGGCACGACCTGCACCGGCGTGACCGCCGGCACCGTGAGGACGTTGACGCCGTCACCGCAGGTCGACGCGACCTGCACGCAGGGCTCCTGGGTGTAGGCCGTCGGTTCCTCGGACATCACCTGGCCGTGGTTCTGCGCCTTGTACGCCTTGTCGGCCTTGTGCGCCTTGTGGGCCTTGTGCGCCTTGTGGGCCTTGTGAGACTTATGGGCCTTGGCCGGCCTGTCGGCGAGGGCGCCGCCGGTCGGCTCCTCCACGACGGGGGCGGGTTCCTCGACGACGGGAGCGGGCTCCTCGACGACCGGAGCGGGCTCCGCCATCACCGGCGCGGGCTCGTAGTCCACGACCGGCTGGGCGATCTGCACCGGTCTCTGGATGACGAGGACGTAGGGCGTGGCCACCCTCTGCGCCTGGTAGTCACAGTCGTAGTCGGCAGCGTACAGCGACAGCGAGGATGCGTACCCGCCGCAGTCGCTCATCGTGTTGTAGTAGCCGAGCACGTGCCCCGGTGGCCACCAGCCCGGGCCGGCGAGCGCCGGGGAGGCCCCGAACGCGGCTCCGGCCACCAGCCCGGCGCAGGCGGTGATCAATCCCCGAGTTGATTTTCGCATGTCCGACCTTTCCGTTAAGTCGCTTGTGTCCCGACTAGCTGAGCACGACGTCCGGAGGGCGGGGCGAGGTTCCTCGGAAGTGGCGCGAAGCGGGTCCGCCTTGGCCCGAAGGGGCCACACGGAAGTGGCGGACGGGACCGCAGAAGGCTGGTGGGGCATCCCGCGGCCTACGATCGGGGGCATGGTCAGGCGCAGCGGCGAGGCGACTCGCGGGGAGATTCGTGCCGCGGCGGCCCGTCTGTTCCGGGAGCGTGGTTTCGCGCGGACGTCCGTTCGGGACATCGCCGCCCAGGCGGTGACGAATCCGGCACTGGTGATCCGCCATTTCGGTACCAAGGAGTTGCTCTTCCTCGACACGATGCAGTTCACCATCGACGACGAGCCGCTGCTGGACGTCCCGCTGGAGCGGTTCGGTGAGCGGTTCATCGAGGTGCTGCTCTCCGACGACGACATCCGCGGGGTCTATCTCGCGCTGCTCCGGGGCAGCAACGAGGACCGGATCCGCGACCGGCTCCAGGCGATCCACGAGCGCACCTTCGTCGCACCGGTCCGGGCCCGGCTCTCCGGCCCGGACGCCGACATCCGGGCCCGGATCGCCGCGGCACTGGTCGGCGGGCTGCTCTACGCCCTGTGGGTGGTCGAGGACGAGGGCCTGGTGACGGCCGACCGCGGTGAGCTGATCGCCCACTACGGCGCGCTGCTCCAGCAGGCCCTCGCCGGCCCTACTGGACCGACCAGCCACCGTCCGACGGCAGCACCACCCCGTTGAGGTTCACGCCGTCGTCACTCAGCAGGAAGGTGATCGACGCGGCCAGGTGCCCGGCGAGCGCCACGCCCGGGATGAGCTGGAGGAACGGGCCGGTCCGCGCGCGGCCGAACTCGGACTGGCCGACCGGTGCCATCCCGGTGGCCACCCCGCCGGGGGCGACCGCGTTGGTACGGATGCCCTCCTGCCCGTACATGAAGGCGATGTTCTTGGTGATGCCGATGACCGCGTGCTTGGAGGCGGTGTAGGCGACACCGGCCGCGTTGCCCCGCAGCCCCGCCTCGGAGGCGATGTTGACGATCGCGCCACGCCCGGCCGCCAGCATGACCGGGACGACCGCACGGGTCAGGCGGAAGAGGCCGTCGACGTTGACCGCGAACACCTTCTCCCAGATCGCGTCCGAGGTCTCGTGGATCGGGCTGAAGTCGTCGACCACCCCGGCCACGTTGGCGAGCCCGTCGATCCGGTCGCCGGCCGCGGCCACCACACGGGTGATGTCGTCGGCCCGGGTGATGTCGGCGGTCACCGCGACGAACGAGTCGCCGAGCTCGGCCCGGGCCTCGGTCAGCTTGTCGGCGGTGATGTCGACGCCGATCACCCGGCCGCCCTCCCGGACGATGCGGGAGGCGGTGGCGCGGCCGATGCCGGAGGCCGCGCCGGTCACGATCACGGTCCGGCCGATGAACCGGCCCGCGACGATCTGCTCGGTCCAGCCGGTCTCCTCGGCGGCCTCCGGGGCGACCCCGCCGTTGACCCGCAGGACCAGCTCGTCGACCGCCGCCTGCGGCATCTTCCCCTGGCTGAGCTCGACCATCTGTTGCAGCGGCAGGCCGCGGATCGGCGCCAGCATCGAGGGGTCGGCACCACCGGCGGCGAGCAGTCCGCCCAGCGCGGGGCCGCCCTCCGGGTGGTCCAGCCATTCGCCGATGGTGCTCGCGGCAGTCAGTGGCCTGTTCGTCATCTGGGGGTCCCTTCGTCAGACGGTGCTTCGGTGGGGCGGGGCCGAAGTGAACTTAGTTTACTTTCGTTGCCCGGGTAACCCCGGGTTTCGCCGGGTCCCCCACCCGGCGCCCGATGGCCGGACCGCAAGTCCGTTAGGGTCCTCCAATGGGATTGCTGGACAGGTTCGCCGGTTCGCCGCGCCGCCGCTTCGCCCAGCTCGCACTCCGGGTGGCCCGGCGCACCCCGGGTGTGGAGCGCGCGGTCTATCAGGCGGACGAGTTCGCCATCGCGATCCACCGGACCGGGGCCGACAGCCCCGCCCACCTGTATCTGGCCAACGTCTACCGGGAGACGGCCGACGCCTCCCCGGCGGAACGCCGGGAACGGCTGGAGAGACTCCTGCGGCTGATGACGCCGATGCCGGAGGACAGCTGGGAGACGGTACGCCCGAAGCTGCGCCCCGTGTTGCGCCCGGTGACGTTCGGCGTGGCCGGGCCTCCCGGGATGCGCCCGCCACTGTCCCGCCCGGCGATGCCGTTCCTCCGGGAGCTGGTCGTCATCGACGCCCCCGACGCGATGGCCTACATCCTCCCGGACCGCATCGAGGAGTGGGGCGTCGACGTCGACGAGGTGTTCGCGGTGGCCCGGGGCAATCTGGCCGCGATCGCCCGCGACAGCCTGGACCGGCAGTGGCGCGACGGCTCGGCGATCAGCATGTTCGACGACGGCGACGGCTACTTCACGTCGCTGCTGCTGTCGCCCGGCTGGCTGGCCGAGGCGGGGGAGCGGATGGGCGGGCCGGTCATCGCCTTCGTGCCGGACAACAACACCCTGCTGGTGGCGCCCCTGCCGGAGGACGGGATCGAGCATGTCTACGCGATCGTCGAGCACAGCTTCGGCGAGGCGGTCCGCTACCTGTCCCCGGTCGGTTACGTCGCCGGGCCACAGGGGCGCGCGGTGCCGTACGCTCCACCGCCCGGCCACCCGCACCACGCCGCCGCCCGCCGCGCCGGCGCGGTCCTGGCCCTCACCGAGTACTCCAACCAGACCGAGTGGCTGTCCACCCAGTACGCGAAGGCCGGCGTCGACACCCACATCGGCCACCTGATCGCGGTGGAGCAGCCCGGCGGCGGCCCGGCGGAGACCATCGCCACGTGGCCGGCGGGGGTGAGCGCGCTGCTGCCCCGGGCCGACTCGATCGCCTTCGCCCACCCGGACGGCGGTGTCGACTTCCGCGTCCCCTGGCACATCGCCGAGGAGCACACCGGCCTGGTGCCGGAGCCGCTGCTGGCCCCGCTCCGTTATCGCGTCGACGGCTGGCCCGACCCGGCGGTTCTCGGCGAACTGCGCCGGCGCCGCGCCGACTGACGGCACCTCTCGGCTTGTCGATACCGCCGCGCCGGGCGCACGCTCGTCGGTAGAGACTGCATGCGACGTACGGCGCCAACCACCGGGAGGTCCGATGCCGGCTTTCGACGACGAGGAGGCGCACCTGCGGGTGGGCCCGCCGGCCGACCACGCGGCCGGGCTGGAGGCGGTGCGGTTGAGCCTGGCCAACGCCGTGAGCAAGATGGGTGTCCGCAAGACCGCCCGCAACCTGGCGGTGCTCAACCAGCACGACGGCGTCGACTGCATGAGCTGCGCCTGGCCCGACCCGTCCGGTCGCCGGCACACCGCCGAGTTCTGTGAGAACGGGGCGAAGGCGGTCTCCTGGGAGGGCCAGCGGGACACCGTCGGGCCGTCGTTCTTCGCCGAGCACTCGATCGCCGACCTGGCCGGGCGCACCGACCACTGGCTGGAGAAGCAGGGCCGGCTGACACACCCGATGATCCGGCGGGACGGCGGCAGCCACTACGAGCCGCTCTCGTGGGCCGAGGCGTTCGCCGTCATCGGCCGGCATCTCCAGGAGCTGGACAGCCCGGACCAGGCGGCCTTCTACACCTCGGGGCGGGCCAGTAACGAGGCGGCCTTCGTCTACCAGCTGCTGGCCCGCGCGTTCGGCACCAACAACCTGCCGGACTGTTCGAACATGTGCCACGAGTCGACCGGCACCGCCCTGGTGCGCACCATCGGCATCGGCAAGGGCTCGGTCACCCTCGACGACCTGCACCGGGCCGACCTGATCGTGGTCTCCGGGCAGAACCCCGGCACCAACCACCCGCGGATGCTCACCGCTCTGGAGATCGCCAAGCGCGACGGCGCGAAGATCCTGGCGATCAACCCGCTGCCCGAGGCCGGGCTGATCCGCTTCGACAACCCGCAGAAACCGCGCGGCCTGGCCGGCCGGGGGACCCCGCTGGCCGACCGGCTGCTGCGGATCCGGTCCAACGGCGACCTGGCCCTCTGGCAGGCACTCGGCCACCTGCTCCTGAAGAAGGGGGTCGCCGACCGGGAGTTCATCGGTGCGTCCACGGTCGGGTTCGACGAGTGGGCCGCGCACGTCGCCGGGATCGACCGCGACCAGGTCCTCGCCGCCACCGGACTGACCTGGGACGAGATCGAGGCCGCCGCCGACATGCTGGCCGGCGCCGAGCGGATCGTGCACTGCTGGGCGATGGGGATCACCCAGCACCGCAACGCCGTCGCCACGATCAAGGAGTTCGTCAACGTCGCCCTGCTCCAGGGCATGATCGGCAAGCCCGGTGCGGGACTCTGTCCGGTCCGCGGGCACTCCAACGTGCAGGGCGACCGCAGCATGGGGATCTGGGAGCGGCCGTCGGCCCTGTTCCTGGACCGGCTGCGTGACGAGTTCGGGTTCGAGCCGCCGCGCGAGCACGGGCACGACGCGGTCGACACGGTCCGGGCGTTCCGGGACGGACGGGCGAAGGTGTTCATCGCCCTCGGTGGCAACTTCGTCGGCGCCATGTCCGACACCGAGGTCACCGCCGCCTCGATGCGCAACGCGGCACTGACCGTCCAGGTGTCCACCAAGCTCAACCGCAGCCACGTGGAGGCCGGCCGGACCGCGCTGATCCTGCCCACCCTGGGCCGTACCGAACAGGACCGGACCGGCGGCCGGGTGCAGCGGGTCACCGTGGAGGACTCGATGTCGGCGGTGCACGCCTCCCGCGGGCGCTCCGATCCGGCCGGGCCGCTGCTGCGCTCCGAGGTCGACATCGTCTGCGGCATCGCCGCGGCCGCGCTCGGCGACCGGCACGGCATCCCGTGGGACGGGTTCGCCGCCGACTACGAACAGATCCGGGAGCGGATCGGCCGGGTGGTCCCGGGCTGCGACGACTACGCCGCGAAGATCCGGGCCGGCGGGTTCACCATGCCGCACCCGCCGCGCGACTCGCGGACCTTCCCGACGGCCGAGGGCCGGGCCGTCTTCACGGTCAGCCCTCTTGAGGTGATGACCGTCCCGGAGGGCCGGCTCGTGCTCCAGACGCTGCGCAGCCACGACCAGTTCAACACCACGATCTACGGGCTCGACGACCGGTACCGGGGGATCCGCTCGGGACGCCGGGTGGTCTTCATCAGTGCCGCGGACCTGGCCGAGCTGGGTTTCGCCGCCGGCGAGACGGTCGACCTGGTCTCCGAGTGGGCCGACGGCGTCGAGCGGCGGGCCGAGCGGTTCCGCCTCGTCGAGTACGACACCCCGAAGGGCTGTGTGGCCGCCTACTACCCGGAGACCAACCCGCTGGTGCCGCTGGACTCGCAGGCCGAGGAGAGCGGCACCCCCACCTCCAAGTGGGTCCAGATCCGCCTGGAACGCATCGCCGCCGCCTGACCCGCCCGGCCGCCTTCTGGCGAGGCCGGCCGCCGTCTGACGTGGCCGGCCGCCGTCTGAGGTGGCTGGTCGTCACCGCTGTCTCAGCGCGGCTGAGACAGCGGTGACGACCAGCTGAGGAACTGACGTGGCCCGGCGGTGACGGCCGGGGGCGTCAGATCGTGCCGTCGGTGCTGGTGCCCTCGAAGACGGCGGCCAGCGTCTCGACGCCGCCACCCCAGGCGGCGGCGGCCACCGCAGCCACCACGGTCGCGGCGCGCAGCGCGTGATACATCCCGCGGCCGGTGCCGGCGTCGGCCAGGTTGCGGGCCACCGCCCGGGGGAGGATACGGCGCAGATAGTCCTTCTCCGCGCCGAGTTCCTGGTCCTTCGGCATCAGCCCGGCCATCTGCACCTTGCCCCGGCCCTCGGCGTAGCAGCGCCGCATCAGGAACCCGAACGTCGACCGCTCGGCCGGCACCTCGTGGTCGATGGTGGCGCCCGGGACGTACATCCACCGGCCGCCTTTGGCCGAGCTCATCCGCAGGCACAGCTCGGTGTCCTCGGGCCGGTTCTGGTCACCCAGCTTGCCGAACCCGGCGCGGAAGCCGCCGACCGCGAGGAACGCGTCCCGCCGCACGATCATGTTGGCCGACCAGACGTTGCGGATCGGGGCGGTGCGCGTCGGCATCCCGGTGTAGGAGACACCGACCGCCCACAGCAGCTCGTCCGGCATCCACGTGGGACGCCGCGCGGCCCAGGCGGGGATGATGCCGCCGCCGGTGCCGACCACCGACGGGTCGGCGAACGGTGCCAGCTGCCCGGCCAGCCAGCGGGGACTGGCCACCGTGTCGTCGTCCAGGAACGCGATGAACGGCGTCCGGGTGTGGAAGGCGCCGGTGTTCCGGTTCCCGGAGGCGCCGCGGGCGTACGCGTTCTCCAGGACGGTGACGCCGGGGAACTCGCGCCGGACCCGCCCGGCCATCTCCGGGTTGTGATCCACCACGACCACGATCTCGGCGGCCCGGTGGGTCTGGGCGTGAGCCGAAGCGACCGTCCTGGCCAGGGACGCCCAGCGTTTCTCGGTGTGTGTCGGTATGACGATGCTGACGTCGGTGCTGCTGCCGGGCTCCACGAGATCGACTCCTAGGTACGGGGGAGGGGCGAAGCGTGGCGGACCTTCCTGTGGTGAACCTGTGGATCACGGGTCGTGTCGATGGCGGATCTGTGAGCCCGGTCGCCCCCGAAACGCCCGTTCCCCGGGTCGGGTGAGCAACGGCGGTATATCCCCGGGCCGGCACTCCCGAACGGAAGAAAGTGATCACGCAGAGTGAGCGCGGAGGATGATCCCTCTGAATCTGATCTGATGGACGCGGGCGGGACGCCGAGCCGGTCGAACGGCCTGGCCGGAGTCCACCCCCGCCGCGTACGTTCCGGGGCGGGCGTCGATCCCCCGGCCCCTCGATCCGAAGGTCCTCCGATGCGCAACCCGATCACCCGGCCGCTGCCGGCCCCGGCCGGCCCGCCGCACGACCTGAGCGACCCGTCCGCACTCGGCGAGGCCGTCACCACGGTGGTGAACTGGGCCCGGGCCACCCCGCCGGACGGGCGCCGGCGGGTGATCGCGGTCGAAGGGCGGTCCGGGGCCGGCAAGACCACCCTGGCCGGGGGCGTCGCGGAACGGCTCGGCGCGCCGCTGATCCACATGGACGACCTGTACGCCGGATGGGACGGCCTCCGGCAGGGCGTCGACGCGTTACGTGCCTGGGTGCTGGAGCCGCTCGCCGAGGGCCGGCGGGCCGTGTGGCGGCGCTTCGACTGGGCGGCGGGCGCCTACGCCGAGGAGCACCCGGTGCCGGACGGCGACTGGCTGGTCGTCGAGGGCGTCGGCGCGGGTGGGCGGGTGCTCCGGCCGTACCTCTGGCGGCTGGTCTGGGTGGACGCCCCCACCGCGGAGCGTAGGCGGCGGGCCCTCGCCCGGGACGGGGAGACCTATGCCCCGCACTGGGACCGCTGGGCCCGGCAGGAGGACGCCTTCTACGCGGCCGATCAGGTCCGTGCGAACGCGGACCTGATCGTCGGGAACCCCGGCGCCTGATCGCCGGCCGCCGGGTCTCACTCCCGTAGGGCGTACTCGTCGAGTCGCGGATCATCGGCCGGAAGCCGGCGGAGGCCGGCGAGGATCGCCCGGACGTCGTCGGCGTCGCCCTGGACGTCGGCGACGACCCGGATGCCCGCCTGTGGCTCGTAGTAGATCTGCGCGGACCAGTCGATCTCGGGACGACCGGCCAGGTCGCCGAGCCGCAGGCCGGGCCGGATCTCGGCGGCCAGCGGGAGCAACCGGTCGCTGTCGGCCGAGATGACACGTTCCCGGCCGCCGACGGAGAACCTGATGTGCCAGGCCTCGAACGACGTCTGCGGCGGGTACGGCCGGCCGGTCCGCAGGTGCAGAACCCGCAGCCCCGGTGCCTTGCCGGCGCCCCACACGACCTGGTCGCCGTCGGTGCCGACCGCGGCCATCAGTTGCCTCGCCCGGTCCAGGGAGTACCCGGCCACCGATGCCTGCCAGTGCCTGCCCCGCTCGTCGGACCAGAGCCAGGAGTAGGTCGTCCGGTCCTCCTGGTGGAATGCGTACCGGACGGCCGGCCGGCCGTTGAGGACGTCCTCGGCGCGGGTCGGTGCCGGGACCGCCTGGGGGCCACCCTCGTAGGAGATCCGGTCGACCGGCCCGTTCACCCACACGCCGCCCCGCATCACGCCTTGATCGTCGAAGTCCCCGGCCACCAGCGACGGGGTGACGCAGGCCGCCGGGCCGGTCGAATCGCGAGCGAACACGTCGAGGAGCTGCCAGCCGGCCGGCACCACCGTCGGGAACAACCGCACCTCCGCCCGGTCCGGCCGGATCCGCCGGGCATGACCCTCGTGGTTTCCGTCGCAGCTCAGCGTGCCGTCGGCGGCGACCGCCGCGGTGATCAGCCGATCCTCCCCACGGTCGTGCATCCCCGGCCCGAGGATCGTGACGCCCAGGGACACGCTCACCGCGGCGACGGTCAGACCGGCGAGCACGGCGATCCGCCGACCGCGGCGTGGCCCGGCGAACAGAACGCCGGGCAGGCCGGTCCGGCGCCGCGCGGGTGCACCGGTCCGCGCGGCGACGTCTCGCCGGGTGTCGACGGCGGCCCTGATCGCGGCGAGCCGCTCCCGGTCACCGGGCTCAGCGCCCGGAACCGGGTTCGCCGCGAGCAGGCCGGCCGGCAGTTGATCACGGCTCATCGGGGGCCTCCTGGTGTGGTCGCGGGAAAGGTGGCAGCGGATCGGGCCTCCGGAACGGTGGGGCCGGCCCCACCGACGGCCCGCCCGGCAGTGGGCGGGGGTGTTGCGGGCCGGGGTGCGGTGTCGTCGGCGAGGCGTTTCATGGCGGTCCGCAGGCGTTGCCGGGCCCGATGCAACCGAACGGCCAGAGTCGCCCGTGAGCACCCGAGCGCTGCGGCTGCCTCGGGCCGGCTCAGACCGTCCCAGGCGAGGAGCATCAGCAGCTCACGGTCGTCGGCCGGCAGTTCGGCGAGCGCCCGCCCGGCCCGCCCGTCGTCGCCCGTCTCCGGGACCCCGGTCCGCTGCTCCCGGGCGAGCCGGTCGTGGAGCGCGTCCCGCCGTCGCTCGCTGCGGCGCAGGTTGGCGGCGACCTTGCGGGCCACCCCGAACAGCCATGGCCGGGCCGCTTCCGGAACGTCACCGAGCCGCCGCCAGGCGATCACGAAGGTCTCGGCGACGACCTCGTCGGCCTGCTCGCCGTCGACCCGTCGCCGGGCATATGCCAGCACCGCGGCCGCATGCTCCCGCCACAGCCGGTCGAACCGCTCCTCGCCGGCAGCATCGTCGCCCACCGCGCCTCCCCGAGACTCCCGAACACCCTGCCACTTCTGTCGGTGTCCGGAGAACGGCCCGGCATTACCGCCACGAGCGGCGGGATTTCCGGCGGCTGCCGACCGGGGACGATCGAGTCGCCGTGCGGGCGGCCCGCCTAACGGGCGGTGCGCTCCATCAGCGTGATCCCGAGCAGCGGGTGGCTCCAGCGCTGCACCACCCGGTACGAACCGCCGATCCGGGCCCGTTTGGCGTCCGACATGTCCGCCAGCGGATCGGCCGGCGAGTCGACCCGGATGATCCAGATCCGGGCCGGTGAGCCCAGGCAGGTGGCCTGCGGGCACTCCCGGGCGAGGAACCGCCCGTCGGCCCGCTGCCCGGCCACGGCGAGAACGTCCGCGGGCCGCGGATCCCGCAGATAGCGCGCCCACATGTCCCGCGGCGCCCATCCGATGCTGGACGGCCCGTCGGGGAACACGGCGACGTCGCCGGCCCGGTACCGGGGCTGGACGATCGGGGCGATCCGGGCCGAGTCCTGCCCGTGCCCGGCCGGCTCCCGGATGTCGACCTGGGTGGGCCAGCCGAGGAGCGCGACCAGCCCGATGATCGCGGTGGTCCGGGTGCCGGCACCGCGGGCGGCGAGGACGACGAGCGCCGGCATGGCGACGAGCACGTACCGGGGCACCCAGATCTCGGCGACGGTCCCGACGGCGAGCAGCAGTGCGGGCGGCACGAACCCGGCCGCGGCGAGCGTGAGCCCGATCCGGTCACGGCGCAGCCCGACGACGGCGAGGGCGAGCACCATGCCGCCGGCGATCGCGGAGACGAAGAGCTGCGCGGGCAGCAGGCGCAGCGTCTGCACGCCGACCGGGCTGATCCAGGAGATCTGCGCGGTCTGGCGGGTGGCGTACAGCAGCAGGGCGGCCGCGGGCAGCCCGCCGACGACGGTGGCGGGCAGCCAGAAGCGCCACGTCCGAACCCCGGCGAGGGCGTGACCGGCGACCATGAGCAGGGCGCTGAGCGGGTGGAGGAGACCGGTGGCGGCGACGGCGGCCGCGTAGACCGCGGCGCGGCCCGGACCCGGCCGCTCGAGGAGGCGGATCAGCGCGAGGAGGGCGAGCGCGGCGCAGAGCACGGCGATGGCGTACGGCCGCGCCTCCTGCGCGTAGCGGGAGGTGACCGGCAGCACCGCCCACAGCAGTCCGGCCAGCAGCCCGACGGTGTCCCCGGCGGCCCGGCGGCCGAGCTCGGCGACGACCACGGCGGTGAGGACGGCGGCGATCAGCGACGGCAGGCGCAGCGCGAGCGTGCCGGTCCCGGCGAACCCGGCGAACACCTTCAGTGCCGCGTAGTACGGCGTGACGACCGCATCCACCGACCCGCCGAGGCGCCACAGCTGCTCCCAGTCGAGGCGGACCGCCCCCCACGTGGCGAGTTCGTCGGCCCAGAGCGACGCCCCGGTCGCCCGCCAGCCGCCGATGATCGCCGTGACCAGCGGCGGGAGCACCCATACGAGGGGCCGGAGCCGAAGCCCCGGGAGGGTCCGGACGGGGTTCGGTGCGGTGACGACGCTGATGACGGGCTCCCGGGCACGGCTGCGGAGCGATCAGCCTAGGCACCGGGGTGGTAGGTCGCCGCCCGTCCGGGCCGAACTTCCCGTGAACGTCCGGTGCACCCGGCGGAGGTCAGCCGGCGAGCACCGGGGTGAGCCGGACCCGGTCGGCGAGTTCGACGATGGCGTCGTGACGGCCGGTGCCGAGGCCGTGCCGGGTGACGTTGAGGGCGCCGGCCGCCGCGCCGGTGCGGACCGCCTCCTTCAGGTCACCGCCACCGGCCAGGACGGTGGCGGCGCCCGCGGTCATCGAGTCGCCGGCGCCGCGGTGCTCGACGACCTGCAACGCCGGCAGGTCGACGAGCAGTGCCTCGCCGTCGAGCAGCGCGATGCCGGGCCGGTCGGCGCGGCTGATCAGCACCGATCCGGCGCCGTCCTCGTGCAGGCCCCGCGCGGCGGCCACCAGTGCCTCGTCGCTGTCGTCGGCGGCCCGCCCGGCGTCGATCAGCTCCTCGTGGCTGATCTTGAGGAAGGCCACACCGCCGTCGAGGACCGAGGTGAGATGGTCACCGGACAGGTCGGCGACCACCGTACGGCCATGGGTGCCCAGGTCGGCGGCGAGCCGGCGGTACACCTCGGCGGGGACGACCTCGGGGGCGGCCGGCCCGCTGAGGATGCTGATGTCGGCGCGCAGCCCTTCGGCGAGGGTGGTGCTGTACAGCTCGTCCAGGTCGTGGCGGCCGAGCGGGTCGCCGGCGAACTCGGCCACGGTGTCGCGCGACCCGTCCCGCCGGTCGTGGACGTACCATCCGGTGCCGCTCTGGCGCTGCACCGCCCGTACCGTCATGTTCTCGTTGTTCATCAGTGCCGCGGCGACCGCGCCGATCTCGCCGCCGACGGCGGCGCAGAGGGTGACCGACGCGCCCAGCCCGGCGCACATCCGGGCCTGCCAGACACCCTGCCCGCCGGGATGGACGTGCAGTTCCGGGCGATCGCCGGGCTGCTGCTCGATGGTCACCGTGAGCTGCGGGACCGGGGCGAAGACCATTACCGTCGGCATGCGGGCCGTTTACCCAGCTCAGCGCATATAAACCCGGGGTCTCAGACGGTGTGCGCGTTGTCCTGCAGTTCTCGTTCGGCGGCCACCCCGGGGACCGTGAAGACGAAGATCGTTCCGCCGCCCGGATTGGGCATGGCCTCGATGTGACCGCCGTGGCGCTCCACGATCCGGCGGCAGATGGCCAGCCCGAGCCCGGTCCCGGGCATCGCCGTGCCGTTGCTGGCACGGTGGAAACTGTCGAAGACGGCGGCGTGCTCGCCGTCCGGGATGCCGATGCCCCGGTCCGCCACCTGCACCCGCACCGCGCCCGAGCCGTCCACCCGGGCCGTCACGTCGATCCGCGGCGCCTGACCCGGCGGCGTGTACTTGATCGCGTTACCCAGCAGGTTGTCCAGCACCTGCCGCAGCAGCACCCGGTCGCCCCGCACCCGCGGCAGCGCCCCGACGAACACGTCCGGCCGGCAGCCGGTCGCATCCGGCGCGTCGGTCCGGGCCGTCACCACGTCGTCGACCAGCTCCCGCAGGCCCACGTCCTCGACCCGCATCGTCGCGTCCCGCGCCGCCGTGTAGTCCAGCAGCTCCATGATCAGTGTGTGCATCCGGTCCGCGCCGGCCATCACGCGGCCGGCGCTGCGCAGGGCGTCCGCCACCGCCGCCGGATCGGGGTCGGCCAGCGCCTCGACGATCAGCTCCGCGTACCCGCGTATCGCCGCCAGCGGTGCCTTCAGGTCGTGCGCCACCACCCCGGCGAACCCGCGCAGCTCGTTCTCCACGTGCTTGCGGTCGGTGATGTCGTGGAAGACCGCGACCGCCCCGCGCTCCCCGGCCGCGCTCTCGATCGGCCGGGCCGAAACGCTGATCACCCGGTCCTCCGGGTGCGCCGGATTACGGACCAGCATCTCCACCTGCTCACTGCCCTCCCCGTTCAACGCCCGGGTCAGCGGCAGTTCCTCCGGCGGGTACTCGGTGACACCGTCCAGCCGGTACAGCCCGAACTGGTCCTTCCAGCCGCCCGCCGCCATCAGCTCGGCGTGCCGGCCGAGGATGCGCCGGGCCGCCGGATTGTGCAGCAGGAACCGCCCGTCCGGCCCGACCACGCCGACACCGTCACTGATCCCGTCCAGCACCGCCAGCAGCAGCTCGGCCTGCCGGCGGGACTCCTCCTCACCGGCCAGCAACTCCTCGGTCGCCCGCCGTACCCGTTCCTCGGCCCGCTCCCGGCCGGCGACCAGCACCCACACCAGCAGCGTCAGCAGCGTCGTCAGAGCGAGGCCGCCCCCGACGACCGCCGACGGAAGTCCGCTGGTCGCCCCGGGCAGCCGGTCCCTCACCGCGCCCAGATGCAGGGTCCACGTGCCGTCGGCGACGGGCACGACGACCGTACGGATGAGATCGCGCTCTCCCTCGACCTTCGCCCGCAGCGAGGCGACGGTCAGCTCGCGCCGCTCCGGATCGTCGGCGTGCAGTGTCAGATCCAGCAGGTTCTGCCCCGCCCGGGCCAGGGTGGCGCCCATGAAATCCTGGCCGCGGACGCCGAGCAGCACCCACCCCAGGAACCGCCGCTGCTCGCCCTGATAGACCGGGGCGGCCAGGACGAACGAGTTCTGCCGCTCCTCCGGTGGCTTCCTCGCGTCGACGAGCAGCTGGTACGTGTCCGAGACGGCCACCGTGCCGCTGCGGCGTGAAGCGGCCAACGCGGCGGCCGGCGCCTCGCCCCGCATCAGGTCCAGTCCCGGCGTGAGGACGCTGCCGTCCAGCGAGGTCAGGTAGATCGAGAAGGCGTGGTCGCCGTGGCCGTACGGGTCGAGGACGAGGTCCGGCGCCCCCCGCTCCCGCCACAGGCTCTGCACCTCGCCGATCCGGTCGTCGGCGGCCGGTACGACGAAGGCGATGGTGCTCGCGCCGGCCAGCTTCATCGACTTCAACGGTTCGGTCAGGGCCGCGTACTCCGAGCGGGTCAGCACCTCCTGGGCCCCCGCCGCGGCCGCCGTGGTGAGCAGGGTGTCGACGTAACGCTGTGTCTCGGTGCGCACGGCCTCGGCGGCGGCGGCGGAGCGGCGGTCCATCTGGACCTCGCCGTTGGCGGCGTCGTGCCGTTCCAGGACGGCGCCGACGCCGAACGTCACCCCGCATCCCACCGCCGCCATCAGCGCGCTGATGGCCGCCCGCCTGCCTCTCACTCCTGCCTTATCGGGCGTCCCGGTGGAGGGGCTGAGACCGAACTCACGGCCGTGGCGGAAGCAGCCAGCTCACCCGTCGTACCAGCTCGCCGATGTTCACCGGCTTCGCCATGTAGTCCTCGGCGCCGGACACGAACGCCAGATCGACGTCGGTCTCGGTGGCCGTTCCGCTCAGCATGATCACCGGGATTCCGGCGGTCGCCGGGTCGGCGTGCATCCGGTAGCAGACACTCAGCCCGTCCATGCCCGGCATCGCGATGTCCAGCACCACCAGATCCGGCCGCAGCTCACCGATGAGGGTCAGCGCCGTGCACCCGTCCGCCGCCGTCCCGGTCCGGTACCCGGCCATCTGCAACTTGAAGGTCACCAGGTCACGGACGTCCTCGTCGTCGTCGACCACGAGCACCATGGGCCCGGAGGCGGTACGCGGGAGAACGGGCGCGATGTCCATCATGGCGGTCATGGTGTCTCCGGTTCTCGAATCCGGCGGCTGATCCGCCGAGGTGACCCGAGTCATCGGCCCGCACCCTCATTTCCCCAGACGAATCCGGGTTGCCGCCGGGTTTCTATTCGGTACGGTCCACCCCTCCCCGACCGCACCCACCCGGCCCCGGGCCTACCCCGCGACGCGGTTGCGGCTCACCACCGACCCGCGCCCGCCGGGCCGATCCCGCTGGTCACCGTCACCCCCGGCTGGCTCCCACCGCTGTCTCAGAACCCCCGAGACGTCGCTGGTAACCAGCCGGGTGGTGGTGGCTGGTTGTCACCGCTGTCTCGGGGCGTCCGAGAGGTCGGTGGGAGCCAGCCGGGTGGTGGTGGCTGGTTGTCACCGCTGTCTCGGGGCGTCTGAGACAGCGGTGGGAGCCAGCCGGGGGTGACGGTGACCAGCCGGGGGCGGGTCAGCTGTGTGGGGCGGCGGCTGGGGCGGGCTCGCGGAGCGGGTCGGCGGGGGCGGGTGACGGGAGGCCGGCCTGGCGGGCGGTGACCGCGCGTTCCGGGCGGCTCCGGCCGAGGAAGGTGACCGCCCAGCGGATCAGGGAACTCGCCCGGTTGCGGCCGCGCGGCAGGTAGGCCCAGTGGACGCCGAGCCAGAGCAGCCAGCCGGCGAGCCCGCTGAGGCGTACCCCTCGAAGGTCGGCGACCGCGGAGAACCGGGACACCGTCGCGATGTTGCCCTTGTCGAAGTAGTGGAACGGCTTGCCGGCCGGCTTCCCGGTGAGCCGGCGCCGGATGACCCGCCCGGTGTAGCCGCCGCCCTGGATGGAGACCTGCGCGACGCCGGGCAGGCCGTCGAGGCTCATCAGGTCGCCGACCACGAAGATCTCCGGATGGCCGGGCACGGTCAGGTCGGGCTCGACCAGGATCCGGCCGGACCGGTCGGTGGGCGCACCGGTGGCCGCGGCGATGCGGGCGGCGAGCGGCGCGGCGGCCACCCCGGCGCTCCACACCCTGGTGATCGCGTCGATCCGCTCGGGGGCGCCACCGTCGACGCTGATCTGGACGCCGCCCGCGTCGACGTCGGTGACCAGTGTGCCGACCCGGACCTCGACGCCCAGGTCGCGGAGCCGGCGGGCGGCGGCTGCGGACGAACCGGGGCTGAAGGCGGGCAGGACGCGGTCGGCGGCGTCGATCAGGACGATGCGGGCCTGCGCCGGGTCGATGCGCCGGTACTCGCCGGGGAGGGTGCGGTGGGCGATCTCGGCGATCTGCCCGGCCAGTTCGACGCCGGTCGGCCCGGCCCCGACGATGGCGAAGGTGAGCAGGCGGGCCTGCTCGGCCGGGTCGGTGGCGATCTCGGCCATCTCGAAGGCGGTGAGGATGCGTGACCGCAGCTCGACCGCGTCGTCGATGCTCTTCAGGCTGAGGGTGTGCTCGGCGAACCGGTCGTTGCCGAAGTACGACTGGGCGGTCCCGGCCGCGACGATCAGGGTGTCGTAGGGCACCTGGTAGGGCAGTCCGCCGGGCGCGGTGGCGGTGACGGTACGGCTCTCGGTGTCCACATCGGTCACCCAGCCGAGCAGTACGTCGGTGTTCGGCTGCCCGCGGAACAGCTCCCGCACCGGGGTGGCGACCTCGCCGGGGGAGAGGACACCGGTGGCGACCTGGTAGATGAGGGGTTCGAACACGTGGTGGTTGGTGCCGTTGATGACGGTGACGTCGGCCGGGGCCTTGCGCAGCGCCTTGGCGGCGTACTTGCCGCCGAAGCCCGCTCCGATCACGACGACCCGGTGCCGTGCCTGTCCGATCATGTCGATCACGCTCCTCGTCACCTCCAGTAGAACCCATGTGGAGGGGCCATAAGTCCTGGTGGGAGCGAGGGCATCATCACTGTCACAAACGGCCGGGGTGCCTCGTCGTCAGGACCCCGGCCGTTCGCCGGTGAGAGTTACTGGACCACGAAGAGCAGCCGGTTCGGGGATCCGGAGCCGGGGTTGGTGACCACGCCGGTGGTGGCGTTGGTGGTGAGGGCCGAGGTGACCTGGGCGGGGGTGTAGCTCGGGTTGCGGGACAGGACCAGGGCGGCCGCACCGGCGACGTGCGGGGACGCCATCGAGGTGCCGCTGATCGTGTTGGTGGCACTGCTGCTGGTGTACCACGCCGAGGTGATCGACGAGCCGGGCGCGAAGATGTCCAGCGTGCTGCCGTAGTTGGAGAAGCTGGACCGCGCGTCGGTGTTGGTGGTGGAGCCGACCGTGATGGCGGTGGCGACGCGGGCCGGCGAGTAGTTCGCGGCGTTCGCGTTCGAGTTGCCGGCCGCGACCGCGTACGTGACACCGGACGCGATCGAGTTGCGGACGGCCGTGTCGATGGAGGTGCTGGCGCCGCCGCCGAGGCTCATGTTGGCGACCGCCGGCTTGACCGCGTTGTTGGTCACCCAGTTGACGCCCGCGATGACGCCGGCCGTGGTGCCGGAGCCGGAGCAGTTGAGCACCCGGACGCCGACGAGGCGGACGGCCTTGGCCACGCCGTACGTGGATCCGCCGACGGTGCCGGCCACGTGGGTGCCGTGTCCGTTGCAGTCGACCGCGCCGCTGCCGACGGCGTCGTAGCCGGCCGTGGCCCGCCCGCCGAACTGGCTGTGGCTGTAGAGGATGCCGGTGTCGATGATGTACGCCGTGACGTTGGAGGCGGTGACGGGGTAGGTGTAGGTGGTGCTGAGCGGCCGCGCCCGCTGGTCGATGCGGTCGATGCCCCAGGTCGCGTTGGTCTGCGTCGCGGCCAGCGTGATCTCCTGGTTCTGCTCGACGTACTCGACCTTGCTGTTGGCCGCCAGCCTCTTGGCCTGCGCCTCGGTGAGGGTGGCCTCGTAGCCGTTGAGCGCCTTGCCGAAACTGCGCTTGACCGCGCCGCCGTACGCCCTGGTGAGCCCGGCCTCCTGGGCACCGGACTTCAGGACGACGATGTAGCTCCCGGGAATCGCGTCCGCGGTGCCGGCGAGCCGGATCTGGCCGGTGACGGGCGCGGCCGCGACCGGGGTTCCCGTCGCGACGACCGCCGTCGCCAGTGCGAACAGACCTGCGGCCAGGATGCGGCCACTGCTGCGTCGAATCGCCATGATCTTCCTCTCTCGCGCCTGCCGGCGGCGAGCACAGGGATAGATGCTCATCGTTCGGCAGCTTCGAGCTGAGAGTATTCATGAAGCTCGTTAACAACTAGATATCGAATTGTATATATCTCCGGCTAAGGGATGTCGCGAACATGCCGACAAGAGGTGAAAGGGTCACATCCCGATACGAGGCGAGCCGATGAGACTTCCGATGGCCGTACCGGCTGTTGTCGGGTATGGGGCCCTTCAGCTGATCGCCGTCCTGGCCTGCGCCGGGACGACGCTCGGGGACCCCGGCGAGCCGATGATCTGGCCCGCGTTCGGTATCGCGGCGATGTGGCTGCTGGTGAGCGGGGAGTCCCGCCGGCGGTGGCCGGTGACCGGGGCCATCGGACTGTTCACCGCGGGCGGCCTCGCCGTCACCGGCACCCCCGTCGGCATCGCCCTGCTGGAAGGCCTGGCGGCGATGCTCGGTGCGGTGGCCTTCGTGTTCGCGGTGGCCCGCCGGCAGCCCGGACCGCGGCCCCCCGCCGACGGCGGCCGGTGGCTGTCGCGGCTGACCGACCTGTGGGACCTGCTGCTCTGCGCCGGCGTCGCCTCGCTGGCCGCCAACGTGCTGCGGATCGCCGGAGACCTCCTGCTCGGCGGCGAGCGGACGTTCATGATCACCGGCGTGACCGCCCTGTTCCTCCGGGACGCGGTCTCCGTCGTGGTGTTCGGCACGGCCGTCCGGTTGCTCGCCGGCCTCGGGGGAGACCAGCGGGGCAGAACGTGGTCCCGGCACGGTCCGGAGGCCCTGGCCGTCTTCGCCGTCTCGGCCGGCGCCTACTGGGCGGTGTTCAGCATCCAGGCGGAGCTGCCGATCGGGTTCGTCCTGATTCCGCTGACCGTGTGGGCGGCCCTCCGGCTCCCCAGCCTGGTCGTGGTCCTGCACGTGGCCGTCTTCGACTGCGCGGCGCTGCTCTGGACGGTGGGCGGCCACGGCCCGTACGCCGTGGTCGCCGACGTCGAACTGCGGGCCGTGCTGATCCAGCTCTACGCCGGCATCCTCGCCTGCGTCGGTCTCGCCCTCGCGATCAGCCGCGACGAACGCGACACCCTGATCCAGCGCCTCCAGGTCTCCGAGCAGGAGGCCACCGACAAGGCCACCATGATGACCACGGTGGTCAACTCGATGACCGAGGGACTCGCCATCCTCGACCACACCGGCCGTCTCGTGCTGCGCAACCCGGCCGCCGGCCGGCTGCTGGGCTCGGTCCCGGCGGTCACCGGCGGGGCGGCGCTCGGTACCGACCACGGGTTCTTCCAGCCGGACGGCTCCCCGCTGTCCGACGACGAGCTCCCGCACGTCCGGGTCCTGGCCGGGCAGGACGTCGCGCCGATGGACGTCCTGGTGCGCAACTCCGCGGTGCCGGAGGGGCGGGTGGTCCGGTTCAACGCGGCCCGCCTCGCGCTCGGCACCGGTCCGTACCACGTGGTGGTGGTCTTCCACGACGTCACCGCCGACCGGCGGCACCGCGACGAACTGATGTCGTTCGCCGGGCGGGTCGCGCACGACCTGCTGAACCCGCTCACCACGATCGAGGGCTGGGCCGAGGTGCTGGAGCAGGAACTGGCCGGGTACCGGCCGGCCGAGCGGGTGCAGCGGATCCAGCGGGCCGCCGCCCGGATGCGCACGTTCCTCAACGGGCTGCTGTCCTACACCGCGGCGCGGGACGGCAAGCTGATGCCGACGACGATCAACATGGCCCTGCTCGTCGGGGACGTGATCAACAGCCGGCTCGACCAGGCGGAGAACGCCGGGGAGGCGCCGCCGTACTTCGAGGTGGGCCGCCTCGATCCGGTCGAGGCGGACCCGGTCCTGCTACGGCAGCTGCTGGAGAACCTGATCGACAACTCGCTGCGGATGATGGCGCCGGGAGTCGCGCCGTACCTGGCGATCTCCTGCCAGCCGGCGCCGAACGGGCTGCTGCGCATCGACATCCTGGACAACAGCCTCGGCATCCCGCCGGGCCTCCGGCACGAGGTGTTCACCAGCTTCCACCGGGAGAAGGGCGCGACCAACGCCAACGGGCTGGAGCTGGCGATCTGCAAGCGGATCGTGGAACGGCACGGTGGGACGATCGAGGCGACCGCCAACCCGTACGGCGCCGGCACCCGGATGTCGTTCACCCTGCCGGCGGGGCGCTCCGCGTACGCCCGCGCTCTCGCCCCGATCCGCTGATCAGGTCGGCGGGACCGCGCCGAGCATCTCGAGCACACCGCCGAACAGCGCGGCGGTGCCCGCCTGATCGAGGTGCCGGGCCTGCCAGCCGCGATCCTGGAGGCCCTGGAGGACACCGATCACGGTGGTCCGTGCGGTCCGCAGGGTCGCCGGGGAGAGCAGCACCGCGGAGGTGCCGTCGGCGTACGCCGCCCGGGCCGCCGCCCCCAGCGCGACGAGGGCGGCCGCCGCACCGTTGAGGATCTGCGCGACGTGCAGGCGGTCCCGGTCCAGGTTGAACGCGGCCACGTGCACGGCCAGCCCGAGCGCGGTCATCAGCCGGCCGGTCTCGTCGCCGCTGAGCACCGCGGGCATGGTCGCCGAGTCGTCCTCGACCGCCGTGACGCCGGAACAGAACCCGTCGATCAGTTCCTCGGCGATGTCCGCCGGAACCGGTCCGCCGTCATCGGACCGGCGGCGCAGGGCGGCCTTGATCGCGTCGCGCACGATGTACTCCGGCACCACCCGCTGCTGGTCGGCCAGCCGCCGGATGATCACCGCCACGATGTCGTCGACAAGCATCGCGTCGGGCTGCTCCATTCCCTCACCCTAGGGCCTACGCGACGGCCGGCAGGGTGACGCGGGCGGTGGTCCCGGCGCCGCTGCTGTCCACGGTCACCGTTCCGTGGTGTGCCGCGATGATGTTGCGGGCGATCGTCAGGCCCAGCCCGACGCCGGGAATCGCCTGTTCACGGGCGTACCGGCCGCGATAGAAACGATCGAAGACGTACGGCAGCTCCTCGGGCGGGATGCCGATGCCGTCGTCGGCGATCTCCACGAACGGGCGTGGTGCGACACCGGTGGTGATCGAGATAGGACGGTCGGCCGGGGTGAAGAGCAGCGCGTTGCGCATCAACTGC
This sequence comes from Actinoplanes xinjiangensis, assembly GCF_003148685.1. Classification (GTDB taxonomy): domain Bacteria; phylum Actinomycetota; class Actinomycetes; order Mycobacteriales; family Micromonosporaceae; genus Actinoplanes; species Actinoplanes xinjiangensis. The sequence continues at coordinate 52,280 of NZ_QGGR01000033.1, read as the reverse complement.
CCGAGGGCGTGCGCCAGGCGGGAGAGATCGGCGCGGACCGGCACCTCGGCGTCACATCGCATGAGTACGGTCTCCGCGCGCAACGCGACGAGCGGACGGCATCCGGCGACCGCCGCCGCGACCACGGTGTCCAGGGCCACCGGCCCGACCGGGGCGGGCAGCGGTGCCTCCGCCGGCCGGGTGCCGGCGAGCAGGTGGTCGACCATCGACACGAGACGTTCGCCGTTGCGGTGGATCGGCTCGATCAGCCGCCGGTAGGGCGCCAGATCCTCCTGGTCGCCGAGGATCTCCAGATAACCCTGGATGGACGCGACCGGCGTACGCAGCTCGTGGGTGATCGTGGCGACCAGGTCGTCCTCGCGTTCCACGGCGCGGGCCAGCTCGTCGCCGAGGTCGGCCATCCGCAGCCGGTTGCGGAGCGCGGTCAGGTGCACGGCCGCCTGCCCGGCGAAGGTGACCAGGTTGCGGACCTGTTTGTCGTCCACCTCGCGGGGCCGGTCGTCGATGACGCACATGGCTCCGAGCGTGTACCCGTCCTCGTCGACGATCGGGGCACCGGCGTAGAACCGGATGTTGGGGTTGCCGGTCACGTTCGGCAGGCCGGAGAAGCGGCTGTCGAGGGTGGCGTCCGGAACGATCAGCGGCCGCCCGGCCGGGATGACGTGCCGGCAGAACGACACGTCGAGAGGGGTCTGCGCGTCGGCGAGGCCGTGGCTGCCGGCGAACCACTGCCGGTCCCGGTCGATCAGGGAGACGGCCGCCATCGGAGTGTCGAACATCGACGCGGCCAGCCGGGTCAGATCGTCGAGAGCAGTCGGCCGGGGCCGGTCGAGCACCTCGTACGACCGGACGGCGGACAATCTCGCCCGCTCGCCCTCGTCCGGGGGATTGTGCTGCACGACTACCTTTCGGCGGACGGTCACCGGAGCTGAGCGGAATCGGGGACGGGTTGACGGGCGGGGCCGGCGGCCGGCACGGAGAACTCGAACCGCGATCCGCCGCCCGGGTTGTCGGTCGCGGTGATCGTCCCGCCGTGCCGTTCCACGATCCGCCGGCAGATGCCCAGGCCGAGCCCGGTCCCGGCGTACCCGAGCGTGGCGTGCGCCCGGCGGAAGTCGCCGAAGATCTCGTCGTGCTGCCCGGCCGGGATGCCGATGCCGTTGTCCGCGACACACACCAGCACCATGTCGCCGTCCCGGTGCCCCGTCACGGTCAGCGCCGGTGTGACGTCCCGGGCGGTGTACTTGATCGCGTTGCCGATCAGATTGTCGAGCAACTGGCGCAGCAGCACCGGATCGGCCAGCACCGGCGGCAGGTCGCCCACCGTGAACCGGGGCGCCGGCGACCCGGCCGCGATCGCCGCGTCGAGCCGGGCCACGGTCACCTCGGAGACCATCTGCCCCAGGTCGACAGATACCGCCGCGACCGTGGCGTCCCGGGCCGTGGTGTAGGCGAGCAGCCCGGCGATCAGCGACCGCATCCGCCCGGCGGCCCGTTGCACCCGGCCCAGCGCGTCCAGCGCCAGCCCGGTCCCCGGGGTCCCGGGGAACCCTTCGATCGCCTCGGCGGCCGTCTCGGTCCAGCCCTCGACCGCGGTCACCGGGTTGAGCAGGTCGTGGGCGACCACGCCGGCGAACCCGGCCAGCTCGTCGCGGTGCCGGCGTTCGGTGGTGACGTCATGGAACAGAAGCACCACGCGGCGGGCGCCGTCCGGGTCGCGCAGCGCGGCCGTGCGGACGCAGACGATCCGCCCGTGGGCGGTGCCGGGCCGGTGGATCAGCACGTCGGTCTCCGGGACCGCCTCCCCGGCCAGGGCCCGCGCGAAGACCTCCTCGAAGTCGCCGGCCGAGCCGTCGCCGAGCAGCTCGTCGGCGGCCGGGTTGCTGAGCACCACCCGCCGGTCCGCGCCGACCACCGCCAGGCCGTCGGTGGTCGAGTCGATGATCGCCCGGAGCAGTCCGGCCCGCTGCGACGCCTGCTCCCGCTCGGCGGCCAGTGCCGTGATCAGCGCCGTCCGCTCGGCCCGCCCCAGGGCCAGGGAGAGCCCGACGACGGCCACGATCGCGACGTACAGCTGCGCCACGCACGCCCGGGTGGCCGGGTCGCCGATCGCCGCGAACGGCCCGTCCCCGTTCAGCGTGAAGAGCACCGCCATCGACCCGGCGGCCAGGTCGTGCAGCACCACGAGCGGGGTGGGGAACCGGGTACCGGCCCACACCGTCACGGCGATCAGGGCGAACGCGATCGGCAGGCCCCGGCTGTAGGCGAAACCGGTCAGGTAGGCGGCGGCGGAGATCAGCACCAGGGCGCCGTACTCGATCAGGCGAGCCCGCGGGGTGGCGCGCCACCAGTCGCGCAGGGCGCCGTACCGCTGCCGGAACCGCCGGATCGCCGGCACGACGCACAGCCCGGCCGCACCGATCAGCAGGATGCTCGCGGTGTTGCGGGACAGCCAGACCAGTGTGGCCGGCCACGAGTGCCGGCCGGTGAGCAGCCACACCCCGATCGGCCCGGCCACGGCACCGGCCACGGTCGCGGTGATCCCGGCGGCCAGCAGCGCCCACAGATCACGGGTGTTCCGCAGACCGGACAGCGGCCCCAGGCCCGGCCGCCAGCGGGCGAGCAGCAGCACGAGGACGGCGACCTGGACCAGGTTCGCGACGACGAACACCATCGCCAGGCCGACGGTCGCGCCGGTCGCCGTGTTCACCACCAGGGTGATCGCGGCGAGCGCGGCGACGTCGGCCCAGCGGGCCGGGGCCTTGCGCTGGGCGCAGAACCAGACGGCCGCGATCCCCGCGGCGGGCCACACCATACTGAGGTTGGTGTCGTCCATCACGGTGAGACGGCCCGCCCAGACCGCGATCAGGTACGCGACCGCGAACATGCCGGTCCGGGCCAGCGATCCGCGGTACGTCATCCCTCGCTCCCCAGCCGAGCCCTTCGGGCCACCTATCGGCGGGTACGGCGGGGAACTGAGCGTCAGCCCACGGCGGCGCGGCGTGCGGTGTACTCGTTGCCGGCCCGCTGAGCCGGGTACTGGATCAGGTTGTCGGGCTGGTCGTCGTACGCCGGGTCGGTCCAGCGCGCCCGCGGGGTGCTCTCCATCGGGTCGGTGTCGTAGACCGACCGGGTGTGGAACCGCTGGGCGTAGTCGAGCATGCCGTCGACGAGCCGGTCCACGTCAGCGGCCGGGCGCACCACGAGGCGCATGAACTGGCTGGTCATGCCGAGCTTGTTGCCGCACTCGCGGGTCATGATGCCGTGGTTGGCGACCAGGTAGTCGCGCAGCGCCACACCGGACCACTCGCTGGGCAGCTTGACGAGGAAGAAGTTGCCCTGCGACGGGAAGACGGTCAGCCCCTGGATGCGCTGAAGTTCCCGGCCCATCGACCGGCGGTCCCGGCTGAGCAGGCGCAGGCTCTCCTCGTACTCCATCTCGTGGTCGGAGATCATGTGGACGACCTTCTCCGCGAGGGAGTTCAGGTTCCACTTGGGCAGCATCTTCGCGATCTTGCCGGCGATCGCCGGGTTCGCCAGCATGTAGCCGAACCGGATGCCGTGCAGGCCGAAGTTCTTGCCGAGGCTCTTGAGCACCACCGCGTTCGGGCGGATCACCGCGTCCGGCCCGACCGACGGGTAGCGCTCGGCGTCGGAGAAGTCGATGAACGACTCGTCGACGACGACCAGGTCCAGGTCGCTGAGCGCGTCCATGAACCGGATCACGTCCCGCCGCGGGATGTAGTGGCCGTCCGGGTTGTTGACGTTGCAGACCACCGCGACCCGCGACTTGCGCTCCCGGATGAACTGGACGTACTCCTCCAGATCGAGCCGGAAACCGTCGCGTTCCTGCAACGGGAACATGTCGACCCGCTTGCCGGTCTCCATCGGCTGGTCGGTCCACCGGCCGAAGGTCGGGATCGGGATCGCGACGCTCTCCTTGATCAGCAGGTGGTCGATCCAGGTGATCAGCTCGGTCGAGCCGTTCGCCATGGCCACCGTCTGCGGGTGCAGGTTGAGGACGCTGGCCAGCTTCTTGGTGATCGCCGACGAGTCGCTCGGGTAGTACTTGAGGATGCTCTTCAGGTCCCGGCTGAGCTCGTCGAACATCTCCGGGGTGGGGAAGTACGGGTTGCACGGGATGCAGAAGTCGACGATCTCGACGCCCTCACCCGCGGCTCGTGCCACGTCGAAGAACGACGCGCTGTGTGAACCCTTGTGCAGGATCGACGTATCGATACCGGTCCGTGCCACAATGTCCTCCCGAATCCCTCGGTGATGGTGCCGCCCTCCGATACGGGAGTGATGGGTGGATCGTTCACGATTTCGTTGATCGTCCGCGAGGCTTAAGCCCCAGGAAAGGAAACGCCGCCCCGCGACGAATGATCAACTAGTTCGTTCTCTCCGTCAGACGGGCGTCACGGAGGGAAGTGAAATGCGCGGTCTGATCAGGGTGTTTCTGGGCTGTCTGGTGGTATCCGGCGCGGTGATGACGGCGACTCCGGCGGATGCCGGACCGGTCCACGCGGCGCCCGCGCCGATCTCCCGCCTAGCATGGGGAGACGTGACGGAGGGGGCGTGAATGACCGGGTGGCCGACGGCGCCGGTGATCTACGAGATCGGCACCTGGCCGTGGCTGGCCGGGCTCACCCGGAGGTACGGCCGTCCGGTGGCCCTGGGCACCGTCCCGGGTGAGGTGTGGGACGAGGTCGCCGCCCCCGGCGTCGACGCGGTCTGGCTGATGGGCGTGTGGGAGCGCAGCCCCGCCGGTCTCGCCGTCGCGCGGGAGAACACGTCGTTGCAGCGCGCCTTCCGGGCAGCACTGCCCGATCTGGCCGACGAGGACGTGGTCGGCTCGCCCTACTGCGTACGCGGCTACCGCGTCGATGATCACCTGGGTGGGCCGGAGGGGCTGGCCACCGCGCGTGCCGAGCTGAACCGGCGCGGCGTGAAGCTGATCCTCGACTACGTGCCCAACCACGTGGCCCCCGACCACCCGGCGACCGTCGACCACCCGAACTGGTTCATCCAGGGCGGCGCCGCCGACCTGGCCGCCGACCCGACCGGCTGGTTCGAGGCGGCCGGCCGCATCCTGGCGTTCGGCCGTGACCCGTTCTTCCCGCCGTGGCCGGACGTCGCCCAGCTCAACGCGTTCGACGAGGGCCTGCGTGAGGCGACCGTGGCCACGCTCACCTGGATCGGCGAGCAGTGCGACGGGGTCCGCTGCGACATGGCGATGCTGGTCACCAACGACATCTTCGCCGGCACCTGGGGGGCGTACGCGGGGCCGGTCCCGTCCGCGGAGTTCTGGCCGCCGATCATCGAGCGGGTCCGGGACGTGCACCCCGGGATCGTGCTGATCGCGGAGGCGTACTGGGACACCGAGTGGACGCTGCAACGGCAGGGCTTCGACTTCTGCTACGACAAGCGGCTGTACGACCGGCTCGTCCACGAGGGTGCCGAGTCGCTGCGCAAGCACCTGGTCGCCGACCGCGGCTATCAGGACCGGCTGCTGCGGTTCACCGAGAACCACGACGAGCCGCGGGCCGCCGTCGACATGCCCGGGGGCCGGCAGCGCGCCGCCGCGGTGGCGATCGCCACGCTGCCCGGCGCCACCCTCTGGCACGACGGCCAGTTCGAGGGCCGTACCACCCGTCTGCCGGTCTTCCTCGGCCGCTACCCGGACGAGCCGGCCGACCTGGAGCTGCGCTCCTTCCACCGGCGGCTGCTGACGATCGCCTCTCGAGTGCGCCGCGGCGAGTGGCGGCTGCTCGACAGCCACGGCTGGCCGGACAATCCGTCGCATCGCGACGTGGTGGCCTGGTCCTGGCACGAGGGCGCCACCCGGCGCCTGGTCGTCGTCAACTTCGGCGACCACCCGGCCCAGGCGCGGGTCACACTGCCGTGGCCGGGACTGGCCGGGCGCTCCTGGGAACTGACCGACCTGCTGGACGGGCGGGTCTTCGACCGCGACGGCGACGAGCTGGCCGGCGAGGGCCTGTTCGTGGACCTGCCCCCGTGGGGCACGCACATCCTCACCGTCGAGCCGGCCTGAGCCGCCGTCGAGCCGCTCCGGGCCGCCATCGCGCCGACCCGGGCCACCCTCCATCCGACCCGGGCCGCGATCCATCCGACCCGGGCCGCGATCCATCCGACCCGGGCCGCTGTCGAGCCGAGCCGGGACAGTCCCGACCGGACCGGCCGGGTTCAGACCAGCGAGCCGGCGCGGAGTCGCAGGCGGGGCGGGGTGGCCGGCAACGCGGCCGCGGCCTCGACCGGCACCGTGACCACCAGGCAGCCGGGCCGCCGGGCGACCTCGGCGGTCACCCCGAGCAGCCGGGCCGCCCGGACCAGCACCGCCGCGATCTCCTGATCACGCAACGTCACCCACAGCAGGTGACCGCGCCGGCGCTGACCGGCCGCGAGCAGAGCGGCCCGCCAGGCGGCCTGCGCCAGGGTGAGCCGTTGCACGTGCCGGGGCGAGGAGGCGCCGAGCTGTTCGGTGCCGAGGAGGGCCTGCCGGCCCTGGCGCCAGGCCGCCGCCAGCATCCGGCTCGTCGCCAGACGCTGCGATTCCGCCACGACCACGCGATGCACCTCGTACCGCCGTCGCCCGCCCCCCGTTCGGATCTCCCGCTCCGCCTCGCAACCGAGGCCGTCGAGCAGGTATACCAGGCGGTCGGCGGCGTCTTCCCGATCGAACTCGGCCAGCGCCTCGCCGGCCCGCGGAACCGGGGCCGGCAGGGGCTGTCGCTGGGGACGGGAGGTGTCCACACACTCGACGAGACAGGCGGACTCGAACGCGCCGGGCAGCGCGTCGGCCAGCACGACCGGACGAATCGAAGTCGGGTCCATCGGCATCTCCCTCCGTGGCTGAGGACACCGTCGCCGATAAGGCCGTTCGGCCGGTACACCCGCGGCGCAGACTTGAGGGAAACTTGCGCGGACCGGGCCGTCCCGCGTGGGGAAACAAAGGTGACCCTTCGAACCAGCCGTCGCATGGCGCTTGCCGGGCTGGTCACGCTCCTCATCGTTACAGGCTGTGGCCGTGATGTGGCGGAGGATCGCCGGGTGCGGATCGCCACCGGCAGTCCCACCGCCGTCTACTACGCGATCGGTACCGCCTTCAGCGGCATCATCGACCGGGAACTGCCCGGCACCGACGCCAGTGTCCTCGCCACCGCCGCCTCGGCGGAGAACCTGGACCTGGTCACCCGCGGGCAGGCCGAGGTCGGGTTCGCCCAGTCCGACGTGCTGGTCACCGGCGGTGAACCGGCCCCCGGACTGGTCGCCCTCGCCCGCGTCTACGACGACCTGCTGCACCTGGTCGTCCGGGCGGACAGCCCGATCACCGGCCTGACCGACCTCAAGGGCCGCCGCGTGTCGGTCGGCGCCCGCGGCTCCGGCACCACCGTGACCGTCGGCCGGCTGCTGTCCGTCGCCGGCATGGCGGGCGCCGTGCAGCGCCGCGACCTCGGCCTCGACGCCTCGATCCTGGCCCTGGAACGCGGCGAGATCGACGCGTTCTTCTTCTCCGGTGGACTGCCCGTCACCGGGATCGAACGGCTCGGCGCCGCGGTCGGCATCCGGATCGTCGACCTGTCCGAATGGGCCGGTGAACTGCGCGCGGCCTACAGCGACGTGTACGTGGTGCGCGACGTGCCGGCGTCCGCCTACTCGCTGCCGCCGGTCGCCACGATCGCCGTGCCGAACCTGCTCGTGGTCGCCGCGACGATGCCCGAGGACCTGGCGTACGACCTGACCCGGCTGCTGATGGAACGGCGCGGGGAGCTGGCCGCCGCCCACCCGGCCGCCGAGCGCCTGGAGATGCGCGCGGCGATCTCCACCCTGCCGGTGCCGCTGCATCCGGGGGCGGCCCGCTACTACAAGTCGGTCAAGCCCTGAACCGGATCGTCGCCGCCAGGCCGCCCGACTCGGCCGGAGCCAGCGTGAACCGGCCACCCGACGCCTCCACCAGCACGTTCACGATCGACAGGCCCAGGCCGGCGCCGTCCACATTCTGTGCGTCTGGTGCCCGCCAGAACCGTTCGGTGGCCAGCCGGCACTGCTCCTCGGTCATTCCGGGGCCGGTGTCACGTACCGTCACCTCGGCATCCCCGTCCGCCACGGACCGCAACCGGACCGCCACCCGGCCACCGGCCGGAGTGAATTTGAGGGCGTTGTCGATCAGCGCGTCCAGCGCCTGATCGAGAGCGGTCGCGACCAGCCGGGCCGGCACCGGCTCCTCCGGCAGCTCGGCCACCAGCTCGACGCCGCGCCGCTCGGCCAGCGGCTGCCACGCCTTCACCCGGTGCGCGGTCAGCGCCGTCGCGTCGGCGACCTCCACCTGATGCCGGCCGCGTTCGGCGCGAGCCAGGGCGAGCAGCCCGTCCAGCACGTCGGCGAGCCGGTCGGTCTCCTCCAGGGCGAACTCCCGGTCCTCCCGCAGATCCTCGTCGTCGAGCCGGCTGCCCAGGTCCTCGATCCGCAGCCGCAACACGGTCAACGGGTTCCGCAGCTGATGGCTGGCGTGCGCGACGAACGACCGCTGCCGCTCCATCGCCTCGGCGACCGCGTCGGCCATCTCGTTGAAACTCGCCGACAGCCGCCGCAACTCCGGCGGCCCCAGCCCGGGCTGCACCCGGGCCGCGCTGTCCCCGGCGCCGATCTCGTGCGCCGCCGCGTCCAGCCGGGTCACCGGCCGTAGCACCCAGCTCGCCAGGCGGTCCGCGGTGGTCAGGCAGGACGCCACCGCCAGTACCCCGACCAGAGTCAGCACCAGCCACACGATCAGCACATCACGACGGGTACGGTCGGTCGGCGACACGGTCAGCACCACGCCCAGCACCGCGCCGCCGTCGCTGATCGGCACCGCCACCATCAGCGGCTCGCGTTCCCACGGCCACAGCGTCCCCGGAGCACTCACCTGGTGCCCGGCCAGGGCACCGCGCACCGCGACCGCCGGCGCCGCCGGGGCCGTGCCGAACGCGCTGAGCACCCGCTGATCCTGATCGACCAGCAGCGTGCCGATTCCATACAGCTCCTGGTAGCGGCGCAACTCGTCGTTCAGCGCGTCGAGGTCGCCGCTGCGCACCGCGGGTGCCGCCAGCGACGCGAACCGGGTCGCGTCAGCCAGCCGGTCGGCGACCGCCCCGTCGGTCTCCCGGCTGGCGACCGTGACGGCGAGCGGAATCTCCAGAGCCAGCAGCACCATGCACAGCAGCAGCAGGTAGGTGACCACCAGCCGCCTGCGCACGCCGTCTCCCGTTGCTCATCCAGTGCGCAAACGGTAGCCCACGCCGCGGACGGTCTCCACCAGCCCGGGATCACCCAGTTTTGCCCGCAGCGACGCCACGTGCACTTCCAGGGTGTGTTTGCCGGACCAGGTGGTCTGCCACACGTCCAGCATGATGCGCTCCCGGGACATCGCCACACCCGGCTGCCGTGCCAGTGAGCTGAGGATGTCGAACTCCTTGCGGGTCAGTGTGCGCGGCACATCGTCCACCTCGACGGTCCGGGCCGCCGGATCGATCCGGATCCGGCCCACCTCGATGATCCCGCCGGCCACCGGTGACTGCCGGACGGTGCGCCGCAGCAGCGCCTCGATCCGCGCCTGCAACTCGGCCATCGAGAACGGCTTCACCACGTAGTCGTCGGCTCCCACCCGCAGGCCCGTCACCCGGTCGCGCTCCTCACCGCGCGCGGTGACCGCGATGATGCCCAGATGCTCGCTGCGGGCCCGCAGTGCGCGGCACACGTCGATCCCGTCGCCGTCCGGCAGGTTCAGATCCAGCAGTACGAGGTCACAGGGCGCCGCCTCCAGTGCGGCGGTGGCCGTGGCGGCGTGCTCCACCGCGTAACCCCGCCGTTGCAGCATCGAGGTCATCACCGCCCCGACCCGGCGATCGTCCTCCACGAGCAATATCCGCATCGGTGATCCGCCCATCCTCGTTCGATGTCCGAACGGTAACCGTCCTTTGTTACCGGCGGGAGCGTCCTGGCAGGCTTGGCACGCCGCAAGATCACCCCCAGCTGGTCCCCACCGCTGCCTCAGCGCCCTCGAGACAGCGGTGGGAGCCAGCCGGTTGTGGGTGGCTGGTCGTGACCGTTGTCTCGGGGTTGTTGAGGCAGCGGTGGGAGCCAGCCGGTTTTCGGTCGAGGGCGGGGGAGGGGGTGCATGTCTTCGCCGGGCCGCTCGCCGACGACCTGCGCCTGGCCGGACCGGACGCCTCGGAGGCCGGGATGGACCGGGGCCGGCGGCAGGTATGCCCACCTCTGGATGGCCTGGGGCGATTAGGTTAGGGTCGCCTAACTATGGCGAATTACAAAATCCGCAAGCCGGTCGATCCCCATGTGCTGCTCCTCGAGGTGACCAAGAGCGAGCGGATCTCGCCGAACGTCGTCCGGGTCACCTTCGGCGGTGAGGGCCTCGACCGGTTCACGCCGCTCGGTTTCGACCAGTGGTTCCGGCTCTTCCTGCCCCGCCCCGGCCAGGACACCCTGAAGCTGCCGACCCGTACGTCCGGGCTCTGGTATGCGCAGTATCTCGCCACCGCCAAGCAGAAGCGGCCGTTCGTGCGCAACTACACGGTCCGCGCCTACCGTCCGGACGGTCTCGACGTCGACTTCGTGGTGCACGTCGACGCCGACGGGCACAGCGGCCCGGCCAGCACGTTCGCCATCGGCGCGAACCCGGGTGACCAGGCCGGCCTGCTCGACCAGGGCGTCGGCTACAACCCGCGCGCCGACCACGACTGGACGCTGCTGGTCGCCGACGAGACCGGGCTGCCCGCGGTGGCCGGGATCTGCGAGTCGCTGCCCGACGACGCCACGGGGGTGGCGATCGTGGAGCTGCCGTCGATGGACGACCGGCAGGACTTCCGCGTGCCGTCCGGCGTGGACCTGCGGTTCGTGGCCCGCGAGCGGCCCGGCGACGTGCCGGGACAGCTGGCGCTCGCCACCCTGCGGGCCGCGGAGCTGCCGTCCGCGCCGGTCTGGGCGTACCTGGTCGGTGAGTCGGCGCTGGTCACCGGTGGCCGCCGGCACCTCGTCGAGGACCGTGCGGTGCCGAAGGGCCACATCGACTTCATCGGCTACTGGCGGCACGGTCACGCCGCCATGTGAGCTCACCGCGGCCCCGGGCGGATGCCGCCGGGTCACCGTGCCGGTGACGGGCCGTGGGTCACGTAAGGGTGTTCATGACCCGGCTGAACAGGCCCGCGATGTCGGTCTCGAGCGCGCGGAACCCGATGATGAGCGTTATCGCGATGAGGCCGACCAGGAGCGAGTACTCGACGATCGTGGCGCCCTCGTCCGAGTGGTGGCCGGCGCGCAGGGATCCGATGAGCAGCTTGAACCGGTCCACGGGCTGTCCTCACTCATGAAGGCCACCCTCCGTGGCGGCCGTTGCCCTGCTCATCGGACGCCTGCTGAGGACCTTGAGAAAGCGCCGGTTGCAGAACGGTCGCCGATCCGTGGTGGACGAGGTCTGCTCCGGCCGCCTGCCGCGAAGACGCCGCGCAGCCCGACCGGACGGGCTCTCATCGCGGCAGCGTCACGGTGAACCGGGTCCCGCCGCCCGGCCCCGGCGCGGCCGCGATCGTCCCGCCGTGCGCCTCGACGACCGCCTTGGTGACGGCCAGTCCCAGCCCGGTTCCCTTGATCTTGCGCTCCACCGCGGTACTGGCCCGGAAGAACCGGGTGAACAGCTTCGGGTACTGCTCGACCGGGATGCCGATGCCGGTGTCGGTCACGTCGACGGTGACGGCCTCCCGGTCGGCGTACGCCCCGACCGTGACCGTCCCGCCCGGCGGTGTGTACTTGATTGCGTTCGAGAGAAGGTTGTCCACCACCTGCCGCAGCCGCGCCGACTCCCCGGAGACCACCGGTAGCGGCCCGATCTCGGCGACCAGGTCGACCTGGGCGGTGATCCGGTGCTCCTCGACCGCCTGGCGCAGCAGCCGGTCCAGGCGCAACGGCCGCGGGTCCAGCAGTGCCGGCCCGGTCTCGAAACGGGCCAGATCGAGCAGGTCCTCGACCAGGTGCAGCAGATGGGCGCTGGTGCGCTCGATCGCGCCGAGTTCGGTGCGCCCGGCGAACTCCGGCTCCTCCAGCAGCGAGTCGGTGTAGGCCGCGATGATCGCGATCGGGTTGCGCATCTCGTGGCTGACCACCGCGACCAGCTCGTCCTTCATCCGGTCCAGCTCCCGCAGCCGGCGGACCTGCTCCTGTTCCCGGGCGAGCAGCAGCTCCCGCTGGTCGGCCATCTCCCGCCGCTCGGTGACGTTCGTGGCGATCCCGTCGAGGTAGAGCACCCCGTCCTCGGAACGGGGGAAGCCCCGGCACCACACCCAGCGGACGACCCCGTCGAAGCCGGTGAACCGGCACTCGAACTCGGCGGCCCGGCCGGCCGCCATCTCCTGCTGGTAGTGCCGGAACTGCGGCAGGTCGTCGGGGTGGATGTGCTCGGTCATCACGTGGGCGAACGTGTCCGAGGACGGCAGCTGCCCGCCGAAGACGCCGTATTCGCCGGGGCTGACGTAGAGCCGGTGCCACCCGTCCGGCGGCTCGAACCGGACGCTCCACACACAGTCGTTGACCAGCTCGATCACCCGGTTGAAGTCGCGCCGGGCGGCGGCCAGGGCCAGGTTCAGCTCCTCGGCGCGACGGCGTTCCACGTACCGGCCGGTCCGCGCCGCGATGTCGCGCAGCAGAGCGAGGATGTCGTCGTCCCGGCCGACCGGGGTGTCGGCGAAGAACACCAGCGCCCCGGCCACCCCGATGCCGCAGTGCACCGGCATGCCGATCGCCGCACGCAGTCCCAGCCGGTGCCCGAGCGGCAGCCGCCCCGGGTCGATCAGGTCACCGAGCAGGTCGTTGGTCCAGATGTCGGCGGCCCGCTCCCAGACCGCCCCGGGCACACCCTGCCCGATGCTGAAGGTGAGCGGCGCGGGTCCGGTGAACCCGGCCAGGTCGATCCCGTCGCGGTGCCACGATCCGGCCCGTACGATCCGGTGCCGCTCCTCGTCGACCTCCCAGTACTCGGCGCACGCCCAGCCGAACCCACCGGCGACCGCGGTGGCCGCGGCCATCGCCGCCTCCCGCGCGGTGACCGCCTCGGCGAGCCCCTCGGTGACCGCGTGCCGGCAACGGCGCAGCATCTCGGCCCGGTACGTGTCGGTGATCTCGTGCATCGCCACGACCGCACCGAGGCGGCGGCCGTCGGTGGCGTCGATCGGACGGGCGTTGGCCAGGAACCGGCGCGGCGGCCGGTCCGGCGCGCACACCACCACCTCCTCGTGCTGCACCGTCTCCCCGGCCCACGCACGGGCCAGCGGCACCTGATCCGGCTCCAACGGGGTACGCCCGTCCGCCGCGACCAGATGCCGGGCCGGTGCCCACGAGTCCGCCGCGACCGGCAGCGGCCCCAGCCCGTGGATCTCCCGCATCGCCGGGTTGAACTGGGCCAGCCGCCCCTCGCTGTCACATGCCGCCACCCCGGTGTCCAGGCTGTTCAGCAGTGCCTGGAGGAACGCCCGCTCCTGCCGCAGCTCGGTCCGTGCGGTGGTCCGCGCCGTGATGTCGTGCAGGAACGCGTGGAAGATCGGCTCGCCCCGATCGTGCTGGAGCTGGAGCGTCATCTCGACCGGGAACTCCCGGTCGTTGCGGTCGACGGCGGTCAGCTCCAGCCGGCGCCCGGACAACTCGGAGATCCCGGTCCGCCGAACCCTGGCCATCCCGGCATCATGGGCCTCGCGCAGCCGCGGCGGGATCATGAGTTCGGTCGCGAGCCGGCCGACGGCCTCCTCACCGGTCCACCCGAAGAGCTGCTCGGCGGCCGTGTTCCAGGCCGTCACCCGGCCCGCGGCGTCCATCGAGATGAACGCGTCATGGGCGCAGTCCAGCACGGCGCGCAGCCGCGCCGCGGTCCGCAGCGCCTCGTCGCGCTCGGTCCGCAGCGTGTCCTCCGGGACGGAGGCCAGGTCCTGCCGGTGCGTCGCCATCACCGGAACCGATCGGCAACTGAACGCGACCACTGAGGTGTGCCACCGCGCAGGCGCGGGCGGCCCCCGCGACGGGGACACTCCGGTATCGCGCCCCGCGACGGGGACACTCCGGTACGGCGCCCTGCGACGGGGACACTCCGGTACGGCGCCCTGCGACGGGGACACTCCGGTATCGAGGCCCGGGACGGGGACAACTCCGGTATCGAGGCCGCCGCCGGGCCGTTCCTGTCCGCCTGCAGGAGGCCCACGACGCCGAACGCGCCGCGACGGGGGCGAGAGGAGCGGCCCGACCATCCCGGTCGACGACAACGCCGGCCTCCAGATCGCTCGCCTCCGGGAGGCCGACGCAGCTGTCGATTTGTCCGCCCGCCTCCTCGGCTGCCGGAGTCCGGCGTCGTTCCCGAGGCGGCCCCGCGCGGAGCAAGAGGCTAGCCTCCTAGGACGACGTGGCGGATAGGGTCCATGTCGTGACTGACATCTCTGAGATCACGGTGGCGGGACCCGCCGACCGTGAGCGCATCGTGAGTTCGCTGGTGGCGGCGTTTCCCGGCGACCCGGTGCTGCGGTTCCTGTTCCCCGGCGACGACGACTACCGCCGGGGCGCTCCGGTCTTCTTCGGGCACCTCTTCGACAAACGGGTCCACAGGTCGACCATCTGGACGATCGAAGGCGGTGTGTCGACCGCGATCTGGGAGCCGCCCGGCGGCGGAGACGTCCCGGCCACCGAGATGGCCCTGTCGCCCGTAGGCCGGGAGCGGATGGCGGCCTACGACGACGCTCTGCACGCGGCTCTCCCGGACGAGCCGTTCTGGTACCTCGGCGTGCTGGGCACCCACCCGGCGGCAGCGGGCCGGCGGCTCGGCCGTGCGGTGATGGCCGCCGGTCTGCGCCGGGCCACCGAGGACGGCCTGCCCGCCTTCCTGGAGACCAGCAATCCGGCGAACGTCGAGCTGTACCGCCGTGCGGGCTGGGAGGTGGTGGCCGAGTTCCCCGACCCGCTGCAGACCTGGATCATGCGGCAGTAACCGCCCGCCGGCCTGCACCGGCCGACCAACTCGCTGCTGACGAACTCATGCAGACAAACTCGTGTTGACGTGGCTCATGCGGCTGTTGCCGGCGTGAGCCGGCTGACAAACTTGCTCCTCAGCCCATGCGTCTCGTCCGGGCACTCCTCCCGTCTGGCCCAGCAGTCGAGCTGTTCACAACGACTACCGGAGTACACACAGCCGCATCGTGAGCTCTGACCGTCGCCATAGCAACGATGAGCGTCCACGTATACCGGACCGTGCGACCTGATCATCGTAATGATGCTGGTGAACGCACACGATCGCCGATCGTGTGCACCCATCGCCGCTCACGATGAGCCCCGGTCCGCACATTGCCGTCCCCCTCGGCGCACGCATCCGAACGGTCCCCCCGGCGACGCGAATTCGCAAGCGGCGTGTCTGTTTTCAGCGCACGCCGGTGGCCGCCGATCTCCCCGGCTGGCTGTCACCGTTGTCTCGCGGTCTTCGAGGCAGCGGTGGGAACCAGCCAGGAAGATCCGGCTGGCTGTCACCGTTGTCTCGCGGCCTTTGAGACAGCGGTAGGGGCCAGCCACGAGATGAAGGTGAGTGTCGGCAGGCTCTGGAGGGAGACCGGGTGGGCGTGGGCGACGGCGTTGCCCACGTAGACGGCGGTGCCGCAGCCGGCGGCGAGCAGAAGGGTGGTGCGCCGGTCGGTCTCGGCGGCGACGGTGTACGCGACGATCCCGATCGCCAGCACGAGGAGGGGGTGCCCGTGCTGGGTGGCGCTGTAGTGCCCGACCAGCCCGGCGGTCACCGTGAGCAGCACCGCCCGCGGCCGTCGGCGCCGCCCGGCGATCGCCAGGAAGGCCGGCACCGCGCCGAGGAGGTCGGCCGTGGTGAGCGGCGGCGTCGGGATCCGGGCGGCGGTCATCTGATGGAGGCCGAAGGCGCCGCAGGTGAGCACGGTGGCCAGTGCGAGGTCGAACGCGTGCGGGTGTCGGCTGATCATGGCCTGGTCAACGGTAGTGCCCGCGCCGGGGGCGGGGCGTCATCCAGCGGCGATACCGGCCGGTACCGCCGCTGAAGTAATCACACCCCGGTCCACCTGGGGTTCATCTGTCGTTCCCATGAGATTCACAGGGTTCATCGAGCTGGCTCTGTTCTCGCTGTCCATAGATATGGGGCATGACGTCCCTGCACTCGTTCAACCGGTACGAGATCAAGTACCTGCTGCCCAGTGACCGGGTCCCGGAACTGCGCCGGGAGCTGGTCGCCCGGATGGATGCCGACAGCCATGGCACCGACCGTGGCTACGGGGTGTGGAGCACCTACTACGACACCCGTGACCTGCGGTTCTACTGGGAGAAGATCGAGGGCCTGAAGTTCCGCCGGAAACTGCGGATCCGCCACTACGGCGACCGTGACGACGTCGGTGACGACACCGAGGTGCACGTCGAGATCAAGCAGCGGGTCAACCGGGTCACCCAGAAACGGCGGGTGGCGCTGCCGTACCACCGGGCCCGGGAACTGTGCGACGGCCGGCGGATGATCGAGCACGAGCCCGGGCAGGCGGCCTTCCTGGAGGAGGTCCTGGGGCTGATCTCGGTGCTCGACCTGCGGCCGGTCGCGATGACCGGCTACCAGCGGGAGGCGTACGTCGGCCGGGACGCCGACGTGGGTCTGCGCGTCACCCTCGACCACCGGGTCCGCGGCCGGGACCGGGACTTCCACTTCGCCGCCGACGCGGAGAACCGGCTGATCGTGCCGGCCCGCCTGACGGTGGTCGAGTTCAAGGCCGATGAGCGGGTGCCGTACTGGCTCACCGATCTGGCCGCCCGGATGAACCTGTCGATCGTGCGGGTCTCCAAGTACTGCCAGAGCGTGGAGGCCTTCGGCCGGGCTCCGCGCTCGATCTTCCACATCCCTGACACCGAAACCGTCGAGGTCTGACCATGCCCTTCGAAGTACAGGACCTGTCCGGCACGTTCAGTGTCGGTGACATCGCCATCGCGCTGTCGCTGTCGTTCGTGCTCAGCGCGTTCATCGCCTGGGTCTACCGGTTCACCCACCGCAACGTGTCGTACTCCCAGTCGTACGTGCAGACGCTCGTCATCCTCGGGATGCTGATCGCCCTCATCATGCTGGTCGTCGGCTCCAACATCGCCCGGGCGTTCGCGCTGGTCGGCGCCCTGTCGGTGGTCCGGTTCCGGAACGCCATCAAGGAGACCCGCGACGTCGGGTTCATCTTCCTGGTGATGGGCGTCGGCATGGCGGCCGGCACCCGCTTCTACACCCTGGCGATCGTCGCCGCCGTCGCGATCAGCCTGATCATCCTGGTGATGTACCGGTTCAACTGGTTCGCCGCCAACGTGCAGCGCCAGGTGGTGAAGGTGCAGGTGCCGCCGGACGGCAGCGGCGACCACACCCGGAACATCCAGGACGTGCTGATCTCCCTCACCAGCGAATTCGAGCTGATCAGCATCGAGTCGATCCGGGGTGGCGCGCTGACCGAGCTGATGTACACGGTCCGGCTGAAGAAGGGCACCGAACCCGGCGAGCTGATCGGCAGGCTCGGCGAGCGCACCGGCGGACAGCGGGTCACCGTCCTGACCGGGTACGACCAGACGGACCTCTGATGCGGCGCCGGCTGGTCCACCGGATCCCGGTACGGGTCCGGCACTACTGGAGACTGCTCGCCACCTGCGCGGTGACCCTGCTGGCGTTCGCCGTCGTGTTCGGCACCGTCCGGGTCGCGCCCCTGGTGACCAGTTCCGGCACCGGGGACGGCGAGGAGGTGACGGTGAACATCGCCGGCACCGCCGGCCTGTTCGACGCGACCACGGCGCACAGCGTCAAGCTGACCTTCCACGACGACGACTACCAGCGGGTGCTGGACGCCTTCTGGAACGACGACGAGAAGGAGTATCTGGAGGCCGACCTGACCCTGGACGGGACGGTCATCCCGAGCGTCGGGATCCGGCTCAAGGGCAACTCGACCCTCCAGAGCGTCACCCGCAACGGCGAGTCCCGACGGCGCGGCGGCCAACGGGGAGGCGCCGCTCCCCAGGGTGGGGCCGCGCCTCAGGGGCAGGCCGTTCCCCAGGGCGCAGGCGGCTTCCGCGGGGGCGGCGGCATGGGCGGACGGGCCTCGCTCAAGGCCGAGGAACCGGAGACCCTGCCCTGGCTGATCCGCTTCGACGAGTTCGTCGAGGGACGCCGCTACCAGGGACACCGCGAGATCGCGGTACGCGTCGGCGGTATGGGCGGCGGCGCGGCGGTGCTCAACGAGGCGGTCTCGCTCGACGTCCTCGCGGCGGCCGGCGAGATCACCCAGAGGTACGCCTACACGAGCTTCACCGTCAACGACCGCCCCACCACCGCCCGGCTGCTGGTCGAGCACCCCGACGACGAGTTCGCCGACACCGTCGCCACCGCCACCGGCCACCGGGGTGTGCTCTACAAGAGCCTGGCCGGCAGCCGGTTCACCGACCAGGGCGACGACCCGACGGAGTACGCCGACGACTTCAAGCAGATCAACCTCCAAGGCAGTCAGGACCTCCAGCCGGTCATCGACCTGATCAGGTGGGTGAACAGCGCCACTGACGCCGAGTTCGACGCCGGCCTGGGCGACCACGTCGACGTCGAGGCGTTCGCCCGCTACGTCGCCACCCAGAACCTGCTCGTCAACTTCGACGACATGGCCGGCCCCGGCCGCAACTACTACCTCTGGTACGACCTGGACACCAGGAGATTCTCGGTCGTCGGCTGGGACTACAACCTCACCCTGTCCGGTTCGGCCACCCAGGACCCGGCCCAGTCGGTCAGCATGGGCGGCGGCATGCGCGGCGGCGGATTCCAGCCGCCCGAGGGGATGCGGATGCCGCAGAACGGCGGCGGTGGCCTCATGAGCGGTCACCAGCTCAAGGAGCGTTTTCTGGCCAGCGCCGCCTATCGCGACGTCTACCGGAAGGCGTACCGGGAGTTGTTCAACAAGACCTTCGGCAACGCCGCGGCCCTCAACACGATCACCGCGATCACGGCGGTGATCGGCACGGTCGACGGCGCGGACACCCGGGCCGTCGCGACCGAGGCGGAGAACCTGACCACCCTGATCCGGGAACGCACCGGATTCCTGGCCACCCACGAGTTCATCACCGGGTGACCGGGGGAGCCCCCGGCCGGCTGCCCATGGCCCCCCATGACAGCCGGCCGGGTCTCCTTCATCGGGCAACGACCAGGGAGCGCCGGGCAGCACCGGGCGCACCGCACGATTCCGGAGCGGTGCCGGCCCGGCCGGGCAACGCACGCATGGGCCGACAGTCGGCCCGCGGCGCGGGCACCTGAGAAAAACTACCGGCGGGGTTCGCCGAGGCCGAGCAGCCGGTCGAACAGACGGAACCGGAAGACCACGGTCAGCGTGCCGTACCAGAGGATCAGGGCGGGCAGGACCACGAGGAACACCGGCTTCGAGGGGCCCATCAGACCGAAATAGTTCCACAGCGCCGGTACGCACAGGACCGCGCTGAACACCACGCACAGGCCCAGCACCAGCAGCGCCGGCCGCTTGTCGCCGGTCGGGGCGGTCCACGCCGCGAACGCCCGCGACCGGGGGGCCAGGAACAGGATCAGCAGGAACGACGCGAAGCAGAAGAACGTCGACAGGCCGGTCTGCGCCAGGATCGTCGCCGACGCCGTGGTGAAGTCGGCGTCCAGGTTGTACTTCAGGCCGGTGGTCTTCTCGAACTCGTGGATGATCCGCGCCGGCGTACGGCCGGGTTGGAAGCCGTGCGAGATCATGCTGTACAGCGCCGTGTAGATGGCGGTGCCGAAGATCGCCGTGATCACCGACGCCGGCGCCACGAACCGGACCAGGTTGCGCAGCAGGTCGGGGTCGGGCCGCCCGCGACCGGCCCAGAACGTGAGGAACACCGTCGGGATGCCGACTGTGAACATGGTCAGCCCCACCTGCGTCGGCGAGTACGGGAAACCCAGCTGCAGCATCGTGACGGCGAGGATGACCAGGCCCTGGCTGGCCACGCGCGCCAGGAAGACGTACAGCGAGATCCCGATGCCGTTGATGATCCTGCGGCCCTCGTGCCGGGCCGGCGGCAGCGCCGCGAAACTGTCGTCGACCAGCACGATGTCGGCGACGTCCCGGGTCACCGCGCTGCCGCTGCGCATCGCCACGCCGACGTGCGCCTGCTTGAGGGCGCGGGCGTCGTTCACCCCGTCGCCGATCATCGCGACGTAGCGGCCCTGCCGGCGCAGCGACCGGACGATGCGTTCCTTGTGTTCCGGCGCGACCCGGCCGAACACGGTGGACCGGGCGACCAGCCGGTCCAGCGCCGGATCGTCGAGATCGTCGAGGGCGTGTCCGGGAACCGGGTCGCCGTCGCCGAGCCCGGCGCGGGCGGCGATCGCCGCGACCGTCCGCGGGTCGTCACCGGACAGCACCTTGAGGTCCACCCCGTCGGCACGGAACCGGGCCACCGTCTCGACGACGTCCTCGCGCAACTCGTCGTCGAGCACGGCCAGCGCCACCGGCTCCAGCATCGGCAGTTCCGGCCGGCCCGCCGCGTCCCGCAGCCCCGCCTCCGGATCCTCGGTCCGGGCCAGCAGCAGCACCCGCAGGCCCCGCCCGGCCCGGTCGGCCACCTCGGCGGGCTCCACCTGCCACCGCAACCGGCCGGCCAGCGCGTCCGGGGCGCCCAGCACCCACGTGCCGGTTCCGGTGACCATTCCGGACCAGCGCAGCGACGACGAGAACGGCACCTCGTCGTGCACCTCCCAGACCGGCCCGCCCAGTGATCCGGCGATCGCGAGGGCCGTCAGGTTGGGGGTGGCGGCGTTGTGCGCGAGCCCGCCCAGAGCCTCCGCCGCCTCGTTGTACTCCCGCACACCGAGCGGGACGATCTCCTCCAGCGTCAGCCGGCCGGTGGTCAGGGTGCCGGTCTTGTCGGTGCAGATCACGTCCACGTTGCTGACCGACTCGACGGCGTTGACCTGCTGCACCAGCG
This sequence comes from Actinoplanes xinjiangensis, assembly GCF_003148685.1. Taxonomy (GTDB): domain Bacteria; phylum Actinomycetota; class Actinomycetes; order Mycobacteriales; family Micromonosporaceae; genus Actinoplanes; species Actinoplanes xinjiangensis. Next base: position 31,250 of record NZ_QGGR01000033.1, on the reverse strand, counting down.
CCCCGCTGCGGGCGATCCGGACGGCGCCGGCGGTGTAGGCCAGGGCGATCAGAAAGAACAACCCATACGGTACGAGACCCGACAGCACCGCGGTGATCTGAACGACCCGCAGCACACTGAACCCCTCCAGCGCCGCCTGCGCCAGGATGCACCCGCTCATCAGGGCGGTCAGGGCCATCACCAGGCGCACGATGAACTCGATGCGGCGCTGCAACGGCGTCCGGTCGGTGGTGGACCGCCGCGCCTGGGCGGTCAGCCGGCCCGCGTAGCTGTGCACCCCCACGTCCCGGGCCTGCTGGTGGCCGTCCCCGGCCACGCACAGGCTGCCCGAGCGCAACTCGTCACCCGGGTGCTTGACCACCGGGTCGGACTCGCCGGTCAGCAGCGACTCGTCGGCCTCCAGGCGCCCGCCGTCCAGCAGTGGCCCGTCCACCACGATCTGGTCGCCCGGCCGGACCCGCAGCACGTCGCCGCGGACCACCCGATCCGGCGCTATCTCCACCTCACGGCCGTCGCGCACCACCAGCACGCCGGCCCGGTCCAGCAGTTGCAGCCGGTCCAGTTTCCGTTTGGCACGGATCTCCTGGGCCGCACTGATCACCGCGTTGATCAGCCCCAGGCCCACACTGATCAGGGCGTCGCTGTACTGGCCGAGAGTCAGCAGGGCCGCGCCGATCACGAACAGGATCAGGTTGAAGAACGAGAAGACGTTCGTCCGCAGGATCTCGGCGTAACCGCGCGACCCGCCCTGGACGGCGATGTTCCCCTCACCGCGCCGTCGCCGGGCGCCGGCCTCCGCCTCGGTAAGCCCTTCCGCCGGTGCGAGCATCACCTGTTCCACCAGATCGAGACTAATCGCCCAAAAGCCGCTCCATGCCGGTTCCGGCTGTACCCCGTCCTTCCGGCCCCTGGACCAGCCATCACGCGGTCGACGACACCGCCGGACTCGTTCGGGACACCGTTTGTTCGACTCCCGTGCGCCGCCCGGAACTCTGTTGCTCGTCAGCCGGGCGCGCGGTATTAACTCCGCCGCCGCCCGCCACCCATAGCTTCGAGTCGATCACGCCCGGCCGCGCCCGACCCCGGTGGCGCCCCTGCCCAAGCGAGTCGACTCATGCCTGCACTCCCGGACGTCAGCGTCGTCATCCCCACGTGCAACCGCCCGGACCTGGCCGTCCGCGCGGTCCGCAGCGCCCTCACGCAGACCCACCGCGACCTCGAGGTGATCGTCGTGGTCGACGGTCCCGACACCGACACCACCACCGCCCTCGCCGCCGTCGGCGACGACCGCCTGCGCGTCATCGTCCTGCCCGAACGCGGGCGCGCCCCGCACGCCCGCAACGTCGGTGCCGCCGCGGCCCGCGGCCGGTTCGTGGCCCTGCTCGACGACGACGACGAATGGCTGCCCCACAAGATCGAGGCGCAACTGGCGCTGGCCGCCGGATCCACCGCCGCGCACCCCATCGTCGCCACCCGGCTGATCAACCGGACACCCCGCGCCGACTCGGTCATGCCCCGCCGGCTGCCCGCCGCCGGCGAACCGCTCAGCGAATACTTCACCGTCCGGCGTGGCCTCTTCTACGGCGACGGCTTCATCCAGACGTCCACCATCATGGCGCCGGCCGACCTGCTGCGCCGGGTGCCGTTCACCGTGGGCCTGCGCCGCCAGCAGGAACTCGACTGGGCACTGCGGGCCATCCGCGAGGACGGGGTGGAACTGCTCTACGCCGAGGAGCCGCTCGTCCTCTGGCACCAGGACGAGGACCGGGAACGGATCAGCCTGCACAACCCGTACGACGAACAACTCGCCTGGCTGCGCGACAACCGTCACCTGTTCACCCAGCGGGCGTACGCCGCCTTCACCCTCAGCGTGATGAGTTCGATGGCCGCCCCCGGGCGCGACGGCCGCCACTTCCGGGAACTGCTCGCCGAAGCCCGCCGCCACGGCCGCCCCGGTGCCCTCGACTACCTGACCCACCTGCAGATCTGGGCGCTGCCGCCGGCCGTACGGGCCCGCCTCCGCGACCTCATCGTCGGCCGCCGCTCCACCACCGAAAACCCGGCCCCCGCTCCCGAGCCGGTCGATGTCGCCTGACCCGGTCCCGTCCTCGTCCCCGCCCGGCGCATCGGCGTCTCCGCCCGGCGGTTTATCGTCTCTGCCCGGCGGGTCATCGTCTCCACCCGGCAGATCGTCGCCTTCGCTCGGCGGATCGTCGTCCACCGTGGAGCCGGATCGGCGGCGGGTGGCGATCTGGCGCAGCGCGATGCTGCCCGGCTCGGAGACCTTCATCCGGGCCCAGGGCGACGCCCTGACCCGCTGGTCCTCGGCCTACGTGGGTGCCACCCGGATCGACTCGGCGCTGTCGCGGCCCGACGACGTCATCGTGTTCCCGGACGGCCCGGCCGGCCGGCGCGACTTCCTCGGCCTGCGGCTCGCCGGCACCTCCCCGCGTCTGCGGGCGGTCCTCACCCGGGTCCGGCCCGACCTGGTGCACGCCCACTTCGGCGGCGACGGCTGGCTGATCAGCCGCACCGCCCAGCAGGCCGGCGTTCCGCTGATCGTCACGGTCCACGGTCACGACGTCACCCGGCAGCCGCTGAGTCCCGGACTGCACGGCCTCCGCTACCGCCGGAACCTACGGTCCGTCTTCGACCGGGCCGCCCTGGTCATCGCCGTCTCCGAGGTCATCCGCGACCGGGCCGAAGCCTGCGGCGCCGACCCCGCGAAGATCCGCGTGCACTACACCGGCGTCGCCGTCCCACCGGCCGTCCCGATGGTCCCGAAACGCTGGGACGTCGCGTTCGTGGGCCGTTTCGTGGCCAAGAAGGGCGTCGATGACCTACTGACCGCCCTGTCCCGGCTGACCGGCCCCCGCCCGCGCGCGGTGCTGATCGGCGACGGCCCGCTCCTGCCCGAAATGCGCGCCCTCGCCGAACACCTCGATGTCGACGCCACCTTCCTGGGCAGCCTCCCGCCCGAGTCGGTCCAGCGGCACCTGGCCGAATCCCGCATCCTCGCCGCCCCGTCCCGGACCGCGCCCGACGGCGACACCGAAGGCCTGCCCACCACCATCCTGGAAGCCGCCGCCCTGGGCCTCCCGGTGGTCGCGACCCGCCACAGTGGCATCCCCGAGGCGGTCCTCGACGGACGGACCGGCCTGCTCACCGCCGAAGCCGACCCGCCCGCCCTGGCCGCGTCGCTGTCCCGCCTGCTCGGCGACACCGACCTGCGTCACCGCATGGGTGCACAGGCCCGCGACCACGTGAGCACCCACTTCGACCTGCGCACCCAGACGCTGCGCCTCGAATCCCTCTACGACGAGGCCACCGCCGCAGCCCGCCCGCTCCCCGCCCGCCCCTCCCGACCGTGACCTACCCGCCCACCCTCACGTGAGCGACAGCTGCTGAACGCCCGCCCCCGGTACCACCGATCTTGCCCGGCTGGTCCCCACCGCTGTCTCACGCCGCCCGAGACAGCGGTGACGACCAGCCAAGAGCGTGCAGCTGGCTGTCACCGCTGTCTCGCGCCGCTTGAGACAGCGGTGGGGACCAGCCGGGAGGGTTCGGCTGGCTGTCACCGCTGTCTCGCGCCGCTTGAGGCAGCGGTGGGGACCAGCCGAGGGCGTTTGGCTGGCTTTCACCGCTGTCTCGGGTCGCGTGAGGCAGCGGTGGGGACCAGCTGAGGGCGTGCGGCTGGCTGTCACCGGTGTCTCGGGGCGCTTGAGGCAGCGGTGACAGCCAGCTGGGTGGGTCTGGCGTGGCGTGGCTGGGCGCGGGGGTGGGGGTGGGGGGTGGCGGGGGTGGGGGACGGCTTGGGTCAGCGGAGGCGGCGGAGGGCGGCGGTGGCCAGGCGCCTGCCCCGGCGGACGCCGCCCAGGACGGCTGTCGCGGCACGGCCGCCCGGCGTGGCCTTCAGGACGGTGATGATCCGGTGGGCGCGGGAGAGGTCGGACTGGAGGGTCGCGGTCCTCTGCTCGTACCAGGTCAGCTGAGATCTCGCCTCGGCCAACCGCTCGGCGAGACGGTCGTGGGCGGCGGTGAGCTCCCGCAACGTCGACGGGGTCGCCCGGGCCGCCGGAGGCGGGTCCACCGGAACGCCGGACATGGCCGCCAGCAGCTCCGCCGTGCCGTCGGCGGGCCACAGATGGGCCAGGCCCTCGTCGTGCAGGGCGGCGGCGAACCGCGCCAGCGCCCCCTCGGGATCCGCCGCCGGCGCGGACAGCGGCCGGAGGTCGCCGTCGGCGGTGCGGAGCAGGGCGTCGGCCGATACGGCCGCGTGCGGTCCGGACTGCCACCCGGTGAGCAGGGCGCGGAACTCCGGCCGGTCACCGGTGCGGGCGGCGGCCAGGAGGGCGTCGTGCAGACAGACGCCGGCCGGGACCCGGCCGATGGCGCCGAGAGTCCACCCCGAGGGGGTACGAACCAGCTGCCCCTCGGCGAGCAGACCGTCCGGCAGCGGCGACGGATGGTGACCGGGGTAGGCGGCGGCGACGATCCACGCCGGGGCGAGGGCGGCGGCCAGCCGGTGCCGGAGCAGGTCGGCGGCGAGCGGCCGTGGGTCGGCCAGCAGCGGCCCGTCCGGCAGGCCCGCCCGGCGCAGCGCCGAGGTCAGGTAGCCGTGCAGGCCCGGTTCGGTGAGCGCGTCCTCGTCGAGCAGCACGGCGGGTGACCGCGGCGACGGGTAGGCCGCCCAGTCCCGCAGCACGTCGAGCCCGGCGGCCCGCAGGTGGGCGCGCAACGGTTCGAGGCCGGCGGGCCGGGTCGGGTCGGCGGCCGGGTACGCCGACCACGCCGCGTCATCGGGGGTGCCGGCACCGGCGTAGAGGCGGTGCAGCCCGACCGGGTTGGCGACGGACAGCAGCAGCCGTCCACCGGGGCGCAGCACGGCGAGCAGCTGGGCGACACCGGCGGACCACGGCAGATCGGCGGTCTCGGTGGAGCCGGTACGGCCCAGCCCGTCCAGCGCCACGACGGTGTCGTACGCCGGAACCGCCGCCAGTTTCTCCAGGCTCCCGCAGCAGACCTGCACCCCGGCCCGGCCGGACCATCGGGAGGCGAGCGCGTTCGCGTCCGGCACCCCGCGCACCAGCACGGTGACCTGCCGGGCCGGGATCGCGTCGATGAGGTCCGGGTCGTGCGGCCCGACGACGAGCACGTGCCCGCGCGCCGTGCCGGCGAGTTCCCGCAGCAGCGCGCCGCCGGCCGGGTCGTGATCGGACCAGTGCGGCATCTCGCCGCCGAGCAGGAGCGGAGTCATGCCGTCGTCCAGTGGAAGAGGTGCCGAAGCTCGGCAGGGGACAGGATCCGGTCGGCGCCGAGTTCGTCGACGGCGATGGTGTGGGCGGTGGCCGGGTCGATCCGTGGGCCGTGCAGGTCGGCCCACTGCCGGCGGATCCGCGACCGCCCGCCGAACAGGTCCTGCTCGCCCTGCAACTGCATCGGATCGCCGTAGACGGCCGGTTCGCAGCCGGCGAGGATGCCGTAGAAGACGGCGCTGCACAGCCGGTTCGACGCGACCCGCCGGTGCCGGCGCTGTTCGGCGAGCTGCCGGCTGAGGAAACCCGGGTCGAGGTCCTTCCACCAGCCACCCCGGTAGCCGTGGCATATGACCCGGAACCCGGCCTGCTCGTAGCGGCGGCGTACCCGGGCGGTGCGGTACTCCTGCCAGTACAGGCAGACGGTGACCGGGCCGGTCTCGGTGTCGCGGATCTCGGCGATCAGCCGGTCGTGGTCGCCTTCGACGTGCTGGCCCTCCCAGCCGTGGAACGGGTACCAGATGGTGCCGTCGCGTTCCCCGGTGACGGGCGGTTCCATGACGGTCAGGTACGCCCACGGCGCCCCCACCACGTGCACCCCCCGCCGTCCCATCGACCAGGCTCGCCGCCGGGTCCGTTCACTCCAGACGAACGCCGGGACGCCGGGGACGAACTCGTGGTCGGGGGCGAGGCCGTCGCCGATGTTCCACCCGTGCTGGAGGTAGCCGTGGATCCGGGGCGGATCGGCCTCGAACCCGCAGTAGCGGGCCAGCACGAAGGAGTGGCCGTAGTAGTGGTTGGCGTGGTGCACGCCCCATCCCACCGTGGGAAGGCGTACACCACGCAAACGTCAGGAGATCAGCCGGTGACGGCGAACAGGGCGTCGGCGTACGCCTTGTGGCCCTCCGGCGTCGGGTGGTACGACTCGGACAGGTTGTCGCGCAGCCCGTGGATCCACGGCTCCTTGGTGCACGCCTCGTGCCCCTCGAACGCCTTGCGCACGTCGACGAAGGTGAAGCCCTGCACGGCCGCGACCCGGCCCTTGATCAGCTCGTCGAGCGAGTCGGCGCCGTCGTTGAGGGCCTTGCGCCGTGCGTCGCTCAGCGCTTCGCAGGACACCCCGGCGGCGCCCGGCGCGGCGACCAGGTGCGGATATCCGAGGACGTACACCTTCGCGTTCGGCGCCTGGTTCCGGATCACCTTGTAGAGCGCGTCCAGCTCGGCCGGCAGGGCGCTCTGCACCGTGGTGACCGCCGTGTCGACCGAACTCTTGCAGGTCTCGTCGGTGCCCAGCAGGCACGCCTGCAGCGACTTCGTCCAGCCGGCGTCGTTGCCACCGACCGTGAGGGTCACCCAGCCGGTGTTCTCGTTCAGCGCGGTGAGCTGCTCGTACCGCACATCGTTGATCTTCGCACCGGCACACGTCGCGTCGGTGATGGTGCCGAACTTGGCGACCGTGCGCAGGGCGGCCCACAGGTGCGGGTAGCCGCCGTCCTTGCTCTGCACACAATCCTGCTTGTCGCCGTAGTTCCCGGCGCCCAGTCCGGCCGCGTACGAGTCACCGAGCGCCACGAAGTCGCGGGCGTCCACGGCCTTCGTGGCGGCCTCCTCGGCGTCACCGCAGGCCGTGAGTGCGGCCAGCGCCACCGCGGTGGTGGCGACCGAGATCCAGCGTCGGTTCAAGACAACTCCTTAACGAAAGTACAGATCCCGTGAATCATGCATGACCCCCGCCATCCGGCATACTGCTGACCTGTGACGATTCGGCAGCCCCGCCTAGAGATCGAGTACTGCACACAGTGCCGCTGGCTGATGCGCGCCGCCTGGACGGCCCAGGAACTGCTCACCACGTTCACCACCGACCTCGGCGAGGTCGCGCTGGTCCCTGGTGTCGGCGGGGTCTTCGAGGTACGGCTCGGCGACGAGACGCTGTGGTCGCGTAAGGCCGACGGCGGCTTCCCCGAGCTGGCACACCTGAAACGACAGGTCCGCGACCGCATCGCCCCGGGGCGTTCGCTGGGCCACAGCGATGGGCACAAGACAGGCGAGCCGGCGGGGAGTAAGGCAGAGTCTGACGGGTGACATCCCGTTGGACGCTGTATCTGCCCGTTGCCGCTCTGGTCGCGCTGATCCTGACCTTCGGGCGCGACCTGCCGTCGTACATCGTGGTGCTCGTCTCGGTGTTGCTGGCCGGTGCCGTGCTGGCCGCCGTCCACCACGCCGAGGTGGTGGCGCACCGGGTCGGCGAGCCCTACGGTTCGCTGATCCTGGCCGTCGCGGTGACGATCATCGAGGTGGCGCTGATCGTCACGCTGATGGTCAGCGGCGGCGAGAAGGCACAGTCACTGGCCCGGGACACCGTCTTCGCCGCCGTGATGATCACCTGCAACGGCATCCTCGGCATCTCCCTGCTGGTCGGAGCCCTGCGCCGGCGGATCGCGGTGTTCAACCCGGAGGGCACCGGTTCCGCGTTCGCCACGGTCACCGCGATCGCCACGCTCAGCCTGGTGCTGCCCACGTTCACTACCAGCAGCCCCGGCCCGCAGTTCACGCCGGCGCAGCTGGCCTTCGCCGCGGTCGTCTCGCTCGGCCTCTACCTGCTCTTCGTGGCCGTGCAGACCCGGCGGCACCGCGACGACTTCATGCCGATCACCACCGCGGGCGAGGTCATCGAGGCCGAGGAACACGACGACCCGCCGTCCTCCCGGGCCGCGTTGCAGAGCCTCGGCCTGCTGCTCGTCGCCCTGATCGCGGTCGTCGGGCTGGCCAAGGGCGTCTCGCCGACGATCGAGGCCGTGGTCGCCTCCGCCGGGCTGCCGCAGGCCGTGGTCGGCGTGGTGATCGCCCTGCTGGTGCTGCTGCCGGAGACCATCGCCGCGGTCCGCGCCGCCGCCCGCGACCGCATCCAGACCAGCCTCAACCTGGCCCTCGGCTCGGCGATGGCCAGCATCGGCCTGACCATCCCCGCGATCAGCGTGGCGATGATCTGGCTGGACGGGCCGCTGCTGCTGGGCCTCGGCGGTACGGAGATGGTCCTGCTGGTCCTGACCGTCGCGGTGGGGACGCTGACGATCGTGCCGGGCCGGGCCAACATCCTGCACGGCGGCCTGCACCTCTCCCTCATGGCGGTGTTCCTGTTCCTGGCCGCCAGCCCGTGATCCACCGGTGCCGGTAGATTGCACCCGGTGACCGACACCATCCAGCGCACCCGCGGTAGATCCGTCGAGGTGGAGGTGCTGGCCGTACTCCTCGTGCTGCTCGTGATCTTCCGGGGACGTCTCGCCGGGATCGTCTCGGGCGCCGCCCTGCAGACCTGGACCACCGTCTTCGTCTCGGTCCTGGTGCAGGCCGTGCCGTTCCTCGTCTTCGGGGTGCTGCTGTCGGCGGTCATCGCGGTGTTCGTGCCGCGCTCGTTCTGGGCGCGGGCCCTGCCGAACCATCCCGCCCTGGCCGTGCCGGCGGCGAGCATGGCGGGGGTGATCCTGCCGGGCTGCGAGTGCGGTGCCGTGCCGATCGCCGGTTCGCTGATCCGCCGGGGCGTCACCCCGGCCGCCGCCCTGGCGTTCCTGCTGGCCGCCCCGGCGATCAACCCGATCGTGCTGACCGCGACCGCGGTCGCCTTCCCCGGCAACCCGGAGATGGTGCTGGCCCGTGGGCTGGCCAGCCTGGCCGTCGCTATCGTGATGGGCTGGCTGTGGCTGCGGCTCGGGCGATCCGAGTGGATCCGGTTGCCGCGCCGGCCCGACCTGGACGGGGCGTCGAAGGGCCGGGCGTTCTGGTCGGCGTGCCGGCACGACGTGGTGCACGCGGGCGGGTTCCTGGTGATCGGGGCCGCGGCCGCCGCGACGATCAACGTGGTGGTGCCCGAGGCGTGGTTGCAGACCCTGGCCGCGCAGCCGGTGCTGTCGGTGCTGGCGCTGGCGGTCCTGGCCGTACTGCTGTCGATCTGTAGCGAGGCCGACGCGTTCGTCGCCGCGTCGCTGTCGCAGTTCTCGCTGACGTCGCGCCTGGCCTTCCTGGTGGTGGGCCCGATGGTCGACCTCAAGCTGATCTCCATGCAGGCCGGTGTGTTCGGGCGCCGGTTCGCGGTCCGGTTCGCGCCGGCCACGTTCGTGCTCGCGGTGCTCGCGGCGGTCGGCGCCGGGGCGGTGCTGCTGTGAACCGGCAGGCCCAGGCGGTCGTCCTGTTCCTGTTCGGCGGCGCGATCCTGAAGGCGTCGCTCACCGACCTCTATCTGCGGTATGTCAAGGAGGGCCTGCGGCCCTTCCTCATCGCGGCGGGCGCGGCGCTGGTCCTGGCCGCGATCATGACCCTGTGGTACGACATCCGCGGCGCCCGCGACGGCGATGGGGCCCACGACGGTGATGGGGCCCGCGACGGTGATGAGGGCCACGACGGCGATGTGGTCCACGACGATCACGACGACCACGGGCACGCCCACCACGAGCCGAGGGTCGGGTGGCTGCTGATCCTTCCCGTACTCGGCCTGCTGCTGGTCGCGCCGCCCGCGCTCGGGTCCTACACCGCCGACCAGTCCGGCACGGTGCAGATCGGCGCCGAGTCCGACTATCCGCCGCTGCCCGACGGTGACCCGGTCACGGTCGGCCTGCTGGACTACGCCTCCCGGGTGATCTACGACGAGGGCCGCAGCCTCGAGGGCCGCCGCCTGCGGTTGACCGGCTTCGTGGCCACCGGCGACGACGGGGTGCCGATGCTGGCCCGGATCGTGGTGAGCTGCTGCGCCGCCGACGGCCGCCCGATCAAGGTCGGCCTGACCGGGGGCCCGCTGGTGGACGTGCCCGCCGGCACCTGGCTGGAGGTGACCGGCAGATACACCGGCAAACGGGGCAAGGACCCGGTCAACCAGGCCGACATCGCCTTCGTCGAGGTGCAGCAGTGGCAGCCGGTCAGCCCGCCGAAACAGCAGTACGAATGAGCGCCCGCGCGAAGGTGGCCCTGGGCGTGGCCCTGCTCGCGGCCGGTGCCCTGCTCGCCGGCGGCCTGCCCGAGCAGCCGGTGACCCCGGTCGCGTCGGCCGTCCGCCCCACCGCCGAGCAGGAGTGGCCGGCCGCGGCCCGCGCCGACCTGCGGGACCTGACCGTCGAGCCGCTGCTGTTCCTGGACGCGACGACGGCGGTCGGTCAGGTGACCGACGGCGACGTCGTCCGGCTGCTCGTGGAGAAGGACGGCGTCGCCCGCGAGTTGCGCCGCCTGCCGGCCGCGGACGATCCGCGGTTCGAGGCGATGACCGTCTCCGGTGACGAGTTGATCTGGGCCGAGTCGTCCGGTTCCCGGCCGGTGGAGATCTGGGCGGTCCGGCGCGACGGCGGCGACGCCCGGATGATCACCGCCGACACCGGCAACACGCTGTTCTACGGCAACCAGTACGACCTGGTGGTGGCCGACGGCCGGGTGCACTGGGTGGCCGGGGAGGGCGACACCACCACCCAGATCCGGTCGGTGGCGCTGACCGGCGGCACGGTCGACGTGCGCGAGGAGCCGGGCCGCTGGTCGCTGTCGGCGTGGCCGTGGCTCACCGACGACACCGGCGCCCAGTCCGGCCAGGTCCGGATGCGGGAGATGACGACCGGCCGGGAGGTACGGGTGCCGTTCTCCGGCGCGGAGTGGGGGATGTGCGCCCCCACCTGGTGCCGGGTGATGGTGATGAACGGCGAGGGCCTGGCCCGCATCGACGTGATGCGCCCGGACGGATCGGACCGCCGGCGGGTGGCCGGGCCGGGCACCCAGGCCGCGGTCAGCGACGTGGCGGTGCTGGACCGCTTCGAGATCCTCTCCGAGCCGGGGGCGAACTTCGACCTCACCGGTACGGCCGGGCTCGTCGTCCACGATCTGACGACCGGCCGTACCGTGACGCTCGCCGCGGCGGCCGACCTGGCCGCCACCAAGGACGGCGTGCTCTGGTGGTCGACCGGCACGCGGGAGACGGCCGTCTGGCACACCCTGGACCTGCGGACCATCTGACCGCGCCGGGGATCAGGCTCTGCGGCGCACCGTCGTCAGGGCGTCGATCAGCAGGAACGCGGCGAGCGGGATGCCGAAGAGCGGCAGGGCCCAGCCGAGGGCGAAGACCAGCGGCACACCGGCGACGATCGCCCACGCGGGCAGGCCCGGCCAGGCGCCGCGGGGCGGGGCGGTGCCGACGAGGGCGCGGCGGTCGGCGCGGGTCGGCCGCCGCTGCCACCACATGCGGTAACCCCACAGGATCACCGACAGCAGGCCGATGGCGAGGGCGGCCAGCAGGAGCTGGTTGACGACGCCGAACAGGATGCCCATGTGGGCCTGCACACCGAGTTTGGTGAGCTGGGCCAGCACCGGCCAGTCGGCGAAGTCGCTGCGGGCCACGACCGTGGCGGTGGCCGGATCGACGGCGATCTGGTCGAGGCGCACCGGCCAGGTGTTGTCGATCCCGGCGACGGTCCAGGCGGAGCCGCCGGTCTCCGGGAGGCTGAGCTCGACCGGCCCGGTCAGGCCGTTGCCGCGGGCCACCGCGAGAACGGTGTCGGCCTGCGCCGGGTCGACGGCGACGGGTGCCTCGCTGCCGGCGCCGTGGTGGCCGCCGCCGGCGGACGGGGTGACGCCCGGGACCTCCAGGGCGGGCCGGCGTCCGTCGAGCGCGTCGAGGGCGACCTCGAAGTTGCCGCCGGCCCAGCGCGACCAGGTCAGGCCGGTGGCGGCCAGGATGAGCAGGCCGAGGCTGATCCACAGGCCGGTCGCGGCGTGCCAGCCCCGGGTGCGGCGCACGCCCTTGCGGGCCGACAGTTCCGGGGCGAGCATCTTGCGTACGCTGCGCCGGCGCCGCCACCACAGGACGATCCCGCCGAGGGTGAGCACCCACAGCCAGCTGGCGGCGAGTTCGGAGTAGTTGCGGCCGAGGTCGCCCAGGTGCAGGTTGCGGTGCAGGTCGTCGAGCCACGTGGTGACCGGCGTCGAGCCGTACCAGGTGGTCAGCCGGCCCTGCACCGTGCCGGTGTGCGGGTCGACGTAGACGGTGTGCTGGTTCTCGCCGAGGTCGGGCTGGGCGAACACGACCCGGGTCGTCCCGTCGCCCTCCGCCGGCTGCACGGCCGCGATCGTGCCGTCCGGGTGGGACGCGCGGGCCGCGGCGATCTGGTCGGCCAGCGGGAGGGTCGGGCCGCTCGTGGTCGCGGCGGTCAGCTTGTCGCCGTACAGGATGGCGTCGAGTTGGGGTGTCGCCGTGTAGAGCAGCCCGGTCACGGCCGCCACCACCAGGAACGGGGCGACCAGCACCCCGGCGTAGAAGTGCAGTCGCAGCAGCAGGGCGCCGAACGCGCCGGTACGGCCCGGCTCGCGGGCCGGCGGCGCCGGAATCACCGGCGCGGTGGTCAGTTCGGGGGTCACGGCCATCGGCTGTCCTCGTCAGGGGTGTCGGTGGCGCGCGGTGCGCCGGCATCCGGGGGAAGTGCGGTCGACGCCGGTGCCCGATGGCGTCGACCGTTGGTCGCCCACTGTGGCCCCGAAGTTCCCAGGGATTCTTCAGCGACTTTCCGTGATCATCGCGTCGCCTGAAGTGTTGTCGGATGGCCGGGAACCAGGGCTCGCCGACCGGCGACTAACGGGCGTTGCCGAGCTTGAGGAAGATGAATGCCCACTCGTACCGTTCTCGTCGTCGCCGCCGTCACCTGCGCCCTTCTCGCCGGCTGCGGCGGCTCCCCGGAGACCGCGGCCGCACCGGCGCCGACGCAGGCGTCGTCCGCCCCCGCCGCCGCGCTGACCGTGCGTGACCCCTGGGTGAAGGCGGCGGACACCGGGATGACCGCGGCGTTCGGCACGCTCGTCAACGAGACCGGCGCCGACGTGACGATCACCGGGGCGACGTCGCCGGTGTCGCCGATGGAGCTGCACACCATGGCGATGGAGGACGGCAAGATGGTGATGAAGCCGAAGGAGGGTGGCTTCGTGATCAAGGCCGGCGCCACCCACGAGCTGGGCCCGGGAGGCGACCACCTGATGCTGATGCAGCCGTCCGCCCCGATCAAGCCCGGTGACGAGGTGGCCTTCACGCTGACCCTGGCCGGCGGCGGAACCGTCGCGTTCACCGCGGTGGCGAAGCCGTTCGCGGGCGCCCAGGAGAGCTACGCCCCCGGCATGCACGGTATGCCCTTGGCCACCGCGAGCGCGCACCCGTGACGCTGCGTCGACGTGCCCTTCTGGCCGGCGGCGCCGCCGCCGGCCTCGGCGCGGTCGCCGCCTGCTCCGCCACCCCCTCGTCCCCCGAGGGGGAGCGGCCGGCGGTGGTCCCGGCCTCCTTCACCGACATCGGTACGGGCATCGTGCCCTTCCACGGCCCGAGGCAGGCCGGTGTCACCACCGAACCGCCGGCGCACGCCGCGTTCCTGTCGTTCACCCTGTCCAAGGGCACCGACCGGGCCGCCCTGGGCCGGATGCTGCGGCTGCTCACCGACGACGCGGCACGCCTGACCCGGGGCGAGCCGGCGCTCGGCGACACCGAGGCGGAACTGGCGGTGCACCCGTCCCGGCTGACCGTCACGTTCGGGTTCGGCCCCGGCCTGTACCGGGCCGCCGGGCTGAAGTCCCCGGTCACCGACCTGCCGCCGTTCACCGTCGACCGCCTGGAGGACCGCTGGAACGGTGGTGACCTGCTGTTGCAGATCTGCGCCGACGACGCGCTGACCGTCACCCACGCCCAGCGGATGCTGATCAAGGACGCCCGGCCGTTCGGCGCGATCCGCTGGGTGCAGCGCGGATTCCGGCGCAGCGCGGGCGTGCACCCGGCCGGATTCACCCAGCGCAACGTGCTCGGCCAACTGGACGGCACGGCGAACCCGCGGGACGCGGCCATGGACACCGCGGTGTGGAACCCGGACGGGTCGACGAGCCTGGTGGTCCGCCGGATCCGCGCCGAGATCGAGACGTGGGACCTGCTCAGCGTCGGCGACAAGGAGAACGCGGTGGGCCGGCGGATGGGGTCGGGTGCCCCGCTGAGCGGCACGGCCGAGTTCGACGAGCCGGACTTCACCAAGCTCGACGACACCGGGCTGCCCGTCATGCCGGACTTCTCGCACGTCGCGCGGGCCCGGCAGACCGATCCCCGGCTCAAGATCCTGCGCCGGCCGTACAACTACGACGAGGCCCCGGACGCGCAGGGGCGACCCGACAGCGGGCTGGTTTTCGCGGCGTACCAAGCTGACATCGACCGGCAATTCCTCCCCATCCAACGGCGACTCGCTGAGAAGGACCTGTTGAACGAATGGACCACACCGATCGGATCCGCGGTCTTCGCCATTCCCCCGGGCTGCGCCGAGGGCGGCTGGATCGGCGAGCCGGTGCTCGCCTGAGCCGGCCGCTGCTGGCCCTGGCCGCGCTGCTGGCCGTCCTGCTGCCGGGCGCTCCGGCGTGGGCGCACAACGCGCTGGCCGAGGCGAACCCGGACAAGAACGCGACGCTGAAGAAGTCACCGTCCGAGGTGAAGTTGCGATTCCTGCAGAAGCTGGATCCCGACTACACCATCATCACGCTCAGTGACGCCGCCAAGGCCAAGGTCGAGACCTCGGCGCCGAAGGTGGACGGGGCGACCGGCATGGTGAGCCTCGCCGCGCCGCTCGTCAACGGCGTCTACACGGTCGCCTACCAGGTGGTCTCCACCGATGGGCACACCGTCAAGGGGTCGTACCGGTTCACCGTGAACGATCCGGCGGCGGCCGCCGCGCCGACGGCCGAGGCTCCGTCCCCGGCGGCTGCGACTGCGCCGGCCGCGACCACCGCCGCGTCGACTCCGGCGGTTCTCACCGAGACGGCCCCGAAGTCCGAAGAGTCGTCCGATACAACGATCTATGGTCTGATCGCCGGTATCGTGGTCGTCCTCGCCGCCGGCGCCGCTTTCCTGTTCATCCGTCGCCGCAAGGCGTGAAGGGGTCCCCCATGAAGCAGACCGCACTGCGGCGTGCCGCCACCGTCTCCGCCGTCGCCGCCGCCTTCGTGCTCGGCCTGGCCGGGCCGGCGGCCGCGCACGTGACCGTCAACCCGAGCACCGCGACCCAGGGCGGCTACACGAAGGTGGCGTTCCGGGTCCCGAACGAGAGCGACACCGCGTCGACCACCAAGCTGGAGGTCAACCTGCCGGCGGAGAGCCCGATCGGGTCGGTGTCGGTCAAGCCGGTGCCGGGCTGGACGGCGGTGGCCGAGAAGTCGAAGCTGGCCACCCCGGTCAAGGTCCACGACAGCGAGATCACCGAGGCGGTCACGAAGATCACCTGGACCGCCGCCGCCGGTTCGGAGATCAAGCCGGGCACGTTCCAGGAGTTCGACGTGTCGCTCGGGCCGCTGCCGGCGACCGACCAGATCGTCTTCAAGGCGCTCCAGACGTACTCCGACGGAGCCGTGGTCCGCTGGATCGACGAGCCGACCACCGACGGCACCGAGCCGGAGAGCCCGGCGCCGGTCCTGAAGCTCGCCGGCGCATCGGCCGCCACCCCGTCCGCCGCGGCCCCGGCCCCGACCACCGAGGCCGCCGCCGAGGAGGGCGACAGTGGCAACGGCACGGCGTTCGGCATCGCCGGCCTGGTCGCCGGTCTGGCCGGCCTGATCCTGGGCCTGCTCGCCTACCGCAAGGCCGCTACACCGCGCCCCTGATCACCGCAGTTCACTGTCGAGGCCGGCCGTCAGGCCGGCCTCGACGTCGTCGGGGGCCCGCATCCGCCACGCATCGGTGATCAGCTCTCTCAGCCGTTCGGGGGAGGTCTGCTCCAGTCGCAGCATCACGAGGGGCAGCCCGTCGTAGCCGGGTGTGGTGAAGAACATGTCGGGCTCGCCGAGCAGCAGAGCCTGTTTCTCCGCCTCGTCGCCGACGTACAGAACCGCCACATCGGTACGGATCACGCGCGGTTTCCCGGGTAGACGTTCCGGATATGACCAGACGAATCCCTTGCCGGCCACCCGGAAGTCGAAGCCGTCGCTGTCGATCTCCTCGGTCTCGGGCAGGGAGAGGGCAAGCCGGCGCACGTCATCAGCGTCACTCACGGTGGTCATTCTGCAACATGCGTGTCAGTGCCTGTGGCGATTGATGCCTTGCCTACTTACCAACTAGGCTTCTATTCTCCGATCCAAGAACTAGGAATTGCCCCTCCCTACTCCGGCGGTCCGACATGCAGAAGCTCCTCCTCCTAGCCCTGGTCGGGCTCGGCGCTCAGCTCGTCGACGGCAGCCTGGGCATGGCCTACGGCGTGACCTCGACCACGCTCCTCCTCGCGATCGGCACCAACCCGGCGGCCGCCTCGGCCACCGTGCACCTCGCCGAGATCGGCACCACCCTGGTCTCCGGCATCGCGCACTGGCGGTTCGGCAACGTCGACTGGAAGGTCGTCCTGAGGATCGGCGTGCCGGGCGCGATCGGCGCCTTCGCCGGAGCCACCGTGCTCTCCAACATCTCCACCGAGGTCGCCGCGCCACTGATGGCGGTCATCCTGCTGGTCCTCGGTCTCTACGTGTTCGTCCGGTTCACCTTCCAGGGCCTGCCCAAGGGGCAGCTCGGCAAGCCGCTGCGCAAGCGGTTCCTCACCCCGCTCGGCCTGGTCGGCGGCTTCGTCGACGCCACCGGTGGCGGCGGCTGGGGCCCGGTCGGCACCCCGGCGATCCTGGCCAGCGGCCGGCTGGAGCCCCGCAAGACGATCGGCTCGATCGACACCAGCGAGTTCCTCGTCGCGATCGCCGCGAGCCTCGGCTTCATCCTGGGTATCGGCAGCGAGAACATCGACTACGGCTGGGCCCTCGCCCTGCTGATCGGTGGCGTCATCGCCGCACCGATCGCCGCCTGGCTGGTCCGCCACATCCCGCCGCGGGTCCTCGGGGCCGCGGTCGGCGGCGTGATCATCCTGACGAACACCCGGTCCCTGCTGCGCAGCGACTGGATCGACGCCCCCGACGGTGTCCGCTACGGGTTGTACGGCGTCATCTACGTCGCCTGGGCCGCGGCGGTCGTCTACTCGGTGCTCCAGTACCGCAAGCACGCCCGCGAGGACCAGCGGATCATCGCCGAGGCGGAGGGTGCCACCACTTCCGACAATGTGCCCGACGACAAGGCGCCCGCCAACGCCTGAGACGACCGGAGATGCCGGGGTCCCCTGCGGACCCCGGCATCGCGCTTCTACGATGCGCCGATGTGGTGGAGGCGTAAGAAGCGCACGTTGCCGGACTTCTGCGGAGATCTGGCTCAGGGTGTCATCGGTCTCGACGAGGACGCGTCGTCGGCGGCGATGCGCGGCATCATCGGCTCCCTCGACTCGGCCGGACCGGACGAGCTGACCGAGGGCGTCCGCCGGCTGCTCCCGGCGGTGCGCCAGGTGTCGATCGGCAACGGCGGCCAGCTGGCCCAGGTCGCGGCCGGGCTGGTCGAAGCCGGCGCCGACCCGTTCGTGCTGCTCGACGTACTGGTCGAGCGGGTCACCGACGGGCTCGAGCAGGCCGTCCGGTTCCCCGTCCTGGCCGAGAAGGACGGCGGGGCGTTCGAGGCTCCCGGCAGCCAGGAGGAGGCCGACGCGCTGATCGACCGGGCCGCCCGGGTCGCCGCGCAGACCGGCATCGGCCGGGAGGAGGGCATTCGGCTCACCGAGTCGTTCTTCACCGTCGACGAGTGGATCCCCAGCCTGCTCCTGCCGCTGCAACAGAAGCGGGTACGGCAGGCGTTCCCCGGCCGCGAGCGGCTGGCCGCCGCGGCCGACGCGATGACCGACTACGCCGACGCGGCGCCGTGGCTGTTCGGCCTGCTCCAGGTGCTCGACGACGAACCGTTCCTGGTCGTCCACCGGCCGTCCGGGCGGGCGTTCCGGCTGACCGTCAGCGGGGTCGGTGACAACTTCCAACTGCACACCCTGCTCGCCGCGACCCTGATCGGCGACCCGGCGCAGGGCCTGATCGAGGGCACCCGTCCCGCGGCGGCCTGGATCGCCGCCGCCACCGACGGCCCCGACCTCCAGCCGGCCGGTGGGGTACGCGGCCAGTTCGAGCTGTTCGGTGCCGACGGCGAACGGATCTGGGGCGAGGGCCGCCCCACCGACATCCCGGTCGTCGAGGGGCACCGGGTCGTCGTGCTCGACCGGCCGTCCTACGCCCGCTCCTGGAACACCGGCCGCGTCTACCCCCTGATGCACCCGGAGATCACCCTCGACCGGATCCTGCCCCCGGCCGAGGCGACCACCTGGCTCTCGAAGATCACCGATCCCGAGGCCGGCACGGCCCGCTGATCCCGAGCGGCCCGGCCGCGCCGCCGCGCCGATCCGGGTGGCTGGCTGTCACCGCTGTCTCAGCCGGTCCGAGACGACGGTGGGAACCAGCCCACTTCGGGTGGCTGGCTGTCACCGCTGTCTCGGCCGGTTCGAGACGACGGTGGGAACCAGCCGAGTCGTTCGGTCAGTGGTCCGGGGTGCCGGGTGGGGCCATGATCCGCAGCGCGTTGGGGTCGACGGCCACCCGCAGCGGTGTCGCACCGCACGGCTCGCCGTCGACCTCGACGTGCGCCGGCCGGTCGGTCTCCAGCCACAGTTCACCGACCGCGAGGAACGGCTGGTCGCGCAGCGTGCGCCGGTGGCCGGTGAGCGCGTTGCGGGCGGTCTCGCGCACCAGCTCCCACTTCGACGCCCCACCGACGGGATAGGCGACGAGCAGCCGGTCGTCGGCGTGGGCGTCCGCGGTGATCGGACGGCCGGCGTGGAAACCCCCGTTCGCCACATAGACCTGGTGGGTGGTGAGGACGAGCTCCCGGCCGTCGGCCCGCACCGTGACCCGCAGCGGCCGGTGCCGGGTCAGGAGGCCGAGCGCGGTGAGCGGGTAGGCGATCCGCCCGATCACCCGTTTCAGCCGGCCGGGCACGTTGATCATGATCTCGGCGGACAGACCCGCGCCGACGTGGTTGGTGAACGACATGTCCCCGGCGACGCCCAGATCCACGTCGATGACCCTGCCGTCGACGAGCGTCGCGATCGCCTCGTCGAGATCGGGCAGGATGCCGACCGTACGCGCGAAGTTGTTGGTCGTGCCGAGGGGCAGCAGACCGAGAGCCACGTCGCGGTGGGCGAGCATCCGCCCCGCCGTGCTGATCGTGCCGTCACCGCCGCCGGCGACCAGGAGGTCCGGGTGATGGGCGAGCGCCGCGGTCAGTGACTTCTCCAGCTCGCCGGGACGGTCCACCGCATACGACCCGAGCAGCTCGAACCCGGCGGCGAGCAGACGGGCGTGCGCGTCGGCGTAGAGCTGCCGCCCGCGCCGTGACCGCGCGTTCACGACGAGCGCCGCCCGCCGTTCGCGCCGGATGTCCTCGGTCAGCTCCTGCTTCGTCCGCACCGGCCGACCCTACCGTCCGGCGATCACATCAGTGTTCACTGGACATCGAGCCGGACGGACTCGTAGCCGCGCAGCACGAACCCCGGCGTCCGGACCGGTTCGGCGGCCAGTTCCAGCCGTGGCGCACGCTCGAGCAGAGCGGTCAGCGCCGCCTGCATCTCGATCCGGGCGAGCGGAGCCCCGAGGCAGAAGTGCAGGCCCGCCCCGAAACTCATGTGCGTGTTCGGCACCCGGCCCGCATCGAAGCGGTCCGGGTCGGCGAACACCGCCGGATCCCGGTTCGCGGCCCCGAGCAGCGCCGCCACCTCCGCCCCCGCCGGAACCGTCACCCCACCGATCTCCACGTCGGCCGCCGCCGTCCGCACGAACAGCTGCGAGGGGGAGTCGTAGCGCAGCATCTCCTCCACCGCTGTCGGCACCAGCTCCCGGTCGGCGCGCAGCCGGGCCAGCTCCCGCGGGTGGTCCAGCAGCGCCACCATCCCGTTGCCGAGCCCGTTGACCGATGCCTCGTGACCCGCGTTGAGCAGCAGGATCGCCGAGGCCACCAGCTCCTCGGCGGACAGTCGGTCGGAGCCGTCCCGCACCGACACCAGGTGACTGATCAGATCGTCCCCCGGCTCGGCGGTCTTGCGTTCGGCCAGCTCCCGCATGTACCCGGCGAACTCCCGGCAGGCCTCCAGCGCGGCGGCCTCCACCTCGGGGGTGCGGCTCACCTCGTACATCCGCACCATCGCCGCCGACCAGGGCCGCAGCCGGTGCCGCTCGTCCGCCGGAACCCCCAGCAGCTCGGCGATCACCGTCACCGCCAGCGGCTCGGCGAGATCCGTCAACAGATCGAAATCGGCTCCGGCCGCCTCGACGAGGGCCGTCGCCTCGGCCGCGACGGTGGCCCGCAGCCGTTCCACGTGCCCCCGCGCGAACGCCTTCGCCACCAGCGCCCGCAGCCGGGTGTGGACCGGTGGCTCGTTCTCCATCATCTGATGCCGGTGCAGCAGGTTGAACGGCTCGAAGACCGCGGCCGGCTCCTCGTCCCGCCAGAACCGTCCCAGTCGCCGGTCCCGCAGCACGGCGTCGACGGCGGCGTGGCTCACCGCCAGCCAGCGCCCGCTCGGCTCGTGAAAGCCCAGGGCGGCCTGCTCCCGCAGCCGAGCCAGCGCGGGATACGGATCGCGGACGAACGACGGGTCCGAAAACTCAAGGTCCACCCGGCGCAGGCTATCCCCTTTCGCGTACGGCCAGCTCGTACCGCTGAGACCGGACAGTTCCGGTTTCCGCCGCCGACGGGTGGCTGAGCGAGGTCCCGCCGTCCCCGGATCGTCCGCCCGTCCGGCGCCTGCTTCGTCGGGATGCCGGGTCGCGGCGCCGCCCGGCCGCACGTCGCATGCCTGGCAGAGCGGGGTGAACGGGGTGATCGGCGGGGCCACGGCCCGCGAGAATGGCGCGGTGGGTATCACGGTTGGCGTGCTCGGGCCGGTGGAGCTGCGCCGGGATGATGAGGTCGTTCCGTTGGCGGGTGTGCCGCAGCGGGTCTGGTCACCGAGTGGCTGCGCCGGCTCGCCGTGTCCGGCTACGTGACGGTCGACGGGACCGGTTCGAGCTGCCGTCCGAGCATGCGCTGGCACTGTCGGTGGTGGACTCGCCGGCCTACCTGGTGGCGGCCGGCGAGATCATCACCGGCTACTTCCTGTCGTTGGAGCACCTGGAGGCGGCGTTCCGCTCCGACGGCGGCCTGCCCGGGGACGAGGTGCCCGGCTGCACCTATCACGGCATCGAACGGTATTTCCGGACGGCGTACGTCAACCAGCTCGCCCAGGTCTGGTTCCCGGCGGTTCCGGGGCTGGTCGAGATGGCGGTCGAACCGTGGGCGGCCGACGACTGGACCGGCACGATCGGGATGCCGATCACCCGGATCGGGTACGCGTCGCCGACCGCCCTCTGCACACCGGGTTCGCTGGCCCAGCCCGGCGCGTACGGGCCGGGCACCCTGGGCGGCCCGGCGCAGCGCCTGGAGCTGCTGGCACGGGCGGGGTTCGCCGACCCGGTGCTGGCCGCCGACACCGGGTTCAACCTGGTGGTGGTCGCCACCAAACCGTGACACGACAAGGCCTGATCAGCGCATCCTCAGCGTCACCGTGAGCAGGACGGCGGAGGCCAGTTGCGCCCCGGCCAGGACCACGGCCAGCGCGGTCAGGGACTGCTCGTAGAGGGCCCCGGCCAGCAGCCCGCCGGCCAGGGCCGCGACGCCCTGCACCGCGGCGAAGACCCCGTAGGCCGTGGCCAGCAGCGGTACGCACACCGCGGTCAGCCCGTAGCCGGTGACGGTGAGCGCCCACTACCGGGCGGTGCGATCGGCGAGCGGGCCGGACACGAGCCGGAACAGCAGCCCGGCGCCGGTGACGAGGCCGACCACGAGAGCGGAGGCGCCCAGTCCGGCGAGCAGTGGGCCGGTGATCGAGCGGGCTCCCTCGTAGACCATGTCGGCGGCCAGACTGACCAGCGGCGAATCCGAGGATCGCCCGCCACGGACCGAGCGTCCGCGCGTTGGTCAGGACAGGGGACACGGCCGTAACCATACGGGCCGTGGACCGAAGTGGATCAATTCCCGGCAATGTTTGGTGGACCGGGGGACATCGACGCATGTTTGGTGTCCCCCCGAATCAGGAAGACCATCGCCGTGCATCCTCAACCCCCGCGCCGCACCACCCACGCCCATGGAACTCCGAAGAACCTGCTGGTCTACGACCGCTGGGGCCGGTACGGCCGGCCGGTGGTCCTGCTGCACGGCCTCTTCTACGACCGGACCATCTGGTGGCCGGTCGCGGCCGAACTCGGTGACGCGTGCAGTGTCATCGCCGTCGACCTGCCCGGGCACGGGCACTCCGCGGCCCGCAGCGAGAACGACGTCACCGGCCTGGCCCGGGACCTGGCCGTGCTGGTCAACGGCCTGAACCTGCACCGGGCGCCGGTGCTCGTGGGCCAGGGGGAGGGCGCACTGCTCGCCGAGGCGTTCGCGGACTCCTACGCGACCCGGGCGGTGCTGACCTTCGACGAGCCGGCCGCCGAGCCACCGGACTGCCCGGACCAGCATCGGGCGACGGCCGACCTGGACGGGGTTCCGGCACCCTACCGGCAGTTCGCGGTGGCGCGCTGGGACCGGAGCCTGCTCCGGTCGTACCACTGCTGGTTCTCGAACCGGAAGCAGTCGCGAACCGGGAAGCGCCCCTGCTTTCCGCATCTGCGCGCCCCGGCGCGGTTCGCCGCGACCCTGAAGGACCTGATCTGACCGGGGGAGCAGCCGCCCGTTCCCAGGCGGCCGCTCGTTGTTCGGTCAGCCGTGCCGGTGCCGTCGGCGCCCATGCGTCGGCGGCATCAGTGCACCGATGCTGATCATCATGCAGACGATCAGCAACGTGCCTACCAGGATGTCGACAAACATGGCGGTACCCCCTCGGAACCGCTGGTCGGCTGCGGTGACAGCCGAACCTCAACGGTCCACCCGCCGCCCCGGCCCGTCAACCGGAATGCCGGAATCCGTGGTTGGCCTGGCTCCCCGGGCGGCACCTGCCTAAGCTGGCCGCGAGGGGAGTACCTCCGCGAGAGCGTGGCGGTCACCACGGGCACCCATGTGCCCTCGTGCGTTCGCCTGCCGGTGGCGGGTGAGGGAGACCTCGGACGATGACATGTGTCCGAGGGGGCCCCGTGCTCGATCTACCGTCCATCGCGTCCGCCCAGCTCTGGGCGATCTCCGTCGCCGTGCTGCTGGCCCTGCTGGCCGTCGATTTCGTGATCACCCGCCGCCCGCACGAGGTGGCGATGCGCGAGGCGGTCGGCTGGTCGCTGTTCTACCTCGCGCTTCCGGCCGCGTTCGGGGCCCTGATCTGGCATCTGTACGGCCGTCGCCCGGCGATGGAGTTCTACACCGGCTACGTGGTGGAGAAGTCGCTGTCGGTCGACAACCTGTTCGTCTTCATGCTGCTGCTGGCCGCCTTCTCGGTGCCCCCGTGGTTGGCCCAGCGGGTGCTGCTCTACGGCATCGCCGGCGCGCTGGTGCTGCGCGCGATCTTCATCGCCGCCGGCGCGGTCGTGCTCCAGAGCGGTACCTGGGCGTTCCTGCTGTTCGGTGGGGTGCTGCTGCTGACCGCGGTCAAGGTCTTCCGGGAGGCGCTGCGGCACGAGGATTACCAGGTCGACATCGAGACCATGCGCAGTGTCCGGCTGATGCGCCGGCTCATGCCGGTGACCGCCGAATACCAGGGCGGCAGGCTGACGGTACGGCAGAACGGCCGTCGCGCGCTGACCCCGCTGGCCCTGGTCGTGGTCGCGGTGTTCATGACCGACCTGGTGTTCGCGGTCGACTCGGTGCCGGCCGTCTACGGGGTGACCGAGGACCCGTACCTGGTGTTCGCGACGAACGCGTTCGCGCTGCTGGGACTGCGGGCGCTGTATTTCGTGCTGCACAACGTCCTGGACCGGCTGCGGCACCTGAACCACGGCCTCGCGATCATCCTGGCCTTCATCGGGGTGAAGCTGGTGCTGCACTGGGCACACGGTCTCTGGTCCGGCGTCCCGGACATCCCGACCGACGCGTCGCTGGTCGTCATCGCCGTCACCCTGGCCACCGTGACCGCCACCAGCCTGTACTCCGACCGCCGCGACCGCGTCACCACCTCGGTGCGGTGACCGTGCGGGTCGCCGGCGTGGCGGAGACCGCCGGATCGCCGGCGACCCGTCAGTGCCCGGCGGCCACGGTGACCGGGTTGCGGCGGAGGTGGTCGGCGGCGTCGCGGGCCGTCATGATCAGCGGGCGGGCGGCGGTGAAGGACACCACCGCCGCGTCCAGGTCGCCGGACCGGGCGGCGCTCTCGATCCGGCCGCACGCGGTCGTCGCCGGTCCCGCACCCAGGTTCGCCAGCACTCCCATGAGCTGGTGCGACTCGATGCGCAGCCGGTCCGTGTCGTCGAAGGCGAGGGCCTGCTGCATCCGGTCCAGATGCTCCGGGATCTTCGCCGACAGCGACGCGAGCAGCCCGGCGAGTGCCCCCGCGGTGGCCGCCGGGTCGGGACCGCGCAGCTGGTCCAGCCGCCGTTCGATCTCGGTGATCATCGTCGGCAGGTCCGGCCCAGCGGTGCCGGTGCCGATCCAGTGTTCCAGCACCCGCGCGACGTCGGCCGGGATGAGCGGTTTGGCGAGGTGCTCGTCCATGCCGGCGGCCAGGCAACGGGCGCGGTCCTCGGCCAGGGCGCCGGCGGTCAGCGCGATGATCGGCACGTGCCGGCCGGCCGGCTCCCGGCGGCGGATCTCGGCGGTCGCCGCGTAGCCGTCCATCTCCGGCATCAGGCAGTCCATGAAGACGGCCTGATAGTCGCGGCGGGCGGCCCGCTCGACCGCCTCCCGCCCGTTGACCGCGACGTCGGCGCTGTAGCCGAGGTTGGTCAGGATGCCGAGCGCGACCGTGCGGTTGATCTCGTTGTCCTCGACCACCAGCAGATGCCCGCGCCCGGGCCGGGCCCCCGCCGGCGTGCCGGCCGTCCGGTCACCGGCCCGGTCACCGAGCACCCCGACCAGGGCGTCGTAGAGCTGTGACTGCCGCAGCGGCTTGGCGAAGGCGGCCGCCACCCACACCGGGTCGGGCTCGTCCGGAAGATGGTGCGCGTCCTCGGCGAGCAGGATCGTCCGCGGCGGTGGACAGTCCGGCGGGGTGATCGCCACGATGTCCTCCGGCGCGGTGTGCGTGTCCACGATGAGCAGGTCGACGGGTCGCCCGGCGGCGGCCGCGTCCCGCATCACGGCGATCGCACCGACCGTGTCGGCCACCCCGAGCGCGTCCATCGACCAGGCGCACAACTGCTCGGCCAGGGTCGTACGGTCGTCGGCGTCCCGGTCCACGATGAGCACCCGCAGCCCGTCCAGGGAGTGCCGTTCGAAGAGGTTCAGATGCTCCTGGGCGGTCCGCAGCGTGACGGTGAACCAGAACGTGCTGCCCCGCCCCGGTTCGCTCACCACCCCGATCCGCCCGCCCATCAGCTCGACCAGGTCACGGCTGATCGCCAGGCCCAGCCCGGTGCCGCCGAACCGCCGTGTGGTGCCCGCGTCGGCCTGCGTGAACGCCTCGAACAGCTCGTCCTGCCGGTGCCGGTCGATGCCGATGCCGGTGTCGTGCACCTCGAACCGGACCGGTACCGCCTCCGGCCCGCATCCGCGCCCGGTGTCCCGGCGGGCGGTGACGGTGACCGTCCCGTGCGGAGTGAACTTGACCGCGTTGCCGGCCAGGTTGAGCAGCACCTGGCGCAGCCTGGCCGGGTCGCCGCAGACCTCGGCGGGCAGCCGCTCGTCGCAGATCGCGGTGATGCTCGGGCCGTCGTGCGTGTCCGGCGGGGCGACCAGCGACACCACGCCGTCGAGCAGGGTGCCGAGCCGGAAGTTCGCCTCCTCCAACAGCACCTTGCCGGCTTCCAGTTTGGAGAAGTCGAGGATGTCGTTGATCACCGAGAGCAGCGCGGACCCGGCCGAGTTGATCCCCTCGGCGTAGCGGCGCTGACGGTCGTCGAGCGGGGTGCCGAGCAGGAGCCCGGTCAGGCCGATGACGCCGTTCATCGGGGTGCGGATCTCGTGGCTCATCGAGGCGAGGAACTGCGATTTCAGCCGGGCCGTCTCGAGCGCCTGGTCGCGGGCCTCGCCGAGGGCCTGCTCGGTCTCCAGGCGGGCGGTGATGTCGCGGACGAAACCGTGGAAGTGCGCGCCGTTGTCGTGCCGGATGCGCCACATGGTCAGCTCGACCGGGATCTCGTGGCCGTCCCGGTGCACGGCGGCCATCTCGATGGGCCGGTCCAGCAGCCACTCCCACCGGCCGGTGAGCAGGCGGCCGAGCGCCGGCCGGTAGCGCCCGGGCAGGATGGTGCCGGTCACGTCGCGGCCCAGGACCTCCGGGCGCCGCCAGCCGAAGACGTGCTCGGCCTGCCGGTTCCACTCGGTGATCCTGCCGTCGTCGTCCATGGTGAAGAACGGGTCGCTGGCCGCCTGCATGATCATCTCGAGCTGTTCGCGTTCCACCCGGCGGCGCTGGTCGGCCTGGACCCGGGCGGTGATGTCGTGCGCGACGGTCGCGGTGCCGATCACCTCGTGGCCGGTGTCGCGCATCGGGGCCATGCTCAGCGACACCTCGATGATCTTCCCGTCCTTACGGCGCCGGCGGGTCTCGTACCGGGTGAGGTCCTGGCCGCGGCGGACCCGGGCGAGCAGTTCACGCTCCTCGCCGAGCCGGTCGGAGGGAAGCAGCCGGGTGACGTCGCTGCCGACCATCTCCTCGGCGGAGTATCCGTAGAGGCGCTCGGCACCCGGATTCCAGCTCTTGATCGTGCCGTCCGGGGTCTTGCTGACGATCGCGTCCTGGGAGGCCTCGACGATGGCGGCCAGCCGGGCGTTCTCCAGGGCCTCGGTGCGCCGGCCCGCCTCGGCCCACGCCGCCGCCTTCCGGGACCGGTGTGCCAGCAGTACCGCGGCACTGCCGACGACCGCTCCGGCCAGCAGAGACACGGCCCTACGCAACACTGCGGCCTCCGGGATCCGAATCCGATTCAGCATCAACGTACATGTGACCTTCTTCTGCTTTAGCCTTATTGCGGACATAGCACCCACCGACTCGCCGCAAGGGAGCCGACGTGGCGACAGTGATGGTCGTCGACGACGTGGCCGCCAACCGGGAGATCGTGCGCATGCTGCTCGGTTTCCGGGGCCACGACGTCATCGAGGCGCACGACGGGGCCGACGCGCTCCGCCTCGCGCACGCCCACCACCCGGACGTGGTGGTCTCCGACGTCCTGATGCCCGGCATCGACGGCCTCGAACTGGTCCACCGGCTCCGCGCCGACCCGGACCGGGAGGCCGCCCAGGCCCCGGTGATCTTCTACACCGCCAACTACCTGGAGCCGGAGACCCGGCCGATCGCCGAGGCCTGCGGGGTCAGTCAGGTGGTGCTGCGCTCCCAGGACCCGGACGCACTGCTCGACGCGATCGACACTGCCCTGGCCGCCGGCCCGGTCGACATCAGC
Source organism: Actinoplanes xinjiangensis (assembly GCF_003148685.1). Lineage (GTDB taxonomy): Bacteria > Actinomycetota > Actinomycetes > Mycobacteriales > Micromonosporaceae > Actinoplanes > Actinoplanes xinjiangensis. The sequence continues at coordinate 3,612 of NZ_QGGR01000033.1, read as the reverse complement.
GTGACCGCCGACGAGGACTTCGCCCAGACGCACCTCCAGACGGTCAACGCCAAGCTGATCGAGAAGGTGCGGGCGCTGCACGACACCGAACGGCTCTTCGAGGCGATGGCGGTCGCGTCCCCGGTCGGGATCGGCATCATCGACCGGCACGGCAACGCCGACTACGTCAACCCGCGGCTCGCCGAGATCCTCCAGGTCCCGCTGACCCGGATCGTCGGGTCCGGCTGGCTGAGCTGCCTCCGGCTCGCCGACCGGGACGCCGATGCGGTCCTCGGGCTGCTCCACGGCGCCGGCGGCGACACCGAACTGCGCTTCACCCACCGGATCACCTGGCCCGACGCCACCGTCCGGTTCCTGCGCGTGCACCTGCGGCAGACCCACGACGAGGACGAGGGCCTGACCGGCGGTGTCCTCATGGTCGACGACGTCACCGACGTCGCCCACGCCGAGGAGCGGCTGCGTGAGGAGAGCCGGCGCCGCCAGGACGAGGCCCGGCACCGCGACGCCGAGCGCCTGGACAGCCTGCGCCGGATGGCCGGCGGAACGGCGCACGACTTCAACAACATCCTGGGCGCCATCCTCGGGTACACCAATCTCGCCATCGAGACGATCACCGACGGCCGCGAGGACAGCAGCATCCCGGCCGAGACCGCCGCATCGCTGCTCGGCGACCTGGCCCAGGTGGTCAAGGGCGGCGAGCGTGCCAAGGCCCTGACCCAGCACATGCTCGCGTTCGGCCGCCGCGAGGTCAACCAGCCGGCCGCGGTCAGGATCAACTCCCTGATCGAGGGAGAGCGGGAGTCACTGGGCGCGGCCGCCGGGCCGGCCTGCGAGGTGCGCCTCGTCCTGCGCGCCGATCTGCCCGAGATCAAGGCGGACCCGGTGCAACTGGCCCGGGCCCTGGACAACCTGGTCCGCAACTCCGTCGAGGCGATGCCGGCCGGCGGCACGGTCACCATCACCACGGCGGCCGCCGGCGGGAACGTGACCGTCGAGGTCCGCGACACCGGCATCGGAATGACCCCGGACGTGCTGGAACGGGCGTGCGAGCCGTTCTTCAGCACGAAGTCGAGCACCGGTACGGTCGGGCTCGGCCTCTCCACCGTGCACGGCATCGTCAGCCAGGCCGGTGGGCAGCTCACCCTGCGCTCCGAACCCGGCGAGGGCACGTCGGTCACCATCGCGCTGCCCGCCGTCGCCGGCACCACCCCGGTGCCGCCGCCCCCGCCGCGGAACGTCCCGCGGGAGCGCGGCGGAGGGGAGACCCTGCTGCTCGTCGACGACGAGGAGGCCGTGCTGCAGGTGACCGCCCGGATGCTCGGCGGTGCCGGGTACCGCGTGCTGACCGCCCCGGGCGCGGCCGAGGCGCTGCGCCTGCTGGAACGGCACGGTGGCGAGATCGCCGCCCTCGTCACCGACGTGGTGATGCCCGGCATGGACGGCCGTCAGCTGGCCCGGATCGCGGCCGGCCGGCGACCCGGACTGTGCGTCGTCTTCGTCTCCGGATACGCCGAGTCTCTCTTCGACGAGAACGGCAACAACCTCGAACCGGGATCCACCATCCTGGCCAAACCGTTCGACCGGGAGAAGCTGGTCGGCACGGTACGAACGGCCCTTTCGCTCACCCAGCGGAGCTGACCGTCTGTGGGTCACCGGTCCGTGATCGATTAGGATCCTTGGCTCACCGCCCCCGACCCCCGAGGAGGCACGGTGACCGCCGCCAGTGACCGGCAGCCCACCGTACGGCTACCGAAGCAGGCCTCGCCGACCCACGACGACGTCGGGGTACCGCCCGCGCAGCCACCCACCCTGCCGCCCGCGCAGCCACCCACCCCGCCGCCGTCGAGACGCCGCCGCCGCGTGCTGATCGCCGGGCTCACCGTCGTCGCGCTCGTCGCCGCGGCCGGTGGCACCGCCCGCTGGGCACTGGCCGGTGACGTGCCCCGTGGTGTGACAGTGCTCGGCGTCGACCTCGGCGGCCTGGCCCGGTCCGAGGCCGCCGCCGCGCTCCGTGCGCATCTGGCCGCCGACCCGCGGACCACCGCCGCCGTCCAGGTGCGGGTGGAGGACCGGGGAGCCACCCTGAACCCGGCGGACATCGGGCTGGTCGTCGACGTGGACGCGACCGTCGACGCCGCCGCGGCCGGCCGGCCCTCCCTGTTCAGTGACCGCGCCGTCGCCCCGGTGATCGCCGTCGACACCGACCTGCTCGACGCCGCCCTGCGCAAGGCGGTCGGCAAGGTCGGCACGGCGATGCGGGCGCCCGCCGTCACGTTCACCGGCCTCACCCCGAAGGCCGTGCACCCACGGCCGGGCCGTGGCCTCGACCCGCAGCGCACCGCCGAGGCGGTGAAGGCCGGCTGGCTCTCCGGCGAGCCGGTCACCGTCCCGCTGGTGGAGCTGCAACCGTCCACCACCGCCGAGCAGGTGGACCAGCTCGTCGAGACGGTCGCCCGGCCGGCCGTCGCCGCGCCGGTCACGGTCACCTCCGAACGCGGCACCCTCACCATCCCGCCGGCCGCGATCGCGAAGAGCCTGGTGCTGACCGGCGACCGGGCCGGCCTGATCGAACCGCGGATCGACCCGAAGAAGCTGCGCGCGGCCGTCGCGCCGGCCCTCGCCAAGATCGAGGTGCCCGCCGAGGACGCGTCCTTCACGTTCGCCGGCGGCAGACCGAAGATCGTGGCCGGCGCCGAGGGCCGGGGCATCGACCTGGCCGCGCTCGCACCCCGGCTGCTGACCGCGGCGACCAGCGCGGACGCCCGTACCGTCGAGGCCACCCTGACCACCGCGCCGCCCGCCACCTCCGTCGCGGACCTGGAGAGACTCGGGGTGAAGGAGAAGGTCTCGACCTTCACCACCAGGTTCACCGGCGGCCTGTCGTCGTCGCGCAGCCAGAACATCGTGACCGCCGCCAAACAGGTCCGCGGCGCCCTGGTGCTGCCCGGCCGGACGTTCTCGCTGAACGGGCACACCGGCGAACGCGGCTACGCGCAGGGTTACAAGGACGCACCGGTGATCGTCGGCGGGCACCTTCAGCCCGGCGTCGGCGGCGGCGTCTCGCAGTTCACCACGACCCTCTTCAACGCCAGCTACTACGCCGGTCTCCAGGACGTCGAGCACAAACCGCACTCGTACTACTTCGACCGGTACCCGGCCGTCATCGAGTCCACGATCTTCTGGCCCGACCTCGACTTCAAATTCAAGAACGACACCCCGTACGGCGTGCTGATCGACACCGCGTGGACGAGCAAATCGATCACCGTGTCGATGTGGAGCACCAAGGTGTGGGACAAGGTGACCACCGAGTGGAGCGCCCGGCGCAACATCACCTCCCCGCCGACGATCACCAAGCCGGACGGCCCCGACTGCATCGCCACCAGCGGGCTGATCGGGTTCACCCAGGACGCGTGGCGGCTGTTCCACAAGGACGGCAAGGTCGCCAAGCGGGAGAAGTTCACCTGGAAGTACGACCCGGAGCCGCGCTTCATCTGTGCGGAGGCCGCCGCAGACTGACCCCGTTACCTTTTTGATCGTCCCCACCGGGGACTGCTCGGTCGCTCGGTCCGGTATGACTTACTGCCCCTGTCGTACGCATGATCCGGGGGGTGT
>NZ_QGGR01000032.1 GCF_003148685.1 Actinoplanes xinjiangensis | reverse complement strand
GGTTCTCGCGCACGAGCCGAGTCGTCACCTGGTGCAACACATCCCGACGCCGGTCAGCGATCCGGGCATGCACCCGCGCCACCTTCACCCGCGCCTTCTCCCGATTGCGGGAGCCCTTCTCCTTACGCGCCAGATTCCGCTGCGCCCGGACCAGGGCGGCACGTTCCCGGGCCTCCTGCCGCGGGTTGTCGACCGTCGTGCCGTCCGACAGGGTCAGCAACCGGTTCAACCCGGCGTCGACCCCGACCATGGCCGTGGTGGCCGGGGCGGTGACAGCGGGCACCACGACATGCAGCGACACGAACCAGCGGCCCGCCCGGTCCTGCGACACGGTCACCGTGGACGGCACTGCACCGTCGGGCAGCGGCCTCGACCACACCACCGCGAGGGGCTCGTCCATCAGCTTCGCCAGCCGCAACTCACCCGGCTTGTAGGTGAAGGCGCTGGCGGTGAACTCCGCCGACCGCCGCGATCTCTTGCGCGACTTCAACCGCGGAAACCGGCATTCGCCGTTGAAGAACTTCTGGTAGGCGACGTCCAGGTGCCGCAGCGCCTGCTGCAACGGCACACACGACACCTCGGTCAGAAACGAGAACTCAGCCGTCTTCTTCCAGGCGGTCAGCAACGCCGACGTCGCCTGGTAGCCGAGCGTCTCCTGCCGCTGCTGCCACGCCTCCCGACGCGCCTGCAACCCCAGGTTGTACACCAGCCGCACACACCCGAACGTCCGCGTCAACAATCCGGCCTGCGCCGCAGTGGGATAGAAGCGGTACCGGTACCCACGCTCCACCCCCGCAACCATCCGCAAAGGATAGAACACCCGTACGACCACCCCCGCGACGGGCCGGCCGCCCTGACACCGACCCGCCGTGCCGACGAATCGACTGTCCCCGCCCTGCTCCGCAGGGCATTCCGTTTCCTCCCCGGCCTGAAGGCCGGAGTATCCACGGAAGGAATCTGATGACAACGACACCGGCGTCGGTCTCGGCCTGGCCCTGGCGCGGGGACTCACCGAAGCGATGGGAGGCACTCTCGAACCCGATCACACTCCCGGCGGGGGCCTCACCATGATCCTCACCCTGCCCGTCCGGAACCTCGCATGACCCGCCTCCTGGTCGTCGACGACGAACCCCCACTCGTCCGCGCGCTGCGAATCAACCTGCAGGCCCGTCGACCTCGTGCAACGCTCCATATCCGGCGCGGCCGGTTGCCGGATTCCGGCAACCGCTACGGCGGATGTCAGCCGGATCACCGCCTGGATTCCGATAGGCGCCGGTCGCGAGGATAGGGACATGACGAGCGACCTGGCCGTACTGACCGAGGACTTGACCAAGTTCTACGGTGACCACCGCGGCGTCGAGGGACTGAACCTCGAAGTCGGGACCGGTGAGGTGATGGGCTTCCTGGGTCCCAACGGCGCCGGCAAGACCACCACCATCCGGCTGCTGCTGGACTTCCTGCGCCCCAGCCGGGGCCGCACCGCCGTGCTGGGCCTGGATCCACGCCGGGACAAAGCTGCCCTGCACCGGCAGATCGGCTACCTGCCCGGGGAACTGGCGTTCCCCGGCCGCGACACCGCCGAAGATCTCCTGCGGTTCTTCGGCGACGCTCGCGGTGGCGTGGCCTGGTCGAAGGTGACAGACCTGGCGGGCCGCCTCGAAGTGGACCTGTCACGCCCGGTCCGGACCATGAGCAAGGGCAACAAGCAGAAGGTCGGCCTGATCCAGGCGTTCATGCACGAGCCGGCCCTGCTCATCCTCGACGAGCCCACCAGCGGCCTGGATCCGCTGATGCAGCAGGAGTTCCTGGCCATGGTCCGCGATGCCCGGTCGGCCGGTCAGACCGTGTTCATGTCCTCGCACGTGCTCGCCGAGGTGCAGCACGTCGCCGACCGGGTGGCGATCGTACGCGACGGCCGTCTGGTCGCCGTCGAACGCGTCGAGTCGCTCGGTAGACGTGCCGTCCGCGCCGTCGAGATCCACTTCCACGATCCGGTCGATCCGGCCGACTTCACCGACCTGCCCGGGGTCAGCGACGTGGTGGTGTCCGGGCCGGTGCTCACCTGCACCGTCGACGGCCGCCTCGATCCGCTGATCAAGGCGGCGGCCCGGTACGAGGTCGTGGACCTGCTTTCGGCCGAGCCGGACCTCGAAGAGACGTTCCTGTCGTTCTACTACCACTCCGAAGGAGCCGGCGATGCCCACCGCACTCGTGCGTAAGACCTGGCGCGACGACCGCCGCGCACTGATCGGCTGGGCCGTCGGCGTCGCCGCGTTCACCACCGTCTACACCGGCTTCTACAGCCAGTTCCAAGGCGCGGCGCAGCTGAAACAGGAGGCCCTGCCGCAGGGGATGCTCGACTTCCTCGGCATCGCCGACATGCTGTCCCCGGCCGGCTACCTGCAGGCGACGATCTTCAGCCTGATCGGGCCGTTGCTGGTCCTGATGTGTGCGATCACGCTGATCGCCCGGACCATCGCCCGTCCGGAGGAGGACGGCGGCATGGAGCTGCTGCTCGTCAACCCGGTGTCCCGGCCGGCGTTCGCCGGGCAGCGACTGGCCGCCACCGCAGCGGCCGTCACCGTGGTGGCGGCACTTCCCGGGCTGCTGCTCTTGCTTCTCGTTCCGGCCATCGGCTTGGACATCGCGCTGTCGAACGTGGCCGCCGCCGGGGCCGGGCTCGTCGCTCTGGTGTGGTGCTTCACCGGCATCGGATTTCTTGTCGGCGCGGTTACCGGAAAGCGTGCCACCGTGCTCGCGGTGACCGGAGTGCTGGCCGTCGCCACCTACATGGCCAACGCCATCAGCGGCATGGCCGACGGCCTCGGATGGCTGCGATGGCTGTCGCCGTTCCACTACTTCATCGGCACTGATCCGCTGCACACCGGCTGGCACCCGGGGGCCTTGCTCACACTCACCGCCGTCGGCGTGGTGACCACAGCGATCGGCGTCGTCCTGTTCGACCGGCGCGACGTCGGCGTCTGACCGGCCCGGTGCGCACCTCACCGAGCACGCCCGAAGGAATGCCGATGAACGACCATGCCTGGTTCGCCGACGCCTGGACCGCTCTGCTGCACGGCCCGGCCGACGGCCGGGCGTCGCAGGAGGCAGCCCGCCTCGGCGCCCGCGCCGCAGACCAGGGCCTGCACGTGCACGAACTGGTCGACGGGGCCCTCGCCGCCGGCGCCGCATGGTGGAACGCAGCTCACCCCGGCACTGCCGCAACGGCTCAGAGCCGCATCCAGGACCCCTTCGGTACGACTCGCGCCCTGCTGTCGGCGGCTCTCACCGGCTACGCGGAACAGACCCGCGCCGAACTCGACCGGCACGACACCCAGCGCACCGCCTTCGTCAACGACCTGCTCACCGGGCGCACCGATCCCGGCCGTCTCGCCGAACGTGCCCACCGTTACGGCATCCGCCTGTCCGCCGCCCACACCGTCCTCGTCGCCCGCGCCGAAGGCCTGACGCCGGACATCGTGCACCGCATCGACGCCGGCCTCGCCGCCCGCTTCGGTGAAGGCAACACCCTCACCACTCTGCGCAACGGCGACCTGGTGTGCATCAGCGCCGGCGGGCTGCGCGGCCTCAGCGCCGAACTGGCGCACCGGCTGCTGTCCGAACTCGGTGCCGGGCGATGGCAGATCGGCGTCGGCCGCACGCATCCCGGGCTTCAGGGATTGGCCACCTCTCTGGACGAGGCCCACAACACGCTCGAGCACGCTGGGCGTCTCGGCTTCACCACACCGATACTCAATGCCGCTGACCTGCTGGTCTTCCCCGTACTGCTACGCGACCGTGACGCCATCATCGACCTGGTCACCACCGTGCTGGGCCCGCTGGCCACCGCCCGTGGCGGTGCGCGGCCCTACCTGGACACCCTTGCCGTGCTGTTCGACAACCACGGCAACTACACCGCCACCGCACGGCAGATGCACCTGTCCGTACGTGCCGTCACCTACCGACTCGACCGCATCCGTGCGCTCACCGGCTACCACCCCGCCGAGCCCACCCAACGTTTCACCCTCGATGCCGCCGTGCTCGGTGCCCGTCTCCTCGACTGGCCCACCGAGTGACAACCCCGGATCCGGTGCCCGGCCGGGCCATGCCGTACTCGGGGCAGCCGGTGGCGATCGCCGGGACGTCGGGGAGGCCGGGGGAGTAGTCGACGGCGGTCAGGCACATCACCTTTCACCGGGCGTACTGCTCGGCAGGTTTCGCCGTTTCCGGGCGAAGCCGGGGTGGCTGTGGCCGGTCGGCGGGGATCCGGTGAGTCGCCGCCGGCCGGAGCGGGGGCGGCCATAGACTTCCCCGGTCGTGAAGATCGTGAGGGGCGTCCATGCTGCATGTCCGGGTCATCGCCCCGCCTTCGGTGAGCGCACGCGCCCAGCAGATGCTGGCCGATGACGCGGCGATCGCTCACCTGATCGTGTTACCGGGAGCGGCGAAGTCCCCGGCGGGTGACGTGCTGGAGTTCGATGTCGTCCGTGAGGGCGCCAGTCACGTGCTGGACGGCCTGCGAGGGCTGGGCGTCGACCGCGACGGGGCCATCGTCGTCGAGAACGTCGACGCCGCATGGTCGGCCTCCGCCGACCGGGCCGCTCGCCGTACGCCCGGGCTGGGCGTGGACGCGGTGGTGTGGCACGAGATCGAGCAGCAGACCGGCGACGAGAGTGCCCTGTCGGCATCATTTCTGGCCTTCATGAGCGTGGCCATGATCATCGCCGCGATCGGGGTGCTGCTGGATCAGCCCATCCTCATCGTGGGTTCGATGGTGGTCGGCCCGGAATTCGGTCCCCTCGCGGCGCTGTGTGTGGGTCTCGTGCAACGCAACCTCACACTGGTGCGCCGGTCGACGGTGGCTCTGGCGGTCGGTTTCCCGATCGGCATGATCGTCACGGTGGCCGCGGTCTGGTTGCTGACCGTCGCCGGGCTGGTCGACAAGGCGATGCTGCTGGAGTCACGTCCGCTGACCGACTTCATCTGGCGGCCCGACGCGTTGTCCTGGGTGATTGGGTTCCTCGGCGGGATCGCCGGCATGCTGTCGCTGACCTCCGCCAAGGCCGGCACGCTCGTGGGCGTGCTGATCTCGGTGACCACGGTGCCCGCCGCCGCCAATGCCGCCGTGGCTCTGGCCTACGGGGTGCGTTACGAAGCGTCCGGGTCGGCGGTGCAGCTGGCCGTCAACCTCGCGTCCATCGTGCTCGGCGGTGTCCTGACCCTCGTGGTTCAGCAGGTCGCCTGGCGACGACCGCGCCGTACCGCCAAGTGACTCCGGGAGACGGTGCGGTCAGCTGAGGCTGGAGAAAGCCTGAACGCTGGGCGGGTCGCCTGCGACGATGAGCACGTCACCGGCATAGACGCGGGTGTCGGCGGTGGTGTAGGTGAACGGTTCACCCGGCCGTTTGATCGATACGATCGTGACGCCGTAGGTGCTGCGTAGTTCTGCCTCGGCCAGGGTCCGGTCGATGGTCACCGTGGGCGCGAGCGTTTTGGCCAGGACGTAGTCGTCGTCGAACTGGATGAAGTTCAGGATCTGGCCGGTGACTAGGTGAGCGACGCGTTCGCCCATCTCGTGCTCGGGCAGCACCACATGGTGGGCGCCGACGCGCCGCAGGATGGTGGCGTGCTGCCGGCTGATGGCCTTGGCCAGGATGTGGGGAACACCCAGGTCGGTCAGCAGGGACGTGGTCATGATGCTGGCCTGGATGTCGGTGCCGATACCCACGACGACATTGGTCAGCTCGTGCACCCCGAGTTGCCGTAGCGCCTCCTCATCGGTGGTGTCGGCGACCGCGGCGTGGGTGAGATCCTCGGAGAACGTCTGCACGTTGCGGGGATCGGCGTCGATGCCGATGACCTCCCAGCCCTGACGGATGAGCTCCCGTGCCAGGGAGCCGCCGAAACGGCCCAGACCCAGCACGGCGATGCGATCACGGGCAGCCGGTTTCTTAGCCAACGATGGTCCGCTCCTCCGGTAGTTCGTAGCGCCGGGTCCGTTCCCGCAGCGCGAGTGCCGCTCCGGCGGTGATCGGGCCGAGCCGGCCGATGAACATCAACGCGATGAGGATGACATGACCCGCGGTCCCGAGCTGCGCGGTGATCCCGGTGGTCATCCCCACGGTGGCGAACGCGGACGTCACCTCGAACAGCACCTGGTTGAGGGTGAACGGTGTCAACGCCAGCAGCACCAGCGTCGAGGCCATCACCAGCCCGACGCTCAGCAGCGCGATCGTCAGCGCCTGCCGCTGGACGGCGGCAGGCAGCCGCCGGCCCAGCGCGTGCACGCTCGGCTCGCCGCGGACCTCGGCGAGGATCACGAAGGCCAGCAGCGCGAACGTGGTGACCTTGATTCCGCCGGCGGTGCCACCACTGCCACCGCCGATGAACATCAGCACGTCGTTGATCAGCAGCGTGACGTCGTTCATCTGCGCTACATCCACGCTGTTGAACCCGGCCGTGCGGGGCATCACCGCGGTGGTGAACCCGGCCAGGAGCTTCTCGCCGAACCCGAGCCGGCCCAGGGTGGCGGTGTTGGCCCATTCCGCCCAGGTGATCATCAGCCAGCCGCCACCGAGCAGGACCCCGGTCATCGCCAAGGTGATCTTGGTGTGCAGCGACCACCGCTGCGGGGTACGCACGGCCCGCCGCAGTTCGAACAGCACCGGGAACCCCAGCCCGCCGATGATGATCGCCGCGCAGATCGGCAGGCAGATGAGCGGATCGCCGACGAACCGCATCAGGCTGTCGGCGTACAGGCCGAAGCCGGCGTTGTTGAACGCGGACACCGCATGGAACAGTCCGAGGTAGGCGGCCCGGCCCCACGACTCGCCGTAGCCGTCCGCGAACCGCCACGTCAGCACCGTCGCCACGACGGCTTCCACCACCAGGCTGATCCGCAGCACCCCGAGCACCACCCGGCGGACATCGCCGACACCCATGCTCTTCGTCTCGGTCTGCGTACCCAACTGCAGCCGCATCCGCAATCGGCCGGCCACCAGCAGCCCCAGCAGCGACGCCAACGTCATGATGCCGAAACCGCCGACCTGAATCAGCCCGAGGATGATCACCTCACCGAGGCCCGACCAGTAACCGCCGGTGTCCTCGATCACCAGCCCGGTCACGCAGACCGCCGACGTGGCGGTGAACAGCGCCGTGACCGCTCCGGCGCCGCGCCCCGTCTCGGTGGCCGCCGGCAGCATCAACAGCCCCCACCCCACCACGACGGCTACCGCGAACCCGAGCACCACCAACCGGGACGGATGCCGCGCCACCTGCCCGGCCCACCGGGTCACCGGCGCCGGAAGCCGCACACCCCGCAGGCGTTCACCGGACTGAACAGCCCGCCGCCACACCCAACGCCGCAGCGCGGCACCAAACTGCCGGGTCGCCCACCGCGGAGCCTTCGGTGGGGTCACCAGCGGCGCCCACATCAGCAGCGCCATCCCGGCAGCCACCGCGGCGAAGAACCCCGCGATGGTCGCCAGCCCCAGCAGCAGCTGACCCCACATCGAATCCACTCGCCCCATGATCCTGCAGGCGGGCACTCGTGTGTCCGCTGACGCCGTCAATAAAACGTCAAAAATTGGACCAGGCGTACCCGATCCTGTTCTTTCGGTGCGGTACACCGGGTGGCACCTGACACGCAGCGTGAGCGTGGTTGCACGCTCCGGCGATCCTGGAGTGGTGACCGCCGATGCTCGGTAAGTCCCACGCCCTGTCCGGCGCAGTCGGCTGGCTGGCCGGATCAGCCCTGCTCGCCGCCGCCGGCCATGCCCCCACCGCCGTCGCCGTCATCGTCGGGACCGCCGTGTCCACCGGCATGGCCCTCGCCCCGGACCTCGATCATCCCGACTCCACGGTCGCCCGAACCCTCGGACCGATCACCCGCTGGACCGCCCGGGGTGTCGCCGCCACCGCGGCGCGACTTCGGGGCGTGTCCTGCCGGCACTGCCTGACCGGCCGTGACCGGGGCGGGCACCGCGGCGTCACCCACACCGCCGTCGGCGCTGTCCTCCTCGGCCTGGCCGTCGGTGTCCTCTGCGCCCTGACCGGGCCCGTCGTCGGTCTGTGGGTCGTCGGCCTGTCGGTATGGCTCGCCACGCACGCCGCCCTGTCCTCGCGGACCCGTGCCCGCATCGGGGACATGGTGCTCCCCGGCCGGTTCCGTAGTCTCGGCAAGGGAGCCCACCGGTTCGCCGCCGCCGTCGGCGCGATCCTGGTCGCCGTCGTGTTCGTCGCTGCGATCCACGACAGTGCCGGCTCCTGGTGGTGGCTCGGCCTGGCCGTGTTCTGGGGCTGTCTCGCCCACTCGCTCGGCGACGCGCTCACCTTCTCCGCCGTGCCGCTGTGCTGGCCGATCCGGATCCGCGGCTGCCGGTGGTCTGCGGTCGGTACGCCACGATGGATGCGGTTCCGTACCGGGTCATCGACCGAGACCGTGGTGGTGTGGCTGATGGCGGCGGTCGGTGCCGGATCGATTCTGCTGCTCGGCGCCGTGTGGTGACGCAGCACGGGAGGCGGGCGTGTCGCCGACATGGCGCGGTCATCGCTGTCGTAGCTGCGTCGTACGCTATTCGCTGATGGTTACGCGAGGTGTTGAAGGTGCATATCAGGGGGCGCTCCGGGCGTTTCAGAATCCGATGCTCGCCCTGCTTCACCAGACACACGCGCCGTTCGTGGTGACGGTGCTGGCGATGGTCTTCACCGCAGAGCGCCCGACGGTCGCGGTGGCGGACGCGCACGCGGAGATCAACGACGCCCTCGGCCAGTTGCGGGCGGCCGGCTACGGCGACGAGGACACCCAGCCGCTGCCTGCGGGGAACGCGCGTGATCTCTGCCGGCAGTGGGTGCAGGCGGGGTGGCTGGTACGGCAGGTGTCCGACGACGACGTCGAGGTGTACCGGCTTTCGGCGTACGGTGTCGGTGCCCTCGAGGTCGCCGGACGCGTCGGCGGAGCCCGTACCAGGGTGTCGGAGTCGCGTGTCAGGACGCTGCTGGAGGCGATCGAGCGACTCGCGCAGGACGCTGACCCGGACCTGATGTCGCGGATGGTGCGCCTTCACGAGGAGATCCAGCAGCGGCAGAAGGAGCTGACCCGGCTCGAGAAGGGCGGCGCCGTCGAGACCGCCGACGACGAGCAACTGCTCGAGGCGGCCGAGAACGTGCTGCACCTGGCACGGGAGCTGCCCGCGGATTTCGCCCGCGTGGCCGAGTCGATCAAAGCTATCCAGCGTGACGTCGTCGCGGAGTTGCGGCACGACGTGCGGCCTACCGGTGAGGTGCTGCGCGAGTATCTGGCCCGCGGCCAGCGGATCCTGGACGCGACGCCGGAGGGCCGCGCGTTCGCCGGGGCGCTGCGCCTGATCGGGGACCCGGCGCAGATCGACAGCCTGTGGGGTCAACTGCGGACGGTGCTGCGGCACCGGTTCACCGAGCTGTTGCCGCAACAGCAGCGGCGCGAGCTGACCGAGATATCACGGCGCATCGAGCAGGGGGTCAAAGAGGTGCTGGCCGCTCAGCGGCAGGCGTCGCATGTCATCACCAGCCAGGTCCGCAACCATGATCCGATGCGGGACCGTCAGGTGGACGAACTGCTGAGGGACGTGATGTCGGGCCTGCACAAGTGGGTTCCCGGCTCTCGTCGCGGCGAGGCCGTCGAACCGTTGCGCCGCCTGCCGGTCGCCGACGTCGGCAACCTGCGCCAGCGGATGAGTGACCTGCGCCCCTCGCAGCCTCCCGCGCCGTTGCCGGACTGGGACGAATCCGATGATCTGCAGGCTGCGGACACGCGGGCATGGGGCGGCCCTCGGTACGCCGAGTTGCGCGCGCACCTGGAAGCGTTCGCGGGCGCAGCGGCGAGTGTCGACGTGGTGGCCGCGTTCCGGGCGGCCGACGAGGAGAACCAGCGGCCGGTTGATCTGCTCGGGCTGCTGGAGATCGCCCACGGCGCCGGGATGAGTGAGACGGCCGAGGTCGCGATCGTCGAAACGGTGCGACCGGACCGGACCCGCCGACGGTTCGCCCTGGGCGGTGTGGTGGCGGCGAATCCGGTCGGCGTGGACAGGAGTGGTGACGATGAGTGAGCCGGATGGGACCGATGACGGCTGGTCGGCAGGCGAGGCGGCCGGGTTCATCGACCCCGTCTCGATGGAGGAGGACCCCGCCGAGCTGTTCGCCGGTGACGCGGGCACGTTGGAAGCGGACGTACGCCGGGTGCTGGTCCAGTTGCTACGGCGCAAGTTCCTGCACGCCGAGAAGAACCCGGCGCACTGGCGCACCTTGCTGGAGAACCAGCAGATCATCGAATCGCGGATGCACGACCTGTTCGTCCGCCTGGTGGTCGACCACGACCGCGGCGTCGCGTACAAGCAGCAGGTGCGCTCGGTGGAGATGGATGTGCCGATCCTGCTCAAGGACGATCCCTACAGCCGGGCCGAGACTCTGGTCCTCGTCCACCTGCGGACCGTCTTCCAGCGGGAACGCGGTACGGGGGAGACGTCCGCGCGGGTGGACATCGAGGAACTGGAGCAGACCGTGCTGACCTACTTCGACCCGCACGACCTCAACCTGGCCAGGCGCCAGCAGGAGGTCCGCAACGCGGTGCAGCGGCTGGTCACCGAAGGGCTGCTCGCCGAGGAGTCCGCGGGCCGGTATCGGATCACGCCGCTGGTGGAGGTGGTGCTGAGCACCGAGAAGCTCGCCGAGCTGGACCAGTGGCTGCGGGAACAGAACGAGGCCACCGCGTGAGCATGATCGACACACTGTTCGGGTTGGTCCCGGCAGCATCCCGGGGCCAGCAGTGGGTGGCGCGGGACCTGCAACTGGTCAACTGGGGCGGCTACGACGGGTACCACCATCTGCGGCTCGCGCCGGGCGCGACCCTGCTCAGCGGAGGTTCCGGATCGGGTAAGTCGACGCTGATGGACTCGTACATCGCGTTGCTCATGCCGCATACGACTCCGTTCAACGGGGCGTCCAACGGCGGGGTGGTCGGCCGGCCCCGGGGCAAGGACCAGCGCAACATCCTCTCCTACGCGCGCGGCAAGCTCGACGAGTCCCGCACCGACGGTGAGACCAGGTTGCGGGTGTTACGTGGCGACGGCCGCGACACCTGGTCCGCCATCGCGATGACCTGGGTGGATCACACCGGTGCCGAGTTCACCGCGCTGCGGGCCTGGTACGTTCCGTCGTCGGCCCGCAATCTCGACGACGTCGTGGCGGTACGCGCCACCTGTGACCACGGCTATCAGCTGCGGATGCTGGAAGGCCCGGCGGGCAGGAAGTTCGCCCGTACCGACGTCGTGGCAACCGGTTTGACCTGGAGTGACACCGACCGGGACTTCACCGCGCGTCTGCACACCACGCTCGGCATCGGCGCAGCCGGCGACGGGCACAAGGCGGTCGCGTTGCTGGGGCGGATCCAGGCCGGCCAGCAGATCACCACGGTTGACGCGCTGTACAAGACGATGGTCCTGGAAGAGCCGTCCACGCTGGCCACCGCGGACGCGGTGGTGCAGCAGTTCGACGAGCTGTCCGGCACCCGCGCCCGGATGATCACCGCTCGCCAGCAGGTGAAGGCGCTGACCCCGATCCGCGAGCACCGGCGCACCATCGACGAAGCGGTGGACCGGTTGCGCTCGATCGACGAGATCGGATCCTTCACCGATACGGCGTCCCCGGCCGCGTTGTGGCGTCATCAACGCCGGCTCGACCTGTTGCGCGCGGCGGAGGAGGACCTCGACCAGCGGCACCGCCGAGCCCAGAACGAACTGGCGGAGACCAACGCCCTGGTCGAAGCCGCCGAGGCGCGTCACGATGCGGTCGCCGACACCATTCGCGCGTCCGGTGGCGACCGCCTGGAGACCGCTCAGCGGGAGATCCGCGTCGTGGAGCAGCGGCTGGGCGACGTCGGACGGGCCCGGGAGCGGCTGGACCGGGTGCTGGACACGATCGGGGCCTCGGTCTCGACCGGTGAGGACTTCGCGGCGCTGGTCGAGACGGCGCATCGCTCGGTGGCTGACGTCGACGCCCGGCGGACCGCTCAGCAGATGTACGCCGAGGCGATGGCGGAGAAGAAGGAGGCCGAACGCGAGCTGGAAGGGCTGCGCGCCGAGCGCAACGCGGTGAAGGCCCGCCGGGGCAACATCCCGACCGACCTGCACGCGGCTCGCGCGGCGTTGGCCGAGGCCGCCGGCCTGAGCCCCGAGGATCTGCCGTTCGTCGGCGAACTGATCGAGGTGCGTACGGAGTTCGAGCCGTGGCGCGAGGCGTTCAACCTGGCGCTCGGCGGATTCGCCACCCGGATGCTGATCGACATCGGCCGGTTGAACGCGTTCCGTGAGGCGATCAACGCGGTGCCGACCGCACGGCGTATCCAGTTCGAGGGCGTCCGTACCGGGCAGCGTGACGAGGCCGGACTCGACGCCAAGACCCTGCCCGGCAGGCTCGACTACCGGCCGTCGCCGTTCACCGCCTGGCTCAAGGGCGAACTCGCCCGCCGGTTCGCCTTCGTCTGTGTCGACACACCGAGGCTGCTGCCGCAGTACTCCAAGGCACTCACGATCACCGGACAGACGTCGGAAGGCGGCCGGGGCGCGCACGGCGGCCACGGCCGGGCCAACGTCCTCGGCTTCACGAACAGCAGGACCCTCGCCGACATCGAGACCCGGATCAGCCGCGCACGTGAGCGCCTCGACGCCGCCGCCGCGAGAGTGGAGAAGGAGGAGACCAACCTCAACTCGATGGAAGCCCGGCGTACGGCGTACCAGACCGTGACCGAGCTGTCGTGGAAGCAGGTCGATGTCGACGCGGTCCGGGCGGAGCACGACCGCTGGAACGGTGTCATCGAGGAGATCCGTGCCGGCAATCCGGAGATCGATCAGCTGCAGCGCGAACTGGACGCCCTCAAGCAGCAGGTCAGGGAACTGACCGAACGTGTCGGCCGGCAGAAGGAGATCGTGAAGGCGGTCGGTGAGTCCTGGGCGTCGACCGTCGACGAGGTGGACGGTGCCCAACTGGCGCTCGACAGGGCCGAAGAGTCGGGAATCGACCTCAGCCATGAGCACCGCGAGTACCTGGAGACCCTCTTCGACAGCGACACCGAACGCACCAGCCCCGCGGACGTGCTCGCACAGTTCGACGCAGGAGTGAAACGCGCCGCCGAGCGGGTCGACGCCGACCGGCGATCCGCGACGGAGTCGATCGGCCGGTCGAGGAAGGCACTGCACGACATCTTCTCCACCTTCCTCGAACGCTGGCCGAACCCCAACCTCGGCATCGACCCGGACGCCTCCTACCGCGACTTCGACCACCTGCTCACGGACCTTACGACCAGCGGCCTGCACGAGCTGGAGACCGAGTGGCGCGACAGTCTGCTCAACCTGTCCGGCAACGACCTGACCGGCCTGGACAGCGAGCTCGCCGCCGCCGTCCGCGAGATCCGCGACCGGATCGACCCGGTCAACCGCATCCTGGCCGAACTGCCGTTCGCCGACGACGAGCACCGGCTGCGCATCGACCCGCAGGAGAGCCACTCCACGGCCCGTGCTCGCTTCCGCAAGGAACTGCGCGACGTGCGCGCCGTCATCGACAAGGCCGCAACCGAGGACGACCGGGAACGCGCCTATCACCGGATGGTCAAGGTGATCGACCGTATCCGCCGCACCGCCCCGGATTTCGCCGACCTCGTCGACGTGCGCAACCACGTCCGGATCAGTGCCGAGAAGATCGACCTCGACGGTCGGCATGTCGCCGTCTACGACCACATCGGTGAGAAGTCCGGCGGCGAGTCGCAGGAACTCGTCGCGTTCATCGTCGGCGCCGCGCTGCGGTACCAACTGGGCGACGCGGGCGCTGCCCGTCCCCGCTATGCCCCGGTCTTCCTCGACGAGGCGCTGATCAAGGCAGACGCGCATTTCACCGGCCGCGCCATCGGCGCGTGGCGCGGACTGGGTTTCCAGCTCGTCATCGGCGCCCCCAACGACAAGCACAGCGCGATCGAACCGCACGTGGACGCGGAGTACGTGATCCTCAAGAACCCCCACGGCCGGTCCTGGGCCAAGCTCCTGGTCGGTGTCCCGGACGCATGAGCGCACTCGTCACCCCCCACCACGCCGTCGCGACTGTCCGCGGCAAGCTCGAACAGAAATGGGCGGAGGCCGTGTGCGCGGAACTCGGTGCCGGTGACCGAGTCGTATTCTCCGCCCGGCTCCGCCCAGGGGTGAGGACGGGCAAGGCCGTTGAACAACTCGGGCACACCACCTGGCACGGCTGGCACATGCAGTGGCGCGAATTCTGCGGTCGGCTCCCTGCCGGCGTCGAAGTCGTCCGCACCGCGGTGACCATCCGAGGAGTCGCCGGCGATTTTCCGGACATGCTCACAGCAGACCTCGACGGCGCCGCCACGCTCATCGCCGACCCCCACCACGGGGCTGAACCGCCGACCGTGGACATCGGCCGCGCCCGTGCGCTGGCCTCGGCCCTGCTCTCCGCCGACGCCACCCTCACCCCGGCCACCCTGCGGGCCGTCTACGGCCTCGCCGTCAACGACGTGGACGTGCTGATCAATGCGGTGACCTGGCTACGCCGGCACCCCGACGCCGGCAACTGGACGCTGCGGCAACTTCCCGTGCCCGGGATGCACACCAAATGGCTCGACACTCACGGCGCGCTGCTGCGCGACGTCGCCGGACGTGATGTACGGGACGAAGTCCGGCCCCGGCTGACCGTCGTACATCTGACCTACGTCGATCCGCAGCACCTTGCGTCGGGCCGGCGTAGGCACGACGCCTGGACCACCGGGGACGTGCACGACATCGTCTACCAGCCGCGGGTCGTCCTCGTCGTGGAGAACCGCGACTCCCGCCTCTGGTTCCCACCGATCGGCGACACGATCGTGGTCGAGGGAGGGGGCAAGGCCGCGGCTGCCCTGCTCGCGAACGTACCGTGGATCCGCTCCGCGGGTCACGTCGTCTACTGGGGCGACATCGACGCGGACGGGTACGCGATCCTCGACCATTTCCGCGCCGCGCTGGCCGTACCCGCGCCGGATGGTGCCCCGGCCCAGCACGTCACGTCCATCCTCATGGACGCCACGGACCTGCACCACTACGCCGTGCACGGCGTCAACCATGACAAAGCTGGCCGGCCCATCAAACCGTCAGCGGGGCTCTTGCCGCACCTGACCGAAGCCGAGACCATCGCGTACAACACCATCGCCACCGCAGGCCCCACCCCGTTCCGCCGCATCGAACAGGAAGCCATCCCTCTCAGCCACGCCGCAACCCGACTGCTACGAATCTTGGAGAATACGTAACCAGCGAGCGCGAATCGACATCCGGTACGCCGATCAAGTAGGCACCCCTGCGTGTCCATAGGCGGCTGCGAGGTCTGATGCCGCACGTCTCGGTCGCACGGCGACCATCGTTTCGGACGATGGCCGATGGCCGCGGCACGATATATTGACCACGCGCTATTTATGAGCGGGGGAGCGGATGCGGCACTCGTCGACACGTCTCGGGTCTACTTCGAGCACCTCCATCCTGGCCGCCAGCGTCGCGCTGCTCGCCGCCTGCACCGGCGCCAGCCCGGAACCGGCGCCGGGCGGGGTCGATGGCAGCGCGCCGCCCTCCGCGGCGGCGCCTGCCACGCTCAATGGACCGCCCGCCGGCGTGGAGCGGGTGGGCACCGGCTCGGGGCGTGCCGTTCTCACCGACGACCTGCTGTTCGCGCTGTCCTGGACCGGAGCGAAGTGCATCCTGGTCGCCAAATCACTGACCGCACTCGACGCCGAGCGCTGGCGTGTCAGCGAGGTCGACGGCAAACAACTCGGCTGCACAGACGGCGCCCCGGCGGTTGCCGGCACGTCCCTGATCCTGCCGTACGGCAGCGCCACCCCCGGAACGGGCATCGAGGCCGGCAGCTCGGAGGAGGGCATCATCGCGCTCGGCCCGGACGGTACCCGGCGCTGGCACACAGCCATCAAGGGCGTCAACACGGTGATCGGCGCCAATGACCGGTTCGCCCTGGTGGCCGACGGCCGCAAGTCCCTTCCCGGCTCGGATGAACAGCATGTGACCGCGGTGCTCGACATCGAGTCCGGCAAGGTGCTGTGGCAGCGAGCCGGGCTCAACGCCCGGGGCATCGACGGAGATACCGTGATCGTCACCGACGAGCAGGTCACCAACGTGACGGCCTTGGACGCGGCGACAGGCAACCAGCGTTGGACGACGCCGATGTACGCCTTGGGAAGGCTCGGCCTCACCGGGACGGGCGTGGTAGCCGTACCCCTGAAGGAAAATCCCGACGACCTGGTGGGATTCGGCGCCAAGACCGTGCTCCGCGACGCTGCCACCGGTAAGGTGCTGCACACCGAACCCGGCACCGCCGCATCCGTCGACTGTGTGTCCGACGGCAAGACGGCCGTGGTGTGCCAGACGTTCGGCGCTCCGGTCGAGAACCGGTTGGTCTTCGCGTTCGACATGGCGGCGCGGAAGCGGTCGTGGACCATCCCGGCAAAGCAGGTGGCGGACGCGAAGATCGAGGTCCGGTCGATGATCGACGGCCGGGTATTCTTCTCCACCGCGTCAGGCGCGGCGCTGGTCGACGCCCTCACCGGCAAGCAGCTCGCGGTCGGCCTTACCGAGGCTCCTGAGACGATCCGCGGCGCATACGGCGTGGCGAACGAGGCCGCCAAGTCGTACACCGTGGTGCGCCTCACCTCTTAGGGGGCCCTTCTTGATCAGCGCACTTGAGAGAAGAATTCGCGGACGTCACCGATGAACAGATCCGGGGCTTCCATGGCGGCGAAGTGGCCGCCCCGGTCGAACTCGGTCCAGTGCACGACATGGTGTTCCATCTCGACGGTGCGCCGGATCGACACGTCGTGGGGGAACACCGCGACGCCGGTCGGTACCGTGGACCGCTCGCTCGCGCCCCACGCGCCGGCATGCGCAGTCTCGTAATAGCTGTTGGCCGAGGACCCGGCGGTGCCGGTCAGCCAGTACACCATCACGTTGGTGAGCAGCAGGTCCCGGTCCACCGCGTCCTCGGGCAGGTCGGCGGCCGGATCGGTCCACTCCTTGAACTTCTCCACAATCCAGGCCAGCTGCCCGACAGGGGAGTCGTGTAGGCCGTGCGCGAGGGTCTGCGGCCGGCTGATCTGGATCATCGCGTAGCCGGACTGCTCAGTGTTCAGGTACGCCAACCGCGCCAGCCGCGCCCGCTCGGCGTCAGTCAACTCCGCCACCTCGTCCGGGTCGATCCCGCGGAATGCCGCCAGCCCGTTCGCGTGTACGCCGACGACCTTGTCGGGGTTGAGCCGCCCGAGTCCCGGCGCGATGATCGCGCCGGTGTCGCCGCCCTGTGCGCCGTAGCGGTCATAGCCGAGCCGGTCCATCAACTCGGCGAACGCCTTGGTCACCCGGTTGGTGTCCCAGCCGGTTTCCCGAGTCGGCCCGGAGAACCCGCTGCCCGGGATCGACGGGATCACCACATGGAAAGCGTCCGCCGGGTTGCCGCCGTGCGCTCCGGGATCGGTCAGCGGGCCGATGACGTTCATGAACTCGACGATCGAGCCGGGCCAGCCGTGGGTGAGGATCAGCGGCAGTGCGCCCGGCTCGGGGGAGCGGACGTGCAGGAAATGAATGTTCTGTCCGTCGATCTCGGTGGTGTACTGCGGGTACCTGTTCAACTGCCGCTCGTGCACGCGCCAGCTGTAGCCGTCGCGCCAGTACTCGGCGAGCCCCTTGAGGTAGCTGACCGGCACTCCCCGGCTCCAGCCGACATCGGGCAGGTCTGCGGCCCATCGGGTTCTGGCGAGCCGGTCTCGCAAGTCGTCCAGGTCGGCCTGGGAGATGTCGATGGTAAAGGGCCGGATTTCACTGGTGTCCTCCATGCCCAGGACTCTAGGAACTGGTTAGGACGACTTCGGTCCTAGGCAGATGGAAGACTTCGTTCATGCGGGCAACCTCGGCACGACTGCTGCGACTGCTGTCCCTCCTGCAAACCCGCCGTGACTGGTCCGGTGCCGAACTCGCCGAGCGGCTGGAGATCACTCCACGTACCGTGCGCCGCGACATCGAGCGGCTGCGCGATCTGGGTTACCCGGTGCTGGCCACCGCGGGCACCGCCGGTTATCGGCTCAGTGCAGGCGCCGACGTACCACCGCTGCTGCTGGATGACGATGAAGCCGTCGCGATCGCGATGTGCCTGCGCACGGCCGCCAGCGGTTCGATCACCGGCATCGAGGAGACCTCCGTGCGGGCCCTGGCCAAACTCGAACAACTGCTGCCGTCCCGGCTGCGCCATCGGATCAACGCCCTGCAATCGGTGACGGTGCCGATGGCCCACACCGGTCCCGCCGCCGACCCGAACACCCTCACCGCCATCGCCGTGGCCTGCCGCGACTCGCTCCGCCTGCGTTTCGACTACCGCACCCACGACGGAACCAGCGCCATCCGTACGACCGAGCCGCACCGCCTGATACACGCCGGCAGGCGCTGGTACCTCCTAGGGTGGGACCTCGACCGCCAAGATTGGCGCACCTACCGGGTGGACCGCCTTGAACCGCGTACGCCCACCGGGCCCCGCTTCACCCCGCGCACCCCGCCGGAGCCCGACCTCAGCGGCTACACCTCGCGGGCGATCTCCACATCGGCCTACCGCTACCAGGCGCGGTTCACACTGCACGTCGACGACAAGACCGCGGCAGATCGGATCGCCCCCACCACCGGAACCTTGGAGCCGATCGATGAACACAGCTGCACCCTGCGGACCGGATCCCACTCGCTCGACGAGCTGGCCATCTATGTGACGACCATGGGCTTCGACTTCGAGGTGCACGAACCTGCCGAACTGGTGGACCACGTCCGGACACTTGGGGCCCGACTCGCCGCCGCAACACATCAGATGCCGCAGCATTGGACTCGACATCACGGCGCGAAGTAGCGCGCCGGTATCACCGTTGTGGACACGCTGGATCTGAGCTGGCACGCTCATTTGGTGCGCGACGAGAGCGGGGCCGGGCGGACGGCGGTGACCGGCGACGCCGTGGTCATCGGTGCGGGAATGGCCGGCCTGACGGCCGCGCGGGTTCTGGCGGATCGGTTCGCCCGGGTCACGGTCGTCGACCGGGACAGCCTGCCGGCCGAAGCCGAGAGCCGCCGGGGCGTACCGCAGGGTGCACATCCACACGCCCTGCTGGCGGTCGGACGTACGGTGCTGGAAGAGCTGTTCCCCGGTCTGACCGACGAGCTGGTCGAGTTGGGCGCGCGGTGGATCGACGTGGTCCGCGACGCGATCGTGTGGCAGCTCGACGGCCACCGGGTCCGCGCGGACAGCGGCATCGAGATGCTCTGTATGAGCCGGCCTCTGTTGGAAAGCTGTGTGCGGCGCCGGTTGCGGGCGCTGCCGAACGTGGAGCTGCGTTCGAACACGGCCGTCGCGGGCCTGACCGGCCACCGCGGCCGACGGGTGAGCGGGGTGGAGCTGGCCGATGGTGGCGAGTTGCCGGCCGACCTGGTCGTCGATGCCAGCGGTCGTGGCAGTCGCTCCGACAGCTGGCTGCGCGATCTGGGATTCCCCGCCGCACCGGAGTCGGTGATCACCGTACGCATGCACTACACCACCCGGCTGGTCCGCGGCCGGCTCGACCGCCTGGGTGGGCCCGGCATGCTGGTGGCGGCGGAGAGCCCGCCCGGCCACCGACGGTACGGCGCCGCATTCCCGCTCGAGGGGGACAGGTGGTTCGTCACCCTCGGCGGCTACCACGGTGACCGGGCCCCGACCGACCCCGAGGGTTTCCAGCGATTCGCCGACGAACTGCCGGAGTCGTCGATCGCTGAGCTGCTGCGCGGTGCCGAATCGTTGAGTGATCCGGCCACCTATTCCTTTCCGACCAGCCGTCGGCGCCACTTCGAACGGCTCCGCCTGGTCCCCGCCGGCTATGTCGCCGTCGGGGACGCTGTGTGCAGCTTCAATCCGGTGTACGGGCACGGCATGACCGTCGCCGCCCTGGAGGCGGTCACCTTGGGCAAGTGTCTCGACAGGCACGGTTCGGCCGATGCATCGCTGGCCCGTGACTTCTACCGCCGCAGCGCCGGCCTGATCGCCGTCGCCTGGGACATGGCGGCCTCGGCGGACTTCACCTATCCCGACACGACCGGACCGCGGCCGCGGGGCCTGGCCGTGACGCACTGGTACCAGCGCCGCATCGTGCGGGCCACCCACGTCTCCGCCGAGGTGACCGGCGCGATCGTCAGGGTGCAGCACCTGATCGAACCGGCAACGATCCTGCTGCGACCGGCGATGGTGGCCAAGGTCCTCCGCGCCGCACGCCAGGCTCGGCGCGCCCAACCGGCGACGACCCGCCGCACCGCCCCCGACCGGAGTCGATGACGCAGGGGCCACAGCCGCCAGAGGAGCCTGCTTGCCGCCCCCACCCGGCTCACGGATGACGGCCGGGTGTGACTGACACCAGCCGGAGCACGGCGGCCCGGACCAACAGACTCGGACAGCGAGGGCAGATTCCGAACCGGTACGGGCGGGATGGGATCTCGGACACCTCTGGCTCTCATCCCGGTAACCTGCGCCGTCAGGATGAAAATGGGCTCAAAGATGCACGCACCCAGTGGCGGGCCGCGCCATAGGACCCGGCCCACCACTCACGATGGCCTGGGATCTGGCCCGCATACCGCCCGGCTGGTGAAACGACCGGATT
This sequence comes from Actinoplanes xinjiangensis, assembly GCF_003148685.1. Classification (GTDB taxonomy): domain Bacteria; phylum Actinomycetota; class Actinomycetes; order Mycobacteriales; family Micromonosporaceae; genus Actinoplanes; species Actinoplanes xinjiangensis. The sequence continues at coordinate 89,373 of NZ_QGGR01000032.1, read as the reverse complement.
CAGCTGGCACGATATCCGGCGATCGAGCTGTTCACGCAACGCGCGGCGGCGATGGCGTCGGGCTCTTCGCTCCGCGAGGCCGACCAGGCGCCGGTGGTGGAGATCTGCCATCGGCTCGATGGACTGCCTGGCGATCGAGCCGGCCGTGGCGTGGCTGCCGGTCCTGTCTGCCGGTCAGATCCGTGACTGCGTCCGGGACCGGCTACGGCTGCTCAGCCGGGTAGACGCGGGGCACCTTACCGTCAGCAGATGCTGCGCATGTCTGACCTGGAGCTGCGACCTGTGCACGAAGCTGGAGCAGCGGCTGTGGGCACGGCTGTCGGTTTCCGCCGGTGGGTTCACGCTGGAGACCGTCGAGAACGTCTGCGGCTTCGGCGACCTGGCCGCCGGGGACATGCTCGGCCTGGCGGGTTCACTTCTGGACGAGTCGGTCCTCGTCCGAGAACCGTTCCAGGACGCGATGCGGTACCGGATGCTGGAAAGCGTCCGCGGGGTGGGGGGATCAGAGGATTGCGGTGGCACCGTAGGTGCTGGGGGGTGCGTCATGCCGTCGACTGGTCGAGTACCGATCGGTAACCTGCCAGTGGAGTTGAACAGCTTCGTCGGCCGCCGTCAGGAGTTGGACGAGATCCGGCGGTTGCTGGCCGACGCCCGGCTGTTGACGTTGACCGGTGTCGGGGGCACGGGCAAGACGCGGCTGGCGCTGCGCGTGGCCGGGCACGTACGGCGGGCGTTCTCGGACGGGGTGTGGTTCGTTGACCTGACCGAGCTGCGCAATCCGGGGTTGCCCTCATGGGAGGTGTCGGACCCGGATGTGCTGGCCCATCTGGTGGCGGTCGCGCTGGAGGTCCACAAGCCGGGCGGCCGGCCGCCGATGCGGCAGCTGACCGACTACCTCACCGAGCGGCAGACCCTACTGGTGCTGGACAATGCTGAACACCTGCTGCCCGCGTGCGCGCTGCTGGCCGCTGCGCTGCTCCGGACGTGCCCCCGGCTGCGGATCCTGGCCACCAGCCGCCAATCGCTGGGCGCCGAAGGTGAGGTGACCTTCGCGGTGACGCCGCTGCCGATTCCGCGGGCGGACCTCGCCGACCTCGAACGGTGCGAATCGGTGACGCTGTTCACCGCCCGGGCACGGTGCGTCGAACCCGGTTTCACCCTTACCGCCGACAACCGCGCCGCGGTGGCCGGCCTCTGCCAGCGCCTGGACGGGCTGCCGCTCGCGATCGAGCTGGCCGCCTCGCGCGTCCGGGTGCTGACGCCGCAGCAGATCCTCGACCGGCTCAGCGGCCGGTTCGCCGTGCTCGGCCAGGGCGCTCGCAATGCTCCGGCGCGACAGCAGACCTTGCGAGCCTGCGTCGACTGGTCCTTCGAGCTGTGCGACAAGCCGGAGCGCCTGCTGTGGGCACGATTGACGGTGTTCGTCGGCGGGTTCGAGATCGACGCGGCCGAGGGCGTCTGCGCCGACGAGGAACTTCCCGCCGACGATCTGCTGGATCTGCTGGCCGGCCTGATGGAGAAGTCGATCCTGGTCCGCGATGACCCGCGCGACGGCAAGGCGGTGACGGCGCGGTACCGGATGCTGGAGACCATCCGCGACTACGGACAGGAGCAACTCGGCGAGGCGGGGCAGGACACGATGCTGCGCCGCCGGCACCGCGACTGGTGCGAACAGCTGCTGGCTCGGGCTCGTGCCGAGTGGGCCGGCGACCAGCAGCCGTACTGGATGGCGCGGCTCCGCCTGGAACATCCCAATCTGCGGGCGGCCATCGAATTCTGCCTGGCCGAGCCCGGTCACGCCGAGACCGCCATGCGTCTCGCGGTGACCCTGCCTGGCCTCTACTGGCGCAGCCGGGGCCTGTTCGGTGAGGGCCGGCGCTGGCTGGACCGCGCGCTGGAGAAGGCGGTGGCGCCGACGGCCTTGCGCGCCCGGGCACTGTTGGTCAACAGCCATCTCGCGTTCGCGCAGGGCGATGCCGACGCCGGGAGGCGGCTGCTGGACCAGGGTGAGGACCTGACCCGGCACTTGGGCTGCCTCGTCGAACTCGCCTATGCCGACTACATCCGCGGTGTGGGCGCGCTGTATGCCGACGATCTACCCGTCGCGGTCGAATCCCTCGGCCGGGCTCGTACGGTCTTGTCGGGGCTGCCGGACCGGGACACCCACCTGTACCTGATGGTGCTCAGTTCGTTCTGTATTGCTGCCGGGCTGGCCGATGACCAGGACCGGGCCGTCGCCGCCCAGCAGGAGATGCTGGCGATCGTCGAGTCCCGGAGCGCGAGCTTCCACCGGTCCATCGCGCTGTGGGCGGGTGGGCTCCTCGCCTGGCGGCAGGGGGACCTTCAGCAGGCGACCGCGCAGGTGGTGCAGGCGCTGCGACTCAAGCAGGCGTGGGCGCACCACGACCGTTACACCACCGCCCAGTGCCTGGAGGTCCTGGCTTGGGTCACGGCCGACGAGAAACGTCACCGGCGTGCCGCGGGTCTGCTGGGCGCCGCTGGGGCGCTCTGGACCGAGATCGGCACGCCCATCACCTCCTACCTGCACCTGGTCGGCCACCACGATGCGTGCGAACGGCAACTCCGAGCCGCTCTCGGCGACGACGCCTTCACCGATGCCGTCCACTACGGGCGGACGCTGTCGTACGAGGACATCCTCGCCTACGCTTTCGAGGAGCCGCGGCACTCCACGCCGGCACCGGGGGAGGAGGCGGCGATCCGGCTGACCCGCCGCGAACGACAGGTCGCCGCCCTCGTCACTCAGGGCCTGTCCAACCGGCAGATCGCCGCCGAACTGGTCATCTCCCAGCGCACCGCTGAGAGCCACGTCGAACACATCCTCACCAAACTCGGGGTCACCAGCCGGAACCAGGTAGCCGCCTGGATCAGGGCGCAGGACCTCGACAGTCAGCGGCCGTGACCAGCGGCCCGGCACCGACGGCGAGATCCCGGTTCTCAGAGCGCCGTCCGCCGGCCGAGTTCCACCGGGGCGGATCCGGCCAGGACCCCGAGCAGGACGAGGCCGAGAACCGGTGCGGTCACCAGCGTGGGTGCACGTTCCAGGTAGTCGATGGCCGCGGCTAGTTCGGCGCCCCACTCCGGTGTGTCGTGGCCAAGGCCGAGGCCGAGGAAGCCCAGCGCGGCAATGGCCAAGGCGGTCGAGGGTACCCGGGTCAGGGCGTACGCCAGGACCGGTCCGGTCACCGCGGGAAGCAGGTGGCGGCGAAGGATCCAGCCGGCGCCGGCGCCGGCGAGGACCGCCGCCTGGTGGTAGCCACTGGCACGGACCTCCGTGGCGAGGCTGCGGGTATGGATGGCGATGGGTACGCAGGCCACCAGCGCCGCCGAGATCGCGGCGCAGAGCAGGCCCGGTCCGAGGACAGCGGCGAGGACCAGGCCGACCAGGACGAAGGGCAGTGCGTTGACGATGTCCACGACGCCGACCCGGGCGGCGGATCCCCGCAGGCCGACGACCAGCCCGACGATCAGCCCCACGGCGGTCACGGCCGCCGCCGTGCCGATGGTGAGTACGGCGCCGTGACCGAACCGGGCGAGGACGTCACGACCGACGGGATCGGTTCCCAGCGGATAGGCCCAGGACGGGCCGCTCAGCCGCCGTTCCAGCCGGACCCCGTGCGGATCACGGAGCAGCCCGGCCAGGATCGGTGCGGTCAGCACGGCAGCCACCGGCAGGGGTGTCCGCCGGTGCGGCCGGCGGGGACGTGCCGGTCCGGCGGGCGCCAGCGCGGCGGCGGCGCCCGCCGGACCGAGCAGCACGCGTTGCGCCGCGATGCCAGATGCCCCGGCGGCCGTGCCGGCCAGCACCAGCGTCAGCACGCAACCCTGGAGGACGGGGAGGTCCTGGGCGAGCGCGGCGTGCAGCGAGAGCCGCCCGAGTCCCGGAACGGCGAACATCTCCTCGACGACGACCGCTCCGCCGAGCAGCCCCATGAACAGGGCCGCCACCTGGGGGACGGCGGCGGTGACGGCCCGGCGGACGATCGCGACGGTGAGGGTGATCCGACCGCAACCGGCCGCCCGCCAGGTCCGCACCCAGGTTTCTCCGGCGATGGCGTCGGCGGCTGTCCCGACCAGCCGGGCGAACAGCCCTCCGCTGGGTACGCCGAGCGCCAGGGCCGGCAGCAGCATGTAGGAGGGGCCGAACCAGCCGGCCACCGGGGCGAGCCGCCAACGCACCGCGACGAGGGTCAGCAGGGCAGCGGCCAGGGCGACCTCCGACAGCGCGGCGACGACCGCCCCGGCGACTCGCACGCCACGTGTACAGCGGCCCGGCGACCGGCACTCCCCGGACAGCGCCCAGACGACCGGAGCGGCCAGGGCCAGCCCGACCACCACAGCCACCGCCGAGGCTGCGCCGGCCAGGCTGGTGGACACACCGGCGGCGGTGAGCAGCAGGTCGCGTACCGGCTCGCCGGTCACCCAGGAGGTGCCGAATTCGCCCCGGGCGGCGTCGGTCAGCCAGTCCGCGGCGCCCTGGACCGGGTTGTCGGCGAGGTGGAGTTCGGACCGGACGGCCGCAAGCGCCGCCGGGTCGGGGTCGCGGTCCTCCAGCCGCGCGCGGAGCACCGACCGGGCCGGGTCGTCGCCACGCAGCCAGGGCAGCGCGGCGACGACGACGGCCAGCCCGCCGACCGCGCAGGCGAGCACCCCCATCCTTCCCAGCCGGTCCGGCCAGCCGGTCATCGTAAGGAGGTGTGGACGGTGACCAGGGTCCGCTCGTAGGGGTCCGCGGCCAGATCGGTGACGCCGGCCGCGGTGGCCAGCCTGGCCCGGTCATGGACCAGTGGCACGACCACCGCGCGGTTGACCAGTTCGGCCTCGAGCGCCAGCGCGGCCGCGTGGCGGGAGGGCAGGTCGGTGTGGCCATCCGCCGCGGCGAGGCGGGAGTCGAAGCCGGGGGCGCAGAACCGTGCCACGTTGTAGCTGCCCGCGCAGCTGAAGTCCGAGGTCAGGAACGCGATGGGATCGTTGACGTCGAGCAGGTAGGAGCGGGAGAGAATGACCGCGTCGAACCGGCCGGCCAGCACCTCCGGTTCGATCGTGAGGTAGTCACGCACGACCGTCTCCACCACGAATCCCCGGGCGGTCAGCGTGGCGGCCAGTACCGAGGCGGCCTCCGGCAACTCGGGCTTGTTGGGGTAGGTGGCCAGGGTGATCCTCTGGCCGGAGGGGTCGTCCGGCGTGTCCGGCGGCGCTGCCGCGGCCCGCGCCGCGGCGCGGTGCCGGGCCGCCCACCCCGACGCCGGCCCGAAGAGGCCGGCGGCCGGATCGGCGCGCCCCTCGAACACGCCTGCCGCGATCATCGTGGGGTCGACCGCCGCGCGGGCGGCCGCCCGTAGGCCGGGATCGGCGAACGTCCGGCCCTCGGCGGTGACCAGATACAGGCTGACCGTGCGGGGCAGCGGCACCTCGATCAAGCGCCGGTCGCCGAGGTTGGGCAACTGCGCGATCGGCACCTGGTTGACCACGTCGACTTCGCCCGAGCGCAGCGCGCCGACCCGGGCCGAACCCTCCGGGAGGAAGCGCACGTCCACACCGGCGAGCGCCGGCCGGCCGCCCCAGTAGGCGTCGTTGCGCTCCAGCGTCGCGGCCGAGGTGCCCTGTAGGGAGGTGAACCGATACGGCCCGGTCCCGGCGCCGAGGGGGTCGGGTGCGCCCGGATCGCGCCCGTACGCCTTCGGGGCGAGGATGACCAACTGCGGCGAGGCGAGGCGGTGCAGCAGTGCCGGATCCGGCTTCGCGGTGCGTAACTCCAGCGTGTCGCCGCCCACTGCGGTGGCCGTCAGCCGGACCCCCACGAGCGCCCTGAGTACGGGTTCGGCCGCGATGGCGTGAGTGAGTGAGTGCGCGGCGTGCTCGGCGGTCAGTGGAGTGCCGTCGTGGAAGACGACGCCGTCGCGCAGTTTCACCCGGACGGTGGTCGCATCGACCTGTGACCAGCTCACGGCCAGGCCGGGGGTGACTGCGCCGGCCTGGTCGATGTTGACGAGGGTTTCGGACGCGCCGAGTTGGGCGCCCCGCCACGCGTCCTGGGAGAAGGGTGACATCCGCCGGTTGGGTGGGCCCGCCAGACCCACGCTCAACCGCTGGTCACCGCCGCGATCGGGCCTCGGCTCCGTGGTGAAGCAGGCGGCCGAGCCGCTGATCGTCAGTAGGGTGACGGCCGCGGCCAGGACTCGTGCGCCGGCTCGCCGCTGGGGTGACCGCGTGCGCGGAGAAGCTGGGCGCCTCATCGGGCGACCTCGCCGGGTAACCTGGGTATGGCCTCGATGAGGTCCCGGGCGACCGCCGACCGGGGTGCGTGGAACACCTGGTCCACTGGGCCGGACTCGACGACTCGGCCCTGGTCGAGCACCATCACCCGGGTGCAGGCGCGCCGCACCGCCGCGAGATCGTGTGCCACCAGGACCAGCGCGCTGCCCTCGGCGACAGTGACCTCGCGGAGCAGGTCCAGTATCGCCACCCGGACCGGAGCGTCGAGCGCGCTGATCGGCTCGTCGGCGACCAGCACGGCCGGCCGGGGCGCGAGTGCCCGGGCCAGCGCCACGCGTTGGCGTTGCCCGCCGGAGAGGGCCGAGGGCAGCCGCGAGGCCAGCGCCGGGTCGAGACGGACCGCGCGGAGCAACTCGTCGATCCGTCGCGGACGGTCTCCCGGAACACGCAAGCAGTGCAGCGGTTCGCCGATGATGTCCCGGACGGTCATCCGCGGGCTGAGCGACGCGTACGGGTCCTGCGCCACGAACTGCACCTCGCGGCGGAACCATCCCAGCCGCCCCGGCCGGGCCGGGCGAACCGGCCGTCCCCGAAACCGCACCTCGCCGGTGTCCGGGGCCTCGACCGCGAGCAGCAGCCGCAGCAGCGTCGACTTGCCGGCGCCGGACCCGCCGACGATGCCCAGCCGTTCCCCCGCCGACACCGCCAGGTCCACCGCGTCCAGCACGGTACGAACCGGGCGCCGCCCGAACGGATGCCGCCGGGCCGACGGATACCGTTTGGTCACTCCGGTAGCGGTCAGCAGGGTCACGCGGCACCCGGCACGGCGGTCAGTGCCCGAGCCGCTGCCACCAGTTCACGGGTGTACGGGTGTGTGGGCCCGCCCAGTACCCGGGTGGTCGCCCCCTGTTCCACCACCCGTCCCTGCCGCATTATCACCAGCCGCGCGCACACCTGACTTACCACCGCGATGTCATGGCTGATCAACAGCAGGGAGGTACGGTGTTCCCCTCGCATCGACAGCGAGCGCAGCAGGTCCAGGACACCCGCCTGCGTCGTCGTGTCGAGCGCGCTGGTGGGCTCGTCGGCGATCAGCAGCGCCGGCCGGGAGGCCATCGCGAACACGATCGCCACCCGTTGCCGCTGGCCCCCCGACAGCTGCGCCGGGTACGCCCGCAAGGTCCTCGCCGGCAGCCCCACCTGTTCCAGCAACGCGGCCGTCGCCATGATCAGCGCCCGGCCGGAGAGACCGCGGTGTCGTCGCAACGGGATCGCCACCTGGCGGCCGACCGTCATCAGCGGATGGAGCGCGGTGAGCGCGTCCTGGCCGACGAACGACACCTGCCGCCCGCGCAGCCGGCGGAGGTCGCGAGCACGCGCCCCGACCACCTCCCCACCCGCCACGGTGATGCTTCCGGTGACCCGGGCGGTGGCCGGCAGCAGGCCCAGCACGGCGAGTGCGGTCGTCGTCTTGCCGGATCCGGAACCGCCGATCAACCCGACCGCCTCTCCCTGGGCGACGGTGAGGTCGATGCCGTCGACGACTACCTGGGCACCGAAGCGAACCGTCATATCGGCGATCGTCAGACCGGCGGGCATCACAGCGATGTCCTTTCGCTGATGCGGCGGCCCGGGGCGCGCTGATTCAGCCCGCCCATGGCGATCACCTGTTCCTGGTCAGTCTCACCCTAGAGCCGTACGGAGTTGCAGGGGCCGCTTGTCACTCGATCGGCGGATCGTTGCGGCGGCGGGCCGGCTGCGAGCGGTTCCGCGTCGTCCCGCCTCACGTCGAAACCCACCGTCGGGCAGTAGGAAACGGGCTACAGCTGACACGTTCTGCGGATTCGCTGCCGATGGCACTGGTCATCACCACAAACGATCTTGAACTCGCCGCTTGACATCCATAGGAGCATCCGGCGCGACGAATCACAGGAGCAGCGGGCGGCCGCGCTCGACGATCGGCAGACGGCGCTGGGTCAGCGAGAACGGCTCCTTGACCGGTCATAGCTCGACGGAGCAGTGCCGGCCGAACTGCGGTCCGCCTCGGCCCAGCACGCCGAGGCCCGCGGCGACTGCCGCAATCGACCGTGGCCGGCCTGCAGATCGTGGGCGTAGTCCTGAGCCGTTCGTCGATCATGGCGATGGGATCATGCCCGGCGGGACGGAGGCGTCGCTCGGCTCAGATCGTCCGAACGGCCCTGGCGCTCGAGCTATGTCGAGAGCTCGGTGGGCAGGTCGATGGTGAAGGTAGTGCCCGGGCCGTGGTGGTCGGTCACGGTGATGCTGCCCTGGTGGCGTTCGAGGATGGTGCGGACGATGACCAGGCCGAGGCCGGTGCCGGGGATGCGCCGGTCGAGGGCGGTGGAGGCGCGGTAGAAGCGGCGGAACAGTCTCGGCCGGTCGGTGGCGGGAATGCCGATGCCGGTATCGGAGATCGACCAGAGGATCCGCTCGCTGTCGCTGTCGGGTTCGTTGCGGGTATCGGCGGTGACGGTGATCGCACCGCCGGCCGGGGTGTACTTGATCGCGTTGGACAACAGGTTGTCGGCAACCTGTCGCAGCCGGTCCGGGTCGGCGTACAGAGACAGCCGCGGCGGCATCGTCACGGCGAGGGTCAGGTCTTTGTCCCCGGCCGTCTCGGTGAGGTCCTGTATCGAGGCGTTGATGACGGCGGCCAGGTCGCAGGCGGTGGGGCGGATGGCCAGATTCCCGGACTCGAGGCGGGCAAGGTCGAGGAGGTCTTCCGACATCACGGTGAGCCGCTGCGCGTTGCGGTTGATAATGGCCAGGTAGTGGCGCAGCTCTGGCTGGGAGAGTGCGTCGACCTCGCCGCTGAGCATCGTCGCGGTGGCGGTGATCGCGGTCAGCGGGTTGCGTAGTTCGTGGGTGACCAGGGCGAGGAATTCGTCCTTGGTGCGGGCGAGTTCGATGGCGAGTTCTTCGGCGCGGCGGCGTTCCAGATACTGCCCGACGTGCGCGGCTACCCCGGACAGCAGCGCGATGAGGGTGTCCTCGGGATCCTCGGCGCGGTCACCGTAAACGCACAGGACGCCGAGGATGCGCCCGCTGGCCCAGACCGGTACACCGACCGCGGCGCGCAGGCCGATCGCGGCGGCGGCGCTGCTGCGTACCAACGTGGCATCGGCGGCCAGATCCGGCACCCAGGATGGTCGCCGCTGTCGGTAGACGCGGCCGGGCAGTCCGATGCCGTAGTCGATTTCGTTGACGGCGAACCCGCGCACACGCCGACCGGACTCGGCGTAGCGCGCGGCGCAGACCAGCAGTTGACGGTCCAGGTCAGTCAGCCACAGCTCGACCACCGGCCAGCCCATGTTCACCCCGAGTGCCTCGACTACCCGGGCTGATGCGGCATCGCTGGACGACGCCTCGGCCAACCCTCGTGAGACCGCGGCCTCCACCGTGGTGAACCGGGCGGCGCGCACCTTGGTACTCACGTCGTGGGCGAAGGCGTGGAACACCGGCCCGTCCGGGGTGGCGGTGACGGTCAACGTCAGCTCGATCAATAGTTCGTGGCCGTCGCGGTGTACCGCGGCGAGCTGCAGGCGTTGCCCGAGCACCCGCCCCGGTCCGCCGGCAGCCAGCCTGGCCAGGCCGGCGCGGTGCTGCTGCCGATACCGCATCGGAATGATCAGATCAGCGAGGACGCGCCCGCACGCCTGAGCGTGCGAATAGCCGAACAGAGCCTCGGCTGCGGCGTTCCAGCCGAGTATTCGATCCGCTGAGTCGATCGCGACGTACGCCTCCAGCGCCGCCGCGAGCACCGCCTGCGGCTCATGCAGCACGCGGTGGTCACAAATGACCGGTGTCACGTTCCTGTCCATGGTCCACTCCCTTCGCCGCTGCATTCGTGTGGGCCACCCCGGGGAGAGGTAACAAAGGCTGCCGGGCAACGGCCCTCGTCAGGTCCGGTACGTCACTCGGCAGCAACTCGCGGCACGCTCTTGCCGCCGCGAAGCTCCGAGTTTGCTGCCGATGTCGATCGGGGCGGTGTTCGCTGCTGGGCCGCTGTCCGACTATCGCAGCGGGCAGGTGCTGCCGGGGCGCGGAGACCGTGATTTACGTAGTGGATTCCGTATTAATACGGAGGCGTGGCATCCGGACCGACCGGCAGATTGAGTCCTATCACGGTGGCGGCACCGAACGGGAAGGGCGTGGCGCATGGCTGGTGAGCGCGTCGTGGCGGTGTCGGCCGCTACCCGGCTGTCCCGGGCCCGGTATGGACTCCAAAACGTGTCGGGTCACCGTTGGGACGTCACGAATAAGAACCAGCATGGCCCGGCGGCGCATGGGAACGCCGGGCCAGGTACAGCCGGGCAGGGAAGGCCAAGCATGAACGCCGACGATCTGTGGTTTCCCGGTTTCTGTGTGAAGCGAGCCGGCAGCGCACGCCTGTTGTCCTGGCGAGACGGCGAAGGGCTCATCATCGCCGTAGCCGGCGAACTCGATGTCGCCAACGCCGTGACCGTCAAAGGGCAGCTCCGCGAAACGATAGCCGCCGAAGGTGCTCGCGACGTGGCGATCGACCTCGCGGGGGTCGAGTTCTGCGATGTCGCCGGCCTGCGTGCCCTCTTGGAGGCGCAACAGAGCGCGGAGAGTCGCACGGTCACCTGCCGGTTCGTCCGGCCCTCCCCGCAGACGCTCTGGCTGCTGCACTTCAGTGGCCTGCCCACCGAGCGCTTCATGAGTCAGGAGACCGGGTAACGTCGGGCAGGAACCGGGACGGGACATTTTTGGGGACATACCCCACCCACCCGGACCGGCCCCGGAAACCATGTCAGACAAAACATCGACCTGAAGTCGACGTAGGCTGGCACGCTTTGCCGGATGATCGGATTCCGCTATGGGGGATCTCGCATCCGGGCGCCCTCTCGACCAGGCGCCGCTGCGCGACTTGAGCATTGGGCTGACGGTACCGCGGTCGGCACGGCGTGGACCGAGGCGATACCGGTGCACGTGACCGGATGGGATCAATCAAGAAGGCGACCACGCCGTCCGAAGGCCGGGGTCAGACACAGAACGATCCGCGTCCGGTCACGTCCGAGCCTGCTCACGCCGCTTTCGGGGTCTGATCGAGGGCGCGGAAGTCCCGCGTCATCGTCACTCACCACTCGCATCGGCTTGACGAAGGTGTACTGGTCTGCCCGAAAGCACCCACGCACAAGGACACGACCCCGGATGTACGGCATGGCCGCACTGTGGCGAGCGATCACCACCGTATCCGAGACTTATACCGACGCGCCCCGACGCATACTCAACTGGCGCTGTCCGCGCTCGGCCGGCGCCGTCGTCAACCGTCAACGGCCGTTCTCGGAATGCCTCAATTGCAGTGGTCGATATCCTGGCCGGCATGGCCATCGCTCGCTTGCCTCTCGTCGCCATCGACTGTCCTGATCCTGGCGCGCTCGCCAGGTTCTACGGCGCGATGCTGGATTGGAAGGTCGACGTCTCCGCCGACCGGGCTTCGGCCTGTCCTGAGGTCGGCCAGTGCATCGCCTTCCATCGGGTGGCTGACTACGTGCCGCCGACGTGGCCGACCCGGGAGCGACCCAAACAGATGCACCTCGACATGCTCGTTGACGACCTCGACGCCGCCGAGGAAACAGTGATCGAGCTCGGTGCAACCAAACATCCGGACCAGCCCGGTACGTCCTACCGGGTCTTCCTGGACCCCGCAGGTCACCCCTTCTGTCTTTGTCTGGACTGATCCGTAGCTACCCGGAAGCCCGGTGACGGGTCCGCTCGGCAGCCTCGCTCGTCGGAAAGCGACGCTTGCACCGCGCGATCGAAATCGTCCCATGCCGCGGACCCCTCCGCGGCGGTACAACGTGCCCCCACACCTCGCACCAGAAACGAGCGACGCGGTCAGGCTCCGTGCAGTCGAAGTTGGACTTGGGTCCGCTTGACCGATGTCACCGGTCCGCCGTGGAGGCCGACTCTTTCGCCGTCTCCCCGGGCCTGCCGCCGGACCGGGTGTGTCGCCCTGCGACCGTCACGTCGTCCCCACACACGCGGAGAAAACATCTATGCTGATCGCTGCGTCTCGATACGATCGAGAGCGTCGCCGACCGGTGTGGCCGATGCGCACCGCGAGGCATCAACGCGAGCAACCGAGGAGCCCGATAGTGCGTAGGCATGCTTCCAGAGTCGTGGTGACCGTCCTGCTGGGGCTAGGTTTCCTGGCCGGCCCGTTCGCCGCTCCGTCGGTCGCGGCGCCGTGCCCGCCCGGCACGGAGTGGGATCCGATTCAGGCCAAGTGCATCCCGATCGGTCCGCTCCGCTAATCCGACGCCGGGGCCCCGGCGTCGCACGCCGCCGGTTCATCCGGGAGGCTTGTTCCCAGCTTCGACCTCGTCGCCGAATGCATCGGTCATGCGTTCGGCGACGAGGTCGAGTGGTGTCCTCATCGCTCGGCCTCGACCGGTGTCACCTGCCGGACGCAGCCTTCGCTGTTGGCCGCGGGATGGATGGAGCGATCGGCTGCCGCTGCGAGCCCGGCGAGCTGCCGCGACGTGCCGGGCATGCCGTGGGGCGATCAAGCAGCCAGGTTCCGGACTCGCCGAAAAGCGGACGTTCTGACTAGGGGTTTCCGTTGCGGGCCGGTCCCGTTCGCCGATCGGACCCGTCAGCCACAGGGTGGCATGCTGGTCGTTCGGTCGTCTGGCCGTGTGGGTGACGTTCAATACGGGGTGGCGTGGTGACAGTGCTGAGGGTCCGCGGTTTTGCTCTTCCTGAGGGAGAGCCAGTCGATCTCTATGCCGACGGAGATCGATGGACCACAGACCCGGTAGCCGGTGCGGAGCTCGCTGCCGAGGGCTGGATTCTGCCCGGACTTGTCGATGCGCATACCCACCCCGGAGCCGAGACGCCCGGCCAGCCACTGGATGTCCGCGTCCTACAGGGGGATCTACAAGCGCACTTGGATGCGGGAGTCACCCTCATCCGTGCGCCCGGCCTGGCCGGTGATCCGCCCGACTGGTTCGGGCGGGCGGACGAAAGCCCGCGAGCCTTCCACGCCGGCCCGTGGATCGCTCAGCACGGGCAGTTCATGCAGGGCTGGGGCCGTCGGCCGGAACCGGCCGACCTGCCCGCCGTCGCAGCCGAGCAGGCGGCCCGCACCGGTTGGGCCAAAGTGGTAATCGACTGGCGGCCTGGCGACGACGTCATGCCGGTGGAAGTGCTACGCGAGGCTGTCACGCGCGTGCACGGGGTCGGTGGGCGCCTTGCGGTGCATTCCCAGCACGCGGCAGGTGGTGTGGTGGCGGTCGAGGCGGGAGTGGACTCCATCGAGCACGGCATGGGCCTGGACCTGGAACTGTTACCGCGCATGGCCGAGCAGGGCATCGCGTTGACTCCGACATTGTCGGTGATCACGGCTCACCTCGCGCAGATCAACGCCGATCCGGAACGCGCACGCAAGAGCTGGCAAGTGCCAGGAGCCAGCGTGCATGCCCGGCTCACCGCTGCCGCCGTCGAAGCGGGGGTCACCGTGCTGGCTGGTACAGACTCACGGCCGCATGGTGCCATCGCCCATGAGATCCGCGCTCTGGTAGCCGCCGGCGTATCGCCACACCACGCCATCGGCGCCGCATCCTGGACCGCCCGGTCTTACCTCGGGCTGCCGGGCTTGGTGGACGGAGCCCCAGCTGATGCTGTTGTGTTCGACGCTGATCCACGGACCGACCTCGGCCAACTCGACAAGCCCCGAGCCGTCATCATCCGCGGCAAGCGGGTTCGCCTGCGGCCGTGATCCTGAAACGAGCTGAACATCCGGATCTGCCGCAATTCGGGCATCGGCCGCGTGTGTACGGCTGAGCACGTGCCGAAGGGTCGTGTTTTATGGCGCACGTGACTGCATCAGAGGCGTGGAAGTTGGACCGTATCGGGTCCGCGAGGGCCGGGACCAACCCCACTCTGCTGGCCAAGATGCCGCAGTCGTTCGCTGTCATCGGAGACACTCAGTTCCTGCCGGGATACTGCGTGCTACTGGTGGACGACCCACGAGTTGATCGACTCACGGACCTGCCGAAGAGGCAGCGTCTGGAATTCCTCGACAGCATGGACACACTGGGCCAGGCGGTAGAGACCGCCTGCCGTGCCACCGATACCGGGTTCCGTCGGATGAACTACGAGATCCTCGGCAACACGGACGCCTATCTGCACGCGCACCTGTTCCCGCGCTATGAGTGGGAGAAACCGGCGCACATCGGCAGGCCCGTCTGGCTCTACGACCCTGACGAGTTCTACGGACCCGAGGCCGGCCTCGCGGCCCGCCACGACGAACTCCGCCGGCGAATCGTCACCGAGATCGCCCGCTTGAGGGCTGCAATCTAGAAACGCCCTCATCGGATGGGCTCCGTCGGCCTGCGGGTGCAGGATGGCTCCTGTCATCCCGAGGAGACTGTGCGCCAGCCCTGTGGTTTCGTGGACGGTGGGCAGGTCCTGTGGAGCGTCCCGCCTTAAGATGCTGATGTTGATCGAACCTGTGGCCCTCGGCTCCCAACCTCGGAGAGGTCAATCGGACATGCGCCTCGGAGAGCTTCTCTTCCATCTCACACGTAGGCGTGGCATGTATCTACCCGATGACCGGTTCGCGAGCCTGGTCTCCCTTGTGGTGGGTTTCGACCTTGCATCGGACCGCTCACAGCTCGACGGATTTCAGGAGTGGGTGGCCGCGCGCCTTCTCGGGAGATATTCGAACCACGTCTGGTATTCGATTCTAATCTCAACGAGGCTTGGATCCGTTACTGGCATCAATGACCTACCTCCCGATGCTGACCTGGACCTCATCAATTTTGCGTTGGAGTTACTCACGGAATTCGCTGAAGAAAAGGGAGAGGTCATTCCTGCCAGCCTGACGCCTCCCAGCTGACAACGGTGACCAACGCCTTCCCATCCTGACGAAATCTCTTGCCGCGGACAACGGTCGTATCCTGCGCCTGCTGTTCATCGGCCGGAGCGAGCCGACGAAGGCGGCGAAGGCCGCCGGGCCGACCTTGCCGGCCACCGCCACGACGAAGACCGTCGTCAGCAGGGCCCGGCAGCCGAGGCGAGAGAGTGCACGCCGGAGCCCGCTCTCTGCGGGATCAGTCGCCGATGCGGCGGACGACCGTGGCGAGGATGTTGGCGATCGGGATGAAGCCCAGGTGCCGCGAGTCCAGGCTCTGCGCGCGATTGTCGCCGATCACCGCGACGTGGCCGTGCGGCACGACAGCGGCGGCAATCCCGTCCGGGGCCGCGTCGTCCGCGATCGCCGCGACCCGCTTGACCAGTAGCGGCCCGTCGGAGGATCCCGGCACCCCGTGCGGACGCGGATTGCGGAACACCACCACGTCGCCGCGCCGGGGCGCGGCCGATCGCCGGCGGCGGGCGATCAGCCGGTCGCCGTCGCGATAGGTCGGCAGCATGCTCGGGCCACGGACGACGGCCACGAGTATGGCGGTTCGAATCCACAGTGCACCGGCCCCGGCCAGCGTGAACACCGCGGCGGCGGCGATCAGCATCGCGGTCCTCCGTCTCGCGAAAAGTCCTGCCGCCGAGTGGGCGCCCGGCGGCAGGAACAACACCCTACGCGGAGCAGTCGCAGGCGACGTGGGTGACGCAGCCAGTCGGCAGACCTTGCGGACATGCTCGACTGTTTACTTCCCTGCCGCCCCGACCGGACGGTGACCGGCTGGCCGGTCACCGTCCGCCGCTTCTCACCCGCCAATCGACGGGTGAACCCGGACGCCTACTGCCGCGGGCAGCTGTAGGTCACCCGCGCCGGGCACGAGTCGTAGTTCCTGGTGATCTTGTACCGGACGATGCCGTCGGCCCCGGCGCAGTAGCCCGCCGGGGTGCGCACCGTGCTGATCAGAACGCAGGCCGCCTCGACCTCCGTCGTGGGGGCCACGGTCGCCAGCAGGCGGTCGGCAAGCTTGCCCAACATGCTCATCTGTTGCTCCCTCCAGTGCACCGGCCGGTGGGTTCCCGGCCGGTATCTCTCACCCGCCGGTCGACGGGTGAAGCTCTGCGCGCGCATCGGGCGATGCGGTGTAGCCGGACGCCTGCAAGGTGAAGAGCCCGGCGTACGTGCCACCGGCCGCCAGCAGGGTGTCGTGGTCACCCAGCTCGGTGACCACCCCGCCGGACAGCACGGCGATGGTGTCGGCGTCGCGTACCGTGCTCAGCCGGTGCGAGATGAGAACGCTGGTGGATCCCTCGCGCAGCTCCCGCAGCCGGGTGTGGACCTCGTGCTCGGCGTCGGCGTCCAGGCCGGCGCTCGGCTCGTCCAGGATCAGCAGGTCCCGGTCGGCGCGCATGAACGCGCGCGCCAGCGCCAGTCGCTGCCACTGCCCGCCGGAGAGCTGCACGCCGCTCGGCACCTCCCCTTCGAGCACCTCGTCCGGGGAGAAGAACCTGGTCAGCAGGGTGTCGTACCCGCGCGGCAGCTTCTCGACGGTCAGGTGGCAGCCGGCCCGCTCGGCGGTGGCCTCGATCGCCGAGCGGTCGTCCAGGCGGGCGACGTCGCCGAGCCCGATGTTCTCGGCCGCACTCAGGTCGTACGACATGAAGTCCTGGAAGACGGCGCCCAGGCGCTCGCGTAGCTCCTCGATCGGGAACCGGCGCAGGTCGACGCCATCCCACAGCACCGCGCCACGGGTCGGGTCGTAGAGCCGGCACAGCAGTTTGACGATCGTGCTCTTGCCCGCGCCGTTGAGCCCGACCAGCGCCGTCGCCCGGCCGGCGCGGATGGTGAGGTTGACGCCCCGAAGGATCCAGGGCAGCGACGGGCCGTAGCGGAACCAGACGTCGCGCAGCTCGATGGCGTCCCGCAGCGGCGGCACGGGCAGCACCGGCAGGCCCTCCAGCGGCGCCAGGTCGGCCGGCGCCCGTACCACCTGCTGGAAATGCGTGAAAATCAACAGCGCCTGATGGGTACGGGCGACGTGGCCGATGATCGAGGCGAGCAGGTTCTGTACCCCGGCGGTGGCGGCCGCGAAGACCACGATGTCGCCGACGCCCAGCCGGCCCGAGCGGGCGGAGAGCGCCGCCCACACCAGTCCGCCGCCGGCCACCACCGCGCCGATCCCGGTCAGTGCTGCCTGCATCCGCAGCTCTCGCAGGTCCAGCCCGCGCATCCCCCGGTTGATCTTCCGCAGCTCGGTCGTCATCCGGACGGCGAACAGGTCGCTGAGCCCGTAGATGCGGACCTCCTTGGCCGCGGTGACCGACGAGATCAGGTCCGCGTAGAACAGTTCGCGCCGGCCGGCGTGCCCCAGTTGCAGCATCATCGCCGCCCGGGCCCGCGACAGGGTCAGCTCGGCCCGGACGGTCGGGATCGCCGCGACGGCCACCACCACCGCCATCCAGGGGGCCATACTCGCCAACGCGGCGACGAAGCCGACGATCGTGACCGCGGACTGCGCGATCGTCAACCCGTTCGAGGTGACCTGGGCGGGGGTCGCCGGACCGTCGGAGACAGCCAGTTGCAGACGGTCCTGGAAGTCCGGATCCTCGAAACGGCCGAGCCCGCCGAAGCCGCCGATCGCCCGGTAGAGCTGGGCACGCCCGGCGAGCTGAGTGCGCCGGCTCAGTTCGGCGTCGACGAAGTTGCCGACCGCCGGCAGCAGCGCGCCGACAAGAGTGGTCGCAGCCAGCGCCAGCACCACGGCCACCACCGCCCTGGTCGTACCGCCGTCGACCAGCAGGTCCAGCAGCAGCTTCGTCAGCCAGGCCACCGCCACCGGGGCCAAGCCACCGGCCAGCGCAACGCCGATCCGCGCCGCGAGCAGCCACGGTGAGGCCTGCCAGGCCAGCGCGAAGGCGGCCTTCAGCAGGGCGAGTGTGCTGCGGGCGCCGGAGTCTGCGCCGTTCATGCGGCCGCCGCGACGGGCAGGTCGTCCACGGCGACGCCGCCGGCCACGACGCGGCCGGTGGCGTCCACCACGAAGAAGGAGGGGAAGGCTCGCACCGAGAACGCCGAGAGCAGCGAGTCGTCCTCGTTCTGCAGGACCACCCGTGCGACCGGCTCCAGTGACGGCAGGTACGGCGACGCCGACTCGGCGTCGCCCGTCACGACCGCCCAGGAGTACCGCGGGCCGTACGCCGCCGACCGCGCGGCGGCCACGAAAGCCGGCAACTGCTCGCTGCAGGCTTCGCAGCCGGGCGAGAAGAAACCGACGAGCGTACGGCCGTCGAGATCGGCTCGGGACAGCGGCTGCTGGCTCAGGTCGCGGGCGGCGAAGTCGCCGACCAGCGAGCCGGACGGCAGCATGCCCGGGTCCGTGGCTGAGCCGGTCGCCGGGCGCTGGCGCAGACGCCGGATGATGCCGAAGGTGAGCAGTAGGTTGAGCAGAGTGAGCGCACCGAAGAGGGCAATCAGACCGTAGAGAACCGACACCTGTTTCCCCCGTACCGCTGATCAAGAACCGGTCGAGTTCGTTACGTTAGGCACTGCGACTCTTCATCGGCTCTCGATTCCCTCTCACCGCCGGCCATCGACGAGGTTCGAGATCGATTTCCCGAGGTGCAGGTGCTTCGTCCCGCTTGCCGATCGAGATGCTGACCGACGACGACACCTGCTGCATGACCCCCTGTGCGAATCACTGATGCGCCGCCATCACAAGCAGCCACTCCCAGGTGGTGTCCTCTGTCGCACCGGCGCAGCTCACGGTCGTACTCGGCGGTGGCGAAATGGAAGCCAGTTCAATTTCACCGTCCTCGGGGTCGCGCCATGCCCCCACGCCACCAGGTCCCCATCCCGGCGAACGGTTACTACAGCGCGCGGCGGCATCCCTCGGTGCAGTCCGCGGTCGCAAGACGCACTTCGCGTGGCTCGTCGCCGTGCTGCGCCGAGCCGGCCGTGGTGACCTCGAAATTCGAGCCGGCAGGATCCAACAGATCTACATCGAAAACATGGGATGTCTGCCGCTGTCCGTGCTCGGGCCGGTCGCCGCCGACACGATTATGGCCTCCTCGGCGGCCGGCGTATGCAGCTCAGCCGCCTCGCTCGGACAGTTGCTCACGAGCCACTCGACGATCACCTTCGACGGGTGCTCCATGATCCCAGCATCCCTGACTGTTACGACTACGAAGCCTCACATCGAGCAACCAGCAAGCACTCAACTGCCGTTGTTCGCGCTGCCCCAGGCCGTTGTGGCCTACGGCCGTCGTCTCTCTGGTTGGCTACATGTAGCCATTGTCGGAGCGGAGCAGCACTCCCGCCTCCGCGCCGACCAGGCACGGAGGCGCAACACCTTGCAGAACAGTGAACTCTTCGGGCCGGTCGGCGGCTGCCGCCCCCACAGCTTGTCGATGAGCACGTCCTCGCTGACCGGCCGGCCCTGCCCACGTCGCCTTCCGGCCCGGGGGCGGCAGAGGTCAGACCCGCAGCTCGAGCAGGACTGCGTGGTTCTTCGGGTCCTCGGCGCCGACCGGCTCGCCGTCGTTGGCCGCGACGACCACCGGCTCCTTCTGGACGCCGCCGACCGTGACGGTGGCGGTGACCTTCTCGTCGCCGGCCCAGATGAAGTAGACGTTCGGGATCTCCAGCGCCAAGAGTCCGGTGGAGCCGAGCACCTTGAAGCAGTACACCGGCTCGGACAGATTGTTGTAGGACTCGACCTGGATGAGGTCGTTAGCGGATCCGCACTCGGCGAGCATGATCCTTCCGTCGCCCTTGATCAGCTTGATCTTCTTATCGGCCTCGATCTTGGCCGCACCGGGGTAGCTGAAGTCCTCGACCAGGCTGGCCGGCTCGGCGGCGGCCTCCTCGGCGTGGGCAGAGACGCCGTAAGCCAGCGAGCCGCCGATCACCGCAGCCCCAGCCACGGCTGCGATCAGGGCTTTTCTAAGGCTGGTAGGCATGGTTGTTTCCTCCCCGTGGATGCGCACGCTAAGCACCCTAATCAGGGTCGTCGATGGGCATGGTCCTTGGTGATGTGATCTGTGCCATAGTTTCCAGGTAGCCGAAACATTGATTCATGTCAACTCCATGCGATTGACTCGGCTGCGTCGATTCGTCCTCTCTGGCCGGATCGGCCAGACCACGGGGGAGATAATGCGAATAAGAGCAACGCTGGTCGCCGCCCTGGCGACCGCGGTCACCATCAGCGTCGCACCGGTCCCGGCTCATGCCGCCGAAGAACCCATCGAAGCCGTACGCGTCGAGGCCGTCACCCTGCTCCGAGAAGGCGGACCGGTCCTGTCCCGGGCCGCCGCGACCGCTCTGACCGGCACCGACGCCGAGGTGCGCACCTTCGTCACGGAAGGCCAGCACGCCGCCCGGGCCCTGGACCAGCGGACCCGCCTGGACGAACTCGTCGCCTCCAGCGGCCCGGCGATGGCCGGTGCCGCCCAGCCCGCCCAGGCCGGCACCGACGCCCAGGTCAAGGCCTTCCTGGACAGCGGCTACCAGCAGGCGCTCGAGCAGGACCTGCGGCTTCAGGTCTCCGACACGATCGCCGCCGGTGGTGCCGCCACCGGAGCCGCCGGCCGCCAGGCGCTCACCGACGGCCCGGAGGCCGTCCGCGCGTTCCTGCTCGGCACCTCCTACAACGCCGCCCTCCAGGACGACCGGGTCCGGATCTCCGAGATCATCGCGACCGGCGGCCCGCAGGTTCAGGCCGACGGCAAGGCGGCGCTAGCTGGTACCACCGAGGACATCCGCTACTTCCTGTTGCGCGGCAAGGACGTCGCCCGCGCCCGCGACCAGGAGATCATGACGGTCTCCGACCTCGCCGAGGTTGCCCGCGCGGCCCGCGAGACCGCTGCCAAGGAGACCCTCGCCGCCCGCCAGGCCTCGGACAAGGCAGTCGCAGCCGCGGCCGCGGCCAAGAAGGCGGCCGAGAAGGCAGCCGCCGAGACCGCCGCGGCCAAGGAGGATGCGAAGAAGGCCACCGCGGCGGCCGGACGCGCTGCCGACGCCGCCGGGCGGGCCGCCGACGCAGCTCAGGACGCGGTGAACGCCGCCTCCGCCGCCCGCCAGGCCGCCCGGATCGCCTCCCAGGCGGCCGCCCGGGCCGCCAATGCCGCAACCCTCGCCGGCCAGGCCGCGACCCGCGCCTACAACGCGGCCGCCGCCGCGCTCGGCGACAAGAACAAGGCAGACGCCGCCCGCACCGCGGCCCAGGAGGCCCGCGCCGCGGCGAACCAGGTCAAGGGCATCATCGACTTCATCAACGTGGCCGTGGCGGCCGCCGACGCCGCCGCCGACGCGGCCGTCGCCGCGGTCAGCGCGGTCGGCAACGCCGGCGCCGCCGCCACGGCCGCCGACGAGGCCGCCGGGCACGCGGCGGTCGCCGACTCCGAAGCCGCCCGGGCCCGCGAACAGGCCGCCCGCGCCCGCCGGCTGGCCGCCTCGGCCAACCGCTCCGCCAACGAGGCACAGTCGCTGGCCCGCACCGCCGCCACCGCGGCACGACAGGCCAAGACGTACGCCCAACGCTCGGCCGCGCACGCCGACGCCGCCGCCGACGCCGCAGAGGCGGCGGCTGTCTTCGCCGGCACCGCACAGCAGGCCGCGGCCATGGCCACCCAGCACGCAACCGCGGCCATGAACGCCGCCAAGGACGCCGCCGACGCGGCAACGCAGGCCGAGGCGGTCCAGCAGGCCGCCCGCACGGCCGAGGCACAGAGCCTCACCACCGACACCGCGAACGCCGTCGCTGAGGCGTCCGCCTTCCGTGCCGTCGAACTGGCCAAACCGGCCGACGTGATGGCCGACGTGCCGGAGGCGCAGCGGGTCTCCGCCGAGACCGCCGGGCTGCTGGCGGCCGCGACCGCGAGTGGCGCCTCCACCGAGACCATGCTGAGCAACGGTCGCCGGGCCGCGGTTCTGCTCCGCGAACAGGGCGGACCCTGGACGGCACAGGCCGCCGAGGAGGTCCTGGCCGGCGACGCCGAGACAATGCGCACCTACCTCACCGCCGGCCGCGAGGAGGCCGCCACTCAGGACGACCGGTCCCGGGTGCTCGAACTGATCGCGCAGAACCCGGCGAACACCGCCCTGACCGACGCGGCCAAGGCGGTTCTCGACAAGAGCCACGCCGAGATCGTCGCGTTCCTCACCTTCCCGAACTACCCCGGCCGGGCCACACAGGACCGGGTCGCCGTCTCCAACATCATCGCCACCGGCGGACCGGCCACCGCGGCGGCAGGCAAGGCGGCGCTCAAGGGCACGGCGCAGGACATCTACCGCTTCCTGCGCACCGGCAAGGACACCGCCGCCGCCACCGACGAGCGGGTCGCGATCGCCGACATCTCGGCCGCCGGTGGACCCGAGGTGCAGGCCGCAGCCAAGGTGGCGCTGGCCGGCCCGGCCGCCATGGGCAGGAAGTTCCTGGCGGTCGAGCGGTTCCGCGCCAAACTCCGCGACGAGCAGACGGCGGCGCACGTGTCGGCGGTGCAGGCCCTGGTCGCCGCGGCTGCCCAGTCGGCGAACCTCGCCGCTCAGGACGCGGCCCTCGCCGCCGAGCTCGCGGCCCGCGCCAACGGTGCGGCGGCCGAGGCGGACAGGTACAAGACGCAGGCCGCCAACTCGGCCAAGGCGGCCCAGACGTACGCCGCCCAGGCAGCCACCGCGGCGGCCGCGGCGAAGCGGTCCGCGGACTCGGCGGCGGCCTCGGCCCGGACCGCCACCAACGCGGCCGCCGACGCCCGCGCCTCGGCCGCCGCCGCCCAGCGTTCGGCTGACCAGGCCACCTCGTCGGCCGCGTCCGCGCGGGCGTCGGCTGACGCGGCGTACGAGTCGGCCGCCCGGGCGCACGCGTCGGCCATCGCGGCCGGCAAGAGCGCGGCCGAAGCTGCCACCATCGCGCTGGAGGCGATGCGTGTCGCCACCGGCAAACTGCTCGAGTCGTGGGCGGCGTCCAACCCGAACCCGAACCCGCCGGTGCCCGAGGGAGAGGACACCGAGACCTCCGGCACCCCGGTCGAAACCCGCCAGATGCCCGAGGCGGTCGGGATGACCGACTCCGAGATCGCCCAGCTGCTGCTCGACCTGATCGGCATCTTCGACCCGACCGGCGCGGCCGACGGGGCCTCCGGGGCCATCTCGCTGTGGAAGGGCGACTGGCTCGGCGCCGGTCTCTCGGCCGCCTCGATGATCCCGTACCTCGGCGACGCGTTCGCCAAGAGCGCCAAGGTCGCGAAGGACCTCAAGGGCTTCGCCGCGCTCGCCAAGCGGGCGCACAACCTGGAGTTCCTCAAGAACCTGGCACACAACGTGGAGTACGCCGGGCTGGCTCGCGCGAACCGGGCCCTCGGTGTCATGGACACGCTGCTGAAGGAGGCTGCGGAGTTCTACGCGACGAATCCCGGTGCCCGCAATGCGGTGCAAAAGTTGCGGCTGCCCACCCAGGGCCCGATCGTCTTCGTGCCGCCGAAGGGCTGGGACCCGGCCAAACCGCGCAAGGTCAACGGCGGATACGTCGACGCGTACGGCTACGAGTGGCGCTGGCACCCCGGCCAGCAGGAGTGGGATGTGCAGCTCAAGAACGGCAAGGGCGGCCTCGACCTGTTCGGCAAGGACGCGGGTCACGCCAACATCTCGCCGACCGGCCGAGTGACCCACTGACGGTTCTTGGATGATGGGGCCTGGCCCGCCAGGCCCCATCACCGGTGAGGAGTTTTCCATGGCGAAGGACGACGCGGAGTTCGCGATGCAGGCGATGCTCCGGCTGACCCGCGGTACCGCGAGCGCCGCCGAGACGCTTCGCCGTTACGCACCGCTCGCGGACGAGCTCGGCGCCGACGGGATCGACGTCGACATCGAACGCGCCGATCTGCTGCTGTCCGGGACCCGGACCGCCGTGAACGAGGAATCCGCCATGCGCGCCATGGCCCGGCCGCTGCTGCACCGGTTCGGCTGGCGCGAGCAGGATTTCACGTACTCACCGAACGTCCGCTACGCCGAGACCACCGAACCCACCCTTGAACTGCCGGCCACCCGGCTGGTGATCGACCGGGCCGACCAGGAACTGGGCTGGGAGGGCGAGACCCACGGTCACGGCCTCGCTCCCGACCGGACTCTCGACATCGGGCCGGCCGAGACCGATGTGGTGACCCGGCTCTTCGTCGCCGTCGCTGCTACCACGTTCACCGCGACGGCGGAGGCGCTGCGACCGTGGCTGGCCCGTGTCGAACCGGCCGCCGTCAGCGTCGACCGTGGGCGCGCCGCCCTGCTGTACCTCGCCCACGGTGACCTGCGGACCGAAATCGACCGGCTGGGTCTTGGCCTGGTCCGGACGGACCGGATCGAAGCCGACGCGGACCACGTCATCGAC
The DNA here is from genome assembly GCF_003148685.1 of Actinoplanes xinjiangensis. Taxonomy (GTDB): domain Bacteria; phylum Actinomycetota; class Actinomycetes; order Mycobacteriales; family Micromonosporaceae; genus Actinoplanes; species Actinoplanes xinjiangensis. Next base: position 64,855 of record NZ_QGGR01000032.1, on the reverse strand, counting down.
ACCGCGGCGTCGGCCGACGGCACCACTCTCTGGCTGCGCCGCGGCGCCGATCCGGTCTCGCGCCACTGGCCCGGCCTCATCGAGGTGCGCGAGATGATCCTCGACGACCGCTACCCGTCGGACATTTGAGGCCACCGACTACGGGGTGACCTTTTAGAAGAGGCCGTCCACGTAGCGGAGACATTTGGCTACTTCGGGCACCGTTGGCGGTCGTCAGCATCCGGAGGCCGATCATCATGGATCGTGCCGTCGGCGGCGACGAAGTCGAATTCCCGCAGCCTGGCGATCCCCGGGCACTCTGGCGAGGCAACTGTCACATCGGCCACCAGCCAAACGTGATCACCGATGTGAGGTGCCAACCTTTACTGAAGTGCCCGCGTAACTTTGAGTAGATCCTCTGGTGGAAGTCCACCCACCCGTCGAGCCGCGTATTCGTTGTCGCAAACCAGCGCGTCACCGTGCCTGGACCAATTCCCTCCACGGTCTTCGAGCAGTTGCCGAGCGGCTTCCACAGCCGTCTCACGCGGACACGCGGCATCACCGACCGCGAGGAGTGCGTCAGCCACCTGATCGACCATTTCAGCCAGAGAATCGCCGTCGCCCAAGGCACGCACCAGCAGAAGCAGCCGCTGTGCCGATGACCCCAGGACGCCCCTTTCGACAAGTCTCTGGGCCTCCGGCCAGGACACCCCGGGACCGAAGGAGTGTGCTGCCACCGAGGCGACGGTGATACACCGGCCGTCTCCGGGCAGGACCACGAACTCGTGGCCCTCCGTCTCGTCGATCACATACCAGTTGATCAGCGCGAAGTCTCCGGCTTGAGTTCCGAGCCTCAGTACCGGCCACGTACCCGATCGTTCGATCTCTTTACATATGTCGGTCATCTGGTCGAAGACGCCCTGCTCGCCGCCGAACAAGGCATCGAGGAGTTCCTCGTCAGCTCCGTCGTAGAGCAGGCTCGCCCAGAACTCTCGCCGTTCGAGCAGCCAGGAACCGTCAGACAGGAGTTCCGGTTGCAGGACCTCAGGGGGAATACCGTCGAACCCATTGAGGTAGTCGACGGCCTCGTCATGATTCAACACCAGCTCATGATCTCAAAGCGGCTCCCAGCCGAACGCCCGCTCCTGCCGTCGAGGGGTCCGCTGGTGACAGGGTTGCCAGCTCGCTTCATCACGATGCAGAGTTCGGCATCTCACCCTGCCGCCCCGCCGTCTCCCCATCAGCCCACGCTGCTTCCGCATGTTCTACTCAGCGTCCACAGCCGCCTCGAACTCGCGCTCCCTGTCCCGCTCAGCCGCGCCGCCGTCAAGGCCCGGTGGTAGACGGCTGCGCAGCGGTGACTTGTCGTGCCGCGTTGAGTACGCCCAACGTGGGGAATTACGGGTGCATCGGAGACTGGCTGTTTGAGACCCTGCCGCGATGGAACCTCAGCACATTCGGTCTGCGACCGAGCGCAAGCTCGGACTCCTCAGAGCGAACGAAGCCCGCTCCGCCGATACAACCGAACAGCGCCTCCGGGAATTAGCGGTCGACCCCGTTCGGGCGGTAAGACTCTGGACCGCCCGGAACCCGAACACCCCTCCGGATGCCGTCGCACTCCTGCTGCACGATTCGGACCCCAGTGTCCAAAATAGCGCTCTTTTTCATCTGCGAGCTCCCGCGGCGGCACTGGAACTTCTAGCCCGACAGGAAGCAGCAGAGGCCGAAGCGGCCCAACTTCCGCACCAGACCGCCAAACGTGACCTTGTCGCTCACCATCCGAACACGCCACCGGAACTGCGTGATCAACTGCTCGCTGCCGGCGTCTGCCGTGCCTGCCCGGAGAGTCCCTGCACCACAGCTGAATACTTCAATCGGCGCCAGGACGGCAACCCGTACGTTCCACGAGGAAGGCCGACCTCCGCACCCGACTTGTCGTCTCAAACTGGCGGCCCTCGAGCCATGGGCGATGTCGCCGGTATCGAGCCGACGGCGGACTCCGAGGATTGGTGGTCGTTACTAGGCGCCCTGGACGAGCCGGGCCGACTGGGCCGGGCCGCCGGCTTGGAAGTTCCGAGCAGCTTCGATCGTGCGGCGACCCAGAATCGTTTCGATCAGTTGGTCAAGGGTTTGAGCAAGGCCTTCGGCTGCCCGCTGGTCGGAGGACATGGTCCGCAGCAGGACGCCGCTCGCTTCGGCGTCATCCGGATCCCCGCCGAAGTCACCCGCACCTACGACCAACAAAGTGGGGCCCGCCTTCCGCTGGCGGTCATGCTCAGCAATTTCGGTGCCCTGACGACTTGCCTGCCGTACCGATTCGGGCCCGCACCTGACGTCGGCCCAACACCGCCGGTACATCAGGAGGATTACCGCCGCATCGAGCAGGTGTCGGCTGAGTTGCAGCTCCGGCTCGTCCCGGAGTACATCCTGGATGCGCCATATGACGGCCCGAATGAATGGGTATTCGAGCCTATGGAGGCGACGTGGTTTCGACGGTTCTTCGACTACCTATGAAGCACTCGCCGAAATCCAGAAGGCAAGAGGCGCGCGCTCATTTGTCGCTGTCCACGCTCGGGCCGGTGCCGCCACCGATACGACCGGCGGTCGGCTGTGACGGCCTCGCGCCTCGTCATGCCCGCGGGAGTGCCTCGGTATGGACGATGTGAGAGCTGCGGGACAGTCGAAACGGGACAGGCCAGGTAGGGTGCCGTCGATCGGGCTCGGGCGTCTCCGGATGCGTTTCTCGGCATGCCCGGACGACACTTACCGACTCGAAGGAAGCCCGTCATGAGCAGTCCTCGCGAGACTTTCCTCCGACTGGTGAACGGCGTCTGTGACGGTCCGTACGAGGACCTGGCCGGCTTGTACGCCGAACAGGCTCATGTCACGCATCCGTTCCACCCACTAGCTGCGCCGCCGCTACGCAGCCGCAGCGAACTCCACGAGCACTTCACCGCGCCGCCTCCCGTCGCCCGGACGCTGAACCGCAAACCGGTCGACATCACGATCCATGAAACCGCAGACCCGGAGGTGATCGTCGCTGAGTTCGCCTACCAGGGGCAGGTCGATGAAACAGGCGAGGCGTTTACGGTTCCGTGCGTCTTTGTGATGCGCATCCGCGGCGGCCTCATCATCGAGTCAAGGGACTACATCGACCACATCGCCAGCGCGCGGGCCTGGGGCCAACTCGACAGTCTGTTGACCGCACTTCGTCCGCGGGAAGGCACGACCGATGAGGGTACCGACCGGCCCTAATACATCTGGCATCCTGCGCACTCTGATCTGCCGTGACTCGGGCGGAGTCAAGAAGGACTGCTCACCTCGGGGTTGACGCCTGGGAGCTGTACAGTGCTCGATGTCCTAACTCTGCAACGGACCGGTCGGATGAGTCTGGGGCGACACCGCTCCCGGCGCCAAGGGAGGACCTGTCGATGGAGTGGGCTGGCAGCACTCTCGATCCCACTCTTCTTCATCCTTGGCCGCCAGCCACCAGGGCAGCATGAGTACGAGATAAAAGAGGATTCCCGCGCCGATCAACCCCAGCACCCCGAACACGACGAAACTACGGCCGTTGTTGCTTCGGCTGGCGGGCTGCGGTGGATTCGGCATGATCCGAGGTTAGTAATTTGGATCGCGCGCGCATCGGCGTTCCGCCGAGCCCGAGTGCTGTCGCTCGGCAGCATCTTCATAGGCCGCGAGGCGTGTCCTTCGGGCTCGCAGGAGGTGACACGATGCCACGGTGGGGATCAGGGAATCGACCGCGAACGGTGCGGAGCTCATCGAAGTGGCGCGTGCGACGCTTCCGCGAATGGCGGCAGAGGCGTGGATCAGGCTGTTGAGGCCTGCGGTCGAGCTACGGCGAGCTGGGACGGGAGAGTCGGTCGTCGGGCAGTTGGGCGGCATGCCGGCGATGCCGATCGGAGGGGAGTGGCCGCGCTCGCCAGCGGGACGACCGTTGGGCTTCGTCGCAGGCATCGATCTGGGCCGGGTGCCGGTCAGCGTCCTTGATGTGCCGTTGCCTGCCGACGGCACGTTGCTGTTGTTCTATCGCGATCCCTCCGAGGATCCGTACGAGGTGTTCCGGATCAGTGATCCGGAGCCAGACGATCAGCCACCGGCGGGACATGTCGTCTACGTGCCGGCGGGAACGGCGACGACCACGCGAACCGAACCGGGTGCAACGGTCTATCCCGAGGTGCCACTCACCGGGGACCTGATCGCGACCGGGCCTCGCCGTGGGCATCCGGCACTGGAACATGCCGTTGCCGACCTGCCGGAGCAGGATCGGAGGTTCCTCACGGAGACGACACGCCGCGTCGAATTCTGGGACGAGCTCAGCCGTCGGAGCAGGATCCCCGGACACCGTGTCGGGGGCTACGCCCATGCCTGGCAGGAGCCCGTCGAGCTCGTGTCTGCGTGGACGCGCCTGGGAACGTCCGTCCCGAACTCTGACCCGGCGTTGTGGGAGGAGGCTCGGCACTGGACCTCGCTGGTGCAGATCGATTCCGACCATGACGCCGACATGGAGTGGTTCGGCAGCCTGTACTGGACGATGCGGCGCGCCGATATCGCCGCCACCCGCTTCGACGCCGCCACCTTCATCTTCCAGGTCTCCTGAACGCCTTCCGCATCATCAGACCAGAAAGGATTTCCGCTACGAATGCGCCGGCCGGACATCAATCCCAGAGGCCGCCGTCAGGAATCCCATCGAGGATAGCGACGGTCATTGTCTGAAGCTTGTTTCCATCGAGATGGTACTTCTCCGGAATTCCCGGGCGGAGACCGTACTTCTTGCCGTTGGTGTACAGGTACCACGGCCGGACCGCATCATTCGCCGTGATGATGGCAGCGTGCGAGCTCAGGTCCTGGCCCATCGCACATGTCTCGAGAGGTACGTCAGTACGAGGGTGGATGCCAGGCGTGAAGATCCGGTCGGGCACACCGGGCGGGATGCCCCGGAGGTAGCCGGCCTTGTCGACGATGTACCACGGATAGTCCGGGCGGGTCAGAATCTCACCTGCCATCGACGGGCACGGCTGACCCATGCGGGCACTTGCGGTCTCCTGGACCTTCGACACGGCAGCGGCGGGGAACGCGGGTGACGAGGCGGTCATGGTGAGCAGGGCGAGAGTGAGCGCAACGGCGCGGCGGGGCAGACGCACGACCATCCTCCGATGTGAGTAGCGAGTGGCGTTCACACTCTTAGGATATAGAGCAAATAAGGGCATATCCTGCTTTTGCCGCCAGCGCCACGTCGGTCCTGCTCAGCTCATGACCCACGCAAGGAGCCAGATCGACCAGCACGAGCAGCCTCGGCCCTGTCGTCCCCATAGGCGGATGCCAGATCGTGTCGGGCCGAGATTGCCCTGACTGCGGTCGTAGTGTCCGCGAGCCGTTCGAGGAGACGATTACCGGGCGGGAGGTCTGCCCGGACTGCGCGAACGCCCTGTTCATGGGCTCGGCAGCCAGCGCGATCACGAACGATGTCGGGTCCGGATACGGGGTCTGGGCGATGCTCATGCGGAAGATCCGACGCTCCGGCTGACGGCACAGAGATCTACTTGTCGACGGTGGAGGCCGAAAGGGTGCGGGCGAGATTCCGCTCGACTGCGATGCGCTGATTTGCCGCGGGCAGCGCTTTCTCGATGGTTGCGCTCAGTGCTATGGCCGCCGGCGATGGCCCTGGGTGCCGGCGCTCTGGGTGAGGTCGGCGCGTAGCTGCGTGCGGGTGCGCATCAGAATCCGACCGAGCATGTTCTTGCCGGTGCCACTCCGGCCGCGTCCCCAGTAGTGGTCAGTGCCGGTGTCCTCGACGATCTCCTCGTCGCCGGTGTCCAACAGGATGGCGCGGATGTCGGCGTGGCCGGTGAACTTGGCCGTCACGGCGCGGCGCATCACGTCGTCTTTGACCCGATCCCAGTCACGGCGCAGCGGCCGGGACCTGTCGCGGCCCAGCTCGGCGGCCCGCAACGGGGTCGCCGCCTGCCGAATGAGGTCGGCGTGGCGGGTACCGGGGAACTTCTGGGCTTGGAAATAGTGCTCGGAGGTCGCCCACCAGTGGCCGTCGAGGTCGAAGCTGTGGCCGGAGAAGTTGGAGAAGCAGCCGTACGGAACCTCGTCGGCACCGTAAAAGTAAATCGTCATGTGGGCCTCGGAGCCGGGTCGGGAATCCGCACCGTGTCACACCCATCGGCAGAGCGGCAACCGAGTTCGCTGGCGACCATCAGGATCTGCCGCCGTCCGGGCGCGTCGGGGGAGCGCCGTGACCTGATTCGGCTACGGCTGGTAGGTGAAGGCGCCGCAGTACTCCAGTGAAGAATCGCGTGGTGTGGCGATCACGTTTGGTGGGAAGACGCAGACGGCGGTGTCTGCGGATCGCCCCGGGTCGAGGTTGATGAGCCATTGCTCTGCCCACGACGCGTCGCGCAGCAACTGCCGGACGGGCATCGCCTCACCGGCGCGTACCGTCTCGATGGTGGAAGGCTCGTACTCGTGGAGGCCGGTCTCCTCGATGAATCGCGACGGCACCGCATCGCCCTCAGCGGTGTATGTCGGCTCGACGAAGGTCCGCAGTTCCTTCTCCGATGCGAACCGGCCGGTCGAGATGAATACATGGACGACTGCCATGTTCTGATCTTAAGTCTCGCGATTCCAGCAGCGTCCTGAGCTGCCGCTGCCGGGAGCCGTGGCCCGAATTTGTACGACCCGAGTACCACATGATAGAAGCCGCGTCTCGCACGATGGCAAATCGCATGCCACTGATCGACACGTTCTGTCGGCTGGGATGTCGGTAGTCAACGCGAGGTCAACGACCGGTCGTCGACGACCGATCACACTGACCGGGCCAGGGCCACGTCCCAGGCTTCTGCCGCCGTGCACGCGACATCAGGGATCACTCCTGAGCCCTCCCAATTCGCGCCGGTGACGGCGTCGATCACGGTGGCCTCCGGCAGCAGGCCCACTACCTGGCCGGTCAGCTGCACCGGGGTGACATGGTCGGCGGCGCCCCGGGTGGTCTCGCCGACGATCACGGCACGGCCTCGCGCCTGGAGGTGGTAGGCCAGCGCCTCCGCCGACGAATAGGTTTGCGAACTCACCAGCACGGCCAGGTCCTGGGTCACCGCTGAGCCGGCCGGGCGGGTGCGAGTCCACCACTGGCGGCGCCGGTCCCGATAGATCACCTCGGACAATGCCTGCGCGTCGTCGCCGAGCAGATGTTCGGCGATCAGCGCAAGAGTCGCCGGGTCGCCGCCCCCGTTGCCACGAAGGTCCAGCACCAGTCGCTGGGCGCCGCGGGCAAGGGCGAAGGCTGCCTCCATGTACGGGCTCGCGAACTCCACCGGATCGAGGGTGTCGAGAGTCAACGCGAAGGTTCCGTCCGCCAGGCGCCGCACCTCGCGGACCCCGGCCGCCCGGGCCCGTACCTGCTCCGGGTCGACCGGGGGCCAGCCGTGCGACCGGGTGTCCGGATCCGCTGTCGCGTCTGCGTCGAAATGCAGTTCGAGGTGCCGGGTGTGCACCTGCGCGAGGCTTTCGACGGCATGGCAATCGGCTGCGGTCAGCAGTTCCGGCCGGCCGGCGAAGGCGGCTTCGAGATCGGCGATCAGCCGGTCGAGACGCTGGCCGGGCGGCATGAGCCGGCGCAGCCAACGGACCAGGTGATGGACGAATTCGGTGACCCCGGTGTGCTCGCCAGTGCTCATGATCAAACGGTAGGGGGAACCTGGGCGACCGTCACCGTTCACCACTCTGCCCTCGGCAGAGCCACGCTGACACGGCGTCGCCTGATGTGTACGGCGCGAGTCGCGTGCCGAGTCGGGCGTTCAGGAGATTGCCATGCGCGCGGAGATGGGCCGACAGCTGGTCGCGGGGCTTTGCAGGATGCCCGAAGGTCGAGGCCAACGTCCTCGACTGCCGCAATCGAGGCCTTTATTCAAGGTGCGAGATGCGGCCCTGGGCGATCCGGGTGGTTCGGCGAGCGTCACGCCAGGCGATCCACGCTGTTCGTAGGCGAGGTGACGAGATGTCCTCTCCACGGCGGCGGGCCCGGAGCTGGTCGATCAACCATGCCGGCGCGGCGGCCTGCTCGATCGCTCGGGTCTTGGTGAGCAGGTCCCCGGTACGCAGTGCGTGACGTCCCCGAGCCATCGAGGTCAGTCCCAGGTCGGCGATGACCGGGTCGAGCCAGATCCACGGACGCCGCACCGCCCACGACCAGTAGCCGTCCAGCTCGGCGCGGGCAGCCTCACGGATATCGTGGCCGTTCATGGCTGGGAACAGCTCTTGCGGGGCGCGGCCGAACACGGCGTATCCGTAGCGCACGAGCTCGGCCCGGGTCACGGCGGAGACGATGCGGTGAACCAGCACTCCGTGAGTCCACGTCGGGTGCGGCACCTGGACGGGCTCGCGCTGGTCGACGTCGACGTAGGCGCAGCCCAGCTTCAGACCGGCGCCGATGGACTGGTCCACCTGCCGGTGCAGCGACGACAACACGGCCAGGCGATCATCATCGACTGGACCGTTGGTCACCGCGACGAGATCGAGGTCGCTGACACCGGCAACGTAGTCGCCAGTCGCCGCCGATCCGGCGACCAGCAGGTCGCTGATCCACCCGAGCGCCTTCAACTGGGTGCCGAATTGTGTGAGGACAGGCAGCTCGGCACTCATCGTGCGGAGTATAAGGCGGTCGGCGGTCCACAGTTGTCCGCGTCAGAGGTGGGAAGGCGTGTTTCATCGGTGTCGGCCTGGTCCTGGCCTGGAACGCCGGCCGTCAGAGACGGCTTCGCCGGGTGGTGACTGTTCGCGGTGCTGGGCCGGCTCGGTGTTCCGTCGTGGTCGGCGGTGACGGCGCGCACCCCGGGGCAGGGGTGCGCGCCGTCGGTCAGAAGTCGTCCGGAGTGCGGATGCGGTCGCGGATCCAGGCGCCGGCCGGCTTGAGGCGGGCCGTGCCGGAGTACGCGCCGGCCGCGCAGGTGCCCTCGGTGAAGACGGCGCCGGAGCGCATGTCGTCGGAGTAGTTCCAGTTCACCCAGCTGACCTTGTTCTGGGCCATCAGGTCGAGATACTGCTGGGCCCGGCTGAAGTTGTTGCCGCCGTCGCCGGTGGCCTCCTGGGTGCCGAACTCGGTGACGAACATCGGCAGCCTGCTGATCGCGTCGCGGAACGTGGTGAGGTAGTAGTCGTCGTGCGAGGCGGCGTAGAAGTGGAACGTGTACATGATGTTCGTGGCGTTCACCGGGTTCGCCAGGATGCGCGACACGCCCTGGCCGTCGCCGGAGGCGCCCAGTGACGACCAGTCCTCGGTGCCGACCAGCACGACGCCGTCCGGGTCCTGGGCGCGGATGACCGGGATGATCTGGTCGGCGTAGGACTTGATGGCCGACCAGTGCACGTCGCTCGGCTCGTTCGCGATCTCGTACAGAATGTTGGTCTTGTCCTTGTTCTTCGCGGCGACCTGCTGGAAGAACGTCTTGGCCCGGGCCAGGTTGAAGTTGGGGTCGCCGGGGCTGAGCATGTGCCAGTCGACGATGGCGTACATGCCGCGGTCGTACGCCTTCTGGATGTAGTCGTTGACCTTGGCGGTGAAGCCGGCCGGGTCGGTCTCGTAGCCGCCCTCCTGGATGTACATCGAGATCCGCAGGACGTCGGCGCCCCACTCGCGGGCGAGCACGTTCAGGGAGTTGTCGTTGACGCAGTTCGCGTACCACTGGAGACCGTGGGTGCTCATGCCGCGCAGTTGGATCGGCTTGCCGGCCTGGTTGCACAGCTGCCGTCCGCAGACCCGGAGCTGACCGTTGCGGGCCACCGGGGTGGCGCCGGGCGCCGGCGTGGTGACCGACGAGGACGGGGTGGGGGAGGACGGCGACGGGCCGGTCGTTCCGGTGCAGGACGCGCCGTTGAGCTTGCATCCGGTGGGTGCGCCGGACCCGGTACCCAGGAAGCCGAAGGTGACCGTGGCACCGGGTGCGATGGTGCCGTTCCAGGATCGGTTGGTGAAGGTGGAATGTTGCCCGCTGGTGGTGAGCAGTGCGTCCCAGTAGGAGGCGACTGCGGTGCCGGCCGGCAGGTCGAACTCGACCTTCCAGGAGGTGATCGGGGACGTGCCGCCGTTGGTGATCGTGTACTGGCCCTGCCAGCCCGACCCCCAGTCGGAGGTCTTGGCGAAGGTGGCGGTGGTGGCGGCCGCGGAGGCCGGGTTCACCACGAACAGCGCCAGGCCGGCGGCGACGATGGCCGCGGCCAGGGACAGGAAAAGGGAACGGGTACGCAAGGGGGAACCTCCGCAGGGATCGACGGAGGCCTAATTATTAAGTAGCTTTACAGTCTTGTCCAGCCGGGTGCCACGACGCGACGATGACGGGTGCCGTACCACCATGATGGTCAGCAGCCGCATCCGCAGGCGGTGGCGCCGCCGCTTCTCAGCGGCGCTTGCGGGAGGCGTGCAGCAGGATGAGGACGGTGGCGGCGACCAGCGCGCCGGGGATCAGCCAGGTCGTCAGGCTGCCGCTGCCGTCGGAGGGTGCCGTGACCGGAGGGGCGGCGACGGTGTCGCCCGCAGCAGGGCTGCTCTGCTGAGTGCGGCCGGTGTCGCCGCCGCCGTGTCCGTTGCCGATCTGATCGAGCAGAGCCTGCGGTGGGGTGTTGGTCGGTGGCGACCAGCCCGGGGGAGCGGCTGTCGTCGGCCCGTTGTACTCGAACTTCACGCTCCCGCGTACCGCGTCGCCGTCGGAGGCGACGGACATGTATTCGACGAGATACGGCCCCGCGGCGGGCCAGTGGGCGATGGGCACGATCGCCGGGTAGCCGACGTGGTAGGCACGTGGCGTCCACTTACCGTCGACGAGGAAATACTCCTGGACCGGCTTGTCCAGGCGGATCGGCTCACCGGTCGACCAGCCGTTGTCGATGCGGCCGGTCGGGCCGGTCACGGTGAAATGCGCGAACGACGCCGGCTGTTCGGTGAAGTAGAGCTCGACCCGTTCGAGGGGGTCGTTGACGATCGTGTTGCTCAGCGGGCGCGACAGGGCGAGCTGACCGTGGGCATGAGCCGGCGCGGCAGGAAATGCCAGCCCGGCGAGGACGAGGAGCAGAAGCACCACGGCGCGGGCCGACCACCGGCGGACAGTGACCGGCATGGATTGCATGAAGGTCATCATGGCGGTTACGTTGCGGCGGGACAACCTGTTGGTGTTCAGCCGTCTCTGACACGCGGAGCCCTCGTGACCTCGTCGCCGCATCGCCAGGCATTCGTTCGGCTCGCACTCGTGGGCGCGGTTGTCGTCGCGGGCATGGTGCCGACGGTCAGTGGGTGCAGCCGGGACGCACCGCCGCCGCCGGCCGGCACCGGCTCGCCCTCGAACGGGCCGGACCGGCACATCGCCGTGGTGGTCGCCGAAGGCGAGGTGACGCCCCCGACCAGCCGGATCGAGGTGGCCAACGGCGCGCTGGTACGGATCACCATCACCTCGGACGTCGACGACAGCCTGCACGTCCACGGCTACGACCGCATGCTCGCCCTCGCCGCCGGCGTGCCCGCGTCGTTGGATCTGCGCACCGACCGCAGTGGGCTGTTCGATGTCGAGACCCACTCGGCGCACCTGGTGCTGTTCCAGCTCGAAGTCCGCTGAGCGGGCGGCAGTGCTCCCTTCCATGATCATCCTGGCGCACGGTGTCGGTGGGCGACAGGACCTGCCGCTCTCGCTGACCGAACTCGTCGTCGGAGCCGGCCTCACCCTGTCGATCTCCTTCCTGGCCCTGAGCGCCCGGTGGAGGCAGTCGCGTCTGGACTCCGACGGCACGGCCGGACGGCCGGCGCCTGCGCTGCAACGTGTGGTCGACGCGCCGGCGTTCCGGTGGACGTTGCGGCTGGTGGGCCTGCTCGCGGCGGTCTACTTCGGCGTAGGGCTGCTGTTCGGGCCGGACACCGCCGACAATCCCAGCGCCGGCGCGGTGTACGTGCTGCTGTGGGTGGGGCTCGTGGTGGCTTCGCTGCTGTTCGGCCCGGTGTGGCGGGCGGTCAATCCGCTGCGTACCGTGCATCGTCTCGCCGTCGCAGCGGTGCGCCGCGACCCGCAGGTGGGGCTGCGGCCCATCCCGCCGGGAATGGGGTACTGGCCCGCCGCCGTGGGGCTGTTCGCGTTCGTATGGCTGGAGCTGGTCGCACCGCAGCGGGCCACGTTGCCGGTCCTGACAGCCTGGCTGGCGACGTACGTGCTGGCGATGGCGGCCGGGTCGGTGGTGTTCGGGGCCGGCTGGTTCGAGCGTGGCGACCCGTTCGAGGTGTACAGCACGCTGATCGGCCGGCTGGCGGTGATCGGGCGCCGTGCCGACGGTGTGCTGGTGTGGCGTAATCCCCTGGACGGGATGGGGTCGCTGCCGACGTCGCCGGGCCTGGTGGCCGTCGTGGTGGTGCTCCTCGGTTCCACCATGTTCGACAGCCTGTCGAATGCGCCGTTCTGGCTGCGGTTCGTGCAGGAGAACGGTCTGCCCGCCGTCGTGACGGCAACCGTGGGTCTGATCGTGGTCATCGCCGCGGTGGCGGCGGCCTATCTGGCAGCGACACGGCGCGCCGGCCCCGGACCGCTGGCGCATTCCATCGTGCCGATCGCGGTCGGCTATCTCGTCGCCCACTACTACTCGCTGCTGATCCTGGAAGGCCAGCGGACGGTGGTGCTCGCCTCCGATCCGCTGGGCACCGGCGCCGACTGGCTCGGCACCGCCGACTGGCCGGTGCGTACCGGCCTGATCACTCCGGCGGGGGTGGCGATGCTGCAGATCAGCGTCATCATCATCGGCCACCTGTTCGGCACCGTACTCGCCCACGACCGCGCGCTGCGCGTGTTCGGACCGGAGAGGGTGGTGGCCGGGCAGATCCCCTTGCTGATGCTCATGCTGACCTACACGACTGCCGGATTGCTGCTGCTCTACGCCAGTTGACCGGCAAGCCTGCGACGCGATGGAATTGATGAGCTTGGTTGCTTCAACAGTCCTGCCGACGATGAGAGTATGTGGGCGGCAGAGCAAGTCGCCGGCGAAACAGCCGGAAGCTCGGCGGTGACGGGCGGGACGGGCCGCGGCATCAGCCGGTGCCTTCCCACCGTCGCGAGGGAACCGCCGGGCATCGCATCGAGGGGGAGATGCCGCCGTGACGTCCTTGTCCGTGCGCCTGAAAGCAGCAGCCGTCGCCTTCACCGTGGTCGTGGCGAGCGCGGCCGTACCGTCACCGGCTTCCGGCATGCAGCGTGACGGCGGCTATGCGGCCCTGATCCGCCGGGCCTCCTACGGCGTCCCGCACATCACCGCCGACGACTTCGGCAACCTCGGTTTCGGCGTCGGCTACGCGCAGGCCGAGGACAACATCTGCGTCATCGCCGAGAGTGTGGTGACGGCCAACGGTGAACGGTCGCGGTGGTTCGGTGCGGCCGGGCCGGACGACGCCAACGTGCGCAGCGACCTCTTCTACCGCAAGGCGATCGGCGACCGCGTCGCCGAGCGGCTGCTCGAGGGCCCCCGCGACGGTGTGCGGGCACCGTCCGACGACGTCCGTGACCAGATCCGCGGGTTCGTCGCCGGTTACAACCACTTCCTGCGCCGCACCGGCGTGCAACGCCTGACCGACCCGGCATGCCGCGGCAAGGCCTGGGTGCGCCCGATCTCCGAGATCGATTTCTGGCGTACGTCGTGGGACAGCATGGTCCGGGCCGGCTCCCGGGCGCTGCTCGACGGCATCGTCGCCGCAACACCACCGACGGCCGCCGGGCCCGCCGAAGCCCCGGAGACTCCCGACGCCGCCGCGATCGTCGCCGCTCTCGACGGGGCGGGCGCCGGCATCGGCAGCAACGCCTACGGCCTCGGCGCGCAGGCCACCACGAACGGCAACGGGATGGTGCTGGCCAACCCGCACTTCCCCTGGCAGGGCGCCGAACGCTTCTACCGGATGCACCTCAAGGTGCCCGGCCGCTACGACGTCGAGGGCGCGGCGCTGATCGGCGACCCGATCGTCGAGATCGGGCACAACCGCACCGTCGCCTGGAGCCACACCGTCTCCACCGCGCGCCGGTTCGTGTGGCACCGCCTGAGTCTGGTGCCGGGGGATCCCACCTCCTACTACGTCGACGGCCGGCCCGAGAGGATGCGTACCCGCACGGTCACGGTGCAGACCGGCAGCGGTGCGGTCAGCCGCACTTTCCACGACACCCGCTACGGCCCGGTGGCCGTGGTGCCGGGCACCTTCGACTGGACGCCGGCCACCGCGTACGCCATCACCGACGTCAACGCGGGCAACAACCGCGCCTTCGACGGGTGGTTGCGGATGGGCCAGGCCAAGGACGTCCGGGCGCTCAAGGCGGTCCTCGACCGGTACCAGTTCCTTCCCTGGGTCAACGTGATCGCGGCCGACGCGCGCGGCGAGGCACTCTACGGCGATCATTCGGTCGTTCCCCGGGTGACCGACACGCTCGCGGCCGCCTGCATCCCGGCGCCGTTCCAGCCGCTCTACGCCTCCAGCGGCCAGGCGGTCCTGGACGGCTCCCGGTCGGACTGCGGGCTCGGCGCCGACCCCGACGCGGCGGTCCCGGGCATTCTCGGCCCGGCCAACCTGCCGGTGCGCTTCCGCGACGACTACGTCACCAACTCCAACGACAGTCACTGGCTGGCCAGCCCGGCCGCGCCGCTGGAGGGTTTCCCGCGGATCCTCGGCACCGAACGCACCCAGCGCAGCCTGCGCACCCGGCTAGGGCTCGACCAGATCCAGCAGCGCCTCGCCGGCACGGACGGCCTGCCCGGCAAGGGTTTCACCGTCGCCCGGCTCTGGCACGTCATGTTCGGCAACCGGGTGCACGGCGCCGACCTGGTCCGCGACGACCTGGTCGCGCTCTGCCGCCGGCAGCCGACCGCGACCGCCTCCAACGGCGCGACCGTCGAACTGACCGCGGCCTGCGAGGCGCTGTCCCGCTTCGACCTGCGTGTCGACCTGGACAGCCGGGGCGCGCACCTGTTCACCGAGTTCGCCCTCGCGGGCGGCATCCGGTTCGCCGACACCTTCGATGCCACCGACCCGGTGCGCACCCCGCGCCGTCTCAACACCACAGATCCACGGGTACGGGTGGCGCTCGCCGACGCCGTGCAACGGCTCGCCGGCATCCCGCTGGATGCGCAGCTGGGTGACATCCACACCGACAGCCGTGGCGAACGACGCATCCCCATCCACGGTGGCCGTGGTGAGGCCGGCGTCTTCAACGTGATCACCAATCCGCTCGTGCCGGGCGTCGGGTACCCGCAGGTCGTACACGGAACGTCGTTCGTGATGGCCGTCGAACTCGGCCGGAACGGCCCGTCGGGACGGCAGATCCTGACCTATTCGCAGTCGACGAACCCGAACTCACCCTGGTACGCCGACCAGACCCGGCTCTACTCACGCAAAGGCTGGGACACCATCAAGTACACCGAGGCGCAGATCGCGGCCGACCCGAACCTGCGGACCTACCGGGTGGTGCAGCGGGGACGCTGACCCACGTCACACCGGCCCGGTCCTCGCGGGGCGCAGGGCGTCGATCGTCGTGGCCGCGATGGTCACGGCGTTCGACGGCGCGCGTCGCAGCAGCTGCTCGAGGTCGGGCCCGGTGCCGCCGAGGAAGCCGTGCCGGATGCCGGTGGCGATCGAGGCGAGCATCGGTGGCTGGAACGGAAGCAGGCCGCCGTCGCTGAGCAGCCGGGTGCGGTACTCGCCCAGGCCGATCGTGCGGTGATCGACTCCGAGGTGCGCGGCCACGGCGGTAGCGCTGATGGGTTCGCCCACCAGGTCATAGGTCCGGCCCGCGTGAGCCGCGGGTGCACTCGCCACCACTGCCGCCGCGGCGGCCAGGTCGGCCCGCGACACCGCGGCCAGCATGCCGTCGCCGAAGGGTGATTCCAGGCCGTCGGGCGTCCACGTCAGCAGGGCGCCGAAGAGTTCGGCGTACAGGCCGTTGCGCAGCAGTGTCCACGCCAGGCCGCTGTGCCGGATCATCCGCTCGGTGGCGCGATGCGCCGGTGCGAACGCCAGGTGGTCGCCCGCGGTGGTCACGCTGGTGTAGACGACGTGGCGCACACCGTCGCGTACCGCCGCGTCCAGGACCGCCCGGTGGCGGGCCACCACCCGGTCGTCCTCGGCGTAGCCGGCGGAGACCAGGAGCAGGATCGTGACGTCGGTGAGGTCGAGGCCGCCCGGGTCGTCGAAGTCGAGAGGGCGCTGGTCGCCCGTGGGGTTGCGGCTGCCCCCGATCGCCGGCACACCCCGGGCGTCGAGCTGGGCCAGGATGAGGGTGGCGAGCTGTCCGTTCGCGCCGGTCACCAGGATCACGGTGGGATACCTCCTGCAAGGGTTCTCTGCGGTTGCCGCGTGAGAGATCCTGATCCGGCCACCACCGGCTCACAAGGAGGCAGTTTCGTGTCAGTGACGCACACCGGGGTAACCGGCCCCGCCGCGCTCGAACCGTGCGGGCAGCCGGAGCACCCCGACTGCGGGATCCGCGACGTGCTCGATCGGGTGGGCGACAAGTGGTCGGTACTGGTGATCGTGGAGCTCGCCGGGGGACCGCGGCGCTTCCGGGAGATCGAGCGTGCGGTGCAGGGGATCTCCCAGCGGATGCTGACGCTCACGGTGCGCAGGCTGGAGCGGGACGGGCTGGTGCGGCGCACCGTGTACCCGACCGTTCCGGCGCAGGTCGACTACCGCCTCACGGAGGTCGGCGCAAGCCTCACCCACCTGGTCAAGGCGCTGGCCGACTGGTCGCTGGCACACCGGGAGATCATCGCCGGCGCCCGCGACGCCTACGACGCCGAGCATCCCGGTCACGACATCCACTGATCAACCAGGTCCGGCCCCGCGCCTCGCGTACCGCCATCGCGGCAGGGGCGGCTCACCGGAGGCCTACTCGGCGCCTCGGCGGTCTGCCGGCTTCGCGAGCTGCACGACGGCGTCAGCGACCGGCGTCTCGCCGGAGGTGAGTTCGACGATGACGCGACTGAGCGCAGGCTCGTGCAGGGCTGCGTCGATGAACGCCGCGACGTCGTCCCGGCTCACGTCGCCGTACTCCACGGCGGGCCCTGCGGTTACTTGGCCGGTGCCCGGCCGGTCGGTCAGGGTGCCAGGCCGCACGATGATCCAGTCCAGGCCGGAGCGGGTCAGGTGAACGTCGGCGGTCTTCTTGGTCTTCATGTAGTGCTCGAATGCCTCCGAGGGTTCCTGGTCACGCAACGCATCCGGAAACACGGACACGAGTACGAATCGCGGCACTCCCGCCAGGACCGCGGCATCGGCGGCTTTCCGCGCACCGGTGCCGTCGATGGCGGTCGTCTGGTCCATGCCGGTGCCGTGGGCGCCGGCTGAGAAGACGACGGCGTCGTGGCCGCTGATCTTCTGGGCCAAGACCTGCACCGAATCGTTGATGAGGTCTCCGGTCAGCGGCGTCGCACCGGAGCCTCGCACGGTGTCGACCTGGTCGGGACGGCGATGCATGCCGCTGATCTGATCACCGCGCTCGGCGAGCAGACGGCTGAGCCTCCGTCCGACGCCTCCGGCGGCACCGATCTGGAACACCTTCATGACACGCCACCCTCCAGCCGGTGATTGTCTCGATGTCAATCGAGATGGTGAGTCTCGACATCGCCTTTCACGACGCCGTCTCCACCGCCGCCCATCACCGTAGCCTGCCGCAGGCGGGGCACCGGCCCGGTGACGCGAGCTCAGACGTACGGGCCCTCGCTCAGGTACCGCGATACGCCGGTGGTGTCGGCGAGCGACGGGCACAGCAACGGCGCATAGCGGCTGTCATTGTCGAGAAAAATCTTCAACCACGGGATCTCACGCCGGGTGACCTGGGAATTCCCCCACGTCGGGAAGCCGTGGCCGCCGTCGGCCAGTTCGACGTAGGCACCCTTGGTCGTGGACGGCTTGCTCGCCCACAGGCTGTTGAGCGACGACGGCGTGATGGTGCCGTCGTCACGCGCCCCGATCATCAGCGTCGGCACCCGTACGGCCGAGAGGTTCTGCGAGAAGGACGCCGGTGCCAGCGGCACGGCTGCCTTGAGCGACGGTCGTCGTATCGCGGCACTGATGGCGCCGCCGCCTCCCATGGAGTGTCCCAGCACGGCCAGCCGGTTCGCGTCGACCCGGTCACGCACCGCGCTGCTGCCGGTGAGGTAATCCAGGGCGGCAAGCAACTGGGTGCCCCGGGCGGTGTCGAAATCGGTGGGCTGTTTTCACCGAGGACCAGCCTTCCGGGAGGGGATCCGCCGGGATCGCGGGGCGAGCAAATCGCTGCGGGGCCGGGTCGTCCGGAGAACGTCGCGACGGGGAACGGGGGAACGTTCGGTCGAGTTTCGACACGATGGCGGTGGTCGATGAGTGCTATCGATGACAAAGGAACGTCAAGGCCTCGGGGGAGTGGCCTTCGGACGGTCAGGTGATGTGGAGGGTGTTGTCACGGTACCGGCGACGCGGTGGAGCACCACGAGGTCGCTGCGGTAGTCGGCGCCGATCGGTTCCCAGGCCGCCGGTCTGATGCCGACGGACCTGAGAACGCTGCCGTACCACCGGGATCCGTCGGTGAGCCGGCGGGGGCCGGTGTCGCGGATCCTCCCAGGGCCACCTCGTAGGTCGCGTCGGGTTCCAGTCCGGCGAGGGTGAGCCGGCGTGGACCGTTCTTCGCGTTGCCGAGCGGGTTGTATACCAGAACCGCCGCCTGGTCACCGAGGACGTACTGCACCGCCGACCGTTCGGCGCCGGGGACGCCGCCGAGCCGGTACTGGTGGCCGTGCTGCACAGTTCTGCGGATCCGCTTGTAGTCGTCGACCAGCGATCGTGCCTCGGCGCGTTCGTCGGCCGTCCACCGGGCGACGTCGGCGCCGATGCCGAGGACGCGGTCCACGTTCCCACCTGACCCGCCTGATGCGCGGGCTGAGCCGGATGGGGTCGCGCGGCCGGCGGGTCAGCTGATCGCGACGTCGTCGTAGTAGACCGTCCCGGTGTTGTCGCCGCATTTGAGATGCAGCTGGACGCTTGCCGCCGTGGCCGGGGCGACGGCGTCCACCGACAGCCTGGTCCAGCCGGTGTTGCCGACGGGCAGCCGGTTGGAGGTGTTCTGGCTGATCCAGGTGCCGTTGATGTCGAACCAGCTGAGCGCGATCTCGGTGATGCCGGTCGCGGCGACTCCGCGGGCGTACGCCTCGGCGTGCCACTGCCGGCCGCCCTGCACCGGCGTGATCGGTGAGGTGAGCAACGACGGCAGGTTGCTGCCGTTACGGGTCGTGCCGTGGAACCGGGCCGATGCGGTGCCGGTGCGCGACGACTCGGACGTGATCGCGGCGGTGCCGGCGACGGCCTGGTAGTTGCGCCACGGCGAGTCGGCCAGGGGCGCCTCGAATCCCAGGTTCAGCACGCTGTTCGAGGTGGTACCCGTCGTCCACGCGGTACCGACCACGGACGCGCCGCGCTTCGCGGTCGTGTCGGTGCGGTACAGCCCGAACTTGTACTGGGCGGGCATGGTGGACACCGCCGAGTTGGGCGGGATGGCGCCGGCGGCGAAGTCGTTGAGAGTCCACGGTGCCACCGAGCCGACCCCCGCCTCGCCAGCCGCGCGGAACACGCGGGCGAGGTAGGCGGCCTGTTCGCCGTCGTTGCCGGTGTGGGTGCTGATGCCGGTCTCGCCGATCACGACCGGGTCCGGGGCGACCGCGGCCTGGGCCCGGCGGATCTCGGCGAGCGATCGTTCCGAGGCGCCGTAGAAGTGGAAGTCGTAGTAGTCCAGCGGGGTGGTGGCCAGCTGCGACCGGATGCTCGCCATGCCGGCGGCGCCGGTGGCGCCGTCGACGGAGAGGGTGAGCGGCATGGCCGGAGCGATGGCACGGATCGCGGGGATCACCTGACGGACCCAGGTGACCGCGGCGGCGTCGCCCGGCTGGAACTCGTTCTTCACCTCGACGGCTATCACCCGCGGATCATTGGCGTACGGCCCGACGATCGCCTGTGCCCAGGTGATGCTTCCGGCCACGTCGGAGTAGCCGGACCACCAGTCGAACAGGGTCAGTTTCACGCTCAGCCCGTGCGTGTCGGCGATGCCGATGAACTGGCTGAGCTTCTGGGCGTACGCCGTGGTGGGTGTGGGGTATCCGAAGGCCTGCGGGAAGATGATGGCCCGCACGTCGGTGGCGCCGAGCGTCGCGGCCCGGGCCAGGTCGGTGTTGATGCGGACCGGGTCGAAGTTGGTCCACATGTACGTCCAGCCCGCGTTCGACGGGTAGTAGTTGATCGTCTTGGCGGTCAGCACGGCTGCCGTCCGGCTCGACAGGGTGGGCGCGAGGGCGGCGGCGGTGGCGGGGGAGGCCGGCGGCGTGAGGGTCAGCAGCAGGAGGCCGGTCAGCGCGAGAGTGCCTGGACGACGCATGGGGGGCCACGCTTTCGTGCGGGGGGTGGGGGAGGGGCTCCGTCGGCGATTGCGGGGGGTGGCGAGCGAAGCCTCTATCGACGACGGTAGGTGCCGTCCGGGTGGTCGGCAACCCGACCCGTGCTGACTGAGCGTGCTCGAGAAATAATCCTCTGTATACGGATCTACACTTGGCCATGCCGACGTGGGAGTACGGGCAACTCAGCATCCTCAGCCACGTCACCGTGCCGGTCGAGCAGCGCGAACGCCGGAGGCTGAGAACACGAACGACGGTCGTGGCCGCAGACGTGTGGACGGCCGAGTGGGTGACCAGCCTCCTTGCCGAGCCGGTCCACTGGGAGGCGTGCAGCCACCACGAGGTCCTGAACTGGCTGGCGATGCTGAGCAACGACGGCTGGGACCTGCTGACGGCGGATCTACCGTCCGGGCGCTATCTGTTCCGGCGCTTCCACCAGATCTGATCGGCGCTCAGCGGCCGAGGATCCGGTGCTGCAGGGCGATGACGGCCGCGCCGCGAGCCCATTCACTGAAGGTGAAGGGCTTGACCACCACCTCGACGGGCGTCGAGGTCCAGTGCGTGTGTGCGGTCAACGCCTCCTGGAGCGCCTCGGCGCAGACGTCGTACATCGCGACCGCCTCGCCGGACAGGATCAACGCCTCCTGCGTCGTCCGTAACGGCGGCGCGGACCACTGACAGCTCGCGCCCGCGCTGAGCGCGACCGGACGCGATGCCTCGGTGAATCGGGCACGTGCGGGAGCGGCAACCGCGATAATCGAGGAGTGGATCGAGGTTCTGGCCCGCACGTGAGTCCCTGCACAGCGACACAGGAGGCCGCAGCGATGCCGGCGCTCGCGATCGCTCCTGGCGTGCCCTCCCAGGCTGCGGAACGGATGGCCGCCTTGACGGCACGCGGCGCCCGTACCGCCTGCGCGATGATCCATCTGGTCGAGGGCCGGAACCTGCGTCTGATCGCCGGATTTCAACTGCCGTCCGGCTTCGAGCCGATGCAGCAGTTCCCCGTGCGGAGCACGCTGGCCGGAATCGTGATGCGGACCGGATTCCCCGTGGTCGTCGACGCGGTGGACGCCGACGAGAGGGTGCCCGTCGACGCGCCGATACGGGCCGTCGGGATTCAATGCTATGCGGGGTTCCCGGTGCGGGATCCCGCCGGCGCGGTGGTGGGTGTGTGTGCGGTCATGGACTATCAGGCCCGGCACTGGTCCGCCGAGCAGCTGACTGCCGTGGACGACGCCGCGCAGGCGTGCACCGCGTTCGTCGCCGAACAGCACGCCTATGAGGCCGAACACCACCATCGGCAGTATCTGGACACGCTGCTGGACAGCCTCGACACCGGTGTGGCGGCCTGCGACGCCGACGGCAATCTCGTGCTGGTCAACCGCTCCCTGAGGGATCGCCTGGGTATTCACACCGTCGAGGGGACCGTCGAACACTGGGCCCGGCACCTGCCCCTCACCACCCCGGACGGCGCCCTGGTCGAGCCCGACCAGGTCCCACTGCTACGCGCCCTGCACGGCACCGACGTCCATGGCATCGAATACCAGCTGCACACCCGCGAAGGACCATGCCTGTTCAAAGTCAACGCCCACGCGATCACCGACCGGCATGGGCAGCGTCTCGGCGCGGTCGCGCTCTTCCACGACATCACCGAAGTCCGACGAGCTGAGCAACTACAACAAGCCCTCAGCCGCAGCAAGGACGACTACCTCAACCTCGTCGGCCATGAACTGCGCATCCCGCTGATGATCATCGGCAACAACCTGGAACTGGCCGGCGACACCAGCCCCGACACACCCGCCGGTGATCTGCTGCCCATGATCGCCGCCGCCCGGCGGGGCAGCGAACGGCTGCGCCACCTCGTCGAGGCGCTGCTCGACCTCTCCGCCCTCGACGCCGGCCGTGCTCAGCTCACGGTCACCGAGGTTGATCTCGTCGCCGTGGTCACCGGTACGGCCCGGGACCTGGACGGCCGGGCCGCCGCCAAATGCGTCAGCCTCACCCAGACCACCCCGGCGCGGCTGCTGATGCTGGGGGACCCGCAACGGCTCACTCAACTCGTATCCGCGCTGCTCGACAACGCCGTCACCTACACCCCTGGCGGCGGCGCCGTCAGCATTGCCGTCACCAGCACCGAAACCACGGTCACGATCGAGGTCGCTGACACCGGCCCCGGCATACCCGAGCCCGAACGCCCACACGTCTTCGATCGCTTCTTCCGGGGCGCCATCGCCACCGAACTCGCCATCCCCGGCGCGGGTCTCGGCCTGGCCATCGCCAAGCTCATCACCGAGCGCCACCACGGCACCATCACCATCGTCCCCACCGAATACCAGCCGGGAACCCGCGTCCACGTCGCACTACCCCGCAACCCCGCCGAGCCCTCCACGCACTCGGCAGTCACACATGCTGCGTAGGCATGCCGTTTGGCCCGCGAGTGGGCGCTTTCTCCCGCAAACGGTGGCGATCGAGGCAGGGCGACTGCTTACTGCGGCGTGGTGGGCCGCGCAGTGCGCCTTCTTTACGCAGGAAATGGCGCCAACCGGGAGGTTCGATTTTTCATTCGAACCCATCGTGCCGCCGGAATCCGGCACTCGAGGGCCGAATTGACTTGAATCCTGATGCCGTCCCGGGGCGGTCCGTCGAATGTTATCCCATGAAAAGCCCTAGCCCGAGTACGGGTAGAGGTGGGTATCTGCGACGAGGAGGTAGTCGTGAAAGCAGTGGTTTATGAGGGGCCGAGGCAGGTCAGCGTTAAGGATGTGCCGGATGCGCGGATCGAGCGGCCGACCGACGTTCTGGTGCGGGTGACGTCGGCGAACATCTGCGGTTCGGACCTGCACATGTACGAGGGCCGAACCGATTTCGAGGCCGGCCGATGGTTCGGGCACGAAAACCTGGGTCAGGTGGTCGAGGTCGGTGCCGGCGTCGACAAGGTCCGGGTGGGCGAATGGGTCGTCCTGCCGTTCAACATCTCTTGCGGACATTGCAAGAATTGCGAGCGTCAGCTCACGAACTATTGTCTGACCGCTCAGCCTGAGCCGAACATGGCCGGCGCCGCATACGGCTTCGCCGACATGGGCCCGTACGGCGGCGGACAGGCCGAACTGTTGCGCGTGCCGTGGGGCGACTTCAACTGTCTGCGGTTGGGGGAGGACGCCGAGCAGCGCCAGACCGACTACGTGATGCTCGCCGACATCTTCCCGACCGGTTACCACGCCACCGAGATGGCCGGTGTGCGGCCCGGTGACCAGACGGTCATCTACGGCGCGGGTCCGGTCGGGCTGATGGCCGCCCTTTCGTCGACCGTCCGGGGCGCGAGCAAGGTGATGGTCGTCGACCGGCATGCCGACCGGCTGCGACTGGCCGAGGCGATCGGCGCGATCGCCATCGACGACTCGACGGTCGATCCGGTGCAGGCCGTTCTGGACGAGACGATGGGGCTGGGAGCGGACAACGGCTGCGAGTGCGTCGGCTATCAAGCGCACGAACCCGATGGCGCGGAGCAGGCCAACCTGACCATGAACCGGCTGGTCGCCTCGGTGCGCTTCACCGGGAGGATCGGCGCCGTCGGTGTCTTCGTGCCTCAGGACCCCGGGGCCGGCGACGAACTGGCGAAGCAGGGCAAGCTGGCCTTCGACTTCGGCATGTTCTGGTTCAAGGGTCAGCACATCGGCAGTGGCCAGGCCCCGGTCAAGAAGTACAACCGGCAACTGCGCGACCTCATCGCGGCGGGCAAGGCCGAGCCGTCCTTCATCGTCAGCCACGAGTTGCCCCTCGACCGTGCTCCGGAGGCCTACGAACACTTCGACAAGCGGGACGACGGCTGGACGAAGGTCGTCCTGCACCCGGCGATGGCGGGAGCGGGTGCCTGACAGGTCCGGAGTGTTGACGGGACGGCGGATGGCCATCCTCGTTCGTTTCACCGTGATCTGTGAGGTCCTGAGGGCAAGATCATGACTGTCGCGGTACGTTGTGTACCGTTCGTGGGCCCGCGGAGGCGTTGAGTGTCTGGGACGGTGACATGCCGTACCGTGCACGGTAGGAACCCGCGAAACGTCCCAGATGTGCGAACCCCCAGCGGTGTGCCACGTCGGCCACCGTGGTCTGGCCGGAGTCCGCTTGCCGAAGCTGCTCGTGGGCACGGTCGAGACGGACCTGACGCAGGTACGTAGTGGGCGAGACGCCGACGTATCGCCGGAAGCCTGCCTGCAGTGCCCGTTCGCTCACGCCGGTGATGTCGGCGAGTTTCGCGATGGTGATCGGCTGCTCGGGACGGCTGTGCAACAGGTCGACCGCCTGCCGTATCGCGCGAGGCGCCGGGTAGGGTCCGCCGGGCCTGGCCAGCCGGTCCCGGTACGGGTGATCGCCGGCGAGCAGCAGGCCGCGCTGGAGTACCTCCTGGAGGGGTTCGGCCAGGAGCGGGTTCTGCGTCAGGCCCCGGTTTTCGCCCAGAGCGTCCGCGGTGAGCGCGCGGACCATATTGGTCCAGGTTCGGCCGGGTCCGTGGGACTGGTCCAGCTGGCGGCACAGTTGAATCGGCGAGGCGACAGGGGCGTCGAGCATGCGGGCCAACTGCGTTTCGAGGGCGCCGCGGTCGATCTTCACTGCCAGTAATCGGCAGTCGCCGGTCCACCGGTGCAGGACCGTGTCGCCGACCGGCTGGAACACCGCCCCGCTGGTGTCGGTGGCGACCCGGGGTTCGTCTCTGCCCTGCTGCCATTCGAGCTGTCCGGACAGGATCACGTCGACGTGGTACGCGCCGAGCTCGTGCAGCCTGAGTTTGAGGTCCGTACCGAAACGCACGTCGCCGATCGTGACCGGCCCGAGGTTGGTGACCCGGAGCTGGGTGTCAAGGCTCTTGGTCGGCTCCAGGATGTCGACGAAATTGGAGTAGAAGTGCTCGGCGAGCACCATCCGGGTCTCATCCAGGTCAGAGCTGCGCAGTGTGACAGGGCGGCCCCCGTCATCGGCATCGTGCCCGGACATACCGCACCACCTCGCCACTATTATATTCCGAACGCGGATGGCGGTTCTCGTTCCGTGTAAGTAGATTGATTGACATTTCCTGAGCTGCTCTTTGGATCGCGGACCAACCGGCTATCCGGATACCGAAGTCCCGATCCATTCCCCGTAGTGAGCTGTTCTACATGGTGAGGGGAGACTTCGTACTCAGGCTCAGATGCCGTCGCAATGGGGCCGATGGCTGGTCGTGGGACTTACGCGGATATGGTGCTGGTGGCTCGCAGTCGGCGTGCTGGCGACGACCGGGTATTTCCTGCTGCCCGCCTCATCACTCGCCGCGAGGGTCTGCTACAACGTCATCGGCCTGGCGGCCGTGGTGGCCATCCTCGTCGGTGTGCGGCTGTACCGGCCACAGCGACCTGGAGTGTGGTACTGGGTCGCGGCCGGGCAGCTCCTGGCGGTGCTCGGCGACATCACATACGACTACTACCTGTACGAATTGGGCCGCGTGCCGT
This sequence comes from Actinoplanes xinjiangensis, assembly GCF_003148685.1. GTDB lineage: Bacteria > Actinomycetota > Actinomycetes > Mycobacteriales > Micromonosporaceae > Actinoplanes > Actinoplanes xinjiangensis. The sequence goes on along the minus strand of NZ_QGGR01000032.1, from coordinate 38,957 downwards.
ACCCCTCGATCGCCGATGCCTTCTACCTGGCCTCCTACCCACTGCGAATCATGGGTCTCCTCCTGCTGTCGCGCCGTCGGCAGCCGGGCGGCCAGACGGGCCGCCTGATCGACGCAGCCATCGCCGCCATCGGGCTCGGCCTGGTGCTCTGGACGTTCATCCTGCACCCGACCGTGGCCGACCGCTCGGCCCCGGCTCTGGCTCGTGTGGTCAGCACCGTGTATCCGCTGGCGGACCTGTTGTTGCTGGTGATGCTGGCCTGGCTGTTCACCGACCCGCGAAACCGCACTCCCAGCAGCAGGCTGCTCAACGCCGCCGCAGCGACCTTGCTGGCCGCAGACACCAGCTACTCCGTGATGATCATCTACTTCAATGCCGACCCGTTCGCCGTGGACGCGGTGTTCGTCGCCTCCACCCTGCTCTGGGCGGCGGCCGCCCTGCACCCGTCGATGGCGGCGGATCCCGCGGTCGTACGGCTCCCGAGGAGCACAGAACAGAGTGTGGCCCGCTTGTGCGCACCCGCCGCGTGCTCACTACTCGGGCCGGCGCTGCTTCTGAGCCCGTACGCGGGGGAGAACACCATCGACGGCACGGTCGTCGCCTGCACCACCATCGTCCTCATTCTGCTCACCATCGCTCGGATGGCCCTGATCCTCACGCAACTGAAATGGCGGTCACGCGATCTGGAAAGGCTCGCCATGCAAGACGAAATGACAGGCCTGGCCAACCGGCGCCGATTCGAGAATGCATTGCGCGAGGCGATGGCCGTCGGGTCGGCGCAGGTGGCGCTGCTCGGCTTGAACGGTTTCAAGAACGTCAACGATGAACTCGGGCGCGCGGTCGGCGACCGAGCGCTCGCATCCCTTGCCCAACGATTGGCGCGGACGGTGCCGGACGACGCTCTGCTCGCCCGGATGGGCGGTGACGAATTCGCCGTCCTACTGCCCGGCGGGAGCGCCTCGGAATCCGGTGCGCTGGTTACGCAGCTCGCCGCCCAACTGCGCGAACCGGTTCACGCGGGCGGTCACGATTTGCTCGTGGGCGTCGGTATAGGGCTGGCCGACGGCGAACGCGACGATCCGATGGAGGTGCTGCGCCGGGCCGAGACGGCGATGTACGCCGCCAAGAGAGCCGGGCAGGCGTACCGACGGTGGGAGCCGGCCCTCGATGAGCAGTCGACGGGGCACGCCAAGCTCGGCGCCGAGATGCGGATCGGTCTGGACGCCGGCCAATTCCGGGTGGTCTACCAGCCGATCGTGGCCTTCCCCGAGGGCCGGATCGCCGCGGTCGAGGCGCTGGTCCGCTGGGAGCACCCACACCGGGGGACGGTCAGCCCGGCGCACTTCGTGCCGGTGGCCGAGCAGAACGGCCTCATCGTCGAACTCGGTGCCTGGATCCTGCGAACGGCCTGCCGGCAGATGGCACGGTGGCGCGCCGAACTCGGCGTAAGCGCACCCGACAAAGTCAGCGTCAACGTCTCCGCCCGTCAACTCGCCCGGCCCGGCTTCGCCACGAGCGTCGCCGACATCCTGGCCGAGACGGGACTTGCACCGAACCACCTTGCCGTCGAGGTCACCGAGACAGCCGTTTTCGAGGGCGGCCAGGCGGTGACAACGCTGCACGAACTGCGGAAGCTCGGCGTACAGATCGCGCTGGACGACTTCGGCACCGGGCATTCGGCACTCGGCCTGTTGCAGACGGTTCCTGTCGACATCCTCAAAGTCGACAAGTCATTCGTCGACAACGTCACGGAGGCCGGCCGGCACAGCGCGATAGCGGAGGCGCTCATCCAGATAAGCACCGAACTCGGTATGACCGCGGTCGCCGAAGGTGTCGAGACCGCCGAGCAGGCCGACGCGCTCTCTCGGCTCGGCTACACACTGCTGCAGGGCTACTACTTCAGCCGTCCCGTCGCCGAGCCTGATTTCGGCCGGAGCCGCACCGCGATCGCCGCGTGACGGCACAGCGGTCCGGGCTCCGGCCGGCTGATGGTCATGGTGGGTCGGGGCGATCCAGCGGTAGGCGGATGCAGACGCTGGTGCCGGACGGCTGCTGAGGGCGCAGGGCGATGTCGCCACCGTGGAGTTGCACGATGGTGCGGGTGCGGCTGAGTCCGAGGCCGCTGCCGGGGGTGCCGTGGTGACGGACGTTGCCGGCGCGGTAGAAGCGGTCGAAGACGCGGTCGCGTTCGCTCGCCGGCGTGCCGATGCCGGTGTCGGTGATGCACAGCTCAGCCCAGCCTCCGCTGCGCTCGAGGCGGATGTGGACGTCGGCGCCGGCCGGGCTGTACTTGAGAGCGTTGGACAGTACGTCGTCGAGGGCCTGGCGCAGTCGGCCGGCGTCGCCGGTGACCAGTACCGGATGGGGCATGTCGGTGCGCAGTTGCACGCCGGCGGCGGTGGTCCGGCGCAGCGCGGCGACGGCGTCGGCGACGATCGCGACCAGGTCGACGGGTCCGGCGGCGAGCCGGTGGTGGCCGGATTCGAGGGCGGCGAGGTCGAGCAGGGTGTCGACGATGTGCTGGAGCATGCCGGTGTTACGGGCGACGGTGCTCAGCATCTGCTGTTGCTCCTCGTCGAGACCGGTCGCCTCCTCGGTGAGCATGGTGACGTTGGCGATGATCGATGTCAGCGGGGTGCGCAGTTCGTGGCCGACCAGGTCGAGGAAGTCGTCCTGGGACCGGGTGAGCTGGAGGGCGAGTTCTTCGGCGCGGCGCAGGGCGACGTACACGCCGATCTGTGCGGCGACTCCGTCGAGTAGGACGGTGAGCAGGTCCTGGTCGACTTCGGGTGCGCCGGCGTAGCAGGTGAGTACACCGAGCAGGGTGCCGCCGTCGCGGACGGGTACGGCCAGGACGGTGCGGATGCCGTGGCGTACGCACAGGTCGACGCGGTGCTGTTCGTTCTCGCTGGTCAGGTCTGCGTACCGGGTGATGTCGGGGATCCAGAGCGGCTGGCCGGACTGCCAGACGCGGCCGGTGACGCCGCGGTTGCGCACGGGGGTGTGCCCGAAGAGTCCTTCCGGGCCTTCGCCGTTGTCGCTGTGGTGCCCGATGGCCTGCAGCCGGTCGGTGTTCTCGTCGATGAGGAACAGTTCCGCGCCGGGCCAGCCGAGGGCGGTGGTCACGGCGCGCAGGACGGCCGGGGCCGCGTCGGTGATGGATGTGGCTGCCCGCAGGGCGCGTTCGACGTCGCGGCGGCAGGCGTTGAAGTGCTCTGCGCGGCGTAGTGGGGTCACCTCGTGAGCGACGACGACCGCGCCGAGGCGTACGCCGTCGCGGTTCTGGATCTGCTGTGCTGTGGTGGCGAAGACACGCGTGCGTCGACCGGGGAGCTTGGCCACGACGTCGAGATCGGTGAGGTGTTCCCCGCGCCAGGCACGCATCAGCGGGGTCTGCTCCCAGCTCAGCGGCTGCAGCTGCGCGTCGTAGAGGAAGGTCGAGACGGTGGCCGGGAGATCGTCGGGCACCGGCCCGGTATCGGGGTGGCCGTGGATGCGGCGCAGGGCCGGGTTCATCACGATCACGCGGCCGGTGTCGTCGCAGGCCATCACACCGACGGACAGGCTGTTGAGCAGTGCGGTCAGGAAGCTGGCGTGCCGTTCCGCGGTGGCCTCGGCCGCTACCTGAGCCGACAGGTCGGTCAGGAACATGCAGGCCAGAGCACCGGCCACCCCGTGGACCACCGACATCGACGCGCGGGTGGCGAGCGGATGTCCGTCGCGGTGGCGCACGGTGAGTTCGCGTACCAGTGGGCGGGCCGGTCCGGCGGCGAACAGCCGCTGCAACGCGGGCCGGGTGGCCTCGCCGCGGTAGTCGGGCAGGACGGTGTCCTCGAGGTGCTGGCAGCAGACCTGCGCGGCGGTGTACCCCAGGAGTCGTTCGGCGGCCCGGTTGAAGCCGCGGATGATCCCGCCGGTGTCCACCGCGACGAATGCCTCCTGGACGCTGTCCAGTAGCGCGGCGCCGTCGAGCATCGGGGCGGTGGAGGCTGCCCGGCCGTCCCATCGCACGGATGCGGTCAGCAGGCCGGCGATGTCCATCAGTGCGAGTTCCTGCGGGCCGTGCCATCGCCGTGGGCGTGTGTCGAAGACGGTGAGCGCCCCGAGTGGGCGGCCGGCGCCGTCGCGTATCGGCACGGCGATGTACGCCCGGACCCCGCTGCCGACCAGCGGGTGCTCGCGGAGTCGCGGGTCCGCGTCGTGGGGCAGGTCGGCTGCGTGAGTCAGGCGGTTGTCGCAGACGACGTGGCCGGCGAACGAGTGGGGGAGTGATCCGTCGTCGTGGGCGGCCAGGGCGGGCGGCAGTCCGTGCGCGCCGAGCCGCTGCGTCCGGTCGACGCCGACCAGACAGAGCGTCGCCATCGGTGCCCCCAGCGAGTGGGCTGCGAGCCGGGCGACATCGTCCAGGGACAGGTCCATCGCGGGCAACAGCTGGGCAGCCCGTCGCACCGCCGCCAGTCGGGCCGGGTCACTCAAGATCGCTTCATCGTGTACCAGCACGTCCACCCATCCCTCGCAGCGCTTGCCGTAAGTTATGCCCCTTTTGCAAGCATTAGATGCATTGATGCGAGTCGCAGTGGGCGAGGCGCGCCCAGAGGGGTGCTTCAGGATCGTCGTATCTGAACTACTCGGATGTAGTTCTTCAGCAGGGGTATCGGCCTGACCTGCGGCGGGTACGGCGTTCGGGTGATCGTCGAGCAGGCGATGCCTGAGCTTGTCGCGCCGATGCTGGCCGCCGCCGGGACGCTACCCGTCGGCGCCGGGTGGGCGTTCGAGTTCAAGTACGACGGGGTCAGGGCGATCGCATACGTCGACGGCGGCCACGTGCGGTTGGTGTCGCGTAACAACAACGACGTGTCGAGTACGTACCCCGAGATGCAGGAGCTGGCCGTCCTGCTACAGGGCCGCCGAGTGATCCTGGACGGCGAGATCGTCGCCCTGGAGCCCGGAGACCGGCCGTCCTTCGCCCGGCTGGCCGCCCGCATTCACGTCGCCTCGCCGACCTCGGCACTGCTGCAGACGGTGCCGGTCGTCTTCTACGCCTTCGACCTGCTGTGGCTCGACGGCCGGTCGCTGCTGGAGGAGCCCTACGAGCGGCGCCGCCATCAGTTGCTCGGGCTCGGGCTGGACGGCCGCAGCGTCCGGACACCGCCGGAGTTCACCGACGTCGACGGACGTGCGGTGCTGCATGCCGCGGAACTCGGCGGGCTGGAGGGGGTCGTCGCCAAGCGGCTGAGCTCGCCGTACAGGGCCGGCCGCAGGTCGGCGGACTGGACCAAGGTGCCACTGGTCCGTACCCAGGAAGTCCTGGTCATCGGTTGGAAACCGGGAGAAGGACGTCGCGCCGGCACCATCGGTTCCCTGCTGCTGGCCGTCCACGACGACGACGGCACGCTCCGGTTCGCCGGCCGCGTCGGCACCGGATTCACCGACCTCATGCTCGACCAGCTCCGTGACCTGCTCCAGCCCCTGCACCGGACGACCACACCCGTCTCCGACGTTCCGCGCGAGCACACTCGTCATGCCCACTGGGTCGAACCGGCCCTGGTCGGCGAGGTCGCCTTTCGGAACTGGACACCCGACGGCCGGCTGCGGCACCCCTCCTGGCGCGGGCTACGCGTCGACCGCGGCGCCGGCTCCGCCCGCCGGCACCCGGACCCGGCCGTACCGCCCGCGACGGGACAGGTGCAGGGAGCCCTCGAAACACCGGACGGCCGCTGGCGCGTCGAAGCCGTCCAACGCGGCCGTGACCATTTCTACCGGCTCCTGCACGGCGACAACGTCATCGACGGCCTCGCCATCGCCACCGTGCAACGTCTGCTCGCCGAAGCCGGCGTCGACATGGCCGACCTCGTCGAGGTGCACGAAGGTACTCCCGCTCGACACAGCGACGTCGCCTGAGGGCGTTGCCACCGGCTCATCAGTCAGGTCGAGCTCGATGGGCGCGACGTTCGTTGCGCATCGCTGCGCTGCCCCGTGGGGCTACTCTGAGCCTGCTGGCGCCATCCTGTTTCCCCCTGGGGTTGGTGTGTCGGAAGCTCACGTCACATCCACGGGGGGTAACGATGTCGGCAGGATCCGAACCGGGCGGCGATGTGAGGCTGGGACTGCTCGAGCCGCCGGCGATGCTCGCCGTGGCATTGGAGGCCTACTTCGCTTTCGACGCCTCGGGGCGGGTGCTGGCGTGGAATCCGGCGGCGGAGACGACGTTCGGATACACCCGGGCACAGGCGTGCGACCGGTCGATCGAGGAGCTGATCGTGCCGGCCGACGCCCGAGCGGGGAGCCGGGCCGAGCTCGCGGCGTTGGCGCGCGGCGAGTCCGGGTATGCGTTGGGACGGCGTGTGCACTGGGTGGCCGCGCACGCCGACGGCCACACGTTCCCCATCGAGATGACGCTCGCGGCCACCGACGAGGCCGGCGGGCGGGTGTTCCACGCCTTCGCCCACGACATCACCACCGCCCAGCGTGCCAGCCGGTTCACCGCGGTGGAATCCGCCGTCGCCCGAGGCCTGGCCGAAGCGGAATCGAGCGCGGTCGCGGCTGCCCGCGTGGTCGAGGCGCTGGGGGTGAAGATGGGCTGGCCGGTGGCGGAGCTGTGGCTTGCCGACGACGATCGGCAACTGCTGAGCTGCGCGGCCCGCCACGTCGGACCCGGCCGGCGACTGCGCGACTTCGCCCTGAACCAACTCGAGCCCGGCGTGGGACTACCGGGCCGCGTCTACGCCGACGGGCGCGCGCTGTGGATCCCTGACCTGCGAGCGGACACCGGGTCGATACGTAGCCGTGCCGCGGCCCGGATCGGGCTCCGTGTCGCTGTAGGTGTGCCCCTGTGCACCGGACGGCACATGCTGGGTGCGCTGTGCGTCTACGGTGACCGCGCCGAAGATCCCGAAGACACCCTCCTCGCCCTGCTCAACGGGCTGGCGGCACAGGTCGGGCAGTATGTGCTCCGGCGGCGTGCCGAAGAACTCGCCATCGAACTGGCCCACACCAAAGACGAGTTCCTCGCCATGGTCACTCACGAACTGCGCAACCCGCTGTCGGTGATCACCGGCACCGCCGCGCTGCTCGACGACGAACTCGACGACCTGACCCGCGAGGAGCAGCGGCAGTATCTGCAGATCCTGCTCCGCAACGCGGAACGGCTGTCGATCATGGCGGACGACCTGCTGGATCTGGCTCGCCTGGAATCCGGGCATCTGGCCATCACGCCGGCCCCGACCGACCTGACAGCCATCATCGAGCAGGCCGTCGAGGCCGCCGCCGCCACGGTGGAGGACAAACAGTTGACCGTCACCGTCGACCTGCCCGAGCGACTCGAGTTGTACGCCGACGGGCACCGGCTGCGCCAGGTCGCCGACAACCTCATCGGCAACGCGATCAAGTACACGCCCGCCGGCGGGGCCATCACCATCACCGCCGGCGCCGACGGGGCCGCGCAGATGATCACCTGGACCGTCGCCGACACCGGTATCGGCATTCCCGCCAGCGAGCGACCCCGGCTGTTCCGCCGTTTCTACCGCGCTTCCACCGCCGTGGACCGGCGGATCCCCGGCACCGGCCTAGGTCTGGTCATCACCCGCGCCATCATCGAACGCCATCACGGCACCATCTCCCTGGCCGATGACCAGGGCCCGGGAACCACTTTCGTCGTCCGACTCCCGATCAAGCCGGCGTAGCGTCACTCGAAGAGCTGTCCTTTGCCAGTGAACGGTGTCTCTCGTACCAGCGAACTCTGTCTGCGGGGTCGAGACGATCGGCCTCTGAGCGCGCAGGTCAAGGTTGACGGAGGGGACTCCGGCGCGGCGGACTTCGAGATCGAGTTCATCGACGTGGCGGGGTCTCGCTGTCGTGGCTTGTTGGCGCAGTGCTGGGCGTCGGCGTTCGAGGAGTTCGTCGAGATCCGCATCCTGACGGCCGCCGGCCACGGCCGCGGCTGGCGAGCCAGTCTCACACCCACGATGAGCGGGCGGCCCGTTTCCCGGCGGATGTCTATGATCACACGGATTTGCTGTGATCAATCAACGGGGGAACGTTGTGCCACGATCTCTGAGGAGAGCCGCCGTGCTCGCCCTCCTGGCCGTACTCGCCGGGCTGCTGTTGCCGTCCCGGCCCAGCCTGGCCTTCGACACCGTCACCAAGAATCCCGAGCAGCCCGTCCGGGTGCTGACCTACAACGTGTGCGGCGCCTCGACCTGCCAGTACACCGGTGACGCGGACGTGTGGACGAAGGAGCTCGCCACCGCCACCACCGGCACCTGGGAAGCCGACGTGCTGATGTTGCAGGAGGCCTGCGCGGGCCAGTTCGACCGGCTGACCGCCGAACTGGAAGCTAGACATCCCGGCGAGTTCAAGGGCGTCTTCTACACGACGGACACGTCCGCACGGAACACCACCATCAACAAGTGCGTCTCCCAATGGGGTGGCAAGGCGGAGTTCGGGCTCGCCACGTTCGTGCGTTCGCCCGCGGCGTCCCGGCTGGTCTATCAGGTCGCCGTCCAGGAGGGCCTGTCCTCGGTGCCCGCCGTCATGTGCACGCGCAGCCCGATCGACGGCCGGATGACCTTGGTGTGCAACACGCACCTCGCGCAGGGTGTCTACAACGGCACGGTGATGGACAACGGGATCAGCCAGGTCATGCCGCAGATCGCGGTCTGGGCGGCCGGCCTTCCGGTGATCTTCGGCGGCGATTTCAACGCCCAGCCGACGTACCCCGCCATCCGGGCTCTGCGGGCCGACCTCGCTCTCGGGCCCTGGATCGAGGCGGACGAGGTGGACGGTCAGCCGACCGCCGGCACCAAGAAGTTCGACCACATCTTCGTCCCGGCGAAGGACTTCGGCTCGGTGCAGGCGACCGTCGACGAGACCCTGGCACTGTCGGACCACAGGATGCTCGTCGGCGTGATGAGCCCGAAGCCCCGCACGGCCTCCCCGCGGCCCGGCGACCTCACCGGTGACGGGACCACGGACCTTCTCGCCGTGCAGAACTCCGGTCAGCTGCGGCTCTACCCCGGCATCGGCGGTGGTCGGCTGTCGCCGTACCGTCTGCTCGCCTCCGGCCCGGAATGGAAGAACGCCCGGGTGGTCCACCGCGGTGACTGGACCGGCGACGGGTGGGAGGACGTGGTCGCCGCCCTGGAAGGCAGCCTCTGGGTGTATCCCAACACCGGAACCGGAGAACTCGGCCCCCGGACCCTGATGAAGGGGACGACCGCCGGTGCCTGGTCCACCAATGTGATCGTCGCGCCCGGCGACATGACCGGTGACAACGCCCCCGACCTGCTGGTGCAGAGCCTCGTCGACGGCGTGTGGTGGCTCTGGCCCGGCACCTCGGGCGCCGAGCCCGGTCTCGGCGCGCCGAAGGCGGCCAGCGACAAGAGTCTGGCCAAGTCCGACCTGTTCGCGGTCGGCGAGATCGGCGGCGACCAGCGCGCCGACCTGTGGGCCCGCCACCGGGAAACCGGCGCGGTGACCCGCCACCTCACCGGCACCACCGACAACCGCGCCACGATCGGCGCCGGAAGCCCGGTGAACACGGGACGAAACACCTGGCCGGCCGCAACCTGGCCGCTCGTCGCCGCATCGGTCGACGGCGGTCCGCCGAACATGTGGGCCACCAGCGCCGACGGCTTGCTGAACTTCTACCCGAGCCAGGGCGCGGACAGCCTGGGCGGCACGATGCCGATCGGCGCCGGCGGCTGGCAGTGGATGACCGCCCTGTCCTGAGGGACGCCACGCGATGACGATGGCGTTGGATGCCCGCCGAACCGGGTGTCCAGCGCCATCGCCCGGCCCCGGGCAGCGCGAGGCCGGGTGCTGCCGCTGGTAGCGGCGACGCGTTCGAGGACTCATCGCCCTAGATCAATCACACAGTTTGCGCCAGTGCCCGGTTATCGCGGACGGAATCAGCCGCGGCCAGTGAAATGTCGTCAACGTGTTTGGTGGGTCCAGCGCTTGAGCCAGGTGCCGGCTTGTGGGGTGGCGGCGGTGATGGTGGTGGCGGTGGTAGTGCCGGCCCACCAGAGCAGAACGGCGATGTAGGCCCAGGTCAGGTATGGGATGGTGGAGACGCTGCTGACGAGGGCGTAGCCGCCGCCGAGCACGACTGCGGTGATCAGGCGCAGCAGGGGCTGGCGGGTGGCGGTCAGCGCGGTGGCGACGCCGAGCAGGATCGCGCCGGCGATCTGGACCGGGCCCTTCGTGCCGATCAGGTCTACCGGGAAGGTGTAGGTGAACGCGGCCCGTTGCAGGTAGACGCCGGCCGCGGCGAGAGCGATCGCGGTGACCGGTGGGCTCGCGTGTACCAGCCACGACGCGACGGTGTCCTGGGGGATGCGGGGCGCGACGAGGGCGATCAGGGCGGCGCAGGCGGCGAGCGGGACGGCGCAGGTCAGGGCCGTTTCGAGGTAGGCAGGGTCGGTGACGCCGACGCCGACTCCGGCGCCGAGGCCCCACAGGCCTGCGACGGCGAGGCCGAGCGCGGCGGCGCCGAGGTAGCCGCGGCGCAGCAAGGTTCCGGTGGTGACGTCGTCGTCGGCGTGCGCCGAGGTCAGCCAGGTGGTGGGTACGAGTTGGGCGGCGGTCCAGGCGGTGAGGACGGCCAGGGCGGCGGCGAGGCCGATGTTCTCGACCGGCAGCAGGACGCCGGTGATGTCGCCGCCGATTCTGCCGATGTCGGCGGTGGCGATGGTCTGCAACAGCAGGGCGACCGAGGCGGCGGCGAGGATGGCGACGCGGACCAGGTTGGTCAGTGTGATCCGGGTGCGCGGCAGCCGCCCGGTTGCCGCAGTGACTCCGGACGGGGCAGTGGCGCCGGCCCGGGGCCGGGTGATGCGCAGGGCGCCGCGGGTGACGGCATGCGGGTCGTCGACCACGACCGCTGCGGGCAGCCCGGTCGCGGTGACGGCTGCTGCGAGGTCCGGCAGCACCGCGTCGTCGCCGGCGACGATCACGGTCGTGACGTCGGCGGTGTCGAGGTCGGCGTCGGTCAGTGCCTGAGTGACCGCTTCAGGGATGCGGGCCAGGTGCGGGGCCGCGGCCGCGGTCACGTCGGCGCGTTCCAGGACCGCGGCCGGATGCGGTGCGGGCAGTAGCAGTGATGCCCGGGGCTGGCCGGCGAGCACGGTCCGGGCCTGCCGGACTTCGCGCACGACCTGCCAGCCGGTGGGTGGTGGGTCGGCGAGGCGGGCCACGAGTGCGGTGTCGATGTCGGGGTGGCCGGGGTCGCGGATGTCGGCGTGAGCGACCTGCTGGTAGTCGCCTTCGAGGTCGAGGATGGTCAGGTCCGGCGCGGCGGTGGCGACCAGGGCGAACCGGCCGGCGGTGGCCGTACCCGCGCTCAATGCCGCACCGGCGGTGACGATGCCGGGAACCGGCAGCCCGGCATGGTGTGCCGCCTGTTGCAGGCGCTGGCGGGCGCGGTGTCCCCACACGGTGGCGGTGACGATCGTCAGTGTCGTCACCGGGGTGCCGGCGAGGCTGCAGACGTGGTTGGCGACGTGCGCGAGGACGGCCGCCACGGGTTCGGTGCCGGTGCCGGTCTGGGCCAGGGCCATCGGGTCGGGCCGGTAGCCGTCGGGGGCGAGCAGACCGGCGGTGAGCGCGGCGGTACCGGTGAGCAGGGTGCCGGTGGCGGGATCGGGGATGACGCCGCTGGGCAGGCGGGCGTGGCCCGCGAAGTAGACCGGATGCACGGTGCCGGCGTGTTCGTAGACCGCGGTGGTCCACCAGGGGGCGATCTCGACGGCCAGGTGAAGATCCGTTGCGGGCATGCCGGGCAGTGTCGCAAAACGACATCACACCGGTCGACCTGAAACGTTCTTCTTCGCATGGTGATAGACGGCCACAAATGCGCTGGCCGATGATCGGCGCCGACCGGTAGAGATCAGGGTTCGATCGCAACCCCGGGGCAGGCAGATGAGCAAGGACGTACGCCGCAAGACCGCCGAGCTGACCCGGCAACCGACCGTCTGGCCGGCACCGGAAGTCCCGCAACGGCGACCGGGGCGGGTGGCCGCAGCGGTGCGGGCCCTACCTGGCGTTCTCGCTCTCGTCGTGGTGCCTCCGCTGCTGCTCACCCTGGTCTTCGGCTCACCCGCGGGCCTGGTGCCGTCCTGGTCGCAGGTGACCGCGTTCGTCGCCGGCGGGCAGCGCGACAACGGGACACAGCTGATCGTGGGCGCGGTCGCGGTCCTGTTGTGGCTGATCTGGTCGGCCATGATGCTGCTGCTGGCCGGCAGCGTCCTGACGGTCGTGGCCGGCTGGCGGATGCCGCGGTGGCGGCTGCCCGCCCCACTGCATCGGATGCTGTTCGGCCTGGCCGGCACCGCGGTCGTCGCCGTCACCACCACGCCGGCCGGTGCCGACATGCCCGCACCGGCGGTGACGACGGTCGCGGCGCAACCCGGCGACAGCGTGCTGCCGCGCGGCACGGTCACCGTCCTGGTCGGCCAGAACCGTTTCGCGTACGAGGTCGAACGCGGCGACTCGCTGTCCAGGATCGCCCGCCGCTGGCTGGGTGACGCCGACCGCTGGCCGGAGATCTGCCGCCTCAACCGCCACCGCCACCAGAGCGGCGGCGCCCGCCTGACCGACTGCGACCTCATCCAGCCCGGCTGGCATCTGCGGCTGCCCGCCGACGCCCGCCCACCCGCCGGCGCCCGCACCACACCACCAGAACCGCCGCCACCCCGCCCTCCCACCTCCGACGCCCCGACCGAGCCGCCCCCACGAGCCCCAGAGGCCGGACCTACGCACACCCCGACCGCCATGCCCACCGCCCCGGCGCCCGGGCAGTCGACGCCGGCAGCAGCGCCCCGCAGCGACGGCGGCATCGACCTGCCCAGCGGAAGCTTCATCACCTGGGGCCTCGCGGCGGCCATCAGTGCCACGCTCCTACGGGTATGGGCACGTCGACGCCACCGGCCGCACCCGGACGAGTCCGTCGTCCTGCCCGCGCCGCCGCTACCGGCGCCGGTCGAGACCATCCGTCGGCACGTCAGCCGCAACGTCACGCCGGTGCCGGCCGTACCGTCGCTTCCGGCACACCCCACCGGGATTCACGGCCCCGGCGCCGAAGGCGCTGTCCGCGGCTTCATCCTCGCTGCGCTGACCGCCGACCATCCCGCCGACGTGCTCCTCGACCAGCAGACCTGCACCGACCTGTTCGGCACCGAGCTGACCGGCTCGCCACGACTGCAGGTCACCCGCGACTTCCCCGACACCCTCGCCACCGTCGACGCCCAGCTACTACACCGCAGCCGCATCCTCGCCGAACGCAACACCAGCGACCCCGCCACGCTGCCCGAGACCGAAGCCCTGCCGCCGATGCTGGTGGTCGCCCGCGCCGCCGACGGCACCGGCGAACACGCCCGCATCACCCTCAGCCTCGCCCACGGCCTGGACATCACCGCAGTCCTTCTCGGCCGATGGCCACACGGCACCACCCACACCGTCACCGCCGACGGCCATACCGCCGACGGCGACGAGCATGCCCTGCCGAGTCGCGTAGCCGTCGTCGAACGCGACGACGCCCTGGCGATCCTGGCCGGCATCGACCAGACGCACACGGGCGAGCCCGCTGCCACTCCAGCACCGGCAGCCGAACCCACCGGGGCCGACCGGCCCGCCACCGCTTCAACGACGTCCGTGCAGCTGCGGGTTCTCGGCACCCCCCGCATCGACGACGTCAGCCGCCCCGGGCGGGCCCTGCGCGCCAAAGCCGCCGAACTCGCCGTCTACCTCGCCTGCCACCCGCACGGCGCCGACAGCGACACCCTCGTCGAACACCTGCACGGCGACGCCCGGCAACGCCAGGCGAAACAGCAGCTCCACACCAACGCCTCCAACCTGCGCCACGTCCTGGCCCGCGCCGGCGGCCCGCTACCCGGCGGCTACCTGCTCAAACGCGGCACCACCGACCGCTACCGCCTCGACCCGGCCACCGTCCGGGTCGACCTGTGGCAGCTACGCGACCTGCTCAACCAGGCCCGCCGAGCCACCACACCCAGCCGCACCGACCTGCTGCGCCAGGCCTGCGACCTCTACACCGCACCGTTGGCCGACGGCCACGACTACGAATGGATCGACGAACACCGCCACCACGCCCACCGCTGGGGCATCGAAGCCCACCTGCTCCTTGCCGAGACTCTGCTGCCCGACGACCCGAAGGCCGCCGGCGAGACCCTCGACAAGGCGATCACCCTCGACCCCTACAACGAGGACCTCTACCGCACGGCCATGCGCGCCCGCCACGCCCTCGGCGACCGCGACGGCATCCGCACTCTGTTGCAGGCCCTCACCACCGTCCTGGCCGACATCGACACCGAACCCACCGCCGAAGCCGTGACATTGGCCCGCACACTCGACCCCTCATGAATGGCGGCACGTCAGCGACCGGCAGACCGCGTCGCCTGATCTGGCTTCGCATCACCACTGCCACCGGCACCGCAAGGTCTTGCGGACATGCATCGCTCAGTAGCGCGGGATCGCTGTCGATGGGTAAGCGTGAACCACGCTGAGATGGGGTTGCGGTCGGATCAGCCGTGAGCGGCCCACCGTCGACGGGCGCCCGGTGGTCGCTGCCCTGCCCGAGGCCGGTGGTGCGGCGCTGGGTGGCGGCCGGTCTGCCCTGAAGAGCCAATCGCTGCTAACCGGGGCCGGTTGAGCCCGCGACAGTGGCAGCATCTGGAGGTACTGCGGAGCCTGCTGGCCACCGATCCGGCACCGCATGCCGCACCGCGGTACTGAGGGGTTCATGATGGTTGACACGATGAGCCAGGCCGGCTCAGCGGGGCCGGCGGGACTGTTACGCGACAAGAAGATGCGCCGGCACCTGCTGATCAGCGTCAGTGTGCTTCTGGCCGCGATGGCGACGTTCCTGCCCCTGTGGTCGCTGACCGACAGCAACTTCGACAAGGTCGAACACCGTGACGCCGTCCGGCAGGCAACCGGATTGCAGGCGGCGTTGAACGCCCAGGCACAACGGCTGATCGACTTCGGGATCACCAACTCGGTATGGACCGGCGCCGTCGACGTCATCCGCACCGGCGACCCCGCCCTCACCCTGATGAGATTCCCGCCCCATCTGATCGGCGACGCCTATCACTTCGCCGGACTGATCGCCGTGAACGAGGCCGGGCAGATCCGCGGCGGCGGCCTGGTCGTCGACGGCATCTACCAGCGCCGGCCCGGCCAGTTCCCCGGCCCGCAGGTCCTGCAACGCATGTGGCAATCCGACGCAGCCCCGGGAACACCGTCGTGCGGCCTGGTTGCCATCGCGGGGGCACCGCACCTGTACTGCGGATTCCCCGCCTACCACACCGACGGCAAAGGCAGCAGCAACGGCGGCCTGATCATGCTGAAACCCGTCAACGACGCCCTGCTCACCACACTGTCCGAGGCAGCCGACGCCCGGGTGTATCTGAACTCGGACCCCGGCCGGGCCCAGGTAGCCCATGGAGCACTGCCCACCCTGCTCGGGCCGATGACGGTCAACACCGACCTCGCTGACCACACCATGACCGCACACGCCACCGTCACCGGCGTCGACGGGCAGATCGTCAGCCTGCACGCCGCCCGGGACCGGCCCATGCGCGAGATGGCCTCCACCACCATGCGCATGGTGTTGCTGGCCGCTGGCGGATTCGTCATCGTCATCGTCGCGCTGATGATCCTGCTGGTACGCAGCAGCGTCCAGGTGCAGATCGGCCCACTACGGCACACCACCGAGAGGATCATGAACTCCGGTGACCTGAGCCTGCGCGTGCCCGCCGTCGGCGGCGGCCACATCGCCGCGCTCGGCAGAACCATCAACGCCATGTTGACCGCCCTGCAACAACAGGAACAGCAGATCGTCCACGCCCATGCGCAGGAGGAACAGCAGTTGCACGCCCGCCGCCTGGAGAGTCTCGGGCAGCTCGCCGGCGGCGTCGCTCACGACTTCAACAACATCCTGGCGGTGATCAGCAACTACGCGGAAATGATCTCCGAGACGCTCGACTCACCAGTACCGGACCCCAAGGACCTCGCCGACGCACGTCAGGACATCGGCCAGATCAGCCGTGCCGCCGAGCGTGCGACCCGGCTGACCAAGCAGCTACTCGCCTTCGGGCGCCGTGACATCATCCAGGCCGAGATCCTCGACCTCAACCAGGTCATCGGCGGCCTCGAACCCATGCTGCGGCGCACCATCGGCGAACACATCCACCTGATCACCAACCTGGACCCGCAGCTGTGGCCTACTCACGCAGACGTCGGCCAAATCGAGCAGATCCTGCTCAACCTCGTGGTCAACGCCCGTGACGCCATGCCCGGCGGCGGCACGCTGGCCATCGAGACCAGCAATACCGAGCGCGGCGATCACGACATCAGCGAGGGCTCGCCCCTGCAGGCCGGACGCTACGTGCGGGTACGCGTCAGCGACACCGGCAGCGGCATGCCACCCGAGGTCATCGAACGCGCCTTCGAACCCTTCTACACCACCAAACCCAAAGGCTCCGGCACCGGCCTCGGACTCGCCACCGTGCACGGCATCATCGCCGCAGCCGGCGGCGAGGTGAACCTCTACTCCGAGAACGGCATCGGCACCACCGTCACCGTCACGCTGCCCGCCGTCGACACCCCGGCGGACACCCACTCCGACACCGACAAGCCCCTCGACCCGGCCACCGGCAGAGCACCGCACGAGACCATCCTGATGGTCGAAGACGAGGGCGACCTGCGAGTGATCACCGGCCGCATCCTCACCCGCGCCGGCTATCACGTTCTCACCGCCAGCGGCGGTGACCAGGCCATCCACCTCGCCCAGACCCACCCCGGCCCCATCGACCTGCTGCTCACCGACGTGATCATGCCGAAGATGACCGGCAACCAGGTAGCCGCCCGCGTCGAAGCGCTCCGGCCCGGCATCCCGGTGCTCTACATGTCCGGTTACGCCGAACCCGTTCTCGCCGAGAATGGCACCCTCCCCGAGGGCGTCACCATCATCGAAAAGCCTTTCACCAGCAAGGAACTCCTCGACTACATACGCCTTCGCCTCCACCAACCCGAGAGCGAAAGCCAGCCTGCGAATGGCTTCGTTGTCAACCGGTGAGGGCGATGCCGACCGGCAGGCGCCTGGCTCGCGGGCGTCGTCATCGACGACGCCGGCGACCGGGCAGAGCAGTAACAACGACGAACCAGGCCTGCGGGACGGCTTCCTGACGGCCCTGCCAGAGCCTGTCGGTGGGGGATCGCCTGTGACGCGGACGGGCAGGTGGTCCTGGTCAAACGGGCGCTACGCGAGGTGAAGCTTCTGCCCGCCACAGCACGGGTGAGCAACGAACACGCTGCGGTAGTCGCCGCGATGCTCTGGCTGTCGACGGCATGCCGTTGCCTGTGCAACAGACCCTGCTGATGGAGGCCCTCACCGCAGTGGCGGATCGGGCCTTCATCGGACTCGACCGAGCACGGGGATCTTTGCCGCGCGTACCCGACCGGTGGTTTCCTCACCGTGCCCGGCGATACGGGAACCAAACTCGATGTCCCGCCCCGGTGGTACCGAGCCGTAAGGGTCCTCAATCGCTACGGCATCGGGCCTGAGCTGTTGACCGCAGACGGTCAGTGAGGCTTTGTCTGTGCCTTCTTGATCTTTCGATCGTCGCGGAGCTCGAGGAAGGGTTCGTCGGTGGGGTCATGTCCGGCGGCGATGGCGCGGCCACGTTCGAGTTCGGCATCGAATTCGGCGCCGAGCAGGATTGCGATATTGCTGATCCACATCCAGACGAGGAAGGCGATGACGCCGCCGAGGGTGCCGTAGGTCTTGTTGTAGTTGGCGAAGTTGGCCAGGTAGAGCGCGAACGCGGCGGAGGCCAGTACCCAGAGCAGCACGGCCAGGATGCCACCGGGGCTGACCCAGCGGAAACCGCCGGTTTTGGCATTCGGGGAGGCCCAGTAGAGGATCGCGAACATCAGGCTGATCAGAATCAGCAGGATCGGCCACTTGGCGATGTTCCAGGTCAGCACGGCGGCCGAGCCCAGGCCGATCTTGTCGCCCACGACTGCGGCGAGGTCCCCGGTGAAGATCACGATGACGGCGGAGGCGATCAGCATGACGCCGACGACGGCGGTCACGCCGACCCGGATCGGGAGGGTCTTCCAGATCGGCCGGCCTTCCGGGACGTCGTAGATGGAGTTGGAGGCCCGCATGAAGGCGGCGATGTAGCCGGAGGCGGACCAGAACGCGGCGAGCAGACCGAGGATCGCGGCGAGGCCGGCGGTGCCGGGGTCCTTGACCTGTGTCAGGACGGTGTCGACCAGGCTCTGCAGCTGCTGGTTGGGGGCGATCTCCTGTACGGCGTCCTGGACGCTGCGCTGGCCGTTGTCGCTGAGCATGCCCAGTAGCGATACCAGGACGAGCACGCCGGGGAAGATGGACAGGACGCCGTAGTAGGTCAGCGCGGCGGCCCAGTCCGTGATGTTGTCCTCGGAGAACTGCTTGGCGGTGCGCTTGAGTGCCGCGAGCAGGCCCTTGCCCTTGAGTTGGGTAGGGCTGTCGGGTCCGGCGTGCGGTGGCGTAGTCGACAGGTCGGTGGGTTTGTCGTTGCCGGTTCTGGTGGTGGCGGCCGCGTCGAGGTCGAAGGCGTCGCCGCCGCGGTCGGGTTTACGGTCAGCACTCATCGCAGTTCCTTCGGGCGCGACATGCGCCGGTGGCGAATCGGGGACGTTGGCGGTGATGTGGACAAGCCTGTGCCGGCCCGTGAGGGCCGGCACATCCGGCGGATCGTCAGGAAGCGTTACGTGCGGCGTGCCGGGTCTGGTCCTTGACGTCGTGCGCGGCGCCCTGCGCCTGGTCCTTGGTGGTCTGGGCGGCGTCCTGCGCAGTCTGCTTGACCTCGCCGACAGCGCCCTGGACGGTGCCGGACAGGTCGTCCTTCAGGTCGGTGGCGATGTCCTTGACCTTGTCGGTCAGGTCCCCGCTGTTGTCTTTGAGCTGCTGGCCGGCGCGGCGTTCGGCATCGGTGACCGGGATCAGGGTGGCGGCGAGCATGCCGACGCCGAACGCGATGATGCCCGCGGCGATCGGGTTGCCCTGGGTCTGCGCGGCGACGGCCTGCGGGGCGCTGCGGACCGCCTCCGCCGCGTCGTGGGCCTTCTCGTTCGCGACGTCACCGAGGTGTGACGCCTTGTCCTGCACTGTGCTCGCCGCTGACGACGTGTTGTCGGCGACGGCGTGGCGGGCGTGGTCGGTGCTGCCCATGACTTTCTCCTTCACCGAGTTCCAACGTCGCTGTGCGACCCTGGTGGGGCTGGTCTTCTCGGCCAGCAGATCGACGTCGCGGGTGAGCGAAGCCCGGGTGGCCTCGATCTGCTGCTTCAGCCGGTCGGGTTCTTCAGCCATTGCGCGTCCTCCTTGATCGTTTCGACGGTTCGCCGCGGCATGGGGTCCACGGTCTTCAACTTCTTCTGGCCGTTCAGGTAGAGCACCGCGCCGACGGCTGCCCACACCACGGCGACGATCAATGCCGCCCGGCCCAACGGCATGACGGCGGCGAGGGCGAACACAGCGGCGAAGCTGAGCAGCACCACGGCCAGGTAGCCGGCGAAGGCGGCGCCGCCGAGCATTCCGGCGGCCTTGCCCGCCTTGGTCGCCTCCTGCTTGATCTCCGCCTTGGCCAGTTCGACCTCTTGGCGGAACAGTTGCGACAGGTCGTCGCTGATGTTGCCGATCAGCTCGCCCAGCGAGGTCCGCTCCGCCTGCTCCGCGCGGTGTGCACCGTCGTGGGGAAAGGAGTTGGTCACGGCCGCAGCCCCTGACCCGGGACGGTGCGCTCCGGTTCGGCGACGACCGGGATCCCGGTGCCGGTAGCTGCGTATTCGGTACCCGGGTAGCCGCCATTCGGCTCGGCCGCCTCGGTGCCCGTGAAGGAGGTGTTCGCCGTGGCCGGGTAGCCGGGCCGTGCACCGGTAGCCGGCGTGTAGACCGGATCCGGCGTCGTGGCCGGGGTGTAGCCGTTGCCGGACGGTGTGGTGGTGCCGGCGGTCGGGTCGGCCTTGGCGACGCTCTTGCCGAGCCTGCCGACGACGAAGCCGGCCGCGAGCGCGGTTGCCAGGAACGCGCCGGGGCGGCGCCGGGCGAAGTCCTGCACCTCGGCCAGCACGCCGTCAGGGCCGTTGCGGTCCAGGTAGTCAGCGAGCTGGCGGCCACCATCGGCGACCCGGGACACCACCATCGCGGCAGGAGTGTCACCGCGGTCGCCCCGCATCTCGTCCAGGTGATCGGCGGTCTGCCGGATACTGCCGACCAGTCGGTCACTCTGTGTCCGAGCCTGCTCACCCAGCTTGTCGCGGACCTCGCCGGCGACGTTGCGGGCCTGCGTCTTCGCCTCGGCTCCGACCCGCTGCGCCTGCTGTGCCGCGGTCTCCTTCACGTCAGCAACCGCCTGCTTACCCTGCTCGGCCACCTGCTTGGTTTTCGACGCGCCACCCGAAGTTGAAGGAACTGACGCGTAAGTACCGGTATTCAGATCACTCATGTCGCCTCCTGCGTAGACCGGGATACGAACACGCAGATCCCCGGCCGGCGCGCTTCTTAATCATCCTCAGCCGTATTTCCTTCCGGCTTCACGTGAATGGCACCAATCCTTCGATCAGCGAACCGCGGAACCGCCGAACCGGGGACGTTTATGTTCTAAACGAACAAGCGAGAAAGATTCACCTACCCTCGACGCCCGTTCTGCCGGCGATGGTCGGACCGGCCAGGTGCCGATCCACCGGTCCGGCTATGGGAAGCTTGCGTGGTATGCGCTGATCATCGATGGCCCAGGAGGCCCGATGGAAGATCCCGACATCTCGCAGGCAAGCGGCGGCGAGACGCCAGCGTCCCGCGCCGGCACGACCGGCGCCGGGCGCAGCGGACTGGATCAACGCCGCATCCTGGACGCCGCGGTGCGGTTCATCGACGAGAACGGCCTGCGTATGCTCACCATGCAGCGCCTGGGCGCATACCTTGGCGTCGAGGGCATGGCCCTGTACCGGTACGTCCCGGGCCGCGAAGCCTTACTCGACGGCGTGGTCGAAACCGTCGTCGACGAACTTTTCAGCGACCCCCACGTACACCTGGAGGCCCATTCCGGCTGGGTCGACTACCTGCAACGACTTGCCCACGGTCTACGCCGGATCGCTCTGGCCCACCCCGAGGTCTTTCCCCTTGTCGCCACCCGACCACCGGCCGCACCCTGGGTGCGCCCTCCGCTGCGCAGCCTGCGCTGGATCGAATCCCTGCTCGGCGTGATGACCGACGCGGGCTTCTCCGACGAGAACGCCGCGGCGGTCTACCGTGCCTTCAGTAGCTTTCTCCTCGGTCACCTGCTCCTCGAGGTCGCCGCCCACGGGGTGGAAACCGGCCCCGTCGAGGAACCTGATGTGTCCCCGAGTGAGGACCTGAGCGATTATCCGAACCTGCAACGCCTCGAACCGCATCTTTCTGTCGATGCGGCCGCCGAGGACTTCGAAGAGGCACTGGAGGCACTCCTCGACCGCGTGGCGCTGCTTCTCCCGCGCCGCCGCAGGCCCGCTCGCCTGACTAAAGATAAATAAACGTCTCCCGCTCGAAGAAACGGCGGGACGTCAGGAGTTTACAACTTAAACGGCTGGGCAGCGGCGCAGGCTCAGCTGGCCAACTCATCCTCGGCGTACGTCAGCCGTCGCACGGGAGGTTGCGGTCCACCCACACGGCGAATTGATGACTCACATGCTGATCGCGTTCCGGCTCCCTGCTCCGGAGATCCGTTCACAAGTGTTCTGCTTTGCGACGGTCGGAGGCGTTTCCGGAAGGCCGCGTTCACGCGCTCACCCGGGATGTCGGATATGGAGTCGACTGTCTCGTTCACGGCTTCAAACAGGGCATTGACCACACGAAATGGTGAATCCATGCAGGCGTGACAGGGGAGGTCGGGGGTAGCAGAGGACGCACCAGTAAGCGAGAGAGGGAGAACCACGTGATTACGCAGGAGCAGATTCATTCGCTGTATGGCCGTGACGTGTACGACCGTGATGGTGACAAGATCGGTAGCGTTGGGCAGGTATGGGGTGACGGCGTGGGCCGGCCGACCTGGGCCAGCGTCCGCACAGGCCTGTTCGGCATCAACGAGTCGCTGTTCCCTCTGACCAACGTCGACCTGCAGGGCGACCGGCTGGTGACGCCGTTCGACAAGGCCACCATCAAGGACGCCCCCAACGTCGACGCCGACCACGACGAGCCGCTGAGCGCCGACGAAGTCGACCGGCTCTACAGCTACTACCAGCTGGACTGGGATGACAACGTCCGCGCCTCACAGGCCGCCGGTGCGGATCACTCCGTTTACAGCGCCGGTTACCAGACCAACGCCTCGGGCGGGACTGCGGCGCGAGGCGCTGACGACGCGATGACCCGCTCGGAGGAGCGGCTGAACGTCGGCACGGAGACTGAGCAGGTCGGCCGGGCGCGGCTGCGCAAGTACGTGGTGACCGAGCAGCAGCAGGTGTCCGTCCCCGTTTCTCGGGAAGAGATTCGCCTGGAGCGGGAGCCGATCACCGACGGTAACCGCGACGCCGCTTACACCGGCGCGGAGATCACCGAATCCGAGCACGAGGTCACCCTGCACGCCGAACGGCCGGTCGTGAACACCGAGACCGTCCCGGTCGAGCGCGTCCGCCTGGGCAAGGAGACCGTCACCGAGCAACAGACCGTTGGCGGCCAGGTCCGCAAGGAGCGCATCGAGGCGGACCTGCCCGACGAAGACGGCCGCCGCGCTCTCGACTGATCACCGCAAACACCAGGCCTGGCACCGACTGCGACCGCTGGCAGTCAGGCTCTGCCTGCCGGCCGGACATGCGGTGTGTTTGAAACCCGTGATACCGGTGAGAGTCGTAGTCAGAAGCCGTCCAGGTTCATGAGGCAGACGATCCCTGAGTCTGGTCGCCGCGCACCAAGGGCTCCCTTCCCACATCCGGAAGGGAGCCCTTCGCATCGGCCAACGCCCGATGACAGCACCGGAGGTGGGCCCGCGACGTGCCCGGGCCCCGCGACGGCGATGCCAGCACGGTGCGCCTGAGTGCGAATTCGACCTTGCCGTCCTCGTCCGCGCTCCCGTCCAAGGAGATGAGATGGGGCACGGCCCTGGCACAACTTCCCTCGAATGAGTCTATCGAGTAACGGTACGGTAAAGATCCTTCTTGCGGCCATGCTTGGCGCGGCTTTGGCCTGGTTTCGGGGGGATTGCCCGGGGCATGACGCCGCCATGGCTCCCACACCGAATACTCCGGGCTCACGCCCTGCGGCCGTACCCGTCGGCGGACAGCCCGCCCGCCGCAAGTGGCTGCTGCCGCTGTTGCTGGCGCTGCTCGCTCTGATCGCTGCGCTGCTGTTGTCGCAGTGCGGTGATAACGAAGAACCGTCGAAATCCTCCGAAAGTGTGCCGAGTCCCACGACCACCACACCGTTCACCGCCGCATCGTCCACGGGTGCCCCGACAGCTTCGTCCAGTGCTGGCGGTGTGGCGCAGGCCGACGTGGGCACCGTGACCGCCGGCGGCGTAAACCTGCTCGGAGCGCAGAGCACCGCGAACCTGACTGCGCAGACCGGGCAGCAGGCCGTCGGCCGTGCGGTGCGGGTGCAGTCGGTGCCCGCCGACGAGGGCTTCTGGGTCGGCACGAGCGAGGAGGACCGGTTGTGGGTTCAGCTGACCGGCACTGGCGGCGAGTCCGACTATAAGGTCAAGCAGGGCGACACCATCGACTTCACCGGCACCGTCACGACCGCGGCACAGGACCTAGCCGACAAGGTCGGCCTCACCACGGCGGAGGGTGCCGAGCAACTCGCCAGCCAAGGCCATTACGTCTCAGTACCGTCGTCGACCGTCAAACTATCGAGCTGACGCCTCGAAACCACTACCCGGTTTTTGGCTCCGTGCCGCAACCCACGACGCCGCCGTCCTCAGTACCCAGACGGCGAAGCCGGGCCAGACCGACTGTGTCTACCGGCCGGAATTTCGACCAGCGGCACCGTGCAGTACGAGCCTTCGCCGCCCGGCGGCGACACGTCCGGACGGAACCGACAGTTTTGGCCGAACCGACGAACGGTGCAGCGGCAGTGGAGGTTGTAGGGCAGGCCGCGAACGGCCTGGCGTGCCTTCGGCCGCACGGCAGCTCGCGCCCCCCGGCGCCCGCACCGTGCGGTTTGTCTTCCGCGGCGCGCAGCGTCTGACGTACACGGGCCCGCGGGTCGGTCTGGGCCGTCAACGCGTTGTGAAACCGGTTTAGTCGTTTCCCGACCGCAGTACCGGCTCGGCGGTGCCTAGTGCTAATCGAGGGGAGATGCCTGTCGCGGCTGCGGCAGACGCGCCGGCACCTCGTCGCGGGGAATGAAGTCGCAGGAGCCAAGATGGGTGTGGGGCAGTGTGCAGGTCTTGCCGGTAGGAAGGTGAACCCGGCCGCACGCACCCTGCAAGGCCACCTCCTCGTCGATCGAGGGATTATGCAGTTCCGGCCGATCGTCAGGGCTGACATGTCCGGTCACGTCGTCCTCCGCGCGTTGGTGGGTTGATGAGAACGACCCGCCTGGAAGCCCGCTGGGTCAGCATCGTTGCGATGGAGACCTGCCCTGACGCTACGTCGATCGCAGGTGCTGAGTCCATGGCCGTCGACTGCTTTCGTCACGACGTGGCCCGCCCGTTGACCAGCGACTTTCCTTGCTGTAGGGCGACAGGACGAGACGACGCCTCAAGTGCGACATCCAAGGAGCGGCCCCACCGAGGAGGCATCGTCCACCGGACCGGGCGATCGAGGCATGGCTGCCGCTGGCCCGGCGGCACCCAACTGGGGGACACCCCCTTCGCCGAGGCCGAAACGCGGATCGCGCTCGGCCCCGCGATGGCCGCCCTCGACGAGCAGGAGCGGAGATCGTCACCTGCGCTTCTACGGCAACTTCACCCAGCAGCAGATCGCCGAGCAGATCGGCATCTCCCAAATACCCACCTCGCCCGCAGTGGGCACGGTGACAGCGGCCGCTCGCGGGGTAAGAGACGAATCTGAGTCGCCTACCGCTGAGGGAGAACATCATGTCTGGCCTGCGCGAGCTACTGATGGTCCGACCCGGCGGTACCCGGCTCGCCGACATCGACCCCCGCAGCACACCTGGACTACCGGGGAAGCGGGTGGTCGGTGGCGACCCGAAACGGTGGTCGCAAACTCAGGTGGCCGAGATGTCTGAGGAACTCAACACGTACCAGGAGCGGCTGTTCGCCTCGGCCAAGGAAGGCGGCACGAATCGTCGGGTGTTGCTGGTATTGCAGGCCATGGACTGCGGCGGCAAGGACGGCACCGTTCGCAACGTCACCCAGGGTATGAGCCCAGCAGGAATGAAGGCCGTCAGCTTCGGCCCACCGGATGAGCAGGAGCGACGCCACGACTTCCTCTGGCGAATCCGCAGAGGGCTCCCGCCGGCCGGCCACGTCGGTGTCTTCAACCGCTCCCACTATGAAGACGTCCTGATCGTGCGGGTGCACAACCTGACCAGCGAGGACGTCTGGGCGCAGCGCTACGAGCAGATCAACGCCTTTGAGGCCGAGGAGACAGCCGACGGGCTGACCATGGTCAAGGTCATGCTGCACATCTCCAAGGAAGAGCAGAAGAAGCGCCTGCTCGCCCGACTGGACGACCCGAGCAAGCACTGGAAGTACAACCCCGGGGATCTCGCCGAACGAGCCCGGTGGGAGGACTACCAGCGCGCCTACGAGGATGCGCTGAACCGATGCAGCACCACCGCCGCGCCCTGGTACGTGGTTCCCGCCGACCGCAAGTGGTACCGCAACTGGGCCGTGGCCACCCTGCTGCGCGACGCCTTCGCCGACATCAACCCGCAGTACCCCGAACCCGACTTCGACGCCGCCGCCGAACGCGCCAAACTGCTCGCAGCCGAATGATGAAGATCGTACGAGGCGGCCCGGTGATGATGCTTTGTGATCTATCGATGTGGGGGTATTCCCCAGCCTGGACGGTTCCGAAGCCAGCAGCATGAAGCACCCCCACGCACGTGGGGGTGCTTCCCCATTGCCGCCGTACTTCAAAATCAGGTACCAAGTCATCCCCCCATGTGGGGTGCTTCAGCCGAGGCCCGAGTAGACGATCCGCGATGGCGCGAATGAGGGCCACACCTTGCCTGGAACCGCGGCAGGCAAGGTGTGGCCCTCATTGGATTCCGGATCGAGTCGACACGGTGGCCGCAATGTGTGGGCCGGTCACCGTGCCAGAGCACGCCGCCAACCGCCCACTTGGTTACGAGGCCTCGCTGCTCGGTGACCGGCTCCTGCTCGGCTTCATCCACCGGACTACGGCCCGCCAGCGGCTGTACCTGGCCGGTCGTCGTCCGGCTTCAAAAATCGACACGGGTGCGCCGGCGCCGCCGAGGGTATAGGCGGCTCGACAGCCCGTGAGGAGAACAAGGTTGAGTAGCGATCGTCCGTACCCGGATTGTGTGATTCTGTTGCCGGTGTACCGTCCCGGTCGGCATTTGAATGAACTCGCTACCGCGCTGCTCGCCGACGGCGTTCATGCGGACCGGATCGTGGTGGTCGACGATGGTAGTGGTCCAGACGCGCAGACCTCCTTGGCGGCTGTTCGCGGTCTCGGCTGCCGGGTGTTGCAGCACCCGAGCAATCGAGGTAAGGGCGCGGCGTTGAAGACCGGCCTGCGGTTTGCCGTGGCGTCCCGGCCCGGCCTGGACGTGATCAGCGCCGACGCGGACGGTCAGCACAGCGTTGAAGACATCCGCCGTGTCGCTGAGCTGACCGGTAACGGTCGCATCATCCTCGGTGTGCGCCGGTTCGCTCCGATGCCACCGCGTAGTCGCTTCGGGAACACGGTGACCCGAACGCTGTTCCGGGCGGCGACGGGTCGCAGGGTCTCTGACACCCAAACCGGATTGCGGGCCTACCCTTCCCATCTCCTCGAGCACCTCGCCGACATCGACGGTGACCGCTTCGAGTACGAGATGAACGTGCTACTGGACGCGGCCACGGCCGGGCAGCCCATCGAAGAGGTGACCATTTCGACGACTTACCTGGACGGCAACGCCGCCACGAATTTCGGCGGCTTCGCCGACTCGGTCAAGGTGTACCGGCCCCTGATGCGACTCGTCTTGGCGTCGGCGCTGGTTCGGCGAGGGAGTTGACCGGTTGATCCGGAAAGACAGGCGCTGCGTCTTGACTGACTCGCGAGTCTGAAGCTGGTCTCATCGGATAGTCCGGAATACTGGGGGATCCAGCGGGTATCGGGCGTGGGACGGCCTCCCAAGGTCCGCGAAGGAGCAGATATGACTACAGGTACCGTGAAGTGGTTCAACGCCGATAAGGGCTTCGGTTTCATCGCCCCGGACGACGGCAGTGCCGACGTCTTCGCCCACTTCTCTGCAATCTCGGCGAGCGGCTTCCGCAGCCTGGAAGAGAACCAGAAGGTGGAGTTCGACATCACCCAGGGCCAGAAGGGCCCGCAGGCGGCGAACATTCGCCCGCTGTGATCTGTCCCTAGAGACGGCGGCCCGACCTCTTCGGCGGGCCGCCGTTCGGCCTTCATGCGCCAGGCTCGCCATCGCACACATCGCTTGGCGTTGCGCTCCGGTCGGGAGGCAGCCTGTTTGGCGTACGAAGCGGTCTACAGCGACCCGGCAGCGCAGTCCTCGGGTGGTCACCGCTTGGCGATGACAGTTTCAGCAGCGGTGAGCAATGAGACACCGGCGTCCGCCGCCCGCAGCCGCAACGCGATGTAGGCATCCGTGGCCGGGGCTTCGGTGTGGCCCATGATGATCCCCAGGGCAAGTTGGATAGTGGATCTTGCAGCGAGGGCTTCGGCGAAGCCGGTGAGCAACTCCTCACCGCCGGCGTCCAGTGATGGGAGGTCATCTCGGTCAGCAGGTAACGGCAGGTCCGGGTCGAACATCGCTGGTACGCCGGCAATAAGCGGCGCCATGGCGGCCGCATCTCGTGCGTAGAGGTTCAGGGCCGCGATCGTGTCACCGCTTCCGCTGAACAGCGGGATCGACACCGAAGCGTGCAGGCCCATGGTGAGGGCCGCCTCGCGAAATCCCGGCCACTTGATGGTCGTGCTGATGTTCCGCACTCCCACGGGGGTGCTCTCCTCCAACGATTGCAGGCACGGGCCGGCTTGGTCGTCGTATTGCGCCTGATCGACAGCCGTGGCCAGGTCGCTGCTGGTGGCGACAGTGGCGTAGGCGCCGTCGCAGGCTGCGGTGACGGACGCATAGTCAACGGCGATGACCCTGTCGACGACCATCTGGACGAGCGTGTTCAGCTGCGCGTCGAGGTCCACCGCGTCGTCTGGGGTCACCGCCAGGGCGATGAATGCCGCGGCCATCGGCCCCTTCTCAACTGTGTGGGACGGCGGTGAGGAGCGTTCCATAGGCCTCGCCTCTGCGCGGTAGCTACTCCTGGGGAGCGGTGGGTACCCCGCACAAGCGCGTTCACTCACGCCGCCGCATAAACGTCACCCGTATGATCCGGCGGTATCCCGGAGACCGTCAGAACCACTCGGCGGACCGTTCCGCCTTGAGTGCCGTGGATCGTGGCATGTCTGCGGAGCGATGACGTGTTGGAACGGCCACGCCTCGGCGTCGGAACGGCTTCGGCAGGTAGGAATCGGCTCCAGGCTCATGCTCATAGCGATGTCGTCATCGCATCAGCATGCATCGTCCGTGTCGCCGAGAGAACTCAGGATGAACGGGGCGCAGTCGATGATTCCGCGCGTCGACATCAGGCCGGAGGTGAGCCTGGACCCGTTGGCGCAATATCTTCACGAGAACATGGCGCAGGGACGGGTGGCTGCGGCCCCGGCAATGTCGGCGTCGATCACTCTTCTGAAAGCCGGCGACGACACGGCCGTGGCACCGGGTGACAGCAGCGCAGCGGTATTGCTGATCTCCATCGAGCAGATGAACGCAGTGCGCGACCGGCTGCTGGACGATGCCGCACGCTTGGCCAGCACGGCAGCCGCTCTTGATTCATGGCCGGCCTGCTGCACCCCGGGCCGTAATGGCACACGTGTTCGACATGTCGCGACTGGTCGCCTTGTTGGCAATGACGTCGTGCAGTGCGGCAACAACTGCTGAGGAGTCGCCGCGCTGCCCGGCGTCCCGCTCCACCGTTCCACGTGAGCTGGCATTTCGATTGCGGCGTCGAATTAATTCGTATCATCATTTTGCGTAGTATGTCCTGGTGGTGGAAGTGAGCGGGCACGGCCGGACAATCAGCGTCGATCACCGGTTGCTGTTCCTGGCGGTGCCGACGCCGGTACTCGTGCTGGACCCGAACCTGGTGATCGTCGAGTCGAACGAGGCGTATCTGGCATCCACCATGCGCAGCCGCGACGAGCTGGTGGGCCGGCCGGTCTTCGACGCGTTCCCCGACAACCCCGACGATCCGTCCGCCAGCGGCGTGAACATGTGGGGAGCTTCGCTGCGGCGGGTGCTCAGCGAGCGGGTCACCGACGTGATGGCGATCCAGAAGTACGACATTCCCAGGCCCGAGGGCGGGTTCGACACCCGGTACTGGGCGCCGGCCAACGCACCGGTGTTCGATGCCGGCGGCGAGCTGCGCTGGATCCTGCACCGCACCGAGGACGTCACCGCCTTCATGCAGGCCCGCCAGAGCTCTCCGGTGCTGGACGAGTCGACCGCGCAACTGCTGACCCGGACCGAGCAGATGGCCGCCGAGGTCTTCGCCCGGCGGGAACTGCAGCAGCAGAACGAGACCCTGCACGCGCTGCTCGACAGCCTCGACACCGCCGTGATCGGCTGCGACGCTGACGGCCTGCCGGTGTTGTTCAACGAGGGCGCCCGACGGCTGTTCGGTGACCTGCTCGACGGGGTATCGGTCGAACAATGGGCGCAGCAACGGGCGGTGTTCCACCCCGACGGCCGGCGCATGCACGGCGACGACCTGCCGCTGGTCCGCGCATTGCGCGGGCAACGGGTACGTGACGCCGAGATCGTGGTCCGGGCGCCCGCGACGCCGCGGCGTTACTTCCGGGCCAACGGCCGACCGGTCACGGGCCAGCCGGGGCTGGCGGCGGTGGTTGCGCTGCACGAGGTGACCCTGCACCGCCGCGCCGCCCGCTATAGGGAATGCGAACTGGAGATCTCCCGGCTCATCTCCAAGCCGTACCCGCCGGACGAGATTCTGGCCCAGGTCGTCGAGGTTCTCGGCCGGACGGCCGGCTGGGCGGCGGTGGAACTGTGGACCATCGACGACGTCGCCCAGGTGCTGCGCCGGGCCACCTGCTGGGCCGAACCCGGCTACGACCTGCCGTGCCGGCTGTCCGACCCGCTGCTGCGGAGCCAAGGCATCCCCGGCCGGGCCTGGCAGACCTCGCAACCAGTCTGGGCGGCGAACCTGCACGCCGACCCGGACGCCGCCCAACAGACCACCGACTGGGGACCGCTACGCGCCGCCCTCGCGATCCCCGTACCCAGCGGCTCAGTCATCCTCGCGGTGCTGATCTGCTACAGCGACACCGTCGAGAACCCGGACGACACCCGCACGGCGATCATGACCGGTGTCGGGGCGCACCTCGGCGAATTCCTCGCACGCCGCCACGCCGAACACCTCGCCGCCGAACTCGACCAGTCCCGCGACGAGTACATCGCCCTGGTCGGCCATGAACTCAGGACTCCGCTGACCAGCGTGCAGGCCTACACCGAGATGATGCTCGACGACCCGGACACGACCGAAGACCAGCGGTCCATGCTCCAGGTCATGCGGCGTAACACCAACGCCCTGCACGGCATCGTCATGAAGCTGCTCGACGTCTCCGGTATGCGTTCCGGGCACATCGACCTGAACATGCAACCCATGGACCTGAGCGACGTCGTTGTCGACGCCGTCCGGACAGCCTCGGCCCCCGACGTCACGATCGAGACGAACACGCCACCCACGGCGCCGCTGCACGGCGACCCGGACCGGCTGCGTCAAGTCGTCGACGAACTGCTGTCCAACGCGCTGACCTGGGCCAGCCCTGGCAGCACCGTCGGGCTCAACTTGCACACCGACCCGCACGCCGCCACTCTGGCCGTCTCCAACACCGGCACCCGCATCCCTGCCGACGAACGCGACCGGCTGTTCGACATGTTCTTCCGTAGCGATACCGCCCGCCACGGAGGCATCCCCGGCACCGGCCTCGGTCTCACCATCGCCCGGACCATCGTCGAACAACACGGCGGCACCATCACCGTCAGCGAACCCGACGAAGCTGCCACCACCTTCACCGTACGCCTACCCGCCGTGGCGGGCAGTCGCCCCGTGGTGACCTGACACTCCAGCAAGGGGCACGGGGATCCAGCTGATCGCTGGCTGCTACGCGGGCCACGCCGACCCCGGCAGGCAGGGCGCCGTCAGGCACGCATGCAGGCTGCACCGCATCACTGTTCCCCGCGGCCCCGGCGGGCGTGAGGGAGAACCACCGATGGATCCGGGCCCCCAGCCTCACTGGGAAACGTGGCACGGCTGCTGCTGCGGTGCCCGCCTCCGGTGCAGTGATTGTCACGCTCGCTCGGGGGTATCTGCTGCCCACCGGGCATGGCTCGCTGCGGTGCCAATGGCGCGTTAAGGAGACTGCGTTGACCGACCAGAAGATCAGCCCGCGTTTCGTGTTCCTCGATGAGGCTCTGGAGACGACACAAATCGGGCCGGCCAGTTTCATCGATGCCTACCCGAGCGTCGACAGGCCTAAGTTCGAAGTCTCCAAAGCCGGGGATACGGTCCGCATCCAACTGACCGCGCAGGATGCGGGATATCAGTCGGCGTTGGAATGGCCGTCCCCGGGCAGTGAGCCGGTCGAGATCGGCCCCGCCCTGCTCGAGGTTCTCGAGGGGGCGGCCCAGGGCCGGAACGGCAAGACGGCACGCGAATTGGCGGAGCAGATCCGTGCATTCCTGAGCCGAACGGATCGTTGAAGCAAGGGACAGCCACACCATCGACACCGGGTACGGACCCCCGACACATCAACAGCATTGATCAACCGATCGGCAGGACACGGCTGAGTCAAGTCGGTCAAGGTGGTCTTGAAGGCGTCGGAGACCGGCGCGACGCCCGGTGGGCTGGCCGACACGTCGAGCCGAACCTGGTCGACCCGTGCTGGGAACAGCCTCGCTGGAATGCGGCCGGGTCGGCGGCGGACGGCGGTCACGGCGGTGGCTCCGGCGCGCCGGGTGTGTCCAGCGCGGGCGCCACGACGGCGAAGGCCTGATCGGTCAGTTCGGCGAGGCGCTGTTCGTCGGCGCCGGGCTGCCACTGCCGCAGGACGGTGTCCAGCGCCAGCATGGCCATACCGGCGGCCATCCGCGGGTATGGATCAGTGTCGGGATCAAGGCGGTGGCGGGCGGCCAGCTCGGCGGCGAGCGCGTCGCACCACCGGCTCTGCCGGTCCAGCCAGCGGGCGTGCAGGGCGGGGGTGTCCAGGATCAGCCGGACCACGATCCGCGCCCGCTCGGTGTGGTCGGCCCGGTCGGTGCAGGCGGCGAGCGGCACCCAGACCGCGTGGCGCAGCGCCGCTGACGGCGGCTCGGCGCGTGGCCGGGCCGCGAGTTCGGCGACGACACTGGCGCCCATGTCGGCGAGGAACCGCACGACCACGTCCTCCTTGGACGCGAAGTAGCGGAAGAAGGTGCGTCGCGACACGCCGGCGACGGCGACGATGTCGTCGACGGTCACCGTATCGAAGCCCTTGGTGGCCAGCAGCATCAAGGCGGCGTCACGCAACTCGCCCGCGACGAGTCGACGTTTGCGCTCGGCCATGCTTTCGGGAGGCGATTCCACCCCGGCATGCTACTTCATGCCCTTGATGGCACTCTGAGCATCTATTGACACTCAGTGCCGTCAAAGGCACAGTGAGGCAAATGACCGATGATCGCTGGACCGCGGACCGGATCTCCGACCTGACCGGCCGCACCTTTGTCGTGACCGGGGCCGCCGGCGGACTGGGCCTGGCCACCACGCGTGCGCTCGCCGCCCGCGGGGCGCGGGTGGTGCTGGCCGTCCGCGACGAGGAGAAGGGGCACCGGGCGGCCGCCGCTGTCGACACCGGAGCCGGCGCAGAACTGGAGGTACGGCGGCTCGATCTCGCCGACCTCGACTCGGTGCGGGAGTTCGCCGACGGCATGCGCGCCGACCATCGGCGGATCGACGTCCTCGTCAACAACGCCGGGGTGATGGCCCCGCCCCGCACCCTGAGCCCGCAGGGTCACGAGGTGCAGTTCGCCACCAACCACCTGGGGCACTTCGCCCTCACCGGGCTGCTGTTCGACCTGCTGCTGGCCGGCCGTGATCCGCGGGTCGTGACGGTGACGTCGGTCAACCATCGGCGGGCCCGGTTGAACTTCGCCGATCCAACCGGCGAGCGGCGCTACTCGCCGATGGGGTTCTACAACTCGTCCAAGCTCGCCAATGCGGTCTTCGGCCATGAGCTGCACCGGCGGCTCAGTGCGACCGCCAGCCCGGTGCGCAGCATTCTGGCCCACCCGGGATATACCGCTACCGGGTTGCAGGCCGCGGCCACCACGGCGATGTGGCGGTTCCTGCTGGGTCGCGTCGGCAACCCACTTCTCGCCCAGCCCGTGGAGCGTGGGGCCTGGCCTCAGTTGTTCGCCGCCACCGATCCGGCCGTGCCGTCGGGCCGGCTCATCGGGCCGGGCGGTCCGGGTGAGCTACGTGGTCATCCGGCCCCGGTGGCGCTCTCCGCGGCCGCGACGGACCCGGAGAACGGTCGCCGCCTGTGGGAGTTGTCGGAACAGGTCACCGGCGTGCGATTCGGCTGACCGGACCGGTGGGGACGGCGGGATCACGCCGGCGGCGATGCGTTACGCCGCCGGGACGGTCTGGCCGGCGTCAGTCCGGACAGGATCTGGGTGACAGCGGTGTCGATGATGCCGGCGGCGCCGTGGCCGGGATCCTGCTGCTGGATTCGGCGACCGGCCGCGTCCACGACCGCTTGGACGAACTCGGCGCGCAGTTCCGCGTCCGGAATGCCCGCGCGGGCGAGCGCGTCGGCGAGTGGGGCGGTGATGACGCCGTGCCCGTCGAGGATGCGCTGGACGTGCGTGGCGGGTAGGGCCTGGACGGCGAGGGCGCTGACGGCGGCGTGGCGCGGGTTGCCCATCATCTCGGCCTGCGCGCGAACGTAGGCGCGGATCTGGGTGGCGAGGTCGGGACCGGCGTCGCGGAGGGTCTCCCGGATACGTTGCGCGGCGCGGGGGAGTTCGTCCTCGACGATCGCGGTCACGAGCTCCTCACGGGAGCGGAAGTACTCGTACAACCCCGGCCGGGACAGTCCTGTCCGGCGGGCGAGCGCGGTCAGGGTGAGGGCCGCCGGCCCCTGTTCGGTGATCAGATCACACGCCGCGTCAAGGAGCGCCGCGAGCTGCCGGGAGCGGTGCTCGGCGACGGTCGGGGCGCTGATGCGGGGCACGCCGTCAGTCTAATCAGTGCCGGTGACCCCGTTGAGATTCCGACACCACGTCGGTAACCTTCCCGACGCAACGTCGGAAAGATGATCCCTGGAGGTGTCATGGCCGGCCCTGCCGTCCGCGGGAAGCGCATCGCCCTGGGCATCGTGACGGGGTGGCTGCTCCTGGCAGCCATCGCGCCGATGCCGGCACCGGGCACGGCCGACGTACCGGACAACGAGAGCCCGACGGCAGCTCCGGCGACAGCCGAGTCGGTCCGTGCCGAGCAGTTGCTCGCCCGTGCATTCCCCGCCGGCGCCGGCATCCCGGCGGTCGTGGTGCTGCACAACCCCGGCGGCCTGACCGGCCGCGACCTCGCCGAGGTCCGGCGCATCTCGGACCAGTTGACCGGTGCCGCCCGACCGGTCGGCGTCCGGACAGTGATGTCGATCGCGACCACTCCTGACGCGGCCGACCTGCGGTCGGCGGACGGCACGACGACGATGATCGTGACCGGGATCGACCTCGACCCGGCCGACCCGGCCTTCGGCGGCACCATCGACGCCATCAGGGCGATCGCCGGCACCGGTACGGCCGGCGCCGAGATCCGGGTGACCGGACCGGCCGGCGTGATCCGCGACAGCGTGACCGTCTTCCGGCGAGCCGACACCACGCTGCTGACCGTCACCATCGGACTCGTCCTGGTCCTGCTGCTGCTCATCTACCGCTCGCCTGTGCTCGCCGCCGTACCGTTGGTGGCGGTCGGTGTGGCGATGGCCGTCACCGACGCGATCGGCACGGCCCTGGCCCGCGCCGGTCTGGTCGGCGTCAGCGAGATGACCGCCTCGATCGGCACCGTGATGCTGTTCGGCGTCGGCACCGACTACTGCCTGTTCCTGATCATGCGGTATCGGGAACAACTCGCCGAGACCCCGCATCGCTACCGTGCGATGGCCACGGCGCTGCGCCGGGTCGGCCCGGCGATCGTGTTCAGCGCCGGCACCGTCATCGTCGGCCTGCTCACCCTGCTGGCCGCCACCCTGCCCTCCTACCGGTCACTCGGGCCGTACCTCG
Source organism: Actinoplanes xinjiangensis (assembly GCF_003148685.1). Lineage (GTDB taxonomy): Bacteria > Actinomycetota > Actinomycetes > Mycobacteriales > Micromonosporaceae > Actinoplanes > Actinoplanes xinjiangensis. The sequence goes on along the minus strand of NZ_QGGR01000032.1, from coordinate 3,415 downwards.
CGCTCTCGGTCGCGGTGATGCTGCTCGTCGCGGTCACCTTCGTCCCCGCGCTGGTCCTGCTCCTAGGCCGGCATGCGTTCTGGCCCCTGAAGACACCCGCCCGTACGGTGGCGGCAGCCTCACTCTGGGGACGGGTCGCCGACCTCGTCATTCGCCGTCCGGCTCTCACCGTCGCCGCCTGCCTGGCCGTGCTCGCCGGGCTCGGCACCGGCCTGGTCGGCTACCGGGAGAACTACGACGCGATCTCCGGGTTCCGGGCACAGACCGACTCGGCCCGGGGCCGGCAGCTCCTCGCCGACGCGTTCCCGGCCGGCCGGCTCGCCCCGACACACGTGCTCCTCGACGCCCCGGCCGACTGGCGCGGCAACCTCGAGGTGGTGGAGCGGGTCAGCGCCGACATCGCGGCGATCCCGGGCGTACAGCAGGTCACCGGCCCCACCCGTCCCGACGGCAAGCCACCCGGCGGCGACCTCGGTGCCCCGGCGCCGTACCTCACGCCCGACGGGCACACCGCCCGCATCGACGTGATCTACACCGACGACCCGTACGAGACGGCCGCGCTGGACCGTACCGAACAGGTTCGCCATGCCGTTCGCGCCACCCTCACCGCCACCGGCCTCGACTCCGCTGAGGTCCTGGTCGGTGGGGAGAGCGCCGCCGCCCTCGACCGCCGAGCCGCCGCCACCCGCGACGCGCCCGTCATCGCCGTCCTGCTGCTCGGCCTGATCACCATCCTCATCGGGACCCTGCTGCGTTCTCTGCTCGCGCCGCTGTACCTGGTCGCCACGATGGTGGTCTCGTTCCTGGCGGCCCTGGGAGCCACCGTGTTCACCGCCGTCGTCCTCGGCGGCCAGGCCGGCATCACCGAAGGCGCCGCCCTCTACATCTTCGTCTTCCTGGTAGCTCTCGCCGTCGACTACAACATCCTGCTCGCCACCCGCATCCGCGAGGAGACCGCCACACACGGCACCACCGACGGGTTGCGACTGGCCCTCACCCGCACCGGAGGAGTCATCACCTCGGCCGGACTGATCCTCGCCGGCACGTTCGCCGCACTCATGACCCAGCCGTTGGACACCCTGTTCCAGTTCGGCTTCGCTCTCGCCTTCGGCATCCTGCTGGACACCTTCCTCGTCCGAGGACTGCTCGTACCCGCCATCGTCCGGCTCGCCGGCCCGGCCAGTTGGTGGCCCAGCAAGCTCACCACCTCGCCGGCACCCGCCCGGCAGAACCCCGCACCGTCCGCTCCTCCGATCGCCCGATGACGGCCACCATGCCCACCCGGCGCGCCGGAGCAGCCGTCGCCGCGCTGGTGGCCAACACCCTCATCGTGTTGACCGGCGCCCTGGTACGCCTCACGGGATCCGGGCTGGGATGCCCGACATGGCCCCGGTGCACCAGCGGTTCCTTCGTCACCACCGCCGAGATGGGAGTGCACGGCGTCGTCGAATTCGGCAACCGCATGCTGGGTATCGTCGTCGGGCTGGTCACCCTCACCGTCGTGGTGGTACTGCTGCGCGACCGCAACCGGCCACGCTGGAGCCTTCCGCTGGCAATCGGCGTACTGGCAGGGGTCGGCGTCCAGGGCATGATCGGCGGCCTCAGCGTCCGGCGCGCACTCGCTCCCGAGATCGTCGCCGGCCACTTCCTGGCCAGCATGATCCTCATCGCCGCCCTGACCGTACTGATCGACCTGCTGCGACGACCGCACGCCGCGTTCCGCCTTCCTGCCGACCCGTGGACCCGTCTCACCGTGGTGACCCTTCCCGTCGTCCTCACGACGGTCCTGATCCTGGGCACCCTGGTCACCGGCAGCGGGCCGCACGCCGGTGACGACACCGCCCGCCGGCTCGGCCTCGACGCCGCCGTGCTCACCACGGCACACGCCGTCGCCGTACTCCTGCTGGTCGGTGTTCAGGCGGCCAGCCTGCTCTTCGCCCGCGCGGCCCGGCCCGTACGCCGGGCCGCGCTAATGCTCCTGGCCGTAACGCTCGTGCAGGGTGTGATCGGTTCCGTCCAGAACACCCTCGCGCTGCCGGTGCCGATGGTCGCCGCCCACGTCGTCACCGCCGCGCTCATCGTCATCGCCGCCACCCACCTGGTGGCACGGGCGGTCCGCACCACCGGTGACCGCCACGACTCACCGGAAGGCAGGACATGACAACAGCAGACCTCTTCCTCGTGTTGGCCACCGCCGCGGTTGCCGGCCATGCCCACTGGTTCTTCGGCAACCTGTACGAAGCGGTCGTCCTCGCGCCCGGGTGGACGTCGATGGCGGGCCGGCCGGTGCAGCTCGCCGGTGGGTTCCTGGGCCCCGGCAGCCCGGTGCGCTACTACATTCCGGCCACGCCGCTCACCGCGCTGGTGACGGTGGCCGCCGGGGTAGCCGGATGGAACGTGCCGCAGGTGGCGCGTCCGCCACTCGCGCTGGGCGTCGCGCTGTGCCTGGTCAGTGCCGCGGTCACCGTCTACATCGTGACCCGGGTCAACCTGCGGTTGTTTTTCGCCGCCGACACGGCCCCGGAGCAGAAGGCGATGCTGGCGCGGCGCTGGGTCAGGCTGAACCGGGTTCGCCTCGTGACCGTGGGCGCCGCTGGCATCCTGCTCGTGGTGACGCTCATCCGGTGCCGCACCGCATAGAGAACCAGGGCGAAAACTTGCGGCACGGTCACGATCCGGCCGGCGACTACGTCGAACGCGCGCCCGCTGACGCCCAACGCCGGACCGCTGTTGCCGGCTCTGCCGGCGTCCTGCTCGCACATGTCCTGGCCGTAGCACCGAGCGCGCCGAGGCCCGAGTAGCGCAACGACCCTGAGGAGCACCATGATCGGACGACTGAGCCGCGGCCTGTCCTGGATGGCAACCAGAGCCCCACCGGCGCTGGCGGCGCGATCTGTCGACGATGTCCGGCGGTTCGTAGTCGGATGCGGGTTGTACGTCAACGGCGCACGTGTCGACGGCGGTGAGGACCTGGCCCGGCTGTACCGCCGGGCACGCCGGACGTCGGGCGCTTTCGTGTGGCTGGGTCTGCATGAACCCGACGAGCGGCAGTTGGCATATGTCGCGGAGATCTTCGGCCTTCACCCTCTGGCGGTGGAGGATGTTCTGCATCAGGAGCAGCGTCCCAAGGTCGAGCGTTACGAGGACTCCTCGTTCATCCTTCTGCGAGCCACCCAGTATGTGGAGCACGCCGAACTGACGGACACGAGCGAGGTCGTGAACACCGGTTTCGTGCGGATCTTCGTCGGTGACAGCTTCGTCGTCACGGTGCGCCAGGGCGATGTCGGTGAACTCGTTGACATCCTCTCCGCCCTAAGGGCCGGAGATTCCCTCCACGCTGCGCAGGGAACGCGCGGCGTCCGGGTGGGTTACCGCTTCGCCGCGCGGTGCCGGGACGGATCCCGGTCTTACCTGC
>NZ_QGGR01000031.1 GCF_003148685.1 Actinoplanes xinjiangensis | reverse complement strand
GACGGGCGGCGTCCGATCGCGTCGATCAATTTCGTGACCGCGCATGACGGGTTCACTCTGCACGATCTGGTGTCGTACAACGAGAAGCACAATGACGCCAACGGGGAGGGCAACCGCGACGGGGAGAGTCACAACCGGTCGTGGAACTGCGGTGTGGAGGGGGAGACCGAGGACGCCGATGTGATCGTGTTGCGGGAGCGGCAGAAACGCAACTTCCTGGCCACCCTGCTGCTGAGTCAGGGCGTGCCGATGATCGCGCACGGTGACGAGCTGGGCCGGACCCAGCGCGGCAACAACAACGTCTACTGCCAGGACAGCGAGATCTCCTGGGTCGACTGGGAGGACGCCCGGCACGAGGACGTGCTCACCGGATTCGTGCGGCGGCTGCTCAAACTCCGGGCCGACCACCCGATCTTCCGGCGGCGGAGGTTCTTCACCGGGCAGCCCGCCGGCGACTCCGCGCTGCCGGACATCGCCTGGCTGCGCCGCGACGGCCAGACGATGACCGAGGCCGACTGGAACGCCCACACCGGCATGACCATGACCGTGTTCCTCAACGGCCACGGCATCCCCGAACGCGACGCCCTCGGCGAAGAGATCAAGGACGACTCGTTCCTGGTGCTGTTCAACCCGCTGGACGACGACGTCGCCTTCACCCTGCCGGGACGCGACTACGGGCGAACCTGGGAGGTCGCCGCCAACACCGCCGACCCGCTGCTGGCCGCCAAGCGCAAGACCGCGCGGGCCGGCACCCAGTTCACCGTGCAGCGGCACACCCTCGTACTGCTGAGGTGCCGTTACTGAGTCACTGCTCGACGCAGAAGACGTTGCCCTCGGGGTCCTCCATGACGGTCAGTTCGCCCGGCGCCACCACGGTGGCGCCGAGCGCCGTCAACCGGGCGACCTCGGCGGGCACGTCGCCGTCCGGCGCGCGCAGGTCGAAGTGCAGCCGGTTCTTCGCCGTCTTCGGCTCGGGCACCCGCTGGAACCACAGGTTCGGCCCGCCCCAGCCGGGCGCCTCCACGAACGCCTTGTCGGCGGTGGCGCCGTCGTCCAGCTCACCCCCCAGCGCGGCCGCCCAGAACCGGGCCACCACTAGGGCGTCGGCGCAGTCGAACGTCAGGCTCTTCACCCACGCGACGGTCATGCCGACACCGACCGGTACCAGGCGATCTTCTCGCGGACCCGCTTCTGCTCCAACCGCAGCCGCTCCACTTTCGTGTCGATCTCGCGATCGTGCTCCTCCAGCAGCGCGGTGCGCTGCTCGGCGCCCTCGTCGCCGAGCTGCAACAGCTCGGCGAAGCGGCGCAGCCGCGCGATCGGCATGCCGGAGTCGCGCAGGCACCGCAGCAACCCCAGCCGGGACAGGTCGTCGTCGGAGAAGATCCGCCGGCCGGCCGAGTTGCGCCGGATCCCGTGCAGCAGACCGATCTTCTCGTAGTAGCGAATGGTGTCGATGCTGACGCCGAGCCGCTCCGCCGTTTCCCCCGGTGTGTAAGGCACCCGATCAGACTAACCATCGGCCCCCACTGGTGCGGGATGGGCGTCGATGCCACGCTGAGGCATGGAACGAGTGCCACGGCCCCGGCTGCACTTCACCCCGCGGGCCGGCCGCGTCGGCGACCTCTTCGGCGTGCTCACCGCCGCCGGGAGCTACCAGGTCTTCTACCAGCACCTGTCCGACGGTGTGCCGGCCTGGGGCCGGGCCACCTCCGACGACCTGATCATCTGGACCGAGCAGGAGGTCAGCCCACCGGCCGGCGACGGGTCGGCCCGCTGCGGCACCGTGGTCGTCGGCCCGGACGGCCCGGTCCTCTTCCACGTCCTCTCCGGCGGCCGGGTCGCCCGCGCGGCCGCGGACCCCGGCCACACCGGATGGCGCAGCGATCCCTCCGGCCCGCTGCTCGGCGGGCCACCGTCCGGCGTCACCGGGATGAGTGATCCGTACGTCTGGTGGGCCGGCGGCAACTGGCGGATGCTGCTGTCCGCCACCCTCCGCGGTGGTACCGCCGGGGTTCTCCAGTACCACTCGGCCGACCTGCTGAACTGGTCCTACGACGGCGTCATCGTCTTCCGTGACCGCACGTCGTGGGGCTGCCCGCGCCTGTTCCCGCTGGACGGCTCGTGGGTGCTGGTGCTCACCTCCGGCGACGAGATCGTCTACGGCATCGGCAACTACGACGGCATGCACTTCACCGCCCGCGCCTGGGGCACGTTCGGGCGCGGCGGCATCGGCGCGATCGTCACCTTCGTCGACGCCGCCGGACGGCGCTGTGCGGTGGCCCGCCTCGGCGCCGAGTGGGGCACGCTCAGCCTTCCGTGGGTGCTCTCGGTCCGCGACGACCGGCTGATCGCCACCCCGCACCCCAACCTCGACCCCTACCTGATCAACGGCGCGGCCGGTCTGACCGCGGCCGGAGGAGAGGTACGCGACCACGGCGACCTGATCCTCACGATGCCCGCCGGCGGCGAGACCACCCTGTTCGCCGACGCCGACATCGTCGAGGTCACCGTCGAGGGCGTGAGCGGCCTCGGTGCCGCCCGCCGGACCGGCCCGACGTCCCCCGGTGTGCGGTTCGCCCGGTTCGGCGCGGCTCCGGAGGGCCACTTTGATCTAGGGCGGCAGGAAAGGCCCGACCTTAGCTAAGCGGGCGCAATGTGCTGCCGAACACATTCTCTGTCGTCATCGGCAGACGTGCGGAGCCGCCGACCCGGGTCTGACCCTGACCGTGCGGACCGTCTCCGACGGCTTCGGCGACTGGGTCGACTGGTCGCCGGCCGGGCTGGACGGCGTACCGGCCGCCGTCCGCAACGGCACGGTGCGGCTGACCATCAACACGGGCGGTTTCGTGCCCCGCTACACCGACTCGACCGGGCAGCTCACCGGCACGTCCGCCATTCCGAAGTTCACGCTCCGCACGCCGTCGGTCTGACCGCCGGGGAAAGTTGACGACGGAAACACGCTCAGTTGAGGGTTTGTGGTGCCGATCACGTTCTTGTCGTCAGTGCAGACGTGAACGGAGACCTCGATGCCCAGCCGAACCGCCGCGCTCGCCCTGATGGCGGCGTTGCCGCTGGGCCTCGCCCCGGCGCAGACCCCCGACGACCTGCCGGCCGAGTGGGCGACCACCTGCGCCACCGCGGAATCGGTCTACTGCATCGCCTCGGCCACCATCACCCCGTCCGGCGGGTCACCGCAGACCCTGGACTCGGCCGGCCTGACCGTCTCCGCGGCCACCCTCTCCGACGACTACGGCGACTGGGTGCGCTGGTCGGTCGGCGACTGGGCGGGCAGACCCTCGCCCATCACCGGGGGCACCGTGGAGCTGGTCCTGCGGACCGGGACGTTCGTGCCGCGATTCACCAACGCCACCGCGGCCGGGCTGCGGGTCAGCCGCACCGTCACCGACGGGAGGTATGAGCTCACCATCAGCGGACGGGCCACCCTGACGGCCTGGCGGTCCGACACCGACTGCACGGCCGGCTACTCCTGCGGCGACAGCGACACCACCGCCGACCCGACCACGTACCGGTTCGAGGGCCGTACCCAGGACCTGGAGGGCTCCGCCGGCGTCTACACCACCGGACTCGACGGGGCGTACCTCGCCACCGACGCCCAGGCCCGCGCGGACCTGCTCACCTACGAACCCGGTGGCTCGCCGCCGGTCAGCCTCGGCGTGCTCGGCAACCCGCAGCTCGACGCCACCGGCGAGGCGGTCCGCAACTTCGTCACCCTCTTCCTGCCCGGCCCCTGGCTCGAGGCGGCCGGCATCACCGCCCAGACCGCCGTGGCGACCGGATTCGACCTGGTCACCAGCAGCGACGCGACCGTGCATCAGAGGGTCACCGCTACGGCGACGGACGGAGGGGTACGCCTGGAGGCGCCCGACATCGGACTCGGCGCCGACCTCGCCGCCGCCGCGTTCCACCGCCGTGCCTCGCAGGCGACGAACGCCACCGCCCCCGGCGCCCCGCTCGCCGTGTCCGCCGTCGGAGGGACCGGCACCGCCATGGTGTTCTGGCAGCCGCCGTCGTCCGGCGGCGGGTCGCCCGTCAGCCGCTACCGGGCCCGCGCCTACCCGACGTCCGGCGGTGGGACCGTGGCCGCCTCCTGCGAGACCGCCGACAGCTGGTGCACGATCGACGGACTGGATGCGGGCGGCACCTACCACGTGGCGGTCAGCGCGGTGAACGCCCTCGGCGAAGGTGACCCCGCGGCCCGGGTGCCGGTGCTGGCCACGGCCGTACCCGTGCCTGATCCCGCGCCGTCGGAGTCGCCGTCCCCCTCGCCCTCGCCCTCACCCGCTCCCGCGGACCCGGCGGAACCCTCGCCGTCGACCTCTCCCTCACCGGAACCGACGAGCGACGTGCACGTGCCGTACGCGCCGCAGGATGTCGAACTCACCCCGGGCGCCCGGCGGATCACCGTCGCCTGGGTCGTGCCGGACTCCGACGGCGGCTCGGCGATCACCGCGTACACCGCGCGGGCCTTCCGCACCGCGACCGGCGGCACCCCGGTCGCCTCCTGCCAGGTCCCCGGCAACCGGTACACCTGCGCGATCACCGGCCTGACCGGCGGCCAGAAACACTTCGTCGAGGTCACCGCCACGAACGTGGCCGGAACCGGCCCGGCACCGGCCCGCGCGGCGGCCACCCCGTGGACCGTGCCCGGCGCACCCCGCTCGGTCACCGCCAAGTCGTCGGACCGCAAGGTGACCGCCGGCTGGAAGGCCCCGGCGGGCAACGGCGGCTCGGCGATCACCGGATACCGGGCCGAGCTGAGCGGCAGGTCCGGTGTCGTGGCCCGCTGCACCGCCCCGGCCACGTCGCGTACCTGCACGGTCAAGAAGCTGAAGAAGGGAACCAGCCTGACCCTGCGGGTGCTGGCGGTCAACGCGGCCGGAGTCTCGGCGCCGTCGAAGGCCGTCAAGATCAAGGTGAAGGACTGAGCGATGAGGTCCGCCGGCATCGCCGCCGCCCTGGTGGTGGCCCTCACCGTGAGCCCGGCCCGGGCGGAGGCATCGGACAGACCGGTGTCCGCCACCGGCAAGGCCTGCACCGTCGTCGGGACCGTCGGCAACGACCGGCTCTTCGGCACGCACGGCTACGACGTGATCTGCGGTCTCGGCGGCAACGATGTGATCAAGGGCGGCGGCGGCAGGGACGTCGTCGACGGCGGCCCTGGTGACGACGACCTCGACGGCGAGGACGGGGCCGACACGGTCGTCGGTGGTCCGGGCGACGACACGGTCAAGGGCGGCGCCGGCAACGACCAGGTCAAGGGCGGCGACGACACCGATGTGGTGGACGGCGGCCCGGGGACCGACCTGGCCGACGGCGGCGCCGGTGACGACACCGTCGGCGGCGGCGTGACCGAGCCCGATCCGGTCGCCGGTGGGGACCGGGTGATCGGTGGGGAGGGCGACGACACGCTGACCGGCGGCCCCGGAGCCGACACGCTCAAGGGCGGGACCGGCGACGACGTCGTCAACGGCGGTGACGGCAACGACGTGGCCGGTGGCGACGCCGGCGGCGACACACTCAACGGTGACGAGGGCAGCGACCGGCTCGACGGCGGCGAGGGCGCCGACCAGCTGGCGGGCGGCGGCGGCAGCGACGGTGTCAACGGCGGTGCCGGCAACGACACCGTCGGCGGCGGCGCCGGCGACGACACGGTCCGCGGCGGCGCCGGCGCGGACACCGCGACCGGCGGCGACGGCGACGACCGGATGGACGGCGGGACCGGCGACGACCGGATGGACGGCGGCGGTGGAGACGACGTCGTCGAGGGCGGACCCGGCATGAACGTCTGCGTCAACGACCTCGACGACGAGGCCGGCGACCGGTGCACCGACCGGCGGGCGCCCCGCCTCGACATCGGCTCCCTGCGCTGGGTCACCGACTCGGCCGTCGACAACCGCGCCGACCGGCCGTTGCGGCTACGCGCGCACGTCACCGACGACCGCAGCGGCATGATGTACGTCTCCGTCAAGTTCACCGCCCCCGACCCGGAGACCCCGTCTCTGACCGTCGGCTTCCACGGCGCCGAACTGATCTCCGGGCAGCCCCACGACGGCGAGTTCGCGATGAACGGCGAACTGCCCGCCGACTCGGTCACCGGGGACTGGACGCTGTCCGAGGTCTACCTCCAGGACCAGGTCTTCCGGTACAGCCGGTACACCGTCCAGCCGGACGGGTCGTACACCCTCGCCGACACCGTCGACGGATGGGAACTCGAATCCGGTGTCATCACGCTGCCGCCGATGCGAGTCGGCGGGGTCAGCGACAGCACGGCCCCGGACATCGACGGCACCCGGACTGCCTGGACCACCCCCACCGACCTGGAGAGCGGCGAGGACCGTACGGTCACGCTCAGCGTCCCGGTCACCGACGACCTGAGCGGCGCCACCCGGGTCACCGCGACGGTCGAGGGCGCCGGACTCGACGCGCCGGCCGTCACCCTCGTCGACGGCCGCCTCACCGCCGGCACCGCCACCGACGGCACCTGGGAGATCACCGGCACCGTGCCCGCGCACCTGCCGGCCGGCACCTGGCGGGTCGCCGCGATCACCGTCACCGACCGGACCGGCCGCACCCGTACGGTCACCGGCGACCGCCTGGCCGGCATCCCCGCGCTGACCGTCACCGGTGTCTCCGACCTGGAGCGGCCGACCGTCGACATGAGCTGGGGCGAATACGTCGGCGCCACCTCGGCCGACAACGGCGCGGACCGTACCGTGCGGCTGCGGATCCGCGCCGGTGACGACGTCAGCGGCATCCGCAGCATCTTCGCCGACTTCCGTACCGAAGGCGCGCAGAGCCGGCTCGACCCGATCGCCCCCGCCGGCGAGGACGGGATCTGGGAGCTCTCCGGCCGCCTGCCGCAGGGCACCACCCCGGGCGAGTGGCGGGTCGTCGGCATCTACCTCACCGACAGGATCGGCCGGGACCGCGTCTACTGGGTCCAGGCGGACGGCTCCTGGACCACCCGCGACGGCCTGCTCAGCGGCCAGTCCCACTTCCCGCGTTTCACCCTGCTGCCGGTCGGCGGCGCCCTCAGTCAGGAGCCCCGTTCATGAGAGTCATCGCCACCGCCGCGTTGATCGTGGCGTTCACGGCCGCCCCCGCGCACGCCGGTGGCAAACCCGTGTCCGCCACCGGCAAGGCCTGCACCGTCGTCGGGACCGTCGGCAACGACCGCCTCTTCGGCACCCCCGGCTACGACGTGATCTGCGGTCTCGGCGGCAACGATGTGATCAAGGGCGGCGGTGGCAGGGACGTCGTCGACGGCGGCCCCGGCGACGACGACCTCGACGGCGAGAACGGGGCCGACACGGTCGTCGGCGGGCCCGGCACCGACACGGTCAAAGGCGGCGCCGGCAACGACCAGGTCAAAGGCGGCGACGACACCGATGTGGTGGACGGCGGCCCGGGAACCGACCTCGCCGACGGCGGCGCCGGTGACGACACCGTCGGCGGCGGCGTCACCGAGCCCGACCCGGTCGCCGGTGGGGACCGGGTCATCGGTGGGGAGGGCGACGACACGCTGACCGGCGGCCCCGGAGCCGACATCCTCGCCGGCGACGACGGCGCCGACACCCTCAACGGGGGCGACGGCAACGACGTGGCCGGTGGCGACGTCGGCGACGACACACTCAACGGTGACGAGGGCAGCGACCGGCTCGACGGCGGCGAGGGAACCGACCAGCTGGCGGGCGGCGGCGGCAGCGACGGTGTCAACGGCGGGGCCGGCAACGACACCGTCGGCGGCGGCGCCGGCGACGACACGCTCCGCGGCGGCACCGGCAACGACGTCGCCGCCGGGGGCGACGGCAGCGACAAACTCGTCGGCGGCGCCGGCGACGACACCCTCGACGGAGGTACGGGCGACGACGTCGCGTCCGGCGGCGACGGCGTCGACGAGCTCCTCGGCGGCGACGGCAACGACCAGCTCGACGGCGGTGGCGGCGACGACGTCATCCAGGGCGGCGGCGGCACCGACGCACTGATCGGCGGTGACGGCGCCGACGACATGAACGGCGGCGACGGCGACGACAACATGGACGGCGGCATCGGCGACGACAAGATGGACGGCGGAGGCGGCAACGACGACGTCGAGGGCGGCCCCGGTCTCAACGCGTGCGTGCCGGACCCGGACGACGCCGGTGGCGACAAGTGCACCGACAAGGCCATCCCGCAGGTCGACCTCGCCTCCCTGAAGTGGGAGATCACCCCGACCGTGGCGAACGCCACCGAGCAGCCGATCAAGATCAGCGGGCACCTCACCGACGACCGCAGCGGCATCGTCTACGCCTCGGTGCAGCTGCGCAACCCCGAGCCGGACGGCCCCAGCCTCCACCTCTGGTCCGGCCAGGGCCCCGCGACCGGCCACACCCACGACGGCACCTTCGAGATGACCGGATCCCTGCCCGCACTGTCCCGCTCCGGCGAATGGACCGTCTCCAGCATCTACCTCACCGACCGGGTGCACCGGTGGACGGTCTACAGCGTCGAGCCGGACGGCACCACCACCATGCAGGGCAGCATCCCACCGGCGAACGGCGATGCCGGCACCCTCGCCCTGCCGCCGCTCACCGTCACCGGCGACTACGACGCCGCGGCACCCGTCGCGGACCTCACCGGGGCCGCGTGGCAGACCGAACGGGAACTCGACAACGCCGAGGACCGGACGGCCACCCTGCGCCTGCCCGTCACCGACGACCTCGCCGGCGTCAACTCCATCGGCATCTCCCTGACCCGCGGGGCGGAGCCGAACGGGCCCAGCGCCAACCTCGGCAACAGCCAGCTGTACGAGGGCACCATCGTCGACGGCACCTGGGACATCACCGGCACCATCCCCGCACACCTGCCCGCCGGCGAATGGCGCGTGCAGTCGATCACCCTGTGGGACAAGGCGAACCGCTACCGCAGCCTCTACCGCCCCGATGACGCGCAGGACGGCGTCGACTGGCCGGCCACCCTGACCGTCACCGGAGACGCCACCTCCGACCTGGAACGACCCTCCATCGTGATGAACGGCGCCACGATGATCAGCCCGTCCAGCGGCGACAACAGCGTCGACCGGGAGGTACGGATCAGGATCGACGCCGCCGACGACATGAGCGGCATCCTCGGGTTCTCCGCCCACATCCGTACCGACGGCGCGGAGAGCTGGCTCGGCCACGCCGGCGGCAACCAGGAGGACGGCTGGGAGATCGCCGGCATCCTGCCCGCCACCACCACACCCGGCGAATGGTGGATCGACAGCATCATGGTCCAGGACCGGGTCGGCCGATACCGCAACTACACCATCGCCGCCGACGGCGCCTACCAGACCGACGACGGCCAGAGCGGGCAGTCCAGCCTGCCGAGATACACCCTCACCCCGATCGGCGGATGAGCCCACCGGACAGGGCCCGCGTTTGCCGGGCCCTGTCCCGGGAAACCCGACGGTATGCCTGGACGTGAGGAACTCCCTGACACTCTCAAGCGCTCGCCGAAGAAGGCGCAGGACACGTTCATCAAGACCCACGACTCGGCCGTCGACCAGTACGGCGAGGGAGAACGCGCGCACCGCACCGCGTTCTCCGCCGTCAAGCACTCGTTCGAGAAGGTCGGCGACCACTGGGAGCCCAAGGAGAAGAAGGGCCCCAGCGACGCCAAGGCCGCCAGCGGGCGCGACACCCGGGCCGAGACCGCCGGCGGTGTCGACGCCAACGCCGGCAAGGAACACCTGCTCGACATCGCCCGGCGCCTCGACGTCACCGGCCGGTCGAGGATGACCAAGGCCCAGCTGGTCGAAGCCATCCAGAAGGCCAACGCCCGCGAGACCCGGCGGGCCCGTGGCTGATCTGCACCGCTTCGTGGACGCCCAGGAGGGCGTCCACGAACAGGCCCTCGCCGAGCTGACCGCCGGACACAAACGCGGGCACTGGATGTGGTTCGTCTTCCCCCAGCTCGACGGCCTCGGATCCAGCCCCACCGCCCGGCGGTACGCCATCCACGATCTCGAAGAGGCTCGGGCGTATCTGGCCCATCCGGTCCTCGGCCCGCGCCTCGTACAGTGCGCCGAAGCCCTGCTCCGGCATCAGGGGCGTACCGCCGAGGACATCCTGGGTCATCCGGACGACCTCAAACTCCGTTCGTCGATGACCCTCTTCGCCCGCGCCGCCGATGATCCGGCCCCGTTCGCGGCGGTCCTCGATCACTACTACGACGGCCCTGACCAGCGAACGCTGCAACTGTTGGGCGCTGGCTGAGCCCGTCACCGACTGCTGCTTGGAGCCTCTTGGCTGGTTGGGCACGGGATCAACCCGCACCTGCCCTCGCGGCTGTTCGGCTGCGGGGTGAATCTCCACCTTCTGTGGGCCTTGCCGCTGCTCGAACGCGGAGTAGGGCCCCCACCTTCTGTGGGCCCCTGCCGCTGCCCAGGCGGGGGTGAGCCCGCACCTTCGTAGGCCTCGCCGCTGCTTGGGCGGGGGTAAACCTGCACGTCCTGTGGGCCTCGCCGCTGCCTGGTTCCGGGGTAAAGCCTGCGTTACCGGGAAGAGTCACCCTGGCGCCATCGTGTCCGCACCATCCCGGCGGGCACGATGGCGGGCATGACTGGTCGGATCATCCGAAGGGGGACGGCGGCGGTGGGTCGCGTCGCCGGTGGCCGGGCGTTGCTCGGCGGGCGTGTGACGATCGGGGCGTCCGTGCCCTGCCGCCCGATGAGGACCGACCGATGCGCGCTGTAGCGGTGATCCTCACCGGTCTTCTGCTCGCCCTGCCCGTTCCGGCCGCGGCGGCCACCGTCCCGGCTGATCCGCTCACCGCGGAACTCGACCGGATCTTCGCGGACCGGCGCCTGGCCGGGGCGACGGTGGCGGTGGACGTCCGGGAGGCGTCCGGTGGACGGGTCGTCTACCAGCGCGATCCCGGGCTCCGGGTGCTTCCGGCGTCCAACCAGAAACTGCTCACCGCGGTCGCGGCCCTCGAGGTGCTCGGCGCGGGCCACCGATTCCGGACCACCGTCCACGCCCGCGGGCGGGATCTTCACCTCCGGGGCCAGGGCGATCCCACCTTGACGTACGAGCGGATCGACCAGCTCGCCGCAGCCGTGGCCCGCGGCCGGACGAAGCGGTACACGCGGTTGATCGTCGACGACACCTGGTTCGACCGGGTGCCGCTGGGCCTCGACTGGTCGTGGCAGGACGAGCCGTATGGATTCACGGCACCCCTGTCGGCGCTCACCTTCGCGGCGACCGCGCGTTTCGACACCGCGGCCGTCGAGATCCGCTATCACGGTGTGGCCGGCCGCCCGCCCACGATCCGGATGTGGCCGCCGACCGACACCGTTCAGCTCGTCAACCGGGCCGTCACCCTGGGGCGCGGCGACACCGTCGAGGCGGTGCGGGCACACGGGACGGCGACGGCCACCGTCAGTGGCGCGGTGGGGGCCGGCCGATCGGGGACGGCCCTGGTGTCGGTGCCCGACCCGGCCGCTACCACGGCCGGACTGTTCCGGGCGGCCCTGCGGCGACACGGGGTGACGGTGTCCGGGCGGACCTCCCGGGGGACCGTGCCCACCGACGCCCGGCCGCTGGCCGCCCAGGTCTCGAAGCCGCTCGTCGAGATCCTGCCCCCGTTTCTGAAACTCTCCAACAACGGCATAGCCGAAGCGCTGGTCAAAACGATGTCGCGGGCCGCCGATCCGGCGAGTCCCGGGAGCTGGCCGACCGGTCTCGCCGCCGCGACCCGGGCCCTGGGCCGTCTCGGAGTCGACACCCGGCTGCTCACCATGGGCGACGGTTCGGGTCTGAGCCGCCGCAACTGGCTGACCGCCCGGCAGGTGACCACCGTGCTGGAGAAGGCGCAGGGACGCCCGTGGTTCCCCGCTTTCCGGGCGGCCCTGCCGGTCGCCGGCGACCCGGACCCGATGGTCGGCGGAACGCTGCGCAACCGTATGCGCGGCACCCCGGCGGCCGGCAACGTCCGTGCCAAAACCGGGACACTGTCCGGCGTCAACGCCCTCTCCGGTTACGCGACCGGCCCCGACGGCCGCCACCTGCTGTTCGCCTTACTGGTGAACGCCTCAGTCGACAGCGCCGCCCCCCTGCTGGACGAGGCAGCCGTCGCCCTCACCACCACACCCACGACGGCCTCCACCACACCCACGACGGGCTCCACCACGTCCGCGGCGGTCTCCACCGTGTCCGCGGCGAGGGCTGGCGTGTCCGTGACGCGGTCTTCCGTGTCTGGGGCGGGGCCACTGTGTCTGGGGCGCGGGCTGCCGTGTTCGTGACGAGTCCATCGTGTCCGCGGTGAGATCTAACGTGTCCACGGCGGGGTCCGCGACCCGTCCGCGGCGACAGCAGCCGCTCCGGGTTCGGGAGCCGCTCCGAGAGGCACATGTGACGGCAGTGTCCGGGTTCCGGTGTGTGCGGGTGACCGTGGATCTGTCCGGCTGGTCGTCACCGCTGTCTCAGAGGTCTCAAGACAGCGGTGACGACCAGCCGGAATGCCGAGCTTGCGGGCTCAGGGTCCGGGCCCGCCTCCCGGCGATCTCCTGGACTGCCGGGCACCGGGGGGTTGAAGCCGTCCCGGGTGCTGGTCGCCATGAACTGCTTGACGTTCATCGGGTTGTCGCCCGGCGTGAGCCACCCGCAAAGGACCCCGACGGTGAGAGGGCCGTCGTCGGTGAGTGTCTGCGCGGAGGGAAACCGGAAGCCCACGCGGGACCGACGCTGGTATGTTGCGCGAAGGTCATGAGCGCCAGCGTCAAGCCCCGGCTCGCTGGCCGGCAACCCTCCGCTACGTGGGCGGGGTGCCCCGGGTGATGACCGGGTCCGGTGCGTGCCGCGCCGGGCAAGCCGCGACCCCGAGGGGACCCTCATGACTCGTCTGGATCATCCTGTTCTCCAGGGCCGTCTCGTTCGTCTGGAACCGCTGGCCCCGAGTCACGCCGCCGGCCTGGCCGCGGCCGCCGAGGAGTCGCGGGACTCCTACGAGTGGACGCTGGTACCGACCGCTGCGACCGTCGACGGTTACATCGCCGAACAGATCGCCCGGACCGGCCTCGCGCCGTACGCACAGATCTGTCGGCGGAGCGGCCGGGTGGTCGGTGCGACCGCCTACTGGGATCCGCGGGGTGAGCCGCTCACCGCGATCGACGTCGGGTTCACCTGGCTGGCCGCGTCGGCTCAACGGTCCGGGATCAACCTGGAGGCCAAGTATCTGCTGTTCAAGCAAGCTTTTGAGGGATGGGGCGCGCTGCGGGTGGGATTGAGCACCGACGCCCGCAACGCTCGGTCACGGATCGCGATCGCCGGGGTCGGCGCCCGTTTCGAGGGTGTTCTCCGGAACTGGTCGCGATCCTGGGTTCCGGGCGAGGAGGGGCGGTTGCGGGATTCAGCCTTGTTCTCGGTGGTGGTCGAGGAATGGCCGGAATGTCGCGCCTACCTGGAACATCGACTCTCCGAGACGCGGTAGGCGACCGCATTCGGCGACACCCGGTGGGCCGACAGCATGCGGCAGCCGGGACGGGCGTCGGGAGGGTGCCGGCTCGCGGTTTGCGGAGCGGCCGGCCGGATCGGCGTCGCTGAGCCGCGCTGTGACCGACCACAACGTCGCCATTGTGGACCGCCGTATAGCGGGGTGCCCGGAGGGCGGCGGGAAGGCCACCCTCCGGATCCGGCGTTCTGTTCCGCTTCCGGTGACGGCTTAGCTGGAGCTGCCGGCTCAGCCGGAGCGGAGTCGTCACCCGCGCCGAAAGCGCGGGCTCGGGACCGGGGTGATCAGCTTGGGCTGAGGGATCAGCTGGAGCAGCTGTTGAGCATGGTCTGGAGCGCGGTCTTCTCGGTCGACTGGAGGGTCAGCGAGTAGTGGTACTTCACCGCGATCCACATCTTGGCGTAGGTGCACCGGTACGACGTGATCGACGGCTGCCACGTCGACGGGTCCTGGTCGCTCTTGGACTGGTTGACGTTGTCGGTGACCGCGATCAGCTGCGGGCGGGTCAGGTCGTTGGCGAAGCTCTGCCGGCGGCTGGTGGTCCACGCGCTGGCACCGGATCGCCACGCCTCGGCGAGCGGTACCACGTGGTCGATGTCGACGTCGGAAGCCGCGGTCCAGGTGCCGCCGTCGTAGGGGGAGTACCACGAGCCGGAGGTGGCGGCGCACGCCGAACTGACGGCCACGCTCGTGCCGTCGCGCTTCAGTACCGTCTCGCGGGTGTTGCAGGTTCCGGAGATGGTGATCCAGTGGGGGAACAGGTCACGATCGTAGGTGCTCGCGTTGGCCTCGGCGGCGACGGTCAGCGCGGTGAGGTAGGTCTGGGCCGTGGACTTCGACGGGATCCCGGTGGGGGCGGCCTCGGCCGGGGAAGCCAGTAGACCGATAGTGATCAGGGCGGCGGTGAGGCCGACCATGAAGGGACGGGGGGAGAGGCGCATGAACGGCTCCTTTGCGTCGTCCGATTCGGACCACACAGATCTACGGGAGCCGTACGTCGCTGGATGATGACGTTCATGAATTTCTCGTGTCCGAACAAAAAAGATCAAACCGGGTCGGGAAACACCACCGAAATCTATGTACGGGCTGTGCACCGCATAGGATTCCCGGGTGCGGCGGATAGCGGTGACCGGTGCCGGGATCGTGGTGAGGCCGGCGCCGCAACAAGCATCGCAACCGCAACAAGCATCGCAACCGCAACAAGCATCGCAATCGTGACGAGCGCCGGCGCCTGACGAGCGCGCGTGACGAATACCGGCGTCTGACGAACAAGGGGGCCGTGACGAGTACCGGCGCCTGACGAGCGAGGATCCCCTGACCCGAACGCAAGCCGCAACCCGCGCCGATGCCGTGACCGGCACCGGCGCGACGGTCAACGGTCAGCGGCGACGGAAAGCGTGCAGATAGAGGTAGACACTGGTCTTGGCGCCGATCCCGGCACCGGCGGTGTCGGCGGAGCGGAAGTGGATGCCGCCCCACACCCGGGCGTCGATCAGCTCGTGAAGGGCGTCGGAGAAGCCGGTGAAGTAGCGGGTCGTTCCGGTGTCGGCGCTGGTCGCGTGGAACGGGATGTCGTCGCGGCCGAAGAACAACCGCAGCATCGTCATGTTGGAACCGGTCGCGCACCCGTGCCCGGACGTGTAGTCGGGACTGCCGGGTGTGATGAGCAGCGGCATCCAGGCCGGGTCGCCGGTGGTGTCCGGGTTGCCGTCGGTCTCAGCCAGCTGGATCGCGGTGACCGGCCGCCAGAAGCCCCAGTGCCGCTTCTCGTTGAAGCAGGCGGTGTTGGCGTCCGACGCCGCGATGTTGACCATGGCGAGCAGCCGGGCGGTCTGCACCGTGTCGAGCCGCTGGGTGACGGCGAGCTGCCGGTTGATCTCCCACTGGCCGAGCCGGCGGTCGTGCCACCAGCGGGCGGCGTCGGTCTGGTCGGCGGTACGGGTGGCACTGTTCACCGCACCGATCGCCTTGATCTCGTCGAACTCGCGGGTGTACGCGGCACCGGTCAGCGAGGGCGGCCCGGCGGTCCGGAACAGGTCGGCGCGCGGCAGCACGAACGGCCGCAGGTCGGCCGACCACGCTCCGGCGTTGGCGAACGTGGGCGGGGTGGGCCGCCACCGGCCCGGCTCGGTGCCGACCGGGAACGCCTCGACCCCGAAGACGCCGTCACCCGCGCGTGCGGCGAGCATGGCGTCGGCGGTGCGTTCGCCGACGGCGATGCCGGAACGTTCGGCCCGGCCGTCCGGGATGCCGGTGAGGTAGTCGTCGTACTGGGTCCGTAGCCGGTCGCGCTGGGCCGGGAACAGGGCGGTGAGCACCCGGTGGGCGGCGGCGGCGACCGCGGCGTCGGTCGATTCGCGGCCGGTGGTGCGGGGCGCCGACAGATACGGCTGGTACGGCTGCCCGGCGATGGCGTTGACCGCGTCGTAGACGGCGCCCTGGACCATCGCGAAGCTGCGGCTCTGCACCCACGGGTTCTCGCGGGCGACCTCCCAGATCGCGGTCTGGGCATATGTGTTCCAGGTGATGACGGCGTCGTTCTCGGGGGTGGCCGCCGCGGCCGCCGGGACGGCCAGCGGCGCCAGTACGGCGGACAGCAACAGTGCCAGTGCACGTTTCATCCGCCCATCGGATCCGACGGGTCTGGCATAAACCTGTCAGTCGCCGCGGCGAAGTGGGCGGCCACCCGGTCGCGGGCCACCCTGATCTCCAGTTCGGCGGTGAGTTCGCCGGTACGGGCCAGCTCCCGCAGGTAGTGCACGAGCCGTTCCCAGTCGCTGCTGCCGTCCGGGGCGGCCCGCAGCAGCGGCAGCGACGCGAAGTGCGCGACCAGGTCGGACAGTGCCGCGTACGGTGCCGACGCGGTACACGCCCCGTCCGTACACCCGCGGAAGGTGATCCGTGGCTCCGGACCCGTCTCGATGCGGAAGGCGGACAGGATGCCGTCGCTGCGCCGGGGCACGTCCGGTGTGACCATGCCGCCAACGTAACGAGACGAGGCAATCAGGCCGCGGCCGGAAGTTCGGCGCCGGGTGCCGCCGCGGCGGGTTCCAGGGACTCCTGCCAGATCGCCCAGCGGGTCTCCGGGCCGAGTGACTTGGCCCGGTACATGGCCAGGCCGGCGCGGTGCACGATCTCGTCGTGGGTGAGTTCGCCGGGTCCGCTGACGGCCACGCCGATGCCGGCGGCGAGGGTGATCAGCCGGCCGTCGAGCATGACCGGGCCCAGTGCCGCGGCGATCCGGCCGGCCACCTCGTACGCCTGCTCGGCGCTGTTGATCTCCGGCAGCACGACCCCGAACTCGTCGCCGCCGAGCCGGGCCGGCAGTCCCGGCGCGGGCACGCACTGCCGCAGCACGCCGGCGAACTCGGCCAGCACCCGGTCGCCGGCCTTGTGCCCGAGGGTGTCGTTGATCTCCTTGAACCCGTTCATGTCGATCACCAGGATCGACATCCGGCGGCCGCAGGCCAGGGCCTGGTAGGACGTCTCACGAAACATGGTGCGGTTGGCCAGCCCGGTCAGTGCGTCGGTGAGGGCGCGCTCGTCGCTCTCCCGCTGCACCAGCGTCTGCCGGTAGAGCACCAGCACACTGAGCATCGCCCCGCCCACGGCGAGCCCGCCCCACGGGACGAACCCGCCGTCGCGGGCGGCCTCGATGAGCATCAGCACCGGCGCCACGGCGACCGCGAGGAACGGCAGGTACCGCGCGGGCCCGGGGTCGCGGCGCTCGGCGACGGCCCCGGTCCGCCCCTGCGCCACGGCCGCAGCGGCGAGCAGTGCGTCGGCGGTGATCCAGCAGATGAACTGCCAGGAGCCCATTCGGCCGTCCACAAAGCCGTGCACCGCGTCACCGGTGAACAGGATCAGGGCGCCGGCGGTGAGCAGCCGCAGCGGCCGCTGTGCGGACTCGCCGGCACCGCGCAGCAGGGCCCGGGCCGCGCTGAACAGCAGCGCCAGGTCGGCGAGCGGGTAGACGGCCGCACTGAACAGGACGTCGGCGGAGAAGCCGGAACGCTGCACCAGCGGGCCGATCGCCGTGTACCAGAGCACCACCGAGCCGCCGGCCATCACGGTCAGCGCGTCGACACCGGCCTTGATCCGGTCCCGGCGGTTCGCCGGGGCCAGCGGGAACCGCTGAAGCGCGATCAGCAGCGCCACCACGAACACCACATGGGTGGCGTCGTCCCAGTGCGGGTGGGCGCCCCCGGGGCCGAGGACCATCAGCAGCGGAACCGTCACGACCAGGGTCGCGAAGCAGGCGGCGACCGCACCCCAGGCCTGCCGCAGCCGTGCCGGCAGGTTCGGCATCCGGGCCACCCGCACCGCGGCGACCAGACCGAACAGCCCGAACGCGACCCGGGCGGACTCGGCGGCCGGCTGATACCAGGACAGCGGCGAGAACAGGTCGGCCACGGAGATCACCAGCGCGGCCAGATAGAGGACGCCGAGCCCCAGCGGGACCGGCGGCAGCCCACCGGCCGGGCGGCGGTGCCACCGGAGCGGCATCCGTCGACTCCGAGTGTGCACGGCGCCTCCTCCCAGGATGTGACGCCGGTGCAGATCGGTCCCGCCCGGCGCCACTTGAGGGCCGCCGGTACCTAGGATCGGCTGATGGCCGTACCCCAGACCCACGATGAGGCGGTCACCGCCGCCCACCAGCTCGCCGAGGCCCTGATCCCGGGCGCGATCCAGCGCGACCGCGACGGCGCCGACGTCGTACCGCACGAGGCGGTCGCCGCCCTGGACGCCTCCGGACTGCTCGGCATCACCGTGCCGGCCGCCGACGGCGGGCCCGGCCTCGGGCCGCAGACCCTCGCCGAGGTGACCCGGATCATCGCCGCCGCCGACCCGGCGATCGCCCAGGTCCCGCAGGGCCACTTCCTGATGGTCGACGTCCTCGCGGTGCACGGCGGCCCGGAGGCCCGCAAGCGGATCCTCGGTGACGTGCTGGCCGGCCGGCGGCTCGGCAACGCCCTCGCCGAACGCGGCGGCACGCACGCCCAGGACCTGCGGACCCGGATCACCGGCGGGCTCCTCGACGGCGTCAAGTACTACACGACCGGTGCGCTGACCAGCGCGTGGATCGCGGTCAGCGCCCTCGACGAGAACGACCGGCTGGTGCTGGCGCTGGTCCCGCGCGACGCCGAGGGGGTCCGAGTCGACACCGACTGGGACATGATCGGCCAGCGTGCCACGATCAGTGGCACGGCCACGTTCCGGCAGGTTCCGGTCGAGCCGGGGCTGCGCGTCGACTACGCGCACGCCTACGAGGTGCCGCAGCAGCTCGGCGCGCGGGCGCAGCTGGTGCACACGGCCATCGAGGTGGGCATCGCCGGGGCGGCACTGCGCGACGCCCGCGCCTACCTGCGGGAGAAGGCGCGCCCGTCGACCGAGGCGGTCCGGCACGGCGCGGCGGCCGCCACCGACGACCCGCACGTGCGGCACCGCTACGGACGCCTGGCGACCCGTGTTCTCGCTGCCGAGGCACTGTTGGAGTCGGCCGGCCGTACCCTCGGGGAAGTGGGTTTGATCCCGGCCGACGCGCAGGCCGCGGCGCGCGGCTCCCTCGCGGTGGCCGCTGCGAAGGCGTTCGGCAGCGAAGTGGCGCTGGAGGCCGGTTCGGAGCTGTTCACCCTCTGCGGCACCAGCTCGGCCGCCGCGAAATACGGCCTCGACCGGCACTGGCGCAACGCGCGCACGCACAGCGTGCACGACCCGATCGACTACAAATACACCCACATCGCCGCATACGATCTCGCGGACCAGCTGCCGCCCAACCACGGCCAGATCTAAAGCCCGATTTCGTGCGGTAGGGACAGGGTCCCGTGGCTCCCACGCGACGCAGGCGGCAGTCCCGCCCGACAACGCGACGCACGGGCGTATCCGACGGTCACCAGCTGGCCCCCACCGCTGTCTCACCCGCCGCAAGACAGTGGTGGGAACCAGCCGCGTCGCGGTGGCTGGCCGCCACCGCTGTCTCAAGCGCCGTGAGACAGCGGCGGGAACCAGCCGGGTTGCGGTGGCTGGTCGCCACCGTTGTCTCAGCCGCGCTGAGACAGCGGTGGGCGCCAGCCGGGAAGATCAGTGGGCGCTGTACCTGTACGACGCGAAGATGACGTCGGCGCTGTGGGTGAAGCCGAGACGGCCGTAGAGGCGGATCGCGTTCTCGTTGTCGTGCACCGCGTGCAGGAACGGCAGCTCGCCGCGGGCCAGGATGCCGGCCGCCACCGCGAGCGTGAGCCGGGCGCCGAGCCCCTTGCCGCGGTGCTCCGGGTCGGTGCAGACGGCGCTGACCTCGGTCCATCCGGGCATCCGGAACCGCTCGCCGGCCATCGCGATCAGCCGGCCGTCGGCGTCCCGGATACCGAGGTAGCGGCCCAGGTCGATGGTTCGTTTCAGGAAGGGACCGGGCTCGGCCCGGGCGACCAGGTCGAGTATCTCGGGGACGTCCTTCTCGGTGAGCGGGACGGCATCCGGGTCCTCCACCCCGGACATGCTCTGACCGATCATCTGCACGCCCGGCGTCACCCGGTCGGTCTCCCACCCCGACAGCGGGGTGATCGGCGGGCCGGTGAGCACGGCATAGTCGGTGATCGTGGCCAGGTCGCGCCAGGCCGCCGGATCGGCGGGGTCACTGAGCGCGGCGAACGGGGCGATCTCGGGCTGGTATCGGGCGGCGTTGCCCGCGGCCTCGGCGAAACACGCCTGCGGCCCGGTGAGGGCGGCCCACACGGGGTTGTTCAGCACACCCCCGACCCTGCCCCCTCCCGGGCCGCCGCGCCAGTAGATATCCGTCTAACCACCCACACGTTCGACTGTCGGATGTCGTCACACGACGGCCTGCTGCCGCACCGGGTACGGCTCCGGCTGCACCGCGAGGGCCGGGATCTCCGCTGGCCACAGCGGCCGGGCGAAGTGGTAACCCTGGCCGTACTGGCAGCCCATCGCGTCCAGGGCGGCACGCTGGCCGGCCTCCTCGATGCCCTCGGCCACGACGGCCAGGTCGAGGTTGTGCGACAGGGTGACGATCGCGTCGACGAGCGCGTGCTGCTGACGGCTGTGCAGGATGTCGTCGATGAACGACTTGTCGAGTTTCAGCACGTCCACCGGCATCTGCCGCAGGTAGCTCAGAGACGAGTAGCCCGTACCGAAATCGTCGATCGCGATACGCACACCCATCGCCCGCAGTGCCTTGAGGTCGGCGAGGACCTTGTCGGCGTCCTTCAGCACCAGGCTCTCGGTGATCTCCAGCAGCAGCCACTCGGGCCGCGCACCGGTCTCGGCCAGCGCCGAGCTCACCTGCTCGGCGAAGTCGGCACCCCGGAACTGCCGGGCCGACACGTTCACGCTGACGTAGCGCAGGGTCGTCTCCGGGTTCTCGGTCTTCCACTGCGCGAACTGCCGCAGCGCGTCCCGCAGCACCCAGCCACCGATCCCGACGATCGCGCCGCTCTCCTCGGCCGCCTCCACGAAGTGGTACGGCCCGAGCAGTCCCTTGACCGGGTGCTGCCACCGGACCAGCGCCTCGACGCCGGTGATCCGCTGGTCGACCAGCTCGACGATCGGCTGGAACTGGAGCACGAACTGCTCGTCCTCGATCGCCTCGTGCAGGGCGGTACGCATCTCCAGCCGCTGCATCATCGCGGTGTGCAGGTCGTTCTGGTAGCGCTGCCAGCCGCCCTTGCCGTTGCCCTTGGCCAGGTAGAGCGCCAGGTCGGCGTGCCGCAGCAGCTCGGTGGCGGTCTCCGCGTCCCGGTTGGTGGCGACACCGACGCTGCACTTGGCGCTGATCATGTGGGTGCCGCCGTTGCCGTCGGTCACCTCCACCGGTACCGCGAGGGCCTCGACGAGCGCCGCCGCGACCTGCTCGGCCGCATCGACCGAGTCGCTCTGCTCGACCAGGACGGCGAACTCGTCGCCACCCATCCGGGCCGCGGTGCTGCCCTTGCCGATGTTCGCCGAGATCCGCTGCGCCACCGCGAGCAGCAACTGGTCGCCGATCGCGTGCCCGAGAGTGTCGTTGACCTCCTTGAAGTCGTCCAGGTCGACGAAGAGCACACCGAGGGTGGCGCCGTCGCGTTCGGCCACGCAGAACGCCTGCTCCAGCCGGTCCTTCAGCAGCACCCGGTTGGCCAGCCCGGTCAGCGCGTCGTGGAACGCCTGGTGGGTGAGGTCCTTCTCCAGCCCGCGCCGCTCGGTCACGTCCCGCAGCGTCACCACGAGGCCGGCCACGGTCGGGTCGTTGCGCAGGTCGCGCAGGTCGCACTCGATCTCCACCGGGCGGCCGTCGGCGCGTACCCCGGTCAGTTGAATGTCGTCGAGGTCGCCGACGCCGGACCGGATCCGGAAGAGGATCTCGCGCAGCGCCTCCTGCGAGCCGTCGGCGATGAGCCCGGCCAGCGGCGAGCCGGTCGGGTCGTCGCCGAACAGCGTCTCGGCCGACGGGGTCGCGTACCGGATGGTGCCGTTGGCGTCCAGGATCAGGATGACGTCGGCGGCGCTCTGGATCAGCGTCCGGAACCAGGTCTCGCCCTCCCGGCGGCTCACCTCGGCGGTCAGCTCGATCCGCTCCAGCACCACGGCGATCTGCGAGCTGAGGGTTTCGAACGCCGGCAGCAGCAGATGCAGCACCGGGTCGGACGCCCCGATCACCAGCCGGCCGGTGCGGTGCCCGGACAGCCGCTGCATGGCGTGTACGACGTGGGTGAAGCCGCCGGACGTGAAACCGTCCGGCAGGTCCGCGGCGGCGATCCGGCGGACCGAGGTCTCGCCGGCCAGGCCCTCCGCGGGCGGCAGGAACTGCAGGTGGTACGGCTGGTCGGTGGGCATCAGGCGGGCAACGGCCTCCTTGACCGCCCGCGTCACGTCCTCCTCGGTCGCCGCCGCGAACAGCAGCGACCCGGCCTCACGCAGTGCCCGCTCCCGGCTGCCCGCCTGCCGTTGCGCCTGCGCCAGGTCCGCGACCCGTGCCAGCACCAGCAGGAACATCAGCGCCGCGGCGGCCGCGATCACCGGTGCGTCGACGACACCGCCACGGGCGATCTCCGCCTCCCGGCCCTGCATGTACTGCAGTGCCAGCACGGCCGGGGCGATCAGCGCGGCCGTGCTCAGCCAGAACAGCCGGTGGCTGCCCATGCCCGGGTTGGGCCGCTCGATCGGCTCGGTCAGCGAACCCATCCCCGGCCGCAGCGCGGCGTAGCCCATCGCCGAGTAGAAGACGATCCAGCCCAGGTCGACCGGCCCGCCCAGCGCCCACGCGCTGTTCAGCTGCGACTGGCCGTAGAACACGTCGGAGATCAGCAGCCCGACCATGGCGATGCCGAACGTGGCCACCGAGTCCAGGCGCTTGCCGGAGCCGGTGAACATCCGCAGGATCATGGCCAGCACCAGCACGTCACCGAGCGGGTAACCGATCGAGACCAGCTTCTCCAGCATCGACAGGTGATCGGAGCGGGTGAACGGGGCGATCCAGTACACCCAGGCGAGCAGGCCCAGCCCGACCGTCGGCACCAGAGCGTCCAGCAGCGCCGACCGGTTGGCGTCCCCACTGTTGCGGGTCCTGATCATCATCAGGAGCCCGGCCGTCAACAGCGGATAGAACGCCAGGTAGAAGAAGTCGGCCACCCCCGGGAAGTCCGGTTCCCCGCCCAGTTCGATGATCAGGTTGTAGGCGCTGTCACCGGTGGTGAAGCAGGCGATCGAGGCGCTGATCAGATACCACGGCAGCCTGCGGCGCGGCCGGTTCAGGCGCACCCCCACCAGCACGGCGATCGCGCAGGAGTAGCCGAGCGCGGCCCAGCTGTACAGATGCGCGTCCGGGAAGGCGTAGTAGACGCAGGTCAGGACCAGCGTCCAGGCGCCGAAGCACGCGCGGGCCACTCGCGTCGACATGCGCACTCCGTTCGTCGGGCGGCAGGGTTGCCGACCCGCCGTATCGGGGGCTTCGTCCCCGACCTGAGCGCACGTCTCCGCCCGCACCCGGACGGCAACCTTCCTACCCCGCGAACGCGTCCACCAGCCGCCGGGCGGAGCCGGCGAGGTTCCATCGTTCGGCGAGGGCCAGCAGGGCGTCCGGGTCGCGGGGGGCGGACGGCAGCACCGGGTCGAAGTCGGGCAGCGGCACGTCGGTGGCGACCTTGCACACCGGCAGCGCCCGGGCCAGGTAGTCGCGAGAGGCGTCCAGTTTCGTGCGGACGCCCGGCGCGAACCCGGCGTCCGGGTCGTCGAGGGCGGCCACGATCTGCTCGACCCCGCCGTACCGCTCGATCAGCCGTGCCGCCGTCTTCTCCCCGACCCCGGCGACCCCCGGCAGACCGTCGCTGGGGTCGCCGCGCATCGCCGCGAAGTCCGCGTACCAGCGGGCCGCCACCCCGTACTTGGCGAGCACCAGCGCCTCGTCGGCGTCCTCCAGCTTCGCCACGCCCCGCCCGCAATACAGCAGCCGTGTCCCACGGGCGTCGTCGACCAGCTGGAACAGGTCCCGGTCGCCGGACACCACCTCGACCGGCGCCGGCTGGCCCACGGCGAGCGTCCCGAGGACGTCGTCGGCCTCGTAGCCCTTGACGCCGAAGGCCGGGATCCCGATCGCCGCCAGCGTCTCCAGCAGGATCGGCACCTGCTTCTCCAGGGAGGCGGGGACCTCCTCCACCTCACCGTGGGCGACCCGGTGCTTCTTGTACGACGGCACCAGCTCCACCCGCCACGCCGGCCGCCAGTCCGCGTCCAGTGCGCAGACCAGCCGGTCCGGACGTCGCGTCCGGATCAGCTGGGCCAGCATGTCGAGGAAGCCCCGGATGGCGTTGACCGGCTCGCCGGCCCCGGTCTGCGCCGCTTTCTCCGGGATCCCGTGGAACGCGCGGAAGTAGAGACTGGGGGCGTCAACGGCCAGCAGTGGTCGGCTCACGGGTTCACCCTAGTGTCCGATTACGGCGTGCGGGCGGTACGGGGCCTGCCGGTCTGCCCATCCAGTTCGCCCAGCAGTGCGGCGGTCCCGTCCCGGCCCGGCTGATGGCCGGTCTGCTCGTGGACGCCCAGCGCCTCCTCCGCCGCCTCCCGCGCCTCCGCGTCCCGGCCGAGCCGGCGCAGCGCCTGGGCCAGGATGGTCAGCGCCTGCCCCTCCAGCAGCAGGAACTGCCCTTTGCGGGCGGACTCCACGGCCTCGGCGGCCACCTCGGCCGCCTGCCGCGGATCGTCGCCCAGATAGGCCCCGGCCAGCACGACCAGCAGCTGCGTGGCCGGCTGCTGGAGACCCACCATCGCGCTGACCTGCTCGATCGCGGGCCGTAGCCGCTCGACCGCCTCGGCGGCCCGGCCGGACGCGATCAGCAGCTCGGCGTGCCGCTGGGTCAGCTGCCAGCCGTTGAGCATGTCGATCCGCCCGGCCAGCGCGGTGCGGGAGTCCTCGAGCATCCGCCAGGCCTCCTGGTGACGGCCCTGCCGGTGGACCAGGACCGCCTGGTCGGCGCGGACCAGCGCGACGAGGTGGGTGTTGCCCTCGGCGGTCAGGTGCCCGACCGCCTCGTCCAGGTGGCCGCCCGCCTCGCCGTCCCGGCCCTGGAGGCGGCGTGTCTCGGCCAGGTTGAGCAGGGTGACCGCCCGCCCGAAGCCGGGCGGCTGATGGGCGAGGGTCTGCTCGAAGCAGTCGGCGGCCTCGGCGAGCCGGCCCATCAGCAGCATGATCAGGCCGACCTTGCCGAGAAACTGCGGCGGTACGACACCGCAGGCCATCGAATGATCGAAGGCGAGCCGCGCATGATCGGCGGCGAGACGCAGATCGCCGGCGAACATGTGATGCACGCTCAGCGTGTTGTGCGCGTCCGCCTCGATGTCGTGCCAGCCGGAGTCGCCGGCCAGCTCGAGACAACGCCGGGCGTGTGCCCGGCACCGGTCGTCGTGGGCGTCGGTGGTGTACGCACGGGCCATCACCAGCGCCGCGGCCGCCTGAGCCCGGACGTCACCGGTCCGGTCGGCGGCCTCCACCGCGGCCCGGCCCAGGCTCAGGGCGGTCGGCCCGTCGAGCCGGCCGTTGAAGTGGAACCGGCAGGCGAAGGCCAGCCGCCACACGGCGTCCGGGCAGCCGAGCGCGGTACCGGCCTCGATGACGGCGATGATGTTCCCCAGTTCGGCGGCGAACCACTCCCGGGCCGCCCCGGGATCGTCGAACCCGTGCGGTGCCCCGGAGCCCGGCGCCTGCACGTACCCGGGGTGCAGCACCGCCACCGCCGACTCGACCGTGCCGACCAGCCAGGCGGCCAGCCGTTGCAGTGCGGCGGCCCGTTCCGCGGCATCCGCCCGCCCGGCGGCGTACTCCCTGGTCAAGTCGTGCATGGTGAACCGTCCGGCCCGGTGTTCGACGAGCAGGCTGGCGTCGGCGAGCGCCCGCAGGATCGCCTCCGCCGCACCGGCGTCGTGGCCGGTCAGCGCGGCCGCCGCCGGGACGGCGAGGTCCGCGCCCGGTGCGGTGCCGAGCAGCCGCAGGGCGCGCTGTTCAGCGGCGGTCAGGCTGCGGTAGGACTGGTCGAAGACGGCCCACAGGTTGCTCGCCGGGTCGCCGTCGATCGCCAGCGAATCCAGGCGGGTCCGGGCCACGTATCCGGCGATGCCGTCACCGGGCCGGACGGTCAGATGCGCCGCCGCGATCCGCAGGGCGAGCGGCAGCCGCCCGCAGACGGCGACCAGGTCGGCGGCGGCCTCCGGCTCGGCGGCCACCCGGTCCGCGCCGAGGATCCGGGTGATCAGATCGAGAGCGTCGGCGTACGGCAGCAGGTCCACCTCCAGCCGCCGTGCGCCGTCCCGGGCGATCAGGCCGCCGAGCGCGTCCCGGCTGGTCACCAGCACGAGAGCGGGGGAGGATCCGGGCAGCAGGGGCCGCACCTGCTCGGCGGAGCGGGCGTTGTCGAGCAGCAGGAGCACCCGCTGCCCGGCCAGCGTGTCCCGCAACAGGGCGGACGCGCTGTCGACGTCGGAGGGCACCCGCTGCGGTGCCACCCCGAGCGCGCCGAGCAGCGTGCTCAGCGCCTCGGCCGGGCGCAGCGGGGCGCGTTCCTCGTACCCCCGCAGGTTGAGGTAGAGCTGACCGTCCGGGAAGCGGTGCGCGGCCCGGTGCGCCCAGTGCACGGCCAGCGCCGTCTTGCCGATGCCACCCACGCCGACCGCACCCAGCACCAGCAGGTCGGCGTCGGCGGTCAGCTCGTCCAGCCGGTCCAGTTCGGCGTCGCGGCCGGTGAAATCGGGGATGTCGCGGGGCAGGAAACGCCGCTGCGGCGCGGCCGGCCGCACGGTGCCCGGCGCACGCAGCGACTCGTCGTTGCCGAGAACGCCCTGGTGCAGAGCGGTCAGCTCGGGTCCCGGCTCGACACCGATCTCGTCGACCAGCAGCCGGTGCGTCCGCCGGTAGACGGCCAGCGCCTCGGCCTGCCGCCCGGACCGGTAGAGCGCCAGCATCAGGCATCCGGCGAGCCGTTCCCGCAGCGGTGCGGCGGCCGCGGCGACGGTCAGCTCGGCCAGCACCGCGTCGTGGCCGCCGCGATCCAGCTCCCAGGCGAACACCTGCTCCAGCGCGGTGAGACGGCGGTCGTCCAGCGCCACCCGGGCCGGTTCCACCCAGGCGCCGCTGACCCCGCCGAGAGCCGGGCCGGTCCACAGCGCGAGACCGTCCCGCAGGAGGTGCACCGCCGCATCGAGGTCACCGCGGCCGGCGTGCTCCCGGGCCCCGGTGACCGCCTCGTCGAAGGCCAGCAGGTCGAGCTCCCCGGGGCCGGCGTCCAGCCGGTAACCGCCGTGCACACTCGTCACCGGCTCCGCGCCGGCCGTCCGCAGAGCCCGCCGGACCGCCGAGACGGCGGCGAACACCTGGGTACGGGCGGTGGCCGGTGGACCGGCCTCCCACAGTGCGTCGATCAGCTCGGTCACCGTCACCGTGCGGTTGGCGTTGAGCAGCAGAAACGCGAGAACGGCCCGGCGTTGGGCCCGGGTGATCGGGACCAGCTGACCGTCGGCACTCGCGCCGACCGGACCGAGCACCGTGAACCTCATGTATAGGGAATGTATCAACGTGTGTCGTCATGATTCGCCTCAGTGATCGATCACGACCGGATCGATCAGAAGGAGGAAACAACATGGCGGACACCATTCGTCGTACTGCCAAGGCCCTGGCCGTCGGTGGCCTGGTGACGGCCGGGCTGGTCCTGGCCGCTCCCGGCACCGCGCAGGCCGCGCTCGGCGGCTGCTCGACCAACTACTCCGGCCGGACCGGCACGGCGAAGTGCACGACCGTGACGAACGGCTCCTCGTTCCGCGTCAAGGTGGTCTGTTACAAGATCACCACCGGCTCGATCTCGCGGACCGTCTACGGCGGGTGGAGGACCTCGGCGGGCACGTCCTCGGCGGGCTGCCCGATCGGTGAGGACATCGACGACGTGACCATCCAGAAGGTGGTCTGACCCCGTCTCGCCTGATCCACGGGGACAGGCGAGCCGGCAGCGGTTCGAGGCGGTGACCTGGCGGGTGCCGCGGCCTGCTCCATGCCGCGTTCGCGCCCGACCTGGTGCTGATGCCGCCTCCGCCCTCCCGGCACGCGGACGGCCCGGGCATGACCCCGGGCCGTCCGGTCCGCAGCGGCGGACCGGGGCGGTAACCCCAGCATCCGCCCCGGCCCGTCCGCTGTAGACGAACCGATGCTCAGGCGGGCCGCGGCCCGCTACTCGTTGTGCAGGACCCGGGCGATGCTCAGCTGGGCCGCGGACCGGGCCGGCAACAGCGCGCCGAGGATGGCGATCAACACCCCGCTGAGCACCATCAGCGCCAGCGTCGCCGGGTCCCACACCCGCAGCACGTAGTCGGGCAGGGTCACCTTCGCCGCGTCGGCGGCCAGCGGGATCACCAGCCGGTGCGCCGCCATCCCGAACGGGATACCGAGCAGCCCGCCGGCCACCCCGAGCGCCGCCATCGACGTGACCAGCATGGCGAGCACCTGGCGCGGGGTCATCCCGATCGACTTGAGCATGCCCAGATCCCGGCGGCGGTCCTGGACGTTGAGCGCGACCGTGTTGAGCACCCCGAGCGCCGCCACCGTGGACAGCAACAGCGCCAGCACCGTCGAGATGCCGGTGACGACCACCGTCAGCTCGCCGACGTCGGTGTTGTCCCACAGGGTCAGGCCGGGATCGGCCGCCCGCGCCGACTCCATGAACGCCTGCACGTCCGCCCCCTCGGCCAGCTCGACCTGGAAGTAGAAGTCGGACGGGTCCACCCTCTGCAGCTCCCGCCAGGAGGCGAACAGGCTGTCACCGGGCCCGGGCAGGGACTGCACGGTCTCGCCGACGATCGTGACGGTCGTCCGGACACCCTCCAGCTCCAGGATCAGCGAGTCACCGACCGCCAGCCCGCGCTTGTTGATCAGCTTGGCGGACGCCACCACCTCGTCCGGCCCGGCCAGCCACCGGCCTTTCAGGAGCTGCGCCTCGTAGCCCATCGCGGCGACGTCACCCCGGATGAAGTCGACGTGGACCGGTGAACTCTGGCCGGCCACCGGGACGGTGCGCCCCGCCGACGCCCCCACCTTCGCGACGCCGGGCAGCCCCCGCAGCAGCGCCTCGATCTCCCTGTCGTCGCGCTGGGTCGTCCGCACACCCGCCATGCCGTCCGGCGCCGGGCGGACCCCGACGTCGCCGCCGGCCGCCGCGTCCAGCCGGGACGTCGCGATCAGCGTGTCGGCCAGCCCGGTCGCGAACGTCACCGTGGTCACGCCGAGCAGCAGCGACGCCATGGTCAGGGCGGTCCGGCCCGGCCGGGCGAACGGGAGGCCCAGCCCGAGGCTGATCGAGCGCGGCAGTCGCGTACCCCCGAGGATCCTCTGCACCCGCAGCGCGCGACCGCGTCGTGGGGCGCTGCCCGCGCTGATCGCCTCGGCCGCCGAGAGGCGGCGTGCCCGTGACGCGGGCAGCAGCGCGGCGAGCAGGACCAGCGCCGGCACACCCAGCAGGCCGGCCGCCCAGACCCAGGACTGCACGCCGGTGTCCTGCCCGTAGCCGAGGCCACGGAACGTGTCTTCCAGCAGCGGCCCCGCGCCGAGAGTGCCCAGCACCGTGCCGAGGATCGCGCCGGCCGTCGCCGGGACGGTGACCATGGTCAGGTAGACGGCGACCACCTGGCGCGGGGTGAACCCGAGCGACTTGAGCACGCCGATGTGCCGGAAGCCGGAGACCACCGCGCCGCTCACCACATTGCCCACGATGATCACCGCGACCAGCACCCCGAGCACCCCGAAGGCGCCGAGGAACGGCAGGTAGACGCCGGCGGTCTCGGCCGCCTCCTCCTTGACCACCTGGTAGGGCTCGGCGGCGAGCAGCGCCCCGCCGGGGAGCCCCGTGGTCACCCCGGTCAGTCGCTGCCCCACCGCGTCCCGCGTGGACACGTCGCCGGCGAACCGGTACAGCACCTGAGTCGCGGCCGGTCGCCACGCCGTCATCTGCTCCGGCGTCACCCACCCGTCGGCGGAGTGGCTCACGCTGTACGCCCAGCCGACGACGGTCAGGGCCGTCCCGTTCCCGCTCAGCGACGTCAGGTGGGCCATCGGCCCCCGGGCGAAGCTCGCCTCGTCATCCGGTGGCGCGTTCAGCGTGATCTCACCGGGCGCCGACGGCCACCGGCCCCGCCAGACGTCGAGCCGGTCCACCTCCCCGGCCGGATCGGCCCGGCCGACGACGGTCAGCGGCCCCAGCATCGCACCGATCGGCCCGGCCGCCTCCGTCTCGACGACGGTCTGCCCGAACGGCCCGGCCACCTCGGTCGCGCCGGTGCGCGCGGCGGCCAGCTGCTCCGCGCTCACCCGCGCCGCATCGTAGGTGGCGACCGCGTGCGCGCCCCGCTGCTGAGCGAACACCCGGTCGAACGGCGCCGACGTCGCGTCCAGCAGCGCCAGCGAGACCACCACCGTCGCCGTGCACAGCAGCGCGACCAGCGCGATCACGAACGTCTGCAGCCGGCGGCGGCGGATCGCGGCCCGCGCGGCCGCCCACACGGCGCTCACACCCGGTCCAGGGCGGACTCGGCGGCGACCCGGCCGTCGGCCAGCTCCACGAGGCGGCTGGCGCAGCGGTGCGCGAGCCGCTCGTCGTGGGTGACGATCAGCAGCGTCTGCCCGATCTGGTTGAGGTCGATCAGCAGGTCCATCACCTGCTCGCCGGCCCGGCTGTCGAGGGCGCCGGTGGGCTCGTCGGCCAGCAGCAGCGCCGGCCGGTTCATCAGCGCGCGGGCCACCGCGACCCGCTGCCGTTCGCCGCCGGAAAGCGCGGCCGGGTAGACGTCACGCCGGCCGGCGATGCCCAGCTCGTCGAAGAGCTCCAGGGCCCGGCGGCGGGCGGTGGTCGCCGACGAGCCGGTCAGCTGGGCGGCCAGCGCCACGTTGTCCAGCGCGGACAGGTCGTCCAGCAGGTTGAAGAACTGGAAGATCATGCCGAGGTGGTGGCGGCGGAACAGCGCCAGCCTCGTCTCGTTCATCGCGTCGAGCCGCTCGCCGTGCACCGTCACCTCCCCGGACGTCGGCCGGTCGAGGCCGGCGATCATGTTGAGCAGGGTGGACTTGCCGCAACCGGACGGGCCCATCACGGCGACCGCCTCACCCCGGCGGATCGTCAGCGAGACGCCGTCGAGGGCGGCCGTCTCGCCGTATTCCTTGCGTACATCATCGAGCCGGACCACCGTCTCTGTCGTCATGCCAGGGGACGCTACGGATCGATACCGGGGTATGACATCGGCCGCCGGATGCAATCAGCCCGTGGTCTCATCCCGGGGATGTACGAGGCCGGACCACGGGTTGATGCGGCCCGGTGCGCGGGCGTGCCAAGGTGGTCGGCGTGGGAACGTCGATGCTTGCGGTGGCGCTCGCGGTGGCCGGTTCGGTCGCCGTGGCGCTGGCCGTCGCGCTGCGCCGGGCGAGGTCGCGTCACGAGCACGCGATGGGCGAGCGAGGCTGGCTGCTGGAGCGCGAGCGGGAGACCGCTGCGCGGGCCGCCGTCGGTGAGGAGCGTGCGCGGATCGCCCGCGAGCTGCACGACATCGTCAGCCACAACGTCAGCGTCATGATCGTGCAGGCGGCCGCGGCGCGGGAGGTGCTGGCCACGATGCCGGCCGAGGCGGGGGCGGCGCTCGCCGCGGTGGAGCGCGCCGGGCGCGACACCATGACGGAGCTGCGGCATCTGCTCGGCCTGCTGGCGCCCGACCCGGCCGGGGAGGAGCCCGGCGATCACACGGACCTGGCGCCCCAGCCGACGCTGGCCAGACTGAGCCCGCTCGTCGACCGGATCGCGTTCGCCGGCCTGCCCGTGGAGGTGCGCGTCTCCGGCGAGCCACAGCCGTTGCCGACCGGCATCGACGTCACGGCCTACCGCATCGTGCAGGAGGCGCTGACCAACGCTCTCAAACACGGATCCGGCGGCAGGGCCGAGGTGACCATCCGGTATGCCGATCGCGCCCTGCGCGTGGAGGTGCTGACCGGCGGCCCGAGCGTGCTGACCGGCGACCCGGCCCCACGTGCGGCCCCCGGCAACGGCGACGGCGCGGGCCGCGGCCTGGCCGGGCTGCGCGAGCGGGTGGCCGTCTACGGCGGCGATCTCGACGCCCGTCGCCGGCTCGGCGGCGGTTACCGGGTCCGTGCCCGCCTGCCCCTGGACGCGTCATGACCGACCCCGGCGCCGTTGCCGAGCCTCCCGCGGTCTCCCCGCCTCCCGGGGTGCCGTCGCCCCGCGCGGTGCCGTCGCCCCGCGCGGTCTCCTCGCCCCACGCGGCACCGGAACCGCGCGTGCTGATCGTTGACGATCAGGAGCTGATCAGGACCGGGTTCCGGCTGATTCTCACCGCTCGGGGCATCAACGTGGTGGGGGAGGCCGGCGACGGCGCCGCCGCGGTCGAGGCGGAGCGCCGCCTGCGGCCCGACGTGATCCTGATGGACGTCCGGATGCCGGGCGTGGACGGCATCGAGGCCACGAAACGCATCCTGTCCCGGGCCCCGGCGTGCCGCGTCCTCATGCTGACCACGTTCGATCTGGACCGGTATGTCTACGCGGCGCTCGCCGCCGGGGCCAGCGGATTCCTGCTCAAGGACGTGACCGCCGACCACCTGGCAGCCGCCGTCCGCCTGGTCGGCACCGGTGACGCCCTGCTCGCGCCGTCGATCACCCGCCGGTTGGTGGAGCGGTTCGCCGGCGTCGGCCCGGCACCGGCCGTGCACCGTGACCTCGCCGCCCTGACCCCGCGGGAGCTGGAGGTGCTGGCCCTGCTCGGCCGTGGCCTGTCGAACACCGAGTTGGCCGGGTCGTTGACGTTGAGCGAGGCGACCGTGAAGACTCACGTGGCCCGGATCTTCTCGAAACTCGACCTGCGGGACCGGGCGCAGGCGGTGGTGCTGGCGTACGAGACCGGCTTGGTTACCCCATCCGGTTAACGAGCGTTAAGCTGCTGACATGACCGTGGATCGACTGCTTCCCACCCCTGAAGCGCACGACCTGCTCGACCTCACCACCGACCTCGCCACCCGCGAGCTGGCCGGCAAGGTCGACGACTTCGAGGCGCGCGGCGAGTTCCCCCGCGAGGTCCTGCGCACTCTCGGCAGGTCCGGGCTGCTCGGGCTGCCCTACCCGGAGGCCGTCGGCGGGGCCGCCCAGCCGTACGAGGTGTATGTGCAGGTCCTGGAGATCCTGGCCGGGACGTGGCTGGGCATCGCCGAGGCGGTCAGCGTGCACACCCTGTCGTGTTTCCCGGTCGCCGAGTTCGGCACCGGGAAGCAGCAGGCGATGCTGCCGGAGATGGTCGGCGGGGAGCTGCTCGGGGCGTATGCCCTGTCCGAGCCGCAGGGCGGCAGTGACGCCGCCGGCCTGACCACCCGTGCCGTGGCCGACGGTGACGACTTCCTGGTCACCGGCACCAAGGCGTGGATCACGCACGCCGGCCGTGCCGACTTCTACAACATCTTCTGCCGCACCGGCGGTCCCGGCCCGCGCGGCATCTCGTGCCTGCTCGCCGACGCCGACACGCCCGGCCTGATGCCGCAGGCGACGGAGAAGCTGATGGGCCTGCGCTCGTCGGCGCCCGCCCAGATCGTTCTCGAGAACGCCCGCATCCCCCGGGAGCGTCTCGTCGGCGAGGAGAACCAGGGGTTCACCATCGCGATGCGCGCCCTGGACGCCGGCCGGCTCGGCATCGCCGCCTGCGCGGTCGGTCTCGCCCAGGCCGCCGTCGACTACGCGACCGCCTATGCCAAGGAGCGCGAGCAGTTCGGCAAGCCGATCGCGTCGTTCCAGGGCATCGGGTTCATGCTCGCCGACATGGCCACCCAGGTGTCCGCGGCCCGCGCGCTGCTGCTGTCGGCGGCCCGCCTCAAGGATGCCGGCCGCCCGTTCTCCATCGAGGCGGCCAAGGCGAAACTGTTCGCCACCGACATGGCCATGAAGGTCACCACCGACGCGGTCCAGGTGCTCGGCGGTGCCGGTTATGTCTCCGACCACCCGGTGGAGCGCTGGTTCCGGGAGGCGAAGGTGCTCCAGATCGTCGAGGGCACCAACCAGATCCAG
Organism: Actinoplanes xinjiangensis; assembly: GCF_003148685.1. Classification (GTDB taxonomy): domain Bacteria; phylum Actinomycetota; class Actinomycetes; order Mycobacteriales; family Micromonosporaceae; genus Actinoplanes; species Actinoplanes xinjiangensis. The sequence goes on along the minus strand of NZ_QGGR01000031.1, from coordinate 78,475 downwards.
CGCCTGGTCATCGCGAGGTCCATGACCGGCAGCTGACCGACCCGGCTGAAGCGGGCGCCGGCCGGACCACCCCCGAGAGCGAACCGCCGGCGCGCCGCGGGAGCGACGATCGCCCGGTCGATGGCGGAACCGGCCGCCACGGCCAGTAGGGTGACGCCGTGGAAGAGATCGACCGGGCGATCGTGTCGGCCCTGACCGTGGACGGCCGGTTGTCGTATACCGACCTGGCCGAGCGTGTGGGCCTCAGCGTCTCCGCCGTGCACCAGCGTGTCCGCCGGCTCGAGCAGCGCGGTGTCATCAACGGCTGGACCGCCAAGGTCTCGTTCGAAGCCCTGGACCTGCCGTTGACCGCGTTCGTGGCGATCCGGCCGTTCGACCCGTCCCAGCCCGATGACGCCCCGGACCGTCTGGCGCACCTCGCCGAGATCGACTCCTGCTATTCGGTGGCCGGCGAGGACTTCTACATGCTTCTGGTACGGGTGAAGAGCCCCGCCGACCTGGAACGGCTCCTCCAGGACATCCGGACGGCGGCGAACGTCACCACCCGGACCACGGTGGTGCTGTCCACCCCGTACGAGAATCGTCCCCCGCGCATCGCGCCCTGATGGAGAGCCTGACGAAGAACAGGCAGACTCCGGGCACCCTGCGGGCGATGATCGCGCAGGCGTACGGCCCCGATCAGGTTCCCGACGGCGACGCCGGCTGGTGGACGGAGCTGGGCCACGGGTGGTTCAACGTGGCGTACCGGATCCGCCTGCGCTCCGCCGCCGAGGTCGTTCTGAAGATCGCACCTCCGCCGCACGTCGAGGTGATGACGTACGAGCGCGGCGCGATGGCCACCGAGCTGGCGGCGTTGCGCCTGATCCGTGAGCACACCGACGTCCCGGTCCCGGCCGTGGACCACGCCGACACGAGCCGCACGCTGTGTGACGCCGACTGGTTTGTCATGCCGTACATCGACGCCGACAACCTCGGCATGATCCGTGACAGCCTGACCCCGGCCGATCGTGACGCCTTCCAGGAGGCGCTCGGCGCGGCGACGGCCCGGCTCAACACGATCCGGGGCCCCGCTTTCGGCCCGCTGACCGGTCCCGGCCTCCCGACCTGGCGGGCCGCCTTCACCACCATGATCGAGAGCGTCCTGTCCGACGGCGAACGCCGTGCGGTGAGCCTCGGCCGCCCCTACCTCGAGATCCGCACACTGATCAGCGACAACGCCGGTTGCCTCGACGAGGTGACCGAGCCGCGGTTCGTCGAGTGGGACCTGTGGGACAACAACGCGATGGTCCGCGACGGCCGGATCGTCGCGATCATCGACCACGAGCGGGCCTTCTGGGGCGATCCGCTGATCGAGGCCGGTTTCACCGGCACGGAGCAGCCCGCCTTCGGCGATTCACGATCCTTCATCAAGGGGTACGGCCACCCGCCCCTGACCCACCCGGAGCGCGTCCGCCGCCGCCTGTACAACCTGTACCTGACCTTGATCATGGCCGTGGAGATCCCGTACCGAAACCTCGGCGGAGCCGACCATCACACCTGGGTCCACGCCCGCCTCACCGAGGCCCTGGCCCTGCTCGACGCTTCCGGCCGCTGACCTCACCGGCTACACCGATGCGGGCCGGGCGCCGGGATGCGGTCCTGGGAAGACGATGCAGGCCAGGCGCCCGGATGCGGCCGGGGCCTGGCCTGTGCGCACGGTGACCCGTGGTCGAAACGGGGACGGGGCGGAAGGTCGTGAGCCGCCCGCTCTGCCGGGCCGGAGCCTCCTCCGGCTCTCTGAGCTACCGCCGTGCCACCCCAGCCTCGTCGCCCACCGCGATCACCGCAACGCATTTACCCGCCGGGCGGTGGCGGCGGGCACCGGGAGTCGTCTACCGCACCTGCCCGGAGAAGACGCCGATCTGCCGCAGCATCCCGGCCAGCAACGGCGACGACACGGTCACCCCGTGGACCAGGTCCCGGGCCGGCGCCGGCAGCTCGGCAGAACCCTGCCGGTACGGCTGCGTCCACCCGGCCGCCTCCGGATCCACGCCGTACCGTAGGCAGGCCGCCCGCACCAGCTCGGCGGAGCAGGTGCCGTCGCCGAGTACCACGTCCCACGGCAGTGGCAGGTCGGCCCACACCCGCACGTCGGTGTGCTGGTCGCGGCCCTCCAGCCGGTGCCAGGCCGCGACGTCCGCCGCCACCAGCGCGGGCACCTTGCCGGGGCAGGTCGCCTCGACGACGTCGTCGTACCCGAGCCCGCGCATCAGGTTGAGCCACCCGGTGCGCGCCTGGTTGAACGCCCGGGTGGCGGTGTTCCACGTCGACGAGTCGTCCCCCATCCGCATGATCATGTCGGTCGGATCGCGCCGCGGGTCATAGGCACTGCGCAGCGCCCGTGCCGACGCGGCGAGCTGCTCGTAGTACAGCCCCATCAGCGTCCCGCACTGCGTGTCGTCGAGCCGGTCCAGCACCGCCCAGCGGGTCAGCACCGACGCCGCCACCCACGGCCGGCAGGTCGGCGCCGCCAGAGCCGCGGCCAGCAACTGCTCGGCCAGCGTGTCCATCGGCCGCGCCTGCCGGCCGGACGTGAACACCGTCCGCATGTTGAGCCGGGCCACGTAGTAGGCGGTGAACGCCGCGGTGGCCGGGCACGCCACGAAGTCCTCCTCGGTGACCAGGTACGCGAGCCGCGCCTTGCCGAACGCCACCGACGCCTCCCGGTCCCGTTCGGCCGCCAGCACCTCGGTGCGCTGTTGCAGGTGCAGCACGGACCGCACCGCCCGCCGGTACGCCCGGACCGGCACCCCGGGCAGCATCTCCCGTCGGGTGACGGCGTCCATCCGGTCCCGTGCGTCGGCGTGCCCACCCCGGTCACCGCGGGCCCCGGCCGGCTTCCGCAGACCGTGGTAGGTGCCGCCCGTCCACGACGTCATCGGCACCGGCCGGCGCGGCCTCGTCGGCCGGGCCGGCCACGGCTGTTCGGCGGACAGCCCGAGCAGGGGCAGGGCCGTGCCGAGCCACCGCCGCAGCGACGCCGGGTCGGCCGGATCCGCGGTGCCCGGCTGCGGCCGGCCGGCGGTCAGCGCGACGGCGGCCACCGCGCTGTGGGCCGCCTCGTAGGCCCGGCCCACCCCGGGATGGCGCTGCCACGCCGCCGGCATCGACGACCCGGTGGACCCCTGACGGGCCCGCTGGTGGCGCATCAGCGCATACAGGTCACGGCTGCCCACCGCGCTGAGCCACCGCTGGGCACCGAGGTCCACGATGTCCACCGCCACGTCCTGCGGTGGCCGCCGTTCGCGGAGCCCGCGATACAGGCGATGCAGAATGACCTCTTCCGAACGTTTCACCGAGCCCCCGAACGCCGGCCGTACGGAGACCAGCCGCACAGTATCGGCCCGCCCGGGTGTGGCGGTCGACCGATTTACCGCAGGGTGCTCAGCTCGGTGTCCGGGCCGGCGGTCTCGAGGCCGCATGCGATCTTTTCGCGCACGGCCTCGAATGCCGGAGGGCACCGCCTGGACTGACGGAGGGCCCGGCGTCGAATGCCGGAGGGCACCGCCTCAGGAGCGGGCGGCCCAGTAGATGTCGGCCACTTCGTTGGTGTCGGCGGGCACCAGCGCCTCATTCGAGGTGAACGCGACGTGCCGCCCTCCGGCGCTGATTCCCGGCGCGGCCACCATGTTGTGCGACGTCGGCGCCACTGTCGTGAGCACCCCGGTACGACGGTCTTTCACCTGCACCTGACCGTTGGACAGCAACGCGACCCAGCGTCCGTCGATGCTGATCGACGGGTGTTCGGCCGACAGATCGGTCATCCGGGTGGTGGTGCCCAGGCGGGTGTCCCGGACGAAGACGTCGATGTCGGCGTTGGTGTCGCCCGGCACGAGGTTCGTCGACCGCGACGAGAAGGCGACATACCGGCCGTCACCGCTGAGCGACTGGGTGGTGTGGCCCGTCCCGCTGTCCACGCCGTCGGCCTGTCCGCCTGTCGTGGTCAGGTTGACACGGGTCGTCGTACCGTTCCGGCGGTCGCGCATGAAGACGTCGCGGCCGTCGTTGGTGTCGTTCGCGACCAGGTCGGGCGAATCGGAGATGAAGGAGACGAAGCGGCCGTCCGCGCTGATGACCGACTCGCCGCCGCCGTTGACCCCCTCGGTCTCCCCGCTGGACACACTCACCCGCTCGGTGACCCCGCGGCGGGTGTCGCGGACGAACGCGTCCTGCGTCCCGTTGGTGTCCCCCGGTACCAGCTGGTCGTTGTAGGACATGAAGGAGACGTACCGGCCGTCCGCGCTGATCCCGCCGGCCACCGTGAGCCCTTCACCGGCCTGCTCGCCGGAATTGTTCAGCGACACCTGGCGGGTGGTGCCCGCCCAGCGGTCGCGCAGGTAGACCTCCCAGGCGCCGCGGACGACGCCGGGAACCAGATTGGTCGCGGTGGAGCCGAACGCCACGTACCGGCCGTCGGCGCTGATCACCGGCTGGGTGGAGTAGTCACCGGCCTGCTCGCCGGAGCTGGAGACGTTGACCCGCGTGGTCGCCCCGGTACGCATGTCGCGGACGAAGATGTCGGCCGTGTCGTTGGTGTCGCCGGGTACCAGCGTGTCGGATGCCGAGACGAAGGCCACGAAGCGGCCGTCCGCACTGAGCGCCGGGTCCCAGCTGAGGTCGATGCCCTGGACACCGAGGCTGGACACGCTGACGCGGACGGGGTCCGGATAGGCGACAGCGGCAGCCGCCGGGACCGGGCCGGCCCGCGCCGGGGCGGACGGCGCCACGGCGGCCGTCGTCATCACCCCGGTCACCACCATGGTCGTGAATATTCGTGAGCGGCGCATGGCCACACTCCAGTTGGCGAGTCGGTAAGGGAACCACAGCGTGTCACCGCCGGCCCGCCACGGGCCCCTGAGTCGCCCACCCGACCATGTCGGTTTCCGCAGCACGAGCCACCTCTCGGCCGCCCCCGACGGGGATGATCGCCTCGGCCCACGCTGCGCCGACCGCGCCGGTGCCCGATGATGGGATCATGAGCCAGCCGGAGATGAACCCCGAGGACTATCCGCCGATCGACCCGCGTGAGCCGGTCCCGGACGACCCGGGCGAGTTGCTCCCGGACGCGCCGGAGGAGCTGCCGCCGGCCCCCGTCGAGCCGATGCCGGACGACGGGGACGAGGGCGGTGTACGCGAGCCGGCCTAGCCGCTACCGGTGACGCTACTGACGGTAGGTGGAGAGGAAACCGCGCAGCCGGCCGATCGCGTCGTCGAGCACGTCGACCGGAGCCAGGAAGACGATCCGCAGATGGTCCGGGGTGTCGATGTTGAAACCGGTGCCGTGTGACAGCAGCAGCTGCTTCGACTCCAGCAGGTCGATGATCAGTCGCTCATCGTCGTGGATCTTGTGGACCGCCGGGTCGAGGCGGGCGAAGAGGTAGAGCGCCCCCTCCGGCTTGAAACACTCCACGCCGGGGATCGCGGTGAGCGACCGCCAGGCGTGCTCGCGCTGCTCGTAGAGCCGGCCACCGGGGGTGACCAGGGCGTTGATGCTCTGGTATCCACCGAGCGCGGTCTGGATGGCGTGCTGCGCGGGCACGTTAGGGCACAGCCGCATGTTGGCCAGCAGCTGCAGGCCCTCGAGATAGTCGGTGTCCTGGGGGCCGAAGCCGGTGATCGCCAGCCACCCGGACCGGAATCCGGCGGCCCGGTGCGTCTTCGACAACCCGCCCATGCTGATCATCGGCACGTCGGGGGCGAGCGCCGCCGCGGTGTGGTGCACCGCCCGGTCGTAGATGATCTGGTCGTAGATCTCGTCGGCGAACACCAGCAGGCCGTGCCGGCGGGCGATGTCGAGCATCCCCTCCAGCACCTCCCGCGAGTAGACCGCGCCGGTCGGGTTGTTCGGGTTGATGATCACCATGGCGCGGGTGTCCGGGGTGACCTGGGCCGCGAGTTGCTCCAGGTCGGGCTGCCAGCCGTTGCTCTCGTCGCAGCGGTAGTGCACCGCCCGGCCGCCGCAGAGTGACACCGCGCCCGTCCACAGCGGGTAGTCGGGGCTCGGCACCAGCACCTCGTCACCGGTGTCGAGCAGCGCCTGGAGGCACATCACGATCAGCTCGGAGACGCCGTTGCCCAGCATCACGTCCTCCGGCTGGACGTCGATGGCACCCTGGATCTGATACTTGTGGGCGACCGCGACCCGCGCCGAGTAGATCCCGCGGGCGTCGCTGTAGCCCGTCGCGGATCCGAGGTTGTGCACCACGTCGGCCATGATCGGCTCGGGTGTGGCCAGACCCCACGGCGCCGGGTTGCCGATGTTCAGCTTGATGATCTGATGTCCGGCGTCCTCGAGCTGCTGTGCGCGGCGCAGCACCGGCCCGCGAATGTCGTACCGGACCGCCTTGAGCCGTTGCGCCTGCTTCACCGGAACACTCTCCCACCGGGTCGACCGTCGTGTCCGGGCAGCCTGTCACATCCCGGCCGGGCGGGGGACGGCCAATTCCCGGACTATGGCATGCCGAACAGCAGATCCAACTGCGCGTCGAGCGCCGCACGGGCCTCGTCGGGCGTGGTCTGCCCGCCGAGGAGATAGACCCCGAGACCCTCCATCAGGGCGAGAAGACCAAGAGCCTGCTCCGGTACGGGCAACAGGCTCCCGATGAAGCCGACCAGTTGCGCCGTCTCCTCCCGGAGCGCGGCCGACGCCGTGGGCCGCACCGCCGTGTACGCCAGGAACGCCAGCGCCACCCGCCCGTCGGCCCGGCTCTCGTCCTCCAGCGGCAGCAGCGTCGCGATGATGGTCCGCAGCAGGTCGCGCGGCGCCGGGGAGTCACCCAGTGCGGTGATCGCCTCGGTGACCCGGGCCTCGTTGCGCTCGCGGACCACCTCCATGGCGAACGTCATCATCTCGTCCCTGGTACGGAACCAGTGCTGCACCATCCCCGCCGACACGCCCGCCTCGGCGGCCACGTGCCGCAGACTGACCGCCTCCAGTCCCTGCTCGGCCGCCACCCGCATCAGTGCGTCAGCGATCAGGGTGCGGCGCTCCCGTTGGTCCACCTTCTTGGGCATGCCGTCCATGATGAGGCACGTGGATACGATGAATGCGGACGACCTCGACGCGGCCGTGGCGGAGATGCTGCGGCTGCTGGTTCCGCTCCAGGACCGCGACTGGACGGTGCGCGCCGGAGCCCTCGACTGGGACTGCCGCGCGACGGCGGCGCACGTGGCGCACGACCTGACCGCCTACGCCACCCAGCTGACCGCCCGCCCCGGCGGTCACCTGCCGCCCGCCCTCGGCGTGCGGATCTCCCGGGCCGACGGCGCCTACCTGCCGCTCGACCTCGAGGTGCGGCCGGACGCCCCGCCGCGCGTGGTGCTACAGATCGTCGCGGCCTGCGCCGGCCTGCTCTCCCTCGCGTTGCGCGCCGCCGGCCCCACCGCGCGTGCCTGGCACTGGGGACCGACCGACCCGTCGGGTTTCGCCGCCATGGGTGTCAACGAGACCCTGATGCACACCTGGGACATCGCCCAGGGCCTGAACCTCGGCTGGACCCCGCCGCCGGCCCTGTCCGCCCGAGTCCTGGCCCGCCTGTTCCCGGACGCCCCGGAGGGCGACCCGGCAGCCGTGCACCTCTGGTGCACTGGCCGCATCGCCCTGCCCGACCACCCCCGCCGCACGGACTGGAGCATGAAGGCCGCCCTCCCCGAATAGCACCCCCGCCCAGCCGAGCCGAACCGTTGCTGCCGCCCGGGTGAGCCGGGCGGCTCTGCATAGCCGAGTAGGTCCTTGGTCACCGCGTGCCCGGAGTGCCAGGTGGTCCGCTCGGCCGGGAGGGTCTGCTCAGTCGAGCAGGGCCCTGGCCACCGCGCGGCCGGAGAGCCAGGCGGTCTGCACCCGGGGTTTGCCGAAGGCGTCCCCGCACAGCCAGACCCGGCCGTCGACGGCGTGGTCGGCGTCGCCCGGGTCCGGCTGCGCGTAGGTCCACCGGTGTACCCGCACCTCGGGTTCAGCGGTGAGGCCGAGTAGTTCCCCGACGGCACCGGCCAGCACCGGCCCGGCGGCGGCCGGATCGTCCAGGTGGTGTGCGGCCAGCGCGGCCGTCGAATGGGCCACCAGCACCGGAGCGCCGTCGCCGCGCCGGTCGCCGTCGTCGCAGACGGTGGACAGGACGGGATGCTCGTTGACGAAGGCGCCGCGCAGGTCACCCCACTCCCGGGCGGGGTAGGTGAGCACGGCCGCGATCACCGGGTGCCAGGTCTGTGCCCGGGCCGCGGCGGCGACGGCCTCCGGCGGCGCCAGCCGCAGAGCCTGTGGTCCCGGCATGGCGAGCACGACGGCGTCGGCGTCGGCCGGGATGGACGAGAGGGGACTCTCCCGCTGTACGTCGAGCCCGTCGGCGAGATCAACGGCGAGGGTACGCAGCCCGCCCGGTGCCGCCCAGCGCATCGGCCCGACCGCATCCCCGCCACCCGGATGGACACGGAGCGTGTCGGTCCACGGCCGGGCCAGGCCGCGCGCCTCCCAGGACGCGACCTGCGCCACGAAGTCCGGATGATCGGCCACCAGGTAGGCGGCGCCGATGTCGACATACCGCCCGTCGAACCGTTTGCTGGCCAGCCGCCCGCCGACGACCCGCCCACGTTCGGCGACCCGGACCCGGGCACCCCCGTCCACGAGCGCCCGCGCACAGGCCAGCCCGGCGATCCCCGCTCCCACCACGACGACGTCCATGATCGCGACCCTAACCCGCCGACCGTGCCCCGTCCCGGCTCAACCGACGACGGCCGCAGCGGGACCCGCGCAGCCCGGCGACCCAGGACGACGGCCTGTACCCCCACCACGCCGTCCACATCACATCAACCTGCATCGACGCGCTGACCGACACCCACGACCGACGACTGACACATCTCAGGGGACTGGACACTCACGGCCGACGACGACCAGCGCACACGATCGCCGATCGTGTGCGCTGACCGTCGTCATCACAGCGACGGGATCCCACGGTCCTGCTTTCGTGAGCGCTGATCCTCCCCATCGCGATGACCAGCGCTCACGATCGCGCTGTGTGTGCTCCCACCCCCCCGCTGACAACAGCCCACCGGCCGGAAGAACCGGACCGCCTGCTGGCACCGAACGCTCGGTAGGCAGCTTCCGGCGTCGGGGTCTGCGAGCTGGTGGAGTCCCGAGATCCCATCGGGCATGAACCCCGTCCGCGGACGGGTCTCTAGCCGACGGCGTGGCGGATCTCCAGGTTGCGGAAGTGTGGCCCGTCGGTGCAGAGGGCGGCCATCTTCCGCGCGAACGCGTCGGTGTCCGGGTGGGCGCTGGTCTGCATGGCCTCCTCGTAGGAGGGGAATTCCACGATCGTCACGTACCGGCTGGGGTTGTCCCGGTCCTGGGTGATGGTGAGCCGGAAGCCGGGCGGGGTGTCGCCCAGACCGCCGATGTGCTGCTCACCGAGCGCCCACATCTCATCGGGCCGGTCGGTTTCGTACTCGACGATCTGAATGAAGGCCATGGACGGAAATTAGCAGCTCAACCGGGGTCCACTGTGGATTCGCCGGCCGATCCAGCCCATCGGATGACGCCCAGTTCGGCGAGGTCGGCGGGGGAGAGGGCGAGGGCCGCGTTGGCCACGTTCTCGCGGAGGTGGGCCACCGACGAGGTGCCGGGGATCAGCAGGATGTTCGGCGACCGGTGCAGGAGCCAGGCCAGGGCCACCGACATCGGCGTCGTCCCGAGGCGGGCGGCGACCGCGGACAGGGCCGACGACTGCAACGGGCTGAAGCCGCCGAGCGGGAAGAACGGCACGTAGGCGATGCCGTCGGCGGCGAGCTTGTCGATCAGGTCGTCGTCGTGGCGGTGGGCGAGGTTGTACATGTTCTGCACGCAGACGATCGGCGCGATGCTCCGGGCCTCGGCGACCTGTTCGGCGGTGGCGTTACTCACTCCCAGATGCCGGATGAGTCCCTGCCGCTGGAGGTCGGCGAGGGTTCCGAACGCTTCGGCGACCGATGCGGGCTGCGGGCCGTCGGCGTCGCCGAGCCGCAGGTTGACCAGGTCGAGCACGTCCAGGCCGAGATTCTCCAGGTTGTCGTGCACGGCCCGGCGCAGGCTCGCCGGATCGCGGGCGGGCGGCCAGCCGCCCCGGTCGTCGCGGGTCGCGCCGACCTTGGTCACGACATGCAGGGTGTCGCGGTACGGGTGGAGCGCCTCGCGGATGAGCCGGTTGGTGACATGCGGCCCGTACGCGTCGGCGGTGTCGATGTGGGTGATGCCGAGGTCGACGGCCTCGCGCAGGACGGCGAGCGCGCCCTGATGGTCGGCGGGCGGGCCCATCACCCAGGGGCCGGCGAGCTGCATCGCGCCGTATCCGAAACGGGTGACGGTGAGATCCCCCAGCGTCCAGGTGCCGCCGGGAAGTGACGTGGAAACCATGAGGACAACTGTGGGGGAGTAACTTCCTTCCGGGAAGTACGCACTCTCAGGTGCGTCACGTACTCGGAGGTGGGTCATAGCGACGACGACGGCGGCCCGGCAACGGGCCGAGGCGAAGGCGGAGTACGACGCGTTCATGGCGGCCTGCCCGAGCCGGCGACTGCTCGACACGATCTCCGACAAGTGGGTCGTCATGATCCTGGCCGCGCTGGGCAGCGGCCCCGACTGCACCGGCGGGCCGCGCCCGATGCGCTACTCGGAGCTGTCCCGGCTGCTGGCCGGGGTGAGCCAGAAGATGCTGACCCAGACGCTGCGCACGCTGGAACGCGACGGCCTGGTCAGCCGCACCGTGACACCCACCGTGCCGGTCACGGTCCACTACGCGCTGACCGGGCTCGGGCTGTCGCTGCACGAGATGATGCGGGGTTTGAAATCGTGGGCCGAGACGCATATGGACGAGGTGCTGGCCCACCGCGCGGAGCGGTCCGGGACGCCCTAGCCCGGCGTGGCCCCCCACACGAAGTGTTTCAAAGCAGCGCGCACCGGGCACCAATCGTTCGTCAGCAAGCGCGACACGGACCTAACGGAGGGCGGACATAATGAGCTTCACCGACAAGGTCAAGAACAAGGCCGAGGAACTGACCGGCAAGACGAAGCAGGGCATCGGCGAGGCGACCGACAACGAGCGCCTCTACGCCGAGGGTCAGGCGCAGGAGACGGCCGCGCACGCCAAGCAGGCGGGCGAGCACGTCAAGGACGCCGGTCGCGACGTTCGCAACGCCTTCGAGTAAACCGCACTGACAGTATGAGGGGGAGGCGCCCGGCGCCTCCCCCTCAGGTCATTCCGCGGCCTGCTGCTTGCGCCACCACGCCTGGCCGGTCTCCGGCAGCGTGTCGATCGGGTCGTAGTAGGCGTACGGCTTGGAGAGGGCCTCGCTGTCGTTCGCCTCGATCGAGGTGCGGTAGTTCTTGGTCCAGTAGGAGATGCCGTGCTCCCGGTCGTACTCGGCGACCATGTGCACCCAGCGCTTGCCGACGAACGGCACGTCGCAGACGATGCGCGGGGTGGCGTACCCGGGCAGGTATCCCATCAGGTCGTGCTGCAACTGCTGGGCGTGCCAGACCGGCACCCGCCAGTGCTCGGCGTTGGGGATCATGTCGCACATGTAGAAGTAGTACGGCAGGATGCCGGTCTCGCCCTGGAGCGCGAAGCAGAGGTCGAGCAGGTCACCGACGGTGGCGTTGACCCCGCGCATCAGCACGCCCTGGTTGCGCACGTCGCGGACGCCGACCTCGAGGAGGGTGCGGACCGCCTTCGCCACCAGCGGCGTCAGCGAGTTGACGTGGTTGACGTGGGTGTGCACGGCCAGGTTGACGCCGCGCCGTTCGGCGGTGACGGCGACCCGGTGCATCCCCTCGACCACGTCGTCCTGGAGCCAGTGCTGCGGCAGCCCCATCAGCGCCTTGGTGGCGAGCCGGATGTCCCGGACGGTCGGGACCGACAACAGCCCCATCAGGTACGCCTCGAGCTGCTTCCACGGCACGTTGGCGACGTCCCCGCCGGAGACGACCACGTCGCGTACCCCCGGGTGGGCCTTGAGGTAGGCGAGGTGTGCCTCGTAGCGGTCGACCGGCTTCTGCAGCAGTTTGAGCTTGGCCACCGTCGGAGTGCTGTTGCCGACCAGGTCCATCCGGGTGCAGTGCCCGCAGTACTGCGGGCAGGTGGACAGCAGCTCGGCGAGGACCTTGGTGGGGTAGCGGTGGGTGAGCCCCTCGGCGACCCACATGTCGTGCTCGTGCAGGGAGTCGCGGGCGGCGTGCGGGTGTGACGGCCAGTCCTGCCGGCGGTCGCTCGCGACCGGGATCATGTAGTTGCGGACCGGGTCGGCGTAGAACGACGCGGTGTCCGGCACCCGGTCCGGGACCATCGTGTTGATCATCTGGGGCGGGATGAGCATCGACATCGTGGCGTGCTCCTGCTGGTCGGTCTCGAGGTCGGCGTAGAACGTCTCGTCGACCAGGTCGCCGAGGACCGTACGCAGCTGCTTGATGTTCTTGACGCAGTTGACCCGCTGCCATTGCGAGGACTGCCACTGGGCCGCCGTCACGTCGCGCCAGCCGGGGAACCGGGTCCAGTCCGGCTCGATCAGCTCGCGCCGCTGGTATTCGTACGGCTGGCCTGCCAGGTCGTCCGCCACCGGAAGATCCTCCCTCGTTGGATTCGGATCAAGGTACCGGAGAATCTCCGGTCTAGTAACCATGTATACGCAGGATTTACGGTGAAGGCTGCTCTGTGAGAGTGTTTTTAACGCGTGAAGATCGTGAGGAGCATGAGCATGGTGGGGTTGCGGCGGGTAGTGGAACCGGCCGGCGTACTGCCGCAGGCCGCCTGGCGGCTTGATGCGTCGCCGGAGATCGGGCCGGACGAGACCCGGATCCGGGTGCAGCGGCTCAACCTCGACGCCGCCAGTTATCGGCAGCTGGCCGAGAAGCATGCGCACAACGGCGACGCGATCCGCGCCGAGGTGCTCGACATCGTCGCGACGCGCGGCAAGATGCACAATCCGGTCACCGGGTCGGGCGGCATGCTGATCGGCGTGGTCGAGGAGGTCGGGCCGGAGTCGCCGCTGGCGGTCGAACCGGGGGACCGGGTCGCCACCCTGGTGTCGCTGACCCTCACGCCGCTACGGATCACCGACGGCCTGGCCGGGTGGGACGGGCTCAGCGAGCAGGTGCCGGCCGAGGGCACGGCGATCCTGTTCGGCCGATCGATCGTCGGGGTGCTGCCCGACGACCTGCCGCCGGAGCTGGCGCTGGCCGTCTACGACGTGTGCGGGGCGCCGGCGCTGACCGACCGGGTGGTCCGCGGCCACCACAAGTCGGCCGGGCAGGCGGGTGCGGACCGGGTGACCGTGGCGGTTCTGGGTGGCGCCGGCAAGAGCGGGTCGCTCACTCTCGCGGCGGCACGGCGGGCGGGTGCCCGTACCGTCGCGGTGGTCGTGAACGAGGCGGAGCGCGACGCGCTCACGAAGGCCGGACTCGCCGACCACGTCGCGATCGCCGACGCCCGCGATCCCGTCGCGGTCGCCGAGGCCGTGGGCGAGCCCGCGGACGTGACCGTCGTCTGCGTGGACGTGCCCGGCTGCGAGCACGGCGCGATCCTGGCGACCGCGAACGGCGGCACGGTGATCTTCTTCTCGATGGCGACCAGCTTCCCGGCCGCCGCGCTGGGTGCCGAGGGCCTGGCGGCGGACGTGACGATGCTCATCGGTAACGGTTACGTGCCTGGTCACGCCGAGTTCGCCGTCGACCTGCTGCGTCAGGTTCCCGCGGTGCGGGCGCTGTTCGAGGCGCGGATCGCGGCAGACTGACCGGCATGACGAACACTCCCTCGGTCCGCTACGTCAACGGCCGCTTCTACTCGGCCGCGGAACCCCGCGCCACCGCCATGGTCACCCGGGGCGACACGATCGCCTGGCTGGGCGACTCCGCCGACGCCCCGTCCGCCGACGTCACCGTCGACCTGGGCGGTGCCCTGGTCACGCCGGCGTTCGTGGACGCGCACCTGCACGCCACCGACACCGGTCTGGCGTTCGACGGGCTGGACCTGTCGGCGGTGCGGTCACCGGGGGAGCTGCTGGAGAGGGTGGCGGCGTTCGCGGCGACCCGTCCGGCCGACGGCGTGGTGCACGGGCACGGGTGGGACGAGTCGACGTGGTCCGACCAGACGCCGCCGACCGCGGCCGAGCTGGACCGGGCGGCGGCGGGCCGGCGGGTGTATCTGTCCCAGGCGTCGGTGCATTCGGCGCTGGCGTCGTCGTCGCTGCTGCCGGCCGCGCTGGGGGTGGACGGCTACGACGGGTCGGGCTGGGTGCGCGAGGCCGCGCACCACGCGGTTCGGGCGATCGCGCTGGGCTCGCTGACGGCGGCGCAGCGGACCGCGGCGCAGACGACCGCGCTGTCGAAGGCCGCGTCGATGGGGATCGCGGCGGTGCACGAGTGCGCCGGCCCGGGCACGTCCAGTGAGGCCGACTTCGCGTCGGTGCTGGCACTGTCCGGGCAGGGGCTGCCGCAGGTGTTCGGTTTCTGGGGCGAGCTGGGCGGCGCCGAGCGGGCCAGGGAACTGGGTGCGCACGGCGCGGCCGGTGACCTGTACGCCGACGGCGCCCTGGGCTCGCGGACGGCGTCGGTGCGTGCGCCCTACCACGACGGCGACCACGGGTGCGGTGAGGCGTTCCTGACCGCCGAGCAGGCGGCGGACCACCTGCTGGACTGCGTCCGGGTCGGGTTCCAGGGCGGCTTCCACGCGATCGGTGACGCCGCCATCGCGACGGTGCTGGAGGGTTTCGCGATCGCGGCGAAGTCGGTCGGCGTCGACCGGCTGCGCGAGGGCCACCACCGGATCGAGCACGTCGAACTGATCGACAAGGCGATGATCGCCCGGATGGTGGAGTTCGGGGTGATCGCCTCGGTGCAGCCGGTGTTCGACGCGCTGTGGGGCGGAACCGACCGGATGTACGCGCAGCGCCTCGGTGTGGAGCGAGCGCTGGCCAGCAACCCGATCGGTGCGATGCACGCGACCGGGGTGGCGCTGGCGTTCGGTTCGGATTCCCCGGTGACGGCGCTGGACCCGTGGGCGATCGTGGTGGCGGCCGCCGCCCCGCGCAACCCGAAGTTCCGGATGAGTGTGCGCTCGGCGTTCGCGGCGAGTACCGCGGGCGGCTGGCGGGCGGCCGCGGTGAGCGGTGCGGGCGTGCTGAAGCCGGGCGCGCCGGCGACCTTCGCGGCCTGGGACACCCCGGGCGGCGTGGACGGCGGACTGCCGGCGCTGCTGCCGGACGTGGACGGCACCGAACCGGAGCGGCCGGTCTGCCTGCGGACGGTGCTGCACGGCGAGACGATTTTCGAGAGGTAACGGAGGCGTTTTCTTTGGCCGGGAAGCTGGATCTGGATGCTGCCGTGGTGGCGCGGGCGAGGGCACTCGCCGCACGCGCCGGGCAGCCGGTGGTCGACCTGGCGCGGTCGCACACCACCGTGTCGGTGGAGCGCGCGGTATTGCGGCTGGCCGGGGTGACCGGCGCCGACCCGGACGGCATCCCCTGGGTGAACCGGCTGGTCGACGCGGTGCGTGCGGACGTCGGGCTCGGCCACGGGGTGGCCGTCCCGGTGTTCCACGCCATGGAGACCGCCGGGGTGGAGGACGTGACGGTCCTGGCGCAGAAGGCGGCGGCGGGCTCGGTGCGGTTCACCATGCCCGCTCGTCCCGCGAAGGCCCGCCAGCGGGCCCGGCGCGCCACCGCGGCCGGTCTCAAGACCATCGACCGGCGGCGGGCCGAACGGGACCGGCTGATCAAACGGTTCGGGGACCCGAAACAGCGGCCGTGGATCTACCTGATCGTCGCGACCGGGGACATCTACGAGGACATCCCGCAGGCACAGGCGGCGGCCCGGGCCGGGGCGGACGTGATCGCGGTGATCCGCTCGACCGGCCAGTCGCTGCTGGACTACGTGCCGGAGGGCGCGACCCGGGAGGGGTTCGCCGGCACGTACGCCACGCAGGAGAACTTCCGGCTGATGCGGGCGGCGCTGGACGAGACGTCGAAGGAGGTGGGCCGGTACGTGCGGCTCACCAACTACGCGTCCGGCCTGTGCATGCCGGAGATCGCCACGCTGGCCGGGTTGCAGCGGCTCGACATGATGCTCAACGACTCGATGTACGGGATCCTGTTCCGCGACATCAACCCGATCCGCACCTTCGTCGACCAGCGGTTCTCCCGGCAGATCCACGCGCGGGCCGGAATCATCATCAACACCGGCGAGGACAACTACCTCACCACCGCCGACGCGGTCGACGCGGCGCACACGGTGACGGTGTCGCAGCTGATGAACGAGTACTTCGCCCACGAGGCCGGGCTGGCGGACTGGCAGCTCGGCCTCGGCCACGCCTTCGAGATCAACCCGGACCTGCCGGACTCCTTCCGGATGGAGCTCGCGCACGCGCTGCTCGCCCGGGAGCTCTTCCCGGACGCCCCGCTCAAGTGGATGCCGCCGACCAAGCACATGACCGGCGACGTCTTCCGCGGCAACCTGCTCGACGGCTTCTTCAACCTGGCCGGCGCCCTGACCGGCCAGGGCATCCTGCTGGTCGGCATGATGACCGAGGCCGTCGTCACGCCGTGGATCTCCGACCGGGACATCGCCCTCCAGAACGTCCGCTACGTCCTCAACGGGGCGGGCAACCTGCACGAGGACTTCACCCCCGGACCGTTCATCCGCGGCCGCGCCAACCAGGTCCTGAGCGAGGCCATCGACCTGCTGGAACGCATCGTCGACGACGGCATGCTCAACGCCATCGCCGACGGCACCTTCGGGATCATGAAGCGGCCCGCCGACCGCGGCAAGGGCCTCGACGGCGTCGCCCGGCAGGACGAGGACTACTACAACCCGGTCACGGAGGGCCTCGCATGAGCATCGTCCGCCCGTACGGCGACACCACCGGCGACGGCATGGTGCAGCTCTCCTTCACCCTGCCGATCCCGCACGACAAACGGGCCGAGGGCGCCGCGATCCAGCTGGCGAACAAGATGGGCATGGACCCGGCGATGCTCGTGCACGCCAAGCCGATGGGCGACGGCTTCACCTTCTTCGTCGTCTACGGCAAGGTCGCCCACCTCGTCGACACCGACAAGGTGCAGGTCGTCGAACGTGACTTCCCGCTGCTGAGCGCCAAGGAGGTCAACGCCGCCATCAAACGCGGGCTGCGCCGGCGGCTCAACGTGGTCGGGGCGTGCATCGGCACCGACGCGCACACCGTCGGCATCGACGCCATCCTCAACCTCAAGGGCATCGCCGGCGAGAAGGGCCTGGAGTACTACTCCGAACTGTCGGTCACCAACATGGGCGCCCAGGTGTCGGTGCCCGACCTGGTGGAGACCGCCCGCGAGCGCAAGGCCGACGCGGTCCTGGTCTCCCAGGTGGTCACCCAGCGCGACGCGCACCTGCAGAACACCCGGGCCATGTCGGCGGCCTTCCGGGAGGCGCTGCCGGCCGGGAAACGGCCGCTGCTGATCGTCGGTGGCCCCCGCTTCGACGAACTGATGGCGCCCGAACTGGGCGTCGACCGGATCTTCAGCCGCGGCACCACCCCGCGTGAGGTCGCCTCCTATCTCGTCCACGCCCTCGCCGGAGGTTCGAAGTGATCACCGTGACCCATCGCCGCTACGTGCCCTACGCCCACGCCCACTACGCCGGGAACCTGGTCGACGGCGCCTACTCGCTAGGCCTGTTCGGCGACGTGGCCACCGAGATCTGCATCCGGCTCGACGGCGACGAGGGACTGTTCGCCTCCTACGACGACGTGCAGTTCAAGGCGCCGGTGCGGGCCGGGGACGTACTGGAGATCATCGGGACGGTGACGAAGGCGGGCACCCGCTCCCGGAAGATCGCCTTCGAGGTCCGGGTGGTCTGCCGGGGCACGTCCGGGTCGGCGGCCGAGGTACTCGAGGAACCGATCGTGGCCACCACCGCGGTCGGGACGGTCGTGGTGCCGCCGAAGCCGTGACGACCGCCGTTTGTGTCGACGTCGGGTCCACGTACACCAAAGCCGCCAAGATCGATCTGGACGGCGCGGAACTGATCCGCCGCGCCGAGGTGCCGACCACCGCCTCCTCGGACGTCCTGGAGGGCCTGGACGCCGCGGTCGCCGCCGTGGGCGGCGGCGACCGGCTCTATGTCTGCTCGTCGGCCGGCGGCGGCCTGCGCCTGGCCGTCATCGGCTACGAGCAGCTGGTCACCGCCGAGGCCGGGCACCGCGTCGGCTTGTCCGCCGGCGCCCAGGTGGTCCACGTCGCCGCCGGGCCGATGACCGGCCCGGACCTGGCGCGGCTGCGTGCCGCCCGCCCGGACGTACTGCTGCTCGCCGGCGGCACCGACGGCGGCGACGCCGAGACCCTTCTCCACAATGCGAGGCGGCTCGCCGCGGCCCGGATCCGGATTCCGGTGGTCCTGGCCGGCAACGCGGACGTACGCGACGAGGCGCGCGACCTGATGACCGGACGCGGTGTCCCCGTCACCGCTACCGCGAACGTGTTGCCGCGCATCGGTGTCCTCGACCCACTGCCGGCCCGCGCCGCGATCCGTGACGTGTTCCTGCGGCACGTGATCGGCGGTAAACGGCTGTCGAAGGGCCGCCGGTTCGCCCAGCTGGTGCGGGCCGCCACCCCGGACGCCGTGCTGGCCGGCGTGGAGGCGCTGGCCGACCTCACCGGCTACGGCATCCTGGTCGTCGACGTCGGCGGCGCCACCACCGACGTCTACTCGGCGCTCGTCCCCGACGCCGAGGCGGAGACCGGCCCGCGCCGGGACGTCGCCGGCACCCTGTGGCGGGCCCGCACCGTCGAGGGCGACCTGGGAGTGGCGGTCGGCGCCGAGGGCACCCGTGCGGCCGCGGTGGCCGAGAAGCTGCCCGCCCCCGACGGCGACCGGCGACTCGCCGCGACGGCGGCGGTGATCGCGTTGCGCCGGCACGCCCGCGGGCGCCCCGGCCTACGTGACGTACGTCTCGTCATAGGCTCCGGCGGGGTCCTGCGGCACGGCGGCGGCGACGCGGTGCTGCGGGCCGTCCTGGCCGACGTCGGCGGCGGCTGGGCACCCCCCGAACGGGCTCGTGCGCTGGTCGATGAACAGTACATATTGGCCGCTGCGGGTCTGCTCGCCGCCGAACATCCGGACGTCGCCGTGCGACTTCTGGGTAACTCGATCCGGTAATCCGGATGACACGCCGATGAATGAGACACGCCGCGACACGAGGACGACGGTTGACAGACGGCCGGGTCCGGGACGTACCGTCTTCAGGTCCTGTTCCACGTTTCGTCGTCCACTGGCCGCAGTCCCCGCAGGGGTCGCGCGTTCTGCCAGGTCCAGGGGATTACGAGACGCAGGCGGCACGAGACGGGCCACGCACGGGTGGCCCTCCGGGGGCCGGGATCATGGCCAGTAGACAACGGCACGACGCGCGCAGCCGGCACGCGGTGGGTCGGTCCGAAGGTCATGACGAGGTCACCGGATTTCGTCTGCCGCACGCCGGGTCTCCCGGCCGCGCGCCGGTGTTTCACCGGCCGCAAACAGGTGTGGAGCACCCGAGGGGCGTGGTCGAACCGTGACCGCGCCCCTCCGTCGTGCCTGCATATCGGCGGGTAGCCTGCCTGGCGTGGAAATGACACTGCCCCCACCGGCGCTCACCGAGCCGGGCCCCGCGGCCGACGCGCCCGGGCCCCCGCTGCGGCTGCCGGTGGCCGCGGCGCTGGCCGTCGCCTCGGGCGCGGCCCTGCTGCTCGCCCTGCCTCCGTACGACCTGTGGTGGCTCGCCCCGGTGGGGGTGGCGCTGCTCGCCGCGGCGGTGCACCGCAGGCGCCTGCGGGCCGGGTTCGGGCTCGGCTACCTCGCCGGGCTGGTGCTGTTCGTGCCGCTGCTGGAGTGGACCACCATCGGCGGCGGCTGGCTGCCGTGGATCATCCTGAGCCTGGCGCAGGCCGCCTACCTCGGGCTGGCCGGGCTGGCCGGGGCGTGGACGTCGCCGCTGGCCGACCGGTGGCGGGCCCTGTGGCCACTGCTCACCGGGCTGATCTGGGGCGGGCAGGAGTTCCTGCGCGACCGCACCCCCTTCGGCGGCTTCCCGTGGGGACGGCTCGCGTTCAGCCAGGGCGACGCCCCCACGCTGCGCCTGGCCGCCTACGGCGGGGCACCCCTGGTCACGTTCGTGGTCGCGGTCGCCGGTGGCGCCCTGCTCGCGCTGGCCTGGCGGCGCTCCGGGATCCCGGCCGCCGCCGGATTCGCCGTCACCGCGGCCGTCCTGCTCGGCGGGCCCGCCGCCCTGCCGCTGGAGACCCCCGCCGGCCCCACCACCGCCGTCGCCATCGTCCAGGGCAACGTGCCCCGCCTCGGCCTGGACTTCAACGCCCAGCGGCGGGCCGTGCTCGACAACCACGTCAACGCCACCATCGCGCTGGCCGCCGACGTCGCCGCCGGCCGGCAGAAACAGCCCGCCCTGGTCGTCTGGCCGGAGAACTCCAGCGACATCGACCCGCTGCGCAACGACGACGCCGCCGCGCTCATCCAGTCCGCCGCCGACGCGATCAAGGCGCCCATCCTGGTCGGCACCCTGCAGCGCACCGACGTGCCCGGCGACATCTACAACGTCGGCATCCTGTGGCGTCCCGGCGGCGCCGGCCCCGACCTCGACCAGCAGTACGAGAAACGCCACCCGGTGCCGTTCGCCGAGTACATGCCGCTGCGCTCGATCGCCCGGCTGGTCACCGACAAGGTCGACCTGGTCCGCAACATGCTCGGCGGCGACCACCCCGGCGTCATCGACACCGGTGCGGCCGTCGTCGGCGACGTGATCTGCTTCGAGGTCGCCTACGACGACATCGTCCGCGACACCGTCGACGGCGGGGCGCAGATCCTCACCGTGCAGACCAACAACGCCACCTTCAACGAGGCCGAGGCCCTGCAACAGCTGGCCATGGTGCGTCTGCGGGCGGTCGAGCACGGCCGGGAGGCACTGATGGTCTCCACTGTCGGGGTCTCCGGTTTCGTGGACGGCGAGGGCTCGGTCCACGGTTCGACCGGCTTCAACACCGGTGCGGTGGTGGTCCGTGACATGAATCTTGACGGACCGCGTACGCTGGCGACTCGTTCGGGCCTCTGGCCCGAGGCGCTGATCGTTTTTGGTACGGTCGTCGCCCTCATCGGCGTGCTGCCCCTGCGCCGCCGTAAGACGAGAATCGACAGTGACGACGTGACAGTTTCGGAGGAACGGTGAGCGAGGCCGAAGGCTACCCGGGAGTGGGACGGGTCCTCGTGATCATCCCCACGTACAACGAGGCGGACAATGTCCGGCTGATCACCGAACGGGTGCGTAAGGCGACGCCTGCCGTCGACATCCTGGTGGCCGACGACAATTCCCCGGACGGCACCGGCGCGATCGCCGACGAGCTCGCCGACGCCGACGACCACATCTTCGTGCTCCACCGGGCCGGCAAGGAGGGCCTGGGCGCCGCCTACAAGGCCGGCTTCGCGTGGGGCAAGGAGAAGGGCTACGACGCGGTCGTCGAGATGGACGCGGACGGCTCGCACGCCCCCGAGGAACTGCCGCTGCTGCTGGACGCACTGAAGGACCACGACGTGGTCCTCGGTACCCGCTACATCCCCGGCGGCAGTGTCCACAACTGGCCGATGCGGCGCCTGCTGCTGTCCCGCGGCGGCAACATCTACATCCGGATGGCGCTCGGCATGCCGTTCAAGGACGCCACCGGCGGCTACCGGGCGTACCGGATCGCCGTTCTCGACAAGATCGACGTCGGGACGATCGCGTCCACCGGCTACTCGTTCCAGGTCGAGATGGCCTGGCGGTCGTACCGGCAGGGCTTCCGCATGAAAGAGGTGCCGATCACGTTCACCGAGCGCGAAATCGGCGTCAGCAAGATGAGCGGCAACATCTTCAAGGAACAGCTGCTGAGGGTCACCGTGTGGGGCGTGCAGGCCCGCAAGGAGAGCCTGAGCAACCTGGTCAGCCGCAAACCTCGCTAAGGAAGCACTCAGCTTCGAGGTGTCATGCTTGAGCGAGCCCGTCGTGAGGCGGGCTCGCGTGGCACCCTCCGGAGGATCGACGATGCGCCGAAGCAGACTGGCCTACCTACCCCTCGTGTTCCCGCTGCTGGCGTTCGCTGAGTTCCTGGCCTTCGTCTCGGTGGCACAGATCCTCAGCTTCGGCTGGGCGGCCCTGCTGCTCGCCGCGTGCAGCGTCGTCGGGGTCCTCCTGCTGCGCCGTGAGGGCATCCGCGGCTTCCGCGCCTTCCAGGAGGCCACCCGCGACGGCCGGCCGCCGGCTGCCGGGGTCACCAATTCACTGATCGGCCTCGGCGGGGCATCGCTGCTGGCGCTGCCCGGTTTCATCACCGGCGTCGCCGGCATCGTCCTGCTCCTGCCGCCCAGCCGGTTCCTGGCTCGCCGCGGCATCGAGCGACTGGCCGCCCGGCGTCTCGGCGGTGCCGCCACCGGTGACCTGTTCGGCCCGCGTCGCGTCCGCGTCCACCAGAGCGACCCGGTCACCGTGGTCGTCGTCGACGAGCAGCGCCCGACCCCACCGGCAGGCGCCATCGAGGGCGAGATCCTCCGCTGACCCGCTGACCCGCTGACCCGCTGACCCGTCGGCCGGCTGGCTCGTCGGCCCGCCACCGCAGGCTCCGCTCTCTCCCGGCCTCCCTGTTTCCGGCATGCGAAAAGGGCCGCCCCGTCAGGGGCGGCCCTTTCTCGTGTCAGTTCCTCAGCGACCGCGGCGGGTGCGAACTTCCTGCAACCGCTCGTTGAGGATGTCCTCCAGCTCGGCGATCGAACGCCGCTCCAGAAGCATGTCCCAGTGGGTGCGCGGCGGCTTGGCCTTCTTCGCCTCCGGCTCGTTGCCGTCGACCAGACGGGCGACGCTGCCGTCGAACTTGCACTCCCAGGTGGTGGGCACCTCGGCGTCGACGGCGAACGGCACCTCGAACTGGTGACCCTTGACGCACAGGTACTCGCGGGTCTGCCGGGGGGCAAGCTCGGTGTTACGGTCGGACTCGTAGCTGACTGCGCCTAGACGGCTGCCGCGCAGCATGCGTTCGCCCATGATCGGCTTTCCCCTCGCTCGTGGTGCTGCTCTCGTTGGTGTAACGAAAGGCGCGGCCGCTGGATTCCTCCGCCGGGATCCCCGCCGGCCGCCTAAGTTGTTCCGTCCGCACCGCTGTATCGGCGGTGTTAACGCTATGAGCGTAACCGGCCACTCACCCCCACCTGCAAACCGAACCGGCGTCCGAGTGGACCTTGGTCCACTTTGTGATTCTTTGCCGCTTCTTCGCGTGGTGCGATGTCGGTCACTCGACCGGATTCACTCGTAATTCACGGCACCTTCGGTCACTCGCCGGTGCGCACATCGTAGTGATCGGCTAAGGAACCATGGGCTGAAGCCTTCCGGGCACCTTCCCGAGCCCGCGCCGAACGTGAGAATGTTCACGAGTCGCCCACGGCCCACGCCGTAGCCCGCCTCACCGCGAGTGCTTACCCCACGTCTCATCGCCCACACCCGTCCGCCCGGAAAATCTCGGCGCCGCCACCCCAGCGCGGCAGCCGGGGTCAGCTGTTGTCGGACGGGGACGGCTGGGCGGGCGCCGGGGCGGCGGGCCGGGCGGCGCCGAGCGCGGCCAGAGCCGCGGCCAGGTCGCTGACCTGAGACGTCAGCTGGGCGACGCGGTTCTGGGCGGTGTCGGCGTCGGCGCGGGCGAACGCGAGACGGCGTTCCAGGTCGGCCTGGTCCCGCGCGGCACGGTCCACCGACCGTTCAAGATCTTCATTGGTACGCCGCAGAGTGTCCCGCTCGGCCAGCACCGCCGTCAGCGCCTCCCGCGCGGTGACCGCGTCCGCCTCGGCACGGCGGGCCTGCTCGACGGCGTCGTCCCGGGCCCGTTCGGCGGCGGCGGCGCGCTGCCCCTCCCGGACGGCGTCGGCCGAGCGCTGCTCCACCTGTTCGCGGGCGGCCGTCAGTTCCTCTTGCGCGCGGCGTTGCGCTGCCTCGACCGTACCCCGAAGATCCTTGGCGTCCTGGATCGCGGTCCTGAGGTCGCGCTCGGCGGTGTCGCGGGCGCTGCGCACGTCCTGAAGCTCGCGCCGCGCCGCCTCCAGATCGTCGGCGGCCGCGTCGCGTTCGGACTCGGCCCGCTCCCGCAGAGCGACCGCGGCCGTGGCCTTGCGCACCGCCTCGTCCCGCGCCGCGGCGGCCTCCTGAGCGCGTCTCCCAGCCTCCTCCGCGGCCCGTTTCGCGTCCTCCGCCTGCTGCCGGGCCTCGTCGCGCTCGGCCGTGGCCGCCGCCGCGATCTGCTGGGCGGCCGCCGCCGCGGTGGCCGCGTGCTCGGCGTCGCGGCGGGCGTCGTCGCGTTCCGCGTGTGCCGCCGCCACCTGGCCCGACGTCTCCGCCCGGACCTCGGCGACCTGACGTTCCACGCCGGCCGGCGACATCTCCGAGTGCAGCGCCTCGGTCAGGGACCCGACGAGCTGGTCGAGACGGTCGACGACCTCCCAGGTACGCGCGACCTGCCCCGCCAGCCCCGGCGACTGACGATGCCGCATCCGCACGTTGCGGGAGGCACGCTGGCATTCCCCGTCGTTGTCCCGGCAGTAGCGGAACGGCCGGCCGGCGGACGAGCGCTGGGGTACGGGGCGGCCGCAGTGGCCGCAGGGACGGGTCTCGGCTTCGGAATCCTGCACAGTCATAACGTCCACCACCCTAGGCTGCCCCCACCCCACGGCCCGGCAACCACACCGTGATCACTCGCTTGATCCGGGTTACCGGGCGTACCCCCGTGGTCTTAAGGTTTGCCGATGGATCGCACCGCGTTGGTCACCGGAGCCTCGTCCGGGATCGGTCTGGCTACCGCGGCGGCTCTGGCCGCCCGCGGATTCCGGGTGCTGGGCACCAGTCGTGACCCCGGGCGGCTGACACCGGAGCAGCGGGCCGACGGCGTCGACTACCTGCCGCTCGACCTCGGCGACGACGCGTCGATCGATCGCCTCGCGGACACACTGGCCGGCGTCGACGTGCTCGTCAACAACGCGGGGGAGAGCCAGTCGGGGCCGATCGAGGAGCTGCCGGGAGACGCTCTGCGGCGGATCTTCCAGGTCAACGTCCTCGGGCCGGTCCGGTTGACGCAGCTGGCACTGCCGGGGATGCGGGCACGCGGGTACGGCCGGGTGGTCATGGTCGGCTCGATGCTGGCGTCGTTCCCCCTGGCCTACCGGTCGTCGTATGTGGCGTCGAAGGCGGCGGTCAAGGGTTTCAGCAACGGCGCCCGGCAGGAGCTGACACCGTTCGGCGTGTGGCTGACGACGGTGGAGCCGGGGTCGATCGCGACCGGCATCAGTGAGCGGCGCACGAAATACATCGGGGCGGACTCACCGTACCGGGAGGACTTCGCCCGGATGCTCGCCGCTCTGGACCGCAACGAGCGGGCCGGGATCACCGCCGCGCAGGTCGCCCGGACGATCGTGGCCGCGATCGAGGCGGACCGGCCGAAGGCCCGTTACGCGGTGGGCAGCAACGCCCCGGCCGTCTTCGCGCTGCGGCGGCTGCTGCCCGGCGGCCTCGTCGAGAAGATCGTGCACCGGCGGCACGGCCTCAGTCGCTGAACCGTCGGCGCAGGGTGCTGATCGCGCTGGTCACGGCCAGCGCCCAGACCACCAGCAGCGGCTGGAAGAACAGCCGGGCGAACCGCTTGGTATCGGTGTCGAGGCCGAAGCCGTCCTTGTGCTCCAGCCACTGGGCCACGTTGCCCGGGAAGATCACGATGAAGAACGCGGCCACGATCACCCCGAGCCGGCCGCGGGCCGGCTGCCGCCAGACCGTCAGCAGTGCCACGCCCAGGGTGATCTCGACGACGCCGGAGGCCAGCACCACGAAGTCGGCGTCGAGGGGGAACCAGTCGGGGACCTGCGCCTGGAACTCGCTGCGGCCGACGGTCAGATGGGTGATACCGGCGAACGCCAGGACCGCGCCGAGAAGCGCCTGACCCACGTTTCGGATGACCGTCATGACGCCTCTTATAACACGTCACGGGGCGAACCAGCGCAGGTCGACGGCGTCGGCGATCGCCTGCAGGCCCGCGGCGGACGGGTGCAGATGGTCACCGGAGTCGTAGCGGCGCAGGAAACGGGCCGGGCGTGCCGGGTCGCGGAGGGCCTCGTCCTGATCCAGGACGGCGTCGCAGCCGCTGCCGGGGGAGCGGAGGAACGTGTTGACAGCGGCACGGCCGGCCTCACCGCCGGAGGTCCAGTAACCGGCGCCCTCGTACGGCGTCAGGGTGGAGCAGATCACCCGTACTCCCGCCGCATGGGCCCGCGTGATCAGCTCCCGGAGGCCGGCGATCAGCCGGCCGGCGGGCGGCGGGTCGGCGGCACCGAGATCGTTGAGCGCGTCATCGGAGATGATCACCCATCGCACGCCCGCCCGGCGCAGCACATCGCGGGCGAACCGGGCCGGGGCCCGCTCACCGTGCTCGTCGGCGGTCAGGCGATTGCCGCTGAGCCCGGTGTTGAGCACGCCGATCTCCCGGCCGGACGCGCGCAGCCGGTCGGACAGCAGGTCGGGCCAGCGCCGGTCGCCGCCGAACGGTGAACCCAGCCCGTCGGTGATCGACGCCCCGAACGCCACCACCGCGCCGGCGCCGCCCCGCACGTCCAGGCCGGACAGGAAATACCAGCTGCGCTCGGCCCGCGCACCGGTCAGCCGGGTGGCGAAGACCTGCTCCCCGGCGGCGACCCAGTTGCGCCGCGACGCGACGGGGTGCCGGGTGCTCGGGCCGGTCGCCGCCGGCAGATACAGGGTGACCGCCACGTCCGCGTCGGCCGGCACCACGAACGGCACCTCGTCACTGACCGCGGAGCCGCCCACCGGAATCGTCACCGACGGCCGACCGCCGAACGTGACCGCCCGGTGGGCCCCCAGCCCGGCCGACCCGATCGTCAGCGGCCGGGTGCCGAACTCGTTGGTCAGGTGCAGCCGGGCGGCATGGCCGCCGATGCTGGTGTGCACGATCTGCCGCAGAGTGTGGTCGTCGAACGCGCGCCCGTCGCCCTGCACGGCGGCCGCCCACGTGCCGGTCCACTGCGGCGTCACCGGTGCCGATGGTGTCACCGACGACACCGGCGGCGCGGGCCTCCGCGGCGGCTCGGGCGCGGTACATCCCGCCGACAGCAGCAGAAGGAACACCACCGCGCGGCGCATGATCTCCATCCTGTCACCGGGCGCGGGCCCGGCGGTGCGGCAGACGGCGAAACCCGGGATCGGCGTACGGCCACCGAGGGCACCGTGGCCGTCCGCGCGAGGTCTCCGCACCACCGGACCGCGACGCGGCCGCCGGGCTGAATCCGGTGGTCGCGGAAGGATGGGTCCCGTGGAGATCATCGAGCAGTTCGTGGCCGGCAAGAGCGGGGATCCGCACGGGTGCGAGGACGCGATCGTCGTGACCGGGCGGCACGCCGCGGTGATCGACGGGGCGACCGACGTCAGCGGCCGGACCTTCCACGGCCGGTCCGGCGGCTGGTGGGCGATGAACGCCTGCCGCGACGTCATCGGCCGGCTGGCCGAGGACACCGACGCCGGCACCGCCGTGGCCGCGCTGACCGCGGAACTCGCCGCCCGCACCGAACCCGGGGACACCGCGGCGTCGGTCACCGTCTATTCCGCGGCGCGACGGGAGATCTGGCAGATCGGTGACGTCGGTTTCGCCTACCGGGGCCTGCCGCCCGCGGCCGGGCAGCCGCGCAAACTCGTCGACCGGGTGGCGGCGTCGTTCCGTGCGGCGGTCATCGCCGCGGAGGCCGCCGCCGGGCGCATCAGCATGGACCGCGTGACCGAGGAGGACCCGGGACGCCTGGCAGCCCGGGCCCTCGTCAGCCGTCAGGACGCGTTCCGCAACCGCACCGGGCCGTACGGATACGCCGCGATCGACGGCCGTCCGGTGCCGCCGTCACTGGTGGTCGTCCACCCGGTCCCCGACGACGTCGACGAGCTGAGGATCGCCAGCGACGGCTACCCGGTGATCGGGGAATCGCTGGCGGAGTCGGAGTCGATCCTGGGCGGGCTGCTGGTGAAGGATCCGTGGTGCGTGGCCGAACTCGCCGGCACCAAGGCCGTCCGGCCCGGCCAGGTCAGCTTCGACGATCGTGCCTACCTGCGCATCCGCCGGTGAGCCGGGGGTCACGCCCGGGCCCCTGCGACGGCGACCCGGGATCACGTCCCGGTGTGCGGCGGCGACCCGGGATCACGTCCCGGTGTGTGCGGTGGTGAGCCGGGGTCAGGCCCGGGTGCGGGCGGCGGCGACCCGGGCGACCATCAGCTCGACGACGGCCTCGAACGCCGACAGGATGAGCACGAACATGTCGGACGGGCCGGAGACCGACGACGTGCCGACCGTGCCGACGACGACCACGACGGCGACCGGGATCGCGACCACCCGCACTCCGGCCAGCAGCACCGCGAGCCCGGCGAGCCGGTGCCCACGGGTGTCGCGGAACAGCGCGACAGCGGCCGACAGCATCACCACCACACCGAGCGCGGCCGATCCGGCGAACACCATGAACGGTGCGACCTCGGCCGCTGTCACGTCACCGTCCCGGTACGCCGACCACATGATCGAGTTGATCGCGACCAGGCCCGCGTCGACCATTACCAGGACCAGGGTCAGCGCCCCCAGCACCCGGTTGCTCACGCCCTCGGAAGACCCATGCGCCACGGCGTCCCCCCGACCTCCGGTGGATCTCGTCCCGTCAATATCGCACCGCCGCGCCAGCCGGTGCCGGGCCGCGTCGCGGCGCGACGGGTCAGGAGGAGGTGACCGGGGACGCCGGTGCGGAGATCGCCGGCCGGACGGGGTCGGGCGTGCGCGGCAGCGAGAGGATGAAGACGGCGCCGTGGGGCTCGTTCGGTTGGTAGCCGATGGTGGCACCGGAGGCGTCCGCGAGGCGGGCGACCAGATAGAGGCCGAGCCCGGTGCCGCTCTTGGTGGTGGCGACACCGGTCTCGGCGCGGGTGAAACGCTCGAACAGGTGCGGGATGAACGCGGCGGGGACGCCCTCGCCACTGTCGGCCACCCGGACCAGGGTGCGGTCACGGTCGGGAGTGATCATGACCTGAACCGGCGGGGCGCCGTACTTCGTGGCGTTGCCCAGCAGATTGCCCAGCAGCAGCTGCAGGTGCACCGGGTCGGCGAACGCGGTGACCTGATCCGGTGCGGTGACCGTGATCGTGCCGGGTTCGGCGCCTTGGGCGATGACCGCCTCCCGGACGGCGTGGGCGACGTCCAGGCGCACCGGCCGGGCGGTGAGGGCACCGGCGTCGAGCTGGGCGAGCGTCAGGATCTCGGTGACCAACCGGTCGGCGCGGTGCCCGGCGGTGGTCATCCGGCGCAGGTAGTGCAGGCGGGTGTCGTCCTCCAGGTCGGGCCAGTCGTCGAGCAGCAGCTCGCCGGCCGAGACGATGGCGGTGAGCGGCTGGCGTACGTCGTGGGTGAGCATCGCCATGAAGTCGGCCATCTGCTCGTTGGCGTGTTCCAGACGTTCGGCGTGGCGGGCGAGCTCGGCGGCGGCGCGGCGGCGCTCGTCCGCCAGGGCGTGCCGTTCCGTCATGTCGATGATCTGGGTGGCGATGTACTGCGGCCGGTCGGCCTCGTCACGCAGCAGGCTGGCGGTGATCGTGGCGTCCACGATCCGGCCGTCGGCATGCACGTAACGCTTGTCGATGTCGAAACCGTCGATCCGGCCGGTGCGGCAGTCGCGGACGTTGCGCTGCGTCGTGATCACGTCGTCGGGGTGGGTGACGTCGGTGACGTGCCGGCCGAGCAGATCCGTCTCGGTACGCCCCAGCATCTGACAGAGGGTGGGATTGACCCGGACCATCCGGCCGTCCATGTCGGTCAGCGTCATGCCGATGCGCGAGTTGTCGAACACCTTGCGCAGCCGCAGCTCACTGGAGCGCAGTTCACGCCGGTTGCGGCGGGCCCGGGCGGTGGCCGCGACCACGAGCAGCCCGACCCCCGACGCGGTGACCAGCGCGGCCCGTCCGGCGGCCCGGCTGCCCGACGTGGAGGCGAACAGCACGTCCTCGGAGACGGCGGCGGACAGCCGCCACGGGGTGCCGGGGATGTCGCGTGAGGTGTACCGCCACCAGACGCCGCCGTCCTGGTAGCGGCCGGTTCCGGCCCGGCTCAGCGCGGCGTGCAGCCGGGGCTCCTCGTTGATCAGCAGGTTCACGACGGTGTGCGGGTGGTTCCCCGCGACGACGGCGTCGACCGAGTCGACCAGGTGCACCTTCGCGCCTTCCAGTGGGATGGCGGTGGCCAGGTAGGACGAGAGCTGGCTGCCGCCGACCGCCACCGCCCCGGAGAAGACCCGCCGCCCGTACGGTGTGCCGTAGGGCACCGCGAAGGCGACCACCGGCAGGCCCTCGACGGCTGAGGCAACGACCGAGGACACGGCGGGCCGGCCCTGGGTCACCGCGATGTCCATGTGCCGGTAGCGCTCGGAGATCTTCTGGCCGGTCAGTGCCGGGTCGGGTGGCATGACCTGGAGGAGTCGGCCCTCGGCGTCGAGCAGGACGGCGGCCGGATAACCGAACCCGCCGACCGAGCGGGTGAAGTCGACGGCCGTCACCGTCTGATCGCTGAGGAACGCGCGTGCCTGGGTGCTCTGCCGGGCGATCAGGTCGGTGACCAGGGCTTCGACGAAATCGGCGGCCAGCCCGGCGCGCCACTCGTAGCGCTGGACGACGGCGTTCTTGGTGGTGCGCTCGACCCAGATCAGAACGCCGGTTCCCAGGCAGGTGAGCATCAGCCACACCGCGAGCGGCGCGGCGAGGAAACGCCAACCCGTCCGCATCTTTCTAACTATTTCATGTTTTGGTCTCTGCCCACCTGAGGACCGGGAAAGGCAGCCTTCGGTACGGGGCCCGATGACCGGGTGGGCAGCGTCGCACGGCGTCGGCGCCGGCAGGTGGCGCGGATGGGTTCGTCCCGGATCAGCTGTCCGGCCAGGTGCGGGGCGTTGCCGGGTCCGCCGGCCGCTGTCCGGGAAAGCGTGGTAGTGCTGGCGTTACCTCGAAGTGTCCATCCTGGACGACTGTGTGCGGCGCCCGGGTCCGGTTGGCTGATGGCATGACCTCCTCCGGAAGCCCTTCCTCGAACCCGTCTTCCCTCCACCGCCCCTTCTCCCGCCTACCAGTCTTCGGTCGTTCCCTCTCGGGAGTGCGGGCCGCCCGCACGTCCTCTGCCCGGCGATCGGCTGCGGCCGTGGCGATCACGGTTGCGGCGGCCACCACGGCCGGTGCCGCGTCCGTGCTGCCTCTGCTGCCGGCCACGCCCGCCGCCGCCTCGCCTGCCGTGGGTGTCGTCCCCCTCGCGTCGCCGTTCGCCTTGCCGGCGCCGTCCGGGCCGTTCGCCGTCGGCCGCGAGGTGCTGCACCTGACCGACCGGTCCCGGCCCGACCCGTGGGCACCCGGCCGGGCCCGGGAGCTGATGGTCTCGATGTTCTATCCGGCGGTGGCGCTGCCCGGCCGTCCCGCCCCCTATCTGTCCGTCGCCGAGGCGCGACTGCTGATCGACGACCGCGGGGCCACCGGCGTCATCACCCCGGACGACCTCAGCGCCACCCGCACCGCCGCCGTCCTCTCCGCCGCCGCCCGCCGTGGCCGCTACCCACTGGTGGTGCTGTCACCCGGATTCACCCTGCACCGGCACACCCTCACCCACCTCGCCGAGGAACTCGCCAGCCGTGGTTACGTCGTGGCCACCGTCGACCACGCCTACGAGTCGGCGGCCACCGACTTCCCCGGCGGTCGCACGCTGACCTGCACCGCCTGCACCGTGCTCAAGGGGCAGGGCAACGCGGGCTACGCCCGGGTGGCCACCGGCCGGGCCCGGGATCTGTCCTTCGTGCTCGACCGGCTCACCGGCGACCGGCCGGCATGGCGTCACGCCCGCCTCATCGACCGCGGCCGGATCGGCATGGCCGGCCACTCGATCGGCGGCAACGCCACCGCCGTGACCATGGCGGCCGACCCACGGGTCCGCGCCGGGATCAACATGGACGGTGGCCTCTTCGAGCCCGTCCCGGCCGGCGGTCTGAACGGACGGCCGTTCCTGCTGCTGGGCGCACCCTCGGCGGTTCCGGCCGAATCCTGGCTGCGGGACTGGCCGGTGCTCGACGGCTGGAAGCGCTGGCTCGACGTCACCGGTAGCGGGCACATGGACTTCACCGACATCCCGGTCCTCGGCGAGCAGGCCGGCATTCCCGACCCCGGGTTCCCCCTGTCCGGCAGCCGGGCCGCGCAGATCACCCGTGACTACGTCGCCGCCTTCTTCGACAGGCACCTGCGCGGCATCCCGCAGCCCCTGCTCGACGGCCCGTCCGCCGACCACCCGGAAGTCGTGTTCCAGAAGACATCGACGAAGATCTGATTGAAGCATCTCGATTATGGACGTTCGGCCCATCCCGTGATCATGCGTTCGTGCGATCGGATGCGAGAAGACCGGTAACGACCGTCCATAGAGGAGGTTCCGTGCGCACACCATCCCGTGCGATGGCGGCCACCACCACAGCATTCGTCGCGGCCGCGCTCATTCTCGCCCCAGGGGCGGGGAGCAGCGCGGCCCCAACCACCCCGGCCCAGGCGGCCGGGACCCCGGAAGTACACGGCGATCACGACCACGCCGACATCATCGATAACCGTAAAGGCAGCGTGGCGCCCACGTCGGCGCAGCGCACCCTCGCCGCGGAGGCGAGCGCGTCCGCACGGTGGAACGTCTTCGGCACCCCGGCCAGCCTCACCGCCCTGAGCGCCGAACCGCTGGCCAGTGGGCTCCCGGCTGACCCGGTGGCCGCCGCCCACGCCTACGTCGCCGGCAACCGCGACGTCCTCGGCATCACCGAGGCCGCCGCCGACTCCCTCGAACTGCTCACCAACCAGCCGGTCGGCGAGGGCAGCATCGTCCTGCTCCGGCAGCAGTTCGGTGACCTCGAAGCCGGCCGTGACGGCCTCCTCTCCGTGGGCATCCGCGACGGCAAGGTCTGGTATGTGAGCTCCTCGCTCGCCCGCGACGCCGCCGCGCCCCAGCCCGCCACCCTGACCGCGGCCGACGCCGAGCGCATCGCCGCCCAGCACGCCGGCATCACCGACCCCACCTCGCTCGGTACGAAGCTGGTCGCCGTACCGACCCCCGGCCAGGGCGCGCGTGCCGCGTACCAGGTCGCCTTCGGCTCCGACCTGACCAGCGCCGAACCCGAGGCGTACACCACCTGGGTGGACGCCCGCGACGGCAGCATCCTGGTCCGTGAGGACATCGTCGACCACGACGCCGACAACCCGAAGTGGGACGTCTTCCCGAACTCGCCGCGCACCGACTACTCGTCGCGCGACACCCGGCAGACGTTCTGCTGGATCCGGGCGCGCGGCTGTGACGAGGCCGTCGCCGGTCCCGCGTCCCCGCAGCCGTGGGACGTCGACCCGGCCACCGGCACGTCCACCAACACGACCAGCGGCAACAACTCGTTCGCGGTGCACAACTGGCTGTCCAACGACGCGTTCAGTGTCGGCACCGAACTGGCCACGCCCAGCCCCACCCGGGACTACACGTACCCGTGGACCAACCAGTGGTATCGGGAGCAGTGCGCGCCGACGGTCTTCGACACGCCGGCCCGTAACGACATCGACGCGGCCCGGGGCAACCTGTTCGTCCAGCACAACCGGATGCACGACTGGTCGTACCTTCTCGGCTTCACCGAGGCCACCTGGAACATGGAGAAGGACGGCGGCGACCCCGAGCAGGGCAACGCCCAGGCCGGTGGCATCTCCGGCGGCCCGCCCACCAACGCGGCGCGCAACAACGCCAACCAGATCACCCCGCCCGACGGGGAGGCGCCGATCACCAACATGTACCTGTGGCAGCCGATCGCCGCCGCCTTCTACGGTGCGTGCGCCGACGGCGACTACGACATGTCGGTCATCGCCCACGAGTACACCCACGCCATCACCAACCGCATGGTCGCCGGCCCGAACGGTGGCCTCTCCTCCCCGCAGGGCATGAGCGAGAGCTGGTCCGACCTGCTCTCCGTCGAGTACCTGGCGGAGCACGGCTACGCCCCGAGGGGCGCCCGCGGCTTCACCGTCGGCGAGTACGTGACCAGCGACCCGGTCGCCGGCATCCGTAACTACAACATGAGCAACAACCGGCTCAACTACAGCTCCGTCGACTACGACTTCGTCGGCCTGCAGGTGCACGCCTCCGGCGAGGTGTGGAGCGCCTCCAACTACGACGTCCGGTCCGCGTTCATCAAGCGGTACGGGTACGGCTCCGCCGCCCTCCAGAAGGCATGCGCCGTCGGCAAGAAGCCGGTCACGTCCTGCCCCGGCAACCGGCGCTGGATCCAGCTGGTGTTCGACTCGTTCCTGCTGCTGGCCAACACCGCCAACAGCCAGGTCGACGCCCGTGACGCGCTGCTCGGCGCCGACC
Organism: Actinoplanes xinjiangensis; assembly: GCF_003148685.1. GTDB lineage: Bacteria > Actinomycetota > Actinomycetes > Mycobacteriales > Micromonosporaceae > Actinoplanes > Actinoplanes xinjiangensis. The sequence goes on along the minus strand of NZ_QGGR01000031.1, from coordinate 43,966 downwards.
GGGTCCGCTTCGGTGGCGCCAACCAAGACATCATCTGGAACGCGTTCGCCAAGCGCGGCCTCGGCGAGGGCGCGGCCAGCAACGGGGCCGGAGACGCCGACCCGACGCCCAGCTTCAGCTCGCCGTACGCCAAGGAGGCCACGGTCAAGTTCCGCCCGGTGGACGAGCACGGTAAGCCCGTGGCCGGTGCGAAGCTGTTCGTCGGCGACTACCAGGCGCGGGCCGTCGCGGTCGCCGACACCGACCCGGCGACCGCCCTGCCCGACACGGTCAACCTGGTCTCCGGGTCGTACGCGTTCATCGCGCAGGCCCCCGGCCACGGCCACGCCCGCGTGTCGCCGCAGTGGTTCGGATCCGGCAAGTCGGCGACCCTGACGGTGAAACTGCCGCGCAACGTCGCCTCGGCGACCGGCGGCGCGACCGCCACCGGCGACGGCATCAACCTGGCCCGGCTCGTCGACGACGACGAGGCCACCAACTGGGCGTCCCTGGGCAGCCCGGTCGCCGGTAAGGGCGTCACCGTCGACCTGGCCGGCGACGCGCAGAGGGTCCGGCGCGTGCAGGTGAGCGCCCTGCTCCGCCCGCCGGTCACCGGCGACGTCGACGCCGGTACGCAGAACCGCTACACCGCGCTGCGCCAGTTCAAGGTCCTGGCCTGCACGGCCACGGCGACCGTCACGTGCTCGGCTCCCGCCGACTTCAAGACGGTCTACACCAGCCGCCGGGACGCCTTCCCGTCCGGATCCCCGCGCCCGCGGGCCCCGGAGCTGGTCGTGAAGTCCTTCGACATCCCGGACGTCACCGCCACGCACCTCCGCATCGAAACCGTCACCAACCAGTGCATCGGCGCGCCCGACTACGCCGGTGAGCAGGATCTGGACCCGCGTGCCAACACCGACTGCGCCACCTCGAGCCCGCAGGCCCTGAACGTCCGAATCGCCGAGTTCCAGGCCTTCACCCGCTAGCCCACCGGTGGGTGGGGCCGGCGCCCCGCCCACCACCATCTCGTCCTCAGTGGTCGGCCATCAGCTAGTAGTTGATGGCCGACCACTGATTCGTTGCCGGTAGTCGGCAGCCGTCTGTTCATGCGAGACCGAATCAGGTAGGTGGTCGGCCGTCGGCAGAGCCGTCAGGTGGTCGGTCGCAGGCCTGGTCAGATGACCGTCGGCAGGGTCGGTCAGCGGCCGGTCGGCGGGTCTGGTCAGGTGGCTGGTCGGCGGGGCTGGTCAGGTGGCTGGTCGGTTGCTGGTCAGGGTTCGGTGCAGGCGGGCGGCCTCCGTGGTCACCCGGTTGCGGGTGGGGCGGGTGGCCGCGGCGGTCAGCTCGGGGATGTCGTCGTGGGCGGCTGCTGCGGCGGCTGCGGACTCCGCCACCAGTAGCAGGTCGGGGGTTCCGATCGGTGGTTTCGGGGCGGACAGGACGGCCGGAAGGAACTCGCGGAGGGTCATCCACACCTGGGTGGCAGCACCCGCCTGGAGTATCTGGGTGAGGGTGTCCACCACCCGTTTCAGCACCAGGACGTTCGCCGGGTGCAGGGCGGCCAGTTCCCGGCCGACCAGCGTGCCGTCCAGAACGCCGCGAGCGGCCAGGTCCACGAAAGCGTCGCTGGTCGCCAGGCGCCCGTCGGGGCGGGCGGCACTCATCCCGTACGCCAGGCAGAGGGCCATCGCCGGGCCGAACGGGCCGTCGCATGCTGCCAGGGCCGGCAGGACCGAGATGTCGCTGGCGGCTCCCTTGCCTTCGGAAGCCTTGACGAGCCGGGGCTGCATGTGTGCGGCGGCCAGTTCCCGGTGGCTGGGGAACACCATCGGCCACCCGGCCAGCCTGTCCGAGCTGTAGGGATCCGCCCGGTCCGCGGCGACGTCGGCCGGCTGGAACAGCAGGTAGGGCTGAACGGTCAGGTCGGTCTTGATCGCGTCGAACGTGACGACCCGGCGCCGGGTCCTCGTGGCGCAGCCGCAGTGATCGCGGACCTGGTGAGTACAGCGACGGCCGGGATCGAGGGTGATGACGGTCGGGTCCGGCAGACCGCCCGACTCGACGAATCCGGCGAAGGTCCGGCCGGCGGTCGAGGTGAGCCCGGCAGCCGCCGACCGGATGGCCGGGTCGATCTCCCGGGGCAGACGCAGCAGGGCCTGGGCCAGGTCATACGGTTGCGGCTCCCAGCCCTCGCCGAGCAGGCGCAGCACCCGGGCCGGGTCGACGTGACCGTCGACAGTGGCCGGTGTGGACAGGAGGGCCGGCGGCGGAGTCCTGCACATCTGCTCGGCCAGCTCCTCCATCCGGCGGATCGTCATCCAGAACGGCGGGCCGGCTTTCCGCTCCCACGCCGCCGGGGCCCACTTCGCCGCTTGACCGGTGACGACAGCGCGCAGCATGTTGGCGAACGCGGAACTCCACTGCGGAACGATCGGCTCCAGCGCCCGGACCACCGCCGGCCGGTCGAGGGCCACGAACCGAACCAGCCCGTCCATGATCAACTCGAAGCGGATCGGGTCCTCCGCCTGGTAGAGCAGATACTTGGCCTCGGCGGCCAGCTCCGGAATCGATGCGATCGGATCGGGCATCGGCGCCGCCACCGGCGGCATCCCCGCGAACCCCGCACCAACCCCGAACCCGCCATCCGAACTCCCACCGCCGATGTCGGTCCCGCTGACGGTGGACGTGGCAGAGCCGGTCCCGCTCACGGTGACCCCGCCGACGTAGGCTCCGCCCACGGTGGACGCGGCGACGCTGGCTCCGCTCGCCATGGAAGCGGCGACACTGGTCCAGCCCGCGGTGGAAGCGCCGATGTCGGTCCCGCTGGCGGTCGAGGTGGCGCTGACGGTGGAGGCGGCGGTGGGCGCGGGCGTGCCGGGACCGGCAGGAGCGGCGGGGAGCAGGGAGGCCGCCTGGCGGCGTAGGTCGCCCTGGAGGGAAGCCGTGACCCGGATCAGCTGGGCCAGGCCGGTCGGGCCGAACGCGGGCAGGTGCCTGCCCGCCAGTTTGAGGGCGCGCTCGGCCAGATCGGCGGCCGGGTTGGACAGCCCGGTCAGCAGCGCTTCGAACAGCAACGGATCCGCTTTTCGCGTGAGTGCGGCGCCGAGCCAGTCGAGCTGAGCCCGGACCAGCTTCTTCTCCTTACGGGGAAGGACCGCCCAGGCGGCCTCGGCGACCGTGTCCGGCTCCAGCAGGCCTGCGTCGTCGGCCAGGCGCAGACCTCGGAGAGCCAGCTCGGCGACCGTGGAATCCGCGCTGGAGAGCATGCCGGAGTATTCGCCGCGGCGGGCCGCGAACTCGTCGGCGGTCGGGTCGAGGAGGCGGTGCAGGACGACCATGCGCCGCAGCGGGCCGGTGCGGTCGCCGGCGTGCAGGCGCAGCACGCAGCCGTCGAGCAGGGCCTGGCGGTCCAGGACACCGTCGGCGGCCAGCCTGGTCAGCGCCTTCGTCCACTCCTCGTCCAATTCCTGGCCGAGCAGCGGGATGGTGAACACGTGCGGCAGCATCGACTCCAGATGCGGGTCGGCGCGGAGCAGGTCGGCGAGGTCCTTCCGGTAGCGGTCGGCACCGACCCGGCGCATCCATCCGCGGAGGGTGGCCTCGGTGGCCGGGGGCGGTAGCTCGGCCTCGGCGAGGAGCCGCGCGATCAGTGGCCACTGATCGTCGGCCCGGGTGGGGCGCATCTTCTCGGCCAGGGAGCGGGCGATGGCGGGCAGTGAGGGCCGGCCCGGCAGTCGCAGCACCTGGACGACGGCGTCGACGGAATGCGGCAGTGGTGCCTGCCAGAACCGGTCGGACCGCAGCCAGGAGACGATGTCGGCGGCGCGTGGCAGGCACGCGGCTCCGGCCACCCGGAGCGCACCCTCCCGCTGCTGGAATCGCAGGGTGCGCTCCTCGTAGCTCCGCCTGGTGTGGGGGCGACGGGGATCGCTGTGGGGCGCGAACTCCAGCTCGGGATCGTTCCACTGCAACCGGAGGCCCTTGAGCTGCGTGGCCAGCGAGCGCCGTGACGGCTCGTCGAGATCGGCCAGGGCGGCGGTCAGCCGGCCGCTGTCACCGGCACGGATCCACGACTCCAACTCCGGGAAGGTCACCATGGCGGACAACCTAACGGCACCCTCCGACAAATCCGCTCCCATGATCGACGGTGACGGCGTCCGGAGCGAGGTCCGACCCGAGAGCCGGGGGAATGCGGGCGGGGCGGAACCCGGGCAGGCGAGAGCGGCCCGATCAGCTGTGGCCTGGTACGCCTACGATCGCCGGGCGTGAATGGCGGGCGGAAGTTGCGCCGGTCTGGTCGGATGGTGTGACGAGACGTATCGGGGGACACGTGACGAATCGACGCACCTTCATGAGAGCGGGTGGCCTGCTCGCCACCGGTGTCACGGTGACCGCCGCGGCGTCCGGGCCGGCCCGCGCGTCCTCGTCGGCCGCCGCGTTACCGCTGCTGACCTGGCATGCGGCCCTGGCGAACCGCCGGTATGCCCCGGCGGTGGTGGCCGTCCTGGGTTCGTCGAGCAGTGAGGGTGTGGGGGCGTCCGGGTACGGCCGCGGTTACGTCTCGGTGCTGGCCGAGAACCTGCGGGCCGCGTTCCCGGTGGCCGGTGCGCCCGGGGGAGCCAACTATGTGGCGGCGTGGGGCACACCGCACTGGTGGCCGGTGACCGGCGGCGGGACTAGGGTGAACACGGCCGGCTGGGGCCTCAAGGCGGTCGATCTGGCCGGGCCGGAGGAGAGCCTGACCTACACCTTCACCGGTACGAGTGTGCAGGTGTGGCACGACGGCTCGCCGGAGATCGTGGTGGACGGCGGCACCGTCGTGGTCCGGGGGCCGGGCCGGATCCACGGGTTCGCCACCTTCGACGGCGACGAGGAGAAGGGCATCCAGGTCTTCAACGGCGGCCACGGCGGCCGGACCAGTGGTGATTTCGCCGATCGGCCGGCGGCCTGGGCGCCGCGGCTGAGGTCGATCCGCCCGCACCTGGTGATCCTGCAACTGGGCATCAACGACTGGCGGAGCGGGGTGTCCGCCGCGGAGATGAAACGCAACCTCATGACGATCATCGCGACGGTCCGGGCGAACACCACCACCGACCCGTCGTTCGTCATCTACGGCACACCGCGGGTCGGCGCCGATCACCGGATCCAGGATCACAGCCGCTTCACCGGGGCCTGGCGGGAGATCGCGGCCGAGGACACCGGCGGGCCGGGCGGCGCCAGTGGGGTCGCCTACTTCGATCTCGCGGCCCGGCAGCTGTCGCCGTCGTCGGACAACGGGCACGGCCTGTACTGCGAGGACCTGGTGCACATGACGGACCGGGGCGCCGCCTTCACCGCCGACGCGCTCGCCTCGTTCCTCACACCGTGACCTGCGGAACCGGGCCCGGCGACGGTGAGTGCGGGGCGCGTATGACCGAAGTGGTATGAGACCCCTCGGGGCCCGCTCGCTCACACTGAAGGCTGTCTATACAGCATGGCGAACGGAGCCCCCCATGCCCGGTCCCACCAGACATCGGCGCATCGTCGCGCTGATGGTCCCCGCCCTCACCGGCATTCTCGTCGCGACCATCGCGGTCTTCGGGTTCCCCCGGCCCGCGGCCGCCGCCACCCTGACCGTCGCCCAGGCGATCAGCACCCAGACCGGCGCCAGTGCCACCGTCAGCGGCTACGTCGTCGGCGAGCCCACCGCCACCAACACGGTCCGGTTCAGCGGCTTCACCGGCGACACCGCTCTCGCCATCGCCGACAGCGCCTCGCAGACCAGCACCGGCAGCATGCTGTACGTCCAGATCACCAGCACCTACCGGTCGTCGTTCGGGCTGCTGTCCAACCCGGCACTGATCGGCAAGCGACTCACCGTCACCGGGACGCTCACCGCCTACTTCACGCATGCCGGCCTCAAGTCGCCGACCGCGATGAGCCTGGGCAGCGGCTCCACCACCAGCCCGACCGCCACCGCCACCGCCTCGCCCACGGCGTCCAGCACCACCGACACCTACTACGCGGCGGCCCTCGGCAAATCCGGCCCCAGCCTCAGGTCGGCGCTGCACACGATCACGTCGACCGGCGTGACGAGGCTGTCGTACGACGGGGTCTGGGAGGCGCTCAAGGTCACCGACCAGGATCCGTCCAACTCGTCCAACGTCAGACTGTTCTACTCCGGCATCAGCCGCTCCAAGACCCTCAACGGCGGCAGCAGCGGCAACTGGAACCGCGAACACGTCTGGCCGCAGTCCCACGGCAACTTCGGTACCAGCGCCGGCCCCGGCACCGACCTGCACCACCTGCGGCCCGAGGACGTGACGGTCAACGCGCTCCGCGGCAACCTCGACTTCGACAACGGTGGCAGCGCCGTCTCCGGAGCCTCCGGCAACTACGCCGACTCCGACTCGTGGGAGCCCCGTACCGCCGTCAAGGGCGACGTTGCCCGGATGCTCTTCTACATGGCGGTCCGGTACGAGGGCGGCGACTCGTTCGCCAACCTCGAGGTCAACAATGTCACCGGTAACGGCAGCGTCCCGTACACCGGGAAGCTCTCCACCCTGATCGCCTGGCACCACGCGGACCCGCCGGACAGCGCGGAGAAGAGCCGTAACCAGCTCATCTACTCCACGTACCAGCGCAACCGGAACCCGTTCATCGACCACCCCGAGTGGGTCGCCTCCATCTTCGGCTGACCCGGCCCGGAACGCAGGCCACCGCCCGCTGCGGCGGTGGCCTGCGTTACGCTGCCGCGCATGTTCTGGCGTGCCGGTGACGTGCTGCGCGTGTCGTGCCCGTTCGACACGGCCGTGGTCACCGCGGTGGGCCGTGATGACGTGAGCCTGCGCTGGCCGTGGTGGGAGATCGACCCGGACGTCGTGGGTGTCGCCTGGAACGGCGACGTGGCGGTGAGCCGCACCGATCCGGACGAGTTGTTCACGACCGATCCGCCGGCCGGCGATCTGCGACCCGGCGGCACCTGCCGGGTCGGTGTCCTGCCGCGGATCGTCCACGTGCTGGAGGTACGCCGCGGTGGCGAGCCGGAGGAGACCGGCTGGCTGCCCCGGCCGACCGAGATCCTCACGGTGCTGCCGGGCGGTGTGGCGCCTGATCCGGATGCGGAGTTCGAGGGCCTCGACATCGAGGTGGACGGCGGGGTGCCGTTCACGTTCGAGCCGGTGTTCCGCCCGTACGCCTTCCTGGAGGCCGGCGACGACGTGGCCGACGCCGCCGGGCGGGCATGGCATTTCGGTGGCCCGCTCGCCTGGGCCGCCTTCGACGGCGCGGCCGGGGCACCGCGGTGGCCCCTGCTCCTGTTGGCCGGTGCGGCCGACGCGGCGACGGTGGCGGCGTCGACCGCCGGCGGGTTGCACGACGACGAGGTGGACCGCTGGCGACGGGCGGCCGGTCTCAGCGGGTGATGCCGGGGCGGGTGCGGAACGTGCCGCGGTAGGTGTGCGGGCTCGTGCCGACGATGCGTTTGAAGCGGTCGCGGAAAGCCGTCGGCGAGCCGAAGCCGACCTGGCCGGCGATCGACTCGACCGGCTGATCGGTGGCTTCGAGCAGGTGCTGGGCGCGGCGGACACGGGCGCGCAGCAGCCATTGGAGCGGGGTCGTGCCGGTCTGCTCGCGGAAGCGCCGGTTCAGCGTACGGATGCTCATGCCGGAACGCGCGGCCAGATCGCCCAGGGTGACATCGACGCTGGTGTTGTCCTGCATCCATTGGAGCAGGGGCTCCAGCCCGGCGCCGCGGGGTGTCGGCGGCGGGGACGGGATGATGAACTGCGCCTGGCCACCCTCACGTTCCAGCGGCATCACCGACAGGCGGGCGGCGTCGGCGGCGACCGCCGAACCGTGGTCGCGCCTGATCAGATGCAGACACAGGTCGAGCCCGGCGGCCGCTCCGGCGGAGGTCAGGAATTGGCCGTTGTCGACGTAGAGGACGTCCGGATCGACGTCGATCCGCGGGAAGCGGGCGGCGAGATCGGCGGCGGCCAGCCAGTGGGTGGTGGCGCGCAGCCCGTCGAGGAGGCCGGTGGCGGCGAGGACGAAAGCTCCGGCGCAGACGGAGGCGATCCGGGCGCCGCCGGCGGCGGCCTTCCGCAGATAATCGACAACCTCCAGGGGTACGGCCACCCGCGGGTCGGCACATCCGGGCAGGATGATCGTGTCCGCGTCGAGCAGGGCGTCCAGCCCCCACGGTGCCCGCAGAGTGAACGCCCCGGCGTCGACGGACGGCGTGGCCGCGCACACCCGTACCTGGTACGGCGTGCTGCCGTCGGCGAGCCGCACCCGGCTGAACACCTCGATCGGGGTGGACAGGTCGAACGGGATAACCCGGTCCAGGGCTAGTACGGCCACCGTGCGCATCCGCCCACCCTAGTTGGCCAGAACCCGTTGCAGGTGGGCAGTCTTGCCAGTTCCAGGTGTCCGAAAACGGGCCTACCGTCCCCGTCGTGACAAAACTGCTCCTCTCGCTGCACGTGCTCGCCGCGATCATCGCGATCGGTCCGGTCACCGTCGCGGCCAGCATGTTCCCGGCCGTGGCCCGCCGCTCCGGCGTCGGTGAACGACTGCACCTGCTGCACCGGATCTGCCGTGTCTACGGCGTGGTCGGTGTGGCCGTCCCGGTGTTCGGGCTGGCCACCGCGAACAGTCTCGGTGTCCTCGGCGACGCCTGGCTGCTCACCTCGATGGCCCTCACCGCGGCCGCCGCGCTGATCCTGGGACTGTTGATCATTCCCGGTCAGACACGCGCACTGGCCGGTCAGACGGTCACCCGGCTCGGCATGGTCACCGGCGTCTTCAACCTGCTGTGGGCGACCGTCACGGTGCTGATGATCGTGCGGCCCGGCTCCACCACCGGCGCGTGATCATGCGTGCCGCCGCATGGGTTGAACTCGTCTCGTTGTCAATACTGTTGATCAATATGTACACCGTACATATTGACGCGATCACGTCAACATGTGGTCCGGTGCACGGGTGTGCGTACCTCATCGTCGTGATCTTGACCTTGAACCGCACCACCCTGCCGGTCCGCACCCGGCTGCTCGCGCTGATCCCCGGCGTGGGCGGGGTCCTGGTGCTGCGCCGAATCAGCTGACCTGCACGATCACGGCGGTGGCGTTGTCGTCGCCGCCGTGGTCCAGCGTCTCGGCGAGCAGTTCCGCCACGGTCGTCCGCTCGGCCAGGGCATCGGCCAGCCGCCGGTCGTGGAGCTGGTCGGAGACTCCGTCCGTACACAAGAGGAATCGGTCACCGGGACACAGGCTGACGTTGAGCAGATCGGGCTCCGGCATGCCGGGATGTCCCGCGTAGCGGGTCAGGTGATGCCGGTCGCGGACCGCCTCCCGCGAGTCCGCCGCATACCATCCGTTGAGAATCCCCAGCCAGGCCGCCGTGTGGTCGGAGGTCAACAGCTCGAAGACACCGTCGCGCAGCCGGTAGGCCCGCGAGTCGCCGAGCTGCACCAGCCACGCCGAGCCGTCCGTGTCACCGGCAAAAGCGGTCAGCGTGCACCCGGTCAACCCGGCGATCCCGCGGCCCGCGTCCCGGACCGCCCGCTGCACCCCGGCCACCGCCGCGCGCAACGCCGCCGGACCCGTCGCGGTCGCCGTCTCCCGGACGAACACCTCCACCGCGGTACGCCCGGCGGCCGTACTACCCGGACCGTCCCCCATCCCGTCCGCCACCACCGCGAGCGGGCGCGCCGCATCCACGTGCAGCACGTCGAAATTGGCCGGGTAACGGTTGCCGACGACCGTCCCCGCCGTCGCGCTGAGCAGCCGCTGCCCCAGAACCCAGTTCGCCGCCGTGACCTCCATGACCGAAGGGTAGATCGCCGGCCGATCTGCGGTAGGTTGCCGGCCCGTGGCAGATCCACTGCGGCGACGGCTCGCCGCCGTCGCCACAGCCGTCCCCGCCGTGGCCGCGGCCGGTGGGATCGCCCTCCGGCCGGCTCCGCCTCAACTCCCGCCGGCTGTCGCCCGCCTCAGCCTCGCCGGGGAACAGGTTGCGCATCAGCGACCACTGACCGGAGTTCCGCCCGGATGCCGCCTGGGCCGGGTCGCCGGTCCGGCCAGTGCCGGGATTCAGGACGTCCGATGGTGCGGCTCTCGCCCGGTTCGGGTGGCAGAGGGCCGGGTTCCCGCAGGTCCGGAGGACGGCATCCGAAAATGTCGTACCCCGGCGCTAGTTTCCTCGCGTCAGGGTCGAACAGCGAGGGGAGGCCGGCGATGTACCGGCAGGGCGACGTGCTGATGATTCCGGTTCCACAGACCGAGGTGCCGGCGTGCGCCGCGGTGCCCCGCGACCGCCGGGGGCGGATGGTGCTGGCCCGCGGCGAGGCGACCGGCCACGCCCACGTCGTCGGCGGCCCCGGCCTGCAACTACTCGCCGATGTCGACGATCCGGACAGCATGTTCATCGACGTGCCGTCGCACGGGCGGGTCACCCACGAGGAGCACGGGCCGATCTCGCTGCCATCCGGCCACTACCGGGTGGTGCGCCAGCGTGAATACATTCCGGGCGCTTTCCGCCCGGTCGCGGACTGAGGGAGCCCGAGATGAAGCTGAGTCACGCCCAGGAGGCGATGGCTGCCGCCATCGAAGACCAGTGGCTGGCCGCCGCGGTCCAGACCGGCGATGCGGCACGTGCGGCTGCCGAATCGGGGGTACGGGACGCGTATCGCCTGGCCGGACTCGAGGCTCCGGACCGCATCTACTGGTTGGGGTCACCGCGCGCCGGCGCCGTGGCGATGGCACTGCTCTCCGGCCGTCTCACCCTCCCCGCCACAGCCCTCACTGACGGGCCCGCTGCCCTGTCCTCGACCACCCTCGATCCCGCTACGGCCTCGTTTGCTGCCTCGTCCTCGACCGTTCTCGGTCCTGTCGCGGTTTCGTCCGCGGCCGCCGCCACCTCGCTCGATCCGGTGGGGGCCGGCGGGGCCGAGCTGGATGCCGGGCCGGCGGCGTGGATCGCCGAGGTGGCGGCGGAGCTGCGGCGGCAGGGCTGGACGCCGGGGGAGACCGCCGGGCCGTCGCTGCGGCGGCGGGTGCGGACCGAGCCGTGGGCGGCCGCCCGTAAGGCGGCTGTCGACGTGCTCGGCAGCGACGGCTGGGCGCAGCTCAGCGCCGCGGCCGGCCGCCGCTCCTGGGCACTGGTGATGGACCTGATCGCCGGACGGTTGCGGCTGTGCCTCGGCGAGGATCTGGCGGCGGCCTTCCCCGGCGACGACAGCCGGGCGGTGCGGACGCCGGTGCTCGACGCGATCTACGGTCAGCACGACGGCACGTGGCTGTCGACGTTCGAGGCCGCCGATCGTCTGTGCCCCGACGCCGGGCTGATGACCGGCCTGGCCGGTCTCGCCGAGGTCGCCCGGAACGCCGGTTGGTGGTGGGCGAACGAGAAGGTCGCCGTGCTCACCGAGCGCCCGGCCACCCTGACCCGCGACAACGTCGGCCGGCTGCACCGTGGTGAGGGCGCCGCCCTGGAGTTCCCCGACGGCTACGGTCTCTGGGCCTGGCGTGGCATGCCCATCCCGGCCGACCTGGCGACCGAGCTGCCGACGCTGACCATCAGCCGCATCCGGTCGGAGGAGAACGCCGAGATCCGCCGGGTGATGCTGGAACACTACGGCTACGACCGCTACCTGCGCGACGCCGGCGCCCGCAAGCTGGGCTCCGACGAGACGGGCACGCTGTGGTATCTCGATCTCCCCGGCGACGAGCCCCTGGTCATGGTCGAGGTGGTCAACTCCACCCCGGAGCCCGACGGTACGAGCCGCATCTACTGGCTGCGCGTCCCACCCCGGACCAGGAGCGCCCGCGAGGGCGTCGCCTGGACGTTCGGCCTGACCACCGAGGAGTACCAGCCGTTGATCCAGACCTGACCACCCCGCCACACCCGCCCGCTCGCCTGTCCCGGTAGCAGATCGGGGCGGGCGGACCCGGCATAGCAGAGACAGGCGAGTGGGCCCGGCGTAGCAGATCTGGGCGGACGGGTCCGGCCTTGCAGAGACAAGCGAGCGGGCCCGGCGTAGCAGATCTGGGCGGGGCGGGCCCGGCGTAGCAGAGGCGGGCGGCAGAGACGGGCGGGCGGGTCCGGCGTAGCAGCGACGGGCGGGCGGGTCCGGCGTAGCAGCGACGGGCGGGCGGGTCCGGCGGGATCAGCGGTGTGCGGGCCGGGGCTGCGCCGGCAACGGCCAGGCGACCGGGATGCGTTCGAGGAGACCGTCGGCGTAGACGTCGCGCAGGTGCAGGGGCTTTAGATGGATGTAGCCGATGTGGCAGTCGCAGAGATTGTTGGTACATGGGCGTGGCTGGAGGGCGGCGCGCCACGTGCCGTCGTACAGGTTGCCGATCGGCGTCTTGATGAAGTGACAGCGGCGGACCGTGCCGTCACCGAGCACCGAGACGGCGGTCTCGCCGGCGTGACACGGCAGGCCCAGGGACGCGTGGGGGCGGACGCTGTCGCCGAACAACGGGTCCAGGGCGGTCCAGCGCTGCTCCTCCTCGGCGGTGTAGACGTGCCCCTCGGCCGCGTTGATCCACAGATAGACCTCGGGTGGCAGTGCGGCCCGCAGTGCCACCGCCTCCGCGTGGTGTTCCGGGAGGCCGACCACCCCGATCGAGAATCGGATGCCCAGGCCGAGGAGTTCCCGGCAGCGACCGAGGAACCGGTCCCGTGTCACCTGACCCGGGTGGTATGTCGCCCACAACGCCGCCACCTGCGGGTTCGCTTCGCTGAGCCAGCCGGTGCGGGCCGCCAGGTTCGTCTGGATCGCGACCCGGGCCACGTGCGGCAGGTGTGACAGCCGGACGATCGTGTCCCGGTACCACGATCGGGTCAGGCCCTCGCCCCACGGGGTGAACAGCACCGACAGCCGCCGGTCGGTGGTCGCCTCCACCCAGCCGGCGAAGCGTTCCAGGTCGGCCCGGTCGGCGCGTAGCAGTTCCGGCGGATCCACCCGCTTCGCGAACGGACAGTACGGACAGTCGTAGTTGCAGCTCGCCAGCGGCCCGCGATACAGCAGGTAGAGATCGTCCCGGGCCTCCGGCGCCACAGGTAGTGCATCGCCCTCAGTCGGCCGGGGCCGGCGTTCGGCAATCCGCGCTGAGACGGGCAGGAGGCGGCGGCCCTCCGGATTGGGCGGCGAGGCTTGCGGGCGGTGCGCCGGGTGTGGCTCGGGCCGGGGCGGGTGGCCCGGACGATGTGTGTGGTCGGGGCCGGTCATCGCGGGACGTAGGCTCCCATCGCCTCACGGACCTCGCCGGACACCAGCCACGGGCCGATGGCGTCGGAGTGGTCCAGCCCGGTTGCGGTGAGGGCGGTTCGGGTCTCGTTCAGCAGGCCGAGATCGACCAGCCGGACGAGCTGCGGGAAGTCGCCGGTGTGGTCGGTGCCGAAACGCCGGCGGTAGGCGCCGGCGTCGACACCCTCCGCGCGCAGCAGGGATTTCAACAGCCAGCGGCGCCGCTGCTCGACCTCGTCGAGGTGGAAACCGAACTCCGCGTACCGGAAATCGTCGGCCGGCCGGGACAGGTAATCGGTGAGAACCGCGCGGACCTCGGGCACCGCCACCGCGTAGTCGAAGGAATAGTGCAGGGTCGTCGTGTACGACCGGGCGCCGCAGCCCAACCCCACCATGCCGTCGTCCTGGCAGCAGTAGTCGGGGCCGTCCGGAACCGGTGCGTCGGACCGGCGGAACTGGCGCATCGAATGCCGCACATATCCCGCGGCGGTCATCACGTCGACTGCCTGCCGATACAGCTCGAGACGCTGCCGGTCCCAGTCGGCGCGGGCGTGGGCACGGCGGCCCAGCCCGGTCAGCGGCCGCACATACAGCGGATACAGGTACAGCTCCTCCGGACGCCATCGGAGGGCCTCGTCGAGAGAATGCTGCCAGGTCTGCGCGGTCTGCCCGTCGATGCCGTAGATCAGGTCGATGTTGAGGACCGGGATCCGCGCGTCACGGATCGCCTGCAGCGCGGCCATCACCTCGGGGAGACGTTGCGGCCGACCCGCGGCCCGAGCCTCGGCGTCGAGGAAGCTCTGCACCCCGATGCTGATCCGCGTCGTCCCGTGCGCGGCCAGTACCGCCAGCCGATCCGGAGTCGCCGTCGCCGGCGACGTCTCCACCGACAGCGGCACACCGCTGAGCCGCCCCCGCGATGCCGACGGTGGCTCGCCAGCGAGGCGCTCCCGCGATGCCGACTCTGGCTGGCCGGTGAGGTGCTCCCGCGATGCCGACGGTGGCTCGCCAGCGAGGTGCTCTCGCGGTGCCGGCGCTGACTGGCCGGTGAGGTGCTCCCGCGGTGCCGACGGTGGCTCGCCGGTGAGGCGTCCTGGCGACGCTGACAGCGGTTCGGGGGCGGGGTGCCCCGCCGAGGCCGACGCCGGATCTGCGAGCAGCCGAGGTGACGGCGCCGGGGCGGGTGCCGCCCGGTCGCCGAAGGCGTCGGCCAGGATGCCGAACAACTCCTCCAGTTCGGAGGCCGTCAGGTAGGTGGGTGTGCCGCCGCCGATCGCCAGGCGGGAGAACGACGCGGCCGGGTCGAGACTGTCGCGGACCGCTGTGGCCTGGTGCCGCAGCTGGGCCAGATAGGCGGTGACCTGCTCATCGGGCGGATTGGCGCGGGTGAACAGGTTGCAGAAGCCGCACCGCATCTCACAGAACGGCAGGTGGACGTACCCGAAGAGGGACGTTTGCGGCTCGGCCGCCCACACGTCGCTCAGCAGCGGGCGTGGGTCGAGACGGCGGTAGGCGGTCTTGTGCGGATAGGCGTAGAGGTAACCCTGATAGGGGGAGTCGAGGTTCACCGGGCGTCCAGGATGAAGTCGGCGTACGGGACAGTCCACACGGACTCGTGGGCGACACGGTGGCCGGTGTGGCCGTCCTCGCCGTAGAGCGTGCCGTGATCGGAGCAGAGGATCACCTGGCAGGGACGTCCCCGTCCGGTGACCAGGGAGAACAGGCGATCGAGGCGACCGTCGACGTACTCCAGGGCGGCGGCGTGCGTGGCCAGGTCGTCGTGGGGGGCCGAGGGCACGTAGTGCCGGTTCGGCTGGTGCAGGGCGGCCACGTTGACGAACGTGAAGAGTGGACGGTTCGCGGGCAGGCCGTCGACGATCGTCTGGAGGCGGTCGATCTGGGCGCCGAAGCAGTCCGGAGCGGTCACGCCGAACGCCTTCTCCCAGTGCGCCTCGGCGAACAGCCCCGGCAGCACCCGGCCGAGCGGCGTCGCCGGGTTGAAGAAGCCGACCCCGCCCAGGCAGACGGTGTGATACCCGGCTGTGGCGAGGGCGGTCGGCAGGTCCGGCGCATCGAAGACATACGTGTCCGGGCCGCTGGTCTCACTGCCCCCGAATCGCGCCGCGAACAACCGCTCGTGCGGCCCCGGCGTCACCGGCGTAGGCAGGAACCCGGCGAAGAACGCGTGATGCGCGGCGTAGGTGAAACTCGCCGGGCTGTGCCGCCGCTCCCACACGCCACCCGGCAGAACCTTCGCGAGGTACGGCGTCCGCCCATCCGCCAGACACTCCACCGCCACGTCGTAACGCAACGTGTCCAGCGTGACGAACAGCAGGTCATGGCTCCCGATCAGCTCACGCACGACACACCCGCCCATCGACCGGCCGCAGGCCCACCGAGCGAGGAAGGCATGGCCCCGGGCCCTCGAGGGCGGAGGACGCGGCCCCAGGCCCATTGAGGGCGGAGGATGCGGCGCCGGACCCATTGAGGGCGGAGGATGTGGCGCCGAGGCCCCCGAGGGTGGAAGACGCGACCGCAAGCCCGTCGAGGGAGGAGGGCACGGCCCCGGGCTCATCAAGGGCGGAGGACGTGGCCCCGGGCCTATCGGGAGGAAGGGCGGGCGACCAGCCGGCGGTGAGGGCGGCTATCTGGGCACCGTAGGTGTCGAGGCCGTCGGCCAGGACCCGGGGGAGCAGGTCACCGAACGCGTTCACCTCGGCGACCGCGTGGTCGCGCCAGCCTGTCCGGAACATCAGGTCAACCCCGGCGTGCAGGGTTCCGGGGAAGACGGCCGCCACCCGGGCGCACGTCTCCATCGCCGCGGCCCAGGAGCGGGCGCCCGCGGCGGCCCGGACCGCTGCCACGTCGCCGCGGGTGTTGCCCAGGTGCAGGTTCGTCATGGGGGAGCGGCTGGTCCGGACGACCACGTGTCGTGGCTCGCCGGCGATTACGACGACCCGCAGGTCGAGGACACGATCGCCGAGGGTGGCTTTCGGATACCAGCGCTCGACGTGGAGGCCGTCCGGGCCGAGCCGGTCGACGATCGCGCGGATCGAGGCTTCGTCGTCGTAACGGCGTACCCGGAGATTGTTGAAGATCTTGTCTCCGCTCAGCTCGACCGACGTGGCCGCGGTGACCCGACGTCCGGCCGTGGCGAAGGCCAGGACGCCGGACGCCGACGAGCCGTGAGCCGGTTTGACGAACACCCGGTTCCAGCCGGCGTCGGCCATCGCGGCCCGCAGCGAGGCGTAGTCGTGCACCGGCGGCAGGGCGGGCGGCACCGGGATACCGGCCGCGGACAGCAGCGCGTGACAGCGGGGCTTGTCGCTCATGGTGAGGATGTCGTCGGGCTGGTTGAGCAGCACACCGCCGCCGGCCGCGACCCGGTCCAGTGCCCACCGCAGACCGGCGAACGCCGCCGCGGCCCCCACGATCTCCCCGTGCTCGGCCGCCACGGCGGGCCGTCCGCTGCCGCGCTCCCGCAACAGCCGGTCGACCTCGGCATCCTCCCCGGGCGACTCGATCCGCACGAACGTCCCCGGACCGGGAACCGCAGAACGCGGCGAAGGCGACGACGCGGCCGGAGGGCCAGCGGCGGCGAAGCGCACAGTGCCCGCCCCCGCGACCGCGGAACCCGGCGAAGGCGACGACGCGGTGGGAGGAGGTGCGGCGCCCGGGCCGGACGACAGCACCTCACGCCACGGGTGGACGACCGGGACGGGCAGGCCGGCCCGGACAGCGGCCTCGACGAACAGGGTGACCCGGCGGTTGTCCGGGTTTCCGACGACGGCGAGACGCACTACTCGGACACCGCGGTGTAGCGGCCCCACTCCTCTTCCTTCTGTGGATCGGAGACGTCCACCTCGACGCCGGGCAGCTCGTCGACCACGCGCTGCGCCGTCTCCGTCGACATGAAGTGGTGGCTGAGGTCGAGCTTGCGCAGGTGGGTCAGCGGCTGACCGGCCAGCAGGGTCTCCGCGCCGGTGTCGCCGAGGACGCCCATCGACAGGTCGAGGTCGGTGAGGCGGGCGACGATGGGCGCGGCGGCGACGGCCGCGGCGATCTCCTCGGCGACCTCGGCGTTGCGCAGGCCCAGGTAGGTGAGGGCGGGCAGGGACCGGCCGGCGAGGATCGGGGCGAGGTCGTCGGCGCGGGCGTCGCCACCGTATTGGTCGACACCCAGCCACAGCTCCAGGTGGCTCAGGTGGGGCAGGTCGCTGGCACCGACCGCCCGGACCACCCCGGCCGGCAGGCCACCGGACTGGAAGATCAGCTCACGGAGGCCCTCGTGGCGCACCGGCCGCATCCCCAGACCCGTCCCGCCGCGGATCCACAGGCGCTCCAGAGCCGGGAAAGCCTCGATCAGCGCGGTGATGTCGGCCTGGTTGATCCAGGAGATCTCGCACTCCTCGCCGGTGAGGTCACCGACGAACAGGGAGCGCAGCCCGCTCAGCCGTGCCGCGTTGTCGACGAGCAGCTGATAGGGGAACGGGGTGTCGTAGGCCGACCCCCACTCGCCGACGATCAGCGCGGTCGGGCCGGCCGGGCCGGTGCGCTGCAGCAGCTGCTCGAACGCGGCCTCGAACTCCTCCGGGGCGGCCTCGAAATCCTCCATGCTGATCCGCCAGGTGACCGCGGCCGGGTCGGCGACGGTCACCTCGTCGTCGTCGGCCGCGACCACCGGCAGTCCCGCGAAGATCTCCACGTGCTCGTAAATGCCCACAGGACTCCCCTAGTCCGTAACCGACGCTCACCGGAACAGTGCCGAGAACCTAGCAGCCCCCACCGACACTTTCGCGTCCCGCGTAACCCTTCAGAGGACCCGCTGGCCGGGGGAGCGGAGCGGTGGGTGCGCGGACGGTCCGCCGGACGGGTGCGCCGGTGAGCCGGATCCGCCGGTGGGCAGCCCGTCGATCAGCTCGTCCAGCCGCTGGAGGTACGGGTCGCCGGCGTCGGCGTGGTAGTCGTCGGGCCGGGTGCCGTCGTGGCCGTCGCGGACCCCGGCGGCCCGCACGAGCAGGGTGACCACGACCGCGACGACGAGGTTGACGGCGAGCGCGACGACGCCGACGTAGATGCTGCGGCCGTCGCCGATCGACCAGCTGGATCCACCGAAGTGCTCGGCGACGATCCGGCCGGTCCCGTCGACTTCCGGGATGTCCCAGAGCAGCACCAGGCCGGTGACCAGCCCGCTGATCAGCCCGGCGGTGAGTGCGGCCCGGTGGAACCAGGCGGTGAGCAGGCCGAGGAAGACGGCCGGGATGGTCTGCAGGATCAGCACCCCGCCGATGAGCTGAAGGTCGACGGAGAACGCCGGGTCGACGGCGAGGATCAGGGCGGCCGCGCCGAACTTGACGATCAGCGACACCCACCGGCTGGTCCACGCCTCGGCGGCGGGGGTGGCGTCGGGCCGCAGATAGGTGCGGTAGAGGCTGCGGGTGAACGCGTTGGCGGCGGCGATCGACATGACGGCGGCCGGGATCAGGGCGGCGATGCTGAGGGCGGCGTACGCGATTCCGGCCGACCAGCTGGGGAAATACTCGTGGATGAGCCGCGGCACCACGGTGTTGAGGTCGCCGTCGGCCGGTGTCACTCCCCGGGACAGCGCGAAGATCCCCATCATGGCCATCAGCCCGAGTGCCATGCAGTAGATCGGCAGAGCCGCGGCGTTCCGGCGGACCGTGTCGCGGTCCTTGGCGGCGAGCATCCCGACCAGCGCGTGCGGATACGCGAAGATGGCCAGCGCCGACCCGATGACCAGGGTGAAGAAGCCGAGATGGCCGGTCTCCGGCAGCAGCAGCCCGTCGGCCGGGTTGGGTGTGGCGGCGAATCGTGTGGCGGCGCCGCGGAAGGCGCTGCCCCAGCCGCCGTACATCGCCACCATCAGGGCAGCGGTGATCAGCATCCAGGCGAGCAGGACGTCCTTGACCACGGACAGCAGGGCGGGCGCCCGCAACCCGGAGCGGAACGTGCAGATCGAGATGAGCGTGACCGCGGCCAGCAGTGGCCACTCGCCGCCGAACCCGACCGTACGCAGCACCGCCTGGAGCGAGATGAGCTGCACCGCGACATACGGGATGGTGGCGAGGATGCCGGTCACGGCGACCAGCGCGCCGAGCCCGGGCGACCCGAACCGGGCGGCCGCGAACTCGCTGTGGGTCAGGAAGCCGTGCCGTCGCGCCACCGACCACGCCCGGGTGGTGAAGATGAAGGTCAGGGGCGTGGTGACGATGGCGAACGGCACGGCGAACCACCCGATCGCACCGAGGCCGTAGGTCAGCGCCGGGACGGCGATGAACGTGTACGCGCTGTACATGCTCCCGCCGAGGAGGAACCACATCGTCCAGTTGCCGAACGCCCGCCCGCCGACGGCCCACTCCTCGAGGTGGTAGGGGTCGGCGGGCCGGCGCCAGCGTGCGGCGCCGAAGCCGAGCAGCACGACGCCGGCCATCAGGACCAGGAAGACGCCGACCTCGACGTCCCGGTCGGTCACGGCCGGTCCTCGCGGGTGGCGAGGTAGACGACCGTGATGACGACCATCGCGAGCAGCGCGCACGCGAACTGGTACCAGAAGAAGAACGGGACCCCGAACAGGGTCGGCTCGATGCGGTTGGCGAACGGGGTCAGCAGTGGCGCGACGGTCGGAATGACCAGCAGCCAATGCCAGTGGCGTGAGCGGGGCGACATCTTCGTCTCCTGCTGTCGTGGGGTGCGGCGGGAGCCGCCGGAGGCCGGCCACGGCGAGGAGAACGAACATCTATTAGCACTGCTAGTGCCGAAACCGTGAGGATTGTTTTACCGCTCGATCTCCAAAGAGGAAAGACCCCTGATCAAAACTCAGTCGTCGGAGCCGTCGTCGTCGGTGTCGGTGCCGTCATCGTCGGCGCCGTCATCGTCCGTGTCCGCGGTCTTGGTCACGACCTGGAAGGAAGAGTCCAGATCGACATCCCACTCCTGACCGGCCGCGTCGCGGACCTCAGCCTCGTAGGCGACGCCCTGGTCGTCGGAGGCCTCCACCTCCAGGACGGTCCCGCCGGTGATCGCGGCCCGCGCGGCGTTCTCCGCCGAGGTGCGCTCCTCGGCGCTCAGCACCCGATCATCGGAATCCGGCCGCCCGTCCGCATTGGCGGCGGTCGCCCACACCGTGCCACCGGCGCCGAGAGCGGCCACGAGGGCGATGCCACCGACGATGGTGCGCTTGCTGCGGAGCTTGCTGGTGTCCATGAGATGTGCCTTTCTGGCGGTGACTTCTAGCGGTGACTTCAGGTACCGCCACAGCTTGCGCCGAGGTCCCTGAACCTCCCCTGAACGCAGCTGAAAGGCCTTTCAGGAAGCCGGCAGCCGTACGACGAAACGCGCCCCACCCAGCGCGGAGGCGGTGATCCCGACCGTGCCCCCGTGCGCGGTCACGATCTCCTTGACGATGGCCAGCCCGAGCCCACTGCCCCCGGCATCCCGGTCCCGGGCCTCGTCGAGCCGCACGAACCGCTCGAACACCCGCTCCCGCTCACCCTCGGGGACGCCCGCCCCGTCGTCCTCGACCACCAGCTCCACCCCGTCCCCGGCGGTCCGGACGGTCACCACCACGGCACCGTGGGCGTGCCGTGACGCGTTGTCGGTGAGGTTGCGCACCACCTGGGCGAGCGCCGTCGCGTCCCCGCGGACCCGGCCCGCGCCCACCCCGGACGTGTCGACCGTCAGCCCGGCCCGCCGCACCCGGCGCGCCTCGGCCATCGCCAGGTCGTCGAGGTCGACGTCGCGCAGCTGCCGCACCCCGGCCCCACCCGTCCGGGTGAGCAGAAGCAGCTGCTCCACCAGGCGTTCCATCCGCCCGGACTCCTCCAGCACCGCCTCGGCCAGCTCGCCCTCGGGCAGCGCTCCGGGATGCGACCGGGCCACCTCGGCCGCCTGCCGGATCGCGGCCAGCGGCGACCGCAGCTCGTGCGAGGCGTCGGCCACGAACCGCTGCTGCCGTTCCCGGGAGTCCTGGAGGCGGGTCAGCATCCGGTTCATGGTGGCGGCCAGCCGGTGGATCTCGTCGCGGGCCACCGGTTGCGGAACCCGCCGGTCCAACCGCTCCCCGGTGATCTCCTCGACCTCCCGGCGGATCCGCTCGACCGGTGCCAGCGCCCCCGTCACCCCGACCCAGGTCACCCCGCCGACCAGGATCAGCGCCCCCGGCACCCCCATCAGCAGGGGTGTGGCCAGCGCCTTCGTCGCGTCGTCGACCTCCTCCAGCGAGGCGAGGACCACGACGGTGTACGGACCCTCGTCCTCGGTGACCCGCAGTGACCGCTCGTCGAGTGTCTCCGACGACCGGACCACGGTGCCGGAGTCGTCCAGGATCTCCCAGGCGAAGTCGTCGTCGGAGTCCTCGTCGTCGGTGGCCTCATCGGTGCCGGAGGAGGACGGGACGGGGTCCGGCAGGCCGGACGTCCTGATCCGGTCGGCGATCATCAAGGCCCGGCTCTCCGCGGCGTCCCTGATCCCACCCTCCAGCGACGCCCGCGTCAGAAGCACCAGCGTCACCGCCCCGATCACCACGGCGACCGCCGTCACCAGCACCGCCAGAACGGTGGTCCGCAGCCGGATCGAGGCCCGCTCAACCACCGTCGCCGCCCAGCCGGTACCCGGCGCCCCGCACGGTCCGGATCGCCTCCCGCCCGAACGGCCGGTCGATCTTGTTGCGCAGATGCCGCACATACACCTCGACGATGTTGGGGTCACCGTCGAAGTCGGTGTCCCACACCGCCTCCAGGATCCGCTGTTTCGACACCACGTCGCCGGTGTTGCGGGCCAGGAAGGCCAGCAGCGCGAACTCCCGGGCGGTCAGCTCGATCTCGGTCTCACCCCGCCACACCCGCCGCGACGCCGGGTCGATCCGCAGGTCACCGGCGGTCAGCTGGACCGGCCGCTCCCGGGCCCCGCGCCGGGCCACCGCCCGCAGCCGGGCCACCAGCACCGGATAGGAGAACGGCTTGGTCAGATAGTCGTCGGCGCCGGTGTCCAGGCCCTCGACCTGATCCCACTCGCCGTCCTTGGCGGTCAGCATCACGATCGGCGTCCAGTTCTCCTCGGCGCGCAGCGTGGCGCAGACCTGATAGCCGTTGAGCTTGGGCAGCATCAGATCGAGGACGATCACGTCATATTCATTCTCCCTGGCCAGCCACAAGCCGTCGACGCCGTCCGGTGCGACGTCGACCGCGAAGCCCTCGGCTTCCAGGCCCACCCGCAACGACCAGGCGAGCCGCTTCTCGTCCTCCACGACGAGTACACGCATGCCGCTCATCCTTGCCCACCCGACCTGAAACCACGCTGAAGGGATCGCGGTAGAGCGGACCCGGATATCGGGGTGATGGTGCCGATGGTTACCGTCGTGGTGGTTTCGACGGGCTGCGGCAGGGGGACAAGCGGACGCGATGAACGGTGATGACAACCGGCCGTCTCCCGCGCTCTTCTCCGCCGATCCCGAGATCGGCACCGACCTCGCCGCGGTCGACTGGGAGGCGACCCCACTGGGGCGACCGGACAGCTGGCCGCAGAGCCTCCAGACGGCGGTGAGCATCCTGCTGTCCTCCCGGTTCTCCATGTGGATGGCCTGGGGTCCGCAGCTCACCTTCTTCTGCAACGACGCCTACCGCCGCAACACGCTGGCCCGGAAATATCCGTGGGCGCTGGGCCGGCCGGCCAGCGAGGTGTGGGCGGAGATCTGGGGCGACATCGGGCCGCGGATCGACACCGTGCTGCGCACCGGGGAGGCCACCTGGGACGAGGCGCTGCTGCTGTTCCTGGAGCGCTCGGGGTATCTCGAGGAGTCGTACCACACGTTCTCGTACAGTCCGCTGCGCGACGACGACGGCGCCCTCGTCGGGATGCTCTGCGTGGTCAGCGAGGAGACCGACCGGGTGGTCGGCGAGCGGCGGATGGCCACGCTGCGTGACCTCGGCTCGGACCCGAGTGTCGCCCGGACCCAGGAGGAGATGCTCGGGTTCGTCGGCCGGCAGCTCGACCGCAACCGGCGGGACCTGCCGTTCACACTGACCTACCTGTTCGGCCAGGACGGGGCGGCCCGGCTCGCCGCGTCGACCGGGATCGACAGCCGGCACCCGGCGGCGGCGCCCGGCGCCTGGCCCACCGACCGGCTGGCCAACGGTGAGCCGGTCCTGACCGACCTCAGCCGGTGGGACGGGCTGCCCGGCGGCGACTGGCCGGATCCGCCGGCCCAGGCGCTCGCGGTGCCGCTGGTGCGCCAGGGCGGTACGCCGTACGGCTTCTTCGTCGCCGGGCTCAACCGCTACCGGCCCCTCGACGACGGTTATCGGGGGTTCGTCGAGCTCACCGCCGGTCACATCACCGCCGGAGTGGCCGGCGCCCGCAGCTACGAGGCCCAACAGCGCCGGGCCGAGGAACTGGCCGAACTCGACCGCGCGAAGACCGCCTTCTTCTCCAACATCAGCCACGAGTTCCGTACCCCGCTGACGTTGATCATGGGTCCGGTGGAGGATCTCCTCGCCGACGCCGACGAGCGGACCCGGCCGGATCTGGAGGTCGTCCACCGCAACGGGCTGCGCCTCGGCAAACTGGTCAACACGCTGCTCGACTTCTCCCGGATCGAGGCCGGCCGGATGCAGGCCCGTTTCGAGACCGTCGACCTGGCCGCCACCACCGCGGACCTGGCCAGCGTGTTCCGGTCGGCGATCGAACGGGCCGGGCTGACGTTCGAGGTCGACTGCCCGCCCCTGCCCCAGCCGGTCCACCTCGACCGGAGCATGTGGGAGAAGATCGTCCTCAACCTGCTCAGCAACGCCCTCAAGTTCACCTTCGACGGCGGCATCCGGGTGACGGCGCGTGCCGACGGTCCCGATGCGGTCGTCACGGTCAGTGACACCGGAGTGGGTGTCGCCGAGGAGGAGATGCCCCGGCTGTTCGAGCGGTTCCACCGGATCGAGAACTCCCGGTCGCGCTCCAACGAGGGCAGCGGCATCGGTCTGGCCCTGGTCCGCGAGCTGGTCGGGCTGCACGGCGGGACGATCAGCGCGGAGAGCACCGTCGGACGGGGGACCACGTTCAGGATCCGTCTTCCGTTCGGCAGCACGCACCTTCCGGCGTACACGCTGAACTCCCCGGGCGAAAGCCATGCCGAATCCTTCCTCCAGGAGGCCCTGCGCTGGCTGCCGGGCGGTGAGGAACCGGCGGTGGTGCCCGGACCGGGCGCGTCGCCGGACGGTGGCGCGGCCCTGCTGGTCGCCGACGACAACGCCGACATGCGCGACTACCTGACCCGGCTGCTGCGCTCCGCCGGGCACCGGGTGACCGCCGCCGGCGACGGCCAGCAGGCTCTGGAGGCCGCCCGGACCGTCACCCCCGACCTGATCGTCAGCGACGTGATGATGCCGCGCCTCGACGGGTTGCAGCTGGTCGCCGCCCTGCGCGCCGACCCGCGCACGGCGAGCACGCCGGTGCTGCTGCTGTCCGCCCGCGCCGGGCAGGAGGCGTCCATCGAAGGCCTGGAGGCGGGCGCCGACGACTACCTGGTCAAGCCGTTCTCCGCCGCCGAGCTGCTGGCCCGGGTGCGTGCCAACGTCAAGCTGGCCCGGCTGCGCAACCATCACACCCGCTGGCGGACCGCGCTGATCGACTCGCTGCAGGAGGCGTTCTTCGTCTGCGACGAGGACGGCGCGGTCATCGAGATCAACAGCGCGTTCACCGACATCCTCGGGTATGGGCCGGAGGGGCTGCCGTACCTTCCGACCCATCCGTGGTGGCCGGACGCCGCGACCGACGTCGAGGCGCACCGGGCGGTCTCGCACGCGTACGCGACGCTGCTCGAGGAGCCGCACGGCACGTACACCATCCCGGTCCGGCACCGCGACGGCCGGCGGCTGTGGGCGGCGGCCGCGTACAACCGGGTCCGCGACCCGGAGACCGGCAAACAGGTGGTCGTCGGCACGTTCCGGGACGTCACCGCCGAGCACTACGCGGTGCAGCGCGACAGTGCCCTCGCCGCCCTCGGCATGCGCTTCGCCGAGGCGGAGAACCTCGGCGAGGCCCTCGATGCGGTCCTGCGCGAGCTGGAGCAGACCTGGCAGGCGGCGTACGTGCTGGCGACCGTCTTCACCGACCGGTCCGGTCCCGTGGTGACCGCCACCGATCCGTCGCTGACCTGGGACAGTCTGCCCGAGGAGCGCCGGCGGTCGATCCTCGCGCTCCGGGACCTGCCGGCGTTCACCCCGTCCGGCACCGGCATCGTCCTCGACCACCCGCACGGCCCCATGGCACTGTGGATCGAGCCCGGCCCGCAGCGCCCGTTCACCACCCCCGACGAGACCCTCCTCGCGCTGCTCGCCGGCCGCATCAGCCAGGGTCTGCGCCGCATCGACCAGTTCGACCAGCAGCGGGAGACCGCGCTCGCCCTCCAGCGGGCCATCCTCGGCCCGGACAGCCTGCCCACCGGTTTCGCGGTCCGCTACGAGCCGGCGACCCGCCCGTTGAAGGTCGGCGGCGACTGGTACGACACGATCACGCTCCCCGACGGCCGGATCGGCATCGTCGTCGGCGACTGCGTCGGTCACGGCCTTCAGGCGGCCACCGTGATGGGCCAGCTCCGCAGTGCCTGCCGCGCCCTGCTGCTCCAGGACACCAGCCCCGCGCAGACCCTGATGGCCCTCGACCGGTTCGCCGCCATGCTGCCCGGCGCCGGCTGCGCCACCGTCTTCTGCGGGATCCTCGACCCCGGCACCGGCCATCTCGTCTACTCCAGCGCCGGCCACCCACCGGCCATCGTCGGCCATCCCGACGGCAGCACCCATCTGCTCGACGGTGGCCGGTCCCGTCCGGTGGCGGTCCGTCCCGGCCTGGACCGTCCGGACGCCGAATACGTGGTGCCACCCCGGGCGACCCTGCTGCTCTACACCGACGGTCTGGTCGAACGCCGGCGCCGTCCGCTGTCCGCCGGCATCGGTGAGGCGAGTGTCGCCGTGCAGCACGGCCTGGGTACCCCGATCGAGGACCTGGCCACCGAGATCATGACCCGGCTGGCCCCCGAGGCCGGCTACGACGACGACGTCGCCCTGCTCCTGTACCGCCACCCCGGCCCGCTGGAGATCGAGTTCGCCGCCGAGTCGACCCGGCTCGCCCCGGTCCGCTCCGCGCTGCGCGGATGGCTCGACCGGTGCGGCGTGGACCCGGCCATCGTGCAGAACGTGCTGGTCGCCGCCGGGGAGGCGTGCGCCAACGCGATCGAGCACGGCCACCGCGAGCAGCCGGGCGGCCGGATCCGGCTCCGTGCCGCCGCGACCGCCGCCGACCTGCGCCTGACCATTTCCGACAGCGGACGCTGGAAGACTCCCGATCCCTCCGCCGGCCCGTACCGCGGTCGGGGGATCAAGCTCATGCGCGCCTTCATGCACACTGTCACCGTCACCTCCGGAACGACCGGCACCGTCGTCGACATGCAGGCGAGGCTAACCTGATGACCCCCGAGCTCACCCTCACGACGGGTCCCGGCCCGGATGGTGCCGTCGTTCTCACCGCCTCCGGCGAGATCGACATGAGCAACGCCGAGACCTTCGCCGGCGCCCTGACCCGGGCGGTCGCCGACGCGGCCGGCGCGCGCCTGGTCGTCGACCTCACCGCGGTCGAATACCTGGACAGCGCGGGTCTCGCGGCGCTCTTCGCCCAGGCCGATCACATCGAATTGCGTACGGGGCCGCTGCTCGCCCCGTTGCTGGAGATCTCCGGCCTCAGTGACCTGACCACGGTCCACCAGCTCTGACCCGCCGGCCCTTCCGCGGCTCGAGCCGGCGGTGGAAGCCGGCGGTGGAGGCCGATGGCGGAAGCCGATGGTGGCAGCCGGAGCCCGGTCGGTCAGGAATCGAGAAGTCCTGGCGGGGGCCGCGTGACTAGCGTTCGTGCTCGACGAGATTCCGAGCCCGGAGGCCCTGATGACCTGGAACAACCGTATCCGCCGACTGCACCGCTGGACGTCCGCCGTCTTCACCGCGACGGTCGTCCTGACGTTCGTCGCCCTCGCTCAGAAGGAGCCGATCGTCTGGGTCTCCTACGTGCCCCTGCTCCCGCTGGCGGTGCTGATGATCAGCGGCCTGTACCTGTTCGTCCTGCCCTGGATCCGCCGCCGGGCCGTCGCCGAGCCGCTTGATCAGTGACCGGACGATGATCAGCGGCACGACACCGAACACACCGAACGACATGTCGAGCAGCGTCCACCCGAGCGGCAGCTGCCGGATCGGCCCGGCGATCAGTGCCAGCGGAATGATCCCGGCGCAGCAGATCATGCCCCACTCGACGACCCAGACGTTGCGTACCGGATCGCGCCACGGCCCCCAGAACGCCGCCGCGATCACCAGGTGCGCGAAGGCCAGCCAGTCGGTCCCGTACGCGACGAACGGATAGTCACGGCCGGTGACGGCAAGTCCGTCCCGGATCCGCTCCACCCAGGTGACGAGCCCGTCCGGGGCGGCGGGCAGCGCATGCAGCAGATCCGCCAGCAACCGCATCTCGGTGGCCAGCGGGAACGCCGTCACCCCACTGATCACCAGCCCGCCGACGAAGACCGCCAGCCACACCCTGATCCATCCCACCGTGCTCATGACCGGACCGTAGGCCGGTCCGGCGCCGCCGCGCGACACCGGACACCGGATCTCCACAGAACCCGGCGCCCCGGCACACAGTGGCTGGCTCTCACCGCTGCCTCGAGCGCACTGAAACAGCGGCCGGAGCCAGCCGGAAATGTGCGCGCCGAGCCGGCGGTCAGAGTCGGCCGGAAATGAGCGCGCCGAGCCGGCGGTCAGAGCCAGCCGGAAAAGTGCGCACCGAGACGGCGGGGAGAGCCGGCCGGCAAAGTGCGCGCCGAGACGGCGGTGAGAGCCGGCCGGAGAAGAGCCGGGTCAGCTGGGGCCGGGGGACGGCACGGGGCCGCGGTCGACGAAGCTGAAGGTGGTCAGCGGCGGCGCGTCGCCGACGTGCTCGACGTAGAAGCCGCCGACGCCCTCGTTGGCGTCCGCGTCCCACTGCACGAAGCCGTAGGCGTCGTTGTAGAGGTGATAGCGGGGCCGGTTCTTGTCGTCCTTCTGGTCGGTGGCGACCAGTTCGAACAGCGTGCCCTTGCCGGTCTCGCACTTGGCCCCGACCAGCTTGGCCGCCGCGTCCGGGATGATCCGGATGCCGAGGCAGATCTCCTCGACGTTCGGGTCGTACAGGGAGCGGATCAGGTAGTCTACACCCATCGGGATGAGCGCGAACTCCGATTTCGCGCCGGTGCCGTCACCGGCCTCGACCTCGGTGTAGTGCCGTTCGAACGCCATGTCGCGGTCGACCTCGGCGACGTGGATCAGCATGCGGTTCCGGCCGGTCTTGATGGCCTGGAGCCGTTCCTCGGCGGTCGGTGTGCGGGCCGGTTTCGGCGAGACCGAGACCGAGGACGGCGCCGACGCGGAGGGCTCGCCGGGACCGGCCACCGAATGGTCCGGCGTGGACAGGCCGTTGTAGCGGATCAGGACGCCCACGCCGGTGGCGAGCAACACGGCGACAGCGGTGGCGGCGACCGCGAGGGTACGGCGACGGCGCGGCCGTTGCGGCGCGGCGGCCGGCACGGGTGGCGCGGTCGGCCGGCCCACCGGGGCGGGCGCGGGCGACGGTGCCGGCAGCGGCGCCGGTGACGACGGCGACATCGCCGGTGACGGTGCGCTCGCGAGCGCCCGCAGGATCACCGTGTCGTCCGCCGGCGGCCGCACGGGCCCGCCGGCCAGCAGGAGGTCCAGCAGTTCCCGGGCGGTGGGCCGGTCGCCGGGTTCCTTGGACAGCGCCCGCGAGACCGGTCCGTGCAGCGACGCGGGCAGGCCGGCGAGGTTGGGTGGCTGGGTGAGGATGCGCATCGCCGTGGCGGGGGCGGACTCGGCGGCGAACGGGGTGCGGCCGGTGGCGGCGTAGGCGACGACGGCGCCCCACGCGAAGATGTCGGCGGCCGCGGTGACCGGCCGGCCGTCGACCGGGTCGAAGCGTTCCGGCGCCATGTACGCCACCGTGCCGACCAGCTGGTCGGTGCGGGTGTGCTGGCTGGTCGCCTCGAACGCCCGGGCGATGCCGAAGTCGATGACCTTGATGCCGCCGCGCGCGAACAGCACGTTGCCGGGCTTGAGGTCGCGGTGGATGACCCCGGCCCCGTGGATGGCGGTGAGCGCGGTCGCGATGCCCACGGCGACACCGTGCAGGGCGGAGCCGGACAGCGGGCCCTTCGCCTTGATCTCGGCGGCCAGGCTGGGCCCGTCCACGTATTCCACGACCAGGTAGGGCGGCTCGTGGTCGGGGTCGGCGTCGAGCACCTCGGCGGTGGAGAACGGCGGCACCTGCTTGGCGCGGGTGACCTCGCTGCGGAACCGGCCCCGGAATTCGCTCTCGTTGGAGAACTCGGGCCGGACCATCTTGATCGCCACCGGCCGGCCGTCCGGGTCACGGGCCAGGAACACGGTGCCCATGCCGCCTTCGCCGAGCCGTCCGACCAGCTCGTATGGGCCGAGGGCGACCGGGTCTCCCGGACGCAGCGGCATGTTCATCTGGTTCTCATCCTCTCGGGCCGTCGCGCCCCGGGAGTCTACTCATGGTGATCACGCCTCTTGGTTACCGCGTCGATGTCGGTTTGGCGACGGATTGCCCGGCGGTGGGCCCGAACAGCCGGGCGGCGGGCGGCGGTCAGGTACGGGGTGGACGGGTGGAACCGCGGATCCGCAGGCTGGTGGCCAGCACGTGCTGTCGTCGTTCGGTCCGGCCCCGGAGGCGTTCCAGCAGCATGGTCGCCGCCTGGGCGCCCATCTCGACGCCCTGCTGGTCGACGGAGGTCAGGTCGATCAGCGGATGCTGGGACATGTCGGTGTTGTCGTATCCGGCGACGGAGATCTCACCGAGCCGGCCCGCGGCGGCGACACCGGCCAGCACGACCAGGGCGATGTCGTCGTGCCCGGCGAAGATCGCCGTCGGTGGTTCGGGGAGCGCCAGCAGCCGTGCGGTGGCCTCCCGGACGCCGCTGTCGCCGTCCTCCCAGCGGGCCACCTCGATGCTCGGGGTGAGCCCGGCCTCGGCCATCCGCCGGCGGTAGACGGCGACGCGGACCACGTGCGGGGTGACCGGGGTCTCGGCGGCGACGGCCTCCGGTTCGGTGAGGTGGGCGATCCGGCGGTGCCCGAGGGCGAGCAGGTGGTCCATCACCGCGCCGGCACCGGCCTCGTCGTCGCCGACCACGGTGTCGTAACCCTCGGGGTCGTCGTGGCGGCCGAGCATCACCACCGGCACCCGGCGGGCGAGTTCCTCCAGCCAGGGCGGGTCGACGCGGGGCGAGACCGCGATGATGCCGTCGACCAGGCCGTCGGCGAGCGATTCGAGGGTGCTGTACTCGGGGCCGTCGGCGGGGGCGAGGACCAGTTGGTAGGGCGTGTCGGCGACGGCCCGGTTGGCGCCGTCGACGATCTGGGTCATGAACCGGCCGCTGACGTAGGGGATCTCCAGGCCGAGCCGGTAGCTGGAGCCGCGCAGGGCCCGGGCGGCGACGCTGGGGCGGTAGCCGAGTTCCTCGATGGCGGCTTCGACGCGCTGGCGCATTCCGGGGCTCACCCCGTACGCGTTGCGGATCACCTTGGACACCGCGGCCCGGGAGACGCCTGCGGTCCGGGCCACGTCGCTGATCGTGACCGACCGGCCCCTCGTGATCGACATATGCCTCACTGTAGACCGTTCTCCGCGGCCCGGAACGGCGGGTTCACCACTCCTTGAAACGTTTCGAGCCGTGTCTTGTGCCGTCGGCGTAGACCGGTCTACTGTGACGGCTGTTACAAGCGGAGACCGATCTACAAACATGCGGGAAACCGGAGGTTCATATGAGGTTCGGTGCGGCGGTACTGCTCGCGGGCGCCCTGTCCCTGTCGGCCTGTAGCGCCGGGTCCCTGGGGTCCAGTGACGACCAGGCCGGCGGCAAGATCCAGATCACCTTCCTGACCAACAACGACCCCGCCAACGTCAAGGTGGCCGACGCGGTCATCGCGGCGTTCGAGGCCGCGAACACCGACGTCGACGTCAAGCTCGACACCCGGCCGCAGGGCAGTGAGGGCGACAACCTGGTCAAGACGCGGCTCTCCACCGGCGACATGGCCGACGTGTTCGAATACAACTCCGGCTCGTTGTTGCAGGCCATCGCCCCGTCGACGAACCTGACGCCGGTCACCGGCGAGTCCTGGGTCGGCGACCTGGACGAGACGTTCAAGAAGGTCGTCTCCAGCGGCACCGAGGTCTACGGCTCGCCGTGGCAGACCATCTCCGGCGGCGGCATCCTCTACAACAGGCCCCTCTACGCCAAGCTCGGCCTGCAACCGCCGAAGACCTGGGCGGACTTCATGGCCAACAACGCCAGGATCAAAGCCGCGGGTACGGCACCGGTCGCCCAGACCTACAGCGACACCTGGACCTCGCAGATCCTGGTCCTCGCCGACTTCCACAACGTGTCCGCCGCCGATCCCGGCTTCGCCGACGAGTACACCGCCAACCAGGCCAAGTACGCGACGACACCGGCCGCCCTGGCCGGCTTCCAGCACCTGGAGGAGCTGAAGAAGGCCGGCTACTGGAACGACGACTACGCCTCGGCCAAGTACAACGAGGGACTCGCCGCCGTGGCTCAGGGCACCGCCGCGCACTACCCGATGATCACGTTCGCGGTCACCGCCATCGAGACCGCCGCGCCCGGCAAGACCAACGACGTGGGCTTCTTCGCCCTGCCCGGGACCGACGCGAGCAGGAACGGCGCGACCCTGTGGGAGCCGTCCGGCATCTACATCCCGAAGAGCACCCAGGGGGACAAGCTGACCGCGGCCAAGAAGTTCCAGGCGTTCCTGGCCTCCCCGGCCGGTTGTGCGGCCCAGGCGAGCGCGACGTCGCTGGGTGGCCCGTTCGCGGTGAAGACCTGTGAGCTGCCGGACGACGTGGCCACCTCGGTCAAGGACCTGAGCACGTACGTGGACGCCGGCACCGCCAGCCCCGCGCTGGAGTTCCTGTCCCCGATCAAGGGCCCGGCGCTGGAGCAGATCACCGTCGAGGTCGGCTCCGGCATCCGCCCCGCGGCGGACGGCGCGAAGCTGTACGACGAGGACGTGAAGAAGCAGGCGCAGCAGCTCGGGCTCCAGGGCTGGTGATGACGACCGTCACCGGCGCGGTGACGGAGGCTCCGGCGACCACGGTCCCGGAGCCCGCCCGCCGCACAAGCCCGTATCCCTACTGGTTCATCCTCCCGGGCGGTGTCATCTTCACCGTCTTCTTCCTGGTGCCGTCGGTGATGGCGTTCTGGTTCAGCCTCACCCGCTGGACCCTGTTCGACCAGGAGTTCATCGGCCTCGACAACTACGTCCAGTTCTTCCGGGAGCCGGCGCTGTCGTCCGGGCTCCGGCACACGCTCGTCTACGCCGTGACGACCTCGGGCCTGAAGGTGGTCCTCGGCATGGCCCTGGCCGTGCTGCTGACCGGCCCGATCCTGGGCCGCGGCTTCATGCGGTCGGTCGCGTTCTTCCCGGTCCTGGTCAGCACGATCGGCGTCGGCCTCACCTTCCAGATCCTGATGCACCCGACCAGGGGCGTCATCAACCAGGCGCTGGACCTGATCGGCATCACCGGTCCGGCCTGGCTCGTCGATCCGGACTGGGCGCTGCTGTCGGTCGCGTTCGTCGACGTCTGGCAGGGCGTCGGGCTGGCCACGGTCATCTACATGGCCGGCATCCTGTCGATCCCCGGCGAGTATTTCGAGGCCGCCAAGATGGACGGCGCCGGTGCCTGGCACCGCTTCCGCAACATCACGCTGCCCCTGGCCAAGCCGGCGACCGTCTCGGTGATCCTGCTGTCGCTGATCGGCGGGCTGCGCAAGTTCGACCTGATCTGGGCGATGACCAAGGGCGGCCCCGGGTTCACCTCCGACGTGATGGCGTCGGTGATCTACAAGCAGTACCAGGCCGGTTTCTACGGGCTCTCCACGGCCGGCAACGTCGTGCTGTTCCTGCTGGTGATCCTGATCGCGCTGCCGCTGTTCTGGTTCTTCAACCGAAGGGACGACCAGTGAGCACCCGCCCCCGCCCCAACTATCCGCTGAGCGGCCTGGCGGTCGTGCTGTTCGGGGTCGTCTTCCTGGTCCCGTTCGGGTTCATCGTGCTCACCGCGGGCAAGACCGCGCAGGAATCGGCCCTGCTGGACTTCTCGTGGCCGACCGAGTGGGCGTTCGTGGCGAACCTCCAGGCGGTGGTGGAGGCCCGTGACTACCTGCTGATCATCGCGTTCATCAACAGCACGATCCTCACCGTCGCCAGCGTGACGGTGGTCGTGATCCTGGCCGCGATGGCCGGGTTCGTCCTGCAGCGACGTAGGAGCCGGTTCACCAGGGCGGCGAACCTGATCATCCTGTCCGGACTGGTGCTGCCGCCGGCGGTGGTCCCGACCATCTGGGTGCTCCAGAGGATCGGGCTGTTCAAGACCATGCCCGGCCTGATCCTGGTCGAGATCGCGTACGCCATGGCCTTCTGTGTCCTGCTCTTCCAGGCGTTCATCGCCGGCATTCCGAAGGAGATGGACGAGGCCGCCACGATCGACGGCGCCGGGCCGCTCAGCCTGTTCTTCCGCGTCGTGTTCCCCCTGCTGCGGCCGATCATCGTGACCGTCGTCGTGGTGCAGACGGTGTTCATCTGGAACGACTTCACCAGCCCGCTCTACTTCCTGCCCGGTGACGAGAATGCCACCGTGCAGCTGACCCTCTTCAATTTCCAGGGCCAGTACGCCAGCTCCTACAACCTCCTGTTCATGGACATCCTGCTGGTCACGGTTCCGCCGCTGATCATGTTCATGATCTTCCAGCGCCAGATCGTGTCCGGCATGGTCGCCGGCTCGGTGAAAGGTTGAGCCCCATGCAAGGTCGGATGATCACTCCCGTGAGCGAGCTGGGCAGCGCCCCGCTGTTCCGCACCGAGATCACGCTCGACGCCGGGCACGGCGCGGTGACCGCGGCGACGCTGCGGATCAGCAGCCTCGGCGTGCACGAGGCCCGGCTCGACGGGCAGCCGGTCGGCGACGACGTGCTGAGCCCCGGCTGGAGCTCCTACGAGCACCGGCTGCGCCACCTGACCCACGACGTCACCGGGCTGCTGACCGGCAGGGCGGCCACCGTGCTGACCGTGCTGGTCGGCAACGGGTGGCACCGGGGGCGGCTCGGGTTCATGGGCGGGCGCGCCTTCTACGGCGACCGCCTCGGTGTCATCGCCGACCTGGAGATCACCTTCGCCGACGGGCACCGGCAAACCGTCGTCACCGACGAGACGTGGACGGCCGGGGGCTCCGACGTGCTCGGCGACGACCTCTACGACGGGCAGACCATCGACGCGCGGCGCCGGTCCGCCAAGTGGTACGCCGTGGGCGGCGAGCCCGAGTGGTTCCTGCCGGTCAAGGTCCTCGACTTCGACGCCGGCGTGCTCACGCCGTACATCAGCACCCCGGTGACCAGGCAGGACGTCCTCACGCCGGTGAAGGTATGGCAGTCGCCCGAAGGGCGCACGCTGGTGGACTTCGGGCAGAACCTGGTCGGCTGGATCCGCTTCGCCGCGACCGGGCCGGCTGGCTCGGAGGTCCGGATCCGGCACGCCGAGGTTCTCGAACACGGGGAGCTGGGCGCGCGGCCGCTGCGCGACGCGCAGGCCACGGACCGGTTCATCCTCAGCGGGGGCGAGGACTTCTTCGAGCCGACCATGACGTTTCACGGCTTCCGGTACGCCGAGATCACCGGCCTGCCGGAGCCGGCCTTCGCGACCGTCGAAGCCGTGGTCGTGCACTCCGACCTGCGCCGCACCGGCACGTTCGCCTGCTCCGACGACCTGCTCAACCAGCTGCACAGCAATGTCGTGTGGAGCACCAAGGGCAACTTCCTGGACCTGCCGACCGACTGCCCGCAGCGCAACGAGCGGCTCGGCTGGACCGGTGACATCGCGGTCTTCGCCCCGTCGGCCGCCTTCCTGTTCGACACCGGGCCGTTCCTCGCCGACTGGCTGGCCGACCTGGCCGCCGAGCAGCGGGCCGCCGACGGTCTGGTCCCGTTCGTCGTACCGGACGTGCTGAAGTATCTGCCGCACGTGCCGGAGTTCCCCGACCCGGACAGCACCGCCTTCTGGTCCGACGCCGCGGTCTGGGTGCCGTGGACGCTGTGGCGGGCCTACGGCGACCGGGCGATCCTGGAGAACCAGTACGACTCGATGACCGCCCACGTGCGCCGGGTCCGGACGCTGCTGTCACCGGCCGGGGTGTGGGACACGTCGTTCCAGTTCGGCGACTGGCTCGACCCGGACGCGCCACCGGACGACCCGGCCAAGGCGAAGGCCGACCCGGGGGTGGTCGCGACCGCCGCCTACCACCGGTCCGCGACGATCACCGCCGAGGTGGCCGCCCTGCTCGGCCGGGAGCGGGACGCGGCCGAGTTCGGTGACCTCGCCGCCCGGGCCCGGGCGGCGTTCAACGAGCAGTACGTGTCGGCGGACGGCACGATCGTCTCGGACTGCACGACGGTCTACACGCTGGCCCTGGTGTTCGGGCTGGTCGACGACGAGGCGGCGGCCGGGCGGCGGCTGGCGGAGCTGGTCGCGGACAGCGGCTACCGGATCTCGACCGGGTTCGCCGGTACCCCGTACATCCTCGACGCACTGACCCGGACCGGACATCTCGATGTCGCGTACCGCCTGCTGCTGCAACGGGAGTGCCCGTCCTGGCTCTACCCGGTGACGATGGGCGCCACGACGATCTGGGAACGCTGGGACTCGATGCTGCCGGAC
The DNA here is from genome assembly GCF_003148685.1 of Actinoplanes xinjiangensis. Lineage (GTDB taxonomy): Bacteria > Actinomycetota > Actinomycetes > Mycobacteriales > Micromonosporaceae > Actinoplanes > Actinoplanes xinjiangensis. Next base: position 7,906 of record NZ_QGGR01000031.1, on the reverse strand, counting down.
GGCTCGATCAATCCGGGGGAGATGACCAGCTTCAACCACTACGCGCTGGGTGCGGTCGCCGACTGGATGCACCGGGTGATCGGCGGCATCGCCCCCCTGGAACCCGGCTACTCCCGGGTGCTGATCGCGCCGCGTCCCGGCGGCGGGCTCACCTGGGGTCGTGCGGGTCTGGACACCCGGCACGGCCGCATCGACGTGTCCTGGCAGCTCGACGACGGTGAGCTGACCGTCGACGTCACCCTTCCCGCCGGGGTGACCGGGGTGCTGTCGCTGCCCGGGCGCGACGACGCCGAACTGGGCGCCGGAGTCCACCGGGCGACGGTCTGAGAGGGGGAGGGCCGCCGGGGCGCCGTTCTCCATAAGCAACCAAAGGTTGCGCATTCTCCTGGGTGCGGCGTAAAGTCATACGCAACCAAAGGTTGCGGGAGGTTGAGATGGAGTACGGAAGCATCGAGCGCGAGATCTACGTCGACGCGTCACCCGAGATCGTCTTCGACGTGGTGAGCCGTCCCGAGCACGTCCAGCGGTGGTGGCCCGACGAGGCCGACTACTCGCTCGTGCCCGGGGCGGCGGGCCGGATCTCGTTCGGGGAGAAGTCCGAGACGTTCACCGTCGTCGACGTGCGGCCGCACCGGTCGTTCGCGTTCCGGTGGACCCACCCGGAGGGCGAGGCCGCCGCACAGGGCAACTCGTTCCTGGTCGCGTTCGACCTGACGCCCCAGGGGGACGGGACGCTGCTGCGGATGAGCGAGACCGGTTTCCGGGAGCGCGGCTGGAGCGAAGCCGTCGCCGAGGAGGCCTGGCGCGACCACGTCAGCGGCTGGGACTTCTTCCTGCCGCGGCTGGCGCCCTACGCCGGCACGCTGCGGGCGGAAGTGAACACCCGGCCGTGAACGCGGTCGACGACGATCTCTGGTCGGCGATCGGGGACCCGACCCGGCGGCGGATGCTCGACCTGTTGCTGACCGACGGGCACGGCACCGCCACCACGCTCGGTCAACGACTGTCGGTGACCCGGCAGGGCGTGGCCAAACACCTGGTCGTCCTGGAACGGGCCGGTCTGGTGCGCGGGACGCCGGCCGGCCGGGAGCGGCGATACCGGGTCGACGACGCCCAGCTGGCCCGCGCGGTGGCCCAGCTGTCGTCGGTCGGCGCCGCCTGGGACGCCCGTCTGCAGCGCATCAAGCGCATCGCCGAGGCGATCGCCCAGGAGGGACCGGGGGTGGTCAGCGGCGGGTGCGGCCCCGGCCCGACTGGTCCGTCGAGCTGATCTCGAGAGAGCCCATGCCGCCGGCGGCGTCGACGTCCAGGCCGGGGCCGTCGCCCAGGTCACCCGACCGGATGACCGTGCCGGGGCCGCTGCCGCCGTGCTCGTCGCCGTACAGGATCACGTTCCCGGCGCCGTCGCCCACGGTGACGCGCGCCGGGAGCCGGCCGTCGGTCCAGATCCGCCAGTTGCTCACGCCGCCGGTCATCCGGATCGGCACGACACCGGACAGCCGGCCCAGGACCAGGCTGATGCTCTCCGCTCCGCCGTCCAGGTCGATCCGGCTCACCGTGCCCGCCGTGGTGTCGAACCGGGCCGATTTCACCCCGGCCGCCAGCTGGAGACCCCAGACGATGCGGTCGCTGAGCCGGACCTCGACCGCGCCGCTCGACCCGCCCGGGTCGATCTCGATGCGCAGCACACCGCCGGTGAACGAGGTGGTGGCGTCGACCGCCGACCCGTCCGGGGCGGTCACCTCGAACGGCCGGCCACCGAGGTCGGCGATGCGCACCGACAGGTCGGTGACGCCGGTGACGAACTCCAGTCGGGCCGACTCGACGGCCGGGGTGGTGGGGGTGGCCGAGGCCGACGGGGGTGCGGTGGGGGAGAGCAGTAACGGCGGCGGCATCGGCGCGACCGTGATCTGCGGCTCGATCGCGATGACCGACGGCGGCAGCGCGGCCCGCTGCTGCCGGATCTCCGACTCGGCGAGCGGACGGGCCAGCAGCATCGTCCCGGCCACCACCGAGAGGGCCAGCACGCCGGTCAGCACGATCGGCAGCCGGCGACCCGGCGATCCGGACCGGCCGCCCTCCGGCTCCACCGCCACCGACGACTCGGCATGGGGCGGCACCGGCAGGAACGCCTCCCACGGGGCGCGCAACCGGTGCGGCGCGTCCGGCCAGTAGTCGGCGATGTTCGGCAGCCGTTCACCCGGCTCGGCCTGCTCCGGGGCGCGGTGCCGGGGCGCCCGGCGACTCGTCACATACCCGCCGACACGCAGCGCGGGAGGACGCTGGTCCTCGCCCGAGGGAGACTCATTCCGCCCCACACGCGTCTCCTTGCGGCGCTGGTGAAACTGATCTTCTGTGGAACGTACGGGCAGGAGGTTATCGCCCTTTTGTCGAGTTGCCAACAGGGGCCGCGGTGATTACCGATCTCACAGCGAAACCGGCGCTGCGCAGGGGCTGAATCAGCGGCGACTACCATGGCGGCGACGTCCCGAAGCAGGTTCACCGCCGCACGCTGCCCAAGGCGGACCAGCCCCAAGACAGCCTTGGAGATCTGCGTGACAAGTGCCGACCTCGCCGCCCTGCTGCACCGGGCGGGCGTCACCGATGTCCTCACCGATGCGGCGCACCGGTCGGCGTATGCGAGTGACGCCTCCCTCTACCGGATCGTGCCGCAGCTGATCGTCCGCCCGCGGCACGACGACGACGTCCTGGCGACCCTGGCCGTCAGCCGGGAGACCGGGGTGCCGGTCACCGCCCGCGGCGCCGGCACCAGCGTGGCCGGCAACGCGATCGGCCCGGGCATCATCCTCGACTTCAGCCGCCACATGAACAGGGTGCTGGAGGTTGACGGCGACGCCCGGACGGCACGGGTGCAGGCCGGCACGGTCCAGGCCACGCTCCAGGCGGCCGCCAAGCCGTTCGGGCTGCGGTTCGGGCCGGACCCGTCGACACACACCCGCTGCACCATCGGCGGCATGATCGGCAACAACTCGTGCGGGTCGCGCACCCTTGGTTACGGCCGGACCTCGGACAACACGCTCGCCCTCACGGCGTACACGATCGACGGCGAGGAACTGTCCACGTCCAAGAGCGTGGACCGGCTGCGCGACGTCATCGGCGCCAACCTGGCGATCGGGCGGACCGAGTTCGCGACCTTCGGCCGCCAGGTCTCCGGCTACGCCGTCGAGCACCTGCTGCCGGAGAACGGTTTCAACCTCACCGAATTCCTGGTCGGCAGCGAGGGCACCCTCGCGGTGATCACCGAGGCGACGGTACGTCTGGTCGCCGACCCGGCCCACCGGACGCTGGTCGTGCTGGGCTACCCCGACTTCGGCACCGCCGGCGACGTCATCCCGCAGATCCTGGAGTTCAGCCCGACCGCCTGCGAGGGCCTCGACCACCGGATCTGTGACCTGGTCCGCTCGCGCCGGGGTCCCGGCGCGGTGCCGCCCCTGCCCGGCGGCGCGGCCTGGCTGATGGTGGAGATCGCCGGCGACGACCCCGACGAGGTCCGCGACCGGGTCGGCCGGCTCGTCAAGGTCGCCGAGGCGGTCGACCACCGGATCGTCGAGGACACCGCCGAGGCCGCTCCGCTGTGGAAGATCCGTGAGGACGGCGCCGGCCTGGCCGGACGGGCCCCGAGCGGTCTGCCCGCGCACGCCGGCTGGGAGGACGCCGCGGTCCCGCCCGCACGGATCGGTTCCTACCTGCGCGACTTCGACGCCCTGTGCGGCCGGCACGGGCTCAGCGTCATGCCGTACGGGCACCTCGGCGACGGCTGTGTCCACGTGCGACTGGACTTCCCGCTGGACAAGCCGAACGGCCCGGCGCTGTTCCGGTCCTTCCTGGAGGACGCCGCCGACCTGGTCGTCAGCTACGGCGGATCGCTCTCCGGCGAACACGGCGACGGCCGGGCCCGCTCCGAGTTGCTCTCCCGGATGTACTCACCCGAGGCGATGGGCCTGTTCCGGCAGATCAAGGGCGTCTTCGACCCGAGGAACCTGCTGAACCCGGGCAACCTCGTCGACCCGGACCCGGTCGACGCCAACATCCGCGTCTCGCAGGCACGCAAGGTCACGGTGCCGCTGGCGCTCGCCTACCACCACGACGGCGGCGACTTCAACCAGGCCGTGCACCGGTGCACCGGCGTCGGCAAGTGCCGCGTCGACACCCGGGTCCTCGGCGGGGTGATGTGCCCGTCCTTCCTGGCCACGAAGAACGAGAAGGACTCCACCCGGGGGCGCGCCCGCGTGCTCCAGGAGATGCTCGACGGTGATCTCGCTCCGGACTGGCGCGCGGAGGCCGTACACGATGCGCTGGATCTCTGTCTGTCGTGCAAGGGATGTGCGTCGGACTGCCCGACCGGGATCGACATGGCGGCCTACAAGTCCGAGGTTCTGCACCAGAGTTTCAAGGGGCGGGTGCGGCCGCGGTCGCATTACTCGCTGGGCTGGCTGCCGCGCTGGTCCCGGCTCGCCTCGAAGATGCCCGCGCTCGCCAACCTGGCCACCAGCCTGCCCGGCATCAAGGGCATCGCGCTGTGGATCGCCGGGGTCGACAAGCGCCGCACCATCCCCGCCTTCGCGCCGAAGACGTTCCGGTCGTCGTTCAAGCCGGTGCAGACCGGCAAACCGGTGGTTCTGTTCGTGGACAGTTTCACCGACCACTTCTCGCCGGAGATCGCCCGCGCCGCCGTGGACGTGCTGGTCGACGCCGGTTATGCGCCGCGGGTCGCCAGCCGCAAGGCCTGCTGCGGGCTGACCTGGATCTCCACCGGCCAGCTCGACGCGGCCCGCCGCATCCTCGGCGGCACCGTCGCCGAGCTGCACGAGGCCGCGAAGCAGGGCATCCCGATCGTCGGCCTGGAGCCGTCGTGCACCGGCGTGCTGCGCCAGGACGCCGTCGAACTGGTCGACAACGAGGCCGCCCGGGCGGTCGCCGCGGCGACCATGACGGTGGCCGAGCTGCTCGCCGCCACCCCCGGTTACACCCCTCCCGACCTCCAGGGGGTACGGGTGATCGCCCAGCCGCACTGCCATCACCACGCCGTGATGGGCTGGGACGCGGACGCGAAACTGCTCAAGCAGGCCGGCGCGACCGTCAAGCGGCTGGGCGGCTGCTGCGGCCTGGCCGGCAACTTCGGCGTCGAACGTGGCCACTACGAGGTGTCCGTGCAGGTGGCCGAGCAGCAGCTCCTGCCGGCCCTGGCGCAGGCAGAGGAGGGCGACGTGCTGCTCGCCGACGGCTTCTCCTGCCGCACCCAGGCCGACGATCTGGCCGGTGTCTCCGGTGTCCACCTCGTCCAGCTCCTCCAGGAGCGGATCCACGCGCGCTCCCGGACCGCCGGCGCCGGGAGATAATTCGCGCGCGGTTCCGGCCTCCGACCGGTACGAAGTTCTCGTGCCCCTGATGACGCTGGCGTCCGCGATCCTGTTGTTCGGGTTCGCGGACTCGATGGTCAACTCCTATGTGGTCCTGTTCGGCGCCGACGTGGTCGGGATGTCCCCGTTGCAGCTCGGCGTGTGGATCTCGGCGTTCGCGCTGGGCGGGATCACGATCAGCTGGACGCTCGGCCGCCTGTTCGACCGCCGCCCGTCCCGTACGTACGCGATCGCGGTGATGCTGCTGGGCGCCGCCGGTTATCTGGTGCTGCCCCGGGTGACGAGTTTCCCGCTGCTGCTCCTGATGGCGGCGACGGTCTTCGGGGCGGTCAGTGCGGCGTTTCCGCAGCTGTTCGCGCTGAGCCGGGCGGTGCTGGGCGAGGGCCGATCGACACCACTGCTGCGCGCGGCGTGGTCGACGGCGTGGGCGGTGGGCCCGCTGGCCGGCGCGCTGGTGCTGTCCCGGGGCGGCTACTCCTGGCTGATGTGGACGGCGTCCGCGGCGTACCTGATCGCCGCCCTGACCGTGCTGGCGGTGCCCCGGCCGGATCCGGTGCCCGCCGCCACCACCGCCACGGCCCCCGGCGAGACACCCGTCCTGCTGACGGTGAGTGTCACCCTGTTCTTCACCGCGATGTTCGCCGGCGGACTGGCCCTGTCGCTGTTCGTCACCCGGGGCCTGCACCAGCCGGCCGCGTCCATGGGTGTCCTCTTCAGCGTCTGCGCCGTCGTGGAGGTGGTGACCACGCTGGGCCTGGCCGCACTACCCGCGAGAATCGGCCAGCGAACCCTGATGCTGACCGGTTTCGCGACCTTCGCCGCCTACCACCTGGTGACCGTCGCGGCCACCGGTATGCCGCTGCTGCTGGCCGGACAGGTCCTCCGGGGCATCGCGATCGCGATCGTCGCGACAGCCGGCATCCGCTACTTCCAGGACCACCTCGCCCCCGCGACCGGCCGTGCCACCACACTGTTCGCCAACGCCTCCACCACCGGCCTGCTGATCTCCGGCATCCTGTCCGGTGTGGCAGTGGAACACTTCGGCTACCGCACGACCCTGATCCTCTGCGGCGCGGTGGCCGCGATCGGCGGGGCGGCCTTCGCCACGGCTTCCGTGCGCTCGCCCGAGAAGGCCCATGTCTGAGCCGCCCACCCTGATCATCGTGCGCGGCAACTCCGGCAGCGGAAAGACCACCACCGCCAGAGAGGTCCGCCGCCGGTACGGACGCGGTTGCGCCCTCATCGAACAGGATCACCTGAGACGGGTCCTGCTGCGCGAACACGGCGGCCTCGGCGACGACGCGGTGGCACCCGCCTTCCTCACCGGCACGGCGAGAGCGGCCCTGGAAGCCGGATACCACGTGATCCTCGAAGGCATCCTGCACACCCGCGAGTACGCCACCCACCTGCGGCACCTCATCGAGTCCCATCCCGGTCCGGTGAGCTGCCACTACCTGGACGTCTCCTTCGAGGAGACCCTGCGGCGCCACCGGAACCGCGCCGAGCCGATCCCGGTGACCGCGGAGACCATGCACGACTGGTACACCGAACGGGACCTGCTCGGCATCCCCGGCGAAGTCGTCATCCCGGAGTCAGCCGGCCTGGACGAGGCGGTGACCACCGTCCTGCACGGCAGTGGGCTGGCCGCCCGGGCCGCTCTGACCCCGTGCCCCACGCGTTGCCGTCGCTGCCAGGAAAAGGCGGGAGAACCCGGGAACCCTTGACCGGAGCCGCTCGCCGGGGCAGAACCGCCGGCCGGGTCGAACGGCCCTACCAGGCGAAGTGGCATCGGATCATCGTAGGGATGCGCCCGTCGAACAGAACGGACGACGACCTCGAGGAGGCGACCATGACCGTCAGCGATCTGGTCATCGAGCCGCAGGTGCACACTCACGGTGGCGTCACGCCGGAGGCCCGAGAGTACGCCCGGGAGAAGATCACCGCAGCGGTGCAGCACGCGTCGGCGCCGGTGCTGCGTGTCCGGCTGACGCTGGACGCAGCCGCACCCGGTCACCGTGTCGACGTCCAGGCGGACGTCAACGGCGTCGGCGTTCACGTGCACGCCGTCGGTTCGACGATGCAGGAGGCGATCGATCTCGTGCAGGAACGTCTGCGGTCGCGGTTGCGGCACCTCCGTCGCCGCCCCACCCATGGCCCACGCCCCAGGCCGGCGTGACGGGCCGCCTGGCCCGGTCAGGGAAGGCGCCGCCCGGCCGGCGCCGGGCGTCGCCGCCCCGTTCACCGGGCGGCCGGATGGCAGGTCGCCGAGTCTCGCCTGCCCGGCCGGTCTGTCGAGTTCCGGCGTGAGAGACGACGAGGAGGGCTGTGATGCGACTCTGGACGGTCGACGACGTGATGGCGTCTGCTCGGTGTCGTCGCCCGCAGCGATCTGCTGAAGGCCCATCTGCGCCCCGACGACGAGATCCGTGACGGTCGTCAACGCGATCACCCGGGTGTGGGACGACCGTCAGACGACGACCGGCTACGGCATCGGCTGACGCCACCGAACCCCCGCACCGCCCGCC
>NZ_QGGR01000030.1:70433-116531 GCF_003148685.1 Actinoplanes xinjiangensis | reverse complement strand
ACCGACGCGTCGGTGAAGTCGGCCGTGGCCAGCGTGAAACCGGCGGCGGCCAGCAGGACCAGCACGAGCGGATCCCGCAGTTGCGACACGACCCGGCGCCACAACGGCGGAGGCCGGCGGACCGGCAGCACGTTGCCGCCGTCGCGCGCCAGTAGGTCCGCCGCTAGCGCGGAGGAGAGCCCTCCGGGCGTCGCCACCGGCGGCGGTTCGTCGACGGTGGTGGTGCCCATCGGCCCGTTGGGGTGCGCGGGTTCGGTGATCGGCGTCATCGCGTGCGCCTGCTGCTGTTGCCGGCGGCGTTCGCGGTCCGCCCGCCCCGGCGGGCGGACCGCGACAGTCCTCGCCGTGTCATGGCTGTTCGACGGTTCGCTCGGCCGGCAGGCGAGGCGTGCGCGGCGGGCAGGCGCCGTCGCCGTCGGGGACACCGAACCGCAGGACGAGGTACGGATGGCCGGGGCCGGACAACAGCTGCCGGACGGCTTCGCGGGTGACGGTGACCTCGATGGTGACGCTCAACGGTACGACCGAGAGGCCGAGCTCGGTGGCCTTGAGCCAAGCCGCGGACAGGGCCTCCCCGGCCCGCAACCAGTCGAGATCATCGTCACCGGGGCCGTAGAGGATCGCGAAGACCGCCGTCCGGTGGTGTGTGTCCGCGATGGCCATCCTGCCGGGATGACCGAACTCGCGTCCGGGCGTCGTCTGCGACGTCTCCCGGGCGATGACGGTGTCCGGGATGCCGGTGCCGAGAGTGTGGTCATCGCCGGTCCAGTGGTTCATCTCCGCCTGCCAGGCCTCGTCCTCGGACTCGATCGTCTGGGCGTGATCCGTGGCGGCGACCAGATCGAAGAGTTGGCGTGGGCGCAGCACGTGCAGCGACGTGTTCTGCGACTCGGCTGCGGCGGCGATCGAACCGAGTTTCTGTGCGTCGATCGCGGCGCTCTGCACCGGCCGGCGGTCGGTGTGCCGCAGCGCGATGGTCTCCAGGTGCCGGACAGCCGAAGCCTCGACCGGGATCCGGGCATCGACACATACCGTGGCGAGATGCGTGGTTTCCGCCTTGTCGGGCAACCGGGTAACGGTGGCGTGCCGGCCGTCCGCGGCGAGGCTGACCAGGGCGTGGTGCAGTGCGGCGCCGCAGCTCAGGATCGCCAGACGGAGGTCCGGGTCGGTGACGGCCAGGGTCCGGCTCTCGTCGAGGAACAGCTCGAGGTGATCGCCGTGCGCCCGCCACCGCCACGGTTGGGTGTTGTGGATCGACGGCGCGTGGCTCGCCGCGGTGATGGCGTGCGCGAGCGCCCTGGTCACGGCCTGGGCGTCTACGAGTTGAGCGGAAGGCATCTTGGTCTCCTCGTGCCGTGCTGTGCTGTGCGTCGAGCCGGCGGTGCCGGGTTATGCCGTGGGCCAGGTCCAATCGCGGATTTCGGGTAGGTCCTCGCCGGTACGCCGTACGTAGGCGCGGTGTTCGGCGCGTTTGTCGACCATCTGTTGGCGCAGTACGGCGGCTTTGCGGGCGAGGCCGGGGACCCGGTCGATGACGTCCATGACGAGGTGGAAGCGGTCCATGTCGTTGACGACGAGCATGTCGAACGGTGTGGTCGTGGTGCCTTCCTCCTTGTATCCGCGGACGTGCAGGTTGTGGTGGTTGGTGCGGCGGTAGGTCAGGCGGTGGATCAGCCACGGGTAGCCGTGGTAGGCCATGATGATCGGCCGGTCGGTGGTGAAGATGGCGTCGAACTCGGCATCCGGCAGGCCGTGCGGGTGTTCGGCGGCCGGTTGCAGGCGCATCAGGTCGACGATGTTGACCACCCGTACCTTGAGGTCGGGCAGATGCCGCCGCAGCAGGTCGGTCGCGGCGAGGATCTCGCACGTCGGTACGTCACCGGCGGCGGCCAGCACCACGTCGGGGTCACCGTCGTCGTTGCCCGCCCAGTCCCAGATACCGAGGCCGCGGGCGCAGTGCAGGACGGCGTCGTCCATGTCGAGCCAGGTCGGTGCGGGTTGTTTCCCGGCGACGATGACGTTGACGTAGTCGCGGCTGCGCAGGCAGTGGTCGGCGACCGACAGCAAAGTGTTGGCGTCCGGCGGCAGGTAGACCCGGACGACTTCGGCCTTCTTGTTGACGACGTGGTCGATGAACCCGGGGTCCTGGTGCGAGGTGCCGTTGTGGTCCTGCCGCCAGACGTGCGAGGTGAGCAGGTAGTTCAGCGACGGCACGGGTTTGCGCCAGCCCAGGTGCCGGGTGGTCTTCAACCATTTGGCGTGCTGGTTGAACATCGAGTCGACGATGTGGATGAACGCCTCGTAGCAGGAGAACAGGCCGTGCCGGCCGGTCAGCAGATAGCCTTCCAGCCAGCCCTGGCAGGTGGTCTCGGACAGGATCTCCATGACCCGGCCGTGCCGGTCCAGGTGCTGGTCCACGTCGTCGATGCGGGCCTGCCAGGCTTTGCCGGTGGTGTCGAGGACCGCGCCGAGCCGGTTCGACTCGGTCTCGTCCGGCCCGACCAGCCGGAAGTTGCGGTACGCGGCGTTGGCCGTCATCACGTCACGGAGCCAGCCTCCCAGCACCCGGGTCGCCTCGGCGGTCTCGCCGGCCTTGACCGCGTGGTCGCGGAAGGCGGGCAACTCCAGGTCACGCGGGAATCGGCCGCCGTTGGCGTGCGGGTTCGCCGACATCCGCAGGTCACCGCGGGGCAGCCAGTCGACGACCCACGACTGCGGGGTGCCGCCGGCGTCGAACAGTTCGCCGGGCCGATACGAGGTCATCCAGGCATACAGCGCGTCCAGGTGCGCGGCGTCGTCGCGGGCCGCGGTCAGTGGCACCTGGTGGGCGCGCCAGGTTCCCTCCACCGGCTGGCCGGCGACGACCTTCGGGCCGGTCCAGCCCTTGGGGGTACGGAGCACGATCATCGGCCAGCGCGGGCGGTCGGTGACGCCGTCCTCGCGGGCGGCCCGCTGGATCTCGGTGATCTCGTCGAAGACCGTGTCGAGGGTGGCGGCGAGCAGTTGGTGGACGGTGTCCGGGTCGTCACCGTCGACGAGGTAGGGCTTGTGGCCGTACCCCTCGAGAAGTGCTTTGAGGTCGGCGTCGCCGATGCGTGCCAGAACCGTCGGGTTGGCGATCTTGTAGCCGTTGAGGTGCAGGATCGGCAGGACCGCGCCGTCGCCGACCGGGTCGAGGAACTTGTTGGAGTGCCACGACGCGGCGAGGGGCCCGGTTTCGGCCTCACCGTCGCCGATCACGCAGGCGACGACCAGATCGGGGTTGTCGAGGGCGGCGCCATAGGCGTGCGACAGCGAATAGCCCAGTTCCCCGCCCTCGTGGATCGAGCCGGGCGTCTCGGGTGCGACGTGCGACGGGATGCCGCCGGGGAACGAGAACTGGGTGAACAGTCGCTGCATGCCGGTGAGGTCCTGGGAGACCCGCGGGTAGATCTCGGAGTAGGTGCCTTCCAGCCAGGTGTTCGCGACCAGACCGGGACCGCCGTGGCCCGGCCCGGTCACGTAGATGACTTCCCGGCCGCGGGCCGCGATGATCCGTGACAGGTGGGCGTAGAGCAGGTTCAGGCCGGGGGTGGTGCCCCAGTGGCCGAGCAGCCGCGGCTTGACCTGGTCGGGTTGCAGCGGCTCGCGCAGCAGCGGATTGCCCATCAGGTAGATCTGACCGACGGACAGGTAGTTGGCGGCCCGCCAGTACCCGTCGATACGGTGCAACTCATCGGCGCCCAGCGGCTCACCCGCGGCCACCCGCAGCGTGCCGGTGTGGTCGTCGGAGGTGGTGCGGATCGCGGTCATCGGGAGATCGGCGTCATCGGTGTGCCGTTGGCCGGCGACGTGGTGGCAGGTGCGGTAGTGGCGGCCGCCGCGTTCTCCCGGGCGAGGAACGTGCCGAGTTCACCGATGGTGCTCATCAGCGGCGCGGGGAACACGACGGTGCTGTTCTTGTCGACGCCCAGCTCGACCAGGGTCTGCAGGTTACGCAGCTGCAACGCAAGCGGGTGGGCCATCATGATGTCGGCGGCGGTGCCCAGCGAGTCGGCGGCCAAGGCTTCACCCTCGGCGGCGATGATCTTCGCTCGCTTCTCCCGCTCGGCCTCGGCCTGCCGGGCCATGGCCCGTTTCATGCTGTCGGGCAGCTGGATGTCCTTGAGCTCGACAAGGGTGACCTCGACACCCCACTCCTCGGTGGCGACGTCCAGGATCGTCTTGATGTCGATGTTGATCCGGTCGGTCTCGGACAGCGTCTCGTCGAGGGTGTGCTGGCCGACCACCTTGCGCAGGGTGGTCTGGGCGATCTGGTTGATCGCGGCGCCGACGTTCTCGATCGCGACGACGGATTTCTCGGCGTCGACGATGCGGTAGTAGGCGACGGCGGACACGTCGACGCTGACGTTGTCGCGGGTGATGATGCCCTGGGACTGGATCGGCATGGTGACGATCCGCAGGCTCACCCGGTTCAGCACGTCGACGAATGGGATGATCACGGTGAGGCCGGCCTTGCGGACGGCGATGACCTTGCCGAGCCGGAACAGAACGCCCTGCTCGTACTGCTTGACGACTTTCACGGCGAGGAACGCCAGAGCGAGGAGCAGCAGGATGATGAGGGCGATCCACAGGGACCACATGAGGGGATCCTGACTTCGGCCGCAGCCGGATAGTCGTGCCCGAGAAAAGTCTGTTGTGCGAAACGCACCTGATCGCTGCGGCGGGCGAAGAAACGCCGAGACACACACAACGGCCAACTACCAGGCCACCGGGGTCCAGGGCGACATCTCAACCCTACCCCTGCTCAGGGCACCTGGCAGGGGCGCCGTCGGCGGTCTCGGCGAAATGCGCGTACGGTCAACGTGTCGCCCGGGACCCCGGTGGCCATCGAGTTCGCCGTCGCCGCCGACATCTCCCACCATTTCGTGGATCCTGCTGTGGTTGACGCATCCTCGACCGGCCTCGGAGCTGGCACAGGAGCACGGCCGCCACCCTGAGCGGGTGGCACCACCCTCTCCGCACCATCCGCTGGCGCGCTTGGACGCGCCGCGGAACATGTGTCACGAACACTTGAAGGAATGTGAGCGCGATGGTCAACATCGCCAACGAGCACGAATCCTCCGTGACCACCACCGAACCGCCGAAGGACACACGGCACTATCCGGGCACCACCGTCGCCCCGGACTCCGCCACCGCGACGACCGGGCGGACCGCCACCGCGACGCGGTACCTGTCAGCCGGAATCAGGATCGCCCTGGGCTGGGTGTTCCTGTGGGCGTTCCTCGACAAACTGTTCGGTCTGGGGCGCAGTACTCCCGCCGCCAACGCGTGGCTGGACGGCGGCAGCCCCACCGCCGGGTTCCTCGGCAAAGCCACCACCGGCCCGTTCTCCGGGTTCTACCACGCGATCGCCGGGAACGCCGTCGTCGACGTGCTGTTCATGACGGCGCTTCTGGGCATCGGCCTGGCGCTGATCCTCGGCATCGGCATGCGCATCGCCGCAGCCTCGGGGGCGCTGCTGACCGTCCTGATGTGGACCGCCGTCCTGCCGCCGGCGACCAACCCGTTCATGGACGACCACCTCGTCTACGCCGCCGTCCTCGTCCTGCTGGCTCTGCTGGGCGCGGGAAACAAGTGGGGCCTCGGCCGTCGATGGGCGGCGACCCCGCTCGTGCGGCGCAACACCTGGCTCACGTAGAACCGCGCAGCGGGCGCGTTCCGCCTCCCGGACCGTGCCCGCCGCGCGATACGTCGTCCCGTCAACCAGCGCGCCATCACCCCCGCTGCTGCGAGCGGGCCCTCATGTCAGGAGTTCGTCATGATCGATCAGGAACAGGTACCGGACCAGCGCATCGTCGTCGGAGTCGACAGTTCCGCGGGCTCAGCCGAAGCGCTGCGCTGGGCACTCGCCCACGCGCGGCTGACCGGTGCCACTGTAGAGGCCGTCACCGCCTGGCAGGTCCCGCCCATGTTCGCCTACGCCTACGGCTGGACACCCACGGGCATCGACGACGCCGGCATCATCAGGTACGCCGAGAAGACACTGGCGGAGACCGTGGCACAGGTGCAGGGCGAGGACGACCACCCTGTGCCCGTCACGACCCGCGTCCTGGGAGGGCCAGCAGCTCAGGTCCTGATCGAGGCCAGCAAGGGGGCCGAACTGATGGTCCTCGGCAGCCACGGCCACGGCGCCTTCGCCGGGATGCTGCTCGGCTCGGTCAGCCAGCACTGCGTCGAGCACGCCACCTGCCCAACGGTCGTCATCCCGAAATAGACCCATGCCCGACGGCCGGCTACAAACTCAGCGGCCCCGGACACACCAGCACCATGCGCCACCGGTATGCGAAGAGGCCCCACCAATGACCACAGATACGCAAACTCCCGGCAGCGGCGCTATCACCGACGACAGCGCCGAACGCGAAGTCAATGCGCGGGAGCCGCTGACCGACCTGTTCCGGGACCTGCACACATCACCGCAAGGGTTGGCCGGCCGCGAAGCCGCCCGGCGCACGGTCGTCTACGGCGCCAACGAACTGGCCCGGCGCACCGGCCGGCGATGGCCCGCCGAATTGCTGGCGCAGTTCACCCAGCCGCTGGCCATCCTGCTGGCGGTCGCCGCCGGTCTCGCCTGGGCTGGCGGCACCCCGGCGCTCGCGCTCGCCGTGGTGGCGGTGATCCTGCTCAACGCCGGGTTCGCATTCGTCCAGGAGATGCAGGCCGAACACGCCGTCGACGCCCTCGCCGCATTCCTGCCCGCCACGGCCCAGGTGATCCGCGACGGCATCCGCACGGAGATCCCCGCCCGGGAGCTGGTACCCGGCGATGTCCTGATCATCGCCGAAGGTGAACGGATCAGCGCCGACGCCCGCATCATCAGTGGGGCCGTCACTGTCGACCTGTCCGCGCTGACCGGCGAATCAGTGCCCGCCGCACGCGGCGCCGGGCCCACCGGGAACACCGGTTCGATGCTGGACGCCCACGACCTCGTCTTCAGCGGCACCACCTGCACCGGCGGCGAGGCCATCACCGTCGTCACCCGCACCGGCATGCACACCGAACTCGGCCGCATCGCCGCCCTGTCCCAGCGAGGCTCCGCGCAGCCCAGCCCGCTGGAGACACAGGTACGCCGGGCGACGTGGATCATCGCGGTCGTCGCCGTCGCCGTCGGGGTGGCGTTCCTGCCCATCGGCGTCGGGGCCGGCCTCGGCTGGAGCGCCGCGATCAGCTTCTCCATCGGCCTGATCGTCGCGAACGTCCCCGAAGGCCTGCTGCCCATCATCACCCTCGCCCTGGCCGTCGGCGTCCGCGAACTCGCTCGCAAGGGCGCCGTCGTGAAACGCCTCTCCGCCGTCGAGACCCTCGGCTCGACCACCGTCATCTGCACCGACAAGACCGGCACCCTCACCGAGAACCGGATGACCGTCACCCGGATGTGGCTGCCCGGCGCTGAACTCGACGCCACCGGCAAGATCGACGACCCGCGCGCCGCCGTTCTCGCCGCCGCTGCCGCCGCCTGCACCAGCGCGCAGCCACCGGCCGGCGGCCAGCCCACCGGCAGCGGTGATCCCACGGAACTGGCCCTGCTGCGTCTGGCCGCCCACCAGGACGTGGACGTGACCCCGGCGAATCGCGACGCCGCCCGGCGGGCGATCTTCCACTTCGACGCCCACCTCAAACGTATGACCAGCGTCGACGAGACCGACGGCGTCGTCGCCGTACACACCAAAGGGGCGCCCGAGACGGTGCTGCCGTGCTGCGAAACGTTGGACGAGCCGACCCGTCGCGAGTTGCAGCACACCATCGACCGGTACGCGGCCGACGGCCTGCGGGTCCTCGCCGTCGCGTACCGGATCTACGCGGCCGGTGAACCTATCCCGGTACGCCGCGACGAGGCGGAGGCCGGTCTGACGCTGCTCGGCCTGGTCGCGATGGTCGACCCCGCCCGTGCGGGAGTGGCCGAGGCAGTCGCCAGCGCCCACCGGGCGGGTATCCGTATTCATGTCATCACCGGTGACTACGGGCCCACCGCCGCCGCGATCGCCCACCAGGTCGGCATCGGCCTGCCCGGCGGGCGCATCGTGGCCGGCGAGGAACTCGACGGGCTCAGCGACGCCGACCTCGACCACCTCGTCGCCGACGACGACGAGATCGTGTTCGCCCGGGCGTCACCGGAGGCGAAACTGCGGATCTGCGAGGCACTGCGGGCCGGCGGGAACATCGTGGCGATGACCGGCGACGGCGTCAACGACGCCCCCGCCCTGCGTCACGCCGACATCGGCGTGGCGATGGGCCGATCCGGTACGGACGTCGCCCGCGAAGCCGCGACGATGGTCCTCACCGACGACAACTTCGCCACCATCGTCACCGCGGTCAGCGCCGGGCGCCGGGTCTTCGCCAACGTCCGCAAATTCGTGCTCTACATCTTCGCCCACGCCGTACCCGAGGTCGTTCCGTTCCTGGTCTTCGCCCTGTCCGGCGGGGCGATCCCGCTGCCGCTGACGGTGTTGCAGATCCTCGCGATCGACCTCGGCACCGAGACGCTGCCCGCCCTGGCGCTGGGCCGCGAACCGGCCGAGCCGGGCCTGATGGACCGCCCGCCCCGGCCGCGCCGGACCGGGGTGATCGACCGCAAGCTGCTGCTGCGCGCGTGGTTGCTGCTCGGCGGGGTGTCCGCGGTGCTGGTGATGGGCGGCTACCTCTACACGCTGATGCGTGCCGGGTGGCATCTGGGCGATCCGACCGGGCCGGGTACCGCCCTGCACCAGGCCTACCTGCAGGCCACGACGATGACGTTCGCCGGGATCGTCGCCTGCCAGATCGGCACCGCGTTCGCCGCCCGCACCGACCGGGCATCGCTGTTCACCGTTGGCGTTTTCAGCAACCGCCTGCTGCTGTGGGGAATCCTGTTCGAGCTGGTCTTCACCGCCGCCGTCATCTACACACCGTGGCTGCAGGACATCTTCGGCACCGCCGCGCTCAGCGCCACTCAACTCGCGATCGTCGCCCCGTTCCCGTTCATCGTCTGGGGCGTCGACGAAGCGGCACGCTGGGTCGCCCGGCGCCGTCCCGTGCCGGCCGTACAGAAACGAGAGAGCCCGTGACTGCGATCCGCGTTCAGTTCACCCGGTGGCTGTACCAGCACGGCCGCCCCAACCGGCTGGCCCGCACCCTGAACCGGATCTCCGCCCTCCAATTCAGTAGTGGGAAGCTGGCGCCGCGCAACTGGGTGACGCTGGAGGTTCCCGGACGCCGCACCGGCAAGCCCGTGACCTTCCCCCTCGTCGTCGCCGAGCACGAGGGCGAGCGCTACCTCGTGTCCATGCTGGGGGCCACCTCGAACTGGGTGGCCAACGTGCGAGCCGCCGGCGGTCACGCCGTGATCCATCACGGGAAATCCGAGAACGTCCTGCTCACGGACGTCGACCCCGACGCGCGCGCCCCGATCCTGCGCCGCTATCTCGCCGTCGCTCCCGGAGCCCGGCCGCACATGGCCGTCGACCCGCGAGCGCCGCTGCCCGACTTCGACCATGTGGCCGCGCAATACCCGGTCTTCCACGTAACGCACGATCCTGTGCAACAACCGAAACAACCCGCGGCGGTACAGGTGGGGAGCCGCCTGCTCGGTGCCGGCCTGATCCTTCTCGGTACGGCGGTGGCGGCCGTCGCGGTGCTGGGCCGCTGGTGTCGGGTGTGCTGCGCTACCGGCTGGAATCGGCCGGCGCGGCGGGCCGCACCATGGCATCCATCCTCGCTCCTGGAGCTGGACTTCGGCCGGCGGCAGTCCAGCGGACCCCGGAAGGCACGAGCGACAACTCGGTCGGCCTTCCCTCTCGACTCAATGGCCCGTCCAGCACCGGTACCAGGCGTCAAGGACGCTCCATGTCGCTTCGCGATGGCCTGCGGCCGCCCTTGACCCCTGGCATCGGTGCTGGTGGAGGGCTCTTGAGAGGGGCGGTAGAAGAAGCGTTGGCACTGCAACTACCAATCCGGCCGTTCTTGGTGGTGATGAACAGGCCGTCCCCGAGGTCGTGCAGATCGCCGCCCTGTTGTAGGGGTTCGGCGCTGCGGCGTTTCTGGGCCGCGCGGACGTGGGCGCGACGATGCTGGCGGCTGCACGCCCCGGGAGTCACGTTAAAGAAACTTTAAGGAACGCTTGCTCAGCGTCATGAACTGCTGCCACATCACTGCTCGTATATCTCGGCACAAGCAGTACCGAGACGAGGAGGAGCCGTGCATGTATCGACGCGGAATCAGCAGCCGGACGCGCAAGCTGGTGATTGGAGGTGCCGCCGCAGCGCTGCTCGGCTCGGCGCTCGCGGTCGGCACGGGGATGAGCCAGGCCGCCGAACAGGGCAACGCCGGAGCCGGCTCCGGTAACATTAACGCTTTGGTGCCGGCGCTGGGTTTCAGCCCGGGCAATCCGAACGCGACGGCCGACCGCGTTGGCCCTACCGGGGTAAACGTTCCCGGTCGCTGCCCACCCACTCAAGCCCAAGTGAACGCGCAGGTAGCGCTCAAGAATGCGAACCTTCCGAGTGGAACGGACCTCGAAAGCCGCATTCAACGTTTCGAAAGAACCTTGTCCGCGATTCAAGACTTGAAATGCCCTGCATCTTCCACGACTTTGCTGGGCCGCTTGAATTCCTTGACCGCGCTGCGCGCAAACGCGAACCGCGATAACATCCTGCGTGGTTTGGGTTTGAACGAAACGCCAGCGGATAAAGCCGCCGCCACAGGATCCGGTGACGCGGCCGCGAGTGGAGCGACGGGGAACGCCGGAGCCGGCTCCGGTGACATCAACGCTTTGGTGCCGGCGCTGGGTTTCAGCCCGGGCAATCCGAACGCGACGGCCGACCGCGTTGGCCCTACCGGGGTGAACGTTCCCGGTCGCTGCCCACCCACTCAAGCCCAAGTGAACGCGCAGGTAGCGCTCAAGAATGCGAACCTTCCGAGTGGAACGGACCTCGAAAGCCGCATCCAACGTTTCGAAAGAACCTTGTCCGCGATTCAAGACTTGAAATGCCCTGCATCTTCCACGACTTTGCTGGGCCGCTTGAATTCCTTGACCGCGCTGCGCGCAAACGCGAACCGCGATAACATCCTGCGTGGTTTGGGATTGAACGAAACGCCAGCCGGATAAAGCCGTGGCGAATGCGGCGCCGCACAACGCGCCAGCGAAGTGAGCGGCTCGCAGAGCTGCGCCGCGGGCAACGGCAACCTGATCCTTCGCGGATCCTGATCCACCGCACGTAACCGCCTCGCCGGAGGCCCTCGCACCATGGGGGTCTCCGGCGCGTCCGTGTGTGGGCCATGCGCGCGGTGATCTTCGGCTACTCCGGCACGCTGACCGACCCCGGCGATGAGGAGTATCCCGAGCCCCTCGGGCACCGCACCGGCGAGCTGCTCGGCGTCTGCCGCCACGGTTCTGGGAGGCGCTGGCCGGAAGCTCCGGCGAGCGCTGCGGGTGCCGATAATGCCATCCGTGCTGGTCGGGCAGCATGCTCATATTCGTGGAGGAGTCCGCCGAGCCGATCATGTCGGTGGATGCGGAGCCGCCCGAGGGTCGCCGGGTCGGTGGTTGGTTCGGGTAGCGGTGCGTGTGGTCGGGCGTTGGCGATGCCCCGGTGCGGCCGGTGGTCGTTGTAGTGGCGTTCGTGCTCGCGCAGGGCGTACAGCAGATGCGCCTGGTTGAAGATCAGGGTCCGGTCGAGTAGCTCATGGCGGCAGGACTGGATCCACCGCTCCATGATCGAGTTCATCCGGGGCATCCGGACCCCGGTGAGCACGACCTCGATACCGGCGTCGGACAGGATCGCGTCGAGCAGGGCCGGGTCTTTGCCGTCTCGATCACGGATCAGATACTTCACCTGGCCGCCGGGGTCCTCGATGTCCATGACCAGGTTCCGGGCAGCCTGCGCGACCCAGGCGGCGGTCGGATGGGGCGTGACACCGAGAACCCGGACCCGGCGGGTGGCGTGCTCGATCACGGCCAGCACGTACAGGCGGGCGCCGGTCAGCGTCACGGTCTCGAAGAAGTCCGCCGCGATGACGGCCTGGGCTTGGGAGCGCAGGAACGTCGCCCAGGTGCTGTTCGTGCGGTCCGGTGCCGGACGAGGTCAACCGGGCGTAGCGGGGAGCGTTCGAGAGCCGAGGTGCGCCTCATCGCGAATGGGATGACGCCCGGGTCAGGTCGCTTTCTTGAGGCATTCGAGGATCTCGGGCCCGGCGCTTTCGGGTGGGGCTTCTCCGGCCAGGAACGCCTCGCGGGCCTTGTCGGGTGCGTCGGTCGTGTACCAGTCCGCGATGCAGTCGACCACCGCTGCTGGGGCGTCCGCCATGTCGGGGTCGGCCCGGATCTTTGCGACCACGGCGGCTCGGTCGGGCCTGTCTGAAGAGCAGGCGGCGGCCGACAGTAGCAGAGGCGACAGGCAGGACGAGATCAGCAACGCAGCGATCCGGCGGTGTGCGGGCACAGCCGCAGCGTAGCCCGGCGCGTTCCCGGCCGGTGCCCCGTACCCGTCAGATTTTCATCGTCATGTGTCAATTTTTAAACCTTGGTTACTGATGTTTGAGGGTTTCAGCAGCTGGGTCGGCAGCCGGACGCCGGTGGCGGAGAAAAGGGGGGCGGCGGCGGGCGGATCGTTTCGGTTACGTTGACGGCGATCGATGGGTTGGTCCATTGGTCTGATCTTTCGGGGGGATCAATGCGGTTCCGTCTGCCTGCTCATCTGATCCACGTCGCGGTCGCCGTGACCGTTGCGGTCGCCGGCCTTCCGGCCGCGGCGGCCGCTCAAACCGCTCCGCCAGGGCAGCATCCGCCAGCGGCGAACGCGGCGACGGCGACGGCGAACGCGGCGACGGCGAACGCGGCGGCGGCGAACGCGGCGGCGGCGCCCGGGCCTCGGGAGTTCTTCTACGACGCCGCCGGACAGCTGGCCGGAGTCACCGATCCCGCTACCGGGTCGGCGGCCTACCGCTACGACGATGCCGGCAATCTGCTGCGCACCGAGCGGATCGAACCCGGCGCGGTAGCTGTGTTCGCGCTGGTCCCCGCGCGGGGCCCGGCGGGGTCGTCGATCGAGATCGGCGGTGCCGGGTTCAGCGCGACGACCAGCGCCAACGAGGTGACCGTCGACGGCATCGCCGCCGCGGTCAGCCGCGCGACCACCGGCCGGCTGCGCATCCAGATCCCGAGCGGCGCCACGGACGGCGTGGTGAAGGTGAGCGTCGGCGGCCACTCCGCCACGAGCCCCCGGCCGTTCCGGGTCGAGGACGGCGCGCCGGTGCCGGGCATCACCGCCCTGTCGACCGACCGGGGCAACAAGAACGACCTGGTGACCATCACCGGCACCGGCTTCGACACCGACCCGGCGCGCAACGTGGTGATGTTCCACCGCACCACCGCCCGGGTGCAGGAGGCGAGCGCCACGACGCTCAAGGTGCGGGTCCCCGCGGCGGCGCAGTCCGGGAAAGTGTCGGTGCGTACGGCCGGCGGCACCGCGGAGAGCGCGGGTGACTTCTACGTCGCTCCGCGGGGCTTCGTGATGAGCAACCTGGTGCCCAGCGGCCGGATCAAGGCAGGCAGCCCGTCGCTGACGGTGACCGTGCCGGCCGGCAAGGCGGCGCTGGTGCTGATCGACGGCGTCGCGGGCGAGAACCTCAACCTCAAGTTCGACGGCAACACCGTCCCCAAGCGCTCGGCGTTGTGGCTCTACCAGCCCTACGGCGGCAACTTCGCCCGCGGGGTGCTCGGCGATCCCCTCGACCTGTGGTCCGGCGGCCCGCTCAGCCAGGACCTGCCGAAGCTGACTGCGACCGGCACCTATGCCATGGTCATCAAGCCCAACGACGGCGCGTCGGGCAGCATGCGCATCACCGCGTCGAACACGCTGAGCGGAACGGCACTGACCGCCGACGGCTCCGGGGTCCCGTTCCAGATCACCGTGCCCCAACAGCCGTTCCAGACCACGTTCGCGGCCACCGCCAACCAGTGGATGAGCTTCGGCCTCACCGAGCTCAGCGAGCCGGCCAACACGTACGTGGTCAAGGTGACCGCGCCCGACAACTCGGTGTTCACGTGGCAGGCGTCGCTGACCCGTTACACGCCCACGATGGTGTTCAAGCCCAAGCAGACCGGCACCTACAAGCTCTCCATCACCTTCGGTGCGAACGAGCTCGG
This sequence comes from Actinoplanes xinjiangensis, assembly GCF_003148685.1. Classification (GTDB taxonomy): domain Bacteria; phylum Actinomycetota; class Actinomycetes; order Mycobacteriales; family Micromonosporaceae; genus Actinoplanes; species Actinoplanes xinjiangensis. The sequence goes on along the minus strand of NZ_QGGR01000030.1, from coordinate 102,370 downwards.
CTTCGGCCGGGTCTGGCTGTCCACCGTCATCAACGGCGCCACGATGACCGTCAACGGCTCCTCCGTGCCGGTCGCCATCCAGCGTCCCGGGCAGTCCGTACGACTGCCGTTCGCCGGCACGACCGGTCAAGTGCTGCAACTCGGCTACACCGACAACACGCTGCAGCAGAACGACCGGCCCGCGTACCCGGCGGCGATCATGGTGGAGCCCGACGAGGTCCAGGTGACCCTCGAGACCGGGTGGGCCGAGTCGCGGGACATACCCACGCTGCGCAAGACCGGGCAGCACAGCATCTTCGTCACGGGCTGGCACGCCGTCGGCGGCCTCAACGCCTGGCTGTCCACCCGGGCCGAGGGCGGCGAGCTGCCGGTCAACGCCATGAAGACCGTGACCGTCGACCGGCCCGGCCGCGACGTGTGGCTCGACTTCAACGGGGTGCAGGGCCGGCCGCTCTACCTCGGCACGACGGACCGGTCCCTGCCCGGTGAGGTGAACCTGCGCCTCTACAAGCCGGACGGGTTCCTGGTGTCGCTCGGCAGCGGCCGCTCCATCGACATCGCGGCGCTGCCGGTCACCGGCAAGTACCGGCTGCAGGTCGATCCCGAGTCCGCCGGCAAGGGCACACTCGCCGTGGTTGCGGCCGAGCCGCGCAACGTGGGCGCGCTGACTCCGGACGCGCCCGCCACCAAGGCGGACGTCGCCCTGCCGGGTCAGCGCATCGTGGCCACGTTCACCGGGACCGCCGGCCAGCGGCTGTCCTTCGGCGCCACGGGCGACATCGACTTCGTGCTGACCCGGATCTACAAGCCGGACAACGCCCAGCTCGACTTCTGGGGAACCATCGATCTGCGCTACGGCATCGACCTGCCCGCGCTGCCGGCCGCCGGGACCTACCGCATCGAGCTGACCCCGAACAACGCGGCCACGGGCGCGTACAACCTCCTGCTGTCCTCGGAACTCAACCTCGGCAAGGCCGAGGTCGGCGGCGCGGCCAAGAGCTTCCCGATCGCCCGGCCCGGCCAGAACGGCCTGATGACCTTCGACGGTACGGCCGCAGTCACCACCCAGATCACGCTGTCCAACCTCAACCTGGGCGGCAACACGATCTACTTCACGGTCCTGGACCCGGCCGGCGCGGTGCTGGCGCGGCGCTGGCGCATGTACTACTTCACCGAGCTGCTGCCCAGCCTGCCGACGACCGGCACGTACACGCTGATCTTCGACCCGGGCAACGGCGCGACCGGATCGTTCGACATGGCCGTGCACCGCAAGGCGGCCGCGGCGGCTACCAAGGCGCCCTTCAAGGAGGAGCCGGGCACGGCCGGGGCGGTTCTGCCCAGCTGCGCCACCGGCGCCGAGCAGAAACCGGCGCTGAGCGCTCCCGTCCTGCAGCAGCCCGGTGAGCCCGCTGCGGCTCCCGCGCCGCCACCGGCGACCGCGCAGGCGTGCGAGGACACCGGATGGACGCCCGACGCGAAGAACCTGGCCGGCGTGGACTGGTCCACCCGCCGTGCGCCGGCGCCCACCCGGGAACGGGCGCTGCAGTTCCCCGCCGGCGTGACCGGTGTGGTGGGCCGGGTGCTCGCCACCGGAGGCAACCCCCTGGGCGGTGTCACCGTCAGCGCCCGCGGCAAGACTACGACGACAGGTGCGGACGGCCGGTTCGCCCTCGCCGGTCTCCCGTCCGGGCATCTCGCGCTGCGTGTCGACGGGCGGGGCACCACCGGTACCGCCCGCGGGACGTACGGGGTCTTCGACATCGGCGTGGACGTCACCCACGGTGAGGTGCTTGTCCTGCCGTACACGGTCTTCCTGCCGAAGATCGACGTCCGGGCCACGGTCTCCGTGCCGAGCCCGACCACCCGCGAGATCGTGCTGACCACGAAGGCCATTCCCGGCCTCGAGGTGCACATCCCGAAGGGCACCGTGATCCGCGACGCCGACGGCAACGTCGCCCACGAGCTGAGCCTGACGCCGATCCCGATCGACCGGCCGCCGTTCCCCCTGCCGCCCACCCGCGTCCCGGTGTACTTCTCCGTCCAACCCGGTGGCGGGGTCCTCTTCCCGGAGGGCGCGCGGATCGTCTATCCGAACTACACCAGGGAAGCGCCGGGCACCCGGACGCAGTTCTGGAACTACGACCCCGACGTCAAGGGCTGGCACCTGTACGGCCTGGGCACAGTCACCCCGGACGGCAAGCAGATCGTCCCCGACCCGGACGTCAAGTTCTACCGGCTCACCGGCGCGATGACCGCGGTGCCGGGCATGAACCCCGCCCAGAACGCACCCCGGCCCAACGGCGCCCGGGTCGGTGACCCGGTGGACCCGTCCACCGGCCTGCTCGTGGACGAGGCCGTCGACCTGACCGTCGACGACATCGTGCCGATCGAGATCAAGCGCACCTATCAGCAGGGCGACGTGGACACCCGGGCGTTCGGCGTCGGCACCAACTTCGACTACGGGCTGTTCCCCTGGTCGCCGGGGCAGATCGGCAACTTCGACTTCCAGCAGTTCGATCTCGTCCAACCGGACGGCAGCAAGATCCACTACTCCCGGACGTCCCCCGGCAACGACTACGCCGGCGCGATCTTCAAGGCCGACCCCACACCGACCCGGTACGACGGCTCGACCGTGGCCTGGAACGGCGACGGCTGGGACGTCAAACTTCGTGACGGCACCGTGTACGTGCTCGGCGACGAGTCGCCGGTGCAGGAGATCCGTGACAAGTTCGGCAACACCACCACCATCACCCGGGCCACCGCCGCGCCCGGCACCGACGGCAAGGTCCGCCTCAACGGCGCGGTCACCCAGATCACCTCGCCGAACGGCCGATGGGTGAAGTTCAGCTACGACCAGGCCAATCCGCCGAAGATCACGTCCATCGAGGACAACATCGGCCGCAAGGTCGGCTACACCTACGACACCGGCAACCGGCTGTCCACCGTCACCGACACCCGCGGCGGCGTCACCCGCTACACGTGGGAGAACGGCCTGCTCAAGAGCATCACCGACCCGCGCGGCACCGAGTACCTGGTCAACACCTACGACGCGAACAAGCGGGTGAAGACCCAGAAGGGCCCGGACGGCGGTCTGATCACCTTCGACTACGTCACCTCCGGCACCTCGGTCACCGAGACGACGATGACCGACCCGGAGGGCAACAAGCGGCGCTTCACCTTCAACGCGCAGGGCCAGGTCCTCACCGACACCAAGGCGTACGGCACCGGCCTCGCCCAGACCACGACCACGACCTACGACACGTCCGGCGTCCGCCGCGCCGCCACGGTCGACGCGCTGAACCGGCGCACCGCCTACACGTACAACGCCGCCGGGCAGGTCAACAAGATCACCGTGCTGGACGGCACAGCCCAGGCCCGGAGCGAGACGTTCGACTGGACGGGGCCCTACGCCGAGCTGACCAGGCACACCGACGGCTACGGCAAGGCGACCGTCTACGAGATCGACGGCAAGGGATACCTCAAGAGCGTCACCGACCGGCAGAATCGCAAGTCGCTGGTCACGACGGACGCGGCCGGCCAGGTCACCCGGCTCACCGACCCGGCCGGCAAGGCGGTCACCACGGTGTACGCCGGCTCCGACGCGGTGCAGACGACCGACGAGGCCGGCAACGTCAGCCGCACCGCGTACGACGGGATCGGCCGTCCGGTCCGGGCCACCGACGGGCTCGGTGTGCGCACCGACACCACCGTCGACGCGGCCGGCCTGGTCCGCGCCGTCACCGACGGCCTCGGCCGTACCACCCGCTTCGACTACGACGCCAACGGCAACCGCACCGAGGTGACCGACGCCCGCGGCGGCACCACCCACTTCGGCTACAACACCCGCGACCAGGTCGAGACGGTGACCGATCCGGCCGGGCAGTCCGAGGCCTACGAGTACGACCTCAACGGCAACGCGGACAAGCACACCAGCCGCCGCGGCGTGGTCACCGAGAACGCGTACGACGAGCTCGACCGGCTCCGACAGCGCACGGTGACCGGCGGCGGCACGATCACCTACGGCTACGACGCGGGGAACCGGCTGCGCCGCACCGAGGACAGCGTGTCCGGCGTGGTCACCACCGACTACGACGATCTGGACCGGATCACCGGCGAGGGCACACCGCAGGGCAGCGTGGCCTACAGCTACACCGCCGCGGTTCGTGATCGGACCCTCACCGTCGCCGGGCGTACCGCGACCCGGCACCTGTACGACGCCAACGGTGCCCTGCAGGAGATCCAGCAGGGCGGCACCGCGGTGACGACCGTCGGCCGCGACGTCACCGGCCGCGCCGAGCGGGCCGGCGCACCGAGCACCGGCATCAGCCAGACCTATGCGTACACCGACGCCGGCCAGGTCAAGACCATCACCTACCGCAACGGCACCACCGTGCTGGGCGACCTGGGCTACGAGTACGACGCCGCCGGCCGGCCGATCCGCGTCACCGGCACGTACTCGCGGACCGCCCTGCCGCCGGAGTTCGGCCCGGCCACCTACGACGCCGCGAATCGGATCGAGAAGGTCGCCGACACGGCGGTCACCCACGACGCCGACGGCAACATCACCTCCGACGGCGTCACCACCTACACCTGGAACGCGCGCGGCGAACTCGCCGCCCTGTCCGGCGCGGACCGGAGCGCATCCTTCACGTACGCCACCGACGGGCGCCGCACCGGGCGAACCGTCGACGGTGCCACCACCACCTATCTCTACGACGGCACGAACCCGTTGCAGGAGAGCGTGAACGGTGCCGTCACCGCCACCATGACCAGCGCGGGCACCGACGGCTTCCAGCTGCGCGAGAGCGGCGGCACCACCCGGCGCTACCTCACCGACGCGCTGGGCAGCACGGTGGGCCTGGTCGACACGACCGGGGCCGGGGCGGCGTACTCCTACGAGCCGTTCGGCGCCACCACCGTCACCGGCACCGACAACGGCAACCCGTACCGCTACACCGGCCGCGAGGACGACGGCACGGGACTCTACTTCTACCGCGAGCGGTACTACAGCCCGGTTCTGCAACGGTTCCTCAGCGAGGACCCGATCGGTTTCGCCGGCGGCCTCAACCTGTACGCCTACGTCAGCAACCAGCCGACCCTGCTGACCGACCCCACCGGCGAGAAGCCGGCCAACCCGGGCGGTGGCTCCGGGGGCACCGGCGACGACGGCTACATCCCCGGCTACTACCTGCTGGACAAGGGCTTCAAGGCGCCGAAACAGACGACACCGGGCACCCGGATCATCGAGGGCACCTACAACAACAACCGTGGCCCCGGCGGGGAACGGCAGGAACCGTGGACCGCTCATTACGATCAGTACGGCCGGCTCATCGGGCGCACCGACTACAACGCCGGACTGCCGGGCCAGGGCATCCCGGACACCCATTACCACCGGTTCGTGTACGGCCCCGGAAAGAACGGCCACGAGATCGAGAAACACGTACCGGGAGAGTTCACGCCATGACCATCGATCCACTGGCGGCCTACGACGCCCTGCTCGCCCGCGCCGCGTGGGTGATCGGGCGGGTCGAGATCGACAACGCCGCCGACGGCCTGCGCCTGTCCATCCAGGCGCGGGCCACCGCCCCCGGGGCAGGAGAGGCACCGGTGCTCCGCTTCACCGGAGTCACCGGGCTCGAGTTCCACCAGGAGGCCGGCGACCTGCCGCTCGGGCTCCAGATCGTCGACATGGCCGCGGACGGCTGGGAGGACCTGCGCTGGCGGGTCACCGACCCCGAGTACGGGATCGCCTCCTTCTGGTGCGCCGGCTTCACCGTCGGCGAGCGCTGACCACGAGTACGCACATGGGGGAGGACACGATGGGAAGACGTACCCGGCGACTCGCCGGAACGGTGCTCGCTGCCGCGGTCGCCGTCACGCTGACCGGTGCTGCCGGCAGCGCGGCGGCGGCGCCCTTGACCGGCCCGGTGTACGTGCCGGCCGGAGGGGCCGTCAAGGACCGCTACATCGTCACGCTCAAGGACGATGCGGGACCCGCGGCCCTCGCGTCGGACTCGGTCACTGACCGGTACGGCGGGGAGGTCGTCCACTCGTACGGCACGGCTCTGCACGGCTTCGCGCTGCGGGCGACCGAGACGCAGGCCCGCCGGCTCGCGGCCGACCCCCGGGTGGCCCGGGTCGAGGCCGACGCCGTCGCGTACGGGACGACGTCGCGGCCGTACCCGTTGTGGAACCTCGACCTGGTCGACCAGCGCTCGTCCGTGCTGGACGACATGTACAGCTATCCGGACTCGGCGGGCAGCGGTGTGACCGCCTACGTCATGGACACCGGCATCCGCACCACGCACAGCCAGTTCGGCGGGCGCGCCACCATCGGCGCGGACACCGTGCAGGACGGCTGGAACGGCCAGGACTGCAACGTCGACGGGCACGGCACCCACGTGGCCGGCACGGTGGGCGGAGCCACGTTCGGCATCGCCTCACGGGTGTCCCTGGTCTCGGTGCGGGTGCTCGGCTGCAACAACGCGGGCCTCTACAGCGAGATCATCGCCGGCGTGGACTGGATCACGCAGAACGGCGTCCACCCCGCGGTGGTCAACATGAGCCTGGGCGGCTCGCGTTCCACCGCACTGGACACCGCTGTCACCAACTCGATCAACGCCGGCTTCACCTATGTCGTGGCGGCCGGCAACTGGAACGCCAACGCCTGCGACTACAGCCCGGCGGCGGTGCCCGGCGCGATCACCGTCGGGGCGAGCAACTCGATCGGGGAGCGCGCGACCGGCTGGGGTGGCACCCAGTCCGGCTCGGACTACGGCACGTGCGTCGACCTGTTCGCCCCCGGCCAGGAGATCCGGTCGGCCCACAACGCCACCGACAACGCCACGCGCGTCCTCAAAGGCACTTCCATGGCGGCACCGCACGTCGCCGGGGCTGCTGCACTGCTGCTCGCCGACCAGCCGACACTGACGCCGGCCCAGGTGGCCGCCGCGCTGACCGCCGGCGCCACTCCCGGTGCGCTGCGCGCGGACACGCTTCTCGGCTCACCGAACCGGCTGCTCCACGTCGAGCATCCACCGGTCGAGAGCCTCCGCCGCCGATGACCGGCCCCCGTCGCCGGACAGTGCTGGCCGCCGGGCTCACGAGCGCGGCGGCCGGCCTGACCGGCTGCTCCGATCCCGCTCCTCCACCCGTGCAGACCGCCCCCAGCGTGCTCACCGGCAACCCCGTCGTGGTCGCGCCCGTCCGCCGGGCCGCGGTCCTGACCGCGTACGACGTCACCGCCGCCGAACTGGCGGCGCCACTGTCCGCCCTCGAGGAACGCCTGCGCGGCACGGCCGCCACGATCGCGGTAGGGGCGTCGCTGTTCGACGGCCGGTTCCCGATCGACAGGCCCCGGCTGCTCAGCGAGATGCCGGCCTTCCGGGCCGACGTGCCCGACCCACAGTGGTGCCACGGCGATCTGCTCGTCCAGGCTGTCGCCGACGACCTCGAGCAGCTGCGCGGGCCGGCCCGCCCCTCCGTGCCGGGCCTGCGACGGCGATGGAGCATCGAGGGCTCCCACCCGAGCGCGCCCGGACCCGGCATCCGTAACGCGTTCGGTTTCCAGGAAGGCCTCGGCAACCCGGATGCCGCCGACCGGCAGCTGATGGGAGACCTGATCTGGGTGCAGCCCGGCGACGGCGAACCCGCCTGGTGCACCGGCGGCACCTATCAAGTGGTCCGGCTCATCCAGATGGCGATGCCGACCTGGGACTCCGATCCGGTCGCCGAGCAGGAGCGCGTGATCGGCCGGTACAAGGACACCGGAGCTCCCCTGAGCGGGCAACGACAGACCGACGAACCCGACCTCGACGGCGAGGCGATCGCCGTCGACGCCCACATCCGCCTGGCGAACCCGAGAACGCCGGACAGCATGGCCCACCGCATCCTGCGGCACGGCTACACCTACCGGCTGTCCGCGGAGAACACCGGCCAGATCTTCATCTGCTACCAGCGGGACGTGGAGAAGGGCTTCACCACGATCCAGCGCCGCCTCGCCGGCGAGGCGATGGAGCGGTATCTGCTGCCGTTCGGCGGCGGCTATTTCTTCGTCCTGCCACCGGCCGGCGTCCGGGCACTCATCGGCTGACAGGCCTGCAGGTGCCGAGAATGTCATCCAGGCTGTTCAAGCGGCATGAGTACGCGCTTCACCACGACGGGATGCGCCTGGCATGCCTGCGCCACCAGGATCGCCTTCACGAACGGCGCCGGCCTGGAAGCGGTCGCCGGACCTGTGTGCGGGCGGTCCGTCCATCGGGGCCCAGGAATCTGCGCCGGCCGATCACCCGTGCCTTGTCAGAGCAGCACCAGCTCCTGTGTGAGGGTGTCGGTCCACGTACGCCGGACGAAGTTGCACCCGGAATGTTCGACGAACTGCTGCAGGGTGCGCACCGTGCCGATGCCGAGCCGATCGACCGGTGGCGTGTGCAGCATGTAGAGCACCCTCCGGCGGCTCAGCTCCTCGAGCCGGGCCCAGTCCTCGGCGGCATGGTCGCTCCAGTGCCGTGGCCTGTCCTCGCGGATGTAGTAGTGCCAGGTCAGCACCTCGGTCGGGTGGAACAGGTCATAACCCCGGGTGAAAGCCCGCAGCGCGAGGGTGATCTCCTCGCCGTGGAAGTAGATGTTCGGGTCGTAGGGGACCTCGACGGTGAAGGAGCCCGGTGCGAAGAGGAAACCGGCGGCCAGGAAGTTCGCGGGTTTGGGTGGCACACCCGGTGCCGCGCCATCGATCAGGCGCTGACCGAACATGGGTATCCCGAAAGCCGTCCAGTCGTTGACGATGATCTCGGCCGGTTGCCCTTCGCCGGTGAACTCCTGATCCGGTTCGTAACTGGCCGGGTACGCGGTGAGGACGGGTTTCGCCGCACCGGTCTCGGCCGCCATCCGGAGCATCCGCGCGTCCCAGCCCGGCGCGAACCGGGTGTGGCTGTCCACCTGCAGCAGCCACTCCTCGCCGCGGTACTGCTGGAACGTCTTGTCGCGGGCCCAGCAGGCGCCCCGGCTCTCCCTGGCGTCGTACTCCTGGATGTCGACCTGGGGCAGGTCCCGGATCGCGGAGATGTCCTCGTCACCGAGGTGCTGCCAGCAGACCGCGATGCGGATTTCGTCCGGCCTCGCCGCCTTGGCGATACAGTCCAGCACCGTCGGGACCAGTTCCCGGTCGCGGTACGACGCGATGGCCACGAAGATCGTCACGGCACCGCCACCATCGCGTGCGACTGGAACAGCACGGCCAGGGCGCGATGCTCGTCGGCCGGGTCGGTCACCGGGAGCAGGCGGCCCCGCGACCGGATGTGCTCGGTGAGCTCCGGCTGCGGCGCCAGACCGTACTCCCGGGCGTAGTAGGCGACCGACTCGGGCCACAGCCACCGGCCGTCGGTGCGATAGGTCATCGGGACGACCGGGCCGCGATCCGGTCGCACCACGTCGGGCGTACGCGACGTGGTGGCCAGTACCGGGGCGCCCGCGTCCAGGTAGGCGACCACCCGCGCGAGATCCTCACCGGACAGGCGCTCGTGCCCGTCGGTGAACCGGGCCCCGGCGTCGTCCACGACGTCGAAGACCCGGGCGATCCGGAGCGGTTCGGTGTCCCGGTCGGCCCACAGCAGGGCGCTGGAGTTGCGGGCCGCGGCCTGGTACGGCGGAAGCTTGTCCCCGGTGACGTACACCTCGACCAGGGGCGCCGTGATCCCGGCCGTGGCCAGCGCACGCATCACCGTGGCCGCCGCCGTGGCCGGTGAGCCGGTCGTCTCGAGGACGTAGACCGCGGCTGGCGGGATCACCTGCGCAGCCCAGTCCGGGGCGATCCGCCAGCTGCGCCACAGGGCCACCGCCCCGGGCAGGCCCGCGACGGTCTGTACCGCCACCCGGTCGGGCTCCTCCATCAGGCCGGCCCGGCCGATCAGATCGGTCAGCGGCGGCGCCTGCCCGCCGAAAGCACGTTTGCCCGGCTGGGAGACGGAGAAGGTGAACGCCAGTTCGAGGGTGCTCTCCGGCTCGGGGAGCGACACCGTGCCGGTGTCGGCCAGCCGCAGCCTGGCCTCGGCCAGCATCGCGTCGGGGACCCGGCCGCCGAGGTTCAGCAAGGCGGTGTGGAGCTGGTCCTGGTCGGTCATCCCGGCATTCGACCACGCCGGTACGCGACCGTGCGGACCCGGGCGCGGCGCTGTGCCCCTACGGACCGCAAGCGGTCCCGTTCGTACCCGGCCCCGGCCTCACGCGAGTGAGGGTGAGGGCTGGGGCTAGGGAGAGGGCGCGGTCAGCGCCACCATGGCGCGGTGCTCGGCGACCGGAGACGGCTCGGTGAAGACATGGTCGCGTTCGCGGATGTGCGTGAGAAGGTCCTCGTCGGGGCTGAGCGCGTAGGCGTTCAGATAGTGGATGACCGCGTCCGTCCAGATCCACGTGCCGTCGGTGCGGAAGGTCATCGGGATCATCCCACCGGCGCCGGGATCGAACACGTCCGGCTCGGTGACGGCGGTGGTGGTCAGCACCCGCCCCTGCCGCAGATAATCCAGCACCCGGGCCATCTCGTCACCGGCGCCGAGCAGCGGATGACCGGCGTCGAACCGGCCGCCCGCAACCGGATCCCAGGAGTCGAAGACCCGTGCCACGGTCACCGGCCGCGCCGGCTCGGCGGCCCACAGCAGGGCCGAACGGCCCAGAGCCAGACGCTGGTACGGCGGCAGGCCGACGCCGGGACCCCACACCTCGACCTGCGGGTCGGTGACCCCGGCGCGGGCCAGCTCGCCCTGCACCCAGTCGGCCGCGCCGGGCAGGCTCGCGGCGTCCGCACCGGTGTGCACCAGGTAGACCGGGACGTCCCGGCCGCCGGCGGTGGACCGCCAGGAACGCCACAGGCCGAGGGGGTGGGTCACCTGGCCGAGCGCCTCCCGCGCGGCGCGATCCGCTCGGCTCACCGTGTCGGTGGCGCTCAGATCCAGAACCGTCGGCGGGGTACGGGCGGGGGCGAGCACCGGCGCGAACATGTGCGCCGGGCGCAGCGCCCCGTTCGCGGGCACGGCGCCGGCGAGCAGCGCGATCTCGGGGACCTCGGGCAGCATGCGGGCGAGCAGCCCGGCGTCCTCGGGGCGGATCGGGATCCGGTCGGCGAGCACCGCGCCCAGCAGCGAGCGGGCGACCTCGGAGAGCCGGCCCTCGGCGAGCCGGGCACGCAGCAGGCAGACGACGTCGTCGGAGGTCCAGCCCGCCACCCGGAGCAGAAGCAGATGCAGGCGCGGCAGGACCCGGTCGCCGGGGGACATCAGGTGACCACTCCGGCCCGGATCAGCGAGGCCAGCGCCCGGTGGACGGCGACCGCGTCCGCCGGGTCGTGCGGTTCGCGCAGGCGGGACCGCAGGTGGCTGAGCAGATCAGGATCGGTCAGAGCGGCCTCGTCGAGCACCCGGTCGGCCGCCGACGCCGGCCACACCCACTCGCCGTCGGTGTGCAGGCCGGGCACCACGGCGGGCGCCGACCGCAGATAGGTGACGAGCGGCAGGATGTCGTCGTCGTCCACCGGCACCGAGGCCGGGCCGTCGGCGGCCAGCCGCACCTCACCGGCCGGCCACGGGGCCCAGATCAGGGCGGCCCGGGACCGGGCCGCCCACTGGTAGGACGGCAGCGGCAGGCCCGGTTGGAAGACCTCGACCAGCGCGGCATGACCGGCGGCCGCGAGCGCCCGCTGTCCCCGGACGGCGACCGCCGGCAGTTCCTCGACGGACTCCATCGTCTCGACCAGGTAGACCCGGACCGCGCTCGCCTCGTCGCCCGGCCCGACGGTGATCCGCCAGCAGCGCCACACTCCCGTCGTACGCCGGAGGTCCAGCACGTCGAGCAGGGCGTGGTCGAGGTCGTCGACCACACCGCCCGTGGTCTCGTCGACGACAGTGGGAGCCGACACCGCGTAGTACGGCAGGTCGGCCGGGGGGAACGGGATGAAGGGCGTCGCCACGGCGGCGTCCAGTTCGTCGTCGGCGGCCGGGGCGGGCAGCGGCGTGCCGGGTGGCAGCAGCCCGGCCAGTGCGGTGATCTCCTCCGCCGCCTGCGGGAAGGCCCCGAGAAGACGGGCGGCACAGGTGACCTCGTCACCGTCGGCGACCATCACGCGCAGCTCGGCCAGCTCGTCGTCGGGGATCCGGCCGGCGGCGCGCAGGCAGAGCAGGTGCAGCATTCCGGCGCTCATCCGGCCGTCTCCCGCAGGAAGTCCACGGTCAGCCGGGCCGGGGCCGGTCCGCCCGGGTTGAACAGCGCGTCGTACCCCTCCCCGGCGGTGAGGACGAGCAGCTGATCGAGGTCGGTCAGCCTCCAGTCCGGCGCGGCCACCCGCGACCGATGCGGCGCACTGGTCGCGACGATCACGCAGCGCACGTCGTCGGGGGAGCGGTCCACCAGGGGATTACCGTCCCCGTTCATCGCCAGCTCGAACGTCGAGTCACGCAGAACCGCCCGCAACCGCGCCATCTCCGTCTCGCCGTCCAGGGCGAGCCGCAGCAGCGCGTCGATCGGATCGGACGGAGACTCCTCGAAGAAGGGCAGGTACTCCGGGTTGCTGCGGAACCGGCCGGTCGTACCGTCCGGGCCGATCGGCCACATCCCGACGACCGCCTCGAACGGCGGCTCGCCGCCCTCCTCCTCGCTCTCCCACTCCGGATCGACGAGCAGCACGAATTCGCCGGCCGGGGAGCCGCCGTTCAGAGACTCCACGGCACCACCTCCAGGCGCTGGTCGCTCAGCGACTCGCGGACCGCCTCGTACGCCTCGGTGATCTCCTCGTCGCTCATCAGCAGCGCCTCGCGGACGAAGTCGCCGATCAGCCGGAACGGCACCGCGCTGCCCGGGTTGAACAGCACGTCCACCCGGTCCGGCAGCAGCGACACCAGCTCGGTCAGATCGATCCGGCGCCACTGCGGCGCGGTGGCCTGGTCCCGCCGGGGACCGCTGGTGGCGATCACCATGCACGGCACGTCGTCCGGCGAGCGCATGATCAGGGGGCGTCCGTCGCCGTTGAGGGCGGCCTCGAAGAGCGAGTCGCGCAGGACCAGCTGAATCTGTTCGGCCCCGGCCCTGCCCTGAATGGCCAGCCGGAACAGCGCGTCCAGCGGGTCGGCGACCGCGTCGGGGTCGCGCGGAAGATAGTCCGGGTTGCCGCGGAACGCGCCGACGGTGCCGTCCCCGGACACCGGCCAGACCCCGATGACCGCCTCGAACGCCGGGATCGTCCCCGGCCCGTCCGGCGCCCGGTCCGGATCCATCAGGAGGAAGTAGTTCTCCGTGCTCATCGGGCGCCCATCTCCCAGGGGACCACCGTGACGCCCTCGGAGTCCCGGAACACCTCCTGCAACTCGGCGACCTGCTCCTCGCTGAGCTGTGCGGTGTGCCGCAGGAAGCCGCCGGTGAGGCGGACCGGCGCCGGCCCGTTCGGGTTGATCATGACGTCGATGCCGTCGGCGAGCCGCTCGACGAGCGTCTCCAGCTCGATCCGGTGCCACTCCGGCGCGAACACGCGCTGCTGGTGCTGCCCCGACGTGGCGATGACCACGCACGGCACGTCGTCGGGGGACCGGACGACCAGCGGGCGGCCGTCACCGTTCATCGCCAGGTCGATCAGGGTGTCCCGCAGCACGAGCTGCACCTGCTCCATCCGGGCGTCGCCGCGCATCGCCAGGCGCAGCAGCGCGTCGATCGGGTCGGTCGGCGACTCCGGGCGCAGCGGAACATACTCCGGGTTGCTGCGGAACCGGCCCATCGAGCCGTCCGCGTGCATCGGCCACAGGCCGACCACCGACCGCATCGGCGGCGTCTCGTCACCCTCGCGCCGCTCCCACTCCGGATCCATCAGCAGGAAATACGACTCTTCCGGCTGGTCAGTCATGATTCTCCGATCAGGCGCGCGTCAGCAGCAGGGCGAGCGCGCGGTGCTCCGCGGCCGCGTCCACGTCGACGGCGGCGTATTCGTTGGCGCGGATGTGGCCGAGCAGCTCGCGGTCCGGGGCCAGCGAGTATTCCCGCAGGTAGTAGGTGACGGTCTCGGTCCAGATCCATCGGCCGTCGGTGCGGAAGCTCAAGGGCACGACCGTGCCCCGCTCCGGCGAGACGACGTCGGTGGCACTTCTCGTGGTGACCAGGACCGGCTCACCACCCTCCAGATAGGCGGCGACCCGGTCCTTCTCGGCACCGGACAGTCGCTCGTGTCCGGGGTCGAACCCCACCCCGGCCGCGCCACCCCGGTCGAAGACCCGCGCCAGCCGCAGCGGCGGCCGTTCACCACGGGTCCAGATCAGGGCGGAGGCTCCGCGCGCGGCGTGCTGATAAGGCGGCGGATCAACACCGATGCGGTACGTCTCCACCTGCGGCGCGGTCAGTCCCACGTCGCGCAGCGCGGTCATCACCGTCGCGGTCAGCCGTGGCAGCGTGGCCTCGTCGGCTCCCGCTTCGAGGACGTAGACCCGGACCGGCGGGGCGGCCGGCATCGGGATCCGCCACGCCCGCCACAACGCGCGTGCCGCGGGTTCGCCGGCGGCTGCGTCGGCGGCGGCCCGGTCCACCGGATCCAGGTCACCGGCGGACAGGTCGAGCAGCGCGGGACCGCCCGGATCGGTCGAAGCGGCGAACGAGCACGGGGTGACCACCGACTCCCGCAGGTCCGGGAGCACACCCTCGGCCAGCCGGAACCGGGCGGCGGCCAGCGCCTCGTCCGGCACCCGGCCGGCGAGCCCGAGAAGCGCCCGATGGGCCCGCGCCACGGCGTCATCGTGGTCGACCATCGTTCTCCTCACCCCTCGGCCCTGACCCGTCGGAAACGTATTCGACCACACCGGGGCCACCGACCCGGTCGCTCACCGCGGGCTCTTGCCCGTACGGCACACCTTCCTACCTCCTTGTCCCTCGCGGCGGCTCGGGCTCCTTCGCGAGGCGTACGAACTTGCCGTCCTGGATGCGCAGCCAGTTCTCCGGGTGCCGCGACGACGGCTTGAACCGCAGATCACCGGTCGGACCGTAGACCGTGCCGAGATGGCCCAGCTCCCGCAGCCGCCGGATGAACCGCCGCGCCGGGGCGCCCGGGTCGTCGTCACCGTGCCCGGCGTTGCCGACGAGCAGCACGATCGGCTTGCGCCGGTAGTCGGCGGCCAGCTCCGGGACGGTGTTGACGAGCAGGTCGGCGACCTGGGCGCCGCTCGCCGAGTTGGCCACCACGTCCATGTCGGGGTCGCTGTCACGCAGCATGTTCCGGGTGTCCACCCAGAACGGCCGGGTCGTGTTCCGGCCGGCCCACGGGACCACCCGGGACGTGGTCATCTGTCCGCGCCGGTCCAGACGGGCGTACGTCTGGAGCCGCTCGCTGTCGATCTTGCCGACCTCGTCGCCGATCTGTGCGGCGTCACGGTCGCCGTAGGGCATGCCGAAGCCGTACGCCCGGCCGTGCCGGTCGACCACCCGCACGACCTGGTGCCGGGGCGCCGGGGGAGCGACGGGCGCCGGCTCGCTCGCCACGGACGGGGCCTCCTCGTCGCCGGTTTCGTCGTCGCTGTCCTCCACCTCGACGATGATCTCGTCGTCCGCGGGCGGGGCGGGCTGCGGAACCGGGTTGTAGTTGATCGACTGAGCGGGGGGCTCGTCCGGGAAGACGGGCGGCGCCGCGGGTTCGCCGGCGCTGCTCGCCGCATCCTCCTCGCTGTCGTCCTCGTCGCTGTCCTCAGGCTCGCTCTGGTCCGCCTCGTCCTCGGATTCGGGCTCGCTGTCGTCGGCGGGGGTGGCGGGCCGGGGTGGCGGGTTGTAGTTGATCGACTGGGCCGGTGGCTCGTCCGGGTAGGTCAGCCCGGCCGCGGATGCGTCGTCGCTCTCGTCATCGGAGGCGGTCTCGTCGTCGGACGTCTCCGGGGTGTGCACCGGCGTGGGCCGGTACGCGGCATCCGCACGCCACGGATAGTCCTGCTCCTCCGTGTCGTCGCCGGCCGTCTCCACCGGCGGCATCATGACCGCTTCCGGTCCGGGGACCGCCTCGTCGCCCGGCGGTCGCCCGTACGCCCGCATCCGTCCGCCGTCGCTGAGCGCCGCACCGGTCCCGCTCATCTTCAGGGCGGTGCCCGGGCCGAAGACCTGTCCCCGGTGGCCGCCCTCGCGCAGGGCGTCGCCGATCTCCTGGATCGGCCCGGAGTCCGGGTCGGCGCCGGCCAGCGAGGTCCAGACCACGAACGGCGTGTACGCGTTGACGCCGGGCATCCGGAACAGGCCGCCCTTCACCAGAACCGCGCCCAGCTGAGCACGGGGGATCTCGATGATCCCGTCCCGGCGGTGCAGCACCCGGACGCCGGCGCCGGTCCGCAAAGGTGGCACGAACAGCGAGAAGTGCGGCTGCTGCCCGGCCCACGGAACCGGGCGGACCACCGGCGAGCCCTCGTCGAAGCGTCCCGGGAAGGACCGGTAGGCCGGCGCGCTGGCCCCCTCGGAGAGGGTCCGGAACCGTTGCGCCATGTCGTCACCGATGGGGAAGCCGAGGGCGTTGACCCGTCCGGCGTCGTCCAGGTACTCGATGACCCGCAGATCGGCCAGGGTGAGACCGTCGCGCCACCGTACGCCCGGCATCTGTTCGTTCTGGTTCTCCGGTGCCGGGCCGAGCCGCTTCATCGGCGGCAGCACCGGAAGGATGCCCGGCTGTGCCGGATCGGTTGGGTGCACCACACCGGCGGGCGGGAACGCCGAGTACCTGCCGTCGCGGTAGACGCCCAGGGTGCCGTGGACGAAGCCCATCGACACGGTGTCGCTGCCGGCTGTGATGCTGCGCTTGTCGCCCAGTTCGTGCAGGCGCCGCCCGAAGGCCGAGGCGGGGCCGTCGGGCCACGGCTGGTTGCCGATGTGGCAGACCACGCCGAGGTATCCCCGGAATTTGTCCGGCGAGAACCGGGCCAGGTAGCGGCCGTTGTTCAGCAGGTCGGCGAGCACGTCGCCGTTGACACCGAACCGGTCGGGTTTGCGCCCGTTGCGCATCTGGATCCAGAACGCGGCCTTCATGCCGTGCGTCAGGATCAGCGCGTCCCACTTCTCGTCCTTGCGGCGCAGGTCGTACTCGGGTGCGCCGACGCTGCTCTTGCCGATGTAGCTGGTGTATGTCAGCGGTCCGCCGGGGCGGGTGTTGTAGACGAACTGCCGGTCCAGGGCGGGGTCGTCCAGCGTCGCGGGCAGCGAGACGCCGGCGAGTTGTCCGTCCGCGTAGTACAGCGGCCGCATCTCGACGTCGCGTGGCATCAGCGGTGCCGGCTGGTCGGTACGGATCCAGCTCGGCGGGGTCAGCCGGCCCCATTCGGTCATCCGGGAGCCGACGACGGTGTGGACCGTACGGTAGAGGCCGTGCCGCCGCAGGTCGTCGCGCACACTGTCGGCCACCTGGTTCGCGCTGGTCTCGGAGAAGCCGGCCGGGAGCAGCACCAGGACCTGCCGGAGGTTGGCGCCGGTGGCCGAGGCACTGGTGATCAGGTGCCCGTTGTCCTCCGCCGCGGCGTCGAGGAACGCCTGGGAGGCCAGGGCCAGCCGGCCGGCGTCGGCGGCGGCGACCGTGATCGTCCGGCCCAGACCGTCCTCGTCGCGTACCAGAATGGTCTGGTCGTCGCCCGAGCCGAACCGGACCACGGCGGGCAGCGCGTTGCCCCACGGGGTCTTGTCCGGCGAGGCGAAACCGGCCTCGTTCGCCCACACCTCCATGGAGTAGTCGCTGACGTTCGCCAGCCACTTGTCCGTCTCGGTCGGAAGGATGATGTGGTACTCGTCCGGGGTCGGGAAGAACGCGCCCACCGGGCCGGTGTAGGACTGCCCACTGACCAGGGGAATGGACCGGACCTCCTCGAACCGGACCTCGGCCACCCGCGGTGCCGGTCCGGAGGCCGGCAGGACGCCGGAGGTGGCGGTGACCGTGACGGGGCCGCCCGGCGCCTTCAGCCCGATCGCGAAGTCGTAACCGGTGTATCTCCGTTCGTTGCGGGCCCCGGCCAGCGGCGAGACCAGCCGGATGCCTCCGGAAGGCGGCCGGCTCAGGGCCTGCGACAGCGCGGGGTGACCGGCCACCGCCTCGGCGAAGGCGTCGCCATCCAGCTCGACGCGGCGTTGCCCGTTGCCGGTGGCCGCCCAGACCCGGTGACCGTCACCGGCCACGCCCACCAGGAAGGCCCCGCCCTGTGCCGAGGCGGAGGCGGACCGTACCGCGGGGGCCACGTCGGCGGGGTCACCGGGCAGCGGCAGCACGATGCCCCGTCCGCCGGGCAGCGTCTCCACGGTGAGGTCCTCCGGGCGCGGGCCGCGGGCCATCCGGTATTCGCCGCTCTCCAGATAGAGATGGCTGGCGCTGTGGTTCTTCGGCAGGTACGCCGTACCGGTCGGGTAGTAGACCTTGCGGTATCCGCTGACGGCGATCATGCCGTCCAGGAACTCCTCGGCGACCTGCCTGGGAGAGGGGGCGCCCAGGGCACCGACGAGGACCAGGACGATCGGCCGGTTGAACGGCCCGGCGTCGACCTTCTGCCAGTCCGGGTCACGGGCCAGCTCGCGAGCCAGATCGCGCGGCGCCACCAGGTCGTCGGTGCCGTCGCGCCGGGGGATCTGGAAGTCCTGGCTCAGGTAGCCGTTGCGCACGAAGACGAAGAGCGGCCGGTTGCCCTCACGGGGCGAGTCCCGGGCCCAGGGCGCCAGGACGGCCTTGTCCTTGCTGTTGTCGGCCGCGCGCACGGTGTCGAGCGCGTAGTAGCTGGTGTCCTGGGCGAACAGGCGCAGCTTGTCCCGGTCCTCGGCGCGGGTGAGCAGGGAGATGCCGAAGACCTCGCCGAGCGGGTCGAGGACCGGCCGCGCCTCCACCATCGACGAGGACGGCGGCGCCGGGGGACGGCCCTGGAGCGGATGCTGGAAGTCCGCCGGTGTGTACAGCGGTGGGTCGTAACGGCGCTCCTCGTCCAGGATCTCCAGACCGGCGCGGAGGTCGGCCTCCTGGTCGGCGCGGGGCCGCGACTCGGGTTCGGCCTCCGGCGCCTCGTCGGTTGCGGCAGAGTCCGGCGAGAAGCCCGGCGGGGCCGCGAAGAAGTGGGCGAAGTCGCCGCCGAAGTCCAGCGCCAGCCGGCCGCCGGTGAACGACGGGGCGGTCTGCGGGGCGTACAGGTCACCGCGGTAGTCGTAGACACGCTGCGCCGCCGCCATCAGGTCGTAGCCCAGGTTGCCCGGCTCGGTGTGCGAGCCCGGGAAGGCGGACAGCAGGACCAGGGAGGTGGCCGGCGCGGCACCCCGCACGTCGAGCAGGCCGGTGCCGTTGACCAGTTTGATGACGTCCTCGCCGCGGAGCGCGCGCCGACCGCCACCGGCCGTGGGCACCGAGGCCTCGACGCCGTCCGAGCGGTCGAAGTGGACGACGAACGGCTTGCGCCCGCGGCTCGGCGCCCAGCCGGCGGCGCCGCGTTCCGGCGTGCCCCGGCCGGCGGTGCCCTCGTAGGTGTCGACAGTCCCGTGGGACTCCAGCGGCTTGCTGCCCGCCCACGCCGTGACCGGCCCGCTGTCTCTCGCGTAGCTCACCCCGAAGACCCGGCCGGTGGAGTCCCGCAGTTCGACCGGCGGAAGGATCTCGCCCGGGGTGGTGTCCGGCTCGGCGGGCTCGGGCGCGGGGGCCGGTACGGGTGCCGGGGTGCTGCCGTCGACCGGGACCGGCGCCAGGTCGGTGTCGTCCTCCAGATGGCCGTGCTCGTTCCAGACGACCGGCCCGGGCAGGCCGAGCACCTGATTGCGGGCGGGGTCCAGCCCCAGGCCCAGGCTGAAGTCGCGGCCCAGGCCGGCCTGCGCCGAGTCCGGTGAGGCGAGCAGGACCCGCAGACCGGGGTCGTCGGCGAGCGCCTGGCGCAGTGCCGGGTGCCGCGCCACGACCCGGCCGAGCGCCGCACCGGTCAGCTCCAGCTTGCGGTTGCCGAAGGTCATCGCCCAGACCCGGTCGCCGTCACCGTTGACCGCGACCACGAACGGCGCGCGTCCTCGCCCGGAGCCGGACACCATGGCCGGCGGCACCAGGTCGCCGGGGTGCCGGTGCAGGGGCATCGCCAGGCCACGGCCGCCGGGCAGCCGGCGCATGTCCAGGTCGGGCAGCCCGGGCTCGGCCAGCAGGGTGAACCGGCCGTCGGTCACGGTCAATGGCGATCCGCCGGGCGAGGACGTCAGCGTGATCCGTGCCCGGTCGCCGGTGGGCGCGTAGATCGGGCGGTAGCCCTCCTCGAGCTGGCCGTCGCTGATCTCGGCGGCCTCCCGGTCATTGACCCCGCCCGGGGAACCGAGCACTACCAGCAGGATCGGCGCCGCCCATTCCGGGTCGTCGATCGCCGGGAACCCGGTCTCCCGGTGCAGATGCCGCATCAGGTCGGCCGGCCGGACCCGCCGCGGAGTGCCGTCGGCGCCGGGGATCAGGAAGTCCCGCCCGTTCGGCGCGCGCTCGACGAAGACGGCGAGCGGCCGGGCGCCCGGCCGGTCCGTGTCCGCCGCCCACGGCGTGCCGGCGGGCAGAATCGAGCTCAGCCCGCCGGGGCGCAGGTGATCGGCGAACGCCGTCACCTCGGCGTGCCGCTCGGCGGTGACCGCCGAGTAGCCGAACGTGGTGCCGGAACGGTCACTGAGCCGGCGGGCACCGAACGGGACGACGGCGGGCGCGCCGCCGACCGGGGTCGGCGGGGACACCGGTGGCGGCGGCGCGGACGACGACGGCCGGGAGTCGAAGTCCGTCGTACCGCTGCCGTTGCCGAACCGTCCCGCGGCCACCCGGACCGGGCGGGCGTCACCGGAGACGTCGAGACGGCCGCCGGCGTGCCACCGTACGTCACCGGGAACCGCCCAGACCGCGCGGATCTCCGGGTCGATCGGCAGCGCGTCGGCGACGTCACGGCCCACGTTGCCGGGCAGGTCCACGCGGCCGGCCCGCGGCGAGAGGACGACGAGACCGGTGTCCGGCTCGGTCGCGATGATCCGCTCGACGGACGGATGCGTGGCCAGCATCCGGCCCAGCTCGGATCCGGTCAGCTCGACCGGACGGCCCTGCGGCGGCCTGGTCCACACCCGGGTGCCGTCGCCGTTCACCGCGATGCCGAAGTCCCGCTCACCGCGCGGCCCGGGGTGCAGCAGTGCGCCGGCCGTGACATCACCGGGTTGACCGGTCGGCAGCACGATGCCCCGGTCGCCGGGCATCGTGGCGACCTCGAAGTCGTGCAGCTTCGGGGGCCGGACCAGGGCGAACGCCCCTTCACTGAGGGTCAGGACAGTGCCGTCGGAGGGCCGTACGCCCACGCGCACCGTCACGTCGGCGCCGCGCGGACAGAAGATCCGCCGGTAGCCGCCGGTCTCGATCTGGCCCTCGAGGATCTGCTCGGCCTCGGTGCCGGTCAGCCCGCCGTTACGGCCGAGCACCACCAGCACCAGCGGCCGGTTGAAGGCGGAGGCGTCGAGGGACCGGAAACCGGGGTCGCCTGCCAGATGCCGGGCCAGGTCCCGGGGCCGGACCGTACGGGGCGTGCCGTCCGGGGAGCTGACCGAGAAACCGGTGCCGTCCGCCGAGCGTTGCAGGAACACCGTGACCGGGCGCCCGGCCTCGCGATGCGCCTCGGCGCCCCACGGCGAGCCGAGCATCTGCCGGTCGACCTGCCCGCCGCCCAGTGACGTCTCCAGGACGATGTGCCGCATCCCCGGGTCCCGCAGGTCCCCGGCGAACGCGGTGACCTCGCGCGACAGCTGCGGGTCGGTGACGGCCGAGAAGACCGCCGGGTTCCCGGCCGGGCCGGACAGCACGCGCGACGGCGGCGTCGGCTCGACCGGGACCTCCGGGACGATCGTGTCGTCGCTGGGCGAGTCGGAGACGACGCTGGTCGCGGTGACGCTCTCGATCTCGAGGTCGAACGCGGCCGGCCGGTAGCGCTGGAACGAGCCGCCCTGCGGCAGCACCACGCCGGCGAAACCGGTGAAGTCCGTCATCGCGTCCGGCGCGAAGACCGGCGCCTCGTGACCGGCCTGCTCGTACACGTACTGGGCGAAGTCGTTCGCGAGACCGCCCGGGAAGTGGTCGCGGCCCTGGAAGCCACCCCACAGCACGATCGACGCGTCGGTGCCGCCCGGCCCGTCGTAGAGTCCCGCCTCGACCGCCAGCCGGGCCAGGGTGGCGCCGCTGACCTGCACCAGACGGCCACTGTGGAGACGGATGACGGCGAAGCCGGAGCCGGAGCTGACCGCGTTCACCGTCCGGGGTGGCACGGTGAAACCCACCCAGGGCACCGTGACCCGGTCGTAGGTGCCCGGGTAGTACGGGTTCGGGACGTGGTGGACGTCGGCGTACGCATAGCCGGCGGCCCGCCGCATCCATCGATCGGTCGGCACATCCAAGGGGAAGAACAGGCCGAAGGTGTCGCCGTACCGGTCGCGCCGGCTGTCGTGGATGACATCGTGGATCGACACGTTGTCGACGATCGGCAGTCGTGGGTCCGGCGGGATCGACGGCCGGGCCCGATCGGTCCAGACGTCCTCGGCGGGGTCGGCGGACGTGGCCGTCCGGGGAGCCTCGGCGGCGAATCCGACCCGTCGGCGCGGGGCGTCGCCGAACCGGACGAAACGGCCACCGTCGCCGACGGCCAGGTGCACCTGGCCCTGCCCGACCGGGTTGGTGTACGTGCGGGTGGTGGACGCGTACGTCTCGCCCAGGTGACTTTCCCTCAGCTGTTCCCGGAAGTCGAAGGCGGCGCCACCCTGTTCCTGGAGCGCGGCCACGTCACAGGAGAGCAGCACCACGGGCGACCTGGGGCCGTTGCGGGCGTCCCGCAGCGACGTGGTCTGTGCCGCCAGCCGGGCGAACTGCGTGCCGGAGAGGCTGAGCTCGCGCCCGTCGTGCAGCCTGACGGTGAAGCCGCGCTGATCACCGTGCACGTCGAAGTAGACCGGCCGGCCGGTCCACGGGGTCGCCTCGTCGGTGTGCCCGGATCCGGGCCCCTCCTCGAAGCGGCGGTACGTTCCCAGGTCGGCGTCGTCCACCGCGGCCGCGAACCGGGGCATGGTCGTGGTGTCGCCGTCGCGACTGGGGAAGCCGTGCCCGACCAGCTCACCGCGTGCGTTGATCAGCGGGACGGTCACCACGTCGTCGATGCTCAGCGCGGCGGGCAGCTCCGGGTCTTCCGGTCCGGCCACCGCGGCCTCGTGCGCCCGGTACGCCTCCCACCAGGCCCGCTCGGCCTCCCGGTACGCCTGTTCGGCCTCGGTCGGCGTCTCCCGGCGCGAGGTGACGGCGTCGAGTCTCGCGGCCGCCTCGGTCCACGTCTTTCCCGCGGCGGCCACCGCGCCCGCCGTGGCGCGCACGGCCGCAGGCACCTCCCGGCCGGTACGGGCGGTGGCGGACGCCTCGTCCATCCGGATCACGTAGCCACCCGGGACCCGTACCTCGGTGCCGGCTCGATGCCTGCCGGCCCGGTCCCGGGAGCGGGCGACGAAGCGGAACTCCACCCCGTACTCCAGAACCTGGGTCAGGTCGTTGTCGTCGTCCGTACGCTCGCCGGGCTGCTGTGTGGCCTTGGCCGTATCGAGCTTGCCCTCGTCCTTGACCACCGAGGCCGCGTCGGTGCGGTAGAGCGGCTGCTCCATGAAGGTGGTGCCGCTGACCGCGTTGAAGGTCTCCCGCTCACCGACCCGGCTCGCGCCGCCCGGGTGGTTGGCGCCGGCGGTGACCATCGGCCCGGTCATCCGCAGCGTGAACGAGTGCCCGGCGGTGTTCTCGAACTTGTCGTCGCGGACACGTTTCGCCGTGCCGCCGATCTTCACGTCGGCGTCGGTGCGCAGCACCTTCGGCCGGGCGACCAGCCGGGCGTCGAGGAAGAGATCACGGCCCAGCGACGCCGCCATCGGCAGGTGCAGGACACCGCCCTGCATGGCCGGCAGGGCCTTGGCCTGGGTGACGGTCAGGCCGTTACGGATGGCGGCGCGGATCTCGTCGTTCACCCGTACGCCCGAGGCGGCCAGCGCCTGTGCGGCGGCCTCATGCAGGTCGGGCAGGTTGACCAGCACGTCCTCGACCGCGAAACGGCCGGGCTCGGGCAGCCGGTCGAAGCCGTGGGCCTCGCGCCACATCCGCCGGGCCGGGTCGGAGGTCTGCGTCAGCGGGATCGACGTGACCGGGTCGGACACCGCGAGCGGACGGCCCTCGGACGCCGACAGCGAGGTGACCTCGTGGACGTCCTGAACCGACACGCCCTCCGGTGGCAGGCCCGGGCCCTCGACGGTCAGGGTGAAGCGCATGCCGCCCTGGTAGGTCGGCACCGGCCCGGTGACGGTCAGCGACTGCTCGACGGTGCGCTCGTGTCCGCGGGTCTGTTTGGTGGCACGCTCGTCCAGGTTGGCGGTGCCGGTCAGGCCGCCCCCGACGGTGACGCTGGTCGGGCCGTGCCCGGTGGTGTTCGCGGCGTCACCGTCGACCCGGTCGGTCTCGGTGCCCTGCGCGCGGACGCCCACCGTCACCGACCCCACGGTCCGGGATCCGGATGCGGTGTCCGACTCGCCGATCGTGGTGCGGTCGGTGATCGACAGCTCGTCGACCAGGGTGATGCCGGTGAACCGGGGCTCGTGCACCGGCTCGGCGGTCAACGTCACCCGGTAGGTCGCCCCGCGGAAGCGCCGTTCCATCCGGACCGTCTGCGTCCGGCCGCCGTTGAGGGCGCTGCCCAGGTGCAGGTTCGCGGCGCCGATGAAGCTGCCGGCGGTCAGGCCCCGGACGTTGTCGTACGCGCTGCGCCCCAGTTCGACGGGGAAGAGGGCGGTGGCCAGGTCCTCGCTGGAGGCCTCGGCCAGCCGGCGCCGCAGCCGGGGGATACGGCCACTGAGGTCGACCGGGGTGACGACACCGCCGATGCCCAGCGACCGCTGCGGTCCCGGCCGGAACTCCGGCTGGACCGCCTCGGCCGGGGCGTCCGCGGCAGCCGCCTCGCTGACCTGCTGTTGCTGTTCCCGCGCCTGGCGGACCAGGTCCCGCTCGCCCTGCTGGTGGGTGGCGAGGACGTCGCGTTCCCGCGCCTGTGCCTCGTACAGGCGCTGGGTGGCCTCGGTGTGCTCGGCGGCCTGCCGGGTCAGTTCCTGCCGGTGACGGGCGGGCAGGTCGGTGGTCCCGGGGTGCCCCGTGGCGTCGTTGGCCTCGGCGCGCTGGCGCCGGAGCAGGTTGCGGCGCTCCCGGGTCTGTGCCTCGGACAGGCGCGTGCGCTGCTCGTGGTGCTCCGCGCGTTGAGCCTCCGCCCGCTCCGCGTGCTGGAGTTGCCGGCGCACGTCGGAGATCCGCTGGTCCCGTAGCCGGTCGTGGTCCTGCAGCGCGGTCAGCTCGGCGGTGGTCATCGGGATGATCGCCGACCGGGTCAGGGTGACCCGGCGACCGGCCCGGCGGGTCGGTGAGGCCGGCCACAGCCGCAGCGGCATGTTGCTGTCGTGCCGCGCCTCGACGACGATCTCGGCGTCCACGTCGACCTGGACCAACAGCTCACGCTCCGGCCGGCCGGTGACGCGCAGCTTGGAGACGCCGGCGAGGCTGTGCTCACGGACCGTGCCCCAGACCCGTCGCCACGGGGTGACCGCGAGCGTGACGACGGCGCCGGGGGTGCCGGTGCTGCCGCCGTGGTTTAGGGGGCCGCCTCGCGCCACGGCCGTCCCGGACAGCGAGGCGCTGAGCTCGATCGAGCGCCCGTGCCTGCTCTTGCTGGACGAGCCGCTGGCGAAGGTCCGTTTGATCCGGGCGAACTCGGTCTCGTCCAGCACCGTGGGTCTGGTCGGCGTCAGCCGTATCCGCACCTCGGCGCCGGCGTCCTCGGCCCGGCGCCCGTGCCACAGGTTGCTGAGCGTCAGTGGACGGCTGAACAGCTCGGCGTCGCCGGTCAGGCGCTCCGGCGACAGCTCGTCGGCGATGACGGTGGAGATCCGGCCGTCCTCGAACGTGTAGATCGGATCCTCGCTCGCCTCGGCGAGCGCCTCGATCACGGCGTCCTGCAGATGGTCGGCGCCGAGGAACGACACCACCCGGCGGTTGTCGAGGCGGTGTGGATAGCCGCCGGTCAGCAGGCCGATCGGCAGGGGGTGCTCGATGCGCTCCGCCTCCCGCCAGGCCGACGCGGGCCGGGCCTCCGGTGGGCGCCGGGAGACCTGGCTCTCCGGAACGAGCATGCGGACGTCGAGCCGCCGGGTTCGCGGCGCCTGCCGCATGCTGCCGATGGTGGTGGGCACTCCACGGCCGTACGAGCCGACGGAGAGCAACCGGCCGGTCTGGTTGGCCCGGGCGAAGGTGTGCGTCGTGACGGTGATGTCGAGACTGCCGGCGAACTCGCGGAGCTGGATGCCGGTGGGCTTGCCCTTGTCGTCCAGTGCCGGGCCGTGGCCGCTCTCCGTCGCGTACCCGCCGGTGAGCCCGTGCTCGTCGGTGTCACCCCAGCTGACACCGGCGCGGGGTCCGCCGAGCAGCGTCGAGGCGGCCCGGCCGAGCGGGCCGAGCACGCGTGCCTCCAGGCTCAGCTCCACCGAACGGCTGGTGTCCACGGCGCCGGTGACGGTGGACCTGCTGCGCTTCTTGTCGGACATCCCGGCCGTGCCACGATCGATCACGTCACCGTCGGACAGGCTGGTCAGCTGACCCTGGATGGTGACCACGGTGGTGTGATCGACGAACGTGCCGGTACGGATCAGCGGGATCTTCAGACCGGGGCCGACGATGCGGTTCGCCAGATGACGAAGCTGGTCGGGGGAGAGCTGGGTACGGGTCTCCGCGTCCCGGGCCAGCGCCGTCTGCACCTCCGGACTCAGTCCGCGGGCGAACTCCGGGTCGTCGAAGTGGCGCAGCAACTCGTCCGGGCTGGGCAGCCGGAAGCCACCAGTGCCGGGCTGTGACCGTACGGCGTCCACGACGGCGTCGTAGAGCCCGCCGTCACCGAGCCGGGTGATGAACGCGCCGCCGAACGACTCGCCCCGCTCGATGCGGGCGGGCGCGTAGTGGGTGCGGTTCTCTCCGGTCCGTCCGTGCCAGGCCTCGGCCCGCCGGCGCACGTCCGGGTCGAGGGCGGTGTCGCGCAGCCTGTCCCTGGTGGTCCACTGGAACGTCTCCACCACGCCCGACAGCATCGTCGGCCGGCGGCCGAGGACGCGTACCTGCACGCCGTACCGGCCCCGGTAGCGCACGCCGGGGGCGGTGGCCGTCAGGGTCTGCTTCGCGCCGGTCTGCTGGACGATCGACTGGGTGAAACCGCGTTCCTGAGTTCCGGCCAGCCGAGGGGCGATGACGAGGCTGAGCGGCGGCAGGTCGACGCCGCCGCCGACACTGCCCCACAGATTCCACAGGCGCTTGGCGGCGTTGGTGTCGGTGCTCTCCCCGGACAGTGCGGAGGTGTCGGTGTGCGAGGCGTCGTCGGTGTCCTGCACCTCGTCCAGGCTGCGGGCGACCAGCCGTACCTCGATCTGCTGGCTGCGTCCCGGGAAGTACCGCCTCCAGCCCTTCTCCGCGGCCCGCGGCAGCGCACCGGAGCGCACCCAGCCGCCGTGCCGGTCGTCCGGATCGGTCACCACCATCTTCGGCAGGTTGCCCGAGAAGCCGGCCGCGCTGAACAGCTGCTGGATCGCCGGGCGGCCGGGCGCGCCGATGCGGACGAGGTCGCCCATGCCGTCCGCGATGAGCAGCGCCTCGACCTGGTCGAAGAAGGTCTCGCCGGGCAGGCTGTGCCGGCTCTGCACGCTCTCCACGCCGAACTGCGCCGGGACCGGCGCGCTCAGCGTCGCGGTGTGATCGGGCAGGCCGTCCGGCGGCGGGTTCGTCAACGCCGACGGCACGCCGAGAGCGACGGTGCCGGTGGCTTCGACCGGATCGGACACCGGCTGTCCCGGCACCGACAACCGCGCGACGAAACGGACCGGCACCTCGACCTCGGCCAGGTCGGCGACCTTGACCGTGGTGGTGGACGTGTACTTGCTCTTGTGGGCGGTGGAGTGGTCGACCGACGGCGCGAGCGGCACCGCCCCACCCACCCCGATGACCAGGCCGGGGGCGGCGCTGACGATCGCCTTCGGTTCGAGCCGCCGGTCGCGGTTGTGTTTGAGCGTGTGGGTGACGGTCTCCTGGACCTTGGAGCTCAACTTGCCGGGCTTGTCCCGCAGCCGGTCGACGCTCATGGCGTCGAAGTCCAGGACGGCCGTCACCCGTAGTTCGGCCGGGCGGCCGTCGACGGTGACCGGATAGGGCCGGCCCTCGCCGAGGAACTGGTCCACGTCGTCGACGGCGTCGTTCTGCACGTCGCGGATCACGTCGTCGGGCAGGCGGGCGCCGAGGGTACGCAGCGCGGCGTCCAGGGCCAGGTTCTCGGTGGCGCGCAGTTGCTCGGCGATGCCGAGGGTGCTGCTGTCGAGCAGATACTGCGGCAGTTTCTCGCGGATCCCGGCCGGTGTGGGGAGGCTGGTGTCCTTCTGCGGGGTTACCGCGGGCGCCGGCGTGGACTCCGGGGCGGTCTCAAGTTCCGGGGCGGTCTCCGGCTGTGGGGCCGGTGCCGGCGGGCGGGCGTCCAGATCGGCCAGCCGGTCGGCGGCGTCCTCGATACGGTGGACCGCGCGCTCGTAGGCGCCGATGGCCGCGGACTCGCGCTCCACGGTGCCGGTGACCACGGCGCGGGTGTCCCCGAGCTGGTCGGCGATGGTGTCCGCCGCCCCGGCGAGCGGTCCGTGCCGGAACTGCACGGCGAGCGCCACGGCCTCGTCGCGAGCCTGGCGGGCGGAGGCCGCGGCGAAATTGGACCGTGCGAACGCCTCGGCCATGGTCAGGTGCAGCAGGGCACGCTGCTGCGTCTGGTCGGCTGCGGTGGAGGCGAGTTCCCGGCGCGCCTGCTGCGCGGTGCGGGCGGCCTCGGCGGCCTGTGCCGCATACCGGCGGCTCTGGGTCAGCAGATGGCTGAACCGCCGGCTGACCTCACCGAGCGACTCCAGCACGCCGAGCGTCCGTGCGGTCATGGTCCGGGCCTGGACGGCGCTGTCCCGGAAGCCGCCGACCACGTCGCGCTCGTGGCGTGCCTCGGTGAGGAACCGCTGGACCGTCCGGTCCCGGCGGGCGTTGCCGGGCCGGTCGATCCCGGTGATGGCGGTGCCGATGTCGGAGAGCATCGTCTCGGCCGACGCGGCGATCTCGGTCGCCTCGCCGTGCCACTGCCGGGCGTTCTCGGTCAACGGCAGGACCGGGCCGATGCGGTCCACGATCCGCTGGGCGTCCGGGGAGAGCTCGTCCAGGTCGGCGACGGTCAGAGCGGCGTACTCGTCGATCACCGCGGTGAGACCGTCCGGGTCCGGCTCACCGATCGGGGTGGCCGGGCTCAGCACCTGGCCGAGCTCGGTGACCGTCACCCCGGTGTCCGGGCCGGTGCCGGCGACCAGCGACAGCCATCGGCTGTCCGCGGTGACCGCACCCGGTGCCGGCAGGCCGAACTCGTCGTAGGTGTCGGGGTCCGAGACCACCACGTGGCCGCCGGCGCCGGCGAAGGCGGTGCCTCGCGGCGCGACGATCCGGGTGCCCGGAAGCTGTCTCGCCAGCCGTGCCGCGAAACCGTCCCGTGCGTCCGCACCGGTGTCGCAGGCGACCAGGACGACCGGCTGCCCGCGCCAGTCCGGGTTCGCCCGGATCATCGCGGCGAGCTGTTCCGGGCTCACCCGTTCGGCGCCGACGTGCAGGCTGGTGCTGTCGGCGTGGGCGAAGACGTGGAAGCGGTCCGCGGCGGCCGGGAACTTCGCGGCGATCGTCGGCGTGGCGGTGTCGTCCGGGCCGGCCAGCAGCAGGCCGGCGCCGACCCGTCGCGGCGAGACCTCCGCGGGCGTCTCGGTGGCCGGGTCCGGCGCGAACCGGTATCGGCCGGGATCGCGGTCCGCGGCGCCGTCGGGCAGATCCCGTCCGGGGCCCGGGCTCGGCACGGGGGACACCGGTGAGTAGGAGACCCGCCCCTGTGCGTCGATAGTGCGCTCGAGCTCCAGGCTGCCGAGCGGCCGGGCCCCCTTGACCGGGTACGTCCGTGGCGGGTTGCCGCTGTCGTCGTGGATGGTGAGCTGGACCTTGGTGCCGGTGGCGGCGGCCAGTTCGACGACGTCGTGTGCGGCGGCGATCCGGGCGATCTCGGCCGCGTCGAGCGGGCCGGCGCGCCGGTTGTTCACCGGGACGTCCGGGGCCAGAACCGCCCGGACGAAGTGCGCGTTGTCGTAGGGGGCGCTCTGCCGCATCTCGACAGCGGTCTCCAACGGCATCCGGTCGCGGCCGGCGGTGATCGTGTCGGTGCGCAGGACGCTCGGATCGGTGCCGGGCCGGACGGTCGTGATGGCGTGGTAGAGCGAGTCCGGTTGCAGGCTGAGCCCACCACGGTCGGCCATCACCGCCGCCGCGTCGAATTCCTGCTGGATGGTGCCGGAGTCGTTGGAGGTGGCGACCAGGTGCGCGGCGACCAGCCGCTGACTGTCCGGCACACCGATCGTCCGGGCGGGTTTCGCCGGATCCAGGTCCGGATCGACGGCGAAACCCTTCTTCCGCGGCCCGGTGCCGACGGGCTCGGTGGCGGGCTGCGAGATGGTGCGGAGCATCCGGTTGTGCGGTTGCGCGCCGAGCTGCTTGAGCTGACGTTCGGAGAGCGACCGCTGCCACGTCCGGGAGTCGCTCGCGGGTGTGGTGAACGGGGTGGCGGGCGCCTTCCGCGGATTACGCAGCTCGGCCTTGTACTCCTTGAATCCGGTGCCCTCGGTGTTGAACAGCTGCCGGTTGACGGTGGTGGGCACGGCGTGGGATTGGGGCAGGAAGTTGCCGGCGGCGAAGTCGGCGGCGAGGCGGGACAGGTCGGTGGGGGTGGCGGAGCCGACGAAGTCGGTGCGGAAGGCCTGGTCGCGGTCGGGGTGCCGGTTGTTCTGCGAGTCGACCTGGACATCGGTGGTGAGCACGTCGTCGTTCAGGTCGGCCAGGGTCGCGGCGCCGTGCGCGTTGGCGAGTTCGAGACCGTACGTGTCGTGCAGGGTCTCGCTGAGCATCAGGAACTCGGCTCCGGCGTCGCCGAAGCGGATGTTCGGGCGGCCGAGGGTGAGCAGGCCGTCGATGAAGAGGTTGGGTTCCGGTGAGTAGGGCAGCATGGGGTGGGTGGCGGCCTGCCGGTCACGGGAGCGCATGTCCTCGTCGACGGCGGTGGTGAAGTCCCGGACGAACTGTTCCCGTCCGGCGTCGGTGGCGAGTTTCTCGATGCCCTTCTCGACCCCGCGCAGCTTCTGCCGCTCGACGGTGAGTTCCTTGCGGGACTCCGGATCGTCCTGCGCCTCCAGCTCGGCGATCTTCGTCTCGTGATCGAGAACGCGTTTCTCCAGGCGTTCGCGGGTGCGTTCGACGAGGTTGTGGGGGTCGCCGACGCGGTAGCCGCCGGAGATCATCAGGGGGCGGGTGGGGGAGTCGGTGTCGCGGCGGGTGGTGGTGTTGAGGTGGTCGAAGACGTGGGTGCCGTTGGTGAGGGTGCGGGCGCCGGTGTCGAAGTCCTGGATGGAGAGGTAGGGGTAGGTGTTGTCGGCGGCGAGGCCTTGGATGGCGGCGGTGGTGTCGGGGTCGCGCATGACTTGGTTGCGCGTACGGCCGTAGGGGAATCTGTCGTTCTTGGTGCCGACGGCGTAGCCGTTGATGGCGATGGGGACGTCGAGGTTCTGGATGATGCCGGTGGCTTCGGCGATGGTGTCGTGGAAGTTCTGGTCGGGGGTTTCGCTGGTGGTGTTGATGCCGAGGACGAACGCGACTTTGGTGTTCTTGTCGAGGCCGTCGGTGATCGACGCGATCACGTCGGGGATCTGGTCGATGTCGGTGGCGGGCATCATCGAGTTGACGACGAAGGCCAGTGGTGCGCCGTCGTTCTTGAGCTCGATCGTCGTCTGGCGGTAGTTGGCGGGGGTGA
>NZ_QGGR01000030.1:0-69600 GCF_003148685.1 Actinoplanes xinjiangensis | reverse complement strand
GGGTGTAGCCGCCGCTGATGATCTGGATGTCGGGGCGGTCGGTGATGGCGGTGTCGGCGTTGTTGAACAGGTTGGTCATGGAGGCGACGTCGGCGTCGCCGGTGTGGATGAAGGTGGGGTTGTCGCCGGCTTGGTCTTGGAGGTCCTGGAGTAGTTGTTCGGATTGTGGGTGCCGGATGAGGGTTTCGCGGATGGCGGCGTACGGGATGGTGTCCTGGCCGGGGTTGTCGCCGGGTGCGATGCGGGTGTTGTTCCAGGAGAAGCCGATGACGGTGACGGGGAACGGTGGGTTGAGGTTGCGGATCTGGTCGATCGTGTTCTGGATGTCGGTGTCGGAGTAGTTGCGGGTGAAGCCGTTGACGCCGATGACGAGTCCGAATCGGCCGTCGGCGGTGCCGGGGCGGAAGCCTTGGGTGTAGGTGGTGATGATGTCGTTGAGGTTGTCGCCCGGGACGACGGGAACCGTGGCGAGGTAGGCCGGTTTGTCGGCGGTCTCGGTGTTGCGTGGGCCGAGTTGCCCGACGGTGACCGGGGTGCCGACCTGCTTGAACTGGTAGGTGTTCTGCGCGTTCTGGAACGGCCGGCCACCCCGGTTCCCCAGAACCTCCCGCATCGGCGTGGTCGAGGGACGCGAACCCGACGGAACCGGGGCGGCACGCCGGGGAGCCTGCGACGGAGTGTGCACCCCGACCGGCGGTAGGGGAGCCGGTAGGGGGTCGGGTTTGACCTCGGTGCCGGTCTCGGTCGCGTCGTCATCGAACAGGGACTCGGTGTCGGAATCGACGTCGGAATCCGCCCGGCTGAAGATCGAGTCGGTGTCGCTGTCGTCGCTGAAGATCGAGTCGGTGTCGCTGTCGACGTCCGGGCCCGCGACCTCGACAGTGAACGGCTCCGCTGCCCCGGGATAGGTCGCCGCGGGGATGCCGGGCGGAGGGGTCTGGGCGGTGGACCTCTCCGGATTGCCGGGGGTTGCGGTGGGAGTCTGGCCCGGCGGATTGCCGGGGGTTGCGGTGGGATTCTGGGCCGACGGGATCTGCGTGGCGGGGGACTGCGTCGCCGGTACGGCGGGCGGCGCGACCGCCGTGTTCGTCGTGGGCGTGTCCGCGAGGGCGACATCGACGGTGATGCCGCTGATCGGACCCTGCGCCGAAGGAGGCACCGAACGATCGGCCGCCGTCGCCGGCGAGGTCTGAGCCTGGGATTGCTGTGTGCCGGGCGGAGTCGACGGTGTCTGAGAGTTCGGGGATGACGCGGTCGGGGCCTGCATGGTCGGCGTCTGGACGCTCGGCGCTTGAGCGCCGGGAATCTGGACACCGGGCGTCTGAGTCGTCTGGCCCGGGCCGGACGGTGTCGGGGATGTGGAGGGCGCGACGTTCGGCGACGGTGTCTGCGTGGTCGGCGTCTGCGTCACGGGGGACGGCACCGACGTCGGCGTCGAGTCGGTGACATCGGCGGTCGGAGGGGCTGGCTGGGCCGTCACCGGCGTGTTAGCCGACGGAGTCCCGGTGGAGGGAGCGCTCGTCGATGGCGTGTTGGCCGTCGGCGTTCCCGTTGGGGGTGTGTTGGTGGTTGGCGTGCCGGTTGTGGGTCCGCTGGTGGCGGGAGCGTTTGGCGAAGGCGTTGCCGCCACCGGCGTGCCGGTCGTGGGGGCGCTGGTTGCGGGAGCGTTTGTCGAAGGGGACGCGGTTACTGGTGCGTTTGCCGGGGGCGTGCCCGTCGAAGGTGTGTCCGTTGACGGCGTGCCCGTTGAGGTAGTACCGGGAGCCGGGCTGGTGGAGGGCTGTGCCGAGGGGGAGCCGCCGGGAGACGAAGTCTCGAAACCGGGCAGGCCACCGTCCTGGGAAACGGCGACGCCGGTGGAACTTCCCGCGGCCGGGGCACTTCCGGGTGCCGGGGTGCCGGTCTGGGTTCCGGCTCCCGGTGGGATTCCGGCTCCTGGTTGTGTTCCGCTGCCGGTTTGGGTCCCGGGGCCGATCTCAGTCTGGTTGCCGGTGGTGTTCGGGATTCCGGTGCCGGTCGGGGTACCGACACCTGCGGGATCGCCCGTGCCGGCTTGACTACCGACACCACTCTGGGCACCCGTGCCCGTCGGGTTACCTGTGCCGGTCGGATTGCCGGCCCCTGTGTCGACACCTGAACCGGTCCCGCCGCCCACGCCGGTTCCAGTACCAACGCCGGTGCCGACACCGGTCCCGGTACCCACGCCGGTTCCGGTGCCGACGCCGGTGCCCACGCCGGTTCCGGTACCAACGCCCGTTCCGGTTCCCGTGCCGACACCTGTGCCCGCGCCGGTTCCTGCGCCACCACCCACGCCGCCGCCGGTTCCGGGCCCGCCGCTCGCGCCCTCGCCGGTGTTTCCGGTGCTGCCGCCGGTCTGACCGCCGCCCCCGGGTGAACCGCCTCCGGTCTGCGGGGCACCGCCCTGAACTCCGGGGCCCGTCTGCGGGCCCCCGCCTCCGGCGCCCGCGTCGACCGGTGAGCCGCCGCCCGTCGGGATGTCCGGTCCGTCCACGCCGGCCGGTGGGGGTGTGTTGACGGTGGGAGTGTCGAGGGGGTTGCCGGTGCCGGGCGGCGGTAGCTGGTGGGCGCCGGGGCCGTAGCTGTTGCCGATCTCCGTCGCGTAGTGGTGGGCGAATCCGCCGATCAGCGACGAGCTCATGGTGGCCCACGGATTGAAGCCGCCCCCGCCCACCATCATGGTGAACAGGCCTTCCAGGAACGTTTCGGCGGCCGCCGACAGGGTTTCCCGGGAGACCACATTGTTATTGATCTTCGGGAAGAACTTCCCACCGATCATCTGGAAGCCGCTGACGCCGCCGCCGATGAAGGCGCCGCCGGCGAAGGACAGCAGCAGTTCCTTGTATTTCAAGGTATCGGTGTTGCCCTCGGCGATCTGGGTCAGGCCCGCCGCGGCGCTCTGCCACAGTTCCTCGAGGCCTTCCTGGAATGCGTCCCAGGCGAGCCGCATCAGCATGTTCTGGAGACGCTGACGGAAGAAATCGATCAGCGTCTGAACGATTTCCTGCCCGATCTTGATCAGAGCGGGAACGGCCGCCGCACCGAAGCCCGAGGCCATCGCGATGGCGATCTCGACGACCTGGGTGAAGGCCGCGATGATGATGTTGTACTGGGTGTTCTCGGAGTCGAGCGCGAAGTTGTAGGCCGACCCGCCCAGAGCCAGCGAGATGTTGCCGCCCGCCGGGACGTTCTTGGTGATGCCGACCTGGAAGTGCTGGAACGCGTCCATCGCCGGGCCCTGCAGGCTGCCGGCCAGCCCGTAACCGAGGTTGGCGGTGGCGCCCATCCCGTTCAGGATGGTGCTGCTGAGCTGGTACAGCTCGTCGCCCATGGCCCGCAGAGCGGCGGGGTCGGCCTTCGGGAACTCGCCACCGGTGGTGACGAGGATCAGGTCGTACGCCCACTGCCACTGCGGGTCGTTGGGAATGTGGAAGTCGGGCATGTCCGGCGGGGCGGGTCAGTGGCTCAGAAGCCGGGGATGATCGGGGTGGGTGTGCCGTCCGGGGCGTAGCTCAGCACCAGCGGTTCGTAACCGGGCACGGTCGGGTCGACGTTCGGGTTCTCCTTGACGACGAAGAACTGTCCGCGGCCCGGGTCGATGACGGTGCCCTCCGGGGTGGTGACGGTCGTCCCGGCCAGCGGGGTGACCGAGTCGTAGAGGTTCGCGTCGACCCGGGTGCTGCCGTCCTCGAACGTGTTCAGTGAGATCAGCTGATAGCCCGCGGGTAGCGCCTGGCCGCCGACGTGAGCTGTCGCGTACTCCGGCTTCATGAACATCGACGAGATGGCAGGCATGGCCGGTTGCGCGGGGATCGTCGCGTACGCCTGGGTGGGCTCCATCGCCGTGTACTCGCTCTCGGCCGGCTCCTCGAGCGGCCGGCGGGAGGCGTAGGCGACGTTCCTCTCGGCGGGCTGACGTCTCGTGCCCTCCAGCGGCAGGGCCGGGATGCTCTCGGTGGCGGCCCGTTCGTGGACGGTCATCGCCCGCATGGCCAGAGGCTTGCCCGGCTCGATCTCGGGATCGGCGACTCTGGCCCGGACCGCGTGCTGCTTGGCCAGGCGGGCGGGCTGGAGGGGGGTCGCCGTCCCCTCGCTGGTGGACGCCGCGTACAACGGTTGCCCGAGGGTCTCGAAGTTCTTGGCCATCTTGTGCCCGACCTCGGCGGCGGCATCGTCGGCTTCCCGGTACGCGATGGCACTCTGGGTCAGGCCCTGGGCGGTGTACGCCAGCGTGCCCTTGACCCCGCCGATGATCGCCTCGAGGTTGTCCATGCCTTCGAGGAACTTGGTGGAGAACTGCTCGCCCATGTCGTCGTCACCCCACGCGTTGGCGTACCGGGATCGCAGGGCGGTCAGTTGAGCCAGGTAGGTGTCGTACAGCTCGACGTGCCCCTGGTAGGCCTGACCGAGTCCCTCGACGCCGTCCGGGTCGACCCAGAGCCGGCCGCCGGGATTGTTGTTGATCATGCTTCGCCCGTCCCCCGGTTGAGGAGCTCCCGCACACTGGTCACCATGCGGGGCTGTGCGGGCAGGAACGCGTCGGCGCCGGCCTGACCGCGGACGAGCTTCTGGGCGTCGAGACCGTCGGGCAGCATCGGCGCGAGCACCGCGGCCGCCTGGTTCATCACCTGGTCCTTCGCCTCCGCGTACGTCTCCATGATCATCTTGGTGAGGTCGGCGGTGGTCAGCCGTTTGTGAGCGGAGGACGGGAACTGGATGTCGGTCAGCACACCGTTCTGGCCCACGGTGACGCTGACCTCCCGGCGCGGAGACACGGCGGTGGCCGAGAGGGCGCTCATCTTCGCCTGCATCTCGGTGAGGCTGCTGCGCTGCTTCTCGTATTCCTGGAACAGGCTTTCGATGCGTTCGCTGTAGTTCAACCCGGACCACTCCTTGGACGTCGCCGTCTGAAAGACGCCGGGTCCAGTGAAGATCCTCATGACGGCCATCGGAACCGTGCCCGTCCCTTCGTGCCTGAAAGTGCAACCGGTCTTCCCGGCTTTCGGCGCGTGGCCGCGGGACCGGGGGCGCTGCCGTGCAATGTTCGGCGACATTCGGACATCGAGGCCGCAACGGAGTTGTCGGCGGGTTCCGTCCTTCGATCAACTCTTCACTGCCAAGTTCGCGACGTGAGGAGTCCGGCCGTGTCGATGCCTGCCGTTAGTACTACCGAACCGGGTATGCAGAGGGCTGCCCAGGAGTTTTCCGACAAGGCGACCCTGTTCACCGGTGATCTGCGCGCGGTGAACGGCCAGATGGCCATCCTGCTCGCCTCCTGGACCGGTGACGCGTCCAGGAGCTTCAACCAGGCGATGGACAACTGGGAGAACTCGTTCCAGCAGGTCATCAACGAGCTTCTCAAGATGCTCGAGGTCATGGGTGTCACCACCAAGGGCTACCAGACCGCCGAGAGCGACGCCGCCAGCGTGGCGCAGTCGTTCGGCGCCGCCCTGCCCGGTTTCTGAACCGGCGAAGTCTGACCTCCCTGACACCCAGAAAGGACTGACATGTCCAACTACACCTTCGACTTCGTGCAGGCAGACGCCGTTCTGACCGACATGAACAACATCAACAAGAAGATCCAGACCTCCCTCGACGAGATGGAGGCGACGGTCGAGGCCAGCCTCAAGGACTGGAGCGGTGCCGCCCGGGACCAGTACGCCGTCTCGAAACTCGCCTGGAACAACGCGGCCGACAACATGGTCCTCTACCTCGACCAGGCGCGGCAGACGCTGCTGACCATCTCGGACAACTACGGCACCACCGAGCAGCGCCACGCGATGATCTGGAACGACGTCCGCGGCGGCTGAGCCACGTCGCGTGGCTGCCGCGCCTCCCGGGCGCGGCAGCCCCAGCTGCCCGAACCCGGCCCGGTGAGCTCGACGACCCGGGCCGCCGGGCTTTCCCGCCTCTGATCCGTACGCCGAAGAGCGAGTGGAGTGAACGACATGGCAAGTATCGACTGGGGTTACCCGAACCAAGAAGCAATCACCGCGATGCACGCCTATTCCACACACGATGAGGCCAAGGGCTATCCGGCCGGCACCACCCAGGCGGCGTACGACTCCTGGATGGCGTACTACAACAAGCACTCGAACAGCCGCACCGGTGTCGACTACGACAAGTGGAAGGACTCGGTCCGGGCCGAGCATCCGGAGTGGATCGAGGCCCGCGACTGGTACACCTCGAACATCACCGACACCAACGGCTGGAAGAAGCTGGTCAGCGACTACAAGGGGCAGATCACTGACCCCTCGAACGTGAAGCCGCCGGCCTTCAACACTCAGTCCGACTGGATCGACGAGACCAAGACTCCGACGGGTTCGGGATTCAAGCCGCCCGCCATCAACGGGTTCAAGGGCGACGCGGCCGCGACCAAGGGCGTGGCGGTCAACACCGCCGCGCTGGAGTGGTTCGCGAAGGAGGTGCTCCAGAAGATCACCGGACCGGGCAACGTCCTGCTCTCTACGGTGGACCAGCTCAATCTGGTGGACCCGAAGCCGGGTGGTTTCGCGCGGGCCGAGGTGCTGCGGCAGGCGATCGTCGGGGCGACGGCACAGGACGGCGGCGTCAAGGGCGACATGAAGGACATGCTGGTCAACATGAACACGTCCCTCATCGCGGTGGCGGACGCCCTGCTGAAGATGGCCGGTGACTACCGGAACCTCGAGGAGCTCAACAAGCTCACCAACGACAAGCTCAACGAGATCATGGGCGAGTCGTTCAAGGGCCTCGACGGCCTCGGCACCTACGGGACGAAGACCGTCAAGACCGACGGCAACTAGCGACGTCGTACGGTCTCAGGGGTTTCCGGGCGCTCGAAGCCGCTTGGGTAGTGCTCGCATTGAGGACAGGTAATGGGCAACGGTCTCGGTGACAGCAAGCTCGACGGGTGGAACGACCCGTCGGAGTCGGCATCCACATTCCCGCCGAAGGTGATCCCGGTCGGGGATCTGTACGACTACAAGACCTGGGCGACCGAGACCCGCGGGTGGCGGAAGCTCGAGGCCGCCGTCAACGGCGGTGCGGCGATCACCACCGATGCGGGCGCGAACTACGCGGCCGGCCGGGTCAGCGTGGCGTCCGTCGTCGAGGCCGCGCGTGCCTTCCAGGCGACGCAGGACCTGTTGATCTGGCTGGAGCAGACCATCCGGTCCGCGACGAAGTCGATGATCGGCGACGACAAGGCCTGGAAGGGCCCGGCCGCCACCGCCTTCCAGGACAAGATGAACTTCTACGCCGATCTGCTGGGCAAGCAGGCCGAGCACCTGGCCGGCGGTTCGATCCCACACTCCGACACGCCCGCCAACGCCATCAACTCCTCGACCAACCTCAACTCGTTGCCGTCGCAGCTCTACGATGCCGCCAACTATCTGTCGTGGGCGCAGCAGACCATCTCCTATCTGGACCGCGCCTGGGCGACGATCGCCTCGCAGAACGGCGTCGGTGACAAGCCCGGACCGGTTCCGATCAGTGGCACCGAGTACGAGAAGCCGATGGCCCAGCAGATGGCCCAGGTCGTCGACACGGTGGCCACCCAGTACAAGATGACCACCGACAAGGCGGCGACATCCGGGGTGACCATGCCCACGTCGGCCATCACCACGCCGACCATGCCGAACATGACGACGCCCAACCTGACCACGGTCGCCTTCACCACCCAGTCGCTGACGACTCCGGTGTTCACGACGCCCAACATCGGCGGGGTCACCACACCGAACCTCAACAGCATCACGACGCCCAACCTCGCCGGCGTCACCACCCCGAACCTGGCCGGTATCACGACGCCCGGTCTCAACGGCGGGCCGGGCGGTGTCACCCCGCCGGTGTTCAAGGGACCGGGGGAGATCGGTGGCCCCCGGCCCGGCGGTACGGGTGGCGGTACCGGAACCGGTCTTCCCGGTTTCGAGGCGCCGGCCATCAACGGCCCGGCCGGGTCCGGCGGTGGCCTCGGCAACGCCGCGGTCATCCCGCCGGTCATCAAGCCGCCCTCGAACGGCAACAACAACGGCGGCTCCGGCGGCGGTTCGGTGAAGCCACCGGCGTTCACCGGGCCGGGCGAGTTCGGAGGCTTGACTCCCGGCGGTGGTGGAGCCGCCGGCGGCGGTGGCCCCGGGTTCAACGCGCCGAGCATCCCCGGATTCAACTCTCCGGGTGGCGGTGGCACGGGCGGGGGCGGCGGCGTCGGCCTTCCCGAGACCCCGGATTCGAACGGACTGCTCGGTGGCGACGAGGACTTCAAACCCGGCGGGATCACCGGTGTGGACATCCCGGCCTCGCCGGGTGGTGCTTCGCCGGGTGTGGGTGGGAGTGGTTTCCAGCCGCCGATGATGCCGGGTATGCCGGGTGGGGGTCCGGCGGGTGCTGGTGGCGGTGGTGGGTCGGGTGTTCCTGAGGCGCCGGATTCGAAGGGGCTGGTCGAGGGGGATGCCTCTGATTGGCGGCCGCCGTCGTTCGGTGGTGTGGAGGGTCCGGGTTCGGCGTCGGGTGCTTCGCCGGGTGTGGGTGGGAGTGGTTTCCAGCCGCCGATGATGCCGGGTATGCCGGGTGGGGGTCCGGCGGGTGCTGGTGCCGGTGGCGGGTCGGGTCTTCCCGACGCACCCGACTCCAAGGGGCTGGTCGAGGGTGACGGCTCCGACTGGAAGCCGGCCGTACCCGAGGTGGGTCTTCCGGATGGCCTCGGCGGTGCGGTACCCGGTGGTGACGGCCTCTCGGGCGTCACCGCTCCGGGCGGCCCGGACTTCCCGTCGGCCGGTGTGAAGCCGCAGGTGGAGACCTCCCCCGGCACGACCGTGCCGGTTGCGGGCACACCCGGGGCGGGACTGCCGGGCGCGGGGATGCCGGGTGCGGGCGTGCCGGGTTCGCCGGGCGCGCCGGGCGGAGGTACACCGGGGAGTGGCGTCCCGGAATCGCCGGAGTCCTCGGGGCTGATCGGCGCGGACGCCGGTGACTGGAAGCCTTCGGGTGCTTCAGGATCGGGGATGCCCGAGGCGCCGGTGGGCGCGGGCGCGGGCGGCGCCGGCCTGGAGACGCCGGGCTGGTCCGCCGCCGGAACCGGGCCGACGGGAGCGGACGCCTCCGTCGAGGTGCCGGCCACTGTCGACGTGCCCTCGTGGGAGAGTCCGGCGACCGGCGCCGAGACGCCTGCCGCGGCCCCCGCCGGGGTCGGTGGCATGCCGCCCATGCCGGGCCTCCCGGGCAGCAATGCGCCGGGTGACGCCACGCCCCCTGGACCGACCGACGCGTCCGCTCTCGTGGAACAGGATGCGACGGACTGGTCGCGGCCCGGCCCGGCGGACGGGACACCGGGATCCGACGGCGGGACCGCGGCCGGCGGTGCGGGCCTGGAGGCCTCTACGGCGCCGGTTCCGGACCTGAGCGTGCCGGATCTGAGCGTGCCGGTGGACTACAGCGCGGTTCTCGGTGTGCCCGACATCGGCGCACCGGACATTACGGACGTGGCGGTGCCGGACGTGGCGGTGCCGGACGTGGCGGTGCCGGACGTGGCGGTTCCGGACGTGGCGGTTCCGGACGTGACGGTTCCGGACGTGACGGTTCCGGACGTGACGGTGCCGGACGTGACAGCGCCGGGGGTGCCGGTACCGGATGCGCCCGTTCCCGGAACGGCGATTCCTGAGGCCGTGGGGCCCCCGGAGACTGTCGCGCCACCGGTGGATCTTCCGCCGCCACCCGTGGCGGTCGATCTTCCGACCTCTGTGGACCTTCCGGGTGCACCTGTTGTGGAGCTGCCGGCCGGCCAGGCAGCCGTGGGCGAGGTCGCCCCGGTCGCTCCGGTGATCATCGGTGCTCCTGGACCGGCCGGCCCGTCCGGCCCTGCCGGTCAGGTGGCGCCACCGGGCACGTCGGCGCCGACCGGCCAGTCCGGCCCGGCAGCTCCGTCGGGCACATCAGCCCAGTCCGCCACGACAGGCCAGGCCGGCGCGCCCGGACAACCGGGACAGGGCGGCCCGGCAGGTCAGCCGGCCGGCGGGAGCCCGGCCGACACGATCCCGAAGAAACCCGGCGTCGTCGCGGTGGCCGAGACGGAGGAAGAGGTCGTCGTCGTGGTGCCCGGTGTGGCTGCCGGCGGGGCGGCCGGAGTGGGCCTCGCCGCGGGGCTCGGCAGAGCGGGCGCCGCTCTCGCCGGTGAGGACCGGAACGGTACAGTCCCCCGGCGATCCGATCGCGACGGCGAACGCGAGCAGCAGAGCCGCCCGGACCACGCCGAGCTGCTGCGTGCGGACGGCGCCGTCTGGGGTGACGACGGCACTGAGCGTCCGCGACTGGTGGGCGACGACTACGTTCCGCTTGTCCGGCCGGACGACGAACCCGACGACATGTCGGGATGGGACGACGTCAGTGACTCGGATTGGCTGATCGGTGACAAGCCGTCCGACGACGGTACGGAAAGGTGACCATGTCCGAGACCCCGCAACCCCCACGGGCCGTGTGGCGGAGGGTCGCTCCGCCGAAGGCGCCGGCTCCCGCGGCCGGTGGCGTGCCCGACTTCTTCAGCGCCGACCGGGACAGGATGCGTACCTGTGGCGAGGAGGGGGTCAGCGACGCCGAGTTCATGAAGTCGCTGGCGAAGGCCGAGGAGGAGCAGACCGAGCGGGCGAGGGCGTACTGGGCCGAGCAGGAGCGTCTCCGCAAGGAAGAGGAAGAAGCCCGGCAGAAGGAGAAGAAGCGGGAAGCCGACGAGGACGACGACGTCAAGGTGGCCGAGCGGTACCGCAACGACCGGTACTCGGTGAAGCTGCTGCGCCAGGAGAACACCGCCTGGGGCGGTAACGGCGACGACTCGGGGATGCTCGGATGAGCACCGTCACGGTCAAGCGCCCACCCCGCGCGGCCGGCCCCGAGGCGCCGGAGGGCTCCGTCGAGCTGCAGGAGCCGCCGCTGATGGCGGAGGAGGCCCCGCTCGACTTCCGTTCGTTCGCGATGGTCGTGCCGATGGGTCTCGGCATGGGCGCGATGCTCGCCATGTTCGGCCTCTACAACCGGACCCCGGTGATGTACGTCATGGGTGGCGCCATGGCCGGTGGCATGCTGCTCATGGGTGTCATGCAGATCGGCCGGGCGGCTGCCGAGCGCAAGCGCAAGATGCGTGGCGAGCGCCGGGACTTCCTCCGCTACATCGGCCAGCTGCGCAAGCAGGCCCGGGAGGCGGCCGACCAGCAGCGCCGGTTCGTGCTCTGGAACAACCCCCAGCCCAGCTGGCTCTGGTCGATCGCCATGGGCAGCCGGCTCTGGGAGCGCAGGCCCAGCCATGACGACTTCGGCCGGGTCCGGATCGGCCTGGGCCGGCAGAAGGCGATGCTGAAGTTCAGCCCGCCGTCGACCAAGCCGATCGAGGACCTGGAGCCGCTGTCCTCGATCTCGCTGCGGCGCTTCTCCGAGGCGTACCAGACGGTTGCCGGCATTCCCACCTCGGTCGGCCTGACCAGTTTCACCAGCATCGAGTTCGAGGGCGCGATCGACCCGGCGATCGATCTGGCCCGCGCCATGGTGGCCCAGCTGGCGACCTTCCACGCCCCGGACGAGCTGCGGATCGCGGTGCTGGCCGCCGAGGTCCACCGTGGCCCCTGGGAGTGGATCAAGTGGTTGCCGCACAACGCGCACCCGACCGCGTTCGACGCGGCCGGGCCGGTGCGGATGTTCGCCGGCACCCACGATGCGCTGATGGACATGCTCGGAACCGAGGTCACCGACCGCGGCGACCACGACAAGAACGTACGGCCGACATCCACCGAGCCGCTCGTCGTGATCATCGCCCACCTGGTCGACCTGCCGGACAGCTCCCGGTTGCTCGGCGCCGGTATCCGTAACGTGGTGCTCCTCGACCTCACCGGTGCGATGCCCGGCGGGCCCAAGGTGCTGCGGCTCACCGTCAAGGACGACGTGGTCGAGTTCCCGGCCGGCGCCACCACCGGTTCGGCGCAGCGGGACAGCCTGGACGACGTCCAGTGCGAGACCCTGGCCCGGATCATCGCGCCGAAACGGACCAGCGGCACCCTGGAGGTCTCCGACGAGCCGCTGGAGACCAGCTTCGAACTGACCACCCTGCTCGGGATCCGCGACGCGAAGACCTTCGACGTCCAGGCGCTCTGGCGTACCCGGACGCCACAGCGCAACCGTCTGACGGTGCCGATCGGTGTCACCGAGGAACGCGAGGTCATCGAACTCGACCTCAAGGAGTCGGCGCAGGGCGGCATGGGACCGCACGGCCTGCTGATCGGCGCCACCGGCTCCGGCAAGTCGGAGCTGCTCCGTACGCTCGTCTGCGGTCTGGCCGCGACGCACAGCTCGGAGATCCTCAACCTGGTGCTGGTCGACTTCAAGGGTGGCGCCACCTTCATCGGCATGGA
Organism: Actinoplanes xinjiangensis; assembly: GCF_003148685.1. Taxonomy (GTDB): domain Bacteria; phylum Actinomycetota; class Actinomycetes; order Mycobacteriales; family Micromonosporaceae; genus Actinoplanes; species Actinoplanes xinjiangensis. The sequence goes on along the minus strand of NZ_QGGR01000030.1, from coordinate 57,214 downwards.
GAAGCTGCCGCACACCTCGGCGGTCATCACCAACCTGGCCGACGAGCTGCCGCTGGTCGACCGCATGCAGGATGCGCTCAACGGTGAGATGACCCGGCGCCAGGAGATGCTGCGGGCCAGCGGGTACGCGTCACTGTTCGACTACGAGAAGGCCCGTGGCAACGGCGCTCAGCTGGTGCCCTTCCCGGTGCTGCTGATCATCGTCGACGAGTTCAGCGAGCTGCTGTCCAGCAAGGCCGAGTTCATGGACCTGTTCGTCTCCATCGGACGTCTGGGCCGGTCGCTCGGCGTACACCTGCTGCTGGCCTCGCAGCGTCTCGACGAGGGCCGGATCAACCGCGTCGAGGGTCACCTGTCCTACCGGCTGGCACTGCGGACCTTCTCGTCGATGGAGTCCCGTTCGGTCATCGGCGTGGGCGCGGCGTACGAGCTGCCTCCCGAGCCCGGCAACGGCTACCTCAAGATCGATACCACCAATCTGGTGCGGTTCAAGGCGGCGTACGTGTCCGGCTCGTACACCGGCAGCGGCCGGGAGAGCGGCAGTGTGGAGACCGCCGACGGTCTGCCCGCCGACGTGGTGCCGTTCACCACCCGGCAGGTCGCGGTCCGCCACGACCCCGGCCAGGAACGCCCGGCGGAGCCCGAGCAGGAGACGCCCGCGAACGCCAACGGGCCGAGCCTGGTCGAGGTGCTGCTGGACCGGCTCGCGGGTTCCGGACCGCCGGCCCGCCAGGTCTGGCTGCCGCCGCTGTCCAACGCGCCCAGCCTCGATTCGCTGCTGCCGAGCGTGGTGCCCGATCCGGATCGGGGCATGACCATCGACGACCCGTACCTCCGTGGTGGTCTCCGGGTCCCGGTCGGCATCGTCGACCGGCCCGCCGAGCAGCTGCGGGAACTGCTGTTCGTCGACCTGAACGGCGCCGACGGGCACGTCGGGATCGCGGGCGCGCCGCAGAGCGGCAAGTCGACCCTGCTGCGCAGCCTCATCCTGGCGCTGTCGCTGGCCAACACCCCGCGGGAGGTCCAGTTCTACGGGCTGGACTTCGGCGGTGGTGGTCTGTCGTCGATCTCCGGTCTGCCGCACGTGGGGTCGATCGCGACGCGGATGGAACGCGATCGTGTGGTCCGTACCGTCGAAGAGGTCCTTCAGGTCATGGAGCGGCGTGAGGCGGAGTTCGCCGCCCACGGGCTCGACTCGATGGCCACCTACCTGGCCCGGGTGGCCGAGGGTGTGATCGAGGACAACTTCGGCCACGTCTTCCTGGTCATCGACGGCTGGTACACGATGAAGCAGGACTTCCAGGACCTGGAGCAGAAGTTCCAGGAGCTCGCCTCGCGCGGCCTGTCGTTCGGTGTGCACGTCATCGTCACCGCCACCCGCTGGTCGGAGATGCGCACCTGGATGCGGGACCTGCTCGGCACCAAACTGGAGTTGCGGCTCGGTGACTCGATGGAGTCCGAACACGGCAACCGCAAGGCCCAGACCGTGCCCAACCAGGTCGGCCGTGGTCTGACCGACGGCGCTCTGCACTTCCTCTCCGCGCTGCCGCGGATGGACGGCAGCTCCGAGGTCACCGACCTGGCCGAGGCGACCAAGGCGGTGGTCGAGGAGATCGGCACCTTCTGGCCCGGCCCGGTGGCGCCGCCGGTACGGATGCTGCCGGCTCACCTGATGGCCGACCGGTTGCCGGCGCCGGAGCCGGAGTTCAAGATGGTCATCGGCCTGGACGAGCAGCGGCTCGCCCCGGTCTGGCACGACTTCATGGCCACCCCGCACATGCTGGTCTTCGGGGACAGCGAGACCGGCAAGACCAACATGCTCCGCCTCGTGCTGCAGGCCATCCAGCAGCGCTATCAGCCGGATCAGGCCAAGGTGGTGCTCGGCGACTCCCGCCGGGACCTGGACACCGCGATCGACGCCGCCTATCAGGTGGGGTTCGCCTTCACCGGCGACAAGATGTACGAGCTGGCCGGCCAGACCTCGGTCTCGATGAACAAGCGGATGCCCGGCGCGGACATCTCCTCCGAGCGGATGCGTAAACGGGACTGGTGGGAGGGCCCGGAGCTCTTCGTCATCGTCGACGACTACGACCTGATGTCGAAGGGCACCGGCATGGGCTCGGCGCTCGACCCGGTGCTTCCGCTGCTGGCCCAGGGCATGTACATCGGCCTGCACCTGATCATCGCGCGGAGCACCTCCGGCGCGATGCGGGCGATGATGGACCCGGTGATCCGGCGGATGTGGGAGCTCGGCACCCCCGCGATGCTCTTCTCCTACCCCAAGGAGGAGGGCAAGTTCCTCGGTGAGGCGAAACCCCGGCAGTTGCCGCCGGGCCGGGCGCAGCTGGTCACCCGCCGGGGCGTGCGCCTGATGCAGACCGGTTTCGTATCGGACACGGCCCCGTGAGGGCCGGACACGGTCCCATGAGAAAGGCTCGCTGGTGAGTACCGCGTTGAACGAGCAACTGTGCCGCATCACCGTGATCGGGCCGGAACGCAAGGTCGATCTGGCCGTGCCGATGCGGATGCCGGTCGGCAACCTGATGCCGACGCTGGTGCGGCACACCACCGATCTCGGCCGGGTTCCGGACGGTGACGTCGCCGACGAGTCGTGGGTGCTGCAACGCCTCGGGCAGGCGCCGTTCGAGCTGTCCGGCACGCCGGAGAGCCTGGACTGGCTGGAGGGCGAGGAACTGCACCTGCGCCCCACCCAGGACCCGCTGCCGGAACTCGCCTTCGACGACCTCGCCGAGGGCGTCGCCACGATGGTCAATCGGCGCGCAGACCGATGGCAGCCGGAATACCGCCGGGTGCTGTTCCTGGTGCTGTCCATGGTGGCGATGGGAGCGCTCGCGGCCGTCCTGGTCGACCGGGGCCCGGTGCTCCCACAGGTGATCGGTGGCGGCGTGCTCGCCGTCGGCCTGCTCATCGCCGCACTGGTCAGCGCACTGCGGCAGAGCGACGGCGCGTTCCCGCTGCTGTTCGGTAACGGTGCGGCGTTCTTCGCCGCGGTCGGTGCGTCCAGCGCCTCCGACGGCAACCCGGACGGTGTCTCGCTGAACGGCCCGGCCCTGCTGTCGGCTGCGGTCGCGGTCACCGCGGTGTTCGCGTTCCTGCTGGTCGCCCAGCGCACCTTCACGCCCGTCATGCCGTTCCCGCCGCTGCTGATCGGCGGCGTGACGGCGGTGATGGCGGTTCTCGTCCTGCTGACCCGGAGCATGGCCGAGATGACCGTTCCGTCGGTCTCGGCCACGGCCGTCTCCCTGATCCTGACGCTCATCGTGCTCGCCCCGCGGATGGCGGTGAAGTTCTCCCGGCTGCGCGGCCCGCAGTTGCCCAAGACCGGCGCGGACATGTCGTACGACATCGAGCCGGAGGATTCCGAGCTGGTACGGACGCGGGCCAACGACGCGGACACGTATCTGACCGTCTGCATGGTCTCGTCCGCGCTGATCCTGCCGTTCCTGATGCACTTCACCATGGCGGTCCCGGGCTGGTCCGGCTGGACCCTGGTGCTGGTGACCTCAAGTGCAATCCTGCTGCGCTCGCGTACCTTCTTCGGCCTCTGGCAGCGGACCGCGCTCGTGGTGGCCGGTACCGTCGGCTACCTCATGGTGGTCCTCAAGTTCTCCGACATGTTCGGCCCGGCCGGCCGCTACGTGCTGCTCGGCGGTCTTGCCGCGCTGCTGATCCCGCTGGTGACGGCGGCGCTCCGGCCGTGGCCGCGGCGCATGCTCCCGTTCTGGGAGTACACGGCCACCGGTCTGGACGTCGCGACCGGCCTGGCCGTGCTGCCGGTGCTCGCCCAGGTGCTCGGGCTCTACGCCTGGGCCCGCGGACTGTTCGGGTAGGCGGGGTGCAGACTCAGCGCGACCACGTACACGCCCATCAGTTCATGGTGGGCCGGTTGAGCTCCGCGCTCGTGGAGGGCGACCCGTCGACCGCGGAGATCCCGGGCCGGCGCGCTCTGACCGGACTGTCCTTCGGCGTACTGATCAGCGTCCTGGTGGTGGCCGGGTTCGCCGTCTACGGCTGGATCGTCCCCGGTGGCAGCAAGGCGTACACCCAGCCCGGGATGATCCTGGTGGAGAAGGAGAGCGGGACCCGTTTCGTGTTCCTGAACGGGATGCTGCGGCCGACACCGAATCTCACCTCGGCCATGCTGATCCAGGGCCCGTCCGGCACCGTGAAGCTGATCTCCAAGGAATCGCTCAAGGACGTGCCGCGCGGACCGTCGATCGGGATCGAGGGCGCACCGCAATCCATCGCGACCGACTCGATGGTCACCGGCCCCTGGCTGGTCTGCCTGCCCGGATCGGTGTCGGACTCCCCGGGTGAGGGGCTCGGCCTGAACCTGGACCCGCGGGTCACCGGCGCCGGGGTGCCGGCCGACGGTTTCGTCGTGGTCCGGGGCCCCCAGGCGGCGACCTACCTGGTGACCGCCGACCGGAAATACCGGGTGAGCGATCCGGCGGTGCTCGTCGCGCTCGGCGCCAGCACGGTCCGGGATGTGCAGGCCCCGCAGTCCTGGCTGGACTACCTGCCGGACGGCCCCGCGCTGGCGCCCGCCAAGGTCCCCGGCGCCGGTGAGCCGGGGACGGTGGGGCCGGCGAGTCATCCGGTCGGCACGCTGTTCCGGCAGCAGCCGGACGCCGGTGTGGAGCAGCTGTTCGTCCTGCGGCGCGACGGCCTGGCGGCGATCAGCCGGACCGAGTTCCTGTTCGCGACCGCGACCAGCGACCGGAAACCGGTCGAGCTGGACGCCGCCGACCTGGTCTCGGCCCGCAAGTCCGACGACCGCTCGCTGCTCACCCGGCTGCCCGACCTGACCGGCCTGACTCCGCGGGAGCCGGGACGGGAGGCGCTCTGCCTGCGGCAGGCGCCGGTGGGTGAGCAGCAGTTCACCAGCGTCGCGGTGTTCGTGCCGCCGGCCCGGTCCGGAGTGGACCCGGCCGGACGGACCTCGGTGCTCACCGCCCCCGGTTCCGGCATGGCGGTCATCCCCACGCCGTACCAGGAGAGCTACAGCAAACCCCTGCCCACCTACATCGCGGACGACGGGAAGGCCTACCCGATCGGTGACCCGGATTCCGCAGCAGCGCTCAAGCTCGACAAGGTCGCGGCCGTTCCTTTCCCGAAGAACCTGCTCGCGTTGCTGCCCACGGGTCCGACGCTGAGCGTGAGGGCCATCGCGGCCGCAGAAGTAAGGTGAGTCGATCTCATGGCATCCCGGTTTCGTGACCTGCTCGGTGGTGGCAAGGACCGGCCCGACGGCGGCATCGTGCAGCACACCGTCGGCAACGCCCTGGTGGTCCACTCCGCGGACGCGATCAGTTCCGAGGCGCAGTCGCTGGCACTGTCGATGATCGAGGACGCCGAGAACGACGTCGTCGTGCTCGACCTCGGCGACGGCATGCCGATCACCGCGTGGGAGTCGGTGGCGGTGGTACTGCCACGCCGCCGTCGTGGCATCCGGCTGGTGGCGTGCGGCCGGCACCACAACTCCGCCGCCATGGCCGGACAGTGGCTCTCCGAGCGGCTGAACCGTACGGTGATCGCCCCCGACGGCGAACTGATCCGCGGTGCGGCCGGTGCGCTGTTCGTCCACTCCGTTCCGGGTAGCGGCTGGGTGCGGTTCCGTCCCGGCCGGCCGCCGACCTGGGATGCCAAGCGATACCCCACCCCGTTGTGGGACAGGGCCTCGATCGAGACGCAGGCCTCCAGCGCGACCGGTGAGATCGAACCGATCCCGGCGGGCGTGTGGATCCACAGCACCCGCAACCCGGAGCTGGTCGAGCAGCACCGGCAGCGGCTGACCGCGTACGTGCCGTGTCACCCGGACACCATGACGGTGCTGCTGGGCTGCCCCGGGACCCCGGCGCTCTCCCTCGACGACGTGGTGCGCTTCTGGCGCGGACTGGACGAGGAGAACCGGCAGCGGGTGCGGTTCGCGCAGTTCGGCGATGTGCGCATGCCCGAGGGCGAGGCCTTCGGCCAGGCCCTGGCCGACCTGCTGAACACCAGCGTGGTCTGCTACACCGGCATGCCGATCGGCAGCCCGCAGAAACACGAGATCCGTACGGTGCTGCCCGACGGCACGCTCGGCTGGGCGCCGTTCTCTCTCGAACTGGTCTACACGCCCCGTGCGCATCCGAACTCCCGGGCCCGCCGCCCCACCGTGCTGACCCACCGCCCGCCGCTGCCGACGGCCGAGGAGATCTCGCCGCGGGTCTACTGGTTCGCCCCCGGAGCCGTGGTCGAGGTCGTGCAGACCGGCCTCTGGGTACGGTCCGCGGAGGAGCCGAAGAACGCCGAGCAGGTGCGGGCCGCGATGCTCGACGCCGAGGGCGGTGTCCTCGTCTTCGACGACACCATCCACTCCGCCACCGGCCGGATGCGCGAGCTCGCGGTCGACCTGGCCGCCCGGGTCAGCGGCATGGAGGGCAGCGGCAGTGCGCTGATGCCGGCCTCCGTGCTGGTGCCGGGGGCGAAGCCGGCCAGCCGGGCGCAGGCGGTCATCGACCTGGAGGAGGAGACCCGCAAGGTCTCCTCGGTGGCACCCATCCCGGTGTACGTGGAGGTGGCCCCGCCCGCCCCGGTGGCCGCGGAGAACGTGGTCATCGCCGAGGTCTCCCTGCCGTCGCGCCTGGAGGTCGAGGCCCCGGGCGAGGAGCAGATCCAGTTGCCGGGCGCCCGGCAGCAGGTGCGGGCGCAACCGGCGCCGGCCCCGGCGGTCGTGCCACCCGCGCGGGCGGTTCCGGCCCCGGTGGCGCCCCGGGTCCTGGTGGAACCGGCCACGGCTCCGGCCGCCGGGCCGGCCATCACGTCGGTCCCGGGGCTTGTCGCGAGACCCGTCGTGCCCCCGGCGCCCGCGCCGGTCACCTCGTCGGCGGCGGCTGCGGAACCGTCCGAACCGTCGGCCCGGCCCTCGGCTCCGGCTCCGGTCGCTGAGCCGGTCGTGCCGGCTCCCGTCGAACCGGAGACTCCGGCCCCGGCACCGGCGGTCGTGCACGCCGGCCCGGACCCGGTCGCTGTGCGGGTCCCCGAACCGCCGGCGATGCCGGCCGCGTTCGCCGAGCCCGGCCCTTCGGCCATGCCCGCGCCACCGGCCGCGCCCGAGCCGTCAACGATGCCCGGGCCCCCGGCCATGCCCGAGCCCCCGACCATGCCCGCGGGCTTCGGCGGCTCCCTCAGCACGGACACGTCGCTGCCGGTGACACCCGTCGTCGAGCCCACCGTCGTCGCGGCGCCGCCTGCCCCGACGGCTCCCGACACGAAACCGGTGATCGTCGTCCCGGCGGCCGCGGAGCCGGTGGTGGCCGATCGTGCACCCGAGGCGGCGCCGGCCCCGCCGCGGTCCGGCGTCCAGTGGCAGCCGGTACCGGCCGCCGGCGCGAGCGCGCTGCTCCGGGAGAAGGGACTGGGCGACGAACGAGCCTGGCTGCGCCGTACCCTGAGCCGCGAGTTCGACGTGATGGCCAGCTCGGTCTCCCGGACCATGTCCGAGCACCCCGGCATGCAGGGCTCCGGCCTGTCCACCGAGGACGTGCTCACCGATTCGGTGGCGCTGCGGCTCTACCTCACCGCCCGGGGCCCGGGTGTCGACGCCGGTCTGCGGTCCGGGCGCAACGGGCCGCACGTGCCGTTCGCCCGCTGCGTGGTCTCCGGGCTGTCCCGGATGTCGTCGTTCCGTGGGACGACGATCTACCGGATCACGCCGACCGCGGACGAATGGGACCTCTACCAGCAGCGCAAGCTCGTCACCGACTGGGGCTTCGTCCACGCGCTGACCCAGCCCTGCTCCACCCAGGACGGCGACACCGACGTGCTGATCTGGTCGATGACGGCTCGGCGTACCACCGTGCTGGAGCCGGAGGGTGACGAGGCGGTCGAGGACCGGGTGCTGTTCCTGCCGGGCACCAACTTCAAGATCCTGGAACTGCGCCGGCCCTCCGTGGGGGAGCGTGGCGCGGTCCTGATCCGGGAGATCGGCACCAACGAGATCGACGACAACGGCAAGGTCGACGCCAACCGGGTCTCGCTCGACGAGCTGGCGGTGACGTCGCTGCGGCGCAGCGTCGACCGGTGGGCCACCGCCGAGCCCCGCCGGCGGATCGGCGCCAAGGCCGATGGGCGTAATCGGACACTGCCCGGACTGGAACGGAACACGCAGCCCGGATCGGAGCGGAAGGGATGACGCCATGAGTCGGCAGGTTCTCGTGGTCGGTGACCGGAAGGCGGGTTCCTACCCGACGATCGGTGCGGCGCTGTCCCGGGCGGAGCCGGGCGCGACCATCAGCGTCCACCCGGGCAGGTATGTCGAGAAGCTGATCGTCGGCAACCGGGTGACGATCAGCGCGGCCGACCCCGGCACCGTCGAGGTGCACGTCGAGGAGGGCAGCGTTCTCGTCGTGCACGGTGAGGGCGCCCAACTGCGCGGTGTCGCGCTGAGCAGTGACGATCCGAAGCTGGCCGCCGTCGACGTGTACGCCGGTGAGGTCGCCCTGGACGACTGCCGGGTCCGCGGCGCCTCGTGGGTCACCCTGCTGGCTCGTATGCAGGGTTCCGTCGCCCTGCGCGGCTGCGACATCACCAACTCGGTCGGTGCCGGGGTGGTGGTGATGTCGGTCGGGTCCAGCACGATCGAGGACACCGTCATCCACGACGTCGCGACCACCGGTGTGGTGGTCGGTGAGAAGAGCGCCCTGACCCTGCGCCGCTGCCGCGTCACCGCCGCCGCGGCGAACAGCATCTGCGCGGGCGGCGACTCGCGGCTCACGGTGGAGCAGTGCGAGATCACCGGCTCCGGCAAGCCCGCACTGGTGATCGAGCAGCGGGCCTGGGCCCGGGTGCGCGCCCTGACCGTCACCGAGAGCAGCAATGTCGACGTCTTCGTGCGCGGCGAGGCCGACGTGCAGATCAGCGACTCCACCTTCACCGGCGCGGCCGTACAGTCGGTGCACCTCACCGAGGGTGGCTCCCCTGCCTTCAGGAACTGTGTCTTCAAGGGCGCCAAGCACACCGCGGTGCAGGTACTCAGCGATGCGAAGCCGACCTTCACCGACTGCACCGTCAGCGACGTCCCGATCGGGATCAGCACCGGCAGCAACGCCACACCCCGGTTCATCGGCCTGACCGTCCGCGGAACCGGCGACAGCGTCGCATCGATCGGCGGTGACTCGGCCGTCACGATGCACCGGCTCCGTGCCGTGGTCGCCAAGGGCGCCGGTCTGCTGGTGCAGGAGAACGCCTCGTTCGAGGGCGCCGACCTGGTGGTCGACTCCGGTGGCGCGGTGGGCCTGAGCCTGAGCGGTTCGGCGCGGGCAACGGTTCGGGAAAGCCGGTTCACCGGTACGGACGCCGCCGGCGTACAGGTGGGCCCGGGCGCCGATCTGACCCTGGAGTCGTGCGTCCTGCGTGGTACCGGCCTGGTCGCCGAGGGCGCCGTGCAGGTGCGCGACAGCGAGGTGGTCGACGCGGCGCGGGACGGTCTGCGGATCAAGGGTTCGGTGACCGCCACCCAGACCCGGGTGCGTACCGCCGGAGCCGACGGGATCAGCCTGGAAGCCGGATCGTCGGGTTCCTTCATCGACTGCGAGGTCCTCGACAGCGCGGCGGTCGGCGTGAACGTGGACACCACCGAGCCCGTGTCGCTGACCCGGTGCGTGGTGCGCGACAGCGGCAACGACGATGTCCGCCGGGCTCCCGGAGCCAAGGTGACCACCGACGCGCTGACCGTCGGGCGACGTCCACAGCCGGCGGCGCCGGCCGGAGTTTCGCAGGTGTCGTCCGAGCCGGTTCCCGCCCCGCTCCCCGGCCAGTCCGGTGACAGCGCGGAGAGCGACAAGGACGAGCTCAGCGAGCCGCTGCGTGAGCTGAACAGCCTGATCGGTCTGCGCGGGGTGAAGCAGGAGGTCACCGCGCTCATCAACCTGATCAAGATGTCACAGGTCCGGCTCCAGATGGGCCTGCCGATGCCGCCGATGAGCCGGCATCTGGTCTTCGCCGGCCCGCCCGGAACGGGCAAGACCACCGTCGCCCGGCTCTACGGCTCAGTCCTCAAAGAGCTGGGCATCCTCTCCAAGGGCCACATGATCGAGGCGGCCCGGGCCGACCTGGTGGGCCAGTACATCGGTTCGACCGCGATCAAGACGACCGAGCTGGTCACCAAGGCGATCGGCGGCGTGCTCTTCATCGACGAGGCCTACACCCTGTCGGCGGGTTCGGGAGGTTCCGGACCGGACTTCGGTCAGGAGGCCATCGACGCCCTGATGAAGATGATGGAGGACCACCGCGACGAGCTCGTGGTGATCGTCGCCGGGTACTCCGAGCTGATGGAAAAGTTCCTCGCCTCCAACCCCGGTATGGCCTCCCGGTTCACGCGCACCGTCGAGTTCCCGAACTACTCGGTGGAGGAACTGGTCACGATCACCTCGAACCTGGTCAGCAAGCACTACTACGAGCTGACCGACGACGCGACCGACGCCCTGACCGAGTACTTCACCCGGGTCCCGAAGAATTCCACCTTCGGTAACGGCCGTGTCGCCCGCAAGCTGTTCGAGGCCCTGATCAACAACCAGGCGTCCCGTCTGGCGATGATGCCTCCGACCAGGGACAACGAACTCAACAGGCTCACTGCGGCCGACGTCGAGCCCGAGTTGGCGCAGCTGGAGGATCTGCCGGTCGAGCGGACCGCCCAGCCGGACGCGGCTACCGATCCGATCGGAGCCATCAACGCCGCCCGCAGCTGGAAACGGTTCTGTGAGCTGGTCGGCGGCCGTGCGGTGAAGGAGGCGGCCGGGCAGACCCTGTTGCAGCTCTGCGAAGGGCGCAACCGTCGTCGTGGCCCCGGCAAGACCGGCAACGTGCTGATCAGCGGGCGCCCGGGCAGCGGGCGCGGCGAGTACGCCCGTCTCTACGCGGCAGGTCTGTCCGAGCTCGATCTCGTGCCGGTCGGCCAGTTGGTACGGGTGAGCACCGGTGTGGAACTGGCTCCGCAGTGGCCCGGTCAGGCCCGCAGCCTGGTGGCCGCCGCGCTCGACGACGCCGCCGGTGGCGTGCTGCAGATCGGCTGGTCGGATGACGGCAGCGGTGCGGCCCAGGAGATCGGGGAGGCGCTGGCCGACCAGATCCGCTCCCGCCTGGGTGACCCGGTGGTCGTGCTGATCGGCGAGGAGGCGGTTCTCGCGAGTCTGCGCGCGGCCGTGCCGGCCATCGGTGAGGTGTTCGGGCAGCAGTGGTCGGTGCCGGAGCTCAGTACCGACGAGCTGGCCGCGATCGTGGTCCGGCACCTGGAGCGGCGTGGGCACGAGATCCCCGAGGACGTGCGGGCGGCGTTGACGGGTCTGGCCGGGCAGCTGCCCGAGCGCACCGTTCGTGCCGCCCACCAGTTCTCCCTGGCTCTGGCCCGGCGCACCGGGTCTCGTACCATCGCGCTGGCCGACCTGGCCCTGCCGCCCGCTGCCGCCGTGGGCGGTCAGCCGGTCGGTCTGGCCGTGGTCGGCTGACCGTCCCCCTGGCAGAAAGGCACCGCCGTGCAGCCCTCCTCCGCACCCGTACCGCCCACTTTCCAGGAGTTCATGGAGAACGCCCAGCGGCTCGAGGACCGGATGCGCAGAGGCCAGGCGGAGCTCGAGAAGACGGTCGTCACCGGCCGCTCGCAGGACGGCACGGTCGTCGCCGTGTCCACCGGCCTGGGCAGGCTTCAGGCCGTCCGGGTGGATCCCAGGGTCTACGAGCAGCGCGACGTCGCATCATTGCAGAGAGCAATCATGGAGGCGATGCGGGCGGCCGGTGAGAACGCCGCCGCCCTCGCTGCGGAGAAGATGGGGCCCGTCGAGATCAACCTCCACTGAGGTGACCCGGATCTCGGTCGCACCTCTGGCCTGGGGGTTCTTGAGACCTTCATGGACCGTTAGGCTCCGTTGAGGTTCCCGTGGAGATTTTTTGAAGAACGTTTAAAGACACTCCCTCCGCCCACATTGAGTGACGGAGGTGTCTGTGGAGAAGGTTGATGTCGCGGTGCACGCGCCGGACCCGTTGACCCATGCGGGGCTGGTGAGTCACCTTCGGACACGATCCGACATCACGGTGCTGCCCGCCGGGGAGCGGTCCCGGGCGGATGTGCTGATCGTCGCCGCTGAGCGGCTCACCACCGATGTCATCGCCATGCTGCGTCTCGCGGCCGGTGAGGTGGGCGCCCCCGTGGTGCTGGTCGCCGGCGAGATCAGCGAGCAGGAACTGCTGATCGCGGTGGAGTGCCGGGTGGTGGCCATCCTCCCGCGTGCCGTGGTCACCGCCGAGCGTCTCCTGCACAGCGTCCTCGCCGCGGCCTCGGGTGGCGGGGTCCTGCCGCCGAACCTGGTCGGCGAGTTGCTCAAACACGTCGAGCGTCTGCAGCGTGACGTGCTCACCCCCAACGGGTTGAACGCCTCCGGCCTCACCTCGCGTGAGATCGACGTGCTCCGGCTGATGGCCGACGGTCTCGACACCAACGAGATCGCCGACGAGCTGTGCTACTCCGAGCGGACGGTGAAGAACGTCATCTACGGCCTCAACCACCGGCTGAAACTTCGGAACCGCTCGCACGCGGTGGCGTACGCCGTGCGTTCCGGCGTGATCTGAGGCGTCCGTGCCGGGCTCAGCCGTGATCGCGAGGCATACCGTGGGTAACGCCCTGGTACTACACGCCCGCGACCAGATCAGCGCGGAGGCCCGGTCGGTGGCACTGTCGGTGCAGAGCGATCCCGACAACGACATCGTCATCCTCGACCTGCACAACGAACTGCCGTTCGACATCTGGGACTCGGTGGCGGCCGCGCTGCATCGCCGGGGCCGGGGTATCCGGTTGATGGTCTGCGGCGCGCACCCGGAGACCGGGGCACTCGCCGGCCAGTGGCTGTCCGACCGGCTGGGCCGCCCGGTGATCGCTCCGTTCGGACGGCTGATCCCGGGAGCGTCGGGTCTGCTGTTCGTGCACGCGGCGGACCTCGGCGGCTGGGTCTGCTACCGGCAGGGCAGGGCGCCGGTCTGGCAGTCGAAGCGCTATCCGGTGCCGGCCTGGGACGGCGCGGCAGTCGAGTACCTGCCGATCAGTTCGACCGCGGCGGCCGAACCGCTTCCCGGCGGTGTGTGGCTGCGGGAGAGCCGGGACGAGGCGGCGATAGCCGGGCACTGGCACCGTCTCATGTCGACGATGCCCTGCCAGCCGCACGCGATGTCGGTCGTCCTGGGTTGCCCGGGTACCGCACCGCTGAGCCTCGACGACATCGCCAGGTTCTGGCGCGGCCTGGCGCCCCAGGGCCGGAGCCATGCACGTTTCGTTCACTACGGCCCGGTCGCCGTGCGCACCGGCGAGACGGTCGGCCAGGCTCTGGCCGATCTGCTGGAGAGCCCGGTGGTTCTCTTCGGCGGAGTACCTGCCGGCAAGCCGTCGGAGCCGTCCCTTTTCACGGTGGGCTCCGACGGCCGGCCCGGTTGGCAGGTCTTCGCCCGGGAACTGCTCTACCAGCCCCGCGACAGCCGGGGGGCCGCGCCGAAGACCCCCCGCATCCTCGGGCACCGCGCCCCGGAACTGCTGGGTGAGCCGCTCGGCGCCCTCGCCTACCGGTACACCGACGACGCGGTCGTCGAGGTGATCCCCTCCGGTCTCTGGGTACGGGGCGAGAAGCCACCCCGCTACGCCGACCGCATCCGCGCCCTTCCGGCTGATCCGGACAGCATGCGTATCGTCGTGGACGATGCCGCGCCGGCCCTCGTCGACCGCTACCGCGAACTCGCCGGGGACCTGGCCGGCCGGCTCGACCAGGCCACCCGTGACCGGGCGACCACCCCGCTGTCCTCGGTGGCCGTCCGGACCGGCCTGCGGACACCCGGCCCCGCGGGTGGCGTGGTGACCGCTCCGCACGGTGCCACGGACCGTCCGGAGCCTGCGCCGGAACGGCTCCCGCCGGCGCCGGAGCCCGCCGTCGCCCCGCCCGGTCTCACGGTCGCCGGGCCCACGACCGGGGCCGAGCCCTCGGCACCGGTCCCGGCGGAAGCCGTGGCCGCCACGACCGGCCCGTCGTCCACCGCGTCGCCCACGCCACCGCCGGCCCGGCCGTCGTGGGCCGTGGGCCCGACCATGGCGCTGCCCTTGCGGCGTCCGGACCCTCCCGCGGACCCGCAGAAACCCGCTCCATCCTGGGCCGCCGCCACCCTCGAGATCCCGACGGCTGTTGCTCCGACGGCCGTTCCGCCGTCGAGGACCGCGCCGCCGCCGGCTGGTCCATCGCCGTCGGTCGTCGCATCGCCTGCCGTCGTCCGGGAAGCCGCCGAGGCCGACGCATCCGGCTACTTCCAGCGGACTCCGAGCGACGAGGTACGCGGCTACCGTCCCGACCTCGACCCGGTAGCGGAACGGGCCTGGCTGCGCCGCGCCTTCAGCCGGGAGTTCGAGGCCGCCTCCGGCGGCATCTCCCGGATCCTCGCCGGACACGCCATCCTGCAGAGCGGTCCCGAGGCTCTGGAACACGCGGTCGCCGTCCGGCTCTACCTCTCCGTCTGGGGCGACAGCGTCGACAAGATGCTGCGCCTGGCCGAACCGGGCGTACACGTCTCCTTCGCCCGGTGTGTGGCCACCGGTCTGAGCCGGCTGCCCTCGCATCGCGGCGTCACCTACGCGGCAGCCGATCTCACCACGGACGAGCTGCGGCATCTCGCCGGCCGCGGGACGCTGACCGACTGGGGGTTCACCAACGCGCTCATCGAACGGCCCGCCGGCCTGCCGGGGAACATCGAGGTCATGCTCTGGTCCACCACGGCCCGGCGGACCCGGCTGCTGGAACCGGAGGGTGACGCGGGCCTGCCGGGCCGGGTCCTGTTCCTGCCGGGATCGTCGTTCAAGGTGCTGGAGTTGCGCGAGCCCACCGACGGCGCTCGCGGCTTGCTGATGCTTCGTGAACTGGTCCGGGACGAGGCCGGGTTCGGCCGGAGAGTTCCGCTCGACGACCTGGCGCTCGCTGCTCTGCGCCGGAGTGTCGAGCGTGACGTCGGCGCCGGTCCGCCGATGCCGGTGACAGTCGCCAGCCGGTTCCTGGGTGTCCCCGGGATGATCTGACCCGGTCAGATCGCTCCGCCGGGCGGTGACGACCGCGGTGCACCGGCCGGGCCGGACGCGAGCCCGGACAGGGCCGACTCCAGCGACTCCCGTTGCGACGTGGTGCACCGGCCGTCGGCCAGCACCCGGCCGATCAGGTCCCCGGCCGGTCCGGGCGACTCCCGTACCAGCTCGGCACCGTGTGCGGCCACCCAGCCCACCATCCACGCGTCGACCTCGCGCGTACCCAGGACCAGGTGTTCGGCGACCCGGCCGGCCGTGCCACCGTTGGCTGCCAGCACCTCCGCGGCGTGCCGGTGCAGGGGCGGCCGCAGCGCGGCCGGGACACTCCCGACCAGGGCCTGCCGGAGCACCGGATGCCGGAACCTCAGGGCGCCCCCGATGTCCACGACGACGTCAGCCTCCCGTAGATCCGCCCCGACGGCCGACGACGGCCGCCCGGTGAACGCCGCCACGTCCGCGACGGTGAACTCGGCGCCGAGCAGGGCGGCGTGGCGCAGTGTCTCCCACCGGTCGGGGTGGAGGTCGGCGAGGGTCTCCTGGACGACGTCGAGCAGTGACCGCGGAACCTCCGACACGTGCGGCTCCACCTCGGCGTACCCGTCGACCACCCGGACGGCCTCCTGCTGCATCAGGCCATGGACCAGCTCACGGGCGTACAACGGGTTGCCGCCGGTCAGCTCGGCCAGCGATCGGAGCGCGGGACCGGGTGGCGCACCCGCCACGGCAGCGACGACCCGTTCGATGTCGCGCCGGTTCAGCGGCCCGAGGGCCAGGACGTGTCCGTCGTGAGCCACCACCCGGTCGCGAAGGCGGGCCGACCCTCGGCCGTTCGGTTCGATCCGGGCCGCGGAGACCAGCAGCAGCGGCAGCGAGCGGGTGAGTTCGATCAGCCGTTCCCAGACCAGCAGGCCGATCTCGTCGATCCACTGCATGTCGTCGAGGGCCACCGCCAGCGGGCCGGTGGCGCACAGGTCACGGACGTATCCGACGACCAGCTCGACGCCTCGCGGATCGCCGGGCAGAGCGCCGGCCAGCGCGGCACGGTGCGGGTCGGTGGCGGTGGTCTCCAGGTTCAGCGTCCGCATGACCGCTCGCAGCGGGACGCGCCTGCTGAGCTCGTCAGCGACGCCCCGGGCGATCCGGCACCCGATCCGCTCGGCCTCGTTCAGGACCACGGCCATCAGCTCGGACTTGCCGATCCCCGGTTCGCCCTCGATCCAGAGTGCCGTTCCGTGGCCGCCGGCGACCCGGCCGGCGAGGTGGAGCATCAGCCGTACCTCGGTGTCCCGGCCGATCAGGGAGGGACCCGGTCTCCGGGCCGTGGGCGGCGCGGACGGTGACGTGGGCGGCGGGATTCTCGGCGTCGTGGGCGGCTCATCGGATTTGGCCAGGATCCGCCTCTGCAACGCGCGGATCGTGGGGCCCGGTTCGACGCCGAGTTCGTCGGCGAGAGTCTGCCGGGCCGCACGGAACGCCTCGAGCGCCTCGGGGGCACGTCCCCCCTGGTGAAGCGCGGCCATCAGGAGTTCGTGGAACGGCTCGTGCAGGGGATACCGCCGGACCAGGGTGGTGAGGTCGGCGATCAGGCCGTCGTCGCCGCCGGCGGCCAGGATCAACCGGGCCCGCTGCTCTGCCGCGGCTGTGCGCAGCTTCTCGAGCCGATAACGGTCCAGTTCGACGAAACGGCCGGTCAGGTTCGTATAGGCGTCGCCCTGCCAGAGCGCGAGCGCCTCGTCGAGGACGGCCACCGCTTCGTCGGGCCGGCCCGCGGCGGCCGACGCCGTGGCCGACTCGCAGAGGTGACGGAACCGGTCGGCGTCCACGGCGTCTGCGGCGAGCCGCAGGGTGTATCCGGCCGCCCTGGAGACCAGCGGTCCGTCGTTGCGCCCGGGTTCGCGGTGTGGTTCCAGGCTTCGCCGCAGCCCGGAGACGTACGTGTAGACGTTGCCCGCCGCGGTCGACGGCGGGAAGTCTCCCCACAGGGCGACGATCAGCTCGTCGCGGCTGACCACCCGGTTCGCGTTGGCTGCCAGCACCGCGAAGAGCGCCCGCCGGCGTGCCGTACCCAGATCGATCTCCCGGCCACTCCGCCAGGCGCGTACCGGTCCCAGAACGTTGACGCAGAGCCCGGTCATCGGACGGCGGAGTATTCGTCGTCCGGGACCGACGGCTGTCCCGGTCCGGTCACCTCGATCAGCCCGGCCCGGAGCAGTGACCGCCTCAGCTGGCCGGCGAGCAGCTCACGGGACGGCGGGGAGAGGCTGGGGGAGGAGACGGCGTGCCGCAGTACGGCGATGGCCGAGGCCGGGACGGTGACGCTCAGCTGTTCCACGTTGGCCGTCAGCCACTGTTCCACCCACGCGTCGATCGGTACCGGACCGGCCAGCAGTTGACCTGCGACGCGGCTCAGGCCGCCGCCGGCCTCGGCGATCCGCTGGGCGAGTTGCCGGTGCATGGTGACCCGCAGCGCGGTCGGGATCGCGCCGTGCAGCACCTGGCGGACCACCGGGTGGCGGAACCTCAGACGGTGACCGTCCTCGACCAGCACCCCGGCGGTCATCGCCTCTTCCACGAACGGCACCAGAGCCGGAATGGGCTTGCCGGTCACCGCCGACAGGTCGGCTATGCGGTAGTTGTTGCCCAGGAAGGCAACCGCGTGCAGCAGTTGCCGGGTGTCGTCGGTCAGTGGCCGCAGATGCCGGTAGACGGCCTCGATCAGTTCCGGCGCGGGCGTGTCGGCGCTGAGTCCCTGCCGTTCGGTGATGACCAGGTGCCGCAGATAGAAGGGGTTGCCGCCGGCGGCCGCGACCAGGGAGCGGACCGCTCCCTGGTCGATGTCGGCCCGTAGGGTCCAGCTACGCACCAGGTCCGTCGCCGTCGGGTCGTCCAGCGGGCCGAGGTCGATCAGGGTGGCGCCGGTGCGGGGCAGAAGCCGCCGCAGCAGGCGCATCTCGTGCCCGGTGGGCAGCGGCCGGGAGGCCGAGACGAGCAGTAACGGCAACCGGTCGGTGAGTTCGTGGAGCGCATGCCAGACCAGCAGCGACGTGTCGTCGGCCCATTGCATGTCGTCCAGGACGAGCAGCACGGGTCTCTCGGCGCAGCGGGCGGTCACGAAAGCCTTGACCGCGTCGATCACGGCCATGGTCGGCGGCATCGTTCCGTGGGCGGCGTACAACGAGGCGAGCAGGTCGTTCGCCGCGTCGCGAGGGAGGAACTCCGGCAGCAGACTCAGCGGCGCGCCGCGGTCGGGCTCGTCTCCGACACCCCAGCCGACCTGCACCTCGGCGGTGGCGGCATCGCGCAGGCCCTCGGCCAGCAGCGCGGACTTGCCGATACCGGCCTCGCCGCGAATCCAGTGGCTGCCGCCGTGGCCTCCGTCAGCCAGTGCGGTGAACGCCTGCCGGAGCCGGGCCACCGTTGCGGTCCGCCCCCGGAAACCGGCGTGCCGCGGAGGCACCGGCGAGCGGGGCCGGGCCGGGCGGGCGGCGTCGTCGGCCAGTTGGGCGTGGATCCGGGTCACGGCGGCTCCGGGCTCGGTGCCGGACTCCGCCAGGCGTTCGCGCAGTTCGGTGTAGAGCACGGTCGCCTCGTCGGCGCGGTCCTCGGCGGCGAGCGCCAGCATGGTCACCGCGTGCAGGCTCTCCCGGGTGGGGTGGCGCGCGGCGAGGTCCAGCAGAGGGCGGGTGACCTCGGCGGCCCGGCCGAATCCGAGCATCAGTTCGGCGTGGCGTTCGGTGGAGGCCAGGTAGAGCTCACCCAGCCGGACGCGCTGGGCCTCGGCATGCGGCCCGGGCACCCCGGCCAAGGGCTCGCCACCCTGCCATTCGGCCAGTGCGGCGTCGAGGGCGGCCAGTTCGCTACGGGCGTCTCCGGACGCGCGGAACGACCTGCTCTGCTCGCGTGCCCTCTCGAAGCGGTGGACGTCCACCTCCTCGGCCCGCACGTGCAGGCGGTAGGCGCCACCCTGCGAGGTGAGGACCGTGTTGGAGGACCAGCGGTCGCGACCCGGTTCGAGGACCCGGCGCAGCGCTGAGACGTAGGTGTAGAGATTGCCCATGGCGCTGGACGGGGGGTCCTCACCCCAGACCGCTGCGATCAGCTCCGCACGCGGCACGGCCCGGCCGGAGTTCAGGACGAGGGCGGCGAAGACGGCTTGGCGGCGAGCGGCGCCCAGTGCGATTTCCCGTCCCGCGAGCGTCACCCGGGGCGTGTCCAGCAGACGGATGTCGAAGCTGATGGGCACTGCCGTCATACGCGGTCCTCGCGATATCCCCTGCTTGCTCCATCAACTATTCGGCCGAAATATTAGCCGAAAGATGGATGGGGGCAACCGTTGATGCGACGACGTTGACGGCATCGGCTATTGTTTCGCGCCGCCGATGGCGAGGAGGGGCATCGTGCCTAGCAGAGCCGGGCACCGTCTGTCCCGTCACGCTGACAATTCGTCGTTCGGGGTGATGAACTCGTAATCGTTTCCTTCCGGCGAGGTGCCGGAACAACGCGTTCTGGGGGCCGGATTGAGCGACGAATTCGCGGGCGAGATCTTCCTCACCCTTGCGAACGAGGGCCGGTTGGTCGTCGCTTCGGAAGAGGCCGATTCCCTCATCGCCGGCCTGGAGGAGACGATCGCCATCCTGAACGAGCGATTGAGCGTGCTGGACCTCTGGCGGCGGACCCCGGGCCTCGACCGGATGCCACCCGTGGTCTCCGGCGCGGTGGTGGACACCGTCTTCGTCGATCAACTGTGCCCGGGGCGCATCGAGCGTGCCGCCCGGGAGCTCCCGAAGTATGTTGCGGCCCTTCGCCTGGCCCGTCGGGAACTCACTGTCGACTGAGTCAGCCGGTCCGTCCGGGCGGTGACACGGAGGCCGAGCGCCGTCGCCACAGGTACGACACGAGAAGCACCGTCACGAGCATGGTCAACCCGATCGCTACCCCGATCAGCACGGTTCCCAGCATGCCGAGACTGCTCGGCGGAGCCGGCGCCGCGACAGCAGCCGGTTCGGCAGCCGCCCGCGTGGTGACCGCAGCGACCGGGGCGACCACACCTTCGACCACCGTGTCGAGCACCCGCCGGGTCGCCTGTGCGGCGGACAGCCCGGGATCGGCTGAGCGGACCAGGGCGATCGTGCCGGCCACGAACGCGGCGGCATACTCGGGACCGGTGCCGGCGCGGCCGATGCTCGCCACCTCGGCACCGGGGGCCAGCAGATCCGCCGCGGCGCCGTCGGACGGGCGGCCGTCCCGGTCCGCCGCACCGACCCGGAGCAGGCCGTCCGCCGCCGGGACCGCGGCGGTCGCGGGGATCACCACCACCACGTCGCGGGCGATCGCCTCGCTGATGGCGGCGCTCACCCTCGGGTTCGCGGCATCGACGGTGGCGCCGACGAGCAGCACTCCGGCACCGGAGGAGGCCGCCACCTCGATGGCGGTCGCCGTGAGGCCCGGCGCCGGCTTCGTGATCCCGGCCTTGACCGGTATCACCTTCGCGCCGGGCGCCACGCCGAATGTCCGTCCCGCGGCACCGTCGTCGCCGGCCACGATGCCGGCCAGCGCGGTTCCGGATCCGCTGCAACTGTCGTCCCCGCGGCCGGTACCGGCGGCGACGTCCGTGCCGCCCAGGACGCGGCCGGCCAGCCCGGGGGCCGAGCCGTCCACGCCGGAGCCCACGATCGCCACCTTGACGCCGGAGCCGTCCGCCACGGTCCAGGCCCCGCTCGGCGTGAGCAGGGACTGACCCCACGATGCGGCGCCCGGCACGGTGGTGCTCCACCGGCACTTCGACGGACGGGTTCCGCTGACCGGCAGTGGGCCGTGCTGAATCTCCGCGCCGACCGCGTCCCACGGCAGAACGAGATGCCAGCCCGGCGTGAGATTGCCGAGGTTGGTGAGCCGGCCGCCGTCGGGTTGAACCCGGCCCGCGTTCAGTTCGAGGATCTCACCGGCCCGCTGCGGGTCACCCAGGAACCGCTCCGCGATCTCCCGCAGGTTCTCCGGCGCGCCCTGATGACCGCGGCCGACCGTGTAGTAGTACCGGTTCCGCACGGCGTCCGCGGGTGGCTCCGCCCGGGCCGGCAGGGCGGCCCCGGTGAGTGCCGCCACGCACGCGGCGAGAACCAGTGCGACCGGACGCCGTGTCGTGGCCGGCATCGCCCTCACCATTCGGACTTCTCCACGAGCGCCCACTCGTGATCGTCGCCGGTCTTGCACGGGAACAGCGCCAGCCGGGCGTCGGGGCCGCCGTTGGCGTCGCCGTCCACCTCGAGACACATGTCGGAGGCCGTGTTGCGCAGCCAGTAGTAGGTGAAGCCGCCGGAGGTCGTCCGCGGCTCCAGCCGGAAGTACTGGTTGTCGTCGTCGAAACAGTTCGACTCGTTGAGCAGCGTGCTCTGCGCCACCGCGCTGTTGCCCGGCGGGTCGATGCAGTAACCGTCGTCGGCGTTGCGGATCCAGTAGAGCTGGTACCCGCCCGCATCCACCCGCCGTGGTTCGAACGTCCACTCCTGGTTGTCGTCACCGGTCTTGGCGCAGGGGAACTGGTTGACCGGGCCGTCCACCGAGCCCGCATGGTAGTTGGGCACGTCGATGCACATTCCGGTCGCGAGGTTGAGGACGAAGTACGGGCCGTAGGCCGTGCCCGCAGCGCCGGCTCCCTTGACGGCCGGCTGATTGGTCCGGCCCGGGGGCGCCGACGAGGGGGCGGCCGTCGTCCGGCCGGGCCGGGAGGAGGCGGCAGCCGAGGGGGACACCGGCGCCGACGGCTTCCTGACGGGCTGCAGCCGGGCGTCCTTGGCGTACGCGGTCTGTGCGGTGGACACCCGCTCGGCCAGGTCGGTCACCGTCGCGGTCCGATCGCCGCGGGTGAAGGCGGCCAGAGCGTAGGTGTAGCCGCCGTTCTTCTTGATCATCTCGCACATCGTGCGGCCGAGTGCCGGGATCGCCACAGCCGGATCCCACGGGGACCTGCCCGGCGCCGCGTCGACGCTGCTCGCCCACGCCTGTGGGGGGAACTGCGCGATGCCCTGCTCGCCGGCCGGGCCCAGCTTGTTCGGGTCGAAGCCGGAGGTGGCCATGATCTGTGCCGCGATCCGGGCGGGTGGCATGTCCGGGCAGCGCTTGCCGGCTGCGGCGATCGCCGGCAGGTACACCGCCGGGACCGGGACCACCGCATCACCGGCGGTGGGGACGGGCGTCGGCGCCGGGGACACGGCGCGACCGGCGAAAGCAGGCTGCAGGGCGTACCAGGTCGCGTATCGCTCGACGGTGTCCACATAGTCGTCCGCGTCGCCGGGAACGCCGCCGGCCGCGATGACCGGTTCCATGCCCAGCCGGTGCGCCGCCAGCGCCACCCGCCACGGATCCTCGTCCAGGTTCACCGTACGGGCCTGGCCGGCGAGCCGGCACATGTGATGGGCCAGAGCGGTCACAGCGGCCTCGCGGTCGGTGATCTGTGCGCCTTCCCACGGCACGTTCTCCTGCCACTGTGCCGGGGTGAGCGCCGCCACTCCCGCCGCGCCGCCGCCACTCATCGTTGCCACCGGCTGATCCCCGAAATTCGAGGCGACCATGATCTGCCCGGCCAGCCGGGGCGCGGTGAGTGCGGCACAGGAAGACGCCGCGCCGACGAGGATCCGTACGTCCTGGGCGGAGACCTGGTTGCCCGCCTCCGCCTCGGCGGCGCCGGCCGCACGCCGGGCGGCCAGGCCCCCGGCGCCGGTCAGGACCGCGAGCGCCAGCACGACGCCGAGGGCGACCGGGCGGCCCAGACGTGATCGCCGGGACGGAGCCGGCGGCAGGGACGTGGAGATGACCTCGGTGGGCTTGCCGGTGTCCTGGCCGGCGCCGGGCGTCCCGGTGTGAATCGTCGCCGGAGCCGGAGCCGGAGCCGGAGCCGGAGCCACTGGGGTGGCGGCGGTCTCCTGCTCCCACCGCAGGGTGCCGACGACCGCGTCGAACATCAGAACCACGGCCTGGACCGTTTCGGCCTCGACGTCGCCGTCGCTGACCGCGGTGAAGGTGACCAGACCGTAGGCCCCGGGCACCTGGGGATGGGCGATGTAGTACTTGACCTGGCGGGACGGCATTCTGCTCTCGGCCGGTCCGCTGCTGGACATCGCGGACACCCGGACGGCCTGGGAGCCGCCGATCTCCAGGTAGGTCCCGTCCGTTCCGGCTCCGGCGAGAACCGACGCGAACAGTTGCTCCGGGGCGGTGCCCTCCTCGACGTCCTCCACCACGGCGACGAACAGGGAGCCGGGCAGCCGTACGCCGTCGAAGTCCGCGATCGGCAGCAGTACCGTCCGCGCCTGATTACGGTTCGCCTCGTCCACCGCGGCGGTCATCTCGAGCCGCAACGCCCGCTGCCATGAAGCGGCCTTCTCAACATCCGTGGGCGAGTGCCGGCGGACGAGGTCGTCGATGATCCGGGCGCGCTCACCGGCGCTGTTCGAGCCGGCCGGGATCTGCGCCCAGCCATCCGGGACGATCAGCTCCAGGTCGATCACGATGGTCCCCCCGGCGGCGGATCGGGATGTACAAAGCGGCGGTAACCATAGCGCAGTTGACTTGGACGAAGGTGTCCGGCTTTCGGCGTCACGATCGCGGACCCCGCGTGGCCGGTGCTCTGCTGCGAAGGCGAGAAGCACGCCGCACGCGCGACCTTCCGGGCCCATGGCCCCCCGGCTGCCCGGCAGCCCATGCTCGTTCCAGGAGACCGGTGCGGTTCCGCGCGTCCCGGCTCCGAGCGCCGCCGATCTCGAACCTGTTCGGACGGCTTCTCGGTGGCTTGCGAAGCCGATCTTGAAGCCGGCGGCGAGTCGGGTGCTCAGGAGAAGTAGAGGCGGCCGAGTCCGTTGGTGACCTGGAGGCCGTGGTAGCGGCCCCAGTCGGTGGTCGGTGTGATCGGTGTGCGGGCTGGCACCGGTGTAGCTCCGCCAGCCCTCGGAGGCCCGGCTCGAGGACCAGATCTGCCGGTTCCCGATGATGTACTGGATGCGCGGCTCGAAGGCTGACCGGTCCCTTCCGTCACCGGCCGGGCGGGACTTCCCCGCCGCGCAGCGCAGTCACCGCTTTGCCGAGGTGACGTGCGGCGGCGGTCAGGCCCAGCACCGCTGATGTGGGCATCAGTCCGGGCCGGGCGCCCTGCCGGAGGAACTCGCGAGCCAGCGCCGTGTGCCACTGCCAGTGCCAGTCCGCCTCGCGTAGCCCGAGCTCGTCGAGGTGCAGGAATTCCTGCCGCCGGCCGACGACCTCACCGATGAAGGCGTCGACCGGGCTCGTCTCGGCGCCGGCCGGATCGGTGGGGTGCGGGCCGATGTCGCAGCCGCACAGGTCGCCGGCGAACTCGGCGTCGGCCACGACACTGGACCAGAGCATCGAACCCGCGCCGGTACGCCGTACGACGAGCACCAGGTCGACGAGCAGCCGGGCGGCGTCTCCCGCCCAGTGCTGGGGGCCGTAGCCGGAGGCGTCCACCAGCCTGGGCCACGGTTGCCCGGTGGCCCGCACCAGGATGTTCCCGGAGTGCAGGTCGCCGAAGCCGTGGACGTACGTCACCTTCTTGGGCACCGGAGGCACGTTCGTCCCGGGCAGAGTCCGGTCGTCGGCGAACGTCCGGAGCTCGGTCGCGAGTCCTTCGGCACCGGGTACGGCGGCGCCTTCCGGCAGCCCCCAGACCGGTCGGTAGGCGCTGATCGCCTCGCGGACCCGCTGCAGATGGACCGGCGACAGCGCGAACCAGGAGTCGGTCGCCTGATCCGTTCGCAGGCTCGACTGGAAAAGCGGCGCCAGGGAGCGGCCGAAGATCTCCCCGGCGACGGCGCCCGCCTGCGTGGGCAGGGTGCCGGGGTGGGCGAGCCACCTGTCCAGGGCGACGGTGTCCTCGGCGAACGGGGAGGCGAGCGCCCAGTAGTCGGACTGCGGGTCCTTGCGAGCCCGGTCGGCGAACTTGACGAGCGCGCCGTCACCGATCACCTCGGCCGCGTCCTTGTTGATCCGATGCTCGGATTCCAGATCCGCACGGTTCAAGCTCATCTTGATCACGGAGGAGCGGTTCGCCCGGCCGGGTTGTTCACCACGAACCTTGCAGACGAAGGCGCCGGACTTCCCGGCGGTCAGGTGCTCGACGTGCAGGGTGGTGTGCAGGTCTCGTTCGCCGAGGCACTCCAGTATGAGTGAGCGCGCGACCCGCTTCCCCCGTGCTCGAACATCGCCGTCGGCCCCGGGTGGTGTGCCGAGCTGGTACAGCATGGACTCCATCCCGGCGGTCTCCGCGAATTCGACGTTCAGCTTGCCGCCCCAGCCCTGGACGGTGAGGTGGCGGCTGATCCGGGCGGCCAGGTGGTGGTAGTCCCAGCTCTCCACCTCGTCGGTCGCCGACTTGGTGAGCGTGAGTTGCTTGCGGTGGATTGCGGCGGCGGCTCCGCGGTTACGGGCCAGCTCGGCGAAGTACGGATAGTCGTGGCCCACGCCGGTGACGACGAGGATGTAGCAGCGGGGCGCCTTGTCGCGCAGTTCGTCGACCACGCTGAGGGCGTTCTCCGACTCCTCCAGCTCGTAGTCGAGGATCGCGATGTCGAACGGCTCCTCGTCCTCGATCAGGGTGCATGCCTTCAATGCGCTGTCGGCGAACTTCCAGTCGACGACCACATCGATCTTCTTGAACGCGATCTTGAGGCCCTGCTTGATCTTCTCAGCCTGTTCCTCGTGGTCGTCGACGATCAGGCCACGATGCTGCGTGGTCACGATTCCGCCCTCCACTTCTCCAGTCGTATCGCGACGGCGAACGTCCAGTCTTCCTTCGGTTCCACCTCGTAGATCTCGCCGCCGAATCTCTCCAGGCGGTGGCCGACGGCGTCCAGGCCGCTGCGGTTGCCCACCGACTCCCGTGTGCTGGCGTCGTTGAACACCGTGATGATCAGCTGGCTCGTCGCGGTCAGATCCAGCTCGACGAGGATCCGCTGCGGGATCCCCTCGATGCGATGCGTTCGCTGGGCGTTCATCAGGATGTGAGACACGATGTCGTTGAGCAGCCGGTCGGTGCAGAATGCCTGGAACCCCTCGGGGGCCGCGTCGGAAAGGCGGCTGTCGTCGAGTTCGATGTCGTCACCGGCGAATCTGCGCCGGACGACTTCGAGGGCGTCGACGGGCGCGCGATGGATGAGACTGGGCAGGATCCCATCGTCGTCGAGGGCGAACCTCGACCACCATTCCAGGTCGGCGAAGAGCGTTCGAGCCAGGACCGCGTCGGTACGGCCGCTGCGGCGCAGCCATTCGACATAGTCGTCGATGCGCACGGTGGTGTCGTCGACCAGCTTGTCGCCCTCGGCCTGGACCGTCTGTTCCCATCGGACGCCGAGCTCGCCGGGGATGTCCCCGCGTACCGCCCGGCTGAGCAGGATCTGGCGCAGCGGCCGCAGGTTGGGCAGGATCCGGTCGAGGAGGAAGTTCGCACAGCTCGACCAGCCGTCGCGGATGCCTCCCAGATCGGTGACGTCGTCGCCGGCCTCGGCGAACTCGATGTCGGAGCGGACCATCCAGGCCCGGTTGGCGTAGTCGTGCCCGGCCGCCTTGAACTCGTCGCGGAGAGCGGCCCAGGCGCTCTGGACGTCGGTGGGTGGCGTCTGCTGCGACCGCATCGCGTACGAGGTGACGTACCGTACCAGCGGGAGCCTGAGAAAGAGCTGCTCTGTGGGGTCCTGGCGTAGGTGGTCCTGGAGACTGTCGAGGCTCTGCACGATCTGGCCGACGACGGCCCGGCGTTCGTGCGGCCCCGGAGCGCCCACCCGGGAGATCAGCAGAAGCGTCTCGAGCAGCATCTGGGAGACGACGACGCCCTGGCGCTGATTCTTCCGGAGGATGGCGCCCAGTTCCTGGGCGAACCGGTCGGGGGCGATGCGTACCAGCAGGATGACCGCTTGGATGCGCAGGCGCTGCTCGACCAGCAGCGCCTGGTCGCCGGTGAGCATCCCGACCGCAAGGTCAGCGATGATCGCACGGTATTCCGGGAACGACAGCGGCTCGGAGTCCAGCCACTGCGATTCCGCGACGAGCAGGCGCAGGAGCGAGTCGCGTACCGGCCGCTCCATAGTGCCGGATCTGAGTCGTTTTGCCACGTCCTGGCGTCGCTTGGTGTTGAGGTCGGCTTCGCGCAGCCTCAGTCGCCAGCTCAGATATTCGACGCACTCGGCCTGGGTCACCGTGGCCCCGAAGAGGTCTACCGCCTGCTCCTCGAACAGCTCCTGCTTGGCCCGCGGTGTCAGCATCGACACCAGCCAGCTGCGATGTTTGGCCAGCGAATCCTGGAGTGGTGTGTGCAGGGCGGCCGCCTCGTAGCTGTCCCGCAGAGCACAGACGGTGCAGTGACCGCTCGGGACCCGGCTCATGGCGGTCCGCGCCACGTAGATGATCTCGACTTCGGCCCGGCCGGACGGCGGCTGTCCGGTCGACCGGTGGACGGTCGTGATGCGCTGCAGATTGACGGCGTCGCTGTCGGACATGCCGTTGAGCAGCAGCACCACGGTGATCATGGAGACACCCATGTCGGCGGCGAGCCCCACGAGCTGTTGTACGGTGCGCCCGGTGCTCGCGCCGGAGTCGAGGATGACCGCGTGCCGGACGGCGGGGAACACGACCGAGCCGGAAAGCTGCCAGTTGGTCGCGTGTGCCGCACGTGGGACGGCGACCGGCCCCTCGGGTAGGTCCAGGCCCACATTGCACAGCGCCTTGCGCAGCAGGGTCGCCGCCTCCCGCAGGTCGTCGGCGGTCGCCGCCGGGTAGAGGATGCCCACCGTCGTCCCGGCCAGATCAGGCCGGCGGTGGCGTTTCTCGATTTCGGTGGTGAGGTCCGCGAGCACGGTCCGCGACCATTCCTCCTCGCGGAACAGCAGAGTGGGATCCACGTAGGCGGTGTAGTGGCGGTCCGCCGGGCGCTCGATGTGCCCCAGACGTGCCGCCGAGTTGCGTTTCATCGCGTCGACGTACTTCTTCTGCTCGTTGAGGTATCGCGGAACCGGCCGGCCGGGATCCTCCGGACGGCGCAGCACCGGGTCGACGAGCCTGGCATCGCTGTCGTCCTCCGCTTCGACCGACACGGTGGCCAGCTTGACCAGCGGCACGCGCCCGGACGGCAGATCGAGGTGGTCCGCGGACTTCGCGCGCTCGGCCTCCGGGCGGGTGTCGACGATCGTCGCGACCACGACCCGCCCCGGTTCGCTCGCCGAGACGTCGAGCAGCTCCCGGCCCACGGTGGCGCCGCTCGAGATCGCGTCCACGAGGAGCAGCACGAGCTCCGGGCCACGCCGGCCGACCTCGCGGGTGCCCTCGCCCGGCGCGCGGTCCCGGTACCGGCCGGCCAGCGCCGCGGTGAAGATCCGCAGCACCCCTTCGGGGGTGTACTTCAGCGCTCGGATGACCGGCTCCTCCCGGACCTCCAGGGTCCGGAGGGTGTCCTCGACCAGGGCGACCAGAGCCATCCCGGCGACGGCCTGGATGTCCAGACGGGACAGCATCGCGTCGAGGTCGCACCATCGGCTGGTCACCCGGAGACTCGGCGTCAGGAACGGCCCGGTCCAGACGTCCGGTTGCTTCTGGTCGGCCCGTGGTTTGTCGATGGCCAGCTTGATCCTGTCCCGAGCCCAGCCCGCGAGGGCGGTCACCGCGTCCTGCGGGAGGGTCCTGAGCGTCACCGCGTCCTGCTCGGCCCCGGTGACGCTCTGCAGCAGGGCGGTCGATTCGCGGAGCTCGGTGAGGGCTGCGATCTGCTCCGGTGGCCACGTGGCCGTCGCCGCGAGCGGGACGGGCTCCTCGGCGCGGGACAATCGGGCCAGTACCCGCCGCTGCGCCACGGTGCCGCCGACCCAGTAGTGCCGGTTGTTCGGTGCGATCACGAGCATCGGCGCGGGTGGCGGCGTGTCCCGTACGTCGTACCTCGCATTGATGTGCTCGATGGCGACGGCCATCAGCGCCCTGTTCGCGCTGGCGAAGGCCAGACTGACGCAACGGTCCCCGGCACCGGCGGCGGCTTCGGCCACCAGGCTGATGGCCAGGCCGATCTCGACGTCGTGGGTGGCGTCGGCGTCCGCGTCGATCGTGACGACCAGGTCGACGGCCTTGCGCGCCGGCCGGGCGAGCTCGTGCCGGATCCGGTCGAGGTCCGCAACCTTCAGGCCGTCGTGCGAACGCAGCCCGGCGGCGAGACATCGCGGCGATCGCCCACGGGTCGCAGCCGATCGTCCCTTCCCGGCGTCTCGGCGGGGCGGTGTGATCAGCTCGCCGGAGTCCTCGATGACGCTGCGGCGGGGCGAGGTGAGCAGCGCACACTCGACGAGTGTTCCGGGCAGCACGGCCTGAATCGGCCGGGTGGCGTCGAGCACCGCGGCGGAGTCGCAGACCCGGCTCACGACCTGACCACCCGACGAGATCAGCAGGCTGCCCTCATGTGCGCGGACCACGCGCGAGGCCTTCCACAGCCCTCGGGCGGACTTGTCGGTCGCTCCCACCGGCCTGTCGAACGACTGACACGCGGCGTCCTCGCCCCAGGCGATGCCGGGACCGGCGTTGGCGACCACGAACCGGACCAGGTCGTTCTCCTCGCCGTAGGCATGCCGGGTGAGCGGCTCCAGAGCGGAGTCGAAATCCTCGTGGCGGACGCCGTAGGTCTCCGGATCCACGATCACCCCGCCGAGCAGGATCTCCCGAGCCTGCGTGTGTTCGGCCACGTTCTCCAGCAGCTCGTGCATCACACCGCGGGTGACGGCGGCGGCCATCTCCGCGGACAGTCCGAGCTCGCGCCAGTTCCGTTCGAGCTCGGCTGTCGTCGACGTCAGCGATTCTTCCTGCGTGTCCTCGACCGGTATCCAGCGGTAGGGCAGAATCCGCCTGGCCCGATGCGGCGGGTCGGGGCGCAGCAGCGACCGATGCCGGTCACCCTCGACCGAGTCGGCCGGTTCGCCGTCGTCTGCGGCCGGCCGGTCCGACGCGATCGGGCCCAGCGCCTCGACCACGCCGGCCTGGTCGAGGTAACGGTGGCAGTTGTAACGGCGGATCCGGCGCATGGCGGCTTCCGAGTCCGACGGGGCCTCGCCGGTCACGCCCTTCGTGTCGGGAAGCAGCACCGAGCAGTCTGCCCCCGCGTCGGAGGCCAGGTGGACGAGCAGCAACAGGTGCCCGAGCGTCACGAAGTCAGCGAAGCCGACCTGCCGCAGATCGATCACCAGCCGCTCGCCGAGCAGGCCCCGGTCGTCGTAGTTTGCGGCGGAGTACCGCGGCGGCAGACGGCCGAGAGCCTCCTCCCACGACCGCGCGTTGAGCCGGGTGCCGAGCTTCAAGGTGGTCAAGGCGCACCTCCATACGAGACGACAGGGGTGCGGCGACGCGGGTGAAACGACCCACGAGCGGCCCTATTCGTCCGAAGGTACGCCGCACATCGACATTGAGGGAAGCCACTGTTGGGGCCGGCCCGGCGAACGAGAAAGAGGGCCTCGAAGTGACGATCGGGGCCATTGATTCCGGCTGACGTCTGTGATCCGATCCTATGGGGAGTTCCAGCCTGCAGAAAGGACCTGCCACTGTGGCTGACCGCGCCTTCGAAGGACCGCTCGCTGAATACGCCACCCTACGCGGTGAGATCGACTCCCGGTACAAATACCAGCAACAGATTCTAGCGCTCCAGCTCACCCTTACCAGCGCCATTTTCGCGCTCGCGTTCTCCAAGCCGGCGCCACTGGGCGTACTGCTGATCGTGCCGCTCAGTTCCTATCTGCTGTGCGGGCGCTATATCGGGCAGCGGACTGCCATTCGCTGGATTTCGCGATACATCGAGACGGAGCTGAGCCCGCAGGTCCCCGGCGGATTCGGCTGGCCCACCTGGTCCCGGGCGAACCGCCGCCCCGAACGTTTTTTCGACTGGTACCTCCCCCTGTTGATCTGCTTCCCCGGCGCCGGGTTGCTGGCGCTCGGCTGGACGGCCGGGCTCGTCTTCGGCTCCGGTCAGATCTCCGCGTGGGCCCGAACCGGGCTGGTCCTGGTCTGGCTGATCGGGCTGGTCTCCGCAGCCACATGCGCCTACCTGGTGAGCCGCGTCTACATCAAGCGACCCCAAACGACCTGAGCGACTCGGCCGGATCCGGCTGCCCACCCCGGGTGTTCGCCGTCGCACGTCCCTCTATAGAGCCTGTTTTCGATCTATATGGTCGTGGTGCCGGCGTGGCGGCGGACCATCTGATGGATCGCTGCCCAGCAGATGATGGTTTCGTGGTGTTCGGGTAGGGCGTTCGTAGTCGCGGGCGCAGCGGCGTCGGCGGGTGAGCCAGGCGGATGAGGCGGCCGCGCGGCGAGGTGCCAGCGTGAGCCGGCCCTTTTCCGTCAGGCCTCCCACCGTGAATTCGGGAAATGAGAAATCGTGGTGGAGGATTCGGCCTGCCGTGCCTTTCGGGCCCGCCGGTAAAGGACTATCTGAATGCGGGCGGGCGGGGGCCGTGGGCGGCGTAGGCGTGCACCACCGCGAGGACGATGTCGTCTTCGGTGGTGATTCCGAAATGCCCCAGCAGTACGTCGCAGATCTGTTCGGCGGTCTGATGCTGTTTGCCGGTGAGCAGGCCGACGAGGCCGGCGATGCCCTCGTCGAGGCCGGTGTCGCGGCGCTCGATCAGACCGTCGGTGTAGAACACCACGCTGGAACCGGGCGCCAGCGTCGCGGTGTGGTCGCTGCGGCCGATCTTCCAGCGGGTCCCCAGCAGGGTCTCCGGGTGACTGTGCAGGACCTCGACCGTGCCGTCGGCGTGCAGCAGGATCGGCGGCGGGTGTCCGGCGTTGGACCAGCGCAGCGTGCGGAGACCGCGTAGGGCGTCCTCCGGTGACTGCTCGATCTGGGCCAGAACGGCAGTGGCGTACCTGTTGACGGCCAGCCCGGACATCGCCGCATCCAATCCGCTCAGCACCCGCGCCGGCGGCTTCTGGAGGGTGTACGACACGCCGCGGGCCAGGTTGCGGATCTGGGCCATCGCCGCGGCGGCGTGCCGGTCGTGGCCGGTCACGTCGCCCACGACCACGGTGAGGCAGCCGTCGGGCAGCAGGAACGCGTCGTACCAGTCTCCGCCGACCTGGACCTGCTCGGCGGCCGGACGGTAGCGTACGGCGACCTGAAGATGTTCGGGCTGGACCGGAGCGGTGAGCAGACTGCGCTGCAGCGACTCGGACATCTCCCGTTCCAGGCTCGCGCTGCGGCGCTCGCTGTGCCGGGCACGGATGCGCGCCAGGCTGCGTTCCAGGGTCGCGGCGAGCAGTGCCACGAACTCCCGATAGGCGTCGTCGTCCGGCAGGTGTTCGCTGCGCCGGACGATGAGCCGACCGTCGTCGGCGGGCTGGTCGGCGGCGAGCCGTACCGAGAGAGTCCGCTCGGCGCCGCTGCCCGGCGCGACCGGGGTCACGCCGGGCAGGTGGATGTCGACCGCGTCCAGGTCGTCGGTGGCGGCGCGCAGCACCGGCAGGGCACGGTCGAGGAAGTCGTGCGGGCTGTCCAGGTCCAGATCTGCCAGGCGGCCGGTCAAACGGCTCAGCAGGGCGAGTCGGCGGTGCCCGATGACCTGGGCGGTGGTCTCCGCGACGATGTCCAGGACACCTTCGATGGTGCCGTCGTCGGCGGCCACCGCCGAATAGGAGAAGGTGAAGTACGACTCCTCCAGCATCCGGTGACGTCTCATCAGTAGCCGGAAGTCGTCGATCGCGACGGTGCCCTCACCGGCGAGCACCGACGTCAGCAACGGCTGGATGTCCGGCCAGACCTCGGGGAACACCTCCCGGGCGGGCCGGCCGAGTGCGGCGGGATGCTTCTCGGCGAGGATCGGCAGGTAGGCCTCGTTGTAGAGCAACACGAACTCCGGTCCCCAGAGCAGCGTAGCCCCGATCTTGGACCGCACCATCAGGTTGACCGCGGCCCGTAGCGCCGGGCTCCACGATGCGACCGGGCCCACCGCCGTCGCGGCCCAGTCGACCTGCCGGTAGGTGTTCCGCACTGCTCCGGCGGCCTCGAACGGATCACTCACGGAACGAATCTAGTCGTAGACCCCCGCCGCCGGTTCCAGCGTCGCCCTGAGGCGCCGGCCGGACACCGCGGCGGTGGTCCCGACCGGCTTGCAGGACGATGCCGTGGGCGTCATCTCCGTCACTGTGGGTGCCCGAATCGCAGGTCGGACCGTTTGCCGCGGCGCCGGCCGGGTAGACGGCGGCCTCGGTCGACGGCGCCCGGTCCGGTTCTCGGGACTGCACCCGGCAGCGGGTTGCCGGCCGAACCTGTCGGATGCGTGTGTATCACCGCTTGCGAAATCTGCCATTTTACGGGGGTTGGTTGTCATGACGTCACCTACTTATCGGCTGCGCCGGCTGGGCACGATCATGTCGCCGGATCCGGACGATCCGGTGGAGTTCTGGGGTGCCTTCAATCCCACTGTCGGGCGCACACCGGACGGCCGGTGGCGCCTGCTGGCGCGGGTGACCGCGGAGGGCAACGTGTCCCGGCTGCGAAGTGTGGATCTGGTGCTCGACGACGGTGTGCCGGTCGGGGTGCACCGTGGTGATGTGGTGATGGCTCCGGACGAGCCGTGGGAACGCGGCGGTGGGCGGGGCGGCATCGAGGACCCACGCGCCACCTGGATGGAGTCGCTGGGCCTGTACGTCATGTCGTACACCGCGGAGGGCGGCGCCCACGGGGCCCGGGCCGCGCTGGCCGTGTCGGAGGACTTCCGGACCTGGCGGCGGCTGGGGCCGTTGCATTTCGCGTACGATCCCGAACTCGCGCATGATTTGAACGTCTTCCCGAACAAGGACGTGGTGCTCTTCCCGGAGCCGGTCACGGCGCCCGACGGCCGGATGTCGTACGCCTTCCTGCACCGGCCGATGTGGGATCCGATGCTGGATCTGCCGGCCGGTGTCACCGACCGGCGGCACAGCATCTGGGTGTCGTTCGCCCCGGTCGACGCGGTGGCGGAGGATCTGCGGGCCCTGGTCCTGCTGGATCAGCACCGGCCGGTCGCGCAGCCGATGTTCCCGTTCGAATCGACGAAGATCGGAGCCGGCCCGCCGCCGATCCGTGTGCCGGAGGGCTGGCTGCTGCTGCATCACGGGGTGAGCGAGCACGACACCGGTGAGCCGGTTCCGCGCCTGGACTACGCGGCCGGTGCGATGCTGCTCGACGCCGACGACGTCACCCGGGTCCGCTACCGCACGTCCGAGCCGTTGCTGGCGCCGGAGACCACCCAGGAGCAGGCAGGTGTCGACCGGCACATCGTCTTCCCCAGCGGACTGGCCCGGATCGGCGACGCCGACTATCTGTTCTACGGGGTCTCCGACCGCTACATCGGTGTCGCGGTGCTCGAACGGGCCGCGGCCGAACCGGGCGCCACCCCGTGGCAGGCAGTCGACGGCCCGGCGATCAGCCGGCGCGTGACGGCGCACCACCGTGGCCGGAAGTCGTTGCCGTGCCTGCCCGCCGATCAGGCGGTGGCGTAGGGCCGGGCTGTGCCGCGACGGAGGAATCCAGTCGGTCGACGGCGCCCGGCCCCGGTGAGGTCCGTCCTGTTTGGCGATTTTCACCCAGGGCAATAGCTGACCGACGGCAACGGACGACGGTTGGTCGGCCGTGGCCCGGCGAAGTCCGGCAGCCGCGACCACGCAGACGCCTGACGACCGCCGCCGACCCCGGACGGGCCGGCGGCGGTCGCCTTTTCGCACCGAGAGGGACCTCCCCGTGGACGTCATGACCATCACCGGCCCCCTACGATCAGCCGTCGTCGTGAACCCGGTGAAAGTGCCCGACCTGGACGAGCTGCGCCGCACCATCACCGACGCCCTCACCGCCGAAGGCTGGCCGGAACCGATGTGGTTCGAGACCACCGTCGACGACCCCGGCGTCGGCCAGGCCACCCGGGCCGTCAAGGACGGCGCCGAACTAGTCCTCGCCTGCGGCGGCGACGGCACGGTGATGGCCTGCGTGACCGCCCTCGCCGGCACCGACGTCGCCCTGGCCGTGCTGCCCGCCGGCACCGGCAACCTGCTCGCCGCCAACCTCGGGCTCAGCGGAGACGTCGCCACCGGCCTCGAAGTCGTGCTTCAGGGTGGGCGCCGTCGCATCGATGTGGGCGCGGTCGGCGAGCGGAGCTTCGCGGTGATGGCCGGCATGGGCTTCGACGCCCACATGCTCGACGACACCAACGACACCGCCAAGAAACACATCGGCTGGCTGGCGTACGTCGCCGGGGCCGTCCAGCACCTTCGTGACCGCCCCATGCATCTGCGCATCACCCTGGACGACAAGCCGCCTTTCACCCGCCGGCCCCGTACCGTCATCGTCGGTAACGTCGGCCGGCTGCAGGGCGGCATGCGGCTGCTCAGCGACGCGCAACCCGACGACGGTCTGCTCGACGTCGCCATCCTCAGCCCTCGCACCCTGCGCCACTGGGCCGCCCTCGGCTGGGCCGTGCTGCGCCGTAAGGAGAGTGTGCCGAGGATGGAGACCTACACCGCCACCCGCGTGCAGATCCGCAGCCGGCGGGTCCAGCCCCGCCAACTCGACGGTGATCTCATCGACCCGGGTAAGGAGCTGCTGGTCACCGTACGGCCCCAGGCTCTGCTGCTGTGTGTGCCGCAACCCGCCGCCGACCCGGACCTCGCCCACGACGCGGGAGCGGTCGAGCACGACGCCCACGAGGTGCGTTGACCGCGATCCGCTGAGGCATCCCGGCGGCCGGCCGTTGACCGGGAGGGTCGCGTCACCGCATGCGTGACCATGCGCCGGGCCGGGGCGAGCTCGGGGAGGCACCGTGGGGATGACCCGGCAGCCGTACCTCCGCGGTTAGGTTGGGGAGATGGCGACCACAGTGCTTCGCGTCCGTCTCATCGGCGGCGACCGTATGGACATCACCTACGAGCGACCCGAACTGTCCAGCGAGGAAGACCTCATCGAACAGGTGATCACCACGCTGGCCGAGGACTCGGGAGCACTGCACTGCAAACACGGTGACCGGCTCGTCGTGCTCTATGGCCGCGGCGTCGCCGCGGTGGAGGTCGCTCCCCGCGGCGCCGTGCTGTGACCCGACCGCACCCGCGGACCTATCCGGGGGTGCGGTGCTGCAGGGTGGAGATGAGGGCGAGGGTCGACTCGGCGCCCTGGTTGAGGTTGGGGCCGTGCAGGGTCAGCCCGTCGTAACCGCCGCCGGTCGCCGGGTCCCACATGACCTGGCCGACGTCGTTGTCACCGAGGAACCAGTCGATGGACCGGCGTACCCCGGTGTGCCAGATCTGATCGCCGGTGAGGGTGGCGGCGGTGGCGCAGGCGTCCGCCAGCGCGGCCACCTCGATCGGTTGCTGGTCGTGGCGTAGCCGGGGGCCGCCGTGCTGCCAGCCCGCCGACGGCAGGACCGACAGGCGGTCGTCGCTGATCTGGATCTCCAGCAGCCAGGTCAGCATCCGCAGGCCCGCGGTCAGGGCCGGCGGGTCGTCGAGGAGATCCCCGGCGGCGATCAGGACCTCGGCGAGGGCGGCGTTGGCGTACGTCAGCTTCTCGTGCGGCCACGGCCACTGCGGGTCGGGACCGGGAGTGCCGATGGCGATCGCGGCGTCGGCCAGCAGTTCGGCGGCCGGCTCGTTGCCGGGGTCGGCTCGCAGCAGTTCGGCGGCCCCGAGCGCGGCGAAGGCCATCGCCCGCGGGTCGGTGGACCGGCGGGCCGCTCCCTGCGTGAAGGCGAGAAGCGCTTCCTGGCGGATCCACCGCAACGGTGAGCGCGCGGCGGCGGTGCCGAGGCCCCAGAGGGCGCGGCCCCACCAGTCGCCGAGCCCCGGCTGGTCGGTCCAGGTCCGGCCGAAGTCCAGCCGGTTGTGGAACGCGCCGTCGGTGTCCTGTGCGTGGGTGAGGAACGCCAGATAGCGCTCCGCGAGCCGGAGGACCTCGGCGGACGGGTCGAGCTCGCGGCTGGTGACGACGAGGCCCCGGGCGACGTCGTCGGTGCAGTACCCGTGCTCACGGCGGACGGTGGCGTGCCGGGCGTGTTCGAAGAGACCGGTGTCGTCGGTGAGCCGCACCAGGTGGGTGAAGGGCGCAGCGGGAACGGCCCGGCCGGACCGCGTGGTGAGGGCGGCTCCGGCGGTCATGCGCCGGCTACCGCGACCGGACGGGCCCGGGCGCCGATGACAGTCGTGGCCAGCTCCTGGTACCGCTGGGCGACCGCGGGCCACCGCAGCACCGGCTCGGCGTGGCCGCCGCGGGTGCGAAGTTCGGCCGCCAGAGCGGGCTTGGTGAGGATCTTGCGCACCGCGGCCGCCAGGGCCGCCGGGTTCCGATGCGGTACGAGCAGCCCGGGCCCGTCGGTGAGCAGCTCCACCGCGTGCGGGAAAGCGGTCGCGACGACGGGGATACCGGCCGCCACCGCCTCGACGAGGACACCCGAGGTGACCTGTTCGGTGGAGTCGTACGGCAACACGACGACATCGGCGGAGCGGATCAGGTCGCCCAGCGCCGCGTCATCGAGGTAGGCCGACTCGTAGTGCACGTCATGCGCGATGCCCAGGGCCGCACCGAGCTGGTGCAGGCTCGCCCGGTAGGCCTCGCCGTGCTGTTCGACGACCTTGGGATGGGTTCGGCCGGCCACGGTGTAGACCGGCGCCGGCTTCACGCTCTGCAGGCGGGCCAAGGCGCGCAGAGCCCACTCGATGCCCTTTCCCGGGCCCAGCAGACCCCAGGTGAGCAGATGCGGCCGGTCGTCGTAGCGGCGGGCGGGCTCTCCCGCGAAATCGGAGGCGCCGTGCGGGATGACGCAGACCTTCGCCGGGTCCACGGCATAACCGAGAAGCAGCCGGTCGTGCGCCGCCTCGGTGATCGCCACGACCGCACCGGCGGCGGCGACGATCTGTTCGAGCAGCGACTTCTGCCGCGGCGTGGGATGGGTCAGCACGGTGTGCAGGACGACGATGCTCGGTACGGTGAGCCGGCGCAGGACGGACAGCACCTCTCCGCCGTCACGGCCGGGGTAGATGCCGTACTCGTGCTGGACGACGGCCACGTCGAAGGTGTTCAGCACCTCGGCGCTGTCACGCCAGCCGGCCGGCGTCGTGTCCACCCAGGTGTGCGCCACACCGGCCGCGGGCGTGACGTCGTCGCCGTTCACGGCGACCCGCACGATGCCGCTCGGCCCGGCGACCTCGGCCAGGTGGGCGGCGAGAGCGGAGTTGAAGGCTGCCAGACCGCACCGGGTAGGCGGGTGGGTGCTGAGGAATCCGTACCTGATGGTCATGGTGGCGCCTTCCGATAGCCGGCCACCCTCGGCGCATCGGTCGATCGGATGCGAACCACGGTGCCGGAATGTCTGCGGGCCGACCGTTGCCGGCGGAACCGATGGTGAGACGAGCGGGCCGGTCAGATGGTCGGCGACCACGCGGCGCGC
The DNA here is from genome assembly GCF_003148685.1 of Actinoplanes xinjiangensis. Taxonomy (GTDB): domain Bacteria; phylum Actinomycetota; class Actinomycetes; order Mycobacteriales; family Micromonosporaceae; genus Actinoplanes; species Actinoplanes xinjiangensis. The sequence continues at coordinate 18,685 of NZ_QGGR01000030.1, read as the reverse complement.
ATCGAGGCGTGCACGGACCTGTTTCCGGCAGCCGGGCGCGGGATGCCGACGCTCACGAGGATGTCTCTTCGGACAACGTCGCCAGATCGAGGCGGAGCATGGCCAGCAACCCGCCGTGCTCGGTGGAGTCGATGCGATCCGGGAGCTCCCGGTCGACGAAGTCAGCCCTGGCCTGCTGGCCGCGATCACGGAGAGCAGCGATGACGACTGCCTTGGAGATGATCATTTCCGGCTTTCTCGAGTCACTGGTCGGCGGCGTAGGAAGCCGCCGAAGTCCGGAGCGACACCCTCAGCCTACGCCTGCCCCGGCGCAGCCTTCATGGCCGGACGACCGGAACCCCTCCGGCCGGCTGACGTGCCCTGCCGGTACACCCATCAACAGGAACTTCTCCCGACGGCACCGGCGCGGTTTGCTGAAACGGACAGAACGGCAACCCAGGAGGAGATCACCATGCGTGGTGCCGTCATGCACGGCCCCGGCGACGTCCGCGTCGAGGACCGTCAAGGCACTGCTGCGCCCGTAGCCGCTCGCCGATGTGGAGGCAACCGATGAGAAGGACACTCGCAGCACGCGCCCTGCCGTTCGGCGCAGTGCTGTCCACGGTCGTCGGACTCACCGTCGCCGGCTGTGGTGACGGCGGTCCCTCCGGCGACACCCGGGTCGGTGCATCGGCGCCCGGCAATGTGCGGAATGCATCCGGCGCACCGACCGGCGCGTCACCTGGTCAGGAGGGGTGGATGAGGATCCGGATCGTCATCGGCGATCAGCGTTTCCACGCCACGATCGCCGACAGCGCCGCCGGTCGTGACCTCGTCGCCCAGCTCCCGCTGACCATCGACATGACCGATCATGGTGCGGTGGAGAAGACCGGTCCGCTGCCGTCGCCGCTGTCCACGGCGGGCCAACCGGACGGCGCCGACCCCGCGGTCGGAGACGTCGGCTACTACGCACCCGGCAACGATCTCGTCCTCTACTACGGCGATCAGTCGTACCATCCCGGCATCGTGATCATCGGCCACCTGGACGGCGACGCCGCCGCCCGCATCGCCGACCTCCAAGGCACCGTCACCGCGACCGTCGAAACCCAGGCCGGCTGAAAGCGGCCACGGGGAACGTCGCCTGTGTGATGGTGGCCGTGCCGGCCGGCGGAGCCTGCTCGTGCATGGTGATCTGGTGGCCTGGTTTCAGGTGCCGCCATCCTTCCGGGCGGAGCGGAGCCAGGCGGACCGGTCCGCATGCGCTCGGTTCGAGGTGGGGTACCCGTTCGACCCAGATGCGGGCGACGCGCAGGTCGGGATGTCCCTCCGGCATGACGAGCCCGACGTTCCAGAGAGGGCGCAGTATGCCGTCGCCTGGTATGGCGGTTCTTCGGGCACCCGGCTGTGCGGGGTCGACCAGGCGGAGGTCCGCGCGGATGATGCCGTGGACGGTCTCCGCAGCTCTCCAGTGACACCAGGCCTTGGCGCGGTGCAGGTTCATCTCGGCTGCCGCGTCTGCCAGAAGATTCCAGTACGACGTCTCGGTTGCGTAGGCCTCGCCCAGTTCCGTGAGGAGGTCGAGCGCGACCTCGTACTCGTTGTGGTCGAGGTAGTCGATAGCGTCCGCCACGGTGGATCCGGCCTCGCTGGTGGCCGATCGAGGGACCATGACGGCCGCCTGGCGCAACGGGTCGAGGCTGTCCATGCTCGGGATTCTTCAGCACGGCTCGATCGCGGTCGCTGACGTTGCTGCGCAGGAGGGTGTAGCCGAGAGTCCTTCGGCAGCTCAACCAAGGAGCGGATCGGTGCTGCAAGTTCTTGCATCCACTGCGCCGAAACCTGGGGTGATCACTGCTCGTGACGAAGCCCACGTTGTTCATGAAGGCCTTATTTGAACACGTACAGCCTCTATCGAACCGCTTGCGTTCATGACTGCGAGGCCTCTTGTGAATACCCAACGTGATGATTCGCCTTGACTGATCCTGGAAGAACTTGCAGTCTCTGCCTGATGTTGCAGCGAGCGTTGCACCCTCCGCAGCGATCTGAGAGAAGGAAAGCGATGCACCGCACCACTGGGATCACCTCGAGACGCCGGACCATGGCGGGCATCACCCGCATCCTCGTGCTGGGCATGGCCGCACTGGCCGCCATGGCGGCGCCGGCCGCGGCGGCCACCCCCACCACCGACGGCACCCCCGTGCTGCACTTCGCGGCCGACGGGACCGACCGGCTCGACGGAACCCTGGAGGCGAACCGGCCCGTCGTGGTCGACTACGACCTGGCCCGGCTCTCCCAGTGCCGCAACCAGTACGCCGGCGGGGACGCCTGGAGCATCGGCGTCTACTACCGCATCGACGGCGGGCCCATCACGACACAGGCGGTCACCCGGCTCGACGAGAACCGGCACAACGTCAAGGTTCCGGTCAGCATCGACCTGCCGCTCGGCGGGCAGGACCTGGAACTGTGGTTCCACGCCGGCGACCGGACCGGATGCAGTGAGTACGACTCGCGGTCCGGCGCCAACTACCACTACGCCATCGGGCAGCCCGCGGTCGCCACGTTCGGCGCCGACTGGTCCGAGTCGGTCACCGGCACGATCCGCGCCGGCCACGGCCTCGCCATCCGGTACGACACCGCCCGCCTCCCGCAGTGCCGGGAGACCTACCACGGTGTGGCCGCCTGGCACATCGACGTCCTGTTCCGCTTCGACGGCGGCCCGGTGCGGTCCCAGGCCCTGACCGGTGCCCACGGCACGCCCGTTCCCGCCACCGTCGACATCGCACCCGGCACCCGGGAGCTGGAGCTGTGGTTCCGGGTCACCGGGCAGCGCAGCGGCTGCACCGCCTACGACTCCGACTTCGGCGCCAATTACGCGTACACGATCGCCTGAGCGCGAAGGAGAGAACCCGTGCGCACCCTGATCCGTCTCCTGTTCACCCTGCTGCTCGGCGCCGGCGCGGCTCTGGTCCTAGCGATCGCGCCCGCCTCGGCGTCCCCGCCGCCGCCCCGGGAGTTGGGCGCGCCCAACCTGACCGGCTACTGCCAGTCGCTGGGCCACGCCGCGGCCGTCCTGTCCGGTGCCACCGCCTACGACTGGCACTGCCGCACCGCGGACGGGCGGGACGCCGGCATCGCCCTCGACGCGGCCTGCCGCTGGACCCACGGCATCGACCAGGCCGTCGACCGGATCGGCGACTTCCACCGCCCGGAGAGCATCGGCTGCTGGCGGGTCCGCTCCGACGTGGTGACGCCGGACTTCGACCGGTACTGCCGGAGCATCGGCGCCGACGGCGCGGCGCTGACCGGTGACACGGTCTACGACTGGCACTGCGTCACCGGCGGCGCCCCCACCGACATCGACGTGCTCGCGGCATGCCGGGAGACCACCTTCGGCTACGCCACCGTCGACCGGTTCGCCGACTTCCACGACGCCCACTCGTGGCAGTGCCGCGTGTGAGACATCCCTGAATCCTCCGGTACGGCGGCGCGCGGCCGCCGTACCGGAGCGCTCGCTGTTCGAGGCCTTTTGCCGGTCCGCCGCGGCCGCGGCGGCCACCGCTCATCCGGGATGGTGATCCGGTTGTTGCAGGGCGGCCATCTCCTGGCGGATCAGCAGCTCCCGATGGGTGTCGCGGGTGGCGTGGAAACACTCCGCCGCCTGGCGCAGGTGCTCGAGCGCGGCCGCGGTGTCACCGCGGGACAGATGGGCGTGACCGATGTTCGCCAGCGTCGCGCCCTCCGCCTCGCGATAACCGACGGCCCGCAGATCGGCCAGCGCGGCGTGGAAACCGGCCAGTGCGGCGTCGATCTCACCGGCGCGCAGGTGCAGCATGCCGATGCTGTCCTGGGTGTGCCCGGCCCCGCCCCGGTCGTCGTGCCGCCGGTGCAACTCCAGAGCGCGCCGCAGGTGCACCAGCGCGGCCTCGTTCTCGCCGAACTCGGCCAGCAGCGTGCCCAGATTGTTCAGGACGGTCCCGAGCCTGCGGGTGTCGCCGGTGCTCTCCCGCAGCCGGGCGGCCTCCTCGTAGACGGCGCGGGCCTCGGCCAGCTGATGCTGCTCGACCCGCAGCCGGCCGAGATTGGACAGCGCGCCGGCCACCGCGTCGGTCATCCCGGCGGCACGGAACGCCTCGACGGCCCGCTCCAGGTGTTCGGCGGCCTCCGGCAGGCGACGGGCGATGGCGTACGCGATCCCGGCGCTGTTGTGCAGTGCCGCCTGTGCCGTCGGCCCCGCCGTCTCCCGGGCGGCCGCCAGCCCGGTCCGGTAGATCCGCAGACTGTCCGGCCCGTCACCGTGCATCTGGAAGTACGGCCCGAGCAGATACGCCATCTGCCAGCCGCGTTCGGGGTGCCCCTCCTCGACGGCGAAGCGCACCAGGCCGGGCAGCATCTCCCGGACCTGCTCCAGGAACGCGAGCGGGTCACCGGTGAACGCCGGTATCGCGGGCGGCGGCGGCTCGGGTATCGACACCGTCGTCCGGTACGGCGCGAGAGCGGTGTGCGCGGTGTGGAACGCCGCCAGATACCAGTCCAGGAGCCGGATCACCGCCGCCGACCGGTCCGCCGCCGGCTCGTCGGTGGCCAGCCGTTCCCGCGCGTGGCGGGCGATCAGGTCGTGCATCGTGTAGCGGCCCGGCGCCGGCTGTTCCACCAGACTGGCGTCGGCGAGCGTGCCCAGCACCGTCTCGATGCCGTCCGCGGTCCCGGCTAGGGCGGCCGCGGCACCGGTCGGGGCGATCTGTCCGGGCACCAGACTCAGCAGGCGGAAGAGCCGGGCCGCGGGCGGCGGCAGCTTCAGATACGACAGGTCGAACGCCAGCCGGACCGCGGCCTGCGAGTCGCCCTCCACGCTGAGCGCGGACAGTGCCCCGGCGGCCTCCCGCAGGTAGGACGCCACCGGCCGCTCCGGGTCGCCCGCCAGGTTGGCGCCGGCGATCCGCAGCGCCAGCGGCAGGTTGCCGCAGACCTCGGCCAGTTCCGCGACCGCCGCCGTCTCCCGGGCCCGTCCGGGGAGACGGCCGTCGCCGAGAAGGTGGTGCAGCAGCGCGACCGCGTCCTTCGGCGCCAGCGGGACCAGCCCGATGCGGCGGGCACCCTCCAGCGCGACCAGCCCACCGAGCCGGTTGCGGCTGGTCACCACGACCACGCAGCGCGGGTCGCCCGGCAGCAGCGGCCGGACCTGGTCCACACCGGAGGCGTTGTCGAGCAGCAGCAGCATCCGCCGGCCGGTGACCGCGGTGCGGAACCGGGCCGCGGCCTCGTCGGCGCCGGCCGGAACCTCCGCGGCCGGCACGCCCAACGTCCGCAGCAGCCGGCCCAGCGCGTCGGCGGCCGACAGCGGCGGGTCGGTGGCGAAGCCCCGCAGGTTGAGATAGATCTGCCCGTCCGGCAGCCGCTCCCGGACCGTGACCGCCCACCGCAACGCGAGCGCGGTCTTACCGACTCCCGCCGGGCCCTCCACCACGACCAGCGGCGTCGGCGCGTCCAGCATCGTGTCCAGTTCCACGAGCGCGTCGTCGCGGCCGATGAGACGACCGGGAGCGACCGGCAGCTGGGCCGGTACCGCGCCGGCGGCGGTCGCGGATCCCCCGTCGGCGCTGACCGTCGCCGCCACCGTGCCGGCGGTGGCCGTGGATACCGTGCCGGCGGTGACCGCCGGTTCCGGAAGGTCCAGCGCGGGATCACCGCGCAGCACCGCCTCATGCCGCCGGCGCAACTCGGCGCCCGGCTCGGTGCCCAGGTCACCGGCCAGCCGGGCCCGGGCCCGGCGATAGACCGCCAGCGCATCACTCGCCCGCCCGCTGCGATACAGCGCGAGCATCAACAGCGACGACAGACCTTCACGGTACGGGTACGCCTCGGCCAGTTCGGTCAGCGCCGGTACGGCGGCCAGGTGCCGTCCGCATGCCAGTTCCGCGGCCAGCATCGCCTCGGTGGCGCCCAGCCGCTGCTCGGCGAGCCCCGCCCCGACCCGCTCCCGCAGTGGCGCATCGGCCACATCGGCCAGCAGGTCGCCCCGCCACAGCGCCAGCGCGTCCCGCAGCACGCCGGCGCGCCGTGCCGGATCATCGATCGTCTCGGCCTGTGCCACCAGAGCCGTGAACCGGTGCGCGTCCACCCGGCCGGGCTCGACCGCCAGCCGGTACCCGTCGCCGTGCCGGTGCAGCCGCGCGTCACCGGCCGCGCCCAGCGCCCCGCGCAGCCGGGAGACGTGACTGTTGAGGGTGGCCCTGGCCCGTTCCGGCGGATCACCCGCCCAGAGCAGGTCCACAAGCCGGTCGACGGCGATCACCCGGCCGGGCTGCAACAACAGCAGGCCGAGCAGGCAACGCTCCCGCCGGCGCCGGCCGAGGTCGACGAGTGTCCCCCGCGAGCGCACCACCAGCGGGCCGAGGACCAGGAAGTCCATGATGTACGGGAGTGTAGGCGGGGCAACCCTCCGGAGGCCAGATCAATCGACAGATGACCATCAATGGTTCGCCGCGGGCGCGGGGCCGGGGCATCGCGCCCGCGGGGTCACGCCGCTCGCCGCCACCCGGCGAACGGCTCCAGACCGGCGAGCCGGGGCAGACCGATCGCCACGGCACGCCCGAAGTCCGCCGCCAGCTTCTCCACCATCGCGATCAGCGCGGCACGGTCGTGGCGGACCACCGCCGGATCCGGCATCCAGGAGGTCCCCGAGCGGCACTCGACGTCGACGGCATCACCACCGGCCGAGAAATGCAGGGTCCGTTCAACCCCTTGCCCGTACATGTCCATCTCGCACGCGCGGCCGGACCGCAAGCCGTCCAGCACCTCCGGTACCGCCTCCATCACGGTGGCGAGATCGTACGCGACGTCCACGTACCACTCTTCGGCTCCGAAGCCGCTCGCGTGGAAGCGGCAGTCGGTGGCACCGAGGAGGCCGCACACCGCCATGACCAAATACGGATAGCCGGATCGGTCGTCGTCGCCGAGGTCCCGGCCGGGTGTGGCCGGACCCGACGGGAGGTCCAGCCACAGCCGCAACGAGGTTGTCAGCACGGTCCCGAGATCGGGTAGGCGTTGCGGTACACGCCGTTGCGCATCGGGATCACCCAGGCCCGTTGAGCCGGGACGGGATCGGTGCCGTCCGGCATGATCACCTGTCCCAGGCCGGGCGGGATGCAGACGATCCGTGGCTGCCGATTGTTCGGGTCATAGATGCTCCGCAAGAACTCCGCCGCTCGGTCGTTGTCCAGCCACTGACCCTGCTCCTGCCCGGTGCCCCGTGCTCTGCCCTCCAGACCACGCCGACGATCCGGTCCCGCGCCGTGCAGGGAGAACGCGTGCCCGAACGACGCCTGGCTCCGCCAGTTCCAGTTGATGCTGCACTCGTCGTTACCGGGCGCCCGGGCCGCACCGGCCAGCCCATGATAGGTGGGCGAGGACACGACACCGCAGGCCCGATTCTTGAACTTCTGCAACTGCCGGAGCAGGTCGGCACCTCGGGCGCCGCCGAACAGCCATCCACCCAGCGGGATCATCGAGAGCAGGCTGAGCATGGCGCCCTCCTCGTCGCCTTCGAGGTAGGCGAGGAAGGCGTCGAGGGCGTCACACGGCTCGCCGACGAGCGGGATGAATCCGCAGAGCGTGAGGATGATCTGGAAGACGACCTTGACCTGCGCGTCCTCCCGCGCGGTGATGTCCTGCTGGAGCTGCATGATGGTGTCGCAGTGCTCACCGTGCCCATATCGGATGGTGCACCAGTTCTCCTCGCCGGCGATCGCGTCGAGCAGTTCCCCGCCCTTGCACTTGATGCCGTGCACCTTGTGCACGATCGTGCACTCGGGCAGTCCCTCGGTGCCGTCCTGGCCGGCCTTACGGCGCGCCTCCTCCTCCGCGCGCTGCTTGGCGATGCTCAGGTCCAGGGCCTCCTTGGCGAGCCGGCCTGCCTCGGCGGCGTCCGCGCTGGCGTCCAGGGAAGACTGGAACGCCGCCGCGGCGGACTTCGCCGCGTCCTGGGCCGAGACCCGCGCCCGGTGCGCCGAAGCGGCCGCCGCCGCAGCGGACCGTTGCGCCGCTGCCGCGTCCCGTTCAGCCGCGGCCGCCGCGGTGGATGCGCTCCGCGCCGACTCCGCCGCTTGCGCCGCCGACTGCTGAGCCTGCCGGGCCGACTCAGCCGCCTGATCCGCGTACCCGCGGGCCTGTTCGGCGGACTCCCGAGCCTCCAGCGCGTAGCCCTCCGCCTCGGCCGCGGCGTTGCGCGCCCGAGCCGCCGCTGCCGCCGCCTCGGCTGCCTGCCCGTACGCCGCCGCGGAGTCCCGGGCCGCGTCCTGGATGATGGCCTGCACCTTGGCGACGTGCGCCGCCGCCTCGGCGTCACGCTGCGCCGCCCGGAACCGCTCCACCGCGAGGAAGTCGCGTACCGCTGCACGCGGGCCGGCCAGAGCGATCTGCCCCGCTGCCTTGACCTCCGGACCACCGGCCGCGACCGTACGAGCGATCTCGATCCGATCGTCATTCTCGGCCGCGGCATACCGGCCCCGGGTGAGGAATGCCTGCCGATCGGCGTCGGTGCCGTTCAGGGCCGCCTGTGCCGCGGCCCGGGTCGCCGGGCCGCCGGCCGCCATCAGCGCCGCGATCTTGATCCGGTCGTCGGCCTCCTTGCCGGGGTACGCCCGGGTCCGGAGGAACTCCCTCACCTGGTCGGCAGTGCCGAACAGTGCCGCCTCGGCCGCCGTCCGGGCAGCCGGCTTCTCGGCCGTGTCCGCCAGGTGAGCCACCTTGGCCCGGTCGTCCTCGAGGGCGGCCTGGTCCAGCCCGGTGGTCACGAAGTGGGCCACGTCCGCCGGTGTCCCGGCGAGCGCCCGTTCCGCCGCCATCCGGGTCCACGAGGCGCCGGTGGTCAGCAGCCGGGCCGCCACCCGCCGACCATTGGCCGTGACCGTGTCGGCGGGTGCGCCGGCCTGGCGCGCCGCGGCCAGCCACCCGTTCGTCTCGGCGTCCCGCCGCGCCTGCTCGGCCTGGTCCCAGTCGGCCCTGGCCAGGTTCGCCTGCTCCTCGGCCCGATCCGCCTCGGCGATCAGGACCGCCTGGGCGGTCGCCGTGGCGAGCCGCTCGGCATCCGCACGGCGCGCTGTCTGCTCGACATCCCGTGCCTTCTGCACTGCGGCGCCGGCCGCTTCCGCCGCGGCCATCGCGGCGGCCGCGTGTTGTGTCGACTTCGCCGCCCAGTCCGCGGCCTGCCCGGCGTGCGCCGCCGCGTCGTCGGCCGCCGCCGCGGCGGCCTCCGCACGGTTGGCTGCCTCCTGAGCGAACCGCATGGCATCCGCCGCGTGGGCGGCCGCCTCCCGCGCCAGGGTCTGCGCCGCGGTCGCGGCCCTGCGTGCCTCGGCGGCCTTCCTCCGGGCCTCGGCGGCTGCCGCCCGCGCCCGGGCCGCCTCGGCTTGGGACACCCCGGCGTGACCGGCGGCTTCGGCGGCCGCGGCTGCGGCCGCCTCGGCGTTGATGATCGCGTTGCTGGCCGCCACCGCGGCGTCCCCGGCAGCGCCGGCCGCGTCTCGGGCTGCCGCAGCGGCCTCGGCCGCCTTGCGCGCCCCGGCCGCGGCGTCCCTTGCCCGCTGCGCCGCCTGCCGCGCGGCGTCGGCCTTGTTCGCATCGCCGGCCGCGTCCGCCGCCGCGGTGTACGCCCGTGCGGCGGCGTCGCCGGCCAGGGCCGCGGCGGTTGCCGCCCGGGCGGCCGCACCGGCCGCCACCCGTGCCGCGTTGCTGGCCGCGCGGGCGGCGGCGATCGCCGTCTGCGCTGCCTGCGCCGCCCGGCGCGCGGCGTCCGCGGCCCGGCCGGCGGCGGCGGACGCCTTGGCCGCCGAGTCGCGGGCGGCCTCGGTCTCGGCCGCCGCGCGCTGTGCTGCTTCCTTGGCGAGACGGGCTGCCTCGACCGCCCGGTCGGAGGCGTCCTTCGCGTCCTGGGTCTCCTGCGCCGCGAGCAGACCCGCTTCCCTGGCGATGCCGGCGAGTTGTGCCACGGTCAGCAGTTCCTGGTCCCGCGCACGAGCCACGTGCTGACCACTGACCAGGAACTCCCGAACATCCTGCGGCGACCCGCTCAGTGCCGTACGGGCCGCGGCGCGGACCGCCGGTCCCCCGCTGGCGATGATCTGCGCCACCAGCATGCGGTCGTCGGCGGCCCGGGTCTGGTGCTGTTGGGTGGCGAGGAACTCGGCCACGTCGTCGGCCGTGCCGTTGAGCGCGGCCTGGGCGGCCTGCCGGGTGGCCGGGCCGCCGGTCGCCAGGACGTTGGCGGTTCGCACGCGCTCGTCCGCCACCCACGGGGTCCGCCACCCGGAGGCGAGGAACGCACTCCGGTCGGCGTCCGAGCCGTTGAACGCCGCCTCGGCTGCGCGCTTCATCGTCGCACCGCCCAGTCCGGCGAGTTGTTCCACTTCGGCCCGGACATCGTGGGCGCCGGCCTCCTGGACGCCTGTCTCGGCGAAGGCGCGCAGGTCGGCGTCGGTTCCGGTCAACGCCGTCTCGGCGGCGCCGGCGACGGACGGCCCGCCGAAGCGCATCAGCTCGACGGCCCACTCACGCAGTTCGGTGATGTTCGCGAGGTACGGTTCGGCCGCCGGGGTGGCCCGGGCCGGCTCGGCCGCCAGCGTGGCCAGCATCACCGAGGCGGTGGCCACCGCGATCCAACGTCGAAACGCTCTCATGATCGGCCCCCCGTCAGATGTGGTCTGCGGTGATCTCGGCGAACTGCAGCAGCCGGCCCGCGCCGGCCTTGATCCGGACCCGCTCGGCGTCCTGTGCCGGGAACAGGAACCGCTGCGGCGTCGCCCCCGGGGCCGGATGGCCGGTGCGGCTGACCACGGTGTGCCACGTCCCGCCGCGGAACACGTCGATGGTGAAGTCGGGCGGGAACGTGCTGCCGGACGTGCGGGGGTAGATGTCGACCCGGTTCAGCGTCCGCGCGCCGGGGAAGGCGAACTCCACCCATTCGGGACGGTCGGCGGCCGGCGGATCGAGCGAGCTCCACCCGTCGGCACCGGACACGCCGTCGTTGACGTACCGCAGGGACCAGCCCCAGTTCTCGGTGCTGCTGGCCGCGGTGGTCACCGCGTCGGCGAGCAGGTTGTTCGACAGGTACGCCTCCACCTCGGCGAACTGCACGTGCAGGCCGGAGCCGGTGGACACCCGCAGTCGCTCGACGGGCTGCGGCGGGAACTGGAACCGCTGCGGGGCGGCGCCCGGGTGCGGGCGGCCGGTCTGGGTCACCACGGTGCGCCACTGGCCGTCGCGGTACGCCTCCACCGTGAACGTGGCCGGGAAGCTGTTGCCCGCGTTCGAGCCGTCGGACCGCGGGTACAGGTCGATCCGGTTCATGGTGCGGGTCTGCGGCAGGTCGAACTGGATCCAGTCGTTGCGGCCGGCGACCGGGTCGGAACTCCAGCCGATGCCCTCACGGCGCACGTCGTTGACGTACCGCAGGGACCAGCCCCAGTTCTCGATGGTGCTGGACGCGGTCACCGTGGCGTCGGCCAGCAGGTTGTCCGACAGGTACGCCTCCACCTCGGCGAACTGGAACAGCCGGCCGGACCCCAGCCGGATCCGCAGCTTCTCCACGGTGCGCGGCGAGTCGAAGGTGAACCGCATCGGCTTGTTGCCCGGGTTCGGCAGGTTGGACCGCTGCAGCGCGGGGAACCACGAACCGTTGCGGTAGGTCTCGATGACGAAGTTCGACGGGAAGTTGAAGCCGGAGGCGTTGCCGTCCGAGCGGGGGAACAGGTCGACCCGGTTCATCACCTGCGGCTGCGGCAGGTCGAACTGCAGCCATTCGATCCGCTGCGCGTTCGGCGGGTCCAGGGAGCTCCAGCCGAGGCCCTCCCGGGCGCCGTCGTTGACCAGGCGCAACGCCCAGCCCCAGTTCTCGGTGCTGCTCGACGCGGTCGGGGTGGCGCCGGCGAGCAGGTTCTTCAGCGGGTTCTGCCGGGCCGGTGGGGTCAGCACCGCGTCGATCCACGGGCCGAGGTCGTCCGTGCGTACCTCGATCGCCTGGTCCTCGCCGTTGTCGTTGCCGGCGCCGAAGCAGCCGCGGTGCGTGGACCGGGAGTGCAGGCCCAGCAACTGGTGGGACCCGGAGACGGACCGGAATGCCGGACCGCCCGCATCGCCCTTGCACGTGCTCGTCGCGGTGCCCGCCGAGCGGGTGAGCGCGACCGTGGTGGCGGTCAGCGCCCCGACGGTGTAGCCGCCGCTGCGCAGCACGTCGGAGGTCCAGTCGGCCGCGCCGCGCCCGTAGCCGGCGGCCACCACCTGGTCACCGGCGGACGGCGCGGTGGAGGCGAGCCCGATCGGCGTGATGCCCTCGGCCGGCGCGGTCAACCGGGCCAGGACCAGATCCCGGTCGGTACGGGGTACGACCTCGGCGATCGTGGTCGTGTGACCGCCGGAGCGGGTCAGGTCCGCGCGGCCCAGGGTCACCCCGGTGGCCTGCGGCGGGGCGCCCGCGGCGACGTTGCCGTCCGCGGCGAGGCACGACCGGGTGGTGGCGATCCACTGTGCCGCGATCAGCACCCCACTGCAGGCCCGCCCGTCGGCGGGTTCCACCCGGGCCACGAACGGATGGGCGGACGTCTCACCCGCCGGCGGCGTACCCGCGACCCGCAGCTCCACAAGCGTGTGGGTGGCGTCGCCGTTGCCGATGGCCTCGTACTCGTGCGGCGGCACCGTGACGGTGTCCGTCTCGCCCTCGAAGGTGGCCTTCGCCGTCACCGTCCGGTCGGCGCCGCGCACCAGGAACGCGTTGGCCAGCTCCAGGGTCAGGAAGCCGCGCGGCCCCCGTACCTCGAAACACGTCGTCTTCAGGTCCGAGCCGACCAGCCGCTCCACCCGCAGGAGATCCGGGTCCGCCGCGCAGTCCGCCACGTACCGGATGTTGCCGTCGCCCTTGATCACCCGCACGCCGTGCTGGGCGAAGATCTCCTCGGCACCCGGATAGGCCCGATCGTCCACCACCGACGACGGCGCTTCCGCCACCGATGCCGGTGGCGCTCCCAGTACTGTTCCCGCCAATGCGCCCGCCAGGGCAACACGCAACCCCATCGATCCCGGCATGGGACACCCCCGTCTCAACCAATGCCAATGCGACGACGGCAAGATAGAAGGGCATCCATGACACCGGCATGACATGCAGGTCAGAGCAAGGGGTACGGTCCATCCGCGGCTGATTCTCCCGCGGCCGCCGGCCGCCCTGTGGTGGTGCCGCGCCCTCGGCATCCTGGAGTCGATCGACCACCGCCGTGCCGCCGGCCTCCGGATCACCGCCGGGCCGAGACCGCCGGGCGGCCCGCGAGAAACCACAGGACGATGCCGATGCCGGGAGCGAGGACGACGAGCCAGATCCAGCGGGTACGCGATCGTCTGCTCAGCGGTGCGCGCACGATGCCGGCGATCGTGGCGGCGAACACGGCCACGTAGGCGGCCAGCGGGAGGGTCCAGAACAGGATGCCGAGCAGGGTCATGGCGAGGTCGGTCATGGTTTCTCTCCTACGAGTCGTCGGTGTCGGTGTCGGGGTCAGGCGTCGCGGCGGCTGAAGCGCAGCACACCGGCGGTCAGGGCGAGCAGCACGTATCCGGCGGTCACCGCGGCCGCACCGCCCTGCGAGAGCAGGTACGGATGGTCGCTGCCGGCCAGCTGCGGGGTGAGGTTGGGCAGCAGTACCGAGGCGAGCCGCAGCTGCCACACCGTCGGCAGGAAGTGCGCGAAGGTCGGCATCACCAGGACGAGCGTGCCGACGATGGTCAGGGCCGCCGCGGTGGATCGCACGACGGCACCGATGCCCATCGCCACCAGGCAGGTGACCGTGACGACCAGGGTGGCGCAGAGCACGGTCGGGATCGCGTCGGTCCACTGGGGCCACGGGTTGATCGGTGCCGGGCGGTCCCCGAGCAGCAGGCGGGCGTCGGCGAACGCGAGCAGGGCGAACAGGGCACCGCAGCCGAGGCCGACGAGTCCGGCAACGGTCGCCTTGGCGCCCATCAGCAGGCGGCGCTGCGGTACGGCCAGCAGCGCCGGGCCGATCGAGCGGGTCGCGAACTCGCTGGTGACGAGCATGGCACCGATCGCCCCGACGAAGAACATCACGAACGGCATGGTCACCACGGTCGGGTCGGCGGTCTCGTAGTTCAACCGCTCGGCGGGGGTGGCCGCGTCGTAGGCGCCGACCAGCATGAACAGGATCAGTGCGCCCAGCGCGGTCGCGGCCATCCCGCCGGCGAGGAACGCCCACGTCGACCGGAGACTGCGCACCTTCATCCACTCGGCGGCCACCGCGTCGCGCCACGTACGGTCCAGCAGGGCGGTCATCAGTTGTTCTCCTTCGCAGAGGCGGCGCCGACGAGGGCGGCGCTGGTGGGGGCGGCGGTGACGGTGGCCCGGTATTCGGCGGCCGAGCTGGTCATCTGCAGGTAGACGTCTTCGAGAGTGGCGCTGCGCGGGGTCAGCGCGTGGATCGGGATCCCGGCGTGCGCGGCGGCGTCGCCGATGGCCGGGGCGTCCACCCCGACCGCGATCAGGTCGCCGTCACCGTTCGGGGTGACGGTGGCTCCCAGCCGGGTCAGTACGCCGGTGAGTTCGGCGGGGCGCGGCGTCCGTACGAGCACGTCCCGCTCGAACCGGTCGCGCATCTCGTGGATCGAGGTGTCCTCGAGGAGCCGTCCCTTGCCGATGATCAGGACCCGGTCCACGGTGACCGCCATCTCGCTCATCAGATGGCTGGACAGCAGCACCGTGCGTCCCTGGGCGGCCAGCGACCGCAGCGTGGACCGGATCCACCGGATGCCGGCGGCGTCCAGGCCGTTGACCGGTTCGTCGAGCAGCACGACGGCCGGGTCGCCGAGCAGGGCGCCGGCGATGCCGAGCCGCTGGCGCATACCGAGGGAGAACCCGCCGACCCGCTTGTGTGCCACCCCGGCCAGGCCGACCTCGTCGAGCACCGCCGCCACCCGGGCCCTGCCGATCCCGTTGCTGCGGGCCAGGCAGGCGAGATGGGTGAACGCGCTGCGGCCGGGGTGCGCGGCGTCGGCGTCGAGGACCGCGCCGACCTCGTGCAGCGGACGGCGGATCCGGTCGTAGCGGCGCCCGTTGATCAGGGCCTCGCCGGAGGTGGGCCGGTGCAGGCCGAGCATCATGCGCATCGTGGTGGACTTGCCCGCCCCGTTGGGCCCGAGGAATCCGGTCACCACGCCGGGGCGGACCTCGCAGGACAGCCGGTCGACCGCCGTCGTCGGTCCATATCGTTTGGTCAGCTCTCGCAGCTCGATCATGCGTCCCATGGTGTCGGCGAGGCGGGGGCCGGCGAGTCTGACCGGGGTCGGAACCGAAGGTATGACCTGGGTCAGACGCGCCCCGGTGGATCACGCCGATAACGTGGGGCGGGTGACACGGGCCTCCGCATTCCAGGTACGCGGCACGCTGATCGACGCGGCCCTCGCCGTGGTGCTGACCTACCAGATCATCGCCGCGACGCTGGATCCGCCGGGCCCGGCGTTCGCCGGTCCGGCCGCGCTCGCGTGGACGGCCGGGGCGGCGGCCGGTCTGCCGCTGGTGGTGCGGCGGCTCTGGCCGGCGCCGGTGTTCGCCGTCGTGACCGCGGCCGCAACGATCGCCACCGCCACGGGTGTCGTCGGTTTCGGCGTCATCTTCCTGACCTGGGTGCCGGTCGCGTTCGCCGGCTACAGCCTGGCCGCCGCGGCCGGCCGGCTCCCGGCGATGACCGCGCTGGTCACCGGCCTGGCCGCGCCCGCGATCACCATCCCGTGGCTGTATCGGCGCACCGGCGTCACGTCCGCGTCGGCGCCGCAGAGTGAGGCGCCACTGTGGTGGCAGGTCGAGACCGGGATCACCGTCGTCGTCATCGCGACGGCGTGGGCGGCCGGCCGGCTGATCCGCCGGCGGCGCGCCCTGCAGGCCGAGGCCGCGCGCCGGGTGGCCCGTGACGCGGTCGCCGACGAACGGCTGCGGATCGCCCGCGAGTTGCACGACATCGTCGGCCACAGCCTGAGCCTGATCACGGTGAAGGCGACCATCGCCAACCACCTGGCCGAGGAGAGGCCGGCCGAGACCCGGGCCGCGCTCCAGACGATCGAGAAGACCAGCCGCTCGGCGCTCGTCGAGATCCGCCGGCTGCTCGACGTGATGCGTGACGACGACGAACCGGCCGCCGACCGGGCGCCCGCCCCGGCCGCCGCCGACCTGCCCGACCTCGTCGACCGGCTGCGATCACCGGCGCTCCACATCGACCTCGACCTGGCCGGCGTCGAGCAGCTGCCGACGGCGGTCGGGCTCACCGTCTACCGCATCGTCCAGGAATCACTGACCAACGTGATCAAACACGCGGACGCGAGCCGGTGCCGGGTGGCGGTGCGTGCCGGCGCCGGGGAGGTCCACATCGAGGTGACCGACGACGGGCGGGGCCGGGCGCCGTCCCGTCGCGGGCGCACCGGCCAGGGGCTGATCGGCATGCGCGAACGTGTTTCGATGTACGGCGGCCGGCTCTCCACCGGCACCCGCCCGGACGGTGGGTTCCAGGTGACCGCCGCCATCCCGTACACGCCGGAAGAGGAGAACGCGTGACCGACGCCCCGCCCGCGCTGGACATCCGAGTGCTGCTCGCCGACGACCACCCGCTGATGCGGGAGAGTTTCCGGGCGCTGCTCGACGCGTCACCCGGCCTCACCACGGTCGGTGAGGCCGGCACCGGCGCCGAGGCCGTCCGGCTGGCCCGGGAGCTGCGACCCGACGTGGTCCTGATGGACGTGCGGATGCCGGAGATGGACGGCATCGAGGCGACCCGCCAGATCTGCGCGGGACCGGACACCACCGCGGTGCGGGTGCTCATCCTGACCACGTTCGACCTCGACGAGTACGTGTACGCCGCGCTCCAGGCCGGTGCCAGCGGCTTCCTCGTCAAGGACGCCACCGCCGCCGAGCTGCTCAACGGTGTCCGCCTGGTCGCCGCCGGGGAGGCGTTGCTGGCGCCCCGGGTGACCCGCCGGCTGATCGACGCCTTCACCGGCAAGGGCAACCCCTCCTCCGGTACGCCGCGCGGCCTCGACGCCATCACCGAACGCGAACGGGAGGTGCTGTCCCTGATCGCCGCGGGCCTGTCCAACACCGAGATCGCCGACCATCTGTATCTGGGTGTCGGCACCGTCAAGACCCACATCGGCCGCCTGCTGCACAAGCTCGCCGCCCGCGACCGCGCCCAGCTGGTGATCGCCGCCTACGAATCCGGCCTGGTGACCGCCCGCGGCACCGGAGTCCAGGGCGCCGCCGGCCAGACCGGGGCCGGCGCCGGGTAGTCGGTGTGGCCGCGATGGTCACCGCCGCGGGAGGTGGCCGCGAGCCCGATGCGGGAGTTCGATCGCTGCAAGAGGGGCCATCGTTTCCTGCTTTCCGGGTCTCCGCCGCTGCGAGTCTCCGTCCGCGGCGGGCCGTCAGACGACGATCACGGTCTTGCCGGGCAGCGTGCCGGCAGCGGCCTGGGCGTGCACGGAGGGCAGCTCCGCGAGCGGGACCCGCTGGGCGACCTCGACCCGTAGCGCGCCGGAGTCGACCAGCCCGGTCAGGTGTGCCAGCTGTCCGGCGTCGCTGCGGACGAACAGGTCGATACCGCGGACACCGCGCGGCTCGTCGCTGGGGGCGGGCATCCAGACCGTGGTGTTGACCAGGACACCGCCGGGCCGGATCACGTCGAGCAGCGCCGCCAGCCGCGCCGGGTCGATCGGGGCGAGGTTGACGACCACGTCGACCGGGTCGACCCCGGTGTGGTCGATGGCCTCGCGCTCCTTGGCGTCGGACTCCTGCGCATCGGTGATGACCTCGTCGGCGCCCGCCGCCTTCGCGCGGTCGGCGGTGCGCGCACTGGTCGTGGCGATCACGTGTGCGCCGGCGCTCTTGGCCAGCTGCACGGCGTAGCCGCCGACCGCCCCGCCCGCACCGTTGATCAGCACACGCTGCCCGCCGGTGAGTTTCGCGTGGTCGAACAGCGCCTGCCATGCGGTGAGGCCGACGGTCGGCAGTGCGGCGGCGTCGACCAGATCGATACCGGTGGGCGCCGGCGCGAGGATCCCGGCCGGGGCCACGACGTATTCGGCGGCGGCGCCGTCACCGGTCATCGGCAGGAACCCGACGACCCGGTCGCCGACCGCGAGGCCGGTCACCTCGTCACCGAGCGCCGCGATGGTGCCGGACACGTCGATGCCGGGGATGTGCGGAAGGGCCACCGGGATCGGGCCCTGCATGAACCCGGCGCGGATGTTGCCGTCAACGCCGTTGAACGACGTCGCCGCGACCCGGATCAGCACCTGGCCGGTGCCGGGGACGGGCTGGTCGACGTCCTCGTGGCGCAGGACGGTCGGGTCGCCGTACTCATGGAATCGGATCGCCTTCATGGCTTGCCCTCGCCTCTTCGTCTGCCGAGTGCTTCGTATTCGAAGCACCCCTGAACCATAACTCGCTTTGAATTCGAAGCAAGTGGAACGAGGTGTGAGCCGGCTGACATCGGGCGCCGCGGACGATTCGTCCAAGATTGAGGAGCCGCAGCTTCGCCTCGCCAGCGAACGCGGAAGCGCTGTGAAGACCAGCAGGTCCTAATACTGCAACCCGGTGTTGCGACTTGAGCAGCGGTCGCTCGTTGACTGGTCATGTTGGGTGGGGCGGTGCTCGCGGAGTGGCAAGCGGGTC
>NZ_QGGR01000029.1 GCF_003148685.1 Actinoplanes xinjiangensis | reverse complement strand
CGGTCCGTGTCTTCCACAGAATCCCGTTGATCACCTGCCGGTGATCACGCCACCGCCCGCACCGACGGCCAGGAACCGGCAACACCGGCTCGATCACCGTCCAGGCCTTATCCGTCAACTCGCCACGACCAACACCCGACACATCAACCAGAACTGATCAACTGATCGGCAGGACACGGCCTAGCAAGGTCCACAGGATGACGGCGCATTTTCCACAGGGTCGAGTTGTCCACAGCGACGCAGCGCCGAACCGTGCCCCGCACCTAACGTCGGCCGCAGCCGTCGGCGGACGCCTTTGACAAGCCGTTCCGCAACGGAGCCGAACGACTGCCCATGACGGTCCGAGGCGCCCGCCGACGGCCGCCGGGCTCCGTCCGCCTGACTGCACCTGTCCTCTCCTCGACCAGAGCCGTCCGCCCACGTCCCCCCAACAACGTTCCGTCCCCCACCGCCTCGCCCGATCGGCGATTCCGGGCGGGAGGCGTCGTCAGGCTGATTCGGGCTCGATCAGGCAAACGCATCTGATTTCCGGGCTTGATCAGGGTGAAGACGTCTCGGCTTCCGGGCTTGAAGAGGTGAAGAAATCCCGGCTCGAAAAGGCAAGACGTCCCGGCTTGAACCGGTAAGGCGTTCCGGCTCGAACAGGCAAGACGTCCCGGCTTGAACAGGTAAGACGTTCCGGCTTCCTGCCGGACAGGCGAAAGACTTGGAGGTCTGATGCCCCGCAAGAGACCGGCGCCGGCCGATGAGCGTCTTGACCCCGTGCGATGGCGCCGGCCGAGCCGTGGCACCCTGCTGCGCCTGGTCTCGGTCGCCATGTTGTTGATCACGGCCGCCGCGGTCCTCTGGCTCAAACCGACCGGATGCGTCCCGACCGGCGCCACACCACAGACGTCCGAACCGTCCGGGCGGATGTCCTCCTCACCGGGCCCGGCGCGAGCCACCACCAGGCCGATCCCACCGGGAAGTGTCGGGGTGCCGGTCCGGCTGGCCGATCCCACGGCGCTGACCGTGGTCCGCCCCGGCAATCGGGTGGACCTGCTCCGGATCGACGGCGAACGCGACCGCACCACCGCGGTAGCCAGCGCGGCCCTGGTCCTGGAAGTGACCGGCGCCGACGACCCGGTGGCCGGCGGGCTGCTTCTGGCGCTCCACCCGGATGAGGCGAAGCAGGCGGTAGCCACCTCGGGTCGAGGTTTCGCCATCGTGATCCGCCCGGACTGATCCGACCTCTCGCGCCGGAAGTGGCATCGGACGCGACGGCTCGGCGAGAGGAGGCATCGTCAGGGTGACGCAACACGCCGGGCAGGTCGACCCGGCAGAGGGAGATCAGCCCCAGTGTGGCGGACGGTCCT
Organism: Actinoplanes xinjiangensis; assembly: GCF_003148685.1. Taxonomy (GTDB): domain Bacteria; phylum Actinomycetota; class Actinomycetes; order Mycobacteriales; family Micromonosporaceae; genus Actinoplanes; species Actinoplanes xinjiangensis. The sequence goes on along the minus strand of NZ_QGGR01000029.1, from coordinate 118,267 downwards.
CGAGCAGGCGGTCGTCATTGGAGGAGGAATGCTCGCCCCAGCCGCGCTCGGTGTCGTCTCGGGTCTGCTCGGGCAGCACCGGAGCCTCTTCGGACTCGAAATCGACCTCACGCTCGGCGTCGTTGTCACGCTCAGGGTCGTCCAGGATGTCCACGACTAAGAGGGTAAGCCGACAGCGGCGCGGCCGTCGTCCCCCTCCGGTTGTACCGTCGGTGAACGTGAGCTCCCCCACCAGCGTCCCGGACGATGACGCGTACTGGCAGCGGCCCGATCCGGCTGCCGAGCCGCTCGGCCGGCCCGAGCCTGTCCCACCGGCTCGGCCCGCCGACTATCAGGGACCGCCACGTGCCGATCCGCCGCCGGCCGACTGGCGGCCGCCGACGATCGCTCATCCTCCGTCGCCCCGGCAGTTGCCGCCGCAGAACTTCGAGGCTCTCGACGACGCGGAGGGCTCGGCACGAACCGTCACCTACGGCATCGGCCTGGTCGCCGGCGCCATCGCCCTCATCATCGTCTGCCTGCTCTGCGCCCGCCTGATCTTCTGACCCGGCTACGCCCTGGCCCGGCTACGCCCCGACCCGGCTGCACCCTGACCCGGCTACACCCTGACCCGGCTACGCCCGCCTGATCCTCTGACCCGACTACGCCCGCCTGGTCTACTGACCTGGATGCCGGGTGGACCGCCGGCCCTCGGACAGGGGCCGGCGGCCCGACACCGAAGCCGGGACGGACGAGCGACGGTCAGTAAGTTCCCCACACGGCGGTCGCGCCTGAATCGCCGGTCTCATAGAGGTACCAGGCGCTCAGACCGCCCAGGACCAGCAGGACCACGGCGAAGGCCAGGTCGACGATCTTCGGGAGGGCGCGCGGGTTACGGGCGGTCAGAACAACCAGGATCAGGCTGAGCACGCCGAGGGCGAGGGTGAGCCAGAACGTGGTCGTGCCGTTCGACATGTGCCCGTCGAGGATCTCCTTGCCCTTCGGGGAGACGCTCTCCGCGCTGAGCAGGCGGTTGTAGAACTCGGTTCCGGAAAGCTTGGTGATCAGGGCGGCGACCGGCGCGACGACGGCCAGCAACGCCACCGCCCAGCCGATCCGGGGGCGCAGGGCTGCGGCGAACCCGTAGACGATCGCGCCCAGGGCCAGCAGAGGCACGAATATGACGGCGGCGTGGAGCACGAGAACGTGCACCGGCAAACCGTTGACCTGGTCTAACACCATTCCTCCTCATTCCCGGCAGCGCTTCGAGCGGTGGCGCTCCGGGTGTAGGCCAGCTTAGGAGTCGTCTGACTGCGCAAACATCCCCTGAGGGCCAAGTCGTGATCTAACCGCATCCCCAGGACTTCACCGGGGTACGACCGGCGGCACGTCTGGAACGAACGGGGTACGACCGGCGGCACGTCCCGAACGACCGGGGTACGGCCGACGCACGTCCCGAACGACCGGGGTACGACCGGCGCACGTCCCGACGACCGTCGAAGTCGTCGGCGACCACCTGGGCCGGTCGTCACGCTCCCGGCCACAGCGGCCCGGATGGGACCGCCATCCGGGTTGGTGAATTCGGGCGCGCGTGTTGTCATGGATGAATGTCGACCGGTGCGGAACTCCTGCGTGAGCACGGTTTGCGGGTCACCCGTCCCCGCCTCGCCGTGCTCGAGATTCTGACCGGTGGCGGGCATCTCGAGGTGGACGAGATCGCCCAGCGGGTGCGGGGCCGGCTCGACTCGGTGTCGACGCAGGCGATCTATGACGTGCTCGGCGCGCTGTCCCGGGCGGGGCTGGCCCGGCGGATCGAGCCGTCCGGCGGCCCGGCGCGTTATGAGGCCCGGGCCGGCGACAACCACCACCACATCGTGTGCCGTGGCTGCGGGGCGATCACCGACGTCGACTGTGCGGTGGGCGAGCGACCATGTCTGATGCCGGCCGAGGTGCACGGTTTCGAGCTGGCCGAAGCGGAGATCACCTTCTGGGGCCTGTGCCCGCCCTGCCAGGCCCGGCGCGAAGCCGACATCGTCTCCTGACCGGCCACCGCCTGCCGTGACGATGCGCGCGGGATGTGCCGGGGCCGGAAGCGTGGCACGCTGGATGGCATGTCGAAAGACGTAGGCCTGTTCGGACCGGACTCGGTCACCTGGAAGCTGCATCAGGAGCCGATCCTGATGATGGGCGGTCTGCGGTCGCTCTACCTACAGGCACTGCACCCTCGGGCGGTGGCCGGGGTGGCGCAGAATTCGGGATATCGCGACGACCCGTGGGGCCGGCTGATCCGCACCTCCGACTACGTCGGCACCGTGATCTACGGCAGCACCGATGAGGTGCACCGCGCCGCGAGCCGCGTGCGGCGGCTGCATGCCGGTATGACGGCTGTCGACCCGGGTACGGGTGAGCGCTTCCGCATCGACGAACCCGACCTGTTGCGCTGGGTGCATGTCGCTGAGGTGGAGTCGTTTCTGACGACCGGGGTCCGGGCCGGGGTGCGGCTGACCCCGGAGGAGGTGGACGGCTACTACACGGAGCAGTTGCGGTCCGCCGAGCTGGTCGGTCTGGATCCGTCGACGGTGCCGTCGACGGCCGCCGAGGTGGAGGCCTACTTCGCGGCGATGCGGCCGGAGCTCGAGTTGACCCGGGACGGCGCGGAGGCGGCGCTGTTCCTGACGGTGCCGCCGGTGCCGGACCACTGGGGTGGGCTCGCGCTGCGTCTGGGGCTCACGCTCGGTCCGGCACGCTGGGCCTATCTCGGTGTGGCGAGCACGGCGATCGGGTTGCTGCCGGCCTGGGCCCGCAAGATCTACGGCGGTCTCGGCTGGCCCACGACCGACCTGGCCGCCGGCCTGTCGGTGCGCGGTCTGCGAGCCCTGATCGCCGCCGTCCTGGCCACCCTTCCCCAGCAGTACCAGGTGGCCCCGATCCGCCGCGCCGCCCTGGAGAGAGCCGGCCTGGCCTGACGAATCCGCGGCACGGAGAAAGCAACACGGAGACGCAAGAGGCAACGCGGAGACCCGAGACGCAGCGCGGACACCGCGTGCAGAGGTCAGGCGCTCAGATGCTCGACCGCCGTCCACGGCTCCTTGGCCGCCACGGAAGCGCCGGCCGGGCACACCTTGCGGAAGTCGCACCACCCGCACAGCGAGCCCGGATTGACCGGGAACTCCGCATCCGGATCGGCACCGCCGGCCACCGCCTTCTCCGCCGCCATGATGTCCTGCGCCGTCTCCTCGGCGCGCCGCACCTGCCGGGCCAGGGACTCCTCGGTGTGCTCGTGCGTCACGACCGTCCCGGTGGGCAGGTGGTGCAGCTCGACGCGGCGGCATGGTCGGCGGAACATCCGCTCGGTGGCGAACGCATACAGCGCGAGCGCCTGGGATCCGCGGGCGTCGTCGGGCGAGAGCCCGGACCGGCCGGTCTTGTAGTCGACGATGACGGCCTCCGGCCCGGCCGGCCCGACGCGGGTGTCGATCCGGTCGGCCCGCCCGTTGAGTGCGAGGACGCTGGTCTTGGCGGCGACGACCCGCTCGACACCCAGCGGCTCGTCCTCCGGGTCGAGGGTGGCGACGTAGCTCTCCAGCCAGTCGAGGGCCCGCTGGTAGGCGACCCGCTCCTGGTCGACGTCGCGGTAGCCCTCACGCACCCAGGTGGCCTTGAGCAGGGTGGGCAGCGACTCGGGGACGCGCCGCTCGGTGGGCGCCATATACCAGTTCTTCAGCGCGGTGTGCACGCTGGCGCCGAGCGAGTTGTGCGCCCACGGCGGGCCCTTGGGTGGGCTGGGACGATCGATATACGAATACCGGTACCGCCGGGGGCAGTCCGTGTAGGCCCCGAGCTTGCTCGGCGTGCAGACGAAGAGTCGCTCGGGCATGCCGGCGAAACCGAGCTGCTCGGGAACGGCGGGCTTGGTGGCACGTCGTGTGGGGGGCACGTTCCCATCCTGCCAGCACCCCCCGACAGTTTCCGTCAGGGCAGCGCGGAGTACGACTTCACGAACGCGTTGATCGCATCGGCGATGAGCTGCACCGCGATGGCCGCCAGGAGCAGGCCCGCGATGCGGGTGAGGACCTCGATGCCGGCCGGCCGGAGCAGCCGGACGATGCCGCCGGAGAAGCGCAGGACGAGCCAGACGCAGGCCATCACGGCGAAGATCGCGGCGGCGAGGACCAGGTACTCGTCGGCGCTCTCGGCACGCTGCACATACAGCATGGTGGCGACGATGGCGCCGGGCCCGGCCAGCAGCGGGGTGCCGATCGGGACGAGGGCGACGTTGCTGGTGCCGCCCTGTTCGGCGGGCTCATCGGTCTTGCCGGTGAGCAGTTGCAGCGCCACCAGCACGAGCAGCAGGCCACCGGCTGCCTGGAGGGCGGGCAGCTGGACGTGCAGGTAGTCGAGGAGGGTCTGACCGGCGACGGCGAAGCCGACGATCACGCCGAGGGCGAGCAGCACGGCCTGGGTCGCGGCCCGGTTGCGTGCCTTGGCCGGCATCGCTCCGGTGAGGCCGAGGAAGACCGGGACCATGCCGGGCGGGTCGACGATCACCAGGAGCGTCACGAAGAACTCGCCGAACAGCTTGACATTCACCCGTGCAGGCTATGGGCCGTCACCCGTCGGCGCAGTCGGGTGCGGCGAGCGTCACCCGAGGACCGGCACACCGGCCGCGGCGGCGACGATCTTCTCGTACATCGCGGGGTCGGTGGTGAAGGCGCCGAGTTGGACGGTCTTGTGCGTACCGTGGAAGTCGGAGGATCCGGTGACGACGAGGCCGAGCCGGTCCGCAAGTGCCCTGACCTGCGCCCGCTCGGCGGGCGAGTGGTCCTCGTGGTCGGCCTCCAGGCCGAAGAGCCCGGCCTCGGCCAGGGCGGCGATGAGTTCGTCGGGCACCACCCGGCCGCGTTTGGTCGCCCGGGGGTGGGCGAAGATCGCGACGCCGCCGGCTTCCCGCACGGCCCGGACCGCATCGAAAACGTCAAGGTCGGTCTTCGGTACGAAGTACCGTGCGCCCAGCCACGCGGACTCGAAGGCCTCGTTCGTGGTTTTGACCAGGCCGGCCCGGATCAGCGCCTGCGCGATGTGCGGACGCCCCACCGAGCCGCCGGCCGCGTATCCCCGCACCTCGTCCCAGGTGATCGGCACGCCGTCGGCCCGGAGTTTGATGACGATCCGTTCGCCGCGCTGCTCCCGGTCCTCGCGCAGGCGGGCCAGTTCGGCCGCGAGCACCGGTTCGGCCGGATCGAAGAGGTAGGCCAGCAGGTGCAGCGGGATGGCCGGCTCGGCGCCGTGCCAGCGGCAGGACAGCTCGGCGCCGCGGACCAGCCGCAGGCCGTCGGGCCGGGCGGCGGCCGCCTCGTCCCAGCCGCCGGTGGTGTCGTGGTCGGTGATCGCCATGACGTCGAGTCCGGCGGCCGCCCCGGCTCGGACCAGTTCGGCCGGGGTGAGCGTGCCGTCGCTGGCGGTGGAGTGACAGTGCAGGTCGATACTGGTCATCACCGTCACGCTACCGCTGGACGCCACCGTGGGTGGCGTCCAGGTCAGGCGTCGTCTCCCTCGTCATCCTTGCCGAGCCGGGCCTCGACGGCCTGCGGCTCGTACATCTCCTCGACCACGCGCAGGTACAGCTCGTTGGGGTTGGGCAGGTGCTTGACCTCGCGCAACGCTTGGTCCTGGCCGGCCGATTCGAGGACGAACGTGCCGTAGCTCAGCATCCGGCCGAGAGCGGACTGCTCGTACTTCATGTCGGTCACCCGGAGGAGGGGCATCATCGCCACCTTGCGGGTGATGATGCCGTTGACCACCATCACGCGCTTGTTGGTGAGGATGAACCTGTCGAAATACCAGTCGAAGACCTCCCAGGCCACCCAGCTGATCACGCCGAGCCAGATCAGCACGGCGACGGTGACGAGGCCGTTGATGTTCTGCTTGGTCAGGAAGCCGGCGAGGTAGCCGAGGAGGAGCGTGGCGGCGGCGCCGATGCCGATCGGCTTGGCCAGGTGGATCCAGTGCCGTTTCCACTCGCCGCGATAGCGCTCGGTGGGGAACAGGTAGCGGGCGACGAGTGTGGTCGGCTCGTCCTCCAGAGGGAGGAAGCGGCGGGGGCCACCACCGCGGTCGAGCCCTTCGAGCTCCTCCGCGGTGAAGCTCGGCGCCTCATACTCGTCGGTCTCGTCGAAGACGTCGTCGGTTGAGCGGCGGCGCCGCCCGTACGCCGGATCGTCCTCATAGGGCTCGCCGTCCGGGTAACCAGGATCGTCGGCCAGCGAGGGGTCACGCCACCCGTAGCTGTCGTCGTCGTCCTGAGGGCGACGGGCGCCCTCACCTCGCAGGTCGCGCGGCTCACCAGGATCCATGTAGAGATGCTATGCGACGAGGTCGGTGAAGAAAGTGCCGAAGCCCTCGGCGATGTCGGCGATCGTGCCTCCGAGTGACTCGAACACCGACGCCGCGGCAGTCGGGTTGAAGGCGATGAAGAAGATCAAGAATGCAATACCAAGCCAGGTGAGGACCTTCTTGACCATGGGGGCCTTCTCCTCCGGTGCGGGTTACGTTCAGCGCCGCGGCAATACCGACGGTATCAGCTTCGTCGCTTCGTGTGAACAAAGTGGCCAGAAAGTCGATTGCCATTGCGACCGGTCACACCTCAGTGATCAGGCGCGACCGTGCAGGTAGGGCGACGGCGCCCCGAACACGAGCTCGGGCGGCACACCCTCGGAGAGATCGTGCAGCACGACGTGCTCCGCGAGAAGATAGCCCGCGCTCGCGGGCCACGCTACCGCATAGAGCCACATTCCTTTTGCCTCACTCACGTACGCGCTGCGATCCTCCGGAGACTTGACACACCACAGTGGAGTGGGGTGTCCCGCCGCCTTGATCTTCGCATGTGGACCGGCGTGGGAGCCGCGATCCGCGAGCGCCTCGGAGAGCAGGTGCCCGGGGTCGAGACCGGGGATGCCGGCGAACCGTGTACCCAGGCCGACGCCGGGTTGTTCGGCGATCAGCACCAGGTCCGCGGGCCCGCCGCCGAGGGGTTCCGGACCGCTGCAGGCGAGGACCGTGGCCCGGACCCCGAACCGGTCGTCACCCGACCAGCCCACCCCGGTGACCATCCACCCGGACGGCAGCGGCCAGGGACACCAGAGCGGTATCCGCTCCGCACTGGTCGCCGATTCCCGCAGCACCGTCCCGACTATCTCCGCGCTGATGTGCTCGGCGACGTGGAACGGCGGAACGTCACCACAGTCGTTGCATCGCCAGCTGCTGTGCATCAGATCCGGCTTCCGGACCTGAGCAGCGCATCTAGGGCAACTCACCGTGACACCCACACTCCATACCGTGGTGGTCGCGCGGCGTGCCGTCAAGCGAATCGGCCGAAGAGGGGCCGATCCAGGTCACTCCGGCGGTGGCCCGGCATGCGCCCGGATCCACGCGTGCATGGCGATCCCGCTGGCCACCCCGGCGTTGATCGAGCGGGTCGAGCCGTACTGGGCGATCGAGAAGAGCTGATCGCAGGCCTTCCGGGCGGGGTCGGACAGACCCGGGCCCTCCTGACCGAAGAGCAGGACGCAGCGGCGCGGCAGCGTGGTCGTCTCCATCGGGCGCGAGCCGGGCAGGTTGTCGATCCCGATGATCGGCAGATCCTCGGCGGCCGCCCAGGTCACGAAGTCCTCGATCGACGGATGGTGCCGCACGTGCTGGTACCGGTCGGTGACCATGGCGCCCCGGCGGTTCCACCGGCGCTGCCCGACGATGTGCACCTCGGCGGCGAGGAAGGCGTTGGCGTTGCGCACCACGGTGCCGATGTTGAAGTCGTGCTGCCAGTTCTCGATCGCGACGTGGAAGCCGTGCCGGCGGGTGTCGAGGTCGGCCACCACCGCCTCGCGACTCCAGTAGCGGTAGCGGTCCACCACGTTGCGCCGGTCGCCGTGCTCCAGCAACTCGGGGTCCCAGTGGTCGCCGGCCGGCAGCTCACCCGTCCACGGGCCCACGCCGACCTCGGTGGATTCGTCCTCGCCCGCAGTCATGGGGCGTTAGGCTACCGATTCGACCGCGGGTCACCGACAAGTGATCACGGCGGACGCCGGAGCCGGTATGCGGAGCGGGTACGAGCGAGATCGAATGCCGAGTCGAAACGGCAGGAGACGCAATGAGCGGCGGGGCCCTCCCCGGCACCCGCCGCCCACGCTCTGTTGGGAAAGAGTTTGCCTTACCGTCCGTATCCATGTGAAGGACTTTCGTTTGTGAGGCAGCTCACATTTAGGTTAGTTAACTATTTCTTTCGACATCCGGGATCGCTCCCACTGTGGCCGCGCTGCCAGGGCAAATCACCTGAATAACAAGATCTGGTATCGAAACGCCAACTCAATCGAGTCAGCAACCAGACACCGAGCGCCTACTTTCAGTTACGCTGGGGCGGCCCGTGTCGTTTACGGGTACAAAACCGGGAACGTGCCGCACGCCACGTGTCGTGGCGCTCAGCCCGGGAATGACTAACGGGTACCCGGAGTTTCACCCGACGAAAGCGATTCCCGCAGACGGAGGCATCATGGCGACGGTTACGCTGACCACAGCTAACTTCGACGAGGTCACCAGCAAGGACGGCATCGTCCTGGTCGACTTCTGGGCCAGCTGGTGCGGGCCCTGCGTCCGCTTCGCGCCGACCTACGAGCGCTCCTCGGAGAAGCACCCGGAGATCACCTTCGGAAAGGTCGACACCGAGGCCGAGCAGATGCTCGCCGCCAAGTTCGACATCCGCTCGATCCCGACGATCATGGCGATCCGCGATGGCGTCGTGGTCTTCGCCCAGCCCGGAGCGCTCCCCGAGTCGTCCCTGGAGAACCTGATCGAGAAGGTTCAGGGTCTCGACATGGCCGAGGTGCGCGAGCAGATGGCCGCACACCGCAAGGGCGCCCACGCCGAGCCGGCCGAGGCCGCTCCGGCGAAGACCGACGAGGAGCCCGCCAAGGAAGAGGCTGCGGCCGGCCGCAGCTGACCCCGTACCGAACGAAAAGGCCCGTGGATCACCCGATCCGCGGGCCTTTCGGCGTACGCTCCGCTGTGTACACCTGTTCGAGCAAGGTCATGGACACGGACTAGAACATGTGTTCGAATACTCGCCATGCGATGGTCCCATCTGTCGGCTCGGCCCGGTGACACCACGCTCGTGGACAGGGCGGCGTCGGCGGCTCCACCCCTGCCGCTGGCGCTGCCCGGCGCGACCGTCCGCACCTTCGACACACCGGGGTTCGCGGGCATGACCTTCTACGAGGTGCGCGCCAAATCCCTGATCAACCGGGTGCCGGGGCAGTCACGGGTGCCGTTCGAGTGGACCGTCAACCCCTATCGCGGCTGCTCCCACGCCTGCACCTACTGCCTGGCCGGAGACACGCCGATCCTGCTCGCCGACGGCTCCACGCGGCCGCTGGCGCAGATCCGTCCCGGCGACGCGGTGATGGGCACCATGGGCGCCGGGGCGCACCGCCGCTACGTGCCGACCACGGTGCTCGACCACTGGGAGACGAGCAAACGCGCGTTCCGGGTCACCCTGGCCGACGGCACCCGGCTGGTCGGCAGCGGCGAGCACCGGTTCCTCACCGACCGCGGCTGGCGGCACGTCAGCCCGGCCGAGCCGCATCAGCCGGCCCTGGCGATCGGTGACCTGATGTTCGGGGTGGGCCGGTTCGCCGATCCCCCCAAGGAGTCGCCGGACTATCAGGCCGGGTTCGTCTGCGGGCTGGTCCGGGGTGACGCCGCCGACGGTGGGACGGCGGTCGAGAGCGACGCCTGGGTGCGGGCCGACGGCTATCTCGACGACGTCTCGCTGACCGAGGCGGTGCGCTGGCCCGAGTCACCGACCGACGACTGGTTCCGCGGCTTCCTGGCCGGCGCGTTCGGCGCGGTCGGCAGCACCGACCGGCTGGCCGTCACGTTCGCGTGTGGCGACCTGCCCTACCTGCGGCGGGTGGCGGAGGCGCTGACCTGTCTCGGCCTGGTCGCCCGGGGCCCGGGTCCGGTGCGGCCCGGCACGGTCGGGCGGGTGGAGACCGAGCGGCATCTCGACGCCGCCCTCCGGTTCCGGCACCTGACCGGCGCCTCGATGGCGCCGCTGGACGCCTCCGGGGTGGGCGTGCGCCGGGAGCGGCGGCTCACCGTGGTCGACATCGAGGATCTCGGGCTCACCCTGCCGCTGTTCGACATCTCGACCGGCACCGGCGACTTCATCGCCGACGGCGTGGTCAGCCACAACTGCTTCGCCCGTAACACCCACACCTATCTCGATCTGGACGCGGGCACCGACTTCGACACCCGCGTGGTGGTGAAGGTGAACGCGGGCGAGCTCATCCGGCGGGAGCTGAGCGACCCACGCTGGTCCGGTGCGCCCATCGCCATGGGTACGAATGTGGACGTCTACCAGCGCGCCGAAGGCCGTTACCGGCTGATGCCGGACATCCTGGCCGCGCTGCGCGACCACGCCAACCCGTTCTCCATCCTCACCAAGGGCACCCTCATCCTGCGCGATCTCGACCTGCTCCGGCAGGCGGCCGAGGTGACCCGGGTGGACCTGTCGTTCTCGGTCGGGTTCGTGGACGAGACGGTCTGGCGTTCGGCCGAGCCGGGCACCCCCAGTCCGCGCCGCCGGCTGGAGGCGGTCCGCCGGCTCACCGACGCCGGGTTCCGGGTCGGTGTGCTGATGGCCCCGATCCTGCCCGGGCTCACCGACACCGAGGAGTCGATCGACGAGACGGTGGCGGAGATCGCCGCGGCCGGCGCCACCGGTGTCACGCCGCTCCCGCTGCATCTGCGGCCGGGTGCCCGGGAGTGGTATGCGTCGTGGATCGGCCGGGAGCATCCGCACCTGCGGCCGCGCTACCGCGAACTGTTCGGCAACGGCTCCTACCTGCCCCGGGCCTACCAGGACGAGATCGGCGCCCGGGTGCGGATGGCGGCCCGCCGGCACGGCCTGCACCATCCATCACCGGCCACCGCCCGCCGGATGCCGCCGCCCACCCCGGCGCCGGCCGGCTCCGACCAGCTCACCCTGCTGTGACGCCGTGAACCCGGCACCGGGCGGCTCACCCCGTGCCGACGAAGATCGCCCGGCATACAGTTGAGGCATGCGGAGTGCTCAGCAGATCCTCGCCGACGCCAAGGTCATCGCGGTGGTCGGAGCGTCCCGCGACCCGTACAAGCCATCGCACACCGTGCCATTGCAGATCCTCCGGCACGGGTGGCGGATCCGGCCGGTCAACCCGTTCGTCGACGAGGTGTTCGGCATCCCGGCGGTGCCCACGCTGGCCGACCTGGACGAGCCGGTCGACCTGGTGAACATCTTCCGCCCGGCGCGGGACGCGGTGGACGTGGTGCGGCAGGCCGTCGCGATCAAGGCGCCGGCAGTGTGGCTGCAGAGCGGCATCGTCTCGGCTGAGGCGCGCCGGCTCGCCGAGGCCGCCGGGATCGACTACGTCGAGGACCGGTGCCTCGCCGTGGAGCGTGCGGTGGGCCGGCTCACCCGGCTGTCCTGAGGCGGAGAAACCCCAGGTGACACCCGGCCGTACGCTGTCGGCCTCCTCCACCCGCTAGACGGTGCGAGGACTTTAGGAGGACGTTCCATGACCTATCCACCGGATCCGTACCAGCCACCGGATCCGTACCGGCCGTCGGATCCGTACCGGCCCTTGGACCCCTACCAGGCCGTGCAGCCTCCGCCCCCGGACCCGACGCCGTCGTACCCGCCGCCCTACACGCCGACGAGTCCGGCGCCGTCGAGCGGCTCGGGCTACCCGCCGCCTCCTCCGTACGGCGGCGGCCCCGCCTATGGCCCGCCGCCGGGCTACCCGCCGCCGGCCAAGTCACCGTTCGGGCCGCCCGGCTACGGGGCTTCGTACGGGCCGCAGAACACCAGCGCAATGGCCATCGCGTCCCTGGTGTGCTCGATCGCCGGTGTCGTGACCTGCATCAGCGCCCCGGTCGGCGTCGTGCTGGGCCACCTCGCGAAGAGGCAGATCCGCGAGACCGGTGAGGGCGGCGAAGGACTGGCCACGGCCGGCCTGTGGGTCGGCTACATCCTGACCGTGATCGGCGTCGTCACGGCGCTCTTCTATGCCGCCATCTTCATCTGGGCGATCGCCGAGGGCACCAACGTGACCACCACCTTCTGACCACGGTGCCAGGGGGCCGGCCGGACCGGTCCCCTGGCGAACCGCCGGTCAGCGGAACTGGGCCTCGCGGACGCTGTTGCCGCCGTCGACGACCAGCATCTGGCCGGTGATGTAGGACGCGGCCGGCGAGCAGAGGAACGCCACCGCCGCGGCCACCTCGTCGGGTGTTCCGGGACGGCCGATCGGCGTACCCAGGCCCTGCTTGATCTCGGTCACCGTGGACGCGGCCGTGTAGATCGTGCCGGGTGCCACACAGTTCACGTTGATGCCGTCGGCGACCAGCTCCATGGCCAGCGCCCGGGTGAGACCGACGACACCGGCCTTCGCCGCCGCGTAGGCGGCCTCGGTGGGCAGCGCGTTCACCGGGCCGGCGGTGGCGGCGAGGTTCACGATCCGGCCCCAGCCCCGCTCCGACATGCTGCCGCAGAACGCGCGGCTGCACAGGAACGCGGTGCTCAGGTTGCGGTCGATCTCCGCCTTCCACTCGTCGTAGGTGAGCTGGGCGACCGGCCGCAGCACCTCGGGACTGGCCCGGCTCGCGAGACCGGCGTTGTTGACCAGCACCTCGACGTCGCCGAGCTGGTCGGAGATGGCGTCGGCGAGGGCACCGACCTCGGACTCGTCGGTGAGATCGGCGACGAAGCCGGTCACCCCGAGCTCGGTGGCGCGGTCATGGATCCGGCGGGTGGTGGACACGATCGCCACCCGGGCACCGAGGTCACGGAGGCGGCGGGCCGTCGCATAGCCGATCCCGTCGGGGCTGCCGGCGCCGGTGACCAGGGCGACCTTGCCGTCCAGCCGGAGCGTGACTGGGGCGTCGCCGGACACCTCGACCAACTCGGCCTCCACCAGATCCTGCATGTCGGAGCCGGCCGGGCGATCCGCGTCGGTGCCGGGCGTGCCGGAGCGGGGTGGCCGGCCGGCAGCGGGGCGAGTCGTGTCGCGCCGGGACGGGCTGCCCCCGGTGGAACGGGCGTCGAAGACCATGCGGCGATCCTGCCTGCTCGGGCAAGCCGGGGCAAACATCGTGTCACTGTGGCGTTCCCGGCGGCCGCCACCCGACACCCCGGGAACCGTCACGGAAGTCGCGGCGGATCGACCTTCAACGGTCGCACCGGACCCTCTTCGACCAGCACCAACGGGGCTCCGTCACCGTAGCGTGAGTGGAAGGCACGGCGCGTCTTCTCCAGATCGAGGGTGCCGATCTCGACGCCCGCGCCATCGTGCCGACTACCCACCGTGGCGATCTGGATGCCCTGTGCCGACCAGTACGGCAGGTCGGCGACCACCCGATCGTGCCACTCGGTGAGCTCCGCCACTCCGTGCGCGGCGTTCCGTACCACGATGCAGCTGTCCTCGGCACTGCTCCGGATGAAGGCGTCGAAAGCCTCCGAGGGGACCCGGTACACGATTGCCCGTACCCTCGCCTGATCGACCTCGAGGCCCGCGAAGCTGTCGGCGAACCGCTCACGCCCGCCCCGGTCGATCCGTTCCATCGCGGCGGCGAGCCGCGGCGGCGTCGCCGGGAGCCGCCGGGAACCGAGCGTCGTGAAATGGGGCGGGCGACTGAATTCGCAACCCGCCGTCCGCCAGCCGCCGGCCGGACCGGCCGGCTGCGACGGATCCGCGTCGTCGTCGGAGGCGCAGCCGGGAGCCGTCATGACGAGCGCCCCGGCGAGGAGCAGCCGGACCACTCGTTCGCGATACATCGCATCCCCCTTCAATACCCGCCCGGGACAACGAGCGGCAACTGTCGACGTTCCGCCATCGACCGGGAGGATCCGCCACCTCAACGACGAATTAGCTTGAAAGAGGCCTGACCGAGAATGAACACCGCGACCCCCGACACCAGGAGCACCAGCCCCGGCAGCGACTCGGCCCGTGGGACCTGACCCAGCCACCACCAGGCCAGGAACGCCGCACCCGGCACCTCCAGGAGGATCAGCACGCTGACCGTGGTCGCCGAGGTGTGCTGGAGCGCGTAGTTGAACATCGAATGCCCGAGCAGCTGAGCGCCCACGACGAGAGCCAGGATCGCCGCCCAGGTCTGGGTGTTGTAGCCGGTCAGGTCGATGCCGAAGGCCAGGCAGATCCCGAGTAGCAGCACCGCACACGTGCCGTAGCAGATCCAGGTGTACGTGGTGGTGCTCAACTCGGCGCGGGTCCGCTCGCCGAGCGCCGTGTACACCGCCGCCGCGAGTGCCCCGAGCAGCGCCAGCACATCGGCGAGGACGGCCTGCGAGGACACTCCGAGATCCACACCTGTCGCCCAGGCGGCGCCCGCCACGGCCAGCCCGATGCCCAGCCAGCCGGCCGTCGACGGGCGGCGTCCCTGCGCCGCCGCGATCAGGCCCTGCCACACCGGCTGGGTCGCGACCAGCGCCGTCGCGGTGACCACCGAGCCGAGCTGCACACTCGGCATCCAGGTGGCGAAATGCGCCGTCAACGCGAGGCCGGCCAGCACGCTGAACACTCCGGCCGGGCCGCGGACCGCCCGGCGCACCTCGACCCGGCGCGGACCCAGCGCGACCGGGGTGAGCACCAGGGCGGCGAGGCTGTTGCGCCAGAACGCGATCGCCAGCGCCGGGGCGGCCGCGAACGCGATGAGCGGCGCCGATGACGAGACGGCCAGCACCGCGACGGTCAGCGCGACCGCCGTCGGCGCGGCCACTTGAGCCGATGAACGCACATTCATCCCCGGCCATCGCTTCTTGCGCAGTCGGCCAGTGCACTTGGTAACTGTCTATTGGCTGACAGTGACGGACTCGCTACAGTCACCGACGGCTTACCGCCCGTTTCCATCCCTCGATGTCCTGGAGGACGATATACATGCCCGCGTACCGTGCGGTCGTGTTTGACTTTTTCGGCACCTTGACCCGGTCTGTCCAGCGTGGCCCCCAGCACGCGGCGATCGCCCGGTCCCTCGGCGCCGATCCCGAGGCCGTCACCGGCGTCCTCGACCGCACCTTCCGGGCCCGCGCCTGCGGCCGATACGGCTCCGCCGAGGCCACCCTGCGCTGGGTCATCGAGCAGGCCGGGGGCCGGCCACGCCCCGGCGCCATCCGCGCCGCCATGCCGGCCCGCGTCGACGCCCTCCGCGCCGACACGCAGCTGCGACCGGAAGCGGTCAGCGCCCTGACCGCCATCCGAAGCCGGGGCGTGCGCACCGCACTCATCAGCGACTGCACCCACGAACTCCCCGCCTTCCTGCCCGGTCTCCCGGTGGCCCC
This sequence comes from Actinoplanes xinjiangensis, assembly GCF_003148685.1. GTDB lineage: Bacteria > Actinomycetota > Actinomycetes > Mycobacteriales > Micromonosporaceae > Actinoplanes > Actinoplanes xinjiangensis. The sequence goes on along the minus strand of NZ_QGGR01000029.1, from coordinate 102,900 downwards.
GCTGCTGGACGCTCAGATCTACTCGGTCGAGCTGGGTGTCTGCAAACCGGACCCGAAGATCTACCTGGCCGCGTGCGACCGGCTCGGCGTCGGCCCGGAGGACTGCCTCTACGTCGGCGACGGCGGCAGCCACGAGCTGACCGGCGCCGCGGCCGTCGGCATGACCCCGGTCCGGCTCGCCGCTCCCGACCTCGCCAACCACCTGGTCTTCGACGCCGACACCAACTTCGCGGGGCGAACGGTGCGATCCCTCACCGAGGTCCTGGCCCTCCTGGACCCGGTCCCCGCACTGGTCTGATGCCGCTTCCGTACGGCCAGAGGCCGACCGACCGCAGCCCACGGCGCACCGGGGCCACCACGCGAGGTACACGGGTGGTCCCGCCCACCAACGCGGCCGCCGGGCCGGCTGCCTGGTCACCGGCTGGCTCCCACCGCTGTCTCGCGCGCCCGGAGACAGCGGTGAGGACCAGCCGGAGCCGTGGGAGGATGACCCGGTGAGCTCTGCGGTGCTGGATGAGGCGATCAAGAAGGCGGCCATCGCCTGGATCTCCGTCGGGGACGGGCCGGCCTACGCCCTCTGGTGCATGCCGGTGGAGGCCTCGCTGGCGGTGATCAGCGGGCCGGGTGAGCAGTTCGCTCCCGGGCTGGCCGAGGCGCAGCATGCCACCGTCCGGCTGCGCGGTGATCACGGCGGCCTGATCGTGGAGTCCGCGATGACGGTGACCCGTCTGGTCCCGGGCTCCGAGGAGTGGAACGAGATCGCGCCCGCACTGGCCGGCAAGCGCCTCAACGCCACCGGCACCGCTGACGACCTGGTCGCCCGCTGGGCCGCCGACGGCTGTGCCCTGGTCCGGCTCACCCCGGTGGCCGAGACCGCGGTCGGTTCCGGGGACCTGCCGGCCGAGTCGCACGCCGAGCCGCCTCGCGAGACCCCGGCCCGGGTCGAGACCCGCCGCCCGTTCCGCCTCCACCGGGTCACCAAGCGCTGACCCAAGCTCTCATCCGGCTGGCTCTCACCGCTGTCTCCGAGACGCCGAGACAGCGGTGAGAACCAGCCGCATCCCTCCGGCTGGACGCCACCGCTGTCTCAGGGACGTTGAGACAGCGGTGGGAGCCAGCCGGGGGTGAGGGGTGGGTGGGTCAGCCGATGAATGGGGGGATGGCTATCTCGCCGGTGGCTACCGGCCAGACGTGGCCGGTGACGGTCGTGGTGACGGCGGTGCCGGCGGTGGCGGTGACCGTGCAGTCGAGGCGGGACGGGCGTTTCATCTCCACGCCCTGGTGGATGCGGTAGGTGGAGAGGCCGTCCGGCGGCAGCCATCCGGCGGCCACCAGCCACACGCCGAGGGCCAGTGCGGCCGATCCGGTGGCCGGGTCCTCGTCGACGGTCCAGGTCGAGGAGAAGACGCGGGCGTGGGCCTCGGTGCCCGACCAGGCGAACACGCTCAGGTCGGCACAGCCCGCCTCCTCGGCGGCCCGCGGGTCGACGCGTACCCGGGCGAGCGCCTCCCGGCGTACCGGAAGGAAGATCCAGTCGAGACCACAGCCTGCCGCGCGCGGGGCAGCCACGCCGTCGCCCGCGAAGTCGGCGGCCGTGAGGCCCGCCGCAGCGAGCAGAGGCGCCGGGTCGAGGGGCTCGCCCAGCATGGGCGCGGCACCGGTGAGGGTGGCCGCACCCGCCGCGGTCACCGTGATCGGCAGCAGGCCGGCGCCGCACTCCTGGACCACCTCGCCGGCTTCGAGGAGACCGCGCCGCATCGCGGTGACCGCCGAACCGACGCTGGGATGGCCGGCGAACGGCAGTTCGGACGTCGGCGTGAAGATCCGGACGCGGTGGGTGGCCCCGGCGGTCACCGGTGGGAGCAGGAAAACCGTCTCCGATAGGTTGAACTCTCGCGCCAGCGCCTGCATCTGATCGGTGGCCAGACCGGCGCCGCCGAACACCACGGCCAGCGGGTTGCCGGCGAAGGGCCGGTCCGTGAACACGTCGACGATCTCGTACGCCACTCCGGACATGTCCGGACCCTAACCTAGTCTGAGGTCGTGACCATGGGGACGAGGGTTTACCTGGCCCGCCTCGCCGGTCTTCCGGTGTTCGACCCGAACGGCGACCGTGTCGGGCGGGTTCGTGACGCCGTCGTCCGGCTGCGCACCACGAACCGGCCGCCACAGGTCGTCGGCCTGGTCGCCGAGATGGCCCTGCGCCGCCGGATCTTCCTGCCGATCGGGCGGGTCACCAGCATGGACGCGGAGGCGGTCGTGCTCGGCACCGGCTCGCTGAATCTGCGGCGGTTCGAGAAGCGGCAGAACGAGTTGCTGGTGCTGGAGGATCTGCTGGATCGGCGGGTGACGGTGGTGCCGGAGCACGACGAGGGGCGCGACCACGCGGGTACGGTGCTGGACATCGGCATGGAGCTGAACCGGAACACCGAGTGGATCATCACTCGGGTGGCGGTCCGGGAGCACAGCCGGCTGACCCGGCGCGGGCACGTCTATCAGGCCGAGTTCGACCGGGTGCGCGGTCTGATCGGCCCCACCGAGACGCAGGGCACCGCGAACCTGATCGCCCTGCTCGACCAGATGCGCCCGGCCGACATGGCGAACGCCCTGCAGGACCTCCCGGACGCCCGGCGCAACGAGGTGGCGGCGGCGCTGGACGACCGGCGTCTCGCCGACGTGCTGGAGGAGCTGCCCGAGCACGACCAGGTGGAGATCCTGGCCGGGCTGGACCGGGAACGCGCCGCGGACGTGCTGGAGCGGATGGACCCGGACGACGCCGCCGACCTGCTGGCCGAGCTGCCGAAGACGGAGCAGGCGGTGCTGCTCGACCTGATGGAGCCGGAGGAGGCGGCCCCGGTGCGGCAGCTGATGAACTACCGGCCGGGGACCGCGGGCAGTGTGATGACCTCGGAGCCGGTGATCCTCACCCCGGACACCACGGTCGCCGAGGCGCTGGCCCGGATCCGCAACCCGGAGCTGTCGCCGGTGGTCGCCGCGCAGGTCTTCGTGGCCCGCGCTCCGGCCGCCACGCCGACGGGTAAGTATCTGGGCATGGTGCACTTCCAGCGACTGTTGCGCGAGCCGCCGGCGTCGATCGTGGGCGGGCTGGTGGACAGCGGGATCGATCCGCTGCGGACCGAGACCGGGCTGCTCGAGATCACCCAGCGGATGGCGACGTACGACCTGGTGGCGATGCCGGTGGTGGACTCGACGAACCGGCTGCTGGGCGCGGTCACCGTCGACGACGTACTGGACCATTCGCTGCCCCGGGACTGGCGTGACCGGGACGCCCACGACGAGGGGGCCGTGTGAGCGAGCGCGGAGACCGGCGTGACCGGGACGCCCACCACGAGGGGACGACGTGAGCGAGCAGCGCAGGGACCGGCTCGACCAACCGCGCGAGCCGGGACGGGTACAGCTGCCGAAATTCGATCCGGAGGCGTTCGGCCGCTGGTCGGAGAGCATCGCCCGGTACATGGGCACGGCGAAGTTCATCGTCTACATGACGGTGGTGATCGCCGCCTGGTTCGCGTGGAACCACCTCGCGCCGTCGGGACGTCTGCGCTTCGACGAGTACCCGCATCAGTTCCTCACCCTGATCCTGTCGTTGCAGGCGTCGTACGCCGCGCCGTTGATCCTGCTGGCGCAGAACCGGCAGGCCGACCGTGACCGGCTCGCCATGGACGAGGATCGACGTCGCGCGGCGATGCAGAAGGCCGACACCGAGTTCCTGACCCGGGAGATCGCCGCTCTGCGGATCGCTCTCGGCGAGGTCGCGACCAGGGACTTCCTGCGTTCGGAACTGTCCCGGCTGGCCGATGAACTGGATGAGGCGGCGTTGCGGCGGGAGAAGCGGGCTCGTATGGACTGGGAAGAGGACCGCTCCTGACCTCGACGTAGCATGGGCTGCATGTCCGCTCCTGCATCCACGCTCGAGGACGCCATCCAGGCCGCTCTGGCGACCGTGGACGACCCCGAGATTCGCCGCCCGATCACCGACCTCGGCATGGTCTCGGGCTTCACTGTGAGCGAAGGCCTGGTCAAGGTCGATCTGCTGCTCACCGTCGCCGGCTGTCCGCTGCGGGACAAGCTGACCAACGACATCACCGCCGCCGTCACGAAGATCCCCGGTATCGACCGGGTCGAGATCAACTTCGGGGTGATGAGCGAGGAACAGCGTAAGGCGCTGCAGACCACCCTCCGCGGGGGCAGTGCCTCCGCCGAGCCGGTCATCCCGTTCGCCCAGCCGGGTTCCCGGACGAGGGTGTATGCGGTGGCCAGCGGCAAGGGTGGTGTCGGCAAGTCCAGCGTCACCGTGAACCTGGCCGCGGCGCTCGCCAAGCGGGGCCTGTCGGTCGGTGTGATCGACGCGGACATCTACGGCCACTCGGTGCCGCGGATGCTCGGCGTCGAGGGCAGGCCGACCCGCGTCGAGGAAATGATCATGCCGCCGCAGTCGCACGGTGTGAAGGTCATCTCGATCGGCATGTTCACCGCGGGCAACGCCGCGGTGGTCTGGCGTGGCCCGATGCTGCACCGGGCGCTCCAGCAGTTCCTCGCCGACGTCTACTGGGGCGACCTGGACGTGCTGTTGCTCGACCTGCCGCCGGGCACCGGTGACGTGGCCATCTCTCTGGCCCAGCTCCTGCCGAACGCGGAGATCCTGGTCGTCACCACCCCGCAGATGGCCGCCGCCGAGGTCGCCGAGCGGGCCGGCGCGATCGCCCTCCAGACACATCAGCGGCTGGTCGGTGTGGTGGAGAACATGTCGTGGCTGGAGCTGCCGGACGGTTCGCGCATGGAGGTCTTCGGCGCGGGCGGTGGGGAGACGGTGGCCGACTCGCTGTCCAAGACGATCGGCGCCCGGGTTCCGTTGCTGGGTCAGATCCCGCTGGACACCCGGGTCCGTGAGGCCGGCGACGACGGGACCCCGATCGTGCTGGCCGACCCGGAGTCGCCGGCCGCCAAGGCTCTCGACGGGGTCGCCGACAAGCTGGCGGTCCGCCGCGAGTCGCTGGTCGGCAAGCCCCTGGGCCTCATGGTCAACGCCAAGCGCGGTTAGTAGCGGCTCAGGTCGCGTCGAGGTCGTACGCCGGTCGGGAAGCCTCAGCGGCTTTCTCGGCCGGCGCGCTGCTCTTGCGGATGTCGACGGCCGCGGCGACGTCGTCGAGCTCGCTCTTGACCCCGTTGAGGTCCTGCTTCACGTCGTCGAAGAGCGTCTGCAGAGGCTTGCGCAGCGCCTGCTCGTCCTCCTCGCTGAGCAGGTGCTTACGGATGAACGCCTTCGGGTGCAGATCTTCCAGCCGGATGTCGGTGCCCAGCTCACGGCTCAGATCGGCGGTCGCACCCTGCGCCATGTTGCGCAGCCCGCGCAGCATGCGCAGCCCGTCGCCGATCACCTTGGGCAGCCGCTCCCCGAAGATCAGCAGCGCAAGCATGAGCAGTGCGCCGATCTCCCACCAGTTCAGATTCTCGAACACGTCCGGCCTCCCAGGCTTCCCGCGCCAAGCCTACGCACGCTCCCTGTGCGAACGCAGCCCGCCCGGGTCCGTCAGTTGGTGTCCGCGGCCAGGGTCACCGAGGCCGATGCGGTCTTGCTGCCCCGCCGGTATTCGACGGCGACGACCGAGCCCGGGGCGTATTTCCGGACCATGGCGATCAGGCCGATGCCGTCCTCCAGGGGGCGCCCGTCGAGCTTGGTGATCACGTCACCGGCCTTCAGGCCGGCACCTGCGGCCGGGCCGGCCGGCTGCACCGACTGCAGCCGCGCGCCGGTGGCCGACTCCCCGGTCATCACCTCGGCACCGATCACGGTGCGCCGGGCCTTGCCGGTGTCGATGATGTCCTCGGCGATCCGCTTCGCCTGGTTGATCGGGATGGCGAAGGCGAGGCCGATGTTGCCGGCCTCGGCGGTCGTACCCCCGACCGAGCGGATCACCGAGTTGACCCCGACGACCCGGCCGGCACCGTCGACCAGAGGGCCGCCGGAGTTGCCCTGGTTGACGGCGGCGTCGGTCTGGATGGCCGCGTAGTAGCGCCGGGTCCCGGTCTCCTCGCCGGCCTGGATGGTGCGGTCCAGGGCGCTCACGATGCCGGCGGTCACGGTGTTGACCAGCGCCAGCGGTGAACCGAAAGCAAGCACCGGGTCACCGACAGCGATCTCGTCGGAGTTTCCCAACGTGACCGGGATCAGGCCCTCTTTTGCGACTTTGATCACTGCGAGGTCGGACTCCGGGTCGCGCCCGACAAGCGTCGCGGCAGCCGTGGAGCCGTCGTGGAAGGAGACCGACAGGGTGTCGTCGGCGCCCTCGACCACGTGGTCGTTGGTGATCACGTAGCCCTCCGTGGAGACCACGAAACCGGACCCGATGGCCCCGCTGACCCGGACCGTCACGACACTCGGCTGGACCCGCTCGACCACTCCGCCGGCCGACTCGGGAGCCCGCTGGGCGGACTCCGGGACGCCCTGGCCGGATGCCCCGAGCTGGGTGCGGCCGCCCTCGGCGTAGCCGCCCTTGATCGCGAAGAGGAAGCCGAGCGTGCCGCCGACACCGCCCGCGAGCAGGGCGGTCACCAGACAGATCATCAGGATCGGGGCGAACGACCGGCGTGGCGCGTCCGGGTTGGGCGGGGTCTCCAGCGGCGCGCCGCCGGTGGATTGCGGCGTCGGCAGGACCACCGCCGACGGTGCGTACGGATCACGCCAGGGATCGGCCTGTCCCCCCGACCACCACGGCGACGGCTGCTGCGGCTCACCGGGCACCGGGTACGCAGAGGACGTCGGTGGCCGGCTCCAGTTCCAGCCGTCGGTCACGTCGGTGCCTCCACTCCGCTAGCCGGCTCCGCGCCTCCAGGATGACACGGATCCACCGGTTCACACCTTGCCACGGGTCCGCACCTGCGCCGAGTGGGTTGTTTATCCATCGACGGCGCAGTGCATCACCGGAGAACATCGCTCTACTCTCTTATCCGATGTGCGCGGTTCGGCCGCGGGCATCCCTTGCCGTACGGAGGTCGTCATCATCGGTCCTGCTCGTTCATTCGGTCAGCAGGCGGCGCAGTCAATGCCGTTCGCCGAGACCTACGCCACCGAGGACACGGTCCTCCAGACCGCCCGCGCCCTCGCCCACGAGCTCGGCCTGCCCTGTGTCTCCCCCGGCGCGGGCTCCGTGCTGCGTCTGCTGGCCGCCGCGGGCAGCGCCAAGGCGGTCGTCGAGATCGGCACCGGGACCGGGGTGAGCGGCATCTGGCTGCTCGGCGGGATGCGCCCGGACGGGGTCCTCACCACGATCGACGTCGAGCACGAGCACCAGCGGATCGCCCGGCGGATCTTCCAGGAGGCGGGGTACGCGCCGTCGCGTACCCGGATCATCAGCGGCCGCGCCCTCAACGTGCTGCCCCGGCTCGCGGACGGCGCCTACGACCTGATCTTCGTGGACGCCGACACCACCGAGTTCGCCGCCTGCACCGAGGCCGCCCAGCGCCTGCTCCGGCCGGGCGGGGTGCTGATCGTGAACGGCGCACACGCGAACGGCCGGATCAGCGACCCGTCCGCCCGCGACGTGGACACCCTCACCGTCCGGGAGATGCTGAAGGCGATCCGCGAGTCCGACGAGTGGATCCAGGCGGTGATCCCGTCAGGCGCCGGGCTGCTCGCCGCCGTCAAGTGCTGACAGGTAATTGAGCAGCGTCCGGGCGCCCCAGCCGGTGGCGCCCTTGGTCAGCTCCAGGTCGTGCGACTCGGCCCAGCTCGGGGCGGACATGTCCAGGTGGGCCCAGCGGACGTCACCGAAGAAGTCGCGCAGGAACAGGGCGGCCATCACCGAGCCCGGCCCGGCCGGTGCACTGATCCGGTCGGCGATGTCGCTGTGCAGGTTGTCCAGGTAGTCGTCGGAGAGCGGGAGCCGCCACATCAGCTCACCGGCCGCCGCTCCGGCCGCGGTCAGCGCCGCGGCGAGCTGGTCGTCCGGGCTGAACAGGGCGGCGGTGCGCTTGCCGAGGGCGACCGCGTTCGCCCCGGTCAGGGTGGCCAGGTCGATCACCAGATCGGGGTGCAGCACGTCGGCCGCGTAGCCGAGCGCGTCGGCCAGCACGATCCGGCCCTCCGCGTCGGAGTTCGTGTTCTCACTGGTCGAGCCGTCGTAGTGGGTGATCACGTCACCGGGACGGAAGGCGGAGCCGCTCACCGCGTTCTCGGCCAGCGGGGTCAGCGCGGTCACCCGTACCGGAAGATCCAGGTCGGCGGCACCGAGGGTCGCGGCGACCACGGCGGCCGCCCCGCCCATGTCCTTCTTCATCAGCTTCATGCCGTCACGCGGCTTGATCGAGATGCCGCCGGTGTCGAACGTGATGCCCTTGCCGACCAGGACCACGTGGAGGGTCGCACCGGGCGGCTGCCAGGACAGTTCGACGAACCGGGGCGGTGACACCGAACCACCGCCGACCGCCAGCAGGCCACCGAACCGGGCCAGCTCGTCACCGGCGCGAACCGAGACGGTCAAGCCCGGGCGTGTCGCGGCCTCGGCGACGATCTGCGCGGCGAACCACTCCGGGTTCTTCAGTGACGACGGCGTGTTGGTCAGGTCCCGCGCGAGCCAGGCGGCACGGGCCGCGATCTGCGCCCGGGTGAGGCTCTCCGCGTACGCCGACGGGTTGTCGACGATGAGCCGCACCTCGCCGGACCGGACCGGCTTCGGCGCGTCGCGATATCGGTAGCCGCCGAGCCAGAGGCCCTCCGCGAGGCCGCGCACCGACTCGGTGGCGACGCCGGCGGGCAACTGGACCTCGAGGACCTCGTCGTCGGCCGCCTCCCGGACCGCCGCGGCGCCGGCCGCCCGCCAGTCCGCCTCGGCACCGTCGCCGAGGCCGGCCAGCAGCACTCGGGCCGGGCTGCGCAGCGGGCGTGGAAGCACCGTGATCCGGCCCCGGGCATCGGCCCCGTCGGTCGCGGTGACCAGCGCGGACATCTCGGCGTCCAGCTCGGAACCGACCGGGACGACCCTGGTGGACGTGCCGGGCACGTCCGTCAATCGGATGTGGAACACGGGAGGATGACCTTTCCGTAAGACGTGGAAAGCCCGCCGGTACGGGCGGTACCGTACCGGCGGGCTCGCGTGAAACGTCAGCCGGCGATCGACTTCAACGCGTCACCCAGCGCGTTGGCCTCGTCCGGAGTCATCTCAACGACGAGACGGCCACCACCTTCCAGCGGGACGCGCATCACGATGCCCCGTCCCTCCTTGGTGACCTCCAGCGGACCATCGCCCGTCCGCGGCTTCATCGCCGCCATTTTGTCTCCCCTCAGACCTACGTCAGGGTCGGTGGGTTACCCCACAGCCACTTGCTCCTGGAATGCCAGCAGCCTCGTCACGTGCTCAGCCCCACGTGACGCGGTGCTCGTTTCCGACCGGCGGCCCGCTCAGGCCGTTTTCACGTCTTCACGCGTCGCGGCCCACCGTGCCGATCAAACATTTTCCCTGATGAACACCGGCGAACCCAAACCCAGCCCGGGCGGATGTGACAGCGTCTAGCATATCGTCTTTCGGGCTGTCACAATGTGCGGTCATGCAGGCGCGGTCCGCACTCTTCGACCTGTACGGCGACTACCTGCGTGCTCGCGGTTCCCGAGCCCCGGTAGCGGCCCTCGTGAGACTGCTGGCCCCGCTCGACATCGCGGCCCCGGCGGTCCGTACCGCAGTGTCGCGAATGGTGCGACAGGGATGGCTGCATCCGCTACGTCTGGCCTCCGGACCGGGATATCTGCTCACCCCGAAGGCCGCACGCCGGCTCGACGAGGCGGCCGCCCGGGTGTACCGGACCGGTCGCGGCGGCTGGGACGGCCGCTTCGACATGATCCTGCTGGACGAGCCGGTCGCGCGGCAGGACACGCTGCGTCTCACCTATCTGGGCTACGGGCCGCTCAGCGATCAGGTGTGGGTGGCGCCCAGGCCCTCCGACGAGGTCGGGTCGGTGCTGGCCGGTGTCGGCTACGTGCGGTTCAGCGCCAGCCACACCGCCGGCTCGGACGTCGTGGCACGGGCCTGGGACCTCGGCCGGATCGGACGGTCGTACGAGGAGTTCGTCGAATCCCTACGCCCCGTCATGAAGGCGGTCACTCCACGTAGCACCGACGAGGAGGCCTACGCTGCCCGGTTCCGCCTGGTCCACGCATGGCGCTCATTTCTCTTCCAGGATCCTCAATTGCCCACCGCGTTGCTGCCGCCGGGCTGGCCGGGCGTCAAGGCCGCGCTCTTCTTCGACAAACACGCGGCCCGGCTGCGCCCCGCCGCCGACCGGCATGTGGAACGTTGCCTGCAATCGGCCACGCGTGGAGGACGTGTGGGATTCTCAGACTCATGACCGACGCGCTGCTCGTCGACCGCACTGATGCGGTCGTCACCCTGACCTTGAACCGACCCGAGGCGATGAACTCGTTCACCGTCGACCTCAAGGAAGCGCTGCGGGACACCCTCGCCCAGCTGGAGAGCGACCGGTCGTGCCGGGCGATCGTGCTGGCCGGCGCGGGCGGCAACTTCTGCGGCGGCCAGGATCTCAAGGAGCACGCGACGCTGCTCGCGGCGGGCTCGACCGACCTGAACACCGTCCAGGTGCACTACAACCCGATCGCCCAGCGGCTGTCCAGCATGCCGAAGCCGGTGGTCGCCGCGGTGCGGGGGATGGCCGCCGGGGCGGGCGCGTCGCTGTCGCTGCTCGCCGACTTCCGGATCGGCGGACCGAAGACCAGCTTCCTGATGGCGTTCGCCAATGTGGGCCTGGCCGGCGACAGCGGCATCTCGTGGTCGCTGCCGCGGATCGTGGGTCACGCCCGGGCCGTCGAGCTGCTGCTGCTGGCCCGGCCGGTGAAGGCCGAGGAGGCGTCCCGCATCGGCATGCTCACCGAGCTGCTGGAGGACGACGAGCAGGTGCTGCCGCGGGCGCAGGAGCTGGCCGCGCGGCTGGCCGCCGGCCCGACGATCGCCTACGGCGCGATCAAGCGGGAGCTGTCCATCGGTGACGCCGGCACTCTGTCGGACGCGCTGGCGGCCGAGGCGCAGGCGCAGGCGATCTGCGGCGCGACCGCGGACCACCAGGCCGCGGTCCACGCCTTCCTGAACAAGCAGAAGCCCGAATACCAGGGCCGCTAGTCGTCCTCGTCCTCTTCCTCGGGGTCCTGGTTCGCCTCGGCCCCGAGGACGAAGGCCTGCATGGCCAGCTCGTCACCGGACGGCCAGACGTAGGTGGGCAGCTCCGCCGGGCCCAGCTCCAGCACGTGCGACCAGAACTGCCGCACCGCCTCCGCCGGGTTCACCGCCTCGATCGGCATGGCCACGCTGACCAGCCACGGCTTCTTGTCGGCGGCCGGGCCGAGTCGCCGCGCGTACCGCTGGAAGGTCTCCTCGTCGATCGCGCCGGCCGGTCCCTCGAAGGGGATCGCCTCGTCGAAGGCGCGCCGCAGATACCACAGAGCCAGCTCGCCGCCGTCTGCCTTCTCCACCCGGGTCAGGGCGACGACCTGATCCTCGGCGACCAGCAGCACCTCGTCGCCGACCGCCGGGCCGGCCGAGGAGGCCACCGTCACCGCGTCGTGCTGGAACAACCGCTCGGTCGCCCACTGCCCTTCCGGAATGATCACCACGAACTGAGCCATGGTGTCATCTCATCACGGGCACCCAGCAGTCCGTGAGGTGGTCGTCGACCATGCCGGTGGCCTGCATCAACGCGTACGCGGTGGTGGGCCCGACGAACTTGAAGCCGCGCTTCTTGAGCGCCTTCGCCATGGCGGTGGACTCTCCGGTGACGGCCGGGACGTCGGCGCGGGTGCGCGGGCGGTCCCTCGTCGCCGGCGCGAACGACCAGAGCAGCTCCGTCAGGTCCAGCTCGACCGCCACCCGGGCGTTGTGCAGCGCCGCGTCGACCTTCATCCGGTTGCGGACGATGCCCGGGTCGGCCATCAGGCGGGCGGCGTCGGACTCGGTGAATTCGGCGACCTTCGCGATCGAGAATCCGGCGAAGGCGGCCCGGAACGCCGGCCGCTTGCGCAGGATGGTGATCCACGACAGGCCGGACTGGAACGCCTCCAGGGTGAGCCGCTCGAACAGCGCGTCGTCGCCGCGGACCGGCTTACCCCACTCCTCGTCGTGGTAGATCGCGTAGTCGGGCGTGCTGCCGCCCCAGGAGCAGCGGGGGCGGCCGTCGGCACCGATCACGAGGCCGTCGTCGGTCACGGAAGACGGCCCTGCTCGACGAGGCGGGCGAATCGTCTGAGCGCGCCGGTGAAGCCCAGTTTCGACCCCGGCCACAACACCGGCCAGGCGATCTTGCCGACCGCGCCGGCCGGCAGCTGGAACCACTCGTGCAGGACCACCTGGGTACGGTCGCCGGACATCGCGGTGCAGCGCATCGCACCCGGGCCCTTCAGCACCTTGCCGCAGTGCACGACGCGCACCTCGTACGGCGCGTTGACCTTGACCACGCGCAGCTCGTCGCGGAGTGTCGCCGGGCCCAACGTGGTGACCGCCTCGACGAGACTGCCCTCGCCACCGTCGCCCTCGACCACCCGGACCCGGGTGAACGGGATCCACTCGGACTGCTTCTCCCAGTTCATGAACGCGGAGAAGACCTTGGGCGCGGGCGCGTTGACGATCACCGTGGCGGTGAACTCACCTGGTCCCGCCTCCGAGTCGTTGCTCATCGTTTCTCCACCGGCTCCTGTTCCTTGGCGGAGGACCCGCCCGCGGAGTCGCCGTTCGTGGAGGACCCGCCGGCGGAGTCGCCGTTCGTGGCCGAGTCGTCGGCGGACGGCTCCATCGGGATGATCGCCGGCTCCGGCACGGGCGGGACGGCGGCGGCCGGGGCGAGCGCCGCCTCACGGGCCCGGCGCAGCGCGTCGGCCTCGTCGGTCCGGCCGGCGCGCAGGGCGGCCACCTCGGCCTCCAGCACGCCGATCAGCTCGCCCTTGTAGCCGATGTCGTACGCCGCCCGCTGGAGCGCCTGGTCGACCTGTGCCATCCGGTAGCCCCGCCAGACGGTGTCGAACCTGGTCCGGGAGATGTCCTCCTCGCCGAGGGGACGGTCGCCGGGCAGCGGGACCGCACGGCCGTCGGGCTCGACCGGGGTCAGCCCGGGGTCGCTGCCGCTCAGCAACACGGTCACGCCGAAGACGATCGTCGCGACGACCAGAGCCACGACGATGAAGAGGAGAAGCTGACCCATGCGCACGATGTTGACATGTCCGCTTTCCGGAGGCGAGACCGCCACCCGTCTGGTTCAGGTCCAGCTGAGGATCTTCTTGCGCCAGGCGTAGAGGATGCCGAGCGCGAGCACCGCGACGAAGATGCCCATCTCCGCGATGGAGAGACCGCCGAAACCGGGACGATCGAAGATCAGCGCCCACGGGAAGAGAAAAACCGCCTCAACAGCGAAAAGGACATAAAGGTACGCGTACACGTAATACCGGATCTGCGCCTGCGCCCAGTCGCCCCCGACCGGATCGATGCCGCTCTCGTAGGAGATCCGCTTGCCCGCCGGTTCCGCCGGACGGCCCGGCCGGAGCAGCCGGTTCGCACCGAACGCGGCGACGAACAGCAGCACACCGGCGGCCAGGACGAGACCGAGAAGCGCATACGAGCCCAGATATCCCTCCACGATCGTGCAGCCTACCGAAGAGCACTGGCCCGTCCGATACCCGATAGCTACTGTGGGCAACGGTCCGGGGCCCCTTCGTAAGGGGTGGCGACGTAGTGTGGAAGTGACGATCAGCGGGCCGGCTCATCGACGCTCGTGACGCAGCCGACCGCGCCTTTTGGAGGTTGAATCGTGGCCGCTCCCGAGAAGCGAGTCGAGAAGCGAGTCGAGCAACTGGACCGGGTGGTCATCCGTTTCGCCGGCGACTCCGGCGACGGCATGCAGCTCACCGGCGACCGGTTCACGTCGGAGACCGCACAACTCGGCAACGACATCTCGACGCTTCCGAACTTCCCGGCGGAGATCCGCGCACCAGCCGGGACCCTGCCCGGGGTCTCCAGCTTTCAGGTGCACTTCGCCGACTACGACATCCTGACCCCCGGCGACGCGCCGGACGTACTGGTGGCGATGAACCCGGCGGCACTCAAGGCCAACGTGGCCGACCTGCCCGCCGGGGCCGACATCATCGTCAACACCGACGAGTTCACCCGCCGCAACCTGACCAAGGTCGGTTACGCCGTCAGTCCCCTGGAGGACGGCTCACTCGACGGGTTCGCGGTGCACCCGGTGGCCCTCACCTCCCTGACCGTAGGCGCGCTGGCCGAGAGCGGCGTCTCGAAGAAGGACGGCGAGCGCGCCAAGAACATGTTCGCGCTGGGGCTGCTCAGCTGGATGTACTCGCGGCCGTACGAGTCGACGCTGCGGTTCCTGGAGCGCAAGTTCGCCAAGCGGCCCGACCTGGTCACGGCGAACAAGGAGGCGTTCCGGGCCGGGTGGAACTACGGCGAGACCACCGAGGCGTTCTCGGTGCGCTACGAGATCAAGCCGGCGAAGATGCCGGCCGGCACCTACCGCAACATCACCGGCAACCAGGCGCTCGCGCTCGGGCTGGTGGCCGCCGCGGTGCGCTCGAAACTGCCGCTGTTCCTCGGCGCCTACCCGATCACCCCGGCCTCCGACATCCTGCACGAGCTGTCCAAGCACAAGCGGTTCGGCGTCACCACGATGCAGGCCGAGGACGAGATCGCGGCGATCGGGGCGGCGCTCGGAGCCTCCTACGGCGGGGCACTCGGTGTCACCACCACCTCCGGCCCCGGCGTGGCCCTCAAGGGCGAGACCATCTCGCTCGCCATCGCCCTCGAACTGCCGTTGGTGGTCGTCGACGTGCAGCGGGCCGGCCCGTCGACCGGCATGCCGACCAAGACCGAGCAGGCCGACCTCAACATGGCGCTGTTCGGCCGGCACGGCGAGGCGCCCCTCGCGGTGATCGCGCCCAAGTCACCGTCCGACTGCTTCCACGCGGCGCTGGAGGCGGCCCGGATCGCGCTGACCTACCGCACCCCGGTGATCCTGCTGTCCGACAACTACGTGGCCAACGGCTCGGAGCCGTGGCTCCTGCCGTCCGTGGACGAGCTGCCCGATCTGCGGGTCTCGTTCGCCGCGGCGCCCAACACCCCCGACGGGCGCTTCCTGCCGTACCTCCGTGATCCGGAGACGATGGCGCGGCCGTGGGCCGTGCCCGGAACGCCCGGCCTGGAGCACCGCATCGGGGGTCTGGAGAAGGCCGACAAGACCGGTGACATCTCGTACGACCCGGCGAACCACGAATTCATGGTCCGCACCCGGCAGGCCCGCATCGACGCCATCCCGGTGCCCGAGCTGGACGTCGAGGACCCGTCCGAGGGTGCCCGGGTGCTGGTGCTCGGCTGGGGCTCCACCTACGGGCCGATCGGGGCCGCCTGCCGGGCGCTGCGCCAGCGTGGCCTCACCATCGCGCAGGCGCACCTGCGGCACCTGTCGCCGCTCCCCGCGAACCTCGGCGAGGTGCTCGCCGGCTACGACAAGGTCGTGATCCCGGAGATGAACCTCGGCCAGCTGGCCGCCGTGATCCGATCCCGATACCTTGTCGACGCGGTTTCGTTCAACCAGGTCAGCGGCCTGCCGTTCACCGCGGCGACGCTGGAGAGCATGCTGGAGGACGTGGTCAAGAATGGCTGAGACGGTCGCTCTGAAACTGACCGCCAAGGACTTCAAGTCCGATCAGGAGGTCCGCTGGTGTCCCGGCTGCGGTGACTACTCGATCCTCGCGGCGATGCAGCGGTTCATGCCGGAACTGGGCATCCCGCGCGAGAAGATCGTCTTCGTCTCCGGGATCGGCTGTTCGTCGCGGTTCCCGTACTACATGAACACGTACGGGATGCACTCCATCCACGGGCGCGCCCCGGCGATCGCGACCGGCCTGTCGGCGTCCCGCCCCGACCTGAACGTCTGGGTGGTGACCGGCGACGGCGACGCGCTGTCGATCGGCGGCAACCACCTGATCCACGCCCTCCGGCGCAACGTGAACCTGAAGATCCTGCTGTTCAACAACCGGATCTACGGCCTCACCAAGGGTCAGTACTCGCCGACCTCGGAAATCGGCAAGATCACCAAGTCGACGCCGACCGGCTCGGCGGACACGCCGTTCAACCCGCTCTCGCTGGCGCTGGGTGCCGAGGCCACGTTCGTCGCCCGGACCATCGACTCGGACGCCAGGCACCTGCAGTCGGTGCTGCGGGCGGCGGCCGAGCATCAGGGCTCCGCGTTCGTCGAGATCTACCAGAACTGCAACATCTTCAACGACGGCGCCTTCGACCTGATCAAGGACTCCGACACCCGCGACCAGCACCTGATCCGGCTCGAGCAGGGCCAGCCGATCACCGTCGGGAACCTCAACGTCGTACACCCGGAGGGCAGTTTCGGTCTGAAGGTCCAGGAGGGTGGCACGCCGATCATCCACGACGCGACCGTGGACGACCCGGCCTACGCGTTCGCGCTCAGCCGCCTCTCCGGCTCGGATCTGAACACCACACCGATCGGCGTGTTCCGTAACGTCCAGCGCCCGTCCTACGACGAGATCGTCCGCAAACAGGTGCTCGACGCGCAGGCGCAGGCCACCGGCACCCCCGAGGAGATGCTCGATCAGCTTCTCGGCAGCGGGGACACCTGGACGATCATCTAGAAGCTGACCCCGCTGGGGACGGACTCGTCGTCGCGGATGTAGACGAGCAGGTCGCCGGTCTCGATCGTGACGATCTGCTCGCCACCGAGCGGCAGGACCTTGCCCCGGCGGATCAGCGCCACCACCAGGGTCGGCAGCTCCCGCGGATTGCGGCCCACCTCGGCCCGCTCCGCCGACCGCATCGCCAGCGCCATGCCCTGACCGGGGGTCAGCAGATCCTCCACCACGTCGATCAGCGGCGGCGCGGTCGTCGTCAGGCCCAGCAGCCGGCCCGCCGTCGACGACGACACGATCACGTGATGGGCGCCGCTCTGCTTCAGCAGGGCGGCGTTCTCCTGCTCGCGGACCGCCGCGATGATCCGCACCTGGCCGGCCGTCAACTGGCGCACCGTCAACGTGATCAGCACCGACGACTCGTCCCGGTCGGTGGCGATGATGACCGACTTGGCGTTCTTCACATCCGCCTCGTTCAGCACCGACGACCGGGTCGCATCACCCTCGATGACGACGAAACCACTGGCCGCGGCCTGCCGGACACCGACCTCCCGGTTCTCCACGATGACGATCCGGGCCTTGTCATACCCCGTCTCCAGCAGCGCGGCGACCGCGGCCCGGCCCTTGGTGCCGTAGCCGCAGATGATCACGTGGTCCTTCAACTTGCGCCTCCACCGGCTGACCCGAAGGCCCTTGCGGTACTGGTCGGTCAGCACCTCCAGTGTGGTGCCGACCAGGATGATCAGGAAGAGGACCCGGGCGGGCGTGATGAACAGGACGTTCACCAGCCGGGCCGACTGGGTCTCCGGCGTGATGTCGCCGTAGCCGGTGGTGGAGAGCGAGACGACCGCGTAGTAGAAGCAGTCGAGCAGGGTGAGGCCGTCCTCGTTGACGTCCCGGTAGCCGTCCCGGTCGATGTAGATCACCCCGACCGCGAGCAGCACCAGGGAGGTCGCCATCAACAAACGGACCCCGAGGGCCCGTAACGGTCCCTGCCGGACCAGAGGTAGATGAATCATGGAACAGCTCGCACGCGATCACCTTAACGGTCAAGCTGAAGGACGTATCCCAGCACATCACATCAGTCACCGGCCGCGCGTCGGAGGTCTCACATGCGCCACATGACGGTTACCGCGCTCCTCGCGGTCGTCCTCGTCCCGGCCCCGCCCGCGGCGGCCGCATCGACCGGCACCGAGCCGACCCGTGACGAGGTCCTGGCGAGCTGGACACAACCGACCGCGGAGAGCACCGCCGCCTGGAAGGCCGCCCGCCGTCAGCAGGACAGGTGGGCCGTCTACCGTTTCGACTGGTCCAGCGACGTGTGTACGCGCGCGCCCGACACCCCGGTCGGCTTCGATTTCGCCGACGCCTGCCGGCACCACGACTTCGGCTACCGCAACTACCGGCACGACCTCGCCCGCCACAAGGACCGCATCGACGAGGTCTTCCGCGCCGACCTGCGCCGCGTCTGCGACGCCCGGCACATGCTCGCGCAACCCTTCTGCAACGGCATCGCGTTCACCTACTACGAGACGGTGCGGTTCCTGCCGAGAACATAGATCATCCGGTACGCCCGGAAACGCCCACGAAAGCAGTTCACGCCCGTTCCGCCCGCGCCCCGCGACGCCGGCGGCCGGTCCCGGCCGACAGCGCGACCGCCGGGCGTATGCGGTGGGGACGGCCGGTGGCGTACCCCATGATCATCTGAGCGAACCGCGTCATCCGACTGTCTGCGTGAACCGCATCATCTGACTATCTGCGCGAACCGTGCGGCACCGTTCTCCAGGTCGGGGTGTTCGACTGCCAGAGCCATGGCGACTATCCGGTCGAAGCCGATGCCGGCGCCGTCGGCGTAGGCCGCGTCGAAGGCGATGTCGCCGAGCGCCGCCCGCAGCGCCGCCTGCTGCGCCGACCAGAAGGCGCCGAACGACGCGGTCCGGCGGGCTCCGCGGGCCGCCTCCGCGCCCCCGAACAGCACCGTCGCGGTCGCCGGGTCACCGCCGAGCACACAGCGGACCGCGATCGCCGCCACCGCGTCGGCGGCCGCACCGCGGAATCCGTGCCGCAGCCGGGACCGCAACGCCACCACCAGATGATCGTGGGCGGCCACCAGGTCGCCGCGGCGTAGCGCGACCATGCCGAGCAGCCAGTCGACGGCACGGCGGCCACGGTCCTCGGGACGGGCGGCCTCCAGGTGACGGGCGGCGCCCAGCAGTTCGGCCGCCTCATTCAGTGCGTCGCGGCGCCAGAGCAGTTCGGCCAGGGTCAGAACGGCGGGAAAGGCGGTGTTCGGTACACCGGCGCGGTCGGCCAGCGCGATCGCCTCACGACAGTCGCGCTCGGTGGCACGGGGGTCGTCGCCGGCCAGAGTCAGACGGGCGATCCGGATCCGGAGGCGCAGGGCCGTCTCGCCGGGGCGCTCGCCGTCGGTGGTGAGCTTCCCGGCCGCCTCGGTGGTTGCCGTGCCGGCGGTCGTTGCGGTGTCGGCGGCCGCTGAGGTGATCTCGGGGGCTCCTGCTTCCACGATCCCGGCGGTCCCTGCTGCGGCGGCCCGGGCGGCTCCCGCGGCTTCGGTGGCTCCCGCGCCTTTTTCGGTGGCTCCCGCGCCTTGGGTGGCTCCCGCGCCTTGGGTGGCTCCCGCGGATTCGGTGGCTTCGGTGGCCTTGGTGGCGGACCGAGGGCTTCCCGACTCGGCGGTGGGCCCGGCTCCCGCGGCGGACCGGGCGGCTCCCGGTTCCACGGCAGTCCCGGTGGCAGAGCGGGCGGCTCCGGTTCCGGCTCCGGCTTCGGCGGCCCCGGCGGCTTCGGCGGTGGCCTCGGCTAGGGTCAGGTAGTGGTCCTGTTCGGTGCGGTCGGCGGTGAGTCCGGCGTGCACGAGATAGGCCGCGGCCAGGTTGGGCGGGATGCCGCCGGCGGGCAGGTGCCGGTAGAGGGCGGCGAGCAGCTCCCGGCCCTCGAGGGTGTCGCCGTGTTCGCGCCACCACGGGTCGAGGGCGGTCGCCAGCCGCAGTCCGGCGGTCACGTCACCGGTCTCGGCGGCCCAGCGCAGCGCCGTCTGCCACTCGGCCACGTAGGGGCTCAACTCGGTCAGGGAGAGCGTGCGGACCTGGTCGTCGGTGTCCACGGTGACCCGGTCGAGGGTGTGCAGTGACCAGGTGAGGTGCCGGTCCCGGGCGGCCCCCTCGCCGCCGGTCGCCGCGAGACGGCGCAGCGCGTAGGCGCGGACCTGTTCGGACAGCCGGTAACGGGGGCCGGGCGTCACCTCGACCAGCGACTTGTCGGCCAGTTCGGAGAGGGCGCTCAGGGCTTCCGGGTCGTACCACTCGACGGTTGCGAGATCGACCGGGCCGGCGAAGACGGCGAGGCGGTGCAGCAGGTCGGCGGCGCGGCTGCTCAGCGTCCGGTAGGACCAGGTCAGGTTGTTGGCGAGGCTGGCGTGCCGGCCGTCACCGGCGGCGTCGTTGTCGAGCGCACCGAGCGGGTCGTCGAGACGCCGGGCCAGTTGTTCGGCCGGAAGCAGCCGCAGCCGCGCCGCGGCCAGCTGGATCACCAGCGGCGAACCCTCCAGACGGGCGGCCAGCCGGGCCAGTTGCGGGTCACCGTCGCCCGGACGTCCCCCCTGCGCGGCCGCCGCCCGGTCCCGGAGCAGCGCGAACGCGTCGGCCGGCACGAGCGGCGGAATCCGCCACACGGTCTCCCCGGCGAGCGCGAGCGGCGCCCGGGCGGTGGCCAGCACGTCGAGGCGGCGGCAGCGGCTGAGCAGCCGGTGCACCAGCGTGGTGGTGAGGGCGGGCGCGGCCTCACACGTCTGCAGCACCACCAGCATGCGGCGCTCGGCGCACTCCTCGACCAGCGTGTCGATCATCGGCCGACCCGGTTCGGGGCGCAGGCCGAGCGACGCGGCCAGGGCATTCGGCAGGCCTTTCGCCGCGTTCGCCGCATCGATCGTCCAGACCCCGCCGGGGTACGCCGGAAGCAACTGCTCGGCCACGGCATGAGTGAGGCGCGTCTTGCCCGATCCGCCGGGACCGACGACCGTGACCAGACGGTGGCGGCTGATCAGCGCGGCCAGCTCGGACAGTTCGGACCGGCGCCCGACGAACGGGGCGTGCTCGGCCGGAAGGTTGTGCCGGGGCGCCTCCGCGGTCCGCGGGCGGGGGAAGTCCCGCTCCAGGCCCGGCGCCACCACCTGGAACAGGCGCTCGTCGTCGTCGAAGCCGCGCAGCCGGTAGGCGCCGAGGTCGAGCAGATCCACGGTGGCCAGCGTGGCGGCGGCCGCGGCACCGGTCGTCCCGCCTGCGGTGGCGGCGTAAGTGGCGGTCACCGCGAGGGCCGTCGCCTCCGAGCAGAGCACCTGGCCACCATGGGCGGCAGCGGACACCCGCGCGGCCCGGTGCACTTCGGCGCTCGCGTACTCCTGGCCGATCGGCACGGCCCGACCGGTGTGCAGCCCCATCCGGACCCGGGGGACCGCGTCGTCGCGGGGCCAGTCATGTGCGGACAGTCGGCGCTGCGCTTCGACACACGCCGCCACCGCCGCGTCGGCGTTCGAGAAGGCCACGAAAAAGGAGTCACCCTCAGTGAGAAGCTCGACACCATCAAAGTCGTCGAATACTCCGCGTAGCACTGCTCGATGCGCTCCGAGAACCGTCCGATACGTCTCACCGAGCATCCGGGCAAGTCGTGTCGAGCCCTCGATGTCGGTGAACATAAAGGTCACCAGGCCACTGGGTAGCTCGATCCGTCCCGACACGGTGGAACCTCCGCCCCCTTTGGGAAGTCGCGAATGATGCTGCCGTTTCTCTGCGTCACCGCCCATCGTAGAAACGGACGGTAATCACGTGCCCGCCACGGCCGACCCCTTACGGACGACATCCGGATCGCGGCATCGACCGGAGGCATACGGGACTACGCGTCTCGTAACGAAAGAGATCGAACGCGGAAACGCCGCGCGCGGCCAAAACCGCGGGGGCGGCCGGGAGTACCCGTACGGGGCAATGAAATGCCACCGCGAGCAAGGAGAGGGTCACCGGCCGAAGTCGACAGCCGCGCGGCCGACCGGAGCGATCGCGCGGCACCGGAACCGGTCAGCAGCCGCAGCCCCCACCGCAACAGCCGCCACCACCGCCGCCGGACGGCCGCGGTGTGGCCGCGCCGCCACGTCCGGTGACGGCGACTGTGGACAGCAGCTTGACGGTGTCGGCGTGCCCCTGCGGGCAGGCCGCCGGGTCGGTGGCCGCACGCATCGGACGACTCACCTCGAACGTGGCGCCGCACGCGCGGCACCGGAACTCATAACGCGGCATCCGACCAGCGTAGGGCCCGTGCGGCCGGGCGCGCACGGCGAGTTCGGTGAGGCGTTGCCGGACCGTTGCGCAGGCGTTGTCCACAGGCGGCCGGCGTCCCTCCCGAGAGTGGTTTCCGGCGGGTAGGGTCGACCCGTGGTAGAGGCGTCGTACAACCCAGCAGAGCGACCGGAGTTGCGATCCGCGGCGCCGCATCAGGGTGGGCCGCTGGGCAGTTCCGGGGCGGCCCCGGGGCGCGCCGGCTCGTCCGGGTCCGCCTCGGATGCCACGACGCCGCCGGCGACGGCCGAGGCGAAACCCGACACGACGGCAGCTGAGACGGTCCCGGCCGCGCCCGCCCCCAGGACACCGGCCGACGCGGTCACCGGCGGGACCGGTCCCGAAACGTCGGCCGCCGACGCGGGTCCGGCAGGAACGGGCGGCGAAACGCCGGCCCCCGCGGCAGGCGCAAGCGAAACGCGGCCTGAAACGCCGGTCGCGAGCAAGGGGACGCCGTCCACTGATCAGGCTGAATCCTCGCCAGAGGCGGTCAAACCGTCCGAAGTCATGGCCAAGCAGGAGACCGCGGCGACGGCGACACCGGACGTGGGTAAGACCCCCGGCGGGGCCGAGCTGAAATCTGCCGACCAGGCGAAGGACGTCACCGCTTCCCCGACCGACCCCGTCAAGGCTGCCGAGGCAGCGAAGCCGACGGGCGACGCCAAACCGACCAGCGACACGAAACCAGCCGGCGACACGAAGCCAACCGGCGACACCAAGCCAACAAGCGACGCGAAACCAGCCGGCGACGCCAAACCGACCACCAGCGCGGAACCAGCCGGCGATGCCAAGCCAACCGGCGACGCGAAGGCGGCCGGCGACGCGAAGGCGGCCGGCGACGCGAAGGCGGCCGGCGACGCGAAACCGACCGGGGACACCAAAGCGGCCGGGGATGCGAAGCCCACCGGGGATACGGCCACCGCGGGTGCCGCCGGTGCAACGGGTGCCGCCGGGGCCGCCGGTGCCGCAAAGGTCGGGGGTGTCGCAGGGGCCGCGGGTGCCGGGGCGGCGGTCAAGGCTCGCCGCCGGTTCCGGCCACTGCATGCCACCGGCCGAGGCGCCCGCGCGGTGGCCACCTGGACGAGGGGCCCGGCCGGCCGGGTGGTGGTGCCGGGCGTGCTGGTGGCGACGCTGGTCGTGCTGGCCGGCTCGTTCGGGGCCTATCTGGTGCCGCAGGCCCTGGAGGCCACGCCCGCGCCCAGTGCCACGCCGACGTTCGGAGCCGACCCGCAGGGTTCGGTGCCGCCGGCCGTCGGGGCGTCACCGGGGAGCGGGGCCGGCCTGCCGGGCGCGGGGACCGTACCGGGCCTGCCGGGCCTGCCGGGGGCGACCGGCCTGCCGGGTGTCCCCGGGTCGACAGGTCTGCCGGGTGTCCTGCCCACGCAGCCCGCGGTGAACGCGGCCCGGCCGGCGGACGCGCTGGCCTCGTGGGCGGAGCAGGCCGGCACCCGGGTGGGTATCCCGGTGGTGGCGGTGCAGGCCTACGGCTACGCCGAGCTGGTGCTGGCGCAGACCAACCCGGGCTGCCGCCTGGAGTGGACGACCCTGGCCGCGATCGGCAAGGTGGAGTCGTCACACGGCAGCTTCAACGGGGCGGTGCTGGGTGCCGACGGGGTGGCGCAGCCGACGATCCTCGGTCTGCCGCTGGACGGTCAGGGTGGACGTCAGATGATCGCGGACACCGACCGTGGCGCGCTGGACCAGGACACCACGTATGACCGGGCGATCGGGCCTATGCAGTTCATCCCGGCGACCTGGAAGGAGACGGCGGTGGACGCCGACCGGGACGGGGTGGCGAACCCGAACGACATCGACGACGCGGCGCTGACCGCGGCGACCTACCTGTGCAAGGGCAGTCGCGACCTGTCCAAGCCCGACTCGTGGTGGGACGCGATCCTGTCGTACAACGCGGTCCGGCCGTACGCGCAGAAGGTGTTCGCGACCGCGCAGGACTATGGGATGCGCAGCAGACTGTGAAGCCTTCGAGCCCCGAGACATCGGCGATCATAGCGACGCTCCGTGAGCGCTGACGTACTTTTGCGTGGTCAGCACTTCCCTGAAGGTCTCACAAACGGCACGATGTACGAGTGAGGGTGCGTGAATGGGATCCCCGCTCCGCGTCCGCGACCGAGGTCAACTCGCTCGTGGAGGCGGTGAACGCGGTCCTGGCGGTCGATCTCCCGGATGATCCACCCTGGCGAGACGTGCAGGTCAGGGAGTATCTCGCCGAAACCATGCCCGGTGAACGCCGGATCACCTGGGTGGCCGAGGACGATCGCCTGCCGGAGGGTACGGGGAAGATCTTCGGGCACGTGAACATTCTGCTGCTCGGCGACATCGGTGTGCTCGAGGTCCTGGTTCGCCCCGAGTTGCGCCGTCGTGGGCTGGGCCGGCAGTTGGTGGCAGTGGCGGCCCGTCGCGCCTATCTGGAGGGTTTCTCCTCGATCGGGGTGGAGGCGATCGGCGGCACGTCGGCGATTCCCTTCTACCAGTCTCTCGGTTTCGAGCGGGAGTATGTGGAGACCCGCAGCGTCCTCAGCCTGGACACGGTGGACTGGCCGGCGCTGGCCGGGATGGCGAACGGGATCAGCGCGGGATACCGGATCGAGTATCACCCGGGCGGCCCGGCGGACCATCTGCTCGCCGCATACGCGCAGGCCAAGGCGGAGGCGCAACGCGACGACGACGACCTGGACCTGGCGCCCCGCTCGTCGGATCCGCAGCGGCTGCGTGAGTCGCTGGAGACGCTGCACCGGCGCGGGCTGAAACCTTACATCGTGCTGGCGATCCACGAGGCGACCGGCCACGTGGCCGGGCTGACCGAGGTGGTGGTCCCGGCGCAGCACCCGGAGCGGGCCGATCAGTACGACACGATCGTCGTCCGGGAGCACCGCGGTTACGGCATCGACCGGGCGATCAAGGCGCGGATGCTGTTCGAGCTGCGGGCCGCCGAGCCGACGCTGCGCCAGGTCCAGACGTGGAACGCGCAGCACAACGAGTCGATGCTGAAGGTCAACGCGGAGCTGGGCTATCAGTCCGACCGGGACTGGTTCGAGTACATCGCCGACGTCACCCAGCTGGTCCAGTCGCTGGAGCCGACCGGGTAGGAACCGGCCGGCCCGACGGCGTACCCGCTAGAAGCGGTTTCGGATGAGCTGGGCCGCCTCGGTGGCCCAGTACGTCAGGGTGATCTGGGCGCCGGCGCGCTTGATCGACGTGAGGGACTCGAGGATGACGCGTTCGCGGTCGATCCAGCCGTTGGCGGCGGCGGCCTCGACCATCGCGTACTCGCCGGAGACCTGGTAGGCGGCGACCGGGACGGTGACGCGGTCCCGGATCGCGGCGATGATGTCCAGGTAGGGCAGGGCCGGCTTGACCATGACGATGTCGGCACCCTCGGCGATGTCGAGGTCGACCTCGCGCAGGGCCTCGCGGACGTTCGGCGGGTCCTGCTGGTACTGCCGGCGGTCGCCCTGGAGCGTCGATTCGACGGCTTCCCGGAACGGTCCGTAGAAGGCGCCCGCATACTTCGCGGAGTAGGCGAGGATCGCGACGTCCTGGTGACCGGCCGCGTCGAGGGCCTTGCGGATGACGCCGATCTGGCCGTCCATCATGCCGGACGGGCCGACCATGTGGGCGCCGGCGTCGGCCTGCGCGACCGCCATGTCGGCATAGACGGCCAGGGTGGCGTCGTTGTCGACCGAGCCGTCACCGGCGAGCACCCCACAGTGGCCGTGCGAGGTGAACTCGTCGAGGCACAGGTCGCTCATGATGACCGTGGCGTCGCCCAGCTCGGCCTTGAGGTCGCGGAGACCGAGATTGAGGACGCCGTCGGGGTCGAGGCCGGCCGAACCCGTCTCGTCCTTGTTGGCGTTGTCCGGTACGCCGAACAGCATCAGGCCGCCGACGCCCGCCTCGACCGCTTCGGCCGCGGCCTTGCGCAGCGACTCGCGGGAGTGCTGGACGACGCCGGGCAGTGAGCTGATCGGTCTCGGCTCGCTCAGGCCCTCTTTCAGGAAGAGCGGCAGGATCAGCTCGGACGGGGCGAGGCGCGTCTCCTCGACCAGGCGGCGGATGGCGGGGGTGCGCCGCAGACGGCGCGGGCGGATGTCAGGGAAGGACATCGGGGCTCCCTTTTGGTGGGCCGGACCGGGCCGGCCCACCACAGACGGTCAGCGGAAACGAAGAGCCGTCGGGCCCTGCACCTTGGAGCCGCGGCGCTGCTTGGCCGGCATGGCGGCCAGCTTCTCGCGGAGCTCCAGAGCGTACTCGGCGAGCGCCTCGACCAGGTCGGGCACCGAGGCGTTCTGCGGCTGGGTGTCGACCCGGAGGCCGAACTCGACGGCGGTCTCGGCGGTCTTCGGGCCGATCACCGCGACGACCGTGCGGGCGTGCGGCTTACCGGCGATGCCGACCAGGTTGCGGACGGTCGAGGACGAGGTGAAGAGCACCGCGTCGAAGCCGCCGGACTTGATCGCGTCGCGGATCTCGGCGGGCGGCGGGGCGGCGCGGACGGTCCGGTACGCCGTGACGTCGTCCACCTCCCAGCCACGCTCGATGAGCCCGGCCGCGAGGGTCTCGGTCGCGATGTCGGCACGGGGCAGCAGCACCCGGCCGACCGGGTCGAGGATCTCGTCGTGCGGGGAGAACTCGGCCAGCAGACCGTCGCTGGACTGCTCGCCGGCCGGGATCAGCTCCGGCTGGATGCCGAACGCGCGAACCGCGTCGGCGGTGGCCTCGCCGATGCACGCGATCTTCACGCCGCCGAAGTGCCGGGCGTCGAGACCGTGCTCGCCGAACTTCTCCCAGACCGCGCGGACCGCGTTGACCGAGGTGAAGATGACCCACGCGTACCGGCCGTCGACCAGGCCCTTGACGGCCCGCTCCATCTGCGCCGGGGTGCGCGGCGGCTCGACCGCGATGGTCGGCACCTCGCACGGGATCGCGCCGTAGGCACGGAGCCGGGCGGACATCGCGCCGGCCTGCTCCTTGGTCCGCGGGACGAGGACCTTCCAGCCGTACAGCGGGCGATTCTCCCACCAGCTCAGGCTGTCGCGCTCGGCGACGTCGGAGCCGACGGTGAGGACGACCCGGCCGGTGAAGCCGAGCGCCGCGGCGACGAAGCTGTCCACCGTCGAGGTGGTCGTGTACTGCGTCTCACCGGTGCCGTCGCCGGTCACGCCGACCGGGACACCCGGCTCGACACCGGCCGCGAGCAGCCCGTCACGGACGGCGGCGAGGTCGCCGGCGTCCACGGCCACGGCGAAGGAGCCCTTCTGGGCGGCCGTGGCGAGCGCGTCGAAGTCGAGGTTGGTGACGTCGTCGACGTCGGCGGCGACCCGCACCCCGGGCAGCGGCACACCGGCGTAGGCGGCGACGCCCTCGGCCTGGCCGATGCCGGGGATCACCTCGAAGTGCACCGCGGTCCGCGCGACCGCCTGCACCTCCTTGACCACCGAGTCGTGGCCGAACGGGTCACCGGCGACGAGGTGTACGGCGGACAGACCCGACTTGGCCGCGGAGAGCAGCACCTTGGCGACGTCACCGGGGGCGCCTTCGGCCGGGCTGAACTGCGCGTCCTCCTTGGCGTCGGAACGGAGCGCGCTGAGCAGGGATTCGGGCACGCCGCGGTCGTAGACCACCTGGTCGGCATCGGTCAGCGCCGCATACGCGCGGCGGGTCAGCAGCTCCGGGTCGCCGGGTCCGGCGCCGATGAACGCGATGCGTCCGGCTGGCTTACGGGCGGTGCGGGTGGTCATTCTGTGCTCCCCATCAGGGTATCGGCTCCGGCGTCGAGGAGATCGATGGCAAGTGCCTTGCCGATCTCCGCCGCGCCGGCGGGCGTTCCGGTGCGCGACAGTCGGACGGCTCGGACACCATCCGGGCTGATCACGGCACCGCGCAGGTAGATCTCGTCACCGTCGTCGCCCTCGGCGATCTCGGCGTGTGCCGCGACCGGGGCGGAGCACCCGGCCTCGAGCGTGGCGAGCATCGACCGCTCCGCCGTCACGGCGGAGCGGGTCGGTGCGTGATCGAGAACGGACAGCAACTCGATCAGGTCGGTGTTGTCGGCCCGGCACTCCACGGCCAGCGCACCCTGAGCCGGGGCGGGCAGCATGAGCATCGGGTCGAGCGTCTCGGTGATCTCCGCGAATCGACCGAGACGTGCCACTCCGGCCCGGGCGAGAACGACGGCATCGAGATCTGCCTCGGGTCCGAGTACCCGGGCGATTCGCGAGTCGACGTTTCCTCGGATCGGCGTGACCTGCAACTCTAGGCCCAAGGCATGCAATTGCGCGATTCGGCGCACCGCACCGGTGCCGATGGTCGAGCCCGGGGGCAGTTCGGCCAGGGTCAACCCGTCGCGGGCGATCAGGGCGTCCCGGGGGTCCTCCCGCACCGGCACCGCGGCGATGTGCAGGCTGGAGGGCTCGGCGGTGGGGAGGTCCTTGTACGAGTGGACGGCGAAGTCGATCTCGCCGGCCAGCAGCGCGTCCCGCAGCGCGGAGACGAACACACCCACGCCGAGCTCGGCGACCGGCGCGGACGAACGGTCACCGGGAGTGACGATCCGGACCAGCTCGACCGGGCGGCCGGTGGCGGCGGTCAGCGCGTCGGCGACCATCTGCGACTGGGTGAGCGCCAGAGCGCTTCCCCGCGTACCGAGACGCAGCGTCATGCTTTCCCCCCGATCTCAGGTACCGCGTCGGCCTGGGTGGCGAGCGGGACGTCCAGGTCGAACAGTTCACGGAGCAGTGCCGCGTACTGGTCGCCGCCGGGTTCGGCGGCGAGCTGGCGGACACGCACGGTGGGCGAGTGCAGCAACTGCTGGACGACCCGGTGCAGGGTACGGGAAACATCCGCCCGCTGCTCCTCGGTGAATTCCGGCCGCCGGGACATCAGCTTGCGCATCTCCGCCGACACGACGTCCTCGGCGCGGGTGCGCAGCGCGGCCACGGTGGGCGCGATCTCGGACCCGCGCATCCAGCCGAGGAAGTTGTCGACCTCGCCGGCGACGATCTGCTCGACGGCCGCGGTCTCGGCCGCCGCCGGGTTGGACCGGCGGCTGTTGGCCAGGCTGTCGATGTCGATCACGGTCAGGCCCGGCAGGCCGGCGGCGTCGGGCGCCACGTCGCGCGGGACGGCCAGGTCGAGGACGATCAGGTCCTTGCCGACCCGCTCGAGGCGCTCGCGGGTGAGGACCGGCACGGTGGAGGCGGTGGCGCACACCACGATGTCGACCTCACGCAGCACCGCGTCGAGCTGATCGAACGGGATCGCGGTGGCACCGTAGGCCTCGGCGAGCCGGTCGGCGCGGTCGTGGCTGCGGTTGGTGATCCGCAGCGGGCCGACACCGTTGCGGGTGAGCGTGGCCACCGACAGCGACCCCATCGCCCCGGCCCCGATGATCAGGGCGGGCCGGCCGGTCAGGTCACCGCCGAGATGGTCGGCGGCGACGTCGAGGGCGGCCGTGACGACACTCTGCCCGGCCTTGTCGATGCCGGTCTCGGCGTGCGCCCGCTTACCCACCCGCAGCGTCTGCTGCATCAGCTCGTGCAGCAGGCGGCCGGCCGAGTCCACCTCGGTGGCCGAGTGGTACGCGTCGCGCAGCTGTCCGAGGATCTGGGCCTCGCCGACGACCATCGAGTCGAGGCCGGACGACACCCGGAACGAGTGCCGGACCGCGGCCTCGCCGTAGTGCACGTAGAGGTGGCCGGCCAGTTCGGTGGCCGGGATGCCGGAGTGCTCGGCCAGCACGTTGCAGATGTCGCCGAGGCCGCCGTGGAAGCCGCTGACCGCCGCGTAGACCTCGACCCGATTGCAGGTGGAGACGACGACGGCCTCCCCCACGTACGGCTGGGCGACCAGGCGCTGGAGCAGGTCCGGGACGGACGACTCGGGAATGACGAGGCGCTCGAGGACCGCGACGTCGGCCGTACGGTACGAGGCGCCGATGCTGAGCAGGTTCACGACCCGACCACCTCCTGATCGCCGCTCGCGGGTTGAGCCGAGCGACCCCCGGGCAGTGCGGTCAGAGACGCCTTGCGGTGCTCGTGGAACGAAAGGATCTGGAGCTCGATGGCCAGATCCACTTTACGGACGTCAACGTTGGACGGCACCGACAGAACCCCCGGGGCGAAATTGAGGATGCTTGTCACTCCCGCGGCGACCAGCGCGTCGGCGACCGCCTGCGCGGTGCCGGGCGGGGTGGCGATGACTCCGATCGCGATCGACTCCTCGGCGGCGACCCGCTCCAGGTCGTCGGTGTGCTGCACGGTGAGGCCGTTGATCTGCTCACCGACCTTCTTCGGGTCGGCGTCGAAGAGCGCCACCACCCGGAAGCCGCGACTCGCGAACCCGGCGTAACCGGCGAGGGCGTGCCCCAGGTTGCCGACGCCGACCAGGCAGACCGCGCGGTTCTTGTCGAGGCCGAGAATGTACTCGATCTGGTCGACCAGCAGGGCAACGTCGTAGCCGACGCCACGGGTGCCGTACGAGCCGAGGTGCGACAGGTCCTTGCGGAGTTTGGCCGAGTTGACCCCGGCGGCCGCGGCGAGACCCTCGCTCGACACCGTCTCCGCGCCGGTCTCGGCGAGGTGGTGAAGGGCACGAAGATACTCCGGCAGTCGCGCGATGGTCGCCTCCGGCAGATCCGGGAAGGCCGGGACGCCATCGGCTGCGCCGGGCGTGCTTCCGTGACGTTGCTGGCTCATCTGACTCCGTGCCGACGAGGCGAACCTGCGGTGAGCCCCGTCTGTGCGATACCGGTGGAACCCTCTTGGGGTGGCTGTGGTAGCGGGGCTCGTCGGAGTCACAGAGTAGGCGCTTGTGAAGGCGTGCACAAATCGCGATCTTGTCGGGACAATTGGACAAGATCGACCCGGCTGTGTTAGTCGGGCCGACCTGTCGAGTATTACCGTTCGAACCCCGCCAGGGCCACTCAGCTCAGAGTGACATGGCCATCTTTACCGCCTCTACCAGCGTGTCGGCGACCGGACGCCCGGATTCACGCAACCGTGCGGGATCGGTGAACCCGCCGGTGTAGAGCACGGCGTGCCCGCCGACCGCCTCGGCCGCGTCGGCGTCGTCGAGCGAGTCGCCGATCATCACCACGTCGCGGCCCTCGACCCCGAGTTCGGCCAGGTGAGCCGCGAGGTGCGCGGCCTTGAACCCGCCACCCAGCTCGGCCCGCAGACCGTCGATCCGGGCGAACATCCCGGCCAGGCCGTACCCCTCGACCGCCGGGACCAGCTCGTGGTGGAACCACATGGACAGCAGCGACTGGCTGCCCGGCCAGGTCTTGATCGCGGCCTGCGCGTCGGCGGCCAGCGTGACGTCGGTCAGCCCGAGGCGGTACGCGTCATGGAAGATCCGGTCCAGCCGGCCGAACTCCTCGGCGTCGATCGCGCGGCCGAGCATCTCGGCGTAGAAGTCGGCGACCGGCCGCCGGAAGGTCCGCCGGTGCTCGTCGGAATCGACGTCACGGCCGCCGACCGCGGCGAAGGCGACGTTCGTCGACGACACGACCAGGTGAAGATCGTCGAGAAGGGTCCCGTTCCAGTCCCAGACCAAATGCTTAGCTGTCACCTGGAGAATCTACAGGCGGGGCTCACCGGGTTGTCGAGCCAGATCCCGCAGGAGGCGCTCCTCCTCGATCCGCCAGTAACCGTGCTCCTTGCCGTCCAGCAGCAGCACCGGCACCCGGTCGCCGTAGTCGCGTTCCAGCTCGACGTCCGCGTCCACGTCGACCTTCGTCCACTGGCCGGGTGCGATCCGGTCCAGCGTCTGCTCGGCGACCTCGCACAGGTGGCAGCCATCACGGCTGATCAGGGTCAGTCTCACAGGTCCCTCTTCCGTACCTTGCCGATCGCGGTCCGCGGCAGCTCGCCCACCAGCTCGACACCGGGCAGTTTGAACCGGGCCAGCCGGGCCGCGCAGTGCACCTGCAATGCGGTCGCGGTGGGCGGCGGATCGCCGGTCACCGTGACGTACGCGTGCGGCCGCTGCCCGGTCGTGCTGTCCGGCACCCCGACCACGGCCACGCCGGTGACCCGTGGGTGCGCCATCAGCACCCGCTCGATCTCGGCCGGGTAGACGTTGAAGCCGTTGACCAGGATCAGCTCGCCGATCCGGTCGACAAGCACCAGGTCACCGTCACCGTCGGCGTAGGCGATGTCCCCGGTCGGCCACCAGCCGTCCGGGCCGGGACCGTCCCGCCCGTCCGGCCAGTATCCGGAGAACAGGTTGGGCCCGCGCACCACGATCTCGCCGGGGTCGGTGCCGGCCGACTCGGCGACGATCAGCTCGTCGTCGGCATGCTCCTGGTCGACCGGGGCGGTGCCGTCCCGCCACAGCTCGGTGCCGGCCGGGGTACGCAACGACAGCTCGACCCCGGGCAGCGGCCGGCCGATCGAGCCGCTCTTGTCCCGGTCGCTGACCGCCGTCGTGGTCAGCACCGGGGCGGTCTCGGTCAGCCCGTACCCGATGAGGATCGCCCGCCCGGTCAGTGCGCGGAAGCGCGCCGCGACGCCGGTGTCCAGGGGCGCCGCGCCGCACACCGCGGTCCGCACGCCGTGCAGCGCCGCACCGGCCGACGGCAGTGCGGTCCAGGCCTGGTACATCCCGGGAACCCCGACCGTGACGGTCACCGCGTGCCGGCTGATCAGGTCGAGTGACGACGCCGGGTCGAAGCGCTCGGTCAGCACGCCGGTCGCCGCGTGGTGTGCGACGCTGCCGAGCCCGGTGTTCAGCCCGTAGGCGTGGAAGAACGGCACGGCGAGCAGCACCACGTCGTCCGGCCCGACCACGGGTGGCTCGATCCGGTCCAGCTGGTCGTGGTTCGCGGCGAGCGCGGCATGGGTGAGCATGGCGCCCTTGGGGCGCCCGCTGGTGCCGGAGGTGTACAGCAGAACCGCGAGATCGTTCTTTCCGGGTACGGCCGGAGCGTCGCCGCCCTCCACCGAGCCGGGTGGGCCGTCCACCACCAGCGAGGCACCGGAGTCGGCGATCGCGTGGTCGCGCTCGTCGGCGGTGTAGCCGGGATTCAGCGGCACCGCGACCCGGCCGGCCCGCAGCGCGCCGAAGTAGGTCACCGCGAAGTCGAGCGTGTTGCCGAGCAGTAGTGCGACCCGGTCGCCCGGCTCGGTCCGGGAGGCGATCCAACGGGCGGCGGCGGACACCCGCGTGTCCATTTCCGACCATGTGACGACGGTGTCCCCGGCGATCAGTGCGGGGTGGCCGGGGCGACGGCCGGCGGCCTCGGCGACCGCGTCGCGGGCGGGTTCCTCCACGAGGCCCGAGTCTGGCATAAACACGGCGCCACCGGGACGTCGGACAGGCGGTCCGTCCGTAACGCGGCTTGTTCCGCCAAGGTGACCTTGACGTGGGTTGCGGTGTTAGGGCGATTCGCGGCTTTGCGCGCAGCGCACACACTGTGCGACTCGGCGTGTCCGAAGTCGGCAATACTTCCGCACTGTGTAACGGAATACACACCAACGGGTGAGGTTGACCGGTCTATACGCCGGTTACCCACCCATTTTGTTGTGATTGACCACTTTTGTTATGAGTGACCCACCCTCATCCCGAGGAGGCCGCTGTGCCCCACAAAGCACGGAATCACGGTGAATCCACGTCTGGCGGGACGGATTCGCTGTCGCCGGAGGCCCGCCGGGCTGAGGAGGCGCAGTGACTTATGTGTACGCGGAGGATCCGTACCCCCGCGACGTCCTGAACGCACTGCGCGACACGGCTGGGGGGATGATCGTCAACGCCATCCGGGGCGACAGCCCCAAACAGACCGGCAGCCGCCGCACGCCCAACGGGCCACCGGCGGTCGCCTCACCGAACGCCGCGAACGGCAAGTTCGGCGGCAGCCGGCCCGGTGCGCCGCGTCCTCCGGCGCAACCCACCGCCGGCCAGCGCTCGAATCTCGGTGAGGGGGACACCACCACGCCCGGCGACCACACCGTGGTCCTGCCGACTCAGAGCACCACCGGACCACCCACCGAGTCCGCCCCGCCGAAGGCCCGGCCGGATCGCGGCGACCCGGCCGCCGAGGTGTGGGCGCTCGTCGAACGGGCCCAGGCCGGCGAGTCCGAGGCGTTCGGCCTGATCTACGACCGGTACGTGGACACCGTCTTCCGCTTCGTCTACTTCCGGGTCGGCAACCGCCAGCTCGCCGAGGATCTCACCTCGGACACCTTCCTGCGGGCCCTCAAGCGCATCGGCAGCTTCACGTGGCAGGGCCGTGACCTGGGCGCCTGGCTGGTCACCATCGCCCGGAACCTGGTCGCCGACCACTTCAAGTCCGGCCGCTACCGCCTTGAGGTGACCACCGGCGACGTGCTCGACGCCGACCGCGAGGACCGGGGCCCGGAGGGCAGCCCGGAGTCCGCGGTGGTCGACCACATCACCAACGTCGCCCTGCTCACCGCGGTCAAGCAGCTCAATCCGGAGCAGCAGGAATGCATCGTGCTCCGGTTCCTTCAGGGCTTCTCGGTCGCCGAGACCGCACAGACCATGGGCAAGAACGAGGGCGCCATCAAGGCGCTCCAGTACCGGGCCGTCCGCGCGCTCAACCGGCTCCTGCCCGACGGGTTCCAATCTTGATCGAACCTACCGAGTTGTCGATCTCTGATACCCGATGGCGCCGTCCGGCACCCGTAACCGGGGCCGCGTGTCGCGCGTTTGTCCGGATGCGACCCAGGACCGTCTTTCACGGTCCGGCCGCCGACGTCGGCCTCCAGGCCGGCGAGACAGTCACGAGCGAGGGGAGGTGCCCACGGTGAAGTTCGCTTTCCCGAACTCCCGGAGTGCCGAGCGCTTCGCGGAGCTTCTGGACGACGCCGGTGGCGCCCGTCGGCACCACAGTCGTGGGCAGGCCGACGAGGAGATGAACCGGCTGGTCGCCATAAGCAACCGGCTCTCCACGGCCCGGCCGGGCGCACCGGTCGACTCCGAGTTCCGCGTCGGCCTGCGCGCCATGCTGGTCGCCACCGCCGATCGGGACGGCATCGGGCGGACCGCCGCCGGCGCCGAACCCGCGCCCGTTGCCGAGCCCATCGTCCGCCGACCGCTGTTCGGCCGCCGGATACGTGCCCGCGGAGCGATCGTGATCGGCGTGGCCGCCGGTGCGATGGCCGTCTCCGGCATCTCCGCGGCCAGCGAGAGCGCGTCACCGGGCGAGGTCCTGTACAGCGTCAAGCGCCAGACCGAGCGCGCCCAGCTGGCGATCGCCGGATCGGACGTGACCCGTGGCCAGCTGTCGCTGGACTTCGCCCGCACCCGGCTCTCCGAGGCGATGGCGATGAGCGGCGACGCACCCGATTTCGCGCTGGTGCTGGACGACATGGACGCCGACACCCGCAAGGGCGTCCGCCTGCTGACCACGTCGGCGGTGTCCCAGCAGGACACCAGGCCGCTGGCCACACTGGACGACTTCGTCGACGACCAGCGCACCGCGTTCACGCCCGCGCTGGAACGGCTCTCCGCCCCCAACCGGGAACGGGCGACCACCTCGCTCGGCCTGCTGGAGGACGTCGTCAAGCGGGCCGAGACCCTGCGGTCCGGCCTCGGCTGCGACAAGGTCACGCCGGCCGGCACCGACGCGCTCGGGCCGAGGCTGCGCGACTGCACGGTCGAGGACGAGCGCCCCGCCGAGCCGAGCGGGACGACACCGCAGAACAACGGGACCGGCAACAAGACCGGGAACCGGCAGAACGGTCAGGCCACCACGTCGAAGCCGTCGAAGCCGGACGCCACGGCCGACCCCGGAACGACCGGCCAGGCCGTGACGCCGAAGAGGTCGGTCGCGCCCGGGGTGACACCGACCGTCAACGGCGGAGTCACTCCGATGATCGACGACGAGCCTCTCGAGCCGGCGCCGATCGAACCACTCGAAGAGGACGGCGGTGTGCTGGGCGACCTGCTCGGCGACATCTTCTGACCAGCGACATGGCGAGGGCCAGCGGCGCGGCGAGGGGCAGCGACATGGCGAGGGGCGGTGCCGGAGGAACACTCCGGGGCCGCCCCTCAACCGTCACTATAGGACGGTACGGGGGACCGCTCCAGAAGATTGGCACTCCCGCAGGTCACGGGCCGAACGGGTCCGGGCGCTTCTCCAGCAGCTCGTGCAGGGTGGCCTGGATCGTCTCGCGCACCTGGTCGGCGAGGTTGTAGACGACGAGCGGGTCGTCGGCGAACTCGGTGAGGTGCGCGGTCGGGATCGGCGGGCAGAACTGGATCAGCCACTTGCTCGGCAACGGCACCATGCCCAGCGGCCCCAGCCACGGGAAGGTCGGCGTGATCGGGAAATACGGCACCCCGAGTAGCCGGGCCAGCGGCTTCAGGTCGGCCAGGATCGGATAGATCTCCTCGGCGCCGACGATCGCGACCGGGACGATCGGCGTGCCGGTCCGCAGGGCCGCCGAGACGAACCCGCCCCGGCCGAACCGCTGGAGCTTGTAGCGCTCGGAGAACTTCTTCCCGATGCCCTTGAAGCCTTCCGGGAAGACGCCGACCAGGTGGCCCGAGGTCATCAGGCGCTCGGCGTCCGGGTTGCAGGCCACGGTGGCGCCGGCCGCGCGGGCCAGCTCACTCATCAGGGGCATCCGGAACACCAGATCGGCGCCGAGCAGGCGCAGGTGGCGCTGCTGCGGATGCCTGTCGCGCAGGCCGACCGTGAGCATCAGGGCGTCCAGCGCGATCGTGCCGGAGTGGTTGCCGACGACCAGGGCGCTGCCCTCGGCCGGCACGTTCTCGATACCGAGCACCTCGGTCCGGAACCAGTCCCGGTAGAGGATCTTCAGCAGTGGGTGGAAGAACGCCTCTGCCAACTCCGGGTCGAACCCGAACTCGTCCACCTCGTACGCCCCGGCCAGCCGCCGGCGCAGGAACGCGAGGCCTTCGGCGACCCGCCGGTCCCAGACGTCCAGCCCGCCGGGCGCGGCCACCGGGTCCGGCCTCTCCGGCATCGGCTCGCCCTTCTCCGGGATCGGGCGCCGGCCGTTGACCCGCTGCACCGGCGGCGGCTCGGGCAGCCGGAACTCGGTGGTGCCGGGCAGCATGTCGCGGTACTCGTCCTGGCTCACGACGTCTCCCGTCCCGCCGGCGCGGCGTCGGCCGCCGCCGCCCGGACGCGGCGGATGCCGTCCAGGATCGCGTTCTCCGCGGCGACCAGCCGGTCCGCGGTGAGCGTGGACCCGGCCGCATGCGCCTGGATGAAGTCCTCGAACGCCTCCACCGTGGTACGCGGGGTGTAGCCGAACTCCCGGACGAGACGGGTCGTGTCGACCACCCGGCCGTGCACGAAGAGATCGATCTGGTCCATGCCGATCTGCTCGACGCCGAGATTGCGGAGCAGGGCCGCGGCGGTGGAGAGCGCGGGCTCGGGAAGCGGCAGGGAGAGCCGGCCGGCCCGGCGGACGGCCTGGGAGAGCATCAGGACACCGGAACCGGCGACGTTGAAGGTGCCGGGGTGGTCCTCGATCACCGCGCGGTGCAGGATCTCGAACGCGTCCTCGGCGTGCACGAACTGGAGCCGGGCGTCGCGGCCGAGCACGGTGGGCACCACCGGCTGGGCGAAGTAGCGCGTCAGCGACGTCTCGGCGGAGGAGCTGATCATCGGGGCGAACCGCAGGACGGTCGCGGCGACCTCGGGCCGGCGGCGGCGGAACCCGCGCACATAGCCCTCGATGTCGAGGATGTCCCGCGCGTACGACCCACGGGGCACCGCCCGCGGCTCGGTGTCCTCGGTGAAGACGGCGGGGTCCCGGAAGGACGCGCCGTAGGCGGCCGTGGACGAGCGCACCACGAGTTTGCGCAGCCCGGGAGCACCCTGGGCGGCGGCCAGCACCTGCATGGTGCCGATGACGTTCTGTTCCTTCATCGCCGCACGCCCGCCGTTGCGCCCGTCGGGCACGCTGGTGATGGCCAGGTGCACGACCGCCTCGGGGCCGAGATCGGCGATGGCCTCGGTGGCCGCACGCGCGTCGGCCCGGATCCGCTCCACCCCGTCCAGCAGGCCCAGAAGGCGTGCGGGCGGGTCGTGCGGATCCAGACCGACGACACGGTCGATACGAGGATCAGCGGCGAGGCGCGCGGCCACCCGAGCGCCGAAATAACGGCTGACTCCGGTGACCACGACAACGCTGGGCGGTGAGGTCACCACGGGGGCACCCTTCGATGCGCGGCCTCGATCAGATGGCAAGTGCCGTCAGCAGCCGGGCGGATCGCCCGGCCGACGGTCACTTGCCGAGACGGCGACGCTGGACGCGGGTCTTGCGCAGCAGCTTGCGGTGCTTCTTCTTCGCCATACGCTTGCGGCGCTTCTTGACCACGGAGCCCATACGAAAAGCCTCTCGAGAAACCATGTGGGTGGCCCGGCACATGGCCGGGACCTGACTGGGACGGCGCCCGGAGCAGCGGCGCCACATGAACGGCACGCGTAGACCCGGGAACCAACCGGTCCAGCGTACCGGCATGCCCCAGCCGGGCCAACACGGCCCCGGTCGTCAGGCGCTCTGCGAGAAGGCGCCCCGCAGATATGCGTGCACCGCATGCTCCGGCACCCGGAACGAACGGCCGACCCGGACCGCGGTGAGATCACCGCCGTGCACGAGCCGGTAGACGGTCATCTTGGAGACCCGCATGAGCGCGGCCACCTCGGCCACCGTCAGGAAACGTACCTCCGAGAGGCGTTCCTCGGTCTGGGCTGGACCCGTCATGTCGTCGCACCGATCCTTTCGCAATCCTCCGCGGCGGGATGCGGCCGGAGGGTCCCGGAAGGCCGCGGGGATGACGTGCGTGTCATCAGAACGGTATCGATACGGCTGTGACCAACGCGATACGTTCCGTGAAATGCCCAGAAAAAGTCAAGCCCGACACACCGGATACGTGGTGATATCGCCCTTTATTTCCGAGAAGCGACCGCTCGTGCCAGAAAGCCGACGTTCGCCGGGCGCTCCGCCAGGCGGCGCATCAGGTAGGCGTACCACTCCTCGCCGTAGGGCAGGTGGACCCGGACCGTGTGACCGCTGCCGGTCAGGCGAGCCTGCTCCTCCGGGCGCACGCCGTAGAGCATCTGGAACTCGTACTCCGCGGTGGAGCGGTCGAACCAGCGGGCCCGGTCCTCGGCGATCGCGATCAGCCGCGCGTCGTGGGTCGCCACCATCGGGTAGCCCTCCCCCGCCATCAGGATGTTCAGACAGCGGACGAACGACTTGTCCACATCCAGCGCGGACGGGAACGCCACCGACTCCGGCTCCGCGTAGGCGCCCTTGCACAGGCGCACCCGGGAGCCGGCCGTCGCCAGCTCACGACAGTCCCCCTCGGTCCGCCGCAGGTACGCCTGGAGGGCCGCCCCGGTGGACGGGAAGTCCCGGCGCAGCTCGGCCAGCGTCTCCAGGGTCGCGTCCGTGGTGCCGTGGTCCTCGGCGTCCAGCGTCACCGTGGTGCCCGCCTCGGCGGCCGCGGCACAGATCGCGCGCGCGTGCTCGTACGCCAGTTTCTCGTCGATCCGCCGGCCCAGGGCCGAGAGTTTGACGCTGACCTCGACCGCCGGCGTCAGCCCGGCGCCCTTGAGCCGGCCGAGGACCGCAACGTACTCGTCGCGGGTGGCCACCGCCTGCTCTATCGTCCGGGTCTCGTCGCTCAGATGATCGAGGCTGACGGCCAGGCCGTCGTCGACGAGACCACGGCTGACCAGCAGAACCTCGTCGGCGCTCGGCCCGGCGACGAAACGCTGCACGATTCCCCGGCTGACGGGTGCGATCTCGGCCAGCCGCCCGAGCCGGGCGGATCCGGCCGCGGCGAGAAACAGGGTACGGAGCATGCGCCGAGCGTAACGTCCGGACCTGGCACGGACGCCGGGCAACACATACGTGCCCCATCGGGTCAGGTGCGGCTACCGTTGTCGGGTGAACTTCGATGCGTACGCCCGGACGGCGATAGACCTCGTC
Organism: Actinoplanes xinjiangensis; assembly: GCF_003148685.1. Classification (GTDB taxonomy): domain Bacteria; phylum Actinomycetota; class Actinomycetes; order Mycobacteriales; family Micromonosporaceae; genus Actinoplanes; species Actinoplanes xinjiangensis. The sequence continues at coordinate 62,920 of NZ_QGGR01000029.1, read as the reverse complement.
AACGCAGGTCTGGACGATCTCGCCGGGTTGCGGGCCCTGTTCAGCGGCGAACAGGCGTACATGCGCGACCACGTCACCGAGAAGGACCTGGCCCCGTTCCGCCGCGCGCAGCGGCGCCTGCGGGAGGTCTTCGAGTTCGGCACCTCCGGGCGGGACAACGAGGCGGTGCGCGAGCTGAACGGCCTGCTGGAGGCCTACCCGGTGCAGCCACGCATCTCCGGGCACGACGCGAGTGACTGGCACATGCACGTGACCAGCCGCGGCGCCACCGTCAGCGCCGAGTATCTGGCGGGCGCCGTCTGGGGCCTGTCGGTCTGGCTCTGCGAGTACGGGAGTGCCCGCTTCGGCATCTGCGCCGACGAACGGTGCGGCAACGTCTACCTGGACACGTCGTCCAACAACTGCCGGCGGTTCTGCTCGGAGCGCTGCGCCACCCGGTCGCACGTCGCCGCGCACCGGGCCCGCAAGCGCGCCGCGGAGAACCTCACCCCTGCGTGACCGCGGGACTCGGTTCGAGGTGGCGGCGGGCGAACTCCAGCGCCTCGCGGAGATCGGCCTCGCGGGCCGGACGGCTCGCCGCCTTACGCGTGTTGATCTCCAGTGCCACCGACCCGGTGAACCCGCGCCCGGCCAGCGACCGCAACAACTCGGCGCACGGCTGATTGCCGCGGCCCGGCACCAGGTGCTCGTCGCGGCCCTCGCCGGTGCCATCACCCAGATGCACGTGCCGCAGGCCGGCACCCATCCGGTCGGCCATCTCCAGCGCGTCGATGCGCGAGGCCGCGCAGTGGGAGAGGTCCAGCGTGTACGCGTCGAAGCCGGTCTCGGTCGGGTCCCAGCCGGGGTTGTACGGCACCACCCAGCGGCCGGCCATCTTGACCGGGAACATGTTCTCCACCGCGAAGGTCAGGTCGGGATGCCGGCCGCGGACCCTGGTCAGTCCCTCGGCGAAGTTGCGGGCGTAGTCGCCCTGCCAGCGGAACGGCGGGTGCACCACCACGGTCGGCGCGCCCAGGCTCTCGGCGAGCTGGGCGGCCCGGGTCAGCCGCTCCCACGGGTCGGAACTCCACACCCGCTGGGTCACCAGCAGGCACGGGGCGTGCACCGAGAGGACCGGAACGTCGTAGTGGTCGGCCAGTCCCTTGAGGGCCCCGGCGTCCTGGCTGACGGCGTCGGTCCACACCATGACCTCCAGGCCGTCGTAGCCGACCGTGGCCGCCATCTCGAACGCCGCCGCCGTCGGCTCCGGGAAGACCGAGGAGCTGGAGAGAAGCACGGGTACGCGGGAAGTCACGCCCTCCAGCGTAGCCGCGCGCGACCGGGCCGGATATATCAGCTCTAAACGGTCATGATCCACGAGTGGGCGTACGCTGACCCGGATGAGCCGCGCGACACCACCCCGGGAAGTACCGCTCGACTTCCCTCGCGAGTGGATCGAGTTCCTCGATCCCGCCGACGAGCAGCACCTGATCCGGGCCGATCTGACCTGGCTGCTCTCCCGCTGGACCTGCGTCTTCGGCTCCGCCTGCCGGGGCATCCTGCCCGGCCGCGCCGAGGACGGCTGCTGCTCGCACGGCGCGTTCTTCACCGACGCCGACGACGAGACCCGGGTGCGGGCGGCGGCCGCCAGGCTGACCCCGCAGACCTGGCAGCACTACCGTCGCGGGTTCAAGAACTACACCGAGGTGGACACCGTCGACGGCAGCAAACCCGCCCGGCGTACGGCCACGCGCTCCGCCGACGGCCCGTGCGTCTTCCTGAACGAGGCCGGCTTCCCGGGTGGCGGTGGTTGTGCACTGCACGGTCAGGCCCTGCGGGACGGTGTGCACCCGCTCAAGTACAAGCCGGACGTCTGCTGGCAGTTGCCGGTCCGCCGCGAGCAGGACTGGATCACCCGGCCGGACGGCACGAAGCTGCTCCAGTCCACTTTGAGTGAGTTCGACCGCCGCGGCTGGGGGGCGGGCGGCCACGACCTGGCCTGGTGGTGCACGTCGTCACCGGAGGCCCACGTGGGCACCGACGCGATGTATGTCACCTACGCACCCGAGCTGACCGAGCTGATCGGGGAGGCCGCATACGGCCGCCTCGCCGAACTGTGCTCCGCCCGGATCAGGTCCGGCCTGATCGCCATCCACCCGGCGACCAGCGCGGCGGACTCCACCAGGCCGGCCGGCCCGGTCGACGCCACCGGCACGGCTGACTCCACCGGCACGGCGAATCCCAGGCGTCGGGTGACCCGATCACGGGCGGGTCACCCGACATCCCCATAGTCGCATGCTAGTTAGCAGGGGACAAGGGTGAATCAGGGCTCGAACTTGTAGCCCAGGCCCCGCACGGTGACGATGTACCGCGGCGCGGACGGCTCCGGCTCCACCTTGGAACGCAGCCGCTTCACGTGCACGTCGAGCGTCTTGGTGTCACCGACGTAGTCGGCGCCCCAGACCCGGTCGATCAGCTGACCGCGGGTGAGGACCCGGCCGGCGTTGCGCAGCAGCAGCTCGAGCAGCTCGAACTCCTTCAACGGCAACTGCACGCCCGAACCGTCGACGGTCACGACGTGCCGCTCGACGTCCATCCGGACCGGGCCGGCGGTCAGTGTCGGGGTGGTGACCTCGGGCGCGTCGGCGCCCTGGCGGCGGAGCACGGCACGGATCCGGGCGACCAGCTCACGAGGCGAGTAGGGCTTCGTGACGTAGTCGTCGGCTCCGATCTCCAGTCCGACCACCTTGTCGATCTCGCTGTCCCGGGCGGTGACCATGATGATCGGGACCGCGGAGCGCTGCCGCAACTGACGGCACACCTCGGTTCCGGACATCTCGGGAAGCATCAGGTCGAGCAGCACGATGTCGGCACCGGTCCGGTCGAACTGCGTCAGGGCGGAGGTCCCGGTCGCGGCGACCGACACCTCGAAACCCTCTTTGCGCAGCATGTACGACAGGGCGTCGGAGAACGACTCCTCGTCCTCGACCACGAGCACGCGGGCCAATGAAGTTCCTTCCGTCGTCGGCGGCGGGCTCAACGCCCGGCCACACCGGACTCGATCTCAATCGCCGTCGGTGACGACGAGGGGGACTCGGGGGGTCGTGCAGGTAGGCGCAGGGTGAACGTAGAGCCGTCGCCGAGTGAACTGGTCACGTCGACGCGGCCGCCGTGGTTGGTCGCGATGTGCTTGACGATCGCCAGGCCGAGACCGGTCCCGCCGGTGGACCGGGAACGGGCCTGGTCGGCGCGGTAGAACCGCTCGAAGACCCGTTCGACGTCCTGCGGGGCGATCCCGATGCCCTCATCGGTGACGTCGATCTCGATCCAGTCGTCACTGTGACGCATGGTGAGCGAGACGACGGTGTTCTCACCCGAGTACGCGATCGCGTTCTCCACCAGGTTGGTGACCGCCGTGGCGAACTGGCTGTCGTTGCCGTACGCCATGGTGCCCTTCGGGCCGTCGTAGGTGACCTCGATGTTCTTCGCCGACGCGGTCGTCCTGGTCCGGTCGACCACCTCGGCGATCACCCAGTCCAGCGAGACCGGTTCCGGGTTCGGCAACGGTTCCGCGCCCTGGAGCCGGGTGAGCTCGAGCAACTCGTTCACCAGGCGGCCCATCCGGGCCGACTCGTGATGGATGCGCTCGGCGAACCGGCGGGCGGCCACCAGATCCTCGGACTGCGCGCCGGGCGCCGTCTCGGGGAGCTGGGTGGCGTCGAGCAGTGCCTCGGCCAGGAGCTGGAGCGCACCGATCGGCGTCTTGAGCTCGTGGCTGACGTTGGCGACGAAGTCGCGGCGGACCCGGGCCAGCCGATGCGACTCGGTCACGTCGGCGGCCTCGACCGCGACGTGTGTCGCGTTCAGGGCCACCGCCCGCAGGTGCAGACCCAGCGGGGCATGCCCGCCCCCGGCCCGGCCCCGCGGGAGGTCGAGCTCGACCTCCCGGCGCACTCCGGTCCGCCGGACCTGGCCGGCCAGCGTCCGCAGGATCGGATGGGCGGCGATGGTGCCCGGTGCCCCGCCGGAACGCAGCAGGCCCATCGCGCGGGCCGCCGGGTTCACCAGCACCGGATGATCGTCGGCGTCGAGGACGACGACTCCCACCCGTAACGAATCGAGGCTCTTGCGTCCGAGCCCCTTGAGGCCGTGTTTGCCTCCCGGGCGATCGTCGTCCGGTTCGATGGCGGCGCTCCCCTCCGGTACCCCGGTCCGAGCCTCTGCGCCCGGCCGGCGGATCCGGGCAAGGGCGAGCCCCGTTCCCACACCGACGGCCAGCGCGGCAGAAACCATGCCGACGGCGTATTCCCACTCCACGCTGCGATCGTAGGGTCATTGTTTACCTGAACCACAGGGCCATTACGGCAAATCGGGCGCACGTCGAATAATGTTCACCACTGCGCCCGCCCTCGTTCACCGGTGTTCATGTTGAGGCCGTTCCGCGCCCATAGCGTGGTCAGCGCAACCCCGGCCGCCATGGCCGTCGCCGTCGAAAGAGGGAACTGAGAAATGCGCGAGGAGTACCAGGCCGATCTGGTCGAGGTGAGCCGCCTGCTCGTGACCATGGCGGAGTCGGTCCGCGCCGCACTCCGCAAGGCGACGTCGGCGCTGCTGACCGCCGACCTGGCCGCCGCCCGGTCGGTGATCGAGCGGGACTCCGAGGTCGACGCCATCTACGAGCAGGTCGAGTTGAAGGTCGCGGACACCATCGCCCGCCAGGCGCCGGTCGCGTCCGACCTGCGGCGCGTCATCACCGCGCTGCACATCGGGGCCGACCTGGAGCGGATGGGCGACCTGGCCGAGCACGTGGCGAAGACCGCGGCCCGGCGGCACCCGTCACCCGCCGTCCCGGCCGAGCTGCGCCCCACCTTCAAGGGCATGGCCGAGGTCGCCGACCACATGGCCGAGAAGATCACCACGCTGCTCGCGAAGCCGAACGCCGAACTCGCGGCCCAACTGGAGACCGACGACGACGCGATCGACGACCTCGAACGCAAGCTGTTCAAGATCATGCTGGCCGACGACTGGCCGTACGGAGCGGAGACCGCCATCGACGGTGCCCTGCTGGGCCGCTTCTACGAGCGTTACGCCGACCACGCCGTCAACATCGGCGAGCACCTGATCTACCTGATCACCGGCGAGACGACCGGGCAGATCGAGGACTGATCAGATCTCCGGCGCGCGAGCCGGGAGATCCGGGGGCCGGGACACCACGGGGGTGTCCCGGCCCCCGTCTGTCACTTACGGCCCTGGGCGGCGACCGCGGCAGCGGCCTCCTTGGCGGCGACCGGGTCGAGATAGGTGCCGCCCGCGGTGATCGGGCGCAGGTTCTCGTCCAGGTCGTAGCGCAACGGGATGCCGGTCGGGATGTTCAGCCCGGCGATCGCCTCGTCGGAGACGCCGTCGAGGTGCTTCACGATCGCGCGCAGCGAGTTGCCGTGCGCCGCGACCAGCACCGTCCTACCGGCGCGCAGGTCGGGGACGATCGCGTCGTACCAGTACGGCAGGGCCCGCAGCAGCACGTCCTTCAGGCACTCCGCCCTCGGCAGGATCTCCGGGGCCAGGCTCGCGTAGCGGGGGTCACCGGCCTGGGAGAACTCGGCGCCGTCCTCGATGGGGGGCGGCGGGACGTCGTACGACCGGCGCCAGAGCATGAACTGCTCCTCCCCGTACGTCTCCAGGGTCTGCTTCTTGTCCTTGCCCTGCAGAGCGCCGTAGTGGCGCTCGTTGAGCCGCCAGTGACGCTTCACCGGGATCCAGTGCCGGTCGGTGATGTGCAGTGCGATCTCACTGGTCCGGATCGCGCGCCGAAGAAGGCTGGTGTGCACCACGTCGGGCAGCACCCCCTGCTCCTTGAGAAGTTCGCCGCCGCGCCGGGCCTCCTGCTCACCCTTGGCGTCCAGGTCCACGTCGACCCAGCCGGTGAAGAGGTTCTTGGCGTTCCACTCGCTGTTGCCGTGCCGCAGCAGCACCAGGGTTCCAGTCATGACCACATCTTCCCCCGAGCCGCGCCGGCCTGTACCGGCCACCCGGCACGTGTCCGCCGCCACACCGAAACCCGCTTGCGCAAGCACCTCAGATGTAAGGGAATAAACCGCGCAGACTACTTACGGGGAGACGATCGTGCGAGGTTGGTTACGGCAGGCCGCCGGTGGGCTGCCCCGGCAGTTCTGGTTCCTCTGGGCCGGCACCCTGATCAACCGCGTCGGCTCGTTCGCGGTGCTCTTCCTGAGCATCTACCTGACCTCGGAGCGGGACTTCTCGCAGAGTCAGGCCGGCCTGATCCTGGGCCTCTACGGCGTCGGCGGCGCGATCGGCACCCTCGGCGGCGGTGTGCTGGCCGATCGCTGGGGCCGTCGCCCGACCATGCTGATCGCCCAGTTCGGCGCGGCCGCCCTGATGCTGGCCCTGGGGCTGGCCCGGACGTACCCGCAGATCGCCGTGGCCACCCTGCTGCTCGGCCTGTTCGCCGAGGCGGTCCGGCCGGCCTTCTCCGCCATGATGATCGACATCGTCCCGGAGCGGGATCGGGTCCGGGCGTTCTCCCTGAACTACTGGGCGGTCAACCTCGGCTTCGCCCTCGCGGCGGTCATCGCGGGCTTCGCGGCGAAGGTGGACTATCTGCTGCTCTTCGCCGGCGACGCGGCCACCACCCTGATCACCGCGATCATCACGGCGATCTTCCTGGCCGAGACGCGGCCGGCGCGGATCCCCGGGCGCAGAGTGGAGCCGGGCGGCCTCGGTACCGCGCTGCGCGACGGCAACTACGCCGTCTACCTGCTGCTCAGCTTCATCTCGGTGCTGGTCATCCTCCAGCACCTGTCGACGCTGCCGATCAGCATGCTGGCCGAGGGGCACACGGCCGCCACCTACGGCACGGTCATCGCGGTGAACGGGGTCCTGATCGTCTTCGGTCAGCTCTTCGTCCCGAAGCTGATCGAGGGCCGGGACAGCGCGAAGGTCCTGGCGGTGGCGGCGCTGCTCGTCGGTTCCGGGTTCGGGCTGGTCGCCCTCGCTGAGACCCCGATCATGTACGCCCTGACGGTGATCATCTGGACTCTGGGCGAGATGCTCCAGTCCCCCAGCAACGCGGCCACCGTGGCGGCACTCTCCCCGCCCGCTCTGCGCGGCCGTTACCAGGGCCTGAACTCACTCTCCTGGTCGGCCGGGACGGCACTGGCCCCGATCCTCGGCGGCCTGGTCCTGCAAGGTGCCGGTGACGCCGTGCTCTGGGGCGGCTGCTTCGTGCTGTGCGCCCTGGTCGCGGTCGGCCAACTGTGGGCCGGCCCGGCACGGGCCCGGCGGGCGATGCGGCTGCGGCTGGCGCAAGAGGAGGAGCGGGAACGCGCGGCGGCGGTCTGACGCGGGCCGGGAAAAGCGGATTCCCGCGGCCGTCGCACCATTAGCCCGGCTGCATCGATAGACAATGATCCGAGCATGTCCAATAAGTGAACGGCAGAAACAAGCCGGAAACAAAAGCGCCGGCGGCGGCGGGCGACACCCATCCCCATAGGCGCCGCCCGCACTTACCGCCGGTCTCGGGTCGCGCCGTCCCCCAACGGCTCATGCCACCCGTCCCCAAACGCCGAACCGCGGCGATCATTGCTGATCGACCCGTTCCCCGAACTAACGGCGCGGCGTCCATCGACCACGCTAGTTGGGGCGGTCAAGCCTCACAACCCGATTTCGTGTCGACATCTGTCTCCACCGTCACATTCACCAACAACCAGCCGATCGGACGAGCCGCCAATCACTCTTCCGGGTTTCTCAGTGGGGAGGAAATCACCACAACTACCGTTCGGTAACCCGGCGGCGGCAAATGGCGCGCGAGTCTAGATGGCCGTCGAACCAGCCGCCGGGGAATCCTGCGGACATCGCCGGGAGACCGCTGGTACCCAGGGGCGGCGCGATCCACACCTCGGCCGGCCACCCGACCGGCGAAGAACGCCATTGGATCGCGATTCCGCCGCCGGCGGACCACAATGGACCCATCGGTACGGATTGACCGCACTGGATGATCAATTAGGGCTGGTCGGTCCGCTCGACCAGATGCCGGAAGGCCTGCAGGTTGGCCGTCGACTCCCCCCGGCTGACCCGCCAGTCCCACTCCCGCCGGATCGACGACCCGAAACCGATCTCCAGCATCGTGTCGAACGACTCGTCGGCATATGTCAGCACCGAGCCGAGCAGCCGGTCCAGCTCATCGGCGTCCAGGCCCTTCAGCGACACCCGGCCGGTGAGATAGACGTCGCCGGCCCCGTCGATCGAGAAGGCGACACCGAACATCCGGGCGTTGCGGCGCAGCAACCAGGCCCACAGGTCTTCGTGCCGCTCGTCGGGCCGGCGCATCACGAACGCCTCGACCCGCAGGGAGTGCTCGCCGACGATCAGGTTGCAGGCCGTCTTCAGCTTGTGCGTGCCGGGCAGGCTGACCACATAGGAGCTCTCACCGGTGGACTCCCACTCCAGCTCCCGCTCGGTCAGAACCCGCTCGATCAACTCGGTCACCATGCGCAGGACGCCCCCTCGAGTCGCGCCGTGATCAGCGCCCGATGCTCACTCACCGCGTCACGGTAGACGCGAAGCAGGGTCTCGGCCGTGCGATCCCAGGAGAACCGGGACGCGTGGGCGACCGCACCGGCCGCCAGCCGGTGCCGGCGACCGGGCTCGTCGAGCAGCCGGTCCAGCACCCTCGCCCAGTCACGGGGATCGTGGCCGTCGACCAGCACGCCACTGACCCCGTCACGCACCGCGGTGACCAGACCGCCGACCGCGGCCGCGACGACCGGCGTGCCGCAGGCCTGCGCCTCCAGGGCGACCAGGCCGAAGGACTCGTTGTAGGACGGGACGGCGACCAGGTCGGCGGCCCGGTAGAGCGCGGCCAGATCGTCACCGGTCTGCGGGGGCAGGAACACCACCGAGTCGGCCACCCCGAGCGTGGCGGCCAGCTCGATCAGTGCGGTGGGCCGGTCCAGGCCGGTGCCGCTCGGGCCACCACAGATCACCAGGGTGGTCTCTCCGCGCATCTCGCCCAGGGCGGCGATCAGCACGTCCGGCGCCTTGAGCGGCTGGATCCGGCCGACGAACGCGACGATCCGGCCGTGCTCGGGCAGACCGAACCGGGCCCGGTCGGCGGCACCGGGCCGGAACCGTCGCAGGTCGACACCCGGCTGCACCACGCTGACCAGCGACGGGTCGGCGCCGTAGTGGGTGATCAGGTCCTGCGCCTCGAAGTCGGTGTTCGCCACCAGGCGGTCCGAGGCGGCGACCACCTGCTCCTCGCCGATCACCCGGGCCTTCGGCTCGGGCCGGTCACCGGCCGCGATGAACCTGTTCTTCACCTTGGCCAGGGTGTGCGCGGTGTGCACGTGCGGCACGCCCCAGCGCTCCCGGGCCAGCCAGCCGACCTGCCCGGAGAGCCAGTAGTGCGAGTGCAGCAGGTCGTAGTGGCCCGGCGGATGCGCGGCCTCGGCCCGGAGCACGCCGTTGGTGAAGGCGCACAGCTGGGCGGGCAGCTCCTCCTTGGCCAGGCCCTCGTAGGGGCCGGCGGTGACGTGCCGGACGAGCACCCCGGGTGCCATCTCGACGACCGGCGGCAGGTCACCGGCCGTGGCCCGGGTGAAGATCTCCACCTCGACGCCGCGCTCGGCCAGTCGCTTGGCGATCTCCACGATGTAGACGTTCATGCCACCCGCGTCACCGGTGCCCGGTTGTTCCAGGGGCGAGGTGTGCACGGAGAGGGTCGCGATCCGGCGGGGAGTGGGCCATCGGCCACCGGCCCGTAGATCAGCCACGCTGGCTCCCTCCGTATCGGTTCTGCAACATGCTTGTTGCGCCAAGGTTCATCTTCCCCATCGGCGCCGCCGGAACCACCACTCAGCCGACGCGGGGTGATCCAGGTCATTGATCGTCCGGGACGTTCCCCGCCATGGATCAGAATCGAGGGCATGCAGAACATCGCAGTCATCACCGGGGCATCGAGCGGGATCGGCGCGGCCACGGCCCGTCGGCTGGCCGCGGAGGGCTTCCACGTCGTCGCCGCGGCCCGGCGTGCCGACCGGCTGGAGGCGCTGGTCAAGGAGATCGGGCCAGGTGCCACGGCGGTCGCGTGCGACGTCACCTCGGACGCGTCGGTGGCCGGGCTGGCGGCCGCGGTGGCGGCACTCGGCGGCCCGCTCACCCTGCTGGTCAACAACGCGGGCGGGGCCCGTGGCGTGGACCCGGTCGCCACCGGATCGGTCGATGACTGGCAGTGGATGTATGAGGTGAACGTGCTCGGCACCCTGCGGGTGACCCAGGCGCTGCTGCCGGCTCTGGAGGCGAGCGGCCGGGGGACGATCGTGACGGTCGGGTCCACGGCGGCCTTCACACCCTACGAGGGCGGCGGTGGCTACGTGGCCGCCAAACACGCCGAGACCGCCCTGGTCGGGACACTCCGGCTGGAGCTGGCCGGCAAGCCGGTCCGGGTCATCGAGATCGATCCGGGCATGGTGCGGACCGACGAGTTCGCGGTCAACCGGTTCGGCGGCGACCAGGACAGGGCCGACGCGGTCTACGCCGGGGTGAGGGAGCCGCTGGTCGCCGACGACATCGCGGACTGCATCGCCTGGACCGCCACCCGCCCGCAGCACGTCAACGTGGACCGGCTGGTGGTGCGGCCGATCGCCCAGGCCGCCCAGCACAAGGTCCACCGGGAGCCGTAGTCGTGAAACCGGTCGGCGCGATCACCCGGGGGACGACCAATCCCAACCGGCTCCGTCGTGTCGACAACTTCATCGCGTACCGCTGCGGTCGGCTCCTGACGGAGGCGGCGCGGCCGCTGGTGATCGACCTGGGCTACGGTGCCACGCCGGTGACGGCCGTGGAGCTGCGCAGCCGCCTCGCCGCCGCGGTCCGCTCGGACGTCGCGGTGGTCGGCCTGGAGATCGATCCGGTACGGGTGAGTGGCGCGCAGCCGTTCGCGGATCCGCCGTGGCTGGAGTTCCGGCGCGGCGGGTTCGAGCTGGCCGGGCTCGCCCCGGTGGTGGTGCGGGCGTTCAACGTGCTGCGGCAGTATGCCGAGGACGAGGTGGCGGCGGCCTGGCGGGCGATGACCGCGACGGGCGCACTGCTGATCGAGGGCACCTGCGACGAGCTGGGCCGGATCGCCACCTGGGCGGTCGTCGAGGACGGTGTGCCGACGACGTTGACCCTGTCGGCCCGGCTGCCGACCCTGGAGCATCCGGCGGTCTTCGCCGAGCGGCTACCCAAGGCGCTGATCCACCACAACGTGCCCGGCCATCCGGTGCACGAGCTGCTGCGGGCGCTGGGCCGGGCATGGGAGACCGAGGCGACCCCGTTCGGGCCACGGCAGCGCTGGACGGCCACGGTCCGGCGGCTGCGCGACGAGGGCCGGCCGGTGCTCGACGGGCCGGCCCGGTGGCGGCTCGGGGAGCTGACCGTGCCCTGGCCCCGGCCCTAGCTCTGGTCCTTGCGGTCGAGAGCATCCTTCACCGCGGCCAGCAGGGCGTCGGCCGTGAACGGCTTCTTCACCAGGATGTCGTCCTCGGTGATCTCGCCCTTGGCGACCGCGTGATCCTTGGGCAGGCCGGAGACGAAGACGACCCCGATGCCGGTACGCAGAGTGCGGATGGTTCTGGCCAGTTCACCGCCGGAGGCCCCGGGCAGGGTCAGGTCGGTGATCAGCACGTCGATCTTCCCGGCGTGGTCCCGGGCGATCGAGAGGGCCTCGTCCGGCTCGCCGGTGGCCAGCGTCGCGTACGCCCCGCGACGCTCCAGCATCCGGCGCATGATGTCGCGCAGATCCTCTTCGTCGTCGACGACCAGGATTGTCGGCCTTTCGGCGACCGGCGCCTCGGACATCTCGGTCCTCCTCGGGCTGGGGTCGTTCTCACGCTATCCGCCCCCGGGGCCCGGCGTAGGGCTCACCGTCAAAACAGGCCTGCTCTCGGCGATGTCCGACGGGTCGTCGGACGGCGCGGAGAGCAGGCCGGACGGTCAGAGCAGGTGACCGGTATGGAGCAGGCGGTTCGGCGAGCCCTTGATCGAGCCCTTGACCAGGCCGACTCCGGCATTGGCGACCAGGTCGTCACGCACCTGGCGGGGCGTCCAGTCCGGGTGTGCGGCCAGGACCAGGGCGGCCGCGCCGGCGACGTGCGGCGCCGCCATCGAGGTGCCGCTCATCTTCTGGGTGGCGGTGTTCGAGCCCTTCGCCGCCGACAGGATGTTCACGCCGGGGGCGAAGATGTCCAGGCAGTTGCCCCAGTTGGAGAAGGCGGCGCGGCGGTCGGCGGAGTCGACGGCGCCCACGGTGATCGCGTCCGGCGCGGCGGCCGGTGAACTCTTGCAGCCGTTCTTGTCCTCGTTGCCGGAGGCGATCGCGTAGGTCACGCCCTTCTCGACGGAACGCTTGACGGCCGCGTCGAGGGCCTTGCTGCGCGGGCCGCCCAGGCTCATGTTGGCCACGGCGGGCAGCTTGGCGTTCGAGGTCACCCAGTCGACGGCGGCGATGAAGTCGGAGAACGAGCCGGAGCCGTCGCAGCCGAGGACCCGCAGGCCGACCAGCTTGACGTCCTTGGCCACGCCGTAGGCGGCACCGCCGATCGTGCCGGCGACGTGGGTACCGTGGCCGTGGCAGTCGTTCGCGGTGGCGTCGCCGTCGACGAAGTCCCAGCCGCTGGTGGCCCGGCCGCCGAACTCCTTGTGGCTGGTGCGGACGCCGGTGTCGATCACGTAGGCGGTGATCGCGGAGGCGGACCTGTAGGTGTACGACTTCGACAGCGGCAGCGAGCGCTGGTCGAGGCGGTCCAGGCCCCAGGACAGCTTCTTCGACTGGGTGATCGCGGCGACGGGCGCCGCCAGGGCCTTGCCGTCGACCTTGGCGTCCTGCTCGACGAACGAGACGGACGGGTCGGCGGCCAGGCGGGCGGCCTCGCCGGCGGTGGCCTCCAGGTGGAAGCCGCGCACCGTGGAGAGGTAGTTGCCGGCGACGGTGCCGCCGTACTTGCGGACCAGCTCCTGCGACGTGGCGGTGACCCGGTCGGCGGCCTGCGTGCCGGGCTTCAGCACCACGATGTAGCTGCCCGGGATGGCGTCCTCCGCACCGGCCCCGGCGATGGTTCCCACGGGGGGCGCGGCCGGAGCGGCGACGGCCGTCCCGGTCAGGCCCCAGAGGGTGGCGGTGGCGGCGCTCGCAACGGCGGTCAGTCGGATGGCCAGACGGCGGGCGTCGTTACCGAACATATGGAGTGGATCCTCTCGGTTGTCTTCAGGTCGGTGTCGTTTCCGGCCCGGGGGGCATGCCGAAAGCAGCTGAGGGAAAGATTGGAGTGGGGCGGGAGCGCCCTCGGGTTCCTCCGGGTAGTGACCGGGTTGCACGAGATACGCCGCTGGGGATCGGCGGAGTCACACCGGGAACCTCTAAGCCGACCGGGCGGGGGGCCGAACTTCTCGCTGTCAGGACCGCTGCACCGCTACCGAAGCACCGCCACCGAGCCACTAGGAGAGCGATATGACCGCACTGCTGTCGCCCGAGATCGACACCGTCGGCGAACTTACCGAGCGCTGCGATCGTTGTGGGGCGGCCGCCAAGCTGGAGGTCGTCCTGACCAGTGGTGGGGACCTGGCCTTCTGCGGGCACCACGCCAACCGCCACCGGGCGGACATCGCCAAGGTGGCCAGCCGGATCCGCCTCGAGGACGGCTTCGACTGGGCGGGCAAGTAACCAACCGCTCACCCGGGTAGCCCGCGTTATGCTCTTTCCCTCACGTCTTGGGGGTATTTGTGCATATCGCGGCGCACGACGTGGGCAGGCTGTCCCGGCTGACCGCCGGGTGCGCCGGGGCAACCGTCGCCGTCTTCGGCGCCCTGCACATGTTCCACCCCGGGCCGGCACCGGCCCTGATCCCGGCCGGGGTCGCCCTCCTGCTCCAGGTGGCTCCGGCCACCGATGGACGGGCCGGCCGACTCCGTGCCGGGGCGGCGGCGCTCCTCGCGCTCGTCGCCGCCGGCGTGGGCGCCGCCAACCTGGGCAGCCACCCCGCCTCGGGGGTCGCCACCGCCCTCTCCGGGCTGGCCCTGGCCTGCCTCGATCTGCGCGTGCCCCGGCGCGGCGGCGGTATCGCCTTCCGGGTCGCCGACCCGCTCCTGCTGGGCGCCGCGATCATCGCGCTGGTCGCCCTGGTGCCCCGCCTCTTCGACGCGACCTTCCCACCCGGGCAGGCACCGGCGAGCGTGATGCCGGCCTACCTGGCCGGCGCGCTGCTCTGCCTCGCCGTCGGGACCATCCTGGCCCGCCCCGAGACGGGGCCGCTGCACACTCTCGAGGAGTCCGGGCCGCGCGCCGCCGTACGCCGGCTGGCCCCCGCCCTGATCGCCGCCCCCGTCGTCGCCGCCCTGGTCAGCGCCTTCGCCGCGCAGACGCCGGAGAGCCGGCCGGTGGCCGCGGTGAGCACCGGTGTGATCCTCGCCGCCCTCGCGCTGCTGGCCCTGCTCGCCTACCTGGTCCGCACCCTCGACACCGCCGACCAGCGACAGCGCCACCTGGTGGCCGAGCTGGAGGAGCGGCAGGACTTCGCGCAGACGCTGCTCCAGTCGATGAACGAGGCCGTCATGGTGCTCGACGCGAACTATCGGGTGATCGACGTCAACCGCCGCTGGCGGGAACTCACCGGGCATGACGACCTTCCCGCCGAATCGCCGCCGCTGCCGCCACCGGGCACCGGCGGCGACTGGATCCTGCCCCGCGCCGACGGCACCGACGTGCCGGTGCTCGCCACCATGGCGGCCATCCCGGACGCGGCCGGCGCGACCCGTGGGTACGTGGCCACCTACATCGACATCGCCGAGCGCAAACAGGCCGAGGAGGCGCTCACCGAGCACGCCGCCGAGCTGGAACGCGGTAACGCCGACCTGGCCGCCGCGCTGGCGTTCAAGAACGACCTGACCTCGATGCTGACCCACGATGTGGCACAGCCGATCAGTTCGATCGCCAGCCTCGCCGAGTTGCTCTGCGCCGACTGGGCCGATCTGCCCGACGACATCCGGCTCGAACTCGCCACGAAGATCGACAAGAACACCCGGCGGCTGATCAAGATGATGAACGATCTACAGCTGCTCTTCCGGCTGGACACCGGGACGGTCACCGCCCGCCGGGTGCCGGTACCGCTGCTCGAGGTGGTCGAGGCGGCCTGCGGCACGGCCATCGGCACCGGCGACGTCGAGATCGCCATCGACGAGGAGCTGGCCGCGCTGGCCGACCGCGGGCATCTCACCGTCGTGGTGGAGAACCTGCTGAAGAACGCGCTCGGTCACGGGGCCCCGCCGATCCACATCCGGGCCGAGCGGGGCGGTGACGGGACCGTACGACTGGCCGTGCAGGACAGCGGCGCGGGCATCCCCGAGGACCTGCTGCCCAACCTGTTCGGGCGGTTCATCCGCGGCGCCGGCCTCGGGCTGTTCATCGTGCGGCACCTGGTCGAGGCGAACGGCGGGTCGGTCCGCTACGAGCACGCCGAGCCCCGTGGTGCCCGGCTGCTGGTCACCCTGGAGGCGGCGCCGTCGAGCGCATGAGCAGAGGCCCGGGACGCCGAGCGTCCCGGGCCCCGATGAGAAGCCGGTTATCCGCGCTCTTCCTCGTTGATCATGCCGTTGCCCCACATGTCGGCGCCCGAGGTGCGGCCGCCCATCCGGGCGGTGCCGGCGACGCCGGTGTCCCAGCCGGCACCCGGGCTCGGTGCCGGGGTGTTGCGGTTACGGATGCGCGCGGCCACCGCGGCCGGTGACGGGGTGTCCACGCCGGGAAGCAGGCTGTGCGACCGCCCGCCCATCGGCTTGGAACTGGCACCGTGCGGAATCGGCCGGCCGCCGAGCACACCGCTCTCCACCAGACCCTTGAACGTGGTCAGGTCGGCCTTGAGCCGGCGGTTCAGTGACTCCTGACCGTGCCGGTCGCTGGGCATGAGGAACGCGATGTCGGCCTCCAGTTGGGCGACGACCTGGGTCTTGGTCTCGCCCATCGGGCGCAGCGTGATCGTCTCCGCGAGCAGCGGGCCCTCCATGGTCGACCAGGAGACCCGCTCGTCCGGGGACCGCTCGATGATCTGGGCGTCGAACTCCCGCCGCTTACCGTCGACGTCCATGATCCAGTGGGTCTGGTCGGCGCCGATCGACGTCACCTGCCGCACACCGGTCATGAAACGGGGGTAGTTCTCGAACGCCGCGAGCTGCTCGTACACCGTGTGGACCGGCGCACTGACCTCGATAGCCTGCTGAACCATGCTCATCGCAACTCTCCCATACTGAAGTGCTGGCATGACAGAGAGTACGGAGACGAGTGCAGATCGTGTTCGGTTTCGCTGTTCTCCTCAGACACGTCGCAGGTACTGCCAGCGGCCCACCTCGGCGGCATACCGCGCGTCACTCGCCGGGACCACCGTGACGGCGGCATCGAGGAGCATCTCCACCACCCGCGGCGACGGGCTGCGCCACGCCTCGCTCACCTCCACGACCGCACCGGTGGTCCGGCAGGCGGAGGCCAGCTCGGCGATCAGCTCCGGCGTCACGCACGAGTCGTCGAGGCCGGCCTGACCGAGCAGCGCCAGCGGACGGGCGAGCTGCGCCGGCGCGTACCGGGAGGCCCGCTCCAGGCCCTTGACGGTCGTCGCCACCAGCAGCTCCGCCACCTGTCCGGCGGTCAGCAGGCCCATGTCCAGGCGGGTGCGGATCTCGCGCGGGGTGAGCAGCTCACCGGCGACCGGCAGGTCGGAGACCGCCACCGAGAGGGCGTCCAGCGGAGCCAGGTCGGGCGGCAGGGCCAGCCAGCCGTCCGGGCGGACCACCTCGACCTCCGCCGCCACCCGCAGGGTCATCTCGGTACGGTGCCGGGCGCGGCGGACCGCGTCGGCGTACGCCGACAGCCAGCCGGTGTCCGGCCCCGCCTGGTCGGCGAAGGTCAGCGCCGTCAGACCGACCTGGTCGGCGGCCGAGACCACCACACCGACGGCGTCCCGGCCGGCCGCGAACCCGGTGTGCACATGCGCGTCCACCGCCAGGTCCAGCGCGCAGGCGGTGCCCACCGCACCGCCACCGATGACTGAATCGCGCTCTGCGCCCACACTCGCTCCCCGGCTGAAAGAGGCGGGTTTCTCCCGCCTGATGATGAGAGTGAGGCTCCGATGTTGTCTCCCGGGTCAGTGGCCGGTGCAGGACAGGAGCGTGTGCCCGCGGACACAGAAAAACGCCCGTCGCCGGCGGCGACGGGCGTCACTCGTTCTCTCACTGTGCCGTGGTGTCCGGCTTCTCCAGCATCTTCGCGAGCGCGTTGACCGCGTCCTCGGTCGGCGAGGCAGCCGCCCGGTTCGCCTCCTGCAACTCGCGGTAGACCTCCTCGCGGTGCACCTGCACATCCCGCGGGGCCTGGATGCCCAGCCGGATGACGTCCCCGCGGGCCTCGAGCACCGTGATGACGACGTCGTCGCCGATCATCACGCTCTCCCCGGCTCGCCGCGTCAGTACCAGCATCCGGTCCCCCTCCATCCATCGAACGGATAGCAAAGGCGCGGTCGCGACGAAAACGCGACCGCGCCCGCTTCTGGAGGGTCAGAAATTCCGGTTCATGATCGCCCGAACCGGGTAGCCCGAACCGGAGAGAACGACCTGCATCGCGCGCATGCTGTCGCGGTCCACCACGATCGGTGCGAGCAGATTGGCGGTGGTCTCGTTCTCGCTGGCGGTGATGACCGTGAGCAGAAGCAGCCGGTCCGGGTCCTTCGTGTTCAGCGCCGCGAACACCCCGTTCTCGATCTCCGGGGCGTAGTCCGGGAAGAACGGCTCCGGCGGGGCCACCAGGAAACGGAGCTCCGGGTTCTCGATGGACGTGAACGCGTAGAGCAGGCCGTCGTCGTTGAGACGCACCAGAACGAAATCCCGATGAGACGGGAACCCCGGCATGGGCACCGCCATCGTGATGGTCGGCAGCCCCAGCGACGGGTCGGTCATGGTGGCCTCAATCGGACGGGATGCGGTGCGAGTAGTCATGGTCACCTCAGGAAATCGATGAGCGAGGGCTGGATCACCTTGGCCGTGGCGGCCAGGGCGGCCTGATACGAGGTCTGCTGGAGTTGCAATTCCATGATCGCCTTGGGCAGGTCGACATCCTCGATATCGGACAGCTGCGACGACACGGACATCAAGCGATCCTCTGCGGACTGCTTCATCTGCGTAACCCGATTGTATCGGGCGCCAACGTCCGAAAGGGTCGAATTCAGGGTTTCAGCTGCTTTATCGAGATTCTCCAGACCTGTCTTGATGCCAGCGGCATCACCTGTCCGCATCGCGGTGGAAATGGAGTCGAGGACCCGGAAAAGCTGGGCCTCGTTCGGCACCTCGTTGCCGTCCGCGTCCAGCACCGGCGTCACCCGGTCGTCCTGCATCGCGATGTCGGTTCCGAACACCTCAGGCCCGCGAACGTCGACGCGGACCCGCGCGTTCGGGCCGATCGCCCGGGTGGTCTCGCCGGCCGCCTCGCCCACATAGGACCCCGACTGCGCGTACGCCGTGGAATCCGGAGTGAACCCGCCGAACACCGGGCGGTTCAGGTACTTGGTGTTGGCGAACTGGACGACCAGACCCTTGATCTGGTCGATCTCGTCGGCACGCGCCTTGTTCGCCTGCGGGGTGCTGCCACCACCGGCACTCACCCCCTCCAGGGTCAGCGTGCGCACCCGCTGCACCTGGTCGTACACGCTCTTCAAGGTGTCCTGCACGGTCCCGAGCCGGCCCATCGCGTCGTCCGCGTTGGTGGAGTACTTCCGGTTCGCCCGTACCTCGCCGCGCAGTTGGAGTGCGGTGACCGTGCCCGTCGGCGAGTCCGACGGACGGTGCAGTTGCTTGCCACTGGAGATCTGGTCCTGCGCGGTCTGCGTCCGGCTCAGATTCCGTTGCAGGCTCGCCATCGTCCGGGTACGGACGGAACTCTCGGTCACTCGCGGACTGCTGCTCATAGCGGTTCCCCCACCTGCTATCGGCCGACCAGACCGGTCCGGTTGATGAGCTGATCGAGCATCGAGTCGATCGTCGTCAGGACACGCGACGCCGCCTCGTACCCACGCTGGTACGTGAGGAGGTTGGTCATCTCCTCGTCGAGGTTGACCCCGGACTCGGCGTCCCGGGCGGCGTCGACCTGGTCGGTGACCGCGTTCTGGATGTCACGCCGGCGGATCGAGGACTGCGCCGACACCCCCAGGTCACCGATCAGTGCCTGATACGACGCGTCTGCGCCGGTCCGGGAGGTGGCCAGTTCGGACAGGTCGTCGGCCACCGTGCCGTTCAGGATCGGGGTCGCACCCTTCGGATCACCGGACGACACCGCCACTCTGTCCACATCGGTGAGAAGGTCGCTGTTGACCCGGATGTTGGCCGCGGTGACGGGCGTGTCGGTCGGGTCGTACGGGACGAACATGTCCAGCCCGGTGCTTCCGTCCACTCCGTACCCGCCGCGGTGGGCGGTGTTGACGTCCGACGCCAGCTTGGAGGCGACCGAGTCCAGCCGCTGCGAGATCTCCCGCAGGGTGCCGTCCTTGTCCAGCAGCTCCATCTGCGCGCCCATCGCGCCACCCACCGCGACCGCGGTGCCGGTGTCCTTCCAGCGCAGGTTCACCTCGATGTCGGGCAGGTCCTGGAGCTTCGTGGCGCTGCCGGTCTCGATCCCGATCTCGCGGGTGTTGAACTCGGCGACCAGCGGGGCGCTGCCGACGTAGACGCTCAGGGCGCCGTTCGGCAGCTCGGTCGCGGTCGCGCCGACCAGCTCGGACAGCTTCAGCATCTGCTGGCCGCGCTGGTCCATCAGCTCGTTGGCCTGCAGACCGGCCTGCGTGGCGAGGACGATCTCGTGGTTCAGCTTGGCGATCGACTCGGCCGCCTTGTTGACCTGGCCGACGTACGTGTCGAGGCCGGCCCGGGTCGACTTGAACTGGTTGTCCAGCGCAGCGGCGGCGTCGTTGAGTGACGACGCGACGGTGACCGCCTGCTCCAGCATCGCCGACTTCGGCGCCTTCTTGTCCGGGTTCGCGGCGATCGCGTTCCAGCCGTCCCACATGTCCTGGAGACGGGCCTGGAGCGCGGTGTCGCTGGGTTCGCCGAAGACGTCCTCGATCAGCGTGTACGCCCCGGCCCGCTCGTTGTGGTACGAGGAGTTGGCGTGCTCGGTGAAGCTGCGATGATCGAGGGCGGAGTTGCGCAGCCGCTCCACCGAGCTCACCGTGACGCCGTTGCCGACCGCGGTGGTGGTGGAGTAGATGCCCGGCGTGAGGTTGGCGTTCTGCGCGTGCATCACCACGCGCTGGCGGGTGTATCCCTCGGTGCTGGCATTCGCGATGTTCTGGCCCGTGACGTCCAGGCCCCGGCGCTGCGCGTAGAGAGACGTGAGCGCCGTGTTGAGTCCACTGAATGTGCTGCCCATCAGATCGCCTCATCAACCAGAGTGGGGCGCCGCACGGCGCCGCTGACGGTCTGGCCCTGTGGTCCGTACGTTTCCACAGTCTCGGCGAACGCGAGCATGGTTTCGCGAGCCGCGCGCTGGCCTGCGGTGAGTAGCTCGCGGTTGACGTCGGCCAGGGCCCTGATCTCCGACGTCAGCATCAGGAATGCCTTGCGGTGCTGGTGGAGCAACTCCGACCACGGATCCGGAGCGGCGTCGGCGAGTTCACCGAGCGAAGCGTCCGGAGACAGGCCGAGCTCCACGGCGACCTCCTGCGAGTACGCCGCACGGATCACCTCGGTCTGCCGGATCTGATCCAGGACCACTTCCACCTCACGGGTGGCGTGGCTGAGCCATCGGGACCGGTTGGACGCGAGGAGCAACTGCTCCTCCTCAAGCTTGAACAGCAGCATCTCCAGCAGCTCACGTGAGCGCCAGAGGACACTGGCCAGGTCGGTCAGGCTCACCCGGTCCTCCGTCGTATGGCTGGTCGGGCCTACCCCCTCGGCGGACCCGCTCATTCGGACAGGTCGGCACATCCGCCGTGCCGCTGAGCGCTTTCTCCCGATCGGTACTTCTCCGGTTCGCCCTAAAAGACCGAAAAAATCTCAGAGAATCCTCATGGCCTCTCGGCGACCCGCCGATGGGAAGTGGCGTAACACCACGGCTCATGGACGGGCCGGCTCAAGACCCCACTCAAGGAGGAAAATCCCATGGGTCTTCGCATCAACCAGAACATCGCCGCGCAGAACGCGTACCGGAACCTGTCGGTCACCGACAACCAGATGTCGAAGTCGCTCGAGAAGCTCTCCAGCGGTTTCCGCATCAACCGGGCCGCCGACGACGCGGCCGGCCTCTCGATCTCCGAGGGCCTGCGCGCCCAGACCGGCGGTCTCAAGGTCGCCGTGCGCAACGCCCAGGACGCGATCAGCGTCGTGCAGACCGCTGAGGGTGCGCTGAACGAGGTCACCAGCATGCTCCAGCGCATGCGCGACCTCTCGGTCCAGTCGAACAACGCTTCGCTCGACGACGAGGCCAAGCAGGCCGCGAACGGCGAGTTCCAGCAGCTGGCCGCGGAGATCGACCGGATCGCCGAGACGACCTCGTTCGGCAAGTCGAAGCTGCTCGACGGCACCTTCGGCAACACCCACAGCACCTCGAGCACGGCGCCGATCGCGGCGAACGCGGCGCCCACGACCACCACCATCAACATCGCCGAACTGGGTGGCTCCACGCTCACGCCGGCACTCACCACCGGTGCGATCGACCTGACCGACGGGAAGGTCCCGCCCACCACGCTGCCGGCGCACGAGGCCGTCTCGAAGATCAACGACGCCGTCTCCGCCGCGCTGAAGGCCGGCGGCAAGCACGGTGACGAGATCTCGTTCAGCGCCGAGGTGGCCAGCGACGGGGCGATCACCTTCAAGGCGCAGGGCTCGACGGCCTTCAACGTCGAGGCCACCGACCTCGGCATCACCGCCGTCGACGCCACCAAGAACGCGACGGCCACGCCGGGCGCGTTCCAGATCGGCGCCAACGCCGGCGAGACGCTGGACGTCGCCATCAACGCGGTCAGCTCGAAGACCCTGGGCCTCAACAACCTCGACCTGACGGTTGCCGCCGACCCGGACACGAACACGCCGTCGGGTGCCGCGAAGGCGATGGACGCGCTCGACGTGGCCATCAAGTCGGTCTCGGACACGCGGGCCAAGCTGGGTGCTCACCAGAACCGCTTCGAGCACACCATCAACAACCTCAACGTGGCGGTCGAGAACCTGTCGGCCTCCGAGTCCCGGATCCGTGACACCGACATGGCGCAGGAGATGGTGGCGTTCACCCGCAACCAGATCCTCACCCAGGCCGGCACCTCGATGCTGTCGCAGGCCAACCAGGCCTCGCAGAACGTGCTGTCGCTGCTCCGCTGACGCACCGGCTGACACCCGAATAACCACCGACGACAACTGAATCCGGTCCGCGAACGACCGAAGAGGTGGGGGTAGCCCGGCACGCCCGGCCGGCTACCCCCATTCCGTTCTCGTCCTCGGTACGAAAGGCAGGCTCCCGTGACCAGCTCCGTCGACGGCCTCGTCAGTGGCCTCAGCACCTCCTCGATGATCAGCCAGATGATGCAGGTCGAGGCGGCGGGACAGACCAAGCTCAAGACCAAGGTCGAGAAAGCGGAAACCGCGATCAGCTCGTACCTGTCGGTCAACGCCAAGATGAAGTCGTTGAAGAGCGCCGGGGAAGCGGTGGGCGGCCTGCCCGCGTGGCGCTCGCTCAAGGCGACGTCGAGTTCGCCGAACGTGACCGCCACGGCGACCGGCGGCCTCTCCGGCATGGCCGGCACGCTCACGTTCGACGTCACGTCGGTGGCCCGCTCGCAGTCCACCATCCTCCCGGTCAGCGACACCTCCGCCGAGGGCGCCCTGCCCGACAAGATCACGATCCAGCCGGGTAAGTGGAGCCCCGACGCCGACAACGACGGCGTCGACGAGTTCACCGCGGTCGGCGACCCGGTCGAGGTCACCGTTCCGGAGCCGCGGACCGCCGCCAAGCTGACCGCGGCGGTCAACTCGGCGACCGACGCGAACGGCGCGACCCTCGGCATCCGCGCCTACGCGGTCAACACCTCCGGCAACGAGGGTGTCATCCAGTTCACCGGAATGAAGAGCGGCGCCGCGAGCGGCTTCCAGATCACCGGGCTGGAGGGGTACGGCAAGGAGGGCGCCGACCCGAAGACGACGTCGGCCAAGGACGCGGTGCTGACGGTCAACCCGAACACCGAGTCCGAATACAAGATCAACAGCACCACGAACACCTTCAGTTCGCTGATGCCCGGCGTGACCCTCACTGTCACCAAGGAGGAGCCCGGCGTCACCGTCGGCGCGACCACCGACGCCACCGCGATCTCCGACAAGATGCAGGCTCTGGTCACCGCGGCCAACGAGGCGATGGCCGAGATCACCGCGCAGACCAAGTACGACCTGGAGACCAAGAAGGGCTCCCCGCTGACCGGTGACTTCACCGTCCGGCAGATGAACCAGTCCGTGCTCAGCATGATCAGCAACGGGCTGTCGTACACCAAGACGCTGAACACCGACGCGGACAACGACGGGAAGAAGGACACCGTCACGGTGGACTTCGGCTCGCTCAAGCAGCTCGGCCTCACGCTCAGCAAGGACGGCAGTCAGTTCGAGTTCGACGCCGGCGTCTTCGGTGAGGCCTACGCCAAGGACCCGGCGGCGATCCAGGAGGCCGGCATGGCCTTCGGCACCAAGGTGCGGTCCTTCGCCGACACGCAGATGAACACGGTCACCGGCGTCATGACCGGCCGGAAGAACGAGATCAAGTCGCTCAACGACCAGATCGACAACTGGGACATCCGGTTGGCCACC
This sequence comes from Actinoplanes xinjiangensis, assembly GCF_003148685.1. Lineage (GTDB taxonomy): Bacteria > Actinomycetota > Actinomycetes > Mycobacteriales > Micromonosporaceae > Actinoplanes > Actinoplanes xinjiangensis. Next base: position 39,070 of record NZ_QGGR01000029.1, on the reverse strand, counting down.
CGCCGCCAGGCGCTCCAGCGGCAGTACTCGGCGCTGGAATCCTCGCTGGGCACCCTGAAGAACCAGTCGACCTGGCTCTCCGGACAGCTGTCGAGCCTCGGCTGACGATCCTCGACCACGCACCCCAGCCGACCGCCACTGACCGAGGGAGACCCATGAGCGCACCCCATCTTCGCGACCGCTACCTGCAGGACTCGATCAACACGGCCTCGCCGGCCCGACTGCTGATCATGCTGTACGACCGCCTGATCCTCGACCTCCTGCACGGTGAGGAGGCGCTGCGCAACGACGACCGGGTGCTGGCCAACGAGAAGCTGACCCACGCCCAGGAGATCGTCCTGGAGCTGCGGGTCACCCTCGACGTGAACGCCTGGGAGGGCGCGCCCGGTCTGGCCAGTCTGTACGGTTTCGTACTCACCGAGCTGATCGGGGCGAACATCAAGCGGGACGCCGACCGGGTGGCCGTCTGCCGTTCCCTGCTGGAGCCGCTGCGCGACGCGTGGCGCGACGCCGCCTCGGCCTCGACATGACCGCCACGACGCCGGGCGCCGTGGACTGGCGGTCCGCGTGGACCGCGGCGCTCGACGACCTCGAGATGGACGTGCTCGCGGTCGAGACGATGCTGGCCGACGAGCGCCGGATCGCCGAGACCCCGCCGTCGGACCTGTGGCGCCCGCCGACCGAGCTCGGCGCGCTGCCGCTGGAGCTCCGGCCACGCGCCGACGAGATCCTGACCCGTCAGCTGGCCGCGGCCGAGGAGATCGCCCGGCGGCTCACGGCGAACCGTCAGCAGATGGCGGTGACGTCGCGGATCGAGACCGGCGAGGCGATCAAACGCCCGGTTTATCTGGACTGCGCCATGTAGTGCCGTGACCTCGAAGGTCCCGGACCCCCACGCGGGGTCCGGGACCTTTTCGCGTGCAACCTTCCGGCAACCGGTTGGGACTCAGCGGATCGGCGAGCACGCCGAAATGCAGGGTACGAGCACGGATCGCTCAACCGAAAAACCCAAGGACGGGCTACCTCGAACGGCTGAGGAGCAACCTTGTTCGACGATCGTTCATCGTCATCACTGCGTGTCGCCGTTGCCGGCCTGGCGGCCCGGCAGCAGGCCATCGCCAACAACATCGCCAACATCGAGACCCCCGGCTACCGGGCCCGTAAGGTCAAGTTCGAGGAGGCGCTCCAGAGCGCCGTCGCCCGCGGCGATTCGCCGGCCGGGGTGTCCCCGAGTGTGCTGACCTCGCTGGAGCCGACCAGGCTCAACGGCAACAACGTCAACCTCGACGAGGAGACGCTGTCGCACATCGACACCACGATGCGCTACCAGCTCGCCATCCGAGCACTCGACGGCAAGTACGGCCTGCTGCGCGAAGCCATCAAGGGGGCCTGACGATGAGTACCTTCAACGCCATCGGGATCGCGGGTAGCGGCGTCACCGTCTACCGGAAGTGGCTGGACGCGGCGGCCGACAACCTCGCGAACATCAACACCACGACCCGGACCAGCGAGAACGCCTTCCAGGCCCGGTACGTCGCGGCGCGCGCCGCTTCGGACGGCAACGGGGCCGAGGTCGCCGGCGTCCATTTCGGCAGTGCCGAGGGCATCCTGGCGTACGAGCCGGAGAACCCCCTCGCCGACGCCGAGGGCTACGTCCGCCGCCCGGACATCGACATGGGCAACCAGATGGCCCAGCTCATGATGGCCCAGCGTTCCTACCAGGCGAACCTCGCCGTGGTGGACCGGGCTCGCGACTCGTACACCGCCGCGATCAACCTCGGGAAGTGATCCTCTTGACCTCACCGATCAGCCCCATCGGCGGCTTCTCCGCCATCGGCGGACTCAGCGACCGCGGTGTCGGTCTCGGCGGCCTCAACGGCCTCGGCGGCATGCTCGGCTCGTCCGGGCCGCAGGCGCCGGAGGGCCCGAACGCCGACTTCGCCGGAATGCTCGCCAAGGGCATCGAGAATGTCCAGGCCTCTCAGTCCAAGGCCGCTGACCTGGCCGTCCAGGTCGCCGACGGCCGGCTGGCCGACCCGGCGCAGTACACGATGGCCTCCACCGAGGCGGCCCTCGGACTCCAGCTGACCATGGCGATCCGTAACAAGGCCGTCGAGGCCTTCCAAGAGATCATGAGGATGCAGGCCTGACATGACCGACCGCCTTCCCGCTCCGGTACGCCGTATCACGGACACCTTCAAGTCCTTCACACCGGGACAGAAGGCTGTCACCGTTTTCGCGATCCTCGCGCTCGCCGTCGGCGGATACTTCTTCGCCACCTGGGCGGCGAAGCCGTCGTATCAGATCCTGTTCAACAACCTGTCCACCAAGGACGCCAGCGCGATCGTCGAGTCGCTCGAGAAGGCCGGCACCCAGTACGAGCTGGCCAACGACGGCCAGACGATCATGGTGCCGCGCGACCAGGTGAACCAGCTGCGGCTCCAGCTCTCCGGCGAGGGCCTGCCCAACGACGAGGGCACCGGCTACTCGCTGCTGGACCAGCAGGGCATCACCACCAGCGACTTCATGCAGCACGCCAACTACCAGCGGGCGCTGGAGGGCGAACTGGCCAAGACGATCAAGTCGATCGACGGCGTCGAGGCGGCGACGGTCCACCTGGTCATGCCGAAGCAGGACATCTTCACCGACGACCAGTCCCAGCCGACCGCGTCGGTGCTGGTCGCGTCCAAGGCCACCAACCCGCTCGACCAGCAGCAGGTGCAGTCGATCGTGCACCTGGTGGCGTCCAGCGTCGAAGGGCTCGACCCGACCCAGGTCACGGTCGCCGGCTCGGACGGGCGGATGCTCTCCACCGGCGGCGGCAACTCGATCGGTGCCACCGGTGCGGACAGCGGATACGAGCAGCAGACCGTGGCGTTCCAGAATCGTCTGAACAACTCGCTGCAGCGGATGCTCGACAACCTGGTCGGTCCCGGCCACTCGGTGGTCACCACGACCCCGATCCTGGACTTCGACCAGACCGAGACCGAGAGCACGAAGTACACCACCGACCCGGCCATGCCGGCGGAGTCGGAGAACATCAAGAGCGAGACCTACTCCGGCAGCGGCAACCCCGGCGGCGGCGTGCTGGGACCGGACAACATCCAGGTGCCCAACGGCGTCGGCAGCGGTCAGTACCAGCAGAAGGACGAGACCCGTACCCGCCGCTTCGACGAGGTGCGCGAGGTACGCCGCAACGCCCCGGGCAGCATCGAACGGCTCAACGTGTCGGTCCTGCTGGACAGCACGGTGGCCGGCGCGATCAAGCCGGCCGACGTGCAGCAGCTGCTCAGCGCCGCGGCCGGTATCGACCCGACCCGGGGTGACACCATCGCGGTCGCCTCGATGCCGTTCGACACCACCCAGGCCCAGGCGGCTCAGGCGGAACTCGCCCAGGCGGCCGCCGCCGAGCAGTCGGCCAAGCAGACCAAGCTGATCCAGACCGGCGCCCTGCTGTTCGTGGTGCTGATGCTGGTCCTGCTGGCCTGGCGGGCGAACCGGCGCGCCAAGAAGCGCCAGCAGCAGCTCACCGAGGAGGAGCGGCGGCACCTGGAGGAGATGCAGGCGGCGCTGGAGGCTCAGCGCGCGGCTGAGCTCGACGTCACCACCGCACACATGCTGCAGCTTCCGGAAGTCGCCGATAAGACGGACGAAGCGCGGGAGGAGCGTCATCGTGAGATCGAGGACCTGGTCCGGGAGAAGCCGGACGAGACGGCGTCCCTGATCCGCAGCTGGATCTCCGCCGACGAGAGCAACCGCTGAACCACAGGAGCAACAGTTGACTACACCGGCGCTCAGCACCATCTCGATGACCGGGGTGCGCAAGGCCGCGATCATGCTGGTCCAGTTCGGTAGGGAACACGCGGCCCAGGTCATGGCGAACATGACCGACAAAGAGGTCGAGCAGGTGTCCGCCGAGGTAGCCCGGCTGGGCAAGCTCGACCCCGTGCAGGTCGACGACGTGATGGACGAGTTCTACGCCATGGCCACCACCCGATACGCCGGGTCGGGTGGCATGGACTACGCCAGGGAGCTGCTGGAGGCGTCGCTCGGCAAGGAGCGGGCGGCGCTGATCCTGGAGCGGCTCGAAGCGTCGATGAACGACATCCCGTTCAACTTCCTGAGCCACGCCGACCCTCGGCAACTGCTCTCCTACGTCCAGTACGAGCATCCGCAGACCATCGCGCTGGTGCTGGCGCACATCCCGTCCGGGCTGGCCTCCTCGATCCTGGCCGGCCTGCCGCTGGAGGTGCAGACCGAGGTCGCGCACCGTATCGCGATCATGGACCGCACCTCGCCGGACATCATCCGCCAGGTGGAGAGCGCCCTGCAGCGCAAGCTGTCCAGCGTGCTCCAGCCGGACGAGCTCTCCACGGTCGGCGGTCTGCAACCGCTCGTCGACATCATCAACCGGGCCGACCGGACCACCGAGCGGCTCATCCTGGAGGCTCTGGACGCACGCAGCCCGGAGCTGGCCGAGGAGATCCGCCGGCGGATGTTCATGTTCGAGGACATCATCAACCTCGAGGACCGCGCGGTGCAGCTCATCCTGCGCCAGGTGGAGCCGGCCGACCTGGCCACCGCTCTCAAGGGCGTTCCCGAGGGCGTACGCGACAAGGTCACCAGGAACCTCTCCGAACGCGGGCGGGAGAACCTGCTGGAGGAGATGGACCTGCTCGGCCCGGTCAAGGTCAAGATGGTCGAGGAGTCCCAGGCCAAGATCGTCAGTGTCATCCGTACTCTCGAGGACTCCGGTCAGATCGAGATCCAGCGCGGCGGCGAGGCCGATGAGCTCATCGCCTGACCGGGTGCTCCGCGGTGTCGCGGCCGAGAACGCCGCTGCCGCACGCTTCGGCATCGACCTGCGGCACGAGACACCGGTCGACGAGGCGGTCGTGGAACGGGCCCGTCAACAGGCCCGGACCACCGGCTACGCCGAAGGCTGGGCACAGGGTAAACGCGACGCCGCGGCCGCCAACGAGGCTGCCGCGGCACGTGCCGTCGCGGCCGAGGAGGCGTACGAACAGCGCCGCGCCACCGCCCTGGCCAGCGCCGTGAACGCGCTCGGCCGTGCGGTCACCGGCCTGGAGGACCAGCTCATGCCGACCTTCACCGAGTTGCAGGAGGTCGTGCTGGCGAGTGCCTGGGAGCTGGCCGAGGCGATCATCGGCCGTACCCTGCGCGACCACCCGGAACGCGGCGCGGACGCGCTGCGCCGGGCGATGTCCGCCACCGCCGAACACGGCGACGTGGTCGTCAACATGCACCCCGACGACTACCGCAGTCTCGTCGGCGAGGGCTCCGGCGAGGACTTCGACTTCCAGGGCCGCCGCATCATGCTGCGTCCCGACCCGGGACTCCAGCCCGGGGACGCGGTCGCCGAGACCGGCACCGCGACCGTCGACGCCACCGTCGCCGCGGCGGTGGCCCGGGCCCGCGAGGCGTTACGCCTGTGACCGATCTCTTCCAGCACCGCATTCAGAGCGCGATCGAGGCGGCCCGCCCGCTGGTCAGCGGCCGGGTCACCGGCGCGGTCGGCCTGCGCGTGACGGTGAGCGGGCTGGAAGCGAACGTCGGTGACCTGCTGCGCATCGGCACCGGCCCGAATCAGGTACTGGCCGAGGTGGCCGCCCTCGACGGCGAACGACTCTCCTGCATGCCGCTCGGCCCGATCGCCGGGCTCGGCACCGGCACTCCGGCGTTCAGCACCGGCGGGCCGCTGCGGATCGCGGTCGGGCCCGATCTGCGCGGCCGCATCCTCGACGGACTGGGCCGCCCGATGGACGGCGGGCCACCACTGCGCGGCGCCATGGTGCCGATCGACGGGACGCCGCCGTCGGCGATGGAACGGCAACTCGTCGGCGCCCAGATGTCCCTCGGGGTACGCGTCCTCGATACGCTCGTCCCGTGCGGCAAAGGCCAGCGCATCGGCATCTTCGCCGGCTCCGGGGTCGGCAAGTCCACCCTGATGAGCCAGATCACCCGGGGCACCGCTGCCGAACTGAACGTGGTCGCCCTGGTCGGTGAACGCGGCCGTGAGGTACGCGAGTTCATCGAACACGACCTCGGGCCGGAGGGCCTGGCCCGCTCGGTACTGGTGATCGCCACGTCGGACACACCGCCGCTGGTCCGGCTCCGGGCCGGCGCGGTCGCCACCCGGATCGCCGAGTACTACCGGGACGAGGGCGCCGACGTGCTCCTGATGATGGACAGTGTGACCCGTGCGGCGATGGCGCAGCGTGAGGTCGGACTGTCCGTCGGCGAGCCGCCGGCCACCCGCGGGTATCCGCCGTCGGTCTTCGCGATGCTCGCCTCCCTGCTGGAACGCGCCGGCCCGGGGGCACGCGGCAGCATCACCGGCCTCTACACGGTTCTCGTCGAGGGCGACGACCACAACGAGCCGATCGCCGACGCGGCCCGCTCGATCCTGGACGGGCACATCGTGCTGGACCGCAAACTTGCCACCGCCGGGCACTTCCCCGCCGTGCAGGCGCTCGACTCGATCTCCCGGGTCGCCAACAAGATCACCGACCAGCAGCAGCGCTCCGACGCCACCGAGCTGCGCCGCCTGATGGCCGCGCACCGCGACGTCCGCGAACTCGTCGAGATCGGCGCCTACGTCCCCGGCACCAACCACGACGCCGACCGGGCCAACGCGGCATGGCCGCAGATCAGCGCCTTCCTCCGTCAGGACCTCGACGACCGCACCACGGCCGAGTCGGCCTGGGCCAATCTCCGCGCCCTGATCGCCACCATCTGACGTCGGTTCCGGCTGGTCCCCACCGCTGTCTCGGGACGGTTGAGACAGCGGTGGGAACCAGCCGTAAACCGATCTTGAGACAGCGGTGGGGGCCAGCCGGGACCATCGCATACGCCCGGCGGTCGCGCTGCGGCCTGGACTGTCGCGGACCTCGCGCGGCGCGGGCGGGACGGCCCGGTCTGCGGTTGGCGGCTTTCTCTTCCGTACCGGATGAGGGTCTTCCCCGGCGACGGCGAACCGTGACCCTCCGCCCACCGTGCCCGGCAACCGCGTTCTCGGGCGAAGGCCGCACCCGGTCGCGAAAAGCAGCGAATCGCGGTCTTGAGGGATGCGGTGGCGGCAGCTCAGTAGCGAAGTCGGTGCAGGGGCTCAGGGGTTCGGCGGGCGGACCGAAGCGGCTATGTGAGGGCCCACCCGCCCCGCTAGGAGGCCAACGTTGAACCGCCTGTTCCGACTGGCGCCCGTGCTGCGCGCCCGCAAGGCCCAGGAGGACGCCGCCCGTGGCGCCGTCGTCCAGTCCCGCGCCGAGATCCGTGACGCCGAGGCCCTGGTCAAGCGCCGCAAGTTGGATCTCGTCGGGTCGGACGCGCCGAGCGAGGGCTCCGCCCGGGCGATGGTCGCCGCACTGGTCGCCCGGCAGTCACTGGCCGCGGGCCTGTTCGACGCCCAGCGGATGGTGAACAGCGCCGAGGTGATCGAACAGGAGAAGCTGGCCGCCCTCGCGGACGCCGCCAAGCGGCGCCGGGCGGTGGAGATGATGGCCGAGCGCCACGCCGCCACCGTCAAAGCCCACGACCTACGAACCGATCAGGCCGCCCTCGACGAACTCGCGGTCACCGCCAAGGCGCGGAACGCCGCCGGAACCGTCAACGACCCGAACCGGAGCGAAGCATGATGCTGGGTGTCACCGGAGTCATCTCCCGCGTCGCCGAACTGCAGGATCAACTGGGACTCACGCCAGCGCCCGCGGTGGCCGGCGGCACGTCCGGCGCGAAGTTCGCCTCGGCCCTCGCCGGGGCCACCGGCGCGACCGGCGGAGCGCGCGCCACGTCCGGCCCGACCGGCGGCGACATCGTCGAGGCGGCCAAGAAGTACCTGGGTACGCCGTACGTCTTCGGCGGCGACGACCCGGCCAAGGGGCTGGACTGCTCCGCCCTGGTCCAGCGGGCGTACCGCGACCTCGGCGTCGAGCTGCCACGCAACTCCTGGCAGCAGGCGAAGGCCGGCCGCCCGGTGGCGAGCATGGCCGACGCCCGGCCGGGCGACATCCTGGCGTTCAACTCGCCGGTCGACCACGTGGCGATCTACCTCGGCGACGGCAAGATGATCGCGGCCCCGAAGCCGGGTGACCAAGTCAAGATCCAGAAGGTGTACGAGACCCCGAGCGCGATCCGCCGCGTCCTCGAGACCGCCCCGGCGGCCGCCGTGCAGGACATGTCGTCGCTGCGCCCGGCCGGACTGCGGGCCGCGTCCACCGCGGGCCTGGGCGGCGTGCCGTACGCGACCCTGTTCGAGCAGGCCGGCGCCAAGCACGGCGTCTCGCCGAAGCTGCTCGCCGCGGTCGCCAAGGTCGAGTCCGGCTACAACCCGAAGGCCGTCAGCAAGGCCGGCGCCCAGGGCCTGATGCAGCTGATGCCGGCGACCGCCCGGGGCCTCGGAGTCGACAACGCCTTCGACCCGGCCCAGGCGGTGAACGGCGCGGCGAAGCTGCTCGCCAAGCACCTGCGTGAGTTCAAGTCGGTGCCGCTGGCGCTGGCCGCCTACAACGCCGGTGGCGGGGCTGTGCACAGGTACGACGGCATTCCCCCGTTCGCCGAGACCCAGGCCTACGTCCCGAAGGTGCAGAAGGCCCTCGCCGCCCTCGGCGGCTGAGACCGGGCCCGGACCAGACACCCACTAGCAGGGGAGACCGCATGACCATGTCGAGTTCAGTGACGGGTCCCGACCGCCGGCCGGGCGCCGAGACGACCAGACGATCGGGCGGGCGGCGTGAGGAGGGCGGGCCGGAGTTCGGGTCCGCACTCTCCGCCGAGATGGGCCGGCCCGGTGACGAGGACGAACGAGCGGCCGAGCGGCCCCCGGGCAGGCGTGGGTCCCCGGCCTCCGGCACCGGCGACGCCCGCGAGGTCGCGCAGGCGGCGGCCCGCCTGGCGGCGGACCGGGCCGCGATGGCACGGACGGTCGCGGGACGGGCCGCAACGTCGCGGGCCACGGCCGGGCGGGAGGCCGTCGAGCGGGCCGGTGCCGACCGGGCCGACGCGCAACGGGCCGACGCGCAACGGGCCACCGCCCGGGCCGACCAGCGCACGGCGGCCGAACGGACGGCGGAGCGGCGGGCGGCCACGGGACGCGACACGAAGCGCGTTCCGGACCGGGCGCCCGCAGACCGTCCGGCCGTCGCCCGCACCTCGCCGGACCGGGCGACCCTCGATCGCGCGGGTGAGCGACCGGCCGGTGACAAGGTGACCCGGCAGACCGGCGAGACGGTCCGTGGCGTGTCGGCCGGGTCGCGCGCCGAGACACGTGCGGAGGTACGGGCCGGTCGGTCCACGACCGGACCGGACCGGGTCGAGGAGACCGCCGCCGCCGGCACGGACGCCACGGCCGAGGCCGCCGGCACCGAGGAGACCACCGAGAAGGAGAAGGCGGCGGACGGCACGGTGACCGTTCTGACCACCGGCACGATGGCCGGCCTTCAGTTGCCCGTCGCGGCCGAGCCGGACGCCACCGGGGCGGAGCCGGCCGGTGCGTCCACGGCGGCCATCACCGGTGCGGCACCGCAGGCTGCCGCAGGGGCGACCCTGGAGGCCACCGGTCCGGCCCCGGCCCAGGCCGGCACGGCACAGCCGGGAACCGCCACGGACGCCGCGGCCCCGGCCCCGACAGGTCCGACCGCCGCGAACCCGGCTGTCCCGACCGCTTCCGGTGCCGCGACGGGCGCCACCGCCGTCGACGGGCCGGTTGCTCAGAACACGGGCGACGGTACCGGCGCCGCGACCGCTGCCGGTGGTCCGGCGGCTGCTCCGGTGGGCACGGCTCCGGCCGGGGCGACAGCGGCGCAGGGCGGGACGGGCGCGGCGCAGAACGCCGGGACCGGAACTGTCCAGGGCGGGACGGCAGCGGCTCAGGGCGTACCCGCGGGGGCCGGGTCTCCGGTGGATCCGGCCGCGACGACCGCGGGGGCGACGATCGCGGCCGCACCACGCCCGGAAGGTCTGCGTGCGCCGGAGGCGGCCGCGGCGACGCCCGTGCCGGCCGAGAACGCCGGCACGACGGCCACCGCCGAGCCGGCAGCGACCGGTGCCGCCGCACCCGACACCGGCGGCCAGGACAGCGGCGGGCAGGGCGACCGGCCCGGTCAGGGCGGCGGATCCGGTACGCCCGGAGCGTTCACCGCCACAGCCGAGGCCGCCCCCGAGTCGGCCACCGGCACGACTCCCGCATTCCCGCAGGTGACCACACCGGTCGAGACCGCGGCACCGGTGGCTCCGGCGGTGGCCGGGCTGGCCGGCATGACCGGTCCGCAGGCCGCCGCACCCGCTGCCCCGACCGCCGAGACCCCCGCTGCGGCACCGCAGGCACCGCCCACCCCGGCACCTCCCGCGGCGCAGCTGGCCACCCGGCTCACTCCGCTCCGGCTGGACGCGGACGGCGTGCACCGGCTGACCGTGAACCTCCACCCGGCCGACCTGGGCCCGGTGCAGGTGGTGGCGGAGATCCGCAACGGCGACATCACGGTGCAGCTGTCCGGCGGGACCGAGGCGGGCACCGAGGCGCTCCGGTCGTCGCTCGACGATCTGCGGCGGGAGCTGGAGAACTCCGGGTTCGGCAACTGCACGCTCGACCTGCGGCAGGGCAACGCCCAGCAGCAGGCACGGCAGCAGTTCGCCGACACGCTGGGCCGGCGGGACGGACAACGCGGTGGCCCGGACGTCGGTGCCGAGCCCGCGCCGGTCACCACCCGGCGGGTGGAGCCGGGTTCCGGCCGGCTGGACGTGCAGGCCTGACCACGAACGGCGCCGGCTCCGCGGTGTGCGGGGCCGGCGCCGGTCAGCTGGACTTTCCCGGTTCGGGGCGGTCGTACGGCTCGGGCACCATCGCGGTGCCGGGTGGTTCCTCGTCGGCCTTGCGGTATCCGGAGGTGACGAACCGGAGCCCGGCCAGGAGTACGGCGGCGATCGGCACGGCGATGAGGAACCGGATCAGCACCTGGATCAGGTCGACCTCGTCGCCGAGCAGGCGGTACCACGCCGGCGCGCTCATCAGCAGCGCGAACAGCAGAACCGACGGCTTGATCATCGGCCGGGGCGGGTCAGCGGCGCCCGGAGCGGGTCACCCGGCGTGGCATCACCGCGGACGGCATGACCTCGGCCGCGATCCGGGCGCAGAGCATCGCCGCCCAGGCGTGCGGGGTGGCCGGCTTGCCGTCCAGCGAGAAGATCGGGACGTCCAGGCCGAGCACCGACGCGGGGTCGGCGGTGAGTTCCACGCTGTGCACCACGAGCGCCTCGACCTCGCCCAGGTTGCGCAGATGACGGGCGGAGTCGGCGGTCTTGCGGGTGGCGTCGACGACGGCCCACAGCGCGGTGGCGCCGAGCGCGTCGCACATGTCGTTGACCCAGAACGGGTCGGTTCCGCCGACCGGCGCCTCGATCACCACCACCCACGGGTGCTCGGAACTCTGGAGTTTCTCCGCCCGTGACTCGGCCGCGCTGCGGCTGGAGATCAGGCGGGACGAGTGCAGCCCGGTACCGGCCGTGGACGGCGCGGCGAGCAGCAGGTGCGTCTGGTCGACGTGCAGCTGTTCGAGGATCTGCTTGGCGATCGGCACGGCGGTGTGCACCTCGCCGGCCAGCACCAGGATCTCGCCGGGGCCGTCCGGGATGCCGGGTGCGGCGGGGCGGGCGGCGAGGACGCTGAGCACACCGGCGTACGTGTCCCCGCCGGTGATCTTGCGGGCCATCGCCTCGGGCATCCCGACCGTGATCAGGTTGCGCTGCACCGGATCCAGTTCGCCGGAGCGCAGCGCGGCCGGAGTCGGCGCCGCCGGAGCGGGCGAGATCGGGGCCGGGTCGTCGAGCCCGTACACGTCGGCCGCGGACCGGATCGGCGCGGGCGGCGGGGTGAAGGGCTGGGCGAAGGCGGCCCGGGGTGGTGCCGGGGTGGGCTCGGCGGTCCGGAACGGCGCCGGGGAGACCGAGCGGGGAGCGGCCGTGGCCGCGCGGATCGGGGTCATGGTCTCGCGGGGCTCCGGTGTCTCGCGCTCCCTGGCGGCGGGCCGCTCGGGGAAACTCGGCTTGGTGGGCAGTGCTGCGGGAAGTGGCCGCTGGCCGGCGTTGACCGGCGAACCGGTGGCCGTGGCCGGCCGGAACGGGCGCACCGTGGGTGTCTCCTCACGCGCCTCGGCGGGCCTGGCCGGCTCGGCCGCCCGGGGCCGGGACGGGCCGCGGCCCTCACCGAGGTGGCCGGCGACGTCGAGACCGGCCATCAGCTCGGCGAACGCGGCCCCGGTGTCGCCGAGCCCGGCCTGCCGGCCCTCCTGGCGTGTTTGCCGCTCGGGGGCCGCGGGCGCACGGTCGCTGGACACCCGGTCATGCGCTTCGGCCTGCTCGAGCAGGCGCTCGAAGTTGTGTGTGCCGTTGCCGGCGACGGTCTGTTGCGCCATGTCATCACTGTCCTCGGTTGGATCCGGTACCTCGACGGAGAGCTCGTAGTGCTGCTTCGCGAAGAAGCCCCCGATGCCACCACTTCGTACCTTGTCGGCGGAGATGATCCGGACGCTCGAGCCGTACTCGTCACGTACCTGAGCCAGCAGTGGCTCGATGGCCGGTCCCTCAAGCAGCACCCGCGTAGGCACCGTTCACCACCCCTATCGTCTCGATCTGTGCGGTGGAACCAGAGATTTCGCTGTACGACAGCACCTGGACCCGGCGCGAGCCGGCTCGCAGCAGTCGCATCAGTGGCAGCCGCAGCTGTGGTGAGCAGGCCAGGACGGGATTGAGTCCCTGCTGCTCGGCGGCCTCGGCGAGCCGGCTGGCCTCGCTGACGATCGCCTCGGCGCGCATGCCGTCGATCGCCATGAAGGCGCCGGTGTCACTGGGCCGCAGTGATTCGAGCAGGCCCTGCTCGAGCATCGGGTCGAGGGTGATCACGGTGAGCCGGCCGGCGGTCGCGTACTGGGCGGCGATGGCCGGTCCCAGGGCGCCGCGCGCCGCCTCGACCAGGCCGTCGTGATCCTGCGAGGTCTTGGCCCGCAGGGACAGCGCCTCGAAGATCCGGACCAGGTCGCGGATCGGCACACCCTCGTCGAGCAGCGCCTGGAGCACCTTCTGCACCTGGCCCAGGCTGAGCAGTGCCGGGGTCAGTTCCTCCACCACCACCGGGTGGGTGCGCTTGACCATCTCGGCGAGCGCGCGGACGTCCTCGCGGCCGAGCAGGCGGCTCGCATTGGTCCGGACGATCTCGGCCAGATGCGTGATGATCACCGACGCCCGGTCCACCACGGTCGCCCCGGAGATCTCGGCCTGATAATGCAGTTCGGCGGGGACCCACTTGCCGGCCAGCCCGAAGACCGGTTCGACCCCGGCCCGGCCGGGAAGCGCCTGGAGACCTTCGCCGATGGCCAGGACGGTGCCCGGCGGCGCCTGGCCGGTGCCGGCGTCGACACCCGAGATCCGGATGGCGTACGACGACAGCGGCAGGTCCAGGTCGTCCCGGGTGCGTACCGGCGGCATGATCACACCGAGTTCCATGGCCATCTTGCGGCGCAGGGCGCGCACCCGGTCGAGCAGGTCGCCACTGCTCGCGTCGACCAGGTCGACCAGGTCGGGGGCGAGCGCCAGTTCGAGCGGGTCGATCCGCATCTCGCCGAGCAGCTGTTCCGGCGAGTCTGGTGCGGGCAGGTCGACCGCCTCGGCGGCGGCGGCCGCGCCCTCGACCGGTTCCGGTGCCGGATCCTTGACCCGCTGGGCGATCAGCAGGACCGTGGCGCCGACCAGCAGGAACGGCAGCGGCGGCAGGCCCGGGATGATGCAGAGGGCCATCGCCGCGCCGCCGCCGATCCGCAGCGCCAGCTTGTTCTGGCTGAGCTGGGTGGTGACGGTCTGACCCATGTCACCGGAGGTGGCCGAGCGGGTCACGATGAGACCGGTGGCGACCGACAGCAGCAGTGCGGGGATCTGCGAGACCAGGCCGTCGCCGATGCTCAGCATGCTGTAGTGGTTCATCGCGTCGACCGGGGCCATACCGCCCTGGAGGATGCCGATGGCGAAGCCGCCGACCAGGTTGATCACCGTGATGATGATGGCCGCGATGGCGTCGCCCTTGACGAACTTGGATCCACCGTCCATGGCGCCGTAGAAGTCGGCCTCCGAGGACACCTCCGCGCGGCGCCGCCTGGCCTCGGACTCGTCGATCAGGCCGGCGTTGAGGTCGGCGTCGATGGCCATCTGCTTGCCGGGCATGGCGTCGAGGGTGAACCGGGCGCCGACCTCGGCGACCCGCTCGGCACCCTTGGTGACCACGATCATCTGGACGATCACCAGGATCGTGAAGATCACCAGGCCGATGATCAGGTTGCCGCCGACGACGAAGCTGCCGAACGCGTGGATCACCTTGCCGGCGTCGCCGTCACGTAACACCAGGCGTGTCGCGCTGATGTTGAGCGCGAGCCGGAATAGTGTCATGACCAGCAGCAACGCCGGGAAGACCGCGAAGTCGAGGGGCTTCTGGACGAACATCGAGATCAGCAGCACGAGCAGGGCGGCCGTGATGTTCACGGCGATCAGTAGGTCCAGCAGGAAGGTCGGCAGGGGGACGACCATCATCAGGATGATGCCGACGACCCCTATGGGTACGGCAAACCTGCCTATGTTTCGGTTCTTCACGGCACCTTCCGAGCGTGGGCAGTCCGATGGCCATCCGAGCCCCGCCGTCGCCGTCCTGGCGTTGTTCTGTTCGGCGTTCCGTCGCCGTCACTGAGGCCGCTGTGGCACCGCCACGTCTCGATCTTCCCTGCTCTTGCACCGCGTTGTGAGGAAATCTCCGGAATCGGTGGTTATGCCATAGCTGGGGTCGGGTTCGGGTTGCGGTGCAGACCGGCCGCCGCACCACGTGCCTTCAGGCTCATCACGAACGCCAGCACCTTGGCCACCGCGCCGTAGAACTCCGCCGGGATCTCCTGACCGATCTCACAGTCCTTCTCCAGCGCCCGGGCCAGCGGCACGTCCTGCACCATCGGGATCCGGTTCTCGGTGGCGAGCTCGCGGATCTTCGCGGCCAGCGGGCCCTTGCCCTTGGCCACCACCCGGGGCGCACCCTTCGCCGGCTCGTACCGCAGGGCCACCGCCACGTGCACCGGGTTGACCACCACGACGTCCGCGGTCGGCACGTCGGCCATCTGCCGGTTGCGAGCCATGGCGTGCTGCTTGGCCCGGATCTGGGCCTTGATCAGCGGATCGCCCTCGGTGTTCTTGTGCTCCTGCTTGACCTCCTCCTTGCTCATCCGCAACTGCTTCTTGGTCCGGCGCCGCACCACGAAGTAGTCGGCCGCGGCCATCACGATGCCGGCCGCCGCCGCGGCCCGGATCAGCTGGATGGACGCGTCGCTGACCACGCCGAGCAGCGTGACGAGCGGCAGCCGTCCGGCGTCCATCAGCACCGGGACGATGTCCTCCATCGTGAACCAGAGGACCAGTCCCAGCACGACCGTCTTGATCAGGGCCTTGAAGCCCTCCCAGAGTGCCTGCGGGCCGAGCATCCGCTTGAGGCCGCTGAACGGGTTGAGCCGGCTGAACTTCGGAATGAACAGCTTGGTGGCGACCCGGATGCCGCCCTGCGCGGCGGCCGCCACGATGCCAACCGCCATCATGGTCAGCGCCAGCGGCAGGACCGCCCAGGCGGCGCTCATCAGCGCCTCCCGGAAGATGGCGATCGTCTTGCCGGCGTCCGGGTCGGCGATCGTGTCCGGGATCTTCTCCATCAGCTCCTGGGCGTGCTCCATGGCCTGGCGCAGGGTGCGCGGCAGCATGATGCTCGCGGCGAGCATGCCGACCCAGGCCCCCAGGTCCTGGGTCTTGCCGATCTGGCCCTCCTGCTTGGCCTTCTTGAGCTTCTGTTGAGTCGGTTCCTCGGTCTTCTCACCGGACATGTCTCACCTCCCCGTGCTCGTGGCTCTACCATCGCTTTTCGGCGTGGTTCAGCCCCCGCTGAGCCGGACCACCGCGGTGACCGCCTTCTCGACGAGCGTGTCGAGCGCACCCGGCAGCATCGCGATGGCGATGCCGGAGAGGGTCACCACGAGGAAGATCTTGATCGGGAAGCCGAGCTGGAACGCGTTGAGCGCGGGCGCCACCCGGTTCAGCAGGCCCAGCGCCACGTCGGCGAGGAACAGCACGGCGATCAGCGGCCCGGCGATCTGCACCGCGGCCACGAACATCTCACCGGTTCCCTGGAGCAGCAGCCGGCTGAACGTCTCCGTCGAGAACGAGGCGTCCAGCGGGAGCGTACGAAAGCTCTGCAGGAACCCGCGCATGATCATGAGGTGCCCGTCCCCGGCGAAGAGCAGGGTCAGCGCCACCAGATTGTAGAAGCGGCCGAAGATCGAGCTGCTGCTCTGCGAGAACGGGTCGTACGCCGCCGCCAGCGTGAACCCGCTGAAGAGGTCGAGCAGGTCGCCGGCGGCCTGGACGGCGGCGAAGAGCAGGGCGGTGAAGAAGCCGAGCGCCGCGCCGACGAAGACCTGCAGCGCGGCGGTCGCGATCAGATCCTTGGTCTCCAGCGACGGCACCGTGGTGGTCAGGTAGGGCGCCATCGGCAGGGTCAGCCCCACCGAGAGCAGCGCCTTGACCTGCCCCGGGATGAGCCGGGAGTTCAGCGGCGGGCACACCAGCATCCACGCGCCGGTCCGCACCGCCCCCAGCATGATCGCCAGGAACTGTGCGATGGCAACGTCGAAGTTCATCGTCTCAGTACGAGCCCACCAGAGCCGTGATGATCAGGCTCCACCCGTTGACCAGCACGAACAGCAACAGTTTGAACGGCAGCGCGATGGTGACCGGTGGCAGCATCATCATGCCCAGCGACATCAGGGACGCCGACACCACGAGGTCGATGATCAGGAACGGGATGAAGATGACGAACCCGATGATGAACGCGGCCCGCAGCTCGGAGAGCACGAACGCGGGGATCAGCGTGGTCAGCGGGACGGCTTCGATGTTGGGCGGGCGCTCGGCACCGGAGACCTTGATCAGCAGCGCCAGTTCGTCCTCACGGGTCACCTCGTACATGAACTGCCGCAGCGGCTCGACCCCGTCCTCGAACGCCTGCGACTGGTTCTTGTCCCCGTTCAGATAGGGCTGCACGCCCTGTTCGTTGATCGCCGACACGGTCGGCCCCATGATGAACAGGCTCAGGAACAGGGCGAGTCCGGCGAGCACCTGGTTGGGCGGCATGGTGGTCAGCCCGAGCGCGTTGCGGGTCATCCCGAGAACCATGAACACCTTGGTGAAGGACGTGCACAGCAGCAGCAGCGCCGGGGCCACCGAGAGCATCGTCAGCCCGAGGACGATCACCAGGGACGCGGCCGGACGGCTGCCGTCCGGGTTGGTGCCGTTGATCTGGATGTCGATCGAGGGTGGTGTCGGCGCGGGCGCCGCCGAGGCGGCCGCCGGCAGCATGACCAGGGTCGCCACCAGGATCAGAAACGGAAACGCGCGCCCCACCATGTCATCGCCTCGTCGTCCGGTCGCGCAGGAACTCGATGGTCGCGGTCCACGTCTTCGGGGAGAGCAGGGACCCGTCGAGCCGGCCGCCGAGGCTCATCGGGTGCCGGCCCGGCACCGTGGCGGCCAGGCCGCCGGGCTCCACCTCCATGTGGTCCCGGTGCTCCGGGGGCTCGATCTCGAAAGCCTCGATGTCGGTCTCGCCGAGGAGGCTGACCTGCTGGTCGGTGATCCCGAGCACCAGCGCACGATCCGCCACCCGGACCACCGCCACCGCCGAGGCACGGCTCAGCTGCTGCCGGTTGAGCACCATGAGAGTCCCGTCACGACGACCCGCGTACGGCCGGCGAACGGCCTTGGCGAGCAGCCACATCAGCATCACGACGATCAGGAGGGCGACGATGACGCGCAGCGTGAGCGAGATCAAGACGGTTACTCCGCGCCCGGCGAGACGATCTCGGTGATCCGGATACCGAAGTTCTCGTCCACCACGACGACCTCGCCGCGGGCGATCAACCGGCCGTTCACCAGCAGATCGGCCGGGCTGCCCGCGGCCCGGTCCAGTTCGACGATCGCGCCGGGGGTGAGGGAGAGCAGTTCGCGCACACTCATCCGGGTCCGGCCCAGCTCGGCGGAGACCTCCATCTCGACGTCGTGCAGCATGTCGAGGCCGCCCCGCCCGCTCGCCACCCGGCCCGGCGCCGGCCGCTGCGAGATGTTCACCGCGCCCAGGTCGTCGCCGGGCCACTGGCTCAGCGCGAGAGCGAGCACCGCCCGTACCTCTGTCTCGTCCCGCAGGGGAACCGCGACCGATCCGTCCTTGGCGGCCAGGGCGCTCAGCGCGACCTCCGGCTCCATCAGCTGACCGGGGTCGAGGACCACCGGGCCGAAGACCCGGGCGGCCGCCTCCAGGGCCGGGCGCACGGCGGCGGTGAGGTCCAGCTCGCCGAGAGGGCTCTCGCGGAGCGCGTCCGCGAGGTCCTGTCCGACCACGACGAGGACCTCACCGGAGGCCGCGCCGGTGAACCGCGCCGTGATCGCCTGACCCTCGATCACCGTCCCGGCGTCCGGTATGACCGGGTCGCCGGCCACCAGGGCTCGGCTGGTGGGCAGGACGGCCAGCGCGGCCTCGGCGGCGTTCCGGGCTAGCGCCAGCTGAGGCGCGGTCATGGTGGGCGCTGTCATGGGCGGCCAGACTCCTTGGACGAGCTCTCGTGGGGCGACGGCACGACGAGACAGGCGAGCCGGGCGCCCTGGTTACCGGGAACTGCATGGGCGAAGACGATGTCGTGGACGGTCACCTCGAGCGGCCGGCTGGTCGCGTGCCCGAGCGGGACCACGTCGCCGGGGCGCAGATCCACGATGTCATCGGTACGCATCCGGATGGGCTGAAATCGCACTGCTACGTCGATCGGAGCGGCGGAAAGTCCGGCGGTCAGGTTCCGCAGGGAGGTGTCCCGCTCCTGCCGTTCGGCGGCGCTCAGCACGATCGCCTCGGTCCGGGACAGCACCGGCAGGATGGTGTTGAACGGCAGGCAGATGGTGGAGACGCACTCCTCCGCGCCGATCTTGGTCTCGAACGAGGCCACCACGACGGCGTCACCGGGCGCGTGCGCGCGCAGGAACTGCGCGTTGTACTCGATCTCCTTGAGCTTCGGGGAGATGTCCACCATGCTCTCGAAGCCGTACCGCAGCTCGCCGAGCATCCGTTCCATCAGGCCGCGCAGCAGCGGCATCTCCACCTCGGTCAGCGGCCGCTCCGGCTGGCTACCGCCGGGGCCGCCGAGCATGTGATCTATCGCGGTCATCACCGCCGACTGGGCGATCTCCAGCAGGACCGTGCCGGGCAACGGGTCCAGCGTGACCACACCGATGATCGTCGGATTGGCGAGCGCGCCGACGTACTCGTCGTAGTTGAGCTGCTCGATGGAGATGAGACTGACGTTGCTGACCGCCCGGAGCCGGGTGGTCAGCAGGGTTCCGCAGCTGCGCGCGTAGGACTCGAAGACCATCTGCAACGTACGGACGTGCTCACGCGAGAGCTTGATGGGGCGCCGGAAGTCGTACGCGGTCGGGCCTCCGCCTTGGCCGCGACGTGACATCCTGCCGGGGGATCGTTGAGCGGTGGTCACGTCGTCCTCATCGGCTCACTTACCGAACCGCTGAGCCGTGGCGGCGTTTTCATCCAGTTCTCACGCCGATGGGCGGGTCTCCCTGGGGAGACCCGCCCGGCCGTCGGTCCTACTGGGTGACGAACGAGGTGTAGTAGATGTCCATGACCTCTTTGACGTCGTCCACCGTGTAGGTCTTGATCAGGTCGGCCAGCAGTTCTGCCTTGATCTTGGCGCGGCCCTCGGCGGTGGAGAGCTCGGCGACCGTGCGGCCGGTGTACTCGTCGATCACCAGCTGGTACGCCTCGCTCAGGTCGATCGCGTGGTCACCGGACTCCTCGGTCTGCTGGATGGCGAAGCCCAGCTTCAGGTAGTGACCGTCGGCCAGGTTCACCGTGATGGTGCTCTCGGCGGCGGTGACGATGCCCTTCTTCGGCGCGGCGGCCTCGGCCGAGTCACCGCGGAGCATGAAGAACGCTCCGGCTCCACCGCCACCCAGGGCGACCATCACCACGGCGATCACGATCATCATCATCTTGTTGGACTTCTTCGGCGCCTCGGCCGTTTCCTTCTCGTCAGCCATCAGAACTCCCCTCAGTTCAGTCGTGCGTGGTGGTCTGGGTGGTGGCGTGCTCGGTGGTGGTGCTCGGCGTCGTGGTCTCACCCGACGCCTTCTGCTCGGCGATGTACTCGGCGGTGGTCTGGCCGGTGTGCAGCTTGCCGTCCGCGCCGGCCGCGGAGGGCAGCAGCGCAGCCTGCTCAGCGGTGAGCTGGGTCAGGACGACGACGTCCACCCGGCGGTTCATGGAGATCGAGCGCGGGTCCTTCGGGTCGATCAGCGGCTTGGTGTCGGAGAACCCGACCGCGCTGAGCCGCTTCTTCGGCAGACCGTGGTCGGTGAAGAACCGGACCGTGGTCGAGGCCCGCGCCGCGGACAGCTCCCAACCGCTCGGGTAGAACGTGGTGCGAGCCTTGAGCTGGTTGGTGTGACCGTCCACCTCGATGTTGTTCGGCAGGCCGACCAGTGTCGGGGCGATCGCCTTCAGGATCTTCTCGCCGCCGTCCTGGAGCTCCGCACGGTTGCCGGCGAAGACCACCTCGTTGGTCACGATGGTGACGATCAGGCCCCGCTGGTCGATCGTGAACTTCGCACTGCCGAGCAGCTTCTGCGCGGCCAGCGCGTCGGCGATCTTCCGTTCGATGGCCTTCAGGTCCTCGGCCTCCTTGGCGGCTTTCTCCGCGTTGGCCGACGCCTGCTTGCGGTCCTCGGCCTTGATGGCCCGCTCGACCGCTTCCTTCTGCTTCTTGTTCAGTCCCTCGGTGCCCGAGGTGCCGTCACCGGGGTTGGAACCCGGGTCGATCTGCACGACCTGGGCGTTGTTCGAGGCACCGTCCAGCGGGGCGTAGTTGCCGCTGAACGCCGCGCTCTTGGAGCCGAAGCCCTGTGACAGGCCCTGCGCCAACTGCGCGAACTTCTTCTGGTTCACGTCACTCATCGAGAAGAGCACTACGAAGAGAACGAACAGCAGGGTCATCATGTCGGCGTACGACACGAGCCAGCGCTCGTGGTTGGCGTGCTCCTCGTGCTCCTCGTGCTTCTGCTTCCGCTTGCCCCCGCCGCCAGAACTCATCTAGATCAGGCCGCCTTCTTGTTCGACGAGGACATCTCGGCCTTCTTCATCTCGTCCGGGGGAAGCAGGCTGCGGAGCTTCTGGGCGACCAGACGCGGGTTCGAGCCGGCCTGGATGGCCAGGACACCGTCGATGACCAGCTCCATCTCCTCGGCCTCGATCGCGCTCAGCCGGGCCAGCCGGGCACCCATCGGAAGCAGGATCATGTTGGCGCTGAGCACGCCCCAGAGGGTGGCGCAGAAGGCCGCGGCGATCGAGTGACCGAGCGTCTCGGGCTTGTCCAGGTTCTCCATGACGAGCACCAGACCCATGACCGTGCCGATGATGCCGATGGTCGGGGCGTAACCACCCCAGGACTCGAAGAACTTCACACCGGCCTTGTCGGCCTTCTTCTTCGCGCCGACCTCGGCGTGCAGGATGTCGTGCAGCTCGTCCGGGTCGGTGCCGTCGATGGCCAGCTGGAGACCCCGCTTGAGGAAGGGGTGCTCGACGGTCTTGACCGCGTCCTCGAGGGCCAGCAGGCCTTCGCGGCGGGCCCGCTCGGCCAGCTTCACGACGCTGTCGAGCAGCTCGGCGGCCGGCGTGACCTTCTTGGTGAAGCCCTTCTTGAGCTGCTCACCGAAGGCCTTCGTGTCCTTCATGACGCCACCCGCCATGGCGGCGGCGAATCCGCCGCCGAAGACGAGCAGCATCGAGGGCCACAGCATGATGGAGGCCGGCGAGCCACCCTCCACGATCTGGACGGTGAAGACGATGGCCAGGCCGAGTGCGACACCGATAATGCTTGCGAGGTCCATCAGCGTTCCTTCCGGTGCAGCGGGAGCACCTTGGCGTCGGAGCCGTCATCGGACGATGGCGAGAAGACGGCGGTGGGCTCGGAGTCGAGGCGGCTGGCCTGGGCGATCAATGAGGCGCGGTAGTGACGTACCGAGTCGATGAACTCGGGCACGGACTCGGCGATGATGTACTTGGTGCCGTCCACCAGGGTGACGACCGTGTCGGGCGTGCAGTCGACGCGCTCGACCAGGTCCGGGTTCAGTGCGAACACGGCACCGTTGATGCGAGTTACGAGGATCAAGACAGTTCCGTCCTTGGGTCGTCCTTGGCTGGTGTAGGCCGTCCGTGGCCTTCGCTTGTTACTTCGGCCTGATCCCGGTTGCCGATGAGATCGAGGCGGTCGCTATCCGGGTGCGAAGCCCTCACCGGTCGCCGATCGCACGAACGGCCGGGACGGGCACGTGTGTGCCCGTCCCGGCCGCCCGGGTGCGATGGTGATTAACGCTTCATGCTCACGAGTTCCTGGAGGATCTCGTCGGAGGTCGTGATGATGCGGCTGTTCGCCTGGAAGCCGCGCTGGGCGACGACCAGGTTGGTGAACTCCTGCGCGAGGTCGACGTTGGACATCTCCAGCGCGCCGGAGATGACCTGACCCATGCCGGCACTGCCGGGTTCGCCGACCTGGGCGTACCCGGAGTTGACCGTGGTCCGGAACAGCGAGTTGCCGACCTTCTCCAGGCCGTTGACGTTCTTGAAGGTCGCCATGGCGACCTGGCCCAGCGTCTGCTTGAGACCGTTGGAGTAGACGCCGATGATCTCGCCGCTGTCGGACACGGTGTAGGAGAGCGAGGTGAGGGCGCCGGCCGTCTGGCCGTCGGTGTCGAACACCCGCGCATCGGTGGTGCCGGAGTACGACGTGACGTCGGCCAGGTCGACCGTGTACGTGGCGGGAGCCGCCCCGACGACGATGCTCTTCAGCACGTTCTCCGGGTCGTCCTCGGCCCCGGTGCTGTCCTTGACCGGCTTGCCGTTCTGGAACTGGAGGGTGACCGGGTCACCGACCGGCGGCAGCGGGGTCGTGGGGTCGCCGTCGTCCTCGCCCAGCAGCTGCACACGCCAGCTCGAGATCGGCGGGTCCACAGTGTTGTTGACCGCGGTCCGGGTGAATTGGGCGGTGACCGTCTGGGTGCCACCCTGCTCGTCGAAGACCTTCACCGGGATCGTGGTGCTGTATCCCGGGTTGTCAGCCGGAACGCCCTCGATCCCGTAGTTGTCCGGGTCGTTCACGTCCGGAATGTTGTCGCTGCTCAGGTTGCCCTTGAGCGTCATCGTCGTGGTCCGCTCCGGCGGGATCGTGGCGCCCAGCGGCATCCGGATGTCACCCGGCTTCGCCGCCGAGTTGACCTTGCCGTCCACCGCGGTCCAGCCCTGCACCGGCTCACCGGTCGAGGTGGCGAGCACGCCGTTCGCGTCGAAGAAGAACGAGCCCGCCCGGGTGTAGAGGTTCTCGTTGCCGCTGCGGGTGATGAAGAAGCCGTCGCCCTGGATCATCATGTCGCCGGACTTGCCGGTGGTCTGTGCCGAGCCCTGGCTGAAGTTCGCGGTGATGCCGGCGACCCGCACCCCGAGGCCGACCTGCGCCGGGTTGGTGCCGGCCATGCCGTCCTGAGGAGAGCCGCCCGCGCCCATCATCTGGCTCAGAGTGTCGTTGAACTGCACCTGGGACGACTTGTAGCCGGTGGTGTTGACGTTCGCGATGTTGTTACCCGTGACGTCGATCATCCGCTGGTGGGCGTTGAGTCCGCTGATACCGGAGTAGAGAGAACGCAGCATGTAGAGAAGTTCCTAACGCGGAGACGATGCCCCTCTTCCGCTTTTCGGGCGGTGGGTGGGGCGGTCGGATGGGGAGTTCAGGCGGTCTTGGTGTCGGTGACTTCCGTGACCTTGGACAGCTGCACATCCGTGTTCCCGACCTTGAGCGTCGGTTCGCTGTCTCCGTTGAGCTTTGCCGCAGTGATCACGCCGGTCTGCATCGCACCGGTGTCGTCCATGTACGTGACCGTTTTGCCGACCAGGGAGCTGGCGCCGATCATGCGCTGCGACTGCAGCATGCCGATCATGTCTTCCAGCTTCTCGACCTGCGTGAACTGGGCGGTCTGCGCCAGGAACGCGGTCGAGTCGGCGGGTTTGGTGGGGTCCTGGTACTTCAACTGCGCGACCAGGAGCTTCATGAAGGTGTCCTTGTCGCCGAGCGATTTACTCTTCGCTTCGGCGGCCTTGGCCGCTGCCACGGCCTTGGCGGGGTCGGCTCCGGTGGGTCCGGACATCGGTGAGGTCATCGACTTCTCCTGTCCCGTAGCAGGCTCAACCTAAGCTTCGGCCCGCCCCCGGATTTGCTTAGACACAAATTTGCGGGCCCGCCGGATGGCGGGCCCGCAAGGGAGAGATCTTCAATTTTGTACGCCTTCGGCGGATCCGCTGGGTCAGGGCGCGAGGGACAGGCTGAGCTTGCCCTTGCCGTACCGGTTGACCTCGACGGACAGGTCGAGGCGCCGGCCCAGGGCCAACAGCACGGCGCGCGCGTCGGCCGGCAGCTCCTGGTTCGGGTAGATCACCTGGTGGAGCTTCACGTGTGGCGACCCCTCCTTGTTGAGGAGGCTGGTGAAGATGTTGCACAGCTCGAAGACGTTCTCCGCCAGGTTCGGGAAGAGCTGTTTCTCGTCGATGCTGTCCTCGGCGGCGCCGGCCGGCAGGAGGCCGAGCGCGGCGCCCGCGTTGGCGGCGAGGCTGAGCGTCATGCCCATCACCGCGAAGATCTTCTGGCCGTTGTCGGTGAAGATCGCCGTGGTGGTGAGCGGCACCTCGGGCGCGCCGATCGGGTCGCCGGGGCTGACCGTCACCTCCCGACCGAGAAGGTCCTCGAAAAGGTTGCGTACGGCTAGAGAGCCGGGAAGAACCGAGACGTCTGACATGTCTTAATCATCCCAAAATAGGAGCGAACACTTCGTCGAATCGCTCAGCGGTGAAGGGTTTGACGATGAAGAACGCCGCGCCGGCGCCTTCGGCGGCTGACTTCATCTCCGGAGTGCTCTCCGAGGTCACGAAGCCGAACTTGACATTGTTGCCGGCGGCACGGAGCTCCCGCAGCACCTCGATGCCGGTCATCTGCGGCATGTTCCAGTCCGAGATCACCAGGTCCGGCTTCTCCGCGGTGACCATGTCGAACGCCTCCTTGCCGTCCGCGGCCTCGACCAGGTCGTGATCTCCGAACCCGGCCTGTCGCAGGGTCCGGACGACGATCTGCCGCATCACCCGGCTGTCATCGGCGATGAGGATCTTCATGCACCCTCCTCCTTGTTGTCGGTGCTGCTCTGCCACATCGATATGGACACCGGTTCGCCTTCCCACATCCCGTACACGCCGCTGATGCGCTCGGTGTTCGGGAATCGCGCCGAAGCCTCCGGCGCGAGTACCACCTGCGGGAGCGACAACTGCGCCCCCGGCGGCAACATCGCCTTGACGTTGCCACCGACGATATTGGCCAGTTCGCCGAGCGTGTCGGACATGTCCTCCTCGCTGACTTCCTCAAGCTCCATGGCGAGGAAGGCGGCCGCGGCGCGCTGGGCGGCGACTCGGGAGGACGCGTACACGACATGCCCGGACCAGGACCCGGTGATCGAAACCGAGGAGTGCACCTCGGACGGCTGGTTTTCGTCGTACGTGGGGATCAGCGGACTGACACCCTCGGGGTCCAGGTACGACTCCCATACCTGTTCCACCATCTCGGCGAGGTCACTCTCGTCGACCTCGACTTCGACACTCATGAGTTCGCTCCGGTCGGGACGAGGCCCAGCAGGGCCAGCTTCTCGATCATGGCGCCTTCGGTGAAGGGCTTGATCACGTATTCGTGGGCGCCCGCGGCGAGTGCCCGGACGATCTGGCTCTGTTCGCTCTCGGTGGTGACCATCACGAGCGTCATCTCCCGCAGTCGCGGATCGGCCCGGACCTTGGTGACGAATTCGAGCCCGTTCATGTTGGGCATGTTCCAGTCGATGAGGGCCAGCTCCGGCACCTCGGTCATGTCGGCCAGGAGGTCCATCGCCTCCTTGCCGTCCCCGGCCTCCACCGCCTCGAAGTTGAGCTTCGTGACGATGCGCTTGAGGATCATGCGCATCGCGCGCGAGTCGTCGATCACCATGGCACGCATCGGCGTCATCCCCTTCTCGCGGCACCGGCGGGCGCCGCTGTACGAGACCGGTAGGCAGAGGTGCGCCCGGCGGCCACCCGTTCGTAGTTGTCGTCGATCCCGATCGTGGTCTCGGCAGCACCGAGGAAGAGCAGTCCGTCCGGGCGCAGGATCTTGGAGGCGTTCTGCAGGACCTGGCGCTTGGTGGCGACGTCGAAGTAGATGAGGACGTTCCGCAGGAAGATCACGTCGAAGGGCTGCATCGGCGGGAACGGTGCGGTCAGGCTCATGTGCTTGAAGGACACGTTCTTGCGCAGCGCCGGAATGATCCGCCAGTGCGCGCCGGCCCGCTCGAAGTACTGCACGAGCTGGGTGGCGGCCAGGCCCCGGTTCACCTCGACCTGGCTGTACTCGGCCTTCTGTGCCCGCTCCACCATCGTGGTGGAGATGTCGGTGCCGAGGATCTCGTACGTCCATCCGGCCGGCAGCGCCTCCTGCAAGGTGATCGCGAGGCTGTACGCCTCCTGCCCGCTGGAGCTGGCCGCGGACCAGAAACGCAGCTTGCGCACGGTGGCCCGGGATTTGATCAGCTCGGGAAGGACGACGTCGGTGAGCGCGGCGAACGGTTCACGGTCCCGGAAGAACGAGGTCTCGTTGGTGGTGAGGGCGTCGATGATCTTCCGCTGGTGCGTCGGGTTGGGGCGTTTCTGGAGGTCACCGATGAACTCGTTGACATTGGCCGATCCGACCGCCCGGGCGACCGGGATGAGCCGGGCCTCGACCAGGTATTCCTTGCCCGGCGCGAGGACGATCGACGCCTCCTTGCGGACCAGGTTGGAGACGAAAGCGAACTCCGCTTGGGACAGCGTCATCGGGCCACCGCCGGCGAACGACCGACCCGGACACGGTTGAGCAGCGCTCCCGCGATCCGGTCCAGCGGCAGCACCTCGTCGGCCAGTCCGGCGGCGACCACGGCGCCGGGCATGCCCCAGACCACCGAGGTCGCCTCGTCCTGTGCCAGCACCTCGGCGCCCGTGTCTCGCAGCACTTTCGCACCACCTCGTCCGTCTTGTCCCATTCCGGTGAGAATCGTGGCGAAGCATGACCCGCCGTACAGCGCGGCCACCGACCGGAACATCACATCGACCGCCGGCCGGCAGGAGTTCTCCTGCGGCCCGCTGTTGAGCTGGGTCATCGTCGCCGTCCCGCGGCGCTGGAAGACCAGGTGCCGGTCACCCGGGGCGATGTAGACCGTGCCGGGGGTGAGTTCCATGCCCTCGCCGGCCTCGACCACCTTCAGCGGCGTGCTCCGGTCCAGTCGCTCGGCGAACATCTTGGTGAACACCGGCGGCATGTGCTGCGTGATCACGATCGGGACGGGCAGGTCGGCGGGCAGTCCGAGCAGCACCTTGGTGAGCGCGTCCGGTCCACCCGTGGACGAGCCGATCGCCAGGATGTCGATCTTCCCGCCGGGACTGCGCTTGACCGCGGGCCTCGCCGGAGCGGGCGGGCCCGCGCCCGGACGTCCCGGGGCTCCGGGCGGGGAGCCGGGCCGCAGCGGCGCCGGACCGGCGGGACGCAACCCGGCCGGTGCGGGCCCACGGCTCGGCGGTCCGGCCGGTGGGCGGCGACGGCCGCCGAGAGCCTGGATCTTCGGTACGAGCTGCTCGCGCACCGCCATCATCGACTCCTGCACGGAGCCGACGTTGCTCGGCTTGGTGACGTAGTCGGTGGCACCCGCGGACAGCGCCTCCAGCGTGGCGGTCGCGCCCGCCGCCGACAGGGTGCTGAACATGATCACCGGGGTGTTGTGCCGCTTGCGCAGCTCACGGACCGCCTCGATGCCGTCCATCTGCGGCATCTCGATGTCCATGGTGATCACGTCGGGTTTGAGCTGATCGATCTTCGCCTGTGCGAGCAGACCGTTCGCGGCGGTGCCGACGACCTGGATGCCCGGCGCTTCGCCGAGAGCATCGACGATCAGCCGACGTACCACCACGGAATCGTCGACGACGAGAACCGAGATCATTCGACCACTCCCTTCAACCGAGCCAGGCCGGGCCGAGCGCCGCGACCACCGGGGCGAGCAGCCGGTGAGCCGTGGCGGTGTCCAGCAAATCGCGCACCACCAGCGCCTGAACGGCACCGCTGAGCATGTTCCAGACCCCTCCGGCACGATCTGCCAGCGGGATCCCGGCCGTATCCACCGCCTGCACCAGCAACATCTGTGCGGCGGCGGCGGTACGGACCCGATCGGAGAGGTACGCCGCCCACGACGCCGAGTGCACGGCGGGCGACCAGCCGGCGGTGTTGCGCCGGGCGTCATCGGCTGAGGTGGAGACCCGTAGCCGGTCCTCCGGCCGCAACGTGCGCAGCCGGTCGAGCAGGGCCGACACCGTGTAGTGGTGCGGGCCCAGGTCGATCGGTGGACCGGACGGCAGCTTCCGTACCGCCGAGACCCACCCGGCGCCGAGCCGGCGGCGGGTCTCCTCGTCCAGCACCTCACGCAGGTAGCTGGCGACCGCGGCGTCGCAGAGCAGGGCCGTGGCGGCGGCCGCGTCCTCGCTCTGCCGTGCGTCCCGGCCGGTGCCTTCCCACGTCCACGACATCACGTCGTAGCGCAGGCAGGTCAGCAACGCGTCCACCGATCCGATCGGCGCACGTTCGACCAGGGCGAGGTTTCCGGCGGGATCGTCCTTGGACATCCCCTTGAGCGTGGGCATCCGCCGCGCGGCGGACTCCACCTCGACCCAGAGCGGCCCGCGGACGTCTTCGTCCGGCAGCCGTTCGGCGAGCACCGGCAGGTCCCCGCTCTGCAGGCGCAGGGCGCGCAGCATCACCTCGGCCGCGGCCGGCCCGCCTTCCAGGCGGGTCAGGTCGAAGCCCAGCACGGGGGCGCTGACCAGGCTGTACATCAGTTGGTGGCGCGGTAGGTGTCGACGGCCTGATTGACGTCGAGAGCCAGCATCAACCGCCCGTCCAGCTTGAACGTGCCCACCACGAGTTCCCTCGTCGGCCCGCTCAGCGTGTCCGGTGGCGGCTCGAACGTCTCGTCGTCGAGATCGACCACCTCGCCGATCTTGTCCACCAGCAGTGACACCGGCTCCCCGTCACCACGCAGGATGACGTTCATGACCGGCCCCTGCAGTGCCTGCCGGGCCAGACCCAGCTGCACCCGCAGGTCCACCGCGGCGATGACCTGACCGCGCAGGTTGAACAGACCACCCACGGCCGGCGGGGCGAGCGGCACCGGGGTGTACTCGTTGTACGAGAGCACCTCCTGCACCGTGTTCACCTCGACGCCGAAGAGCTGGCCGTCCACCTCGAAGGTGGCGAACTGACGACTCGCCATGTCAGGCCTCCACCAGCATGTCGTCCATCGAATCGCTGTAGAAGTTCGGGTCGGCGGCGAGGATGGCCCGGCGCACGTCGAGCAGCTCGGTGACACGTTGCTGGATCACCGCGGTGCCGACCAGGCCGTCCTCCTCGGCGTCGCGGCGTGCGGTCGTCGAGTTCTCGGCGATGTCCACGATCCGGTCCACCACCAGTGCCACACTCTTGCCGCCCTCGCTGTAGACGACCACCGACACGGTGTCGCCCTCCAGCTCCTCGCCGTACGCCCCGAGCAGGTGCGACAGGCGTACCAGCGGCAGGATCTGACCTCGGTACTGGACCACCTCGCGGGAGCCGGCGTGCTCGATCCGGTCGCGGGGGAACTCCTCCAGGCGCGTCACCGTGTCCAGCGGGATCGCCACCCGGCGCTCGCCGACCGCGGTCACGAGCAGACGCTCGGTGCCGCCGCCCTGCTGGCCGCGCTTGTCCGCGACGGTCTCGCGTTCCGAGTCGACGGCGAGGTGCGAGCGACGGGCCAGCGATGACACGTCCAGGATCAGGCCCACCTTGCCGTCGCCCAGGATGGTGGCTCCGGCGTACAACCCGATGTCCTTGAATCTGGTGTTGAGGGCCTTGACGACGACCTCTTCGGTGTTCAGCACCCGGTCGACGACCAGACCGAACCGCCGGCCGTCGGCCTGCAGCACCATGATGTAGACGCCCTGGTCACCGCCGACCTCCAGGCCGAGGGCCCGGTCCAGGCGGACCAGCGGGAGCAGCTTGCCGCGCAGCCGGTAGACCGGTGCGCCGGAGGCGTACTCCACCTTGGTGGTGTTGCCGTCGATGAAGACCAGCTCCAGGACCGCCACCTGCGGGACGACGTAGCGCTGATCCGCGCAGTCGACGGTGAGGGCCTGGATGATGGCGAGCGTCAGCGGGATGGTGAGCCGCCAGACCGTACCCTCGCCGGGTGTCGAGTCGACGCTGACCGCGCCGCCGATGTTCTCGATGTTGGTCTTGACCACGTCCATGCCGACGCCGCGGCCGGAGACGTTGGTGACCTTCGCGGCCGTGGAGAAGCCCGGCTGGAAGACCATCGCCATGATGTCGCGCTTGTCCATGTTCGGAATCTGCTCCGGGCGGAGCAGTCCGTTCTCCACGGCCTTCTGCGCGATCCGCTCGACGTTCAGGCCGGCGCCGTTGTCGGCGACCTCGACCGCGACGTGCCCACCCTCGTGGTACGCCCGGAGCGTGAGCGTGCCCTCGGGGTCCTTGCCGCTGGCGATCCGCCGCTCCGGCTCCTCGATGCCGTGGTCGACCGCGTTGCGCACGAGGTGGGTCAGCGGGTCCTTGACCGCCTCCAGGAGGCTCCGGTCGAGTTCGGTCTCCTTGCCCTCCATCACGAGCGCGACCTGCTTGCCGAGCGAGTTGCTCAGGTCCCGGACGACGCGGGGAAGCTTCGACCAGATGTGCTCGATGGGCTGCATCCGGGTCTTCATGATGCCCTCTTGCAGCTCACTGGTGATCATGCCGAGCCGCTGGGCGCTACGGACCAGACCGGAGTCGCCGATCTCCATCACGCCCCGGACCAGCTGATTCCGGGCCAGGACCAGCTCACCGACCATGTTCATCAGGGTGTCGAGCAGGTCGACGTCGACCCGGATCGCACTGTCGGCGATGCTGCGCTTCGGGGCCTGTGACTGGAGCGCCTCGTTGACCGCGGTCGGCGCCGCCTTGCCCTCTTCGAGCAGGATCGTGCCGAGCTTGCGCTCGTCACCCTCGATCTGCTGCTGGAGGGCCGATGCGACGTCGGAGGGCTGCGCCGCGCCGGCGTCGACGAGCATCTGACCGAGCGGCTGGCGCTGGTCCGAGACCGGCTCGGGGGCCGGGCGGGCGGCCGGAGCCTCCTGCTCGACACTCGCCGGGGCCTCCGCCCCGGCGGCCGGGGCGGCCTCGGCGGCGGCCGGAGCCGCCGCTGCGGCATCCGTCGGCGCATCCATCTGCGCCTTGATCCGGACGATCATGCTCTCGATGTCGACCTCGGCCTCGGACCCGTTCTCCTCGATCGAGGCGAGGATCGACCGCACGCCGTCGATGCAGAGCAACAGAACGGTGATGGTCTCCGGGGTGACCGGCTGGACGCCGTCGCGCAGCCGGGAGAGCAGTGACTCTCCCGCGTGCGCCAACTTCTCCAGACGGGAGAACGCCAGGAATCCGCTGGTCCCCTTGATCGTGTGGATCGCCCGGAAGATGCGGGAGATCAGGTCACGGGAGCCCGGCTCCTGTTCGAGGCTGACGAGGTCCCGGTCGATCTGGTCCAGGTTCTCATGGCTCTCCATGAGGAATTCGCCAACGATCTCGCCAAGGTCTTCCACGACTTGCTACCTCCTGCTCGGCTTCACTGCCCTCATCGACCCCTCGGGGCACCAACTGAGAAGATCGCCCGGTACGCCGGAATGATCAGGACTCCCCGCCCGGGCGGCGGTAGCGATAGCCGAACCCGCGCACCGATTCGATCGGTGACTCCTCGGGGTCGGACCAGCCGAGCTTGCGCCGCAGCCGCAGCACCGCGAACTTGACCCGCTCCTGACCGATGCCGGTCGGGTCGTCCCAGGCCTGGGTAAGCAGCTGGTTCGGCGAGAGAACCGCGCCGGCATGCCGCACCAACGCGTTGAGCAGGCGGAACTCGGTCGGAGTGAGGCGCTTCTCCTCACCCTTGACATAGACCCGGCGCTTGGTCGGGTCGAGGTGCACCAGGCCGTCGTCGTAGACCTGGCTGGCCCAGCTGTTCTGTCCGGAGGAGGAGCGCCGCAGCAGGGCCTCCACCCGGGCCAGCAATTCGTTGTTGGCGAACGGCTTGGTCAGGTAGTCGTCGGCGCCGCCCCGTAGGCCGCGCACCTTCTCCGCCTCCTGGCCGTGTGCGGTGAGGACGAGCACCGGCACATCCGAGACGTCCCGCAGCCGCTCCAGCACCTGCCAGCCGTCCATCTCCGGCAGGCCGACGTCCAGCACCACCAGATCGGGGTGTTCGGCGTAGGCCTCTTTCAGCCCGGAGCGGCCGTCGGCGGCGTGCGCCACCTCGTAACCGGCCCGGCTGAACAACAACCGGAGAGCGAGTGCGATGTCCGGGTCGTCCTCGACCACGAGTAGGCGACTCATCGTGTGCTCACCCTGTCCCTAACCCGCACTGGCGGCGCAAAACCACCATATAGCGTGATGTCATCGCCTATTTACGGACAGTGACAGTCTAGCGTCGGGTGACGGGGTCCGAGCCGGTCCGCGAGGATCCGCTGAGACGGGCCGAACGCCGAGCGACCCACCGGCCCGAGCGGGACATCCCTACAGCCTGACATTTCTTCTACGGCTTATCGCCCTTTCCGAGAAAGATGTGACACGCCGCGAGGTACGGGGTGCGATAGCCGTGACGGGCGATCCGCGCCCGGTCAATGCGATCCGGGAGGCACCCGTGTTCGACCTGGTGGTACGACGTGTCGCCGCGCTCGCGGCGGCGCCCGCGCTGTTCGCACTCTCCGCACCGGCCCTGGCCCAGGGACCGGTCGTGCCGCCGCGCCCCCAGGGAACCCCGTCACCACCGGCCGCCACGGCACCCGTCATCCCGGGAGCACCCCGGGCCGCCGCGGCTCCGGCCGCACCGCCCGCCACCCGGCCCAAGCCTTCTCTCAACCCGGTCCAGGTACGGGCCCGCGCCGTCATGGTGCAGGTCGTCCGGCTGACCAACGAGGAACGCCGGGAGGCCGGCTGTCCCGCGCTGGCGGTCGACGGCCACCTGGTCACCGCGTCGTTGCGGCAGAGCAACTACATGGCCCGGACCAGGCTGTTCAGCCACGTCTGGCGGGACGGCTCGACCTTCGTCGACCGCAGTACCGAGTCCGGTTACCGGCAGCCGGCCGGGGAGAACATCGCCTGGGGTTACCGCACCGCGCCCGAGGTGGTGAAGGCCTGGATGGCCAGCCCCGGGCACCGCCGCAACATCCTCAACTGCAAGGCCAGGTCGTTCGGCGCCGGAGTGGCCTACTCCGCCGACGGCACTCCTTATTACACGCAGGTGTTCGGGTGGGTGTGAGCCACCGGAACCCGGTCAGAGCGCGCAGTTGATCAGCACCGGCTCCGGGTGCAACTCGACGCCGAACCTGGCCCGGACCCCGTCACGGATGGTCCGGGCCAGATCCAGCAGCGCTGTCGTGGTGCCCGCCCCCCGGTTGGTGAGCGCGAGGGTGTGCTTGCCGGAGATGGCCACCCCGTCACCGGCGAAACCCTTCGGGAAACCGGCGTGCTCGATCAGCCAGGCCGCCGGGAGCTTGACCGTCCCGTCGGCGCCCGGCCAGTTCGGCACCTCGCCGAGGCTTTCCAGCACGGCGGACGGAACCACCGGGTTGGTGAAGAACGAGCCGACCGACCAGGTGTCGCGGTCCTCCGGGTCGAGCACCATGCCCTTCCCCGCGCGCAGCTTGAGCACGGTGTCCCGGGCCTGGCGCAGCGGCACCCGGTCGCCGGCCCCGGCACCGAGCGAGCGGGCCAGCTCCGCATACCGGATCGGGGCCGACTCGCCCGACCGGGCCAGCCGGAAGTCGACCGCGGTGACCAGGAAACGGTCGTCGTGCTTGAAGACGCTGGTCCGGTACCCGAAGCGGCACTCCTGCGGGGTCATCACCCGGATCTCGTCGGCCACCCGGTCGTACGCGTGCACCGCCTCGATGGTGTGCGCCACCTCCTGGCCGTACGCCCCGACGTTCTGGATCGGGGTGGACCCGGCGGCGCCCGGGATGCCGGACAGGCATTCGACACCGGACAGGCCGTTCGTCACCGCGTACGCCACGAAATCGTCCCAGGGCTCGCCCGCGGCGACCCGCACCAGGACGCCGGCGGCGTCCTCACCGGTGACCTCGACGCCCCGGGTACGCAGCAGCAGCACCTCACCGTCGAAGCCGTCGTCGCCGATCACCACGTTGCTGCCCCCGGCGAGGACCAGCAGCCGGCGACCGGCCGCCGCGGCCGAGCGCACCGCACCGACCGCCTCGTCCGTATGGACCGCGGTGGTCACTGTGCCTGCGGGCCCGCCGAGGCGTAGCGTCGTGTACGCCGACAGGAATCTCTCCGGGGCCGAAGGGGTATCAGTCACGACGCCAACCCTAAGGTCCGCCCGAGGGGAAGGTTCACCGGCGGTCAGGCGAGCGGGGAGACTGCGATGAACAGGTTGCACGCGACGAAGGATTTCTGGCTCGGGGCGCTGCGCGCCGATGGGCCGGCACTCTGGGACGCCGTCGCCGAGATGGGCCCGGAGCCGGCGGTTCCCGGCTGCCCGGACTGGACCGTGGCCGACCTCGCCCACCATGTCACCGAGGTGCTGCACTGGGTGCGCGGCACGGTGGCGCGCGGGGTCACCTCCGTCCCGGAGAGCGCACCGACCCTGCCCCGCAGTGACTGGCCGGAGACGCTCGACCTGTTGCGGCGCGAACTGACCGGCACGATCGAGACGCTGGAGGCGCTCGATCAGGACTTCCCGGCGTGGAACTGGGCACCCCAGCCGAAACGGGCCGGCTTCTGGGACCGCCGGATGGCACACGAGATCTCGGTGCACCGGTGGGACGCGGAGTCGGCCGCGGGCCGGGCCACGCCGATCGAGACGAAACTCGCGACCGACGGCGTCGGCGAGATCCTGGACACGTGGCTGCCGGCCGGCCGGCGCCAGGGGCCGACCGATCTGCACGGCGTCGTGCACCTGGTCGGCACGGACGCCGGGCAGGAGTGGTTCATCCGGCTTCGTGGCGCGGGGATCGCCCTGCTGGACACCGGCACGATTCTGGACAGCGACGATCATCACGCGCGGGCCAAGGCGACCGGCAGCGTGAGCGACCTGCAATTGGCCCTGATGGGCCGCAAACGAGCGGACCAATTGGCGCTCAGTGGGGACCCTCGCCTCTTCCAGGCGCTGCGTACCGGCTGAACTTTGACCGCCGTACCCTTGTTGGAGCGCTCTCAGGCCGTAAGATGAACCGGTTAAGTTCGGCGGATCATCAGGAGCAGATGACATGACGGCAACCGTCACGTCCACGTCGGCGCAGCCGGCCCCGACGGGGATCACCTTCCCCGAAGGCTTCGTCTGGGGGACGGCCACGGCCTCGTACCAGATCGAGGGCGCTGTCAGGGAGGACGGTCGCGGCCCGTCCATCTGGGACACCTTCAGCCGTACGCCGGGAAAGGTCCACGCGGGCCACACCGGTGACGTCGCGTGCGATCACTACCACCGGTATGCCGAGGACGTCGCCCTGATGGCCGACCTCAACCTCGGCGCCTACCGTTTCTCGGTCGCCTGGCCGCGCATCCGCCCGGACGGCACCGGTCCGGTCAACACCCGCGGCCTCGACTTCTACGACCGGCTCACCGACGAGCTGCTCAGCAAGGGCATCGACCCGGTCGTCACGCTCTACCACTGGGACCTCCCGCAGACGCTGGAGGACCGCGGCGGCTGGACCGTGCGGGAGACCGCCGAGGCCTTCGCCGAGTACGCGCAGATCGTCTACGGCCGTCTCGGCGACCGGGTCGGCACCTGGACCACGCTGAACGAACCGTGGTGCGCGGCCTACCTCGGTTACGGCAACGGCATCCACGCCCCCGGCCGTCAGGACCCGGCCGGCTCGCTGGCCGCCGTCCACCACCTCAACCTGGCCCACGGCCTGGCCGCCCGGGCGCTGCGCTCGGCCGGCGCGCAGAGCATCAGCATCACGCTCAACCCGTGTGAGGTCTCCCCGCTCGACCCGACGAACCCGGCCGACGTCGAGGCCGCCCGCGTCATCGACGGCGTCGCCAACCGGATCTTCCTCGACCCGCTGCTGCGCGGCCACTACCCGGCCGACGTGCTCGAACACGTCTCGCGGATCACCGACCTGTCCTTCATCAAGGACGGCGACGAGACGATCATCAACGCGCCGATCGACGTGCTGGGCATCAACTTCTACACCCCGTCGTACGTGTCGGCGAAGCCCGGCCAGCCTGCCGCCCTCGACTACCCGGGCAGCGAGGGCATCGCCTTCCGCAAGCCGGTCGGCCCGGTCACCGACATGGGCTGGCAGATCGAGCCGGCGTCGCTGACCCGACTGCTCACCCGCATCCACCGGGACTACCCGGGCACCCCGCTGATGATCACCGAGAACGGCGCGGCCTACCCCGAGGGCGTCCACGACCCGCTGCGTATCGAGTACGTCGACGCCCACCTGCGCGCCTGCCACGACGCCCTGGCCGCCGGCGTCGACCTCCGCGGCTACTTCGCCTGGTCATTGATGGACAACTTCGAATGGGCCGAGGGGTACGCGAAGCGCTTCGGTATCGTGCACGTCGACTACACGACGCAGCAGCGTGTGCTCAAGGACAGCGCGAAGTGGTACCGCGAGGTGATCCGGCGTAACGGCCTGGAGTGATCCCCGCGATCGCCGGACCATCGACGACGGGAGCGGGTTGTGACGACGCGGGAACGGCCGACTCTGGAAGCGGTCGCCCGTCGAGCCGGGGTGTCCCGGGCGACGGTGTCCCGCGTCGTCAACGGATCCACCACCGTCGCGGCCACCATCCGTGAGGCCGTCAACCGGGCCGTCGAGGAGCTCGGTTACGTGCCGAACCAGGCGGCCCGGAGCCTCGTCACCCGGCAGACCGACTCGATCGCACTGATCCTGCCGGAGACCGCGAACCGGGTCTTCTCCGACGACCTGTTCTTCCCGGCCATCATCCGCGGTGTCGGCTCCGAGTTGGAGGCCGCCGACAAGCAGCTGGTGCTGATGATGGCCGGCTCGGCCGCCGGATACCACCGGGTCGAGCGCTACGCCGTCGCCGGCCACGTCGACGGCGTCATGTTCGCCTCCATCCACGGCGCCGACCCGCTACCCGGCCTGCTGGCCCGCCGCGGCATCCCGGTGATCTGCAGCGGCCGCCCGATGCTCGCCGACCCGCCGGTCCCCTACGTGGACGTCGACCACGCCGGCGGAGTCGCCGCGGCCCTCGACCTCCTGATCACGTCCGGACGCCGGCGGATCGCGACGATAGCCGGGCCGCAGGACATGGTGGCCGGCCTCGAACGCCTCACCGGATACCACGAGACCCTCCGCCGGGCCGGCCTGCCGTCCCTGGTGGCGGCCGGCGACTTCACCCGCGAATCCGGGGTCACCGCGATGCGCGCCCTCCTCGCCCAGGACCCCGACCTCGACGCGGTCTTCGCCGCCTCCGACCTGATGGCCCACGGCGCTCTCCAGGCGCTGCGTGACGCCGGTCGCCGCGTACCGGACGACGTCGCGGTGATCGGCTTCGACGACTTCGAGATCAGCCGGTACAGCGACCCGCCGCTCACCACGGTCCGCCAGCCGATCGCCGAGGCCGGCCGGGTGATGGCCCGCCAGATGCTGCGCCTGATCGCCGGCGACCCCGACATCGATCCGGCGATCATCCTGCCCACCGAGCTGATCACCCGAGCCTCCGCCTGACCCCTTCCGGCCGCCCCCCACGCGCAGCGCCCACCTCACAGCGCATCCACCTCACAGCGCACCCACTTCGCCTGGCGTCCAACTAGCGGTGCGACCAGCGCCCGGTGCATCCGGCTCGCGGTGCATCCAGTCCGCGGTGCATCCAGCCCGCAACGCGCCCGCCTTCGGGATGCGCCTAGCTCGCCCACCTAGCAGCGCGTCTACCTCGCGATACGCTCAGCTCGCTGGGTGTCCGGCTCGCGCGGGCCGGGCTCTCAGCGGCTGTCCGGCTGGTGCCGCTGGTCACCGGCCACACCGTGAGCGATCGCGGCCGTGTCGGCGCCGAACAGGACGAGCGTCGCCGTCCGCAGATGCTCAGGCCGGGCCGCGCGGAGCACGGTGAGCGCCTGCCGAACCGCGTCCTCGACCGGCCACCGGTAGATGCCGGCCGAGATCAGCGGGAACGCGATCGACCCGGCACCGAGCTCGTCGGCGACGCGCAGCGAGTTGGCGTAGCAGGCCCGCAGCAGTTCCGACCGGTCCTCCTCGGCGCTGAAGACCGGTCCGACGGTGTGCACCACCCACGTCGCGGGAAGTCGGCCGGCAGTGGTCGCGACGGCCTGTCCGGTCGGCAAGCCCCGCCCGTACTTCGAGGCACGCAGCATCCGGGTCTCCGCCAGGATCTCGGGGCCACCTTTCCGATGGATCGCCCCGTCCACACCACCGCCACCGAGCAGCGACGAGTTGGCCGCGTTGACGATCACGTCGACCCGCTGAACCGTGATGTCGCCATCGATCAGTTCGATGTCCACCCGTAGAACCGTATCCGCACCGCCGGCTCCGGCCGGCCGCCGCACTGTCGCCCCAGCGGAGGACCGGTCCCGCGGTCAAGGGCGCCGCCTACTGTCCCCGCGGATCGAACCGGGCGGCTGCACCGGCAAGAGACGTCAGGCGCACACGATCGGGAATCGTGGATGCTCGTCGCTGCTATAGAGCCTGTTTCTGATCTATATAGCGGTGGTTGTGGTACGGGCGTGGCGGCGGGTCATCTGAAGGATTGCCGCCCAGTAGATAATGGTTTCG
>NZ_QGGR01000028.1 GCF_003148685.1 Actinoplanes xinjiangensis | reverse complement strand
ACTCAACGCCTTCGACCTCGCCTTCGAAGGACGCCTCACCGCAGGCCGTAACTGACCTTCAACAAATCGAGTTACACCGTTTTCTTGACACTCCCCAGCTCGCGGCGACGATGCGCAGCAGGCGGCGACCGCATAGGCCGCGACTGCATTGGGCAGTTGGACCGGGCCCTGACCATAAGACAGCCCGACCGAAGAAACCAGCCCGGACCGGCGGCTCGCCGTCAGACGAACCGAACGGCACGTCTCTTTGTCAAGACGCCTGCAGTAGAGAGGTGCCGTTCGCATTACGGTCCCGTGTCGGTCGTGATGTCGTGCACGACTACGTTCCGGGCGGTCTGTTCCGTCTCTAACACCCGGCACCAGTAAGAAGAACCACCGCGGCGATGCCTCAGATCCAGGCGACTGTTCCCGATCACAGCGTCAGGGATTGCTGGTTCGAGGGAGTCATGGTGCTGCGGTTCGGTCGTCACGCGTGGTCGGTGTTCCTCGCGGTGAGCGTCCTGGTGGTGGCCGCGTGCTTCCTGGCACCGTGGGAGCCGGTCAAGATGGTCCTGTCGGGGCTGCTCGGTGTCTCCGCGGTGGTCGCCACCGTCGTCGGAGTGGCGCGGCACCGGCCTGCGGTGCGCTGGCCGTGGTACGGCATGGCGACG
The DNA here is from genome assembly GCF_003148685.1 of Actinoplanes xinjiangensis. GTDB lineage: Bacteria > Actinomycetota > Actinomycetes > Mycobacteriales > Micromonosporaceae > Actinoplanes > Actinoplanes xinjiangensis. The sequence goes on along the minus strand of NZ_QGGR01000028.1, from coordinate 119,571 downwards.
GGTTGGCTGCTGTTCGCCGCCGGTGACGTCATCTACTGGGTGCAGAGCTCGGTATTGGACCGTGACGTCTTCCCGTCGATCGCGGACGCCTTCTATCTGGGCTCCTACCCTCTGCTCGCCGGGGGCCTGCTCGGCCTGGTGCGGGCGCGCAGGCCGGGCAAGGACCGGCCCGGCCTACTGGACGCGCTGGTACTGGCCACCGGCGCTGCCATGCTGTCGTGGGTCTTCCTGATGGAACCGTACGTTCACGCCAGCGACCTCGACGTTCTGGCTCGCGCGGTGTCACTGGCCTATCCGATGGCCGACCTACTGCTTCTGGCGGTGCTGGTACGGCTGACCACCGGCCGCGGGGATCAGCCGCCGGCCTACCGGCTCTCCGTGGCCGCGATGGTGGCCATGCTTGTCGGCGATGTGGTCTACGGATTCATGGAGCTCACGAGCGGCTACAACGCCGGCGACCCGATCGATGCGGCCTGGATGCTGATGTACGCGTTCGCCGGCGCGGCCGCGCTGCACCCGAGCATGGCCGACATGTCACGGCTGTCGCCGCCGGTGGCTGAGGGCCCGATCGGCGTGCGGCGGCTGATCGCGCTGGCGGCAGCCAGCCTCATGGCACCCGCAGCACTGGTCATCGAATGGCTGCGCGGTACCGAGATCAACATTCCGGTGATCGTGTCGGGTTGCGTGATCCTGTTTCTGCTGGTCATCGCCCGCCTGCACGGCCTGGTGGTGCTGCTGACCGACACCCTGAAATCGACCGAGGTGCAGGCGAGCACCGATCAGCTGACCGGCTTGGCGAACCGCCGGCGCTTTCACACCTGCTGGCAGCAGTCGCTAACCGGTGAGGTGGGCCCTACCGCCTTGCTGTACATCGACCTCGACGGGTTCAAGCCGGTCAACGACAAACTCGGTCATGACGCCGGCGACAACATCCTGCTGGGCGTCGCGGACCGGCTGCGTGGCGTCGTGCGAGCCGGGGATGTCATCGCTCGGCTCGGTGGGGACGAGTTCGCCGTCATTCTGCCCTGGACCGACGACCGCACGGCCGGTGCCATCGCCGAACGCATCGTTCAGGAGCTGGCACAGCCGTTCGAACTCGGTGAACGGACGGTGTACATCGGCGCGAGCATCGGCGTCATCACCGCGGCCCAGGGCGACAACCCCAACGCGCAGCTACGGCGTGCCGACACCGCCATGTACGCCGCCAAAGGTGCCGGACGAGGCCGGGTTCACCATGGCTGATGCCCTATCGCACGGCTACCCGCACGAAGATGAGGTAGCTGCCCCAGAGGTTGACCATGCCGCCGACTGCGGCGGCATCCAGCCCTAACTGAACGGCGTTGGTACTAGCCCGCATCCGGACCTGGGATGAATAGTGAGGCGGGTGAAATCGCCGTGAACACGGGCGGCGCGGTGAGTCACCGGCGCCGTGCCGGGTAGACGTCGGGCATGACTAATCCGCACGACGATCTGAGCAGCATCGCGGACCCGGGATCGATGGACACCGGGGCGATGACCGAACCGGACAACGACCTGCCCGGCGACCTCGACCACGACCACGAGCACTTGGCCGAGAACGGCGGCTCGGGTACGCCGGGGGAGGCGGCCGACAGCCCGGCCGCGCAAGGCAGTCCTATCGGACCGCCGGACTGAGCCATCCGCCTACCTCCTCGGCCACCGGGTGATTCCCGGCCGACCTCAAGCCCCTGGTAGGCGGCCGGGTCCGAGGAGATGGGCGCGCCGATCCGGGAGATCAGTGAGAGCGTCACCCAGGCGAAGCACGTGGCGAATCGTTCCCGAAGGGTTGCGCTGACCGGGCTCCGTTTCGAGGCCGACGTGCTGCTGCTGGCCGCCCTCGACGCCCTTGCCGGCGAGGGCGTTCCCACCCTGCGCGGCAGGCTCGCACGACCGTGCCTGGTTTTCGACAGCGACAACGGCAGCGAAGTGCTACCCGGTGGCGATCCCCCGGGGCGTCCGCCCCGGCGGGGACCGGGGCTACTTTGTTTCGGTCTTGGACCTGGTCGCCGGCTTCCCGCCTGAGCCCTGCGCGTGGAAAGACAGCGCTGCTGTCATCCAGTCCGTGAAGTCCTTCTCCTCGACAAGGGCCGTCTTGTCGACCGTGATCCACCCCTCGCCCATCGAACGGCCCTTGCCCATCTCGGCGCGCGCGGCTCCCGACTTCTCCAAGTGCTGGGCGTCGCTGTCGGGGGAGACCCGGACGAGCAGGTCCGAGCCACCCGCCGAGACACAGACGACCATCCGCTCGTCCACCATGAAGGCGAGCCCCCCGAACATCTTGACCTCGCGGACCTGCCGATCAGCCAACGCGGCCCGGACACGCTCGGCCGTCTCAGAGTCGAACGCCACGACCACTCCTCCTGAGGCGAGTTCCTGTTGTCAGGGAACGTACGTCACCGCCGCTCGCGCGGCCCGCTCCGACCCGCGGCCTGTTGGAAGTGCGGAAGCCGGCATTCTGGTATCGACACTTACCTCATCGGCGCCGACCGAGCGGGTCAGCAAGCTGCCGACGCGGGTTCGTTCGGCAGCTTGATCACGCCGAGACGGACCTTCATGCTGACGCTGTGAGCGACGGTTACATCCGGTTGATCCCTACCGACCAGCGGTGGCAGCCCTCTCCCGAAGCGGCTGCGGCGGCAATGAGTTACGTGGTCCAACTGTTCTCCGGCCCACAAGATGACGTTGAAGAGGTCGAGACAGAGTTCTACGACGAGGTCACCCTGATCGACGCCGGTGATAACACCACCGGGATCACCTGCTCGAACTGTAGCGGTGACATCCACGTGGGCTGGTTCTTCGATCTGATCGAGGAGAAGGGCGAAGCCTTCGGCAACCTCGACTTCGAGGTGCCCTGCTGTGAAACGGTCGTCGCACTGGATTCGCTACGCTTCGACTGGCCAGTCGGGTTCGCCCGTTTCGAGATCTGCGCGATGAATCCCAGCCGCGCCAAGTATGAGCTCGACGACGAAGAACTCGCCGAGGTGGCCGAACTTGTCGGGCATCCCGTCACTCAGATTCTCGCTCACTACTGATCGACAGACGCGGCCGTAATCCGCGCACGGGTTTGCTCAACGGGCGCGCACCACGCGTTTGCGGCGTAGATCGAAGCGCCTCGAACAACCCCCAGCGACTTGATCGCACGCTGATCCTGCTTCCTACGACGCATCCTCAACCAGCGCTGTGATCAGCCTTCCCTGGCCAACGGCGGACGTCTGTCCTGCTCATCGCCCCCAGGCCGACCTTGAACCGGCACCACGGTCGAGGCACCCCCGGTGCCGGCACGCCGGAGGGTGAACCGGCGCACCCCGGCCACCGCCAGCAGGACGACGAGCACCATGCTCAGCGCACCCGCTCCGACCTGGTCGAGGGCGGTCGACAGCCACCTCTGGACCGCGTCGGCGGCCTCGATGACCGGATCGCCGTCAGCGCCACCGCGCAGCACCCGGATCTCGTACCAGCCGTACCAGGCCACATAGGCGCCGGCCGCCACCATCAGAGCGCCGCCCACCCGGGACAGCACCGGAGCGGCACGGCGGACCCGGCGCAGCAGACCGTCGCGGGCCAGCGCAACCGCGACGGCGGCGACAGCGACGGTCAACCCCATCCCGATCGCGTACGCCACGAACAGCGCCACACCGGCACCGTTCGACCCGGCCCGGAAACTGCTGACCACGATCGCCAGGAACGGGCCGATGGTGCACGACAGCGATGCCACCGCGTACGCGGCACCGAACACGGCCATCGACGGCAGCGTCCGCCGGGCAGCGGGGCCACGGGACATCGTCACCGCCAGACCGGGCAGCTGCCGGCCCGCCAACAGCCACCCACCGAGCCCCACCAGCACCAGTCCCACACCGATGGTCACCCACGGCAGGTGCCGCTGCACCGAACCCGCGACCGGTGCGACGGCCAGACCGAACAGCCCGAACACGGCGACGAACCCGGCCGTCATCGCCGCCGTCGTGCTCAGCGCCCGCACCACCGCGGTACCACGCCCGCCGCTGTCACCGGCGATCAGCAGCGACAGGTACGCCGGCAGCAGCGCGAACCCGCACGGATTCACCGCGGCCAGCATCCCCGCGGCCACCGCAAGCGCCAGCGGTGCCTCCGACACCTCAGCCCACCAGCAGCTTGTCGAGCCGGGCCGGCAACCCGGCCGGGTCCAGGCGGCCGGAGGCGGCGACGGCACCCTGGGCGTCGAGCACCACGAACGTGCTCTGCTGCGTCATGCCGAACCGCTGCCACACCACCCCCTGCTCGTCGGCGAGCTGCGGGAACCCGGACAGCTTCGCCAATCCCACGAAGTCACGCATCTCAGCGACCTTGTCGAGACCGGCCACCCCGACCACGGTCGCTTTACCGGCGTAGTCCGCCGCCAGCGCGTTGACCTGTTTCGCCTGCCCCAGACACGTCGGGCACCACGGTGCCCAGAACCACAACACGGCCGGCTTGCCGGCCATACTGCGACCGTCGAACGTGCCACCGTCCAGAGTCGCGACGCTGAATGCGTAACTATCGGTGCCCCCGCTGCTGCCGGCCGGTCCGGGCGGCCGGTCACCGCCGGACGCACCGCACCCGGCCACCGCCAGCACCGCAACCATCATCAGGACCGCGAGTCCCCGGCGAACGCTCATCCGACCCCTCCGTTCATCGGCCGCCACCGTGTCGCACCCGACCCGGCCATCGGCAAGCCAGATCACGTAACGACCGGCGCGCTCTCATCCTCCCCGGAGCAGCGCCACCACCGATATTGCGAAATCCTTACGTCATGACGGCGCGCCTGGACCGCAGGCAGGAGGGGCGTCCCCGGAACTGACCTGGTGGTCGTACCCGCTGCTCGTGGTCGGTGAGCGATGGGAGCACCGGCCGGCGGAGCGAGCGGCATGGACGCGTCTCTCTGCTTCGCGGCCGCAGATGGGGTGGAGATCTTTGCTGGCTGTGCAGGATTCACGACGGGCGGATGAGCTTGAGGCCGGCTTTGGCGTCGCGTGCCGTCGTGTGGTGCGGGTCAGGGCCAGCGTGATGGTGAACGCTGTACATACCGTGAGCAGGGCAGGCAAACCCTTGAGGGCCTCGGCCAACTGGCCCGCAGGGTCACCGACGAGACCGGGGTCCATTCCGGTGATCACTACCGGGTAGGCACCGAACGCGGACGACGGAGGCAGCCCGTACGAACGGTGTACGAGCAGCACGTACACGGTGCAGGTGAGTTCGAGGATGGCCAGCCCGCCCAGCACCATGACCGTCCAGGCGGCGCCGGTCCTCGCCCGTTGCATCAATGCGGCACCGCCTATGGCGAGTACGAACGTGGCGGCACACCAGCACACCGACGACACCAGCGTCGCCGACCACGTCTCACCCACGGCTTCGCCCAGGTAGGGCAGACTCGCCACCGCGATGGTGCCCAGCGCCAGGGCCGTGGGTACGACCAGGATCGGCGTGCCGACGTGCTCCCTGCGCCCGGTTCTGCGGGCCAGCCACACCGTGCCCGCAGCGACCGGCACCACGGAAACGGCGATCACCACGTCCACGAGCCGGTAGCCGACCTGGTAACCGAAACCTTCCACCGCCCCGAGGACGGTGACGGCGATGCCGGCCAGGGCCGCCAGCGCGACTCCGAACACGAGCGGAGCGGCGAGCAGCCCCGCCAGTCTGATCAGGTGTGGACGAGCGTGCGACATGGTCAACGAGGCTCCCCGGTCGGCAAGGGCGCACCACGCCACGTCGGCGAGGTCGCGTCCCGGCGTGGGGGAGTGGGTGAGCAACTCGGTGATCTCGGCGCCGTAGCGGTCGCGGATGCGTCTGGGGTAGAGCGCGAGCACCACGGCGAGAACCCGGCTTCGGTTCGTGGGCATCAGGCGACTGCCAGCCGGCGCAGCCCGGTGCTGGCGACCGTACGCATGCGCTGCAGTTCGGTCTGCAGGGCCGCTCGGCCTATGTCGGTGAGCCGATATGGCTTGCGACGGTCCTGCTCCGGCAACGACTCGATGTAGCCGTGCTCCTCCAGGCGGCGGATCGCGCCGTACAGCGTGCCCGGTCCCGGCCGTTCGTCGGTCAGGGCGGCGATGTCGTCCTGCATCGCATAGCCGTGCTTCGCCCCGTCAGCAAGGCTGACCAGGATGAGCAACGCCGGCTCGGAGAACCTACCGAGTTGAGACAGCCCCGACATATGTGCCTCCCGTTACTACGTAACGCGTAGCATCGCAGGACGTAGTAACGACGTCAAGCCGCATCGTCGGCGGCGACCCGAGCGGCCGGCACATCGACCTCAACGAACGCCAGGTAAGTGTTTGTCTTCCCGCCTGTTTTTGCAGGCAGCGCCGGTATTCGCCTGTGGTCCCGTATCGCTGGCATTCGCTTTACCGTCACGGTGACGGTGACGCGCGCTGCTCGACTATGCGTTTGCGCGGGCCAGGATCCGGATGGCCCGATCGGCCGCGGCTTGTACGCGTACTACCGGGTCTACCTGCAGAAGCACCAGCGCGGGCATCGCGTCCCCGATCGAACGTTTCGCCACTACTTTGGCGGCCATCTCGCGCACCCGCCACGCGTCATCGGTCAATGCCGCTTGCGCGGCTGCGGCGGCCGCCGTGCTGTCATCCCAAGCCCACAGGAGGCCGCGCATTCCCCAGACCCGCAGCCAGTGGAGATCGGCACGGGAAGAACCACAGAGCATTCGCCCCGAAGCAGGGCCACCCAACGCCATGATCAACTCGGCATCACCGTCGTCGCCCTCGACGAGTCCAACGCAACCGGCCACCACAGCGGAGACGCCTCGGCGTGCACACTCGAACTCGATACTGCGTTGGGGAGTCATGCCCCAACGGGAAGCGACCGGCATCCCAGAATCTTCCTACAGACGTACGACACTCCGTCAGTACGGCTTCGCCAGGATGACTCCGCCCAGACGCGCGACATCAGGAACCTGTTAGGCGGCAGCAACGATCCGGACGGCGAAATTACTCGATCTTCCTACATATAGTGCCCCCGTGTGCGCATACGTGCTGATCGCCGAGGACGACGAACTCCAAGCCGAGGTGCTTCGGCGGTATCTGGAGGCCGACGGTCACCGGGCGGCCGTGGTGCACGACGGCCAGGCGGCGCTCGACCACGCGCTGCGTACCGCGCCGGACCTGCTCGTGCTCGACGTGATGCTGCCGGTCCTCAGCGGGCTGCAGGTGTGCCGGCGGCTGCGGCAGCAGTCGGCGGTGCCGGTGCTGATGCTGACCGCGCGCACCGAGGAGGAGGACCAGCTCGTCGGGCTGGAACTGGGCGCCGACGACTACCTGACGAAACCGTACAGCCCCCGGGTTCTCGCGGCCCGGGTCCGCAGCCTGCTGCGCCGCGCCACGGCGGCACCGGATCCCCGCGGTATCCGCCGGGTCGGACCGCTGACCGTCGACCCGGGACGGCACGAGGTCACCGTGGCGGGACGGCGGATCGAGTGCACGCGGGGCGAGTTCGCGATCATCGAGGCGATGAGCGGGCAACCCGAGCGGGTTTTCACCCGTAACCAGCTGCTGGAGGTGAGCAACGGTCTGGACCGGTCCTCCACCCGCCGGGCCATCGACGTGCACATCCTCAACCTGCGCCGGAAGATCGAAGCGGATCCCCAGCAACCCGAACTGCTGGTCACCGTGTACGGCGTCGGATACAAGCTCACCGGCGGCAGGTGATGGCCGGCAGCGGCGTACCGATGCACCGGAGCATTGTGGTGCGGCTGCTGGCCACCTCGATCCTGGTGGCCGTCTGCGCGGTCGTCGGCACGGCGTGGCTCGCGGTCGAGACCACGACCCAGGCGATCCGCCAGGAACAGGGCCGGTCACTCGCCGATGACCGGCACGTGTACGACGTCCTGACCGGTTTCGCCGCCACCCACCGCGGGTGGGACGGGGTCGCCCCGACACTGGACCAGCTGGCGCAGCGGACCGGACAGCGCATCACGCTGCTGACCGCCGACCGGCAGCCGATCGCGGACACCCACCCGGGAGCGTGGCCGACGGACCGCCGGCCCACCGCGACGATCGATCCGCTGGACGGCCCGGACCCCCGCGCCGTCGGCCCCTACCGCCTGACCAGGGACGAGCGGGCACTCGTGCGCAAGTGGGCCGACGGCGTGCTCGGCTGCATGCAGAGCCACGGCGCGCCGGGGGAGACCGTCGAGGAGCCGACCGGCCGGTGGACCGTGCGGGCACGGTCCGCCGCCATCGGTGACATCGCCGCCATGAGCTGCGGAGGCGTCCACTACCCGGAACGCATCCAGACCGAGGCCACAGCGCTGTCCGACCTCGAGCGCCGCGTCACCCGATGTCTGGGCTCGAAGCGGACGGTCGGCATCGGGCCCGGCTTCGTCACGAAGGAGGAGCCCTCACCGAAGCTCGACGCCTGCATCACCAGCTCGCGCCGAGACCAACTGCGACCGTACGTGGCACCGCCCGCCCTGCTGTACGTCGGCGACCCGGCCACCTCAGGCGAGCCCGAGGTGTTCAGCCTGTCCGGCGACAACCTCGCCAGCATCGCCTGGGTCATCGGCGCCGTACTCACCTTGACCGTCGCCTTCACCGTCCTGATGGGGCTGCGCCTGGTCCGGCCGCTGCGCGCGCTCACCGCCGCGGCGGGCGCCCGGCAACCGATGCCGGTCGCCGGCCGGGACGAGATCGGCCACCTCGCCACGGTCCTCAACGACCTGGCCGAGGGCCGCGACCGCTCCGAGCGGCAGCGCAAGGCGATGATCAGCGACATCGCCCACGAACTGCGCAATCCCACGACGAACATCCAGAGCTGGCTGGAGGCGGCCGAGGACGGTGTGACGCCCACCGACAGCCACCTGCTCACGCTGCTGCTGAACGAGACCTCGCAGCTGTCCCGCATCCTCGACGACCTGCGCGACCTGGCCGCCGCGGACGCGGGCACGCTGCGCATCCACCCGGAACCGATGCGGCTGGGCGACGTCCTCGGGGTCGCCGTCGAGGCGCACCGGGGTGCCGCGGAGGCCGGCCGAATACAGCTGACGACCCTCTTCGACCCGCGGACGACGGTGGTGGCAGACCCGGTCCGGTTGCGTCAGGTCGCCGGCAACCTGCTCTCCAACGCGGTCCGGCACACACCGCCCGGCGGCACCGTCGCGCTGCGGGCCGACGTGACCGGCCCTGACCTGCTCATCGAGGTCTCCGACACGGGTACGGGCATCGCACCGGACGACCTGCCACACATCTTCGACCGGTTCTGGCGGGCCGACCGCTCCCGCGGGCGCAATACCGGCGGAAGCGGTCTGGGTCTGGCCATCGTGCGTGACCTCGCGGGGGCGCACGGCGGCACGGTGCACGCGGTCAGCACGCTCGCCGCCGGAACCACCGTCACCGTACGCGTCCCCGCCGGGCCCGTCAGCGATACGTCTTGATCCTGGCGGCGAACGCCTCGTCGACGCATTGCGCCTCGGTATCACCGGCCCGCATGAACTCGCCGCTGTCTCGATACGCGAGCCGCCACTGGGGTGTCTCGACGACCCGTGCCTGGAATCCCTTCTTCTTGAGGCACCCGGCCGCGGTCCGCAGCAGATCGGGGAACTCCGGATTGGTCCGCCGCTCCACGTCGAACCAGCTCACCGGTTGCTTGTCGGCACACGCGACCTCCGCGGCCCGGACCGTCTCGGGCGCGGGCGAGGGCCGCCCCGGTTCGGTGACGCCGTCCTTCGACGACGGAGCGCCGTTGTCGCGCAGGCACTTGAAGTAGGCACGTTCGAGGTCGTGGATCTCCGCGCTGCTCGCATCCGGACGGATGACCGCACCGTCGCCGGTCGCCGCCGAGGCTGCCGAGGCGGGTGCGCCGACCGGGGCGCTCTGTAGCGTTGCGACCTCGGCGCCGGTGGTCTGCGGTTCCGGCTCACTCCCACACGCGGTGACGGTCAGGACAGCGACGGATGCCGCGAGCAGGAGAGACATTTTCCTGAAAGACATACCAACGAAGTTCTCAACGGCATGTCAGCGAGTGGTTAGCGTTGTCCACCGGTCCGGCCGCGGCCCGCGGAGCGGGTCAGGCGGGCGACCGCGTCACCGGTGGCGGCCCGGATCATCGGCAGCAGGGGAGCGGACGCCATCAGGGTCAGGTCCTCACGCCACGAGGTGGTGCCGTCGAGGAACCGCAGCACCCGCTCCGCAGGATTACGGTCGAACAACCGGCCGAAGAACGCGACACCGTCGGTCAGCCCACGATCCAGGGCCCGCAACTGCACCGCGTCCATCCACCGGTGCCGGGCCGGGTATGCCGGGCCGGGCAGCGGCGCCCGGCCGGCCGCGACCTCCCGGGCGATCCGGTCGGCCTGCCGGGCCATCGCGGTGAAGGTGAAACCGGTGGACGGCCGGGTCGCTCCCCCCGCGGTGCCGAGCCGGACCACCCGCGGCGACGGCCGGCTCTCGAAGACACCGTCGGTCATCGGGATCACCCCGTTCTCCACCTCGCGGACCCGCACGGTGTCGCCGTCGATGCCGAGCCGTGTGAGGTAGTCGCGCAGCGCCGCATCGTACTCACCGCCGGACAGCACCGCCGGCGAGAACTCGGTGTACTCGACCAGGGCGAAACGGTCACTGACCGGCAACACGTATCCGAACGACACCCCGCGCGCCGGTTGCGGGGTCCGGAAGTCCATCAGCACCGCCCGCCGCGCGTCGAACAGCGGCCGGTCGGCCTCCAGCCACCAGCCACGAAAATGCTGCAGCCAATGGGTACGGCCGGGACGTCCCGGCGGGCGCGGCCGGGAATCGAGGACCCACCCGGCGCGAACCAGCGGCGCACCCTCCGCATCGTGGACGGTGACATGCCCACCGTCGTCGTGCAGCGCACCGGCCGCGGCGGTGAACCGGATCGCGCCGAGTCTCTGCTCCGCCGCACCCGCCAGGTCGTAGAGCGGCCCGGACCGCAGCATCGCGTACCGCAGCGGATGCAGGGCCAACGTCCGGCGATCGGCCGCGGTGACCACGTCGACGGCCGGCCAGCTCGCGCTGAGCAGCGGATCGAGGAACGTACCCGGAGTACCCCAGAACGCCCAGGTGCGGTCCTGCCCACGTTTGTGTACCGGGTCGACGATCGCCACCCGTACCCCGGAAAGGTTCTCCCGGTCCAGGGCGGCGAGGACGAGCGACGCCGCCCCGCCGCCACCGACCAGAGCCAAGTCGACGTCCACGGGCAGGGCCATCAGGTGATCATCTCACCTGCGCAGACACCGGCACACGCGAGCCGCGCGGGCATTGCGCAGATCGACATGCCGACTACCCTCGGCTGTCGTGGATGGACTATCGAGCGGCATCACGACTCGACTGGCGTCGGCCATCCGCGAGCTGGAGGCGTCCTTCGTGATCGACCCGGCGGCCGCGTTGCGGTGCGCCGCCGATGCGGAGGAGGCCGGCCGGGCCGCGGGGGACGTCGAGCTGGAGCTGCGTGGTCAGGCGCTGGCCGCTGACGCGCTGCTGCGGCAGACCGAGACCACGGGCGACGCGACCCGGATCCTGCGCACCGTCGGATTCCGGGCGGCCGAGCACGACCTGCCGTCGCTGCAGGCCCGGGTCCATCGGCTACTGTCGCGGGTCGCGGCCAACATGGGCGACTACGCCGGCCAGCTGGACCACGCGCTGCGCGGGCTGGAACTGCTGCCCGCCACGACCGGCCCACGGATCCGGGTGATGCACCTGATGGCCCTGGCCGAGGCGCTGTACCGGACCCGGTCGATCGAATCCGCCGTCGGGCGCTATCAGGAGGCCGAGCAGGTCGCGCTCGGCGCCGAGGACACCCTGTTCTGCTCGTACGTGCTCAACGACCTGGCCTACGCCCTGTTCGCCGCCGGCCGCGCCGAACAGGCCGAACCGGTGATCGCCCGGCTGCTCGCCCTGCTCGAGAGCGACGGGCGGGAGCCGATCCCGCCGATGCTCGACACCCTCGCCCGCATCCAGCTCGCCGTCGGCCGGACCCAGGAGGCGGTCGTCACGGCCAAGAGGCTGATGACCTGCGAGTTCGACCCGGAGTATCCGGAAGCCGAGGCCGAGGCGGTCCTCACCCTGGCCACCGCCTACCACCGGACCGGTGCGACGGCCGAGGCCCAGACCACCCTGGACCGGGCCCGGCAGCTGTCCGAAACCCCGGCGCTGGCCCGGGTGCGGGCCAACGTGCTGCGCGAACAGGCCGAGCTGTGCGCCACCCTGGGCGACTTCCGGGCCGCGTTCGTCGCCTACAAGGCGTACCACGAGGCCAGTGAGGAACTCAGCTCCCGCGAGCGGGAGGCGCAGGCCCGCATCCGGCAGGCCGCCTTCGAGACCGCCGAGGCCCGCCGCGACGCGGAGAGCTTCCGCGAACAGTCGCTACGCGACCCACTGACCGGGCTGCGCAACCGGCGGTACGTGGACGCCTGCCTGCCGTCACTGCTCACCGGGGGCGCCGGTGCCCGCCCGGTGACGGTCGCCATCGTGGACGCCGACCACTTCAAGTCGATCAACGACACCTACTCGCACGACATCGGCGACCAGGTGCTGATCGTCCTCGCCGGTCTGGTCGCCCAGACCGTCCCCGAGGGCGACGCCGGCGGCTTCACCGCACGACTCGGCGGCGAGGAGTTCCTGGTGGTGCTCGCCGGCCTGCCCCGCGAGGAGGCACTCACCCGGATCGAGGCGCTGCGTGCCGCCGTACAGCACCATCCCTGGCACACGCTCACCGGCGACCTGCCGGTGACGGTGAGCATCGGCGTCGCCTACGGCCGCCACCCGGACCGCCCGGCCGACGTGCTCGGCGCCGCCGACCGCAACCTGTACGCCGCCAAACGCGCCGGCCGCAACCGGGTGATCGACCGGAAGGCGAGCGGCACACCCGCCCGGAGATGATGTCGGTCAGGCGTTCCGCTTCCAGAAGGGCTCGTCAGTGTCCGCGGCGTCCAGCCAGGCCTGTGCGTCATTGTCACCTGCGTCCGCGCTGCGCCGCATCATCGCGGTGGCCTCGTCGATCCGGCCGAGCTGTCCGAGAAGGTTGGCGAGGTCCCACACCGGGCGACCCCTGTCGCCCGTCATCCGCGCCTGGAGCAGGGCGATGGCCTCGTCCCCACGACCGGTGGCGACCATGCGGTCCAGTCGCCAGTACAGTGCGGCGCGATCCCCGTCGTCGGCGCGGGCCTCGATCTCATCGAACGCACCCGCCTCGGCAAGCATCTCCACCGTTTCCTCGCCCCACAGACGCTCGTTCTTGATCGTGCGCAGAAGCTCGATCGCCTCATCGGCACGGCCGCCGTCGAAAAGGCTCCGGGCCACCATGAGTACGGCGTCATAGCTTGCACCGTCCTGCACCGTCTGGATCGCCTCGTCGAGACGCCCCAGTCGAAGGAGGAGACCGACCAATTCGCCGAACGCGAATCGGCGGAGGACGGCCGAGCGAGCCCGCATGTAGGCGACAGCCTCATCGCCGCGCGATGCGGCGACCAGGTGATCGACAAGCCGGCGAGCGACGGACTGGGAGGCTGCCGCCGGTCGATCGCGCAATACATCGAATGCCTCCGCGGTCCGGTCCGCGTCGAGGAGGATGTCCGCGAGCTGGGTGGCGATCGTGTCCTCCGGCGGCTCACCGCGCAGGACCTCGACAGCCGACTCGATGTCGCCTTCGCGGCAGAGCACCAGAGCCAGCCGCGACGCGGCTCCCTCCACCTGCTGGGCATGGGCCTCCCGGGCTGAGCGCAGCGCCGCACGCCCATTTCCATGCTCGAACAGCAGCGCGTGGAGTCGCCGTCGTCCGTGCTCCTGGTATCGGGGGAGAGTCCCGACCCACGCCTCCGCCTCGGCGATCCGGGCGTCCTTCACCAGATGCTCCAGATATCCTTCGATGCTGTAATACTCGCCGCTCTCGGCCAGGGTCCGAACGTCGCGCAGCCGGCCATTGTCGACCAGGCTTCGGATCAGCCCGGAATCGCATTCGGATCGATCGATTGCACGCCTGACGGCCTCGTCGAGTTCGCCAGCGGCGATCAGACATTCCATGAGTCTTTCGGCAGAGGCGTCATCGCCCGCGTCCGCGCGCGATCGGAGTTCATCGAGCATGCCGAACCTGGCGAGGAGGCGGGCGAGGACCGCGCGGTCGCGTTTCGCCGATTTCCGGTCGTCCGTCGATGCCGCACGCAGGATTCGCAGGCCCTCTTCCCTCCGTCCCGATTCGATGCGGCGAAGAGCCAGCTGTCTGGCGACGTACCGGTCGCCGCTCTCCCATCGGTGGTGCAGCAGGTCGGTGACCTCATCGGATCGCCCGAGTGTGGTGAGCATCGCGGTCAGGCGGGTCGCGGCCGCCTTGTCGCCGTGGTTCATCAGGGCGCGGGTGTGGTCGGCGGCCTGCACCAAGGCAAGGTGATCCTGCAGCAGCGCGTGACGGAACTGATAGACGGCGCCGGCGCGCCGGAGGACGGCCCGTTTCCGGTGGGCGTCATCAAGGAAACGGGCCAGCTGTAGCGGCAGGCGGCCGGCGAGGACGAGCCGGAGATGGGTGAGCCGGAACAGCAGCCGTCGCCACCCGCCCGTCGCCAGCAGCGTCACCGTTCCCAGAACCGCCGCGGCCACCATTGCGTCGGTGAGGCCGCCGACGAGTGCTGCGCTCCCGAAGCCGACCATCGCCTCCAACAGTGACAACACCGCGATAGTCGATGAGCTCAGTTGATGGTTGTCGAATCGGGGGTCCCGCGGTTCTCTCCGCCGGACCGATCGACGGAGAACGGAGCCCATGCTGACACTGCCGAAGGTCGCCCCCACGACTACCGCGACCTCCGAGTTCCCGGTCAGAACGCCCACAGCGAGGCCGCACGCCACACTGGTCGCGAGGTAGGAGCCGAGGATGGGCAGGGGACCGAGACGCACCCCGAACGGCCTTGGCCGCATGGGGTAGACACCGAGAACCTGTGTGGCGACGCCGAGGCCGAGCGGCAGCGCCACCGATCCCGCCGTGATGGCACCACTCCCACCATCGGTGACGGCCCCGCACAGCGCGGCGGCAACCGTCACGGTGAGAAGGCCGGCCCCCACGTTGACGACCCGGGCCAGTCGGCGATGCCGAGTCAGCAGGTCCGGCTGGATCTGCCACCAATGCAGATCGCGGGTTCCCTCCTCGTAGAGGTGGTACGCCAGGGTGGACAGCCAGCGGCGAGCGTTGGCCGTACCCCTGGCGCCTTTTGATCTCTGGTAGGCCGCCGTCACGAACACGTCCATCAACCGGCGGGCGACCAGTTCCTTCTTGGCGAAATCGAGTAACTCGCCGGGCCGGTGCGGATCGCGCTGGTACGCGCTACGGGCCAGAGCGATCATCAGGGAGCTGGTCAGCGTACGCGATACCGGTGCGTCCGGGCCGGCGCGCATGACGGCGAAGACCGGCTCCCACAGGGGCCGGCGGCTCTCCGGATAGGAGAGGTAGGCCGTCGCCGTCTTCGCCGCAACGGGTTCGATCTCGACGACGGCGGCACTGGTCAGGATGGTGTCGCCGGAGCGGACGGCGTCCTCGTACTCGGGTCCGCGGCTGGTGAGAACGAGGTGGTTGCCGAGCGCGCAGTACTGCTTCAACTGGCGGATCGCCTCGGCCCGGCCGGCGGCGGGGAGTTCGTCGAGGCCGTCGAGCACCGGCAGGATGCGGCGGTGCTCGAGCAGCCACCGTGCCACACGTTCCGGATCGCCGGCGTCGGCGAGGATCGTCTGATGCCCGTCGACCAGGCCACGTTCCAGGATGCGGCTCAATGGCTCGGTGTCGGCCCGCCAGCCGTTGAGGGCGATGACCACCGGCACGCGCTGACCCTCCTCCGGGTTCTCCAGCAGTCCCAGCGCGAGCAGCATGGCGAGCACACTCTTGCCCGCGCCCGGTGCACCGAGGATCACCAGTTGGCGTCGTGGCAGTTCACGGAATCGGGTGACGATGTCGACGGCGTCGCCGTCCAGGAACAGCGGCAGCCCCGACCCGGCGGTGCCGTCGCCGAGGACCGCATCCCAGCCGGCGGCGGGCCGTCCGGTAGCCGACCATCGCACCACGATCGGAGCGGGATCGCCCGCCTGGCGGTAGTCGAGTTCCCGGCGGATGGTGTTCTCGACGTCGGCCGTGAGCGCCCGGATCAGCGGGCCGTCGTCGGTCACCGTGCTTCGTGACCGCAGGAACTTCTCCACCGCGATGATCGCGATGCCGGCTCCGCCCACGGGCAGGGCGATGATGTTGGCCCAGCCGGTCCACCGGTCGAACTCGTCCTTGGCGGCGGCGAGATCGGCCGGGTCGGCGTCCGGTCCGGCCAGTCGGGCGACGGCGAGGTCCGCGAGGAGGGCCGATCCCAGCACGACCAGGCCGGCAGCCACCACCGCGACACCGAAAAGAATCCATCCGACCCGGCTTGCTCGCCGCCACCAACGCCACACGCATCGCATCATGGCCGATCCGCGCCGAATCGGCACCAACCTAGAGGGACCAGCGGCGGTGCAGGCGGCGCAGCGGGGCCGGTGCCCACCAGTTCCAGTCGCCGAGCAGGGTCATCAGGGCCGGCAGCAGCAGGCCGCGGACGACCGTGACGTCGAGCAGCAGGGCCACCGCCATGGCGAAGCCGATCTCCTTGACCGCGATCAGGTCGCCCAGCAGGAAGCCGAGGAACACCACGCCGATGCAGAGTGCCGCGGCGGTGACCACCGGACCGGACTTCACGATGCCGGTGTGGACGTCGCCCTCCTCCCTGATCCGGGCGAGCAGGAACACCTCGTAGTCCATCGAGAGGCCGAACACGAACACGAACAGCAGCACCGGTGTGGTGACGTCGATCGCGCCCCACGAGTCGAAACCGAGCAGGGTGTCGCCGATGCCCCACTGGAACACCACGACCAGCGTTCCGAGCGTGGCGAGCAGGGTGAGCGTGTTCATCAGCAACGCCTTGACCGGGATCACCAGCGATCCGGTCAGCACGAACAGCAGCACCACCGTGGACAGCAGCACGACCAGCAGCGCGACGGGGAACCGGCCGGCCACCGAGTCGCGGTAGTCGACGAGTTCCGCGGCCGGGCCGCCGACCAGCACCGGGAACGGCGGATCCAGGGCCCGGACGGCACGGACGACGTCGCGGGCGCCGGCGCCGGTGGTGTCGCCCTCCGGCGTGACGTCGACGACGGCGGCCGGCGCGGTGATGTCGGGTCGCGGTGCCACCCGTACGACACCGTCCAGGGTGTTGATCGTGTTCATCAGGTCCCGGACCGCGGCGGCGGCCGGGTCGGCGTCGACGGTGACGACGATCGGCTCGGCCTGGCCGCCGCTGAAGTCGCGCTGCACCGTCTCCTGAAGCCGGCGGGCCTCGGCGGAGGCGGGCAGCGCCCGGGCACCGGAGTTCTCCAGGTTGACGCCGAACACGAACGGCAGCGACAGGACAAGCAGCCCGGCGGTGACGGCGAGCGCGACCGGGCCGGGCCTGGCCTGCGCGAACCCGGCGAACCGGGCGAGCAGACGCCGCCGGCCGCCGGACCGGGGCGGCGGGATGCGGCGGTGGGCGAGAGCGAGAAGCGACGGTACGGCGGTGAGCCCGGCCGCGGTCGCCAGCAGCACCGCGAGAGCACCGCCGAGCGCCATCGCACCCAGCAGCGGTTCGGCGAAGGCGGACAGCCCGAACATCGTCGCGGCCACGGCGAGCCCGGAGATCAGCACGGTGCGGCCGGCGGTCGCGCCGGTACGGGCGAGCAGCTCCGCGACCGGTGCGCCGGGGTCGGTGGCGCGTTCCTCCCGGAACCGGGCCACCACGAGCAGCGCGTAGTCGACGGCCAGCCCGATGCCGAGCAGGGTGACCACGTTGACGGTGAACGGGCTGACCCCGGTGACCGCGGCCAGCCCGAACAGCCCCAGCATGGTCACCGACACCGTCGCCAGGGCCGCGGCCAGCGGGATGGCGCCGGCAACGAATCCACCGAGGATCAGCACCAGCACGACCGCCAGCACGACGATCGCGACCGACTCCCCGAACGCCGCATCCGCCAGGGCCTGGTCGGCGAACGCCCGCTCGGCGAGTCTCTCCCCGCTGACCAGCACCTCGGGCGCGTCGATGCGGTGCAGCGCGGCGGCGACGGCGTCCTCCACCCGCTCCCGGCGCTCGTCCGGCAGACCCTGTTCCAGCTCGACCCGGATCAGTGAACTGCGGTTGTCGGCGCCGATCCGGCCGCCCGGCGCGCCGTACAGGTCGTCGACCTCCGCGACGCCGTCCATGTCGCGGATCGCGGCGGTGACCGCGGTGATGTCGGCGACCAGCGCCGGATCGAAGACGTCACGCCCACCGACGACGGCGACGACCATCGGCCCCTCGGGCCGCAACCGGTCGACGAGCCGCTCGGCCCGCTGTGACTCGGCGTCCGGCCGCAGGCCGCCGGTGTCGGTGAGCCGGTCGAAGACCGGGCCGCCGAGGACCAGCCCGGCGGTGATCAGAACCAGCCAGGCGCCGAGCACCGGCCACCGACGGCGGGCACACGTACGGCCCAGCGCAGCCAACATCATCCACAAATGCAAACACGAACGCCGGCCGGTGATCGACATCCATCCACCGGACGTACGGCCAGTTCTGGCCGGTCGGCGTGCAGTCGAGTCGGACAGCCGACGCCCTGCTCCTGCGCCTTCTATTTAGGATTCATCAATATTCGCAGGGCCTGGTGTTCCACGAACGGGGGAGGGGAATGCCCGTGCTTCGGCGTGCGCTCGGTGGTTTCTTCGCACTGGTCACAGTAGTCGCGATGTCGTCGTTCGTCGGTACGCCGGCCGCCACGGCGGTCGCGGTGCCGACCGGTTTCCAGGAGCAGATCGTCTTCAGCGGACTGAGTTCGCCGGTCGATCTGGAGTTCGCGTCCGACGGGCGGGTGGTGGTCGCCGAGAAGGGCGGCCGGATCAAGATCTTCGACGATCTCGCCGACACGACACCGACGGTCTTCGCCGACCTGTCGGCCAACGTGCACAGCCAGTGGGACCGGGGACTGCTCGGCATGACGCTGGCGCCCGGGTTCCCGGCCGACCCGTACGTCTACGTCCTCTACACCTACGACGCGCCACCCGGGCAGACCGCCCCGGTGTGGAACGACGTCTGCGCCAACGCCAACGACGGGCGCTGCGTGGTCACCGGCCGGCTGTCGCGGCTGCGGGCCGACGGCAACACGATGACCGGCACCGAGCAGGTGCTGCTGCACGACTGGTGCCAGCAGTTCCCCAGCCACTCCGTCGGTGACCTCGCCTTCGGCGCCGACGGGATGCTCTACGTCGCCGCCGGGGACGGCGCGAGTTTCAGTGCGGTCGACTACGGCCAGTTCCCGTCCGGGGCGCCGACCAACCCGTGCACCGACCCGGCCCGTGAGGGTGGCGCACTACGCGCCCAGGACATCCAGACACCGGACGACGAGACCCAGTTGGACGGTACGCTGCTGCGGCTCGACCCGGCCACCGGAGCGGCGGCGGCGGGCAACCCGAACATCGGTGCGGCCGACCCGGACACCCGCCGCATCGTGGCCAACGGGCTGCGTAACCCGTACCGGATCACCATGCGGCCCGGCACCAACGAGACCTGGATCTCCGACACCGGCTGGACCACCTGGGAAGAGGTCAACCGGGTGGTCGACCCGACCGCGGGCGTGACCAACTTCGGCTGGCCGTGCTGGGAGGGCAACGCCCGCCAGTCGGGGTACGACAGCGCCAACCTGCCGGTCTGCGAAGCCCTCTACGCCGCCCCGGCGGGCACCCACACGGCACCGTTCGTCGCCTGGAACCACGCGAGCCGCCTCGTCGCGGGGGAGGCCTGCCCGACCGGCAGTTCGTCGTCGACGGGTGTGGCCTTCTACCCGAGCGCCGGTGGACCGTACCCGGCGGCGTACCACGGTGCGGTGTTCTTCGCCGACTACTCACGCCGCTGCATCTGGGCGTCGCTGCCGACCGAACCGGGTGGTCTGCCCAGCGCCGCCGGCGTGCAGACGTTCGTCTCCGACGCGGCGAGCCCGGTCGACCTCGAAGTCGGCCCCGGCGGGGAGCTGTACTACGTCGACCTGGGCGGAACCGTCCGCCGGGTGCGCTACTTCCCGGGCAACCAGCCGCCGACCGCGGTCATCGACGCGTCACCGACACAGGGCCCGGCACCGCTGACCGTGACGTTCAACGCAACCGGCTCCACCGACCCGGACCCCGCCGACGAGGGACGCCTGCGGTACGCGTGGGACTTCACCGGCGACGGCGTCACCGACGCCACCACGGCCACCGCGTCGTTCACGTACTCCACGGCCGGGTCCTACACCGCACGGCTGACCGTGACCGACACGCTGAACGCCACCCACAGCAGCACGATCGCCGTCACCCCCGGCAACGAGGCACCGACCGCGATCATCGACACGCCGACCGTGGGCACGACCTGGAAGGTCGGCGACACGATCGCCTTCACCGGCCACGCCACCGACCCGCAGCAGGGCACCCTCGACGCGTCCCGGCTGAACTGGGACCTGGTGATGCACCACTGCTCGGCACCGGACAACTGCCACGAGCACGCCATCCGCAGCTGGACCGGGGTGGCGTCCGGGTCGTTCGAGGCCCCCGACCACGACTACCCGTCCTATCTCGAACTCAAGCTGCTGGCCACCGACCAGGAGGGCCTCACGCACGCCGTGACGCGCCGGCTCGACCCCGAGACGGTCGACCTGACCTTCACCACGGTGCCGTCCGGGCTCCAGCTGACCGTCGGACCGGTGTCGGGGACCACGCCGTTCACCCGTACCGTCATCCAAGGGTCGACCAACTCGGTGTCCGCACCGTCCCCGCAGGGCGCCTCCACCTTCGCGTCCTGGGCCGACGGCGGGTCGCAGACCCGCGTCATCACCGCCCCCACGGCGGCGACCACGTACACCGCGACCTACACGAGCGCCCCCGCGCCACAGCGCATCGGCCACACCCAGGTCGGCGCGTCGCTGGACACCGGCGCCAGGAACCACATGAACGGCTCGCGGTTCGTCACCGGCTCCGACCCGGCGGCGATCAACTCCCTGTCGGTCTACCTCAAGGGCGTGCAGGCGGCGCCGAACAACCAGTACCAGCTGGCCGTCTACGCCGACGCGAACGGCTCACCCGGCGCCCGGGTGGCCTCCAGCACGTCCGGCACGCTGACCGCGAACGCGTGGAACACCCGCCCGATCAGCGCGACCCTGGCGCCGAACACCGCGTACTGGCTGATGTACAACACCAACGGCGACAACAACCTGAGCTACGACACCGGTACGGCGAATCAGGGCGCCTGGAGCACCTCCGCCACGACGTTCGGCACCTGGCCGGCCACGTTCGGGACGTCCAGCCGGTGGAACGCGAAGTTCTCCCTCTACGCGACCGCCGGACCGGACGCCACCGCACCCGCGGTCACCTCGACGACCCCGGCCGGCGGCGCCACCGGGGTGGCCCTGACCGCACCGGTCACCGTCCGGTTCAGCGAGGCCATGGCAGCCGCGACGATCACCCCGGCGAACCTGGAACTGCGCGGCCCGGGCGGCACACTGCTCAACCGGACCGTCACCTATGACACCGCCGGGCAGGCGGCCACGATCACGCCGTCGGCGGCACTGGCGGCGTCCACCCCGTACACCGTGACCGTCCGGACCGGCGTGACCGACACGGCCGGCAACCGGCTCGCCGCCGACCATCAGTTCTCGTTCACCACGGTCGACCCCGCCGCACCGCGCTTCGGGTACGACCAGGTCGGCACCCTGATCGATGCCGGCGACATGAACTACATGAACGGTTCGCGGTTCGTCAACGGCGCCGCCGCGCTCCCGGTGAGCCGGATATCGGTGCACCTGACCACCGTGCGGGCGGCACCGGCGAACCAGTACCAGGTCGCGGTCTACACCGACGCGAACGGCTCGCCGGGCACCCTGGTCGCGTCGAGCACGTCCGGCACGCTGACCGCGAACGCCTGGAACACCCGCCCGATCACCGCGACCCTGGCCCCGAACACGGCGTACTGGCTGATGTACAACACCAACGGCGACAACAACATGAGCTACGACACCGGTACGGCCGGCCAGGGCGCCTGGAGCACGCCGCGCACGTTCGGCACCTGGCCGTCCGCGTTCGGCGCCTCCACCCGCTGGACCGGGAAGTACTCGATCTACGCCTCGTAGGCCGGGTCCCCGGCGCGACCGGGCCCTGTCATAGGGCCCGGTCGAAGACCATCATGTCCTTGCCGGGCCCGTCGTAGCCGTCGACGGGCCCCGTCACGGTGAAGCCCATGCTGCGGTGGAACGCGATCGACGCGGTGTTGACCGGCGCGGTGATCGCCCCCACCCGGACCCGGCCGGCCTGCCGTGCGAGGGCGAAGAACCGCTCGTACAGGTGTCGGCCGAGGCCGCAGCCGCGCGCGGCGGGCGCGACCCCGACGAAGTGGATGTAGGCCCGGCCGGGCTCGGACGGCGAGAACAGCCCGATCAGAAAACCGGCGAGCGCACCGTCGGCACCCCGCGCGACCAGGCTGGTGCGGTGGAAACAGTCGAGGAACAGCCGCGGCAGCGACCCGGCGACCGGGCGCCCCCACCAGTCGTCGACGACCGCGACGATCCGGTCATAGTCGGCGGGCCGTGCGGTCGTCAGCTCCCAGTCCATGACCCCGATCATGGCGGCGCGCCGGTGACGTTGTCGAGCGGACCACGCTCACGCCAGTGGCCAGAGCCGTGCCTCGACCGGGGGGAACGCCACGGTCAGGAAATGCTCGGTGAGGCGGTCGCGCAGCACGCAGTCCGGCCAGGTGACCAGCACGTCGGGCACGGTGCGGTAGCCGAGGGCCAGCTGCAGCAGCGCGGCCGGCGGGACGGCGGCGTGGGTCTGCGGGTCGATGGACGGGTCGGCCGAGCGCCGGCCCGCAGTCACCGCAGTCACCGCAGTCAGCTCACCGTCGGTGAACTCCAGGCGGGCGGCCCGCCCGTACGTGTCGATCGTCATGGCCGGCTCCGGCCAGCGCAGCCGTGCGGCGTTCCAGCGTTCGCGCAGCACCGGGACCAGACGGTCGAGCAGGTCCACCGGGTCGGTCAGCCGCATGTACCAGCCGCGGGGCCGCTTCGGCACCCCGGCCGGCCCGGACCGCACCAGCGGGTGGAGCGGGCTCAGGCGCTGGCGGAGCAGCGTGAACGGCTGCCCGGCCGCGGCGGCGTACCGGCGGCCGACGTCACCGAGGTAGGCGAGCACGGCCGGGGCGGCCCGGGTCCAGTCGGCCGGCCGGTCGCAGGCCGCGGCGAACAGCACCAGCTCGCCCGCGCCGAACAGCTGCACACTGTGCACCAGGTAGCCGCACACGTCGGTGCCGTCCACCAGCACGGCGACCTCGTTGCGGGCGAAGTCGGCGGCCCGGCGCCCGGCGATCTCGTACCGCCACGTGCCGGCATCGCGGGGGCAGCTGAGCACCGGATCACCGGTCAGGCGCCGGTCGATGGCGGCGAGGGCGTCCGCATCGCCGACGCCGGCCGGCCGGACCGTCAGGCCGGCACCGGAACCGTTGCTCCCGACGGTCGGCAGCGAGGCGGCGGGCACGCTGGGAGCACCGTCGTCGGCGAGGGCGTAGTCGTAGCCGAGCCGCCGGTAGAAGTACGGGATCCCCTCGATCATCTGGAGGGTGACGCCGTCGGCCCGGTACCGCTCGTGCAGGGCGGTGAACAGCAGCTCGGTGAGCCGGTTCCCGCGGTGCCCCGGGTCGGTCGCGACCAGTTCCACCTGGCCCACCGGCAGCCGCACACCGCCCAGATACCAGTCCTGGCGCAGCCCCACCAGGCTCGCCGCGGGCCGTCCGGTGGCGGTGTCCTCGACGACCAGGAAGTCGGCCGGCGTGACCGTCGGGTGGCCGTCCATCAGGTCGAGTACCCACGCCTCGATGCCCGGATGGGGTTCGCCGCCGCCAGCCGGCTGCAACTGCGTCGACGCCTGGAGGGTGGCGAGGCCGGCCGCGTCCTCCGCCCGACCCACCCGGACCGTGTAACGAGTGTCTACCGAAGTCATAGCTTACGTTCTACCAGGACGGTCCAGCCGCATCCAGGCGGTGTCCAGTCCGTGTCCCGCACATCTGCATAGCTTCGGCCGCAGCACCTCACCACAGCGGAAGAAGACCTTCGGAGGGCCCCGCCCGGCGGCCGACCGGCTCCGGGTGATCAGCGGCAAAGCCCAGGCCGTCATCCCGCCGCCGGCCGACCACGGCCTGCTGCTGGCGACCGGCAACCTCGGCTTCAACGCCGGATTCCTCTGCAGGGAGAGGACAGGGGACAGGCCAGGATGGGCGAGCCGGTCGGCGCCACCTCCCGCCGCGACTCCCCACGGGAAGCACTCGATCACAAGCCGCCGACTTTGCAGATGGAGAAGAGATGCCCCACCCCGACCAGTCCTCGATCCGACACCAAAGCAGTAACCCCATCGATACGTTTCGTGATGACGGCAGTCCAGGGGAGGTGCGTTCGATGCCCGAAACGGCGGTATCGGCTGTTGCGACCCACCTGACCGGTCCGACCGGTCCAGTGACTCGGTCATCAATCCCGCTCTACCGTGCCGCGGTGACTTCCAGCGCCCACGCCATCACCGCCGCACTGCACCTTCGCCGCACGGGACTCGGCGCCGGCAAAACGCACAGCCTGCTGTTCTTCTGCCAAGGCCATCACCTCGCCGACCTCGGCGAACCGCTGTTCGCCGAACCGATCTGGGCCGTTGCGGGCGGTGCCCACGTCGACGAACTCGACGACAGCGACACCGAGCCGCCCACCGGCGAACTGCTCGCCACCGTCGACCGGGTAATGGCCCGCTACGGCGGCCTGTCCGCCGGTGAACTGCGCACCCTGATCTGGGCCTCGGACCCGTGGCAGTTGGCTGCCAGCCGCCCAGACGACCCCCGCATCGAGTGGATGTGGCTGCAGGACTGGTTCGGCAGGGCAGCCCACGACCCGGACGAGGCCCCGCTGTTGAGCAGCAACCAACTGACCGGACTCGCCGAGCGGGCGCTCAACGAACCGGCCGGCGCGGGCGTGCCGGACTCCCGTGACCGCATCCAGGCCCGCATCGACGAAGCGAGGAGACGCGCCTCTCGTGCCCCGTGACCGACCGAAGCCGTGGGACCTCATCGACTTCGGTCCGAGGCTGGAACAGTTCGAGCAGCAGGAGAAGCCACCACCCGATCTACTGATCATCATCGGAAGCTGGCTTCTCCACCTACTCGACAACGCCGATGTCGGCCAACGCTTGACGAACATGCCGGGGTGGCGGTTCGCCGTCATTCCCGGCACCCACAGCGGCGTCGACATGGTCACCTGCATCTTCCGCGTCGACACGGAGGCCAGGACCGCCACTTGCAGCTTTTTCGCCTATCAGGCGCCGCCGTTCGGTCCAGCCTGACCTGCGGTACTGCTGTCGCGAGGCGGGGCCGCGTATCGTGGCTGTCGTGGGTTCCCGTGCAGCGACGTCAGCGGGCCGGCTGAGCCGGCCCGGTCGGCGTGCTCTTGTCGCTGCCGAGATGAGCGACCTGCACGGCCCGGTCTCCGGGGTCGTCGAGTTGCCGCACCGGATGGTGTGGGCTCCGGCGCCGGCGGGCCGGTTCGACCTGGATGACACCTACGATCGGCTGCGCCTGTACGAGATCGTGCTTCGGGAGGCGGTTCGGCCCGCCGAACTCGAGACCTGGCTGAACCGGGACCTGCTGCTCGAGTTGTGGCCGCGGCTGTACCTGCCCCGTGGGGTGCGGCGGGCGTGGGAGGACGTTCATCCGCATCTCGCGGCGGTTCCGGTCATTTGACGGGCGGGGTCGACGCCTTTCATCTGCAGGTGGCCCGGACAGCGCTTGCGGTGGCTGACCGGTTCGGGTTCGTTCTCGGTGGGGGCCTGGCTCTGATCCTGCACGGGATCGTGTCGCGGCCGACTGAGGACGTGGACGTGTTCGGCGATGAGGATTCCAGCATCGCCGCCGCGGCGAAGGCGGTCACCGAAGCCCTCCGGGCGGCGGGCATCGCCGTCGAACAGGTTGATACCGGCTCAGACGTCGTCGAAGGTCTCGACTATCTGATGGCTGAACTGGTTGCGTACCGTCCTGGCCCGGCGGGTGGACAGGTGCGGTTGAGTCTGGGCCATCTGCAGCGGACACGGGAGCCGGTGGTGCTCGATATCGGTCGGGTGATGGCCGTCGACGATCTGATCGCGTGGAAGGTCGCCGCGCTGGCGAACCGGGCGGAGGTCCGTGACTTCGTAGACGTGGCCGCGTTCTTGGCCGATCTGTCCCCTGCCGCCCTGGTGTCTTTGGCCAAAACCGTGGATCCAGGCATGTTCGATGAGGACGTGGCCGCGGCCGGCCGCCGTCTGGATGAGACCCCGGACCGGGCGTTCAGTGCCTACGGTCTCGACGCGGAGCAGGTGAAGCTCCTGCGGGCGCGATTTCAGGATTGGCCTCGTTGACCCGGTCCGGATGATCGGTCTGCGCATGTGACCCTTCACGCCGCAACCCGGCACGGTCGGCACTGATGGACGGACGTGAACGGGTTCCGCGGCCCACGCCAGTCTCGGCATCAGCTGCGAGCGGGTGGCCTGACTGCTCTCCCGGCGTCTCGCCCGGGTCCGGAGCCTGCAACGGTTCGGCGACGAACCAGCACCGCGTCTGCGATCATCGCGCCCGGGTGCCCCGCCGAAGTCACTGGTGAGCCCGCAGACAGCGGGTGCCGTACTTCGAAAGGGTCCGCTCTTGCGTCTCGCTCTGCGCCGCCTCGCCGTGACCGCCCTCTTCGCCCCGGTCGCCGCCTTCGGCGTCACCACGATGATCGCGAGCCCGGCCGAGGCCGCCCCGGCGGAGTCGCACCCGGGCGGTCACTGGAAGCCGGGCCCGGGCAACCACGGTCACTGGAAGGGCTCGGGCGGGCGCGGCCCGTCGTGGCCCACCCCGGGCCGGTACCTCCCGGGTCAGCCCTTCCCCGGTCAGCCTTACCCCGGCCAGCACTTCCCGGGCCAGCCTTTCCCCGGCCAGCCCTACCCGGGCCAGCCCGTAGGCGGCCAGCCCTTCCCGGGAGAGCCCATGCCGGGTCAGCCCCTACCGGCTGAGCCGACCACGCCCGCTCCGGCCACTCCTGCCCCGGACATGCCGGCCCCGGCCACGCCCGCGCCGGGCGACTCCACCGGGCAGACCTTGGAAGGCGAGATCAACCGGCTGGTCAACGACCAGCGCACCGGCAACGGGTGCGAGGTCCTGACGGTCAACGACCAGCTCGCCACGGCCGCCCGGGACCACAGCGCCTGGATGGCCGAGACCGGCACGCTCTCGCACACCGGCAAGGACGGCTCGACCTTCGTCATGCGCGCCCAGGCCGCCGGCTACGCGCAGCCGTCCGCCGAGAACATCGCCATGGGCTACCGCACCGCGGCCGAGGTCGTCGACGGCTGGATGAACAGCGCCGGCCACCGCGCGAACATCCTGAACTGCGAGTCCACGACCGTCGGTGTCGGCATCGCGAACACCGCCGACGGCACGCCGTACTACACCCAGGTCTTCGGTCGCTGAATTCCGTAGGACCTGTGATGCCCCAGCCGATCCCCCTGCGGCTGGGGCATCACTGTTTTTCGTGAGCCGCGTCATGGGCGCTGGCAGGATCCACGTTCGGTGACGTAATTTCGTCAATTAGCGAAATGCCGAAGGACGGGGCCGGAATGCTGGAGGAGTGCAAGGCGCTGTCGAACGAGACACGCCTGGCGATCCTGGATTGGCTGAAGGACCCGGCCGTGCACTTCCCCGGGGCCGAAGGCGCCGACGCCGGCGTCTGCGTGGGGCTGATCCAGCGCCGGGCCGGCTGCTCGATCTCCACCATCTCCGCGCACCTGGCGATCCTGCAACGGGCCGGATTCCTCCGCGCCACCCGCCGCGGGCAGTGGATCCACTACCGCCGCGACGAGGACCGCATCCGCGCCTTCACCGAACGCCTGCACCGCGACCTGTGACATCGGAAGGCGGCACCACCATGCCCACCGCACTCTCCCTGCTCGACCTGGCACCGATCGCCGCCGGGCAGACCGCCCGCGACAGCCTCCAGGCCAGCGTGGCCCTCGCCCGCGCCGCGGAAAGCGCCGGCTACCAGCGGGTCTGGTATGCCGAGCACCACAACATGGCCACGATCGCGTCGTCGGCCACCAGCGTGGTGATCGGCCACGTGGCCGCACACACCTCGTCGATCCGCCTCGGCGCCGGCGGCATCATGCTGCCGAACCACTCACCGCTGGTCATCGCCGAGCAGTTCGGCACCCTGGAGACGCTCTTCCCGGGACGCATCGACCTCGGGCTCGGCCGCGCGCCCGGCAGCGACCAGGTCACCATGAGGGCGTTGCGCCGCGACCACCTCTCCGCCGACACCTTCCCGCAGGACGTCCTGGAACTCCAGGGATATCTGGCGGGCCGGTCGGTGATCCCGGGCGTGCAGGCGGTGCCCCGCGCCGAGCAGCCGGTGCCGCTCTACATCCTCGGATCGTCACTGTTCGGAGCACAGCTGGCGGCACGTCTGGGCCTGCCGTACGCGTTCGCCTCGCACTTCGCCCCCGAGGCACTGCACCAGGCGGTCCGGGTCTACCGCGAGACGTTCACCCCGTCACGGCAGCTCGCCGAGCCGTACGTGATCGTGGGCGTCAACGTGGTGGCCGCCGACACCCACGACGAGGCCGTCGCGCAGATGAGGTCGGCCTACCGCGCCCGGACCCGGGCGTTCATCTCCCGCGGCACGGTCGGGCGCAACTACACCGACGCCGAGATCGACGCGTTCCTGGCCTCGCCGAACGGGCAGAACCTGGCGTCGATGACCCGCTACACGGCGGTCGGCACACCCGAGGAGGTCCGCGACTACCTGGAGGACTTCGCCGCCACGGCGCACGCCGACGAGCTGATCACCGCGCACCACGCCCAGTCGCTGCCGGACCGCCTGCGGTCGGTCGAGTTGACCGGCGCGGTGATGGCGGCCCCGGCAGCGGCCTGAGCGGCGCCGTCACACCAGGTTCAGCGCCAGGGCGACGGTGCCGATGCCGGCCATCAGCAGCGTCGTGCCGACGTGCATGCCGATCGACAGCCGGATGTCGTGCTTGCGCCACACCAGCCACACCGCCGGGAACATGAAGATCACCTTCGAGACGACCGTCCACGGCGCCCAGAAGTGGTAGACCGAGAACAGCACGGTGTTGAGCAGCGGCGCCCTCCACCCCAGGTGGGCGATGCGGGGCAGCAGGAATCCGCGGAAGTACAGCTCCTCGATCAGCGGCAGGGAGAACCCGGTCAGCGGCAGACCGATCAGCATCGTGGTGACCAGCAGCGAGTGCTCGTACCCGTCGAGGTAGGTGGTGGCACTGCCGCCGGCACCCTCGAAGGGGATCCAGGTGAACAACGCGTCGAAGACGGCGTCGTCCAGCGGGGTCAGCGCAAGCGACACGACCGTCATCCACACGATCAACCCGGCGACGGCCGCGATGATCCGTCCCCGGGGGATCGGTCTGCCCAGGTAGCCGACGACACCACGCAGTGAGGGCCGGCCGTTGCGTTCGCGGCCGAGCCACAGCAGGCCGCCCAGCAGCGGCAGGAGAACGACGACCAGGGCGATCGCCCAGGCCAGGAAGATCGGGTAGCCGATCGCGGTGACGAACGGTTCAGCGATCAGCAGGTACGCGACGACGATCAGGATCCCGGGTACGAGATGCAGCGCGATCGACAGCGGCAGGGAATGCCGGTCGGCGAGCAGCATCCCGGCGAGACGGTGCGGGCGGGTGGCCGGTGCGGCGGCGGTATCGGTCATGCCGTCGAGCATCGGCGCCCCGCCGGACACCGCCCTGACACGCCGCTGACACGGCGCCGTCAGCAGGTCAGTCGTACCGGTTCGCTCCACGTCGATCTCCCGTCCCGCCAGACGTACTCCAGGGCGTGGTCGCGGACCAGGACGATCACCGTCGACCGGCTGTCGTCAGCCGACGCACTGTCGAGTCGCGCGACGGCTTCGGGAGTGAAACCGAGCGCAACCGTCTCGATCTGCCAGTCCCGGGTGACGTCCCGGGTACTCAGCAGGACGACCCCGGAGGCCGTCGGTACGGCGACATGCAGCGCACGGGCCACCGAGATGTCGTCGACGGCCGCGTACGCCGGATCACCGGTGACCGCCGGCAGCGCGCGACCCGGCAGCCGCAACGGCCGCGGGCTGCTCCAACCGGCCGAGACGTCCTTGCCGGTGGGCGCCGGGTCGCGATGCATCTGGAAGAGCCGCCCGCGGCTGCGCAGGACAAGCACCAGGCGGCCGTGACGGTCCTTCGCGGCGGCCAGCCCCTCGATGTCGGCAAGCGGGGTACGGAGAGTCGACCGCGCGGACCACTGCGGCGGCCAGCCGCCCGCGTAGTCGGTGCGTTCGAAGACCTTGACGCCGCCGGCGCCGTCGGCGGCGAAGACCAGGAAGCGCCGGCCCGCGTCCGGGGTGCCGTCCTCCAGAGCGGCCGGCTTCCCGGCGATGCCACCACCGATCTGCTGTACGGCATGCCACCGCAGGTCGGGGTCGCGATAGCCGAAGACGAGGCGGTCTCCCCGGCGGCCGAAGACCTCCAGCCCGCCGTACGTGCTGGTGAACGCGGTGAAGTCGTCGAACCGGGGCCAGTCGCGGGCGATGCTCGGTCCCCGCCACCGGGTGACCCACGTCCGGTCCGTGCGGGAGCAGTAACCGACGCCGTCCGCCGCCCGCGTGAAGACGACGTTCGGCACGCGCCCCTCGAACACCAGGACGACGCCGGTGACGGTGTTGAGCGAAGGGCGCCCCGCCGAGCCGCCGGCACCGATCAGCAGCACCGGCAGCAGCAGCACACACAGCGCGGTCCGCCGCTGCCGTCGTACCGCCGCGAGGACCCCCTTGATCAACGCACGTGTCCCGGCGGGATCCAGCGCACCGACCGCGACGACCAGGGCTACCGGCGCGAGGGCCCAGCTCAGGACCTCCAGGAAAGGCGTGCCCCACAACTCCACTGCGGTGACGGCGCCCGCCACCGCCACGACCGTCACGACCATGAGAACCCGGCGTCCCCGCATCGGTCCCCCTCTTTCGCGAATCGACGGTGCGCTCGTCCGGCGGAATGTGAATCGACGATAGGGACTCACCGGATGACGTCACCAGTGCGGAAAACCCTCGGCCCATGGAAACGGCTGAGGGTTTTCCATCAATTTCATGATCGATTGTCGTGGCGGCCCGTCCACCGTTGCACGAGCACCGCATCTCAGCCAGCATCGGATTCATGGCCGATTCCTTCACCACGCTCACCGGTGGACGCGTGATCGGGTGGGGACCGGTGTCCGCCACCATTGTCGCCGGAACATTCGCGGCGCTGTCCTGGCTGCCGAAGTGGGACGACGAATTTCTTCTCGGTGTTCTTTACGTGCTGGTCGTCGCCTCTTTCGCGGCGACCGGAGCCTTCCTTCTGACCGACGGCCGCACCGGCCGGCTCGGCTGGGGCATGATCGCCGCCGCCTTCTGCTACGCGGTGTCGTGGTGGTGGATCTGGCCCCAGCACTGGCAGGTCGGCCCGGCACCGCTCATCTCCTTCGTCCTCGGCTACGGATGGTTCGTCGTCGGCGGCCTCGCGTTGGTCCGGTATCCGGAACCGGCCCTGCGGCGGCGCCACGAGCAGGTGTACTTCGGGGCCCTCGCGATCTGGGTCATCGGCGGCAAACTCGTCGTCGCGGCGGTCTCGCTTCCCGAGTGGAAGCGCTGGAACGCGGATGCCTGGTGGCCGACACTCGTCGCGGACCGGCGCCTGTCGGAGACCGTCAGCAGCGTCGTCGGCCTGGGCATCACCGTGCTGGCGCTGTTCCTTCCGGTGCTCCTGCTCTACCGCGTCCGGCACTCCCGGGGCGTGGAGCGCTCCGACCTGTTGCCGGCGACAGCCGCCGCCGTCTCCATCGGCGTCTTCGGAGGCCTCTATCTCGTCGCGGTGAACCTGCACGTGACCGGAGGTGTCACCGACAGCCTGCGCGACCTGTCCGTGCTCGCGGCGCTGGTGGCGCCGATCGCGTTCATCGTCAGTCTCGTCCAGCGCCGGATCCGCAGAGGCCTCGGCGCGGACGACTTCCGGCTGCTCTCGCGCTGCGACACGATCGAGCAGATGCAGTCCGCCCTCCGGCGGCTCCTCGACGACCAGTCGTTGATCCTCGCGGTGCGATCCGCGTCCCCGGCGAGTCTGCTGCCGGCGAGCGGGCCCTCGATGGACCTCAGCGAAGACACCCGGTGGCAGGTCGATGTGCCCGGCCGCAACGGCCGGCCGATCGGCGTGCTCCTGCTCGACCCGACGTTGCGCCGACGTGAGAATGCCGTCCGTACCGCTGCCGTGGCCTGCGGCATCGCCCTGAACGACGGCGTCCTGCAACACTTCCTGACCGACCAGCTGGAGCAGTCGCAGACCTCACGCCGGCGCCTGACCCACGACTCGCTCAAGGAACTCCAGCGGATCGGCCACGAACTGCATGACGGCGTCAACGCGACGTTGCAGGCCGTGCAGGCGCACCTGGCCCGGATCCGCATCATCCTGCGCAGGCACGAGACCGGGCCGGACCAGACCGCCGAACTCGACGACGCGGTGAACTGGGCCCAGGCGACCGCCCAGGTGGCCATCGACGAACTGCGTGACCTCTCCCGCGGCTTCCATCCCGAAGTCCTCGAGGAGGGACTCCGGCCCGCCCTGCGGCGCAAGTTCGACCGCATCCCGCTACCGCTCACCCTGGACATCGACGAACGGCGGACCCGGCCCGAAGTCGAACTGATCATGTATCTGCTCGTCAGCGAGGCCGTCAACAACGCCCTGAAGCATGCGCACGCGACCCGCGTCACCGTCACCACGACGATCACCGACCGGGTCTCGCAGGTACGGGTCGCCGACGACGGCCGAGGCGGAGTCGAGGTGCAGCCGGGCTCCGGGCTGGCCGCCCTCCGCGAACGGGTGCGCTCGCTGGGCGGCGAACTGACCATCACCAGCGAAGCCGGTACGGGAACCGTCATCGAAGGGAGGATCCCGTGAGAGTGGCCCTCGCCGAGGACAGCACCATCTTCCGCAACAGTCTCACCCTGCTGCTCGACGCGATGGGCATCGACGTCGTCCTCGCGGTGGGCGACGGCCCCGCACTCATCGCCGGTATCGCCGGTGACCCACCGGACACCGTCGTACTCGACGCCCGCATGCCGCCGTCGGGCGATCAGGAGGGATTCCGCGTCGCCGAGCGGGTCCACCGCCTGTACCCGCAGGTCGGGATCCTGCTGTTCTCCAACTACAAGTTCCACACGTACGCCCGGCGGCTGTTGGAACAGGTCCCGGCGGGCGTCGGCTACCTGGTCAAGGACAGCGTGAGTGACAACGGCGTCCTCGCCGACGCGATCCGCCGGGTCGCCGCCGGCGAGGTGGTGCTGGACGACGTCATCGCCCAGCGCATCTCCGACGCCGCACCCCAGGATCTGTCGTCGACCGAACGTGAGGTTCTGCGGCACGTCGCGTCCGGGCTGCAGAATCGCGCCGTGGCGGAGTTGATGTTCATCGCCGAGGTCGCTGTGGAAAGGCACCTGACCAGCATCTTCAGAAAAATGAATCTCCCTCTGGAAGCCGGCTACAACCGGCGGGTCCTCGCCATCCTGCGATGGCTGGACGCCCAGCGGATCTGAGGGTTTCCCGCACTGCCGGCGGCCATTCCTTCCTTTTAGGCTGTCAGTGACGGGGACCTTTTTCTGAGAAACAACGATTCCGTCGCCTTTCCCATGATTGGCGACGATGTCTCATGCATGCCAGATCCGGCCGTCAAGGGGAGACATGAATAAAGAATGGAACGGTACGCCTGCTGTTTCGCGGCGGCGGATGATCACGGGCGCGGTGTTCGCGGTCGCCGTGGCCGCCTCGGTCGCGCCGCTGCTGGTCCCGGACGCCGAAGCGGCCGCGACCCGCGTCTTCACCGGCATCGACGTCCGCGCCACCGGGGACGGCTACCTGCTCGGCTCCGCCCGCGGCGAGATGTACGCCTTCGGCGGCGCCGCCGCGGTCCGCAACCCGTCCGGGTTCACCGGCGACATCGTCGACGTGGCGCTGACCGCCGACGGCCGGGGCGCGATGGCGGTCAGTTCCGCCGGGCAGTTCTACGCCTCCGGTACGGCGACACCCCAGCGCAATCCCTCCGGCTTCAGCGGCCGGATCGTCGGTGTCGCCCTGACCGCCGACGGCAAGGGTGCGATGGCGGTCAGTTCCGCGGGGCAGTTCTACGCCTACGGCACCGCCCGGGCACAGCCCAACCCGTCCGGATTTACCGGCGAGATCGTCGACCTGGCACTGACCGCCGACGGGCAGGGCGCGATGGCGGTGAGCTCGGCGGGACAGTTCTACGCCTACGGCACGGCCACGGCGCAGCCCAACCCGTCCGGATTCACCGGCCGCATCGTCGGGCTGTCGCTCACCGCGGACGGCCGGGGCGCGATGGCGCTCAGCTCGGCGGGGCAGTTCTACGCCTACGGCACCGCCACCGCCCAGGCTAACCCGCGTGACTTCGCCGGCGAGATGATCGCGCTGGACCTGACCGCCGACGGGCGCGGTGTGGTCGCCCTGTCCAGCACCGGCCAGGTGTACGCCTCCGGCACGGCCCGCTACCACGGCAACGGCGATTCCGGCTGCACATCGTTCGCCGGCCGGGCCGTCTGCCACGACATCCGGGCCCGCTACCAGGCGCTCGGTGGAGCGGGGGGTCCGCTGGGCGCGCCGACCAGCGGCGAGTTCGGCGTCGTCGACGGTGGTCTCGGCCAGCACTTCACGTCCGGCTCAATCTACTGGTCGCCGCGGACCGGCGCGTGGGACGTGCGCGGCGTGATCCGTGACAAGTGGTTCTCGATGGCGGCGGAACGGGGGCTGCTGGGCATGCCCGTCGGTGGCGAATTCTTCGCCGACGGCCGGTGGGGCAGCCGGTTCGCCAACGGCTCCATCTACTTCTCCGGTGCCACCGGCGCGCACGAGGTGCACGGCGAGATCCACCGTGTCTACGCGGCGAACAACTACGCCGAAGGCGCGCTGCGGATGCCGTTGACCGACGAGGTGGACGGAGCCGGTGACTGGGCCGGCGGCAAGGCCTCCTTCTTCGTCGGCGGCACCATCGTGTGGGACGGCCGGTCCACCCGCGTCCGGGAGCCGTCCTCCGCCGACCGGCGTGCCGAGGCACGGACCCTGCAGGCGATGTCCCTGGACGACTTCATGGCCGTCCAGCGTGGGGTCGACAAGTCCGGCAACACCCAGTGGGAGAGCGACGGCTGTTCCGGGCCCACCGGAGGCGAACTGGACGACATCTTCGAACCCGCCTGCATCCGGCACGACTTCGGCAGCAGGAGTTTCGGGCCACGCAACCTCCGGCTGGACACTTCGGAGGCGAGTTTCAACCGGGTGAACGACATCTTCCGCAAGGACCTGATGTCGATCTGCACCAGGCACGGCAACCCGTGGGTGAGCAACGGCGACCTGCCGCCGGTCAGGTGCGGTCTCGCCGCCGACGCGACGCACCGTACGGTCGTCGCCGCCCGCCGGGTGTGGTGGGACGCCTGACACGCGACGCAAACGGCCCGGGCGCACCGCGCCCGGGCCGTGTCGATGCAGGTCAGGCCTTGCGGCCGACGGTCCAGTACTGATCGGCGTTGCCGTTGCAGTTCCACTGCAGCAGATGCGCGTCGGTCTTCACGCCACCCTGGATCGCCAGGCACATCCGGCTGTGGTTGTTACGCAGCACGACGGTGCCCCGGGTGGTCACCTCCGCCCGCCAGTACTGGTCGACGTTGTCACGGCACGGCCACTGCAGCAGATGCGCGCCCGCCGTGGTCACCCCACCCTCGATGGCCAGGCATTTGCCGCTGCGGTCGTTGCGGACCTCGACCAGGTCGTCACGCCGGGTCCGCAGGGTCCACTCCATGTCGTTGAGATCACTGCAGGCGGCCTGGACCGCGTGCGCGCCGTCAGCGAGCGAGACGCCGTTGCTCATGCACAGCGTGCTGTGCGCGCTGCGGACCCACCCGCCGGGCGTACGC
The DNA here is from genome assembly GCF_003148685.1 of Actinoplanes xinjiangensis. Taxonomy (GTDB): domain Bacteria; phylum Actinomycetota; class Actinomycetes; order Mycobacteriales; family Micromonosporaceae; genus Actinoplanes; species Actinoplanes xinjiangensis. The sequence continues at coordinate 83,506 of NZ_QGGR01000028.1, read as the reverse complement.
GCCGTGATCGTCCAGTTCTGGTCCAGGTTCGCCTCCCGGCACGGCCAGATCAGCGCCTTCGCACCGTTCTCCTTGGCGACGGCACCGCCCTGCACGGCCAGGCACTTGCCACTGAGAGTGTTGCGCAGCTCGGTGTAGCCGTTGGTGTCCCGGGCCAGCTGCCAGTACTGGTCGGCGTTGTCCCGGCACGTCCACTGCACGATCAACGTGCCGTCGGCGGTCGCCCCGCCGTCGAGTGCCAGACAATGACCGCTGCGGTCGTTGCGGACCTCGTACTGGCCGTTGGCCCGCTGGTTGAGCTGCCAGTCCTGGTCGGCGGCGCCGCTGCACGACCACTGGATCGGAGTGGCCCGCAGGTCGCCCCAGTTGCTCGGCAGCGCCAGGCACAGACCGCTGTTCTGCGACTTCAGCGTCTGCACGGTGGCTTCGGCGGTGTTCTGCCGCACCCACCCGGCGAGATCGTCGAGCCGGGTCTGGGTACCACCGCGCGCGGCGTCGGCCGGGGCGCCCAGGCAGCCGCCCTGCCCACCGCTGTGGGTGATCGCCGCGAGCTGGAGGGCACCGCCGACCGTCCGCACGCCGGGGCCGCCGGCGTCACCACGGCACGGGCCGACCTGGGTGTCGGTCGCACCGGTGATGCCGGTCAGCGCGCCGTCGACGCCCGTGACGGTGAACGAGGCGCGGCGCGGCTGGTCCGGCACCCACGCGGTGGCCGTGCGCCCGAACCCGAGCACCTCGACGGCCTCACCCACGGCCGGGGCCTGCGCCGACACCGGAATCGGCGTGACGCCGACGACCGAGGCGGCCAACTCGACCAGCGCGACGTCGCGATCCGGGTGGGGCAGCACCCGCAGAGCGGGCACCACATATCCGTTCGCGGTGTCCGACAGCGTCAGCCGGCCCACCGTCACGGTCGTCTTCGTCGTGGGCGGCCCGGCCACCACGGTCGTGCCGAAACAGCTCTTCGCGGTCACCACCCACCGGGCGCCGACCAGTGCGCCGGTGCACGCCTGGCCGACGCCGGGCTCACCCACGCTGACTTTGGACAGGAAGCCGTACGCCGGCCCGGTCGGCACGTCGCCGCCGATCGCCTCGGCCGACGTCGACGCGAACATCGTGGTCGCCAGGACCGCGGTGATCGCGGCACCGGCCACACGTCGTTTTGTTCTCACTGTGGACACGCTGAAGTTCCCCCGTTGTGGTGAATCATTCGTGCACAGTATTACCAGAGGTTGAAATGGAACAATGTGTGAGGACCGGTAGCTCGCGCGGGTAGTGGTGCAGCAGGTTGCGGGCGAACACCACGTTCTCGGTGCCGTACGCCGCCCGCAGCCCCGGAAAACGCCGGCACAGCCGGGTCAGGCCCTCCTCGAGTTCCACCCGGGCCACCGGCGCGCCCAGACAGTAGTGGCCGCCACTGCCGAAGGCCAGGTGATACCGGGCCGACCCGCGGGTGATGTCGAATCTCTGCGGATCGGGCACCCGCCGTTCGTCGCGGGCCGCCGAGTCCAGACAGACGAGCACCGCCGCACCGGCCGGCACGGTCACGCCGCCCAGCTCGACCTCCTCGAGGGTGTAGGTGATCCCGGCGAATCCGGTGCCGGCCTGGGCGTACCGCAGGATCTCGTCGACCGCCCCGCCCACCTGCCCGTCGCGGACCAGTCCGAGCTGCTCCGGGTATTGCAACAGGGCCAGCACACCGTTGCCGATCTGCACCGCCGAGGTCTCGTAGCCGGCGATCGCCATCAGCATCACCGTGCGAACCAGATCGGCCTCCGTCAAAGCGTGACCGTCGTGACGGGCCGCGGCCAGCGCCGCGAGCAGGCTCCCGTGCGGGCGGGCGACCAGTTCCGTGGCACAGCGGTGCAGCGTCTGGGTGGCGGCGCCGAAGGCGGTCATGTCCGCACCGGCGGCGGCGATCCCGGCGGCCCACGCGGTCAGCATCGGGCGCAGGTCGTCCGGGACGTCGAACAAATCACCGAGCACGCGCAGCGCCAGCGGGCGCGCGTACCCGGCCATCAGGTCGACGGGCTGCTCGGTGGCGGCGAACCGGTCGAGCAGTTCCTCGACGGCTGCGACGATGCGCGGGCGCAGGGTCTCGGCGAGCCGCGGGTTGACGACCGAGCCGACCAGCCGGCGCCAGCGTTCATGGGCGACCGGGTCGGCGACGGACAACCCGAAGTCGAACCCGCCCCGGTCGCCCCCGCCCGCCCGCTCACGGACGGGGGTCCGGCTGAACCGGTCGTCGCTGAGCACCCGCCGCACCTCGTCATAGGTGGTGACCAGGTAGCCGGGGGCACCGGAGGGCAGGGTCACCGGCGCGACCGGCTCGCCCGCGCGCAGTTCGGCGAACTCGCGGGGCTCCTGGAACGGGCAGCGGCGCTCGAACGGGTAGTGCACGGCGGGTTCCCCTCTCACCAGGTGACCGGCAGGTTGCGGGGGTAGAAGGTGAACAGGTTGCTGGCCAGTTCGACGTCCGCCATGCTCCCGTCCAGGCGCAGACCCGGGAACCGGCCCAGCACCCCGGACAGGCCCTCGCGCAGTTCGGCGCGGGCCAGGGCGGCACCCAGGCAGTAGTGCGGGCCGCTGCTGAACGCCAGGTGCCGTACCGCGGTGCGGCGCGCCACGTCGAACAGTTCGGCGTCGGCGCCGAACTGGGCGGAGTCCCGGTCGGCCGAGGCGATCGAGACGAACACGGTGGCGCCGGTGGGGATGGTGACGCCGCCGATGGTGATGTCGGTGGCGGCGAACTTGGCCACCGCGAACCCGGTGCCCATCTGGGCCCAGCGCAGGATCTCCTCGACCGCGGTGTCGACCAGGTCCGGTTCGGCGCGCAGCCGGGCCAGCTGGTCCGGGTTCTGGAACAGGGCGAAGAACGCGTTGCCGAACTGGACGGCGGTGCTCTCGTACCCGGCCATCAGCAGCAGGATGACGGTGGAGACCAGTTCCTCGTTGGACAGCCGGCTGTCATCGTCGTCGTGCAGGGTGATCAGGGTGCTGAGCAGGTCGTCGCCCAGGTCCCGGCGTTTGCGGCCGATCAGCGTGGCCGCGTACCGGCCGATGCCCTGCATGGTCGTGCCGAACGCGGCGAACGAGGTCTGCGGGTCACGCCGGGTCAGGCCGGAGGCGAGCGCGGTGAACTCGGGCCGGTCCTGATCCGGGATGCCGAGCAGTTCGCAGATGATGCGCAGCGGCAGCCGGTAGGCGAAGTCGTCCATCAGGTCGGCGTGCCCGCCCCGGGCGGCCATGTCGTCGAGGACCGCGTCGGTGTGCTGCCGGATCAGTGGCCGCATCGTGTCGGCCTGCCGCTGGGTGAACGCCTTGTTGACGATGCGCCGCCAGCGGGTGTGGCCCGGCGGTTCGGAGATGCTGCTGCCGAACGAGAACACCGGGCTCGACCGGTCGACCGGGAAACCGGTGTCCATCGGCGCGGCCGGGGCCTGCGGGGGAGTACGGGCGAACCGCGGGTCGGACAGGGCGGCGCGGACGTCGTCGTACCGGGTGATCAGCCAGGCGGGCTCGCCCCCGGCCAGTTTGACCTGGGTGACCGGGGCGTTGGCGCGCAGCCAGGCGAACTCGTGGGGCATCTCGAACGGCCGGTGCCGGGTGAACGGATAGGTGGTGGCGGTGACGTCCACGGGTTCCTCCAGAGGCGACGGGGTCAGGCGAGGGCGAGCCGGGCGGCGCGGTGCCGGGTGAGCCGGTCCATCAGGGTGGGATCGGCGCGGAGGCCCGCGTGGGCGCTCAGGACGTGGTGTCCCAGATAGCCGAGCAGTGCCTCCTGCTGCGGGATCAGGCCGAGCCGGTTGTTGTGGGTGTGCAGATAGCCGGTGAGCAGCACCTGACGGCGCCGGCGCGGCGGTGCGCCCGGCCCGGCCAGCGTGATCGCCGCGAGCACGTCCTGGTCGGCGGCGTCGAGTGCACAGCGGACCGCGGTGCCGACCGGTCCCGGTTCGGCGGCGGCGAGCAGGGCGCCGGCGTGCCGCGACAGGCCGGGCGCGTGCGCGGACAGCAGCCGCGGCCAGGTGGCCAGGAAGGCGTCGAAGACGTACGGCGACCACAGCAGGCAGTAGTCGGCGAAGAACCGGGCCGTGTCGGCGGGGGTGTGCCCGGCCGCGGTGAGCGACCGCAGCATGGTGGCGAACGCGGTGCCCAGCCGCCGGGCGGGGTGGTCCACCAGCCGGGGCAGCTCGGCCAGGACGGCGTCACTGCTGACCTGGAAGAACCGTTCGGCGGCCGCGACACCCGCGGGGCCACCGTATTTGTCGAACTCCGGCTGGTATTCGGCGGCCCGTACCGTGTCCGGCGGTTGGATGTCGTCGGTCTGCTCGTCCTCCAGCGCGGCCATCGTGAGCTGCGCCTGCCGGAACGCCGCGACGTCGAAACCGGCGCCGGCCGGGTGGCGGGCGCAGTAGTCGCGCAGCGCCTCGGCCGCGGTGTCGGCCAGCCCGGCCGGTCCGCGCAGCCGCAGCCGCACGTGGTGGCCGCCCTTCCAGTAGCGCAGGAAGAAGTGACCGTCCGGGCGCAGCCGGTCCAGCAGCGGCACCACGGCGTCGACCAGCAGCCGGTCCTGCTCGTCGTAGCGATGGATGTGCAGGCTGTACCAGCGTGTGGGTTCAGCCGTCGGCATGGTCACCCCCGAGATCGTGTTCGACGAAGAACTCCTCGGCCGCGGCCGGTCCGTCCCGGTACTCCTCGACCGCGGGCAGGCACTCCTGCACCAGCAGGATGCCGCCGGGGCGGCTGCGGGCCTGCCGGTCCAGCACGGACAGCAGGAACGGATTGCGTACGTCCAGGAAGTGTGGTTTGTGCAACCGTGCGGTGCGGGCCTCCAGTGCCCACCGGCGGGTTTCGTCGAGCACGTCGCGCGGGCCGTCGGGCGGTGGTGCCACGATCCGGAAGAAGGCGGTACGCGGCAGCCCACGCTCACGCCACCAGCGGTCGAACCCGTCCAGGCCGTCCGGCACGGGCAACTCGTCGAGCGGGATCCGCCAGGTCCGCCGGTCCAGCACCAGATCGCCGAGCATCACCCGCGGACGGTGCGGCGGCGCGGCGTGCGGCCGGGCCCGGTCGGTCTGCTCCCACAGGCCGCCCCGGTACGTGCGGGTGGGCGCGAAGCCGCACAGGAACCGGTACGGCAGGGGCGCGGCCGCGGGGTAGAGAAAGTTCAGCGGCACCAGATCGAGGGGTTCACCGTCGCGCCGCGAGATCAGCCGCAGCCGGCCGCGATCCGGATCGGCGGCCACCGCGACGTCGGCGAGAGTCAGCACCCCCTCGGCGGCCGGCCGGGCCACCGACCCGGGATACAGCAGCTCGTACGGGGTGAGCCGGGGATGCAGGTTGAAGTTGAGCCCCAGCGTCGCGGTGATGTCGGTCTGCCGTGGCGCGGTGCGGTGCAGGTGCTCCCGGACCGCGGTGCCCAGGTCCCAGTCATTCGGCCCGGTCCGCCGCAGCAGGTCACAGAAGCGGGAGAAGAAGACGCCGTGCCCGGTGGTCACCCCGTTGACCACGGCCAGCGTCCGCCCGCCCTCGGTGCCGAACTGCACCCGGTACGCCGTCGACCGCCAGACCGGCAACCCGCCGGGCAGCCCGGCCGTGAAGTCCCGTAACAGCCGCGGGTCGATGACCGTGGTCGCGCCGTCGACGGCGCCCAGCCCGCCGTCCTGCAACAGCCGGTAGAAGTCGTCGCGATACCGCCGGATCAGATCGGCGGCCGGATCGTCCGCCCCGGTCATCAGCGCGGCCGCCGCGTCCGCTCCGAGCGCGTCGAACACCTCGTAGAACCGCAGCAGGTCCACCGGCGGCGACGCCGTGCCGTACCGCCGCGTGAACAGCCGGTACAGGCCGAGTTTCGTCATCGTCGCGTCGTCCAGCAGTGGCAACAGTCGCTGGAACAGCGCCAGGCCGTCCCGGTTGGCCGCCAGCACGCCGGGCCGCCAGGTCGCCGGCGCCCGGTGGGTGCCGACGTCCTCGTAGATCGCGGCCCGCATCGCCTCGGCCTGCGGCGGTTCCCCGCTGATCCGGTGCACCTCGTCGTTCAGGTCACCGAGCAGCACGGCGCGGCGGGCCACGCCGGCACCGGCGAACTCGTCCTCGATGCGCTGCAACCGCTCGAAGCCGTCCGCGTGTTGCGCACCCAGCACCGGGCGTACCAGGTCGGCGACGGCCGCCGCCGGCCGCAGGGTCTGATCGGGCAGACCCAGATCACGGTGGCACAGGCCCACCTTGACCAGGCTGTCGACGGTGGCGGCGGGCAGCAGCTCCCGCAGTTCGCACTCCGGCACGCCACCGTCACCGAGAACGCGCTGGAGCAGCCGGACCAGGTCGGTGTACCGGGCCGAGACCACCCGGTCCAGGGGGCGCAGGAACAGCACCCGGTCACCGTCGACGGTCAGCGAGTCGTTGAGCCGGATCCGGAACAACCGGTCCGCTCCGTCGACGCGGCGCAGCGCATCGGCCAGCCAGGCGACCAGGCCGAGGTTGAGCCGGGTGGTGGTGACCCGGCCACCGGCGCCGCCCGGCCGACCGGCCCACGGGTGCGCGCCGATCTCGGTGAACGTGCCGAACGGCGACGGTTTGAGCACCACCCGGTAGGCGTAGCTGACGATGGTGCTCTCCGCCCGGCGGCGGCGGGCGGCCTTACGGCGCCGGTCGTACGGGTCGGCGGCGTACGCGCTGACCTCCCGGTGCAGATCCGGGCCGGACAGTTGCAGCCCGGCCTGGAAGTCGGGGGCCCGGGCCACCTCGGCCAGCACCTTACGGGCGGTGTCGAGTTCACTGTCCCGGCAGGCCAGCGCCTCGCTGCGCAGGGCGGCGCTGCGCTCCCGGGACCGGGCCCACCGGTCGGCCAGCTCCCGGCAGGACCGCGGGAGGGCGGCGGGAACCGGCGGCAGCGGGCGGTCGTTGTGCACGGCCCGGCGGACCGCCAGGGCTGCGGCCCGGTCGGCGACCGGCAGGCCCGGCACCGCGTCGTGCAGGGCCTGCTCCAGGTCGGCGGCGAGCACCGCCCGCTGCCGATCGTGGTCACCGGCCTCGTCGAGCAGCGCCCACATCTGCTCCGGGACGAGGCCGGTCAGGGCGTTCCAGGGCAGCGTGCCGCGCCGGAACAACACGTACGGGCTGAACGTCATCGCGGCATCACCGAGACCTCCCAGTTCAGGCCGGGACGGGCCGACCCGACGCTCACCTGTGCCTGTATCCCGTCGCCGGTCAGGCCGTACGCCCGCTCCACCCGGCCCACGTCGAAGCCGAGCACCGGATGGCCGCTCAGCCCGGCGGTCGTGGCCCGGACCGTGATCGCCTCCACCGCGATCCCGACCGCCATCTGCTGCTCGCGCCAGCGGCGCATGTCCGGGCACCGATCGCCGGCCGGCGCGCCGATGTGGACGGTGAACGCGGCCAGTTCGATGTTCAGCGACGCCGCGAACAGTGCCCGCTGCAGCACCCGCCCGGTGTCGCCGGTGTGGCCCGCACCGACCGGGACCAGGTCGTGCCGGTCCGGCCGGTAGCGGTACCAGCCGCCGGCGACCCCGGTCACCCGGTGCACCGCCACGTACAGCGACAGGCCGCGGGCGATCGGCAGGTCGAGGGCGGCGGCGGTGTGGTGCAGGACGTCGGCCAGGGCGCCCGGATCGGCCGTCCGCCCGTCGAAGCGGGCGCCGGCACAGGTGCGCGCCAGCATGTCGGCGAACCTGGGTTCGGTGGGGGAGGGCGACGGCAGGGCCACGCCCGGACCGGCCGGTCCCGGTGGTCCCGACGGTTCACCGGCCGGCGCCGCTCGGCGGGCCGCCCGGTGCAGGGCGTCGAAGCGGGCCGATCGCCGGACGTGCCGGGACCGTTCCAGCACCTCCGGCGACCGGGACGCCGACGGGGGCACCGGTGTCGCGGTGGGCAGGCCGACCACGGCGTACACCGCCTCGTCGTCGCCGTCGAGGCCGAGCACCGCCTCGATCCGGGCGTCGTCGAACGCGGTCCACAGCGTCGCCGTTCTGGCCAGGCGCAGGATCCGGCCGAGCGCGACCCCCACGTCGACCGCACCGAGCCGGTACGCGAAGTCGCCGTACTTGTAGAAGTTCTTCCAGAACCGGTGGGTGAGCACCAGGCAGACCGGTGGCAGCCCCGGACCGCTGCGGCGGCCGAGGTCGACGAGTTCGTGCCGGTACGGGTCGTAGTGGTGCACCCCGTCGCCGGCCACGTACACCTCGGCCGGGTACATGGAACCGCCGGACGGCACCGGCCGCCGCAGCAGCACCGGTGAGGCGTGCCCGGCCGGCGCGGGCCGTCCCGGGGTCGCGGCCATCCCGCCGTGCGCGTCGGCGCGGATCCGGGACACCGCGAAGGTGTGGAACAGCAGCCGGCCCAGCCATCCGTCGGCGGGCCGGCGTACCCCACCGGTCAGGACCTTGACCGGCCACGGCCCGTCGGCCCAGTCCACCCGCCAGTCGGGCGGATTCGCGGCCCGCGGGTCGGTGCGCAGCAGTTCGGCATCGGCGGTCACGGGAACGGGTGCGGTACGCATCCCACCTCCTCACTCCGGGCCAGCCCGCTCGCGTACGGCAGCCCGGTTCCGTCGGTCAGCCGGGGCAGGTTCTCGGTACGGCGGTTGACGTGGCCGAAGGTGACCGGCACCAGTCCGGGCACCAGCACCCGGACACAGTGCAGCCCGTTACGCAGCAACTCCGGCATGCTCTGGTCGACGACCAGCACGTCCAGCCCCGCCGTGGCCAGCCCGTCCAGGGCGGTGGCCAGATCGGCGCGCAGGTCGGTGGCGCCGGTGCGCACGGTCGCCGGCACATCGGCCAGCCGGATCCGGTCGTGGCCGTCGTCGAGCAGGAACCCGAACCGGGAACGGGCCTCGGGCAGCGCGGCCACCTGCGAGTGGTGTTCCATCCGGCGGATCAGGGCCGGATCGGCGAGCATCCGCAGTGCCTCCGGCCGCCGGCGCGGATAGCCGTCCCGGGCGGCCAGGATGGTGCCGACCAGTTCGTACAGTCCACCGACGATCGCCTGCACCGGGTCGGGGTGGGCACCGGATCCGGCGAACACGGCCGGGCCGTCCGGGTCGCCGCCCTCCGCGGTCAGCCAGAAGCTCGGCATCCGGTACTCCATCGTCGACAGGAAGCAGCGGAACTCGAAGCCGGTGAACAGCCGCGACCGGCGCAGCAGCTCACCGAGCCGCCCACCGGCACCGGTCAGGTCGACCTCCGGCAGCCTCAGCCGCCGGTACCAGGTCAGCAGGAAGGAGTCACGTTCGGCGACCTCCCGCAGCCCGTGCAGCATCGCCTCCTCGACGGAGTTGCCGAGGGCGCAGCCGTTGGAGGTGTCGTAGACGAACGAGATCTCCCCGTCGTGCCGGGGACCCCAGAACGCGGCACGTTCCGGTATCAGCACCCGCCGGCGCTGCCCCACCGAGTACGCCCACACCCAGTCGACCACCGTCCGCGGATCGAACCGCTGGTAGCGGAACCCGTCGAGGCGGTAGCTGGAATCGGGATGGGTGCCCAGGGTGCGCGGGTCGATCGCCCGGTCGGCGACCTCCCGATGGGCGGCCCGGATCGGTGCCAGGCGGCCGCCCCGTAACAGGCCCGCGTAGCGTTCCAGCCCCTCCAGGACCGCCACGGTACGGCTGGTGCGATACGTGCGGGCGCGGCCGATCGCCGGTTCCCGCCGCCCCCACCGGCTCGGCAGCTCGACCGAGCAGGCACCGAACGGGCTCTGCAGATCCTGGCGCAGCTCCTTGAACAGGCCGATCCCGGCGAACAGGTAGTCGCGGTCCACGGTGCCGGCGTCCAGCTCGCGGGTCCGCAGTTGGGCCGGTGCCGGTTTCGTCAGCGCCACCTCGGGCGGAGTGAACACCGGCGCCGTGGCGGTGCGCGAGCCTCCGCACTCCGGGCAGGTGGAGTCGGGCAGCAGCATCTGCCGGTCCACGGTGCCGGTCGCGCCGTCGACGACGTGCACCACACCCGGTTCGGCCGGCCGGGTCAGCCGCGCCCGTACCAGCAGCTCGGTCACCCGCAGCGGCGCCGGTCCGAGCACCGCGACGGCGTCACCGCGATGGGCCGCCTCGGCGATCAGGTCGCCGCGCCGGTCCGGCCCGAACGCCGAGTCGGCGGTACGGGTCACCAGGCAGTGCGGGCAGCCCGCGGTGCCGGGCGTCCACCACGGTCCGACGTAGATCAGCGACCGCCACCGGCCGGTGAACAGCAGCGGCCGGTTCGCGCGCCGGCACGCCACCAGGGTGTCGGTGGCGGTGCTCAACTCGTCGAGCCCGGCCACCAGCAGCGTGACGTCGCCGGTCACCCCGACCGGGTCACGGCGCAGCCGGGCGGCGAGTACGGCCGGCAGCGTTCCGGAGCCGGCGACGGTGACCGTCGCCGTCAGGGCGGCGGTCACGTCGGCTCCCCGGGCAGTTCGACGGCGGCGAGGTGGGCGTGCCCGGCGAGGAACGGCAGCACCGGCGCGGCGGCCGGGCGCGGGCGGCGGATCCGGGCCAGGGCAGCCGACCAGGTGCCGGTGGGCGGGGCGAGGTGCGCCACCGTCGTGCCCGGGTGCACCGCCTGCAGCAGCGCCTGGTCGACGGCGTGCTGTTCGCCGAGCCCGACGCCGACGGCCTCCGGCCCGCTGGTGGTGCGGATCGTGGCCCGGACGAAACCGCTGTCCAGATGCTCCACCGAGGTCTCGTGCCAGTGCCGGTCGGCGGCGGCGAGCGTCTCGACCAGGAACAGCCGCAGCGGCCGGTCGTCGCGCCGGTCCGGCGACAGCCAGACCCGTTCACCGGCCGGGGCGGCATAGGCGACCGCCAGGGCGGCCCGATACTCGGCCTCGGCCACACTCCAGCCCGCCCCGTAGACGACGCGGTCCGCCGCGGCTTGCTGCCGGGCCAGGTTCTCCAGCGCGAACAGCACCACCTGGTTACGCGCCTCCCGCGGTGACACGGCCCGGCACAGCAGCGACTGTTCGGTGTGGCCGTCGGCGGTGGCCGCCGGGTCGGCCGTCCGGCAGGAGCTGCCGGCCAGCGGCAACTGGTCGATGTCCTCCTCACCGACCGACAGCAGCGGCCCGGCGACCCGGTCGGTCCACTCGCCGGTGGCCGCGACGATCCGGTCCGAGACGGCCACCAGCGCCGGGTCGTCCTCGGCGAACGCCAGGTCGGGCCGGACCGGCTCGTCGTCGCGCGCACCCGGGAGCTTCTCGTCAAGGTGGCGGCGGCACCACGGGTGCCGGTACACGGTGTGCACCCGTACCACCGGTGCCAGCGGTTCGACCGAGGCGACCGTCTCGGCGTCGGCGAGCGTGATCCCGGCGAGCGCCGCGAACGCCCGCTGGACCAGGTGCAACGCTGCGATGGTGGCCGGGACGAGCGCGGGTTCCAGGGCGGTGGCGTCGCCGGTGACCGGCGGGGTCAGCCGCCGCCACGCGCACTCCCAGCAGCGGCGCAGACTTCCGCCGGGCAGCGCCACCACGCGGGCGCCGCACCGGCCGAGCACGGCGGTGGACCGGCCCTCGGCGTGCAGCCGGACCTGGAGGTCCGCCAGCCGGGCCGGGTCCGCGTCGTCGACGGCCAGCAGCACGTACGCCGCGGCCCGCGCCGCCGGCACGTCGGCCACGGCGGTCCAGTCCGGGGCGGTGACGATCCGCCAGTCGGCGTCGGTGATCGGTTCGACGTCGGCGGCGTCGGCTTCTGCGGCGACGACGGTCACCGTGGCGAACCCGAATTCGGCCAGGGCACCGACCGCGGCCCGGAGTGCCGTGCCCTGACCGGCGCAGACGACCGGGGTGGACCGGACGGTCCGGAACCGGTGGACCGGACGGTCCCCGTGGTGGTCGAGGAACGCCAGATGGGTGGCGTAACGCTCGCGCATCCACTCCGGGACCTCCTCGGGCGGATGGTGCAGCTGCTTGACGAAGCCGTTGCGGTGCAGCGTGCCCAGCAGCCCGGACACCGACCGGCGGGCCGGTGCCGGCAGGTCGGCGCAGATCTGTTCCACGCTGCGCCGCCCGTCCAGGCGGCTGAACAGGGCGGCGACCAGCGGGTACGCACTCTCACCGCGAATCGTGAACGAACCCCGGTTGTTGCGCAGCCACACCCCGTCGTCGTGGCGTACGTAGAAGGCGTCGGCCTTGATCGCGAAACGCCGGTCGTCGCCGGCCATCTCAGAGTTTCCCATGGCTGCTGTACGCCGGCGCGGCGTCACGTTCGCTCACACATTCGATCACGGTCGGCTGGTCGGCGGGGGCCAGCACCGCACAGTGCTCACGGATCGCGCCCTCGTCGATGCGGCCGACCACCCGGGCGACCAGCTGCTCCAGCCCCGTCGCGGTCCGCCGGACCAGCACCCGGGCGTCCACCACCCCGTCCAGGGCGAGCAGGTGACGCTCCACCGCCCGCGGATAGACGAGCATGCCGTTGAACTTCTCGCCGCCGTCGACACGGCCCTCCAGACAGAGCCAGCCGTCGTCGTCGAACCGGGCGTAGTCGGTCCCGGTGACGTAGCCGCCGTTGGCCACCGGTGTCTCACCGGGACGCCACAGGTAGGCGGCACAGTCCGGCCCGGCCGCCGCCAGGGTGCCGATACCGTTCTCGCCGACGTCGCGCAGCCACACCGCCTTGCCGTCGACGGGCCGGCCGACGTGCTCGTTGTGGCCCGGGTCGTGGTCGGTCGAGACGGCGCCGGTCTCCGCGGTGCCGTACAGGTTCACCAGCTCCACCCCGGTGTACCGCTGCCGGATCAGGCGTACCCGTTCGCCGCTGACGTGCCCGCCGCCGAGGAACAGGGTGGCCCGGGACATGTCGGTGGAGGCGGTGGTGCCCAGGCAGGCCGCGGCCGCCACCGCCGGGACCGCCAGCACCACGGTCGGCCGGCGCGCCGCCAGAGCGTGCACGGCACCCCAGTCGTGCGGTGCGAACAGAACCAGGTCGCGGCGCAGGAACAGGCTCGGCAGCACGGTCATGAAGAAGGTGGCGGAGAACTGCGGCGGCAGGCAGGTCGCCACCGCGGTGTCCGGGTCGCCGGCGTAGCGGGGACCGTACAGCGCCTGTTCGTAGTGCAGGGCGATGGACTCCCACTGGTCGGCGTACCCGATCGCGACCTTCGGGGTGCCGGAGCTGCCGGACGTGCACACCCCCCACAGCGGACGGTCCGGGCCGCCGGTCACCGGTGGTGCGATCTCGCTGACCGCGGGGGCGACCTGCCGGTGCGCCACCCCGAGCGGGCCGGGCACCGCCCACAGCAGAGTGGTGTCGGGCACCGTCGCGACGGCGAACAGCCCGGCCAGCGCGTCGAGCCCGGCGCCCGGGTCGACGACGTAGGCGTGGCCGCGGCGGATCGCCGGGGCCTGATGACGGCCCCGGTCCAGCAGGGTCTCCCAGGCGACGAACTCGTCACCCCAGCGGACCCCGGCCGGATCGCCGGTGCGTGGCTCGCGAGCGGTGTTCAGGAAGCGCGTGAATGCCGGACGGCCCACGTCACCCACCCTTCGATCGTGCGGGGACGGTCCTCGGCCGGACCGTCCGCCGGTAAGCCGTGCTCGGTCAGATGGGCGCGGATCACCACCACCTCCAGGGAGTCCAGGTGCCGGTGCGGGTCCGGCTCCTGCAGCAGCGACCCGAGTGCGGCGCGCAGTGCCGCCGGGTTCACCGCGCCCCACCCGCCCAGAACGCCTCGACCGCCGCGGTGAACGCCTCCGGCGCGTCGTGGCCGGCGATGTGCCCGGCGCCGTCGATCACCACGCCGGACACCCGCGGTCCGATGCCGCCGGCGGTGCGGGCCGCATCCCGCTCCGCGGTCTTGTGCGACCCGTTGACCAGATGGGTACGGGTGTCCAGCCCCGCCAGTACCGCCGGGCCGGGCAGCACCCGCTGCGGATGCCGGGCGCAGTCCTCGCCGTACGCGCTGAGGGTGTCCTTCCACCGGGGCCCGTGCAGACGCTCGTACTCGGCGGCCAGCCCGGGCTGCTCGGCGGCGAGCACGTGGAACCCGCCGAGCATCCGCAGGAAGGCCGCCTGCTCCAGACCCGGCACGAAACCGGTGAGGACCAGTGACGTGACCAGGTCCGGCCGGGTGGCCGCGACGTGGATCGCGATCGGCCCGCCCAGGTACGAGGCGGCGACCACCCGCCCCGGCCCGAACCGGGTGAGCACCGTGGTGACGTAGCCGACGGCCTGGTCCAGGTAGGCGTCGGCGGCGTCCAGCGGGCAGCGCCCGTGCCCCGGCAGGTCGACGGCGATCACCCGGTGCTGCCGGGCCCAGGTGCGCATCTGGGCACCGAAGTGCGCCGACGCCGTGCCGAGCAGGCCGTGCAGCAGATAGATCGGGTCCGGCGGCATGTGCTCTCCCTCCGTGCCCGGTCAGCCGACCGTGACGACTCCGGTGGCCGCCGGGTTCGCGAAGTGGCTCACCTCGGTGCCGCCGGCCTCGATGCGGCTCAGGATGTGCCGCGGCCGCCGCAGGTCGGCGACCAGGAACTGCGAGGTGTCGGCCGAGTTGCAGGCCTGCGCGTCCTCGCGGTACGGCGCGACGTCGGGACTGCCGGGGCTGATCACACCGGCCAGGCCGATCGCCCGGTCCTGGAACTCCTGCGGTTCCCGGGTGGTCAGCACGAGCCGCTGGTCGGGGCAGGTGAAGGCGACCGCCGCCATCATCCGCAGGTAGTCGTCGTCACCGATCCGGGTGCTGTCGCGTGATGTCATCGCCGGCCGCATCCGCGGCAGCGACAGGTCGACGACGGCGTTGCGCCGGCGCAGGTGGTCGCCGTGCGCGACCAGCCGCACGATCTCCGAGGCGACGTCGTCGTGCAGCCCGACGAGCACCCCCGGGTTGACGTAGCGGAACCCGGCGTCCAGCCACCTGTCGAACGACGCCACCCGGCGGTCGTAGTCGGCCTTGGGCACGTCGGTGCTGGTCTTGCCCATGAACCGCCGGTACGACTCACGGTCGTAGGTCTCCTGGAACACGCACATGGTCACCGGCTCGTCCCGGGTGATCCACTCGGCCAGGACGTCGATCTCGTCCGGCTCCATGCTGCCGATGTTGAAGTAGATCCGCTCGAAGCCCATGTCCAGGGCGGTGCGCATGGCCCAGCCGATCCGGAACGCGGTGCTGAGCCGGGTGTACTTGTCCTGGTACTCGCCGGTGAGGAAACCGACGCCGCGGACACCCTCACTGCGGTACAGGATGCGCAGCTGGTCGATGATCTCGTTCTTGCCGGAGAACTTGCGGATCATCCGCGCGTTGCCCTTGCGCATCGAGCACATCTTGCATTCGGAGTCGCAGTGGTTGGTGGTGTAGAGCGGCACGAACGTGTGCAGCCGGGGCCGCAGCCGCGCGACCCGCAGTTCCGCGGCGTGCTGCAGCCGTTCGGTGCTGATCTGCCGGTCCTGCCACAGGGCCAGCGCGACCGCCGGCCGTGACGCCGACGGTTCCTCGCCGGGGCCCAGTGCCAGGGCGGCCTGCGTGTCGACGGTGGCCGCCTCGGCACGGACCTCCTCGAGGTCCGGCGGGATGTAGTCGCTCATGACAGTCCTCTCTGCAGCGCCAACGTCCATGCCGAACGCATTCCTATCGAGCCGACCCTGCGCTGGGCAAGCTTTCTTGACCCCGCTTGTGGCGACTTTCTAGCGCTTTTTGAGTGAGGTTTTAGCGGCCTGCCCGAATCGCTCGGAAAAATGCTCGCCACGTTGACACCCGACGATCGGCGTTCCTAGGTTTCTTCTCAGGGCCGTTCCCGCAGACAAAGCCATTACGAAAGTGAGGTGTTCCATGTCCGCTGAGCTGAGGGCAACCGAGACGAACGCCGCCGACCTGTCGGCACTGGACATCGAGTCGCTCGAGATCTCCGAGTTCCTCGACGACAACCGCCTCGAGGACAGCGAGGTCGTCGCCAAGGTCATGTCGGCGTCGTGCACCACGTGCGAGTGCTGCTGCAGCTGCTCGTCCTGACGCGCCTGTTCGCCTGATCCGGTGCCCCGCGGCGCTTCTCGGCCCCGCCGCGGGGCACCGGAATGCGGTGCCGCAGAATCCGCCCGGAAAGGACGGCCCATGTCGACGACCACCACCGAGAACCTGTCATCGCACCTTCCTGATCTGCCGTCGAGCACCCTCGACAGACGCATGCTGATGATTTACGTCCACGTGCCGTTCTGCCATTCGAAATGTTCTTTCTGCGACTGGGTGCAGGCCATTCCCACCAAGGATCTGCTGCGTAAACCCGGTGATCCGGTGCGGGAGCGCTACCTGTCCGCGCTGTGTCACGAGATCGCGCAGCGCGGCGCCGCCCTGACCGCCGCCGGCCACGTGCCGTACGTCGTCTACTGGGGTGGCGGCACGGCGAGCAGCCTCGACGAACGCGAGACCGAACGGGTGATGGGCGCCCTGCACGACGCCTTCGACCTGTCCACCGTGGCCGAGTGCACCATCGAATGCAGCCCGGACACCGTCGACGCGGCGAAACTGCGGTTCTACCGCGGACTCGGCTTCAACCGGGTGTCCAGCGGCGTGCAGTCGTTCGACGACGACCGGCTGCGGCGACTGGGCCGCCGCCACAGCGCCGACCAGGCACGCCGCATCGTGCACGCGGCCCGCGAGGCCGGCTTCGACGAGGTGTCGATCGACATCATGTCCGGCTTCCCCGACCAGGACGCCGACGAGATGAACCGCACCGTCGAGGCGGCGCTCGCCCTGCCGCTGAGCCACCTGTCGCTGTACTCGTTCCGGCCCACACCCGGCACGTTCCTGCGGCGCAGCCTCGACCCGGCCGAGCGCCGCGACTACCTGCGCCGCCAGCAGGTGCTGTTCACCGGCGCCCGCCGCCGCATCGAGGACGCCGGCCTGCCCGAGTACGCCAACGGCTACTTCGGCCGCGTCTCGCCGTTCGCCGCCATGTACTTCCAGCTGCGCGCCGACACCGCGGGGTTCGGCTCCGGCGCGATCTCGCTGGTCGACCAGCGGTTCGCGTCACACCAGAAGGGCCTGCTGCACCGGTACGCCGACGACCCGCTCGCCTTCGACATCGACGTGCCCGCCGGCCAGGACCGCGTCCTGATCTCCTTCCTCCAGGCCGGCCTCGCCATGTTCGACGGCATCCTGCGCGCCGAATGGCAGATCTCCACCGGCACCGACCTCGACGAGGTGCTTCACCGCCCGGCCATCGCACCCCTCGCCGAGTTCCTGCGCGGCCGGGGACTGGTCGAGGACGACCGCGGGATCCGCCTGGACCGCCGCATCGCCGGCCTCACCCTGATCGAACTCGCCTTCGAGATGGCGATGTCCCAGCCGGAACGCGCGTGACCTGGCTCGAACTGCCCGTGCCGGTGGGCACGATCCCCATCCCCGCCATCGGCACCTGGCTGGCCGCCGAGCAACGGACCGGCGCCGTCGACCAGGGCCTGTTCCTGCGCGAACCCGGCGAACCCGGCCGCCGCCGATTGATCGTCCAGGCGCGCGGCCCGGCGGGCGGGACCGCGGCGGCGCTGCGCCGGCTCGCCGACGACACGATCCCCCCGGCGGTACGCACGGCCACGATCGTTCCGCTGCAGGGGTCCGCGTTCGCCGGCCCCGCACTGGCCGAGGTGACCCGCGACTTCCTCGCCACCGTCACGCCGACCCTGGCGACGCTGTGCCCACCGGCGGACTCCCCGTCGTCGGCACGGCTCGCCGCGGTACTCGACCTGATGGCGGCGCATCTGCCCGCGCTCGGGCCGCCGGCGGTGCCCGGCGCGGACCGGGTCGCCGGGCTGCTCGGCGGTGCGCCCATCGGGGTGCTGAGTCTGCGCTCGCATGCGGACGCGTTCATCGCCACCAGCCGGGACCCGGCGGTGACGCGCCGTGCGTTCGACGAGCGGTTCGCCGCCGTACGCCACCCGGTCGAACAGCGACTGACCGCGATCCTGGACCAGATCGCCGGCCGCGGCCCGACGGTGTCCCCGGCGGCCGCGCAGTGGCATGCCGCGGTCGTCGCCGCACGACCCGGCATCCTGCGCCGGGTCGCATCCGGCGCCCTGACCGTGCACGACGGCTCCGGCGATCCGGCCGCGTTCACCGCCAGCGCCTTCCACACCACCGCCGCCGGGTCGACGACGTTGCAGACCTTCCTGCACACCGACCCGACGTTCGTGACGACCCGGCTGCTGACCAGCCTGCTGTATCTCAGCCTGCACCACGTGGGGCTGTCGCTGACCGAACGCTGGTTCCTGTGCCACGCGGTCAGCCGCGCCTGCGAGTCAGTGTTCGGTGTCGACCCCGTCGCCGTGCTCGCCGGGCTCACCGCCGGCTGAGTCGTAGCGCGGGGAACGGATCAGCCGGCCGGCGCCCCCGGCCGGCACGAACTCCTGCGGCCGGGTCAGCGGGGCCGCGGCCGGATCCTGAAACGCCAGGCCGATGCCGGCGCCGAGCATCGCGGTCACACCCGGCCCGGTGACCGCCGCCTCCACACTGAAGTAGGTGCGCTGCGTCGGCGCGTACCCGATGAGTTCGACCACCCGGGACACGCCCGGCGGGCGCCCGTACGCCTTCTGCTCGTCGTCCCACAGATAGATCGCGCCCCACATCTCGCCCTCGGGGCCGGTCGACGACACCCAGATCTTCTCCCGCAGCCCGTCGACCTGCGCGTACGCGTCGACCGCGTGGTCACGGAGGTAGCTGCGCAGGGACTGGACGGTCTGGGCGGACCGCTCGAGGTTCCACAGGATCAGCGTGCAATGCATGGGGTCGTTCCTCTCGGATGGCTCAGGTCAGCGGCCGGTCCCCGGGTGAACGGCCGGCCTCGCGTCAGCACCGCTGCTCGGGTGAGCAGCTGGTACTCCGGTTCAGCGGCCGGTCCCCGGGTCAGCGGCCGCGCACGAAGTCGCCGGTCACGATGCGGTGGCGGCCTTCGGTCGTGGCCTCGTGCCAGCTGGTGTCGAGGTCCTGGGTGTCGCGGCCGGAGGCCAGCATGGTGCGGTGCAGCCGCCGTAACGGCGCCGACGGTTCCAGGCCGAGTTCCCCGATCAGGCAGGTGTGCAGCTTGCCGTAGGCGTTGACCGCCGCGTCCCGCCGCCCGGACCGGTACAGCGCCAGCATCAGGTGGGCACACAGCCCCTCGTGGGTGCGGTACTGACTGACCAGGGCGGACAGTTCGCCAAGCAACTCATGGTGCCGGCCCAGCCGCAGATCGGCGTCGATGCGGCAGTCGAGCACGTTGAGCCGCGCCTCCTCCAGCCGCTGCACGTCGACGTCCAGGTGCGGGCCGCGCTGGACGTCCATCAGCGCCCCACCGCGCCACAGGGTGAGCGCGTCGGAGAACGCCCGGGACGCGGCGATGAAGTCACCGATCTCGCGGGCCCGGTGACCGGCACAGGCGAACTTCTCGAACTGGACCACGTCGATCCGGGCCTCCGGAGCGTTCAGCTGATAACCCCCGGGAAGCGTGGCCAGCAGCCCCTTGGCGGCCGCCCGGGACGAATCCCCGTTCGGACGGCACCTGGCGATCCGGTTACGCAGGCTCAGGATGTAGGTCTGCACGATCGTCTTGGCACTGCGAGGCCGCCCGTGCGGCCACAGCTCCGTGATCAGCTGATCGACGGCGACCACCGACCCGGCGTGCAGCGCCAGCATCGCCAGCACGGTGCGCGGTTTGCCGGCGGTCGGCGCGAACGATGTGCCGTTGTGTGCAGCGGCCAGCGGGCCGAGCACTTCGATCTCCATGAGAGTCCCCCGAAGAAATGGCCGGACCCGGCCGCGAGTTTATTTCGATCTTTCTGCGCCTCGCGTTTTCCGATATGTCGTCCCCAGGTCCGATGGAGTATCGAGTCAGGTTCGGACAGTCCGACCCGCCACCCAGTCCGTTATACCTTTCACGAGTTGGACAAGTCGAGTATTGCAATGATGCAAATAGATATGATATGAGCGAGCGATCTTCTTCGCTCCGAGTGGACGTGCTTGGTGGGTGCGCGGCATTCGTACCGCTTGCTCCGGTTGGTATGTTCCTTTTGCGGTTTCTTGAAGCCGGATTGTTTCTTCCATTAAAGATCGATGACCGATTGTTGCGGGTGTTTTCAAAATTGCGCAGGAATCCCGGGTCGTTTAAAGTCTGTTTACGATCGCCCCGGCGTCCGGTGACACCGGAGCGGCGGTCCCTGATCGCGGATATCCGTTTGTTCGCCGACCACGCCGGGGCCCGCCCGCACCGTCCGGAATGGATCGGGACCGGCGGCGATGATCGAGAGCTGCTCGATCTGCCGGAAACTGCCGCGACAGGCTCGCCGCCCTTGCTTGAGAGCCTCGACTACGGTGTGGGCTCCAGGCCGTCCGCGTCCCGTCCATAGGGGAGATGCATGTCGCGTCGCGCTTCCGGGATTCTGCTGTTCGTGTTGAGCATTCCACCGCTGCTGCTCGGCATCTCCGCCGGAAAGGACGCGAACCACGAGGCGGGGGTACACGCCGGGCAGCTGAGGCAGGCCGCCACCGTGGCCGACGCGGCGGAGCGGGAGCGGTTCACCTACTACGCGGAGAGCACCCTGCGGCGCTTGGAGGACGCCCGGTACAACCGGAACATGCTGCTGGTCGCCGCGGCAGCCGGGCTGATCGGCGGCATCGTGGTCCTGGCCACCGGCCGCGGCCGACGCGAGGTTCCCGCCCCCGGCCACGGCGAGGTCCCCGCCACCGCTCGCGACGAGACCGGGCCGGCCGCCGGTGCTGTGGACACCGCGCCCCCGGCTCCCGCGTTCACCTCCTGCCAGGCATGCCAGTGGAAGATCTCGGTCGCGGCGACGGCCTGCCCGCAGTGCGGCCACCCGCACCAGCCCGTGACCACCGTCGCAGCGGCGTCCCCGCCACCGGCACCGGCCGGTAAGGGGCTACGGGCGTTCTACGGAACCCTGATCGCGCTGGGCCTCGGCGGCGCTGCGGTGATCTACACGGTGCTGTTCGACAGCCTGTCCGAGACCGAGCTGGTGCGCCTCTCACCGTTCTGGCTCTTCCCGGCGGTGTTCGGCTACTACGGCCTGGTGGCGCAGCGCATGGAGGCACAACTCCAGGAGAGCCACCTGGACACCGTCTCGGATCAGCTGCTGAGCGTCATCCGAGAGACCGGCGTTCTCGGGCAGGTGCTCGCGTTTTTGATCCACGCACCGTTCCTGCTGGTCAAGAGCCGCCAACCGTGGGTGACCGCGCTCGTGGGCTCACTGATCTGGGCGATAGCCCTGGCACTGTTCTTCAGCCTGGTCTTCCCCAGCCTCTGAACCCCGGGTTCTTGAGTGCCCGCTCACGACCTCCCTCGGCACCCTTCAAGCCGGTTCCTGAAAGCCGGGGGAGTGGTGATCCGGCGATTCTGGTCGCCGCCGATGTTCCGCTCGATCCGGAGGATTCCCCGATGTAGGTGGCCGGGAGTTCGTGTGGAGGTTTCGTGCAGAGCCTTCCACCGACCGCGACCGTGGGCGCAGCATCGACGCTATGACCATCCGGCAGTAGTTCGTCGAGCACGGGGGAATCGGATGACGTTCTTGGGGGACTCGTTCGAACGGCAGGACGACGTCGCGGCACCCACCAGGCCCGGGACACGGGTGTGGAGCCGTCGTGGCCTGGTTCAGACGGTCATCGGCAGCGCCGGTTGGCTGCTGCTGATACCGCTCATGTGGCGAGCCCAGGTCCCGCTGTTCGGCGGGTTCTACCTCGGGCTGTCGCTGCTGTTCGTGGCCTTCCTCCTCGCCGCCCTGGTGTCGGTCACGATGATTCTGGTCGCCTGCGTGCAACGGTCGTGGGGAGTCGCCCTGGTGAGCCTGGTTCTCGCCGCCACCGCCGTCGTCGTCGCCACCCGGCAGGACTCGGAGGGCGACTACATCGACTACCGGTACCAGGCGCATCGCACCGCACTGGCCGCACTGGCCGAGGACTACCGGGCGGGCCGCCTGCGCGGCGAGGTGACCCTGCCGTCCGACGTGCGTCCCCTGTCCCCGTCGGGCATCGCCTATGCCAGTCCCACCGTGCTGTTCGTGCAGATGTGGCAGAACTGGCGGGCCGAATCGGGGACCGGCCTCGCCTACTTCATCGAACCGCCCACCGGGAAGACGACCGTCACCACCGCCGCCGGGGACTTCGGACATCCGCAACGGGAAGTGGGCGACGGCTGGTGGTGGGTGGCTTAGCCAGGTCGGTTCGGCCGCTGCCTCTACCCGTACAGGACGGTGAAGTAGAACTGGGGCACCGTGGCGACCTGGTAGAGGGAACCGCCGAGCAGGACCACGCTGATCATCAGCTCGGCGACGACCCGCCGGAACAGCTCCTGGCGGACCTTCGCGTCGGTGGCGCGCCGCCGGCGGTGATCGGTCCAGATCGGGAGCGCGAAGGCGATCGCGGGTAGCGGTAGGTACGCCACGGTCATCATCTTCAGCTCGACGCGGTCGCCGGCGACGGCGACGCCGAGCACGGCGACGGCTGCGAGATAAACGATCAGCAGGACGGGAGCGACCACCGGCAGGGCGCGGTGGTGAAGCGGTGCGGACGTGGTTTCGGCCTCTGCCATGTCGACGTGTACGCCGTCAGGCCCCGGACCGTTCGAGATCGTCGTCACCGCGAGCCGTCGTTCTCCCGACCAGCCGTGTCTCATGAGACAACGTGCCGTAGATGCCGATCGGCTGCGGGCTCGGGTCACTCAGTAGCGTTCTGCCTCCGCATGCCATCCGTACCCACGTCAGATGCCCGAAGTCCATCCGAGTGGACGGCCCTCGGACTCGGCGGGATCGTCTGTAGGTCGTCAGCTTGTGGTGGTGTCTCCGTGTCGGTGATGCCGGCGCCGGATACCGATTCGCCCGGTCACTTCGCTACCGGGGCTCGGGGGACGCCGGAGCCTGGTCGCGGGTCGCGGCCCAACTCGCCAGGAGCCGCAGGGCATCGGCGGCGGCGGATCCGGCCGGGGCGCTGAGCAGCGTCATCACGAGGCCCGGGTCGGCGGTCACCTGCATGGTCTCGAAATTCAGGTCGAGGTCGCCGACAACCGGGTGCCGGAACTGTTTGATGCCGGTGCTGTGCAGCCGTACGTCGTGATCGGCCCAACGGGCCCGGAATTCCTCGCTGCGGGTACAGAGTTCACCGACCAGGTCGGTCAACGCCCGGTCGTAGGGGTCGCGGCCGGCTTCGGTGCGCAGCATGGCGACGGTGAAGGTGGCGATGCGTTCCCAGTCGCGCCAGAAGTCTCTGGCGCAAGGGTTGAGGAATGCGAACCGGGCGTGATTGGCGGGACGCTTGGGGTCGTCGAACATCGGCGCGTACAGCGCCTGCGCGAGAGGATTGGCGGCGAGGACGTCGCCGCGACCGTTGCCGACGAACGCCGGAATCTCGGTCATCAGGTCGAGGACCCGGGCGATGCTCGGGCGGATCTGCTGAACGGGCGCGTTGCGGCGGGGGCGGCTGCCGGATCCGGCGGCGCGAGCCAGAGCGGTCAGATGCTGTTGCTCGGCCTCGTCGAGGTGCAGTGCTCGGGCGAGGGCGTCCAGGACGCTGTCGGAGGCGCCGGCGAGATTGCCGCGTTCGAGTTGGGCGTAGTACTCGACGCTGACCCCGGCCAGGTCGGCGACCTCGCTGCGCCGCAGTCCCGGCACCCGGCGGTTGCGGTTGTAGTTCGTCAGACCGGCCCGCTCGGGAGTGATCTTCGCGCGGCGGGAGCTGAGGAAGGCTTTTACCTCGTCACGGTTGTCCACCTCTTCAGGCTAGGTCGGTTCGCCGGTGCGAGTGGTGGGCTGTCAGTACACCTTCCAGCAGCATCTTCTCCGTTCTGAGGGAGAACGGTTCTCTGGATGACGTCACCGCTTCCCCGGTTCTTGCGGTCCTGCAAGACCGCGGTGGTTTCCTGAAAGAGGACGTGAGCAACATGGTCGAGAAGAAGGTTCTGCTCGTCACCGGCGCGAGCCGCGGCATGGGCGCGGACATCGCGAAGGCCGCCCTGGCCGCCGGGTACGCCGTCGTCGCGACCGGCCGCGACCCGCAGAAGGTGGAGAAGGCCGTCGGCGCCGCCGCCGATCTGCTGACCGTGCGGCTGGACGTCACCGACCCGGCGAGTGTGCAGGCCGCCGTGCGGGCCGCCGTGGACCGGTTCGGCCGCGTCGACGTGCTGGTCAACAACGCGGGCAACTTCATCGCCGGGTTCTTCGAGGAGATCACCCCGGACGGCTTCCGGGCCCAGATCGAGACGAACCTGTTCGGCCCGCTGAACGTCTCCCGCGCCGTGCTGCCGGTGATGCGCGCGCAGCGTTCCGGGCTGGTCGTGACGATCTCGTCGACCGCCGGTTTCCTCGGCGGGGAGTTCACCTCGGCGTACGCGGCGTCGAAGTTCGCCGTCGAAGGCTGGATGGAATCCCTCGCTCCGGAGGTCGCGCCGTTCGGGATCCGCACCATGATCGTCGAGCCCGGCTTCTTCCGCACCGACCTGCTCACCCCGGAATCGACCAGCTACGCCGAACCGAGCATCGCCGACTACGCCGAGCGCACCAAGCAGACCGTCACCGCGTGGAGCGGCATGAACGGCCTGCAGGGCGGCGACCCGGCCAAGCTCGCCGCCGCGCTCGTACAGCTCACCGGCACCGAGGAGCCACCGGCGCGGTGGGTAGCCGGCGCCGACGCCGTCGGCGCTCTGGAGCACAAGGCGAAAACCCTGCTCGAGCAGGCCGGCGCCCACCGCGAGCTGTCATCGTCCCTGGCCCACGACGCCTGAGCAGCAAACGCAGACCCCTGCCCGCTGGGGCTGAATGCCCGGCCGGTGATGACCGTCCTGACCATCAGGATCCGCCGATGTCCGCCACAGACGCATCCACTGCCGAAATCGGCCCCTAGCTAGGAAGGCAATCCAGTGAGCGAGAACGAGAACAAGGCCCGCTTGAGCCGCCGCAACCTCATCGTGGGTGGCTCCATCGTGTCAGCGGGTCTGCTGATTCCCCGTAGCGCCTCGGCGGCACCGGCGCCCACGCCGCGTACCGCCGGATCGACTGCACGGATCGGTGACGTGACCGTCCGTGGCGTCGCGTTCAAGAACAACGACATCACCATGTCCGGCAACGTCTACCTGCCGAAGGGCTTCAGCAAGCGGCGTACGTACCCCACCGTCGTCGTGGTTCACCCCGGCGGTGGCGTCAAGGAACAGGTGGCCGGCCTGTACGCGCTGAAACTCGCCGGAGAAGGGTTCGTCACCCTGGCGTTCGACGCCTCCCACCAGGGTGCGAGCGGCGGCCTGCCCCGTTGTCTCGACGATCCGATGAAGCGGGTCGGCGACTTCTACAGTGCCGTCGACTACCTCACCACGCTGCCGTACGTCGACGACCAGCGCATCGGTGCCCTGGGCGCCTGCGCCGGCAGCGGCATCACGGTCAAGGCGTCGATGACCGAACGGCGGATCAAGGCCCTCGCCACCGTCAGCGCGGTCGACGTCGGCGCGGCAACCCGCAAGGGCTGGGAAGGCGACACCCTCGAGTCCGCCACGATCGAGACCTTGAACGCGGTCGCCGCGCAGCGCTCCGCCGAAGCCGCCGGCGCCGCACCGGTCTATGTGCCCTACGTGCCCGCGCTCGGCGACACCACGGCGCCCCGCGACCTTCAGGAAGCCGCCGACTACTACCTGACGGCACGCGGCCACCACCCGACCTCGACCAACAGGATGCTGATGACGAGCACCAGCACGCTGGCGTCGTTCACCGGCTTCGAAGGCGCGGACACCTTCATCACCCAGCCGCTGCTGATCATCGCCGGTAGCGAGGCCGGCTCGTTGTGGCACAGCCGCGAACTGCACACCAGGGCCGCGTCGAAAGACAAAGAACTATTCATCATTCCCGGCAAGACCCATATGGAGCTGTACGACGGCCCGGGCGCAACGACGGCGGCGGCCAAGCTGGCCCCGTTCTTCAAACGCACCCTCGCCACCGCCTGACTCCGGTCAGCCTTCATCCGGCGTCGAGAGCGGCGCTCCATCCACGTGGGTCGCTCGGACCTGGCCGACAGCCACCGCGCGGGGTGCTCCTCCGATGACACCGATACTCCCGCTGCCACGCCGTCGACCTGAGCGTCTTCAACACGCTTCCCGACACCGTCGACATGCGCGTCGAACGCAGCTGACGGCCCGCCACCAAGCAGATCCCGGGCCCTCATGCTCCCTTCGACAAGCCGGTGCACAAATGCGTGCGACGACCAGATACCCAACCATGTTCCGGGTGTACGAGATCGTCCCCGCCGAGTCGCTGAATGTCACTCGGTGCTGTTCATGAGCGGTTGGCTGACCGACCGCTGCCGGCTGGGCGCTACGCCGGTTCCGGATACGAGCAAACTCAGCGAGTCACCTATTACGGGCGGAGGTGTCGGGAGAACCCGCACGTTCGACACGTATTCTCCGGGTGAGCCACAGCGCCGCGATCATCCCGAACGTCGAACCGGCGGCGAGCCCGGTCACGAAGCGCGACCCGGGTCCCGTAGCGGGTACCGCTGCGGCGGCGACCTCGACGGCCGGTTCGGTAACGGGAGTCGGAGCGGGTGCGGCTCCGGCACGGGCCTCCTCGCGTTGGCTGCGGCGGTATTCGATGACGGGCCCGATCAGCGCCACCAGGGCGATCAGCGCCAGGAGCATGTTCGCGACCCGGCTGGCGCTGTCGGCTCTCCGGGTCTCCCGGGCGGACAGGTCGGTCAGGCGGTCCCAGTCGTGCTGCTGCGTCGTCAGCGCCCGGGCCAGTGGCGTCTCCGGGGATACCCGGGCCATCGCGTGCGCCACCACGACGCTGCGTTCGGCCGCTGTCGTCTCGACCTGGGCGAGCACCGCTGCCGCCTCGGCGGCACGGTCGCCCTGGTAGGCGGCGGAGATCTGGCGCGCGGTCGCCGCGACGTCGCTCTCCTGTGCGGTCTCCATGGCGGTGTCGCTGAACTCCGTCCGGGTGCGGCTGACGCTCTCGTCACTGCGTGCCTGCACACTGTGCCGGGCGGCGTCCGCCTGGTAGCGCTGCTCCTGACTGCTGTAGGCCAGCTGCACGAACGGGATCAGGACACCGGCGGCCCAGATGATCAACAGGAGGTACGACGCGCGTCGCTGATCCGGGGTGGCCAGTGCCGGTTGCGGCACGAACTCGACCGGCACCGCCACCGGCACCGGCACGGCCGGTCGTCGCCGCCGGATGGAGGCGCCGACGGCGATGAGCCCGGTGAAGGCCGCGGTGAGCACCGAGGTGTTCCAGGCCCGGCGAGCCAATCCGTCACCCTTGCGGTCGGCGTCGTCCGGTTCGGGTGGCGGAGCGTGGGAGGCACGGACATCCGCCAGCCGCCCGGCCAGGTCCGAGCCGCCGTCGGGCAGGTCGTACCGGCGTTCGCCGAGGAGCGTTCCGGGTTTGGCGGCGCTGCGCAGCGCGAATGCCGACTCGGCGGCGATCTCCTGTTGCGTCCGGGCGGTGGGGTCGGTTCTCGCCGGTACGGTCAGCGCGGCCGCCCTGATCTCGGTGACGGCCAGGCGATAGGCGTTCGGGCCCTCGTTGGCGTACACCCGGCGTACGTCGTCCTGGTCCGTACCGGCACGGGTCACCTCGTCCCTGATCGCCTCCTGCCAGGCGCTCGACGCCTCGCTGTAGTCCCAGCCGGCGACGGCCGTGAGAGCCGCCCCGACGGCGATCGCCGCGATCTGCAGCCGGATCCGGGTTCTCATCCGACCGGCACCAGCACCAGCGCATAGCCGCCGTCCTCGTGCAGATTTAGCTTGGTCGGGGTGGCCTGGAAGTTGAACAGCCTCGGCGTCAACACCTCCGGTTTGTCGACGTAGTCGTTCGCCGGGTCGTCGGGCGCCCGCCGGGTCCGGGTGGAACGCGACGGGGTCAGTTCGAGGCGGTTCCCCGTTGCCCGGTACGCGCCTTCCTGATCACGGTGGAAGACGAACCGGCCGGTCGCCGCGTTGTACTCCAGCGACTCACGCGACGCGTACCGTCCGTCCGCCGAGAACCGGAAGCGCATCTCGGTGGTCGCGCCCGTGCAGACCCAGTCGCCGGCCAGATGCTCGGCGGCGGGAGCGACCGTCGACGCGGCGGCGGTGCACGCCGGTCCGGAGGTCGGCTCCGGCGCGGAGGTGACGCCCGGCGGAGGTGCGGGCCGCGGTGCGGGCTCGGACGGTGCGTCACAGCCCGTCAGGAGGAACAGCAGTGCGCACGCCGTGGCTCCTTCGCGTCTCATCGGTCTGCCGGAACGTAGGTCAGTTCGCCGAACAGCGGATCGGAGACGACCAGGATGTCGACGCCGACGCTGTTGGGCAGCCGGGTCCAGGAGGCTGTGCGCTCCTGCGTTCGTACGCCGTCGGCCAGCACCGGGCGCAGCAGGATCTCGTCGGCGTCGCCCACGATCCAGCCCTTCTCGACGAAGGCGGGTATCGCCGGAGTCTCTTTGTGTTCCAGCTGGTACTGACCTTTCGACGTGGCGATGAATCGGTAGTCGGTGCGGTTGTCCTGGCCGCCGTGCCAGCTCCCCAGGACGAGCCTGGGCACGGTGCCTTCGGGGCGGGGCGGCTGGTTCACCGTGGTCTTCTCCTCGACCTGCCGCGCCGTGGTGGTCGTCGGCGCGGCGGCCGGTGCGGAGTAGTCGTACGTCTCCGGCGACGAGCACCCGGCGAGCAGAAGTCCATGGACCACCAGTGCCGTCGACACGGAGCGGACTGATTTCGGCGTACGCATCAGAGAATCCTTCACAGTCGTCCGATGGTGGTTTTCCGTCTGCTGGTACGGCCGATGTCAGGAACCGGATGGCGAACCGTCGTGCCGTTCGGTGTCGAATCAAGGACACCGGAGGCATAAGCGATCATGCGGAACGGCCGGACCGGCGGCGCGGGAACAAGCCCCGCCCCGGCGGCGCTGGAACGGTGGTGATCGACCACCCACCGCGGCTGTCCCTTCTGGACCGGTCCCGAACCCGCGTCGGCGAGGCCGAGTCCGTGTCGCTGCGGGCCACGGTGGCCCGGGCCGTCCAGGCCGAACGGCTCGGCTACCACCGGTTCTGGGTCGCCGAGCATCACGGGGTACCCGGGATCGCCGGCGCGTCGCCGGCGGTGCTGCTGGCTGCCGTCGCCGGCGCGACGACGACCATCCGGATCGGCTCCGCCGGCGTCATGCTGCCCCACCACCAGCCGCTCGTCGTCGCCGAGCAATTCGCCACGCTGACCGCTTTCGCGACCGGCCGGGTCGATTTGGGACTCGGCCGGTCACCCGGCTTCACCGCGCCGGTACGCCGAGCGCTGCGGCAGGCCGACAACGACTTCACGGCGGACCTCGTCGAGCTCCGCGCCTACCTCGCCGGGACGGCGGAGATCAGCCTGCACCCGCAACCGCAGGGCGCCCTGCCGCTGTACGTGCTGGCCACCGGAACCGGACTGCGGGTGGCAGCCGAACTCGGACTGCCGGTGATCGTGGGCGGCCCCCTGCTGGGAGTCGGCGGCGACCCGGAGCCCGGCCTGGCAGCGCTGGCCGGATACCGGCGTGCCTTCCGGCCGTCCCCGCAGCAGCCGCAACCGTGGGTGGCGATCAGCCTGGACGTGCTGATCGCCGACACCGCAGCCGAGGCCGCCGACCTGCTGTTACCCGAAGCATGGGCGATGGCGTGCGGCCGTACGACCGGGGTGTTTCCGCCGTTGGAACCGGTGGCCGCGGTCCGTGTCGCGAGCCGCACGCCGCGCCAGCAGCAGTATCTGGAGCAGACCGTCGCCGCCGCGGTCGCCGGTACGCCGGCCCGGGTCGAACGCGCGCTCGCGGAACTGGCCGACCGCACCGGGGCGGCGGAGATCGTCGCCTCGGGCAGCACCTTCGACCGGGCCGCTCTCGCCGCCTCGGACGCGGCTCTGGCCGCCTTGTTCGGTCGTGAGCCGTCGACGGTGGCCCCGGTCGAACCGGGTCGGTGAGGAATTCCCGACCCAAGGCTATTGATGTTACTGAATGAGTAGGCAACTCTTAACAAGCCTTACTTATTCGTGGCCCGGAGGTTCGTCGTGCGGAAGTCGTTGCTTGCCGTCGCTGTGGTTCTGGCCGTCACCGTGGCGCCGGCGCCGGCCTCGGCCTCGGTCACCGGCCATCACGGGGAGTGCGCCACCCCGTCGATCAACCGGTACCAGCAGTGGCTGGCCAGCGGGGAGGGCGCCACGATTCCCGCGACCGGCAGCATGCTGGTCCCGGTGCGCGGGCACGGGAAATACGCCGCACGCATCGAGTTCGTCGGCACCGAGTGGCACGTGGCGGTCCTGTGGCTGGCCAACGAGTTCGAGGCGCAGGCCGACCTGTCACGCTCGGCCGGGTTCCTGCTGACCTACAGCGCCACCGACGACCTCTACCTGCAACTGCGGCCGGCATCGCACTGGAGCGGCGGTGCACAGTGGGCCACCCTCATCCCCTCCACCCGCGGGCGTACGGTGACCCGGTTCTTCAGCCTGCGGCCGCACGCCTGGACATCGGTACCCGAACTCGGGGAGCCCGCCCACTCGTTCGAGACGGCCCGTACCGAGGCGCGCGGTTTCGTCTTCGTCGGCAAGACGGCCAACAGGATCGAGTTCCGCGGCCTGCGTATCGACCGCTACACGCCGCCCTGCCTCTGACCCGCGCGGAACGGCGGGCGAATCAGGACGGCTCTCTTGCCAGAGCAGTCACCGCGACGGCGATGATGCCGACCAGTAGGACGGCGAAGCACACGGTGTACCCCGCCGATCGGCCGGTGCTCAACGTCAAGAAGATGAGGCCCCCGAAGAACGGCACGCCGATGCCCAGGCCGACGACCGCACCGCGATGAGCCCGCACCCGGCGCTGCGATGCGGTGAGCGGTGGACGGTCATCGCGGCGGCCGGCGGCTCGGGGATAGGTCCGCTGCGCCCACCCGAGCGCCATCCACCCCAGGGCGAAGAGGGCTCCCCGCAGTCCGCTGGCGGCCACGATCTCGGCGATCGGATCGCCTCTGTCGAGCAGCAGACGAAACGGGAACCACGCCACGGTCCACGCCACACACGCCGCCGCGTACAGGCCGGGCGGCCCGCCGAGCCGATCCAGCAGTGCATCGCCCCGACTGCGTTTCACCCGCTCCTCGGCCATGGGCCGTAGGTTCCCACCACGACCCGGACATACTCAGATCACCGTGACTTGCGTTCCTGGCGAACTCGCAGCACCGATCGACGAAGTTGAAAGTGCCGCGGCGCGAAGCCATCCTGTGTGGATGAGCGTCCTGCCCACGGTTCTCGGCTTCGTCCTGGTCGCGTACGGCGGTTATGTCGTGGGGGGCGGCAATCTGTGGATCACCATTCCCCTCGCACTCGCCGGTGCATCACTGATCGACTGGGTCCGGGCACGGCAGGGTCCGCGTCTGCGGTTCAGCGTCGTGGTCGTCGGCGGCTGCTTCGTCCTGGCCGCTCACGGCGTCGAGTGGCTCCGCGACGGGCGTTCAGCCCTCGGAGCGGCCGCCGTCCTCATCAGCGTCGCTGTCGCCCTGATGGTCCAGAGATCCTTGAATTCCGTGCGACACCTGACGGCGCGACTGATCGATCTGTCCGAGTCCCGGCGACGCAACCGCGGCCGGCTCACCGCCATGGGGCCGCTGTTCCTGTCGCCCAAGTCGGACGGGATCATCAAACGGGGGCGGGCGGCCCAGCGGACGGGGGATCAACGCGCCGTCGACCGTACGATCAAGAAGCTCCTCTATGGCCATATCGGTTTCGCCAACGACGACGACGTCCCCGGCTGCATGGTCTACGCGGCCGAGTTCCTGTCCACCCGCGACGAGCCGGGCGATCTGGAGCCGGCGATCGCGCTCAGTGACGAATGCGCCTGGTGGATGCGATCACGGACGGGCATCATGATCGAGCTGCAGGTTCTCCGGGCCGACCTGCAGGCACGCTGGTACCGGAACACCGGTGACCCTGAAGCCCTGGCGAACGCGGTGGTGATGCAGTCCGACGCCGTCGAACTCGCGGGCCCTCCACGGGAAGCCGCCGAACCACATGCGGAAACGCTTGTCACGCTCCTGCTGAAGCATCACCGGATCTTCGCCACGACCGACAGCCTGGACCGCGCGGAGCAGCTCTGCCACCAGTACCCCGCGATCGGCGAACGCCACCTGGCCGAGATACAGGCCGCCCGCGGCAGCGATCCCGGATCCGATCCCGGCTGATCGAGTTGCCGTCATAGCCGAACGGTGAAGCCGGCAACGGTCGGGGAGACCCGAATTCCGGGGGCATCCCAAGGGTGAAGCCGAAAACCCTCGATCAGACGTCCTCTGCGGAAGCCTCAGCAGGTGCTTCTACGAGCCGGAAGCGCTGCGTCAGCACCTGGGTGTCGTCGTCGACGGTGAAATCGGGATCGCCCAGTTCGGCTCGGACCTCCTCGCTGTGCCAGAACTTCTCGTGCCCGGCCCGCCACTGCGCCACGGATTCGTCGCCCTCGCCCTCGTCGACGGCGTGCCGCAGATCCACATCGGCAAGGCGAATCACGCGTACGTCAGTCACCTCGATCGTCGCGACGGGCTGGTCGGCCGAGTCGACCACTACGCGCCGCTGTCCTGTCTCGGGTAGCGGCGCCCCATCGACCTCGTATCCCACCAGCAACGCCGTAGTCGTCGTCTTGGCCCCGGACAGCACCGCGGCGACCAGCCGGTCACGTAACGGGCCGGGGAAGGCGAACTCCATGCGCGGCAGGTCCTCGATGGTCATCCTCGAAACCGTACTCTCGGGCCTGGCCGCCAAGCCGACAGGCATGGCTGTCCGCGGTAATCCCGGCGGTCGACCGATGTGCCCGCAGTGGCGGCGATCGGGCGACGAGCCGTTGACTTCCGGCTGCGGAAGCAGCCATCCATAGATGGGCGGCCAGTCGCTTTCGCTGCTATCGCCCGAACTTTTGGAGCACACATGCAGGGCTTATTGATTTGCTTCGATTAGCGTCGTAGCGTTACGCACGTTCCGTGCGCTGCGAACAGGAGTGTGCGATGTCGCGCAAGACCGGCAAGCCATCGTGGATCAAAGCGGGGCCCAGGGCGGCAACAACCAGCCAGATGCCCGGTAAGGCGCTGCGCGCGGCCGTCGCGCTGCTGACGGCTGCCGCGGTAGGCCTGTTCATCGGGGTGCAGGTGGCCAGTCCCAGCGCCACCGATGCGGCGATCACCTCGCTGCGCGCGGACGAGGCCAAGCGGGAGGCCGCCCAGATCGTCGAGTTGACCGCGCTGGCTCGCAGCACCTCGCAGCAGATCAAACCGGTGGTGGACGGGCTGCAGTCCGGGTTGCCGGCTACGGACACCGGCGCTGCGGCTACCCGGCCGGTCACCGCCGAGCAGTTGGCCCAATGGAAGCAGATCATGGCGCAGCAGGTGGAGCGGCACAAAGGTACCCCGTCAGGCAGCACCGCCTCCAACGTCGCGCGCAACGGTCTGCGCAACGCGGTCAACCAGCTCGCGGTCGCGCTCGACACCGCCGCGGCCGCCCACGCGCTGCCGACCGACCGACAGGCCCCTCTGCTGGCAGTGGCCTCGCGCCAGCGACTGCTCGCGGTCAACGTCTGGTCCGTGACGGCCACCCAGCTCGACCAGCTCAACATCGACGCCGGCAACGGACACCAGCACGTCTACCTCACGGACACCCCCGAGGGCGGCGCGACCATCGGTGACGAGTCACCCGAGGGCCGCTGACAAGGTCCCGGGAGAACCGGATAACCCGGCGAAGCCTGGCGGGCTCGTCCGAATCAGGACACCAGCCATGATCCGTCGCCTATGCGCCGTATGACGTGGTCGGTCGGGTGGTCCTCTGATCTACCAGTGCCTGGGGCCGCGGTCCGCTGCCGCGTTGACCTACTCGGCGGGCGGCTTCATGTACCAGTACTGGCAGGGTGAACTCTGTTTCGAAAGCTCCGTCTCGAAGATACCTGGGCGGTGGGTGCCGCCGGTCCACCGTCCACGGGGCCTCGAAGGAGTTCTCCGCGCCGCCCAACCGGCCGGGCGTCTCGTTACGGACGTCATCGTTTCGTTGCCGCCGTCACGGTAGTGGCTCGTCATTGATCTCGTAGCCGACCAGCAACGTCGTCGTCTTCGCCCAGGACAGCGCCGCGGCGACCAGCTGGTCCCGCAAAGGGCCGGGAAAGGCGAACTCCAGGCGCAGTGTGTCCTCGATGTTCATCCCCGTACCGCGAGCCGTCCGGCCGCTACCGAGGTTCGGCGGTGTCCCAGGCGTAGTGGAACTGGTTCGGATCGAGCTGCCATTCCGCCAGCACCGCCAGGAGTTCGGCTTCGTCGACCGCGACGGCGCTGCGCAGCAGCACGGCGCCGATGTCGTAGTCGTATCCGTCGATCAGGTCGGCGTCGTACTCCCAGTGCTCGACCTTGAAGGACCGGCCGGTGCTTCCGTGGGTCCATCCCTCGCGGAGCGCCTGTGCGTCAGCGGCGACTCGGCCCGGTGTGATGTCGACGAAGGCGCGCCGTTCCGGTCTGGTGGCCGGTACCTCGATCGCCAGGCGCCTACCGAGCCGGAGCGCGGACAGCTTGTCCAGTGGCCAGGCGGACTCACCCGTCACGGTGGCCCTCGACGCGCACAGGCATGGCGCCAGCCTAAAGGAGCGCGCCTTCGACGGAACGTTCCCACCTGGTACTGCCCGGTCCGGGTCAGGCGGCGGTGCGTACCGGTGGCAGGGCGGTGAGGCCGAGGGCCGTGGCGGTGCGTTCGTAGACCCGGGCGGTCAGCGCCGGGTCGAGGGCCGTGGCCGGCGGTGACGCGACGGTGCCCTTGGCGAACAGGCCTCCGTTGGGCTGCGGCGCGGTGATGGCGGTGGCGAGCCCGACCGGTGTGCCGGCCGCCTTTTCGGGGCTTCCGGCGAACAGGTTGCTGACCGAGGCGGCGAGTTTAAGCAGGCCACCGGCCTTGGTGTTGAAGCCGGTCCGGATGACACCGGGATTGGCGCTGTAGGCGTGCATGCCGGCCGGGAGCCGGGCGGCGAGCGCCGTGGTCGCGAGCAGGGCCGCCAGCTTCGCGCTGCCGTAGACGTTCATCTGGGAGTAGCGGTCACGCCAGGTGACGCCGGTGACATCGGGGTCGTCGGTGTCCAGTCGTCCCCGGCTCACCAGGTCGCTGGAGATGGTGATGACGCGGGCGGTCGGTGCCAGCAGGTCGCCGGCGAGCAGGAGATGCGTGAGGTGGAACGGCGCCAGATGGTTGACGGCGTGGGTGCGTTCCACACCGTCGGCGGTCGGTGCGTAGGCGGCGAAGGCGGCGCCGGCGTTGTTGACCAGGACATCGACGCGGCCTACGGCCTCATGCAGACGGTGCGTCAGGGCCCGTACGGCGTCGTGGTCGGCCAGGTCGGCGTGCAGGGCCTGGACCGTACGGCCGGGGGCCTCGGTGATGAGACTCTGCCGGGTCGCCGCGGCGCTGGGCGAGTCGCGGGTGACGGCGACGACGTCGAAGCCGGCGGCAAGAAGCCGCCGGGCGGTGGCGTGGCCGAGGCCGCCTGCCGCGCCGGTGATGACGGCGGTGGGTGCGTTCATGGATCGCTCCTGGTCAGTGGCGGATCTGCAGGGTGATGTCGGCGCGGTGGCCGTCGCCGGCGGGATGGAGGGTGGGCCAGCTGCCGGGGGATCCCTTGGCGAGCCGGATCTCCACGTCGTGGTCGTTGACGTACGGGCTGCGGCCGCGGGCGGCGTACGGCGGCAGCGATGCGATGTGCTGGGCGAAGTCGTCGGGGAAATACAGTTCGGTGCCGAGCAGGGCGGTGCCGGCCCGGCTGACGCGGACGTGGATGTGCAGGGTCCGCGGCGTGTACCAGCCGGGCACGATGGTCTGGAAATCGGCGTACCCGTCGTCGTCGGTGGTCTGCCGGCCGCGCAGGAAGGTCGCGGTGTCGGTGGGCCGGAACCGGCGCAGTGTCAGTGAGACCAGTGCGGGGAAGCGGTCGGCGCCGTACCGCTGGTAGCCGGAGTAGATGCCGTCCGCGTCGCAGTGCCAGATCTCCACGGTCGCGCCGGTCAGCGGTGCGAGGGTGCCGGTCCGCACGGTGCGGAGGCGCAGCAGCAGTGGTACGCCGTCGCGTCCCTCGCGGATGTCGCGGCGGTGCGGCGATCCGGGTACGTAGTACGGGCCGTTGCCCTGGTGCGCCGTGGCCTGGTCCGCGTCGAGGCGGGCGGCCCGCTGGATGTCGGCCCGGTTGTCGATGCGGCGCAGCACCGTCGTCAGGATGCGGCGGCGCAGGGTGTCGCGCATCGGTGGGTCTCCCGTCGCCATTGCTTGGAGTGTCCAAGCTTAGTCGATCGTGGAGGAGAATGCTTGGAGTTGTCAAGCTTGGAGTGCCCAAGTAAATTGGGTGCGGTGGGAAGCGAAGCCTCGACCTACCGACTGCTGCGGCTGGTGCACGCCATGGACGGCGCCACCAACACCGCAATCCTGGACGTGCTCGGCGAGCTCAAGCTCACCCACGCCCTGGCCGACGCCCTGTGGCAACTCGACCCGGCCCTGCCGGCCCCCACGATGCGGCAGATGGCGGCCCGGCTGCAGTGCGACCCGTCGACCGTGACGTTCCTGGCGGACCGGCTGGAACAGCTCGGCTACACGACCCGCGAGGCGGCCGCCGGCGACCGGCGGGCCAAGGCGCTGCACCTCACCACCGACGGGCGTACGGCACGGGAGCGACTGGTGCACGCCGCGACCACCCGTACTCCGCTGGCCCGGCTGACCAGCACCGAACAGGACCAGCTGCACCACCTGTTGACCAGGGCGATGACCGACCGGGACGGCACCCCGACGTCACCTGGGGGTGAGGTCGCGGGTCCTCTGGTTGATCAGCTCGACGACGTGCGCCATCCCGGCCGGGCTGAGGGGCACGGCGTTGCGTGAGATGCTCCAGTCCTTGGCGCCCTGCAACCAGAGAAGCGTCTCGACGTCGCGCCGCTCCGGCTCACCGGGCTTGCGGACCGTGATCCACATCGCCTCGGCCGACTGGCGGCGAGCCGGCCCGACCCAGGCCCGCTCCACCTGCGACCAGGGAATGACGCGGGTCCACAGCACCATCCTGAGCCGGACACCATGGTCGTTGACGGCCACGCCGACGGTCGATATCCGCCAGGCATACACGCCGGCGACGACGAGACCGGCCGGGGGGACGAGCCATCCGAGGTGCGGTTCCCGCGCCTCCGCGACGAAGACACCGACCATGATCAGAGCCAGGAACGCCAGGAACAAGGTGAATGTCGTGTGGTCGCGGTGTACCTCGTACGGTTCAGCCCATGGGCACATGACCGCATGATCGCAAAGGCCTGCCAGCCGGATCTGCCGACGTCACACCGGCCGACCGGTGATCTCCTCGTAGATGGTGTCGTAACCCGCGGCATCGACCAGGTCCAGTAGGCCGCTGTCGTCCAACGCGTACACCGCCCGGGCGAAGCAGGTGTTGGTGACGGTCACCAGCTCCGCGATGGAACCGAACTCGACGACCGGGCTTCCGGGATCCAGCAGGGACACGACCACCGGTTCTTCGCCCACGCCGGACCAGGCGGCCGCGGGCAGGTCCGCACCGAGCACGGCGGCGATCTCCTCGGGCGGGCGTCCGGGACGTAGCCATGAGGCGACCGGCGCTAGTCACGTCACCGTGACGACCGGCGAGTCGGCCCCAGGATCAACAGCGCATACTCACCGACATGTCTGATCTGTCAATCCGGCCGACCGAGGCGACGTGAACCTCGGCAGCCTTCACGCCGAGGACCTCCGGGTTGACGCCCTCAACCGGATCGAGGCGGTCATCGCGCGGGAACCGGTCGGCTTCGTCTCGGCGGAACGGTACCGGGCGGAAATGGCCCGGCGGACATTCCGCCCGGAATGGACCTGGGTCGCCGAGAACGAGGGCCGTATCGCGGCCCGAGCGGTGTGGTGGGGCCGGCCGGACGGGGCCCGGCCGCTGCTGCTCGACTGCCTATGGACGGATCCCGCCGTCCCCGATCGGGCCGGCCTGGCCGCGCGCCTGCTCGTCGCCGCGCATCGGCGCTTCCGGGAGCACGGCGACCTGTCACCGGAGGCATTCCGGATGAATCTGCGAAACGACTGGCGGTCCGATCCGGCCACCCGTGACGCGGTGGCATGGCGCCGGGATGCCGCCGCGGCAGTCGGCTTCACGCATGCGGTGGAGCGGCTGCAGTTCGAGTGGACGCCGGCCTGCGGTGTGCCGGAGGCGGACGATCGGCTCGTCTTCGTGGCGGAGCCGGACGACGAGAAGATGCTCGAGGTCTTCCGCCGCATCGGTGACGGCAGTCTCGATGACGAGACCCGCAAGATGCGCGCACGGACGAGTGCGGACGAGGTGGCCCGGCATGAGATGGACTTCTATCTCAGCGCACCAGGCGAGCGCGACTGGTGGCGGGTGGCGTATCAGCCGGACGGCGCGCTGGCCGGTCTGGCGATTCCCTCCGCGACGTCGTACCACCCGAACGTCGGGTACCTCGGTGTGGTACCCGAAATGCGAGGGCGAGGGTACGCGCGGATCATCCTCGCCGCGATCACCCGTAGCCACGCGAGCCGGGGCGCCGAACGGATCACCGCGACCACGGACACGGCGAACTTCCCGATGGCCGCGGCCTTCCGCGAATCGGGATACCGCAATACCGGGATCCGCCTGATGCTGTCGGCGGCATAGGCACCCCCGCGACCTGCTGATGGTTCATGGGCGGGGGATCGGCAGCTCTCGCAGCGGGCTCCCACCGTCGATGAACAGGCGGGCATCCGCCGTGGTGGCGGCGGCGAGGCGGCGCAGTATCAGCCGGCCCACGCCGGGATGCCGCCCGTCCAGGCCGCCGACACGGATGGCGAAGACAAGGTCGTACGGCTGCTCCCCGGCCTCCAGGACGAAGTCCTCCGCCGCCACCTGGCGTACGCTCATGCGCCCCGCCGCGATGGCCTGCGCCGCCCCGGCCGTGGCCTGGGCGATGGCCGTCGCCGAACGGTCGACGGCCAGGATGTGACCGGTGTCGAGGCGGGCCGCCACCTCCCGCGCGGCCGCTCCGGGCCCGCATCCGATCTCCAGGACCCGGGAGTACGGCTTCAGCGGAAGAGCATTCACGACGGCGAGGAGGCGAGGCGACACTGAAACCGGCACGGGCGAAACGATAACGAGCGACGGCTACCGGGACCGGGGCCACGAAACGGGGCGGCCGTTCACCGTGAGCCGGAACCTGCTGCTGTGAACACCCACGGCCATCGGCTCGATCGCCACCCGCGGCCCGAACTTGGACAGGGTGATCAGCATGCCGCCGATCACCACCACGGCGATACCGAGCCACACCATGTTCATCAGGGTCACCACGATGCCGCCGATCGCGAGACCGGCACCGGTGACGGGCAGCATAGACTGATACACGAACTCTTCACTCCTTCAATGAGAACCGGCCGGCTCAGGTCGCCGACCAGGAGCCCTTCTTGCCGCGTACGAACGAGGCCAGGGCTTTGCTGTAGATGAACGTCAGCAGCAGCGTGTACAGCTGCTCCGGAACGAACAGGGCGGCATAGAGGCGGGCGCGCCAG
This sequence comes from Actinoplanes xinjiangensis, assembly GCF_003148685.1. Taxonomy (GTDB): domain Bacteria; phylum Actinomycetota; class Actinomycetes; order Mycobacteriales; family Micromonosporaceae; genus Actinoplanes; species Actinoplanes xinjiangensis. Next base: position 44,032 of record NZ_QGGR01000028.1, on the reverse strand, counting down.
CCCATCGCCCACACCGACCACACCCGCTCGGCCAGCAGCACCAGCGACGGCACCGTCCAGTACCAGGCGAAGTCGACACCACCCATCCACACCAGCGACACCGTCAGGGCCAGCAGGTAGATCGCGGCGATGAGCGCGGAGACGAGCAGCCCGGCCTGCTGGCGCCAGTACACCCATCGCATGTGGAACGGCATGCGGCGCCCGTACTGGGCGATGTTGCGCATCGCGCCGAGGTACCAGCGTTCCCGCTGACCGACCAGCTTCGGGACGGTCTCCATCACGTCGGTGGTCGCCCACATGCCCTGCGGGGACAGCACCTGGTAGCCGCACGTCTGGAGGGCGAACGTCAGCTCGTTGTCCTCGGTGAGGCTGTGCGTGTCGTAGAACGACCAGCCGTCCGGCAGCAGCCGGCCGGACCGCCGCTGGGCGCGCACGTCGAGCAGGGCACCGTACGAGAACAGGGTGCCGGTGCCGGTCAGTACGAAGGCCCGGCTGTTCAGACGTTCGGCGACCTTGCCGTAGCGGTGGTATTCCATGCGTTGCAGGTAGCCGAGCACGCTCCGGCACTGGCGCCCGGCGAAGGTGCCGCCGACCCCGCCGACGCCGGCGATGAGGTGCTTCTCGGCGACCTCCAGGAAGCCCGGCGACAGGGTGGTGTCGGCGTCCATGACGAGCATCGCCCAGTTCCACGGATCGCCGAGGTGCGGTTCGAGGCGATCGAGCGCGTAGTTGATCGCACCGGCCTTCTTGTCCGGGTTCCGTCCGGGGTACTCCATGACCTGGGCACCGGCCAGTCGTGCGGCGTCGGCGGTGTCGTCGGTGCAGTTGTTCGGTACGACCACGATCAGGTCGGGCTGCCGGGTCTGCTGCCGCAGCGAGGCGATGGTGGCCGCGATGGCGTCGCCCTCGTTGTAGGCGGGCACGATGGCCGCGATCTGCAACCTGGTCTGGTCTACTCCCACCCGCCTGGTGTACTCGCCGGGAACCCGCTGGATGGGGGCGCCTGTTGCGCGATGCCGTGGAGCGGTCCGGGTGCCCGAGGCCATACATTCATCCTTGATCGCTCAATCGATGTCGTTGCGTACCTCAATGAACGTAGGGGAAATGCGCGCTACTGACAGTCGCGCATTGGGGGTCGTCCAATCGGTGGCGTTCTCATCGATGATCGAGGCAGTGGGAATGAAGGCGAACGGGTGACCGGACCGTCAGGCGCCGTCGAGTTCGAAGTCGGCGCGGGCCGACTCGGTTCCGTTGATCTGTAGTGAGATCGCGTGCATGCCCGGGTGGTAGCGGCGTGTCGTGATCGGGCGGAACGAATGCTCCCGTACCACCGTGATCTGTTCTCCCGGGGCGAGGACGCGGGTGGTGAGCTTGAAGGTCTTGCCGGTCTGGCCGCCGTTGGCCTTGCGGTGGTGAACGATGTAGTCGATCGTGAGTCTGGCCTGGTCGGAGCCGGTGTTGCGGATCGCGGCGGTGAACCGGACGCTGCCGCCGGCCGGGACGGTGGTCCGGTCCAGATGGGGCCCGTCGACCTCCACGGTGGCGGGAGTGAAGCCGAGGAGTCCCAGCGCCGCGGGGTCGCCGCGTTTGATGAGCGTGCGCAGTCCGTGGCGGACGAGCCGTCCGGTGTCCGGGCCGGGGTCGGCGAGCCAGCGGCGGGCGGTGTCGACGACGAGTCCGGGATGGTCGCGGCTGAGATCGTTGAGGTGGTTGGCGACCGAACGGCGTACGTATTCGCTCTCGTCGCGGTAGAGGGCGTCCAGGATCGGCACGGTCACGCCGGGACGGGCCAGGATGCCCGGCACTCTCGTCGACCACGGCAGATAGGGGCGGGTGCCTTCGGAGGCGAGCCGGCGTACGTCGGTGTCGGCCGACGCGGTCCAGCCGGTGATGATGCCGAGGGCCCGGTCGAGGTCGTGCCGCAGCAGTGTCCGGATCGCGAATTCCGCGGTGAGACGCCCGGTCAGATCGGCGAGCAACGCCATCGCACCGTCGAACGCGGCCGTGCCGCCGTCCTGCACCGCGCGGGTGGCGACGGCGCCGGTGACCGGCCAGATCAGCCAGCCGGTGAACTGCGGGGCATGGTCGCGGGCGTGGCGTACCGTCCGGTCCAGTGCGGCGTAGTCCCCGGGCAGGTCGGTGAGCAGCGCATCGCGCAGCAGGTCGGCGCGTTCCCGCAACGCCAGCGGCGCGATCCGGGAGCGGGCCGCCCGCAGGGAGGCCAGGTCGGCGCCGGGGGCGGCGGTCCGGATAGCGCTGATCAGGTCGTCGACGGCCGGCAGGCCGATGAGTTCGTCGGCGGATGGCATGCGTTCTCTTCCTGGCGTGGGCGATCGGGGCCCCTCACCCTAGAAGGTCGCACATCCCTTCACCGGCAGGCCGGCGCCCGTACTGACGGTGCCGTGCGCTGGCCTCTGCTCAATACGCTGCGCCCATGACGAACCCTGAATTGATCGATCGGCTGATCGTGGAAGCGTCACAGGCGGCCGACTGGCGCAGCGGCTGCGCCCGGGAAGGGTACTTACCGCTTTTCAACAACTTCGGACAGGTCTCTTACCTGAGCCCGGCCGGTGACCTCCTCATCGACGACCTGGAGGACGGCCCGTTGCGGCCGGCCGACCCGGGCGAACGCGACTTCGCGCTCGCCCGGGCTGCCGAGAATTATCCGGAACTCACCGACCTGCGGCCATCGAGGCCGCAGTTCGCGACGACCTGCGAGCTGTGCCGTGGCGGAGGCAAGGTGAAGTTGTCCCAGGGGGCGATCGTGCCGTGGCAGGGCGACAACGAAACGAGGCCGTTCCTGTACTGTCCGGGCTGCAACAGCCTCGGATGGACCGTGACCGTCGCCTCCTAAGGAGTCCGTCGATGTCGTTTCCCCGTCTGGCCGGGCTGGCCGGCATCGGGTTCGTCGTCATTCTGATCCTGGCGAACCTGATCCTGACCGCCGCCGGATTCCCCACGCCGTCGCAGGCGGTGTCCGTTGAGGAGGTCGCCGCCGTCTTCACCGCCGAATCCGGGCGGCTGCGGCTGGCCTCGGCGCTCCTGCCGACCGCCTGGTTGCTGGCCACGGTCTTCGCGACCGGCGTGGCCGTCCACCTCGGCCGTCCGCGGGAGGGCCGGATCGACCCCTGGTGGATCGTCGGTCTCGCCGGCGTACTCATGCAGTCCGTGGTCTTCACCAGCGTCGAGGCCACCCGGCTGGCGCTGATGTCCGCCGGCCCGGACGGTGTCGCCGGGATCTGGGCCCTGCACAACGCGCTGTTCGGCTTCAACCAGGTGTTCCTGGCCACCGCCCTCATCGGGTTCTCGATGGCCGGCGTCCGTGCGGCCGCCGTCGCCCGGTGGCATGCGGCCATCGGCTTCCTCGCCGCCGCCCTGCTGTTCGCCACCGCGACCACCAGCCCGTACGGCATAGGTGATGTCAATCCGCTGGCGCTGGCCGGCCTCGCCGGATGGCTGCTCTGGCTGTTGTGGATCCTGGTCTTCAGTGCCCGGTTGATCCGGGACCGGGTGCACGGCGATCATTGACCTGCCGCCGGGCCGTCGCGAGCGGCAGCGACCGGGACGTGGTCGTGGGGCCGTTCAGCCTGCGGCAGGTCGGCTGTTCGCGATCATCCGTTGCATGACCTTGAGCGCTGCGACGTACTCCTCGTCCGGGATTCCCTCGTGGATCCGCGCACGCAGGTCCGTCACGAGTGCCCTGATGCGGCCTTGAGCCGCCCGCCCGGCCTCGGTCAAATGCAGCCGTCGGGCCTCGTCCAGCTCGAGCCAGCCGCGGTGCAGAAGCTGATCGACGGCACGAGGCACCTCGAACGGACTCTCTGCGACGTCTGCCAGCTGCGCCGCGACGGCCTCCCGGGTCAGTCCGTCACCGGCGTCCACCCGGGTGAGGGTCCACCATTGCGGCTGGGTGACGTCGATACCGGCCATGGCGTCGCGGAGCCGGTTGACGACGGCCTTGTGTACGGCGCCGCTCCAATATCCGATGGGCTGCGCGGCAAGGGCACCGTCGGCAGCGAACGGATCGGCGGTCGCGGGCACGACATCGGAGCTCACGGGACCTCGAATCCATCGGCGTCGAATGATGTCGGCCATCCTATCGGCGGCACCGGCCGGGCAGCCCACCCGGATCTCGCTCCGCTGCGGTGGTCAGGCGGCGTTCACGGGGATCCGGCGCCGCCGGGCGGCCTCGGTCTTGGGGACGTGGACGGTGAGTACCCCGCCGGCGAGGTCGGCGCTGATGTGCCCGCTGTCGATGTCGCCGGGCAGCCGGGTGTGGTGGGCGAACCGGCCGACGCGGCGGGTGCGGTGCCGCAGCCAGCCGATCTTCTCCTTCTCGACGATCTCGCCGTGCACCCGCAGCACGGTGCCGGTGATCTCGACGGTCAGATGCTTGCGGTCGACGCCGGGTACGTCGATCTCGACCAGGTAGGCGTCGTCGGTCTCGGTGATGTCCGCCGGTGGTGTCCACGCGCGCGCCGCCGGGAACGGGAAGGCGCCGAGCATGGTGGTGACGAGCCGGTGCAGTGACGCGAGCTCGCGTAGCGGTTCGACGCCGGTGGCAGTGGCCGGCGGGTTCTGCGATCGAAGAACGGGAAGTGTCATCGTCTTCTCCACAGGGGTGTCCGAAGCACCCGGGAGGGTGCCCGGTGCGGCTGGTCGCGGCCCGGCATCCGGTCGGGGTGCCGGGCCGCTTCGGAGGTGACCAGGAGAAGGTCACGGGTACGCCGGCCGCAACAGCAGGCCGGCGTGGGGTGCGGTCAGCCCTTGATCTGCCTGCGGCCGGTGTCACCGGTGCCGATGGCGATCCTGCGGGGCTTGGCCCGGTCGGACACCGGGATCTCCAGGGTCAGCACACCGTTGTCGTACGCGGCCTTGAGGTTCTCGGTGTCGAGGGTGTCGCCGAGGAACAACTGCCGGCTGAACACGCCCATCGGCCGCTCGCTGATCACGGTCTCGATGTCGTCCTTGCCGCGGCGCCGCCGTTCGGCCCTGACCTGGAGCACGTTGCGCTCGACGGTCAGGTCGATCGAGTCGGGGTCGACGCCGGGCAGATCGAAGTACACGTAGAAGGTGTCGCCGTCGCGTTCGGCGTCGACGTGCATCACCGCGGGCCGGCTGGTGGTGCCGACGATCTGCTCGAACACGCGGTCGAGGTCGCGGAACGGGTCGGTACGCAGAAGCATGGTCATCTCCTCCTTGGTGCTCCCTCACCGGAGTGTGGTGCGTCCCGGGTTCCCCCGGAGGTTGAGTGCCCTGGACTCAACTTACTTCTACCATTACTACGCTTCCCCGCCGTCGTCAAGTGCCCGGCCGGCGACCCGGCCGGGCGATAACCTACGGTGCCTCGGAACCGCGTGACCCCGGAGGGAACGATGACGGCAGAGCGGTCGATGCCCACACCGGACGACGTCCTCGGATACTTCGGCGCGCTGTCGAACTGGGGACGGTGGGGCGACGACGACCAGCGCGGAACCCTCAACCACATCACCGACGAGGTACGGCTGGCGGCCGCGCGGACCGTACGCCACGGCCGGAGCGTGTCCTGTGCGTGGGAGGTGGCCGTACCGCGGGACATGGAGCGGTCAACGACGACGTGCCCGTGTGCCGCCGACATGCCGGGGGCCGAGACCATGCCGGCCGCCTTCCACGCCGACCGTCGCTGGGGGTTCTCCCACGAGCGGCTCGGCATGATGTTCCACGGCAACACCGTCACCCACATCGACTCACCGTGCCACCTCTACTGGGACGGCACGATGTACAACGGGCGGCCGCACACGCTTGTCGACGCCGCGCGGGGCTCGGCCTGGGCGGCCGTCACGGCGGCGGCGGACGGGATCGTCACGCGTGGTGTCCTGCTGGACGTCGCGGCAGCTCGCGACGTGCCCTGGCTGGAGCCCGGCGAGGGCGTGTTCCCGGAGGATCTCGAGGAGGCCGAGCGTCGCCAGGGAGTGCGCGTGCGGCCCGGTGATGCGGTGCTCCTGCGGACCGGTCATGGCCGCGCCCGGCGCGAGGGCGGCGCGGACGGCGGGTTCCGCCAGGCCGGCTGGCATGCCTCCTGCCTGCCGTGGCTGCATGAACGCGAGGTCGCGCTGATCGGCGCCGACACCCCGCAGGACGTTCAACCCTCGGGGTACGACGACGTTCTGATGCCCGTGCACGCCGTCGGTCTCGTCGCGATGGGTCTGTGGCTGCTCGACAACTGCGACCTGGAGGCGTGCGCGTCGACAGCCGCCGAACTCGGCCGGTGGGACTTCCAGCTCGCGGTCGCGCCGGTCCGGTTCGCCGGCACGTCCGGCAGCCCGGTCAACCCGATCGCCACGTTCTGAACGCCGCACGCACGTCGCGTCTGCGCGGTCGCCGAGACGTGGCCCGGGGAGGGAGGCGCGGCGGGCGGACCGTAGCATCCACGGATGCAACATGTGCTGCGAGCCGCCGGCCTCGAGTCACACCGTGCCAAGGAGTATGCCGTCCACGACGAGACGGTCATCGTGGTGGACGTCGCCGGTGAAGCCCAGCAGATGTGGCGCTCGGCGCGTGCCGGTCTGACGGACCATTATCCGGTTCTCGCCCTGCCGTCATTTCTGATCACCGACGCCGACTTCCGCCACCCGATCGCGCCCGGTGAGCTGATCACCCGGGCGACGGCCCTGGACGTCACGACGTATCTGACGCAGCGCCCGGGGTCGCAGATGCCCGGCGCGCGGGACCGGGACCCGGAGATCCTCGGCACCGGCGACGAGGGATACGACCTCACCGGGTACGACGTGGCGGAGTTCGGCGATCCCGAGGTGCTGGTCATCGTGCCCCGGCCCGAGCCGTGGGCGGCATTCGCCTACCTGGACGCCTACGCCTCCCTGCTGGGGACGAGGTCGGAGCTGATGACCGCCGCGGCCCGCGGGTGGGGTGAGCGGTACGGCGCGGTTCCCACGGTCATCGGTCTGGCCTGCGGGTTCACGGTGTCACGGCCGCCGACCGAGCTGGCCGACGCCGAGCGGCTCGCGGCCGAGCACGTGGCCGTTGCGGGGCTGACCGCGGGTACATCGATACGCGCCTACGCACGCGCGCTGATGGAGCTGAGGCACTGGACCCTGTACGACCGGCCGTGATCGGCTGATCAGGACAGGAGCGACTCGAAGCCGTCCGCGGCGCGGGAGACGACGAACTCGGTCACCGCATAGTCGGCCAGGCCCCGGCTCCGGAACGGATCGGCGGCGAGACGCTGCTCCAGCTCTTCCGTGGACACGTCCCGGGCCAGGATCACACCGCCGACGCGGGGGACCCGGCGACCGGAGGCGATAAACACGCCGTCGGTGTACTGCTGATCCAGCCAGGCGATGTGGTCCGCCAGGGCGGCATCGATCTCCTCGAGGTCCACCCGGTACGTCAGCGTGATCACGAACATGCCGTGATCGTAGGGCAGCCGCCGGCCCGCGCGGACGGTGGCAACGGCGTCGGTGGGCCGGGACGCCGCATGAGGCGCCCCGTCGGTGCGATCAACGCCAGACCGTGTAGCGGACCGTCTGGGTGTCCGGCTCGATGTAGTCGACCTGGTACAGCACGCGGAAGACGGTGCCGTCGGGCACATCGGTGGCCAGCACCGTGCGCTGGCGCGGCGTGGTGGAGCAGGCCTGCACCGGCTCGGTGTAGGTCGGGTCGCCGCCCTGGGGTGGGAGGAAGGCCAGCAGGAAGGTCTGGCAGTTGTCGTCCGGGTTGCGGGTGTCCCTGATGTGGGAGACCGCGATGGTGGAGCATCCGGACTTCGGCACCGTCACCGGTGTGGAGGCGATCCGGCCGCCGGCGTAGAAGCTGTTCCCGGGGCGGGCCGGCGCACAGGCGCCGTGGGTGGAGGGATGGGCGGCGGCAGCGGTGACGGGTGCGAGCACGGCCGCGCCGGCCACCGCGAGGACGGTTCCGATACTTGCGGTTCTGTTCATGCGACCGACGGTCCTCCGGTCACCCCCGCCACCCCGATGACCAAGAGTAGCTGGCACGTATCCAGGAGTAAGCGGTGGCGGGGTGGGGCGCCCAGCTCGTGTGAGCGCCCCGTGGCCTATCGGTCCCGGCCAGACACCGCGGTCAGAACCCGGGGAAGACGCTGCGCAGGTCGTCGAGGGTGATGTTGCCGGTCACCTCGGTGCCGGCGGGGGTGTGGGCCGGGGTGAGGCGGCCGTAGAGCAGTCGCAGCGCGGACTCCAGCGAACCGGTGAAGGTCGCGGTGGCGGGCAGGGTGTCGGTGGTGAACCGGACCGACTCGTCGATCACGATGCGGTACGGCGTACCGCTGATCTCCACGACGGCGTGTTCGGGTGCCTCCTTGGCCCGTCCGACGAAGCCGAGCAGAAAGCCCAGTCCCCCGGTGAGATGCTCGGCGAGGACCTCGGTCGAGCCCTCGGCCAGGGTCGCCGCCGGGTCGAGACCCACCCGCACGTCCCAGGTGTGCTGGGCCACCTCGCTGAGCCGCAGCGCGGCGAACGAGGCGAAGGGCACCGGCTCGGGCAGGAAGGTCCTGACGCGGAGGTCCTCGTGACGGTCCTCGGGCACGGATTCGAGGCCGGTGACCAGGGCCTGATCCGACGCGATCGAACCGGTGGCCTGCTCCGGTGGGCTGAGGGCGTTCCAGCGGTCCCACACGCTCTGGTTGAAGTCCGGGCCGGGCGCCTCGGCCTCGCCGATCGCCGCCCGGAAACCGGCCAGGGTGATCTCGGCACCGCTGCCGAGGTGCGACAGCACGTCGGCGACGGTCCAGTCGGCGGAGCCGGACGAGCCGGTCAGCTGATCGTCGGAGAGTGACGGAACGAGGCCGGCAAGGCCGTCGTGTTCGCTGCGCAGGGCCGCGATGGTGCGGCCGGCAAGGGTCGTCATGGCCCCAGCCTAGATCGACGACCGCGCCGTCCCCGCGAAGCGCCCCGCACGCCGTTTACCACCAGGGCTGAGGGGTAGCCAGGCGATCTGTGGGGCGGTGCCCGCGGGGAGGGACCGCCGGGACCGCGTCAAGAAGCGGCGTAGATCTCGAACTCCTGGTCAGGAGTCCTACAGCGATCCGCGCATCACCGGCGCACACCGGCCGGTGGTGCGCCCTTCGAGGAGCGTTTCTCATGACGCACACCGAACCGATGGCGATGACGCTGACGGAGACGTTCGCCGAGCTGGGCCGCATCCGGCTGGCAGACCTCGATGCCGACACGATGCTGGCGGAGATCGCGCAGCTGACCAAGCGCGCTCTCAGGGGTGCGACGGAGGTCAGCGTCACCCTGCTGGACAGAGAACGCGCCCGGACGGCCGCGTGCACCGGCGAGCTCGCCCGCACCCTCGACGAGAGCCAGTACGACCACGGCCGGGGCCCGTGCCTGGACGCTGCGGGCCGCACCGCGATCCTGGCGGTACCCGATACCGGCAGTGAGGATCGTTGGCCCGACTGGGTGGCCACGGCTGAGCACCACGGCGTACGCAGCTCGCTGTCGGTGGGAATGCCGATCGGGGAGCAGATCGCCGGTGGGCTGAACATCTACGCCACCCGGGTGCACGCCTTCGACGACGACGCGATCACCCTCGCCCAGACGTTCGCCGGATTCGCCGCCGTCGGCCTGGCCGGCGCCCACCCTCGTCGAACGCCGGCCGAGGGCTCCCACCCGGCAGTGGCGGAGCTGGACACCGCCGCGATGGTGGACACGATGAAGGAGGCGTTCGTAGCGGTGGACCCCCACGGTGTGGTGGTCGAGTTCAACCGGGCGGCGCAGGAACTGCTGGGCTGGCCCGCCGAGCAGGCCCGCGGACGGCATCTGGACGACACGGTGCTGCCCGACTACGGCGGTGAGCCGATCGGCGAGGCGCTGAGCCGGCTGTTCGCCGCCGGTGCCCGCCGTGGGTTGCCGCGCCGGATGACCCTGCGCCACCGTGACGGCCGCCGACTGCCCGTACAGATGGTGTTGTCGGTGATCCGGGGCACGGCCGGAGCGCTGGCCTGCGCGTTCATCACCGATCTGTCACAACAGGAAGCGGCCGAGAACGACGCCGAACGGCAACGCCGGTTCCTGACCGCCTTGTTGGACAACCTCGACGTGGGCGTCGTCGCGCTGGACCCGGACGGCGAGCCGCTGGTGGTCAACCGGGAGCTGCGCCGGGTGCACGGTGTCGGACACGACGCGAGTGCCGCGGAGGTGACCCGGGCGGTCGCCGAGAGCATCTGCGATCTCGACGGCACGCCGGTGCCGCTGGAACAGACGCCGCTGGCCCGGGCTCTGCGGGGCGAGTACGTGCGCGGCGCCGACGTGCTGGTTCGCATGGCCGGCGTCCCGGACCGCATCCTCCTGGCCCACGCCCAGCCCATCACCACCGGCGACGGGACACGGCTGGGGGCGGTGGCGGCGCTGCACGACGTGACCGCGGTCCGCCGCGCCGAAGCCTTCCGGGCCTGTGAGCAGCAGGTCACCCGAACCCTCGCCGCCGCGGCCACCGTGGGTGACGCCGCCGCCGCCGTGCTGCGCGCGGTGTGCGAGGCGCTGGGCTGGCCGCACGCCGAACTCTGGCTGATCGACCCGCTCACCGACACCCTCCAGCAGAGCGGACACTGGAGCGTCACCGCCGGACAGTGCGGCGACCTGCACTCGGACCCGATCATCCGGGGCGCCGGTGTGATCGGCACCGTGTGGGCCACCGGACAGGCGCTGTGGGTGCCCGAGGTCACGGACCTCGTCGACCCGGCCGTCCGGCACTACCTCGCCGAGGCGCAGGCCTGCACCCGGATGGGCCTGCACACCGTCCTGGCGGTGCCGATCCGCGACGGCGACACCGTGATGGGCGTGCTGGCCTGCTACAGCGGCAGCCGGGAGCAGGAGCAGGATCTGCTCACCGTGCTGCTCAGCGGGGTGGCCGCCCAGTTCGGCATCTTCGTGGCCGAGCGCCGCGCCGCCGACCTCGCCGAGCAGCTGCTACGCACCCGTAACGACTTCCTGACCCTGGTCGGTCATGAGCTGCGCACCCCGTTGACCTCGATCGTCGGCTACGCCACCGTACTCGCCGGCGACTCCACCCTCGGCGACGACGAGGCCCGGCACATGCTGGAGGTCATCGCCCGCAACGCCGGCAGCCTGCGCACCGTCGTCTCCGACCTGCTGGACCTGTCCGGTCTGGAAGCGGGACACCTGCCGCTCACCGTCACCGAGCACGACCTGGCCGCCACCGTCACCGACGCGGTGGCCGACGCCGAGCCCACCGCCGCGGCGTCCGGCGTGCGGCTGCACACCAGAGTCCCCAGACGGCTGCCCCTGCACGGCGATGCGGCCCGGCTCCGGCAGGTCGTCGACAACCTGCTGTCCAACGCCATCACCTACAGCCCGCACGGCGGCGACGTCCGGATCCGCCTCACCGCCCACCCCGACGTGGCCGAACTACGGATCACCGATCCCGGCATCGGCATCCCCGAGGTTGAGCGCCACCGGCTCTTCGACCGGTTCTATCGCGCCAGCAACGTCGCCCACCAGGGCTTCCCGGGCGCCGGCCTCGGTCTCGCCCTGGTACACACCATCACCAGGCTGCATCACGGCGACATCAGCTTCGACACCGGTCACCACCAGCCCGGCACGAGCGTGGTGCTGCGGTTGCCGCGGCACAGCCCGACACCGCACCGCCATGCCGCTCCGTCACAAGGGTGAACAGGCCTTGACGAAGGAGGACGGTTGCTGTGATGCGGGCTCTCGGAATGGCATTGGCGTGTTGCATGCTGGCGGCGTGCGGCGGGCCTGGTTCTGCCTCAAGCAACCGCCCTCAGCCCCAGCCCGACCATGACGATGACGGATTGCGGGACGTTCAACTTGTCCCAGGGCGAAGAATTGCCGGAATCTGCAACGCGATGCCTGGTCGAGGCGGTGAAGACCGGATATCCCGCCCATCTGAAGGCGACCAGGCTCACCACCGAAGGCGACCCGACCCCCGTCACCTACGCCGGCGGCGTCGACGGCCGAGTGGAGGTCGTCACGGATTCGAGACAGGACGGATTCGGCACGCCGGGAATCACCCGCCAAATCTGCACCGGGCCGGTCGCCCTGCCAGAACTCGACTTCGATCAGTGCTCCGAGCCCACGCCCTTCGAATAGTGCGGAATTGTGAACGGGCCTTTCCGGTCGGCGGGCGGATTGGTCGCACCCGCATCCTGCCGCCGGAAGACCCGTCCCCTGCTTCAGGCCTTACTGAACGTCATGATCTGCGACCGTGCGCTGCCTCATACGGTCGCGTATGAGTAGCTGGCGGCGTACCAGCCACCGCCACAGTTGGCGACCGAGGTCTCGTGGACGCGAACCCGAGGTCCGTACACCACTTTCTGGGGCGTCAGTTCACGCCGGCAGTAGGCGATCGCGAAGACTGTAGTCATGGCGCCGGCGCTGCTCGTGCATCGGGCCCCTGTCCTCGTGGTATCGATGAGGAAACTGGAACAATTGGAGATCGCGCTGGCAGGAGAAGCGCTGAACGCGTTTGCTCCCGCGATGGCGAGGGCTGCTCCGAACACTGCTATCAGCTTGCGCATGCTCGCTCCGATCTATGGCGGATGGGTCGGCAACGCCGATCAGTGACAGCGATTCTCGAAAGAATGACGCCGCTTAACGCGATCGACACGGATAAACTGCTCCGGCGCCAAGGGTGGCTGCCCTGCCTCATTTTATTGTCATCGATTGCTGCGCGTTCCGATCTGGCCGGTTCCTGCCATCAGCGCGACCACGACGATGCGCCAGATCGGTCCACTGGCCGGACGCCGGCCTTGACGGTGCGAGTCTCACGACGGCCGTGACCACGCTCGCGGGTCCGGTCACCGACCGGGATCTGCGCCCAGGGAAGCCGCTTGAGCTGCTTGAACAGGGTCGGCTGGTTGCCCTTCACCTGCACGAGCAGATGCGCTCGACGGGCGGTGACCTCGTCGGCGTGCCCTGTCTGGGTGTGCAGGGCGTCAGCGATGAACAGCACCCCGGGTCACGCGGGTCGGAGACCTTCGTCAACGCGTTCAGCAGACCACTCTGTTCACCGTCGGTGACCGAGGTCGGTGCAACGGGATCGTGGGGTGTGGTGACGGTCAGTGCGGTGATGAGAGATGATGCCATCGGCGGTGAGGTCCTCGGGGTTGTGAAGCGTAGAGAACTCCATCATCACCGACGTGATCTCACCCGCTACCTTCGCCTCCACAGAGGCCACTCACTCCACAATTCCCAGCTCAGCGGCTTGCTACCCGACTACGCAATCACCCTGGGGGTGGCACGCGTCTGCCGCGCAGGTGGTGATGTTCGACCGTTCGAATACCGACGGGCTGAATATCCGGAAACGCGCACTCGAAGCGTTGAGGCGACGCGTTTCGGTGTTATGGCGCCGGGGACGGTGACTGCACGCAACGGATCATGCGGATCTCCCGTATCCCGTCCTCGACCTGGGCCGCCCCGTCGGCGATGAAGCCGTGCTTACGGTAGAACGCTTGCGCGCGAGGGTTGGGATCTGCGACCCACAGCGCGGCCGACTCCCCGACGTCGATGACAGCGTCCAACAACGCCTGCCCAGCGCCCGTACCGTGCTCGGCCGCAATCACATAGAGCAGATGCAGATGCTTTACCCACGCCGCCGCAGCGTCCAGGGATGGACCTGACATCGCGATGCCGATCAACTCGCCTTCCCGTTCGGCCACAGCCGTTCGGTTCTCGCGATATCGCCGGTCGGTAAGAGCCGCAGTCCAGAACCGCTCCCGTGCAGCCGGGAAACCCGGATCATCAAGGATCGCATCCGGCATGAGCCCTCGATATGTCTCCTGCCAGCACCGAACATGCACATCCGCCATCCGGGTAACGTCCCCGACCCGGGGCGGGCGGACAGTCAACGAGGAGTTCACCGCAGAATCGTAGGACGTGCCCACCTGCTCGCCGAACCCGGTTTCGGTGCCGATCGGCCGTCAGCCGACTTCCCGGCGGGCTGCCGAGTTGTTCATGCCCTGCGCCATGAGGCGACGGTAGTGACCACGTTTCGCGTGTTCTGGACCGGCGTCTGGGGCTCACGCGGACGACGGGGCTTGGGCACGGCAGCTCCTGATCGGGTCAGGTGTTGCGACGACCGTGAGAACCCGAGTTGGCCGAGTGGGGCCAACACCAGCCGCCGGGGCCGGGAGGACCTGGTGAGTGTTGGCCGAGGCCACGCCGGCATTTGCGCTACTTGCTGCGCACCCTGGTGAGCCCGTAGGTGCCGATCGCCTTCGCTGTCGTTCATGCTCCGGGTCGTGGCCGGTCGCCCGATTGGCTCCTTCTCCCTGGTGTCCGGTCGATGTTTTAATGTCGCCCTGCACATCCGAAGTGGAGGATGATCGTCTTGACCGATCTGCCGGCGACCCCACCCGCCGCGAGCGACACGCCGACCACGCCGGCCCTGGTGCTCGGCCGGTTCGAGAAGATCGTCGCGGTGGTTCTCCTCGCGCTGTTCGTGATCTTCATCGGCGTGCTGGTGGTGCTTCGGGGATCGGAGCACTGGGACCGGCTGATCTACCTCTTCGGTGGGCTCGAGGCGCTGGTGTTCGCCGCGGTCGGCGCGCTCTTCGGCACCGGTGTCCAACGGTCGCAGACCGCGCAGGCGCAGGCTACGGCCGAGCAGGAGAAGGCCCGCGCGGACGCCAACGAGACGAGCGCGGCCCACGGCTCGGCGCTCGCCGACTCGATTCGTGCGAAGCTGGACGGCGCCGAGACCACCGCCGCGCCGGAGGGCCGCGGGGCCCGTCCGGGGACGGGCCCGGCGAGCACTGATGAGGCTCGGTCTCTGGCCGAGCTCGGCCGGTTGGTCGACGTGTGGTTCCCGCGCCAACGGTAGCGACTCCGGGTGACCCGCCCGCGTTGCTGGTCATCCGGATTCACGATGCCGCGGCCGACACCTACGTCCATCGCGTCGAATTGCTCACCGGCGAGGGTGAGGAACTGGCCGCCGGCACGCTCGACACCGAGTTGCCGCCGTTCGCCGACGACCCGTACGGTGACGCCGGCCGGCTCGTCCGCGAGTCCGTGCTCGGTGCCTATGCCCCTGGTAGCGGGCGGGTCGAGAGGGTCGGCGCCTACCTCAGCGACCTGCTGCTGAAGGCCGGCGTGGGGGCGGCCTGGCACGACGCGCGGATCGGCGCACCCGACATGCTCACCGTGCTCGACATCCGGTCGCCGCGATTCGGGCGGCTGCCCTGGGAGTTGCTGACCGACGACGGTGTGCAGGTCCGCAATCTGGTGCGCGGGTGTCTTCCGTTCGGTGAGGCGCGCGCCGCTGAGCCGACCCCCATGCGGGTGCTCATCGTGGTCGGTTCGAACGATCCGAACCTGTCCGCCGAGACCGAGGTGGCCGCTGTTCAGCGGGCGCTGGCCGACCGGCCCTGGCAGGTGCACACCGAGGTGCTGGTCCATCCGTCGCGGAACGAGTTCTACGATCGTGTCGATCAGTTGCAGCCGCACGTTCTGCATTTCATCGGCCACGCAACGCTGTCTCCGGGCACCGATTCTCCGGTGCTCGACTTCACCGACGCCCTCAACGACGACGAGAGGTGGAGCCTCTCGGCCGCGCACATCCGTAACGGAATGCTCAACTGCGTCCCGCGGGTGCTGGTGCTGAACGCGTGCCGGACCGCGGAGATCAGCGACCAGGACGGCGTCTGGGGCATTGCGGACGCGGCTCTCGGCGTGGGGATGTCCGCTGTGGTGTGCATGCAGGGCCTGGTGGACTCGCACGTCGCGATCCAATTCTCCGACGTGTTCTACCGTTCGGTGAGCGCCGGGCATCGTGTCGACCAGGCGGTGGCCAAGGCGCGGTTCGAGATCAGCCGCCGGGTGGGGCTGGAGAAACGCGACTGGGGCCTGCCCGTGCTGCACCTCGGCACCCATCCCGGTCAGGTGCTGTCCATGGACTGTCCGTTGACGCCGTCGGACCGGCAACAGCTGCTCCAGGTCCCGGAGTTCGTCGAGGCTCGCAAGCACGTGGACCGCGACGTGCAGCGCCGGCACATGTGGTGGTCCGGTGGCCGGCCGGACGGGTCGGCCACCGGACTGG
The DNA here is from genome assembly GCF_003148685.1 of Actinoplanes xinjiangensis. Lineage (GTDB taxonomy): Bacteria > Actinomycetota > Actinomycetes > Mycobacteriales > Micromonosporaceae > Actinoplanes > Actinoplanes xinjiangensis. Next base: position 27,991 of record NZ_QGGR01000028.1, on the reverse strand, counting down.
TCACGGTGACCGGTGCGACCGAGACCGGGCGGACCCATCTGGTCTTCTCCGCGTTGCTGACCTGTGCCGGGCAGGGACATCAGGTCCGCTATGTCGATCTCGCCAGTGCTCGCCGCCGGTCCTGGATCGAGGTCTTCTACGCGATCCGGGACGGGACACCGACAGCGAACGTGGATTCCGCGCTGCGTGAGCCGCTCCCCGCGCACGCGTTCGCCGACTTCGATCGGGAGGTCAGCCGGCTCGCCGAGGGCCGCGAGCCCCGGCCCGAGGATCCACGGCCGGGCGCTCCGCCGCGTCCGCACTTCTCCGCCACCACGGAGCACGCGCCGGTCTACGAGAAGCGGATCGCCGCCCGGTTCACCGAGGCGCTCGGCCGGGTGGCCGGTGACCGGCCCCTCACCATCGCGATCGACAATCTGGGCGGTGGTCACGGGGGCGGGATGGTGCCGGAGCAGATCACCAGCCACCTGAGCCCGCTGCTGCTGCGGGCCGCGGCGCGCGCTGAACTCGGGCCGGTCCGGTTGATTCTGGTCCTCCGGGAGGAGGAGCGTGAACTGCTCACCGCTGATGTCCGCGGCGCGATGCACGAGGTGCCGGTACACGGATTCCCGCGCCGGCTGTTCCCCTTCCTGCAGCGCGAGCACTTCGCCCGGGCCGGGCACCACGATGACGAGTGGCAACGGCTCGAAGGCCTGATCAAGTGGGCCCACAGCGACAACATCGGGGAGCATTGGCTGCCCGATTGGTTCGACATCGTCGACCGCGCACGACAGGCGGGCGCCCGATGACCGAGGCGTATCTGGACGAACTCGTCCGCCGGTTGCGCGCCGGGGAGGACCCCCGCAGGCTTCAGCAGTCCCTGCTCCCCGAGGCAACCCGGGAGACCCTGCGCCGCTGCGCGGTGGCCCGGACCTTCGACCCGGAGATCTACGGCCAGTGGCTGAGCGTGCCCGCCGGTCCGGGGCTCGACGAACTGGTCGAGGACGGCTTCGCCGAGCCGCTGCCCGGCCCGGACGCGCTGTACCGGCTACCCGAGGGCATCCGGACGGCATGGCTCGCCGACTGGCCCACCGGCGCGGGACGGGAGGCGTCCGCCGGGGCCGGACGGGAGGTACCCGCCGGCGTCGCCGAACTCAGCGGCCTTCTCGCCAAGGCCCATGCCGCGCGCGGTGACGGTGTGGAGCAGCTCTACCACCTGGCTCTGTCCGATCCGGAAGCCGCCGCAGTGCGGTTCAAGCAGCTCTTCCAGGAGGCCGACGCCCGGTTCGACCTGGCCGCCTGCCTGGACGTTCTGGACACGCTGGGCGAGCCCGGCCGGCAGCGGTGGCTGAGCCCCGAACTGGGGGCGCTGCACCTCGACCGGCGCACCTACCTGCGAGCGCGTTCGTTCTGGGCGACGGAATGGCGGCAATCGGCCCGGTATCTGGAGCGCCGTGGGCCGAACCGTCAGCTGGAACGGCTCATCGACGACGGCGATCACCGGATCCTGCAGCTGCACGCCCGGGGCGGCAGCGGCAAGACCATGCTGGTGCGCTGGTTCATCGCCCGATGGTGTGTGCCCGAGCCGCGGCGCATCCCGTGCGCCCGGATCGACTTCGACCTGGTCGACGTCGCCGAGGCAGCCCAGCGTCCGTGGCTGCTGCTGCTCGACGTCGCCGATCAGCTCAACCGGCAGATCCCCGGTACGCCGTTCCAGGAACTGCTGAACGACCGCGGCGTCCTGCGTGCGCTGCTCGACCCGCGCCGGTCCCCGGGGGTGGTCGGGGCGAGCGCACAACTCGAAGGCGAGCCGGAACAGGTTGCCCGGGAGGTGACCGAGCGGTTCGTCCGTACCCTGGCCGAGACCAGTGGTGAGCGGCCGGTGCTGCTCGCCTTCGACACCTTCGAGCGCATGCTGCTGGACCGCGACGGGCAGCCGGCGCCGCTGATGCACCTGCTCGCTCAGGTGCGGGACCGATGCCCCGCGGTCCGGCTGCTCGTCGCCGGGCGCTACGACCTGCGTGGACGGATGCCCTGGCTGCCGGATGTCCTTCCGGGACTGCGCACCGCGACCGTCGACCGGTTCACCGCCGGTGAGGCCCGGCGTTACCTGCACGATCGGCGTGGTATCACCGCACACGACCTGGCCGACGCGATGCTCACCAAGAGCAACGGCGATCCGTTCGTGCTGGCGCTGCTGGCGGACCTGGCGCAGGACCGGGCCGGGCTCACCGCCGAGCAGGTGCTCGCCTACGACGACCCGCAGGTCCTCTACCTGGTCGAGCGGATCATCTCCCGGATCGGCGACCCCACGGTGCGCTGGCTGCTGCGGTACGCCGTGGTCCCGCGCCGGCTCACCAGAGAGTTCGTCGCCGAGGTGATGGCCCCCTTCCTGCGGTCGGGGATGTCGGGCACCTCCACCGTGGACGACCCGGGCGCCGACGGGCTCCCCGGGCCGGATTCGGGGCAACTGTTCCGTACCGATGTGCTGGACGGCCCGGACGAACCGTGGAACCCGGACGCGGTCTGGCGCCAGCTGCTCCAATATGCGGCCGGTTCGTCGTGGGTGTCGTTGCGCCACGACGATCACGGCGTGGTCCAGTTCCATCCCGACCTGGTCATCCCCATGCGGCAGGTGCTGCGCCGGCATCCCGTCTACCTGGCACTGCATCGTGCCGCGGCCCGGTACTACGAGTGGAAGAGCGAACAGCAGCGGGAGAACCGGGTGTCCTGGCTGCTCGAGATGATCTACCACCGGTTCCAGGCCGGGGCGGCCGACGCGGCCGACGGCTGGCGGCAGGCGCTGCGGCTCGCCGAGGACGAACTCGGGCTCGAAGCCTGGGACCGGATCGCCGGCGAGGTGCTCGGACCCGACTACGTGGACGAGAACGGGACGCCGCTGCCCTTCCACGGCCGGCTGCCACTGGTCACGTGGGAAGTCGTGGCCGAGGCCCATGTCGAGCGTGCCCGGCTGGCCCTGGCCCGCGCGGCGCAGCTCCCCGGCGGTCCGGCGCACCTGCTCGCCGGCCGTGCCCTCGCGTCGTTGCAGCAGGCGGCGGCCATCCGTGAGCGGCACCGGCTCCGGGTTCCGGACGAGGCCGCGACGCGGCTGCTGTTCGCCACCGGTGAGCGCCTGCGGGCCAACGCCGATGCCGCCTATCAGGGCGCCATGCAGGCGCTGACCGAGGCTACCGATCCGGCGGACCGCGCCGCGGTCACCGAGGTGCTGGCCGACATCCGCCGCCCGGAGAGCCTCGGCGAGGCCGCGCGACTCTACAACCAGGCTCTCGAGGTGCTGACCGGCTTCGACCGGGTCGCCGCGGTCCGGGTCCGCCGTAAGCTCGTTCAGACGCTCGCCGAGCAGGGCCGCCTCCAACCGGCCGAGGAGCAACTGCAGGTCCTGCCCCGTCCGGATCTCGACGCCGAGAGCGGTGCGCTCGTCCTGATCGACGACGGCCGTGTCTGGCTGCGAGCCGGTCGGCCCGCCGAGCTGTTGCACCGGATCGCGCTGTTCCCGGCGGGCGACACCGCGACCCCGTCGGCGGCTGCGGCCCGGGACTGGTGCTGGGCCGCGGCTCGGCTGGCGCAGAACGAGCCGTTCGCCGCACTGGCCGCCTGCGACCGGGCCCTGGACCGGCTGAAGTCGCACTCCGCCGGCAACCTCTCCCGGCTACGCCTGGAACTGCGGGAGCTTCGGGCCCGCAGCAACGCCGCCGTGCTGCGTCTGAGCGAGGCCTACCAGGAACTCGAGGAGGTCACCGTCGGCTGGCGGAAACTCGGTGATCCCCAGCGCTCGGCGGCCGCCGCGGGCGTGCCGGCCGAGTTCGACCTGCGCGGCAACCGGACCCTGGGCGGGCACTCCGGCCAGCTGATCGACACCGCCTACGACGCGGAGACCGGTGGTGAAGGTTGGTTCTGGAGCCGGCTGAGTCTGCTGCGCTCCGCCGTGGAGCAGAACGCCCCGGACCGCGTCCAGCGCATCTTCGCCGACACCGTCGCGGCCCTGGGCCCACAACCGGCACCCCATCGCCAGGTGCGGCTGGCCTTGACGATGCTGCAGGGCGGTGCTGAAGAGGCGGTCGCTCTGCTCACAACCGGACTGCGCCGCATCGATACGGCGCCGGCCCGGCTGATACTGCTGACGCCACTGCGGTGGTGCGATCGCCTGCCGGCCGGTGTCGACGAGCGGTCGGCGATCGCCGAGTTGCTCGGCCCGGAACCCGGACTCGACGAGCCGCATCTGCTGCTGCTCTGGGCGGAGGCCATGCGGCTGCTGCGCGACGATGACACCGCCGTCCGGACGATCACGAGGGCGTGCACCTTCTGGCTGACCTATTACACGCCATCGCATGATGACCGTGATCGCGACTACTGGCGGTGGCTGGTGCTCGATGCGGCCGAGCGTCTGGGGCGGCCGGCCCTGCCGCTGCCGTCGGACGTCGGCGCCGACGTGATGCGGTTCGCTGCCCGGTCGCGGTCGACACCGGTGCTCGCCGCCTCGGCCCTGGTGCTGTGCGCCCTACGGGGCGGCGGCGAGAGGGAGACCACGGCGTGGCTCGATCGCGCCGAACGGCTGATCGCCGGCGGCGGAGCCAGCGGGTCGGAGTGGGAGTTCTACCTTCTTATCGCGTGGGCGCTGAGTTCTCGGGACCTGACCACCGGGCGTGCCCGGGTCTTCGCCGACCACGCGAGGCAGGTGTGGCAGCGGATCCGGCCGGGCCGCCCGATGCCCTACGCCGACCGGCTGACCGAGGGCGGTGGCTCCCGACCGTCCACGGACCTTCCCCTCGATGTCGGTGACGCATTGGGTACGTGGTCGCCGGACCAGCTGATATGCCGTATGGAAGCGACCGACGATGGCCCGGTGCTGGCTTCCGGCGGCGTGCCGAGGGACTTCGCCGTCGTCTTCGAGGCAGTCCGGGCCGACGCCGTGGCGAGTCACGCCGATTCGCTCAGCATCAGGCTCGACCGGATCTCCTTCGCCCTGCTCTCCGCATCGGAGATCCCGCTCTCCTACCGGCCGATTGGGCGCGATGTCACGATCGCCACCACATCGACTTTCCTCGGTGCGATTCCCTGGGAGTTCTGGGCACATTCCCGAGGAGGATTGTTCACCCGGGTGATGACCGACGAGCTGGTGCGCCGGCACACGGTCATGGCGCTTCAGCGGCAGTTGCGGACGGCGATGGGGATCCCGCTCGCCGTCGACGGCCTGATCGGTCCGATGACGTGGACCGCGGCCACGAATTTCCTGCGAGAGGAGGGTCTTGCCGCCCGGTTCGACGCGGCTGCATGGCGACTGTTGCGTCACCTTCCCACGATCCCGGAGATGCAGCAGGAATTTCCGGAGGTGCTGGTCGTCTCCGACGGTGATATCCGGCTTCTGGCGGATGTCGTCAGTGTTTACGACCGTGCCGGCTTCGCCGTTCGGCGGGCCGACGACACGCAGGAGCTGGCTCACCTGATCCAGGACATCGGCGGTCGCGGCCGGCTGGCGATCGTCCATGTCCTCGGCGGCTTCGGAGCGATCCGCAACAACGTCTACATCGAATCCGGATCCCGGCGTGAGCCGTCCGAGCCGGACGGGGAAACCGGCGAGGACGCGTATCCGATGGTGTCCAGCGCGGCTTTCGATCGGCCGTTCGCTTCGCTGCCTCCTCATCTGCCGCGACCGATGGTGATTCTGGATCCCCGGCGGCCGAGCGGCAACAGCGAGACGATGCGGCAGCTGGTGTGCCGCAACGCCTTCGCGCACCGTCTGCTGGAACTGGGCAACATCCCGGTGATCCTCGGCATCGGCCTGGAAGGCGAGTCGCTCGGCGGAAACTCGCTGCGCAACCTTTTCATCGAACAACTGGCCGCAGGCATCCCTGTTGACGAAGCCCTTCGCGAGCTGAACCGCGAGATCTCGAGGACGGACCCGATCAGCCGCAGTGTCGCCCTGTTCACCCACCTGCCGCCGTATGCCATGCCCAGCTGGCGGCTGCGCCGATGACCTCGACCGCCGGCGACCGTAAACGGGCCGAACTGGCGGCCAAGACCGCCGCCCTACGCGACGAGTTCGCCCACTGGCGTGCGGAGAGCGCCGCGGGCAAGCCCCTGGAGAAGCACCACACCCAGATCCACCGCATCACCGCCCGCCTGGGTGTCCTCCTGGAACTGCTGACCGCGGAGCCGGCCGCCGGCGATCTGCTCGATCATTGGCAGAGCATCGAGACGAGCCTGCTGGACGTCCACCACCTGTGGGACTTCTTCCGCACCAAGTTCGCCAGCCGATACCCGCCCTGGCTACGTGACATCCTGATAGTCGGCGACGAGCTGGTCTGGTCCTGCTACGAACCGGCGCAGCGGGCCGCCGTACAAGCGAATCAGATTGAACCGGAAGCGGTCCGGGAGCCGCCGCTGACCTTCTTCAGTACCGACGCCGGGCCGGTCGCCCTGGCCCGGCATGCGGTTTACCGCGTGCGAGGCCGTGGCAGTGAGTTGCACACCCAGGAGTTCGCCGGGGAGCTGCAGGCGCTGCCGGTGCCGGTCACCGCGGTGCCGTGGCATCAGGCCGGCCATCTGCCGGACGTGCTGATGCTGGCCCACGAGTCCGGTCACCACGTTCAGGATGACTTCCGTCTCACAGCGGTGCTGACGGCGGCCGTCGCCGCCGGTCTGAGCGCGGCCGGCACGCCCCAGTGGCGGCAGGATTTCTGGGTGGCCCGGTTCGATGAGATATTCGCCGACGTCTACGGCGTCCTGGCCGTCGGCGCGGCGTATGTCGCGGCGCTCATCGACTTCCTCGCGGCGCCGGCCGCGACGATCGCAATGCTGGCGGCCGACCGCCGATATCCGCCGCCGCATCTGCGGGTGCAGATCGCCTTGGCGGCGCTCCGCGCCACCTGCCCGGCGGATCCGCGGGGGCCTGCCCTGACCGGCGCCTGGTGGGATGCCCATCCGGAGCACGACTACCAGGAGTACGACGCGGACGTCACGCCGCTGGTCGACGCCATCCTGGCTGAGCCGCTGCCGGTGTTCGGTTCGGTGCCGTTGCCCGGTGTGCTCTCGTTCGGGCAGTGGTGGCGCGAGGCCGAAGTCGACAACGCGCGGATGATCGCCCGACGTAAGCCGGACAGCGGCAACCCGCGGGCGCTGCTGGCCGCGGCGGCCCTGGCGTTCCACGATGACCCCGCCACCTACGGTGATGTCGGCGTGGCCGCGCTGGCCCGTGCCCGGGTGCTGGCCGTCCAGGCGCAGGGCACCCGCTTCCGCAGCCAGGCGAGGGTGCAACCTCAGCTGGCCGCGGCCGACCGCGCTGCGGCGGAGGCCCTTCACCGGCGGTTGTCCGAGCGGCGCCGTCAGCCGGGATAGCCCTCGATCGCGGGCGCTGCGGCGTCGCCGGCCGGGCGCGCCAGCAGGTCCCATCGCATCGTCGTGACGAGTTCGGTCAGCACGTCGATCTGCATCAGGACCCAGCCTTCCGCGTCGGCGGCCGGTGATCGTACGGTCGACGCCGGATCCAGCCAGTTCTCGAATCCGTGCCGCACGTCGCCCACCCAGTCGTCGTAGGTCTGCCGATCGACGGCTGGCCGGGCGACGCGGAGCAACCGGTCCGGGCCGGGCGCGGTTGCGGCGAGGTCGGCGCGCAACAGCAGTGCCGTATCGGCCAGCTCGGCACACTGCTGGACAAGCGCCGGCGGCACCCGCCGGTGGCGAGGTACCAGCAGCCTGCGGGTGCCGTGGGGCAGCGTGGGCGTCGCCGCCGACGGCGGGCCGACCGCGTGTGTGACGCCGGCGCCGAGGTCGGTGAAGTAGCCGTCGAGAACGTCCGGACCGCCGCTGCGGATCGCCCCTCCGGCGGCCGCGGCCAACTCGGCGAGCAGGCGATGGTCGGGCCGCAGCGACGGTTCCGCGGCGGTTCGCCGTGATCCGGCCCAGGCGTCGAAGCCGGCCGGGTCACCGACGCCGATCGTCTGCATCTTGACTCCGAAGGACCGGTTCAAGTCGGCGATGAACGAGACGGGATCGGCGGTGGCGCTCATCAGCCGGCCGTTCGTCTCGGCTCCGGAGGGCGCCCCGTCGGCGCCGTCGCTGACCAGCACGATGAGCCGGTCGTTTCCCGGCACCCCGTGCCGGTGCAGCTGATCTGCCGCCTGATGCAGGGCGTTGCCGATGTCGGTGGGCTCGGGCCGGGGCGTGAGCATGGCGATCGCGTTCCGGAAGCGTCGGAGATCCGGGGCGTCGCTTGTTTCCGAGAACACCCACCGCACCGAGGTGCTGAACGTTCCCAGCGCGAGATGGGCGGGCCGGCCACGTATCCGCTGCCGCTCGTCGACCATGCGGGCCAGCGCCCGCTGCAGGGTTCGCATGCGGGACACGCGCCGGTCGCTGTCCGCGGCGTCCGGAATGTCGTCGACCGCCATCGATCCGCTGCCGTCGACGAGGACGACGACGTCGACGCCGGTACGCAGGGCCGGCGCGAACAGCTCCAATCGCGTCTGTGGGTCGATCCGGATCAGTCCGTGCAGTGGGCCGCCGCCGGCGTCGTAGGCAGCCCGGACCCGGAACGGCAGCCCGCCGGCGTGCACCCAGGCGGGCGGTGCCTCCACCCCGAGCCGACACACCTGGCCGACCGTTCCCGTCGCCCGCTGGAGTTGCGCCGCGAGCTGGTCCAGGCTGCCGTCGACCATGCTTTCCAGGACGATCGTGCCGGCGGGAGCCGACTCGGTAGCCGTCAGCGTCCACCGTTGTGCCACGCCGAGACTGAGTTCTGCGGCCAGTGACGAGCCGATCAGCACCTCGTCCGGGCCGAGACCGGCGGCCGGTTGGACCTGGACGGCCTGCCGCCGGCCGGCAGCGAGGTAGGCGACGGGCGGCGCTGTGGGATGCCCGACGAACACGGTGTTTCCCGGCGGGGATGCCGGGCCCTCGGTCACCAGCAGGTCGGCGTCGGCGTTCGACCAGGACTCGCGGGTCATCGGCCCTCCATCCGGATCGTCACGCCGAGGTCCGACGACAGCAGCCGGACCCGGCTGCCCTCCCGGCCGATGAACTGCCCGCGCAGCCCCGCGGGCACGTGCACGTAGAGGACGTTACGCCCGGGCAGGAACTCCGCGAGAAGGACCGCGTCGGCGAGCGCTGTCAGGCCCATGGCGCGCAGTCTCGACCGGAGCTTCTCGACGTGCTCGTGACCGGCATTCCGGGCCATGACCTGTTCGTCGAGAGCGATCCGGCGTTGCGGAGCATGCGCGCGCAGCAGGCTGCGCATCGTCGTCTCCCGTGGGCTGTCTCCCAGTTCGTGTTCCAGAGCGGTCAGCCAACCGTCCAGCACGGGCGCATCGACCAGGTCGCCGCGGACGCTCATCAGGGCCTGCCCGACGTTTCGCAGCGAGGGGAGTTCCGGGCGCCCGCTGCCCGCGGTCGCGGCGACGATCTGGAAAACGAGCTGATGGTCGGTCAGGTCCCGCAGGCGGAGACCGTGATCGGGACACAGGCCCAGTCCGAGGCTGTCCGTCGAGTGGAGCCGCCACCGCATGCCATGGCCCGCGCAGGCCCGGCGGCCGCAGGTCAGCAGTGCGGGTCCGGACACGAAGTCGCAGGAGACGGTGCCGGTGGCGGTGCAGTCGGCGACGGCGCAGGCCGCGAAGACCTCGTCGTGGCAGTCGAGGCAGGAGAAGAACTCGAGATCGCCGGGATGGCGGCGCCGGTGCTGGCCGCAGTGCGCGATCCGGCCCTTGCACTGGGGTCCGTGGCACCAGAAGCGGGCGCGTTCACCGCAGCCGCAATACGGTGCATGTGCCGGGCAGAAGGCGCGATCGTCACCGACGAGGATCGCATGCCGGTCGCAGAGGCGATCCTGCTGATCACCCGGTTCGGCCTGGAAACAGACGAAGGGCGCGTAGCTGACGTCGCCGGCCTTCTGGCACTGCGTGCAGGGGTATCGCACGGTGTCCCGTTCGAGGACCCCGCGCAGCGAGAAGGACAGGTCCGGGGTGACGACGGCGGGCGCGGTGTCCGGGTCGGTCACCCACAGCACACAGCTGTCCCCGTCGGGCAGTTCGACCCCAACCGTCGTCTGCCCGGACAGCGACCGGCCGGCGAGTGCGGTCTCCACCGTCGACCAGAGGGTGACCAGTTCCCGCGCAGCGGCCGGGGGCCGGTACCGGCTGTCCCGCAGATCCAGTACGACAGAGACGGCACTGACCGGGGCGGCATCGGTCAGCAGGCTCGCCCAGTGGTCGCGTACCGTCCGGAGCCCGCCGGGGGCCAGTTGCCGGTTGGCCGCGGTGAGATGGTCCATCGCGAGTACGGTGGCGTCGCTGAGCAGTGTCTCCTGGCCGCCCGGCCGGCGGGGGAGCAGGTCGTTCTCGGTGCGCGCCGCCTCGCGATGGCCGGCGGCGTGCAGGGTGAGGCCGCCGATCAGGGGCATCAGCTCGTCGGCGGTCACCTCCATCATGCGCAGCTCCGGGACCAGGTCCCGGATCATCGTCCGTACACGGAGAGCCGCCGGCCGGCAGTCGCCGGACAGTTCGGCCGCCAGCCCCCACGCGATCGCCGCCGATCGATCGCGGTCGTGCACCTGCTGCGGATCCCGTGCCACCCGCCGGCCGGTCCGTGCCATCCGGCGGGCCTTGACCGCCAGAGCATGGATCAGCACGGCGTGGGCGACGGCCTGCGCCGGGAACACCTGCGCGTCGATGCAGCCCACCTCGACGCTGTCCATCCGGGGGTCGCTGCCACCGATCGGGTCCACGTCCCGTCGCGGAATGTTCGTGACCCGCAGCAGGTGCAGCGGCTGCGCGGAGTCGATGAACCGGGCGGGCAGCCGGTCGGCGGCGTCGGCGAGCCGCTGGGACCCGTGGTTCTGACCCGGAGCGGACCGGCCGGTGAGAGCGATCAGCTCCGGCACGTACCGCCGCAACAGGTTGGCGGTGACCTCGCGATGGGCGTCGCCGATGACCTCGGCGCCGTGGCGGTCCTCGCACAGCCAGTCCTGATCGCGCGAGGTGACGGTGGCGGCGGGAACCAAGGCGCCACCGTGCTTCGCGGTGGCCTGCGCGAGTACGGCGGTGGCCTCGGCGAGTGCGGTGCGCAGGGCCGACCGGCGGGTGGGGTCGCTGATCCAGACCGGACCGGTGTCGATCCAGAGCAGACCGGGCCGCGTCGCGTCGGTGTGCAGTCGCAGCGCCGTACCGCCGAGGGTAGGCAGCGCCGGCCGCCTGTCGAGCAGTTCTTGAACGACGGCTGCCGGGTCGCCGGCATGCACCACGTATCCCTTTCGGAGCAGGTGCCGCAGGGGACCGTCACGGAAGACATTGACCAGCATCTCGGCTATCCGACCTTTCTGGACCGGCCCGAGCCTGCCAGGATCGCCGGGCGAACTCAATCGCCCTTTCGGTGGCGGCCGCTCGCTCCCAGCAGCCGCAGTCGCCGCCCCAGTTCAGTGATCGTGGGGCTGGTCAGCGCCCGATCGCTCGACGCGCCGGCTGCCTGAGTGCTCGGCGCGGATGCGTTGTTCGAGCTGGTTGACGCCGTGTTGTGCGGGGACACGGCGGTGCGTTCACTGGCGGAGCTGTCGCTGACCGGTCAGCATCACCGGGGTCACGGCTCGCTGTATGCCGCGCTGAACCGCGGCCGCATCGACGTCGACCGGCTACGTACCGCCCTGACCGCGGTGCCGGTGCCCCGAGCCGCCGACGGCCGATCGTGCTGGCGGTGGACGTGACGTGCCGGCTGCACCCGGAAGCACATACCAGCCCGCAGCGGGTGCTGTGTCACACCTACGGCCGCACCAAGGACACCCACATCGGAGTCTCGGGCTGGCCCTACTCGATGGTGGTCGCCCTGGAACCGGGCCGCCACACATGGACCGCACCGCTGGACGCCCGCCGGCTGCAGCCCGGTGACGACGCCGCCACAGTCACCGCCGGCCAGCTACGCGATGTCGTGCACCGCCTCATCGCCGCCGGGCAGTGGCAACCCGGCGAGCCGGACATGTGGATCGTCGCCGACGCAGCTCAGCGGCTTGCTACCCGACTACGCAATCACCCTGGGTCCTCCGCGGGGAGCCGCTTGCGATATCCAGGATGCTCAGCGATTATTGAGTCAATGAACGCTGAAACGTTGTCGCTCCAGGCACGGGCCAGGGTGCACGCCGCCCTCGGTGACCCCGCCCGCCTTGCCATCGTCGACGCGCTCACCCTCGGCGACGCCTCACCCGGCGAGATCGCCGCCGGTCTCGGCATGCCGACCAACCTGGTCGCCCACCATGTGAAGGTCCTGGCCGACGCCGGCCTGCTCGGCCGCACCCGCTCCGAGGGCGACCGCCGGCGCACCTACCTGCACCTCATCCCCGGCGTCCTGTCCACACTGACCGCACCCCGGCTCGACGGCGCGGAGCGGGTCGTGTTCGTCTGCACCCGCAACTCCGCCCGCTCGCAACTCGCCGCGGCCCTGTGGCGCAGGCGTATCGGCGGCCAGGCCGCCTCCGCCGGCACGCACCCGGCCCCGCGGGTCCATCCCCGGGCCGTCCGGGTCGCCCATGAGCACGGCCTCGCCCTCGATCCGGCCGGCACCCACCACGTCGACGACGTGGTGCACGACGGGGACCTGATCATCGCGGTCTGCGACAACGCCCACGAAGACCTCACCGGCCCGGTCCGGCCCCGCCTGCACTGGTCCGTCCCTGACCCGGGCAGGGTCGACACCGACGAGGCCTTCGAGGCCGCCTACGCCGAGCTGGCCGACCGCATCGACCGGATCGCGCCGGCCCTGCACCCGGGCGCCGGCCACGGCTGACCCGTTACCGACCGCGGCACCCGCCGACCTTCCTCGACGACCGGAGTCAGACCACCTCATGCACCAGATCACCCTGTGGCGGCGGCTGCTCGCCGAGTTCCTCGGTACCGCACTGCTGGTCACCGCCGTCGTCGGCTCCGGCATCATGGCCGTCGAGCTCTCGCCGGACGACGTCGGCCTGCAACTGCTGGAGAATTCGGTCGCCACCGCGTTCGCCCTCGGCGCGCTGATCCTGATGTTCGGCCCGGTCTCCGGCGCCCATTTCAACCCGGTGGTGTCGGCCGCCGACTGGTTCCTCGGCCGCCGTTCGGGCACCGGTCTGACGATCGGAGACCTCGGGGGGTACGCCGTGGCGCAGACCCTGGGAGCCGTCGCCGGTGCGATCCTGGCGAACCTGATGTTCGACCTCGCCCCGGTCACGATGTCGACGAAGGACCGTAGCGCCGGCAACCTGTGGCTCGGTGAGATCGTCGCCGTGGCCGGCCTGCTCCTGCTGATCTTCGCCCTCGGCCGGTCCGGTCGTGCCCCGGTGGCGCCGGCCGCGGTCGGTGCGTACATCGGTGCCGCCTACTGGTTCACCTCGTCCACCAGCTTCGCGAACCCGGCCGTCACCGTCGGGCGCGCCTTCACCGACACCTTCGCCGGCATCGCTCCGGGTTCGGTGCCCGGTTTCCTGTTGGCGCAGGTGGCCGGACTGCTCGTCGGAGTGGGCCTGGTGGCGGCGCTGTACCCCGGCGCCGGCCGGACCGCCGACATGGTCGTGGTCGAGCACCCGGCCGGCGACGCCCGTACCTCCTGATCCGCCCACTCCTCGAAGGAAGACCGAACACATGAGCGACTCCAGGCCCACCGTCCTGTTTGTCTGTGTCCACAACGCCGGGCGCTCCCAGATGGCCGCTGGCTGGCTGCGGCACCTCGCCGGTGACCGGGTCGAGGTGCGTTCGGCCGGCTCCGAGCCGGCCGAGACGATCAACCCGGCCGCGGTCGAGGCGATGAGGGAGGTCGGCATCGACATCACCGACCAGACCCCGACCAAGCTCACCTGGGACGCCGCGAAGGAGTCCGACGCCATCATCACGATGGGCTGCGGCGACGCCTGCCCGGTCTTTCCCGGCAAGCGGTACGAGGACTGGAAGCTGGAGGACCCCGCGGGCAAGGGCGTCGAGTCCGTTCGGCCGATCCGCGACGAGATCAAGGCCCGCATCGAGGTGCTGCTCACCGACCTGCTGCCCGCCTCCCGATCCTGAATCCCGAGCCCCGCGCCGTCCGGCTGCCTCAGAGTTCGCGCTGGTCGCGGCGCAGCGATGCGGAGAAGAACCGCCAGCCGACCGTTCTGATCTCCGTTTGCCAGCCGAGGGCTTCCAGTCGTGCCCGCAACTCGTCGGGGGAGTAGAGGACCTTGACGGCGCGAAAGACCCGGCCGCCGGTGACGTCGCGGTGCACGGCCGGTGCGGGCTGCTCGGCGGCCGGGCGCTCCACGGCGGCCACCGCCGGCAGTTCGTCGATCACGAAGACCCGGCCGTCCGGCGTCAGACAGTCGCTGACGAGCGCCCAGAAGGCGTCGAAGCGCTGCGGTGGCACATGGGACAGCCAGGCCGAGAAGAAGACGAAGTCGTAGCGCTCCCGCGGCCGCCAGCTGAACAGGTCGGCTTCGACCAGATCCACGTGAGCCGCCCCGACGCGCCGGCGGCAGATCGCCAGGGCCTCGGGGGCGGCGTCGACGGCGGTCAGCGTCGTGGCGTGGCGGGCGAGTTCGGCTGTCCACTGCCCGGTCCCGCAGGCGAACTCCAGGGTCCGGCCGAAGGGTGCGAGCCCGTCCAGGGTGGTCAGGAGTTCGGCACGGGCGGCCGCGTCGGCGTGAACGTCCAGGGGGTACGTGGCGTCGTACTCGTTCGCGCGTGCCCGGTAGTAGGCGATCTGCTCGGCCAGCAGGCCGTCCAACTCGTCCTCGGCCATCGGGCTCCCCTCAGTGGATGTCGGTGTCGGCGCAGCAGCTGTCGGTACAGCCCGCGGCAGCGTCCGCCGTGGTGGTGAGGCCGGGCGCACAGCAGGCGTCCCCGCGCCACGCGTCGCGGCCCTCCTTGACGGCGACGGCGGCGATGACCAGCGCCGCGAGCGGGTCGGCCCAGAACCAGCCGAACAGGCTGTTGACCGCGAGCCCGACCAGCAGGACGGCGGACAGGTAGGTGCACAGCAGCGTCTGCCGGGAGTCCGCGACCGCCGAGCGGGAACCCAGTTCGCGGCCGGCGCGGCGCTGGGCGTAGGACAGGCCAGGCATGATCACCAGCGAGAGCGCGGCCAGGATCAGGCCGACGGGGGAGTGCTCGGCCTCCGCGCCACCGATCAGGTCGCGTACCGATGCGACGGTGATGTAGGCGGCCAGGGCGAAGAACGAGATCGCGATGATCCGCAGTGCGGTCTTCTCCCGGCGCTCGGGATCCCGGCCGGCGAACTGCCACGCCACCGCCGTCGCCGAGGACACCTCGATCACCGAGTCGAGGCCGAATCCGATCAGGGCGGTCGACGACGCGACCGTACCGGCGGTGATCGCGACGATCGCCTCGATCACGTTGTAGGTGATGGTCGCGGCCACCAGTAGCCGGATCCGGCGGCTCAGCACGCTGCGGCGCTGGGGTGCGGGCCCGGCCGGGCTGATCCGAATCAGGGGACCGGTCATCAGCAGCAGCCTTTCCCGGCCGAGTCCGGGCACGCGTCCGGGTCGACGGCCAGGACCACGCCGAGCAGGTCAGCCAGCGCGTGCGCCAGCCGCTGGTCGGCCAGCTCGTAGCGGACCCGGCGGCCCTCGGGCACGGCCACCACCAGCCCGCAGCCGCGCAGACAGGCCAGATGGTTGGACAGCTTCTGCCGGGTGCAGCCGATCAGGTCGGCCAGCTCGGCCGGGTAGCCGGGCCCCGCTTGCAGCGCCAGCAACAGCCGGGCCCGGGTCGGATCCGACAGTGCATGGCCGAAGCGGGCCAGCACCGAGCCGTGAGTCAGGATCTCCACCTCCCGCACAGTACAGCGAAATCTGTACCGTCTCCAGTGCGGAGTCGCCCGAGCGGCGCTCCGTGGTAACAAATCCGTAACGCGCTCTTCCGGCGGATCATGTGACCGGTCACACTCGTGCGAGTGACCGGTCACATCGACAGCCGTACCCCTGGGTGGCCGTGAGTCCTTGATCGTGGGGTTTCTGCGGTCGCCCGGCGAGAGATCGTCCGGCGCGCCGACCAGTGGGGAGAATCAGTGAACAGACTTGCCATGCTGACCGCGGGAGTCACGCTCGCGGCCGGTGTCCTGTCCGTACCGCAGGCCGTCGCCGCCGCGGAGGCGGCGGCCGACGTGCTGAGTGTCGACTTCGCCCGCGGCACCGGCGAGTTCCGGGGCGGCGCGACCGGAACGCTGTACGGCTTCGGCGACGACGGCGCACCCACCCAGGCCCTGATCAACGGCGCGCACATCACCAACACCTCGCAGAAGGCGCCGTACGGCACCCAGCACCCGAGCGGCGACGCGATCAAGGTGGAGGACGGGTTCTTCCGCAAGCACGGCGAGGACATGTACATCTACGTCCAGGACTACTACCCGGACTGGTCGTACCACGGCGGCGTCCGCCCCGGTGACACCCGCACCTACAACCAGGCCGACGGGACGTACACCGCCACTCCGAACGGGATCTGGGACTACCTGGAGGTCGTGGAGTTCGTGACCGAGGCCGTCGCCACCACGTCGTCGCGGCCCGAGGACTACGTCTTCATCCCGTTCAACGAACCCGACGGCGGCAACTGGTACGCCGACTGGGGCACCCTGAAGGACACTTTCCTGGCGGACTGGACGGCGACCTACGACAAGATCCAGCAGGTGTACGCCCGGCACGGCCTCGGCCACGCCCGCATCGGCGGCCCCGGCGACACCCGGTGGCAGCCCGAGCGTTCCGCCGACTTCCTCGGGTACGCCAAAGCCGGCGGCGTACTGCCCGACGTGTTCATCTGGCACGAGCTCGGCATCGACAACCTGCGCACCTTCCGCTCGCACTACGCCGGCTACCGCGCGCTGGAGAAGCGGCTGGGCCTGCCGCCGATCCACGTCAACATCACCGAATGGGGCATGCTGCGCGACATGGGCACCCCGGGCCAGCTGGTCCAGTGGCTGTCCATCATGGAAGACCTCAAGATCGACGGGCAGACCGCGTACTGGGCGTACGCCGGGAACCTCAGCGACAACAGCGCCCGGACGAACGCCGCCAACGCCGGCTGGTGGATGTTCAAGTGGTACGGCGACCTGGCCGGCAGCCGCACCGTCGCCGTCACCCCGCCCGCACTGAACACCGTCGACACGCTCCAGGGCATCGCCGCCGTCGACAAGCGCAACCGGCGGGCCACCGTCCTGTACGGCGGCGGCGACAGCCCGGTCACGCTACGCCTGTCCGGGCTCGACCGGGACGTCTTCGGCAAGCGGGTCGACATCGAGGTCCGCGAGATCACCCTCACCGGCGCCGAGGGCGTCGCGGGCGCGCCGCCGGTCGTCAAGGTCCTCGACGGCGTACGACTCGACCGCGGCACGATCGACCTCGACGTGCCCACCTACGACCGGTACGCCGCCTACCAGGTGGTCATCACCCCCGAGCAGGACCGCACCCCGGTCGCCGGCGCCGTCTGGAGCACCGCCGTCGAGGCCGAGGACACCCGCCTCACCGCGGCCACCGTCTACGACCAGGACCCGCTCTCCGGCGGCGGCTGGAAGTTCCTCGCCTCCGGCAGCCGCGACGTAGGCTCGTTCAACCGCCCGGCCTCCCGGGCCGAGTGGACGGTCACCGTGCCCCGCACCGGCCGCTACCGGTTCCAGGTGATCGGCGCGGCACCCGGCGTCCCCGGCCGGCACGCGCTGTTCGTCGACGACGCGAACCCGGTGATCGTCCAGTACACCGCCGACCTCGCCCTCACCTCCGTCCAGCGATGGCAGTACCGCGGCAGCTCCGAGGTCACCGTCCCGCTGACCGCCGGCACCCACACCCTGTCGCTGCGGGCCGGCCTGGACGGCGCCACCGTGCTGCCGAACTCCGACATCACCCTCGACAAGTTCCTGCTCACCGACGTCACCGACGGTGAACCCACCGCCTACCCGGCCTCGACGCTGCGCTACTTCGGCGGCGCCCACGTCACCTACGACACCTCCCGGGCGCGCGGCCACGGTCAGATCCGCGGCAAACGCGAGCGCGCCGACGCGTACGTGCACGCCTGGGAGACCGGCTACCACGACGTCGGCCTCGACTACCGCAGCACCGGCCGCACCGACGTCGACGTCACCGTCAACGGCCGCGCGATCGCCACGGTGTCGGCGCCCCGGGCGGGGGCGTGGCGCTCGACCGTACGCCTGCATCTGAGCCAGGGCATCAACGAGATCGAGATCCGTTCCAAGCGGGGCGTGCTGCTCCAGCAGCTGACCACCACCCGCGTCGCCGCCGCCGACGCGGCCGCGGTCACCATCGAGGGTGAGGACACCATCCGGCACGGCGCCGTCGCCGTCACCACCCATGCCGGCGCCTCCGGCAGCAACGCCTCCGGCGGGAAGTCGATCGGGTACGTCGGATCCGGCGCCGCCAACACCTTCGAGGTCGTCCGGCGGCCCGGCTTCGACCGGCCCGGGGCGTACGACATCGCCGTCACCTACGCCAACGCCGAACTCGGCGGACGGCACGACTACAACCCGCAGGTCATCGACCGGCGTCTGGACGTCACCGAGACCGGTGGCGGCAGCGCGTACGGCTACTTCCGCTACACCTACGCGTGGAACAGCTTCCTGGAGAAGACCGTCCCGATCACGCTGACGACCGCGGGCGGCTCGCTGACCTTCGGCAACCCGCAGGCGTACGCCCCGGACATCGACAAGATCACCATCGCCCCGGCCGTCCTCGGACAGCCGGTCACCGTGCCCCGCCGGTAGACGGCATCGCGCTGCGGCCCGGGTGGGCACGGTTGCGACGACCGGCCCACCCCGCCCCACCCGCCTGGACGACCAGCACCGCGGCCACCGCCGCGCCGAAGGCACCCGGGACACCGACCGGGACCAGCAGCACCGCCAGCACCAGACAGAACGCCGCGAAGCCGACCAGTCCCCGGATCACCCCGGCGAGGGTCCGTACCATCGCGGCCGGCCCCTGCCGGGCCAGCACGAACGCGGCGACCACACTCGTCGCGATCGGGAACGGCGCCAGAATCCCCGTCACCACCGGGCCCACCTGCGCGGCGATGCCGGTCACCAGCAGCACCAGCGCCCCGGTGGCCAGTGCCCGGCCCGGAAGATCCCACCACGGCGGGGCCGCCACGGTCCGCTCCGTGGGGCCGTCGTCGATGGCGGCGATCAGCCGGTACGCCAGCCCGATCGACACCAGCACCAGCAGCGCGGCGACACCCGGGCCGACGCTCAGCGGCACCAGGGCCACATCGGCCAGCAGACTCGCCGCCCACGCCAGAGCCAGGGTGGTCGGCCACCGCCGGCGGCGGCCGGCATGGGCGAACACGACCGCGAACACCGCCAGCGAAACCAGCCCGAGAAGTGACGCCGTCGCCGCCCGCGCGCCGAACCGGACCCCGTGCTCCCAACAGCTGATCAACAGAATCGGGCCGGCCACGATCGGGAACGCCACCAGCGTGCCGGCGACCCGGTCTCCCCACCGCCGTCCCGCCAACGAGGACCCGACCACCAACAGTGGAGCAAGAACCACCTTCAACAGCAGAATCACTGAGGTGACGGTATCGGCAGAGAGTTCCCGGGCGGGTGCGGGGCTCCGGCGCCGTCGATCCTCGCTGACGCCGGACTATGCGCGCCGGATGTGCAGATGGCCGTCGAGCGGGTAGGCCGGGGGAGCCGGCGGCAGGACACTGTCGAGTCGGTAGCCGCTCTTCTCCGCGACGCGGCAGGACGCCACGTTGTCGACCTGGTGGAGAAGTTCCAGATATTCCAGGCCGTCGGCCCGGAAGGCGTCGAGGGACCAGGCGGTGAGAGTGTCCAGGGCCCGTGAGGCCACGCCCCGTCCCCGAGCCTGCGCCGCCGTCCAGTAACCGACCTGGGCGCAGGGCCTGCCGGGGGCGACCTCCTTGAGGACCACGTTGCCCACCAGCCGTGGCGGCACCGCGTCACCGGCCGCTTCGAGGACGGCGAAGGCGAACCGGTCGCCCGTGGCCCAGCCCTGTTCCTGGGCCCGTACCCACCGCAGTCCATCGTCCGCGCCGTCCAGCGGCGAGACCGTCCACCGGCGCAGATCCGGGTCCTGATACACCTCGATCAACGCGGTGACGTCTGCCGCGCGCCAGGGCCGAAGCAGGAGAGCGGGAGTGCTCGGCGTCGCGGTGGCGGTGAGTGTCACGGGAGCGTTCATCGCCGGATCATAGAAGTCGACGGCACGCGCTTCGGCGGTGATCGGTGGAGCACCGCGAAGCCGGCCAGTGTGCGGTGGCGTCGCCACCACGGTCCACACTCGGGCGCCTGCGATGATGCCCCCGTGACTGAAAACGGCCTCTGGTATGCCATGCCCGCTCTGGCCGGCGACCGGATCCGGCTCGAACCTCTCCGGTACGAACACGCGGCCGACTACCTGGCGGCGGCCGGCGACGACGACGAGGCAGCCGAGATCTTCCGATGGCAGAGCCCGCCGGCCGGGGCACTGACCCGGCCGGTGACCGTGGACGACGCCCGCGCCCACATCGTTGCCGCGCTCGCCGCGCGCGCCCGCGGGGCCCGTCTCCCGTACGCCCAGATCGACACGGCGACGGGCCGGTTCGCGGGTACGACGTCCTTCGCCGATCCCGATCCGACGTTGCGCACCCTGACGATCGGATACACCTGGCTCGGACGGCCGTGGTGGGGCACCGGCGCGAACGCCGAGGCGAAGCTGCTGATGCTCGGCTTCGCCTTCGAAACCCTCGGCGCGATCCGGGTCACGCTGGTCACCGACGTCCTCAACGAACGCGCGCAGGCCGCGATCGAGCGGCTGGGCGCAAGCCGGGAGGGGATACTGCGCAAGCATCGCCGCCGCGCCGACGGCTCATGGCGTGACACCGTCGTGTACGCCGTCACCGACGACGACTGGCCCGAGGTGAAGCACGGGCTCAACACCCGCCTGCGCCGGGAAGCGGCGTGACTGCGCCTCACCGGGGTGTGTGGGTCAGCAGGAAGTCACGGGCGACGCGCTGGTGGTCGGCGGCCCGCGGGCTCAGCCAGAAGCCGAGGTGATCCTCACCGGGCATCCAATGGTGCTGCGCACCGCTGATCAGGGCGGCGGCATTCTCCCCGTCGCGAAACGGGACGTCACCGTCCGCGAGGCCGTGCACGACCAGTGTGGGCGTGCTTATCCCGCGCAGCGGAAGTGCCAGATTCCTCGCCTGCCGGGCGTCATTGTCGGTGCCCGGCATCCTCTCCTCGTACGGGAAAGTGGTTTCCACCATCGCCGTGAAAAGATCTCTGACGTCGGGATCGCCGATGATGTGATTCTTCCGCTCCGTTTTCTCGGCCGCGGTGAAGAGGCTGGTCTCGTCGAGAGTCGCGGAGACGATCGTGTCGACGGAGATCGAGCCGGTGAGGTAGGCGATCTTCTGGACGACCTTGTCGACGAAGAACCGGCGAACCGGCGTGGACGGCGTCCAGTCCGGATTCGGAAGGCTCACGCCGGCCACCGAGATCAGAGCCCAGACCCGGTCCGGATGGCGGGCGGCGAAGGTGTACGCGACCGGGGCCCCGGCCGAGGCGGCGAAGAGCCCCACCTGCTCGATGTGCAGGCTGTCCAGCAGGGCGGCGAGCAGATCAGCCTGTTCCTCCAGGGTTCGGCCGCTGCTCAACGGCGTGCCGGGGTAACCGGGCCGCGACGGGCTCAGAACGCGGAAGCCGCCGTCGCGCAGAAAGCGGGCGAACAGCCGGCCCTGGTCGGCGCCGCCCAGACCGGCGTGCACCGAGAGGACCACCGGACCGTCGGTGCCGTCCAGGTCGTACGTCATCGGGCCGCGCGCCGTCTCCGCCCGGGCGAATGCGGGAGGTGAGCCCGGCTCCCACAGAATCAGTCCGGTGCTCGCCAGCACCACGATGGCGGCGATCACGGCCGCGATTCTGATTATCCTGCGCATTTATCGTTCCCCGTTTTCTCGTGTCGCCTCGATACGATCAGACGGTATTGCGGGAAACGAGCGTGCAGAATAGAGCAATTTTATGCGACCTTGCGGGGGTTCGTGATGGGGCGGGTGAGCAAGCTGCTGGTATGCCCCTACGGCGGTTCGGGCGTGGGCGGCAAGTGGATGTTCTGGAGCATGGTCCACCTGCTCGACGGTCCGCTGCGGTTGTCCGATCTGCGCCGGCGCATGCCCGATGCCGGCCGGCAGATGCTCGTCGTTCAGCTACGCGCGCTGGAGCAGGCGGGCGTGGTCCGCCGGGTGGTCTTCCCGGAGCGCCGGATCCGGGTGGAGTATTCGTTGACGTCCACGGGACGGCAGCAGGAGCCCATTCTGCGTCATCTGCTCGAGTGGGGGGAGTGGTTCGACACCCGCGGCGACACGGACTGGCTGGTCAGCCTGGGCGGCCGGTGGAAGGTGTGGGTGGTGCACACGCTGACCGGCGGCGCCCGCAGGTTCTCGGAGATTCAGCGGCTCCTCGACCCGATCAGCAAGCCGTCGCTGGCACGGGAGCTCCGCGAGCTGACCGATCTGGGTCTGGTCGAGAAGCTGTCGACCGGCGGATATGCCCTGACCGGGGTGGGCGCCGCGTCGAAGCCGTTGTTCGAGCAACTGTATGCCTGGGGCAGGCGGGTCGCCCCGGACTTCCCGTGGCCTCTCGACCTGGCCCCGGCTCCGATACCCGAGAGCTGACGTCGCGAGACGCCGTCGACGTCACTGTCGTTCGATGCAGAACTCATTGCCCTCGGGGTCGCGCAACGTCACCCAGCCACGGTCCTCGGGACCGCGGTGGTCCTCGTGGATGGTGGCTCCGAGGTCGACGGCCCGGTCGACCTCCTCGTCGCGGGACCGCCCGTCGGGCTTCCAGTCGAGGTGCACCCGGTTCTTGACCGTGCGCGGCTCGGCCACCCGGACGAACAGCAGACCGGGCACCGGGTCGGGCGCCTCGACGAGCACCTCGTCGTCGCCGGGCTGATCGATTCCGGAGACCGGCCAGCCGGTCAACCGGCTCCAGAACGTGGCCAGCTGATAGGGGTCCGCACAATCGACGGTCACGTGACGCAGTCTCATCCGCAGCACCCTAGGGCAGGGCCGGGCCCGCTTCAAACGGATAACACCCGCGTCGTCGTACGGCTGGGCTATCCTCGCCGTCGTGGATCACCAGGAGGCGTTCGCCCTGCTCGACCGGATCTACGCCGCCGCGAACGCCTACCTGGACGTCCACGGCCGGCACGCCCACCACATACCGGCGACGATCACACCGGAGCAGTTGCGGGCCCTCGCGGACCGTGGACTGGCGCCCAACACCTTCCGGACCTTCACCCACGACGAGGCGGTGACGCGCCTGCGCGCGCTCGCCGCCACGGTCGACGAGCGCACCGCCGCCGACGCCTTCGTGGCCGGCCTGGGGTCGGCGCCGCCGCGCTGGCGGGGACCACTGCCGGCGGTGGCCCTCGCCGGGGCGATGCCGGCCCACCCCTACCCGGCCGGCCGGCGAACCTGCGACGTGTGCTTCGTCGACGCGACGGTCACCGTGGACACCACCGGATCATGGCGGCTCCGCGAGCATGACTCACCGCTGCCCGGAGACGTCTGTGCCTACGTCCTGGTGCTGGAGGACGTCACCCAGCCGGTGCCGGTACCCGGACCGCACGACGTGTGGACCCTCCACGAGATCCTCGACGTGCTGCGGGCGCTGCCACCGGCCACCCGCCCCGGCCAGGCCGCGCAGGCACTGCGCGCCCGCGATCTGCTTCCCGGCGGGCGGAGACTCGGCGCGTACACGTCCCTGCTGGAAGATCTCGCCTTCCTCGGCATACTCCAGACGCCGTCACATCCCGGGATGCTCACCCGATTCACCACCGCCCGGCAGCGCGACGAACGCCCCAGCGTCCGCGTCGAGGTCAGCGCCCCACTGTCGTTCTGGACCGCCGGGCACGGCATCACCGAACCGCTCGTCGACCGGCTCTTCGGCCACCTCGACCGGCCGACCGCACCTCCCCGGCCGCCGGCGGCGCCGCCCCGACGGCCGGCTGCCAGGACGGTGCGGGCCGCGCCGCTGCCGCCCGAACTACGGGGGGAGCCCCGGGGCGGCGACGTGTACGCGATCGGATGCCGCGAGGACGCCTGGGTGCTGTGTTACTGCCACCAGGTCGAAGAACGCAGCGGCCGGCCGTACGGCCTGGTGGAGTTCCTCGACGGCGTGTTCCCACGACTTCCCACCGCGGACGACATCGACGGGCGCCGGTTCCAGCCACGCTACGACGGGCCGTGGCGGCAATGGACCTCCCACCTGGACAAGACCCCCCGGGTACGCCGGCTCGCCCGTGACGTACCCCGCCCCGGCGCCGATCGCCCACCGGCCGGTGGTGTCGCGTACGACAACGCCAAGAATCTCGGTCACTACGCACGAAGCTGCTTTCCCGAGCTTCAGACATAGGCCGGACAGCCGCCCGATCAGTCTTTCGTCTCGATCTCCGCTCGCATGTCGGGGAAGTCGCCCTTGACGTCGACCGCGGTCTGGTAGAGGAACAGGAACATTCCCACGCTGCCCTCGTCGGCCCAGCCGCAGATCGCCATGTTCTCCTTGCCGACGGTGGTGCTGCCGCACTGGGCCACGCCGCCGAGCGAGCCGGTGCTGGCCGGTGAGACACCGGTCAGCTGGTTCTCGCCGCTGAACGACTGGAACACGGTGTCGAGCATCCGCTGCGGGTCGTCGATGTCGACCTCGGCCGCGATGGCCGCGATCATCTTCTTGTCGGCCGGGGAACCGTAGACGGCTCCGAACGCGTTCGCCGCGCCCGGATAGCCCTCCAGCACCTTCTCCAGTTCGCCGGTGAGCGAGGAGAACTCCTTGGCCTCGATCTTGGCGTGGCCGTTCAGGGTGTCCGGCTCACTGATGCTGATCCCATCCGGTGCCGGCTGCGCGCTCGCGCTGGGACCGGCGCTCGGACTCGTACCCTGTGTGACGGTGTCCTTCTTTTCGCGGGAGCTGTTCTCACCGATCAGGTAGACGGCGACGCCGCCGCCCACGAGCAGGACCAGGGCGATCGCCGCCGACAGCAGGGCGATCATCACCGTCCGGGACGTGGCCGCGGGTGAGGGCGGTGCCGTCGGATAACCCGGCCCGCCGTAGCCGGGTTGAACCGGCTGGCCGTAACCGGGATGAGTGGGGGCCGCCTGCCCGTAGCCGGGTCGTCCGTAGTCGGGCTGAGCGTAGAGCGGCGCCGTGTGCTGCGGGGAGTCATACGGGTCGACGGGCGGCGGGAGCGGCTCACCGGGGGACGGCGGAAAGGGCGGCTGTCCGGGCGGTGGAGGGTAGGTCATCAACGCTCCAGAGTTCGAACTGTCCGTGGATACTACCGACTACCGGATGTGGACGCCCTGACCAGCGGGCCGGCCGGTACGTGAGCTCGGGAACACCCGCCCCCGCCGGTCACGCACGCCGGTGAAGGACGACGTCCTTCAGCTCCATCAGAGAGCCGATGCGATGGGCGGCCCCAGCGAAGTCCTGTGACGCGGTGAAGTCGTTGTGGACGACGGCACAGTCGATGCCGGCCGCCACGGCGGAGTTCAGCCCCCGGGAGGAGTCCTCCACGACCAGGGTCTCCTCCGGTGTGGCCCCGAAACGCCGCAAGCCGGTCAGGTAGGGCTCCGGGTGCGGTTTGGCGAGCTCATAGTCCCCGCGGGCGAGGACGAAATCCATGAACCGCGTGATCTGGCGGCGTTCGTGGATGATGTTGAAATCCACGCGCTTCGCGGTCGTCACGATGGCCATTCGAACATGCCGCGACAACTCGGCGAGGGCGTCGACGACACCGTCGATCTCGATGTCCTCGGTCCTCAGATACTCCTGGTAGTACCGATCGCGGACCGCACGCTGCCTGGCGATGGTCTGCTCGTCGACACCGGCGGCTCGGGCCTGCTCCCAGGTGCCCCATCCGCGGCTCATGTCCCGCAGATACCGCTCCCTGTCCAGGGTGACGCCGATGTCTGCCAGGGCACGTTCGCCGGCCAGGTAGTACCAGGACTCGGTGTCGACCAGAACGCCGTCATGATCGAAGAGGATGTACTTCTTCACCTTCTTGATCCTTTCACCCCGCGCACTACGCCGGCGGGCGGGTCCGCCACGGGCCGTAGACTCCGGCCCGTGGCGGAATCCGGCAGCCCTCGGCGACCTGCGCGACGTGCTGACCGGCATCCTCGGCGACGTCGAAGTCCCGGCACGGCGGGCTTCGGGAGAATCGCCGTACCCCTCGCCCTCTCGCTGACCGCCCTCCCGGGGTGCGTGGTCGGCGGCGTGACGACCGGCGCTCCGTCCGGATCGTGGGGGCCGAACGGATTCGAGCTGACGCCCACCTGTGCCCTGACGTCGGTGCAGGCAGCCACACCGGTGGTACACGGCCGGCGGGTCACCACCGCCCAGCGCGTCGTGATGACGAACGGCCGGATCGAGAGTGACGTGACCGTGGCCGGCGACACGGAGAGAGGACGCGTCACCTGGACCGCCGCCGGCATCGGCACGATCGCTGACGTCCTGCGGCTGCTCGCCCCCGAGGTGGCGGCGCGGTTCTCCACCGACCGCAGCCCCGGCGAGGACGCGGTGGCCGTCGTCAGGACACGGCACCGGCTCGCCGACGGTATCCACGTCGCCTACGCGGCGGTCCGCACCGTCACGGTCGACTTCACCGGCACCTGCTCCGACGGCACCACCACCAGCGGCACCCTGATCGGTTGGACCGACCCCGAGAGCGACGTCGTCGGGTGCCCCGACCCGCAGGCCACCGAATCCGGCCGTCTCGCGCAGGAGAGGTACTGCCGGGCCTGACCGGCGCCGGCACCCCGGATGCTGGGGGCGTCACCGTCCGAACAGTTCGTCCTCGGCCTCGCGCTCGGCCTTACGGGCCCGCTTGCGGTCCCGGCGGGTCGGTTTACGCCGCAGGGTCGACGGGTGGGGGCGTTCGGGCCGCCGGTACTCTCCCCGCCAGTCGATACTCCAGCCGAAGTCGAAGTCGTTGCGCGACCACAGGGCCAGAAGCGCGGGCAGGAGGAAGGCGCTGCCCCAGCCCAGGCCGGCCAGGCTGTCACCGAGCCCGCCGAGGGTGTCGCAGGGGCGCATGTTCTCGGGCCGGGTCGCGTCGATCTCCACGCACACCTTCGCGCCGACGTCCGGGTTGCCGGGCAGCCCCCGTAGCGGCGTTCGGAAGCCACGGTCGGCGTAGGCGTACGAGACGATGTGCTTGTCGTCGTGGAACTTCCCCTCCTTGTCCAGCTCGACGAAGGTGCCGGGGAGCCGGACGGTGTGCGCGTCGATGCCGCGCTGGACGGGGATCTGCTGCGCGATGCCGACCACTTCGGAGGCCAGCCCGATGGTGCAGACGGCCACGACGAGCCAGAGGAAGGGCGTTATCCGATCGAGGAACGACACGGCGCCGATTGTCGCAACCAGGGGCAACAGGCGATAGGCGTCGTCGCCGCCACCTGCCTCCCACTGCTGCCTCCCACTGCTGCCTACCAATGCCGGGCGCCACTTGATGCGTTACGGGTCTAGGCCAGATGATCCGTGACAGCTCCGGCTAGTGCCCTGACCAGTAACGTTCACCGGTCTAGGCTCCCAGTAGCCTCAGGTCGTGGGCGACCATGAGCAGTACTTGGCGATACCGGGATGACCGGACCGTGCTCGCAGCGATCGGTACTCGGCTGGAGTCCCAGGTCAATCGGATCAGTGTGCGGTTGCCTCGATCTCTGGCCGAATCGGCGATCGCCGCCTGGGACCGTGAGGAATCGGGTGGGTTCGGCGAGGAGAGTCGCGAAGAATACGAAATGCGTGACGATGCTGCTGAACTGGCCTGGATCGGTCTGGCCATCAGCGAACGCGGTGTGTGGGATGGCGAGGAGGCCGTCGTCGATCTGAATGTCGTCCAAGTCGCCGCGGCGTTGCGGGCCGCGCAGTAGGTCGGGCAGCAGCGGCGACAGGGCTATAGAGCCTGTTTCTGATCTATATAGCGGTGGTTGTGGTACGGGCGTGGCGGCGGGTCATCTGAAGGATTGCCGCCCAGTAGATAATGGTTTCG
>NZ_QGGR01000027.1 GCF_003148685.1 Actinoplanes xinjiangensis | reverse complement strand
CCACCCGCTACGCCAAACGCGCCGCCATCTACCGATCATCCTTGCTGCTCATCGCAGCTGTTATCTGGCTTCGGTGATCGGCAGGACACGGCCTAAGCGATCCCCATCGTCTGGGGGTAGGGGCCGCGCCGTCACCCAGAAAGGGTTGGGGCATGACGGCGGTCCCAGGGCGTTGCGGCGGGCGGGGCGGCGGCACCGGGGTTCCACGGGTAGCGGTGGCTGCGCTGGTGGGGTGATTGCTGGCAAGCATGCTTTCGCAGCGCATGCCGATGCGGCGCCGGTCGGGTGATTGGCGAGAGGCCGGGTTCTGGAGCGCATGCCGATGCGGCGCCGGTCGGGTGGTTGGCGAGAGGCCGCGTTCTGGAGCGCATGCCGATGCGGCGCCGGCCGGGGAGTTGGCGGGACCGGCTTGTGGAACGTAAGCCAGGGCGGCGCCGGACGGTGGTTGCGGGGGAGGCCCGGCCTGGAGCTCCTGCCGAGGCAGGGCCGGTCGGGTGGTGGCCGAGGGGCCGGGTTGTGGAGCGTAAGCCAGGGCGGCGCTGGCCGGGTGGTTCCGGGGAGGACCGGTTTGGAGTGCGAGTCAGGGCGACGCCGGCCGGGTGGTTGCCGGGTGGCCCGATTTGGAAGGCGGGTCAGAGCGGCAGCGGTGGCCGGAAACGGCTGCGCGCCGAGCCGGATCGGCTCGGCGCGCAGGTGACGCTTGGGGCGGCGCGGCTCAGGGCGCCGCGGCGGCCTTCGTGCCGCTGCTGCCCGACGAGGAAGTCGTGCCGCTGCTCGTGGAGGACGTGGACGACGTGCTCGTCGACGATGTCGAACCGGTCGACGAAGAACTCGACGTCTCGGCCTTCGCGGGGGTCGAGTCGCCGGAACCGGCGGTCGGCTTCTCGGCGCTCACGCTGCCGGACCGGGAGTCGTTGCGGTAGAAGCCCGAACCCTTGAAGACGATGCCGACCGAGTTGAACACCTTGCGGAGCTTGCCTTGGCAGTTCGGGCACTCGGTGAGTGCCGGGTCGGAGAAGGACTGCACTGCTTCAAGCTGCTCACCGCACTCGGTGCAGGCGTACTGGTAGGTAGGCACGGCTCCTCCGGATCAATCGGCTGCTGGCACTCGCCAACTCCGAGTGCCAATGTTGCGGCATCGGAGGTCAATTCGTCCACTCGGCGTCCGGCCTGAGGGAGAAGCGGACGGTGGGTGATATCACACTGGGGCCTCGGGATGGTGAATACGGCGACTTCAGAGCGCTTCGCCGGGTGCTGCTCAGCGAAGACGCATGCTGCTCGGCGAGGAGGTGTACGGCTTCCGGGCGTCGCCGACAATCGGACCACCGGCGCCGGGTGCCGGTTGCGTCGCGTTGCCGACACGCTGCCCGAACCCGCTGCTGAGGATCTTGCCGAGACATCCGCGAGCCGTACCCGGGACGCCTCATCGGCGGTTTGAAGGGTACGGGAGCGACGGCTCGCGGGCCTGACGCGACAAAGCGATCCAGACGGAGCGACGAGGCGACCCAGATCCAACGGCAGGGCGATCCAGCCAAGGCAGAGCGATCCAGTCCAACGGCACGGCGATCAAGAGCCGGACGGCGAGTACGGCCGGCGTGCGAAGCCGCCGGTCGGAGTGATCACCGCGTGCACCCGGCGGTCATGGGGTTCGGCCGGGACGAAATCGACGTCCTCACCGTCGTGCAGGAGTGCCACGACCAGGGGACCGGGTTCCGGCAGGCGTGCCAGCACCCGGTCGTAGGAGCCCCCGCCCCGTCCCATCCGGGTTCCGTCGCCGCCGACCGCCAGCGCAGGCACCAGCAGCAGGTCGACCGAGCACACGGCCTCCACACCGAGCCGCGGCCCGGCGGGCTCGCGTAGCCCACGCGGCCCGGCGACGAGCAGCGAGCGGCCCATCCGAGGGCCGGACGGGTCGGCGGAGACCCCCGGTGCGACGGGACCGCCGGGGCTCGCCGGCCCCTTCGAGTTGCCGGGGCTCGAGGTGAGATGCGGCGTGGGCGGGGCGGCAGACGAGGCTGTGGGCGGGGCGGCGTCGGCCCAGGTGAGGTCGTTGTCGGGGAGCAGGACCGGTAGGAGAAGGCGGCCGTCAGGCGGCAGGGCGGCCAGCAGACGGTCCGGGAGGTCGGACCCTCCCGGTTCGGAGCCGACCGGAACGTAGGCGGCGATGGAACGGGCGCCGGTACGCCGTACCAGAGCGATGATCTGGTCTTGAAGTTGTGCGTCGGCGGCCGATCGCACGGCGACCGGAAGTGATCGACGCGCAGTGAGCAGCCGTGTGCGGAGCGATATTTTGATTTGGTGTGATTTTTCCGCATCAGGGGTTAAATCCGACATGCAACACCCCCTTCTGAAAACCGGCAAACGGTGCGCACTATGTCAGCATCGCTCCAAAGAGGGCCACTCCCGGGAGGATGTGTGACACTTCGTGGCCGGCTGACCAGCGCATTCCTGGTGGTCGTGCTCGGTCCGGTCCTGCTCGGGGCCATCTTCGTCGCGTTGACCGTCGGCGCCGTGAGCCGGGAGCGGGCCACCGAGCGCCTCGATCACGCGGCGACGACCGTCAGTGTGGCGGTCGGCGCCCTCTGCCGCCAGCTGCAGACCTCGGCGGACGCGGTCGCCGTGGTCCCGGCGGGGGAGCGGCGGGCCGTCGCCGACCAGCTGGTCGCCCGCGGGCTGGCCACCGAGATTCACGTGACCGATCACGATCAGCCGAGTCTCGGCCGTTCCGCGGCGACCGTCGATCCCGCGACGAACGGCCGGCAGGATTGTGCGAACCCCGGCACGGCGACGACGGCTCCGGTCACCGCGCTCGCCGCGTCCGCGTACACCGGTGATGTCACGGTGATCGCCGCCGAGCGGGTCGACACCGCATTGCTGAACCGGCTCGGTGACGCTGCCGATGTCGCCGTGGCGCTCGGCGCGCGCGTGCCCGCGGTCGCCGGGACCACCGGCCGGTACCTGCCCGCCGAGCCCGGCCGGCCGCTGTCGCTGATGCTGACCGTCCCGGCTTCCGGGCCCACCGTCCGCTACCTGATCCTGCTGCTGATCGTGCTGGTCACGGCGGGCGCCGCGGTGATCGCCGCGCGCTGGCTGGCCCGGTCGACCACCCGGCCGCTCGGTGATCTCGCGTGGGCCGCGGACCGGGTGGCCAACGGTGATCTGGACACCCGCGTGCCGATCCCGCGCCCGGACGAGCTGGGCCGCCTGGCCGGCACCTTCAACCGGATGACCCGGGAGCTCCAGTCCTACGTGCAGGCGCTCACCGCGAGCCGCGATCAGCTGCGACGGCATCTCGCGATTCTCGGCGACACCCTGTCCAGCACCCACGACCTGGACCGGATCCTGCCGGTGATCCTGCGCACCGCGATGGCCGCGACCGGTGCGCGGGCCGGGCTGATCCTGCTCACCGATCCGGCCGACGGGCGCCTGGCGGCCCGCTGCGGCGTGGGGCTGACCGGATCGTGGGACCTGTCGCCGGCCGAACTCTCCCAACGCCGTCTGGCACCCGGCCGCGGCGTGCTCGGCCGGGTCGCGACGACCGGGACCCCGCTGCGGGGTACGTCCGGCCGGGCCCCCGACGAGCCGGCCTGTGACTCGTATCTCGCCGTGCCGATCTGCGCACCGCCGGACGAGGACAGCGGGCCGGACCCGTCGGTGCTGGGCGTGCTGGCGCTCTACGACCGGCTGGACGGGCCGGTCTTCGAGGACGCCGACCTGCGGACGCTGCGCACGTTCGCCGGGCAGGCCGGGGTTGCCGTGCACAACGTCCGGGTCCACGAGGAGGCACAACGTCTGTCGCTGACCGACCCGCTGACCGGACTCTGGAACTACCGTTATCTGCGCGAGGTGCTGCGCCGCGAGGTGGAGCGGGCGAGCCGGTTCGGCCGGATGCTCACCGTCCTGGTCCTCGACCTGGACCACTTCAAGGAGGTGAACGACACGTACGGGCACACGGCGGGCGATCAGGTGCTGGGCGAGTTCGCCCGGCGGATCCGGATCGGGCTCCGTGAGGTCGACGTGGCGTTCCGTCAGGGCGGGGAGGAGTTCGTGGTGCTGCTGCCGGAGACGGACGCGTACGGCGGAGTGATAGTCGCCGAGCGGCTGGGCGCCGCGGTGCGGGAGTGGCCGGTGCCGGTCGACCCGCGCCGGCCCGGCCTCGACGACAGCATCTCGATCAGTGTGTCGATCGGCATCGCGGTCTTCCCCGAACACGGTGCGACGGCCCAGGAGGTGCTCGATGCGGCCGATGAGGCGCTGTACGCGGCGAAGCACGCCGGCCGGGACACCTATCGGCTCGCGGAACGGGTTTCCCCGGCCGTACCGGAGGGGCATCTGGATGCCGCGGCCGCCACCACCGGTGGGCCGCAGCCGCCGCGACACGGTCGTGGCCGATAGTCTCGCGGCATGTCCGGAACCAGCGAAGGTGAAGTGACTGTATGACGACCAAGCGCGCCGTCAAGGCGGTGATCCCGGCTGCGGGACTCGCGACCCGCTTCCTGCCGGCTACCAAGGCCGTACCCAAGGAACTGCTGCCGGTGGTGGACCGGCCGGTCCTGCAGTACATCGTCGAGGAGGCGGCGGCCGCCGGCATCACCGACGTCCTGCTGGTGACCGGGCGCGGCAAGACCGCGATGGTCGACCACTTCGACAGGCGTCCCGACGTGGAGGCCCGGCTCGAGAAGAAGGGCGACCACGAGCGACTCGCCGCGGTACGCCGTTCGAGCGAACTCGCCGACATCTACACCGTCCGGCAGGGTGAGGCCCTCGGCCTGGGCCACGCGGTCGGCACCGCCGCCGCGCACGTCGGCGACAACGCGTTCGCGGTGCTCCTCGGCGACGAGTTCGTCGAGGAGGACAAGCCGCTGCTGCCGGCGATGCTGGACCTGCAGGCGAAGACCGGCGGCATCGTCCTCGCGTTCATGGAGGTCGCCCCGCACGAGACCTCGCGGTACGGCATCGCCAGCGTCCGCGAGACCGGCGACCCGGACGTCGTCGAGGTGACCGGCCTGGTCGAGAAGCCGTCCCCGGAGGAGGCGCCGAGCAACCTGGCGGTCCTCGGCCGCTACGTGCTGCCCGGCAAGATCTTCGACGTCATCGCCGACACCAAGCCGGGCGCCGGCGGCGAGATCCAGCTCACCGACGCGATGGCCACGATGCTGGCCGACGGTGTCCCGGTGCACGGCATCGTCTACCGCGGCCACCGCTACGACACCGGTATGCCGCTGGGCTACCTGCAGGCCGTCGTCCAGCTCGCGTCGCAGCGGCCCGACCTGGGCGAGGAGTTCCGGGCCTGGCTCACCGAATTCGTCGGCGGCTGGAAGGGATGACCGCCACGGCCGATCGCGAGGCGGCCGCTTCCAACGAGCTGATGCCTCTCGCCGAGTACCTGGGCAGCGTGCTGCGCAGGCTCCGGACGCTGCCTCCGCTCGACCTCGACCTCACCCAGGCGCACGGGAACGTGCTGGCGGCCGACGTGGTCGCCCCGCACGCGTACCCGGCGTTCGACCAGGCCGCGATCGACGGGTACGCGGCCCGATGGGAAGACCTGGCCGGCGCCGGGCGCATCGGGTCGCACCCGTCGTTCGGGCAGTTCGAGAACACCGCCCGCACCATCCGGCTGAACGTGGTCGGCGACATGGGAGCGGCACACTGGCGGCCGGTCCGGCTCACCCCCGGCACCTGCTTCTCGGTGGCCGCCGGGGCGCCGCTGCCGATCGGCGCCGACGTGGTCGTCCCGGTCCACTGGACCGATCAGGGCATGGCCGCGGTGGAGATCCTGCACGCCCCGAAACGCGGTTCCGGCGTCCGGCGCGCAGGTGAGGAGATCGCCGTCGGGCAGCTCCTCGCCTCGGCCGGCTCCTACGTCACCCCGCCCACCGTCGCCGTCCTCGCCGCCGCCGGCATCGGGCACGTGATGGTCCGGCCCAGCCCTCGCGTCGTCGTCGTGGCCACCGGTGACGAACTCGTCGACGTGGGCCGGCCCAGCCAGCCCGGCCAGGTCGTCGACGCCAACTCGCACGCCCTCACGGCCGCCGCGGTGGAGGCGGGCGCGATGGCGTACCGGATCGGCATCTGCGACGACGACCCGGAAGGGCTGCGCGGCCTCCTGGAGGACCAGACGCTGCGCGCCGACCTGATCATCACGACCGGCGGCACCGGCACCGGGCCCGGCGACATGCTGCGCCGGGTGCTGTCCCGGCCCGGTCCCGGCCGCGGCACCGTCGAGTTCACCGACGTCGCCCTCTGCCCCGGCACCGCCCTCGGCTTCGGCACGGTCGGCGGTGAGGAGGTGCCCGTGGTGTGCCTGCCCGGCGAGCCCGGCGCCGCACTCATCGGCTTCGAGGTGCTGGCCCGGCCGGTGATCCAGCTGCTCGCCGGGTCGGAACCGGTCTTCCGCCCCGGGATCAAGGCGCACCTGCTGGAGACGGTCTCGTCACCCGGCGGCCTCCGCGAGTTCCGGCCCGCCTACGTCGCGGAACGGCGCGGTGGCGGTTACACGGTGCAGCCGCTCGCCGGTGGGCCGTACACTCTGTCCGGTTTGGCCGAGGCGAACGGCCTGCTGGTGCTCGGCGAACGGGTCACCACAGCGGCCGCCGGCTCGACCGTCGACGTTCTGCTGCTCGACCGGAGGCGATAGATGCTGGGGGCCACCACGCCCGGATGGCCCGCTGTGCTGGCGGATGGGGCTGTGCTCCTGCGGCCGTACAAACGGGGCGACGCCCGCGCCTGGTCCGACGTACGGATCGCCAACCAGGCCTGGCTGGCCCCGTGGGAGTCGGCGCCGCCCGGCCCGTGGGCGGAGATGAACTCCCCACGCGCCTTCGGATACGTCTACCGCGACATGAGACGGGCCGCCCGCAACGGCGACAGCATGCCGTTCGCCGTCTGCCTCGTCGAGAACGGCCGGGAACGGCTCGTCGGCCACGTCAACCTCGGCAACATCGTGCGGCGGGCATTCGCGTCGGCGTACGCCGGATACTGGGTCGACCACCGGGTGGCCGGCCGGGGTGTCATCCCGACCGCGCTGGCGCTCGCCGTCGACCACGCGTTCGGGCCGGGCGGCCTGCACCGGATAGAGGTCAACATCCGGCCGGAGAACGGGCCGAGCCGTCGCGTCGTCGAGAAGCTCGGATTCCGCGAAG
Source organism: Actinoplanes xinjiangensis (assembly GCF_003148685.1). Taxonomy (GTDB): domain Bacteria; phylum Actinomycetota; class Actinomycetes; order Mycobacteriales; family Micromonosporaceae; genus Actinoplanes; species Actinoplanes xinjiangensis. Next base: position 113,836 of record NZ_QGGR01000027.1, on the reverse strand, counting down.
AGGCGTACCACCAGCGTTACATGCACATCGACGGCGGTTGGCGCGACCACCTCGGCTACGCGATGACCAGCGAAGAGGTAGCCGCCGAGGGAGGCCTGCTGGCGCGCTGGCGCCGCGTCCGCTCCACCTCATGATCTTCAACGTCGCAACGCTACCGGCGCGGCGCGCGAAATATCACGGCTACCGCCCGTAACCTCGCTTTCGTCGTGTCATTCCACGTGTCATTCGTCGTGGCGGATCGGAGCGGTGACGGTGCCGACCTCGGTGCTCCTCGCCGTCCTCGCCGCGGCGGGCCTGCTCGCCCTCGCGCCGGCGCTGGTACGCCGGTACGACGCCACCGAGCGCCTCGCCGCGGAACGGGCGTCGTCGACGGCGCGGGTGCTACAACGCCGCCGCCGTCTCCGCACCGTGCCCGGACGCCGACCGATCAACCCCGCCCGCCAGGTCACGGTTACGGTCCCCGCCCCAACGGGTGATCCTGCCACTCGGAAAGAGACCACCGAACGGCGCCTCCGGCTCGTCACCGGCAGACGCCCACCCCGCCGCCTCCCCCAGCGCCGGGGCACCCCCGCCGTCGTCCGGCGCCGCCGCGTCTTCGCCGCGCTCGTCCTCCTCAACGCCATCGAGCTCGTCGGCGTCGTCGCGGTCGGGCCCGGCTTCTGGATCAGCTTCGCGGTCACCGGCAGCCTGCTCGGCCTGTACCTCGTACACCTGCGCAACCGTGCCATCACCGACCGCCGGCGCCGTCGGATCCAGGCCCGCGAAGCAGCCTGGCTCGCCGCCCGCCAGGCCGAGGTCCGCCGCGAACAGGCCCGCCGCGCCGCCGCCCGCCGCGAGGCCCAGCGCCGCCTCGCCGCCCAGCGCGAAGCCGTCCGCCGCGCGGCCATGGGCCTCGACCGGGAACCCTCCGACCTGCCGGTCGCCGCCAACGGCGGCTCCGTCTCCTATCGACGGCGCGGCGGTCTGCGCGGCCGTCCCTACGAGGCCGGTGGGCGTCGGCCCAACGCTTCCTAGGAGCAGTCGGTACGGCCGGCCCGCCCCGCGCCGAACCACGCCGTCCCGCGGCTCCCTCGGCGGCGCGGGCGAAACCCACCGCCCCAGGGCCGCCATCCGGGCTGTTGCCCTCCCGGGCGCGTTGCGGTCTTGGGGGAGGGGTGGTTCGCGAGGTGGCGTGATGACCTGTTAGCCTTTCAACGGTTCCAAGGTGACCCAGTCACCGGATGACCAAGGGGCTGTGGCGCAGACTGGTAGCGCACCTCGTTCGCATCGAGGGGGTCAGGGGTTCAAATCCCCTCAGCTCCACCCTAAGAACCTGGCAACGGGCTGATCGCTGACTCCAGCGGCCAGCCCGTTCCTCGTTCAGTCGTGCCGGCGTCACCGCTGTCGACCCTCCCGGCACGCCCGCTCCCCTCGCGGACAGTCCCGCGCCCTTCAACTGCCCAAGGCGACGTCCCCGCTGCCAGCCACTCGATCGTCCGCCTGTGGGTTATGGCCGCTTCCCGGCCCGGGAAGCAGCCATAACCCACAGGCGCCCTCCCGGAACGGCCGAAGTTGATCGTCGGCCTATGCGAAACGGTCCCATCAGTCGGCCTTGTCCCCGCGCGGCGGAGACCGCGGTGCCCGTGGCCGTCCAGAACATCGTCGCCGGCGACGTGATGAAGGTGATCATCTGATCGGCCCGCAGCGGTGGCACGAATGCGGGAGACAAACGCGATTGTCGATAAATTAACTATTCTGACCTGCATGTACGTGGATCCGTCAATGACCAGGCGATTCCCCGCGAAGCACATTGTTGCTTAGATGACCATCGCATTTGACTTCACCTGAATATCACTCTCCTTCCGTAAACGTCCATGCGGACCGCGACGGGAGGAACAGAAGAGTGGTTCGATATCGACAGTGGGCCTGGGGGCTCACCATCGCGACAGCCTCGGCGGTGACCGCGTTCGGGTTCGCCGCCTGGCAGGCGAACGCCGCGCCGACCCCGCCGACCCCGACGGTGGCGGCTGAGCAGCCGCACGTCTCCGACCCGAGCCCGCTTCCCGAGGCCGCCACCGGCAGTGGCAGTGACGCGCTGACCAGCGGCGAGGTCGAGAAGGCGCGGGCTCTCGCGCTCACGCCGCAGCTCGCAGCCGATGCCGAGGACGTGACCGGGAAGGCCGGGCCGGAGTATCTGTCGGCCGAAGTGGACACCGAGGCCGGTGGCCGGCAGGCCGAGCTGTACTACTACGACTACCGGTCCGAGAAGCTGTTCAAGCAGGTCGTGGACCTGACCACGGGCAAGCTCGCCAAGTCGTTCTCCGCCGGTGGGATGCAGCCGCCGGCGTCCGAACAGGAGACCAGGACCGCTCTCGGGCTGCTGGTCACCGATCCGCTCGGCAGCGGCTTCAAGGAGGCGTACCGGAAGGCGACCGGCAAGGCGCTCAACGGTACGGACGGCCTGGTGCCGACCGCGCACATCTACACGGCCAAGCCCGCCGACCAGGGCGCGAGTCAGTGCGGCAGGAACCGCTGCGTGCAGCTCATCGTGCAGACCGAGGACGGCCGGTACCTCAGTGTCAGCGAGTTCATCATCGACCTGTCCGGGCGTACCGTCGCCCGCCTCAAGTGAGGGCAGCATGACGTACCGAAAGATCGCAGCCGTGACCGCGCTGCTGACCGCGGCCCTGCTCGGCGCCGCCGTGCCGTCCGGTGCTCAGGCCGCCGCGCCGGCGCCGCCCTGCAGTTCGTCGGCGACCGTCAAGGAGACCCTGCCGAACGGCACCACCTGGCAGCTCTGCTGGCGCATCCACGACAAGGCCGGACTGATCCTGGAGAAGGTCTTCGTCGCGACGAAGCGCAACCCGCAGCCGGTGCAGGTGCTCGACTCGATCCGGCTCGCCCAGTTGCACGTGCCGTACGACACCGGTGACATGGAGTTCGACGACCTGACGGACCTGGGCATGGGCGGCTACTACCTGGAGACGCTCGCCGGCGAGGACTGCAAGGGCGGCTCTGCCCGCCTCGGTTCGGACGGTTCCGGCGAGCCGAAGCAGCGGGAGGTGCTCTGTGTCAGCGCCGAGCCCTCCGGCCTGGCCTACCGGGGGCGCGAGGAGACCTGGGACGACAACGGGGAGAAGAGCGTGCTCTCCTCCGACCAGGGGCACGACCTGGTGCTGCGCACGATCAGCAAGCTGTCCTGGTACGAGTACGTGACCGAGTACCGGCTGCACGACGACGGCCAGATCTCGGCCCGCCTGGGTGCCACCGGTGACCTGGCGCCGGACACCGAGGCGGACGCCGCACGTGGCTGGCCCATCGGCAAGGACGCGAACTACTACTCGACGATGCACTACCACAACGCGTTCTGGCGGGTGGACTTCAACGTCGCCGGTAAGGGCGGGGAGCGGGTCGACCAGTACGACACCACGCTCGACGGCCGCGGTGAGGTGACCGCCAAGCTGAAGACGGCGCGTACCACGATCGCCAAGGAGGGCACGTTCTCCAAGGTGAACCAGCGGTGGTGGCGGGTGACCAGCCAGTCCAGCAAGAACACCGACGGGCACCTGCGCTCGTACGAGCTGGTCACCGGCGGCGACGACCGTTACGAGGGGCACCCGGAGACGAAACCGGACGTCACCTTCAGTCAGAAGAACCCGTGCGAGAAGTACGCGAGCGGCAACGCCTCCGACCCGGAGTGCCCGCCGGATCGCCGTACCGTCCTGGATTTCGTCAAGGACAAGGAGAAGATGACCGACCCGGTGATGTGGGTGCGGGTGGGTTTCCACCACGTGCCGCGTGACGAGGACCAGAGTCCGATGCCGATGCACTGGCAGGGCTTCGACCTGGTGCCGCGGGACTTCACCGCGATGAACCAGCTGACGCCGGACGAGCGTGCGGGCCAGAACGGCAACCCGCAGCCCGAGCCGTCGGGCGCGCAGGGCTGACCCGTGGCCGGCCCGGTCGAACGGCCGGGCCGGCCACGCATCCCGGAGGGAGACTTTCGATGATCCGCCGTTTCGCCGCGGTGCTCAGCATCGCGGCCACCGGTCTGACCGTATTCCTGCTGCGTGACGGCGGCGCCGTCGAGCCGGTGCGGCAACCGGTGTCACAGGAGACGCCCCGAGCCGCCGACGAGCATTTCGCGCGGATGATGGTCGCGCATCACGAGCAGGCGGTCGGGATGAGCCGCGCACTGATCGCCAAGGGCGACGTCCCGGAGCGGGTCCGCCTGATCGCCGAGTTCATCGCGCGCGACCAGCAGCGTGAGATCGACCTGACCAACGAGTGGCTGACAGCGTGGGGCCGCCCGGCGACCGGCCCGGCCGAGGCCGGCACGGAGCACGGCATGCTGACCGCCGCCCAGCTGGACGAGCTGGACCGGGCCGACGCCCAGGCAGCGCCGGCCGCCTACCTGCGGCTGATGATCGAGCACCACCGTGGCGCCATCACCATGTCGCGGTCACTGCTCGAAGCCGACGGCGGAAACGCGTACATCCGCAGCATGGCCAAACATGTGATCAATGAGCAGACCGCGGAGAACGACGTGATGGCCGCCCTGCTAAAGCGGTGACAGGTCGCGGACGGCGACCGTCTCGCCGTCGGCGATCTCGCCGGTGGGGCGGAAGCCCAGGCGGGTGTAGAACGGCGCCGGGCCGCCCTCGCGGGCGTGGTAGGTGACGTAGGCCTGCGTACCGCCGCGGGCCCGGATCTCGTCGCAGACGGCTTCGACGGCGAAGGTGCCGTAGCCGCGGCCCTGATGGCCGGCGGCGATGTTGAGGCGCCAGAGGCCGGAGCGCCGGTCGGCGTCGTCCGGGTCGGTCCACGGGATGTCGAGGAACGCCATCACGAAACCGACGAGTTCGTCGCCGTCGTAGATGAGGCGCGGCCAGGCCCGGTCGCCGAAGACGTACGCCTCGGCCAGGGATTTGACGACGGGTGCGACGAGGTCACTCTGGTCGGGTCGGACCTCGATCTCGAGAGCCGCCTCGTAGTTGCGGGGGTCGATCGTCCGCAGTCGCATCAGGGCAGGTTAGCGGTGCAGGTGGAAGGAGGCGATCTCCTCCACCCGGGCACGGGTGATACCGGCGAGCTGTTCGACCGCGAGGGGGTGCCCGGTGGGTTCCAGTTCGATGTACGGCAACTGGCCCACCGACCGGGTGTGCACGTTGGTGCGCAGGTTGAGCGTGGTCGGTTCGTACCCCGCGATGATGTTGGACAGCCAGCCGAAGTAGGGCGGCTCCGTCTCGCGCCCGGGCTGCTCCCACACGTCGACGGCGCGGGTGAAGCTGGGCCGGCTGAGGGACACCCACATGCTGTACGTGAAGATGTCGCCGGTGTCCCACACGGGCAGCTCGATCAGTCCGCGGACGAAGAACTGCTCGCCGGAGATGACGCAGATGTCGGCGTCCAGCAGGCAGCCCTCCTGCCCGGCCATCTCCGGCTGCCAGTAGTCCGGTGCCGGAGCGGCGAAACTGAGCGGCGGGCCGTCGTGTGCGGCGCCGCACGTGCCGCAGGCGAACTGCTCGGTGCTCATGGCCGCGAAGCATAACCGCTCGTCAGCGGCCCGCGGGCAGCGCCAGTTCCGGGAGAAATGCGAGAATTGCTACTTTTGGGTGGTACCTCTTGGGGTGAGTCTCGGAGGTGACCGCATGAAAGCACCACTGCCCGACAATGAGATCGAGCGGCTTGGCGCGCTCTACTCGCTCGACATACTCGACAGTCCTGCCGAAAAGGATTTCGACGACATCGCGGTACTGGCCGCGAGTGTCTGTGAAGCGCCGGTGTCGGCGGTGAGCCTGGTCGACGCGGACCGGCAGTGGGCGAAGGCGCAGACCGGGAGCGAAGTGGCGGAGACGTCGCGGGACGTCTCGTTCTGCGCCCATGCCATTCTCGGCCGCGACCTGATGCTGGTGCCGGACGCCCGTGAGGACGACCGGTTCGCCGACAATCCGCTGGTGACGGCGGAGGGCGGGATCCGCTTCTACGCCGGTGCGCCGCTGCTCACCACCGACGGGTTCGCGCTCGGCACGCTGTGCGTGATGGACACCGAGCCGCGGCGGCTGGACATGGAGCAGCAGCAGGCGCTGCGTGCCCTGGCCCGCCAGGTCACCGCCCAGCTGGAGCTGCGGCGGTACGCGTTCGCGCTGGCCAACACGACGGCCCGGCTCCAGGAGCTGGAGCGGCGCAAGGACGATCTGGCCGGACTGGTCGGCGGGGAGTTGCGGTCGTCGCTGCGGCTGATGTCGGCGTACCTGGAACGGCTCGGTGACACCGGATACCACGACGCCGAGATGGGCGATCTGGTCGCGCGGGCCACGGCGGCGCACTGCCGCGGTTTCCGGGAGCTGATCGACCACCTGACCACGATGGCCGAGGCCGGGCTCGGTGGGGAGAGCCTGCACATGCGGCAGTGCGACCTGACGCGGGTCACCCAGCGGGCCGTGGAAGCGGTCCGGCCGATCGCGGCCAGCAAGCACATCTGGATCCTCAACCAGGCGGGCGGCCCGTCGCTGCCGATCATCGCCGACCCGGTGCGCCTCGAACAGGTGCTGACGCACCTGCTCTTCGCCGCGGTGAAATACACACCGGAGGGCGGCCGGGTCCGGGTGGGCACGGAGATGGAATCCGGCCCGACGGTACGGCTGGACGACATGGACATGCCGGACGGGCTGCGACCCGACCTGTTCCCGCACCTGTACTACGGCGCGATCGCCAACCCGGGGGACGTGCCCGGCCCGGACCGCGGGCTGGCCGTGGCGAAGCGGATCCTGGACGCCCACCACGCCACGGTGGCCCTCTCCGACCGGCCGGGGGACGGGACCTCACTGCACGTCGTGTTCCCGTACGCGTCGATGGATCCGGCCGCCCTGGTCCGGGATCTTGCGGTCGCCTGAACCGAACGCCCGCCCGTCCCCGGTCGGCTGCAGTTCGACCGGGGACGGGCTTGCGGGTCTCGTCTGGGCCGGTACCCGGACCGTCACGGACGCCGGCGGCGGTGTCAGCCCGGCCCGGTTGAGCTTGTGCCAGCGCAGCCGCCCGCCGGTCAGCGCGGTGGTCGCCGACTGGAGCAGCACGAGGTACATCAGCTGCCGGTACGCGAACTGCTGCAACGGCAGTGTGAGCAGCGGCCGGAGGGACTCGCGGTCCATCCGGAAGGCGACGGCCGCGGTGAACAGTTGCAGGGCCAGCATGCCGAGCCAGGCGATCGCGGTCTCCTTGAGTTCCCAGAAGACCAGGCCGTAGACGAGCATGACGTCGACGACCGGGGCGAGCATCGGCAGTGCCAGCCCGAAGAGGGCGAGGAACGGCAGCCCGACCCGGCCGAACCGGCCGGACGGCCCGGAGTCGGACAGCGACTTCCGGTGCTTCCACATCGCCTGCATGGTTCCGTAGCTCCACCGGTACCGCTGCCGGTACAACTGCTCCATGGTGGTCGGTGCCTCGGTCCAGGCGCGGGCGTTCTCCTCGTAGACGACCCGCCAGCCGGCCCGGCACATCGCCATGGTGACGTCGGTGTCCTCGGCCAGGGTCTCGTCGCTGATCCCGCCGACCTCGGCGAGCGCCTCGCGCCGGAACGCGCCGATCGCGCCGGGCACGGTCGGCATGCAGTTCATCACCTCGTAGAGGCGGCGGTCCAGGTTGAAGCCGATCACGTACTCGATGTGCTGCCAGAGGGCGACCGTGGTCTCCCGGTTGCCGACCTTGACGTTGCCGGCGACCGCACCCACCGACGGGTCGGCGAACGGCTGGACCAGCAGCCGCAGCGATTCGGGCTGGAAGATCGTGTCGCCGTCGACCATGACGATCAGGTCGTGCCGGGCCATCGCCACGCCGGTGTTGAGGGCGTTCGGCTTGCCACCGTTGGGCACCCGGACCACCCGCACGTTCGGCAGTCCCATCCGGTCGACCAGGTCGGCGGTCCCGTCGGTGGACCCGTCGTCGACCACCACCACCTCGATCTCGGGATGGTCGCCGCAGGCCAGTGACCGGACGGCGGCCTCGATGCCCTCCTTCTCGTTGTAGGCGGGCACGATCACCGACACCGGGTCGGTCACCGGCGGACCCCACCGCCAGCCGGGTCTGCGGCGCTGCCGGGCGTGCCGGGTGGCGAGCAGGAGAAGCAGCAGCGTACGGCCGATGGTGAGCGCCCCGACCACGACGAACAGGACGGCGATCACGGTGACCATGCCGTCGGCGAGGCCCACGGTCCAGAGCACGGCCGTGCCCCGCCACGCGTCGCCGGGCGGTGCCTCCGGATTGAGCGGCAGGGTGGGCAGATCGCCGGTCTTCGCGGCGGCGATGCCCAGGTTGAGGCCTTCGGTGACGGTGGTGAACCGATAGCCGCGGGCCTTCATCCGTGGGATGAACCGGTCGAGGGCCGCGACGGTCTGGGAGCGGTCACCGCCGGCGTCGTGGAACAGGACGACCGCGGACTGGTCGGCGGGCGGGGTGGCGTCGGCGATGATCTTGTCGGGGCCGGGGCGCTGCCAGTCGTTGCTGTCGGTGTCGTTGACCACGACCAGATAGCCGAGGGCGCCCGCCTCCTTGATCAGTTTCCAGTTCACCTCGTCGATCGCGGCGTTCTTCGACGAGTAGGGGAACCGGGCCAGGTTGGTGCGTACCCCGGTGGCACGGGCGATGGCCATCCGGGTCTGGGACAGTTCGAGTTCCCGCCGCCACGGTGCGAGCCGCTGCATGTTGGGGTGGGTGAAGGTGTGCAGGCCGAGTTCGTTGCCGTCGTCCACGATCCGCCGGGTCACGTCGGGGTTCCGGGCCACCTGGGAACCGACCACGAAGAAGGTGGCGTGCGCGTCGTGCCGGCGCAGCACGTCGAGGACCTTCGGCGTCCACTCCGGATCCGGGCCGTCGTCGAAGGTGAGCGCGATGGTGCGCCCGGGGAGCCGGGTGGTGCTCTCCTGGCCGCCGGTGGTGTTGATGATCGGTCCGCCACGCAGGATCTCGGCCGGGACCCCGGCCTGGTCGCCGACCTCGTCCTGGATGTGGTCGCCGGTGAACTCGGCGTCGACGTATGCCTGCACGATCAGCACGGCCACGAAGAACCCGGCGAGCACCGAACCGAGCAGTACCCGTGGGCGGGGCAGGACCCGCCTCCGGTTCCGGCGGGCGGGTGCGGCGCTCACCGGCCGGTGCCGGTGTTCGGCGTCGGCGGGACGCGTGGCGGCAGCGGAGCGACCGTGGTGCTGGTGGTCGGGTTCGGCTGGGGGGTGGGCTGCTGGGTGGCCGTAGTGGACTCCACCGGCTTCGGTGACGAGCTGCCTGAACTGGCCGACGGCGTGGGCGTGGGCGTCGTCGAGCGGGTCGCCCGGGTGGACGACCTGGTCGAGGGGGAGGCGAGCGGCCGGCGCTGCTCCACACCGCCCCGGACGGTCGACTCGACGATCCGGCGGGTCGGGCTGACCGACGGCGTCGGGGCCGGGGCCGGGGTGGGCCGCGACTGCGGCTCGGCCGGCTCGTCCTCGTCGTCGAGGCCGGGCAGTGGCAGCACGGCACTCGAACTCACCGGCCCGCCGGCGAGGCTGATGCTGATCAGCCCGCCGTAGGCGACGAGCAGGACACCGAAGGCCAGCGCGATCCGCCGGAGGAGACGGCTGCGCCGGCCGGTGGAGTCCACGAACACCGGCGCGGCTTCCGGGACGGCGATGACTTCCGTCTCGGCCGCGTCGATGTCGGTGGGGTGCGGGGTCTGGGGCTCTTGCGATGTCACGCGGCGAAGCTTATGAACATTTATTGCGATCTTGGCACGAATCACTCACAAGGGGGACGGCCGACTGTTCACATGAAACAGGACGAATTGCTTTGACCCGGTGGGGGCTGGTGCGCCGAGGTTCCGCGGCCATTCCGCTGAGCAGTGATGCCGGGGCGGAGCGAGAGAGGTTACGCCGCCGTACCCGGTAATTTACTGTCGCATTCCTGACTCATTTATCGAGCATTTCTCGCAAAACGAAAAAACCCATAAGAACTATAAGGGCTGATTGTCCGAATCGCTGGGATGATGGGAGCGACACGACAATCTGCCGTGACCACCCGTTGTGCGGGACATCTCCGCTCGTTAAGCTCTTCTTGCGCGCCCCAATCGCCCGCTTCCCCCGTGGCAGGCGATCGGGGCGCGCCCTTTCGTTCGCGCCCCTCGGTGGTAGCGACCCGGCGCGTCGCCGCTAGATCCAGCGGCCGCCCAGCCACATCCGCACCGACCAGTCGTCGTAGGGCATGATCGTGCCCACGAAAATCGGGTGGAAGTAGGCGAAACAGAGCGCCACCAGGATGACGTAGGTGCTCACCACGACCGTGCCCACCAGCTGCCGGTCGGTTCGCGCGGTCCCCGAGGTCATCCCGCTCGCCGGTGTCATGATCGCCCCGAGGACGTAGACCACCGCCAGGATCAGGAACGGCAGCGCCGGCATCGCGTAGAAGGCGAACATCGTCCGGCCGTCCTTGACCGCGAAGTAGAACCACGGCAGCAGCCCGGCCACCACCCCGGTCATGATCGCGTTGGCCCGCCAGTCCCGCCGGGCCACCCCGAACCACGCCATCACACCCAGCGCCGGCAGGAACGACCACCACAGGATCGGCGTGCCGACCAGCAGGATCTCGGCCGCGCAACTGGCCGCGCCACAGCCGGCCGCCGAACTCCAGTAGAACGCCACCGGCCGGCCCAGCAGCAGCCACTGCCACGGCCACGACTGATAGGTGTGCTTCTGCGTCAGCCCGGTGTGGAAGTTGAACGCCTCGGAGTGGTAGTGGGCCAGGTTCTGCAAGGCACCGATGACCGGCGGCTCGCTCCACCCGTTGTCCGCCCGGTAGTGCCGAAAGTAGCCGTTGTCGGTCACGAACCACCCGGTCCAACTGGCCAGGTAGACCGCGATGACCAGACCGAAGGTGAGGATCAGCCAGCCGAGATCGCCGAGGATCCCGGCGATGATCGGCCCGCGCACCCCGGCCGAGCGCCGTGCCTGGGCCCGCCAGACGAGCACCATCCCGGCGAAGAACGGGGCGAAGAACAGGGCGCTCCACTTGACACTGCACGCCATGCCGAAGGCCACCCCGGAGGCCAGCAGCCACCACGGGATGATCCGCGGCAGGTGCGGCGTCGCCGACGGGTCGAAACCGCGCTCCAGCGCCCGCTGCCAGCTGCGCCGGTAGTGGTCGCGGTCGAGCACCAGGGCGGCGAACGTCATCAGGATGAACAGCCCGATGAAGATGTCCAGCAGGGACGTCCGCGACAGCACGAGCTGGAAACCGTCCAGCGCCATCAGCAGGCCGGCGATCCCGGCCAGCACGACCGAGTGGAACAGCCGGTAGGCGACCCGGATGAAGATCAGCACCATCAGGGTGCCGGCCACCGCGGTGGAGAACCGCCAGCCCATCTCGGTGTTGCCGAACGGGATCTCGCCGAGCGCGATCAGCCACTTGCCGAGCGGGGGATGCACCACGTACGCCGCGCCGTTGTTCTTCTCGTCCCACTCGACGCCGTGCTGCAGCATGTCCCACGCGTCGGTCGGGTAATACACCTCGTCGAAGATGTACCCCTTGGGTTTGTCGACCCCGGCGAACCGCAGGATCCCGGCGATCACCGTGATGACCACGGTGACCAGCCACGAGTACGGGTCGAAGCTCCGGTCCAGCGTCGACAGGCGCCGCCGGACGACTTCGGGGATGACACGCCCACCCGGGGTCGACTCCGCCTCGGCCGGGGAGTCCGGGGTGGTGAGTTCTGTCTCAGCTGTGGCCGCCGTCGTCACCCCGCGATCGTAGGCCCCGTCGCTGAGAACGTAGGCCCGCCGTCGGCGCGTCTCGTCATGTGATGGACTTTTCGGATGCCTCATGGAGAAGAAGCCGGCGGACGGGTCGTGCTCGCGGGCGCCCCACTGGGCAACACCGGCGATGCCTCGGCACGCCTGCGCGACGTCCTGACCTCGGCGGACGTCGTCGCGGCGGAGGACACCCGGCGGCTCGCGCGGCTCGCCCGGGACCTCGGCGTCACGGTCGGCGGCCGGATCGTCTCCTACTTCGAGGGCAACGAGGAACGGCGTACCCCCGAACTCGTCGAGGCCCTGCGGTCCGGCGCCGTCGTCGCCGTGGTGACCGACGGGGGCATGCCCAGCGTCTCCGACCCCGGCTACCGGCTGGTCCGCGCCGCGCTGGACGCCGGCTTCCCGGTGACCTCGGCCCCTGGGCCGAGCGCGGTGACCACCGCGCTGGCCCTCTCCGGCCTGCCCAGCGACCGGTTCGTCTTCGAGGGTTTCCTGCCCCGGTCCGGCTCGGGGCGGCGCGGGCGGCTGCGGGAGCTGGCCGCCGAGCCGCGCACCCTGGTCTTCTTCGAGGCCCCGCACCGGATCGTCGGCGCCTGCGAGGACCTGGTGGCGATCTTCGGCGCCGACCGGCAGGCCGCGATCTGCCGCGAGTTGACCAAGACCTACGAGGAGATCCGCCGGGACACGCTGGGCGCCCTGGCGGCCGGCGCCGCCGCGGACCCGCCGCGGGGCGAGATCACCCTGGTGGTGGCGGGTGCGCCGGCTGGGCCGCCGGTCGCGCCGGACGACGATCAGTTGCGGGCCGAGGTGGCCGGGCGGGAGGCGGCGGGCGCTTCGCGCCGCGACGCGATCCAGCAGGTGGCCGACGCTCACGGTCTGCGGAAACGTTCGGTCTACGCCCTGGTCCACGAAAACCGCTGATCCGGTACGGGCCACCCGCGACCGTCCCCACGAAAGAGGCCGCGACGCGCGGCCGCTCGTTTCAGCGGGCCGCTGCTGAGTTCGGTAGCCCGCCGCTCAGTTCGATTGCCCGCCGCTCATTCCAGTAGGCCGCCGCTCAGTTCAGTAGCCCGCCGCTCAGTTCAGTAGGCCGCCGCCAGGAACCCGCCGAGTAGTAGGAGCGGGCCGAGGAACCCGGCGATCGTCGCCCCCCGCCGGGCGGGCCGGGACGGCAGCCGCCGGGCCCCGGTCGCCTCCGTGATGCCGTACCCGCAGATCAGCACCAGCAGGAACCCGAGTGTCCAGCGCAGGTGCATGAGCGCTCCGGGCGCCGCGGTGTAGGCCTGGGTGCTGGTGGGGCCGACCATCCGGGCGGGTGAGACCGCCCCCGGCCGCCGCCCGTCGCCGGCGACGCCGAGCAGGGTGACCGGGGCGACGGAGAAGCCCTCGGTGGCGAACTGCCCGACGCATCGCTGGGTCACTCCGCTCCCGTGGCACCGGGTGGTGGTCGCGTACCCCTGGTCGCCGTGCCCGACCGCCAGCCAGAACGGCTCCGCGCTGACCCAGCCGAAGAACGCCGCGACCATGCTCAGCACGATCAGGCAGAGCAGCGAGGTCAGCGGGTTGTCGGCCGGGGGCCGCCGGCGCCTGCGGGCGGGTGGGCCGGCCGGGACCGGCTCGGCGGCGGCGCGTTCCTCCTCGCTCATCCAGAACGGCGAGTTCGCCAGCCGCTCCTCGACCTCGGGCGCGGCCCGTACCTCGGGCGCGACGCGCATCTCGGGTGGCGGGGCCGCCGCGGGCCGGACGGCCGGCTCGATGATCATCAGCTCGCCTGCGGTGACCGGCCGCTCGGTCTGCCGGTCGAACTGATGGTCGGTGAGGTCCCGGGCCCGGGCGACGACGGGTAACCCGGCGTCGGGCAGGTCCGGTTCGTCGGCCGTCTCGTGCCACCAGGCGCTCTCGGGCGACGACCAGGGGTCGCCCGGTTCCTGAGGCGTTTCGCCTGGTTGTGGCGGGTTTGCGGTCACCTGTTCATCTAACGCCGCGGCCCGGAGCCGAGCACGTCACTGATCGGGCGTGTCGGGACAAATCGGGATAGCGGCGAGAGAGGTGGTCATCCGTTCGCGAGCCGCTGTGAGCGGTCACTACGCTTGTACGTCATGAGTCACGTTCTCGCCGCGGTCGCCTGGCCCTACGCCAACGGTCCGCGCCACATCGGTCATGTCTCCGGCTTCGGGGTGCCCTCCGACGTTTTCAGCCGGTACATGCGGATGGCCGGCCACGACGTGCTCATGGTGTCCGGCACCGACGAGCACGGCACTCCGATCCAGGTCCAGGCCGACGCCGACGGGGTGACCCCGCGGCAGCTCGCCGACCGTTACAACCGGGTGATCGTGGAGGACCTGCACGGTCTGGGCCTCTCCTACGACCTGTTCACCCGGACGACCACGCGCAACCACTACGCGATCGTCCAGGAGCTGTTCGAGGGGCTGCACCGCAACGGCTACATCGTCGCCCGCACCACGCTCGGCGCGATCTCCCCGTCCACCGGCCGCACCCTGCCGGACCGCTACATCGAGGGCACCTGCCCGATCTGCGGCTACGACGGCGCCCGCGGCGACCAGTGCGACAACTGCGGCAACCAGCTCGACCCGGAGCAGCTGGTCAACCCGCGCTCCCGGATCAACGGGGAGACCCCGCAGTTCGTCGAGACCGAGCACTTCTTCCTCGACCTGCCGGCGTTCGCCGAGGCGATCGGGGGCTGGCTGGACCGCCGGGAGAACTGGCGGCCCAACGTCCTCAAGTTCTCCCGCAACCTGCTCGACGACCTCCAGCCCCGGGCCATCACCCGTGACCTGGAGTGGGGCGTCCCGATCCCGCTCGACGGCTGGCGCGACCGGGCCGACAAGCGCATCTACGTCTGGTTCGACGCGGTCATCGGCTACCTGTCGGCGTCCGTCGAGTGGGCGCGGCGCACCGGCGACCCGGAGGCGTGGCGGCAGTGGTGGTCGGCCGACGCGCAGGGCAAGGACGCGCTCGGCTACTACTTCATGGGCAAGGACAACATCGTCTTCCACTCGGTGATCTGGCCGGCCCTGCTGCTCGGCTACTCCGGCGAGGGCGACAAGGCCGGTGCCCCCGGTGACCTGGGCAAGCTCAACCTGCCCACCGAGGTCGTGTCGAGTGAGTACCTGACGATGGAGGGCAAGAAGTTCTCCTCGTCGCGCCGGGTGGTCATCTACGTGCGCGACTTCCTCGAGCGCTACGACGCGGACGCCCTGCGCTACTTCATCGCGGCCGCCGGCCCCGAGTCCAACGACACCGACTTCACCTGGGCCGAGTTCGTCCGGCGCAACAACGACGAGCTGGTGGCCGGCTGGGGCAACCTGGTCAACCGGTCGGTCTCGATGGCCGCGAAGAACTTCGGCGAGATCCCGGCGGCCGGCGAGCTGACCGACGAGGACCGTGCCGTCCTGGCGGTCGCGAAGACCGGTTTCACCACGGTCGGTGAGCTGATCGGCAAGCACCGGCAGAAGGCGGCGATCGGCGAGGCGATGCGGGTGGTCGCCGAGGCCAACAAGTATCTGTCCGAGCAGGCCCCGTGGAAGCTGAAGTCCGATGAGGACAAGCCGCGGCAGGCCACCGTCCTGCACGTGGCGCTCCAGGTGGTCAGCGACGCGAACACGCTGCTGACCCCGTTCCTGCCGCACTCCGCGCAGAAGGTGTTCGAGCTGCTCGGCGGCGTGGGCGTGCACGCGCCGATGCCGCGGATCGAGGAGGTCGAGGACCTCGACGGCGGTCCGTCCTATCCCATCCTGACCGGCGACTACACCGTCGGCACCCGCTGGGAGTCGGTGCCGCTGGTCGCCGGCACTCCGCTGGCCGCCCCGAAACCGGTCTTCCGCAAGCTCGATCCGTCCGTAGTGGAGGAAGAGCTCGCCCGCCTCGGCGGCGAGGACTCCTGACCGAACGGATCGTCTTCGTCAAATGCGTTGATCCCCCGTGGTACTCCCGGGTAAGTTCTCGGATGCCACGGGGGAACGGGTGCGTTTCATCGGTACGGGTTCGTAACGACCGCTCAGCTCCGTCGTGTGGCAACCACCCCTCGAAGGAGTTCTGTGAAACTACGCCTTGCGCAGCCCGTTGTGGTCGCGGTTGCCCTGCTGGCGGGCACCGCGCTCGTGGGTTCGCCCGCCTACGCGATCCCGGGCGGGCCCAACGACGCGCCGACCGGTCAGGGCGGGGCGACTGTCACCGAGCAGTCGGCCTCCACCCTGGACACCATCGACCCGGGGACCACCGACCCGGGCACGACCGATCCCGGTACCACCGACCCCGGCACGACCGACCCGGGTACTACCGACCCGGGCACGGCCGAGCCGGACACCACGGTGCCGACCGGCTCGTTCCGGCTCGACTACTCCTCGGTGTGGACCGGTCAGCGGGTCACCATCGGCCAGAACGCGACCGAGTTCAGCGACCCGATCGACGCCCCCGAGACCCTCAAGCGGGTGGTGAGCTGGGGCGACGGCACCAGCACCGTGCTCAGCCCGACCACGTTCACCGCCACCAAGGCGTACAACCGGGCCGGCAACTTCAAGATCACCGTGACCGTCACCGACCCGGCCGGTAACGCCTCGGCGATCCCGGCCCGGACCGTCGGCGTCACCATCCCGGCCGGCGCGATCTCGCTCAACAAGAAGGCCGTCTACCAGGGCGCCCCCTTCAACGTGAAGATCGCCAAGGTGCCCGCCGGCGCGAAGATGTACCGGATCGACTGGTCCGACGGTTCGATCTCCGCACACAAGGCCTCGGTGCGCTCGCTGAACGGCGCCTACATCCACTACTACTGGAAGTGGGACGCGGCCAAGAAGACGTGGGTCCGGGTCGGCAAGGGCCGGATCGCCGGTGTCCGGGCGCTCAAGATCTCGTGGGGCAACGACAAGGGTTACGCCTACTTCCAGACCGCCGCGAAGATCAACGTGGTGAAGGACGTCTCGGGCCCGACCGTCTCGATCAAGAAGCCGTCCTCGACGAACCGGGCGGCTTCCTGGAAGACGATCAAGGGCACCGCGGTCGACAAGCAGTCCGGTCTGCGTCACGTCGGCGTCACCGCGTTCCGGGTCACCTCCACCGGTAAGGCCTACTGCCTGACCCCGGCCCGGAAGTGGAAGCGCTACTACACCGACGCCGACGTCAACAAGTACTGCTACGCCACCGGCGTCAAGGTGAAGGTCGTGAACGGTAAGTGGACGCTCAAGCTCCCGGCCGGTCTCGGCAAGAACCAGTTCTTCGCGGTCGAGGTCTGGGCCTACGACCGGGCGGACAACTTCCGCGGCACGTACCGCTCCGCCAAGATCACGCGTAGCTGAAACGCCGATGCCCGTCGAGCCACCCCGGCTCGGCGGGCATCACCCTGTTCACATCTGGTACGCGATGTCCGCGATGTGGTGGTCGGTTATCTCGTTGATCGGTGCCCACGCCTCGTAGACGCCCCGCTCGTAACACCGCGCCCCGACCGCGTTGACCGTGTCCGCGTCCGGGCGCAACAGCCGCAGCCGCGCCCACGTCTCGTCCCGCTGCAGCACCCAGCACGGCACACCCCGCCAGCGTGCCTGCTCGGCCCGCCGGGACAGGGTCTGCACCGGGTACCGCGCGGCCCGGGTCAACGCCCGCACCCGGAACTCGCCGGGCGGGTCGGCGACCGCCTCGTACTCGTTGCCGTCGATCCGCCCGACCAGCCGGGCCGAAGCCGTCGCGGTGCACGGCACGTACTCGCGGTCCGGGCTGCCGCCGGGGATCTCCGACAGCAGGCTCCGCCAGCGCGGGCCGGCCAGCCGCAGCCACCCGTGCTGCTCCGGCTGGTACGTGTACAGCACCACCTCGTCCCCGCCCGGCAGATGGGCGAGCAGCTGCGCGTTCGCCGACAGCGGCAGGTCCGCGAACCCGGCCGTCACATACTCCGGGATCAGATCGTCGGTGCTCGGGCTGAAACCGGTACCCAGCACCATCGCCCCGATCCGCGAGTGCCCCGGCAGTCCGGGCAGCCCCGGCTGCGCCGCCCCGGCCGGCACCTCGTAGTCGAGCGGGTCGACGGCCCGCCAGCGCAGCGCGAACGTCACGTTGTCGTCGGTCATGCCGTCGGTGCGCAGCAGCCCCAGATCCCGGGGTTCACGCAGGTGGGCGATGTCGCACGTGCGGTAACAGAACCCGTACGGCAGCCAGCCGCCGAGATGACCGGCGACCTGAGCCGGGGACAGCACCTTCGTCATCCGGGTGCCCCGGCGGACCGCGGCGGTCGCCCGGATCCGGCGCAGCTCCGCGTCGTCGCGGTAACCGACGGACTGGCTCATCGACTGCACCTGCTGCCAGCTCAGGTCCCGGCGGAGCGGTGCCATCAGGGGTGGGTCGAGCGGGTCGGCACCCAGCTCGCTGTCCTCACCGGTCACGGTCACGGAGCGCAACCTAAGTGACCACGGTGGATATCTGATGAACTCCCGGTTACCGGAAATCTCGGCGTGCAGAATGTCTCACATGCCTTCGTCAACCTCCGGTCCGTCTCCTTCAGACCGCCGCCGTGCCAAGGAATCCCGCCGGGCAGGCGAATTCCCGCCGGCCCCGGAGCCGCTCGCGGTCCCGGTCTTCGACAGCCACACCCACCTCGACCTCACCATCCAGGAGGCCGGTGTCACCGGAGAGGGTGACCCGATCGACGTGCTGATCGGGGCGGCGGCCAAGAGCGGCATCGACCGGCTCGTGCAGGTGGGCGTGGACGTCGACTCGTCCCGCTGGGGCGCCGACCTGGCCGACCGGTACGACCAGGTGTTGGCCGCGGTCGCCCTGCACCCCAACGAGGCGCCCCGCCTGTCCGATCTGGACGAGGCGCTGCGGCAGATCGAGGCACTGGCCGCCCGGCCCCGGGTCCGTGGGGTCGGCGAGACCGGGATGGACACGTTCCGTACCGGTGATGAGGGCCGTGCCGCCCAGGAGGAGAGCTTCCGCGCCCACATCGCCATCGCCAAGCGCCACGGCAAGGCCCTGATCATCCACGACCGCGACGCCCACGCCGACGTGCTGCGGGTCCTCGACTCCGAGGGCGCACCCGACCGGGTCGTCCTGCACTGCTTCTCCGGCGACGCCGACTTCGCCGCCGAATGCGTCCGCCGCGGCTACTACCTCAGCTTCGCCGGCACGGTCACCTTCGCCAGCGCCGGCAACCTCCGCGCGGCGGCCGCGATCACCCCGCCGGCGCAGATGATGGTCGAGACCGACGCGCCCTATCTCACACCGACGCCGTACCGGGGCCGGCCCAACGCCTCCTACCTGATCCCGATCACCATGCGGGCACTCGCCACCGCCTCCGGCACCGACCTGGACACGCTCTGCGCCACGATCTCCGCGAACGGCGACGACGTCTTCGGCCCCTGGACCTGACGCCCGTCCCGGTCCGCCCGTCTCCCAACCCCGAGGTGGTACGGACCAGCCCGCCCCGCCGAAAATCGGGACAGTCCCGGAGCTGCACCGCGACGCGGCAGCCACTCCCGGCGCCAACGCGACCGCCGGGCTGGTTGCGTGGTTCACCGGCTGGCTCCCACCGCTGTCTCAGCTCCGCTGAGACAGCGGTGACAACCAGCCAGAAAGATCCTCAGCCGTGACGGGCGTCAGTCGCGATGAGGGCCGGCCCTGACGGGTTTCAGCCGTGACGAGTGCCGGCCGCATCGGGCGTCGGCTGGAGGCCGTCAGTCGGTGATCACCCAGGCGGCGGCGCCGAGGTGGCGGCTCAGCTGTTCGAGCTGGGTCGCGAAGGCGGTGGGAGCGGCGTTCAACGGACCACGGGAGACCATCCGCACCGCCCAGCGGTGACCGGGCGCCACGTTGAAGATCCGGTGGATCACCAGCGAGCCCCGCGGGTCCGGCTCCACCGAGGTGACGCCGCGATACCACCACTCACCCTCCTCGGACACCGATCGGGCGGCCCGGTCGACGGTCACCGTGATCCGGCTGCCCTCCCGGATCACCACGAACTCGTCACCGTCGTCGTGTTCGACCGTGCCGGTGGCCGCCAGCGGGGACCGGCCACCGGGACCGACGTCGAGCAGAACGGCGGCGACCGCGTCGGGGGAGGCCTCCACCACTCCGCGCAGCTCCAGCAACTCCGTCATGAATCCTTCCTACCCGGCGGTGTCCAGTGGCCGCGCGGGGCCACCGTAGGCTCTGGCCATGGCGGAAACACTTCTCGGCCCGGCGGAGATCCGGGAACTGGCCGCACGCCTCGGCGTCGCGCCGACCAAGAAGCTCGGCCAGAACTTCCTGCACGACCCCAACACGATCCGCCGGATCGTCGCCGCGGCCGGGCTGCGCCCCGACGACGTGGCCCTGGAGGTCGGCCCCGGGCTCGGCTCGCTGACGCTGGGCCTGGCCGCAGCCGTGCGGCACGTCCACGCCGTGGAGATCGACCGGACCCTGGCGAAGGCACTGCCGGAGACGGTGACCGCCCCGCACCTGACCGTGCACCTGTCCGACGCCCTCCGGATCCGCGGCGGCGCCTTCGACCCGGCGCCGACCATGCTGGTGGCGAACCTGCCCTACAACGTCGCCGTGCCCGTGGTCCTGCACCTGCTGGCCGAGTTGCCGACCCTGCGCGGCGGCCTGGTGATGGTGCAGAAGGAGGTCGCCGACCGGCTCGTCGCCGGCCCCGGCTCGAAGGTGTACGGCGTGCCCTCGGTCAAACTGGCCTGGTATGCGGAGGCGAGGTCCGCCGGAAAGGTGCCGCCCGCGGTGTTCTGGCCGGTGCCCAACGTGGACTCCGGGCTGGTCGCCTTCAGTGAACGGGAGCCGCCCGCGGGAGCCGACCGGACCGACGTGTTCGCGGTGGTCGACGCGGCGTTCGCGCAACGGCGCAAGACGTTACGGGCGGCGCTGGCCGGCTGGGCCGGCGGACCGGACCGGGCCGAGGCGGTGCTGCGGGCGGCCGGTGTGAGCCCCCAGGCCAGGGGCGAGGCACTGACCGTGGGCGAGTTCGCCGCGATCGCGGCGGCGGCGAGACTGTCGGTGCCCGGCGGTAAGCTCAGCCGGTCCGACGCACAGCCCGAGGAGGCGGACTCATGACAGCCGAGCCAATCGGTCCCGCCCGATGGGCCCATGATCTCGTCGACGGCCGTCCTGAGCCGGCCGGTGACTCGGATACGGAGCTGGTGTTGAGCGAACCATTCGAGATCAGGCTCCCGATCCGGGACACCACTCCGTGACGGAGGCGTGGGGACCGGACGATGACGAGCCTCGTCCGCACCGCGGTCCGGTCAAGGTGCGCGTGCCGGCGAAGATCAACCTGCACCTCGGCGTCGGCCCGCTGCGCCCGGACGGCTACCACGAGCTGAACACGGTGTATCACGCGATCAGCCTCTTCGACGAGCTCACCGCCCGCCGCGGAGACACCCTCACCCTGACCATGGAGGGCGAGGGCACCGGCGAGCTGGAGCTCGACGAGAGCAACCTGATCATCAAAGCCGCCCGGGCACTGGCCGCCCGCGGGCGCGTCCCGGCGTATGCGCGGTTGCACCTGCGCAAGAGCATCCCGCTGGCCGGTGGCCTGGCCGGCGGCAGCGCCGACGCGGCCGCCACCCTGATCGCCTGCGACCTGCTCTGGGGGCTCGGCATGTCCCGCGACGAGCTGGCCGAGGTGGGCGCACAGCTCGGCTCCGACGTCCCGTTCCTGCTGCACGGCGGCACCGCCCTGGGCACCGGCCACGGCGAGGCGGTCAGCCCGATCCTGGCCCGCCCGACCACCTGGCACTGGGTGGTGGCGATCGCCGACGGTGGCCTGTCCACCCCCGCCGTCTACCGCGAGCTGGACCGGTTGCGGGCCACCGTCCGGCCGGCGCCCCCGGTGCCGCTGGGCGGCCCCGACCAGCTGATGGCGGCGATGCGCCAGCGCGACCCCGAGGTGCTGGGCGCCACTCTGGGCAACGACCTGCAGGCGGCCGCGCTGTCGCTGCGTCCCGAGCTGGCCGACGTGCTCAAGGCGGGTCACGAGGCGGGCGCGATCACCGGGCTCGTCTCCGGGTCCGGCCCCACCTGTGTCTTCCTGGCCGCCGACGCCGCACACGCGCAGGAGGTGGCGGCGGAGCTGACCGCGGCGAAGGTGTGCCGGGCCGCGGTCACCGCCCGCGGACCACAGCCGGGCGCGCGGGTAATCTAGACGCATCGTGGCCAACATCATCAACCTGGACCGGGTCAGCAAGGGTTATGGAGCTGCCGGTCAGCTGCTCACCGACGTGTCTCTCGGGCTGGACGACGACGCCCGCATCGGCATCGTGGGTCTCAACGGCGCAGGTAAATCGACCCTTCTCCGCATGCTCGCCAAGATCGAGGAGCCGGACTCCGGCCGTGTCACCCATCGCCGTGACCTACGGGTCGCGTCGCTGCCCCAGACCCTGACCCTGGCCGGTGAGGCCACCGTGCGTGACGTGGTGCTCGGCACCGCCTGGCTGCCGCAGAGCATGGGCGCCGAACACGAGTGGGCCGGTGACGCCGGCGTCCGCACCATCCTGGACGGCCTCGGCATGGGCTACCTCGGCCTGGACACGCCGGTCGGGCCGATGTCCGGCGGCGAACGCCGCCGGGTCGCCCTGGCCGCGCTACTGGTCCGCCAGAGCGACCTGCTGATCCTCGACGAGCCCACCAACCACCTGGACGTGGCCGGCGTCGACTGGCTGGCCAAACACCTGCTGACCCGCCGCGGCGCCCTGCTCGTCGTCACCCACGACCGGTGGTTCCTCGACGCGGTCTGCACCATGACCTGGGAGGTCGTGGACGAACAGGTGCACACCTACGAGGGTGGTTACGCCGCCTGGATCCTGGCACGCGCCGAACGCCAGCGCATCGCCGCGTCCGTCGAGGCCCGCCGGCAGAACCTGTTGCGCAAAGAGATCGCCTGGCTCCGCCGCGGCCCACCCGCCCGCACCTCGAAACCGAAATTCCGCATCGACGCGGCGAACGAACTGATCGCCGACGTCCCACCGGTCCGTGACCAGGTCAGCCTGCAACGCCTGGCCACCACCCGGCTCGGCAAGCAGGTCTACGACCTGGAGTCGATCGAGCTCAAAGCGGGCCCCAAACCGATCTTCCAAGACCTGACCTGGCAGGTCGGCCCCGGTGACCGGATCGCCATCCTCGGCGCCAACGGAGCCGGCAAGACCACCCTGCTGCGGCTGCTCGCCGGCGTCACCCGACCGGACGGCGGCCGCCTGGTCACCGGCTCCACGGTCCGGGCCGCCTTCCTCTCCCAGGAGCTGAAGGAACTGCCCGGCCACCTGCGCCTGCTCGAAGCAGTCGAGGAAGTGGCGAAACGCGTCAAACTCGGCGACCGGGAGCTGTCGGCCGGCCAACTCGCCGAAGTGTTCGGCTTCACCGACAAACGGATCTGGACCCCGGTCAGTGACCTGTCCGGCGGCGAGCGCCGACGCCTCCAGATGCTGCGCCTGCTCGCGACCGAGCCCAACGTGCTGCTGCTCGACGAACCCACCAACGACCTGGACACCGACACCCTCGCCTCCCTCGAGGACCTGCTGGACTCGTGGCCCGGCACGATGGTGGTCGCCAGTCACGACCGCTACCTGGTCGAACGAGTCACCGACAACGTCTTCGGCATGTTCGGCGACGGGCAACTGGTCCACCTGCCAGGCGGGATCGACGAATACCTCGCCCGAGTGGCCACGCCCGGCACTCCCGGCGTACCCGGGAAAAGCCCCGCCGCAGCCCAGCAGGCCGCAAGCGGACTCTCCGCCGGTGAGCTCCGCCTGGCGAAGAAAGACCTCGCCCGGCTGGAACGCCAGATGGAGAAGCTGTCCGACAAAGAGGCCAGGATCAACGAAAGTCTGGCCGTGCACGGCAGCAACTACGACAAGCTGGTCGAGCTCGAAAGCCAACTGAAAGCCGTCCAGCAGGAGAAGGCCGAAACCGAGGAAGCGTGGCTCGAGTTGGCCGAGCAGGTGTCCGAAAGCTGATCCGGGGGGTGTGCCTGCGCCGCTTGTCGGGGATACGCGAGAATCTGCTCGAAGACACCCGACCTTGGAGACGGAACCATGGCGCACACCCCGGTCAATCACCCGCTTCGGCCGATCTACCGGATCGTCGGCTTCGTCACCGGCGCCTACCTGGTGGCATTCGGCATCATCGGGTTCATCTCGACCTCCGGTGAAGCCTTCACCGGCCCCGGCGCCCGCGCGCTCGGCCAGGGCACCAACATCCTGTGGTCGATCATCTCGCTGGCGATCGGCGCACTCGTGCTCCTCGCCACCGCCGTCGGGCGCAACCTCGACGCCGCCGCCGACCAGTACCTGGGCTGGGGCCTCCTGGTCCTCGGCAGCTACTCCCTGTGCGTGCTGCGCACCGACGACGTCAACTTCTTCGGCTTCACGATGTCCACGGTGATCGTCACCTACCTCGTCGGCCTGCTGCTGATCACCGTCAGCCTGTACAGCAAGACCGCCCCCCAGTCGCAGGCCGGCGCGCCCCGCCAGGTCCGCGAGGGCCGCACCGCCTGATCCGGCGAAACTCCGGCCGCGCCGGGTCCGCGCTCAGCGGACCCGGCGCGTCTGCAATCCCGGCTTCGGCTCCAGGTGCGACAACCCGTTCCAGGCCAGATTGACCAGATGCGCGGCAACCATCTCCTTTCGAGGTTTACGCGCCTCCCGCCACCACTGCCCGACGAGAGCGACCATCCCGACCAGAGCCTGCGAATACAGCTCGGCGAACCTCGGGTCCAACCCCCGGCTCTTGAACTCGGCGCCCAGAATGTGCTCCACCTGATGAGCCACGTCGTTCATCACACTGGAGAAGTTCCCCGACGCCGACAGCACCGAGGAATTGCGGATCAGCACCTGGAACCCGTGCGGCTCCTCGTCGATGTAATCGAACAGCGCCAGCGCCGCCTGCTCCAACAACTCCCGCGGGTGACCCGCGGTCAGCGCGGTCGTGATCCGGTCCAGCAGGGCGCGGACCTCGCGGTCGACGACCACCGCATAGAGCCCCTCCTTGCCGCCGAAATGCTCATAGACGACCGGCTTCGACACCTTCGCCCGGGCCGCCACCTCCTCCACGGTGGTGGCATCGAAGCCTCGCTCGGCGAACAGCTGCCGGCCGACGACGATCAGCTGCTCCCGGCGCTGAGCGGCCGGCATCCGAACCCGCGGTCGTTGCTTGCTGCTGCTGCTGTCGCCCTGCTCCATCACCCGGCCATCCTGCCAGGAATGGCACAACCGGGCCCTTACAAGCCTTCCCGAACACTTTGTACGCTGCCCGTGACTACTGGTTGCGAGCCACCCTTACGCGAGGATGACATGCGTGCCGAGGCTCGGCGGCTGCGCCGTATGAACGTGGGGGAGGATTACCATGGCTGCCTGACTGTCGCCGCTCCGAAAAGCCGGGACCTCTCCTGGCGTTCGGAGGGTGTTGTCAAAGCGGTCGTCCGTGAGGCATCGGCCGCTTATCGGGATCCTCTGACGGGCGGCTAGTCTGTCCTCAGAACCATTCGGCCGTGGTGTAATTGGCAACACTCTAGGTTTTGGTCCTAGCTTTCCGGGTTCGAGTCCTGGCGGCCGAGCAACTTCTGTGATATGCGAACCGGACGGCTGAGGGCGGCGCGCGTCGCCCTCACTTGAGGCCGCCGCCAATCAATGGAGTTGCCGCGTGAGCCAGGCCCCCAGCCGTACCGTTGTCGTTCTCGCCGCCGGTGAGGGTAAGCGGATGAAGTCCGCGACGCCCAAGATGCTCCAGCCTCTGCTCGGGCGCACTCTGCTCGGTCACGTGCTGGCGACCTCGTCGGCGATCAAGACGGACCGGACCGTGGTGGTCGTCGGTCACAAGGCCGACGAGATCACCGCGTTCCTGGCCGATGTGGCGCCGGAGGCGACGCCGGTGCTCCAGGCCGAGCAGAACGGCACGGGTCATGCCGTCCGTATCGCGCTGGAGTCGACGCCCGACCTGGCCGGCACCGTGGTGGTGCTCAGCGGTGATGTCCCGCTGCTGCGCCCGGAGACGTTGGAGGCGCTGCTGGCCACCCACGAGCGGGTCGGTGCGGCGGCGACGGTGCTGAGCGCCGAGGTGGAGGTGCCGGGCGGGCTGGGCCGGATCGTGCGGGGTGCCGACGGCAATCTGGAGCGGATCGTCGAGGCCAAGGACGCCTCCGAGGAGCAGCGCCGGATTCGTGAGATCAACTCGGGGATCTACGTGTTCGACGCGGTGCTGCTGCGGGAGGCGCTGGGCAAGTTGTCCACCGACAACGCGCAGGGCGAGGAGTACCTGACGGATGTCTTCGGGATCCTGGCGGCTCAGGGTCATCCGGTGGCGATCGAGGTGGCCGAGTTCGCGTCGGAGACGCTGGGGTGCAACGACCGGGCCGAGTTGGCGAGGCTGCGGGTGCTGATGCGCGATCGGGTGAACGAGGCGTGGATGCGGTCGGGGGTGTTGTTGCTGGATCCGGCGACGACCTGGATCGATGTGACGGCCACGCTGGAGCCGGACGCGGTCGTCGATCAGAACTCGCAGATTCTGGGGTCGAGTTCGGTGGCGACGGGTGCGGTGGTCGGGCCGGACACGACGTTGATCGACACTACGGTGGCGGCGGGTGCGACGGTGCTGCGGACCCATTCGATCGGCGCGTCGGTGGGGCCGGCGGCGACGGTGGGGCCTTACTCGTTCTTGCGCCCGGGTACCCGGTTGGCCGCCAGGTCGAAGATCGGTGGCTTCGTCGAGGCCAAGAACGCCGAGCTCGGTGAGGGTGCGAAGGTTCCGCACCTGACGTATGTGGGTGACGCGACGATCGGTGCGAAGGCCAATATCGGGGCGGGCACGATCTTCGCCAACTACGACGGTGTGCGGAAGAGTCACACGACGGTCGGTGAGGCGGCGTTCGTCGGGTCGGATTCGGTGCTGGTGGCGCCGGTGGAGATCGGTCCGGGGGCGTACGTGGCGGCGGGCAGTGCCGTGATCAAGGATGTTCCGGCCGGGAATCTGGGCGTGTCGCGCGCGCAGCAGCGCAACGTCGAGGGTTGGACGGTCCGTAGGCGGGCGGGCACCGCGTCGGCGGCTGCGGCGGAGGCTGCGAATATCACTCCTGACCAGGAGTGATCCAGCGGGGGTGAGCCATCCCACCCGAGGGGCTCGAAACGTGGCGGTTACGTTGCCGCAAGGGATACTTCACTGCGAACCCACCCCCTATCAACGGGAGCAGCGAGTCGATGGGCAGCATCGTCGCCGAGAACCGTAAGAGTCTGATGCTTTTCTCCGGCCGGGGTTTCCCCGAGCTGGCGGAGGAGATCGGCCAGGTGCTCGGCGTGGCGCCGACGCCGTCGGATTCGTATGAGTTCGCCAACGGGGAGATCTTCGTTCGTTTCAAGGATTCGGTGCGTGGCTCGGACGCGTTCGTGGTCCAGTCGGTGACCGAGGGTGTGAACCGGTGGGTCATGGAGACCCTGATCATGATCGACGCGCTGAAGCGGGGTTCGGCCAAGCGGATCACCGTGGTGCTGCCGTTCTATCCGTATTCGCGGCAGGACAAGAAGCACCGGGGTCGCGAGCCGATCTCCGCGCGTCTGGTGGCTGATCTGCTGAAGACGGCCGGGGCCAACCGGATCCTCACCGTGGACCTGCACACGGCGCAGATCCAGGGGTTCTTCGACGGCCCGGTGGATCACCTGTTCGCGATGGACACGCTCGCTGATTATGTGCAGAAGAAGTATGCGGGCCGTCCGATGACGGTGGTGGCGCCGGATTCGGGTCGGGTGCGGGTGGCGGAGCGGTGGACGGACCGGCTGGGTGGTTGCCCGCTGGCGTTCATCCACAAGACCCGTGATCCGCTGAAGCCCAATCAGGTGGTGGCGAACCGGGTGGTCGGTGAGGTCGAGGGCCGGGTGTGCCTGATCGTCGACGACATGATCGACACCGGTGGCACGATCGCGAAGGCGGCGGACATCCTGTTCCAGGAGGGTGCGGCGGATGTGATCGTGGCGTCCACCCATGCGCTGCTGTCCGATCCGGCGACCGAGCGGTTGAAGAACAGCCGGATCAGTGAGTTGGTGGTGACGAACACGTTGCCGCTCTCTCCCGAGAAGCGCCTGGACAAGATCACTGTGTTGTCGATCGCGCCGCTGCTGGCGCGGGCGATTCGTGAGGTGTTCGACGACGGTTCGGTGACCACTCTGTTCGGTGGTCTCAGCTAGGAAGCTTTACTGGGAGACGCCCGCCGTCGCGGCGGGCGTTTTATCTTGTGGTGCAAGTTGCATCACCAGGGTGTTTTTTTCGCAGGCGTTGCCAGCCGGGCGGACCCGCTGACCGATGCACGATCGTGGCAGGTAAGCTAGTGCGGTTGCCACGGCGAGGGTGCTTCGTGGGCTGTTGAGGTTCGCAGCCTGCTCGAGGCGCCGTCATCGACGCGGTGCTCCGGGCCTGTGCCCAGCGCGCCCCCTTGCCCGGCAGCGCAGAGAAACACCGTTACCGTTGGCGGCCCGCACCGCCAGGGGTCACCATCGCAGCACTGCCGGATACCGCAGCCGCAGACTTAGACGCAGCCCGCATCGAAGAGTTTCAGGAGTTTCCCCGTGTCCGAGGTAAAGATCAGCGCCGAGCCCCGCACCGAGTTCGGCAAGGGTGGTGCTCGCCGCACGCGCCGGGCCGGCCTCGTGCCTGCCGTGCTGTACGGCCACGGCGAGGCGCCGCAGCACATCGCCCTTCCGGCCCGTGAGTTCGCGGCCGCCATCCGCCACGGCGGCATCAACCAGATTTTCACCATCGACATCGCCGGCAACCCGGCCGCCACTCTGGCGCTGCCGAAGGCGATCCAGCGTGACCCGATCCGTGACACGTTCGAGCACGTGGACCTGCTGATCGTGAAGCGCGGCGAGAAGATCCAGGTCGACATCCAGGTCACCCTGACCGGTGAGGCCGCCAAGAACACTCTGATCGTGCACGAGTCGAACACGGTCGCCGTGATCGCCGACGCGCTGCAGCTGCCGTCCGAGCTGGAGGTGTCGATCGACGGCCTCGAGGCGGGTTCGCACATCACCGCCGGTGACGTGAAGCTGCCGAAGGGCGTCGAGCTGGCCGTCGAGGCCGATGTGGTGCTCGCGGTGATCAACGCTGCCCAGTCGAACGAGGAGGCCCCGGCTGAGGGCGAGACCTCGGCGGAGGGCGAGAGCGCGGAGTAGGTCCGTCTCGCAGCAGCGGTAAGCCAGATATCAGGGAAAGTGCCGGGCGGCACTTTCCCTGATCTGCATGTGGAGGCAGGGGAAGTGAGCGACGACGCGCCGTGGCTGGTGGTGGGCCTGGGTAACCCCGGCCGGGAGTACGCCGGTAACCGGCACAACGTGGGTTTCATGGTGGCGGATCTGCTGGCTTCGCGGATGGGGGCGAGGTTCGGCCGGGCGAAGCGGGCGCAGACCGAGGTCGCTGAGGGCCGGCTGGGATTCGGTGGGCCGAAGGTGATTCTGCTGAAGCCGCTGACGTACATGAACCTGTCGGGTGGCCCGGTGGTGTCGCTGGCGCAGTTCTTCAAAGTTCCGGTGGCGAATGTGATCGCGGTGCATGATGAGCTGGATGTTCCGTTCGGGCAGGTAAGGGCGAAACGGGGCGGCGGCGAGGGCGGTCACAACGGGCTGCGCTCGATGTCGAAGTCACTCGCGAGCAAGGAGTACGCGCGGGTGCGCGTCGGCGTCGGCAGGCCTCCGGGCCGTCAGGAACCGGCCGACTATGTGCTGTCCGACTTCTCCGCGGCGGAGCGCAAGGAGCTGGATTTCCTGGTGGACCGGGCGGCCGACGTGGTCGAGGCGATCGTCGTCGAGGGCGTCGAGTGGGCGCAGAACAAATACCACGGGATTTGATCTCCATCTGACGACGCCGTGACGCACGCGCGGCCCGTCCGTTGGTCACTCGGACGCACGGTTGCGGTGCGTGGCCGACGTGACGGGAGGGGTTCGAGGATGTCGCAGGACGTGTCCGAGGACCGGGCGGGCGCGTTGACCGAACCCACGGTGGCTCTGCCGGAGGCCGGCGGGGGTGTGGGAAGAGCCGGGAACCACGGGCCGCAGCGGCCCGCGGAACGCCGGAGCGGGCGCAACACCCGGATTCCCGGTCCGGCGGCGAGGGCGGAGAACGCCGCGCCGCAGGCGGTACGGGCTGAGCCCGATCCGGCCCGTAATCAGGCGTCCGATCGCCATGTGTCGTCCACCCCGAACCGGTCGATGGCGGCGCGCCCGGCGACCCGGCCGTTCATCCGGACCCGGGGCCGGCATGCCGCCATGTCACGCCGGCAGGACTGGGAGCGCCGCTATGTGCGGGCGCTCGTCCTGGCCGATCTGACGGCCGGTGTGGCGGCGGGGGCGGGTACGTTCATCGTCCGGTTCGGCGATGCGGTGACCGCCTGGAACCGGATGTATCTGATCTGGTCGGCGCTGATGCCGGTGGTGCTGCTGCTGGTTCTGGTGGCGGCGCGGGCGTACGAGCGGCGGTATCTGTTCGTCGGTTCCGACGAGTACCAGCGGGTGTTGCGTGGCGGGGCGGGGTTGATCGGCGGGGCGGCCGTGGTGTCGTACGCGTTGAATCTGGATCTTGCCCGGTCCTATGTCCTGGTGGCGTTTCCGCTGGCGATAGCCACGATCGTGGTCCTGCGGTTTCTGCTGCGTAAGCGGCTGCACCTGTCCCGGGCCCGGGGTGAGAACCTGCGGCGGGTGATCGTGGTCGGTCACGAGTTGTCGGTCATCGGTATCACCCGGCAGTTGCGGCGCGAGCGTTATCACGGGCTGGAGGTGGTCGGTGCGTGCCTGCCGCCGGGTGCCGACGGGATCGGGGTGCCGGACCTGCCGGTGTACGGCTCGTTCGACGACGTGGCCACCGCCGTGGAGCGCGCCGACGCCGACACGGTGGTGGTGCTGAGCTGCCCGGAGCTGGACGGTGCGTCGGTGCGGCGGCTGGCTTGGCGGCTGGAGCGCGACGAGGTGGACCTGGTGGTGGCCAGCGCGCTGGTGGACGTGGCCGGCGCGCGGACCACCATCCGGCCTTTCGACGGTCTGCCGATGCTGCATGTCGAGCATCCCCGTCTGCACGGCGGGTCGCGCCTGGTGAAGGAGCTGGTGGATCGGCTGGGTGCGCTGCTGCTTCTGATCCTTCTCGGCCCGGTGCTTCTGACCGTGGCGCTCTGTGTGGGCCTCACGTCACGGGGCCCGGTACTCTTTCGCCAAGTGCGTGTGGGACGCGATGGCCGTTTGTTCCGGATCTTCAAGTTCCGCAGCATGTATGTCGACGCCGAAGCCCGGCTTGCCGAGCTGAGGGACCTCAACGAGCACGACGGTGTGCTCTTCAAAATCCGCGACGACCCGCGTGTCACCCCGGTCGGGCGTTGGCTGCGCAGGTTCTCGCTGGACGAGTTACCGCAGCTGCTGAACGTCCTGTCCGGGCGGATGTCGCTGGTCGGCCCGCGGCCGCCGCTGCCCACCGAGGTGGCCGCCTATGCCGACGACGTGCGGCGCCGGCTGGCCGTCAAGCCGGGGATGACCGGTCTCTGGCAGGTGTCGGGGCGGTCGGACCTCTCCTGGGAGGAGGCGGTCCGGCTCGACCTGCGCTATGTCGAGAACTGGTCGCTGAGCCTGGATCTGGTGATCCTGCTCAGGACGGTGACCGCCGTGGCGCGGTCGTCGGGAGCGTACTGACAGGCGCGTACTGGAGTGAGGGAGCGAGAGATGAGCGAGCAGACGAAGGCGTCGGCACGCATAGCGGTTCCACGGGACGCCGGTGAGGGCGGGACCCCACCGGTCAACGACTCCGCGTTCGCTCGCTGGCTCGCGGACCGGGCCGGGCAGGTTCTTCTGCAGGTCCGGGCCGAGGTCGGGCACGAGGACGGTAAGGCTCTCAAGGCGGCCGGTGACCAGGCCGCGCACGACCTGCTCCGGGCCGAGCTGTCGCGCTGGCGGCCGGCTGACGCGGTGCTCTCCGAGGAGGACGAGCATTCCCGGGTCGCCTGGACCGAGGGCAACCGCCCGGACCGGCTGGACGCCAACCGGGTCTGGATCGTGGACCCGTTGGACGGCACCCGTGAGTTCTCCGAGGAGGGCCGCGACGACTGGGCGGTGCACGTGGCGCTGTGGACGGCCGATTCGTCGGCGCCGGCCCGGTTGACCGCGGGTGCGGTGGCCATGCCGGCCCGGCACAACACGCACGCCACCGACCATCCGCCGGCGTATCCGCCGATGCCGCTGGAGTCGGCGACCGGTGGTGCCATCCGGATCGCGGCGAGCCGGACCCGTCCGCCGGCGTTCGTCACCGCGCTGGCCGAGGACCTGGGTGCCGAACTGGTGCCGATGGGATCGGCCGGGGTGAAGATCGCCGCGGTGATCAACGGCGAGGCGGACGCCTATGTGCACGCCGGGGGCCAGTTCGAGTGGGACTCGGCTGCCCCGGTCGCTGTGGCGCTGGCCACAGGTCTGCACGCGTCCCGGGTCGACGGCAGCCCACTGGTCTATAACCAGGCCGATCCGAAGTTGCCTGACCTGGTCGTCTGTCGTAAAGATCTCGCTCCTCGGTTGCTTGCTGCGTTGCAGAGGCATCTTCCGTAACAATGACGTCTGCCCTGCCCGGCCGACACCGGAGAAAGGTCTGGGGACAGAACCCATGAGCCAGACGAAGCCCTATCGCGTATCGCATCTGGATGCACTCGAAGCGGAGAGCATCTTCATCATGCGTGAGGTGATGGCCGAGTTCGAGCGCCCTGCGTTGCTCTTCTCCGGCGGCAAGGACTCGATCGTGATGCTGCGCCTCGCGGAGAAGGCGTTCGCGCCGGCGCGCATCCCGTTCCCGGTCATGCACATCGACACCGGTCACAACT
Organism: Actinoplanes xinjiangensis; assembly: GCF_003148685.1. Taxonomy (GTDB): domain Bacteria; phylum Actinomycetota; class Actinomycetes; order Mycobacteriales; family Micromonosporaceae; genus Actinoplanes; species Actinoplanes xinjiangensis. Next base: position 81,271 of record NZ_QGGR01000027.1, on the reverse strand, counting down.
TCCCCGAGGTCCTGGAGTATCGGGACCGCCGGGTCGCCACTCTCGGCCTGAACCTGGTGGTCGCCAGCGTCCAGGAGGCGATCGACGCCGGTCAGGTCCGTGAGCTGCCGGACGGCACCCGCAACCGGATCCAGACGCCGGTGCTGCTCGCCGCTCAGGAGAAGTACCGGTTCGACGCCCTCTTCGGCGGCGCCCGCCGGGACGAGGAGAAGGCGCGGGCCAAGGAGCGGATGTTCAGCTTCCGCGACGAATTCGGCCAGTGGGACCCGAAGAACCAGCGGCCCGAGCTGTGGTCGCTCTACAACGGCCGGCATCACCCGGGTGAGTCGATCCGGGTGTTCCCGCTGTCCAACTGGACCGAGCTGGACGTCTGGCACTACATCGCCAAGGAGAACATCCCGCTGCCGAGCATCTACTACGCCCACGACCGTGAGGTCGTCGAGCGGAACGGGATGTTCTACGCGGTCAACGAGTTCATCAGGCTGCGTGACGGTGAGACGTCCGAGGTCCGCCGGGTGCGGTACCGGACGGTCGGTGACGCGTCGCAGACCGCGGCCGTGCTCTCCGAGGCGGACACCGTGGAGAAGGTGATCGACGAGGTCGCCGCGACCCGGATCACCGAGCGTGGCGCCACCCGTGGTGACGACAGGGTCAGCGAAGCCGCGATGGAAGACCGTAAGCGAGAGGGTTACTTCTGATGAGCCAGGCAGTTCTCGAGCCTGACGCCGCCGCCTCCCGCGGCATGGACCTGCTGCGGTTCGCGACCGCGGGCAGTGTCGACGACGGCAAGTCCACCCTCATCGGCCGGCTGCTGTACGACACGAAGACGATCTTCGAGGACCAGCTCGAGGCCGTGGAGACCGCCAGCGCGTCCCGTGGCGACGAGTACACGAACCTCGCGCTGCTCACCGACGGCCTGCGTGCCGAGCGGGAGCAGGGCATCACGATCGATGTGGCGTACCGCTACTTCGCCACGCCGCGGCGGAAGTTCATCATCGCCGACACGCCGGGCCACATTCAGTACACCCGCAACATGGTGACCGGAGCGTCCACCGCGGACCTGGCGCTGATCCTGGTCGACGCCCGCAAGGGCCTGGTCGAGCAGTCCCGCCGGCACGCGTTCCTGACCAGCCTGCTGCGGGTGCCGCACCTGGTCCTCTGCGTGAACAAGATGGACCTGGTCGACTGGGACCAGAAGGTGTTCGAGCGGATCGCCGACGAGTTCACCTCGTTCGCCGCGAAGCTCGACGCCCCGGACCTGACGATCATCCCGATCTCCGCGCTCAACGGCGACAACATCGCCTCTCGGTCGGAGAACAGCCCGTGGTATGAGGGCCCGTCGCTGCTGCATCACCTGGAGCACGTGCACATCGCCAGTGACCGCAACCTGGTCGACGTGCGTTTCCCCGTGCAGTACGTGATCCGGCCCCAGTCGACCACGGTCACCGATTACCGGGGGTACGCCGGTCAGGTCGCGTCCGGCATCCTCAAGCCGGGTGACGACGTGATGGTCCTGCCGTCCGGGCTGACCAGCACGATCGCGGCGATCGAGACCGCTGACGGCCCGATCGACGAGGCGTTCCCGCCGATGTCGGTGACGGTCCGGCTGGCCGACGAGATCGACATCTCGCGCGGTGACATGATCTGCCGCCCGCAGAACCGGCCGGCTGTCGCGCAGGACATCGAGGCGATGGTCTGCTGGATGGACGAGACGGCCCCGCTGCGGGTCGGCGGCAAGTACGCGATCAAGCACACCACCCGGACCGCCCGGACCGTGGTGCGCGGCCTTCAGTACCGGCTCGACGTGAACACGCTGCACCGTGACGAGTCGGCCGGCGAGCTGAGCCTCAACGAGATCGGCCGGGTCAAACTGCGTACGACCGTGCCGCTGCTCGCCGACGAGTACCGCCGTAACCGCACCACCGGCGGGTTCATCCTGATCGACGAGAGCACCAACCGTACGGTCGGCGCCGGGATCATCATCGAGGCACGCTGACCACGGTCGCCCAGACGACCTTGCCGGTCTCGGTCGGGACGGCGCCCCATCGGGCGGCCGTCTCGTCCACCGTCCGCAGCCCGCGGCCACGCTCGTCGAGTGGCAGGTCCGGGCGCGGGCGGGAGACCGGCAGGATGCCGGGCAGACGGGGGTCGTCGTCGGCCACGGACAGCTGAAGCCCCGCACCGCGCCGGCCCACCGTCACCCGGATGTCGGTGCCGGCGTGCTCGACGGCATTGGTGACCAGCTCCGACATCACCAGCCGGCTCGGGTGCAGCAGGTGGACCAGGCCCCACGTCAGGCAGGCGTCGCTGACCAGGTTGCGGGCCAGGCTCGGTGCCTCCGGCTCGGATCGCAGTGTCAGGCTCAGCCCCTGGTCACGGGGGATCCGGCCGGCCAGCGCCACGCGGGCCTGGCGCGCCTTGGCGTAGACGGGCAGGAACCGGCCGGCACCCAGGCCCTGCAGGCGGCAGCCGAGCGGCAGCTCCGGCGGGACACAGAGGGCCAGGTGCACCGGCGGATCCAGGCTCGCGGCGAAGGCGCGGGCGGTCATCCAGGTGGGGATGCTCTCGCTGTGCGGGTCCCGTAGCCCGGAGAGGTCCACGATCAGCCCGTCCGGGTGCTCGGTGAAGCACCGCCGCAGCGTCACGGACACCTGGAAGCTGAGCTGGGCGTCCCATGTTCCGCGGACCGTGAGGACGCAGACGACGGCGTCCTCGGCGGCTTCGGTGGTGACGCTGACACCTCGCTCGGTGTCATCGTGAAGATACGGTGGGCTTACCCCCATGCCGTCACGATAGTCCGGTGCCGGCCGGTGAGGCTCTGGTCTCGCTCCTGCGGGTGATCAGGCGAACGGCCATCCGGGCCCTCAGATGGGTGGCCGCCGGTCAGCTTTCGTCGCGGTGGGTGGCGTCGTCCAGTGCCCGGGTGAGAGGGGCGGTGAAGTCGTCGGCGGGCACCGCGACGTCCTCGGTGGGGTCCTGCCGGCGCGGGTCGGGCTCCGGCCCGGTGGCGGCGCCGGCGAATCCGAACTCGTTGGGTTCGTTCTGCTGCGGGTGCTGGTCGGTCGTCATGGGACCGGGCATACCCGCAGCAGAACCCTTCGAAGCGTCAGACCCGGGCGGCACCGGGGCCGGCGGTGGCCACCCAGCTCGTCGGGGCGGTGAAGCCCCGCTGCTCGTAGGCGGCGGCGACCGCGGCGGCCGTCGCGTCGGCCCGGCCGGTGTCGACCAGGGCGAGCACACATCCGCCGAAACCGCCGCCGGTCATCCGTGCGCCGTACGCCCCCGCGTCCAGCGCGGCCTGCACGGCCACGTCCACCTGGTCCACGGTGATCTCGAAGTCGTCCCGCATGGACGCGTGCGAGGCGGTCAGCAGCGGCCCGATCTCGCGGACCCGGCCGGAGCGCAGCAGCGACACGGTGTCCAGCACCCGCTGGTTCTCGGTGATGATGTGCCGGGCCCGGCGGCGCAGCACGTCGTCGTCGAGCCGGTCCAGAGCCTGCGGCAACTCGGCGGTGGAGACGTCGCGCAGCGCGGGCACGCCCAGGGCCGCGGCCGCCGCCTCGCAGCTCTTGCGGCGCTCGCCGTACTCGCCGTCGACGTGCTGGTGCGGCGCGTTGCTGTTGATCACCAGGATGGCCAGGCCCTCGCCCGCCAGGTCGAACGGGATCTGCTCGACCGCATAGCTGCGGCAGTCCAGGAACAGCGCGTGCCCCGCACGGCAGCGGATCGACGCGGACTGGTCGAGGATGCCGGTCGGCGCCCCCACATACACGTTCTCGGCGCGCTGCGCGATCGCCGGCCGCCGTTCCGTCGGCACATCCAGACCGCCGAGGTCGATCAGCGCGGTGAGCACGGCCGACTCCAGCGCGGCCGACGAGGAGAGACCCGACCCCAGGGGTACGTCCGACGCGATCGCGATCCGCGCCGGCGGAACCTCGAACCCGGCGTCCTGGAGAGCCCACACGATACCGGCGACGTAGGCTCCCCAGCCGGTGACGTCACCCGGTTCGGTGACCCCGAAGACGACCGGCTCGGGCGCCAGCGTCGAGCAGACCGACCAGCGGCCGTCCGGCGCGGGACCGGCCGCCGCCACGGTCCGCTGCGGCAGCGCGAAGGGCAGCACGAACCCGTCGTTGTAGTCGGTGTGCTCGCCGATCAGGTTGACCCGTCCGGGTGCCGCCCACAGTCCGGCCGGGCCGGTCCCGTACGCCTCGGTGAATGCCGCCTGCGCGGTCTCGGCCAGGTTCATGCCACGTGCTTGCGGTAGAAGGTCCACGCGTCGCCGATCATGTCGTGCAGGGTGTTCTTCCGCGGGGTCCAGCCCAGCTCGTCGCGGGCCCGCCCGGACGAGGCGACCAGGGTGGCCGGGTCGCCGTCGCGGCGTGCGGCGATCTCCACCGGGATCTCGGCGCCGGTGACCTCGCGGGCCGCCTCGACGACCTGCCGGTTGGAGAAGCCGTTGCCGTTGCCCAGGTTGTAGATGCGGTGCTCACCGGCGACCGTGGCGTCCAGGGCCAGCAGGTGGGCCCGCGCCAGGTCATCGACGTGGATGTAGTCGCGCACGCAGGTGCCGTCCACGGTCGGGTAGTCGTCGCCGAACAGTTGCAGTTTCTCCCGCTTGCCGGCGGCCACCTGAAGGGTGATCGGGATCAGGTGGGTCTCCGGGTCGTGCCGCTCGCCGATCTCGTGGCCCTCGGCGATGTAGGCGCCGGCCACGTTGAAGTAGCGCAGCGAGACGGCGGCCAGGCCGTGCGCGAACGCCTCCGAGGTGAGCGCCAGGTCGAAGGTGAGCTTCGTCGACCCGTACGTGCTGGTCGGTGCTTTGATCGCGGATTCGGTGATGGGCAGCTCGACCGGGTTGCCGTAGACCGCGGCGGTGGAGGAGAAGATCACACGCGGTACCTTCGCGGCACGGATCGCGTCGAGGAGGGCCAGCGACTTCACCACGTTCTCGTGCCAGTACAGCTCCGGCCGGGCCATCGACTCGCCGGCCGCGATCAGGCCGGCGAAGTGCAGCACCGCGTCGAAACCGGAGTCCGGCGTGAGCACCTGCCCGGCGTCGGCGATGTCGGCCTGCACGAAGGTCGCGTCGGGGGCGACCGCCTCCTGGAACCCGGTGCGCAGATTGTCGAGCACGACCACTTCGTGGCCCGCGTCCAGCAGTAGCCTGCTGGTCACACTGCCGACGTACCCGGCGCCGCCGGTGACGAGCAATTTCACGACTGAGGCCCTTTCTCTGGTGCGGACGAACCTAGAATTCCCCAGAAACGATCAAAGGTCAACAGGTTCGAACATCAGCATGCCCCGGCAGGGGATTCGCGGATCGCGGGCCGGGGCTGTCACAATGGCGCCCATGTCCGACGTTGCCCGCCGCCCGCGAGTGCTTTCCGGCATCCAGCCGACGGCCGACTCCTTCCACCTCGGCAACTACCTGGGCGCGGTGCGCAACTGGGTGTCGATGCAGGACACGCACGACGCGTTCTACTGCGTGGTCGACCTGCACGCCATCACCATGGGACACGATCCGGCGCTTCTGCGGAAGCGAAGCCGGATTTCCGCCGCCCAGTTGCTCGCCCTCGGGCTCGACCCGGAGCGGTGCACCCTCTTCGTCCAGTCGCACGTGCCCGAGCACGCGCAGCTCGGCTGGGTGCTCAGCTGCATCACCGGGTTCGGCGAGGCCGGCCGGATGGTCCAGTTCAAGGACAAGTCGGCCAAGGCCGGGCAGGACAGCACGACCGTCGGCCTGTTCAGCTACCCGATCCTCCAGGCCGCCGACATCCTGCTCTACCAGGCCGACCAGGTGCCCGTCGGTGAGGACCAGCGCCAGCACCTGGAGCTGACCCGCGACCTGGCCCAGCGGTTCAACTCCCGGTTCGGCAAGACGTTCACCGTGCCCTCGGCGTACATCGTGAAGGACACCGCGAAGATCTTCGACCTCCAGGACCCGGCGATCAAGATGTCGAAGTCGGCCTCCTCGCCCAACGGCATCATCGAGCTGCTGGAGGACCCGGCCCGCTCGGCCAAGAAGATCAAGTCGGCGGTCACCGACACCGGGCGCGAGATCCTCTACGACGAGGAGAACAAGCCCGGCGTCAGCAACCTGCTGACCATCTACGCGGCGCTCACCAGCCGGGCCATCGACGAGCTGCTCGAGGCGTACGACGGGCGCGGCTACGGCGACCTCAAGAAGGACCTCGCCGAGGTGCTCGTCGAGTTCGTCAAGCCGATCCAGGAGCGGACCAGGCTCTACCTCGACGACCCGGCCCAGCTCGACAAGGTGCTGGCGATCGGCGCCGAGAAGGCGCGGGCCGTCTCCGCGGCCACGCTCGCCAGGGCGTACCAGAACGTGGGTTTCCTCAGTCCGGCCCGCGAAGCCTGAGCCGCACCATGTCCGATCCCGACGACAGCCGCCCGCGCGCTGTGCCCGACTCCACCCGCATCGGCGTGGCCGTCGACATCCCCGAGCCGTGGGGCTCGGCGCTCACCCGCCGGCGGGCGGAGGCCGGTGACCCGCAGGCCGCCTGGACGCCGGCGCACGTCACCCTCCTCGGGCCCACCGAGGTGGCCGCCGACGCGCTGCCGGCGATCGAGAAACATCTCGAGGCGATCGCGTCGGCCCAGCAGCCGTTCACCGTCCACCTGCGGGGGACCGGCACGTTCCGGCCGATCACCGAGGTGGTGTTCGTGACGCTGGCCCAGGGGATCAGCGAGTGCGAGCTGCTGGCCGAGGCGATCACCCGCTCCGAGGACATCAACCGGGACACCCGTTTTCCGTACCACCCGCACGTCACGGTGGCGCAGGACGTGCCGGCTGAGGCGCTGGACGCGGTGTTCGACGATCTGGCCGATTTCTCGGCCCGATTCGAGGTCACCGCGTTCACCCTGTTCTCCCACGGCGGTGAGGGTCCCTGGCGGCCACGCCGGGACTTCCCACTCGGAAGCTGAAGTGTCCGATACGGTCGGCCGGTGAATCCGATCGACCGGGCCTTCGACGCCACCGCGGCCCGGATCCTGGCGGTGCGTTACCGATCCCCCTACTTCGACCACTTCTGCCGGGCGATCCTGCGCTACGAGAGCGTCCAGGGTGGCCGGTTGGCCGCGGCCATCGCCTACTACGGCTTCTTCGCGGTCTTCGCCCTGCTGCTGATCGGGTATTCCATCTTCGGCTGGCTGCTCACCGCCAACGTCGAGCTGCTCGCCCTGGTCCGTGACTTCCTCCACCAGAACCTGCCGTTCCTCGACATCCAGGCCATCCTGGAGAGCAAGGGCAGCGTCGGCATCGTCGGCCTGATCGGCCTGACCTTCACCGGTATCGGCTGGGTCGAGGCGATCCGGTCGTCGCAGCGCCTGATCTGGCGGCTCCGCGAGCAACCCGGCTACATCGGCATCCGGCAGGCCGTCGACCTGGTGGTGCTGGTCGGGCTGCTGCTCCTGCTGGCCCTCTCCCAGCTCGCCGTCTACGGCCTGGAGCGGCTGCTGCACTGGATGGCCGGCGGCGGGTTCACGGCCCCGCTGTCGGTGGTGAGCTGGGTTCTCACCCTGGTGGTCAACATGCTGCTGGCGGCGGCGCTGCTGGCGGCCGTGCCCCGGCTGCGGATGACGGCCCGCCGGATGACACCGCCGGTGCTCCAAGTCGGCATCGGGATCATGCTGCTCAACACCGTCGGCAAGTCGTTCGTGGGGCTGGTCGAGCGCAATCCGGCGTACGGCCTGGTCGGCTCCGCCGTCGGCGCCCTGGTCTACCTCTACGTCTTCAACCAGCTGCTGCTGTTCGGCGCGGCCTGGGCGGCGACCAGCCCGCACGGCCGGGTGGTCGATCTGTCAGCTGATGACAAGACCGCCCCGGTGGGGCAAAACACCTGGATTCGGCACGACCGCCCGCGATGATGGGCCGATGGGCACCCTCGTGACGCTGCACCTGCCACCCGGCTCGCCGATCGCCGAGCAGCCGTGGGTCATCACCTTCGGATCACTCGACGAGACGGAGGACTGGGAGCCCATCGTGTGCGGGCCGTACGAACACCGGCACGCGCTCGCGCTGGCCCGCGCCGTGGTGATCGACGACGACCTGATGGCCGTGGTGGAGCCGATGCTGCCGCTGAACGGGGTGGAGGCGATCCGTAAGGAGATCGACCTGGTCCGGGACGCCGCGGAGGACCCGGGGACGGAGGACTCCGAGCCGCTGGTGGCCCAGGAGTACCCGGACGCGCCGCCGGAGCCCGACGAGGTGCTGGCCGGCTGGCGCCGGATAGCCGGGAGACTCACCGCCTGACCGCACTGGGATACTTGCCCCGTGATGATCAACAGACGCTGGGCGGCGTTCCTGATCGGCGTGGGTGTGTGGACCTGGGTGATCTGGCCCCGGTTCGGGCTGGCGATCTGGAAGGACGACCGCTCCTTCGACGGCTCGGCGCCGACCGCGTTCCTCTGGGTGCACGCCGTGCTGATCGTCGCGTCCCTGGCCATCGGGACCACCGTCGGCGTGCTCGGCGTACGGGCATGGCGGCGCGCTGAACGTTAACTCAGTGTTTCCTGTCACGGGCGCAATTCCCTCCTGAACCAGCCGAAAGCGACGTGCCACGACCAGGGTGATTGCGGCGGTATAACGGTGCGCCAACAGTCCGTACCGATGTCCGGTCTCGGTACGGGGCCGGGGATACGCTCCCGACCTGAGATTCACCCGGGTACTCGAACCTCGGTGTGCAGCGGAAGGAGGGCGTCTTGCGCCCAGTACGTGGGAAGCGGATCGTGGCGATTCTCGCGGCAGGTGGGCTGACGCTCGCTGCCGCCGCCTGTGGTGAGGCCCCGGCAGAGACCCCGGCCGCCAGCGGAAGCACCGCCGCTGCGGCCGCCTACAAGGCATGCATGGTCACGGACACCGGCGGCATCGACGACAAGTCGTTCAACGCCTCCGCGTGGGCCGGTCTCCAGGCCGCCCAGAAGGAAGCAACCAACGTCGACCCGAAGTACGTGGCGTCCTCGTCCGAGGCCGACTACGAGCCGGGCCTGCGTAACTACGTCTCGCAGAACTGCAACTTCATCCTCGCGGTCGGCGGCCTGATGGGTACGGCCACCACCAAGATCGCGAAGGAGAGCACCAAGTCGCAGTTCGGCATCGTCGACAGCGGCAGCGAGAGCCCCAACGTCTACCCGATGCAGTTCGCCACCCAGCAGGCGGCGTTCCTCGCCGGCTACCTGGCCGCGGGCTACACCAAGACCGGCAAGGTCGGCACCTACGGCGGCCTGAAGATCGCCCCGGTGACCATCTTCATGGACGGCTTCGCCGACGGTGTCGCCCACTACAACACGGTCAAGGGCAAGAAGGTCGAGGTGCTCGGCTGGAACAAGGCCGCGCAGAACGGCAGCTTCGCCGAGAACTTCGGTGACCAGAACAAGGGCAAGAGCATCACCCAGACCCTGGTCTCGCAGGGCGCCGACGTGATCATGCCGGTCGCCGGCGGCACCGGCCTGGGCACCGCGCAGGTCGCCAAGGACTCCGGCGGCAAGGTCTCGGTCATCTGGGTCGACCAGGACGGCTGCACCAGCGCCGCGCAGTACTGCGACGTGTTCCTGAGCACCGTGGTCAAGAACATCGAAGAGGCCGTCAAGGAGGCCGTCGTCAAGGGCGCCAAGGGTGAGACCCTGTCGGCGACCCCGGGCTACGTCGGCAACCTGGAGAACAACGGCGTCTCGCTCGCCGAGTTCCACAGCTTCGACAGCAAGGTCGACGCCGCTCTGAAGGGCGAGCTGACCACGCTGAAGGCCGACATCATCGCGGGCAAGGTGAAGGTCGAGTCGGCCAGCGCGCCGAAGTGACCTTCGAGTAGGTAGCATCTGGCCGCCGCCCGGCCGCGGATTCACACCGCGGCCGAGCGGCGGCTCGCATTAGACCTGTCAACCGTCCACCAGGACCAGCTACCCGACGTCGGGAGATTCCGCTGAAACTGGAATTGCGCGGCATCACCAAGCGCTTCGGCGACCTGGTGGCCAACGACCACATCGACATCACGGTCGAGCCCGGCGAGGTTCACGCCCTGCTCGGCGAGAACGGCGCCGGTAAATCGACGCTGATGAACCAGCTCTACGGCCTGCTCCACCCGGACGAGGGTCAGATCCTCGTCAACGACGAGCCGGTCGTCTTCAACAGTCCCCGGGACGCCATCGCCGCCGGCATCGGCATGGTGCACCAGCACTTCATGCTGGTTCCCGTCTTCACCGTGGCCGAGAACATCGCGCTCGGTGCGGAGGAGACCCGCGGCGGGCCGCTCGGCTGGCTGGACCGCCGCCGGTCCCGCCGGGACGTCATCGACACCTCCACCAAGTACGGCCTGCCCGTCGACCCGGACGCCCTGGTCGAGGACCTGCCGGTCGGCGCACAGCAGCGGGTCGAGATCGTCAAGGCGCTGACCCGCGAGGTCGACCTGCTGATCCTGGACGAGCCGACCGCGGTGCTCACCCCCCAGGAGACCGAGGAACTGCTCGCCGTCATGCGGTCGCTGACCGCGATGGGCAAGTCGATCGTCTTCATCACCCACAAGCTCAAAGAGGTCAAGGCGATCGCCGACCGGATCACCGTGGTCCGCCGCGGCCGGATCGTCGGCACCGCCAGCCCGGACACGAGCGAGGACGAACTGGCCGCCCTGATGGTCGGCCGGGCCGTGAGCCTCGAGGTGCAGAAGGCCCCGGCCGAGCCGGGCGCCGTCGTCCTGAAGATCGACGGACTCGTGGTCGACGACGACCGGGGCATCCGCGCGGTCGACGGCGTCGACCTGGAGGTCCGGGCCGGCGAGGTGCTGGGCATCGCCGGTGTCCAGGGCAACGGCCAGACCGAGCTGGTCGAGGCCGTGATGGGCCTGCGCGAGGTGCGGGCCGGATCGGTCCGCCTGGAGGGCGACGACCTGATCGGCCTGAGCACCAAGAAGATCCTGCGCTCCGGCGTCGGCTACGTCCCCGAGGACCGTAGCCACGACGGCGTGGTCAAGGAGTTCTCGGTCGCGGAGAACCTCGTCCTGGACATGTACGACAGCGCGCCGTACGGCAACGCCTTCCGCGTCGACGGCGGCAAGGTCGGCGGTAACGCCAGGGAGCGGATCGAGCAGTTCGACATCCGCTGCCAGTCGGCGGACACCCTGGTCGGCACCCTGTCCGGCGGTAACCAGCAGAAGGTCGTGGTGGCCCGGGAGATGTCCCGCCCGCTGCGCCTGTTCATCGCGTCGCAGCCCACCCGCGGTGTGGACGTCGGCTCGATCGAATTCATCCACAAGCAGATCATTCACGAGCGTGACCAGGGTACGGCGGTGCTCGTGGTCTCGAGCGAGCTGGACGAGGTCGTCGGCCTCGCGGACCGGATCGCGGTGATGTACCGCGGCCGGATCCTGGCCATCGTCTCGCCGGACACGCCCCGCGAGGAACTGGGCCTGCTCATGGCCGGCATCACCGGCGCGCCGGCGGAGGGGGAGAAGTGACCGCCGAGACGAACACCGAGGCGCCGAAGAAGCCGGCGCCCGCCGATCAGGAGAGCTTCCTGAGCGTGTTCACCCGTAACCTCTGGGCGTCCAACAACGTCCTGATCACCACCCTGTCGATCGTCCTGGCGGTGATCATCGGCGCGGTCCTGATCGTCGTCTCGGACGCGGACGTGCTGGCCAAGTTCGTCTACTTCACCGCCCGTCCGTCGGACGCGCTGAACGCCAGCTGGACGTTGATCAGTGAGGCGTACGCCGATCTGCTGAAGGGCGCCTTCGGTGACCCGGCCGTGTTCCAGGCCTGGTTCGACGGCACCGCCACCTGGCAGGAGGCGTTCGCGCCGCTGTCGGAGACGCTGACCTACGCCGCGCCGCTGGTGTTCACCGGTCTGTCGGTCGCGCTGGCCTTCCGGGGCGGCCTGTTCAACATCGGCGCCCAGGGCCAGGCCGTGCTCGGCTGTGTGGTGGCCGGTGCCGCCGGCTTCACGTTCGGCCTGCCGATCGTGCTCAACCTGGTCGTCGCGCTGCTCGCCGGTGTCATCGGCGGTGCGCTCTGGGGCTTCATCCCCGGCCTGCTCAAGGCGCGGACCGGTGCGCACGAGGTGATCACCACGATCATGCTCAACTACACCGCCGCGCTCTTCCTCTCCTGGCTGGTCATCCAGAAGGGGGTGCAGGCTCCCGGCCGGACCGACGCGATCAGCAAGTCCGTCGCGGAGTCGGCACAGCTGCCGTCCCCCGGCGGCATTCTCCGGGTGCACCTCGGCATCCTGATCGCGGTGCTGGTCACGGCCGGTGTCGCCTGGCTGCTGAAGCGTTCGGCCTTCGGCTTCGAGATCCGCGCGGTGGGCGCCAACCCGCACGCCGCGCAGACCGCGGGCATCAGTGTGGGCCGGACGTACGTGCTGTTGATGGCGGTCGCCGGGGGCCTGGCCGGCCTCGGTGGTGCGACCCAGGTGCTCGGTACGGCGTACGCGCTGACCCCGGCGGTGGCCGGCAACATCGGCTTCGACGGCCTGCTCGTCGCGCTGCTGGGCCGCAACCGTCCGTGGGGCACGTTCTTCGCCGCACTGCTGTTCGGTGCGCTGCGGGCCGGTGGGAACCGGATCCAGTCGTACGCGGGCATCTCGTTGGAGCTGGTCACCGTGCTCCAGGCGCTCATCGTCATCTTCATCGCCGCCCCCGCCCTGGTGAAGGCGATCTTCCGTCTGCGTGCCGCCCGGGTCACCGGGGCCGGCACCTCCCTGGCGAAGGGCTGAGGACATGTCGACCGCGACTGTGCAGGAGCCGACCGAGGTCGCCGCGCCGGAGCCGTTCTGGTCCCGGCAGTGCCGTCTCGGCCTGGCCCTCGTCCTGATCGGCGCGCTGGCCGCGGCCGTGTTCGGCGCGCTGGCGCCGAGCGAGGACGCCCGGTTCACCCTGAGCGAGGACGCCGAAGGCGCCGCGCTCTCCATCAACGGCCAGGTCGGTGCGGTGCTCTTCGGGCTGCTGGCGCTGGCGGCCGGTGGCGCGATGCTGGCCGGCCTGGCCCGGCGCCGCTCCAACGTGCTGCTCAGCCTGGGCATCCTGGCCTTCGTGCTGTCCTTCCTGTGCTGGCAGGTGGCGGGCAACTTCATGCCGCTGGTGGACACCACCGAGGGCACCCTCCAACTGGCCCTGCCGCTGATCCTCGGCGCGCTCGCCGGCGTGCTCGGTGAGCGGTCCGGTGTGGTGAACGTGGCGATCGAGGGCCAGTTCCTGATGGGCGCGTTCGCCGGCGCCCTGGTCGGCACGATGGCGACGAGCGTCTGGGCCGGCCTGATCAGCGCGGCGGTCGGTGGCGTGATCATCGCCGCCATCCTGGCCGTGCTGTCGATCCGCTACCTGGTCGACCAGACCGTCGTCGGCATGGTGCTCAACCTGTTCGCCCTCGGCATCACCGGCTTCCTCTACGAGCGCCTGATGCAGCCCGACGCGCAGACCTACAACACGCCGCCGCAGATGCCCGAGTGGCGGATCCCCGGTCTGGCCGACATCCCGGTCATCGGCCCGGTGCTGTTCGAGGCGAACCTGCTGGTCTGGGTGGCACTCGCCCTGGTCGTGGCGATCCACTTCGGGCTCAGCCGGACCCGGTGGGGCCTGCGGACCCGGGCGGTCGGCGAGCACCCGACCGCGGCGGACACGGTCGGCATCCGGGTACGCGGCCTGCGTTACCTCAACGTGCTGCTCGGCGGTGTGGTGGCGGGTATCGGCGGCGCCTACTTCACGCTGGTGGCGACCGGCAGCTTCACCAAGAACATGACCGCGGGCGCCGGCTTCATCGCCCTGGCCGCGCTCATCTTCGGCCGGTACACCCCGTTCGGCGCGCTCGGTGCGGCCCTGTTCTTCGGGTTCGCCCAGAAGCTGGCCACCTACCTCAGCGCGATCGAGAGCCCGGTGCCCAGCCAGTTCCTGAACATGCTGCCCTACCTGGCCACGCTGATCGCGGTGGCGGGTCTGGTCGGCCGGGTCCGTGCTCCGGCGGCGGACGGTCAGCCGTACATCAAGAGTTGAGATCCATCGGAAACCGCTCGCGAACCCGACGTTCGTGAGCGGTTTCCCGTTTGTTTCATGATCATTTTTCGAGCGCGGGTAACGGTGCCGCGGTCGGATCGACCCGCCGGGTACGGCAGAATCGACGTCATGGAGATCGACTGGGCGGCCCTGCGCGCCGCCGCCATCGAAACGATGCGGCGGGCGTACACACCGGTTTCGGACTTCCCGGTCGGCGTCGCCGGCCTGGTCGACGACGGCCGGATGGTGGTCGGCTGCAACGTGGAGAACGCGTCGCTCGGCATGACCCTGTGCGCCGAGTGCGGCCTGGTCAGCTCGCTGCACGCGACCGGCGGCGGCCGGCTGGTGGCGATCTCGTGCGTGGACGCCACCGGCGCCCCGCTGATGCCGTGCGGGCGCTGTCGCCAGCTGCTGTGGGAGCACGGCGGCCCGGAGTTGCTGGTCGAGGCGCTGCCCCGGCCGCTGCGGATGACCGAGCTGCTGCCGCACGCGTTCGGCTACGAGGACATGGAGCGGGTCACCGGCCCGGTCGGTGCCGCCGACGTCCCGGCCGATCTGGCCAGGTGGCGCGGCCGGGGGACGGTCTTCGTGCACCCGGACATCTCCGGCGGCACGACGATCTGGACGGGTTATTGGGAGCGGTCGTCCGGCGAGCCCGGATCGGCCGAGGAGAAGGGCATCCTGGAGGAGGGACCGAACCTGCCCACGACGGCCGCCGCGGTGGCCTGGGGCCTGGTCCGGACTCCCCGGGTCGTGGTGGTGGATGCCGAGGGCGGCCTGTCCTGGGCCGGCGAGGGAGAAGCTCCGGAGAACATCCGGCAGCGCTGGGAAGAGGAAAAACCGTGAGTGCATTCGCAGCCGTGGACGTGATCCGGGCCAAGCGGGACGGCCACGTGCTCACCGACGCCCAGATCGACTGGGTGGTCGACGCCTACACCAGGGGTGTCGTCGCCGACGAGCAGATGTCGGCCCTCGCCATGGCGATCCTGCTGCGCGGCATGACACCCGCCGAGATCGCCCGCTGGACCGCCGCGATGATCAACAGCGGCGAACGGCTGGACCTCTCCTCGGTGTCCCGGCCGACCGCCGACAAGCACTCCACCGGCGGCGTCGGTGACAAGATCACCCTGCCGCTGACCCCGCTGGTCGCCGCGTGCGGGGTGGCCGTGCCCCAGCTGTCCGGCCGCGGCCTCGGCCACACCGGCGGCACCCTGGACAAGCTGGAGTCGATCGCCGGCTGGCAGGCCCGGATCAGCAACGACCAGTTCAAGAGCCAGCTCCAGGAGATCGGCGCGGTCATCTGTGCGGCGGGCGAGGGCCTGGCGCCGGCCGACCGCAAGCTGTACGCGTTGCGCGACGTCACCGGCACGGTCGAGGCCATCCCGCTGATCGCCAGCTCGATCATGAGCAAGAAGATCGCCGAGGGCACCGGGGCGCTGGTCCTGGACGTGAAGGTGGGCACCGGCGCGTTCATGAAGGACCTGGCGACCGCGCAGGAACTGGCCCGCACCATGGTCCAGCTCGGCAAGGACAGCGGCGTCACCACGGTCGCCCTGCTGACCGATATGAGCACCCCGCTGGGCCTGGCCGTCGGTAACGCCAACGAGGTCGCCGAGTCGGTCGAGGTGCTCGCCGGCGGCGGACCGTCCGATGTGGTGGAGCTCACCCTGGCTCTGGCCCGGGAGATGCTGGCCGCCGCCGGGGTGGACGCCGACCCGGAGAAGGCGCTCACGAGCGGGCAGGCGATGGACACCTGGCGGGCGATGATCCGCGCGCAGGGCGGCGACCCGGACGCGCCGCTGCCGACGGCCGCCCACACCGAGGTGCTGCGGGCCGGCGAGGACGGCGTGGTGACCTCGATCGACGCGTACGGGGTGGGCATCGCCGCCTGGCGTCTCGGTGCCGGTCGCGCCCGCAAGGAGGACCCGGTCAGCTTCGGCGCCGGCGTCCAGCTGCGGGTCCGCCCCGGTGACCGGGTCAAGGCCGGTGACGTGCTCCTGGAGCTGCGTGCCGACGACGAGTCCCGGATCCCCGCGGCCCGCGACGACGCCGCCGGCGCGATAACCGTCGGTGCCGGGCAGCCCGCCACTTCCCCGCTCCTGCTCGACCGCATAGCCTGAGCCGCCATGCAGATGGCCGCCCCCGACCCCCGCGCGGTCCGCGAGGCAAGTCTCGACGAGCTGGCCCGTCTCGGCCTGCCCCTGCCCCCGCTGGCGTTCCCACTGGTCTGGGAGGCGGGTGACACCGTCGAGCTGCGCCCGACCGCGGAGCTGGAAGCCCGCGCCGCGGTGCTGCACGTCGTCGTCGCCCGCTGCTTCGGCATGCCCACCGAGGCCGCGATGAGCTGGCTGCTCGGCTCGCACCTGGTGGAGCAGGTCACCCCGCCGGAGTGGCAGTTCGTGATCGGGGCGAAAGGCGACCACCGCTCCTTCGTGCTGCACCACGACGCGGTCTTCGCACTGGCCTGGCTGCTCGGCCTGAGCCGGCACCTGGACCCCACCGTGGCGCCGGACGACCGGATGATGGCCCAGATGCCCGAGCTGCCCGCGGGGGAGACGTTCGCCAGCTGGCGGTCCCGGTCGCTGGTCGCGGTCCGTGACCCGATCGAGGCCGCGGTCCTGCTCGACCTCTACTACTGCCTGGACTGGGCCTATCAGGAGGCGGAGCAGAGCGGCCGGCCGCTGCCGGGCGAGGTGGACAGCAACGCGATCGGCCAGCGCCGGTGGGCCCTCGAGTGGGCGGTGGTCTTCAAGGGGCCGTACCACGACGCTCCCCCGGAATGGGAAGAGGTCGACCTCTCCGTCTAGCCGGACGCCCGGGGAAGCGGCCGGTAGGCCGCCACGTCGACGGCGGCCGTCACCGTCAGGCCGTGGGTGGGCAGGCCGTCCGCCGGCACGTGCCGGGCGCTGGGGGTCATCCCGATCAGCGTCCGGGCCTCGGCCGCGGTCAGTGTCAGTTCCCGCCGCAGCGTGACGCTCGAGGCGAGGGCGAAGTGCTCGCCGAGGCTGCCGCTGACCCGGGCCGCCTTGTCCGGGTCGACCTGGATCAGCCCGTGCGCGGCGATCAGCTCGGCCAGGTGGTCGGCGGCCGGGGTGACCACCAGCAGCACACCGTCGGGGCGCAGCACCCGGTGGAACTCCGGGCCGTTGCGCGGCGCGAAGACGTTGAGGACCACGCCCGCCACCGCGTCGGCGACCGGCAGAGGGCGCCACAGGTCGGTCAGGACGGCCGCCGCCCGCGGATGCGCCTTCGCGGCCCGTCGCAGCGCCGGCTTGGAGACGTCCAGCCCCAGCCCGGTCGCCCCGGGGGCGGCGTCCAGGAACCAGGCCAGGTAGTCGCCGGTCCCGGTGCCGGCGTCCAGCACCAGCCCGTCGGCCGGATGCCCGGCCAGCGCATCGGCGATGAACGAGTAGTGCCCGGCGGCCAGGAACCCGGCCCGGTCGGCCACCATCTCGGCGCTGTCCCCGGTGTGCGGCAGGCGCCCGGCACTCAGGTCGGCGTACCCCTGCCGGGCCATGTCGAAGCTGTGCCGCCGCGGGCAGCGCAGCGCCCGCTCCCGGCGGGCGAGTGGCTCCCGGCACACCGGGCACCACAGATACGGAATAGCTCCGTCGATCATCGAGCGCTTCCCTCTAGGCTCTTCTGATGGCTGGCATCGCACATTCCGACATCATCAAGGCCCCGAAAGTCCTGCTGCACGACCACCTGGACGGTGGACTGCGGCCGGCCACCATCGTCGAGCTGGCCGAGAAGGTCGGACATCCACTGCCCTCCACTGATCCGGAACGGCTCGGCGAGTGGTTCGTCGCCGCCGCCGACTCCGGTTCGCTGGAACGGTACCTGGAGACCTTCGCCCACACCGTCGCGGTGATGCAGACCGAGGAGGGCCTGCATCGGGTCGCCCGCGAGTGCGCCCTCGACCTGGCCGCCGACGGCGTCGTCTACGCCGAGATCCGGTATGCCCCGGAGCAGCACCTGGAGCGCGGTCTCACCCTCGACCGGGTGGTCGAGGTGGTGCACGCCGGGTTCCGGGAGGGCTGCGCCGAAGCGGCGGCGAACGGCACGCCCATCCGGATCGGCACCCTGCTCACCGCGATGCGGCACGCGGCCCGGTCGCAGGAGATCGCCGAGCTGGCGGTCCGCTACCGGGACAGCGGCGTGGTCGGTTTCGACATCGCCGGCGCCGAGGCGGGCTTCCCGCCCACCCGGCACCTGGACGCCTTCGAGTACCTCCAGCGGGAGAACTTCCACTTCACCATCCACGCCGGCGAGGCCTTCGGCCTGCCGTCGATCTGGCAGGCCCTCCAGTGGTGCGGTGCGGACCGTCTGGGCCATGGGGTACGCCTGATCGACGACATCACGGTCACCGCGGACGGGCCGAGCGCCCCGTCGGCCACCGGCGGCACCCACTCGGCACCGCCGGTGCTGGGCCGTCTCGCCGCCTACGTCCGGGACAAGCGGATCCCGCTCGAGATGTGCCCGTCGTCGAACGTGCAGACCGGCGCCGCCGCGTCGATCTCCGAGCACCCGATCAAGCTGCTGCGCGACCTCCGGTTCCGGGTCACGGTCAACACCGACAACCGGCTGATGAGCGGTACGTCGATGTCGAAGGAGATGACCCTGCTGGCCGAGGCGTTCGGGTGGGGCTGGATGGAGTTCCAGTGGCTGACCATCAATGCCATGAAGTCGGCGTTCATCCCGTATGACGAGCGGCTGGTCCTGATCAACGAGGTGATCAAGCCGGCGTACGCGAAGCTCCTCGCCTGAGATCGCGCTATATCAGGTCAAATTCGGATTCGGTCGAACGTACGTCAAAAGAAATCCACCGTCTGACTTGGGCTCCCCGCCGTTCGGCTAGACTGCCGCCTGCAAAGTCGGCATACTCTGGCACCTCGCCTTGCCGATCGCGGGGAACCGAGTCATCGTCACTTCTATCGCGATCGACTACGATCGGGACCCGATCGGCCTGCACCCACCCCCCAATGCTGCGCCGATCGAGTGAGTGACCTTGAGAGATGTGCTGCACCACAGGCAGTGATATTCAGACCGGCGATGTCCAACTACGAGGTTGCAACATCGCGTCACACAACCGGTCCGTGTCCGCCTGCTCTTTCTCTTTGACACTTGTCGTGATGGAATCTCGGGGGCCCGACGTCGGCGAGTCGGCCGTGTGCGGTGCCTGGCGAGCCGAATGCCGGGCCCGAATCAGGAGGACGGTGACGTGAGCAAGCGCCCCAACAGCGCGAATGGCGTCATGTCGCGTCTCAGCCGACCTGCGGGTCGGCTCCGAGACCTACCGATCTGGTCCAAACTTGGCCTGATCATGCTGGTGCCGACGGTGGCAACGATCGTCGTCGGTGTCAACGGCCTCGTGGACCACATCGACGAAGCCAGTAACGCGGAGCGCGCGCGCACCCTCTCGGTGCTGTCCGAGGCCGCCGGTGGTCTGGTCGACCACCTGCAGGCCGAGCGGACCTACGGCGTGATGATCGCCAACAGCCCGAAGAACGGCGAGACCTTCAAGTCCGCCGTCAAGCTGTACAACGACGAGCACCCCGAGGTCGACGACGCCAAGGAGCCGTACCTTCAGCAGAAGGGCGCTCTCGAGGACGTTCCGGACAATGTGACCCAGGTGCTTCTGCGCCTGGACCGCAACATCGAGGACCTTCCGGCCTTCCGCAGCCGGGTCGCCAAGGGCGACGAGGACGAGTCCAACGTCCTCAACACCTACAACCGGCTCGTCGAGGACCTTCTCCAGGTCCGCGACGTCTCCGCGCAGCTGGCCAACAACCAGGAGCTGAGCGATCACCTCCGGGTGGTGGCCGCGGTCGCCCGGGCGAAGGACTACATCGCCCAGCAGCGCTACCTGGGTCAGCAGATGGTCGCCGACCAGAAGTTCGACAACACCCACCGCCGGGATCTGCTCGAGACCGTGACCGGTTACGAGCTGGCGGTGAAGACCCTCGACGCGGTGGGTACCAGCGAAGAGGTCGACTACTTCGGCAAGACCGTGAGCGGTGAGAAGCGACAGGCGGCGGAGAACTACACCCAGCCGCTGGACTTCCGCCCCACGCAGGGCACCGACCCGCTGCCGTTCAACTCCGCCCAATGGGAGGAGGCGCTGGCCGGCTACAACGACCTGTTCCGGCAGGTCGAGGTGGAGTTCGACAAGAAGATCGTGGCCGACGCCACCGAGCTGCGGGACGAGACCAACCAGGACGTCTTCCTGGAGACCAGTCTTCTGCTCGGCATGCTCCTGCTGGCCATCCTCTTCGCGTGGTTGGTCGCCCGGTCGATGGCCCGTTCGCTGCGTGAGCTGCGTCAGGGTGCGCTCGCCGTCGCCCAGTTCGGCCTGCCGCACGCGGTGAGCCGGCTGCGTGACCCGGCGCTCTCCGCGTCACTCACCCCGGCGCAGGTCGCCGACCAGATCGCCGAGCCTCTCCCGGTGCGCAGCCGGGACGAGTTCGGGCAGGTGACCGAGGCGTTCAACGCGGTTCACCTCGAGGCGGTCCGGACCGCGGCCGAGCAGGCCGCACTCCGTGCCTCCGTCGCGACGATGTTCGTCAACCTCGCCCGCCGTTCCCAGATCCTGGTCGACCGGCTCATCGGTCACCTGGACCGCCTGGAGCGCGGCGAGGAGGACCCGGACCGTCTGGCCGAGCTCTTCCAGCTCGACCACCTGGCCACCCGAATGCGGCGTAACGACGAGAACCTCCTGGTCCTCGCCGGTGCCGACTCGACCCGTGTCCAGCGTGAGCCGGCCGCTCTGATCGACGTGCTGCGTGCCGCGCAGTCCGAGGTCGAGCACTACACCCGCATCGAGTTCGGCATGATCGACCGGGACATCGAGGTCGCGGCACACGCCGTGAACGACATGGTCCACCTGGTCGCCGAGCTCTTCGACAACGCGACCGCCTTCTCCCCGCCGAACTCCAACGTTCTGGTCGAGGCCCGGCGCGTCGGTGAGAACGCCATCCTCACGGTCGAGGACCACGGCATCGGCATCAGCCGTGAGCAGCTCCGCGACCTCAACGAGCGGCTCGCGAACCCGCCGACGGTGGACGTGGCCGTCTCCCGGATGATGGGCCTCGTCGTGGTCGCCCGGCTGGCGAACCGGCACGCGGTCCGGGTCGAACTCCGGCCCGCGGACCGCGAGCGCGGCACCGTCGCCGAGGTGGGCCTGCCCGTCTCCGTCCTGGCCGCCACGGCTTCCGCGCAGGTCCACGGTCTCCCGGGACGTGGCGCGTTCGACGGCGGCCCGGGCTCCGGCCTGCCGGGCCTCGGTGAGCCGCTGGCTCTGGAGAGCGGCTACCCGGGTTCCAACGGCTCGAACGGCTCGAACGGGTCGAACGGTTACAACGGCGCGGTCCCGGCGTGGTCCGACCTCACCGGTGCGGCTCCGGCCGGCTTCGGTGGGTTCAACGGCGGTGGCTTCAACGGCAACGGCAACGGCTCGGCCAACGGGTTCCACGGGCCGCGCAGCAACGAGGTCATCCCGCCGCTGCCGTCCGGCCCGCAGGGCTTCGCCGGTCTCGACGAGCTGGCCCAGCGCCGCAACGGCGGAGAATTCCGCCCGGACAACGACATCAACGGCTTCGGTACGACGATTCCGCGTCAGCTCCCGGCCAACCCGGAGAGCCAGGGACGGAACACGTTCATGCCGCCGGTGTCGGCGCCCCCGGTTCCGCCGATCTCGGCGCCTCCGGTGTCGCCCGCTCCGCCGGTGTCGGCCTCGCCGTACTCCTCCGGCCCGATCGAACCGGTGTCGGCCTCCCCGACCTCCGGATCGCCGCTCGACCAGCGCAACTCGTATGCCTCGGCACCGCCGGCCTGGCCGCCGGTCGCCGCGGACCGCGAGCCCGCCACCCCGCACGTCCCGGAGAACCTGGCCGCCGCGCTCGACATGACTGCCGAGATCCCGCGGTTCCGCCCGGAGAACTTCGAGGTGCAGCCGCAGGTGGCCCGGCCGGTCAACCCGCAGACGGCACCGGTCTCGCCGGTGTCCGCCCTGCCGGCCAGCCCGGACCCGGCGGAGGCGCAGGCCACCGCCGCGGCCCAGATGGCCTCGGCCCGGGAGGGTGCGGTCCCGTTCGCGGACGAGACCATGGAGCTGCCGATCTTCCGGGAGCTGGAGTCGGCGTGGTTCATCACGACGAACGACGCCCCCGTGGCCGGCCCCAGGATCTCCGGTGCCGGCGAGGAATCGGTCGTCTCGCAGCGCATCCCGACCGGGGAACCGGTCCGTACCTCGGGTGTGCCGCAGCAGGTTTCGCCCGAGACCCGCAACCTCGACCCGGCTACTGTTGGTGCTCCGGCCGCGGCGGCGGCGGGTTACAGCAATGGTGGCGCACCCGCGGCGAACCCATGGCGGACCGCGGCTGACGACGGCTGGCAGGCGGCCCGCGCGGCTGCCGAGGCGCCGGTCGAGGTCACCACCACGGCTGGCCTTCCGAAGCGCACGCCGATGGCTCAACTCGTCCCCGGTGGTGTCGACCGGGGCGGTAACTCCGTCCAGCGCCGTACGCCTGAGGGGGTTCGCGGGCTACTCTCCGCGTACCACCGTGGCGTCCAGCGCGGTCGCACCAAGGAACAATCGACCAACCTGGAGGACACTCCGGGAGGGCAGCAGCCCTCGCAGGCTGGCAAGGAGCATGAGGCATGACATCTACGCAGGATCTGGGTTGGCTGCTGGCCAACTTCGCCGACCGCGTTCCCGGGGTCGCGCACGCGATCGCGGTCTCCGCCGATGGGCTGCTCCTGGCGTCATCGCGGGACCTCCCCCGGGACCGCGCCGACCAGTTGGCGGCCATCGCGTCCGGCCTGGTAAGCCTGACGCAGGGTGCCGCACGATGCTTTGAGGGTGGCGCCGTCCTCCAGACGGTCGTCGAGATGGACAACGGTTTCCTGTTCCTGATGTCCATCTCCGACGGTTCCTCGTTCGCGGTGCTCGCGGCGCGCAGCTGCGACGTCGGTCAGGTCGGCTACGAGATGGCCCTCCTGGTCGACCGGGTGGGCGAGGCTCTGACTCCCGCGCCGCGTTCGGCGGCCGGGGTGCTGGGCTGAAGCGGTAGTGGGCCGGGGACATCCAGGCGTTTGTCTGGGGTTTCGCGGCCCGAGTAAGCTCAGCCGGCTACTGGTAAAAGCTTTGATAACCAATACACTTCGAGGGGCCGAAGGAGGGGTTGACGGTGACGATGCCTGAACGCGATGAGCCGACTGGCGCGCTGGTCAGGCCGTACGCCATGACCCGCGGTCGGACCCGGCCGAAGCTTGAGATAGCGCTGGAAGCGCTGGTCGAGACAACCGTGCGCGGCCGTTCTGGGATCAGTCGCGGCGGACAGGGTGGAAGCGAGCATCAGTACATCGCGGCGATGTGCGACGGCGGCAGAGTTCAGTCGCTCGCCGAGATCGCCGCACGCATGCAACTGCCGCTCGGTGTGGCACGAATCATCGTCGCTGACATGGCCACTGACGGCCTGGTCGCGGTGTACGAGCCCACCTCGCTGGACGACGAGACCGACGCGGTAGGCACGGAACTGCTGGAAAGGGTGCTGAGTGGACTTCGCAGGCTCTGACATGTCGCACCGTCCCGCTGCGGGACGCGTGACATCGGCGAAGATTGTCATCGCCGGTGGCTTCGGCGTCGGCAAGACGACGCTGGTGGGATCAGTCTCGGAGATCACCCCACTGACCACCGAGGCGATCATGACCTCGGCCGGTGTGGGTGTCGACGACAACCGGCAGGTGCCGGGCAAGATGACCACCACCGTGGCCATGGACTTCGGCCGGATCAGCATCGACCGGGACCTGATCCTCTACCTGTTCGGAACACCTGGCCAGACACGGTTCTGGTTCATGTGGGACGAGCTGGTCCGGGGTGCCATCGGTGCAGTGGTGATGGTGGACACGCGTCGGCTCGCCGACTGCTTCGCCGCCATCGACTTCTTCGAGCACCGGCGGCTGCCATACCTGGTGGCCATAAACTGCTTCGACGGCATGCAATACCACAACGCGCAGGACGTGCGGGACGCCTTGGCGGTCTCGAGCGACGTGCCCGTCGTGAGCTGCGACGCCCGTAACCGCGAATCGACGAAGAACGTCCTCATCTCGCTTGTCGAGTATGTGCTGACGATGCGTCGGACCCGCGCGACGGCTCCGGCCTGAGCAAGCAGTAAGCACGCACCTCAGCAGGCGCTCCGCTCGTAGCACGGCGGTCGAAAGCCCCGCTTCGTCCGGTCGAGACATCGGCTGGCCGGAACGGGGCTTTCGCGCGCTTTCCGGCCGGTTGTCATCGTATATGAGTGATCACTTGTTGTCATGGCTCGATCCCAGAAGGCGGATCAGGTCGTCGACCTCGTCGATGCGGTGATCGGGCAGGTAGGAGTCGGGGTCGGTGCGCAGGCCGCCGGCGCCCGGATAGGCCGCATTGGTCACCAGGACCGGGCGCATACCGGCCCGGCGGGCGCCGTGGTGTTCCCGGCTGCCGCCGTCACCGACGAACCAGCACTCGGCGGCCGGCACTCCCAGCCGGGCGGCGGCGGTCGCGTACAGCCGGGGGTCGGGTTTGCGGTGCCCCTCCCGCCAGGAGAAGACCGGGGCGTCGATGCGGGACGCGTAATCGGTCTCCGGCCAGGCCTCGTACAGCTCACTGGAACAGTCGCTGATGAGCCCCAGGAGGTAGCCCTCCGCCCGGAGGTGGTCGAGTATGGCAAGGACACCCGGACGGGGCGTACGGACCCGCTCAGCGCCCGCGTGATGGGTCGCCACGGCCCGGTCCAGGCGTTCGTCGTCCGGATCGGTCCCACACTGCCGGGCGACCGCGCGGAGGGTGTCCCGGGTGCCGCCGTAGGCGCCCACGATCCGCTGCGGGAAGCTCGACGCCATGGCGGACCAGAAGCGCTCCGGTTCCACGCCGAGCACCGCCGCCGTGGCCTGGATCGTCTCCTTGCGCAACAGTTCCGCGGAGGGGTCGGTCAGCGTCCCGAAGAAGTCGAAGATGATCGCGCGCATCCCGACATCATCGGCCGGGCGTGCGGAAGGCCGCGACCCGGAGGTCACGGCCTTCTGTCGTCGCACATCGGGGTCAGCGGCTGCCATACCCCGCGTTGTCGTTGCGGTACTCGTCGGCGGGCTGGCCGTCGCGGCTGAAGTCCCAGCCGCCGGCGGCCTCGCGGCCCGGCCGTCCGCCCATCGCGAAGCCACCGATCTCCTGCCCGCGCCGCCAGCCACGGAAGTAGCCGGTGGTGTGCGCGGCGATCGAGGCGGCGTCCCGGACGATCCGGAGGGGGCGCTCCTCACGCAGCGGGGAGCCGGGCACCAGGTTGGCCTGAGGTACCCGCTTCGGCAGACCGGCCGAGGTCTCCGCGGCGATGGCCGGGGTGGCCGCCTTCTGCGCGGCACGCCAGCCACTGTCGTTCGGGTTGGCCCAGTCGACGTCGCCGTCGGACTCGGTGGTGCCGGTGAACCACGCCGATCGGGCCGCCGCGAAGATCAGCAGATCGCCGTCGCTGCTGTCGGACGGGACCGGCGGTGCGGTGCTGCGGTCCAGCGCGGTGATCCTGGAGGAGCGCTCGTCGTCGACGACGCGCCGCGGCGGCGGGGTGCCACCGAGCTGGTCGAGTCCGGGCAGGCGGGCCCGGCCGCTGCTGTTCCTGGCCTGGTCGACCAGGCGCAGCGACGGCTCCTTCGGCAGCGGGGCCGGAGCCTCCAGGTTGTCCTGCCACGGCGGGCGGACCCGGCCACCGGTCGGTGAACTGACCGAGGCCGCCGACGGCGCCGGGCGCGACGAGGTCGGCCGGGACGGCAGCTCGGACCGGGGCGACAGCTCGGACCGGGACGGCAGCTCACCGCGGGACGGCAGGTCGGACCGGGACGGCAGCTCACCGCGGGACGGCAGGTCGGACCGGGGCGACAGCTCGGACCGGGGCGACAGTTCGGACCGGGACGGCAGCTCACCGCGGGACGGCAGGTCGGACCGGGACGGCAACTCACCGCGGGACGGCAGGTCGGACCGGGACGGCAACTCACCGCGCGCGGCCGGCTCGGGGCGTGCGGTCTCGTCCTTCTCGCTGTTGAGCAGCGGCCAGTTGGCCCGGGAACCCGGCTCCGCGATCTCCTGTACGGGTCGCTGAGTGGGCATCGGGAGACTGAAGTCGGTGGGGCCGGACGCCGAGCCGTTGGTGGCGGGCTGCCGGGTGGTCGGGCGCGGCGGGATGACCGTGCGCTGCCGCTCGGACCGGGCCCGGGTGAGCTCGGCGTTCGACAGCGTCGGGCGGAACGGCTCGCCGGCGTCGGCCGGGCTGGATCCGGCCGGCTGCACCGAGGACGGGACGGCCGGGTTGCGCGAGGCCGGGACCGGACGGGAGCCGGGCGTGATCGGCGTCATGCCGGGCGGCGGGGGCGGAACCGACACCGGCCGGTTCAGCGGGCTGCCGCCACGGGTGGGCAGACCGTTCGCCGCGGCCGGGGCCATCGGCGGCGGCCCGATCGGATCCGGGGCGACCGGCGGTGCGGTCATCGGGCGCGGCACAGCCGGGCCGCTGCCGGTCGAGGACGGCTCGGGACGGCCACGACGGCCGAACCGGGAGCCGTTGTCATCGCTCGGCACCGGCTGGAGCGGCGTGGGCTCGGGGCCGCGGCGCGCGCTGCGCCGGCCGACACCGGAGCTCGCTCCCGGCGGGGTGGCCCGGGCGGCCAGTGTGCCGACCAGGGCGGAGCAGGCGGCGTCGCAGGAGCGGACGGCCGCGATCGCCTGGCGGACCGCGTCGGCGGCCGCCGGGGCGAGAGACTTGTTGACGCCACCCCGGCGCGGCGACTCACTGATCGCCACGTGCAGGGCGGTGACGGCGGCGATCAGCTCGCTCTCGCTGCCGGCGCCGGCACGGGCCAGCTCGGCGGCGATCTCCCGGAGGAGTTGCGTCGGGTCACCGGCCCGGCCGGTCAGCCGGCCGGGCTCGGGGACCGCGTCGAGAACGGCCAGCGCCAGGTGGTGCGCGGGATCCGGGTAGGCCCGGAGAGCGGCCGGGTACAGCTCACGGAGCACCTCACGCAGCGCGACGGCCGCCGAGTTGCGCCCGACCAGCATGGCCACGTGCGCCGCGAGGACCGGCTTGTAGCTGACCAGTTCCCGTGGCGCCGGAAGGGTCACCGCGGCGATCGCGCCGGCCTGGAGGGCACGGGCGAGGCCGACGGCCCGCCGGGCGGCCAGGGGCGCGGAGATCTCCTCCGGGGAGTCGTCGTCGGAGAAACGCTCGGCGAAGTCGTCGGCGTCGTCGTCGTCGACCACCACCAGCGGCCGCCCGGCCGCGGTGAGCAGCGAGGTGACGACGTGATCGTCGCTGTCGGCGGCGACCGCCGCGTCGCTGAAGCCCGTCGTCCGTTCCACGAGCAGCGTCCCCAGCAGGGCATACCCGGCCGGGTCGTCGCTGATCTCGTGGACGCCGAGCAGCCGGCCCGCATCGTCCACCACGGCGATGGTCAGTGGCGCGGCCGAGGCCGAACGCACCGATTCATCAGCCGACGCCAGACCGCAGTACACGCGCACGAGCGCCACGGCGTCGTCCTCCTCCCCGGGGGTGCTTCTCAGTGGCCAACGATTGATATTCCCTGGTGGTCGGTCAGTCACGCCAGTCCACAGCGGCGGAGATCTTCCCGATCACCGAGCGCCAGCCCAGACTCGCCTGCTGTGCCCCGATCTTCTTCAACCGGCGACGTCCGAAGAATCCACCCATACCGCCCTTCTCCGCGGTCCGGAGGGACTCATCGAGGTCGTCGAGCGGCGAACCCGGCGCCAATGCCAGGATCACCGGTTTGATGCGGAGCGCGTAACCGAGGTCACGGGCCACCTCGCCGGCGTTGATGAGCAGCGGGAGATCCCAGGTGTCGTGACCGCCGCGCAGGTTCTCCACCACGAGGTCCAACTCGTAGCGGTCCTCCGGCTGCGGGTCGATGTCGCTCGACTGTACCCGCTCGGCCAGGTCACCCCAGGTGTCCAATTGTGCGAGATCGTGGGGAGCACCCGAACGAACGAAGGAGACGAGCGATTCGGCGCTCTTGAAGGCGAGCAGTCGGCCCTTGTGGCTGAGGAACATGGGTACTTCTTCGTCGTCCGCCTGGGTGGCCGACTCGTCCTCGAAGTCAGCCGGGTCCGGCTCCTCGGCGGATTCGCTCTTGCCGTCGCCGGTCTCACCCTCGGCGAGGAGGGCCTGGTACTCGTCGTCGACGATGACCTCTTCCTCGGCCTCCTCGGCGCGGCGCTTGCGGGCCTCGAAGGGGTCGTCCTCATCGATCTCGATCTCGGTCGGCTCGAGCTCGGACGCCTTCCGGTACGCCCGGAGGGTCAGACCCACCCCGCCGGGCAGGGCGATCTCCACCGGCTCGATGCGGACTTGATCCCAAAGGTCCCGCCCGGAAGACCCCACGGGCGAGGACTTCTCCGCCACCGGCGCGGACGCCTCGGGCTCGTCGGACTGGCTGGTCACGGTGACCTCCGGGTGATCTGGGAGTGCTGGGACGTGGTGACTCTGGGCACACACCCTAGTCGGCAACGCTGTGTGACAGCGTCCCCGGTGGCCTCAGTAGCCCTTCGGATGCCACACCGTCTTCGTCTCCAACAGCGCCGTCATGGGCCGTAGACCCGGGTCGGCGGTGAAGTCCGTCGCTGCTCGGGGGCGGATCACCCTCTTCAGCGTCCCGGCGGCCGCCCGCTCGAGTTCGGCGGCCAGGCCGGGGTGGTCCACGCCGGTCAGGTCGAGGGCGTTCACGTCGTCGTGCGAGGCCAGCCACGGCGCGGTCTCGGCGTAGCGCCCGGTGAGCAGATTCACCACACCGCCGGGCACATCCGAGGTGGCCAGCACCTCGGCCAGGGTGATCGCCACCTGAGGGCCGGCGGTGAGGACCACGGTCGTGTTTCCGGTCACGATCGCCGGGGCGACCACACTGACCAGACCGAGCAGCGAGGCCGGCGCCACCACGGCGACGACTCCGGTCGGTTCCGGTGCGGAGATGTTGAAGAAGGGTCCGGCGACCGGGTTGGCGCCCCCGACCACCTGGGCGATCTTGTCGGACCACCCGGCATACCAGACCCAGCGGTCGACGGCCGCGTCCACCTCGTCGCCGGGCACGCCCAGCGCGGTGAACTCGGCCCGGCGGGCCTCCAGCATCTCGGCGATCCGGTAGAGCACCTGGCCCCGGTTGTACGCCGTGGCGCCGGCCCATTTCGGCTGGGCGGCACGGGCCGCGAGCACCGCGTCCCGGGCGTCCTTGCGGGAGGCGAGGGCCACGTTGTCGCCGTCTGCCACGAACGTCCGTCCTGACTCGCTGCGCGGGAACTTGCCGCCGATGTAGAGCTTGTACGTCTTGCGCACCGCGAGCCGGACGGCCTCGGGGGCGGGAGACTTCACTGACTTAGGCAAGGTACGCCTCCAGGCCGTGCCGGCCACCCTCCCGGCCGTAGCCGGATTCCTTGTAGCCGCCGAACGGCGACGCCGGGTCGAACTTGTTGAACGTGTTGGCCCACACCACACCGGCGCGGAGCTGATCGGCGACGGCGAGGATGCGCGAGCCCTTCTCGGACCAGATGCCGGCGGACAGCCCGTACGGCGTGTTGTTGGCCTTGGCGACGGCCTCGTCCGGCGTACGGAAGGTCAGCACCGACAGCACCGGCCCGAAGATCTCCTCCCGGGCGATCCGGTGGGCCTGGGTGACGCCCGTGAAGATCGTCGGCGCGAACCAGAACCCCCGGTCCGGCAGCTGACACTCCGGTGACCAGCGCTCGGCGCCCTCCACGGACCCGATTTCCGACAATTCTCTGATGCGGGTCAGCTGTGCGGCCGAGTTGATCGCGCCGACGTCGGTGTTCTTGTCCAGCGGGTCACCGACGCGCAGCGTGGCCATCCGCCGTTTCAGCGAGTCCATCAACGGTTCGAAGAGGGACTCCTGCACCAGCAGGCGCGACCCGGCGCAGCAGACGTGGCCCTGGTTGAAGAAGATCCCGTTGACGATGCCCTCGACGGCCTGGTCGATCGGGGCGTCGTCGAACACGATGTTCGCCGCCTTGCCGCCGAGTTCCAGGGTGAGCCGCTTGCCGGTGCCGGACACGCTCCGGGCGATCTCCCGGCCCACCTCGGTCGACCCGGTGAAGGCGACCTTGTCCACATCCGGGTGGGCCACCAGGTACGCCCCGGTGTCGCCGGCCCCGGTGACGATGTTGACCACGCCGGCGGGCAGCTCGGCCTGGCGGCACACGTCGGCGAAGAAGAGCGCGGAGAGCGGGGTGGTCTCGGCCGGCTTGAGCACCACGGTGTTACCGGTGGCCAGCGCGGGCGCGACCTTCCACGCGAGCATGAGCAGCGGGAAGTTCCACGGGATGACCTGGGCGGCCACGCCGAGCGGCCGGGGATCCGGGCCGAACCCCGCATGACCCAGCTTGTCGGCCCAGCCCGCATAGTAGAAGAAGTGCGCCGCGACCAGCGGAAGATCGACGTCGCGCGACTCCCGGATCGGCTTGCCGTTGTCCAGCGACTCCAGGACCGCCAGCTCACGGGAGCGCTCCTGGATGATCCGGGCGATCCGGAACAGGTACTTGGCGCGTTCCGCCCCGGGCAGCGCCGACCAGGTGCCGAACGCGCGGCGGGCCGCGGCCACCGCCCGGTCGACGTCCTCCGGGCCGGCCGAGGCGACCTCGGCGAGCACCTCCTCGGTGGCCGGGTTGACCGTCTTGAAGACGTCGCCGTCCTTGCCGCCGTCGAACGAGCCGTCGATGAACAACCCGTAGGAGGAGGCGATCTCGACGACGGATCGGGACTCGGGCGCTGGTGCGTACTCGAACATGACCCTTCCCAACGGGGTTATCGGGTGTCGCGGCGGAGCCGCCGAGGATGGAACTCAGTCCAGGGTGAAGTAATCCGGACCGGCGTAGTGGCCGGTGGTGAGCTTGGTGCGCTGCATGAGCAGGTCGTTGAGCAGCGAGGAGGCGCCGAACCGGAACCGGTCGGGGCTGAGCCAGTCGTCGCCCACGGTCTCGTTGATCAGCACCAGATACTTGACGGCGTCCTTGGTGGTCTTGATGCCTCCGGCCGGTTTGACCCCGATGATCCGGCCGTGCCGCTCCCGGAAGTCGCGGACCGCCTCCAGCATCACCAGCGTGATCGGCAGCGTCGCATTGACCGCCACCTTGCCGGTGGACGTCTTGATGAAGTCGGCGCCGGCCAGCATGGCCAGCCAGGACGCCCGCCGGATGTTGTCGTAGGTGCCCAGCTCGCCGGTCTCCAGGATGACCTTGAGGTGGGCGCCGCCGCAGGCCTCCTTGACCGCCACGATCTCGTCGAAGACCTTCGTGTAGTCACCGGCCAGGAACGCGCCCCGGCTGATCACCATGTCGATCTCGTCGGCGCCGGCGGCCACCGCGTCGCGGGTGTCGGCCAGCTTGACCTCCAGCGGTGCCTGGCCGGACGGGAAGGCGGTGGCCACGCTGGCCAGGTGGACTCCCGACCCGGCCAGGGCGGCGGCGGCGACCCGGGCCATCGCCGGGTAGACGCAGATCGCGGCGACCGGCGGGCACGAGGGGTCGGCCGGATCCGGGCGCCTGGCCTTGGCGCACAGGGCACGCACCTTGCCGGGCGTGTCGGCGCCCTCCAGCGTGGTCAGGTCGACCATGCGGATGGCCAGGTCGATGGCCTCGGCCTTGGCGCTCGTCTTGATCGACCGGGTGGCGAGCGCCGCCGCCCGCGCCTCGACGCCCACCTTGTCGACCCCGGGCAGGCCGTGCAGGAACGAGCGGAGATCGGACAGAGCGGCGGACACTGTCACAGTCATGAAAGGGATTCTACGCAACCCTGTGACAGTTGATCTTGGTTGAACGATAGGTTGTTGCCCGTGGACGTCCTTGTAGTAGATCACCCCCTGGCCCAGACCCGGCTCACCGCGATGCGCCGCACCGACACCGACTCCGGTGTCTTCCGCGCTTCGCTGCACGAGCTGACCACCATGGTGGTCTACGAGGCGGCCCGCCTCTTCGCCGTCGAGAAGTACCCCATCGAGACCCCGGTCGCGCCCACCGAGGGCACCCGGCTCGCCAACCCGCCGCTGATCGTCCCGGTGCTCCGGGCCGGTCTCGGCATGGCCGACGCCGCCCTCGCGCTGCTGCCCGAGTCGTCGATGGGTTTCGTCGGCCTGGCGCGTGACGAGGAGACCCACGAGCCCCGCGCGTACATGGAGTCGCTGCCCGCCGACCTGACCGGGCAGCCGGTGCTGGTCCTCGACCCGATGCTGGCCACCGGCGGCTCGCTGCTGCACTGCTGCCGCCTGCTCGCCGACCGCGGCTGCACCGACATCATCGTCTGCTGCGTGCTGGCCGCCCCCGAGGGCGTCGAGCGCCTCAAGGTCTCGGGCCTGCCGCTGCGCCTGGTCACCGCCTCGATCGACCAGGGCCTCAACGAGAAGGCCTACATCGTGCCCGGCCTGGGTGACGCCGGCGACCGCCAGTTCGGCGGCATGCGCCGCTTCTAGATCAACCCCCCGCTCCGGTACGAGCCATCGGCCCGCAACCGCACCAGCCCTCTCCCGTGGCATCCGCGCGAGGGGGCTGCCGGTTCCAGGCCTTCAGCGCGACCGCCGGGCGTGTGCGACGGTCACCGCGAGCCGTCGCCGGGCGTACCTCCAGAGGGTTTCCGGAGCCAGGGCCTGATGCCATCCTTCCGTAATCTTGTGGAGTTCCGGCACGCCGTCATCGCGGAACTCCACAAGATCGCGATGTAGGCCGCAGACCCCGACTCCGGAAGCTTTCCAGATCCAGCCAGGCGCCGCGCCGCGTCGCTACCGGTTGTCGGGGCCACCCAAGGTCTGCAGTCGCCTGCTAGCCAAGCCCCCGCCGCGCCGCACCAGCCCGCCAACGCCACCCACCACCCGCAGCCACTGCAGGCCAAGCGTCCACCGCGTCAGTGCTGGTGGTCGAAGCCCTCAACGCTGATCAGCGCACACAATCGGCGAACGTGTGCGCTGATCAGCGCTATCACGACGGTAGAAGCGCACGATCCTCCGATCGTGGGCGCTGATCCCTGTCATGACGGTGACGAGCGCACACAAACCGCCATCGTGTGCGCTGGTCGCCGTTGCCCGGCGCCCGTCGCGCTGCCGGCAACCGACCGCCGAACCGAACACTGACCAACCGCCCACCGCGGGCGGCGCCGACCACCGCACGCACGGCATCCCGCCGCTGGCAAGCACCGACCACCGGACGGCAAGCGGCGCCGACCACCGCACGCACCGCATCCCGCCGCTGGCAAGCACCAACCACCGGACGGCAACCGGCACCGACCACCGCACGCACCGCATCCCGGCGCTGGCAAGCACCGACCACGGACGGCAACCGGCGCCGACCACCGCACGCACCGCATCCCGGCGCTGGCCAGCACCAACCACCGGACGGCAACCGGCACCGACCACCGCAACCACATGCACGGCCGCCATCGGCGTGCACCTGAAGCGGGCGCCTGCGGCCAGAGACTGCCAAGAGTGACCCGGCCAGGTCGGCGAAGACGCAGAGAGCTTCCGAAGCCGAGGCCCACATTGCGACCTGGTGAGAAGTTCGCGAAGACGGTGTGCCGGGATTCGGCAGAGGAATCAAATCGGACTTCGACGCCGAAGGCTCTCTAGACGGTGGTGAAGTCCCAGCCGGTAGCCTTGCCGGAAGTGAACGGCATGACGCCGTGGAACACCTCGGGTCGCTCGGCGAACACCAGGGGCAGGAAGTGGCGGTCGGACTCCCACATCGGCAGGCTGCCGGAGAGCACCTCGTCGACGCCGATCCAGTGCAGGCTGCCCTCGTCGTTGGTCTCGCGCGGGGTGCCGGTCCACCCGGTGACCCGGAAGAGGAAGCCGAACCAGTTCTCACCGTCCCGGCCGAAACCGGGCCACGAGATCGTCCCGGCCATCTCGACGTCGGTGCAGTCGATCCCGGCCTCCTCGTGGATTTCCCGCCGCAGACCGCTGACCACGTCTTCACCCGGCTCGAGCTTGCCGCCGAGACCGTTGTAGTAGCCGTAGTGGAGGTCGTCGGGCCGGGCGTCCCGCCGGATCATCAGGATGCGACTGCGGTCGGGTGAGAAGACGTATCCGAGGGTTGCCAGGACTGCTCGCACCGATGCACCCTAGCCTGACAAGGGGATGTGCACGGCTCGGCGTCAGCCGACAGGTGGAGGGCTCGAGAGCCGGGAGGCGGAGGAATCGAGACCGTTCGTCCATTCGTGGCCGCCGCCGCGGGAGGGTCGGTTCCATCGGTGCGGAGAGGCCGGCCCGCGCAGCCCATCACCGCCGCTGCGAGGTCGAAGTTAGATGGTCATCTTAATGACGGCCCCGGTTGGCGTCGATGATACTGTGGGCGCTTCCTCGACGACGTCACACGGATGGTCTGCGTCCACCTATGCCGAACTTGACCAGTTTAGTCGTGCCTGCGTGGCAAGTGCAGGGTTATCTGAACGAATGTCTGGATTCCATTCTGCGCCAGCAAGCCGTCGAGGGCGTAGAGGTCGTGGCGGTCGACGACGCCTCAACCGATCACAGTGGCCAGGTGATCGACGAGCGTGCCGCCGCTGACCCCCGGGTCGTCGCGCTCCACCTGCCGGCCAACGTGGGTCCGGGTGCCGCGCGCAACGCCGGGCTGGACCGGGCGACCGGTGAGTATGTGTGGTTCGTCGACGGCGACGACCGGATCGCTCCGGGTGCCCTGGCGGCGGTCGAGGCGCGACTCCTCGAGGAGAAGCCCGACGTGCTGCTGGTCGGGGTCGCGCGGGAGCGCTGGAACCGTAAGGTGACCCGGTTCGTGACGCCGAAGAAGGCGCGGACCGGTGCGGAGGCGCTCACGGTCGCGCCGCCGCCGGTGGGTGGCCTGGTGGTGCGCCGGCAGTTCCTGATCGACGCCGGCATCCGGTTCGAGTCCGAGTGGTATGAGGATCTCGCCTTCGGTTACGCGGTGCTCGCCGCGACCGACAACGTGGCCACGCTGGAACCGCCCTGCTACATCCACCGGATGGACCGCCAGGGCTCGCTGCGCGGTAAGTCGAAGCGGCACGTCGAGGCGGTGCGCCAGTGGGACCGGGCGCTGAGCCTGTCCGCTGTGGAGCAGGCCGACCCGAAGACCCGCCGCCGGGTGCTCAACCGTGCCGTCAACGAGCTGCTCGCGATCATGGAGAACGGATCGCGGGTGCCGGAGAAGGCCAGGCGCGCGATGTTCACCGAGATCTCCGGGCTGCTGCGCAAGCACGAGAAGCGGGTGTCCGCGCGCCCGGGTGGTCTCGGCGGCCTGCGGCTCAAGCTGCTCGCCTCCGACTCGTACGCGGCCTACCGCATGCTGCGCGGCGGGCGGGGCGCGGCCGGCGGGGTGGTCGGCAAGGCGCGCGGCGCGGCCGGCAAGGCCAAGTCGACGCTGCGCAAGGCGAACCTGCTGCGTTACTACAAGCAGCAGCTGCGGCTCCCGATCGACGAGAACCTGGCGGTGTACGCGGCGTACTGGTACCGCGGATACGCCTGCAACCCGGCCGCCATCTACGAGAAGGCCAGGGAGCTGGCCCCGCACGTCCGCGGCGTCTGGGTGGTCAAGCCGGGTGCGCGTGCGGTGCCGGAGGGCGTGGCGACGGTCCACCCCGGCACCAAGGAGTACTACCGGACGATCGCCCGGGCCAAGTACATGATCAATAACGCCACGTTCCCGCCGGACGTGGTGAAGCGGCCGGACGCGATCCAGGTGCAGACCCACCACGGGACCCCGCTCAAGACCATGGGCCTCGACCAGCCGCGCTTCCCCGCCTCCCTGGGCAACTTCAACCCCGAGCGGATGCGGCTGAACCTCGCCAAGTGGGACTTCAGCATCACCGCGAACCGGCACACCACGCTGCTCTGGGACCGTCAGTTCCCGATCAAGGGGGAGACCCTGGAGACCGGGTACCCGCGTAACGACCGGCTCGCGCTGGCCGGCCCGGACGACGTCGCCGCGGCGCGGGCCGAACTGGGCCTGGGCGCCGACGAGCAGGTCGTGCTCTACGCACC
Source organism: Actinoplanes xinjiangensis (assembly GCF_003148685.1). GTDB lineage: Bacteria > Actinomycetota > Actinomycetes > Mycobacteriales > Micromonosporaceae > Actinoplanes > Actinoplanes xinjiangensis. Next base: position 45,233 of record NZ_QGGR01000027.1, on the reverse strand, counting down.
GACGCACCGGGAGTGGCACTCCGTCTTCACCCCGCCGCTGGACGTCGACGAGCTGGCCGAGGCGCTCGGCCCGAACGTCCGGATCCTGCTGCGCGGCCACTACTTCTACGACTCGATCGGCTTCCCGCCGCGGCACCCCCGGGTGCTCGACGTGTCCGGCTTCCCGTCGGTCGAGACGCTGGCCATCGCGTCCGACGCGCTGATCACCGACTTCTCGTCCGTCATGTTCGACTACGCGGTACTCGACCGGCCGCTGGTCATCTTCGCGCCGGACTGGGAGGTCTACAAAGCGGTGCGCGGTGTCTCCTTCGATCTGGAAGCCGGCCATCCCGGCACGTTCGTCCGCACCTTCGACGCGCTCGTCGAGGCGTTCCGTAGCGGTGCGATCGACGACGAGGCCGCCCGGCAGGCCCGCGGCCGTTTCCGGGAGCGGTTCTGCTCCCTGGAGGACGGTCACGCCGCCGAACGGGTCGTCCGGCGCGTCTTCCTGGGGGAACCTCTTGTCTGAGCTGGTACCCGGCCTGGTCAGTGTGATCGTGCCGATCTACAACGTCGAACCCTTCCTGCGTGACTGCCTGGACTCGCTGCGCGCCCAGACCTACACCGACCTCCAGGTCATCCTGGTCGACGACGGCTCCACCGACGGCTCGCCGGCGATCGCCGAGGAGTATGTCGCGGCGGACCGGCGCTTCCAGCTGATCCGGCAGGCCAACGCCGGTCTCAGCGCGGCCCGCAACGCCGGTCTGCCGGCCGCGAACGGCGAGTTCCTGGCCTTCGTGGACAGTGACGACCTGCTCGCCGCGCACGCGTACGAGCTGCTGGTCGGCGCCCTGGAGGACGGTGCCGACTTCGCCACCGGCGGCGTCGTGCGGCTCACCTCGCGGGGCACGCACCGCGGCGCCCCGCACAAGACCGCCATCACCAGGACCAAGCTGGACGCCCACGTCTCCACCCGGCGCTCCCTGCTGGCCGACCGCACGATCTGGAACAAGCTGTTCCGCCGGAGCTTCTACGACCGGCACGGTTTCGAGTTCCCGGTCGGCCGGCTCTACGAGGACGCCCCCGTCACCGTTCCCGCGCACGCGCTGGCGAACAAGGTGGCGGTGGTCGCCGGGACGATCTACTTCTGGCGGTTGCGGGAGGGCGCCGTACGGTCGATCACCCAGTCCGGTGGTGACCTGCGCAACCTGGTGGACCGCTTCCACTCGATCGATCTGGCCGCGGAGGCCCTCGACCGGGCCGGCAAGAAGGAGTTGCGGCAGGCCTTCCTGCGGCTGTCCATTCAGGACCAGCTCAGCAACTACTTCAAGTTCCTGCCGTCGGCGACCCCGGAGTTCCAGTCGACGTTCATGGAGCTGTCCCGGGCGTACCTGAAGCAGGTCGACCCCGCGGTGATCGGGGAACTGCCGGCCGAGATCCGCCCGCACTGGAAGCTGATCAACCAGGGCCGTTTCGACGACCTGATCGAACTCATCGACCACGGCTACCGGCTCAACGCCAAGCCGGTCAAGGCGTCCCACGTGGAGGCGGTCGTCCGCTCGATCACCTGGGAGAGCGGCAAGCTCGTGCTGGCCGGCTCGCTCGGTTCGCCGGCGGCGCCGACCAGCCGGACCGGTCGGCTGAAGGTGTTCTGGGCCAGCAACCCGGCCGAGGGCCGCCGGATCCCGATCTGGTCGCGCTCGCAGCCCGGTGGCTTCGTGCTCCGGCTGAAGCCCGAGTCGCTGCGGTCCGGCAGCTCCTGGCAGCCCGGGCAGTGGACCATCGCGGCCGCCGTGACGCAGGGCCTGCAACTGCGCAAGACCGTGGTCCGGGTCCCCCCGGAGTGGACCGAGCCGATGCCCCGGATCCCGGTGGCACCCGGCGTCTGGGTGATGCCGTTCGCGGCCAAGAGCGACCTGCGGGTCTCCGTGATCAAGGCGGACGGCTGGCTCACCGGGACCCACCGGGACGGCGACGACCTGGTCCTGGTGGGCCGGCTGCGCGAGCGACGGGACAGCGCCCAGGTCCGGCTGTGCCGGGCCGCGGGCATCGTCGCCCACACCGTGGCGGCCGAGATCGGCGCGGACGGGCACGAGTTCACCGCCCGGGTGCCGCTGGACTGGATCGCGCTGAACGTGCGCGACGACAACCACGCCGAGGGCCACTACGGGCAGCGCTTCCTGCTGGAACTGGTGACCGGTGAGACGGTCCGCCTGATGGCCGGTGACGAATACCGGGCCATGCGTACGCCGTACGGCAGCGACGAGGTCTTCACCACCGTCGCCGAGAGCAACCGCGCCGTCTCCATCGCCACCCGCCCGCAGGGCCCGGTGGTCACCGACATCCGCTGGCAGCCGGACGGCGTGCTGATGTTCAGCGGCGACAGCCCGGTGCCCGCCGAGGGCCAGCTGCTGCTCCGCCTGCGCGGCCGGCGCAAGGACCTGGGCCTGCCGCTGAAGGTGGTGGACGGGCGCTGGGAGGTGGCCGTCGACCCGGCCGGGGTGCCGACCCTCGCCGGCCGGCTGCCGCTGGTCGCCGGCACCTGGGACCTGACGTTCCGGGCGCCCGGCAACCGTCACGAGACGACGACGCCGCTGGCCTTCGACGCCGCGGTGCTGGCCGCACTGCCGCTCGAGGGGCCGGAGAACGACGGCGTGCGGGGCCGCATGCGCGGTGGCCCGAACGACCGCGCGGTGCTCGACCTGATCGTCCCGGAGACCGGCCCGGAGGAGCACTCCCGGCTGCTGAAGCGGTACTTCCCCGCCTCCGGACGGCCGGACCTGCGCGACGTGGTGCTGCTCGACGCCGCACCGGGACGCCGCTTCTTCGACGACCCGGCCGCCCTGCTCGCCGAGCTGCGGTCCCGGCCGGACGCGCCGCCGGTGCTCTGGACCGTCGACCGTGGCCAGCCGCTGCCGGACGGCGTCGAGGCGGTCTCGCTCGGCTCCGAGGCCTGGTATGCGGCGCTGGCCACCAGCCGGTGGGTGGTCACCAACGACAACCTGCCGCTCTGGTTCCGGCCGTCGCCCGAGCAGGTGGTGCTGCGGCTGGCCGGTGGCTGGCCGGTGGCCCGGTCCGGTGCCCTCGCCAGTGCGCACCCGCTCGGCCAGACCCTGATCGACCAGCTGCGCTCGGACGCGGCGTCGTGGACGGCGGTGGCCTCACCGAGCCTCACCGCCACCCCGGTGCTGCGCGAGGAGTTCGGCTTCGACGGAACGGTGCTCGAATACGGCCGGCCCGCCAACGATCTGCTTTCCTCGATCGACCGGGACGCCGCGAAGGCCCACGTGCTCCAGCTGCTCGGGCTGCCGGAGAAGACCAGCCTGGTCCTGTACGCGCCGACCCGCCGCCCCTCGGACCTGCGCCGGCGCGGAGCCAGTGACCCGGGCCGGCTGCTGGACCTGCTCGGCGTCGCCACCGCCCTGCCGCCGGACCACCGGCTCCTGGTGCGCCGCCATCCCGGCGTTCCGGACGACGTGATGGGCCAGGTCGACGGCGTCCTCGACGTGACCGCGTACCCCCAGGTGAGTGAACTCCTGCTCGCCACGGACATGCTGGTCACCGACTATTCGGCGCTGCTCGCCGACTACGCCAGCACCGGCCGGCCGGCTCTGCTCTACGTGCCGGACCTGGAGGAGTTCGAGGGCTCCCCGGGTCTCAACGTGGACCTGGAGCGGGAGGCCCCGGGCCCGCTGCTGCGGGAGTCCTCGGAGGTCGCCGCGGCATTGCAGGACATTCCGGCGATCGTCGCCGAATACCGTCACCGTGCGGAGGCCTTCGCGGCGACGCACGGCGCCGGTGGCGAGGGCGGCGCGGCGGCAAAGCTCGTCGACTGGATGATGGCGGCCGGGCGTTGAGCAACTATCGTTCGGACATGACGTCCATCCCCCTCGCCGAGGAACTGCTTCTCCTCGCGTACGACGACCAGAGCGGCAAAGCGACCGGATCCCGGATCGGTCTCGATCTCGGTATGGCCGCGGCCGTCCTGATCGATCTCGCTCTGGCGAATCGTGTTGCCTACGCGGCCGACGGATACCTGAAGGTCGTGGACGCCACACCGCTCGGCGACCCGGTGGCCGACGCCGTCCTGGAGAAGATCTTCACGGAGGAGCCGCACACGCCGGCCCAGTGGCTCCAGCGGCTCCGGCACCGGCTGCGTACGCGGGTGCTGGAGGATCTCTGTGCCCGGGGCGTGGTGCAGGACGTGGACGAGACCCAGCTGGGCGTCATCCACGTGCACCGTTACCCGACCACCGACCCGGCCTACGAGGCCGAGATCCGTAGCCGGCTGGCCGCCGCGCTGATCGGCAACACGCTGCCCGACGAGCGGACGGCCGCGCTGGCCACCCTGCTCGTCGCGGCCCGGATGGAGCCGGCGCTCAAGCTGCCGGCCGACGAGGCCGACCGGGCGCACGAGCGGCTCGCCGAGATCGCCAGCAACGCCGGTTTCGTCGGTGACGTGACCCTGGAGGACTCCATCGTGCGGCCCAGCGTCGCGCTGGTGGTGGCCACCCTGGGCCGGGCGATCCAGGCCGCGCTGGGCGCTCCCAAGCCGATCTGACACCGTCTCCGGGGCTTCGGCGAAGCCCCGGGACGGCTTGCCTACACGCCGAGCGTCGTCGCGATCTCGGAGCGCAGCGCGGCCAGAGCGGTCGCCGCACGGTCGCGGGCCTCCGCATGGCCGCCTTCGGCGACCGGTTCGACCACTTCGAGGTACGCCTTGAGCTTCGGTTCCGTCCCCGACGGGCGGATCACCACCCGGGCCGTGGCGGTGCGGAACGTCAGCACGTCGTTCTCCGGCAACAGGTCCACCACCTCGGTCACCGCGGCCCCGAGCAGGGTGGCCGGCGGGTTCAGCCGGGCCCGGCCCATCGCCCGCCCGATCTCGGCGAGGTCGTCCACCCGGACCGACAGCTGATCGGTGGCGTGCAGCCCGAACTCGGCGGCGAGCTCGTCCAGCCGGTCGGCGAGGGTGCGGCCCTCGGTCTTCAGCGCGGCGGCCAGCTCGGCGACGGTCAGCGCGGCGGTGATGCCGTCCTTGTCCCGCACCAGACCCGGGGCGACGCAGTAGCCGAGCGCCTCCTCGTAGCCGAACGCCAGGTCCTCGGCGGCCCGCACGATCCACTTGAAGCCGGTCAGGGTCTCCGCATAGGGCACACCCCGGGCCGCGCACAGGCGGCCCACCAGCGACGACGACACGATCGTGGTCGCGTACAGGCCGGGGACGCCACGGCGGATCAGGTGGTCGGCGAGCAGGGCGCCCAGCTCGTCACCGCGCAGCGGCCGCCATCCGTCGCCGGCCGGGATCGCCACGGCACAGCGGTCGGCGTCCGGGTCGTTGGCGATCGCCAGGTCCGCGCCGGTCCGGGCGGCCAGTGCCAGCAGCAGGTCCATGGCGCCCGGCTCCTCCGGGTTGGGGAACGCCACGGTCGGGAAGGCGGGATCCGGCTCGGCCTGCTCGGCGACGATCGCGGGAGGCGGGAAACCGGCGGCGGCGAACGCGGCGGCGGTGGTGGACGCACCGACCCCGTGCATCGGGGTGTAGGCGATGGTCAGGTCACGCGGGCCGTCCTCGGTCAGGACCGCGGCGGCGCTCCGTACGTACCCCTGAAGGATCTTCTCGTCCAGGACCGTGCCCGGATCGCCCAGCGGAACCGACGCGGCGCTCGCCACCGCCCGGATGGCCGCCTCGATGCCGGCGTCGGCGGGCGGCACGATCTGTGCCCCGGACCCGGCCGGGCCGCCCAGGCTCGCGCCCAGATAGACCTTGTAGCCGTTGTCCTGCGGCGGGTTGTGGCTGGCGGTGACCATCACGCCGGCGACCGCGTCCAGTGCGCGTACGGCGTAGGCCAGCACCGGTGTCGGCAGCGGGCCCGGCAGCAGCAGCGCCGTCCGCCCGGCCCCGGTGGCGACCCGGGCGGTCCGCTCCGCGAACGCCGCCGAGCCGTGCCGGGCGTCGTAGCCGATCACCAGCGGGCCCTCGCCGCCCTGTGCGGCCAGCCAGCCGACCAGACCGGCCGCCGCGCGGGTCACCACCGCGAGGTTCATCCCGTTCGGTCCGGCGCGGAGCCGGCCGCGGAGGCCCGCGGTGCCGAAGGTGAGCGGTCCGGAGAACCGGTCGGTCAGCTCCACCGCGGTGCCCGGTAAACCGTCCAGGACCGCGCGTAGCTCGGCCCGGCCGGCCGGATCGGGATCGTCGGCGAGCCAGGCCTCGGCCCGGGCGATCAGGTCAACATCAACTTGTGGTGCCATCAGGGATTGATAGCACAGTGCCGTCACAGGTTGAGCTGGAACGTGTCCGCCATGACGTCGTAGTACTTCCGGTAGTCGGCGAACTTCGCGTCCGTGGTGGTGAGGAAGAAGCTGTACATCTTGCCGCCGACCGAGGTCATCCGCCAGATGCCGTGCCGCATCTCGTCGCCCTCGCCGCACGTGTACTCGAACTCGGCGCCCGGGTTCCCGGCGATCGTCACGTCCTGCGTGGCGAGCGACTGGAACGGGTCGGGGCAGGTCTTGCCCTTCTTCAGCCCGAGGGGAGCGGTCTGGCTGACGAACTTGGCCGGCGTGACCTTGCCCTGCTCGACCAGGATGCGCACCTTGGTGGTCTTGTCCGTGGGATCGATGTACTCCACGTAGACACCACCGGTGGCCCGGGTCCAGCCGGCCGGGACCTGCACACTGACCGCGGCGTTGCCCTTGTAGGGCTGCGTCTCGAAGTCGGCGGCGGCGGCGTTGCTCGGCTGCGGGCCGGCCTGCGGCGTGACCGGCGGCGTGTCGTCCGACCCGCTGAAGGCGAAGACCAGCACCAGCACCAGCACCACGGCGGCCGCGCCACCGGAGATCAGCTGCTTGTTGCGCGGCCACGACCGGAACGTCGTGACGGCCCGCTCGGTGGTCTGCTTCGCGGTGCCGACCACCTTGTCGACGACGGTACGGCGCTTGGCGGCCGGGCTCCTCACCACGGTGCCCGCGCGGGCACCGCCGGCCGGCTGCTGACCCCACGGGCCCTGCGGCGGGATGACACTCGTCGTGTCACCACCGGGGCGGCCGCTGTTGTTCGGCAGTTTGTGGGCCGGCATGGCACCGGTCGGCAGGCTCGCGCCCGGACCGACGGGTGCCGGCGGCTCGGGGGCACGCCGGCGGCCACCGGAGTTCTGCTGGTCGAGCTTGGCCAGGTGATCGGTGAGCGACTCGCCGGGGTTCAGCATCGCGCGGCCGCCGATCTGACCGGACGGCTGCGGCGGGATCTGCTGGGTCTCGGCGGGCGCCGGGCTGACCGGCCGCGGCGACGGGACCACCGAGTACGGGTCGGTCATCATGTGCGGCGGGTTCTTGCTGGCCAGCGGACCGGCCAGCTGCTGCCGCAGGATCGTACGGGCGGTCTGCACGTCCATCCGCTGCGCCGGGTTCTTCTCCAGCAGGCCCATCAGCACCGGGGTCAGCGAACCGGCCCGGACCACCGGGGCGGGCGGGTCCTCGACGACCGAGTGCATGGTCTCGATCGGGTCGCCCTTGTCGAACGGCGGCCGGCCCTCGATCGCGGTGTAGAGCGTGACGCCCAGCGAGAACAGGTCACTCGGCGGGCCGAACTCGTGGCCCATCGCCCGCTCGGGTGAGATGAAGTGCGGCGAGCCGAGCACCATGCCGGGCGTGGTCAGCTGCACGTCGGTGGGCATCCGGGCGACACCGAAGTCGGTCAGCACGCAGCGCCCGTCACCGCAGATCAGCACGTTCGCCGGTTTCACGTCGCGGTGCAGCACCCCGTGCGCGTGGGCCACCTCCAGGGCGCCGAGCAGCGCGATGCCGATCTTCGCCACCACGCGCGGGGAGACCGGCCCGTCCTCGATCACCATGTCGGCGAGGCTGCGCGCGTCCAGCAGCTCCATCACGATCCACGGCCGGCCGTTCTCGTGCACGACGTCGTAGACCTGCACCACGGCCGGGTGCTGCAGCGCCGCCGCGGCCCGGGCCTCCCGCATGGTGCGCTCATACATCGAGTCGCGGTCGCTCGGGGCCAGACCGGGCGGGAGGATGACCTCCTTGATCGCCACGTCCCGGCGCAGCAGCGTGTCCGCCGCCCGCCACACCGTTCCCATGCCGCCGTGACCCACCGCGGCGCGCAGCGTGTACCGCCCGCCGATGAGCGTGCCCGGGGCGGCGCGTCCGCTGGGGGGAGCCGCGTTCCCGCCGCTCCACGTCGGAGATTGAGTCACTGAGGATGCCACCGAGGGGGTATAGGGGCTGTCGACCAACCCCGCTATCTTGCCTGCCGTCACCCCCCGAATGAAAGTCGCGGCGTCACTGTTAACGACACTTCGACCCTCTGTGATGACCGAGTGGCCCAGGGTTGACGGCCGAAGGACGCAGGGTGGCAAATTCCTCACGGTCGGACGCCTTAACGAGTCTTAGGATTTCACGTGTGAATGCAGAGTCAGGGTTTCCCATCAAGCCGGTGTACGGCCCTGCTGACGTGCCCGAGGGCACCGGAGCCGAAGAGCCCGGTGAATATCCGTACACCCGTGGCGTCTACCCGACGATGTACACCAAGCGGCCGTGGACCATGCGGCAGTACGCCGGTTTCGGGACCGCCGCCGAGTCGAACGCCCGCTATCACCAGCTGCTCGCGGCCGGGACGATGGGCCTCTCCGTCGCCTTCGACCTGCCCACCCAGATGGGTTACGACTCCGACGAGCAGATCGCGCACGGCGAGGTCGGCAAGGTGGGCGTGGCGATCGACTCGATCGACGACATGCGGCTGCTGTTCAAGGACATCCCGCTGGACCGCGTCTCCACCTCGATGACGATCAACGCACCGGGCTCGGTGCTGCTGCTGCTCTACCAGCTGGTCGCCGAGGAGCAGGGGGTGCCCGGTTCGGCGCTCCAGGGCACGATCCAGAACGACATCCTCAAGGAGTACATCGCCCGCGGGACGTACATCTTCCCGCCGAAGCCCTCGCTGCGGCTGGTGGCCGACACGTTCGCCTACTGCCGGGCCGAGATCCCCAAGTGGAACACCATCTCGATCTCCGGCTACCACATGGCCGAGGCCGGCGCCTCGCCCGCGCAGGAGATCGCGTTCACCCTGGCCAACGGCATCGAGTACGTACGGGCCGCGATCGCCGCCGGCCTGGCCGTCGACGACTTCGCGCCCCGGTTGTCGTTCTTCTTCGTCGCCCGGACCACCCTGCTGGAGGAGATCGCCAAGTTCCGGGCGGCCCGCCGGATGTGGGCGCGGATCATGCGGGACGAGTTCGGTGCCCAGGACCCGAAGTCGCTGATGCTCCGCTTCCACACCCAGACCGCCGGGGTGCAGCTCACCGCCCAGCAGCCGGAGGTCAACCTGATCCGGGTGGCGATCCAGGCGCTCGGCGCGATCGCCGGTGGCACCCAGTCGCTGCACACGAACTCGTACGACGAGGCGCTCGCCCTGCCCACCGAGAAGTCCGCCCGGCTGGCCCTGCGCACGCAGCAGGTGCTCGCCTACGAGAGCGGACTGACCGGCACCGTCGACCCGTTCGCCGGGTCCTACGCGGTGGAGGCCCTGACCGACGCCGTGGAGCGGGAGGCCACCGCCCTGATCGACCGGGTCTTCGAGTACGGCTCCGCGGTCGACGCCATCGAGCAGGGCTTCCAGAAGGGTGAGATCGAGGCGTCCGCGTACCGGATCGCCACCGAGATCGACAGCGGCGAGCGTGTCGTGGTCGGGGTCAACCGGTTCGCCGCCGAGTCGGAGGAGAAGTACGAGCCGCTGCGGGTCGATCCGGCGATCGAGGCCGCCCAGGTGGCCCGGCTGGCGCGACTTCGGGCCGACCGTGACGGACCGGCTGTCCAGGATGCATTGAAAGATCTGGCGAAGGCCGCCGCGGGAAGTGTCAACGTCCTACCGTTGATGAAAGAGGCTTTGCGCCTCCGTGCCACTGTCGGGGAGGTGTGCCACACCCTCCGCGGGGTATGGGGCGTGCACCGTCCCGTCGAACGGTTCTGAGCTGCTCGACGTACTCGTAGTGTGTCGCGTCACCTCCGCGATCCACTACCCGTTGAGGGGTTGGCGGGCCGGGACGATCTCCCGCGGGCCCGCCTACCTCGGCCGGGGCGTGAACACCTCTTTACGCGACCGTTACACAGCGTTACCACAATCGGGACTAGGCTGTCGCGCGTTGCGTAAACCGACGAATCTTCGAGAGTGATACGGAAGCCGAAGTGACTGCTGCTCTGGAGGCGCCGGAAGGCGCCGATACGTCGTGGCCCGGGCAACTGCCCGGCACCGACCCGCTCCCCGGCCGGCTGGACCGCTGGCTCGCATCGAGGGGCGCCGAGCTGGTAGCGATCCGCCGGCACATCCACGCGCACCCCGAGGCGTCACACTCCGAGTTCGAGACCGCTGCCCTGATCGCCCGGGAGCTGGTCGTCGCCGGTCTCTCGCCGCGGATGATGCCGCGCGGCAACGGGGTCATCTGCGACATCGGTGAGGGCCCGCGCACCATCGCGTTCCGGGCCGACATCGACTCCCTGCCGTTGCAGGACCTCAAGGACGTGCCCTACCGCAGCACCGTCGACGGTCAGGCGCACGCCTGTGGCCACGACGTGCACACCACCATCGTGCTCGGCCTCGGCATGGCGCTCGCCCAGCTCAACGAGCAGGGCCTCCTGCCCGGCCGGATCCGGTTGATCTTCCAGCCGGCCGAGGAGGCGATGCCGTCCGGCGCGCCCGAGGTGATCGCCGCGGGCGGGCTCAAGGACGTCGACGCGATCTACGCGCTGCACTGCTACCCGCAGCTGCCGGCCGGCCTGGTCGGCGTCCGCTCCGGCCCGTTCACCGCGGCCGCCGACGCGGTCGAGGTCAAGCTCACCGGCCCCGGCGGGCACACCGCCCGCCCGCACCTGACCGCCGACCTGGTGCACGCGCTCGGCCGCATCATCGTCGACGTGCCCGCCATGCTCAGCCGCCGGATCGACCCGCGCGCCGGGGTCTCCCTGGTGTGGGGTGCGGTGCACGCCGGGCAGGCGTTCAACGCGATCCCCGGCGCCGGCGAGATCCGCGGCACCGTCCGGATGCTCAGCCGGGAGGCCTGGCGCGAGGCGCCCGAGCTGATCACCCGCCTGATCCGGGACGCTGCCCTGCCGACCGGTGTCGAGGTCGACGTCAACTACATCCGCGGGGTGCCGCCGGTGATCAACGACCGGATGGCGTCGGCGGTCATCGCGGGCGCCGCCGGGGCCGCTCTCGGCGCCGACCGGGTGGTCGAGGCCGAGCTCAGCATGGGCGGCGAGGACTTCTCCTTCTACCTGGAACACGTGCCCGGTGCGATGATCCGGCTCGGCACCGGCCGGCCGGGCTCGGATGTCCGCCACGACCTGCACCAGGGCGACTTCGACGTCGACGAGAGCTGCATCGGCTACGGCGTCCGTGTGATGACCCACACCGCTCTGGCCGCGCTGTCCACCGGCGCTTTCTAGATCAGAACCGGCTGGTTCCCACCGCTGTCTCGAGACCTCTGAGACAGCGGTGGGAACCAGCCGGTGACCATCGCACACGCCCGGCGGCCGCGTTGCGGCCCGGTGCCGGGCGAACCTCGCGGTGGGAGCAACGGGACGGTTCGATTGCGGTCGGCGGCTTTCTGTCGCGTACGAGATCAGCTGCTCGATGGGGAAGCCTCGGCAGCCGGGGTGACCACCGGGTGGTGGTCCCGCCGGCGGTAACGCCGGATCAGGTGCAGGACCGCCCACGCCGGGAGACCGAGGGCGATGGCCCACGGCAGGAGCGCACCGAGCACGGTGAGCAGCACGCCGAGTGAGGCGACAAGCGCGTTCCAGCCGTTCGAGAGGCCGGACAGGAAGCCCGGCGGCTCGTCGCCGTCGTCGCTCACGGTCGCGTTCGGCCCGAGCAGGATCACCGTGATCGTGGAGAGCGACGTGAGGTCGCTCAGCCGGCGCTTCTTCGCCTCCAGTGACGCCATGTCGGACTCGCGGGTGGCGACCTCGCGCTCCAGCATCACCAGGTCGTCCAGGGACTTCGCCTCGGCGAGGAGCCGCTTGCCGCTCTCCACCCGGGCCTTCTGCACCTCGATCCGGGCGTCCAGGTCGACGACCGCCTCGGTGACGTCCTCGGTGTTGATGCCGCGGTTCTCCTCGTCGCCGAGAGCGGCGAGCTGATCGACCACGGCGGTGAACTTGTCGGCCGGGATGCGCAGCTTGATCGTCGCGGTGGACGACCCGTCGCCGCTGTGCCGCTCGTCGCCGCCGACGAACCCGCCGGCGCCCGTGGCAATGCCGGTGACCTTGGCGGCGTCGTCGTTGACGTTCTTCACCCGGACCGTGATCGACCCGGTGTAGATGATCGACCGCTGATCGATCCGCAGGTCAGGAGCCTGCGCGGTGGTGTCCTTGCCCGGTGCCGGCGCGGCCCCGCCCTCCTGCTGCGCCTGGTCGGCGAGTGCTCCGCCGCCCTCGGCCCGGCCCGCCGCGGGCTTGGCCGCGGTGTTCTCGCTCGAATCCGACGAACCGGCGCCACAACCCGCGAGCAGCAGGCCCGCCAGCGACACCGCGATGATTCCCCGTTTTCTCATGGCAGCTCCGATCTGAGTCTTCACTGACCGTGGGACGTGCGGCAGGCACCTCCCGGTTCCGGCAGACTGCGTGATGAGTGGTCACAGAACAGCAGCGGAGGGGTCCCGTGCGCGTCACGAAGTTCACGCATTCCTGCCTACGCATCGAAGGCGCGGGGGTGCTCGTCGTCGATCCCGGCGAATTCTCCGAAGCGTCCGCTTTGGACGGCGCGGACGCGGTGCTCATCACCCACGAGCACTTCGATCACGTCGACGTCGCGGCGGTCACGGCGGCCGTCGCCCGGCGGCCCGAGCTGCGGATCTTCGCGCACGAGGCGGTGCTGCCGCTGCTCGCCGACGTCGCGGCGGCCACCACCGCGGTCACCGCCGGGCAGGAGTTCGAGGCGGCCGGCTACCGGGTGCGGGCGTTCGGCGGGCAGCACGCGATCATCCACCCGTACGTGCCGGTCTTCGCGAATCTGGGGTTCCTCGTCGACGACGGGACCGGCAACCTCTACCACCCCGGTGACTCGTTCGTGGCTCCCGACGTCGAGGTGGAGACGCTGTTCGTGCCGCTGAACGCGCCGTGGGCGACGATCGCCGAGTCGCTCGCGTTCGTCCGCTCGGTGCGGCCCGGCCGTGCCTTCGCCCTGCACGACGGGCTGCTCAACGAGCGGGGGGCGGCCGTCTACGGCAAACACCTGGAGAGTTTCTCCGAGACGACGTTCCGGCAGGTGGCGCCGGGCACCGTGCTGGACTGACGTGCTGGGCATCGATGTCGTGACCCGGCGGCTGTACGAGGCGCCGCCGGACGGGTTCGTCGCGGCCCGCGCCGCCGCGATCGAGGACGCCCGGAAGGCCGGTGACCGGGACGCGGCCAAGCGGCTCGCGGCGCTGAAGAAGCCCACCGTGGCGGCCTGGGTGGTCAACCTGGTGGCGTTGCGGCGGCCCGAGCTGATCGAGGAGCTGGTCCAGCTCGCGACGGCGCTGCGGGCCGCACAGCGGGAGCTGCGGGGCGACGAGTTGCGGGAGCTGTCCACACAGCGCCGCAAGTTCGTGTCGTCACTTGTCGACGCCGCCCGCCGGCTGGCCGTCGAGGAGTCCGGGGCCGGCGCGGCGAAACTGCCGCTCGGCGACGTCGAGGCGACGTTCACGGCGGCGCTGGCCGACCCGGAGATCGCCGGGCAGGTGCGGTCCGGGCGGCTGATCCGGGCGGTCTCCTACGCCGGTTTCGGCGAGGTGCCGCGGCCGCGGTTGCGCCTGGTGACGGACGCCGACGCCGACGCCGACGTCGGCCCGGAACCGGAACCGTCCGCGGAGACGGCCGCACCGGAGCCGTCGCAGCCACGGCAGACGGCGCGTGAGCGTGCCGCCGAGGAGCGGCGCCGCAGGGAGAAGGATCTCCGCAGGCGGGAACTCGAACGGGATCTCAACACCGCCCGGGCCGACGAGCGGCGGGCCGACGGGCGGCTGGAGAAGGCCGAGGAGGCCGAACGGGAGGCCGGTCACCTGGTCGAGGACCTCGACGCCGAGCTGGCCGAGCTGGAACGGCGGCGTACCGAGGCGGTCGCCGACGTGGCCCGTCGCAAACTCGCCCGCCGCACCGCCGAACGGGACGCCGCGGCCGCCCGCCGCCGGGTGGGGGACGTGCAGGCGGCCCTCGACGAGCTGGAGCCGCCCTGACCGGATTTTCCGACGGTGCGGTGACAGGGCCGGGGGAGCGTTCTCTTCGGACGATCGACGGACATTTTCTTTAGACGGTCAAGGAGAGCAGAATCGGGCGGGTGACCCCCGAACAGGCCGCCGCCCACGCTCGCACGGGACTCGCCGCAATCCTCCGCGCCTTCTCGGAATCGCCCCGGACCCTCCAGGGCGCCCGTCTGCTGGGGCTGTCCGGCTGGGCCTATCACGTGTCGGCGCGGGCCGGGGCGCTCGGCGAGGTGCGCTCCGAGACGGTCGCCGCGGTGCTGGCGTTCATCGCGCCGGAGGCCGTCACCGACGGCTGGGAGGCGGCGGTGAAGGCGTCGGCCCCCAGCGAGGTCGCCCGATGGCACCTGGGCGAGCTGTGCAAGTGGGGTGAGGACCAGCTCGGCGGCTTCCCCCGGCTGACCCGGCTGCTCGACCTGGCCGGCCGGATCACCGACCATGTGGACACCGCCGGCCTGCCGCTGTATGCGGCCTGGCGGGCCATGCCGGCGCCGGACGGCACACCCGGCGCGCGGGCCGCGATGCTGCTGCACCAGCTGCACGAGCATCGCCTGGGTGTGCACGTCCTCGCGGTCCGGGCCAGTGGCCTCACCCCGCTGGAGGCGATCATCGCCGGGCCCGAGGGTGAGACCGGCGCGGTGGCGCTCGGCTGGCAGGGGCCGTATCCGCCGGCGGGCCCGCTGATCCGCCGGCTGATGTGGTCCGAGGCGGTGGCCGACTCGCTGGCCGGACAGGCCTACGCCGCCCTCGACCAGTCCGAGCGCATCGAGTTCACCGGCCTGCTGGAGTCACTGGGCCACCGCCTGACCCGCTGAGCCTCCCTTCCGGACCACCCCGGCCGCCGATTCGTGGGAACACCGGCTCGGGGCGGGCCACCCGGTCGCCGGTACGCAACCGGTCGTGCAGGCGGGCGGCGCCGTCCGGCAGGAACGGCGACAACTCGGCGGCGACCAGGCGGCAGGCCGCGATCAGGGCGCCCAGCACCGCGTCGAGCCGGTCGGCGGCGGCCGGCTCCCACGGCCGCTCGGACTCGGCGAACCGGTTGCCCTCGTCGACCACCGCCCCGAGCGCGTCGGTGGCGGCCCGGAAGTCGAAGTCGTGCAGCGCCCGGTCGATCCGGCCGGGCAGGCGGTCGCACGCCGTACCGAGAGCCCCGGTGGGCACGGTCTCCGGCACCCGGCCGCCACGATGTCTCCAGGCCAGCGCCAGAGTGCGGTTGACCAGGTTGCCGAGCCCGTTGGCCAGGTCACCGTCGGCCCGGCGGATCAGCCGCTCGACGGTGAAGTCGGTGTCACCGACCCGGGCCGGTTCGCGCAGCAGCCACCAGCGCACGGCGTCGGTGCCGTACCGGCCGGTCAGCGCGACCGGGTCGATCGTGTTGCCGGTGCTCTTGGAGAGTTTCGTCCCGTTCGCCGAGAGGTGGTCGTGGACCAGGATCGAGGTCGGCAGCGGCAGTCCGGCGGAGAGCAGCAGAGCCGGCCAGTAGACGGCGTGGAACCGGACGATGCCCTTGCCGATCACGTGCACCCGCTCGCCCGGCGAGGTCCACCAGCGCTGATGGGCGGGATCGCCGGTGCCGTACCCGAGCGCGGTGACGTAGTTGGCGAGCGCGTCCCACCAGACGTAGACCACCTGATCCGGATCGCCGGGCACCGGGATGCCCCACCCACCGGCCCGGGCCGCCGGACGGGAGACGCTGAAGTCGGTGAGCCCGGCCCGGACGAAGGCGAGCACCTCGTTGCGGCGGGCGGCCGGCTCGATGCGCAGCCGCCCGGATTCGAGGACCTCCAGGATCCGGTCGGTGTAGCGGGAGAGCCGGAAGAACCAGTTCTCCTCGGCGACCGGCTCCGGGGCCACCAGATGCTCGGGACAGAGCCCGCCGGGCAGCTCGGCGGCCGTCCAGAACTGCTCGCAGCCGGCACAGTAGAGACCCCGGTAGGTACGCCGGTAGAAGTCACCGGCGGCCGCGCACTCCCGCCACAACCGGGCCACCCCGGCCGCGTGCCGGGCGTCGGCGCTGGTTCGGATGAAGTCGTCGAAGGACAGCGACAGCGGCTCGCGGAGGGCGGCGAAGCGGGCGGCGTTCCCGTCGACGAAAGTGCGCACGTCCACCCCGGCGGCGCGGGCCGCGGTGACGTTCTTCAGGGCGTTGTCGTCGGTGCCGGTCAGGAACCGCACCGGTCGCCCGCGCCGTCGGGCGTGCCGGGCCAGCACGTCGGCCTGCACCAGTTCCAGCGCGTGGCCGAGGTGCGGGGCGGCGTTGACGTACGCAATGGCGGTCGTCACGTAGAAGGTGTTCATGATCGTCTCTCTCCGCCCGGTCCGGTACGGGGAGACGACGAGCCGGGCCCCGACGGGACGGGGCCTGCTCGTGTGAGGTGGTCAGCGCACGGCGGGGAGCCCCGGGAAGGGGCGCGTCATCGACTCACGGCGCGGCTGCATACGGCCATGGTAGGCGTCCCGGGGCGCCCGCGAAACTCGGTTGGCAGGGGGGTGTGTGCCGTGGTCCGATGCCCGCATGACGGAACTTCCCCCGGGCTGGACCACCCGCCGGCCGACCCTCGACGATGTGCCCGCGATCCTCGAGCTGGTGCACGCCAGTGACGTCGCCGCGGTGGGGGAGCCCGACTACACCAGCGACGAGGTGCGCGACGACCTCACGACGCCCCATACGGACATGGCACGCGACTGCTGGCTGGCCCTCGACGACTCGGCCAAGATCGTCGGCTGGGCGTTCCCCGGCAACTCCACCGGCGGTGCCCGCGACATGGCCAACGTCTACTTCTGGCCCGGCGGCGGCCTGCCCGCTCTGAAACCGCTGCTCGAGCTGCTGATGGCCCGGATGACCGAGCGGGCCGCCGAGCTGGGGCACCCGGTCTACGAGGTCCGGGCCGGTGCGATCCCCGGCGAGACCGAGCTGATCGAGGCGCTGACCGATGCCGGTTTCGTGTTCCTCAAGCAGTACGCCCGGATGCAGATGTCCCTCGACGGCGTCTCCCCGGTCGCGCCCGAGCCGCCGGCCGGTATCAGTGTGCGCCCGGTCCGTCACTCCGACGATGCCGAGCTGCGGGCCTTCCACACGGTGATCGAGGAGGCCTTCGTCGACTCCGACCACCGGGCGATGCCGTTCGAGGGCTGGCTGGAGCAGGGGACGCGGCCCGGCACGCCGTTCGACGAGTGGTTCGTCGCCGAGGCGGACGGGCGGATCGTCGGGTCGCTCCAGAGCACCGACGGCGGTGGCGACACCGACGAGGGCTGGGTCAAGCACCTGGCGGTGCTCCGGGCGTACCGGAAGAGGGGTGTCGGTGAGGCTCTGCTGCGCCGCGCCTTCGCGACCTACGCCGCGAAGGGGCGGCCGAAAGCTGGTCTCGGTGTCGACCTGGCCAACCCGACCGATGCCGCGAGCCTGTATTTCAAGGTCGGCATGGACGCGCTGTACCGGGCCAACATCTACCGGACCACGGTCGAGGCAGCGAGCTAGATCTCCGGGGACGCCGTTCCGGTGGGCCGGCCGCGCAGCTCGGCGACATAGTCGTCGGGCGCGCCGGCCTTCTCGGCGGCGTTGGCGATCTCCGACAGATACCACGCCGTCGGCAGGCCGCCCTCGTACCCGGTGAAGACGTAGACCCAGGCCGGTATGTCACCGTCAAGTGTCGATACACGCACGGTCACCTTCTGGTACGCCCCCGCAGTCACCCCCTCGACCTCGTCGAGCTGTGAAGCATCCCATGGATGGACGTCGTAGACGGAGACGAAGACCCGGTCGCCGGGCGACTCGACGATCGTGGTCACCGCCCCTTCCCAGCCTATTTCACCCTCTCCCGCAAAGGTCAGGCGCCAGCCTTCGATCCACCCCACGCCGACCATCGGCGAGTGCGGACAGTAGGCCCGCATGCGGGCGGGATCCAGGTTCGAGCCATACGCGGCGTAGTGACGCACGGCGACGACGATAGTCGTAGTGAGCGGTGGTGAGAATATGAGGAGTGCGTGTCGGCACGTCTAATGGTTTTTGGGGGTCGGTTTGTCGTGAGTCGGATCGTGATCATCGGTGGCGGACCGGGCGGATATGAGGCGGCTCTGGTCGCCGCACAGCTCGGGGCGGACGTCACGCTCGTCGAGGCGGAGGGGCCGGGCGGCGCATGTGTGCTCACCGACTGCGTACCGTCCAAGACCTTCATCGCGAGTTCCGAGGTGATGACCGGTTACCGCCACGAGGAGCGGTTCGGCATCCGCTCCTCCGGTCTGGCCGGGGTCAGCGTGGACGCGAAAGCGGTCAACGATCGGGTCAAGAAACTCGCCCTCGCCCAGTCCGGTGACATCCAGACCAAGCTGATCAAGGCCGGGGTGAACGTGGTCCGCGGCCGGGCCCGGCTCGGTGAGGACCGGCTCGGGCACACCCACCAGGTGCTGATCACCCCGGACGGTGGGGAGACCTACCCGGTCGACGCGAGCACCGTGCTGCTGGCCACCGGCGCCACCCCGCGGGTGCTGCCCACGGCCCGGCCGGACGGCCGGCGGATCCTCGACTGGCGCCAGGTGTGGGACCTCGAGGAGCTGCCCAGCCACCTGGTGGTGATCGGCTCCGGCGTGACCGGCGCCGAGTTCGCCAGCGCCTACCTGGCGATGGGCGTGAAGGTGACGCTCATCTCCAGCCGCGAGCGGGTCATGCCGCACGAGGACGCCGACGCCGCGATGGCGATCGAGCGGGTGTTCCGCGAGCGGGGCATGACCATCCTCAGCCAGTCCCGGGGCGACGCGGTGGAGAACACCGGCGACGGGGTACGGGTGACGCTCTCCGACGGAAGCATCGTCGAGGGCTCGCACGTGCTGATGGCGGTCGGGGCCATCCCCAACACGTCCGAGCTGGGCCTGCGGGAGTACGGGGTGGACGTCTCCGAGGGCGGCTACGTGACCGTGGACCGGGTGTCGCGTACCAACGTCCCCGGCATCTACGCCGCCGGTGACTGCACCGGTGTCCTGCCGCTCGCCAGCGTCGCGGCCATGCAGGGCCGCATCGCCATCTGGCACGCGATGGGCGAGGCGGTCGCCCCGCTGCGGCTGCGGACCGTGTCGGCGAACGTGTTCACCGACCCGGAGCTGGCCACCGTCGGCGTGTCGCAGAACGAGGTCGACTCGGGCCGCTTCCCGGCGCGCCAGGTGATGCTGCCGCTGACCGGCAACGCGCGGGCCAAGATGTCCGGACTCCAGGACGGCTTCGTGAAGCTGTTCTGCCGTCCGGCGACCGGGCAGATCGTCGGCGGTGTCGTGGTGGCGCCCAAGGCGAGCGAGCTGATCCTGCCGATCACCATGGCGATCGAGAACAACCTGACCGTCGATCAGCTGGCGCACACCATCACGATCTACCCGTCACTCTCCGGGTCGATCGCGGAGGCGGCGCGTCAGCTCATGCTGCACGAGATCCAGTAGCGGTCCGCTCGTCCCGCTGCCCGCCCTTGTCGCGCTGCCCGGCCTCGCTGCGTTGCCTGGCCTCGCTGCGTTGCCTGGCCTCGTCGCGTTGCCTGGCCTCGTCGCGTTGCCTGGCCTCGTCGCGTTGCCTGGCCTCGTCGCGTTGCCTGGCCTCGTCGCGCTGCCCGGCCTCGCCGCTTTGCCCGCCGAAGAGGGCCAGCGCCCAGCCGGCCGCGCCGAAGATCACCGCGGCGACGGCGGCCAGGGCGAACAGCCGCCAGGCGGACTGGGTTATCGCGGTGCCCCCGAGGTGCCCGACCAGTCCGCCGTAGGCGGCCCAGATCAACGCGGCCGCGCCGTCGTACCCGACGAAACTCCGGATCGGGTAGCCGGTGCGGCCCGCGTTGTATCCGGAGGCCATCCGGCCGCCCGGTACGAACCGGCAGAGCAGCACCACCAGCGGGCCCGGCTGACGCAGCCCGCGGGTGAACCGCTCGGCCGCCCGCCGGGCCCGGGACTCGTGCTCGTCGTTGCGCGTGAACCGGGCCGTCAGCGCACTCAACCGGGAACCCGTTGACCGGCCCAGCAGGAACGCGACGGCGTCACCGGTGAACATGCCGAGCGCGCCGACCGCGATCACCGCGGCCAGTTCGAGATTGCCGTACACGGTGAGAGCCCCGGAGGTGATCATGACGGCCTGGGTGGGTACCACCGGGACCAGCGCGTCGACCGCGAGGAACGCGAACAGGGCAAGATACGCCCAGGTCGGCGTCGTCAACAGCGTCAGCAGATCGGTCATCGGTGCGGTCACCTCGCGGCATTCGGGACTCCCCGGCATTCTGCGTGAGACCTGCTGAGAGAGCGCTGTGTTCACAGCATGCGCTCGACCGGGCACTTTCTGCGGTGATGCGGGACACGCTGCGGCGGGGCGCTTGCACACACTCCCGGTTGGCGACGGTGCCCGGTGCCCGGCGTACGGTTGACATGCCCGCGCCGCAGTGCCGGCGCGCGGCCGCGGGCCGTCGGTAGGTCCCGTATCGACGGCCCGTCCCACCCTCCGCTGGGAGAACGTCCCCGGAGACGAACTTGTGACGACGGAAACGCCCGCGCAATGAACCGCCCCTAGATTCCAGCCATGGCGGATCTCTTCGAGGAATACCGCCTCGGCCCCGGCTGGGACGAGATGTTCGCCGAACTCGGCGTGCCCAGGGAGAGCTACGAGGCGCTGCACGCGACGCTGCAGCCACTGTCGAGCGCGGAACTTCGGGTCCGGGCCGAGGTGCTGGCCCGGGCCTTCCTCGATCAGGGCATCACCTTCGCCCTCAAGGGGGTGGAGCGGCCGTTCCCGCTGGACATCGTGCCGCGGATCATCGCGGCGCAGGAGTGGCGCTCGGTCGAGGTGGGGGTGGCCCAGCGGATCCGGGCGCTCGAAGCGTTCCTGGCCGACGTCTACGGCGCCGGGCAGGTTCTCGCCGACGGCGTGGTGCCGCGGCGCATCATCGCGACCTCGGCCCATTTCCTGCGCGCGGCGGCCGGCATCAACCCACCCAACGGGGTACGCGTCCACGTCTCCGGTGTCGACCTGATCCGCGACGAGCAGGGCACCTTCCGGGTCCTCGAGGACAACGTGCGGATCCCGTCCGGGGTCAGCTACGTGATGGAGAACCGCCGGGCGATGGCCCAGGTGCTGCCGGAGGTGTTCGCGGCCAGCCGGATCCTGCCGGTCGAGTCGTACCCGGGGATGCTCCTGCGCGCGCTGCGGGCGGCCGCACCGGCCGGTGTCGGCGATCCCACGGTGGTCGTGCTCAGCCCCGGCGTGTTCAACTCCGCCTACTTCGAGCACTCGCTGATCGCCCGGGAGATGGGCGTCGAACTGGTCGAAGGTCGCGACCTGATCTGTGTCGGCAACACGGTGGCCATGCGCACCACCGCGGGCGAACAGCGGGTCGACGTCATCTACCGGCGCATCGACGACGACTTCCTCGACCCGGTGCACTTCCGGGCCGACTCGGTGATCGGCGTCGCCGGTCTGATCAACGCGGCCCGCGCCGGGCGGGTCACGATCGCCAACGCGGTCGGCAACGGCGTCGCCGACGACAAACTCCTCTACACGTACGTGCCCGAACTGATCCGCTACTACCTGAACGAGGAACCGCTGCTCCCGAACGTCGACACGTACCGCCTCGACGAGCCGGGAGTCATGGAGCACGTGCTCGACCGGATCGGCGAACTCGTCCTCAAACCGGTCGACGGGGCCGGCGGCGCGGGCATCGTGATCGGGTCGCAGGCGATGAACCACGAACTCGACGCGGTCCGCGAGAAGATGCTGGCCAACCCGCGCGGCTGGATCGCCCAGCGCGAGGTGAAACTCTCCATGGTGCCGACCCTCGTCGGTGACCGGCTCCGCGGGCGCCACGTCGACCTGCGCCCGTTCGCGGTCAACGACGGCGAGAAGATCTGGGTGCTGCCCGGCGGTCTCACCCGGGTCGCGCTGCCCGAGGGGGCGCTCGTCGTCAACTCCAGCCAGGGCGGCGGCTCCAAGGACACCTGGGTGCTGGCCGCACCCGACGACACCATCCCGTTCGAGGTGCCGCACCTGCCCGCCGACCCGGCCCCGCTCACCGCGGCCGGCCGGCCGGACCCCGGTCCCGGCGGCACCGACCTGGCCGAGCAGCAACAGCAGCAACAACAGTGAGGGGGGTACGGACATGCTGAGCCGGATCGCGGAGTCCCTCTACTGGATCGGGCGCTACGTGGAGCGGGCCGAGGACACCGCGCGCATCCTCGACGTGCACCTGCAACGCATCCTCGCCGACCCGTGGACCAACGAGGAGACCGCCGTCCGGTCGCTGTTCGGGGTCATGGGCATGGCGGTGACCGAAGGGCCGTACACCTCGGGCCGGGTCGTCGATCTTCTCGGCCTGGACCAGCGCAACCCCAGCTCGGTGGTGGGCGCCCTGGCCGCCGCCCGGGAGAACGCCCGCGGCTGCCGGGAGATCATCTCCTCGGAGATGTGGGAATGCCTCAACGCCACCTACCACGGGCTGTCGAGCGTCCGCCGGACCGTCGAGCAGCAGGGCGTCCACGCGTTCTTCCGCTGGGTGCGCGACCGGTGCGCGGTCATGGCCGGGCTCACCGACGCCACCATGAGCCGCGACGAGGGCTGGAAGTTCCTGGTCCTCGGGCGCAACGTGGAGCGTGTCGACATGACCGCCCGGCTGCTGCGCACCCACGAGCTGGCCGGCGGCAGCATCCCCTCCTGGCTGACGCTGCTGCGCTCCAGCGGGGCGTGGGAGACCTTCCTGCGCACCTACCGCGGTGCCCTCGACGACCGGCACGCCGCCGAGTTCCTGCTGCTCGACCGGCTCTTCCCGCGGTCCGTCTTCGCCGCCCTGTCGGCGGCCGAGAGCTGCCTGGCCGACCTCGAACCCGACCCCGGGCGGGCCGGCGTGGCGACCGACGCGCAGCGCATCGTCGGGCGGGCCCGGACCGGCCTCGAATTCCGCGGCGCCGACGAACTGATCGACGACCTGGGGCCGGTGCTGACCGGCCTGGAACGCACCTGCTCCCAGGTGAACGAAGCGGTCTCCCGCAGATACTTCCGGCAGACCTCGGCCGTCCTCTGGACCAGTGGAGCCGTGGCATGACGATCGGCAGCTGGCGACTCAAAGTGCAACACCGATCCGGCTTCGAGTACGCGGGACCGGTGTCCTCCTCCTACAACGAGGCCCGGATGTGGCCCCGCAACGAGGCCCGGCAGGCCGTCCTCGACGCCAAGGTCGACGTGTGGCCGCCCGCCCGCACCTACCAGTACGAGGACTACTGGGGCACCGTCGTCACCGCGTTCGACGTACACGCCGCCCACGAGTCGCTGACCGTCACCGCCTCGTCCACCGTGGAGACCCTGCCGCCCGGCGATCGGATCCCCGCCGGCGACAGCGCGAGCTGGGACGACGTGGCCCGGCACGCCGACCGGTGGTATGAGCTGATCCTGCCGACCCGGCGCACCGGCCTCGACGGTGAACTCGGCGCCGTCGTCGCCGACCTGCGCGGACGGCACGCCACCCCGCAGGAGGCGGCCATGGCGGTCTGCGACTTCGTCCGGGCCGAGGTGGCGTACGTGCCCGGCTCCACCGGCGTCCAGAGCGACGCCCTGCACGCCTGGGCCCAGCGGTCCGGGGTCTGCCAGGACATCAGCCACCTGGCCGTCGGCATGCTCCGGCAGATGGGCCTGCCCGCCCGCTACGTCTCCGGTTACCTCCACCCGAAACCGGGCGCCGCCATCGGGGAGAGCGTCGTCGGGCAGAGCCACGCCTGGGTCGAATGGTGGGCCGGCCGATGGACCTCCTACGACCCCACCAACGGGGTGCCCGTCGGCGAACGGCACGTCGTCGTCGGCCGGGGCCGGGAGTACGACGACGTGCCGCCGCTCAAAGGCATCTACTCCGGGCCGCGGAGCACCGGGCAGGGCGTCGAGGTGACGATCACCCGCCTGCGCTAGCCGATCTCGCAGATCACGGTGCCGGCGGTGACCGTGGCACCCGGCTCGACGGACAGGCCCGCCACGGTGCCCGCCTTCGGCGCCTGAAGCGGCTGCTCCATCTTCATCGCCTCGATCACCACGATCGTGTCACCCTCGGCGACCTCGTCACCGTTCTGCACGGCGACCTTCACGATCGTGCCCTGCATGGGGGCGGTCAGTCCGCCGGTGGTCGGCTTACTCTGCGCCCTACCCTGCGCGCGAGTCGGTGTCCGCCTCGGGGCGGGGCCGGTAGCCGTACCGCCGAGGTTCTTGGGAAGCCGCACCTCGATGCGCCGCCCGCCGACCTCTACCACGACGGTCTCGCGTTCTTCCTTCTCGCCGTCCGGCGCCGCCGGCGCCCCGAAGGGCGGCACCTCGTTGACCCATTCCGTCTCGATCCAGCGCGTGTGCACCGTGAACGGCTCGCCGGTGAACGCCTCGTCGCGGATCACCGCCCGGTGGAACGGCAGAACCGTGGCGATGCCCTCGATCACCGTCTCGTCCAGCACCCGCCGCGACCGCTCCAGCGCCTCGGCCCGCGTCGCACCCGTCACGATGATCTTCGCGAGCATCGAGTCGAAGTTCCCGCCGATCACATCCTTCTCGATGACGCCCGAGTCGACCCGCACCCCCGGCCCCGACGGCCACTCCAGCCGGCTCACCGTCCCCGGCGCCGGCAGGAACCCGCGCCCCGCGTCCTCCCCGTTGATCCGGAACTCGATCGCGTGGCCGCGCGGCTCCGGATCCTCGGTGAACCGCAGCCTCTCGCCCGCCGCGATCCGGAACTGCTCCCGCACCAGATCGATGCCGGTGGTCTCCTCACTGACCGGATGCTCCACCTGAAGGCGTGTGTTCACCTCCAGGAACGAGATCGTCCCGTCCTGGCCCACCAGATACTCGACCGTCCCGGCACCGTGATAGCCGGCCTCCCGGCAGATCGCCTTCGCACTCTCGTGGATCTTCCGCCGCTGCTCGTCACTCAGGAACGGCGCGGGAGCTTCCTCCACCAGCTTCTGGTGCCGGCGCTGCAACGAACAGTCCCGGGTCCCGACCACCACCACCGTGCCGAACGTGTCCGCCAGAACCTGCGCCTCCACATGCCGCGGCCGGTCCAGGTAACGCTCCACGAAACACTCGCCACGCCCGAACGCGGCCACCGCCTCCCGCGTCGCGCTCTCGAACAGCGCCGGAATCTCCTCCAGCGTCCGCGCCACCTTCAGCCCGCGGCCACCACCGCCGAACGCCGCCTTGATCGCCACCGGCAGGCCGTGCTCCTCGGCGAACGCGACGATCTCCGTCGCATCCGCGACCGGCTCCGCCGTCCCCGGCACCAGCGGCGCCCCCGCACGCTGCGCGATGTGCCGCGCGGTCACCTTGTCGCCCAGGTCCCGGATCGCCTGCGGCGTCGGCCCGATCCAGGTCAACCCCGCATCGAGTACGGCCTGCGCGAACTCGGCGTTCTCCGACAGGAAGCCGTAGCCCGGATGAACGGCGTCGGCATTGCTCCGTCTCGCCACGTCGAGCAACTTGTCGATGCGGAGATAGGTCTCGGCGGCGGTCTCACCGTCCAGCGCATACGCCTCGTCGGCCAGGCGCGCGTGCAGCGCGTCCCGGTCACTGTCGGCATAGACGGCGACGCTCGTGAGGCCGGCGTCCTTGCAGGCCCGGATGACCCGGAGGGCGATCTCGCCACGATTGGCGATCAATATCTTCCGCACGGCTATGAGCCTAACGGTTACTCAGGTCGTTCCGGACCGCCGATTCCGCCGCGAATCCGGATCGGTTCCCGCCGCCGGGCCCCGCCCGGCAAGTTAATCCCCATTCACCGATCCCCGCCGCCCAGCAGCCCGCCCCATCTCACTCCCCCTCAAACCGTGCTCGCCCGTGCCGCGTTCGCCCGTGCCGCGCGCTTGCCGTGCCGAGTGCCGCGCAGCCTGCCGCCGTGCCCGGTCTGTGGCCTGCCGTGCCGCGTCCAGTGCTCCGGCGTGCCGCGCTGCATGCCGTGCCCCGGCGTGTCGCGCGCCGTGCCGCCTGCTGTGCCGCGGGCCGGCCGTCGCCGCATGCCGTCTGGCGCTCCCGGCCGCCTGCCGCCCATGCCGGGGTCCCGATCACGCTGCCCATGCCATGGCGTGTCGTGCTGCTCTGCTGTCCGGCCTCCCCGCGTCGTGATCCCACTCGCCGCTGACCTGGGTCTTACTTCTGCGTGATCGACTGCTCCGCAGTCGCCGTCGGCCATGGTGGAAGCACACGCACGGCGATCGTGTGACCTGGTCTTTCCTATGGCAACGGTAGGCGCTCACCTATGGTCGAGTGTGTGATCCCATCGCGCCCATAGCGACGGTCAGCGCCCACGATCGCCGATCGTGTGCTGCTGTCGTCGCTAGTTGAGCCCGACGTTTCGTTCTGACTCAACCGGTCTCGGGCAGCGGGAGATCCAATGACCGTGCTCACGAGGATGCGCTTCGGAGGAAGCGTGCGGACAGGCACTGTGCGTCCCTCTTCGAGGCGCCGAGGAGGGACGCAGTGTCAGCGGCGCCAGAGAGAGGTGATCGGAATGTTCATGTCGGCGAGAAGGCGGCGCAGCAGCGGAAGCGACAGTCCGATCACGTTGCCCGGATCCCCTTCGATCCGCTCGACGAACGCGCCACCACGCCCGTCAAGAGTGAACGCCCCCGCCACCTGAAGCGGCTCACCCGACGCCACATAGGCCTCGATCTCAGCGTCGGTGACATCAGCGAAATGCACGGTGGTGGTGCCGACCGCCTCCGCCTGAAGCCCACTCACCAGCCCGGTCAGGTGATGCCCGGTGTGCAGCACCCCCGACTTCCCGCGCATGGCCGTCCACCGCTTGATGGCTTCGTCGGCGCTGTCCGGCTTCCCGAACACCTCGCCTTCGAACGCCAGCACCGAGTCGCACCCGAGCACCAGAGCCGCCGGATCCGCAGGCAGATTGGCCGCCACGGTCCGGGCCTTCATCCGGGCAAGGGCAAGACTGGTCGTATAGGCGTCATCAGCCTCGACGACACTCTCGTCCACGCCACTGACGATCACCTCAGCGTCAATCCCGGCCCCGGTGAGCAGCGCCCGCCGAGCAGGGCTGGCCGAAGCAAGAATCAGGCGATACGCGATGTCGGTCTGCACGACAATCGAGCCTACAAGCCCCACCGATGTAAAACCGTGAGCAACCGGCGTGTTTCAGCCACGTTCTCCACCAAACTCCCTGCTTCCGCCCCGCGCGCCCGAAAGCCGCCGGTCACACCGCTCGTCCGACCCACTCGGTGCCGTCCCCCGCCGCCGGCAATTCCGCGCCGGTAACGAGGCCGGTTCAGGACGCGCCGCGCCGCCGCCGCCGAATCATGAAGGCGAGAAGCGCCCCTACAGCCACTACTCCAGCCGCGATCCCCGCGACAAGGGGAAAACTGGATCCCGCAGGCTCAGGAGAGGCCACATCCGTAGAAGCGCCCGCCCCTGCTCCCGGCGAAGCCGAAACCCCAGCCGAAGCCGCAGCGGTAGGCCCGGCCGACCCCGAGGCCCCGGCCGGATTGAGAGGCGGAACATCCGCGGTCAAAGCCTTAACGATGTTCAGAACCCCAAACCCACACTGCTCATCCCGCCCACGCGGCCCGTTGTCATCAGCAGTTGAGGTCAGGCGGTGGGCGACTTCTTGAGCAGAGAGAGTAGGGAACTTCGCACGCACTAAGGCCGCAGCTCCTGAGACGACTGCAGTCGCTTCAGATGTGCCATTTCCTTTGTAGTACTTGTTCGCCTGAAAAGTCGTTACTATATCTACCCCTGGGGCGCAGATATCAACGGCAGATCCGGTGATGGAGAAGTCGGCACGCTGCCCATCTCGGCCCGTCGCTCCAACTGCCAAAACTTCGGAAATTGCTGCGGGGTATGCCAATCGTGAGTTCTCGGACGTATTGCCCACTGCGGCGACCACGAGCGAATCAGCGCTAGCTGCTGCGGAAATCGCTTCTGTGAGAGGCCGGCCGCGGCTGGCCGTAACGGATACATTAATAATGTCTGCGCTGGCCTCGGCGGCCCACTTTATTCCCGGGGTTATGCCGTCACTTTCATCGATTCTGCCGGCCCCCTTTACGGGTATAAGGCTCGCCTCAGGAGCTATGCCGAGCACTCCGCCGTTTCCGTCGTGGCCATGACCCGCTATTAGGCCAGCCATTTTCGTGCCGTGACCCTCGCTGTCGTCCTTCTGTCCAAACCCGTCGCCGCCGGAAACTGTATCTGTGCCGCGTCTTAGATTCCGGGCAATATCTATGTGTGGTGTGACGCCACTGTCAACAACTGCGACCGTAACGCCGTGACCTTTGGTTATCTGATGAGCCTGGTTCAGTTTCAGATAACCTGCGAACCATTGTGCGCTCCTGACTTGATCGGCCTGTGCCGGGGAGCTGGGAGCGATGGCAATGATTATGCTGACGCAGGAATATGCGAGGTTAGCCCTGGCTCTCACTCAACGGCCGCCGATGGTCGGTCCAGGGTTGATTCGCTGTTCCGCTTGCGGGAGAAGAACGGGGTCGACCCCGCCTTCTGTTTCCCAGGGGTTGTCAGGGTCCCAACGCTGAGAGTTCATCTCTCGCTCGCTCTGTGACGCTAGCCGTCGGCTGGGAGCGACCACGCTTTCATGCCCAATTACTCCACCTAGCGGGTTTATGCGCTGTGGGCCACGCGCCCCGGCTCCCGACTGTCCCGCTCGACCGGAGGGTGCCCCGCTAATTGGAGGAGTTCCACCGATGACTCCTCCGTGAAGGGACGAGCTCCCTCGGGTTCCTGTTGTCGAGGGGGTTCCTCCAATTGGAGAGTTCCCCATGGGGCTGCCGTGTGTTGGCGGGTGCCGCGGCAGACTTGGCGAGGAGGGGTTTTGAGACGGTGAAGTAGTGAAGGAGTCAGGCGCGCTAACAGGCGGTGGAACCGGGGTTACTGTCGGTGGTGTTGAGGTTGGCGGAGGGCCCACCGGCTGCTTCGTGCCGCCCAGAATTGGACCGCTTGCAGGGTTCTTGTCCGGTGTAGACGGCCCGGCATTTCCGCCATGAGGTGGTGTTGTGATTATCTTCTCGCTACCCCGACTGGGGGAGGCGGTCCTGAATGATCGCGCCGCGCCCGTTGAAGAGGTTGACGCCGACATAAGTGGCGGAATGGACACCCCGGATGGATCGTATAGATCGCCGGAGCTGTCCATTCTGGCTAAAGGAGTATAGGGCTTGGGGGCGACCAGGGAGGTCTGGGCTGTGGCAAGTTCTGCGGTTAGCCCAGTCATAAGCCCTACGGCTTGCAGGCGTAGCTCCTCCTGCCGTCCCGCGGCGACCGGCGACGCTGGAGGCGGTGGAGCAATCGCCTTTCCGTAGGCACGCGGCCGATCCTGCAGTTCCTCTTCGTGCTTGGCGAGCGCATCCGTGTTGGCGGCGTGCTCCTGCTGAAGGGTGTTCAATTTCCGCTTGATGTCATCGACCGCTGCCAGGGCACTTGAGTAGGCGGTGTAATTCGCGATCGATGCATCGTAGGTCTCCGTCAGGCTCTCGATGAGGTGGTCGAGACGTTCGACGTAGGCACGCGCCGCCTTGTTGCGCTCCGGCGGCCAAGCCGTGATCAACTTTTCCTTGTACTTCTCGACCTGGGTCCGGTGCATGAGGACGAGCTCGTAGGATCGCTTCCAGCCCTCAAGTGCCTGGTAGTGCGGAGCGCTGTCGTGAAAGCGCAGCATGGCCCACATCGCGTCGACCTGCATATACGCAAACCTGTCCCGGCGGTCTCCGCCGCCGCCCCCTGCATCAAGAACCATTGGGACCTCCAGATGCCCGGAAGGCGGCGTCGACGTCGGACAGTTTGGCGCGAGAGAAGGCGTCCGATCCGCGGTACTTCGCACTGATCTGTTCGGCCGAGGTAGCGAACTGATAGGTGCCATCGACGTAGTTGTCGACGTTGCGGAAAGTTGCGTCCTGGACCTGCGTATGGGTGAACAGGAACTGGTCGAACTCGTAGAACTCGCCTGCGGTCAGCGGAGCGGCGAGCATCTTCTCTGCGACCAGGTCAGCATGTGGGACGTAGTTCTGCTCGAGGTCGGCCTTCAGGCCGGCGGCGAACTCCTCCATGGCGGCGATGTCCGCTTCGATCCCATCGATGTCGCTGAGATCGTAATTGTCGACCGAGCTTCGGTACACAGGCTCGTTGTCTATAGGCATCGGCGGCCTCCCATCGACACTCGGCGAATGACTCTGATGAGGTTAGCGAATCCTCGCCGGGCTCACCGCCCCCTGTGGATGACCGTCTCAGCGGGGGCGGGCCGCGGTCTGCCAGCTTCGGGGGTGGGCTCCGGGGCGGGAGGATCGGAGCCAGTCTGAGGGGGGTTGCGGCGGCGTGGGGTAATTGACCGAAGTGGATCGAGATGCCAGGATGGCGGCGAGCGCTGCCACCTCATGATCGTCTAGGCTTCCGCGTACGACGCTGACCAGCGGTTCCTCATTCATCAACCGAGCGTACGACCTGGGGCCGGAGATCCGGTGACACGTGTCCCACACTCGGCTGATCAATTCGCGGCCGCTCGACAGAACCAGGTATTTTCTGCGTGATGTCTTCTTCTCCCCCACTCGTTGTCGCTGATCGTTACCGGCTCGTCGCGCCGCTCGGTCAGGGCGGGATGGGACGTGTCTGGCGAGCGACCGATGTCGTCCTGCACCGGGAAGTGGCGATCAAGGAGCTCGTGCCGCCTCCGGGGCTGACCCCGGGTGAGCGGCAGGAGATGCGCGAGCGCTCGCTTCGTGAGGCGCGCGCCATCGCCCGGCTCAACAACATCAACGTGGTGCGTGTCTTCGACGTGCTCAGCACGGACGCTGATCCGTGGATCGTGATGGAGTATGTGGCCTCACGTTCCCTCCAGGACACCCTGGCGCAGGACGGGCCGTTCAACGCCCTGCGGGCCGCGGAGATCGGTCTCGGTGTGCTGAACGCGCTGCGGGCCGCGCACCGCAACGGCGTCATGCACCGGGACGTCAAGCCGGGCAACGTGCTGCTCGGCGCGGACGGTCGGGTCGTGCTCACCGACTTCGGCCTGGCCACGGTGCCCGGCGATCCGAATGTGACACGGACGGGTCTGGTGCTCGGCTCGCCGGCCTACATCGCCCCTGAGCGCGCCCGGGACGGCACGGCCGGTCCGGCCGCCGACCTGTGGTCGCTGGGTGCCACGCTCTATGCCGCGGTGGAGGGTGCCTCGCCGTTCGCACGGCCCTCGGCGATCGCCACGCTGGCCGCGCTGGCGACGGAGAACGTTCCGGTCGCGCGTAATGCGGGGCCGCTGAAGCCGGTGCTGAACGGTCTGTTGCGCAAGGATCCGGCGCACCGGATCAACGCGGAGGAGGCGGAGCGGCTGCTGTCGCGTGCCGCCGGCCGCCGCGCCAAGATCACTTTCCCGATGAGCCCGACGATGCGGCGGCCCGGCGCGGGCCGGGAGCGCCCGTCCCTGCCCAGTGGTCCGGGTGGTCCGCCGGTTCTGCCGGGTTCGGGGTGGGGGACCGCTACGGGTTCGGCTCCGGTCGTACCGAATCCGCGCCCTCCGGTCGTGCAGCCACCCGGCGCCGACGGACGTCCGCATTTCGCCTCCGGGAAGGCCCAGGTCGGCGGCCAGCCGCCGGAGACGCCGCGGCGCGGCGCCAAACCGCTCGACCCGACGCGACTCGACACGCCTCCGGTTCGTGACGGTTCAAACCCCCTTTCCGGTACGAGCCACGCCTCCCCACCCGAAGCGGGCCGCCCTCCGCGCCCCGGTTCGGACCAGACTGCTCGCCCGGATGCGGGCCGGGCGGCCCGTCCCGGCGCCGCTCAGCCGGCACGCCCGGGAGCCGGTCAGGCACCCCGCCCCGGTGCAGGCCACGCCTCGGTGTCCGGCGCGGGCCAGGCCCCGGTGTCAGGCGCGGGCAAGGCGTCCGTCTCCGGCGCGGGCAAAGCACCAGTCTCCGGCGCAGGTCAGGCACCCATGTCCGGCGCAGGTCAAGCGCCCGTGTCCGGTGCCGGTCAAGCGCCGGGTTCCGCTCAGACGCCCCGTCCCGCTCAGGCGCCGGGTTCCGCTCAGTTTGGTGCCGCTCAGACTCCTGGTGCCGGTCAGGCGCTCGGCGATGCCCAGGTGCCCGGGGATGCTCAGGCGCCGCGACCTGTTGCGGGCCAGGCCGCCCCGGCGGCTCCAGGCTCGACGGACACGCCGTCGGTGGTCGCCGCCAACGCGCCCACCAGCTCACTGCGTACCGGCTTCACCGCCGCCGACGTGGCCGCCAATCGCCGGAAGAAGGCTGCGCCCGAGCACGAACGCTCCCTCGCGCAGGCGACATCCGGCTTCCCGGTCGTGACCCCGCGTAACGCCTCGGACGCCGACCTCGACGCACAGGCCACGTCGGTGGCACCCAAGGAGAAGCCGGAGACACCGGCCACTGTCGACGACGCCGCCGAAGCTGCCACCCCGTCCACCGAGTCGGCGGAGCCGGTCGAGGCGGTAGTCACCGAGCCGGAGGCGGAGGCCACCGAGGGAGAGGCCACCCCGGTGCCGGAAGCCGAGGCGCAGCCCTCGGCCCCGGCGCAGGCCGAGGCCGAGGAGCAGACCGAGGCGGGCGAGAAGGCCGCCGAGCCCGAGGTCGTGGAGGACAAGACCTCCGTGGTCGCCCTCCCACCGCCCGCCCCGGCGGAGGGAGAAAAGACGTCCCTGCCGCTCTCGGCGGAGGGGGAGAAGACGTCCCTGCCGCTCCCGGGAGAGGGGGAGAAGACGTCCCTGCCGCTCCCGGCGGAGGGAGAGAAGACGTCCCTGCTACTTCCGGCGGAGGGGGAGAAGACGTCCCTGCTGCTCCCGGGCGAGGGAGAGAAGACCTCTCTGCTGCTTCCGGCGGAGGGGGAGAAGACGTCGCTGCTGCTCCCGGCCGCACGGCCACGGCCGGGTGCCGACGAGGACAAGACCTCGGTCGTCAGCATGCCGCCGCGCCGGCGCATCATCACCGCGACGGAACCGGCCACCCAGGTGGTCGGCGATCCGGTGCCCGATCCCGGGTTCGCCCGGCCGAACCGTCCCGCGTGGACGCCGATGCAGATGCGGCCGGCGGCTCGCCGTACCGGTGGGATCACCATCCTCGGCACGACGCTGACCCGCCGCCAGGCCGCCATCGGCCTCGGCATCATTCTGACGTTCCTGCTGCTCGTCGGCATCATCGTGGTGCAGGCGTTCGGTGACGACGCGGAGAAGAAGGACCCGACGCAGGCCGGGGCCGGCGTGTCCGCTCCGGCGCAGCCGGGTGGTGGCAAGTCGGAGGGCCCGAAGAGCGAGAGCCCGAAGCCGAGCCCGTCGAAGCCGAGCCCGTCTCCGTCGTCGGCGAGCACCGAGATCCCGGCGGGCTGGCGTCTCTACCAGGGCCGCGGTTTCAGGTTCTGGGTGCCGGAGAGCGTGTCCGGCGGCGGTGGCGCCACCGGGACGACGCTCGACTGGGGCAGCGGTCGGCAGATCCGCATCGACATCGTCGGCGGGAAGAGCGACCCGGTCGATTACCTGAACGATGACCGTTCCACCGGCTACGACAAGATCGGCCCGAGGAGGATCACCTTCAAGGGCATGCCGGCCGCCGAGATGGAGTACACGCGTAGTGCGAGCGGCGGCACGACGCAGCATGTGGTGCGGCGGGTCTTCAACGTCAAGGACGAGACCTACGTGCTGACCTGGTACACCGAGAGCAGTGACTGGGAAGCGGCGAAGGCCGACCGCGACAGGGTGTTCGAGGGGTTCGAGGCGAAGTAGGTGAGTGAGATCCGTGATGGTGGGTAGTTATCCAACATCACGGATGGAGGTACACCATGAACTGCCGACGACAAGGCAGTAAGCCGAAGATCGCTCTGTGGATGCTGGTGGCGGCGGCGGACGTCGCGATCATCGTGGCGTCCACCGGACTGCTCGCGTTGACGCTGGTCCTGGCCGTTCTGGCGGTGACTGTCACGGTCGGTGTGTACGCGGCAAGGTCACTGGCGAACCGTGAGCCCGAACCGGCCAAGGCCGTGGTGAGGCGACGCGCATAGCGGGATCGGCTACAGTCCCCGGCGTGTTGTCGATCGACGGTGTGACTGATCTCTGGGACCAGCTGTTGGGCGCTCAGCCCGACCCGCCCGGGATGCTGGTGCTGCTCACGGCAGTGGCCGGCTTTCTCGCGGTGGCGGTCCGGCCGGTGTGGCGGGTGGCCCGTAACGCCGTCACGATCGCCCATGAGGGCGGTCATGCGCTGATCGCCCTGTTGACGGGCCGCAGGCTGAAGGGCATCCGGCTCGAGTTCGACACGTCCGGCCTCACCCTGTCGGCCGGCCGTCCGACCGGTCTCGGCATGATTCTCACCCTGCTCGGCGGCTACATCGCGCCGTCGCTGGTGGGTGTGCTGGGTGCGTGGCTGCTCGGCGGCAACCGGATCACGTTGCTGCTGTGGCTGGCCGTGGTGCTGCTGCTCCTCATGCTGATCAACATCAGGAATCTGTTCGGTGTGGTGTCGCTGCTGATCACGGGCGCGATCGTGTTCGCCGTGTCCTGGTATGCGGAGCCCGAGACGCAGGCGGCTTTCGCGTACGCCGGAGTCTGGTTCCTGCTTTTCGGCGGTGTCCGCCCGGTCTTCGAGTTGCAGAGTCTGCGCGGCCGGGGCCGGATGCGCGATTCGGACGCCGACCAGTTGGCCCGGTTGACTCATCTACCGGCGCTGTTCTGGGTCGGCGTCTTCCTCGTCGTGAACCTGTTCGCCCTGCTCAGTGGTGCTTTCCTGCTTGCCGGCCAGTGGCTGCCGGAGTCGGGTCTGACCCTCTAGAGCGGGATGTTGCCGTGCTTCTTGGGCGGCAGGGTCTCCCGTTTGGTGCGCAGCATCCGCAGCGCGCGGGTCACCTGGGCGCGGGTCTGTGACGGCTGGATGACCGCGTCCACATATCCGCGTTCTGCCGCGATGTACGGGTTGGCGAGCGTGTCCTCGTACTCCTGGACGAGTTCGGTCCGCCGCTGCGCCGGGTCCTCGGCGGCGGCGAGTTCGCCCCGGTAGAGGATGTTGACGGCGCCCTGCGCGCCCATGACGGCGATCTGCGCGGTCGGCCAGGCGAAGTTGACGTCGGCGCCGAGGTGCTTGGACCCCATCACGTCGTACGCCCCGCCGTACGCCTTACGGGTGATGACGGTGACCTTCGGGACGGTCGCCTCGGCGTACGCGTAGATGAGTTTCGCCCCGCGCCGGATGATGCCGTCCCACTCCTGGCCGGTGCCGGGCAGGAAGCCGGGCACGTCCACGAAGGTCAGCACCGGGATGTTGAACGCGTCACAGGTACGCACGAAGCGGGCGGCCTTCTCGGACGCGGCGATGTCGAGCGTCCCGGCGAGGTTCATCGGCTGGTTGGCGACCACACCGACCGGCCGGCCCTCGACACGCCCGAAGCCGACCACGATGTTCTGCGCGTAGAGCGGCTGCACTTCGAGGAACTCGTCGACGACCGTCTCCACGACCTTCTTGATGTCGTACGGCTGGTTCGGCGAGTCCGGGATCAGGGTGTCGAGTTCGAGATCGGCGTCGAGGGTGGCCGTGGATTCGAAGACGACCGGCTCGTCGAGGTTGTTGCTCGGCAGGTAGGAGAGCAGCGCCCGAACGTACTCGATCGCGTCCTCCTCGTCGCTGGCCAGGTAGTGCGCGTTGCCGCTGCGGGTGTTGTGGGTCCGGGCGCCGCCGAGCTCCTCCATCCCGACCTCTTCACCGGTGACCGTCTTGATCACGTCCGGCCCGGTGATGAACATGTGCGACGTCTGGTCGACCATGACGGTGAAGTCGGTGATCGCGGGGGAGTAGACGGCACCGCCCGCGCACGGCCCCATGATCAGCGAGATCTGCGGGATGACGCCGCTGGCCCGGACGTTGCGGAAGAAGATGTCGGCGTAGAGGCCGAGCGCGACCACGCCCTCCTGGATGCGGGCGCCGCCGGAGTCGTTGATCCCGATGATCGGGCAGCCGATCTTCATGGCCAGGTCGAGGACTTTGACGATCTTCTCGCCGAAGACCTCGCCGAGGGACCCGCCGAAGACGGTGAAGTCCTGGGAGAAGACGCACACCTGGCGCCCGTCGACGGTGCCGTGGCCGGTGACGACGCCGTCGCCGTACGGCCGGTTGCGCTCCAGGCCGAAGGCGGTGGACCGGTGCCGGGCCAGCTCGTCGAGCTCGACGAAGGAGTCCTTGTCGAGCAGCAGCTCGATGCGTTCGCGTGCCGTCTTCTTGCCGCGGGCGTGCTGTTTCTCGATGGCGCGCGCGGATCCGGCGTGAACGGCCTCGTCGGTGCGGCGGGCGAGTTCGGCGAGCTTGCCGGCGGTGGTGTGGATGTCGGGGCCTGTCGTCACGAAGGTCTCCACCCTCTGAGCGATCGTTAAGTCGATGATCAGCATCGTAACCGGGCGGCGTCGCACACGGCGGGCGTCGCTACGCGTGCGTTTCATACCCAATGCCCCATTCGTTACAACCGGCGTGACGAACTGGATGACCGCGGCCGGGCTCGCCTTCATCGCAGGCGGCCTCGCCACACTGATCAGCTTCCGCACCGTGATCTTCGGTGGCGGCGCTCGTCGGGCGAACCGTGCCGGCTCATCCCCTCGCCGCCGACGTCCGGAATCCGTGGCGAGGTCCCTACCCGGGCCGCCCGCCACGGCGGACGTGGACACGGACGAGGGCGGAGAGCCGCGGGCCGAGCGCAGGCGGAGACTGACCGCAGCCTTCAGCGGCCGGCCGGCCGACGGCGAGGCGAACGCGAGCGGGCTGGCGTCGATCGGGCTCGCCGACGAGGACGAGCTGGCCGACGACGAGCACTTCGGCGAGCCGCCGTACGACGACGACGAGCGCCTCGGCTACGAGAACGGCTACCCCCGGGACGACCCGTGGCCGCCCCGTCGCCGCCGCCGTGAGCCGGAGCCGGACGGCCCGGCCTGGGCGCGGCGCGACATCGAGAGCCCCGGTGGCTACGCCGGCCGCTACACCGAGCTGGACGTCGAGCCGCACCAGCCCGGCGACTACTGGACCCCGCTGCCGGACGACCTGTTCGCCGATCCGGAGCCGGCCCTGGAGATCGCCGCGCTGCCACCGGTGCCCGACTACGAACCGGCGACCGGATTCGACCTGCCGGCGATGCCACCGGCGGTGCCGCCGATCGGGCCGATGCCGGAGTGGCCGCCCCGGGAGCCACGGGTGCGCCTGCCGCTGTCGTGGGCCGAACGTGACCTCCGGTCCGGACACGACGGCCAGGAGGACACCGAGGACCGGCCCAGCCCCCGACCGCGGCCCTACGTCAGCAAACACAGCGCGGGGCCGCACTGAGCGGCCGGGCTAGGCTGCCGGGATGGCATACACCGAGCTCGACCGGCCGCCGTTGTCCGCACGGGCACTGAACCGCGCGCTGGTCGTACCCGGTGGACTGTGGTCGAAGATCGAGGTGCGGGAGGAGACCGGCTCGACGAACGCCGACGCCGCGGCGGCCGCCGCGGCCGGCGAGCCGGAAGGTCTCGTGGTGGTCGCCGAGAGTCAGGTCGCCGGGCGCGGCCGGCGGGACCGTCAGTGGGTGTCGCCGCCGCGGGCCGGTCTCACCGTGAGCGTGCTGCTGCGTCCGGGCCCGGGGGTGCCGACGTCGGCGTTCGGCTGGCTGCCGCTGCTCGCCGGGGTGGCCCTGGTGGAGGCGGTGGCCCGGGTGGCCGAGGTGGACGCCGCCCTGAAGTGGCCCAACGATCTGCTGGTCGGTGACCGTAAGTGCGCCGGGATCCTGGCCGAGGTGTCCGGTGACGCCGTGGTGATCGGCGTCGGGCTGAACGTCAGTACCCGCACCGACGAGTTGCCGGAGACCACCGGTGTGCCGGCCACCTCGCTGCTCCTGGCGGGCGCCGACAAGCCGGACCGCAGCCCGCTGCTGCGGGCGCTGCTGCGCGGCACCGCCCGGTGGTATGAGGGGTGGCGCGAGGCCGGCGGCGACGCCGAGATGTGCGGGCTGCTGGCCGCGTACCAGCGGCACTGCGCGACGATCGGCCGGCAGGTGCGGGTGCTGCTGCCGGGGGGCGGCGAGCGGACCGGCGAGGCGCTGGCCGTGGACCGGGACGGCCAATTGGTGATCCGTACGGAGGAAGACACGGAATTCCGTGTCTCGGCGGGGGATGTACTGCACGTACGCTGACGGCGTGGCGTTCCCGGAGGATGTTCTGGCGGACGAGGAGGAGATCGTCCTCCATGTGCGTCCGCACTGGAAGGCAGTGGTGCTCCCGGCCCTGGTGCTGGTACTCGCCCTGTCCGGCCTGGTCATGGGCCTGGTGCTGCTCCCGGCGACCGACGGCGGCCGAATCGGCCTGCTGATGGTCGCCGCGATCATGCTCTATTACGGCGGGCGGTACGGGGTGCACCCGCTACTGGACTGGCGCTGCACGGAGTACGTGCTGACCGGTGAGCGCCTGCTGATGCAGCGGGGCATCGTCGACCGGGAGCGTCGTGACCTGCCGCTGAACCGCATCAACGATCACGCGATGAAACAGTCGTTACTGGACCGTGTGTTCGGCAGCGGCACGCTCACCATCGACTCGATCGGCGACCAGCGTGCCGTGCTGGCCGGGGTGCCCGCCGCGCAGCTGGTGCAGAGCACCCTCTACGAGCTGATCGAGCTGGCCCCGGCCCGGGAAGCGGAGGAAGAAGAGGAAGAGGACCAGCCTCAGCGCGGGTCGAGCTCCGGCCGCAGATCGAGGTGAGCCACACTGCCCGGCTCATCGATCGCGCTCAGCTCGGCGAACCCGGCGGTCGCGTCCATGTCGGTGATGGCGCCCTCGTGGCCGTCCACCGGCGGCTTCAGGAAGACGAACGTCCGGTACGCCCAGAAGCGGAAGATCGTGGCGATGCCGATGCCGACCGTCGTCATGCCGAGCAGCAGGAACTTGTCCTCGTGCTCGGAGAGACCGAAACCGTACTTGCCGAGGTAGGTCATACCGGACTGGATGACCATGCCGACCAGGTTGAACCCGAAGAACAGGGTGTACTCCCGGCGCAGCGCGGTCCGCGTGTGGTGCCGGTAGGTCCAGTAACGATTCGCCACGTACGCCAGGGTGGTGGTGATGATGGTGGCGAGGACACTCGCCTTCACCGGCCCGATCGGCATCGCCACCCAGTAGATCGCGAGGTACAGCAGCGTGTTGCCGGCGCCGATGATGCCGAAGGCGATGGCTTCGGGGGCGAGCCGGCGGAGGCGTTCCGTCAGCGGACTGGCTGAGGGCATTGGGCAACCTTACGGGAACGGGGGCGATTACGCCGAGTCACTGGGAAACCGACGCCGGGGCGGCAGTGACCCGGAAGACGAACCGGCGGTAGGACCAGAAGCGGAACATGGTACCGAGTACGGTCCCGACGCCGACGCCGGCGATGTTGTCGGCGAGCGGGCTCTGTAGCTGCGGCCAGACCTGCCCGAGGCCGTAGTGGCTGATCGCGAGGCATGCCAGGGCGATACCCAGGCCGATCAGGTTCAGGACGAAGAAGGTCGAGTACTGACGGGCCATGTTGGTGTGCTCACCGTCACGCCAGGTCCAGAACCGGTTGCCGAAGAACGCGATGGTGGTGGCCACGGCGGTGGAGGCGGCCTTGGCGGTGAGTGTCTCCAGCCCCGCCTGCAGCAGGACGTTGAAGAGCACGAAGTCGACGGTGAAGGCGATTCCGCCGACGATCCCGAATTTGCCCAACTCGCGGACGAGTCCCGTGATCCGGGAGCGCAGGGTGAACGCCTGGGGAAGTTTGGGGGGCACGGATCCGAGGGTACCGGGGCGGGTCACCCATCGCCGTCCTCGTTGCCGGGTCTTAACCGGACGTCTCGGCATGGTGACGCTGGCGATACGGACCGTGACGAAAGCCGTCGACTTCACGGATCTCGGCGAGGCTGTTGCGGCAGTTCGAGCACCAGCCGAGGTGGGTCCGCATGCGATGCGCGTCACGCGGAGCGAGCTTGCCGCGTACCTGGCCGCCCAGCCGCTCGCCGGCCCAGCGGCACTCCGGATGGTCGCCCGCGGCCACGTGCTGCTGGAGATAGAGACTGCGCAGTCCCTCCCGGGCCCGGTGGGCGAGGACGGCCACCGCGTTCGGGGTGAGGCCCATCCGGGGCGCCAGCTCGGCCGGGGTGCTGCCCTCGATCTCGGTCTGCCACAGCACGTCGCGCCAGCGTTCGGGCAACTGCCGGAAGGCGGCCGCCGCGAACGTGCGCTCCAGCCGGTCCAGGGCCGGATCACTGAACGGCTCGCCCGCGTCGTAGCGGGTCAGGTCGTCGGTGAACTCCAGCCGCCGGTCCAGCCGCGCCCGGTGGTAACAGAGGTGCCGCATGGTGGTGTGCAGATAGGCCCGGAACGCGACGAGCGGTCCCCGGCCGGCGCGCAGGGTGGCGAACACCTTGGCGAACGTCTCGGCCACCAGGTCGTCGACGTCGGCGGG
Source organism: Actinoplanes xinjiangensis (assembly GCF_003148685.1). GTDB lineage: Bacteria > Actinomycetota > Actinomycetes > Mycobacteriales > Micromonosporaceae > Actinoplanes > Actinoplanes xinjiangensis. Next base: position 4,602 of record NZ_QGGR01000027.1, on the reverse strand, counting down.
ATCGTGGACCAGTCCGAAGGCGAACTTGCGGGCTGCCGTGTGGTGCCGCTCATAGAGCGTGCCGTACGCGGCGGTGTCGCCGGCCCGGACCGCGGCGAGCAAGCCGGTGTCCGAGTCCGCGTCGTTGCCCGGGATCGTCATTCCGCCTCCTGTGGCCGGAACTGCGAGGAAAGCCCGATTACGCGGAAGTCTAAGCCGCTAAGTCCTTTTTGTGAAAGTTGTCGAGACTGACGGTGTGGCTCGTCCGGAACCGGCCGCCTTGCGCACAGTTGCGCTTTGCGGCGAAGAATCGCTCGTCTGCGCGCAAAGCAGCCAAAGATTGTGCGGTTGTCCACAGGTGTAACCGATGAACTCAATGCTCAGTCGGGCTTACGCTGACGTGACTCCCCCATGACACAGCCGGATTCCGGCAGGTCAGTCATAGGTCAGTGCCGACCGAAGGAGCTTCACCTTGACTCAGCCCCCTACCTCGCACCCGCGATTGCTTGCGTGGATCGACGAGGTCGCCGCCCTGACCACACCCGACCGCATCGTCTGGTGTGACGGTTCCGAGGCCGAGTGGACCCGTCTCACCGACGAACTGGTCGAGACCGGCGCCCTGGTCCGTCTCGACGAGAAGAAGAAACCGAACTCGTTCTGGGCGCGCACCGACCCGTCCGATGTGGCACGCGTCGAGGAACGCACCTTCATCTGCTCGGTCGACGAGGCTGACGCCGGTCCCACCAACAACTGGATGGACCCGGCCGAGATGAAGCAGCTGATGACCGGGCTGTACCGGGGCTGCATGCGGGGCCGGACCATGTACGTCGTGCCCTTCTGCATGGGCCCGCTCGACGCGGTCGAGCCGATGTTCGGCGTCGAGCTCACCGACAGTCCGTACGTCGTGGCCAGCATGCGGATCATGACCCGGATGGGGACCGACGTCCTGGCCGCTCTCGAGCAGACCGGCGCCGACTTCGTGCCGGCGCTGCACTCGATCGGCGCGCCGCTTCTCGACGGTGCCGAGGACGTCGCCTGGCCGTGCAACGAGACGAAGTACATCTCGCACTTCCCGGAGACCCGGGAGATCTGGTCGTTTGGCTCGGGTTACGGGGGCAACTCGCTGCTGGGCAAGAAGTGCTTCGCGCTCCGGATCGCCAGTGTGGCCGCCCGCGACGAGGGCTGGCTCGCCGAACACATGCTGATCATGAAGCTGACCTCGCCGGAGGGCGTGGTCCGGTACATCGCCGGCGCGTTCCCGTCGGCGTGCGGCAAGACCAACCTCGCGATGCTGGAACCGACTCTCGACGGGTGGAAGGTCGAGACCGTCGGCGACGACATCGCCTGGATGCGGTTCGGCGAGGACGGCCGGCTGTGGGCCACGAACCCCGAGTTCGGCCTGTTCGGCGTCGCGCCCGGCACCGACTTCCACACCAACCCGAACGCCATGCGCACCCTGGCCAAGGGCAACTCGGTCTTCACGAACGTGGCACTCACCGACGACGGCGACATCTGGTGGGAGGGCATGGGTGAGCCGCCCGCGCACCTCACCGACTGGAAGGGCAACGACTGGACGCCCCAGTCGGAGGCCGTCTCCAGCCACCCGAACAGCCGCTTCTGCACCCCGATCGAGCAGTGCCCGATCCTCGCCGACGAGTACCACGACCCGCGTGGCGTACCGATCGACGCGATCCTCTTCGGTGGCCGCCGCAAGACGACCATCCCGCTGGTCAGCGAAGCCCGCGACTGGGTGCACGGGGTCTACCTCGGCGCCACCCTGTCGTCGGAGACCACCGCGGCCGCCGTCGGCCAGGTCGGCGTCGTACGCCGTGACCCGATGGCGATGCTGCCGTTCATCGGCTACCACGCCGGCGACTACTTCCAGCACTGGATCGACATGGCCAAGGGCGCGTCCGGCGACGCCGCGAAGCTGCCGAAGGTCTTCTACGTCAACTGGTTCCGCCGCGGCGACGAGGGCCAGTTCCTGTGGCCCGGCTTCGGTGAGAACAGCCGTGTCCTCAAATGGGTGTGCGAGCGGCTCGACGGCAAGGCCGACGCGGTGGAGACCCCGATCGGCCACGTCCCCACCCCGGAGGCGCTCGACCTCACCGGCCTGGACATCGACCCGGCCGACCTGGCCGCCGCGCTGCGGGTCGACCCGAACGAGTGGCAGGCCGAGATCCCGCAGGTCACCGAGTGGTTCACCAAGTTCGGCGACAAGCTGCCGGCCGTCCTGTGGGCCGAACTCGACGCGCTGAAGGCCCGCCTGGCCGACGCCTGACCCCGAGTCGGCCCCCGCCACGGCAACGGCGCCGCGGCGGGGGCCGGCCGGTCACCCGGTCAGCCGATACCCCCGCACACGATCGGGCGCATCCCGGCCGCGGACGGTCCCACGGCGGCCCGCCCCGCTTGAGCCTGCGGCGGGGGTGGCTACGCTTTGGGGCGATGAGTCTGCGTTCTCTGGTCTACACCTTTTACGAACGGCGGCTGGCGGGGAAGCTGGCCGGCAAACCCGTGCCCAAACACATCGGCGTGATGTGCGACGGCAACCGCCGGTGGGCCCGGGAGATGGGCTTCGTCGACCCCAACGACGGCCACCGCGTCGGCGCGACCCGAGTCAAGGACCTGCTGACCTGGTGCGACCAGTCCGGCATCGAGCACGTCACGCTCTACCTGCTGGCCACCGACAACCTGCGCCGTCCGGCCGCCGAACTGGACCCGCTCGTCCAGATCATCGAGGACCTGGCGACCGAACTGGCCGAGGAGGGCAACCCCTGGCGGCTGCGGATGGTCGGCGCCCTCGACATCCTGCCCGCCGCCACGGCCGCCACGCTCAAGGCCGCGCAGGAGAAGACCCGCGACCGCGGCGACGGCGTCGAGGTCAACATGGCCGTCGGCTACGGCGGGCGCCGCGAGATCACCGACGCGGTCCGCTCCCTGCTGTACGAGCACGCCGCGACCGGCGGCACCATCGAGGAACTGGCCGAGATCCTCGACGTCGAACACATCGCCGAACACCTCTACACCCGCGGCCAGCCCGACCCCGACCTGGTCATCCGAACCAGCGGGGAACAGCGCCTCTCCGGCTTCCTCCTGTGGCAGTCGGCCCATTCGGAGTTCTACTTCCACGACGCCAACTGGCCCGACTTCCGCCGCATCGACTTCCTGCGGGCGCTGCGCTCCTACTCATCCCGCCAGCGCCGCTACGGCGCCTGACGCCCCCCTCCGCCGCCTGATGCCCCTCCGACCTTCGGCGCTGGGCGCCCCTTCGGCCTTCGGCGCCGGGCGCCCCTTCGGCCTTCGGCGCCGGGCGCCCCTTCCGGCGCCTGACACGCCCTTCCGGCGCCTGCGCGGCTCTTTTTCGGCACTTGGCGACCCTCTTGAGGGCTCCCAGCCTTCTCTTCCCGGGACTTCGGCCCGCCCGTTCATGGAGCTCCCGGCCGTCCCTGCTCGGGATTCCGGCCCGCCCCGTCTATGGGACCCCGGTTTCACCTTCCGGGAATCCGGCGTAGTCGAACCACAACCAGTGGAAGCGCCTGCTGTTCATCACATGCCGATGGCCGCCGATCTTGCTCGGCTGGTCCTCACCGCTGTCTCACGACGCTCGAGACAGCGGTGAGGACCAGCTGAGCGGATCCGGCTGGCTGTCACCGCTGTCTCAGCGCGCCTGAGGCAGCGGTGGGAGCCAGCCGGGCGTGATCCCCGTTGCGCGGGCAGTCCTCGAACGGCCATCGTCGGATGCTTGGCTCATGGATGTGTCCGCTTCCTTTTGGCACGGTTCGGAGTGCCGTGAGCGGCCGGAGCCTCGCGACTGATCATGGGGCGGTCGTTTGTCGGCAACGCTCGCTGGTCTTCGCCGGGATGATCGCCGTCTGCATTCGGAGCAGAAGCGTTGCGACAAGTGCTGGAAGCCGAGCGGAAAACGTGGACAGTCTTCGGGCGAAGTCGACCGCCGAGCCGGGCTGGACCGACGCTGGGGCTGGGGCTGGGGCCGTGGCCGGGCTGGGGCCTGGGCCGGCTGGGGGCGGGCCGGGGCCTGGGTGGGGCTGGGGCCGTGCTGGGGCCTGGGTCGGGCTTGGGCCGGGCTGGGGGGCGGGGGCGGCGCGGTCGCTGGCAGTGCTGGTCAGCGACCACGGTTGCCGAACGTGGGCTCCTGTTGTCGTCATGGCGTGGGCGGGCGCACTCGATCCGCTGATCGTGTGCGTTTATCGAGGCCATAGCGGTGGCAGGAGCTCGCAATGCCGTTGTGTGTGCTGTCGTCGTCGCGTCTGCTGGGGTTCAGCCGCCGATTGGCACGGCTGGTTCGAAAGGGCGTAGCGGAAGCCGGGGTGGTCGCCTCGCCGCCGTGCTGTGCGCAGTAGCCAAGCCAGTGCCGGTAGGAGTGAGCCGGTAGGAGTACTGGACTGACCGGTGCTAGGGGCGGTGGGTGCGCCGGGGACTGTGGCTAGTGCCTCGTCTTTGAACGTTGGCCGTGTAATCCGTCGGTTCTGGGCATGTTTCGGGCAGGCTGTCTCTCTCGCTGTTGTGTGGGAGGTGATGCCGGGTGGGCCGACGCCCGGAAGTGTTCGTGCGGGCGCTGTCGATGGCCGAGGGCCGGCGGCTGCAGAAGATCACGCGGACCGC
>NZ_QGGR01000026.1 GCF_003148685.1 Actinoplanes xinjiangensis | reverse complement strand
TCCGCCTGGGCCCGCATGTTGTCCATCAGCTCGGGACCCATGATGCCGTCCCGGTGCCCCGGGAAGTTCTCCACCTCGGTGGTGGTCATCAGGGCGCCACCGGAGTTGACACCCTCGATCACCAGGGGATTGAGGTTGGCCCGGGCCGCATACAACGCCGCGGTGTAGCCCGACGGTCCGGACCCGATGATGATCAGATTGCGGACCTCGTCCACTGCCGACTCCTCAGTCTGTCTCGTCGCACGCTTTTCGGTCGGCGACACTGCACGCTAGAACGTCTTGCCGGGTATCCGCCATTCCCCGGGCACGGCTGGTGTCCGACCTCACGCGGGGATTCTCGTCAGCGTACCGGCACGCGCTCCAGCTCGTCCGCGCCCGCACCGGGTGTGCCGCACTCCGGGCCCACCGCCCACACCCAGATGCCGTCCGCCGCCGAGAAACGCACGATCAGCGCCGGATCGCCGTTGAACCGCGCATAATCCAGGAACTCCACCGAGATGACCCCGCCGCCGTTCACCCGGGTGATCTCCTGAAGACACGCGGCGACCGCATCCGGCATGGTCAACCGGTCCAGCCCGGACGCCTCCTGGAGCTCGGTGCCCGAGGCGGTCTGCGGCTCGTCGGCCGAACTGGGCGCGTTGCGGAGCTGCTGCCCCACCGACGTCAGCGTGCTCGCGGTGTAATCGGTACCGCTGCGGCTCACCTCGCGGCCCGCCGCCGGTGCGGCCGCCATGGGTGCGGCCTCCGAGTTCGCCGAACGGCCTGCCGTGTCCTCCGCGCCCGGCGCGAGGAGCGAATTGACCCCGAAACCCGCGAACGCGACCACCGCGGCGGCCACCGCGATCGGCGCGACCCACCGTCGCCGCCGCCGGGCCTTGTCAAGATCGACGACCTTGGCTGGTACGGCCTCCGGCGCCGCCTCCTCCGAAGCGGCAGCACGGAACATCGTGTCCAGCCGAGCCGCCAGATCGTCGGGCATCGGCTCCGGCTCGAACTCCCGCAACACCGCGCCGACCGCGATCATCCCCGGCTCCAGAGCCTCGTGGGCGGCCCGCCAGGCGTCGTCCGTAGCCACCAGAGCGGCCACACGCTCCTCGTCCGGGGTGCCGTCCAGAGCGCCACCGACATAGTCGGCGAGCAGGTCGATGTCGACCCCCTCGAACTCGGCGCCGGTCACCGCGGCTCCCTCCGTTCGACTCCGGTCGGCAGCGGACTCGCCGCCTCCGACCTGGATGGGACGGTCCCGCCGTCGTTCTGGTTCCCCCGGAGATATCCCAGGGTCATCGCCATCTTGGCGCGGCCACGGGCACACCGGCTCTTGATGGTGCCCACCGCCACACCGAGCATCTCGGCGGCCTCGGCCACGCCGTAACCCTGCACGTCGACCAGCACGATCGCGGCGCGCTGGTCGAACGGCAGGGCGGCCAGCGCGTCCCGCACGACCAGCACGGTGTCCTGATCGGGGGCGGCCGCGGCCGGTTCCGGGCCGGTCGGACGGTCGTCGTCACGATTGCCGTCCGGCAGCGGAACGGTGGGGTGGGCCTGCCGGCGGCGGAGCCGGTCCAGGCAGGCGTTCACCACGATGCGGTGCAGCCAGGTGGTGACCGCCGCCTCGCCACGGAACTTGGCCGCGTTGCGATGGGCGTTCAGCAGCGCGTCCTGGACGGCGTCAGCGGCCTCCTCGCGGTCGCCGACGGTCCGCAGGGCGACCGCCCACAGCCGGTCCCGGTGCCGGCGGACCAGCTCGGCGAAGGCCTCCGGGTCACCGGCCACGTGGGCGCGGACCAGGTCGGCGTCGCTCGGTGCGTCACCGAGGCCGCCGGGTGGTACGCCCCGGATCGTCACGCCAGCAATCTAGTGCACCGGCGGGTTCGATCAGTACCCGGACAGCTCGATCTCGCTGACGCTGATCTGGAACCGGTCGCCGTCCTCGGCGCGGGGCAGCTCGGTGAGGAAGACCAGTACGTACTGGTATTTCTGGTTGGGGTCGAACCCGCTGAAATACCACTTGGTGCCGGAGGACTTCTCGGGCTTCTCATCACTGAGCGACTTGAAGTCCTTGGCGATCTTCTCGTCGCCGTTGCTGCTGTCACCGGGATCGCTCGAGCCGGTACGCACGTCGATCGTCGCGCCCGGCGCAGACGTCGTGACCTGCACCTCGGACAGGGACCGCTTCTCACCCAGGTTGATCAGGACACCCATACCGGGCTTGAGTCCACCGAAGGGTGCGGTGTTGTATTTCGAGGTTTCCCAGACCGTGGCGGGGTTGCCGTCGATGGTGTATTTCGCCTGGTCACCGTCGAGTCGCTCGCCGCGGGGCGGGTCGACCATCCGCACCATGTCGGGGGTGATCTTGATCTTCTGCGGGACCGGGGCCGGCTGCTGGACGGTGCTGTCGCCGGCGTTGGTCGGCTGGGTCACCGGGATGTTGCCCGCGTCGGTCGAGTTGCTGGTCTTGTTGATCGCCCGGATGCCGAAGACCAGACCGATGATCGCGATGACGATCAGCGCGCCGACACCGACCATGATCTTCGGGGCGCTGCGGATCGGCTCGCTCGACGAGGACGAACCGCTCTGCACGAAGCGCAGCGGACCGACGTCTTCGTACTCCTCGTCGTCGGCGGCGGCGTCCAGCCGGCCCAGCTCGGCGGTGAGCGCGTCGGAGGCCGGCGCGGCCACCCGGCGGTCCAGCAGGTCCATCGTGAGATCGTCGAGGTACGCCGGGATGCCGGCGCGGATCTGACGCGGGGCGGCCGGGTTGCCGGCGCTGTCCCGGTTGGCGTCGGGCAGTGCGGAGTCGCCCACCTCGGTGTGCGGCCAGTGGCCGGTGAGCGCGAAGTAGAGGATGCCGCCGACCGCCCGGATGTCGGACTCGGTGCTGTCGGCCGCGTCGGCCCGCGCGTCGGCCAGGACCACCCGGCCGTCGTCGGCGATCAGTGTGCTGCCGGGATGCACGTTGCCGTGGATCATGCCGGTGGCGTGCACGGCGGTGAGGGCGTCGGCCACCGAGTGCGCGATCGCGATCGCCCGGGCCGGGTCGAGCGGTCCCTCGGCGGCGACCAGGTCACGCAGCGACTCGCCGTCGACCCACTCCCGGACCACGTAGGCCCGATCCTGCTCGTCGATCGCGTCGTAGACGCCGGCCAGGTTGGGGTGGATCACGCGGCTCGCGGCGACCGCGGCCTGAAGCATCTCGACGGCGGAGTCACCGCCGGGGTGCCGGAGCACCATGGCGACCGGACGGCGGAGGATCACGTCGATACCGCGCCACACCTGACGGCCGGCACTGTCGTTGTTGACGTGCTCTTCCAGCTGATACCGCTCGGCGAGGACCTCGCCGGCGGTGGGGGCACCGAAGGTCAAGACCGGTCCAGCCTCGTCGGCCGCGGTCTCGTGGCCTTCGCCGACCTGGGTCACCAGTCCTCCCTCGGTGGTGCATTCCTCGGGTGCCGAATTCCCGGTGCCGAATTCCCCGGGCAGCCTGTCGGCGCTCGGGACAGCGGGATCCCGCACATGCCGCCACCGACCATACCCGTACTCGGCCATCCTCTGGCAGGTCGTCCCCCCGGCGCGGCACCGGCGCCGGGGGACACGAATCGGGCGAATCGGTGTCTGATCAGTCGGGAATCACCTGTTCAGGACGGATATCCGATGATCAGCGCCCGATCTTCCGACGGACCATCCCGACCACCTGGCTCACCTCACCGACGCGCAGGAGCAGGGCCATCCCGATGTAGGCGATCAGGATCACCGCGCCGCCGACGGCGATCTGCACGATCGCCTCGATCCGGCCGTCCGGCGCGCCCGAACCGGGGAGCAGACGCGTCACGAGCACCGCGAGCCCCGCGGCGACCGCGCCGGCGATCGCCACCCGCAGCAGCGACGCCGCCACCGAGCCCAGGTTGAGCCGGCCGATCCGGCGCCGCAGGACGGCCAGCGAGATCAGGGCGGACAGCAGGTAGGAGACGCCGTTGGCGGCGGTCATCCCGGCCGCGGTCAGCGACGCGTCGAGGATCGCCGCGAGCACGAAGTACCCGGCGATCCGGACCGCCACCACCGGCAGGTTGATCAGTGCGGCGGTCTTGTTGCCCTGGAGCGCGTAGAAGACGTTGGTGCAGAGGAAGCTGATCGACAGCGGCAGCACGGCGAACGCCGCCACGGTCAGGACCGTGCCCATGGCCAGCGCGTCGGCGTTCGTGATGCGCCCGCCCTCGAAGAGGAGGACCGCGATCGGCCCGCCCAGCACGGCGTAGGCCACCACGATCGGGGCCAGCGCCGCGGTGACCAGCTTGATGCCCCGGCTCAGGTCGTCACTGACCTCGGCGAGCCGGCCCTCGGCGGCGGCCGCACTCATCTTCGGCAGCAGTGCGGTGATCACCGACACGCCGATGATCCCGTGCGCCATCATCATCAACAGGAAGACGTTGTTGAAGGCGAGCGCACCGGGGTTGTCCTCGCCACCGGCGGTGTTCAGGGCCCGGACCAGCGCGAAGACCGCGATCTGGTTGGCGCCCACGTAGCAGAGCATCCAGCCGGCCAGGTGGCCGATCTCGCGCAGCCCGAGCTCGCGCGGGGCCCAGCGCCACGCCCAGCGGAAACCGACCTTGCGCAGGGCCGGGAGCAGGCCGATCGCCTGGACCACCATGCCGAGCAGGGTGCCGGCACCGATCAGGGTCAGCTCGGCGCCGCTGATGTTCTCCGGGGTCAGATCCTTGTCGGTCCCGAAGACCAGCAGGAACACCCCGCACACCGCGATCACCACGATGTTGTTGAGGATCGGTGCCCACATCGGCGCGGCGAAGTGGCCGCGCACGTTCAGCACCGCGCCGATCAGCGCCGACACGCCGGTGAAGAAGATGATCGGAAGAATGAGGTACGAGAAGTCGGTGACCAGCTCCCGGAAGGCCGGTGTGGTGGTGTCGCCGCTCGTCTGGATCGCCGTGATCAGGGGGGCCGCGAGTACCACCAGGACGGTCGCCAGGCCGAGCATGACCACGGCGAAGGAGAGCAGCCGCTGGGTGAACTCCTGGCCGCCGTCCGGGTCGGCCTTGCGCCGCCGGACCAGCAGCGGGATCAGCACACTGGACAGGATGCCGCCGAGCAGCAGCTCGTAGATCTGACCCGGCAGGAACTGGGCGCCGGTGTAGGCGTCACCGACCGCCTCACCGAGGACCATGCCGATCAGCGCGTTGCGGACGAACCCGATCACCCGGCTGACCAGGCTGCCGACCGCCATGATCGCACTTTGGCCGGCGGTGCTGCCGCTGCTGCTGCTCTGGCCGGGCTGCTCCGGCCCCGTCTCCTCGACCGAGACGACGGTCACGCCGTCCTGAGTCGGAGGCCGACCATCCGGTGCCGCGTGCGTGCTGCGGTACAGGCCGCCGTTCACCCAAGCCTCCAGAACCCTGCCGATGTTGCAGCCACAATAAAGGCAAAAGTCACACGTGGTGACGCAGGAGGGTGCCGGGTTCCGCTCCCGCCAGGGTCTCCACCATCCAGCATGCCTCCAGTGGAACCAGAGGCTCACTCAGCGCATCCAGCACGGTCGGATGATCACAGCCGGCCTCGGTCAGCGCACTCAACAGGGCCGGCACCCCGGCCAGGTCGCCCGAGTCGGTGATCCGCCTGGCCAGGGGGCGCGTTCCGGCGTACGCCCGCTGGTGGGGGAGAAGCGTGAGGACGGCACTCGCCCGGCGTACCAGATCGGAAAGGTCCTCATGGGGGAACCGCTCGTCGACGCGGACCTGAAGTCGCGCCAGGGCCGGCGCGCTCAACGCCGCGACCGCGGCCTCGTCGAGCACCTGCGGCGACGGCACCGGGGGCGCCGGCCACCACCGCTCGTCCGCGAAGAGCGGCAGCGGCGCCTGCTCGGGCCCGGAGGGAACGGCCGCCGGGACCTCCCGGCGCAGCGAGCGGTACGCCGCCTCGCGCACCGCGGCGATCTCGGCCGGATCGTCGTCCTCGCCGGCCGGTGCGAACGGCGACAACAGCGCGACCACCAGCCCCGGATGCGGCAGTAACGGATCGGCGAGGGCGATCACCCGGGCGAAGGACTCCAGCTCCCACCAGTGCAGCGCGGCCGGGAACGGGCCCTCGGCCGGCGCCCAGCCCATCTGCACCGGCTCACTGGACGCGGGCCGGCGCAGCCCCAGATGCCGGTCGCCGCCGGGCAGATCGATGTCGAGGGTGAGCGAATACCCCGCCACCACGGGAAAGGAGATGTGCAACTCGGCGCTCTCGGTCACCCGACCGGTCCAGAAGGCGGGGTCCTGGGACAGACGGAGCAGAGCCTCGGAAACCGGCATGCCGCCCATCCTGCCCGGCGATAACTGCTCGTGCCACGGCGGATACCCTGGTAACCCCATGTCTGTGTTGAACCACGCCCAGCAGAGAGCGGTAGCCGAGTTGCTCCGCGTGTCCCCCGTCGCCGATGAGCTCGGGCGGCGCTTCGCCGACTCCGGGCACGAGCTGCACCTGGTCGGCGGGTCGGTGCGCGACGCGCTGCTCGGCACCCTCGGTGACGACCTCGACTTCTGCACCGATGCCCGTCCCGAGCAGACCCTCGCCGTGGTGAGCGGCTGGGCGGACGCGATCTGGGAGACCGGGCGCGAATTCGGCACGATCGGCATCCAGAAGAACGGTCTGCGGATCGAGATCACCACGTACCGGGCCGAGGCCTACGACGGGGTGACCCGCAATCCGGTGGTCTCCTACGGGACGTCGCTCACCGACGACCTGTCCCGGCGTGACTTCACCATCAACGCGATGGCCGTGTCGGTGCCGGGGCATGAGTTCACCGACCCGTTCGGCGGGCTGCGTGACCTTGCGGCGCGGGTGATCCGTACACCTGCGGCGCCGTCGATCTCGTTCGGCGATGATCCACTTCGGATGCTGCGGGCCGCCCGGTTCGCGGCGAAACTCCAGTTCACAGTGGACCCGCCGGTCGTCGCGGCGATGCGCGACATGGCGGCTGACCTGGACCGGATCACCGCGGAACGGATCCGCGACGAGTTCACCAAGCTGATGTGCGGCACCGACCCGCTCGCCGGCCTGCGCCTGCTCGTCGACACCGGGCTCGCCGACCGCTTCCTGCCGGAGATCTCCGGGCTCAAGCTGGAGATCGACGAGCACGCCCAGCACAAGGACGTCTACGAGCACACGCTGATCGTGGTCAGCAACGCGATGCGACTCGAAGGCGACGAGAGCCCCGACTTCGTGCTGCGGATGGCCGCGCTCATGCACGACATCGGCAAACCGGCCACCAAGGCGGTCGGCCGCGACGGCCGGGTCAGCTTCCACCACCACGAGGTGGTCGGCGCGCGGCTGACCAAGCAGCGCATGAAGGCCATGAAATACCCCAAGGACGTGACCGCCGAGGTGGTCGGGCTGGTCGCCCTCCACCTGCGTTTTTATGGGTACGGCCGGGGCGAGTGGACGGATTCGGCGGTGCGCCGCTACGTGACCGACGCCGGCCCGCTCCTGGACCGGCTGCACAAGCTGACCCGTTCCGACGTCACCACCCGCAACCGGCGCAAGGCCAACCAGCTCGCCACCGACTACGACGCCCTGGAAGACCGGATCGCCCGGATCGCGGCCGAGGAGGACCTGGCCAAGGTCCGCCCCGACCTGGACGGCAACGCGATCATGGAGCTGCTGGGGGTGCCGCCGGGCCCGATCGTCGGCCAGGCGTGGCGCCACCTCAAGGAGCTCCGGCTCGACCGGGGGCCGCTGGACCGCGACGAGGCCGAGGCGGAACTCCTGAAGTGGGCCCGCGCCCAGGGCTACTAGGAACGGGCCACCGTCACGGTCGTGCCGTCGGCGAACTGGCGCGGCATCCGGTACTCCTCCACCAGGGTGCCGTCGGCGGCGTGGATCTGGGCGTACCGGTTGCCGAAGGCCAGGATCCGGCCGTCGGCCAGGTAGATCGCGTCCGGTCCGGCCAGCAGCTCGCTCAGCGGGACTCCGCTGACGGCGTCGACGACGCGGATGCCGTCGGACGTGTCGGTTACCTCGCGGATCAGCACGGTGCCGCCGTCCGGGGACCAGGCGCCGTTGCCGACCGGTACCCCGATCGTCGGGATGCTTCGCACCCGTTTGCCGGTGTCGGCCGAGTAGACGATCACGGCCTCGATCTTGTCGGGGTGGGCCTCGGTGCGGCGCACGCTGACGTCCCGGCGCGGAACGGCGATCTCCCGACCGTTCGGGAGCCAGCTGAACGAGCAGAAGTCGGAGCAGAGCGAGTGGATGTCCGGATTGGGGAAGTCCCGATGCTCCCCCGTCCCGGTCTCGTAGACGGCGAAACCACCGTCGGTGGGGATCAGCAGACGCGAACCGTCCGGCGACCACACCGGGGCGCCGCCGGCCGAGGAGAAGGTGTCGACCTGCAGCGTGTCCACCACATCGCCGTCGGCGGCGAGCACATCGATCCGGTTCCGGGCGACCTCCGCCGCGAAGCGCTCGCCGTCGGGTGACACCGCCAGCGGGGCGTGGTCGAACGGCAGCTGCCGGTATCGGCCGGCGTCCCGGTCCAGCGCCACATAGGTGTTCTCGTCGGCCCCGTCGTCGACCCTGGTCGGGATGGTGACCATGGTGACGGCCGCGTTGCCGGGCAGCAGGTAGGGCGCCTTGATCGTGAAGTCGGGCAGTGAACGGAGGCTCGGTCTCACCGTGACCGACGGTGCCGGCTGCACGACCGGTGTCCGCGGCTCCGGTCGCAGCCAGACGTAGGGCACCGTGACGATCGAGAGCAGGATCAGGGCGAACGCCCCCGCCGCGGCATGCCTGCGCCGCCGGATCCGGCGACCCTGGATGCGGGCCGCACCGGCGAGATCGAAGGCGTGCGGCGCCTCGTCGGCGAGGTCCTGGACGGCGTCGCGCAAGGTCTCCTCCAGGTCCCTCATCGGGCTCCCCCCATCGACGTGATCCGGTCACCGACCATGCCGCGCAACTTCGCCAGTGCACGGGACGCCTGGCTGGCCACGGTTCCGGGCCGGCATCCGAGCGCCTCGGCGGTCTCCTCCACCGAACGGTCCTCCAGGTAGCGCAGCACCAGCACGGCACGTTGCCGGGCCGGCAGCGACAGCAGGGCGTTGCGGACCGTGAGCCGGTCGGTGACGTCCTGGTCGTGGCGGCGCTCGGCGGCCCGGTCCGGCACCTCGGCGACGAACACCTCGTTGCGGCGCGCGGGCCGGCGCCAGGCGGATGCCCGGTCGTTATAGATGATCTTTCGTACGTACGCCTCGGCATCACTGTGAATCCGCGGCCACCGCGCGTATGCCTTCGCCAGCGCGCCCTGCACCAGATCCTGTGCGGTTTCGCGATCCCCCGTCAGCGCGTGCGCGATCCGGAGCAGCGCCTGCCCCCGTTCCGCGACGAATGCGGTGAACTCGTCTTCGAGCGACTGCCTCACCGGTCACCTCCGCCGTACACGACGCGCAAGGGATCCGGATCTTTGCATCTCGTTTTCCCCGGGCGCCGTGACGGTCGCGTCCTGCCCGGGGGCGCCGCATGTCGACGGGTCCTCGCGGCCGTCGCGGACGCCGTCAAGCTCGGGTGGTTCGGGCAGACTGGGGCGCATGTTCGTCATCGAGTCGCCGATCGGTCCGCTGGGTCTCGTCGTCGACGGCCCGGCCGTGGTGGGCGTGCGGTTCGCCGCCCGGCCCGGCCCGTCCACCGACCATCCCGCGGCCGGGCAGTTGCGCGCCTACTTCGCCGGGGAGCGGACCGACTTCACGGTGCCGTTCGACCTGCGGGGCGGCTCGGAGTTCGAGCGGGCGGTCTGGGCGGAGATCGCCCGGATCCCGTACGGCGAGATGATCACGTATGGGGCGATCGCCACCGCGCTGGGCGACCCGGGAGCGGCCCGCGCCGTCGGTACGGCCTGCAACCGCAACCCGATCCCGGTGATCGTCCCGTGCCATCGCGTGGTCGGCGCCGGCAACAAGATGGTCGGCTTCGGCGGCGGCCTGGACCGCAAGCGCCAGCTGCTGGAGCTGGAGGCCGCGGTCGCCCTGCAACGGGCCTGGAGCTGATTCAGGCCGGCCCGTTTCCGGAGCCGGCCTGAATCAAGCAGGTTCGAGCGTCAGCGCTCGATCTCGCCCGCGATGAAAGCCTCGACCGCCGCGTGGGCGTCGTGGTCGCTGTACTGCACGGGCGGGGACTTCATGAAGTAGGACGACGCCGAGAGGATCGGGCCGCCGATGCCGCGGTCCTTCGCGATCTTCGCGGCGCGAACCGCATCGATGATCACGCCGGCCGAGTTCGGCGAGTCCCACACCTCGAGCTTGAGCTCGGCGTTCAGCGGGGTGTCACCGAAGGAACGGCCCTCGAGACGGATGTACGCCCACTTGCGGTCGTCGAGCCACGGCACGTGGTCGGACGGGCCGATGTGCACGTCACTCTTGATCATCTCGTGCGGGATCTGCGAGGTCACCGACTGGGTCTTCGAGATCTTCTTGGAGACCAGGCGGTTGCGCTCCAGCATGTTCATGAAGTCCATGTTGCCGCCGAAGTTCAGCTGGTACGTGCGGAGCAGCTCGACACCGCGGTCCTCGAACAGCTTCGCCAGCGCGCGGTGCACGATGGTGGCGCCGACCTGGCTCTTGATGTCGTCGCCGACGATCGGCACGCCCGCGTCGGTGAACTTCTGCGCCCACTCCGGGTCGGAGGCGATGAAGACGGGCAGCGCGTTCACGAACGCCACACCGGCGTCGATGGCGGCCTGCGCGTAGAACTTGTCGGCCTCCTCCGAGCCCACCGGGAGGTAGGACACCAGGACGTCGACCTCGGCGTCCTTCAGGGCCTGCACCACGTCGACCGGCTCGGCCGTCGACTCCTCGATGATCTCGCGGTAGTAGGTGCCCAGGCCGTCGAAGGTCGGGCCGCGCTGCACGGTGACGCCGGTCGGCGGCACGTCGGTCAGCTTGATGGTGTTGTTCTCGCTGGCGACGATCGCTTCGCTGAGGTCCATGCCGACCTTCTTGGCGTCCACATCGAACGCCGCGACGAACTTCACATCCGAGACGTGATAGTCGCCGAAGGTCACGTGCATGAGACCCGGAACGCGGTCGTTGGGGTCGGCGTTCTTGTAGTACTCCACGCCCTGCACGAGGGACGAGGCGCAGTTACCCACACCGACGATGGCGACGCGGACGGAACCCATCGCGTTTGCCTCCTTGTTGTTCATCACGGCCGGTCCAGGTGCGGACGCGGGGGTTCTGGGGTGCTTTCCGTGCGTTGACGGACAGCGGGGGTACGACCGGAGCGCTCGTTGGTGATCAGCTCTTCGAGCCAGCGGACCTCGCGCTCACACGCGTCCAAACCGTGGCGCTGCAGCTCCAGGGTGTAGGCGTCGAGGCGGTCGGCGGCGCGGGCCAGGATCTCGCGCAGTCCTTCCCGGCGCTCCTCGATGCGCCGGCGCCGGCCCTCCAGGATGCGGAGCCGGGTGGCGCGATCGGTGCGCGAGAAGAAGGTGAAGTGCACTCCGAAGCCGGCGTCGTCGTAGGTCTCCGGGCCGGTCTGGGTGAGCAGGTCGGCGAAGTGCTCCTTGCCTTCCGCGGTGATCTTGTAGACAACCCGCCCCCGCTTGCTGGTCATCGGGGGAATGATGTCGCTGCTGGCCTCCGCCTCACTGATCCAGCCGGCGAGCTTCAGCCGCTTCAGAGTGGGGTACAGAGTGCCGTAGCTGATCGCGGCGCGGAGCGTGCCGAGTTTGGTGGCGAGTTCCTTCCGGAGCTCATAACCGTGCATCGGGGCCTCCTGAAGGAGACCGAGGATCGCCAATTCCAGCACTGGCCCTCCCTCGAACTGTGTCCCGATGTATCGACCCGATACATCGCAACCGTAGATCGGCTGGTTCTACTCCGCAACTCGGGCATCCTGTGCAGTCGCCACGCCACGCTGTGTGATGACTGTCGCCGTCAGAGCGGGGACCGCGTACTCTCTTCGCCATGCGCACGCAGCGGCAGGTTGTCGACTACTCGCTACAGAGGCGAGCAGTCCTGCGTGACGTCAAAAACGGCCGGATCGGTGCGCTAGAGGTGTGCGACGCGTCTCCTTACTTGAGAAACGCCGCTACGTTCCATGGCGAGCCGACCGACGAACGGTGCCCGATCTGCCGCCGGGACAACCTGACACTGGTGCATTACGTCTATGGCGACGAGCTCAAGCAGTCCGCTGGTCAGGCCCGCAAATTGGCCGACCTGCCCGTGCTCGCGATGACGCTGCGTGAGTTTCAGGTCTTCGTCGTCGAGGTGTGCCGCTCGTGCGCGTGGAACCACCTCATCGAGAGGTTCGTTCTGGGCCGTGACGGGCTCACCGCGGAGGAGATGTTGCACAGCGACGTTATGGTCTCGTCCGGTGGAGGGGGATCCCACCGGACAGGTCAGTCGTCACACAGCGAGGAGGCTCGGGTATGAACCGGATCGATCTCGCTAACGTGTACGAGTGCGAGACCGGATTTCGGTCATCACAGACACATGACATGGGGGCTGCCGGGACCGCAGCCCACGACGCCCGCTCGTGGCGCAGTGTCGGGACGGCTCGTCCGGGCCTTCTGACCGCGCCCCCGCGACCGGTAGGTGTGAGGGAATGAACGCGTACGGCGAATCGCAGTCCGCACGAGCCCGGGTACAAGTGCCCGGGCCGTCCGCTGCTTCCACGCCCGGCGACGATCCACGCAACGAGGGCAAGCCCGCGCCGGACGCCTACCGGCGTCCATCCGGTGCCGCCTCCGTTCCGGGCTCGTCGGGGCGGGCGTCGGTGGGCTCTGCTCCCGCTGCCAGGGCATCGGTCGGCTCGGCCTCCGTGGGCTCCGCAACCCCTGGCCGTGCCTCGGTGGGCGCCGCCCCGGTCGGTGGTCGTGCCTCAGTGGGGTCGGCCGCCGTCGGTGGTCGTGCCTCGGTGGGTGCCGCCCCGGTCGGTGGTCGTGCCTCCGTGTCACCGGGTGGTCCCATCGGTCCAGGTGGTCCGGGTGGCCCCGGCGGTGGTGGCGGATCCGGTGGCTCCTCCGGCGGCAGCGGTGGCAAGAAGGGCCGCAGCAAGGCCGACAAGAAGTACCGGCGTGCCAACATCCTGACCGCGGCCGCGGCGGTGCTGGTCATCATGCTGGGCGTCGGCATCGTCGGCGGCACGTACTTCTTCGACGACGTGAAGCTGCCCACGCCTCAGCCCGAGGCGCAGATGAACACGATCCTGCTCGCCAACGGCTCGGTGCTGGAGAAGACCGGGTCGCCCCGGATCAACGTGCCGTACCAGAAGATGAGCCCGAACATGCAGAACGCCGTCATCGCCGCGGAGGACATGAACTTCCGCAGCCACAACGGCATCGACATGAAGGGCATCGCCCGCGCGGCGTGGAACAACTTCACCGGTGGTGAACTGCAGGGTGCGTCGACCATCACCCAGCAGTACGCGCGGTACGTCGCGAAAGAGAAGGAGATCAGCTACAGCCGTAAGCTGCGCGAGGCTGTCATCGCTCGCAAGCTGGAGTCGGAGTACTCCAAGGACGAGATCCTCGGCATGTACCTGAACTACATCGACCTCGGCCGTGGCAAGTACGGGGCCGAGGCGGCGGCGCAGGGTTACTTCGGTGCCTCGGTGTTCAAGGGCGCCAAGAACGAGATCAACGTCTACCAGGCCGCGGTGCTCGCTTCGATCATCAAGCAGCCGTACGCGACGGACACGCACCCGGGCTACGACCCGGAGACCAGCCGCGCCGAATCCGAGAAGCGGTGGGAATACACACTCGGAAACATGCTCAAGCTGGGCGCTATCACCCAGAAGCAGTGGGACGAGCGTAAGTTCCCGACCGCCAAGCCGCTCAAGACCAGTAAGAAGAACACCACTGAGAACAAGCCGGTGGAAATGGTCACGCGACAGGTGACCTACGAGCTTCAGAACAAGATCGGCCTCAGCGAGGAGAAGCTCAAGCAGGGCGGCTACACGATCACCACCACGATCAACCCGAAGGTGCAGGCGGCGGCGGAGAAGGCCGGCTCCCGGCTGAGCAAGACGTCTCCGATGTACAAGCAGAAGGACAGCTACCAGGCCGCGGTGATCGGCATCGACCCGAAGAGCGGCGAGGTCCTCGGCTACTACGGCGGCGACGACCCGAACGGCATCGACTACGCCGGCTACATGGACGGCAACGGCAACGGTGTGCCGGACGACGGTTCCGGTGGTCAGTCCCCGGGTTCGACGTTCAAGATCTACACGCTGGCGGCCGGCCTGAAGGCGGACTACTCCTTCAACACCGTCTGGGACGTGAACAAGGAGAAGCCCGAAGGCGGAAAGATCAGCAACGCCGGTGCGGATCCGGGAGCGATCTGTGGTGGCCGGGGTGCCTTCTGTGACCTCGAGACGGCCACGATCAAGTCGTACAACTTCCCGTTCTACTGGATCGCGGACGAGCTCGGCCCGAACAAGGTCATCGAAGCCGCCCGCGATGCCGGCGTCGAGACGATGTGGACCGACAAGGGCAAGAAGATCGACCTGACGAAGGCGAAGTTGGGCAGCGACTTCCACACCGAGGTCGCCTTCGGTCAGTACCGGGTTCTTCCCCTGGAGCACGCGCAGGGTGTCGCCACCATCGTCAACGGCGGTGTCCGGCACGACGCCCACTTCGTCAAGCAGGTCAAGCAGCGCGACCCGAAGACCGGCGAGGAGAAGATCCTCTACACCGCCCCGCAGAAGGGCAAGCGGGTCTTCGACGAGGCTCAGATGTCCAACCTGCTCGGCGTGCTGAAGGAGATCCCGAAGGCCGCCAAGAACACGATCAGCGGTCACGAGTCGGTCGGTAAGTCCGGCACCTGGGAGATCGAGGTCGACGGCGACAGCCTGAACGGTGACACCTGGTTCGTCGGGGGGATCCCGCAGCTCGCCGCGACCGTCTGGGTCGGTGGCGCCGGCAAGCGGGTCTCGCTGAAGGAGAAGAACGGCGATCCGATGTTCGGATCCGGCACTCCTGCCGCGATCTGGGAAGAGTTCATCGAGACCACCGCCGAGGCGATGGAGTGGGACGAGGAGAAGTTCCCCGAGCGCATCAAGACCGGTGACGACACCAAGGGCAACGGCACGAAGCCGGTCCAGGTGGAGACCCCGGTCACCCAGGACCCGAACAGCGGCTTCTGCCAGCTCGACCCGACCAACATCCTCTGCCAGGTAGGTGGCGGTAACGGCCCCGGTAACAACGGGAACGGCCCCAACGGCAACAACAACGGTGGCAACGGCGGCGGTAACGGCGACGGAGACGACGACGATTAGCGCCCGTGACTGAGAGCGGCGCCCACCTCGTACAGGTGGGCGCCGCTCTGTTTTTCTGGTGTGCCTGTGTGTCTGATGAAGATCGGTGTGCCGGACGTGGCCGGTCACCTTTCAGGGGTACGAATGCGGCATGATGCCAAGACATGAGCGCCCTACCGCCCACCGACCGGCCTGACGTCTCGAGCGCTACCTCGGACGGCTTCGTGCGGGGACTCTCCGAAGCCATCGGCGGGCCGCTCGGCGCCCACGCCGTGC
Organism: Actinoplanes xinjiangensis; assembly: GCF_003148685.1. Lineage (GTDB taxonomy): Bacteria > Actinomycetota > Actinomycetes > Mycobacteriales > Micromonosporaceae > Actinoplanes > Actinoplanes xinjiangensis. The sequence continues at coordinate 106,495 of NZ_QGGR01000026.1, read as the reverse complement.
GGCCAGACGCCCAACCGGGCCGGTTCTGGACCGCCCCGCGGATCGTGATGGCGCTGGCCTGCCTGGTCCTGGCGCTCTCCTGGGTGCAGAAGTCGCCCTGCATGGACGGCAACTGGCAGAAGAACGTCCAGTACACGCGGTACTGCTACACCGACGTGCTGGCCCTCTACTTCGCCGAAGGACTCAACGAGGGCAAGGTCCCCTACCGGGACCACCCGGTCGAATACCCGGTGGTCACCGGATACTTCATGGGCGCGCTGGGGCTGCCGGTGCATTCGTACGGGGAGACCCACCCCGACATCAACCAGGGCAGCTGGTTCTACAACATCAACGCCCTGGTGCTCTCGATCCTGGCGGTGATGAGCATCGGGATCATCCTGGCGCTGCGCCGGCGCCGGCCCTGGGACGCCGCGATCTTCGCGGTCTCGCCGATCGTGCTGGTCACCGCCACGATCAACTGGGACTTCCTGGCGATCGGGTTCTTCGCCCTCGGCCTCTACCTGTGGGTGAAGCGGTACCCGGCCTGGGCCGGTGTCCTCTTCGGCCTCGGCGCGGCGGCCAAACTGTGGCCGGTCTTCATTCTCGGGCCGATCCTGATCCTGGCGCTGCGCACCGGCCGATTGTGGGCGTTCATCAGCTCGTTCCTGGCCGCCGGCGTCACCTGGCTCCTGGTGAACCTGCCGGTCATGATCCTCTGGCATGAGAGCTGGCTGCGGTTCTTCCGCCTCAACGACGAGCGGCCGATCGACTGGGGCACGTTCTGGTATATCGGGCGCTACATCGACAGCAAATGGAACTCGGGGAACGCCGGTGACCAGGGGCCGTTCCAGTGGCTCAGTGACCACGTGCCCACGCTCAACCACCTGTCGTACGCGCTCTTCGGCCTCTCCTGCCTGGCGATCCTGCTGCTCGGCCTGCTCGCACCCCGCCGTCCGCGACTGAGCCAGCTCGCCTTCCTCGTCGTGGCCGCGTTCCTGATCTTCAGCAAGGTCTGGTCCCAGCAGTACGTGCTCTGGCTGCTCCCGCTGGTCGTCCTCGCCCGCCCGAAGTGGGGCGCGGTCCTCGTCTGGACGGTCGCCGAGATCGGCTACCTCGCCGCCTTCTACGCCGAGCTGATCGGCGCGGGCGGCACCGCGGTCATCCCCGAGGGCACCTTCGTGCTCGCCTCCACGTTCCGCCTGGTGACCGTGGCCGTGCTGTGCGGTCTCGTGGTGCGCGAGATCTGGCGGCCCGAACTGGACGCGGTGCGGGAGACGTACGACGGCCGCGACCCGGACGCCGGTCCGCTCGACGGGCCGGAGCATCCGTGGATCACCGGACTGCGCCGTTTCTTCGGCATGGGTCCGTCGGATGAGGCCCCGCAGCGGGTCCACAAGGACGAGCCGGCGGCACCGCTGCCCGCCGGTTAGAAAGCTGGTCCGGCCCGGCTCGCTGGTTGGGGCCAGGCGGTTGGTTCGGCCCGGCTCGCAGATTCGGGTCAGGTCGCCAATTCGAGCCGGCCGGCTGGTTGGGGCCCGCTCGCTATTCGGATCAGCTCACTGCTTCGGGCCGGGCGGCTGGTTGGGGCCGGGCCCGTTGTCTCGGGCCGGCCGGCTAGTTCAGGTAGAAGACGACGGCGCCGGGGACGTCCTCGCGCCGGATGTCGAGGTTGTCCACCGGCAGGTCGCCGGCGTTCTCCCACGAGGTACCGGCGATGTGGTCGCTGAGCAGCAGCACCCGCCGTACACCGATCGAGTCCAGGTAGTCGATGCTGGTGGCGTCCGGGAAACCGGCGACCTTGGCACGTAGCTCACTCTGCGCCTGAGCGCCGAAGCCGCCCCCGCCGTTCGCCATGTCCTGGAACTTCGTGGTGCTCCACAGCTGAACGGTCTGGTCGGTGAGTTCGGCGGTCGGCAGCACGAGCATCGGTCCGGACACGGTGCGCATCGCCGCCGGCTGGGGCGGGACTATCGGGTGGGCCGTCGTGTTCCAGCCCTCCAGCGCCACCAGGAACAGCGGGACCAGGGTTGCCAGCCGAAGCCACGGCCCCGGCCACGGCGGGATCCGCTGGGCCGCCAGATGCTCGGCCCGGCGGACGAAATCGTCGACCGCACCGGCGGCCAGGATCGCCAGCAGCAGGGTCACCCACAGCATGAGGCGGCCCGGGATCCGCAGATCGAACGAGGCCGGGAAGTGGCCGAACAGCGGCAGGTAGGTCCAGCGGCCGTCGAAGAAGGTGGTGCCGAGAGTGAGGATGATCGCCACGGCCAGGCCGGTGAGCAGCACCAGCCGATGCCGGAACCGCCAGATCGACAGGAACAGACCGGCGAGAGCCAGCGCGTACAGGACGAAGCCGGGAAGCAGCGACATCTCGGCCGCCCAGCCGAGTGTGGAACGGGGTGTCTCGTGCGCGGCGCCCCAGACGCGGGACTCGGCCGGGCCGATCAGCAGACCCTGCAACGGCGGCGAGAAGAAGTCGATCTCCTGGAGGCGGGAGCCGCTGTCGTCGACCCGGAGGTAGGGCACCGCGATCAGGATGCCGGTCGCCGCGAAGATCGTCGCGCCCATGATGTTGACGTTGGTGAGAAGCACCCCGACGAGCGGTTTCCACCGGGGCGTCCTTCGCACCGGAACCGGCCGGCGGAAGAACCGTAGCCAGCTCTGTTTCCGGGGTGGGCTCTCCAGAACGTCCATCCGGGCCGGAGCCACGGCCGGCTGTACCACGGTGTCCTTCTTGCCGGCGGCGGGTACGACGTCCTTGGCCTGCGGATCGGCGGCGTCCTTCTTCGCGGGCGCAGAACCGGCGTCCTTCTTTGCTGGCGCGGGAGCGGCAACCGTCTTCGCGGGCGTGGGAGCGGCGTCCTTCTTGCCGGCAACAAGATCAGCGTTCGAACCGACCACGAGAGCGGCGTCTCGGCCGGCCCCGGGAACGGCTTCCTTGCCGATCGCGGGAGCGGTGTCTCCGCCGGTCGGGCCGGCGGCTTCCTTGCCGGGTGGGAGCGTGGTGTCTTTGCCGGCGGCGGGCGAGGAATGTCCCCTGGTCGCGGTGGCGGCTTCCTTGCCAGGTCCGGGGGCGGTTTCCTTACCGGCCGCGGGAGCGGTGTCTCCCCCGGTCGCGGTGGCGGCTTCCTTGCCGGGGCCGGGGGCCGTGTCTTTGCTGGTTGCGGTTTCCCCGCTTGCGGCGGCGGCTTTCTTGCCGGTTGCGGGTGCGGTGTCTTTGCCGGGTGCCGGTGCGGCGTCCTTCCCGAGCGCCGGGGCGGGGGCTGCACCGGGTACCGGAGCGGTCAGGGTGGCCACTTCACGGCGATCCCTCCGCTCTCTCCGATAGCGGAGGAAACCGCGGAGCGCGTGGATCGCCGAGGCGAACATCAGGGCGATCAGGAGCAGGCCCAGCACGTACGCGAAAGGGATGCCCAGCGAGAAGCCGAGGGTGAGTTGCCAGATCGCGACGAGCCAGCCACAGCTGGCCCAGAGGGCGTTGCGGCGCTCGGCCCGGAAGCCGTGCCGCAGGGAGTAGCCGTGCCCCCGCGCCAGCATGGCGAGGGCGAGCGGGATGCCACCGGCCGAGATGATGTCTAGGTGGCCCTCCTGCGCCAGCCTCCACGGCGCGTAGGCGAATGCGACGGCAGCGACCGCGGCGCCCGTGCGCCGGGCGCCGAGCTGGCGCACCAGGGCGTAGGCGCCGATCACCAGTAGGGCGTGGGCCAGCACGAACAGGATGTTGTAACGCAGCACGGCGGCGGCCGGGCCGGTGCCGATCATCCCCGCCAGTGCATAGCCGAGCAGGCTGTCGCCGAACGCGAGACCGTCGGCCGCCGGGAAATAGGCGTTGGCCTGCCACAGCCGTACGGGATCGGTGATCAGGATGTGCCCGACCCAGGAGACCTGCCAGGCCTGTCGGGACGGGTCGCCGAGATCCTGCGGGAGGGTGTGCAACGGGTAGCGCAGAGCCGGCCAGGTCATCGCGACGGCCAGCAGGCAGGCGGTGTAGACCATCAGGGCGTACTCGTGGATGAATCCGCGGAGCCCGGCCCGCAGGCCGCGACGGATCCGGCCCGGCTGCTGATCCTGGGTCCGGGCGAAAACGGTCCACGGGTCCGCCGGCACGCCGGGTGGTCTGGATGTCGGCAGGGTCTTGCGTGGCTTCTTCGCCGCCACCTCGTCCGGCTTGAGCGGCCCGGCAGGCACACCGTCCACTACGGACTGACCGATATCCCGGAATTGCCCGGATCCCGTGGATCCCTCGGCCTTGGTGGTCCGGGTGAGCGGCTCCGCAGCCTTCTCCGCCGTCGCCGACGCCGTGGCGGCGGAAGGATGGCCGGGCGCAGCCTCTTCCACGGTTGCCGAGGCCGTGGCGGTGGCCGAGTGACCGGGCGCTGCCTTCTCCGCGGTTGCCGAGGCCGTAGTGACGGCCGGCTCACCGGGCGCTGCCTTCGCCGCAGCGGCCGAGGCCGTAGTGACGGCCGGGTCGCCGGGCGCTGCCTTCTCCGCGGCGGCCGACGTCGTGGTGACGGCCGGGTCACCGGGCGCCGCCTTCCCCGCGGAGGCCGGCGGCACCGCGACCGACTTCTTACGGAAAAGGCCGAATCGGCGGCGCGGAGCGGCCGGACGCGGATCGCGCGCCACCGGCTCCGCGGGCGCAGAAGCCGGCGCGGAAGCGGGCGCGATCGGTTGCGGCTGCTCGGTCATGACCCTCCCCGGGGGCGGTGCTTCAGTTGCCCGCCCGCTCCCGCAGTAGGGCGATGTCAGCGGTCTGCCCCTCGACCCCACCGGGGGTCTCCACAATGGCCGGAGCTCCCGAGGCGCGGATGGCGGCGACCACCAACTCGGTGTCGATCTTCCCACTCCCGAGGTTGTCGTGCCTGTCCTGGCCCGAGTCGAATCCACCCTTTGAATCGTTGGCGTGGATCAGGTCGATCCGCCCGGTGATCGCCTTGACCCGGTCGACGATGCCGACCAGGTCCTCCCCACCGGCGAACGCGTGGCACGTGTCCAGGCAGAAACCGGCCCCGAACGAGCCGACCGCCTCCCACAGCCGGGACAGCGCGTCGAACCGCCGGGCACACGCGTTGTCGCCACCGGCGGTGTTCTCGATCAGCACCGGGAGCGGCAGGCCGCCGTCGTTCTCCGCATACTCGAAGGCCTTCCGCCAGTTCACGAAGCCGGCCTCGAGATCAGCGCCCGCACCGACATGTCCGCCGTGCACGATCAGGCCTTTCGCGCCCAGCTCGGCGGCGGCGCGGGCATGGGCCATGAGCAGCTTGCGGCTTGGGATGCGGATGCGGTTGTTGGGCGACGCGACATTGATGATGTACGGCGCGTGCACGTAGACGTCCACCTCGGAGGCCCGGATCCGCTCGGCGTCCTCGCGTGGTTTGGGCGAATTGTATTTCTGTGGGTCGGTCAGGAAGAACTGCACGGCTTCGGCGCCGCGGGCGGCGGCCTCGGCCAGCGGGTCGGCGGAATCGACGTGGGCTCCGATGCGCATGGGACGAGCCTACGACGCGGGTACGACGCTTTCCTCCGCGTCACCGCGCTCCACAGCGAGTCGTTACCTCCATTGATCTTTGCTGACGGATGCCGGCGCGAGCCGGTGTTGAACTGGGGGATGGTGCATGTCGCGGCAGTTCCGATATCGGATGGCGGCGCTCGGGCTGAGTGCCCTGATCTTCGGCGCTCCACTGCTCTCGAACGGCACGGCCAGCGCCGACCAGTTCGACGCCAACGGCCGCCAGGTGAGTTTCGGCGGTATCGGCATGTTTGGGCTGTCCTGCGGCTCGCGGCCGAGTGTCGAGGCGCTGACGGTGCCGGCCAGCAGCGTGATCCGGGTGGTCAACCAGACCGGCCACGACGCGCAGTTGCGGCTGGCCGGCTCGCCGCAGGGCATCATCCCCGCCGACGGCGCGGCCGAGGTGGTGTTCCGGCGCGGCACCACGCCGGTGATGCTCACCCCGGAGTGCTCGTTCGGCGAGGACGTACTGCCGATGCTGGTCACGGCGGCGCCGTCGGCCGCGTTCGCGGATCCCGGGCCGACTCCGGAGCCACCGGGCGGGGTCTCGACGATGATGTCGAAGCCGGCGACCGGGTCCGGCGTACCGTCGCGTACCTCCGGTTCGGTGTTGCCGGATTCCGTCGCTCCGGTGTCGGAGCCCACCCGTACCTCCGCCAGGGACTCCCGGCGCGCGGCGCGCAAGGCGGCCGGGTTGCGGGCCGCGGCCGCCGGACGGGCCTCGGCCACCGCGGCGCAGTCACCGCAGACCGGCGTCGACCCCAGGATCAACGGCAAGAGCCCGCGGGGTACGGCCGGAATCGGCGCACCCGCGTTCGCCGGCATGCCTCCGGGGGGCCGGACGCCCGTGGTTCCGCCGGCACCGTCGCAGGACCGTGCCGTCTCGCCGTCGGCCGACGACGACCGTGCCGTGTCGCCGACAGCCACGACGGCCGACGAGGGCGGGGCCGTCGTGCCGGTGGAGACGACCGGGCCGGCCGGTCTCGACGCGGCTCAGCCGGTGGCCGCGGTCGGGCGGATCGAGGACGGACATCCGCTGGGACTGCTGGGGCTCACCGCGCTGGTCTGCATCCTCGGCGTGGCAACCGCCGCGATTCGGGCAATCGTGTCGCAACGTGCATCACGTACAAATATGGCGTAAGCTCCTCTTTGAAAGCTCCGCGGGGCGTACGCGTCCAACCTCATCGGTGTGGTCGTTCCTCCCCAGGTCCCACCCAACGAATCGGGCCGGACGCCCCGCGGCTCCACCATCGGCGACCTCGTCCCACGGACGGGGTCGCCGTTTTTGGGTCACACGCCCCACCTGGGTATGCTGGCTCGGTTCGCAGTGTTTTCGCCGTGGGCTCCTATCTCCCACGGCTTTCTGCTGCGAGCGACACAAGACCTCCTGCCACGGAGAGACCGTGGCCGCACAGCCCACAGGAGGTGAGAACGTCTTGCGTCATTACGAACTCATGGTGATCCTCGACCCTTCGCTCGAGGAGCGCACCGTTGCTCCGTCGCTCGACCAGTACCTGAACGTGATCAGGACCGCGGGTGGCTCGGTGGAGAAGCTCGACGTCTGGGGCCGTCGCCGGCTCTCGTTCGAGATCAACAAGAAGGCTGAAGGCATCTACGCGGTCGTCGACCTGCAGGCGACGCCTGAGGCCGTGGCCGAGCTGGACCGTCAGCTCCGGCTCAACGAGTCCATCCTGCGCACCAAGGTCATCCGTCCCGAGACCCGCTGAGCCGTTTTTGTCAGAGGGTCCTGAGACCCTTTGCATCAACGACACGAGCGGCGAGGAGAAGTTTCATGGCTGGAGAAACCGTAATCACGGTCGTCGGCAACCTGGTCAACGACCCTGAGATGCGTTACACCAACTCGGGCGCGGGTGTCGCCTCGTTCCGGATCGCCTCGACGCCGCGGACGCTGGACCGGCAGAGCGGCGAGTGGAAAGACGGCGAGGCGCTCTTCCTCACCTGCAACATCTGGCGTGAGGCCGCCGAGCACGTCGTCCAGTCGCTGCAGCGCGGCGCCCGGGTGATCGTGCAGGGCCGGCTGCGACAGCGGTCCTACGAGACGAAAGAGGGCGAGAAGCGCTCCTCCTACGAACTCGAGGTGGACGAGATCGGCCCGTCCCTGCGCTACGCCACGGCGACGGTGCAGAAAGCGGTCCGGTCCGGCGGTGGCGGTGGCTTCGGCAACTCCGGAGGCGGTTTCGGCTCCGGTGGTGGCGGCGGTGGCAACCGGCAGTCCGGTGGCAACGGTGGCAACAACAGCGGTGGTGGCGGTCGTGGCAACAGCAACGACTTCGACGACCCCTGGGCCACGGCTGCACCGGCGTCCGGCGGCAACCGCTCCGGCGGTGGCGGCAACTCCTCGTTCGACGACGAGCCTCCCTTCTGAGCCCCTAGGGCTCTCCAGATCACCAACAGGAGTTTGAGCAATGGCTAAGGCTGCGGCGCTTCGCAAGCCGAAGAAGAAGGTGAACCCGCTCGACAAGGACGGGATCACCTACATCGACTACAAGGACACCGCGCTTCTGCGGAAGTTCATCTCCGACCGCGGCAAGATCCGTGCCCGCCGCGTCACCGGTGTGACCTCCCAGCAGCAGCGGCAGATCGCCCGCGCGGTCAAGAACGCCCGTGAGATGGCGCTCCTGCCGTACACGGCCACGGCTCGCTGAGAGGGGGACCCGAGATGAAGATCATCCTTACGCAGGAGGTTTCCGGCCTCGGCACTCCCGGCGACATCGTCGAGGTGAAGAACGGTTACGGCCGCAACTACCTGCTTCCGCAGGGGTTCGCGATCCAGTGGACCAAGGGCGCCGAGAAGCAGGTCGTCGTGATCAAGCGGGCCCGCGAGGCTCGTGAGATCCGTGACCTGGGCCAGGCCAACGAGGTCAAGGGCCAGCTGGCCGGCCTCAAGGTCACGCTGAAGGCGCGCTCCGGCAACGGTGGCCGTCTGTTCGGCTCGATCACCCCGGCCGAGATCGTCGACGCCGTCAAGGCCGCCGGTGGTCCCGCCCTGGACCGTCGTCGCCTCGAGCTCCCCGGTCACATCAAGACCACCGGGGCGTACAACGTGCAGGTCAAGCTGCACCCCGAGGTGACCGCGACGTTCCCGGTGAACGTGGTGGCCGCCAAGTAGTCGTCGTACTACGCCGAAACGGCGCGTCGGGCCTTCGCCCGGCGCGCCGTTCTCGTTGTCGTCTCAGCTCAGGCTGTTGCCGGTGATGGCCGAACTCAGGACCGTGGCCAGACCGCCGCCGACCACGGCCGCGGCCAGGCCGACACTCGCCGACTTCCAGGCCGTCGTGACGGTCCGCAACCCGTACGCCACCATCATGCTCAGCACCAGCGCGATGCCGAATCCCGGGGCGGCGTCGGCCAGCGTGTCCAGGGCGTGCCCGTTCTGGCCGCTGTTGACCAGGAAGATGCCCAGCACAAAGAGCACGACCGGTACGCCGTACCAGACGACGGTGTAGCCGACCGCGGCGAGCGGCGTACCCGTGTCCTCCTGCTCCTCTTCCTCGTCCTCGGTGGCGAGCAGGTCGTTCTGCTTGTTCAGCAGGAAGTCGCCGCCCATCGGGCGACGTTCGTAGGAGCCGGTGCCCTGGAACGCGCCGGCACCCCGCCGGGGAGGCCACGACGTGTCCTCCTCCACCGCCACACCACCGGCGCCCGCCGCGCCGGGCGCGGTGATCACCGATGTGGCACTCAGGGCCAGGTTCGACGATCCGTCGACCGCGGCCGAACCGCTTGGCCGAAAGGGAGGAAAGTCCGACGTGTCGTAACGGCGTGACTCGCCCTCGGCCAGCTCGTTCTGGCGGGACAACTCTCGGCGCCAGTCGGTCTCACCGTCCTGCCCGGCGCCTCGATAATCGGCCCCGCGCCGTCCGGCGCGTTCGGCGGCGAGCCAGTCCGCCAGTGGCGGACGGTCACCCAAGCCGCCTCCCGAGGGCGGCGGAGGATCGTCACGGTCGCCCCGGCCACGCCGGGACGAGGTGTCGGTCAGCGGATCGGGCCAGCGCGCCGACAGGTCATCGGAGACCGGGGCATTGCCGTACGCCGGCTTCTGCTGCTCGGTCCAGGCCGGCCCGGACGTCGGGGCGGAGGTACCCGCCGGCAGCGCCCGAGCCGACCCGAAACCGGGACGGCGCTGCTGCTCCGGCGGCACGTCGTAGGAGGACGGCTGCGCCGGGATTCCCGGGCCGCCGTACGCCGGACCACGCTGTGGCTGCTGCCGGCGCTCCTGGTCGAGCCAGGACGTCTCGGAGGCGGGGCCACCGCCGTAGGGCTGCCGTTGCGGCGCCTGGCGCTGCTGCCGCTCCTCGTCCAGCCAGGACTGGCCGCTCGCCGGTCGTTGCGGTTCCGGCCGCTGGCGGCGCTCCTGGTCGGCCCAGGACGGCGCGCCGGACGGTGCGGCCGGCAGTTCGCGGGCGCCGTACACCGGCTGCTGCTGCGGAGCGGACGGACCGGCCGGGAGCTCACGCTGACCGCCGCCGTAGGCGGGCCGCTGCGGCTGGGCCGACGGACCGGCCGTCAGTTCCCGTGCGGCGCTGCCGAAACCACTGCGCGGTGATTCCGGGCGAGACTGCCCGTAACCGCCGTCGGGGGGCAGCCCACGCTGATCTCCGCCGTATCCGGTGTCCTGCCAGCGGGGTGATTCGGCCGCCGGCTCGTCCCGGTAGGCCCGCCGGCGTGGCTCCGGCTCGGCCGGCTCCGACCACTGCGGCGGTGTCGGGCCGGGGCGGCCACCCTCACGGGGATAGCCGTTTCCCGGACGGCCGCCGTCACCCGGGTAGTCGGGTCCGGACCGCGTGCCCTCACCGGGGTAGCCGGATCCCGATCGGGCGCCGTCACCGGGGTAGCCGGATCCCGGTCGGGCGCCGTCACCGGGATGACCCGGCTCGCCGTAACCGTCGGGGTCGGGGTTGAGACGGCGGTACTGCCGGCTCTGCCGCGGCTCGGGTGCCGCCTGCCACGCCTGGGGATTCAGCGGCTCCGCGGCGGCGCGGGCCGACTCCGCGGTCCGGGGCGGCTGAGCGGCCCAGGGCGGCTCAGCGCCACGAGACGGCTCAGTGGCACGCCGGCGGCCCCCGGAATAGCCGTCGGTGGGGAACGGCTCGTCAGGGCGGCCACGGCGGCCGGAACGACCCTCGTCGCCCGGGGCGCTGCCCGCGGACCAGCCGGCCCCGCTCGTGTTGCCCGCCGGGATCGAACTGCTCGGCAGCGGCCCGCCGGGCACACCGCCGACCGGCTCGTCCCGCCGGGTCCGGCGACCGGGCGCCTCGGGCTCGGCCTTCATGGCCTCGCGACGGGCCGCCTCGGCGCGCCACGCCAGCACCCGCGGATCGTCCTCGGCACGGCTCCACTGGCCGGTGTCGGGATCGCGGGTCCAGTTACTGGTGTCCTGGTCGGCATCCCAGGAGGCGGTGTCCTCGCGCCAGTTCGTCGTATTGGCGTTGTACCGCCGGCGCTCCGCACCGGCCGTGCGACGGGCGGCCGGTTCCGGGCGGGCCGGCTCGGGGCGGGCCTCCTCGACCTGTCGTCGCCGGTCGCGCCGGGAGGGTGCCTCGGAGCGTGCGCCCCAGGCGGCCGGTTCGTCCTGATCGTGGACGAGGGGGATGCTGCCGGTGTCGGTGTGATCGGCCCAGTTGTCCGCCGACGACCCGCTCGACCAGCCGCTACCGCCGGACGGCGCCGGATCGGCCTCCGCGGCACGCCGCCGGCCCACCCGGGTGGGCCGGTCACCGTAGCCGGCGTCCTGGCGCCAGGCCGCGCGGTCGTCCTCACGGACCAGGTGACGGGCGTCCTCGGCGGCGGACCGCTGCCAGCCGGGTGCGTCGGTGCGCTCCCAGCGGGTCAGCCCGGTGGTGTTCTCCCCGGGGCCGGGCCTGGCCTGATCGCTCCAGGTCGAGCCGGTGGAGGCCGCGGTGGACCAGGTGCCGGTGTCGGCGGCCCGGCGGCGCGACGGGGTCTGCGGCTCCTGCCACGACGGTGTCTGAGGTGTCGAGGCGGACGGCTGCTGCCACGACGGTGTCTGAGGTGTCGAGGCGGACGGCTGCTGCCACGACGGAGTCTGGGGTGCCTGTGCGGACGGCTGCTGCCAGGACGGTGTCTGCGCTGCCGGTGTCGACGGCTGCTGCCACGACGGCGTCTGCTGCGGCTGCTGCCAGGACGGTGTCTGACCGGCCGGGGTCTGCGTGGACGGCTGCTGCCACGTCGGCATCTGGGTGGACGGCTGCCGCCACGACGGGGTCTGCTCGACCGGCGTGGTCGCGGCCGGCAGGTCGGGACGGCGCTGCCAGGACGACGAGGTGTCCGGCTCGGTGCGCCGCCAGGACGGCGTCTCGGCGGCGGGCTGACGCCACGACGGCGTGGTCCCGGACTGCTCCACCGCCGGCGACTGACGCCACGACGGGGTCTCCCGGTCGGAGCCGGTCTCCCACGCGGTGCCCGGGATCGACGATTTGTCCCGCTCGGCGGCCTCGTCCTCGGCACGCCACGCCTCGGTGGTGGACCGCCAGACGTGCGAGCCGGTGGAGGAGCGCCACTCGGTGGTCTGCCGCCAGCGGGCCCCGGTGGCCCGCCACTCGGCGGTCTCGGTGCGCCAGCCCACGCCGTCGGCCGGGAAGGTCGGGCGGCCGGTGGGGGTGACCTCGGAGGACCACCGGTTCGCCGGCTCGATGGCCTGGCCACCACCGCCGTACGGCTCGACCTCGGCCTGCTGGGCCCAGTCGTCGGCGCGGCGCTGCCAGGCGAGAGCCTCGTCACTCGGCGCCATGCTTCCGGTGTCGGTCAGAGAGGCCCAGCGCGGCTCCGGCTCCTCGATCTCCGGCTCCCGGGTGGGCCAAGATCCCGCAGCGCGCCGAGGGCGCGACATGCGGGTCCCGTAGTCCCACTCCCGTTGGTCCACCTGGAAAGGGTGACGTGCCCGAAGCGGAACCGCAACGCCTCAGTGCGACTGCTTGCTCACCCGAGTAGTTATTTCCGCAGATCCTGACTTGTTTCTGCCCTCCACAGGTGGGGACGACGAATCCCCTGCTCGGGTTCGCTGTCCCCAGAGTTGTCCACAACGTGTGCACAGGGCTACCCACAGAGTCACCGGGGATGTCCACAGGTTGTCCCAAGGCTCGTCCACCGCGGCAGTTGGGCTGGTGGCGGCCGGGTTCGTACAGTGGTCCAGCCTCACGAGCGGACTTCGACCTTCAGCGAACCACTGAATCCCATCCGGGATCAGTCGAAGGAGTTGTACCGAGGCGATTCGATCGCGAGGCGGCCCATGGCCGAGTGGAGGGGGAAACCGGTGTCGATCACCGACGACGCGAGGCCTGAGTCGCGGCCGCCGTCCCAATCCGGTGGAGGCTCCGGTGGTGGCAACTCCAACGGGGGCGGCGGCAACAAGGGCGGCGGGAACAAGGGCGGCGGCGGAGGCGGATACGAGGGCGGCTCGTTCGACAAGGCGCCCCCACAGGACGTCGCGGCCGAGCAGGGTGTGCTCGGCGGCATGCTGCTGTCCAAGGACGCGATCGCCGACGTCGTCGAGATCCTCAAGGTCGGCGACTTCTACCGGCCGGTCCACGCGACGATCTACGACGTCATCCTGGACCTCTACGGCCGCGGTGAGCCGGCCGACGCCCTGACCGTCGCGGCCGCCCTCGCCGACCTGGGCGACCTGCAGCGGATCGGCGGTGTGCCCTACCTGCACACCCTGATCGAGAGCGTGCCGACCGCGGCGAACGCCTCCTACTACGCCCGGATCGTCTCCGAGCGCGCCATCCTGCGCCGTCTGGTCGAGGCCGGCACCAAGATCGTGCAGCTGGGTTACGGCACGGGCGGCAACGGCGGCCGTGACGTCGACGACATCGTCGACCTGGCGCAGCAGGCCATCTACGACGTCACCGAGAAACGGGTCAGCGAGGACTTCGCGGCCCTCGGCGACATGCTCCAGCCGACCCTCGACGAGATCGAGGCGGTCGGCGCGTCCGGTGGCATGATGACCGGGGTCCCGACCGGCTTCCAGGATCTGGACCGCCTGCTCAACGGTCTGCATGCCGGTCAGCTGATCATCGTGGCCGGCCGTCCCGGTCTCGGCAAGTCGACCGCGAGTATGGACTTCGCCCGTAACGCGGCGATCCAGCACGGTCATGCCAGCGCCATCTTCTCGCTCGAAATGAGCAAGATCGAAATGGTGATGCGCCTGCTCTCCGCCGAGGCCCGCGTGCCTCTGCACACCCTGCGCTCGGGCCAGCTCTCCGACGACGACTGGACCAAGCTGGCCCGCCGGATGGGCGAGATCAGTCAGGCGCCGATCTTCGTCGACGACACACCGAACATGAACCTCATGGAGATCCGGGCCAAGGCGCGCCGGCTCAAACAGCGGCACAACCTCCGGCTCCTGGTCATCGACTATCTCCAGCTGATGTCCTCGCCGAAGAAGACGGAGAGCCGTCAGCAGGAGGTCTCCGAGCTCTCCCGTGGTCTCAAGCTGCTGGCCAAGGAGATCGAGTGCCCGGTGATCGCGGTCAGTCAGCTGAACCGTGGTCCCGAGCAGCGGACGGACAAGCGCCCCCAGTTGTCCGACCTGCGTGAGTCCGGCTGCCTCACCGCCGACACGAGGGTTCTGCGTGCCGACACGGGTGCCGAGACCACGATGGGGGAACTTTTCGCGGCCGGGGCCCGGGACGTGCCCGTGTGGGCGCTCGACGAGCGGCTGAAATATGTACGCCGCCACCTCACCCATGTCTTCAGCACGGGGGAGAAGCCGGTCTTCCGGATGCGGCTCGCATCCGGGCGGGAGATTCGCGCAACCGCCAATCACCCGTTCCTGACCTATGAGGGCTGGACGCCGCTCGGTGACCTGGCAGTCGGCGGCCGGATCGCCGCTCCTCGCCACGTCTGCGCACCCGAGCACGTCACCCGGTGGGACAACCGCCAGGTGATCCTGCTTGCTCACATGATCGGTGATGGGTCGATGGTGGCGCGGCAGCCGATTGGCTACGCCGGCGTCGACGAGTCGAACCTTCAGGTGATGACCGACGCTGCGGAGTACTTCGGGATCAGTGCCATCCGGGACGACCACGCAGCCGCCGGGTCCATCAGTCTTCGACTTCCGGCTCCGTCCCGCTTGACGGATGGCCGCCGCAATCCCATCGCGGCATGGCTGGACGGCCTAGGGCTGTTCGGAAAACGGGGCCACGAGAAGTTCGTGCCCGACGAGGTCTTCTCGCTTCCCAAAGAGCAGATCGCCCTGTTCTTGCGTCACCTGTGGGCGACCGACGGTTCCGTGCGGCTTCGGCCGACAGGTGAAGAGGGCCCGGTCGGGCAGGTGTACTACGCAGCCACCAGTCGTCGCCTCGTGGATGATGTGGCACGACTTCTGTGGCGGTTCGGTATCCAGTCCCGGATCATGACGGTCCGCCGGGCCGGCTATCGCGACGGTCATCACCTCTACGTGGACGGCGTCGGCGATCAAGAGGCGTTCTGCCGAGTCATCGGCGTGCACGGCAAGCGTGGTGAGGCGGCCGAGACCCTGCGTCAGAGGCTGGACGGCATAAAGGCGAACACCAACGTCGACACAGTCCCGCGGGCAGTGTGGGAGCAGGTCAGGGACATCCTCGCCGAGCGCGACATGACACAGCGCGAGTTGGCTCCCACCATGGCAACCCAGTCCTCCGGGAGCACACTGCTGAAGCACGATCCGTCCCCGGACCGCATCGCCCGGGTCGCGAGGGTCCTCGAGGACAGCGAGCTCGAGATGCTGGCCACCAATGACATCACCTGGGATGAGATCGTCGAGATCACCCCTGACGGTGTCGAGACCGTGTATGACGCGACGGTGGCCGGAGCACACAATTTCATTGCCAATGGCATCGCCGTCCACAACTCGATCGAGCAGGACGCAGACGTGGTGATCCTGCTGCACCGTGACGACTACTACGACAAGGAGTCGCCACGCGCCGGCGAGGCCGACTTCATCGTCGCCAAACACCGAAACGGCCCGACCGACACCATTACGGTGGCGGCGCAGCTGCACCTCTCGCGGTTCGTCGACATGGCGATCTGAAAAGTCCCTATCTCGTACGTTCGGAGGCGTCCCCAACCGCACCCGGCCCGTTGCGGGCCTACCCCGCGACGCCTCCGCAGCGTGAGCCCACAAGGCGGCTCACGCGCCACTGCCCCATCGCCGGCTGTCGCGAACCAGCGACCGCAGACTCGTCTTCCATCGACGAAGCGGGATATGCGTGAGATTAATGGGCACGAATGATTCGTGGACGTTTCCGAAAAGGCACAGCGGGCGTCGGGGTTGATGCCCGGAAAGAGCCGCTACGGGGAAGAACACGTGGCGGCGCCTATTGCCGGGGCGCGATGTCGACGGTGGGACCCGCGGCCCGGCGGGGGGAGTGTGGATCGGTGACCGTGGGGTGGGATCACCGGTCCTGGTATGCGGTATTTCGGGGCGAAACTGAATGTGTGGGGCTTCAGCAACCCCTGAAGTAGGGGATCGGGGTGGCTCCGGTCCCGTGTCGTTCTTTCCAGTATTCCGGGGCGTCAGGCGTCGTCGGTGGACCGGTGATGGGCGACCAGTTGTTCGATCTGCCGGGATTTTCCTGCCGACGCGTGCTGGACGGTTTCCACGATGACGCGGGCGAGCGTGTCGACCGGCCACTCGCGGCAGGCGTCCTGGTCGATCCGCAGGTCGACGAGCCTGCCGTCGGCGTCCACAGTGGCCCGCACCTCACCGGTCTCGGACTCGGCGCTGACCTGCATGGTGGCGACGCTGCGCTGGAGCTCGTCCACCCCGGAGCGAAGCTCCTCGTATCGGCCGTAGACGTCTTCGAGGTCGGTACGCAGGTTGGGGTCGGCCGCAGGATCGGCAGTTTCAGTCACGGTTGTTCCTCCGTTCGCCGCGACAGGGGCGGACGTGAGAATACCCAAGATCGGCGACGTTGCGTATTCCAGCAACTTCGTAACGCACACGAAAAGAGAGACTTATCGAAATAGCTCACTCTTCAGTGACGATGCGACTCCGATTTGTGACTACCTAGAGTGAGCAAAACCACTTCCGCAATTCGAGCAGTACGGAGAAGTTCGCGAATCTCCACAGGTCCACCGAGCACTGTGGAGCGCTACCTCGAACGGTGACATGACTCTGCGTGCGCGAGGCCCAGCTCGGGGCGGCAGAAAATTATCTGCCCGGATCCTCACCGGCCAGCCGGAAACCCTCCTGAAGCGGGCCGCCGACCCGGTCCAGGACGGCCAGCACCGCCGCCACCAGCGGCTCACGGTCGCCGTCGGCGAGGACGGCGCGCTGGGCCGCCATCAGCCGGCCCGGCAGATCCGGATCGACCTCGGCCAGCCGGCGGG
The DNA here is from genome assembly GCF_003148685.1 of Actinoplanes xinjiangensis. Taxonomy (GTDB): domain Bacteria; phylum Actinomycetota; class Actinomycetes; order Mycobacteriales; family Micromonosporaceae; genus Actinoplanes; species Actinoplanes xinjiangensis. The sequence continues at coordinate 89,655 of NZ_QGGR01000026.1, read as the reverse complement.
GAAGCCACTTGCCGCGTGCCGACCAGCGGTTGCCGGCCAGCAGAAGCAGATCCGAGACGGCGAGGACGAGAGTGGTGGCGAGGAAGGCGATCTCCACCGGGTCGGAACAACCCCGTAGGTCGTCGAGGAGGTCAGTCACCAGATAACGCTGGAAGGCGACCTGGTCGGCGGCCGGTACGGGAGGTCCCGCGTCGAGTATCGCGGCGGCCTCGGCGCGATAGGCGAGCGCCGGGCCGTCCGCACCGATCAGGGGCACACCCTCGGCGACCATGCGCAACAGCGGGGTGCGGCGGTTCGACACGTTCTGCCGCCAGTAGTGCCGAAGCGAGGACGGCGTGTACACGAACCACTCGACGAGCTGCCCGTCATGACGCAGGGTCTCCCGGAAGGACGCCGGCTCCCCGTCCATCACGACCACTATGTCCAGATCGGACCACGGTGTCCGGCGGGCGGTCGGTGCACTCCCACCGAGGAAGGCCGCGTGAGCTTGCGGGAACCGTTCCCGAACGAGACGACCGGCGAGGTCGACAGGATCATCCGACACGACACCCACCGTGCCACATCACCCGAGCGTGACCCGACCCCGCCGTGTCGGGGCACACCAGCCGCGGGGGTCAGCCGCTGGTTCCCGCCCTCGGAGTCGGATCGGTGGCCGCACCGCTTCGAGCGGTCGGCAGCGGGGTTGAATTCACTGAGCGTGCGGAGATCGCGCTGTGACCGGCACGGGATGCATCGCGGCCGGAAGATCGGGCCGCCGGGGTGTCACGGGAATGCAGGAAGCCGCCGGTGGGGAGACGGTCGATCCCGGCGCCCGCGGACATGCGGGCGGCAGAGATCGCCTGACTCCTCACCGGCGGCTTCCCACCGCAGAGCGCTGCTGAACCGGTCAGCCGAATCGACCGCGCGAGCGCAAGTGAGGCACCGACCAAGCGGCGAACACCGGCAAGCTGCCGCACACCGCCGAAGCACCGCCCGCGGCGCCACGGCGCACGACTCCACGGTGCACGGCTCCACTGCGCACCGGCGAGCTACCGCTGCGCAGTGGTAAGCCACCGGCGCGTACCGGAGGGACGCCGACGGCGCGCTGCCCGGAAGCAGCAGCAGCGCCGACGGGACGCCCGCGAGACGGAGCCGGCCGGCTCAGGTCAGTCGAAGAGGTTGTGCAGGAAGCTGCGACGACGGTAGTGGCCGTGGTGACCGTAGGCGGCGGGGCGCCGGTAGTGGCCGTGGTGACCGTAGGCCGGAGCGGGCGCGGGCGGGTAGGCGTGCGGCGCCGGAGCCCCGTAGGGAGGCGGGGGCGGCGGGGCCGCGTAACCGGGCTGCTGGTGCATCGGCTGCCCCGGGGCGTGGGGGGCGGGCGGCGGCGGAACCTGTCCACCGGACGGGGGGCGGTTGTAGTTGGCCTCGGCTGCGAACAGCTTCTCCAGCTCGCCGCGGTCGAGGAAGATGCCGCGGCACTCGCCGCACTGGTCGATCGTGACGCCGCTGCGCTCGTAGACCCGCATCTCGCCGTGGCACTTGGGACACGTCATATGCATTTCAATGACGGTACAAGGCCGTGTCATGCCGTGGGGCCGAAGAACCTGTGTCCTTGCTGAGTACTGGTGCAAAGAGCAGCAAAGCAACCGGGTAGAGGAGGTAACCGAAACGTGTCGTCGGCATCAACAGGATGGCGGTGAGAAGCCCGTATCCGCAGAAGAGGGCGGCGGAGTAGGCGGTCCGTGGCGGGCGGCGCAGCAGCAGGAATCCGATCACGGCGGCGGCGGAGACGAGCAGGCCGACGGCGATGTAGCGGCCGCCGGGTAGGGACTGGGAGATCAGGTAGCCGGGGAACGGGGACCGGGCGGGGCTGGTGACCAGACCGTGTCCGAGGGGGAAGCGGAGGACGTTCTCGATCAGGGCGTCCGCATCGACGAGCAGCGGTGGCAGCAGGGCGAGCAACGGCAGGCCCAGGGCGCCGGGGAGCAGGCGGCGCCACGTTCCGGTGGCCACCGCGTGGACGACCAGGACGGCGACGACCGGCAGGGCGAAGAGTTTGCAGGCGGCCGCGGCGCCGACGGCCAGCCCGGACCAGCCGGGACGGCCGGTCGCGGCCAGGGCCAGGGCCAGCAGACACAGGGCCAGGACGGGGATGTCGTCGCCACCGGTCGCCAGCGTCAGTGCGGTCACCGGCAGGACGGTGGCCGCCTGAATCGCCCGGACCAGGGCAGGCGAGACGGGCGCGACCGGACCGGATGCCTCGGGGGCCGGGGCCTGGGATACGGGGGCGGTCGAGCGGAGCAGCTTGAACGGCGAGCGCGTAGGTCGTACAGCTGAAGGGGTGGGAAGCGACCGGACCAGGGTGACGGCCGCGCCGAGCGTGACCAGCGTCATGATCGCGAACCAGATCCTGGCGTCGGTGAACCAGTGGTCGCCCGCAAGGGCGCGGGGGACACCGAAGAGCGACATTCCGGGCTGATAAGGGCGATAGCCGAGAAGGCGCTCGTCGAGCGGGATCGCGGCGATCTCGGTACGGCTCAGGTAGGGCGTGCCGCTGTGCAGCAACGACTCGCCCATGTGCTCGACGACGAGCACCTCCTCCTGGGCCCGATCGGTGCGCCCACCGGCCCGCTGCACCGACTGGATCACGAGCGGCAGCAGCGCCACCGCCCCCCAGGTCGCCCAGGCGAGCAGGTCCCGGCGCTGGACCAGGTAGACCAGCAGCGCGGCGGTCAGATAGCCCCAGGCCGCCACCGCCCCCCACGCGCGATGTGGCAGCAGGGTCGAGGTCAGAGCGGTGACCAGCGCGAAGACCGCGGAGAGGGCGTAGAGGGCCAGGTCCAGCTTCTTGGTCACGCGGGCAAGTTTGGCAGACGGCGCACAGGTAGGCGCACCACCGAACCCTCGTCGTGCAGGGCCGCCGCCAGCATGCCCGGCCGGCCGCCGGACCCGCGTTGCAGCATGCCGAGGAAACGTGCCGCCGAGTACGGCCGGGCGAACAGGTGCCCCTGACCCGCCACGCAGCCGAGAGCCCAGAGTGCACGCCGTTGCGGCTCGCTCTCCACGCCCTCGGCCACCACCGTCAGGTGCAGGTTGCGAGCCAGGTCGACGGTGGTCCGCACGACCGCGGCGGCCTCGGCGGTGGTCTCCACCCCGGCCACGAACTCACGATCGATCTTGAGCTGGTGCACCGGGATGCGGGACAGCACCGACAACGACGAGACGCCCGTGCCGAAGTCGTCGATCGCCAGCCGGACGCCGGCGTTGCGCAGCTCGGCCAGGGCGCGTTCGACCACGTCCAATTGGCTGACGGTGAGGGTCTCGGTGAGTTCCAGCACCAGCCGGTCGGCGGGTGCGTCGTGGCGGGCGAGCCGCGCCAGTACCGCGCCGGGGAAGCTCGGGTCGAGCAGGCTGCGTGGTGAGACGTTGACCGCGATCGGCAGGTCGAACCCGGCGTCCCGCCAGCTCTGCCGGGCGATCAGCGACTGCTCGAGAACGGCGTCGGCGAACGCCGGCAGCTGGCCGGACCGCTCGACCGTCTCCAGGAACCGGACCGGGCTGAGGCTGCCCTGGTCGGGGTGGTGCCAGCGGGCCAGGGCCTCGGCCGCCAGGACCTCGCCGGTGCCCAGGTCGACGATCGGCTGGAAGTCGACGATGAACTCGTGCTGGGCGACGGCCCGCCGGAGTTCGCCGGTGAGCATCAGCCGTTCCAGATCGGCGGTGTCGCGGGCGTGCGCGTAGACGACGATCTGCTCGCCGGCACGTTTCGCCTGGTACATGGCGATGTCGGCGCGTCGCATCAGTTCCTCGACACTGCCGGTGCCGGCTGCCAGGGCGATGCCGCCGGCCGCCTCGACGGTCAATCGCATGCCCTCGACCTCGATGATCGCGTCGAGGGTGGCGAGCATCCCGGTCGCCCGGTGCCCGGCCAGCGCGGGCGTGGGCAGGCCGGTCAACAGCACCGCGAACTCGTCGCCGCCGAGCCGGGCCACCAGGTCGCCGGGTTCGGCCGAGTCCCGCAGGCGGGCCGCCACCTCCCGCAGCACCTGGTCACCGGCGGCATGCCCGAGCGTGTCGTTGACCTCCTTGAAGTGGTTCAGGTCGATCAGCAGCAGCGCGAACAGGCCCTGGGCGGACGAACGGAACACCTGCTCGGCGCACTCGTACAGCCGGCGGCGGTTGGCCAGGCCGGTCAGCGGGTCGTGGGTGGCGGCATGCGCGTTCTCGGCGGCGATGCGGGCGAGTTCGGCGTACGCCTGCGCGTTCCGGATGGCCGTGCACACCGCCGACGCGAACGTCCGCAGTTTGTACTGCTCGACCTCGGTGAGCCGGACCGTCCCGCCGAATCGCAGGCGCAGCACCCCGACCCGGACACTGCCGTCGTGGGCGACCAGGTCGACCGATGTCTCGTCCGGTGGTGTGACACCGCTCACCGGGCGCGGGCCGTCGACGAGGACCTGGGACGCGGTCGCGCGAACCGTCCGTCCGGCCAGGTCGATCGCGGACTCGGCGGCCGAGAAGATCTGCGCCGCCCGGGTGGTCGCCGAGTGCAGGACCTGGGTGAGGTCGACGGCGTTGAGCTCGTCGGTGGCCTTGGCGAGGCGCTGCCAGGATTCGCGTTCCTCGCGGGTGCGGACGCTGCGGGACTGCCACAGGTGCATGCACAGCACAACGAGCGGGACGACCAGCAGGAGCAGTGGATTGGTGCCGGTGGCCAGGACGCCGACGACCAGCAGGGCGGTGACCAGCTCGCCGATCATGCAGATGATGTCCCCGGCCCAGTTGCGCAGTGCGACCTCGCGCACGCCGTTGCCGGTGGCGGTGACCAGCACCGGCACGAACACCAGGTGATCGACCACCACGAAGGTGATGAGTGCCACCACGATGGGCAGGACGGGGAAGGGCGGGCCGGTCAGATCCGGTCGTACGCCGAAGGCGAGGAAGACGGCGGCCGCCGAGCCCGTCGTCAGGGCCTCCTTGGCCACTCCGAAGACGGATTTCTGGAGGCCGAGGCTGTTCAGGCAGCGGAGCAGGGTCATCGCGACGACGGCGCAGAAGACCACCCATGGTGCCGGTAGCAGCGTCAGGCCGACCAGGACCGGGATCTCACCCCAGGTCGTCGCGTCGGTGCTGGCCTTGACCCGGACCAGGACCTTCACCCGGTTGGCGATCATCAGGGCGGCGCAGAGGCCGAGGAGAGCCAGTGGGTGCGGCAGCGGTTCGGGGTAACGCAGGGCGTATGTCGCGAATCCCGCCACGGTGCCGAGCCCCAGCACGACGACGAGACCGACGAGCAGCCGGAGCCGCTGATCGGTCACGTTGTCGTCGCTGCGTTGCAAAGACATGCGGTCCTTCGTCGTCGCCGAGTGCGATCGGGTCGTCGCTCCAGGCACAAAGTACCGGTTTCAGCCCCACTCTTTGTTGTCGCGCATGGCGTTCCCTCCCTTTTGTCCTAGCTCGTCCTGACAGGAGAGAATTTAGATCCAGATAGGTGTCTGATTCCAGTGGATCGTGTCGCTATGCGCAGAATGCGACAATAGGACGAGGTGCCGTTACGGACAGTTTCTGAATGGGAACTCATCGCAATGAGAATCGCGTCATTCAGGCCGCGACAATTCTATTTCCCAACCCGGCCGCAGCATCGCTGAGCAGTGTGGACGGAGTATGAAGCGAATGCGGCAGCGTTGCGAACTAAGCTCCCGGTATGCCCCAGGAAAGCCAGCTCACTCACGTCGACGAGACCGGCGCCGCGCGCATGGTCGACGTGTCCGCCAAGGCGGTGAGCGACCGCCGCGCCATCGCCGCCGGCCGCGTCCACACCACCGCTGACGTCGTCGACCTGCTGCGCCGCGACGGCCTGCCCAAGGGCGACGCCCTCGCGGTCGCCCGGCTTGCCGGGATCATGGGAGCCAAGCGGACCCCCGACCTCATTCCGCTCTGTCACCCGATCGGGCTGCACGGGGTCAAGGTCGAGCTGGACCTCACCGCCGACACCGTCGAGATCACCGCCACCACCAAGACCGCCGACCGGACCGGCGTCGAGATGGAGGCCCTCACCGCCGTCGCCACGGCCGGCCTCGCGATGATCGACATGATCAAGGCGGTCGACCCCGCGGCCAGCCTGGAAGGCATCCGGGTGCTGCGCAAGGAAGGCGGCAAGACCGGAGACTGGGTACGCCCGGAGGACCGGCCGTGACCATCCGGGCCCGAGTCGTCGTCGCCTCGAACCGGGCCGCCGCCGGTGTCTACGCCGACACGAGCGGGCCCCGCCTGGTCGCCGGCCTCCGCGAACTCGGCTGCGATGTGGACGAGGCGCCGGTCGTCGTACCCGACGGGGAACCTGTCGCCGCAGCCCTGCGCGCCGCCGTCGCCGACGGTGTCGACGTGGTCCTGACCAGCGGCGGAACCGGGGTCACCCCGACCGACCGCACCCCCGAGGCGACCCGTGGGCTGCTCGACTTCGAGATCCCCGGCATCGCTGAGGCGATCCGCGCCCACAGCCGTGACCGGGTGCCGGCAGCCGCACTGTCCCGCGGACTCGCCGGAGTCGCCGGCCGCACCCTGATCGTCAACCTGCCCGGCTCGACCGGCGGCGCCAAGGACGGGCTCGCCGTGCTCGGCCCCCTGCTCGTCCACACGGTGGACCAGATCAGAGGCGGCGACCACTGACCTCCCGTCGGCGCCACCCGGTGGGCCGCGTCCCTGGCCCGCGGCCGCTGAGCGCTAGGCTTTCCCGGTGACCGAGTCGACCCCTGTGGACTGGGAACTGGCGCGCACGCTCGCCTATCAGGCCGGCCGTGACGCGGCCGGCGGCGCGGAGCGCATTCCGCTGGCCGTGGCCGACGGCCGGACCCTTGCCGAGCCGTTGCGCACCCTGACCGACCTGCCCGCCTTCCCGACATCGAGCATCGACGGGTGGGCGGTGCGCGGTCCCGGCCCATGGCGCCCGGTCGGTCGTGTGCTCGCCGGCGGCACCCCACCGCCGCTCACCGCGGACGGCGACTGCGTCGAGATCGCCACCGGCGCGATGGTGCCGGCCAACGCCACCGCCCTCATCCGGATCGAGGATTCGGTCACCGGCGCCGACGGCCGCGTCTCCGGCGAGCCGCGCACCGTCCCCGACTGGCGGCTGCCGGGCGAGGAGGCACGTCAGGGCGAAGAACTCTTCCCGGCCGGCACACCGGTGGACCCGGCAGTCGTCGGCGTCGCGGCCACCTGCGGTTACGAGACTCTTTCGGTACGGTCGGAGCCCCGCGCGGCGATGCTGGTCTTCGGCGACGAACTGCTGACCGCCGGGCCACCCGGAGCAGGCCGGGTCCGCGACTCCCTGGGTCCGCAGGTGCCCGGCTGGCTGCGGCGCTACGGCGCTGCCGTGGAGTCGGTGCAGGGCCCGGTCAAGGACACCCTCACCGCCCACCTGGACGCGATCCGGGTCGCCCTCGACACCGCCGATCTGGTCTGCACCACCGGCGGCACCATGCACGGGCCGGTCGACCATCTGCATCCGGCGCTCGCCGAGCTCGATGGGTCGTACATCGTCAACACCGTCGCCGTACGCCCCGGGTTCCCGATGCTGCTGGCCAGGGTCCCCGGCCCGGACGGGCGGTCCCGCTTCCTCGCCGGCCTGCCCGGCAACCCGCAGTCCGCGGTGATCGCCCTGGTCACGCTGGTGGCGCCGCTGCTCGCGGGCCTCCAGGGCCGGGCTCTCCCACCCCTGCCGTCGGTCACCGCCGGCGCGGACGTGGCCGGCCGTGGCGGCTTCACCCACCTGGCGCTGGCCACCCTCGACCCGACCGGCCGCACCGCCGTTCCGGCCGGTCACGTCGGTTCGGCCATGCTCCGCGGACTGGCCAACTCGCACGGCTTCGTCGTGGTCCGGCCCGGCACCCGGGCTGCCGCCGGCGACACGGTTCCCTTCCTGCCCCTTCCTCTGATGCCCGGGGAGCGCCCGTGACCCCCTCCGTTTCCCCTCCAGCCGGCGGCCCCGTCCCGGCCGATGCTCCTGCTCCGGCCACGGACGCCCCCGAGCCGGCTGTCGATGCTCCCGCTCCGGCCGCCGGCGTCTCCGGTTCGGCTGACGGTGCTCCTACTCCGGCCGCCGGCGTCTCCGGTTCGGTTGTCGATGCTCCGGCCGCCGGCGTCTCCGGTTCGGCTGTCGGTGCTTCTGTTCCGGCTGCTGACGTCTCCGGTTCGGTTGTCGGTGCTTTTGCTTCGGCCGCTGGTGTCTCCGGTTCGGCAGTCGCCGGGGTGGTGACCTTGGCCACGGTGGTGGACGAGCCGCTCGACCTGGCCGCCCACGAGGCCGCCGTCGCCGATCCCCGGGCCGGTGCGGTCGTCTCGTTCCAGGGGGTCGTCCGCGATCACGACCACGGTCGCGGTGTCACGTTGCTCGAATACGAGGGGCACCCGACCGCTACCGCGATCCTGCGCGAGGTGGCCGAGGAGATTGCCGCGGACCCGGCCGTCTACGCGGTGGCCGTGTCCCACCGGATCGGCACACTGGCGATCGGTGACGTAGCGCTTGTCGCCTCGGTCAGCACAGCACACCGGGCAGCGGCTTTCGCGGCGTGTGGCCGCCTGGTCGACGAGGCCAAGGCCCGCCTGCCGATCTGGAAGCGCCAGGTCTTCCTCGACGGCACCGAAGAATGGGTCAACTGCCCCTGACCGGTTGCCCGCCTCGGCGAGCCGGTGTCACAGGCGGTTGTGGCCCGCCGCTACGGCTGGAGAGCTGTCGGCGTCAGAAGCGGCGTGAGCTCTGAACGGTCGGGCCCGGCGAGTTCTGCCGCGCCAGCCGTCCTGATCGCGATGCTCGACGTGCCCAGCGTCGCCGACGGCAGCGCTCGAGACGTTGGCCAGCGCACACAATCGCTGAACGTGGGCTCTCGGATACGTCCTGGCATGCATAGGCGCACACGATCCGCGGACTGTGTGCGTGAAACCGGGTCATGGCGATGACAGCAGCCCACATAAGCATTGCGTGCGCTCCCGTCGTCGCAGGCAGACCATTGGCCGCGGCCGATCGTTGCCCGCGAAGGTTCCCGGCCACGGTGCGATGCGGCCGATCGTTGCCCGCGAAGGTTCCCGGCCACGGTGCGATGCGGCCGATCGTTGCCCACGAAGGTCCCGGCCACGGGACGATGCGGCCGAGCGTTGTCGCATGATGAACCCCGGCCCCGGGCGGTGCGGCCGAGCGTTGTCGCTCCGAGATGCCTGCCTCGGGCCGTGCAGTCGAAGCCGGTTCGGGGCTGCCGCTTCGGGGCGGTGAACGCCGCATATCCGCAGCTCGGTGCTGTTCCCGTCGGCGGAAACGAGACCGGTTCCCAGCCGCTGTCGTCGGCCGCGCCCGGCGTTCCGGCGAAAGCGACGAGGATCGGCGGCTGTGGGCCGGTGGTGAGCAGGTGTGAACCGGAGACGGGGTTCAGCCGCCCCTCGGCAGGGGGATGGCCGCCCGGCGGTGGGGAGCGGCGCGGACGGTCGGCATAGCGGGCGATCCCTGGCGCCACGGGAGGACGTTGACCAGCAGGATCAGGGCCAGCGCGGGCACGTTCCAGCGGAGCGACCAGACCGGCGCGGCGATCAGGATCAGGTAGCCGATACCGGCCGCGGCGAGGTAGACGGTGCCGGTGCGGCGGGTCGACCGGGGTACCCGGATGCCGAGGCGGCTGCGTACGCCGGCGTCGGCGAGGACCAGGATGGCGGGAAGCAGCCACAGGCTCTCGGCGGCGGTGGTCACCGGGCCCGCGACGGCTGCGGTCAGGCCGATCAGGGTGAAGGCGGCCACCTCGTCGCCTTCGGTGTGGGCGGAGCGGGCCCGGATCAGGCCGACGGCCACGAGCAGGATGCCGAACGCGAACCAGACGAGGACGGGCGGGGCGGGGAAGCCGTACAGCCGGGCCATCACGCCGGCCAGGGACTGGTTGTCGAGGTCGCTGACCGGGGCGGGGCGGGCCAGTTCCCACATCGTCGTCCCGTACCACGTGAGGGTTTCGGTGGGAGCCGCGACCAGGACGCCCAGGGTGACCACCGCCGCGGTGGTCAGGGCGGTGAGCGCGGCCCGGCGCTGCCGCGTGACCAGCAGGTAGATGACGAAGAGGAGGGCCGTCGCGCTGAAGGTGACGGCGAGTCCGGTGCCGGCGCCGGCCCAGGATCCGCTCGTCCAGAGACGGCGCAGGGTGCCGCCGCCGGACAGGCCGATCTCGCGCCGGGTCGACTCGGAGCGCTTCGATGATTCCGACAGATCGCCCGAACAGTGCGGCCGGAGGGTGGCCCGGAATGCGTGGACGATCCGGGAGCCGCGAGGGCGGCCGTCGGCGAACGGGCTCGCGCTGAACCGGCGGCCGGTGAGCGGTGAGCGGGCGCGGGGGGAGCGGCGGGACCGCAGAAGGGCGGCCAGGGACCGGTCTCGGACCCGGGCCGCACGGCGCAGCCCAACCAGGTCGGCGGCGAGCAGGGCGAGGATCAGGAGTTCCGGGCGGCCGAGACCGACGGCGGCGCGGACCGGTTCGGCGAGTAGCGCCAGGGCGGCCACGGCCAGCACGAACGGGGTGCGGCGCCGCCCATGCCGGCGGGCGACCGGCCCGGCGACGACCAGGGTGGTGAGCAGGAGTGCGGCGAGTCCGCCGAGGGCGAGCAGCCCACCGGCGGTGCGCAACGGCAACAAGGTGAGAGGCGCGATGAGCAGCGCGAGTGCGGGGGGCAGGGCGGCGCCTGCTTCATTCTTCGGGGAGCGGTACGCGTAGAGCCCGTCCCCGGCCAGCCAGCCCCGGATCGCCTCGTGTTCGACGGCGAGGGTGCTCAGGCCGTACCGCTCGATGTAATGGGTGATGATCGCGGCCGTGACCAGCACGCCGACGGCGAACAGTCCGGACCGCATGCGCGCGGCGTTGTGCGCGATTCTCCTGATTGCCGGCATGGCGCGACCCCCGTCTCGTCCCCGGGCACGGCACGTCCTGCCGATCGACCCGCCCGCGTACGCGAAGAGCGCAGCGGTAGGGAACGGCGGCAGGGCGTTGCCGAGCGGAAGCGAGCTTAGAAGGCGCTGACCGACCGCGCGGCCCCTCGTCCGCTTTAACGCAAAGGCCGCAATAAGGTTGTTAGCCGGGCAATCTGCGCGCTGCAACGGCGGAGGCGGCGGCGATCTTGGCCTCCCGGCGGGCGGTCCGCACCGCGCGCCGCATCGTCCGCTGGCTCCGGTCGATCGCATGCGATGTCCGATAATGAAGACTGGGGCGACCTTCTGTGTCGACCGCGGCCAGCAGGAGCCCGCCGAGCAGGCCGAGATTGCGCAGCAGGTTGTCGCGGTCGCCCTTCTCGGTCAGGGTGTGCGGGATGAGCCCGGCCGCCAGGACCGCCGCGGCCGGCCGGGTGAACCGCCCGGTGGCGAGGGCCAGACCGGCCACCACGTCGGCGGCCGCCTTGACCCGGACCAGGGTGAGCGGGTCGGTCGGCAGGCGTGGATCGGTCCGCTCCAACAGCGGCGTCACCCGGTCGGTGAGCGGGCGGACCGCGTCGGCGCGGGTCTCCGGCTGGTTCAGGGTGCGGATGCCGTCGACCACGAAGATCGACGCGAGCAGGGCACGGGCTGCGGTGCGTACGGGCCTCATCACCCGGTTATACCCACAACCTCGCCCTCATACCGGCTGTGTCCTGAGGTAGCGGCCGAAGTGCGGGACGGTGAACGCGACGGTTCCCCGCTCGCCGGAGTAGATGAGTCCCTTTCTGATCAGCGCGTCCCGGGCCGGGGAGAGGCTGGCCGGCTTGCGGCCGAGGGAGATCGCGATCTCGGAGGTCGGCACTGCGGCGTCCATGTCGTTACCCGGATCGTCGGAGAGCGCCGCCATGGCCCGCATGTACTCCCGCTCCGCCGGGGTGGCCCGCTCGAACCGGGAGCCGAAGAAGCCGACCGCCAGCTCACCCTCCGCCTCCGGCGCGGCCACCCGCACGTCGTCCGCGGTGATCGGCGTCTGGGGCGCGTGATCCCAGGTGGCTTTGCCGTAGGCCTGGACGAAGTACGGGTACCCGCCGGACTTCTCGTAGAGCAGGTCGAGCGCCTCCTGGTCGTACTCCACGCCCTCCCGCTCGGCGGGCACGCCCAGTGCCAGGTCGGCGGCGTCCCGGTCGAGGCGGTCGATCCGTGCGTAGCGGAAGAGCCGTTCCGAGTAGGACTTGGCCGCCGACAGCACGGCCGGCAGGTGGGGCAGCCCGGCGCCCACCACGATCAACGGTGCGCCCAGCTGGGACAACTCGTGGCAGGCCGCGCAGAGAGCCGATACGTCGGTCGCGCTCAGGTCCTGCATCTCGTCGATGAACAGGGCGATCCCGGTGCCCACGTCGGTGGCCAGAGACGCCGCGTCGGTGAACAACTCGACCAGGTCGATCTCGATGTCGCCGGAGTCGGCACGCCCCCGGGCCGCGGGCACATCGATGCCGGGTGCCCACCGGTCGCGGAGCTTGCTGTTGCCGTCGTTGGCCCGCAGCGCGAACGCCTTGAGTACGCCCAGCACCTCGTCCACCCGGTCCGGATCGCGGTGGTGTGGAGCCAGCTCCCGGATCGCCATGTGCAGCGCGCCGGAGACCGGGCGGCGCAGTGACTGATCGGGTCGTGCCTCGATCTTGCCGGTGCCCCAGAGGCGACCGATCGCGGCCGACCGCAGCGTGTTGAGCAGCACCGTCTTGCCGACGCCACGGAGGCCGGTCAGGACCAGACTCCGCTCCGGCCGGCCGCGGGCCACCCGCTCCAGAACCACGTCGAAGGCGTCCAGCTCACGGCCGCGTCCGGCCAGCTCGGGCGGGCGCTGACCAGCGCCGGGAGCGTACGGGTTCCGTACCGGATCCATGACGTAGCACCGTATCGGGCTGTCTAGCGTCAGCGCTAGAGTCCGCTCGATATCACCCTCTAAGCTGGTCTAGCTGTGCCGCTAGAAAGCGCTAGAGGGGCTCATACTCGCGCAGGCAGAGGACAAAATCGACGTCGTCGTACTCAGTGTCGTAGTAGTACCACTTCGTATACTTCGGCACGGTCGCGCACTTTCGTACCGCGTCCCTCTCCCCCGTGGTACGGCCGTCGACGCGCTTCAAGATCTCGTACGTGTTCGCCGTACACACCACGATCCGCAGCTTCGGCTCCGTGTTCGTGCCCTCGTTGCGGACACACTGACCCTTCGCCGCGAACCGGGCGTCCGCACTGGGCTGCGGTCGCGCCCCGGGCACGGCCGGTGTGGTGGCCACCGCCATGCCACCGTCCGCCGGTTCCTTCTCGCTGCCCAGCAGAAACCAGGCCGCGGTGGCCACGCCGCCGCCGATCAGCACACTCAGCGCGGCGACCGTGGCACCCATCGCGAACCCGCGACGGGCCGGGGGCTTCTTCCACTCGGGTTTCTGCCACTCCGGCGGCGGCGCGAAAGCCTGCTGCTGGGGGATCTCCTGCGCATGGCCGCCCCACGGATCCGACGGCTCGGCGTATGGCTGCTCAGGGGCGCCGCTCGACCATGACTGGCCGGAGTGCGGCCCGTTCTGCGACATCGGGGGTCCCTCCGGGAGCGGTCTGCGCCGCCTGCCACCGTAGCGTGCGGCGGACGATCGGATACCTTTCACCTTCGTGTCGTCACAACTGGTGATCTTGTCGATGCTCTTCGGTGCGGCGGCCGGGGCCTTCCTGCCCCGGATCGCCCATCGGCTGACCGTCCCCTTCGGAACGCCGGCCCGCTCCGCGTGCGGCCGGTGCGGGCGGGCGTACCCAGCGGGAGCAGCCGGATGGATCCACGCCGGACCGGCCTGCGGTGCCGGTGGGCACTGGCCGTCGGTGACGTTCGCGCTGGCCGCCGGCGTGCTGGCGGCCGCTCTCGGTCCGGTGCCGCAACTGCCCGTGCACCTGCTCGCGGCGATCCCCGGGCTGCTGCTGGCGATGATCGACCTGGGCTGCCTGCGGCTGCCCGACCGGCTGGTCGGCATGTTCGCGCTGGCCGGGGGAATCCCGCTCGCCCTGCTCGCGCCGGACCGGATCGTTCCGGCACTGGCCGCAGGCCTGCTGGTCGGCGCCGCCTATCTGGCGATCGCCCTGTTACCCGGGCACGGACTCGGCCTCGGCGACGTGAAACTGGGGGCGGCACTGGCGTTCCTGCTCGGGTTCGCGGGCTGGCCGGCGGTGGCCGTCTGCCTCGGCACCGCCCACCTGCTCAACGGCTCGATCGCCGCCTGGTTGCTGGTGACCCGTAAAGGGCGGCCGATCCCGTTCGGGCCCGCCCTGCTGGTCGGCTTCCTTCTAGCTACAGCAACCTGAGCTGCCGGTCCTTCGGACGAGCGGGCGTGGCCTCGCCCAGTTTCTCGAAGAGTCCGGAATCGATCACGTCGAGGAACGGCGTCGGGGACTGCTCCCGCTCACTGCCGTGGCGGAACCGCTTCGCCGCATGGCTCACGTAGAGACGGTCCTGGGCACGGGTCAGGCCGACGAAGAACAGCCGCCGCTCCTCGGCGACCTCCTCCTCCGACGGTGTCGAACCCGGCCAGCGCAGCGGCAGCAGCCCGTCCTCGCACCCGACCAGGAACACCACCGGGAACTCCAGGCCCTTCGCGGCATGCAGGGTCAGTAGGTTCACCGCCTCGGCGCGCGGGTCCAGCGCATCCACCTCGGCACCCGTCGCCAGCTGCTGAAGGAAGAGCGGGAGGTCGTCGTCGACCCGGTCGGCCAGCGGCAACAGCAGTTCGGCGGCGAGCCGGACGTCCTCCGGGGCGAGCTGCTCGCCGTCCAGGGTCGGCGCCACAACCCGCTGGGCCAGCGCCTGGCCGGCGGCCCGCACCCGGGACGCCAGCGACCCACCGGCACCGCCGGCGTGCCGCAGCTCCCGGGCGATCTCCGGAACACCGGGACGGTCCCGCAGCCGGTTGTGCGAGCGTTTCTGCACCGGGATACCGGCCCGGGACAGCGCGTCCATGATCGGACCGGACTGCGCGTCGGTGCGATAGAGGACCGCGATGTCCGAGAACGACAGGTTGCCGGCGACCGCGGCCCGGGAGTCGATCCGGCCCGAGTCCAGCGAACGGTGCGACAGGCCACCGACCAGCTCGTCGATCGTCCGGACCACGAAGTCGGCCTCGTCGGCGACACTGCGGGCCGTATACCGCCCGACCAGTGACGCCTCCGGATCAAGCCGGGCCGGGTCCAGACGACGGCCACTGACCAGCGTCGTCGGTGCGATCGCCTGCACCGCGGCGGCCAGGATCGGGGCCGACGACCGGTAGTTGCGGGTCAGCCGGACCAGCCGGGCGTCCACGAAGTCGGCGTTGAAGCGGAGGAAGTACTGCACGTCGGCGCCACGGAACGAGTAGATCGCCTGGTCCGGGTCGCCGATCGCGCACAGGTTGCCGTCCGCCGGGCTGAGCAGGCGCAGCAACTCGTACTGCAGATCGTCGACGTCCTGATACTCGTCCACGAAGATCCACTGCCAGCGCCGGCGGTACTTCTCGACCAGCGCCGGGTCCTCGCGCAGCAAGGTCACCGGCACACTGATCAGGTCGTCCAGGTCCACCAGATCCTGCTGGCGCAGCAGCTTCCGGTACGCCGTGTCATCGTCACCGGCCTGCTCACGGGCCTGTGCCTGCTCCTGCTCGTCGGCGATCCGCCAACCCGAACCCAGCCCGGCAGCCTTCGGATTCTCCTTCAGCAGGGTGAGGCCCAGTGAGTGGAACGTGCCCACGGTGATGTCCTCGGCCACGTCACCGAGCAGCGACTCCAGGCGCTCCTTCAGCTCCGCGGCGGCCCGCCGGGTGAACGTGATCGCCAGACAGCGCTCCGGGAAGACCCCCAGCTCGGCACAGAGGTACGCGATCCGGTGCGTCAGCGTCCGGGTCTTGCCGGTGCCCGGCCCCGCGACGATCAGCAGCGGCCCGCCCGGCGCCGACGCGGCCACCCGCTGCATCGCGTCCAGACGGTCCAGCAGGCCGGTGCCGACCTCCTCCATCCCGGCGAGCATCGGCTCGAACGGCTCGTGCGGGCTCGGCGGCGGAGCCAGCGGCGGCGGGGCCGGCTTCTCCTTCGCCGGTTTCGTCTTCGCCTTCTCCTTCACCGGCTCGGCCCTGGGTTTCGGCTGAGCCGCCGGGAAGTCGAAGAGCGTCTCCACCTGCGGGGCACTGCTGCGGTTGCGCAGCTCACCCGGGTCGAACAGAGTGATCACGCCATACTCGCCGTCGTAACCGGGCACCCGTCGCACGTCGCCGCGCCGGAGCCGGGTGATCGCCTCACGCAACTCGTCGCCGCCGGCCTTACCGATCTCGTCGACCGGCACCTTACGCAGAATGTCCAGCTCCGCGCCGAGCGTCGCGACCAGGTGGTTCAGCTGGGACTCGACAGTCTTCGACTTCGGGCCGACGCCGTGGATCTCACCGATGATCTCGTGCAGCTGGATCAGGTGCTCGACGTGGTCGTCGCGGTGGAAGCCCTCCGGCCGATCGGCCAAGTCCTCGACGCGGCTCAGCACGCCGACCGTCAACGGGCGGCCGCACTCCGGGCAGCGGCCGTTCGCGGCGCGTGTCCTCGCGGGCTCCCAATTCACGCCGCAGGCCCGGTGGCCGTCGGCGTGATACTTGCCCTCCTCCGGGAAGAACTCGAGGGTCCCGGCCAGACCGATGCCGTCCCTCACCGCGAAGTAGTCCGGGGTGCCGGTGAACAGGGTGGCCTCACGCGCCAGGGCGGCCGGCGAGTGCGCGTCCGAGTTCGAGACCAGTCGGTACCGGTCGAGGCCGGAGACCCGCCAGTTCATCGCCGGGTCCGACGACAGGCCGGTCTCCACCGCTGTCACGTGGTCGGCCAGATCGGCGTAGCAGTCGGCGATCGCGTCGAACCCCGACTTCGAGCCCAGCGCCGAGAACCACGGCGTCCAGATGTGCGCCGGGATCAGATAGCCGCCGGCCTCCAAGGTGATCTCCAGGAGATCGCGCGAGTCCAGCCCGAGGATCGGCCGGCCGTC
Organism: Actinoplanes xinjiangensis; assembly: GCF_003148685.1. GTDB lineage: Bacteria > Actinomycetota > Actinomycetes > Mycobacteriales > Micromonosporaceae > Actinoplanes > Actinoplanes xinjiangensis. Next base: position 72,715 of record NZ_QGGR01000026.1, on the reverse strand, counting down.
GGCGGTCAGGTTCCCGATCCGGGACAACGCCGTGTTGATCTTCTCCACCGACGCGAAGTCCGGAGCGTAGAGCAGGTGATGCACCTTGCGGGTCTTGTCGTCGCGCTTGTAGATCGTCGAGATCTCCACGCTCAACATGAACCGGGCCGGCGTGCTGCCGCGCAACGACCCGGGGAGACGCCTGGTGACCGGCTTCTCGTCGACGAGCCGGAACAGGCCGGGCTCCGCCGGCTCCAGGCTCTCCCTGAGGTGCTCGAACCAGGCCGGGTGGGTGAAATCCCCTGTGCCCAGAAGAGCGATGCCCTTACGCCGCGCCCACCAGGCCAGGTTGGGCAGCGTCAGATCACGACTACAGGCCCGCGAAAAGCGCGAATGAATGTGCAGGTCCGCGACATATGTATCCGTGCTGACCTCCACACCCCGCATCCTGTCACGGCTGTCGGTCTCGCCAAGCTTCGCCACGCTCAAACACACTTACCGATCTTGATGGGTTACGCCACACGCAATTCGATGACCGTGACCTGCGGGGGCGCGCCCACACGCACCGGTGGGCCCCAGAAACCCGCGCCGTTGGTCACGTAAACCGGCACGCCGTCCACCTCCCCGAAGCCGGAGACTACCGGCTGCTGAAGCTTCACGAGCAGGTTGAACGGGGCCATCTGACCACCATGCGTGTGACCCGAGACCTGCAGATCCACCCCGTAGGGAGCCGCCTCCACGGCCGCCACCGGCTGGTGGGCCATCAGCACCACGGGCCGGGCGGTGTCCCGGTCGCCCAGCGCACGGGCGAAATCGGGGGCGTCGCCCTGCTCCTCGCCGCTCAGGTCGTTGACACCCGCCAGGTCCAGCCCGTTGATCGCCACCCGCTCGTTGCGCAACGGCCGGATACCCAGCCGGGACACCTCGTTGATCCACTCCTCGGCGCCCGAGTAGTACTCGTGGTTGCCGGTCACGAAGAACGCCCCGTGCCGCGACTCGATGCCGCCCAGCGGCGCGGCGAACCGGCCCAGCTCGGCCACACTGCCGTCGACCAGGTCGCCGACGATGCAGACCAGGTCGGCGTTGACCGAGTTGATCACCTGGACGATGCGCTGCGCATGGTTCACGCCGGTCAGCGGGCCGATGTGGATGTCCGAGACGACCGCGAGCCGGGTGCCGTCCATCGCGCGGGGGAGCTTGGCCATCGGGAGCTGGACACGATCGATCTGCGGAGCACTGGTCGCGGTCTTCACCCCGTACCCGGTGATGCCCGCGGCCGTCAGGCCCGCGAAGATCGCGGTGCCGCGGGCCAGGAGCAGTCGCCGCTCGATCCCCTGCCTCTCGGTCGGCGACGGATCCCCGGCCACCGACCCGGTGCTCGCGGGCGTATCGGCTCCAGCGCGCGGCGGCGTATCGGTTCCCACCCGCGGCGGCGTTTCGGTTCCGGCCCACGGTGGCGTATCGGTTACCACCCGCGGTGACGTTTCGGTTCCGGACCGCGACGGCGTATCGGTTACCACCTGCGGTGACGTTTCGGTTCCGGACCGCGACGGCGTTTCGGCTGCGGTCGGTGTGGCGGCAGCGGCCTCGGTCGCGGTCGTCGCGCCCGCCCCGGCTCCGCCAGCCGCGCCGGCGGTGCCGATCAGTGCCGGCTCCCCGCTGGTCTCGATGGGCGACTTCCCGGTGGTACGCCCGGAGCCCGCCCACAGACGCATCAGCAGCAGTCGCGGAATCTCCAGGACCAGAAGTGTCACCAGCAGGTAGAACATCACGGCTACCCAGAGATAGCCGGGCCACGAGAGCCACGTGAAGTATCCGGCGCGGACCCCGATCAGCGTCAGCGGCACGAGAGCGCAGAGCACCACCGCCACGATCGTCCCGGCACGGCGGCCCCACCCCGGTCGCAGCGGATCACGAACGAGCCGTTTCCACAGGTAGTAGTGGATCAGCCCGATGCCCAGCAGAACCACCGCGAAGAACACCAACAACCCAGACCCTCCCCCGCCGCCCACTCCCGTGGCCGTGCCCCTCAGCTTGCCCGTCCAAGTGTCCTCCACCGCCCGAATCTCCCGGCATCGGCGGCGCACCCGGTCCTCAGCGGTGTCTCAGCATCGGTATGCCTCTCCGGCCTCGCGGGGCCGCCCGGTGACATGACAGCGGCCGGTCTGGAAGCCTGGCCGCATGGAACGGTTCCTGAGCCGGCGTGAAGCCTCCGAGGCCGTCGGTGACCAGGGCTGGCGTTTCGTGCTGGGCACCCTGCGCACTTGCGTGCCGGTCGGTTCGCTGGCCGAGGCCGCCGATGTGGCCACCCGCGCTGTCGAGGCCTGTGACGCCGACGCCGACGAGCACCTGCGCATCGACCTGCGCTCCGGCCACGTCATCCTGACCTTGCGACCCCGCGCATTCGGCGGTGTCACCGCCCGCGATACCGAGCTGGCCCGCCTGATCACCGCCGCCCTCCACGCCCTCGGTCGGACGACCACGCCGAGTCCCGATGCGGCGGCGCGGTCGGTGCAGGAATGGGAGGTCGCCATCGACGCCCGGGACATCTCGTCGGTGCGGCCGTTCTGGAAGGCGGTGCTCGGATACGCCGACGAAGCCGGCAGGCATGGGCCCGAGGACCGGCTCATCGACCCGTTCCGCCAAGGGCCGGCCGTCTGGTTCCAGCGGATGACCGAACCGCGGCCCCAGCGCAACCGCATCCACTTCGACATCAGCGTTCCGCACGACGAGGCACGGGACCGCATCGCTGCGGCTCTCGCCGCCGGAGGCCACCTGGTCTCCGACGAGAGGGCGCCCGCTTTCTGGGTCCTGGCCGACCGTGAGGGCAACGAGGTCTGCGTGACCACCTGGCAGGGCCGGGACCCCTGACCGGGTTCATGAGCGCCTCCAGCGAGGAGCTGATGACGGTGCGCCGCCTGGTTCATGGTGCTTCCTTTACCAAGCCCATGACGGTGCTCTCATCGAGCTCTGACGGTGCCTTCACCGGGCCCATGACGGTTGCTTCACCGGGCTCATGACGGGCTTTCGGAGGGCCATCGGCCGGTGAGGTGGCGGGCGAGGAGCGCGGCGTGGGAGAGCGGGCTCGACGTGTCCGCCGGGTCGCCGTTGGTGGTGTAGTCGAGAAGGACCACACCGCCACCGGCCAGCTCGCGCAGGCGGTCGACCAGGTCGGACAGGCGATGCTCCAGGACCCATCGATAGGCCGGGAGGTAGATCTGCCGCCGGGCCGTCGGATAGTCCAGCAGGGTCTCGCCGTGCAGCCCGGCGCGGTGCCCGCGGACCGGCCCGAACCGGCGGACCGTGCGCTTCAACCCGGTCATCGAGGTGACCGACAGCTTGGCCGGGTCGATGTCGGCCTCCTCGAAGACCTTCAGCGCCTGCCAGATGCCCTCCACCGAGGCGGCGACGGCCCCTGGCGTGAGAGGCACCGGGATCCCGCCGTGCGGGTAGAACGGGCTCAGCCGCACCCATGGTTCGGGGCCTCTGGAGGTCACGTCGATGACAGTGGCGCCTGGGAACGCAGCCCGCACCGACTCCGGCTTCCGCCGACGGCTCGCGACATGAACCAGCATCCCAACCTCCTCAGGCCTCGCCCGACATGCTGCCCGAGGGGTACGACAAAACCGCCGCCACCGAACACCCTCTGATGGACGCCAGGTCGGCCCGGTGCCGAGGGGTAAAGCAGCGGCTGTTGGTCCGCAAGGGTGTGCGCACAGACGACCCCGGTGGGGATGGGACGCCGTGGTGCCGCCCAACCCCGGGAGGTCAGGATCCCTGAGACGAGACGTCACAGTGCCAGCCTGTGCCACTAAGGCCTGGGCGCCGAAGGTGAGACGCGGCGCTGCCGCCCGGCTCCGAGAGGCTCGCGCCGGGGATGAGACGCGGCGCTGCCGCCCGGCTCCGAGAGGCTCGCGCCGGGGATGAGACGCTGCGCTGCCGCCCGGCTCCGAGAGGCTCGCGCCGAAGGTGAGACGCTGCGCCGCCGCCTGGTCCCCGAAAGGCTCGCGCCGAAGGTGAGACGCTGCGGTGCCGCCTGGCTCCGAGAGGCTCGCGCCGGGGATGAGACGTTGCGGTGCCGCTCGCCCCCGGAATCTCGGCTGCCGCCAGGCAGCGGGGACATCTATGGCGCCTGGGTCGGGAGGAGGCCCGTAGCTCCGCAGTCTCGGCCACCGGGCAGACAGGGAGGACGCCGATACTGCCTCGGTCGGGATGAGGGCCACCGCCCGGCAGCTCGGCCCGCCGGGCAGGCAGGCGAGACATCGATGGCGTTGCGATCGGGGATGAGGGCCGCAGCCCGGGGATCTCGGCCGCCCTAGCAAGGAGGCAGGACACCAAGAGTGCCCCGGCCGGGAGGAGGGGTGCGGCGCCGGGAGGAGGGGTGCGGCGCCGGGAGGAGGGGCGCGGCGCCGGGAAGCTCAGCCGCCGACAAATGAGACTAGGACGTTGACGGTGGCCCGCGCCGGGAGCGGATTCCGCGAAGCCCGAGGCTCAGCCGCCGGCGAACGGTGGCAGGACGTCGATGGTGGCCCCCGCCGGGAGCCGCGCCGCGCGGTCGTGGCAGGTGAGGCCGTCGACGAGGAAGCTCGCGGCCTTCATGACCATGGACAGCCGCTCGCCGTGGCGCTCGCTCAGCACCCGGGTCAGGTCGTCGAGGGTGGCGGCTTCGACCGTCTCGCTGGACGTGCCGTTGGCGGCTGCCCGGGCTCCGGCGAAGTAGCGGACCGTGAGCAACGGGTCAGCCTCCGATCGCGGACATGGGGCGCACGGGCTGGAGAAACGTCGGGTCGTCGATGCCGTGACCGGCACGTTTGCCCCACATGGCGGCCCGCCAGGCGTCGGCGATCTCCTCGTCGGGAGCACCAGCGCGGAGGATTTTGCGCAGGTCGCTCTCTTCGGTGGCGAAGAGGCAGTTGCGGACCTGACCGTCGGCGGTGAGGCGGGTCCGGTCGCAGTCGCCGCAGAACGGGCGCGTCACGCTGGCGATGACGCCGACCCGGGCCGGCTCGCCCGCGGCGTCAACACGGTCGGGGATCAGCCACGTCTCGGCCGGCGCTGTTCCACGTGAAACATTGTCGGGCTGGAGGCCGAACGGCTCCAGCGCGGCCAGGATCTCCTCGGCGGTGACCATCTCGTGCCGGTCCCACTGATGCTGGGCGTCCAGGGGCATCTGCTCGATGAAGCGCAGCTGATAGCCGTGATCGAGCGCGAACTGGAGCAGCGCCGGGGCCTCGTCGTCGTTGACCCCGCGCATCAGCACCGTATTGATCTTCACGGGGGTCAGACCGGCGTCCGCCGCGGCACGCAGCCCGGCCAGCACGTCGGAGTGCCGGTCGCGCAGGGTGAGCGTGTGGAACCGGGCCGGGTCGAGCGTGTCGAGCGAGACGTTGACCCGGTCCAGGCCGGCGTCGCGCAGGGGCACGGCGATCCGGTCCAGGCCGATCCCGTTCGTCGTGACCGACAGCCGGGGCCGGGGGTCGAGTCGGGCCGCATCGGCGATGATGCTCACCAGGCCGCGCCGGATCAGCGGCTCACCACCGGTGAACCGGACCTCGGTGACGCCGAGTTGCTCGACCGCGATGCGGACGAGCCGTTTCACCTCGTCGTCGGTGAGCTGTTGCGGCTGCGGCATCCACGCCAGGCCCTCGGCGGGCATGCAGTAGGTGCAGCGCAGATTGCACCGATCCGTGAGGGATACCCGGAGATCGGTGGCAATGCGACCGAATCGGTCAGCGAGCACGGTCACGCGTGCCCCCAGGGCGGCTCGGCTGGTCTCCGGGACATGCGCACCAATCGAATCTAGCCGCTCGCGGGCCGTATCGCCCCTACCCATATCGTCCTGTGGACAACGTGGCGACCGCCGCGCGTACCCCGGAGCCGTATGCGCTGCCGAAGGCGGCGGTGTGCACCAGCCACAGATGCAGTTGATGCAGCGGGATCCGCTCCCGCCAGCCGTCGGACAGCGGCCATTCCTCCTGGTATGCGTCGAGGATCGGGGCCAGGTGCGGGGCCCCGCCGAACATGGCGAGTGTGGCCAGGTCGGTTTCGCGATGGCCGCCGTGCGCTGCCGGGTCGACGAGCCAGGCACGGCCGTCCGCCGCCCACAGGAGATTTCCCGGCCACAGGTCGCCGTGGATGCGTGCGGGCGGTTCGCTTCCACCGTACCGATGCAGGGTGTTGATGATCTTCTCGATCGACGCGAGGTCGGAGCTTTCGAGCGCTCCGCGATCAACCGACATCTTGAGGTACGGCCTCAGCCGCCGCTCCGCGAACCAGGACGCCCAGGAGTCGCCGCGGGTGTTGTCCAGTGGCAGTGGCCCGATGTATCCGGGCAGCTCAGCCCCGAAGCCGTCGGCGCCGGATCGGTGCAGCCGGGCCAGGTCGTGGCCGAAGCGTTCGGCGGCCTCCCGCGTGGGTTCGCCCGGTTCGACCCATTCCATCGCGAGAATCTCGGGGAGGGCGACCAGCACCTCGGGCACCGGCACCGTCCCCGCCTCACGCAGCCAGCCGAGACCGGCCGCCTCGGCCGCGAACATGCCGTTCGGGGCCGGGCCGGACGGCCACGTCTTCGCGAAGATCGACGCGCCGTCGTCGAGGGTCAGCCGGCTCGCCGAGCAGACTCCCGAGTGCACGGGTGTCTCGCGAATGCGCTGATGTGTCAGAAATGTCGGGAGATGCTGGGGGTGCGTGCGCAGGTACACCATGTCCACCCGGTTATCTTGCGCTTCCCGTGACGTACGTCTCCATTTAGAGGCAAGATGGCGACATGACCCCTGTCGTCGTGCGCTCGTACCGGCCGAGTGATCACTCCGCGTGCCGGCGTCTGTGGGCAGAGCTTTCCCGTCAACACAACGAGATGTACGGCGAGCATCGGGACGACGGTGGCGCCGGGTTCGAGGAGTACCTCACCCGGCTGGACCTCTCCGGACTGTGGGTGGCCGACCACGCCGACGACGGGGTGATCGGGATGGTCGGATTGATCATGCGGGGCCGGGCCGGCGAAGTGGACCCGGTCGTCGTGACCATCACGCACCGGCACAAGGGCGTCGGCCGCAAGCTGCTGCAACACGTCGCGGCCGAGGCGAAGCACCGCAACATGACCGCGCTGACCATCTCTCCGGAGTCGCGCAACATCGACGCGATCCGGAGTCTGCACGCGGCCGGGTACGACGTGGTCTCGTCGATCGAGCTGACGATGGATCTGGAACGGCACACCCACCCCCGGCACCACGGCCTGGAGTTGCACGAGTTGCCCTTCCGGTCGTAGCGAACGCGTCGTAGAGAAACGCGTCGCAGGACCGCGTCGTAGAAACCGTTCACCAGGGATTCCCCGTTCGGAGACTGTGGACGAACCGGCGTGTCGTCCACAGGTTCGGATCCGGCCCTGCGGCGAGGTTCGCCGGGCGGCCACGCTGGCCGGCATGAGAGCCGACACCACCCTCGTCGTCCGCAACTCCGCCGAACTCGTCGCGGTCCTGCCGTACCTGATGGGTTACCACCCGCACGAGACCGTCGCGGTGGTCGGCATGCGCGATCACCAGCTCGACTTCGGCGCGTGTTTCGACCTCCCGCCGCCCGGCTTCGACGAGACGGACATCCGGACCGGGGTGCGCGAGGTGGCCGCCGGGGTGCTGCGGCAGGAGCCGGATCTCGTGGTGATCGTCGGCTACGGCCCGCGGGAGCAGGTCACCCCGACCGTGGTACGGGTCGCCGAGGCGTTGCGGGCCGTGGGGGTCGAGATCGACGACGTGCTCCGGGTGCATGAGGGGCGCTGGTGGTCGTATGTGTGTGACGACCCGGCCTGCTGCCCGGCGGAGGGCACACCCTGCCTGCCGTCGGACAGCGTGATCGCGGCCGAGGCGACCTACCTCGGTCAGGTGGCCCTGCCCAGTCGCCGTGACCTGGTCGCCCAGCTGTCGCCGGTGGACGGGCCGGCGCGCGCCGTGATGGTCGTCGCCACCGAGCACGCCCGCAGCCGTTTCAACGGCCTCCTGGAGGGCGACGGGGTCACCAAACGGGTCCGGCAGGCCGGCCGTCTCGCCGTCCGTGAGGCCGAGAAGCGTTACCGCTCCGGCGGTGTCCTCACCGACGCCGAGACGGCCTGGCTCGGGGTGCTGCTGACCGACCGCGCGGTGGAGGACTACGCCGTCGACCGGGCCGGCCCGCAGGAGTGGCGGGTCGGCCTCTGGACCGACGTGCTGCGCCGGGTCGAGCCGGTGTATGTTCCGGCGCCCGCCTGCCTGCTCGGCTTCACCGCCTGGCAGCTGGGGCGTGGCGCGCTGGCCCGGGTCGCGGTGGACCGGGCCCTCGACGCCGAGCCCGGCCACCAGCTCGCCGGCATGCTGCACCAACTGCTCGGGTTCGCCATCTCCCCGGACATGGTGCGGCGGTGGCGGCGATGACCGGAGGGTCAGGGACGCTCGGTCTCCTGCCGGACCGTCTCCGCCCCGAGATCGACCGGCTCACCGGCCGAGCGCAGCGCCGCCGACGGCGTCGGGCTGTCCGCGATCTGATGCAGGCCGGGCACCCGGTCCTCGATCACGAAGGTGGCCCGGGTGTGTGCCGCGGCACCCGGCGTCGTCACGTACGGCAGCACCACGAAGTCGGCGGTCAGCGACTCCCCGGTGATCCGGGTACGGACGTAACCGCGCTGGTTGTTGTAGAAGCGCAGGTGCGGGTTCCACGCCGCCCAGCTGTGGTTGCCGCTCGCCACGTCGGCCCCGTCACCGCCGGAGGTGATGGACGAGCAGACCAGTTCGGTGCCGACCGTCCGCGAGGTCGGGTCGTTCCAGTCCAGCTTGAGGTCGTCGGCCCAGTGCGCGTGCACGTCCCCGGTGAGCACCACCGGGTTGCGGACACCGGCGTCCACCCAGCCACGGGTGATCCGGTCCCGGGAGGCCTGGTATCCGTCCCACGAGTCCATGCTGAGCACCTTCTGCGGGCCGGAGGCGTTGTCCCGCTGCCCGAAGAAGACCTGCTGGCCGAGGATGTCCCAGCGCGCGGTGGAGCGGCGGAAACCGTCGAGCAGCCAGGCCTCCTGCTCGGCGCCGGTGATGGTGCGGGCCGGGTCGGAGGCGGCGGGACAGTCCTTGTAGCCGTCACCGCAGCCCTGGTCGTCGCGGTACTGGCGGGTGTCGAGCATGTGGAAGGTGGCCAGCCGGCCCCAGTGCAACCGCCGGTAGAGCTGCATGTCGATGCCCTTCGGAACCGAGGTCCGGCGCAGCGGCATGTTCTCGTAGTACGCCTGGAACGCGGCGGCACGGCGGGTGAGGAAGTTCGGGTCGGGCTGCTCGGGCACCTCGTCGGCCCAGTTGTTCTCGGCCTCGTGGTCGTCCCACACCACCGCCCACGGAGCGACCGCGTGTGCCGCCTGAAGATCCGGGTCGGTCTTGTACTGGGCATGCCGCTGCCGGTAGTTCGCCAGCGTCACGGTCTCCGGGCCCTGGTGGTCGCGCGGATTGCCGCCGGGGATGTTGTAGGTGTCGGGGGCGTACTCGTACTGGTAGTCGCCCAAGTGCAGGATCAGGTCCGGTGCGTCCTCGGCCAGCCGGCGGTAGGCGGTGAAGTATCCGTGCTCGAACTGGGAGCAGGACACGAACGCCATCGACAGAGCCGCCTCACGGGCCCACCGCGCCGGCGCGGTACGGGTCCGGCCCACCGGCGAGATCCAGCGCTCGGCGCGGAACCGGTAGAAGAACTCCCGGCCCGGCGCGAGCCCGTCCAGTTCGACGTGCACGCTGTGCGCGCGGTCCGGCCGGGCCGTGGTGACACCCCGGCGGACGACCTTGCGGAACCGTTCGTCGGCGGCGAGTTCCCAGATCACCGGCACGGTTCGGTACGGCATGCCGCCGAGACCGTCCTCGGCCAGTGGTGACGGGGCGAGGCGGGTCCACAGCACGAAACCGTCCGGGGACGGGTCACCGGAGGCGACGCCCAGCGTGAACGGGTCGGTCTGTAGCGGGCCCCGGCTCGGCGTGACGGCGCCGGACAGCGGGATGACGGTGGCGGCACCGGCCGCCGAGGTCAGCAGGGTGCGGCGAGAGATCGGCATGCGTCGAAGCGTTGGCGACGCGGGTTAACGACAACTGGTCAGACGGTGACGCGATGAGCCCCGGAATAGATGTTCATCTTCGGTTCGCGGAGGAATCCGACAAGTGTCATGCCGGATTCCTCGGCCAGCTCCACCGCCAGGGTGCTGGGCGCGGAGACCGCCGCCAGCAGCGGCAACCCGGCCATCCAGGCTTTCTGGGTGAGCTCGAAACTGGCCCGGCCGGACACCAGCAGCACGTGCCCGGTCAACGGCAGCCGGCCCTCCCGCAGCGCCCAGCCGAGCACCTTGTCGACCGCGTTGTGCCGGCCCACGTCCTCACGCAGCACCAGCAGGTCACCGGCCGCGGTGAACAGGCCGGCGGCGTGCAGGCCCCCGGTCCGGTCGAAGGTGCGCTGCGCGGCGCGGAGTTTGGCCGGCAACCCGGCCAGCGTCATCGCCGGGATCTCCAGCGGGTCACCGGCGACGTCGAAACGCGACCGGGTCCGCACCGCGTCGATGCTGGCCTTCCCGCACACCCCGCACGAACTGGTGGTGTAGAAGTTGCGGCTCGGATCGGTCTCCGGCGGCGGCACACCGGGGTCGAGGACCACATCCACCACGTTGTGCGTGTTGGGCGTGTCCGTGCCGGCGCAGAGCTGTGCCGTAGTCACGTCCGTGGCCTCGCCGATGATGCCCTCGCTGAGCAGGAACCCCATCGCCAGATCGATGTCGTGACCGGGTGTGCGCATGGTCACTGCGAGCGGCCGCTTGCGCACCCGGATCTCCAGCGGCTCCTCGGCGGCGAGGTGATCCTGGCGGATCCGGCTGCCGGACGGCGTGGTGACATCGATGGTCACCACCGTGCGGCGAGTGGCGGTCCTGCTCATAGCGGGAGCTTACGGGGTCCCCCGAAGGCGTCGAACCGAACGCGTGGTCACACCCGCCACCCACTCGGGATACGGTACTCACGTGGGGGGATTCGCGGCGGTGGTCTTGGCCGGTGGTGCGGCACGGCGAATGGGCGGTGCCGACAAGCCGACCCTGACGGTGGCCGGCCAATCGATGCTCACCCGGGTCCTGGCGGCGGTGCACGACGCCGACCCCCGGATCGTGGTCGGGCGAATACCTGCCGACTTCCCGGTTCCGGTGCACGTCACCAGGGAGGAACCCGCTGGTGGTGGGCCGGTTGCGGCCGCCTCCGCGGGCCTGGCCCTGGTGCCCCCGCACATCACCTACACCGCTCTGCTCGCCGCCGACCTGCCGTTGCTGACCGGCGAGGCGGTCGATGTCCTCCGACTCACTCTGGAGTCGGCGCCGATGGAGGGCGCGGTCTACCGGGACACCGACGGGCACCTCCAGACGCTCTGCGGGGTGTGGCGGACGGCCGGGCTGCGGGCCGCACTCGGCCGGGTCGCCGAGGCGCGGGGCGGGCTGACCGGCGCACCGGTCCGTGCGCTGCTGGAGCACGCCCGGGTGGCCGAGGTGTCCTGGCGGCGGCCGGGACCGCCGCCGTGGTTCGACTGCGACACCGACGATGACCTGCGGACCGCGGAGGAGTGGGCCCGATGAGCGAGATGGACGACTGGGTCGCCGAGGTCAGCGCCGAGTTGGGGCTCGACGGGGTCGCGGTGCCGGTGAAAGACGTGCTCGACGTGGCCCGTGATGTGGCGCACAACGTCCTGCGGCCGGGGGCGCCGGTTTCGGCGTACCTGCTGGGGCTCGCCGTCGGCGCCGGTGCGGACCCGGGCGAGGCAGCGGCCCGGATCAGCGCTCTGGCTCTGCGCCGCGCCGAGCCCGGCACCTGATGTCGAAGGGCCGCCGATCCGGCTTCCACCCTGGACATTCGGGATAGGGATGGGACGGGCGTCCACGGCCCGTCGCCGCTCGATAGGGTGACGGGAACGGAGGTGCGATCATGACGGCAGAAGGCGCCGCGGGCGAGACACACGAGGGCGTGCTGCTCGACGAGCCGACCACGGCCGACCTACGGGCCAAGGTCACCCAGGCCTGGCGGGAGTTCGCCAGTGCCCTGGCCGGGCTGCTGCCGACGCTGGCCCCGGGGTCATATGTCGACGTGACCCTCGACCCCACCGCTTCCGGTACCGGTACGGCGGTCTACTCGGTGAGCATCCGGGTTCTGGCCGACGGTGTCGTCGAGGCACTCGCGGTCGGCAACGCGGCTCTCCCCCAGGAGTATCGGATGGATCGGGCGGCCGTCGCCGACCTGGTCGCGCTCGGCTGGTCGCCGCCCGGTGTGCTGGCCGGGTCGGGTGACTCGTTCGGCATGCGCACCTCGCAGGACAAGGTCACCCCGCTGGCCACCGCCGTCACGCGGACGCTGCGGGACGTCTACGGCGCGCCGCACCCGGCGTTCCTCGTCTACCTGGTGCACGACGACGAGGACGAGCCGATCGACGCCAGCCCGCTGGGCACCGCCCGGCACGAGCCGAGCATCGAGCTCGCCCTGGACGCGCTGAGTGACGGCGATGCCCTGGAACGGGCGCTGGCCGGCGTCGCCGAGGACGTGGTGCCGCTGGACGAGCGGGTCCGTACGGTGGTGGCAACCATGTCCAAGACCACCGTCGACCAGCTTCAGGTCGACACCGACGGTGACATCGGTATCCGGGCCGGCTCGGCGATGGTCTTCGTCCGGGTGCGTGACAACCCGCCCCTGGTCGACGTCTTCTCCCCGATCCTCACCGAGGTGGAGCCGACCGAGCAGCTCTACGTGAAGCTCTCCGAGCTGACCAATCGCATGCCGATCGGCCGGCTCTACTGCGCGCAGGACACGGTGTGGGCGTCGATCCCGGTGTTCGGCCGCAACTTCCAGCCGACCCATCTGATGCTGGCGGTGCAGGTGATGACGGGGCTCGCCGACGAGCTGGACGACCGGTTGCACGGCGAGTTCGGGGGCAAACGGTTCTTCGGCGAGGGTGACAAGCCGGCCGCCCCGAAGGCGGAGGACAACGAGGGTCACCGCCCGGGGATGTATCTCTAGGGAGTCACCGGCGGGATCGCGGTCGGTGTCTCGACCAGCCGCGACAGCACGACCATGCTGCGGGTGGAGGTCACGAACGGCTCCGCCCGCAGCCGCTCCAGTGCCTGCTCGAGGTGCCCGATGTCGGCGGCCCGCAGGTGTACCAGCGCGTCCGCCTGCCCGGAGACCGTGTAGGCGCCGACCACTTCGGGGTGCCGGCGGGTGGCCACGGTGATCTGTGCCGGTGTGGTCCGCCCGGTGCAGAAGAGCTCAACGAACGCCTCGGTGGTCCAGCCGACCGCGGACGGCTCGATGACGGCCGTAAATCCCTTGATCACCCCGGTGGATCGAAGTCGATCGACACGTCTCTTCACCGCGGGAGCCGACAGCGAGACCTTGGCGCCGATCTCGGCATACGAAGCGCGGGCATCGGCGACGAGCAGCGCAATGATTCGCTGGTCGACGGCGTCCATCTGCAACGATTCGCCTCCGAGGAGCAATATTCAGAGCTGTTTGCTGCAACGCAGCCTACCTACTCTTTAACCTCATGAGCTACACGGAGCGCTTGCCGCGAACCAGGACATATCTGATGTGTCCCCCGGAGCATTTCACGGTCGAGTACGCCATCAACCCCTGGATGGACACCACTGTCGCGGTCGACGCAGGCCTGGCGCTGAAGCAGTGGGAGCAACTCCGCACCACGCTCACCGGCCTCGGTCACGTCGTGCACGTCCTGGACCCGGAGCCGGGCCTGCCGGACATGGTCTACTCCGCGAACGGCGCCTTCTCCGTCGACGGCACCGTCTACGGCGCCCGTTTCCTCTACCCGCAGCGCGCCGCCGAGGCCGTTGCGCACCAGGCGTTCTACCTGGCCGAGGAGACCTGGAAGTTCATCGCCCCGGAGCACGTCAACGAGGGTGAGGGCGACTTCGCGTACCTGCCCGGCGCGTACGGCGGCATCGTCCTCGCCGGCTACGGCTTCCGCACCGAGCCGTCCGCCCACGCCGAGGCCCAGGAGGTGCTTGGCCGCCCGGTGGTCTCGCTGCGCCTGGTCGACCCGGCCTTCTACCACCTGGACACCGCGCTCGCCGCCCTGGATGACCGGCATGTCACCTACTACCCCGGCGCCTTCTCCCCGGCCTCTCAGCGGGTGCTGGCCCAGCTCTTCCCGGATGCGGTGCTGGCCGACCGCGAGGATGCCGAGGCCTTCGGCCTGAATCTGGTCAGCGACGGCCGGAACGTGATCCTCAACACCGAGGCCGTGGCGATGGGGCGCAAGGTGCGCAACGCCGGATACCTCCCGGTTCACGTGGACCTGTCCGAGCTCAAGCGCGGTGGCGGAAGCGTCAAGTGTGCCGTCGCCGAACTGCGTCCCTGAACTCACCAACCACACGAGCATCGGTCGAAGGCGTGCGCAAAGATGGATCGCATGACCGACGACACCCGCACTACTGAGCACAAGGAAGACGGCTCCGTCATCGTCGTGGGCCCCGACGGCCGCCCGATGGGCACGGTCGAATCGGACGGCTCACTGACGCCGGAGGAGCCGGGCAACCTCATCGAGCAGCCGGCGAAGGTCATGCGCATCGGCAGCATGATCAAGCAGCTGCTCGAGGAGGTGCGGGCCGCTCCGCTCGACGAGGCCAGCCGCGGCCGGCTGCGGGAGATCCACCAGCGCTCCATCGCGGAGCTCGAGGACGGCCTCGCCCCCGAGCTCCGCGAGGAACTCGAACGGCTCTCCCTGCCCTTCGAGGGCGAGACCCCGCCGAGCGAGTCCGAGCTGCGGATCGCCCAGGCCCAGCTGGTCGGCTGGCTGGAGGGTCTCTTCCACGGCATCCAGGCCGCGCTGGTCGCCCAGCAGATGGCCGCCCGCCTCCAGCTGGAGCAGATGCGCGGCGGCGTCCCGGGTCGCCCGGCCCTGCCGGTCGGCGGCGTCATCCCCGGCAAGCAGGGCCCGTCCGACATCCTCGGCAATACCGGTCAATACCTCTGATCTGGTACGAGTCACTGGTCACCCGCCGAACCATCGCCGTCCCGTAGCTCCCGCGCGACATCCGCGGGAGCCGGGACCGCAACGCGGGCGCCGGGCTGAGGCGCGGGGTGACGGGAAGTCCGGCGACGGGCGGCCAGTTCGCAACAGATCAGGCGAACCGGTGGCCCGGTCGTACTGGATCAGGCGGCGGCCGTACCGAATCAGAGGTTGAACAGGGACGACAGGTATGCGGCGACGCCGTCGGCATCGTTGGTGCCGGTCGTGTCGTCGGCCACCGCGCGCAGCGCCGGGTGGGCGTTGCCGACCGCGACCCCGCGCCCGGCCCAGCTCAGCAGCGGAATGTCATTGGGCATGTCACCGAAGGCGACGACCTGGTCGGCGGTGATGCCGGCCCGCTCGCAATACCAGGCGAGGCCGGCCGCTTTGGTCACACCGGCCGCCGAGATCTCGACCAGCGCGGACGACGACGAACGGGTGGCCTCGGCCTGGTCCCCGAGGGTCCGGCTGATCAGCTCCAGGAAGTCGTCGGGGTCCGCGGTCGAGGACCGGGCCAGCAGTTTGACCGCCGGCACCGAGGTGAGCTCCTCCGGCGAGGCGATCACCCGCACCCGGTGGTCGTGCTCCCAGCGGATCGTCCAGGTGTCCTCGTGCAGGAAGGCGCGGCCGTCCTCCACCTCGACGGCCAGCGAGATGTCCGGCACGGCGTCACGCAGGGTCTTGGTGACCTCGAGCAGCAGCTCGACCGGGAGCGGAGACGCCCGCAGCACCTCGTCGGTGTGGGGGTCGTAGATGACCGCACCGTTCGCACAGACCGCGGGGAGCGGGGCCGGCAACTGGTCGTAGAGCTGGGCGAGCCATCGCAGCGGCCGGCCGGTCACCACGACCACCGGAACCGGGACCCGGCTCAGGACGTCGAGGGTGCGCGGGCTGAGGGTGCGCTCGCTGGTGATCAGCGTGCCGTCGATGTCGGAGGCGACGAGCCGGAACGTGTCGGCGGCGACCGGGCGGAAGGATCCCATCACCTCGACAATAGCCGGTCCAGGTAGACCGCCACCCCGTCCTCGTCATTGGCGAGCGTCACATCGTCCGCGGCCGCGAGCAGGGTCGGATGGGCGTTGGCGACGGCGACGCGGCCCCAGCCGGCCCAGGCGAACATCGGCAGGTCGTTGGGCATGTCACCGAAGACCAGCACGTCCGACGGGTCGACGCCGACGGCCTCGGCGACCACCGACAGGCCGCTGCCCTTGTCGACGCCCGCCGGGCAGATCTCCACGTAGTCGAGACCGGCCTGGGTGACCGTCGCGAGATCGGCCGGCACCACCCGGTGGGCCAGGTCCAGCAGTGCGTCGACGTCGAGCTGGAAGGAACGGGCGAACGCCTTGATCACCTCGCCGGACAGGCACTCGGCGCGGGTCCTCGACTCGACGGTGACCGGATAACGCCAGGTCGGGTCGTAGTCGCCCCAGAGTGGGGAGTCGTCGTGCTCCAGAGCCTCGAACATCACCGAGAGTGGGCCGGCCACCGACTCGAGAGCGCCCAGCGCCTCACCGAGCGCCCGGCCGGGCAGCCGGGCCTGACGCAGGTAGCGCGAGTCCTCCAGGTCGAGCACCCAGCCGCCCTGGGCGAGGACCAGGAAGTCGGCGACGCGGATGTCGTTGCGGGTGAGCGAGGTCAGACGCGGGCCGCGGCCGGTGGCGGCGACGATCCGGATACCGGCGGCCCGGACCCGGTCGAGGACCTCATGGGTGTACGCCGAGACGGTGTCGTCGCTGCGAACGAGGGTGCCGTCCAGGTCTGTCGCGATCAGCTTGGGGAGACCAGGCTTCATCGAAACCTCCGTGGGTCTGCTGACCCCCGCGGAGGGCGGAAGGAGAACGGTACACCCGATCGGCTACCAGCATCTATGACAATTGGTAGCCGACCGGTTGCCTGTTGATTAAGCGGGTTCGAGCACGTCCCGGCCGCCGAGGAACGGCTGGAGCGCCTTCGGCACCCGCACCGAGCCGTCGGGCTGCTGGTGGTTCTCCAGGATCGGGATCAGCCACCGGGTGGTCGCGAGCGTCCCGTTCAGGGTGGCGGCGATCTGCGGCTTGCCGTTCGCGTCCCGGTACCGCACGTTGAGCCGGCGCGCCTGGAAGGTGGTGGTGTTCGACGTCGACGTGACCTCGCGATACCGCTGCTGCGACGGCACCCACGCCTCGCAGTCGAACTTGCGGACCGCGCTCGACCCGAGATCACCGGCCGCCACGTCGATCACCCGGTACGGGATCTCGACCTTGGCCAGCATCTCCTCCTCCATCGCGAGCAGCCGCTGGTGCTCCTCGGCGGCGTCCTCGGGACGGCAGAACGAGAACATCTCCACCTTGTCGAACTGGTGCACACGCAGGATGCCGCGCACGTCCTTGCCGTGCGAGCCGGCCTCCCGGCGGTAACACGACGACCAGCCCGCGTAGCGCCGCGGCCCGTCCAGGTCGAGGATCTCGTTCGAGTGATACGCGGCGAGCGCGACCTCAGAGGTGCCGACCAGATACAGGTCGTCGGCCTCCAGCCGGTAGACCTCGCTGGCGTGGGCGCCCAGGTAGCCGGTGCCCTCCATCGACTCGGGCCGGACCAGCGTCGGCGTGATCGACGGGATGAACCCGTGCTCGACCGCCTGCTGGATGGCCAGTTGCAGCATGCCGAGCTGGAGCAGCGCGCCCACCCCGGTGAGGAAGTAGAACCGCGACCCGGACACCTTCGCGCCGCGCTCGGTGTCGATGGCGCGCAGTGCCTCGCCGATCTCCAGGTGGTCTCTCGGCTCGGCGATCTGCGGGATGTCGCCGACCTCGCGCAGCACGACGAAGTCGTCCTCGCCACCGGGCGGTGCGCCCTCCACCACGTTCGACACGGCCAGGTGCGCCCGCTTGAGCGCCTGTTCCGCCTCGCTCGCGGCGGCCTCGGCGGCCTTCACCTCTCCAGCGAGATTCTTGGTACGGGCCAGCAGCGCCGCCCGCTCGTCCCCGGAAGCCCTGGCGACCTCCTTGCCGATGGATCTCTGCTCGGCCCGGACCGTCTCGAACCGCTGGGTGGCGGCCCGGCGCTCCTCGTCGGCACGCAGCAGCACATCCACGAGCTCGGTGGACTCACCGCGCAGCCGCTGGCTGGCGCGGATCAGTTCGGGGTCGTCACGAAGCAGACGCAGGTCAATCACGGTTGTCGAGCCTACCGGCGTCCCGGTCCGATCAGCACCCGGATATCCCCCGGTGTCACGATCGGTGCGGCTGGTCCAGCTCTCCGGGGTACGACGCGAACGGTGTGGTCGGTGTGATGGTCACGTCCAGCGCGTCGTCGGCCTCGGTGACCGGCGGTTCCGGATCCTCCGCGACGGTCCGTGCGGGCATCCACAGTGCGACGAGCGCGAGAGTCACGGCGGCCAGCGCACACCACAACCCGCGCCCGTGTGCCGTCCGCAGCGAGTCCTCCTCGGTGACGTTGAACGCCATCAGGTATTTCGGGAGCAGCGCGCTCGTCTCGTTCAGATACTGGACCAGCGAGAGGAGCAGCGCGAGCAGGACACCGCCCAGGGCGAAACCCGCGACCCTCGTGTACGCCCGGCCGGGCGCCGGCCCGAACAGGGTGAGCACGACCGCGACCGCCAGCAGCAACAACCCGATCAGGTAGCCGGCGCCCACCCCGCCCAGATCGAGCAGATTGGCGAGCAGCACCCGTTCCTCGGGCAGTTGCTCGCCGTCGACACCGAGCTCCCGGATGGCGGTGCTCTGCCACTCGGAGATGAGCGACCCGAACGCCGCGACCGCGCCCAGACCGGCGACCAGCCCGGGCAGCCGTCTGTCCCGTCCCAGGTCACGAAGGATCGCCCGCCGGGGACTGTCGCCGGCACCGAAGGAGATCACGGACTCCGCCATAGGGTCCATGATGACCCCTCGCCCGGTCTGCGAACCAACGGGCGGCATATCGGATAGCGTTCTGCCCATGCCTATTCGTTCTTCTTCAGCCCGCTGGGAAGGGAACCTCACCGAGGGTTCCGGCACCGTCAAGACCGGCAAGGGTGGCCTCCAGGGCGCCTACTCCTTCAAGTCGCGTTTCGAGGAGGGCGAGGGGACCAACCCCGAGGAACTGATCGCGGCCGCGCACGCCGGCTGCTACTCGATGGCCTTCTCCAAGGGACTCGCCGACGCCGGCTTCACGCCGACCTCGGTGGAGACCGTGGCCAAGGTCCACCTGGACAAGAACGACGCCGGTTTCGGCGTCACCCGCATCGACCTGGAGACGGTCGGCGATGTTCCCGGCATCGACGACGCCAAGTTCCAGGAGCTGGCCGAGTCCGCCAAGGAGAACTGCCCGATCTCGCGGCTGCTGAAGCCGGGCGCCGAGATCAGCCTGGTCGCCAAGCTCGCCTGAGTCCGTCCCGGCGCGGCCGGGAGCGGCCGCGCCGGGAACCCGGGCACAATGAGTGTGTGCCGGTCGATATGAGTCCTGAACGCTTCGAGGAGTTGGTGGGCGAGGCGCTCGACGAGGTGCCCGTCGAGCTGATGTCGCTCATGAACAACGTGGTCTTCCTGGTGGAGGATCTGCCGCCGGGCGGCGGTGACGATCTGCTGGGGTTGTATGAGGGGACCGCACTGACCGAGCGCGGCTGGGACTACGCCGGCGCGCTGCCCGACCGGATCACCATCTTCCGGCTGCCCACGCTCAAGATGTGTGACTCCGAGGAGGACGTGGTCGACGAGGTCGCCGTGACGGTGGTGCACGAGATCGCCCACCATTTCGGCATCGACGACCAGCGCCTGCACGACCTCGGCTGGGGCTGACGCTTGTCGGGTGGACCTACGCTCGAACCATGCGCAGCGAACTCTTCTCGGCCGACAACCTGGAAAAAGAGCACAGCCAGCCGGGCCTCCGGCTGCAGAATGCGAAGCTTCTCAAAGCCGAGCTGAACGGGGACTTCCTGGCCCGGACCGGGTCGATGGTCGCCTACCAGGGGCAGGTGACGTTCGAGGCGCTCGGCTCCGGTGGCCTCGGCAAGTTCCTGAAGCAGAAGCTGACCGGCGAGGGTGTCCCGTTGATGCGGGTGCGCGGCAACGGCGACGTCTTCCTCGCCGAGAACGCGGCCGACATCCACCTGATCGACCTGGAACCCGGCGACGCCCTCTCCATCAACGGGGCGAACGTGCTGGCCTTCGACTCCACGCTGAACTACGACATCAAGATGGTCGGCGGCGCCGGGATGTTCTCCAGCGCGGGCCTGTTCAACTGCGTCTTCAGCGGACACGGCCGGATCGCGGTCACCACCCGCGGCACGCCCGTGGTGCTCAACGTCGACCAGCCGACCTACGTCGACCCGCAAGCCGCGATCGCCTGGTCCGCGAACCTTCAGACCGGCTTCCACAAGGCCGAGCAGTTCGGTCTGGGCACCCTGCTGGGCCGGACCACCGGTGAGCGCTTCACGATGAGTTTCGCCGGTCAGGGCTTCGTCATCGTCCAGCCGTCCGAGGAGCCGCCCGGCGGCCTGGCCGGCGTCGCCGAGAAGAAGTCGGGCAGCAGCGGCAGCAGCATCCTGGGCGACCTCTTCGACGACTAGCTCGCGGTCAGCTCCCTGTGCGCAGACCCGCCAGCCAGGCCGCGGAGTCGGCGAAGTCGCCGTCGGACAGGCCCGGCGGCGCCGCCACCGGCGGCTCCGGCTGCAGACGGTGCTTCGGGTAGCTGCCGAGGAACCGGACCTCGGCACAGATACGTCGCAGACCCTGCAGGGCCTCACCGACGCGGGCCTCGGCGACGTGCCCGGTGCAGTCGAGGAAGAAGACGTACGTCCCGAGCTGCTCACCGGTCGGCCGGGACTCGATCCGGGACAGGTTGACACCGCGCACGGCCAGTTCGGTGAGCACCGCGAGGAGCGCGCCGACCTGGTCGTGCCGGATCGACACGGCGAGCGAGGTGACATCGTCGCCGGTCGGCGCGGTCGGTGGCCCCGGCCGGGTGAGCAGGGCGAAGCGGGTGACCGCCTCGGCCCGGTCCGCGACCTTCTCGGCCAGCACGGCCAGGTTGTTGCGGCCGACCCCGATCGGCGCGCACAGGGCCGCGTCGTACTCACCGGCGGCCGCACTGATCGCCGCGGCCGCGTTGGAGAGCACGTCGACGACCACCGCGTCCGGCACGTTGGCCTGCAGCCAGTGCCGGCACTGTGCGGAGGCCTGCGGGTGCGCGGCGATCGAGCGGATCGAGGCGAGCGGCGCCGGTGTGCGGGCGGCCAGCACGAACTCGACCGGCAGCAGCACCTCCCGCGTGATCATCAGCGGGCTGCCGGTGATCAGCTCGTCGAGGGTGACCGGGACGGCCCCGCCCACCGAGTTCTCCAGCGGGACGAGAGCGGCGTCGGCGTCACCGGCACGGACCGCCTCGAGAGCCTCGGGCACACTGCGCGCCGGGGTACGGACTCCGTGCTCAGCGGCGGAGATGGTGCGCAGGGCAGCTTCGGTGAAGGTGCCCTCGGGGCCGAGGTAGGTGAAGTGCTTGGGCGGCGTACCGGGCATTTTCGAAAGTCTAGTCGTCGCGCGGCCTCAGGATCCGCAGGCCATCGCCCGGATCCCGGCCGGTGCCCGGGCCTTGACCGTCGGGTTGCACACGTCGGTGCCCGCGGTGACGAGTTCCAATGCGGTGCCGGTGCCGGTGGCGACCACGGACAACGGCTCCTCTCCGGTCATCCCGACCGTGGTGAAGCTCCATCCGCCCGCGCAGTACGGCCCGTCCAGCACGGCCAGGTTCCCGTCCGGCACGGCGGGACTGGACTTGGCCAGGGCGACGATCTGCGGCCCGGTCGGCTGGCCGGTGCACCGGGGCGCGTAGGACGGCGCCGGGCCGGCCGTGGTGGTCGGCAGCGTGGTCGCCGGCCGGGTGATCGTGGTGGTGGCGGTGACCGGGCCGGTCGGATACGTGTACGTCGGGGTGACCATCGGCGGCGGCGAGTAGATCGACGGCGGCGCCAGGCCACCGGCCGGGACGCTGCCGGGGGACACGCTGCCCCCGGCGGGCGGCAGCGGCGGCGAGGTCGGCAGGGCCTCGGGCGGGGCGCCGCAGGCGCTCAGGATCAGCAGGCCGACGGCCGGCGCGAGGAGGCGTGTGCGGGGGGACACGCGCTCATGGTAAGAGCGAAAGTGTCAGCTGGCGATCCGATGCCCGGCCGCGGTGAGCGTATTGACCGCCTCGGTCAGCCGCACCGTGGGCACGAGCAGGTAATCCGTGTCGTAGGTCGAGAACGTCACGATGTTGACGCGGGCTTCGGCGAGCGGCCCGACCAGCGACGCGAGCACCCCCGTCATGGCCAGGTTGAGGTCGGCCACGCGCAGGCATCGCCACGCCGTGTCGGCGACCGCGTCCGCCGGGATCCGGTCGTTGGGGCAGATCACCGAGAGCTCGTCGACACCCCAGGTCACCGAGATGACGCTCTTGTCGTCCGGACCTGCGGTGAGCGAGGCGGGCAGGGTCGAGCCGGCGGGAAGCCGACACACCGCGTATTCACCCGGTAACAGGTCTAGATCGAGCATGTTCGCAGACTACGTTGCGGATCTGTAACGTCCAACGGTTGCCACGTGCGGTAAACGACACACCGTAGTGAGCAAAAGGGACGTCAGTACCGTACCGGGGACAGGAAGGTCAGCGTTCCGCCCACCCGGTCGCCGGCCATCAGCGGTGTCGAGATCGCGTCGACCGTCAGCGGGGCCTCGCCCTCACCCGGAACCACCCGGATCAGGCCGCGGGCCAGCCGCTCGCTGCGGAGCGCGAGCAGCGGCGGGATGTTCTCCGCCTCGGGGTCCTCCAGGCGGCCACCGCCCGCGGTGAAGTCGATGAGGCGCACCGCGGTGCTGAACCGCCGGCCGACCGCATCGGCGGGCTTGCCCAGGCCGAGCAGCTCGCTCCCGGACGGGGACACCGCGACGATCGAGCCCTCGACGTCGATCACCAGACAGGGCTCGTCAGCCGTCGCGACCGTCATCGTCCAGCGCTCGACGCCGGTGATGAACTCGGCCTCCGACGGTGTCCGGGCCTGGGGGACGAACGCTCCCGAGAGGGAGAGCTCAACATGCGCCACCGGCTCCTCCTCGTTCCTCTTCGCATCACGGGCCGGCGCAGAACGCCGGCCCGCGATGGCGTCGTCAGGAACGTTACCGGCGGCTCAGCCGCTTGTCAGCGGCCGTCTGTCCGTTGCCGTACGAAGAGTAGTTCGACCAGGTGCCCGGGTGGTGGGCGACCGAGGACAGCTTGTTCGCCGTGGCCGGGGAGATCTTCGCGCCACCGGCGATGAGCAGGCGGTCGAGTTCCTTGTCGGTGGAGACGAGACAGTCCTTGGGCAGGCCGTGGACGCTGATCACGCCGTTTCCGACGAAGGTGAGCACGGCGGTCACCGGGACGTTGAGCCCGACCACGGAGGTGAGTGCCTTGGCGGCGCGGCGGGCGTCCTTGCGGGCCTCCACCACGTACTCCGGGCGCTTTCCGTTGATCTGGACCACGTCACCGGCGATCAGGACGCGGGAGCGACCGTGGTCGACCACCGTGACGGCGTAGACGCCGCCGGGGCCGATCGCGAGGAATCCGGCCCGTTCGTCGGCCGGGTTGGGCTCGTAGTAGGCGTGCGAGACATCCGTTCGCGGCCAGTCCACGATGTGCCAGTTCGGTCCGAGGCGGTCGAGCCTCGTGAGTGCGCGGGCTCCGGCGGCCTCGAGGCGACGGACACCACGCTCGGCGCGACGACGGCGCGCCCACTCGGTGGGTGTGATGATGCGCGGCGGCTCGTCCACGAGAGAGGACGGATGCCTTCGGTCCACGGCAGTGGACGTTTGTGACGGCATGGGCAGCGCGGGGCGGGCGGGGAAGACAGTCACTGCGACCTCCGGCAAAAGGTCAGTTGGGCTCTCTTTTCCAACTACCGTACGTGCTCGCGTCCCTACGGAACAGGGCGGCGGGTGGGAAAGAAAGGGGAGTGAGTATGGATGAATGCCGCATTCACGACAACATCTTCTTTCGGATGGTGCATGTGCACCTTCTCAAGCTATCGCCCGCCCCCTGCCGATGCATGGCCGTCCCAAGATCTAGTCACAACGTCACGACCCGATAGCGCTCGGTACGGACTAACGTCGGGGAGGTGTACGTCGACAGTGAAGTCAGCCGCCTCCGTACCGTACTGCTGCACCGTCCGTCAGCGGAACTCGCACGGCTCACACCCAGGAACAACGATTCGTTGCTGTTCGATGGGATCCCCTGGGTCAGCCGGGCCCAGGAGGAGCACGACGCGTTCGCCGAGGCGCTGCGCAGCCGCGGTGTCGAGGTGCTCTACCTCGGTGACCTGCTCGCCGAGACGCTCACCCTGCCGGAGGCGCGCGCCGAGCTGACCGCCGGTGTCCTGGCCGCCCGTCGTCTCGGTGACTCGCTGCGCGCCACCGTCGCCGGCTACCTGGCCGATCAGGACCCGGACCGGCTGGGCGAGATCCTGGTCGCCGGCCTCGCCCATGAAGAGATCAAGTCGACGGGTGGCGGTCTCGTGTACGAGATGATGGACCGGCACGACTTCGTCATCGATCCGCTGCCCAACCTGCTGTTCACCCGTGACTCGTCGGTGTGGGTGCGCGATCGGGTGGCGGTCACCAGCCTGGCGATGCGGGCCCGCAGGCGGGAGACCACCATCACCCACGCCATCTACCGCCACCATCCCCGGTTCGCCGGCGCCGAGCTGCTCTTCGACCCGTCGCTGGAGCATGTCGAGGGTGGGGACGTGCTGGTCCTGGCGCCGGAGGTGCTCGCCATCGGCGTCGGCGAGCGGACCACCCCGGCCGGCGCCGAGCGGCTCGCCCAGCGGGTCATCGCGGCGGGTCTGGCGCACACCGTGCTGGCCGTGCCGATCGCTCAGGAACGCGCCACCATGCACCTGGACACCGTCTGCACCATGGTGGACGTCGACGCCGTCGTGATGTATCCGAACCTGGCCGACAGCCTCCAGGCGTGGACCGTCACCGGCCTCGACGGTGAGCTGCGGGTCGGTGCGCCCCGGCCGTTCCTGGAGGCGGCGGCCGAGGCGATGGGCATCGACCGGCTCCGGGTCATCGACACCGGCCTGGACCCGGTCACCGCCGAACGCGAACAGTGGGACGACGGCAACAACACGCTCGCCATCGCACCCCGGCTCTGCGTCGCCTACGAACGCAACGTCGAGACCAACGCCCAGCTGGAGCGCGCCGGCATCGAGGTGGTCCGGATCAGCGGGTCCGAGCTGGGTTCGGGCCGCGGCGGGCCGCGCTGCATGAGTTGCCCCATTCAGCGCGACCCACTGCGATGAAGATCAACCCCTGATAGGGGTACGCCTAGCGCAGGGTCAGCTGGCGGCCGATGAGGCCCTGCTTCGCGCGCCGGGCAGCGGCGTCCAGCGGCTCGTCCATGGCCAGGATGTCGGTGTAACGCTTGACGAAGTCGGCCAGCGGAGCGTCGAACTCGGTGCCCTCCGGCTCACCCGGCACATCCCAGACCGGGACGAGCAGGCCGTGCGCCCGGAACATGCCGGCGAACTTGGTGCCCTCACCGAGCAGCAGCTCACCCGAGGCGGACAGCCGGGACAGCGCGTCCAGTGCCCGGTCCTCCGGCTCGCCGAGCACCCAGCGGACGTGGCTCTTGTCCGGGGCGACCCGGCACCAGTACGCCGCCTTGGCCGCGGCCAGCCGCACGGTCGGGTAGATCGAGGCGTTGGCCCGCTCCAGGGACGCCTTCACGGTGGCGTCCTGCATCTGCTCCGGGTCCAGCCAGTACTCGAAGCCCTCGTGCATGGTGATCTCGAGCGGGTTGTCGACCAGGATGTCCTGCAGGCGCGGGCCCTCACCGGGCAGCGCGGGCACCGACACGGTGGTGCCGGGCTCGGTCTGGAGCGCGTTCAGGATCGCCACGGCCAGGTCGCGGGACACGTCACCGGACTGGACGTGCCGCTGGAGGCCGATGAAGACGTGCCCGTCGCGGCGGGACATGGCCGGCCACGCCATCGGCAACACCGTCGACAGGGTCACCGAGCGGTCGCCGTACTCCTCGACGATCTCCGGTTTGAGGGTCAGCGGCGCGGACGCGGCCGGGACCAGCTCGCGCAGGGCGATCCATTCCGGCTCGTCGGCCAGGCCCTCGAACGGGCGGGCGACGAAGATGTCGCGCACCTTCGTCTTCGGTGCGGTTTCGCGGGACTTGCGACGCTTGCTCACGGGGAACCAGGGTAAGCGGTCATTCCCGCGATCCGGTGACCTGGGCCACCTGATGTCGCTCAGCCGTGGCTCACGCGCGCGGCAGGCGCACCTCGGCGACCGTGCCGCCACCCTCCCGCGGGCGCAGCGACACCCACCCGTTCTGCCGCTCCGCCAGCCGCCTGACCAGGTAGAGCCCGAGCCCGGCGCCGGCCCGGTGGTGCCCCGAGTCGGCCTGCCAGTATCGGTCGAAGGCGTGCTCCACGTGCTCGGGGGCGATGCCGGTGCCCCGGTCGGACACCCGGAACCGCAGCGTGTCGTCGTCGGCCCCGGCACACACCTCGACCGTGGTGTCCGGCTCCGAGTACTTCTCGGCGTTGGTGGCCAGCTCGGTGAGGATGGTGGCGATCGAGTCGCGGGACCCGTACGCCTTGGGCAGGTCCTCGGGCATGTGCGACAGCACCAGCCGCCGGCGCAGATCGCCGGGCAGTGTGCCGGCCGCCTCGCGCAGCGCCTCCACCAGGTCGAACGGGCCGGCCGGAGAGGCGCCGACCGCGCCGTCCTGCTCGCTCGCGGCGAAGAGCAGCCGGTCGACCAGCCGGGCCAGCTCCCCGGCGCGGGTGCCGATCACCCGGACCGCCTCGCGCCGGCCCGGCTCACCCAGGCTCTCCCAGTGGTTGGTCAGCGTGTCCGCGTAGCCCTTGATCACGGTGACCGGGGTGCGCAGCTCGTGGCTGGTCACCGCCACCCACAGGTCACGATCGGCGTCGGGCTCGGGCTCGTCGTGCGCCGGCAGCCCGGCGTTCAGCCCGTAGAGGCGCCCGGCCAGCCCGGCCAGCAGCTCCAGGACGGCGCTGAACTCCGGGGCCGGCGCGCTGCCCAGGCAGACGTGCAGCGAGCCGACCGCGCGGCCGCGATGGTGGCACCGGGCACCGAGCACGTGGCGGGTGTCGACGCCGTCGACGAGATCGGTGACCGGATCGGATCGGGGATCCACCCGGCGGCCCAGCGCCGGAGCCCACACGCCGGTGGCCACGATGATCCGGCCGTGGTCCGCCGCCGCCTCGACGAAGACGGCACCCTCGGCGCCCAGTGCCTCCTCGGCCAGGCCGACCAACTGCTGGAGCACCGACAGGCCCGCCTCGCCCGCGTCGAGGCGGCCGAGGAGCGCGACCTGACCGCGGGTCAGGGCCGCGTAGTCGGGGCGGTCCGGCATGCCTGCGAGTTTGCCTCGCCCGCCGGGTTTTGGGCAGACGAACCTAAGCGAATCCTGATGCTGACCAGCACCCAGTGGTGCACGTCACATCCGGTTGAGTTGGTCCAGCACGAACCGGGGACGGTCGGTGATCACTCCATCGACGCGGTGCTCCAGCACCAGACTCAGATCGGCCTCGTCGTTGACCGTCCAGACGTACACCTGATGCCCGGCCGCCTTGATCGACGGCAACAGCGTCGGGCGCGTCCTGATCAATTCGATGCCGGGCCCGGCGGTCCGGGCGCCGAACGGCAACCGGCCGCGGCCGGCACCCGGCGGCAGCAGCTCCATCAGATAGACCGTGGGCAGACCGGGCGCCTGTGCCCGGACCCGGCGCAGCGCGAGCGCCGCGAAGGACATCACGGTGACCTGGACGTCGTCGTCCGGCTTCGGGTCGGCCAGGCCGTAGTGCCGCAGCATCCGGATCAGCCGGCGCTCCACCTCGGCGCCGTAGCGGGACGGGTGCTTCGTCTCGATCAGCAGCCGCACCGGCCGGCCGGAGGAGAGCACCGCCTCCAGCAGCCGCTCCAGGGTGAGCAGCCGGGCGAGCTCGGGCAGCTCGGCGTCGGCCGGATAGCCGGGATGCCAGGAGCCGAAGTTCAGCGCGTCCAGCTCGGCCAGGGTCTTCGAGCTGACCCGGCCCCGCCCGTCGCTGGTCCGGTCGAGTCGGCTGTCGTGCACGCAGACCAGATGCCCGTCCCGGCTCAGCCGGACATCGCACTCCAGCCCGTCGGCACCCTCGTCGAGGGCGCGCAGATAGGCGCCGAGGGTGTGCTCGGGCAGCGCGTCGGCTCCGCCGCGGTGGGCGAAGACCAGTGGGCGGTACCCGGTAGTCACAGCACGCGGGCAGGCTGCCCGTTGTCGGTGACCATGTCCTTACCGAGAGCGGACCACGACTGCATGCCGCCGTCGAGGTTGCGCACGTTGTCCCAGCCGTTGTTCATCAGATAGGCCACGACCTGGCCGGAACGCCCGCCGGCCCGGCACACCACGACCACCTCGCCGTCGGTGGGCACCTCGGCCATCCGGGCCGGGACCTCCATCATCGGCAGGTGGTGGGCGCCGGGCGCGTGGCCGGCCTTCCACTCGTCGGGCTCGCGCACGTCGAGCAGGTAGACGCCGGGGGCGACTTGGTCAGCGGTGACGCTGGGAACCTGAGGTCCGAACACCCGATCAGATTAGGCCCGTCTCCGGTCCATTCAAGGGGCGGGGTCGCCGGTGTTCCACCAGGGAGGTGGATCACTTCTCGTTCGCCACCACCTCGGGATGATCGAGCACGAACTCGCCCAGCTGATCCCTCTTCGCCGCCTGGAACATCTCCAGGCTGACGTCCTGGAACTGCTCACGCCCGTTGCCGTTGCTGGAGAAGGTGCCGCTGTTGGTGCGCAGCAGCACCATGTCGTTGGCGGCGACGTCCTTGAGGCCGAGCGCGAAGTCCGCGATCTCGATGTCGCCGATGTCCAGGGTGAACGCCTTACCCGCCGACTTGATCAGCGAGCTGATCCTGATCGGGTTGGTCATCACGCCGCTGTCCGACGCCTTCCTGGCCATCGCCTTGAGCAACTGCTGCTGGTGACGCTGCCGGTCGTAGTCGCCGTTCTTGAGCCCGTAGCGCTGACGGGCGTAGTCGAGCGCCTCCCAGCCCGCCATCTGCCGGCAGCCCACCTTGTGCACCACCGGTTTCGGGCTCCGGCCCTGCTTCTGGGCCTCGGTGAGATAGACCGGCCCACCGTCGATCAACCCCAGGTGCTTCGAGGTGACCTGCTGGTCGACGCACATGTCGACGCCGCCGAGCTCGTCGATCACACCCTTGAAGCCGTTGAAGTTGATGATCGCGGCTCCGTCGAAGCTGATCCCGGTCATGTTCTTGAGCGTCTTGGCGAGCAACTGGGCGCCACCGGCCGCCCCGGCGCCGTTCTGGGCGCCCCAGTAGAACGCCTCGGTCGCCTTCACCGTGCCGCCCTCCCACCGGCTCGGCGCGAACGCCGGCGTCTCGACCTCGGTGTCGCGCGGGACGGAGATCAGGAACGCCTGGTCGTGGGTGGCGGGGATGTGCAGGATGATGATCGTGTCGGCGTGCACCGTGTCGTCGGACCAGCTGGCGCGCTTGTCGACGCCCATCAGCAGCAGGTCGATCGGGCCCTCGATGGTGGCGCCGCCACCCTCCTCGACCGTCTTCTTGGCGTCGCCGGTGAGGTTCTGGACCTCGATCGTCGCGGTGGTCTCGCTGATCAGCATCCTGCCGCCGATCAGGCCGCCCCCGCTCGCGAGCAGCAGCACCGCTCCGGCCGTGGCGGAGAGCCGCGCCCAGAGCGGTGACCGACGCTTGCGGATCTTCTCGGGAGATGACGGCGGCACGACGGGTGGCGACGGCCGGTTCGCCGTGACGGTCATGCAGCACTCCAAGGGGGAGATCGGGGGCTGCATCACCTTACGGACGGCTCATACGCCAGCTGAAGGTCTTTCTGGTTTCAAGATGAAGTCATGGCTCTCCGGCAGCCGGCGCTCACTTCTTGACCGGGTTGGCCTTCAGCCACTCGCCCACCTTGTCGGCGGCCACCGCCTGGTAGAGGGAGAGCGCCTTCTCCCGGTCGGCGACCACGACCGACTGGCCGTCGATGGTCTCACTGCCCTTGTTGGGGCTGGTGATGAAGGTGAGATTCTCGCCCCGCAGGTTGCGGAACTGGACCGCCATGTCGCTCAGCGAGAACGTCTCGTCGACCGTCACCGCCTTGGTCACCGAACCGAGGAAGGCGTTGAGCTTGGTCGGACTGGTCAGCGTGCCGCTGCTCGCCGCCTTGTCCATGATCGCCTTGAGGAAGTCCTGCTGGTGCTGCATGCGGGCGAAGTCGCCACGGGCGAACTGCTTGCGCTGGCGAACCCAGTCCAGGGCCTGGGCCCCGTTCATGTGCATCATGCCCTTCTTGAACTGGCGGAAGGGCTTGTGGATGGACGTGATGTCCTGCTCCACCTTCAGGTCGACACCGCCGAGCGCGTCGGTGACCTCCTTGAAGCCGCTGAAGTCGATCGTCATGACGTGGTCGATACGCACGTCGGTCATGCACTCGACGGTCCGGACCGCCCGCGGGATGCCGCCGAAGGCGAACGCGGCGTTGATCTTCGCCCGGCTGCTGGTGCCGCACGGCGCGTTGTCCTCGGTCGGGATGCTCACCCACAGGTCACGCGGGATCGAGATGAGCTGGGCGGAGTTGTGGTCCGCCGGCACGTGCATCAGGATCAGCGTGTCGGCGCGCCACTGGTTCGCCTTGTTCTGCACGGCGTCCGGGTCACGCGAGTCGGTGCCGATCAGCAGGATGTTGAAGGCGCCCTCGACGGCCTTGGCGGGGCGGTCCGTGGTGATCCCGGAGAAGGCGTTGGTCCGCTTCATGTTGTCGTCGAGGCCGGAGAAGTAGCCGTACGCCGAGATGCCGGCGACGATCGCGATGACCAGGAAGACCGCACCCCCGACCATGGCGATGCGGCCCCATCGGGGACGCGGGCGACGACCGCCGCCGCCGCCGTAGGCACGGCCGGTGCCGCCCGGGGGCCGCGGCCCGCGCGGGCCGGCCGGCTGGAAGTCGTCACCACCGTACGAGGAGGCGCCGTGCGGGGGCTGACCCCGGTCGGGACGACCCGGCCCGGGCACGGACGCTCGTCCGGAGGAGTTGCCGCTGGGAGAGGTGGTGGCAGACATGTCACCAAGGTTACGTAGTGCCCGGCGTGGATCAGGCGCCTCGTCGCCGCTTCGGCACGAAGGTGGGAGGAGTGACGGCACGGACACGGACCGGCACTGGCGACTGTGCCGGTCCGTGCACTGCGAGCAGGGTCAGTGTGCTCCGTGGCCGGTCACGGACCGGACCTCGAGTTCCGCGTACTTCTCCGGGTCGGTCTCCTTGGAGAGGACCGTGCCGAGCCAGCCGAAGAAGAAGCCGAGCGGGATCGAGATGATGCCCGGGTTCGACAGCGGGAAGAAGTGCCAGTCCTCGTTCGGGAACATCGCGGTGGCCGAGCCGGACACCACCGGCGAGAAGAACACCAGGAGCACCGCGGAGCTCAGACCGCCGTAGATGGACCAGAGTGCCCCCGCGGTGTTGAACCGCCGCCAGAACAGGCTGTAGAGGATCGCCGGCAGGTTCGCCGACGCCGCCACCGCGAACGCGAGCGCCACGAGGAAGGCGACGTTCAGGCTCTGCGCGAAGATCGACAGGGCGATGGCGACCGCACCGATGAACAGGGCGGAGAACCGGGCGACCCGGACCTCCTCCCGCTCGGACGCGTTGCCCCGCTTGATCACGCTGGCGTAGAAGTCGTGCGCGAGGCTCGACGACGAGGCCAGGGTGAGACCGGCGACCACGGCCAGGATGGTGGCGAAGGCGACCGCCGCGATGACCGCCAGCATGATCGCGCCGCCGGTGTCGCCACCGAGGTAGTCGATACCGAGCTGCTGGGCGAGTTGCGGGGCCGCGGTGTTGCCGGCCTTGTCCTGCGCGGTGATGTTCGCGCCGCCCACCAGAGCCGCCGCGCCGAAGCCCAGAGCCAGGGTGAACAGGTAGAACGTGCCGATGATGCCGATCGCCCAGAGCACGCTCTTGCGCGCGATCCGGCTGGTCGGCACGGTGTAGAAGCGGGTCAGGATGTGCGGCAGGCCGGCGGTGCCGAGGACCAGCGCGAGACCCAGCGAGAGCAGGTCCATCTTGCTGTAGAACGTCTTGGCCGCGTCGCCCGCGGTCTCGACGCCGTAGCGCAGGCCCGGTTCTAGGAACGCGGCGCCCTTGCCGGACTGGGCGGCGGCGTCACCGAGCAGCGCGGACAGGTTGAACCTGTAGTGCGCCAGCACCATCAGCACCATGATCAGGGCGCCGCCCATCAGCATGAACGCCTTGACGATCTGCACGTAGGTGGTGCCCTTCATGCCACCGACCGTCACGTAGGTGATCATCAGGGCGCCGACCAGGATGATCGTGGCGACCTTGGCGGTGTTCGCGTCCATGCCCAGGAACGTGGCGCCCGGCTTGATGCCGAGCAGCAGCGAGACCAGGGCGCCGGCGCCGACCATCTGGGCGATCAGGTAGAAGATCGACACCACGATGGTGGAGACGCTGGCCGCGGTCCGGACCGGGCGCTGCCGCATCCGGAACGCCAGCACGTCGGCCATGGTGAACCGGCCCGAGTTGCGCAGGAACTCGGCGACCAGCAGCAGCGCCACCAGCCAGGCGACCAGGAAGCCGATCGAGTAGAGGAAGCCGTCGTAGCCGTACAGGGCGATGATGCCGGCGATGCCGAGGAACGATGCGGCGGACATGTAGTCGCCGCCGATCGCCATACCGTTCTGGAAACCGGAGAACTGCCGGCCGCCGGCGTAGAAGTCGGTGGCCGTCTTGGTCTGCCGGCTGGCCCAGATGGTGATCGCCAGGGTGATCGCCACGAAGACCAGGAACAGCGTGATGGTCAGCGAGCGGGAGCTGGCAGCGGACTCGGCCGCGAGGATCTGTGCAGCCATCAGGCCTTACCCCCGTCGGGCGTGGTGGCCGCGGGCTCGGTCGACGGACCGTCCTCCAGCTCCTTGTAGAGGGCATCGGCGAGCGGGTCCAGCTTCTGCGCGGCGTACCGCGAGTAGTGCCACGCGATCCCGAAGGTCGAGACGAACTGGAGGACGCCGAAGATCAGCGCCACGTTGATGTTGCCGATCACCTTGATCGCCATGAAGTCCCGCGCGTACGCGGAGAGCAGTACGTAGAGCGAGTACCAGACGATGAACGCAACCGTCGTGGGGAAGATGTAGCTGCGCAGTCGATGGCGCAGTTGAGCGAACTCCTCGGAGCGCTGCACTTCGAGGTATCTCTCGGCGGATGCCGGCACGGGATTCACCACCTTCGTGGGAGCTGACTTTCCGGCACCGTACGAAGGAGTGAGTCGTGTCACCGTCCGCCGGTCGGGGTCTGCGCTGAGTGGTGGTCTGACTGCGCTGAGCGGCAGTCAGACTAGCTCGGTGTACCTACCCCGGTAGTGGACCAGAGGAGGCCCGCCGGAGCCGGTCCGCACCGTCTCGATCACCCCGTCGAGTAGCACGGCCCACCCGCACGGGCGGCTGCTGTCCAGGACACACCCGGCCCAGGTGGTGGCGCCGGCGGGCACCGGACCGTACGCGGTCTGCTCCCACTCTCCGGACGCGAACAGCCCACCCGGTGCCGGGAAGAGGCCGGCGAACCGGTCGGCGAGTTGCCGGTCGTCGGGTGCGAGCGGGGTGACCGCGAATCGCCCGGCCGCCGAGACGGCCTCCCAGAAGTCGCTCTCCTCGTCGATCAGGCCGAGTACCCGGCCGGGGTCGCCGTCGGCGATCATCGCGGAGGACACGGTGAGGCCCGCCGGGCCGGGCGCCGTCCACAGGGTCACGGTCGCGGCGAACCGCCCGCGGAGGCGCCGCACCTGGGACTTCCCGGTCTCCGGAACGGCGAAGGGATCGGTGGAGTGGATGCGGCCACCCGGCTCGTCGGTCGTCATCCGATCATTCTCGGGGATTACAGATTGCGCATGCGGCTACCCGATTCAATTGATCAACTACTATTTTCGAGAGATGAGTCAGGTGATGCTGCGGCCCGGGGACGTCGTTCACGTCGGCCCGGAGGCGAGCGTCCAGTTCTCCGGCGACCGTGCGCTGATCTTCCGGGTCATCCGGGTCGACACGCGGGCCACCTATGACGGCTGGATCTGGCTGGAGGGTTACGTCCTCGATCAGGCGGGCGGCGCACTCCAGCGGCGGCGCATCTTCGTCCGCGAGGTGGGTCTGCGGCGCGGTCAGCCCGGCGACGGCAACTCGTAACGGATCTCGAACTGCTGGCCGGCTTTGATCATGACGGTCACCTCGATCGGCCGGTCGCCGTCGGTGTAGGCGACCCGGAACTGCCGCAGCACCGGGATGTCCCCGGTCAGTTGCAGCGCGATGAACTCGGCGACCGTGGCAGGCCGGACCGAGACCTGGTCGACCGCGTGCCGCAGCGGGTGCCCGAGCGCGGCCAGGACGGCCGGAGAACCGCCGCGCAGCCGCCGGTTCTCGGTCAGTGCGGTGCCCCGGGCGATCCCGGTCGGGTGGTATGTCCAGATGAGCTCGGCGGGTTCGGTGTCCAGCACGAGCATCTGGTGCCGGACCGCGACCGGATCGCCGTCCGGGATGCCGAAGGCCCGCGCGACCTGAGCCGGCGCACCCGTCTCGCCCACGTCGAGCAGACGGGTCACCGCCTCCCGGCCGGGCGTCACCGGCGCCGGGTGGTGACCGGCCCGCACCACGGCCGGCCGGCGGCGGGTGGAGACCACCGAGCGTCCCCTGTGGCCGGTGACCAGGCCCTCCGCCTTGAGGATGGCGAGCGCCCGGGTGACGGTCTGGTTGTTGACCGCGTAGCGACGGGTCAACTCGGCGGTGCTGGGGAGCCGCTGGTCCGGGCCGATGTCGCCGGCGAGGATCAGGGCCCGCAGGTCACCGGCGAGCTGGCGCTGACGGGATCGATGCCGGTCGTCGGGTATCTCGGGATCGGGACCGCTCATGAGGATCATGCTGCCGCATCGTCGCTCGAAAGTGGACGATCCATGAGTGTCGCCGGTTTACACAATTTGTGTAATGTCGGAAGCGGCGAGGATGGGAGGCGGACCATCAGCGACGCGTTGCCCCGGGCCGGGGAGGTGCTCCATGTGGGCGCGGCGGCCAGTGTCCAGTTCGCCGGGGCGCGGGCGCTGACCTTCCGGGTCATCCGGGTCGACCCGCGGATCACCTACGACGGCTGGCTGTGGATCGACGGCTACGTGCTGGGACCCACCGGGGAGGCGACCGAGCGGCGGGTCATCTTCGTCAGACGCGACGGTCTGCGCCACCTCCGCTGACCTCTTCGCCGTCGGCCGGCGGAGTCACGCGACGCCCCGAGGCCGACCGAAGACGGTCAGCGCGGTGTCACGGCCGCCAGCAACTCGGGCATCCGGCGGTCCAGCATCGCACCGGCCAGGTGTGCGCCGAGCAGGTAGGCGCCCACCCCGTAGACCAGGCCCACCGGGAGTCCCAGCCACGGCCACCACAGGGTCAGCACCAGCACCGGCACACCGGCGATCAGAGCGCCGAAGAGTGCGGCCACGCCGGGTAGCGTCTTGCTGAACCCGCCACCCGACGACAGCGAGAACGGGGCGGTCGTGTCCGGCAGCGCGTAGGCGGCCCGTACCGAGATCGGCATCACCAGCGCCAGGCCCGCACCGTAGGTGGCCAGCAGTGTGCCGAGCTGGGGCGCGATGTCCGCCGGCCGGCGCTCCAGAACGGCGGTCACCACCGCCACGAGCAGCAGCAACGGCACCGTGAACAGGGCATGGGCGGCAGCCCGCGAGTGCACCTCCAGGCGCCCCGGAACGCCGGTGGCCAGGTTGGTGGCATAGGCGCTGCCCTCGTACCCGAACTGGTTGGCCAGAGCGATCGGGGCGATGGCGCCGACGACGAACGCGAGGCCGGTGGCGCTGCCCGCACCACCGGCGAAGGCGGTGGACAGCGGCAGGAAGACGCCGGCCATGCCGAGAGTGACCAGCGCGGCACGCCGCCGCGTCTCCCGCCACCAGTAACGGATCTCCCGCGCCGTCAGCGCACCGAAACGGCTCCGCGGCGACCAGCGGAACAACAGCTGCTCCACCGGCCCGCGACCGTCGGACGTCCCGGCCCGGCCCCGCCCCGGTCCGCCCGCCGCACCGACCATCGCCTGCTCCACCGTCCGACTCCACCACCAGAGCAGACCGCCGACGGCGATCACGACGATCAGGACCTTGAGGGGTACGGCCCACGCCCGGCCCGCCGCGACATCGAGACCCATCGTGTACGGGGCACCGAAGGGCGTCCACCCGGTCACCTGGGCGATCACCTCGAC
Organism: Actinoplanes xinjiangensis; assembly: GCF_003148685.1. Classification (GTDB taxonomy): domain Bacteria; phylum Actinomycetota; class Actinomycetes; order Mycobacteriales; family Micromonosporaceae; genus Actinoplanes; species Actinoplanes xinjiangensis. The sequence continues at coordinate 36,389 of NZ_QGGR01000026.1, read as the reverse complement.
CGACTCCCAGTCCGCCCGGTTCAGCACCCCGAGCAGGGTCAGTTCCAGCGGCCCGATCGACGCGGCCACCACCGCGAGCATGATGGTGGCCAGGTCACGGGCCCGCCGGGAGCGCAGCGCGGTGGCGAACGCGCTGATCACCGCCCGGCTCAGCACCACACAGAACAGCAGCCCCAGCACCACCCCGGTGAACCCCGCGAGAGCCGCTCCGAACCCGCCGATCTGGGCCGCCGAGGTCACCATGCCGAGGGTGGCGGCGAACGTCGCCAGCGCCGGAAGACCGGCCAGCGCGGCCGCGCCCATCCCGGTGATCAGGGTGCGCCGGCGCAGTGGCAGCAGCGCGAACTGGGCCGGATCGAGGGTGTTGTCGACGCCGAAGAAGAGCAGTGGCAGGAACACCCAGCCGAGGATCAGCACCGCCCCGCCGAACGGGAACAGGATCTCCCCCGCCTCCGGCCGGTCCAGCAGACCGGGCAGGGCGAAGACGGCGTGCCCGAGGATCGCGAAGAAGCAGGCGGCGACCAGGCCGAGGACGAACATGACGATCCGGGCCGGCCGGCCGCGCAGACCGTTACCGGTGATCCGCAGCTTCAGCCGGACGAACGCCCAGACCGGGACCCGCCCGGCGGTGGGGGTCAAAGCCACGCGAGTTCCGACCCGGTGGCCACCCGGCCCCCGACGACCTGGACGAACACGTCCTGAAGTGAGCGCTCGCCACGCACCTCCGTCAGTGTCCCGCACATCCGCAGAACCCCGTCCGACATGATCGCCACGTGCGAGCAGAGCCGCTCCACCACCTCCAGCACGTGACTGGAGAAGACGACGGTGCCGCCGCCGGACACATACCGGTGAAGGATGTCCCGGATCAGCGCCGCCGACACCGGATCGACCGCCTCGAACGGCTCGTCCAGCACCAGCAGCCGGGGCGCGTGCAACAGGGCACAGGCCAGGCCGATCTTCTTCTTCATGCCGGCCGAGTAGTCGACCACCAGAGTGCGGTTGCCGCTGCCCAGCTCCAGCACGTCGAGCAGGTCACGGGCCCGCTGATCGACGACGTCGGCGGGCATGCCGCGCAGCAGACCGTGATAGGCGAGCAGCTCCGCGCCGCTCAGCCGGTCGAACATCCGCACACCGTCCGGCAGAACCCCGACCAGGGCCTTCGCTTCGGCGGGGGCGCGCCAGACGTCGTACCCCAGAAGGACGGCCTCGCCCTGGTCGGGCCGCAGCAGGCCCACCGCCATGGAGAGGGTGGTGGTCTTGCCGGCCCCGTTGGGGCCCAGCAGGCCGAAGAACGAACCGGCCGGCACCTCCAGGCTCACGCCGGAGACCGCCAGCCGGGTGTCGAAGTGTTTGACGAGCCCGCGTAGCGACATCGCCGCCGTGCCGCCGTCGGGCGGACGCTGTGCCGGAACGCTCATGAAAAGAACGTATCGGGCCGGCGGGCGGTCCGGAAACACCCGGACCGCCCGAACCGATCAACCGACCCGCTCGATGACCGCCCGCCGGATCAGGAACTTGCCCGGCTCCCGGACCTCTTCGAAGGCGGCGTTGTTGAGCAGGATGCAGCTGCCCGACGTGCTGGCCACCTTGACCGTGATGCTCTTGTTGTTGTCCAGGTTCTTCACCCGCAGCGTGGTGCCGATCGGGAAGGTGCCGCTGGACGCGGCCGGGGCGCCGCCCTCACCGGAGAGGGTGACCGTCGAGCCCGCGCAGACGACCTGGCCGGCCGCGCCGCCGCCGTTGTTCGCGGGCGGCTGCGCGGCGGCGGGCGGAGTCGTCGCCTGCTGGGCCGGCGGCTTGGTGGCCTGCTGCGCGGGCGGCTTGGTCGCCTGCTGGGCCGGGGGAGCCGCGACGGCGCCGCTGCAACCCGCCTGCTTCTTCTGCACGTTGATCAGGTCGATCACCGCCTGCCGGTTGGCGACCACGGCCTCGGTCTGCGAGTTCGGGTTGGCCCGCTGGGTGGCGATGAACTGCTGGTTCTGCCGGATCGCCGCATCCATGCCGTCGCAGACGGAGGAGGCGTTGCTGAGACCGGTGCCCACGGCGATACCGCCGCCGACCAGAGCGGCCACGGCGACACCGATCACGATCTTGCGCTTGTTCCCGGTCTGGCCCGGGCGGCGGTATGTGCGTCTCATGCCCAGGATTACGAGCGCGTTGCGGCGCGCGGTCGAGGGTCCAACATTAAAGATCCTTAAATCAACGACCGCGGCGGTACGGCCGCCGGGCCCACTCAGCTTCGGAGGGCCTCGGGAGCGTGCAGGCGCAGCATCGTCGCGCCGACGTCCGGGGGGACGCGGCGGCCGGTGGCCAGGGAGACGCCGGCCATGACGAGGAAGGCCAGCGGCACGGTCCAGGCGGCCGGCTGCCCGATGATCTCGGCCGGCCAGCCGGTCAGCGGCGGCCCCAGGACGGTCAGCAGGACCGCCGCCATCGCCGCACCGCCGCCGGCGATCAGGCCGGCGATCGCACCGACGTCGGTGAGCCGCCGCCACCAGATACCGAGCACCAGCAGCGGGCAGAAGCTCGACGCCGCGACCGCGAACGCCAGCCCGACGACCCGGGAGACGTCCATGTCGGACACGAACAGGGCCAGTCCGGTCGGCACCGACGCGGCCAGCAGGGTGGCGATCCGGAAGTCCCGGATCGAGCCGTTGCGGCCCGGTCGCAGCACATCCGTGAAGATCACCCCGGCGACGCTGGTCAGCAGGCCGGACGAGGTGGAGAGGAAGGCGGCCAGCGCGCCCGCGGTGACCAGGGCGCCGAGCAGCCGGCCCAGATGGCCGTCGCCCAGGACCGCCTCGGGCAGCAGCAGCACCACCGCATCGGTGTTGCCGGTCATCAGCAGCTGCGGTGTGTAGATCCGGCCGAGGACCCCGTACACCGTCGGGAGCAGGTAGAAGAGGCCGACCATGGCGAGCACCACGAGGGTGGTGCGGCGGGCCGAGGCGCCGTCCGGATTGGTGTAGAAGCGCACGAGCACATGCGGGAGTCCCATCGTCCCGAGGAACGTCGCCAGGATCAGGGAGTAGGTCGAGAACAGTCCGGTCCCGCCGGGCAGGAGCCACGCGTCGCCGGACTCCGCGTCCACGGTGCTCACCGTCGGTACCGGCGCGCCCTGGTCGAAATGCAGCTCCTGGCCCTTCTCGACCCGCTGGGTACCGTCCAGGACCGCGTCCTGCTGGATCGTCACGGTCGTCGCCGCCGGAAAGACCGCGCCCGGCGGCGGCGTCACCGCGGGGCGGCCGTCGGCCTGCCACTGGAGGACCAGGAAGATGATCGGTACGGCCAGAGCGGTCAGCTTCAGCCAGTACTGGAACGCCTGCACGAAGGTGATCGCCCGCATCCCGCCGAACGCCACGTTCGCCGTCACCACCACGGCCACCACCAGGGCACCCCAGGCGTACGACCCACCGGTCAGCGTGGCGAACGTCAGACCGGCCCCCTGCAACTGGGGCAGCATGTAGAGACAGCCGATGAACAGCACGAACGCGGTCGCCAGCCGGCGCAGCGCGGTCGACCTGAGCCGTACCTCGCAGAAGTCGGGCAGGGTGAACGCCCCGGAGCGGCGCAGCGGGGCGGCCACGAACAGCAGCAGCGCCAGATAACCGGCGGCGAACCCGACGGGGTACCAGAGCACGTCCACGCCGTAGCGCAGTATCAGTCCGGCCACCCCGAGGAAGGACGCGGCCGACAGGTATTCACCGCTGATCGCGGCCGCGTTCCAGGACGGGCTCACCGATCGGGAGGCGACCAGGAAGTCCGATGTGGTCCGGGCGAAGCGCAGGCCGTACGCCCCGATCGCCACGGTCAGCAGCAGGACCAGGACCAGGCCGGGCGCCAGGTACGGGTTCACGGCTCCGGCCTGCGGATGAGGGCCGCGAAGTCCTGCTCGTTACGTTCCGCCCAGCGCACGTAGGCCGCGCCGACCAGCACCAGGAACGGGAACGACAGCACCCCGAGCAGGACCCACGGCAGGTGCACGCCGAAGACCTTGACCTCGCCGACGGCCGGCGCGACGGCGAACAGCAGTGGCAGGGTGCCCAGTCCGGCCGCGACCACCAGGGCGAGCCGCAGCGCGAGTGCGAACTGCGCACGGACCAGGCCCTTGACGAGCGCCTCACCGATCGGGGTCTGCTCGGTGAGGTCGCTGCTGCCACGGTCGGCCGCGCCGCGCCGGGCGGCGGCATCGGCGAGCACGACCGTCACGCGTGGGCGCGGGGGCGGATCATCGACGACCATGTCCGGCAGTCTCTCCGCCCTCCGCCGAATGTCAAGACCGCGACGGTGTCCGCGCACTCTCCTCAGGTGCCCGGAGCGGAAGTCGTACCTGGATGTGGCACCCGCGCCGGTCGTCCGGCTCGACCACGGCGATGGTGCCCCGGTGCAGCTGCACCACCCAGCGCGCGATCGCCAGGCCCAGCCCGGTGCCGCCGCCGGTGGCCCGCTCACCCCGGGTGAACCGCTCGAAGACCCGCTCCCGTTCCCCGGCGGGGATCCCGTCGCCCTGGTCCACGACGGCCAGCACCACGTGATCGTCGTGGCGCTCGGCCCGGACCGTGACGACCCCGCCGGGCGGGCTGTGCCGGGCCGCGTTGTCCAGCAGGTTCGCGAAGACCTGATGCAGGCGTTCCCGGTCGCCGGGCACCACCAGGCGGGGCGCCGACACCTCGAAACGCACGTCGTGGCCGGTGCCGCCGGCGTTCACCGTGGCCTCCCGCGCCACCCGGTCCAGGAAGACCGGCACGTCGATCGGCTCCCGCCGCATCGGCACCACCCCGGCGTCCAGCCGGGACAGGTCGAGCAGGTCGGTGACCAGGCGACTGAGCCGCTCGGTCTGGGCCAGGGCGGTCTCCATCGTCTCCGGCTCGGCCGCGGCCACCCCGTCGACGATGTTCTCCAGCAGGCCCCGCAGGGCGGTGATCGGCGTACGCAATTCGTGCGACACGTTCGCGATCAGCTCACGCCGCTGCCGGTCGGAGGCCGCCAGATCCGCCGCCATCTGGTTGAACGCCGAGGCCAGCTCGCCCACCTCGTCCTGCGACCGGGTCCGGATCCGCCGGGTGTAGTCGCCGTGGGCCATCTCCCGGGCCGCGACCGTCATCTCCCGCAGCGGCACGGTCGCACCGTGCGCCATCACCTGCAACGTGACCAGGCCGAGAGCCGCGGCGATCGCCATCCACAGCAGGTCGACGCGGTAGAAGTCGATGCTCCACAGGAACACCAGCAGGCCCACCCCACCGGCGAACCCGAGCGCCAGGGAGAGCTTCGCCTTGATCGACCGGACCGGGTCGAGCGGCCGGGGCAACCAGGCCGACAGCGGGGCGACCAGGTCGTGGACCCGCACCATCAGCCGGCTGATCACCGGTCGACCTCCAGGGCGTATCCGACGCCGTGGACCGTACGGATCAGGTCCGCTCCCAGCTTGCGCCGCAGGCCCTTGACGTGGCTGTCCACCGTCCGGGTGCCGGACGTGTCGGCCCAGCCCCACACCTCGGTCAGCAGCCGCTCCCGGGGCACGACCGTGCGCGGCCTACCGGCCAGATGCGTGAGCAGGTCGAACTCGGTCGGTGTCAGATGCACCTCGACACCACCGCGCAGCACCCGCCGCTCCGCGTGGTTGATCTCCAGATCACCGAGCCGCAGACCGGGCGCCGGTGCCGGGGCGGCGACCCGGTCCGCCCGGCGCAGCAGCGCGTGCACCCGGGCCGCCAGGACCCGCATCGAGAACGGTTTGACCATGTAGTCGTCGGCGCCGACCGCCAGGCCGACCAGCTGGTCCGTCTCGTCGTCGCGGGCGGTCAGCATCAGCACCGGTATCCGCTGGTCCTGGATCCGCCGGCACACCTCGAGGCCGTCGAAGCCGGGCAGCATGACGTCGAGGACGATCAGATCCGGCGGGGTCTGGCGGACCGCGGCGACCGCACCGGGTCCGTCTCCGGCCACCTGCACCAGGAAGCCCTCGGCGCGAAGCCGGGCGGCCACCGCGTCCGCGATGGCGCGCTCGTCCTCCACGACGAGGACCCGTCGCTCGACACTCTCCATGCTCCTGGCACCTCCCGGGCAGCCCTGGTCGCCGGCCGGTGTGCCCCCGTGACGCACCGGCCGGTGGCCAGGAGCTTATTGATCGCCTGCGCAGAGCCGGCGGTGGAGATGTGAACAAGCTGTGGAGATGCATCCTGTGAGCGGGTACGCCCGCACAGCGCGGGCACGGCGCGGATTGGCACTGATCCGGGATAACCGCTCCGAGCCTGTGGATAACTCTGTGGACAAGCCGGTGAGGCTGTGGACAACCGTGTGGATTCAGCGGTTCCAGTCGTGTTTCGCGGCTCTGATCAAGCGATCTTTCAGCTCCCGGGTGTGCCGGCGACTCACCGGAAGTTCCGCACCGTCGACCGCCACCACGTAGCCCGAGCCGGTCAGGCGCAACTCGGTGACCAGCCGTAACTGCACCAGATACGAGCGGTGGATGCGGACGAAACCGGCGTTGGCCCACCGCTCGGCCAGGGTCGCCAGCGAGACACGTACCAGATGGGAGGTCTCCCCGGTGTGCAGGCGGGCGTAGTCGCCCTGCGCCTCCACCCACCGCACCGACGACCGCGGCAGCATGCGCGTGGTGCCGGCCAGCTCCACCGGGATGGCCGGCTCGTCGGCCGGAACCGGCGGTGCCGGCGCCGCCTGCAGGCCCGCCACCCGGCGCAGTGACTCGGCCAGCCGCTCGGCCCGCACCGGCTTGCGCACATAGTCGGTCACGCCCAGGTCGAAGGCGTCCACCGCACCGTCGTCGTAGGCGGTCACGAAGACGATCGCCGGTGGCTGCGCGAACCGCCGCAGGATCCGGGCCAGCTCCATACCGTCCAGGCCGGGCATCCGGATGTCCAGGAACACCGCGTCCACCTCGGTGTCCCGCAGCACCCGCAGCGCCTCGGTCGCGTCACCGGCCCGGTGCACGTGCGCCACCCGGCCGTCCGCGTTCAGCAGATAGGCCAGCTCATCGAGCGCCGGTGGCTCGTCGTCGACGGCGAGCACGACGAGGCTGCTCATGCCCGCACCTGGGGGTGGAACTTCGGCACCCGCATGCTCACTTTCGTACCCGAGCCGGGTGCGGTCTCCACCACCAGGCCGTTGTGGTCGCCGAAGACCGACCGCAGACGTTCGTCCACGTTCACCAGACCGACGTGCTGCCCGTCCTCGGAGTCCGGCCCGTCCAGCGTGAACACCGCCGGATCCATGCCGACCCCGTCGTCCTCGACCGTGATGTGGCACTCCGCCCCCGCGTCGCGTGCCTGGATGCTCACCATACCGACGCCCGGCTTACGCGACAGCCCGTGCCGGACCGCGTTCTCCACCAGCGGCTGCAGACACAGGAACGGAAGACCCACTCCCAGCACCTCCGGGGCGATCTGGAGCCGCACCTGTAGCCGGTCCCCGAACCGGGCCCGCTCGATCGTCAGATAACGATCGATCGACCGCAGCTCCTCGGCCAGCGTGGTGAACTCGCCGTGCGCCCGGAACGAGTAGCGGGTGAACTCGGCGAACTCCAGGATCAGCTCCCGCGCCCGCTCCGGGTCGGTGCGCACGAACGACGCGATCGCGGTGAGCGCGTTGTAGATGAAATGTGGGCTGATCTGCGCCCGCAGCGCCCGCACCTCGGCCCGGGCCAGCCGCTCCCGCGACGACTCCAGCTCGGCCACCGCCAACTGCGACCCGGCCCAGCGTGCCGCCTCCAGCGTCGCCTGCACCAGACCCGGCGCCGGCTGCCCGTCGGCCACCGCGATCAGCGCGGCCTTCGCCGCACCACCCGGCCCGCCCAACGGCGCGATCACCGCACCACGCGCCACGCAGTCGACGCGGTCACAGGACAGATCAGACCCGTTGAGTACGACCGAACGCTGTGCCTTCACCGCCTTGCGCGCCGCCGCGATCAGCTCCTGTTCGTGGTGGGAGCCCCGGCCGTCGTACGCCAGGCATTTGTCCCCGTCGACGATCGCCAGGCCCACCGAACCGACCAGCACCCGCAGATGCCGGACCGCTTTTCCGGCCGTCGCCGACGTCAGGCCGGCGCGCAGCGGCTCGGCCGCGAGTACCGCCGTGTGCAGAACGTCGTACGTGGCCCGCTGCATCGCCGTGGCGATCCCGCGCCGCGCCCGCAGCCGCAGCACCGCCACCACGGCCGTGGCCAGGGCGGCGAGCACGGCGACCACCGCCACCACGCTTCCGACCTGGCCCGTCATGCCGGGTCCTAGTAGGCGCCCTTGCGTCGGAGAACCACGCCGATGGTGCGCCACAGGATGCTCAGGTCGTAGGTCAGGGACCAGTTGTCGACGTAGTAGAGGTCCAGCCGGACCGCCTCGTCCCAGGACAGGTCGGAGCGGCCGCTGACCTGCCACAACCCGGTCATGCCGGGGCGCACCAGCAGTCGCCGCCGCACATCGCCCAGGTAGTCGCCGTCGTCCGCGGGCAGCGGGCGCGGGCCGACCAGGGACATCTCGCCCTTCAGCACGTTGATCAGCTGTGGCAGCTCGTCCATCGAGGTGGCCCGCAGCTTCGCCCCGAACGAGAAGATCCGCGGGTCGTGCTTCATCTTGAAGAGCATGCCGTCGGTCTCGTTGAGCTCGTCCAGCGTGGCCTTACGCTCCTCGGCGTCCACATACATCGTCCGGAACTTCCACACCCGGAACGTGCGGCCGTCGTGGCCGACGCGGGTCTGCCGGAAGAACACCGGACCCGGGTCGGACATCCGGATGCCGAGCGCGATGAGCAGCAGGATCGGGCTGATCACCAGCAGACCGAGACCCGCCGCGATCCGGTCCATCAGGTTCTTCACCAGCCAGCCGGGCCCGGACAGGGTCGGCTCCTCGACGTGCAGGAGCGGCAGGCCCTCGATCGGGCGGATGTGCACACGCGGCCCGGCGATGTCGGTGAGCTGGGGCGCGACCACCAGGTCGACGCCGGTGCCCTCCAACTGCCAGGCCAGACGGCGCAGCTCACCGGGCTCGGAACTGGCGGAGCCGCAGACCGCGATCGTGTCGGCTCCCACCTCACGGACCAGGGAGAGCACGTCGCGCCCGGCGTAGACCGGAACCGGAGTCTCGATACCGCGGGCCGCCGAGAACCCGTCCGTCAGGTGGATCGCGACCGGGATGAGGCCGGCGGCCGGGCTGCGGGTGACCGCGGTGTAGACCTCCAGCGCCTCCGGCAGGGTGCCGACCAGCACCATCCGGTGCGCGCCGTGACCGGTCCGTCGGCGGGCCAGGTGCAGGATCTGCCGGGCGATGGCCCGGCCCAGGAGCAGGAGCAGCAGGGCGCTCAGCGACACCGTGGCGACCGTCCCACGGGACAGGTCGGCCTTGGTGGCGAACGCGAGCAGCGAGACGGCGGCGACGACGGTGACCGAGGTCCGCAGGACCCGCTTGAACTCTTCGCTGCCCAGACCGAGGTAGCGCCGGTCGTAGGTGCCGTTGGTCCACAGCAGGACGAGCCAGCCGAGCGGCAGCACGACGTACGCGAAGAAGTTGAACAGCTCCGTGCCGTCGAGGAAGGCCCAGGACCGGTTCTGGAAACCGGCCTGCGACTTCTCCAGCGAACTGGCGATGTGGCTGGCGCCGAGCGTGGAGATCAAATCGAAGACGATGAGCAGGACCGTGTACGGCCGGTGCCAGCGGGACACTCTGCGGCTTTGCCGGCCCCAAGCGTTCCGCGGCACCCCGTTGCTCGGTGGCGGCTCCTGCCACTCGAAGCTGTCGTACCGCACGGGTCTGCTCCGGCTGCTGTCGGTAGTTGGGCGATGCAGGCTAGTAGTCACTCCGCCTACGTCCTCCCGCATCCGGAAAAAGATTACGCACCGCCACGACCTTGGGATCATCGGCGGGTCCGCCGATACCCGTTCGCGTCAAGACGGTTGCCAGGGACCGGGCCACTATACCGATGGATCGGCCGGAGAGAAGGTGACGTGACGGCGGCAATCGTGATGTATACGCACTGTCATCATCCGGTAGCGGCTCACCGGACCAGCTTGGACAACCGGCGGTCCGCCAGCGGTTTCCCTCCGGTTTGGCAGGTCGCACAGTACTGGAGACTCTTGTCCGCGAACGACACCTCCCGGACCGTGTCGCCACAGACCGGGCACGGCAGGCCGGTCCGGGCGTGCACCCGCATACCGGCGCGTTTCTCGCCCTTGAGCTCGGCCGCCTTCTGCCCCACCGAACGCGCCACCGCGTCCGTCTCGATCTCGCGCATCGCCTCGTACAGCGTGGCGACCTGCTCATCGCTCAGTTTTCCGGTCAGCGCGAAAGGGGACAGTCTCGCGGCGTGCAGGATCTCGTCGGAGTACGCGTTACCGATACCCGCGAGCACCTCCTGGTCGACGAGCACCCCTTTGATCTGTCCTTTTCGCCCCCGGATGCGGGTCGCGAACTCCTCCAGCGACACCGCCAGGGCATCCGGGCCGAGCCGGGCCACCCCGGGCACCTCGGACGGATCGCGCACCACATAGGCGGCCAGCGACTTCTGCGTACCGGCTTCGGTCAGGTCGAACCCGGACCCGTCGTCCAGCCGCACCCGCACCGCGATCGGGCCACTGCCCGGTTTCAGCGGGGCCGGCGACTTGAACGACTCCCGGTAGTGCAGCCAGCCCGCCCGGGCCAGATGCACGACCAGATGCAGGTCGTCACCGACACCGACGTCCAGGAACTTGCCGTGCCGCCCGGCACTCGTGACGGCCAGCCCGGCCAGCGCCGACGGCTGCGGATCATAGGTCTTCAGAGCACTGAACGAGGCGACTTCGAAGCGTTCCACGGCGCGGCCGACCGCACGCTCACGCAGATAGGCGGCGAGCGCCTCTACCTCGGGAAGTTCGGGCACCTCCTCACGGTAGCGTTCCCGTCCGAATGAGGAGAGAGCGAAGCGAGCCCCGCAGTGCGGACCGTTAGGCTCCGCCCCATGAAGGTGGTGGTGGCGCACAACCGGTACCGCGAGGCGATCCCCTCCGGCGAGAACGTGATCGTCGACACGGAGATCGGCCAGCTGCGGGAGGCCGGCGTCGAGGTGGTTCCGTTCCAGCGCAGTTCGGATTCGATCGACGCGATGTCGGCGGCACGCAAGGCGTTGCTGCCGATCTCCCCGGTCTACGGCGCGGCGGCCCAGCGTGAACTCGCGGCGGTGCTCCGGGCCGAACGCCCGGACGTGGTGCACCTGCACAACCCGTACCCGTTGCTCTCGCCCTGGGTGATCCGTACCGCGCACGCCCACGGCGTCCCGGTGGTCCAGACCGTGCACAACTACCGGCAGGTCTGCTCGTCCGGCCTCTACTTCCGGGACGGCCACAACTGCCACGACTGCCGCGGCAAACTGATCGGTCTGCCCGCGATCAGGAACCGCTGCTACCGCGGATCAGCCGCGCAGAGCGCCATCATGGCGACGACGCTGGCCGTGCACCGGCCCACCTGGCGGTCGGTGGACCGCTACATCGCCCTCACCGACAAGATCGCCGCACACCTCACCGATTACGGCATCCCGGCCGACCGCATCGTGATCAAGCCGAACGGGCTGCCCGACCCCGGTGACCCGGCGCCCCTCGGTGAGGGCTTCCTCTACGGTGCCCGGCTCTCCCCGGAGAAGGGCCTCGGCCTGCTCCTCGACGCCTGGCGCCGGCACCCCGACGGCAGTCTCGGCCTGCTGCGCATCGCCGGCGACGGTGAGTTGCGGCCGCTCGCCGAGGCGGCCGCCGCCGAACGCTCCGACGTGGTCTACCTCGGCCCGCTCGACCGGGCCGGCATGACCGCCGCCCGGCAGGCCTCGGCCGTCGTCGTCGCCGTCCCCACCTGGGAGGACGTGCTGCCCACGGTGATCCTGGAAGCGATGTCCACCGGGCGGGCCGTCCTCGGCACCGCGGTCGGCGGCATCCCCTACCTGGTCGGCACCGGCCCGGCCGCCGCCGGCTGGCTCGCCGAGCCCGATCCGGTCTCGCTTGCGGCCGCTCTTCCGCTGGCCCGCGCCGATGCGGCCGCGGCGGCTGTCGCCGCCCGCGCCCGCTACCGGGAACACTTCCACCCCGACGTCCTGACCCCCCGCCTGATCTCCATCTACGCGGAGATGGCCGGCAGCCTCACCGGCAAGCGGTAGACCCCGCCCCAGCCGGCCCCCACCGCTGCCCCAGCAGGCGCGAGACACCGTTGGGAGCCAGCCGGGCGGTGCCGGCTGGTCCTCACCGCTGTCTCAACACGCGCGAGGCAGCGGTGGGAGCCAGCCGGGTGGTGTCGGCTGGTCGTCACCGCTGTCTCAACGCGTGTGAGGCAGCGGTGGGAGCCAGCCGGGTCGTGCTGGCTGGTCGTCACCGTTGTCTCGGCAGGCGTGAGGCAGCGGTGGGAGCCAGCCGGGTGGTGTCGGCTGGTCGTCAGCGTTGTCTCGGGGCCTGTGAGGCAGCGGTGGGGGCCAGCTGGTCGGGGTCAGGAGCCCTTTAGGGCGGCTCGGCCGGCGAAGGCGATCGATGCGGCCAGGAAACCACCGTTGATCAGGGTGAACAGGGCGACGAACCAGACCGCCCACTGCGGCGCGATCGTCAGGACCACGCCGGCCAGGGCGATCACGGCACCGTAGTCGCGGACCAGCTTGGCGACGCGGACCGGGAACGACGTGCTGTTCACCATGCTGGCGGCCTGGGTTCCGGACTGCATCACCGAGGTGACCAGGTTGACCATCCAGGTGGCGGCGAACGCGGCGAGCAGCCAGGCGGGAGTGGCCGGTTCCTGCGCTATCGCGGTCGCGGCCAGGGCGGCGACCAGAGAGCACTGGACCGCCACGTCGCACAGCACGTCGAGGCGGCCACCGGCGGGGCTGGACTGGCCGGTCACCCGGGCCAGCTGGCCGTCGGCGCAGTCGAAGGCGTAGGCGAGCTGCCAGCCGACCAGAGCGAGCAGGCCGATCGGGGCGGCCCACAGGGTCCTGTCGGCGACCGGGCCGGCGGTGGCGATCACGATGAACGAGACCAGGCAGCCCAGGCCCAGGTTGAGGATCGACAGGACGGTCGGGGACAGGTGCCGCTTGTGTGCGGCGACCGCGATCCGGGCGCCGATCCGCTGGCTGACACCCTCGCTGAACAGGCCGCCACCGCGGTTGGCCGCGTAGTAGTCGGCTGCTGTGGGCGTACCCCTCAAGGGTGTGCCGGAAGGACCGGACGACCCGGCGGCCGCCGACGGTGCCGGACCGGACGCGGGCGCCGCGCCGGGGTTGTCGATCCGGGTGGGATTGACGCCGGAGCGCGCGGCGGGCGGGCGGCCGCCCTCGGTGAGAGGGCGGCCGTTGCCGTGGTCAGAGGGTCGCGATGACATCGTTGTATTCGGCCAGCTTCTGCCGGGTCTGCTCCGGCGTCATGGCGAGGTGTTCCAGGATGGTGTAGCGGTCCGGGCGGGTACGCGGCGCGAACTCGATGACCTGCACGAACTGGTCGGCGTCGAGGCCGACGTCGGACGGCGTACGGGGGAGCTGGTGCCGGGCCAGACAGTCCGACATCTGCTTGAGCCGGCGCTCGTCACCGCGCAGGAACGTGCAGAACAGCGCGCCCATACCGGCCAGCTCGCCGTGCGACGCGGTGTCCGGGAAGAGCGAGTCGACGGCGTGCATGATCTCGTGGCAGCCGCCGCTGGACGGCCGGCTGCTGCCGCACACCGCCATCGCCAGGCCGCTGGAGATCAGGGCCTCGGCGAGCACGGTGACGAACGCGTCGTCGGACATGTCGCCGGGCATGGTCAGGATCGCCTCGGCGCCCATCCGGGCCAGGGAGGCGGCCAGGCCGTCGACCGGTTCGCCGCGGACCTGGCGGGCCAGCTCCCAGTCGGCGAGGGCGCTGATGTTGCTGATCACGTCACCGATGCCGGCCCGGTTGACCAACTCGGGGCCGTGCTCGACGAAGTCCAGGTCGACGATCACACCGAACGGGATGTGCACCCCGTACGACCCCTTGATGCCGTCGTTGACCAGGCTGGCCACCGGGGAGGCGATGCCGTCGTTGGCGAGGCTCGTCGCGACCGAGACCATCGGCAGGCCCCAGCGGCTCGCGGCGTATTTCGCGGTGTCGACGGTCTTGCCGCCGCCGATGCCGACGACCGCGTCGAAGTGGCCGGAGCGCAGCTTGTTGGACAGCTCCAGGGCGGCGTCCAGGGTGCCGCCGCCGGTGACGTAGATCTCCGCCGAGTTCAGCGACGGGCGGAGCAGGTCGACGACCCTCTCACCGAGGCCCGGCCCGACCACCACGGCGACGTCCCCGCCGGACGAGATGCGCCCGTCCTGAAGGATCTTGCCGAGGTCGGCGACCGCGCCCCGCCGCACCTCGATGTGCAGCGGGGTCTGGACGCTACGGGCTAGTAGCGGCATGCGATGTCCCGCGCCTTCGCCAGGTCCTCGTGGTTGTCGACCTCGACCCAGGAGACCTCGCCGATCTCCGCGGCCCGCACCTCGTTGCCGCGGTCGGCGTAGAGCTGGAAGCCGTCCTCGTAGAACTGGTTCGGGTCCTTCTCGAAGGTCGCCTTGAGCGCGTCGGCCAGCTTGCCGGCCGCGGACGCCTCGATGATGTTGGCGCCGATGTACTCGCCGTACGCCTCGGACGGCTCCATCAGCTTCGTGATTTTGGTGAGCTGGCCATCCGCATTGAAGACGGTCTTCATCTCCTCGTCAGCCAGCTTCTTCACAGTGTCGACAGCGAGGAGGATGCTCGGGCCGCGCTTGGCCAGCAGGGTGTGCTCCACGCCGACCGGGTGGACGGTGTCGCCGTTCACCATCAGCGCGCCCTGGGCGAAGTGGTCCCGGGCGAGCCACAGGGAGTAGGCGTTGTTCCACTCCTCGGCCTTGTCGTTGTGAACCAGGGAGATCTTCACGCCGTACTTCTGCTCGAAACCCTCGACGCGCTCCTCCACCGCGCCGGCGCAGTAGCCGACGACGATGGTGACCTCGGACAGGCCGGCGGCCGCGAGGTTACGGAGCGAGATGTCCATGATCGTGGTCTCCCCGTCCACGGGGACCAGCGCCTTCGGAAGCGTGTCCGTGTACGGGCGCAGCCTGCGGCCGGCGCCGGCGGCGAGTACCAATCCGATCATGGGGGTGGTTCCTTCCAATGCGATGAGGGGTGCCCAGCGAGGATAACGGCATGTGTCCCATCCGTAGGACTCGCGAGGGGCACACGGAAAATGGTATAGACCCGGCTTCTAAGCTGTCGGGTATGACCGCTGAGCAGCTGATCTCCTTTGCCCGTGGCGCTCCGTCGCTGGACATCGTCGACGTGGAGGGCCTCAAGGCCGCCGCCGCGCGCGCCTTCGACGCCGATCCCGCCGGGGTCACCGCGTACGGCACCTCCGTCGGCTACCTCCCGCTGCGGAAGTGGATCGCCGACAAGCACAACGTCTCCCCCGACCAGGTCATCGTGACGAACGGCTCGCTCCAGGCGGACGCCTTCCTCTTCGGGCACCTGGTCAAGCCGGGCGACGACGTGGTCGTGGAGCGCCCGACCTACGACCGGACGCTGCTCAACCTCCAGAACCTGGGTGCCAAGGTGCACCAGGTCACCGTTCAGCCGGACGGGATCGACACCGACGAGCTGCGTGCGCTGCTCGAGTCCGGGGTGCGGCCGAAGCTGGCGCACATCATCCCGAACTACCAGAACCCGGCCGGTGTGACGCTCTCCGACGAGAAGCGGCGCGCACTGCTGGCCCTGGCCGAGCAGTACGAGTTCCTCATCTTCGAGGACGACCCGTATGTGGACATCCGGTTCCGTGGCGAGCCGCTGCCCTCGATGCTGTCGCTGGACACCGAGAACCTGGTCGTGCACGCCTCCAGCTTCACCAAGACGGTCTGCCCCGGCGTCCGCGTCGGTTACCTGGTCGGCCCGGCCGCGCTGATCGACGCGATCGCGAAGAAGGCGACCAACCTCTACATCTCCCCGGGCATGGTGTCCGAGGCGATCGTGCACCAGTTCTGTGTGTCCGGCGACATCGAGAAGTCGGTGCGGACGGTCAGCGCCGCGCTGGGCGAACGCGCCCGGGTGCTGGCCGAGTCGATCCGCAAGCACATCCCCGGCGCCACCTTCACCGAGCCGGACGGTGGTTACTTCCTCTGGGTGGACCTGCCCTCCGACGTCGATGTGGACAAGCTGTTCCCGGCCGCGATGAAGAAGGGGGTCGCGGTCGTCAAGGGCAGCGACTTCCTGCTGGAGGGCGGCCACAGCTCGCTGCGCCTCGCCTACTCCGCGGTCACCGTCGACCAGATCGACGAGGGTGTGCGGCGGCTCGCCGAGGCGATCGAGGAGGTACGGGGCTGAGGTGCGCCGCGCCGGGTGGACTGATGTTCGCCCGGCGCGGGTACCCTCGGCTGGTTTGTCGTCCCGGGGGAGGCTGCGCATGACGGAACGTTCATGGACCCGGGGCCGGCCCCTCGGCAAGGTGTGGGCCGAGCGGATGCGGGGTCTGCTCAACAACGGTGACAACCCGGGCCGGCCGGGTTTCGACGCCGCCGGCACCAGCTCCGTGGTGGACTGTGGCGTCTACGTCGACGGCCACCGCCTGCCCGGTGACTTCAGCCCGGACCAGGCGCTCGCCGAGGCGTGCAGCCGGGACGGCGCTTTCGTGTGGCTGGGTCTGCACCAGCCGGAGGAGCCGGAGATGGCAGCCATCGCCCAGGTCTACGGCCTGCACGAGCTGGCCGTGGAGGACGCGGTCAAGGCCGAGCAGCGGCCGAAGCTGGAGCAGTTCAACGACGTGCACTTCCTGGTGCTGCGCACCGCCCGGTACGTGCCGCACCAGGAGCTGACCGAGAGCTCCCAGGTGGTCGAGACCGGCCAGATGATGATCTTCATCGGTGAGCGGTTCGTCATCACCGTCCGGCACGGCGACGCCTCCGAGATGTCCCCGGTCCGCGCCGACCTGGAGAAGCAGCGGGCGGCGCTGTTGCAGCAGGGCCCGTGGGCGGTGGCCTACGCGGTGACCGACCGGGTGGTCGACCACTATCTCGAGGTGGCCGACGACTTCGAGGCCGACCTCGACATCATCGAGGAGGGTGTGTTCTCCCGCGACCGCATCGCCCCGATACAGCAGGTTTACCAGCTCAAACGAGAGCTCGTGGAGTTCCGTCGGGCGGTCGTCCCGCTCCAGCGTCCGCTCGCGTCGATCACGTCCAGTCAGGGTGTGGTGCCCAAGGAGATCCGGCGCTACTTCCGCGACGTGCAGGACCACCTGACCCGTACGGTCGAGCAGGTCTCCTCCTACGACGACCTGCTCAACTCGATCCTCCAGGCGCGGCTGGCACAGGTGACCGTCGACCAGAACAACGACATGCGCAAGATCGCGTCCTGGGCGGCCATCGCGACGGTCTGGACCGCTTTCGCCGGGGTCTACGGGATGAACTTCGACTACATGCCGGAAACCGGCTGGAAGTACGGCTACCCCGCCCTGATCGCGTTGTTGTCGCTGGTCACGGTCGCTCTCTACCGCGCGCTACGCCGCAACGGATGGTTGTGACCCCTGGTGACCCCCCCACGGGATCGAGATCGACCTCTAGAGTGTCGGGGTGCCGTCGCGTCAGGATGAGCTGCACTCGTATCAGTACTCGGTGCAGCGTGTGGTCGCGGCGCTGGTCTCGCACGACCCGGATCCACACCGGTCACCGCTGCGCCGGGCCGGCGTCACGGCACTCGTCGGCCTACTGGTCGCCGCTCTCATCGTCGGCGGCTTCGCGGTCTACGGGCTCTTCACCGGGCACAGCATGGCCGAGGCGAACGACACCGGGTCGGTGCTGGTGGAGAAGAACAGCGGCGCGCGGTACGTCTATCTGAAGTCCGACGGCAAGCTGCATCCGGTGCTGAACTACACGTCCGGGCTGCTGCTGACCGAGAGTGACACGCCGAAGATGAAGGCCGTACCGGCCGCGAAACTGGCCAAGCTCCCGCTCGGCGCCCCGCTCGGTATCCCGGACGCCCCGGACACGTTGCCGGCCGCCGGCAGCCTGCTCGGCGGCGCCTGGTCGGTGTGCACCGACACGGTCGCGGGACGGCCGCGCAGCACCCTGCTCGTCGGGTCCGCTCCGTCCGGTGGCAGCGAGCCGGCCGGTGGCCTGCTGGTGCGGGACGCGTCCGGGCGTACCCATCTGATCCATGCCGGCCGGCGGCACCTGCTGCCCGCCGCACGTGTCGATGCCGTCCAGCGTGCCCTCGGGTGGTACGGCACGCGACCCTGGCTCGTCTCGACCGCCTGGGTCGACGCCGTCCCGGCCGGTCCCGACCTGACCGCGCCGGTGATCCCGGGCGGGCGGAAGAACTCGGTGATCGCCGGCCGCAAGGTCGGACAGGTGCTGACCGGCGATGGCCGGACGTTCGCCGTCGTGCTGGCGGACGGCATCGCCGCGCTCACCGAGATGCAGGCGAAACTGCTGGCCACGACACCGATCACGGTGGACGCCGAGGTGTTCGTCAAACTGCCCCCGTCGGACACCCAGCTGATCGCCGCGGCCGACGGTCTGCCCGTCACTGTTCCGGCGGTCACCGAGGCCCCGGCGAGTGCCTGCCTGACCCTGCCGGGCGCCACGGTCAAGGTGAACGCCACGATCCCGGCGGGAACGGCCCCGTCCGCCAAGTCGCGGGTCGACCTGGTGCACGTGGCCCGCGGCAAAGGCGCCCTGGTGGAGGCGACGGCCTCACCGGACGCGGCGGAAGGCAGTGGCACGGTGAGCCTGATCACCGACGCGGGGCTGTACTACCCGCTGGCGAGCCGTGACCTGCTGAGCCGGTTCGGGTACGGCAGTGTGCGTCCCACCCGGATCCCGGCGCAGCTGGTCGCCTACCTGCCGGCCGGTCCGGCCCTGGATCCGGTCCGGGCCGGCCGACGGTAGCGGTTCTACCGGGGTTCCTGCTTGCTCTGCTCGGTGACGGTGCCGTTCGCGGTGGTGTATGCGGTCGGCTCCATCGGCTCGAACGCGGCGTCGTCGGCGCCGGTGCGGGACGACGCGGGCTCGTACTCGTCCCACTGCGCCTCGCGACGGCGACGCGCGACGTACGCGGCGCCGATCCCGACAGCGGTACCGAGCAGCGCCCAGCCGGCGAGCCGGCCGGTGCGGCTCTTCTGCTTGCGCCCAACCGCCTTCTCCGCCTTCTTCTGAAGCTTGCGAGCCTGCTTGGCCTCGGACTTCAGCTCCTTGCGGGTCGCCTTACGGGTGGTCTTACCGGCCTGCCGGACGTTCTCCGACGCGGCGTTCAGCGCGGCGAGCGCGCTGTCCCAGCTCTGCGAGGCGGCGTCCCGTGCGGCACTGGCGGCCGGCTGGACCCGCTCCCTGGCGGCGTTGATCCTGGGTGCGACGGTCGCGCTGGTCTCGTTAGCCGCGATCGAGGCCGCGCGCTTGAAGTGGTCGACGCTCTGCCCGAGCTCGTTGCGCATCTGCGCTTTCCGGCTCCGTCGGCGAATCGTTGCGAACACCAGTGCCCACCTCCTGTGGTTTCTTCCAGCCATGTTGCCTTCTCGGGTACCCCCGCGCGGCCGGATCCCCGACATGGGGCAGGATCCGAATTGCACGAGAACAGCCCATCACGATGACGGGAGTACCCGTGGCCGAGACCCTTTACGCCACCCTGCACACCAATCACGGCGTCATCCGCCTCCAGCTCTTCCAGGACCACGCCCCGGCGACGGTCCGGAACTTCGTGGAGCTGGCCGAGGGCACCAAGGAGTACAAGGACCCCCGGACCAACCAGCCGGGTAGCGGGCCGTACTACGACGGCACCATCTCGCACCGGGTCATCCCCGGCTTCATGATCCAGCTGGGCGACCCGACCGGCACCGGTCGTGGCGGCCCGGGTTACCAGTTCAGCGACGAGTTCCACCCGGAGCTGCACTTCGACCGTCCGTACCTGCTCGCCATGGCGAACGCGGGGCCGGGCACCAACGGGTCGCAGTTCTTCATCACGGTCGCGCCGACCCCGCACCTGAACCGTCGGCACACCATCTTCGGCCAGGTCGCGGACGAGCAGTCGGCGAAGGTCGTCGACTCGATCGCGAACACGCCGACCGGCCCGGGCGACCGGCCGCGCGAGGACGTCGTCATCGAGCGAGTGGTGATCGAGCGGTCCTGAGTCTCAAGGTACCTTTGGTGCCATGAGTGAGGCTCCATCGACGGCACCGGTGTGCTACCGCCATCCGTCGCGGGAGACCCTGCTCTCATGCAGCCGGTGTGAGCGTCCGATCTGCACCAGCTGCATGAACGACGCGGTCGTGGGTCATCACTGCCCCGACTGCGTCAAGGAGGGACGCCGCAGCCAGCGGCCGGCGCGCACCGCCTTCGGCGGCAGCCGCGCCGGTCAGCTCGGCTACGTCACCACCACGATCATCGTGATCAATTCACTGGTGATGATCGCGTCGGCGATCCTCGGCGGCCCGCGCGCCATCGTCGGTAGTGGCGCCTGGAGTCTGTTCGGCAGCGGCACCCCACTGACCGAGTGGGGTGCGGTGCTCGGCTACGCGTGGTATGGCGAGGCCGTGCACGGCGTCGCCTCCGGCGAGTGGTACCGGTTGGTCACGGCGATGTTCCTGCACTACGGCGTGGTGCACCTGCTGCTCAACATGATGCTGGTCGCCCAGGTCGGCCGTTATCTCGAGGTTCAGCTCGGCCCGCTCCGGTTCGCCGCGCTCTACCTGATCGCCGGTCTCGGCGGCAACGTGGCGGCCTACGTCTTCCAGCCGGCCAACCGGATGTCCGCCGGCGCCTCCACGGCCACGTTCGGCCTGATCGTCGCCGTCATCGTGGTGAACCGGCGGCTGGTGCGGGACTCCGGCCCGATGATGTCGACGCTGATCATGAATCTGATCTTCACGTTCACCGTGCCGCAGATCTCGATCGCCGGTCACCTCGGCGGTCTCGCCACCGGTGGCCTGATCACCGCCGCGCTGGTCTACCCGACACTGCCGCACCGGTCGGTGAAGCAGCTGATCGGTGGTGCGGTCATCGTCCTGGCGATCCTGGTGGCGGCTTGGATGCAGACGGCGGCTCTGCTCAACTGACCGGGCGGAGCTCGGCCAGCGTCCCGGCCACCTCCTGCGGGACGGCGCTGAGCTGCGGCTCACTCAGGACGTAGACGGTGTCTCCGGTGTCGATCTCCAGCACCTCGCTGCGTCGGAGGCGTTCCACCCGTACCGCCTCGATCTGCGACCACGGGAGATGGCGGCGCCGCGCGAATCCGGTGAGCACGGTGATGCCCGCGTCGTCCGCCGTGAGGCGCACCGGGAGCAGTACGTCGCGGGCCGCCCAGACGACGATGCCGGCGGCGACGACGGCCGCGATGAGCCAGCGGGCCAGGTCATCGGGGGCGAAACCGGCGACCAGGGCCGGCAGCGCGGCCGCCCCGATCAGTTTCGCGACGGGAAGAGCCGGTTTCACTCGCCACTGCATCTCATCACTATCGCAGAATGGCCGACACCACTGCCGTGTCGCCGCTGTAATTCCATATTCAGCGGGTCCGCCCGACTCTTCCTCGATTCATACTCCGTTAACACTGCATGGACGTGTTCTTGAGTACGTTCCACCCCGCGGCTGAGGCGACCGCGGCCCTGCCGCAGGCGAACCGGCACCTGCCGATCCTCCGCAGCTGCGTCGACTCCGACGACCCCGCCGTTCTGGTGGCCCGCTGCGTCCGGCCCGGCGCCCCACTCTCCGGCGACTGGTTCCTACTGCTGACCGGCCGTCGGCTGGTCGTCACCCAGGACACCCGGCCGCTGCACCGGCTGCGCCTGCACCTCAATGCGAACCTGCGCCACCTGAGCAACGTGACCTGGCGTCTCGACCTGTCCAAGCCGGGCATCGAGCTGGCCGTCACCGCGATCGACGGGGTGCGCGAGCGGTTCCGGATGAGGCTGGGCGACTCGGACACCGTGTGGCGGGCCGAGTCGCTCCTGCGTGAGATCCTCATCGCGAAACCGGCCTGCGTCTAACCCCTCTGCGTCCAACTGCCGAGGAATGCCTCGATCGAGCGGCGCAGTCCGGCCGGATCCAGGCCGTGAGCGCGGGCGTGATCGTCCCTGCTGCCGTACCGTCGCACTTCGGTACGCCCGACGCCCAGGTGCAGCGACCGGTGCGGCAGCCCGCTCAGGGCCTCGCTGACCAGTCGTGCGGAGGTGCCGGCGAGGTAGGGCTCGACCACCACGATCTCCGGGGTGGTGACGAGATCGCGCAGCCCGGCGGTGTCGAGCGGCCGCGGCGTGTTGGTGTAGGCCACCGTCACGTCCAGGTCGCGTGTCGCCTCCAGTACCGGATCGAGCATCGGCCCCACCGCCACCACCAACGGACCACCCGAGCGCAGCACGTGCAGGCCGGCGCCGTGATGGGGACGGCTGTTCTCCTGGGTGGAGAGGCGTACGTAGACCCGGTCGTCGTGGCGGGCCGCCTCGCGCAGGATCGCCGCCACCTCGTCGCGGTGCCCCGGCACGTGCACGGTCCAGCCGTCGAGGGTGTCCAGCAGGGCCACATCGCCCGGGGACTGGTGCGTGTAGCCCTCGGCGGCCGCGTCGTACGACGCACCGATACTCACCAGCACCGCGCCCACGTCCTGGTGCGCGAAGTCCAGCTTGATCTGCTCGTACGCCCGGTCGATCAGGAACGTCGCGTACGAGTGCAGGTAGGGCCGCATCCCGGTGAGGGCCAGCCCGCCGCCGACCCCGGCCATCAACTGCTCGCGGATGCCGACGTTGAGGACCCGCTCCGGATGCCGGCGCTGCGCGTCGGTGAAGGAGTCGGCCGAGATGTCGGCGAGTACCAGCGCCGTTCGCGGGTCCTCGTCGAGGATGGCGGTCGTGGTGGTGATGAACGTCTCTCTCACAGCGCCGCCACCACCAGACGCGGCCGGTTCTCGACGCTGCGCAGGGACCGTTCGATCTCGTCGCGGTCGCGCCCGTTCACCACGGAGACCCCCCACCCGGGGAACCGTGCCGGGATACCGCCCGGCCAGCCGTGCGTCGAGCTGTGGTTGTCGATGACGATCGCGGTGATCGGCAGCCCGACCGCGGCGGCGTAGGCGATCGCCTCGTGGTTGGACCCCTCGTCCAGTTCCGCGTCGCCGAGCAGCACGAACGTCCTGGTGTCGAGGTGACCCTGGGCGCGGAGCCCGAGCGCGGCACCGACGGCGATGCCCAGCCCGTGGCCGAGCGACCCGGTGCCGATCTCGACGCCGGGGATCAGCACCCGGTCCGGATGGTGGCCGAGAGGGCTGTCCCAGCCGCCCATGTCGTCGAGCCATTCCTCGGGGAAGAAACCCTTCGCGGCGAGTACGGCGTAGTAGGCGGCCGGGCCGTGTCCCTTCGACAGGAAGAACCGGTCCCGGCCCGGGTCATCGATCGTCTCCGGAGTGATTCGTAACACTCTGTCGTAGAGAACCCACAGGACATCCAGCGTGGAGTGGGCGCTGGGGGAGTGTTTGACGTCTGCGGTGACTCGGCTGAGCAGCTTCATGTGTCTAGGCTGCAACTTGAAGTTCACTTCAACTCAAGGAGTGCCATGGAGACGCTCACCATCGGCGAACTCTCCGCCCGTAGCGGAGTCGCACCGTCGGCGCTGCGCTTCTATGAGCGGGAGGGGCTGATCCACGCCTCCCGTACCAGCGGCAACCAGCGTCGATACGACCGGGCCGAGTTGCGGCGGGTCTCGTTCATCAAGATCGCCCAGCAGGTCGGGGTGTCGCTCGATGAGATCCGGGAGGCCCTCGACTCGCTGCCGGAGAACCGCACGCCCACCAGGGCCGACTGGTCCCGGCTCTCCGCCCGCTGGCGATACCGCCTCCAGGAACGGATCACCGTTCTGGAGCGGCTCCGCGACGAGCTCAGCGGATGCATCGGCTGCGGCTGCCTCTCCCTCCAGCGATGCAAGCTGGCCAACCCCGGCGACCGGCTCGCCGCCGGCGGTACCGGCCCGCAGCGCATCCTCAACCCGGCAGCCGGCTGAGCACCTGGACCGCACGTCGTCCGGCCGGGTGTGGACGGCGCCACGTTCGCTCAGCCGGAAGTTGATGATCAGCGGGATCAGGCCATGCCCGGCGGTCTCACCCCCCGGAACGGCGTCTCACTAGCGCCTCCGGGGATCGCGATCAGCGGACCCCGGCCGGGCCGGCGTTCGACCACCCTTGACGGCACCATCGGCCGCGCTTAATCTAACGACGTTAGAAAATCTAACAACGTTAGACGCCATGCCGCGTCGACTCAGCAAGGGGAATCACATGCGTATGCGTATCTTCGCTTCCGGTCTCGCTGCCGCAACGGCCTTCCTTGCCGGCACAACGCCCTCCTCGGCGGCGTCACCGAGCGAGCAGACCGTGCGGGCCGGGACGAAACAGGTCGTCGAGCAGGCGCAGCAGAGCCGGAAGAACGACCAGGTGCCGGCGATCGGGCGACGCTGGGCCGCCGCGTGGGCGACCACCGACACCGGCGATCTCGCCCGCCTGTACACCAGGGACGCCGTCTACACCGACCGCGCTCTCAGCCTGGTGTTCCACGGTCGCGAAGGGGTCAAGGAGTGGGAGACCGGGTCCCATCAGCTCATCGACGATCTCGGGTTCGAGGTGACAGGCGGATTCGGCGGGCGTGACGAGGTGGTGGTCGAGGGGGTGTTCAGCGGCCACATCGTCGGCGCGCCCCGTCCGTTCGCGGTGCCGGCCGTGACCGTGCTACGGCTGCGCGGCAACCTGATCCAGTCGAGCAACGACTACTACAACCGGGGCGAGATCCTGAGCGACTCCGGCCTGCCCGCGGACTGGACCCCCACCGGCAACTGACGACATCGTCACCGAGGCTGCATGGTAGGTCGGCACACGGCTCCGGCCCGGCTACGCGGAAACGCAGCCGGGCCGGAGCCAGGTGGCGCCTACCCGTTCTCCGGCAGGTCGGTCCGCCAGCCGCGGAGCAACGCGCGCAACGCCTCCTGGGCGAGCCGCCGGGCGCGCTCGTTGCCGACGGTGTCGAGGTGGCCGAGCGAGGCTATGCCGTACAGCGTGCCCCAGACGATGTCGCAGGCCTCATCGAAATCGGCCAGCACCACGTCGTGGGCGGTCGACCAGGCGGTCAGCAGTTCCTCCAGGACACCGATGGCGCCGGCCGCCGCCTGTCGGCGATCCTGCGCGTCGATGGCACCGCCGTTCATGACCTGATACAGGTGCGGGTGCTCCCCGGCGAACCGGACATACTCCGACGCGAGCTGCATCATGCGCCGGTCGATGTCGGGCTCTCCGTCGGTCTGCTGGAGCTCCGCCAACATCAGGCGATAGCCGTGGGCGGCCAACTCCAGCACGAGTGCGTCCTTGTTGGCGAAATGCTGATAGACGATCGGCGCGGCGTATTCGACGTCGGTGGCGATGCGCCGGATCGTCAGCGCCGAGACGCCCTCGCTCTCCAGGACGTGCAGCCCGGCCTCGATGATCCGTTCACGCGTGCCCGCACGTTCACGGGCCCGTCGGGTGCCGGTCGACACAGCTGCCACCTCGCTCCAAGCATGTTTCAGGCACCGAGACACGGCGCCGCCACGGCACCGCCACCCTAACAACGTTAGATGGGGAACCGAGTGGAGATGAGACCGGGCGCGTTCTCTGCGCCATGACGGAGAACTGCAGGCCGTCGGAAACTGGTTTGCCCTGCTGGCAGCCGCGTGTCAGAGTCCGCTGCCGCCGGCACTCCGGAAGTGACGGTCGGCCATGGCCCCCAAACCCTACCGACAAGGCATGACACTGCAGATGAGCACTTCCACGATGGACCCCGAGTACGCCGAGCGGTGCCGCCGCTCGCTCGCCGAGGAGCAAGCCGCCAGCCTTGCCGCGACCGGTGACTGGGCCCACGTCGACAAGGACCGGGTTCACCGTGACTGGCACGAGTTGTACGGCGAGGTCGCGGCCGCCATCACCGCCGGCGCCCAGCCGGAGGACGAAGCGATCCAGGAACTGGTCGGCAGGCATTACGCCATCACCAGCCGGTTCTACATCCCGAGCCGGGACGCCTACCTCGGCATGGCCCTCCTGTACGCCGAGGACGACGCCATGCGGGACTGGCACAACTCCTACCATCCGAAAATGGTCGAGTTCTTCAGCGCGGCGATGCTGCGGTACGCCGGGGCCCGACTCTGACTCCGCATCGAGAGAGCGTTGTCCTGTCGGTCGGCGCCGACTAAGACTCAAGATCTATCACCAAGACCCCCGCTGTCCTGCGTTCTCACAGGTCGGCGGGGGTTGTCGCTGCTCAAGGCGGAGCGGAGGGCGTGGGATTCGAACCCACGATGAGTTTCCCCATACCGGTTTTCAAGACCGGCGCCATCGGCCACTAGGCGAGCCCTCCCGTAGTGCCGCTCCAGTCTGCCACCCGCGCTTGGATCGTGTCGTACCGGTGGGGCAGAGTCGGCCGTATGCACGCGATCGTGATCGAGGACAAGCAGTTGGTCTGGGCCGAGGTTCCGGACCCGGAAGCGGCCGAGGGCGAGGTCGTCGTCGACGTCACGGCGTCGGCGGTGAACCGGGCGGACGTCATGCAGCGGCAGGGCCTCTATCCACCGCCGCCGGACGCGTCCGCCTATCCGGGGCTGGAGTGTTCCGGGGTGATCAGCGCGATCGGCCCGGGGGTGACCGGGCACCACGTGGGCGAGCGGGTGTGTGCGCTGCTGGCCGGCGGCGGCTACGCGGAGCGGGTGGCGGTGCCGGTGGGGCAGCTGCTGCCGGTTCCGGCCGGGTTGTCGCTGGTCGAGGCGGCGTCGCTGCCGGAGGTGGCGTGCACGGTGTGGTCGAACGTGGTGGATCGGGATCGGTTGCGGCCGGGCGAGACGCTGCTGGTGCACGGCGGGGGCAGCGGGATCGGCACGTTCGCGGTGCAGCTGGGGGCGGCGCTCGGCGCGAAAGTCCTGGTCACCGCTCGGGCGAGCAAACACGAGCGGCTGCGCACGCTCGGCGCCGATCTGACGATCGACTATCAGAACGACGATTTTGTACGGTCGGTCCTGAACCACACCGGCGGAAGAGGCGCTGACGTCGTCCTGGACATCATCGGAGCGAAGTATCTGGCCCGCAATGTGGAGGCGCTGGCGCCGGAGGGCCGGATCACGGTGATCGGCATGCAGGGTGGCCGGACCGCCGAGCTGGACCTGGGTGCGCTGATGGCGAAGCGGGGCCGGGTCTCGTCCACGTCGTTGCGGGCGCGGCCGGCGGCGGACAAGGCACGGATCGTCGCGGGCGTGCGGGATCAGGTGTGGCCTCTGGTGGCCGCCGGTCTGGTGAAGCCGATCGTGCACGGCACGTTCCCGTTGGCGGAGGCGGCCGCGGCACACGAGCTGCTGGAGTCGAGCGACCACTTCGGGAAGATCCTGCTCCAGCGCTGACGTCAAGTCACTCTTTCAGGGGGAACGCGACGAAGTTATATGACCGATAAGGTCTGATATGCGGCGAGTCGCGGCCGCATCCGGCCCCACCATCCCCAGCATGGACGGACAGCGCGTCCGACATCCGGGCGCGCGCCGTATCCGACCGGAGGGGACACCGTGACGTACGCGCCGCACCGTTCCGCGCCCGCCGCCCACCGGGCGCCCGCCCGCAGGGCATCGCTCCACGAGGACGGAGCCGACGTGCACCCGCTGCGCGCCAGGCTCTGGATCGCCGGCGGAGTCGCCGTCTCCACCGCACTCGTCGCCTTCGGCGCCTGGGCGATCGTCACCACCCCGGCCACCGTCACCGTCGCCGAACCGGGCGACCCGCCGGCCGCCGGTTTCGCATTCGACGTGACCGGACTGCGCTGCGGGGTGCCGTCGATCGGCCCCGAGGGCATGGAGCAGAAGGCCGCCGGGCAATTCTGTCTGCTCGACCTGAAGGTGACGAACAACAGCGGCGAACCGAAACTGTTCGACAGTGGCGCACAGCGCGTCCATGACACCAACGGAGTACCTTACGCGGTCGCCGAACAGGCCGCGGTGTTTCTCAACGATGGTGATTCGTCACTGCTCGCCGAGGTCGAACCGGGCGAGACCGTGACCGGGGTGCTGCCCTTCGACGTGCCCTCTGACGTGCGGCTCAGTGAGGCCACACTGACCGGGGCGATGTCCACCTCAGGCGTACGCGTGACGTTGCCGGATCCACGCTGAACACAGCGTTTATCGGATCGTGATCGGGGATCAATTATGTGAATCATGCCCCGGCGGATTCGATGTTGTGTTGGCATGGTCCACGGAATAAGCACGGTTGTCCGGGTTCCCATTGCCCACCTTCGACGGTGGCATAAACGTGGCAGGCAGCATCGGTCGCGTTGGGATGGGATTCGCGTGAGTGCCCCGGGCCTATTTCGGAGGCAACACTGCACGGTTCGTCCACGCGGCGGGTACTGACCGCCGGCGCACTTGCGCTGGCCGTCATCGCACCGGCCCCAGACCAGGTCGAGCACGGCACGGAAGCGGTCAGCACGCCGCTCCAGGCCCTGCCGGTCACACCGGACCTCGCGGATCACCCGCTGGGCGCGGAGATCCAGAAGCGACAGCTCGGCGAGTCGGTGCCGGTGACGGCACAGGCGCCGTGGAACCGGCTCCGCGAACTCCGGTTCGACGCCGGGTTCGAGGCGTCGCCGGTACGCGACGGGTTGGAGGCCCGCGCGGCGGCCGCCGAACGTGTGTCCCGTGTGGCACCGCGCCGGGCCGTCACGGCGCGGCCCGTCGCCCGGGTCCGCCCATCTCCGGTCTCCCGCCGTCCCGTCGCCCTCGCCCGTCAGGCCGCACGCCCGGTGGAGGCCCGCCAGAGCGTCACCCGGCCCGTGGAGGCCCGCCAGAGCGTCACCCGGCCCGTGGAGGTCCGTGAGGGCGCTGTCCGGCCCCTGGAGGCCCGCCGGGCCGCCGTCCGCTCCGTGGAGGCCCGCCGGGCCGCCACCAGGCCGGTGGGGGCCCGTCAGGCCGCCGAGCGCCCGGTCACCCGGGAGATCCGCGCGGTGCGCACCACACGGGCCCGGGTGGAGCGTCCGGCCGGCAGGCGGGTCGCCGTCCAGCAGCGGCGGGTGACGATCTCCGACCGGGGCACCGTGCGCCGCAGCAGCCGGACCACCACGGTGCGGTCGCTCCGGTCGTCCGGCGGCTCCCGGGACATGCGCGCGGTCATCGCGTTCGCCAAGTCGCAGGTCGGCAAGCGGTACGTCCGTGGTGGCGAGGGGCCGGGCGGTTTCGACTGCTCCGGGTTCACCAAGCGCGCGTACGCCAGGGCCGGCCTTAGCCTCCCGCACTCGTCCGGCGCGCAGGCCCGCCGGGCCCGGTCGGTGTCGCGGTCCCAGGCCCGTCCCGGCGATCTGGTGGTCGGTCGCGGTCACGTGGGCATCTACATGGGCCGCGGGATGATGATCGACGCGGGGAACAGCCGTACCGGTGTGGTCTACCGCAAGGTCTACCGCGGATTGTCGGTGTCCCGGCTGAAGTGAGACACCCGTGGACAGCAGTCAGCACCCGCCAGAACCGACGGGTGCCGACTCGCTGATCGCCGCGACTGCAAACGCGACGATCGATCACGACCAGGCGCGGGGATCTCTGCCGCACACACCCGGTCGGATGTCTGACAGAAGCATTACCGAGAGCGGGTCGACCCATGCGCACCACCTGTGCGTTTACCCGTACGAGTGACCACGTACGGCAATGGGGACGAAAGGCGCTCGACACGTCGAACGGTTAGTCTCTGCCCATCGTGGGAAAACCGGATCAGTTTCAGTGACCACGCCGGAGGCCATCCATGAGTCTTGACCGCGCCACGGCGCCCGATCCCTACGATGTCCTGCCACCGGTCCCGTCCTTCACGGTGACCAGCACGGACGTGACGGACGGGCAGCCCCTCGACGAGATGTACGCGCACACCAGCGTCGGCGGGAAGAACCTGTCGCCGCAGCTCTCCTGGTCCGGGTTCCCGGCCGAGACGCGCGGTTTCGTGGTGACCTGCTTCGACCCGGACGCACCCACCGGCAGCGGCTTCTGGCACTGGGTGCTGGTGAACCTGCCGGTGTCGGTGACGTCGCTCGAGCGCGGCGTCGACCCGCTGCCGGAGGGCGCGTTCTGCGTGCGCAGCGACTACGGCGACCGTGCCTACGGTGGTGCGGCCCCGCCGCCCGGCGACCGCCCGCACCGCTATGTGTTCGCGGTGCACGCGATCGACGTCGACCGTCTCGAGGTGACACCGGACGCGTCGCCCGCCTACGTCGGTTTCAACCTGGCGTTCCACACCGTGGCGCGGGCCACCGTCCGCCCGACCTTCCAGGTGCGGGGCTGAGAGACAACGCAAGAGGCCGCCGGCGTGAGCCGGCGGCCTGATTGACGTTGATCAGCGGGGTGAGCGGGCCACGCAGAAGACCGACTGACCGAACGGCGGCCGGACGACACGCTCGGCCGCCTTGGTCACCGGCAGCACCAGCGAGTCATACACCTTCACCATCGGCCCCTCCTTGGGGGCCAGCTTGAAGATGCTGGTCGCGGTGTAGTAGCCGATCAGGCCCAGTGCGTTCGCGTAGTGGATCTTCTCGATCTCCAGGCCGGCCTCGACGAAGGCGGCGCTCAGCGTCTTCTTCGTGTAGCGGCGGATGTGCCCGGTGGCGATGTCGACCTGGCTCATCGCGAACATGAACGCCGGGACGATGATGATCACCTTGCCGCCGGGGCGGACCAGCTCCTTCATGCTGCGCAGCGCGCCGACGTGATCCTCGATGTGCTCGAGCACGTTGTAGGAAACGGCGGCGCTGTACTCCCCCGCGGGGTTCTCGACCGGAAGCAGCATCTGCTTCACGTCGATGTTCGCGTACTCCGCCATCCGCTCCTTGAGCAGGACGAGTCGATCGGGGTCCGCCTCGGTCGCGGTGAATTTAGGCAGGTGCTCGGCCCACTCGATCGCGTAGTCGCCGAGACCGCTACCGATTTCGATGGGGTTGTCCCCCAGATGCGGGAGAGCGAGCTCGACGAACCACCTGCGGTGGTTCACCGCGGTGGCGAGGCCTTCGAGCACTTCGGACTGGATCCGCTGGTCTCCAGTGATGTCTGCCATAGGTGAGGTTCCCTCATCTTGCCGATCTGAGTGACAGCGGGACCGCTGAAGTTAACCACTTGACGCGCCTATCCGAAAGTTGGGCGCTGGTCACCACCGATTTTTTGGCCTGATTGAGACATAGCGAGGCCCGGTACTCGCGGGGGTTACCCCACTGGGAGTTCACCGGGTGGTCACCTCCTCGGACACGCGGAAAACACGCGTACATATCGGCTCTATCACGCCTGGGGCGCACACCGCTGGCTTCTCGTAAACCTCGGTTAGGGTGGCCGATGCTATGACGATTACGGGTTTTGACTCGACAGGCCAGTCGACCGGCGAGAACGTTCTGCCGCCGCGCCAAGTGACCGCCGACGACGACCTGGACGCGGAGCTGATAGCCCTCGGGGCGAGTGTCGCGGTGGCCGCGCCGGCCATTGCCGCGCCCACCCTCGAGGCTGCCGAAGAGCAGGTGGGACGCCCTTCGTGGCGCCGTTTGCTCACGTGGCGGGATGTTGTTGCGCTGGCGAGTCTCCTTGCTGTTGCGCTCTACCTCACCGCCCCTGTGTGGCTCAATCTTGATCATGAACTGCGTGATGATCCGCAGGATCAGGCTTTCTTCGAGTGGATGCTGGC
The DNA here is from genome assembly GCF_003148685.1 of Actinoplanes xinjiangensis. Taxonomy (GTDB): domain Bacteria; phylum Actinomycetota; class Actinomycetes; order Mycobacteriales; family Micromonosporaceae; genus Actinoplanes; species Actinoplanes xinjiangensis. The sequence continues at coordinate 4,750 of NZ_QGGR01000026.1, read as the reverse complement.
GCACGGTGCGCGCGTGCTCACCGATGGCGTCTATCCGTTCTTCTCGGACCGCATGAATTACCCCGACGGGGTGAACATGATGGCCAACACCTCGGTGTTGGCCGTTTCCTTGCCACTGACGCCCATCACTCTTCTGTTCGGCCCGCATGTGGCGTTCAACGTATTTCTCACCGGCGCATTGGCATTCACCGGCGCGTCGTGGTATTTGGTACTCTCGCGCAGGTTCGTCACATCTCGGGCAGCGGCCTGGGTGGGTGCCCTCTTCTGCACCTTCGCGCCGAGCATGGTCTCGCACGCCGGCGGCCACCCCAACATCGTCTCGCAGTTCCTCGTTCCGCTGATCATCTGGCGCACCCTGGAGCTCCGGGTCCGCGGCCGGGCGCTGCGGAACGGGCTGATCCTCGCCGGCCTCCTGGTCTGGCAGGCGTTCATCAACCTCGAGATCCTCTTCATGACCGCGGTCGGGCTCGGGTTCTTCTGCGCGGTCATGGCGGTCGTCCGGCGCCGCCGCCACCCCGGCGAGGCGCTGCCGTTCCTGCGCGCGCTCGGTGTCACCGCGGCCGCCACCCTGGCCGTGCTCGCCTACCCGCTCAGCGTCCAGTTCTTCGGTCCGCAGAGCTACCAGGGCCTGTCCGAATACGTTCGGGCGTTCGGCGCCGACCTCGCGTCGTTCACCGCCTACTCCCGGCACTCGGTGGCCGGCGACGCCACGATCGCCAGCCGCCTCACCCAGAACCCGGCCGAGGAGAACGCCTTCTTCGGCTGGGGCCTGATCGTCCTCTTCGCCGGCTTGCTGATCTGGCTGCGGCGGTCCGCGGCGGTGCTGGTCCTCGGCGGCATCGCGCTGCTCTTCGCGGCCATGTCGCTGGGTCCCAGGGTCGTGCTCAACGGCGTCGACACCGGCGTTCCCGGCATCTGGGCCGCGCTGCACAGCATCCCGGTGCTCGACTCGGCGGTACCCACCCGCTGGGCCATGGCGATCGCCCCGATCGTCGGCATCGTCCTCGCCCTGGGCTGCCAGCGCGCGGCCGACATGATCCGCAGCCAGCCGGCGTCGCGCGGCCCGGTCCGCGTCGCGATGATCACCGCGGTCGCCATGGCACTGGTCCCGCTGATCCCGAAGCCGCTGGCCACGGTCGCGATGGACCCTGTGCCCACGTTCATCACCTCCGGAGCCTGGCGGGCGTACGTCGACGACCGGCACACCCTGGTCGCCCTGCCGCTGCCGGACAGCGTCTACCCCGACCCGCTGCGCTGGGCCGCCGAGACCGGCCAGGACCTGCGTATCGCCGGGGCGTACGCGCTGCTGCCCGCCCAGAACCCGCAGAATCCGCAGGACCGGACCGCGATGTTCGCACCACCGTGGCGCCCGACCAGCGGACTGATCACCTCGATCAAGCAGGGCAACCCGATCCCGGAGATCAACGACACCCGCCGGGAGATGGCGCTGGCCGACCTGCGCTTCTGGAAGGCGGCCGTGGTGGTGCTGACTCCGCAGCCCCGCGACATCGAGATGCTCCGGACCATGTCCGACCTGGTGGGCTTCCGCCCCACCTGGACCGGCGGCGCCTGGGTCTGGGACGTCCGCCACCTGGTCGACGACCCCGAGGCGGTACTCGCCGGCGGCGAGCCCTACTGATCCACCCGATCGGCGCTCATCCGACCGGCCCGCGGTCCGGCCTGGCCAAGATTCAGGCCGCACCGGGTTGTTCGGGCCGGATCGGCCGAGGGCCGGGTCGGCCGAGTTGGGCTGGATCGGCCGAGTTGGGCCGGATCGGCCGAGTCGGGCTGGATCGGCCGAGTGGGGCCGGATCGGCACGAGTCGGGTCGGACGGCCGTGCCGCCCGAAAGCTTCGGCTGGTTCTCACCGCTGTCTCAGAGGCCTTGAGACAGCGGTGAGAACCAGCCGAGGGTTGGCGGTGACCGTCGCATACGCCCGGCGGCGCCCTGTCGGGCAGGAGGATCGCCTGCGTCGCCCCGGATGCCACGGGACTGTGCGTAGCTCGTACGACTAAGCGGTTTTGATGCAGCAGCCCGGGCAGACCTTGGGCTGCGGCAGGGTGAAGGCCAGGCAGCAGGTCTTGCGCTGTACTTCGAGTTTGCCCTGGTGTCCGGGGTGCAGTTCGATCAGGTCGCGGACGCCGAAGGCGCCGAGCAGACGGTCGATCGTGTCGGCGGAGGAGCCGGGGACGGTGTCGGCGGAGCGCAGGACGCCGTAGGCGATGCCGGAGGCGAGCGAGCCGAGCAGGGTGCGCTTGCCGAGGCGGACCCGGCCGTGGAGGGCGTCGAGCAGCGGGGTGAGGTGCTGGTCGAGGAGGCTGCGACGGAATTCGGTCAGCAGGGCCTCTTCGTCGGCGACGACCTTGACCTGCGGGAGGCCGGAGAGCGCGAGCGGGTCGTGCGGCAGAACGGCGACCGGGATGTCGGGGCGCATGCCGAGAGTGATCAGCGGGCGCGGGTCGTCGAAGCGCATGAGCGTGTCGGTGGCGGTGAGCAGCGGCACCCGTCGCGCGGAGGCCCAGCCGAGGACGGCGGGCAGGGCCAGCCAGTACGTGTACGCCTTCCAGGCGAGTGCGGCGGCGGCGTGCGGCTGGGCATTCCACCGGCGGCGTGCGGCGTCCAGGAGCGTGTCGGCGTGCACGTCGGCGAGCCGGGCCGTGGGCGTCCAGCCGGCCAGGTCGCGGACGACCAGGTCGGGGGCGAGCCCGGGGACCTCGGTGCTGGTGCCGAACATGGCGCGCAGAGTCGCGGTGACCGGGGCGAGCGGCCGGGGGCGGATCTGCGTGAGCTCCATCGTGATGCTGGTCACGGGCGGCCGTCTGCCCGCGGCACTCGTCGCTGAGTCACCGCACAACTCCTCGCGGATGAGCTTGCTGAAGCGGATGGTGGCGAGCCGGCTCTTGTGGAGCGACTGGGGCTCACGACGACACACGGTACCCGGTTAAGGGTAGCCTAACCACACCGACCCAAGGGGATCTTTCGGGCGAATGCCCAAGGTAATGATTACTTAACGTAGCGTGGCCGCGCTGCCTGATTCGTCAAGGTATCTGTCGGCAACGCGCTACTAGCTCCTTGGGGACACAAGATCCCAGCGACACTGAACGTGCCGTCGCGAAGGGGACATCCGTGATGACCACCTCGCCCATTGAAAGGGCCGCAGATCAGTTCGTCACGGCGCTTGCGCAATGGCGGACCGAGCGCGGGATGACCAAGAAGCAGCTCGCCGCGCGCATGGGCTTCGATCCCTCCTACGTCAGCCATGTCGAGGGACGCCGGCACAAACCCACCGAGGACTTCGCCCGCCGGGCGGAAGCCGTCCTCGGCGCCGGCGGCGCCATCTGGCAGAGATTCCAGGAGTACGACGAACTTCGCCACGCCCGCGCCACCGGTCCGCACCGTGACCCTCCGGTGCCGGTTCAGTGGCTACCGCCCGGCACCGGCCTGATCGTCGAGCGTGAGGTCGCCGAGCTGGCCTACACCGACGGCGCCTACCGCTGCCGTGTCCAGCGATGGCTCTACAACGCCGGGGTGGAACCGGTCACCCGTTACCTCGCCAAGATCTCCGTCGATCGGTACCCGCACGACCCGGCCGGCTCCAACCGCCACCACCGGGAGAACCCGCTCACCTTCGACGAGATGGACGTGGAGGCGTTCGCCGGTGAGGGCGCCGCGGCCGAGACCATGATCTGGCGGGTCAAACTCGACCGGGACGCGTCCAAGGAGATCTGGCTGATGTTCGCCAACTCCCGCGGACAGTTCCCGCTCTATCCCGGCGAACGGACCGTCATCGAGTACGCGTACACGGTCGGCGAGGAGAAGTGGGGCCAGTGGTTCCAGCGCGCCGTCCGCCTGCCGACCCGGTCGCTGACCGTGCGGCTGAACTTCCCGGAGAGCTTCGAACCCCAGGTCTGGGGTGTGGAGGCGTCCCTCGCCGCCGAGGTGCCCGTCCGTACCCCGTTGGAACGCCGCACCGAGGGAGGTCGCGCCATTTTCGAGTGGTCAACCGACGCGCCCCTGCTCAACGCGCGATACCGGCTGGAATGGCGGTACCGCGGCGCCGAGGCGCCGGTCTACGAGGAGACCGGGCCTCCGGAGCCGGCCCTGCCCCGGGCCTCGCACCGGATGCGTGGCATCGGCATCATCCAGCGTGGGTCCGACCTGCTCCGGCAGCGGGCCCGCCACTTCCAGCTGCCCCGCGAGGGAGCCGCCGCCCGCAACGCGGTCACCCGGCTGCTCACCTCACTCGGCCGCCTGGAGGACCTGCACGAGTTCAGCAAAGGCGTGGGTCTCGCCGCGCCACAGATCGGCGTTCCGGTGGCCGCCGCCGTGGTCCGCCCACCGGAACGCGACGTCGACCCGGTCGTCCTGCTCAACCCGCGGGTCGTCGGCGAGTCCGCGGAGTGCGACGAGCAGTACGAAGGCTGTCTGTCGTTCTTCGACTACCGGGGCCTGGTGCCGCGTCCGCTGCGGATCGACGTGGAACACGCGCGGTTCGACGGGACGCGGGTGGTCACCAGTTTCGAACGGGCGCTGGCCCGGCTGATCAGCCACGAGATCGACCACCTGGAGGGTCGGCTCTACGTGGACCGGATGGAGCCCGACGCCAAGCTGATCCCGGTCGCCCAGTACCAGCAGACCGGGCGGCCCTGGGACTACTAAGCACGTAAGCAGAGGTTCTGCACGTAACGGCTCCGGCTGGAACATGCTCGGTTAGAAGGACATAGCGATAGAAAAGCCTCGTCGTGGGTTC
>NZ_QGGR01000025.1 GCF_003148685.1 Actinoplanes xinjiangensis | reverse complement strand
CCGATATCGCCGCCGACGCCAGGAACAAGCTCGAGCCTGTCACTACCGCAAACGACTCGAACCGCCGTAAGCAACGACATCGGGTTGCAGTACTAACCCTCGTCGGAGTCCACCACGCTGCGCCCGGCGCGCCGAGCCCGGTCCACGGTCAGCCCGGCCCGCTTGCGTCCCGCCCGGGGCCTGGTGGCCCCGAGCGAGACGGCGCCCGCGCTCAAGGCCACCCCGGCCGCTTGTTACCCCTCTTCGCCCACGTCCGCGGACCGCCGCGGCGCGGGGATCTCACCGATCCGGGGCGCGTCCCGGTCGCCGGTCCGGAACTGGCGGTTGAGGGCAGCTCCCGCGGACGCGAAAGCCGACCGGAGGATCCGGGGGTGATGGCGCTCGGCCACGTCACGGGCGTCCTGGAGGATGTCCACACGTAGTGTCGGGAGTACCGGCTGCTCGGTCGTCTTCCCGTCCTCGCCGGCCCGCTGCAGCACGGTGAGCGGCAGCCGCAACGGGCCGTCCTCCCCGCGCCGGCCACGGTCGTCGAGGATCCGGGCGCACTCCTCCTCGACGATGCGGACCGCCTCGCCCTCGACCGACAGGATCGCCGATCGGAGCGCGTTCCACGCCTTGTTGTGCTCGACCAGCGGCTTCCGTGCGTCCTCGGTCAGTTCATTCACGCTCTTACGAACCCGGTCCATGCCCTTACGCGCGTCGAGCGCCTTGTCGGCGTGCGGGTTGTGGGTGAGGGCCTTCACCGCGAGGGCGGAGACGCTGAGCAGCACGAGGAGCCCGACGAAGACCGGCTGGAAATCCGCCAGCGCTTGGAAGCTCTTGGCCTGCGCCGCCCGGATGTAGGCGCCGGCCCCCAGCATTCCCACGATCAGGCCGGCGAAGACCACCGGGCCGGCCAGGCGGTCCCAGGGCAGGTCGCGGTCCTCGCGGGTCTCCTCCTCCGGCCGCCAGTCCCACAACACCTTGCGCAGCAGGAGCCGCGGGTTCAGTCGGCCGCGCCGCCCCGATCGGGTCGCCCTTTCCCGATGACGGAAGAGGTTCTCGGCGAGGCGCTGACTGGCGACGAACAGGCCCAAGGCCAGACCGATGCCCGGTAGATAGGAGAGGTAGTAGATCAATTCGTCGGGCCCGGCGCCGAAGATGCGCTGGACCACGTTGCCCACGAAGGCCACGTCGAAGATTCCGGCGACGATCAGCACGACCCAGATCGTCCATTTCGGCAGTGCCCGCCTCCGCCGGTCTTCGGGGCCGTCGTCGGCGTGCCGACGGACGACGTCGTCCTCGGCCCGCCGGGCTTCGGCGGCCTTGTCCCGGTACACGTACCGGGTGATCCAGTCGATGGCGTGCTGCGCCCGGTGGAAGCGGTCCACCACCAGATCGCCGGCCTCGTCCAAAGCCGTCCGGGCCTGCAGCAGTGCGGCGTTCGCCCTGCTGAACGCGCGAAGCAGGGCTGCTGCCTCGATGTCCTGGACACGGGGCGGCCGAGTGGGCATCGCCGGGTCGCCGAGCAGGGTGGTGGCGGCGGGGCAGGGCACCGGGGCCTGCCATCGCCGGCCGTTGCTGGCTGACTCATCCATGGTCAGTGTCTCCTCATGCTCTGGTCGCCACGACGTCGACCCGGCGGGCGCACTCGGTCTCCTTGTCGGAGGCGGCGCCGGCGGGGAACGTGCTGCCGTCGGCGCATCTGTTGGTCTCGCCCCTGCCCTCGGCGCTGACGTTCGCCACGCTCTCGCTCCGCAGGAACGCGGCCACCGCCTCGGCGCGGTCGTCGGAGAGGGTCCGGTTCGAGATGCCGTCGCCGCGCGGGTCGGCGAAGCCCAGAACGCGGGCGGTGACCACACTGCCGGTCCGCAGGGCGACCGCCAGTTCCATGAGCAGGGGCTCGGCGTCATCCCGGAGCTGTGACTCGCCGGTCTCGAAGAGCGCGGCCTCCGGAAGGCTGTAACGGATCTCCTTCGAGCGGTAGTCGATCTTCGGGTCGTCGAACTGTTTCACCGGGGCCGGCCCGATCCGGTCTGGCGCGCTGCCGACCGACGACGTCCGCACGTCGCACTGGCCGCCCTGTTCGGTGCAGAGTCGTTGCCAGAGCTGTTTGAGCCACTGCGCCGCGGCCGGTGCCGGAACCGGCTGACCGGCGGCCGGATGGCCGATGCCGACCAGGGTGACCGTGATCCCCTCGAAGGCGGTGGGCCTCAGCTCCTGTACCGACGGGGAGGAACAAGCCTTGACGATCGCGTCGATCTCGGCCGTACCGGAGAAGCGGGATTCGACCAGGCTCGCGCAGCCCGCGGTGATGAGCCCGTCGGACGCGATCACCAGATGCTTGCTGCCCGTGCCCTGGAGGAGCCACTCGGCGGCGGTGGCCGCCGGCCGGAGCACGTCGGTGCCCGCAGCCGTCGGCGCCGTGTTCTGAGCCAGCCCGACCGCATTGCCGAGGCACTCCTCCGCCTCGTCCTGGCGATCCTTCCGGTTCTCCGGGTTGGCGTCGTCCCGGGCCCAGTCCGCGGACTGGTCGGTCGTACTCCAGGCCAGATCCGCTTCCGACCCGCTGAACGGGGCGACCGCTACGGTGTCCCGTGCCTCCACCGCCCTGGCGATGCTGTTCTTGAGTGCCACCGGGTAGTCCGGCGCACCGCGGCCCGAGCCGCTCGCCCGTGTCGAGTTGGTGACGTCGACGAGGATCGCCGTGCGGCCGTCCGTCTCGCCTCGCTCGGCCATCCACTCACAGGGTTGCGCCTGAACCGGCGGGTCGCAGGCGGCCAGGAGTGGTGCGGTGATCGCCGCAGCGGCCAGGTAGGCGCAACGCCGGCGGAAAATCCCGTTCATGAGGCGTCACCGATTTCGCCGGCCAGGCCCTGACTGCGGCGGAAGGCCAGAAGGGCGGCCTCGTACGTCTCGGCGAACTCGAACAGGCCCACACGGGTGTGGCTCTTGGCGGCCCGGTCGAGCACCTCGGCCAGTTCGGCGCGGGCGGTCCGCCGGTCGCTCTCGAGCCCGCTCACCGCCACCGCGAACGACTTGTCGGTCAGCTGGGCGGCATACGGGAGAACCAGGTCACCGACCTCCTGATCGAGGAACTCGGCGAGGACGTCGCGCCAGCGGTCGGCCAACTCCTCGACGAGATCCGCCCGCTTGAGCAGCAGCACCTGGTTGGAGACCGCGTCCAGGTAGCGCTGCGAGTACGGCAGCAGGTGCTGGATGACGCGGGCGTCCGGCCGTACCCGCACCTTGACGCTGCACCGCAGCGAGCCTTCGGTGTCGGTGAAGCAGAGTTCGTGCGGCAGCCTCTCGGTCATCGCCCGCTCCGCGTCCAGCGCCTCGTGCGGACCGAAGGACCTGCCGACCTGCCAGATCTTGTCGCGTACGGCCTGGCGTACGCCCTCGGCCTGCCGACCGGAGCGGGTGTTCAGGGCGTCCAGGTCGGTCGCGACCGCCGTCCAGGTGGCCTCGACCTGGACCTCGAAGTCGTAGGCCTCGCCCATCGCCGGGATGGCGAGCGGCTGGCCCGCGTCGGCCACCTGGGTCAGCGGCGGCAGCGGGGAAGGAGGAGGCGGCGCCTGTTCGGTGCTGCGCCGGGTCGGTCCGCTCGCCGGCGCACCCTTCAGCCAGCCCCAGAATCGGCTCCAGAGGCCGGGTCGCTTCTCCTGACTGGTCATCATCGTTTCAGCCCTTCCACAAGTCGGTCGTCGAGCGTTTTGAGGAGTCGGTCGTCGGGTCGGCGGCGGAGCCAGAGGCCGACGTGCCACCGGCCGCGCCGCCGCAGCGCCGGGCCGTCGAGGGTGTCTATGACGAGGAGCAGGAGTTGTTCGGGCACGTCCCCGTCCTGGTTTCCGTTGCGGTAGGGCAGCTCCAGCCACTGACGCAGGAGGTCCCAGGCCAGGAAGGTGGTGGTGGAGCCGGACAGTGCGGCCCGCCACAGCCGCGCCAGCACCGGCCGGCGGTCGGGTGCGTTGCTCGCGTCCAGCAGCAACTGCGGCCACTCCGGCCGCTCGCTGTCGAGAATGCGGGCCAGGTAGAGCAGAGCCCACGCCGTGTGGGCGGCGACCTCGGGTGAGGCGTCGCTGAGCCAGGCATTCAGATGATCGAGCACGGGCCCGGACGGGTCGGCCAGATAGAGACTCGCGACGGCGTGGCCGACGCTGCGGAACTTCAGTTGCCTGGGGTCCATCGCGATCGAGTGCAGATCGGTCATCGCGGCCTCGGGCGACTCGGCCCCGAACGCGGTGCCGTACACCCTGGCCGCCGTGTCGTGCAGTTCGGCGTCGTTGCTCAGCACCCAGTCGTGAACACGGCCACGGACCCGGGCGGAGTACCACTCGTTGCGGCTCACCTGTTCCAGAGCCCACGCCGCGGCCTGCCGGCGGAGGCCGTTCAGATCGAGCGCCCAGGGCCGGATGAGGTCCGCCATGACCTTCTCGAAGTCATAGAGCGCCAGCTTTCCCGCTGCCTGTGCGGCGCGGAGCCGTGTCACGGGACGACCGCCTGTCGCGACCATGTCCAGCCACTGCGGCAGCACGAACCGGGTGGTGTCGTAGTCGTTCCAGGCGACGTCGAGGAAGGCGTCCGACAGGTGCGGGTTGCGCAGCAGCGCCCGCCGTCCGCTCGCCGACTCTGTCCGGTCGATGCCACCGTCGCCGAGCATGTCCTTGAACAGCAGCTTGTCCAGGACATCACCGAAGACCGGCCGGGCCGGCGTGGAGTCGGGGGCCTCGACGCGACGCAGCATGCCGAGAAGTTCCTCCGCCGCGAAGAAGACCTCGCTCAGCTCCAGGCCGTCGAAGATCGCGTACGCCGTCCGCAGCGCCTGGCGGCGAGGGGCGCCGAACGGATCGTCGGCCGCGGTGAGCGCGTCCTCGAACGCCCGGCGGGCCAGGTCGCGCCAATCCGGTTCAAGCGTGGCGATCACCTCATCCACCGTCCGGCCGACCGGTAGGCCCTCCACCAGCGCGATGGCGAATTTCACGACCTGCCCCGGACGCTGGTGCTGGCCGAGGTATCCGGTCACCGCGTCCTGGCCCAGAATCTCCTGCAACTGCGGCGCGGTGAACGACGCGGGCAGTTCCTCGACGAGGTGGCGCCGTAGCAGACCGGCGGGTTCGGGCGACTGATGGGACACGGCGTACTGGGTTATCTCGTCCTCGCCGGCCGGCGGCCCGACGAGCACGATGTATCCGTCGGCCCTGGCGGCGAAGTCGCGGTAGGCCAGTATCCGGTCGCCCATCGACAGTTCGGTGCCGTCGCGGAGCTCAAGGACCATGCCCCAGCGATGGGGGAACGCCTCCGGCTGCCCGGCTACGTCGCTGACGGACACCCCGTCGGGCAGCACGAGGCCGCCGACCCGGTCGATCAGACCATCCGACTTGAGACGGTCGAGCAGAGCCCGGCCGGCCGCGGTGCGACCGCTGCCCTCGGGCCCGTGCAGGACCACCACCCGGTGCGCGCGGAGGATGCGCAGGGCGGCCCGGAAGTTCCCGCTCTCCACGTAGAGCCTGCCCAGCCGGGTGAGGTCGTCGTCGGTCAGTTCGTACCGGACGAGGGTGATCTTCTCGCCGCCGGGCAGATTGACCTGCACCGCGACGGAATGCGCGCCGGACTGGGCGATGCCGAAATTGTTGTTGAACCGGTCGCCGCTGCGGCGTCGCGCGATGGGGTCGTCGTCCGGGCCGAGCCGGAACTGGTCGGGCGCCGGCTCGGCCCGTTCGCCGGTCTTCCCCAGCGGTGGTGGCGTGCCCAGCAAACCCGCAACGCCCTGCGCGTTCGTATCCGGGCCTCGGTGCCGGCCCGCGCCCTCGTCCGGCTCCTTCGCGGCCTGCTCTCCAGCCGGAGTTTTGGGTGGTGGGCTGGTCGCTACTTCCGGTTCGGCAGCGGCCGGTTCGGCCGTCTCGTCAACGGGTTCCGGCGGGGCCACCGGCTCCGGAGTGCCGGCCTCGGACGCCGGTTTCTTCTCCGGCTGGTGGCCGTCGTCAGCCATTGCGCATCACCGCCACCGAATCCGGTCCGGTCTGTGCGATCCCATGGTTCGTGACGATGCTGATGTCACCGGAAGCCGGCCGCGGTCCGGGGGTGGGCGTCCGGGGCTCGCGGGGCCCACCCGGCCCGCCGTTGCGGGGCGGTGCGATGCCGAGCAGCCGGATCCAAGCCGTTCCCTGGTAGCTCTTCGACTTCGCCTCGACCCGGTGGTAGGCGTTCGGCGTGAGCGCCGGGTCGCCGTCCCGGACCGACGTGCGATAGACCTCGTCGGTCAGGACCAGCCCGATGTAGGCCTCGGGTGCGGCGTCCATCGCCTCGCGCAGCGGGTCGATGTCGCGGATGCGGGCGGCCTCGACCAGTGCCTCGCCGCCGAGCAGCTGGCCGTTGCCGTCGACGACGACGTCGCCGTGCGTCACCGCCATCCGGAACCACAACTGTGCCTCCGGTGTCCGCCCGGAGTTGTAGCGCTGCAGTTCACGTTCGACGCGGGGCGGGAACTCACCGAGGACCTGGCCTTTGCCGACGTTCGCCGGAACCGCGATCGTCATGCTGTCGCCGTCCCGGCGGGGCAGCCATGTCGCGCCCAGCGGGCACTCGGCCATGGCCGTCCCGATCGTCTCGTGCAGCGCCTCCACCAGACGGGTGTGCCGCAGCGACCCGCCCTCGGACGAGTTCACGATATCGACGGATATAACGGTGTGAGAGCGGGCGTGATGATGCACTTCGGTGTTCCTCCCCTTGATGAGCGACGAACCACTCTGTTCGCCGTGATGCCGGCGGACTACAACCGATGACGGGTTTCCATGAGTCGATGCGCTTCGGTTACCAGACGTGCCGGGCGTGGGACGACCAGGACGCCGTACCCGGTCGTGACGAGCCCGGAAATCGCCAGTTCACGGAGTGCTTTCTGGACGGTGACCTCGGACGAGCCGATCAGGTCGGCGATGTCACGCTGGGTATGACGAACGGTTGCGGGCTGGTTGTCCGCGGCGGCCTCGGCGACCTCTTCGGCGATCAGGCGGATCACCCGCACCCGGGCGGGATAGGTGAAGTCCGCCCGGCGGGCGTCGGCCTGACGCAGGCGGGCGGCGACCGTTCGCGCCACCTCGTGTGCCACCTCCGGTTCCTGCCGCAGCAGTTGGAGGAACCTCGGCGCCGGGATGACACAGCCCGACGCCGGGCCGTCCGCGATCACCGAGGCGCAACGGGGCATGCCGCCCAGGAGTGACATCTCACCCAGTAGATCCCCGGAGTGGCGGATGCCGAGCAGACACGAGCGCCCGCCGGCGGTCACCGCGATCACCTTGACCCGTGCCCGGCACAGAATCACGGCGAAGTCGCCGTCATCGTCGTGCCGGATGAGGTGCTCGCCGTCGGCGAAGGCCCGCCGCTGCCCGAGGGACAGCACCTCCTGCACCAGCCGGGGCGGGAGCTGCGTCAGAAAAGTGCTCACGTCGTCACCTCCTACACCGGTCGAGGTCAGATGGCCTGGGCCGCCAGGCTCAGCAGGGACAGGCACAGGCAGGCCAGCCCGAGCTGGATGAAGCGGTACTTGATCAGGACGATCCGGCTGGTCCAGCGCAGTTCGCTGACCACGCCGGTCAGTGGCTGCGCCGCCGCGTGCCGCAGGGCCTCGGTCAGCTGCGCGTCATCCATGGCGTCGACATGACCGAAGTAGGCGAGTCGGCTGCGGTCCGGCTCACCCGACACGCGCGGGTAGATGGCGAGCAGGAGGCAGACCGCCCCGAGGATCCACAGTGCGGCACCGATCCACCAGAATCCGGTCTGCACCGGCCCGAGTTCCCGAGGCGACCAACTGCCGCCCAGGACGAACCCGACGACGGCGGCCGCCGCGGTGCCGGCCACCGCCAGGCCGTGTACCGCCTTCCCGTCGGCCCTGTCGATTTCCTGCCGGTTGTGCGCCAGAAGTTGTTCCGCGATCTGCTGTTCTTCCATACCGATCAGGCTCCATCGTTTCGCCGCCGGCCTCGACGCCGCGGGACACACCCGCTATGCGTCATCCGGCACAGAGTCGGCCATCGACCGGAGGGCATCGATCTCGGCCAGTACGATGCGTTGCCGGCTCGTCCGGACAAGCCCTCGCTCACGCAGAATGCGGAGCGTGCGGGCCACCATTTCGCGGGAGGTCGCCGCCGCTTTAGCCATTTCCTGCTGGGTCAGCGGCAGGTCGACGAGAATGCCGTTTCCTGTTGGTACGCCGTGTCGATCCGCGAGATCGAGCAGAAGCCCCACGGTGCGCGCCGAACTGGAAGTGGAAACGTAGCGGAGCCGTTCCGCGTCCGATTCACGCAGCCGGGCGGCGACATGTCGCAGCATCGCGAACATGACGTCCGGGTGTTCGTGGAGGTGGCCTACGAAGCGATCGGCCCTGATCACCCGCGCACGTACCGGGACCAGCGCGGTCACGGTCGCCGACCGGGGGAGTCCATCGATCGCGGACAGCTCGCCGATGATGTCCTTGGCGCCACGGATGGCGAGCAGCAGCTCATCGCCGCTGCTGGATTCGGATGAGACCTTGGCCCAGCCCGAGCTCAGCAGCACGACATGTTGTGTCGGATCGCCTTGGCGCACCAGCGTGGCCCGACGGGGAAATGGGCGTTCCGGGCCGAGGCCGAGAACTTTCCCGACTTGGTCCCCGGTCAGAAGATCCAGAAAGGAGCGCACTTTGTTTCCTCGATCCGATGCGTGTGGTGCTCTCCATGAAAGATCTATTTCAATGATCGATTGTGGACGGTTGAGCGTGAGTCTAGAGACGGAACCGTCCTTCACCCATCACCCGGATATGGTTGCTTCGCCGCCCTGACTGGATAGACGCACGACACGGCGGGGTGCCCGGACTTGACCGGAAGTATGATCATTGCTGTCGATCGGTCGACGTGCGCCGCGAAAGTCTGGCGGGCGACCTGGGCGATCCAGTAATGCGGCCGCGGGCCCTGGGGCCCGCGGCCTTTTCCGGGTGAGGGCGCTACTCTCCGGAGGTGCCCCGCCACCGCGCAGCCGGGAGCAGGGGAACCGGGGCGGGGCGATCGGTGGTGGTGGTGAGGTCGATGCGGCGGCCCTCGGCGGCCGAGCAGAGCAGGGCCGTCATGGCGTCCAGGACGTGCAGGGCCAGGGTGCCGCTCGCCCGTGGAGACGGGGACGTCAGCATGTCGAGCAGCCCGATGCCGCGGGACGCGTCGGCGTAACCGGCGGACGGCGGCAGGGTCTGCCAGTCGGTGGCGCCCAGGGCGAACAGGCGTACGTCACCGGCGAACCGGTTGGGGTCGGGGACCTCGATGGTGCCGGTCTCGCCGTGGATCTCGATCGGGGCGGCCGTGGTCCGGACCGCGTCGAAGCTGGTGGTGATGGTGGACAGGGCGCCGCTCGCGTGGTGCAGCACGCCGGTCACGTGGGTGTCGACGCCGACCGGGATCCGTTCGCCCGCGCGGGGGCCGGTGCCGATGACGCGTGAGGTGCGCTGCCGGGACGCGGCGCCGGTGACGGCGACGATCGGGCCGAGCAGGTGAACGAGGGCGGTCAGGTAGTAGGGGCCCATGTCGAGCAGCGGGCCGCCGCCGGGCAGGTAGTAGAAGTCCGGCTGGTGATGCCAGCGTTCGTGGCCGGCGGTCGCCATCACCGCGACGGCGGACAGCGGGGTGCCGATGACGCCGGCGTCGACGGCGGCGCGGGCGGTCTGCACGCCGGTGCCGAGGACCGTGTCGGGGGCGCAGCCGACCGCGACACCGAGCGCATCGGCCTGCTCCATCAGGGCGAGAGCGGTGGGCATGTCGGCGGTGAGCGGCTTCTCCCCGTACACCTGCCTGCCGTTCTTGATCGCCGCCTGCGCGATGTCGGCGTGCGCGGCCGGGACGGTGAGGTTGAGGATCGTCGCGATGGAGTCGTCGCGCAGGAGTTCGTCGACCGGGCGGGCGCGGCAGCCGGGGATGCCGGCGGCGACCGACGCGGCCCGGTCGGCGTCGAGGTCGGCGACCGCCGCGATGGTCACCGACGGATGGTCACGCAGCGTCTCCAGGTAGGCGCCGGAGATCCATCCGGTGCCTACGATGCCGATGCGGTGCGGCTCGCCCACAACAGACCCCTTTCGATCACGGTACGGACGGACGGGTCCTGAAGGACGTCGAGGTTGTGGCCGGGTGTGGTGACGACGATCCGGCCCCGGCCCCACTGCCGGGTCCAGATGGCGGGTGAGGTGATCGGCCGGTGCCAGGGGTGCCACGGCTGGACCGGGTGGGTGGTGGTGGCGAGCACGTCGACGAGGTCGTCGTGCAGCACCCAGTACTGCTCGGTGGTCAGGGTGAAATCGGTCAGGCCGGCGGTGATCGGGTGGTCGTGGCCGAGTGCGGTGATCTCGACGGTGTGGGTGAGGAAGTTGTCGGTCTCGTCCTGGACGCGGCAGCCCGGCTCCTTGCCGGGGTGGGTGGCGAACTGGCCGCCGACCAGTTGCAGGTAGTCCGACGAGGCGCGGAACGAGTCGGCGATGCCGCCGTGCCAGCCGGTGAAGCCGGTGCCGGCCGCGACGGCGTCCCGCAGCCCGGCCAGTTCCTCCCGTTCGATGGACGACATGGTCACGCATTGCAGGATCAGATCGGTTTCGGTCATCACGGCGGCGTCGCCGTAGATTGCCGTCGAGTCGGAGATGCGGACGTCGAAGCCGTTGTCGGTCAGGAACGGCAGGAAGAGGTCGGTGGCCTCCACCGGACGATGACCTTCCCAGCCGCCACGGACCACCAGAGCGTTAGCCATCCCCAACGCCTATCAGGCCATCGATGATCTCGCCAATGGCGACGACCGGATTGGTCAGTGTGCCGAGCGCCGGTGACGTTATCTCGACGGTGTCGCCGGGGCGGGTGGTGAAGGCGGCGTCGGGCACCATGCCGGTGCCGGTGAGCAGGACGACGCCGGCCGGGAAGCTCAGCGCGCGGAACAGCCAGCCGGCCAGGTCCTGGAAGCTGCGGGCCATCGCCGCGGTCGAGGTCGTCGCGGCGTACGCCTCGTGGCCGTCGCGCAGCACCCGCAGTCCGATCTCGAAGGGGCCGGGGCCGATGGCCCAGCTCGGCACGATCGCCGGGCCGAGCGCGCAGGACCGGTCGTAGATCTTGGCCTGGGGCAGGTAGAGCGGGTTCTCTCCCTCGATCGACCGGCTGCTCATGTCGTTGCCGAGGGTGTAGCCGAACACGTCGCCGGTCGCGTTGAGTACCAGGCCGACCTCGGCCTCGGGCACGTCCCAGCCGGAGTCGGCGCGGATCCCGACGGCGTCCCGGTTGCCGACGACACGCCAGGGACTGGATTTGAAGAAGATCTCCGGGCGGTCGCTGTCGTAGACGTGGTCGTAGAGCGAGCCGTGGCCGGACTCCTCCCGGCGCCCGTCGCGGCTGCGCTGGTAGGTGACACCGGCCGCCCAGATCTCCTGCCGGTCGACGGGTGGTGCCGCGGGGTACGCGGGTATGTCACCGTGGGCGTGGCGGGCGGCGGCCTCCACCGTGGCCCGGGCCCGGTCGAGCGGCCACGCGAGCAGGTCGGCGAGAGGATGGTCGAGCTCGGCCCACCCGCCGTCCTGGCACACTGCCCAGCGTGACCGGTCGCCGGCACGCAGGTGGTGAAGGGAGATCGGCATGTGACCCTCCGTTAGCCTGTGGTGGAGATCGAAAGGACTTTCGACGTGGCCCGTGTGGTACCGGCGGTCATCCGCGCGCTCGACATCCTCGAACTGTTCCTGGACCGGCCGGAGATGTCGGCCCGCGAGGTGATCGAGCGACTGGACCTGCCCCGGACCACCGTGCACGAGCTGCTGGTCACGCTGGTGGAGCGGGCGTATCTGGTCCCCGTTCCGGGCCAGCCGGTGCGGTACCGGCTGGGGATGCCGTTGTTCCAGCTCGGCTCGGCGTTCGCCGGGCGTCTCGACCTGGTCCGGGAGGCGCAGAGCGTGGCACGGGACGTGGCCGCCGCCTGTGACGAGGCGGTGCACGTGGCCGTGCTGGACGGCGCGGACGTCGTTTATCTCGTCAAAGTGGACAGCACCCACCCGGTCCGGATGGTCTCCGGGGTGGGCCGCCGGCTGCCGGCGCACTGCACGGCGGTCGGCAAGATCCTGCTGGCCGGCCTGGACCGGGCGAGCCTGAACGCGGTGCTGGCGAAGGGCCCGCTGGCCGCGATGACGCCGGAGAGCATCACCGACCCGGAGCGGCTGCGGGCCCATCTGGAGCAGGTCCGGGCCGAGGGTGTCGCCGTCGACGTCGGGGAGTCCGACACGGCGATGCGCTGTGTCGCCGCGGGGATCCGGGATCATTCCGGGGCGGTCGTCGCGGCGATGAGCCTGTCGGCCCCGATCATCCGCTGGACCCCGCAGGCGCCGTCGGAGTGGACGGCGCTGGTGCGTGCGGGGGCGGCCACGCTGTCGGCGCGCATGGGGTATCCGACCGCGTCCCGATAGTCGGCAATCGCTGCGAAACATTGACACCTCTCGTGGGTCTGTCCTAGCGTCGCGTCCACCCGATACGGTATATCGAACCACGTTCGAAATCTCGAACAAAGGGGTGAGCGGCTATGGAGGGGAACCCGTTGTGGTCCCGGCGCGGCTTTCTGGGGATGGGCGCGGGGGTGCTCGGCGCGGCCGGCCTCGCCGCGTGCGGCGACGGCTCCGGGTCGTCGCCGAAGGCACCGGTGGCGGAGGTACCGCAGGCCCTGCTCGACGCCGCCGCGTCGCTGAAGGGCACATCGATGGGCATGCTGTCGCAGAAGCTGTACTCGACGGCGGCCAACGAGGCACTCGACGCCTCGATCCGCAAGTTCGCCAGCGCGACCGGGACCACGATCGAGAACAGCCTGGTCCAGGCCGACTCGGGCGACGTGGTGGCCAAGATCCACGCTGAGGTCGAGGGCGGCGTGGCCCGTGACCTGGCGTTCATGACGGACTCGCGGTTCGTCGCACAGTTCCACGCCCTCGGCGACCTGGAGGACGTGACGGACGTCGTCACGGCGCTGACCGCGGTGTACGGCGAACCCTGCGCGGAGGCCAAGAACTTCTGCGTCTTCGACGGCAAGTGGTTCGCGATCCCGTACCACTTCATCGGGATCGGGTCGTTCCTGCGCAAGGACTGGATGCAGGAGAAGGGCATCACGCCGAAGGACGTCTACACCTGGGAGGAACTGCGCGACCTGTGCCTGGCGATCTCCGATCCGGCCAAGCGCCGGTTCGGGTGGGGCATGACGGTGAACCGCTCCGGTGACGGCAACGGCATGATCGAGGCGCTGATCAACTCCTACGGCGGGGCGATCGCCTCCAACGACGGCCGCAAGGTCACCTTCGACACCCCGGAGACGGTGCAGGCGGTCACCTTCCTCGGCGACGTCTACACCAACCCCAAGTACAAGACGATGCTGCCGCCCGGCGTCGACAGCTGGACCGACACCAGCAACAACGAGAACTGGCTGGCCGGGGTCCTCGGTTACACCCGCAACAGCTTCAGCGTCTACGCCGATTCCAAGACCAAGAAGAATCCGGTGTACGGCAACACGCACGTCTTCTCCGACTGCATCGGCCCGGCCACCGACAAGTCGCTGCTGCTCGGTCAGTCCCAGGGCTTCGTCGTCTTCAAGGGTGCGAAGAACGGCGCCCTCGCCAAGGTCCTGGCGCAGTACCTGGTCAGCGCGCCGGCTCTGGTCGGCGTGGCGAAGGAGGCCCCCGGCCTGGCGATGCCCGCGTGGGAGAAGGTCTGGGACGCCGACCCGTTCTTCAGCGGCGGCGACCCGGCGTTCCCGATGCTGCGCACCATGTCCCAGCAGCCGCTGCCGCTGCCCACCAAGAACGGGCTGTCCTTCCCGCAGAAGGCCAGCGCCGGCCAGCAGGCCGTGGTCGCGGCCTACGTGCTCACCGACATGATGCAGCAGGTCGTGCAGGGCACCGCGCCCGCGCAGGCGGTCACCGCCGCCCACGCGAAGATGGTGCAGATCTTCGCCCAGCAGGGGCTGCCGCAGTGAGATCGGTCCGCACCGCTCCGCCCCCGGTGACGCGGGACTCCCCGCCACCGGGGCCCGGCTCGCTCACCCCGGTCCAGCGGCGGCTGGGCCGGGACTGGCGGCTCGCGGCGCTGTTCCTGACCCCCACCGCGGTGCTGGTCGGTGCGCTGGTGCTGGTCCCGATCATCCAGTCGATGATCACCAGCACCACCGAGCGGCACGGCGCGGACAGCGTCTTCGTCGGCCTGGCCAACTACCGTTCGCTCGCCGGTGACGGGCAGTTCCGTACCGGCGTGGTGAACTCGTTCGTCTTCACCGCGTACGCCGAGGTGTTCAAGGTGGTGCTGGGGCTGGCCGCGGCCCTGCTGCTGCACCGCCTGCGCCGCGGGCGGGCGCTGCTGACCGGGCTGCTGCTGGTGCCGTGGGTGGTGCCGACGGTGGTGACCGCGTTCAGCTGGCGTGCCCTGCTCGACCCGATCTTCGGCAGCGTCAACACGCTGCTCACCGACTCGGGGATCGGCCCGCTGCTGGCGAGCGTGCATCTGATCGACGCCTGGCCCGCGGGCTGGCTGTCCGACCCGTCGCTGGCCATGCCGTCGGTGATCCTGGTCAACGTGTGGAAGGGGGTGCCGTTCTTCACCGTCTGCTTCCTCGCCGGGCTGAAGTCGATCCCCGCCGAGCAGTACGAGGCCGCGACCATCGACGGCGCGTCGCCCCTGCAGCAGTTCACCCACGTGACCCTGCCCGGACTGCGCCACGTGATCACCGTGACGGTGACCCTGTCGTCGATCTGGACGTTCAACAACTTCGACCTGATCTGGCTGCTCACCCAGGGCGGACCGGGCGAGGTGACCGCGCCGTACGTGCTGGTCGCCTACTCCAAGGCGATCCTGCAACTGCAGTACGGCGCCGGAGCGGCCGTCACCCTGGTCATGCTGCCGATCATCGCCGGCCTGGTGTTCGTGCTGGTCCGCCTGCTGCGCGAGGACCGGATCCCCCGGGTGCCCCGGACCGCCCTCAAGCCGCTGCCGTGGATCGTCACCGCCGTGGTCACCGGACTGCTGTTCTGGGCGTCACCGGAGATCTTCTGGAAGGCCGCGGTGGTTCTCGCGGTGATCCTGCTGATCGCCGCGGCGGTCGGCCGGGTCGTGGCGGCACTGGGGGCGAGCGGCGGCCGCCGGGCGTCCTCGATCGTGTCCGGCATCGGCTCCGGTGTCGCGCTGGCCGGGCTGCTCGCCTTCGTGCTCGGCCCGATGTACTGGATCTTCGTCACGGCGTTCAAGTCGGAGACCCAGGTCGTCATGCGCGACAACGACCTGTGGCCGACGCCGTGGACGCTGGAACAGTTCGGCGCCCTGTTCACCAACCAGCCGTTCGGCCGCTGGTACGTCAACACCATCATGGTGTCGGCGGCGTCCACCGTGGTGGCGCTGCTCTGCGCCGCCCTGGCCGGTTATGCGCTGGCCCGGCTGCGGTTCCGGGGCGCGCAGGGGTTCACCGTCACGGTGCTGCTCACCTACGTGATGCCGGGTGCGCTGCTGTTCATCCCGCTGTACCAACTGCTGATCGGGGCGCGGCTCACCGACTCGCTGTGGTCGCTGGTGGTGACGTACCCGACCTTCACGCTGCCGTTCGCCACCTGGCTGCTGACCGGCTACTTCGCGTCGATCCCGATCGACCTGGAGGAGGCCGCGCTGGTCGACGGCAGCACCCGCGTCCAGGCCTTCCGCCGGGTGGTGCTGCCCCTGGCCAAACCGGGCCTGCTCGCGGTCGCGCTGTTCACCCTGACCAACGCGTGGAACGAGTTCCTGTTCGCCTTCGTGTTCATCACCAAGGACGAGTACAAGACACTGCCCGTGGGGATGCAGTCGATGATCGCCGGCGACGTCGTGCCGCAGGGCCAGCTCGCCGCGGCGTCGCTGCTGGTCAGCATCCCCGTGGTGATCATGTACGCCTTCGGCCAGCGTTTCCTGACCGAGGGCCTCACCGCGGGCGCGGTGAAGGGCTGAGATCAGAGACGGGGATTCCAGTACGGCGTGGGCAGCCCCGCCACGCCGACCCGGGCGGTGAACAGCCGCCCGGACAGTGGATGCCGCGCCAGGTCGGCGGGGGTGAGGTCCTCGGTGGCCGTGGTGATGACCAGGACATCGAGATCCGGCCCGGCGAACGCGGCGCTGGAGGTGTGCGGGGCGTCCACCTCCACCACCGCGAGCAGCTCACCGGCGGGGGAGCGGCACTCGACCCGCCCCCCGCCCCAGACGGCCAGCCACAGGTTGCCGGCGGCGTCCACGCACAGGCCGTCCGGATGGCCGTCGGTGACGGTGAACAGCACCCCGCGGGCGCCGGTGGGGTAGTCACGGACGTAGACGTGCCGGCTGAGGGTGTCGACGCTGTAGAAACGGTCACCGGACGGGCTCCAGGCCAGACCGTTGGAGAGTGTCAGGTCGTCGTCGATCGTGGTGCAGCCGCCGTTCTCGAAACGGACCAGCACCTCCCGGTCACCGCCGAGACTGCCGATCAGGAACCGGCCGGACGGGTCCACCGCGCCGTCGTTCAACCTGCCCGGCGCCTCGTCGGGCAGCACCCGCGCCAGGTGCGTACGCCTGCCGTCGGTGTGCACCCGGGTGAGCGTCCGCTCTTCGGCGACCAGCAGATCACCGCTCTCCGCGACCGCGACGGCGCCGACACTGCGGTCGAAGGACCAGGTCCGGACCGGCTCGATCCGGCCGTCGAGCCGGCCCTCGTGCACCTCGCCCGCCACGATGTCGACCCACAGCAGGCGCTGCCGTGCGGGATCCCACACCGGCCCCTCACCGAGGAGGTAGCCGGTTCCGGTCGCCACCTGCGCGGCGTATCGCGTGATCATGGGCGCCCCGATGCGAAGTTGTCTCTGTCGATGAAATCGTAGTGATCCCGGAGGTTGGCGATGCAATCGCGACGCAGTGCGCAGTGGTATGCCGGCGACGACCGCAACAGTTACATCCATCGTGCCTGGATGCGGCGCGGGCTGCCCGCCGACGCGTTCGACGGGCGGCCGCACATCGCGATGGCCAACACCGCCTCCGACCTGACCCCCTGCAACGCCCACCTCGACGAGGTCGCGCGCAGTGTCGCCGGTGGCATCCAGCAGGCCGGCGGCATCCCGCTCAACCTGCCGGTCGTGTCGATCGGGGAGACCCAGGTCCGGCCGACCGCGATGCTGTGGCGCAACATGGCGGCGATGGCGATCGAGGAGATGCTGCGCGCCAACCCGATCGACGGTGTCGTCCTGCTCGGCGGCTGCGACAAGACCATCCCCGCCCTGCTGATGGCCGCCGCCTCCGTCGACCTGCCGGCCGTCGTCGTCCCCGGCGGCCCGATGCTCACCGGTACGTTCCGCGGCGTGCCGCTCGGCTGCGGCACCGACGTGTGGAAGCTGTCCGAGGAGGTCCGCGCGGGCACCCTGAGCTCGGCCGAGTTCCAGCGCTCCGAATCCTCGATGATCAGAAGCAAGGGCCACTGCAACACCATGGGTACGGCGTCGACGATGGGCCTGCTCGCCGAGGTGCTGGGGATGACCCTGCCCGGGATCGCCGGCACCCCGGCACCGGACAGCCGGCTGCTCGAGGCCGCCCACGCGACGGGTGTGCTCGCCGTCGAACTCGTCGATCAGGGGCGCCGGCCCAGCGAGGTGCTGACCCGCGGCTCGTTCCTCAACGCGATCGTCGCCCTCGCCGCGCTGGGCGGCTCCACCAACGCCGTCGTCCACCTGCTCGCGATCGCCGGCCGGCTCGGGGTGCCGCTGACCCAGGACGACTTCGACGCCGTCGGGGCCGGGGTGCCGCTGCTTGTCGACCTGCTGCCGGCCGGCCGTTTCCTGATGGACGACCTCTACCGTGCCGGTGGTCTGCACGCGGTCCTCGCCGAGGTCCGGGACCTGCTCGATCCGGCCGCGATCACGGTCACCGGCCGGCCGCTCGTCGACTACCTGGACGACGCCCGGGTCTACGACCGCGAGGTGATCCGCTCCCGCGCCGAGCCGTTGCGGCCGCACGCCGGGATCGCGGTCCTCTACGGCAACCTCGCCCCGGACGGTGCGGTCGTCAAACCGGCCGCCGCGTCACCGCACCTGCTGCGGCACCGGGGGCCGGCGGTCGTCTTCGACTCCGTCGAGGACCTCAACGCCCGCCTCGACGACCCGGACCTCGACGTCACCGCCGACTCGGTGCTGGTGCTGCGCGGCTGCGGGCCCAAGGGCTATCCGGGCATGCCCGAGGTGGCCAACATGCCGCTGCCGGCGAAACTGCTGGAGCAGGGGGTACGCGACATGGTGCGCATCTGCGACGGGCGGATGTCGGGTACCGCGTACGGAACGGTGGTCCTGCACGTGGCGCCGGAGGCGGCGGCGGGCGGGCCGCTCGCCAGGGTCCGTACCGGCGACATGATCGTCCTCGACGTCGCGAACCGGCGCCTGGACGCCGACGTCCCCGCGGCCGAATGGGCGGCCCGCGAACCGTCGCCGGAGGCGGCGAAGGCCTACGCGGCGCCGCGGCGCGGTTGGGAACGGCTCTACGTCGACACCGTCGGGCAGGCCGACACCGGCGCCGACTGTGACTTCCTGCTCGGTTCCAGCGGCGATCAGGTGGCCCGCGAATCGCACTGATGCGCACTCGGCGGTTCCGGAACCGGCCGCGACCAGCGAATCCGAAAACGCCTCACATCGGGGGCTTGTGGGGGTTCAAGATCGCCCACTAGGTTCGTTGCGGCTTGCCCGATTGGTGAACCGTTATCTGTTTCGGGAGTGTAAAAGCGTGAAGCGCCGGATCTGTCTGGTGGTGCCGACCAACCGGGAGTGCTCCGCCACGCTGGCCGAGGTGATGGCCGAGGCGGAGTACGCCGAACGGCACCACGACGTCGACGTGCATCTGCTGGTGCTCGACTCCTCCGACGACTTCACGTCGCACGCGAAGACCCTGGCCGACGCCCGCACCGTGCACCACCTCGACGAGACGCACCAGCGCGAGTTCTTGCGGCAGGTCATCGGGCGGGCCGGTGCGGCCGGACCCGCCCGGCTGCTCGACCTGCTGCTGCCGGACCGATGCTCCTACGGGGCCTGCACCGACCGGGCCTTCCTGATCGCCGCCGCGCTGGGCTGCGAGTCGGTGCACCGGCGCGACTCCGACCTGTACTTCCAGACGTACGCCGGAGAGAAGGTCTTCCCGATCCATGCCGAACTGGCCGCCCTGGGCCGGCCCGCCCGCGAGGTCGTGGCCGACGAGGACCGGCTCGACGAGAGCCGCCGGGACCTGACCGTCGCGATGGTCGGCGCGTCGTTCGTCGGGGACATGTCGGTCGACGTCGAGGACGTCCGCGAGGCCGACGGCTACTACGACCTGGTCAGCCTCTGGGCCGCGCCGGGCAGCACCGAGGCGGAGAAACGCGCCCTCGTCGAGGACTCCTTCACCGGTAGCGCACCCTTCGACGGCGACCACGCGGTGCTGTCCGTCGTCGACCCGA
Source organism: Actinoplanes xinjiangensis (assembly GCF_003148685.1). Taxonomy (GTDB): domain Bacteria; phylum Actinomycetota; class Actinomycetes; order Mycobacteriales; family Micromonosporaceae; genus Actinoplanes; species Actinoplanes xinjiangensis. The sequence continues at coordinate 125,848 of NZ_QGGR01000025.1, read as the reverse complement.
TGCGCGTCGACATGCACAACATCAGCTTCCACGGCCTGCACGAGAAGGTGCCGTTGCCGCCGGCCACCGACACGATCGGCAGCGACTACTTCCTCATCCACGTGGCCCACCGGGCCGGACTGCCCGGGGTCCTGCACAACCGGCACATCGTCAACTTCCACACCGGCGAACGCAAGACCGACGCGGGTTTCCTGGCCTATCAGATGCGGTTCGCCAAGTTCATCCTGTCGATGTACTACTTCCACTTCATCTACCAGCGGATGACCACCGACGACCCGGCGGACATCGCGGCGATCGTACGGGCCTCGGCACGGCAACCACAGGAGCCCAACGAGACCCAGGCGCGGCTGATGGAGCGGGCGTACCGGACGCTGGGCGGCCGTTTCGCCGGGGTGGCCGACCGGATCCGCGACCACCGCGACGTCCTGCTGTCCGAGGCACGCCGCGACATCGAGGACTACGCGGACCTCATCGACGCGTGGGCGGGACTCGTCGCGGCCGCCCGCGAGACCCCTCTGCCCCATGTCTGACCTGCGCCACCGGGAGTCCGCGCCGGCCACGGTCGGCGGCACCCGGCTGCGGCCGATCGAGGATCCCGACTGGCCGGCGATCACCCGGCTGGAGTCCGGCGCGTACGGGCCGGACGGTCTGACGGAGACCCCGCAGGCGTTACGGTCACGGGCGTACCCGGCCACGTCGTTCGTGCTCGACACCGGCGGGCGGATCGGCGGCTACCTGCTCGCTCTGCCGTACCCTCCACGGTCCTTTCCGGATCTGAACCGGCCGGAAGGCCGGGCGCACCGCTCGCCCAACCTGCACCTGCACGACATCGTCATCGACCCCGATCTGCGCGGCTGCGGCTGGGGCCGGCGCCTGGTCGGGCACCTGTCCACGCTCGCCCGGTCCCAGGCGTACCAGCGGATCTCGCTCGTGTCGGTCGGCGGGACCGCCGGGTTCTGGACGGTGTGCGGATTCGGCCCGCACCCCGACGTCGCCCTGCCCGGTTCCTACGGCCCGGACGCCGTCTACATGTCCCGCGCGATCGGATAGGGCCCGCATGTCGTTCCGCCGTTCCCAACTGTCGATCGCGGCCCTGTTCTTCGCCCTCGGCTTCCAGTATTCGACCTGGGCGTCACGCATCCCCGCGCTCGCCGACCGGCTGCACCTGTCCGCCGCCGAGGTCGGTGTGCTGCTGCTGGCCGCCGGTGTCGGCGCGGTGGTCTCCGCCCCGCTGGTGCCGAAACTGATGACGGCACTCGGATCGCGCCGTCTCGCACTGGCGGCCGTCCTGGTGCTGGCCGCCGCGCTGGCCGGCCTGGAGACCGCCCCCGGCTACCGGTCGCTGCTGGCCGTGCTGCTGATCGACGGCGTCGCGGTGGGCTGCCTGAACGTCGCCATGAACGCCCAGGGCGCGGCCCTGGAGAAGCGGTCCGGCCGGACCACGATGGCCAGGCTGCATGCCACGTTCAGCGGCGGCATCTTCGGCGCCGCCCTGCTGGCCTCGGCGATCACCTCGGTGACCGGCTCGGTGGCGGTGCATTTCGCGGTGGCCGGTGCCGTGCTGCTCGCGGTGCCGGCGGCCGCCCCGGGCCTGCTCACCGACGACCTGCCGGCGGCATCTTCGGCGGCCCCTTCGGCCGCATCTTCGACCGCAACCTCGGGCGCACCCTCGACCGCAACCTCGGCCGCAACCTCGGGCGCACCTTCGGCCGCTACCTCGGGCGCATCTTCGGGCGCACCTTCGAGGGCGGCGGAACCGGCAGACCGCCGATGGTCCCGGCCGTCCGGTGTCGTCGTCGGCCTGGGTCTGGCCATGCTGCTGGCCACGATCACCGAGGGTGCCGTCACCGACTGGTCGGCGCTGTACCTGAAGACCGTCCACGCCGCCGACCACCTGTTGCCGCTGGGGATCGCGGTCACCTCCGGCATGATGCTGCTGGCCCGGTTCTTCGCCGACGGCTGGCGGGACCGCTGGGGCGACCGGGCGGTGGTCGCCGCCGGCAGCACCCTGGCCGGCGCCGGCCTGCTCACCGCACTGCTGACCGGCGGCGCCGGGCCCGCGCTCGCCGGATTCGCCTGCGTGGGTCTGGGCATGGCGGCGGTGAGCCCGTGCCTGTACGTCGCCGCCGCCCGCCACGGCCCGGCCGCACTCACCGCGGCCGCCGCGATGAGCACCACCGGACTGCTGGTCGGCCCGCCCGCGATCGGATTCCTGGCCGACGTCACCAGCCTGCGGTGGGGTCTGGGCGCGGTCGTGGTCACCGCCTGGCTGACCGTGCCGTGCGCCCTGCTGCTGCGCCCGCGCGTCCCGGTGGCGGTCTCGTAGGCGACCGGGCTCTCGCCGGCCCACCGGGCTGCGAGGTGCTCCTGGGACCTGTGTCATAGGCCCGCCGCGGGCCACGACGTGCCCTGGTATCTGTTTCTCCCGGCGGACCGCGGGCCACGACGTGCCTTGAGGAACTGTCTCGTTGGGGCGGCGGCTGGGCCGCGCCGGGCGCCCCAACGAAGCGGGCCTCAGCGGACCGCGGCCAGTGACTCCTCGAAGGCGGCCATCGACGGCGTCGCGTCCGGGATCAATCGGGTGGCGACGGGCGGCATGACGAACTTGTAGCCCACCTGGCGAACGGTCCCGATCATCGTCTCGCAGCGGGGCCCGAGCTTGGCCCGTAGCCGGCGCACGTGCACGTCGACCGTGCGGGTGCCGCCGAAGTAGTCGTAGCCCCAGACCTCGCGCAGCAGCTGGTCCCGGCTGAACACCCGGCCCGGCTGCTGGGCGAGGAACTTCAGCAGCTCGAACTCCTTGTACGTCAGCGCCAGGGCCTCACCGCGCAGCCGGGTCGTGTAGCTGTGCGGGTCGATGGTCAGGTCGCCGATGTGGATCAGATCGTCCCCCGCGGTGACCTGCTGCCCGCGCCGCCCCACCACCATGCTCAGACGGGCCGCCACCTCCGCCGGGCCGGCCGTCGTCAGGAGGAAGTCGTCGACACACCAGTCGGCGCCGACGGCCGCCAGCCCGCTCTCCCGGACCAGGGCGATGAACGGTACGGCCGACCCGCTGCCGCGAAGTGCCCGGCAGGCCGCCCGGGCCTGGGTCAGCTGCGTGCACGCGTCGACCAGGATCACGTCCGCGTGCGGGTCCTTGGCCGCCCCGGCCCAGTCGTCGCGGGGCAGGATCTGCACCGCGTACGGCAGCAGGTCCAGTGCGGGCAGCACCTCGGCATGGCCATCGGTCAGCAGGAGTAGATTCACGACCTGCTCCTTTCGTGACGAGTCCCCCTGGCGCGCATCCGGAGCCGCGCCAGATTGCCACGCTAAACGCGAACTGTTTCCGCCGGATATCGCGCCGATTCCACACGTCCGGCCGTCCGTCCACCGGCCGCGCCACTGCCACGATGGTGAAACCACGGGACAGCACCCACGAAGGGGCCGCCATGCCGCTGGAGGACGCCATCCGCAAGGCCGGGGCCGCCGCGGCGCAGGCCGACGACAAACGACGAACCGCGCAGACGTAGGAGGCGAACCGCCTCCCGCGTGACGTCGCGAACGTCACACGATTGCTGCGTGCGGGCCGGCAGCAGCGGCATCCGCGGTAGGGCACGGTCCCGGCGGCCGATGCCGTGGGGGCACGGCCGCCGGGATTGCCGGATCAGTCCGGCAGCAGGTGCCGCATGGCGCGGGCGACCAGGTCGTCGCGGTCGGCCGGGGCCAGTCGTTCCAGTCCGAAGCCGAGATACAGGGTGTCCGCGGTCGCGGTCGCCGCACCGAAGTCGTACGCCCGCCTGCTCCGGGTCCAGTCGCCGGCGGCCGGTGGTGAACCCTCCGGCGGACCGGGCACGGTCCAGCCGCCCAGGTCGCTCTCGAACGACGTCCGCGTGAGGTCGGTGCCGTCCACGTCGACGCGCACGTCGTCGAGGAAGACGCCGAACCCCTGGGTGTAGTGGCCGGACATGTAGGAGATGGACACCTCGACCTGCCGGCCACGGTACGCGGACAGGTCGGCGTCGAAGTCCTTCCAGCCGCCGCTGGAGCCGCTCGCCGCGTTCCAGTCGCCGGTGCTGCCGTGCGGGGCGCAGTCCTCACCCCAGTAGTGCGCCATGAACGGGTGCGGGTCGACCCGGCCGTACAGGCAGCCCCATCCGGTGTCGGTGGAGGTGAGGCCGCCGGTGTCGGGCAGCGTCGTCCACGTGCCGGTGCCGGTCTCCCGTACCTCGACGAACAGGAAGTCGCCGCCGGCGTCGGTGTCGAAGGACGTCCGGAACCGCAGGTGCGCGTCGGTGGCGGTGGTCAGGTCGACGGTCTGGGTCAGGCGCTTGAACGACGAGTCCGCCTGTCCGCTGGACACATACCAGTCACCGTCGGCGGGGTCGTACGGGCCGGTGCCGTCGGGTGCCCACACCATCGGGACGGTGCTGGTGAACTGGGGGAACTCGTCCGGCGGCAGCTCGCTGGACGTGCTGAGGAAGGCCGCGGTGTGCTGTTGCGGTCCGGCCGGGGCGGTGAAGCCCGCGAGCGGGCCGGCGGTACCGGCGAGTGTCGAACTGCCGGCGCCGGCGGCGTAGGTGCCCGCGCCGAGCCAGTACTGCCGGAAGTCGTCGCTCAGCGGCTGGCAGTTCCAGTCGTCGCCGATGCCGCACTCGGCCGGGGCCTCCGGCGTGCTGTAGACGACGTACTGGGTGGCGGGATAACCGGCGTACTGGCCGGAGTAGAGCAGCTTGCCGCCCTCGTTGAGGTAGTCGCGGACGGCCAGCTGGGTGGCGAACTCGGCGCGGGTGGTGGTCCACTCCGGCTGGCCCGGGTCGCGGGGGACGATGTCGTCGCCGGTCTCCCAGACCACGGCGCGGTAGTGCGACAGCACGCCGAGCGGGTGCGGTGCCCGCCGGCCGTGGGTGTCCATGTCGTAGACGTCGGCGGTGTGGCCGGCCCGGCGCAGGGCCGCGACGTGGTCGTCGGCGTAGCGGGCGGAGGTCGCGCCGTCGGTGGCGGCCGGCGCGATCCCGGTCACGTCCTCGGCGGCGAGCACGAGCACCTCACCGCCGGTACGGTCGGCGACGGTGTAGGTGAACGGCTCGCTGCGGGCGCCGCCGGCCGCGGTGAACCAGACGGTCACCCGGTCCTTCGGCCGCTGCCCGCGGACGGTGCCGCGCAGTTCGGTGAAGTACCTGTCGGCGGTCCCGCCGTACCGCTCGCCGCCCCGCCACTCGGTGACCGGCGCCGTCCGTACCCGCCCGTTGTTGATCCGGTATCGCAGTGTCACCGCACCCAGTGAGCGTTTCGCCGTCACGGCGACCGGCTGTGTCGCGCCGAAGGACTCCGGGAACGTATCGGCCAGCAGGTCACGGGTCTGGAAACCGACCGCCGACACCGGGTTCGCCGGGTCCTTCGCGGAACGGGCCAGCGAGAGCGCGAACGGGATGTTCTTGGCGAACTCGGCCTGGATCAGCCGCTCGTCGTCGGGGAAGTCGAACGGGGTGCGGCAGTCCTCCGGCAGCCACGCGTCGTCGGGCACCGACGCCGACGCGGTCTCGCACGTCGACATCTCGGGTGCGAAGGCGATCGTGCCGTACCGGGCCTGGGCGTACAGATTGGTGTCACCGTTGGTGACGTACAGCTCGGCGCTGATGTCCGGGTCGTACCCGGGCACCGCAGGGTGGGCGTCGTCGCCGGCCAGGGCCATCGAGATCTGATCGTCCGGGTTGACGGTCTCCACCTGCCAGCCCGAGCCCCAGAGGATCAGCTCGGCGGCGGAGTGGTAGTTGACCATGAACTCGAAACCGACCCGGCGGAACAGGGCGTCCATCGCGCGGGTCTCCGGCTCGGAGTTCGGGCGCGGTCCGCGGTAGACCTCGGTGGCCGGGTCCGGTGACGAACCCTCGTTGTCGTAGCCCCACTTCTCGGCGAAGTTGCGGTTCAGGTCGACGCCGTCGGCGGGACTCCACACCCCGTCGCCGTCGTCGCGCATGTTCTTGCGCCAGTACCGGTACTCGTCGGAGGTGAACGTCATGTCGTAGCCGTCCGGGTTCGCCACCGGCAGGAACCACAGCTCGGTCGTGTCGAGCAGCCGGGTCGTCGTGGCGTCCGTGCCGTAGCCGTCCAGGACGTGGTGCAGCAGTCGTCGCGTCATCTCCGGGGTGATCCACTCCCGGGCGTGCTGACCGCCGAGGTACAGCACCGCCGGGCGGCGGCCGTCCGGCACCGTCCGGGCGTTCGCGGTCACCTTGACGGCCTGGATCGGCGCGCCGCGTACGGTCGTGCCGATCGTCTTCAGCTGGGCCAGCCGGGGGAACCGGGCCGCCGTGGCCTCCAGTTCCTCGCGGATGCCGCCGGGGCCGCCGTACGGCCGGAAGACGGTGGGTGCGGCGGCGGCGGCGCGGGCGCGCATCCGGGTGGTGGACGGTGCGACGGTCAGCGGGACGCCGGCCGCGATCAGCCGTTGCGCCTGGTTACGCCCGAGGATCGTACGGACCGTGGCTGTGCGTCCCGGGCCGGGCGGGCGGCCGAGTTCGCCGGCGTCCACGCCGGCGGTGCGTAACGTCTGCCACTGGGCGGTGTCGAGGGTCGCCGTGTAGACGTCGAGACCGCCGGGTGACGCAGCCGCCACGGCGGCGGCCGGTGGGAGTCCGGTGATGCAGGCGGCGGCGAGCAGAAGGCTCGTGATGATGGATGTCCGGCGTCGTCGATGCAAGATGTCCCTCCTCTGTGGGCGGTCATCATTATCGATGCATCGGGTGCCGGGCGGGGTGGCCCGCGGACCGGTTCGGGGTCGGTCCGCGGGCCGGGTGACCGGGTCAGTAGCCGTAGATCATCTTGTAGGCGACCTCCGGCAGGAACTGGCCGGCGCTGGAACCGCCGCCGACGCCGCAGTTGCCGTCGGACTCGCCCGGGGTCTTGAGCCACAGCAGCATCTCCGCGCCGCCGCCCATCTGGGTCGGGGTGCCGAGCCGGCGGCCGGACGGGTTGCACCACTGGCCGTTGGAGCCGTTGCCGTTGCGGCTGGTGTCGATCACGAACGGCTTGCTGTACCCGAAGCGCCGCAGCTCGTTGGCGACCCGGTTGCCGTAGTTGCTGTTCTCGCCGGTGGTGAAGTAGTTCGACACGTTGAGCGCGAAGCCGTGCGCACCGGACACGCCCGCGGTGTTGAGGCGTTGCGCCATCGTCGCGGCGTCGACCCAGCCGGAGTTGCCGGCGTCGAGGTAGGCCCAGGTGTGGGGGGCCTTGGACCGGAACTGGCCGAGTGCGCGCGACAGCATGCCGGCGCGCTCGTTGATCTGCGTCTGGCTCATGCAGTTGAAGTCGCCCAGCGAGTCCGGTTCGAGGATCACTACGGCCGGGCGGTTGCCGATCGCGGCGGCGAAGGACGCGATCCACGAGTCGTAGGCGGCGACGCTTCCGGCACCGCCGCCGGAGTGCCCGCCGCACGCGTCCCGGCCGGGAAGGTTGTACGCCACCAGCAGCGGCAGTTTGTCGACCGCGTCGGCGGCGCCGACATACCTGCCGACCGCTCCGTTGATGTCGCCGCTCCAGTTGCCGAACCAGCTGGCCATCGGCTTCTGTGCGATCGAGGTGCGGATGGCGGCGGCGCGCCCGTCCCCGGGGTTGGCGGCGGCCCACGCCGCGGGGCTGGAGTTCGGGTTGACGTAGAAGCCGCTGGTCTGGCTGATCGGGTCGGCGTGGGCGGCGGGGGCGCCGAGCAGCACCGCGGGGACGAGCATCGCGAGGGTGGCGAGTGCTCCGGTGAGGGTTGGTCGTCTCATGAAGTGGGTCTCCTGGACGTGGGGGTGGGGATCGGCCGAGCATGCCTCTGGAAGCGCTTCCAGAAACATGAATTCGCATACTTCGATTTCATGCTGGTTACGTGGACGGCCGCTGTCAAGGGGATCGAGACCGTTTCTGGGACCGCTCCCAGAGATCGACGTCCTTCGACCAGCCGTTACGATCGGGCGGCGAACCCGACCGGAAGGACACGGCATCCCCATGGCCGCAGCGACACCCCGTAGGCAGCCCACCCTCGACGAGGTGGCCGCGCGCGCCGGTGTGTCACGCTCCGCCGCGTCCCGGGTCATCAATCAGGCGCCGTACGTCAGCCGCGCCACCCGCGAGGCCGTCGAGAAGGCGATCAGGGAACTGGGCTACCGGCCCAACCGCACCGCCCGGGCCCTGGCCACCCGGCAGACCGGGATCGTCGCCCTCGCGCTGTCCCACGACGACCCGGCGCTGTTCGCCGACCCGTTCTTCGCGCAGGTCATCGTCGGGGTGTCCGCCGCCCTGGAGGAGACCGACCTGCACCTGCTGCTGTGCCTGGCCAGTTCCGGCCGCGGCCGGTCCCGGCTGACGAACCTGCTGCACGCCCGCGGTGTGGACGGCATCATGCTGATGGCCCTGCACGGAGAGGACCCGCTGACCGGCATCGTCGGCGAGTCCGGCCTGCCCGCCGTCCACGGTGGCCGGCCGTGGCACGCCGAACCGCAGTGGTATGTCGACTCCGACAACCTCGGCGGGGCACGCCTCGCCACCGACCATCTGCTCGGCCTCGGCCGCACCCGGATCGTGACCATCACCGGCCAGATGGCCACCGAGGTCGGCGAGGCCCGCTACCGCGGATACCGGGAGGCGATGGTCATGGCCGGGCTCGTCCCGTACGGCACGGTGGAGGGCGACTTCACCGAGGCCGGCGGCGCCGCGGCGATGAAGGTCCTGCTCGACCGCCACCCCGACCTGGACGCGGTCTTCGCCGCCAGCGACAAGATGGCCGCCGGGGCGCTGCGTGTGCTCAGTGACGCCGGGCGCACCGTGCCGGCCGACGTCGCGGTGGTGGGCTTCGACGATCTCGACATCGCCGCGCAGACCGATCCGCCGTTGACCACGGTGCACCAGTCGATCCAGGCCCTCGGCAAGGAGATGGCCCGGATGCTGATCGCGCTGATCGCCGGGGAGCAACCGACGTCGATCATCCTGCCCACCCGATTGGTGCGGCGCGGCTCGGCCTGAGCGGGGCCTAACCTGTCAGCGTGGATGACGAGACCCCACCGATCCGGATCGGACTGGCGCTCGGCGGCGGCGCGGTGCGCGGCGCCGCTCACATCGGCGTGCTCGACGTCCTGGACCGGGTCGGCCTGCCACCCGCGATCATCACCGGCACCAGTGCCGGTGCGCTGGTCGGCGCCCTCTACGCCCACGGGATGAGCCCGGCGGACATCGCCAAGCTGGCACAGACCCTGCGCTGGGCCCGGCTGGTCCGCCCGGGGCGTACCCGCAAGGCGCTGTTCGAGACGTCGAAGCTCGGGCTGTTCCTGGAGACGGCGCTCGGCGGGGTGGACTTCGAGGACCTGTCGCTGCCGTTCGCGGCGATCGCCTGTGACCTGACCACCGGGCGGGAGGTCGTGATGCGGTCCGGACCGGTGGCCAGCGCCGTGCTGGCCAGCGCCGCCATCCCGGGAGTGTTCTCGCCGGTCGAACGCGACGGGCACCTGCTGGTCGACGGCGGCCTGGTGACCATGGTGCCCGCGTCGCTGGCCCGGGGGATGGGCGCGGACATCGTGATCGCGGTGGACGTGTCCGGTCCGCTGCCCCGGCGCCCGCCGACGACGGTGCTGCACATCCTGGTGGCGGTGAGCACCCTGCAACCCGGCGGCCGCGACTCGCTGGAGGACGACGCGGATCTGGTGCTGAAACCCGAGGTCGACGCGTACGCGTTCTGGGAACTGAACCGGATCCCGGAGTTCGAGGAGTCCGGCCGCGAGGCCATGGAGAAGGCACTGCCGGTGGTCCGCGCGCTGGTGGCGGCGGCCGAGGCCCGCCGCGACTGGCAGCGCGGGGCATGAGCGGGTCCGGCATCGGGCGCGGCGGCAGCCTGTCAGCCGGCCAGCGGGGGCCGTATCCGGAAACTGTTGTCGGCGCGGAACTTCTCGCTTCCGTCGTTGTACCCGATGCGCAGCTCCGTCCCGGTCCACCGTAGGCAGAGCTGCGGGTAGTTGTGTGATTGCAGGATCACGGTCTCGGGCGTCGCGCCGGGCAGCGGGCAGTAGGTGGCGTCCTTCGGCAGGATTGCGGTGCCGTCCGGGGCGTTGGCGTAGGCGAGCAGCTCGTAGTGCCGCAGATATCTGCCGTCGAGCGTCCGGAACGAGTAGCAGTCCGGGTCGGCCAGCCCGGTGACGGCGACGAAGGTGGCCCGGCGCCGGTCGCGGGCGTCGCCGTCGGCCGGCGCGATCACGGCCACGTCGTCGTCGCGGGCGGTCAGGTAGCCGCCACCGGCCCACTCCAGGGAGAGGCGGCCCGGCCTGATCGTCGCCGTCGGCGCGGGAGCGGGCACGGGGCCCGCCGAGTTCGGCGGCGTCGTGTTCCGCGGATCCGGGGCGCTGTTCGTCGTCGGCGCCGGCGGCTCCGGATCGTCTAGGACGATGACCGGTACGGCCACCCCGGCGGCCACCGTGGCGCCGGTGACGGCGGCGACCACCGGATGGGCGGACAGCAGCTTCACCAGGGAGGCTTGATCCCGGTGGCCACCGCACCGGACACGGCCACGGGCGCGGCGCCGGCCGCGGCCGCGGCCAGAACGGACTCGGCGAGAGCGGGCGGTACCGCGAGAGCCGGCAGACTCCCGAGCAGCCGCTCGACCGGTACATGCCGCTGTGCCGCCGGAGCGCACACCGGGCAGGACCGGACGTGCCGGGTCAGACGTTTGCGCCACACCCGGTCCGGGCGGCCGTCCCAGCCGGCCGTCGATCCGGCCAGTTCCGGGCAGGCGCCGGCGCCGAGTGCCGCGATCACCGTCCGGGCCGCGTCCAGTTGTTCGCGCATCCGCTGGATGCGTACGCCGGTGTGGGCCACGGTGAGCCCCAACGTCGCGGCGATCTCCGCGCGGCTCATGGTTCCGGCGACCTCCTGCCACCAGAGCGAGAGCAGGATCCGGTCGTCCGGGTCGAGCCACCGGCCGGCCCGGGCGACCTCCCGCCGCTGGGCGCTCAGCTCGGCGCGCAGCACGCCGGCCCCTTCCGGGTCGGCGCCGAGGTCCGGCCGGTCGACGGCGTCCTCGAGAACGGTCGTCCGGCCGATCCGGGACTCCTCCCGGGTCCGGTAGGTGCCGACCTGCCGGACCGCGATCGACGTCAGCCAGGTCGGAAAGCTGCCGGGACTGCGCAGGGCGGGCAGCTCCCGTACGGCCCGCACCATCGTGTCCTGGACGATGTCGTCCACATCCGCGCTGTTGTCCACCGCGCGGCCGACGACGTTGCGGATCAGCGGCAGGTGGGTGGAGACGAGGTCGGCGAGAGCACGCCGGTCGCCACGTTGCGCGGCGGCGACCATCGTGGCCAGGTTCGTGTCGGGTGCCCTCATAGCTGGGTCACCCTATTCCTCTCGATCGCCGTCGCGGGCCGGCCGGGTGCCCGGGTGTCCGGTCTGGTGGTTCTTTGGGGGTCTTCAGCAATCTGAAGTAATCCAGGTCTAAAAAGCGTTATGCAACGAGGGTGCGCGTGGTCGCAGTACCGGCCAGGACCCCGGCCCTTCGGGCACTGGCCACCTCGTCACCGCTGCTGGCGGGTCCGGCGGGGGGCCAGGCCGCTCGTGCCCGGGCTTCACGGAATCCGCCAAAAATGCTGCTCCGAAAACTGTTATAACCGTGCGCCATGCGCGTTGAGCTGTGTGGACCGGCTCGACCAATGGGATTCCAGGAATACCGTTCAGCGGTTCCATTGAAGCTCTGGGAGCGCTCCCGTAACATGCCTGACGCAACTGTGAGCAGTTTTAAGAATTGTCGTGCATGAATGTGCGGCGACTGGGAGGTCCTCCGAATGACGGAACGAAGAGCATCGCATCGTACGGTCCTCGGCGTGGTGGCCGCCGCCGCGGTCACCCTGGTCGCCGCCGCCACCGCGTTGATGGCCGGCGGGATCGCGTCGGCAGGGCAGATCGGGGCCATGGCGACCACCGCGGGATGCGGCAAGACGCCGACCCTGCGCGACGGCACCTACACCATCCAGAGCGGCGGGCGCGCCCGCACCTACATCCTGCGGCTGCCCGGCAACTACTCCAGCAGCCAGTCGTACCGGCTGGTCGTCGGGTTGCACTGGCTCAACGGCAGCGCCAACGACGTGGTCGGCAACGGCTTCTACGGACTCCAGCAGCGGGCCGCCAACAGCGCGATCTTCGTCGCGCCGCAGGGCCTCGACGCCGGCTGGGCCAACACCGGCGGCCGCGACGTCACCCTCGTCGACGACATCCTGCGTACGGTCGAGAACGACCTGTGCGTCGACACGTCCCAGCGGTTCGCCCTCGGCTTCAGCTACGGCGGCGCGATGAGCTACGCCCTGGCCTGCGCCCGCCCGACGGTGTTCCGGGCGGTCGCCCCGATCGCCGGCGCCAACCTCAGTGGATGCTCCTCGGCCTCCCAGCCGGTCGCCTACTTCGGCATCCACGGCATCCGGGACAGCGTCCTGAACATCTCCAACGGCCGTGGCCTGCGGGACTCCTTCGTCCGCGCCAACGGCTGCACGGCACAGAACCCGCCGGAACCGGCGCAGGGCAGCGGCACCCACATCACCACCAACTACACCGGATGCCGGGCCGGCTACCCGGTCCGGTGGGCGGCCTTCGACGGCGACCACGTGCCGCTGCCGGTGGACCGCAACGCCTCGTCGTCATGGGTGTCCGGTGAGGTGTGGCAGTTCTTCACCCAGTTCGGCAGCACCAGCTCGCCAAGCCCCGGGCCGTCCGACCCGGTGCCCTCGGCGTCGAGCAGCTCGCCGTCCGGGCCCGCGGCGTGCCGGGTCAGCAGCACCGTCAACCCGTGGAGCAACGGCCTGACCGCGAACATCACCGTCACCAACACCGGCGGTTCCGCGGTGAACGGCTGGGCCGTGGCCTTCGACCTCCCGTCCGGGCAGAGCATCACCAACGGCTGGAACGCCACCTACTCGCCGATGTCCGGCCGGGTGGTCGCCTCCAACGTCGCCTACAACGCCACCGTGGCGCCGGGTGCGTCGGTCAGTTTCGGGTTCCAGGCGACCCACTCCGGCAACAGCGGGGCGCCGGCGGCGTACACGCTCAACGGCGCGACCTGCACCAGCGCCTGACGGACCGCACTGGGGGCTGCATCACCGGGGAGCGCGGGCGACCACCCGCGGTCCCCGGTGATGTCTACGCTGAGGACATGAAGGTTCTGTCCATCCAGTCGGCGGTGGCCCACGGGCATGTCGGCAACTCCGCGGCCGTCTTCCCGCTGCAGCGCATCGGTGTCGAGGTCGTCCCGGTCTACACGGTCAACTTCTCCAACCACACGGGGTACGGCGCCTGGCGCGGCCCGCTCATCCCGCCGCCGGACGTGGCCGAGATCCTCCTCGGTGTGCAGGAGCGCGGGGTGTTCCCGCAGATCGACGCCGTGCTGTCGGGCTATCAGGGCGGGGTGGGCATCGCCGACGTCATCGTCGACGCCGTGCGCCGGGTGAAGGCGGAGAATCCCGCGGCCGTCTACGCTTGTGACCCGGTCATGGGCAACGCGAAGTCCGGGTGTTTCGTCGCGCCCGAGATCCCGGTCCTGCTGCGGGACAAGGTCGTGCCGGTGGCCGACATCATCACCCCGAACCAGTTCGAGCTGGGCTTCCTGACCGGCACCGAGCCGGCGTCGGTCGAGTCGACGCTGGAGTCGGCCGACCTCGCCCGCGCGATGGGGCCCTCGACGGTGCTGGTCACCAGCGTGGAGCGGCCCGACCGGGAGGAGGGCACGATCGAGATGCTGGTCGTGGACCCCGCCGGCGCCTGGATCGTGAGCACCCCGCATCTGCCGTTCAAGGCCAACGGGTCCGGTGATGTCACGGCCGCCCTGTTCACGGCGCACTACGTGGCCACCGGGAATGCGGCGGTGGCGCTGGAGCGTACCGCCTCCAGCGTTTTTGATCTGATCGATCTGACCTATCGGTCGGGTGAGCGTGAGCTGCGGCTGGTGCAGGCCCAGGAGTTCTATGCCGCGCCGCGGATGCAGTTCAGCGCCGAGCGGGTTCGCTGAGGTCATAACGCCGCTGTCCGTGGGTTTTTGGATATTGACACGTGCAAATGTCTGATGGGACGGTGCCTACGCCAGGAACACCGGCGTAGGCGTGCCGTCGACCCGTCATGCCCCGCCGCCACCCTGAGCGGCAGGTCGCACCCGGGCTGCCGCTCCGCAGTGAGGGGAACCTTCATGCGTTTTCGACGGGCACTAGCACTCGGCGCCACCACGCTGGCGGCCATCGCCGGCGTCCTGACCGGGCCGGTCGCCCCGGCCCAGGCGGCCGCGCCGGCCCCCACCGCGGTCGCGGTGACGCTGGCGAACACCATCGCGCTGAACAACTGTTCGGCCTCGCTCGTCCGGTTCCCCACCTCGGTCGGCACGGACAGCGCGATGATGCTCACCAACGGGCACTGCTACGAGGGCGGTTTCATCGCCGCGGGCCGGGTCATCCAGAACGTCTCCAGCACCCGCACCGGCACGCTGCTCAACAGCTCCGGCGGCTCGGTGGCCCGGGTCCGGGCGAACCGGGTGATCTACGCGACGATGACCGGCAACGACGTCGCCCTCTACCGGCTGAACACCACGTTCGCGGCGCTGTCGTCGTCGTACGGGGCCGTCCCGCTGACCATCTCGGCCGCACACCCCGCGGCCGGGACGTCGATCGGGATCCCGTCCGGCTACTGGAAGCGGGTCTGGAACTGCTCGATCGACGGTTTCGTGACCACGCTGCGCGAGGACACCTGGACCTGGAAGGACTCGGTCCGCTACAACGCGGGCTGCGACACCATCGGCGGCACGTCCGGATCGCCGATCGTCAGCACCGCCACCGGCGAGCTGATCGGCATCAACAACACCGGCAACGAGAGCGGCGGGCGCTGCACCCTCAACAACCCGTGCGAGGTCAGCGCGTCCGGGGTGGTCACCGTGCTGCAGGGGCGCAGCTACGGCCAGCAGACCTACTGGTTCACCACCTGCCTGAGCGCCACCCGCACCATCGACCTGACCGTCTCCGGCTGCCTGCTCACCAAACCCTGACCTCCGCCTGCCCGGGCCGGCCCGCGCCGGCCCGGGTGGACACCGGGTGCCGGCGAGCGGCATTGCCGTTGTGTCGGGCGCCACTCGAATGATCGAGGCCGGTCGCCGCGATGGTCTTGTGCCCGACTGTCCAAAAGCGAGAACATCACGCATGCTCGACCCCTCGCCCGAGGACGACGGGACCTCACCGACCGTTTCCACGCCGCGTTTCGTCGGCCGCGACCGGGAGCTGGCGGCGCTGCGCGGCGCCCTGGCCAGGTCTCCGGCGATCGTGCTGGTGGAAGGTGAGGCGGGGATCGGCAAGAGCCGGCTGCTGCGCGAGTGGTCGGCCGCGCCGGACCGGCGCACCGCCCTGGTGTCGGTGTGCCCACCGCTTCGTGAGTCGCTGACGTTGGGGCCGATCGTCGACGCGTTCCATGGGATCGAGCGCCCGGTGCCGCGCCTACGGCTCACCGAGCTCGCCGGCGCGTTACGGCCCCTGTTTCCGGAATGGTCCTCGAGCCTGCCGCCCGCATTGCCGGCCCTGGACGATGCGAAGGCGGCCCGGCACCGCCTGTTCCGTGCCCTGGACGAGTTGTTGCGGGCTCTGCGCGTCGACGTTCTCGTGCTCGAGGACGCGCACTGGGCCGACGAGGTGACCCTGGAATTCCTGCTGTTCGTCATCTCCCGGCAGCACTCGGACGGGCTCAGCCTGGTGATCTCGTATCGGCCGGAGGAGGTGGACGACGGATCGCTGTTGCTGCGGCTGACGTCCCGGCTGCCCGCCGGCGTGACCCAGCTGAGGATCGCCCTGGCGCCCATGCGACCCGACGACACGGCGGTGCTGGTGTCCTCGATGCTCGACGGCAAACCGATCTCGCAGGAGTTCACGACGTTCATGCACGATCGGACCGGCGGTGTTCCGCTGGCCGTGGAGGAATCGGTCCGCCTCATGTGCGACCGTGCCGACCTGGTCTTCCGCGACGGGCAGTGGGTCCGGCTGAAGCTGCGCGAGCTACGGGTTCCACCGACGGTTCGCGACTCCACCCGGGAACGGGTGAGCCGTCTGTCGCCGACGGCGCAGCAGGTGTTGCGCGCGGCCGCCACGTTGGCCGAGCGTTCCTCGCCGGCGACGATCGCGATGACCGCCGGCCTGTCACCAGCCGCATGCCGGGGCGCCATCACGGAGGCCGCCGGCGCCGGCATCCTGGACGGAGACGACCGCGAGCGGTGGCGGTTCCGGCATGTGCTGGCCGCCACCGCCGTCTACGAAGCGATCCCCTTGACCGACCGCAGGCAGTTCCACCTGCTGGCCGGCCGGGCCTTGGAGCACCTGCGCCCGCCGCCGGTGGCGCGCCTCGCCCACCACTTCCGGGAGGCCGGCGAGACGCGGTCCTGGGCGCGGTACGCCGAGCAGGGCGCCGAGCTGGCCATGGCCTCGGGTGACCACACCAAGGCGGTCCACCTGCTGGTCGATCTGCTGTCGTGGGCCGTGCTGCCGCCGGTGGACCGGGCGCGGATCGCGCGCATCGCCGGAGTCGCCGCGCTGGGCCGTCGTGAACCGGTCGACGCGGTCTACCACCGTGTGATCCGTACTCTGCGCTCGGTGCTGGAGACCCCCGGCCTCTCCGCCCGCCAGCAGGCCGAGATCCGCAACCCCCTGGGCCGGCTTCTGATCACCGGGGGCGAGGCGCGGGCGGCGCTCAGCGAGCTGGAGCGGGCGGTGGCCGACCTCGACCACGATCCGGTGGAGGCGGCCCGGGCGATGACCTACCTCGGCTGGGCCTACGCGGGACCGTGGCCGGCCTCGACCCATCGGCGCTGGCTGGATCGCGCCGCTGAACTGACCGCTCAGATCGACTCCCCCGCGCAGCGGCTCAACCTGGCCGGAAACCGGGCCGCGGCGCTGCTCATGCTGGGCGAGCAGGAGGCCTGGGACGTCGTCGCCGATCTGCCCGTCGACGGTACGACGGCGGCGGAGCGTCTGGACGTGGCCCGCATCCACGTCAATGTCGGTACCGGGGCGCTGATCTGGGGCCGGTACGCCGACGCCGGACAACACCTGGCGGTGGCCATGCGCCTCGCCGAGGCCGAGCAGGCGTCCCGGTTGCAGCACAACGTCCGGCTCGAACAGGCCAACCTGGCGTGGAACACCGGCCGGTGGGACGGTCTGGTGGAGACGAGCGCGGCACTCGCCGACGCCGACCGGGACCGGCCGGCTCATTATCTCGGCAGCATCCGCCTCGCTGCCCGGCTGGCGGCCGCGGCCGGACGGCGGCGCGCGGCGGAGGAGCAGTTCCGGCTGGTCCTGGAGGAATCCGCCCGGCTCGGCGCGGCCGACGACACGATGGAGGCCGCCGCCGCGCTGGCCAGGCTGTGGCTGACCGACGGAAACAGCCGCCAGGCGCTGCGGATCACGAACGAGCCGATGGACACCGTCCTGCGGAAGGGCATCTGGGTCTGGGCGACGGACCTCGTTCCGGCCCGGATCGAGGCGCTGCTCGCCGCCGGTGACCTGACGGCCGCGACCAGACTGGTCGGCCGGTTCGCCCGTGGGCTGCGTGGCCGTACGGCACCCGCGCCGCGCGCCGCGCTCACCGTGTGCCGTGCCCTGCTGCTCGCCGCGGCCGGCGACCATTCCCGGGCGGCGACGGCCTACGACCGGGCGGCGCGCGCCTGGAGCACGTTGCCGCGCCCCTACGACGCCATGCGCGCCCGTGAGCGCCAGGCCGAGGCGCTCCTGGCGCAGGGCCGGATCGAGCCGGGCCGCGAACTGCTGGCGGAGCAGTACGAGCAGTTGTTCAGGCTGGGCGCCCGCGGCGACGCGGACCGTGTCGCCCAGCGGCTCCGCGAGCACGGCGCCGAGGTCCCGCGATTGTGGCGCGGCGGCCGGAAAGGGTACGGCGACCAGCTGTCACCTCGCGAACTCGACGTGGTCCAGCTGATCGTCGCCGGTAAGACGAACCGGGAGATCAGCCGGATCCTGGCCAAGTCTCCGGCCACCGTGGATCAGCAGTTGCGCGCGGCGATGCGCAAGTTGAAGGTGAACTCCCGGACCGCCCTCGCGGTCAAGGCGGTGGAGGCGGGCGTGTTCGCCGAAGAGGACTCCCTCGACGACGCGTCGTGAAGATTGACGTATCCACCGGATAGCTAAGGCCCCCCGGCCCGCCCGAGCATGACTCCATGATTCATAGCCCACGGGCGATGCATGCCTGAGCAACCCGTCGTGCGTGACGACTCCACCGTCGAGCACCCGCCACCTCCTCTGCTGCCGCGGGAGCCGCACGACAGCACCTGCGACGCCTCCGACGCCCACGACGCCGTCGACCACGAGAGCCACGACCCCTACCAACCCCTGTAGGCGGAAGAGACCCCATGAGACTCACAGCCCTCGCGGCGACGCTGGCCGCAGTGGTCGGCCTGAGCATGCTCCAGCCACTTCCGGCGTCCGCGGCGGAGCCGGATCCCGGTACAGCCGCCGGCAAGATCGAACCGACCCTGAAGGACCGCTTCCGTACGCAGCCGTCCGCCGACTTCTGGATCACCTTCGAGACCGGGGCCGACCTCGGGCCGGCGAAGAAGATCGCCGACTGGACCGCTCGTGGCCGGTTCGTCTACGACGCGCTGACCGCGGCGGCGAAGGACTCCACGGCATCGGTCTCCACCGAACTCGACCGGGCCGGCGTCAAGTACACCTCCTACCCGATCGCCAACGCCGTGCTGGTCAAGGGCGGCACCGAGAAGCTCGCCCTCGACGTGGCGTCGCGGGTGCAGGTCGCCGAGATCCACGCGGCGCCGCAGGTGGCGCTCGTCGAGCCCGTGGACGAGAAGATCCCCGCCGAGCGGTCGGCCCGGCCGGCCGCTCCGAAGGCCACCGGTGAGGACGGCACCGTCACGTGGGGTCTGGAGGCCATCCGGGCCCCGCAGTCGTGGGCGATGGGCGCCACCGGCGCCGGCATCACCGTGTCCAACCTCGACTCGGGCGTGCAGTTCGACCACCCCGCCCTGGTGCGCCAGTACCGCGGCACGAAACCCGACGGCACCGTCGACCACAACTACAACTGGATGGCCACCCGCAGTTCGTGCGCGGGCGTGCCCTGCGACGACAACGGGCACGGCACGCACACCATGGGCACCATGGTCGGCGCGGACGGCACCGACCACGTCGGTGTCGCACCGGACGCGCGGTGGATCGCGACGGACGGCTGCTGCCAGGACAGCGGCGTCGAGTCGCTGCTGCGGTCCGGCTGGTGGCTGCTGGCACCGACCGACGTCCGGGGCGACAACCCCGATCCGTCCAAGCGCCCGCACGTCATCAACAACTCGTGGGGGCAGGACCTCGAACACAACTTCGACGACTTCTTCCGGGCCATCGACGAGGCCTGGACCGCCGCGGGCATCTTCAGCGTCTGGTCGTCGGGGAACACCGCGCCGTACGCGGCCTGCGACACCGTCTCCTCGCCCGGCTCCGCCGCGAGCGCCTACTCCGTCGGCGCCCACTCGCCGGACGGCACGCTCGCGTCGTTCTCCCGCAAGGGCGAGGGCGAAGGCGGCCGGATCAAGCCCGAGATCGCCGCCCCTGGCAACGGCGTCCGCTCGGCCTATCCGAACGACAGTTATGTCGAGATGTCCGGTACGTCGATGGCGGCGCCGCACGTGGCCGGCGCTGTCGCGGCGCTCTGGAGCTACGACCCGACCCTGATCGGGCAGGTCGACGAGACCCGCCGCCTGCTCGGCGAGTCGGCCGTCGACGTCGACGACACCGAGTGCGGCGGCACCGCCGAGGTCAACAACAAGTACGGCGAGGGCCGGCTCGACCTCGTCCGCCTGCTGGAGCTCGCGCCCCGCAAGGGCGGCACCCTCACCGGTGTCGTCACCGCCGGCGGCACCCCGGTGCCCGCCGCCGACGTGACGATCAGCGGGCCGTTCAGCCGGTCGATCGGAACCGGCGAGGACGGCCGGTTCACCACGAACCTCCCGGCCGGCGACTACCGGCTCAGCATCAAGGCCTTCGGCTACCTGACCGCGACCGCCGACGTCACGGTCACCCTCGGCCAGGACACCTCCGTCAAGCTGCCGCTCACCGCCGCCGCCCGGCACGACATCGGCGGCCGAGTCGTCGACGACAGGAAGCGGCCCGTCGCGAACGCCGACGTCTCGGTCAAGGGCACGCCGTTGAAGCCGGTACGCACGGACGCCGACGGCACGTTCACGATCACCGCCGTCCCCGAGGGCGCGTACCACCTGGCCGTCGAGCCCAACGCCTGCTTCTCGCCCACGACGGTCCCGCTGACCGTCGGCGCGCAGAACGAGTCGTCGGAGATCCCGGTCGGGCTCGTCGTCGACAAGGGCGGCTACAGCTGCGCCGTCACCGAGGGCGAGTACCTGCGCGGCACCGAACCGGTCACCTTCGACAGCGGCGTGTGGGCCACGGTGAAGCTGCCGTTCCCGATCGCCCTCTACAACGGCAGCCACGACACCCTCGGCATCGGCCTGCGCGGCGTCATCGCCCCGGACGGCAGCACCGGGCCCGGCTACGGCGGTGCGGGCATCTTCCCGTTCTACGTCCAGACCCCCGTCGAGTTCGCCCCCGGCGGCGGTGTCTTCACGGCGGCCACCAAGGTCGACGGGGAGGACGCGTTCATCATCGAGTACCGCAACGCCAAGCTCTGGGCCTATCCGACCCGGTCGGAGTACACGGCGCCGGTCGACTTCTCGGCCACGCTCACCCGCTCGGGAAGCATCATCTTCGGGTACGGCGACGGCGTCGGAGCCGACGACCCGGTGACCGCCGGCGCGCACGCCGTCACGGGCATCCAGGGCTGGGCCGGCGTCGACGGGATCCGGTTCTCCGACAGCGCCCCGGTGCTGCGCGACGGCATGATCGTCGCCTACGACATGCCCGACTTCGGATACCTCGACGCGACCGTCGTGGACCGGAACGACGGGCTGCCGGTGGCCGGTGCGAAGGTCTCCTTCAGCACCGGGAACGGGCTCGTGGAGACCGTCACCACCAACGGAACGGGCATCGTGCACCGCCAGCTTCCGGTCGGCCGTTACACCATGACGGTCGAGACACCGAACTACACGACCGCGGCGTACCCGTTCTCGCTGGACGAGCTCTACGCGAAGGCCACCATCGACGCACGCCTGACCACCGGTGCCGCCGGCCTGAAAGCCGACGGCCTCGAGGCGCTGCTGGGTACCGGCCAGAACGGCATGGGCTCGCTCACGCTGACCAACAACGGATCCGCACCCCTCACCTACCACCTGGGCGAAGCCGCGCGGCACCCCGAACTCGACGCCGCCGGCGCCACCGCGCGCACCGGCACGGGCGCGGCGAGCACGATCGACGTCGCCGCATGGAGGGCCGGTGCGAGCGGCATGAAGCCGTCGAACGCCGACGGCAGACGTGCCACGTCGAGTGCCGCGGAAGCGCAGGCCGCCGCCGAGGTCGGCGCGACCGCCGGCGGCGACGTCGTCACCCGGATCCCCCTCCCCGGCACGACGGCGGAGAAGGAGCCCTCCGGCATCGGGTACGACGGCGATGTCTGGGTCCACGACTACAACGCGCGCACCAACACCGCCTACACGGTGGCGGGTAAACGGACCCCGAAGGTCTTCGACGCGTCGTGGAACCCCGCGTACCGGGCGTTCGACATGGCCCTGGACACCAGGACCGGTGACATGTGCCAGATGGAGGACAGCCCGGCCAGCTACATCCACTGCTTCGACACCGATACCGGGAAGAAGACGAGGCAGATCAAGGGGGACTGGTCCACGCTGCAGCTGACCGGTCTCGCCTACAACCCGGCACGGGACGTCTTCTACGTCGGCGGCCGCAGGAACGGCATGATCGGGACCGTCGCCGGTACGTCGCACGACAACCCGGGCACGCTGCTGTCCTTCTGCGCCCCGCCGCTGCCCGAGGTGATGGGCCTGGCCTACAACCAGGCGTCGGACACGATCTGGTACACCGACCTGACCTCGAACCGGCCCACCCGCCTGTTGCAGGTCGACCCCGGCGACTGCTCGCTGGTGAACGCGTGGTGGTTCCCGGGCCGGAAGGCGGGCCAGGGCGGCGGCCTGGAGACCGACGCCACCGGGGCGCTGTGGGCGGCCGACCAGATCGCCGACGACGTCGTGCTCGTCGACGTCGAGGACGACCTGCTCACCGACCTGCCGTGGCTGTCGCTCTCCTCGGCCGGCGGCACCCTCGCCCCCGGTCAGTCGGCGACCGTCGCGGTCACGATCTCCTCGAAGGGCGCCGAGCCCGGAGTGCGGGGCGCGAACATCGTGGTCCGGTCCGACTCCGGACGTCAATCCAAGAGCTACGTCCCGGTGACGCTCACGACCACGAAGTACCAGGTCGGCTTGAACGCCGGCGGCGCGAAGCTCACCGACGGCTCTGGCTACACCTGGTCGGCTGATCAGGCCGCCGGCAAGAAGTCGTGGGGCTACGAGGGCAGGACGAAGGCCGCCTCCACGAGGGCCGCGATCGCCGGTACGACGGACGACGCCCTGTTCCAGTCGCAGCGCACCACGGCGGACAAGCAGTTGTTCTACCGCTTCCCGGACGCGCCGAAGGGCACCTACACGATCGACCTCGGGTTCGCCGAGATCGACAAGGCGGCCAAGGGCAAGCGGGTGTTCGACGTCCTCGTGGACGGGGCGCTGACGGACTACGCGTACGACCCGGCCGCGGCCGTGGGGCCGAACGCCGCCGACTGGCGTAAGGCCGTCGTGCAGCACGGGGGCGGTCCGCTGACCGTGGAGCTGCGGGGCTCGAAGGGTTTGAAGACCCCGAGCATCGCCGCGCTGCGGGTGACGCTCGACCCGCGCGCTGACGAGGCGGAGCCGGAGCCACAGCCGGAGCAGCCGGACCCGGGCCCGGTTCCGGTGGCCCCCGCCGGTCGCTCGTACACGATGAAGGTGACCGAGGGGTTCTATCGCCAGGGGACGCAGGAGTCCGGCTGGCACGGTGACGACCTCTGTGGCCCGCTGTGGTTCAACGCCGACTATCTCCAGCCGTTCTACGACGGCGCCTGGGACGGCGTGTGCGTGACGACGAACGGCACGCTGGCCTTCGACCGTGCCAGCACGTCGGGGAGCAACACGGCGCTCCCGTCCCCGAACCCGATCGACGCGGTCTACCCGTTCTGGGACGACCTCGTCGTCGACGACGAGGCGGGCATCCACTTCGGCACCACCGAGGTGGACGGGGTGGCGGCGCAGGTCGTCGAATGGCGCAACGCCGCCTTCTACAGCGACCGGACGGCTCGTGTCAGCTTCTCGGTCACGCTGATCGCCGACGGGCGGATCCAGATCGGCTACGGCGACGGCGTCGGCGGCGACAACCCGCTCACCCGGGGTTCGTCGGCGACGGTCGGTGTGGAGAGCCTGAACCGCAACCCCGCGGGCCAGTACTCCGTCGACCAGCCCGTCCTGAAGGCCGGCCTGGGCCTGGAGTACAGCCTCCCGGCCGCCGGCACGATCGAGGGCACGGTCACCGACCGCAACGACGGCAAGCCGATCGAGGGCGCGATCGTCACGATCAAGGGGCCCGCGGGGGAGCGGGTCATCACCGCCGACGTCAAGGGCCGGTGGAAGGCCCAGGCACTGGTCGGCGAGAACACCGTGCAGGTCGAGGCACCGAACTACGTCACCGTCGGCCGCCCGGTGACCATCGCCGGGAAGGATCAGGCCGAGGTGGCGGACACGGCGCTGACCACGGGCATCGCCACCGTCACCGGAGGGGACCTCGACTGGCTCCTCGACAAGGAGCGGAGGGCGACGGCCGACGTGACCGTCACCAACAGCGGCTCCGCACCGCTCGCGGTACGGATCAGTGAGCAGAGACGCGCCGACGACGGCGGGCACGAGGCCGCCGACCTTCCGTGGCTGACCCTCATCGGCCCGGCCGCGACCGGCACGGTCACGCTCGCGGCCGGCGCCTCCACCACGGTCACGGTGACGGCCGACAACGCCGGCATCAAGCCCGGGGTGCTCGTCGGGGACGTGCTCGTGGCGTCCAACGCGGGCAAGGGCGAGACCCGGCTCAAGCCGGTCCGCCTGGCGACGTCGGCCTACGTCAAGGGCGTCGACGCCGGCGGATCGGGATACGTAGGTGCCGGCGGCGTCTCCTGGTCGCCTGACCAGGCGCTCGGCTCGCGGTCATGGGGCCACGTCGGCGGCAGGGTGCGTACCACCAGGGCCGACATCGCCGGCACCGGCGACGACGCGCTGTTCCGCACGCAGCGGACCGGCGAGACGTTCAGCTATGTGTTCAGGAACGCCCCGGCCGGGACGTACCGGATCGGCCTCGACTTCGCGGAGATCGAGAAGGTCAAGGCCGGCAAGCGTGCCTTCGATGTGCTCGCCGACGGCAAGGTCGTGCTCCACGACCATGACGTGCAGGCGAAGGTGGGTGCGCTGACCGCGGACACGAACATGGTCACCGTCGAGCACACCGGTGGGGATCTGACGATCGTGTTCAACCGTGAGAAGGGCGAGGGTGACCCGATCCTCAACGCCCTGAAGGTCCAGGAGGATCCGCGCCTCTGAGTTCGGCCCCCCGATGGAAAGGGCCTCCCCGGTGACGTCACCGGGGAGGCCCTGACCGCAGGTAACGCCCGTGTTCGGGATATGGCCCTGGACGTCTAAACGAGGAGCTCACGGATGTCGGCGGCCGTGAGCCCGGCGGAGGAGAATTCCCCGCCGTCCATCACTCCGGCGAACAGTTCGGCTTTGCGGGTCTGCAACGCCATCACCTTCTCCTCGATGGTGTCGCGTGCCACCAGGCGATAGACCATCACGTTGCGGGTCTGCCCGATGCGGTGTACCCGGTCCACGGCCTGGGCCTCCGTCGCGGGGTTCCACCACGGGTCGAGGAGGATGCAGTAGTCCGCCTCGGTCAGATTCAGGCCGAACCCGCCGGCCTTCAGGCTGATCAGGAACACCGGTGCGGTGCCCGTCTTGAACTCCTCGACCACCCGCCTGCGGTCGCGGGTGGTGCCGTCCAGGTACGCGCAGGTGATGCCTGCCTGCTCCAACCGGTCGCGAGCGCTGCCGAGGAATCGGGTGAACTGGCTGAACACCAGGGTGCGGTGCCCCTCCGCGGCGATGTCGGTGAGTTGCTCCACCAGGAGATCGAGCTTGGTGGAGGAGACCGCACGGTGCTGTTCGTCGACCAACGCCACGTCCAGGCTGGCCTGCCGCAGCAGCGTCAGCGAGCGGAAGATCTCGAAACGGTTCTTCTCCAGGTCGCCCAGCAGGCCCAGCACCTTCTGGCGCTCCCGCTGCAGGTAACGTTGATAGACCTTGCGATGCCCGGGCGCCAGATCGACTTCCACCACCTGTTCCTGCTTGGCCGGCAGATCGGCGGCCACCTCGCTCTTGCGGCGGCGCAGCACCAGTGGACGGATCCGGCGGCGCAACTGAGCCAGCCGGTCCTGATCACGGTCGCGTTCGATCGGGTGACGGTAGTACTCGGTGAACCGATCGAGGCGGGGGAACAGGCCAGGGGCCGCGATCGAGCAGAGTGCCCACAGTTCGGCCAGGTTGTTCTCCATCGGCGTACCGGTGATGGCGATCTTGAAGGGCGCCGGAAGGCGGCGGGCACATTTATACGCCTGTGACTGCGGGTTCTTCACGAACTGCGCTTCGTCGAGTACGAGTCCGGCCCAGTCCAGCAGCGCGTAGTCGTCGTACTCCAGGCGGAAGAGCGTGTACGACGTGACCACGACGTCGGCCTGTCCGATCGCCTCCGCCAGACCGGAACCTCTCCGGGTCGCGGTCGAGGTGATCGCCACGACTTCGAGGTCCGGGGCGAAGCGGGCCGCCTCGGCCACCCAGTTGTGCACGACACTGGCCGGCGCCACGACCAGGAAGCGACCGTGTTTGCGGGCATGGCACAGCAGAGCGAGCGCCTGCAGCGTCTTACCGAGGCCCATGTCGTCGGCGAGGATCCCGCCCAGGCCGTTGTCGTGCAGCGCGGCCAGCCAGCGGAAACCCTCCTGCTGGTACGGGCGCAGCTCGGCGTTCACCTCGGCGGGCACCGGCTGGTCCAGGAGCACGCCGGTCCGGCTCAAGGTGGCCACCGCACGTTGCCAATCCGCGGCTTGACCGGCCAGCTCTCCTAACTCGCCCAGTTCGTCCCAGACGCCGGCCTGGAACCGGCCGACCCGCAGTACACCCGGAGGACTGTCGGTGAGTTCGCGGGATTCGGCGATCAGCTCGCGTAACTGCCGGAACTCGGGCCGGTCCAGGCCGAAGTAGACGCCGGCGGGCAGGATCAGGAACTCCTGTTCCCGGGCGAGCGCGACGAAGAGCGCCTCGAAGTCGACCTGCTCGCCGCCGACCTCGACGCGAACCGACAGGTCGAACCAGTCCCATTCGCCGGGTTGCGAGGCATCGGTGAACGTGATCACCGGCGCCGCTTCGCTCTCCTGGAGGTCCCAGTCGTCCGGCTTCACCACCGCGACGCCGAGGCCGGTCAGCTCGGGGCACACCGTACTGAGAAAATGAATCATCGCGTCGCCGACCAGCACTGATTCAGCCGCCAGGCGGGGACCCTGCGGGCCAGGTTCCAGCAGACCGGGCAGGCGTGGCCCGACAAGATCGGCCACTCGTCGTACGAGGTCAGCCTGCTCGTTGAGCAGATTCGGTGACCAGAGCGGCTCGCCGTGCCGCCCGTCGCCCACCTCGACCACCCACTCCCAGCACAGCCGCAGATCCTGCGCCTGTTCGGCGCTCAACGTCACGGTCAGGACCGGAGCACCCACTGGCGGCAGGCTCACGGTCGGCCCGACCGGCACGACCTCGATCTGCCGGACCAGGCCGGGGTAGAACTCGGCGAAGAATCTCTTCTGCTGCTCGCCGGGAATCCGGATGGCCGGGGCCGCCAGAGCCTTCCGGGCCGCACGGGGCAACGGGCCGGCGAGCGGAGCCAGACGCAGGACCCGTTCAGCCGACTCCACCGCGCCACGTCTGCGCCACGAGGCGATGCCGTGCGCCGGCTCACCGACGAAAAGGGTGCTCTCCAGGTCGACCGGTGTTCCGTCGATCTGGAGCACGGATTGCAGTGACAGGTCACCATCCAAATCGTCTACCTGCATCGACACCTGCGCCGGGCGGTTCGCCACGACCACCGGCCGGGCGTTCCTGCCGTGCTCCATCAGCGGTAAGCCGGATTCCTGCGCCTCCGCCAACAGGTCCCAGATCCTTCGGCTGCTGAACTCGTCGAGGTAGATGTTCGCGCCGGCACCGCTGTAGTGGTGAGCGGGGGAGCCGGACAGTGTGGCGATCTCGGTGAGCAGCCGGCGGTGATGTTCCAGATGCGATGATCGCCCCCCGGCGTAGCCGAGCGAGTGCCAGCTGATTCCGGTCCGCACCCAGCCCTTACGTCCCGGTAGAACGGGGCGCATCGAGATGCGCTGCCCTGTCCTGCGTACCCGTGGAAGGTAGGCGTCCACCAGTTCGAACTGCAGGCCGATTCCGGGCTCCGAGGACTGCGGGAGCGGCGGTGTCCTGGCCAGGTCGCGCAGCCGTGCCGACAGCTGGGACTCCCATCGGCCGGCCTTCGGGCGGCGCTGCGCCGGTACCGGTGCCGGCATGCTCGGGGCCTGCTCGTCGTCCTGTTGGACGGCGAGCATCAGCGCAATCAGATGGACACAGTCAGCGTCGGGACAGGTGCAGAAGCCGTCCAGGGTCGGCTCCGGGTTGAAGACGACCTCGCCGGTCACCACCCCGCCGGCCCGGACCTTACCGACCGCAGGGCCGGCCGCGCCGATCATCGGCCTGAGGATCTCTCCCTCGGCCAGCGCTGCTCGTGCCTGGAGGAAGGCGCGAACCCCGACCAACTCGCAGAGAACCGCCTCGTCCGGAGTCAGGAACAGCTTCGCCATCGTCGCCTTTCGCCCAAGCCCGAGGCAACTCTAGGCGCAGGGGAAAAGCGACGCACACCATGTACCCGGCACGAGTGACGTCGACCGAACCACCCCCCGGCGACACGACCGGAGCCGGCCCAGGCGGGGCCGGCTCCGAAACCGTGGCTAACGCGGGAACAGCCGATCCAGGCCGTCCACCACGTAGTCGATGCCTTCGGCGCTGCCCGGCAGGATGTTGACCATCTGGAAGAAGGTGTGCATCTGCCGTTCGAAGCGGCGCGCCCGCACCGGGACCCCGGCCGCCTCCAGACGCGCCGCGAACTCCTCGCCCTCGTCGCGCAGCGGGTCGAATTCCGCGGTCAGCAACACCGTCGGCGGCAGCCCGGCGAGAGTCTCGGCACCGCCCGGTGAGGCGTCCCGCTCGGCTCGCCGCTCCACGGGGATGTAGTGGTCGAGGAACCAGCGCATGCTGTCGGAGTTGAGCAGCAGTTGGCACTCCGGCTCGTGGTACGAGGGGTACTCGCTGTCCAGCCGGGTCGCCGGGTAGACG
This sequence comes from Actinoplanes xinjiangensis, assembly GCF_003148685.1. Classification (GTDB taxonomy): domain Bacteria; phylum Actinomycetota; class Actinomycetes; order Mycobacteriales; family Micromonosporaceae; genus Actinoplanes; species Actinoplanes xinjiangensis. The sequence goes on along the minus strand of NZ_QGGR01000025.1, from coordinate 97,416 downwards.
AGTACCTGAGCGTCGAGGTGCGGCCCGCCGGCGTCGCGGGCTCGCAGGGCGCAGACGGCCGCGAGATTGCCGCCGGCACTGTCGCCCGCGATCACCAGCGGGGCCCCGTCCGAGGCCAGCTCGGCGCGGTGCCGATCAGTCCAGGCGAGCGCGGCCCAGGCGTCCTCGACGGGGGTGGGGTAGGGGTGCTCCGGCGCCTTGCGGTAGCCGGCCAGCACGGTCGTCATCCCGGTCCGGGCGGCCAGGATCCGCCCGAGGGTGTCGTACTCCTCGATCGATCCGATCACCCACCCGCCACCGTGCAGGTAGAGCAGTACGCCGCGAGGGGAGAACGGCCGGAGAACCCGAAGCTCGATGGTGCCGCCGGTGACGGCGAGCTTGACGTCCTCGACGGAGTCCGGTTCCGGGCCCTGCCCGTACAGCGGCTGCAATGCCCCGGTGGCGACCCGCGCCGTGGGCGGATCGAGCTCGTGCACGGGCGGGCCGGCCTGGGCCATCGCGGCGAGGAAGGCCGCGGTCGCGTCGTCGACGGGCATCTCAGGTATCCATTCTGATCACTGGCTTGACGGTCCGGCCGCTGTGCATGTCCTTCGCCGCCGCGTCCAGTTCGGACAGGGCGTAGTGCCGGATGAGCTTCTCCAGCGGCAGCCGACCGGTCCGGTGCAGTTCCACGAGCTGGGGGATCAGCGTCTCGGGCTCGGCGTCACCGAGGGTGACGCCGACGATCCGCTTGCCCGGCAGCAGGTTCTGCACCTCGAAGGCGACCTCGGTGCCGGCCGGCGGGGCGCCGACGACCGCGCAGGTGCCGCGAATCCCGAGCGTGTCGATCGCGGTACGCACCACGGAGGGCACCGCGGTGGTGTCGATGGCGTAGTCGAGTCCCCGTCCCCGGGTGGCCTCGGCGATCACCGCGACCGGGTCCTCGGTCCGGCTGTCGATCGTGTGCGTGGCCCCGAACTCGCGGGCCAGGTCCAGCCGTGCCGGGACCCGGTCGACGGCGACCACCGCGCCCAGCGGCAGTCCGGCCGCCGCCAGCACCGCGGCCAGCCCCACGGCGCCCGCCCCGAACACCGCCAGGGTGCTGCCCGGTTCCGGCGCCAGGACGTTCCACACCGTGCCGAAGCCGGTCTGCACCCCGCAGCCGAGCGGGGCCAGGACGTCCAGCGGCGCGTCCGCGGCCACCTTGACCAGGCTGCGCTCGTCGGCGATGGCGTGGTCGGCGAACGACGACTGGCCGAAGAACCGGCCGCCGATCGGCTTCCCGGCACGGGTGATGGTCGGCTCGCCGTCGGAGCGCCGGCCGAGGATGAGGTTCTGCGGCACCCAGGTGTCGCAGTAGGCGGGGTGCCCGCCCCGGCAGGACGGGCAGGTCCCGCATGAGGTGAAGCTCAGCAGCACCTGGTCGCCGGGCGCGACCCGGGTGACGGCGGCGCCGGTCTCGACGACCACCCCGGCGCCCTCGTGACCGAGCACGCCGGGCAGGGCGAACGGGATGCCGCCCGCCTGCACGCCCAGATCGGTGTGGCACAGTCCGGCCGCGACGATGCGTACCAGGACCTCGTCCGGCCGGAGGTCGGCAAGCTCGACCTCCGCGACGGTGAAGGGGGCACCCGGGCCCTCGACCACCGCTGCCTTCGTCTTGAACATGGGTGATGTCCTTTCCACGTGACCGCGTCACGCCAGGTTGACGACGACCGATTTGGTGCGCAGGTAGGCGTTCAGGCCCTCGGGGCCGTTCTCCCGGCCGTAGCCGGAGGCACCGGTCCCGCCGAAGGGCATCGCCGGGTCGAGCAGTGCCCAGCCGTTCACCCAGACGATGCCGGCGTTCAGCGCCGCGGCGACGCGATGGGCCCGGCTGACATCGCGGGTCTGCAGCCCGGCCGACAGCCCGTACCGGGTGCCGTTGGCCAGGCGGATCGCCTCCTCCTCGCTGTCGAACGGCTGGACCGTCACGACCGGGCCGAAGACCTCCTCCTGGACGAGCGGCGAGTCCTGCGCCACGTGCGGCAGGACGGCCGGCCGGATGAAGAAACCGGGGCCGTCCGGGCGCTGCCCGCCGATAACCTGGGCGCCGGAGGACGCCGCCTCGTCGAGGAACGAGACGACCTTGGCGAGATGGAGCGGGCCCGCCATCGGCCCGACGACCACGCCCTCGGCGAACGGGTCACCGACCGGGACATGGGCCGCGGCGGCGCCGAGGGCCTCGACCACCTCCTGGTAGACCGGCCGCTGCACCAGCACGCGGCTGCCGGACATGCAGAACTGGCCGGTGTTGAAGACGAACGCGCCGACGGCGGTCTCGATCGCGGCACTCAGATCGGCATCGGCGAAGATGATGTTCGCGCCCTTGCCCCCGAGTTCCACCGTGACCTGCTTCAGCGTCGCCGCGGCCTGTGCCGCCACCCGCGCACCGACCGCCGACGAGCCGGTGAAAGCGATCTTGTCGACGCCCGGGTGGGCGACCAGCGCCGCGCCGGCCGGCCCGTCCCCGGTGATCAGGTTGTAGACGCCGTCGGGAAGGCCGGCCTCGGCCAGCAACTCGGCGAAGAGCAGCGCGCTCAACGGTGTCTCCGGCGCGGGCTTGTGCACCACGGTGTTGCCGGCCGCCAGTGCGGGCGCGAGCTTGGTCGCCGACAGAATGGCCGGGAAGTTGAACGGCGTGATTGCGGCGACGACGCCGATCGGCTCGCGCCGGGTGTAGGCGAACGACGGCGCCGCGGTGGCCCGGGTGGCGCCCTCCAGCCCGGCCATCAGACCGGCGTAGTACTCGAACGTGTCGATCACGGTCGGGATGTCGACCGTGGTGGTGAACGCCAGCGGCTTGCCGACGTCCAGCGACTCCAGCCGGGCGAACTCGGTCGCCCGGGCCCGCAGCAGGTCGGCGACCCGCCACAGTTTGCGGCCCCGTTCGCGCGGCGTCATCCGCGCCCAGGGCCCGTCGTCGAACGCCTTACGGGCGGCCGTGACCGCCCGGTCGACGTCGACCGGGCCGGCGACCGCGACCCGGGTGAGTTCCACGCCCGTGGCCGGGTCCAGGATCGGCGCCGTACGGCCGTCGGCGGCCGGCAGCCACTGCCCGCCGATGTGCAGGCGCCCCGGGGGCAACGGGACGGCACGGCCGGACTCTGCAGCTCGGCCTTGGGTGACTGTCATCAGCTGGCCTCCTTGTCGAAATGCGACGGGTGGCGAGCGTCACATGTTCGAAACAAGGCGGGGAGGGTGGTTCCACCCCATCGGCTACCCGTTTCGGGCGACCCACACAGCGACCTGGGTACGGGTGGAGAAGCCCAGCTTCGCCAGGATCCGTTCGACGTGGCCGTCGACCGTACGCGGGGAGATCACCAGCCGGGCGGCGATCTCCCGGTTGCTGAGCCCGTCGGCCAGCAGCGGGACGATCTCCCGTTCCCGGCCGGTCAGCACGGACGGCTTGACGGCCGGCGGGGCAGCCGGCTCCGGGTCCAGGACCGCGCTGATCGCGTCGTCCACGCTGGTGAAGCGTGGCACCTTGCGAGCCGCCCGGAGCGCCGCCGGATCGAGCCGGGCCCGCAGCGAGGACTCGCAGGCGAGCCGGTGCTCCTGCAACGGCGGCCCGAACGCGGTCAGGCGGGTGCCGATCGACTCCCACACCGCGTCGGCCACCGACAGGTACCGGGCCGACGTGGCGAGCTCGCCCCTGGTGTCGGCGATCCACGCCGCGAGCTCGATCAGGAGTGCGACCCCGACGGCGTCGTGGAAGTCCCGGTGCCCGGCCAGGGCCTCGGCCACGATCTGTTCGGCGCGCCGGGCGTCACCGTGTCGCCAGGTGTCGAACCCCAGCACCCACATCGCGTACGAACGGCAGAGACGCTCGCCGGTCGCCTCGCTGAGCTCGATCGACTCCCGGCAGATCCGCTCCGCCCGCGCGCTGTCGCCCTGATGCGACGCGGTGATGGCCAGCTGGAAGAGCGTCCACAACAGCCCCTCGGTGTCGGAGATCCTCCGGAAGACGACCACGGCCTGTTCGTACGCGGCCTGCGCCTGCGGAAGACGGTTGCGAAACAGCAGTGACGTGCCGCGCAGCGCGCTCACGAATCCGGCGGCCCGGTCCGGCCCCGGCCGGTCGGCCAGTGACTCGCAATGGTCGATACGGGCGGCGGCCCGCTCGTGGTCGCCCTGCAGGAGGGTCACCCACGCGGCCACCCACAGCCCGTCCGCGAGCGCCCGCCGATCCTCGGGCGTCTCGGTGGTGGGTGCCGCCGCGAGGACCCGTTCGAGCCAGTCCCGTCCCTCGCTGAGGTAGCCGTCGGCGTACCACAGCTGTCGCAGGGCGGTCACCAGTTCGAGGGCACGCCGGCCGTCGGTGGGCTCGGCCAGCGCGTGGTCGAGGGCGGCGCGCAGGTTCGGGTACTCGGACCGCAGCCGCAGCAGCCCCTCACGCTGGCCGGGCGTGGCCCAGCCGGCCGCCACCTGCCGGGCCGTCGTCAGGTAGTGCTCGAGATGCCTCTCCCGGAGGTTCTCCAGCTCGCCGAGCTCGGCCAGGCGTTCCCGACCGTACTGCCGGATCGTCTCCAGCAGCCGGAACCGCACTGTGGTCCCGGTCGGCTCGGCCGCCACGACCGACTGGGCCACCAACTGGTCGAGCTCATCGAGCACGTCGTCGCGCGGCAGGCCGTCGCCGGAGCACACCGCCTCGGCCGCCCGCAGATCGAAGTTGCCCGCGAAGACCGACAGCCGCGCCCAGAGCAGCCGCTGGCGTGGCGAGCACAGCGAGTGGCTCCAGTCCATGACCGCGCGCAGGGTGTGCTGCCGGCTCCGGGTGCGCTGCCCGCTTCGGGTGACCGGGCCGGTGAGGACGTCGAGCCGGGCCTCCAGGCGCTCGGTCAGCTCCTGGAGGGAGAGGCTGCGCAGCCGGGTACAGGCCAGCTCGATGGCCAGCGGCAACCCGTCGAGCCGGACACACAGGCGCGCGGCCGCGGCCAGGTTGGCGTCGGTGAGCGCGAAGTCCGGCTGCGTGGCCCGCGCCCGGTCGGCGAGCAGCTGCATGGCGTCGACCGCGGCGAGGTCCGCCGCCCCGGGAAGCCGGGACATGTCCGGTACGGCCAGCGGCTGCACCGGATAGAGGTGTTCACCGGGGACGCCGAGCGTCCGGCGGCTGGTCGCCAGCACCCGCACCTGATCCGTGTGATCGAGGATCTCCTCGATCAGCGCCGAGCAGCCCTCGGCGACGTGTTCACAGTTGTCCAGGATCAGCAGCATCTGCCGGCCGGTGAGATGACCGATCAGCTTGCTCTCCGGAGTACCGATCGACCGGTCGATCACCGCCAGCCCGGTCACCACGGCCTGGGCGATCTGCCCGGTCTCACCGACGGCGGACAGGTCGACCATCCGGATGCCGTCGGGGAAGGCCCGGCCGAGTGTGCGGGTCAGCTCCACGGCCAGCCGGGTCTTGCCCACGCCGCCGACCCCGGTCAGTGTCACCAGGCGGCTCTCCGCGAGGCGTCGCCGGACGTTCTCCAGATCGGCCTGCCGGCCGACGAACCTGGTCGCCGGGACCGCAGGGCCGTGCTCGACGCCGCTGGGGGATCTGGACGTCATTGGTCACCGCTCCGATAATCCCGCACTCCGGAACGCGATCTTACTGCTACTGCGGGCTGCGATCGTGATGCACGCGGGGCGGGTGGGTCACTTCCTGGCCAGCACCGCACCTTCGCGAACGGAGTCAACGACGTCTACGTCGACGGCAACCGTGGTCTTGGACGCTGCGGCGTGCATTTCGATGGACCTCACCACCGCACGACCGGAAGGTGTGTCACCGTCCAGGACCGTGAGTTCATCGCCGACGCGTAGAGCGTCGCCCTCCAGTTGCCCGGTGACGAACAGCCAGGGGCGGCTCGACAAGCGGTGTACTCGCTCGACGGTGAGCCGGGTCATGCGCGGTTCCTCCTCCATGTCTCGACGAAGCCTTCCTCAGCCCCGTATGCCTCATCCTCCAACGGCCCGGTCATGGTCGTGATCCGGCCATCCTCGTGCTGACGGACATGCACACTTTCATGACCGAGAGTCCGCACCAACGTCTCCTCATCCTGGAACGCCGCAGGGCCCAGCTGGACGCCGAGCGAGTCGGTCCTGGCAACGGCACCCTGAAAATCCAGGTAGGCGATATCATCGGCGCTCTCGACGACTTCGACGGGCACTCCCCGAAAATCAACGCTGGCCATTTCGGCATAACGCTGGACGGTGTCCGCCGTTCGCGGTAGACCGACGTTCTGCTCAAGGACCTCACGATTCGACAATGCTCCGGACCGCGAGTACAAATTCACGCCGCGAGGTGCTGCCGAGTTCGCCGGGTCGCTGCGGCTGAGTCGTGCGAGTAGCTGCTTGAGGCGGTCGAGGATGCCGGCGAGTTCGCCGAGTTTGCCGTTCAGGCGGCGCAGGCTGCTGAACAAGGCCTGGATGAAATGCTGGATCCGATTGACCCACTTGGCGACCAGGGTGGCGACCTGAGCGGCCACCACCGGAGTAGCCAGACCGAGCGTGACCCCTGCTTCGGCCAGCCACTGCGGCAACCGCACCGCCAACGTCGCGACGAACTGGGCGATCAGATCACGCACGATCTCCCGGACCAGCCCGACCAGCAGACCAGCGCCTTCGACCGCGTACGAGAGCGCGCTCGTGACCGTCGCTATCCCGTCGACTGCGGCGAGTTGCTCGCCGGCATGAGTGCGGTAGGCGTCACCGGAGGCGCCGTACCAGTCAGCGGTCTGCATGCGAACCGCGGCAGCGTACTGCTGATGGGCTTCCGTCGCGGACGCAGCGACGTTACGCCAGGTCGCAGCATGCGCAGCGATCTCATCCGGCTTCCCGGCAAGCCAATCCAAGGCGTCCTTGAGCGGCTTGACATGCTCCATCAACCAGCCGACACCCCAGGCGAACAGCGACCCGAGCGGATCCACCGCCACCGTCAGGGCATCCAGGCTCCCGCCGACCCCGCCGAGCGTGGCATCAACCCAACTGTTGTTCCGGATACCGTCGCTGACCTGCCGAGCGTCTTCGACCAACCCCAGCCCGGTAGACCAGGTCGTCGAACTCTGTACCCGCGCGACCAGCGGATTGTCACTCACAACAGCGGCTCAGGCCCTCGGCCCGCCTCAGTCAATCCCCGCGCACTGTCGACGTCCGCGGCTTCGATCGTCGCGGCGGTGACACGGAGCTTGTGAGCCGTCTCCGACAAGGCGTCCACCGCACCGTTCAACACCTCGACAGCGCCGCCGAACAACGGCTCCAGCAAGCCCGGCAGGAACTGGCAGATCTCCCCGTACGCCTGCCGGTCCATGCCGACTTCACGCACCGCCGACCGGGCCACCGCCATCTGTTCAGCGACCTCGCCGACCGCGGTCGCATGCTGCCGCACCGCCTCTACAGGGAACCGCATCCCGGCGCTCATCGCTCGTCCGGCCTGTCCGGAACCGGAAAGCGGGTTTCGAAGGAACCGATCACCGCCCGGCCGGCCTCGCTGTCCGCACCCACCGTCGCCTGCACCTGCTCGGCCACCCGCGCCGCCAACACGGCCTGCGCACGCCGCATCACCGCGACGATCTCACGCGCCAACCGCGGGCCGGGCAACTCGTGCACCCGGTCGTCCAGATCGAGGGCCTCCACCTGGCCCGACGATCCGACGGTCACCCGGATCGCCCCGTCACGGCCTTCCGCCGAACCCGTCAATGCCGCCACCCGCCGCGACAACTCGACACTGCGCTCGGCCCGCGCATCAACCTGCGATACCCACGAATCCAGCCACTCCTCCGCAGCATCAAGATCTTCCACTGGAGTCCTACTTTCACCGAGGTCCAGCACACGCTATCGACACCACGCCAGGCAGAGAAGACGCGCGAGCCCGAGACCCGAGCTACCCGCCGCGACCACACGCTGGATACCGGCTCACCACACGAACCCCACCTGGCTCGCACCATGCATTATTCGATGGTGGTAAATATGATGATCAACCAGATGGTGGACCGTCCGGGACTCGAACCCGAACCATCTACGAATACAGGCGGTCGAGGTCGACGAGCAGGATTCGATCGTCTTCTGCGGCGGCCGCCGTCAGTTCCTCGGTGAACCCGGCTCCGCCGTAGAGGGCGAGCACCGTGCTGTCGGTGTCATAGCCCATCGGTCGCAGCAGGGCACGTGCTCTCACGAGCCGGTCGAGATGACGGTGGCCGATGACCTCACCCCACTTGGCCTCGCCCAGGGAGACGATGCGCCGGGGGCTGTTCGGATGCTGGGCGGCGAGAGCGACTACGTCGATCTCGATCTGTGTGCGGTTCGCCGGGTCGTTGACCGTGCCGGACCCGACCTCCGATGGCTGCTCGGGGAACGCCGCGTAGCCGGACTCCAGGGCGAATGCCCTGCACAGCGCCTCGAAGTGTGGACCGGCGACCTGGGTCAGGAAGGTCTGCCTGGTGGTCGTCCAGACCTGCTCGGCCCGGTGGATCTCCAGCTCCGCCCAGCGTTTGCGCATGACCGCCTCGTAGAACGTGATCAGCGGTTCCACGATCCGGTAGCGGGCTCGGGCCGGTCGGAACACGTCGGGTTCACGGGCGATCAGTGCGCAGTCCTCGAGGACGTTGAGCGGATGGGTGATGTGGTCGGACTTACGCCCGATGAAATTGGCGATCCCGCCGTTGGTGGTGTTGCCGGCGGCGATCGCCGCCAGCACCGAGTGGTACAGGGCCGGGTCGCGGATGGCGGACTCCTCCGCCAGCAGGTACCGCGCCTCCCGGAACAGAGGCGTCTGCGGATTGAGTGCGGTCCGGATCACCCAGGCGTCGAAGTCTTCGATCGTGGTCGGGCTGTCGCCCTGGGTGAACTCGTGGCGGTAGGCGGGTGTCCCGCCGACTACCGCGTGGACCAGGGCGGCGAGACGGGGGTCGGTGATGCCCCAGAATTCCGCGGCTTCCCGGTGGTGGAACGGTTGAACGACGAGTTCGAGGCCGGCCCGGCCGCGCAGCGGCGCCTGGCCGGCCAGGAGACCTCCCATGACCGACATCGCCGAGCCGCACAGCACCAGCCGGACCGAACTCGTTCGGCCACTGCCTCCTGGGCCCAGTTCGCGTTGGATGATCGACGGCAGCGCCGGGGAGACCTTGGACAGGAATGGGAACTCGTCGATGACGACGGCCGTCGGTTTGCCGCTGATGGCGCGGAACATGTGCGCTATCGCGTCGTTCCAGTCGCGGAACGGCGTCTCGACGAACTCACGCGTGTGCCGCGAGAGCGCCTCGGCGAACAGTCGGAGCGACTCCGCCTCGGTGGCCTCGGTGGCCGCGAAATACATGCCGCCGGTCGCCTCGGCAACTGCCTGTAGCAGGTAGCTCTTGCCTTGACGACGCCGGCCGCTCACCACCCCGAGTGAGGCGGCGCCCTGCGTTGCTTCCAGCGGCCTCGTCACGAAAGTGGCGAGACCGTTCCACTCGCGGGTCCGGCCGAAGATGTGGTGCGGCTTGTCCATTCGCGTGACCCTTCGAGGCGGACCAGTTACGGAAGTACAGTTCCCGGAACTATACTTCCGTAACCTGGCGCATGGGGCCGGTGGAGCCGCGTACGACCAGGTCGGTGCCCAGTTCGACGTGGCGGGCGTCCAAGGCGTGGCCCTTGAGCATGCGGACCAGCATGGTGACGGCCATCCGGCCCATTTCGGCCAGCGGCTGGTGGACGGTGGTCAGCATCGGCTCGGTGGCCTGGCCGATGTCGGCGTCGTCGAAACCGCCGATCGACAGATCCTGCGGCACCCGCAGTCCCCGCTCGCGGGCCGCCCGCAGCGCACCGACCGCAGTCTTGTCGTTGAAGCAGGCGAGCGCGGTCGGCCGTACCGGTTGATCGAGCAGTTCGGCGGCGGCGCGGTAGCCGTTGTCCATGCTCGGCTCGTTGACGAACCGGATCCGCTCCGGCGACGGCAGCACCCCGGCGTCGGCGAGCGCCGCCACGTACCCGGCCATCCGAGACGTGGTGACCAGCCACTCCTTCGGCCCGGCGATGATGCCGACCTGCCGGTGCCCCAGTTCCACGAGATGGGCCATGAGAAGCCGCGCCCCGGTCACGTGTGCGCTCGACACCGCCACGATGTCGCGCGGCGGACTGGTGCGCGGATCGAGGACGACGAACGGGAACGCCTGGTCGCGGAGCCGGGCCAGGTCCACCGGTGATTCCGGTGGCAGGATGAGGACCCCGCCCGCGAGTCCGGCGGTCCGGGGCAGGCCGGTCAGGACGCCGGGGCGCCGGGCGGCGGTGCCCGCGTTGACGACGGCGGTCATCCCGTGCAGCTCGACGGTCTCCACGATGGACGACACCATCGGGCCGAAATAGTCGTCGAGCAGGTACGGGCAGCGCACGAACACGCCTCCGGCCGGGGCGCGCCGGGGCAGCCCGTCATGACCGAGGCGGCCGGCCGCACGCAGCACCGACTCACGGGTCTGCGGTGCCACATTGGCCTGGTCGTTGAGGACGCGGGACACCGTGGCGATCGACAGGCCGGTGTCGGCGGCGATCTGCCGTACCGTCGCGCGCTTTTTCACAGGGGTTGCCGTCCGATCACTGCGTTTCATCTGAATGTAACAATGTAACAGATCCGGAACCGGTTTCGACCAGCGCATATGCTGCGGCGGTCGAGCGGGCGCATTGACATGAATAAGGCGCGAGTGTTCCATCTGCGTTACGTCGGCCGGGCAGGAAGTCCGCCACGTTCCGTTGTTCACACAGGGAGTCCCCATGCCGCCGACAGGCATCCCATCGAAATCCGGCCGGCGCCGCCTGCTGGCCGTCGCCACCTCCACCGCCGTGATCACCGGCCTCGGCATCCTCGGCATCACCAGCGCCTCCGCCGCCAGCGCCGGATCACTGGTCGGCGCCGGCAGCGGCAAATGCCTCGACGTTGCGAACGGCTCCACCGCCGACGGCGCCGCCATTCACATCTGGACCTGCTACAGCACGGTCGCCAGCCAGCGGTGGACGCTCGCCGACAACGGCCAGGTCCAGTCGCAGGGCAAGTGCCTGGACGTGGTCGGCAACGGCACCGCCGACGGTTCGCTGACCCACCTGTGGACCTGTTATGACAGCGTCGCCACGCAGAAGTGGTCGCTCAACGCCTCCGGCGCGCTCGTCAACCAGGCCAGCGGCAAGTGCCTGGACGTGCAGAGCAACGGCACCGCCGACGGCTCCCGCCTGCAGATCTGGGCGTGCGCCGGATCCGCCAACCAGCGGTGGACCCTGTCCGGAGGTACGACCACGCCCCCCACGACCCCGCCGACCGACACCCCGGTGACCAACCCGGACCTCGGCCCGAACGTGTCGGTGTTCGACCCGTCGATGGCGGCGTCGACCATCCAGAACCGCCTCAACACGGTCTTCAACCAGCAGGTCACCAACCAGTTCGGCACCCAGCGGTACGCGCTGCTGTTCAAGCCCGGCACCTACAACGTCGACGCGAACGTCGGCTTCTTCACCCAGGTCGCCGGCCTCGGACTGGTTCCCGGCCAGACCACCATCAACGGCCGCGTGCACGTCGAGGCGGACTGGTGGCCGGACGGCTCGCAGAACGCCACGCAGAACTTCTGGCGCGCCGCCGAGGGCCTGGCCGTCAACCCGACCGGTGGCCAGGACCGCTGGTCGGTGTCGCAGGCCGCGCCGTACCGCCGGATGCACGTCCGCGGCAACCTGGCGCTCTCCGACGGCGGCTGGTCGTCCGGCGGCTGGATCTCCGACAGCAAGATCGACGGGCAGATCGACTCCGGCACCCAGCAGCAGTGGATCACCCGCAACTCGCAGATCGGCTCGTGGACCGGCCGCAACTGGAACCAGACGTTCGTCGGTGTGCAGGGCGCCCCGGCCACCAGCTTCCCCAATCCGCCCTACACCACCATCGGACAATCGCCGGTGGTACGGGAGAAGCCCTACCTGTACGTCGACGCCGCCGGCGCGTACCGCGTCTTCGTGCCCGCTCTGCGCCGCAACACCAGCGGCACCACCTGGGCCGGTGGCAACCCCGCCGGCGAGTCGATCTCGCTGAGCCGGTTCTACATCGTCCGGCCGGGTGACACCGCTTCCACCATCAACGCCGCCCTCGCCGCCGGTAACCACCTGCTCGTCACGCCCGGCACGTACAACATCAACCAGACCATCAACGTGACCCGCGCCGACACCGTCGTGCTGGGTCTGGGTCTGGCCACGTTCGTACCGCAGAACGGTATCGTCGCGATGCGGGTCGCCGACGTCGACGGGGTGAAGGTCGCCGGCATCATGTTCGACGCCGGTACCACCAACTCGCCGGTGCTCATGGAGGTCGGCCCGAACGGCTCGTCCACCGACCACGCGGCCAACCCGACCTCGCTGCACGACGTGTTCTTCCGCATCGGCGGCTCGATCGCCGGCAAGGCCACCGTCAGCCTCCAGGTCAACAGCGACGACGTGATCGGCGACCACACCTGGATCTGGCGCGCCGACCACGGCAACGGCGGGACGGTGGGCTGGAACATCAACACCGCCGACACCGGCCTGATCGTCAACGGCGACGACATGACCTTCTACGGCCTGTTCGTCGAGCACTATCAGAAGTACCAGACCATCTGGAACGGCGAGAACGGGCGGACCTACTTCTACCAGAACGAGATGCCGTACGACCCGCCGAACCAGGCCGCCTACATGAACGGCTCCACCCGTGGATACGCGGCCTACAAGGTCGCCGACGCCGTCAACAACCACCAGGCGTGGGGGCTCGGGTCGTACGCCTACTTCAACGTCAACCCGTCGGTGGTCAACGAGCGCGCCTTCGAAGTGCCCAACAAGGCGGGTGTCCGCTTCACCAGCATGGTCACCGTGTCCCTGGGCGGCACCGGCACGATCAACCGCGTCATCAACAACACCGGAGCCACGGTGAACAGTGGCAGCCAGGTCGCGTACCTGGTCACCGGCCCCTGATCCGCTTCTGACCCGATCGTCGGGCCGGGCCCGCACGGGCCCGGCCCGACGATCTGTCCGTCATGGATCGCCGGCCTGATGCCATGCTGGAAGGGCACTGGACGGCGAACATCCCTTCGCGGTTCGAGTATGGACCGTGGTCGACGTGTGAGTCGGCATCGGTCCGCCGGCGTCCGAGGGGGAAGAAGGCCGCGTGGCTGAGCAACCACACGAGTCCGCATATGTTCGCCGGACCGAGCGGTACGCGGCAGCCGATCTACACAGCGTGCTGCGGCTGTGTGACTCGGGGCGACTGAAATGCAGCACGACCACGCGGCGGCCCGCGGCGGCGACGGTCGCCGACGTCGCCGCGGTGCTGTCCGCCGGTGACTTCTACCGTGACGAGCCGATCGCCGCGTTCGCGTGGCCGCTGCTGATCCAGGCCGGTGGCCTCGCCGAGCTCGCCGCCGGAAGACTGCGGTTGACCGCGAACGGCCGGGCCGCCCTCGGTAAGCCGGCGGCAGGAGTGTTGCGGTCGCTGTGGCGGGCATGGCTGACCAAGGGCCTGATCGACGAGTTCAGCCGGGTAGAGAACATCAAGGGCCAGCGTGCCGCCAATGTGCTGACCGCACCGAAGACCCGGCGCCGGAAGGTGTCGGAGGCGCTCTCCGGCCAGCCCGTCGGCGACTGGGTCGGCGTCGACGACCTCTTCCGGCAGATGAAGGCGACGGCCTGGTCGCCGCGGGTGGCGCGGAGCGAATCGGCGCTGTGGAAGCTCTACCTGGAGGACCCGCAGTACGGCAGCCTCGGCTACGCCGGATTCGGCGAGTGGGAGATCGTCGAGGGCCGTTACACCCTCGCCGTGGTCTTCGAATACGCGGCGACGCTCGGACTGATCGACATCGCCTACGACGAGCCGATCGGGGCGCGCGACGACTACCGCGGCAACTGGGGTGCCGACTATCTGGCCGCGCTCAGCCGCTACGACGGGCTGCGGGCGATCCGGTTGAACGACCTCGGCGCGTACGTGCTGGGGGTCAGCCGGTCGTACGTACCGCCCGAACCCGAGACGCCGGAACGGACCTTGAAGGTCCTGCCGAGCCTGGACGTGGTCGCCGTCGGCCGACCCGGTCCCGTCGAGCTGCTGGTCCTGGAGAGTTACGCCCGCCGTACCGGTGACCACGTCTGGACGGTGAGCCGGGAGAGCCTGCTCGAGGCCGCCGCCGCGGGACGCCGGCCGGGTGACTTCGGGGACTTCCTGCTGGCCCGGGCCGCGCAGACCGACCTGCCCGGCACCCTCACCGTATTGCTGGACGACGTCGTCGAGCGGGCCGGCCGGCTGACCGACCTCGGGCAGGTGCGTCTCGTGGAGTGTGCGGACGCGGCGCTGGCCACGCTGATCAGCCACGATCGGGGACTGCGGAGCCTGTGTACGCCGATCGGGGAGCGGCATCTCGCCGTACCCCTGGACATGGAGCCGGCGTTCCGCCGGGCCCTGGCAACCCTCGGTTATGCCCTGCCGACTTCGAACTGACCACGATCGAGGTGCCTCGACGTGCGGCCGCTCGGTCCGGCGCGACCTGTCCGGCCGCGTCGCGTCCGTTCGAGAAGGGCCGACGCACCGGCGGGGGCGGAACGCGCCGCCCAGGAGCCGGCCCGGTGTCGCGTCGGCCAGCGCCGGCATGGCCACACCGAACGAACCCGAGGCGTTCGACGTGAGCGTACATCTTGAGGCGCAGAGGTCGACCTCTCCGACGTTGTTCTGGTCGGGGTCAAGCACAACAAGGGGCCGCCGGCGACATCTCGCTGACTGGTGACGGCGAGCTCAAGGAGATGATTGTTCGGAGAGCCAGGTATCGAGGTGAACCCCGCCTGAGGTGGGCAGATTCCGTTCGAACGTAGCGAAATTATTCGTTCGAAGGCGAAGGTAAGTGCCGAACGCCTGTCAACTACACTGACGTTGATCGATTACAGATAAAGGACCAAAGGGCATATCGACTTGTTGGAGTTCCGTGTCAAACTGTCTCAGATTTGACTTGGCGCGGGGTGGATTGCATTGGTTAGACTGTGCCGGTTCGGTCAGTTGGCGATCGTCTGGACGGGACTTCCATGGCCTCCATCTCGGCGGATAGTAAAAGAATCGAGCCCGAAGACGTCGTCGCCGGTACACCGTTGCCCCAAAGCCGAGAGGATATTCTTCCTTGGTTGCTTGCTTTGTCGCCTCTACTTCTCGTCAACACCGTTTTCGCATATGCGCTACGGGAATTTGGCAAATGGCTACCGCTCTTTGCTATCGTTTCTTTGGCATTCACGATGTACGGCCTATGGCGGCCATGGCGGGACCGTATAGCGGAAATCCGCGCCGGGCTCCCGTTGGAGCAGCTGCAACAGAGGAACACCCGATGGCAGGGTTATATGCCGCAGGCCAGCCCGATTACCGGTATCGAGCCGCCCGTCTGGATCTTCCCGAAGAGGCAGAACGAGGAAACCCGCCCCAAGGCTGGCCGTGGTCGTCCAGCGCCCCGGCAACCGGATCTGGATTTCCGGCTGTGTGTCGCGAAGTATGTTGACGGCCCCAAGATCCGAGTAGCGTACAGCGACGGTACGGCGACCGGCTGGCATTGGTCGGCCAATGCCTTGTTCCGACCGTATCGAACTATCGATCGAGCGGCGATCAATTCGGGGATCGCGGCGGACTTCGTGGAAGAATCGGCCCAGCTTTTGAAGTCGATGGTCGATGAAGCCAGACTGGACTCGAAAGCAACCCTGGCGACGCTCCTCGACGGCTATCCAGGGACTTCGGCTCATGTTGTCCTGCATGCTGCGCGTTCTTGCTTTTTCTGGGGGCTGCTGGAGCCAGTGGAGGCTTCGTCACCCCAGCGGCTTTATGCGATTCTCGACGAGACAAGGAAAGCTCCATCGAGCGCTGCGAACATTGGCATTCGCCTATCCGGCGCCGGTCGCGTCTGGTCGGACTGCGACCCTTCAGCCCTCAAAGAGGCGGACAGGAGAAAAAAGATGGACCGGAAGCGTGATATTCGTGTCACTTTTAAAGGCCCCGCCCATGGGGTGCAGATCGGTGACGACAACCGACAGAGCAACTACAGCCAGCGCAATGCCGAGTTGATCGACGTGCTGAAAGCTCTGGAGTTGCTCCTGGGCGACGAGTCGATCTGGAGGCACCCGCAACTATGGCGGGAGCAGCGCATTGTCGAAGCGGCGGTCGAAAACGAGGATGTAGACACCCCGGCCGTCCGGTCAGCTGTCGGCCGAGTGCTGGACGTCGGCGGCAACCTCGCGTTGGCCATCGTGGGCAATACTATGTACGACCTACTCAAGAACTTTGCAACGTAAGGCAGTTGTGATCGGTCGACTGCCTGGACCCGTATATCGACGTGGACGCCCGTGACAATCACGGCGGGTAAAAGGTTGAGTGGCGCAGGGATCGTCGCGCCATCCTTCAAGGCTGGAGGACGCCGGCTCAAAGTCGGCCCGCCTCTCCCGCCCTGTCCTGTGGCTGGATGGAAGGGCATCTACTCGCGGTCGTGAACGATCAACCAACGGCTGTCGATCCGGCGGCCGCCGAGAGTCGTCGTCCATGCCCCTGGCAAACCTCGTCTCGATCCAGCTGCAGATCTTGAAGGGTCAGGTTGTGTCGGGTGCGAGGGCGTGGCCGGTGTGATCGAAGAAATTCGGCGATCGGTCTTCACGGGGGCGGAGGTCGGCGAGCAGGGATTCGATCAGGGCTTCCTCGTGGACGGCGACGCCGGTTCCGGTCATGGCCTCGGCGAGGGCCGGATCCCACGGGCTGTCGGTCGGGTGGCCGGTGAGCGGATGGCGGGGTGTGCCGTGGCGGGCGACCCGGGCGACGGCCTCGCGGTAGTCGCCGGCGGTGAACTGCCACGGCTCGGACGGGTAGCGGCGCATGAACCGGGCGGCGATCGCGATACCCGGCCAGTCGAAGTCGCCGTGGTAGGCGAAGGTCACCGGTCCGCCGGCGGTGATCGCGTCGAGCAGCGACAGCGTCACGGTGGTCGGGTTGCCCATCGTGCACACCATCGGCGCCGGGGCGCCGATGTCCAGAGCGGCCTCCAGCACGCGCGGGTTCTCGCACACGTAGACGGTCCGGTGCGGCAGGCGCAGCGGCGCGAGCCGGCGGACCTCACGCAACGTGAAGTGGGTCTCGGCGCCCAGGTCGGCGCGTTCGTGCAGCCAGGGCACACCTTGAGGGCGCAGGCCACAGGTCAGGACCGTGGTGGCGACCGTATCCCCGGCCACCCCGGCGGCATCCCACAGGGCCCGCCGTTCGGCGGCGCCGGCCGGGACGGCCGGGGAATCGGTGAGAGCGAGAGCCAGACCACGCAGCACCATACGGGTCAGGGCGGTGTCGTCGTCGAGGCCGTGGGCGCTGCCGGTGACGGCCTGGGCGAGCTCGCCCCGCGACCACGTACGGGCGTGCGCGCCGACGGTCAGGCCCAGCGTGGTGACGGCCCGGTCGACGATGCGCCGGACCTCGTCGGCGGGCAGCCGTGCCGGCAGGCCCTGCCGCCACAACTGGTCCAGCCACCGATGGGCCCATTCCTGGCCGGACAGCCCGGCCGCGTCGAGGCCGGCGGTGGCGTGGTCGCGCAGGTCGGCGCGTCGGGCCTGGGTGGTGGAGGCGAGCGCACGGCGGTCGGGGACCGGGCCGATCACCGCTTCCACCACATCGAGCAGGCCGGTGCCCGCGGCGGTCGCCCGCAGCCGTTGGTCGAGGTGCGCCAGATCGACCGTGTGGGTCGCGGTGACCACCCGGTCGAGCAGGTGCCCGAGAGCGTCGCGCTGGTCCGGGTCGAGGCCGGTCAGGGTGAGCCGACCGCGAGCGGCACGTCCGTTGCGGATCAGCCGGGCGTGGCAGGCGGCCCAGAGCGGCTGGAGGGCCGGCGAGCGGAGATAGGCGAGCGCCGCGGGCGGGATCATGCGGGCCGGTGCTGAGGTCGCGGGGCGGGGGAGTACGGGGTCATGTGGTCTCGACCGTTCGGCGGTGGCCGTCCCAGCGGAAGTGCAGGGTGGCCACGCCCGGCTGGGTGGGGTCGCGGAGGCATTCGTAGATGCCCAGCGACGGCACCTCCGGGAAGCAGCCCCACAGGCGTTCGCTGGTCAGGACCGCGTCCAGGTCCAGGTCGACGAGCAGACCCAGCAGGCGGCCGTGCGTCGGCTCGTCGACCTTGGCGAACGCGTCGTCGAGCAGGATCAGCCGGGGAGCCGCCGGATACAGTTCGCCGACCGACGTGAAATGGGCGGCGGCCGCCGCGAACAGCACCAGGTAGGACACCACCCGCTGTTCACCCTGAGACATGGCGGTACGGGCGGACAGTGTCCGTTCCCGGTCGGGCCGGGCCTGGTCGGTCACCTTGACGGCGAACCCGAACCAGTTGCGGTAGTCGAGGGCGGCGCGCAGGTGGACGGCGTACCCGGCGGACGGGTCGGAGCGGCGGGCGTCCTCGACCCGGCGGGCCAGGGCCTCCCGCAGCCGGTCGTTGTTCTCGCGGGTCCGCAGCTCCAGTGGGGTGCGCAGCAGGCCGACGGCGCTGCGGGTGTCGGCGTCGGCGTCGTCACGCAGCGCCCACACCAGGCGGGCGCCGAGACCGTGCGAGGTACGCACCTCGGCGAGGGTGGTGTTCATGGCCGCGACCAGCGCTTCGGCCGAGCGGATCTGCCGGGACAGGGCGTCGCCGAGTTCACCGAGCAGGAACCGTTCGAAGGCGTGCCGTTCCCGGTCGGCGACGGCGGCGCGTTTCTGGTCGAGTTCGGCGCCGAGCCGGGCGGTGGCGGCGGCCACCGGGTGGCGGCCGATGTCGTCGCTGATCTCGACGACCTTCACCCCGTCGCGGTCCTCCCAGATCAGGTCGAAACCGCCGGGCAGTCGACTGCGGACATCGGTGTACCGCTGATGCAGCGCGTTCTCGCCGAGGTCCTGCTGCGGTTTGCCGAGTGCCTCGCGCAGCCGCCCGGCCAGGTTGTCGAGGTGCCGGATCCGTTCCGGCGGGGTGCCGGGCGGGGTCTCCGCCGGCAGATCGGCGGGCAGGTCGAGCGCGGGCCGTACCCCGGGCAGGGTCAGCACCCGGGGCAGTGCCGTGCCGGCGTCCAGAGCCGCCTGTTCGAATGCGGTCAGCCGTTCGCGGGCCAGGTCACGGGCCCCACTCGCCCGGACCCGGTCGTCGCGGCGGTCCTCGTAGGTACGGCGGGCCGGTGGCAGTTCCTGCTCGGCGGTGTGGACCTCCCGTTCGGCGGCGTTCTCCTGCCGCAGGATCTCGGCCGGTTCGACACCCAGGGACCGTTCGAGCACGGCCAGTTCCTGGTCGGCCGACAGGTGCTCGGCGGCGGCGACCTGCGCGGTGTCGGCGGTCCGGGCGGCCTGCTCCACGGCGGCGCCGTGCCGGACGATCAGGTCCTCGTAGGGGCGCAGCTGACCGGTGAACCGTTCGACGTCGCGGGCCTGGCGGGGCACGTCGGTGGTGAGTTGCCGCAGCCGCTGCTCGACGAGAGCCAGCTGCGGACGGTCGGTGGGCAGCAGATGCGCGGCGGCGGCCGATTCTGCTCGGGAGCGCCGCTCGTCGGCGGCGCCGCG
Organism: Actinoplanes xinjiangensis; assembly: GCF_003148685.1. Taxonomy (GTDB): domain Bacteria; phylum Actinomycetota; class Actinomycetes; order Mycobacteriales; family Micromonosporaceae; genus Actinoplanes; species Actinoplanes xinjiangensis. Next base: position 77,876 of record NZ_QGGR01000025.1, on the reverse strand, counting down.
CAGCTCGCGGGCCCGGCGGCGGGCGTCGGCGACCTGCCGGGCCAGCCGGCCCATCGTGTCCTCGGCCTCGTCCCGGCGCGTCCACGCGGTCCGCAGCTCGGCCCCGTCGGGCAGCGCGCGTAGCACGGCCGTCAGGTCTCGGCGTCGCTGTTCGACCTCGGCGATCCGCTCGCGGAGGCCGGCGAGTTCCGCGGTCAGTTCGCCGATGCGAACCTCCAGCTCGGCGAGCCTACGGCGGCGCAGCGCCGCACGGTTGGTGGCGCCGACGAACTCGGCCTCCGGCTTTCTCCACGCGCCCTGCGCAACCCCGAGACGCCACCGGCCGTCGGCGGCGACCCAACTGGTCGCGTCGCTGTCCGCGCCGAAGCCGATCGAGGCCAGCACGGCGGTGACCGTGGCGATCCCCGGCTCATTCCGAAGGCCGCCCCCGAACGCGGGCACCGGCGTGTCCGCATGACCGGCCCCGGGTGAGGCCGGCATCGGGTCCGGAATGCCGGATCCGGGGACGGCCACCAGCACGTCGCTCAGGCTGAGGCCGGGCACCGGCGTGCCGGGGCGCAGCAGGATCTCGCCGCTCACCGGGTCGGCCACGGTGCTGTCGGCGGTGACCAGGGCGTCGAGCAGGCCACTGGACTCCAGGGCCGCCTCCAGCCCGGCACGGTCGGCGGGTCCGAGATGGCCGGCGAAGTCGATCAACCGGTACAGCGGGACCCCGGCACGCGCGACCGCACCGGGAGCGCGGAACCGCGACCGCGGCGGTTCGGGATCGGGCCGGGAGAGCCACTCGGCGTGCTCCGCCCGTACCGCGGCAAGGTGGTGATCGGCGGTGAGGTGCGCGGCGCGCAAGCTGTCACGCAGCGTCTCGGCCGCATCCCGCAGCGGCTGTGCCGCGGCCTCGGCCGCGGCACGCACCTCGGCCGGCGTCTCCGCCGGCAACGGATCCTCGGCGAGCAGGTGGTCTGTCACCACGGTCAGGTCGGCGCCGGCCCACACCGGCAGGGCACACCACTGTCGTACGGCCGCAGCGAACTGCCGTCCCGCCGCGACGAGCTGGCCCGTCACCTGGCCGAGCCGGTCCTGCGCGGCGCCCTGCTGGCCGTCGAGCAGGTCACGCTCGTCCTCGGCGCGGGCCGCGGCGGTGGCGGCCGTCTCCGCCTCGACGAGACGCCGGTCGACGTCGGTGACCGCGGTCCGCCGGCCCCGGACGGCGTCCTCCGCGGCGACGAGCCGGGTTCGGTGCGCGCTGAACTCGTGCCCGGCCAACTCGAGCTGGACCACCTCCAGGGACGCGTCGCCCGGCGCGCCGCGGTGCCGCAGCTCCGGCAGGACGCCCAGATGGCCGACGTCCAGGCCCGATGCGGTGGCGAGTTCCCGCAGGTGGCGGTGCCCGTCGCGGAGTCGGCCGACAGTGCCGGCGAGTCGTGTGGTCTCGTCGCGCAGGCGTTCGGCCAGCCCGTCGAGGGTGGTCCGGTCGGCGGCGGCCGCCGCCTGCGCGGACCTCGCCGCCGACTGCAGCGCGTGCACCGCGAGCCGCCGCTGCGCCAGCTCCTGCACGGCCCGATAGCCGGCGCTCTCCCGCAGCGCCCGCAGCTCCGCGGTCTTCTCCCGCAGCGTCTGCTCCCAGCGGCGCACCTCGCCCAGCGCCTGCTCCTCGGCCGTCACCGAGGCGGCGACCTCCCGTTCGGCCTGGCCGGCCTGGCGACGCTGGGACCGCAGCCGGGTGAGGGCCTCGTCGACGGCCTGCACCCGGCGGCGCAGCTCACCGCGCAGGTAGCCGCGGTAGGCGCCCATCAGGTCCGACAGGGCGCTGTGGGTGGCTTCGAGACGGCCCAGGTCGGCGCGGACGGTCTCCAGGTCGTCGAGGTTGTGCGCCACCGAGTCGAGCACGTCGTCGTCGACCGGCGGCAGCGCCTCACCCAGCTCGGTGGTCAGCTGGCCGGCTTCGATCCGGTCGCCGATGGTGGGGCGGCGCAGCCGGTAGAGCAGGTGCACCAGGTTGCGGTAGCGGCCCGGGTCGGCGATGCCGAACACCTCACGGCCCACCCTCGCCCGATAGTCGCGGGCCGCGGTGATCAGCGCACCCTCGCCGAGGATCTCGCGGAGCCGGTCGATCGGCACCGGCTGACGGCCCTCGACCAGATGCACCTCGATACCGATCCGGGCCGGGGTGAGAAAGTACGTCAGCCGGGCCTCGGCGGTCGACGACGACCACCGCACGATCGCACCCAGGGTCTGGAAGTGCTCCGTACCCTGCTCGTCGGTGCGCCGCAGCTCCAGCCAGACGAAACCCTGCCGGTTGACGCCCGAGGCGCCCTCGCTCATCAGCCAGCGGAACGTGGTGCGCCCGCCGCCGGTCGCGTCCAGGCGTTTGGTGTCACCGTCGAGCAGGAACGGCAGCAGCAGCTCCAGGGCCTTCGACTTGCCGGCGCCGTTCTTACCGCGCAGCAGCAGCCGGCCGTCCTCGAAGTCGAAGACCTGATCGTCGTACTGCCAGACGTTGCAGATCCCGGCCCGGTGCAGCCGATAGCGGTACGGGTGCATCACCGGACCACCTCAGCCGGGGCGTACCGGGCCGCGGCGGCCAGCAGGACGAGCGTGCCCTCCGGTGCGCCACCTCGCGCGCCGCGGGCGTCGACGGCCCGCTCGGCGATGCTCTCCGGAACGTCCTGCGCGGCTTCGAGGTCCGCGACCGTCGGCGCCGACCGGGCCATCAGACCCATGCTGACCAGCAACGCGACGATCTCCTCCCGCAGCAGTGCCGGATCCTGCACGTACTGGCCGGCCCACCGGCGGGCATGACGGCCGGCCAGTTCGACGACGACCTCGTCGAGCATCCCGGCCGGAACCGGCACGCCCACCACCAATGATCCCGGCTCCGGGCGCAGCCGCCCGGCCAGCACGCCGATGGTCAGCAGAGCGGCCTGCGCCACCGTGCCGTTACCCGGGAACGTCACGTCGGTCAGGGTCTCGTCCGGATCCAGCAACGCCACCCCCTCGGCGCGCAACTCCGCCTGCAACCCGGCGTAGTCCAGGTAGGACCGTTCGTCGCGGCGCTGCTCCCGGCGCAGCCACACCCGGTCGGCGGCGTCCAGGTCGTCCACGTAGACCACCGGCTCCTCGACCAGCCGCCGCCGCACCCGGTGCCGGGAGCCGCCCGGACCGGCGTCGGCGGCCAGCACCACGAACTCCTCCGGCGTCGCCGCCCGGCCGGGCACGGTGGACAACAGGTGCGCCACGACGTCCCGGTCGACGGTGAGCAGCGCCTCGGCCTGCTCGTCGTCGGCGTAACCGGCGACCGAACCCTGCTCCTCACGCAGCCCGGACCACGCCACCATCTGCCGCAGCGCCGCCCCGAGCGCACGCCGTTCGGCCGGGCGCTGGGCGTCACCGAGTTCGATGCCGGCCTCGACGGCGGCGGCCCTGATGTCGGCGACCAGCTGTGACAGCAACACCTGCTCGGGGGCGGTCAGCAGCACCGCCGTGGTCAGGGCCAGGTAGGCGTACATCCGGGGGGTGAACGGGCCGGACGGACGTAGCAGCGGCCGGCCGCGTCCCGGACCGGGGCCCGGTTTGAACAGCCGTGCGAAGCCCGCCTCCACCACCAGGCGGTAGCCGAGGAAGGTTCCGAACCAGGTTCGCAGCCACTCGGCGTGCCGGCGGACCAGGGCGAAATCGTCGCTGTCCGGCAGCAGCAGCGGCGCGGCGAGCAACGCCCGGATCGCCCGGCGCCGTTCGGCCTCCAAGGCGATGTCGTGCTCGTCAGCCATCGGCCGGCTCCCGGGTGATGTCGTGCTGGTCAGCCATCGGCCGGCTCCAGGCGGGTGATCGCGATGCCGAGATCGCGGGCGGTGAAGTCGCCGGTCGCCGAACGTACCGTCGTCTCCCGGCCCGGCTTGCCGATCAGCTCACAGCGCACCCCGAGGTCGACGTTCGAGGTGACCGCATCGCCCAGCGCCGGATCCCCGGACCCGAGCGCCTGCGCCATCAACTCCAGCAGCAGCTGGATCGCCGGCTCCGACAGCCGCACCGCACCCAGATCCGCCGCCGCGGACAGCAGTTCGGCGGCGGCCGCCGCCCGAGCCGCCTGCACGGCGGCGGCCCGGTCGATCAGTGCCCGCTGCTGGGCGCTGCGATCGGCGATCCCGGACACCCGGCCCCGCGCCGCGCGCACACCCCGCTCCCGCAACGAGACCGGCACGTCGACGGCGGGCTCCGGCCACCAGCTCGTGGTCGCCGGAACCACCAGCTGTGCGTCGGCGGCGATCCCGAGATGCCGGGCCGGATAGAGGCCGTACGCCGCGGTGAACAGATCGGCGGCGGTGTCCTCGTCGGCCGCGTCCAGCCAGGCGGCCAGCCGCAGCAGCTCCCGCCGCCGGGAGGTGCCCTGACCGCCGGAGCGGATCATCCGTTTGGCATTGGCCAGCAGCGACTGCAGGGCCCGCATGGTGGCGTCGCGCAGCTGACCGACCTCGCTGCGCCGGCCGTCGACGTCACTGAACCACGCCCGCAGCCCGGCCCAGTCGGCGAGGTCGTGGCCCCGGCTGTGCTGCACGGTGACACCGAGCCCGGCGGCGGCCCCGGCGAGCCCGCCCTCGCGCAGCATCGTCACCAGCGCCGGGAGGCGCGGCCACAGCCGGTCCAGGTGGCGTTCGATACGCGGTGACAGCAGCACGATCTCCTCGGTGATCGACTCCACATAGTCCAGCAGAAGTTCCTTGAAGCCGGTGTACTCGGCGCTGTCCAGGTCGTAGCGGGCCAGCACCTGACCGAGGAAGGCGTAGAAGTCGCGCACCGAATCGCGGAAGGTCCAGAACTGGGCGAACACCGTCGCGACGGTCTCCCGGGCGGCCCCGGCGTCGGCACCGCCGGGTCGTTCGAGCCGGTCGGCCAGGTCGGCGAGGCCCTGGCTGATCAGGCCGAGCAGCTCCCGGCTGATCTCCCGGGCGGCGTCGGCGCTGGACAGCACCTCGTCGGCCTGCCGCTGCACCCGCTCACCCAGCGCCGACAGCTGGTAGCGGGACCGGGTGCGCTGGTACTCCTCGATGCTCTTCACCCGGACCGTGTGTGAACTCGGCAGCAGGTTGCCCCAGCCGACGAGCCGGTTCAGGCGGGCCACCGCGACGTCGAGGGTGATCTCGTGGCCTTCTGTAGCCAGTTCCTCGACGACCTGCTGTGCGGACAGGTCGGTCATCAGGGAGGCGGTGAACAGGCGCATGATCGCCAGGTAGGAGGCGCGCTCGGGGACGGTCAGGTAGGTGTAGGCCTCCAGCCGGCCCAGATCCGCGTCCGGCTCGTCCACGGACCGAGGATAGGCGACGGCCGTCGGATCGGTCAGCGGTGCCTTCGTGGACCACGCCGTTCGAGGGACCGGAGTACTTGAAGTGGACGTTGCCGCCTTTGGCCGCGACGACCAAGAGCTTCAGCCGTACCGTCACCACGGCCTGGTCCGCAAGGATGGCGGGATGTCGCTCATCGCGGGGTGCTGCACGAGATCGCGCCGTCACTCGACATTCGCCTCGAGGTTCGGCTGGGAACAAGCGACCATGTCGACATGGTGTGTTCCGGCGTGAGGGCCGGACCGCGGTGTAGTTCAAGTACTTCACCGCACGCTGGGAGGGCACCGACCCGGCCACCGGGGAGGAGTTTCATCTGCGCGGGCATGCCGCCGCTGACCTCGCTCGGGTACTGAAGGGCACCCTGCGTTGGGGTGTCGAAGGTAGCTTCTTCGACGCCAACCAGCGTGAACTCGCCGATGACTACACGATGGCCTGGCGTGATTACGCCGATCTCAACGGACCCACAGGAGCCCAGCGCTGCGCGAAGCGCGAGCCCGTCCGTCCCCCGGATCACGTACCGGCTCTCCCATCGCGGCCCCCTTTCCACGGGCGCGTCGGTCATCCGCCCGGGATGGTCCGCCGGCCGAGGTGACCGGGCCACCATGAGGCCGGACGGGAGGCCCGTGATGGTAGAGGAACGCAGCAGGGCATGGGCGGGATGGATCGCCTTCGCCGCCGTGATCATGATCGTGAACAGCTTGATCAACATTCTGCAGGGGATGGTGGCGCTCCTCGACGACGAACGGGTGATCGCCACCCCTGACGCCTTCGTCCTGGTGGACATCACGTCCTGGGGATGGGCGCTGGTGATCTTCGGCGCGGTCATGCTGACCGTCGGCGGGTTCCTTCTCGCCGGGAAGAACTGGGCAAGGATCGCCGCGGTCGTCGTGATCGGTCTGCACGCCGTCGCGCAGGTGGTCTCGCTCGGCGCCTACCCGGGGTGGTCACTGCTGATGATCGCCCTGGACACGGTGGTGCTCTTCGCCCTCATCACCCGCTGGCCGGAGGCCGCCGAGGAACTGCGCCTGCAGAACGAACGGGCCGGCCCGGCCGGGCTCCCACCGGGGGAGTTCCCGCACGAGGCACGCTCCCACGGGACCCGCATCAGCTGACGGGTGCCTCCAACCGGACGCACCGGTACCGGCCGATCATCTAGGCGGAGCCGCGATAGCATCCACGGTGTGGTGTCGGCCGACTACGGTACCGACTCGTCTCGGTGCCCGGATACGGCCGCGAGAGGTGGACGACCACCCGTCGGCGACCTCGCCCGACGCAGGACGACGGCCCTTGTGGCGACACCTCGACGCGATGCCCCATCGCGCCGTGAATGGCCCGGTCGGCGGATCGTGCGGGCGACGAGGTGGCGGCGTCGGACCGCGTCGACCCGCCACGCCGAGTGAGAGGACCGCCTTGCCGAGGAAGACGAACACCACCGAGCATCTCGACGTGCTGGAACGCCGGTTGCAGGAGGCACTCGACCTGGTACGCGACGCGAAACGGGCCGAACAGACCGCGACCCGGTGGATGGGGACCTCGGCCGAGATCGGCACCTGCCTCGCCGCCGGTCGTGACGCGCTCAGCGGAGTGCGGCAGGAAATCCTGGGCGGCGCCCGGACCGCCGTGCTCGCGTACCTGCGTCAGCGAGTGGGGCAACCGGTGACGCCGGGGGCCCTGGAGGGCGTCTCCGGCATCGAGGAGTGGACCCGCCGGGTCCGTGAGCTGCGTGGACTCGGCTGGGAGATCGAGGCGCTGGGCAGCGGCCCGGCCCGTTCGTACCGACTGCGCGCCGACCGACTCGACGAGTCCGTCGTCGACGACGACACGTTGATCGCAAAGATCACAGGCGGCAGGCCCAAGGACCGGCTCATCGAGTACCTCTTCAACGTGGCGCCGTGGCCGGTGGCCGCCGTCCGACTGGAACGCGTGGCGCGGACCGCCACCTGGCAGCGTGACCTTCAGGAGCTGATCGACGAGGGCTGGCTGATCCAGACCCACGAGGACGACGCGGACATCCCACCCGGCTTCTATCGTCTCGCCCGCCTGGAGGACTGAGTCGATGCCGGCACCCACCGCCTGGCAGGGCTCCGACGGCCTTGTGGCCCGCCGGGTCACCGGCCTGTCGGAGCAGTGCCTACAGGCCTACGTCGCGCATCCCGGCCTGGTCGAGGAACACGCCAACATCGAGCGATCGATCACCCAGGGCGGGTACGGACGGCGCCAGCTGTACGAGCTGATCCAGAATGGCGCTGACGAGTTGCAGCGCGAACCGGGCGGCGGTATCCACGTCGTGTTGACGCCGACTGCGCTGTACTGCGCGAACCGGGGTACGGCGATCACCGCCGAGGGTGCCGAGACGATCCTCGCCTCGCACCTGTCCCGTAAACGGGGCACGGAGATCGGCCGGTTCGGCCTGGGCTTCAAATCCGTGTTGTCGATCTCCGACAGCCCCTCCCTGTTCAGCCGGAGTGGCTCCTTCGGCTGGGATCGCCGCTACGCCGAACAGACCATCCGGGCGCGTACGGCGACGACCGCACCCACCCCGGTGCTCCGGGTCGCCCGGCTGCTCGACGCCGACGCCGAGCGCTCCGCCGACGCCGTACTCGATGACCTGATGTCCTGGGCGACGACGGTGATCCGGCTGCCGTTGCTCGACGGGCACGTCGAACGACTCGCTCAGGACGTCCGCACGTTCCCCGGCGACTTCGTGATCTTCTCTCCGCACATCGGCCGGTTGGAACTCGACGACCGCAGCGGACCGGAACGCCACCGGCGGATCGTCACCGTCAGCGGCCGGGGAGAGGACCGCACCGTCACCGAACAGAGCGACGACGCACAGCGGACCGTCGTGTGGAAGGTCTTCGAGCGGATCCACACGCCGAGCTCGGAGGCCCGCCGTGACGCCGGCGAGTTCCACGACCGTGACCGGATCCCCGTGTCGTGGGCGGTACCGCTGTCGAGCGCGCACGGGAACGGCGCATTCTGGGCGTTCTTCCCGACCACCTACGAGACGACCTTGAGCGGCGTGCTCAACGCGCCGTGGAAGACCAACGAGGACCGGCAGAACCTGCTCAAGGACAACCGGTTCAACGACGAGATCATGAATGCGGCGGCCGAGCTGATCGTCGACTCGCTGCCGCGACTGAGCTCGGCGGACGACCCCGCCAGACACCTGCTGTACCTCACCGCCCGTGGCCGGGAGGCGCGTAACTGGGCGGACAAGGAACTCAGCGCGGCCGTGTATCGACTGGCCGCGATCCGGCCGAGCCTGCCCGATCAGACCGGCCGGCTGCGTCTGCCCACCGAGGTGCGGCTGCATCCGCCCAAGATGGATCCGGCGTGGCTGGAACTCTGGCGGTCGGTGCCGGATCGCCGCAACGAATGGTGTCATCACAGCGTCGAGGAGACCACCCGCCGATCGCGGGCCGAGCTCATTCTCGCGGGTGCGGGCCGAGGTGCCACGAAGGTGCGGGTCTGGCTGGAGAGCAACGTCTCCGGACGGTCCGCGCCGGGATCGGCGACGGCATTGCAGATCGTCGCCGGTATGCTCGCCGCCGCCCATCCGGCCCTGACGGAGGCGCGTACGGCTCACATCGTGCTCACCGCCGACAACCGCTTGGCAGCTCTTGACGATCCGGTGTTCCGCCGTACACCGGGCGAGCCCGAGGCCGCGGACCTCACCTACCTCGACCGTCGACTCGACGACGATCCCGAGCTGGATGAGATCCTGACCGAACTGGGCGTGCACGAGGCCGACGCCACCGGTCGACTGATGTCGCTGTTGCAGAGCGGCCTCGACCGGCTGGACGACACCGGCTGGCAGTCGTTCTGGTCGCTCACCCGCCGGATCATCCCGACGGTGGTACGTGACGTCCTCGCGGCCGAGAACGCCACGGCCGACGTGCGCGTGCGTACCGGCGGCGGCCGGTACGCCGCCGTCCACCAGTGCATGCTTCCCGGCCGCGTGGTGCCGGCCGATGCGCCGGTGGCCGTCGACATGGACTTCCATCGCGACGACCTCGCGCTGCTGAGCCTGCTCGGAGCCTCCGACGTGCCGACGGCCGCGGTCGATCCGGTCCGCGACGCCTGGTTCGCGCGATACCGACGCGACATGATCAACGACTACTACGCCGGCCTCCCGGTCCAGATGAGCCGACCCAACGAGCGCGGCATCAAGGTCACCGGTCCGCCGCCCGCCGGGCCACTGGGGGTCCTCGGCGACCTCACACCCCGGCAGGCGGCCCTCTTCCTGCGGCACCTGCCCCTCGAGGGCGTCGTCACGACCTGGCGGGCCTGGGCCGTGACCCGCGTCGACCGCAGCGTGGACATCCCCTCGCCGCTGGTGTGGGCGATCCGCCGGCACGGCTACGTGCCGACGACGTGGGGACCACTGCCGATCGACGACTGCCTGAGCCCGGCGTTCCCCATCGGTCCCGCGAACCTGCCGGTGGCCGAGATCGACCCGGCCCTGGCCACGGCACTGCGCCTGCCCACCGACACCGAGCAGATCGGCGCCGCCGGATGGAGACGCATCCTCGGCCACGCCGAGGCCGACCTCGACCCCGAACCACTCGCCGAGGTGTACGCGGCCGCCAGTGCACACCTGCCGCCACCCGCCACCGTCCGTTGTCTGCGCAACGGCGACACGGCCTTCGCCGCACCGGACGAGGTGGCCGTCGCGGTCGGCGCCGCCCAACTGAGACGCCTCACCGCTCAGGGCGTCCCCGTCCTACCGGCCTCGGAGGACGCCGCCCGACAGTTGAGAACGGCGTGGGGACTGTCCGTTCTCGACGACGTGCTGACCACCGAGGTGCGGGCGGTCGCCGTGGGCGAACCGGCATCGCTGGAGGAGATGTTCCCCCGCCTACGCTTCCTCCCCGGCCGGCCGCTGCAAGGCGTCGACCTGGTCGTCTGCCGCGAACTCGAGGAACTGGTCAGCGGCCCGAACGGCCGCCGGGCCCAACCCGCGCAGACGCTTCGCGCCGGTGACGTCCTCTACAGCCGGGAACCGTTCGATGAACTCGGCCTGCTGCACCGACTCCGCACGCAGTTCACCCTCGAGCTCACCGACGAGCAGTGCCGACAGATCGTCGCCCACCGCGAACAGGCGCGCCGTGACTCGCGCCTGTCCCGGGTCCGGGACCAGGCCGACGACACCGACCGGCTGGTGGCGCTGCTCGGTGCCGCCACCCTGCGGACACGCCTGCCGGAACCCGTCCTGGACGCCGTGGCCTCCTCCGAGGGGCCACTGACCGACCGTACGATCGCCGCCCTCGCCCTCGACGTCTTCGGCACCACCACCCTGCGGGAATACCGCAGCGACCTGCAACGACTCGGTTTCGACGTCCCCGACCACTGGGCCGGCAGCCACCGCGCCCGACAGTTCGTCACCGACCTCGGATTCCCCGCCACCTTCGCCGGAGAACGACAGCCCACACTCGAGGCGTCGGTCGTGGTGGAGGGGCCGGCCGACTTTCCGCCGCTGCACGACTACCAAGAGCGGATGGTCCGGCGCATCCGGTCGGTCGTCGCCGCCCGACCCCCTCGACGCGGCATGCTGTGCCTGCCGACCGGCGCCGGAAAGACCCGTACCGCACTCCAGGCGCTGATCGAATCGATGCGGGCCGGCGAACTGCGGCAATCCACACCCGTCCTGTGGATCGCGCAATCCGAGGAACTGTGCGAGCAGGCGGTGCAGAGCTGGCAGTCGGCCTGGCGCGGTCTGGGCGGCAACACCACGCTGACCATCAGCAGACTGTGGTCACGAAACGAAGCCGATCCCGTCGCCACCGGCTTCCATCTCGTCGTGGCGACCGACGCCAAACTCGCCCTGAGCGTCGACGATGACGACTACGCGTGGCTACGGGAGAGTCAATGCGTCGTCATCGATGAGGCACATACCTCGCTGAGCAGCAGATACACCGCGGTCCTGGCGTCTCTGGGCATCACCGCGCACCGCACCCGGTGCCCGATGATCGGATTGACCGCCACCCCGTTCATCGGCTCCAACGCCGCCGAGACCGAGCGCCTCACCAACAGGTACCAGAAGAACCGGCTCGATTTCACCGCGGACGGACGCGAGATCCTGGGCGAACGCCCGTACCTGACGCTCCAGAACGACGGCATCCTCGCCCGCGTCGAACATCGCGAGTTGCCCGGGGCGACACTGCACCTCTCCGAACGGGAACACGCCGACGCCAGTGTCTATCGACGACTGCCCGACAGCGCCGAGATGCGACTGGCCGCTGACCGTGACCGTACCGCCATGCTCGTGAAGGAGATCGTCGCGCTTCCGGAGGACTGGCCCGTACTGGTCTTCGCGACCTCCGTCGAGCACGCCCACGTCCTGTCGGCGCTGTTGAACAGGCGCGGGGTCCGGTCGGCGACGGTCACCGGTTCGACCGACCCCGGACTGCGGCGCCGGAGCGTGCGTCGCTTCCGGGACGGCGAGATCCGGGTCCTGACCAACTACAACGTGCTGACCCAGGGATTCGACGCACCGGCCACCCGCGCCATCGTGGTGGCCCGACCCACCTACAGCGCGAACGTGTACCAGCAGATGATCGGACGCGGACTGCGCGGCCCTCGCAACCGCGGCAAACAGGAGTGCCTCGTACTCGACGTCGCCGACAACATCACCCACTTCGGGGCGGAGCCCGCCTTCCGCGACTTCGAGTACCTGTGGCGGCCGGGAAGTCGTTAGCCGGCGGCTCGCATCAGCCGTCGTTGCCCTGACTGGGCAGAGTGGGAGCCGCGACGAGCGGGTCACCGTCGCGGGCGCGGCGCCATCGCGTCCCCTCGATCTCGGTGTGCGGCTCCGGGTCGTCGGGATGCCAGGGATGCAGTCGGATACTCACGAACCGGCCCAGCGTCGGGGCGGGAAGTCCGAGTTGCTGCGCCATCCGGGGGTGTGGGGCGTAGTGGCCGAAGATCACGATGCCCTCCGGCTGTAGTCGCCGTCGTGCGTCGCGGACCCGTTTGGCGCTGTCGACCTGCTGGGCGGCGGTGAGCACGGTGGCCCGATTGATCAACTCGCCGGTCAGTTCCCGGAACAGGTGGGTCACCGCCGTCTGGCCGCGAGCGGCGTAGGCGATGAGTTCGAGCTTCCTCGGGTCGCCGATGTGCAGAAGGGTGTTCTTGACCAGGTCGACACCGGGATGCATCCAGAGGATCCGATCGCGCCCGTGGTCGTTCAGCCGGCGCTTGCCGTCACGCTGCCTACCGAGAGGTCGCAACACCGCCTCGCCGATCCGGACGAGGCCCGCGGCCCACCGGGCGGTGTACTCGTTGGCCCAGACGACGAGGGCGATCTTGTCGCCCCGGCTGTACATCTCCTGGGGGATCTCCCAGTCGTAGAGGTTCAACGACCATCTGCAGTCGACGTCGACCCCGGCGATCCGGTAGTCGAGTTCCTCGCCGTCCTGGAAGCCGAACTCGCGTTGCAACCAGATCTCGACGAGCGTGCCGACGTGTGTCTTCTCCGTCTTCAACAGCTGGGTGTAATCCCACCGCCCGGTCCGCTGACCGTCGTAGATCTGGTCGAGGGCCTCCCTGATGGCGTAACCCATCCGCACGCCGTCGGGATCCTCCGCCAGGATCGCGTCGCGAACCGCCCAGACCTCGGGGTCCGCCTCGCGGGACGGCGGCTCGGCGCCGGTATACGAATTCCAGGGGCCGGTGGCCGGCCTGGGCATCGCCGCCTGCGACGGACGGACGGGCAACACCCTGGTCCGGTTCACCCGCAGCGTTCGGGGCACCCACGCCCAGTCCGCGCCCTCGCCGAACAGATCACCCTGCACCATCGACACGTCGGCAGCCTGGCAGAGCGCGCGAGTGCTGTCGAGCCGCCCGATCAGATGCGGACGGCCGACACGGTCAGTTCAGATAACCCTTGAGGTGCTTGGCGATGGCCGCCGCGAGACCGGACGGGACGGCGTTGCCGATCTGCTTGGCGATCTCCGTCTTGGAACCACACCACAGGTAGTCCTTCGGGAAGTCCTGCAGCAGGGAGGCCTCGTAGTGGGTGATGACCCGGTTGATCCGTCGATCGGGGTGGTCGGCCTCCCACTGCGGATGCAGATACTGGCCCTTCTCCGGCTTGAAGAACTCGGTACGGATGGTCAACGACGGCGCGTCCCACCGCATCCGGCCCATGACGTCGGTCGTCCCGGTCTTCTTCTCCCGCCAGCAGCGCGACAGCAGGTGGTCCGGCAGATTGAATCGCCCCCCACCGGGCGGAATGTGGTCATACCGTTCCAACGACATCGCGGTCGGCTGCCTGCCGAAATGGATGTCGTTCGCCTTGAACTCGCCGCGGATCCGCTGGCCGAAATACTCCGTCATGGATTCCGGCAGTTCGGTCGTGGTGGGATGCGGGTCGACCCAGGAGATCCTGCTGCGAACGGTCTCCCACGGCAACAGGTCACCGGTCGGCACCTTGGCGTGCGTCGGCTTCGGCAGGGGGATCTCGCCGATGCGGGAACCGATCACGATCGTCCGCGGCCGGCGTTGGGCCACACCGTAGTCGGCGGCCAGCAGCACGCCGTGCGAGAGCGTGTAGTCCTTGAGCATCCCGTGGTCGGCCTCCTCCAGCAGCAGCTGGAACTCCGAGGCCCGGGAGAACCGCTCGACGTTCTCGATGACGAACACCTGCGGACGCGCGTGCACGACGAACCGCAGATACTCCTTCCACAGCTTGTTACGCGGATCGTCGACGTCCTTGCTGCCCAGGTTCGAGAAGCCCTGGCACGGCGGACCGCCGATGATCACCTGCGCCTGCGGGATCTGGTCGTCGGGGATGAGCGTGATGTCACCCCAATGAGTGTGTGACTCACCGAAATTCGCCGCATACGTAGCGGCGGCAGCGAGATCCCACTCCACGGACATCACCGGGCGAAAGTCCTCACGGCGGAATCCGACGGTCATACCGCCGCATCCGGCGAACAGGTCGATCATGCTCAGGCGGTCACTCACCCGCGACATGTTAGTCCCCCCTGGTCTTTGAGCAAGGCCGCCACACGGGTGAGATGGAACGCATGTCCGAAAGCTCTTGGGCCTCGTCGGCCGGTGTCCGGAAGTCGATGCAGGCGAACACCGGCCGTGACACCAAGCCGGAACTCGCGCTGCGTCGCGCGGTGCACTCCCGGGGCCTGCGGTATTTCGTGAACCGACGTCCGATCAAGGTCGTCCGCCGGACCGCCGATCTGGTGTTCCCCCGGATCAGGCTGGCCGTCTTCCTCGACGGCTGCTTCTGGCACGGCTGTCCGACTCATCACACCGTCGCCAAGACCAACGCCGGCTTCTGGGCCGAGAAGGTGGCCACGAACCGGCGCCGGGATCTCGAGACCAACATCAAGCTCACCGAGGCCGGGTGGACCGTCTTGCGGATCTGGGAGCACGAGGCGGTCGAGCAGGCCGCCGACCGCATCGTCGAGTCGGTCGCCGACCTGCGTCGTCCCCCGTCACCACGGGACTCCTCCGGCTGAGACGCGCTACGTCTCGGTGCTCACGGCGGCGTACCGCCGGCCGCGTTCGGTGATCGCCCGCCCGCCGGCCAACGACGACGGGGTCGTGTCGTCGGCCACCGGGCCTCGCGGGATCAGATCCCAGTCGGCCGGTACGAGGACGAACTCCCGGACCCACGCGTCGTAGGCCCGGTGGTCGTCCTGCTGCAGATCGGTCTCCAGTTCCGGAGGACTCCCGGCCATCACCAGGTTCAACACCCGAGCCAGGTCGCGGATCTCCCGGGAGCTGCCGACGACCTCCTGATCAGCCGGTACGAGGTCGTCGACGAGGGCCACCGCCAGCGAACGGCACCGGACGAGCGTGCGGTGCAGCAGGTTATGCGGCACGTCCTGGCGGGAGAAGGCACGTTCGACCGGTGAGTAGTCGGGTCCGTTGCGGAACAGTTCGGCACCCCACCACAGCCGCATCAGCGCCTGCTTGTTGATCTGGCCGTTCCAGCGGTCCTCGGTCGGCTTCTCTCCGGCGCCGGCCCACCGCCACGCCACGTAATCGCTGTAGCGGACCGCGAGCCAGGCCCACAGATCACGGTCGGCGGCCTCGGCGCGGGTCAGGCGCAGGGCGTAGTGCAATCGCGGCGCCAACCACCGGTCGCTGGCCGCCCGGTCGCCGCGCTGGTCGAGATCGGCGAACCGGTCGCTGAACCGTCCCATCAGCACATCGACGACGGTCAGATCGATGGTCGATCCGTCCGGGCGGCGGATCGGTTCGTGATGCTCGTCCGGCTGCTCGACCCGCCGGACGAGCCGGTCGCGGAGATCCACCGAGATCCGGTGCTTGAACCGGCACAGGATCGGTTCAGCCATGGGACACCTCCTGGGACGCGGTGGTCAGCGCATCGAGGGAACCGGTCAGTGTGTCGACGGCCGCGTCGATGCGGCGCCAGAGGTCGGCGTTGCCGAGCGGGTCGTCACGCTGGGCGACCAACTGTTCGTAGAGTTCCTCGACGCCGCCGATGCCGATCATCTGGTCCGCGACGGCCTGGCACACCTGCCGGTACAGCGCGGTGGTCGGTGGCTGGGGTGGCTCGTCGCCGTATGCGACCACCTCGGCGGCGGCGGCCCGGAACAGCGCCGAGGTGGCGTTACGGGCGATCGTCGTGCTGAGGATGTCACGCAGCCGCCGGCGTTCCAGCTTGGCGTGGTTGTTGTCCAGGAGCGCCTGTAGACCGGGCACACCCGAGTTCAGCCACAACCGCGGCTCACCAGTGACGTCCATGAACGCGAGGGCGTCCGGGGTCTGCCGAGCCGCTGCGGGTGCGCCCGGCGAGGTGAAGTCCTCCCACGACATCACGAACGGCGGAGCACCGGGCGGCACCGGCGCGTCCCGGCGATCCAGGACGACGGTCCAGGGATCGCTCGCGCCCACGACCCGTCGACGCCCGGCCACCTCGCCACCGACCTCCGCCGCGACGGTGAAGCCACCGGCCACGGCACCGCGGGCGACGATGATCCGGCCGATCAGCGAGTTCCCCTCGGCCCGCAACGGGAACGGGAGTCGTGTGTTGGTCGCCGACGAGGCGACCATGACGTAGCCGGTCACCCGGTCGACACCGGCCGGCATCGACTCGTCCGTCGTGACGACGACCTCGCACTCGAACGACTCCCACGTCGACATGCCGTCCAACCGGACCCGGTAGTGGCCGTCGTCGATGAGATCCGCCGGCAGCGGCCGGCCGTCGAGCCGGACGTCGGTCAATCGACATCTGAGCGGGGCCGTGAAGGTCGGCCACGGGTAGCGAACGGTCATCAGGCGTCCTCGTCGTTCGGGGTGAGCAGCGGGCCGGGCTTCTGAAGGATCACCTCGACGGCCGCCTCCTCCGCCGGGATCGGCAGGTCACCGGTCGATCGACCATGGAGTGTCACCTTGGCGAATCGGCCGCGCGGCGTCGCCTCGATACGCAGCCCGCCGTCGACCAACCGGCCGGCACCGTCCTCGACGAGCAACGAATCCCAGTCGACCACCGCACGTCTGCCGTCGAGGCCGACGAACGCGAGGACCGGCCGCAGGTGCCAGCCTTGTGGACGGTTCTTGGCGCGGACGGTGAAGCGCACGTTCCACCGCCCGTCCTCGACCCGCCACTCGGTGAGGTCGACCTCCGGCTTGTGCGGGGCGCCACCGGCTCCACCGGAGCCGCTCTCCGACCGCAGGAAACGCAGATGACGCAGCAGCGACTCCGGCGGCGCGCCGGTCCGTGCCGGTGGTGCCCCGAACAGACCGTGCAGGGCCGCGGCGACACCCTTCTCGATGCCTTGCAGATTGGGCACCCACGGGGCGAGATAGTGCGCGGTCAGGTTCGCCTGTGAGGCCTGTCGGCGTCCGATGCCGGGCAGCCAGCGGTCGTGTGCGGGCGGCTCGGCGAACCGCAGGAAGTCGTCGGCCCACAGCTGCTCGGCGGTGGGCGCGGCCGGGTGGATCGCCGCACCGGCGAGCAGGAACGCGTGGTAGGTGTGGCCGTCGAAGGGTCGATCGAGGGTCTGCACGATCATCTCGGGCCGGCGCAGCAGGCAGACGCGGTTCTCCAGAGTGTCCTTCTGATCGTCGGACAGGGTCACCACGAGCTTCGCCTGATGGACGAACGACTGGTGCCGATCACCCGTGCGGCGCCGCGGCACCGTGACCGGCACATCCCGGACCACCACCGTGTCCGGACCGCTGAGCTCGTCGTCGATCTTGCCGGCGTCGAAACGGCGCAGGGCCCGGACGAGTTCGGTGTACGTCTCCTCCGGATCGACCGCCTTCTCGGACAGGACCGTGTCGTTGTCGATCACCTCAATGCGTACCCGTAGGCCACCGCGGGTCAGCAGCGGCCAGAAGTTCTCCTCGACGCCCTCGCGCAGATCATGGGCCAGCTCGGTCAGCTCCTCCGGACCGTTCAGACCCCGCTGCGGCTGATCCGGGTCGTAGAAGCCCAACAGCAGCGCGGTGGTCCCCGGCCGGGCGTCGGCACGGTTCAGGTGCAGTGCGTCGACCAGCTCGAAATCGTTCCAGACCGAGCCGACGTGACCGTTGGGATAGGCCCGGCCGAAGTAACCCCGGCCCTCGTAACCCATGTCGCGGTATTGGTGCAGCACGCCCTGGTTGACGCCGAACACCCGGTTCTGGGTGAAGCCGTCGACCGCGTCGGACGGGGCCAGCACCGAGTTGAACAGCACGGTCTGCAACCGGGAGAACCGCCAGTAGACGGCCTTGCCGAGACCGAACGAGCCGCCCGCGGCCTTGTCCTTGCCGCTGAACAGGTCGAGCCTGCACAACTTGATGAAGTTGCCGAAGTCGTCGGGGGAGAGGCCGTCTTCGGCGAACTCGGGTCCGGTGAGGCCCCGACACCCGTAGTCGGCGATGCGCAGCAGGACCAACGAGTCCGTCTGCTCGGAGGCCTCCAGCCCGGCCCGGATCTGACCGGCCGTCACCGCGCCGCGAGCCGCCTCACCCATGGCCTGCAGGTGCGCCTTGAGGTCGGACCAGCCGAGCGTCGCCAGGAAGGCGTCACGTGCGGCACCGGTGAGGCGGATGAAGCTGTAGACGAGTTCGGCGGCCTCCGAACCGGCGCGCGCGTCGTTGGTGTTCTGCGCGCTCTCGCGGGCCAACGACACCAGACCCGCGTTGACCGTCCACTGATTGGCGTTGCCGAAGTTGCCGTATGCGGGGCTCTGCCTATTCCACTGCCATGCCGCAGACTGCGTCACAGGACTCCTCAACCGAAGGACGACGACGGGTGCTCGTGCCGGTTCGGTCGGTCGCCGGGCGGTGTTGAGTCCCGCCGGTGGAAGTGACGAAGTTGCACCGAACCGGCACCGGTCTACGGTGCCCGAGGGCACGGCGCCGGTCAACGGTCCGTGCCCTCCGGTGCGGTTTCGTCAGGAGAAGAAGCCCGAGTCGGGTTCGGCGGGCCAGCCGAGGACCAGTCCGCGGTCCAGCAGCGTGTTGTTGTGCTCGCAGCTGGTCTCCGGCAGCAGACTGCAGGCGTGACAGGCCGCCAGGTTGAGGCTGTCGGCACCGGCGGCGTCCGCCTCCATGCAGAGGGGGTCGGTCGAGCACCACTCCGCCCGTTGCAACGCGGCCGCCAGGGTCCGTTCCAGCCGTTGTGGTTCACCCTGCCGCACGATGCCGCCGAGGCTGCCGGCGGAGTCGCTGGTGGCGGTGTAGATCAGGATGCCCGCCATGTCCGGGGAGGTGTAGAGCCGCTCGCGCATGGCCGACGCCGGATAGCCGGAGTCCAGACTCCACTCGTTGACCAGCAGGTGCGCCAGCGTGTGGATCATGATCGAGCGCGCCGTGACGGAGGAGACCGGTGCGGTCTTGCCGGCGGCCTCGGCACGGCGATCGAGCAGCCTCTGGTGGTTGCCGATGATGCCGTTCGCCCGCTTCTGCACCTCCGGGCGTGCCTCCCACTCGGCGAGGCGGCTCTCCGACAGCCGCAGGAACACACCCTCGCCGACCACCTCCATCGCCGGCAGCCAGTCCGTCTCCTCGGCCGACAGGGCGGCACGCCGGGACTCGGAGTCCGCCGGACCCGGCGGCTCCACCCGGGTGAAGGACTGCAACACCCGCACCTCTCGCAGCCGGGTGACGAGCATGACCTGATCCAGCTGTGGGACCGGCACCGCATCGGCGGGCCGACATTCGAAGTCCGGCTTCTCGTCGGTCTCCTCCTCGACCGTCGGCGAACAGAGCTGCTCGTACTCCTCACGCTTCAGCGAGAGATCGAGATCCTGATCGGGCAGCGGATTGCCCTTCTCCAGGGCCTCGCGACGGCGGACCGCATCGATGATGTGCTGCGCGGTCACCGACCCCTTGACGAGTTTGGCCTTCTCCGCCTGCCGCTCGATCGTGGCGTCGTCCTCGCCCCGCCACATCTCGAAACGCGACTCGATGATCCGCTGCAGACCCGTGGACCAGGGCGGGATGGCCAGCGAGGACCGGACGATGCCGAACCAGGCCGCCGAAGAACCACGCTGCAGAGTCCGAGGAAGCCGCTCACAGCCGGTGATCTTCGGAGCGCCACGCAGCCACGGCCGGCCGCCGTAGCACCTGATGCCCAGCTGCCGCAGCTCGCTGCGACGGAACGCCCCCTCCATCGACCCCTTGGCTCCACAACCGCAGACCAGCTGGATCGACCGCAGTGAGGCGGTACGTCCGGTGGTGATCATCCGCATGTCGCCGTCACACGGTCCGCTCTTGGCGCCGCGGTGGATCCAGGCCCGGTAGGGGAAGTCGTTGAGGTGGCCGTCGTCGCAGGCGACGACGAAACGCGACGGGATGAGGGTGCCCTCGCCGCACGGACAGTCCGAACCGGTGGCCCGGAACTTCCAATAGGGCTGCAGCAGGTTGCAGTTGCCTGATCCCTGACAGGAGTAGAACTCGGGGAACCGTCGGAGGCCCGCCGTGAAATGGGCGCTCTCCGCCGGCGGCAGGTACAGGTAGTCGACACCCAGAGCCCGCTGCAGACGCGGTTCGTAGACCTGCTGTTCGGTGTTGGGCCGCCAATCCTCGAGGCCGGCGACGATCCACGACGCGTCCTCGATGGCGATCATGGAACCCACGCCGTACGTCGTGATCATCTGCGCTCGGCGTGCACTGCCGATCGGTTTCGGGGCGGCGCCGGCGGCACTGCGGCCGGTACGCGGAGTCCGTGAGCGTCCAGGCATCCTCATCGTCCTTCCCGCGGGATCATGTTCGTCTCGACGTCGACGTCACGGAGGCTGTTCATCGTCGGGAACGAGTGCGGTAGATCGTCGTCGTCGAAATTGCGAAGCAGGGCCGCGTACTCCGACCGGGGTTTGGTGTCGAACTTCGGTCTGCGCTGGTCGTAGACCAGTCTGTCGTTGCGGTCGAGCAGTTCCTGCCAGCGCACCAGGACCCATTCCAGGTCGTCCCGAGTCCCCTCGACCTCGTCCGGGGCGACGGCGGCGACCCGGGCCAGGATGCGCTCCGACAGCTCCCGCAACTTCGGTTCGAGGTGCGGCAGATCCTTGGCGGCACCGTTGGGACGCGCCTCCCGGTGCATGACGCGGGCCGCGCTGACCAGAACCGCGTGCAGGGCGCGATCGCGAGCCCGGGCCGAGAACGGCGTCACGCTCGTCGATTCGACCTGGCGATAGAGGGCGGAATGGTACGACCGGAAGCGCTCGTAGTGGGACCGGTCCCGAGACCGGGCGGCGTTGTACAGCATGACGACCAGCCCCGGATACCGTCGGCCGACCCGGCTGGTCGACTGGATGTACTCGGCGGTCGTCTGGGGCTGACCGGTCACCGCCATCAGGCCCAGCCGGTCGACGTCCACGCCGACCGAGATCATGTTGGTGGCCAGTACGACCTGGAGCGCGTCGACGTGCGGGAACCTGGTGTCGAGGTCACGCAGTCGCTTCGGGATCTCCGAGGCGGCCACCCGGCTGGTGAGCTCACTCGTGGTGAGCTCCGGCGGCTCCGGCTCATCGGTGAGCAGTTGGATGCGTTTGACGACGTCGTCGTTGACCTGGAGTTCCGCGGACGCCAACAGCCGCAGGCTGTTGAAGTAGCCCAGCAGCGTCCAGTACGCATCGCGGACCTCGTCCTTGCCCTCGACGGTGGCGGCGTGGTGCAGCAGGGCCGCGTAGGCACGGATCAGCAGGCTCGCCTGGCTGCTTCCGGGAGCGAACAGTCCGATGTAGCGACGTGACGGTTTGCGCTCCGGCGGGGCCTGCACGGCGAACCAGGAGTCCCGGGAGTCCAGACCCGAGGGCGGGAACTGATGCACGTCGCGGTCGAACAACGCCCGGCCCTGGTCCTGCGCTCGGCGGATCGTCGCGGTGGAGGCGATGACCTTCGGGCGCTGCGCCGCGATGTCCAGGACGGTCTCGTAGAGGCCGACGAGGGTTCCGAGTGGACCCGAGATCAGGTGGAGCTCGTCCTGGATGATCAGCTCCGGCGGCGGCGTACCGGCGGGCGTGCCGTCGCTGCGGTTGAACAGCGCCGCCGGCTCCTCCTTCCAGGCCATCTGGGCGAACTTGTCGACGGTCGCGATGATCAGCGTCGGCCGGTGGCGGTAGACGGCGGCGTCGATGAGATGCACCGGCAGCCCCGACTCGAAGAAGCAGCCGGTGTTGCCGCAGGCCACGATGAGACGGCCTGCGGTGTGGTCGACGCTGTAGTTGAACGCGTCGATGTCCACGCCGCACCAGGCACAGCGGCGCAGCTGCACCGGGTTCTCCGTGGCCAGGGTGTTGCCGGCCCGCAGCTTCTTGAGAGCGGCCTCGGCGTCCTCGAGGTGGTTCGGGGTGGCGCTGCGCCCGACCCACATGCCGATGGAGATCTCGTCGCCCGGCATGTCGTCCTGCTGCTGCCGCAGCCGTTCCATGGCGCAGATCAGGGTCGTGGCCCGCTCGAACTGCTGCAGGGTGAGCAGCCGCAGGGTGTAGCGCATGAGAATCGTGACGCCGGCACCGAGTTCGGCGTTGCGGATCCGCCGGAGGAAGACGGTGAAGGCGACCAGACCCAGATAGGCCTCGGTCTTCCCGCCGCCGGTGGGGAACCAGAGCAGATCGGCCACGCGGCGGTCGGCGTGGTCGGGATCGGCGATCCCGCGCAGGCAGAGCAGTAGGAAACCCAGCTGGAACGGATACCAGCGCCCGAGGGAGAGGTCCTCGTCCCGGTCGCCGTCCTTGAGCATGACCGTACGGGCACGCTGGACGGCCATCGCGTGGTTGGCCAGCCGGAACGCCCGCATCACCTGCGGATCCTCGGCCAGCAGATCGATACCGGCGTCCATGCGCTCATAGGCGCCGCGGCACTGGCCGGCCTGGTCGACGGCCACCCCTCCGAACGGGGTGTCCGCCATCCCCGCCGCCTCGGTCTCGCGGTCCTCGACCCATACCCGGTAGCCGCCGATCAGCGCCCGCAGCGTCGCGATCACCGTGGCGTCGTCACCGCGCGCCAGATCGATCATGCGCAGACCGGTCGTGTCGATCTCCGGGTTGCTCTCGGCGAGCAGCACGTCGTATCGCGGTGTGAAGGAGGACCAGACCGCGGTGACCGACCGTGGTTCGTCCGGCTCGTCGGCTTCGCGGTGCTGAGGGTCCCAGTCGACGGCACAGCCGTGGCCGGTGGCGAACGTGGGGGCGTGGTGGTAGAGCATGGCGGCCAACAGCGTCTCGTCGTCGTCATCGACCGCCGGGCGGGTCTGTTCGATGATCGTCGGCTGCCGGGGATCGGTGTCCACCCGCAGGCCGCACTGGAAGAAGCACCACTGGTCGCGCAGGACCAGGCCCGCGGCGGGATGGTTGTTGACGAGGGTGACGGTGACGGCGGTCGCGTCCCGGCGGTCACCCACCGGGCGGACCCGGGCCCGGATCTCCAGACCCGGCACGACCTCGTAGGTCCGGCCCGATCCCGGGCGCAGATCGATCGTCACATCGGCCTCGACCGGCAGTCTGCGCCATCGGACCTTCGAGTCCTCGATGGAGCGGGCCGCCTCCATCTGGGCCTCGACCGGGTTGCCCGCCTCGTCGACCGGCTGATAGGTGGCCGCGGTGACGGTGATCGTCGCCGTCGTGGCGCGGGGATGAACGGCGAAACTCAGACCCATCGAGGAGGGGTTCTGGACGTTGGCGAGGGAGACGCCGCTGTCGGGCTGGTCGTCGACGTCGGTCTCGGCACCGCCGAGATCGAAGTCCTTCTCCGCCGACTCCTCGACCGCGCCGGCGTGGTCACGCTGCGGGTAGAGGACGCCGGTGAGGTAGGTGGTCGCGGGCGGATCGGTGAGGATCTCGTGTTCCTCGGCGGGGCCGAGTACGTCCTCGACGAGCCGCTGGGTGAGGGTGTCACGGAAGGCGAAATGTTCGGTGAAGTCACTCATCTGCGGTGTCCCCGTCCTCCCACTGGAACCAGGTCAGTCCGGTCAATCGGGGGGCGCGCCACGCCCCGTGTGCGCCCAGGCCGAAGCGCCTACCCGCCGCGGCGCTGCCGAAGACGGTCTCGACGTCCTCGACCCGGCAGTCGGTGATCGTGTGCGGCCATCGTGCGTCGGTGCGCGGTGCGGCGCGGTCGAACAGGTACGCCGACAGGGCCTCGCGGAAGGCCGTGGAGACGACGCCGATCAGGCGACCGTCGTGCCGGACCACGTACATCGGCACCGGTAGGTCGTCCGCGGGCTCCGAGTCGGCGCGTTCCAGAGTCACGCTATCGCCCGGCCGCACCTGCCGGGCCAGGTATAGCTGCAGTTCACCGGGGTCGTCGGTGAACCCGGCGGTACCGGCGGGCAGGTCGGTGCTCACATCGCCCGGTTCGATGGCCAGCCCGTATCGACCGCGGTGCCTGCGGAAGTGGTAGCGGCCCCATCGTCCGTTCGCCTTGCAGCGTTTGACGTGCAGCGGGCCGTTCGAGGCGATCGGTTCGAGGCGGAAGACGTCCTCTCGGCTGCGGGTCATCGCCATGTACAGCAGTCGGGCCTCGTCCAGGGCATCGTGATGATCGCGCCGCGGACTCTCCAGGATGAAGACGTGGTCGTACTCCAGCCCCTTGGCACGGTGCATGGACGACACCGAGACGACGGGCTCGGCCGCCGGGTCGGGCGGCAGCCGGTGCCGCCCGGAGGCTAACGCGTCGCGCAGCCGATCGAGGTCGACGCGGTTCGACCCGGCCCTTGCCGCACCGCGCAGCGAAGCCCAGGCGAGCGCCGAGTCCACGGCCCCGGTGCCGGCGCGGAAGGTGTCCTCGTCGATCGTGCGCCCGTCATGGCGGAAGAGGTCGGCGACCCAACCGGGCAAGCCGGCCTCGCCCGCCCGTCCCTGCACCCGGTGGGTCACTCCGGCGTCGTGCAACGCGGCGGAGATCTGCAGGACCTGACCGTTGTCGCGGCACAGGACCGCCGAGGTGCCGCCCTGGTAGGCGAGACCGCCGGCGATGTCGCCGACCGTTCCGACACAGAGCAGGTCGAGGAACCGGTGACGGACCGATCGGAGGGTCTCCTCGCCGATCGTGGTCGCCCGAAGTTCGACACCGCACGTGACGAGGCCCGGCTCTCGTGGCTTGCGGGCCCGGAAGTCACGGCTGAGAGCCGTCTCCTCGAGGTCGTCGGCGTAGGCGTCCCGCAGCCAGGTGAACACGTCACCCTCGGTCCGGTCCGGTCGCTGTTGGAACCGGTAGACGGCCTGGGCGGGATCACCGACCACGGTGAAGCCGCAGTTCAGCGCGGTCAACAACGCGCGGACCATGTCCTGCCGGGCGCCGACGAGGTCCTGGACCTCGTCGAGCAGGACGTGCCGGATCCGGTGCGTGTAGTACTCGGTGTCGCCCTGCGCCAGCGCCGCGGTGGCCTCGGCGATCCGCTCGTCGAAGCTCCAGTGACCCCACTCCTCGTCGGAGTAGGTGTTCCGCAGCAGGTCCAACGCCCAGGCGTCGAAGGTACGGACGTCGACGAGGTGGGTCTGTCCCGTCGTCCGTTTCGCGAGCTCAGCGACCGCGGCTCGGGAGAAGGAGAGGGTGAGGATCTCGTCGGGTGCGAGGCCCTCCGCGAGGAGGTGCTCGATCCGGCGTACGACGGTGAAGGTCTTCCCCGTGCCGGCCGGGGCGATCAGCAGCGTGTGTGAGTCGACGGGCCGTCGGATGACACTCAGTTGCTCGTCGGTCGGTTCGGTGGTGACCGGTGGCGTGCTCATGCCGTGTGCCACATCTGCTCGAAGTCGGTGAACGCGAGTTTCTGCCGGTAGTTGACGACGTTGTCCTCCACGTTGAGGATCAGGCACTCGTCGGTGCCGTTGTTCCGGGGACCGCGGAGCCCGCGGCCGATCATCTGCTGGTAGACGTTGGGGCTGTAGGTCGGCCGGGCGACGACGACGGCCCTGGTGGCGGGGGCGTCGAAGCCCTGGTGGAGTACGCCGTAGTTGGTCAGCACCTTGATCTTGCGACCCTTGCCGAACCGATCGATGATCTGCTGGCGTCGGGTCGTCGGCGTCTCGCCGTCGACCGAGGCCGACGGGATGCCGTGGTCGTTCAGGACCGCGGCGAGGAAGTGGGCGTGGCTGACGGACGTGGCGAACACCAGCACCGGTCCCTGCTGTTCGACCCGGATGAGTGCTTTGATCAGGGCCTCGTTGCGTGAATGGTCCTCGGCCAGCCGCCGTTCCGCCTCCTTGGGGAGGAGCCCGGGAACCATCTCCACCCGCCGCAGTTCGTCCTCGGTGAGGACGAGGTCACCGCCGCGCAGCGTCTCGTGTTTGGTCCGGGCCAGGATGCCGCGGTCCTGGAGCCTGCCGTACGGGTCCTCACCCAGCACACCCTTGTCGAGCCGGTTGTTGTCGTAACGGTTGACCAGCCGCCGGGTCTCGTCACTGTCCTTGCCTCGGAACGGCGTCGCCGTCAATCCGACCAGGGGACGGGCCAGGCGGTTGTGGGTGATGCCGAGTTGCTCCAGCACCTCGGTGTAACTCTTGGTGATCGACGAGTGCGCCTCGTCGATGATCACCACCATCGAGTCCCGCAACCAGGCGTACTCTGGCTTGTCCAGACGCTCGCGCAGCTGCTGGATGGTGGCGACCACCAGCTGCGGAGATCCGGTGATCCGGGTCGCGGGGCGAGAGCCCCAGAACCGACTGATGTTGAGTCGTACGCCTCCGACGCCGGCCTTCTCCCAGACGTACTTCCAGCTCTGTACGGCCTGCTCGCACAACTCGTTGGACTGGGCGATCCACAGCACCGGTCCGGTCTGCTGCTCCGGGCCGAGCGTCTTGAGGTGGCGGATGACCGCCTCGGCGGCGACTCGGGTCTTGCCCGCTCCGGTGGGGAGGCTGACCATCCCACGGTGCGGCTGGGGCTGCGACAACATCAGCATCAAACGTGACGCGATGATCTCCTGATAGTCGTGCAGAGGGAAGTGCGGCGTCGGCCCCACGGCCGTCTCAAGCGGAGTCAGCAGCTCCTCCCTGGTGCCGGCGAACGCATCCGGGAAGTCGAGTTCCGCCACCTTCTGGCGGGATTTGACATCGCCGGTGAACGGCAGGCCGAGGCTCTCGTCGATCCTTTTGAGATCGTCGCGGTGATGGCGCAGGATGCCGTCACCGTGGGCATGCAGGGCGAGCTCGGCGACCCGCCGGTCGTCGACGGGACCGCCCCGACGCGCCTCCTCCCACGCCAGTAGGCCCTCCGGCAGGCCCCGACGAAGACGCTCGGATTCGACCAGGAGGCGGATCTTCTCGACCTTGTCACGGGTGGCCCGTACCTGCTTGAGGACGTCCTGGTTCTTCGCCTCCTCGCGCTTGAGCAGGATGCGGTCGATCTCCGCCGACTGAAGGCGCAGATCGAGCTCCTTGGAGATCACCTCGAGGATGCGCCTGTCGTCGGCGGGGTGCCGGACGAAGACGACACGGTCGCGGACGGCCGAGTCGAGCGGGCTGATCCGCATACCCGCGGGTGTGCGCTTGACCTCCTCGAGATCGCCGCAGATCACGTACGAGAACCCGGCGACCTGTCGACCGCGCATCATCTGTAGGTGCGGATACTCCGCCACGACGTCGACGGGCTCGGCCTCCTCCGCGGTGCGGACCTCGGTGCTGACGGCGTCCGCGTACCGGAGCAGCCCCCACGCCTCGATCATCGCCTCGGCGTCGGCTGCCGTCGGCGCCAGCAGCGCGGGAACCCGCTCCAGGACCAGGTTGTCGTACTCGTCGCGGTCGGCCGTGGCACAGATCTCGGCGTCGGGACGGGTGCCCCAGGTGTCACCGATGCGGCATCGGGTGGCGCCGCCGGGCCACTCCTTCGCCGAGCGCAGGAACAGCGCGTACGCCTTGCCCGGTACGGCGTCGTTCTGCGAGGACTCCACGGTCTGCACGACGTGACGCCACAGCCCCTCGGGGATCCTCTCGATACTCGCGGGCAGGCCGAGCACGTCGGCGACGGTACGGTCGATGCGGGCCACCGGGAGGATGTCGGCGTACTCCTGAAGGCTGGGATTGACGGTGAGCTTCACCGGGAGCAGACCCTGACTGCTGTCGACCTTCCCGTGCCGTCGGACCATCCAGACCAGCGGTGAGGGCACCGGATGGGTGCTGTTCCAGGCCCGTGCCGTCCAGTCGCGCACCATCCGTGCCGGTGGCAGATGCTTGACGAACAACGCCCGCCCCTCGTCGCCGAGCTCGGTCAGGGCGCTCAGGGGCCCGGGTGGCCTGCTCCCGAGAAGCTCCACGGTGGTCAGCTTGCGGTGTTTGGAGCCCGGCTGAACCGTCTCGTTGAGGCGCTCCAGAGCGAACTCGCGGTACTGCTCGAACCAGGCCTCCTGCTGCGGGTCGAGGTCCATCGTCGGGACGTCCGCCATGCCGAGTTCGATCAGGGCGGGCCGATCGGTGCCGTGCGCCCGCAGGTCGACGGCCGTGTGCTTGTCACGGCTGCCGTCCGGAGGGACGACCCGACCCGGAAGCAGGCACTCACCGAGCGGGCGGAAACGACCGGCCATCGTGCACACCCGCACGGTGCGCAGCGGCTCCTCGACCGCCTTGCGGACGGCGTCGCCGGCTTCGCGCGGGGTGACCCGTCGGATCAGGTTCCACAGGGCCTGCCACTGCTTGTCGCCGTATCCGCCGAAGCCCCGGTCGAGGACGGCCTCGAGCTTGCCGAGCGCGGTGGCCTCTCGGATGCCCAGATCGGTGAGGGCGGTGCGCAGGCCGATGACGTCGGTGACCCGCGTGTCGACGTACACCAGGTCGTCGCTCAGCTCGTCGTGACCGCTGCGTTGGAAGACGTCGGGCCGGTCGACGGCGACCATGCCGTGGTTCTCCGTCAGCACGATCCGCGCCTTGCGGGCGGCCGCGGCGTGTTCGTTGCCGTCGCGTCGCAGCCCGGCGGCGATGCGGATCGCCTGAGCCGACGCCTCCGGAGTGCCGTCCTCGACCAGGGCCTCGAGCCAGGCGGTGATCGGTGACTCGCCGAGTCCGGCGGTCTCGAAGATCAGACGTGCGCGGGCGCGGCGGTCCCGCTGCTCGACTGTGGGGTGCGTCCACTCACGGGGACGACCCGCGTAACCGACCCAGAGCCTCATCCAGGTGTCGGGGATGTTCTCCGGCGGCAGACGCAGCTCGGCGGGTCGGCGCAGGATCCCGGCCTGGTCCGGCAGTGAGGGTTGCCTGGCCGCCGTCGTCCACACCTGTCGGGTCAGACGCTCGTCGGCCCACTGCTGGGCCTCACGGCCACGGCCGGGCAGCAGCGCCAGGTACGAGCCCGGGTCGGCCGGGTCGACGAGGGCGGGCAGGGACTCGACGACGAGATGCGCCGCCTGGACGATGAGTTCGTCGTTGAACGGGTTCTTGTCGTACAGGTTCTGCCGGTCTTCGCTGGTCTTCCACGGTGCGTTGAGCAGGCCGCGCAGTGTGGTGGCGTAGTTGGTGGGGAAGAAGGCCCAGAAGGTGCCCCGGTCGTTGCGACCCTTGTCCGGCACCGCCCAGGAGACGTCGATCTCCGGGCGGTTGTGCAGCTCACCCGCCCCCTCCTGCGCCCCAGAGGAGGGATGGAAGGTACGGGTGAAGACCCGCCACGAGTTGGTGGTCTGCCTGCCGTCGGTGGACGCCTCCAACGTGTAGTGGTCGCCGTCGGAGCGTACGAACAGTTCTCGCAGTGTCGTACGCCTGCCCTTGGTGCGATCCTCGAGCAGCAGTGAGCGCACGTGTGGCGAGAAGAGCTGGAACTCGGTGGGGAAGGCGTGCAGGTCACGGCTGAGCCGGTCGGCCTTGCCGGGCAGCAGCGGGAGGCGGACCACGGTGGCGGCCCACGTCAACAGTTCGGCCAGGATGGGGTCGGCCGCGGATTCGCGGTCGGTGTCCAGCACGCGCCCCATCCGCAGGATCGGGATCTCGGCGGCGTCGGGCGCCACCGCGCGGATGGTTCGTTCGGCCCACTCGCGGTCGAAACCGAAGGATCCGGTGGTGCTGAAGAACTGCGGGGCGTCGCTGACGCTCAGGACCGACTTCACGCCGACTCCGAAACGTCCGATCTGGCCGCCTCGCTTACGGGAGACGCCCATGCGCAGGATGGTGTCGGCGCCCGCGGCGGTCATCGGATTGCCGCTGTTGGCGCAGTAGAGGAAGTCGTCGGTGAGGACGACGCGGATCTCCCCGTCGCGGACGGCGCGCATCTCGTCGGCGCCGTTCTGCACCAGTTCGTAGATCTGGCGATCGCCGTAGCCACCCTGGGTGATCCGTCGCTCGCCGTTGGCGTGTTCCTGGACCATCCCGGGATCGATCTCGTAGTGACGCAAGGCGACCGAGGAGAGGTTCTCCACGATCTGGCGGACGGATGTCTGCGACGGTGTGGGGGTGGAAGAGCTCATCAGTCCCGCCTCGAGCCGGTTGGGGCACAGTCACGCGATAGCTGTGGGAGTGGTAGTGCGGCACTCAATTATCCGGACGTGAGCGGCGTTCGTGGTGATGACGACTCCGCCGTCCGGGCGGTCCGAGAGGTCCGACCGGCGGACGTCTCGGCTGTGCCGCCCTCAGACCGTAAACCGTTGCCGTGAACAATGTCAACGGCACTTGTTGGCGACGAATTTTGTCAACGCTGCCGCGCCGGGTAGCCTCCGGACAAGGGGGTGGACAGGGTGAAACATGGGGGCGAAGTGACCGCCGGTGACATCGCACGTCTGGCGGGCGTCAGTCGGGCAGCGGTGAGCAACTGGCGCAAGCGACACCCGGACTTCCCCAAACCCGTCGGCGGCAGCGTGTCGAGCCCGACGTTCCCCCTCGCGGAAATCGAGGTGTGGCTCGAGGCCAACGGCCGGATGCCCACTCGGACCGACGTCGACCGTCTCCACCTCGTGCTGCAGCGCGCGTCGATGGACTCCGACGACGCCGTCGCCGCGATCGTGCGGCTCCTCCTCGAACCCGAGCCGGCCACGGGACCCTACGCGCAGGTCGCCGCCGAGATACGGGCCATCGCCGCGGAGATCGGCACCGACACCGTCCTGGAAGCGCTCGCCACCCGCTTCGTCGATCTTCGCGACCGGCGCGGCGCCGGCGGGCGATCGACGAGCGCCGAGGTCGCGGCGCTCGTCGTCGAACTCGCGCAACCACACGGGTCGACCGTCATGGACCCGGCCTGCCGCACCGGTGTCCTCGTACACGCCGCCATCGCCCGTCATGCCGCACGCGTGATCGCCCAGGACGCCGACGACGACCTCGTCGCGATAGCCCGCGCCCGCCTGGCCGCCGCCGTCGACCGCCCGACCCGGGTCGAGGTGCGCCGCGGCGACCTCGTCGTCGACGCCTTCGCCGACGTCCGCGTCGACATCGTCGTCAGTGACCCGCCCAACGCCGGCGGCTGGCCCTACGAGGAACTCGCCCGGGACCTCCGATGGGAGTACTCCCTACCACCGCGCAGTGAGCCCGAGCTCGCCTGGATACAGCACGCGCTGGCACGGCTGCACCCGGGCGGGCACGTGTGGATGTTGTTGCCCCCCGGCGTCGCCGAACGGCCGGCCGGGCGACGGGTGCGCCGTGAGCTGTTACGCCGAGGCGCCCTCCGCGCCGTGATAGCCCTACCCACCGGCGTCACCGCGCCGTACAACATGCGGCGGCACCTGTGGATGCTGCGCAGGCCGGATGCGGTCGACGGGCCACAGGCCGTCCTGATGGTCGACGCAGAACAGCCGTGGCCGGAGGCCGCCGAGATGATCCGAGGCGCCGTCCGCGCGCACCTCGCCGGCCGCCCGCTGCCCGACGAGATCGGTGCCCACGCCGTCCGGCTCGACCCGGTCAGTCTCAGCAGCGAAGACGTCGACCTCACCCCGTCGCGCCACGTGTCGGGCTCCCAGCGGGCCCCCGACTTCACACAGGTGGCCGTGACCCGGGACCGACTGGCTGCGGCGATGGCATCCCTGCCCGCATCGCTCCCGCCGGTGCAGGCCCGCCGATCCTCACACGACCCGGTGGCCGACACGACCGTCGGAGACCTGGTGAAGAGGGGCTCGCTGGCCGTCATCGCCGAACCCGGCTCACCCCTGCGCGCAGGCGACGTCCTGATCTCGTCCACCGGTCCCCGCCCGGATCTGCAGGTCGTCGACCACGACGGCGACGGCGAGCCGCTCGACAACCGGCGCATCTGCATCCGCTCGAATCCGGATCACTGGGATCCGTGGTTCATCCTGGGCTGCCTGAGCTCCTCGGCCAACCTCCGACGCGTCGTCTCCACCGGTTCGATCCCCCGCATCGAGGTCCGGCGGGCGCGCATACCCTCGTTGTCCCCGCGGGAGCAGCACCTCTACGGTGAGTATTTCCGGCGCCTGCAGGAGATGCTCGTCGGGTTACGACGGGCGACGGCCCTGGGGGAGGAGTTCGTCGAGATGATCGTGGGAGGGCTGCTCGCGGGCACGCTCGACACGGACCGATGACCACGTCGATCGGCGGGCGGTAGTCGTTGCGGGCACTGACGTCAGACGACCCACGGTGGATCGGCGACGACCACCGCTTCGAGGTGATCGGGTGTCTCGGCAGCGGCGGGATGGGTCGGGTGTATCTCGCCCGCTCACGGACGGCTGAACATGTCGCCGTCAAGGTCCTGCTGCCGCACCTGCTCAGCGATGAGCGGATGCGCCGCCGGTTCGCGTCGGAGATCATCAACCTGCGCCAGGCCCAGGGTCTGCGTGTCGCCGGATTCCGCGGGGCGGACATCGACGCCCGCCGCCCATGGTTGGCTGTCGAGTACGTGCCCGGCCGGACGCTGCGGCAACACGTCGACGGTCGAGGCCCGTTGGCGCCGCGACTCGTCGCGGCGCTGGGTGCGCTGGCGGCCGAGGGCCTGATCACGATCCAGGACGCCGGGTTGATCCATCGAGACCTGAAACCGGCCAACATCATGCTGGGCGCGGACGGCCCCCGCATCATCGATCTCGGCATCGCCGTACTCTCCGAAGGCCATGAACACCTGACGCAGACCGGCCAGACGATGGGCACCGTCGCCTACATGTCTCCCGAGCAGGCCACCGGGGAGTCGGCGCCGACCCCCGCCACCGACGTCTACGCGCTGGGCGCGACGCTGCTGTTCGCCGCGACCGGGCGCAATCCCTATCCGAGCGGCCCGGCGCACGCGGTGGCGGCCTGGATCGCCGACGCGACCCGTTCACCGGATCTGTCCGGCCTGCCGGCCGACCTGATGCCGTTGATCAGCGCCATGCTCTCGTTCGACGGCCGCCTGCGTCCCACCGCCAAGGAGGTCGTCGCCGGTTTCACCGTCCTCGCGACCGCGGGCGGCCACGAGTTCGGCGACCTGCGCGCCGAACTCGTCCGGGAGACCTCCACCGGAACACCGCACACCACGGCGGCCCCGGTGACCGCACCACCCACGGACTCGACCGACTGCTACACCGGACCCACCGAACTGGTCGGCGCGCCACCGCCGCCGTCGGTGAGTCCGTCTGGCAACCACCGTCCCGACAGACTGATCGAGGGGTCGATGAACACCGGAGCTCACCTAGGGGTGCTGGTCAGCGCCGAGAAGGAGATCCTGAAACTGTCCCGCTCCGACATCGGCGCGGTCTTCGAGTTCCAACACAAGTTCCGGGCCAATCCGCACGCCCAAGGGCTTCGCCTCAAGCAACTCAAAGGCGACGACAACCTGTGGTCCGCCCGGGTCAACGCCGATCTCCGCGCCGTCCTGCTGCACGTCACGGCGGCCGATTACCTGTTGATCGACGTCAAACACCGTCGCGAGGTGTACGACGACCTCGGCCGGTACGCCTACCGGGTCAACCGGGTGACCGGTGGCCTCGATGTCCTCGATCTGGAGCCCGTCGACAACGACATCCTGAACCGTCTGCTCCCCCCGACGGCCGAGCCGCTGTTCGACGCCTTCGACGACGAGGTCCTCCTGAGCCTCGGAGTGACCGAACTGCTGTTGCCGCACATCCGCACCCTGACCGACGAGGACCGGTTGCTGCAACTGGTCGAACACGCGCCACAGCTCACCGTCGACGTTCTGTTCGCCCTGCACGACGGCAAGACGGTCGCCCAGGTGCGGCAGCAGATCACCGAGCCGGTGCGGATCGACGACACCGTCGATCCGGACGACCTCGCGACCGCCGTGGCACGGCCGACGACACCGGTGACCACCGACGACGAGGCGCTGCTCGCCGTGCTGGACGAGAGCTTCATCAAATGGCAGGTCTTCCTGCACCCGACCCAACGGGCGCTGGCGACCAAGAAGACGTCCGGCCCGACCAGGGTCAGCGGCGGCCCCGGAACGGGCAAGACCGTCGTCGCACTGCATCGTGTGGCACACCTGGCGGCGAGCCTGCCGGCCGGTGACGATCGGCCCATCCTGCTGACGACCTTCAACCGCAACCTGGCCAACGATCTCGCCGCCCGGCTCCGCACCCTGGGCGGTCAGGCATTACTCGACCGGGTCGACGTCCGCAACATCGACCGGCTGGCCCTGCACATCGCCCGCGAAGGCACACCGGGTGAAGCACGACAGCTGATCGACGACGACCGTCTCGTCGAACACTGGCGCACCTTCCTCGGCGAGGTCGGCCACACTCGGTGGAGCCCGCAGTTCCTGGCCGACGAGTGGAACGGCGTGATCCTGAACCAGATGCTCGGCACCCGCGACGAGTACCGCCGGGCCCGACGGCTGGGCCGCGGCAGGCCGCTGAGCCGTGAGGCACGCGACGCCGTCTGGGCGCTCACCGAGCAGTTCGAGGCCTGGCTCCAGAAGCGGAGGATGTGGAGCCTGCGTCAGGTGGCCGTCCAAGCCGCCCGTCTGGCGGAGCAGGGCACCACCGGGCGGTACCGCCACGTCATCGTCGACGAGGCACAGGACCTGAGCATCGCCCACTGGAGACTGTTGCGCGCCCTCGTCCCCGCCGGCCCCGACGACCTGTTCGTGGCGGGCGACTCCCACCAACGCATCTACGAGAACAGGGTGGCGCTCTCCACCGTCGGCATCGGCGTACGCGGCAGGAGCCACCGTCTGACACTGAGCTATCGGACGACCCGGCAGATCCTGGCCGCCTCCCTGGAACTCGTCAGTGGCGAGTCCTACGACGACCTCGACGACGGCCACGAGACGTTGGACGGATACCGCTCGCTGCTCGCGGGCGGACGGCCGACGTTCCAGGCCGCCGAATCCTGGCAGCAGGAGCTCTCGAAGATCGTGGACACGATCCGGGCCTGGCAGAACCTGCCCGGTGGCATCGCCGTCGCCGTCCCCACCCGTGGACTCGCCGCCGACGTCGTCGACCACCTCGCCACCGCGGGTGTCGACGTGGTCGAGATCGGCTCCGACGGCCCCGGCCGGACCGACGGGGTCCACGTCGGCACGATGCACCGCTTCAAGGGCCTGGAATACCAGCGCATGATCCTGGCCGGCATCAGCGACGGACTCGTGCCGAACCAGGCCGTCTACGCCTGGCGAGACGAGGACCCCACCCGTTTCCGCATGGAGCGCCAACGGGCCCGGTCCCTGCTCTTCGTCGCCGCCACCAGGGCCCGCGACGAGCTGGCGGTGTTCTGGCACGGCACGCCGAGCCCGTTCATCACCCACAGGCTGCTCCGGTGAACGGTCCCGCGCGCGCATTGGTCGCCGACCGGTACGAACTGAGCAAGGCACCTCTCGTAGGAGGCATGGGGGAGATCCACCGCGCCTACGACACCCGCCTGGACCGGTTCGTGGCGCTCAAACTGATCAATCGAGACCTTCTCGACGACGACGTCGCGGAGGAGTTCGTACGTCGTTTCCGTCGGGAGGCTCGGCTGGCGGCCCGGGTCACCCATCCGGGCATCCCGATGATCCACGATGTGGGCCGAGACGGCCGTCGTGAGTACATCGTGGCCGAGTGGGTGGAGGGCTCCACGATCCGAGAACTCATCGACGAGGTCCATCCCGTGCCACTGCCCTGGGTGGTGTTCATCGCCACACAGGTGTCGGCTGTACTCGCGCACACCCACGCGGCCTCACTGATCCACCGCGACCTCGCCCCCGACAACGTGATCCTCTGTCCGGACGGCGGCGTCAAGGTCGTGGACTTCGGCGCGGCCATCCTGTACGGCGGCCTGTCCACCAGACTCACCCCGCCCGGTCTTGTCATCGGTCGGGCGCGTTACCAGGCGCCGGAGCGAACCCTCGGGATCTCGACACCCCGCACGGATCTCTATGCCCTGGGGCACCTGATACAGGACCTGCTCACCGGACACGAGCACATACCCGACGACCTCGCGATCGTGGCCGCGGAACTGACGAGTGAGACCCCGCAGCACCGACCCGGATCCGCCGCGGAGGTGTACGACCGGCTGAGCGCACGACTCGAACCACTTCCCCGGCTCGTGGGCTTCGTGAACCGGTCACCTGCCGAGACGATCCTGCGTTACAACGAACTCCGACGTCGACCGGCCACGGCCGTACCCGAGAACGCCGGCACGGTGGGAAGGCCGCTGTCGGACTCGACTCCCGTCGACCTGCGCCGGGTTCGGTCCCTCGCCGAACGCTACGGCCGAGACGGGCAACACCACAGGGCCGTCGAGGTCCTGGAGGAGGCCATCGCACAGACTCCGGGCCGCGATCGCCCCGAACACGCCGAGCTGCACAGGGACCTGGCCATGGCGCTGGTCGCCGCGGGCGACGCCGCCCGATCCGCCGCCGCATGCGCGGTCGCGCTCGATATCCTGCAAGCCCGGTTACCCGAGGGACATCCGGCGATCCTGCACCTACGACGGGAGCAGGCGCGGGCACACGCCGACCTGGGCGAGGGGGCAACGGCCGTCTCGCTGTACAGGCGACTGGTCGATGAACCGTGTGGCCGAGACGGCCTGCCCGCCGACGACAGGTATGCGATTCACGAGGAACTGGCCGTTCAGTACGCCGTCCTCGGCGACACCGCCCGAGCCGTCGAGGTGCTCGACTCCCTCGCCGGGCCTGCCTCGATGCCGGGCGATCTAGCGGCTCGTGTTCGCCTGTTCCCGGAATCGACGGCTGGAGGACGCTAGACGCGAAAACCGCGGAGCGCACCACCGTCGTTCCGGGCGGAGACCTCACATCCGAGGTCGGGCGGCCGACGGTATGGCCATGGGAAACGGGGCTTGCCGATGAACCGCCTGCCGGTGCTGGTGTCACCTTACGGTGCCTATCCCGGCCTTGCGCTGCACGTGCATGACCTCACCATCCGCGGTCACCACGCGGAGACGCTGACCGCCGCGGACGAGGCCGAGGCGATCCTGCTGGCGCTGGGGGACCGGCGGACGCACCGGATCAGCCGGCTCGGCCGGATGTACGCGCTCAACGCGATGGGCCGGCTGGACGAGGCACTGCAGATCGGCGAGGAACTGATCGCCGACCAGGACGCGCTCGGCGGCCCGAGGGCGACCGACGCCAAGATCCTGGCCGACGTGGCGCGGGTGCTGATCAACCTCGGCCGCATCGACGACGGCCTGCACCACGTGGCGCGGGCGATGGCGCTGCTGGACGTGGCGCCGCGTAAGGGGCCGCGCTACTTCTCCGCGATGTCGTCACTGGGCGAGGCGGCCCGCAGCGCCGACCTGTTCGAACTCGCCGACGACGCGATGCGCCGCAGCCTGCAGTCGTTCGACTCGCCGGACATGCTGTACAAGTCCGGCGCCGAGCTGACCCACGCGGAGCTGTTGCTGGAGTGGTCGCTGCGGCTGGAGCAGGTGGGCCGTACCGAGGAGGCGGCCGGCCTGATCGGCAGGTGCGAGCCGGTGCTCCGGTTCTGGATGGAGCAGGGTATCGACTCGCCGCTCGGTGCGGCGCTGCTCGCCGTCTGCCACGCCAAGACCGGCCGGATCGAGGAGGCGCTCGCCGTGGTCGGTGAGCTGCTGCCCCGGATGCGGGCGGCCGGCCAGCACCACGAATCGCGTCTGCTGCACCTGGCGCACGGGCTGGCCCTGCGCGCCGCCGGTGAGTGGCGGGCCGCCCACCGCGAGTTCCGGGCCGCCCTGGAACTCGCCGCCCTCAGGGCCGAACGGCTTCTCTTCCAGTACGAACTGGCGGTCACGGCGGCGTCCGAGGTGCCCGGTGAGGCCACCCAGGCGATGCTGGAGGCGCTGCGCACCCACGTCGAGGCGCTGTGGCAGCTGCGGTTGGACCGGCGCACGATGCTGCGGCAGGCCTACCGCCGGGTCGAGCTGGAGGCGGCGCGGACGTCCGCGGACCTGGCCGCCGCCTCGGACGCGCTGACCGGGCTCGGCAACCGGCGGATGTTCGACCGGCACATCAACACCCTCGTCGACGGCGGCACGCTGCTGCTCATCGACGTGGACCACTTCAAGGACATCAACGACCGCTACTCCCACGGTGTCGGTGACCGGGTGCTGGGCGAGATCGCCGCGGTGCTGCGCTCGCACTGCCGGCAGAACGAGGTGGCGATCCGGTTCGGCGGGGACGAGTTCGCGCTGTTCCTGGCCACCGGGGAGGCCGAGGCCCGTACGGTCGCCGAGCGCATCCGCCGGGTGATCCAGGCCCGTGACTGGAACACGATCATGCCCGGTCTGCGGGTCACCCTCAGCATGGGCCTGGCCGCGAGCCGTCCCGGCGAACCGGGCCGCGACCTGTACGACCGCGCCGACGCGCATCTCTACGTCGCCAAACGCTCCGGGCGGGACCAGCTGGCGGCCGCCGCGGCGTGATCTAGAGCCGCGCGCCGATGACGGGGGCGAGCCGGTCGGTGATCGCCTGGTGGCCCTTGTCGTTGGGGTGCACCGAGTCGCTGAGGCCGTCGGGCGGCAGCCAGCCCGTGGTGTCCACGTAGAACACCGCCGCGTCACCGGCGGCGTTGCGGACCCGCACGGCGGCCTGTGTCTCCGCCGCGTACCGGCCGGCGAACGTGCGCATGGCGAAGAGCCTGGCATTCGGGAACCTGGCCCGGATGCGGGTGAGGAACGCGGTGTACCTCGCCTGGAAGTCGGGCCCGCCCACCCCGTGGCCGCGGTCGTTGGTGCCCAGGTTGATCACCACGGCGTCGGCGGTGTAGCGGCTGAAATCCCACGCGGCGGTGCCGGCCTGCCCGCCACTGGCCATCCAGTAGCGGGTCTCGTGCGCCCAGCATCCGTCCGCCGTCTCGGACAGGCACATGCCACCGATCGCGATCTGGGTGTGGTGGTGGCCGAGCCTCTCGCCGGTCCGGAAGCCGTAGCCGGTGACGGCCAGCTGGCTGCTCGTCGTCCCGGCCGTGATCGAGTCGCCGATGAACTCGACCAGTCGGGGGCGGGCCGGTGCCTTGAACGTGGTGGCGCCACCGTCGAGGATCAGTCCCTGGAAGACGGCGTCGCCGGTGTAGGAGCCGGCCACCTGCCGGTAGCTGACGATCAGCGTGTGGTTGCCGGCGGCCAGCGCGGTGGGTGTCAGGTTGATCGTGCCGGAACCCTTGAAGGCGGTGAAGGGCCTGCCGTCGATGGAGGCCCACAGGTCGACGGTGTTGCGCTGCTTCAGCTTCACGGTCCGCCCGGTGAAACCGACCCGCAGGTACGCCCCGGCCCAGTACGGCACGTAGGCCGAGGCGTTCGTGGTGTTCCAGCGCCCGACGAAGTCGATGCCGGGGTCGCCCGGGGTGCCGTCACCGGCCGCCGCCCGGGCCGGAGCGGACGGGGCGAGCAGGGCGCCGGTGAGTGCCGCGGCGATCAGCACGGTGGCGTGCAGACGACCTCGCATGACGACCCCTCTGACATGGAGCGCTCCCAGTCGGACGGTCGTATCGTCACCCGCTCAGCGATCGATGTCAATCAATGCATGGCGGGGGACCGGCGTACCACCGACGGCGTCGAGGACAGCCGGTGCGCGGCCGAGTTCGCCCGGTACGCGGCCTTCATCGGCGCCCGGTCGGGGGTGGCGACAGGCGGGGCCGGCATCGGCTCAGGCGGCGCCACCCGTCGCCGCTGGCGCATCCGGCGCAGAACCGCGATGACCGCCGACAGTGGGCGCCTGAGTGGTGATACGGAGATGACCTTCATGGCGAGGTTGCCTTCCTCCGGTGACGCATGAGAACGATTGGAAAGAACCGTAAGTCAGATTGGCTCTTTCAGTAATCGCTCGCGAGGGGTCATCCGAAATCCGGTCCGAGCGCCGGTTCCGCAAATGTCACGGCAGACCCGAAAAAATCTCATCGTGGCTGCTCGCAGGGGTTTCTACGAGACCACTCGGAAGATCGGACTACCCCGTTCGAATATTCCGCCGCTAATAGCATCACGGCCTATTCCTGAGCGCTGCAACGGCGCTATACGGTGACCCGCGCCGCCGAGACACGATTCCGGCACCCGACGAAAACCCAAGGACTGACAAGTGTCGAATTCACGCCGAGGAGCGTTCGCTGCCGCCCTGGTCGCCGTAGTGGTCGGCTCGATCGGACTCACCTCCACCCTCAACGCAGGGGCGGAGGAGGTACCGGAACCGGCCCCCACCGTCGTCTCCCCGGCCCCGGAGGAGGAATCCGAACCCGCTCCGCCACCGAGACTGCCCTGGGGGGCGGCGCCCACCAGCCTCGACACCGGCACCGACGGCGCCAGCAGCGAGATGCTGCAATCGTCCGGTCTGGACGCGGCCGCACCCGACGACGAACCGGCCACCGACGAGTACGCCCCCAAAGGGCGCTCCTCGCGCACCGGCGTTCTCAAGTCGGAGCCGACCGAGATCGTCCCTCCGCGACCACCGACCATGAACCAGGCCTCGCAGACCGTCTACTTCCACTACAACGTCGGGTCCCAGGCCGCGGTTACTGACGGCGCCTATGCCAACTTCTCCATCAACAAGCCCACCCTGGCGTCCTCGGACTACCACACGCTCGCCGAACTGGCCGTGCAGTCCAGCAGCGGCAACCAGATCGTCGAGGTCGGCTGGAACGTGGACCAGGTCGTCAACGGCGACGACGACCCCCACCTGTTCGTCTTCCACTGGGTCAACGGCCAGCCCACCTGCTACAACGGCTGCGGCTTCGTCCAGTACAGCGCCAACATCAGCCCCGGCGACACGCTCCCGCAGGACGTCACCAAGCGACTCGGCATCCAGTACTACAACGGCGCCTGGTGGATCGCGTACGACACCGAATGGGTCGGCTACTACCCGGCGTCGCTGTGGTCCGGCGGCTTCACCCAGACCGGCCTGGTCCAGGTGTTCGGCGAGGTGGCCGCCGCCGCCGCCGCGCCCTGCACCGACATGGGCAACGGCCTGCACGGCGCCTCGGACACCTCGTCGGCCCGCATCGGCAGCGTCAGCTACATCAACGGCCCGGCCGTCGACATGTACGTGCGCAGCACCAGCAACCACTACGACGTCACCAAACTGAGCGGCCGGACCTTCCGCTACGGCGGACCCGGCGCCTGCTGACCCGGCCGGAGGACCGATGCCCGCTCCCGTCCCGGAGCGGGCATCGGGGGCCGGCCGGGCGTCGTCCTGCTACGTTCGGGCCGGTGAGAGCCGTCGTCCACGAACGGTACGGACCACCCGACATGCTGCGCCTCGAGGACCTGCCGACCCCGGTGCCCACCGCCGGACAGGTGCTGATCCGGGTCGCGGCCACCTCGATCAACCTCAGCGACTGGGAGACCCTGCGGGGCACCCCCTTCTACTCCCGCCTCGGCGGCCTGCGCACCCCGGCCCGCCCGGTCCTCGGCTCCGACATCGCCGGCCGGGTCGAAACGGTCGGCCCGGGCGTCACCCGATTCCGGCCCGGCGACGAGGTGTACGGCGACAACCTCGCCCTCAAAGGCGGATTCGCCGAGTACGCCGTCGCCCCCGAGCGCGTGCTCGCCCACCGCCCGGCCGCCCTCGACCCCGCCACGGCGTCCACCATCCCGCAGGCCGGGGTGATCGCGATGCAGGGCGTCGCCGGTACCCGGCCCGGGCAGCGCGTCCTGATCAACGGCGCCGGCGGCGGATCCGGTGCGTTCGCGATCCAGCTGGCCAGGCGGGCCGGCGCCGAGGTGACCGGCGTCGACAACGAGGGCAAACTCGACTTCATGCGGGCGGTCGGAGCGGACCATGTGATCGACTACCGGCGCGACGACTTCACCCGTACCGGACCGTACGATCTGATCCTCGATCTCGTCGCCCACCGCTCGGTGTTCGCCTACCGCCGGGCCCTGGCCCCCGGCGGCCGTTACCGCTGTGTCGGCGGA
Organism: Actinoplanes xinjiangensis; assembly: GCF_003148685.1. Lineage (GTDB taxonomy): Bacteria > Actinomycetota > Actinomycetes > Mycobacteriales > Micromonosporaceae > Actinoplanes > Actinoplanes xinjiangensis. Next base: position 35,953 of record NZ_QGGR01000025.1, on the reverse strand, counting down.
TCGACGCGGACACTGTTGCGCGTCCTGACCGCCGGCCCGTTCACCGGGCGCCGCATCGGGGTGCTGGCGGTCAAGGCGGGCCCGGACCACTTCACCCCGGTCGCCGACCGCTGCGTGGCCGGTGACCTGACCGTTCACATCGACCGCACCTTCACCCTCGACCAGGTGCCCGAGGCACTCACCCACGTCGGCGAGGGGAGGGCTCGGGGCAAGATCGTCATCGTCCAGCCGGCCTGAGAAGATGACCACATCGGATTAGTCTGATGTGGTCCGAACAGGTCTGGCCGGGGAGACGTATGAACATGCTGGGACGCACTCGAAAGGTGGCGGTCCTCGCGGCCGCCGTGACGCTGGCGCTCGCCGGCTGTGCCAAGGAGGACACCGGTGGCACCACCGCGTCCGGGGTGCCACTGATCAAGACCGGGTCGCTGACCACCTGCACCCACCTGCCGTATGCGCCGTTCCAGTCCAAGGACGCCGCCGGCAAGGTCGTCGGTTTCGACGTCGCGCTCATCGACCTGGTCGCCACGAAACTCGGCGTCACCCAGGCGATCGTGGACACGCCGTTCGAGGGCATCAAGTCCGGCACCGACCTGGAGTCCGGCAAGTGTGACATCGCCGCGGCCGGCATGACGATCACCGACGAGCGCAAGAAGGTCCTCGACTTCTCCGACCCCTACTTCGACGCCACCCAGGCGCTCGCCGTCGTCACCGGCAAGGAGGTCAAGACCCTGGAGCAGCTGGCCGGCAAGCGCCTCGGCGTGCAGGGCGGCACCACCGGTGAGGACTACATCAAGACCCAGGTCGCGGAGAAGAAGCTCGACGTCGAGGTGGTGTCGTACAAGGACCTCGCCGCGCTCCAGCAGGCGCTGTCCACCAACCAGGTCGAGGCCGCCGTCAACGACCTGCCGGTCTGGAACGAGTACATCAAGGCCAACCCCGGCAAGGTCGCCGTCGCGGCCGGGTTCGACACCGGCGAGCAGTACGGCTTCGCCGTGAAGAAGGGCAACGCGGCGCTGCTCAAGGCGGTCAACGAGGCTCTCGCGGCGGCGAAGTCCGACGGTACGTACGAGAAGCTCTACGCCACCTGGATCGGGGACAAGCCCACCGTATGACCATGAGTCCACGGCGCCGGCGGCAGCTCTTCCGGGTCGCCGGCTACGTCCTGTTCGCCGCGGCGATCGCCGCCGTGGCCGCCGCCGCCGACTGGGGGCGCCTGTCCGACGCGTTCCTGCGCCTCGACGTCGCGGAGAGCATGTTCCCCGAGGCGATCACCGTCGCGCTGCGCAACACGATCGTCTACACCCTGCTGGCGTTCGTGTTCGGTCTGACGCTCGGGCTCGTGCTGGCGCTGATGCGCCTGTCGTCGATCCTGCCGTACCGCTGGTTCGCCACCGCCTACATCGAACTGTTCCGGGGGCTGCCGGCCCTGCTCGTGCTGTTCATGGTGGGCTATGGCGTACCCCTGGCGTTTCCGGACCGGGAGATCCCCGGCGGCGTCTACGGGTCGGTGGCCGTCGGCCTGGGCCTGACCGCCGCCGCCTACATGGCCGAGACCATCCGGGCCGGTATCCAGGCGGTCCCGCGAGGGCAGCTGGAGGCCGCCCGCACGCTCGGCATGTCGCACCCCCGGGCGATGATCTCGATCGTCCTGCCGCAGGCGTTCCGGATCGTCATCCCGCCGCTGACCAACGAGATCATCCTGCTGACCAAGGACACCTCCCTGGTGTACGTCCTCGGCGTCACCTCGACCACGATCGAGTTGACCAAGTTCGCCGGTGACACTCTCAACACCCGGGTCAACCCGACGCCGCTGGTGGTCGCCGGGCTGCTCTACCTGGTGATCACCCTGCCGTTGTCGCAGCTGGTCCGCGGGCTGGAACGCCGCGCCGGAAGGGAGAGGTGACCGCGATGTCGACGATCGAGATCAGTGGCCTGCACAAGTCGTTCGGCACCCTGGAGGTGCTGCGCGGTATCGATCTGTCGGTCGAGCCGGGTGAGGTCGTCTGCGTGATCGGGCCCTCCGGTTCCGGCAAGTCGACGCTGCTGCGCTGTGTCAACCTCCTCGAGGAGCCGACGGCCGGCTCGATCCGGGTCGCCGGGGTCGAGGTCACCGACCCGGACTGCGACATCGACGCCGTCCGCCGCGGTATCGGCATGGTGTTCCAGCAGTTCAACCTGTTCGGGCACCTGACCGTGCGGGAGAACGTCACGATCGCCCAGCGGCGGGTGCTGCGGCGCAGCCGGGCCGACGCCGCCCGGATCGCCACCGCGAACCTGTCCCGGGTCGGGCTGCTGGAGAAGGCCGACGCGTATCCGGCGCAACTGTCCGGCGGTCAGCAGCAGCGCGTCGCCATCGCCCGGGCCCTGGCCATGGACCCGCAGCTGATGCTCTTCGACGAGCCGACCAGCGCGCTGGACCCGGAACTCGTCGGCGAGGTGCTCGCCGTCATGCGGGGGCTCGCGGCCGAGGGGATGACCATGCTCGTCGTCACCCACGAGATGGCGTTCGCCCGCGAGGTCGCCTCCCGGGTCGTGTTCATGGACGCCGGCGTCGTCGTCGAGCAGGGGCCGCCCGCCGAGGTGTTCGGCCGGCCGCGGGAGGAGCGCACCCGCGAGTTCCTGCACCGGGTCCTCGAACCGACCCGGGTCAGTGAGAACGAGATCGGCGTCCAGCGCAAGGAGTGACGGGCATTCTGAGACGGCCGTCGCGTGAACCGGCGGCCGTTGAGCCCGTCGCCCAGCTCCCGCCGTACCCCTCACCGCATACCCATGGCGGAAAGGGTGAGGCAGAATGGTCACACAACGTAAGCGTCCCGGGAAGTCTCGTCGCATCATGCTGGTCGGGATCAGCGCCGCGGTCGTGGTCGGCGGAGCGGTGGTGACGCCGCAGGCGTTCGCGGCCACCGTCCCGGGCTTCGGCCGGTTCGGTTTCTTCGGCTCCCGCAACAACGCCGGTGCCGGTACCGGCACCGGCGGGGCCGCCGCGGACAACGGCAGCTGCACCGATGTGCAGCTCGTCTTCGCCCGCGGCACCGGCGAACCGCAGGGTCTCGGCATCGTCGGACGGCCGCTGGCCCAGGCGCTCGGCGCGGAGCTTCCCGGTCGTACGGTCAGCTCGTTCGCCGTCGTCTACGCGGCGGCGAGCAACCAGCGCAGCGCCGGCCCCGGCGCCACCAACATGAGTCAGCACATCGCGTCGGTCGCCGCGGCATGCCCGCAGACGCAGTTCGTCATCGGCGGTTACTCGCAGGGTGCCAGCGTCACCGACATCGCGATGGGCATCCGTGGGGCCGGTACCGCGGGTGAGGCGATCCCCGCCGACCTGGCCGGCCGGGTGTCGGCGGTCGTCGTCTTCGGCAACCCGCTGGGCCTGCAACGCCGTACGATCGCCGGCAGCAGCGCCGTCTTCGGTCCGAAGGCCAAGGAGTTCTGCAACAACGGCGACCCGGTCTGCGGCGGTGGCAACAATTTCGCGGCCCACCTGGCCTACCCGCGCAACGGCACGGTGCAGCAGGGTGCGGAGTTCGCGGCGGGCCTGATCGAGGGGAACTGACGCCGGGGTTTCCGGCGGTTCCCCGCGGGCAATCCCCCTCACATGTTTCCAGCGGAGAACCTGCGTGACTGGCGTGGTGAGAACGTCGTCGACCCGGAAGGCGACAAGATCGGCGATCTGGAGGCGATCTACGTCGACACGATCGGCGACGAACCGGCCTTCGCCACCGTGCGGATCGGCTTCATCGGCCGGCACCGGCTCGTCTTCGTGCCCCTGGTAGGCGCGACCGTCAGTCCCAAGGCGATCCGTGTCCGTTACGACAAGAAGCTGGTCGGCAACGCCCCGAGCATCGACCTCGACGGGGAACTGGCGGCCACCGACGAGCCGGCGGTCTTCGCCCACTACGGGCTGCCCTACCAGCCGGGCGCCTCAGGAGCCCGCCGGCTCGCACGCCGCTGAGGCCGGACGGGGCCTGTGCTGCGGTTTCCTCTCCTATGGGCGGATGTGGTGTACCTTGCCGCAGGTTCACCGTTTCCACATTGAGGGAGAGCGATGTCAACGAGCATGTCCCGCCGCTCGGCGCTGGGGCTCGGAGCCGTGGCCGCCGCCGCCGGAGCCGGCGTGAGCAGCCCGGCCGAGGCCTCGTCGCGGGGACCGGCACGCATCCGCAAGGTGTACGAGAAGGAGAAGCGCAAGGCCGGCGGGGTCTGGCACACCCACATCGCCGAGGTCGGTGCCGGCGGGGCGCTCCGGCCGATCGTGGAGGACGACGCCGATCACGTCACCCACGGCTACAGCGTGCAGAAACTCGCCGTCGCCGTCGCCGTGATGGACAAGATCGACCGTGGGCTGCTGAGCCTGGACACCAGGCTGGACATGCAGGCCGACATCATCCTCGGCGGTTCCGGCATCTACCACCTGCACCGGGTGTGGGGCGACGAGATCACCGTCGCGAACTTCCTCACCGCCATGCTGCTGGTGTCGGACAACACGGCGGTGCGCATGTGCGGCCGTGTCGTCCCGGCGCTGGAGATCAACGAGATCCTGGCGGCCAAGGGGTTCGTGCACACCCGGGTCGAGCCGGTCGCCAACCCGAACCGGTTCTTCCTGGGCACCACCACCCCGCGCGAGATGCACGACCTGCTGTGGCGGCTGGCCACCAAGACGCTGCTCACACCGGCGTCCTGTGACTTCCTGCTGAGCATCACCCGCTGGCTCAACGGCTACCACGACGGCGTGCGCCGGGTGATGTCGTCGCGGGAACGCGAACGCGTCGCCACCAAGTACGGCGCCGACTTCAACGAACTCGGCGAGTCCCGGCACGAGGTCGGCATCATGTTCGGCGCCGACGGGGCGCCGCTGCTGACGTACGCCATGTTCGCCGAAGGGCTCGGCGAGCCGGAGAACTACGGCGCCACGCACCCGGCGGTGCAGGCCCACGCCACGATCGGCCGCACCCTGTTCGACAACCTCCCGGCCCCACGGCCGGCCGAGCGTGGCGCGGTGCCGCGCACCGCACCGAAGCCGTTCCACCCGGTGAGCGGCGGCTGACCCGACGCGACCCTGCGAGGGGAACCGGTCAGCACTTACGATGGGCGTCGATTCCCGGGAGGCGCAGGGGTGAGTGCTGAGGTGTTCCGACGGCTGCCACGTCAGGTGGGCCCGCCGCCCCCGGGGGCGGAGATGCTGCTCGAATCGCGGGACTACCTGCGGTTCCTCGCCCAGCAGCGGACCGCTCTGCTGTGGCGGCATCCGGAACCCGACGCGCTCGCGTCGGTGGCCGCCTCCCCGCGGATGTGGGAGCGGCGTCCCGGGGACGCCGATTTCGCCGAGGTCCGCATCGCCGTCGACGGGCACCGGCTGCCGGGCGGCCTCGTCATTCCCGAGGCCGTGCCGGCCGCCGCCGGGCCGCTGCCGGGGCTGCCGGTGGCGGTGCGGCTGCGCGAGTTCCGCCGGGTGCTGCTGCGCGGCGACCGGGAACCGGTGACCGGCCTGGCCCGGGCCCTGCTCGGCCAGCTCGCCACCCTGCACGCCCCGGACGAGCTGCGCATCGCCGTGGTCGCCGCGCCCGAACGGCGGGCCGGCTGGGACTGGGTGCTGTGGCTGCCGCACACCCACACCGGCCCGGCCGGCGGCCGCCTGGTCTTCGACACCATGACCGAACTCGACCAGGTGCTCGCGGCCGCGGACGCGCCGCTCGTGGTCGTCCTCGACGGCGCCGAGCGGCCCGTCGAGATCCCGGACACCATGACGGTGGTCGAGCTTTCCGGTCCGCCGGCCGAGGATCAGAATCCGAGGTGGTACGAGGACACGCGCTCGCTGCTGCGACTCGACGTCGCCCCGTCGTCCCTGACCGTCGACACCGGCGTCCGGGTCACCTCGCTGGGCCGGCCCGACACCCTCAGCGCGATGCAGGCCGAGCAGACGGCCCAGCAGATCGCCCTCCACCGCCTGTCCGACCCGGCCGGGACCGCCGTCGAGGAGCCCCCACCCGCCCCGGTCCGCGAGGCCGCCCCCGAGGAGCCCCCACCGCCGCCGCCGGTTCGGGAGGAGCCACCGCCGCAGGTTCCGCAGGAGCCACCGCCGCCGGTTCGTGAGGAACCGCCACGGCCACGCCGCAACGAACTGGCCGACCTGCTCGACCTCGGTGACCTGACCGCACTGGACCCCACCGCCGCCCGCCGGGACCGCGACGGACTGCGCATCCCGCTCGGCCTCGCCCCGGACGGCGACGTCGTCGAACTCGACCTCGGCACGATGGGCCCGCACGGCCTGATCGTCGGCGCCACCGGCTCCGGCAAGAGCGAACTGCTGCGCACGATCGTCACCGCTCTGGCCGTCACGAACCGGCCCGAGGACCTCAACCTCGTGCTGGTCGACCACCGGGGCGCCGCCACCTTCACCGAGTTCGAGCGACTGCCGCACATCAGCGCCCTGATGGGCCACACCGACGAACCGTCCGCGGTCGCCCGGCTGCGCGACGCCCTCGCCGGTGAACTGGCCCGCCGCCAGACGGCGGTCGACGACGGTGTCCCGCTGCCGGCGCTGCTGGTGGTCTGCGACGAGTTCACCGAGCTGCTGGAGCGGCAACCCGACCTCGCCGACCTGTTCGTCCAGATCGGCCGGACCGGGCAGGCGCTGGGCGTACATCTGCTGCTGGCGACCCAGCGGCTGGAGGAGGCCGGCCTGCACGGCCTCGACGCCCACCTGTCGTACCGGATCGGTCTGCGCACCTTCTCCGTCGTGGAGAGCCGGCTCACGATCGGCGTGCCCGACGCCTACGAGTTGCCGAGACTGCCGGGCACCGGCCTGCTGAGGGCCGGTGACGGCCCGCTGACCCGGTTCCGGGCCGCCTACGTCTCCGGCATCCACGGCGACGCCGACGACGGATGGCGCACCGTTCTCGGTGTCGTCGTCGACCGCCTCGCCGGCCACGGCCGGCCTGCCCACCGGGTGTGGCTGCCGCCGATGACCGACCCGCCCGCCCTCGGCGACCTGCTCGGCGACCTGCACGTCGTCGACGGCCGCGGCCTGGTCGCCGACGGCTGGCCCGGCGCCGGCCGGCTGACCGTGCCGATCGGCATCGTCGACCACCCCTTCGAGCAGCGCCGTGACCCGTACGTGCTGGACGTGGGCAACCTGGCCGTCGCCGGTGGCCCGCAGTCCGGCAAGAGCACCCTGCTGCGCACCCTGATCGGCGCACTCGCGCTCACCCACAGCCCCCGCGAGGTGCAGTTCTTCTGCGTCGACCTGGGCGGCGGGGGACTGCACGGCCTGGACGGGCTGCCGCACCTGTCCGGGGTCGCCGGCCACACCGACACCGACACCGTGCGCCGCGTCGTGGCCGAGGTGGCGGGCCTGGTCGACGAGCGGACCGCACACGGTGACGCCGGCGACATGTACGGCGAGGTTTTCCTGATCATCGACGGCTGGGCGGCACTGCGCCGCGACTTCGAGGAGCTGGAGCAGACCGTCATCGAGGTGGCGCTGCGCGGTCCCGGCCTCGGTGTCCACGTGGTGATCACCGCGAACCGGTGGAGCGACCTGCGCACGGCCATGCAGCCACTGTTCGGCACCCGCCTGGAGCTGCACCTCGACGAACCGGGCGAATCGGTGATCGACCGCCGGGCCGCCGCCGACGTCCCGGCCCGCACCCCCGGCCGTGGCCTGACCCCGGACCGGCTGCACTTCCTGGCCGCCCTGCCCCGCATCGACGGTTCCACCGACGTCCACGACATCACCGAGGGCGTCACCGACCTCGCCGGGCGGGTCAAGGCCGCCTGGCCCGACGACCCGGCACCCCGCGTCCGGCTGCTGCCCGCCCTGGTCCCGGCGAGTGACCTGGCCGGCACCCCCGGCCTGCCGATCGGCCTCAACGAGGCCAACCTGGCCCCGGTCGCGCTCAACCCGGTCACCGACCGGCACCTGGTGATCTTCGGCGACGCCGGATGCGGCAAGACGAACCTGCTGCGCCTGATCGCCCGCGCCGTCGTGGCGACCCACTCGCTCGCCGAGGCCCGGGTGGTGCTGGTCGACTACCGCCGTGGCCTGCGCGGCGCGATCGACGGCGAACACCTGCTGGTCCACGCGTCGACCAGTCAGCACCTGGCCGACAACATCGAGTCGATCCACGCCGCCATGTCCCGGCGACTGCCCGGCCCCGACGTCACCGCCGAGCAGCTGCGCAACCGCAGCTGGTGGAGCGGACCCGACCTGTACATCCTGGTCGACGACTACGACCTGGTAGCCGCGGGCGGCACCAATCCGCTGAGCCGGCTGGCCGAGCTGCTGCCGTACGCGCACGACATCGGACTGCACCTGATCATCGCGCGGCGGGCCGGTGGCGCCGGACGGGCCCTGTACGAGCCCCTGCTGCACCGCCTCCGCGAACTCTCCGCGCCCGCCCTGATCATGTCCGGCGACCGGGACGAAGGTCAGCTCTTCGGCAGTGTCCGCCCCGGTCCGCAGCCGGCCGGCCGTGGCTTCCTGGTGCGCCGCAACGCCGACGTCACGCTGGTGCAGACGGCCTGGAGCGACCCGGAAACCCCGGCATAGCGAGACTGTAATCGATCAAGGGCCCCCTGCCGGTAGCGGAAAGCCGATGCATGTGGTTCGATTTGCAGTGAAAGGCCGGGCATCTCCCCCCGTGGATGCCCGGCCCTTCCTATGCCCCGCCTTTCCCGTCCATGGGGTCCGCCCGGGAGGCACGAGGCGATGACGGTCCCCGGCGACCTGCACGAACGTCTGTGGGAGAACGCACCGGCGTGCCGGGCCGAACTCCCCGACGGCTCCCCGGTCTGGCTGGTCACCCGCTACGCCGACGTCCGCGCCCTGCTCGCCGACCCCCGCCTGTCGGTCGACAAGGCCAACGGCGACGGCAGCTGGCGCGGCTTCGCCCTGCCGCCCGCCCTCGACGCCAACCTGCTCAACACCGATCCGCCGCACCACACCCGGATCCGGCGCCTGGTCTCGCAGGCGTTCACCCCGCGCCGCACCGAGAGCCTGCGCCCGGTCATCCAGCACACCGCCGACACCCTGCTGGACCGGATCGCCGGCGACGACGAGGCCGACCTGGTCCGCGACTACGCCGGCCCACTACCGGTCGCGATCATCTCCGACCTGCTCGGCTTCCCGGGCGCCGACCGGGACGACTTCCGGCTCTGGACCGACACGATGCTGCTGCCCCCGGCCGGTGACCGGGCCGCCGCCGCGGCGGCGATCGGGGCCATCCACTCCTACCTGCGGCGACTGATCGCGGCCAAACGCGCCGACCCGGCCGATGACCTGCTGTCCGCGCTGATCGCCGCCCGCGACTCCGGTGACCGGCTCGGCGAGGACGAGCTGACGTCGCTGGCCTTCCTGCTGCTGCTCGCCGGCTACGAGAACACCGTGCACGCCATCGGCACCGGCGTCCTCACCATGCTGCGCCACCCCGGCCTGCCGCTCGACGTCGAGGAACTGCTGCGGTACGAATCCCCGGCCACCGTGCTGCTGCGCCGATTCCCCACCGAGGACGTCGACGTGTCCGGTGTGGTGGTGCCGCGCGGGCAGACCGTACTGCTGGTGGTCGGCGCGGCGAACCGTGACCCGGACGCCTTCGCCGAACCCGGCGAGGTACGCCCCGGACGGGTTGGCGGTCACCTGAGCTTCGGGCACGGCATCCACTACTGCGTGGCCGCGCCGCTGGCCCGCATCGAGCTGGAGATCGCCGTCGGCACCGTGCTGCGCCGCTTTCCCGCGCTACGGCTCGCCGTTCCGCCGGGTGAGCTGCGCTGGCGGCCGTCGTTCCGGGCCCGCGGCCTCGCGTCGCTACCGGTCCTGCTGCGCTGACCCGCCTCCCCGGGCGGCCGGCGGTAACCGCCCAGCGTGCCGTCGGCGTACGCGTGGGCGCCGCGCTGTGCTTCCGGCAGCAGCGCGGCCGGCGCCTCGACGTGCCGCAGGGCATCGTCCACCGGGCGTCGCCGTCCGTTTCCTGGTCATGGGCCGGTCGTGTTCGTCACAAACCGCTACCCAAGCTCGGGCATATCCGATCAGCGGCTAGGTCAACATGAGGGTCGCTCGTATGATCCTCGCCATGTCGAACCCGCCGCCCCTCGACGCGGAGACCGAGAAGATCCAGCTGCCCGGGCAGACACCGGAGCCGGCAAGGCACAAGAAGCCGAGCCGGCGTCTGCGTTACGTGCTGATCGGTCTGCTGGTGGTCGGGCTCCTCGGCGCCGGCAGTGCCGTCGCCGGAGGCGTCTACCTCCGGTCGGTGGAGAAGGGCATCGAGCGGGTCGACGCCTTCGACGGCGTGCCGGAACAGGAGCGCCCGCAGAAGGAGGCCACCGAGGCCCGCAACATCCTGCTGCTCGGCAGCGACTCCCGGGACCCGGAGAACACCGGCGGCTCCCGCAGCGACACCCTCATCCTCGCCCACCTGCCGGCCGACCGGTCCAGCGCGCAGCTCATCTCGATCCCGCGGGACACCTGGGTCGCCGTGCCGAAGAGCCGGGACGGCAAGCACGGCGGCCGGGAGGCGAAGATCAATGCGGCGTACGCCTGGGGTGGTGTCCCGCTGGTCGTGCAGACCGTCGAGAAATACACCGGGGTCCGCATCGACAACGTGGCGATCATCGACTTCGCCGGTTTCGAGCAGATCGTCGACGCGGTCGGCGGCGTCGACATCGACGTCCAGCAGGAGTTCACCTCGATCCACGAGCCTTACCGCAGGTTCGAGCTGGGTGTGCAGCACATGGACGGCGCCACCGCGCTCGACTACGCCCGCCAGCGCAAACAGTTCGCCGACGGCGACTTCGCCCGCATCCGCCACCAGCAGCAGGTGATCAAGGCGGTCCTGAACGAGGCGGTCTCCGGCGGCACCCTCGCCAACCCCGGCGAGCTCACCGACCTCATCGAGGCCACCGCCGACGCGGTCTCGGTGGACAAGACCCTGTCGATCTTCGACACGGCCACCGAGATGAGCGGACTGCGCGGCGGCGACCTCTCCTTCATGACCAACCCCACCCTCGGGACCGGCATGGTGGGCAACGAGAGCGTCGTCTTCCCGGACGAGGACCTGTCGAAGCAGCTGTACGGCGCGGTCAAACGCGACAGTGTCGCCGACATCCTGAGCGCCGCCGGGGAATGAGATCCGGCCGCCAGGTCAGCGTCGCGACCGGGCAGCGGCCCCGCACGCCGGGCAGCCCCGCGACCGGGCGGCGGCCCGGCGTCCGGTCAATGCGGTCAGCCGTCTGAGCGGGTGGCGGTCCGGCGGGCCTCCGCCACCTGTAGCGCGAACTGGCCGGCGAACTCGATCACGCCGATCCGGACCGCGAGAGCACGCGTCGGATGCGGGTGCCCGTTGCGGGTGAGCCGGGCCAGCCAGCGCTTCTCCACGGTGCGGCGCCCCACGACGGCCGCCACGGTCAGGCCGATCATCGCGAGACCGACCACTGCCTTGCGCTTGTCGAAGGCGGGCTCGGGCGCGTCCTCCGGCACCGGCGGCTCGGACACCGGGAACGGCCGGTCGGCGACCACGAGTTCCCCCGGCTCCCCGTCCGGCTCCGGCTCCTTCGGCGACGTGACATAGCCGATCGCGGCGACGGCGGCCGTCGTACCGAGACGGGCCAGGCGCCGTTTGGCGGGCGGGAGTTCCCGCGCGGCGATCCAGGTGCTGCTGAGCGCTGCTTGCAGGGCGGCGACCGCGGCGGCGCGCCCGTAGGAGACAGAGGCCATGGCGAAACCGTAGCCGCGCCCGGCAACACGATCAGGCCGCTTACAGGTCCGCGCCGGTGAGGGTCGCCATCAGGGTCGGCTTGTTGCGGTGGGTGTGGCGCAGCTCGGCCAGATAGGCGGGGAAACCGTCGCTGCCCGCCCGTTCGTGCAGCGTCCTCAACTCGGTCAACAGGCGCGCGGCTTCCGCGTACCCCTTCTTGGTCTTCTTGTCGATCTCGTTCTCGGCCTGCCGTGCGAAGAACGGGATCGCGTCCGCCGGATGGGCCCGCGCCCGCTCCACCGCCAATCGCCACATGATGCCGGGGCCGCACCGGTACTCGATTCCGGCGGACCAGGCGGCGTCGTCGTCGCCGGAGGCGCTGAGGATCTCGATCAGCGGGTCGGCCGCGTAACCGCCGGCCCGGGCGCGGTCGTGCAGGAACGCGTCGGCGCGTTCGGCGGTCCCGGCGAGCGTTCCGGCGCGTTCGGCGGCGTCCAGCAGCGCCCGGTGGCTCGCCGTCCCCGGCCGCCGGCTGAACAAACCCCATCGGATCCCGGCCGCCTCGGCGAACTCCTCCGTCTCGGTGAGCAGGTCGGCGAGCATCTCGTCGATCCGGCTGTCCGGGTGATCGGCTTCGGTCAGGCCGCGCCGCAGCCAGGCGATCGCCTCCGCCGGCCGGCCGGCGGCCCGCAGTACCCCGGCGATCTGCTGGTAGCGGTACGCCTGCGGCAGGTCCTCGGCGTAGAGGGCGACCAGCGCGTCGGTGTCCTTCGCGATCACCTTGAGATAGTCCTCACGCAGGTGACGGATGGTTCCGGCCGGGTCGGCGGGTGCCTGCGCCAGCCGGTCGCGGTAGGCGGTCAGGCCCGCCGGGCCGAGAGCCTCGGCGAAGTCGGCGATCGGGATGTCCGGCCAGCCGGGGCCGTTCACCTGGAAGTCGACGAGCCAGGTCGCGAGTTTCACCGGATCGGGTGGCGCCGCCCGGCAGGTGGCCGCGTAACCGGACACCGCCCGGTCGAGGACGTCGCCGATGCTGCCGGACGAGTCGTCGGCCTGCTCGGTGGTCCGGGTGATGTTCTGGATCGCCGTCAGATACAGCGGTCCGATCTCGGCCGGGTGCGCCGCCGCCACCGAGTCGAGGGCGTCGAGCACGTCGGCGGCCTTGCGGGCGTACTCGAAACTGCGCCCGTACGACAGGAAGCCCCGGGCCCGCAGACCGCCGACGAGACGGCGCAACTCCTTGACGTCCGGCCCGCCGTGTGTGGCGGCCCGCAGCGACAGCTTGCGGTAGAGGGCCGGATCGTCGGCGGCCAGCTCCACGACCAGGTCCACCAGCGCCGAACGGTCCACGGCCTCCAGGTAGGCGCGCAGATCCACCGGGCCGCGCCGGGCGCCGCCCCCCGACCGGACCGGCCCGGCGGCCAGCAGCGACAGCCCGACGGCGACGCAGTGCTTACAGAAGTTGCCGTCCTCGCCCCACGGGCACGAGCACTCGCCGCGGAGCCCGCGCCTGTCGACGAGCCGCACCACATACGACTCGGTGCCCTCGACCGTGGCGACCACCCCGTCCGGCAGCTCGTCGACAGTGCCGACCGCGTCGACGTACTCGGCGCCGCGCTCGTAGGACTTCGAGCCGGCGAGCCGCCGCAGATCCGCGTCCGTGAACCACGCCATGGTCCTATCTCACCAGTGCGGGGAGCCGGAGTGTCAGGCGGCCTCGCCGACGAGGGCACTGATCCGCGACGCCACCCCGGCGCTGAGTTCGGTGATCGCGAAGTACGTCGGCCACATGTCGCCGTCGTCGAGCCGGGCCTCGTCGCTGAAGCCCAGCACGGCGTAGCGGGACTTGAACTTGGCGGCCGGCTGGAAGAAACAGACCACCTTGCCGTCGCGGGCGTACGCGGGCATCCCGTACCAGAGTTTCGGGGTGAGGCCCGGCGCCGCCTCGCGGATCAGGGTGTGCAGTGCCTCGCCCAGTTCCCGGTCCGTGCCGGACATCTCGGCGATCTTCGCGAGCACCTCGGACTCCTTCGCACCGTTCTTGAGCTCCCTGGCGCGCTCCTTCATCGCGCCGCGCTCCGCCTCGGTGAATCCGTCGTACGTCCTGGTCATGGTGTTTCCTCTCCGGGTCGGAATGGTGAGCCGGTGCCGGGCGCCGGCAACGGCGACGGTCAGGAGCAGGGCCGCCAGTTCGCGCTGGTCGAAGTGGGTGGCGGCCCGGTCCCACAGCTGGTCGGGAACCGGATCGAGCCGGGTCACCGCGTCGGTCAGGGCCAGTACGGCCCGTTCCTCAGCGGTCCGTGCGCCGGCGGGGCCGTCACCGCAGCCGTCGGTCGCGCCGGCCGGGCCGTCACCGCAGCCGTTGGTCTCGGCGGTCCGCCGCCGGCACAGCGCCAGCAGGCGGGCGTCGAGTCCGGTGGCCGCGATCGCCTGTTCCAGCGCGGTCAGGGCCTGTTCCGCGCCCGGGATCAGGGTCAGCGGGTCCGGCATCCGTTCGATCGGCATCGTTCCTCCCTTCGCTGGATCCATCGGACCATCGGGTGGTCCCGGCCCGCGCCGCCCGTGGGACACCGTGGGACAGTCGGCAACACCATGACCAGCACGGATGTACGGCAGAACGGCAGCCGTGGGACGGGACGGTACGGTGTTGCACGTGGCCGGCCCGCACGAGCGACTGGTGTCCCAGCTCGCCCAGATCAAGGACGTGAGCGGCCTCAGCCTGCGCGCGCTGGCCACCCGGGCCGGCTTGAGCAGCTCGTCGCTGTCGCGCTATCTGACCGGCCGTCTCGTCCCGCCGTGGGACGCCGTCGTCGCCCTGTGCCGGGCCGTCGGCCGGGACCCGCGGCCGCTGCGCCCGATCTGGGCCGAAGCCGACCGGGCCGGCGCAGCCCCACCGCCGCGCCGCAACGACCTGCCCGCCGACCTGTTCGACTTCACCGGCCGGGAGACCGAGATCGCCCGCGCCGAGGAACTGTTGCGCACCGCCGGGGCGGTCGCGATCGACGGCATGGCCGGAGTCGGCAAGACCAGTCTCGCCGTGCACGTCGCCCACCGCGCTGCGGGCGCCTACCCGGACGGCGGGCTCTACCTCGACCTGCACGGTTTCACTCCCGGCCACGAACCGCTGGCACCTGCCGTCGCGCTGGAACGGTTGCTCGGCGCCCTCGACGTCACCCACCTGCCGGCGGCCGTCGACGACCGGGCCGCGCTGTGGCGGTCCGAACTGTCCCGCCGCCGGGTCCTCGTCGTGCTCGACAACGCGGCCGACACCGCCCAGGTCCGGCCGCTGCTGCCCGGCGCCGGGCGGTCCGCGGTGCTGCTGACCAGCCGCAACCGCCTGATCAGCCTGGACGCTGTGCCGCCGCTGTCACTGACACCTCTGGACGGCGACGACGCGGCCCGCCTCTTCGCCCGCGCCGCCGGGCTCACCCTCCGCCTCTCCGGTGACGCACCTGGCGGTCCTTCCGGCGGTGCCGCTACCGGTCTTCCCGCCGATGCCGCCGCCCGCCTCTCCCGGTCGGCGGCTGACGCCGACACGGGCCGCCCGTCCGGTGGCGCCGCTGGCCTCTCTCGGCCCGACACGGGTCGCCTGGCCGGTGGCGCTGCTGAGGACGAGGGCGTCGAGCAGGTGCTCGCGCAGTGTGGTGGGCTGCCGCTGGCGCTGCGGATGGCCGGGGCCCGGCTGCGGCACCGGCCCGGCTGGACGGTCGCGGTGCTCGCCGAACGGTTGCGCGATGGTGCCAACCGGTTCGACGCGGCGTTCGGCATGTCGCTGCGGCAGCTCGACGACCGGCAGCGGAGGGTGTTCCGGCTGCTCGGGGTGCTGCCGGGCGGTGATTTCGGCACTGATGCGGCGGTCGCGCTCACCGGGCTGCCCCGCGGGAGGTGCGCCGAGGTGCTCGACGAACTGGTCGACGCGCACCTGCTCCAGGAGACGTCGCCGGGGCGGTTCCGGATGCACGATCTGATCCGGCAGTACGCGGCCGACCTCGCCGCCGAGGACGAGGCGGAAGCGGGAACCGCGGTCCGGCGGGTGCTGCGGCACTATCTGGCGGTTGCGGCCGGGGCGGCGCCGGACTGGTTCGACGTGGAGTACCCCAATCTCGTGGCGGCCTTCGACACCGCGGTGCGCCTCGGGGACGACGAGGTGGTGGCCGATCTGGCGCCGGCGATGCGGGTCTGGTTCTTCCGGCACCGGGGGACCGCGGATCACGTACGCCTGCTGGAAAAGGCCGCGGACGCCGCCGGGCGTCTCGGGCGGGACCGGCAGCGGGCGTCGCTGCTCGCCGATCTCGGCTTTGCGCACGCCGCCGCCGGGCGTCTCACCGAGGCCCTCGACGCCTATGAGGCCGCCGCGGCTCTCGCTGACCTGGCGCCTCCCCTGACCCCGGCTGCTTCCGCGAACACGGCTGCTTCCGCGAGTCCTGCCGTTTTCGTGAAGTCGGCCGTTGCTGCGGGCCCGGACGGTGCTGGACGCCCGAAGGAGGATGCCGCCGCGGAGGGGGAACTCGCCGCAGCGCTGGCGTTGCGGACCGGCTTCGTCCTCCGGGATCTGTCGCGATATCCCGAGGCGCGGGAGAGATTTCAGCAGGCGAGGGCGCTGTTCGCCGCGACGGGGAACCGGGGTGGGGAATCGCAGGCGCTCGCGTTCGACGGGTGGGTGGCGTTGCGGCTCGGGCACCGCGACGATGCGGCCGGTCTGGCCCGGGCGGCGCTCGACCTCGCCGAGGGCCCGGCGCGGATCACCGGGCTGATCACTCTCGGACGCGCCACAGGGTCGCTGCCCACGCTGGAGGAGGCGTTGCGGCTGGCCGGCGAGCACCGGCTGCCGCATCAGCAGGCCTGGTGCCACAACCAGATCGGCCTCGCCCTGCGGGAGTCCGGCGACTTCCCGGCGGCGCTGGATCATCATCGGCGGGCGCTGGTCCTGCTGGAGACGCTCGCCGAGGTGCAGCTGGAGATCGAGTGCCGCCGCGACCACGACGAGACGGTCCGGCTGGCCACAGAAGCGGCCCGGACACCGGCCGCGAGGGACGGCCCGGCGGCTGAGGACGGCCCCGCGGCGAAGGACGGCCCGGCGGCGGAGGAGCAGCAGTCGGCCGCGAACGGCCGGCCGACGGGCGGGAGGGCCCGGCCGGTGGAGAGTGGCCTGGAAGGGTGAGGTCCCGGGCCGTCGCGGTCCGTTACGTTACCGGCATGCGCCGGCACCTCACTCTCGTCCCGCTCCTTCTCCTGCTGGCCGCATGTGGCAGCCAGACCGCCGGCACCCCGTCCGCGCCGGCACCGGGCGCCTCGACGACCGCGCCGGCCGCCGCACCGACGACCGGACCGGCGGACCCCGCATCGACAGCGACCGCAACCACAGCGACCGCGACGGCGGCCGCCACGGGCTCGCCGGCGGCGACTGTTTCCGGTCCGCAGTACGCGTTCATCAACAAGATCGACCCGGCATCCCGGGAGCTGACCTACGACCTGGTCGACTATTTCGTGGGTAAGGCCGCCGTGCAGGCGTGCGCCGACGACGGCGAGAACCCGGCCGAGAACGACTGGTGCGTCGGTTATTACCTGCGGAACAACAACACGAAGCTGCGCACCGTGAAGTTCGCTCCCGGCGCCGGGATCCGGGTGGTCGATCTGGGTGAGCTGAAGAAGGCCGAACTCGGACAGCTGGAGGGCGGCATGCTGCTGCGTTTCCGGATCGAGGGCGGTTCGATCACCGAGGCGGATCAGGTCTACCTGCCATAAGCATCGACAAACTTGACAGTCTTAAGAAACGTGCGGAAACTCCTGGGAATCCCCGTGAGCGCTCACATGCCCCGATGTGAGCACTTTTCACCGTAAGGAATCCCCCATGAGATCCCGTTCCCTCCGGATCGCGTTCACCGCGCTCCTCACCACCGCCCTCGCCGGTGCCGGCGCCGCCCTCGGTCTCCAGCAGGCGTCCGCCGCGGCCTGTGGTGACGGCACCTTCCAGTCCCAGGTGACGGTCAGCGGCAGCACCTGGACCGCCCGCAACGCCGCGGGTTCCGCCGTCTACACCGGAACCGACTTCCGCGCCGCCGTCCAGGCCGGTATCGGCAGTCTCACCGCCGGCCGTACGTCCATGCAGCGCGTCGTCGTCCGTGGCAACGGCTCGATGAGCGCGGGCAGTCGCATCTCCCTGGCGAGCTACACGTCATTGTCGGTGTGCGGCACGATCAACGTGACCGGCTCGGGCAGCGGCGACTACGCACCGATCTACGCCCGCGGCGTCAGCAACATCGAGGTCCCGTATCTCAACGTCACCGGCGCGCCGATCTACGGCATCTTCATGCGCAATGTCACGAACGTGTGGCTGGGCCAGATCGACATGCGGCTCAGCCGCGGCCTCGGCGTGCGCATCGACAACCGCGGCGACACCAGCCAGTGGACCCGCAACGTCCGCGTCGACAGCGTCTACGTGCAGGGCGCCAGCAGCCACGCGATGGAGACGTACGGCGTCGACGGCATCACCATCGGCACCGTCACCGCCCGGAGCGTCGGTGAGTCCGGCCTGCTGCTGAACCAGACGATCAACGCGACCGTCGGCACCGTCGACGCCGACAACGCCGGAGCCGGCACCGGATACGCCGCCTTCCGGATGGCCAACCGCAACGGCCGGGTCGGCAGTTCCTACCCGAACAACATCAAGGTCGGCACGGTCAAGGCCCGCGGTGGCGGCCGTGGTGTCTTCTGCGTCTCGGAGAGCGGCGGCGCCACCATCGACCGCGTCGACATCGCCAACACCGGCAACAACGCGATCCTGGTCGAGAACTGCTACAACGTCGTCGTCGCCGGCGTCTCCGGCACGGTCAGCGGCGGCGGTGAGATCCGCATCGCGGCCCGCACCGACTTCGCGCCGTCGTCCGGCATCCGGTTCCAGAACCTGACGGTCAGCAACACCAACATCCGCTGGAGCCCCTGCACGGGCAGCAACAACACCGTCAGCAACGTCACCCGGTCCAACTCCACGCTGACCTGGTGCTGATCAAAACCCGTCATGCGGTACGAGCCAGTAGGACGACCCTCCGCTACGGCGCGACGTAGGCGGGCCTGAAGATCCCGGCGCGACCGCCGGGCGTATGCGGTGGTCAACGGCACGGGCGCCCTCGATCCACGGGGGCGCCCGTTCGTTCGTCGAGTGTCAATGGACCTACCGGCGTGCGTGTGAATCGGATAGCGGACATCCGGGGAATGATGGCGCTCTCATCGAATCCGGTAATGATGCATGCGTCGTACCGTTCGCTGAATGATCGTTCGGAGATCGCATTCATGGCCGCTGAGCTCAGCACTCCCGCCCGCCAGGTCCTGATCGCCCTGATGGTGCGCGCGGAGCGGGTGTCGAATCCCGATCTTCGTAAGGCCTATCGGATCGAGATCACCAAAGCGGTCCGCGAGGAACTCGCCGCCGCCGGGCTGCTCGTTTTCGAAAAGGGCCCACGGAATGCGATCTTCCACGAATTGACCGACCGGGGCTGGGCACGGGCCCGCCGGGAATTCCGCTGCCCTCCACCGGAGCGGGTCTCCGGCGCCTGGCTGCTGCACTACGCCACGCTCCGCCACCTGGCCGGGCTCCTCGACCGCACCGACCGGCAGATCGCCGACGTGTTCACCGAGCCCGACCGCGGGCCCGGCACCGGCACCGGTACCGGCTCCATCGAGGACCGGATCCTCGACGCCTACCGGGAACTGGCCGAGAAACCCGGCGACCTGGTCGGCCTCGTCGCGCTCCGGCAGCGCCTGACCGGCGTCGACCGGACCGACCAGGACCGTGCCCTGGCCGGCCTGGACCGCCGCCGGGAGATCCACCTCGACCCGGACCCGGCCCGCCACGAACTCACCCCGGACGCCCACGACGCGGCGATCCTCATCGGGGGCGAGGCCAAACATCTGATCACGATCGGCCGCCCGTGATCGAGCCGGACCAGCGGCGGGCGCTGAACGAGTTGCGGCGCCTGGACTGGGCGCCCACCCCCGAGGACGTGTGGACCGACCTCGACGTGCACCTCGACGAGCTGAACGGGGCGGCCGGGGCGGCCGTGCTGCACGCTTTCGAGGAGGCCGAGGCCCGCCGTACCGGTAGCCCGCTGGGTCTGGTCGTGGAGGGCCAGCACGGTGCCGGCAAGACGCACCTGCTGCGCTGGGCCCGGGAGAAGGCCCAGCAGCGGGAGGGCTACTTCTTCCTGATGGGCATCGCCGACGGCCGTACCTTCTGGACGAACATCGTGCACACCCTGCTGCGGGGACTGCGCCGCTCCGGCTACTACCGGCACACCCAGCTCGCGATGTTCCTGGAACGTCTCAGTGAACGCGCCGAGATCCCCAGCACGCTGCGCCGGCAGATCCGCGGGCAGGCACCGCTCACCCCGGCCGCCCTCGACGCGTTCGTGGCCGGCGTGCGGACCGCCGACCCGGAGGCCGGCCGCGACTGCCGGTTCACTCTGCGGGCCCTGGTCCTGCTGGCCGCCGCCGACGCGGGCGTCGCCGACCTGGGGGAGTCCTGGCTGCTGTCGCTGGCCGAGCCGGCACCCGCCGACGCCGAACGGTGGCGCCTGCCCCGGGTCGGCAAGTCCGAACAGGACGTGGCCGTGGAGATCTCCCGGCTGCTCGCCCTGACCGGCCCGAGCATGCTGGCGGTCGACCAGATCGACGTCATCTTCGCGCAGAGCGACCCCGGCCGTACCGCCGTGATCGCCGCCGACCTGGGCCACGGATTGATGGACCTGCGGGAGAAGCTGTTCCGGACGGTGACCGTGGTCGCCTGCCTGCCGACCTCCTGGCAGCGGATCCGCCACGGCGCCCCCGGCGGCCGGTTCCGGCAGGAGACCCGGCTCCAGCGGCTGCCGTCGCGGGAGGTCGCGGAGCGGCTGATCGCGGCCCGGTTCGCGCCGCTCTTCGAGGCGGCCGAGTTCAAGCCGCCGTATTTCACCTGGCCGATCCTGCCGGAGGCCTTCGAGGGTGCCGCCGACCGCACGCCCCGGCAGCTGATCGAACGCGCCGACGAGCACGTCCGGTACTGCCTGGCCCGCGACGAGATCATCCCGCTCGCCGACCTCACCCGGCACCGGGAGAGCGAGGCCCCGGCCCCGCCCCCCGCCGACGCCGAGGACCTGTCCCGGCTCGCGGCCCGGCTCGGGCGGCTCAGCGGTGAGGCCGACGTGACGGCCGCGCTGGACCCGGCGACCGAGGACACGGCGATGCCGCGGCTGCTGGAGGCCGGGTTACGGGCCTGGGCGGTGGAACAGGGCGGCGGCCGGTTCACCGTGCAGCCGGTCGAACAGGGCAACCCGTCGGCGCACGCCTGGCTCTGCGAGACGCTGAACTCGGAGATCGAGGACGAGGCCCACTGGTACTTCCGCGGTCTGGCGCACACCAACGCGCGGGCGGTCCAGGCCCGCCTGGCCCGGCTGCGCAGCCTCGCCGGACTCGACCCGGCGGTCCCCAAACGGCGGGCCGTCCTGCTGCGCAACGGCGACTGGCCGACCGGGCCGGTCAGCACCCGCGTACGCCAGGAGTTCCTCGACCTCGGCGGCACGATGACCACGATCGCCCCGGACGATCTGCGCACGTTCGCCGCTCTGGCCGTCCTGCTGGCGGAGAACGATCCCGCCCTGCCCGACTTCCTGCGCTCGCACCGTCCGGCCGGGCGCACCACCCTGTTCACCGCGATCCTCGGCGACCCCGGCGTCCCGGTGCGGGCGCCGGCCCCGGCCGCCGCGCCGGTGCCGATCCCGGCGGGGGAGCCGTCGGTGCGGGCCGGCGTCACGGCCGAGTCCGGTGCACCCGTCGAGCTGACCCTGGAGTCGCTGCGCAAACACACCGTGATCTTCGCGGGTTCCGGCTCCGGCAAGACCGTCCTGATCCGGCGGCTCGTCGAGGAGTGCGCCCTGCACGGCGTCTCGGCGATCGTCCTGGACCCCAACAACGACCTGGCCCGTCTCGGCGACGCCTGGCCCCAGCCACCCGGATCGTGGACCGGTGACGACCCGGCCCGCGCCCGCGCCTACCTCGACGGCACCGACGTGGTCGTCTGGACCCCGCGCCGCGAGTCCGGCCGCCCGCTGAGCCTGCAACCGCTGCCGGACTTCGCCGCCGTCCTCGACGAGCCCGACGAGTTCGCCCTCGCCCTGGACGCGGCCGTCGCCGCGCTCGCCCCGCGCGCCCGGATGGCGGCCGGCACCGCCAAGGCCGACCGCGGCCGGGCCGTGCTGCGCAAAGCCCTGGAACACTTCGGCCGGAGCGGCGGGCGCGGCCTCGGCGACTTCGTCGACCTGCTCACCGACCTGCCCGACGAGGCCACCACGCTGGGCCGGGCCCGGGAACTGGCCGCCGAGATGGCCGAGACCCTGAAAGCCGCCATGGTCAACGACCCGCTCCTGGGCGGCGCCGGCACACCCCTGGACCCGGGTGTCCTGCTCACCCCGGCGCCGGGCAGACGGGCCCGGGTCTCGGTGGTCAGCCTGATCGGGCTGAACAACGACGAGCAGCGGCAGAGCTTCGTCAACCAGCTCCAGATGGCACTCTTCTCGTGGATCAAACGCCACCCGGCCGGCGACCGCCCACTCGGCGGCCTGTTCGTCATGGACGAGGCGCAGACGTTCGCCCCGTCCGGCGCCCCCACCGCCTGCACCGAGAGCACCCTGGCACTGGCCGGCCAGGCCCGTAAGTACGGTCTCGGCCTGATCTTCGCCACCCAGGCGCCCAAGGGCATCCACAACCGGATCGTCGGCAACGCGGCCACCCAGTTCTTCGGGTTCCTGAACAGCCCCACCCAGATCGCCGCCGCCAAGGAGGTGGCCCAGGCCAAGGGCAGTGCCGTGCTGGACATCTCCCGGCTGCGGACCGGCCAGTTCTACGCCGTCACCGAGGGCCGCCCGTTCCGCAAGGTCTCCACCCCGATGTGCCTGAGCCACCACCCGGCGAGCGCGCTCACCGCCGAGGAGGTTCTGCGCCGGGCCCGGCCCTGACACCGGCGATTGCGCGTACCGTACGTTTCGTGCGCAAACTGGCCGTACCGGTGATCGCCTGTCTGCTCGCCCTCACCGGCCTGTATCTGCTGCGGCAACCTCCGGCCGACGGCGGCGTCGCGGTCCCGGCGTCCGCCGCGGCCGTTCGCAACGTCATCTTCATCAACGGTGACGGCATGGCCGCCGCCCACCGCGAAGCGGGCCGGCTCTTCCTCGCCGGCCCGGACGGCAGCCTGGCCATGGACCGGTTCCCGTATTCCGGGCAGCTCACCACCAGCCCCGCCGACCCGGCATCGGTGGTCACCGACTCGGCGGCCGGAGCCAGCGCCTGGGCCACCGGCCGGCGCACCTACAACGGCGCCGTCAGCGTCGACACCCGCGGCCGATCACTGCCCACCCTCGGCGCGCAGGCCAAACGGGCCGGCCGGGCCACCGGCCTGGTCACCACCGCGCAGGTCACCGACGCCACCC
Source organism: Actinoplanes xinjiangensis (assembly GCF_003148685.1). Taxonomy (GTDB): domain Bacteria; phylum Actinomycetota; class Actinomycetes; order Mycobacteriales; family Micromonosporaceae; genus Actinoplanes; species Actinoplanes xinjiangensis. The sequence continues at coordinate 12,804 of NZ_QGGR01000025.1, read as the reverse complement.
CGGCCGCGTTCTTCGCCACCGCCGTCGACCGCAAGGCCCAGGACGACATCGCCCGCCAATACCTGGAGGTGTCCAAACCGGACGTCATCCTCGGCGGCGGTGAGGACTGGTGGCTACCCGCCGGCACGCCCGGCGCCCACCCGGACCGGCCCTCCGCCGACCCGTCCGAGGCCAGTCTCGGCCGGCAGGGCGACCTCGTCGCGCGGGCCCGTGACGACGGCTACCGGTACGTCTCCACCGCCGGCGGGCTCGCCGCGGCCGACGGCGGCAGACTGCTCGGACTGTTCGCCAACGAGGAGATGTTCCAGCAGAACGGCGACGTCTACGAGCCGCCCGTCGACCTCGCCACCATGACGCGGAAGGCCCTCGGCATCCTCGCCGCCGACCCCGACGGGTTCTTCCTGCTGGTCGAGGAGGAGGCCGTCGACGAGTTCGCGCACGCCAACAACGGCCGCCGCGTCCTGCAGGCGATGGGCGAGCTGGACCGGGCCGTCGAGGTCGCGCAGTCCTTCGCCGCCGCCCACCCCGGCACCCTGGTCGTCGTCACCGGCGATCACGAGACCGGCGGCCTGGCCGTCGTCGACGGTGACGCGTTCCCGGTCAAGGGCACGAAGCTCCGTTTCGGCATGCGGTGGATCACCACCGGCCACACCGCGCAGGACGTCCCGGTCTCCGCCTACGGCCCGCTCGCCGACCGGTTCACCGGCAAGCACCCCAACACGTACGTCCACGAGGTCCTCGCCCCGATCCTGACCCGCTGAATCGGGCCGTCCCGCCGCTTCGTGCGCTCTTTCCAGGAGTGGATCGCCGAGAACCGGGGATCCGGTAGGTCATGACGACAGACAGCAGTGACACCGGACAGCATCCGCCACTCAACGCGGAGCGGCCCGACCCGCCGGGCGACCAGGTCGAGGCGCCGGACATCGAGGTGGCCGCGCCGGACGACGAGGTCCAGCCGGACAGCGCGGGCTCTGACGAGGGCGAGGCCCCGGACTGAGACGAACCCCCTCTCGCCCTCAGTAGGCGAACCGTCCGGTCGGCTGACTCTCACCGCTGTCTCAGCGGCCCCGAGACAGCGGTGAGAGCCAGCTTGTTCTGGAACGGATGATGTGACCGGCTCAATATTTACGAACGGTCGGTCGTTTTGTAGGTTCGGGTTATGACACAGGACGGCAGGCTGGTCCGGGGTGAGCGGACCCGCAGCGCGGTGCTCGAGCAGGCGCTGCTGCTCGCCACCGTCTCCGGGCTCGACGGGCTCTCGCTCAGTCAGGTCGCCGACGCGCTCGGGGTCAGCAAGTCCGGCCTCTTCGCGCACTGGCGGTCCAAGGAGGCGCTCCAGCTCGCCGTCGTCGACCAGGCACGCGCACAGTGGACCGACCGGGTCATCCGGCCGGCCATGACCGCCCCGCCCGGCGTGCGCCGGCTCTGGGCCGTGCACGACAGCCGGCTCGCCTTCTACGAGTCCGGCGTGCTGCCCGGCGGCTGCTTCTTCGCCAACGCCCACTTCGAGTTCAACGCCCGCCCCGGCGTCGTCCGCGACCGTCTCGCCGCCGAGCTGACCGACTGGATGACGTTCCTGACCGGGCTCGCCGCCGAGGCCGTCACGATCGGCGACCTGCCGGCCGGCGTCGACCCCGGGCAGCTCGCCTACCAGACCGAGGCGCTCGGCGTCTGCGCCGTCATGCAGTCCCCGGTCCTCGGCGCCGGGCCCACCTGCCGCCGGGCCCGCCGCTCCCTGCTGGAGCACCTGCGCGCCATCGCCACCGACCCCACGATCCTTCCGGAGACGACATGACCACGCCGACCGTCACCCACGGCGCCGTCGAGCGCACCGCGGTGCACTTCGACGACCTGGACGCCATGGGCATCCTGCACAACTCCCGCTACGCGGTCCTGGTCGAGCGGGCCGTCTCCCAGTGGTGGGCCGACCGGGGCGTCTCGTTCGCCGGTGGCCGCCCCACCTCACCGGACGCGTTCAACGCCGTCCGGGAGTATGCGATCACCTTCCACCGCCCGGTGACCTCGGTCGGTGACATCGCCGTGCACTTCTGGCTGGCCAAACTCGGCACCACCAGCGCCGACTACCGGTTCCGGGTGACATCCCCGGACGGCACCGAGGTCCACGCCGAGGGCCGCCGCGTCAACATCCGCCTCGACCCGGCCACCATGCGCCCGGCCCCGTGGACCGAGCACGCCCGCGGTCTGGCCGCCGCCCTGGTCGAGGCCTGACCCCGATCTGTCCTGAGCTGGAGAACGGGTGGAGATGAGTAGCTGTACTCATGCCCGCGGCCACCTGTCTCCAGCATGGTCGACGCATGAATCTCCACAGCTCCCCGGTGACCGTCCGGCGGCCTGAGCCGAGGCACCGGGACGCCGCCGCGCCGGTCCATCAGTCATGATCACCACCATGAATGAGCGGATGCTGCGCTGGTGGACGGCGCTCGGCGGGCTGGGCGGCAGTCTCCTGATCACGCTGACCGCCTCCTCCTACGGCGCGACGTTCTCACCGATGGTCGGCGTGCAGGGCCCGGACGGGTATTACGACTCGCGCGGCCTGGTCTTCCCGCTCATCCCGACCGCGGCGACCGTGCTGGCCCTGTGCCTGCTGCGCTGGTGGCCGTACCTGCTGGTGGCGGGTGGCCTGATCAGCACGGCGATCGTCTGGCCCGCCATGCTGCCCGATTCCACGACGCTGCCGTTCTACCACCTGCCCAGCGCCGCCTTCCCGATGCTGGCCGTCGGGGTGCTCGGCGCCGCACAGAGCCTGCTGACCAACCGGGCGGTGGTGCTGGGGGTGGCGGTGACCGGGCTCGGCACCGGGGCCGTCCTGGCCGGTGGGGCACTGGCCCGCATCATCGCGGAGGAGCCCTACCGGGCCGATGCGGGACTCACTCTCCGGTGGGCCGGCCTGCTGACCGCCGGGCTCGCCGCCGTCGGGCCGGCGCTCTGGATGCTGCGACAGGGCGATCGGGCCGCCACCGGAGCCGTCGAGGGCGGCTTCTGGTCCTGGCGGCACCTGCGCTTCCTGATCGCGGCCGGGCTGGCCGCCTTCGTCGTCCTGCCGGTGGCGCTGTTCCCCACCGAGCACCTCGCCCGGCTGCTGGGCGTCAGCGGGTACAGCCTGGCGTACGGCAACGAGAAGGCCGCGATCCTCGGCGTGGTGACGCTCGTGCTCGTCGCCGTCTGCGCCACCCTGACCGGGCTGTGGGGACTGACCGGCGCACTCACCGCCGCGACCGTGCAGGTCGCCGCGGCGTACCCCCTGGTTCTCGCCCACCAGACCCTGGCCGCCACCGGACCCGCACGCCTGATCGGCGTCGTCGCCGGTGTGGCCGTCGGCATCGCGGCGGTGGCCAACCGGTGGCGGATCGCCGCCACCGCCACCCTCGCGGTCGGCACCGCCCTGGCCATGTTCATCGTGGAGGAGGGCACCGGCGGCGCACCACAGCGGCTGGCCGCCGACCAGCGGGTCGTACCCGCCTTCCTGATGCTCGTGCTGGCGGTCGCCACGGTGACGGCGGTCTTCGGGGCGACCGCTCACGTGCTCGCACCGCGCGGCGCGGTCCCGGCAGCGCTCGGACCGATCGCCGCGGTGCTCACGGTGGCCGGCGTGCCCGCCCTCGAGGTGATCCGGATCCAGCGCGGCGCCCCTCCGCAGGACATCGGGTCGGCGATGGGATCACTGTCCACCCCGGCCGTACTGATGCTGGTGGCGGCCGCCGCGATCGCCGGCCTCGGCATCGCCCATCACCTGGCCGGGCGCTGGGCCGAACGCCGACGCGCCGAACAGATCCGGCGGGAGGCCGCCGCCGCGGAACGTGACCGGCTGGCCCGTCCCATTCACGACGGCGTGCTCCAGGTGCTGGCGCTGGTGCAGCGGGAGGGCGGCACCGAGCTCGCCGCCCTCGCCGGCGAGCAGGAGGTGGCGCTGCGCAATCTGCTCAGCGGCGCCGCCGCCCCGGCCGACCCGCGCGCCGACGTCGATCTCCGGGCGGCGCTGACCGCGCTGGCCACCCCGAGGATCGAGGTGTCCACGCCGGCGGGGGCGGTGCTCCTGCCGGCCGGCCGCGCGGCCGAGCTGCTGGCGGCGGTGCAGGCGGCGCTCGACAACGTCGGCCGGCATGCCGGCCCGGAGGCCCGGACCTGGATCCTTCTGGAGGACGAGCAGGACGGCGTACGGGTGACCGTGCGCGACGACGGCGCCGGTTTCGGGCCGCACCGTCTGGACGAGGCGGCGGCCGGTGGACGGCTCGGAGTGGCCCAGTCGATGCGCGGGCGGATCGCCGACCTGGGCGGCACCACGGAGATCTACAGCCGGCCCGGGCAGGGCACCGAGGTCGAGTTCCACATACCGCGGTGACCGCCCGGTAGCGGGGCGATACGGCCGGGCGCGGCGGAACCGCGCCCGGCCCACTGATCAGATGCGGTCGGCCGCGATGAGCAGGTAGTGGAAGCTGCCCTCCCGGTACGCGGTCAGGAACGACTCCTCGATACCGGTGGCGACCTCGGACCTCGCCCGCAGCTCCCAGTACGGGATGGTCGCCGCGGTCAGGTCGACCACGTTGATCGGGACGAGCCCGTTCGCGGCGAGGGCCTTGAAGTACTGGCTGCGCGGGTGGATGTCGCACGTGTAGTGCTCGTTGATCCGGCTGACCGCCTTCGAGCGCAGGCCGGTCACGTCGTTGGCGCAGCCGGTGATGCACACGTAGCGCCCGCCGAACCTCAGCAGCCGGGCGAACTCGGCGTACAGGTCGAACAGATCCACGTACATCGTGGTCTCGTTGGTCCAGATCGCCTGCCGGGTGTTGCCCGGCAGCCGGGTCTCCAGCATGTTGCGGAAATGGAAGCGGACCTTGTCGGCGATGCCACGCCGCGCGGCCTGCTCGTTGGCGAACCCGACCTGGTATTCGGAGATGGACACGCCGTCGACCTCGCAGCCGAACCGCTGGTTCGCCATGATGCTGGTGCCGCCACGGCCGGAACCGCCGTCCAGGACCAGGTCGCCCGGGGCGACCGGGCCGAGGTGGTCGAGCAGCAGGTCGGCCTGTGCGCTCTCCAGACGGTGCAGCTCGGCGATGATCCGCTGCTCGCGGTCCTCGGCCGGGCCGTCCAGGATCGTCGGATCGTAGGGTCCCACCCCGTAGTGGTGGTGGTAGAGGTCGTCGACCGCGCCGAGGCGCAGGTTCACCGGGTCGTTCCGGTGGGTGTTCCAGTACGCGGCGACGGACTTCTCGAAGTCGGTACGGAGGATCGTGCTGGTCATCGTTGACTCCCGTGGTTGTATCGGCCGGTGGTGGCGTGCCACCGGCGGCTGCCGCCGAGCCAGGCCCAGGTGTCCGCGAGGAACCGCCGCAGGTTCGGCGATCCGGCGGCGCTGAGCTGGGTGGCCAGCCCGACGAAGGTGTGCATCAGCTCGTTGTGGATCTCGACGGTGCGGGCCATCGCCGCCCGGTGGCTCAGGCCCTCGTTCAGCTGCAACACGCGCGGCAGGTTGAAGTCGGTGTCTGACTCGGCCGGCCCGGAGTGCAGGTCGTTGACGATCACGGCCGCATTGCCGGCGGTGGTGAAGGCGCGGCGTACCTCCGGGTGGTAGAACTCGTGCGCCGGCAGCTCGTAGCCGGCCAGCACGTCGATCAGGATCATCGGCGGCAGGTAGCTGTTGAGATGCCGCTGGACCAGGTACTCCCAGACCGGCGGGGTGCGCCGGTTGACGTGCCAGTCCGCCTCCTGCGTCCAGGCCAGGAAGAGGATCGCCATCTGATGCTGGAACCGGCCCAGCTGCGCCGGCGAGGCGTAGACGGACAGGTGCTCCACGGCGGTGCGGAAGGCCTCCGAGATGGGCTGGAGCCGGTGGTAACCGTCCATGTCGGCGGCGTACCGCGGAACCATCTGTGCCGGGTCGACCACCGAGATCAGCCGGGCCAGGCGGGAGCCGACCACCGCCGGCTCGGCGCCCAGCTCCACCTCGTCGACGTAGTAGTCGTCCGCGGCCCACTCGGCGACCAGGCATTTCGTGGCCATCAACAGCCGGTCGGGGTCGCTGACGGCGGGGTGGGCGAGCATCATGTAGCGGCCGAACCCGTAGGACCGCAGCTTGTCGAGCCGGCCGGGGTAGATCCCGACCTCCCCGGCCCATCGGAGCAGCCGGTCGTCCACCAGGGCGCCGAGCGCCGGATCGTCCCTGATCGCGTCCGGGCAGTACAGCCGTCCGTCCTCGGGCGGCGCCACCAGCGGCTTCAGGAACGCACGGGCCGCGGACATGCCGAGGCCCGGCAACAGTGCGCGCAGGTGCGGCGGCGGCGCACCCCGCAGATCCGAGATCACCGACATGTCAGTGCGAGAGTTCGACGTGGTCGAGGATGCCGAGCGCGTCCGGCACCAGCACGGCCGCCGAATAATAGGCACTGACCAGGTACGACATGACGGCCTGATCGTTGATGCCCATGAACCGCACGTTCAGGCCCGGCTGGTACTCGTCCGGGATGCCGGTCTGGTGCAGGCCGATCACGCCCTGGTCGGACTCGCCGATCCGCATCGCCAGGATCGAGGTGGTGTGCGTGTGGCTGATCGGGATCTTGCCGGACGGCAGGATCGGCACCCCCCGCCACGACGGCACGGTGTGCCCGTCCATCTCCACCGGCGGCGGGTAGATGCCCCGCTTCGTGCACTCCCGCCCGAACGCGGCGATCGCCTGGGGATGGGCCAGGAAGAACCGGGTGCTGCGCCGCATGCTCAGCAGCTCGTCCAGGTCGTCGGGGGTGGGCGGGCCGCTGCGGGTGTGGATGCGCTGGCGCAGGTCGGCGTTGTGCAGCAGACCGAACTCACGGTTGTTGACCAGTTCGTACTCCTGGCGTTCACGCAGCGCCTCGACGGTGAGCCGCAGCTGCTGCTCCAGCTGGTCCATCGGGTCGTTGTAGAGGTCGGCGACCCGGGTGTGGATCTTCAGGATGGTCTGGGCGACGCTGAGCTCGTACTCGCGGGGATTGGTCTCGTAGTCGACGTAGGTGCCGGCCAGGGTGGGCTCACCGGAGTGGCCGGCCGCGACCGCGATCGCCGCCTCGCCGTGCTTGTTCTGCGGGCGGCGGCTCTTGTCCCGGAATCCCTCGACGAGTTCGCGCAGGTACTCGCTGCGTGCGGTCACCTCGGCGAACGCCGCCCGGGGCAGGGCCAGGATGGTCACCGCGGTCATCGCCTTGGCGGTGTACTCCCAGATCTTGTTGTCGTCGATGAGGACCCGTTCGCCGAACTTCTCCCCGTCGGCCAGCACGCCCAGGCTCAGCGGGTCGCCGTACGCCCCGACGCCGATCTTCTCCACCTTGCCGTGCGCGATCAGGTAGAGGTTGTCCGCGACCGAGCCGAACTCGACGATCACCTGACCCGGCTGGTACTCCTGCTGGACGAACCGGTCGGCGATCCCGCGCAGCAGTTCCTCGTCCTCGATCCCGGACAGCACCGCGATCTCCCGCAGCTCACCCGGCACCACCTGCACCGAGGCGCCGGTGTTGGTGAAGGTCAGCCGCCCGTCACCCAGTCGGTAGGTCATCCGCCGGTTGACCCGGTAGACGCCGCCCTTGACCTCGACCCAGGGCAGTTTGCGCAGCAGCCACCGGGAGGTGATCTCCTGCATCTGCGGGACGGACTTGGTGGTGTGGGTCAGGTTCCGCGCCGCGATGGTGCTGAGACTCTGCTGGTACTCCTGGTCCTGCTGCTCACGGGTCTTGGCCGGCTTCACTGAACTGGTCACGGTAGTCAACGCCCCGTTTCATCCCTGAATATGGCTTACGTCTAGCCCGTTTTATCCCAGCTCGGGGCTTGTTCGGCGGTTTTTGTAGAACAGCGAACCATCCCACCTAAGCTCCGTGATCATGGAAGTGCTGCTCGCCGCCCCACGGTCCTTCTGCGCCGGCGTCGAACGCGCCGTCGACATGGTCGAGAACGCCCTGCACCGGCACGGACCACCGATCTGGGTACGCCGTCAGATCGTCCACAACACCCACGTCGTCGCCCGCCTCGAAGCCGCCGGCGCGATCTTCGTCGACGAACTCGACCAGGTCCCCGAGGGCGCCACCGTCGTCTTCTCCGCCCACGGGGTCGCACCCGCCGTCCGCACCGACGCCACCCGCCGCGGCCTGCACGTCATCGACGCCACCTGCCCCCTGGTCGCCAAGGTGCACACCGAGGCCCGGCGCTTCACCGCCCGCGGCGACACCGTCCTGCTGATCGGCCACGCCGGGCACGACGAGGTGGAGGGCACCCTCGGCCAGGTCCCCGGGATCCGCCTGGTCGGCGACGTCGCCGCCGCCGGCACGGTCGACGTCGACGACCCGCGACGGGTCTCCTACCTGACCCAGACCACCCTGGCCGCCGACGAGACCACCGCGATCGTCGGCGCGCTGCGGGACCGCTTCCCGGAACTCACCGGGCCGGACACCGACGACATCTGCTACGCCACCACCAACCGGCAGGAGGCGGTCGCCGCCATCGCCGCCGCCTGCGATCTCGTCCTGGTCGTCGGCTCCGCCAACTCCTCCAACTCCGCCCGGCTCGTCGAGGTCGCCCGGCGCCACGGCACACCCGCACACCTGATCGAGGACGCCACGCAGATCCGCACCGACTGGCTCGACGGGGTGCGTACCCTCGGACTGACCGCCGGCGCCTCCGCGCCGCCGCACCTGGTCGACGAGGTGATCGCCGCCCTCGGCCCGGACACCGTCACCGAACACCGGGTCACCGACGAGAACGTCACCTTCCTGCTCCCGCCGGCACTGCGCGACCCGTCCCCGCGGATCCGGCCCGGATACCGGCCAGGGAGTCCCCCTGGGACGACGCCGGGGGTGCGCGAGCGGCAGCCGTTCCTGTAAGCGAACCAGCCACCGAACTGACGATGGCGGATCGCACGATCAAGATCGTGGTGCTGCCGGTCGCCGACGTGGATCGGTGTTGGAGACCTTCGGGGAAGACCCGCGGCGGGTCGAGCACCTGGTCGCCGTCCTGGGTTAGAGATCCTTCGGGCGACGACCCGCGGCAGGTCGAGCACTCGGCCACGGTCTGACGGGGGCAGGCCCAGCCTCCTAGGAGGCCTTACCGGATGCGACCGGGTGCTAGCCGGACGCAACCCGGGATGGGCAGGATGCGGGCCGGATGCGGGCCGGATACGGCGACCGCTACGTCAGGAAGTCTTCGACGAGTTTGCGGAACAGTTCCGGCTGCTCCACCCAGGGCCGGTGACCGGATTCGGTCAGCAGTTCGAAACGGGTGTGCGGATGGGCGGCTGCCACCACCCGGGCCGGGGCGGTGCCGATCATCCCGTCCGACGCGCCGGCCACCACCAGCACCGGCGCGAGCACCGGACCCGGGTGGGCGTCACCGGCGTAGAACCCGTCCCGGAACCACGGCAGCCGGTTGGCGTGACCGGGAACGTACTCGGTACGGCGTTCCGGCGTCCATCGGTGCCAGTGGAACGGCACCATGAGCGCCTGCGCGAACGGCCCTGCCGCGGCGGCCGCCTGCGGATACCACGGTTCGGACGAGCGGGACGCCCGGATCCGCGCGACCTCGGCCGGATCGGTGTCACGGCCGGCCCGGCCGATCGGCGTCACCAGGATCAGGCGGCGGATCCGGTGCGGGTGGGTGACGGCGTACTCCTGTGCCGTGAGGGTCCCCGCCGAGTGCGCCAGGACGTCCAGGCGGTCGAGTCCCAGGTGCTCGCGCAGCGCCTCCAGGTCACGGGCCTGGGCGGTGAACGACACCGTCGAACGGTCCTCGGGCACCTCGGAGCGGCCACCGGCCCGGGCGTCGGCGAGGATGAGCCGCCGGGTCGCCGACAGGCCGCCCAGGTCACCGAGGTAGCGCACGTCCATACCGGGTCCGCCGGGCAGTACCACGAGCGGCGGGCCGTCCCCGGCCACGTCGTAGAACAGGCGCAGGCCGTCGTGGGCGGGGTAGTACGGCATCCGGAGATCGTGCCACGGGCACCGTCGCGACCGGCATGGGGTTAATCCGGCCGCCGCCGGGCAATCTTGGGGGCGTGAACTGGCTCGAATTCGCTCTGCTCCACGTCGACGAGCCCTGCACCGTCCGGGTGGAGGCGCCGGGACGTCGTGCGGTCCCGGTCGGCCCGTGTGTGATCGCCCGCCGGCCCGACGGATTCACGGTGCTCTGCCCACCGGACACCGTCGCGCCGCCCGGTTCGCGGATCACCATGCCGGCCGGCGACACCGTCGAGGTGGTGACCGCGGTGCATCTGGCCGCGCTGGGCACCCGCCTGCCCGAGCATCAGCAACTCGACGTCGCCGGGCACGGCGTGGCCCGGCGGCCCTGCCGTGCCTCGGGGAGACCGGGCTAACACTCAAGATCCTCGTCCGGGCTCCGATAGGTCCGACGTGTGGCCCCGCTCGTTCTTCTCGGAGACGACCCGCCGCGAACGTGTGGCGTGGTGGTGCCTCGGCATCCTGCTGACCGCCCAGGTGCTTGTCTACGCCCTCGACGTGGCCGACGGCACCGCCGCCGGGCTGCTGCACAACCTCCTCTACCTGATTCCGGGCCTGATCGTCGCGGGTGTCGCCGGACGTGCCGCCCGCCCGGTCCGTACGGCGTGGGCGTTCCTGTCGGCGGGCCAGCTCGCCTACGCCTGCGGCAACCTCTACTGGTGGGTGTACGTCCGCGATCTCGAACCGGAACCCCTGATCACCCCGGCCGACCCGCTGTGGCTGACGTTCTACCCGAGTTTCGGGATCGCGCTGGTGCTGTTGCTGCGCGACCGGCTGCCCCGGGTCAGCGCCGCCGCCTGGCTGGACGGGGTGATCGCGGCCACCGCGGTGACGTCGCTGGTCTCGGTGCCGGTGCTCGCCGCGGTCGAGCCGGCCCCGCATTCGACGATGCTCGGCGTCGTCGTGAACGCCGCCTACCCGATCGCCGACATCGCGGTCATCGGCTGCCTGCTCGGCGCGTGGGCGCTGTGCGGCTGGCGCCGCGACCGGGTGCTCGGCCTGCTGATCGCCGGGATGGCCCTGTTCGCGGGCGCCGACACGGTGAGCATGGTGCTGCTGTGGGAGGGCGTCCACGTGCCGGTCGGTGTCGACCTGACGTGGCTCGTCGGCCTCTCCCTGCTGTCGCTGGCCGCCCGGCAGCCGGTGGGGCGCGCCGAGAGGAGACGTCCGAGCCTGTGGCTGAGCACCGCGGTCCCGGCCGTCCTCGCGGTCAGCTGCCTGGGCCTGCTGCTGTGGGCGGCGCTGACCGAACACGACGTCGCACCGGTCGGCAGCCTGCTCGCCGGGACGGCGATCACCGCGGCGATCGTACGGATGATGGCCAGCGTCCGTACCGCGGAGGCCCTCGGCGCCGCCCGCCGGCAGGCCCGCACCGACGAGCTGACCGGGCTGGCGAACCGCCGGTTCTTCGTCGAGCGCCTGGAACGCGAACTGGACGGGCCGCACGCCACGCTCGCGGTCGCCTACGTCGACCTGGACCGGTTCAAGGAGGTCAACGACAGCTTCGGCCACGACGTCGGGGACACCCTGCTGCGGCTGGTCGGCGCCCGGATGCGTGACTCGCTGGGCACCGAGGTGCTGCTGGCGCGGCTCGGCGGTGACGAGTTCGGGCTGATCGTGCCGGGTACCGGGCGGGACCGGGCCGCCGAGGTCGTCGCCGGGGTGCTGCGCACGCTGCGGGAGCCGTTCGTGCTGCCGGAGGTGGACCTGCACGTGGACGCGAGCATCGGCATCGCGATCTGCCCCGACGACGGCACCGACCGGTCCACCCTGCTGCGCCGGGCCGACGTGGCGATGTACGCCGCGAAGACCGGTCACGGCGGCGGTCCGGTCTTCGCGACCGGCCTCGACGACCACGCCCGGGCGCGGCTCACCATGCTGGAGGAACTGCGTACCGGCCTGGACCGTGGTGAGCTGGTGCTGCACTACCAGCCGAAGGTGACCGTCGACGCGGCCGCCCGGGTCGTCGGGGTGGAGGCGCTGGTCCGCTGGCAGCACCCGGAACGCGGGCTGATCTACCCGGACGCGTTCCTCTACACCGCGGAGAGCGCCGACCTGATGGGCCGGATCACCGCGGTCGTGCTGGACCTGGCCTGCCGGCAGAGCCGCCGGTGGCACGACGAGGGTCTGCCGGTGTCGGTGGCGGTGAACCTGTCGGTCTCCGACCTTCGCGATCCCGGCTTCCCGGAGCAGGTGGGCGCGCTGCTGCGCCGGCACGGCCTGCCGCCGGAGGCCCTGGAGCTGGAGGTCACCGAGAGCGTGCTGATGACCGACGCCGACAACGCGCTGCAGACGCTGGGCCGGTTGCGCGACATGGGTCCGCGGCTGGCCGTCGACGACTACGGGACCGGCTACTCCAGCCTCAGCTACCTCCAGGTGCTGCCGGTCGACGACCTGAAACTGGACCGGGCGTTCGTCAGCCGCTGCGGTGTCGACCCGCGCAGCGCGGCGATCGTGCACAGCACGGTACAGCTGGCGCACTCGCTCGGGATGCAGATCATCGCCGAAGGGGTGGAGGACGCGGACATCTTCGAGCGGCTCCGCGGGTACGGGTGCGACCTGGCGCAGGGCTACGGGATCGCCCGCCCGCAGGATGCCACGACGACCACCGCCTGGCTGCTCGACCGGGAGATCGCGTACCGGGCCGCGGTGTAGGCCGGAGGCGAACCGTTCACCGGCCCGAACGACGAATCGCCCCCGGCAGAGGCCGGGGGCGATTCTCAGGTCAGTTCTCCTATCCCTTCCGGTGACGCCTCGCAGGCGTGAAAATCAGGGTGGGCCGCCCGCCAACGTCGGTGTTTCCCCTTGGGATACG
>NZ_QGGR01000024.1 GCF_003148685.1 Actinoplanes xinjiangensis | reverse complement strand
ACCCGCCGTCGGCTGCGGCGCCGCGGTATCGCACACACCATCCCGGAACGCTCGGACCAGATCGCCCGCCGGGCCGCCAAAGGCAGCCGCGGCGGACGCCGGCCGAGGTTCGACAAAGAGATCTACCGGCAGAGAAATGTCGTGGAACGCTGCTTCAACCGTTTCAAGCAATGGAGAGACCTCGCCACCCGCTACGCCAAACGCGCCGCCATCTACCGATCATCCTTGCTGCTCATCGCAGCTGTTATCTGGCTTCGGTGATCGGCAGGACACGGCCTAGTAGACCACCCCGCTGACGGACTGCCCTCGCACGCCCCACCGGCCAGAACATCGCGCCTTCTCCCGAAGCCGAGCCGCCAGAACGTCCGCGCCGCCGTGAAAGCCGGGACGTCTCGAAGCGTGCACCCCAGCGTCCCGCGGATCTCGAACCAGAAAGTTCACCGGCGATCAGGCGATGTCGGACGCGACGGTCGAGGCGCTGCCGAATAAGGGGCCGCCCTTAGCCGGGGAAGGTGAGGCTGCTCCGTTCAGCCGCAGCCAACCAGCCGCGCTCGACCATGGTGTCCAGCACCTGGTTCCAACCGTCCCTCGGCGTGGGCCTATCGGGGTGCAACTGCACCGCGAGCAATGCGGCCTCGGCAACGGTCAGTTGCGCCGCCGGCTTGTTGAAGTACGTCCGCGCGGCGGCGACGAGGCCGACCGCACCACGGCCGTAGTCGGCTCGGTTGAGGTAGCGATCGAGGATCTCCTCCTTGGTGTAACTCGATTCAGCCTTGTTCGCCAAGATCCGAGTTCGCAAGCCGGACTCCTCATCGGCACCGGCCGCCACCACGGCATACCGCCGAGTGATCAACGAATCTCCGGAATCGTAGAAGTCCGCGTCGACGGCGGCGACGAACGCGTTGACCACCGCAGGCGATAGCTCCGTAACGGCCACGACCGGGTACGAGATGCCGCTCTCGACCAACGGCACACTGTCGTAGTAGTAGGTCGACGCGACCGTGCCGCCGGCCACGAGCAGCAGGGCCATCGACACGCCGACGGCCACCCGCTGGCCACGACGCCGTGCGGGCACAACGGAGACTGGTTCGTTGGCAGGCCGTGCCATGTCAGCGATAGTCATCGCAACACAGTAGGTCCCCGCCGAAGCATAGAACAGCAGGGTTGCACCGTAGACCATCAGCGCCCGGGCTGGCCCAGTTTCGGACAGGCCCGCCGTCGCCGTCACCGTCGCGGATCATGTCGATCGGGTGGTCATTCGGCGACCGCCACGATGATCTTGCCGGCGACCCAGCCCCGGTCGAGACGGTCGAGGGCTGCTGGGGCCTCGTCGAGGCGGTAGATGTCGTCGATTACCGGGCGGATCTGGCCGGTGGCGACCATGGTCGCCAGCTCGGAGAGGTCGGCGGGGTCTGGACGGACGGTGAGTGCCCGCACCTGGCGGTGGCCGGTGATCATGGCTTTGAGCAGACGGCGGGCTGGGCCCAGCCATCGGCCGCCGGTGCCGACGGACAGCAGCAGCGTGCCGCCGGGGGCGAGTATCCGCCGTAGCGCCGCGACGGGATAGTTTCCGGCCAGGTCGAGGATCACGTCGAACCGCTCCCCCGCCGCACGCAGGTCGTCGGCGCCCGTCTTCTCGTAGTCGATGACCTGCTGAGCGCCCAGTTTGCGAACCAGCGCGGCATTGCGCTCGGAACAGACCCCGGCGACCGTCGCACCTTTGGCGACGGCGAGTTGCACAGCGAAGGTGCCGATGCCACCGGACGCGCCGGTGACGAGGAACCGCTGCCCGCTGGAGATGCGCCGGACGCCGGCCAGGGCGGTGGTGCCGGCGATGGGCAGCGCGGCCGCTTCGGCGAAGGTGACCCCGACCGGTTTACGGGCGGCCATACCGACGGGAACAACGGCCAGCTCTCCGATGGCGCCGGTGCACTCGGCCATCACCTCGTCGCCGGCCACGAAGTCCCGGACGGCCTCGCCGACCGCCTCCACCCGCCCCGCGAGCGCCCGCCCGACCACGAATCCGGCACGTGGTCTGCGCAGCCCGCCGGCCAGCGCACGGATCGCGAAGGGCTCGCCCCGCAGCAGGAACCGATCGGCGGCGTTGAGACCCGCCGCCTGCACCCGAACCAGCAGGTCATCGGTTCCAGGAGCGGGCGAAGGCACCTCCTGGAGGGCGACTTGGCCCGGCGATCCGTACCCACATTGAATCAGTGCTCTCATGATCCCCCGCCTCCCGCTTACGACGTAAGCTTACGTCGTAAGCAAGCTTGCGGTATGGTCGACCCGTCCCGCAACTCACCGGAGAGCCGAATAGATGCCAACCTCACGAGCGCCGCTCAGCACGCGGCGGGTGCTGCAGGCCGCCCTCGCCCTGGCCGACTCGGGCGGCGCGGATTCGCTGACCATGCGGCACCTGGGCCGCGAACTCGGCGTGGAGGCCATGTCGCTCTACCGGCACGTGGCCAACAAGGACGCCGTCCTCGCCGGGATCCTCGACATGGTGGTCAGCGAGATCGACCTGCCGGAGCCGTCCAAGGACTGGAAGGCGGCGATGCGTCACCGCGGTGTGGCGGCGTTCCGCGTGTTCACCCTCCACCCATGGGCTCCACCGCTGCTGATGTCACGCACCAACACCGGCCCATCGATGCTGCGCTACATCGATTTCACCCTCGGCGTGCTGCGCGGCGCCGGCTTCTCGTGGAGACTCGCCGACTACGCCTGGAACACCATGGACAGCTATGTGTACGGCTACACGCTCCGCCGCCTGGCCTTCCCGATAGCGCCGGCCGACTACGCCGAGACGGCCTCCGCCCACCAGCACCTACTGGCCGGCGATCGCTACCCACACATGGCAGAACTGACCCGCCAGGTGGCTGAGGGTCGGCACTCCGGCGACCCCGACATCACGTTCGGCCTCGACCTGATCCTCGACGGCCTGGAACGCCTCCGCGACACCGAGCCGGCGACCTGACCCCACCGTGAAACCCCATGGTCAGCGTTTGTTAGCTTATTCAGGCAGGTCCGGGTGGCGGAATGGCAGACGCGCTAGCTTGAGGTGCTAGTGCCCTTTATCGGGCGTGGGGGTTCAAGTCCCCCCTCGGACACCAATCAAAGACACGAAGATCGTTCGCCGGGGTGCAAGCCTCGGCGATCAGTGTTTCTGGGCCTGGTTGATAGGTCATGCGCAGACCGATCCGGCTGTATAGCTCCCTGTGCCCGAGCGTGCTGGGGTCCCTCGCCGGGGACTCGCGGCAGACGTTGGCAACCGTCCCGGTGATCAGTACGGTATCGACGTCGCGGGCCTGCAGCAGGTTCCGAGAGCGCTCGCCCAGTTCGCGGCGGCATCGGCCAGTTGTTTCAGGTGGGGTGCAGGCGATTGGCGGGCCCGTTCAGCGCCTAGGGCGGCACAGGCGACCGCGAACGCCCGCACTGCTTCCGGTGAGGCTGTCCGCCAGGCTGGCACTTGTTCTGCCCAGCATGCTGCTTCGGCGGGGATGTGGCCGGCGCGGATGAGGCGGATGGCCATCAGAGCGGTATCGAGCCAGTCGGCGCCGCGGCATGGGATGGCCCAGTCCACGACTGCAATGGTTCCGTCGTGGATCAGGAAGTTCTTCGTGGTCACATCGGTATGGACCAGGGTGTCGCCGTCGACCAGCTCCGGTGCCACCCACTCGGCCCATCGGGCCGTAGCAGCTTGAATCTTGACCGGAGGAGCCGGCGCGGGGGTGGTCGACATGGCGGTCAAGGTCGCAGCCAATGGTCCGAGGTCCGGCGACCCGGGGGTCACGTCGATGTGCCGGCCCGGCGCGCGGTCGAAACCCAAGATCGACCATCCGGCCGCCTCGACCTGCCACCGCAGCCGCGGCGCGAACGCGGGCATGTACGGGTTCAGCCGCGCTTCACGGCGCTGCATCCACGCACGGGGGTTGTCATCGCGGGCACCCTTGGCGCAGAAAGACTCTCCGGTGCTGGTGTGCAGGATCGCGACGACGTCGGCGACGGATCCGGCCTCGACCGGCTCCACGTCTGTGACCGGGCCGATCTGGTCGTGGATGGCAGCGTGTGCCTCGGCGGGCAGCGAATGCCAGGAAGTATGAGGCACAGGCCCGGTCTCCTTCGTCGGCGGTGTGCGACCAGGGTAGGCCGCACACCGCCGACAGGGGATTACCCGCGGGTGGGACTGTCGTGGCATCCGGCGTGGCACTGCGTGCAGTCGCCCGCCGTGACGCTGGCCGGCCACAGATCCGGGTCGACCCGGTAGCCGGCGACCCGGATCGCGAGGACCGTCGTCTTGAGGCTTCCCGCTCGGAAGCCACCGTGGCGACGGTTTCCTGCCCGGTCTTGCCATCCAGCGACGGCGGCTTCGTGCACCGGCAGTTGCCGGTCTCGCAGTCGGCGGTCATCTGGTCCCCGCCGAGTTCTCGGTCGTCGTCGGGAACGTTTGAGACGCCCGCGGATTCGGACGTGGCGTACACGTACACTGGTGTCCATCGCCAAAGCGCGGGCGGGGTCGTCGGCGATTCCGGCGCGTGATGTCGAGGCCCAGGCCAGGGGCAGCACCCCCGGATGGCTCAGTTGCCCCTTGTGCGCCTCCTCACGCCATTCCTCTTCGATCGTGGCAGCGAGGGTCGCTGCCAGATCTTCGGGCGGGGTGGGTGTTAGTTCTGGCCAGAGCAGGGCGGCGAGTGTGCGGATCACCGTGGACAGGGAGACCAGCAGGGCAAAGTCGTCGAGGGAGTGTTCACCCGAGATAACGCGGCCGACTTGGATCGCGGTGACAATGCCGGTGATCGTCAGGGCTGTGGTCATGGCCACGCGGACGCGCCGATTGCGGCGCACGATTTTCTGATCATGGGTCCCGCCGTCGAGGGTGGATACCACGGTAGCGCTTTAGAGCGCATCTGACGGATCATCACGGCTGACTGTGGTCGATCGTGGGCGTGTTGTGGCAGGTGATTCGACTGATCAGGACTGGGAGCGCCTGGGGCCGTTGCTGCCGTCCATGGCACCGCAGCGCGGCGGCCGGTGGCGTGATCACCGACAGGTGATCAACGGAATCCTGTGGCATATCGACAACGGTGCGAAGTGGGATCAAATCCCGGAGCGGTACGGGCCGGCGAAGACCTGTCACGACCGTTTCGCCCGATAGGCCGGGGCTCGTAAAGAGGGCTGAGCCCGGCCGATTCGCGGGCTGCGGACTCGCGACCGCCCGAGCGCTGCTGGCTCACGGCATCGCCTGTACCGCGGCGCTGGATGCCGGGCGCTTCATCGCCTCGTTACTCGAGTCCTGTCCCCGCCTTCTGACCGGCCGTAGCGAGTCCGGCCGGTCAGAAGGCGGCTGATGTGGAGCGGCAACGGATCCTGCCCACCGGCTTAGCGGCGGCTATCCGCTCTCCGGCCAGAGTTCACGGAGTTCTTCTCCGCCTTGACGTTCCCCGTGCGTATGGAATCTCGGTTTCCGGTCCCGGGGTTTCTGGTCTCACTCATGGGTCACGGAGGGAATGCGGCGCAGCGCTTTGTGCTCTTTCCACGGCGACTTGCCCAGTAGCACCAGGATGCCCGGTAGCAGGAGCGCCCGGATGATGGTGATGTCCACGAGGATGGCAATCACGAGACCCACACCGAGTTGCTTCATCTCCAAGGTGGAGAGGGTCGCGAAGATGGCGAACACCGCCACCATCACCACCGCGGCGCTGGTCACCACACCCGCGGAGGAGGCGATGCCGTGCCGGATCGAGTCGCGCAACCCGCGGCCGTGGTGCAGTGGCTCGCGGATCCGGCTCAGGATGAACACGTTGTAGTCCATCGAGAGGCCGATCAGCACCACGAACAAGATCACGGGGATCCAGGCGACCACGAAGCCGCCGGACTGGAACCCCAGCAGGTCCTCGGCCCAGGTGTTCTGGAACGTGAAGGTCAGGACACCGAAGGATGCCAGCACGGACAACAGGTTGAGCACCGTGGTGACGGCCGCGATGATGACCGAACGGAACGCCAGCAGCATGACCACCAGGCTCAGCAGCAGGACGAAACCGATGATGAGCGGCAGCCGCTCCTCCACCACGTGCGAGACGTCGCTGCTGAACGCGGTGGCGCCCCCGACCGCCCAGGTGGCGCCCGAGATACCGGAGAGCGCCGCCGGTGCGAGATCGGTGCGCAGCGTGCGCAGGGTCTGATCCGCCTCGGGGCTGTCCACCCGGTTCGGGAACGGAACGTACATCCGGGTGATCCGCCCGTCGACCGAGGTCGTGATGCGCGGCTCGTCGACCGCCGAGAACCCGCCGCCGGCGGTCGCCTTGCCCATCAGATCGGTCAGCGCCGCCCGGACCTGCTCCCGCTGCGCCGGGTCGGCGTCGACCGCCACGGTGTGGCTGGACCCCTCGCTGGGAAAGGCCTCCACCAGCCGGATCCGGGTCTGTACCACGGTGTAGCTCTGGGGCAGGTGGTCGTCGGTCGGCATCTCCAGTCTCAGATCGGCGATCGGGGCGATCAGCACGCCGACGAGCGCCAGCCCGAGCAGAACGGTCGAACCCGGGGCGTTGAGCGCCGGGCGCAGAACCACGTTCCAGATCCTGCTTTCGCCGGAGATCCGGGTACGCCGCCAGAGCAGCGGAATACGCGGCGTGTTCACCTTGTCGCCGAGGAGGGCCAGCGTCGCCGGGATAACAGCGAGCGAGCCGAGGACGGCGATGGCCACCACCACGATCGTGCCGATCGCGAGGGAGTTGAACAGGGCGCTCCCGGTGAAGAACATGCCGGCCACCGCGACCGCCACCGCGACACCGGAGACGATGACGGTACGGCCGGAGGTCGCAGCCGTACGCAACAGCGCTTCGTGCATGCTGCGTCCCGCAGCTCTCTCCTCACGCTGGCGCCGGACGTAGAAGAGCGAGTAGTCGACGGCGACCGCCAGGCCGATCAGCAGTACCAGGCTCAGCTGGAACGCGGAGACCGGCACGAGCGACGACACCAGCCCGCTGATACCCAGGGCTGCGGCGACGGCGGTGAGGCCGAGCAGCAGTGGCACTCCGGCGGCGGCCAGCGCCCCGAATGCCACCAGGAGAATCGCCAGCGTGATCGGGATGCTGACCAACTCGGCTCGCCGCATGTCCTTGGCGTCCTGGATGGCGAAGTCCTTGCGGATCGAGCCGGCGCCGACCTGTTCGATCTGTAGTTCGGGATGTCTCGCCTCGACCGCCTCGGTGGTGTCGAGCATCGGCTGCACGATGTCGCTCGGGTCCTTGCGCTCCGCGCCCGTGCCGCGGTCGAGCTCGACCGACAGCATCATCGACTTGCCGTCGTCGGCGAACTCCGGTCCCTCGATGCTGAGGACGGTGCCGAGCGCGTGGTAGCTCGACGTGAGCTCCTTGCTGACCGCGGCGCCGGCGGCCCGGTCGAGGCTGCCGTCCCGGGCCTGGACCAGCACGCTCTCCCAGGCGCCCTCGTCGAACTTCGCGTTGTCCACGAGCCGCTCGGCGACAGCCGACTCCCCGTTGAGGTAGTCGGCGTCCTCGATCTCGTGCGCCGGCACCAGGTAGGACGATGCGTACGTCAGGGTGGTCAGGAGCAGCCAGAGAACGATGACGAGGATCCGGCGCTTGGCGCTCCACATAGCCAGTCTCTCGGCCAGGCCGCGAGGGACGATCAGCGCCCCGGACCCCTGCTGCCCCGGCGGTGTCGCGTTGGGATGATCGGTCTGCCTGATACTCACTGGTCCCCCATCGAAAGCGTGGTGTGCCGGACGGCGAGACGGACGCTACGGAGGACGCGGGCCCGGCCGCTGGCACGTCGACCCGCCTCTTGGGGTGTGGCTAGCACTACCTCCGAGGGGCGGGCTCGGGGCCCAGCGGGGCGACCGGCGACGTGGGTAGCGTCGTCGTCGCCCACAGGGAGATGGAGTGACGATGCCGAATTGGACCGGGGAGCGGCGACCGTTTCTGCTGCGCCGTGCGCGATGGGGGGCGAGCCTGTCGACCACGCTCTCGCTGTTGCTGACACCGCTCTACTTCCTGCCACTGATCCTCATGATCACCGGGGTCGCCGGCATAGCGATCTTTCTCGCCGGGATTCCCCTCATCCCACTGGCGACGTTCACCGCCCGCGGGGTGATCCACGTCGAACGGCAAGTCGTCAAGCTCGCCGGGGCGGCGATTCCCACTCCGGGCAGCTCGCCGGGCTGGCGCGGTCTGATCGACGGCCGGGCCTGGCGCACCCTGGGACACAGCACAGCGCTGGCCTTCTGGTCGCTCGGCGCCGGCAGCCTGGTGGCCACCCTGCTCCTGCTGTCGTTCCTGCTGGTCAACCTGCCGTGGATCGCCACGATGATCCCGATCGACTACGCCAACATCGGCGGATTCCCCATCAGCTACGGCGCGTCCGCGTTCGGCGTACCGATCGGGCTGCTCCTCGCCACGGGGACGCTGCACCTCGCCGGGTGGGCGGTCCGGGCCGAGGCCGCGGCCGGCCGGTGGTTTCAGGGTGAGGGCAATACCTTGCGCCTGCGGCGCCGCATCGCCACCCTGGAGTCCAGTCGCACGGCGATGATCGACGCGGCGGCGCAAGAACGCGCCCGGATCGAGCGCAACCTGCACGACGGCGCGCAGCAGCGGCTACTCGCCGTCGCCCTAGCGGTCAGCCGGGCCAGACGGATCGGCGACAGCGACAAGGAGAAGGTCCGCCGGCTGCTCGACACCGCCCAGACGGAGGCCCGGGCCGCAGTGCAGGAACTGCGGGACATCGCCCGCGGGGCGCACCCGCCGGTCCTGACGGACCGGGGCCTGGTCGCCGCGGTCGCCGCCACCGCCGGACGCCATCCCTGCCCTGTGGAACTCGACATCGACCTCGACGAACGTCCGTCCCAGCGGATCGAGGCGCTGGGCTACTATGTCATCTCCGAAGCGCTGACCAACGCGGCCAAGCACGCCGGTGCCGCACCCGTCACCATTCGGCTCGCCCGGACAACGGACGCGACCGGTGACCGACTCCAGGTCCATGTCATCGACGAGGGCACGGGCGGAGCAGAGATCACACCCGGCGGTGGTCTCGCCGGCCTGACAGACCGGGTCCGCGCGGTGGACGGGATCTTTTGCTTGGAGAGTCCGCTGGGCGGCCCAACCGAGGTGAAAGCAATCATTCCGTGGCACGCATGACGAAACGGCCCCGTATAGCCATCGCCGACGACTCCGTGCTGCTTCGCAGCGGGATCGCCCGGCTGCTGGAAGATGAGGGGATCGACGTGGTCGCGGAAGTGGGCGACGTCGCCGCCCTGCTCGCCGCTATCGAGGAGCACCAGCCCGATCTGGCGATCGTCGACGTGCGGATGCCGCCGACCTTCACCGACGAGGGGATCCATGCGGCCCTGCGGATCCGCGAGGCCTACCCGCACATCGGGGTTCTGGTCCTGTCCCAGTGGGTCGACGAGAAATACGCCACCGAACTCCTCAGCCGTGGCACCCACAGCATCGGTTACCTGCTCAAGGACCGGGTGCCGGACATCGACGACTTCGTGGACGCGGTGCACCGGGTCCTCGCCGGAGGCAGTGCCCTCGACCCCGAGGTCGTTCAGCAACTGGTCACCCGAAGCCGGGTCCGCACGAACGCCGTCGCCGAGCGCCTCTCCAGTCGGGAGTACGAGGTCCTCGGCCAGATGGCGCAAGGGCTGACCAACAACGCCATCGCCGAGCGGTTGTTCGTGGCCCCGCGCTCCGTGGAGAAACACATTCGCAGCATCTTCGCCAAACTTGATCTCGCACACGACGAGCAGGACCACAACCGCAGGGTCCTCGCCGTGCTGCGCTATCTCGAGTCATCCGCGCAGGGCACCTGACACTCGCCTCAACGGCGAACAGGCGGCGTGCCGAGCAGTCGGGTCAGGTGGTTCGCGTTGTGGATGAGCCGGGCACGGACTCCCGTCATGGCGGCGATGGCCTGCTCGACGTCGGCGTGTGCGCCGGGGTCGCCGTCAGGGTGGATCTCGGTGAAGGCGTGCAACCGATGCAGAGCGTGAGTCACCATGACCGCGCGATCCAGCAGAAGATTGACCAGGTCCCGGATGCTGTCGTCGTTGGTCGCGGTGGGATCAGAGGTCACCAAAGAGCTCCCGTCGGTTCCATCGGGCCTCGATCGATGCACCCGGTTCAGTGACGGAATCCGTTGACCAGGCTCGTCAGCTCGCCGGACAGGCGGGTGAGGTCACCGGCGGCCTGCTGGGTGGTGGTCGCACCGGTGGCGGTGGTGTTGGCGACCTCGGCGACCCCGGAGATGATGCCCGCCACCTCACCACTGTTGGCGGCGGCGTCGGCGACCGAGCGGCTCATCTCGGCGGTAGTGGCCGTCTGCTCCTCCACAGCCGAGGCGATGGTGGTGGTGTAGTCGCTGATCTGCTGGATCACGTCCGTGATCTCCTCGATGGCGTGGGCGGCACTGCCACTGGACGCCTGGATCGCGGCGATCCGGGAGGTGATCTCCTCGGTCGCTTTGGCGGTCTGCTGAGCGAGCTCCTTGACCTCACCGGCCACGACCGCGAAGCCCTTGCCGAGTTCGCCGGCGCGGGCGGCCTCGATGGTGGCGTTGAGCGCGAGGAGGTTGGTCTGTTCCGCGATGGTGGTGATGAGCCGGACAACGTCGCCGATCTCCGCGCTGGCCGTGCCGAGTTGGGCGACCTGGTCGGTGGTGCGCTGAGCGACGGCCATGGCCTGCTGGGCGACCTGTGCCGCCCGTCCGGCGTTGCTGGCGATCTCGGTGATCGAGGCGCTCATCTGCTCGGCCCCGGCGGCGATGCTCTGCACGCCGGTGTTGACCTGTTCGGAGCCGTGGGATGCGGTGCTGGCACGGGCTGCGGTGTCGGCCGCGCCGGACTGCAGCTGGGCGCTGACCGTGGAGAGTTGTTCCGCGGCGGTGGCCAGGGCGACCGCGGAGCCGCCGATGGTGGTCACCGTGCTGCGCAGGTTGATCACCGCGGTGTCCAGGGCGCGGGCCATTCTTCCCGGCTCGTCGCGGCTGGTGAGTCCAGCGGTGTGGGTCAGATCGCCGCCGGCGAGGCTGTCGCACACCGACTCGACTCTGCGCAGCGAGGTGACGATGCCGTGGGCGACGAAGAAGCCGGCGCCGAGGGCCAGCAGGGAACCTACGGTCAGCAGGACCAGTGTGGTGGTCCTGCGTGACTCGTACGCCGATTTGGCGTCGGCCGCGTTGTGGGAGGCCGCGGCCGCTTCGGTGGTATCCATGTCGACGAGGTCCTGCATCGCCTCGTTCATCAACGGGGTGAGCTCGGCGTCCCGGACGCGCTGCCACGTCGTGATGTCGTTGCGGCCGCTGGCGGGCAGCAGCTTGTCCCGGGCGAGCTGCGCGTAGGCCTCGTAGTCGGCGAAGAGTTCGTCGACGGCTTCCGTGTTCACAGCGGGGTGCCCTGCGCGGTAGTCGGCGAAGGCCTTCTCGATCGCCTGCAGGTCACCGGCCAGAGCCTGCTCGTACCTGCTCTTGGTCTGCTGGTCCCGGGACACCGCATGGTTCACGACCGTCAAGCGTGCCTGCAGCACCGCGGACCGCAGATCGCTGAGGGCCAGGATGCTGGCCACGTTCTGGTCGTAGATCTTCTGAGCGGACGCGCTGGCCGCGCTGGCCGCCTGCACACCGAGAAGGCCCGCCACCACCGCCACCACCGCGGCGATCGTCACCGCCCCGAGGATCCTGGTCCGCACGCTCAGGTCGGCAAGCCAACTCGACCGTCCACCGGCAGGCGGGATGACCGGTATCGCCGCGGCGTGTGTCTGCCTCATCGGAACGTCCTCTCCAGGAAAGAACCCGGCTTCCTGGGGACGACCACCTCTTTCGAGCCGGATGCCCCTGATGGGAGTATCGGCAACCGGATGGCAACCACTGAGCGCCTTCGTCATGCCGGACCGGTCTGACCCGGGAGACTCGCTCAGAGGGCTTGCGTCCGGTACACGTCACTCGGCCGGACGGGTCTGTGGGCACCACGCTCGTGCCGGCGCGCCGTGATGACGGTGCCGTAGGCCCGCACCGTCATCAGGACGGCCTAATCCTCGGCTTCCTCTTCGTCGTAGTCGTCGAAGACCTCGTCGATGACCTCACCGGCGACGTAGCCGACCGCGACTTCTCCCGCGACGCCCATGGCCACACCACCCATGCCGGCTCGGCCCGTCCGGCGCCGCCCGGCTGATCGGCGACATCGGTGACATCGCCCGATTCGCCAGCCGCGCCCACTTCGCCTCCTGGAACGGCACCGCACCCATCGACGCGTCCTCCGGCGACCAGAACCGCCACCGGCTGTCGCGTGCCGGGAACCGGCGCATCAACCGGGCCCTGCACATCATGGCCGTGTTCCAACTACGCCGTGACACCGAAGGCCGCCGCTACTACCGGCACAAACTCTCCGACGGCAAGACCTCGATGGAAGCGATGCGAGCGTTGAAACGCCGCCTGTCCGACATCGTCTACTGCCTCGTCTTTGAACGTTGGCCGTGTAATCCATCGGTTCTGAGTCGTTTCGGGCTTTTGATGTCCGGCCAGGCCAACCGGTCCCGGACATCGCGTACCTGCTCAAGGCCACCGAGGACTACGTCCGTGACGTGATCCATGCGTTCAACAAGCGGGGGTTCGACGCGCTGGACCCAAAATGGAGAGGGGGCACGCCGAACAAGATCAGTGAGCAGACCCGTGACTGGATCTGCGTGATCGCCCGGTGTGACCCCCGATTCCTCGGCCGGCCGTTCTCCACCTGGTCACTGTCCAAGCTGCTCGACGATCTGTAGCGCTTGCGGCGATTCTGTACGTGCTCGACTCCGGCTGCGCCTGGAACGAGTTGCCGGAGTCGTTCCCGATCTCGTCGGCCAGCACGCACCGCCGGTTCACGGAGTGGGTCGAACCAGGGGTGATGGAAGCGCTGCACCGGGCCACGCTTGATGTGCTCGGCGCTGCTGAGCAGATCGACTGGTCGCGGGCCAGCATCGACGCCATGCACATGCGGGCGGCAAAAGGGGGGACCTGACCGGGCCGAGGCCGGTAGACCGCGGTAAGCCCGGCTCCAAGGTGCACGCGATCAGTGACCGGAACGGGCTTCCGCTGCACGCCGACATCTCGGCTGCAGACGTCAACGACCACAAAGGTGCTGGAGGATGTGGTCGACGGCGTCACGCCCGTGCGTCAGCCGGCCGGCCAGCCGGCCCCGGAAGCAGCCCGCGAAGTTGCACGGCGACAAGGGATACGACTATCGGGCCTGCCGCCAAGCTTTGACGCAGCGCGGGATCAAGACCCGGATCGCGCGTAAGGGCATCGAGTCCTCGACCCGGCTCGGCCGGCATCGCAACGTCATTGAGCGCTACCTGGAGTGGGGTCACCCGGTTCCGGCGTCTGGTCCGCCGCTACGACCGCAAGGCTTCCCACTTCCGCGGATTCCTGCGCCTGGCTTGCGCTGTCATCTGCTACCGCCGCGCGGCCAGACTGAACCTGTTGACGAGTAACAACCCCAAATGAGTAAGGACGACGCACGGGCAACGGAACGGTATACAGCCTACAACCGCAGATGTAACCTCTAGGTATCAGTGCGAGTAGGAGAGGTACCTTTTTGAGTAGTTGAGGTTACTTGACACCATCGCCCGTTACCCATGAAGGGGTTGTCATGGCGTCTGCTTCGCTGGCATCCGCCCGTACTCGCCGGTTGTTCGATGTGGCACTGTTCGTCTGGGGCGCCGCAGCCGCCGTGAATCTGGCGGCCACGGGCGCGAACGACGCCCGGCAATCGGCGGGCTGGCCGTACTGGCTTGAACTGGTCTACCTTTGCTCGTTCCTGCTGGCTGTGCCGGCTCTGGCGGTGGCCGCCTGGGCGAAACGTCGCCTCAAACGCCACGGTGCGGTGGTGGAGGACGAGCGCACAGTCGACACTCACCTGCGGTCGCTGGCTGCCGCACTGGCGGGTGTCCTCGCCGTGCAGCTCCCGTACTTCTTCCAGGTGGAGACGCCGTCGGCGGCCCAGGCCAAGTTCACTGTCGCGGCGGCCCTGGTGGTGTACGGCGCGGCGCGGCTGTGGTTCAACAGGGAGGCGTGATGGGCGCCGCCCATCCGCTGCGCAATCGCATCAAGGTGGAACGCGCCCGCCATGACCTCACCCAGGAACAGCTCGCCGACCTGGTGGGGGTCACCCGCAAGACCATCAACACGGTCGAGACCGGCAAGTTCGTCCCGTCGACCGTGCTCGCACTCAAACTTGCCCGCGCTCTTCACACCCGGGTCGAGGAGCTGTTCTACCTGGCAGACGAGGAGTGACCATGACTCTGCACACCTGCATCGCGGCGGCAACCGCCCTGACCACTCTGGCACTGGGCCCCGCCGCTCACGCCGTAGAACACCCGAGCAACGGTCCTGCTGACCGCTCCGGTCCGGTGTGGGGCGACTGTCCCGCCGAACTGAAGCCGCATCCACGCCAGAGGTGCGCCGACATCCAGGTACCTCTGGACTATCGGCAACCGCGCGGCACACAGATCACGATCAAGATGTCGCGCATCACAGCCGCCAGCCCGGCCCGGCGGCTCGGCGCCCTGGTCCTGCTGCCGGGCGGCCCGGGTAACGGGGGCCTGCAATGGCCAACCGGCTACCACGGTGACGGCCAGCCGCCCGCATTGCGCGACCGGTACGACCTCGTCGGATTCGACGCGCGGGGTATCCGCTACAGCACCCCGATCACCTGCGGACTCGGGCAGCACGACCGGGGACCCCGCTATCCGGCACCGGACGGGTCGATCGAGGCGATGGCGACCTACTCGCGCCGCACCGCCGAGGCCTGCATCCGCCACAGCGGTCCCGTCATCCGGCACGTGACCACCGCCAACACGGCCCGCGACCTGGACCGTATCCGGACCGCCCTCGGCGAACGACGGATCTCGCTATACGGGCTGTCGTACGGCACCTACCTGGGTGCCGCGTACGCCTCCATGTTCCCCGACCGCACCGACCGGGTCGTGCTCGACAGCGCCATCGACCCGCGCCGAACCTGGTACGACTTCATGCGGCTGGGCGGACAGGGGCTGGCCGAACGGCTCCCCGATCTCACCACCTGGATCGCCGCCCGCCACGACCTCTACGGACTGGGCCGCACGCCGCGAGAGGTGCACCGTCGGTACCGGTCGATCACCGCCAAGCTCGACGCGCACCCACTCGATGACGTCGACGGCAACCGGTTGAGGCGCTACACCCTTGACGCGCTCAAGGAACCGGCCGACCGTATGTTCCCGCCCATCGCCGACCTCTGGGCGGCGTTGGCCACCCTCCCCGCCGTACCGACGGCAACCGTCTCAGCCGGCCCCGACAAGCACCGGGCGACCGTCGACACGGCACCGACCATGCCACCCGACAACAACATAGCCGTCGAGTACGCCGTCACCTGCGGCGACGCGCCATGGCCGCGTGACGTGCGGTTCTATCAAGCCATGGTCCGCGAGGACCGTCAACGGTTCCCCGACGACGCGGGCCGGTCGGCGAACATCACCCCGTGTGCGTTCTGGCCGACGCCCCTGCAAGATCCGGTGCAGGTCCACGACCGTGGCCCACGAAACATCCTCGTGGTACAGAACCGGCGTGACCCCGCCACGCCATGGGAAAGCGGCCTCGGGATGCGCCGGGCGTTCGGTAAGCGAGCCGCCCTGATCACCGCCGACTTCGGCGGGCACGGCGCGATCGGACACCAGGAATGCGCCACGACGATCGCACTCGACTATCTCGTCACCGACACCCGACACCTACCCAGCGATCAGGTCTGCCCGGCCTGATGCTGCACTGGCCCGTAGTCACGATGCCTCCCCCTGGTCTCCGGTTTTCCTTGGTCGTCAAGGCGTCTACCGGAGACCTCGCCGGCCATCGATCAGCGACACGCCGTAGCGGCTCCCCTGGGCTGATACACGCACTGAACGGAATCACACCGGCTGCCGGGCAATCGTCACGCTGCCGTCAAGGAGCCCGACACATGCGCTGTGCCGGCGGCGGCCACCGGGACGGGACGGGTTCGTCATCGTGTCGTCATACGACCGCGACCGATCCGCCAAGCCCACGGCGAACACTCTGTACCCGTCAGGAGCATGTGCACCGGCGGATCGAATGCCTCAACCTCAGGAGTCGCCATGCCTTTCTGGTGGTTCACCGACTGGTACCACGCAACGGCCTTCCGTGGTACGGCCGCAGCCGCGAGCACACCCGACGCCACGAAGAGGCGGCATCCGTCCCGTAGCGTGCTGGACGCGGACCGGCAGCTGCTCAACGCGGTCGCCGACGCCCTGCTCGGCGACGCGGCGGTGACGGGCGGGCTGCTGGACCTGCAAGTGCAGAACGGCGTCGTCATCCTCGACGGCCACGTTGAGGACGACGACACCCGCGCGGCCGTGACCGACCGGGTCTGGTCCGTGCCCGGCGCCCCGTGACGGCCGGTCCCGGCGACCCCACCACCTGCGGCATCTCAGCCGACCGGACGGCCGACACCGTCAGGCCAGCGACACCGCGTCCCGCCTGCGCACCCCGCCAGCGCGTCTGGCTCGGATGGTGGCTGTTCTCCACCCGGCTCCGCCGGCACCCTCTCACACCCACCCGGCCGCGGCCTCGCTCGATCTCCCAGCAGCGTGGCCCGCAACGCTGAGCGCCAGACCAGCCTGCCAGAATCAGCATCCGTCGGGCTCACGCCGGCGCCCGCGGCTGCGGGAGCTTCTTGTTCCGCCTCATCACAGGACCGGCGGTCACGGCAGCCAGACGGGGGTCGTCTGAGCGGATTGCTGTTGTGTGGCGGCTTTTCTCCGTCGGCGGACGATCCGAATCTCATCAACGAGATCCGCCAACAATCCGACGGTGGCGAGAGTGCCGAGCCATGCTCGCCAGCCACCGTCCTCGATGATGACTTCCGGCAACAGAAGGGCAGCCAGTACCAGCGTGAACGTCAGGCCGACTATCCGCTTGGTGCGGTCGCGCTGCGGGTTCACCATTGCGACTTCCGGCTCGTGTGGAGGAACCCTCCGTCACCCGGCACTGTGATGAACCTGATTAGCTGACGATGTGACGCCATGGTGCGCGGCTATCAGCGTCTTCAATTCCGCTTCGGTGCCGATGCCGTGCCTTGAACCCGGAGCGCCGATGTAGTAGGAGAGTGTGAAAGCCAGGAATCCTGGTTCAATGTGCATCCACTGCGCGGGAATGCGTATCCATCGTGGCTGGGCTGACCCAGAGGTCGAGGTGCGGGACTGTTCGATGATCAGCTTGCTCGAACCGCGTCTGGCATGGACCGTGAGCTGCCACGGCATGGGATCCACCCAACGGATACGGGCTCGCCGAAGCCATCCCTGCAGCGTCACTCCATCCTCGTCCAGCGTCACAGAGCGCCGGTCCGCCATGATGAAGGCGATAGCGAGGAGTAGCGCCAGTACCGCCAGCGGCACTGTCAAAGCGCTCGGCGCGACTTCGTCGGCGATCCGCATATGCTCTTGGAAGGGCACTCGCTCGACGAGGATCAGTCCAGCAGCCGCCCAGCCGATGAAGACAGCCCGGTAGCCGGTTGCATGAGACGGTCCGACGGAGAAGGAACGTGCGCCAGGGTCGAGGTGCCACGTTGCCGGTTGGCTCCGTACCCGCCTGGTAAGCAGGAAATATGCGCCAAGTGGACCGGCCAACGCTGCACCAATGGCCGCCAAGCCGAGGGCAGCATGAAGCGAGAAGGAGTCCAGCCGCCACAGGAGCGGCCGAAACCACAGCACTTCGGCAAGGCGGAGCACGAAGGCGAGTACCACGAAGGGAACGGCTAGCAGTCGGGCGGTACGAACGGACACGGGCGGAGTGTAGAGCGGCGACCACGCATGGCACTCCCCCATTCGGTCGGCCCTGCAGTAATCCTGCGCCCTGGCTGTAACGCTATGTCACGGCAGCGTCATGGCTGTGAGCCCGGTCGGACCCTTGTGGATCGCGGCTCCGGCCCGTTCGATTGCTGAGCCGTGCTCCCTGGCGGGGACAACAGTGCCTACGGCCGACGCGAGTAGGGCAGCTCCGGCGACGGTGAACATTCGCCGCGCCGCTGTCAGTCTGTGTCGCAGGAACATGAGGGATCCCCTCTGGGGAACGGGACGAACATCGCGCTGCGGTGGCGCAGCGGGCCGCTCTACCTCACGTCCAGGTAGTCGAGGTTGGGCAAACCGTTGGCCGTGGTGGGCGTCAGCCGGATCGTGTTGCCACCCGCGTGTACCGGCAGCACCAGCGTCTTCGTGGTCCAGCCGGTCCAGGGCCCTGTGCTGTCGAATGAGACAGCCTGTGCCGTCGCGCCGTTCACCAGTAGGTCCGCGGCCCGCGCTCCGGACGCGCCGTTGGCGAACCGGATTCCGACCGTGGCCGTACCCGCGCTCGGGGCGTCGATGGTGAAGTGGGCGTACGCGGTGGTGGTGTTGTCGCCGTTGCAGAAGCCGGTGCCTGAGTATCCCGACCAGTTGGAGTCGATGGAGCCGGTGCACACTGCCGGGGTGCTTTCGGCCTCGTACCGTTTCGGCGGGGTGGTCGGGCCGCTGGTGCCCCAGCCGTGCTTGATGCGGTCGGCGCCGGTGGAGTTGCGGATGCTCACGCTCAGGTTGGTGCCGCTGCCGTTGAGCGCGAACATGGAGTACCAGTCGTAGTTCTGTCCGGCGGTGATCTTTCCGCCAAGTGCGGGCCAGTAGACCGAGCCCATACGCAGGTCGCGCAGGGAATCGGTGTCCGCGCGGAGGTACCGGACGAAGTTGTCGGTGCTGGTCGCGTTGTTGTAGTTCAGGCCGGTGTCCATCGGCGCACCGAACTCGGTCAGGATCGCCCGCGAGGCGCAGTCGCCGAGCCGCTCCCGGAAGCTCTGGGTCCAGCCCGCGTAGTCCTTCGTGCCGTAGAAGAATGCGTAGTGGTGGTAGGACAGTAGGGTGCCGTTGAGGCGGCTGTCGGCGCAGACCGGCCTGATGTCCTGGCTGTATCCGGTGCCGCCGAGCAGGATCCGGGCTCTCGGGATCGACGGGCGGGCGTTGATCCACGAGGCGGCGAGATTCGTCCATGCGGAGGCGCTGTAGCCGTGCGGTTCGTTCATCGGCTCGAAATAGACCCGGCTGTCGGCGCCGTACTGGGCGGTCACGGTGTTCCACATCGAGTCGAACGCGGCCATGTCGGTGATCCGGCCGTCGGACGCCGCGCCGTCCTCCCAGTAGGCGAGGATGACGTTGAATCCTCGGGCGGCAGCGGCGTCGATGGTGCCGCGGTAGGCGTTCCACCACGACGAACCGACGGTGTGGGTGTTGACCGGCAACCGGACGGTGTTGACGCCGAGCTGGCTAGCGAACCCGTGGTAGACGGCGTCCGCCTTGGCCCGGACCGTGGCGTAGCTGTCCACCGGTCTACCGGACGTCGATGAAGTCGACGTTCGGTAGACCGGCTGCCGTGGTGGAAACCAGCCGGACGGTGTTGCTGCCGGTGTTCAGCGCTGCGGTCAGCGTCTTGGTCGACCATGCCGTCCACGTGCCGGTGCTCTCGAAGGACACCGTCGCCACCGTGGATCCATTGACGACCAGGCTGGCCGGGCGTGCGGCACCGGTGCCGTTGGCGAACCGGACTCCGAGCGTGGCCGTGCCCGCCGCCACTGCGGTCACGGTGAGTTCGGAATAGGCACCGACCGCGCTGGTGCCGTTGCAGAATCCGCTGCCGGAGTAGCCGGCGTGGTTGGAGTCGATGGTGCCCTGGCACACTGCCGGCGAGTTCTCCGCCTCGTACCGCTGCCCCGCCGGGCCATCCGAACCGGGCACGAACTCCCATCTGGTCCTGGCGGACGTCGCGTCGCCGGGCAGGCGGTCGCGGGCGGCGGTGTCGCCGTACATGGTCCAGCGCGCCCAGTCCACGACGGTGGTGGGGAATCGGTTGTCACTCCAGAAGCTGGTGTGGCTCCCGCCGAGGAAGGTGAGGAACGCCTTGGCCGGGGGCAGTTCGGCGTAGGCCTGCCGGGCGGAGTTGTAGCTCGTGGTGGGATCCTGGTCGCCGTGGACGAACAAGACCTTGGCCTTGACCGCGCTGCTCGGGTTGCCCATGTCGACGCAGGACTGCGGGTTGGCCGAGATGATCCGGCTGTCCGGCCAGGAGGTCAGCAGCCCGTGGGTGACCATGCCGCCCAGGGAGTGGCCCGACACCCCGACACCGACCGCTGTATCGATGTGACCTGAGAGGGGTCCGGTGCCGTTCAGCGCGAGGGTCTGGGTGAGGACTTCCGAGACGTCCCGAGAGGTGTTGCCGTTGTTGACGTCGTTGAAGTCGTGCTGGAAATGCGGGGCCGGGACGATGAACCCGGCGGCGGCGAGCGCCCGGATGATGAACAGCGAGTTCTGCGGGCTGCTGCCGTACCCATGGGTGAAGTTGTAGATCGGGAACATCCCGGCGGCGACTGCGGCGTTGGAGACCGGGTTGCCACCCGGGTTCCCGGTAGCCGGGTAGTAGACGTAGGTGGTGCACGGGCGGCTGCCCCGCCTCCAGTCGTACCGGCGCACCCCCACCGCGAACGGTGTGCTCGGCGCGGGACCGAGGGCGGCAGCTGAGGCGTTCGCCGGCCAGGCGTTGAGCAGGGCCGCGCCTCCGGCGGCCGCAGCCCCCGCCTGGAGGAACGTCCGTCGTTTCATCGACACGATGACTCCTTGCGATCGGTGTTGTGAGCGCTTCTGGGTGGGGCGCTGCGCGGCCACAGCCGCTGACGGCACCAACCGGTGACCCGGAGGGCGGCAGCCAGAGCCGGGCGGACGTGGGCTGACAAGACGCGAGCCGGTGAAGGCGCACGAACCTGCCACGAGCGAGGCCACCACCGACGAGTTCAGCGTCTTGAGTTCCCGGATCAGGCCGTCGCCTCTGTCTATAACAATCAGTGTGACGACGGCAATCAAGCATGTCAATCGACGTACGTCGACGTAATAAGTCGGTCCATGAGTCGCGACGGTGGTGGCCTGGTTGGGGTTCCGGACCCGCGAGGTGCCACAACGCATCCGGGCAGTACGTTCTCCACGTCACCCATGCCGGGCCGACGGTGACCTCGCAGCTCGGCGGACCCTGATGGCACGCGCTCTCGAAACCTGGAGGACGTCATGGCGCTCGTGCGCCGGCACCGGACACTGGCCACAGTTCTGGCGGCCGGCCTCGTCGCCGGTTGTAACGGCGGCACGCCGGAAGCCGCCGACGTGACCACCCGGCCCCAGAGTGAAGGTCTGGCTGTGGCGACCGTCGTGGCGGGACTGGAGCACCCCTGGGACCTCGGCTTCCTGCCGGACGGCCGCATCCTGCTGACCGAACGGCCTGCCCGGTTCCGGCTCGTCGACGGCGGCACGGCGAGCGAGGTGCGGGCCGACCTCACCGATGTGTCCGTCGGCGGCGAGGGGGGCCTGATGGGCCTGGTGGTCCACCCGGACTTCGCCCGGACTCGGGAGTTCACCACCTGCCAGACCCGCCAGGAAGGCCGTCGGCCGGTGGACGTGCGCCTGGTCACCTGGCGGCTGTCCCCGGACGCGGCGAGCGCCACCCGGGTACGTGACCTGTTGACCGGGCTGCCGATCAGTACCGGCCGGCACTCGGGCTGTCGGCCGACGATCGCCGCGGACGGCGCGCTGCTGGTCGGCACCGGCGACGTGGCGCGGCCGTCGCACCCGCAGGACCGGCGCAGCCTGGGCGGGAAGGTCCTGCGCATCGACCTGCGCACCGGCGAGGGCCTGCCGGACAACCCGTTCTCGTCGTCGGCCGACGCCAACGAACGGCGCGTCTACAGCTATGGCCACCGCAACGTCCAGGGCGTCGCCGTGCGCCCCGGCTCAGGGCAGGTGTTCACCGCCGAGCACGGACCGAGCGGGTTCGACGAGATGAACCGCATCCGGCCCGGCGGCAACTACGGCTGGGATCCGTCGCGCGGCGGCACCGTCGAGACGTACGACGAAAGCGTGCCGATGACCGACCGGGAACGCTTCCCCGACGCGGTCCTGCCGCTGTGGACCTCGGGCCAGACCTCGACCGAGGCGCCGTCCGGGGCCGCGTTCATCACCGGTTCGCAGTGGGGCCCGCTGAACGGCAGGCTGGCCGTCGTCGCGCTGCGCGGGCAGAAGACCCTGCTGTTCCAGCTCGACGAGGCCGGCGACCGGGTGGTCGACCTGGCGTTGCCGACCGAGCTCAACGACGCTTACGGCCGACTGCGCGGGGTCCGCAGCGGCCCGGGCGGGGCCCTCTACATCACCACCTCGAACGGCACCGACGACCGCCTGCTCCGCATCACACCCCCGGCCTGACGTCACGGTGGATCCGATCCCGGGAGCCGGTCCGGCTCGGCGAGGGCGGCAACGGTCACCAAGGACGGGCGGCGGGGCACAGAACGATGCCGTACGTGGGCGAGGAGGCATCCTGGCCCGGATGCCTCCTCCTGCCCGCGTCGTGGTCAGGTGCCCGCGGTGCTGACGTCGAGGTAGTCGATGTTGGGCAGCCCTGCTGCCGTGGGCGGGTCCAGACGGATGGTGTTGCTGCCCGCGTTCAACGGGACGTTCAGGGTGTGGGTGGCCCAGGTCGTCCAGGAGCCGGTGGGCTCGAACGGCACCGTGGCGACCGTGGCCCCGTTGACGATCAGACTCGCCGGCCGTGCGGTGCCGCCGCTGGCGGCATGGGCGGACCGGAGCCCGAGCGTGGCCGTGCCGGCCGTCGACGCGTTCACCGTGAACTCGGCGTAGGCACCCACCGCGGCGTTGCCGTTGCAGAAGCCGCTGCCGGAGTGACCCGCGTGATTCGCATCGATCGTGCCCTGGCACACCGCCGGCGCCGTCTCGGCTTCATACCGCTGCCCCGACGGTTGCGTGCCACCGGACGTCCGGACGAGTTCGAGGTCGTCGACGGTGAGGTAGCCGTTGCCGCTCGCCGCCCGGATGGTGATGGTGGCGGTACCGGCGGGCAGCGGGATGCCGGTCAGTTCTCGCCGGGTCCAGCCGCTTGACGACGGTATGTTGAGCGTGCGCGAGCTTCCGGTGGCGTCGGTGACGGTCATCTGCGCGGCGCTGAGCGAACCGCTGGTCTTGGCGAACAGCGACATCCGGTAGGTGCCGGCCGGCACAGTGATCTGTTGCCGCACGCCGCCCGCGTAGGATTGACCGGCGCCGATCTGCAGTCCGAAGCGAGACCCGTTCGCGCCGCCGTTGACGTTGGTCACGATGGAACTCGGTCCGGACTCGCGGAAGTTTGTCCACCCCCGCACCTGGGAGACGATGACGCGGTCGGCCTGGAAGTTGGGGTTCAGGGCATAGTTGTTCGCCGGCCCGGCCCGCCACTCACCGGTCGTGGCGTTGAACTGCCACTGGGTCATCGAGTGGAACTGGGGCCGGGCGCCGGTCTTGGTGATCGGCAGCCATTGGTTGTAGCCGATACCGTTCCAGGCGAAGTCGGCCCAGCGGTCGCCGGCGTAGATCACCGTGTTCTGCTTGGTGCCCTTGACCGTCACGAAGAATCCGGTCTGGGTCACGTGGCTGTAGTCCATCTCGGTGCCGGCCAGGATGTACTCGCCGGTGTAGGCGCCCTGGACGTTGCTGCTGGTGGACTCCATGACGTAGTTGACCGAGGTGTTCCAGCCGTGCAGGTCCGACGCCGCGTGGTAATACTTGCCGTCGAGTTTGAACATGGCATTGCCCTCGCGCCCGGAGGAGTTACGACCGATCTCCACTCCCGCCTCGAGCCGCAGCGAATCGGACTCCCTGAACTTGCTGACGAAGGCGCGAGAGCGTCCTTCGCGGTTGGAGAAGATCAGGTAGTCCTTGCCGTTGTCGTCGGTGAAGACGGTCTGGTCCCCGGTGCCGGTCGTGGGCGAGTTGGTGATCTGGGTCTGGAGGTAGCCGTAGTCGAAGGTGTCGGTGGGAGAGTCGCCCTGGAGGAACAGCACCCCGTGGCCGCCTCCGACATAGACCTGGGTGGCGAGCACGTACTTGCCGGTGTTCTCGTTGTACGAGACTCCGAGCCGCCCCACCCAGCCTGCCTGCCCGAGGGTGTTGCCGTTGTTGATCGGCGTGGACCGTGTCGCGACCCGGTTCTCGAACTTCCAGTTCACCAGGTCCTTCGACGAGTACACCGGAATCGATACGAACGAGACCTCGTTGTCGTACTTCTTCGTCGGGTTCGCCCGGTAGCTTTCGGCGCCGCGATAGTGCACGCCGTACCAGTAGTAGGTGTCGCCGAACTTGAAGACGCCGCCACCCTGCGAATAGATGGGGTTGCCGCTGGTGTCGTTCCAGAAGGTGCTGTTCGTGATGGTGTGGAACGTTCCTTCGTCGGCGGCTACCAGGTTGTCGGCGGCGGTCACCATTGCCGTCTTCGCGGCGGCGACTTCCGGCGCTGTCGCCGACGGGTTCGTGGCGACGCTGGCCGCGGTGTCCAGCGCCTTGGCCATCGGCGTCCAGGAGTCGCTCGTGTACCTGCTCGCGGAGCGAGTCTTGTAGTCGGCGACCAGGTCCTTCAGCCCGCGCACCATGACCAGGCCATGGGCTGTAGTCCTGCTCGACGAGAACAAGGCCCAGGAGTCGGCGGTGTAGTCCGCGGGACTGTACGGGGAGACACGGTCGTAGAGATCCATCGATGGGGCGGCTGAGGTGGGCATCGCACTGGTCGTGCTTGCCGCCACGGCGACCGGGCCGGATGCTGTCACCGACAGGAACAGCAATGCCGCAGCGGCCAGCCCTCCCCACTTCGATGTCTTGGGTGACGTACGGGTCATGGCGCTGCCTTTCGTTGGAGTTGTGCCGCGCTCTGTTTTCCTGTCCTCAGTTGACGTCGAGGTGGTCGACGTTGGGCAGCCCTGTGGCTGTGGCCGGGTCGACCCGGATGGTGTTGCTGCCCGGGTGGAGTGCGACGTTCAGGTTCTTGGGGGCCCATGTGGTCCAGGAGCCGGTGGATTGGAACGGCACGGTGGCGATCGAGGACCCGTTGAGGATCCGGATCGCCGGTCGTGCGGCGCCACTGGTGGCGCCGTTGGCGACCGGATCCTCAGGATGGCCGTACCAGCCGTCGACGCGTTCACCGTGAACTGGGCATAGGCGCCCACCGCGGCATTGCCGTTGCAGAAGCCGCTGCCGGAATAGCCCGCGTTGTTGGTGTCGATGGCGCCCTGGCACACCGCCGGAACGGTCTCGGCCTCGTACCGTTGTCCCGTCGGGGCCGTGCCGCCGGATTGCTCGAAGGCGCCGAGATCCGGTGCCGGGCCGGTGTGGGGCAGGCCGACGTCGGTGCCCTTGTCGATCAAGGTGCTGTTCGGGGCGAGGCGGAGATGAGGCAGCACGGGCAGGCTGCCGTCGGCCTGGCGTGGGGCGTCCCAGCCGGACGTCGACACACTCTGGAACTGGGCGTCGTTGAGGGTGACGGGCAGGTTCCAGGAGTTGTTCGAGGCGGTGGTACTGGTCATGTTCGAGGTGGGGGTGCCGGTGTAGGCGATGTTGTTGCGAGGGCGCCGCATCTACATATATCAAATAGTATTACGGTGGAGTCTAAGTTTGTCAATCGACGATCCTCGACTCCTGGCGAGGGAGCAGTCGGTCGGCCGGCAAGGACCTGGCAACAGGTGCTCGCCGTTGTCCACCACCAGCGGTATCCGCCGGCCGGACACGGGGCCGGCCAGGTGGAGTACCGTCGCTCGCACCCGGCCTGCTGCACGCCGAGCGTGCCCATGACCAGATACGCGAGGGCATCGGCGTCGGCGGGATCCATCACGAAGCCGCCGGGCCCCGCCACTGTCGGGTCTAACCACGCACGGTCGGCGAAGGCCGCATCACATCGTCGGCGACCAGCTCGACAGCCGCGACGCCCGCCGTCTCCGTATCACCGCCGCCGCCTACCGACTCACACGAGCGCCACGCCGCTCCTCGATCGTCCGGATGCCGGCGTGCATCTCAGCCACGGTGTGCGCCTGGATGCCGGGCTGGGATCCATTCGCGGCCTCGGCGGCAACGGCCCGCACGTACTCCTGCGCCGGGCCGGCCAGGCCGTCGTACACCGCGACGAACACCTCCCGGGCGCGCCCACGGGGCCAGCCGGGAGGCATGAGCTTGGTCGGCAGTTGGGGATCGATGGTCGGGAAGCGGCGGTAGGTGTCCATCACCTCGGTGCGAGCGCGTACCGCCTCGGCCCCGGTGACGCTGCCGTCGGTGATCCCGGGCAGCATGGCGCTCCACTGGCGGATGAAGGCCTCGTAGTGCTCGGCGATGGCGTCGATGTCCCAGGCCTCGACCGGGCTGCGGTCGGTCTCGGTGTCCAGCGGCAGGTGCTGGGCGCGGACCACGGTGATCGTGCCAGACGCCACGGCTGCCAGGTCTGCCCGCTCCCGCGTGGTCAGCGGCTGCGGTGACACCCAGACGCCGTCATACAGCGGCGCATACCCGTTCCATCGCAGCCGGACGCGCAGGGCGCTGCGCCGCGTGGTCTCCTCCTTCGGCATCGAGAAGGTCACGAACGTCCAGAACCCGTCCCAGGAATCCGGCTCGACCGCGAATTCAGCGATCCCGACACCACCGACCGACAGTTCGTCGGCGGCCTGCGCGGTCAACTGGTACGAGCTGTACCGGCCCTGCCGACGGCTGTCCAGCACCCCACGCCGCACCAGCCTGCTGATCGCCATGCGCGCGGCGGCATGGGTGACCCCGAAATCACCGAGCAGGGTGAGCAGGGCAGTTGCCGGTAGCCAGCCGTCGTTGCGCAACGTGTAGTCAGCGATCAGAGTCACCGCGATGCCCTGCGGCGAACCGCGGACGGGTCGGCGCAGCTGCCGCGCCGACCCGTCCGCAACGTCCTGGAAGATCTCCTCGAGCTGGAACGGACTGACCACTGTGCACTCCGACGCGGCTGGGTAGCGATGCAATACCGACTGTAACGGTCCACGCGTAGTGGGGCGGCCACTCACCCCGCGCCTACGTGCGGAGCGCGGACGCGTCCACGTCCCGCTGCGCCGGCCCCGGCCCCGGCCCCGGCCATCGGGGTACGACAACAACCGGTCATCGGATCGGCGCGGCAACCGTGAGGATGGTGGAACCGCTCCGGCGCCGGGCCAGTGCGCCGCGCTCGGCGAGCCACCGGGACGTTTTCATGTCAGGCTCCGTCAATCGGCTCACGGCGTACCGGGGATCATCGGTCCTCGCCCCACCGAACGCCATCGCGCTCGACCGAGCCGCCGGTCCCATCGTCACCTGCGAATCATGAGGGGAACCCATGAAGATGGACGTGATCGCCGCGGAGGCCGTCGAACCGGCATACTCCGCGGGCCCGCTGCTGCTCATTGCGGCGGCCGCTGTTCTGCTCCTGCTGTTTTTGATCATCAAGCTCAAGTTGCACGCGTTCGTCGCGCTCGTCCTCGTCAGCCTGCTGACCGCTCTAGCCACCCAGGTGCCCCTCGGTGACATCGTCTCGACGCTGACCTCAGGCTTCGGCTCCACCCTGGCCAGCGTCGCGTTGCTCGTCGGCCTCGGGGCGATGCTGGGTCGGCTCATGGAGTTCAGCGGCGGCGCGCAGGTGCTCGCCGACAGCCTGGTGCGGCGCTTCGGGGAGAGACGAGCCCCGCTCGCGCTGGGTGTGGCCGCGCTGCTGTTCGGCTTCCCCATCTTCTTCGACGCCGGATTCGTCGTCTTCCTGCCCATCGTGTTCACCATCGCCCGGCGACTCGGCGGCTCGATCCTGCTCTACGGCCTTCCCGTGGCGGGCGCCTTCGCAGTCATGCACGCCTTCGTCCCACCGCATCCCGGCCCGGTCGCGGCCGCGGAACTCATCGGCGCCGACATCGGCCTCACCCTGGTGTTCGGCCTGCTGATCGGCCTGCCCACCTGGGTTCTGGGCGGCTACCTGTTCGGCACCTGGGCAGGGCGGCGGTACAACCTACCGGTACCCACCGTCTTCGGTGACGACACTCCGGCAGCCCGGTCGGCCGGCACCGCCCCGGACGCCGACATCGATGCGGCCGCCGCACAATCCGCTCCGGACAGCACCGCTGTAGCCGGCGCCTCCCCCAGCCCGGCCGCCCCGTCCGACGGCGCGAAGGCGGAGGCCCAGACCGAACCACGAGGTAACCCGCCGGCTTTCCGGACCGTCATCGGCCTGCTGCTGCTACCACTGGTCCTGATCTTCCTGAACACCGGGCTCAGCACCCTGGCGACCGCCGGCACCCTGGACGAGGATTCGACACTCGTCGGCGCGGCCAAAGTGATCGGGTCCACACCGGTCGCCCTGCTCATCACCGTACTCGTCGCCATGCTGGTCCTCGGCCGACACCGCGGCGCATCGGCTGAGAAGATCGAGTCGACCGTCAACAGCGCCCTCGGCCCGGTCTGCGCGGTCATCCTCATCACCGGCGCCGGCGGCATGTTCGGCGGCGTCCTGCGGGCCAGCGGCATCGGCGAGGCCTTGGCCGACGTACTCGAGGAAACCGGACTACCGGTAATCGTCGCCGCGTTCGTCATCTCCCTCCTGCTGCGCGTCGCCCAGGGCTCGGCAACCGTCGCGCTGACCACCACCGCCGGCCTCATCGCGCCGGTCGTCGCGGCCACCGACGGCCTCTCCAAGCCGGACCTCGCATTGATCGTCATCGCGATCGCCGGTGGAGCAACCGTGCTCTCGCACGTCAACGACTCCGGTTTCTGGCTGGTCAGCAAATTCTTCGGAATGGACGAGAAGACCACGCTGAAGACGTGGACAGTGATGGAGACGCTTCTCGGCACGATCGGTTTCGCCTTAGCCCTCGTGCTCAGCCTGGTCCTCTGAAGGCTCCTTGAGCGGCAGACGTTGTTGATCTCTTCGGGTCTGGCGGTGACTCGCCGCGCGGGTGTCATCCACACGGCGATCCTCTGTCACAGCCGCGTACCCGGTCCGATCAACCGAGGTTGACGTTTGCAAGGTAGGAGCGACAGCTCCCGACCGTCAGCACCGGTCTCACCATCAGCGGCATCCGAAATTGTGACCGGTCGCCGGTCGCCGGTGGCTGACCGTTACGGCTCGCGCGGTAGCCGCCGAGTCGACCGCCTCTATGCCGACTGCGCCGCCGAGGTTCGGTGAACCTCGGCGGCGCGGATCAGGGGGTGCCGGTCCAACAATCTCGGTCAGCGGCAGGTCTTGCCCTTGTTGATGCAGGTGGAGATCTTCTGCATGGTCTGGGCGGAGTTGACGTTGATGAAGTCGTTGTGGTCGGAGAACGGGTTGTGGTCCTCCTCGGGGAAGGAGTCCAGGGCGAACTGTCCCTTGACCTGCACGTCGCGCGGGATGTCGTACGAGATGGTGATGCGCAGTTGCGGGATGGCTACGAAGCCCTGTTTGCAGGCGCCGGTGTCGGCGTCGGCGAAGGACAGGTGGTCACGGTGGTTGGTGCTGTCGATGTTCTTGCCGTCCCAGCAGCCGGGAAAGTCCTGCACGCGCTGGACCTGGCTGCCGTCCGGGCAGATCGGGTACTTGTCGGCGAGGCGGTCGGTGAAGCCGGAGCAGGTCCACGTGGCGCGGGCGTTTGCCGGTCCCCGGCTGATCGGCTTGGCGTCACCGGTAAGCGCCCGCAGGAACTTCGGCATGGGCACGACCTTGCTGGTGGCGTTGCCGCGGTATTCGATCAGCACCGACGCGGGCCGGACGATGCCGCCGGTGTTGTTCGGCAGTTCGAGGTTCGGGCCCTGCGGGTCGGGCAGCGCGGCGGGAGCGCTGGGGGCTGCCGCTCCACCGTTCTGGTTATTCTGACCGCCCTGGTTGCCTTGGCCGTTCTGGGCCTGGCCGGTCACGGTGCAGCCGGCCAGGGCCTCGAGGCCCTGGGGACGGGCGGCGTTGCGGGAGATGGCGATGCCGATGCGGTCGAGTAAGGCGGTCCGCTTGGCCTTCAGGGGTCCGAGAATGGCGTTGTCGACGAAGTTGTTCCCGCCCTGTCCGCGGGTGGTGACCAGGCGTTCGTTGGCCTCGGAGAGCTGCCGGTCGAGTTCGGCGAGGTTACGGTTGACCTCGTCGACGGCCGGAGCGGGTACGCCGGGCAGCTTGTCCCGCACTGTCGGGCACTGGATCTGCGCGGAGGCGGCCAGGGCGGCCTTCACGTCGGCGGTGGAGTGGCGCATGCCGGCGTGCATGCCGTCGTAGTTGGTGTCGCACTCCACGAGCGAGACCATGCCGGAGGTACGGCCGCCGCCGGCCGCGGCGATCTGGTCGCTGATGCCCTTGATCAGCTGGGCGCGTTGAGTGCGCAGGTCAGCCAGTACGGAGGCGTTGAGGCGGGCGTCGATGCGGCCCTTGCTCGTGGCCATCCGCTTGTTGGCGGCGGCGACTGCGCGATCGAGTGAGGCCAGGCGGCTGTCGACCGCGGCCCGGGCCCGAGCCGGCACGGCGGGCAGCCGGTCACGGACGCCGGGACAGGTCACCATCGGGGTCGTCGCCGCGAGAGCGCGTGCGGTGTCGGCCCCGGAGCGGACGGTCTTGTCGATCCGTACGACCGGCCAGAAGTAGGAGGACTTGTCGCCGTTTTTACACGTCGTCCCGGAGGCGTCCAGGTCGGCGTCGGAGGAGTTCGTGGTGATGGCCAGATTGCCGATGAAGTCGTGCAGGTGCTCGGCGCCGTTCTTGATGCCCGGCTGTGCGACGGGGTTGTCCGGGCTGAACTTGCCGTTGCCGTTGGTGCCACAGTCCACGGTGAAGACGCCCGTTGACGCCTGGGCGCCGGGCGCAGGGTTCCGCACGTTCGGCTGCACTTGCTGGATGGGGACGAACTGGTTCAGTTCGGTGGCCGCGTCCGCGGTCCCCTTACCGCCGCTGGAGACGAATGTCGCAGTCAGCGCCCCCGTCGCGGCAACGACTGCCGCGGCCATGGCGATCCGCGCGGTGCGTGTATGCACTCGCCCAACCCGATGTGGTGTGGTTCGCACGCTCTACTCCTCGAAGCCTCTCAGTGCCCGGCGGCGACTCCGGCGAGGAGTCGCTACTCCCAGGTACGGGGGACACGAAGAGGCAGACGGGTCCGAGCTGACCACGTAAGCAGTCAGTAAGAACCTGGAATCACCGACCTCCACCCGTGAACTCCCGATCGGGCGGGGCCACCTTCTCCTCCCCCACGACCACGCGTTCCAGGCCGGGTGCGGGGCCGACCGATGTCGGAGGGACTGCTCCTTGGTTACCTGCGGGCGGTCGGATCGGAGCCGACGCGGAGTGCCGGCAACTCTCGGGCACGCCACGTCGCACCCGCCCGCTGATCGCCATGCGAGCGGCCGCAGTGATCACCCGGAACTCACCGAGCATGGCCGGGAACGGGCTGGCCACAATGCACTTCGGCATGGGAGAACGGCAAGGCCCCAAGCCTGTAACGGCCCTCATGATCTGCCCCGTACCGTCGTCGGCGATCACCTGACACACCCTCGGCATACAGCGGCGAGCTTCGATTGACAGGCG
The DNA here is from genome assembly GCF_003148685.1 of Actinoplanes xinjiangensis. Lineage (GTDB taxonomy): Bacteria > Actinomycetota > Actinomycetes > Mycobacteriales > Micromonosporaceae > Actinoplanes > Actinoplanes xinjiangensis. The sequence continues at coordinate 118,677 of NZ_QGGR01000024.1, read as the reverse complement.
TTCTTGCTATCGCCAAACTATGTGTCAATTATTATCTCCCCGGCTCACCGCCCGTCGCCGCTACTCCCCCACATGAGCGGCGCGTTCGGTCATCCTCAAGTCTGGAGAACACTCATGCCCAAACGCCGAAGGCGCGTCGCACTGCTCGCGGCGGCAGCCGCGATACCGATCGCCGCAGCAGGGATCATCTCCACGACGGCCTCCGCTGCCGCGAGCCGATTCGAGTCGGAGAGCGCGCCGGCCACCTGCGACGGCGCCATCGAGTCCAACCACGCCGGCTTCTCCGGCAGCGGATTCTGCAACGCCAGCAACGCGGCGGGCGCCGCGGTGCAGTTCTCGGTCACCGCGGCCACCGCGGGAACGGCCACCATCGGTTTCAGGTACGCCAACGGAGGCTCGGCCAGCCGCCCGGCGGACGTGCTGGTCAACGGAAACCCCATCCGGAGTGCCGACTTCGCATCCACCGGCGCCTGGACCACGTGGGCCACCACGACCCTCGCCGTGCCGGTCACCGCCGGCGCCAACACCGTCCGGCTGTCCCCGACCACCGCCACCGGCCTCGCCAACATCGACTACCTGGACTTCGAGGTCGGCGAGGCACCGCCGACCGGCCCGGGCAGGCAGATGGAGGACCTCGACCGAGGCGTGCTCAGCGTACGGTCCGGGTCAGCGAACCTGGTGTCGTGGCGGCTACTGGGTCTCGAATCGTCCTCGACCGGGTTCAACGTGTACCGCGGCTCGACGAAGGTGAACGCCTCACCGGTCACCGACTCCACCAACCTGCTGGACTCCGGGGCGCCCTCTGATGCCTCGTACACCGTCCGCGCGGTGGTGAACGGCACCGAGCAGGCGGCGTCCGCGCCGTCGCTGCGCTTCACCGGCGGCAACCATCTCGACGTGCCGATCTCCCGTCCGGGCAGCAACTACACCGCCGGAGACGCCTCCGTCGGTGATGTGGACGGCGACGGCCAGTACGAGATCATCCTCAAATGGGACCCCAGTGATCAGAAGGACAATGCCCAATCCGGGGTGACCAGCAACGTCTACCTCGACGCCTACCGGCTCAACGGGCAGCGGCTGTGGCGTATCGACCTGGGTCGCAACATCCGAGCGGGCGCCCACTACACCCAGTTCCAGGTCTACGACTACGACGGCGACGGCCGCGCCGAACTCGCGGTCAAGACCGGTGACGGCACCGTCTCCGGCACCGGGCAGGTCATCGGCAACGCGGGCGCCAATCACCGCAACGCCGACGGCTACATCATCACCGGCCCTGAATATCTGACCGTCTTCGACGGGTTGACCGGCGCCGTACGGGCCACGGTGAACTTCGAACCGGCCCGCGGCAACATCAGCGACTGGGGCGACAACTACGGCAACCGCGGTGACCGGTTCCTGGCAGGCACCGCATACCTGGACGGCCAACGACCCAGCCTGATCATGGGTCGCGGTTACTACGCCCGCAGCGCGATCGCCGCGTACGACTTCCGCAACGGCACGCTGACGCGACGGTGGCTTTTCGACTCCCGCAGCGCGGGCAGCCAGTGGACCGGACGCGGCACCCACTCGCTGTCCATCGCCGATGTCGACGGCAACGGCACCGACGAGATCATCTATGGCGGCATGACCATCAACGCCAACGGCACCGGCCGCTACACCACCAACTTCTACGCACACGGCGACGCGCTGCACGTGAGTGACTTCGTGCCCGGCCGCGCGGGTCAGGAGATCTGGCAGATCCACGAGCAGAGTTCCGGCGCCGCCGCCACCCTCCGCGACGCCGGCAACGGCAACGTCATCATGCAGAAGAACAACACCTGCAACTGCGAGGGTCCCGCACGCGGCGTCGCCGGCGACGTCTACGCCGGCAACCCGGGCGCCGAATTCTGGGGCACCGGAACCGGACTGGGCAACCTGTTCAACGCCTCCGGCGGCAACGTCGGCCGCAACCCCGGCAGCTACAACTTCCTCGCCTGGTGGGACGGCGACCCGGTGCGCGAACTACTCGACGGCAACCACGTCGACAAGTACGGCACCGGTGGCGACACCCGTCTGCTCACCGGCTCCGGCGCCCACTCGGTCAACGGCACCAAGTCGACGCCATCGCTCTCCGGTGACCTTTTCGGTGACTGGCGTGAGGAGATCGTCCTGCCTCGCGACGACAACGCGGCGCTGCGTATCTACGCCACCCCGACCCCGACCGACCGGCGCATCCACACCCTGATGCACGACCCCCAGTACCGCGTGGCGATCGCATGGCAGAACACCGCCTACAACCAGCCGCCACACCCGAGCTTCTTCCTCGGCAACGGCATGGCCAACCCGCCGCAGCCGAACATCCACGTCCGCTGAGACCGCTAACTGTCGGGGCGCGCCGGCCACCTCATGGCGGTGCGCCCCGCTTTTCTCCGGGAGCTTCGATGAAACGGGTCACGAGAACCTCGGCGGTCATGGCGCTGACAACCCTCCTGTCCGTCACCGCCGTCGCGATGACACCGTCCGCGCATGCCGCGATGATCCGGTACGAGGCGGAGTCACCGCCCGCCGTATGCACTGGCACGGTGGCCGCCGATCACCCCGGCTACTCCGGCAGCGGCTTCTGCGACACACCCAACACCGCCGGCGCCACGCTCACCTTCACCGTGAACGCTCCCGCGGCGGGCACCGCGAATATGGCTGTCCGGTTCGCCAACGGCGCCGCGTCGAGCCGGCCCGCCGATGTCAGCGTGAACGGCATGGTGGCCCGGTCCGGGCTCGCGTTCGAGACCACCGGCGGGTGGACCGGCTGGACGACCAAGACCCTGACCGCGCACCTGGCCGCGGGAGCCAACACCGTGCGGCTGGCCGCGACGACCACCGGCGGGCTGGCCAACATCGACCACCTCGAGGTGAGTACGACGGACGACGGGAACCCCTCGGTCATGCAGGGCGCGGACGTGTCCACCGGACAGCGGGCGAGCGACGTGGGGGCGCGGTACACCGACGCCGACGGCACCCCGGGCGATCCGCTCGACATCCTCAAGAACGCCGGAGTCAACTACGTCCGGCTGCGGATCTGGAACAACCCGCGCAGCGGCTACAACAACAAGGACAAGGTTCTTCAGTACGCTCGGACGGTCAAGGCCAAAGGGCTGAGGCTGATGGTGGACTTCCACTACTCCGACACCTGGGCCGACCCCGGCAAGCAGTACAAACCGGCCACCTGGGCAGGCCACGGCATCAGCCAGTTGCAGACCGACGTCTACAACCACACGTACGACGTCTGCAACAGCCTGAAGGCGCAGGGCACCGTGCCGGACAGCGTGCAGATCGGCAACGAGATCAACACCGGGATGCTCTGGGACGACGGCCGGGTGGTCAACGGCAACTACACCAATCTCGGGCTGCTGCTCAGGGCCGGCTACAACGCGACCAAGGCGTGCAACAGCGGCACCCAGGTGGTCATCCACACCGCGAACGTCGAGAGCGGCGCGCGCTCGTTCTACGACGGCATCCGGGCCCAAGGCGTCCAGTGGGACATCACCGGCCTGTCCTACTACTGCGCCTGGCACGGCTCACTGTCGAACCTGGCCACTGTGGTTTCCGACATGCGCTCCCGTTTCGGAAAACCGGTGATCATCGCGGAGACCGCCTACCCCTACACCACAGCCAACGCCGACAGCACCCGCAACGTGGTCAGCACCGAGTGCTCGGGCTATCCGGCCACACCGGCCGGGCAGCAGGCCAACTTCGCCGCCGTGCAGAACACCGCCCGCAACGCCGGCGCCAGTGGGGTCTTCTACTGGGAACCCACCTGGTACGCGGTGCCCGGCAACGGCTGGGACCCGGCCGACATCAACGGCTCCGGCAACGAGTGGGACAACATGGCCGTCTTCGACCGGACCGGCCGGCTCAACCCTCACATCCGCTGGTTGCCCTGACACCCGAGCCGGTTTGCCCCCCGCCCGGTAACACCGCGCTCGCCTCCGTACCCCCGCAGTTCCGCCTCTCTCATCCCCTTGCTCACCCCCCGGAGCGCATCATGAAGTTCGCCCCACTCCTCATCGCGTCGGTCGTTCTCGCCGGTACGGCTCTCGCGGTGACGACCGGCCCCGCCACAGCCGCGTCCACCCGGTACGAGGCCGAATCCACACCGGCCACCTGTGCCGGCACCATCGACTCCAACCACGCGGGATTCTCCGGAACCGGCTTCTGCAACGGCGACAACGCCGCCGGAGCGGCGGTCCAGTTCGCCGTCGACGCGACCACGGGCGGCACCGCGACGCTGGCGGTCCGCTTCGCCGGGGGCACCACGACCGCCCGGCCAGCAGACGTCCTCGTCAATGGCTCGCGGGTCACGACGACATCATTCGAGGGCACCGGAGCCTGGTCGTCGTGGGTCACCAGGACGTTGACGGTGTCGGTGAACGCGGGCGGCAACACGATCCGGTTCAGCCCGTCCACCGCCGCCGGCCTACCCAATATCGACTTCCTCGACGTCGAGATGACCGGCAGCGGACCGGCCGGCACCGGCCAGCCGAGCGACCCGAACATCCAGTACCACGGGCGCTGGGAACGGTCGAACTCGTCGTACCACGCCATGGGATGGGCCGGCGGCTACCTGGAGACCGGATTCACCGGTGGCTCCATCGGAGTGCGCCAGCGCAACACCATCGACCTCTACTACTCGATCGACCGGGCGCCGCTGCAATGGCGCCGCAACGTCTCCGGCAACGTGACGCTGGCTACCGGCTTGCCGGCCGGCGAGCACACCATCCGGATCGGCTATCGGGAGCGGGCCGGCTCGTACACCGGCGATCCGGTCTTCGGCGGCCTCCTCCTCGCTGGTGGGGCCCGGACCACAGCGGTCACCCGGCCGCAGAACCTGGTCGAATTCATCGGCGACTCGATCACCGTCGGGCAGCCCAACGCCAATCGGCCCTTCACCGCCTACCCCTGGCTCACCGGCGAGGCGCTCGGAGCCGGTCACACCCAGATCGCCCAGGGCGGCGCCTGCCTGGTCAGCCAGGACTGCTACGGCATGATGGACTGGTTCCGCCGCTCATCGGCCTCGGCCAGCCGCGACGACTGGGACTTCTCCACCTACCAGGCGACCGGCGTCGTGATCAACCTCGGCACCAACGACATCGGCCACGGCGTGTCCACGACGCAGTTCCACCAGAACTACATCGTCCTGCTCGAGCGGGTACGCCAGGCTTACCCCACCGCCCACATCTTTGCGATGGGCACGTTCCGCAACCGGTACGTGCCGGAAACCCGCAATGCCGTCGCGGCCCGCAACGCGGCCGGAGACAGCAAGGTCCATTTCGTCGACACCACGGGTTGGGTCAACACGGCCACGGACACGAGCGACAACGTCCACCCCACCGATGCCGGCCACGCCAAGATCGCACAGCGGCTCACGCCGGTCCTCGACCAGTACCTCTAGTCACCACAGATCCCCGTCCCACCACCGCGACGGCAGCACCCACCCGGTACGAGGCCGAGGCGCGCCGGCCAGGTGCCCGTCATCGACCTGCACACGCTGAGCTTCACGCTCACAACAATCTCCGTCTGCCGTCTCTTCAACGGCGACTACGGATCAGGCCCGGTGGGTGCCCTCTTTCGCACGGACCACACGCACTTCGAAGCGCCGGTGCCCGGCGGATCGCCGGGCTCGTCGCCCTGGCCCTGCACGACCAGCAAGTCCCTCCCCGCCTACCTGAGGCAACCGCGGCAATCCACCCGCACACCAGAACACCCCCGGGAGCATTAATGAGCCAGTTGACGAAGACCTGCGTCATGACGGCAGTGACGACCGCGGTAGCCGGAGGCGCTGTCATGCTCGCATCGAATGCGTATGCCGCCACCACCCGATACGAGGCGGAGTCCGCGCCCGCCACGTGCGGCGGTGCCGTAGCCTCGACTCACGCCGGCTACTCCGGTGGCGGCTTCTGCGACACCACGAACGCGGTCGGTTCCGCGGTTGAGTTCACCGTGGACATGCGAGCCGCGGGTGCGGTCACTCTGGGCATCCGGTATGCCAACGGCAGCACCGCGAACCGGCCGGCGGATCTGAGTGTGAACGGAACGGTGGTGCAGGCCGGATTCGTCTTCGAAGCCACCGGCGCGTGGACCACCTGGACGACCAGGACCCACACGGTCCAGCTGGATGCCGGGGCCAACACGATCCGGTTCGCCGCGACCACCGCTGTGGGGCTCGCCAACCTCGACTACCTCGACGTCGCCACCACGGGCGATCCGACCGAACCGCCCGGGCGGCCGCCGGAGTGCACCGGCAGCTCGCCGATCCGCTGCCACTTCGCGGTCTCCCCCGGCAACTACACGGTGACCGCATGGATCGGCGACCGAGCCTCGGCGGGAAACACCTCCATGTCGGTGGAGGCGCGCCGGTGGATCCTCGCGCCGGTCGCCACCGCGGCCGGCACGATCAGCCGACACGTCTTCACGATCAACGTGCGGCAGCCCGAAGGTCAGCCGACCGGGCAGGGCGGTTCGGGAACGTCCGGCCTGGACGTGTCGTTCGCCGGTTCCATGCCGAAGCTGTCCGGCCTCACCGTCGCGCCGGCGAGCAACCCGCTCGCGGTCTACCTGGCCGGCGACTCCACGGTCTGCGATCAGCCCATCGCCCCGTACACCGGGTGGGGGCAGATCCTGCCCAGTCGCCTGTCGGCCGGCGCGGTCATCGCCAACTACGGCGATTCCGGGGAGGGCTCGGGCAGTTTCCTGAGCAACAGCGCGTTGTTCCCGACGATGCGGCCGCTGATCACGTCGAACGACCTGGTGCTCATCCAGTTCGGGCACAACGACAAGTCCACCGGCGCGTCGGCGTTCCGCACCAACCTGACCACGATGATCAATCAGGTGCGGGCCAGGGGCGGCGTCGCCGTCCTGGTCACCCCGCCGGTCCGGCGGCTGTTCGACGGCAACCAGCTCAACTCCACGGCGCTGCACGTCAATGGCGTCGGCGTGAACCTGCCGGCGGAGATGCGCGCTCTGGGTTCCTCGCTCAGCGTGCCGGTGATCGATCTGACAGCGAAGAGTGAACAGCTGGTGGAGTCCCTGGGCCCGGCCGGCTCCGCCCGGCTCTTCCTACGTGCAGCGGTGGACGGTGTCGCCGACAACACCCACTTCTCCGAGTACGGAGCCGAGGAGATGGCCGGCCTGGTCGTTCAGGGCATCCGCGAGCGCAACCTCCCACTCGCCGACTACCTACGCTGACACACCGGTGTCGGGTCCCTCGGCCGCCGTTGGCGGGGCCCGGCACGCTGCCGGGCAGCCGTCCGGGGATCACGGGTCACCCGATAGATCGGAATCATGCCGCCGCTGACCGCGGATGGTACTGCGGTGAGTCCGAATGTAACTGTTGGTCGCTCAACACCACTGGCCGCCAGACGAGAGGCGATCAAGACTGTCGCCCGGCCCGAGAGGCCGTCGCCCCCGGATCGCTCCAGGCTCCTGGCCTTATACGCCGCAACCTAGTGCCGCGGCCAAGACCCTTGGTGGTGTTGGTGACACGCTGACTGCCGATCGGCACCGAAATCGGGCTCGGCGAGCAGGTGGGCACGTCCTACGATTCTGCGGTGGGTTCCTCGTTGACTGTTCGCTCGGCCCGGGTCGAGGACGTTACCCGGATGGCGGATGTGCATGTTCGGTGCTGGCAGGAGACGTATCGAGGGCTCATGTCGGATGCGGTACTCGACGATCCGGGTTTCCCGGCTGCGCGGGAGCGGTTCTGGACTGCGGCTCTGACCGATGGGCGATATCGCGAGAACCGAACGGCTGTGGTCGAGCGGGAAGGTGAGTTGATCGGCGTCGCGATGTCAGGTCCATCGCTGGACGCTGCGGCGGCTGGGGCAAGACATCTGTATCTGCTCTATGTGGTTACACCCGCGCACGGTACGGGTGCTGGCCAGGCGTTGTTAGACGCTGTCATCGACCCCGTGGAGTCGGCGGTGCTGTGGGTCGCCGATCCCAACCCTCGCGCGCAAGCGTTCTACCGTAAGCACGGCTTCGTAGCCGACGGAGCGGTCCAGGTCGCGGACGGGATACGGGAGATCCGCATGATCCGCTGCGTGCAGGCGCCGTCCCCGGTGCTGTGAGCCAGAACGTTCGAGGCAGCGGATCAGGCTGCCCGGGTGGTGGGTCGGTCGGCCCCAGCGGTGGTGGTGTTCGCTGCGGGCGCAGACGCGGGCGCGTTCGCGTCGTTGGGCGGCGATGACATCGGGGTGGCGGTTGTTGGCGTTGCGCCAGCGCAGGTACGCGTGCAGGGCGCTGGCCAGGGCGATGTGGTTGGGGTAGTTCGAGCTGGCAAGGGCGACGACTGCGACAAGGACGAAGCGTTCACCGACGCCCTGGTCCCGGGCGCGCTCATCAAGGATCTGGAGCTGCACCGCAAGACCGGTGCGGTGAAGGAGGTCAAGCTCGCTTGAGCACACCGCCACCAGAGGTGTTGATCGCCGGCTACCGCCGGCGGACAGGAGGCTAGAACTGCGTGGGCGCGGTGGCTATCGCGATGACCGAGCCGTCCGCGCGGGTCGCTGTGAGCTTGGGCGCCTCGGCGACGAACACCTCGCTATCGTGTGCTCCGGTGACGCCCCGGCCCGATGCCCGCCGGGCGTGAATCCCCATCGTCCCGGTCGGCCCCCGGCCGACCACCAGGTTGGCTTTCAGCACCGCATCGTCGGCGTTGAACATCTGAAGGCCGTCTGCCGTTGTACGGTTGCCGAGATATCACTCCATCGTGAATGCCCTCGGTGATCGCACCTGCCGGATCGGGTGATCGTTGCGGTGTGGGCGGGCGTCACACCAGCGGTGAGTCGATGATCGTCAAGGCGAGATCGATAAGGGCGTGCGCGCGAGCGCTGAGCAGCGTGAGCAGCGCCTGAGCCTGTGGTGCACTCTCCGCCGCCTCTTGCAGTGTCTGAAGGCCCGTGGCGAGGTGGTCGAGCTGGGAGATCAGGTCGGTGTCGCCGGCGCCGTGAAATGCGGCGGCGATGGTTTGCAGGCTAAGGCCGTGCTCTTCCAGCTGCTTGATCGTGGCGATGGTGTCGACGGCTGCCGGGTCGTAGAGGCGGAATCCCCCTCCCGTACGGTCGGCGGCGTTCAGCAGCCCGAGCTGTGTGTAGTAATCGACGGTGCGAGTACTGACGCCGGCTTGGGCGGCGAGTTCGCCGATGCGCAGCAGGGTGCTCACAGAGACCTCCCGATGATCAGCTTTCAGCAACCGTACAGTCATAGGTGCTAGTTTGCGAGGGTGTCCAACGGTTCGATTGAAGGCTGTAGTACCTGGCCGGGCGTGACCCGGCCCCGTGTTGCCCGCTGCGGAGCCCGCGACGGCGGTGATCTGTCGTGTTGATCCTCATCGGGATTCTCGCCATCGTGTTACTGACCGCGGCGACCGGCTATTTCGTGGCGCAGGAGTTCGCGTACGTGGCCGTCGACCGCGAGAAGCTGCGGGCGATGGCCGATGACGGCGACCCGGCCGCCGAACGCGCCCTGCGGGTGACGCAGCGGCTGTCGTTCGTGTTGTCCGGCGCTCAGGTCGGCATCACCGTGACCGCGCTGCTCGCCGGTTATGTCGCCGAGCCCTACCTCGGGCGGGGCACCGCCGAGCTGCTCGGGTTGACCGGTCTGTCCGAGACGGTCAGCACCTCGATCTCGATGGTGTTCGCGCTGCTGTTCGCGACCGTGGTGCAGATGGTGCTCGGTGAGCTGGCGCCGAAGAACCTCGCCATCGCCAAACCGGAGACTCTTGCGCGGGCGCTGTCCCGGTCGACGCTGATCTACCTGGCCGTGGCCGGGCCGCTGATCCGGATGTTCGACGCCACCGCCAACCGGCTGCTGCGTGCCATCGGCATCGAACCGATCGAGGAACTGCCGCAGGGCGCCACGTCGGAGGACCTGGACCGGATCATCGCCAACGCCAGCAGCGAGGGCACCCTCGACGCCCGGGCCGCCCGGCTGCTCGACCACGGCCTGGACTTCCGGGACCGCACTGCCGCTGAGGCGATGCGGCCTCGCGTGGACGTCACCACGATCGGCCAGACGGAGCCGGCGTTGCGGGTCGTCGACCTGCTCGATACCGGGCACTCCCGGTTTCCGGTGACCGGCGACGGCGTCGACGACGTGATCGGTGTGGTCTCCATCGCCGACGTCGTCACCCTGGACCCTGCCGTCCGGGCCACCACCACGGTCCGCGACCTGGCCACGGAGCCCGTCGTGCTACCGGAGACCGCCCGTCTACCGGAGGTCCTGGACCGCCTCAAGGCGGCGCACCGGCAGATGGCGATCGTGGTCGACGAGTACGGCGGCTTCGCCGGCATCATCACCCTGGAGGATGTCGCCGAGGAACTGGTCGGCGACATCCGCGACGAGGACGACCTGCCCGAACCGGTCATCGAGAAGGCCGAGGACGGCGCCTGGCAGATCCCGGGCCGGGCTCGGGTCGACGAGATCGCCGAGGCCACCGGAATCCGGCTACCGGACGACGACATGTACGACACCGTCTCCGGCCTGATTCTGGCCCGACTCGGTCATCTTCCGGCCACCCAGGAGCAGCTCGATGTCCCGCTGCCGCCGATGGTCGACGCCGACGGCAAGCCCGTACCGCAAGGGGTGGCCAGGCTGACCGTGCTGGCCGTGCGCCGGCACGTGCCCGACCGGGTCGCCCTGACCGTCATCCACGACCACGCCGACGGGCAGGTGACAGCATGAGCACCACCTGGTCTCTGCTGATATCGGTGTTGCTGCTGGCAGCCAACGGGTTCTTCGTCGCCGCGGAGTTTGCGCTGGTCGCGGCTAAACGGCACCGGCTGGAAACGGCCGCCGCCGAAGGATCACGCGGTGCTCGGGCCGCGATGGCCGGCACCCGGCAGCTGTCGATGATGCTGGCCGGCGCCCAGCTCGGCATCACCCTGTGCACCCTCGGCCTCGGCGCACTGGCCAAGCCCACGGTTGCACACCTGCTCGAACCCGTTTTCACCACGGTCGGGCTGCCCGCCGGCGCGGCGTACGTGGTGGCTTTCATCCTGGCCGTCGCCCTGGTCGGCTTCCTGCATGTCGTCGTCGGGGAGATGGCGCCCAAGTCGTGGGCGATCAGTCATCCGGAGAACTCGGCGCAGCTGCTGGCGATTCCGTTCGTCGGATTCACCACCGTCTTCCGGCCGGTCCTGGTCGCTCTCAACGGGCTGGCCAACGCCTGCCTGCGGCTGTTCAAGGTGACGCCGCAGGACGAGCTGGCGCAGGTGCACAACGCCGAGCAGCTGCAGATGCTACTGAAGACGTCCAAGGAACACGGCACCATCGAGGACGTCGAACACGAACTGCTCACCGCGATGTTGCGGGTGCAGTCGATGTCCGTACGCGAGGTGATGGTCCCGACCGCGGAAATCCTCGACGTTCCCGCGAACGCCGACGCCCGCGCCGTCGAGGTGCGCAGTACCGAGACCGGCCGGTCTCGGCTCCCGGTCACCGACGACACCGGAGCGATCGTCGGCGTCGTGCATGTCCGGGACGCCGCGAAGACCACCAGCGGCAATCGGCCCGCGACGGCGCGAGACCTGATGACCGCGGCGTTGCCGCTGCCGGCCGACACCAGCGTCCTGGATGCCATCGCGGCGATGCGCAGCCGGCGCAGTCACCTGGCCTTGGTCACCGACACGACCACGGTGATCGGCCTGGTCACTCTCGAAGACCTTCTCGAGCAGGTGATCGGCCAGTTCGACGACGAGACCGATCCGGTCGTGGACGCTGCCCGCCGCGCCGGGCGCACCGGCAGCACCCGCTAGTCATCCGCCGGGCCGGGGTGCGCTGCGGCCGGGCAGATCGTGGTCCGCCCTGCTCTCATGGAGGAGAAAAGACGTGGTGTTCAAACGGATGCTCGGCGCTTTCGGCGTCGGCGGTCCCAGTGTCGACACGGTGCTGACCAATCCGAACGCCTATCCCGGCGGTGTGGTGGCCGGGCAGGTGAATCTGACCGGCGGCAGCCACGACGCCGAAATCGAGCACGTCGCCTTGGGCCTGGTCACCCGGATGGAGGTCGAAGGCGGCGACGGCGAAGGCACGACCACCGGCGAGTACCACCGCGTCACGGTCAGCGGTCCGCTACGGCTGGCCGAGGGCCAGCACCTGTCGGTGCCGTTCCAGCTGGAACTGCCGTGGGAAACCCCGATCACGACCGTGTACGGCCAGCCGTTGCGCGGGATGGTCATGGGTGTGCGGACCGAGGTGGCGGTCGCCCGCGCCGTCGACAAGGGCGACCTGGACACGCTGCACGTCAACCCGCTGCCCGTGCAGCAGCGCATCCTCGACGCCTTCGCCCAGCTCGGGTTCGGGTTCAGAGGCGCCGACCTGGAGTACGGGCAGATCGCCGGCGTCCCGCAGACTCTGCCGTTCTATCAGGAGATCGAATACTTCGCTGCACCGCAGTACACGCACGCGATCAGCGAGGTCGAACTGACGTTCGTGACCACCGCGAACACCGTCGAAGTGATCCTCGAATTCGACAAGGGCGGCGGCATGTTCAGCAGCGGCCACGACAGCTTCGGCCGGTACACCGTCGACCACGCCGCCGCCGACAGCCTCGACTGGACTCAGCAGGTCGACGCCTGGATCCGCCAAGCCGTCGACCACCGGCAGAACCGCGCTGGCTACGGCGCCCCGGGGTACGGGCACGGCGGCCATCACGACGAACACCACGGCGGTCACGCCGGCGGTATGGGTGGCGTCGCCATGGGCGTAGCCGGAGGACTTGCCGTCGGCTACGTCGCCGGTGGAATCCTCGACGAGGTCTTCGAAGACGACGAAGAGGAAGCCGAAGTTTGAAAGATCGTGGTGACGGTGCGGGAGAGCCGCGCCGTCACTCCAGCAGGTCCATGGACACAGCGTCCGGACGGTCTACCGCACCGGTCGTGGTGTCCTCGGTGATGCGGTCACAGCGTCGCGAGGACGAAGGACAGAACGAATCCGGCGGTGGTGCTCAACGCGACCAAAGGGCCGCCCTTCTCGTATGCCTCCGGCATCAGGGTGTCCGCCAGCGAGGCTAGGACGGCACCGGCGGCGAAGGCGAGCGGCAGCGACAGGGTCTCCGGTGCCGCGGACGACAGCGGTCCGGCCCCGAGGACCACGGCCAGGGTCAACAGCCCCGCGCACGCCAGCCACGTGCCGAGGATGAACGTCCGGGAACGACCCTGTTCGCGCATGGAAGCGCTGCCGACCAGCGCCTCCGGGAAGTTGGAGACGAAGATGGCCGCGAGCAGTGCCAGCCCGCCGGTGCCTTCGCCGAGCGACACCCCCAGCGCGACGTTCTCCGGAACACCGTCGAGGGTCACGGCTGCCAACAGCGCCAGCCCGGCGGCACCCGACGTGGATGCGGCCGACGGTGCCCGGTCCTGCGCGGCAGCGTCGACGTCGAGTTTCTCGCTTCCTTCGGGCTCTTTCCGCTTTCCCTGTGCCAACCGGTCGAGCCGGGAACTGAGCACGGTGAACACGAGCGCACCGACGATCAGGCCGACCGCGGCCCGCCAGATTCCGCCGTGCTCGTAGGCGTCTTCGAACAACTCGAAGGACAGCGCGGTGATCAGCGCACCGGCCGCGAAGGCCAACATTCCGGCGAGCACAGCCTTGGGCAGCTGAAACCGGGAACCTACCCACGCGCCGATGACCAGCGCGCTGGAGGCGATGAGACCGAACAGGAGCGCATCCACAGCTGCGGCCTTACCCGTCGGGGCTGCGATCGACACGGAGTCGCCCTCACCTGGCCTACCGGCTGGGCTGGCGTAGTCGTCTCAGCATCCGGCTCCAAGGTCGGCTTACAGTGCGGTAGCCGTGCTGGTCATGCCCAGACGTTGTGTCGGTGCCTCGGCTACGGCGTGCTGCTACTGCCGACCTGGCAGTGGGGCTCGGTGGCAGGTTTCGTAGGCGGCGGGACTGAGATATCCGAGGTTTGAGTGAATGTGGCCTGGTGGAAGGCCTTTCGGCGGTCTCCCTCATGGGGCTGAAATGGGCGTCCGACTACCCCGGATACGACGTCCACAAATCGATTGTCGATCCGGCGATGAAGAACGCCAGCGCTGTCCATCGCAGCAGGTGAAGCGGCTGGGCGCGGTCGAGCTGTCGGGCTGCCCATAGTATGGGCACCGCCAGCACCCGCCATCCGACGGCCAAGGCGGCCCCGGGAGCCGAGCTCACCCACAGCGCCACCACGCACCCGAGACCAAGCGTCCAGGACAGCCACTGCGCCCTGCCCCACCAGCCCGCCAACGGCGTGTGCAGCGCGTACGCCACGAGCCCGCCGACGGCCATCGTGGCGATGAAGGCGATGAGGGCGAGGATGCCGCTCCGGTTGGCAGCACCGGTCGCCTGGCCGACGTACCGTCGCTGACCCGTCGGCAGCACGACCCGTAGCCACTCCTCGATCCGCTCCTCGATGAACGCGTCGGCTGCTCCCGTCTGTCGAGGCGTGAGGATCCGCTCGTCGGCGGCGAGCCGAAATTCCCGCCGTACGTCCGCCGACACTTGGTGCCACCAGGCTTGATACTCCTCCAGCGCGATGTCGTGGGACGGGGCGTAGGTCGGCGGCTGGGCTCGCAGGGTCAGGAACCGGTCGAAGCCGCGCTCGTCAGTACCCTGGCCCGTGACGATATCCAGGTAGGCCGACCACTGAAGGCCGACGATCCGCCGGATCGCCAGCGACCGGCGCTGTCGCCGCCGCGCCCCCGCCGCCCGGCACCGCATCCATACTCCGATTCGGCGCAGCCGGACTCCTCCGAGCAAATCAAGTAGAAGCGGGAAGCCGGCCAGCAGTAGAAGCCATTTACCCGACCATGCGAACCAGCCCATGTCGATCCACATTAGATCCTGCGGTCGAGCGATACCGTCCAGCCGGATCGTGGTCCGGGGTTGACTAGAGTCCCCGATCGGTACCTTCGCCGGAGTGCTGTTCACCGCCGACGCCCTGCACACCCAGACCGGGCACGCCGCTGAGGCAACCGCCCGCCAAGCGCACTTGCTCGTCTAGACCGTGTTGTTTGGAGTTGTTGAACTGCAAGGTCATTCGTGGACCGGGCGTGGATGACGTGGAGAAGTACTGGCCGGATGCGTTGTGGCAGTTAGCGCAGCCGTTGCTGCCCGAGCACCCGGAAAGGCATCAAGACGGCGGGCGGTGCCGCACCGAATAACCGGGGGGTAAGGTCCACTATTTGTCGATCTTTACCCTTACAAATGGTGGATTCGTTGCGTACATACCTGCGAAACATTCTGGCGGCCGCCACCGCACTCCTGGTGGCACCGGCCATCGCGCCGCAGCCGGCCCAGGCCGAGTCCACGGTCCGGCTGACCGCCATGCACTGGAACGTCGGCGGCGGCTGGAAATATCAGACGCCCGGCTCGTCTGACCTGGTGGTCACCAAGATCTTCGACACGATCAAGGGGAAGAACCCGGACTTCGTTGCCCTCAACGAGATCTGCCAGAGCCAATACGCCGCCCTCACCAAGCGGTTGCAGAACGAGACCAACTGGCCGCAGGACAAGGGCAACTTTGTCCGGTTCCAGGCGACCCGCAACGGCACGACCGACGACGGGGACGTCTGTGACCACAAGGCGGTGGGCATCGCGCTGCTCAGCCGGCAGCCGCTCGGCACGGCGAACCGGTTCCCGCTGACCCCGAACCCGGAGTACGACAAGGACGAGATCCGTCACCTGCTCTGCGCGCCGACCACCACCATGCCGGTGCGCTACTGCGTCACCCACATCACCCCGAAGCCGTTCGGCACCTTCGGGAAGATCCAGGTCAACGAGGTGCTCAGGCACGTCGAGGACTTCGAGGCGGCTGGTGACACGGTGCTGGTGGGCGGCGACTTCAACGCCACGCCGAGCTGGCCGGAGCTCAACGTCTGGTACGACCCGAGCGTCAACACTCCGGCGAACGGCGACAACCTCGGCGCGTACCGGGAGATGGACGACGCCGACCCGTACTGCCTGGGCTACGGCGAAGGCACCACCCGCGCGACCACCGGCAGCCCGTGCGGCACCGGCACGAAAATCGACATGATCTTCTTCCGGGCCAATCGCCTCAACGGCCAGCACGCCGGTGACTCGCTGCCGCTGAGCACCTGTGGCAGCGCGCTCTGCTCCGACCACCGCATCTACTGGGGCTGGGCCGACCTAAGCATCGGCTGACCTACGGTCGTTGGAGGGCTGGTCCGGCTCGCCCACGAACCGCTGCCGGAACCCCGCCAGCGCATCGATCACTTCCGCCCGATCCGTCAGGCCCGCAACAACGAACATCGATGCGGCCGGACATGGCTGAAGCTTTTGTCAGGGCTGCCTGCTTCGCGACGCCGCCGTCGCGAGATACCCCTTCTCCGGGGTTGGCACCCATCGGCAGGGGCCGGTGAGGTCGCCGCAGTTGGATCCGCAACGTCGATCGCAGTGGTGCGCGGAAGCCGCCCGGCTGACCACTACTGATCACGCGCAAGATCCCCGCCAACTCTTGGAGGGTCTTGCCATGGACAGATCTCACTCGTCCCAAAGCCAGCCAATCGCCGAGGACGTCAAGCTCCTCACGGTCGTCGCGCCCAACAGGGATGAGGGCTGCAGCCCTACGGGGCTTGTCGGACGACGCTTGGCAGGGCAGTTGCTTGCCGCCGGGGACCCCGTAAGGGTGCTAGCGGAGCTGAAGGAGCGCAGTGGCTGGCCGGCTGAGGTAGAGGTGGTAACTGGCTCCATTAGTCAGCCGTTGCCGTCAGCCGAGATCTTCGCTGGCGTTGATGCGGTATTCCTCGCCGGCGCGCATCCCTCCACCGTCGAAGCGTCATTGAGGTTGGCGCGTGACGCCGGTGTCCGACGGATCGTGCTGCTGTCGTCCCACGGGCCCGAGTACGAGCAGTACAACCCGCCAGAGACCTGGCACTGGCTCGCCATCGAACGCGCTGTAGAGCGTTG
Source organism: Actinoplanes xinjiangensis (assembly GCF_003148685.1). Taxonomy (GTDB): domain Bacteria; phylum Actinomycetota; class Actinomycetes; order Mycobacteriales; family Micromonosporaceae; genus Actinoplanes; species Actinoplanes xinjiangensis. The sequence goes on along the minus strand of NZ_QGGR01000024.1, from coordinate 101,733 downwards.
CGGGATCGAGTGGACTCATCTCCGGCCATCCGCCGTGATGGGCTCCGTCAGGAGCGGCACGTATCCCGCGACCGGGTCCGACTGGCCGCAGTCCATCCGAACGGCGGGAGCCGTCCGGGAAGCCTTCCTCGACACCGGGCACTACCCGTTCATCCATGAAGGCGATCTCGCCGCTATCGCTGCAGCGGCGATGCACACTGACCACTATGCCGGCACCGTCATCGAGGCGGTGGGACTGCCTTCGTCCACCCAGTCACGAGTACGCAGCATCGCTCACGCCATCGGTCGCGACATTCAGGCTATCAACGTAACGGCTGCTGAGAGCCGGGCAACATGGCAACGTAACGGCTGGCCAGAAGGCGCCATCGAGGTAACGCTGTACGCCCTCCAGGAGTACGGTGCGCGCCTGACCGAACTCACTGAATGGACGGTCGCGCAACGGCCCTCCGTCCGCGACATCATCGGTCGCTCGCCGCGTACCTACGACGAATGGGCGGCTGAGAACGCCGACCTATTTCTCTGGTCCTGCTCGCGCCCGGCACGCTGATCGGCACTCGCTGTAGTCACTTCTGGTAACTAGCGGTCGGGTCTGGTGCGCAGCGATGCTGAAGGGGTCGGAGGTTAAAGCACAAGCTTAAGGTGAAAGGCGACCAGCCAACCCTGTTCAACAGCTCAAACGGCTGCCCTGTTATCCCCGACGCTTGACGTCTCGTCCTAACAGATCCTCCGCGGGTCGCTGCGCCCGGATTGACCTTGCGGGTACGTGATGGGGGTGCCCCGGCCGGAGCCGGGGAACCCCCATCACGTGGCCGACGAGAGGGGGCCGCAGACGGGCCGAGCAGGCGTGCTCAGTAGGCGAAGGGCCAGCCGGTGCTGTCGTAGCCGAGAAGGTTGATGCCGAGTCGGGAGGCCCCGTTGTCGGCGTAGTAGTGGTAGACGAGGACGTCGGCGTCGCTGTCGGCGATCACTGCCTGGTGGCCGGGCCCGTGGACGCTGCCGTGGCCGGCAAGCACCTGGGTGCCGCCACCAGAGTTCATCGCCTTGCCACTACGGTCGACGAACGGCCCGTTGGGGCTGGTCGAACGACCCACCATGATGCGGTATGTGCTCGCGGCGCCCTGACAGCAGCGGTCGAACGACACCCACAGGTAGTAGTAGGAGCCGCGCTTGAACATGTGCGGCGCTTCGATCGCTCCACCGTTACGGCCCGCGATGAGACGGATGCTGTTGTCGGCGCGCAGACCGGTCGACGGGTTCAAGGCGATCTGCTGCAGACCCGACCAGAACGAGCCGAAGTTGAGCCACCAGCGGCCGTTGGCGTCGACGATCAGGTTCGGGTCGATCGCGTTGTAGTTGTTCGACGAGCTGGAGGCGATGACCAGACCGCGGTTGGTCCAGGTCCCGGAGGCGCCGGTGGGGCTGGTGGCGAGGAAGATCGCGGAACGGTTCGAGCCGAACGTCGAGGCCGAGTAGTACAGGTAGTACTGGCCGTTGTGGTAGGAGATGTCCGGCGCCCACAGGTTGGCGCTCCCGCCGGTGTACGTCGTTGTCCACGGCGCACCGTTGGGGAAGGCCGCTCCGGCGGCCCGGAAGGCGGTGCGGTCGGTGGAGGTGGTCAGCGCGATGTTGTTCCCGGTCTGCGCCACGATGTACGTGCCGCCGGGCGTCTTGACCATCGTGGGGTCGTGGGTACCCGTGGCGCCCGAGACGGGACCGGGGTTGGGGTAGGAGCCCGGCGGTGTGGTCGGTGTGGCGAGCGCAATGATCGGGGCTGCGGCGGCGGGCGGTCGCACAGCGGCTTGCGCGTGCATCGCGACAGCCGACATCACTGCCACGACGGCGGCGACCGGAACGGCGAGGAGCACTCGCCTTCGCATGTGGGATCCAGGCATGGAAGCCTCCAGGTTCGCTCGAACCTGGAGAGGGCCGCCAGACTCGAGCATGGGGATGTTAGCGCTCACAAATAGGAGCGCGTTCTGACTGCGTCCGAAGCCGAGGGGGCGGCTGCCGGACGCTGGTGCGCTGTCGTCATCGAGTTTGGCGCAGCGACACGTTGCACGGCAGTTATCGTGCACTCCCGTACAGGAAAGTGTCAAACAGGAACGTCGATGCCTACCCGGGCCAAGGGTGATCAACGGCGTTACAGTCGGGGTCGACAAGTGGAAGCGGTGCGGAGACTCTGTGGATTACCCGTTCGAGATCGAGGAGATCTTCACCGGCGACGCGTCCGGCTCGTTGCAGCTTCCGCGACGGCAGGCGGGGAGTTCACCACAAGGCTTGGCTCTCACGCTTCTTGCTGACTACACCGCGTACACCGAGGCCTGGCTGCCGTCCGGCGCCCTCGTGGCGCTCCTGGCCGAGGCTGACGTCAGCGCGGCCGGCGCGCGGACCGCCATCAGCCGTCTCGCGCGGCGGTCAGTGCTGCAGAGCGACCGCGTGGGGCGGAGCACCTTCTACCGCCTGGCGCCGTCGGTCGCGGCGCATTTGCGCGGCGGAGGGAGGGGGGTCGTCGCGTTCGGCGAGGACGCTGAGAAGTGGGACGGCTGGTGGACGCTGGTGGCGTTCTCGGTGCCCCAAGAGGGTTACGCACAGCGTCGCGCTCTACGTAACCACCTGCGGTGGAGAGGCTTCGCGCCGCTGTACGACGCGCTGTGGGTCTCGCCGCGCCAACTCGAGGACGAAGACCGGGCGAACCTCGCGGAAGTGAATCTGCAGGATCTAACCGTTTTCCGCGCTCGTCACACGGAACTGGCCGTCGGCTCGGGCCGGAGCCCTATCGACGCATGGGACCTGCACGCCGTCAGCGAGCAGTACGAAACCTTCGTTCGCCACTGGAGCGAGATTCTGCCCCGTGTGCGGGCCGGGGCTTTCGGTGGGGCACAAGCGGTACGTGCGCGCACCGCCGTGATGGACAGCTACCGCCGGTTCGCCCCGATGGACCCGCCACTACCGATGCGGCTCCTGCCCGGCGGGTGGCCACGGGAACACGCCCGGCTCATCTTCGCCGCGGTCTATGACGGCCTCGCCGAGACTGCCGAGCGGCACGTTCGCGCCATCGTCGCCGACTTCACCGCGACGCCACCGCGGATCCACGCCAACACCGTCGCCGACCTCTCGGCTGGACGCGTCGCCGACAGCGTGCCGGATTTCCACTGAGGGCGCGCGACCGCGCTGCTGACCCAGTCGTCGCGATCGGGTTTGCCGAGCTGGTGATCAGTGGCCTGGCCGGGTTCCGGAGGCTGAGGTGGACCGAGCGCAGCGACCGGGACCTGCAGACGTCGGCGCACCTGACCCGCACCGCTCTGGAAGCCGGCACGAACCTCGACGCCGTCCGCGGTGACGTGCTGCGCATCGTGTTCGCCCGTGCCAACACCGAACGCGCCGAAGCAACCAGGCCTTGACAGATCTCTATGTGAGCGTTAACACTCCCAAGAAACCTGGCGTCAACATAGCCGAAACATGCGGGCCGCCTTGCCCCGCGGCGCGCCTGCCACCCTCCACCAACCGCAGCTCGCCGCCACCGACCAGTAGGGCGCGACCACTCCTCCGTCACGATGCGCGCCCCTTCCGCCCCTTCGCAGTTCCCGAAGAAAGGACTCACTCATGCCGGTGATGTACCGATGGAAAACAGCGCGGCGCATGCTGATGGCCGCGGGAACAGTCATACTCGCCTCGGTCCTGGGCACAGCGGTTCCCGCCTCGCCCGCGCTCGCGGCACCCGGCCCCTCATTCACCAATCCCCTCGTCGGCTCCCCGAACAGCGCGGATCCCTCGATCGTCTACAGCAACGGCAACTGGTACTACGTGGCCACGACATGGTCCTCCAGAATTGTCATGCGCACAGCGTCCACGATGGCCGGCCTGAAGAACGCCCCTGAGCGAACGGTGTTCACCCTGGGTGCCGGGCCCGGCTGCTGCACCATGTGGGCGCCGGACATCCAATGGATCAACAATCGGTGGTATCTGTACTTCTCCGCGGAGCCGTCGCCGGGCCAGGGCCAGCGCCGTACCGGGGTGCTGGAGAGCAACGGCACCGATCCGCTCGGGCCGTACACCTACCGCGGCATCCTCAACCTCGAACCCAACAACGGCTGGGCGATCGACGGCAGCGTCGTCCGCTTCAACGGCTGGCCGAACCACTTCGTGTACTCGGCGTTCCGCGGCGGGGAACAGGGCCTGTTCATCGCCCCCATGTCCTCACCGACCCAGGTGTCGCGCAACGGTGTGCGGATCTCCTCGCCGACGCTGTCCTGGGAGCGGCAGGGTGGAGCCGTCAACGAAGGTCCGTATGCCGTCTACAACGACGGAAAGACGTTCCTGACGTACTCGGCGAGCTCCTGTAACACCCCCGACTACAAGCTCGGCACGCTGACCTGGACCGGCGGAGACCCGATGTCGGCCGCCTCGTGGACGAAGCGGTCCACGCCGATCTTCCAGCGCAGCGACGCCAACGGCGTCTACGGCCCGGGCCACGCCTCCTTCGCACGGTCGCCCGACGGCGCGGAGACGTGGATCATCTACCACGCGAACTCGTCCACCAGCCAGGGCTGCGGCACCACCCGCACCACGCGGGCACAGAAGATCGGCTGGAACTCCGACGGCACACCCAACCCCGGCACGCCGGTACGCACAGGCGTCACGATCGCGGGCCCCTCCGGCGACTCGTGACCCGCACACGTCATCGGTACTGAACGAGCGTTCCCGTGGTCGCGCAGCGGCCGGTGAGCTTGCGGCGCCACCACGGGATCGGCCCGCTACGGTGCGAACCGGCCGAGGGTCGCCTCAGGGGAAGCGCACACACTTCGGTCCGGTGTTCCGGCACCGCTGGTTCCGATACCGCACTGGCGCACCGCCATTTCGGTCCCCAGATGCGGAATCCGCCCTGGTGAAGAGGTATTTCATATAGCGATCCATGGATGTTAACGTTCACCGCATGATGACATCGAGCAGTGTCCTCCGATGGTGTTCGGGCACGGCGGCCGCGGTCGGCGCACTCGCCGCTACGGTGGTGCTGACCCCGTCCGCTTCGGCGGCGGTGACCATCACGGTGGCGGCCGACGGCAGCGGCAACTTCAGATCCGTGCAGGCGGCGATCGACAGTATCGCGGCCAACAACGGCGTACCGGTCACCATCAACATCAAGCCCGGCACCTACCGCGGTGTGGTCACCATCCCCGCCACCAAGCCGCACCTCACGCTGGCCGGTGCGGGTGGCACCGCCGGCCAGGTGGTGATCGTCGAGGGACATGCGTCCGGCCAGACCAAGCCCGGTGGCGGTACCTACGGCACGTCCGGCAGCGCCTCGGTCTTCGTCAACGCCAACGACACCACGATCAGGAATCTGACGATGGCGAACGACTTCAACGAGGGCGCCAACAATCTCGACGCCGAGCAGGCCGTCGCGGTCAACACTTCCGGCGACCGGGTCCAGTTGGACAACGTCCGCATCCTCGGCAACCAGGACACCCTGCTGGTCAACGCGCCCAGCACGAGCGCGGTCCGGCGTCTCTACGTCCGCAACTCCTACGTGGAGGGCGATGTCGACTTCATCTTCGGCCGGGGCACCATGGTCTTCCAGAACGGCACGGTGCACTCGCTGACCCGTGGCTCGTCATCGAACAACGGCTACCTCACCGCGGCGGCCACCGACATCAACAACAAGTTCGGATTCCTGTTCTGGGGCACCACCCTCACCAGCAACGCTCCCGCCAAGACCGTCTACCTGGGCCGGCCCTGGCACCCCAGCGGCGACGTCAACGCCCGCGGCCAGGTCCTCTACCGCGGCGTCACCATGGGCGCGCACATCCGCAACGACCCCTGGACCGACATGTCCGGCTTCTCGTGGAAGACCGCCCGGTTCGCCGAGTACAGCAGCACCGGCGCCGGTGCCGTCATCAACGCCAACCGGCCCCAGATGAGCGCTTCCACCGCCACCCAGTACACGCCCACCGCCTACCTGGCCGGTACGGACGGCTGGAACCCCATCCGCTGACGAACAGCCCCGGCGACTCCGCGACCGAGCCGGAGGACCCTCATGATCATGCGGCGAGACACGCTTACCTCAGCCCTCCTCGCCGTCGCCGCGACGGTGCTCATCGCGGCTCTGCCCATCTCACGGGCCGACGCGGCGGCCGGTGACGGCACCCCGAGCGACCCGAACATCAACTTCGTCGGCCGGTGGGACAAGACGAACCCCGCGGCCTACGGAGCGTACTGGGCGAGGGCATACCTGCGGTCCGGGTTCACCGGCAGGCCGGTGAAGATAAAGCTGCGCGACACCATCCACCTGTGGGCGAGCGTCGACGGCAAGGCGTTCACCCCGTTCAGCGGCTCCGACACCATCAACCTGACCCCGACCGCGCTGGGGGCCGGCAACCACACATTGATCATGAGCTACCGGCAGGTGGCCGGTTCGTACACCGGCGACGCTGCTTTCCAAGGTCTGGTCCTCGACTCGGTGCGAGCACGTTCAAGCCGCCAAATCGGGCTAAACTGGTCATTTTCGCCGAAGACTCGATCACCGCGGGCGCCATGAGCAGTCAGCTCGCCGTCACCGCCTACGGCTTCCAGGTGGGTGAGAGGCTCGGCTACGACCATACCTAGATCGCGATCGGCGGCATGCGCCTGGCCGAAGCGGCCGACAAGTGGGCTGGACTACGTGGGGGTAGATTTCAGAGACGAGCCGCAGCTCAGACTCGATGCCGGAACTGTCGAGGTGCGGGATTTCAACCGTGGTGAGGAATTCCGAGTTCGAGGTTCTTTTAGCGCAGCGGCTCCGGTTGGGTTCCCCGTTGCGTCAGGCTCATTGTGAGCTGGGCATGGGTCACGAGGACGCACATGTCGCTTTCGTGATGGCCGCGCAGGACGGCGAGCGGTGGTGGTGGGTGCGGTGGGATAGCGCCCGTCACGAGGTCGTCGATATCGATGTGTGCCCTTGGGTGGACGGTACGGTTCACGACGACTGCCGCTTGCCAGGGGGCACGTCGGTCCGCATGGGACGGAGCTCAGATCTGCTTGACGCACCGGGCGACGCATGGTTCATCTGCCGCGTCGCTGCTCACGTTGCTTGAGACTGGGAGCGGGTAGCCATCGATTGACGTGGATGATTTGTTCCTCACATCGAGGACATCAGCGGGCTTCAGGCGAGCGCTGACATGACGCCATGACTGGCGTCACGCAGGGTCTTTATCAATCAGCAGCGGCGTGTCGCGCACCGTTCCGCGGCACCACTGCTCACCTGAAGGCAGTGCGGCAGCGACGAACACCTGTAGACGGCGGAGGGCGCGAGCTCAACAACAAACGGAAGAGCGACTGACCACAAAGCACCATACCAAGGTGCAGCGTGGAGGGTCTGGACTCAAATTCACAGGTTTCAGCTCGACAAAACCTGCCCAGCGGTCTGACCTGGAAAAAGATCGCGCGGAGCCGGAGCGGCGCGTCGGCGTAGCGCCCTTTGCAGCGCTGTTGCAGCGCTGCAAAGCATTGACTTGGCTGACATTGATCGTGCAGCATCGATCTGCCCGGATCGGGCACGTGAAGCCAGGGGTTCCTACCGGAACACGGCTCGACACCAGCTCAGTGGCCCCACCGGGCATCCTGGGGCGCGTTCTTGCAGCACTGCGGCACGGCCATCAATTCGTGGTGGAAAACCACCCATGCCGGCCCTTCCCGATTCGACCGAGCAGGGAGTTCACTCGGAATGACCACGTTCACCGGCCTTCCCGCGGGCAATGACCGGTAACACCGCCGCGGCGAGCTGGCGCGAGATCGCCGATGCTGAATGGGCTCTCCTGAGTGGGTCCCGGCGTCACCTGGCCGTGTGGGCAGTGCTGCTGACGACCGCGTCGCTCTGCGGTGTGGCGGCGGCGGTCCTTCTCGGGCGCTTCGTCAACGAGGCGCGACAGGGACGGGTCGACGCCATGCTGGGGGCGGCCCTGGCCATGGGCGGGCTGATGGTGATCTCCGCGCTGGCCCGGACGGAATCGACGCGCAACATCGAGGTTGCGATCGCTGCCGGGGTCGCTCGCTTGCGCCTGGAGACGTTCGCGCTGCTGCAGCATAAGGACATCCCGGCGATGACGAAGCTAGGCTTGGACGAGATCTACCATCGCCTTACCGACGGCATCACCGCCATCCGGGAGGCGATGCGCCTGCTACTCAGCGATTTTGCCTTCAACGTCGTCGCCGCCATGATCGGCCTGCTGGTGGTGGTGAGGATCGATCCGCTGATTCCGGTCATCTGCGGTGTGGTGTACCTGCCATACATCGTGGTCCGCCGCCGTCTGATGTTCCGGCTCGGACAGCACTGGAACGGGCAAACCGCCCTCTACCCGGCGATCGGCGGAGTCATCCGCGAGGCGGTGGAGGGCGTACGTACGGTCAAGAATCACGCCGCCACCGACATCGAACTCGCGAAACTGGACCGTGCCCAGGATGCGTACCTCGGTGCCGTCCGGCGTCATCTACGGGCCCTCGGCGTTGGTGGGTTCCTGAACCACGTCATGTTCCTGGTCCCCGAAGGGCTGGTGTATCTGTACCTGGGTCGGCACGTCATGCGTGGTGACGCGTCGATCGGCGACCTGCTGACGGTGGTGGCGCTGTTTCCCTTCTTTCGCCAGGTCATCTGGCATGCCTCCCGGATGGCCGCGCACCGGCACGAGCACGGTATCCATCTGGCCCGGCTGGCCGACCTGCGCTCACTGCGCGACGCGGCCCATCTGTCCACGGCGCACCTGCCGGCCCGTTCAGAGGCCCTGCGCGGCGAGGTCGAGCTGCGACAGGTCTCGGTGAACATGGACGGGCAGGCCGTACTGTACGACGTTGACCTGGTTCTGGAGCCGGGCAGCCGGCTGGGCGTCGTAGGGCTCAGCGGGGCCGGGAAGTCCACCATCGCGAATCTGCTCATCGGGCTGATCCAGCCGGACACGGGCGTGGTACTGGTCGACGGCCGGCCGCTGCACGACTGGGACATCGACGACCTGCGCCAGCAGATTTCCTACATCACCCAGGAGATCTTCCTGCTCAACGGGACGGTACGGGACAACCTGACGTACGGCGTGCCGGTGCCCCGTGACGAACGGCTCTGGGAGGTTCTCGGTCAGGCCGACCTGATCGCGTTCGTGCGCGGCCTGCCGGAGCAGCTCGACACCGTCATCGGCGAACGCGGCGTCAAGCTGTCCGGCGGTGAGCGGCAGCGCTTGTCGATCGCTCGCGCCTACCTGCGCGACCCCCGGATTCTGGTCCTCGACGAGACGACCAGCGCGCTGGACAGCGACTCCGAACGCCGGGTCCGGGAGGCGCAGGACCGGCTTGCCGCCGGCCGGACCGTCATGGTGATCGCTCACCGGCTGATCACCTTGCGCCACTGTGACCGGATCCTCGTGGTGGAGAACGGCCGGGTGGCGGAACAGGGCCGGCACGACGAGCTACTCGCGGCGTCCGGTACCTATGCCCGGCTGCACCGCAGTCAGTTCTCGCTCGCCCCGGAACGGCATACCTCATGATCGATCGACGGTGGAACAGTGTGCTGCCGGTCCTCGCCGCGCAGGAGGCCGTCGCGCTCGCGGTGCCGCTCGTTGCGGGTCTGGTGGTGGGCGCGCTGGTGGATGGCGACAGCCGGGCTTTCTTACTGGGCGCGGCAGCGCTGGTCGTGCTGCCGTTCCTGGACGGCCTGATGTTCTGGCGCTGGGAACTGGCGCAAGGGCTGGCCGCCGAGGACAGCGGGGCCGCGTTGCGCCGGCGACTTCTTGCACACCTGATGAGCCTGCCGGTCCCGTGGTTCGCCGAGGCCCGTACCGGAGCGGTGCTCAGCCGGGCGACCAGCGACGTGAAATTTCTCGTCGCGAACCATCGGGTGCTGTTCGAGGCGGTGCGTGGCCTGCTTGCCGTGTCGGTGGTGGCGGTGATCCTACTGGCACAACATCCGCTGCTGCCGCTGGTTCTGGCGGCGACGATGATTCCGTTCGCGATCAACCTGCGTCTCGCCACCCGTACTGACGACCGCGCCTCGGTCGATGTCGTGGACGGCGCCGACCGGATGCACGAGTACTTCCGGGAGCGGCTCGACATTCTGCCGCTGACCCGTTCCAGCGGCGCACGCCGCTGGGAACTACGCGAATGTGAGCGCATGGCACACGACGTGGTGCTCGCCGCCGACGTGGCCAAGGCATCGGTCGATGCCCGCAACGCTGCCCGCATCGGATCCCTCGAGGCGACCGGCCGGATCGCGTTGCTGATCGGTGGAGGGCTGCTGGTGGTGCACGGCGAGATCGGTGTCGGCGCCTTCGTGATGGCGTACGGCTACACGTCGCGTGTCTCGAAGGCGGTCGTCGACTGGAACGCTTGGCACCGGCAGCGCGGTGAGGCCCGAGAGCGGCGCCAGCGGATCTCCGCGGTGTTCAGTGCCGAACCGGAGCCCACCGGCACCACACCGGCGCCGGACCTGGTCGATGTCATCGATTTGCGCCAAATCCGCGTCGACCATCCCGGACGGCCCGCGGTGCTTGACGTGCCGGCGCTCACCTTGCACCGCGGGCAGGTCGTGGCGGTGGTGGGGGCTAGCGGCGGGGGCAAGAGCACTCTGTTGGACGTCCTGTCCGGGCTCATCCGCCCGGATCAGGGCACGATCGTCGTCGACGGATCGCTTACGTTGGAGGAGGTCGACCGGGAGCAGTGGCGCCGGCGGGTCACCTACATGCCGCAGTTCCCCTACTTCTTCACCGGCTCACTACGGGAGAACTTGTACTACGGCCACCGCGCCGAGCCGGACGAGGATCGGACCGATCGGCTGGCCGCCGAACTCGGCCTCGATCCGGTACTGCAGCGCGCGGCCCAAGCGCCGGGCGGCGCCCTGCCCCGCGCGGCGTTGTCGGGTGGTGAGCGCCAGCGGCTGTGCCTGCTACGGGCCTGCCAGTCGCAGCGGCCGCTGATGGCGCTGTTCGACGAGCCCACCTCCGCGCTCGACTCGCTGACCGAGGAGAGGGCCATGAAGGTCATCCGGGACCTCGGCGCTGCGGGGCCGGTGGTCTTCGTGGCACACCGGCTGTCGACGTTGCGCTACGCCGATCGGGTGCTGTTGCTTGACGGCGGGCGGCTCGTGGAGGACGGCGACCCTCAGCAGTTGCTACGCCAGGGCGGCGTATTCGCGGCGATGTGCGCCCGGGAGCTGGAGCCGTGAGGCCGCACGGGCCCGCCAGCGCCGGGCGCTCACCGATTCCGGCTCAGCGTGCGGGCTGTGAGCGCGTCGCCTCTACCAGGGCCGCGGCGGCCGCCTGGAAGACGGACAGCGGGATCGGGGCCAGGCCCGCGCCGATCTGGCCGATCGCCGGATCCCGGTGCACCAGTCCGGTATTGATCATCGGCACGATGCTGGCATCGATGACCCGGCGCACATCGATGCCCTGTGGAATGCCGGGGAATCCGGCCATCGGCAGCCGGTACCGGCCGCTGCGGGTCACGGTGATCCGTTCCATGTCGCGCTCGCGCTGGCGTACGTCGTCGATGTCCAGCCCGAGGTGGGCGGCGACGACCGGGCTGGCGGGCAGGGACAGCGCGCCCAGGCCGACGACCTCGGTCACACACGAGTCCCCCATGATCGGCAGGACGTCGCCGGGGTCGAAGCCGGAGAACAGGACGGTGTGTCCGACGGGGGCGTCTGCCGTAAACCAGCGGTCACCCAGGCCGCTGACCCGGATACCGACCCGGCAGCCGTTGGCGGCGATGGCGGTGACGACCGGGCTTCCGGGGACTCCGTGCACCGAGTCGGCAAGAATCCTGGCCGCCGCCATGGTGAAGGTGCCGAAGAATTGGGCGTCCATGTTCATCCACCGGAAGACGCGGGTCAGCCGGTCCGACTCGACGCCGTTCCGTACGGCCCCGGCAAGGAATTGGATAAGGAATTGATTGGTTGCAGCAACGGACCGACTGTGACATTCATCGCCATGCTCCAGTGCGGAGCGGATTATCCGGCTGATGTTCAGCGACGTTCCCTGGAATGCTGAATTGATGACCGGTAAAGCTTCGGCGAGGATCCACCGGATGCGCTGAATTGTACGTTCGTCATGGGATCCGAACCTCAGACAGCGGCCCGCACCCTCACTCAACGGGCTGAAAGCCGTACGTCCTGCGGAATCCGTGGCGACGACCACCGGCGTGGATGCTGAAATGATGCCGGTCATCGGCCCGACCGCATTAAAGTCATGCCCCGGCATCAGCGTGAGCGCCTCCTTGTCGAGGAGGCGCGCCGCTTCCGAAGGGGTGTCGGCCTGCCTCTCCAACAGCAGCGCCCCGATGAGGGCACTACGCGTTGGACCTGGCAGTTCACCCGCTTCGATCGGCGGTCCGGCATGGAGGAAGGTACGTGGGCCGAGATCCGGGCAGACCGTCGCGGCACGCTCGATCCTGGTGAAAGAAACCTGCGCTGCGTCCCAGTGCTCGACGCCATACGTCTCGTTGGAAATGTGCATGCTGAACCTTCTTGCATTGGCGGTCGGTGTCGTTCCGATGGTGTTGCACGGGCACACGGAAAGTCAACCGAACATTGTCGTCAATTGTTTCCGAGGGATGGGACGAGTGGTTGACGTCGATCCGGCTGTGGGATTAACTGGCGCCTGCCATAACGGCCCATGCCGATACGGTCAGCCGCCATTAGCGGCATAGAATCGCCAGTCGAATCCGCGGGAGCAGTCGTGAGCGAGGCGAGTCCGGGAGTCAGTTTCGGGTTCAAGACACCACAGCAGTCAACCTCGTTCGACGAACTCGTGCGTCTCTGGGCGGCCGGGGACGCCGAGCCGATCTGGGAACACGCCTGGCTCTACGACCACTTCCAGCCCGTCAACGCCGATCCCGCCGGCCCGTGTCTGGAAGCGTGGACAACGCTGGCCGCACTTGCCACCCACACCCGGCGGCTGCGAGTCGGTGTCCTGGTAACCGGCAACACGCACCGCCATCCCGCGGTGCTGGCCAGCATGCTCGCCACGGTCGACCACATCTCCGGTGGCCGCGTGGACTTCGGCTTCGGCGCCGCGTGGCACGAGGCGGAACATCAACGGATGGGAATCGACCTGCCGTCGCCCGGCGTGCGGTTGGCCCGCTGGGACGAAGCCTGCACCGTCGTGCGGCGGCTCTGCACCGAGGATGAGGTGTGGTTCGACGGCGTCCACTACCGGCTCGCCGGAGCACGGCTGAACCCGCGTCCTCCACGACAGCCGACGTTCGTGCTGGGCGCGACCGGACGGCGCGCACTGGCCGTGGTGGCCCGGCACGCCGACGTGTGGAACGCCGGGACGAGCCAGCCGGCCGCCCTGCGCCGCGGCATCGCGGTGCTCGCCGAGCGATGCACAGCGGCCGGGCGGGACATCGCTGACGTGACTATCTCGGTCCAGGTGCCGGTCGTCGCGGCCGACCTAGGCGCCACCCGCCTCTGGACCGAACGCCTGATCAGGGCGGGCGCCCGTCACATCGTCCTGGAGCTACCCGCCCCCGCCGGGGCAGCGCTGCTGCCGCGGCTGGCCGCCGAAGTCGCCCTGCCCCTATCCCACACCGCACCGATCAGTCTGGGGAGTATCCGATGAGAGCCGTTCCCGAGCGGGTGACCGAGTCGATCCGGCGTGCCGGGCGACTGGCATTCCCGGCCTCCTGCGAAGACCCGACCGGCCCGCTGCTGGCGGCGCTGGCTGCAGCCACCCCGCCGCATGCGCGGATTCTGGAGCTCGGCACCGGAGCCGGGGTGGGTACGGCCTGGCTCGTCAGCGGCCTGACCGGCCGTACCGACGCCACTGTCGTCACGGTCGAGATCGACACCGAACTGGTCGCCGCCGTCCGCGAAGCCGGATGGCCGCCGTACGTCGAGATCGTGGCTGGCGACGCCGAGCCGCTGTTGCCGGAGCTGGGCCGGTTCAATCTCATCTTCGCCGACGCGGTCGCCGGCAAATGGACCGGCCTGGACCGCACCATCTCCGTGCTCGCACCTGGCGGCGTCCTCGTCGTGGACGACATGGACCCGGCCCGCTATCCGGATCCGGAGCACCGAGCCACGGTACGGCGCGTCGAGCAGACCCTGGCCGAGGATCCACGCCTGGCCTCGGTCCAGCTGCGGGCTGGAACCGGCATCACCATCGCCACCCGCTGCCACCAGTGAGCCCTTGTGAGGAGAGAGCCATGACGTCGATACCAGCCACCCTTGAGGAGACCGCCGCGCCGCCGGCCGACCTGGCGTCCCTGTTCGCCGGCATGGCACTGATCCGCGAGTTCGAGGACCGCCTGCTCGAGCTGCGCAAAGCCGGTGAGGTGGTGGGCCCGGTGCACCCGTACATCGGGCAGGAAGCCATCGCGGTGGGGGTCTGCGCAGCCCTGGGCGACGGCGACTCCGTGGTCAGTCACTACCGCGGGCACGGGCACGCGCTGGCGCGTGGCGTCGACCTCAACGGACTCACCGCCGAACTGTTCGGCCGGGCCAACGGTGTCTGCGGAGGAAAGGCCGCCGCATTGATCGGCGATCCGCGGCGTAACCTGCTGATGTCCAGCGGCATTGTCGGTGCCGGCATCCCGGTCGCCGCCGGGGCCGCGATGACCGCCCAGGTCCGTGGGGACAGCTCGGTGGCCGTGGCGTTCTTCGGTGACGGGGCCCTGGGCAGCGGCGTGGTGCACGAGACGCTCAACCTCGCCTCGGTGCAGCGCCTGCCGCTGGTCCTGGTCTGTGAGCACAACGGCTACCAGGCCGGCAACCGCACCGAGGACATCTACCCCGAGGTATCGGTGCTGCGCATCGCTGAGGCCCATCGCGTTCGCGCGGTGGCGGTCGACGGCAACGACGTGCTGGCGGTCGCGGCCGCGGCCCGGAGTGCGGTCGCCGCGGCCCGGGCCGGTGAGGGACCGACGTTCATCGAGGCCCGCACCTACCTCACCAAGTTCCACCTGCAGTTCGAACGGCCGTCGCCGGAGGTGCGGCCCCCGGACGAGCTGGCCGCGTGGCTGCAACGCGACCCACTCACCGTGGCACTGACCCGCGCCGCCGAACTCGACATTCACCTCAGCGCCGAACCGCTTCGGGCCGAGGCCCGTGCACGAGTGGAGCAGGCCGTTCAGGCGGCCCGATCGGCGCCCTGGCCGGCCGCCGCCGAGGTCCACACGCACGTACTGGCGGGTGCGGCATGAACGAGGTCGGACTGCTCGATGTCGTGGTGCAGGAGGAGTTCGACCGGGACCCCACCCTGGTTTTCCTCGCCACCAACAGCCCCGCCGCGCTGCGCGGACGCTTCGGAGCCGACCGGGTGCGGATCTGCGCCATCTCGGAACAGGCCATGGTCGGCATGGGCGTAGGCGCCGCGATGAGTGGGCTGCGGCCGATCGTCGACCTGAACCGGGCCTCGTTCGGCCTGCTCACCATGGACCAACTGGTCAACCACGCCGGCCGGATGCATTACCAGAGCGGCGGCGGCTACCGGGTGCCGATGGTGGTGACCGCGGCCACGCGTGGCCGACAGCAGCTCGGCCCGCAGAACGAGCAGTGCACGTACGGGCTGTTCATGCAGACACCCGGCTTGACCGTGGTGGTTCCGGGCTCACTTGCCGAGGCGTGTGGCCTGTTGCGTACCGCGGTGCGGTGGCCCGGTCCGGTGCTGTACTTCGTCGCGCCGGAACTCAACCGGCAGCGCGGTCTCAGCGCCGCTCTCGGCACCCCGCCGCTACCATTCGGCGTCGCGGCCCTACTACGACGCGGCGACGCGGCGACGATCGTCGCGATCGGTGGAGCCGTGCCGGTGGCACTTGCCGCCGCAGAGTCGCTGAGCAACGCCGGTACCGATTGCGACGTGCTCGACCCGCGCACCTTGGCACCGCTCGACGTGCCGGCGATCGCGGATTCGGTCGCCCGGACCGGTCGACTGATCGTGGTCGACGACGGGCCGCGTTCCGGGGCCCCGGTGCAGATCCTCGGCCGCCTCGCCGAACGCCCGGACGCTCTGGCCGCCCTCGGTGGCCGGGTCGGTTTCGTCTGCCAGCCGGACGTGCCGGTGCCTTCCTCGCCGGCGCTCGAGGACCTGACCTGGCCTACCGAACAGCGGATCGTCGACGAGGTCCGCCGTCTGCTGGACGCCGACGGGTGACCGGCCCGGCTCTGCGGGCAGCCCACGGGCAGCGGCCGGTGGACCGGCTGCATCGTCAGTCGGCCTTCGCGGTGCAGCACCGGGCCGACGAAATGGCCCGATCGGGCCGCGAGATCTTCCAGCTGGGACTCGGCGAGCCTGACCTGCCGACCCCGTCGTACATCGTGACCGCGATGGCCGACAGCGCCCGCCGCGGCGACACCGGCTACACCCAACCAGCCGGCGACCCGGCGGTACGGTCACGGCTGGCCCGCCACTACAGCGAGCGGCTCGGTCACCCGCTCGGGCCGAACAACATCCTGCTGGTGCCCGGCAGCAACATGGCGTTGCACTTCGCGCTGCTCGCCCTGGCCGAGCCTGGAGACGAGGTGCTCATCCCGGATCCCGGCTATCCGGTGTACGCCGAGTTGACCCGCCTCGCCGACGCCGTACCAGTCGGCTACCGGCTACGTGCCGAGAACGGCTTCCAGCCCGACATCGCCGACCTGGCCGCCCTGCTCAACGCCCGGACCCGGTTGATCGTGCTGAACAGCCCGCACAATCCGACCGGGACGTCTCTGCCGGCCGGGTTCGGGCCGCGGCTGGCAGAACTCGTCGGCTCGTACGACTGCCACGTGCTGCGCGACGAGGCGTACCGATCGCTGAACTTCGACGGTGTGGACGCCGACCGGGAGTTGTCGGCGTTGCCGGCGGACCGGGTGATCGTCGCCGAGACGCTGTCCAAGAGTCACGCCATGTGCGGCTGGCGGGCCGGCGTCGTACTGGTGCCCGACGCGCTGGCCGCCGATTTCGCGGTGTTGATGACCAACACCAACTGTTGCATGCCTGCGTTCGTCCAGCAGGCGCTGGTGCCGGCATTGACCAGTACCGAGAGCCAGCGGGTCGCCGCCGGGTACGCGGCCGTCCACCGCGAGCGTAGAGATTTGACCGTCCGGCGGCTTCGGGCGATGCCAGGGCTGTCGCTGGTGGCCCCCACCGGCTCGCTCTACGCCTTCCCCGACATCCGGGCCACTGGACTGTCCGACGGCGAGTTCGCGCAACGGCTGCTCGAGGAGACCGGCGTGGTCGTCATGCCGGGGCACATCTTCGGGACAGGCGGCCAGGGATACGTCCGCGTGGCGTTCACCCGTAGCCCACAGCAGCTGACGGCGGCCTTCGACCGGATGCACCTGTTTCTGCAGCGCACGATGGAGGAGAGATGACCGGATCAGCCGTGCTCACCGACCGCGTCCGGTGTCTCAGCGCACTCGACGAGTCGGCTGTCCTGCCGGGCCGTTATGAACTGCTCGACGCGGACAACGCGACCCTGCGGCTGCGTGACATGGCCGGCCGGGAACGCGAGTGCACCGACCTGATGTCGGCGTACGCGTCGGTCAATTTCGGTCACCGCAACCCGTTCATCGAACAGGCGCTGCGCCGTTCCTCCGACCTGGCGGCCCTGTTCCACGTGCCCGAGGCCGAGCAGGTCGCGGCATGGCTGTGCGGACGTCTCGGCCGCGCGACTGACCGGCGGGTTCTGTACCAGGTCGGCGGCAGCTTCGCCGTATCTACCGCGCTGGCCCTGGCCCGCCGTCACCGTCCCGGGCGGGTACTGGCCATCGAGGGCGCGTTTCACGGTCTCGGCGTCGACGCGGCCGCCGTCACCACCGTGCAGCGGGAGTTCTCGTTGCAGGACACCGGACTGCCGGCACTGGTCGCCGGGGAGGTCCGGCATCTGCGGGTCGGTGAGGTGCCGCGTGACTGGACCGGGGTGTCGTGCCTGATCTTCGAACCGGTGCAGGGTGCCAACGGCTACGTCCCGTTGCCCGCCGACTGGCTGCACGAGCTGGTCATGACGGCCCGGGCGGCCGGCGTGGTCACCATCGCCGACGAGATCCAGTGCGGGTTCTACCGACACGGAACGCTGAGCCCGTCCACGGCCGCCGGCCTCGACGCCGACATCACCCTCTACGGCAAGTCGCTGACCAACGGAATGTACCCGCTGTCCGCGGTGGTGTATCGCCGGTTCCTGGAGGAGAGGGCCACCGCCCCGGTCTACCTGGCGCACACCTTCCAGACCGCAACGCTCGGGCCGGTAGCGGCCGCCCAGGTGTGCCGCTACATCGACGAGAACGACGTCGGCGCGATGGCCGGCGCGGTCGAGACCCAGCTGAGCCGCCTCGCGGAGCATCTGACCAGCCACGGCCTGGCCCGTCGGGTGTACCTGACCGGGCCCGCGCTGTCGTTCGAGCCACTCGGGGTGAGCAGCCGGGACATCGTCCGGCGGGCATTCGACGACGGCGTGCTCGTGTTCGCCGGCGGCAGCCACGGCGAGCGCATCCGGATCGCCCCACCGTTGACCACGCCGGCGGCTCAGCTGGCCGCCGCGATCACGACCATCCGCTCCGCGCTGCCCGGCTGAGGACGCGGACGTTCCAGAAAAAGGAGAGCACTGTGGACCGCAAGCAGTTCTACCGTGAGGTGACCGGCTTCCTGACGAAGGTGAGCGCCGAGAACGGCACCCCCGGTTCCGGCACCGAGGCGCTGGCAACCGACATCGGCGAGGACAGCAACCTGTTCGACCTGGGCCTGATCAACTCGTTCACGGTGATCCGGATGATCGTCTTCATCGAGGACCTCACCGGCGCTCAGATCGACCTCGCCGAGCACGACCTGGAGACCTTCTACACCCTGCGCGGGCTGTACACCGTTGCGAACGGTGCCGACCAGTGACCGCACCGACCGTTGCCGACCGTGACGCACAGCTGCGGCGACGGTTCGACGGGCTGGGATGCGCCCAGCTCGCCGACGCCGCCGGGGAATTCGTCACTCCGCTGCGGCTCGACCTGCGCCCGCGCAACGGCCGGCCGCGGCTGTGCGGACCGCTGTTCCCGGTCGTTACGGCCGACGACATGCTGCCCTGCCTGCAGGCGCTCGCCTCCGCCCCGGCCGGGTCGGTGCTGTTCCTGCACAACACCACGACGCCGTCCGAGGCGCTGGCCGGTGACATCTTCGTCACCTCCGCCGCGGTGCAAGGGCTGGCCGGCATCATCGTCAACGGCGCGGTCCGCGACCTCGCCGACCTGCGCGACATCGACGTTCCGGTCTTTTCCACCGAGGTCACCTTCGTTTCGGCGCGGACCACCGCCACCCGCAGCGAGACGGTTCCAGCGGTTGTCGATATCGGCGGCGCCACGCTGCGGCCAGGAGACTGGATCTTCGCGGACGAGGACGGGTTCCTCGTCGTCGAGCAGCATCGCGTCAGCGCCGCGATCACCGCCGCCGCGGTCCTGCGGCAGCGCGAGGACGGGCTCAAGGAGGCGATCCGCGATACCGGGCGTACGCTCGCGGACCTCACCGATTTGACCGGCTTCCTCAACGGCGAGGCCGACCTCGGGTTCGTCCCATGACGGCGGTCCGCTCCGGGCCACCCGATTCCGAGCTGCGATTCGATTTCGCCGATCTACGATTCCAGCAGGACCCCTGGCCGCTGTACGCCTGGCACCGCGAACACCAGCCGGTGCACTGGTCCGAACCGCTGGCCTCGTACGTCGTTGTCGGCCATGAACACGTGCGGCGGGCTCTCACCAGCGCCGACTTCACCGTGTATCACCCGTTCCGGGTCAGCCGACGGGCCTTCGGCCCCTCGATGCTCGACACGGACGGGCCGCGACACGCACCGGCGCGCCGGTGCGTGTCCAGCGTGCTGCGGCCGCGTGCCGTCGACGCGCTGGCACAGGAGGTCATCGCTCCGATCGCCCGGCGGCTGGTGACCGCTGCGGTCCGTGACGGTGATCCGCACCTGGCCGACAGCCTCGCCCGGGATCTGCCGATGCGCGTGGTGTGCCGGGTGATGGGCCTGCCCGAGCAGGACGCGCCGGAGCTGCACCAGATGATGCGACCGCTGGTCGCCTACGTCGATCACGACGAGGTACCACTGGCGGAGGTGACCGAGCACCGCAGGCACATCCGTGACTACTTCCACGACGCGCTGGTGCGCGGTACAGGGGACGGAGCCCTGTTGTCGGCGATGGTCGCCGAGGACAGCTTCGACCGTACTGATCTGGTGAACAACGCGATCCTGCTGCTGGCCGCGGGCACCGAGACGACCGCCGGGGCGATCACCGCGCTGCTCGCCCGGGTGGTCAGCGAGGACGGACTGTTCGACGCGCTGCGCGCCGACCGTACCCAGGTCCGTGCGGTGGTTCAGGAGACCCTGCGGCATGAACCGCCGTTGCACGTCACCCTCCGGTTCGCCGCGAAGGATCTCACCATCGCCGGCACCGACCTGCCCGCCGGAGCCCCCGTCCAGGTCTGCCTCGCCAGCGCCAACCGTGATCCGGAGGTCTTCGCCGACCCGGACCGCTGGGATCCCGGCCGCCCCGCCCGCACCAACCTGTCATTCGGGGTTGGCCGGCACATCTGCCTGGGCATGGGCCTGGCCCAGGCAGAACTCGAGGTCCTGCTGGAGGTGCTGCTCGATGAGCTCCGCTCGTTGGAGGCGGACGGCGCCGTCCCGGCGATGCGCGGCCGGTCCTTCCGGCACGCGACCGGCTTACGGCTGCGCTACCGGCTGGCCCCGGCCTCCGACGGGGTGGCGCCGTGAACGATGTCGCCATCTGCGAGTACACCTGGCGCGGTGACGCCGGGCTCGGCGGCGAGGAGCTACGGGCGTTCCGTGATCTGCTGCCCTACTGCTTCCCGCCCGGCAGCGTCTGGCGCTGGGCCGGCACGGAGGTGCCCGTCGTCCATTTCACGACGCGGACCCCTGAGGAGGTGCGGCTCGTCAACGCCCGGCTGGACGCCGTCCTCGCGCGCACCGGCGAACGACAGCGGTCCGGGCCGGCCCGCACCCTGCTCGACCAGTGGGATGCCGAGATAGGGGGCATCGTCCTCGACCCGCCGGACATCCGGCGTGTCGGTCCCGGGCTCGACGTCATCGGTCCCGGCCCGGCCCTGCTGTTGCAGGCGGTGGACCGGGTCGCCGCCGATCTGGCGGCCCGTCTGGGTGCCTCGGAGTACGTGGTGCCGCACCTGGTGTCCTGGGACACCCTGGAACGGGGCGGCTACCCACGCACCTTCCCGCAGCACGTGACGGCCTGCGCCGTGGTCCGCCCAGAACTGGAGGCGCTGGACGGTTTCGCGGCCGCCACCAGCGCCGACGAACGGGCGCGGCACCTCGAGCCCGCGCCGGTCACCGTCTCCCCCACGGTCTGCCTGCACCTGTTCGCCGCGTATGCGGGACAGACCCTCGACCGCCCGGTGATCGCCACCGCCCGCCAGTCGTGCGGGCGCTTCGAGGCCGGCGCCGCCGGCGTCGCTACCCGGCTCTGGTCCTTCACCATGCGCGAGATCATCTACATCGGGGACGGTAGCGGCGCCCGCCAGTTCCGCGACGAGATGCTGCTGCACCTGAAGGACCTGATCCGGGAGCTGGGGCTGCCCGCCCGGCTGACCGGCGCGAGCGACCCGTTCTTCACCATCGACCGCTCGCAGCTGGCCTCCTACCAGTCGACCTGGGACCTGAAACAGGAGCTGTGCGGACGGATGAGGGAGGACTCCTCCTCGGTTGCGGTCTCCTCAGTGAACCTGCACCACCAGCACTTCGGTAAGAGCTTCGAGATCACCCTGGCGGACGGCAAGGCCGCAGCGTCCACCTGCACCGGGTTCGGACTGGACCGCTGGGCTCGGTGGCTGCACGGGCACCTGGGGCCAAACCCCGCCGACTGGCCGGCGCCGCTGCGCCGGGCTACGAACGCCTGAACGCCCCCGCCGGCCGGGCGTCGGTCCGGAGAAGGAGACACCCCAGATGACCATCGAGAGCCTTTCCGGCCTGGAGCTGCGCGCCCTCGTAGCAGCCAGGGCGGTGACCGGAATCGTGGATGCCACGGTCACGGTGCGCCGCAAGCGTGGACCGAACGCCATGGCAAGCACGCCGGACCCGGGCCCGGCAGTGACCGGGCCACCAGCCCACATCGACGGGCTGCCCCTGCGCTGGCGATCCGGCGCTCCCCGAACCCTTCAGGCGGCGCTGGCCCGGGCGGCCGCCGAACCCGGCCGAGGCCTCACCTACCTGCAGACCGGCCAGGCACCGTTGTGTCAGACGTACGAACAGTTGCGCAGCGCCGCCGGTCGCATCGCCGCGGGCCTGCGCCTCGATGGGCTGCCGGCCGGCGCCCCGGTCATCCTGCAGACCAGTGACAACCGATCGTTCCTGACCGCGTTCTGGGCCTGCGTCGTCGGCGGCTTCGTGCCGCTGCCGGTCGCTGTGCCTCCGTCGTACACCAGGGACAGCATGGTGGTCCGCCGGCTCCGGCACGCGTGGGAACAGTTGGGCCACCCCCTCGTACTCACCGACGACCACCTGCAGGAGCGTGTCGCCGGGCTGCGCCGGCTCTGGGACGTCGATGATGTCCGCACCGCGTCGGTCGACCGTCTGGGGGACACACCGCACGAGCTGCACCACCCGGTGGCAACTGACGACACAGCCCTGTTCCTGCTCACCTCGGGCAGCACCGGGGCACCCAAGATCGTCCGGCACACCCATCAAACGCTCTGCGCCTTCCTCGAGACCACCGCCCAGGCGCACGGGCTCGGACCGGACCAGGTCACCCTCAACTGGATGCCCCTGGACCACGTCGGCGGCATCGTCATGTCGCACCTGCGCGACGTGGGACTGGGCTGCGAGCAGGTCATCGCCGGGGTCGACGACTTTCTCGGCGATCCGCTGCGCTGGCTGGACTGGGCGCACGAGTACCGGGCAACCAGCACATGGGCGCCGAACTTCGCGTTCTCGCTCGTCAACCGGGCTCTGCAGGAAAGTTCACCGGAGCGGCAGAACTGGGATCTGAGCACGCTGCGGTTCATCGGCAACGGCGGCGAGGCGGTGGTCGCCGCGACCGCTCACCGCTTCCTGCAGTTGTTGGCGCCGTACGGGCTGCCGCCTGATGCGATACGGCCGGTGTGGGGCATGTCCGAGACGTCCTCCGGGGTGGTCTTCTCCACACTTTCCGGAACTGACAGCGGCCACGGGGTGGTAACCGTCGACAAGCACACTCTGACCGGGCAGGTCCGTGAGATCGCCCCGACGCAGCGGGGCGCGACCACCCTGGTCGAGGTGGGTGTTCCGGTGCCGGGAGTCTCGGTGCGGATCGTCGACGAGAAACGGGCGGTCCTGCCGGAGGGCTGGGTGGGCCGGCTGGAGGTTCGTGGCGCCACCGTGATGCCCGGCTACCACGGCAACACCGAGGCGAACGCCGTCTCGTATGCCGACGGCTGGTTCTCCACCGGCGATCTGGCGCTGGTCCGGGGCGGTCGGCTGATCATCACCGGCCGGGAGAAGGACACGCTGGTCATTCGGGGTGCGAACTACCTGTGCTTCGAGATCGAGGCGGTGGTCGGCGAGGTGGAGGGGGTCCTGCCCACCTACGCGGCCGCGTGTGCCGAGCCCAGCGCCGCCGAAGGCACTGACCAGCTGGTGGTCTTCTGCGCTGTCGCACCCGGTCACCTCGCTGTCGCGGACGCCGTCGCGCATCGGGTCAGCGCGCACGTCGCGAAACACATCGGCCTACGTCCCGGCCGGGTGATCGCCGTGGACGCCGCCGAGTTCCGCAAGACGCCGAGCGGGAAGGTACAGCGCGGCGAAATGCTCGCCGATCTGTACAGTGGCCGCCTGGCACACCGGGAGTTGCCCGCCGACGAGAACACCGGGGATCCCGAGGCTCCCTGGCTGTACGAACCGGTCTGGCAGCCTCTCCCGGCGGTGCGGGAAGTACCGGCCCCGGGCGTCCACGTGGTGCTGGCGGCGCAGCCGGTAGTCGCCCATCTGCGCAGTGACGTGCGGCTGCCGGCGGTGATCGGGGTTTCGCCGGGAACGCGATGGTCGAACAACGGCGACGACTACACCGTCCGGCCCGGTGACAGCGACGATCTCGCCGCGTTGCTCGCCGACGTACGCCGCCGGCACGGCCCGATCGCCGGGATCGTGCACGGCTGGACCGCCAGCCCGGCGCCGGTGGCCGTCGCCGAAAATCTGCGGTTGTCCGCCTACACTCTGTGTGCTCTCCTGGCGGCCGTCGAGAAGGCGAGCGCCACAGACGTACGCGTGCTGGTCGTGTCCCGCGGCGCGTACTGGGTCCGGCCCGGCGACCGGGTGTCGCCGTGCATCGCGACCCTGGAAGGGCTGGTCCGCACCGCGTCCGCGGAACGGGCTTGTGAACGAATCCGGCTGGTGGACCTGCCACCCGCGGCCCCCCGGCGAATCGCCGAGATGATCGTGACAGAGCTTACCTGCGCTGATGAGGCCGAGGTCGTGGCCGTCCGCGACAACATGCGCCTCACCTGCCGAATACGGCCGCTGGACTCCGGAGCCCCGGCCACGCCCGGCTCGGCGCTGCCGATGTACCTGCTGGCCGGCGGCGCCGGCGGCATCGGCATCGAGTTGGCGCGATCGCTGGCCGCAGATTCGGCGGCGGTGTTGCTGGTTACCGGGCGTAATCCCGACGGCGAGCGCCTCCTACGCGAGCGGGTGACCGGTCCGGCAGTGATCGAGTACCACGTCGCCGACGTTACCGACCCCACCGTACTGGGCGACCTGGTCGCCGACGCCGAGCGTCGGCACGGCCGCCGCCTGACCGCGGTCCATCAACTGGCCGGCGCCGACGTGATCGACCACTGGCGACAACCACTGGCTCACACGCTCACCCGGGAGACGCCGGAGGAACTGACCCGGATGCTCCGCCCCAAGGTGTACGGCACTCTGGCGCTGGCCGAGATACTCAACGACCGTCCGCAGACGCTGCTGGTGCTCTGCTCCTCGGTCATCGGCCACTTCGGTGCGGTCTCCTTCGGCGGATACGCGGCGGCCAACAGCTTCCTGCGCGGATTCGCCGATTATTGGGGCCGCGAACTCGGCCGCCCGGTGCGGTACGTGGCCTGGAGCCAGTGGCGTGACACCGGCATGAACCGCGACGGTGACGCGTCCGCGGCGACCCGGCGCGGCTTCCGCGACATTCCGCCCGCGCACGGCGTCGCGCTGCTGCAGGAGATCGTCTCGGGTAGTGCCGGGCACGTGCTGGCCGGCCTGGACGACCACAACGAGCGGCTCACCTCCGACCTCGATCCCCAGGCGTACCCGCGGCTCGAGGTCGTGGTCCGGTTCGCCGACGATGCGGCACGGCCGGTCGATCCGGCGCGCTTACATGCCGCGGTGCATGACCGGCTCGGCGACGACCGGATCACGGTACGGGTCGAACGGCGATCCACCGGCGGCAGGGCGACAGCCCGTACGAGCGAGGCCTCGCTGTCCGGCGCAGGAGAATCAGACGGCCTCGTGGCAGGGGTGATCGAGGCATGGCGAAGCGTTCTGGGACAGTCGGACATCGGCCCGGGCGACGACTTTTTCGAGGTCGGTGGTACGTCCCTGGACGCCGCCCGACTGATCGACAAGATCAATTCCGGAATGGGTATTCGGCTGTCGACCCACGACCTCTACGAGAACCCGACCGCCGGGGACCTGAGCCGGCACATCGAAAGCGTGAGGTGACAGACGTGGAGACAGTCGGCATCCGGCAGATCGTGGCTACAGGAGAGCGCTCCGGCGACGCCCCGGCCACCTGGGGCCAGCGGTACATGTGGGACATCGTGCAGGCCCTGGCGCCTGCCGACGAGCATCTCAACGTGCCGATCGTCGTGCCGGTGCCGTCCGGGCACACTCTCGACGAGGTACTCGCCGCGATCGAGGTCATGATCGCCGCCCATGAGTCGTTCCGTACCCGGTACGCCGTAGAGGACGGACGGCTGCGGCAGTGGTTCGCCGGCTCGGAGCCGATCCCGGTGACGCTGTATCGCAGTACGGAGGTTGATCTCCGTGCCGCCGCGAGCGCGCTGGCCAAGCGCATCGCCGGGCAACGGTTCGCTCTCGACACCGACCTTCCGACCCGAGCGGCGGTGCTTCTGCATAATGACGTGCCGGCTGCGGTGGTCCTGGTCATCTCGCACATCGTCGCGGACGGGTGGGCAATCAGCATGATCGCGCCGACCCTGCGCCGAATTCTGCGGGAGGGCAGAGGCGGCACCGGGCCCGCACCGGTACAACTGGTGGAACAGGCCGCCTACGAGCAGTCCGAGGCGGGAGCCCGGCAGAACCAGCGTGCGCTGGCCTACTGGCGGCGGATGCTGGAGCAGTTCCCGGCGGTCTATCCCGGCGACGGCGAACGCCCCGCCGCAGCGCCACGCTATTGGCAGGGCGCCCTGCGGACACCGCGAGGCTTCACCGCCGCCCGGCAATTGGCCGAGGCGGCGCAGGTATCCGTCCCCACCGTGCTGCTGACCGCCTTCTGCCAGGTACTGGGGACGACCACCGGCCTCTCCCAGGTCCCGCTCATCATCCGGGCGAGCAACCGGATGCGACCAGAGACCACCGATGTGATCGGCCACTTCTCCGAAGCGGTGCCGATCCTGATCGACGTGACGGGGAAAAACTTCACGCAGGTACTGCGTCACGCGCATGTCCGGGCGCTCTCCGCCTATCGGTACGGCCACCACTATCCGCCGGACGTCATCGACCTGCAGCGTGCGATTGCCGCGGAGCGCGGCACTGACGTGGCGATGCGAGTGGCTCTGAACAACCCGTACGTTGCACCGCGCGGCGCCTTCGAGGTGGCCCCGGAACACGACCCTGCCGGCCGGCAGCACAGCGAGTTCGTGTGGATGGACAAGCGGGAGACGGAGGCGATCACCGCATACGCCAACGTCTGGCCGGAGGCGCACATGTTCTCCATCTTCGCGGACACCACGTTCCTCGATCCGGCGGCCATCGAGAACTCTCACTGGCAGCTGGAGAAGGTTCTCGTCCAAGCCGCCGCCGCGCAACGGTAAGGTCCGTCCGCCCCCTGACGGGCGTTGGTGCTGCGCCAGCGCGGCCAGCCTGTCGGACCGGACAACATCCGGCGATCGGGTGTTGTCAGCTGACGAGCGTTGGCGTGGCGTGAGGCAGGGGCGCTGTCTTCCTGTCTCACGCCATGCTGAGCTGCCCCGGCGGCTCAGCATGCTGTGATGACCGTGGAGGAGGCCTCATGGCAGCACCGAAGTATCCCCAAAAGCTTCGCCGGCGTCCGTGCGGTCATATCGGGAGTCTCGTCCCAGCGCGGGCAATGTCGACCGAGCCCACCCGAGCAGCGGCCTCGGCCACCGTAGTACCTGCGGCACCGCGAACTCGTGGACGTAGCTGTGTCGCCACCTATGCACGTGCCTCCGGCTTGCCTGCCGCGGCATTTACTGAGCTTTCGGGGAAACTTCTACTGACCAAATCGGGGAGATACTGAAGGATGCGCCAACCACTACCGAGTGCTGCCCGGAGTGCAACAGCCTTGGTTGGACCGTAGTCACCTGACTCCGACCGCCTCGCCGCCCCTACCCGGCTGAACGTGAGTACACGTGCTCCCGGACATGGCGCCGAGCGGTCGGCGGCTTCCTTTTTGTCCGGCGCTGAAATCTGCACCTTGTCAGCACTATCGCGGTACTCGATACGCCGTTGGATGCCACGCTGACTGAACTCGCGATGGAGTCGATTCTCGCCGGATCGGCCAACTTGCACGGACCGCTGGCCAGACCGTTCTCAACTGTGGTGGCGGACATAGCGAGGTCGGCGTCAGCGCCGAGAAGATGACTCAAACCGGCGAAGGATGATGATGGCAGACGTGCATGAGGTGGTGCCGTTGTACGTAGACGGCGCCGTGAACCGGAGTCGTTGGTTGCGGTGGCCGAGGACCGCCGTCGCGTACGTGGACCGGCGTGCCGCGTACGCGCGGGCGCTGGTCAGGTGAGCAAGACATTCGGCGCCCGCTTGCGGCAGTACCGGCAGGCGGCCGGGCTCACCATGGAAGAGCTGGCAGAGGGGTCCGGCGTCAGCGCCCGCGCGATCAGTGACATGGAACGTGAGCGCAGTCTCGCGCCTCAGCGACGTACCGTCCAGGCGCTGGCCGAGGCGTTGGGCCTGCCCGAGCCCCGGCGATCGGCCTTCCTCGCCGCGGCAAGAGCCGGACGCCCGCGAGTGGTGCCGCAGGTATCGGCGGGCTACTGTGCGCTGCCGCGCCCGGTCCCCGACTTCATCGGCCGGGCCGGGGAGCTTGCCCGGCTCGCGGCGGTGGTGGCGTCGGCTGAGCCGCGGCCGGGAGTCGCGCCGGTCGTGACGGTGTCCGGGACGGCCGGAATCGGCAAGACCAGTTTGGCGGTGCAGGCGGCTCACGTGCTCGGCGCGGCGTTCCCCGACGGCACGTTCTTCCTCAACCTCCGGGGGATGGACGCCCATCCGCTCACCGGTGGGGAGGCGCTTACCCGGCTGCTCGGCGCGTTCGGGGTGCGCGCCGACCAGGTCCCGATGCACGAGCCGGATCGTGCCGGGATGTACCGCGATCTGCTACGTGACCGGCGAGCGCTGGTCGTGCTGGACAACGCCGTGGACGAGGCGCAGGTCCGGCCGCTTCTGCCGGGACCGGGACCGTCCTTGACCGTGATCACGAGTCGTCGGCTGCTGGCCGGCCTGGAGGGCGTCCATCGGCTCAACCTGGCTCAGCTGCCGGCCGGCGACGCGGCCGTGCTGCTGCGGCGCATTCTCAGTGATGACGACTTCGTGCGAGAACCGGACGCCATCGACGAAGTCGTCGAACTGTGCGGTCGGCTGCCTCTTGCTCTGCGTATCGCCGGCAACCGGCTGTCGAGTCGGCCGCGATGGACGTTGCGGGATCTGACCAACCGGCTGATCGACGAACGTCGCCGTCTCGACCAGCTCGTCGCCGGAGATTTGCGGATCGCCGCGGCCTTCGGCCTGTCGTACGAGCAGTTGTCCTCGCCGGCCCGCCGGCTGTTCCGCCGCTTGGCGCTCGTGACCGGGCCGGACTTCGACGGGCGGCTGGCTGCCGTACTCGTCGGGGCCGACCCGGACGAGACCGAGGACTACCTCGAAGAACTCGTCGAACTCAGTCTGCTGCAGGCCGAGACGGACAGCCGATATCGATTCCACGACCTCGTCCGCCTGTTCGCTCGAGAACGGCTGACCGAGGAAGAACCGGCCGTCGAACGCGACGCCGCACATCGCCGTATGGTCGACTGGCTGCTGGACGTCGCGGTCGTGGCCGGCCGCTGGTTCGACCCTGAGTACGGCGGAACCGCATCCGTGGCCGGCGGCGTGGCGCTGAATGACAGCGACACGGCCCGCACCTGGCTCGAGACCGAGGTGGACAACTGGTTCCCGGCATTGTGCTCGGCCGCGGACACCGGACGCCATACCGACGTCATCCGACTCGCCGAGGCCCTGCACTGGTTCTCCGACCGCTGGACCCATTGGGGGCACTGGCACGAGGTGTACGGCCTGTCCCGTGCCGCTGCCGCCGCGCTCGGTGACACCCGTCTGGAGGCGGTACACCTCAACTATCTCGCCTGGGCACAATCCGTGATCGGCCGGCACCGGCAGAGCGCAGCGTCCGCCTTGGCGGCGCTCGACCTCGCACGCTCCGCCGACGACGGCACCCAGCAGGCGTGGGCGCTGAACTACGCCTCCGCCGCGTATTTCCGCTTGGGCGAGTTCGGCCCGAGCGTACGCTACGCCCAGGAATCCGCCGATCTGTTCGAAGCCCTAGGAGACGCCGACGGCTACCTGCAACCTATCGCGTTCAGCGCCGTGGCCCTGCTCGCCGCGGGCCGGCCCGCCGACGCGCAACCGTTCGTCCAGCGGGCCCTCGCCATCCTCGACGATCCGGATTCACAGGTCTCGCCTCAGGTGGCGGTGATGACCCGGCCTCTCACCCTGTGGCGAGCCGGCCTGGTGCACCGCGCACTCGGCGAATCCGTCCAGGCCGCCACATGTCTGCGGGAGGCGTACGACCTGCTCCATCGTGAAGGCGTGCCGACGATGGAGATCCGCGTGCTCGTGGAGCTGTCGGCAGTGCTGTCCGGCCTCGACGACCTGCCGGCGGCGGCTGCAGCCCTCGACACCGCTGCGTCCCTTCACGAAACGCTCGGCGCTCACGGGCCGGCCGCGGAACTTCGGGCGCAGCGGGCGGCACTCCTGGGCTGAGGACACCTCGACGTCGCGGATCATGTATTGGCTGACTCGGTCGGCGGCGCGGTGGACGTTGCACAACTTGTAGACAGCCACGATGGGGTCGCTGTTCCAGGGGGCGGGTTTGCCGGCGACGCGCTGAGTTCCCGTCGGCGGAAGGCGGAACGCACTGCCAGGTCACCGATGGCCACCCCGACTCCGACGATCACCCCAGCAGTCAGCAGGGTGAGGCCAGAGAGTGCGAGCCGTATCGGGGTACCGACATAGCGCGGCGTGCGTGACGTCTCCTCGCGGACGCGTGGCGCGGGCTGGACGCCGGGGTCCGGCTTCGTGCGCGGTGAGGCCGCCAGCGGTGTGCATCGATCGAGTGATCCATTACCTTGGCCCCGACGTACACCCGATCGAAGGACGACATCCGTTCCGCTGAGAGGACAAACATGCCGCGTAGGAAAACAATGATCGCCGCAGCCGCAATGGCGGCACTCGCAGCAGGAATCACCGTACTCGGCATCATCCCGGCCAATGCGATCGCCAACGGAGAACCCGTCAAGGACGGCGAGTACCGGTTCTCCACCAAACTCACCATGACCGGCATCCCGGTCCTAGGCGGCGGGACACGCAACAGCGCCTGCTCGGGCGCACTCATCGCCCGCCAATGGGTGATCACCGCCGGGCACTGCTTCCGCGACGAGAACGGCATCCGCGTCGAGCGCCCCGTCGCGGCCTCCACTGTCGCCACCATCGGACGCACCGACCTGATCACCGGCACCGGCGGCCACGACCTGGAGATCATCGCGGTACGGCAGTCCGCCAACGCCGACGTAGCCCTCGCGAAACTGGCCGAGCCGATCGACGACGTGGACCCGCTCAAGGTGAGCGATCAGGCCCCCGAAGTCGGTGACGTCCTGCGACTCACCGGATACGGCTCGCTGACCAGCACCAACGCCAAACCCGCAACACACCTCAACACGGGACAACTCGAGGTGGCGTCCCTGAGTGCCGCCAACCTCGGGGTTCGGGGCCTGGCGCCCCATCCCGACACCACGCCGTGCCCCTTCGACTCCGGCGGCCCGTTCTTCAGGGAACCCCGCTGGCAGGAACCGGAACTCGTAGCCGTGGTGAGCAACGGCCCCAGCTGCCCGCACACCGCCATCGAGAGCCCCGCACGCACCGACAACATCGCCGACTGGATCCGCGACACCATCGGCCTCCGCTGACCCTCGGGGTGCTCGTCACGCCAACCTCTGGTGACGAGCACCCCGAGCAGACGGCCCGTGCTGTGCTCTCTAGTTGCTATCCATCTCGATCGCCTTCCGGGGATGCCCAGTCGCCCAGTCCGGGGAGCGAGGAAGCGAACTCGGTTCCCTCTTTGGACCGGCATCGAGAACCTCGAAGTAAATCCGTTCCCGAAATTCATGGAGCTACTGAGCGTCCGTTGATGGTGGGTTCGATGACCGTTTCGAGCATTGCTACCAGGCGTCGTCCGCCTGGCGCTTTCCCTGGGCTGCCCACGATGATCGGCAGTCTTATTCCGACACCAACAATCGCCGGACCACTGGTCAGCCCGGACCGCGACGACGCTCGGCGATCTCCCACGCGAAGATGTGCTGCCTGATCGACTGTGCCAGGGCCTCCTCGGCCCGGAACCTCAAAACCAGGTTGTATCCCGGCATGTCCCAGGCGTCCCGGACGGCGTGCACCACACCGGTGATCTCGACTTCGCCGCCGTGCAGCGACACCGCGGCCCGGATCCGGTCATTGACGCCGGCCTGTATCGCATGCTCCGTCCAGCACCGAAGCCCGCCCTCGCTGATGTCCAGGAGCTGAGCGCCGAGCGGGGCCTGATCGTGCGCCGCCAGCAGGTGCAGGGTGCTACCTCCTCCCCCGCGTACGAACTGGCGACGGTTGCTGGACTCCGGAGCACCGACGGCCTTGAGTACCCAGCGGGACAAGGCGCCGTCACCGGTCGACGTCAGCTGACAGGGCAGGACGGCACGGGAACGTGGCTGCGCCCAGAACAGATCGAGCCTCTGACCTGGCTGAAGGGTGATCCGGTCGGTGGTCTCCAACGGCGCCGCGACCGTGATCTGCGTTCCGTCTACCTCTTCCAGCCGGGAACGGTAGCTCGACTCCGCATCGGCGGCGAGAAACACCGGCGTACCGACCGGCGGAAGCTCGACCATGGGGATGCCTTTCGGGGGAGTTTACGGCAGCAGGCCGCCTGCGCGGTTGCCACCACATCTGTGGGAGACCAACCCTTTCGACAGCCGCGGAGCGGTCTGAAGCAGTAAGGCCCGGCGAAGTTCCTCTTCCAGGCCCGGTAAGACACCTATGTCGATCATCCGTCGGCCGGATCCAGGGACCGGGTCCCGCGACGCGCAAGTCGCCGGCTTCGACGGCGTGGAGTTGCACGGCGGCCTGCTGGATCAGTTCTCGCGGTGACTCCGGTGACGGCCGCCGTGCCGGAGAAGTGCGTGGCCGGGATGGCAGGTGTCTTCCGCCGCCGTGCTCGGTCCCTGACACCGTCGGCATGAGGGTGCCCGGCACCCCCGCACGAATTCGGAAGTTTCGGAAGTTCACTACGAGGCTCGGGGGCACATGCCGCGACCGTCGTGGATCTGGTGGATGGACGAATCGGAAAGCCGCTGGTGAAGTGGCAGTCGGTCGACGAACTGAAACGATTCGCCATCTGATACTTACGAGACTTTTCCGGAATCTATTGTTTCATCGATGTTACCGTGCCAGCATTCACGAATTGACGGTCATCGCTTGAGTTGGCCTGTGCGCTCCCCCGCCGCGCGTGACGGCTGTGACTGCCGCGCGTAACGGCTCCCGGCGCCCCACACAGGACCAGGAAGGGAAGATCCCGTGGTAGACACATCCCCACTGCGTCCCGCCGGCGCCACCCGGCGGCGATCGTTGCGAAGCCAGATCCTGATCGCAGGCCTCGTCGCCGCGGTCGGGGCGTTCAGCGCCGTGATGGTGATGCCGGACGCCAACGCCGCGGCCAGCACTCTGGGCGCCGCGGCACAGCAGTCCGGCCGGTACTTCGGCACGGCGATCGCCGCGAGCCGGCTCGGTGATGCGACGTACACCTCGATCGCCGGGCGCGAGTTCGACATGGTGACGGCTGAGAACGAGATGAAGCCGGATGCCCTGCAACCGCAGCGGGGCCAGTTCAACTTCAGTTCCGGGGACCAGATCTACAACTGGGCGACCCAGCGCGGCATGAAGGTCCGCGGCCACACCCTCGCGTGGCATGCGCAGCAGCCGGGCTGGATGCAGAGCCTGAGCGGCAGCAGCCTGCGGCAGGCGATGATCGACCACATCAACGGGGTCATGGCCCACTACCGGGGCAAGCTCGCCGCCTGGGACGTCGTCAACGAAGCCTTCAACGAGGACGGGAGCCGCCGGTCGTCGAACCTGCAGTCCACCGGCAACGACTGGATCGAGGTGGCGTTCCGGACCGCGCGCGCCGCCGACCCGTCGGTCAAACTCTGCTACAACGACTACAACATCGAGAACTGGTCGTACGGCAAGACGCAGGGCGTCTACAACCTGGTCCGTGACTTCAAGTCCCGTGGCGTACCGATCGACTGCGTCGGCCTGCAGACCCACTTCACCGGTGGCAGCTCGCTGCCGGGCAACTTCCAGCAGACGCTGTCGAGCTTCGCGGCTCTCGGCGTCGACGTGGCGCTGACCGAGGTCGACGTCACCAACTCGTCGACCACCCAGTACGCCGGGCTCACCCAGGCCTGCGTCAACGTGCCGCGCTGCATCGGCATCACCGTGTGGGGCGTGCGGGACAGCGACTCGTGGCGGGCCGGCGAGAACCCGCTGCTGTTCGACCGCAGCGGCAACAAGAAGGCCGCGTACACCTCGGTGCTCAACGTTCTCAATTCCGCCGGCCCGACCCCGTCCTCGCCGGCTCCGAGCGGCGGCAGTGGGTCGCCGTCACCGTCGGTCCCCTCGGGACAGGCCGGGCGGATCCTGGGCGCCCAGTCCGGCAGGTGCGTCGACGTACCGAACGCGTCGCAGAACAACGGCACCCGGGTTAGCCTCTACGACTGCAACGGCCAGGCCAACCAGCAGTGGACTCTGACGGCGAGCAGGCAACTCACGGTGTACGGCAACCGTTGCCTCGACGCCGCCGGCTCCGGCAACGGTGCCGCCGTGCAGATCTACAGCTGCAACGGGCAGGCCAACCAGCAGTGGAACGTCAACACCAACGGCACCATCACCGGCGTACAGTCCGGGCGCTGCCTGGACGTCTGGGGCACCGCCAACGGCCAGCAGATCCAGATCTACGACTGCCACGGCCAGGCCAACCAGAGGTTCAGCCTGACCTGATCCCTCACGACCGGAGCGGCGTGGGGCTTGGATGCCCCACGCCGCTTCGCCGTGCGGTCCGGCGCTGCACGCAGACTGAGTCCCCGCAGGCCGCCTCGCGCTACGCCGGACGGCCGCGGTAGCCGATGGGGCCTTCGCCGGCGCGCTGGTAGGTGCCCAGGAATCCGTCGTCACCGAAGGCGACCGTGCCGTTGTTGCCGCGGCCGTCGCGCCAGCTCAGCCTGGAGACCGGGTGGCCCGGCACCCCCACCGCGAGACGCAGATCGCCGCTGCGGTGCCAGCCGCCGCTCCAGCCCTCCTCCGTGGTGAAGTGCCGGGCCTGCTCGGCCACCGACCCGCGTCCGACCAGCCGGCCACGGAACTCCTGCGGCCGTTCGCCCGGCTGCCGGCGCCAGCCGTAGAAGGCGGCCTGCTGCTGCTCGAACGTGATCGCGTACTCGGTGCCGGACGCGTCTGCCCAGGACACCTGGTCGAGGACGGCCTGCTCGCCGCGGTCGATGACGATGGTGACGTCGCCGGCGGCGGTCGCGTATCTCAGCACCGGCTCGGCGATCGCCTGTCGTTCCAGCGCCAGGTTCGCCTGGTCGTGCGCGTGCATCGGGTCGATCGTCACCCGGTACAGCCACAGCATGCTCCGGGCGTCGCCGGCGTTTTCGATCCGCAGCGTGTTCCGGCCGGCCAGCAGGTCCTCGGCCGGGACCGCGAAGGCCACGCGTTGCGGCAGGCCGCCGCCGTTCGGGATGCGCAGGCGCTCGGCCAGCGGCCGGTCGTTGAGGCGAACGGTGAGAGGGGCGTACCCGGGCTCGTCGAAGAGCATCGACGCGAGCGCCCGGAGAGCCACGCAGGCCTCGCGGGCAACGGCCGGGTCGGGCACGTCGAACTCCAGCTCGACGAAACCGCCGTCGCCGATGGCCAGGTGGTCACCGGCGGCGGCGGACCGTTCGACGCCGATGATCGTCAGATTCCCGGCCCGGGGCGGTTCGGCGCCGAAGTCGGCGTAGGTGGGCTCCATCGCGACCCCGGGGCGCCGCACGCCCGGCGCCGCCGACGACGGGTGCAGCAGCACCTCGTACGAGAGGATCGGGTGTTCGTCGTTGTCGTATCCGATGTTGGCGGCGCCGAAGGCGGGTCGCACCTTGCCGGGGTGCAGGGTGCCGGGGGCGGCCGCCGCGCGGGCGACATAGAGCGGTTCGCCGTCGGTCTCCCGGCCGGCCGGGTAGGCGTCCGCGGGCACCGCGCCGCCGGACGCGATGCCCCAGACACCGCGGTCCATGAGGATCTCGTACTCGTCGACGGCGACCTCCTTGCCGCCCCAGGTGGCCTGGGCCGCGCCGAACGCCGGGCGGACCTTGGCCGGGTGCACGCCGCCGTACATCCGCACGCGGCCCACCCACAGCGGCTCGCCGTCCGTCTCGTAGCCGTGCGGCACCGCGCCGGGCGGAATCCGCCCGCCGTGGGCGGCCACCCACCGATAGTCCTCAGCCGATTTGTGCATTCCAGGGAGGATAGATCAACGCCGCTACGAGTTCGGCGACGCCGCCGAGCCGGGACCGGTCACCCGCCGGACGCTGCGCGACCCGGCACGCAGGCTGCCTGCATAGGGTCGGCCGATGCGCTCGTGCTGGGCCGGGTCGTTGCCGTCACGCGACGCCGGGTCGGCAAACCAGCGCCAAGTGACGTTGGAACCGTATCGGGCAACCCGGTCCAGACGCCCAGCAGGCTTCGCGCGGCACGATTCTGCGCGACGAACGGTGAGTAGATCGTCGGCCACCTGGGCCGGCGTGTGCTCGAGCACGTCCAAGGGTGACGCCGCCCAAAGACATCTGATGTCTATAGTGGCGGCGGGTGGGTGAGGGAGGGGTCGTGGCACTGACCGACGAGGCGATCGCCAAGATCCGGAGCATGATCCAGCGGGGTGAGCTGCCGCCCGGGTCGAGGCTGCCGCCGGAACCGCAGCTGGCCGCACAGATGGGCCTGTCGCGCAGCGGCGTGCGTGAGGCGGTCAAGGCGCTGCAGCTGGCCCGGGTGCTGGTCGTGCGCCGCGGCGACGGCACCTACGTGACCAGCCTCGCGCCTCACCTGCTGCTCGAGGGGGTGGGCCTGGCCGTCGAGCTGCTGCAGGACGACACGCTGCTCGAGGTGATGGAGGTGCGCCGGATGCTCGAGCCGGTCGCCACCGGCACGGCCGCGTTGCGCATGTCCGACGAGGACCTCGACGTGCTCAGCCGAATCCTCGACGACATGCGCGACGCCGCGGACGATCACGAGAAGCTCATCCGGTTCGACACGGCCTTTCACCGTACGGTGATCGCGGCAACCGGCAACGAGACGCTGACCTCGCTCATGGACGGGCTGTCCAGCCGCACGGTCCGGGCCCGGGTGTGGCGCGGGCTGATCGAGAGCAACTCGGCACACCACACCATCGACGAGCACCACGCGATCTACCTGGCCCTGCGGGCTCGGGACCAGCTGCTGGCGCAGGCCACCGCACTAATCCACGTCAACACGTCCGAGTCGTGGCTGCGGGCGGTGCTGGCCGAACGGCCCGCTGCGGCGCAACGCGGTCAGGGCAGGGTGAGCCGATAGACCCGGGTCGCGGTGCCGGCATAGATCTCGTCGAGGTCGTGCGGCCGCAGCGGCGGCAGGGCCCGCTCGAGCGCCTTACGCACACGGTGATAGTCGGCCGTGAGCAGGCACACCGGCCAGTCCGAGCCGAACATCAGACGTTCGGCGCCGAACTCGGCGACGGCGACCGCTACGAACGGCGCCAGATCGTCCGGGCTCCACGCCGGGCCGGCCTCGGTGACCATGCCGGACAACTTGCAGCTCACGTGCGAGTTGCCGGCCAGCATTGCGAACGGTTCTCGCCA
This sequence comes from Actinoplanes xinjiangensis, assembly GCF_003148685.1. GTDB lineage: Bacteria > Actinomycetota > Actinomycetes > Mycobacteriales > Micromonosporaceae > Actinoplanes > Actinoplanes xinjiangensis. Next base: position 64,372 of record NZ_QGGR01000024.1, on the reverse strand, counting down.
CCGGCGCAGGCCGGCCTCCCCCTCGTCGATGCGCGGCTTGCCCAGATGGTCCAGCACGAACCGCAGCCCCGGCAGGGCCCGGGCGGCGCGCGCCGCGGCCGGCAACTGGTCGGCCCGGACCACCAGGTCGAAGACCAGCCCGGCGGCGGCGATCGCGGCGAGCCCGCGCCGTACATCGGCGCGGTCGAGGTAGTCGGGATCGGCCTCGCCCTGCACCTGAGAGCGCACCCCGACCAGCCGGTCGCCGCCTTCGAGCTGCCGGTACCGGTCGATCTCGGCGGTCACGTCCGGCGCCGCCACGTCTATCCAGGCGACCACGCCGGCGATCGGGCCGGTCTGCGCGGCGAGGCGCAGCAGCAGGGCCGCCTCGTCGGGGTGGCAGCGACCACCCTCGACCAGCACGGTGGCGTCGACGCCGTTCGCGGCGAGTTCGGTGGTCAGGTCGGCCGGGGCGAACGGTCGCCGGATCCGCTCCAGGCCTGGTCCGTCGAGCCAGGTGTAGCCGTCCAGGTTCGGCCACAGGTGGTGGTGCGCGTCGATGATCATGCGGCCACCTCCGTGGTCCATGCCGGGCCGTCCGGGAACCGGTACGCGTGCAGCGAGGCGGGCGTGATCTCGGCGCTCATGCCGGCAGCGGTGGGCGCCAGGTAGCGGCCGGCGCGGATTTGTGCCGGTTCGGCGAAATGCTCGTGCAGGTGATCCACGTACTCGATGAACCGGTCTTGGAGGCTGCCGCTGACCGCGACGTAGTCGAACATGGCCAGGTGCTGCACCAGCTCGCACAGGCCCACTCCGCCGGCGTGCGGGCAGACCGGCACGCCGAACTTGGCGGCCAGCAGGAGAATGGCGAGGTTCTCGTTGACCCCACCGACCCGGCACGCGTCGATCTGCACGTCGTCCGGCGAGGTCGGTTCCTCGATCCAGTAGGGGTCGAAGCGGCTGAGCTCGCGCATCCAGCCGATGGCGTCCGGCACGCCCCAGATCTGGTTGGCGTCGACCGCGATGCGGATGTCCGGGCCCACCGCACGCCGGGCGATGCCCATGCGGCGTACGTCATCTGCCAGGTTTCCGCCCACCTTGAGCTTGATCAGCTGGTAGCCGGCGCCGACCGCCTCGGCGCACAGCCGGTCGAGTTTGTCGTCGTCGTAGCCGAGCCAGCCCGGCGTCGTGGTGTACGCAGGGTAGCCGTCGCGCAGCAACTCCGCCGCCCGCGCGTCCCGCCCGGCGGCCCGATCGCGCAGCAGGGCGAGCGCCTCCTGCTCGGTGAGCGCGTGCTTCGGGTCGGTCGGCGGCACCTTGAGGCCGCGCTGCGCCAGAATCTGCAGCGTGCCGGACAGCGCGAACGACGACTGCATGTAGACACCCTTGATGTCGGGGTCCGAGGTGAACCGCGTCTGCAGCTTGCTCGCCGCCACGTCGGCCTTCCAGTCGGTGGCCTCGCCGAAGACGGTGACGCCGGGGAAGTCCTTCTTCATGCACTCGTTGAACGCCTCGGTGCGGTCCCGGCCGTTGATCGAGTCAAGCCCGCCCTGGAGCATGACGACCTTGCCCTTGCCGCCGAGCTTGGTGCCCAGGAACTGGCAGGCCTTGGTGCCGTAGGCCCGGTTGTCGGCCCGGACCACCATGAACACCTTGCCGGTGTCCGGCCGGGTGTCGATGGTGACCACCGGGATCTTCGCGCTCGCCAACTGGTCGAGGGTGGGCGCGACGGCGGCGGTGTCCTGCGGCGCCATCACCACACCCTTGACGCCCTGGCTGCGGAACGTCTGCACGTTGGAGATCAGGTTCGCGATGTCGTTCTGCGAGTTCGTCGTCTTCAGCTCGACGCCGAGTTCCTTGGCGAACTCGGGTACGTACTTGATGTAGGAGTTCCAGAAGTCGGTGTCGGATCGTGGGTAGTCGACGCCGATCAGCGGCTGCGCGGCACTGTCGCCACCGCTCCCGGCCGACGTCTTGTCGCGGTTACAGGCCGCGGTGAGCAAGGCGGTGGCCAGCACCGCGATCGCACCCAGCCGCAGGAAAGCGTGGCGGTTCACTGCGCCTCCTTGGTGAGGGCATACCCGGCGGCGGTGGGGCCGGCCCGAAGCCCGCACCCGCTGCCCGGGCGTCCGGATTCATCTGATGTATTTATAGGTCAGCGATCGATGGACGTCCATAGTTTGGATGTTTCTCCGCACAACGACGCGCAGACATCTGGTGTCCGACGGCTTCAACCGCGGTGATCGCCACCGGGGCCAACGGCGGAGGAGATCCTCCAGCACCGGGTCCACCACCCCCGGGTGCCCGGATGTGCGACCGCGACCTCGTCGTCGTCGCGCATCCGGGCGCTGACACCGATGATGTCGGCGCCCGCGGCAGCCAGGTGGTGGTGGGCGCCGACCAGGGACGGCGGGCCTCAGACACGGTCGGCCCAGGCCCGTCCGCCGGGGTAGCCGTACTCCTTGAGGGAGGCCGGGTGCATCTGCGCGCTGAGCCCGGGCGCGATGGGTGCGGCGTACCGGCCGTCGACGATGCGTACCGGATCGAGGAAGTGCTCGTGCAGGTGATCCACGTACTCGATCACCCGGTCCTGCATCGTCGCGGAGACCGCGACGAAGTCGAACATCGACAGGTGCTGGACCGTCTCGTTCCGCCGTAGTGCTTGCCTGCGGATTCGTGGTTGCCTGCACACCGAAAGTGCCGGCGCGGCAAGTTCACCAATGCGGCATCTTCTCCGCGGGTACGGTCATCGTCGCAGCGCAGCGCTTCGTGTGGGTTGCGGCTGCTGTGTCGTGGGCTGCGGGCGGACGCCGCGGATCAGCAGATACAGCAGAAGCCCGAACTCGCCGACCGACGTCGGTACCTCCACCACCGTGCGAATCAGGGCAGGCGCGTCGGGCAGGCCGAACGCGAGCAACGGGTCGGCGACCCAGGCCACGGCCGCCGCCATCACCAGCACCCCTAGCCAGGACGGCAGCATCGGTGAGCGCCACGCGAGGTAGCCCATCGGCAACAGCCACAGGCCGAAGAAGACGCCGCCGAGCACGTACCCCTGCTGGTGGAGGTCGAACAAGAGGAGCACCAGCTCGGCGGAGTGTCCGGGCCGGGTCGCGGCGAGCAGGGCACCGGCGTGGAAGGTGAGGTTGAGCAAAATCGAGCCGGCACCGATGGACACGAACACCAGCAGCGCCGTGGCCGCCCGTTCGTGGACGTGGTGCAGCAACCGGTGCAACACCAGCCCCAGCAGTACGAAGACGGTTGCCATCAGGATGTCGGCCACCAACCCGAGCCGGAAGAGGGTCTCGTGCTCGATGATGTTCGCGGCGGTCCGTGTGGCGTCGCCCTCGACGTACACGCTGCCGCGGGCTTGGAGCTGGGCCCATCCGCCGAGCACGGCCAGGATCAGGTAGAGCAGTCCGGCGATCCGCGCGAGGGTCCGCGGGTTGCCGGTCATCGATGTGGAGGTCATGTCCACCGACGCTCCGGCATGGACCCGGCCGCTACCTCCACCCGTGGTCTCCGGCCCCTCCACCCTGAGGTGGAGCCGCCGTGCGGGGCGGGTCACTACGCTGGCCGCATGCTCCCTCCGCCGCCCGCCTGGGCCACGGCCGGGCAGTACGCGCTCGCGGTCGTCGCCGGGGTGGCGGGCTGGCTCGCCGGCGCCGCTGATCGGCTCTCCGGACCTCTGACCCCGGCCGCCGCCGAGCTGGTCGGCGCGTTGCTGGTGCTCGACGTGTTGATCGGCACGGCATTGCTGGCCGTGCTGCCGCTGCGGCACCGCCATCCTCTGCCGGTGGCGTGCGTGGCGGCGGCGGTCCTTCCGTTCTCCGCGTCGAGCGTGGGTGCGGCGGCGTTCGCGGTCGGTGCGACGGCGACCCGCCGCCGGCGAGACTGGGCGGTCACGGTAGCCGTCGTCGCCGTGGTCGGCGCGACGGGAGCCGAAGTCTTGTACCCCGGATTCTCTCTCGACGGGATCGCGCTGATTCTGCTGTTCGTCGTGGCGTGCCTCGCCACGGGCACGTATCTCGGCACCCGCCGGGAGCTGATCGCCGCTCTGCACGAGCGGGCGGTGACCGCCGAGCGCGAGCGGGTGCTGGCGGCCGGCGCGGCCCGGGAGGCGGAACGGACCCGGATAGCTCGCGAGATGCATGACGTTCTGGCGCACCGGATCTCGCTCGTCGCTCTGCACGCCGGCGCGCTGACCTACCGCGAGGACCTCACTCGCATCGAGACGGTCGACGCCGCCGTAATCATCCAGAGCAACGCCCACCTCGCCCTCGCCGAGCTTCGCGAGGTCCTCGGCGTGTTGCGCACCAGCGGCGACCCGGCGGACGGTGCCGCGGAACAGCCGCAGCCGACGCTGGCCGAGTTGCCTGCACTTCTCGCCGACGTTCGGGAAGCAGGATCGCTGGTCCGGCTCGACAACACGGTCGCGGCACCGGTGGTGCCGCAGCTGTTGTCCCGCACCGCGTTCCGGATCGTGCAGGAGGCATTGACCAATGCTCGCCGCCATGCGCCCGGCGCAGCGGTGACGATCCGGCTCGCCCGTGCCGACTCCTCGACCGGTGAAAACGACGGTGGGCACCTGGAGGTGAAGATCAGCAACTCGGTCACGGCGCCGACTCAGCCGTCGCCTGAGCCGGATCCCGGGGTCGGCCTCATCGGGCTGGCCGAGCGGGCCGAACTGGCCGGCGGCTCGTTGCAGGCCGGACCACAGCCGGACGGGACCTTCGTGGTTCAGGCGAGGCTGCCGTGGCCGGCCTGAATCCGCTGCGGGTCGTCATCGTCGACGACGATCCCCTGGTACTTGCCGGCCTGCGGTTGATTCTGGGCGGTGCCCCCGGCATCACCGTCGTCGGTGAGGCGACCGACGGGCAGCAAGCCGTCGACGTGGTGACCCGGGAGGTTCCCGACGTCGTGCTCATGGACATCCGGATGCCGCGCACCGACGGACTGATCGCCACCCGGCGACTGCAGGAACGCGGCTCACCGGCCCGGATTCTGATCCTCACCACCTTCGACACCGACGAGTTCGTCGTCGCGGCGCTGCGCATCGGCGCGGCCGGTTTTCTACTCAAGGACACCCCGCCGGCCGACCTGGTCGCCGCCGTCCGTCGCGCCGCCCTGGGCGAGCCGATGTTGTCGCCACGGATCACGACCAAACTCATCGCCGCCGTCACCCGCCCGGACGGCGACGCACGCCGACGCGTCGCTCGAGCGTTGCTCGCCCGCCTGACCCACCGTGAGCACGAGGTCGCCGTCGCAGTCAGCCAGGGCCTCACCAACACCGAGATCGCCCGGGCGCTGCACATGGGCGTCGCCACAGTGAAAACACACGTCGGCAACGTGTTCGCCAAGCTCGAAGTCACCAACCGGGTCCAGGTCGCCCGCTACGTCCACGATGACGAGGGAACCTGAGCGTCGTACTCCCGCCGAACTTTCAGGTTCGAAGTCTGCGTTGGTAGTAGCTGGTTCTGGCGCGGAATCGATGCCTGCACCATCCCGACGTCGATCGTACTGCTTGGACTCCTGATCTCGTATCAGTGGACCTTGTGACAGGCGGGATGGCAGGTCTGGACGACGTATGGCCCGCCCCGGTGAAGCCGGTCATCGGCGCGGCTGGCGCGCATCCGGGTGAGGAAGTCGTCGGCGAGGAAGTCCGGGTTGATCCGCCGCAGCTGGGTGGCGAGCAGCCGCAGCAGCTCGTTGTCGTGCGTCCACAGGCCGACGTGCCGGCCGGCGCTCGCGTAGAGGTGCTGCTGGAGCCGATAGAGCGGCAACGCGATCTTGATGATCTCCGTGGTCATGCCGCGCCCGTGCAGTTCCTCGGCTATCAGCCGGCTCACGGTTGATTTTCCCGGAGCCCGCGGTGCCGTACACGCAGAGCTTGAGTGTCGGCGGCATCGCTAACGGGACCAGCCGAGCTCGCGCGGACGGAATTGATCGCCCTGCTGGGTCGGCACCGGCGGCTCCAGGACCTGGCGGCACGGGCTCTGATAACCGACCCGCAGGACTCCGTCACGGCGGCGGCACGGGCGTTCCAGCTGATCCACCAGGGCCGGCAGATCCGCGGCCGTGCGCGAGCCCGGCACGTGTCCGGGCGACAGTTCACGATGTTCCACCGATACCTCACTGGAAGGGTCCAGGAGGACCGGTTCACCGCCCGCCCCGGCCGGATGTCAGCGCCGAGTCAACCGGTGGCGGATGCCGTAGGCGGCGGCACCGACGGCCAGCACCGCGGCGCCGCCAAGCACCGACTGCAGCGGCAGGGCGAAGGCCAGAACCAGACAGCCGGCCAACCCGACGACCGGGACGACCCGCGGCGGGCGGCCCTCGGCGGTCGACAACGTCCAGGCGCTGGCGTTGGCGATCGCGTAGTAGACCAGCACCGCGAAGGAGGAGAACCCGATCGCGGTACGGACGTCAGCGGTGGCCGCCACCGTGGCCACCACCACGCCGACAGCCAACTCCGCCCGGTGCGGCACCTGAAAGCGCGGATGCACGGCAGCCAGGGCGTGGGGCAGGTGCCGGTCCCGGGCCATCGCCAGGGTGGTGCGCGACACCCCGAGGATCAGCGCGAGCAGGGACCCCAGCGCGGCGACGGCCGCACCGACCCGTACCACCGGGGCCAGCTCGGGCCAGCCGGCGGCGCGTACCGCATCCGCCAGCGGCGCGGCCGCCCCGGCGAGCCGGTCACCGAGCACCGCCAGCACCGCGACCGCCACGACCGTGTACACCATCAGGGTGATCCCCAACGCCAGCGGCACCGCCCGGGGAATGGTGCGCGCCGGGTCCCGGACCTCCTCACCGAGGGTGGCGATACGCGCGAACCCGGCGAAGGCGAAGAACAACAGCCCGGCCGCCTGCAGCACACCGACAACGGTGGCGTCACCGCCGACCGACAGCCGGCCAAGGTCGGCAGACGGCGCGCTCAGACAGGCCACCACGACACCGGCCAGCACCGCCAGGACGACCGCGACGATCGCCCGGGCCAGCCACGCCGACTTCTGCACGCCCACGTAGTTGACCGCGGTCAGCGCCACCACCGCCGCCACAGCCACCGCGTGTGCCTGCTGCGGCCAGGCATACAGTCCGACCGTGAGCGCCATCGCCGCGCACGAGGCGGTCTTGCCCACCACGAAACCCCAGCCGGCCAGGTAGCCCCAGAACGCGCCGAGCCGCTCCCTGCCATAGACGTAGGCGCCGCCCGAAGCCGGATAGCGGGCTGCCAGCCGCGCCGAGGACGTGGCGTTGCAGTAGGCCACCACCGCCGCTACGGCCAGGCCCAGCAACAACCCCGAACCGGCCGCCGCGGCCGCCGGCGCGAGAGCTGCGAAGATTCCCGCACCGATCATCGACCCGAGGCCGATGACCACGGCGTCGGACACTCCCAGCCGCCTCGCCAGCCGGCCCCCGGCCGCCGTGGATGTCGCGCTCACAACCAACCTCCCGATCAGTCCGAAGTCATACGCCCGCCGATATCGGTCGGCGATACGGCAGCCGACAGGCCTACTCCGCCATGCAGTGAACCCTCAGCGACCGACGATCCGGTCCTCGCTGTACCGGTGCTCGGTGGAACCGATCAATCTGTCTGGATGTATCCTCATGGTCGTAGGGGTCACCGCGCAATACCGCGTCGCCGTTCGTCCGGCTGGCCGCGCACCCGCGGCGCTGGCAAACTGCTGACCGAACTCGCCCCGTAATGACGTGCGGGTCCGCCACATCACCGGAGTTATCAAGCTCCTCCGCGCCACCCCAGCCACAATCGGCCGCTGCACGTGGGTAACAAGCAGCCACTCTCGGGCACCGCGGGCCTCGAACGCTCAGAACAGGGCAGGCAATTGCAGGCCGGTCGCCCGGCGAGCCATCCTCTACGGGAACGGCATTCCGGGACGCGCTGCAGCACAGCGAGCCGGCCGCGGCGCACCGTGCCGCGGATGTCATTCGCACCCCTTTCCGCGGCCGGTCCTGATCGTTGCTACTCAGGAACACGCCTGCCCCAGCGCAGGCGCGCCGTACGGGCCGTCGATGCGGGTCCGCCCCGGACTTCCGGAGGCAGGGCCGGGGCGGCGCCCGCACCGGTGAGCGCCCGGACCTCCATTTCAGAATATTCGACGTCGTTTTGGTCAGGCCTGCAGATGGTGCCGATGTAACCGAGCAGGAAGCCCGCCGGTATCGACACCAGACCGACCGACCTCCACGGGAAATAGGCGAAATCAGCGTCAGGAAACAACGCCGAAGGTCCACCGGAAACGGTCGGTGACACCGCGACCAGGATGACCGTCACCGCTGCACCGCCGTACATGCTCCACAGCGCGCCCGCTGTGTTGAACCTCCGCCAGAACCACGAGAACAGCAGTGGCGGCAGCATCGACGAAGCGACCAGGGTGACGTCGAGCGACAACAGAAACTCGATGCTGTGCCCCAAGAGCAGTACCGCGCACAGGGTCTGCGCGATACAGAGGACGACGACGGTCCGCCGGGCCACCTTCACCTCGGACGCTTCGTCGAGCGGCTTTCGGCGGGCCACGGTCGGGTACATGTCCCGGGTGAAGTTCGCCGCGGCGCTCGTGGTCAGTCCCGCCGCCACCGCGATCATGGTGGTGAAGATGACCGAGGCGGTGAACGCGAGCAGCGGGACGCCACCGAGGTGGGCGGCCAGCAACGGCACGGCGGAGCGGTGTTGCCCGGCCCCGGGCAGGTTCTGTTCGGTGGTGATCAGGGCCGTCGCGCCGAAGCCGATCAGAATCAGGAGCAGGTAGAAGGGCGTGATCAGCCAGATCGTCCAGGAGACCGATCGGCGGGCGTGGACGGCGCTGGGCACGGTGAGGTAACGGATGAACAAATACGGCAGTGCCGCATACCCGAGGACCGTGGTCAGCAGGTGGGACACGAAGTCAAGGGGGTGCGTATCGGCGCCGAATCGCAGACCCGGGGCCAGAATGTCGTCGCCCGGGCGCGCGGCCGCGGCAGCCCCGAGCAGCTCCGAAATATCGTAACGGTGACGGGCGAGCAGGATCCCGGCAAGTACGATCACCACAGCGAACAGCAGCACCGCGTTGAGGATCTGGGTCCAGGTCGTGCCGCGCATGCCGCCGTACCAGACGGTCATGACGGTGAGACCGCCGATCGCGATGATGACGAGGAGCGGGCCGATCGGACTCGGCAGGTGCAGCATCTGCGCGAGGAGCCGGCCGGCGCTGACCAGCTGGGCTGTCATGAAGCAGAAGAACACGACGAGCGTGACGGTGGCGGCGGCCAGCCGGACCGAGCGGTGCCGCATCCGTACGCTGAGTGTGTCGCCGAGCGTGTACGTGCCGGTGTTGCGCAGCGGCTCAGCCACGAGGAGCAGCGCGACGCCCCACGACAGGACGAGTGCCGCGATGACGAGCACACCGTCGTATCCGTTGAGGGCGACCTGGTCACCGGCTGCCAGGAACGACGTCATCATCATGAACGTGCCGAAGAGCGCGAATCCGTTCTGCGGCGCGGTGAAGGCGCGGTCGGCGGTGTAGAAGTCGGAGCAGGTGTCACGGGCGCGCCCGAGACGCGACACCAGGAAGAAGATGATCAGGCTGAAGATCATGCCGGGTACGGGGTCTGCTGCGGCGTTGTGACGGTCACCGCCGTGACCCCTCGAAGCTCTCGCGGATCCGCGCGGCCAGAGGGTCCAGCCGCCGGCTCGCATAACGTAGATGGACGACCGAAAGGGCCGCCGGCAGGACGATCAGCCCCGCGGCGACGAGCAGGCCGACGTTGATGTTCCCGGCCACCTGAGCTTCGAGGAACCCGGGCGCCCACCCGGCGAGCGCCACGGTGACAGCGAAAGCGCCGAGAAGCAGGACGGCCGCTGTCGCGAGGTAGCGGCGCGACCTGGTGCGCAGGCGCGCGAAGTCCTCCCCCGCCCTCAGCGCGACGTATGTCATCGCCTCGTCAGCGACGAGGGCGACGGCGCGATCGCGTGGCGGAGTGGTCGTCTGGTCGTCGCTGACGGTGCTCATCGCATCTCCTTCGGAGCCTGCGGCTCAGCTCAGCCGTGTCCGGGCGGCGAAGGTCCGCTGACGGAGGGTCACCGCCGGGGTGAGACCCGCGGGCAGGTACACGTCGACCCGGGAACCGAATCGGATCAGCCCGATGCGCTCGCCTCGGTCGACGGACTGACCAGCATGCGCGTAGGGAACGATGCGCCGTGCCAGGGTCCCGGCGATCTGGGTGACCTCGATGTCGCCGAGTGCGGTGTCCAGGTGCCACACCACTCGTTCGTTGCGGTCGCTGTCCTTGTTGAACGCCGGAAGGTAGCCGCCTGGGATGTGCCGGACCGAGGCGACCGTTCCGGCACAGGGTGCCCGGTTGACGTGGACGTTCAGTGGGTTCATGAAGATCGCCACCCGGGTACGGCCGTCGGGCTGAGGATCGATGCTTTGGACGACACCGTCAGCAGGCGACAGGATCAGGCCCTCGGCGGGTTGCCGTTCCGGGTCGCGGAAGAACCACAACATCAGGCCCGACAGGGTCGCCAGCGGTGGTACGGCCCTGGCCCATCGGTGTGATCGCCGCGACCTCATCACCGCGGTGGCCGTCATGGCGAGCACGGGGCCGAGCCACGGACTCGATCCGCGTGCCAGCTTCAGTCGTCGGCCGGTGTACGTCATGCTGTCGATCTCCTCTTCTCAGGACTGCGCCTGGAGTTTCACGATCGCCACCTCGGGCGGAATGCCGGCCCGGATCGGCGGACCGAAGAAGCCGGCGCCCCGGGTGACGAAGAGCGCGGTGTCACCGCTGCGAGCCAGGCCCGCGAGCACCGGCTGCTGGATGCCGACCAGCCGGTCGAACGGAACCGTCTGTCCACCGTGGGTGTGGCCGGACAGCTGGAGAGCGACCCCGTACTTCACGGCCTCATGGACTTGGACCGGCTGATGGGCCAGGAGCAGCGCGGGACGTCCGGGGTCCCGCCCGCCCAGAGCGGCGGCGAAATCCGGGCCCTGCGCGTCGTACATGGGTGCCATCAGATCGTTGACGCCCGCGAGGTCGAACGCTGCACCGTTGGCGGTGATCTCCACCCGTTCGTTGAGCAGCGGTCGCATCCCGAGCTCCCGTACCCGGTCGACCCATGCGTCAGCGCCGGAGGAGTACTCGTGGTTGCCGGTCACGAAGAATGTGCCTTGGCGCGACCTCAGTCCGCGCAGCGGCTCGGTGGCGTAGCCGACCTCTTCGACGGAACCGTCGGCGAGGTCACCGACGATCACGACCATGTCGGCCTGTTCGCGGTTGACGACTGTGACGATGCGGTCGGCGAGTTCCTGGCGCAGGAAGGGGCCGAAATGGGTGTCGCTGACCACGGCGATGCGGAAGCCGGACAGCCGCGGGTCGAGCCCGGCGACGGGTGCGGTCGCCCGGACGGTCCGCAGGTCACCGAATGCGGTACGCACACCGTAGCCGACTGTGCCCGCCGCGACGCCGCATGCGGCGACGGCGCAGGCACGGGCCAGGAACAGCCGGCGGTCGGGGTCGGCGGACCCGGATCGGGTGTTCGAGCCGTCGCGCCCGGCGGGGTCCTCGCGCGTCGGCCGCGGCCGTGTGACGGTCGGCGTTCTGGCAACCGTCCCACCGGGCGTGCTGTTCGCCCTGCTCGCCGTCTCAGGACCGCGGTCCAGGTCCGCTTGCGGCGACGGGGCAGCGGCGGAGAGCCGCGTGCCACGGCGTAGCCACAGCGTGTACGCCGCCCGTGGGATTTCCAGCCCGAGCAGGGTGAGCACGAGATAGAACATGAGCGCCATCCACCCGAATCCGAGCCAGGCAAGCCATTCCGTGTCCACCGCGACCGTCCGGGTGACCAGGAACCCAACCAGGCCCAGAACTCCTAGCGCCGCGATCGCGATGGCGCCGAGGCGGCGGTACCGGGGCGAGCGGGTGGTGCCGTGCACGAGGCGCCACCACAGGTACAGGTGGATCGTCACCGCGAGCAGTGTGACGACTCCGAAGAACAGGATCGGGTTGGGTCGCATCGCATCCCCTGCTGGTATCGAAACGCGCGTGCCGGACGTCGTCCTGATGGGAAGTCTCGAAGGTGCCGCTTCGCCGGTCATCACGTGTGTGCGTGATCCTCGCCGGGGTCGGCGCGCATGGCCTCCGCTGCCGATCGGTGCTGGCGTGAACGCGGGATTCCCCTACGCGGGGGCGGCGGACAATACGTAAGCCGGCCGGTGACCACCCTGGTCGCGTGGCGGTACCCGTACGGAAAGAGAGCCAGATGAAGGTGGACCACTCGACGCCCGTGCCGCGGCGGCGGCAGGCGGGGCTCGTACTGCTGTGGGGTGTGCAGATCGTCCTGGGCGTCGTGTTCGTCCTCATGGCGTTCACCCGGCTGGCCGGTTCCACGGCCGCGGTGGAGACGTTCGAACAGATCGGATGGGGCCAGTGGCTGCGGTGGGTCACCGGTGCGGTCGAACTGGCCGGTGGGGTCGGGTTGCTGATCCCACGGCTGGCGGGGGTGGCTGCTCTGGGGCTGGTGGGTGTGATGGTGGGTGCCACGCTCGCGAACCTGCTGGTGTTGAACCCGGCGATGGCGGTGCTGACCGTTGCTCTCGGCGTCGCGACCACCGCGGTCGCCGTCGCTCGGCGGGCGGATATCAGATTGCTGCTGCACCGGCTCAGACGGTGAACACGACCGTCGCGGCGCCGAAACGACGGCGCCGCGACAGGGCCTGGCGATGACGGTGGAAGCTGTTCGGGTCAGCCGCCGTTGAGCTTGCGCTGAATCAGGTTGTGCACCGAGTCACCGACCTGCGGGGCGAACTGTTCAGCGTTCTTGATCGCGGACCTGAAGTGCACACCGGCCCACACACGGCTCTCCCGGCAGTCGTTCGCCAGGTCGGTGAGGTTGTCCCAGTGCAGTGTGAGGTCCGCGGCCGGGGTGATGCCCGGCTCGATCCGCGAGGACCCCTTGGCGTAGGTGACCGTGACCGGCAGGCTGTCGGTACCGAGGAACCGCCGTGCGGCCTGCGCGTACGCCAGGCAGTACGCGGCCGAGCCGGACGGGTAGTCAGCGTGGTCGGCGGTGTTCAGGTAACTACGCCATTCGTTGCCGGTGATGTCGTTCACGGTGCCCTTGCCCGGCCCGCCCCAGGCGGTGATCTTCGAGTCGCCGTAGAGGTGGCGGATCGCGGTGGTCGGCCGCACCGAGTCGTACTTGCGCTTGAAATGCCAGGTGGCCACGGCGACGTCGAAGATGGCGATGTCGACGGTCGCGACGAACTGGACGGCCTTCTCGATGTCGTAGTTACCCTGCTGGAAGGCAGCCGTGCCGGTGGAACGCCCAAGGCTGAAGATCTTGTCGTTGAAGAACTCGGCGGTCATCTTCTGGCGGTCGGTGATGTTCGCCGACGCGGTGAGGATCTCGTCGGCCTGACGCTTGTAGGCGGCGCGGTTCCGGTGGTTGCTGTTGACCGGCGGGGTCAGTGAGAACTGCTCCGGGCTCCGGTAGGAGATCGGCCTGACCCGGCCGTAGTGCGGCGTCACGAAGTGCTGGCTCCGGACGAGACCCTCGTTGTTGATCACGCGGGGCTGCCAGCGCGACGGGTTGCGCAGTTCGTAGGCGGTGTTCACCGGCTGGTAGCCGGTGTAGTCGGCGTACGGCTGGAGGTTGTACTTGCGACCGCCCTCATCGCCGTCACGGTTCGAGCCGTCGTGTTTGCGGGCAGCCAGAACCCGCGAACTGGCGGCGTTACCGATACCGGCGGGCGTGGTGAGATCCTGCGAGTGGTTGTCGGGGTCCAGGCCCGCCGACACCATCATTTCCCGGAAGTCGGCTTTGAACTGCGGGAAGACGGCGTTGAGGGAGGTGTGCGCAGCGTAGATGACGGCGATGTTCCGGTTACGGGTCGTCGCCTCACTGCGGGGCCGGCGGCCGAGGTTGGAGTAGATGCCCACCGCTTTGTCGTTGTACGGGGCGATCGCGTCGAACCACGCCACCTCGACCATGAGGATGTGGTCGGCGACGATCGTTGCGTCGGAGCCGTCCGGCGTGATCGTCCGCACAGCCTTCTGGAAGTGCGGGTAGATCACCTCGATGAGCGCGTTACCGCGGTCGAAGTCGAACGTCGCGGCCGCCTGTGCCGGTGAAGGCTGTGCCGGGCTCAGTGTCGCCACCAGTGCCGCGGCGAGGGCGACGCCCATGCCCTGTTTGATGCGCCGCCGCGAGGGTGTGGCCAGGGGTTTCATCAACAATGCTCCTTCGGGTAGGACTTTCGGATCACGCAAACTTCGTCGCGCTGAGGATGCCGTGGGCGACCAGGGCATCCGCCGGCATCTCGGCCAGGTCCTGGGCAATCGCCTTCGTGACGGAGAACCCGCAACTCTGCAGCCACCGCCGGTAGGTCGACAGCTTCTGAGGTCCGCCCTGGCCCATGGTGCAGCCGAGGAAGTAGGTCGGAAAGAAGTCCGCCCCGTAGGACTCCTCGAGGTTCTCCGAGTACACCGGCCCCAGGATGTGCAGCGTGCCGCCCGGATTCAGTGCCTGGTAGGCGTTGCGCAGGACGGTGAGGACCTGGTTCTTGTCGAACATGTCGACGAAGTGCTTGATGAGCACGACGTCGAATCCCTTCGGCACCGCATGGAAGGCGTCGCCGCCGATGAACGAGCAGTGCTGTTCGAGGTCCGCGGCCTTGAAGTTCATCAGGCATTCCGCCTGCTTCTCAGGAAGATCGAAGGTTGTCACGTGCACGTTCGGCGCCGAGGTGAGCCGGTAGGCGAGGATCGCGCCGAGGCCGGTGTTGCCCGCCAGATCGAGCACCTTCGAGCCCGGCGGGATGTCGATGTTGTCGAAGAACCAGGGATCGATGTGCGCGGTGACGGTGTCCATCATGGTGGCCCAGGCGTCACGCAGGTCCCGGTGCTCCTCGAGAGCCTCGTACAGGTTGCCGTCGTGGCCGTAGAGCGTCTTGAGACCGACGGTCGTGGCGGTCCGCACACTTTCGGTGAGGTAGAAACTCTGCCGCAGCACGACCATCTTCGTCGCGTTCATGATGGCCAGCACCCGATGGAGGTCCTCGTCCCCCACGGCTGCAAGCCCGTCCAACAGATAGGTACCTGTTTCCACGTCGTACGCGACGAGGCCGTCCTTGACCGGCAGGTGCAGCAACTGCTCGACGGCGTCCGGCCTCGCACCGACCACGGCGCCCAGCTCCACCGCCGTCGAGCCGGGATTGCGCCGCAGTTCGTCGATGATGCCGAGCTCGAAACAACTCAGCACGTTCATGAATCTCGTCGGTCCCAGCATGTACTCGCGGAGTTGGTCCAGCATGCGGTGTGCAGTCGTCACAGAATTTCCTTCCCATTGTTCGTTGACCCGCTCGCGGAGCCGGTGAGCACAGGAGCGAGCGCGCCGCGGACGCGCCGAACCACAGCCTCCGGGTCCCGCGGCGCGCCGGATCCGCGCCAGGCGACATGCTGATCGGGCCGGACCAGAACGAGGTCGCGCTCCCACAGCTCACGTGCCCGGCGATCAGTCACCACCGTGTGCCGGACCGGCAGCTTCTGTGCGGCTGCCGCCTCCAGCAACGAGTCGGCGCGGCCGTCACCGGCGAAGTCGACGAGGGTGAAGACGGGCCCGAATCGGTCGTAGATCGGTGTTCCGTCGTCCAGCAGCACACTCGGCGGGCGTCCGCCGGGCCACGTCGTCGGCGTGTACTGCTGCGGATGCCACGGCGGCTGTGGCGCCGCGTCGTGGCAGACGATCGCCGAGTCGCTGTAGCGGTAGCCCAGCTCGACCCCGCGATACTCGTTCTCACCCCGTTCGGCGGCGATGTACTGGGCGATCGCCGCCGATGAGGCGCCTTCGCGGAAGAGCCGGCCGGCCTCCAGATGTACGCCGAGATGCCGCCGGGACGTGTGCATGTTGTGCAGGCCTACGGGCCGCCGTTCCTCGGTGAAGCTTGCGAGCAGATCGGGGCCGCCGTATCCCCCGACGAGCGCGGCGATCTTCCACGCGGCGTCGATCGCATCCGCGATACCGGAATTGAGGCCGTACCCGCCGGTCGGGAACATCTGGTGCGCGGAGTCCCCGGCGAGGAGGACGCGACCGGCATGGTAGCGATCTGCGATCACGAACCCGGGTCGCCAGCGCGACGTCAGCAGAATCTCGTCGATCTTCAGTGGTGCCTGGAGCGTCTCTTGCAGGAACCGCGCCGGATCGGCGGGCGGCGGGTCGAACTCGGCCGGGTCCATGCCGTTGACATGCACGGTCCAGGTCTCGGCGTCGTCCTGGGCGATGATGACGTACCGGAAGGCGAAGTAGTGCCAGAAGGCCCCGTGCCGGTAGAGGGTGGTCAGATCACGGCTCTTGAAGTGGACCATGAGAGCGTTCGGCAGTTGCGGTACGTCGAAGCCGTCGAGGCCGATGTCCAGTACTCGGCGGACCCGGCTCGACGCACCGTCGCAGCCGATGACGTACCGGGACCGGACCTCGATCTGCTGGCCTGTCACCACGTGGACCAGGCTGCTGGTCACCTGGTCGTCGTCCTGGACGAGAGTCTGGAACAGCCAGCCGCAGCGCAGGTCCACGAGGGGATGGCGTCTGCAGTGCGCACGCAGGACCGGTTCCAGGTCGATCTGAGACAGGCGCTGACCGGGTTCGGCCGGCTGGGTGCCGTCGTTGTGCTCGACGATCCGTCGACGCTCCTGAGTGACGGACGGCAATTCCCATGCGGTGATCGGTTCGCCGGCCAGGCCGGTGGACCAGATGACGGTGGAGGGGTTGTCCGCCCCGACACCGGCGGCCCGCACATCCTCGGTGAGACCGAGTGGGCGCAACAGTTCCATGCTGCGGGCGTTGACGTAGTCGAGTTTGGGATGGGTGGTCGTGGTGAAGCGTTCGTCGACGACGGTGCACGCGACGCCACGGTGTGCAAGTGCCAGAGCCGCAACCATGCCGACCGGGCCTGCGCCCACGATGAGAACCGGTGCCGTATCCATGTCTGCCTCCTCCCTGCGTGGGACGGCCGCGTTGCCGCCCCACGCACGACTCGGGCTGGTCAGAGAGCGCTGGGCGTGCGGCCCGCCCGGGTGGCTCCGGTCGCCGGCGCGGTGGCCACGTCCGGGTTACGGACGGCGGGCAATACCGCCCCGGTCAAGGCGCGGACCTGGAGCTGCGCGAAGCCGGCGTCATTGCGCTCGCGGCTGCTGAGCGTGCCCAGGTAGCCCAGGAGGAAGGCGATCGGCACGGACGCCAGGGCGGGGTCGAAGTCGACGAGATGGAAGTCGGCGTTGGGCAGGATGGCGATCGGTGTACCGGACATGAGGCCGGAGAACAGGAACAGGATTGCCGTCACCGCCAGTCCACCGAAGACCGACCACCGCAGTCCGGCGGTGTTGAAACGCTTCCAGAACAGTGAATACACCACCGCCGGAAGCACGGCCGCACCGGCGAAGCTGATCGTCACCGGCAGCAGCACGTGCACGTTGACCTGCAGCAGCACGGTGCCGAGGAGGACCGTTGCGGCGCCGATGACGACGGTGTTGCGACGGGCCGCCCGCAGTTCGTCGGCGGGTTCCGGCGCGACCTGACGCAGCGCGCTGCCGTCGCGGGTCACCGACGTCACCGCACTCATGAGCAGCGTTGCCAGCATCCCGACCACGATGATCAGCGCCACCGCGCCGAGCAGGCCGGCCATCCATGGACCGCCGAGGTGATCGGCGAGGATCGGCAACGTGGTGTCTCGCAGGGGCGGCGCCATCCCGATGTTCTGCCCGCCGAGCAGGGCCACCGCGGCGAGGCCCAGGAACGCGACGCACATGTAGAAGCCGGTGGTCAGAATGCCGGCCCAGCCGGCCGACCGCCGGGCGTCAGGGCCGGAGGTGGCGGTGAAGTAGCGCATGAACATGTACGGGAGTGCAGCGTGGCCGACGAACGCGACGAACAGCTTGGAGATGTGCACGATCGGCCCTGCGGGGCCGTTGAACTCGCGGCCAGGGGCGAGCAGGTCGCTGCCGCTCGGATGCGGCACCGCCTTCGCCTGCGCGTCACCGAGGAGCTGGACGAGGTTGAAGCGGTATTTGACGAGCGCGATGACGGTCAGCACCGCGAGGATGCCGATGATGAGAACGCCCTTGGTGGCCAGTACCCGGGTCGTTCCCAGCATGCCGCCGACGAGCACGATCACGATGGCGAGCACGCCCATCCCGGCGACCATGATCGAACGTCCGGTCTCGGAGCCGATGCCGAAGAGCATCCGGGCGACGATGCCCCCGCCCTCCATCATGACGATCGAGTACGTGAGGAACAGCAGCAGGGTGACCACGATCGACGCGACCCGGGCGGTACGCGGGTCGGCGCGCAGCGCGAAGACATCAGCGATGGTCGTCCCGCGTATGTTGCGCAGCGGTCCGGCGAAGAAGAACAACGCGATCAGCCACGACATCGCGAACGCGGCCGAGAACAGGATGGCGTCGAGCCCGTTCAGCGAGACGTGGCCGGTCATAGTGAAGATCGTGGTGAACAGCACGAACCCCGCGAACAGGGCGAGGGCGTTCTGACCGGGGCCGATCCGGCGGCCGGCGAGGTAGAAGTCGTCCGGGCTGTGCTGAGTCCGTCGGGCGGTGACGGCCATGCCGAGCAGCACGGCCACGAGCCCGATCGAGATGGCGGCCGCGATCGCCGGTGCTGCGAATCCGTTGTTCATCGCGCCGCTCCTTCCACGTCCGCGCGGATGACGTCGGCGGCGGGGTCCAGCACGGTCCGGGCGTACCGCAGGTACAACCCGGTGATGACGATGACCATGGCGAATGTCAGCAGGAGCAGAAGCAGGCCGACGTTGAGGTTGCCGGGTACCGCCTGCCGGAAGAAGCCGGGCGTGTAGGCGGCGAGCAGGATCATGAGAAACCACCAGCCGGTGAAGATGACACTCGCCCACGCGGTGAAGGTGTGGGCCTGTCGTCGCAGGGTTTGGAACCGGGCACTGTCATGTACAGCGACATAGCGGTCGGCTTGCGACAGCGAACTTGTCGTGCCCATGACACCTCCTCGTCTCGACGTGACGGAATGCACCGCAGCATCTGCCATCGCTTCCGTCCCCGGCATGCCTCATTCACGGGATTCCGAGCGCCGTATGTGAATGGCGCGCTGATGCGGCCGAATCACGCGAAAGTGCGATATCCAGCGTCGGCGACCGGCCGCGATGGTGAGGCGGACCCGCTTCGAAGGAGGCCCTGATGAACGTGCTGCCGCAGGCCACAACGACATACGACGACTTCACCGGTGACGACATCGATGCCAGCCGCTGGGTGACGCTGGTCGCCGAGGGCGCCGACGGACAGCGGTTCGTCTACGAGGATCGCAATACCCGGCTACGCGCCGGCGGCGGCTATCTGGAAGTGACGGTCGACCCGTTCAGCCGTTTCCATGACACGGATCCGAAGCAGAACAACGCCAAGCAGATGTACCGGTCAGTTCGGCGATTCGCCGTACCGGCGGGGGGACAGCTGAGGGTCGATGTCGAGATGGCGGTACAAACCTACCGGCAGATACCGTACGACCTTCTCGACGCATTCGGCGCAATGAGCGTCTTCGATCTCGAAACGGGTGTGGTGCTGAACTTCGCCGCCACCAACGACACCGTGTACGCGGTGGTGGAGCGGCTGCTCATTCCCGGAGTCACCGGACCGGACGACCATTTCGTGCACCGGGTCGTACTGCCGACGCCGACCCGGCCAGGACAGGCACACCACTACGCGATCGTCTACGACGCCACGACGTCGGAGGCACAGTGGCACGTCGACGGACATTGCGCATACTGGGCACGGACGCCGGCCCGGGTGAGCGGCTTCCACGTCGGGATGGCGCTGTTCTCAGCACGCGACCTACGCCGGTACAGCCGAGCGGAACGCGAGCGCGGGCAGGGCGCGACCGGCCGATGGGGGCCGTGGCGGATCACCGCGGAGGGGCAGCCGGCCGGCGAGCTCAGATGAGCAGCTCTCCCCCGTCGATGCTCAGGTTGACTCCGTTGACCGACCGGTTCTCCAGCAGGAAGGTGACAGCGTCGGTGCAGTCCTGCATCGTGACCAGCCGTCCGGTCGGCGTCCGCTTCTTGACCGCCTCGCAGATCTCGTTCTTGCCGCTCCAATACGGTGTGTCGGCCACCAGGCTGGGGTGCAGAGCGTTGAACCGGATCGGGGCGAGTTCGGTCACCAGTGTTCGCACCAGCGCGCTGATCCCGCCGTTGGCGGTCGTCACCGACGTCGAACCCGGGTACGGCCGGTGCATCGCCAAGCCGCCGAGCAGCACACACGAGCTGTCGGCGGACATCTCCGGCAACAGCGCATGGACCACGGCCGTGTACCCGACGAGCTTCATCGTCAACATGCGCGTCGCGTCGGCGGGCCGATAGTCGCGCACCGTGTTGTGGTCGCGTTCGAGCGCCGCGAGCACCAGCCTGTCGACCCGGCGGACATCGGCCAGCGCGTCCGGCACCTGATCCGGGACAGTCAGATCGACGCCCAGGCCGCGTACGTTGCCGCCGAGCTCGCCGGCGATGTTCTTGGCACGCTCGGCGGACCGGCCGGTGATGACGACGTCACAGCCACGGCCCGCGAACGACTCCGCGACGTGCCGCCCTATCCCTGACGTGCCGCCGATGACGACGACCTGTACACGATCAGACATTCGCTGCTCCCGGTTGTCGATGACGCAGGTGGCACGGTCCGCCGACCGTACCGGCGCCACGGCCCGGCGGTCGTCACGTATTCACGGTGTCCTGTGCCCGTACCCGGGACGGCGACCTGGCCCGACACCGATGCCGGCACCGGAGTACGGGAACCACGTGAATGGGCGATGGCCGTGCACGACCGCAGCCGGTGAGGCTCGACATGGCCGATACCGCACACAACGGCAGCACCCCCTGCCGCGGAGAGAGGCACGATGACTCAAGCAGGCCCGGAACAGCTCGATCGCCACGCCACTGCTCGGCCCGGCCCGGCCGGAAACTGGTGGGTCGTCGGCGGGATGGGGCTCGTCGTCTTCATGGCGTCGCTGGACATGAGCATCGTGCACGTGGCGTTGCCGCAGATTCAGCAGACCTTCGGCGCCCCGGCCTCGACCGTCCAGTGGGTCGTCCTCGGCTACCTGCTCCCCTTGTTGGCACTGGCACTGCCCGCCGGACGATGGCTGGACACGGTTGACCGCGGGGCTGCTCTGATCTGGGCCTGTGCTGGATTCGCTGTGGCCAGCCTCGCGGCCGGTCTCGCGCCGACGATCGGGTGGCTGATAGCAGCGCGGATCGTTCAAGGCATGGCCGGTACGGTGCTGATGAATCTGATCCCCGTTCTGATCACCACCTCGGTGGATCCACGGGTGCGCGGCCGCGCGATGGGTGTCGTCGACACGATGGGGATGCTCGGGCTGATCAGCGGACCGGGCATAGGCGGTCTGATCGTCGCCTCGATGGGCTGGCCGTGGATCTTCTATGTCAACGTCCCGGTGTGCGCGGCCCTCATCGCGTTAGCGGTGCGCCGGGTGCCGCGAGCCGGCCGCATTCGCCTGTCCGGGCGCAGTACGGCCATCGAAGCGCTCCTGCTCACCACCGGCACCGTCGTCGTCATGCTGGCGTTCACGCTCGCCAGCGGCCGGACCCCGTACTGGCTGATCCTCGGCCTTACCGCCGTGCCGTTGCTGCTGGTCTGGCACCGTCTGCCGGTGAGCCGGCACGTGCGGGAACTGGTGCGACTGCCCGCGATGCGCCGGCCGCTCACCGCCCTCGCCACCACGGCCACGGCGACCGGGCTTCTCTTCTACATGGTGCCGTTCTACCTCGCGACGGTGCTCCGGACGCCGGCGCCCGTCACCGGTTTGACGATGCTGGCTCTGCCGCTGGCCGCCGCAGCGCTCGGTCCGCTCGCCGGGCTGCTCGCCGACCGGTACGGGTACCTGAAAATCGCCATGATCGGCATGGTCACGATGATCTGCGGACTGCTGACACTCGCTTCAGCTGCTCCCACGTGGCACGCCACCGATGTCGCATGGCGGCTGGCATTGACGGGGATCGGGATCGGCCTGTTCAACGCCCCGAACATGAGCGCGGCGATGTCCGCGGCACCGCGCAGCCTGGTGGCCACAGCGGGTGCCGCCACGAGTCTGGCCAGACAGGGCGGTTTCGCACTGGGCCCGGCAGCGGCGACGTTGGTATGGGGACTGTCCGGATTCGGCGTGGACGGATTCGGAGACGCGTTCGCCGTCGCCGCGGTGATCGTCGGGCTCGGCCTTGTGCCACTGCCCGACCGCGCGCCGGAGAACCCCGCGGATTCCGGCGAGACGGCGGGACGACCGCCGGGAACGGGGAGATGATGAGCATCGGTCTTCGTGGCTACGAAACCGAGCAACGTCAGGTCATGCGGCTGCTGCACGCGGTCTCGACCGGTGTCGGTGCCGTCCTCCATGTGGAGGGGGGATGGGGCAGCGGTCGTACGCTGCTGGCCCGCGAAACGGCCGCCACCGCCCGCCGACTGAACCTCGCCGTCGTGGACGCGGACTGGCCCGCCGATGCGGTACCGGAGCTGCTGACCCGGGCCGGCACTGGTCCGGGCGCGCCACCCGGCCCCGTCCTCGTCGTCCTGGACGACCTGCACCTGGCCGATCCGGCGCTGCTGCGCAGCCTGCAGACCCTGCCCTGGCAGCTGCGTGACCGGCCGATCGGCTGGCTGCTGAGCCGGCGGCGTGGCGCCGGAGGTGTCCAGGCCGATCAGCTTTTCGCCCAGCAGCATCCGGCCGGTGGGCACGTTGATCTGCGGCCGCTGACGGCACAGGCGGCCGGGCTGCTCGCTGCGGACCAGTCGGCCGGCACCCTCATCGGCCTGCCGAACCTGCTGCGGGCCACCGCCGGCAATCCGCTGCTGACCATTGAGCTTGTCCGGGGCGTGCACGAGGAGGGACCGGACTGCATCTCCGGTACACCGCCGAGCCGGGTACGGCAGTGCGTACGCCGCTGTCTGGCCGCGCTGAGTGTCGACTGCCGGCAACTGCTCCAGGTGGGTGCGGTGCTCGGTGTCCGCTTCGCTCTCGCCGACGCCGCCACGATGCTGCGCAGGCCGGCAGCGGACCTGCTGGCACCGATGGAGGAACTGCTGTCGGCGGACCTGCTCACCTGCGACGGCGATCAGCTTCTTTTCGGCCAGGAGGTGTTCTGGCGCAGCGTCCTGACGTTGCTGCCGGGCCCGGGCCGGGCGGCACTGAACCAGGTGGCCGCTGACGCGCAGCTGACCACCGCGGCCGGACCCCCACCGCCGGTGACGGGCATCAGGTCGGCCCGGACCGCTCACGATCTACCGCAATGGTCTGCGCTGAGCGACACCGAGCGCACGGTGGCCCGGCTAGTCAGCCAGGGTCTGACCAACCAGCAGATCGCCAGCCATGTGTTCCGCTCACCGCACACGATCAACTACCATCTCCGCCGCATCTTCCGGAAACTGGAGATCCGGTCGAGGGTGGACCTGGCGCGGCTGGCCCTGCAGCACTATTCGCTTGCCGACGACGTGATGGACGTGGCCGGCTGACGCGCCAGCGCCTGGGACGTTGAGGCCGTGGTCAGCGGTACCGCGCACCGGCCGGCCGCGTAACGCAGCGCCATCAGGTGGTGCTCCAGCGAGAAGTCGGCGATCGCGTCGGCCACCAGGAACGGCTCGATGTCACGGTGGAACGCGTCGCAGACGGTGGCCAGACACCCGACATGGGCATAGACCCCACAGACGATGAGCTGATCGCGGTCGGCCGCGCGCATCCAGGTCTCCAGGTCGCTGCGGTAGAAGGCGCTGTACCGCCACTTGGTCAAGATCTTCTCGCCGGGCAGCGGTGCGATGTCGTCGACGATGCCGCGGTCGGTGTCGTCGGCACTCATCCCAGGACCCCAGAAGTCGAACAGCAGTCCGCGGTCCTCACGGCTCATGCTGCCTGGTTGCGCGGTGTACAGCACCGGCACCCCGGCCGCACGTGCCGCCGCGAGCAGAGCTGCGGTGTTGGAGACCAGCTCCGTCCGTGGAGATCGCCCGGCGGCGAACGGCCTGAGGAAATACTGCTGCATGTCGTGGACGAGCACGACGGCCCGGCTGGGATTCGGGCGCCACGACACCTCGGCGGACGGCAGATCTTCGTCGTGGGGCATGCGGTACGACGGGATCCTGTTGAGCGGCATCGATTGTCTCCTGTTCCCCGTGGGGGATCGTTGCGGCCGGGACGTCACACATGCAGCGCGGCGCCGCCGTCGATGTACATGTCGTGCATCGTGATGTGGCCGGCCTGATCGGACACCAGGAACGCCACCGCCGCGGCAACGTCCGAGGGTTGTGCGAGTTTGCCGAGCGGGATCGCGATCTTGTACGCCTCGGCCGAGCCGGTGATCAGGATTGCCGGGTCTGTCAGCTCGCCGAGCATCGAACGCAGCATCGGGGTGTCGGTCGAGCCGGGTGACACGACATTGCACCGGATGCCGGACGGAGCGAGCTCCAGCCCCAGACAGCGGGTGAAGTGCGCGGACGCCGCCTTCGACGCGGCGTAGGCGGCCATGTCCACCCGGGGCACCCCGCCGGCGTTGGAGGCCACGGTGACGATCGCGCCACGCCGGCGGGAGAGCATCCGGCGGGCCACCGCCCGGCTGACGTGGAAAACACCGGTGGCGTTGACGGCGAACACTTCGTTCCAGTGCTGGTCGGCCAGGTCAACCGCGCGTCCGGTACGCAGCACACCGGCCGCATTGACGAGGATGTCGATCGGACCGTGCTCGGCCTCCACCTGCTGGGCCAGGGCCTCGACAGCGTCGCTGTCGCGCACATCGACCGGATGCCCGCTGGCCGACAGACCAGCGGCCTCGATCTTGGCGACGGCGGTGGTCAGCCGCTCGGCGTTGGTGTCCGCCAGCGCGACATGGGCACCGGCGAGCGCCAGGGTGTGCGCCACCTCCGCTCCGATGCCCTGTGCCGCACCGGTGATCAGCGCGACCTTGGACTCGATGCCGGACAGTTCCATCGGTTCTCCCCCGCTCGTCGAACAGTGACCGGTCAGACAGGCGTTTCAGCGGTGGTCCGCACGGCGACGGCCTGTTCGGCGTCATAGCCGAACAGCCAGTCGTCGGGGTCCGGTCCGGCCGTGACGGAGCCTGCCGCGTCACGGTCCTGCTGTGCCGCGCCGTCAGCCAGATGGAACGTTCGTACGCTGTCCCGGGACTCCTGCTGAAGCCGACTCGTGCGTGGCAGCCGGACCCGCTCGTAATGGCGCAGCGCGGCGGCGATGCCCTTGGAACCCGCGCCGGCGAGGCAGCCGGCGAGCGCGGCCGCATCCTCTATCGCCTGGTTGGCGCCCTGGGCACGGAACGGCAGCATGGGATGCGCTGCGTCGCCGACCAGGGTCACCCGGCCGTGGGCGAGCACGCTGATGCTGTCCCGGTCGTGCAGAGCCCACCGGCTGACGACCTCTGCCGCGCCGATCAGCCGGGTCACATCCTCGTGCCAGCCCGTGTAAGCCTGCATCAGATCGTCAACGCTGCCCCGGGCCGACCAGGACTCCTGCTGCCAGTCCGAGGCGGCGACGGTCGCCCCGAAGCTCACCTGCCTCCCCGATGACACCGGATAGCAGACGCAGTGCCGGCCAGGCCCGAACCACAACCGCACCCGTGGTCTCACGAGCAGGTACGGCACACGTTCGGCCGGCACGAGTCCGCGGTAGATGGTCTGCCCGGAATACCGCGGCCGGTCGGGGACCAGCGCGTCCCGGACGACCGAGTGGATCCCGTCGGCGCCCACTACCAGGTCCGCCTCGACCGTCGTACCGTCGGCCAGATGCAGCCGCGCCGCGTCGGCGGTCTGACTC
The DNA here is from genome assembly GCF_003148685.1 of Actinoplanes xinjiangensis. Classification (GTDB taxonomy): domain Bacteria; phylum Actinomycetota; class Actinomycetes; order Mycobacteriales; family Micromonosporaceae; genus Actinoplanes; species Actinoplanes xinjiangensis. The sequence continues at coordinate 38,550 of NZ_QGGR01000024.1, read as the reverse complement.
ACAGCGGTGCACCGGGCGGCAAGATGCACGCGGCCGGACGGCACCAGCGACAGCAGGGCGCTGTGCAGGTCGGCCCGGTGCACGGTGTAGTACGGTGCCCCGAATCGGCGGCGACACCTCTCACCGAGCAGTGTCCGCTGCAGCAACGCACCGTCGTCCCAGCGGTGAATCTCGATCGCCTCCGGAGCGACCGATATCTCGCGTAGCCGAGCACCGAGACCCAGCCGGTGCAGCAGCCGGGTCGCGTTAGGTGCCAGCTGCACACCCGCGCCGACCTCGGACAGCTGCGGTGCCCTCTCGTAGACGTGAACGTCGATGTCGGCCCGGCGAAGTGCGGCGGCCAGCGTGAGACCGGCGATCCCGGCTCCTACGACGGCCACGGTCATCTGCGGCATGTCGAACCAATCAGTAGTCAGGCATCAGCTGGCCGGGCGGTCAGTAATAGAGCAGGGCCTTGTTCCAGTCCTCGTCCGGACCGAACAGGCTGCGCGGCTTGACCACGTCGGCCATCGAGGTGAGCACCGTCTCCGGCACGAGGCCTCCCGGCGGCAGCCCGACAACTTCGCTGTCGATGCCGAACGTCGCCCGGATGGAGGACTGCAACTGTGCCTGGGCCGCCTCCCGATGAGCGTGGTCCACCTCAATCTCCACGCGCAGGACCACCGGCTCGGCGCGGGCACGCCAGAACAGCACGCCGAAGGAGTCCGGCAGCGAATAGACGAGTTCCTCCAGCTGGTGCTGGGTGACGGTCGCCGCGCCGACCTGATGCCCGAACCCCGCACGGCCGTACACCTTCACCGTCGGCAAAGCCCAGCCACAGTCACAGTCGCCATACGACACCGACACGTCGTCCTCGAGGTTGTACCGCAGCAGAGGCATCGCCTCGCGGTACAAGGGGGTGACGACAAGCTGCCCGTCGCCGTCGGCGCGAACCGTACCGCTGGCCGGGTCGTACACCTCGAACAAGGCCCGATCGGACCACAGGTGCAGCCGCCCGTGCGGGCATTCGCCGGCCAGGCTGCCGGTCTCGGTGGAGCCGTACTCCTCGACGACCGGCACGCCCCAGATGCGGCTGATGCGCCGCCGCCGGGCATCGGTGAGGGGTTCGCCCCCGGTGAACAGCGCCCGCAGGCCGGGGAAATCGGTGTCAGGCCGATGCCCGACGGCGGCGGCAGCAGCGGCCCAGAGCAGATACTCGGTCGCCACGGCCCATGTCAGCGTCACCTCCAGGTCGTGCAGGACCCGGACCACACGGGCGTAGGGCATCGCGAGCGACCGGTTGTCGCCGGGGACGACCGTGGCACCGCACAGCCGGCCGGCGGCCTGTGCGAGGTGGCCGCTGAGCATGAGCGCATACGGCGTGCGAACGAGGAGGATGTCGCGTTCGGACATGCCGATCCACTTGCGGGCGAAGCGCTCGGCCAGATCGGTCCAGTCCTCGGCGGTGTAGTACGACGGCGTGGGCCGGCCAGCTGTCCCGCTGGACTCGTGGTACGTCGCGAGGCGTTCCTTGGGCACGGCGAGCATGCCGAAGGGGTAGTTGTCGCGCAGGTCCTGCTTGGTGGTCAGTGGAAGGCCGGCGAGGTCCGCGACGGTCGCGGGCAGCGCGGTCGCGTTCAGCCGGCTGCGGTAGAACGGCGAGCGGGCCGCCCAGGAGACGGTCTGCGGCAGCTGCTTCTCCTGCAATGCCTGGACGTCGTCCAGGCTGTTCCACTGACCCAGCTGAGGCAGACCGGAACTCGCGCTGTTCATGGCTTCCCTTCCCCTATCAGTCGGTGAGCGTTGTCCCAGGCGACCTGCCGCCACTGCGATGGCGCTATTCGCAGGGACTCGTACTTCGCCAATTCGACGGTCGGATGCTGGAGCGGGTACTCCGAGCCGAACACCACCCGATCAGCGCCGAGACGGCGCAATGCCGCTTCGGTCACGCAGGTGTAACCACCGGAGGTCTCCAGCAAGACGGTCGGCACGTCTTCGATGAGCTCGAGGGCGTAGAGGTCGATGTTGCCGATGCCGCAGTGCCCGAGGACGAATCTCGTTTCCGGGAACCGGCGGGCCAGCGTGACGAGGTCGGCGACCCCGGCGCCGGGACGGTCGAGGCACACGACGTACACCGGGTGACCGACGGCGGCGGCGACCTCGACCAGAGCCACGACCCGCGGGTCGGTCAGGGCGACACCGTGTACCGCGGGCGAGACCTCCAGACCACGGAACTCGGCCGCCACCTCCCGGTACACGCCGGGTTCGCGGTGCGGGTTGGCGAAGTAGAACGGCACCAGGCGCCCGTCGGTGCCCTTGCAGGCACGCAGGACCGCGAGGTTGTCGGCGTCGGTCTCGACATGCCCGCCGATGATCAGCTGACGCGACAACCGCTCCAGGTCGATGGTGCCGCCCGCGCAGACCACCGCCCTTTCCAGCCGGCACTCGTCCAGCATGGTGAGCAGCTGCTCTCGGGCCCCGGGCCGGGGCACGAGACGAATGTGGAAATCGAAGACGGATTGCCCGATCATCGGGTCACCGTTCACTTCTCGATGCAGAACTCTTCGATGGGGTAGCCGACGTGCCGCTGTTCCACCGGCAGGTAGCCGAGGACTGTCGAGCCGGTGGTCAGGTCCGTGACGTTCAGTACCGAACCGCCGGGCCCGAGCACGCGTACGTGCCAGTCGTCCTGGACGATCAGATTGACCACGACGCCGGAGTCGGAGATGGCGTCGATCGCGAGCATCGGCCGCCGTTCGATCTTGACCCTGCCGACCGTGACGGCCCGGACCTGTCCCTTGGAGTCCACGGCGAGGACCTTGCCGCCGGCGTCGAGTTCGCTGAGGTACCTGGTGCGCTCCTGCTCGGACAGCGTGTACGAGTGCAGCGCTCCGGCGTTGACCCGGAAGGGCCGCGTCGGCATGTACGGCAGCGGGTGGGTCTCGCTGCAGCAGAGGATCATGCCGTGGGAGAAGGAGCCGACGAGAATACCTTCGTCCGGACGGAACTGGGAGCAGGTGTCGACGCATACCCGATCGCCGAGCCCCGCGCGCCGGATCCCGGTGATCCTCAGCTCGACCAGCGAAAGATCGTCCGGGCTGCCGGCCGCGGATGTCTTGAGGTCCGTGACCTCGCCGACGGCCCTTGGGGCGAGCATCACGCCGTCGGACCCGTGCTCCAGCACACCGAAGACGATCTGCGCCTCCTCGACGTCGGCCACCTGCGTGATGATGGACCCGTCGGCCCGGGCGGCCGCCGCCAGCACGATCTCCAGCGGGATCTTGGTGGGATCGCGGAAGTACAGGACGCTCCATCGGTCGGTCCGCGCCGCCCGGCATGCCTCCTCGAGGCTGGCGGCGTCCACGATCTCGACGAACCGGCCGAACTCCACGTCGGGGTACCGGATGGCGAGTTCGGCGGGATCGCCGTGACGGGCGGGGTCGACGATGACGAGGGCAGCGGTGCCCAGGTCCTCCGGCAGCGGCCCGGCCGGGAACAGGATCTTCTTGACCGTCGGGGGAAGCGTCTCCAGGTCGGCCGGATCGGCCGCCACGATCGCGTCCACCCGCTGATGAACGGCTTCTTCGGCGATCGCAGCCGCGGCTGCGCCAGCGTTGCGGATGTCCACCCAGCACATCTTCATGACGTCTCCTAGCGAGGTCAGTTGGTGAGGGAGAGCCGGTCGTCGAGTGATCGCCGACCGGAAGGTAGTAGCGGGCCGTGCAGCAGTCGCGCGATCATGGTGGCCATCGGGCCAGGCTGATCGGCCTGGAAGACGTTGCGTCCCATGGCGACTCCGGCGGCCCCGCCGCGTAACGCGTCGGAGACGTACGAGAGGACAGCGTCGGTCTGCTCCTCACGAGGTCCGCCGGCGACGATGACCGGAATGGGGCAGTGCCGCACCACCTCAGCCATCCGCTCCGGTGTGCCGGCGTAGTCGGTCTTGACGATGTCCGCGCCGAGGTCCGCAGCCAGCGACGCGGCGTGCGCCACCAGTTCCGGCGCCCGCGAGTCGCTGATCTTCGGTCCGCGGGCGTACACCATGGCCAGCAGTGGCATGTGCCAGCGATCGCACTCCTCCGACACCGCGGCCAGGTCGGTGATCTGCCGGCCTTCATCGCCGGAACCGAGGTTGACGTGCACGCTGACGGCATCGGCGCCCAGCCGTAGAGCCTCCGCGACTCCCGCGACGAGGTACTTGGCGTTCGGATCCGCGGCATGTCGGGTGCTGGCACTCAGATGCACGATGAGCGACATTCCGGTGAAGCATCCTGGATCGATGTGGCGCAGGCTGCCCTTGTGCAGGACGACGGCGTCGACTCCGGTGCCGGTGAGCTGGCCCACCAAGCCGTTGAGGTCACCACAGCCGAGTGGTCCGTTGGTGATCGAGTGATCCAGGGGCACCACGAACAGCCGTCCGTCTCCGTGACGAAACAGGCGTCGCAAGCGCAGGCGCCGGGCGAATGAGGCGTTGTGCAGGGCCATGATGTCCTTACCTGTCTCGAGCCGGGATTACGTGCTCCGAGGTCGGCGCCGTGCCGTTTCGGACGGGTGGGCGGGGTTCCTGCCGGTCGAGCTGGAACGCACGATGCAGTGCGTCGACGGCGGCGACCGTGCTGTCCTGCGGCACGATGACCGACAGCCGTGACTGGGACGTGAAGATCCAGCTTGTCGGAATGTCGGCCGCGGAGAGGGCTGCCATGAGCTTGGCGGTGTATTCGGGTCGGCTGAGCAGCCCCATGCCGACCACGGAGACCTTGCCGACGTTCTCGTCGAAATGGACGCCGCCGCCGAACCCGACCGCCACCTTGTGCAACGCGTCCCGGACACGGCTGACCTCGCTGCGGCGGATCGTGAATCCCATCCGGAACTCCTTCTCATGAGGTCCCGATCTGGCCACCAGGTCCACCACTGTGCCTTGGGCGGACAGTGCCTCGAACACCTCCGGGGCCAGGTCGTGACAGCCGTTGCGGCAGTGCACGAGCACTCTCGCGACATCGGTGTCGTGGGCGACCGCCACGACGGCCCGTCGAGTTTCCAGCGGCCGGTCGTCCGGCAGCTCGGAGATGATCGTTCCCGGCGCTTGCGACATCGCGTTTCGGACCGACACCACGACTCCTTCCATTGCGGCGAGCTCGACACAGCGGGTGTGCAGGATCCGCGCGCCGGCGAACGCCATCTCGGCCATCACCTCGGGATGAATCCACCGCAGGCACCTGGCGGCCGGCATGATGCGCGGATCAGCGCTGAAGACGCCGTCCACGTCGGTGTAGATCTCGCAGGCGGAGGCGCGTAGTTGCGCTGCGAGTGCCACCGCGGTCGTATCGGAGCCGCCGCGGCCGAGCGTGGTGACGTCGCCGGCCCGGTTCACGCCTTGAAACCCGGCAACGACGGCCACTCTGCGCTCGCTGAGGACGGCGTGGACCGGCCCCGTCGCGATCGTCGATATGAGTGCGTCGCCATGGCGGTCGGTCGTACTGATTCCGGCCTGGTGGCCCGTCAGCGAGCTGGCCGGCACCCCGAGCCCGCGCAGGGTGAGGGCCATCATCGCCACCGACTCCGACTCCCCGACGGCAAGCAACTGATCCAGCTCCCGCGAAGGGGTCGTCGGGCCGATGTCAGCGGCCAGCCGCAGCAGATCGTCGGTCCTGCTGCCCCGCGCGGAAACGACCGCAACCACCGATCGTCCGCTGCGCCACGCCTGCCCGATGCGCATGGCGGCGTTGCGCACCCGATCGAGTGTTCCCAGTGAGGTACCGCCATATTTCTGCACCAGTACGTCCATCTTCGGTCACCGCCCGTTTGGATTCCTCGTACCGAATCGACAGTAATGGCGATCGATGTGTTGCCCCACTACTCACGCGAGTGGTGGGCACGACGCGGGTGAGTACACCGCAATCCCGTGACGTCGTCACGCGCCACCCATTCACGTTAATGCGGGCGAAATCGCGGGAATCAGTGACGCCCGTCTACCCGGCGGGCGCGGAGACTCCCAAGGCGGAAGAGCGTGCCGTTATCGATGTGGAAGGCGCTCGCATGCCGATCAGACAACGCTTCGTCCGGGAACAATCGCTCGGTCCGCGCTCCGCGGGACAACGTTCGCTCAGCCGGCGTCCCGTCGGCACACCGGGGGCCGCGGCGGTGGTACCGACAGCACGGGGACCCGCACGATGGCTCGGCACCCTGCTGCCGGGTGATCCGACACCGGGGCGGCTACTGCGCTTCGCCGTGGTGAACCTGTGCACGGTGAGCGTGCTGCTCCTCGGGGCGTACGCGATCCTGCTCGCCAGCAGCGGCGAGCTGCGGTGGGCGGCCGCCTGCCTCCTGGGCTGCTTCTGTCTGGACGGGCTCGACGGCGCGCTCGCACGCCGATTCGGCGTCGACAGCCCGTTCGGGGCGCAGATGGACTCACTGGCGGATCTCTGCGGATTCGGGGTGGCCACCCCGCTGCTGGCCTACCACTGGCTGCACGGCACGGCTTCGGCATACGCCATCGGGCTGGCGTGCGCGATGCTAGCAGCCTGCGCCATGGTTCGGCTGGCCCGCTTCAACGTGGTCCCGAAGCAGGTGCGGCACTTCTCCGGTCTTCCAGCGGCCATGCCGCCGGTGATCCTGGCCGGCGCCATCCTGCTGGACGTCGAGCCGGCCGGCGGCCACATCGGGCTCATCAGCGGCCTCGCCGTTCTGATGATCACGACAGTTCCCTATACCAAGTTCGCTCCGTTGCTCACGCTGCCGCGATGGGTGTGGCCGGCCACGGGGGCAGCGCTGGTGGTACGACCGACGGCCACGCTCGGCACGATGATCGCCGGGTACCTGGTGTCGGGCCCGGTGCTGTCGATCGTCCGACGGTTCGCCAGGTCCGTGCCCGCGGCGGCCGGCCCGCAGCCGGCACGTTCGGCATCCGCGACCGTGGCAGCCCGTGATCCGGTGCGCTCACACGTTCGCATCGCGATCGTCGGCGCTGGATTCGCCGGCCTAGGCATGGCGATCCGCCTCAAGCAGTCAGGCATCGACGACTTCGTGGTGCTAGAGCGTGCCGGCGAGGTCGGTGGAACGTGGCGGGACAGCGTGTACCCCGGTGCCGCCAGTGACGTGCCGTCCAACCTCTACTCGTACTCGTTCGCCCCCGACCCGAACTGGACGCGGACGTTCCCGACACAGCCGGAGATCCAGTCCTACCTGAACCGGTGTGCGGTGCAGTTCGGCCTGGACCGGCACCTACGCGCGGGCCAGGAGATGCTCACCTCGGAGTGGGTCGACGACGCCGCGCACTGGCGGGTGGACACGCCCGCGGGTTCTCTGACCGCAGACGTGCTGGTGGTGGCGACCGGCCCGCTCAGCAAGCCCGCCCTTCCCTACCTGCCGGGCCTCGAGCGGTTCACCGGCGCCGCTTTCCACTCGGCGACCTGGGACCCGTCGTACGACCTGCGCGGCAAGCGGGTGGCGGTCATCGGCACCGGCGCCTCCGCGGTGCAGTTCATTCCCGAGATCCAGCCCGAGGCGGCGGAACTCTTCGTCTTCCAGCGGACGCCTCCGTGGGTCATCCCCCGCTGGGACCGTCACAAGACGGACCTCGAGCAGGGAATCTACCGCCGGCTACCCATCGTGCAGCGCCTGGCACGGACCCTCGTGTATCTGTGGCGTGAGACGCTCCTGCTCAGCTTGACCTCCGGCCAGAGCATGCTCAAGCCCGCGGAGTGGCTGGCCCGGCGGCACCTGCATCGGCAGGTCGAGGACCCGAGCCTGCGGGAGGCTCTGACACCGGACTACCGGCTCGGCTGCAAACGGGTCGTGCTGTCGAACACGTACTATCCCGCGGTGAGCCAGCCGAACACCCGGCTGGTGCGCAGCGAGATTCGCGAGGTGCGCCCCGACTCGATCGTCTGTGCCGACGGGTCGGAACACCTGGTCGACGCGATCATCTTCAGTACCGGGTTCGAGTCGGCCAACATGCCGATCGCTGCCCGGCTTCGCGGCCGGGACGGCCGGCTGCTCGCTGATGACTGGCGCGACGGTGCGCAGGCGTATCTCGGCACGGCCGTATCCGGCTACCCGAACCTGTTCATGCTGCTGGGACCCAACAGCGTATCGGGACAGAATTCGTCGCTGCTGACGATGGAGGCCCAGGTCGAGTACATCGTCGAAGCGGTGCACCTCATGCAACGGACCGGCGTCGTGGCGGTGGAGGTCAGCCGAGAGGCACAGGCCTCGTTCGTGTCCGACGTCCACCGCAGGAGCATCGGCACCGTGTGGGTGTCCGGGTGCAGGAACTGGTATCTCGACGCCCGCGGCCGTAACACCACCCTCTGGCCCGGGCTCACCCGGTCGTTCCGCCAACGGACCCGCCGATTCGACGTCGAGAACTATGTCGTGCACGCGGGCGTGCGGAAACCTCCACCAGCCGCTTCGGCTGGTGGAGGTGTCCGCACGCCGGTCAATGACTGAATCGGGTGAACAGCGCCTTGGTCTGCGGCCAGCGGCCCCAGGCGATGATGACGACCAGCACGAACCAGGCCACCGGTGCCCAGCCTTCGCCGATGATGACCACGTTGGTGTAGGTGGCTGCGACCATCAGCGTGGCCAGCCCGATCGCGGCGAGGCCGGACAGTGCGGGGATGAGTACACCGATCCCACCCACGATCTCCACCACCGCGACCAGATACCGGAGCCAGTCTCCGGCACCGATGTGATCGAACAGATCCACCATCCGCTGCATCCCGAATAGTTTCGCGAGCCCGCCGGCGATGAAGTCGAGGCCGACCACGATCTGCAACACCCACAGCAGCCTGTTGGTCTTTCGTCCTCTTGCCGGGATTTCGGTTCTGCCGGCGACGGCGTTGCTGCTCATGCCATGTACCTCCTCTCGCGAGAGATACCGCTAGTGCACCGCGGCACCGACATCAATCGATGTCAGATCGACCGTAAGGGCGGCGCACGACTTTTCCCACTACCCGCGTGAGTAGTACCGCGACATGCAGGTGATCGCGCCAGCGATCTCTGGGCATCATCGCGTTTCCACGTGATCCGTCGACGGTTCCGTCAGTGGATCCTGAAATCTATTCAGTGCCACCACCGCGGACTCCATGAAGGAGAGCTGATGCCACGCGAAAGGGCACGACATGCCCGGCACGACGAATTCACGGCTGATCCCCTCGGTGCTCTGACAGCACTCGAAGCGGAGGGAAGCGCCTTCGCGCTGCTCCATCGGCCCCGGTCGGCGCAGGGAGCCCCGGTGGAGGTTCTCGTCGGCGACGTCGGTGAGTTCGACCGCCTCGCCGACCTGGTGCTGCCCGACCCGGCGGCCGCGCATGAGGCGGCGGCCGGCCCGGACCTTCTCGTGGCGGTTCCGTACCGGCAGATCGTCGAGCGCGGCTTCGACTGCCGGGACGACGGGGCGCCGTTGCTGGCCATGCGGGTGCGCGCCCGGGCCGAACTGGAACTCACCGAAGCTCTGGCGAGCCTGCCGGACGAGCGGGTGGAGATGTCCGGTGCCGGGTTCGATATCGACGACAAGGACTATGCGGATTGCGTACGACGGGTGTTGCGGGAGGAGATCGGGCAGGGCTCCGGATCGAATTTCGTCATCAGGCGCTCCTTCGTCGCCCAGGTGCATGATTACGGCGTCCGCAAGGAGCTCGGTATCTTCCGCCGGTTGCTGACCGGCGAACTCGGCGCGTACTGGACGTTTCTGTTCCACACCGGCGCCGGCACCTTCATCGGCGCATCCCCGGAACGGCACGTCAGCCTCACCGACGGCACAGTCATGATGAACCCGATCAGCGGCACCTACCGACACCCGCCGGGTGGTTCCGACGTGGCGGGTCTGCTGCGATTCCTCGACGATCCGAAGGAAGCCAACGAGCTGTACATGGTCGTCGACGAAGAACTGAAGATGATGGCGCGCATGTGTACGACCGGCGGCCGGGTCCACGGGCCCTATCTCAAAGAGATGGCGCGCCTCACCCACACCGAGTACCTACTGAGCGGTGACTGTGAACTCGATGTGCGTGACGTGCTGTACGAAACTCTGCTCGCGCCGACAGTCACTGGAAGTCCCCTGGAGAACGCCTTCCGGGTGATCAGCCGCCACGAGACGACGGGCCGCCGGTACTACGGCGGCGTTCTCGCTCTGATCGGGCACGACGACGCCGGCAGCCGCACTCTGGACTCCTCGATCATGATCAGGACCGGCGAGTTCACCGCCGACGGCGGACTCAGCCTCGGCGTCGGCGCTACCCTCGTCCGTGACTCGGATCCGGACTCCGAAGTCGCGGAAACCCATGCGAAGGCCGCTGGGATGCTGGAAGCGCTCGGTCTCACCGCTCATCCCGATACCGGCCCGAGGCCATCAGCGCCGACACCCGCCTCGCCGGCCGAGGATCCCCGCGCTCGCCGGGCGCTGACCGACCGGAACGCGACACTGTCCCGCTTCTGGCTCGACGGTGCGGGTCACACGGTCGCAGATCCGGCTCTGCTGGACCGGCATGTGCTGGTCGTCGACGGCGAGGACACGTTCACCGCAATGCTGGGCCATCAACTGCGTGCGCTCGGATTGCGGACCACGATCGCCCGGTACGACGAGCCGCTGTACCCCGAACGGTTCGATTTCGTCATCGTCGGCCCCGGCCCGGGTGACCCGTGCGACATGACTGATCCGCGCATTGCCACCCTGCACGCACTGACCCGCGAGCTCCTCGCCGGCGACGTGCCGTTTCTGTCCATCTGCCTGGGCCATCAGGTACTCGCCGCCGCACTGGGTCTGCGGGTGGTCCGGCGTGCCCGGCCCAACCAGGGCGTTCAGCGTCTGATCGACCTTTTCGGCCGGCCGGAGCGGGTTGGCTTCTACAACAGCTACACGGCGGTGGCCCCCGAGGATCTCGTGGTGTGCGCGCCGCTGCGGGAGCCGGTCCGCATCAGTCGCGACCACCGGTCAGGTGAGGTACACGCGCTGCACGGACCGGGATTCCGCTCGGTGCAGTTTCACCTCGAGTCGATTCTGACCCAGCACGGACCCCAGATTCTCAGCGCGATGCTCACCTCGGTGATGCCGGTCCCCGTCGGCAGCTGAGAAGGGGCCGGTCCTCCTTCTGCGTCGCCAGTGACGCAGAAGGAGGACCGGTGCTTGTCGCTCGACCGACCGCAGCGCGGCACGAGGAGTGCGGAAGTCACCTCAGGTGCGTGCCGGATCGGTCGCGGTCTGCCCGGTGACCAGCGCCTCGGGGGCGTCCGATTCCACATGGTGCGGCTGGGTCTTGTAGCGAGCCGTATACACATAGGCGGGCGGGAAATAGGTCCAATGAATTCTGCCGGTCACGACCTCAGCGAATCCGGTGTGGACCAGCTGATGGAAATGGCGGGCCGGCGGCGACCAGACGGCATGGGCGTATGCGTAGGCCGTGAGTCTGCCGTCGGGGGCAAGGCAGGTCTGGAAAGCTTCCATGAACCGGCGCTGCAGGCTGTGATTGAACAATCCGTGCGGCAGACCGCTGACGATCACGTCGGCATAGCCGAGCCCTCGTTCGTCGAGGATCTGGCGGAGCTGCACAGCGTCGCCCACAGCGACGTCCAACTCCGGATACCGGCGCTGCAGCCGGACGGCGAATCTCTCGTTCAACTCCACCGCCACGTGGCGACCACGGCCGCGAAGCCGTTTTTGAATCTCTGAGGTGAAAGGGCCGGTGCCGGGCCCGAGTTCCACGACCAGCGGGTCGCCCGTCTCCGGCACTGCGGCTGCCATATTTCTCGCCACCGGTGGTGGACTCGGCATGATCGCCGCGGTGCGCATCGGGTGCCGCAGGAATTCCCGGAGGAACATGCCACGCTCGCTGTTCATGATACGCCACCCGGTTCCTCTTGAATTCGGCATGCATGCCGTCGCAGATTAGTCACCGACGAAGCTCCCTCTGCTCAACCACTTAGGGCGCAATATGCCGCACCCTTAACATTGGATTTCTGCAGCCGCCCTTCGCGGAACTGGCCGCCACAATGAGAGCCTATCGAGCCGAAATCAGTCGGCGAACTACTCGACCTGACTGGCTTTCGCTACTCGGGTGGGGCGCCTACCGGAAAGGTATCGTGAACGTCCATCGCCGCCGGATCAGGCAGCGATGGACGCGACGCGCAGTGGTCAGGCCGATCCGCGCTGCGTGGATTCCGACAGGACCGACGATGACGGCTCGGGCTCGCTCAATTCGATGACCTGCATGGGACAGACTTTGACGGCCTCGGCCACCGCGTCGCGATGATGCTCGGCGGGCTGAGGCTGCAAAAGCATGACGATGCGATCCTCGTCCTGGCCGAACACCTCCGGCGCCTGCAGCACACACAGTCCGGCGCCACAGCATTTGTCCCGGTCGACGGTGACGTTCATGTAGGTCTCCTTCGTTCTACTGAAATCTCGGCGGACCAGGGGCCGGCACTGTCAGCGGCTCACGGTGCTGCCCGTAGCAGGTTGTGCCGGTGCGGACTCCCGCTTCTTGCCGGGATCCGCTGTGCGCAGGAGGGCAACGACTGCCAGCGCGCTGAGGATCGTCGCCAGCGTCATGGCCCATTGCATGCCGGTCCGGTCGTAATCGGAGGCGGCCCACATCACGGTGGCAAGCGCCGGACCGAAGGCGAAGCCCAAGGTGCGAGCCAGGTTGGTCGAAGAGCCCGTCGTCGCCAGCAACGGCTGAGGCGCGTTGCCCATTGCCATCGCCGCATTCGGGGCGTTGAACAGGCCGTTGCCGCAACCGGCCACGAACAGCCGCCAAGCGAGATCTCCCGCTCCCCACGAGCTGTCCATCGGCAACAGCAGGGCCAGCCCGACCGTGAACAGCACCGTACCCAGCAGAGCGGTCCGTCGCGCACCCCACAAGTCGCCCAGCACTCCTCCAACGGGCCCGGTCAAAGCCATCCCCAACGGAAAGAGCAGAACGGTGGCGCCGACCGCTGACACCGACACATCGAGTTCGCGTTCCATGAAGAACGGCGTGATGAAGAAGACGGTGCCGATGGCTGTCGCGGAAGCGAGCAGCGCAACGTGCGGGCCGACCTCACCGGGTGCTTGGAAGAGTCCGCGTACCGCACGGCTGAGCGGCATGCGCAACCAGGCGACGAGCAGGGGAACGGCCACCAGGGCGAGCAGCAGCCATACCGGTCCTTCGCTGGCGGTGAAGGACAGCGACAGCAGCAGGGCGGCGACAGCCGTGCTCAGCAATGCAGCCTCGGCGAACCAGGCCCGGTCGGGCAGGTGCAACGGTTTGCCCGGTGCCAGCGTGCGCACACCGACGATCATCACGAGGACGCTGACCGGAACGTTGACGAAGAAGATCCACGTCCAGCCCAGTCCGTCGACGATCAGGCCGCCGAGCCCGGGGCCGCTGATGAGGCCGAGCGGGCCGAGGGTGGTGATCAACCCCATCGCGCGCCCGCGCGCCTGTGGTTTAACGGCTGTCGTGGCCAGCGCGGGCACCAGCGAGAAGAGCAGGGCACCGAAGGTTCCCTGCAGCAGTCGCGCGGCTATCAGCCAAGTCAGGCTGGTGGAGAGGCCTGCCGCGACGCTTGCCAGCGCGAACCCGGTGAGCGAGAAGATCAACGCGGGGCGCCGCCCGACAGTGTCCAGCCAGCGGCCGCTGGGCAACGCAAGACCGGCAAGGGGAAGCAGGTAGCCGAGCACTACCCACTCGGTCATGCTGGTGTCGATCTTCAGGTCACGCTCGATCGCCGGCAACGCCACGTTGACGATGCTCATGTCCACGGAGGCCATGAAGACCGCCAAGCCGGCGGCGATCACCAGCCACCACTGATTCTTCTGCGGCCCGGCCGGGGGCGGCTGCGGGCCGCCTTCCGGTGCGGGGCTTCCTCGACGGTCGGTCTCCTCGGCCATGACAACGATCTCCCTGGTCTCGATCAGGCTTCGCCCGGGGCCCGTGACGAGCTGCCCGGGGCCGCGGCGACGAGTCTGGTGCTGTAGGTAGGGAGAGACTACATCAAATCCATTTGATCAATCAAACTCATTTGGTCTAGTTTGCCATCGCTTGCTGCCTCGGATTGCCTGGTCATCTGACGCCATGCAAAAGGCGGCGGTGTCCGACCGTCCCGCGAACACGCGGAACTCGGTCGGCCACCGCCGCCTTCGCGGCCGGCGTTTTCGGGGGTCAGCCCGCCGGTTCGAACAGTTCGACAACGTTGCCGAACGGATCCTCGAGCAGGATCTGCTTGCCCCCAGGGCCACTGACGATGTCATTGCGGAACGAAAGGCCGGCCGCTCGCAACCGCTCGACCTCGGCGGCGATATCGCCGACGACCAGGTTGATCCTGTTCCACCCACCCGGTGTGGGCTTGGCCCCGTCGGGCATCGGCCGGCCGGCGGAGCTGGTGGGCCCACTCAGCAGTAAGCGCAGCTTGCCCCGCAGTACGTCGGCGAACGCCGGCGACGCACTCATCCGCAGGGTGAAGCCGAGATGCTTGGTGTAGAAGTCGACAGCAGTGTCGACATCGTCGACCATGTATCGCACATGAACCATGTCTGCGAGGTCGTTGGCCATAATCAGAGCCTTTCCGGGTTGGTTGCGGCGCTGTCGATTGCATACAACAGGAAGTCGATGCGAACCTTCAGCTCGTCCGCGGCACGAAGGAACGGTGGATAGTCGTCGTCGCCGGCTCCGGCTTCGGCTGCCGGGTCCGGCAAACTCCAGTGCGCCATCGTCGGCGCGCCGGCAAACTTCGGACACACCTCCCGCACCCGATCACAGAGGCTGATGACGTGGTCGAAGTACTGGTCGGTGAAGAGGTCCAAGTGCTTGGAGTGGCGACCGCTGATGTCGATGCCACTCTCTCGCATGACTCGAACAGCGTTGGAGTGCAACGGCTTGGGATGACTGCCGGCGCTGACGGCTTCGACCCGCGCCCCGCCGACCCGCTCCAGCAACGCCTCGGCCATCTGCGAACGTGCGCTGTTGCCCGTACACAGGAACAGCACCCGGGCCCGGCGACTGGACTGGCGCAACTGGAGCCCCGCCGTCGGGGGCGTCAGTGCTGCGGGTACCAGTCGCAACCCAGGGTGCAGAGCTACACCAGCATCCGCAAGCTGCTTCCGGCACGCGGAAAGATCGAGGCTGTAATAGGTGTCGCGCTTGTCCGCCGAGCTGCGCCGCATCGTCACCAGCCCGCCCTCGCGCAGCAGGCCGAGGTGGTACGAGGTCAGACTCTGCCGCTGGCCGATCAGCTCGACGAGTTCCCGGACCTGCCGGTCACTTCGCGCCAGCTCATGGAGCAGTTGCCAGCGCACCGGGTGCCCGGTCAGGCGCAGGACACCGGGCGGCGCTGCCGGTGTCTCCCAGGACGGTGTGAGGGCCATCCTTGAATGGTACCCCAAATACAACAGTTTCATTTGATCGACTTGGAGTTCAGGCAACCTCATGAGTCAGGAAGTACTTGGTCAGTTCGACCCGCGTATTGATGCCGAGCTTGCCGAACACCCTTCGTAGATGGCTGTCGACGGTGTGGGGTGAGAGGAACAGCGTGTTCGCAGCCTCCTTGTTCGTCTTGCCGTCGACGATTGCCCGCACGACGCGAAGCTCCGCGCTCGTCAGACTCTCCCAGCCGGAGACCGGCCGGTTCCCGCCCATTCCGCCGGCGTCGGACACGCCGAGCTTGCGGAGCTTCTTCTGGGCCCGGGCGACGTCTCGGCGAGCATCGCACTGCACATACATCTCCAGCGCGGAACCCAGAAGTTCCACAGCGCCGGGCGCATTTCGTTTCTCCTGCTCACTTTGGGCCGCGTCCTCCAGAGCGATACCGGCAGCCAACGGTCGTCCACCGCGGTAGTAATGGCCGACCGCCCTGCGCAGCGCGGCCGTGTCCCGGTACAGGAGCCCTTCGGCGTGTTCCGCGCCGCCGGCCAACGATGCCACTTCCGGGTTGCGGTCGGCGACCGAGCGGGCCAGGCCCGCGGCGCGCTCCGCCGTTGTGCCGAGGTCGGCCTTCCTGGCCAGGCGCACAATCCTCGCCGCAGCCGTCGGCGCCTCGCTGAAGACCAGCGGATCAGGTGTCGTCTCCGCGTCGATGTCGACCAGGGACTGCACCGCCATCCGGGGTCGTCCGGAGGCTGCGTGGAACTGCGCGAGCGCCCAGTCGAGACGAATGCGGTCGGCAACGGCGTCGTCGGCGACGAATCGGTTAGCCGTCCGCAAGTGGTTCCGCGCCGTGTCGGTGTCACCGTAGTGCAGGCTTACCCGGGCCAGCACCGCATGTGTCAAGACAGACCGTTCCGGTTCGGTCCGGTCGCTCAGGTGCAGGCCGGCCTCAGCCGCGGCGCGGGCTTCACCCAACCGCCCCAGCGCCATCAGCAGCTCCGCCCGATGGCCGTGCCACTGCGCCTCCGCCCAGGAGTCACCATCATGCACGGGACTCTGCCTGATCGCTTCGGCGACCTTCTCAGCCTCCGGAAAACAGTCCGCGGCGATCAACGCGTGTACGACCCATGTCCAGGAGGGGCAGACGCGAATGCCTGCATCCGGATACTGGCGGAGGGGTGGCGGCATGTCGGCCCCGATGCGCCCGTCGACGACCGCAACGAACGGCAGAGCACTGCCGGCCGCTGACGCAGGTCGGACAGCTCCACCCGCGGAGGATTCATGGCTGCCGCGCTCGGCGCTACTCCTGAGCAGGCCTTTTAGTATGGCCCGGTCCGTCTCGCCCAGGTCGAGCCCGGCCCGAATCAGCACCGCGGCGAAGTGGCCGGCTTCGGCACTACGGCCGGCGCCGACCAGCAGGCGCAATGCCCGAGCCAGCGATCGGGATGCTTCTGACGGAATGCTCAGAGCCACCAGAATCGTGGCCGCGACGTCGTCGCATTCGCACAGGGGCGACATCGGCGCTTCAGCAACGAGAAGCCCATGCCCGGGCGACTGACGAAGTGGCTGCGCGGTGACGTCGGCCGCTCCGGCCCGGCCCACGCGGCGAAGGTCTGCACTTGCCGAAGACGAGTCGTGACCGCGGCGGTCGGTGACAGCGGTGCGCAGTCCTCGCCGCTTGGCGGTGTCACGCCGCCCCGGCAAGCACACCGTCTCATCACCGGGCAATGGTCGATCCACCTGCGAGGACCCGGCTGAGTCGTGGTCCGGCGGCGGTTGCGCGCCCTGGACCAGCAGGTTGCCGACTTCGGCCGGCATGGCGCTCATCAAACCGTGGACGGCACTGTGCATGCTCTCGGGAAGGCGGTCAGCCAGTATGGACGCCTTGCCATCGACGATGACGACGTTGCCGGCGTCCACGAACGCGCTCATCAGCCTCTCCAGAAGCCACGGATTTCCGCCGCAGCGTGCCGCCCACGTGAGTACCGACGAGTCTGGTTTGACGCCCAGAATGCCGGCGCACAGCGCGCTTACCGCCTCGTCGTCCAGCGGTCCGAGATGCAGCCGCATCGCAGCGCGGTCGCACAGCCAGCCGATCGCGTGCTGGGCCAGGGACTGTCCGGTTGTCGGCCGACGGGCCAACAACCACAGCACTGCAGCTTCGGCGTGGGTCCGCACCAGTGCCTGCAGGGCCACGCTGCTGATTTCGTCTACGCGCTGAGCATCGTCAAGAATGATCAATAGCGGCCGTCTGCTAGCCGCCTCCTCGATCATTTCACCGAGACGGTCCGCCACCAGAAAGGGGTTCGAATCCGGCGAAATGAAATCCGCGGATTCCGGGATGTCTGCTGGGACATCACCCGCAATGACGTGGCGCAGGAAGATGTACAGCTCTCGAACGACCGTGGCCTCTCGATTGGCTCCAGCACGCATGTGAGCGACCGCAAGTCCGCGCTGGGCGCCCTCTCCAGCCACGGCTTTCAGCATGCGGCTCTTGCCGGTGCCGACCGAGCCTTCGAGGAGCACGCAAGCACCGGAGCCGCCCAGCGTGGCATCCAGATAATCACTGAGCACCTCAGATACGCATTCACGTCCGACAATCGGATACATGAATTCCCCCATGTGTCGATACTCATGATCCCTTAGCGAACATACCCAGGCTATCGACATCCGCCACTCGCCGCACACCAGGATGGTGCGTTTACGTTACATCAATCCAGTTTGATTCAGTGATCGCTGGAACCGACTAAAGGGATCTATACCGCCGATATGCATCGCATGCCCGCGAACAACATCGCTGCCTCACTCGACCGCCGCACATGGCGCCCCTCTGTGTCAAGAGGCGGTGAGGAGCGGTGCTCTAAGGCGGTTTTCGGCGGGTCCGGGAAGTGACTTCTCCGAAGTGTCGGCCTTGGGGGTTAGGTCTCGATGGTCGCGGAGCGTTTGTGCGGATCTACGCCGATGATGACCTGGCCCATGTCGTTGGCCCTTCCTCGAGTCGACGGTGTGTCGACGGGAGGTCAGCGCTACTTTGAGCCGGGCAGTCCCTCTCTGGAGCCACTCCGCGCCGCGGTGACCGGCAGGCGCATGCCATGTGTGAGTCACACCGACACGCCGGTGGACAGCCGCAAGAGAGCGATCCGCCGGTCACCTCGACCGAGCCTGGCCGGGCTGCGGTCGTACGACCAGTAAATAAATAGGCCCGTCAACGCGAAGACGTGATGTCTCCACGCCACGGACTGAGTCACGCTGTGGCCAGGCGCCGCGATCGGGCCGAGGAGCCTCATCGCAGCGGCCGGCCCTTCCAGGACCTGGACAGAAGTACACGGCTACGGCTTTTCGACGGGAGCAGACATGCAGTCAGCCGGCATCATCGGTGACTTCGCCGAGCCTCGGCCCTGGAAGCACTTGCCGGCAGAACAGCAGCCGGACTGGCGCGCTCACGCCGCCTACGACGAGGCGTGCCGCAGTCTCGCTGAGGCCGAACCGCTCGCGACACACGTAGAGATCGGGCGTCTGCGCCAGTCGCTGTCGACCGTCACCACGTCGGGAACTCTCGTGCTGCAGAGTGGCGACTGCGCTGAAAGCTTCTCCGAGTGCACCGACGCCCACATCGCCGACAAGCTGCGGGTTCTTGATCAACTAGCGGATCGGTTCAGCGACCTCACCGGTTCGCCGGTGATCCGGATCGGACGGATGGCTGGGCAGTTCGCCAAGCCACGCTCACAGGCGACGGAAATCCACGGCGACCAGGTGATCGGTTCGTTCCGCGGGCACATGGTCAACTCCGAGGCAGCGGCGCCGGCCGCACGTGCAGCTGACCCACAGCGCATGTGGCGTGCGTACCAGGCGAGCAGCAAAGTGCAACGAGCTATCCGAAACCACCGTCGGAGACCCGGCGTCCCCGCCGGGGGCGGACCCTGGTCCAGCCACGAGGCTCTGATCCTTGACTATGAGACACGGCTGCTACGCCGCGACCTCATCACGGGCGGACTGTGCCTCACCTCGACGCATCTGCCCTGGGTAGGCGAACGAACCCGCGATCCACGCGGCGCGCACGTCGCATTGCTGAGCGCCATAGCCAATCCGATCGGATGCAAGCTCGGACCCACAGCCACCCCGGACGAGGTCCTGGCGTTGTGCCGAGCGCTCGATCCGCATCACGAACCGGGCCGTCTCACCCTGATCCCGCGAATGGGTCGCCATCAGATCCGGGATGTGCTGCCACCGATCGTGCGGGCGGTCACGAGTGCCGGGTACCCGGTCGTCTGGTTGTGCGATCCCATGCACGGCAACACGGTGGTGTCCCGTCGAGCCGGCCTGAAGACGCGCTACCTCGTTGACATCATCACCGAGTCCTTGACGTTCCGCGACATCCTCGACGGACACGGGCAGCATGCTGCCGGACTGCACCTTGAGGTCGCCGCAGGTGACGTCACCGAGTGTGTCGGCGGGCCAGTACCGGACGAAGACCGACTGTCGCACCGGTTCACCTCGCTGTGCGATCCCCGTCTCAACCCCGAACAAGCGATCGAACTCGTCGAGGCGTGGGCCAAGGGTGTTGCCGCACCGGCATAGCGGATGGCCGGCGAGGTGGTGCCGGGTGGCACTCATTGTCCAAGGCCTGGCGACGTTCAACCGTCAATCGGCCCTGCAGGCAAGGGGCCCTCGAGCCACCCCGATGGCGCTCCGGCGACGGCTCGCTTGAGCGAGACTCCACGGTGGAAGACCGACTTATTGTGCAAGTCCACGGGAAGGTGAGACCGTGCAACGTTTGTTCACGTCCGAGTCGGTCACGGAAGGCCACCCGGACAAGATCGCCGACCAGATCAGCGACGGGATTCTCGACGCCCTGCTCGCGCAGGACCCGCGTAGCCGCGTCGCGGTGGAGACCCTGATCACCACCGGCCAGGTGCACGTTGCCGGTGAGGTGAGCACCGGGGCGTACGCGGACATCCCGGAGATCGTCCGGCGAACCGTACTGGGCATCGGTTACGACTCGTCGAAGAAGGGCTTCGACGGCGCCTCCTGCGGCGTGAGCGTCTCCATCGGCTCGCAGTCGCCGGACATCGCGCAGGGTGTCGACACCGCCATCGAGCAGCGTGAGGGCGAAGCCGGCGACTCGCTGGACAGCCAGGGTGCCGGCGACCAGGGCATGATGTTCGGTTTCGCCTGCTCCGAGACGCCCGAACTGATGCCGCTGCCGATCGCACTGGCGCACCGCCTGGCCCGCCGGCTGTCGGCCGCGCGCAAGGACGGCACGATCCCCTACCTGCGCCCCGACGGCAAGACCCAGGTCACCATCGAGTACGACGGGCTGCGCCCGGTTCGGCTCGACACGGTCGTCGTGTCGTCACAGCACGCCGCCGACATCTCGCTGGAGTCCCTGCTCACGCCGGACGTCCGCGAGCACGTCATCGCCCCCGAGCTGGAGGAGCTCGGCCTGGAGACGGGCGGCTACCGGCTGCTGGTCAACCCGACCGGCCGGTTCGAGATCGGCGGCCCGATGGGTGACGCCGGGCTCACCGGCCGCAAGATCATCGTGGACACGTACGGCGGTTACGCCCGGCACGGTGGCGGCGCGTTCTCCGGCAAGGACCCGTCGAAGGTGGACCGGTCCGCGGCGTACGCGATGCGCTGGGTCGCCAAGAACGTCGTCGCCGCCGGACTCGCCGAGCGGTGCGAGGTCCAGGTCGCCTACGCGATCGGCAAGGCCCACCCGGTCAGCCTGTTCGTCGAGACGTTCGGCACCGAGAACGTGCCGGTCGAGCGGATCGAGAAGGCCATCAAGGAGGTCTTCGACCTACGCCCGGCCGCGATCGTCCGCGACCTCGACCTGCTGCGCCCGATCTACCAGCAGACCGCGACGTACGGCCACTTCGGCCGTGAGCTGCCCGATCTCCGCTGGGAGAGCACCGACCGCGCCCAAGACCTGAAGAACCTGGTCGGATAGGCCCCCACCATGACGGACCACATCGGACCGGTACTGATCACGGGGTCCATCGCGACCGACCACCTCATGACCTTCCCAGGCCGGTTCGCCGACCAGCTCATCGCCGAAAAACTCGATCAGGTGTCGCTGTCATTCCTCGTCGACGACCTGACGGTCCGGGACGGAGGAGTGGCCGCCAACATCGCCTACGGCATGGCCCGGCTCGGCGGCCGCCCGCTACTTGTCGGCGCGGCCGGCGCAGACTTCGACGACGGATACCGCAACCGGCTCGAGCTGAGCGGAGTCTGCACCGAACACGTGCACATCAGCACAACGCAGCACACCGCACGCTTCGTCTGCACCACAGACCTCGACAACTGCCAGATCGCATCCTTCTACGCAGGCGCCATGGGTGAAGCTGCCTCGATCGATCTTGACGTCATCGGGACGGCGGTTGGCAACCCTCGGCTGGTTCTCGTCGGGCCGGACCAGCCGGAGGCAATGATCCGCCACACGGACACCTGCCGTCGGCGCGGCTGGACGTTCGCCGCCGACCCTTCGCAGCAGCTCGCGCGGATGAACGCGGCTCAGCTGCTCGACTTCATCACCGGCGCCGCCTTCCTGTTCAGCAATGCGTACGAGTTCGAACTGCTGCTCGCCAAGACCGGCCTGTCCACAGCCGATGTCGTGCACCGGACCGCCACAGTGGTGACCACGATGGGATCCTCCGGAGTGAGAATCGCCGATCGTACGGGATCGACGACGATCCCGGCCCACCCTGTATCCGCGGTCGTGGACCCCACCGGTGCCGGGGACGCCTTTCGAGCCGGCTTCCTCACCGCCGTCCTGCATGGAGCCACACCAGCCGATGCAGCAACGCTGGGCTGCCGACTTGCAGCCCTCGTGCTGCGCAGCCACGGCACGCAGGAATACGACTCTCTCGATCTTCAACTTCCGCCGTCCAGCCATCAGGCCCGAGGGTGGACCCGCTCGCTCGGCACAGCCAGCTGATTGACGCCGCGGCGTCCGGCACACCATCTGCACGCCGGGATGCTCCGGCAGCCATGTCTCCACGGTGTCGGCCCGGCGGCAAGGGCAGGACGTCGACGTTCGTGTGTCCCCGCGTCGATCAAGACAGTCGTGGACTGCCGGCTGCGGCACGACGGGAGGTCTTCCAGACCCAGAATGCTTGCCTACCTGTAGCCCGGACCCGCCGTGCCCCGTCAGCAGCAGGACAGAGCAGATCAAGTTGCATCAAATCAATTCGATGGTTAGCCTGCGAGCTGAGACGAATCACGGCCTCGCGGCCAGGCAACTGACGACCCAGGCAGCACCGGACTGGTGCCACCACCCACGAACATCTCGACCGTCACAACGGCCCCCAGCCTGAACCATCCGCACGGCCATTCGACATGAAATCGATCTCCATATCGTCATCACAAACGGTACCGAACGCGTGCGGTGCTCCTACTTCATCGATGGACACACCGGCTCCGTGTTAGCATTCCGATATGACCGGGACTTGGAATCCCCAGACTGACGGCGCCATTAGGTTGCCCTCTGGGAGAATCATTCGCGGCAGAGGCCTGCGACGCCCCATACCCGATGGCGAGAAGCCATCTTTCGCGGTATATCTCGGCGGCCGGCGCCCACCGGAGGTGCCATGGAAAAGCCGCTGGATCAAGTGGCCCGACTTCTGGCTGCCGTCTGACCGCCACGATGCCGAGGAAGCGCTGCGCGAAGCATGGGAACGCGCCGCCACCGAGCGAGTCGAGGTTGCCTGCAACGGCGGGCGCGGTCGCACCGGAACGGCGTTGGCGTGCCTTGCGGTGATCGATGGTGTGGAAGCCGCGGAAGCCGTTGATTTCGTGCGTCGTAACTATTCGCGGCACGCCGTCGAGACCCCGTGGCAGCGCCGGTACGTTCTCCGTTTCCCGTCCTGACAACAGCGGGCCGGGCCGGGCCGATCGGCCCGGCCCGCGCGACTCAGAGGCGCCGCCACGGGTTCTTTCCCTCGGCCCTGAGCTGCTGGTACAGGAGAACGATGTAGATGATGTCGACGACGAAGGTCACCCCGTAGAGGACGTTGATCAGCGGCGTCAGGGGGTACTCGGTGTGCCCGAGACTCACCGAGAAGAATTCGCCGAGACTGTCGGGCCACTGGTTCGTGGCGCTCGTGGTGACGGTCAGAGCTGTCGCGATCCAGGCAAACAGTGTGCCTTGCCATTTGGCGATTGCAATGTAAAGGGATTGCCCTCGGGAGCTTCCCCGCCTCAGCAGCATCGCGATGAAAAGAATCGACATCATGAAGTTGATGCCGAAGCCGGTGTATTCACCGTCGGGATCCTCAAATTCCAGGAATCCAAGGAAAACGATCGGGAAAGCAATTACGATGGCTCCGAAGAAGATCGCCGGGTAGAAGCGCTGGATGAGCGGCTCCTGGAAGTCCTTCCGCCCATATCGCAGACATTGCCAGGCGATGACCAGATCGATGAAGAAGCATGGAATGCTCAGCAGATGGATGTGGTCGCCCATCGGATCGAGTATGAAGCCGTAGGACGCCTCCCACGAAAGGTTGGCCGCGAGTGCGGTGATCGGCATACCGAAGCTCTGGTCGCGGAAACCGCGGTAGATGATCCCGAAATAGGCAATCATCCAGAACAGGACGCAGATCACTCCCGTGACTACGACGGCGTCTGAGATCACGACTTCTCTTCCGGCTGCGGCGAGGTGGTGGGGCGCAGGGCCGTCGGCAGATCGGTCAGGCCCCGGATCAACGGCCGGTACCGGCGCTCACACAGGTCTTTCAGATCCTGCCGCCGGCCTGGGGGCAGCTCGGCCAGCCGCTCGTGGAACAGCCGTTCGTAGTGTTCGATTTCCGTCCGCAGCCGTTGCGGCGCCTCATCGTGATAGAGCCGCAGGAAGACGCCGTAGGTGTTGAACCGGCCGGCGGCGATGTCGCCGGAAGCATGGCTGATGTCGTTGCCGATGTCCGCCAGCACCTCCACCGGCCACAGCAGATCGAGCATGCGCTGATCGGCGGGACGTCGGAGCAGTCCGAAGATCATCGCGTGAAGCAACCGGACATCGGAAGGGCGCAGTTCGACAAGCCGGAGCACCTCGACCGCGGACGGCTGAGGCCCGGAAGTCACCCGATTCTCCAGCCTGACGTATTGCTCACCGGCGTCCAACTGGGCGGCCACCGCGTCGCTGTGTACACCCAGGCCCCGCAACAGGCGCGCAAACGCTGCCTTGTACCGGTGCAAGGTGTCGTAGTCGGCGGCGCGTGTCACCTCTAGGTCGATGTGCTGGGAGCGCTCCGTGACGGAATCGACCCGGTAGACAAGATATTCGACGAGGAAAAGCAACGGAGCGCACCAGACACGCTGCCACCAGGACAGGGCATGAGCCGGGAAATAGAGGTCAAGAACATAGTCTTTGAAAATTCGTCCCGCTTTACGTGCCGGTTCGAACAATATTCGATCGGGTGGCGCCGCAGAGTCATTTGCCGACTTATTCATGGGCGCATTTCCCGCCCGCCGCCACGGACCTCGCCTGCGGTCTTGACCTAAATAGCGGCAACCGCCGACGACGATGATCGACACCGACGAAACACATTACCACGTTTCCCCCCGATGCAATAAATCAGGATGATGCATACCTTCTGGACTGCTGGGACCTCACTCAAATGATCATGAAAGCAGCGCCTCGCTGCGGCACGGTTGCCCATCATGTGTTCGCCCTCCATCGATGTCAAGCCACTTTTTGATCTTCCGAGTCGGCAGCAAGAACTGCCCGGGTCGCCGCCTCGAACTTCACCCGGATAGTCGAGACCATGAGACATTGACGCGCATGACGCCCGGTGCTAGCTTCCCGTTCATGCTTTATTCGGGGGAGCTCCGCGCTGAAGCCGTGGCAGAATTTGATCTTGCCGAGTACCTCCATCATCGGCAGGAAATCGTCAACAACGAACTCGAACGCGCTGTCCTGCCGGCATATCCGGAGCAGTTGTTCGACTCCATGCGGTACTCACTGATGTCCGGCGGCAAGCGGCTGCGCCCGGCCCTGTGCATAGCCGGCTGCGAGGCCGGAGGCGGCACGGCCGAGACCGCACTGGCCTGTGCGTGCGCACTGGAGATGCTGCACACGGCAACGCTGATCCACGACGACCTGCCGGCGATGGACAACGACGACTACCGGCGTGGCCGGCTCTCCAACCACAAGGTCTTCGGCGAGGCCATCGCGCTGCTCGCCGGTGACGCGCTGCTGGCGTACTCGCTGGAATTCCTGATGCTCAACACCCGGGGCGTCCCACCCGACCGGATGCTGCGGGTCATGCAGATCCTGATCCAGATGGTGGGCGTCGACGGGGCGGTCGGAGGCCAGGTCGTCGACCTGTCGTACGAGGGCCGCGACATCGATCTGGAGACACTCGAGTACATCCACACCCACAAGACCGGCGCGCTGCTCGTCGCCGCGGTGGTGACCGGAGCGGTGTTGGCCGGCGCCGACGAGGACACCATCACCCGGCTGCGCAGCTATGCCCAGAAGCTGGGACTGGCCTTCCAGATCGTCGACGACATCCTCGACGTAACGTCGACCCGCGAAGTCCTCGGCAAGACCCCGCACAAGGACGAACAGGCGGGCAAAGCCACCTTCCCGCGGCTGCTCGGCCTGGACGCGTCGCGCCGCCGGGCCGCTGAACTCATCACCGACGCCAAGCGAGACCTCGCCCCACTCGGTGTTCGCGCGGTGCCGCTGCTGGCGATAGCCGACTTCGTCGGCGTGCGGATGAGCTGAGGCCCTCGACCGACCACGCCACATCCCGTGGAGGGACACCATGTCCGACATCCTTCGGCCGAGTGCCTCGGATCTCGCCGCGAGCTGGTACATCGCCATGCCCTCGAACAAACTCGGCGCCAAGCCCGTACCCCTGCAGTTGTTCGGTCGTGAGGTCGTCGCCTGGCGCGACGGCGCCGGCCGCCCATCCCTGTTGCCCCGCTACTGCCCTCATCAGGGAGCCAGCCTGGCCGTCGGCAAGGTTGTCGACGGGACGCTGCGGTGCCCCTTCCACGGGTGGCGTTTCGACAACACCGGCGCCTGTGTGCGAATCCCGGTCTCCGCGCGCATCCCTTCGACCGCGCGTCTGGCACCCTTTCCGACCGAGGAGCGGTACGGATACGTCTGGGCCTGGTACGGCGGGGCCGAACCGATCTTCCCGCTGCCCGACTTCTCGGCTCTCGACGTCGACCGCGACCAGTACACCGGCTTCCGATTCGACGACAGCACCGCGGGCACCGCCCGCCAACTGCTGGAGAACGCCATCGACTACTTCCACTTCCTGACACTTCACGGCCTCGCCATGGATCCCCTCGAGTTCCGGGTCCTGCACGACCCTGAGGAAGCTCGCGACAACGGCTCACCGATCCACGGCGACGCCTTTTTCGGAGCGTGGCTCGACGGCCGGGTCCAGCAGTACCCGTTGCTGAAACAGCCGTCCCAATGGCTGTTGGCCAAGGCCGCGACCTACTTCTCCGGCGAGAACTTCCAGCTCCTGGTCGACGGCTGGCCCGGCGGGCAGCGATACACCGGCTATATCGACGGCAAGGAGGTCTACAAGGTGTTCCTGGCCATCACCCCGGTCCGTGACGGCCTGACCCGCCAGCGCGGCTGGGCGCTGGTGAAGAAATCCCACCGGCGCTCCCGCACGCTGTTCGACCTGATGTTGCTGTACGGCCAGAGCCGTGGCGGCACCGCGCAGGACATCCCGATCTACAACCACACTCGGGCCGAGGAGGGCCGCTCGTACGTCCGCTACGACAACGGGCTGCTCAAATACCGCAAGCACTACCAGTCCTGGGTCGACCGGGTGGACGCCGATCCGATCCGATCCGGAGCGCCGTCATGACGGCCGTCCTGCCTCAGCGCGCCACGGAAGCTGCCGGATACCGCCTGGCCGCCGGCTGGTACATCGCGGCCTCCACGCGCAGCTTGCAACGCAAGCCGCTTGCCCTCGACCTGTTCGGCCGCCAGTTGGTGGCCTGGCGTGATAGCGCCGGCCGGCCGGCCGTCATGCAACGACACTGCCCGCATCTGGGCGCCAGCCTCGCCGACGGCAAGGTCGTCGGCGGTAGCCTTCGCTGCGCGTTCCATCACTGGCAGTTCGACGGCTCCGGATCGTGCGTCGCCGTACCGGGTGTCGCCCGGATACCGCAGACCGCGACCCTGCGGACCTATCCGGTCGTCGAGCGGTACGGCTACCTCTGGGCCTGGTACGGCGGAGACTCACCGGCATATCCGCTGCCCGCGGTGCCTGCCCTGGACGCCGGCCGCGACGGATACCTCGCGTACCGGTTCCGGCACACGACTCCGGCCTCGCCACGGCGAGTGCTGGAGAACGCCTTCGACTACTACCACTTCATGCACCTGCACGGCATGCGGTCCGGTGAGCCGGTCACCTTGCAACTGCTCTCCGACCCGGCCGACACCGCGGAGAACGGTCCCCCCATCGCCCCGCAGGCCTGGATGGGAGCGGTCCTGGAGTCGAAGGGTCTGCACATTCCACGGGCCGTGCGGTGCCTGGGTATCCGGGCCGACCGTTTCCATCTGCTCGTGGACGGATGGCCGGGCGGTCAACGGCTGACCTTCCTGCTCGACGACGAAGTGATCGCGAAGGAACTGCTCGGCATCACGCCGGTCGCGCCAGGCCGCACAGTGATGCGCGGCTGGTCGCTGGTACGCCGGTCCGGGCACCGGGCACGCGACGCGTTCGCCTATCTCGCCTACCGCGCGCAGCATCTGCAGGGCACCCTGCAGGATCTGGCGATCTACCGGGACACCGACGAGCAGTCTGCCCCCGTGCCGGTCCGATACGACCACGGTGTCCTGCGCTTCCGTAAGCACTACGACTCCTGGGCGGACCGGGCGGAGTCCGCCGAGTCGCAGAGATCGGCGGCGTCATGAGAGCCAGGCGAAACACCGCTCCAGCCGAGACGTCGCGTGACCTTCACCTGGCAGCGAGCTGGTACGTGGCGCTGCCCTCGGCCACATTGGGGCGCAAGCCCCGGCCGGTAACCCTGTTCGGCCAGGAGCTGGTGGCCTGGCGCGGGGCCGGCGGCCGGCCGGTCATCATGCGGCGGCACTGCCCGCACATGGGCGCCAGCCTGGCCCGGGGACGACTGGTCGACGGCCTGCTGGAGTGCCCCTTCCACGGCTGGCGCTTCGACACCTCAGGCAGCTGTGCCGCGATTCCCGGCTCGGAGCGCATTCCGGCCGCGGCCAGTTCCCCGCCATACCCGGTCGTCGAGCGATACGGATACGTGTGGGTCTGGTACGGCGGTCCCGAACCGATCTTCGACCTGCCCGACATGCCCTCCATGGCGCCACACACCGACAGATACCGCCACTTCCGTCTCGCCGACACGACCAACGCCACCGTCCGGCGAATCATGGAGAACACCTACGACCCCGACCATCTCATCGAGTTGCACGGTCTGGAGGTCGCCGGCCATCCCAGCCTGCGTATGGTCGACGATCCCGGGGTCTTCCGCGATCACGGCGCACCGATGTCGCCGGACGTCTGGGTGGGCGCCGAGCTGACATGGCCGCGTTACGCCGGCCGGCTCGGCAACATCACGCGGCTGCTCGGAACGAATGCCGGTTCGTTCGTCCTACGCGTCGACGGCTGGGCGGCGGGCCAGCGGATCTCCTACCTGGCGGACGGCGCCGAGCAGTACCAGCTGCTCCTCGCCGCAACGCCGATCGCGGCCAACCGCACCGTGCAGCACATCACCGTCGCCGTGGAGAAGAGCGGCCGGCGGGCGCGCGACCTGTTCAACCTGCTGGTCAACCGCTTGGAGATCACCTTCACCTCCAACCAGGACCTGCCGATCTTCAACACCATCCGGGAAGGCGACGAGCACGGCATCTACCTGGACAGCGATCACGGAGTACGGCGATTCCGCAAGCACTACCAGAGCTGGGTCGATCGGGCGGACGCCCGTGTCTGACCTGATATTCCTGACAGACCTGCGGGCTGCCGACAGCGGTGACGTCGGTGCCAAAGCCGCGAATCTCGGTGACCTGATCGCCTCAGGCGTCCCCGTCCCACCCGGGTTCTGCCTTCCCATGAAAATCTTCGCCGAGCTGACCGGAACATCACTGCGGGCCGCGATCGAACGCCTCGCCGCGGTGCCCGCCGACAACGGCGCCGATCTCGAGGAAGCCGCAGCGGACGTCCGCGAGCTGATCCTCGGGCTGCAGCTGCCCGACGAGACCCTGTCAGCGCTCACCCTGGCGTGGCACCGGGTCATCCCCGCCGGCCAACGGGCCGCGGTGCGCTCCTCCGGCACGTTCGAGGACTCCGCCGGAGCCAGCTTCGCCGGCCAGTACCACACCGAACTCGACGTCTCGTTCGAGGAACTGCCCGCAGCGGTACGGCGCTGTTGGGCCTCGCTGTGGGAACCAGCCGCCGTGCGGTACCGCACCCGCCACGCGATCCCCCACACCGCGGCTGCCATGACGGTCATCGTTCAAACCATGGCGCAGGCCGAATCAGCCGGGGTGCTGTTCACCGCTGATCCGCACAGTCCTGCCGTCCCGGGTGGTCACGCCGAGACCATGGTGATCGAGGCCGCGTGGGGCTACGGCGAATCGGTGGTCAGCGGCCTGGTCGATCCGGACCGGTTCCGTGTCACCCGCGACGGCACCCGCATCATGAGCAGCGACATCGCGGACAAGCAGGTCATGAGCTCTCCGGCAGAGGAGTCGGGAACCACCGTCCGTGCCGTCGGCGCCGCGCTCCGCACCACACCGTCGTTGACACCGGAGCAGGTCCTCGAACTGAGCGGACTCGGTCTGCGCATAGAGCACCACTTCGGCGCACCCCAGGACATCGAATGGGCCATCGCCGACGGACGCTTCACGATCCTGCAATCGCGGCCGATCACCACCGCACGGCCACCGGCTGCCGCGCAGGACGCACGCTGGGAGAGCCCCATCCCCGGTGCGTGGTGGGCGCGCATCAGCATCTGCGACTCCTGGCTGCCGGAACCTCTGTCGCCGCTGTTCGCCTCTACCCTGTTCCCGACGCTCGTGACGAAGTGGGCGAGCAACTGGGCCGGGCCTGAACATGTGCAACGGCGAAACCCTCTGCTGCCGAAGCCGATGTCCGCAACGGTCAACGGATACGCCTACCTCCGGCTCGACTTCCACCTCAACCGGCATCCGTTGCGGACCGTCGGTCTCATCGCCCGGTGGTTGCGATTCCACCTGTCGCCGCTGATCCGGCACTGGCGCCAGGTGATTCTGCCCCGCCACCTCGACCGGCTCGAGGCACTGGGATCAGTCGACGTCCAGGCGACCGGAACCGACGAGCTGATTGACATGATCGGCGAAGCGGAGCAGCTCAGCGGTGAGTACTGGGCCGTCATCGGCGGCCTCGCCTGGTACTGGAACGTCAGCGAATGGTTGCTGTCCACCGCGTACCCGTGGATCACTCGCGGGATCGGGGGTGAGTTGCCGGGTCCCGGCGCGCTTCTGCAGGGACACCACACCAAGACCTTCGAAGCGGACCTGCTGCTACACCGGGCCGCTCAGCTGACCGGCCCGGCGGCCGACGAGCAGATCGCCGGCTTCCTACGGCGATACGGGCACCAGGTGTACAACCTCGATTTCATCGAGGCGACTCCGTCGGAGGATCCGTCGAGCCACCTCACCGCGATCGAGGCGTATCGCAGTGCAACTCTGGAGGCGCCGGCGGTGCGCCTGGCGGGGCTGTCCCGGCGCCGCGACGAAAACCTCCGGAAGCTGCTGGCCGCTCTCCGGCGTGCACCGGTACGGCGGCAGACCCTCACCACCCTGTTGGAGTGGGCCCGCCGATCCGCGATCATCCGCGACGAGGCGCTGTTCTACTTCACGCTGGGCTGGCCGTTCCTCCGCCGTGGATATCTGGAACTGGGACGGCGGCTGGCCACCGCGGGAGTGCTCCCCCGCCCCGACGACGTCTTCCATCTCCACCGTGACGAACTGCTGGACGGTTTGCGGGCCGCCGGTGGCACGCAACCGCCCCCCGACCTGGCTGACCTCGTCGCTGCCCGCCGTACCGAACGCGAGCATCGCAAACGGCTCAGCCCACCGGATCAGGTGCCGGCGGACATGCGTATCCACCTGGGCCGGGCCGACATCACCTCGCTGGCATTGTTCGGGCGCTCGACCCGGGAGCGGACAGGCTCGGGGCTGCGTGGCTCCCCGGTCAGTCCCGGACGCGTCACCGGCCGCGCCCGGCGGATCACCTCGCCACGGGACTTCGACCGGCTACGGGCCGGCGAGGTCCTGATCGCGCCGTACATCACCCCGGCGTGGTCATCGCTGCTCGCCCTGGCCGGCGGCGTGGTCACCGATGTCGGCGGCGTGCTGTCGCACGGTTCCATCGTCGCCCGCGAGTACGGCATTCCCGCCGTCATGGGCGTCACCGACGCCACCAAGCGCATCGCCGACGGTCAGCTCGTCACGGTGGACGGCGACCGAGGAGTGGTGCACTGCTCATGAAAGGAAGCCGCGACATGGCCGACCGTCCACCGCTGAGTGGCTGGAGTCCAGGCCTCGACGGCGACGTCGCCCTCCGCGACGCATACGCCGGCATGCCTGGCGACCCCGCGCTCGCCATCCCCTGGTACGTGCGTGCCCTGGAAAACCCGGCCAGCCCTCTGGCGCTGCCGGGCGCCATCGACCTGTTCGGTCATGATTGCATCCACATCGTGCTCGGCCGCGGCATGCTGCCGCAGGACGAGGCATTCGTCATCGGCGTCACGATGGGCGCGAGCGGCACCCTGACCCGCTGGCAGGAGGTGCTCTACCAATGGTGCTCGCGGCTCGTCTACCGCGGCCCCTACCACTTGACCGGGTTCGACTGCCGGGTCTTCGCGCTGGCCGCGGACTTCGGACGGCGAAGCGGAATCCGTCCGCTGCACCAGGTGGCGTGGGCCGACTGGCAGGACCGGTCCGTCGCCGAAGTACGCGCCCACGTTGGGCTGACCGTCGACGCGCTACTGGGCGCGTTCGACCGTGAGCGTGCCCTGCGCCCGGACACGCCCGCGGCTCGGCGACTGCCTCATGGCGGCGCTGTACAGCGGCGGTAGCGGACGGGCATGGCACGGTTCGAAGGGCAGGCCCGGCGGAAACGCGTAGCAGGCACGGCGTTCCGGATCGTCTGCATCGGCGGAACGCTGATCGCTCTGTGGTGGTTCCTGCGCGGTCTCGACGTCGCTCGGTTGACGAGCGCCCTGCGGCAGGCCGCGCCCGGCCCACTGGCCCTGGCCATGCTCTTCGGCGTGCTCGGCCACGGGGTGCGTGCATGGGGCTGGTCCATCATGCTCGCACCCCGTCACCACCCTCCGTTCGGTCGGCTCCTGCGCTTCGAGCTGACGTCACAGGCTGCCTCCGCCATCACTCCGGCGCGGGCCGGGGAGGGGCTGCGTGTCTGGCTGCTGCACCGCAGCGATGAGGTGCCGGCCGCCACCACAGGTGCGCTGATCGGTATCAAGAAGCTGTTCGAGGGTGTCGGCCTGGCGGTTCTGGCCCTACCGGCACCGTGGCTGGTGGAAGCACTGCCCGGCTGGGCCGGCAACGCGGTGCTGCTGTTCGCCATCACCATGGGCACCTTGGTCGTCCTGCTGGCGGTCTACGCGCGCCGTGATCGGAGCAGATCCCGGCCCTCCATCGTGCGCCGGCTCGGCGACGGACTGTACTTCATGCGCGACAACCGCCGGCTGGCCGTCGCGCTCGTTGTGGCGGTCTTCGGTGAGATGCTCGACCTCGCCGCTGTCGTCGCGATCCAGCACGCGCTGGATCTGCCACTGGGCCTGGCGGCTGCTGCCTTCGTCCTGTTCCTGGTGGACACCCTCAACCTGTTGCCGTCCGCACCGGCGCACGTCGGAACGTTTGAGGTCGGGGTCTTCACCGCTTTCGGGCTGCTCGGTGTCCAAGGCGAGGCGGTGCTCGCGTTCGCGCTGGTATTCCACCTGCAACAGGTACTGACCCAGATGGTTGTGGGGGTGCCGTTCCTGCTCGCGGTCTTCATCACCCGGCGCCGGCTGCCGGCGCAAGAACCGGCCTGACGGCCGGACCATCGACGTTCCTGGAGGCCTGATGGCATGGATTCTGTTGCTCGGCGCGATCGCCGCCGAGGTCACCGGCACGACCGCGCTCAAACTGAGCAACGGGCTGAGCCGCTGGGGGCCGACGGTGGTGATGGGCGCCGGATATCTGGTGTCGTTCGCGCTGCTGGCGATCGCGGTAAAACAGATCCCGATCAGCGTCGCCTACGCCATCTGGTCCGGAGTGGGCACCGCGGTGATCGCCGTGATCGGGCTGTTCGCCTTCGATGAGCAGTTCAGCGTGGGCAAGGTGGCCGGCATTCTGCTGGTCATCGCCGGCGTGGTGGTGCTGAACCTGGCGGAAGCCCCGTGAGAACGCCGCTGGTGGTGGCCACGACATCGCTGCTCGGCGCGGTCGCCGTGGGCCTTGCGCTGACGCCGTGGCAGCAGGTCGGCAACGACCCGGCGGTCGTCAGGACCGGCTGGTCCGTCGACCTCTACCGGGCGGTCACCGCAACGACGGCCGGCTGGCCGTCATGGGCCGGTACCGTCGGGCGATGGCTGCCCGGTGCGGCGCTCCTGCTCCTCGGCGCCCTGGCCGTCGCCGCGGCGGAGGCACGCCACGACGGCAGCCGGCGACGGCACCTCGCCGTGGCGATGCTCGGGGTACTCGCCGCCTATCTGATCAGCGAGGTGCTCAAGCACCTGGTTCAAGAGGTACGGCCGTGCGCGGTTCTGCTCGACGTACGCACACTGGAGCACTGTCCACCCCTCGGGCGCTGGTCGTATCCCAGCAACCATGCCACCGTCGCCGGAGCGCTGGCCGCGTTCGTGGTCGCGGCCGCACCACGCCTGGCGGTGATAGCCGTACCGCTCGCGCTCATGGCGGCATCGGCCCGGCTGTTTCTCGGACTCCACTATCCGCATGACGTGGTGGGCGGCCTTCTCATCGGCACGGCCGCCGGATTCGCCGTGTGGACCCTTCTGCGATCAACCCAGCGCCCGGCAACAGCTCTACTTCACCGACCTACCTGAGGGATCAACATGTTGCAGTCCATTCGTTCACCCGCCGACGCCCGCGCCGTGCCCGCCGAGCAGGTGCCTGTCCTGGCCGCCGAGATACGCCGCCTGCTGATCGACAAAGTCGGCCGGCGAGGAGGTCACCTGGGACCGAACCTCGGCGTCGTCGAACTGACCCTGGCCCTGCATCGGGTGTTCGAGTCGCCGCGCGACCGCATCCTGTGGGACACCGGCCATCAGGCGTACGTGCATAAACTACTCACCGGCCGAGTCGGCGAATTCGACCGTCTCCGCCTGCGGGGTGGGCTGTCCGGATACCCGTCACGTACCGAATCCGAGCACGACATCATCGAGAACTCCCATGCCTCGACGGTGCTGTCCTGGGCATACGGCCTCGCCACCGGCTACCGCCTCCAGGGGGTGAGCGACCGGGCGGTCGTCGCGGTGATCGGTGACGGGGCCCTGACCGGCGGCATGGCCTGGGAAGCGCTGAACAACATCAGCGCCGCCGACGACATCCCTGTGATCATCGTGGTCAACGACAACGGCCGCTCCTACTCCCCCACCGTCGGTGGTCTGGCCGGCCATCTTGCAGCCATCCGTACGGCACGCGGTTTCGAACGGTTCCTGGACGGTGACACCACTGCGATTCCCTCCAGCACGCCGTCGCTCGACGACCCGCCGGAGACGTTCTTCGAGTCCCTCGGCCTGACGTACATCGGTCCCATCGACGGGCACGACGTTGCCGCGGTCGAGGACGCCTTGCGAAGCGCGGTGCGTGCCGGCGGACCGGTCCTGGTGCACTGCCTCACCCGCAAAGGCAACGGCTACGCCCCGGCGGAGAACGACACGGCAGACCGGTTTCACGCCATCGCCGCGGTCGATCCGGACCTCGGCTGTCCGCTGCCCGCGCCGGCCCCTTCCTGGACGTCCGCGTTCGGGGAGGAACTGGCGCGCCTCGGTGATCGGCATCCCGAGGTCGTGGCGATCACCGCCGCGATGCTGCGCCCCACCGGACTGGCGGCGTTCGCGCAGCGGTTCCCGGAGCGGGTCCTGGACGTCGGCATCGCCGAACAACATGCCGTCACCTCGGCGGCCGGCCTGGCCCTGTCGGGGATGCGGCCCGTGGTGGCGGTGTACTCCACGTTCCTCAACCGCGCCTTCGATCAGGTGCTGATGGACGTCGCCCTGCACCGGGCGCCCGTGACATTCGTCCTGGACCGGGCCGGAATCACCGGCGACGACGGTCCTTCACACAACGGCATGTGGGACATCGCATTGCTGAACCTGGTACCGGGCCTTCGGATTGCCGCACCGCGCGACCGGCACACCCTGCGGGCCGCGCTCGAGGAGTCGCTGGCCGAGCAGCACGGACCGTGCGTGGTGCGCTTCCCCAAGGGCGCCGTCGCGGACATGATCCCGGCGATCGCACAACATGAGAACGTCGACATCCTGCGGCACGGGCCCCGCCCGGAGGTGCTGATCGTCTCCGTCGGCCCGATGGCAGGGCTCTGTCTGGGTCTGGCCGAACGCCTGGAAGAACTGGGGATGAGCGCCACGGTCACCGATCCTCGGTGGATCAAGCCGGTCCGGCACGGTGTGATGTCTCTGGCACGCCGGCATCGGCTGGTGATCAGCGTCGAGGACGGTATTGAAGGCGGCGGTTTCGGCTCCCTGCTGGTCCGGCGCCTCCACGACGAGGGGCTCACGGTCCCGGTGATCACCTTCGGCATCCCCACCCGTTTCCTCGATCACGGTAGCCGCAACGAGGTCCTCGCCGAATGTGGCCTCACGGTGGAGAACATCACCCGTGCCATCACCCGCCACACCGCCGGCCTGGAGCCTGTCGGCGCCCCGTAGACCGAGGAGAGCAGCCGTGCAGGTCCACTTCGGCATTGCGGCCCACGATGACCGCCCGGCCCACCACCGCATCCGGCAGATCGCTGTCGGTTCCGTCGTCGGAGGTGACACCCCATCTCGGTGCAGTAGACGGCCACCACTCCTACGGCAGACGTCACCGCGACGCTGCACAGATTGCCGAGCTCACCGCCGCCGGTTGCGACAGGCGAGAGCGACCCAGCGGCCGAGAGAGCCGTGAATTGCCGCCGTCCCGGCATGAAATCGATCTCCAGCTATGCATCACCTGGATTTGATGTATCATCGGCGGCATGCAGCGCCCGCGGTCTTCCCCAGCCATCGCGCCGCCTGACTTCCTCCGGCTGGCCGGACATCCCCTCCGATGGCAGATACTCGGACTGCTCGCTGCCGGAGACCGGCAGGTCGGGGAACTGGTGGAACTCATCGGCAAGCCGCAGAACCTCGTGTCTTACCACATGGGGCTACTGCGCCGCAGTGGGCTGGTCCGGGCCCGGCGCAGCTCGGCGGACGGCCGGGATTCCTACCAAATCCTGGACCTCAAACGGTGCGGCGAGTTGCTGGCCGAAACCGGCAGTGCGCTGCACCCGGCCCTTCGGTCAGCAGGCCCGACGCAGCCCTCCACAGCACCGGAGACCGCGGCGGTGCTGTTTCTCTGCACCGGTAACAGCTCCCGTTCGCAGATGGCCGAAGCGCTGCTCCGCGTGCGCAGCTCGGAACACGTCCAGGCACGCAGCGCCGGAATCCAGCCGAAACCGGTGCACCAGGATGCGGTCCGGGTCATGCACGAACGCGGCGTGGATCTCTCCGGCGCGCGCAGCAAGCATGTCGACGAATTCACCGGCGACCACTTCGACCACGTGATCACCCTGTGCGACCGGGTCCGTGAAGTGTGCCCGCCGTTTCCCGGGGTGCAGAACATCGCCCATTGGAGCACACCGGATCCCGCCAACCGCCCGGGCGGCATCGCCGCATTTCGCGACACCGCTGCAGAACTGGACGAACGCATCGGCTTCCTGTTGCACCGTCTCGGCCAACCGGCAGCGACATAGGACTTTGCCGCTCGACACCCGGGCGACCCGATCGACGAGGAGAGAACCTTGGCGGAGCACTGCACCTACTGCGTGGCCGTGGCAGAGCACGAACCGGCTGATGGCTGGGTATACCGCGATGAGCACTGGGCAGTCGTCCACGGGCCGGCCGAGACCACCCTTGCGGGTGGATTACTACTGCGGTCTGTGCGGCACTTCGTGAACTTCGCCGACATGACCGACGCCGAAGCCGCGTCCTTCGGACGCCTGCTGGGCAGGCTCGACGAAGCCATCCACCATGCCGTGGAAGCCGAGCGGGTACACCTCGTCTCCACCCGTGACCGGGTCCCGCACTTCCACGCGTGGCTCTACCCCCGAGCCGCCTCCAGCCCGCTTCGTGGAACAGACTTCCTCGCAGCAGCCCAGACGGGCACAGCAAACGAAGCACGACGGGCCACAGCGATCTTGCAGGACCACTTGGCCGTCACTGCCTGATAGATCTGATACCCGGGCAGGTACTACAGGCCTGGTTCCTCCACGATGTTCGAGCCGATTCAGCTTCCCCGAACAATGCCGACTCGTCGTCGAGGCAGGGAAGAATGAAGTGTGATCGAAGGACTCGAAGGCGGCACCGACCTCGCCAAGCCACGCATCGCGCTCGGCCCGCGCCAGAGGGCTACGGTAGGTAACAGAAGAGCTTCGTCGGCAACTCCAGAGAGGCTGGCAGCAGCCAGCTGGTCGAGGGATCGGCCGTGGCTCGGCGACCAGGCAGCCTGGGCTTCAGGTGGGAAAATGCCGCAGCCAGGTGTTCGAGCGCACTCGTTGAGCAGATGTCCGAATGTGTAAGGAATGCCTCATGGGGGTTGGAATAGTCCCCCCCTCGGACACAACCTGATCCCCCTCGGTGCGCGGTAAGATCTACATCTGCCCGCACCGTTTTGGTTTCCGGCGAGAAGGTCAGCCGCAGCCCGGAATGGCGGCACATCTAACACTTCTCCTCGGGCGTTGCCTTCCTGAGCACGCCGACCATCCCGCCGAGTTCGTCGGCACGTCAGCGATCTCACCGGCGGACGGGTAAGCGGGGACTTCCTGGATGACAACGATTCCACGCGGCGTCGGTCAGCTCATAGCGGCGGATGACGCCGTACATCGTCCATGGCCATGATCATGTGAAGACACGGCCTAGGTGGCTGGTGTTAAACGGGGTCAAGTCACCCGTGCGATGAATATAGCTTTGTTTCTATTTTGGTTAGTTTGCTGGGATGACGTTGGGTAGG
>NZ_QGGR01000023.1 GCF_003148685.1 Actinoplanes xinjiangensis | reverse complement strand
TCAAGCACCCTGTTGAGTTCTCAAAGAACAACCGCACACCATCAAAACGTTCCGCATCCGCGGCCCGTTTCCCCGGGGCACTCGCTCTACTTTACTAGGCCTTCTCGGTGTTGTCAACCGGTTTATCCCGGTTGGCTCCGATCTGCCCTAGTATCTCCACACCGAGGCGCACGGCTGGGCCGTGTTCCGAAGTTCGAAGATTTTCCGTCAGGACGGCCGGCCGGGCCCCAAAGTTCAGGTCCCGCTCGCTCGCCCGTCTCCCTGGCGGCTCCCAAAACATTACCCGCTGGTCTCCCGCCCTCCAAACCGGGGGTCACCCTACGTTGTTTCCGCAGCTCGGAGGCGTTACTGCGGGGTTCACGGCCGACGTACCTCGACCATGCCGTCCCGGACCCGGACCGGCAGCACCGGCTGGTCGTTTCCCGCCGGCCCGTGGATCACGGCGCCGTCACTGATCCGAAACGTGCTCCCGTGCCACGGGCAGACCACACAACCGTCGGAGACCTCGCCCTCGCTGAGCGGGCCACCCTCGTGCGAGCACCGGTCGACGAGCGCGCTGACCTCGTCGCCCTGGCGGAAGAGGAGCACCGCGGTGTCACCGACCCGGCGTGCGGCCGGCTTGCCCTCGGGCAGCGAGGCGAGCGATCCGGCCACGGTCCACTCCTCCGGCACGCGCGCGACCTCGGGTGCCGCGTGGCTGATGCCGCCGCCCTGGGCGTACGAGAGATGCCCTCCCAGGAAGGCGCCCGCACCCGCGACCGAGAGGCCAGCGAAAGCCAGCGCCCTGCCCTGCGTGGAGTGCCCGGTGAGCCGGGCGATCAGCGAGCCGGCGTAGAGGCCGGTGGCCACTAGATTGGTGGCGGCGTGGACGAGCCCGATCCGGCGGCGGTCCTTGGTCATCTCGGACCAGTCGACCCATCCGGCCACCGCGGCCGGCAGCACGCCCGCCACACCGACCCCGATGAGGACGGTCGGGGCACTGGACCGGGACCGTGACGGGAGTAGGTCGAGGATCGCCGCGGAGAGGAAGGCCCCGACCGGGACCTGCACCAGCACGGGGTGGAGTGGATGTCCCATCCAGCTCCCGTGGAGCGCGTCGCGCAGGGTGCGCGGCCGGACCGCGGACGAGACCGCGGCCTGGAGTTTGTCGCTGGCGCCGTCGAGGGCGTCCGCCTGTTCGATCCGGGTGAGCACCTGCCGCAACATGTATTGGCGGTGCCCGCCCGGATCCGGCCCAAACGTTCAGAGGGCCTTCAGTGCGTCGCCGATGCCGCGGTGGAAGGTCGGGTACGCCCAGATCTGACTGAGCAGCGTCGTGATCGGCACCTCGGCGTGGATCGCGACGGCCAGCGCCCCGATCATCTCGCCGCCGGCCGGGCCCGCGGTGGTGGCGCCGACCAGCACGCCCCGGCCGGCGTCGGCGACGACCTTGATGAACCCCTCGTTGCCGGGCCCGTGCACGAAGCCGCGCGAGGTGGCGCTGAGGGGGACGTGGCCGACGCGGACGTCGGCGAAGGAGGAACGCGCCTGGGATTCGGTGAGCCCGACCGCGCCGATCTCCGGGTCGAGGAAAGTGACGCGGGGCCGGGCACGATAGTCGGCGCCGGGTCCGCCCTGGCCGAGGATGTCCCGGACGGCGATGTCCGCCTCGTACATGGCCATGTGGGTGAAGGCGCCGTTGCCGGTGACGTCGCCGACCGCCCACACCCCGTCGGCGGCACGCATCCGGTCGTCGGTGGTGAGGAAGCGGGCCGACGGGTCGAGACCGATGGTCTCCAGGCCGAGGTCACCGAGGCGGGCGGCCCGGCCGGTGGCGACGAGCAGTTTCTCGCCGGTGACCGTGCTGCCGTCGGAGAGTTCCACGGTGAAGGAGCCGTCGTAGGAGACCTTCGAGGCGCGGACCCCGGTACGGACGGTGGCGCCGATCACCGCGGCGGCCACCTCGGAGGACTCGGGCTCCTCCATGGCGAGGATCCGATCGGAGCCCTCGATGATCGTGACCTGGACGCCGAAGCGGACGAACACCTGGGCGAACTCGCAGCCGATCGCGCCGCCCCCGAGGATGACGAGGGACTCCGGCAGGGTCGCGGTCTCGACTGCCTCCCGGTTGGTCCAGTACGGGGTGCCGGCGAGACCGTCGATCGGCGGGATGACGGCGACGGTGCCGGTGGCGACGACCAGGGCGCGCGAGGCGGCGTACTCCTGCTCGCCGACGCGGACGCGGCCGGGACCGGTGATGGTGGCCCGGCCCCGCACGAACGTCCCGCCCTTGCCGGTGAACCGGTCGACGGCGACCTTGTCGTTCCAGTCGTCGGTGGCCTCGTCGCGGACCCGGCGGGCGACGGGTGCCCAGTCGGGTTCGACGGTGGCGGAGCCGGCGAGGCCGGGGATGCGGCGGGCCTCGGCGAGTGCCGAGCCGGCCCGGACCATCATCTTCGTCGGGATGCATCCCCAGTACGGGCATTCGCCGCCGACCAGGGTGTGTTCCACCCCGATCACGTCGAGCCCGGCCGCGGCGAGTCGTCCGGCGGCCTCCTCACCGCCCACACCGAGTCCGATGACCACCACGTCCACGTTTCGCACGTCGCCCATGGGTGTCAGCTAACCACCGACGGGTTTCCTCATGTGGGCGGTGCGATGGCCGATTCAGGACCGGTGCGGAAGCGGGTCACACCGAGGAAGCGGCGGTCATGAGGGGGCGATGGCGGGCGTTGGCTGGCGCTCACCATTCTCATGGCCGCCATCGGTGTGTTCGGGAGATCGCACCGTGAAGAAAAAGACCCGCCGGAAGAAGGTTTGACGGACGCAACCGCCGGCGGGTCCCGTTCACCGCAGCCAGACCGCCTCGTCCCGGTGTGATTCGAGCGGGCCGGGGTAGTCGAGGCCGCGGAATTCCGACTCGGGGAGACGCCACGGCTGGTGCACAGCGGCGCCGTCGATCCCCTTCAACTCAGGTACGTAACGACGAACGTACACGCCTTCGGGGTCGAATCGGAGCGCCTGCCGAATCGGGTTGAAGCGCCGGTAGGGCCGGGTGTCGTTGCCCGTGCCGGCGGTCCACTGCCAGTTTCCCGAGTTGTTGGGCACGTCTCCGTCGAGCAGCCATCGCGAGAACCAGGCGACGCCGAGCCGCCAGTCGATGCCGAGATGTCTGGTGAGGAAGGCCGCGGTGATCAGCCGGGCCCGGTTGTGCATCCAGCCCTCTTCGCGCAGCTGGCGCATCCCGGCGTCGACGACCGGAACCCCGGTGAGCCCGTCCTTCCAGTGCTGCAGGGCGTCGTCGTCGTAGCGCCAGTCGCGGTCGGCGGTCGTGCGCAGCGCCTCGGTGGCCAGGTTCGGGAAGACCCGGGTGACCTGGTAGTAGAAGTCGCGCCAGCAGAGCTGGCGGACGAAGGCGTCGGCACCCTGGTCGCGGGCCGCTTCGGCGAGAGCGAGTGGCGAGAGACAACCCCAGCGGAGGTACGGGCTGAGGCGACTCGTGCCGTCGCCGGGTAGGTCGTCGTGCGCTTCGGCGTACCCCTGAAGGTCCTGCCGCAGCCACGTGGTGAGCCGGCGCCGGGCCGCGGTCTCGCCACCCTCGCAGGCGTGTGGTGATTCTCCGGCCGGAAGGCCGGGCAGGGCGCCGGGGGTGAGGCCGTCGGGAAGGGTGACCCGTTGCGGTGCCGGTGCCTGGGCCCGCCACGGTGCCGCGGACCAGGATCGGAAGTAGGGCGTGAAGACCTTGTAGGACTCGCCGCCGCCGCCGGGCCGCACCGCGCCCGGTGGGACGACGGTGACGCCGGGGTGGAGGTCGAGGGCGATGCGGTGGCGTGCGCACTCGTCGTGGAGGCGGTTCTCGCGGCGGCGGGCGTATCCGCTGACGTCGGCCGCGAGGGTGATCGTCTCGGCGCCGGTGTCGCGGGCGGCGCGGATCGTCTCGGTGACCGGGTCGCCCTCGCGGACGACCAGGTCACCGCCTCGGTTCCGGAGTTGTTCGCGCAGATCGGCGAGGCTCTGGTGGAGGAAGCGGGTGCGGTTCGGGGAGAGGCCGGTGAGTTTCGGGTCGAGGACGTAGAGCGGGACGGTCCGGTCGGCCGTGCATGCCGCGGCGAGGGCCGGGTTGTCGTGCACGCGGAGGTCCCGGGTGAGCAGGACCACTGCGGTACGCATCACGCCGCCAGCTGGACCGGGGTGCCGGGCCGGGTGAGCAGGCTGCGTACGGCGACGGCGGCGCGGCGGTGGTTGGGGACGGTGGCGCGGCGGCCGAAGACGTCGTAGTCGATCGCCTCGATCTCGTCGAGGATGCCGCCGTAGAGCTGGA
Organism: Actinoplanes xinjiangensis; assembly: GCF_003148685.1. GTDB lineage: Bacteria > Actinomycetota > Actinomycetes > Mycobacteriales > Micromonosporaceae > Actinoplanes > Actinoplanes xinjiangensis. The sequence goes on along the minus strand of NZ_QGGR01000023.1, from coordinate 147,548 downwards.
AGGCGGTCCGCATGCAGGCCTGTGAGGCGGGTTCGAGCAGGGGGATGCCGGGCGCGGCGAGGGCGTAGTGCTCGCGGGCGCGGGCCACCTCCGCCTTGATCAGCGCCTTGATCGCGGGGGTGGCGACGCCCTGCTGGAGGATCCGCCGGGTGACGCCGAACTCGGCCAGGTGCTCCTCGGGCAGGTAGACGCGGCCACGTTCGAGGTCCTCGGCGACGTCCCGGATGAAGTTGGTGAGCTGGAAGGCGAAGCCGAGCTGGCGGGCCGGTTCCCGGGCGGCGATCGGGTCGGAGGAGCCGAGGATGGGCAGCATCATCGTGCCGATGACGGCGGCCGAGCCCTCCATGTAGTCGAGCAGGTCGCCGTAGGTGGGGTAGCTCGTGACGGTGATGTCCATCGTCATGCTGCGCAGGAACTTCTCGAAGTCCTCGAGGTCGAGGTCGAAGACGGCGATGGTGTGCAGGACGGCGGGGAGCAGTTCGTCGTCGGTGGGTTCGCCGCGGAGTCCGTCGAGGAACCGGTTTGACCATGCGGTGAGCAGGGCAGCCCGCTCGGCAGAGGGCCGGGATTCGGTCCGGTCGACAATTTCGTCCGCATATCGGGTGAATCCATAGAGGGCGTGCACATGCCGCCGCTTCCACCCCGGTAGCAACCGGGTCGCCAGGTAGTACGTCCGCCCGTGCTCACGGTGCAGTTCGCGGCAGCGCTCGTAGGCAGCTGCCAGGTCGGTTTCCACTCCGGGGCCTCCGGTCATGAGCTTGTCCAACTCAAAAACTCGTCCGACTCGAAAAACTCGTCCAACTCAAAATCGACGCACGAATCGACGCAACTTCTGAAAGTTAGGGTACGGTACTGAGCGTGGCCAATCACACCCTCGAGGGAAACCGTCTTGAAGCGATCCCTCGCCAGCCGGTCTCGCACGGAGCGCTGATCGGCGCCGTCGAGGGCACGCTGGCCGACTTCCTCGCCTGCCAGATCGCCTCCCTGGACACCGTCGACCCGGCCCTCGGTGGGTTCGCCCGCACCGCCCGTGACCTGGTCATGGCCGGGGGCAAACGCATCAGGCCGACCTTCGCGTACTGGGGCTGGCGCGGCGTCGTCGGTTCCACCGAACCGGTCGAGGGCGTTTTACCCGCCCTCGGCGCACTTGAACTCATGCACACGTTCGCGCTGGTCCACGACGACCTGATGGACCGCTCCGCCACCCGGCGCGGCCGGCCCACCGCACACCGGCTGTTCGCCGCCCAGCACGGCGAGCGGTTCGGCGACTCGGCCGCCATCCTGGTCGGCGACCTGTGCCTGATCTGGGCCGACCAGCTGCTCGCCCGGACCGCGCTGCCGCCCGCCACCCTCCTTGAGGTGCGCACCCGCTACGACCGGATGCGGGTCGAGGCGGTCGCCGGGCAGTACCTCGACGTGCTCGGCGAGACCGACCCGGCGGCCTGGTCGGTGGAGCGGGCGCTGCTGGTCGCGCGGCACAAGACGGCCAGCTACACGGTGCAGTGGCCGCTCGGCTTCGGGCTGGCTCTCGCGTCCAGCGGCGGGGATCCCGCGCTCGAGGAGGCGTACCGGATCTACGGCCTCGCCGTCGGTGAGGCCTTCCAGCTGCGTGACGACCTGCTCGGCGTCTACGGCGACCCGGCGGTGACCGGGAAACCCGCCTGCGACGACCTGCGGACCGGCAAGCCCACCACCCTGCTCATGCTGGCCCGGCGACTGGCCACCACCGCACAGCTCGACGAGTTCGCCGTGGCCGGTATCGCCCGGCAGGCGGAGATCATCGCGGCGACCGGGGCACCCGCCCAGGTCGAGGAGATGATCCGGGCCAGAGTCGAGGAGGGTGTCGCGGTGATCGCCGACGCCCCGGTCCGCCCCGAGGCGCGCGCCGCCCTGATCGAGCTGGCCACCGCGGCCACGCACCGACCGGCATGATGTCCTATCTCCCCCTCTTCTTGGAGCCGTGACGTGCGAATAGTGACCGGACCGACCGATCGGGTCGTCATCGTCGGCGCCGGACTCGGCGGGCTCGCCTGCGCCCTGCACCTGGCCGCGGCCGGCCGGCAGGTCACCGTCGTGGAACGGGAGCCGGTCCCCGGCGGCCGGGCCGGGCGGCTGTCCACCGGCGGATACGAATTCGACACCGGCCCCACCGTGCTCACCATGCCCGAGCTGATCGCCGAACCCCTTGAGGCCGTCGGCGAGAACCTCAGCGACTGGCTGGAGCTGAGCCCGCTCGACCCGGCGTACCGGGCGTACTACCCGGACGGGTCCACCCTCGACGTGCGGACCGACACCACCCGGATGGCGGCCGAGATCGCCCGGGTCTGCGGCGCCCGCGAAGCCGACGGCTACCTGCGGTTCGTCGACTTCACCCGGCAGCTCTGGCAGCTCGAACGGGATCACTTCATCGACCGGAACCTCGACACCCCGATCGACCTGCTCAACCTCAACCTGCTGAAACTTCTCGGGATGGGCGCGTTCCGGCGGCTCCAGCCCAAGATCGACCAGTATTTCCGTGATCCCCGTACCCAGCGGATCTTCTCGTTCCAGGCGATGTACGCCGGTCTCGCCCCGCACGACGCGATGGCCATCTACGCCGTCATCGCCTACCTCGACTCGGTCGCCGGGGTCTACTTCCCCAAGGGCGGCATGCACGCCGTACCGAAGGCGCTGGCCGGCGCCGCCGAGAAACACGGCGTCACTTTCCGTTACGAAACCACGGTCGAACGGGTCACCACCGCACACGGCCGCGCCACCGGCGTCATCACCGCCGACGGCGAACACATCCCGGCCGACGTGGTCGTCCTCAACCCCGACCTGCCGGTCGCCTACCGCGACCTGCTCCCGGCCCGCCGCCTGCGGAAACTTCGCTACTCCCCGTCGTGCGTGGTCCTGCACATCGGTTCCCGCCAGGCCTATTCCAAGATCGCCCACCACAACATCCATTTCGGTACGGCGTGGAAGGGCACCTTCGACGAGATCATCAACAAGGGTCTCCTGATGAGCGACCCGTCCCTGCTGGTGACCAATCCCACCCGCACCGACGCGACGGCGGCGCCCGACGGCCGGCAGACCTACTACGTGCTCGCCCCCACCCCCAACCTCGAGTCGGGGCCCATCGACTGGCGCGGCGGCATGGACCGGCGCTACGCCGACGAGCTGCTACGTGTCCTCGAAAGCCGCGGCTACATCGGATTCCGGGACGGCGTCGAGGTCCAGCGGATCATCACGCCCGCCGACTGGGCCGACGACGGCATGGCCGCCGGCACACCCTTCGCGGCGGCGCACACGTTCGCCCAGACCGGCCCGTTCCGGCCGTCCAATCTGCACCCCACCCTGCCGAACGTCGTCTTCACCGGTTCCGGCACCCAGCCCGGCGTGGGCGTACCGATGGTGCTGATCTCCGGGAAGCTGGCCGCCGGCCGGATCACCGGAGGCCCCGCATGACCGTCCCCTCCCCGTCGCGCACGGCCGGCGGCTCCCGGGAGGCCGAGCTGGTCGAACTCGTCGACAGCGCCGGCGGCTTCACCGGGACCGCCACGGTCCTCGACGCCCACGAGGCGCCCGGGATGCTGCACCGGGCGTTCTCGGTCTTTCTGCGCCGGCCCGACGGGCGGGTGCTGCTGCAACAGCGGGCCGCCGTGAAGACCCGCTTCCCGCTGCGGTGGGGCAACACCTGCTGCGGGCATCCGGTGCCCGGCGAGGAGGTCGCGGTCTCGGCCGGACGGCGGCTGCGCGAGGAACTCGACGGTCCGGCGGTGACTCTGCGTGAGGTCGGCGTCTACGTGTATTTCGCCGAGGACCCGGTCACCGGGCGGGTCGAGCGGGAGTACGACCACGTCCTGCTCGGTGACGTACCGGCCGACATCGAGTTCCGGCCGGACCCGGCGGAGGTCGCGAAGCTCCGGTGGGTGACGGTGGACACACTGCTGCAGGAGGTCGAGGGGTCGCCCACGGCGTACGCCCCCTGGCTCGAAGGGGTGACCCGGCGCCTCGCCGACCACCTGACGGCACAGCCCCCGGTCACCTTGACGGAATCGGCAGCGGAGCTGTCGGGTGGCGAATGACGGCCTGAGTGCCGGTGCCGCCGCTCGACGTCTCGGCGTCGCGGTGACCACGTTGCGGACCTGGCACCAGCGGTACGGCCTCGGGCCCAGCCGGCACGAGCCCGGACATCATCGGCGGTACACCGTCGAGGACATGGTCCGTCTCCAGGTCATGCAGCGACTCACCGCGCAGGGTGTGGCACCGGCCGAGGCGGCGGCGTGGGCGCGGCGTACCTCCGATCCCGCCGCCCTTTCCTCTTCGGCCCCGTCTCCTTCGGTCCCGTCTCCTTCGGGCGCTGACTCGGCTCTTTCGGGCCCCGAGGTCTCTCCAAGTCCCGAACCTGAGGCCTCGGCTTCCCATTCGGGGCCGTCGGTCGATCGGGCTCCCCGTCCGGGATCGCTGAGGCCCGAGGATTCGACTGAACCGGCCCTGCGGGCCGCGGCCGCCGCCGCGCGGGCGTCGATCCTGTCGCTCGTCGAGTCCGGGGCTCTGATCGCCGATGCGGATTCCGGTGAGGGACGGGCCGGAGGTGGGCAGACCATCGCGCTCGGCCCACGCGCCGATCCGGCCGCCCGGGGCCTGGCACGGGCCGCGATGCGCCTGGATGCGCCGGCGATGCGCTACATCCTCGATGCGGCCGTCACCCACCGTGGCGTGGTCTCCGCCTGGAACAAGGTGATGATGCCGGTGCTCATCGGGATCGGCGAACGGTACGAGGCCACCGAACGATTCATCGAGGTCGAGCACCTGCTGTCCCGGTCGATCACCGAGGCGCTCAGTATCGTGCCGCGGCCGCCACGGGAGCTCACCCCACGGGCCCTGCTCGCCGCAGCCGACGAGGAGCAGCACACCCTGCCGCTGGAGGCCCTGGCAGCCGCACTGGCCGAGAACGGGGTGCCCAGCCGTCTCCTGGGGGCACGGGTGCCGGTTCGGGCGTTGCTGGACGCGGTGGACCGTACCGGGCCGGCAGCGGTGGTCCTGTGGTCGCAGTTGCCCGGCACCGGCGACGTGGTCCCGCTGGAGCTTCTGCTGTCCCTGCCGCAGCCGCCGCTCGTCGTCGCGGCCGCCGGACCGGGCTGGCCGATCGCCGATCTGCCCCCCATGGTGACCCCTCTGAGCGGCCTGGCCGAGGGGGTTCGGGTCGTATCGGCCGCGTGCGCCTGACGTTTCCCCTGGTCAGAGGGGGGTCTGCAAGAAAGGGGGATACCGATTTGAAGATCAGGACAGCCATCGCATATGCTTTGCATGCCTCAAGCGGGGGGCGCGGTTGGGGCCAGAAACCACCAAGCGTTGCCGATCGCGCAGCCAGCGCGATGTGCAATGATGGCGGAAGATGCCCTCATCGTCTAGTGGCCTAGGACGCCGCCCTTTCAAGGCGGTAGCACGGGTTCGAATCCCGTTGGGGGTACTGGTAGGTTAGTGGTCGCAAGCCACTAGCAAGCCAAGGCAAGACAGTTACAAAGCAAGGTCCTGTGGAGCAGTTGGAGTGCTCGCCGCCCTGTCAAGGCGGAGGTCGCGGGTTCAAGTCCCGTCAGGACCGCAAGCAAGTTCACGGCCAGGTAGCTCAGTTGGTACGAGCGTCCGACTGAAAATCGGAAGGTCGGCGGTTCGACCCCGCCCCTGGCCACCAGGCCTCTCGCCGGGCACTGAGCACCGTCCACCTGCGGAAACGCACGGTGGACGTTCTGCTTTCCAGAGTCTTTTCGGTTCCCCTCCGGCTTTTCTCCGGTTCCCCTTCGGCTCCTCGAAGTCGGCCTCTGGTGACCCGAGCTCCCCATGATCGCCGTTGGAGTTCTTCGGTCGCTGCACGCCGATCCTCCCCTGCCCCCTGCCGCCGCGTCGGGCTGGGACCGGTCAGTGGCACTCGACACACCTCGGTGATCCGAGGCGCCTCTTGCTCGGCGCTCCGCCCTCCCCTCCCTCTTGCTCGGCGCACTACCCCGCCTCTTGTTCGGCGCACTACCCTGCCTCTTGTTCGGCGCACTACCCCGCCTCTTGTTCGGCGGACCGCCCCGCCTCTTTCAGCGGACCGCCTCCCTTCTTTTTGGCGCAGCGGTTCGCCTCTTTCGGCGCAACCCCACCTCTTTTGAGGGCGAGCCAGCCTCTCTTGAGGGCGAGCCGCCAAGTGGCACGGCAGCGATCGCCGGATGTCCACGATGGCGCCCGGCACGAATGCGATCGTCACGGCCTGGCATCGCACCTACCCTGGTGGCCGAGTCACGGAACCGGGAGGCGCGACGATGGCCATACCTCGGAAAGGCAGCCGTCTGATCACCGTCGACGGCACGCTCTACCGCTGGGCGGTCAGAGCCAAGCCAACCTACTGCCAGGGGCTCGACTGGGGACCGCTGACCTTCGCCGTCGAGGACGCCCACGCCCCGGGACAGGTTCTCTCGGTGAGGACCAGCTCGCCGCGGCTGGACAACTGGCTCAGCCTGCCGGGAAAGCCCGTAACGCCTCTGACGGTCGAACAGAGCGTCCGGGCAGCCCTCAACGCCGGCTGGCAGCCGAACCGCAGCGACGGCGTCTTCTTTCACCTTGAGGGGTGAAGCATCCGGGCAGGAAACAGCCGGTGCCGGCGGGGTCCGCGAGAAGGACGAACGCGACCAGGCACAGGACGCCAGAAAGACGGAGGCGGCGTGGCGCTACCTCCCCGCGATCGAAGGCCGAACAAGGAGATCGCCAAGGCGTTGCCCGCTACGGCGGTGCTGTCCGGCCCTTTCAACTCCACGAAATCGATCCGGGATTCGCCAGGATCGACGACTGCCGACGCACAGCAGTGGGCGCCGCGGCCGGAGCCAGCTGATCTCGCTCAGGAGTGACAGCCGACACATCAAGTCCAGCGACGGCAGCGCACACGATCGCTGAACGTGGGCTCCTGCCATTGCCCTGACCGCGTTAAACGCACACGATCCGCTGATCGTGTGCGCCTATGCGCGCCAGGACGTATCAAGAGCCCACGTTCAGCGATCGTGTGCGCGGACCAACGTCGCCGGCACCGACGGCCTCCAAGGCTCTCCAGGCGACGAGAGCGTCACGGAACCGACCGTCGGCGGGCGGGGGGCGGCGCAGCGATGCGGGAGTCGGCCTCCAATGAGGACCGCCGGGCTTCGAGCAGGGTTCGGACCGCCTCGCCATCGGCTGGAAAGGTGACTCTCAGCGGCACCTTGCCCCGACTTGCACCACTCGATGGCTCGAATGAAAACCGTGGATGGACTTCCGAAAGCAACGCTCCAATACTCAAGGGATGGACGTGAATACGGGGGGTAGTTCCGCTGAAAGGCCCGCGGACGTCGTTGTCGAACTGAGTGCGGCTGAGGCCGCGGGCGGCACTGCCAAGACGATTGCCGCGCCGCCGGACGGTACGCCCGTCCTGATCTATTTTCCGCCGGGTGCCCGCGACGGCATGGTGCAGAACGTCGACCTGCCCTGGGTCGACCCGGCCAGCGGTGCGGCATCCACGCGCACCGTGTCGGTGGCCGTTCGTGTTCTTCCGGCCGGGCCGTTCCCCACCGCGGCGGCCGGTGGTGCTGCCCCGTTCGGGCCGGGCTATCCCCAGCCCGGCTACGCGCCGGCCGGATACGCGCCCGCCGGTTTCGCCGCCCCTCCCCAGCGCCGGTTCGGCACCCGTGCCCGGGTCGTCGCCGGCGCCCTGGGGATCGCTCTCATCGGTGGCCTGTGTCTGGTGCCGACCCTGTTGCGGGACAGCAACGCCGACACCACCAGTGGGGTCTCCGGCCTCACCTCGACCACGACCGCGACCCAGCAGACGGAGGCGGCGGCCACCCCTACGACTCCGCCGCTGGAGCCGGCCGCGTTCCAGGCTTCGCTTGACGACGCCAACCGGCAACTGACCGCCGCGGTCGGCAAGCTGCGCCAGGCCACCACTCCGCGGGCCGTGTCCGGCGCCGCCGACGCCCTGGCCGAGGCGGTCCGTACCCAGACGTCCGCCCTGTCCGGGTTGACGCCGCCGGCCGCGGTCAGTTCGGCGTACAGCGATCTCGTCTCGGCGCTGTCGGCTCTGGAGGACGAGTTGACGTCGGTGTCCAGCTCGGCGGACAGCCGCAGCGTCTGCACCGGCGGCTCCGCCAGTACCGCGTTCAGCCGGGCCGGCGCCGCCGGCGACCTGCGGACCGCGATCACCGCGCTGGCCGCCGCCGATCCGGGTGCGAAGTACCGGTTCGGCTCGTTCCTGCCCGGGGCGACCAAGGATCAGAATCGCCGCAAGGCCAACGGCAGCTACCTGACCCGGACCACCGGCGGCAGTGGCCAGCTCAAGGTCGACAACGGCAACAATGCGGACACCGTGATCAACCTGGTGAAGGTGGGTTCGAAGAAGCCGGCCGTGTCCGTCTACATCCGGGGGAAGAAGAAGGTCACGACGGGCCGCATCAAGGACGGCACCTACCAGGTCTTCGTGTCCTCGGGCGCCGACTGGGACGGCAAGCGTTTCACCCGCGACTGCCAGTTCAGCAAGTTCGACTCCAGCTTCAAGTTCACCACCACCTCCCGCCAGTACACGATCTGGGAGCTGAGCCTGAAGGCGGTTCTGGGCGGTAACGCCCGCTCGTCCGACGTCGACCCGGACTCGTTCCCCAGCTGATCGGGACAACGGGAAACGGCCCGGCCGTACGGCAGATCGCCGCGCGGCCGGACCGTTCCGGTGTCGGGGTGGATCAGGCGATCGCGGCCACGCGGGCCTCGATGGCCGACGGCTTCGCGGAGAGGCTGCTCGCGCCGAAGCTGTTCACGTAGTCGGCCCACTTCTTGTACTCGCAGCTGGAGTACTTGGCGCCCTTGAGCGCGATGCAGAGGTCGACGCTCGCGCCGCCGTACAGCTTGTCCTTGGCCTTGGCGCTGCCGATCGGCAGGATCTTGCTGTTGATCGACTCGCCGATCAGCACGTCCGCGCCGGCACCACCGGTGAGGGTGTCGTTACCGGACTCGCCGAGCAGCGCGTCCTCGCCGGCACCACCGGAGACGGTGTCGTTGCCGGTGCCGCCGTAGATCTCGTCGGTCCCGGCCTCGCCGTAGATGGTGTCGCTGCCGGAGCCGCCCCAGACGGTGTCGCCGTTGAAGTCGGCGTCCTCGCCGGAACCGGCGTAGATCTTGTCGTTGCCGGTCTGACCGGAGATCTTGTCGAGGCCGTTCGCGCCGTTCAGCAGGTCGGCGCCCGGGCCGCCGTAGAGCGTGTCGTTGCCGTCCTGGCCGAAGACCCGGTCGTTGCCGTCGCCCGCGGAGACGCTGTCGTTGCCGCTGTAGCCGTAGACGGTGTCGTTGCCGGCGGCACCCCAGATGGAGTCGTTGCCGCCGCCACCGTAGACGGTGTCGTTGCCGGCGGCGCCGTCCAGCCGGTCGGCGCCCGAGCCGCCGGAGAGCGTGTCGTTGCCGTAGCCGCCGGTGGCGGACAGGGTGACCGCGGTCTGGTTCTTGACCCAGTCGTTCAGGTCGCCGAGGTTCACGTTGACGCCGGTGGTCACGCCGGTCGTGGTGCAGGTGACCTTGGTGGTGTCGCCGGCGACCGCGGTGCAGCCGGTGCCCGCCTTGATGGCGACCAGGTCGTCGAGGGTGACGGTCTGGCCGGAGATGGTGATGGTGAGGCCGTTGGACTTCCCGGCCTGCGCCGTGAACTCGACCGTGCCGGACCCGGCGATCTGGGCGGTGCCGGCGGGCGCGGCGGCCAGTGCCGCAGCGGAGAGGAGCCCGGTGGACCCGATCGCGGCCGCGGTGACGCCGACGGCGGCGATGGTGCGGCGGTTGAGCAAGAACATGTGAGTTCCCCCGTGTCGAGGTAGGCGCGAAAAGCCGGCCGACCGTGGCCCCGATCGTAGAACGCTACCGTTTCGACGTCACCAGAGTTTCGCGTGATGTGAATCACTCTCGCAAGACGAACGGCCCGGCTGCCGGAGCAGTCGGGCCGTTCGATGAGTAATGCGGGCGTTACTGGCGCGCCTTCGCCGCCTTGATCGCCTCCGCGAGTTCGGCGGGCGGCGTCACGACAGTCGCCTTACCGGCGCGGGCACCCTGCGCGGCCGCCAGCGGCTCGCAGTTGACCGCGGTGGAGAACGCGGTCACGAAGCACGCGTCGTTGTGGGCGCCGCCGTCGGCGTAGTCGACCGCGTTCGGGTCCTCGATGAGGGTGTAGTCATCGTCGGTCCACTCGCCGATCACCAGGTCGTCCTCGGAGGATCCCAGAACCTTGTCGTTACCGAATCCGCCCTCGATCCAGTCGTCGCCGACGCCGCCGTCGATGGTGTCGACGCCGTCCTCACCGTTGACGAAGTCGGGGTCACCCTCGCCGTAGACGGTGTCGTCGCCGGCACCGCCGTAGACGGTGTCGACAACGGTTTCGCCCGCGGCGTTGGCGCCGATGCCGCGGCCGGCCCAGACGGTGTCGTTGCCGCCGCCACCCACGATGTAGTCGACACCGTCGGCGCCCGAGATGGTGTCGTTGCCGTTGCCGCCGTAGACGTCGTCGTTGCCGGTGACGGCGTAGACGGTGTCGTTGCCGTCGCCACCGACGATCACGTCGCCACCGGGTCCGGCGTTGACCCAGTCGTTGCCGGCGGCGCCGTCGATGTCGTCGTCGCCGTTGCCACCACTGATCGAGTCGTAGCCGTCCTCGCCGTAGATGTCGTCGTTGCCGTTCTCGCCGTAGACGGTGTCGTTGCCGGTCTCGCCGTGGATGATGTCGTTACCGTCACCACCGGCGATGATGTCGTAGCCGCTGTCGCCCCAGATCGTGTCGTTGCCGGCGTGGCCCCACACCCGGTCGAGGCCGTAACCGCCGTCGACATAGTCGTTGCCGGCGCCGCCGTAGATCTGGTCACCGTCGGACTCGCCGAACAACTGGTCGTTACCGCCGTTGCCGTACAGCCTGTCGACACCGTAGGAGCCCTGCAGCTGGTCACGGCCGGGGCCACCGGCGAGGGTGTCGTTGCCGGCGCCGCCGAAGGCGAGCAGGAAGACCGAGGTCCTGTTGTTGACGGAGTCGTTCTTGTCGCCGAGGGCCGCCGTGATCTGTGCCGTCTTCTTCGACGTCGTGCACCTGACCCTGGTCTTGTCACCCTTGACGGCCTTGCAGCCCTTGCCGGCCTGGATCGCCACCTTGTCGTCGAGCGTGACGGTACGCCCGGAGATGGTGATGGTCAGCGCGTTCGACTTGCCGGTCAGCGCCTGGAACTGGACCTTGTTGCTGCCGACCACCTTGGCGAGGCCGGCGCTGGCCGCCTGCGCGGGGTTGGCCAGAAAGAGGGAGGACGTAGCGACCGCGACGGCGGTGGCTCCGATCATGGACAGGGTTCGGCGATTGACGAAAGCCACAGTGGAGTCCCCGTTCGAAGCAGACGGGCCGGACGGTGGGCCCGGCCACGCTGCATCGATCGTAGGACGCTACCGTTCCGACGTTCCGCCCGTATTTAAGTGACGCTCATCACTCGATGGGAGTGCCCGGGGACACCCGGGCGACGGCGGCCGGGCCGGCTGCGGCCACCGCGGTGAACCACTCGCAACCCGAGGCGCTGCCCCGGCTGGAGGACTCCAGGCAGATGTCGCCGATCGAGGTGTTGACGCCGGCGTAGAGCCGGTCCGCAGCGGTCGCCGATCCGGACGACACGCCCTTGTTCCCGACCACCTTGTAGATCTCGCCGACCAGGGTGTCGTCGCCCGCCTCACCGGCGAGGGCGTCGTTGCCCACGTCGCCCATCAGGAAGTCGTTGCCGGCACCGCCCCAGATCCGGTCGTTACCGCCCCAGCCGCGGACCTGGTCGCTGCCCACACCGGCATAGACGGTGTCGTTGCCGGCCTGGCCGTGGATGAGGTCGTTGCCGGCCCCGGTGGCGATGGTGTCGTCGCCCGAACCGGCGGCGACGTAGTCGTACCCGGTGCCCCCGACGATGTGGTCGGTGCCGGAGTCGCCGAACAGTTCGCCGCGGCCGTTGCCGCCGTACAGCCTGTCGTTGCCGGAACCACCCTGGAGCTGGTCGGTGCCGGGACCGCCGACCAGGGTGTCGTTGCCGGTGGAGCCGCCGGCGAGCATGAAGACGCCGGTGTGGTTGCGGACGTAGTCGTTCTTGTCGCCGAGCGCCACCTTGATCGTTCTGGTGGCCTGGCTGGTGGTGCACCGCACCTTGGTCCGGCTGACCGACCGGCAGCCCGTGCCGGCCCGGACGGCGACCCGGTCGGTGATCGTGACGGTGCGGCCCGAGATGGTGACCGAGACCTTGTTGGTCTGGCCCATCAGGGCACGGAAGCTCACGGTGTTCTTACCCGCGGTCGCCAGGCCGGCCGAGGCGGCCTGGGCGGGCGAGGCGAAGAGGACGGTGGAGGCGACGGCCACAGCAGTGGCGCCGAGTACGGACAGGTGCTTCACGTTCATCTCTGAACCCCCGTTCGAGTGCTTGCGGAGCGAAACCGGACGGTACCGGCCCGGGCAAGATCATTGATCAGCACCCCAGTTCGGCTCCCGGGCGGCCGCTCTCCGGTCGCATCACCACGCGGATCCGATCGACGCCGGCCATCTTCCGGATCGACGGGAGCGGCCCACAGTCGAAGTCTCGGCCCACAGTGGTCAGATGCAGCGACTCCGGCATCGTGGCGGCCTCGATTCCCTCCATCTGGGTGGGATCGCCGGAGACCCGCTGGCGCAGTTTCTCGTACGCCTGCTCCCGTGACTCCACCCGCACCCCGTCGACGGCCGGCAGCGTGCCGAGGGTCCGTTGCACCGCCGCACGCTGACCGGCGTCCGCGTCCGGCTGCATGAAGACCGCGACGGTGAACTCACGCTCGGGTGCATAGCGCCAGCCGGCCAGGAGCATCGCCGCGGTGGAGGCGACGGAGCCCAGCACGAGCGCCGCCGCGGCGACCGCGAGCAGTTGCAGCCAACGTCGGCCGGAGGGGTCGTCAGTCGGCTGTGGATCAATCATGATCCGCAAGCTATATCAACGGACGGTGATGCGGTTGTCCACACCCCGCATGGAAGGCCTTGAAGGCGCCCGCTCGGTGCTACAGAGTGTGTCGGGATCGGTCAAACTCCGGACGCAAGGAGGCGTCGCCGTGAACGGCTTCTCGAATGATGCGGAGAACGCGGCCTACACCCTCGCCGAGGCGCTGAGCGAGAAGGCGCTCTCCTGCATGAAACACGCGGAGGAGGCGGCCGAGGCGTTCCGCTCCGGGCGGGTGGCGATGCGCCGGCAGTTCCGGGCGCGCGGGCTCTCCGAGGCGGAGGCCGACATCCGATGGGCGGGTACGTCGCAGGCGTCCCGGGCGATCGCGGACAACGAGTTCTTCATGTCGCAGGCGTCGATGTACAACAACGCCGCTGCCGCGCAGTACGCGAAGGCCCTCTACCTCAAGGGTAAGTAGGTAGGCTCAGGCCGCCCGGTGGCGCAGGGTCGCGACCGTGGACCCGGCCAGGGCGAGCAGGCAGTCCGGGAGTGTGCCGTCGGCGATCGCCGCGCCGAAGAGTGCCTCACCGGTCGGGAAGTCGCCGTTGACGTAGGCGCTGACGAACCGTGCCACCCAGCGCTTGTCATACCGCGCGTCGTCGATCCCGGGGAACTCCAGGGTCCACGCCCCGCCCGGGGGGAACTGGCCCACCATGGTCGCGGCGAGGCACCACGCGACGTCCCAGGCACCGACCACACCGTCCCGATCGACGACCGCGTCGAAGGTGTCGGCCACAGCCGCGGTGTCGCCGGTGAGCGCACACTGCAGGACCTGCGCGGCGTCATCGAATGCGTGCTGTGGTACGTCGGTCACGTTGGAAAAGGTACGTCGGGCGGTCAAGGAACGCACCCGGACGTGGGAATTCATGCACCCCTGAGCAGGCAGGTGATCCTGGCGGTGCACACCCGTTCGCCGGACTCGTCGGTGAGGACCACCTCGTACGTCGCCACCGCCCGGCCCCGGTGCACCGGAACGGCGACTCCGGTCACCAGACCCGAGCGGGCCGCCTTGTGGTGGGTGGCGTTGATGTCGACGCCGACCGCGAACGGACGGTCGACGGTCTGCCCGTGCAGCACCGCCCCGACCGAACCCAGCGTTTCGGCGAGCACGCAGGAGGCCCCACCGTGCAACAACCCGTACGGCTGGGTGTTGCCTTCGACGGGCATGATTCCTACGACCCGTTCCGCCGTGGCCTCGGTGATCTCGATACCCATGCGTTCCGCGAGCGCACCACCGCCACCGCTGGTGAACAGGTGTTGCTTACCGTCCTCAGCGATATCCACGTCGGCGTACCTTACGCCCGTTCAGGAGCGGCACCAGCGACAACCGTCACAGGTCCGGGGACTGTTCGATTGATCCGCTGGGTACAGACGGGCACACCGCCGGGCCCTGGCGGCCGACGAGAGGAAACCTTATGAGCGAGCCGCAGGAGATCATCGAGACGCGCGGTGACGACCGTGTCGACCTGTTCAAGAAGGACGCCAACGGCGACGGCCGTACCGATGTCTGGGTCTCGGACACCGATGGTGACGGCAAGCCCGACCTCTTCCAGTTCGACACCGACGGCGACGGCAAGGTCGACGTGACCATGGTCGACCTGGACGAGGACGGCACCCCGGACCTGATCGTCGACGGCGACGGTGGGCTGCCGCCGGAGGGCACGGTCTGAGAAGGGCTCAGCCACCACCCAGAGCGGACAGAGTCACCCAGAGGACCGCGATGGCGACCACCGCGGTCGCGATGGTGGAGGCGGTGTGCCGCCAGGACCGTGCGCCCTCGACCGCCTCCGGATGTCCCAGGGCGGCGAGGGCGACGCGGTGCCGGCGGACCTCGGCGGCCCGCGCCTCCGCGGCGTCGTGCGGCACGTCGGCTCCGGCACGGCTCAACTCGACGGCCAGGCCGGCCTGGGCGCGCTGGAGTCGCCGTACCGCTGCCCGGGCTCGGTGCCCCGCGCTCGCCGCGGCGTGCCGCCGGGCCGCGCCCCGCCGGGAGTGCCAACCGAGGACCCGCAGCTCGCCCTCGGTGATCAGGTCCGGATCCCGGACCGTGGCCAGCATGGCCACGTAGTAGGCGGCCTCCCGGTCGTGCGCCCGCCGCACCAGGTAGAGAACCAGCAGCAGCGGTGGCAGGCCTTTGACGAGCAGCACCGCGAGCAGGCCGACCGCGCTGTCGCCGAGGCTCTCCCGGAACAGCGGCGAGTTCCACAGCGAGTGCGAGGCCCATGCGGCGAGCAGGGCGAGAGCCGCCACCGTGATCCGCCGGGCACGGGTACGGTCCCGGTGGACCACCAGATAACCGATGCCCGCACCGGCCAGCGCACCGAACAGGGTGTGACTCCACACGCCGGCGAGGATGCCGCGGACCAGGAACGTGGTGATCACCGGTTGCACCCGGTCGCCCGCACCGGCCTGCTGGACCGCTCCGATCGCGAAGACCACGTCCTCGACGATCTGGAAGCCGAGCCCGACCAGGGCGCCGTAGACGATGCCGTCGAGCACGCTGTTCACCTGGGCGCGGGCGATCAGCACGATGGCGACCACACCGAGGGTCTTGGCGATCTCCTCGACCGTCGGCCCGGCCAGGGCGGCGCCCCACTCGGCGGCCAGGTCGGGTGAGCTGAGCTTGGCGATCAGGTTGTCCAGTGCGGTGCTGCCCGGGATGGAGACGCTGGTGGCGACGAGGCCACCCCAGGCCAGGGCGAGGATCCGCAGGCTCGGCGGCTCGCGTTCCAGGAAGTCGAGTTCGTCGAGGAAGACCCAGAAGGGTACGGCGAGCAGCCCGAACAGCAGGATCGCGGTGATCGTCGCGATCGGGAAGCTCTCCATGAACAGCGCGGTGATCTGCGCGATCCGTACCGCCCCGGCGGCCAGCAGGGCGATCACCACCCAGAAGGCGGGCCGGCGGGCGAGCGAGGCCACCCGAGGCGTCCCGGGCCGGACCGGCTCGCTCATCGACCCTGCTCGTAACGCAAGGTACGGGTGCTGGCATCGATCGCCGGGAGGAGCCGGCCCAGTTCGGTGTCGTCGCCGCTGACCATGACCTCGATGGTGAGCCCGTTCGCGACGAAGACGGCGTACCGCCCGTCCCGATCCCCGCTGGTGTAGCCGCCCTGCACGCCGGCGAGCCCACCGGCTGTCGAGACGGTGAGCTGGGTGCCGGTGATCTGGTGGCCGTTGATGCCGGTGATGCGATGACGGAGCCGGAGGGCCGCTGCGGTCAGATCACCGTCGAAGGGTTCCACGTCGATCGCGTACCGCACCATGCCCAGCCGGAACAGGACGGTTCCGCGGTCCCTGCCGGGACGGGTTCCGGTGACGTCGAGCACGGCTCCGGGCGGGGGCACCACCGTGACCCCGGCGCCCACCGGGTACGGCCGTCCGGACGCGACGGCTCGTTCGGCCGGCACGGCCCGGTCCAGCGCGGGAAGACCGAAGGCGAGGACGGCCAGAATCGATGCCGTCGCCAGCGCGACGGGCAGACCGAGGGTGCCGGGAAGGTCGGTGAGATGACGCCGAGTGACCCTCCCCATCCGTCCAAGTTAACGGCGGTCACCCGACTCTGTCCGGAGAACCGCTCACCGGCCACAGTGGATGAAAGGGCGACCTGGCAGATTACGTAATT
Organism: Actinoplanes xinjiangensis; assembly: GCF_003148685.1. Taxonomy (GTDB): domain Bacteria; phylum Actinomycetota; class Actinomycetes; order Mycobacteriales; family Micromonosporaceae; genus Actinoplanes; species Actinoplanes xinjiangensis. The sequence continues at coordinate 130,934 of NZ_QGGR01000023.1, read as the reverse complement.
GTCCGTTTTACCGAAAGGTGCTGTGGCGGCACCACCGCGGTCAGCCATACCCCGTTGTCACTGCGATGGAAGACGTGCCCCTCCGCCACCATCGCCCCCGTGGCCACGCTGAACACCACCACGTCGGGCGAGCGACGACGGCCGACGGTCACCGCGGTCGGCAGATCCATCGAGAGGTGTACGTGGTGCCGGCTCCGTGGACGAAGCCCGTCCCGCAGGATCGCCTCGAGGTTGGCCCGCGGGGTCCCGTGGAACAGCTCGGCGGGCGGGGTGGCGGCCGGCAGGTCGAGATCGACGGCGACCCGCCGGGAGTGGCCCTGGCTGGCGCGGATGCGCTCGACGCCGTCCGGGCCGGTCTGCACGGCGAACCGTGACTTGTCGTTGTGCGCGACCACGAGGTCGAGCTCGGCGCGGGTGATGCCGAGGGCGGTCAGCAGCTCGCCGACCGGCACCCATCCGTTCGCGTCGAGGGTGAGCCCGGCCGTCTCGGGCCGGTGCCGCAGGACCAGGGACATCCGCCTGCTGAGGCGGACCTGGTCCCGGCTGAGATCTGTCATCCGATGTACTCCATGACCGCAACGTAATACGGCCGGTCCTGCTCGTCGATCGATTTGAGTCGCCACGATGTGCCCGCCAGCAGGGACTTCAGCTCACTGACCGAGCAGTTGAGGTAGTCGAACCAGTCGGTCGCGAGCTCCCGGTACCGCAGTCGCAGCCGCAACTGCCCACCCAGCCGCCCGCGGGCCCGGTTGCTCTCGTGATAGCTCACGTGCAGTGGATCCGTCGTCCCGTACGGGTCCGCACCCTGGGCCACGATCCGCGCGCCGGGTGCCGCCAGCCGGGCCAGTGCGGCCAGGAAGACCGGTGCCCGCTCCGCGCTCTCCAGCAGGCCGAGATTGTTGCCGAGCAGCAGGAACGTGTCGTAGCGGACGCTCGCCCGGGAGAACTCGTCGACCGTGGCCAGCACGGTGTCGCGCAGGCCGCGGTCCCGGGACACCTCGATGGCGCCGGCCGAGGTGTCCAGGCCGGTCACCGCGATCCCCCGGCGCTGGAGCTCGATCGCGATGCGGCCGGCACCCACACCGATGTCGAGAGCCCGGCCCCGGCACAGGCTCACCGCCCGGTGGTCGAAGGAGCGCCACTCGTCCGGCTCGCTCAGGTAGTGCGCGGCCGGGGCTCCGTTGATCAGGCCGTCCTCGCGCTCGATCACCTCGATCACGGGGCGCGGGTACCGACCGCCCGCCAGTGGCCGCCTTCCGACCCCGTTGTGCACCGCGTACGCGTCGCGGATCATCTCTCCGAAGGCGTCACCGATCGCCGGCTGTGTCATGGTCAATACTCTTTAGGCATGACCGCACTGGAGCAACTCGGCTCGGAGAAATACGTCCTTCTCACCACATTCCGCCGAGACGGCCGGGCGGTCCCGACCCCACTCTGGGTCGTGCCGGACGGCTCGGGCCTGGGCTTCTGGACCGTCGCCGGCAGCGGCAAGCTCAAGCGGATCCGCAACAGCGGCCGGGTCACCGTCGCCCCCTGCGACATGCGGGGCAACCCCACCGGCGAGGCGATCGAGGCGACCGCGCGGATCGGGGATCCCGCCGACCTGATCCGGGTCGGCGACGGCATCAAGAAGAAGTACGGGGTCATCGGCCGCCTGACCATGCTCGGCAGCCGGCTGCGCCGGGGTGCCGACGGCACGGTCGCCGTTCTGGTCACCCGATAAAGAAAGCGCCGGCATTTGCCGGCGCTTTCTTTTACGAAGAAGGGGCGATCGCCTTCCCCAGCGTTCGCCCCTTGCTACGTCTCTGGTCGACCGGGTCAGTCGCCCTGGCGCTGCGTGGGGATCTGCCCCTGCAGCAGGGCACGGACCTCCGACTCCCGGTAGCGACGGTGGCCGCCCAGCGTGCGAATAGCGCTGAGCTTGCCCGCCTTGGCCCACCGGGTAACGGTCTTCGGGTCGACACGGAACATCGACGCCACCTCGGCCGGCGTTAGTAGCGGCTCAGGATCGTGCGTACGCGATGCCATCGGTCACTCCTCCACAGGTGCCTAAAAAACATCGGCCGGGGTCCCGCCGGCCGGTGCGTCTCTCATGGTCCGGCTAGTCCCCGATGTCCGACATGGGCCGAACGGACGAACGTCCCCAGATAGACGGATGAAGCATGCCCGATTTTTGCGCGTTTTATACGCCAGATAGTGGCTCGTTTGGCCCGAATATCACGCTTAGAGGAGCGCTGATTACGAAGAGTGTTCGCTTCGGGAGCGCTCCCGCGAGCCGGGAAAAGAGGGTGTCTGTCCCATTTCCGCAGGTCAATTGCATCGCTCGAGAAGTTGGACGACACGCCAACGCGCCACCAACTTCTCGTAAGCCTCACTTGCTGACTCAGCGTCACCGCGAGAAAGTGCCGAAAGTCCGGCTGCCACCAGTCCGGGGGAATCGTCCTCCGTGAGGCTTTCCTCCGGCAGGAGGTTGACCAGGCCGCCGTAGTCGAGCTCCACCACCGACCGTGGATGGAACTCCTCCAGCCAGCGCGTGCCCTCCTCGACCGCCTCGGTGATCGGCGCGTCGCCCAGCGACTTGCGCAGCACCGACACCGCCCGGTGCGCCCGGCGGCGGGCCTTGGAGATCTCCGTGCGGTAGCGCAGCACCTTCCGGCGGCCGGACAGGGCGATCTCCCGCTCGTCGAGATCGACGAAGGCGAACCAGCGCAGCGGGACACCCCACGTGGCGGTCTGCTCGTGCACCCGGGGCACACCCTGTTCGAGGACCTTCGCGCCGCTGCGCCAGTCCTCCACGACCGCTTTCGCCTGTCCGGCCAGCACCGGCGGGACGAACGCGTCGGCGAGCACGGCGGGCACGCCGTCCCGGGCGTTCAGTGCGGCCTCGGCGACCCGCAACCGCAGGTTCCAGGGGCAGACCAGCACGCCGCCGTCCCACTCCAGCACGTAGGCCTCGTCGGGGAGGTCGGGCAGCCGGGTCCAGCCGGCACCCAGCGCCTCGAGCACGGCGGTCCGCTGCCGGGCGGGACCCTCGACCAGGCCCAGATCACGGCCCTGACGCGCGTACTCGCGCCAGAAGACCTGTCGCTCCCGGTCGAAGGCGGTCAGTGGCTCGTAAACCCGTAGGTACGACGCGAACAGTGACGGCACGGCGCGATCCTTTCACGAATCCGGCCGACTGGAACTTCCCGCCGCGACGTAATCGGCGCGCCATTCGCACGACTACGCTCGGCGTGACCGGCTCACCCTGCCGGAATCATGGCCCCACGAAGGCCTACGCAGAGATCAGGAGAACCCACGATGGACGTGTTCGACACCGACGGGCACGAACAGGTCGTCTTCTGCCAGGACCGGGACACCGGACTGAAGGCGATCATCGGTATCTACTCGACCGCCCTCGGCCCCGCGCTCGGCGGCACGCGCTTCTACCCGTACGAGACCGAGGAGGCCGCCCTCGCCGACGTGCTGAAGCTGTCCCGCGGCATGGCCTACAAGAACGCCATGGCCGGTCTGGACCTGGGCGGCGGCAAGGCGGTCATCTGGGGCGACCCGGCACGGCTCAAGAGCGAGGCCCTCCTGCGGGCGTACGGCCGGTTCGTCGACTCGTTGCGCGGCCGCTACTACACCGCCTGCGACGTCGGCACCTACGTACAGGACATGGACGTGGTCGCCCGCGAGACGCGGTATGCGACCGGCCGCAGCGTCGAGCACGGCGGCGCCGGCGACTCCTCGGTCCTCACCGCCTGGGGCGTCTTCCAGGGCATGCGGGCCGCGGCCGAGCACACCTGGGGCACTCCGTCACTGGCCGGCCGTACGGTCGGCGTGGCCGGTCTCGGCAAGGTCGGCAAGTACCTGGCCGGCCATCTGCTCGACGACGGCGCCTCGGTGGTCGCCACCGACGTCAACGAGTCGGCCCTCGCGTGGGCCCGCACCACCCACCCGCAGATCACGCTGGTGGCCGACACCGACACCCTGATCGCCTCCGACATCGACGTCTACGCGCCGTGCGCCCTCGGGGGCGCGCTGAACGACGACACGGTGCCGGTGCTGCGGGCGAAGGTGGTGACCGGTGGCGCCAACAACCAGCTCGCCCACGCCGGCATCAGCAAGCTCCTGGAGGACCGCGGCATCCTCTACACCCCCGACTACGTGGTGAACGCCGGCGGCGTCATCCAGGTGGCCGACGAGATCCACGGCTTCAACTTCGACCGGGCCAAGCTGCGGGCCACCGGGATCTTCGAGACCACCCGGCGCCTCCTTCAGCTCGCCGTCGACGAGGGTGTGCCGCCGGCGGTCGCGGCCGACCGTCTCGCCGAACGGCGGATGGCGGAGGTCGGCCGACTGCGGTCGATCTACCTCGGCTGACGGTCTTCGTGGACCTGCCGCGCGCTGCTGGAAAAGGTCAACCGCGACGCGCGGCAGTGTCACACGCAACCCGAGGTGCCAAACGAGGCATCGTCCATGTACCGTAAGACCCACGAGAGATGCCTGACGTCATCGGGGCCCAGCCTTCGGGCTGCCCCGAATTCTGTGCGAGGGGGTCGAGCCATGGGGCGCGGCCGTGCTAAGGCCAAGCAGACGAAGGTGGCCCGGGAGTTGAAGTACCACTCCCCGAACACCGACCTCACCGCCTTGCAGCGCGAATTGGCGGGTACCCGCCAACCGGACCGTCATTTCGTCGACGACAACGATGAAGTTGTCGACGATGACGAGGACGACGCTGCTGAAGACCAGGACACCTGGGAAAGCCAGGACTCCTGGTCGCCTTCGAGGCGGAGCTGACCCCGTTCTGCACAGAGCACGCGGATTTACCGCGTGCTCCCGTGTGTCACGGTGTCACGATTCCTACGGTTGAACGACTGAAGCCCACGCGGTTCCTTCCGCGTGGGCTTCAACCGAGCCGTGCCGAGCTTCAGCGTGGGCGGTTGTTCCAGTTGTAGAACGTGGGAATGTTCTCGAAGTGGTTCCAGGCGCACACCGCCGAGCCGCCGTCCTCCGGTGACTCCTCCGCGCGCTGCTGCCTGGCCTCCTCCGCCTCCGCGATGAGCGCGGCCAGCCCGGCCCGGGTGTCGTGCACCCGTGCCGTCACCGGATCCGTCTCCACGCCGTCAGACAGCCGTGGCTTCGTGATCTCGGGCATGGTCCAGCACTCCCTCCAATAGGCGAATCTTGCTGTTCCGGCAGTGGTTCGTCTCGGTCACGTCGAACCTGCCGTGTTCGAAGTACCGGTTGGCGGCATGTGCTCCACCGCAGAAGCCGAAATAGGGACAGCTGCCACGGCACGCCTCGATCCCGGCCATGAACTCCCGGATCCACAGCGTGTCCTGCGCACCGGCCAGAATCTCCGGCAACGGCGTGGTCAGCACGTTGCCACTGGAGAAGTCGCCGTACCGGGGGTCGTGGAAACCGGCCAGCTCGGGCGAGAGCAGCACGACCGAGCCGTCGTGGGCGACCGTCGGGATCGGGTCCAGCCGGCGGGGCAGCAGATCGTCGGCGTTGCCGTCGAGGACCGCCGCCGCATACCGCAGCGACCACTCCACCTCGCGCAGGTGGATCCGTGGGTTGCGGCGCCAGGCGGTCACCAATTCGGCCCAGAAGGCGCTCACCGCGGCCGGATCGTGGCTGTTGAGCCGGGTGTTGACGCCCTCCTGCTCCTCGACGTTGATGCCGAGCACCTCGCAGCCGAGGGTGAGGAAGTAGTCGTACAGCTCGGTGGCGACGCCGGGCCGCGGATCGCCGACCACGCACAGGGTGGAGAACGGGATGCCGTGCGCCCGCAGCCGCTCGATGCCCCGCACGATCAGGTCGTAGGCGGGCTTTCCGGCCCGGTCCACCCGGTCGCCGTTACGCCCGCGCGGGCCGTCCACGCTGACGCTGACGCGCACGTCGTGCTCGGTGAAGAACGCGCACCACTCGTCGTCGATCAGCGTCGCGTTGGTCTGCACGTGGTGCTCCACGCCCGCGCCGAACGGCGCGAACAACGCGGCCAGGTGGGCCCGGCCGGCAGCGAGCGGCTCACCGCCGTGCCACACCACCGAGAATCTTCCGGTACGGGCGAAGCCGGCCACCCCCTCCGCGACGGCCTCGGCGACCGCGACCGGCATCCGCAGATTCTCCCGGCGCAGCGGCAGGTAGCAGTACCCGCATGCAAGATTGCACAGGGTAGTCGGCTGCATGACAACGTATCCCGGTTCTGCCGAGATGCCCCGCATCCCGCTCCACGCAACCGCCATGTCCCCGCACCTTCCCGTCCGGTACTCGTGACTCAGGTCAGGCTAGGCCTCGCGCTCCACCGTCCATGCGAAAGATCCGCATGTGCCGGACATCGACACACGCGGATCATTTCACGTTCGGACTATTGCCAACCAGAAGCACTTTCCGGTCAGCCCCGGGTGTACGACCCCAGCATCTGCACCTCGCCGGTGCCCTCGACGACCTCACCGACCTGCCAGGCCTCGACACCGCGGCCGGTCAGGTAGGCCATCGCCCGGTCCGCGTCGTCGGAGGAGACGACCGCGAACATGCCGACACCCATGTTGAAGGTGGCCTCCATCTCCGAGTCCTCGATCCGGCCCTTGGCCTGGATCAGGTCGAAGATCGGCTGCGGGCGCCAGGTGGACCGGTCCACCACGGCGTCCATGGTGGTGGGGAGCACCCGGTTCAGGTTGCCGGGGATGCCACCGCCGGTGACGTGGGAGAACGCCCGGACGTCGGTCTCCTCGATCAGGCCCAGGCAGTCCTTGGCGTAGATCTTGGTGGGGGTGAGCAGCTCCTCACCCAGGGTGCGCTGGGTGCCGAAGTCGTCGACCACGGTGTCCAGGCGCATCCGGCCGGCACCGAGCAGCACGTGCCGGACCAGCGAGTAACCGTTCGAGTGCAGACCGGACGAGCGCATCGCGATCACCGCGTCGCCCAGCTCGACCCGCTCCTTGCCGAGGATCTCGCTCTCCTCGACCACACCGACGCCGGTCGCGGACACGTCGTACTCGTCGGGGCGCAGCACACCCGGGTGCTCCGCGGTCTCGCCGCCGAGCAGGGCACAACCGGCGTACCGGCAGCCGTCCGCGATACCGGCACCGATCTCGGCCACCTTGTCCGGGACGACCTCGCCGCAGGCGATGTAGTCGAGCAGGAACAGCGGCTCGGCGCCACAGGCCACCAGGTCGTCGACGACCATGGCGACCAGGTCGATGCCGATCGTGTCGTGGATGTCGAGCTGCTGGGCGATCACCAGCTTGGTGCCGACGCCGTCGGTCGACGACGCCAGGATCGGGCTCTTGTACTTCGCGGTGTTCAGCCGGAACAGGCCGGAGAAGCCACCCAGGTCGCCGATCACCTCGGGGCGGGAGGTCTTCTTCACCTTCGCCTTGAGCAGCTCGACGGCACGGTCACCGGCGTGGATCGAGACACCCGCTTCCGCGTACGTGGCCGAGCGCTTGCGCTGTCCGCGTCCTGAGCCGGCCGTCCAGGGCTGACGGTCGCCTCCCTCGGCGCCGTTGGATCCGGCACTGTTGCGCTCGGACACGTGCGTCACGGTTCTCCCCTTTAGCGGTTCTGTGTAACTGAAAGAATCACGGGTGGTGCAGCGCGGTCGCGCCGCCAGGGCTGGCGACCAGCGGCTCCGATGCCGGGCGGTCGTCGGTCGCGAACTCGCGAGCCTCGTAGTCACTCTCGAGATCGGCGACGGCGGCGGAGGCCGCCGCGGGGGTGGCACCCGGCATCGACGCCCGTCGGCCGACGCCCTCCAGGACGTGCTTGCCGATCAGATCGCCGGCCGGCAGCTCGATCGGGTACTCCCCGTCGAAGCAGGCCATGCACAGTCGCGATTTCGGCTGCTCGGTCGCCTGGACCAGGTTGTCGAGCGACACATAACCCAGGCTGTCGGCGCCGATCGACCGGCGGATCCCGTCGATCTCCAGACCGTTGGCGATCAGCTCGGCCCGGGTCGCGAAGTCGATGCCGTAGAAGCACGGCCACTTCACCGGCGGCGAGGAGATGCGGACGTGCACCTCGAGCGCGCCGGCCTCACGCAGCATGCGGATCTGGGCGCGCTGGGTGTTGCCGCGGACGATCGAGTCGTCGATCACGACGATCCGCTTGCCCCGGACCACCTCGCGCAACGGGTTCAGCTTCAGCCGGATGCCGAGCTGACGGATGGTCTGCGACGGCTGGATGAAGGTGCGGCCCACATAGGCGTTCTTCATGAAACCGGCGCTGTACGGAATACCGGAGGCCTCCGCGTAACCGATCGCGGCCGGGATGCCCGACTCGGGCACGCCGATCACCAGGTCCGCCTCGACCGGGTGCTCCTTGGCGAGCTTGCGGCCCACCTCGACACGGGCCGAGTAGATGTTGCGCCCGGCGATCGTGGTGTCCGGGCGGGCGAGATACACATACTCGAAGAGGCAGCCCTTGGGCTCGGGCGCGGCGAAGCGGCTGGACCGCAGACCGTGCTCGTCGATCGCGATGATCTCGCCGGGCTCGACCTCGCGGACGAAGCTGGCGCCGGTGATGTCCAGCGCGGCGGTCTCGCTGGCGATCACCCAGCCGCGCTCCATCCGGCCCAGCACCAGCGGGCGGACGCCCTGCGCGTCACGGGCGGCGTAGAGGGTGTGCTCGTCCATGAAGACGAAGCTGAAGGCGCCCCGCAGGGTCGGCAGCAGCTCCATCGCGGCGGCCTCGACCGAGAGATCGGGACGGCCGGCCAGCAGCGTGGTGACCAGCGCGGTGTCGGAGGTGGAGTCGCCCACCTCCAGGCCGCGGTCGGCGACCTCCTTGGCCAGCTCGGCCGTGTTGACCAGGTTGCCGTTGTGGGCCAGCGCGATCGTCGTGCCGGCCGGGGTGGCCCGGATCGTCGGCTGCGCATTCTCCCAGTTGGAGCCACCGGTCGTGGAATACCGCGCGTGGCCGATCGCGAGGTGACCGCGGAGGCTGGCCAGCGTCGGCTCGTCGAACACCTGGGAGACCAGGCCGATGTCCTTGTAGACCACCACGCCGGACCCGTCGCTCACAGCGATGCCGGCGGCTTCCTGCCCCCGGTGCTGCAGTGCGTAGAGGCCGAAGTAGGTGAGTTTGGCAACCTCCTCCTCGGGGGCCCAGACGCCGAAGACGCCGCAGGCATCCTGGGGGCCGCGCTCCTGGGGGTCGAGATCGTCGGTCAGTAGGCCGTCGCCTCGGGGCACCTGCTCGCTCCCTCATGTCGGGGTCTGCACGAACCGCGAACTCGCTGGTCCGTCCGACCGACCAGTGTACGCGAGCCCACGGGAACGGCACCCGGGCTCATCAGCCGAGAAGCGGCAGGTAGTCGCTCAGATCGGTCCTCGTACCGCTCGCCCGGAGACGTCCGTCACGCACCGCGTCGCCCCAGGGAAGGCGGCCGGTGGCCACGAGCAGCCAGGTCAGCGGATCCGTTTCGACCACATTGGGCGGTGTGCCCCGCGTGTGCCGTGGACCGGCTACGCATTGAATCGCGCCGAAAGGTGGAATTCGTACCTCCACCGAACGGCCAGGTGCTCGCGAGGACAACTCGGTCAGCAGTGCTCGCACGGCGTCACGCAGCACCGTGCGGGTGGGCTCGACACCCCGGTCCACCGCATCCAACGCCTCGGCCACCGACTCGGATTTACTGTGCGCAGGAGACATGTCGGGACGATACGACCCGACTTGAGGAGAACGGCACACCGCCCTGGGTCGCGCGAGTGACGTATGACAAGGCATAGTTGCCGACGGTGTACACGTCGTGGGATCCACCGGACATCGAAGGAACCGGGGACCGCGCGACCGGAAGGCGGTGGACGTGACAACGCACCTACGTGCCCGGACGGCCCAGGCCGGTGCGTTCCTGGCACTGGTCGCAGGGTTGGTGGCAGGCATCCCAACGGCTGCTCAGGCAGCGGCCCCAACCGTGACGATCGATTCCGTGCGCGAGCGTACGGTGTCGTCGGGCTCTACTGTAACCATTTCCTACACCGTAAGTAACCCTGGGGGCGCGGCTGCACCCGCCCGGTTCGACACCGACGTCACCACCAGCGCCGGCCGGTGCAGAGACGGTTGCGGACCCAGCGACACGATCGGCGGCGAGCCGGGCAAATACGACGCCACGTTGACGGCGCCGACCGTGGCCGCCGGCCAGAAGCAGGAGATGACGATCACCGTCGTCTCGAAGGACCCGGATGGCGCGTCCGGCCAGGCCACCCAGACCATCACGGTCGAGGGCCCGGAGGCGCCGACCACCGTGCGGCAGGTCTCCGGCCGGATCAAGGACGACGGCGGCGACCGCGTGTCCGGTGTCCAGGTCGTCATGAAGGACAGCCAGGGCCACACCTACTCCACCAGCACGGACGGCAGCGGCGGCTACCAGTTCACGTCGTCCGACGCGCAGCCGATCGCGGCCGGCAGCATCCAGATCGCCGCAGCCAAGGCCGGTTACCAGGCCGCCGACGTGACGGTGCAGGGCACCGCCGGCCGGACCGTGACGGTGCCGCTCACGATCAAGAAGACGGCCGTCGCGACCTCACCGACCCCCTCCTCGAGCGCATCGCCCTCGGCCAAGCCGACCGATACGACCACGGAGGAGGAGCCGGAGGAGGGCAACACCGGCCTCAACAACCTCGGTGGCGAAGACAACCAGCAAGCCGCGAACAGCTCCGACGAGGGCGGCAGCAGCTGGCTGCTGATCGTCATGGGCGGTCTGCTCGTCGCGGCCGGCATCGGCGCCATGGTGCTGGTCTGGATGCGCCGCAAGAAGGCCGAGGAGCTCGCCGCGGACACCGGCATCGGTCAGGTCCCGCCGCAGGCCGGTGGCGGCTTCGACGCCACCCGGGTGGCCGCACCGGTCGGTGCCGGGCGCGGTGCCGACGCCACGATGATCGCTCCCGCCGCCGGCATGGGCGTGCGGCCCGCGGGAATGAGCGGCGGCATCAGCGACGCCCCCACGATGATCCACCGGACCCCCGTCGAGGACGAGTTCCCGGACCCGTACGGTGTTCCGCTGCCCCCCGGTGGCGGCTATGCCGGCGCGAACCAGTGGGACGACCCGCAGGGCGGCGGCTACGGCGCGACGCAGACCTACGGCCAGCAGGGCGGTGCCTACGGCGCGGCGCAGGGCGGTGGCGGCTACAACGACGGCGGCCAGCAGCACTACGACGAGCACACCAACCTCTACCAGCCGGAGGCGCAGGCGCCACCGCAGCGGTACGACGAGCACACCGGCCTCTACCAGCCCGAGCAGGGCGGTGGAAACTACGGTGCCGGCAACTACGGCGGCCAGGCCGGTTACGACCAGGCCGGGTATGACCAGGGTGGTTACGACCAGGGCTGGAACGGTCAGGACGCCGGCGGCTACGGACCGCAGGGCGGATACGACCAGCAGGGCGGCACCTACGGCGGTTACGACCAGGGCGGGTATGACCAGCAGCCGGGCGGCTACCCGCAGCAGGGTGGCAACTACGGTGGCTACGACCAGCAGCCCGATGGCTACCCGCAGCAGCAGCCGCCGGCACCGCAGCAGCCGCAACCGCAGCCCCCGCAGCAGGGTGGCGGCCCCTACGGCCAGCAGCGTCCCCACCGTGACTGGATGGACGACTGACGTACCGGAACAGAAGAAAGGCCCCGCGCGGATCGCGCGGGGCCTTTCTTGTCGGGACTGTCAGGCGGGCGGTTCGATCGGGCCACCCGGCGCCTGCGGGCTCAGCTCCAGCGTCACCGAGCGGACCTCACCGGACGTCACCGGTGCGGTCTCCTCTTCGCCGGCGTCGGGGCCGACCAGCTCGGCGGCCCCGCCGAACAGGTCGCGCAACGTCGCCGACCACGCCGTGCGCAGCTCGTCCAGCGGAATCGTGAACTGGCCCTCCACCTGGAGTGCCGCCTCCTCGGAGGTGACACCCAGCGGGGTGACCGGCACGCCGTGCTCGGCCGCCAGGGCGAGGAACGCCTTGTCGTGCCCGCGCGGCACGGCGACCAGGGCACGGCCCGCCGACTCGCTGAACAGGTGGACGAACGGCGAGTTGCCGTCCTCCGGGACCGTCACCTTCGCGCCGACGCCGTAGCGCAGCGTGCTCTCCACGAGCACCTGGGCCAGACCGCCGTCGGAGAGGTCGTGCGCCGCGCTGACCAGACCGGACTTCGAGGCCTGCGCCATCACCCGGCCCAGCGCCTGCTCGGCGGCGAGGTCGACCTTCGGCGGACGGCCGCCGAGGTGGTTGTGGGTCACCCAGGCCCACTCCGAGCCGGAGAGCTCCACGCGGGTCTCGCCGAGCAGGAAGAGCAGGTCGCCACCGGACTTGGCCGGCCGCGGGAAGCCCATCGGGATGCGGCGGGCCACGTCGTCGAAGACACCGAGCACGCCGACCACCGGGGTCGGGTGGATCGCCGCGGCACCGGTCTGGTTGTAGAAGCTGACGTTGCCACCGGTCACCGGGGTGCCCAGCTCAAGACAACCGTCGGCGAGAGCGCGACAGGTCTCGGCGAACTGCCACATCACGTGCGGGTCCTCGGGCGAGCCGAAGTTGAGGCAGTCGGAGACGGCGATCGGCTCGGCACCGGTGACGGCGACGTTCCGGTACGCCTCGGCGAGCGCGAGCTTCGCACCCTCATACGGGTCGAGGCGGGCGAACCGCCCGTTCCCGTCGACGGACAGAGCCACGCCGAGGCCGGTCTCCTCGTCGATCCGGAGCACGCCGGAGTCCTCCGGCTGGGCCAGGATCGTGTTGCCCAGCACATACCGGTCGTACTGCTCGGTGACCCAGGTCTTGTCGCACAGGTTCGGCGACGCGGCCATCCGCAGCACGGTGGCCCGCAGGTCGTCGCCAGTGGACGGACGCGGCAGCGTCTCGGCCCGGTCGGCCTGGAGCAGCATCACGTCGTTCGGCTCACGGATCGGCCGGTTGTAGACCGGGCCGTCGTCGGCGAGCGAGCCCGGGGGCACGTCGACGACGACGTGGTCGTTCCACGTGATCACGAGCCGGCCGGGGGTGCCGTCGGCCGCGGCCGCGGTGACCTCGCCGATGGCGGTGGCCCAGACGCCCCACTTCTCGGCGACCTTCAGCACGGCGTCCAGGTTCTCCGGCGTGACGATCAGAAGCATGCGCTCCTGCGACTCGCTGGCCAGGATCTCGGTCGGTGACATCGAGGCCTCGCGCAGCGGAACCCGCTCCAGCCAGACCCGCATGCCGGTGCCGGCCGCCGCGGCGGTCTCGGTGAGTGCGCAGGTGAGGCCCGCGCCGCCGAGGTCCTGGATGCCGGAGACGAGACCGGCGTCGTACAGCTCGAGGCAGCTCTCGATCAGCAGCTTCTCCATGAACGGGTCGCCGACCTGCACCGACGGGCGGCGCTGCTCGGCCTCCTCGTCGAAGGTGGCCGACGCCAGCACGGAGACACCGCCGATACCGTCCCGGCCGGTCCGCGCGCCGAGCAGGACGACGATGTTGCCGGTGCCGGTGGCCTCCTTCTTCTGGAGGCGCTCGACCGGCAGCACGCCGATGCTCAGTGCGTTGACCAGCGGGTTGCCCTGGTAACACGGGTCGAAGACGATCTCGCCACCGATGTTGGGCAGGCCCAGGCAGTTGCCGTAGCCACCGATGCCGGCGACCACGCCGGGCAGCACCCGGGCGGTGTCGGGGTGGTCGTGCGCACCGAAGCGCAGCGGGTCCATCACCGCGATCGGCCGGGCACCCATCGCCAGGATGTCGCGGACGATGCCGCCGACGCCGGTTGCCGCGCCCTGGTAGGGCTCGACGTAGCTGGGGTGGTTGTGCGACTCGACCTTGAAGGTGACGGCCAGTTTCTCGGAGATCTGCACCACACCGGCGTTCTCGCCGATGCCGGCGAGCATCCGGCTGTTCTGCGGCGCCTTCTCACTGAACTGCTTGAGGTGGACCTTGCTCGACTTGTACGAGCAGTGCTCACTCCACATGATCGAGTACATCGCCAGCTCGGACGCGGTGGGACGCCGGCCCAGGATCTCACGGATCTTGGCGTACTCGTCGTCCTTGAGCCCCAGCTCGGCGTAGGGCTGCAGCTCGTCCGAGGTCTTCTGTGCCTGCTCGACGGTGTCGGGACCGTCGGACCCGCTGACGAGCACGTCGGTCGCAGCGAAACCGCTCGGCTTCTCCTGCGTGGTCACTGTTGTCCCCCTGCGAGCTGACTGTCCACGGACGCGCCCGCCAGGGCCCGCAGGACGGAGGTGAAGAAGCCGAGGCCGTCGAGCGACGGGCCGGTCAGCGCCTCCACGGCGTGTTCCGGGTGCGGCATGATGCCGACGACGTTGCCGGCCTCGTTGGTGATCCCCGCGATGTCGCGCTGCGAGCCGTTCGGGTTGCCCTTGATGTAGCGGGCGATGACCCGGCCCTCGGCCTCCAGCGCGTCGAGCGTCCTGGTGTCGGCGACGAAGCAGCCCTCACCGTTCTTCACCGGGATCAGGATCTCCTGGCCGGGGGTGAAGTCGTTGGTCCAGGCGGTGTTCGTCGCCTCGACCTTGAGCCACTGGTCGCGGTTACGGAAGTGCAGGTGCTGGTTCCGGGTCAGGGCGCCGGGCAGCAGGTGCGCCTCGCACAGGACCTGGAAACCGTTGCAGATGCCGAGCACGGGCAGACCGCCCCGCGCCGCATCGATGATGGACTCCATCACCGGCGCGAACCGGGCGATGGCGCCGCAGCGCAGATAGTCGCCGTACGAGAATCCGCCGGGGAGCACGACCGCGTCGACGCCGTGCAGGTCCGGGTCGCCGTGCCAGAGGCGGACGGCCTCGGCGCCTGCGATCCGGGCGGCGCGGGCGGCGTCCCCGTCGTCGAGCGAGCCCGGGAAGGTGACCACACCGATCCGCATGGTCAGGCGACCTCCGCCGAAGCGGACTCGACGCGGATCTCGAAGTCCTCGATCACCGGGTTGGCGAGCAGCTTGTCGGCGATCTCACGGGCCCGGTCGAGGTCGGGCTCCCCAGTGAAATCGATCTCGATCCGGCGGCCGATGCGGACAGAAGAGACATCGGTGACGCCGAGCCGGGGCAGCGCGTTCGCCACCGCTTGACCCTGCGGGTCCAGGATCTCCGGCTTGAGCATGACGTCGACCACGACGCGAGCCACGGGCACTCCTGACTGATAGGTGTAAGCAGGCGAAGCCTACCCGGTGGACCCCGTGGACCAGCCGGGGGCCGGTGTCGGCAGCCCGATCCGAGCCTCTTTGAGCAGGGCTTGCGCGTTCACCTCAGGGGCCATCATCCAGTGATATGTATCAATTGGACTCTGGGCCCGGCCGCGATCACGCCTTAGTTTGCATTCGTCGATATCGATTAATTTCCCCCAGAAGGAGATCTCGACGTGCGCATTCGACTCCTGGCCGCCCTCGCCGGCGCGGTCACGGCCATGCTCGCCCCCACCGCCGCCTACGCCGACGAGCCCGTCACCCCGAACATCATCGGAGGTGGCACCGTCTCCTCCGCGCCATGGGCCGCCGCGGTCTTCAGCAACGGCAGCTTCACCTGCTCCGGCACGATCATCTCGGCCAACTACGTGCTCACCGCCCGGCACTGCGTCAGCGGGACCATGTCGGTACGGGTCGGCAGCGTCAACTACGCCTCCGGCGGTGTCACCCGCACCGTCGCGTCCTCGTCGAGCCGCTACGACCTGGCGCTGCTGCGCCTGAGCAGCTCGGTCAGCACCTCGTACATGCCGCTGTCCAGCGCGTACCCGCCGGTCGGCTCGTCCAACAGCATCTACGGCTGGGGCATGACCTGCTACTCCGGCTGCGGGGCGTCACCGACCCTTAAGACCGCCACGGTGCAGGTCACCTCGACCAACCAGACCGACGCCTACGGCGGCCGGGCGATCGGCAGCACCCGGATCAACGGCAACGCCTGGCGGGGCGACTCGGGTGGACCGCAGGTCTACAACGGCGCCCAGGTGGGCGTCGCCTCGACCGCGGACGGCTCGAGCCGCCAGTACTACGGCAGCGTCGCCTACAACCGGGCGTGGATCACGTCGATCGCGGGCGTCTGAACAAGCCGATGCCTGAGCCGGCCGCCGCCTGAGTGGGCGGGGCGTTTCGGGTGAGCGGGTCCCAGTGCCGGTCCGGTGGATCAGAGGATCGGCGCTGGGGCGTACCCCGCCGCGGCCGGATGCTCGGCCACGATCGAAGCGACCCGCGCGGCGACCTCCTGGACCTGCGCCGGCGCCGCGCCGACGAAAGCGGCCCGGTCCGCGACCAGCGTGTCGATCTCGGCGCGCGAGAGCTGAAGGCGCTCGTCGCCGGCGAGCCGGTCGAAGAGGTCGTTGACCGCCGCACCCTTCTCCCGCATGGCCAGGGCCACACCGACCGCGTGCTCTTTGATCACCTCGTGCGCGACCTCCCGGCCGACGCCCTTGCGCACCGCCGCGACCAGCACCTTGGTGGTGGCCAGGAAGGGCAGGAAACGGTCCAGCTCACGAGCGATCACCGCGGGGTACGCCCCGAACTCGTCCAGCACCGTGAGGAACGTCTGGAACAGGCCGTCGGCGGCGAAGAACGCATCCGGCAGGGCGACCCGGCGCACCACCGAGCAGGAGACGTCGCCCTCGTTCCACTGGTCACCGGCCAGCTCACCGACCATCGACAGGTAGCCGCGGACGATCACCGCGAGACCGTTGACCCGCTCCGAGGACCGGGTGTTCATCTTGTGCGGCATCGCCGACGAGCCGACCTGGCCGGGCTTGAACCCCTCGGTGACCAGCTCCTGGCCGACCATCAGGCGGATCGTGGTGGCCAGTGAGGACGGGCCGGCGACGATCTGTGCCAGCGCCGAGACGACGTCGAAGTCGAGCGACCGCGGGTAGACCTGGCCGACGCTGGACAGCACCCGGTTGAAGCCGAGGTGCTCGGCGACCTTCTTCTCCAGCTCCGCGGCCTTCTCGAACGAGCCGTCGAAGAGGTCCAGCTGGTCGGCCGCGGTGCCGACCGGGCCCTTGATCCCGCGCAGCGGGTAGCGGCCGATCAGATCGTCCAGCCGCTCGTAGGCGATCAGCAGTTCCTCGGCCGCCGAGGCGAACCGCTTGCCCAGCGTGGTGGCCTGGGCCGCGACGTTGTGCGACCGGCCGGTCATCACCAGGTCGGAGTGCTCGACGGCGAGCGAGGCCAGCCGGGCCAGGGCCGCCACCACCCGGTCACGGATCAGCTCGAGCGACGCCCGGATCTGCAGCTGCTCCACGTTCTCGGTCAGGTCGCGCGACGTCATGCCCTTGTGAATCTGCTCGAAGCCGGCCAGCGCGCTGAACTCCTCGATGCGGGCCTTCACGTCGTGCCGGGTGACCCGCTCCCGCTCGGCGATCGACGCCAGGTCGACCCGGTCGAGCACCGCCTCATACGCCTCGACGGCGCCCTGCGGAACGTCGACGCCGAGGTCACGCTGAGCCTTGAGGACCGCCAGCCAGAGCTTGCGCTCCATCCGGATCTTCTCCTCCGGGGACCAGAGGGTGACGAGATCGGCGGAGGCGTACCGGGCGGCGAGCACGTTCGGGATGGTCACGGCACCGATTCTGTCACGGGCCGCGGTACGTCCTCCGGCAGCCGGTGACGCAGGGTGCGTACCTCGCGGCTGCTGAGCATGCCGACCACCGCGAGCGTCGCCACCGTCCCGGTCCCGATCAGCGTCACGCCCAGCCCGATCTCGTGTGCGACCGGCCCGACCGCCACCTCACCGAGCGGCATCGCGATGAAGGAACCGACCATGTCGTACGAGTACACGCGCGCCAGCCGGTCCGCCGGCACGTGCTCCTGCATCGAGGTCTCCCAGGCCACGCCGAACTGCTCCAACATGAGCCCGGCCACGAACATCGTCGGCAGCAGCACCCACAGCCGGGGGGTGGAGGCCGAGCACGAACAGCGGCAGCGCCATCCCGAAACAGCCGATCACGCCGACCAGCAGCAGCCGGTGCAGCCGGAGACGCATCGCCAGCAACCCGCCGACGATCATCCCGGCGGTCTCCGCGGCGAGAACCAGACCCCACGCCGGGCGGCCGATGGTCTCGTCGGCGACCGCCGGGCCGAGCACGTACATACCGCCGCTCCACGCCGCGTTCAGCACCCCGAAGCCGCCCACCACCGCCCAGAGCCAGGTGCGGGAGCGGAACTCCGACCAGCCGAGCCGCAGATCGGCGACCAGATGCGGACGCTCGGCCGGTCGTCGAGGACGGCGAAGGCGAGGGCGATCGGCGCGAACGAGTTGCCCAGCGCGCTGATCGACCGCCCGGCCAGCAGGAACCGGAACGAGGTGTGCCGCAGCGGCGCGAGCGCGTTCACTCGGCCGGCTCCTCGCGCAGCTGGAACATCGCGACCGTGGTGCTGGTACGCACGGTGCCGGGGGTCCGTGGGGGGCGTGCCGCCCGGTGCAGGTCGTCGACGGCCTCGGAGATCCGCTCGCGGATGGCCATCCACACCTCGGGATCGACCCAGAAGTCGCCGTCACCGACCAGATTGCGCCGCTCGGCGAAGTGGGCGCCGGCGCTGCGGCGGACCAGCTCGTGGGCGATGGCGGCGAACTCGGCACGGAGCTGCTCGTCCGGCCGGGGGCCGCGGGCGGGCTCGCTGTGTACGTCGTACCGGTACCGCTTGGCGACACCACCGCGGATCTTCTCCTCGCCGGCCGCCACGATCAGCCCACCGGACAGGAGATTGCGCAGGTGATAGCTGGCGTTGGCATGGGTCAGCCCGAGCTCGCGGGCGACCTCGGCCGCGGTCATCTCGGCCCCGGTCAGCAGGGACATGATCTGGAGCCGGACCGGATGGGCCAGCGCTCGTAAGGCGGCCTTGTCGCCATCTCCCAAAGACATGTTGGGGAGTTTATGAGCAGACCGACCCGACTGTCCAACATTCATTTGGGAGTGGCACACTGCTCAGAAAAGCGGCATCCTCGCTGAACTTACCGGCGAGTACACCGGCGAACTCCGAAAGGAAGCCTGATGACTGATTTCAGCCCCGAGTCGCTCGCGTCGATCGGTCCGAGGGAGTTCACCCAGCTCGTCAAATCCACGCCGGACGCCAAGATCGCCGAGGTGATGGCCTCGGAGAAGCGCACCAAGATCCTCGACGAGGTCTTCAACCGGATGCCCACGCTGTTCCGTGCGGACCGGGCCGGCGACACCGCCACCGTCATCCACTGGATCATCTCCGGCGGCCCCGGGGGCACCTCCGACACCTACGAGACGGTGATCGAGAACGCCACCTGCACCGTGACCAGCAGCCCGGGTCGCGACCCGAAACTCGCGATGACCATGGACGGACTGACCTTCCTGAAGATCGTCTCCGGCTCCGGCAACCCGGTGATGCTGTTCATGACCGGCAAGATCAAGACCAAGGGCGACGTCACCCTCGCCACCAGCATCCCCAAGCTCTTCGACATCCCCAAGGGCTGAGGTCCGCGACTCACCCACGGTTTCGGGCGCCCACCGCGCCCGAGACCCCCGCGGTGGTACGACGGGACGACCGCCCTCAGAGCAGCCCCCGGTCGCGGGCGTAGATGGCGGCCTGGGTCCGGTCCCGCAGGCCGAGCCGGGCCAAGATGTTCGAGACGTGGTTCTTGACCGTCCCCTCGCTCACGAAGAGCCGCGCCGCGATCTCCCGGTTCGTGGCACCGCGGGCGATCAGCCGCAGGACGGCCTGCTCCCGGTCGGTCAGATCGATCCGGCGCGCCGGCGTCGCTCCCCGGTCCAGGGCGGTGACCACCCGCCGCAACACCGCGCTGTCGTGCTGGTCGACACCGGCCCGGGCCAGCCGTACCGCCCGGGCCAGGTCCTTCGGGGGCAGGTCTTTGAGCAGATAACCACCGGTTCCGGCACGCAGCGCCCGGACGACGTACTCCTCGTCGTCGAAGGTGGTCAGCATCAGCACCCGGCAGGCCGGCAGCCGCTCGCGCAGCAACTCCGCGGCGCGCAGCCCGTCCAGGACCGGCATCCGGACGTCCATCAGCACCACGTCCGGGGTGGTCGCCAGTGCCAGCTCGACCGCGGCCCGGCCGTCCGCCGCCGTCCCGACCACCTCGATGCCCGGCTCGATGCCGAGCAGTGAGGCGATGCCCTCCCGGATCAGCGCCTGGTCGTCGGCCACCAGCACGCGGACCGGCTCGTCGGTCATCGCCCCGCCGCCGGGACGCTCGCGGTGATCCGGGTGCCCTGGCCGGGACGCGACTCCACCCGCACGCTCCCGCCCAGCGCCGCCAGGCGCTCCCGCATCCCCCGCAGGCCACCGCCGGAGGTGGTCTCCGGCTCGAACCCGCGGCCGTCGTCCTCCACTTCGAGCACCGCGTCGTCCCCCGCGCTACGGACCGCCACCCGGACCAGACCGGCGTTCGCATGCCGGCGGGCATTGGTCAGCGCCTCCTGGGCGACCCGGTACAGCGCCTCCGCACCGGCCCGCCCGGTCAAGGCAGGGCCACCGGTCAAGGCGGGGCCACCGCGGTCTTCCGGACGGCCGAGGCTTTCCGGACCGTCCTCGGTCTCTGAGCCGCCGAGATCGAGGACCACTCGGAAATCCGGGTCGTCCAGGCCCTCGACCAGCGCGAACAAGGCAGTAGCCAGGGAGAACGGCTCGGCTCGGAGGGTTCCGACGGACTCGCGTACCTCCCGCAGGGCCCGCGTCGCCGCCCGGTGTGCGTCGGCGACCGCGCGGTCCGCGATCGCCGGATCCCGCTCCCGGAACGCCTCCGCCTTCGCCAGTTGCACGCTGATCGCGGTCAGATGGTGGCCGACACTGTCGTGGATGTCCCGGGCCAGCCGGTTGCGCTCACTCGCGGCGCTCAGCTCGGCGACCCGCTGTTGCGTCGCGGTCAGCTCCGCCACCAGCCGTTCCGCCTGCATGCGGCTGCGCCTCTGTTCGACCGCGACCGCGGCGGTGGCGACCGCCAGGACGAGGCCGATGAAGAGCATGAACAACTCGGAGACGACCTCGGGGTCGGCCGGGCCGCCGGTGACCGTGCTCGCCCGGGTCAGCGCCATCACCAGATAGAAGGTCGCCAGCCCGATTCCGGCGCCACGACCCAGCCAGAAATACGCGAAGAACGGCACCAGCACGTAGAGGGCACGCGAGAATCCGGCGCCGTCGGCCGCGTTCACCGCCTCCAGCAGCACGATCCGGATCAGCAGCATGGCCACCGACCAGCGCCGGGAATGGGGCCGGCGCCAGTCCACCTGCTCGACCACGAGCAGCGCGATCAGTCCGGCGAGGAAGACCACCAGCTCACCGCGGGACCAGTCCGGGGCCAGACCGGCGCCGGTGTAGTAGAGGCCGGTGAGCATCACGGCCACGTAGAGAAGCGAGGCCATCCAGCGCAGCGGCGGAGCATCCACAGCCATACCGCCACGCTAGGTGACCGATACCGCCGGGCCCAGGGTCGCCGTCGATGTCTGGCCGGAGGTCATGTGCCGAACGGCCGGCCCGCGCCGCCACTCCTGGCCACGCGGCACTGTCCCGTGGCGGGACTCCCCGGCCACGGTGTCAGGCATCCACTCTCGAAGGAGCCCACCGTGTCCGATCGGATCCTCTACCGCCTCGCGGCCCTCACCGGCGTCGCCGGCGGTGTACTCATGCTGGTGGCCGTCGCCCGGCGCGCCGGCCTGCTGCCGGAGAACGGCTTCACCCACGCCCTGGCACCGCCCGCCTCCGCGCTGCTGCTGCTCACCCTGACCGCGCTCCACCTGCGGCAGCGGCGGGAGGCGGGGTGGCTCGGGCTGGCCGGCTTCGTGCTCAACCACCTCGGGCTGAGCGGGCTCTTCGCGATCGAGTTCCTCACCCACGCGGTCCTGCAATATCAGGACGCGGCGACCCGGGAGGCGGTGCTCACCGGGCCGGGACGACCGTACTTCCTGGTGGTGGCTCTGACGTTCCTGATCGGGGTGGTGCTCTTCGGCATCGCGTCGTGGCGTGCCGGGGTGCTGCCCCGCCCGGCCCTGGCGCTGTACGTGCCGGGGCTGAGCGCGGCGTCGCTGCGGGCCGCCGTACCCGAGGCGCTCTACCTCGGCGGCCTGGTGGCCGGGGCCGCGGGCGTCCTGTGGTTCTCCGTGGTGCTGTTGCGGGACGCCACGCGGCCGGCACTCGTCACAGCGTGATGCGGCCCTCGACGGCGCGCAGCGCGATGTCGGTCCGGTACTGGGCACCGTCCAGGCGGATCCCGTCGACCAGGGCGTAGGCGGCCGCACGGGCCCCGGCCAGGTCGGTGCCGGAGGCGGTCACGCTGAGCACCCGGCCACCGGCCGACACCAGCGCGCCGTCGGCGTTACGGGCGGTCCCGGCGTGGATGACGCCGGGCCGCTCGGCACCCTCGATGACGTCGCCGGTACGCGGTACGCCCGGATAGTTGTGGCTCGCCACGACCACGGTGATGGCCGCGCCGGACTTCCAGGTCAGCGGGCCGTGCTCGGCCAGCGTGCCGGTCGCGGCGGCGTTGAGCAGGCCGGCCA
Organism: Actinoplanes xinjiangensis; assembly: GCF_003148685.1. GTDB lineage: Bacteria > Actinomycetota > Actinomycetes > Mycobacteriales > Micromonosporaceae > Actinoplanes > Actinoplanes xinjiangensis. Next base: position 108,516 of record NZ_QGGR01000023.1, on the reverse strand, counting down.
GCGGCGTCTCCAGCAGCGCGAGCACCACCTGGGTCTCCGGGTCGCCGAAGCGGGCGTTGAACTCGATCACCTTCGGGCCGTCCGGGGTGAGCGCGAGCCCGACGTAGAGCAGCCCGGCGAACGGGGTGCCCCGGCGGCGCATCTCGGCCAGCGTCGGCTCGACGGTCTCCCGCAGCACCCGCTCGGTCAGGTCGGCCGGTGCCCAGTCCAGCGGGGCGTAGGCGCCCATGCCACCGGTGTTGGGCCCCTCGTCGCCGTCGGCCAGGCGCTTGAAGTCCTGCGCCGGCATCAGCGGCGCGACGGCGGTGCCGTCGGTGACCACGAAGAGCGAGACCTCGGGACCGGGCAGGAACTCCTCGATGACGACCTTGCCGCACGCCTCGGCGTGGATCAGGGCCTCGTCCAGGTCGTCGGTCACGACCACGCCCTTGCCGGCGGCCAGACCGTCGTTCTTCACCACGTACGGCGCGCCGAGTTCTTCGAGGGCCGCCCGGGCCTCGGCGACGGTGGAACAGTCGAAGGACCGGGCGGTCGGGACGCCGGCGGCGGCCATCACCTCGTTGGCGAACGCCTTCGAGCCCTCCAGGCGCGCCGCGGCGGCGGACGGGCCGAAGCAGGCGATGCCCTTGGCGCGGACCGCGTCGGCGACACCGGCGACCAGCGGGGCCTCCGGGCCGATCACGACGAGGTCGGCGTTCAGTTCGACGGCGAGCGCGGCGACCGCGGCCGGATCGGTGGGTTTCACGTCGTGCAGCTCGGCGAATTGGGCGATGCCGGGGTTGCCCGGCGCCGCGGCCAGGAAGTCGACGGACGGGTCGGCGGAGAGGCCGACGGCAAGCGCGTGCTCGCGCCCACCGGAGCCGATCAGAAGTACGCGCACGACGGCCCATCCTACCTGCGGCGGCGTCGCGTAAACTTTCGCAGTACCCGGACTCCTCCAGGTACGACCTTGGGGAAAGGCATATCTAAAAGTGCCGGTGATCGTGTTGGTCGGCGCCCAATGGGGCGACGAGGGCAAGGGTAAGGCCACGGACCTGCTGGGTGACCGGCTCGACTACGTGGTCAAGTTCAACGGTGGCAACAACGCGGGCCACACCGTCGTCATCGACGGCGAGAAGTACGCGCTCCACCTCCTCCCGAGCGGGATCCTCTCCCCGGGGGTCGTACCGGTGATCGGCAACGGCGTCGTCGTCGACCTCAACGTGCTGTTCCAGGAGATCGACGGGCTGGAGGCCCGGGGCATCGACACCTCCCGGCTCCGCATCAGCGCGAACGCGCACGTCATCGCCTCCTACAACCGCACCCTGGACAAGGTCACCGAGCGCTTCCTCGGCTCCCGCCGGATCGGTACGACCGGCCGGGGCATCGGCCCGACCTACGCCGACAAGATGAACCGGGTCGGCATCCGGGTGCAGGACCTCTTCGACGAGTCGATCCTGCGGCAGAAGGTCACGGCCGCACTCGGCTTCAAGAACCAGGTGCTGTCGAAGATCTACAACCGGACCGGGGCGAAGGTCGACGACGTCGTCCAGGAGCTCCTGTCGTACGTCGACCGGCTGCGGCCGTACGTGGCGGACACCGCCCTGGAGCTGTCCCAGGCCATCGACGACGGCAAGGTCGTGCTCTGCGAGGCCGGCCAGGCCACCCTGCTCGACGTGGACCACGGCACGTACCCGTTCGTGACCAGCTCGAACGCGACGTCCGGCGGCGCCTGCACCGGCGCCGGCATCCCGCCGACCCGGATCGACCGGGTGATCGCCGTGCTGAAGGCGTTCACCACCCGTGTCGGTGAGGGCCCGTTCCCGACCGAGCTGCACGACAAGTTCGGTGACTACCTGCGTGAGGTCGGTCACGAGTACGGCACCACCACCGGCCGCCCGCGCCGGATCGGCTGGCTCGACCTGGTGATCGGCCGGTACGCCCAGCGGATCAACGGGGTCACCGACTTCGCGATGACCAAACTCGACAACTACGACGGGCTGGACGAGATCCCGGTCTGCGTGGCCTACGAGGTGAACGGTGTCCGGCACGACGAGATGCCGGTCAACCAGACCGACTTCCACCACGCGCTGCCGATCTACGAGACGCTGCCCGGCTGGAAACAGGACATCTCCGGCTGCCGCAAGTTCGAGGATCTGCCCCAGGAGGCGCAGGACTTCGTCGAGTTCGTCGAGGCCCGGATCGGCGCCCGGATCTCGATCGTCGGCGTCGGCCCCGGTCGCGAGGCGGTCATCGAGCGGCACTCGGTTCTCGGCGGAGTCTGATGTACGACGTCGTTCTCCTGAGCCTGGCCGAGGGCTCGGGCGACTCCTGTGGTTCGGGCTGCGGCGGCTGCAACGCCGCCTGTGCCACTCCCCGTACCCCCGTCCTGGCCTGCGCGGACGCGCTGCGCGAGGCGGGGGCGCGGGTGGAGACCGTGCTGGCCGGCTCCGATCAGGAGATCGACGCGGTCCTCGCCCGGTTCGACGGTCCGGCCCGCCCGGACGGCCTGACCTGGCCGGACCCGGCCGGCAACGTACGCCTGGTGGTGGCGACCGCGACCGACGGCCAGCTGCGCGCCGTGATGCGCCGGCTGGTCCGGCGCTACGCCCCGCCGCCCAGTAAACGGCCCGACGATCTGCCCGCCGGGCGGACCGTGCCGGACCTGCCGCCGGTCGCGATCCTGCCGCTCGACCCGGGCAACACCGAGGACCTGGCGGCCCAGTTGGGCCTCCCCCGGACACCCGCGGCCGTCGCGGCGGCCGTGATGAACGGCACGATCCGGCGGCTCGACCTGCTGCGCAACGACGGCGGATCGATCACCCTGGACGGCGCGCTGCTCGGCGGCTCCGACGACAACGGGCGGGCCGTGCCGTGGCGCGGCCGGGTCGAGGTCGACGACGCCGTGCTCACCGACGGCGCGGAGCCGGTGCTGGCCTGCGCGATCGGCAACGGCGCAGGCTACGCCGAGTTCGACGGCCTGCGCCTGCTCGCCGACGGCGACCCGACCGACGGCCGGGTCGAGGTGGCGGTCGCGGTCCCGGTGGTCGTCAAGAAGCTGTTCAAGCCCACGCGGGTACGGGTGGAGGTGCGCCGGGTCCGAGGACGTGCGGTGTCCGTCCTCCCCCGTGAGGGTGACCTTCAGTTCCTCGACGACGGGGTGGCGGGATCCACGAGCCGCAAGCGATCCTGGTGGACTGAGCCGGGCGCCTGGGCGGTGTACGCGGGCTGAGGTCCGTGCAACTCTTGGACGGGCAGCCAAGATTTCGTGATACCGGAGGTCTCATCCGTGGCGGACGAGAACGCCGACCGTGTCTACGTCCCCGGAGCCGAGGCATCGCCGCCGGCCCGGGACGTGGAGCCGTTCTGGGCCGACGAGCCCGAGACGCCGGTGCACGGCCGTGCCGTGCCACTGACCGATCGGACCCCACCGGTCGGGATGGTCCAGGTCGAGCCGGGCGTGTTCCGGCCGGCCGACGGTCCGCCACTGCCACCCGGGGTGCACGTGCCCGCGCAGCGGCCCACCCCGGACGGGGCGCCGGCCGTGCCGCGGCAGCCGCATCCACAGTCCGGGCTGCCGCCCGCACCGACCGGGCATCCGGAAGGGCACACCGCGGCCGACTCGCCGTGGGCGCAGCCGCTGCACCGTCCGGCTCCGGCCGCACCTCCGGCTCATCAGGGACCGGTCGGACCTCCGGTGCATCCGGAAGCGGCCGGTCAGGAGTCGGTGCCCCGGCCGCCGGGCGAGCCGCAGGCGGCGTATCCGCAGGCGGGCGATCAGCAGGCGGCACAGCCTCACCCGGGTGATCGGGCGGCCTTCCCGCCGCCGGTGAACCAGCAGTCGCCCTTCCCGCCGCCGGCGGATCAGCAGCCGGCCTTCTCCCCGTCGGCGGATCAGCAGTCGCCCTTCCCGCCGCCGGCGGATCAGCAGCCGGCCTTTCCGTCGCCGGTGAATCAGCAGCCGGCTTTCACCTCGCCGGTGGATCAGCAGCCTGGCGAGCAACGGCCGGGCGAGCAGCAGCCGGTCACCCGTCCGGTGTCCGTCCAGCCGTCGGCCGGTGCCTGGTCGACGGGGCACGCGCCGGCCGTACCGCCGCGGGCGCAGCCCACTCCTCAGCCACCGCATGCCGCGCCGGTGACGCCGCCGACCTCGCATGCCGAGCACGCCGACGGGGCGCAAGGCGCTGCCGAGGCCTGGCCGAACGCGCACGTCGCGCCCGTACCTCCGCAGCCGCCGCACGCCGCGCCGGTGACGCCGGCTGTCGCACCCGTCGCGCAGCCGCCCCACCAGCCGCAACCCGCATTGCCGAACCCGCATCCCCATGATCAGCAGACGCAGCCGAACGCTGAGGCGGACCCGTTCCAGGAACTGAACTGGATGGTGGACGGCACGCCGACCGCCGAGGAGTTCGCGCGGCGGCGGCTGGCCCGGCCGGCTCAGCAGAGTGCCACCATGGGCGCTCGGGCGGTGCTTCAGAAGGGCATGTTCGGCCTGGTCAAGCTGGCTCCGGGGCAGCGGGAGCTGGAGTACAAGCAGGACGTCGAGATGGTCCGCCGCAACTTCGGCGGGCTGCGCCAGGTCACCGTGGTCAACCCGAAGGGCGGCGCCGGCAAGACGGTGGCCGTGCTGCTGCTGGCGATGACGTTCGGGCAGAAACGCGGTGGGTACGTCCTGGCCTGGGACAACAACGAGACCCAGGGCACCCTCGGTATGCGGGCACAGCAGGATTTCCACGCCCGTACCGTCCGGGACATGATGCGTGATCTGCATCTCTTCCAGGGTGCGCAGGGGCGGGTCGGTGACCTGTCGCAGTATGTGCGTGCCCAGGGCGAGGGCATGTTCGACGTGCTCGCCTCGGACGAGTCGGCGACCGCCGGCGAGATGCTGACCGCGTCCTCGTTCGCCGAGATCCGGGACGTGGTGAGCCGGTTCTACAAGCTGATCTTCGTGGACACCGGGAACAACGTCCGCGCGGAGAACTGGCAGGCCGCGATGGACGCCACCGACCAGCTGGTGATCACGATGTCGGCCCGTAACGACTCCGCCGAGACCGCGGCCCGGGCGCTCGACCACCTGGAGCAGAGCGGGCGACGCCGATTGGTGCGCCAGGCAGTGACTATCGTCACCATGCCGCCGACCCGCAAGGACATCGACCTCCAGTGGATCCAGCAGCACTTCGCCGCCCGGACCAGGGCGGTGCTGGTGGCACCCTACGAGCGGCTGATCGACTCGGGTGAGCCGATCCGCTACGGCGAACTGTCCGCCGGAACGAAGGACGCCTGGCTCAAGATCGCCGCAGCGGTCGCCGACGGGCTCTAGCAGGCACGTCCAGCAGGATCCGCGCGTTCTCCAGATCGACCCCGGCTAGATCCGCAGGTGCCCGGACCGACCCTGGCCGGATCCGCGCGTTCCCGGACCGACCGGTGGCCGGTCCGGGAACGGCCTCGTCAGGTCAGGGCGTCGGCGGCGGCCGGGTCGCTGTCCCGCAGGAACTGGGCGCAGCGGGCCGCCTCGTCCGCCTCACCGATCACGGCGGCGGCCTGGGACAGGGCGTGCAGGCAGCGGAGGAATCCCTGGTTCGGCTCGTGCGCCCACGGAACCGGGCCGTGGCCCTTCCAGCCACTGCGGCGCAGCGCGTCGAGGCCTCGGTGGTATCCGGTACGGGCGTAGGCGTATGCGGTCACCGGCTCGTTCGCGGCCAGAGCCGCGGCGGCCAGGGGCGCCCAGGCGGCGCTGTAGGAAGGGAATCTGGCGGCGACCGCCTTGAAGGCCTGCTCGGAGCCCGTCGTGGCGGCCTCGGCCAAGGCTTTGTCGGCCTCGGCGTCAGCGGGCAGTCGGGTGGCCGGCGGCTCGGGAAGGAGGTTCTGCATGCCCCCATTCAACCCGCCGGGGCCGCGTTCATTCCGCTGCCACCACGTTTCAGGCCCGACCGCCTTTCCCGGCTGGCTGCCACCGCTGCCTCAAGCACGCTGAAACAGCGGCCAGAACCAGCTACAACCCGGGCTGGGCGCCACCGCTGTGTCGAGCACGCTGAGACAGCGGCCAGAACCAGCCACAACCCGGGCTGGGCGCCACCGCTGTCTCAAGCACCCTGAAACAGCGGCCAGAACCAGCCACAACCCGGGCTGGGCGCCACCGCTGTCTCAAGCACGCTGAAACAGCGGTCAGAGCCAGCCACAACCCGGGCTGGGCGCTGCGGGGGTGGGCGGGTCAGTCCCAGGCTGTGCCGAGGCGGAACAGGCGGTCGGCGTACTCGATCTGGGTCTGCCACTCGGCCGGCCAGGCGGTCTGGCCCAGAGCGGCACCGGCGAAGGCGCCCGCCAGACAGGCGATCGAGTCGGAGTCGCCGGAGGAGGCCGCGCCGCGGCCGAGGACGGCGACCGGCTCGTCCGGCGAGATCAGATAGACGTAGAGCGCGGTGGCGAGCGCCTCCTCGGCGATCCATCCGGCGCCGGTGCGCAGGCACGGATCGCCGGTGTGGTCACCGCCGGACAGTGCCTCCACCACCCGGTCCAGGGCGGCCGCGCACTCGTCCCAGCCCAGGGCGATGAACTCCTCCGGCGAGGTCACCGCCGGCCGGTGCCACAGCTCACCGAGCCAGTCACCGCGGTAGACCTTGCGCTGCTCGGCGCAGCGGTCCCGCAGGGCACCGAGCAGGTCGGACGGCGCGAGGCCGTCCCGGAGCCAGTGGACGGCGTACGCCGTGAGCTCGCTGGCCGCCAGCCCGGTCGGATGCCCGTGTGTCAGTGCGGCCTGGAACTGCGCCGCCCCGGACCGCTGGTCGTCGGTGAGTCCCGGCATCAGTCCGACCGGGGTGACCCGCATGTTCGCCCCGCACCCCTTCGACTCGGCCTGGGTGGCCCGGGTCCAGGACCGGCCGTCGGCCAGGTTGCCGATCGCCCGCAGACAGGTCATGCCGGGTGCCCGGTCGTTCTCCGGGCTGGCCGCCCACTCCAGGAACCGCCGCCGCAGCACCGGCTCCAGGGCGTCCGGGGTGATCTCCTCGGCTTCCAGCAGCGCCTCACCGACGGCGAGCGCCATCTGGGTGTCGTCGGTCACCAGTGCCGGCTCACCGACCAGCCGGCGTGGGCCCTCGGGACCGTAGCGGGCCACGATCGTCGCGTACTCCTGGAACTCGGTCGGTTTCCCGAGTGAATCCCCGTAGGCCAGACCGAAAAGTGAACCCGTCGCAGCACGCATGCGCCAACTCTAGGTAGTACGTCAACGACTCGCTCGACTCGAGCAAGATGGACGCATGCCCGATCCCCTGCAACCCGTGCTCGGCGGCGACGCCCCCTTCGACGCGACCGCCGACGAGATCGAGACCCGAGCCGAGCTGGACGTGCACCTGGCCAAGAACACGCTGGCCGGCCTCTGCGTCCTCGGCCTGCGACTGGACCGCGACCCGCCCGATCTGGCCGCGGTGGACGTGCGCGACACCATGTTCGTGGGTTGTCACCTGGCCGGTCCCGAGGTGGAGACCGATCTGATCCTGCGTGGCGCGCACGTGGTCCCGCCGTTCGACGGGCGGCCCTATCCGACCCATCCGGCGCTGCTCTACACGCCTGAGGACCTGGCCGCCGGGTTCGCCGAGCACGGGTTCGCCGGTATGTACGACACTGCCGTCTACCGGCATTTCGTCGACCATGGTGGTGCGGTTCCGGACATCCGGGAGGCGCTGGCCCAGCGGCTCCACGACGCCGGCATCGACAACGCGCTCGGCAAGGCGCTCAACGCGTGGGCGGCCGTGCACGGGACCGGCGGTGCCATCGGGATCATGGGCGGGCATGCCGCGGCGCGGGGCTCGGAGCCGTACCGGATGGTCGCCGCCCTGACCCGTCGCCTGGCCGCCGCGAACCGGTTGATCGTGACCGGCGGCGGACCGGGGGTGATGGAGGCCGCCAACCTGGGCGCCTACTTCGCCTCGTTCGACGAGGCGGCACTCGGCACCGCGATCGACCGGCTGTCGGTGGCGCCGCATTTCATGGATCACGAGCCGTACACGGCGGCCGCGCTGTCGGTGCGGGCCGCGCACCCGCTGCCGGCGCTCGACGTCGCCGGGCGGCTCCGGCACGGCGGTCTGGCACTGCCCACCTGGCTGTACGGCCACGAGCCGGCCAACCTGTTCGCCGGGCAGATCGGGAAGTACTTCTCCAACGCGGTCCGGGAGGATTCGATCCTGCGGCTGGCCCGCGGCGGGATCGTGTTCGCCCCGGGTTGGGCCGGCACGGTGCAGGAGATCTTTCAGGCCGCGACGAAGACGTTCTACGCCACCGACGGGCCGTCCGGGGCGTACGTGTTCCTCGGTGTGGAGCACTGGTCGCGGCTGCCCGTGGCGGATCTGCTGGGGCCGCTACTGGCCCGTTCGCCCCATGGCGACCAGTCCGATCTGATCGTGATCACCGACTCTCTGGACGAAGCGATGGCCGCGCTCTCGGAATAGTGGCGGGGCTGTCGCACACTCCAACCATGGATCTGGCCGTGGTCTTCGTAGTCGTCTTCCTGCTGGTCGCGGTAACCCTCGCGGTGAAGGTGATCAAGCACAACACGCGTTCCTCGTACCGGGAGGGGCGGTACGGCAAGAGCCGGTCGCGCAGCAGCTCGTCGCCCTACTACCACCACTCCGACGGGAGCAGCGGCTCCTGGGACTCGTCGGACTCCTCCTCCCACTCCTCCGGTGACAGCGGCGGGTCGTGGTGGGGCGGCGGTGGCGACAGCGGCGGTGGCGGTTGGGGAGGCGGCGACAGCGGCGGTGGTGGCGGCGGTGGCGGCGGCGGCGGGGACTGACCCCCTACGCCACGTGCACGCGGCGCCAGTGCGCCGCCGGTAGGTCGCCCTCGGGGACGTCGGTGATGCCGTTCTCGTCCATGGCGTTGTAGATCGCGAGGCGCGCGCCGTCGAACAGGAACTCGACGGCGTGCAGCACCCGGGGCCGCCAGTCGGCCGAGGTGGTCCGTTCGATGACGTTGACCGCCCGGAGCGACCGGCCCCGGGCCTTGCGCAGCGCGGCGTGCGGGTCGGGACGCCAGTCGAAGTGCTCGTAGAGGTCCACCGGGAGCGTCGTGTCGATCTGGTCCCAGGTGATCGCACACTCATCGAACTTACGGTGAGTGATCTCCACACGACTGAGTCCGAAGTCGAGGATGACCGGGCCGTCCGCGAACCATCCCCGCTCGGCGACATCCCACATCAGCCAGCTCGACCGCAATCTCTTGCCGATGAGCCGCACGAACATGTGTCGATGCGTGGCGGCGAGGGCCTCGGCGTCGTGATGCCACTCGGGTTCCCAGCCCTCGATTCCGAGCACGACCACCGCCCCGCCGATCTTGATCGGTCGATGGTACCCGCGCCGCGGTGTGACTCTGCAAGACGACGACGGCCGGTCCCCACGAAGGGGACCGGCCGGCACCGTTGGATCGAGTGCTTACTTACCGAGAGAGGTACCGGCCGAGCGGAGGTGCTCGGAGGCCTCGACGACCCGCTTGGCGAGGCCGTTCTCGGCCAGCTTGCCCCAGGCGCGCGGGTCGTAGGCCTTCTTGTTGCCGACCTCGCCGTCCACCTTCAGCACACCGTCGTAGTTGCGGAAGAAGTGGTCCGCGACCGGGCGGGAGAACGCGTACTGCGTGTCGGTGTCGATGTTCATCTTCACCACGCCGTAGTCCAGGGCGCCGTGGATCTCCGACAGCAGCGAGCCGGAACCGCCGTGGAAGACCAGGTCGAGCGGCTTCTCCTTGCCGTACTTGGCGCCGATCGCGTCCTGGATCTCCTTGAGGATCTCCGGGCGGAGCTTGACGTTGCCCGGCTTGTAGACGCCGTGCACGTTGCCGAAGGTGAGGGCGGTCAGGTAGCGGCCCTTCTCACCGAGGCCCAGGGCGGCGACGGTGGCCAGGCCGTCCTCGACGGTGGAGTAGAGCTTGTCGTCGATCGCGGCGGAGACGCCGTCCTCCTCGCCACCGACGACGCCGACCTCGATCTCCAGGATGATCTTGGCGGCCGCGGTCTTCGCCAGCAGCTCCTCCGCGATCTGGAGGTTCTCGTCCAGCGGCACGGCCGAGCCGTCCCACATGTGCGACTGGAACAGCGGGGCCTGCCCCTTGGCCACGCGCTCGGCCGAGATGTCGATCAGCGGGCGGACGAAGCCGTCGAGGTGGTTCTTCGGGCAGTGGTCGGTGTGCAGCGCGATGTTCACCGAATACTGCTTGGCGACGTGGTGGGCGAACTCGGCCAGCGCCACCGCGCCGACGACCTTGTTCTTGATCGTCGGGCCCGAGACATACTCGGCGCCACCGGTGGAGATCTGGATGATGCCGTCGCTGCCGGCCTCGGCGAAGCCCTGGAGGGCCGCGTTGAGGGTCTGCGAGGACGTCACATTGATCGCCGGGTAGGCGAACGCGCCGGCCTTGGCGCGATCGATCATCTCGGCGTAGACCTCGGGAGAAGCGATAGGCATCGGGTGCGCTCCTTGCTCATTTTCACGGGCTGCGAGAGGGCAGGACCGCGCTGTCCTCCAGCAGGCAGTATTCCGCAGTTGCGGTGCGTAGTGGAAACCGCCTCGAAATCAGACCATCGATTCCGGCACGAGGTACATAACCGACAACTACTGTCGGGGCATGTTCGCACTTACGGGACAGATCGTGGCCGGTGGTGCCGGAGTCACACTCGCCCTCGGTGTTCTCCTCGTGCCGCCACCCGATGAGGAGTTCGTCCTCGTGTCCCGCCGTCTGGAGCCGATCTCCGTGGTGGCGGGCGGCACAGCGCGATTCGATCTTCCATTCACCCACACCGGCACCAGCCCGGTGACCGGAGCGGTGCTGGCGGTCGGCAGCCGGCACCTGGCCAAGACATACCGAAACTGCTCGACCGTCGGAGTCCACCTGGTCTGCACCTTCGGCACGCGGCTCGAGCCGGGTGCCGTCTACGGCCTGTCCGAACCGCTGGCGTTCCGCCCACCTGCCGACTCGATCACCGGCAGCAGGATGGGCGCCGACGTGACCTGGTACACCAGAACCGGCTACGCGGCCCACCCGATCTTCACTCCGGAGCCGGGCGCGACCTACGTATGGCTCGCCGAACCGCCGGAACCCCGCTGGGGCACCGAACCTCAGCTGACCCTGAAACGACTGGTCGACCCGCCCCCCGATCCGCCTGAGACGGACGACCCGTGGGACGAGTTCGAGGAGGGTGTCGACATCACCGTCACCGATGGCCGACCGGCCGACCTCGCGGTCTCCGGCGCGCGAACGACGGTCACCAGCGGCCCGAGCACGGTCCGGGTGAGACTCACCAACCACGGTCCCGGCCGGTTGTACCCGGACCTGTACACCAACAACGACCCGTCCCTCCTTGTGACGTTCCCGGGAGGCACCACGGCCACCACCGACCCGGAGGGCTGCTACCGGTACGCCGACCTGCGGACGCTGGAGTGCGACGGTGAGACGGACTTCACCATTCCGGTACGAGTGACCAGGCCTGAAGCCGGCGCCGGCCGGGTCGAGATCGTCGACCATCGGTTCGATCCGCTGGAGCTCGACGATCCCGACCGATCGAACAACTCCGCCGGGATCGTTTCCGGGTAAACCGGTTCGTCCGCGCCGGAGGGGGGAAACGCGCACCATGAGAGGTGAGTCGGCGACGGACGGAGGGAGCCGGAGATGACCTACCCGACGAACGAGATCGACCTGGAGACGCCCGAGGTCGACGCCGCTGAGCAGGCGACCACTGTTCCCGGCTGGCAGGACGACAGCGACGAGCCGGACTCCCCGGAGGAGAACCGGATCGTCGAGTTCGACGACGACTACCGGTGAATTCGATCGCCTGATTCCGGCACCGCTGTCACGATCGACGCGTGCTGCTCACTCTGACGACCACCCACCGGCCCGCCACCGATCTGGGCTATCTGCTGGTCAAGCACCCCGGCAAGGTGCATTCCTTCAGCGTGCCGACCGGTACGGCGTACGTCCTCTATCCCGAGGCGGACGACGACCGCTGCACCGCCGCCCTGCTGCTGGACGTCGATCCCCGGCTGCTGCGGGCCCAGCGGGACGCCTTCGAGTTGAGCCAGTACGTCAACGACCGGCCGTACGCCGCCTCCAGCCTGCTGTCCAGCGCTCTGGCCAGGGTCTTCCGCACCGCGTTGCGTGGCGCCTCGAAGGACCGGCCGGAGCTGGCTGCGGTGCCGATCCCGCTGGAGATCCGGGTGCCGGTGCTGCGGGGCACGCCGAGCCTGGTGACCCGCCTGTTCGCGCCGCTCGGCTGGTCGGTGACAGCCACGCCGATCCCGTTCGAGCCGGGGATCGGCGGCGACAGCCGCTACGTCGACATGCGACTGACCGGGGAGGTACGGCTCGCCGACGCGCTGAACCACCTGTACGTGCTGCTCCCGGTCCTGGACGACGGCAAGCACTACTGGGTCGCCCCGGACGAGATCGAGAAGCTGCTGCGCTCCGGCGAGGGCTGGCTGGCCGCACACCCGGAGAAGGTGCTGATCGCCCGCCGCTACCTGGCGCACCGGAAGGCGCTGGCCACCACCGCCCTGCAGCTGTTGGAGGCGGACCAGCCGGCCACCGAGGAGGAGGCCGAACTGCCGGTGGCACGCCGGGCGCCGCTGGCCGAGCAGCGCCGGGACGCGGTCCTGGCCGCCCTGACCGAGGTGGGCGCGTCCCGGGTGCTCGACCTGGGCTGTGGTGGCGGCGCTCTGCTCGCCGCCCTGGCCAAGGACCTGTCGTTCACCGAGATCGTCGGCGCCGACGTGGCGACCCGCACGCTCGAGCAGGCCGCCCGCCGACTGCGGCTGGACCAGCTCCCGGAACGGCAGAAGGACCGGATCAGGCTGATCCAGACGGCGCTCACCTACCGTGACGACCGGCTGCGCGGGTTCGACGCGGCGGTGCTGATGGAGGTCATCGAACACGTCGACCTGCCCCGGCTGCCCGCGCTGGAGTCGGCCGTCTTCGGGCACGCGAAGCCCCGCGCCGTGATCGTGACCACGCCGAACGTCGAGTACAACGTGCACTACGAGGGGCTGACCGGGATGCGCCACTCCGACCATCGCTTCGAGTGGACGCGCGCCGAGTTCGCCCGGTGGGCTTCGGAGACGGCTGACGAGTACGGCTACACGGTGACGATCCGTGGTGTCGGTGAGGCCGATGAGACGACCGGCGCCCCGACCCAGCTCGCCCTCTTCACGATCAAGGAGGTGTCCGCATGATCCTCGACGTTCCCGAGCTGTCGCTGGTGGCCCTGGTGGGCATCTCCGGCTCCGGCAAGTCGACCTTCGCCGGCACGCACTGGAAGCCGACCCAGGTGCTCTCCTCGGACTTCTTCCGCGGCCTGGTCGCCGACGACGAGAACGACCAGTCCGCCTCCGGTGACGCCTTCGAGGTGCTGCACTACGTGGCCGGCAAGCGGCTCGCGGCCGGCCGGCTCACCGTGGTGGACGCCACGAATCTTCAGTCGCACGCCCGCGCCGGCCTGGTCAAGGTGGCCCGGGAACACGACGTGCTGCCGGTGGCGATCGTGCTGGACGTGCCGGAGTCGGTGGCCTGGGAGCGCACCGAGGCCCGCGCGGACCGTACGTTCGGCCGTCAGGTGCTCACCCGGATGCACCGTGACCTGCGGCGGTCTCTCGGCCAGCTGGCGAAGGAGGGCTTCCGCAAGATCCACGTGCTGCGGGGCGTGGACGAGATCGCGGCGGCCGAGATCCGCTACGAGAAGCTCTTCAACGACCGCAAGGACGAGCACGGGCCGTTCGACATCATCGGTGACGTGCACGGCTGCCGGGCCGAGCTGGAGTCGCTGCTCGGCGAGCTGGGCTGGAAGCTGATCCGTGACGAGCGGGGCCGCCCGGTGGACGCCGTGCACGCGGAGGAGAACCGCAAGGCCGTCTTCGTCGGTGACCTGGTCGACCGCGGGCCGGACTCGCCGGGAGTGCTGCGCCTGGTCATGGGCATGGTGGCGGCTGGGCACGCGATCTGCGTACCGGGAAACCACGAGCAGAAGCTGGCCCGCAAGCTGAACGGGCGCAACGTGCAGCTGACCCACGGCCTGCCGGAGACCCTGGAGCAGCTCGGCGCCGAGGACCCCGCCTTCGTCACCGAGGTGCGCACCTTCATCGACGGCCTGGTCAGCCACTACGTGCTCGACGACGGCAGGCTGGTGGTGGCGCACGCCGGGTTGAAGGAGGCCTACCACGGGCGGGCCTCCGCACGGGTGCGCAGCTTTGCGCTCTACGGCGAGACCACCGGCGAGACCGACGAGTACGGTCTGCCGGTCCGCTACCCGTGGGCGCGCGACTACCGCGGTTCCGCGGCGGTCGTCTACGGCCACGTGCCCACCCCGCGACCGGAGTGGATCAACAACACCATCTGCCTGGACACCGGCTGTGTCTTCGGTGGCGCGCTGACCGCGCTGCGCTGGCCGTCGCGGGAGATCGTGGCGGTCCCGGCGGCGCGGGAGTACTACGCCCCGGTGCGGCCGTTGACCGCCGTCGCGGCCAAGCCCGACACCGGGCTCGACATCGCGGACGTCATCGGACGACGGCACATCGACTACGGGTACGGCCAGACGACCGTCCCCGCCGAGAACGCCGCAGCCGCCCTGGAGGTGATGGGCCGGTTCTCGGTCGATCCGGAGAGCCTGGTCTGGCTCCCGCCGACGATGGCTCCGTGCACCAGTTCGTCGGTGGAGGGCTACCTGGAGCATCCGTCGTCCGCCTTCGCCGATCTGCGGGCCGCGGGGGTGGACCGGGTCGTGTGTGAGGAGAAGCACATGGGTTCCCGGGCCGTGGTGCGGGTCTCCGTGTCCGGCGTGGGCGACGCGATCTGGACCCGGACCGGCCGGCCGTTCTTCGGCCCGGCACTCGACGAGCCGCTGCTGGCCCGGGTACGCGCCGCGGCCGCACCGATCCTGGCCGAGCTGGAGACCGACTGGCTGCTGATCGACGCCGAGCTGCTGCCGTGGTCGGCCAAGGCGGGCGGCCTGATCCGCGACCAGTACGCGGGGGTGGGTGCGGCCGGACGTGCCGCCCTGCCCGCGGCGCTGTCGGTGGTGGAACGGGTGGCCGGGCGCGGCCTCGACGTGGGTGGGCTGCGGGACCGGCTGGAACTGCGGGCGGCCGAGATCGACGGCTACTCGGCGGCGTACCGGTCCTACGTGAAGCCGACGGACGGGCTCACCGGGGTCTCGCTGGCCCCGTTCGTGTTCCTGGCCGGCGCCGGCGTCTCGTACGCAAAAAAGGACCATGATTGGCATCTGGCGCTGGCCGACCGGCTGGTCGCCGCCGACCCGGAGATCTTCACGCCGACCCGCCGGATGGTCTTGGACCTGGCCGATCCGGCGGCGGAGGCGGCGGCGACCGAGTGGTGGCTGACCCTGACCGGCGCCGGTGGGGAGGGCATGGTGGTGAAGCCGTGGGCCGGGCCCGCGGCGGTCGACGCCAAGGGCCGTCTCGCGCAGCCGGGCGTGAAATGCCGTGGCCGTGAGTACCTGCGGATCATCTACGGACCGGAGTACACCCGGCCGGAGCAGTTGGACCGTCTGCGGCAGCGCAATCTGGGCCGGAAGCGGTCGCTGGCGCTGCGTGAGCACGGGCTCGGGCTGGCGGCGCTGGACCGGCTGGCCGAGGGCGCTCCGGCCTGGCGGGTGCACGAGTTGGTCTTCGCCATCCTGGCGGCGGAGTCGGAGCCCGTCGACCCCCGACTGTGACCGCTAGGTTACTTCTCGGAGTGCACAGCATTCATACAGGTACCGGCCTCGACCAGGCCGGTACCCTGGCTCCTCGTGGACATCCATGCGCTCACCGAGCAGCTCGCCCTGAACCCCCTGGATCCGAAGGACCTGCTCAGTGCCTTCGGGCTCCCGGGCGTGCTGGCCATCCTCTTCGCGGAGACCGGCCTGCTGGTCGGCTTCTTCTTCCCGGGTGACTCCCTGCTGTTCCTGGCGGGTGTGGCCGCCTCCGAGGTGGCCAACTCGATCTTCGGCGAGGGCGCCCAGCTGTCCATCGCCGCCCTGCTGATCGGCGCACCCATCTGTGCCATCGTCGGCGCGCAGCTCGGGCACTGGCTCGGCGCGAAATACGGGCGGCGGATGTTCGACAAGCCCGACTCGAAGCTCTTCAAGAAGGAGTACGTCGAGAAGGCCGAGTACTACTTCGAGAAGTTCGGCCCGGCCAAGGCGGTGGTGCTGGCCCGGTTCATCCCGATCGTGCGGACGTTCCTCAACCCGGTCGCCGGCACCCTCGGCATGCCGGCGAAGCAGTTCCTCCTGTGGAACATCGTCGGCGCGATCCTCTGGACCGACGGCATCATCCTGATCGGTTACCTGCTGGCCGAGCAGATCTACGCGGCCATCGGCGACAAGATCGACCGCTACATCCTGCCGGTGGTGGTGCTGATCGTGCTGGTCTCGGTGCTGCCGATCCTGATCGAGATCCTGCGGGAGCGCAGCGCCAAGAAGAAGGGCCTGCACAACCCGGACCCGGCCGCCGCGATCGGCATCGTCGCCGCCGCCAGCGTCGCCGGCCTGGCCGACGCGGCGCGCGAGGAGTACCACGAGCACTTCGACCACGGTCACCAGCAGCAGCAGGGGTACGGCCAGCAGCCGCCGCAGTACCAGGACCCGCAGCAGCCGGCCTACCCGCAGCAGGGCCACCACCCCACCCCGCAGGGCTACCCGCCGCAGCCGCAGCCGCAGTACCCGCCGCAGCAATATCCGCCGCAGCAGGATCACCCGCGGAACTACTGAACGAAAAGGCCGGCCCGATGGGCCGGCCTTTTTCGTGGCTTCGTCACACCGAGACGGCGGTGTTCCCGGAGAGCCGGTCGAGGAACTCCTCCGGGCACTCCCGCAGGTTCTCCAGTCGTCCGGCCGTCAGCGCCCGGTAGGTGAGCGACGCGGCCTCCTCCAGGTTGCGGGCCCGCTTGTGCGCGAGCTCGACGGAGTCGCCCATCACCACGCACCCGTGCTGGCTGAGCACCAGGCAGTCGGTGCCGTCGGCGGCCATCGCGGCGGTCAGGGCGGCGAGTTCGGTGCCGCCCGGCAGCCGGAACGGCACTGTCGACACCCGTCGCAGGTAGTACGCGTGATCGGTGGTCACGATCCGGATGTGCTCCCCGAGGGCGTCCAGGAGCAGGGCCGTCTGCGGGTGCAGGTGCACCACGGCGTTGACGTCCGGCCGGGCCCGGTAGAGAGCCAGGTGCAGAGCCAACTCGCTGGTCGGCTCGATCCGTGACGGCGGGGCGGTGCCGACGGTGGCGGGGGCCCCGTCGGAGATCCGCACCGCGGTGAAGTCCTTGCGGCTGAGCCGTTCCAGCCACGTACCGCTCGCGGTGACCCAGACGGCCTCCTCGTCGGGAATGCGGGCGGACAGATTGCCGCCCGATCCACACACGAGGCCCGCCTGCACCACGTCGTAACCCACGTGCGCGAGCTGGTCACGCAGGTCACCGGGGACGTAGTTCACCCGTTCCTCCTCAGGTCCGCCGGCCCGTCCGTGGGCCGGGGTCCTCCGCCTGGCGTCACGCCCCCATAGTCAATGACGCCAGGCATTACCGCGTCTGAAGAAGTCGTCAGGACTTCATCGGGCCTTCTTGGTGGCCCGCTTCCGCGGCGGGGTCAGCAGGTCGGCGATGGTGGCGATGGCCGACGGCACCAGCCGGTAATACGCCCACACCCCCCGCTTCTCCCGCTCCAGCAGACCCGCCTCGGTCAGGATCCGCAGGTGGTGACTAACGGTCGGCTGCGACAGGCCCAGAGGAGCCGTCAGGTCGCAGACACAGGCCTCACCGTCCGTAGCGGACTGAATGAGGCTCAACAGGCGTAGCCGAGCCGGGTCGGCGAGCGCCTTTAGCACTCCCGCCAGGCGCTCAGCGTCAGCGCGTTCAATAGGCTCACCGGCAAGCGGCGAGATCTGAGGCATGGTCATTTCCGCCAACGCAGTTCCCACGATCTCCATCCTTCCACCAACTGCATCGATTCTCCTGCATGTGAGCAGGAACGAACCGGCTAACTTTCAGGCCGTAAGGCCGACATCGATCGCCGAGTCGGTCGACCGGACACCCTCACCCGGGTCGACCGATCGTGCGACTACGACTTCGGTCTCTGCCTCCTGCAACGCCTCAGCCGCCATCTGGTCGCTACCCATCCGTGTCGAGGTCTCGATCCCCGCCATCGGAGTGAGGCGGACCACATTGTCAATTCGTCGATTTGTTCGCCACACAGATCCTCGACGATGACTCGGCACTGAACGCGTCGAGACCATCACGCCACACTGCGCGATCACCAGTTCGTCCACACCCCCACGACCCGATGAAAGCACGACGCCACGCTGCGCGACGGACAATTCAGTGATGAATTTACCCAGGTCGTGCCGTGCTCTCATGACATCGAGCGTACTGGCTGTACGAAAACCGGAATCTTTCGCCCCGGCAGGGCGGAACGGAACTATTGACGCGGGACTTTGAGGTGATCTGTAAACAAGGTTTACTGATCGGCCGACTGATCTCGCCCCTTCCTCAGAGCATAGATGCTGCTCAAAGCAGTTACCGTCGGTACGCTACCCGCGTCACCCTCAGGATCACCTGGTGGTCGCGCTGTGAAGAGTCTGTGAACCGACCAAATCACGTTTGTCCGTACGGGCGAAAACACCCACCGTCTGGCCGATCTCGATCTATCCGGACAGCCGATCGAGTGACAGAGACAGAAACCGACCGTACCCGTTCGAGTGACCCACAGTCGTCGATACGGAACCGCTCACTCGTTCGGTCGTGACCAGAACTCGTCTTCCGGGTTCGACGTGGACTTCGGCGACACGGCCGGATCCGAGAACTGATCGGGTTCGGACCCGCCGGTAACAAAAGGGTTCGTTTGTGGGATGGCCCACTCGGATGACGGAGAATGGCCGAAGAACCCTCTCGGCGTGACCAGCACCAGCAGACCCACCACGAGGTAGGCCACCACCTGCGCGACGGCCACGACGACGTTGAGGACGATCCACCCGTTGGGGTACGCCGAGTTCAGGGCCTCACTCAGTGTGCCGGGAGCCGCGTCACCGGCCCGCTGCGCCGCCAGGATGGCCAGCGTGCCGCAACCGGCCAGCACGCCGAGCACGCACACCCCGAGGGTGATCCCACGGCCCAGCCGGCTGCCCCGGCGCAGCGCGATGCCGAGCACCACGAAGAGAGCGGTCACCAGCAGGCTCAGCACCAGGGCCAGAGCCGCGACCAGCCACATCACCGCGACGAAGTTGTCCGCCACGTCGGAGCCGGCGACGGCGTCACGGAACCGGCCGACCACGCCCGCAGTGACCACCACCATGCCGATCGCATAGGTCAGGCCGGCTGCTGCCATGGCCCAGAGCAGGGCGACCGCCGTGGCGACGGAGACCGGCCGGCGTCCGGCCGGCGGTGCGGCGACGATCGGCGTCGGAACGGCGTAGGACATCGATGCTCCCGCGGGGTTCGGTTGGCAAGAACCTATCGCGTGCGGGGCCCGGAAGTGGCCGGACCGGTCCACCCCGTGCGGGCGGACCGGTCCGAAAGCGATCAGGAGGGGTCGGTGGGCGGGCGTGTCGGCGACGAATCCCCGTCCGCTTTCCCGTCCTTGGGCGGCACCGGTGGGTTGCCCCACGGGTCGGAGGACGGCGGAGGCGCCCAGGGATCGGGCTGTGCCGCCGGTGAGCCGGTGGGCCCGGAGGGAGGCGGCGGAGTGGTGGGCTCGCCGGCCCCCGGATACGACGGCAGACCCGGAGCCGGCTCACCCGGCTGGCCGTACTGCTGCGGTGATCCGAAGTGGCTGGGCGGCGGCGGGTAACCCGGCTGGTTGTACGGCGGCTGCGGATATCCCGGCTGGCCATACGGCGGCTGCGGATACCCCTGCTGGGCCGGGTAACCGGGCTGGCCCGGATACCCGGGTTGACCCGGCTGACCCGGATATCCGGGCTGACCCGGCTGGCCCGGATATCCGGGCTGACCCTGGTAGCCCGGCTGCCCCGGGTACGCCTGGAAGGGCATTCCCGCGTTCCACGCCGCCGGCTTGCGGAACCACGCGTTCGAAGCCGGCAGAGCCAGCAGGATGATCGCCCCGAGCAGGCCGATCACGGTCAGCACCGTGCAGATCGTCAGGACCGGCTGGTACCACCCCGGCATCGCGTCCGCGATCCGCTGCTCGAACTGGGTGCTGTTGATCCCCTCCTCCGCCGCGCCGCCGGCCGCGATGCCCCCGGCCGCGTTGCCGGTCAGGCTGATGAGGTTGCAGCAGAGACCCAGGCCGGCGAAGACCCAGGTGACGATCCGCGACGGGTTCTTGCCCTGGTTGTTGAGGATCGCCAGGATCGTGACGCCACCGGCGATGAGGAGATAGATCACGGCCGCGAAGATCAGCACGATGCGCATGACGGGCGCCATGTCGGCGGCGGACTGCGCCGCCCCGAGGGAGACGGCGGCGTCACGAGCGGCGTCGACGGCGACACCCATCGTCGCCAGGAGCACGATCGCCGTCAGGACCTGCATGGCTGCGACTAGGTAGAGAAGACTCGATGAGACGGTCACCGATACCGGGCGACTCGGCGCCGCCGGGTTCGGAACCGGATATGCCGGTACGGTCACGCTGCCCTCCTATTGATCAATTCACGGTACTTGTCGTGGACCACATCGCGCGACCTGGCCTCACCGTTCGCAACGTTGTGGCAACATCAGGCAACGATGACCCCAAACGACCGCAAACCGTCGCTCGTTCGGGGGGCGACACGCCTGGACAGGCCCCCTAAACTTCGATGACGTGGCGTCCACCTGGAAGCAGAAGGCTCCAGCGGCACGCCGTGCCCGCACGAGTCGCCCGCCCCGCGCACATCTTTCCGGGGCCGAGGCAGACCGGCTGACGGCGCCATTCCGATCGCGCAGGCCGCGTGACCACACCGCGGCCGCCCCAGACCTGACAAGGACCGGTGAGTCCCATGCCCCACGCCGACACCCTGGACATCGTTCACCATGACGACACCCGGACACGGTTCAAAGACGTCCGATATCAGCTTCATCGCAACGGTATACGGATCTGGTCCGCGGAGGGCGAGCACGCCATCACGGACGTACTGATGACACAGGCCTACCGGCGACGGTCGGCCGACAGATGAGAAAGGGCCCGGGGGTCTCCCCCGGGCCCTTTTCTACGCCCCCTACCGGATGGTGAGGCCGTCCTTCGCATCGCTCAGGTCGATGAGGACCGCGGAGCCGTCCCGGATCCGGCCGGCCAGCAGCGCCTTGGCGAGGAGGTCACCGATCGAGGACTGGATCAGCCGGCGCAGCGGGCGGGCGCCGTAGATCGGGTCATAACCGTGCTCGCCCAGCCAGTCGACCGCGGCCTGGGTCACCTGAAGGGCGAGACGCCGCTCGGCGAGCCGGTCGCGCAGACGGGCCAGCTGGATGTCGACGATCCGGGTCAGGTTCTCCTTGGTGAGCGCGTGGAAGACCACGATGTCGTCGAGCCGGTTCAGGAACTCCGGCTTGAAGTGCGCCCGGACCGCGGCCAGCACCTCGTCGTGGCGTTCCTCGTCGCTCATCGTGAAGTCCGAGTTCGCCGAGCCCAGGTTCGACGTGAGCACCAGGATGGCGTTGCGGAAGTCGACCGTACGCCCCTGGCCGTCGGTGAGACGCCCGTCGTCGAGCACCTGGAGCAGCAGGTCGAAGACGTCCGGGTGGGCCTTCTCCACCTCGTCCAGCAGCACCACGCTGTACGGCCGGCGCCGCACCGCCTCGGTGAGCTGGCCACCCTCCTCGTAGCCGACGTAACCGGGCGGCGCACCGACCAGCCGGGCCACCGAGTGCTTCTCCGCATACTCGCTCATGTCGATGCGGACCATCGCGCGCTCGTCGTCGAAGAGGAAGCCGGCGAGGGCCTTGACCAGCTCGGTCTTGCCGACACCGGTGGGGCCGAGGAAGAGGAAGCTGCCGGTCGGCCGATCCGGGTCGGCGATCCCGGCCCGGGCCCGGCGCACCGCACCCGCGACCGCCGCGATCGCCTCCCGCTGGCCGATCACCTTGTCGGCGAGCGAGTCCTCCATGCGCAGCAGCTTGGCGGTCTCGCCCTCCATCATCCGGCCGGCCGGGATGCCTGTCCACGAGGAGACCACCTCGGCGATGTCATCGGCGCCGACATCCTCGTTGACCATCGGCGGCTCGGTGTTCTCCTCCTCCGACTCGGCAGCGCTACGGATCTCCCGCTCCAGCGTGGGGATCACCTCGTAGAGCAGGCGTGACGCCTCCAGCAGTTCCCCGTCGCGCTGGGCCCGCTCCTGCGCGGCCCGGGCCTCGTCGAGCTGCTTCTTCAGCTCACCGACCCGGTTCAGGCCGCCGCGCTCGCGCTCCCAGCGGGCGGTGAGTGCGGTGAGCTCCTCCTCCCGGTCGGCGAGGTCGGCGATCAGTTTCTCCAGCCGGGCCCGGGACGCCGGATCGGTCTCCTTCTCCAGCGCCAGGCGCTCCACCCGCATCCGGTCGACCTGCCGGTGCAGCTGGTCCAGCGCGACCGGGCGGGAGTCGATCTCCATCCGGAGCCGGGAGGCGGCCTCGTCGATCAGGTCGATCGCCTTGTCCGGCAGGAAACGGTCACTGATGTAGCGGTCCGAGAGACTGGCGGCCGCGACCAGTGCCGCGTCGGTGATCTGGACCCGGTGGTGTGCCTCGTAGCGGCCCTTGAGCCCGCGCAGGATGCCGATGGTGTCCTCGACCGTCGGCTCCCCGACCACGACCGGCTGGAACCGGCGCTCCAGGGCCGGGTCCTTCTCGATGTGCTCCCGGTACTCGTCCAGGGTGGTGGCGCCGACCATGCGCAGCTCGCCGCGGGCCAGCATCGGCTTGAGCATGTTGCCGGCGTCCATCGAGCCCTCGCCCTTGCCCGCGCCGACGACCGTGTGCAGCTCGTCGAGGAACGTGACGACCTGCCCGTTCGACCCGCGGATCTCCTCGAGCACGCTCTTCAGCCGCTCCTCGAACTGCCCCCGGTACTGTGCGCCGGCGACCATGGCCCCGAGGTCGAGCGAGACCAGCTTCTTGTCGCGCAGCGACTCGGGCACGTCACCGGCGACGATGCGCTGGGCCAGACCCTCGACGATGGCGGTCTTGCCGACGCCCGGCTCGCCGATCAGCACCGGATTGTTCTTGGTACGCCGGGAGAGGACCTGCACGACCCGGCGGATCTCGGCGTCCCGGCCGATCACCGGGTCGATCTTGCCGTCCCGGGCCAGCGCGGTGAGGTCGACACCGTACTTCTCCAGGGCTTTGTAGGTCTGCTCGGGATCGGCCGTGGTGACGCGTCGCTCCCCGCCCCGGACCTGGGGGAACGCGCCGACCAGCGCCTCCTCGGTGGCACCGGCGTCCTTGAGGACCGCCGAGACCGCGCCACCCACCCGGGCCAGGCCGGCCAGCAGGTGCTCGGTCGACACATACTCATCGCCGAGCGGCTTCGCGATCAGGTCGGCCGAGCCGATCGCGTTCACGAACTCGCGGGACAGGCTCGGCTCGGCGGTGCTGGCCCCGCGCGCGGACGGCAACTGCTCGATCGCGCGGACCGCAGCCCGGCGGATGTCCGCCGGATTGGCCCCGACCGCCCGCAGCAGTGCGGTGGCTGTCGAGCCACCGGTGTCGAGCAGAGACTGCAGCATGTGCCACGGCTCGACCGTGGCGTGGCCGCGGCGGCCGGCGTCGGCGACCGCGCCGGTGATCACTTCGCGGCTCTTGGTGGTCAAACGTTCGGTGTTCATCAGCTCCCCTGAATGCACCGGCAGACTTGAGCGTGTGCCACTCAACTCTAGCGCGACGGAGCCACGGTGACAGTCACCACCGGCCAGGGTCATTAATCGGAAAGAACCCGTAGCGTCGGCAGTCGTGTTCCTGTCCCGCCGGCTCCTCCCTCTCGGCCTGGTCTTCCTCACCGTCGGCATCGCCACCGCGGTGGTCGGCCCGTTCCTCGGCCTCTTCCTCAGCACCGCCGTCGGGGCGAGCCCGATCCAGGTCACCTTCTTCCTGGTCGCCGCTTCCCTGTCGGGCGTGGCCATGTCGTGGGCGATCGGCCGCGTCTCGGACCGCAAGCCGATGCGGCGCACGATCCTGATCGTCGCCGCACTGGCCGGCTGCGCCGGCAGCGGCCTCACCGCGGTGGTGCGCGACTTCTGGATCCTCCTCGCGCTCACCGCGACGGCCACGGCGATCGCCGGGTCACTCTTCCCCCAATCCTTCGCGTACGCCCGGCAGGTTCTCCAACAGGGCGACCCGAACCGGGCCGCCATGGGCATCAGCGCCCTCCGCACCGTGTTCTCGATCGCCTGGGTCGGTGGCCCGTCGCTTGCCGCGTTCCTGCTGGAAGCCGGCGATTTCCAGTACGTCTACGGCGCCGCCGCCGTGCTGTACCTCGTGGCGGCCCTGCTGGTGGCACGGTGGCTGCCCGAGGTGGAGGCGCCGGCCGCGGCCCGCGAGGGCGAGACCACCCCGCCGCCCCGGGCACCGTGGCAGATCTACCCGATCCTCGCCGGTTTCGTTCTGATCCAGACCTCCATGGTGCTCGGCGTCCAGGCGATGCCCCTGTTCATCAGCACCGAACTGGGTGGCTCGGTCGGCGACGCCGGGATGATCCTCGGCGTCTGCGCCGCGCTGGAGATCCCACTGATGCTGGGCTTCGGTAAACTCTCCACCCGGATGCCGCTGCGCCGGATCATCCTGTTCGGTGCCGTCTGCGGTGTCGCCTACCAGGCCGTGGCGGCATCGGCCACGTCGGTCGGGATGCTGGTCGCCGCTCAGGTGCTGAACGCGATCCTGATCGCGGCGGCCTCCGGCCTGGGCATCTCCTACTTCCAGGACCTGATGCCGCACTTCCCGGGCCGCGCGTCCACGATGTTCGCCAACACCTTCCCGCTCGGCCAGATCCTGTCGGCGCCACTGTTCGGCCTGGCCCAGGAGTTCGGGTTCCGCCTGGCGTACGGGCTCAACCTCGGGCTGACAGCGCTCGGACTGCTCCTGCTGCTGGCCGTTCGACCGCGGACGGCGGAGGAGGAACCGGCGCTTCGTCACGTTGCCGACGTGGCGCGCCGCACCGAGGGCTAACGTAGAGATCGTGCGCGTACGGGTGGAACAGACTCCGCTGCCGGGAATCGGCGTCCGTCATGACCTGGTGACCTCCTCAGGCCGGACGGTCGGGGTGGTGTCGCATCGCAACGGGCGGCGCGACCTGGTTCTGTACGACGTGGACGATCCCGACTCCAGCCTGGCGTCCATCCCGCTCACCGACGACGAGGCGGAGGCCCTGGCCGACGTGCTCGGCGCCTCGCTGATGCTGGGGCAGCTCGCCGGCCTGCGTCAGCAGGCGGCCGGCCTGCTGACCGAGCAGATCGCGCTCCCGGCCGGTTCCCCGTTCGTGGGCCGGCGTCTGGGTGACACCCAGGCCCGCAGCCGCACCACCGCGTCGATCGTGGCCGTGCTGCGCGACCGGGAGGTGATCGCCTCCCCCGGGCCGGAGTTCCGGTTCGAGGCGAACGACGTGGTGGTGACGGTCGGCACCCGGCGGGGCCTGGACGGCGTGACCGCCATCCTGGCCGGCGACGACGACGGCTGAGCACCGTGGAGCACCACACGACGATCCTGCTCATCGAGATCGGCGCGCTTCTGTTCGGCCTCGGCATGCTCGGTCGCCTGGGCCGGCGCTTCGGTCTCTCCCCGATCCCGCTCTACCTGCTGGCCGGTCTGGCGTTCGGCCAGGGCGGTCTGGTGCAGCTCTCGGCCAGCACCGAGTTCACCGCGGTCGGCGCCCAGATCGGCGTGGTCCTGCTGCTGGTCATGCTGGGCCTGGAGTACTCCGCCGACGAGCTCGTCGGCAACCTGCGCTCGGCGGCTCCGGCCGGCCTGATCGACATGCTGCTCAACGCCCTGCCCGGAGCGGCGTTCGCACTGCTGCTCGGCTGGGACTGGAAGGCCGCGCTGGTTCTGGCCGGCATCACCTGGGTGTCGTCGTCCGGCGTGATCGCCAAGGTGCTCGGCGACCTGGGCCGGGTCGGTAACCGGGAGACCCCGGTGATCCTCTCGGTGCTGGTCATCGAGGACCTGGCGATGGCGTTCTACCTCCCGCTGGTCACCGCGGTGCTGGCCGGGCTCGGCCTGGCCGGCGGCCTCAGCACGCTGAGCGTCGCGGTGGTCACGGTGGTCGCGGTCCTCGTCGTGGCCATTCGGTACGGCGGTGAGATCAGCCGCTTCATCTCGGTGAAGGATCCCGAGGCCCTGCTGCTGAGCGTGCTCGGGCTGACGCTGTTCATCGCCGGGGTGGCCGGTGAGCTGAAAGTCTCCGAGGCGGTCGGGGCGTTCCTGGTGGGCATCGCGATCTCCGGCCCCGTCGCGCATCACGCCACCCAGATGCTCACCCCGCTGCGGGACCTCTTCGCCGCGGTGTTCTTCGTCTTCTTCGGACTCTCCACGAACCCGGCGGACATCCCGCCGGTGCTGCTGCCGGCGCTCGGGCTGGCCGTACTGACCATGCTGACCAAGGTGCTCACCGGCTACCTGGCGGCCCGACGGGCGGGGATCGCACTGCCCGGCCGGATCCGGACCGGCCTGGCGCTGATGCCGCGCGGGGAGTTCTCCATCGTCATCGCCGGGCTGGCGGTGGCCTACGGGGTGGATGCCCGGCTCGCCGCGCTCGCCACGGCGTATGTGCTGATCACCGTGGTGACCGGTCCGCTGCTCGCCCGGCTGCCCGACTACACCTGGTTCCGGGAGATCATCCGGAAGCGGATGGCGGCTCAGCGGGCGACCCAGAAACCGCTCCCATCCACGGAGTGACCTGCGTCTCCATTCAGGAAGCCTAAAGTTACCGCCCAGTATCTGAATGTGAAGCCTTGACACTTCCGTCGACCGACTTCGCACGCTACCGTTGCGCGGCGACGACTCTGAGTATTGGGACGTTCGCCACTATGGCCAGCGGGTGACGCTTGCCGTATTGCGAGCGGTTGAGTGAGGCGGCGACGTGAGCGTGCGTGAAGCTACATTCCTCGGTTTCGGCAACCCGGTCGATCCTCGACCCGATGAGTTGCAGACCTGGGCGTACAACCCTGAGTCGGTTCCCCTGAGCAGCATGCCGAAGGACTGGGATCTCCTGATCTCCGGCGACGTGCTCGGCCCGACCTTGTTCGAGCTGGCGATGGACCGGCAGTGCCCGGCCCGACGGTTCGCACAGCACTGCATGTACATCTACGCCGCGGACGGACTGCGGCAGAACGCGAGCGGGCAGCGCAAGCGCCGGCTCAAGAAGTTCGTGGAGCGCGCGGAAGAGGTCGGCGACGAGCCGATGCAGATCTGGGCGCACAACTGCCGGGTGCTGATGACCCGGCCTGAACTGTTCGACCACCACGACTGGATGGAAGGCGGCCTGGTGCGCTACCCGCGCCGGCTGGGTCTCTTCAACCGGCGATGAGCACCACGTAGAGTATTCAAACAGCTACTACGCGCAGTAACGGCGGCTCCCTTTCGGGGCCGCCGTCACTCATTTGTCGGGCGAGCGTCGTGGACGCCACACCACCAGTGCCGTCGAGTGCCTCTCCTGGCGAACCAGGTCACGGGTCCCATACGGATTCGTCATCGCCTCCATCTGGGCCATCCGGGTGTACGCCGACTCGAGCTCCTGCTCCAACTCGACCACCCGCTGCTGGAGATCGGTGACCAGCTGCTCCAGGCCGATGATGCGCTTGATGCCGGCCAGGTTGACACCGTCCTCCTGGCTCAGCCGCTGCACCTCCCGCAGCAGCGCCACATCGCGCTCGCTGTAGCGCCGGCCACCACCACCGGCCCGGCCCGGCTGCACCAGCCCGAGCCGGTCGTACTGCCGGAGGGTCTGCGGGTGCATCCCGGCGAGGCGCGCCGCCACCGAGATGATCAAAACCTTCGCGTCGGAGGCCTGTTCCATCGAGATGCTGATCTCTTCATACATGTGCCACCTCCCGGGAGGGTCCTAACCGGCAGCCCGACGCAAGCGGGCCTCGATCCGATCCCGCGCCGGCGGCGGGGTCAACTTGGCGAATTTCTCCAGTAGATCCCGGGCCTCGCCGGTCACTCCGGCCGGGATCTGCACGTCCACCGTGACGATCAGGTCCCCGGCCTGGCCCTCCTTGCGGGCCACGCCCTTGCCGCGGGCGCGCAGTTTCCGGCCGCCCGGGGTGCCCGGTGGCACCCGCAGCGTGACCGGACCGTCCAGGGTGGGCACCTTCAGGTCGGCGCCGAGCACGGCCTCGGAGATGCTGATCGGAACGGTCAGCGTCAGGTCGTCGCCGCTGCGCCCGAACAGGTCGTCGGGCCGCACCTTGACCTGCACATACAGGTCGCCGGCCGGACCGCCGCGGTCGCCCGGCTCGCCCCGGCCGCTGAGCCGGATCCGCTGGCCGTCGGCCACGCCCGCCGGGAACCGGACGTTGATCGTGCGGGTCTTGGTGACCCCGCCGCTGCCCCGGCACTCCGGGCACTTCTCGTCCACGACGCTGCCCGAGCCCTGACAGTCACGGCACGGCTCGGAGAAGCTGAACGAACCCTGGTTGCTGGAGATCAGGCCGGTGCCGTGGCACTTCGGGCAGGACCGTGGAGTGGTGCCCGGCTTTGCCCCGCTGCCGTGGCAGGTGTCGCAGGCCCCCGGCGTACGCAACGTCAACGGCAGGGTCGTGCCGCGGACCGCCTGGGCGAAGTCGAGGGTGACCTCGGTCTCCACGTCCCGCCCGCGCTGCGGACCACGCCGGGCCGTCGCCGGGCCACCGGTCCCCTGCCCGCCGGAGAAGATCGAGCTGAAGATGTCGGAGAAACCGCTGCCACCGAACCGCCGGTCGGCACCCGGCCCACCGGCCGCACCGGAGAAGCCACCGAACAGGTCCGACGGGTCGAACTGCGTGCCGCCGCCGCCCCGTGCCCCCCGCCGGAACGCGCCCGAACCGAACAACGAGCGCATCTCGTCATACTCTTTGCGCTTCTTGTCGTCGGCCAGCACGTCGTACGCCTCGGAAGCGGCCTTGAACTTCTCCTCCGCCTCCTTGTTGTCCGGATTCCGGTCCGGGTGCAGATCGCGGGCGAGTTTCCGGTACGCCTTCTTGATCTCGTCGGGGGAGGCGGACCGGTTCACACCGAGCACGGCGTAGAAGTCCTTCTCGAGCCAGTCCTTCGAGCTCATTCAGTCCACCTCCTTGTTCGTCTGCGACTCGGAGTGTCGGCGACGTCCCGCCCGCCGGAGACCGGCGGGCGGGACACAGTCACTGATCTCACTCCGGATCGGCGACGGCGACCAGAGCCGCGCGCAGCAGCCGCTCGCCCAGTGTGTAACCCCGGCGCATCACCTCGACGCAGGTCGGCTCGTCGACGTCGGCGGAGGTCAGGTGAGCGACCGCCTCGTGCCGGTTCGGGTCGAAGGGGTCACCCTTCTCGCCGAAGGCCACCAGCCCGAGCTTGCCGGTCACCGCGGTGAGCTGCTCCGCCACCGAGGCGAACGGCCCGACCAGGTCACCGTGCTCACGGGCCCGGTCGATGTCGTCCAGGACCGGCAGCAGGTCGGTGAGGACCTTGCCGGTGGTCTGCTCGGCTGCGGCACCGCGGTCGCGGTCGACCCGCTTGCGGTAGTTGGCGTACTCCGCCGAGACCCGCTGGAGGTCGTGGGTCCGCTCCTCCAGCTCGCTCCGCAGAGCCTCCAACTCGGCACTGAGACCGGGCTTGGTGTCCTCGGCCACGGGGGCCTCGTCCTCCTCAGGGGCACGGTGCGCCCCGGCCTTCTTCTGTCCCGCCTCCTCGGCGAGAGTCTCCTCGTCCGTCGAGTCGATCTCGCCCTGGATGACTTCGCGCTCGGCCGCCGGGCCGTCGTTCTCGTCGTCCTTGGCACTCACTTCTTGTCGTCCTCCACGATCTCGGCGTCGACCACGTCGTCACCGCCGGCCGCGGGGCCGGCCGAACCCGGGCCCGCGCCCGGAGCCCCACCCGCGGCGGCCTGCGGGGCCTCACCCTGCGAGTAGAGCAGCGAGCCGGCCTCCTGGGAGACCTGCGACAGCCGCTCGTGGGCCGACTTGATCTTCTCGATGTCAGTGCCGCCGAGCGCGCCACGCAGTTCGCCGAGCGCCTCGCCGATCTTGTTCTTGCTGTCTTCGGGGAGCTTGTCGCCGCTCTCCGCCAGGAACTTCTCGGTCTGCCACTGGAGCTGCTCGGCCAGGTTGCGGGTCTCCGCGTCCTCGCGGCGCTTCTTGTCGTCGTCCGCGTGGTCCTGCGCGTCGCGCATCATGCGCTCGATGTCGTCCTTCGGCAGCGCGGAGCCACCGGTGATCGTCATCTTCTGCTCCTTGCCCGTGCCCAGGTCCTTGGCGGACACGTGCACGATGCCGTTCGCGTCGATGTCGAAGGAGACCTCGATCTGCGGGACACCGCGGGGCGCCGGGGCGATGCCGCTGAGCTCGAAGGTGCCGAGCTTCTTGTTGTTCGCGGCCATCTCGCGCTCGCCCTGGTAGACCTGGATCAGCACGGAGGGCTGGTTGTCGTCAGCCGTGGTGTAGACCTCGGAGCGGTGCGCCGGGATGGTGGTGTTGCGCTCCACCAGCTTGTGCATGATGCCGCCCTTGGTCTCGATGCCCAGCGAGAGCGGGGTCACATCGAGCAGCAGGACGTCCTTGACCTCGCCCTTGAGCACACCGGCCTGGAGCGCGGCACCGACGGCGACGACCTCGTCCGGGTTGACGCCCTTGTTCGGCTCGCGGCCGATCAGGCTCTGCACCAGCTCGGTCACCGCCGGCATCCGGGTCGAGCCACCGACCAGGATGACGTGGTCGATCGCGGCGAGCTTGACGTCGGCGTCCTTGATGGCCGCCTCGAACGGGCCCTTGCAGCGGTCCAGCAGGTCCTGCGTCATCCGCTGGAACTCGGCGCGGCTCAGCGACGTGTCCAGGTGCAGCGGGCCGTTCGCCCCCGCGGTGATGTAGGGCAGGTTGATGCTGGTCGTCGTCGCGGCGGACAGCTCGATCTTGGCCTTCTCGGCCGCCTCACGCAGACGCTGCAGCGCCATCTTGTCCTGGGAGAGGTCGATGCCGTGCTCGCCACGGAACGTCTTCACCAGGTGGTCGATGATCCGCTGGTCCCAGTCGTCGCCGCCCAGGTGGTTGTCGCCGGAGGTCGACTTGACCTCGATGACGCCGTCGCCCAGCTCCAGCAGCGAGACGTCGAAGGTGCCGCCGCCGAGGTCGAAGACCAGGACGGTCTGCTCCTTGGAGCCCTTGTCCAGACCGTACGCCAGAGCGGCGGCGGTCGGCTCGTTCACGATCCGCAGGACGTTGAGGCCCGCGATCTCGCCCGCCTCCTTGGTGGCGGTCCGCTGTGCGTCGTTGAAGTACGCCGGGACGGTGATGACCGCGTCGGTGATCTGCTCACCCAGGTAGGCCTCGGCGTCCCGCTTCAGCTTCATCAGCACCCGCGCGGAGATCTCCTGCGGGGTGTACTGCTTACCGTCGATGTCCATCGACCAGTTGGTGCCGATCTCCCGCTTGACCGAGCGGATGGTCCGGTCCGGGTTCGTCACCGCCTGGCGCTTGGCGACCTCGCCGACGAGCACCTCGCCGTTGCGGGCGAAGGCGACGATCGACGGTGTCGTCCGGGAGCCCTCCGCGTTGGCGATGACGGTGGGCTCGCCTCCTTCCAGAACGCTGACGCAGGAGTTCGTGGTGCCGAGGTCGATGCCGACCGCACGTGCCATGGTGTTCCTCGCTTTGGGGTTCGCGTACGAAGGTTGAGTGGAACAGACTCAATGATGCCACGGCACCGCACATCGTCAAATCGAAGTTGAGCCCCTCGGGCGCAAGCCGGTCGTCGCGTCGGGACACCGGCACATACCTGTCAGGTCACGGCATACCGGGACCCTGTTGTCCTGGATGCATAGATCGTGCACGCTTTACCCGTGACGACGCACGGAGACGCGGTCGGTCCGTCGGCTCTTCCCGCCGTCCCCGCCCCATCGATTGAGAAAGACCAGGTCAGCGTGGCCACAGGTGGCCCATCAGAGCGTACGGGGGCGAGCCCGATCCGTCCGGAAAACCACGGAAACCGCCCCGAACCGGTCGAAGCCCCACCGGCGGTCGGCCGGCTGGCGACGGCGCTGAGCCGCTTACGGGCGGCGCTCGGCGCGGTCTCGTACCCCCTGGTTCTCCCCTCCGCGGAGGAGGCCCGGCGAGTCGGCTCGGCCCTCGTCGCGCAACTCGACGACTATCTGCTCCCCCGCCTCGCCCGTCTCGACGCCCCACTGCTGGTGGTCGTCGGCGGGTCCACCGGCGCCGGCAAGTCGACCCTGGTGAACAGCCTGGTCCAGGCCCCGGTGAGCAACGCCGGCGTGCTCCGGCCGACCACCAAGTCGCCGGTGCTGGTGACCCACCCCGACGACGTCCAGTGGTTCGGCCGCGGCGGGCTGCTGCCCGGGCTGACCCGCACCGGGGAGTCGAGCAACGCGCCGGACGTCCTCCAGGTGGTGGCCACCCCGGCGATCGGCCCCGGCCTGGCCCTGCTGGACGCACCGGACGTCGACTCGGTGGTCGACCAGAACCGCAAACTCGCCGCCCAGCTGCTCGCCGCGGCGGATCTGTGGCTCTTCGTCACCACCGCGGCGCGGTACGCCGACGCCGTCCCGTGGGAGCTGCTCACCACCGCCCGGCTGCGCGGCACGGTGATCGCCCTGGTCCTCGACCGGGTACCGGCCGACGCGGCCGCCGAGGTCGCCGCCCACCTGGGTGAGATGCTGACCGCCAACGAACTCGGTTCGGCGCCGCTGTTCGTCCTGCCCGAAACCGAGTTGGACCAGGGGGGCCTGCTCCCGGACGCGGCAATCGGCCCGATGCGGATCTGGTTCGCCCAGCTGGCCGGGGACGCCGGCGCCCGCGGCACGGTGGTCCGCCAGACGCTGGACGGCGCGCTCAGCGCACTGACCCCGGCGCTCAACGGGCTGGCCGAGGCCGCCGACGAGCAGGTCCGTACGGCACACTCGCTCGACGAGCGGGTCGAGTCCGCCTACCGCAACGCCCACCACATCCTCGAGGAGGGCCTGCGGGACGGCCGGCTGCTCCGCGGCGAGGTGCTGGCCCGCTGGCAGGAGTACGTCGGCACCGGCGACCTGGTCCGCAACCTGGAGTCCCGGGTCGGTCACCTGCGCGATCGGCTGTTGGCGGCCCTCAGCGGCCGGACCACCCCGGCCCAGAACCTGCGGGTGGCACTCGAATCCCAGCTGGTCACCCTGCTGCGCGGGGTGGCGACGGACGCGGCCGAGCAGGCGTACGCCGCCTGGCAGGCCCACCCGGCCGGAGCCGCCCTGCTCGCACCGAACCTCCAACACGCCTCCGCCGACC
Source organism: Actinoplanes xinjiangensis (assembly GCF_003148685.1). Lineage (GTDB taxonomy): Bacteria > Actinomycetota > Actinomycetes > Mycobacteriales > Micromonosporaceae > Actinoplanes > Actinoplanes xinjiangensis. The sequence continues at coordinate 75,178 of NZ_QGGR01000023.1, read as the reverse complement.
TGCCGGAACGCGCCGATCGCCTGATCCGCGACTGGCAGCACTGGGTGCTCGACCTGGTCCGTACCGAGGCTTCGGACAAGCGCGCGGTGGCCCGCGGCGCGGCCTACGCGGTGAACGGGGCCGGGCTCGCCGTCATGATCGCCGTCTTCACCGCCACCGCCTTCATCCCCACCGGGCTGGAGGTCGCCGCCGGAGCCGGCAGCGCGGTCGCCGCCCAGAAGGTGCTGGAGGCCGTCTTCGGCGACCAGGCCATCCGCACCCTCGCCGGCCGGGCCCGCACCGAACTGCTGGACCGGGTCGAGAAACTGCTCGCCGTCGAGGCCGCCCGATTCACCGAGCGGACCTCGACGGCACGCCTCGAGACGACGCATGGCACGCTTCTGCGCCAGACCGCCGCCGAGGTGGAGAACGCCAGGAAGGAACTCGCTTTGACCGGGTCCGGGTCATGAATTTGGTACAGAAGACGCGCGACGAGTCCGTCGACGCGGAGTCCCTGGCTCAACGGCTGGAGGCGCTGGCCCGATTTCTGCGGGTGGCCGATCCGTACCTGCCGGACGGTGAACTCGTGGCCGCGCACACGCTCGTCGAACGGGCCAGTGGCCGGCTCACGCTCTCCCTTGACCACACCGTGGTCGCGCTCGCCGGCAGCACCGGCAGTGGCAAGTCCAGCCTGTTCAACGCGCTGGCCCGGTTCAAGCTGTCGCCGGTCGGCGTGCGCCGGCCGACCACCGGCACCGCGCACGCCGTGGTCTGGGGCCCGCTGGAACCGGCCAACCGGCTGCTCGACTGGATCGGTGTGCTGCCCCGGCAGCGCTTCGTCCGGGAGAGCGCTCTGGACGGCGACGACGAGGCCTCGCTGCGCGGCCTCGTCCTGCTCGACCTGCCCGACTTCGACTCGATCGAGCGTGCGCACCAGCTCGAGGTCGACCGGCTGCTCGGCCTCGTCGACCAGATCGTCTGGGTGGTCGACCCGCAGAAGTACGGCGACCGCGTCCTGCACCGGGCCTACCTGTCCCAGTTCAGCACGCACGCCGACGTCACCATCGTGGTCCTCAACCAGGCCGACCGGCTCACCCCCGGCGACACCGAGGTGGTCCGCAACGACCTGATCCGGCTGCTGGCGGAGGACGGGCTCACCGGGGCACCGGTGATCGCCACCTCGGCGAAGCAGCCGGGCATGCTGAGCGACCTGCGGTCGGCGCTGGAGTCCACGGTCGCGAACCGGCAGGCCGCGCTGCGCCGCCTCGCCGCCGACCTGGACGTGGTCGGCGAGGAACTGGGCGCCATGATGGGGCCGCCGGCCGCCGAGGACGAGGTGGACCGGGCCACCGTGCGGCAGCTGAGCGACGCGCTGGCCGACTCGGCGGGAGTGCCGGGCGTGGCCGACTCCACCGCGGCGGCGTACCGTCACCGGGCCGCGGCGGCGACCGGCTGGCCGCTGGTCCGGGGACTGCGGCGACTCCGGCCGGATCCGCTGCGCAAGCTGCATCTCGCCGAGCCGGTCAAGACCGACTCGGTGTCGACGGACGTCGTACCGCGTACCTCCGTGCCGGAGGCCGACGCCGCGCAGAAGTCGGCGGTGGGCCTGACCGTCCGCGCCGTCGCGGCACGCGCCGCGGCGCCGCTGCCGGAGGTGTGGTCCCCGGCGCTCAACAGCGCCGCCCGCTCGAAGGTCGCCGACCTGCCGGACGCGCTGGACCGGGCGGTCGCGCAGACCGACCTCGGCCTGGAGCAGGCACCCGCCTGGTGGCGGGGCGTCGGCGTCCTCCAGTGGCTGCTGCTGGCGACCGGGGCGGCCGGTCTCGGCTGGCTGCTCCTCGGATACGCGCTGGCCGCTCTCGGCCTGCCCGAGATCAACGCGCCGACCGTGGGTGTCGTCCCGCTGCCGACACTGCTGCTGCTCATCGGCCTGGTCGGCGGGCTGCTGCTGTGGCTGGTACTGCGGCCGGTCATCGAGGCCGGCGCCCGCCGCGCCCGGCGCCGGGCCGACGCGCGGCTACGGGCCGCGGTCACCGAGGTCGGCCGTGGACACGTGGTCGCGCCGGTGCGTGAGGTCCTGAACGCCTATGCCCAGGCGAGGGAAGCGCTCAGCGTCGTACGAGCGGAGTAGTTCCGGTGGGTGCCGCGGGCGTAGGCTCGCGGCATGCCCGCACCCCGGACGGTCTACGACGCCGTGCTGCAAGCAGCCCGTGACGTCACCAAACTGGGCTGCGCGCTCGACGCCGAAATGCTCGGCACCGCTCTGCTCGGCAGCGTCTACGCGGTCGCGGCCGACGATCGGGCCGCAGCCGTCCGTGACTTCGTGGGGCGGTTCCTGACCGCCACCACCGATGCGGACGCCCCGGCCACCGCGACGATCCGCGAGGTCTTCGCCACCCTGGTGCCCGACGCCGACGGCGCGGCCGAGGTGGGTCACACCACCGAGGCACCGCCGTGGGCCACACAACTCGGCCGGGTCCGCCCCACCGGCTGCTGGGCGTATGGGGACGTTTACGGCGATCAGACTTCGTATCTGGTCACGTATGCGTACGAGGACAGTTCCGACGGCGGGCCCGAGCATGCCGTGGTGGCGCTCGTCGACCACAACATCGGCATCACCAAGGACGTCTTCGTGGCCACCTCGGCCGCCCCGCTGCTCGCCCAGGTGCGGGAGATCTGTGATGCCGACGAGATGACCTGGTTCCGCAGCGAGGACCCGGGTCGCCTGCGTGACGAGGTGGGTCGGCATCTCCAGGTCACCGATGAGCTGGGCGACCTGCCGGCGGACGGTTCGCTGGCCACGGACCGCGCGCTCGCGGCGGCCCGGCTCGCTCTGCTCCCGGCCGTGACGACGCCGCCGCTCACCGAGCCGGCCGGCCCGGCCGGTCACGACCTGGTCCGTCACTTCCTGGCCTCACCGGAGGCGGCCCGGTTCGACCTGCCGGCCGGTGCCGGCACCGCGGCGGACGTCGCCTCCATGGACTTCTGTCTCAGCCTGGTGCTCGATCACGCGGCGAGCCTGCCCGGCGGCGACCCGCTGCGCTGGAGCCCGGCGATCGCCGGGCTGTTCCTGCTCGACTGGGTGCACCGGCGCGCCGTCCTCGACCTGGACGACGCCGCCATGATGCCGCGGGTCGTGCGGGCCTGGTCGGCGTATTCGACCGGCCGGCGCCACCTGCCGGCGGCGGCGGTCCGGGAGACCGAGGAGGCGCTCGAGGAGCTGATCCCGGAGTTCGCCCGGCTCTACACGACCGGCGAGCGGCGCAGCCCGGCGACCGCGGCGGTGGCGCAGCTCATCTCCGAGGGCGTCGACCCCAGCGACACCGCCGCCATCGACGCCTGGCTGGAAGCCAACCAGGACGACTGAGGCGCCGCCCGGCCCTCACCGCTGTCACAACACGCGCGAGACGACGCTGCGAACCAGCCGGAGCCCTCGGCTGGCCGCCACCGCTGTCAAAACACGCGTGAGACGACGCCGAGAACCAGCCGGAAACCCCCGGCTGGCCGCCACCGCTGCCAAAACACGCGCGAGACGACGGTGAGGACCAGCCGGAAACCCCCGGCTGGCCGCCACCGCTGCCAAAAGGCGCGTGAGACGACGGTGGGAACCAGCTGGAAGTCCTCGGCTGGTTCCCACCGCTGTTAAAGGGCGCGTGAGACGACGGTGAGGACCAGCTGGGTCTTTGGGGTGGTCAGCGGCGGTTGATGTAGTGGGCGTCGGGATTGGGCTCGGCGTGGTGACGGCCCACCCGGGTGCTGCGGTCGTAGGAGGCGCTGCGTTCCTCCGGGTAGTTGGTGTGCTCGGCCCGGTGCGTGCCGCGGTACGGACGGTTGGCGCGCCGGTTCTCCTCCGAGCTCGACTCGGTGAGCAGGCGGCGGACCACGTTGAGGTTGCCGTCGGAGTGGCTCTGCTCCCGGATCCGGGACGGGCGGATGTTGTACGGGCGTTCGGCCACTGCTGACCTCCGGCTGACTCGGGACCGGTCCGTGGACCGGCGATCGTGGACGGTGGAATGGTCGTCACGCCGGGGCGGATCCCCGGTCGGGCGCTGTGTCGTGGCAGCACGATCCGAATGCCGTCGGTGGGGGCGCTCGGGCGTGGTGGTGGCCTTCTCGCAGAGACGCTTCCCCGGGGAGTCCGGTTCATGCGGCTCTTCGGGTTTACCGGAATCATCGGTACCATCATCAGCCGGTTGGCCGTGTTCGTCGGGAATGTCCGGAAGATCGGGAACCGCGGGGAAGTCATCGGGTATCACCGGCTCCGGAAGCGGGTCCTCCTCCCGCACCGCCGGTAGATCGGGCACGGCCGGAATCGACCGCCGCGCCAGCGGCCACCCGTCCCGCGGCACGGGCCGCCTCCCCACGTCAGCAGCGGCCCGCGGCGAGCCGGCAGACCCACGCCGGGCGACCTGCGAAAGGCCGGCAGACCCCCGCCGGGAGGCCTGCGACGGGCCGCCGGAGCCAGGCCGCGGGACCCCCGACCGCCCACCAGAGTCACGGCCCGGCCCCGACGGCGGACCGCCCGCGTCACGATGCGGGGCCCGCGGCGGACCACCCGAGTCACGGCCCGGGGCCCGCGGCGGGCCGCCGGAATCACGACGCGGGGCCTGCGGCGGGCCGCCGGGATCACGGTCCGGAGCGCGCGGCGGGCCGCCGGAATCACGGTCCGGAGCGCGCGGTGGGCCGGCGGGATCACGGTCTGGAGCGGGCGGTGGGCCGCCGGCGTCACGGGGCGGCGCCTGCGGGGGTTCGGCGGGGGCGGGCTGAGCTTTGCCGCCGTCGGGCGCCCGGGGTGAGTCGGGCCGCACGTCATCCGGCGACGCCCCGGGGGCCGGCCCGGCGGGAGCGCCCGAGTCCCCTCCCGAGGGGCCACCGGGACGCGTGCCGGACGTCGTGACCGGGGCGGGGGAGCCGGCCGGGCGCGGGCTTTCCCCGTACCCCTGCGTGGTCTTTGCGGTGACCGGTGCGGACGGTATGCCGGAGGCCGGCGGGAACGGCGCCGGACGCACCGGCCCGGTCCCGGCGGGCGGCAGGAACGGCACGTCCATGGCGCCGGTCCGGCCGTCCCCGGTGATCTCGCTGGATCCGGTGGTGAGGACGGCGAGGGTGGGCACCGAGGCGAGGCCGACAAGCATCGCGACGATCAGCACGTAGCGCCGGGTGGGCCCGAAGAAGCCCAGGTCCTCGCGGTACACCCCGTTGATCCGCCTGCGCAGCACCTTGAGGGGCCGTGCGAAGTCGTGGTCGTCGGGCAGGTGCGGCACGCGGGGCCCCTCCAAACGAAATCTCTAGGCAAAGATCAACTTGGATCCGTCCCGGTCATGGGGATGAACGACCGCGGGCACGGGAAGCAGCGGCATGAAAGGGCTATTAGTACCGAAGTGACTGGACAAAACCCCATAAAAAAGACAAATACTCTAGCAAGAAATCTGGATTCGTGATCCACGCAGCCTGTAACGGTGGTCACTCTCTCTGTCAGGATGGGGGCGACGTCACCGTCGCTGCCCACGCCGATCAGCGGGGTCGCGGTGGCCGTCCCCGGCTGTCAGCCGGTGCACGCCGCGCGCCAACCCACACCCGGGCCAGGCGCGGCACCTGAGAGGCCAGCCGCGCGGCCGGGAGACACCCGCCGCGGGCGCGACGAGAAAACAGGAGACACGGATGGCGAAAGGCGAGAGCGTGGCCGGGACGGACATCCCGCCCGGCGGCTTCGTCCAACTGCTGACCCCCGACGGCGAGCGTGTCGACAGCGTCACCAGCGCTGACGGGACGACGTACTCGGTCGACTTCACCGACGAGGAGTACCGCGAGCTCTACCGCGATCTGGTCACCGTCCGGCGGCTCGACACCGAGGCGGTCGCCCTCCAGAGGCAGGGTGAGCTGGGCATCTGGGCCAGTCTGCTGGGGCAGGAAGCGGCACAGGTCGGCTCCGGCCGGGCACTGCGCCCGCAGGACATGGCGTTCCCCACCTACCGCGAGCACGGCGTCCTCTACTGCCGCGGCATCGACCCGATCATGCCGTTCGGCCTGTTCCGGGGTGTCGACCAGGGCGGCTGGGACGCCAACGAGTTCAAGTTCAACCAGTACACGATCGTCATCGGCTCGCAGACGCTGCACGCCACCGGCTACGCCATGGGCGTCACCATGGACGGCAAGACCGGCTCCACCGACGGCGAGGCCGTGATCGCCTACTTCGGTGACGGCGCGACCAGCCAGGGCGAGGTCAACGAGGCGTTCGTCTGGTCCGGGGTGTTCAACTCCCCGATCGTCTTCTTCTGCCAGAACAACCAGTACGCGATCTCCGAGCCTCTGGAGCGGCAGACCCGGGTCCCGCTCTACCAGCGGGCCGGCGGTTACGGCTTCCCCGGCATCCGGGTGGACGGCAACGACGTGCTGGCCACCTACGCGGTGACCCGGGCGGCGCTGGACAACGCGCGCAGTGGCCAGGGACCGACGCTGATCGAGGCGTACACGTACCGGATGGGCGCGCACACCAGCTCCGACGACCCGACCCGCTATCGGATCGCGAGCGAGGTCGAGTCGTGGAAGGCCAAGGACCCGATCAGCCGGCTACGGGCCTTCCTCACCAAGCAGAAGATCGCCAAGAAGGACTTCTTCACCGAGGTCGACGACGTCGCCAACCAGAAGGCTCTGGACCTGCGGGAGCGGGTGCTGGCGATGCCGGACCCCGAACCTGTGGCGCTTTTCGATCACGTCTATCCCAACGGTTCACCGGAGATCGACGCGCAGCGTGACGCGTTCACCCGGTACCAGGCGTCCTTCGAGGGGAGTGGGCACTGATGATCACCCTGGGCAAAGCTCTCAACCACGGCCTGCGCCGCGCACTCGAGGACGACCCCAAAGTCGTGATCATGGGAGAGGACGTCGGCAAGCTCGGCGGCGTCTTCCGGATCACCGACGCCCTCCAGAAGGACTTCGGCGAGAACCGGGTCATCGACACGCCACTGGCCGAGGCCGGCATCGTCGGGACCGCGGTCGGCCTGGCCATTCGTGGGTTCCGGCCGGTCTGCGAGATCCAGTTCGACGGGTTCGTCTTCCCGGCGTACAACCAGATCGTCGCCCAGGTCGCGAAGATGCACTACCGCTCCAAGGGCAAGCTGCGCCTGCCGATCACCATCCGGATCCCCTACGGCGGTGGCATCGGCGCGGTCGAGCACCACTCCGAGTCCCCCGAGGCGTACTTCGCGCACACTCCCGGCCTCAAGGTCGTGAGCTGCTCGAACCCGGCCGACGCGTACACGATGATCCAGCAGGCGATCGCCTCCGACGACCCGGTGATCTTCTTCGAGCCGAAGCGGCGCTACTGGGAGAAGGGCGAGGTCGACCTCGACGCCCCCCTGGAGTCGGCGTTCCCGCTGCACTCGGCCCGGGTGGTCCGGCCGGGCGGCGACGCGACGCTGCTCGCGTACGGCCCGATGGTCCGGGTGGCGCTCGACGCCGCCACGGCCGCCGCCGAGGACGGCCGCGAACTGGAGGTCATCGACGTCCGCTCGCTCTCGCCGATCGACTACCCGGTGATCTTCGAGTCGGTCCGGCGGACCGGCCGCGCCGTCGTCGTGCACGAGGCGCCCGGCAACGTGGGCCTCGGCGCCGAGATCGCCGCCCGGATCACCGAGGAGTGCTTCTACTCACTCGAAGCTCCGGTGCTGCGGGTGACCGGATACGACATCCCCTACCCGGCCGCGCGGATCGAGGAGGAGTACCTCCCCGACCTCGACCGGGTGCTGGACGCCGTCGACCGTTCGTTCGGCTGGTGATCCCGATGTCCCGGATCAAGGAGTTCAACCTGCCCGACCTCGGTGAGGGACTCACCGAGGGCGAGATCCTGGCCTGGCTGGTCAAGGTGGGCGACACCATCGAGCTCAACCAGCCGATCGTCGAGGTGGAGACGGCGAAGGCGGCCGTCGAGATCCCGGCGAAGTGGGGTGGCGTCGTCACCCGGATCTTCCACGAGGCCGGAACGGTGGTCGAGGTCGGCCAGCCGATCATCTCCATCGACACCGATCCCGGCGCCGGCCCCGTGCCGTCGGCCACTCCCGCGCCCTCGGCCGCCTCCGACGAGGGCGAGACCGAGGCCGGCCTCATCGGTGGACCGGCGCCCGGCGGGCGTACCGCGGTGCTCGTCGGTTACGGCCCGAGAACCACGACGGCGAAACGACGACCCCGCAGCGGTACGGCCACCGCTCCCACGACCGCGACCACGCCCACCCCGCCTCCGGCGGCTGCCGCCCCGCTCGTGGCCGCGCCCGTCGTACCGGCACCGGCACCCGTGGTCCGGCCCGTCTCCCCGGCACCGGTTCCCTCCCCGGCCGCATCGGTCCGCACCGGGCCGGTGCTCGCCAAGCCGCCCGTCCGGAAACTCGCCCGTGATCTCGGCGTCGACCTCGCGGTGATCCACGGGACGGGGCCGATGGGGTCGGTGACGCGGGACGACGTACAGCTGGCCGCCTCCCGTCCGGAGCCGCGGACCGAGACCGCTCCGGCCATCGCGCCGGCCGCACCCGCCGCGGTCTTCGACGCCTCCCGCGAGCAGCGCATCCCGATCAAGGGGGTGCGGAAGCTGACCGCGGAGAACATGGTGGCGTCGGCGTTCACCGCGCCGCACGTCACCGAGTTCCTCACGGTCGACGTGACCCGCTCGATGAAGGCGCTGGAGAAGCTGAAGTCCCGGCCGGAGTTCGCCGAGACCCGGGTCTCGCCGCTGCTGCTGGTGGCGAAGGCGGTCCTGCTCGCGGCGAAACGGCACCCGATGGTCAACTCGTCGTGGTCCGGGGCGACCGGGGAGATCGTGGTCAAGGACTACGTGAACCTCGGGATCGCCGCGGCGACCGAACGCGGCCTGATCGTCCCCAACATCAAGGACGCCGGCCGCCTCGGCCTCCAGGAACTGGCCGAGGCCCTCAACACGCTGGTGCGGGTCGCCAAGTCGGGGAAGACCCCACCGTCGGACATGTCCGGCGGCACGCTCTCGATCACCAACGTGGGCGTGTTCGGCATCGACACCGGCACGCCGATCCTGCCCCCGGGCGAGTCGGCGATCCTGGCCTTCGGTGCGATCCGGCCGATGCCCTGGGTGCACAAGAACAAGATCAAGGTGCGCCAGGTCACCACGCTCGGGCTCTCCTTCGACCACCGGATCATCGATGGCGAACTGGGCTCGAAGTTCCTGCGTGACGTGGGTGCGTTCCTGACCGACCCGGAGGCCGCTCTGCTCAGCTGGACCTAAGGACCGTCGGCACTGTCCGGTACCTGACCTTCGATCCTTAGGTTCATGACCCAGCTCACCCCCTAATTCACTGGCCGTGTCCACGTTGTCGGCGGATACTTGAGTCGACAACGGGACGCGCGCCGAAGAGTCCGCCACAAGCGGCCCGGCGACGCTCGTCAAGCCAGGCCCGCCACCGCGGGGGAAGTGAGCACTGCAATGAACATGATCGACCGCATTCGCCGCAACCGGATGATCAGCCGTCAGAACCGCGCCATCGAGCGCGCGATGCAGTCGGCGCCCACGCAGGCGATGCGCGACGAGATCGCCGTCATCGCCCAGCGCCGCTGGACCAACTGAGGTTCCGGCGTTCCGCACACGACGTCCAGCCCGTCCGGTTCACCCGGGCGGGCTGTTTCGTGTCCCGGTCCGGTCCGGCCCCGACCGGGATGCCGTTACCCGGATCACATCCTCGTCGTTTCCGGGATCACACCTCTTCGTGTCTGATCTCGACCTCAAAGATCGGTAAGAGGTCCCCAAGGGGCGTACACCGGGATTCCTCCCGCCGCGCCCGCCCGGTACCGTGGGCACGGTCCCCGAACCGGCACGGCCGGTCGGTGAGGGAGACCGGGGCCACCCGGGCGGCCACATCGCCCCGGCCCCAGCACGGCCAGGCCGGAAAGCTGGCACGGCCCCTGGCGGAAGGTCGCCGGTGGAGTCGCGTCCGTGCAAAGCTGGCACGGCCGCATCGATGAGGAGGCGCGTATGACGTCCGAGGGGCAGCACGCCGGTCAGCCGGCCGAGGCCACGTCGGGCGGACCCACGTCGGGCGGGTTCCCGCTCGACCCCGACGCACAGCGGATCGCCGGCCGGGCATCGGCCCAGCCACCCGCTGAGGGCTTCCCCAACTCGTATGGGCCACCGCCGGCAACCGCTCCGGGCGGAGGGTCGCCGTTCGTCGTGCCCGCCGTCTCGACCTTCGGCGCCGGCTCCGGCCAGGGCGGCACGTCCTACGGTTCGGCACGTGTGCCGCAGCCCGAGGCGTCGCCCTACGGTTCGGTGTCACCCGAGGCAGCCAGCACCGCGTCGCCCTACGGTTCGGCGTCGCCCGAGGCAGCCGGTACAGCGTCGCCCTACGGTGCGGCGCCCGGTCAGTATGGTCAGCCCGGCACACCACCGCCGCCGTATGGTTCCGCGCCCTCCTCCGGCTCCACCCAGGCCGCCGGCGCCGCGTCCGTCCCGGTCCCCGCGCCGTTCGACGCCGGTGCGCCGCAGCCGCCGTGGAGCCCGCCCGGTTCCGCCACGCCGCCGGCCTCGGAGCCGTCCTTCGGTGGTCCGGGCTTCCCGCCGCCGCCCGGTCGTCCGGCCGCCTCCGCGGCACCGCCGTCTGCCGCAGCGCCGTCTCCGGCCGCCTCCGCCGCACCGCCTTCCCCGGCTGGGCCGGAGTCGTCCGGTGGCCGGCTCACCCCGAGCGGGCTGCCGGCCCGCACCCCCGGCGCCACCGCGCCTGAGGACGGCGGTCTCGGCCGCTCGTTCTCCGCGTTCGGTGACCAGCCGGTCCGGGTGCCCGGCGCCAGCCTCTCCGACCTTCCGGACAACTCCGGTCCCGGCGCGTTCAGCACCGGCCCCGCACAGAACAGCTGGATGCAGAACGTGCGTACCCCGGAGGCCCCGTCCGACGCCGCCTCTCCGCCGCCGCCGCCCGCGAGCACCACGTTCCCGTCCCGGCGCGGCGAGGGTGGCGGCTTCCCGCTGCGCGCCCCGGCCGGTCCCGGGACCGAGTCGCCCTCCGGCAGCCAGCCCAGCCTCGACCTGCCGGTCCGTGGGCAGCAGCAGCCGCCGTTCGGCAGCACCTCACCGGAGCCCTCCCGCGAGCCGTTCAGCGGTAATGGTTCGTTCCCGCCCGCCGGCTCTTCACGGGAGCCGCTCGGCGGTGGCACCTTCCCGCCCGCCGGTTCCTCCGGCTCTCCACGGGAGCCGCTCGGCGGTGGCGCCTTCCCGCCCGCCGGCTCTTCGCACGAGTCGCTCGGTGGTAGCGCCTTCCCGTCTCCGGCCGACGCCTCGCCCCTCGGCGGCGCGGCCCAGCCCGCGGAGGACAAGCCCGCCTTCAGTGGCGGCTCGTTCGCCCCGCCGGCAGATGGTCCGTCGTTCGGCGGCTCATTCCCCCCGCCGGGAGATCGTCCGTCCTTCGGTGGTGACTTCCCGCCCTCAGGTGACCGCCCTTCCTTCGGCGGTGACTCGTTCCCGTCGCCGGGAGACGCCGCGTCGTCCAACGGCGGATCGTTCCCGCCCTCGGGTGACCGTCCCTCCTTCGGCGGTGACCAGTTCCCGCCCGCACCGGAGACGACTTCGCGTGACGGTGCCGAGGCGCCTCTGTCCGCGGCCGGATATCCGCAGCGTGTCCCGGGTGCGGCTCTCTCCTCCGGTGGCGCCCTGCCGCCGTCCGCCTCAGCCGACGACCACCAGGGTGGCTCCGCGGTCCCGCAGCCACGTGACCCGGCGAAGAAGCCCGCGGTCGGCTCGGCCCGTCCGGTGACCGCCAGCGCGTCGGTCCCCGGCGTCCGGGTGACACCGGCCGAGGCGGCCGAGCTTCCCCCGCCGTCCAACGCCGCGCCGCAGGCAAGGGTCTACGGCCGCCCGGCCACTCCCGCGCCGGAGTCCTCCGAGGAGGACTCGGCCTCCGCCGACGAGTCGCCGTATGGTGGCCGGCCCAGTGGCCTGCCCCAGCGCGGCGAGGGTGGTGGCCCGGCCGCACCGTTCGCTCCGGGTCAGCCGAGCCAGCCGAGTGGTCTGCCGCAGCGGGACGAGAGCCCGTCCGGCGGTTTCCCCCCGGCGCCCACCTCGCCGTATGGCGGCTCGTCACGCAGCGACAGCCCCTACGGCAGCCCCGCCCAGCAGGACGGCTCGTTCGGTAGGCCTTCCCAGCAGGACGGCTCGTTCGGCGCGCCTTCCCAGCAGGAGGGCTCGTTCGGCGCGCCCTCTCCGGGTGACCCGTTCGGTGGGCCCGCTCAGCAGGGCGACCCGTTCGGTGGTTCCTCCCGCCAGGGTGAGAATCAGTCCGGCGGTGCCGGGCAGCAGGGCGACCATCCATCCGGCGGCTTCCCGCCCGCGCCGGCCTCGCCGTTCAGCGGGTCCGCCCGCCCCGGCGACCCGTTCGGTGACCGCGCTCAGCAGGGCGACAACGCCTCCGGTGGCTACCCGCCCGTTTCGGCCTCGCCGTACGGCGCCCCGCAGGGCGACAACCCGTCCGGCGGCTTCCCGCCAGCGCAGGCCTCCCCGTACGGCACTCCGCAGGGAGACAACCCGTCCGGCGGCTTCCCGCCAGCGCAGGCCTCCCCGTACGGCACTCCGCAGGGAGACAACCCCTCCGGTGGTTTCCCGCCAGCGCAGACTTCGCCGTTCGGTGGGCCGCCGCAGCGTGGTGAGAACCCGGCCGGCGGCTTCGGCCTGCCGCAGCGGGGATCCGACGACCGCGGCAGTGTGCCGTTCCCCGGCTCCCCGGAGGACGAGTCGCCGTCGGGTGGTTTCCCGCCCTCGTCGACCACGTTCGGTGCCGCGGCGCCGTTCCCGGGCGCATCGCGCGATGACGACCGATTCCAGCCGCCGTCCCACAACGACCGGTTCCAGCCGCCGTCCGGTGACGGACCCGGCACTCCGGGCGGTCTCAGCGCCCTCGACGGGCCCGGCGGGCCCGGCCATTCCGGTGGACCCGGTGCTCCGGGCACGCCCGGGGTCGCCCCGCAGTCGCCGGCCCGGGCCACCGCCCGCGCCACGGCGAGTGCGCGGGTCACGCCGCCCGAGACGCCGCCGGGTGGTGGCTCACCGTTCGCCATGCCGGGGTCGCCGCAGTTCCCGGGTGGTGACCAGGGTGGTCGTCCGTTCCCGGGCGCCGACAACCCCGGCAATCCTTCGCCGTTCTCCGGGGGCGGTCCGGCCATGCCGGGGTCGCCGCAGTTCCCGGGTCAGTTCGGTGCTCCGGGTGATCTGTCCGGTCCGCCGTACAGCGAGTTCACCTCGGATCAGGCCGGCCGCGGTTCGGTGCCGGGCGGTTACCCGGACCAGTACAACGAGCACACCACCGACGTGTCCGGCCGGGGCAACTCGCCGTACGTTCCGGCGCCGGCCCTGCCGCCGATGCCCGGTGAGCAGTCCGGCGGTGGGATGTACCCGGCTAATCCGGCGGCCCGTGCCACGGTGACCCCGCCGGGGCCGGAGGACACCACGAGCTGGCCCGGCCCGGCCGAGGAGCAGGGCAGGTTCGACCAGTTCAAGTCGGATCAGCCGCCGGTTCCGCCGCCCCCGTCGGGGAAGGTGAACGTCCGCACGATCCCGGTGGCCCTGGCGGTCGTGCTGGGTGCGGCGCTGCTGCTGAGCCTGGTGTTCGGGCTGGTCTACCTGATCTCGGGCGACGATTTCAGCGTGGCCAAGGGCGACTGCGTCAAGCGTGACGGCACCACTCCGGTGGTGGCGGCGTGCAGCGAGCCGGAGACGTTCGAGGTGGTGTCGATCGTGACGGCCAAGGAGCAGTGCGGTGACGCCTCCCAGCCGTACATCGTGGTGCCGAAGGACGACGGCGACGAGGTCCTCTGTCTGAAGAAGAACGGCTGATCAGAGTTTCACCGTGAACGGCCTCACCGGAAGGTGAGGCCGTTCGCTGTTGAGCTGCCCGGACGGTGGGGCGGCGGGCGGTGAGGCACCATGGCGGCATGGAATTTCGCGTGCGTGCGCCCGAACTCAAGGGTCGCGGTTGGCTCAACACCGGCGGTAAGGCCCTCACCTTGGCCGATCTGCGCGGAAAAATCCTAATACTGGATTTCTGGACCTTCTGCTGCATTAATTGCCTGCACGTCCTCGACGAGCTGCGGCCGTTGGAGGAGAAGTACGGTGACGCCCTCGTCGTGATCGGCGTGCACTCACCGAAATTCGAGCACGAGCGTGACCCGGTGGCGCTGGCCGCCGCAGTGGAGCGGTATGGCGTGCATCACCCGGTGGTGGACGACGGCGACATGCACGTGTGGCAGCAGTATGCGGCGAAGGCGTGGCCGACCCTGGCCGTGGTGGACCCGGAGGGTTACCTGGTCGCGTCGATGGCCGGGGAGGGTCACGCCGAGGGGCTGTCCCGGCTGATCGACGAGCTGATCACCAGGCATGAGGCGAACGGCACCCTGCACCGCGGTGACGGGCCGTATGTTCCGCCGCCCGCCCCGGAGGGCCTGCTGCGGTTCCCGGGCAAGGCGATCGAGCTGCCGGGCGGCAATCTGCTGGTCTCGGATTCGGCCCGGCATTCGCTGGTGGAGCTGACGCCGGACGGGGAGACCCTGGTCCGCCGGATCGGCATTGGTGTCCGCGGTGAGCCGTTCAGTGAGCCGCAGGGCCTGGTGCTGTTGCCGCCGTCGGTGGCCGAGGTCGCCGGCTATGACGTGGTGGTCGCCGACACGGTCAATCACCAGCTGCGCGGGTTCAGCACGGCGACGGGCGAGGTGACCCTGGTCGCCGGTTCGGGGCGGCCGTGGCGGTCCTCGGTCGACGATCACGCGCATGACGCGCTGGCCGCCGACCTGTCGTCGCCGTGGGATCTGGCCTGGTTCGACGAGAAGGTCGTCATCGCCATGGCCGGCATCCACCAGCTGTGGTGGTTCGACCCGATCAAGCGCACGGTCGGGGTGTACGCGGGCACGACGGTGGAGGCGCTGCGGGACGGCCCGATCCCGGACGTGTGGATGGCCCAGCCGTCCGGCCTGTCGGTGAGCGCCGACGGCGTACGTCTCTGGATCGCGGACAGTGAGACGTCGGCGCTGCGCTGGGTCGAGGACGGGGTGCTGCACACCGCGGTCGGCCAGGGTCTGTTCGATTTCGGTCACGTGGACGGCCCGGCTGCCGAGGCGCTGTTCCAGCACCCGCTCGGGGTGGCGGCTCTGCCGGACGGCTCGGTGCTGGTGGCGGACACGTACAACGGTGCGGTCCGCCGTTTCGACCCGGCGTCGAACGAGGTGTCCACGGTGGATTCGGGCCTGGCCGAGCCGAGCGATGTCCTGGCTCTGGGCGACGGCACGGTGGTCGTGGTGGAGTCGGCCGCGCACCGGTTGACCCGTCTGGCTCCGGGTGTGGTGAAGCGGGTCGACGGGGAGCGGCACCGGACGGAGCGGCCGCCGTCGCACCTGGCTCCGGGGGAGGTCACCCTCGACGTGATCTTCACACCGGCGCCCGGACAGAAGCTGGACAGCCAGTTCGGCTCGCCGGTCCGGCTGGTGGTGTCGGCGTCGCCCGCCGAGTTGCTGCTGGAGGGCGAGGGAACGACCACCGAACTGTCGCGCCGGATCGTGCTCAACCCGGATGTGCCGAAGGGCGTGCTCCAGGTGGTGGCACAGGCCGCCACGTGCGATGTGGACGCCGAGTACGGCGCCTGCCATCTGACCCGCCAGGACTGGGGTGTGCCGATCGTGATCGACCCGGCCGGCCCGAACAGGCTGCCGCTGGTGCTGCGCGGTCTGGATGCGTGAACTCATCGCCGTCGAGTGACGGATAACGGGGCATGAGAAGCGACAGCGAGCCGGACGACGCCGCGTTGCTCCGCGAGAACTTCGCGGCGTTGTTCGACCGACATGCCCCGCACATCCACCGCTATCTGGCCAGACGTCTCGGCGATCAGGCGGCCGACGATCTGGTCGCCGAGACGTTCCTCACCGCGTTCCGCCGCCGGGGCACGTTCCGTGCGGATCAGCGCGACGCCCGCCCGTGGCTCTACGGGATCGCCACCCTTCTGATCGCCCAGCATCGCCGTGACGAGGTCCGGCGGCTGCGCCTGCATCAGGCCGTCCCGGCCGAACGGGACACCTCCTGTCACGCCGACCGGGTGGCCGCCGACGTCACCGCGGCCGCGCTGCGCAGTGTCCTCACGTCGGCGCTGGCCGATCTGGCCGACGGCGACCGTGACGTCCTGCTGCTGGTCGTGCAGGAGGAGCTGACGTACGAGCAGGTCGCGGCCGCGCTCGACATCCCGGTGGGCACGGTGCGGTCCCGGTTGCACCGGGCCCGGACCGTCCTACGTGCCGCTCTGGGCGGCAGCAACCCGTTGAACAGCACCGAGGAGGGGGTTCGTCATGGATGAAATCACGCTGGTCCGGGAGATGGGCGAGGAGACGCCGCTGCCGTCGGCGGACCGTCTGGCCGCGACGCGTTCCCGGTTGATGTCCGAGGTCGCCCCGCCGAAGAGGAACCGCCGCTGGGCCGCCCTCCTGGCCGCGGTGGCCGCCGCGGGCGTAGCTGCGGTCACCGTCCCGCAGATCGTGACACCGGGCGCACAGCCGCCCGCCCCGGCGCAGAGCGTGGCGCCGGGCCCGAAGCTGACGCCGGTGGCCGCCTTCCTGGACCAGGCCGCCACCGCCGTGGAGAACGAGCCCGACGTCGTCCCTCGCGGCGACCAGTTCCTCTACCTGCGGTTCATCGAGTGGGGCGGCACGGCGAACGAGGCCTGGCTGTCGATCGACGGCAGGCACGACGGATGGGGCGTCGACCAGGACGGGAAGTACGCGACGATTCCGGGCTGTCCGGCCGGCGGCGGCTGCGAGGTGGTCGCGCACTACCGGGACGACATGCCGACCGACCCGGAGGCGATGGTCGGGTGGCTCCGGAAGACGACCCGGACAGAATTCGGTTCGGACAGCCTCGACGCCGTCACCAAATACCTCGGCACCGCCTCCACCCGGTTCTGGATGCGGCCGGCACAGCGGGCGGCGCTCTACCGTGCGATCGGCCTGATCGACGGTGTCCGGCTGGTCGAGGGCGCGAAGGACTCACGCGGTCGTGCGGGTGTCGGGGTGGCCTGGGTTCCCACCGGGCAGACCGAAGAGCAGGTGGTCTGGATCTTCGACCCGAAGACCTTCCGGATGCTGGGTACGCCGGAGTCGAGCATCGACGAGATCGCGCTGGTGGACCGGGTCCGTCAGAAGGCCTGAACCGTCAGGTGGCCGGCCAGCCCGTCCCGGACCGCACGGGCCAGGCGTACCGCTCCCGGCGTGTCCCCGTGTAGGCAGATCGATCGCACCCGGCACTCCACCGTGGAACCGTCGACCGCTGTGACGGAGCTGTCCACCGCCATCTGCACGACCCGGGCGACCACCTCGTCCGGGTCGTGCACCAGCGCGTCCGGCCGGGACCGCGGCACGAGGCGCCCGTCGGGCAGGTAACCGCGATCGGCGAATCCCTCGCCGATCGCGGTCAGCCCGGCTTCAGCGGCCCGCACGGCGAGGACCGAGCCGGGCTGGCAGAGGACCGGCAGCGCCGGGTCGTAGGCGACGACGGCCGCCACCACGGCGGACGCCTGGAGTTCGTCGACCGCGGCGGTGTTGTAGAGGGCGCCGTGCGGCTTCACGTAACGCACCCGGTCGCCGGCGATCCGGCAGAACGCCTCGAGTGCCCCGATCTGGTAGACGATGTCGTCGCGCAGCTCATCGTGGGCGTAGTCGATCCGGCGCCGCCCGAATCCGGCCAGATCGCGGTAGCCGACCTGGGCGCCGATCGCGACGCTCTTCTCCACTGCCCGGCGGCAGACGGAGGCCATCGTGGACGGATCGCCGGCGTGGAAGCCGCAGGCGACGTTCGCCGAGGTCACGACGTCGAGCAGGGCGTCGTCGTCGCCCAGGCGCCACGCGCCGAAGCCCTCGCCGAGGTCGGCGTTCAGGTCAATCGAGTTCACGGAATCTCACGGTAGTGCCCGGCCGCGCCTGCGCGAGGGGGGCGACGTCGTCGACCACGCCGATCACCGGATATCCGCCGGTCGTCGGATGGTCGGCGAGGAAGATGATCGGCTGACCGTCGGCGGGCACCTGCACGGCCCCGAGGACGACACCCTCGGAGGGCAATTCGCCGACGTTCGTGCGGGTCAGGGCGTTGCCGGCGAGCCGGGCGCCGACCCGGTTGCTCAACGGGCTGATCTGGTACGCGGAACCGAACAGCCGGTGTGCCGCGAACCAGTCGTCGCGTGGCCCGAGCCGGATCCCGAGCACCGATTCCGCGCCGATCCGGGCCGGCTCGCCGATCAGCGGGGCCGCCCCGGTGGGTACGCCGACGGGGAGGGTGGCGCCGTCGGTGAGGCGGGCCGGCCCGAGCCCGGAGAGGGTGTCGGTGGAGCGGCTGCCGAGCACCGGTTCGACCGCGATCCCGCCGGCCACCGCCAGGTAGGACCGCACTCCGCGGCTGGCCCTCCTGATGTCGACGACGCCGCCGGCCGGCACCTCGAAGAGCTGGTGCCCGTGCGGCCGTTCGACCGGGCGCCCGTTCACGTCGACCTGGGCGACGGCGCCGGTGACGGCCACGAGCGCCGCCTCCGCGAAGCGCAGGGCACAGCCGAGCAGGGTGGTCTCCAGGGCGGCCGCGTCGTCGGGGTTGCCGACGAACCGGTTGGCGAGCCGCAGGGCCGGTTCGTCGAGCGCGCCGGAGCGGGGCACCCCGAGGTGCGCGTAGCCCGGCCGGCCGAGGTCCTGCACGGTGGTCAGCGGCCCGGCCCGCAGCACGGTGATCATGCCGCCACCAGCCGGACGCGAGTCCCGGGGGTGAGGAGTGCGGGCTGCTCCCGGCGTACATCGAAGAGGTTCTGATCGGTGTGACCGACGAGCCGCCACCCGCCCGGGGAGGCGGTGGGATAGATGCCCGCGTAGCCGCCGGCCAGCGCGACGGCGCCGGCCGGGACGCGGGGCCGCGGAACGGCGAGCCGGGGAACCGCCCACGCGTCCGGAAGTCCGCGCAGATAGGCGAAGCCGGGTGCGAAGCCGGAGAAGGCGACGTTGAGGGGCGTATCGACCAGACGCTGGATCGCCTCATCGGTGGTGACGCCCCAGAACTCGGCGACCGGTTCGAGATCCTCGCCGTCGAAGACCGTCCGGATCCGCACGAGGGGCCCTTCGGACTGAATTTCTCCGGGCGCCGGCTCCCACTGCGGTAGCTGTTCCTCGGTGCCGGGAGCCACCCCGTCGAGCAGGATCGTACGGGCGCCGGGCACGATCTCGACCGCTTGGAGCTCACCGATTTCGCGGCGTCGCCACAGCTCAGCGCGCCAGTCCTCGACCCGGTCGGCATCATCGCACTCGATCAGTAGACCGGCAGCTCCCACCCGTCGTATCTTCATGGGGAAATCATCCGGCAACGCCGGCCGTATCCGGCGTCACTACCCCCCAGTAACCTACGGTGCCGTAACCTGGATCGCGTGACGACCTCAGCCCCGTTCCGGATGAAGCCGACCGACCTCGGCAAGCCGCGACTACGCGGCCGGTTGCATCAGTACGCGTTTTTTGTCGCACTCGTCTGCGGCGTCGTGCTCAGTTCGATAGCGCTGAGCCGCCCCGGCATCGCACCGTTCGTCAGCTGCCTGATCTACAGCATCACGGTCTGTGGGCTGTTCGGCACCAGCGCGCTCTACCACCGCAGGGTGTGGAGCGAGCGCGGCTATCAGATCATGCGGCGCGCCGACCACTCGATGATCTTCATCTTCATCGCCGGCAGCTACACGCCGTTCTGCGTCCTGCTCCTGGAGGGCTCCCAGCAGGCGGTTCTGCTCAGCCTGGTCTGGGGCGGGGCGGTCGGCGGTGTCGCCCTGAAGATGGTCTGGCCGCACCTGCCGAGATGGGCGGGTGCACCGCTCTATGTGGCGCTCGGCTGGGTCGCGGTCGCGATCATCCCCGAGGTGCTGCACGTCGGCGGTGTCACCTGCCTGGTGCTGCTGCTCGTCGGTGGCCTCATCTACACGATCGGCGCGGTGTTCTACGCGCTGCGGCGGCCCAACCCGTGGCCCACCGTCTTCGGCCACCACGAGTTCTTCCACGCCTGCACCCTGGTCGCGGCGATCTGCCACCACATCGCCGTCTACTTCGCTCTGTACGCATGAAAAATCGGCCCGGACTTCGCGGTGAAGTCCGGGCCGTCGTACGTCAGGAGTAGGCCGGCGGAGGCGGCGGCGGGACGTCGTCCCGGCGGACTTCGTGGTACTCGGAGGTGTAACCCGTCCCGGCGACCGGCGCCTGCGTCCGGGTCACCACTGTACGGCGACGGTTGCTCCAGAACGCCAGCGTGATGACGAGGCCCGCCAGCCCGGCCAGCATCAGGATCCAACCGATCACGCCGATGTCCAGTCCACTGATGTCCGCCTCCACGGCGAACGCCAGGATCGCCCCCAGAGCGAGCAGGAAAATGCTTGCACCGATGCCCATCGGACCCTCCTCGGGTGTCCGCCCGGCCGTGCGATCCCGCTCGACCGTGATGAATGCGTTGATCGGGCGTTTACCCGCACGCGCCGAATCCCAATCAGGCAAGCTGTACCGATGACCACGCGGACGCTCATCCTGCTGCGGCACGCCAAGGCGGAGATCCCCGGCGACTTCGACGATTACGACCGCGCCCTCACCGACCGGGGTGGCCTCGACGCCGATGCGGCCGGAGCGTGGCTCGTCGATGAACGCCTGCACCCCGACCTGGTGATCTGCTCACCGGCCAAGCGCACCCGGCAGACCTGGCAGAACGCGGCGATCGCGCTGGCACAGGGCCGGTCCGGGCAGCCGGCGCCCGAGGTCCACTACGAGGAGTCGCTCTATCTGGGCCGCAGCGGCGAGGTCTTCGACCTGCTGCACGCGGTCCCGGACACCGTCCGTACGGTCCTGGTCATCGGCCACAACCCGACCATGTCCGAAGTGTCCGCTCTGCTGCTGCCGGACGAGCAGTACACCGGCACCGTGATCGAGATGAAGACCTCCGGCCTGGCCGTCCACACCGGCGAGAAGCCGTGGTCCTCGGCGGAACCGGGATCGATGCGGCTGACCCGGTCCCACACCGCCCGAGGCTGAGGGGCCCTACTTCCGGTACCAGGTCCGGGTACTCGTGTATCTCACGTTACCGAGCCTGTCGTACGCCCGGACCTGCACCTTCATGGCCTTCGCCGACTTGCTCGCGTTGAACGCCAGCATGTAGCCCGCGGTGTGGTCCCGCGCCACGACCTTCCCGTTGACGGTCAGCTCGACCCGCGCGATCCCACTCGCGTCGGAGGCTTTCACGTACACCCTGGTCGTGCCCTTGATCTTCGCCTTGTTGCTCGGCGCCCTGCTGATCGTCACCGCCGGGCCGTCGTAGTCGGCGGTCACCCATCGTGTGTAGGTCCGGATGTTGCCGGCCTGATCGGTGAGCCGCCAGTACAGCTGCACCGGGCCCGACGATCGCACCGACCGGACGGCCAGCCCGTATGGCGCGGTGTGGTCGAGGCCGGCGTATACGCCGTCTGCCCACAGCTCGGCCAGAACCGGACCGCTGACGTCGGTGACCCCGCCGAGACCGCTGGTGAAGACACCACGGACGCGGGTGCCGTGCGCCGGGCTCAGCGAGGTCGCGGTCGGCCCGGTGTCGTCGACCCGGTACCTCGGGGCGAGCGAGATGGTCAGGCCGTTCCCGCCCCGCACGTTCACGCTGATCCCCGCGTCGGCCGCGAGCTGGACCGTTCCGGTCCAGTCGCGCGTTCCCTCCGCTCGGGTGAGGAGGGTTCCGCCGACCCTGACGGACTCGATAGGGACGCTGTCCTCGGACGCCCGCACCACCAGATCGACCGGACCGCTGCGCAGGGCGGAGCCGGGTGCCGGCGAGACGACCGAGGCCGCCGGCGACATCGCATCGGCGGTGACCACCGTGGTCGCCTCGGCATGGTTGCCGGCATAGTCGGTCACCCGGACGGTGACCGGCAGATCGCCCCGGGTCCCGTGCGGCGCCACCGCCCACAGCTCCTCCCAGGGCTGGTCGGCGGTCGCCACCACCCTGCCGTCGACGATCTGCTCGACCCTCTGCACCGCGTGATCGTCGGAGTACCGCGGCTTGATGGGGGTGCCGCGCCAGGACAGGACCTGGCCGGAGGTCAGACCGGTGTCGGTGAGCACCGGGGCGACCGTGTCGGTGGCACCGAGCTTCACCATGGTGAGGGCCGCGTCGATGATTTTCGGGTCGTCGACACGCGCCCTGGCCGGCGGCAGGTTCGCCCCGCTGCTCACGATCCCCCATCGGACCCGCGCCGCCGAGTTGCCCTCCTTCGCCGCAATGCCGAGGGCGGCCACCCCGGCGACAACCGCGGCAGCGCCGGACGTGTTCCTCAGTGTCCGGTTCCTGGACTGCCGATCCATCGCGTGGACGTTCTGCTCGGCGGCGATGTCCACCCAGTGGTCGGTTCGCGAGTTGGTGTTCGAGTACACCGTGAGGTTGGCCGTCGCGCCGACCGCGATCACCGGCTCGATCGCCGCCGGGAACTCGCGGGCCGTCGCACCGGCATTGCCCGCCGCCGCCACCACCAGTGATCCCTTGCCGTCGGCGTAGGCGACCGCCTCCGCCAGGAGGCGACTCGGTGTGGCCGTGCTCAACGAGAGGTTGATCACCTGCGCGCCGTGGTCGGCCGCCCAGACGATGCCGGCCGCGGCATCCGCGGAGGATCCCTCGGCCGGCCCGCCCGCCCGATGACCCAGGACCCGGACCGGCATGATCCGGCACCGTGGGCAGATCCCGGACGCACCGACCCCGTTGTCCGCCTCGGCGGCGATGACGGTCGCGACCATGGTGCCGTGGTCGTCGTCGTCCAGCGGATCGGCGTCCTCGTCGACGAAGTCGTAGCCGGCGGTGATCCGTGCGGCCGGGAGGTCGTCGTTCGTGCTGACACCGGTGTCGACCACCGCCACCGTGACGTCGGGGCTGCCCGGCCCCCAGGTACGCGCGCCGAACACCCGGTTGCCGGTGTACGGCTCCCGGTTCACGCGATCGTAGGGGTCGCTGTCGGCATGAACCACGCCGTCGGTCTCCACGAACCGGACGTGCGTCTCGTCCGCGCTCAGTTCCGCCCGCACGCTGTCGGCGTCCCCGGCCGGGACCTCGAGGCGCAGGGCGCTCAGTCCCCGGACGGGCTTACTCGCGCGCACCCGGTCGCCGAGGGCGTCCAGAACGGTGGTGGCGTACGTCGAGTCGACCAGGCCCACATTGATCAGCACCGGGTCCTCGGCGGCCATGGCCGGGCTCGCGGCCGAACCCACCAGGAGTACGGAGACGAGACAGGAAGAGACGATGCGCACCGATGGCCCCCGGGCTCGATGATCCACAAGAGAATGATCATCGTAACGCACGTCGATACGGATGCGTCTCCCCCGAAAAGACGAGAGCCCGGCGGACGTCGTTGTCCACCGGGCTCTCGTCTTTTTCAGGAGAGTGGGAAAAGCTTGTGGATCAGAACGCGTCCTCGTCCAGGTCCATCAGGTCGAGGGTGGTGTTCTCGATGATCCGGCGGTCGGCGCCGATCCGCGGCAGGATCTCCGCGACGAAGAAGCGGGCCGCGGCCACCTTGCCGGTGTAGAACTTCTTGTCCGCCTCGGAGACCTCGCCGTTCAGCGCGGTCAGGGCGACGTCGGCCTGGCGCAGCAGCAGCCACGCGAGGACCACGTCGCCGAGGGCGAGCAGGATCCGGCGGGAGCTCAGACCGATCTTGTACAGCTCGCGGGGCTCACCGTTCTGCACGGCCTGGAGCCAGCCCAGGGTGACACCGAGGATGTTCTGCATCTCGGTGAGCGCCTTGCCGAGGGCGAGCCGCTCGTTCTTGAGCTGACCGTTGCCGGCCTCGCTCTCGATGAAGCCCTGGATCTCGGCGGCGACCGTGCCGAGCGTACGCCCACCGTCCTTGACGATCTTGCGGAAGATCAGGTCGAGGCTCTGGATCGCGGTGGTGCCCTCGTAAAGCGTGTCGATCTTCGCGTCCCGGACGTACTGCTCCAGCGGGTAGTCCTGGAGGAAGCCGGAACCACCGAAGGTCTGCAGCGACTCGGCGCCGAGCAGCTCGTACGCCCGCTCCGAGCCGACGCCCTTGACCAGGGGCAGCAGGAAGTCGTTGATCCGGCTGGCGGTCTTCGCGGCCTTCTCGTCGCCGGCGGCCTGCGCGATGGCGACCTTGTCCTGCCAGGTCGCGGTGTAGATGACCAGGGCACGAAGGGCCTCGGCGTACGACTTCTGGAGCATCAGCGAACGGCGTACGTCCGGGTGGTGGGTGATGGTCACCCGGGGAGCCGCCTTGTCGGTGTTCTGCACCAGGTCGGCACCCTGTACGCGGTTCTTCGCATACTCCAGCGCGTTGAGGTAACCGGTCGACAGGGTGGCGATCGCCTTGGTGCCGACCATCATCCGGGCGTTCTCGATGATCATGAACATCTGCCGGATGCCCTGGTGCACCTCGCCCAGCAGCCAGCCCTTGGCCGGGGTGCCGTGCTCACCGAAGGTCATCTCGCACGTGTTGGAGACCTTGAGGCCCATCTTGTGCTCGACGTTGGTGGCGTAGACACCGTTGCGCTCACCGAGCTCGCCGGAGGCCGGGTCGAAGTGGTACTTCGGCACGATGAAGAGCGACAGGCCCTTGGTGCCGGGACCACCCACGCCCTCGACGCCCACCGGGCGGGCCAGGACGTAGTGGATGATGTTGTCGCTCAGGTCGTGCTCACCCGAGGTGATGAAGCGCTTGACGCCCTCGATGTGCCACGAGCCGTCCGGCTGCGGGATGGCGCGGGCGCGGCCGGCGCCGACGTCCGAGCCGGCGTCCGGCTCGGTGAGGACCATGGTGGAGCCCCACTGCTTCTCGACGAAGAGCTTGGCCCACTCCTTCTGCTCCTCGGTGCCCTCGATCCACACGACGTGGGCGAAGGACGGACCGGACGAGTACATCCAGACCGGGGCGTTGGCGCCGAGGATCTGCTCCGCGACGGCCCACACGAGGCTCCGCGGCGCCGGGGTGCCGCCGAGGCCGGTCGGCAGGTCGAGCCGCCAGAACTCGGACGCCATGAAGGTCTCGTAGGACTTCTTGAACGACTCCGGCAGCGGCGCGGTGTTCGTCGCCGGGTCGAAGACCGGTGGGTTGCGGTCCGCGTCGGTGTAGCTGGCGGCGAGGTCCTCGCGAGCCAACCGGTCGACCTCGGTGAGCACGTCACGTGCCGACTCCAGGTCGAACTCGTCGAACGGCGCCTGGCCGAGCGACTTCTCCGCTCCGAAGACCTCGAACAGGTTGAACTGGAGGTCACGAAGGTTGCTCTTGTAGTGCGTCATGGTGCTTGGCCCCGCTCTCCGGACGCGAGTTACCCGTCAGTAACCCCACTGTATTACTGATCGGTAGCCAGCGACAACCCGGGAGACTTTTTCCACGGAACCCCTCGGTGAGGGGCCCTTGTCCGTCGGTTCGTGGGTCAAACGTCGCCGATCGGATGGGCGCCGATACAGCCGTTCGGCCATTTGCCTACTTCGACACGCTGATCACGTATCGCCGACCCGGAAGGCTCGTTCTTAGGGATAGACAGCTACGAACAGGGGGACGCCATGTTCGCCACGCTCAAGAACCTGATCCCGGAGCCGCGTCAGGCCAACCAGCCACGCAACTACGTCGGGCGGCATCGCCAGCCCGATCAGGCCCCACCGGTTCCCGCGCCGACCTCGCCGGCCGCACCGGACGACCCCGAGGACAGCGCGGCCTGACCTCAGCTGCCCGCGGCTCCGACTTCCCAGCTCGGCACCGAGACGGCAGCGCCGCCGTCCGGACCGGCGTACTCCAGCAGCACCAGCGCGATGTCGTCCTCGAGACGCCCGTGGACCCAGTCGACCAGGGCCGTCTCCAGCGACGCGAGACCATCCCCGACCGTGCCGTGGCCCAGCAGGCGCCACGCACGGTCGGCGGTCGGGAAGAACTCACCGTCGCGCCGTGCCTCGCCCAGCCCGTCGGTGAACAGCAACAGCCGGTCCCCCGGCTCCAGGCGTTCCACCCGGGGCTTCACCTCGGGCACGAACCCGAGCGGCGGCGCCGGCGCCGGTGGCTCCAGCGGAATGACCTGGCCCCGGCGCAGCAGCAACGGCGCCGGATGTCCACAGTTGACGATCGTCAGGGTGCCGCCACGCTCCTCGACCAGCGCCGCGGTCACGAAGTCCTCGTCGCCGACGCTGCGGGCCACCGCACGGTCCAGATCCTGCACGATCGTCTTCAGATCGGCCCGCTCGTACGCGACATGCCGATACGAACCCAGCACGATGCTCGCCAGGCGTACCGCGTCCAGGCCCTTACCCCGTACATCCCCGATGATGATCCGGACGCCGTAGGGCGTGTTGAGGGCCTCGTAGAGGTCCCCTCCGATGTCCGCGGCGGCGGTCGCCGAGATGTACCGGCCGGCCACCGCCAGGGCACCCACCTGCGGCCCGATCGGCCGGAGCACCGCCTGCTGGGCCACCGCCGCGAGCCGCAGCAACTCGCCGATCTTCTCCGTCTGCCGCTGCCGGACCGTGGCGCCGGCCGCCGCCACCCCGGTGGCCAGCACGACGCCCATCAGATTGACCAGTCCGGCCGTCTCCAGGCCCTGGGCGACCGGATCGTGCGCGACCTCGGGCGGCGGCACGCGGGACAGGACGACGAAGAGCGCTCCGACGACCGTCGCCAGCACCCCCGCACCGAGGACCAGCTGCCAGGCGGCGAAGACGGCGGCCACGAACGGCACGGCCGCCAGCAGGCCGACATACCGCGCATGGGGGCCTTCGGTGTACTCCACCACGGACACGATCGTGAGCAGCATGAGGGCCGCGCCGATCCCGGCGCGGTTCCCTGGGCTCAGCGGGTGTCGTCCCGCCATGAAAGTAGGCATGGTTCCGCCGAACAGCATGCCCGATCGACCTGACGTCGGGCATCAACTTGACCCGTAGGCTGAGTCGGTTCTGACCCCACGTAGGTACCGGAGTCATTCGGTCGGTCCAACAAGGGCGTCGGCCGGTGACAGGATGTCCGGGTGACCGACGATCTCCGTGACCTTCTCCGATCCGCATTCCGGTGGACCGATCTGGGCCCCGGCCACGACTACATGGTCAGCGACCGCTCCGGATGGTGGCGTGATCCGCGCATCCTCGACGGACTCGGCACGGCCCTCGCCGACCTGTTCCGGAACGACCGGCCGACCGTGGTGGTGTCGCCCGAGGTCACCGGATTCATGGTCGGGCCACTGGTGGCCCGGGCACTCGGAGTGGGGTTCGTCGAGGCGTACCGGGCCGGGGCGCGCCGGGCCATCGCCGAGCCGATGATCTGGGTCGACGTGCCCACCGACCACCGCGGTGACGTGCAACGTCTCGGTGTCCGGGAGAGACTTCTCGGCCCCGGCGACCGCGTCCTCGTCGTCGACGACTGGGCGGCCACCGGAGCTCAGGCGCGCGGCCTGCGCGAACTTCTCGGATCGCGGTACCTCGGTGCGGCGGTGATCGTCGACGAGTGCCCGCCCGAGGTGTCGGCCGAGCTGGCGATCAGAGGCCTGCTGACCGGAATGGACCTCGACCCGTAGACAAGGTGGACCGACCGCGCCCTATCGGGTGCGCTGGTAACCCGCGAGCGCACCCCGGGTCGGGTGCCAGCCGGTCGCCGTGTAACGGGCCAGGCCGCGCACCACATACGGGTCCTTGGCGATCAGCTCGTGCGCCTCGGCCTCGGTGTCCACGTCCAGCAGGATGATGCCGCCGGTCGGCGGGTCCATCCGGCCGGCGGTGACCGCGTAGCCCGTCTTCTCCAGCTCGTCGACGAAGGCCAGGTGGTCGGCTCGTGCCGCGTCGACCTCGTCGAGCGGCTTCAGGTACGTCGAAATCATGAGATACACGCCGCCAATCGTAGGCCCCGGACCAGCCGCCTGGACGGTGCCGATCGATGCCGGGCAAAAGGTACTTTTCCGGGGTGCAGATCCAGATCACCGCGGTTTCCGATCCGGCGCTGATCGCCGCCGCCACCCGGCACGGCCTGCGCCGCCCGGTTCTCGCCGCCCGCCTCGCCGGATGGGCGTTCCTGCTGGTCGCGGTGCTTCTGCTGGGGATCACCGGCGACCTCAGTCCGGGGCTGCTGGCCGGCGGTGCGGCACTCGGGGTGATCGTCCCGGTGGTCCTTCTCAACCACACCGCGCGCGGCCTGCGGGCCGGGCGGGTCACCACCTACGAGATCAGTGAGGGCGGTGTCGCCAGCTCCGACGCGGATGCCCGGCACGCGTACGCCTGGCGGGCCGTCCGGTCGGTCGAACACCTCTCCGGTCAGTTGCTCTTCCGGCTGCGCGGCGCGCGCCTGCTGCCGGTCCCCACGGCCGGGCTGAGCCCGGCACAGATCGAGCAGGTCCTCGGCGCGGCGTCGGCGCGCGGGCTTCACGTCCGGCGGTTCGCCTCCTGAAACACCCGATCGGGGTACGGCCACCCGCTCTCACCGGCGCCGGGCGGGCCGTCCTTCAGCCGATCAGCGGACCGACCGGGCCCGCGCGGAGGACGGCCGGATCCGTGCGGGGGCAGCACGGCCCGCGCAGGACGGCCGGGTCAGCGCAGGGCGGCCGGGTCCTGCAGCGGGTCGGCCCGGTCCGTCAGCGGGCCGGCCGGGTCCTTCAGCGGGCCGGCCGGGTCCGTCAGCGGGTCGGCCAGGTCCGGAAGTTCAGTGCCGAACGGCTGGCGGTCGGGCCGCGCTGACCCTGGTAGCGGGATCCGTAGACGGTCGAACCGTAGGGGTGCTCGGCCGGGCTGGACAGCCGGAAAATGCACAGCTGGCCGATCTTCATCCCCGGCCAGAGCTTGATCGGCAGGTTGGCCACGTTGGAGAGCTCCAGCGTCACGTGCCCGGAGAACCCCGGGTCGATGAAGCCGGCGGTCGAGTGGGTGAGCAGGCCCAGCCGACCCAGACTGCTCTTGCCCTCCAGCCGAGCGGCCAGCTCGTGTCCGAGAGTGATCACCTCAAGCGTGGACGCCAGCACGAACTCGCCGGGATGCAACACGAACGGCTGGCCGTCCTCCACCTCGACCGGGGCGGTCAGCTCGTCCTGCTGCTCGGCCGGGTCGATGTGCGTGTACAGGTGGTTGTTGAACACCCGGAAGAAACGGTCCAGCCGGACGTCGATGCTGGACGGCTGCATGAGCGACGGCTCGAACGGCTCCAGCAAGAGCCCGCCCGACTTGATCTCGGAGACCAGGTCCCGGTCGGAGAGAAGCATCGCAACACCATACCGACCTGCCCGAATCGGCGTGTTCGGTGGCTGTCTCGTACGTATGTTCGATAGAATGCCGGCATGGCTTCCTGGTCCGATTTCGCCGCCGCCGAGCCGGCGCTCGCTGACGGCATCCGTGCGCTCCTGCAGCAGTACGGCCCCGGCATGGGCTACCTGGCGACCATCCGCCCCGACGGCGGTCCGCGCGTCCACCCCGTCTCCCCGGTCTTCACCGCCGACGGGCTCTTCTGCTTCATCGTCGACTCACCGAAGCGCCGCGACCTGGAGCGCGACGGGCGGTATGCCCTGCACGCCTACCCACCGGAGGACAACGACGACGAGGCCACCCTCTCCGGCCTGGCGGTCCCGGTCTGCGACCCACGGGTCATCGCCCACCTGGCCGGCACCCTGCACGCCTCCCCCGACGTCGACTGGCGTCTCTTCGAGCTGACGGTCGACACCGCCATGCTGCGCCGCCACGGCCCGGCCGGCGCCCTCCCCCTGGCGGCCACCCCGTTCCTGCCGGCCTACGCCCGGATCTGGCGCGCACCCCGCCACACACCCAACCTCCTGGCCGTCGCCGGCTGACCTCAGCACCCACCCGCAGCCCCTCGCCGATGGTGGGGCGGTGCCGCCACCGACTCGGATAATCAGGTACAGTGGTGCAGCTTGCGGGTGTAGTTCAATGGCAGAACATCAGCTTCCCAAGCTGACAGCGCGGGTTCGATTCCCGTCACCCGCTCCACAGACTGAGGCCCAGGTCAGCGGCACGATCGCCGACCTGGGCCTCAGTAGTTTCTGATCTCTATTCGGTAGGCGTGCCCCCTGCGTGCCCCTCCGGATTCGCGTGCCCTTCCGTGTCCTCTGCCCGGTCGCCGCGGGCGTCCTCCACGGCGAGGATCTTCACCGCGACCTCACGTGACTGCGCACCGAGTTCCGGGTCCGCGTCCATGACACGCACCTGGTAAACCCGCCGACCGGTCACCTTGTCGAACGACGGCTTACGGCTCTTCGTCAGCTCGTCGTAATCCTGAACTTCAGCGATCGAGTCCGGCACCAGCACGCAGCCCGCCGGAAAGACATCCGCGAACTGAACCCGGATCCGAGCACCACCCTTGATCATCTTTACTCCCATCATTCATGCACGCGTGCATATCGATCGGCAACAAGATGGAGCGGATTTGTTGAAACTTGGCCCTGCATCGCTGCGAACACGGTTTCGCTACAGCCCTGACCTGCGATAAGTCGCTGTATCTTCGATTTCCGAAGTCCTTGACGGATGTCCGTAGGCCTCTGTTCCGAGGCGGTGACGCGGGGCGGGTCTGACCTGCACAGGGATAGATGCCGCCCCGCGCTGTGTCTAGCTACCGGCGATCAGGTGGTCCAGAAGCCAACTGGTTAGCGCTCGGGCGGCACCGGCGATCACGGCCGTGATCACGGTGAGGGTGATCCGTTTGGAACGCGGCTCGGGGTTTTCCGAGTGGTGCGGGGATCTAGCCATCGGGTGCTCCCTGGATGTTGTCGGAGACGAAAGCGGAGCCGGCGCCGGCTTGCGCTTTCAGACTCGGGCGCTCCGGAAGGTGGCAACCTGAGTAACGACGGGTGTCGAGCGGTCCATGACCGGTAGCGGTGAGGCATCATCGATCCCACGATGAATGCCGACGAGTCCCGACGAGTGCGCCGGCCGTCTGCGGCAACGGCTAAGCGTGTCCCGGTTCGCCGGCCGCGGAAGCTGGCCCGTCCTGACCTTGAGCCCGGTCGGGAGCAGAAGGTTCGAGATCTCCTCTATGACCTGCACCTCCAGGCGGGCAGGCCATCGCTGGAAGACTTGGAAAATCGGATCGGTGGGGACCAACGTCTTCTAGGGGCACCGAAGAAGGACGTGATCCGCCGGATCATCTCCCGAGGCGGGCCAGCCGCTCAGGCTGACGTCCGTGCGGTCGCCCGAACGTTGGCGCGGGATTGCGGTCTGGATGAACACACGGTCGATGCGCAGGTCACCCTGCTAATGCGGGAATCTGAGCGGCCACCCGCGTTTGGGCCATTGCTGGTGCCGCGGTCGGCGTACCTAGCGCAGGTTCGTCAGATCGCCCCGCCCTCACTTGAAGGCCGTGAGTCGGAGCTGACGGAGCTGGCCCGGTTCTGCCTGGACGAGCAGTCCGGCGACTACGTGTGGTGGCAGGCGGGGCCGTGGGCAGGCAAGTCGGCGTTGTTGTCGACGTTTGTGCTGAACCCACCGGAAGCAGTGCGCTCGCGGGTGCAGGTGGTGGCGTTCTTCATCACAGCCCGGTTCGCCGCGCAGGACACTCGGCAGGCGTTTACCACGGTAGTCGGCGAGCAGTTGGCCGCGTTAGCCGGCCAGGACGTTCCGGCGGTGATCGACGAGTCATTGCGCGAGGCGTGGCTGCTGGACTTGCTCGGGCAAGCCGCATACGACTGTCAGCAGCGGGGTGTACGGCTGGTGCTGCTCGTCGACGGCCTGGACGAGGACCTCGGAGTCACCACTGGCCCGCACGCGCGGAGCATCGCTGGATTGCTACCGGGTGTGCCACCGGCCGGCATGCGGGTCATCGTGGCCGGCCGGCCCAATCCACCCGTGCCGGACGACGTGCCCGGATGGCATCCGCTGCGCGATTCGGCCATCATCCGGCCGTTGAGCAGCTCCCCGCATGCCCGCGACCTGCAACGACTCGGGCGGAGCGAGCTGAAACGCCTACTCACCGGCAGCGTAGTTGAGCAGGATCTACTCGGTCTGCTGACCGCGGCCCGTGGTGGCCTATCCGGAGACGACCTGCACGAGTTGACCGGGGCCGGGCTAGTCGCCATTGAAGAGGTGTTGCACACCGTGGCGGGGCGCACGTTCACCCGCGGCTCCCGACAGTGGGCGGCAGCGGACGACCCGCTGATTTATCTACTCGGGCACGAGGAACTCGACGCCACCGCACGCCGCTATATCGGCGACGCCCTCCTGGGTGGCTACCGCGACCGCCTCCACACCTGGGCACGGCGCTACCGCCACCCCGTCGACGGTGGCCCGCCCTGGCCCCCGAATACCCCGGAATACCTTCTACTGGGCTACCCCCGGATGCTGGCCACCACAGGTGGGCTGCCCCGGCTAGTTGATCTGGTCACCGACCCCTACCGTCACGACCGAATGCTGGCGCTTTCGGGCGGCGACGCCGCCGCCCTCTCCGAGATCATCACTTGCCAGGACCTCCTCCTCGCCACGCCGAGACCCGACCTCGAAGCGATGCTGCGACTTTGCATCCGTCGCACCAACCTCGCTAACCGCAACAGCAACGTCCCCGCTGGTCTACCTGCGATCTGGGCAGCTCTGGGACAACCCGCCCGCGCCGAAGCCCTCGCTCACTCGATCCCCGATTCGTATGAGCAGGCACACGCGCTGATATCAGTCGCTCGAGCGATCGCGGCCACGGGCGACCCGCGCCAAATCCGACACCTCACCGACCAAGCCGAAACCCTCGCCCGCTCAATCATCATGCCGCATCAGCAGGCGCAGGCGCTGATCTCAGTCGCCCGAGCGATCGCGGCCGCCGGCGACACCCACAAAGCCGAAACCATCGCGCGCTCGATTACTAACCCGGACTGGCAGACGCAGGCGTTGACCTCGGTCACCCAGGCAGTCGCGGCCGCCGGCCACACCGATCAAGCCGAAACCATCGCCCACTCAATCACTAACCCGTACTGGCAGGCGCTTGCCCTGACCTCGGTCGCCCGAACCGTCGCGGCCAGTGGCGACACCGACGGGGCCCGGCGCCTCACCAACCAAGCCGAAACGATCGCCCACTCAATCACCAACCCGTACTGGCAGGCGCTTGCCCTGACCTCGGTCGCCCGAACCGTCGCGGCCAGTGGCGACACCGACGGGGCCCGGCGCCTCACCAACCAAGCCGAAACGATCGCCCACTCGATCACCACGCCGCATCAGCAGGCGCAGGCGCTGGCCTCGGTCACCCGAGCGATCGCGGCCGCAGGTGATATCGAGAGGGCCCGGCGCCTCACCGACCAAGCTGAAACGATCGCCCACTCGATCACCGACTCGCATCAGCAGGGGCAGGCGCTGATCTCAGTCACCCGAGCGATCGCGGCCGCCGGCGACACCCACAAAGCCGAAACCATCGCCCGCTCAATCACCCACCCGCATCAGCAGGCGTGGGCGCTGACCTCGGTCGCCGAGACGATCGCGGCCGCCGGCGACACCCACAAAGCCGAAACCATCGCCCGCTCAATCACCCACCGGCATGAGCAGGCGCAGACGCTGATCTCAGTCACCCAAGCGATCGCGGCCGCCGGCCACACCCACAAAGCCGAAACCATCGCCCACTCAATCACCAACCCAGAGCAACAAGCACAAGCATTGACCTTGGTCGCCGAAGCCGCCGCGGCCACCGGCGACACCGACCGAGCCCGACGCCTCACCAGCCAAGTCGAAACGATCGCCCACTCAATCACCGACTCGTATCAGCAGGGGCAGGCGCTGATCTCAGTCACCCGAGCGATCGCGGCCGCCGGCGACACCCACAAAGCCGAAACCATCGCCCACTCAATCACCAACCCGCATCAGCAGGCGCAGGCGCTGATCTCAGTCACCCGAGCGATCGCGGCCGCCGGCGACACCCACAAAGCCGAAACCATCGCCCACTCAATCACCAACCCACAGCAACAAACACAAGCATTGACCTCGGTCGCCGAAGCCGCCGCAGCCGCCGGCGACACCAACAGCGCCCGACGCCTCACCAACCAAGCCGAAACGATCGCCCACTCAATCACCGACCCGCATCAGCAGGCGCAGACGCTGATCTCAGTCACCCGAGCGATCGCGGCCGCCGGCGACACCCACAAAGCCGAAACCATCGCCCACTCAATCACCAACCCACAGCAGCAGGCGCAGACGCTGGTCTGGGTCGCCGAAGCTGTCGCGGCCACCGGCGACACCGACCGAGCCCAACGCCTCACCAACCAAGCCGAGACCATCGCCCGCTCAATCACCGACCCAGAGTGGCAGGCGCAGCTGCTGGCCTCGGTCACCCGAGCGATCGCGGCCGCCGGCGACACCCGCCAAGCCGAAACCATTGCCTACTCGATCGCCGTCCCGCAGCCGCAGGCGAACGCGCTGTCCTCGGTCGCTCGGGCCGTCGCGGCCACCGGCGACACCGACCGAGCCCGACGCCTCACCAACCAAGCCGAGACCATCGCCCGCTCAATCACGCACCCGTACTCGCAGGCGCTTGCCCTGACCTCCGTCACGCTAGCGATCGCGGCCGCCGGCGACACCCGCCAAGCCGAAACCATCGCCCGCTCAATCACCGACCCACAGCAGCGGGCGCAAGCGCTCATCGCAGTCGCCAAGGTGATCGCAGCCAATGACGACGCTGACCGGGCAGCTCGCCTTCTGAGCGAGTCATTGACGGTGGCGTCGTGGCGAATGTCGTTGTCGGTGTTGGCTGAATATTGGCCCCACGTGGTGCTGCGGTGTGTCGAGGCGTTGTCCGGTAGCGAACAGACGTGGCCGAGCTCGGGCACAGCAAAACCCGTGTCCGGCCTTTAGCAACGCTCCAGGGAGTTCGCGCTGACGGGCACTATCAAGGTCGCCCGGACTTGTCACCGCCGCCGCCAACGATCACTGTCCCGGTTGACGCCTGTCTAGCACGACACCATCATGACCTCACACCAATCAAGCAACGTAAATCACCCTGCCACTCGTCGGTACCGCAGCCCGATTTCTACGCGCTGTGCTGGTAAGGCCAGCTCAGGAGGCTTGCCGTGCCGAGAAGTATTGCGGCGGCAACTAGAGGCGCGGTAAGCCCCCAAGCCGTGGCGATGGCGCCACCCACCAGCGCGCCAACACCGGCAGCGCCCAAGCCGAAGAGACGGAACGCACTGACGACGCGGCCAAGGAGACCATCGGGGGTAAGGGCCTGACGGGCAGAGCCCACAGCAACGCTGGAGAGCGACGAGCCCGCGCCCAGGATGGCCAAAAGCAGGCCGGCAATCCAAACGTTGCCGACCGCGGCAATGCCAGCCCACGCCAGCCCTTGGACCAGGAGGACGATCGACATCGTCTGCCGGTAGGAGAGGTTCCGCGTGATCGGACTCGCCATCCAGCCAGCGGCAACGCCACCGAGGGCACTCATGGCTAGCAGTACGCCGTAGACAGCGTTCGGGACGTCGAGCACGTCGCTGGCGTAGAGGACGAAGGGCGCCATCGCGATGTTGAAGCCGCCGTTGTACGCGCCCATGCTGAACGCCAAAACCCGCAGATCCTGCGTGCGAAGCAGATGGCGAAGGCCCGCCCGAATCGCTGACAGCACCGGTTCGTGCGGTCCGTTGGAAACCTGGTTGGCCGGCAGCAACCGGACTAGAAGCGCAGACACGAGGAAGGACACGGCATCGGACAGGAACGGCAGGCTTCTACCTAGCGCGAAGGTCATCGACCCGAGCGGCGGCCCCAGGAGCGAACGACCGACGGTGTCGAGGGCCCAGTAGCGCCCGTTCGTTTTCGCGAGCTGCTCCTTGTCCCTGCCGACGATCGCCGGGATCGTGGCCTGCGCAGCAGAGTCGAAGAAGCATTGTGCGATGCCCACCAGGACGACGGCGCCCACCAGCATCGGCAGCGTGAGCAAGTCCGCCAGGAGGAGCCCAACCAAAGCCATCAGGGCCGCCGCGCGAAATAGGTCCGCCAGGAGCATCACGCGGCGGCGTTCCCATCGATCCACTAGCGCGCCGGCCGGAAGGCCGAAGAAGAGCCACGGGATGTACACCGCAGCGGTGACTGCGGAGACAGCTACCGGGTCACGCGTTAGAGCAGCAGCCAAAAGGGGTGCGGCCGTCAGAAACGCGCCGTCACCGGTGACCGAGATCCCAGTAGCCGCGAGCAGCGGAGTAGCACGCCGGCTCTTCACGGCATCCTGCCCCGCTGTTCGCTTTCCCACAGATGATCAGTCTTCCAGCCGGCTGATATCGAACTCCCCGGAGCCGGCCCCGGCAAGGAAGGCGTTCCACTCGAGCTCGTTGAACATCAGCACCGGGCCTTGACCGTTGTCCTTGGTATCCCGAACACCGATCACGCCCTCGACGTAGGCCACCTCGACGCAGCCGCCGTCACCGCTGTTGTTGCTCTTGCGCCAGCGTGCCTTGGAGAAATCGGGGCGCTTCATCACGTACCTCCCGGGTTGGGAACAGCCAGGTATCGCTCGATATCGACCGTAAGCGATCTTAGGTATCCAACCGAACTCTCGGGTGTGAGCGCAACCTTCTGTAGGGACTCAAACAACGAGGAGTAACGCTCAATGTCTTCAGGCAGCGAGAAATACACGTCGCCAGCAAGGGTTTCGACCCATGCAACCCGCGGGCTTTCGGCTACTCGGAAGTCGTAGATCGTGAAGCCAGACGTCGCGAAGGCTGAGACAGGAGCACCAAGAGGGATGATGCTGAGGGCCAGACGAGGTAGTGACTCGGCACGGTCAGCCAGGACGCGAAGCTGGTTCCTGATGAGGTCGACATCTCCAACCCCGAGTAGCAGCGCCCGAGCGTCTAGGACCACCTCGTACATAGGCGCCTTGTCTGACTTCAACATCTCCTGGCGCTGCATTCGTTCCGCCGCCACACCGTCAGGATCCGAGGCACCGAACGCGGCTACCACGGCGCAGGCGTAGTCGTACGTCTGCAACAGCCCGGGGATGACGATCGGCTGATGATGCCGAATCCGGGTCGTGACGGATTCCAGCGACGCGATCGAGCCCTGCCGACGAGGAAGGCCGCCGGCGCGGACGATCCAGGAACCTTCGCCGGTGTCCTCGGCTGTTGCGCCCAGCAGTTCGGCGCGCACATCATCCGTTATGCCGTAGATGGCGAGCAGGCCGGCAACGTCCTTCACCGTGAACGCAGTGCGACCCGCTTCGATTCGCGAGACCTTGGGCTGCGACCAACCCAGCGTACGGGCGACCTGCTCCCCCGAGAGCTGAGCCGCCTCACGTAGCCGACGCAGCTCAGCCCCAATGCGAAGTCGCTGGGGCGATCCATCAGTCGGCACGCTGGCCCCCACTATTCATGCATGGATGTATTGGGCAAGCTACCACGATTCCCACCTCTCTTGACGGGGATGGTTCGTACTGATCGACGGCGGCCAGCAAGGGCCGACCTAC
This sequence comes from Actinoplanes xinjiangensis, assembly GCF_003148685.1. GTDB lineage: Bacteria > Actinomycetota > Actinomycetes > Mycobacteriales > Micromonosporaceae > Actinoplanes > Actinoplanes xinjiangensis. Next base: position 37,802 of record NZ_QGGR01000023.1, on the reverse strand, counting down.
TCAGACCTGATTTCAAGACCGCGCCAGGTACTGACTACGCCCCCGCCCGCGTGACCCGCTCGGGTCTCCGGTCGGCCGGTCCAATGAAGGAAACGCTCGAACATCTCGCTGGCCGGACCGTGGGGCATGTCGAGGCAAGCAGCTTCCAGCTTGTTCCACATCTCGATACGCAAGGCGGCGGGCGATAGGCCGGTAGCCAGTTCCTCCCGAGCAGGGTCGCACGGCCAGGGCCTGCCGCAGGCCTGACAATCCCAGCTCGGGCGCCCCTCCAGGTGATCCACGGCTCAGCCCTTCTTCGGAAGGAGCGCATAGCCGCCCTCGACTGGATGAACGAAGAAGGACCGCGTTGTCCGGTACTCAAGCCCGCTGGGTTCGACGACGAAACCCGTGATGGTGATCCAATCCCGCCAGCGTTCGCCTGCAAGCGGCGCCGCCTCGGCATGACTGAACAGGATCTTGAAGTTGTGTGAACCACCGGGCCAAAGGACCACAACAGGCTCGCCGGGCTCGTGTAGGTCGACCAGCCACATCGCTTCTCTCCTCGACTTGGACCCACCGACCGCCCGGGGTTCACGGGTCCGCCGAGCGGCCGGTGGGGATGCCAAATAGGAAACACTTAACTTGGCCAACTCGCAAGCTATGTAATTGGCCAAGTAGCCGGATACGACACTTGGCCTAGCGGCTGACCAGGGACGATGACCGAATGGCCGACCTTGAGGCAGCGACACGGAAGCTTCGCGCAGCCGAGGCCGGCGTCACCCGAGCGCAGGAGCGAGCTGCCAAGATCGTGGCCGACGCACGCGACAGGGTTGATCAGGCGCGTGCAGAGCTTGCCGATGCCATCCGAGAGGCGGACCAGGCCGGCGTGCGCCAGATCGACATCGTGACAGTTACTGGCTACAGCCGGGAACGGGTGCGACAGATCGCCCGCGAAGGATGACGGCAATCAGTCCTCGTTCGCAGGCTTCCGTGCTCACGGGCTCGATTAGACCGAGACCGCCTTCACCGAGTTTGCGACGCAGGATCGATGTAGCCGACTCGCAGCGGCTTACGCTTCCGTCGCGCTGTTGGTTCATGCAGCTCCGAGAGTTTGCGACCCGTGACAAGGAGCCGTCGCGGGACAGAACTTGATCTCACTGACGGTTACGGTGCTTGTCATGGGCACGAAACAAGGGTCGTAACCGCCGCGGCACCCCCGAGGAACGCGCAGCCGTTGAAGCGCAGTACAAAGAGGCGGTCGGGGACCTACAGCGAACGGCCTACTGGAACCTTCGCTCCACCACTGGGGCTGTTTGCGTAGGCCTCGGCATCATAGTTTGGAGTCGGTCAAGCTTCCCGACATCGGCGGTGGAGCCGGCTACGATCACCCACTCGCCGGAACGGGCGCTCATGTCTGACGAAATCCTCGATATAGCGCGTGGGAACGTCCGCCTGGCCGACGGAGTCAGGGAACGTCTCCGCCTACTCCTCAAGCATGAGAATGAGAAGATACGCGAGATGGCCCGTGACGCTCTCGACGGCGCCTCGCTGCGTCAGATGGCGGCAAGCAGAGTATACGCGCCGATGAGATGGGCACTGAAATCGGAAAGTTCTGGAAGGAGTATCAGCAAATGACTGCTGAAGAACGTTCCGAGCTACAGAAGGCGAGCAGCTGGTATTTCAACTACTCGCCACTTCCATAGACTGTGGCTGCGATTCGGCCTCTGCTTCGAAAGCCACTCTTCCCGAACCCAGAATTCTCGCGCTAAGGTCACCGCCCGGTGAGGCTAAACACTCCTCCACTCTGAGAATTCTTCCAACCTTGCAACTGGTAGCTTTCCAGTAATTACTCCAGCCAAAGTCCTTACCAATTCGGGGGAAGGGTGTCCTTGAGCTAAGGCCGCATCGACATTTACCTCGAAGCTCCAATCAGCTAGTCTCACCCCCGTTTGAACTATCCTCTTTACAGCCGATAAGGCGCGTCCCGGAATCACTTCCACATGTAAGAACCAGCAGAACTCAATTTCGATCAGGATTTCCAAGTCGGCCGCACCGGATAGTATCGGCGCAGCAAACTGGATCGCCTCTACCTGAAGGTTAGAAGCGAATAGAATCTGAGCAAGATTCGACCTTGCCCAGAGATTACCAGGTCGCCGCTTCAAAAATTCCTGATACGAGTTTCGAGATACTGCTAGATCGCTTAGCGCCTGGTGATAGAAGACTCCCCGCTGAAACCAATACTCATCGCTCTCTGCTGTGGCTGAAGCCGCACTTTCAAAAATCCGAACAGCGTCTTCGACCTCCCCCTCTTTAGCAAGAAACTCAGCATATCGACGATACGTGTTAATTTCGCGAGGATCCCGAGATATCGCGGTTTCGAAAAGCTCACGTGCTTTAGCCAAGTCGCCTTTACTAGCGCGGAATGATCCATACCTTGACAAGTTATTGCCATTGCCCGGATCTAATTCTATCGCTCGCCCGTAAAGACGCTCTATGAAATCATCGTCTTGTACTAGTTTCTCTGCAAGCAGCGCGCAATCACCGAGTACTTCTGAATCCTTAATAGGAATATCGAGAGCCTTTCCGAGTATTTCGCGAGCTTTGACTGACTCGCCCCGATCCGCCAGGAAGCCAGCAAACTGAGCATGCGACCAAGCGTTGTATGGATCAATCGAAAGGGCCCTCTCGTATACTTTGCGCGCGCGCTCGGGATCTCCATGCCCTGCTAGGAATGCGGCAAATTGAACATAGGCAGAGACGTCCCGTGGTTTGAGTATTAAGACGTTCTCATATAGATCCCGAGCACGATCCACCTCTCCCAGTTCCGTCAACAGCGCAGCAAAACGCCCTTTCAACCATGCGTTTCGTGGAACTAGGGCCAAACCTTGCTCGTACAACGCCCGTGCGCGCTCGATCTCTCCATGGTCCGCCAGGAAGCCAGCAAAGTGTCCAATCACCCACTCGTTTCGAGCATCTAGCGAAAGACTGTGCTCGTACAACTCTCGCGCGCGAGCATAATCTCCTTGATCCACCAAGAAGGCAGCGAAGCGCGCAAACCCCCAAACGTTCCGCGGGTCAATGACAAGAGCCTTCTCGTACAAATCCCGCGCACGGTCGGCGTTCCCGCGCCTCGCCAGAAGGGCGGCAAACTGAACATGAGCTGAGACGTTCCTCGGGCTGACAGCTAAGGCTTTCTCATACAGATCCTGAGCACGGTCAATTTCACCTTGCGCTGTTAAGAAGCTGGCGAGCTTCACATGCGCGAAGACGCTTCGTGGTTCGCTAGCCACGGCCTGTTCATACAGATCTCGCGCACGAGCCAGATCCCCTCGCTCAGCAAAGAAGGCGGCGAATTGCAGGAGTACCATCCCGCCTCGCGGGTGAGTCGACATATATTGCTCATACAACTCCCGCGCACGATCGTCCTCACCCCGGTCCGCCAAGAAACCAGCAAACCCGGCGTAGACCCGACCTTCGCGTGGATCAATGGCCAACGCCTGCTCATACAACTGGCGCGCACGATCGTCCTCGCCCTGCTCCGCCAAAAAACCAGCGAACCGGGCGTAGACCCACGTGTTCCGCGGATCAACGGCGAGCGCCTGCTCATACAACTGGCGCGCATGATCGTCCTCACCCCGCTCCGCCAAAAAACCAGCGAACCGGGCGTAGACCCACGTGTCCCGCGGATCAACGGCCAGCGCCTGCTCATACAACTGGCGCGCACGATCGTCCTCACCCTGCTCCGCTAAGAAACCAGCGAACTGAACACACGTCCATGTGCTCCGGGAGTTGATGGCCAGCGCCTGCTCATACAACTGGCGCGCACGATCGTCCTCACCCTGCTCCGCTAAGAAACCAGCGAACTGAACACACGTCCATGTGCTCCGGGAGTTGATGGCCAGCGCCTGCTCATACAACTGGCGCGCACGATCGTCCTCACCCTGCTCCGCTAAGAAACCAGCGAACTGAACACAAATCGAAGCGTTCCGCGGATCGCTTACCCGCGCCTGCTCATACAGCTCACGCGCACGAGCAACCTCGCCCTGCTCCGCCAAGAAACCAGCGAACTGAACACAAACCGAAGCGTTCCGAGGATCGCTCACCCGCGCCTGCTCATACAGCTCACGCGCACGAGCAACCTCACCACGGTCCGCCAAGAAGCCGGCGAACGAGCCGACCGCCCATACATACCGTGGGTCTATAGCAAGGGCTTTCCCATATAGGTCACGCGCACGTGCATCTTCCCCTTGCTCGGCAAGGAATCCAGCAAAGCTCGCGTAAATCCATTTATCTCGCGGATCCATAGCAAGAGCCCGCTCATACAGATCGCGGGCGCGATCCGACTCCCCCTGTGTAGCGAGGAATGCAGCGAGAAAGGCAATCGGCAAAGCGTTTTTCGGACTTACAGCGATAGCTTTCTCATACGATTCACGCGCACGGTCAAAATCTCCCTGCGCAGCAAGGTATACGGCGAATTGAACATTTAACCAGACATTCCTCGGTTCAAGGTTTAGGGCCTCTTCAAAAAGTTCTCGTGCACGCGCAATGTTGCCCTGATCCGCTGAGAACTCAGCGTACCGACTAAAAGAGCGACTCTCTCTTGGCGCTACATCGATAGCTCGGGAAAACATCTCCTCCGCGAGGTCATCGTGACCGTTCTTGGCAAGAAAGTTTGCAAAGTTGGAAATGTTATTACCATGATGCGAATTCAGCTCTATCGCACGCTTATAGAGCTCCTCCGCAAGGGTATTGTCCTGGAGTTCATCCTCGGCAAAGATCGCGAAGTTGCCAACGAGATCGCTGTTTACGCTCTGCATGCTGACAGCAGACTCATACAAGGCTCGCGCACGCGGCAAATCACCCTGCGATGCTAGAAATTTAGCAAACAGAGTGTAGGCTCTCACCTCTCGTGGATTCCACCCAAGTGCCTCCTCAAACAATTCGCGTGCTCGATCAGATTGTCCGCGTTCGGCGAGCAAGTCGGCGAATTCGGAGGCGATCCGAGCATGACGAGGGCTCAAGTCCAATGCTCGAACATATAGCCTTTCGGCAAGATCATAGTCCCGAAGGTTTTCTTCGGCGAAGATAGCAAAATGCCGAGCGATATCTGCGGCGGTCGGTTGTAGATTTGCTGCTAATTCATACATATCGCGCGCGTGTTGAAGCTCGCCGTGTTTCGCGAGAAACTCGGCATATCTGACGTACGTTACTGCGTCTCGTGGATCAATCGAGAGCGCTTCACTAAAAAGTCCCCGCGCACGGTCAATTTCTCCCTGCATCGCCAAAAACTCGGCATACCGGGTAACCAGGCGACTTTCTCGTGGGCCATTTGATGCTACTTCAACAAAAAGCTGCCTCGCCCGGTCTACGTTCCCTTCTTCTGAAAGAAATACAGCATAGTTGGAGACGTTGTTGACATGATCCTGGTCTAGCTCGAGCGCTCGGGAGAACAGCTCGTCAGCAAGCTTCCTATCTTGCAAATCAGATTTTGCAAATAAGGCGAAGTTGCCGACCAGGTCTGGATCGTTAGGCCAGATGTTAACGGCACGCTCATAGACTCGCTTAGCCCCGTCGCGGTCACTATAGCGGGCAACTAGAACATAGGCATACAAGTCGTATACAGACGGTTCGCCAGGATTCTGGATAACAGTCGCCTCGAAAAAATCATAAAGGCTATCGATATTTCCCGATCGGGCTGTTTCATCGGCACGAGATTTAATATCTAGAAAGCTGGAACCGAAGTCATGGGTCAGCGGCCTAACTTCGTTACGGTCACGTTGTCTCGCATCACCTGCCAAGAACGCAACAGCGTTATGGTCAGAAACTGTTTCATTAGTTCGGGCCTGAACCGCCGGCAAGTTGAAAAGGTAATTCAGCTCTTCGACCTCAGATTGAGTAGTTGGCGACCTCCAAGATGTGCGGGCCAGATAAGCATGCGCTGAGCTTTGAGCAGAACCACCCTTAACAGATTCGAGCTCTCTTTGGACTTTTTCCTCTACGCCTCTAGCCTCGGGTGCCGATACAAGTGCTGATTTTTCCGCCTCATCAGCTTGAGTAACGCTCGCCTCATTTGCAAGGGGAGCATCGTCCGGTGCAAGGGGAGTATCGTCCGGCTTTTGAGACCTGGACAGGGCCTCCTCGGCCAAGAGCACGTTCCTTCGCGCTCGGTCCTCGGCCTCGCGCCAACGCCGCTTTTCACCCGGAAGCTTCCATGGCCCCCAACCGATTACCCTAATCACCGCCTGCCCCTCCGATCCTTTGCACCCAAACTTTGTCTGTTTACCTCAACAAGGATATACAAGCAAAAATTCCCGCCATCAAACTCAGAAACACTTGGCCAACTAAGGCGCGTCGCACGTTAGTAACAACTCCGGTGTTCACGTATGTTGCCTTAAGCATGGATGTTCGAAGCTCATTGACTAATTGCGCATCCGTCCAACCATTGAGTTTAGATATTTCGAGTAACTGGTTTTGATCGGATTCAGTTATCCTATCTAGAAGGATAAGATAAAAGACCGCGAGAACAGCCGCAGCTAGCAGAATTACGCCAGTGAGGTCCCACCCGTTGGGTTCACCTACTTGCAGTGAAGTCGCGACTAGCGTTGTCGTGACCCCTGTCGAGAATGTCGCAACAAGTTTCGCGGTGTCCACCTCGGCTCGTTGACGCGCGAAGGTCCTGTCGGCTTGACTTTCAAGCCATTCAGCCGGTGTCTCTGGCATCAGCTGCGCAGTCTTTCTGTGAAGGTCAATGATTCGCATTCCTCTCGGCACATTGACGCCCGCACTCTACGATCGTAGGTCACCCTATTTGATGAACATGCCGTCGGTCGAGGGTTTACGCTGATCTAACCCGGCATATTAGGTCCGCCAATGGAGCCTCACCAACCAAGCTTGCACCTCATCAGCGGGTGGTGCTCGCGGCCCTCTGAGATTGTTGTGTCATCGTCGGGATGATCAAGGGTCCGTATCGTTTCGGCGCCTTTCATACGGACTTCTCTCTGCAGGACGATGCGAGTCATCCTGAGTACAAGGCGCAGGTTCGGGTCAGGTGGGAGTCGTGTCGGCTTGGCAGGAGGCCATTCAGGTCTGCCTCTCAGCCTGCCTCTCAGGCCTCTCAGGGTACTGCCGAATTGGCCTCTCTGATATCAAGGCACCGCGCTTCGCGCGGTGCGGGCGCGGCGAGCCAGCCGACGGCACGCCGCCCCGGCCAGCCTTCGGCGCCGGGGCGGTAAGCCGTCGACACCCGCCGGAACCCGCGCCCAAACCACGGTCCAAGACGCCGCCACGATCGCATCAGTGGTCGACCTAATTCGTGGTTCCGGCGATCGACTGCCGCACCGGCTTCGCCGGCTTGCCACTGAATTGGCGAGTCCCGCCAGGCGAGTGACCACCGCGCCGGAACAAGCTCCGCCGATAGCCAGACGTGCCCCCGGCGTGCCCGTGACGGCGGGGAGCCCCGGGGAGCCGCGGGAAGCCTGGACCACTCCGGCCAGCGGCGCAGCCTGTTGACCTTGGCTAGATCGATCACCTCCGCGAGTTCCCAAGCTGACAGTGCGGGTTCGATTCCCGTCACCCGCTCAGATTTGGACCGCCCTACCAGACACTTCTGGTAGGGCGGTTTTTGCATCGGCCGCGGCCTTGCCGGTGTTCGGATGCTTCCCACCAAGCGGTGCTGGTGCGCGGTCGGGCGGCGCCTTCGGTTGTTCCCCTGCGCCGGCGACTTGCGTTGGGCAAGAGCCGCGACAAGGTTGCTGACAACGTTGGCCGCGGATATGTCGAGTTCCAGGCTCGGGTTCAGCTACCAGTTGCGTCAGGCGGCCGGTGAGACCTGGGCCGGTCAGAGACTCCGCGATGAGATCGAGCCCGGCCTGCGGGATCGCGGCAAGGATTCCCAGTTGCTCGCGATCACGGCGGACGGACGCCAGGTCACCGCGCAGTTCGCCGTGAACGGGCGGGGTTCGGGCGGCGGTGGCGGCACGTACGAGGAATTCTCCTGGGTGACGTGCGCGTCCGTGACCGGAGTACCGGCTCCGGACCCGGCGCTGCAGGTGGAGACCATCCCGTGTCCCGCCGATTTCCCGCCGCCGGACGTGTGGGGACGAGTCGACGCCATCGGGCCGCTGCCGACGGACTGATCAGGTTCCGTCGCGCGGATCCTCCGTGGCAACCGTGATCGTCCGGTCCGATGTGGCGCGGGGGTTGGAATCCCGTCACCCGTCATGACACTGATCACCCGGGCAGCGAGGACCGCCGCCGATCTTTAGGATGCGGGCAACACGGGAGGACAACTAAATGCACAACACCACGGCCCGGCGTGTTTTCACCGCCTTGGCCGCTCTCACCCTGCCCCTCGCTCTGGCGGCCCCCGCGCGGGCCGATGACTTCCTGCCCTTGAGTGCGGGCCCGACGGTGCAGGCCACGGCCACGCCGGGTGCCATCTTCACGGCACCGCTGTCGCTCACCAACACCGGCCGGTCCTCGATCGACGGCGTCGCTGTCTCCTTCTTCGGGATCGACGGCTTCGCGACCGACAGCCGGTACAAGAACTGCACCTACGACATCCTGGGGCAGCTGGAGGCCTGCGTCTTCGACCGGACCCTGGAGTCGGGCCGGTCGTACCGGGTGGATCTGCCGCTTCGCGCCCCGGCCGACGCCTACGCGCCGAGCGCCATGATGTCCCAGTTCACCTGGGAGAAGAAGGCGTACCACCGGCCGTACGGCACGCCCGGTGACGGAGCGGTCCTGCCGCTGCTCGACGACGCGCCGCCGGCGAAGACGGGCGTCTACCCCTGGCAGTTCGTGGATGTGTCGATCACCGGCCGGCAGAGCGCGGATCTGGTCGCCTCCGGCGGCAAGGTTTACGGCGCGGTCGGCGACGTGGTCCAGCTCAAGCCCGCGGTACGCAACGACGGGCCCGCCACGCTCAAGTGGATCGGCACCGGCGTGCCGCACGGCCTCGTGGTCGTCACGATCCCGCCGGGCACGTCCGTGCAGAGCGCCTCACCGGAGTGCGCCCCTGCCACGGAGGCGCAGCGGACCCGCACCGACGCGGTGCAGTACGCGTGCGTACTCGACGGCTATCTGAAGCTCGGCAAGGAGTACGCCCTCAGCCTGCCGTTCAAACTTCGGGTCGACGAGGTGATCCAGGACGCGGCCGGCCTGGTCGAGGTGAACCCGGCGTGCACGTGTGAGCGCTTCGCCGACGACCTGGACAAGTCCAACGACACCGCGCCGCTGATCCTCAACCCGGCGCCGACCGCCCCGGGTGGCAAGGACACCAACCCGCCGGCCGTCACCGCCACCGGGCTCACCGAGGGCCAGCTGCTGGGCTGGTACCGCGACATCACTCCGTCCTGGTCAGACGACGTCGCGGTGACCAAGGTGGAGGTCCTGGTGAACGGCGCGGTCACCGCGACCTATCAGAGCCCACTGCCCCGCGAGGTCCGCGTCGAGCTGCCGACCTCGGTGCATGAGCAGGAGCCGCGGATCACCATCCGCGCCTTCGACGCGGCCGGAAACATCGGAGAGAAGTCCACGAGGGTACGGGCGGACGTGCTCCGTCCCGACGCGACGCTCACCCCGGCGCCCGGGTCACTCATCCATGGTGTGGTCACGTTCCGGGCCACGAACGTCTCCAGCGACACCGCGCGCATCGAAATGCGCGGCCCGGGCGGGACGGTCGTCGCCCGTAGCACCGCGGCGCCGTGGACGATGACCTGGGACAGTCGCGGGTTCAACGGCGACCAGTCCCTGGCGTTCCATGTCTTCGACCATGCCGACAACGGCAGCTACGAGGGCGGCGTCTACCACGTCGACAACGCGGGCCCGGCGATCAGCTCGGTGACTCCCGGCAATCGGGCGCTGGTGCGCGGCAGCGTGCGTACCACCGCGAAGGCCTCCGACCCGAGCGGTATCCAGGCGGTACGGGTCACCGGTGCCAGGGCCACGAGTTCGCCGTGGGCCTGGACGTTGGCCCTGAAGGCGCAGGGCGACCACACCATCGAGTGGGTGGTGACCGACAAGCTGGGCAACACCACGGTGGCTCGTCGGGTCGTCGTCAACGACACGGTGGCGCCCACGTTGAAGCTCACCCGGGCGCCGAAGAACAACGCGAAGCTGACGAGGAACACGACGATCGGCGCGGCCGCGAGTGACCGGAACGGCGTCGCGAAGGTGCAGCTGCTCGTCAACGGCAAGGTCGTCGCCACCGACACGAAGGCCGGCTACAGCTTCACGCTGAACCCGAAGAAGTACGGCAAGAAGTTCACGGTCCAGCTCCGCGCGTACGACAGGGCGGGCAACGTGAGCACGCTCGCCAAGCGGACCTATCGCCGCTGAGCCGATTTCCACCACCCTCCGGAAGCCCTGGTCAGGACCGTTGTCCGCCAGGGCTTCCGCGTTTCTCCACAGAGCTGGATCAGGTACAGCGCAGACGGTCGATGTTCGGTAGGCTGCTGCCACACACGCGTGGGGACGGGGCCGTAACGTCGTTGCGGCGGCGCGCCGGGACCACGCCTCGGGGGTAGGAGAAAGCCGCGGCCGTGAGCACGATCAATCAGTACAGCAGGACCAGGGTCGCGGTGGCGATGCTTGCCGCGGCCGGACTGGGCGGGGTGCTCGCCACGGCCCCGACGACGCTGCCCACACCGGCCTTCGCCGCGGTCAGCGATGCGGAGCTGGTCATTCCGGCGGCGGCACGGGCGGTGCCCCGGGCCACCCAGATCCTCACCGCCGGCACGACCGGCTTCCTCTGGCTCCAGGAGGGTGACGACCGGCTGCTGTGGACCGACTACGGCACGGGCATCACCACGGCTCTGGCGCAGCGGCTGCGGTCCCCCCTGGGATACGACTTCAACTCCGGCTACTTCCGGAACATGGACTCCGACTTCGAGATCAGCGGCACCGGGTCCGACACGGTGGCGCTCTTCTACGCGTCCCCGACACCGAAGGTGACGCTGCTCACCGCCTCCTCCGGCGTGATCGGTGAGGTGGCGATTCCGGAGGGCCACTCCTACCGCGGTACGTACGGCGGTGTCGTCGTCACCAGCGGTGGGGATGACACGTACCACCTGTGGCGCTCGGCGAACGGCGGCGTGACCGGAACGCCGGTGACCGGATTGCCCACGGACGCCACGGACATCACCGTGGAGGACGGCGACGGCAAGGCCCTCATCCTGCGGTACGAGACCGCGGACGGCCCGCACTGGTCGCTGGCCGACCTGGCCGGTGGTGCCGCGGTGGCCCTGCCCGACCGGCTCGACTCGGGTGAGTCCTGGGAGGTGTCCGGCTTCAAGCTCGCACCGGGCTCGGTGCTCCGGCTCCGGATGGGCCGCAGCGCGATCGACGTCTACCCGCGGCAGGACCTTGGCGCGGAGCCCCGCACGGTCGAGGTGGGCGCTTTCGGGTACGACGCGTCGTACGCAGTGACTGGAACACACCTGCTGGCCATGGACCGCATGAGGACCGGCAACAGCCGTTTCCGGGGCGAGCCGCTCTGGGCCGTTCCGGCGACCGTCGACGACCCCGACATGACCGAGGTCCTGGGCCTCGGCGCACACGGGCTGGTGCAGGCCCCGGACGGCTCGGTCCTCGTGGCGGGCGCCGAGGAGGACGTGTGGCGCGGTGACACCGACCTCGGCATCTACCGGGTGCGCGAGTCCGCGGACGGTTCGGTGGTGCGGGAGCGGCTGACCGCCGTACAGCCGATGCCGGCACAGGTCCACGGTCTGTCCCTGGGCGGCGGTGTCCTGACCACGGTCGCGAACAGCACCGCCTACGCGCCCTCGACGACCATCGGGGCGTACCGGAGCACCTGGCTGACCAGCCCGGCACCGGGAGGCGTGCCGAGTGTCGTCCGGAGCACCGTGGACGACTACGCCGGCGGCCGGGACGGTTTCTGCTCGCTGGACGGCCACCAGGACCGGTGCATCCGGATGTTCGCCGACGGCACCGGGCTGCACGGCCGGGAACACGGCACCGAGCAGGGCCTGACCATGCTGAGGGTCAACGGCAGCAGCACCTGGGGGCCCAGCGTCGACACCGGCGCCGACAGCCCGTACCTCTCCGATCTGTCCGGCCGCTACGGCGTGGTCACCGGGCTGGGCGGTGGCGGGCAGGATCAGTACGTCGTCCGGTTCCCCGCCACCGGCACCGGCACCGTGCTCCAGAAGCGGGAGCGGGTCGGCTCGGCGGTGTGGGGTGCCACGCTGTGGAGCGGGTCGGCGGAGGGTGGCGCGGTTCAGGCCACCAGCCTCCCGTCCGGTACGCCGGGGGAGAGTTTCACGACCGCCAACGACTGCACTCCGTCGAAGCTGCAGGCGGTGGGCCGGTGGGTGTACTGGACGTGCGTCGACTACTGGGGATCACATCACGGCTCCGGGGTCTACGACCGGGTCGCCCGTAGGACGGTCACGGCACCCGCCGGTGAGGTGCTGCTCGGGGACGGTTTCCTGGTCGCGTACGTGGCCGGCGCCGGTCTCCAGCTGTCCGACCTGACCACCGGCGCACCCGCCCGGACCCTGGTCACCGAGGCGGAGCTCGGCTCCTCCCACGGGGCGGGGACCAGCTGGACCGTGGACCGGTTCGGTGGCGGTGTCGCGTGGGCCGATGACGCGCAGCGGGTTCACGTGGTGCCGACCGGGATCGCGACATCACCGCTGTCCGTGATCGACTCCGAGGTCTCGACGGCGGCGGCGAACTGGTCCGGCACCTGGTGGCTGTCGAAGCCGGCCGCGTCGTGGCAGGTCACCATCCGCGACCGGGCCGGCGCGACGCTGCGGACGCTGTCGGGGTCGGGCACGTCCGGGCAGATCCGGGCCACCTGGGACGGGCGGGACGCGGCCGGGAAGGCCGTCGCCGACGGCACCTTCACCTGGGCGCTCACCGCTCAGCCCGCGGACGGCCAGGGCGCGGCGCTCACCGTCGGCGACCCGGCCCCGGCGGCGGCGCTGCGGGCCACCAGGGCACCGGCGATCAGCGGGACGGTCCGGGTCGGTTCGACGGTGCGGGCAGCGGCCGGCACCTGGTCCCCGGCCGCCACGAAGTACACCTGCCAGTGGTACGCCAACGGTGCGGTGATCAGGGGCGCGACCGGGGCGGCGTACCAGATCACGCCCGGTGCGCTCGGCAAGCGTCTCACCGTCCGGGTGACCGCGACCCGCGCCGGGCATCCGTCCGGAACCGCCTCGTCGACCGCCTCGGCCGTCGTCACCCGCGGCCCGGCCGCGAAGGCCACCGCCCGCCCGAAGGTCACCGGCACGGCCAAGGTCGGCCGGACCGTGCGGGCGGCGGCCGGTTCGTGGTCGCCGAAGGTGGACGCCTACCGGTACGAGTGGCGGCTGAACGGCAAGCTCATCCGTGGCGTGACCGGTGCGACGCTGAAGCTGAAGTCGTCGATGCGCGGCAAGAAGCTGACCGTCACGGTGATCGCCCGCAAGGCCGGTCACCTCGATGGCCGGGCGACCAGCCTCGCGGTGAAGATCCGGTCGTGACCGCTCAGTCGCCGATCATCACGAAGACGTCGTCGATGGCACCGGCGAACTGATCATTTCCGGGCGCCGGGCCCTTGCCGCCGATGCGGAGGGGCTCGGCGTTCGCGATCGACAGCTGAGGTGGGATCGGGACCCAGGCCCGCACGACGCCGTCGACGACCATGATCAGACGGTTGGCGATCCGTCGGCATTCCAGGTCGTGCCATGCGCCGTCGGCGACGTTGATCCACGGTTCGGCACGGTAGATGCTCGCCCGCGGGCCGGCGATCACGCAGCTGGGACGGCCCTGCCGGTGGTCGACCTGGAGTTTGTACTGGCTGAACCCGCCGACCGAGTAGCCCTTCTGCAACACGTTGGCACCGTCGGCCAGGTCGTCGTGGGTCATCCGGATCGAGGCGCCGTAGCGCAGCGCCCGGCGGCCCGGATTGAGGCTGTCGTCACGCAGGCCTTCGAGGATCGCCCGGGGGCAGTCCCGTTCCCGCGGCAGGGTGCACCGGTCCGGATAGGCGACGGCAAGACCGGACCCCTGGGGTACGAGCCGGAGCGCGCCCCCGTTCTGGCCGAGGGGCCGCAGTTCGTGCCGGCCGGCGAGGTCGGCGATGGGCCGGCCGACGCCGCCGTCGAAGTCGTACCGGACCTCGAACGGTGCACCGGCGATGCGGATCCGGCCGGGTGTGACGGGTGCGGAGAAGGCGCTCACGTTGTGGAGGAATCCGGGCACCGGCCGGGTCGGTGTGGTGGTGGCCGTCGGGGGGACACGGAGCGGGCCGGCCAGGGCCGACGTGGCGGATGTTCGGGTGGCGATGGGCGGGAGTGGGCTGTGTGTGGTGGTCACAGGCGGCCCGGCTACGGACGGGGTGTGCTGGATGACGAGTGACACCCCGGCCAGGACGAGAGCCGCCGACAGGACACCGATCGGTACAGCGCGCCGCCGGAAGTGAAGCATGCGCTTATTGTCCGGAATGCAGCCTAAGTCGCGAACCGCCGCACCGAAACGCCGGAAAAGCACTCGAACGCGGTAGACCGAACCACTGAATCCGAACCGGGGTAACGCAGATCACCGCATCCTCGACGCCGGATGCGCGGCCCTGGCCGGTTCGCCGATCACCGCGTGCAGCACGTCGTCCAGGGTGATCACGCCCAGCGGCCGCCGCCCGTCGCTGACCAGCACGATGTGCAGGCGGTCGCGGCGCATGGTGAGCAGCAGATCGGCGAGGCTGCGGTCCGGCGGCACCACGGCGAGGGGCCGGATCACCTCGGCCGGCACGGGTAGGCGGCGCTGCGCCCCCGCGTACCCGAGGATGTCTTTGACGTGCACGAATCCGAGCACCCGCCGGGTGTCGCGCTGCACCACCGGGAACCGTGAGCGGCCGCTGCGGGTGGCGACCGCTTCGAGCGTCGCCGGTGACACGTCGGCGGCCACCGTGGTGACCCGCGACCAGGGCAGCAGGGTGTCGGCGGCGGTGCGGTTGCTGAGGCCCAGGGCGGCGTGGATGCGGTTGTACTGCTCGGAACCGAGCAGGCCCTCGCTGCGGGCCTGGGTGACCATGCCGGCCAGCTCCTCGGCGGTGAAGACCGTCTTGACCGCGTCGGTCGTCTCGATCTTCCACAGCTTCAGGATGTTGCGGGACGCCCAGCGCATCGCGTTGAGCAGCGGCTTGGTGGCGGTGCAGAAGGCCAGCATGAACGGGCCGAGGATGAGCGCGGACTTCTCCGGTCCGGCCAGCGTGATGTTCTTCGGCACCATCTCGCCGACGACCGTGTGCAGGAACGTCACGATCATCAGGGCCAGCACGAACGCGATCGGATGCACCGCGTTGTCCGGCAGCCCGATCGCCTGGAACGGGCCCTCCAGCAGATGGGCGACGGTCGGCTCGGCGATCGCGCCGAGCACCAGTGTGCAGATCGTGATCCCCAGCTGCGCACCGGCGATCATCAGCGGGATCTGGCTCATCGCCGACAGAGCCCAGCGGGCCGCCTGCGAGGTCTCCGCCAACGGTTCCAGTGCGGTACGCCGGGAGGCGATCAGGGCGAACTCGCCGCCCACGAACAGACCGTTGCCGATCAGCAGAACCGCGACGAAGAGCAGTTCGCTCATGCCGCCGCCTCCGTGGTGTCCGTCGCCGCGTCCGCGGGCTCAGTCATCCGACGGCTCCGGCGGCGCAACGACCCGCACCTGCTCGATACGGTGCCGGTCGACCTCCATCACAGTGAACTCCCACCCGTTCTCCTCCAGCGATTCCCCGGCGATCGGGATGTGCCCGAGGCGGGCGAGCAGGAAGCCGGCGAGCGTCTCATACGGCCCCTCGGGCAACCGGAACCCGGTCTGCTCGTGCAACTCGTCCTCCCGCAGGAGGCCGTCTACCAGGAATGTCTTCTCGCCGCCCGGGGCGGTCAGCTCACTCGTGCCGGTCTCGCCGAGGTCGGTGTCGTACTCGTCGGCGATCTCACCGACCAGTTCCTCGATCAGGTCCTCGATGGTGACGACACCATCGGTGCCGCCGTACTCGTCGACCACGATGGCCAGGTCGGCGCCGGCCGTACGCAAGGCTTCGAGCACCTTGTCGAGGTTGAGGCTCTCGGGCACGTAGACGGGCTCCCGGGCCAGGACGGAGACGCGGGTGGAGGCGCGTCGCTCGGGGGGCACACCGAGGGCGTCGTTCACGCCGACCACGCCGGTGACCACGTCGAGCTCGTTCTCGTACACCGGAAATCGGGTGTGCCCGGTCGCGCGCGCCACCGTGATGAGGTCCGCGACGGTTGCGGTGGTCTTGAGGCCGACGACGTCGACGCGCGGTGTCATCGCCTTCGCCGCCCGTTTCTCGCCGAACCGGATGGTCCGGCGCAGCAGGGTGGCGGTCTCGGCCGGCAGGGCGCCCGCCGAGGCGCTGATCGCGGCGAGCAGGCCGAGCTCCTCCGGGGAACGGGCGCTGGCCAGTTCCTCCTGCGGTTCGATGCCGAGCCGGCGGACCAGCCAGTTCGCGGTGCCGTTGAGCGCGGCGATCAGCCACTTGAGGACGATCGAGAAGCCGCGCAGCGGTGCGGCGGTGCGCAGCGCGATGCCCATCGGCCGGGCCAGCGCCGCGTTCTTCGGCACCAGCTCACCGAAGAGCATCGAGATCAGCGTCGCCACGACCAGGGCGATCACGTGGGTGACGGTGTCCGTCGAGTCGCCCGCGATCGGTTCCACCAGCGGGATGAAGAGCTCCGAGAGGGCCGGCTCGGCGAGGTAACCGGTGAGCAGCGCGGTGAGCGTGATGCCCAGCTGCGCCCCGGAGAGCTGGAAGGAGAGTTCCCGGAGGGCGGTCCGGACCCGGCGTGCCTGACGGTCACCGGCGGCGGCCCTCTTGTCGATCTCCACGCGATCGACGGTCACCAACCCGAACTCGGCCGCCACGAAAAACGCGTTGCCCGCCGTGAGCAGCGCAAACGCCACCAACGGGAGCACCGCGGTCAGGAACAGGCCGTCCATGATCGCTTCACCTCGGACCTCATTGTGCCGGACTCGGGCCATTCGCCACCAACCGTGCCGGGACCGACTCGGCACAGACGACCGTGGCCGGCAGCTGAGGAGCTGCCGGCCACGATTCTGAGGCGGAGAATGATCAGACGTCCTGTTTCAGCGAGCGGAGCAGGACGGTGGCCACGTCGACCACCTCGACCTCTTCCTGCTTGCCCTTGCCGGTCACCCCGTCGCCGATCATGGTGTAGCAGAACGGGCAGCCCACCGCGATCGTCTTGGCACCGGTGGCCAGGGCCTCCTCGGTGCGCTCCACGTTGATCCGCTTGCCGATCTTCTCCTCCATCCACATACGGGCGCCACCGGCACCGCAGCAGAAGGAGCGTTCGGAGTTGCGGGGCATCTCGACCAGGTTGGCGGCCTCGCCGAGGACCTCGCGGGGAGCGTCGAACACCCGGTTGTGCCGGCCCAGGTAACACGGGTCGTGGTAGGTGACGTCGCCCTCGATCGGCTGGACCGGCGTGAGCTTCCCCTCCTTGACCAGGTGCGCCAGGAGCTGGGTGTGGTGGACCACCTCGACCTTGAGGCCGAGCTGCTCGTACTCGTTGCCCAGGGTGTTGAAGCAGTGCGGGCAGGTCGCGACGATCCGCTTGACCTTCTGGTCACCGAAGGCCTCGGTCAGCGTCTCGACGTTCTGCTGGGCGAGCATCTGGAAGATGAACTCGTTGCCGATACGGCGGGCCGGGTCACCGGTGCAGGTCTCGCCCTCGCCGAGGATGGCGTAGTTCACACCGGCCTCGTGCAGCAGCGTGGCGACCGCCCGGGTGGTCTTCTTGGCCCGGTCCTCGAACGCGCCGGCGCAGCCGACCCAGAACAGGTAGTCGAACTCCTCGACCTCGCCGACCCGCGGCACCTCGAAGTCGAGACCCTTGGTCCAGTCCTCGCGGGTGTTCTGCGGGGCGCCCCACGGGTTGCCCTTGTTCTCCAGGTTGCGCAGCATCACGCCGGCCTCGGAGGGGAAGCTCGACTCGATCAGTACCTGGTAACGGCGCATGTCGACGATGTGGTCGATGTGCTCGATGTCGACCGGGCACTGCTCGACGCAGGCGCCGCAGGTGGTGCAGGACCACAGCACGTCCGGGTCGATGATGCCCTGCTCCTCGGCGGTGCCGATCAGCGGACGGTTGCCCTCGGCGAGCGCGAGGACGTCCATGTGCGCGAGCTGGGCCTCGGTGGCCTTCTCCTCGCCCATCAGGTCCTTGCCGCCGCCGGCGAGCAGGTACGGCGCCTTGGCGTAGGCGTGATCGCGGAGCGAGAGGACGAGCAGCTTCGGCGACAGCGGCTTCGCGGTGTTCCACGCCGGGCACTGCGACTGGCAGCGGCCGCACTCGGTGCAGGTGGAGAAGTCGAGCAGACCCTTCCAGGTGAACTGCTCCACCTGGTTGACACCGAAGAGGTCCTTCTCCGGGTCGGCCTCCTCGAAGTCGAGCGGCTTGCCCTGGCTCATCATCGGCTTCAGCGCGCCCAGACCGGATCCGGCCGGCTTCTCCGGGTTGCGCTTGAAGTAGATGTTGAAGAACGCCAGGAAGCGGTGCCAGGCCACGCCCATCGTCGGGTTCAGCGAGATGGTGATCAGCCAGGTCATCGAGATGCAGATCTTGATCAGCGCCATCCAGGTGGCGCCGTCCTCCCAGTCGGGGAGGATCGAGCCGACGGCGTGGCTCACCGGAGTGGCCCACAACGGGTACTCGAAGTGGCCGGTGGCGACCTTGAAGCCCCGGATCAGGAAGCCGAAGATCAGCACCCCGACGATGACGGCCTCGACGAAGTACGCCTGCCACATGGTCGAGCCCAGGAACCGGCTCCGCTTCACCGCGCCCGGCTTGTTCCGCTGCCGTACGAGGATCAGGTAGAGGATGCCGATCGTGCCCAGGATCCCGAACCACTCGGTGACCAGCCCGAAGATCGTCCAGTGGCCGATCAGCGGCAGCCCCATCTCCGGCGCCGCGACCTCGAAGTAGGCCTCCAGCACCAGCAGGGACAGAACCAGGAACGAGAACATCACGAACCAGTGGGCCGCGCCGATCGCGGACCACTTCAGCATCCTGGTGTGACCCACGGTCTCCACCAGCATGGTCTTCGTCCGGACCTTCGGGTCGGCGAAGCGGGCCGGGTCGGGCTGGCCCTGCCGGATCACTGCGGTGATCGTCATAACGGCACGTACCGCCAGGTAGACGGCCACCACCGTGATTGCCCCCGCTAAGACGGTGGCGACTATCTGCGCGTAGCCCATCTGCGTTGTGCCTCCTCGGTCGGCGGTGCGCCAACCCATGTTACCCACGAGTAATAGACGGGCACACGCCGCACGTCAAGGGAGTGCGCCCCACGCCGAAAGCGCACCCCACGCCAAGCGGGGGTGCGCTACCTTTCGAGGATTTTCACGTATACGCGGTAGAAAGGGAAACGGCGTTTCAGCGCCAGCGGGAGAGCAGACCCAGCGACGCCACCATGCAGCCGAAACCCACCGCGAGGTTCCAGTACTCCCAGCTCGCCACCGGCCACTGCTGCGAGGACAGGTAGTAGACGACGAGCCAACCGATGCCGACCACGATCAGGGTCACCGCACTGACGGGCACCCAGACCGGGCTCGGCTTGTTGGACGCACCCTTCACCGCCGGGTTGATGTCCGACGGCGGGGTGTAGACCTTCTTCTTGCGAACCACTGACTTGGGCACGGCACTCTCCTGAGGGCAACAAGTGGTGAACAACCCACCGCTGAGCGGCTCCGGAACTCCCGAATGCTGCCCGTGGCGAATACTGTTCGACCGCTAGCGTAGTCAAGGCGGTACGCAGACAGGCACCCGCCGGGGCGAGAAAATACCCCGAGCGTCTGATCTTGAGGGGGCTGGGTGGCTTTTCGAGGGGTTGGCGACGTTCGAAACGGCGCCGGAGGGGCCTCCTGGCGGCTCGTGCTCCGGCGCGTCGCGCGCGGCCTCCGGCCACGGCGCGATCGTCCCCGATCGGCCTGGTCGGTGGGGGTGCCGCTGATCGCGCTGGCGGCGGGCCTGCTGTTCACGACGTCGGCGACCACCGCGGACGGTACGGCGCTGCGGGACGACCGCCGCCCCCGCCTGACTCAACTGATCGCCGAGAAGCGGGACCGGCTGGCCGCCAACGAGAAGAGGGCCGCGCGCCTGCTCACCGAGGTCGACCAGCAGACCGGCCGACTGGCCGAACTGGACCAGCCGGCCCGGGACCAGGCCAACGCGCTACGCCGGTCGGCCGGCTTCTCCGAACTCCAGGGCCCCGGCATGACGGTGACGCTGAACGACTCCCCACGCCGCGGCACCGACTTCGGCGACAACGCCCCGGACAACGACGATCTGGTCGTTCACCAGGGCGACGTCCAGGCCGTGGTGAACGCGTTGTGGACCGGCGGGGCCGAAGCCATGACGATCATGGATGTCCGGGTGATCTCCACCAGCGCGGTACGCTGTGTCGGCAACACGCTGCTCCTTCACGGCCAGGTCTTCTCACCGCCTTTCAAGATCACCGCGATCGGCGAACCCACAGCGCTCACTCGCGCGTTGGACTCGTCAGAGGGAGTCAGGCAGTTCCGGGAGGCCGTCGCCGACTTCGGCCTCGGTTACACGGAAAAGGTGGAGAAGAACGTGACAGTGCAGGCGTACGACGGATCGACCGACCTCCGATCGGCGCAGGCTGCCCGGTGATGGTTCCCCCGGAGTACCCCGCGAACCCGTCCGGCTCCGGCCGGCACCGCGCGCCGGACGGCGACGCTCAGACCGCATACATCCCGCGGATCACCGACGCCGCGCCCGACGGTGTCCCCGGCGGGCCGCTCGCATCGCCGGTCGGCCCCGGCGGCAATGTCGATCCTCGGCCCACCGCGCCGCCCGCCCCGGACGAGATCAGCGTCGCGGCAGCCGCGGCCCGGCGGCGGGCCGCCGCGGAGGCCGGCGGACCGACGGCCCCCAGAACGGATCTGAGCAGCCCTACCGCCGCTCCCCCCACCGCAACCCCGATTCCGCCGTACGCGCCCGCCAGCGAGCCGCTCAGCGGGGTGCACGGGGCTCCGGTGAGTGGGTACACCCCGCGTCGTGCCGCGTCGCACTCGGAGCCGGTGTCACCGTCCGATGGCCAGCCGGCGTGGAACTCGACCGTGACGGCGCCGATCGACACCACGTTCGCCGCGTCGCTGCGGGCCGGCGCTCCGAACCGGCCGGGGACGAACGGCACGCCGGGCGCACCGGTCTCCCCGGGCCCGTCCGCCTTTCCGGGCCCGTCCGCCTTCCAGGGCACGCCCGTCTCCCCGGGCCAGGCGGCCGCTCACGGTTCGCTCAGCGTTCCCGCCCCGGCGCGGAACCAGCCTGCCCCGGCGACGCCGGGCCCATCGGCCACCGACCCGGCCGTTGCCCAGGGTCCGCTGACCGGCGCCCCGTTCGCGGCGCACAATCCGCAGGCCGCCGCCCCGTCCGTGGCACACCAACCGCAAGCCGCCGCCCCATCCGCAGCGCATAATCCGCAGCCCGCCGCCCCGTTCGCGGCGCACAATCCGCAGGCTGCTCCGCATCACCCCATGGCCGCTCCCACGGCCGCGCACAATGCGCTGGCCGCAGCAGGGAACGCGGGTATGCCGCCCCTGGCCGGCACCGCGGGAATGCCATCCACAGCCGGCGCCGCGGGCATGCCGGGTCCGGCGGGGTCCTACGACGGCGCGACGACCGCCTGGGCTCCGGCCACCGCCGACCAGCAGGGCCGCGCGCAGCAGGGCTGGTCGCGTACCGAAGGCACCGCCTGGCCTGTCCCGGAACCCTCAGGTGCGCCGGCCGGCCCGGCCGACTGGCTGCCCGGCGGCACGGGGCCGGAGGCCGCACCGGCGTGGACGGCCGGGCCGACGCGGGACCCGAGTCCGACCGCGATCATCCGTACCATCGACGCCCCGACCGGCCTGCTGCCGGCCGTCCAGCCCGCCCGCCCGGCCGTACCCGCCCTTCCCCCGCCGGGGATCGTGGCGCAGGCCGCGCGTGAGGCGGCCGGCCCGGATGCCGTGCTGGGTGCGGCGTCGGTGTCGCCCGCGGCCGTGGGGGCGAACTCCGGCGGTCTCCCGGCGGAGACCGAGCCGGACCCGGCCGAGGACACGAAGACGAAGCGCGGTGAGCGTGTGGTCAAACTGCGCCCGGAGCAGACCGAGGAGGGCTACAAGAGCGTCTACTCCGAGTTGACCCGCCCGACCCTCGGCTCCCGGATCCGCACCGGCATCCGCACCTCCGGCGAACTGATGATCACTTTCGGTCTCGTGGTGCTGCTGTTCGCCGGCTATCAGGTCTTCGGCAACTCGGCGGCGGTCGACGCCGAGCAGGACACCCTCGGCTCGGAGCTCGACCAGGCCTGGGCCGACCCGACCGTGGCGCCGACCGCGGGCAGCGCCGTGAAGGGCCCGAAAGCACCCGGGGCGAACCTGGTGGGCCGGCTCTACATCCCGAAACTGGACAAGAAGTGGGTGGTCGTCGACGGCGTCCAGCCCGACGACATCCGGTACGCGCCGGGTCACTACCCGGAGACCGCGAAGCCGGGGCAGGTCGGCAACTTCTCGGTCGCCGGCCACCGGGTCCGGAAGATCTTCTGGCGGCTCGACGAGATGAACGACGGTGACGTCATCGGCGTCGAGACCCGGGACAGCTGGTACATCTACCACGTCTACCAGCAGGTGGTGGTGAAGCCGAACCAGGTCGAGGTGGTCGCCCCGGTACCGGGCAAACCCAAGGCCAAACCCACCCGGGCGCTGCTCACCCTCACCACCTGCAACCCGAAGTTCAACAACTACGAGCGGCTGATCATCCACGCCGAGCTGGTCAAGACGGTCCCCCGGGACCAGGCCCTGCCCGACGCCGGCATGCCGGCCGAGATGAAAGCGTCCTGACGACGATGTACGCGTGGATCTGGCGCAAGCTGCCGGGCGGCGTCTGGAGCAAACTGTCCTTCTCGCTCGTGCTGGCCGCGGCGATCGGGACCCTGCTCTGGTATGTCATCTTCCCGTGGGCCACCCCGCTGCTGCCGTTCGACGACGTCCAGGTCGAGGCCGGCAACGGGGAGGACGCCGGGTCCACCGTCCCCGGCGACGAGGGTCCGGACGAGCCGCCCTACGACACCACCACGAACCAGCCCAAGCCGAGTCCCAGCAGGTGATGACGTGCGCATTCTCGTGATCGACAACTATGACTCGTTCGTTTTCAACCTGGTGCAGTACCTGGGTCAGCTCGGTGCCGAGTGCGAGGTGCGCCGCAACGACGAGATCTCGGTCGCCGACGTGGGCGGGTTCGGCGCGGCCGGCATCCTGCTCTCACCGGGCCCGGGCGAGCCCACCCGCGCCGGGATCATGATGGACGTGATCAAGGAGTACGCCGGGAAGATCCCCATGTTCGGTGTCTGCCTCGGCCACCAGGCGATCGGTGCGGCGTTCGGCGCCACCGTGACCCGCGCCCCCGAGCTGTTGCACGGCAAGACCTCCGAAGTCCACCACCAGGGGACCGGTGTGCTGGCCGGGCTGCCCGACCCGTTCACCGCGACCCGCTATCACTCGCTCGCCGTTCTGCCGGAGACCCTGCCGGCCGAGATCGAGGTCACCGGGACGACCGACTCGGGCGTCGTGATGGCGATGCGGCACCGGGAGCTGCCGATCGAGGGTGTGCAGTTCCACCCCGAGTCGGTGCTGACCGAAGGTGGTCACACCATGCTGGCCAACTGGCTGGCCTCGTGCGGGCTGTCGTCGGCGCTGGAGAAGGCACCGGCCCTCGCCGCCGAGGTGGAGACCCGCCGCCGGTCCGCCTTCGCCACCGCGTAACGCCCCCGCCGTACGAGAAAGGCCGGCACCCCTCGGGGTACCGGCCTTCGTCGTTTCCGTGGATCAGGGCTCTTCGCCGCCGCCCTCGCCGGTCCCGGTCGACTCCGAGGTGCTCGGGTCCGGGTTCGGCTCGCCGATCACCGTGAGCTTGATGGTGGTGTTGCGCTCGACTTCCTTGCCCGCCTTCGTACCCTGGCTGATCACGGTGCCCGGCTCACCGTCGGCCTGCACGAACTGCGGGTCGGCGATCAGGTCCACGGCCTCCAGCAGAGCCTGCGCGGCCTCGAGCGACTTCTCCTCCACCGGCGGCACCTTGACCAGGTTGTTGTTGGAAACCGTCACGGTGATCGTGGTGCCGGGGTCGACCTTGTCGCCGGCCTTCTCGACCTTGAGCACCCGGTCCTTCTCGGAGGAACTGTTCACCCGGTTGACGTCGACTTTCAGACCGAGATTGGTCAGACGTGACTGGGCTGTGCTGAGAGGGCTACCGACCAGGTCTTCCGGCACATCCACCGGCTCCGGCGCGTTGCAGACCTTGTACGTGACCGGATCGGTCGCCGTCACGGTGGCGCCGGCCTTCGGGTCCTGGGCGACGACCGTGCCGTCGCAGTCGTTCTTCGTGTCCGGCGGCAGGGCAGTGGCCTTGGTCAGGCCGACCCGCGTGAGTTCGGCCTCGACCTCCGCGGGCGTCAGCCCTTCGAGTTTCGGCATGGCGAAGGTCTGGGGCGTGTTCGTGTCCGGGTTGGTGTTGTCGCCCTTCTTGGACATCGCCAGGGCGACGCCGAGAACGACCACGACGAGAACCGCCAGACCGGCGACCACGGCCATCACCCATGAAGACCGGCTCTCCGGTTTCTGGGGGGCGCCCATCGACGCCGGGATGGGCCGCTGGATGGTGGTGGCGCCCTGCGGCTGCCACTGCCGAGGGCCGCCGCCCTGCATCGCGACGGTCTCGGCCTGGCTCATCACCGGGGTCGCCATCACCGGGCGGCCGGAGACGGCACGCAGCGCGTCGGCGCGCATCTCCTGCGAGCTCTGGTAACGGTTCAGCGGGTTCTTGGCCAGCGCTTTCAGCACGATCGCGTCGATGTCCGCCGGGACCTCGCGGTTGATCGAGCTGGGAACCCGGGGCTCCTCACGCACGTGCTGGTAGGCGACGCTGACCGGGCTGTCGCCGACGAATGGCGGCTGTCCGATGACCAGTTCGAAAAGGACACAGCCGGCCGCGTACACATCGGAGCGTGCGTCGACCGACTCACCGCGAGCCTGCTCCGGCGAGAGATACTGTGCGGTACCGATCACCGCGCTGGTCTGCGTCATGGTGGTGGCACCGCTGGCCAGAGCCCGCGCGATACCGAAGTCCATCACCTTGACCTGGCCGTTCTGCGTGATCATCACGTTGCCGGGCTTGATGTCCCGGTGGATGATCCCGTGCCGGTGGCTGAACTCCAGGGCCGCGCAGATATCGGCGATGATCTCCAGGGCGCGGCGTGGTTGCAGCCGCTGCTCCTGGGCGAGGACCTCCTTGAGGGTCCGCCCGTTGACGAACTCCATCACGATGAACGGCAGCTTCTCGCCGGTGGCCGAGATCTCCTCGCCGGTGTCGTAGACGGCGACGATCGCCGGGTGGTTCAGGGCGGCGGAGTTCTGTGCCTCACGACGGAACCGCTCCTGGAACGTGGCGTCACGGGCCAGATCGGTGCGCAGCATCTTGATCGCGACGTCACGGCCTAGGCGCAGATCGCGACCCTTGTGCACCTCGGCCATGCCGCCGTAGCCGAGCAGCTCGCCGACCTGATACCTGCCACCGAGCAGGCGGGCCTGAGCCGTCATAACGTCTGTCGTCCTTCGTTCGGTCGGATCCAGCCGAGCTGGGCATCGGCCTTTGTAAGACGGTACGACGCCACCGACACAGGGTCGACGACCACGCCCGAGCGGAGGATAGCCTCAGAGCTGCTGTGATGACCCAGCGTGCTGCCTGAGGCGGAGTTGCTGTTGCCATGTCGTAACAGGAAAGAGATGACTCCGGCGCAGAGCAGCACCAGCAGAGCCAGCACCACGGCGAGAACCACGAGCACCTGGCGCCCGAAGGAACTCTCCTGCTTCGCGGCCGGCGGTTGTGGATGGTACGCGTTCGCCGGCGGACCCGACTGCGGCCGGTACGACGGAGGTGCCGGAGACATCGGCTGAGAAACCGGCGGTGCGGACGGCACCGACGCCGCACCCCGGGCCCCGGACACCGGCCGTGGCACCGCCGCACGTGCGGAACCCGAGGTGGGCCCACCCGACTGCGGACGGTTCGGCGGCGCGCTCGTGGGACGCGAGTTGTGCACCGGCGGCGCGGACTGCGGGGCGACCGGCTGCTGCGCGGTGGTCAGTGAGGACGCGGCCTGCCGGGCCACCGCGGCCATCGCCGAGGCGCTCGGCCAGCGGGCCCCCGGGTCCTTGGCCATGGCGCGTTCGACGATCGCACGGACCGCGGGCGGGATGTCGGCGGGCAGCGGGCGCGGGGTCTCCCGGACGTGCTTCATCGCGATCTCGATCGGGGTGGCCCCGTCGAACGGGCGATGGCCGGAAAGGCACTGGTAGGCGACGACGCCCAGGGCGTACACATCGGAGGCGGCGGTCGCGACGTCGCCGGCGGCCTGCTCAGGGGAGATGTAGGACGCCGTGCCGAGCACCGCGCCGGCCACCGTCAGTTGTCCGACCAGCGCGGAACGGGCGATGCCGAAGTCCGTGAGGACCAGGGTGCCGTTCGGGCGTACCAGAAGATTGCCGGGTTTGACGTCGCGGTGGACGATGCCGTTGCCGTGTGCGGCCTGCAACGCGTCGGCGGCCTGCGCGACCAGCGCCATGGTCCGTGCCGGCGTCAACCGGCCGACCCGGCTCAGAGTGCGCGAGAGGGCGTCGCCCTCGACGTACTCCATGACGAGGAATGCGATCTGCTGATCGCTGCCGTAGTCGTAGACGTCCACGACGCCGGGATGGTTGATGGTGGCCATGGTCCGTGCCTCGCCGCGGAACCGCTCGGCGAACCCCGGCTCGTCGAGCAGCGCGGGCAACAGGATCTTGACAGCGACGGTCCGGCCCAGCACGTCGTCCGTGCCACGCCAGACATCGCCCATGCCGCCACCGGCGATACGCTCCTCCAAGCGGTATCGCCCACCGAGCATGACCCCCGGCCGGATCATGTCAGTCCCCTCCCCGGCCCGCGGCGGCCTTCATGATGAGCCCGGCGATCCGGGCTGCCTCGGCGCTGGCATGACCGCCGGGCACGTTCTCCAGCATGACGCACACCGCGGACACCGCCTTACCGTCCTCGTCGTACGCGAAGCCGATGAACCACCCGTGCGGGTCCGCGCCCTCGGCGTTCTGCGCGGTTCCGGTCTTGCCGCCGACGGTGAAGCCACTGATCTTGGCGTTCTTACCGGTGCCGTTCTCGACGACGCTGACCATCATCTCTTTGAGGCCCTCGGCGACACCGGCGCTGGTGGGCTCCCGGAGCGGTTTCGGGACGGCGGTGTAGATCGTCCGCCGGTCCGCGTCGAGCTGCTGTTGCACCAGGTAGGGGCGCATCTGCTTGCCATTGTTCGCCACCGTGGCGGCCATCAGCGCACCCACCAGCGGGGTCATCCGGACGTCACGCTGGCCGAGCGACGACTGGGCGAGAGCGGACTTGTCGACGCTGCCGTCCGCGTTGGCGATGGCGCCCATCCGGCTGGCCGCCACCGGCAGGCCCTTGTCGGCGGCCTCGAGGTCGCCGACGAACAGGGCCTCGTCCTCGAAGCCCCACTTCTTGGCTGTGTCGATCACCACATCCCGGCCGAGCTTCACGCCCAGCTTCGAGAAGCCGGTGTTACAGCTGGTGGTCAGCGCGTCCTTGAGAGTGATCTGACTGCCGGGGCAGACCTCGTCCTCGGAGTTGCGGATCGTGGCGCCGCCCTCCTGATAGACAGCGCCCGCCGGGATCTCGGTTCCGAGGTTGTAGTTGTTCTCCAGCGCCGCCGCCGAGATGATCACCTTGAAGACCGAGCCGGGTGGCAGGGTGTTCGCCACCGCGCGGTTCAACAGCGGGTCGTCCTCGTCGGCGTTCAGCTTCTTGTACGCCTCCCCGGCCACCTTGTCGTCATGGCTGGCCAGCGGGTTCGGGTTGTAGCTCGGCATCGAGACCATCGCCTGGATCGCGCCCGTGTTCGGGTCGATCGCGACCGCCGCGCCCTTGGTCACCCCGCGCTCGTTCTTGGTCATCTGTTTCCAGGCGACCTCCTGCGCTCGGGGGATCAGCGACAGCACGATGTTGCCGCCACCGGTCTTGTCACCGGTGAACATGTCGCTGAGCCGGTCGGCGAAGAGCTTGTCGCTGGAGCCGGAGAGGATGTCGTTCTCGAAATCCTCGACACCGACCGCCGCCATGTTGACCGGCTTGTAGCCGAGCACCGACGCGTAGATCTCCTTCTTCGGGTAGATCCGCTGGTACTTGAGCTCGCCATCGGTCGCGGTGCTCTGGGCCAGGGTCTCGCCACCGGCCGCCTGGATCACACCGCGGGGCCGTTCGTACTCGGCGATCTGGACCCGGTTGTTGCGGGCGTCGTTGCGGTACTCGTCGGCCTTGTACGCCTGAATCCAGTTCAGCTTGCCGAAGATCAGCGCGAACAGGACGAGGATGACGACGCCTGAGCGTCGGAGAGGGGCGTTCACGGCTTGATCACCTCCGTCATGGCGCCGTGCAGTTGGGTGGGTGCCTTCTTCGGGCCGCCGGCGCGTTCCGCCGGAGTGTTCGCCGGCCGGCGTGCGGCGTCCGAGATCCGTAGCAGCATCGCGATGAGCAACCAGTTCGCCATCAGCGAGGAGCCACCCGCGGAGAGGAACGGGGTGGTCTGGCCGGTCAGCGGGATCAGGCCCGTGATGCCGCCGAGGATCACGAAGACCTGGAGGCCGAGGGTGAAGGCCAGACCGCCGGCGACCAGCTTGCCGAACGAGTCACGCACCGCGAGCGCCGCGTGCAGGCCGCGCTCCACGATCAACAGGTAGATGATCAGCAGGGCGGCGAGGCCGAACAGGCCGATCTCCTCACCGAGGCCGGCGAAGATGAAGTCGGTGCGGACCTCGGGCACCTTGAACGGCGAACCGGCTCCCGGCCCGGTGCCGAACAGGCCGCCGGTGCCCAGGCCCAGCAGACCCTGGACCAGCTGGTAGCTGTTCCCGCTCTTGCGCTCGTAGTTCTCCTGGGAGAACGGGTCGAGCCAGATCTCGGCCCGGTCGTAGAAGTTCGCGAACGGACCGCCCACCACGTCGCCGAGCAGATACGCGACGTAGACGCCACCGAAGAACAGGAGCAGGCCGATGATCAGCCAGCTGGATCGTTCGGTCGCGACGTAGAGGGTGACGATGAAGAGGCCGAAGTAGAGCAGTGCGGTGCCGAGATCCTTCTCGAAGACCAGCACCAGGAGGCTGAACAGCCACACCGTCAGAACCGGGCCGAGGTCGCGGCCACGCGGGAAGTCGATGCCGAGAACCCGGTGGCTGGCCAGCGACAGAACCTCACGCTTGCGGACCAGGTAGTAGGCGAAGAACGACACCAGTGCCAGCTTGGCGAACTCACCCGGCTGGATCGAGACCGAACCGAGCCGGATCCACAGCTTCGCGCCGTTCACCTCGGAGATGCTGGCGGGCAGGACCGCCGGGATCATCATCAGCACGATGCCGACAAGACCCAGGGTGTACGCGTACCGGGACACCACCCGGTGGTCGCGCAACAGCAGGAGCAGCACCGCCGCCAGGATCAGCGACAGCAGCGTCCAGGCCAGCTGGCGGCCACTGGTCTCGGCGAAGAACCCCGGGATGGCCAGCTTGTTGGCGATCGCGTTCTCAAGGTCGAGACGGCGCAGGAACGCCACGCCGATGCCGTTGATCAGTGCCACCGACGGAAGCAGCACCGGGTCGGCGAACGGAGCGGTGAACCGCACCACCATGTGCAGACCGAAGAACAGGATGCCGATCAGACCGGCCGGCACCCAGAAGTTCGGCCGGATCTCGTCGAACTGGTTGGCCTCCACCGTCGCGCCGAACGCGGCGACGAGCAGCATGGCGAACACCAGCAGTCCGAGTTCGGCGTTGCGGCGTGTCTTCAATCCCCGGATACGCGACATCTCGCCCGTGGGAGCGGGCGGTGGAGCCGGTACGGCGGACGCGGTCAAGAATCTTCCCCAGACTGTAGGCCGTGCTCAGTCGACGGTCCGGCACCCGACCGGGTCGACCGTCGGCGGAGCACTTTCGGAGGCAGCCGGAGCGGAGGCGGAACCGCTCGGTTTCGGCGCCGGACTCGGCGTAGCCGCGGTCGTTGGCGTCGTACCGGCGACGGTGCAGATCGGCTTGAGATTGGAGTTCGACGGATCGTCACTGGTCAGATCGGCCAGAGTGGTCCGGGCGGCGGCCTGGTCGGTGGCGTGGATGCCCTCCTTGACCCGCTCCTGGGCAGCCGTGGTCAGGTCGTTCAGCCGCACCGTGCTGGTCTCGCTCACCGTCGACAGGTCCAGGCCGGCGATCTGACCGGGCACGCCCTGGAAGATGGCGAGCTCGCCCTGCTCGGTGGCCCCGACGTAGTACTGATCCTGGGTGTACCGCCAGCCGGCCCACAGGCCACCGCCGAGCACCGCCATCAGGGCCAGCACCATCAGGGTCGTCCGCACCGGATGCCCGGCCGGCTCCGCGTCCCGCTCGTAGCCACCCGTCGGCTCCGGCTGGGCCGGGCGGGGCGGAGGCTTGAGCGCGGCGGCCCGCGCCGCCGAGGTGGAGCTGTCCGCCACCGTGGTGTTGCCCCGGTCGAGTGACGCGGCGCCACCCACGATCGGCGCCTGCTCCATGATGTCGGCATCGGTGGCGTCGGCGATGATGACCGTGATGTTGTCCGGTCCGCCGCCGCGCAACGCCAGCTGCACCAGCCGCTCGACGCACGCCTTCGGGTCGGCGAGCTCGCGCATGGTCTGCCCGATCGTCTCGCCGCTGACCACGCCGGAGAGCCCGTCGCTACAGATCAGGTAACGGTCGCCCTTGAGTACCTGACGGACCGAATACTCCGGGTCGATGTCCCGGCCGTCCAGCGCGCGGGTGAGCAGCGAGCGCTGCGGATGGCTGCTCGCCTCCTCCGGACTGACCCGGCCCTCGTCGACCAGCATCTGGACGTACGTGTCGTCCTTGGTGATCTGCGCGAACTCACCCTTGCGCAGAAGGTAGGCCCGGGAGTCGCCGATGTGCACCATCCCGAACTTGCTGCCGGAGAAGAGGACCGCGGTGAGCGTGGTCCCCATCCCCTCCAGCTGAGGGTTGGCGTCGACGGTGTCCCGGAGCTGCTGGTTGGCTGTCCCGACGGCATGCCGCAGGGCGTCGACCATGGCGTCCCCGGGGACGTCGTCGTCGAGGTGGGCCATCGCAGCGATGACGATGTTGGACGCGACGTCACCAGCGGCCATACCGCCCATGCCGTCCGCGACAGCGAGAAGTCGCGGCCCGGCGTAGACGGAGTCCTGGTTCAGGTCTCGGATCAGACCGCGGTCGCTCTGAGCGGCATAGCGCAGGGTCAGGGTCATGGCCGTAACTCGAGGGAAGTGCGCCCGATGCGGATCGGAACGCCAAGGGGGACTGGAGTGGGTCCGGAGACCTTACCGCGATCAAGGTAGGTGCCGTTGGTCGAGCCGAGGTCCTCGACGAACCACTGGCCCTCACGAGGCACCAGGCGGGCGTGCCGGGCCGACGCGAAGTCATCGGTGATGACGAGCGTCGAATCCTCGGCCCGCCCGATCGTGATCGGGGCTTCACCGAGAGTGATCCTCGTGCCGGCCAGATTGCCGGCAGTCACGACCAGTTGCCGCGCTGCCTTACCGCGTTTCACCTTCGCCGGCCGGCCCTGCAGCACCGCGCCACCCACCCCCCGAGGGCTGGCGACGATGCTCTTGGTCCGGCCGCCCGCGAAGAGATCCCGCCGGATCACCCCGACAACCGTGAACACGAAGATCCACAGAAGGATGAGAAATCCGAACCGGGCGACGGTGAGGACGAATTCGGGCAAGGTTGCTAGCCGTCCACTCGGAAGGTGAGTGTTGTCGTACCGAGCTGGATCATGTCGCCCGGGTTGAGTGCGACGGCGGACACCCGCTGGCCGTTGACCATGGTGCCGTTCGTCGAGCCCAGGTCGGTAAGCACGACCTGGTTGCCGTCGTAGTCCAGCCGGGCGTGCCGGCGCGAGATACCGACGTCGGGCAGGCGCAGGTTGGCCTGGTCACCACGGCCGATCACCGTCGAGCCCATCTGCAGCGGGTAGGTCCGGCCATCACCGGAGACCAGGCCCACACTGCGCGGCCCACCGTGGTGATGCTGCTGATAGCCACCACCCTGCTGGTCGTAGGGCGAATACTGCGGGCCGGCGTCATACGCGGGCTGCTGCACCGGGGCGACCTCGCCACCCGTGTACACCTCCGCGGTGACACGGAACATGCCCGTGTCCAGGCCGTCGCCCCGCTCGATCTCGACGATCACATCGCCATACACCGTCCAGGCCTGCTCACCGATGAACTCGGCCTGGGACTGCGCCAGCTCCTGCGCCAGTGCCGCGGCGTAGGGCGCCAGACGACTGTGGTCGTAGGGCGACAGATCGATCACATAGCGGTTGGGCACGAGAGTGCGACCACCGGCCAGGATGGCCTTGTGCGCCTCGGCCTCCCGCTGCATGGCATTCAGAATCTCCACAGGGTGCACGACACCCTTGAAGACCTTGGCGAAGGCCCCTTCGACAAGGCCTTCCAATCGCTTCTCAAAGCGCTGCAGCACGCTCACCGGCTCCTCCTCGGGTTCCGAGGACATGATGGTATCCGGCGACCGCTTGCGCATCTGTAGCCCAAGAGCAGCCGGCACTTCTGACCCTCGTATGGCGCCCCGGAACGCCGTGCTAATGTTTCCTCCGTTGCCGGGGCGATATCAACTCGCTAGGTGACGTGCGACAGCGTAGTCTGTCGCAGCCAGTAACAAGAAGCAGGCCCGACCGGCCGGTTTCAGCCGAAAAGATCAGATGTATGATCTTGGAGGCAGTCACATGGGGATGTGGCGGAATGGCAGACGCGCACGGTTCAGGTCCGTGTGTCCGAAAGGACGTGGGGGTTCAACTCCCCCCATCCCCACGAGATCGAATGGGCGACCCTTGTCCGCGGAAAGCGCGGACCTGCGGTCGCTCTCGTCTTTTCTGCCCCGTGGGCCGAGCCCCCGGGTGCCCCGCATCACGGTGGGCGCGGTGAGTGGGCCGGTCACGGTTACTTCAAGTAGGCACGGTTCTGGTCAGTGCGCCGGGTCATGGTTACTTCGGGTAGGCACGGTTCTGGTCGGTGGGCCGGGTCATGGTTACTTCGGGTGGGCGCGGTTCTGGTCGGTGGGGCGGTCAGGGTTACTTCGGCGGGCTGTTGCTGTTGGAACCTTCAGACCAGGTTGGGGTACGGCTACGTGTCCTGGGTTCGGGCCTGAGGTTTCGTCATCTTTCGGGTGACGGTAAGTAGGGCGTTATGCTCGCGGCTTTATTCGGTCTTCAGGGTGGGGTGCGGTCGTGACGGCGACTGGTGTCGGACAGGGCAAGCGCAACGTTCTCGGTGTGCTTGTGGATGCGACTGACTATGCGACTGCTACGGCACGGATCATCGAGGCAGCCCGGGAGCAGCGGCCGTTCGCGGTCACCGCGCTGGCGGTGCACGGGGTGATGACCGGTGTCGAGGATCCGGCGCACAACGCTCGGCTCAACTCGTTCGATCTCGTCACTCCGGACGGGCAGCCGGTCCGGTGGGCGCTCAACCTGTTGCACGGGGCGGGGCTCACGGATCGGGTCTACGGGCCGACGCTGACCCTGAAGGTGGTCGAGCAGGCCGCCGCCGAAGGGCTGCCGGTCTACCTCTACGGGTCCACCGAGCCGACGCTGGAGCGGCTGGTGCCGGCGCTCCAGGGCATGTTCCCGGCTCTGAAGATCGCCGGCGTGGAGGCCTCCAAGTTCCGGAAGTCTCAGCCGGGTGAGCCGGAGGCGATCGCCGAGCGGATCAAGGCGTCCGGCGCCCGGGTGGTGCTGGTCGGCCTCGGGTGCCCGCGGCAGGAGGTCTTCACCTACGCCATGCGGCCCCTGCTGGACATGCCGCTGCTGGCCGTGGGCGCAGCGTTCGACTATCACGCCGGGCTGCTGAAGA
The DNA here is from genome assembly GCF_003148685.1 of Actinoplanes xinjiangensis. Taxonomy (GTDB): domain Bacteria; phylum Actinomycetota; class Actinomycetes; order Mycobacteriales; family Micromonosporaceae; genus Actinoplanes; species Actinoplanes xinjiangensis. The sequence goes on along the minus strand of NZ_QGGR01000023.1, from coordinate 3,800 downwards.
ACCCGCCCGCGTGGATGCAGAAGTACGCCCTGGAGTGGCTGTGGCGCCTCGGCCTGGAGCCCAAGCGACTGTGGAAGCGGTACATCCTGCTCAACCCGGCATACCTGAGCCGGCTCGGCGCGCAGAAGCTCGGCCTGTGGAAAGCGGCCCCGCCGGCTCCGGCGACCGTTCCGGTGGCCGAGTTCGCCGTCTGACCGCTGCGATCTTGTATTTGACAGCGTGTCACAGATCACTCACTGAGTGCCCTCATTGGTCCACATAGTCCGGGAAGTTCTCTACCGTCCGCGACAGGTCGCGCACAGCTGGTGACGCGGCACCCCTACGGGTACCGCGTCCGGGCATATCCCGGTTTCGCAACCGTCACAAACGGTGAACGCTGTCGATGTGAACACCGTTGTGGACATCACCCTCATCGGCATCCTCGCCGCCGTCTGGCTCGCTGCCGGGCTCCTCGCGGACGCCATGCCCACCGCCGGCAGCGCGCGCCAGCTCCGGCGCCGGGCCGGGCTGCTCTCCGCGCTGGTCGGTGCGGGCGTCGCGGTGTTCGCCGCGGTTCCGCTGATCGCCGGTCTGGTGCCGGGCGTCTCGGCGGCGCCGACCGCCGCGCTGCTCCCGGCCGTTCCGGCGCTTCTCGTTCTGACCGCGACTGTGCGCCGTCTCGGCTGGGTCCGGCGGGGCGCGGGGGCGTTCTCCACCGCGCCACGCACGCCGGTGCCGCCGGCTCTGCGGGCGGCGGCCGCACATCCGCTGCTGGCCGCACCCCTACAGATCACCGGTCTGGCCGCGCTGGTCGGCCTGCCGATCGCGGCCGGCCTGGTGGCGCTGCCCGGTGGTCAGGCCACCGCGACGGCCAGTCTCGCCGTCATCGCGATCGTGTTGGCGGTGGCCGTGATCGGCATCCGGGCCGGCCTGCGGCACAGCCGTCTCGCGCCGCTGGTCATGGCCCCTCTGCACCGGGACCGCGAGCGGACCCCGGTCGGCGCCCGCTGATTAGGCGCCACCACCCGCCCGCTGACGAGGCGCCACCCGCCCGCTGGCGAGGCGTCGCCATCGTGACCGCTGACGAGGCGTCACCACCGTGACCGCCCACTGACGGAGCGTCTCCCCGAGGTGTCGCTGGGAAGCCGGGGAACGGGCAGCGGGCGTACCTCTAGTGCTTCTTGGCCTCTTGAACGTAGAGCAGCTCCAGGATGGACCGCGCCGCCTCGAACCAACGGTCCAGCCACTCGGCCGGCGGCAGGGTGCCACGGGCCGGCAGTTCCAGCAGGAGACCGCGCAGCAGCGGGTGATCGGCCATTGACTGGCTCGACGATTCGGCCCAGCCGGCCGAGAAGACGGGGTCGCTCAGACCCTGGAGATCGAGGGACGGGAGTTTCGACGCCCGGTCCAGCGGGGTGGACGGCTCGATGCTGGTGTGCGAGCGGCCGGGTGACCGGGTCGGCAGTCCGGCGGCGGTACGGGACACCAGATCGCCGTCACCCTCGGGTGCCAGCGCGTCACGCCGTCCCTGCCGGTATGCGCTCACCCCGCCACTGAATCTGTCCTGCGCCGTCGGCGAACCGTTGCTGAGGTTGTCGGAACCAATCGTCATCTGTCTGCCTTGCCTCGTTCGGGCCGGCTCGCACCGCTGTCTCAGAGGTTGTGAGACACCGTGGAGAACCGGCCGGTGATGTGTCCCGGCCCACAGCGCGGTCCGGTCCGCGCTTGGACTTTTCAACGAGGCGAGTCGCACACAGCGACGGCAGAATCGGGCAAATAGCACGGCCGACCCGGGCGATCCGCTCGCCGGGCCGGCCATGCCGACGTTCTCAGAGGTCGAACTCGCCGTCCTTGGCACCACCCACGAACGCGTCCCACTCAGCCGTCGTGAAGATGAGCGCCGCTCCCGACGGGTTCTTCGAGTCCCGCACCGCGATGGCCTCACCGACGAACGCGACCTCGACACAGTTGTCGCAGTTGGGGCCGCTTCGCGTGCTCTTGAACCACCGAGCGTGGTTCAGATCGACTCGGAGGCCCTTCGCCTCGATTTCCACAATGGCTCCTCTACCAGCACTTTGATCATCTCGCTGGACGCTTCCGGATCGAGGGCGGCAGCCCGGATGGTGTCGAACACCTCCCGGTACGTACGAAGTTCGTCGTCCTTCTCCAGGAAGAGCCCGCCGGCCGCGTTCTCCGCGAACACCAGGTCGGGGTCACCGTCCGAGGGGAAGTCGAGGATCGCGAACGCGCCGTCCATCGCGGCGTGTGCGCCGACAGCGAACGGCAGGATCTGGAGAGTCACGTTCGGCAGACGGGTTGCCTCGAGCAGATGCAGGAACTGCTCACGCATGACCGCGTCGCCACCGACCGGACGACTCACCACCGCTTCATCGAGCACCACCCGAAGATCGATTGGATCGTCCTGAATCAACAACGACTGGCGTTGCATGCGGACGCGGACACGTTGCGCGATTCTCTGGTCGGTGTCATCCCATCGGGCGGATCCAATGAGTGCCAGCGCATAGTCCTCTGTCTGCAATAGACCGGGAATGACCTGCTGCTCGTACGTCCTAATTGATCTAGCTTCGGCCTCGAAGCCCACGTAAGTGCTGTTCAGGACGGTTGAATAGGGATGCCCCCACCCTCTCTGACGAGCGTCTCGAGCAATTCCGACGAGACCTTCCGCTATATCCGGATTCACACCATAAAAGGCCAACATGTCGCTAACGTCGGCGGTCGTGGCGCTGGTATGTCCGGTTTCGATGCGGGATATCTTGGATGGCGAACAGCCCAGCCGCTGGGCCACCACATCGATGGTCACGCCGGCCGCCTCACGGAGTCTGCGCAGTTCGACGCCGAGGCGGCGCCGACGAAGGGTGGGACTGCGGCGTCGATTCACCAGCCCAGTCTTCCGACCGGTTCATGATCGTTCAAGCACAGTGGATGATCACGGAGAATCACGGAAGCGTGACATGCAACTTGCATCGACAGGACTGGTGGTGCAATCTTTCCGTATGGCCAGCGTCACTTAACGTTCTTGAGGGACAAGGTCAAAATCGACAAAACGCACCATACGACGTCCATCACGGGGCGCCGAGCCATTGGCAGTCCGTTGTGGACTTCCGCCCCGACACGGGTGGGGCTGTTCGGCGATAGTGACGTTCCGCAACCTCCTTCGATGGCCAAATCCATCGGAGCCTTGCAAAAGTGCATCAAGGCGGCAAACTGATGCACTTGTCACCATCCACATCCCACACGAGTCTCAGGGCAGGAGATGACGTGGTTCTACCTCGGTCCGGTGATGTCATCCACGTGACGAAGGCGGCAAGCGTCCAGTTCGCATCACCCATGTTGTTCCGGGTCATCCGGGTGCACGACTGGCCGACCTACGAGGGCTGGGTCTGGCTGGACGGCTACGAGTTGAACTCGGCCGGTGACGCGGTCGAGCGCCGATCCATCTTCGTACAGGTCAGCGGGCTGCGCCCGGTCGGAAAGGCGCCCGATCCACGGGCCCGCAACGGCCGTCAGCCGGCCACTCGTCCGGGAGTCCTCCCCAACCGGACGATCCGCACCACCAACCGCTAAGCGCCTGATCTGAAGTGTTGTTCGTAACCCTCGGGGAGCCAGGGTGAGGTCCATGGTGCGGCGGTAGTGCGGTTCTCGGCGTCGGTGCGGTAGCGGAAGAACGCGTGGGCCTGACGGACTCGGTCGGCCATGGTCGCCGGTGCGGTGTTCGCGATCTTTCGTTTCAGGGCGGCCCAGATCCGTTCGACGGGGTTGTCCTGAGGGCTGTATCTGGCGCCTTCGATCACTTGTAGCCG
>NZ_QGGR01000022.1 GCF_003148685.1 Actinoplanes xinjiangensis | reverse complement strand
CCTGAACGCCTTCCAAACCGCCTTCGAAGGCCGGCTCGACCCGGTCATCCACTGAACAGTTCGCAACCCAGATCAGCCGTTCTCTTTACAGACCCTTGTTTCGGCGCGCTTGAGGCAGCGGTGGTGACCAGCCGGAAAGCCCCGGCTGGCTGTCACCGTTGTTTCGGCGGGCTTGAGGCAGCGGTGGGGACCAGCCCGAAACCCTCGGCTGGTTGTCACCGTTGTTTCGGCGGGTTCGAGGCAGCGGTGGGAGCCAGCCGGAGAGGCCCGGCTGGTTGTCACCGTTGTTTCGGTGGGTTTGAGGCAGCGGTGGGGGCCAGCCGGGGGTGCCTTCTTCGTGACTCTGGGCGGTGTGTGGGTGCGGTCGGTGGGGGAGAGGGGGGCGGGAAGTGGTTTTTTCATGATCACGGTTGGGTCAGGATGGGGGTGTGGATCGACGGGTATGGGTGCGGGTGCGCCCGCAGGTGGCACGGGCGGTCGCGAACGCCCGGCACGTTCTGCTCGACTTCGACGGCGTGTGTTTCGCCATGCCGGAGCTGTGCCGTCCGCGGGCGGTGCTCGACGCGATGCGGCCGCAGCCGCGGCACCGGATCGGGATTCCGGCGTACAGCGTCGCGCACGTGCTGGCGCATCTGGCCGTCCACCAGCCGGAACTGGCTGACGCGGCGGAGTCGGTGGCGTCGATCGCGGAACTGGATGCGGCGATCACCGCGCCGATGACCCGGGGCCTGCCCGAGGCGCTCGGCGCCTGCGCGGACGGTGGGCGCCGGGTGTGGGCGGTCGGCGAGTTCGACGAGGACGCGATGCGGGCGGGGCTTCGCGCCCACGGGGTGGGGCACCGGGTGGCGGTGGTGGCCGGACGGCAGGGGCTGGACGCGGACACGTTCGGGACGGTGGACGTGGCCGCTCGCGCTGCCCGGCTGCTCGGTGTGGATCCGGCGCTGTGCCTGCTGGTGAGCGGGCAGTGGGGCGTGTTGCGGGCCGCTCGGGAGTCGGGGATGGCCCTGCTGGGGGTGGTCTGCGGGCATGACAACCGCAAGTGGCTCAGTGACGGTGTTCCGGTGGTCGCCAACCTGGAGCGGCTCGCGCACGCGTTGTCCGCAGGCGGCGAGCATGGGTAGCCGTACCGGATGAGGGGTTGCCGCCGCCGGAAGGGAGGCCCGGCGGCGGCCGGCGATGCTGCGGTGACGCCCGCCGGGTGCCTCAGGCGGGTGACGCCGACCTGGTGAACTCCATGATCCAGTTGGATTCCCAGGTCTCGCCGCCGTCGATGGAGAACAGCTGTTCCCAGCGGGCGGTGTCGGCCGTGATGCCGGACCATACGAAATGTACGCGGATCGGGCGGCCCTGCCAGGTGTCGTCGCCGTAGAAGTCGCCGCGGCCGTCGGTGAAGCGCCCGACGACCGGGGGATCCAGCCGGCCGGTCCGGCTGCCGGCCCAGTACAGCGACCACTGCTCGCTGTCCGGGTCGAACAGCCGCAGCGTGAAGCCGCGCCAGCCCTGCGTCGGGAACACGATCTCGTCGCAGTTGCCGCCGCCGGCGAACACCGGGCGGCTGACCGACGTCGCGGGAAACGTCTCCCAGTCGTCGGTGCCGTCGAACATGCTGGTCCGGCGCCGGTTGACGACCGTCCACGAGCCGATGAAGAAGTCGAAGTCGTTCATGACGGTGATCATCGGAGGCTACCCCTGACATCTTCTGTCAGGGGGCGGCTGGCAGTCTGGGGCGATGCGTGCCAGCCGTCTGCTCTCGCTCATGCTGCTGCTGCAGAGCCGCGGCCGGATGAGTGCCGCCCAGCTCGCGACGGAACTCGGGGTCACCGCGCGGACCGTCTACCGCGACGTCGACGCGCTCGCCGCTGCCGGGGTGCCGATCTACGCCGAGCACGGCCCGGCCGGGGGGTACGAGTTGATGGCCGGCTTCCGGACGCGGCTGACCGGGTTCACCGCCGGGGAGGCGGAGTCGTTGCTGTTCACCGGCATGGACGGCCCGGCCGCCGACCTCGGCTTCGGTGGCCAGGTGGCGGCGGCGCAGCTCAAGCTCATGGCGGCGCTGCCGGTGGCCTACCGGGACGCTTCGATGCGGATCCGTGAGCGGTTCCACCTGGACGCGCCCGGCTGGTATCGCGAACCCGACGACGTGCCGCACCTGCACGCCGCCGCCCGGGCGCTGTGGCAGGACCGGGCCGTCGAGGTCGACTACCGGCGCTGGTCGCCGCGGCCGGGTGTGGTCCGCCGCCGTCTGCATCCGCTCGGTCTCGTCCTCAAGGCCGGTGTCTGGTATCTGGTGGCCGCCGGGGCCGGGCCGCCGCGCACCTACCGGGTCTCGTCGATCACCGGCCTGCGTACCCTCGACGAGCCGGTGACCCGGCCGGCCGGGTTCGACCTCGCCGGGTTCTGGCGCGGTCACGTCGACCGCTACGAGCAGGCCGCCGACGCCGCCGTCGCGCAGGTCCGGCTGACCGCGGCGGGGCTCGGCAGGCTCCCGGACGTGCTCGGCCCGAAGGCGTCGCGGCTGGCGCTGCGCACCTGCACCGGGCCCGACGCCGACGGCTGGCACCACGCCGTCATCCCGCTGGAGAGTGTGCCGCACGCCGCCGCGTCACTGTTGCAGCTCGGCGCGGAGGCCCGGGCGGTCGGCCCGCCCGAGTTGGTCGACCACCTGCGCGAGACGATCGGCGCGATGGCCGGCCTCTACGCCGGCTGACCGGAGACGGCGCGGCTGACCGAAGGCGCCGACTGACCGAAAGCGGTGCCGGCTGACCGAAAGCGGTGCCGGCTGACCGGAGGCGGTGCCGGTTGACCGGAGGCGGCGCCACGCCGCAGTGGTGATCTTGTATGTCACATATTCGAGGTCGTCATAATGGGAGCGCGACCATTTGTCGGCGTGCTTTGTAAGACGGCCGTCTCACAACCTCATCGGCCTATTGAGAACCGTATTCCGCGCCTTCAAGAATCGCTTGTCCGATCTGATCGACAAGGGAGACGCTTTGTCCTCGAGCACTGTGAAGAAGCGCGGCCGGATCGTTGTCGGCGCCTTGGCCGCCGTCGCGCTCAGCGTCGCCGGCATCACCCTGGTCCCGTCGGCGAACGCCGCGACCGTGGCGTTCCCGAAGGGCCCCACCCCCACCAACAGCAGCATCGAAGCGGTTCGAGGCCCGTTCACCACCGCCCAGACCAGCGTGTCGCGTCTGGCCGCCAGCGGATTCGGTGGCGGCGACATCTACTACCCGACCGACACCAGCGCCGGCACCTACGGCGCGGTCGTGATCGCCCCCGGTTACACCGCCTCCAAGTCCAGCATGGCCTGGCTCGCCCCGCGGCTCGCCTCGCAGGGTTTCGTGGTGTTCAACATCGACACCCTGACCACGTCCGACCAGCCCGACAGCCGTGGCCGTCAGCTGCTGGCCGCCGCCGACTACCTCACCGGCCGCAGCAGCGTGCGCACCCGCGTCGATGCCACCCGGGTCGCGGTCGTCGGCCACTCGATGGGCGGCGGCGGCACCCTGGAGGCGTCGCGCAGCCGGCCGTCGCTGCAGGCCGCGATCCCGCTGACCCCGTGGAACCTGACCAAGTCGTGGAGCGGCAACACCGTCCCGACCCTGGTCGTCGGTGCCGACGGTGACTCCGTGGCGTCCGTGACCACGCACGCGCAGCCGTTCTACCAGAGCCTTCCGGCCAGCCCCGGCAAGGCGTACCTGGAGCTGAACAACGCCACCCACTTCGCGCCGAACAGTGCCAACACCACGATCGCGAAGTACAGCATCGCCTGGCTGAAGCTGTTCGTCGACAACGACACCCGCTACCGGCAGTTCGTCTGCCCCGGCCCGGGTGCCGGGCTGGCCGTCCAGGAGTACCGCAGCAGCTGCGCGAACTTCACGATCTGACGGCTCGGGCCCTGCTGTTCGGCTCAACCGGGCAGCAGGGCCCGCAACGCCGGTTCGGCCAGGTCGAAATCCATCTCCGGTACGCCGAGGACCGGGCTGTACACCACCGCCTCCATCAGGCGCACATACAGGAAAGCCCGCTGCCGCATCTCCGCCGGATCGCCGCTGACCTGCGATTCCTCGAAGATCTCCAGCTGCGCCTCGATCGCCCGGTGATGCACGTCGGTGCCGTTGGTCAGCAGCACCCGGGCCGCCGTCTGCGGTTCCTCGGCGACGAACTGTTTGAGCTGCTGCGCCCCGGACACCATCTCGGCGAACAACCGTGACACGGCGATCACCCGGTCCGCGCCGGTCCCGGCGGCCTCCTGTGACGCCTCGGCCAGGAAGATCCGCCCGATCGCCCAGAACACCTCACCGAGAAGCGCATCGCGGCTGCCGGTCATCCGATAAAGGGTGGCCCGGCTGATCGCCATTTCCGTGGCCAGTAGTTCCATGTCGATCGTCGAATGTCTCAGGTAATGCATGGCCGCGCCACGCAGCAGGACATCGGGATCGATGACACGCCGAGCTGGCAATGCGAACTCCCAAATGAGCGGGAGAGGAAATGCTATCCACGTATGCGCGGGCCGCCAACCGGCGTGTGTCGCCGCCGGATTCCGTGACGTGACGCCGGGTGCCCGATTCCTGCCCGGCTCGTCCCCGGCGTACGTCTTGACGGGGGCCGTCAGCCGGATTCGCCGGTGACCGAACCGCCGTCGATTCCGGCCGTTCGGGTCGCCTATCCGGCGTCGTCGGCCAGGGTGTCGAGGTGCTCCTGGATCGTCTTCTGCAGCGCCTCGGGTGCGCCGGCGTCGAGGACCTGGATGTTGTCGGCCGTGGTGCCGCCGCCGACGGTGAGGAACCGGATGTCGCGGTGCCCGCCGGCGCTGCGGGTGACCGCCTCGATCGGTGCCGGTCCGACCGCGAGGATCGCGCCGCACCCGCCGCCGGTCATCGACGCCAGATGCGCGGCCGCGTTCTCCGCCGTCTGCGGTCCCATCACCTGAAGGTTCTGCACGCGGACCAGGCTCTTGACCGAGGCGGCCTGCATCGCCTTCCACACCGGCCGGGCCGGATCGGCCGTGACGCCCTGCTCGTCGGTCAGCAGGCAGGCCGTGGCGTCCAGGTACTCCCGCTGGCGCGGCGGCTCCGGCCACAGCGCCCACGTCAGCAGACCGGCGACGACCGCCACGCCGACACCGGCGGTGACCAGGACGGATCGCCGGGAGGTCGGGATCCATCGGGGGAGTTGCTTGGTGGACATCGGCGGAGGTTAAGCGGGTACGGGGCCCGAGAGCAACATCCGAGGTGGTCACACCCCCGGTAAACGTCATTGTGACGTACTGCACACTTCCCGTTCACCTGCGGTTTCTTGATCACGAGGCTTCCGGGGCGGCGCATCGACTTATTGAAGATCTTGTGCGGGCGTTCCTCCGTGCCTCATGCTTCGCCGCACCTTGGAACATGCTGTGAGAAACGGGGCTCACCATGCGGCGGCGGATTGCTGTCTTCACTGCTCTTGCCGTCGGGATGTCGTTGGGCATCCCACCCGAGGTGATCCCCGAGGGCGGGGGCTGGCCGGTGTCCGGTCTGCTGTCGCCGCTGCGGCAGGCACCCGGCTTCGCCGCCGTGGCCGGCCTGCCCGAACTCGACCCGGGCAACGGTGCCGCCGACGGTGAGCACTATGTGGACGCCGACCAGACGCGTGCCGACGGCGGCGCCGGCAAGGCACCCGGCCGGGGGACCGGGGTCACCGACCCCGAGCTGCCGGCCCCGCCGTCGGGCAAGGCGGGCACCACCCCGAAGAAGGGCGGTGACGCCGACAGCTTCGACCCGAAGACCAGCAAGCGGGTCGCCGCCCGGTCGACGGCCACCTACGACGAGTTCCAGAACCTCGACGGCTCCTACACCCGGCGGCTGTACGACACCCGGGTCAACTTCAAGGCCGCCGACGGCACGTACCAGCCGATCGACACCCGGCTCAACCTCGTCGGGGACCGGCTGGAGGCCGGCGCCAACTCGATCGAGGTCACCCTCGGCACGACCGGCACCGACGAGCCCGCCCCCGCGACCGCGCCGACCGCACCGACCGCGCCGGCGGCCGGCAGCCTGAAGGTCGAGTCGGCCGACGAGGCACTGGCCGCGGTGACCACCGCCGCCGGGCACACCCTGGCCTACGACCTGGCCGGCGCCGCCGACGTCACCGCCGACGTCCACGGCTCCGTGGCGACGTACCCGGAGATCCTGCCGCTCACCGACCTCGAACTGGAGTCGACCAAGAACGGCCTCAAGGAGACCATCGTTCTGGAGTCGCCCGCGGCCGGCAACGAGTGGGTGTTCCCGCTGCGGCTGGAGGGCCTCACGCCGAAGGCCAAGGCCGACGGCTCGATCGACCTGCTCGACGCCTCCGGCAGGACGGCGATGCGGATCCCGCCGGGTTACATGGAGGACTCCAAGGTCGACCCGGCCTCCGGCGACACCGCCCAGTCGTCGGACGTCGACTACGAGCTGATCACCGTCGACGGCGGCCCGGCACTGAAGGTGACCGCCGACAAGGCGTGGCTGCAGGACCCGGCCCGTCAGTACCCGGTGCGGGTCGACCCGTCGGTGACGACCCAGACCTACAACACCGGCGACGTCTACGTCGACAACAGCTCCAGCACCGTCGACCAGAACGACGAGGACCTGCCGGTCGGGACCTGGAACGGCACCAGCGCGGCCCGCTCGTTCATGCACTTCGACGAGTTCGACAACGACGGCCTGCTCAACACCCAGATCAAGTCGGCGAAGCTGAAGCTGTACCACACCTGGTCGTACAACTGCGTCGACTTCGAGCCGTTCTACGTCCGGCGTATCACCACCGCCTGGACCGTCGCGTCGCTGGAGAACAACGCCGGCCTGGCCGCCGGACCCAAGTACTCCGCACCGATCGGCACCGGCCTGATCACCAACAACGCGCCGGCCTGCAACAACCAGGCCTCCGACCCGAACGTCGGGGCGTGGCGGACGGTGACGCTCAACCCGGCCACCTTCAACGGCTGGTCGCTGGGCACCATGAAGAACTTCGGTCTGGCGCTGACCGCGTCGGAGAGCAACGCCAAGGCGTTCAAGCGGTTCACCTCCCGCAACGAGGCGGCCTACGCCCCGTACCTGGAGATCGTCTACGACGACAACGAGGCGCCGCAGGTCGACGAGATGTACCCCGGCTACGGTCAGGCCGCGACCACGCTGACGCCGACCCTGATCGCCGACGCGCACGACCCGGACAACTGGCCGACCGCGATGACGACCATGTTCCGGATCTACCCCAAGACCGGCACCACCCCCCTGGCCACCTCCGGCTGGACCACCAGGAAGACCTGGACCGTGCCCACCGGCGTCCTGAAGTGGGGCGAGTCCTACTTCTGGGAGGTGCAGGTCTCCGACACCAAGGCCGGCAACGGCGACAGTCTGTTCAAACACCTCCTGGTGACACCCGTGCCGCAGCCCGCGGCCACCGGGGCGCTGTCGCAGAACGCCGACAAGGGCTTCGACGCGGTCAGCGGCAACTACACCACCTCGGCCCGCGACGCGATGGTCAACACCGCCGGTCCGCCGCTGGAGATCAACCGGCTGTACAACAGCTCCGACCCGCGCACCGACCAGGCGTTCGGCGCCGGATGGTCCAGCGTCGTGGACACCAAGCTGGTCGAGAAGTTCGCCACCATCGGCGGCAGATCCGTGGTCAACACCGTCGTCGTGACCTACCCGACCGGCCGTGAACTGGCCTTCGGTCACAACCTCGACACCGACACCAACCCGCTCAACGACACCTACGCCTCACCGGCCGGGCGCACCACCACGCTGAGCGCCATCACCGTCGGCGCTGTCACGGGCTACCGCCTCGCCGAGAAGGACGGCACCACCTACGAGTTCCTGCAGCCGCTGGCCACCGGCAAACTGGGCCTGTCGACGATCAAGGACCTCGCCGGGCGGGAACAGACCTTCACGTACACCGACAACCTGGTCTCCACCATCACGTCGCAGTCCTCCGGCCGCGCGCTCGACCTGTACTGGACCTCGACCACCCCGAAGCGGGTCAACTACGTCGCCACCGACCCGGTCGTCCCCGGCGACTGGGACACCGCCAACACCTGGTGGTACGACTACACCGACGGCCGGCTGACCAAGGTGTGCCCGCCGACCAACTGGGGCGAGTGCCACACCTACGAGTACAACGCGTCGGCGTCGCAGCACCCGGCCGCGGTCGCCAACGCCAAGGCCCTGTCCTACTGGCGGCTCAACGAGACCGGCGGCACCACGGCCGCGAGCACCGTGCTGGACAACGGCGGCCGGGACAACGGCACCTACACCGGTGTCACCCTCGGCCAGCCCGGCCCGCTGACCGGTTCCGGATCGACGGCCGCCGCGTTCAACGGCACCAGCTCGCAGGTGTCGGTGCCGGTCAGCACCACCAGCGACACCTCGTACCAGTCGGTCAGCATGTGGTTCAAGACGTCCGGCGGCTCCGGCGTCCTCTACGGCCAGTCGTGGGACCCGATCACCAGCGCCACCACCACCGCGGCGTACAACCCGACGCTCTACCTCGGCACCGACGGCCGCCTGATGGGTGGCTTCCCGAAGGCGACCAAACCGGGTACCGCGCTCGGCAGCATCCAGTCGCAGAAACAGGGCGGCTGCATCACCGCCCCGGACTTCGAGGTCCAGGAGTTCTTCTCCGCCTACCTCGACGACTGCTCGAGCGGCGCCAACCAGCAGTGGACCTACACGGCGGCCAAGGAACTGCGGGTCACCGTCGGCGGCGCCACCCGATGCATGGCCCTCGACAACGCCGACGTCGGCAAGGGCGTCGACGTGGTCATCGAGAACTGCAACGCGCAGGACTACCAGAAGTGGGACCTCAACGGCGACGGCCAGCTCGTCAACATCTACGCCGGATCCTGCGTCCACTTCCCGCAGCGCGAGGGGGCGGGCAGCGTACACCCGCTGTTCTTCTACGCCGTGGAGATCTGGCCGTGTGACAAGAAGCTCCGCGCCGAGCAGGGCTTCTTCCCCCGCAACGGGCAGCTGCCGCTGGAGACCACGGCGAGCGTGGCCGACGGCAACTGGCACCACGTCGTGCTGTCCGCCGGCGGCAACAAGCAGGAACTGTTCCTCGACGGCAACCAGGTCGACTCCGAGACCGGTGTCACCCTCCAGGACCTGACCGCCGCCAAGTCGTACATCGGCGCCGGCTTCCTCGGCGGCGGCCGGCCCAACCAGCCGCACGGCAACGCCCGAAGTGTGGTGGGCACCCGCGACTACTTCACCGGCTCCATCGCCGAGGTCGCGCTCTGGGACACCGCGACCGACCCGGCGACCGTCAAGGAACTGCGGGCCTCCGGCCTGGCCGCCACCAAACCGATGACCAGGGCGCTGCGCCCGTCCGGCGACCCGAGCGCCACCATCGCCTACCACCCCGCCAACGGCCGGGTCAGCCAGGTGATCGACGGCAACGGCGCGACCTGGACCCCGAAGGCCCCGACCGTCACCGGTACCAGCAAGGTGTACGAGAGCGCCGTCCTCGGTGGGGCACCGACCAACTACTGGCGGATGGCCGAGGGCGCCGGGCGCAGCGACGCGGTCAACGAGGTCAACGGCAACACCGCCACCTACAACGCGGTCGGACTCGGCACCGAAGCCGGCCCGCTCGGCGCCGCCGCGGGCAGGGCCGCCACCTTCAACGGCACCACCGCGTACGTCAAACTGCCGGCCGGCACCGCCCCGGCCAAGGCCAACTCGGTGTCGATGTGGTTCAAGACCACCGCCGCCCGTACGGTCCTGCTCGGTGAGGCGGACGCCTGGACCGCCACCGCCAACCAGGTCGCCCAGCCGACCCTCTGGATCACCGCCGACGGCAAACTGCGCGGACTGGCGCCGTCGCGGACCACCACCGGCCCGGTCAACTCGATCGGCTCCGCCGGCAAGTGCATGGACGTGCCCAACAGCAACAGCGCCGACGGCACCAACATCCAGCTGTACACCTGCAACGGCAGCGCCGCGCAGAACTGGACGTTCGTCCCCACCGACGCCGCCAGCACCCTGAACTCGACGTTCTACGTCAAGGCCTTCGGCAAGTGCCTCACGCCGTACGGCGGCAGCGGCAACAGCGGCACCAAGCTGACCCTGTGGACCTGTAACGGCAACGAGTCGCAGAAGTGGTTCGCCGACGCCGGTGGCCTGACCAACAGCCACGGCTGGAGCACATGCCTGGACAACCCGGGCAACTCCAAGACCAACGGCACCATCCTGCAGCTGTACACCTGCAACGCCAGCCCCGCGCAGACGTGGCTGCCGTCGCTGACCAGCAAGGCCAAGGTCAACGACGGCAAGTGGCACCACGTGGTGCTCGCCACCGACGGCTTCACCCAGACGCTGTACGTCGACGGCACCAAGGCCCAGTCGTCGACCGGCACCGCCGAACTGGTGCCCGACCAGATCCCCACCCGCACCCTCGGCAGCGGGTACGCCAACGGCTGGATGAACAACTGGTTCTACATCGACAACAACAAGACCAGCTACTACACCGGCAGCCTCGCCGAGGTCGCCTTCTACCAGTCGGTGATCGACGAAGCGCAGGCGTCGTACCAGTTCAAGGCGCGTGACGCCGTCACCCAGTCGGCCTCCGGGCAGGTCAACTACACCGTCCAGGGGCCGGGAGGCGACGAGACCACCGTCGTGCACGACCTGATGTACGGCCGCAAGGTCGCCGACGTCGACGCCCTGCGGAACACCACCCGGTACGGCTACAGCGGCAAGGGCTTCCTGCGCTCGGTGACCGACCCGCTGGGCAACATGGTCATCAACGAACACGACGTACGCGGCAACGTCGTGGCCGTCAGCACCTGCCAGGACCGGTCGGCGAACCTGTGCTCGACCGCCTACACCTCCTACTACCCGGACGCCACCACCGAGAACCCGCCGGCCCACGCGTGGAACGACCGGCCCACCGCGCTGCGTGCCGCCGGGTCGGCGTCGGCCGGCGACAACACCTACCTGACGACGTACGCGTACGACGCCAAGGGCAACCGGATCAGCGAGACCGACCCGCTGGGCCGCAAGACGCTGGTCTCCTACACCGACGGCGGCACCGCCGGCGGATTCAACGGCGGCACCGCACCCGCCGGCCTGCCGTGGCGGGTGATCAAGCCCGGCGGCAGCATGCAGATCATCCGCTACCTGCCCAGCGGCGACGTCGCCGAGACGGTCGACCCGGCCGGTCAGATCATGCGCTACGAGTACGACGGCCTCGGCCGCGTCACCCGGGAGATCGAGATCCTCGACGCGGCCAAGGGCACCGTCGGCTCCACCACCAGCTACACCCATGACCGCCTGGACCGGGTGGTCACGGTCGCCGACACCGCGATCACCAACGCGGTCACCGGCGCCGTGCACACCCCGCTGACCACGGTGGACTACAACGTCGACGGTCTGGTCACCGCCGAGACCGTCGCCGACCTCACCGGCGGCGACGCGTCGCGCAAGGTGAGCTACGAATACGACGCGTTCGGTCGCCGTGACGCCGAGATCGACCAGAACGGCAACCGCCTGGAGATCGGCTACGACGCCTACGGCCGGGTCAACCGCCAGAAACACTCCGACGACAGTGTCGTACGCACCGACTACGACGCCAACGGCAACGAGTTGCGCACCGTCGTGGAGGGCTGGACCGGCGACCCGAACGCACCGAAGGCGCCGACCGACCTCGTGTTCCGTTCGCTGAAGTACGACGCGGCCGGCCGGGTGGCCTCGGAGACCGACGCCCTCAACGTCGAGACCGCCTACACCTACACCGACAACAACCTGCTGGTCTCGGTGACCCGCAAAGACACCACCGGCAAGTCGTTCGTGCTGGAACGCAACACCTACGACGCGACCGGCAACGTGACCACCCAGGTCACCAACAACGGGCTGACCACCACCAGACGCGAGTACGACAAGGCCGGGCGCAGCACCACCGCCACCCTCGACCCGGCCGGCCTCAACCGCAGCACCGCCTACGAGTACTCGCCCGAGGACGAGATCGTCCGCACCACCGTCAAGCAGGGCACCACGATCCTCGGCCGGTCCGACTCCACCTACGACCGGGTGGGCCGGGTCCGTCAGCAGACCTCCTACCTGACCGACGGCAGCACGCCGGCCGTCCGCTGGAAACTCGACGAGACCACCGGCACCACCACCGCCGACGCGGCGGGCAACAACATCGGCGTCCTGGGCGCCGGCGTCACCCGCTCCACCGAGCGTGGCGGCTCCGCATCGTTCAACGGCACCGCCGCCGGCATCTCGGGCCGTGCGCCGGTCGACACCACCCGCCCGTACACCCTGGGGGTCTGGGCGAAGCTGGCCGCCGAGGACGCCGACCGGCACGTCGCGGTGATCCCCGGTGACCTCGGCTCGTCGGCGCTGAAGCTCTACTACCAGCAGCAGACCGACTCCTGGCAGTACACGATGTCGGTCCGCAAGGACAACGGCGACACCGCCTGGGTCAGCAGTGCCGCCCCCAGCGGCACCGGCACCCTGGGCGCCTGGACCCACCTCGCGGTCACCGTCGACACCGTCAACCGGCGGGCCCAGCTCTACATCAACGGCGTCGCCGCCGGCGCGGCGGTCACCACCACCGAGCACCTCAACAACCGGGCCACCGGCCTGCGCCTGGGCTCCGAGACCGATGCGTCGGGCTTCTTCTCCGGGCAGATCGACGACCTCCAGATCTACCAGGACCTGCTGGACAGCACCGCGATCAGCACGGTGATGAACTCCACCACCGTCCCGTCCGCCGACGCGAAGGTCAGCCGGGTCACCTACGGGCTGACCGCCGACGGCTCGGTCACCTCGGTGACCGACCCGCGCGGGTCGACCGCCCACATGACCCTCGACGAGATCGGCCGGGCCGTGGTCACCACCACGCCCGCGGTCGGCACCGTCACCGGCGAGAACAACCCGGTCACGTCCGTCGCCACCAGCCGCGTCGGCTTCAACACCTTCGGCGAGGCCGTCGAGCAGCAGGACCCCCTCGGCAATGTGTCCGTGTCCCGCTACGACGGACTCGGTCAGATCGTCGAGAACCAGCTGCCCGACTACACCGCGCCCGGATCCAGCACCCCGATCAAGGCCAAGACCACCGTCGAGTACGACGAGGTCGGCCAGATCCTCGCCACCACCGACCCGCTCGGCGCGCGGACCACGTACCTCTACGACCAGCTCGGCCGGAACGTGCGGGTCACCGCCCCGGACGGCGGGGAGACCCGGTACGTCTACAACCTCGACGGCGACCTGCTCGAACACACCGACCCGAACGGCGCCACCGTCCGCGAGGAGTTCGACTATCTGGGCCGGACCGAGAAGTCCACCCAGATCGTCCGCGGCACGTCCGCGTCGGCGCAGCACGTGACCACCTACAAGTACGGCACCGCCGGTGAATACCCGTGGCCGACCAGCGTGGTCTCGCCCACCGGCGTGACCGGGAACATCAAGTACAACATCGCCGGCGAGCAGATCGAGATCGCCGACAGCCTCGGCAACACGACCAGGACGGCGTACGACGGGGCCGGCCGGCCGGTGCGGACCACCGCCCCGGACGGTTCGTTCACCAACGTGGCGTACGACCTCGGCGGCCGGATGATCCGTTCGGCGGACTACGCGCCGGGCGGCACGACGGCGCTGCGGACCCGTGCCCAGCACTACGACGTCGCCGGCAACACCGTCGGCATCACCGACGCCCGGGGCACCTACAAGTACTTCGAGTACGACGCGGTCGGTCAGCTCGTGATGCAGCGCGAGCCGATCAGCTCCTCCGACGCGATCGTCACGAGGTTCGGCTACGACCGCAACGGCAACCAGACCCGGTTCACCGACGGCCGCGGCAACAACTTCATCACCACCTACAACTCGTGGAACCTGCCCGAGTCGCAGATCGAACCGGCGACGACGGCCACCCCGAACCCGGCCGACCGCACCTTCACCACCGCCTACGACGCGGGCGGCCGGATGACCCGGCTCGACTCGCCGGGCGGGGTGTCGGTCACCTCCACCTACGACACGATGGGCCGGTTGGAGAAGAGCTCCGGCACCGGCGCCCAGGTCGCGACGGCGGACAAGACCTTCACCTACGACAAGGCCGGGCGTCTGACCTCGTTCACCGGGTCGGCCGGGACGAACACCGTCGCCTACGACGACCGGGGTCTGATCACCGCGATCAGCGGCGTCTCCGGCAACTCGGCCTACGAGTACAACGCCGACGGGTCGCTGACCAAGCGGGTCGACGGCGCCGGGACGACCACCTACCAGTACGACCCCCTGGGCCGTCCGGCGAACGTGCAGAACACCACCGCCGGCGTGAACATGACCTACGGGTACAACAACCTGTCGCAGGTCGAGACGATCGCCTACGGCGGAAACACCCGCACCCTCAGGTACGACACCCTCAAACGCCTGTCGTCGGATGAGCTGAAGACCTCGGCCGGGGCGAGCGTCGGCAAGATCGCCTACGAGTGGAACGCCAACGACAGCCTCACCAAGAAGACGACCACCGGCTTCAACGGGGCGTCGACCAACACCTACACCTACGACCTCGCCGACCGGATGGTCGGCTGGGACAACGGCGTCACCCCGGCGGTGTACGCGTACGACAAGTCCGGTAACCGGGTCCAGGCCGGTACCAAGACGTTCACCTACGACCAGCGCAACCAGCTGACCGTCGACTCCGACGGCACCACCTACCAGTACACCGCCCGCGGCACTCTGGCCGCCACGATCCAGAACGGCCAGACGGTCGAGACGACCACCGACGCGTTCAACCAGGTCGTCTCGCAGGGCGGCAAGAGCGGTGGCCGCAGCACCTACACCTACGACGGTCTCGGCCGGGTCATCCAGCCGAACCTGACCTACACCGGTGTCGGCAACGACGTGGCCGCCGACGGCAGCTCCGTCTACGTCCGCGACATCGCCGACCAACTCGTCGGGGTCTCCTCCTCGGCAGGCAACCGGTACGCCTGGACCGACGCCCACACCGACGTGGTCGGCGAGTTCACCGCCACCGGCGCCGCGCTCACCGGGTCGGTGTCCTACGACCCGTGGGGCAAGGTGCTCGCCTCCGGCGGCATGACCGGCCGACTGGGCTACCAGCAGGAATGGACCGACCAGACCACCGGCAAGGTCAACATGTGGTCGCGCTGGTACGACCCGGAGACCGGCGCCTTCGACAGCCGCGACACGGCCACCAACAGCCCGACACCGACGTCCGGATCAGCGAACCGGTTCGCGTACGCCGAGGGCGACCCGATGTCGAACACCGACACCACGGGCAACGCCGTCGACGGCAAGTGCGGCGAGTACGACTACGCCTGCGCGCTGAAGAAGTACCAGGCCGAACTCGCGGTCTACACGAAGCTGATGGAGCAGCGCGACCGCGACATGCAGGCGGCAGGCTCCGAGATCGCCCGCCAGGAGGCCGAATACCAGCGGTCCGAGCGGGAGAGCAACATCCCGGTCGTCGACATCCTGATGCAGGTCGCCGGCGACATGATCCTCGACATGATCGGGTACAACTCGATCGTCGGGTGTATCGCCGGCAGCCTGATGGACTGCGTCGACCTGGCGATCAGTGTGCTCGGGCCCGGCAAGGTCTGGCAGTTGGGCCGCTCCCTGTACCGGGCCCTCGACCGTGCCTTCGGCGCCTACCGCACGTGGAAGCGGATCGTCGAAGCCGCCCGCTCGGCGATGCAGACGGCCCGCAGTCTGGTCACCCAGGCGCGTAAGCACCTGAGCGACCTGATGTCGAAGAAGATCCCGAAACCCAAGCCGCCGAAGAAGAAGAAAAAGCCGCCGACAAAGAAGAAGAAGGCGGAGAAACAGCGCAAGGAAGCCAAGGCCGAGAAGAAGCCCGCCCCGTCGAAGCAGGCGAAGAAGCAGGAGCCGAGGAAGTCTCCGAAAAAGAGCGACAACGACAAGCCGAAAAAGGGCGGCAAGGCCAACAAGGACCCGAAGAGCCCGACCGGGAAGAAGGACAACTCCCCGAAGAAGAACAAGAAGTCCCAGGACGAGGAGAACGAGGCTCCGGACCAGCCGGAGACCTGCCCGACGCACAGCTTCGACCCGGCGACCCGGGTGCTGATGGCCGACGGCACGACCCGGCCGATCTCCGAGATCAACCTCGGTGACGAGGTCCGGGCCAAGGACCCGGCGACCGGTGAGGAAGGCGCGCGGCCGGTCACCCTGCTGCACTCCAACCGCGACGTCGAGCTGACCGACGTCACCGTCTCCGACCAGCCGCTGGTCACCGCCGGCAAGACGGTGAACGAGGGCAAGGGCGACCGCAGCACCCGCGGCCCGACCGGGACCGCCCTGCTGGAGACGACGGCACACCACCCGTTCTGGGACGCCACCACCGGCGCCTGGGTCAACGCGGCCGAACTGGTCGCGGGCGAATCCACGCTGGTCGGCCCGGACGGCCAGATCCAGTACGTCATCGAGGTCCGGAACCACACCGGCGCCAAGGTGATGCGCGACCTCACCGTCGACGACATCCACACCTACTACGTCGTCGCCGGTCGCCAGCCGGTCCTCGTTCACAACAACGATCCCGGATTCATCAATCTCGGGATCGAGCCGGGAGAGCAGTGTTCCCTCGATCAGCGCGACCTGCATCTGCTCGCTGAAAAGGAACGCAACAATCTAGGAGTGAAATTCGCGGCGGAGTACACCTCACCGTCAGGAAAGGTGTACCGCGACGTGAACGGCGCGGTTCCGAGCTCCAAGATCCATGGCATGCTGGCGCAGCATCTCAATAACGCACAGCACCTGAAGGGTTGTGCCGAGGTACGCTGTCTCGCTGAGGCTTTCGATAAGGAAGGGCCGAAGGGAATTCAGAAGGGGGTCATGAAGGTGATCATTTCCAAGAACAACAGCATGCCTACATCGAACCCTGTGACCCACGGCAATCCGGCTCGTCCCTGCGGTAACTGTAGAACTCTATTGGATGGTCTGAACATCAACTATGTCATGCCGAAGTGATGAGTTCGGCGCCGATCTGAAGGCCACGCTGAGCGTGGCCGGGTGGGCGCCGGACCGTAGGGTGGACGTCACTCCATGGGTCGTCCCCATGGAGCGTGAAGGCTACCGCGTTCACGATCTGGCGCGGGATGTCCTCTCCTCGCTGGGTGGACTCTCGGTTGATCCCGTAAAAAGGGAGGGCCCCAATTTCGTCAATGACGAGCCGTTCAACTTCGATCCGTTTCTGGCGGCTTCCGGCCAGCTGGAGATTGTCACACGTCTCGAGCAACTGCTGGGCGGCAGCTACTCGCCACTTGGTGAGTGGACCAACTACCTGAGCGTCTACATCGAATCGCGCGGGAGGGTAGTCATGGTCGGAGGCGGATACATATGGGAACTCGGCCGAAATCTGGAGGAGGCATTGCGGCTGGCATTGTTCGCAGAGCGGCGGCTCGTGTGTCTTCATTCTGAGCCTGAGGTCGAGCCGTGGCCTGATGCTGAAATCTGAGCGGCCTGCTCGGCGCGAGATGTCCGGATGAGCGAGTATCGAACCATGAATGAAATGGGACGGTATGGGCTGTGGGCTCCGGCGCGGATCTGGCCGGAGACCGGTGACGGCATCGCTGCGGTGGCGCGGGAGGTCGAAGGGCTCGGGTTCGGGGCCTTCTGGGTGGGCGGCAGCCCGAGCGACGACCTGGCCCTGGTCGACGCGATCCTCGGCGCCACCAGCACGCTCGTCGTCGGTACCAGCATCGTCGACATCTGGACCAGTGACGGGGACCGGCTCGCGGCGTCGCACCGGCGGATCCGTGAAGCCTTCCCCGGGCGGTTCTACCTCGGGGTCGGCTCCGGTCATGCGCCGACCGCCGCAGCCCGCGGGCAGGCCTACGTCCGGCCGCTGAGCCGGCTGAAGGAGCTGCTCACCGGCGCGCTGGCGAGCGTGCCGAAGGACGAGCGGATGATCGCCGCCCTCGGGCCGAAGACCCTGGAGGCGGCGGGGGAGCTGACCGCCGGCGCGCTGCCCTATCTGATGCCGCCGGCGCACACGGCCGAGGCGCGCCGGATTCTCGGGGACGGGCCTCTGCTCGTACCGGAACAGAAGGTCTTCCTCGGCACCGACGCCGATGTGGCGCGCCGGGCCGGGCGCCGCGCTCTGAAGCCGTATCTCGGCCTGCCGAACTACACCCGGCAGCTCGCCGCCTACGGCCTGGCCGAGGCCGACCTCGCCGACGAGGGCAGTGACCGGTTCATCGACTCGGCCCTGGTCTGGGGCGAGGACACCACCGTCCGCGCCGGGGTCGACGCGCACCTCGACGCCGGCGGCGACCATGTGGCGGTCCAGGTGCTCACCGAGGCCGGTTCGCCGCGCGAGCTGCCGCTCGCCGCATGGCGTCGTCTGGCCGGGCTGCTCGGCCTGACGTCCTGAGGCGGGCCGACAGGGGCGTGGCCGCGAAGGGGGCCGCACCCACCAGAAGCTGATGCAGGCGGTCCGGCGGCAGGGGGCTGAGCGGCCGGGCCGCCAGCCACGCGGCGCCCGCCGCCGGGTCCAGACCGACGCGCGCCTGCCGGCCACCGGCCTCCACGACCGTCAACACCCCCTGCTGTACGGGAGTCTCGCCGGCCAGCAGACCCCCGGCGAGCACGACCGGACCGTCCTGACCCAGGTCGTCGAGGGTCCGCAGCAGGCAGGTCACGGCCGCGTCGACGATGGTGCGAGCGTCCGGGTCGCCGTCGTGGGCGGCCGCGCAGACCAGCGGCGCGAGGCCGTCGATCTCGGTGAACGGCAGCGCCTGCGCCCAGTACACCAGGTCGTCGGCGCTGCCCACCCCGGCGTGGGCGGCGACGCGGGCGGCGAACGGGCCGGCCCAGTTGCGGACGGCGAAACGGATCGCCTGCAGCCCCAGCCAGCGCCCGGACCCCTCATCGCCGAGTAGCCAGCCCAGGCCGTCGCTGGTGCGTACCACCTCGTGATCGCGGACCGCGGCGGCGATGGCGCCCGTGCCGGCGATGAGCACCGCACCGGTCGCGGCCGGTGAGCCCGCCGCGAAGGCGGTGACGGCGTCGCCGACGACGGCGACCGGGCCGCCGATCCGCAGCGCGGCGGCGAACGGGCCGGTGCCGGCGGGCCCGGCGATGCCGAGGGTCGCGGCGGCGACGAGGGTGGGGGAGTGTTCGCCGAGCGCCTGCCGGACGGCGGAGGCGACCTGCGTGGCGGCCTGGTGCGGGCCGTGGGAGAGCGGGTTGCCGGGCCCGGCCAGCCCGCGGCCGACGATCTGCCCGTCGAGGGTCGCCACGACCGCCCGCGAGCGGGTCCCGCCCGCATCGACGCCCACCACCAGCTTCATGGCGAAATGGAAACATAGCCAACAGTTATTGACTAGCCCTGCGCGCGGTCGTAATTTTCATCGACAACGGGAAGCCGTGAAAAACATGACCGCCAAGGAGCGCGCATGTCACATAACCGAACCACCATCACCGCCGCACTCGGCGCCGCCCTGCTGGCGCTGACCGCCTGTAGCGGCGGGACCGGCACCACGAGCGACCCCAAGGATCAGACCCTCACCGTGTGGGTGATGGACGGCGACTACACCGACGTCACCCTCCAGGCGATCAACAGCCGGTTCACCGCGGCCACCGGCGCCACGGTGGACCTGCAGATCCAGCAGTGGGAGGGCATCACCACCAAGATCAGTACGGCGCTGTCCACCAGCGGCACCCCCGACGTGCTGGACCTCGGCAACACCCAGGTGCCCGGCTTCGCCGCCAACGGTGGCCTGCTCGACCTCACCGCGCACAAGGCCGACCTGCAGCAGGGCCGCACCTGGCTGGCCGGCCTGGAGAACCCGGCCACCGTCGACGGCGCCCTCTACGGCGTGCCGGGCTTCGCCGGTGCCCGCGCCGTCATCTACCACAAGACGACCTGGGCCGCCGCCGGTGTCACCACCGTGCCCAAGACCTACCCGGAACTGACCGGCGCGCTCGACAAGATCAAGGCCAAGAACCCGGCCGCCGACTTCGCCCCGTTCTACCTCCCCGGCCAGTACTGGTTCGCCGGGCTCCAGTTCCTCTGGGACGCCGGCGGCGAGATCGCCACGGCCGAGGGCAAGACCTGGAAGGGTGGCTTCTCCACACCGGCCGGGCAGAAGGGCCTGACCGAGTTCAAGACGTTCCAGAACACCTACTCCACCGCGGCGTCGCGGACCCTGGACACCATCACCCCCGACCAGACCCAGCTGTTCGCCGACGGCAAGACCTCCGCGATCCTGGCCACCAGCGGCTCGATCGGCCTGATCCAGAAGGCCAACCCGCAGATAAAGGCCGACGACCTGGGCACCTTCCCGTTCCCCGGCACGTCCGGCAGACCCCAGCCGGTCATGCTCGGCGGCTCCGACTGGGGCATCGCCGCCAAGAGCGACGCCCACGACCTGGCCCTGCAATGGGTGAAGATCGCCGCAAGCCCGGCGGTGCAGGACGAGTTCGTGTACGGCAAGGACGGCTGGATCCCGAACAGCGCCGAAGGCATCCAGGCCGCCCAGGCCAAGGGGCTCACCGAACAGCAGCAGGGCTTCTTCGGCGGTGCCCTGTCGTCCAAGGCCACCCCGGCCGCCGCGCAATGGTCCACCATCGAGGGCGACCGCAGCATCAACCAGCTGTTCGCCGCCGTCGCCTCCGGCGCCAAGACCCCCGAAGCCGCGGGTACGGAGTTCGACGCCCACCTCGCGACCACCCTCGCGGGACAGTGAAGACCGCCACCGCCCCGCGCCACGTGCACGCCGCACCGACCGCCCCGCCGGCCGCGCGCTCGCGCCGCCGGCGGGACCCGGCGCCGTACCTGCTGCTCAGCCCCGCCGCCCTGGTCCTCGCCGTGGTCACCCTCGCACCGATCGGGTTCCTCGTCTTCACCTCCTTCACCGACTGGAACCAGCGCACCCTGTTCACCGGCACCTACGGATTCGTCGGCGCCGACCAGTACACGACCCTGCTGGGCAACCCCGCCTTCTGGTGGTCGCTGCTGCGCACCGTGCTGTTCACCACGGCGATGGTGGCCGGCAGCGTACTCATCGGCATGGGCGTCTCCCACCTGCTCACCCGCCTCGGCCGCGGCTGGCGGTACACGGTGACCGTCGTCCTGATCGTGGCCTGGGCGATGCCGAACGTGGCGGCGTCACTGGTCTGGAACTGGCTGTTCCAGCCCGGATACGGCGTGGTCAACTGGATGCTCGGCGTCTTCGGCGACACCGCCGGCCTGAACTGGGCGCAGGACCCGGTGCTCGCCTACGTGGTGATCTGGCTGCTCATCGTCTGGCAGGCGGTGCCGTTCATCGCCCTCACCCTCAACGCCGCCGAGACGCAGGTACCGCACGAGTACCAGGAGGCGGCCCGGCTCGACGGCGCCAGTGAGATCGCCGTCTACCGGATCGTCACGCTGCGGTTCCTGCGGCCCACCCTGCTGCTGATCACCATCCTGTCGGTGATCTGGGACTACAACGTGTTCAACCAGATCTGGCTGATCTCCCGCGGCGGTCCCGGCGACGCCACCGCGACACTGGGCGTCTACACGTACAAGACGGCGTTCGTCGGTTTCAAGATCGGCAACGGCGCGGCGATCTCGGTGGTCACCACCCTGCTGCTGCTCGCCCTGACCGCCGTCTACATCCGCAACCTGCTCAAAGCGGGGGAGGACCTGTGAAGAACACGATCGCCGCCGTCTTCTGCCTGGTGTGGATCTTCCCCGTCTACTGGATGGTCAACACCGCCTTCAAACCGCGGCCCGAGGTCATGACACCCGACCCGCACTTCTGGCCGCACCACCCGACACTCGGCAACTTCACCGCCGCCGTCACCCAGCCGCAGTTCCTCACCAACCTGGGCAACAGCGTCATCGTCGTCACCGTCACCGTGCTCGCGTCCATCGTGCTCGGCATCTTCGCCGCCGCCGCACTGTCCCGGTTCCGGTTCCCCGGCCGCCGCGCGATCATGGTCGTCATCCTTGCGGTCCAGATGCTGCCAGCCACCGCCATGCTGATCCCGCTGTTCACCATGTTCAACAGCCTCGACCTGCTCGGCACCTACAGCGCGCTGATCCTCGCGTACGTCGCCACCGTCCTGCCGTTCTCGATCTGGGTGATGCGCGGCTTCTTCGTCGCCGTGCCCGCCGAGATCGAGGAAGCCGCCCAGATCGACGGCGCCGGCACCTGGCGGATCCTGATCAGTGTCCTGTTCCCGCTGGTCGCGCCCGGAGTCATCGCCACCGGCATCTTCGCGTTCATCGCCGCCTGGAACGACTACCTCATCGCCTACACGTTCATGCAGGACGAAGCCCGCTACACCCTGCCGGTGTGGCTCGCCTCGTTCACCAACCCGCACACCGGCACCGACTTCGGCGCCCAGATGGCCGCGTCCGTCATCTTCGCCGCCCCCGTCGTCGTGTTCTTCCTGATCATCCAGCGCAACCTGGTCGCCGGCATGTCCGCCGGCGCCGTGAAGGGCTAGGTTCCCGCCTTGCTGACCCGCGCCCCCCTGACCCCGCGCCCGTTGTCGCTCACCCCCGGTCACGGTGAACTCCTGCTCGACGAACGCACCACCGTCGGTGCCTCCGCCCCGCTCGACGGCGTTCTCCACTGGCTGCAGTCAGCGCTGCGCCCACCCACCGGGCTGCCGCTGCCACGCTCCTCCGCCGGGGCCACCATCACCCTCGCCCTCGACGAGGACCTCGGTCCTGAATCGTTTCGCCTGCGGGTCACCCCCGACGGCGCGACGATCACCGGCGGCGGGCCGGCCGGCGTCTTCTGGGGCTGCCAGGCACTGCTGCAACTACTGCCACCGGCGGTGCACCGCAAAGCCCCCACGGCCGGCCACCGCTGGGCGATCCCCGCCCTGCAGATGTACGACACCCCGCGTTTCGCCTGGCGCGGGCTCATGCTCGACGTCGCCCGCCACTTCATGCCCAAACACGACGTCCTGCGCATCATCGACCTGATGGCCCTGCACCGGCTCAACACCCTGCACCTGCACCTCACCGACGACCAGGGGTGGCGCGTCGAGATCCGGCGGTATCCACGGCTGACCGACGTCGGGGCGTGGCGGCACGAGAGCCAGGTCGGCGCGGTCAGCGGCGCACCGGCCGACGGGCGGCCGCACGGCGGTTTCTACACCCGGGACGACATCCGGGAGATCGTCGCCTACGCGGGACAACGGTTCATCACCGTCGTCCCGGAGATCGAGACACCCGGTCACGTCCAGGCCGCGCTGGCCGCCTACCCGTCGCTCGGGGTCACCGGCGCGCCCCAGCAGGTGTGGACACGGTGGGGCGTCAACCGCAACATCCTCAACGCCGAGGAATCCACCGTCGACTTCTTCACCGGGGTCCTCGACGAGATCATGGAACTGTTCCCGTCGGCACACATCGGCGTCGGCGGCGACGAATGCCCCAAGGACCAGTGGCGCGACGATCCGCGGACCCGGCAGCGGATGGCCGAACTCGGGCTCACCACCGAACAACAGCTGCAGGGCTGGTTCGTGCGCCGCCTCGGCGACCACCTCGCCGCGGCCGGCCGGCGACCGTTCGGCTGGGACGAGATCCTCGAAGGCGACCTGCCCGCCGGCACCACCATCGCCTCGTGGCGCGGCAGCACCGGAGCCGTCACCGCGGCCCGCCGCGGATTCGACGTGGTGTCCTGCCCCGACGACAAGGTCTACCTCGACTACCGGCAGTCCGAATCGCCCACCGAACCCATCCCGGTGTCGATCCCGCTCACCCTGCGCGACGTCTACGGCTTCGACCCGGTGCCGCCGGAACTCACCGCCGCCGAGGCCCGCCACGTCCTCGGCGGCCAGGCCACCATGTGGACCGAACACGCCGACTCGCCCCGCACCGTCGACTACCTGCTGTTCCCCCGCCTGTGCGCGGTCGCCGAAGCCCTGTGGAGCCCGCCCGGCGGCGACTTCCCCGACTTCGAACGCCGCCTCACCCACCACCTGCGGCGACTCGACGCGTTCGGCGTCGAATACCGGCACCCGTCCGGCCCGCGCCCGTGGCAGCAGCGTCCGGGCGTCCCGGGCCGCCCCGCCACCCGCGAACAGCGCGCCGAACACATCGCCCGCCTGGTAGCCACCATCACCACCACCTGAACGCCCACACCCGCGCCGGGGTTGCCGGCCCCGGCCACCCACCGGCGTGCCCGCCCCCTCTCGTGCCTACCGGCGCCCGCCAACCTTCCCCGGCTGGCTGTCACCGCTGTCTCAGGACCCTCGAGACAGCGGTGACAGCCAGCCGAGCTGGAGTGGCTGGTCGTCACCGCTGTCTCGGCCCGCTTGAGACAGCGGTGGTAGCCAGCCGGACTGTGGTGGCTGGTCGTCACCGCTGTCTCGGAGCGGTTGAGGCAGCGGTGGGGGCCAGCCGGACGTCATCCGCCATTGGGTAGGCCCCCGCGTGCGGTCGGCGTTGGCAGTCCTTGCCCGCACGGACGGCAGGGTGCCCGCCGCGGGCGCTGCGGGTCCCGCTGTGGTTGGCTGCGGGTGCTGGTTCTCGGGCGCAGCATGCGCCGGCGGACAGCCAGGACGCCGGTCGTCGCTGTTGGGTCTAGCTGTCGCCGGACCGGGGTGGCGGGCAGGTCGTCACTCGTGCGTGCCTGCCAGTTCGGCCGGGCGGGTTCGCAGCGCGCCGATCGCCGGAAGGACGGCCGCGACGACGGCGACGACCGCGCACGCAGCCAGCGTCGCGGCGACACTGAGCCAGGGCACGACGATCGCGGACCATACCGAGAGGACCGCCAGGGCCGTCCAGATGCCGAGCAGGTTCATGGCCGTCACGATCAGACCCAGGACCGTGCCGACCAACACGACGGTCAATGCCTCGGCAGCGACCAACAGCAGGACCTGCCGTTTCGTCGCGCCGGCCAGACGGAGCACCGCCAGTTCCCGGGTTCGGTCGGAGGTGGCCATCACCATCGTGTTCGCGACGGCGATACCGGTGTACAGCAGGGCGATCCCCAGCACCACGATGTAGCCCACCCGCGTCTCCCGGCTGCTGACCGGCAGTTGCTCCGCCAGCCACTGATCGCGGGTCAGAAGCTGCACTCCCGCCGACGTCAGCGGATCGTGGAGGGCGGGCCCGTGCCCGTGAGCGATGGCGCCTGGTTCCCCGGATGGTTCGAGCTCACCAGACGCGGTGTTCGGGCCGCCGTCCGCTCCGGTTGGCAGGGATGGCGCGAGGGCGCCGGGGGCGGTGGGCCGCCGGGGCCCGGCTTCGGCCGACCGCGACGGTCCGCGGGGATTGGCTGAGGCCGACCGCGACGGTCCGCGGGGGCTGGCTTCGGCCGATGGGGACGGTCCGCGGGCGCCGGGGGCGGTGGCCGGAGCGGGATCGGCTTCGGCCGCAGGGGATGGGTTGAGCAGGTTGCGGACGGTGGTTTCGGCGGCTCGGGTGTCGGTGCCCGGTAGCCATGACAGTTCGAGGAGGTCTGGGGGTGCCCCACCGGCGTTGCGGGTGGTCACGTAGACGCCGTTGCTGCCGGTTCCGGTGGCCAGGACCGCCACGATGCGCAGGGAGCGTGGGTTGCCGTCGCCGAGCCACACGTCGACCCGGTCGCCGACGCCGTGGGTGGCCCATTCCTCGTTGACGATGATGCCGTCGTCGTCGAGGTCGCCGATGTCGCCCGCGGTGACCGGCAGGCGGCGGACGGCGGTCAGGGACTGCGGATCCACCGCCAGCGCCTGCGAGCGGACCAGGGCCACGCCGTCCTCGACGGTGTAGACGGCGGTGGCGGCGCTGGTCATCACCTGGGCGCCCGGAACCGCGCGGACGGCGGCCACCGTGCGGTCGTCGAGGGCGCCGGGAATGATCAGGTCCGCGGTCGTCCGGGTGCGCAACTCCTCAGCCTTGGCCTCGCTGATCGTCGCGGTGGTGCCGAGCAGTGAACCGGCCAGTGCCACGGTGATCAGAACCGGTGCCGCAACCGCGGCGGTGCGGCGGAGGCCGGCGCTCGCGTTCTCGCGGATCAGCATTCCGGTGGCGCCGCTCATCCGGGCCGGCAACCAGGCGACCAGTCGGGCCAGCGGGCCGGCCAGCACCGGGGCCAGCAGTGCGACAGCGGTGATCAGCAGCATCGGCTGAGTGGTGTACGTCTTACGGTGCAGGGCCTCGCCCGGATCGGTCAGCAGCCGCCAGCAGCACAGGCCCAGCCCGATCGCCAGGATCCCGATCCCGAAGATCCACCGGCCCGCGGTCATGGCCCGGCTGTCGACGGACGCCTCCCGCAGCGCCTCGGTCGGCCGGATCCGCCCCGCCCGGACCGTCGCGACCGTCACCCCGGCGAGCGCGACCAGCAGGCCGGTCCAGAACGCCACATGGTACGGCCACCGGTGGTCGCCGATCGTGAACCAGGCGGGTGCCAGCCGCTCGTCGACCAGCAACCGGGCCAGCCACGGTGCTCCCCGGGACCCGAGGACACATCCGGCCGCCGACGCGACGGCGCCGACGACCACCGCCTCGGCGAAGACCATCCGCCGGATCTGCCGCGGGGTCGCGCCCGCCGTGCGTAGCAGACCGATCTCGCGGCGCCGCTGGGCGACCGCGAACGCGAACGTGGACGCCACCACGAACACCGACACGAACGTGGTCACCCCGCCCGCGCTACCGAGCAGCGCGTTCATCGCCACCAGCGCGTCACTGTCCCGGTCCGGCTCGGGATCGGCGCGCCGCCGGTCGTCGCCGGTCAGCACCTGAACCCCGGGGAAGTCACTGACGATCGCCCGCACCGCATCGGGTGCGGCATCCACCACCAGGTTGTCGATCCGTGGGGAGAGGGCGGCGGCCGTGCCGTCGGTGAAGAACACGGCCCGTTCGAACGGCACCTGCGCCAGTACCCCGGCCACCGTGTAGTCGCCGCTGCCGGCGGGTGTCCGCAGCCGGATCGTCCGGCCGACGGCCGCCCGGTCCGCGACCAGCACGATCTCGTCGTGCCGGCGCGGCTCACGCCCGGCCACGACCCGGTGACCACCGAAACGGGCAATGGACCAGGGGTGCCCGACCACATCGCCCTCGGCCCCAGTCCCTACCCGGAGCGAAGGCTCGGCCTGCGCCGACACGGGCGGCGCGGGCCGCGATGGCGGCACGGGCCGCGATGGCGGCGAGGGCGACGCGGATGGCGCGGTCCGCGTGGGCGGCGAGGATGGCGCGATCTCCATGGGCCGCGAGGATGACGCGGTTCGTGCGGCCGGCGAGGATGGCGCGAATCGCGTGGGCGGCGAGGATGATGCGTCTTGTGCGGGCGGTGAGGATCGCGCGGTCAGCGTGGGCGGCGAGGCGTGCCTGGTCGGCGAGGATGACGCGTCTTGTGCGGGCGGTGAGGATCGCGCGGTCTGCGTGGACGGCAAGGTCGGCGTGAGCGCTTCGGCTGGCGAGAGGGCCGAGGGGTCGACGTGGACCGGGAATGAGCGGTCGGCGATCGCCGGGGCCACTCTGGACAGCTCGGTGGCGAGGGCCGGGGGTACCGCCAGCGGCTGGGCGAGCGGCTTGACCCGGTCACCGCTGCGGGTGGGGACGCGCAGCTCGTCGGCGCCGCGGACCACGACCGGGGCGCCGGCCAGACGGGCGGGCTGCTGAGGTGGGGCATCGAAGGTGGAGGCCAGCGCCAGGCCCATCGTGGCGATCAGGGCGACACCCAGAGCGAGCGCGACGAACGTGCCGACCAGGGTCACCCATCGGGCCCGCAGGCTGCTCAACGTCACGGTCAGCACGCCGGAGCCTCCATCCGGGTCATCCGGGCGGCGACCGTCTCGGCCGACGGGGCGTCCAGCGTGCCGTGCAGCCGGCCGTCGGCCAGGAACACCACCCGGTCGGCGTAGGCGGCGGCGACCGGGTCGTGGGTGACCATCACGATCGTCTGGCCGCCGTCGTCGACCAGGGCTCGCAGCATCCGCAGCACGTCGCGGCCGGTCGCCGAGTCGAGGGCGCCGGTCGGCTCGTCACCGAACAGCACCTCGGGGCGGGTGATCAGGGCCCGGGCGATCGCGACCCGCTGCTGCTGGCCGCCGGACATCTCCGGTGGCCGGTGCCGGACCCGGTCGGCCAGACCGACCCGGGCCAGCGCCGCACGCACCTCACCGCGGCGGGGACGGCGCCCGGACAGGCGCAGTGGCAACGCCACATTCTGCTCGGCGGTCAGGGTGGGCAGCAGGTTGAAGGACTGGAAGACGAAACCGATGCGGTCGCGGCGCAGCAGGGTCAGCCGGGTCTCGTCGAGGGCGGTCAGATCGGTGTCACCCAGCAGCACCGCACCGGAGGTCGGCCGGTCGAGCCCGGCGGCGCACTGCAGCAGGGTCGACTTGCCGGACCCGGACGGCCCCATGACGGCGGTGAAGGTGCCCTCGGTGAAGGAGAGCGAGAGGTCGTGCAGGGCCGTCACCGCGGCGTCGCCGGAGCCGAACCTCCGGACGACACGGTGCAGGCGGATCGCGTCACGGGTCATGCGTCAACCCTGTCGCCCGCCGGTGCCGGCCACAGCCCCCCAGGATTGCCTCTTCACGGTAGTGCTGGCTATACCATTTACAGTGGCCGGATGCGCGCACGAGACGTCCCCGGAGCGGCCGTCTACCTGCTCGGAAACGCCGTCACCGGCCTGCTCACGCTGCTGGTCTCGGTGCTGCTGTTCGCCGCCGGGGGAGTCCTCGCGGTCGTCGTGGTGGGCCTGCCGCTGCTGGCCGGGCTGGGCCTGATCGGGCTTCCGGTGGCCGCGATCGAGCGGCGTCTGCAGCGCCTGATCGACGGTCGGCCGCTCCCGCACCGGCATCGGGTGCCACCCGAGCCGGGACTGGCCTCCTGGCTGCGGACCCGCTACACCGAAGCCGGCACCTGGCGCGAGCTGGGGTTCGCCGGGCTGTTGATGACCGTGTTGTGGCCGGTCGACCTGCTCGCCGTCATCCTCGGCGTGACGGTGCCGCCGGCGCTGGTCGCCACTCCGGTGCTGTTCGGCACGATCGGCGACGCGGAGCAGGTCAACGTGCTCAAGGCGTACCCGGTCACGTCGTGGACGGAGGCGTTCCTCTCCGCCGCGGCCGGGCTGGTCGCCGTGGCGGCCTGTGCCGGCGGGCTGGTGCTGCTGGCCCGGGTGCGGGCGGCGCTGGCCCGGGCGATTCTCACCCCGCGTCACGACCTCGACGAGACCGTCGTCGAGTTGACCCGCTCCCGGGTCCGGCTCGTCGACGCCTTCGAGGCCGAGCGCACCCGGATCGAACGGGATCTGCACGACGGCGCCCAGCAGCGCCTGGTGGCTCTGACCGTGATGCTGGGACTGGCCCGGCTGGACGCCGGCGGTCCGCTCGCCGATCAGCTGTCACGCGCCCATGACCAGGCCGGGCTCGCCCTCGTCGAGTTACGGGAGCTGATCCGTGGCATCCATCCGCCGGTCCTCACCGACTTCGGGCTGGAGGCGGCCGTCGCTGATCTCGCCGACCGCTGTCCCGTACCCGTCGATGTCGCTTTCGACGTGCCGCAGCGGTTCTCTGCGGCGGTGGAGTCGGCCGCCTATTTCGTCGTCTCGGAGGCACTGGCCAACCTGGCCAGGCACTCCGGCGCCGACCGCGGCACGATCACCGGCCGGTACGCCGCCCGGACGCTGACCGTCGAGATCGGTGACAACGGGCGCGGCGGCGCCGACATCGGGGCGGGAACGGGACTGCTCGGCCTCGCCGACCGGGTGTCGGTGGTCGGTGGCAGACTGTCGCTGTCCAGCCCGCCGGGTGGCCCGACCCGACTGATCGTGGAGATTCCGTGCCAGGCTTGCGGGTAGTGCTCGCCGAGGACAGTGTCCTGCTCCGCGACGGCCTCGCCGGGCTGCTGGCCCGGTTCGGGCACGAGGTGGTCGCCGCGGTCGGTGACAGCGACGGGCTTCGGGACGCCGTCGCCGCGTACGAGCCGGACGTGGTCGTCACCGACGTGCGGATGCCGCCCGGCTTCAAGGACGAGGGCCTGCGCACCGCTCTGGAGCTGCGCCGCGGACGCCCACGGCTGCCGGTGCTCGTGCTCAGTCAGTATGTCGAGACCCGCTACGCGACCGAGCTGCTGGACGCCGGCGACGGCACCCACCTCGGCTACCTGCTCAAGGACCGGATCGGGCACGTCAGCGAGTTTGTCGACGCGCTGGGCCGGGTCGTGGCCGGCGGCACCGTCGTCGACCCCGAGGTGGTCCGGCAGATGCTGCGCCGCCACCGTGATCCTCTCGCCGCGCTGACCGCCCGTGAACGCGAGGTGCTGGCCCTGGTCGCCGAGGGTCGCTCCAATCTGGCCATCGCTGGCGAACTCACCGTCGCCGAAGCGTCGGTGGCCAAGCACATCCGCAACATCCTGCAGAAACTCGGCCTGCCGCAGACCGAGGAGACCCACCGCCGGGTCCTGGCTGTCCTGACCTTCCTGCGTTCGTGAACGGCGCGCCATGGGATAGGTTCCTGGCGATGTTCTGACGAGGGGGCGGCATGCGATATCCGCGCGGAGTGATCGCGGTGGCGGCGATCCTGGCGGTCACCACCGCCGGCTGCGCAAACGGCAAGTCGGCCCCGACGACCTCGGACGGCCTGCGTACGGTCCGGGTGTCCACGATCGGCGTCTCGGAGGCGGCCGCCATGGTCCTCGGTGTCCGGCAGGGCTTCTTCGAGGACGCCGGCCTGGACGTGCGGGTCGTTCCCGCCGAAGCGCCGGCCGTCATCCCGTCCCTGCTGTCCGGCGACGCCGAGATCGGTTTTCTCAGCGCACCTGCCGTGCTGCTGGCCCGTTCCAACGGTGCACCGGTGGTGGCCGTGTCGAACACGTCGGCGAACCCGGCCGACCCGGCGGAGAACACCGTCCAGCTCCAGGTCGCCGCGGACAGCCCGATCCGGGTGCCGAAGCAGCTGGAAGGCCGCACGGTCGCCGTCGACACCCTGTTCCAGCTACCGCATTTGTCCATCCTCAACGCCTTGACCAGCAAGGGCGTCAACGTCGCGAAGGTGAGGTTCACCGAGCTGCCGTTCCCGGCGATGACCGAGGCGCTCAAGGCCGGCCGGGTCGACGCGATCCTGTCGGCCGATCCGTTCGTCACCGTCGGCCTGGCCGCCGGCGCCCGCAACCTGCTGTCCGGCAGCACCGGCCAGCCCGCGGGTGTGCCGCAGTCGGTGTTCCTGGCGGCGGAGCAGCTCACGACCTCCGAGCGGGCCACCGTCGACCGTTTCCGGGCCGCGCTGACCAGAGCCTGCGAGTACGCCCAGTTGCATCCGGACGAGCTGCGGGCGGTCCTGCCCACCTACACGAAGGTCGCCCCCGACCTGGCCGTCAAGATCAGACTGCCCGTCTACACCACCGCGGCGGCACCGGCCGGCTGGCAGCACTGGGCCGACGTCCTCACCCGGCAACGTGTCGCGAAGAAGGCGGTCAGGCCGGACGGCGCCTACCTGTGACCGTCCGCAAAGGGCCGGCCGGCGTGCCGGAGGTGCCGATCGACCTGCCGCGCCCCCGTGACGAGGTGGAGACCCAGGGCGCTGCCGCTGTTCCAGGATCACTAGCGTGAGGTGCACCGGAGGGGTTGACGAACATGGAGCTGTTCAGCGAGGAACGCTCGGCCGACGTGGTCGCCGCCAGTTTCGCCGCCACCACCGACCCACG
Source organism: Actinoplanes xinjiangensis (assembly GCF_003148685.1). Lineage (GTDB taxonomy): Bacteria > Actinomycetota > Actinomycetes > Mycobacteriales > Micromonosporaceae > Actinoplanes > Actinoplanes xinjiangensis. Next base: position 129,869 of record NZ_QGGR01000022.1, on the reverse strand, counting down.
GCTACGGGACGTCCTCACCTCCCTGGTGCGGCACCTGCACGCCTTCGTCAAGGACGTCGAACTCACCGAGGGGGAGTGGGCGGCCGCGATCGACTTCCTCACCCGGACCGGGCAGATGTGCGACGGCGTACGCCAGGAGTTCATCCTGCTCTCCGACGTGCTCGGGGTGTCCATGCTGGTCGAGACGATCAACCACCGGACCGGCGGCACCTCGACGGAGTCCACCGTGCTCGGCCCCTTCCACGTCACGGCCTCACCGGTGCGCGCCCTCGGCGACGACATCAGCCTCGACCACAAGGGCACCCCGTGCCTGGTGTCCGGGCAGGTCACCGGGGCCGGCGGGCGGCCGCTGCCCGGTGCGGTCCTGGACGTGTGGCAGGCCGGCGAGGACGGCTTCTACGACGTGCAGCAGCCCGGCGTCCAGCCGCCCGGCAACCTGCGCGGCCTGTTCACCGCCGACGACCAGGGCCGGTACCGGTTCCGGTCGGTGGTGCCCCGCCACTACCCGATCCCGTCGGACGGCCCGGTCGGCGAGTTGCTGGCCGCCACCGGACGGCACGCCAACCGGCCCGCCCACCTGCATTTCATCGTGTCGGCGCCCGGGCACCAGTCGGTCACCACCCACGTGTTCGTCGCCGGCTCGCCCTATCTGGATTCCGATGCCGTCTTCGGCGTCAAGGACAGCCTGATCCGTGCCGTGCCCGAGGTGGACGACCCGGAACTCGCGGCCGGGATCGGGCTCGCCAACCCGTTCCAGGCCCTGACCTTCGACATCGCCCTCCGCGAGGCCTGACAACCCGTCCGGTGGGGTCAGGTCGCCTCCGCGTCGTACCCGTAGATCCAGCCGTTGGCGACCAGCGGATCGCGCTGCGCGAACGTCTCGTCCCGCTGGTGTTGCGCCGGTCCGTCCGGTAGATGGTTGGTCTCCGACCGGGCGTGACTGACCTGCTGCAACCGGGTGGTGCGCGGAATCCGCAGCGCCTCGTACTCGCGCAGAGCCGCCTGCGGATCGTGGTGCCCGGCGAGGCAGCGGGCCAGCACCGCGGCGTCCTCGATCGCCTGCGCGGCGCCCTGGGCGTAGAACGGGAACATCGGATGGGCGGCGTCACCGAGCAGCGTCGTCGCACCCTGCGACCAGCGCGGCAGCGGTGGCCGGTCGAGCAGCGCCCACCGGCCCAGTGTGGCCGCCGACTCGATCAGGCCGGTCAGCCGCGGATCCCAGCCGGCGAACTCGGCCCGCAACTCGCCGACCGTCGCGGTGGCCGTCCACGACTCCACGGTGTAGTCCCCGGCCGGCGCGACCGCGACCAGATTGACCAGCCCGCCCGCGGCGACCGGATAGTGCACCAGGTGGCGGCCGGGACCGATCCACAGCGTCTGCGCCGGGCGGCGCGCGAAATCAGGGGCGATCCGGGACGGTACGAGAGCGCGAAAGGCACACAGCCCGGAGTACGTGGCCGGGGTCGCGCCGAACAGGGCCGCCCGCACGATCGAGTGGATCCCGTCGGCGCCGATCACCACGTCAGCCTCGACGGTGTGCCCGCCGGCGAACCGCAGCCGCCCGCCGTCGACGGCGACACACCGGTGACCCAGCCGGACGTCGTCCACCTGCGACACCAGCGCGCGCAGCAGATCGGCCCGGTGGATCGTCCAGGTGTGCTCACCGTACAGATCGGCGCATGCGGTGGAGAGGTCCTCCGACGACAGCACGGTGCCGTCCTGCCAGCGGCGGAACTCCCAGCCGACGTCCAGGCGCAGCACGTGCCCCTCCAGCCGGTCGAACACGCCGAGCCGCCGGAGCAGGCGGGCCGCGTTCGGCGTCACCAGCAGACCCGCCCCGACCTGGGTCAGGGCCGCGGCCTGCTCGTACACGGTGCAGGGCAGCCCCGCACGGCGCAGGAAGGCGGCCGTCGCGAGACCACCGATCCCCCCACCGAGGATCGCGATTCGAACCGTCACACCACCGGATCCTAGTTATGGTTGCCGATGGACCACGCTGTTGATCTTCAAGGAGGACGTATGCACCCGTTCCGTCAGGCGGTCGAGGCCCGGGACACCGACGCGATCGAGGGGCTGCTGGCCGACGACGTCGTGTTCACCAGCCCGGTCGCGTTCAAGCCGTACCCCGGCAAGGCTCTCACCGCCGCGATCCTGCGCGGCGCGATGCGGGTCTTCGAGAATTTCCGGTACGTCCGGGAGATCGCCGACGGCCGCAACCATGCGCTGGTCTTCGAGGCCGAGATCGACGGCAAGGCCCTGACCGGCTGCGACTTCCTGCACCTCGACGAGGACGGCAGGATCGACGACATCATGGTGATGGTGCGCCCACTCTCCGGCGCGAACGCCCTGGCCGAGGCGATGGCCGCCCAGTTCCCCCGGATCCAGCAGGAGGCGTCGCGTCAGTAGGATCTCCGGACGTGGACAACCTGACGCACACGCTGATCAGCGTCCTGGTCGCGGAGACTGTCCACCGGTCGCTGCCGCCGTCGACGGTGCTCGGGGACCGCGGCCGGCGGGCCGTGGCGATCACCGTGATGGCGGTCGGCGGCAACCTGCCCGACGCCGACGTCATCTACACCACGTGGGCCGGCAGCACCCTGGACTACCTGCTGCACCATCGCGGCCACACCCACACCGTCCCGGGCGCGCTCGGCTTGTCCCTGCTGCTGTTCGTGGCGGTGCGGCTGTGGTGGCGGCGCCGCGGGATCACACCGTCGGCGGCCGACTCCTGGTTCCTGGCCGGGCTGTCGGTGCTGGCGACCCTGCTGCACATCGGGCTCGACTTCACCAACAGTTACGGGGTCCACCCGTTCTGGCCGGTCGACGACCACTGGTATTACGGCGACTCGGTGTTCATCGTCGAGCCGCTGCTGTGGGCCTGCGCCGCCACGTTGCTGTTCGTGCTGCCGAGCCGGATCGGGCGGGTCCTGATCGCGGTGGTGCTGGCGGCCGGCCTCGGGCTGAGCTGGTTCACCGGGTTCGTACCCCTGGCGTTCGCCGCCCTGCTGACCGTCCTCGTCGCCGGCCTCGCGGCGCTGAGCCGATTCGCTCCCGCGAGGGTGGCGCTCGGCGCCGGCATCGCCGCCTGGCTGGCGCTGACCGCCACCTTCGTCGTCACCACCCGGACCGCGGAGAGCCGCATCGAGGCGCTGCTGGCCGACCGGTTCCCGCAGGCCCGCACCCTCGACGTGGTGCTGACCCCGATGCCGGCCGACCCGGTGTGCCGGGAGTTGCTGGCCGTGCAGACGACCGCCGACCAGTACCTCCTGCGCCGGGGCTTCCATTCGCTGGCGCCCGGCTGGATCCCGGCCGCCCGGTGCGCGCAGCTGTTCCCGTCCGGCGCCGAACGGACCGCGCCGCTCGTGCCCGTCACCGTGCCCTCGACCGACGAGATCGTCTGGGACGGCGAACTGGCGATCCCGGTGAGCCTGCTGCCGTCGCTGGCCGGTGACTACTGCGCGGTCGCCGCGCTGATGCAGTTCGCCCGCGCACCGTGGGCCGTGCAACAGGGCGACGCGTGGGTGGTCGGTGATCTGCGCTACGACCGCGAGGCCGAACTCGGCATGGCCGAGGTACGGGTCGGCCCGTCCCAGGACGAGTGCCCGCAACTGCCCGCGCCATGGATCCCGCCCCGCGAGGACGTGCTGACCGGCGAGTGACCGGTTCGTCAGGAGGTCGGTCGGACCGGCCGCCGGGAGGGGGAGTGGGGCCGCTGCACCGCTGTCGGTGAGGTGAGCCGACCCCACTCTCGTCGCGGGTCAGCAGCGGCCGAGGTCCTGCCACTGCTCGGTCCAGCCGGGCTCCGAACCCTGCGTCCAGTACCGGGCCTTCCACAGGTGCACGCCGTCACCCGACTTCGGGCCGGACGGGTCGCCGTACCTGCTCTTCTCGTGTCTGACCGTGTTGCCGGCGGTGTAGACCGAGCCGAACTGCCAGTTCGGGGCGCTCGAGCAGTTGCCGGCCGGCGTCGACGGCGAGGGTGGCGGTGAGTTCGGTGTCGACGGGCCGGTGCACGGGCCGGAGGTGGCTACCGTGTCGGTGAAGCGGGTCCCGGCGGTCCGGTACGACGCGGTCTGCGAGCCCACCTGCGCCGGGCTGAGCACCTGGTTCTTGGCGAACAGCACCCAGTCGACCTGCTCGATGTAGGTGGACAGGCCGCCGGTGTGGGTGGCGGTGTCGATGAACCACAGGTTCCAGTTGATGGTCATCGTCTGGCGGGGGAAGAACTTGCCGCCGTGGTCGCCGACCTGGACACCGTCGATGAAGTAGACGACGTGGCCGTCGGCGACCTGCGCGACCAGGTCGTGCCAGCCGTCCAGGCTCGACCGCTGTTCGGAGTGCAGGTTGTCGGCATACCACGGCTCGTTGCGGTAGGTGTACCAGGTGGTCTGGTAGTTGATCGGCCCGGTCTCGCCCCAGCCGCCGTTCGGGAGGTACTCGGAGATGTCGAGTTCGCTGTAGGTGGGGTCGAGGTCGCCGTTGAGCGGGCTGATCGTGAAGAACGTCTGGTTGATGTGGTCGCCGTCGTTGCCGCTGACCGGTGCGTCGGTGAACCGGACCCGGCTGGCGTAGGTGCCCTCCAGGTAGCGCTTCTGTGTGGAGTAGAGCTCGGCGTGGCTGGTCCCGGCGGCGGTGCCGTCGGTGGAGGCGGTCAGTTGCAGCACCTTCTGCCCGGCGTTCGTGGGGAAGGTGATCGCGTTCGGCGACCAGTTGGCCCCGGGTACCCCGGGTCCGCCCTGGTAGCTGCGCGGTGTCCAGCCGTTGGCGGTGAGGGCCGGGTCCGCTGAGGAGGTGTAGTGGAAGTCGTCGAACAGGTAGCCGCAATCGGCGGCGGCTGCGGTGCCGACGTTCACAGCGACCACGCCGACGGCCGCCAGGACCGTTGCCGCGGCGCCGCCGAACAGGCGTTTACCGATGGACATGGGCCGGGTCCTCCCGGGGGAAGGGATGGGCGGGCCGCCGCCCCCGGCCGGCGTCGCGTGACCATCCTTTTCATTAAAGCTTGTTATCGATGAAAATTACGACCGTCACGACAGCAAGTCAATAATGAATTTCGATATGACAGCGGAGGCAGTGACCGTCCGGTCACCGCCTCCGCTCCCGCCCCCTGATGGGTCAGCTCGTCAACGTCCCCCGCAACAGGCTGTTGCCGGAATGGGTGGCGTTGCCGTCGTGCGGCTCGTCACTGACGTCGACCAGCCGGAACCGGTTCAGATCGGTGCCCGGCGGCACCGGGAGCACCACCCGCGGCCGATCGGACAGGTTGCCCAGCGCCACCATCTTCGTCGGATCGTCCGGGTCGAGCAGCCACACCTCATGGAATCCGGTGGTCAGCGGCAGGTTGCTGACGTCGATCTCCATTTCCCCGTCGGCCAGCACCCGCACGCTGCCCCGCGCGTCCGCCGACACCGTCGGCAACGGCGACAGGGTGGCCCGGGCGGTCACCGTCTCCGTCCTGCGCCCGTCGAGCACACGGTCGATCGTCACGGTGCCGGCGATCGCGAGGACCGCGGCCGCCGCGGCGGCGATCAACGGCGCCCACCGGCGAGACGGCTTGCGGTGGATGCGGCGCTCGGCGAGGTCGGTGACCGGCGCCTCCCTCACCCGGGTACGGCCGATGTCGCTCTCTATCGCTCGCCAGAGGCGTTCCGGTGGCGGCGGCAGATCGTGGACGTCCTGGCACTCAGCCCCCAACCCGGCCACCTCCCGGAACTCGTCGAGGTCACGCCGGCAGCCGGCACACTGCGCCAGGTGATCCGACTCGGTCAACTCCTCCTGCTCCTCAGAGAGCGCGAGAAGGACCAGCCGATCGGGATCCAAATGCTGCACCGTCCACCTCCCAACGACGTCGCAGGCTGGCCATTCCACGCCGGATATGGCTCTTGACCGTACCGAGGGGCAACCCGGTCACGGCCGATATCTGTGGATGGGTCAGGTCGTCGTAGAACGCCAGCTCCAGCGTGCGGCGTTGTTCCTCCGGCAACCGGCCCAGCTCGTCGGCGACGACCAGCCGGTCGACGATCCGCTCCGGGGTCTCCCGGTCGTCCGACGGGGCGAGCTGGGTTCGTACCGTCTCGGTGGCGCGGTCGTCGCGGGCCGCCGACCGCAACCGGTCCACCACCTTGCGCCGCGCGATGCCGAGCAGCCAGCTCAGCAGAGTGCCGCGCTGCGGGTCGTAGCCGTCGCGGCCGGTCCACGCCGCCACGAACGTCACCTGCGTCACGTCCTCGGCGTCGGCCCGGTTGCCCAGCAGCCGCTGAGCCAGATACAGCACCGCAGCGCCGTGCCGCTCGTACGCCGTACGCAATGCCTTCTCGTCGCCGGCGCGTAACCGCTCGGCGAGTTCGTCGTCGGAGCTCATCGACCTCCCTTCCGCGCATGTGTTCTCCCCAGTTCTTCGCTCGGCGACGCCTCCGTGGATGCACCGATATTTTTCTTCCTCCACCGCATCCACGGCCGGCCGGGCGAGCGAAGGAACGGGCGTACCGAATCCACGACGATCGCTTGAGGAGCACCGATGCGTACATCGCACCTTCGCCGCACGGCCACGGTGGGAGCCGTGACCATGATCGCGTTCGGCGCCGCCGGGACCTTCGCCGCCCTGCCCGCGCAGGCCGCGGCCGACTCGCAGGTGTCGGTCGTGCACGGCATCCCGGCGCAGCCGGTGGACGTCTACGTCAACGGCGAGAAGACCATCCCGGACTTCCAGCCGGGCAAGGTCGCCGGCCCGCTGACCCTGCCGGCCGGGCAGTACGACATCGCGCTGACCAAGCCCGGCGACGCGATCGGCGACGCGCTGCTGACCGTCGACGACGCCGAGATCCCCGGCGGCGCGAACCTCAGCCTGGTCGCGCACCTGAGCGCGGACGGCAAACCGGGGCTGACGCCGTTCGTCAACGACACCGGCAAGCTCGCCGCCGGCAAGGCCCGCCTGATCGTGCGGCACACGGCGGCGGCACCGGCCGTGGACGTGCGCGCCGGTGGCCAGCCGGTCTTCGAGGGCCTCACCAACCCGAAGGAGGCGAAGGCCGACGTCGACGCCGGATCCGTCGAGGCCGACGTGGTGCTGGCCGGCACGCAGACCCGGGTGCTCGGCCCGGCCGACCTCGACCTCAAGGAGGGCACCGCGACCATCGTGTACGCGATCGGGTCGGCCGAGGACAAGACACTGGACATCGTCGCGCAGACCGTCGACGGGCTGCACTCGGCCCCGGGCGGCGTGCCCAGCGGTGACGGCGGCCGCGCCGACCAGGGTGTGTCGCTGCCCTGGTACGGCGTCGGCGGTGTCGGCATCCTGCTGGCCCTGTTCGGTCTGGCCCGGCTGACCGGGATCGGCCGGGCGAGGCCGTCGACCGGGCGATGAGCGGTCGGCGTCACGACGGCACGCCCCGGCGCAGGCCGGGGCGTGCCCTGCTCACCATGGCCGCCGGAGCGGCACTGACCACGGCGTTCACCGTCGTGGCCTGCCGCTCCGAACCCGCGCCCGACTTCGGTGCCCCGCCGGTGACCACCTCGGCGTCCCCGGCGCCGCCGGCCGGTGGTCCGGCATCCCCGGCCGTCCCGCGGGTGCCGATCAGCGACGGTGGCCTGCCGTCGGCCGCTGAGGCACCGCCGACCCGGCTGCGCGTACCGGAACTCGGCGTGGACGCGGCCGTCGACGCCGTCGGCATCGATCCGGCGACCGGCGACTTCGCGGTCCCGCCCAGCGTCGACCGGGTCGGCTGGTACCGGTTCGGGCCCGGCTCCACCGCGCGGGCCGGATCGATCGTGATCGCCGGGCACGTGGACGGCGCGGACGAGGGGGAGGGGGCGTTCTTCCGGCTCGGTGACCTCGACTCCGGAGACCTGGTGACCCTCACCGGCCCCGGCGGCCGGACCCGGACGTTCACGGTGACCGCCCGGGAGCGCCACCGCAAGACCACCGTGCCACTGGAGCGGTACTTCGCCCGCGACGGCCGGGTTCGCCTCACCCTGATCACCTGCGGCGGGCCGTTCGATCCCGCGACCCGCCACTACCGCGACAACGTGGTGGTCACCGCCGTGCCCCGTACCTAGATCCGGCTGGTCCTCACCGCTGTTTCAGCGCTCTGGAGACAGCGGTGACGACCAGCCGTACCTGGCCCGGCTGGCTCTCACCGCTGTTTCAGCGGCCTGGAGACAGCGGTGAGGACCAGCCGTACCTGGACTTGGCCGGCTCTCGCCGCTGTCTCAGCAGCCTGGAGACAGCGGTGAGGACCAGCCGGCGGTGAGTGTCGGCAGGAGCTTGGCGGTGATGTCGCGCAGGCGGGCCACGTCGTCGTCGGTGAGATGGTCGAAGACCAGGCGGCGGACCTCCGCCACGTGACCGGGGGCCGCCGCCGCGAGCACCGCGAAACCGGCGTCGGTCAGGTGGGCGATCTGGCCGCGCCGGTCGGTCGGGCAGGCCCGGCGTGCCACCCAGCCGCGCTGTTCCAGGGTGGAGACCGCGTGCGAGAGCCGGGTCGTGGTGGTGCCGGCCATCCGGGCCAGTTCGGTCATCCGCATCGCCCGCTCGGGACGGGTGCTCAGCGCCGACAGGATGTGGTAGTGGGTGTGCGGAAGGCCGGCCTCCTCGCGCAGCTGCTGGTCGAGCGCGGTGGGCATCACCATCATGATCTGGGCGAGGTTCAGCCACGCGCCCATCTCGGTGTCGTTGAGCCACTGCGGTTCGTCGGTCACGACGCCATCCTCGAAAAGTGCTGGTCAGACGATGTGGAAGGAGCGTTTGGCCAGGCCGATGGAGAACCCGTCGATCGCGGTGGTGACCGCTGCCGCCGGGTCGCCGGCCGCGCCGAGGGTGATGAACAACGGCGTGAAGTGCTCGACGGTCGGATGCGCGTACGGCATACCCGGCGCCCGGTCCCGGAACCCGGCCAGTTCGTCGACGTCGCCGCGGGCCAGGGCGTCGGCGGCCCAGGCGTCGAAGTCGGCCGACCAGGCCGGCACCTCGCCCGCCAGCATCGCCCGGGTGAGGAACCGCAGCCCGTGCGTCATGAATCCGGAGCCGACCACCAGGACACCCTGCTCCCGCAGCGGCCTCAGCCGTTCCCCGAGCTGGAGCAGGGTGGTCGCGTCGTGGGTCGGGATGCTCAGTTGCAGCACCGGGATGTCGGCCTCCGGATACATCACCTTCAGCGGCACCCACGCGCCGTGATCCAGCCCGCGCCGGGAGTTCTCGTGCACGGTCTGCGGTATCAGTGCCGTCACCTGACGGGCCAGGTCACCGGCGTCCGGGGTGTCGTAGCGCATCCGGTAGTAGAGCGGCGCGAACCCGCCGAAGTCGTAGACCAGCTCGGTGCCGGCGCTGCCGGACAGCGCCAGCGGTGCGGACTCCCAGTGGGCGCTGACGATGAGGATCGCCGTGGGCCGCGGCAGGTCCCGTGCCCACGTGTGCAGCTCGGTCATCCAGGCCGGGTCCTCGAAGGTCGGCGGGGCTCCGTGGCTGAGGTAGAGGGCCGGGATCGGGCCGTCGGCGGGCGTCCACGCCCGGTGCGGGCGGGCCGTGTCACCGGCGGCGACGCGCCGCAGATGCTGCCGGAACGGGTGCGCCTCGGGGATCAGCGCGTCGGCGAGGGCGGTACGGCCGGGGCTCATCCGATGATCTCCAGCTGGGCGGCGGTGGGCCGCAGGACGTGACTGTTGACGGCCCGGACCTGGTCGGCGAGGTCGGACAGCTCGACGACCTCGACGCCGTGCCGGCGCAGGGTCTCGACGCCGTCGCAGTCGGCGAACAGGATCGGTTCGCGCCATGCCAGGGCTACCCGCCCGACACCGGCGTCGAGGATGAGCTGCGTGCACGTGGCTGGCCGGGACCGGCGGGCGGTGCACGGCTCCAGCGACGTGTAGAGGGTGGCGGCCGACAGGTCGAGGCCGGGCAGGCCGGCGAGCCGGGCCAGGGCCTCCTCCTCGGCGTGGTGGTGCGGGTGCGTCTCGCCGGTGTAGCCGGTGGACAGCACGGCACCGTCGCCGTCGATGATCACGGCGCCGACGGCGTAGCGGTCGGGTACCGCCGGGGCCAGCCGGGACACCCGGATCGCCTCGCTGAGCCAGAAACGGTCGGCGGCGGTCATGAGGCGAGCGCCGTCAGCGGCAGGTCGAGGGTGTGCGCGGTGTGGTCGCGTTTGGTGGTCAGGTAGCGGGCGTTCGCGGCGGACAGGTGCACACCGGTCGGGATCCGGTCGGTCACCCGCACGCCGAGGGCACCGAGCTGGGTGGCCTTGTCGGGATTGTTGCTGAGCAGCCGGACCCGCGGCGCGCCGAGGGTGAGCAGCATCTGCGCGGCGGCGGTGTAGTCGCGTTCGTCCTCGCCGTGGCCGAGCGCCAGGTTGGCCTGGTAGGTGTCGAGGCCGGTGTCCTGGAGCGCGTAGGCGTCGAGCTTCGCGTACAGCCCGATGCCTCGGCCCTCCTGGCGCAGGTAGAGCAGGAAACCACCGGCGGTCGTGATCCGCTCGGCGGCCTCACGCAGCTGTGGGCCGCAGTCGCAGCGCTCACTGCCGAACACGTCGCCGGTCAGGCACTCGCTGTGCGGCCGGACCAGGGGCGCCGGTCCGCCGTCGGCCGCGACCGCCACCGCGGCACGCCAGTCACCGAGCCCTAGTGCCAGGTGCTCGCGGCCGTCGGCGAGGCCGGTGAAGGTGAACACCCGTGCCGACGTCGTGTACCCGTCGGGGAACCGTAACGGCACCGTCACCTGCGTACGAATCTGTGCCGTCATCGCGTACCCCCAAGGTTGTTGAACTTTCATGGACCAGCATCGTCCGAGAATGTTGAAAGATCAATAAACTTGGCGGTGGCGAGTATCACTTCCGCTTCGTCGGCGTCCCCCCGGTGTCCGCACCAGCTCATCATCGGCCGCCTGGCACTCGTGGATGAGGGGGCGTCCGCGAATTCCGGAGGGCGATCGGGCGTCATCAACAAACATATGCTTGTGAAAGCGAACGTTTGTATTACGGTGGGGGCATGCCCGAACTCGACACCGCCTTCGCCGCGCTCGGTGATCCCGTGCGCCGGGCCCTGGTGACACGCCTGTCCCGCGGCGACGCCACGGTCGGTGAGCTGGCCGAGCCCTTCGGCCTCACCCAGCAGGCGATCTCCCATCACATCGGGGTCCTGCGCCGCAGCGGCCTGATCGAGCAGCGGCGCGAAGGCACCCGGCGCCCCTGCCGGCTACGGGTCGACCGGCTGTCCCAGCTGGGCACCTGGATCGACGAGCAGCGGCAGGCCTGGGACGACCGGCTCGACACCCTCGACCGGCACCTCACCGACGGCGAGACGCCACGGTGAGCCGGGCCGAGCTGCGCGGCGACGAGCTGATCGCCCGGCGGGTCCTCACCGCCCCACCCGGGCGGGTCTGGGCCGCCTTCACCGAGCCGGCCGGGGTCGCCGCCTTCTGGGGTGGGTCGCACGCGACCGTCCCGCCGGACTCGGTCGCCATCGACCTGCGACCCGGGGGAGAGTTCACCCTCGACACCCGTGCACCGGACGGCGCCACCCGGCGGCTCCGGTTCGTGTATGTGAGCATCACCGCACCGCACGAGCTGATCTTCGACGAGCCGGTCACCGGCCTCCGCACGACCGTGACCCTGCGGCCCGCCGGGACCGGCACCGACCTGACCGTCCACCAGCGCAGGCTCCCCGCCGAACTGCGGACCGCGCAGGCCGCCGACGGGCTCGCCTCGATCCTCGACGCCCTCGACACCCACCTGGAGAAACCATGACCCGGACCGGCCGGCAGCACCTCGTCGAGGACTACTTCGTGGGATTCCGGACCAGTGACCATCCACGGATCCTCGCGACCCTCACCGACGACGTGGTCTGGGTCATCCACGGCCACCGGACCACCCACGGCAAGGCCGAGTTCGACGGCGAGATCGAGAACCCGGCCTTCACCGGAAGCCCCGACCTCGACGTCCAACGGGTCATCCAGGACGGGCCGGTCGTCGTCACCACGGGGGAGGGCCGCGGCGTCAGCGTCGAGCACGGCCCGTTCCGCTTCGCCTTCAGCGACCTGTTCACCTTCCGCGACGGCCTGATCGCGCGCGTCGACTCGTATGTCGTACCGCTGCCGTAGCGGACGCGGCGTCAGCAGCCGGTGGTGTGCTGCACGGTGACGGCCGTGCCGTCGTCGGACACCGCGATCACCATCGACGTCGGCCCGTCCCGGTAGGCGACCTGATTGGCGTCGCCGGCGGTGAACTTGCGGGCCCCGGCCGGGATCGTGGCGTCCAGCCGCGCCGTCAACCGGCCCGGGCTCACCGGCCCGCTGACCGCCGACACCGTGACGATGGATCCGGCCCGGCACGGCAGGCTCTGCCCGGTACGCGAGACCGGCCGGGTGCCGATCGCCGTCAGCACCGCGGTGACCGCGGTGTCGCCCGGCGTGGTGTCACCGACCGTACCGGCCGGGGCGGTGCCCAGACTGCACCCGCTACGGGCGGTCACGGCCAGCCAGCCTGAACTCAACCGCCGGACCGCCAGGCGGATGGTGCCGATGTCGGCTTGAAGGGCGCGGACCCCGGCCACGGCGGTGGCCCGGCGGGTGGCGTAACGACCGGCCAGCCCCTGCTCGATCGTGGTGATCAGGGAATCCTCGGCGCCCGGATCGGTGTAGAGGTCGGCCCGCGCGGTGAACACACGGCCCTGCCGGAGGAACCCGAGCGGGCATTCGGCGGCCGCCACCACCGCACTGACCGTGACCGCCGCCTCCTGACCGGCAGCGACGACGGCGTCCGCGACGGCGGTGCTCATCTCGGCGACGACGTCGTCGACGCGGGGTTGCCGGTCGCCGTCCCACCGCCACCACACCGCACCACCGGCCGCCGTCAGCAGCAGCACGACGACCACCGCGACGGCGATCAGGCGGCCTCTCCGGGAAAGCTTCATCGCAGCCAGGACACCAGGTCGTCCAGCGGTTTGCGGCGTTTCGCCAGCTTCGCCACCGGCACTCCGGGATCGTCAGCCGGGTATCCGACGGTGATCACCCCGGCCAGGGCGACGTCGTCGGGCAGCTGCGCCACCGCGGACAGCGCCGCCAGCTCGTCCGGGAACGCGGGACTGTAGAAACCGCTGGCCAGGCCCTCGTTCGCGGCGGCCAGTTGCAGCAGCGCGAACAGGGCACCGGAGTCGAACCACCAGAACGGCACCGGCCAGGGGATCTCCTCCGCGCCGGACTCCAGCTTGTCGGCCTCGGTGTACCGCTCGTGGTAGGACGCCTCCCGGATGCCGAGCACCAGCTGGACCGGCGCCTGCGAGATCCACGGCGGGAAGCCCTTCTCCAGATACCAGGGCTCGGCGACCGCGGCCAGCTCGGCCCGCTTCGCCGGATCGGTGACCACCACGAGGCGGTGGCCCTGGCTGAAACCGGCGCTCGGAGCCCGGTGCACCACCTTGACCACGCGTTCGAGGACCTCGTCGGGAACCGGGTCCGGCCGGTAGTTGCGAACCATCCGCCGCCCGCGCAGGACCTGACTGAATTCGGCCATCCGGTGACGTTAGCCAATCGGCGGCGCGTGCGGGAACCGCGTACGGGCGAACCCGGTCACTGCCCCGGAGCGGACAGACGGATCCCCACCCCGCGTACGGTGTGCAGATACCGTGGCTGGGCGGCGCGTTCGCCGAGCTTGCGCCGCAGCCACGTCACGTGCACGTCGACGGTCTCCAGCGACCGGCTCTCCGCCCACACCTCGCCGAGCAGCTGCTGCCGCGAGACCACCGTGCCGGCCCGCTCCATCAGGTACGCGAGCAGGTCGAACTCCAGCCGCGACAGTTGCAGCGGCGTACCGTCGAGCGAGGCCGTGCGCGCCTGCGGATCCAGGGTCAGCCCGCCCACCACGATGCCGGCGGCCGTGGTCCCGCGGCCCCGGCGCAGCATGGCCGCGATCCGCGCCTCGATCTGCTCGGCCGAGTACGGCTTGACCACGTAGTCGTCCGCGCCGGCCCGCAGCAGGCGGATCATCTCGCTCTCCGCCTCCCGGGCGGTGGCCACCACGATCGGCACCTGCGAGGTCAGCCGGATCCGGCTCAGCACGGCCGCACCGTCGAGGTCGGGCAGCCCGAGGTCGAGCACCACGACGTCCGGTTCGCGGGCGGCGACCTCGCGCAGACCGTCGAGGGCGGTGGCACACAGCCGCACCTCATGGCCGGTCGCGGTGAGTAACCGGCCGATTGCTTCCCGGACGTCGACGTCGTCCTCGATCACCAGCACCTGGGGCATTGCGCCAGCGTATCGGTCATGCAGAATGTGCCGATGCGCCGGAGCTGGAGATATCTCGCTGGATGGCTCGCTGTGACGGTCACCGCCGTCACCGTGTCCTGGTTCGGGGTGCGGCTCGGAGTGGCGCCCGCGCTCACCGACGAGCCACCGGTCGCGATCGACGTCAACCGACGCTACACCGAGATCCGGTTCGGGCTCGACGAGACCGTCCCGCCGACCACGGCGCCACCGAGCCCGTCGGCGAGTCCGTCCAAGGCGCGGCCCTCCCGCAGACCCACTCCCAGCCGTACGGCCGCCCGCCCGTCCGTCACCCCCACGACCGCCGCACCGCCCAGCGCGTCACCGTCGGTGGTCGACCGGCGGCCCCGGTACCGGGTGAGCGCCGACGGCGGCGCGATCATCGTGGCCTACTCGGCGACCCGGGTGGACGTCATCGACGCCGAACCGCGGAGCGGATACGTGGCGAGCGCGGCCCGGCGCAGCGACACCGTCGTGGTGGCACGGCTGACCGGACCGGGGCACACCTCGGTGATCACCGCCTTCTGGAGCGGCGGCCCGGCGGCGCAAGTCATCGAGGAGTACGGATCCTGATACCGGCTCGCGCATCGATCGGCGTCGGCATGTCGTTACCGGTCCGATAGCGTTCCTTCCGGTGCTCTTAAGGCTGGCGCGGCGAGACTCTCGCGGCACACAGAGATCGACAACAGCCTTGGGAGGATCGTCAGTGAGGCGTTCCCGCAGCAGAAGAGCGTTACGCGTCACCGCGCTGAGCAGCGCCACACTGGTCATGCTCGGTCTGGGAGCGGCGTACACCGCCGGTTACTCGGGGGTCGGCGAGGTTCCGGAGCCGGACTTCTCCGACGGCGGCGCGGTCAGCTCCGCGGCCGCGGCCGACCAGTACGTGACCGGTACGTCCACCGGGTTCGTCAAGGACCCGGACGCCAGGTACACCCGCCAGTCGGTGATCACCACGCCGCGCGGCCTGAACTACGTCAGCTACGCCCGTACGTACAAGAACCTCCCGGTTTTCGTCGGCGGTGACGTGGTCGTGGTGACCGACGCCAAGGGCACCGTGAAGGGCGGCACCGCGGGCGCCGAGGTGGAGGTCGCCACCACACCGAAGGTGACCGCCGCCAAGGCGAAGAAGGTGTCGCTGCTCATCCACCCGGGCGACGTCGCCGGTGAGCCGAAACTCGGCGTCATCGCCGGCGACGGCAAGGACCGCCTGGTCTGGGAGGTCGTCATCGAGAGCCGGCCGGGTGCCGAGGCGAGCCGCGCGCACGCCTACGTCGACGCGCGGACCGGTGAGTACGCCGGATCATGGGACGAGATCACCGGTGGCACCGGGCAGGGTCACTACGGCGGTCAGGTCACCATCGGCACCACCACCGGGTCCGGTGGGTTCGAGATGCGCGACCCGTCACGCGGCGGCATGCGGGTGCTCAACGACCGGACCGGCCAGGTCCTCACCGACGCCGACGACAAGTGGGGCAACGGCACCGGCAGCGACCCGACCACGGGCGGCGTCGACACCCAGTACGCCGGCGGCGTCATGTGGGACATGCTGAAGACGAAGTTCAACCGCAACGGCATCGACGGCAAGGGCGGCACCGCCTCCATGTTCGTCGGCCTGGCCGAGGTCAACGCCTTCTACAGCTGCGCCGGCACCGGCGACGCGAACCGCGACCAGACCAAGTACGGCCGGACCAGCGACGGCGCCCGCCAGGTCAACTCGGTCGACGTGGTCGCCCACGAGCTCGGCCACGGCGTCTTCTGCCACACCCCGGGCGGCAGCCGCGGCACCACCAACGAGACCGGCGGCCTGAACGAGGCGACCGGCGACATCTTCGGCACCCTGGCCGAGCACTTCGCCGCGAACCCGAACGACCCGGCCGACTACCTGGTCGGCGAGGAGGTCAACCTCTCCGGCCGCGGCCCGATCCGCAACATGCACACCCCGTCGGCGGTCGGCGACCCCAACTGCTGGTCGTCGTCGATCCCGACCACCGAGGTGCACTCGGCCGCCGGACCGCTCAACCACTGGTTCTACCTGGCCGCCGAGGGTTCCGCCCCGGCCGGCAAACCGGCCAGCGCCACCTGCAACGGCAGCAGGGTCACCGGCATCGGGCTGTGGCCGGCGGGCGAGATCTTCTACCACGCGCTGCTGCGCAAGACCTCCGGCTGGACGTACACCAAGGCCCGTAAGGCGACCCTGGACGCGGCCCGCGAGCTGCACCCGAACAGCTGCACCGAGTTCAACGTGGTCAAGGCCGCCTGGGACGCCGTCAGCGTGCCTTCCCAGGGCGACCCGACCTGCACGGTGACCGCCCCGCAGCCGGTACCGTCGGCCACCACCCCTTCACCGTCGGCTCCGGCGTCGCCGTCGACGGCCCCGAGCCCGTCCGCGCCGGGCACGTCCGCCCCGGCTCCGTCCGCGCCGAACCCGACCGCCACCGCCGTGCAGACGGTCGACATCGACGCCGCCGCTCTGCGCGCCGACATCAACGAGTTCGCCCGCATCGCGCAGGCCAACAACGGCAACCGGGCGCACGGATCGGCCGGCTACAAAGCCTCGCTCGACTACCTCAAGCAGCGCCTGGACGTGGCCGGATACACCACCCGCGTCCAGCAGTTCACCCACGCCGGCAAGACGGGTTACAACCTGATCGCCGATCTGCCCGGGCGTGGCGACCCCAACCGGGTCGTCATGCTCGGGGCGCACCTGGACAGCGTCACCCAGGGTGCGGGCGTCAACGACAACGCCTCCGGCTCGGCCGGCATCCTCGAGGTCGCCCTGGCCTACGCCGCCTCCGGCGCCAACGGTGACAAGGGCATCCGATTCGGCTGGTGGGGCGCCGAGGAGGCCGGCCTGGTCGGCTCCAAGGCGTACGTGTCCTCGCTGGCCACGGGTGAGCGGGCGAAGATCACCGGGTACCTGAACTTCGACATGATCGGCTCGCCGAACCCCGGCTACTTCGTCTACGGCGACGACACCAGGGGCACCGCGATCGCCGCCGCGCTGAAGGCCGGCTTCGCCGCCGAGGGCATCGAGCCGGACTCCACCGACATCAAGGGCCGCTCCGACCACGCCTCCTTCAAGGCCGCGGGCATCCCGACCGGTGGTACCGCCAGCCTCAGCCTGGCACCGGCGATGACCGCGGCCGAGGCCGCCAAGTGGGACGGTGAGGCGGGCAAGCCGTACGACCCGTGCTACCACTCCAGCTGTGACGGGGCCGGCAACGTGGACCACGACGCCCTGGACGCGCACACCGACGTCGCCGCGTACGCCGCCTGGGCCCTGACCGGGGTGAAGGCACCCGCCGAGCCCACCTCGACCCGGGTGGAGAACCCCGCCGACTTCGCGATCAAGGACCGTTCCGCGATCGAGTCGCCGATCACCGTGCAGCGCTCCGGCCAGGCGCCGGCCACGCTCAAGGTCGACGTCGACATCCGGCACGGTTTCCGCGGTGACCTGGAGATCGACGTGATCGCCCCGGACGGCACCGCCTACCGGATCAAGAAGTCCAGCCGCTTCGACAGTGCCGACGACGTCAAGGTCGGCCAGACCGTCGACGCCTCCGCCGAGCAGGCGGCCGGCACCTGGAAGCTGCGGGTCCGCGACCTGTACTCCGGTGACACCGGAACGCTGAACTCCTGGGCCCTGACGTTCTGATCAGCGCTCGCCGGGCGTGCCCCTGCCTATGGTGGGGCACGCCCGGTCCGGCTATGGTCGGCGGTCCGATGAGACGAAGCTACGTACTGGTCGCCCTCGCCGTCACCACCCTGGTGGCGCTGGCGTTCGTCATCCCCCTGGCCCTGCTCGTGCACAGCGCCGTGCAGGACCGTGCCATGCGCGAGGCCGAACGCCAGGCCCTCGGCCTGTCCGCCGTCGTGGTCGTCGCCACCGACCGTGAGCTGGTCCTCACCTCGATCATGAGCACCCGGGCCGGTCAGCGCGGCGAACTCGCCGCCCACCTGCCCGCCCTCGGCACCGTCGGGGTCAGCCGGGCCGGCGACGGCGCGGTCGCCCAGGTCCGGCAGCGGGAGACCGCCGGCACGATCGGCATCGACGGCGGCCGCGTCTACCTGCGCCCGGTCGCCCTGCCGCAGGGCCTGATCGCCGTCATCGAGGTCTTCGTCCCCGAGACGTCCCTGCGCGCCGGCGTCGGCACCGCCGTCTTGGTGCTGCTGGTCGAGGCGATCGTCCTGGTCGGGCTCTGCATGTTCCTCGCCGACCGGCTGGCGGCCCGCGTGGTGCGCGCCACCCGCGATCTGGCACGCACCGCCACCAGCCTCGGGGGAGGTCAACTCCATGCCCGGGTACGCCCCAGCGGCCCCCGCGAGATCGAGGAGGTGGGGTCGGCCCTGAACCTGCTCGCCGACCGGTTCCTGGAGCTGCTCGCCAAGGAGCGGGCGCTGGCGGCGAACCTGTCGCACCGCCTGCGGGTGCCGCTCACCGCCCTGCGCCTCAACGCCGAGGGACTGCCCGCCGGCGACGACCGCGACCGCCAGCTGCGTGTCGTCGACCGCCTCGAACACGAGATCAGCGCTGTGATCAGCGAAGCCGGCCGTCCGCTGGCGGCCCGGCCCCGCCTGCACTGCGATCTGGGGGCGGTGGTCGCCGACCGTACCGAATTCTGGGGCGCCCTCGCCGAGGATCAGGGCCGTCCCTGGCAGGCCGATCCGCCGCCGGACGGGATCACCGTGCCGGCCGCCTGGTCGCGGGTCACCGAGGCCCTGGACGTGCTGCTCGGCAACGTCTTCCACCACACCGCCGAGGACGCCGCCTGCCGGGTCCGCGTGGTCCGCGAGGCGGAGTCGGCCACCGTGATCGTCGACGACGCCGGGCCCGGATTCGCCGACCCGGAGGCCGCTCTGGCCCGCGGCGCGAGCGGTGCCGACTCCACCGGCCTGGGCCTGGACATCGCCCAGCGCCTGGCCGCCGACACCGGCGGCTCCTTCACCGTGACCCGCAACGAGTGGGGCGGGGCGCGGGTCGGTCTCACCCTGGGCATCGTCTCCGGCGACACCGCCGCGGCCGTGCCGTCACGACGCCGGTGGTGGCGCACCCTCGGAGGCGCGCACGCCCAGCCGTGAAATTCGGAAGCATTCACAGTGCTCAATTTCACTGTTAGCTTCACGGGACGTGGTTGCGTGACCACCCAGAGTCGGGAGGTTCCCTTGCGCACAACCGTTCGACGCAGCATCGCGGCTACCGCCGCCGCCGTCCTCGCCACCCTCGGGCTGTCCACCGGCGCCCAGGCCGCCCCGCCCGAAGCCGACATCCTCACGGTGCCGGGCGCCGAAGTCGTGAAGGACAGCTACATCGTCGTCCTCAAGTCCGGCACGATCGCCCGTACCGTGGCCGCCGAGCACCAGACGACGCCGCTCCGGACGTACTCCAAGGTCTTCAACGGTTTCTCGGCGACGATGACGGCGCGCAAGGCGCGGCAGGTCGCCGCCGACCCGGACGTCGCGTTCGTGCAGCCCAACGTGATCCACCGGATCTCCGACACGCAGAACAACCCGCCGTCCTACGGCCTGGACCGCATCGACCAGCGCAACCGGCCGGTGAACGCCGCCTACACCTACAACACGACGGCGTCGAATGTGCGCGCCTACATCATCGACACCGGCGTCCGCACCTCCCACCAGGACTTCGGCGGCCGGGCGAGCAGCGGATTCGACGCGATCGACGGCGGTACGGCCGACGACTGCAACGGCCACGGCACGCACGTCGCCGGAACCGTCGGCGGCGGTGCCTACGGTGTCGCCAAGGGTGTGCAACTCGTCGGCGTGCGGGTGCTCAACTGCGAGGGCAGCGGCACCACCGCCCAGGTGGTGGCCGGCATCGAATGGGTGACCGCGAACGCCGTCAAACCGGCGGTGGCCAACATGAGCCTCGGCGGGGGAGCCGACACCGCCCTGGACAACGCGGTCAGCGCGTCGATCACCTCCGGCGTCAGCTACTCGATCGCCGCCGGCAACGGGTTCCTCGGCCTGTTCGCCCTGGACGCCTGCACCCAGTCACCGGCCCGCGTCCCGGCCGCGATCACCGTGTCGGCGACCAACAGCAGCGACGCGAAGCCGTCCTGGGCCAATCGCGGCACCTGCGTGGACGTGTTCGCACCCGGCATCAGCATCCCGTCGACCTGGAACACCAACGACACCGCCACCAACACGATCAGCGGTACGTCGATGGCCACGCCGCACGTCGCCGGGGCGGCCGCCCTCTACCTGGCCACCCATCCGGCGGACACCCCCGCGCAGGTGCATGCGGCGATCGTCGGCAACGCCACCACCGGGGTGGTGACCAGTCCCGGCTCCGGCTCACCGAACCGGCTGCTCTACACGGCGGCCTTCTGACCGGCCCGCCGCACGACGGGCCCGGCGGCAGACTCCATCGCCGCCGGGCACCGCCGCGGGAATGTGCCCTCAGGACCGGTGCGCGGTGCCGTCCGGCTCTCCGGGGAAACTGATGCGATGATCAGATTCCGGTTCGAACTACGGGCGCTGGACGAGGTGGAGCCGTGGGGCGACCCGCCGAGTCTGCACTGGTTCGGACTCACCGACGGCTGGTACTGGATCGAGGGCGGCGGGCACGAGCTGCTGCGCCGGACCCGTTGCGACGATCCCCGGCCCTATGTCGACTACCAGGTGGTGCGGCTCTGGGAGGACGTCAACCTCCTCACGCCGTCGGTGCTGGAGCCGGTGCCCGACGATCTGGTCGCCTTCGTCGCGTCGGATGAAGATCAGTGGAAGGTCAACTGGTTGTCGTACGTGGGCGTACGGGAAGAAGGCGACGATCCGAACGCCCCGGACCATCCGGTGGTCGCGGCCGTTCTATGGCACGCGGAGCGCTCCCTGGACCTCGGCTACCTGCTGAACCCGCCTTACTTGCGGTTCTGGCGGACGATCCGTGGTGATCAGGACGAGGTGACCGTCGACTGGCGCCACGAGGACGACGGCCGGATCGGGTTCACCGCCGGCCCGGCGGTGCGATTCAGCGTTCCGACGGCCGAGTATCGCGACGCCGTGCAGACGCTCGACCGGCAGCTCATCACGGCCATGCGAGAGCGGGTCGAGGAGTTGGAGCGCCGCGGCGGGTTGCCCGGAGTCGACCTCGACCTCGCCGGGTTGCGGAAGGAGCAGCAGAACCGCGCGGGTTGGCTCCGCCATCACCTCGACCGGACCCCCGACACCGACTGGGCCGCCATCCGTCAGGGCGTCGCGACGTTGCTCGGTGGGTCGCGTTCGGGGCGGTGAGCGGCACCCCGAGGTGGCGTTCAGCGTTCGAGACCCCGGCCGGCGGGGTGGCCGCCGGCCGGGGCTGTCGGTGCCGGGTCAGTCGGCGGCCAGCGCGGCCACCGGGCTGACCCGGGCCGCGCGGCGGGCCGGCAGCAGGCCTGCCAGGACCGTGATCGTGGCCGTCACCAGCGCGATCGCGGCCAATCGCCCGGCCGGGAGGGTCATCGGCAGGTCCAGGCGCAGCGACTCCAGGGCCAGCCACGCCATCGGCACGCCCAGCAGGATGCCGAGCACCGCGCCGATCAGGCCGTACAGCCCTGCCTCCATGCCGATCATCAACCGCAGCCGGGCCCGGGTCAGGCCCAACGCACGGGCCAGGCCGAACTCCTGGGTGCGTTCCAGCACCGACAGGCCGGTCGTGGTGCCGACACCGACCGCCGCGATCAGCACGGTCAGGCCGAGCAGGCCGACCGCCGCCGCGAACAGTGACGACACCTCGCCGTCGGCCTTGTCGCGTGCGTCGGCCAGCACCGCCACCTCGGTCCCGGCCGGAGCGCCGGCACCGCGGAAGGCGGCCAGCGCCTCGTCCCGGCCGCCGGTGGCGATGTCGGCGAGCACCCCGGGCGACGCGCCACCGAGCGCATCCAGGTCGGCGGGTGTCAGGACCGCGCCCATCCGCAGCGGCCCGTCCCCGGTCAGGATCGCCACCACCTCGGCCCGCACCGTGCCGTCGGAGCGCAGCGTCACCACCTCACCAACACCGGCGCCCAGGTCGCTCGCCGCGGTCGCCGACAGGACGACCTTGCCCGGACCGAGCGCCGTGACCTGCCCGGCGGACGCCTCCAGGGTGCGCAGCATCGGCATCGCGGTCAGGTCGACCGCGATCGCGCCGTGCGAGAACCCGCCGTCGGTGGAGCTGAAGTCGGCCATCCGGAACGGTGTGACGTCCCGGAACCGCGAGTCGGCACGTAATCTCGCCACCACGTCGTCGAGCCCGCCCCGGCCCTCGGCGAACATGGCCAGGTCGGCGGGGGTACGGGAGGCCATCGTCCGGTCGGTCCACAGTTGCAGGCTGGAGATGCCCACGACCGTTCCGGCCAGCATCGTCACGCCGAGCGCGACCACCACCGACACCGCCGCCGCCCGCCGGGGCGTGCCGCCGATGCCGCTGACCGCGAGCCGCCCGGCGGGACCGAACCGCCGCAGCGGCCACCCGGCCACCGCGAGGATCGGGCGGATCAGCACCGGGCCGAGCAGGATGAGCGCACCGAACCCGAACGCGCCGGTCCCGACGAGGTAGAGCAGCGCCTCGGAGGAACCCATGCTGCGCACGGTCAGCCAGGCGATGCCGCCGGTCACCGCCACCAGCAGCAGGCCGCCCACCAGCCGCGGCACGGTGATGCCGCGTTCGGCGGCCAGGGTGCTCGCGCTGCGCAGCGCCTGCAACGGCGACACCCCGGCCGCCGCGAAGGCGGGGGCGAGCACGGCCCCGGCGGTCAGCAGCCCGGCGCCGAGCACCACGGCCACCGCGGCGCCCACCGGCACACCGGGCGCGGACACGGTGCGCCCGAACATCGCGGCCAGGGCCGGCGCGGCGAACCCGGCGGCCTGGGCGAGCAGCACCCCGACGGTGCCGGTGACCAGGCCGACCACCGCACCCTCGACGGCCAGGGCGACCACCAGCTGGTTGCGCTGGGCACCGATCGCGCGCAGCAGCGCCAGCTGCCGCATCCGCTGCGCGAACACGATCCGGAACGTGGAGGTGGCCACCAGCGCGGCGGCCACGACGGCGATCGCGACGAACATCGCCACCAGGGCGAACAGCTGATCGAACTGCTGCACCGCGGCGCGTGCCTCGCGGACCCGCATGCTGTCGCCGGTCGTGACGCTGACGTAGGCGGTCGGATCGCGCAGCAGCCGCTCGGACATCCCGTTGATCATCGCCGGGATGTCGGCGCCGGGCCCGGCCAGCACGTCGACCCGGGGGAAGCCGGGCTCGCCGCTGAGCGCGGCGACCATCTGATCCGGTGCCCAGGCGCGTTCGGCCGAGTCCCGCGGCCCGTCGACGATCCCGGTCACGGTGACCGTCACCGGCTTGCCGGCGCGGTTGGGGGTGTTGAGCCGCAGCGTGCCGCCGACGGTCACGCCGAGCCGTCCGGCGGCCCGCCGGTCCACCGCGATCTGCCGGGCCGCCGCCGGGTAGGCGCCGGAGACCAGGGTGATCCGGGACAGGGGACCGGTGCCCGGGTCGGCGAGCAGGTCGAGGTCGCTGCCGGCAGACGCGTCGCCGACCGTGAACGTCGCGGTCACCCGGCCCGCCACCTCGGCCACCCCGGCGGTGGTACGGATCGCGGCGACCTGCTCCGGGTCGAGCGGTGCACCGCCGGTGGTGTACGCGACGACGCTGACCGCCTCGGGTGTCGCACTGAACGTGTCCAGGGTGGTCCGGCTGACGATCGCGTACGCCAGCACCGTCCCGAACACCACGAACGCCGCCACCAGCACCGACAACCCGGTCATCAGCAGCCGCCCCGGCCGGCGCAGCACCCCGCTGAGCTGGGTGCGCAACACGATCGCGGTCATCGGGTGGTGTCCTCGACGATGCGGCCGTCGGCGAGCACGAGCACGCGGTCGGCGTACCCGGCGGCGTTCGGGTCGTGGGTGACCATGACGACGGTCTGGCCGAGCCGGTGCACCGAGTCGCGCAGGAAACCGAGGACCTCGGTCCCGGACCGGGAGTCGAGGTTGCCGGTCGGCTCGTCGGCGAAGATCACGTCGGGGCGGGTGCTCAGTGCCCGGGCCAGGGCGACGCGCTGCTGCTGGCCGCCGGACAGCTCGGACGGGCGATGCCCGAGCCGGTCGCCGATGCCGAGGACGTCGATGACGTGGTCGAACAGGTCCTGATCGACGGCCCGGCCGGCCAGTTCGGCGGGCAGGGTGATGTTCTGCCGGGCGGTCAGGGCCGGGAGCAGGTTGAACGCCTGGAACACGAAGCCGATCCGGTCGCGGCGTACCCCGGTCAGTGCCCGGTCGGTCAGGCCGGTCAGCTCGGTGTCGCCGATCGTGACGGTGCCGCTGGTGACGGTGTCCAGCCCGGCCAGACAGTGCATGAAGGTGGACTTGCCGGAGCCGGACGCGCCCATGATCGCGGTGAACCGGCCGCGGTCGAACGTGGCCGACACCCCGTCGAGTGCGCGGACCGCGCCGGGGCCGGTCCCGTAGATCTTGACCAGGTCGGTGGCGGTGACGGCGGACATCAGAAGACGATCTTCGGTACGCGCAGGTCGACGCCGCTGTCCTCGCAGTGCCCGATGGCCAGCTCGGTGATCTCGTCGAGCGTACCCGGGTCCGGTCGCGACGGGTCGCCGGTGGCCCGGATCCGGGACCAGTACACGTACCGGGCGACCTCGGTGCTGATCCCGTCGTTCTCCATCTGGGTGTAGCGGACCTGCCGGATCTGCTGCTCCCACTGTTCGGCCTGGGCGGCGTCGGTGGGCGGGGTCTGCGCCTTGTCGATCAGCTGCTGGGCCAGGGCGCAGTCGGCGGCCGACGCGGCGGTGGGCCCGAACCGTTTGTCCCACAGGTAGTTCACGCCGAACGCGACACCGGCCAGGATGATCGCGGTCAGGATTCCGAAGGTGATGTGCTTGCTGTTCACGACACTGATTCTTCGGTGTGGGGCGGGTCCGGCGCATTGCCGCCAGGGCAGATCACGGGCGCCGCCGTGTACGACTCAGGTCTTACACACCCGGTTTGACCAGGCCGATCTCGTAGGCGAACACGACGGCCTGGACCCGGTCACGGAGTCCCAGTTTAGTCAGGATCCGCCCGAAATGCGTCTTGACGGTGCCTTCGGCGACGAACAGCCGGGCGGCGATCTCGGTGTTCGACAGCCCGGCCGCGACCAGCTCCAGGACCTCACGCTCCCGGTCGGTGAGTGCGGCCAGCCGTTCGTCGGCCCGGCCGGGCAGGGTGAGCTGGCCGGCGAACCGGTCCAGCAGCGCCCGGGTGATCCGTGGTGCGACCACCGACTCGCCCGCCGCGACCACCCGGATCGCCGCGAGCAGCTGCTCCGGCGGTGCGTTCTTGAGCAGGAAGCCACTCGCGCCGGCCTGGAGTGCGGCGAACGCGTCCTCGTCGGTGTCGAAGGTGGTCAGCACCAGCACGCGCGGGCCGTCCGGGCCGGCACAGATCCGCCGGGTCGCCTCCACGCCGTCCATCACCGGCATCCGGATGTCCATCACCACCACGTCCGCCGGCGTGCGGGCCAGCAGTGCGACAGCCTCGGCACCGTCGCCGGCCTCACCGACCACCTCCATGTCGGGCTGCGCCGACAGCACCATGACGAACCCGGCCCGGACCAGTGCCTGATCGTCGACCAGCAGGACCCGAATGCTCACCGTGCCTCCTTCAGCGGGATGGTGGCCCGCACCCGCCAGCCGCCGTCCGGACCGGGACCGGCCGTGATGTCGCCGCCGTGCACCGCCACCCGCTCGCGCATCCCGAGCAGGCCGTTGCCGCCTCCGGTGCCGGCCGTCGCCGGCCGCTGCCCGCCGCCGTCGTCGGCGACCTCCAGCACCGCCCGCCCCCGCTCGACAGCGAGCGTGACCAGGACCTTCGCTCCGGTCCCGGCGTGCCGCAGCGTGTTGGTCAGCGACTCCTGCACGATCCGGAACACGGTCAGTTCATCGGCCGCCGCCAGCCGCCCGATCTCGCCGTCGATGCGCACGTCGACGCCGAGGCCGGCGGTCCGGGCCCGTTCCACGAGCGCGTCGAAGCGGGCGAGCCCGTGGCGCCGCCGGTCCTGCGGGTCGTCGTCGCCGGCGTCGCGCAGCACGGCGACGATCCGGTGCATGTCGTCCAGCGCCTCGCGGCCGGTGGCGGCGACCGTGCGCATCGCCTCTCTGGCCTGGCCGGTGTCGGTGTCGACCACGTACGTCGCGCCGTCGGCCTGGGCGATCATCACGGCCAGGCTGTGTGCCACCACGTCGTGCAGCTCGCGGGCGATGAAGGCGCGCTCGTCGGCGGCCGCGAGCCGGGCGAGATGATCCCGCTCCCGTTCGGCGGTCGCCGTCCGCTCCCGGTTGGTCCGGAACACGTAGCCGAACAGCCACAACGCGCCGCAGGCGGCGAGCGCGGCGGTCTGCTCGGCCAGGTACGGGTAGTGCAGCAGCGACCCGGACCACTCCTGCCGGGCCTGGAGCAGCGCGGACACCGCCACACCGAGCACGATAATAGCCCCGGATCCGAAGACTGCCGCCCGGGACCGGGAGTGGACCACCACCGCGGTCATCGCCACGGGCAGCGCCACGTCGTACGCCGCCGGAACCGCCGCCGCGACCGCCGTCTGCACCAGCGCGAGAACCGTGACCACCGCGAACACCCGGACCGGTGCGAAGCGCCGGGCGATCAGCGCGACCGCCATGGCGACACCGATCAGCACGTCCCACCAGGAGGCGTCGCGGTACTGCACGGCGATGGTGGCGACCGTCGTCGCGATGATCAGATCCCACAGCACGCGCAGCTGAGGGATCCACTGACCGGGCATCGGACCACCATAGACTCACACGTGCGTCCAGTGGTCCAGGGTGGCCCGCAGCTTGTCCGGGTCGATCGGTTTGGCCAGGAAGTCGTCCATGCCGGCCTGGAGCGCCCGCCGCCGGTCCTCGGCCAGGACGCCGGCGGTCATCGCGATGATCGGGGTGTGCCGGCCGGGGTCCTCGTTGGCGCGTAGCTGTTCGGTGGCCTGGTAACCGTCGAGGCGCGGCATCTGGCAGTCCATCAGGATGGCCACGTAGTCGCCGGTGGCGGCCAGTTCGACGGCCTCGGCGCCGTTGGCGGCGATGTCGGTGTCGTAGCCGAGCCCGGCCAGGGTGTCGACCGCGACCAGCTGGTTGATCTCGTTGTCCTCGGCGAGCAGGATCCGCCCGCGCCCGCCCGCCGGCGCGGGTGCCGGCCGGTCCGGGTCCTCGTGGGCGGTGGCGACCGGCCCGAACCGGGACATCAGATAGTCGAAGAGCACCGACGGGCCGATCGGCTTGGCCAGCACGTCGACGCCGGTGTGATCGGTGAGCCGGTGTTCGGCGGACGGGTCACGGCTCAGCAGCACACAGTACGGGCGCGGCTCGATCTCCGGCTGAGCGCCCATCACGGTGATCAGCTCGACGCCGTCCAGCCGGGTCAGGTGGTGATCGATGACGGCGATGTCGTGCGGCTCGCCGCGGCGGCACGCCAGGCCCAGCTGGTCGAGCGCGACGGGGGCGCTGTCGGCGACGGTGACCCGCATGCCCCAGGCCTGGACGTGCTCGCTCAGGAAGCTGCGGCTCGTCGGGTTGGAGTCGGCGATCAGCAACCGGCGACCGGCCAGACTCCGGTGCCGCCGGTGCGGATCCGCTGCCGTCGGCACGGTCCCGAGCGTCAGCGTGAAGTGGAACCGGCTGCCGTGGCCGGGCCGGCTGTCGACCTGGAGGGTGCCGCCCATCAGCTCGACGAGTTGCCGGCTGATGGTCAGGCCCAGGCCGGTGCCGCCGAACTCGCGGCTGTTGGTGTCGTCGGCCTGGGTGAACGGCTCGAACATCCGGGAGATCTGGCCGGCGTCGATGCCGATGCCGGTGTCGGACACGCTGAAGTCGTAGCTGCGCCGGCCGTCGTCGTCCGGGCCGCCCGGGTCGACCCGGATCACGACCTCGCCCCGGTGGGTGAACTTGACCGCGTTGCCGATCAGGTTCAGGAGCACCTGCCGCAGCCGGCCCTCGTCGCCGTGGACCGTGGCCGGCAGGTCGGGCGGGTAGTAGCCGACGATCTCGATGGCCTTGTCCCGGGCCGCGGCGGCCCCCGCGTGGGCGACCTGTTCGAGCAGGTCACCGAGGTCGAAGTCCTGCTCGATGAGGGTGACCTTGCCGGCCTCGATCTTGGAGAAGTCCAGGATGTCGTTGATGATCGCCAACAGCGCCTGTGCCGAGGCGCGGATCGACTCGCCGTACCGGCGCTGCACCGGCTGCAACGGGGTGTCCAGCAGCAGTTTGGTCAGCCCGATCACCCCGTTCATCGGGGTCCGGATCTCGTGACTGACCATGGCCACGAACTGCGACTTGGCCGCCGCCGCGGCCAGCGCCTCGTCCCGTGCGGCGGCCAGCGCCTGCTCGGTGCGCTGCCGTTCGGAGACGTCGCGGATCGCCGCCGACACCAGCAGCCCCTCCTCGGTGTCGAGCGGGGCGATGGTGATCTCGACCGGGAACTCGCTGCCGTCCCGGCGCAGCGCGCTGAGCTCCCGGCCGATCCCCATCCGGCGCGCGACCGGTTCCTCGAGGTAGTGGCTCATGTCCTCCGTGTGGCGAGCATGCAGCCGCGCCGGGATGAGGGTGTGCACCGGCCGGCCCACCAGGTCCGTGTCGGACCAGCCGAACAGCCGTTCGGTCTGGTCGTTGACCAGCCGGATGATCCCGTCGGCGCCGACGATCACCATGGCGTCCGGAGCGCTGAAGATCAGCTGCCGGAACCGCTGCTCGGCACGCTTGGCCTCGGTGACGTCCCGGGCCACGGCGTAGATGCAGGCGCCGTCCTCGGCGGGGGTGGCGTTCCAGGCCAGCCAGCGGTAGCCGCCGTCGCGGGTGCGGTAGCGGTTCTCGAACGAGACCGTCGGCATCAGCCCGTCGGTCAGGGTGATGTTCTGGGCCACGGTGCGATCGACGTCGTCGGGGTGGATGAACTCCAGATATGGCCGGCTGGTCAGCTCCTCGGTGGTCCAGCCGAGCACCTCGGTCCAGGTCGGGTTGATCCGGGTGAACACCCCGTCGCGGGACGCCATGCACATCAGGTCGCGCGACAGGGTGAAGAAGTGGTCGAGCTCCTCGGCCATCTGCCGGCGCTGGGCCTGTTCCCGGTCCCGTTCGGTGAGATCGCGGTAGGTGACGATGAGGATGCTGACGTGTCCTTCGGAGGCGATCGGGTGGATGCTCGCCAGCACCGGCAGGTCGGTGCCGTCCCGATGCCGCAGGTTCGCGCCGAAGTCCGTGCTGCGGCCCGATTCCAGTACGTGCTTCAGTTGCCGGGCGCAGTTGTCCGAGCCCTCGGGCGGCCACCACGGGTACGGCGGCCGCGAGCCGACGGCCTCGTCGGCGGAGAAGCCGGTGATCCGCGTCCAGCGCTCGTTGACCCGTACCACCGTCCCGTCCGGGGTGACGGCCATCACCCCCTCGATCAGTGCGGTCAGCACGGTGTCGCTGAAGTCGTGCTGTTCGCGCAGCTCGGCGATGAGCCGCAGTCGTCCGGCGTCGGCGTCGTTGAGCATGTGCCCGGCCCGGAGCAGCACCAGGTAGAGGGTCAGCAGCAGCACGCTGACGACGATGTTCGCGACCACCCCCTCCAGGTCGATGTTGTTGCGTTTCATCACCGCCAGCGACAGGCCGAGCAGGATCACGACCGCGGCCACCGCCGGCGCGAGCCGCCGTACGGTCCGGCTGCCGAGGCGTCTGCTGCCGAAGATCTGCACCGCCAGCGTGCCGGGACGGCTGATGGTCACGGCCAGGGCCAGCAGCAGCAGCGCCGCCTGGGTGCCCGGCGGAGTGATCCGCGCGGGGGTGTCCCAGTAGAGGGCGGCCAGCCCGAGCAGGGCGGCGAGCGCGGCGACCCCCATGACCAGTGCCGCGGCGGCGGCCAGCAGTTGCGCCAGGAGGTGACCGCGGCGCCGGCCGTGGTCCAGCAGCAGCAGCGCCAGGCCGATCAGCAGGAACGCGACCGGCGACCGCATCGGTGGCCGGCCCGTCCCGGCCGCGGCGAGATTGTCCACCAGCGTGTAGGTGGCCCTGCCCACCACGAACACCGCGAGCAGGCGGACGGCCCACTGCTGCCGGGCTCCGGCGCGCACCGGTCCGGCGAGCAGCAGGGCGATGCCCGCGGCGCACGTCATCTCCGCGCTGGCCCGCGACATCAGCGGGTCGCCCGGCAGCAGCTGGGACAGCTCCGGGCTCAGCAGGTTGTCGACCAGGCCCAGCACACCGAGCAGCAGCGCGGACGTCGTCGCGGCGCGCCACAGTCGAGCGCGGCGCGTCAGCCTGCTCAAAGAAACCGTCACGCCACCAGCGTCACCAATAAAATGCGAGGACAAGACGTGTTCACGGAACTATGCGCAGGGAAGCCAGCATGGGTGAGGTATCCGTCGTGATAGCCGATCCCGGCGATCCGTTCGCCGGCGACGCCCTGTCACGGCTGGGGCACGAGTTGCGTGGCCCGCTCGCCGGCATCGTCGGCCTCACCCGGATCATGGGGCGCAAGGTGGCCGAGGGGTCCACCGACGCGGCCCAGCAGGCCCGGCAGCTCGACATGATCCACAGCAGTGCCGCCGAGCTGCTCACCACCGTCGAACGGATCGTCACCCTGGCCCGGACCGGCGGCACCGGCCGGAGCCCGGAGCCGGTGGACTGCCGCGAGGTCTGCCGGCAGGCCATCACCGCGACGGCTGCCGCCGCCGGTCACCACCACCGGGAGGTACGGCTGGAGGCCCCGCCGGCACCGGTGACCGGGCTGGCGAACCGCGACGACATCCGCGACGCGGTGACCGAGCTGCTCGACAACGCCATCAAGTACACCGACGGCCCGTGCGTGCGTGTCACCGTCCGCGCCGACGGGCCGGCCATCGAGATCAGCGACGACGGCCCCGGCCTGGCCGCCGGTGAGCGTGAGCAGGTGTTCCTGCCGTTCGAGCGCGGTCAGGCCGCCCGTGAGCGGGACGTCAGCGGAGCCGGGCTCGGCCTGCCCCTCGCCGTCCGGCACGCCCGCCGGTGCGGGGCCGGGCTCGACGTCCGTACCGGCAGTGGCGGCACGACCTGCACGCTCACCCTGGCCGCGCTGACCCCCGGCCTGAAGGAGACCTGATGGCCACCGTCCTGATCGTCGACGACCGCGCCACCAACCGCGAGGTCGCGCGGATCACCCTCGACGACGGCGGCCACCACGTCATCGAGGCGACCGCCGGTGCGGAGGCTCTCGCCCTGGCCCGCAGCGAGCATCCGGACATCGTGCTCGCCGACGTGGTGATGCCCGGGATGGACGGCTACGAGTTCGTCCACCGGCTGCGTGCCGACGTGGACACCGCCGACATCCCGGTGCTGCTCTACACCGCCAGCTTCCGGCCCGACGAGGCCGCGCCGCTCGCCGCCGCGTACGGCGTCACCCAGGTCATCTCCAAGTCCGCCGACCCCGGCGACCTGCTCGTCGCGATCGATCAGGCCCTGCACAGCGAGCCGGGCACCGCCACCGCCACCACCGCCACCGCCGCCGGCTCCGGTTCCGGCGATCACCTGCGGGCCGTCAACGCGAAACTCGTCGAGAAGGCGCTGGCCCTGGACGAGAGCGAGGCCCGGTTCGCCGCCCTCGCCGACGTGTCACCGGTCGGCATCGTCTCCGGCCCGTACGGGCTGCACGCCACCTACACCAATCCGCGGCTCAGTGACATCACCGGCCTGTCCCACGCCGACCTGCACGGCGACGGCTGGCTGCGCTGCCTCACCGACAGCGACCGCGACGAACTGACCGGCATCGGGCTGCCCGGTGGCCAGGCCGGTTACTACGGCGAGATCCGGCTGGGCCCCGATCATCACCGCTGGCTGCACACCACCGTACGCCGCATCGACGACGGCGAGACCGATCCGGCCGGTTTCGTCGCCACCGTCGACGACGTCACCTCGGTCGTCGAGGCCGAGCAGCGCCGCCACGCCGAGGAGCGGCGCCGCATCGCCGAGCGTTTCGACAGCCTCGCCCGGCTGTCCGGGGCGGTCGCCCACGACTTCAACAACATGCTCAACATCGTCCTGTCGTTCACCGAGTTCACCGCCGACGCCGTGCGCGACGCCACCGGCGGGCCACTGACCGGCGACGACGCCGCGGCGATGCTCGCCGACCTGGAGCGGATCAGCACCGCCGGCCGCCGCGCCGCCTACCTGGCCCATCAACTGCTCACCTTCGGCGGGCGCGAGGTCGTCACCCTGACCGTGCTGGACCCCAACGCCGTCGTCACCGGGGTGGCCGGCATGCTCGGCTCGCTCGGGCCGCAGATCACCGTGGTCACCGACCTCCAGCCGGGTGCCCGCAACGTGACGGCCGACGGCGCCCGGCTCACCCAGGTGCTGCTCAACCTGGCCACCAACGCCCGCGACGCGATGCCCGACGGGGGAGTCCTCACTCTGACCAGCCGCGACACCGGCCGGGACGGATACGTGCACCTGACCCTCTCCGACACCGGCCACGGGATGACCGCCGATGTGCTCGACCGTGCGGTGGAGCCGTTCTTCAGCACCAAACCCAAGGCGCAGGGCACCGGCCTGGGGCTGGCCACCGCCTACGGCATCGTCCGGCAGTCCGGCGGCGACCTGATCCTCGAGTCCGAACCCGGGCGCGGCACCACCGTCCACCTCTATCTGCCGGCCACCGACGAGCCGGTCGCCCCCGTCGCGGCCCCGACCGCCGGGCCGGCCGGTACCGGCCACACCGTCCTGATCGCCGACGACGAGGACGGCGTCCGCGAGGCCGCCCGCCGCATCCTGGCCAGAGCGGGCTACACGGTGCTGACCGCCGCCGACGGCCGGCAGGCTCTCGAGATCGCCCGCCGGCACCCGGAGCGGATCGACGCGGTGCTGTCCGACGTGGTGATGCCGCACCTGAACGGGCCGGAACTCGCCGCCGTGCTGCGCGCCGAGTTCCCGGCCGTCCCGGTGCTCTACATGTCCGGCTACGCCGATCCGCTCATGTCCGAGCAGGGCCTGCTCGACCCGTCGGTCACCGTGGTCGGCAAACCGTTCACCGCCGAGCAGCTGCTGACCGCCCTGCACACGGTCCTGACCGTCGCCGTCAGGCGGTGAGGGCGGCCGCCGCCTCCCGGTAGATGACGCTCGGGTCCTCCGACAGCCACACCTTGACCTGCTTGCTCCACGCGTCGGCGAGCATCTCGGTACGGTCGGCCTCGATGCCGTCGAGCGCCGCCCCCACGATGACCTCGGGCGCGGTCTTGTCGCCGGTGTACCAGGCCATCATGTCGGTGTCGGCGGCGCCCAGATGCAGCCCCGTCACCAGGGTCTTCTGGGCGGCCAGCTCCAGGCGGGCACTGTTGGTCAGCGCCCACTCGGCCGCCTTCGCCGCGTGATAGGCACCGGCCCCGTCGACGGCGAGCCACGAGATCGCCGACAGCACGTTGAGGATCGCCCCACCGGCCAGCTGCGGCGCGAACGCCCGGATCACGCCGAGCGTGCCGTAGAAGTGGGTGTCCATCTCGCTGCGGATGGTGGCCAGGTCACCGGTGATCAGGTTGGCGCCGGTCGAGATGCCGGCGTTGTTGACGAGGATGTCGACGTCCGGGGCGGCCTCGGCGGCGGCCGCGATCGACGCGCTGTCGGTGATGTCGAGCCGGACCGGGATCACCCCCGGCACGTCGATGAGCTCGGGCCGGCGGGCGGTGGCGTACACCTTGGCGGCGCCACGGTCGGCGAGCGAGCGTACGAACTGTCGGCCGAGGCCCCGGTTTGCGCCGGTGACCAGGACGTTTGCTCCGTTGATCTGCATGCCGACTACGCTAGGACCTGACGTTGACGTCAGAGGCAAGTTCTATGGTGGGGGTCACGATGCCGCAAAGCACGATGCCGGAAACCACGATGCGGATCGGTGAGCTGGCGACGAGGTCCGGGGTGAGTGTCCGGGCTCTGCGCTACTACGAGGAGCAGGGCCTGCTCACCGCGGAGCGCAGCGACTCGGGTCAGCGGCACTATCCGGAGCGGGCCGTCGACCGGGTGCAGCTCATCCAGATGCTCTACGGCGCCGGCCTGTCCAGCCGGACCATCCTCGAGTTGCTGCCCTGTGTCGACGCCGGGGTCAACACACCGGAGTCGCGGGCCCGGCTCGCCGCCGAGCGCAAGCGTATCGACGAGCAGATCGCCGGCCTGATCAGGACCCGCGATCGGCTCGACGCGGTGATCGCGGTGTCGGAGAACCCGGCGAACGGTTGCACCCTGATCCACGACTGAGAAACGGTCAACCCCGCGCCGAACCGGCCGATAGGAGTCGAGGAGCAGCGGTCGGACGGCCGTGCCGTGGGACCGGGGGCGATCATGGCGAACGACAACGACCGGCGCAGGGTCGGTCAGGGCAGCAGTACCGCCGCCGACGCGGTGGCCGCGGCCCGGGAGTGCGTGAGCGCCGCGCTCGCCGGCCGGACACCCGAGCCGGCCGACCTGCTGATCGTGCACGTGACGGTCGAATACGAGCCACTGCGGTTCTTCGAGGCGGTCGCCGAGAGCGCGGCGCCCGCCCAGGTCGTCGGCTGCACGGCCTTCGCCGGGTTCACCGGGGCCGCGAACGTGACCGCCGGGGCCGTCGCGCTCTACGTGCCCGCCGCTGAACTGACCTTCGGCATCGCCACCGCCGACTCGGTCAGCGCCGACCTGCGCGGCGCCGCCCGGCGCGTCACCGAGCTGGCCCGCGAGCGTGCCGGAGGCGACGGCGAGAACTCGGTGCTGATGATGCTCTCCGACGGGCTGGCCGGCGATCAGCGGGAAGTGGTCCGGGGCAGCTATGCGGTCACCGGGTCGACCGTCCCGCTGGTCGGCGGAGCGGCGTCCGAGGACCTCTCGATGGGGGCCACCTACCAGTTCGCCGACGGCAAACTGATGTCCAACAGCCTCATCGCGATCTGGATCAATTCGCCGCACCCGCTCGGCATCGGCGTCGCGCACGGCTGGCATCCGATGGGTGATCCGGTGACGGTGACCCGCGCGGAGGCCAACATCATCCACGAGCTGGACGGGCGCCCGGCCGTGGACGTCTACCTCGAACAGCGCGGCGGGGACGTGCAGGCCGGCGAACCCGGCGACGCCACCGGCCCCACCTTCGCGCGGCTCACATTCGACCATCCGCTCGGTCTCGCCAACGCGGCCGGCGCCTTCGACGGACGGCACATCCTGGGCCGTACCCCGGAGGGCGCCCTGGTCATGTTCGGCCATGTCAGCGAGCAGTCCGTGGTGCAGGTGCTCTCCGGCAACCAGCGTGACCTGCTGGACGCCGCCGGATCGGCCGCCGCCACCGCCGTCCAGCGGCTCGGCGCCGAGCCCCGTGGGGCGCTCGTGTTCAGCTGCGCCGGGCGGGTCCCGCCTCTCGGTGACGCCCTGCCCGAGGAGGCCGTCGCCATCCGTGGACCTCTGGGCGAGGCGCCGTTCGCCGGGTTCTTCACCTACGGCGAGTTCGCGCGGGTCACCGGGTCGACCGGCTTCCACAACGCCACCGTCGTCGTCCTCACCTTCTGATCATGGGGGAGGCGACGACCACCACCGCGGAGGACGAGATCCGCCGGCTGCGTGCCGAGCTGGCCCAGTCCCGTGCGATCTCGGCCCGCGCCCTGGCCCGGGCCACCCGGCTGGCGCAGCTCGTCACCGCGCTCGGCAAGGTCACCGAGGTCGACGACGTGCTCGAGTGCGCGGTGTGTGACGTCGCGGAACTGTTCGACGCCGACATCGCGATCGTCCTCACCCCGGCCGGCGACGGCTCCGACGGGCTCCGGCTGGCCGCGCAGTGGGGCCTGGCCGCCCGGCACCTGCCGCCGGGCACGGTCGAACCACCCGCCGCCGCACGCCCGCTCACCGCGACCCGGCCGGTGACCGCCGCCCCGGTCGGCGAGGTGCCCGCGCCGGAGTGGCTGGCCGCCTCGGGACTCTCGCACCTCGCGTACGGGCTGCTGACCGTCCGCGGCGAGCACCTCGGGCACCTGCTGCTGGCCCGTACCGACGATCTGCCCTTCGACGACGCCGACATCCAGGAGCTGATCGCCGTCGTCAGCCGGATCTCCCTCGCCATCGACAACGGGCGGCTGTACCGGCGTACCCAGGATCAGCTGCACCGGCTCCAGCGCCTGAACACGGTGACCGCGGGACTGGCCGGCATGGTCGACGTGATCACCGCGGCCCGCAACATCGTCGACACGATGATCGAGCACGTGCCGGTGACCGGAGCGGCCGTCTATCTCACCGACACGTACGGCGAGGAACTGGCGGCGGGCGGCGGCGCCGACTGGCCCCGGATCCTCGGCGACGACCTGCCGGGCCTCCCGGCGGGCGCCCTCTCGCAGCCGCTGGGCACCCAGGAGCCGCGAGCCGGGCGCCTGCTGCTCACCGGTGTGCCCGCCGAGGGGACCGACGCGCGGTCGTTCCTCGACCATCTCGTCGACGTGGGCGGCCTGGTCCTGGAGAAGGCGCTGCTGTTCCAGCGGATCCGGATGCAGGCCGAGACCGACGTGCTCACCGGGATGCCCAACCGCGCCTATTTCATGGAGACCCTGGCGGCCTCACTGAGCCGGTGCCGGCAGGACGGCAGTGACGTGGCGGTCCTGTTCATCGACATGGACGGTTTCAAGGCGGTCAACGACACGTACGGCCACGACGCCGGCGACCAGCTGCTGATCATCGCGGCCCAGCGGTTGTCGGAGACGGCCGGCCTGCACGGGATAGCGGCCCGCCTCGGCGGCGACGAGTTCGTGATCGCCTGCACCGACACCACCGCGGCGGAGGCCGAAATGCTGGCCGCACACATCCAGGAGGCCGTCGACGCGCCGTACCGGCTGCGGCTGCCGACCGGCGAGGTGGAGGTCATCGCCGGGTGCAGCATCGGCCTGGGCCTGGCCGCGGACTACGGTTACGACGCGTCGGTGCTGCTGAGCACCGCCGACGCGTCCATGTACACGGCCAAGCAGCGGCGTCGCGCGGCCCGCCGGGCGTCAGCCGTCGGCGGCCTCGTCCGGGCAGTCCCACCACGGGCCGGCCTCGGTCACGACGATGACCTGGGTTGATCTGTCCGCCCCGCCGGGTGCCGTCACCGGCAGCGGAAGGTTCACGATGACGAACGACGCCGCGATCGAGAGCGCGGCGGCCACCATGGCGATCGAGTCCCTCGTCCGCATTGACGTCTCCCCTCACCAGGCAGCAACCATACACGCCATAGGCAAGCGCCTATGGGCTAATTTGTTCGGGTGAGTCTCCTTGAGGATGTGGGCGAGCGCGACGGCTGGCGCTGCTGGGTGTGCGACGAGCCGGTCGACCGTGGCATGTCGGTGAACGACCCGCGCGGCCCGTCGGTCGACAGCCGCACCGCCGACCGGAAGGCGAAGGTCGCCGAGCGGATCGCCCACCGCGCCTGCAACACCCGCAAGGGCGCGGTCAAGGTGGTCATCGCCTGGCCGGACCGGCTCAACGTGGTGGAGCCGGCGCCGCTGATCACCGTGGCCGAGCGCCTGGAGCGCAAGGGCGGCCGCGAGCTGGTGGGGCGCAGCCCGAGCCGGCGCGACGCGCAGGAGGCGGCGGACTGGCTGGTCGACCGTTTCTCCCGCCTGGTCCCCGGTCTCCCGGTGACCGCGACCGTCGACACCGGCGGAGGTCAGTTCCTGATCGCCCTGGCCACCGGCCGCCGCTGAGCCGGTCCGGCCCGACGGCGAAATGGGATCACTCTTGACCGGGTGCCCGGTGGACGGCATACGGTCAGGTAGTGGACCAACACCGGGCCGGCGGTTTCGTACAGCTTCTGAACCCTGAGGGTGACCACGTCGACAGCGTCACGGGTCCCGACGGGGTGACGTATGCGGTCGACTTCACCGACGACGAGTATCGCGGCCTGTATCAGGACATGGTGACCGTCCGCCGCCTCGACGCCGAGGGCGTGGCCCTGCAACGGCAGGGTGAGCTGGGCCTGTGGGCGAGCCTGCTGGGTCAGGAGGCGGCGCAGGTCGGGTCCGGGCGGGCGTTGCTGCCGCAGGACATGGCGTTCCCGACCTACCGCGAGCACGGGGTGCTCTACTGCCGCGGGATCGACCCGATCATGCCGTTCGGCCTGTTCCGCGGGGTGGACCAGGGCGGCTGGGATCCGAACGAGTTCAAGTTCAACCAGTACACGATCGTCATCGGTTCGCAGACGCTGCATGCCACCGGCTACGCCATGGGCGTGAACATGGAGGGCAGGACCGGTTCGGCGGACGGGGAGGCGGTGATCGCCTACTTCGGTGACGGCGCCTCCAGCCAGGGCGAGGTCAACGAGTCCTTCGTCTGGTCCGGGGTCTTCAACGCCCCGATCGTCTTCTTCTGCCAGAACAACCAGTACGCCATCTCGGCGTCGTCCGAGCGGCAGACCCGGGTGCCGCTCTACCGCCGCGCCGCCGGCTACGGCTTCCCCGGCATCCGCGTCGACGGCAACGACGTGCTGGCCAGTTACGCCGTCACCCGCGCCGCTCTGGACCACGCCCGGCACGGGCAGGGCCCGATGCTCATCGAGGCCTACACCTACCGGATGGGTGCACACACCAGCTCCGACGACCCGACCCGCTACCGGATCGCCAGCGAGGTCGAGGCGTGGCGGGCCAAGGACCCGATCAGCCGCCTCAGGGCCTTCCTCACCAAGCAGCGGATCGCCGGCGACGACTTCTTCGCGCAGGTCGAGGAGGACGCCAAGAAGGCCGCCCTCGACCTGCGCGAACGCGTACTGGCCATGCCCGATCCGCAGCCGGTCGAGCTGTTCGACCACGTCTACCCGACCGGCTCGCCGGATCTGGACGTCCAGCGGCAGCGGTTCAGTGACTACCGCGCGTCCTTCGACGACCAGCCGGACTGAGGTCGCAGGCGTCAGAGTTCTCAGGGCGGGGCGGTCGGCGCCGACATCAGTAGCCGATCAGGAAGACCGTCCCGCGGGCCGGCGAGAACGAAGACGTGCCGATCGAGGAGTTGCGCCGTGTCACTGCTGTCCGTTCCGCCCATGCCGGCATCGGCGAACGCCCTCGGCCCGGCCGGTCCCGATCACGACTCCCGGGCCGTCGAACGGCTCCTGTGGCTGGTCCGTTCGCACCTGGACGCCGAGGTGGCGTGGGTGTCGGCCTTCGCCGACGGGCAGCAGATCATCCACGCCGCGAGTGGCGAGGTCGCGGCGATGAACATCCCGGTCGGTGAAGGCACCGACCTGCAGGGGTCCTACTGCACCCGGGTCGTGGCGGGAACGCTGCCGCCGATCATCGCCGACGCACGCCGCCACCCGGTCACCCGGGATCTGCCGGTCACCCGTGAGCTGAGGATCGGGTCCTACATCGGTGTGCCGTGGCACGGACCGGGCGGTGCCGAGGCCGGCATGCTGTGCTGCGTCAGCCGCAACCCCGACCCGTCGTTGGACGGCGAGGCCGTACGGTTCATGACGCTCATCGCCGAGCTGATCAGCGACCATATGGGCTCACCCCTCGCCCAGCAGCGCCAGGCGGTCCACCACGCCACGCAGACGGTCAGGACCGTACTCGATCAGCGCGCGATCCAGATGGTCTTCCAGCCGGTCGTCAAGCTCGCCGACGGCGTCACCGTCGCCTACGAAGCCCTGGCCCGCTTCAACCCCGACATCTTCGCGAGCCCGGACCGGGCGTTCGCCGCTGCCACCCAGAGCGGTCTCGGCACCGATCTCGAACTGCTGGCGGTCCAGCGCGCACTCGAACGCCTGCCCGACCTGCCCGACGAGACGTGGCTCTGCGTGAACCTGTCCGCCGACGCCCTTCTCACCGCGGCGGCCTCCGACATCCTCCTCGCGCACGCCGGGAACCACCTCGTCATCGAGGTCACCGAACACACCCAGATCGACGACTACGCGAAGCTGCGTCACGCATTGAAAGACCTGCGCAGCGCCGGACTGAAGCTGAGCATCGACGATGCCGGGGCCGGATTCGCCAGCCTGAACCACATCCTGCAACTGCGACCCGACATCATCAAGCTGGACATCTCCCTGGTCCGCGACATCGACACCGACCCGGCGCGTGCCGCCCTGGCCAGGTCGCTGGTCAGCTTCGCGGCCGACACCGACGCCGAACTCATCGCCGAAGGCATCGAGACCGCCGCCGAACGGTCCCGGCTCGCCGAACTCGGCCTCGGTTACGGCCAGGGCTTCCACCTCGCCCGCCCGGCCGACCTACCCGGCCGATCCACTGCGGATCGGCCGGGGGTAGGGCCGGGTCGTCGACCGGGGCGACAGCGACGTCAGCGTGGGGACGTCCGTGGTCAGAACACCTAGACCGCCGCGACCGCGTCGGTGGTCACCGCCTCCAGCGCACTGTCGAGGATCTCCCGGACATCGGAGACGAGGTGTACGGTCAGCGCCTCGCGCACGTCGGCCGGGACCTCGTCGAGATCCGGCTCGTTGCGCCGCGGGATGTACACCTCGGTGAGCCCGGCCCGCTGGGCGGCGAGCAGCTTCTGCTTCACACCGCCGATCGGCAGCACCCGCCCGGTCAGCGACACCTCGCCGGTCATCCCGATCTCGGCCCGCACGTTGCGGCCCAGCAGCAGCGACACCAGCGCGGTCGTCATCGTGACGCCCGCCGACGGCCCGTCCTTGGGCACCGCCCCGGCCGGGACGTGCAGGTGGATCGGGTGGTCCAGCTGTTCCGGCGAGATGCCCAGCTCACCGGCGTGCGCCCGGACGTACGACAGGGCGATCTGCGCGGACTCCTTCATCACGTCGCCGAGCTGGCCGGTGACCGACAGGCCGCCGGTGTTGCCGGGCAGCAGCGACGCCTCGATGTAGAGCACGTCACCGCCCATGCCGGTGACGGCCAGTCCGGTGGCGACACCGGGCACCGCGGTCCGCTCACCGGACTCCGGCGTGAACCGGGGCCGTCCGATCAGGTCCTTCAGGTCGGCGGCGTCGACGGTGGCCGGCAGCGACTTCAGCGACACCTTGCGGAACGCCTTGGCCAGCAGGCG
The DNA here is from genome assembly GCF_003148685.1 of Actinoplanes xinjiangensis. GTDB lineage: Bacteria > Actinomycetota > Actinomycetes > Mycobacteriales > Micromonosporaceae > Actinoplanes > Actinoplanes xinjiangensis. The sequence continues at coordinate 88,643 of NZ_QGGR01000022.1, read as the reverse complement.
CTCGAATGAGCGTACGCCCGCCTCCCGGGTGTAGTTGGCGGCGATCTCGCGCAGGGCGTCCTCGGTGACGGTGACCTCGCCGGGTGCCAGGGCGGCACGTTCCAGCTGCCGCGGGATGAGGAAGTCCCGGGCGATGGCCACCTTGTCGTTCTCGGTGTAGCCGTCGATCGCGATCAGTTCCATCCGGTCGAACAGCGCCTGCGGGATGGTCTCCAGGACGTTGGCGGTCGCGATGAACAGCACGTCCGACAGGTCCAGGTCGAGGTCCAGGTAGTGGTCGCGGAACGTGTGGTTCTGCGCCGGGTCGAGCACTTCCAGCAGCGCGGCCGCCGGGTCGCCCCGGTAGTCGCTGCCCACCTTGTCGACCTCGTCGAGCAGCACCACCGGGTTCATCGAACCGGACTCGCGGATCGCCCGCACGATGCGTCCCGGCAGGGCGCCCACATAGGTGCGCCGGTGCCCGCGGATCTCCGCCTCGTCGCGGACGCCGCCGAGCGCGACCCGCACGAACTTTCGGCCCAGGGTCCGGGCGACCGACTCGCCGAGCGAGGTCTTGCCGACTCCGGGCGGGCCGGCCAGCAGGATCACCGCGCCGGAGCCGCGGCCGCCGACCGTCTCCAGGCCGCGTGACTCGCGGCGGGCACGGACGCCCAGGTATTCGACGATGCGTTCCTTGACCTCGTCCAGGCCGTGGTGGTCGGCGTCGAGGACGGCGCGGGCCGCCTCCGGGTCGGTGTTGTCGGTGGTGCGCACGCTCCACGGCAGGTCGAGGACGGTGTCCAGCCAGGTGCGGATCCAGCCGGCCTCCGGGTTCTGGTCGCCGGCCCGCTCCAGTTTGTCGGCCTCGCGCAGCGCGGCCTCGCGTACCGCCTCCGGCAGCTCGGCGGCCTCGATCCGCGCACGGTAGTCGTCCTTGTCGTCCGACTCGCCCTCGCCGAGTTCCTTGCGGATCGCCTTCAGCTGCTCGCGCAGCAGGTATTCGCGGTTGCGCTTCTCGACGTTCTCGCGGACGTCCTTCTCGATCGTCTCGTTGACCTCGGACTCGGCCAGGAAGTCGCGGGTCCACTCGATCAGCAGCCGCAGCCGGGCCTCGACGTCGGGGGTCTCGAGCAGTTCGCGCTTGCGGTCACCGGACAGGTACGGCGCCCAGCCGGCGGTGTCGGCCAGGTCGCCAGGGTCGTCGATGGCGCTGACCGAGTCGATGACCTGCCACGCCTCGCGCCGCTGGAGCACCGAGACGACCAGCTTCTTGTACTCGGCGGCCAGCTCACGGGCCTGGTCGGACACCGGTCCGGCGAGGACCGGTTCGGCCTCCACCCACAGTGCCGCGCCGGGCCCGGTCACGCCGCTGCCGATCTTGGCGCGCGGCCCGGTGCGCAGCACGGCGGCGGGGGAGCCGCCCCGGATCTTGCCGACCTGCTCGACGCTCGCCACCACACCGTAGGACGCGTAGCGCCCCTCGATCCGTGGGGCGATCAGCAGCTCGGAGGCCGCCGAGGTGACGGCGGCGTCGACGGCGGCCTGCGCGGCCTCGTCGAGCTGCACCGGCACGACCATGCCCGGAAGCAGGACGATGTCGTCGAGGAAGAGCACGGGGAGTCGCTTGCTCACGGTTACCTCCGGGAAGTTGAGTACGGCAGGCTCAACCGTGGCGGGATTCCGCTTCTTCCGGCGTTCACTGTCGGCGAACAGCGCGGGCCTTCAGCGGGATTGGGCAATCTGACCAGTCAAAACGGTCGCGATTGCGCAGATCGAATGATCTTGGGACGCTCACCGCATGATCAAGGCCGGCAGTGCGCCCACCGTCACGCAATCCGTACGGCACTCGCTCACCGAGGACGCCGCCGGCATCGTGACCGGCGCGTTCGTCGCGTCGCTGGGGTTGTTCCTGCTGGCCGCGGGTGGCATCGCGACCGGTGGCACCGCCGGGCTGGGCCTGCTCATCGAACGCACCTCCGGCTGGCCGTTGTCGGCCGTGTTCGCGCTGGTCAATCTGCCCTTCGTGGTGCTGGCGATCACCCGGCGGGGCTGGGCCTTCACCGTCCGTACCGCGGTCGGTGTCGCCCTGGTGTCGGCGTTCTCGCTGCTGCACCCGGCGATGATGTCGCTGCCGCAGCTGACCCCGCTGTACGCCACGATCGCCGGCAACCTGGCCGCCGGTATCGGCATCCTGATCATCTTCCGCCACAACGCCAGCCTCGGTGGTTTCGGCGTGGTCGCCCTGACCTGCCAGGACCGCTGGGGCTGGCGGGCCGGGTACGTCCAGATGGCCCTCGACGCCGTCGTCATCCTGATCTCCGCGTTCGTCCTGCCGCCCGCCGCCGCCCTGCTCTCCGCCGTCGGTGCGGTCGTGCTCAACCTGGTCGTCGCCATGAATCACCGCCCCGGCCGCTACGCCGGCTACTGACGGTCCGGGCGGTTGAAAAAGTGATATCACATTGATAGTGTGGCGCCATCACCGCTTGAGGGAGGCCCCACATGACCGAACACCTCGACCTTCCCGCCCCGCAGGTCCGTGAGCGCGCCGCCCGCGACGCCTCCGGCTGGCCCGTCGTCGCCGGCAGCGGCGTGGTGATCCTGCTGGCCGTGGCGGTGTTCGTGGTCGCCGTGCAGCAGGCCAGCGCCGCCGTCGTGCTCAGCCTGCTCGGCGTCAGCGTCCTGCTCGTGCTCGCCGCCGCGTTCGCCCTGCTCGGCCTCACCCCGGTCGCCCCGGGCGAGGCCCGCGTGCTCCAGCTCCTGGGCCGCTACACCGGCACCGTCCGCACCGACGGGCTGCGCTGGGTCAACCCGCTGACCGCCCGGCGCCGCGTCTCCACCCGGATCCGTAACCACGAGACCGACGTCCTCAAGGTCAACGACGCCGACGGCAACCCGATCGAGATCGCCGCCGTGGTCGTCTGGCAGGTCAAGGACACCGCCCGTGCGGTCTTCGAGGTCGACGACTTCATCGAGTTCGTCGCCATCCAGACCGAGACCGCCGTGCGGCACATCGCCAACAGCTACTCCTACGACTCCCACGACACCACCCTGATGTCGCTGCGGGACAACGCCGACGAGATCACCGCCCGGCTGTCCGAGGAGATCGGTGTGCGGGTCGCCGCCGCCGGGGTGAAGATCATTGAGTCGCGGCTGACCCGCCTGGCCTACTCACCCGAGATCGCCCACGCCATGCTGCGCCGTCAGCAGGCCAACGCGATCGTCGCCGCCCGGACCCGTATCGTCGAGGGTGCCGTCGGCATGGTCGAGCTGGCCCTGGCCCGGCTCACCGAGCACGACGTCGTCGAGCTGGACGAGGAGCGCAAGGCCGCCATGGTCAGCAACCTGCTGGTGGTCCTCTGCGGCGACCGGGACGCCCAGCCCGTCGTCAACACGGGCACCCTCTACTCCTGATCACATGGCCACCGAGCGCAAGAAGCTCCTGCTCCGCCTGGATCCCGCCGTGCACGACGCCCTCGCACGGTGGGCCGGGGACGAGCTGCGCAGCACGAACGCGCAGATCGAGTATCTGCTGCGCAAGGCACTGAGCGACGCCGGCCGGCTCCCCGGGGGAGTCGGCCGGATGCGGGGGCCGGGCCGGCCACCCAGCACTTCCGAACCGGACGAAGAGGACGAATAAGATGACCGTCCCCGGTAGCCTCCCCCAGCGGATCCTCCTGCTGGCACACGACCCCGCCAAGGGCCGGGTCCGCCTCGGCACCAACCTCGGCGCCATGGTCCGCGCGGCGGCCCTCGCCGACCTCTACCTCAGCGGCCACCTCACCGACACCAACGGCCGTGCCACCGCCGGCACCCGCCGGCCGGATGCCGACCCGGTCCTGGCCACCCTCCTCGACGACATCGCCGGCTCCCGGCCCCGCAAGTGGCAGTCCTGGGTGGACCGCCGGCAGCACGCCACCGTCGTCGCGGTGCGCCGGCAGCTCGCCGACGACGGCTGGGTGCGCCTGGAGCCGTACCGGATGCTCGGGATCATCCCCCGGACCCGGGTCACCCTCCGCGACCCCCGGGTCCGCAAGGAGCTGCTGGGCCGGGTCCGGTCGGCTCTGAAGGATCCGATCAGCCGGGTCGAGCCCGCCGACGCCGCCCTGGTGACCGTGGTCGTCGCCGGCGGTCTCGGCCTGGTCCTCGACCGCCGCGCCCGCCGGGACGCCCGGCGGCGCCTCCAGGAACTGGCCGACATCAGCGGGCCGATCGGGCCGGCCCTGCGCAAGTCCATCGAGGCCTCCGCCGCCGCGGCCGGGTAGGACCCGGGCCCGACTCTCCGGCGATCGCTCCCGCGCCGGTGGCGTCTGCTCGGCTAGCGTCCACGTAGTCGAAACGGGGAGGCGCGGCGTGGGAACGAGTTACCAGACGATGCTGGTGGCGGCGGAGTTCGCGGCGACGGTGCAGGCGGTCCGGGGGACCGGAGCCCGGGCGATCGTGGTGCCGGTCGCCGCCGAACGGGTGGCGGTGATTCCCGAGGAGGGCGACTGGGACGTCGCCGACCTCGGTCCCCTCGCTGAAGGCCTCAGCGCGGCGCTGAGCGGCCCGGTGCTGGCGACGTACGTCGTCGACTCCGACTTCGTCGACTGTCACGTCTACCGGGGCGGGGCCCGGGTCCACCGGTACGTCTCCGATCAGTCGATGCTGGTCGAATGGTTCGAGGGCGACGACGGCGTGATCCGGCCCGGGATCGGCGGCGTCGCGTTCCCGTCCGGCCACGTCCTGCCGGAGGGCGCGCTGGGAGCCGACGCCGGCGCCTTCGCCCCGTTCGCCACAGCCGAGCCCGACCTCGCCCGGATCGGCGCCGCTCTGCGCGGGCAGGTCGCGCCGGACCCGGACCGGATCCGGCGCCAGTTCGCCGAGGCCCAGTACACGGCGATCATCGCGGCGCTGGGCCTGCCACCGCAGGCGCTGACGGTGGCCTACCGGCACACCGACCCGGCGTACTTTCCCGGAGCCGTGCTGGTCTGAACCGCCCGGGGCGCCTGCCCCGGCCCCGGCGTCACGCCCGGGGCGGGCGCAACCCCATGACCGGGAACGGTGTGGCCGGTGCCCGTAGTGCGGCCGGCGCGGTGACGCCGAATGCCAGCAGGGCCAGGTCGACGACCGCCTGCCCGGCGTCACCGATCCACGGGTTGATCGAGATGCTCAGCTGGGTGGCGGCGTCCGGTGTGGAGAACGAGTAGCTGATGAAGCCGAAGATGCCGCCGCTGTGCCCCCAGAGCGTCGGGCCGCCGGGCAGCTCCTGCTGGTAGATGCCGAGGCCGTAGCTCAGCTCGCCGACCGGGGTCAGCATCTCGGCCAGCTGGGCCCGCCGCAGCAGCCGGCCGCTGAGCAGGGTGCGGTAGAAGCGGTTGAGGTCCGCCGTGGTGGAGACGATCTCACCGGCGGCGTGGGCCATCGACGGGTTCAGGTCGGTGAAGTCCAGCGGCACCGGCCCGCCGTCCCGCTCGACCGGCTCGTAACCGTGGGCGTGCGGCCCGTCGATCGTGGTGTCGGTACCGGGTACCTCGGTGCCGTGCAGGCGCAGCGGCCGCAGGATGCGCCGGTCGACCTCCCTGCCGTACGCCCGCCCGGTCACCTTCCGCACGATCAGCCCGAGCAGGACGTAGTTGGTGTTGGAGTAGGCCCACGAGGTGCCCGGCTCGAACACCGGCGGCTGCGCGGCGGCGAGCGCGACCAGTTCCTCGGGCCGGAACGTCCGGTACCGGGCGCGCAGCACCTCCTCGAAGGACGCGAACAGCAGGTCGGTGTAGTCGAAGATCCCGCTGGTGTGCTGGAGCAGGTTGCGGATCGTGATCCGCGAGCCGTTGGCGATCGCGCCCGGCAGCCAGCGCTCCAGCGTGTCGTCGAGAGCGAGCCGCCGCTCCCCGGCCAGCTGGAGGATCACGGTGGCCACGAAGGTCTTGGTGATGCTGCCGACCCGGTACAGGCCACCGGGCGCGGGCCGGGCCGGGCGGCCCAGCTCCACCACCCCGCTGGATCCGCGCCAGCTGCCGGACGGGCCGTCCAGCCGGGCCAGCGCGGCGGTGGCGCCGGTGGCGACGATCCGGTCCAGCGCCGCCTGTAACGCGGCCCGGTCCGGCCCGCCGGGCGAGGCCGCGGCCGGTGATGCGATCCCGACCCCGGCCCCGGCCGCGATCGCCGCGGCGGCGGATCCGGTCAGAACCGTTCGACGACTAGGCATGGTTGGTCTCCCCCCGAGTGACATCCACCCCGCCGACGCTGTCATCTCAAGTGATGCCCGTCAATGTCGCGCGACCCTGGTCGCACCCCTACGGGTGCTCCCGCGGTGAACCCGGCGCTGGTCCGGCCTTGACCGGGGGAGGTGCCGTCACCCCCGGCCGGGCCACTGCTCGGCGCCCCGGCCACCGACGACCGCCACCGCGGTTCCGTAAGATCGTCCGGGTGACGTTCGTCGAGGTGGACCGGCCCGGCGACCCGGCGCACGACATGGCGCTCGGGCCGCGGTTGCTACGCGACGGCCTCGGCGACGCCCGGGACATCCTGCGGATCTACTCACCACAACCGACCGCCGCGTTCAGCCGCCGCGACACGCTGCGCCCCGGCTACCCGCGGGCGGCCGCCGCCGTCGAGCGGTTCGGGTTCCTGCCGGTCGTGCGTCCCCAGGGCGGCAGCCTGGCCGCCTACCACCCCGGCAGTGTGGTCGTCGACCACGTGCACCGGGCCGCCGGCGAACCCCTCGAACCGGTCGAGCGGTTCCAGCGGTTCGCCGCCCTGCACGCCGAGGTGCTCGCCGGTCTCGGCGCGGACGCCCGGATCGGCCCGGTACCCGGCGAGTACTGCCCCGGCGACTACAGCATCAACGCCGGCGGCGCCAAGATCGTCGGCTCGGCCCAGCGGGTCACCCGGGACGGCTGGCTGTTCAGCACGGTCATCCAGGTCAGTGGTGCGGCCCGCCTCCGCGAGGTGCTGACCCCGGCCTACGCCGAGCTCGGCTACGACTTCGAGCCGTCCACCGTCGGCGCGCTGGAGGACACCGTGCCCGGCGTGACCACGGCGACGGTCGCCGCCGCGGTCCGCGCCGCCTACGCCGCGACGCTGTGACCGTGCTCAGAGGCCGTAACCGCCCGAGACGTCGATGTCCTGCGCGGTGATCCACGCGAGATCGGTGCCGAGCAGCGCGGCGATGACCGCTCCGACGTCGTCCGGTTCGCCCAGCCGTCCGAGGGCGGTCCGGGCCGCCAGCTCCGGAATCACCTCCGGATGGCGTTCGAAGGCGTTGTCGCCCAGCCGGGTCCGGGTGGGGCCGGGGGCCAGGGAGTTGACCCGGATGCCGCGGCCGCTGAGTTCCTTGGCCAGGTAGCGGGTCAGTACCACCAGGCCACCCTTCATCGCGCCGTAGACCGAGTAGCCGGGCTCGGTGACGGTGCTCGCCGCACCGCTGGTGACGTTGACGATCGCGCCGCCGTCGGCCAGCAGCGGCAGCAGCGTCTGGGTGAGGAAGTACGGCCCCTTCAGCAGCACCCGCATCAGGTCGTCGAAGGTGTCCTCGGTGGTCTCCTCGAACAGTGCGACCCGGCTGGCGCCGGCGTTGTTGACCAGGTGGTCGAAGGTGTCACGCTGCCAGACGTCGCGCAGGGCCGCGGCCACCGCGTCACGGAAGGCCGGGAACGTCTCGGAGCGGCCGAGGTCCAGTGGCAGGGCGACCGCGGTGCCACCGTCCTTCTCGATGGCGGCGACGGTGTCCAGCGCGCCGGACCGGTTGCCCTGATAGGTGAGGACGACCCCGGTGCCGCGCCGGGCGATCTGGATGGCGGCGCTGCGGCCGATGCCGGAACCGGCGCCGGTGACGATGGCGATCGGCATGATCAACGCACCTCTTCGAGGAGTCGGGCGAGCCAGTCGGTACGGGCCCGTCGGGCGGCGGAGGAGATCGGAGCCTGCGGGAACAGCGCGTCGAAGCCGTGGCAGCCGCCGGCCCAGATGTGCAGGTCGGCCCGGCCGCCGGCCGCCCAGATCCGGGCGGCGTACTCGACGCTCTCGTCGCGGAACACCTCGGCCGAGCCGGCGTCGAGGTAGGTGGCGGGCAGGCCGGCGAGGTCGGTGGCGAGCGCGGGGGAGACGTACGGGGAGACCGGGCCGAGGCCGCCGAGCACCGACCGCCAGCCGAAGTCGTTCATCTCCCGGGTCCACACGCCGGGCCCGCCGGAGAACTGCCGGCTCGACGCGCTGTCGTTGCGGTGGTCGAGCATCGGGCCGATCAGGATCTGGCCGGCGATCGCCGGGGTGGCGCGATCGCGGGCCATCAGGGTCACTCCGGCGGCGAGGCCACCGCCGGCGCTGGCACCCGCCACGATGATGCGGGCCGGGTCGATGCCCAGGTCGGCGGCGTGCGCGGCGACCCATGCCAGGCCGTGGTAGCAGTCGTCGACCAGGGTGGTGCCGTCGGCCTCCGGTGCCAGCCGGTAGTCGACCGAGACCACCACGGCGCCGAACCGGTCGAGCCACTCCCGTGGAATGTCGATCTGGGAGTACCGGTCGCCCATCACCATGCCGCCGCCGTGGATCCAGTAGACGCACGGCGCCGCGGTGACGCCACCGGGGCTCAGGATCGTCAGCGGGATCGGGGTGCCGTCCGGCGCGGGGAAGGTCACCTCCCGCCGCTCGACGGAGCCGTCGTCCGGACGGGGGCCGGCGGCGTACGGGCGGATCTGGGCCAGGGTCTGCGCGTCGAGCGGCGGCATCGGTGGCATGGCGGCCAGCAGGGTGGACAGTTCCGGGTCGTAGGCGGGCCTCATCGGTGTGCTCCCCACGCCTTGCCGCCGACCGGGATCTCGTCGGTGTAGCGGGACTCGCCGGTCAGCAGCGGTTGGAGGGCGGCGACCAGGGCCTGGGCCGGCGCGGTGGTGAAGAACGCCTGGTGAGCCTGCTCGCTGGTCCAGCCCTCGGTCACGTGGACGGTGTCCGGGTCGGCGGCGGACCGGCCGACCAGGAAGACGACGCAGTCGGGGTGCGGCAGGGACGGCGCGTCGAGCAGCAGCCGCACGACCTCGTCTCCGCTGCCCGGACGGGCGGTCATCGTGGCGTGGAACCCGTGCCTCGCGATCATCGGATGTTCCTCTCATCGGGTGGAATCTCGATGTCTCCATAAAAGCAGGCTGAGCTGCAAAGACGGTAGAACGATGCTCGTCGGTCCTTGCCTGATCCTGCCGTGGGAGAGAGAATCGGCGCATGAGCCTGGCTGCGCTGAGAGACCTGGTCACCCGTCACGCACGCCCGGATCACCGCACCCCCGTCGAGGACGTGCTGCTCTCGCGGATCGTGCAGCCGGAGTCACCGGAGCCGTCGATGACCGGCACGGTGCTGGCCGTCATCGCCCAGGGCACGAAGCGGCTGGCACTGGGCAGCCGGGTGTACGAATATTCCGCCGGCCAGTACCTGGTCGCGTCCGTCGACATGCCCGTCACCGGCAACTTCATCGGCGCCACCGCGGACCGTCCCGCGCTGGGCTTCGGGCTGGTCCTGCGGCCCGCCGTCGTCGCCGAGCTGCTGCTCCAGGCCGCCCCCGGCGACCTCCCGCCGGTCGCCGGGGTCCCGTCCGGCATGGCGGTCAGCGACGCGCCCGCCGAGCTGCTCGACGCGGTGCTCCGGCTGGTCCGGCTGCTCGATCACCCGCGTGACGCGGCAGTGCTGGCGCCGCTGATCAAGCGGGAGATCCTGTGGCGGGTCATCACCGGCGAGCAGGGCGCCGTGGTCCGCCAGCTGGGCCTCGCCGACAGCAACCTCACGCACGTCGCGCGGGCGGTCCGGTGGATCCGCGACCACTACCCGACGGCGTTCCGGGTCGAGGAGCTGGCGCAGCTGTCCGGGATGACGTCTCCGCCTTCTACCGCAACTTCCAGGCGGTGACCGCGATGAGCCCGATCCAGTTCCAGAAGCAGATCCGGCTCCAGCAGGCCCGGCTCCTGCTGGCCACCCGTCCCGGCGACGTCACCGGGGTCAGCCGGCACGTCGGCTACGAGAGCCCGTCACAGTTCAGTAGGGAGTACCGCCGCCAGTTCGGTACCCCGCCGAGCCGGGATGCCGCCCTGGCGCGGTGACGACGGCCGCGCGGTCACCCGAGGCGCGGGTGGCCGGCGAAGAAGTCCCACAGCAGGTCGGTCGCGACGATCGGCGCGCCCGGCAGCGCCATCTCCCCGGACTTCGCGCCCGGCCACGCATGCCCCATGTCGGCGACCACGTACACCTCGACGTCCGAGCCGTCGGCACAGCGCGCGCTGGACCGGCTGACCCCGTCCGTGCCGCCCGCCGGTGCCGGCCGCGGTTGGCAGTCGAGCCGCTCGCGCCACTTCTTCAGCCCGGCGTCGAAGATGTCGAAGTACCGGTCCTGTGCACCGATGATGCTCAGGACCGAGACCGGTTCCGCCGGGACGAAGCCGGGAGCCTCGGCCGGTGGTCCGCCGTACCCGCCGCTCACCGCACCGATGGCGGCGAACACGCCGGTCGCCTCCACCGCGGCGCGGAAGCTCATGTCGCCGCCGTTGGAGATGCCGGTGGCGTAGACCCGGCGGGGGTCCACCCGCCAGTCGGTGATCAGCCGGCCGGTCAGCGCCTTCAGGAAGGCGACGTCGCCTCGGCGCCGCAGCACACGAGCGCGTTGAACCCGCCGGCCACGCCGTCCGGGTAGGCGACCAGGAAGCCGTGCTCGTCGGCCTTGGCGTCCATCCCGATCATGTCGCGCAGGCGCTCACCGGAACCCGGATAGAAGTGCAGGGCCACCACCAGCGGCACCGGGTTCGTGCCGGTGTAACCGGGCGGGACGTGCAACAGCACCGAGCGTTGCTTACCGCCGACGTCCAGGGTCAGCCGGTGGTCACCCGCGGCGGGCCGCGGCGAGGCCGGCGTCACCGGCGGCCCGCTCCCGCAGGCGGCGAGCACCAGACCGCAGACCAGGACCGAGATTCTTACCGTACGCCGCAAAGGTCATCCCTCGTCTCCACCGACCGCAACGGGTGCAGCGTCGGCCGGGGCGTTCCCCCCGGTCAACCGTTTCGGCCGGTACCGAAACCCATGGCACGCTGTGCGGATGTTGCGTCTCCGACTGGACCACGCGGACCTGGCGCGGGTCCGGTTCACCGACCGGCTGCATCCGGCCAGCACCGTGCTGCTGGCCAGCCAGGCCCTGCGCCGGCCGCCGGTGGCCGCCGCCCTGCCGGAACTGGCACGCCGGGTGGCGTCGTCCGGGGCGGCGCTGCGACCGTTGCACCATCTGATCCCGGCGCAGGGCCCCGCGCCGGACTTCATGACCCCGTGGGACGGCGTGACGTCGATCGACGACGGGCTGGCGGTGATCCGCTCGACGCCGGTCCGGCAGGTGCGGGCGGAGGTGTCCGCGGCCTACGCCGGCACCCCGGTGACCATCGCGCGGCGCCGGTTCGCCGATGCCGACCCGTCGGTGCTGGACACCCTGGTCACCGCCATGCGGGCGTACTTCGATCAGGTGCTGGCGCCGGACTGGGCGGCGTTGACCCGTACCCATCGGCAGGTGGTCGGTGAGGCCGCCGCCCGCTATGCCCGCACCGGTGCGGAAGGCCTGCTGAACAGCCTGCATCCGGCGATCCGGTGGCGCAGCCCGGTGCTGGAGGTGGACACCTGGCAGGACGGCGACGTACGGCAGGCCGGACACGGCCTGGTGCTGCTGCCGTCCCCGTTCACCGGTCCGCGGCCCCGGGTGCTGCTCCGGCCGGGCCGCCCGGCGCTGGTGGTCTACCCGGTCGAGGCACCGGCCGGACTCGACGGCCGGCCGGCTGCCGATCCGCTGGCCGGGCTGTTCGGCCGGACCCGCAGCGCGGTGCTGGTGCAGGTCACCCGGCCCGGGCGGCACACCACCTCGTCGATCGCCCGGCTCACCGGCATCAGTGTGTCGTCGTCGTCCGAGCACCTGTCGGCTCTGCGGGCCGCCGGGCTGGTGTCCAGCCGCCGCGACGGCGGCGCGATCGTGCACCGCGCCACGGCCCTCGGCGAGAGCCTGGCGGCGTCCGGCTGATCCGTCACCTTCGGGTCGGGGCCGGATGCTACTCAGGTCTGAAGGTGGCGGCGTTCGGACCAGACTTCAGGCGCTCCCGCGCACGAACGGGCGCCCCTAGCGTCGACTGCATGATTGAAGTGCGGGAATTGACCAAGCGCTTCGGCGCCACGATCGCGGTCGACGGCCTGTCGTTCACCGTCCGGCCCGGGCGGGTGACCGGTTTCCTCGGGCCGAACGGTGCGGGCAAGTCGACCACCATGCGGATGATCGTCGGGCTGGACCGGCCGGACGCCGGGGACGCGACCGTCGGCGGCCGGCCCTACCGGACCCATCCGGCTCCGCTCTGCGCGGTGGGTGCCCTGCTGGAGGGCCGTGCCGTACACCGCGGCCGCACCGCCCGGCAGCACCTGCTCGGGCTGGCCCGTACCCATGGGATCCCCGCCCGCCGGGTGGCCGCGGTCCTCGCGCTGGCCGGCCTCACCGAGGTGGCCGACCGGCGCGCCGGCGGGTTCTCCCTGGGGATGAGCCAGCGTCTGGGCGTGGCGTCCGCGCTGCTCGGTGACCCGGCCGTGGTGATCCTCGACGAGCCCGTCAACGGTCTCGACCCCGACGGCGTGCTGTGGATCCGGACCCTGCTGAAGGACCTGGCGGCGCAGGGCCGAACCGTCCTGGTGTCCAGCCACCTGATGAGCGAGACCGCGGTGACCGCCGACCATCTGCTGATCGTCGGCGCCGGGCGGCTGCTCGCCGACGTCGGTGTCGAGGAGCTGATCGCGCGGGCCGGTGCGAACCGGTGCGTGGTCCGCTCACCGGACGCCGACCGCCTGCACCCCGCCCTGATCGCCGCGGGGGCGACGGTCACCCGGCCGGAGCCGGATTCGCTGGTCGTGGAGGGACTGGCCGCCGAGGAGATCGGCACCGCCGCGGCGGCGAACCACGCCGTCCTGTACGAACTCACACCGCACCGTGCCTCGCTGGAACAGGCCTACATGGACCTCACCCGCGGCTGGGTGCGGTTCGGCGAGAAGAAGGTCGCCGCATGAACGCCTACCGCGTCTCCTTCCCGAGGGTGGCCCGCGCCGAGGGCGGCAAGCTCATCACCCTGCGCTCCACCTGGGCCGTGCTGTCCGTCACCGCGGTGATCACCGTCGGCCTGGCCGTCGCGATCAACGCCAACGTCTATCGCCGGCCCGGGGCCGAGGTGTCGTCCGGCGCTCTGACCGCTCAGACGTTCCTCGGCGTCGACGTCGTCTGCCTGATCCTCGGTGTGTTCGGCATCCTCATGATCACCGGCGAGTTCGGCTCGGGCCTGATCCGGGCCACGTTCGCGGCGGTGCCCCGGCGCGTGCCGGTGCTGCTGGCCAAGGCGGTCGCCCTCGTCCTGGTGGCGTTCCCGGCGACCCTGGCCGCGTGCATCGTCGCCATGATCGCCGGCGAGGCGCTGCTGCCCGCCGGGCCACCGGCCGACATCCCGGTGCGTGCCCTGTTCGGTGCGGCCGCCGCCCCGGTCGCGCTGGCGCTGATCGGCCTCGGGATCGGTGCGCTGGTACGCCACACCGCCGCCGCGATCACCGTCTACGTCCTGACCATGCTGGTACTGCCGGCGATCCTGCAGCCCGCGCTACCGGAGGACCTGGCCGACGACGTGGTGCGCTACGTCCCGATCGCGGCCGCGCAGGCGATGTACGCCGTGGACACGGGCAACCCGTTCCCGATGCTCGCCCCCGGCACGGCCGTGCTGACCGTCGCGGCGTGGACGGTGCTGACCCTCGCCGCCGGCGCGGTGATGCTCCGGCACCGTGATCCGTGACCCCGCACCGGGCGCCGTCCGGACACAATGGTGCGGTGAGCCCCCATGCCCTGCGCGTTGCCGCCCGTCGCCATCCGCGGGCGGTCGACGCCGGGATCGCCGCGCTGGTGGCGCTGGCCTGCGCGCTGGTGCTCTCCGGGCGTACCGGTGCGACGGTCGACGCCGCCGGCGTGCTGGACTGGACTTCGGTGGTCCTGCTGCCGGTGCCCCTGATCTGGCGCCGCCGGGCGCCCGTCGCGGTCTTCGCCGCCGCAACCGTCCTGTTGATCGGCTCGCAGGCACTGGGCGCCCAGTCACCGGCCGCCCTGGGGGTCACCCTGACCGCCCTGCACGCGGTCGCCCGGTACCGGCCCGCCCGGTTCGCGTGGCCGGCCGCCGCCGTCACCGTGCTGCCGGGCTTCGACAACCGGATCGAGGACGGGCCGGCGTGGGGCGCGTTCGCGGCGGTCTCGGCGGTCACGGTCGCCGTCGTCCTGATCGGCGTCAACCAGCGCACGCGCAGCGCGTACCTGCAGGCCCTGGAGGATCGCGCCCAGCGACTGGAACAGGACCGCGATCAGCGCGCCCGGCTCGCCGTCGCCGACGAACGGGCGCGCGTCGCCCGCGAGATGCACGACGTCGTCGCCCACCACCTCGCCGTCATCGTCGCGCTCTCCGACGGTGCGGCGGCGACCGCGGCGCTGGCGCCGCAACGCGCCGCCGACGTGATGGGACAGGTCTCGGCGACCGGCCGGCAGGCGCTGGGGGAGATGCGCCGGCTGGTCGGCCTGCTGCGCGGCACCTCCCGGCCGGAACCGGGTACCCGCGCGCCGCAGCCCGGCCTCGACGACATCACCGCGCTGGTGGACCGGGTCCGCGACGCCGGGGTACGGGTCAGCGTGCGGCAGGACGGCACCCCCGGCGCGTGGGGGCCGGGCGCAGGACTGGCCGTCTACCGGATCGTGCAGGAGGCTCTCACCAACGTCCTCAAACACGCCGGTCCGCAGGCCGGCGCCGAGGTCTCGCTGCGCTACCGGAGGGACGCCGCCGAGGTGTCGATCGTCGACGACGGCGCCGGACGGATCGCCCGGCGACCCGGGATCGGCGACCGGCACGGGCTCGCGGGCATGGCCGAACGCGCCACGGCGTACGGTGGGCGGCTCGACGCCGGACCCCGTGCCGGTCCGGGCTGGCGGGTGCACGTGTGCCTCACCTTCGACCGGTCGGAGGTCCTGTCGTGACCGTCTCGGTGCTGCTCGCCGACGACCAGCCGCTGCTCTCCCTCGGCCTGCGCCTGGTGCTGGAGGCCCAGCCGGACCTGGTCGTCGTCGGCGAGGCCGGCAACGGCGCCCAGGCGGTCGCCATGGCGCGGGCGCTGCGGCCCGACGTGGTGCTGATGGACGTACGGATGCCTGTCCTCGACGGCATCGAGGCGACCCGGGAGATCGTCGGCTCCGGAAACCCGGCCCGCATCCTGATGCTGACCACCTTCGACCTCGACGAGTACGTGTATGCCGCCCTCCGCGCCGGGGCCAGCGGCTTCCTGCTCAAGGACGTGCCGCCGGCCGACCTGATCAGTGCCGTCCACGCGGTCGTCGGCGGGCATGCCGTCGTCGCACCGGCCGTCACCCGGCGGCTGCTCGACATCGCGCTGCCCCACCTGCCCGACACCGTCACCGACGAACGGCTGGAACGGCTGACCGACCGCGAGCGGGAGGTCCTCACCTGGGTGTGCCGCGGCCTGTCCAACAGCGAGATCGCCGCCGGGCTGCACCTGTCCGAGGCGACGGTGAAGGCGCACGTCGGCCGGCTGCTGAGCAAACTCGAGCTGCGCGACCGGGTGCAGATCGTCGTCTATGCGTACGAGAACGGGCTCGCACCCCGCTCACCGTGACACGGCGGACCCCGCTACCGGGTGCCGCCCTGCGGGGGCGTGCCGTACCGGCCGGAGAGCCTCGGGGCCGGCAGCACCACGGTCGGCGGGTCGGCCAGACCCGTTCCGACCGGTGGCATCAGCTGGGTCGCCGCGGCCGGCACCGGCTCGGCCGAGGCCTTGCGGCGGCGGAGCACCATCAGCAGCAGCGCACCCACACCGACGGCGACCAGCAGGCCGCCCAGCCCGGTGAACAGCAGCGTCCCGTTGCCCTCGTCGCTGACGGTCCGGAGGCCGGGGTCGGCCGGCGCGGCCGCGATCGTCGGCGACCCGGGAGTCTCGTCCGCCGCGGCGAGCGGGCTCGCCTCCGCGCGAGGTGACGGCGAGGTGGCCGACGGCGTGACGGCGGCGGCCAGTTTCAGCTGCACACTCGCGGTGTCACCGGCGACGCCCCGCACGGTCTTACGGCCGGTGCGGTATCCGTCCCCGGCCACGACGACCGTGATCGAGCCCTCGGCGATCGGTTTGCCGGCGGTGGACCTGACCACGAACCGGCCGTTGCGGTCACTCGTCGTCCGGTATTCGTGGCCGGCACTGTCCCGGACGGTCACGCTCGCGCCGCTGATCGCCTCGCCGTCGGCGCCGCGGACCCGGCCGGAGACCCGGTCGACCGACGACGGTTCCTCCGCCCCGGGTACCTCCGTGCCCGGCCCGTGGACGTACACCATCTTGTAGTCGAAGCTGTTCTGCCCGCCGAGCCGCACGGCGACCGAGATGTTGAGGCCGGTCGTCTCACCCTGACCCGCCTCGGGCGCGACGACCGTGGCCTCGAAGTCCCGGCTTCTACCGGGTCCGAGGCTGGGCTCGGCCCGGCATCCGGTGGCGCACCGCAGGCCGCCGCCGACCACCACGATGGCCGTCTCGGCCGCCCTGCCGGTGTTCGTGACACGGAACCGCACGCGCACCTTGTCGCCGGGCCGCACGTTCTCCGCCGACACGCTCAGGATGCCGATGGGTGCCGGTGCCGCCGCAACGGGTGCCGGGGACACCAGGAGCGTCGCCCCGGTCAGCCCGATCACCGCGACGGCCGCGGCCCACCGGGCCCGCAAGCGCATCGTCACTTCCCACCACCTTCGCCGGCACAGGCACCATCGGTCGATGACGCCGCGGGCCACTATGCCCTGTCACCGTGGATCGCGCGACCCGCGGGGGCCGTGCGCCCGGGTCAGCCGGTGGAGATCTCGGCCGTGCAGTTCTCCCGGTTCGGGGTGTTCCGCCAGAGGCAGACCTGGATGGTCACCGCCCGCCCGTCGATCGTGGTCGGTACGGCGGGGGAGTGCACGTAGCCGCGTTCGGTCACCGGCAACGCCGTCGCGCAGCTGTGCCACGGGCCGTCCGCGACCTTCCAGCGCACGCGGGTGCCGCCGGAGTGCGGGGTGGCGTCCTCGGAACCCGCGCGGCCCCAGTAGTAGATGCGGCCCTGGTGGCCGGCATAGCGGGCGGACCCGTTCATCGCGTCGAAGTCGAGGGTCGGGCTGAGCCGGGTGGCCCGCTCGTCGTCGAACACCGTCGCCGCGTCGGTGATGATCTCGTCGCCGTCCACACCGTCCCGGCAGTCGACGTCACCGCCCGCGGGCGCTCGTGCGGTGTCACGTTGCAGGTACACGATCCCCGCCGCCGCGCCGGCGATGACGACCGCGACCACACCGAGGACCGGTGCGAGCCGGCGCCGGCGGATCCGGGGCTCCTCGGGCCGGGGAACCGGTCTGGCCTCCACGACCAGTGCCGCCGGCGCACGGGGTACGGGCAGCAGGTCCGGGGCACGGCGGTCGGCTTCCCGCGCCTCGTCGACCAGGGCGGTCAGGTGTTCGACCGCGACGGCGAGGCGCCGCACGTCCTCGTCACCGAACGGGATCCCGGCGATCCGGTGCGACGCCCGGGCGACCGCGACCACCGCCACCGGATTGGTCAGGTGCGACAGCTCACCGGCCAGGATCGCGCCGACGACATCTTTGTCGACGGCCACGCCGGGGGCCATCCGATGGGTCCGGATCACCTCGGCCAGGTGCCGCAGCGATGCCGGTCGGCGCCGGCGGCGTGGTTCCGGCGTGCCGGGCGGTGGCGTGTAGACACCGTGCCGGCCCGCCTGCGCGGCGGCCGCGTTCACCGTGGAGGTGATCAGCTGTGCCGCCTCGTCGACCCGCTGCCACCACGGATCCGTCCTGTCCACCACACCGAACCCCCGATCACATAGACCGGTATCATTTTAAAAGGAGGGGTACGCCGCCGGCGGCGCGTGGGTGCCCGATTGGCATGCCGGCCACCTTGTCCCCGGTCGGGCGGCGGTGTTGGCTGAGGTGAACCCGTGACCCTGGACCCGGTCGCCGCTGCGATGACGAGGAAATCGATGAGACGCTTCCCGGGTAGGACCACGACATCGATCGCGGTCGCCGGATCACTGGTCATGGCCACGGTCTCCCCGGTCGCCGCCGCGCCCGCTCCCGGTGGTCCCACCAGCCGGGTCAGCGTGTCCACTGCCGGCGCCGAGTCCGACGGCGAGAGCTTCGCCCCCGCGGTCAGTGGCGACGGCCGGTATGTGGCGTTCTGGTCGACGGGGTCGTCCCTGGTCGCCGGGGACACCAATACCACCGCCGACGTGTTCGTCCGGGACCTGCGGACCCGGACCACCACCCGGGTCAGCGTGGCCACCGACGGCGCGCAGGCCGACCAGGAGGCGTCCGAGCCGTCGATCAGCGGAACTGGGCGGTACGTCGCCTTCTCGTCCCACGCCACCAACCTGGTGCCCGGCGACACCAACGACCGCGGCGACATCTTCGTACGGGACCGGACGGCGGCCACCACCACCCGGGTGAGCGTCACCGGTGCGGGCGCCGAGGCCGACAACACCAGCCACAGCCCGGCCATCAGCGCGGACGGCCGGTTCGTGGTGTTCGTGTCGTACGCCACCAACCTGGTGTCCGGCGACACCAACGGCTTCGAGGACGTCTTCGTCCACGATCGGCGCAGCGGCACCACCCGGCGGGTCAGCGTCTCCACCGCCGGCGCCGAAGCCGACGAGCGCAGCATCAACCCGGCCGTCACCGCGGACGGCCGGTACGTGGTGTTCGGTTCCTTCGCGTCCAACCTCGAACCGGGCGGTGCCGCCGGGATCTTCGTCCGCGACCTGCGGCGCAACCGCACCGACCTGGTGAGCCGCACCGACGCCGACCAGCCGGCCGGCGGCAACCTCGGGCTGGACGCGGCGATCAGCGCCCAGGGCCGGTACGTGGCCTTCTACACCGACGCCGCCGACGTCGTACCGGGCGACACCAACAACGTGCAGGACATCTTCGTGCGCGACCTGCGCACCGGATCCACCAGTCGTGCCGGCCTGTCCGGCACGGGGCTACAGGGCGACGACAACAGCCTCGCTCCGGCGATCAGCGGGGACGGCCGGTTCGTGGCGTTCGAGTCGTACGCCACCAACCTGGTACCCGGTGACACCAACGGCTTCGAGGACGTCTTCGTCCAGGACCGGTGGACAGGTTCCCTCCGGCGGGTCAGCGTCTCCGGCTCCGGTGCCGAAGGTGACAGCGTCAGCAATGCGGCCGCCCTCAGCGCCGACGGGAGCCGGGTCGCGTTCGTGTCGTACGCCACGAATCTGGTACCGGACGACGGCAACCACCTCGTCGACGTCTTCGCGGCTCCCCGCCGTTGACGGTGGGGCCGGTCAGCGGCGCACCCGGTAGCGCACGTGCAGCACCCGGTTACCCGGAAGCACCGCGTCGGGATCCTCCAGCAGGTGCTGCCCGCCGACCGACCCGAAGAAGCGCTTACCGGACCCGAACACGACGGGTATGACGTCCATGCGCACCTCGTCGACCAGGCCCGCGGCGAGGGCCTGGCCACCGACGTCACCGGCGGCGACCTCGACCACGCGGTCGCCCGCGAGCTCCCGCGCCCTGGCCACGGCCGCCTGCACCCCGTCGACGAAGTGGAACGGCGCCGCCGGGTCCCAGCCCTCAGGTGCCGGGCGGTGTGTCACGACGACCACGTGGTCCACCCCGCTCGGAGGCTTCCCGTCCCAGCCGTCGGTCAGGTCGAACACGTGGCGGCCGCAGATCGTCGCCCCGATCTGGTCCCAGTACGGCCGGGTGTAGTCGTAGGACACCTGCGACACCCTCACCTCGCCGCTGTCGTCCAACGCGACGTCACCGCCGACCAGCCAGTCGAACAGCGGTCCGGGCTGATCGTTCTCGTCGGCGATGAACCCGTCCACCGACACCGAGCCGTACATGACCACTCTGCCCACGCCGCGCTCCTCTTCTGGGGAATGTCCTCAGGTTAGAGTTCTCCGGGCTGCGGTTCTTGTAAGAAATCAATCGGCCGGCAGCGGCCAGCCGTCCAGCACGTGACCGGGATGTTCGCGCTGGAAACGCCGCCGGACCTCGGCGTACCGGGTCGGGGTGAGCCCGGTGAAGGCCCGGAACTCGTGACCGAAATGGGCCTGGTCGAAGTAGCCCGCACCGGCGGCGAGGCCGGCCCAGTCGATCGGTTCGGCCGGGTTGATCGCCAGCATGGTGGTGGTGAAACGGTAGGTGCGGGCCAGCCGCTTCGGTGTGACGCCGACGAGCTGTTTGAACCGCTGTGCCAGATGGGTGCTGCTGACACCGGCCGAGGCGCGCAGGTCGTCGATCACCACCGCCCCGCCGGTCGCCGCGATGATCCCGCTCGTATGACGGACCAGACCCAGGCCGGCGGTCTCACGCAGCCGTCGGGTCAGCTCCTGCTCGAGCAGCGTCAGCATCGCGTGCGGCCCGTCCGCCGAGGCCAGCCGGTCTCGCAGCTCGGCGGTGGCGGGCCGGCCCCAGACCTGCTCCAGCGTCACCGGCCGGTCGCACAGTTCGGCCGCGGGCATCGCCAGGAACGGCGCCGGCCCCCACGGTTTGAAATGCACACCGACGGACCGGGTCCGGGGCGGATAGCCGAAGTCCAGCGCGCGGGTGGGCATGGTGACCACGCAGCCGTCGGCGTACTCGGCCGCCGCGATGTCGGTGCCGGCACGGATGCGCAACGGCGCACCGAGGTTGACGATGAGGAACGCCGCCGGACTCGCCGGCAGCATCAGCCGGGCGTACGGCGGCGCACCCTCCAGGTAGTAGAGGTCGTCGATCAGCCCGTCCAGCGGCGGTCGCGGCACTCGGGACACGTACTCCACGCCCCCAGCATCGCCGACGGCCCGCCCGCGTCGCGCGCCGGACCTCGGCTGCTCAGGTGATGTCGACCAGAACCTTGCCGACGGTGCCGTCCTGCACCGCCTGATGGGCGTCGGCGGTGCGTTCGAGCGGGTAGCGGACCAGTGGCAGGCCGTGCTCCGCGCCGACCGGCAGCGCACCGGCCCCGACCGCGGCGGCCACGTCCTCGGCGGCGGCGGTGAGCGCCTGCCGGCCGACGGTGTACAGCACCAGGAACTGGAACCGGGTGTTCAGCATCATGTTCTGCCGCACGTCCAGTTCGACCGGCTTACCGCCGTCGTTGGCGTACGTCGAGATCGTGCCCCGGGTCCGGAGCACGGCGAGGTCGAGGGCGAGGTTCGCGCCGAGGGCGACCTCGGCGACGAGGTCGACGCCGTCCGGGGCGATCGCGCGGATCGCCGCGGCGGGATCGCCGTCCCGGTAGTTGACCGTGTGGTGGGCGCCCGCGGCCGCGGCCAGGCGGGCCTTCTCCGGCCCGCTGATGGTGCTGATCACCGTGGCGCCGGCCCACCGTGCGAGCTGGATCGCGGCGTGCCCGACGGCTCCGGCGCCGCCCGCGACGAGGACGACCTTGCCGTCCAGCGCACCGGGCCGCAGCCGCTGGGGGCCGTCCTCGGCGACGGTCAGCGCCCGGTGCGCGGTGAGGGCGGGCACCCCGAGCGAGGCGCCCAGGTCGAAGCTCGCCGCGTCGGGCAGTGGTACGGCCTGCTCGGCCGGTACGACGGTGAACTCGGCGGCCGTCCCCGTCGGTCGGCCGGCCGTCGCCATGAACACCCAGACGCGCTGGCCGACCCGCCCCGGATCGACGCCGTCGCCGACCGCGTCGATCGTGCCCGCGCCGTCGAGATGGGGGACGACCTCGTCGAACTGCTTCGGGTTGGTCGCACCGGACCGGGTCTTCCAGTCCGTCGGGTTGACGCCCGACACGACGATGCGCACACGCACCTCGCCCGGACCGGGCGCCGGTACCGGGCGGTCGAGGAGTTGAAGTACGTCGGTACCGCCGTTGTCGCGGTAGATGATGGCCTTCATCCTCCGGACCTTAACCGCTGTGACGGCGGGTATGCCGCGCCGTCACCGGCGCGCCGCCGGGCGCCGGAGTCCACCAGGCCGGCCAGCCCGGCGAGGCGCCGCGCGGACGGATCGTTGCTGAAGATCGTGACGTTGCGGTGCCCGGGCACCGGCCGCCGGTGGCCAGGTGCGGTACGGCGACGTGCAACCGTGCTGCTGCCGATCGGCACCGGTTGGGGGAACCGTGCGCGAATAGCGTCGGAGGTCCTCGAATTGGAAGGTCTGATGGTGACTTCGCCCTGTTACGACACCCCGATTGATGCGCTCGTCCGTCCCGAGCGACTGGCCGCGGTGGACCAGCTGCTGCCGGGCACCGAGGGCACCTCACCGGCGTTGCAACGGTTCGTCGACGACGTCGCCGACCTGCTGCGCGCTCCCTGCGCGGGGGTCTCACTGATCCTCACCGACGCCGGCGTGCTGCTCGCGACGCATGGGGTGGGTGGCTGGCTCGCCGAAGCCGGCGGCATGCCCGCGCAGTGGGCGCCGTGCGCGACCGTGGTCCGCCATGACACTCCTCTGCTGATCACCGACACCCATGACGATCCTGCGCACACCACCAACCCGCTGGTGATGGTCACAGGAGTGCGCAGCTACGCCGGGGTGCCGCTGCATCTGGACGGGCAGGCCGTGGGTTCGTTGTGCGTGCTGGCCGGCGAACCCGGCGTGTTCACCCAGGCCGACCTGGACACGCTGGTCAGCTTGGCGCCCCGCGCGGTCACGCTGCTGCACGAGACCGTCGCCGGCTGACCTGCCGCAGCCGTGCCCATGCCACCGACGTCCCCGCTGACTGCGTACCGGAAAGGCTCGTCACCCTCGATGACTACCGACATTGCCACTGACCTCACGTACGGGCTGGCCTGCCCCACCGTGGCCGACCTGCGAGCCTGCATCCTGCAGAGCACAGGCGGCGACCCGCAACTGTGGTCACAGCTCTGCACGGCCGTCGCCGTCCCCGCCGACACCGACGATCCCGCTGTCCTGGCCGCACTTGTCGCCGCCGCGCGGAAGGCGACCACCGGGACCGTACGGATCGCCGTCGTCTCCTTGGGCGTTCGCCTTCGCGCTCACGCCGCTCTGACCGCCCGGTAAGCCACGCCGGAGTTCCAGCCGGCCACCGCCGGATCTGTTGTCGCGTGTTCAGCGGTGCAGGTCGGCGGCCGGGCCGTCTCGGCGCAGAGTTGACGTTCCGCGATCGATCACCGAGTTGATCAGCTTGCGTGCCCGCTCCCCATAGACCGCCTCGGCACGTAATCGCTCGAACATGGCCGCGTACCGGGCTATCTCCTGTGGGCGCGTCACCTTGATGGCGGCGGTCGGCGTCTCGAGAGCGACCGCGTTCTGATCGAAGATCCAGAAACCCACGGTCGCGATGGCGAACCGTTGAACGTCTGCAGGGATGATCCCGACCGACACGAATGGAAGCCGCATCACTTCCAACAGATGCTGCAACTGCTCGGCGTGCTCGCTGGGCGTGCCCCGCCGTGTATGGAGCGCCTGCTCACCGAGGACCGCCACAATGCGCTTCGCCGGCGTCAGCGCGATGGCCGTGCGCTCTGCCTTCATCGCCACCGTGGCGTCGGCGTCGTCGGGTGCCTCGAGGAACTCGTACCAGAAGGTCAGCATCTGCCTGATGTAGGCCTCGGTCTGGAAAACGCCTGGCATGACGAGCGGTTCGTGGATCCGGAACGTTGTCGTGGCCTGGTAGGTGGCGATGGAATGGAGGTCGCCAAGCCGTCGCATGCCGGCCCGTGCCTGCCGTGACCATTCCAAGTAGGCGGACTCGATGGACTGGGCGGTGGCCAGCAGGTCGGGGAGTCGATCCTCGGCGCCGCAGGTGATGCACCACGCGCGGATGTTGGATTCGGTCGGGGGTTGGCCGCCGTTCTCGATGCGGCTGATACGGGTGAAGTGCTGTCCCGTGGCTGCGGCCAGCTCCTTGCCGGTGAGGCCGGCTGCCTTCCGCAGGTTGCGTAGGCGCGCGCCTAGTTCCTTGCGTGCCTGCTGGACGGAGCTACTCGGATCGGTTTTCATCAGGTTTCGTCAGGTCCCAGACGTTCTCGAATGCGGTGACGCAAGTCTGAACGATCCGGGGATCTTCGGTGATCTCGAACGAGGCATTCGTGCCGGAGCCCGCATAGTGCAGGAACAGGGCCGTTTCGCCGTCGAACACGTAGAAGTCGCCGCTTCCGGGCAGTAGGACATCGACGAGCCGCGGGCGACTGATGTACCGGATGTCCTCGCCGGCCTCGATGAAGAGCTCGGCGTGGGATCGGGTCCACTGCTGGTAGGTGCTCAGCGGCTCGGACACGACCCGGGCACGACGGCAGGTTCGGCCGGCTGCCCGGTGGTTGCGCAACATGTCGAGCCACCAGCCGAGCCAGGCGTAGTCGTCTCGCTCGCCGCGCGCCCACTTCGCCATGTGCGGCAGTTCCACCTCGGTGCCGTAGGCGTCGCGCGTCTCCAGATGAACGAAGGAGTTCCGTATGCCCCGGCAGAGGTCGTTGAGGTCCTCGTAGGTGGCGGGCTGCATCACGGCTGGGGCTGGAAGAACGGAACCAGGCGATCGGGGATCTCGACGCAGGCCTCGCCGTCCGGGACGTCCATGGCGGCGAGGGCGTCCGGGTCGGTCACCACCCATCCCTGGACCACCCAGGTGCCACGGTCGGTGCGGTAGAGCGTAGGTGACCCGGACGGTTCTGAACCGGGGTCCTTGGCGATGAACTGCAGTTTCATCCTGCCTCCTGTGACTTGTCCGCTTCTCTCGTGACCTATGGTTGCCGACTGGCTCCGCGAGGTCAATCTGCAAATTTCTGCAAACTCCTAGAAGAAGATCTTGGATGCTCCGTAGGTTCCGATGGCCGGGACGGGTCTCGGCAGGGTGGCCGGCCCACGGTGATTCGGCGCACGGAGGCGACGATGAGACTGCGAATGAGAGTGCACAAAGCTCGGCGATGGTGGTGGATGGCGCGGCGCTGTGCCCTGTGTCGCAACCCGTGGCCGTGCCCTCTGGCCAGAGAAGCCGAGTTGACCGCGCGCATCATCGCTGTCGTCGCACGCGAGGGTCAGCTCGATGCCGAAGTGCGCCCGGTCAGCGCATACCTTGCCGCTCCAGTGCTCGGGGGCCAGGCGTGACCGATCGTCGCCACTATCCGCCGATCGCCGTCTTCCATATCCCGGAGTGTCCGACTCTCGGCGGCAACGGCACCGCCAGGTCACACGAAGTGGCGCGCGCCGATTGGCCTCACCACAGAGATTGCGCCTGCTTCCGGTTGGCTATGACGGCGGTGGTGCCTTACGTGATCGTGGAAGAGGGCGACGACGGCGACCATATGTACGAGCCGTCCGGGGACAGACCCGATGACGCTGCCCGGTCGCTGTGCCGGACGTGCAAGGGCACCCACGGGAACGTCGACCAGGAGCGGGAGCGCATCGAGGTCACGTTGGTGCCGGTGACGCCGAAAGTTGCGCCGCGATGAGCCGGTTGCCGTTGCGAAAGCCGACGGTTAAGTCAGATCAGGGGCCGATCGTGACGGCGATCTGGTTGGCGACCGGCGACCCGGCCGAGGCCGGGTGACGGCGGCGGGTACGCCGGCCCGTCACGGACGGGCCGGTGACACCTCGATGACGTGTTTGCCGTGCACCCCGCCGGCCTCCATGCCGCGGTGGGCGTCGGCGGCGCGGTCCATCGGGAACACGGTGTCGACGACGGGCCGCAGGGCACCGGAGTCCACCAGCCTGGTCAGTTCGGCGAGGCGCTCCGCGGACGGATTGTTGCTGAAGGTCGTGACGTTGCGGTGCGCGGCGATGAAGACGAACGTCCTCAGCAGGGCGTCCGGGTCGAGCGCGAGGGCCACCATGCGGCCGCGGGGCGCCAGCAGCCGACGGTAGGCGGGCAGTTCGGTCCCCACCAGGTCGAGGACGACATCGAAGGTGCCCAGCTCGGCGGGCTCGGCGGTGCGGTAGTCGACGACGGTGTCGGCCCCCAGGTCCCGGACCCGGTCGAGGCTGCGTGCGCCGGCCAGGGCGGTGACGTGCGCGCCGATCGACCTGCCGAACTGGACGGCGACGCTGCCGACGCCGCCGGCCGCGCCCCGTACCAGAAGCCGTTGTCCTTGCCGGAGGTTCACGGTCTCGGTGAGGGCGGTCAGCACGGTGGTGCCGGCCGACGGCAGGGCGGCGGCGCCGACCAGGTCGACGGAGGCCGGAGCGGGGGCCAGGAGCTTCTCGGGTACGGCCACGAACTCGGCGGTGCTGCCGAAGGTGAGGTGCGGCATGAGTCCCCAGACCGTGTCACCGGCCCGGAACCGCTGCACGCCGTCGCCGACGGCCTCGACGTGACCGGTGAACTCGTTGCCGATTCCGGCGGGTGGCCGATGCCGCATGACCCGCCGCAGCCGTCCGGCCCGGATCGGCATCTCGCCGCCGCCGACGCCGGCGGCCCGGACCCGGACCAGGACCTCGTTGCGCCCGGCCGGTGGTTTCGGCAGCTCAGCGACGTGCAGGACGTCGGCGGGCCCGAATCTGTCGTATCGGACTGCGCGCATGGTTCTCTCCGATCAAAGTGGGGTGCCACCCCGTTTACTCGGCGCTACGCTATCCGGAGGACCACCCCATTTGACTGTGGAAGGGAGCGCGGGTGACGAGAACCACTCCGGGACGGCCACTGCGCGCCGATGCCCGCCGCAACTACGAGCGGATCCTCGCCGCCGCCGGGACCGTCTTCGCCGAGCAGGGCGCCGACGGTTCGCTGGAGGAGATCGCCCGCCGCGCCGACGTCGGATCGGCGACGCTGCACCGGCACTTCCCCTCCCGCCGGGCCCTGCTGCTGGCGGTCTTCGAGGACGGCATCGCCGGACTGTGCGAACAGGCCCGGTCGCTGGCCCGCGACGCCGCACCCGGCCCGGCGCTGACCACCTGGCTGCGGGCGCTGGCCACCTACACCGTCACCCACCGTGGTCTGTCACTGTCGCTGCTGCCGCCGGGCCCCGGCGCCGCGGTCGGCGACGACCCGTGCCACGTGATGCTCCACGACGCCGGCGCACCCTTGCTGCACAGTGCACAGCGGGCCGGCGCGGTGCGCTCCGACGTCGTGTTCGCCGACCTGCTCACCCTGGTCACGGCCATCTCGCTGGCCATCGAGGCGACCGGGGACCCGGCCGAGGCCGAGCGCCTGCTGACCCTCGCCCTCAACGGCATCCACGTTACCGCCTGAGGGTCACCCGGAGATTGTGCAGTTCACCCCGTCCAGGCGGAGGTCGGTGGGCCGCGCGTTGACGCCGCTGTAGGTGGCCTGGAGGCCGAATGTCACGGTGGCACCGGTCGCCAGAGCGCCGTTCCAACTGGTGTTGCGTGCGGTCACCGCGGCGCCCGACTGGCTCACCGTGGTGTTCCACGCGTTGGTGACCTGCTGGTTGCCGGGGAAGGTGAAGGCGAGCGCCCACGAGGTGCGGGCCGTGCCGAGGTTGGTCACGGCGACGCTCGCGGTGAAGCCACTGCCCCATTGGTCGGCCGTCCAGCGCACCGAGCAGGCCGCGGCCGGCGGGGACGCCGACGTGGAGGCGGGCGGCGTGGTGGGGGAGCCGAGCGGCGGGAAGCGCAGGATCCGGTCGTCGTCCGTGGCCGGCGTGCCGCGGCCGTCGCGGTTGCTGGTGGTCACCCACAGTGCCCCGTCGGGTGCGCGTTCCACGGTGCGCAGCCGCCCGTACCGGCCCTGGAGCAGCGCGACCGGGGTGCCCGCGCCGCCGGCACCGTCGAGCGGGACCGACCACAGGCGCTGGCCGCGCAGCGCCGCCACGTACAGCGTCTGGTTGTCGATGGTGGCGCCGCTGGGTGACGCCTCGGCGGTGCTCCACACCACGATCGGGTCGCGGAAGCGGGGGTCGTTGCCGCGCCCTTCGACCGTCGGCCAGCCGTAGTTGGCGCCGGCGACGATCTGGTTCACCTCGTCCCAGGTGTTCTGGCCGAACTCGGAGGCGTACAGCCGGCCCTGCGCGTCCCAGGCCAGGCCCTGCGGGTTGCGGTGGCCGAGGCTGTAGACCAGCGACCCAGGGAACGGGTTGCCCGTGGCGGGCACCCCGCCGTCGGGGCGCATCCGCAGGATCTTGCCGTTGAGACTCTGCTGGTTCTGGGCGTTCGACGTCACGGCCGCGTCGCCGACGGCGGCGTACAGCATGCCGTCCGGGCCGAACGCGATGCGCCCGCCGTCGTGGATGCTCGCCTTGGCCAGCCCGCTGAGGACCACCTGCTGGGTCTGCGGGGTGTCCAGCCGGAACCGGGTGATCCGGTTGTCGCCGGCGGCGGTGAAGTAGACGTACACCAGGTTGTCCTGCGTGAACGTGGGGGAGACCGCCAGGCCGAGCAGGCCGGCCTCGCCGGTGGCGGCGACGCCGGGGATCGTGGTGACGGTGGCCGGTGCGGCGCCGGGACGCACGCGCAGCACACGGCCGCTGTTGCGTTCGGCGACCAGCGCGCTGCCGTCGGGCAGGAAGCCGAGGCCCCAGGGGACGGTCAGGCCGGTCGCCACCGTCTGTGGATTGGCCAGGTCGGGTTCCAGGGCGGCTGCCGGCGGGCTGGTCGCAACGAGTGCGGCACCCACGGTGAGCGCGGCAAGCGTGCTGCAGGCGGCGATCGTACGGCGCATGGGGCACCCCCAAAGTGATAGACCGCCCTCAATGTACGCGCGGGTCGGGAGTGTGTCCAAACGAGGCACTCGCCCTGATGTGCCCTCGTGCGGACGTTCAGCCGGAATGCGGGCCCAGCTTGAGGTGACTGGTGATCCGGTAGCGGTCGCCGCGGTAGATCGACCGCGTGAACTCGATGATCCGTCCGCCGTCGTCCCGGGTGGTGCGCTCGAAGAGCAGGGCCGGTGAATGGAGTGGCACCGCCAGCAACAGCGACTCGTCGGCGTCGGTGACGGTCGGTTCGACGGTCTGCACCGCCTCGGCCGGGTTCACCCGGTAGCGCTCCCGCAGCAGGTGGTACAGCGATCCGGAGACGAAGTCCCCGGCGGTGATGCCGGGGACCAGCTCGGCCGGCAGCCGGATCTCCTCGACGGCCATCGGCTCGCCGTCGACGATCCGCCGGCGTTCGACGTGCAGCACCTCGGTGCCCGGGGAGATCTGCAACCGCCGGCCGAGCCGGGCCCCGGCCGGTCCGGTCCGGAACCGCAGCACCTCGCTGGTCCAGTCGCCGTCGGCGGGCGGGACGGCCTGACCGAAGGCGGCGGGTACCTCCTGGGAGATCTTGTGCGGGCTGGTGAAGGTGCCCCGGCCGTGCTGGCGGACGAGCAGACCGGTGCGGGCCAGGTCGTCGATGGCCGCCCGCACCGTCGGGCGGGAGGCACTGAGCAACTCGGACAGCGAGCGCTCCGACGGCATGGGATCGCCGGGCGCCCGTGCGTCGATCAGCTCGCGCAACCGCTCGCGGACCTCAGCGCGCCGCATCGCATCCCCCATCGCCTCACGTCCACCGAAGGTGCCGGTGGTCCAGTCTTCCGGTCGGGAGGGGTCGCTGTCGACGTCGGACGGTGGGCGCCGGCCCGGCGAAACGCCACTGTAAAGAAACCTTCCCGGATTCTATTGACGCATACCACTGGTCCGGAGCACAGTGTCCGTGCGGCTGAATTCCATACCAGTGGTCAGTCAGGCCCGGCCCTCCAAAGGAGCCCACCCCCATGGGACCAATCCCCATCCGCAAGATCGCCATGGGTACGACCATGGCCGCCACCCTCGCGGCTCTCACCGCCGCCGGGATCGCCGCAGCCCCCAGCGGCAGCGCCGCCGTCGGCTGTGGCGTGCTCTTCGACGACTTCGACTACTCCTCACGTACCGACGCGGCGCTCGGCCAGCGGGGCTGGAGCGTACGCGCCACCGCCGGCGGTCCCGGCGTCAGCGGCGCCCGCTGGCTGCCCGACAACGTGTCCTTCCCGACCGTCGACGGGCAGAAGGTCGCCCAGCTCAAGGCGGTCACCGACGGCACCGCGGCCGGCACGTCGCACGCCGAGTTCTCGCAGTCCGCCCGCCGCTTCTTCGAAGGCACCTACCTGGCCCGGATCAAGTTCTCCGACGCCCCGGTCAGCGGCCCCGACGGCGACCACGTGAACCAGACCTTCTACACCATCTCCCCGCTCGCGGCGCCGCGCGACCCGCTCTACTCCGAGATGGACTTCTCCGAATACCTGCCCAACGGCGGCTGGGGCGAACCGGGCCCGATCAACTACCAGACCACCTGGTACACCTACGTCGCCGATCCCTGGTACGCCGACAACCAGCACAGCCAGCAGGCCCGCAGCATCAACGGCTGGCACGACGTGATGGCGACGGTCTCCGGCGGCCACGTTAAGTACTACATCGACGGCGCGCTCGTCGGCGACCACTCCGGCAAGGTCTACCCCCGCCAGAACATGTCGATCGACTTCAACCAGTGGTTCATCGACCTGGCCGGGCACAGCGGCGGCACCAGCACCTACCTGCAATCGGTCGACTACCTCTACCACGCCAAGAAGCAGGTGCTCAGCCCGGCACAGGCGGCGGCCGCGGTCAACGGCTACCGCGCCGGCGGAACCACCCACACCGACAACGTCGTCACCGCCAACGACTGCGACCCCGGCGTCCCGCCCACCGGTCCCACCACACCACCGGCCACCGGCGCGACCATGCTCCAGTCCAACTTCAGCGGCCGCTGCATCGACATCCCCGGCGGCGTGCCCACCGCGGGCACCGCCCTGCAGACCTGGGACTGCAACGGCAGCGCCGCCCAGAAATGGACCTTCGAAGCCGACGGCACGGTACGGGCGATGGGCAGATGCATGGACCCGGCCGGGGGAGCCCTCACCAACGCCACCCCGATCCAGCTGGCCGACTGCAACGCCAACCCCGTGCAGCGATTCACCCTGACCGGCGCACGCACCCTGCAGAACGTCTCCTCGGGCCGCTGCGTCGACATCAAGGACTGGAACGGCGCCAACGGGGCCAAGCTGCAACTCTGGGACTGCGCCGGCACCACCAATCAGATCTGGGGCAGGCTCTGACCGCCTGACCGGCCCGGCGGGGTCCGCGGACCGCTTCCGGCCACCCCGGGTGTGCGACGGTCGCACCGCCGCACACCCGGCCCCCGATCAGTAGACGTGCACCCCCCGCGAAGTTCATCGGTATGCCTCGACCCTAGGAAGGCGGCCACGCCGGTCGCGGTGCTCTGGCCGGAAGCTGCCACGGCTCATCCCGGCGGTGCCGGCGGCCCGTTGCCGGCCGCCCGCAGACCGGCCTGGAACCGGCTGCGCGCGCCCAGCCGTGCCATCAGCGCCGACATCATCCGGCGGACCGTGCGTACCGAGACGCCGAGCCGGGCCGCCGCCGACTCGTCGGTGTGGCCGTCCGACATCAGCGCGAGCAACTCCCGCTCCCGGCGGTCGGCGACGTCGTCGCCGGACAGCGGGGCGGCACCGTCCCAGAGCCGTTCGAAGAGGGCCACCGCGGCGGCGACCACACTGGTGAGGGGAACCAGCGCGACCCCGCCGGCGGGCCGGGCCAGCGGGAACAGCGCCACCGCCGCGTCGATCACCGCCGATCCGGCCGGCACCACCGGCACGGTCCGGACCCGCACGTCACCGACCAGCGAGCCGAGGCGGCGTACGCCCGGATCGTCGCGGGCGCTGTCCGGCAGCAGCACCCGGTAGCGCACACCCCGGCGCAGGTTGTCCCGGTCGGCGCGGCCCAGCGTGCCGTCCACGCCGCGCGCACCGGCGATCAGCACCTCACGGGTGGCCGTCGCCAGCGCGGCGTCGACGGACGCGGGAGTGGTCAACAGGGTTGCGGCATCGCTCCGGGCTGCGCTTTGACCCGGCGCTGACCGGTTCGTCACCGGCGTCACCAGCATGGGTGTCATGGCTTTCCTCCTTCGTTACGCCGCGCCGGAACCGGCCGGTGGCGCGCTTGCGATCCGGGTCGTGGTGTGGCAGCTGACCCCGGTGGTGACCGACGGTGTACGCGGCTGGCTGCGCTGCGACCCCCGCCTGCTGCCGGTCGGGCCGGAGGACCGGGCCGACGTGGTGGTGCTGGACCCGCACGGCGGGCCGCCCGGCGTGGTGGCCGAGGCGCACCGCCGCGGCAGCCGGGTGGTCGCGTTCGGTCCGGCCGGGCTCCCGTGCCGGGCCGGTGCCGGCGCGGGCATCCCCTGTGACACCGGTGCCCACGCCTGTGTCGGTCAGGACGAGGGGCGGCTGGCCCTGATCGCGGCGATCCTGGCGGTGGCCGGCGGCGGCACGGCGACCGCCCACGCCGCGCCGCAGCTCTCCGAGCGGGAACGCACCGCCCTGGTCTGGTGGCTGCGATCGATGACCAAGGCCGCGGTCGCCCGCCGGATGGGCATCTCACCGCACACCGTCGACATGTACATCAAGCGGGTCCGGGCCAAGTACGCCGCGGCCGGCTGGCTGTTGCCGACCAAGGCCGACCTGCTGGCCCGCGCCGTCGAGGACGGCCTGGTCGGGCCGGAGGACCTCCTCGAGATCCGCCGGCCCGGCCCGGTCAGCCCGTGACGGCGTAGACGCGGGCGAAGTCCACCTCGAAGACGGCCGGCTGCATGGAACCGCCGAAGAAGTTGTCGAGCTGGATGGTCTGGAACATCGGCCCCGGCGCGCACTGCACACAGTCCCGGCTGAACGAGAACCACTCGACCCCGTCGATGTAGCCCTTCAGGTGCTGCCGGGTCCATTCGAAGCCGAAGTTGTGCCACTGGGTCAGGTCGACCCCGCACTTCTCCGCATGCTCCTGGGTGCGCGGCTGATGGTTGGGGTAGTGCAGGAACGCCCCCGCGCACTGCTCGCCGGGCGCGCTGTTCTCCAGGTAGTCGTACTCCGCCCCCTCCGGCCACTCGTTCGACTCCGGCCAGGTGATCAGCACCGGGTGGTACTGTCGGCCGTTGTTCGCGCCGGTCGCCTGGGACCGGGCGCGCACCTCCCACCGGCCGTACTTCTGTGACAGCGTGCTGCCCAGCCAGCCGGTGTCACCGTCGGCTCCGCCGGTCATCCGCAGGAACCCGCCGAGGACCCGGCTGTTCGCGTCGCAGCGGCGGCCGTTGCCGTTGTGCCCGCTCATGCACTGCCCCACTCCGTCGCCGGCCAGCTCCCACTTGGTCCGGTCCGGGACGGCCGGGGAGGCCACGCTGCCGTAGTCGAAGTCGTCCGAGGCCGGCAACGGCGTACCCCAGTTGAACCGGGCCGCCGCGGTGTCGCCGACCGGCGTGGTCGGCGGTGGCGTGGTGGGCGGATTCTGCCCGCCCTCGCCGGCCGGCCGGTAGTCACAGGCGGTCGCGGCCCACGTCAGACCGGCCGGACCGGCGAGCCGGGCCGTCACGTTCGCACGCGTCGCACCGGTCGGTGCGGTGAAGTCGCCGGCGACCCTGGTCCACTGCTCGGCCGCGGTGACCGGCACCGGCGACTCCGCCCCGTTGACATGCCCGAGATAGCCGCCCGCGGCGTTGTACCAGTCGACCTGCATGCGGGCCTGCACCGTGGCGGTGCTGCCGGACACCCAGGTGTCCATCGCGAAGCGCCACTGCTCACCGGCCGCCACGTCCTTCTGCGGCAGGTACATCTCCGGGTTGGCGCCGTTCGCCGCCGGCTGCACGTACGCGTGGTCGGCCACCACGTGCGCTCCCACCGCGACGCGGGAACCGGCGGCGCCGGTGTTGTGCCGGCCCCACCCGGTGACGTCCCGTTCCAGCACGGGGTTGGCGCACGTTCCGATCACCGTGCCGGTGCGGGCCGCCATGGTGCCGGCCGCCACCGCCGCGGTCGCGGCGCCCACGGCGAACGCGGCGGCTGCCGCGCAGGTGGCGGTCGCCCGCCGATTCCAAGATCTCATCGCTGCTCCTGTCGTTCGTCCGGCTCCTTCTCGGTTGTAGGGGCGGCACCCGACCCGGCGCACGACCCCTGATCAGGGACGCCCCCGTCGGATTCGGGTCACCGGCCGGTCAACGCCCGGTGAAGTGGCAGGTAGGGCCGCGGTTCCGGCGCTCTAGGATTATCGACGGACGCCGATGCTAGGGGGAGATGTGGCACAGGATGAACCGGTCTTCGCGGCTCTGGGGCCGCTGACCGTGCTCGGTCCCGAGGGGACGTCGGACCTGGTGCCGCCCGGTAAACGCCGGAGCCTGCTGGCCGCGCTGCTCCGCCACCGCAACACCTGGGTGTCGAGCGACGAACTGGCCGCCGCGCTCTGGGACCGGACCGCCTATCCCAGCTCGATCAGTGGCAGCCTCAAGACCTATGTGCATCAACTGCGCAAACTGCTCCCGGACGACTCCGGCGGTGAGCGGCTGGCCGGCGGCCGGGGTGCCTACCGGCTCACCGTCCGTCCCGGCGAACTCGACATCGACCTGTTCGAGTGCCTGGTGACCGAGGGTGCCGAGGCCCTCGCCGACGGCCGTCCCGGCGACGCCGTCGCCCGGCAGCGGCGGGCCCTCGCGCTGTGGCGTGGCCTGCCCGACGACGACATCGTCGACGTCGTCGCCGCCCGGCACCTCGAGGAGACGCGGTGGACCGCCCGGTACTGCCTGGCCGACGCCCTCATCGAGCAGGGCGACCCGGGCGAGGCGATCGTCGTGCTGCGCGCGGCCCTCGGCGACGACCCGCTGCGCGAACCGGTCTGGGAGCGGCTGATGCTGGCCCAGCGCGCGGCCGGCTGGCAGGTCGACGCGCTCGCCAGCTATGAGCAGGCCCGCACCACCCTGCTGGAGAAGTTCGGCGCCGAACCCGGCCGCCGGCTCCAGGAGATCTACCGGATGCTGCTCTCCGACACCGCCGCGGCGCCGCGCGCGCCGAGGACCGCTCCGGCGGTGCCCACCGGCGAACCCGATGTCGTACGCCCGGCGCCGGCCATCCCCGCGCGACCACGGCGTACGTGGTCTCATGCCGTGTTCGCCGGCCTGCTGGTGGTGCTGCTGACTTCGCTGAGCGGATCGACGGTGCCGAGACCCGGTCCGGGCGTGCCCACGGCGACCACGACGAGCCGGCCGCGCGTGCTGTTCGGGCTGGGCCCGAACGTGATCGCGGCGGAGCGCTCACCGCTGGTGTCCTCCGGCATCGGCATGATGACCACCTGGTATCACGGCCCGAATCAGCTGAACCAGTACGAAGGCTGGCGCCAGGACGTCATCCCCCGGATCTACCGTTCCGGGCGTGCGATGCACGTCGTGGTCGCCACCTGGGAGGACGGCACCTCGATCGAGACCCCGCGCGGCCGCGCCTGCGGGCAGCCGTACCCGTTGTCGCCGGAGTTCCTCACCGACATGCGCCGTCTGGCGCGGGCCTTCGCCGGGCGGGCGGACGGGCCGCCGCTCTACATCTCGATGTTCCACGGGCTCCAGAAGCTGGCGTGCGCGAACACCGGCTACCTGGCGGACCCGGCCACCACCCTCTACTACCAGGCGCTGAAGGACCGGTACTTCGAGGTTCTGGAGCTGTTCCACGACGAGGCCCCGAACGCCAAGGTGGCGCTGAACTGGGACGGCTGGACCGCGTCGTACGACGAGCCGGACATCGGCGCCGGCCTGTCGATGTTCCAGTACTTCGTGGAGGCCATGAGCGCCTCGGACTTCCAGAGCTTCAACGCCTTCGAGAAGAAGGGCAACGCCGAGGACATCCGGCAGATGGTCGAGGTGCTCGGCGCGTACGGCCCGGTGATGTGCGCCTACTTCGGACCGCACGAGGACCGGGTCGAGGTGTACGAGACCGACCTGGAGACCACCTTCACCCCGGAGGTGCTGTCCGAGCTGGTCGCCGACGGGCTGTTCGCGTTCAGCTTCCGTGACGACGACCTGCTGCGCGCCTCACCACCCACGATGACGATGGCCGCCCAGGTGATCCGCGACTACGGCCACCAGCCGCCCCGCAGTTGACGCCGCCCGTGCCCGGCCTGCCTCATCCGTCCCGCCACTCGCCGGACGGCAGGTGTGAACCGGCCTGCGGGCCCATCAGCAGCATCCCGCCGTCCACCACGTACGACGCGCCGGTGACGTAGGCCGCGGCCGGGCCGGCGAGCATCGCGACCACCGCGGCCACCTCGTCGGCGTGGCCCGGCCGGCCCACCGGGATCCCGGGCCGGGCCACGGTGTGCGGGTCGACGTCCTCGTTGCCGGTCATCGCGGTGGCGATCTCGCCCGGTGCGACCGCGTTCACCGTGATCCCGGCCGCGGCCAGTTCCTGGGCCATCACCTTGGTGAGCAGCCCCAGTCCGCCCTTGGCCGCGCAGTACGCCCCGGATCCGACGCGCGGGGCGTGCTCGTGCACGCTGGTGATGTTGATGATGCGGCCACCGCGGCCGGCGGCCAGCATCCGGCGGGCGGCCCGCGGCAGGTCGGTCAGGTCCAGCGCGCGTACGTCGCATCGCCGCCCCGCCGCGCGTACCTTCTCGGCCGTGCTCTCCGCACCGGCCCTGTCCGACCGGTAGGTCACGCCGACGTCGAATCCGGCCTCGGCCAGCGTGATCGCGATCGCCTCGCCGATCCCCGAGTCCGAGCCGGTGACCACGGCGACCCGGTCGTAGCCGGTGTAGGGCTGGGTCATCCTCGTTCTCCTCTCGTCCGGCGGCCGCATACCCCGTCCCGGCCGAAGCACACCCGGTGCCGAACCGTTCGGACCGGCTCGGCGCCTGCTACGTCCTGATGGGGAGCCCGCCGTACATCCTTCGATGGACTCGTCCCGCCCTTCACTTTCCTTACGCTCTGTACGGCCTTGTCACCGGGAGTCCGCCAGGAGGGCATCGATGAGTTCCGCGAGGAAGTACGGCATCTCCGGGATCGGCATGATCATCGTCGGCGCGCTGCTCTGGCAGTTCGCCGGCGACATCGAGACGCCGGTCATCACCCTCCAGAAGGTCGGCCGGATTCTGGTGGTGGTCGGCGCCATCGAGCTGGTGCACGCGATCTACCTGGGCATGCGGGGCGAGAAAGCCCATGCCGGTCCGGAGGCCACAACGGACCCCTCCGGACCGCCGCCGACCGATTGACCCGCACGGGGAACAGCAGTCAGACAGGTCGGCGGGCCGGCTTCCCCCGGCGGCCGGAGGCCGGGGCAGCCGCCAGGGCGACCGCGATGGCCGTGTCGACCAGGGCGGCGGCTCGCCAGCGTGGGGAGACGACAGCGAGAGTCAACTGCTGAACCGCGTGCAGCGCGTCCACGACCGCGCCGAAGGCCACCACCCGAGGCGTCGGGGCCGCCATGGTCACCGCGGCCTGCAACAGGTGGCGCGCACCCAGAACGCGGGCGACGGTGATCGCCGCTCGCGAAGCGTCACGTCCGGCACCGGCACGGAGAAGGGCCTGTGGGGCGATCAGCAGCGCGCCGCCCCACACCACCCGTGCTGTCGTCGAGATACGCATCGTTCACCGAACCTCTCATCCCGCCGTCGGATACCCGGGCCCGGCCGCCCGAACCGCCTCGACGGGACATCACCCGGCTCCGCGGGCAGCGCCGCCGGACTGGTCCCAGCCCTCCTGCGGGGTGTCGCAGGTGCCGCGGAAGACGTACTGCGAGGGCAGCCGGCGCTGCTCGCTGGTCCAGTCGATGGGTGGCCGCCGCTGCTCCGCCGGCAGGTAGCCGAGGCGGTAGACGGCCATCAGCTCGAGTTCGTCCGGCACCCGCAGCAGGCGGGCGATCTCCTCCCAGCGTCCCGGGACCTCCATCGGGAAGGAGATGAACTGGATGCCCATGCCGAGCTCGACCGTGGTGAGCCAGACGTTCTCCATCGCCGCGCCCATGCTGAACACCGAGTAGAAGGACGACAGTTCGCCCGGCCGGTACTCGGAGCGGTCGAGCATCACGCCGAGCAGGAGCGGGGAACCGGCGACGAGTCTGCGGTTCTCCTGGCCGAGGGTCTGCGGCACGCGCATGGCGTTCATCAGCTTCTGCCCGCGTGCGGTGAACACCTGGCTGGTGAACGGGCGCAGCGGTGCGGGCAGGCGGTCGAACAGCATGCCGTCGCGACGGCGTTCCATCTCCTCCTTACTGAACCGGAAGTACGGTTTGTAACGCTCGAAGAAGGTGCCGTTGGACATCGCCTCGGTCATGCTCTCGCCGCTGATCTGCGCGATGGCCTCGATCGTCGGGCGTTCCTCCACGATGACGAATCGCCACGGCTGGCTGTTCAGCTGCGACGGGGCGCGTCCCGCGACCTCCATCAGGAGGCGCTGATGTTCCTCGGAGACCGGATCGGGCAGGAACGCACCGTTGGTGGTCCGGCGACGGCGTACCACGTCGAGAAATTCCATCAGCGACTCCTCCAAGCCAGAACCAGGGCGGTGACGTACGACGGCGCGGCTGAACCGGCGACGGTGGCATGCCGGCGCAGCTGCCCGCCGGCGTAGGGCAGTGCGGCGAGGGGGACCAGAGCCGACAGCAGCGCGAAGCCCGCCGTGCGACGTTCGACCGCGCAGGCCGCGATCCCGGCCGTGGTCAGCGATGCGGTCATCACGTACAGGGCATGGTGTACCCAGCGGATGCGGCCGTTGTCGATGGCGCCCGTGGCGACTGCCGCTCCGAAGGCGGCGTTGCCCGCATAGCTCACCGCAGCGGCGGTGACCAGGGGGACGGCCCATCGCGCGCCCGTGCGGCGGTCGCTCATCGGTGTGTGCCTTCGTGGACGAGCAGCAGGCGTTGAGGAAACATCGATTTGACCCGCCACCCCGGCGGTACGACCGCCTCCAGCTCCGGACGCCGGTAGCTGCGCCGGATGGAGAGCAGCCCGTCCTGGTGGATGAAGGACCGGCGGGCGAACGGCAGGGTGGCGACGGCATAGAGGCCGTAGCCCGCACGGCCCCGCGACAGGTCATTGTGGACGACCAGCCGGCGCGACAGCGCCTCACTGTCCGACAGCAGGGCGGCAAGAGCCCCCGCGTCCAGGTGGTGCAGAAGATGGTTGGAGACCACCACGTCGTAGTGTTCGCCGCGGGCGACCAGATCCGCGCTCGACGCCTGCTCGAAGCGGACGCCGGCCGTCGGGAGCCCGCGCACATGGCGGAGCGCCCGCTCGTCCGGGTCGATGGCCGTGACCTGCAGCATCAGCCCGTCTCGGGTGGCCCACCTCGCCAGGGCGCGGGAGATGTCGCCGCCACCGAAGCCGATGTCGAGCAGCGTGGTGGGCCGGTGGGTGTCCAGGCACGGCCGGATCCACTGCCGGTAGATGCGCCGCCAGCCCGAGACGAGCCCGTTGACGGTCCGGAACTGCCGGTAGGTGCGTTCCAGCCGGTCGGGGTCGCAGTCGGCGGCGTCCATGAACTCCTGCGCGTCGGTGTCTCGCCGGGCGAACCCCGTGCGGCTCAGCATCACCACCACCGTCGTACCTTCACGAGATGACGGCATACCCGCAATGATCAATGCGCTAACCGGCTCTCCGCTGTTCGATGATCCCGATGTGGGCCACGGCGCGGACGGCAGCGCCGAGACGAAGGAGCGCGCGGTTCACATGCGGTCGTGGGTCGGGTCGCCGTCGCCGTAGTCGATGATCCCCGAGTGCTCGTAGCCGCCCAGCCGGGTGCCGCCGCCGCGGGTCTCGAACGCGGGCGTGAACGCCGGCCCGCTGCCGCCGGACGTCGGGTGAGACCGTAAGGCGAGCAGCGCATGGACGTGAGCGCGGGCGATCAGCCGGTCGGCGTGATGGTCGTCGCTGGTGGCCTGGTCGAGGAGAGTTTCAGCGCGGGCCGCATGCTCATCAGGTGTCATCGATAGATGTTGACATCTCGGCCCGGTGTTCGCAGGCTTCGCCGCGGTGGAGGTTCCGACCGACTCCGATGTGGATGGCATGCGGTTGCGTTGATCACCGGCGGGGTATCGACCGGGCCTACCCCGACCCGGAAGGCCGTCCCCTCACGTGAAAACGCGCTCGATTCGGTACGCCAGTCTGGCGATCACGCAGGTCCTGTCCGTCGCTGCGGTGACGCTGACCGCTCCCTCCACCCCCGCCGCGGCAGCGGGTTTCGACTGGACCAGCCCACCTCGCCAGCCCCGTTCCAGTGTCGTCTACGTCGAGGAGCACGTCGGTGCGCGCTTCGACTCGGCGCTGCGCTCGTCGATCACGTTCGTCGACCGCTACACCGGTTCGGACATGCGGCTCGGTAGATGCCGCACCGGATACCGGTGCATCCGGGTCGTCGAGAGCAACGCCACCCGCGGGCACGGAGGGTGGACCACCTCGACGGCGGGGCGCGCGACGTCGGAGATCCGCCTGTCCGCGACCCTGGCCCGGAAGAACTGGAACACGCGGCGGTCCATCATCGATCACGAGCTCGGTCATGCCAACGGTGCACGGCACAACCCGAAGTGCACCTCGCGGATGTGGCCCGATTACCGGTGCCGGAACGGGCGCCTCCCGGCTCGTACGTTCACCAGGGCCGAACGGGCGGTCCTCGCCACGTGGTGAGGTGCGGCCCCGCCGCCGGTCGATGGGCTTTACCCGGCAGGTAATCGTCTCCGCCGTGCGGGGGCGGCACGATGGGGCGCACCACCGAACCGGAAGGATCGAGATGCCCGCCTACGCCGTCGCCCACCTGCACACCCCGTCGGACCACGAGGACGTGCTGCGTTATATCGAGCTGATCCAGGACACCATGGAGCCGTACGGCGGCCGTTTCCTCGTCCACGGCTCGCCCGTCGAGGTCGTGGAGGGGGAGTGGCCGGGAGCCCTGGTGATGCTGTCCTTTCCGGACACGGAGGCGGCCCATGACTGGTACGCGTCCCCGGCGTACCGGGAGATCCTGCCGCTGCGGACCGGCCACATCACCGGCGACGTGGTCCTCGTCGAAGGCGTGGGACCGGGCTACGACGCGCGGAGGACCGCCGCCGCGATGCGTACGGGGCACGGACGCCCGGCGATCAGCTGACTTCAGGAAGGTTTCCTTATAGACTGTTGTCGATTCGTCAGCGCGGCGTCTGCGGATCACCCGTCCCACCGTGGAGAGGTAACCGCATGAACCACAACAGGCGTCTGGCCGCTGCTCTCGGCATGGCCGTCGCGGTGATCATCACCGGCACCCCCGCCGCCGCCGAGCCGGCCGCCCCACCGGCGGCGCCGCAGAGGTTCGAGTTCCCCGCCGAGGCCCGCCGGCAGATCCCCCTGGTACAGGCGGCCGGAACGATCCGCCGAGCCCTCGACCAGGGCGCGAACCCCGGTTATGCCGGGATCGAGCTGCAGGACGACCGGGTCGTCCTCTGGTGGAAGGGCGCGGTGCCCGCCCCGGTCCGGCGGGCGGTCGAAACGGCCCGCCGCACCGCACCGGTCCAGATCTCGACCGCCACCCATTCGCTGCGTGAGCTGCGCGCCGCGGGTGCCAGGCTGCGCACCTCCCTGGCCGCCCAGAAGCCGCGCGTCAAGTACGCGGTGGACGGCAGCCGGGTGGTCGTCGACATCGAGGGCACCGGCTTCACCACGGCGCGGGTCCCCGAGGTGGGGGTGCCGGTCGAGGTCGTCGACCAGGGAGCCAAGGTGCTGACCAGCCGCCGCGACGACTGGCCGCAGTGGAAGGGCGGCGCCGACCAGATCAACGGCAACTCCCGCTGCACCACCGGCTTCCCGGTGCGTAACTCCTCCGCGGAGTTCATCCTGACCGCCGGGCACTGCGGCAGCAACGGCGATCAGATCCGGGACGGCGTCGGCGAGTTCATGGGTACGTTCACCGCCGACAACGACGGCCACGACATCGCGCTGGTCCACACCCCGAGCGGTGCCGACAACCTGATGTACGTGGGCGGCCTGGACAGCAACGTGGTCACCACCGTCGAAGGCTGGGACTGGGTGTTCCCGGGTGAGTACCTGTGTCAGTCCGGTGGTTCCTCGGCACGCGACACCGGCGGCCCGGTCTGCGGGCTGCGGGTCGAGAAGTTCAACACCGACTCCGGAGACGCCGTCGAGGCCCGGCAGGTCGACGGCCGTCCGGCGGTACGCGGCGGTGACAGCGGCGGCCCCGTCTTCGGCCCGTCGGCCAGCGGCAACGTCATCGCCAAGGGCATCAACAACTACACGTACGTCGGCAACAACACGATCCTGGGCTTCCAGGACTTCGGCACCGCGACCCGCGACTACGGCATCTGGATCACCGACTGAGCCGGAACAGACGGAAAGCGGCGACCCGTGTTCGCGCCTTGCGCGAACACGGGTCGCCGCCGTGACCGGAGACGGTTACGGGCCGAGCACCCCGTGCAGGACCGGGATGGCCGCGCCGGCCGTCGCCAGAGCCGCGAGGAGGGTGGCGGGCCAGCTGCCGGTTTCCATGAAGGTCAGCATCCCGACCAACATGGCGAGCATCATGGCGATCATGAGGATCATCGCCCAGCGGGTCGGCAGCGGTGCGCCGGATGACGGGGAAGCCATTCTCACGGCTCCTTTCGGGACAGAGCAGCCGCAGCCGCAAGGATGTGGGTGCGCGTAGGGCCCAGGTCGCGTGCCGCTCCAACCGTCAGCCACCTGGCTTCGGGGTGGCGCTCGTCGGCGTCGCATGCCTGACCGCTCGCCGGTGTCTTGACCCGGTACGGCATGCCGAAGGGGATCTTGCCGCGCTTCAGACTCATCGTGGGAACTGTCGTGAATGGCGCATTCATCGGCGAACCTCCTACCCGGACGACATCGTCGTCACCATCACTGTTCGGTGATAGGAAGGATGAGATCCGCACGCCCAGGGTTCGCTGACACGAAGGACGGCTCTCCACCATGACGTCCAGCACGCGCATGCCCGAGCCGACGGACTTGCCACCACCGTTGGTGGTTCAGTGCCGGGTGGCGGTGGGACGCATGGAGACGTACAAGCTCTGGGTGGCGGAACAGCCGCCACAGGCGATCGTCGATGTGTACCGCTGGGCGACCGCCCATGACCCGGTATTACTTCGAGCCATGCAGCGCCGCCAACCTACCCGCGACGCCATGATGCTGGCGGCCGAGGACGCACTGCTGCGGCACGGTGAGCCGTCCGAGACCGTCATCGGTCTGATCGTCATGGCAGCCACCTCCGGCGACCCGATAGCCATGACCTTCGGTTTCCCCACGAGCGTGACCCGGCTGCTCGGGTCGATCAGGGACGATCGTCGGCGCGCGCGGATGTACACCGATCTGGTACATGAGTTGGCGCCCTCGTTCGGGGGCGAGGCGAACCGACATGTCCGCCGGGGCGGGTGGCCCTACCTGCTCTGCACTGCCGGCTCCAACGCGTTCATCGCGCGCGACCCGGTGGCCGCCGTCCAGCACTCCGACGAAGCCTGGCGGTACGCCGAGGAGCTACCCGAAGACGTCAGGTCAGCAGGCGGGATCGTCCAGATCGTCCGCCTGTACGTCTCCGCGCTCTGCCATTGGCCGGAGCCGCGAGGGCCGGAGTGGGTCGACACCATGAACATCGCGCTGGACCGCGTCACTGTGGCCCGCGAGATGATCTCCCGGTTCGGTCCATCGGCCGGCGTCGCACGGGGGCTGGCCGAACTCGGCATCTCCGAGGCACACCTCTGGTATGTCCTACGTCGCAAGCACGTCGTCCCCTTTCATCTTGCTGAGCGGCGGCGCCTCGACGCACTGGACCAAGCCCTGACCGACCTGGACATCTGGCTTCCCGAGGACGAAGCCGAAGCCGACACGCCGACGAACAGCCGGCTGCCGTCGGGCCGCCCGATTCCGCAGCAGTTGCGCGCCGTGGTCGCCCATGTCCTGGACAAGATCGCCACGGTCACCGCCGAGCTCGGCCTCTCCCAACGTAGTGAAGAGGCGGTGAAACTCGCGATCGAGCTGTGTGAAACACCCACGCAGCTGGCGGACAGCCTGCTCAACGGCATCCGCGCAGATGTCAATGTCGAGCAGCGCATCCACCGCTTCGAATTGCTCTTCCGCCACCTCGACGCCGGCCATTTCGACGAATTGAACTCCCGGCAACGGGACCGCCTGTCGGTGCGACTGGCGAGTGCCTGTCTCGACCTCAGCAAGGTCCTCTATCGCACCAAGCGGCCCACCGCCGCCTGGTTCTGGGAGCGGCAGGCCGACGCGTTGAGGCGGGTCGACGCTTTGCGGCCGGATTCAGCGGTGACTGCCGCTTCGCCGGTGCCGCAGCGCGCGCCCCAGTGGGATCCCCCCGCCGCCGAGGACGAGCTGGATGACGACGAGCTCGATCTTTCCGAGACCGCGGTCATCGATGACCTGACCACGGGCGTGGACGAGCCCAAGTCCGAACAGGCGGTCGCTCACTCCGCAGTCGATCCGAGAGAACGACTCGCCGATGCGGTGCGCCGGCAGCACGTCGTGGCCATCGTTCTCAACCTCATGCACCTGCCCAAGAGCGGGTCACCCCTGACCGAGGTCATCGAGACGCTTACTGCGGTGGAGAACTGGCATCCACCGGAGCGGGTCTCCCGAACCGGCCGGCTCAAACCCACCGAATGTTCCACCCCGGACGAGGTGGAACGGGCTGCTCTCGAGCTTGCTGACGAGTTCGCCGTCAACTACGCCAGTTGGCTTCGGCCGCAGCTGCTCAACAATCTCGCCCGCAGCGCTGAGGTGATCAAGGCCGGCACAGCGCGTCCGGCGGCACAGGAGGCGTTCGTCTCCGCGATACGGACCGGTCGATGGAACGAGGCTGTACGGGCACAGCAGTTCTTGTTGGCGGACGCCCGGCAGCGTGGTGACGGCGTGGCCATGGCCGATGCGGTTCGGGCGATGTCGGACCTGGTCCAGTCCGCGATCATCTCCGCTCGTGGTACTGCCGACCTCATCGACATCGCTCGCGCCATGACCAAGGCCTCGACATCGATGGCCTGCTCCCTGGCCAAGTGGGGGCAGCCGAATCTGGCGTTCAACACGGCGATCTCCAGCCTGGGCGCCCTCAACCGCATCTTCCTCGACACTCCCGGCCTGGCGGAGGAGTTCGAACTCGCCGAGCAGTTCTCGCAACGACAGCCGACCGCCGACGAGCAGTTGCTGTTCCTGATGCGTAAACGTCTGACCCGGCCACTACC
Source organism: Actinoplanes xinjiangensis (assembly GCF_003148685.1). Classification (GTDB taxonomy): domain Bacteria; phylum Actinomycetota; class Actinomycetes; order Mycobacteriales; family Micromonosporaceae; genus Actinoplanes; species Actinoplanes xinjiangensis. The sequence goes on along the minus strand of NZ_QGGR01000022.1, from coordinate 43,709 downwards.
CCCAGTCGCGCAGGAACCGGCGGAGACGGCCGAGATGGCGGCCGCCTTCGGGCCTTCGACGTCGTTCGTCCAACTCCTCGGAACCGCGCAGGGCGGCTACTGGGCACTGGGGCACTCCGTCACCCCCGAGGGCATACGTTCCTGGTCGGTGTCGTTGGCGGTGACCTCCCAATATCTCGATCAACTCAGGAGGGCGGTCTGGTTCGAGCTTCGGCCCACGCGCCGCAACGCCAGATCGGTCAACGCCCTCCGCAAGCTGTACGAAGTCGTCGTCGAACCGCTCCAGCCGCACCTGGGAGACACCGACGACATCGTCGTCATCCCGCACCAGGGCTTCGCCGGCCTCCCCGTGCATGCGGCGCTGGGACCGGAAGGCCACCTCATCGAGCGGCATCGGGTCTCGTACATGCCGAACCTGGCGAAGCCGGCGGCCGCACCCGCCGGGCTCCGTCGAGCGCTCGTGGCCGGTTGGGACCCCGAGATCAGCGCAGGCGTGGAGGCGTATGCCGTCACCCGGCAGTTGAAGGCGCTGGGCTTCGAGGTTGCCAAGCCGGACAAGGCGGCCCGCGGACGACGAGAGCTCCTGGAGCCCGACCAGCGGTGGCATGTCGTTCACATCGCGGCGCATGGTGACTTCCAATCCTGGCCGGCATCGATGGCGTCGCGACTACGGCTGTCCCCGAGCGTGGCGGTCACCGCGGGCGAGTGGTTACGGTCCGGGTGCCGGGCGACCTTCGCCTTCACGAACGCCTGTAGCGTCGGGCGACACACACCGCACGCGGGCGACCTGAACGGGTTCCCGCTCGCGCTACGCGCCCGGGGCGTCGTTTCGGAGATCTCGGCGCTGGCACCGGTGCCAGCCGTCGGCGGGAAACAGTTCGCACACCTCTTCTACGGCGGGTGGGCCGGCCAAGACAGCCTGACGGCATATCAGCAGGCCTGCCTGGCGACGATCGCCGCCGGTGGACGTCCCTGCGACTGGGCGCCCTACGTGCACGGAGGGACTCCGCTACCCCTGGACGCCCGCTCGGCGCGGCCCCCACACCGACGCGACGGCGCCCGGGCCGGTCGGCGCTGGAGAAAAAAGTAGCCGTACGGCAAACCCTCGAGCGTCCGGCCGCATCGGTACGGATGACACATCGAGCATCCGAGTGGGAGAGGAGGGGTCATGGAGGATCCCTCAGCGGAAACCGGGGATCACCAAGCCGACAGTGCCGGCAGCCCCATGCACCGCTTTCAAGACCTCGTCGGTATGACCTTCGACGACGCTGTAGAGGTGATCTATCGCAGGGCCCGTTGGCTCAGCAAGGGTGATGTCCCGGCCGCCCAGGAACTCGCTCAGGACTCATGGCAGCACATATACGAACTCCTCTCCGAAGGGCGGCTCACCGAGCCGATCCAATCGCCCACGGCCTGGCTACGGCGGCTCGTCCAGAATGTGATGCTGGAGCGAATCCGCCGGGAGACGGCCTGGAAACGGGGTGGGCAGTACACGACCGAATCCCTCGACCAGCGCGTCGAGGGCGGCGCCGAGCCCCAGGCTGAGGATGAGGGCCCGGAGAGCCTCGCCGTTCGCGAGGACATGTCGGCACGCCTGCTGGCCGCCGTCGAAAACCTGCCCGAGCACCTTCGATCAGTGACCGAACTGATCCTCAAAGGACACACACATAAAGAGATTGCCGAACTCATCGGTATACCGGTCAATACTTCAAAGACCCGGCTGCGGGCAGCCGTCGAGCTTCTGCGAGGCGTCGGAAGCCTCGTGGCGAAATGAGAAGGGACCTCGCATGTCACGGTTCAAGGAGTCGGAGACGGGCGGAGAGGGCGTGAACGACCACGTCACGCTACTCGGCCTGATCTCTGAACTTGACGCGAGCGACGAGCATGAGGACGCCACCATTCCCGAGTCCGAGATGACGGAGGCGCAGCGGCGTGCGCTGTCGGTGCTGAACCGATCGGCGACGACAGTCTCCGCGGAGGATTCACTGGACTCCGTCGCCACCATCACCCTCGCCGAGATCGAGGAGTGGCTGCGGCAAGCGCCGCAGGAAGCCGTACTCGCCAGGGGCTCGATGTCGGTTCCGTTGATCAACAAGGTAGTCGGCAACGTCGCCGATTACGGGTACGCACCCGAAGCCGAGATAGAGGGTGACATCGACAGTGAGGCCGGCACGGCCGAGATCACGGTGGTGCTGTATGCCGTCCGGGAGGACCCGGTGCCGGTGAGAGTGGTTCTGACACTGGCCGACCAGTCGACTCGCACGGCGTCGGTCGACGAGTTCGGGCTGGCGATGTTTCCCGATGTCCCACTGAAGCCGTTCACCGTTCATGTCGTTCCACGGCAGGAGCGGTAGATCGAGGCGCCTTTCGGCTGACCGGGCGGTCTCGACCACCCGTTCAGCCCGTCGCCGTGATGACGACGGCGACGACGGCGCTGGAGGCGGCGATCGCGACCGCCGTCCGGGCCACCGCCGTACTCACCGCGGACGCGCCCCAGTCGCCCCGTTCCAGCTCTTCAGCGCGCTTGATCACCGGTGTCGACCAGCCGGTCGACGACGTCGTCCCACAGCCCTCCGCCGCCCGACGACGCGGAAAAAGACCTGCCGCATCCGGGCAACCAAAACCTGTTCCGCCGCCACTAAGTGATGATCGGCTTGCCGGTCGCTCTCAGTAGTCAGCTCGATCGGACGGCGGCGGCCATCCCCCCGAACAGGCCGCCGCTCATCCCCGCACGCGCATCTGATGCGCGGGAACAGGTGAGACGAAAGATGAAGAGATCAGTCGTGCTGCGACTCTCCGCAGTGCTCGGCGTCGCCGGTGTGGCCGGAGCGATCGCCTTCGGTGTGCCACAGCTCCAGGCCAACGCCGACGCGGTGCTTGCCGCCGACGGGTTCGCCGGCCAGAACGGCGGCACCACCGGCGGCTCCGGCGGCACCACGGTCAAGGCGACCACCGGCACGCAGATCCACCAGGCGCTGTGCGGGCGCGCCGCCTCCGACACCCCGATCATCATCGAGGTGGAGGGCACGATCAACCACGGCAACACCACCAAGGTGTCCGGCGACAGCTGCAACACCGCCGCCGACCGGATCGAGCTCAAGGAGATCAGCAACGTCACCATCATCGGTGTCGGCGCCGGAGCCACCTTCGACCAGCTGGGCATCCACCTCCGCGACTCCAGCAACATCATCGTGCGCAACGTGACGGTGCAGAACGTCAAGAAGTCCGGCTCCCCGCTGTCCAACGGCGGCGACGCGATCAGCATGGAGAGCACGGTCCGCAACGTCTGGGTCGACCACGCCACCCTGATCGCCTCCGGTGGCGAGTCGGCCGGTTACGACGGGCTGTTCGACATGAAGGACGACACCGAGTTCGTCACTCTGTCCTACAGCATCCTGCGCAACTCCGGCCGCGGCGGCCTGATCGGCTCCAGCGAGACCGACACCGGCAACACCGCCATCACGTTCCACCACAACAGGTACGAGAACCTCGACTCGCGGGTGCCGCTGCTGCGCGGCGGTGTCGCCCACATGTACAACAACCACTACCTGAAGCTGAACGAATCGGGCATCAACTCGCGGGCCGGAGCCAAGGCCAGGGTGGACAGTAACTACTTCGAGGACTCCAAGGACGTTCTCGGCACCTTCTACACCGACGCGGCCGGCTTCTGGCAGGTGTCGAACAACATCTTCGACAACGTCACCTGGTCGGCGAAGGGCACCGAGAACAACCCGGCCGGCCCGAACGTCACCTCCAACACCAGCGTGAGCATCCCGTACGCGTTCACGCCCGACGGCGCCTCGTGCGTGCCGGCGATCGTCGCCGCGACCGCGGGCGCCGGCACCGGCCTGAAGGTCTCGGACGGCAAGTGCAGCGCCACCGCAGCCCCGGTGCCCTCGGCCACCGCCACCGCCACCGCATCACCGTCGGCGTCGGCGTCGGCGACCACGACCGCGTCACCGACCGCGACCTCCTCGGCGACCGCGTCCGCGTCGGCCACCGCCTCGCCGGCGGCGCCTAGCGGCGTCAACCTGAGCCTCGGCGCCGGAGCCGATGGATCCAGCAAGGCGAGCGGCACCAGCTACGGCAACGTCAAGGACGGCAAGCCCGCCACCTTCTGGGCCCCCAACGGCGCCACCGGCGACGTCTCGATCAAGTGGCCGGCCGCCACCAAGGTCTCCCGCGTCGTCATCGTCGAGGCCTCCGGTTCGACCCTCGGCGCCTACCAGGTGATCAACGGCGCCACCGGTGCGGTCCTGGCCTCCGGCACGGGCGGCGGCACGATCAGCTTCCCGGCGGTCTCCACGACCAAACTGACCCTCAAGATCACCAACTCCACGGGTACGCCGCGGATCGCCGAGTTGCAGACCTTCGCCTCCTGACCGCCACGCCGGGCCGGGGGGAGACTCCCGGCCCGGCCGCAGTCGTCATACCGGGGAGCCTGCTCGCGTTTCGTCTGTCGTACGACTGAACCGGGCCTCTGACTTTCGTTGACACCCGCAGCACCGGCGTTCCCACGATGTACTGACGATTCGCCCCTCGATTCCCGGGATTGTTCATGGCATCCCACCACCCCCGGAGGAATCGACATGCGCAAGATCGTCATCGTCGTCGCCATCGTTCTCACCATCATGTGCGGCGGCCTCGGCTGGGTCGCCTACCAGTGGATCGGTCTCGGCGTCGAGCTGAGCAGATCCAGCCTCACCCGCGAACAGTTCGACGCGCAGAAGGAGGGCACCGCGCAGAGCCGGGTGCTGGCCGCGCTGCCGGCCCCGCTGACCGACCTCACGGACCAGGACCTCTACCCGGGAGATCCGGGACGCAAGGGCGCGCCCGCGGGGGCGTCCTGTGTCTACTACGGCATCAGCCCCGTGACGGCGGACGGCCCGGAGTTGTGGCGCTTCTGCTTCGTCGACGGCAAGCTGGCCGAGAAGAGCGCCGTCACCATCGGTGCGGCCCGATGACCCCGCTGGTGGCCACCGGCCTCGTCCTCGCCGCAGCCGGCCTGGTGATGCTGATCGCCGCGCAGCTGCTGGGGCACCGCGCGGTGACCGAACCCGACCCGGAAGCCCTGCGCGCGGACGTCCGGGACACCCTTGACCGCGAGGGCTTGATCGCATCGGTCAGGATCTACCGCGAGCGGACCGGTGCAGGCCTGCCCGAAGCAGTCGACGCGGTCCGCCGGATCGCCCGCGAAGGCCGATGAGAGGTGTCGATGACCGTCGCCCGATGGCGCGAGCGGATCGCCGGAGCCGGCATCCGGCGCCTGGCCTACGAGGCCGGCCTGGTGACTCTGGTGACCGCCGCCGCCACGGTGGCGGCCGCCGCGGCGAGCTGGTATCCGCTCGCGCCGTGGCTGGTCGGCCTCACCACACCGGTCCTGATGGTGCTGCGGCTGATCAACCCGCTCGGTGCCTACGTCGCGGCGGCGCTGATCGGTCTCGGTACCGGCGGGCAGGGCATGGTGGTGATGGCGGTGCTCAGCGCGTCGCTGAGTTACCGCGCCGCCCGGGTGTGGCAGGTCCTGACGGGCCTGGCGGTCGGCTGGGTCTGCTTCGTACTCTCGATCCTCTGGGAGACGTCGCTGACGGTGGAGTGGGCCGTGCTCGTCTCGGCCATGTTCGCCCTGCTGGCCTGTGCACCGGCCGGCGTGGCCCGGCTGGTGCGCCGCCGGCGGACCCTGCTCGCCGCCATGCACCAGCGCAACGTCCAGCTGCACAGCGGGCAGGCCGAGGTCGCCCGGCAGGCCCAGATGCGGGAACGGGCCCGCATCGCCCGCGATCTGCACGACTCCCTGGGCAACCGGCTGACGCTGATCTCCCTCTACGCGGGGATGATGCACACCGGCGAAGCCGATCTCGTCCGGCAGACGGCGTCGGCGGCGATGACCGAACTGCGGCAGATCCTCGGCCTGCTCGGCCAGGACGGGACCCAGTCGACGGTACGGCCACTGACCGGCCTGGACGAGCTCGTCGAACAGGCGCGGGCCTCCGGTGCCCGGGTGGAGATCCTGCGGGAGGGCGAGCCACGCCCGCTGGCGGCACTCACCGAGCACGCCGCCTACCGGGTGATCCAGGAAGGTCTCACCAACGCGCTGCGGCATGCGCACGGCGGTTCCATCACGCTCCTTCTCCGGTACGAACCGGACGCGCTGATCGCCCGGGTGACCAACACGCCCGGCCGGCGGGTCGCGCTGGACACCTCCGGGCAGGGACTGTTCGGCCTGGCCGAACGTGTCCGGGTCGCCAACGGTGTGCTCTTCCACGGGCCGACACCCGACGGCGGGTTCCGGCTGGCGGCCACCCTCGCCTACAGCGGCGACGAACCGCCGCCGCCACCGGCTGTCGTCACCACCGGACCGGACTTCGCCACCCTGATCGAGCGGCAGGGGCGCCGCTCCCGGATCGTCCTCACCACCACCGCGGTCTCCATCGCCGGTCTGCTGGTGCTGTGCGCCGCCGGGATCTGGCTGACGACCGCGATGGTGGCGGTCGACCGGGACACCTACGACGCGATCCGGGTCGGTCAGCCGGAGGCCGCCGTCCGTGCGGAACTGCCCGACACCGACGCGGCCGTCGCCGGTGCTCCGACCGGTTGTGTGGACTATCCGGCGGCCCTGCTCGACCAGCTCGGTTCCGAGTCGGGTGAGATGATCTACCGATTCTGTTTCCGGGACGGGGTGCTGGTGGACAAGCAGACGCGGGAAGGGACACCGTGACGGGAATCCTGCGGGTGGTGCTGGCCGACGACGACTCGCTGATCCGGACGGCGATCGACGCGATTCTGCGGCCGGTGGACGACATCGAACTCGTCGCCCAGGCCGCCGACGGCCGGGCCGCGGTCGAGCTGACCGTCCGGCACCGGCCGGACGTGGCCCTGCTGGACATCCAGATGCCGGTCATGGACGGTCTGGCCGCGTTACGGGAGATCCGCCGGGCCGCTCCGGCGGTGCGGGTCGTCGTGCTCACCACGTTCGGCGAGGACGAGTACGTCACGCAGGCGCTCTCCGGCGGGGCGGCCGGTTTCCTGCTCAAAGAGTCGGCCGCCGAGGAACTGGCGTACGCGATCCGTGCCGCGGCCGCCGGGAACGCCTACCTCTCCCCGAGGATCACCCGGCAGGTGCTGGATCGGATGCCGGCCACCACCGTACGACCGGGCCCGGATCAGACCCTGGTGGAGGGGCTCAGCAGCCGCGAACGGGAGGTGCTGATCCTGCTCGCCCAGGGTCTGTCCAACGCCGAGATCGCCCAGCAGATCTTCGTCTCCGAAGGCACCGTCAAGACCCACGTCTACCGTGTCTTCACCAAGCTGAACTGCGAGAACCGCGTCCAGGCCGCGATGCTCGCCCAGCGCTCCGGCCTGCTGGACCCACCCTGACCGAACCGGCGTCGTCGGCCGGTCCGCAGTGCCGGCAGGCGCCCCGCCGGCGCAGGTGGTAGGTGACGGTGGCGACGCCGAGGGCCGCGCCCCAGAGCACCCACGGCACGCTGGGCAGCCGCAGCCCCCAGCCGTCGCTGACCGCTGGATCCCACAGCATCATCAGCCCGGCCGGAATGAGGACGACCGCCACGACGGAGGCCGGGATCGTGGCGAGTGCCGGTGGTACCGGTCGTCCCGCCTTGAACCAGATCCACCGGGGATAGATCTCGCCCCACCGGCTGACCAGACCGTGGGTGAGCACGCCACCCAGCACCGACGCGAGGGCGCAGCCCAGTCCGATCTCGAGCATGCCGGGCGTCTGCTGCATCATGGTCAGGAACTCCCGGCTGATGCCCAGCGGGTGCCCGAGATACCACGCGACTCTGGTGACCTCGTAGGGCAGTGGCGCGAGGCAGGCGACCACGACCGCCCAGCGGCCCCACCTCAGGAGCGTCTGCCGGGACCGCCCGTCGCCGTCCGTCCCGTGCCGGCGGCCGCAGTGCCGGCAGGCCGCACGCCTGCGCCGCTGATGGGCCAGGGTGGCCGCGGCCCACAGCAGACCGCCCACGAACAGGATGATCAGATTGGTCCGGTGCCAGTACAGGATGTCGCCGATGCCGTCCTGGGGCCCGGGCACCCCGGTGAAGGTGAACACCAGCAGCAGCGGGGCGAACGCGACCAGGGCGATCAACGTGTAGTCGGGGATGATCAGGGTCAGGACGGCCGCCGTGACCCAGCCGAAGGCGATCATCGCCGCCGACCGGCCGCGGGACGCGGTGCCCCGGGCCATCGCCAGCGCCACGACCGTCGCGAGCAGGCCGAGCACCGCGATGATCGGTGCGCCGACCTCGGCCGCAGTGCCCTCCAGGATCGAACCCGACCGGCGGTCCTCGTGGATCGGCGCGAAGGGGAATCCGTCCCCGCCGGCCGTCCAGAACAGCCCCAGCATCGCGTACATCAGCGACCAGCCGGCCGCCGCGTACCCGGCCCAGTCCGGCCAGCGACGCCACCACCTGATCGCGCCCCTGACCGGCGTTTCGACTCCTTGAGACATGACACTCCCTGATGCGGGCGCGGCGTCCGCTCGCCGCTGCCCCATCAGCCTCGGCGGTGCCGGGGGTGCGCCACCATCTGCCGATGGGGCGAGGCCGGCCGGGCCGCCGGTGGGGTCCTCTACCGATCGGCGTACGGCGATGCCCGCCTACGATCAGGCGATGACGCGTCGCTACCTCGGCTGGATCAGCATGACGGCCGGCGTCGCCACGCTGGGGGTGGCGTTCGGGATCGGCCTGGACCGTCCGCCGTACCTGTTCGTCGTGGTGATGGCCGCCCTGGCCGTGCTGTCGGCCGTCGCGGTGCGCTGGGGCCCGCAACGGCACATCGCCCCCGTCGCCGGGTCGGCGGCCGCGGTGATGGCGCTGGTCCTCTGGTCGTTCACCGACGGCATGCCCACCGTGCAACGGATCGCTGCGGCGGCGGTCTGGACGGCACCGGCCGTGGCCGCGCTGGTCGTCGGCGGCTATCCGCGGCTGATGCTGCACCGGCGTGCGGTGGCCGTCGAGCAGGCCCGGCAGGCGCAGCGCCTCCAGGTGGCGCGTGACCTGCACGATTTCGTGGCCCACGACATCAGCGGCATCGTGGCGCAGGCCCAGGCGGCCCGTTTCGTCGCCGGCAGCCGGCCGGAGGCGGCCGGTCCGGCGCTGGCCCGTATCGAGGCCGCCGGCCTGGCCGCCCTGGACACGATGGACCGGATGGTCGGCATGCTGCACGAGCCGGACTCCGCCACGGTACGTCCGCTGCCGGCCCTGGACGCCCTGCCCGACCTGGTCGAACGGTTCCGTGCCGCCGGTGGTCCGGACATCCGGCTCGTCCAGGGCCCTCGGATCGGTGCGGTGCCCCGCGACGGCGCCGCCGTGGCGTACCGGATCGTGGTCGAGGCTCTGACGAACGTCCGCAGGCATGCGCCGACCGCCGGCCGGGTCGACGTGTCGGTCACCGGTGACGCCGGCGGTGTCGAGGTGCGCGTCCGCAACGACACCGCGCAGCCGCCGCCCCGGCAGCGGGCCGGCGGACGCGGCGGGCGCGGCCTGTCCGGTCTGCGGGAGCAGGTCGCCGCGCGCGGCGGCACCCTCACAGCCGGACCGTGTGAGCGCGGCTGGGAAGTCGTCGCGGTCCTCCCGGCGGTGGCGGCGTGAACCCCACCCGGGTCCTGCTAGCCGACGACCACCCGGACGTGCGCAGCGGCTTCCGTCTGGTCCTGGACTCCCAGCCCGACATCACGGTGGCCGGTGAGGCCGCCGACGGGACCGCGGCCCTGGCACTGGCCCGCAGGCTCCGGCCGGACGTCGTGCTCACCGACATCCGGATGCCCGGCATCGACGGACTGGAACTCACCCGCCTGCTCACCGAAGCCGGCGTGCGGGTGGTCGTGGTCACCACCTTCGACCTCGACGAGTATGTGGACGCCGCGCTGCGTAACGGCGCCTGCGGATTCCTGCTCAAACGGTCCGGTCCGGCGCTGCTCGTCGAGGGTGTCCGTGCGGCGATGGCGGGCGACGCGCTGATCAGCCCGCAGATCACCGTCCGGCTGCTGCGCGCGATGACGAAGACCGGCCGGCCCGCGGTCGCCAACCCCCTGACACATCGGGAGACCGAGATCGTACGGCTGGTCGCCCGCGGCCTGACCAACGCGCAGATCGGCGCCGAGCTGTTCATCTCCGCCGGCACCGCCAAGACCCACATCGCGAACATCCAGGCGAAGCTGGAACTCGGCAACCGGGTGGGCATCGCGGCCTGGGCCTGGCGTGCCGGTCTCGCCGACCCGCACGCCGAGTAGGCATCGTTACTCTGCGCCGCCAGGGAGATGTCGCGCTCAGCTACTGATCCAGTGCAGGCGGGTATTGCAGGATAACGACTTGGCCAACAGTGGCTTAGGCCACGCTGTTCTCTTTGCCCGCCCGGTATCGGTGCCAATCGGGCGTCATTAGTAAAGTCGAGCGACGCGCCGTTAATTGCGCCCATGGATGCGGCAAATGACAGCGATAGGGATTAGTCTGGGGCGCGCAGGTGTGCGTGGGTAGCCGCGCCACCGCGTGTGCGGGCCTCATGCTGTCCCGGATACGCGGTAGCCCCCGGCGGGAACCGGGGGCTACCAGCACGCCTGCAACACCCGAAACCTGTTGAGAGTTAGAGAGGTTGTATCCGTGCTGTGCCTAAACCATACCCGTCAGAACCTTAAGTTGACTCGTCGACACTCGATCAGTCCCAAAGGGTTCTCGAGCTTTGATTCCTCGAATACCTTTCCCGGTATCTTGGTGACGGTCACCTTTTCAGCGTTTAACTTTTTGAAATCTGATTCGACGAAGCAGTCCGCATCTACAACAAGTTCACTCCAGAGTGGCAGGAAGATGTCTCCGGCGGTGTCGGCATGAACGCAAACCGCCGGTTGGTGGTCGCGCTGATCGTGATGTCCGCCGTGTTGTGCGGGGTCGTCGCCGGGAATGTCGCCTGGGCGCTGGGGGCCGTGCCCTTCGCCGTGGTCAGCACCGGGTTCGCGGTGTTCACGGGCATCGTGCCACTGGCGCTGACCCTCTACAAGTTCCTGCGCTCCGAGCCCTGACCGGGTCAAGGGTGGGATGTGTGCGGGAGCACCGAGGTGCTCCCGCACACTGGGCCGGCAGACTCAGCGCAACCGCTCTGCTGGACGGGTGACTGATGCGTCGGGCAGCGCCGGTCGTACTCGGTGACCAGCCGGCGGGGGACGCGAGTGTCGAGCATCAGCCGCTCCGGGGCACGGGCCTAGAGTCCGGGCATGTCGAAAGTACGGGTACACAACCTCGCTGTCTCTCTCGACGGGTTCGCCACGGGGGAGGGGCAGAGCCTGGAAGCGCCGTTCGGGCACGCCGGCGGGCGGCTCATGGAGTGGTTCTTCCCGACACGCACGTTCCAGTCGATGCAGGGCGGGGACGGCGGGGGCGAGGGCGTCGACAACGCGTTCGCCGCGGCGTGGGGACCGGGTATCGGCGCCGAGATCATGGGCCGCAACAAGTTCGGTCCGCAGCGTGGCCCGTGGCAGGACGAGGACTGGAAGGGCTGGTGGGGTGACAACCCGCCGTTCCACACTCCGGTGTTCGTGCTGACCCGTCATCCGCGGCCGACCCTGGAGATGGCGGGCGGCAACACCTTCCACTTCATCGACGCGAGTCCGGCCGAGGCTCTGGCGCAGGCGCGTGAGGCGGCCGGCGGCCTGGACGTACGCATCGGCGGCGGCCCCAGCACCGTCCGGCAGTTCCTGGCGGCGGACCTGGTCGACCACCTGCACGTCGTCGTGGTCCCGATCATCCTCGGCCGGGGTGTGCGCCTCTGGGACGGTCTGGAGAACCTGGAGAGCCGTTTCACGGTGGAGTCGGTGACGGCCCCGAGCGGTGTCACCCACGTGACCTTCATCCGGAGATAAACAGCCGCTAGTACGTCGGTTCGCCGTCGCCGTAGGGAGGCCGGTCGCCGTCGGGGGTCGCGTGGCCGTAGCCGGGCACGTAGGACGGCGCCAGTTGCGCCAGCACGGCGTGGGCCTGGGCCAGTTGGGTGGTCGCGGTCAGCATCGCGAGGTCGGCGCCGGGGACGTACGGTTCCTCCGAGTGGTCGTCCTCGTTGATGTTGGTCTCGTAGTCGACCAGGCAGATCTGGTAGAGCCGCTCGGCTTCGGCGATGAGTTCGGCCGCGCGGGCGGCGTGTTCGGCTGGCGTCATGCCGATCATGATTTCATCCCGGCCCGGTGCCGTCCGTGCGCCTCGTCGGGCGCGGTCCGTTTCCTGATCGTGTGCACCTATGCCGTCTTCCGCCGGGTCAGGAACGCCTGCATCGCCTGCTGAGCCTCCGGGCTGGCGAACAGTGCGGCCGAACGTTGCGCGGCCTGTTCACCGTCCCGGTCGATGCGGCTGACGAGGTCGCCGGTGAGTAGCCGTTTGGTCTCGGCGAGCCCCTGTGGACTGCCCTTGACGAGTTCGGCGAGGGTGTCGGCGACCGTGGCCGCCAGTTCGCCGTCCGGTACGCAGCGGGTGATCAAACCGATGGCGGCGGCCTCGGGCGCGCCGAACGTCCGGCCGGACAGGAAGACGTCGGCCGCGGCCCGGGGCGTCAGCCGTGGCAGCAGGCTCAGCGAGATCGCGGAGGGGGCGAGCCCGAGGCGGACCTCGGTGAGCGCGAACGTGACCGAGTCGGCCGCGATCACGATGTCGGCGGCGCCGACCAGGCCGAGACCCCCGGCGCGTACCTGGCCGGCCAGTTCGACGACGACCGGCTTGGGCAGGGTGGCGATCTGCCGCTGGAGACCGACGATCGCTCGTGGCCCGTCACCGGCCAGACCCTGTTGTGCCTCGCTGAGATCGGCACCCGAGCAGAACACCCTCCCGCCGGAGCGCAGAAGTACGGCGCGGACCTCGGCATCCTGCTCGGCGGCCGTGAGCCGTTCGCCGAGTTCGGTCATCAACTGCCTGCTCAGCGCGTTGCGGTTGTGCGGGCTGTCCAGGGTGATCGTGGCGATGCCGCCGGCGACGGTCAGGTGGACGAGTTCCGTGGTCATACGCGGGGTCCCTGTCAGTACGAGCGGGGCAGCTTGAGGGAGAACTGTGCGATGAAGTTGAGCGCCATCTCGCGGCTGACCGGCGCGATCCGGGACAGCCGTACGTTGGCGAGGGCCTGAACGAGGCCGTACTCGACGGCCAGCCCGTTGCCGCCGTGGGTCTGGATCGCCTGGTCGACGGCTTTGCAGGCGACCTCCGCGGCGGCGTACTTGGCCATGTTCGCCGCCTCCCCGGCGGCGAGCAGGTCACCGGCGGCGTCGAGTGCGGCGGCCTTCTGGGTCAGCAGGCGTGCCGCCTCGATCTCGACGTGGATCTGGGCCAGCGGGTGGGCGATCGCCTGGTGTGTGCCGATGGGGCCACCCCAGACCTCCCGCTGTCTCGCGTAGTCGACGGCTTTGCGCAGCGCCCACCGTGCGGTGCCGGTGGCCTGCGACGCCGCCATGATGCGTTCCGGGTTGAGACCGGCGAACAGTTGGTCGAGGCCGGCGTCCTCCCTGCCCACGAGGGCGTCGGCGGGGAGCCGGACGTCGTCGAAGAAGAGGCTGAACTGCTTCTCCGGTGAGACCAGGCCGGTCTCGATCTGCTGGCGGACGAACCCCGGCGCGTCGGTGGGCACCATGAACAGAGCGGGTTTGAGTTTGCCGGTACGCGCGTCCTCGGTCCGGCCGACGACGAGGACGTGGCCGGCCTCGTCGACCCCGCTGATGTAGGTCTTGCGGCCGGTCAGCAGCCAGTCGTCGCCGTCCCGGCGGGCCCGGGTGGTGATCTGGTGGGAGTTCGAGCCGGCGTCCGGTTCGGTGATGCCGAAGGCGTAGCGCGACTCACCGCTGGCGAGGCCGGGCAGCCACCGCCGTTTCTGTTCCTCGGTGCCGGAGCGGGCGATGATCGTGCCGACGATGGCGGGCGAGACGACCAGCAGCAGCAGGGGGCAGCCGGCGGTGGCCAGCTCTTCCACGACGGCGGCGAGGTCACCGATGTCGCCGCCGCCTCCGCCGTACTCCTCGGGGATCGAGACTCCCAGGTAGCCGGCCCGGGCGGCCTCGTCCCAGAGTTCGGTGGTCTTGGCGCCGCGGGCCGCGGCGCCGTAGAAGTAGGACTCGCCGTACTTGATGCCGAGCTGGTAGACCGCTGCTCGTAGGTCACGGCGCTCGTCGGACTCGACGAAACTGGTCAACGGTTCTCCTCGATGACGGCGAGTACGGCGCCCGCGACGACCTGCCGGCCCACGCTCGCGGTGAGTGCGGTGACGGTTCCGTCGGTGGGCGCGGTGACGGTGTGCTGCATCTTCATGGCTTCCAGCACGACGATGGGGTCGCCTTTGCCGACCACGGTGCCCACCTCGACGGCGACCGCGGTGATCGCCGCCGGCATCGGCGCGAGCAGGGAGCCCTGGGCGATCGTCTCGGCCGGGTCGACGAAGGTGGGGACCGGTTCGAGGCTGACGGAGCCGTCCGGGCCGTCGACGTCGACCGACGTGCCCGCGACGGTGACCCGGTAGGTTTCCCGGATCGGGCCGTCACTGAGAACGACCTGGTCACCCCGTACGTCGATGACGCTGACCCCGGGTACGAAGTCGGACACCAGTCGATGGCCTGTCGACGTGTAGGTCACGGCGTACTGCTGCGCTCCGTGCCGGTAGACGCGCTGCCGGGGCCCGCTGGGGGCGTTGCGCCACGCGGCGGGGATGCGGCTGAGCACCGGCGCCGCGGCGGCGGCCTGGGTGGCCTGTCCGATGGCGGCGGCGAGCGCGGCCTTGGCGAGGCGACGGGGATCGCCGCCGCCGGTCCAGAGGGGGAGGCGTTCGTCGAGCAGGGTGGTGTGCATCCGCCCGGCGGTGAACTCCTCGTCGGCGATCACGGCTCGCAGCAGGCCGAGGTTGGTGGTGACGCCGTGCAGCCGTCCCCGGCGCAGGGCGCCGTCGAGCATCCGGATCGCGGTGTCACGATCGTCGGCGTAGGCGATGACCTTGGCGAGCATGGCGTCGTAGTGGACGCCGACCTCGCTGCCGTCCTCGATCGCCGAGTCGACCCGTACCCCGGAGCGGTCCGGAACTTCGAAGGCGGCGCCCGGGAAGTCGAACGTGCGGATGCGGCCGGTCTGCGGCGCGAATCCGGCGGCCGGGTCCTCGGCGTAGAGCCGCACCTCGATCGCGTGGCCGGAGACGGCGGGCGCCCGGCCGGGCAGGGGCTCGCCTTCGGCGACGGCGATCTGGCAGGCGACCAGGTCGAGGCCCGTGACGCATTCGGTGACCGGGTGTTCGACCTGGAGACGGGTGTTCATCTCGAGGAAGAAGATCCGGTCGCGGTCGACGAGGAACTCGACCGTCCCGGCTCCGCGGTATCCGACCGCCTGCGCGGCGGCCCGGGCGGCGGCATGCAACGCGGTACGGGTCTGATCCGGCAGGTGCGGTGCGGGCGCCTCCTCGACCACCTTCTGATGGCGGCGCTGGATGGAGCAGTCGCGGTCGCCCAGCACCCAGACGGTGCCGTGGGTGTCGGCGAGTACCTGCACCTCGACGTGCCGTGCCGTCGGCAGGTAGGGCTCGACGAAGACGGTGCCGTCACCGAACGCGGAGGCCGCCTCGGCCTCGGCGTGCCCGATCTGTTCGGCGAGCCGGTCGAGTGACTCCACGATCCGCATGCCCCGGCCGCCCCCGCCTGCCGACGCCTTGACCAGCAACGGCAGGTCCGACGCGGTGACGGTGGTGAGGTCGACGTCCAGGACCGGCACCCCGGCGGCGGCCATGATCCGTTTGGCGCCGATCTTGCTGCCCATCGCCTCGATGGACTCGGGTGCCGGGCCGATCCAGGTGAGGCCGGCCGACTCGACGGAGCGGGCGAAGGCGGCGTTCTCGGAGAGGAAGCCGTATCCGGGGTGGACGGCGTCGGCGCCCGCCGCGCGTGCCGCCTCGATGATCAGGTCCCCGCGCAGGTAGGTCTCGGCGGGCGCGCTGCCGGGCAGCCGGATCGCCGTGTCGGCGTCGGTGACGAACGGGGCTCCGGCGTCGGCGTCGGAGTGGACGGCGACGGTGGCGATGCCGAGAGCGCGACAGGTGCGGAACACCCGGCGGGCGATCTCTCCGCGGTTGGCGACCAGAATCCTGCGAATCATCGGATCTCCTGCGGGGGACGGGTCGGACGGATCGGCTTCACAGGCGGAAGACGCCGTAGCCACGGGCGCCGGCCACCGGCGCGCTGTGAATCGCCGACAGGCAGATGCCGAGGATCGTGCGGGTGTCCCGCGGGTCGATGACCCCGTCGTCATAACCCAGGCCGGAGGTGAAGTAGGCCAGGGACTGTTCCTCGACCTGTTTCTCGACGAGGGCGCGCATCGCGGCGTCACCCTGTTCGTCGAACGGCATCCCCCGGGCCGCGGCCGCCTGCCGGGAGACGATGGAGATGACTCCGGCGAGCTGTGCCGGCCCCATCACCGCCGACTTGGCGCCGGCCCAGCTGAACAGGAACCGCGGGTCGTAGGCGCGGCCGCTCATGCCGTAGTTGCCGGCCCCGTACGAGGCACCCATCACCACCGACAGATGCGGGACGGTGGAGTTGGACACCGCGTTGATCATCTGGGCGCCGTGTTTGATGATGCCGCCCTGTTCGTATTCGGCGCCGACCATGTATCCGGTGGTGTTGTGCAGGAACAGCAGCGGGGTGTCGCTCTGGTTGGCCAGCTGGATGAACTGGGCGGCCTTCTGTGCCTCCTGGCTGAACAGCACACCCTGGGCGTTGGCGAGGATACCGACGGGATAGCCGTGCAGCTGCGCCCAGCCGGTCACCAGCGACGCGCCGTAGAGCGGTTTGAACTCGTCGAAGTCGCTGCCGTCGACGATGCGGCCGATGACCTCGCGGGGGTCGAACGGGACCTTGAGGTCGGCCGGCACGATGCCGAGCAGTTCCTCGGTGGCCAGCAGCGGTTCGGCGTAGTCCGTCCGTGGGGTGGGCCCGGCCTTGCGCCAGTTGAGGCGGCGCACGATGGATCGCCCGATCCGCAGCGCGTCGCGTTCGTCGACGGCCAGATAGTCGGCGAGGCCGGACGTACGCGCGTGCATCTCCGCCCCGCCGAGCGACTCGTCGTCGGACTCCTCGCCGGTGGCCATCTTGACCAGCGGCGGCCCGCCGAGGAAGACCTTGGCCCCGTCCTTAACCATGACGGTGTAGTCGCTCATGCCCGGCACGTAGGCGCCGCCGGCCGTGGAGTTGCCGAACACCAGGGCGATCGTGGGCCTGCGGTCGGCGCTGGCGACGGTGAGGTTGCGGAACACCGCGCCGCCGGGGATGAAGATGTCCTTCTGGGTCTGCAGGTCCGCGCCGCCGGACTCGACCAGGGTGACGGTGGGCAGGCGGTTCTGCGCGGCGATCTGGTTGGCGCGGAAGATCTTGCGTACCGTCACCGGGTTGGACGCGCCGCCCTTCACCGTGGGGTCATGGGCGATGATCATGCATTCCACGCCCTCGATCACGCCCAGTCCGGTGACGACGGAGCCGCCGACGGTGAAATCGGTTCCCCAGCCGGCCAGGACGCCGAGTTCGAGGAACGGCGAGTCGGGATCGACGAGCAGTTCGATGCGCTCGCGGGCGGTCAGTTTCCCGCGCCGGTGGTGCCGCTCGACGGCCTTGGGGCCGCCGCCGGCCAGGGCCACGGCCTGCTGTGCGGCGAGGTCGGCGACGCGTTCCAGCATCACCTCCCGGTTGGCGGTGTAGGCGGGCGCGGTGGAATCGACGCTGGTTCTCACGGAAGAAGCTCCTTGGGCAGGTTCACGACACGCGCGCGCAGCCACTCGCCGACCGCCTTGGCCTGCGGGTCGAAACGCGTGGAGGAGGCGACACCGTCACCGAGAAGTCCGTCGATCACGATGTTGACGGCGCGGAGGTTCGGCAGCGGGAACACGTCGATGCCGAGTCCCGCCGATTCCGGGAGCAGCCGGGCGACGACGGCCGGCGTCAGCCAGTCGCGCAGCCACGCGTACGCCTCGGCTCGCCGGGGATGCCCGGCCGGGATCCAGACCCCCACGTTGGCGGTTCCGCCCTTGTCACCGGACCGGGCGAAGACCAGACGGCCCAACGGCAGAGCCACTGCCAACCCCTCGGGGGTACGGCCGGAGCCGGCCCGCGGGGGAGCCGGAACCGGGTCGGCGGTCACCGGCGGCGGCGCGATCTCCACCGAGGTGCCGTCGGGCCGGATCACGACGTGCGGCACCAGTTCCTGCGGCAGGTACCCGGCGCGGTAGATCCCGAACGGGGTACCCGGACCGGGTGGCGCGGTCACGTGGAAACCCGGGTACGACGCGAGCGCCAGCTCGACGGCGGCACTGCTGAACGCGCGGCCGACCACGGCCGGATCAGGGTCCTTGACGTGACAGCGCAGCACCGCGGAGGCCGCTGCCTCGCTGGTGGGGTCGGTGTGGTCGGTGCGGGCCAGGTCCCACACGATCTCCGCCGGTGGGCGGGCACTGAGCGCCCGGGTCATCTGCCGGCGTACCCACTGCTGTTTCTCCTCGATGTCCAGGCCGGTCAGGACGAACTCGACGGTGTTGCGCCACCCGCCGACGCTGTTGAGGGCGATCTTCGTCGTCGGGGGAGGGGCGACACCCCGTACCGAGGTGACCCGTACCCGGTCGGGACCGGCCTGCTCCAGCTCGACGGTGTCCAGGCACGCGGTCACGTCCGGATTGGCATAGCGCGGTCCGGCCACCTCGTACACCAGTTGTGCGGTGACCGTGTCGACGGTGACCGCCCCGCCGGTGCCGGGGTGCTTGGTGACGACGGCTGTCCCGTCCGCGCTGAGCTCGGCCAGCGGAAAGCCCAGCGGGCGTGTGGTGTCGACCGTGGTGAAGCCGGAGAAGTTGCCACCGGTGGCCTGCGTGCCGCATTCGAGGATGTGACCGGCGACGACGCCGGCTGCCAGGCGGTCGAAGTCGGTGCGTCCCCAGCCGAACTCCGCGATCGCCGGCCCCAGTGTCAGCGCCGCGTCGGTGACGCGACCGGTGACGACGATGTCGGCGCCGGCGTCGAGCGCCGCGGCGATCCCGAAGGCGCCGAGGTAGGCGTTGGCGGTCAGTGCCCCCGGCCAGCCGTGTTCGGTGGCCCGGCCGGTCAGGTCGTCGCCCTGCACGTGGGCGACGGCGACCTCGACGCCCTGCTCCCGCGCCAGGGCCCGGACGGCGTGCGCGAGCCCGGCCGGGTTGAGCCCACCCGCGTTGGTCACGATCCGCACCCCGCACTGCCGGGCCAGGGCGAGGCAGCCGCCGAGTTGCCGCAGGAAGGTCTTGGCGTAGCCGAGCGACGGGTCCTTCTGGCGGTCCCTGCCGAGGATGAGCATGGTCAGCTCGGCCAGGTAGTCGCCGGTCAGATAGTCCAGCGGCCCGCCCTCGAGCATCTCGGACATCGCCGAGAAACGGTCACCGTAGAAGCCCGAGCAGTTCCCGATGCGAATCGTACGCATTGTCCGGCTCAACACCTCGATGATCCGGGCACCCGGGCGGCAGCCGGGCGCGACGAGCGGTTGGTGACCGCCACACTAGACTTTCTGACAAAGTAGTCAAGTAACGAGAGGGGTGTCCGATGGGACGGGCCCGAACGAACCCCGCGCCGACGGCACCGACCACCGCCAGGGGCCGGCGGACCCACGACGCGCTGATCGTCGCCGGTCGGCAGGTCATCGAGGAGCACGGTTGGGCGGGATTCACCCCCGAGGCCGTCACCCAGACGGCGGGCGTGTCCTACGGGACCTTCTACACCTACTTCGAATCCAAGGACGACCTGCTGCGCCGGATCGTCCAGGCGGCGGCCGACGAGATGATCACCGAGAGCCTGGTGCCGGACACCCTCGACGACCCGTACGCGCGCATCGTCGAGGCGAACCGCCGGTATCTGGCCGCCACCGGCAAGGCCGCCAAGGTGCTCCGGATGGTCGAGCACGGCGCCTATCTGGACGACAACCTCCGCGGCCTGCTCCTGGAGATCCGCGAGTTCTACGTCGGCCGCGGCGCCGACGGCATCCGGCGCCTCCAGGAGGCCGGACTCGCCGACCCCGACCTGGACCCGCGGCTGACGGCGATCGCGCTCGGCGGCATGGTCGAGCAGGTGGCGGTGGTCATCAACGAACTACGCGAACCCCTCGACACCGAGAAGATGGTCGACCATCTCTCCCGGCTCTGGGCGTCGGCCATCGGTCTGCGGGCCCCCGGCGCCGGCCGGCGGATTCCGGCCTGACCCCGGGTCCCCGACGGTACGGCCGGGTCAGTTCTCCACGAGGGTGCGCAGTGTCTGGCGGAGCTGATCCGTCGCGTTCGGACTGATCGCGGCAAGGAATGCGCTCTCGGCCCGGCCGTGCGCCACCTGGGCCGCGTCGAAGGTCTGCATCCCCTGTTCGGTGAGCTGCACGACGTTTCTGCGCCGGTCGGTGGGGTCGGGCCGCCGCGTGATGATGCCCTTGCGCTCGAGCACGTCCAGCAGCGCCACCATCGTGGTGCGGTCGATGCCGAGCGTCTGCGCCACCTGCAGCTGCGACGCCGGCTCCCGGTGGGCCAGGACCCGGAGCGCCCCGAAGTCCTTGCTGTCAATCCCCAGCGGCTCCAGCGCCGCGTCCGTCAACGCCGTGAGCTTCAGGGTCGCGTGCTTGAGGAGGTACCCCAGGACTTCGTGCGGATCGGCGGTGGCGCTCGGCTCGGTGGACACGGGTCCCATCTTAGGCTTAGCCTGATCGTCAGTAGTACTGACGATCAGTTCTGCTGCGAAAGGCGTCACCATGATCCTCGTGACCGGAGGCCTCGGCTTCATCGGCTCCCACACCGTCCGCGCCCTCACCGACGCCGGCGAGGAGTGCGTTCTGCTCCAGCGCCGCACCCCGCAGGTCCCCCCGCACCTGGCCGGCCTGCCCGTCCACGTCGTCCAGGCCGACGTCGCCGACCTCGGCGCCCTGCTCGCCGTCGGCCGGCGGTACCCGATCACCGGGATCGTGCACCTCGCCGTCGCTCTGCCGTGGCCGGTGACCGACACCGACCCGATCGAGGCCACGCGGGGAGCACTGGATGCGTTCCTCAACATCGTCCGCGCCGCGCAGGCCTGGGGCGTGCGCCGTGTCGTGACCGCGAGCACCATCGGCGTCTACGGCTTCGCCTCCGCGGGCGCGCTGACCGAGGACGTGCCGATCCCCCTGGCGCACTTCCATGCCATCCCGACGTTCAAGAAGGTCACCGAACTTCTTGCCGGCCACCTCTCGGACGTGACCGACGTGGACATCGTCAACGCACGCATCTCCGGCACGTGGGGCCCCGGTGGTCACCTGCCCGACCCGTTCTTCGCCGCCCCCTCCCTTGCTCATGCCGCGGCTCGGCGCAGCGAGCCCGACCTGTCCGGACTCATCGCACCGCCACACGCCGAAGATGCTCTCGACCTCCTCTACGTCAAGGACACCGGTCGCGCGGTCGCGCTGCTGCAAATCGCCGGGAAGCTGAACCACTCCACCTACAACGTCGCCTCCGGCCGCGCCACGAGCAACGCCGACGTCGTCACCGCGATCACCTCCGTCGAGCGCGACTTCCAGTGCGAACTCCCCTCGGCCGGAGACCGCCCGGTGAGCTGGCTCGACATCACACGCCTGCGCGAGGACACCGGATTCGAGCCCCGGTACGACACCGTCGCGGCCGCCGCTGACTACATCGCCTGGCTGCGCGCGGGAAACCAGCGGTAACCCCCGCAGCCGCCTCTGCCGTCGTCACGCAGATCGATCAGGAAGAGAATCAGTGAACGTTAACATTCGTCATCGGTTTAGCTTTCGTGAAGTGAAAACCGACCTCGCACGAGAATGAGGGCGGCGAAACGTTTCGACGAACCCTGTCAACGGAGATCGAATAGTTATCGCTAACATCGGTGCTCGCTTATGTAATCGATCACCGAGGAGAACTCTGTGCGCTCGTTCCGTCGTGTACTGACCGCGCTGCTCGCCACTGCGGGGCTCACCGCCGCGCCGCTCGCCTCTCCCGCGCACGCCGCCGCGGACGACCCCGTCTGCTACCGGGGACCGAGCCCGTCCGCCTACTACAAGATCACCAACGTCCGGACCGGTAAGTCGCTGAACGTCGCCCGCAGGTCGAAGGCGGCGGGTGGCCCGATCATCGAATGGCCGTACGCCGGCGCGACGAACGAGCAGTGGCGGGCGCTCTGCGTCGCCCCGTTCCAGTACAAGCTCGTCGCCCGGCACAGCGGCCAGGTCCTGGACCTGGCCGGGGGCGGAACCGCAGCCGACGCGGCCGTGATCCAGAACCCTTACACCGCGACGCCGACGCAGAAGTGGGGCATCTGGCGGGTCGGGCAGTCGGGCGCCCTCGCCACCTTCCAGCTCTACAACCAGGGCACCGGCAGGGTCGTCGAGGGCGGCACAGTCCTGAGGCAGGCCGCCATCGAGGAGGGCGACGACAGTCAGGCGTGGACTTTTGAGGAGGTCGCCCCGGTCTGACCGGGTTGTGGACGGTCGTCACCGGCGGCGCTGGTCGGTGGAACGGCGAGACCGGAGGGCGCGGTGGTCCACGTGGGTCCGGGTTGGGGTCCGGGTCGCTGACACGGCGCCGTAGGTCACCGATCGCGGCCGCGGCCGGCCGCCTCACCGACCGCGGCCGCGATCGGTGAGGCGGCCGGCCGGGGCGCGTGCGGGCGCGGCCCCGGCCGCCGCGTCAGGGGGAGGTGCAGGTGAGCGCCGGCGTCCCGGGTGTGCCCGAGGCGATGAACCCGAAGGTGGCAGAGCCGTCGGCGGGCAGGTTGCCGTTCCACGAGACGTTGCGGACGCTGACCGTGGAACCGGACGAGGTCAGCGTGCCGTTCCACACCTGGCTGACCACGGAGCCGGCCGGCAGCGTCCAGGAGACCGTCCACCCGGCGGGCGTACCGCTGCCGGCCTGGACCTTGACCTCACCCTGGTATCCACCGTTCCAGGTGCTCGCCGCCCGCAGCGTCGCACCGCAGGCGCCGACCGGCAACGACGGCGACGACGACGGTGAGGACGAGGGTGACGAGGACGGTGACGACGAGGGGGAGGACGAGGTCGGCGACGGTGACGGCGGGTTGGTGGCGCTGCTCGCCAGGCTGTACGCGAGATCCGGCTGGAACGATCCGGCCGCGTACCGGCAGCCGTCGGCCTCGCCCGGCGGCTTGATCCACAGGTACGCGTCGATGTTCGCGTCCCCGGTGTTCACCGTCGGGTACTGACCGATCCGGCGGTCGGTGTTGTCGTCACCGCACCAGTCACCACTGGCGCCGCCGTTGCGGCTGGTGTCGATCACCTGCCGTTTCCCGCTGACGCCCTGCCCGTTCAGTGCGGCGATGATCGAGCGCCCGTACGCCGACTCCGCGCTGGTCGGCTGGAAGTTGGAGGCGTTGGTGTAGAAGCCGTCCGCGGCGGCGATCCCGGCAGCGGCGAGGCGGGACGCCTGCTCGCCGGCACTGTTCCATGCGGAGTGCCCGCCGTCGAGGTAGACCTTGGCGTTCGGGTTGCCGGCCTTCAGCGTCTGCGTCGCGGTCCGCAGCGCCTGGTTACGGGCTGCGATCTCACTGCTGTTCAGGCAGGTGAGCAGAGCGATCGAGTCGGGCTCCAGATTGAGGACGACGGTCCGGTCGCCCAGGTTGCGGGCGATGTTGCCGATCCACGTCTGGTACTGGTTGAGGTCGGGGGCACCACCGGAGCTGGCGCCGCCGCAGTCCCGGTTGGTGATGCCGTAGACGGTCAGGGCGGGAATCTGCCCGGCCGCGTTGGCGGCGCCGATGTAGGTGGCGACCTCCGCACCGACGGTGGAGATGTTGAAGTTCGACAGCCAACGGGTGGCCGGCTGGCTGGCGACCCGGTCGCGGATCACGGTGGCCCGCGAGTCGCCGGGGTTGGCCTCCAGCCAGCGGGCGACGGCGGTGTTCGGGTCTCGGTAGAGGGTTCCGGAGATCGTGCCGGCCGAGGCGGAGCCGGTGGCGACCAGAACGCTTGCCGCCGCCACGGTGGTGCAGGCGGCGGCGACGGCGAAGACGCGGGATCGGGACATGGGCGCTCTCCTGGGGACGGGGGGTGGGAGCGCTCCCAAGTTAATCGTATCGATGTCTGTAGGCAACATCTGGGCAAAGTTCGGCGTCCCCGCGCCCAAACGGATGCCCGGTGCGTCCCCCGGACCGGCCGCGCCGCCCACCGGGGACCGGCGGGCTGCGCACCTGCACGACCCCTTCGGAACGCCGGGCCGTCCTCGACGACCCGGCCTCCGGGATCACCGCATCGGCGTGGCAGATGAACGCTGCACAGGTCCCTCGTCGGTACGGTTGCGGCATGGACGCATCCGGTTCCGCCCGGCAAGCACCGGCGCCACTACCGATCATCGCCGTCGCCAGCGGCAAGGGCGGAGTGGGTAAGTCGAGCGTCGCGGTGGCGATCGGACGTCAACTGGTCGGTCGCGGCCGTAGGGTCGGGCTGGTCGATGCGGATATCGCCGGGCCCGACGTGCCGCGCATGCTGGGCCTGCGCCGCGACGTGCCGGCCCGGTCGATCACCCTCGCCCGGTGGGGACGCGCCGGTCAGGGCGGCTCGGACCTGGAGGCCATGGAGGTGGACGGCCTCAAGGTCGCCTCTGCGGGCTTCCTGATGGCCGGCCACCAGGGGCTCGCACTCGGCTCGGATCTGGGTGACCTGATACTCGGCCGGCTGATCAGGGAAACAGCCTGGGGTGACGTCGAAGCCCTCGTCGTGGATCTGCCGCCCGGCATCAACTTCACCCAGCAGGGGGTGCTGTCCGGCGCCGGGAGGGTGACCACGATCCTGGTGGTGACGCCGGCCGAGGTCGCCCACCTGGATACGAGCCGGTCCCTCGGCACGCTCCGGCAGGTCCGGACGCCCGTGCTGGGCGGGGTGGAGAACATGGCGTACTTCGCATGCCCGTGCTGCGGCGAGAAGACCGACCTGCACGAGCCGGCTCCCGAGGAGCGCACGATCTGGGCCGGCGGTGTCGAACGGCTCGCGCGGCTCCCGTTCCGTCCCGGCGCGGTGATCGACCCCGTCGATCTCGCTCCCGTTGTCGATGCGGTGGAGACGCACATCGCCGGGTGATCCACTCCCGATCCTCGTCCGACCCGTATGTCAGCGATGCCGAAGGCGTTGATCAGCGTCGTAGGCACGGCCCTGCCATGGCGTCCCCTACCCCCGGGTGCCGCCCCACCGTCTGGTGGCGCGGTACCCGGGGCGGCATCACTGCGAGCGCGGGTCGTTGAACCAGTTGTCGCTGAACTGGCGCAGCGCGGCCAGGTCGAACGACTCACACGTCAGCGTCTCGAACGCGGTGAGCGCCCGGACCGGCTGCTTCTGATCCGGAGCCGGGCCACCGACGATTCGGGTGCCTTCCGGGCTGATGACGTACGCCCGGAGCTGGTCGAGTTCGACGGCCGGCAGGGACGGCTGGTACTGCACGATGACGAAGCCGTCGCCGAGCACGTGACCGAAGTCGTCGCTCGGGGTGGCCTCGGTCGTCTCGTAGAAGTCCTTCTCCGGATGTCCGGCGTCCGCCGCGTTCGGGAACGTCTCCGTCCTGGCGGCCACCGTGCAGGCGCCGAGCGCGGTGCCGCGGTCCTCCTCGGGCGCGGTCACCGCCAGCACCGACAGGACCGAGGCCGCGATCAGGCCGGTGACGGCCAGGGCCGCGTACGCCGGCCGGCGGGCATTCGACGCCGCGGCCAGCCGGGTGACGGCCTTGCCGATCAGCAGCATCACCAGGATGCCGAGCAGCTGCCCGATCTCCACGCCGACGTTGAACGCGATGACCCGGGCCAGTAGCCCCTCCTCGGGCAGGCCGAGGTCCTGCAGCCGGGTCGACAGGCCGACACCGTGGATCAGGCCGAAGATCAGGACCCCGGCCCCGAACAACCGCCACCTGTCGCGCGGTCCGAACCAGCCGACGACACCGACGAAGACCAGACTCAACGCGATCACCACATCGACGGCGGTGGCGTTGACCTGCCAGCCGGCCAGCGTCGCGATGATCAGGGTGGTGCTGTGCCCGGCCACGAACACCGAGATGAGCTTCGCCGCCCGCCGCCACTCGCCGGCGAGCAGCACGATACCGGCGATGAACAGCAGGTGATCCCAGCCGAGCAGCATGTGCTCGATGCCGAGCGGGATGAACTCCCACACGGTTTTGTCCGCGGCTGAGCCGCCGATGCCGTGCGCCCATGCCGTGGCGGGGGAGACCACGACTCCGATGATGCCGAGTATCAGAGCCGTCAGGATCCGGGTACGCCCGGCGGTCACTGCGGCGGAGCCGTTTCCTGCGCGGCGACGACGTAGTCCTTGCCGTCGACGGTGACGTACGTGATCTCGAAGCCGATGTCGGTCAGCCCGGCGTGCGAGGCCAGGTGCCGGATGCCCAGCCGCGGGGCGTCCTCCGGGCGGACCAGGAACGTACGGGCGTTGCCGTCGGGCAGGTTGATCACCACCTGCTTCTCATCGGCCGACACCAACAGCCCGACGATGTTCGAGTACGCGGCCGCGGTTGCCGCGGGTGCCGCGGTGGACGGAGCCGTACCGGGTGCCGGCGTGCTGGTGGCCGTGGTGTCGTCGCCGCAGCCGGTCAGCAGGACGGCGAGAAGCAGCACGGCGGGAACGCCGCGCGGAACACTGATGCGCACGATAAGTCCTTGTCAGAAGGCATGAAGGATCGCCCGACATCGAGGCCGGGCGCGAGAAGACGGGGAGAGGTATGCCGCTACGGCTCAGCCGCGGGCGGAGGCGGTCGGCGGCGCCCGCCCGGCCATTGCCAGCGCCTGCCACGTCCGGCGCAATGCCACCGGGCGCCGAACGACGGCCGGAGGCTTGTGGGCGTTGCGGTAGGAGGCGGTCCGCCGGATCCGGGCCGCGAGACCGAGCACCTGCTCGAGACAGTGCCGCCACACCAGAGCGCAGGCCGCACTGATCAGGGCGTGCACCGCGCAGCCCAGCAGGAGGACCCCGGCCGGCGGTACGTCGTGCGCGCCGGCAGCGGCGTGTTCGCCGAACTCCGCCGCGACGAACGCCGTGGTGCTGAGCAGGCTCGACCGGTGCGCGACGGAACTCATCGGCCGGTGGCGGCGCGGGCCGGCGCGAACACGGCCGGCCATCGCGGCCATGAACACGGCCAGCACCGAGCCGGCGGCCAGGCACGCCGTGAGCAGGATCGCGGCAGACAGATGAAGGTGACCGTGAGCACCTGGATTCCCGTGGTGGTGCCCGGCATGCGCGAGTAGCCAGTCGGTGCATGCATGGGCGATCAGCCAGCCGAGCACGCCGGCGGACAGCGCCGACACGACCGTCAGAAGACGGCCGCCGCGCTGCCCGGGAAGTGGTGTCGGTTTCGTCATGTCCTCGGGGTCATTCACGCCGGATGTCCGGTCTGCCGGTCATGCTAGAGCGAAGTAGCGGCCGGTGGCCTGTCAGCGCAGGCTCCGTAGCATCTCGGCGAACGCGCAGGGATCACGCAGGTGCGGGAAACGGTCGGCGCCGAGGTGCGGCTGCGGCGTCTCGCCTGCGTGGACCCGGGCCGGCGCGGGCGTCGAGGTCCGGGTCCGGGCGGGCGGCCAGGTCAACGATTCGAGGTACGCCGCCCGCAGCCCCCGATCCTCACGGGGGACGGCGAACTGCCGGTACGGCTCCGGCACCGCCGCCAGATCGTCGCCGGTGACAGCCGTTGTTCCCACGCCGAGCACGGCATGGGTGGCGTAGTGGTCGGCGAACGTCTCCGCGATCATGGTGGCCTCGGCGTGGGCGACCAGAATCGGTGCGCGCCGCAGGTCGAGGCGGCTGATCATCATGGCCAGGTCGTGGGTGAGCTGGTCGAGGTGGTAGTGCTCGCGGGGCGCGGAGTCGCCGTGGCCGGGCAGGTCGACCGCGATGGCGGTGCAGGAGTCACCGAGGTCGGCGGCCACCGGCCACCACATGGTGCGGTCGGACAGCAGGCCGTGCAGCAGGACGATCGGGCGGCCGTAGGCGCCCCATCGGTCGTACACGAGAAGATTCTTCGGGGTTCCGTAGGCATGGGTGGTCCGGCGTCGGGGTTGCGGGTACACGTCGATCGTCTCTCTGGTCTGCGGGACGCGAAGCAGGCGCCGTCCGCGACGCGCATGGCGTGGCGGGAGCGAAATGGTGCCTGAGATGGGTGCGAAGGCGCAGGCCTCCTACACCCGCAGCACGCCCAGCAGATGGAGATCGACGTCAGGTGGCACCGGAGGCGCGGCACGGGACGGGGGAACCGGGGAGTCCGTCGCACTGCCGCACGCGACCGCGAGGGCGACGACGACGTCCGGTGCGGTGAGGCGGGAACGCGGCGTCAGGTTCGACACGACATCGGCCTCGTGGCGGTGCCCGTGTTCGGGTATCGGCGCACCGATGTGGTGATGCTGCGTCACGCACGCCGCACCCGACACGTGGTCGTGCTCCGCGACGGTGTAGTGGTGCTCGTGGTCGACCGGGAACATCGCGATCGCGGCGAGAAGCAGCAGAAGCATGACCACCGCGGCACCCGCACCCGGGCGCGGGCGTCCGGGCCGGCGCGTCCGGTACGGGTCCGCGGTCATGTCGTCCAGTTAACCAGCTGCCGCGGTCGGACGGTCCCTCCGGTCGTGTGACAGTTCACGGTGGTGGCCGTCGGCGTCGTCCGGGTGTGCCTGCGGAGAGGATGCCGTGAGGTGAGTCCTCTCCAACCGGTGTGGAACTTCTCAGCTGCGCGATGCGACCAATACACGATGCCGCGAAGCGGGCGGCCACGTTCATCAGCCTGTTCGCCCTCGGGCACAGCATCACCCTGATCGTCGCGACATTGGCCGGGTGGCGGGTCAACGCGACCCTGGTCGACATCGCGGTCGCGTTCAGCCTGGTCTTCGTCGGTGTCGTGGGGGTCGTCGGCAGGCCGGCGGACTGGCGCTGGTTCGGTGCGGCCGTGTTCGGGTTCGGCCTCGTACACGGCATCGGCCTGGCACCCCGGCTACAGGACCTGGACCTGCCCGCCGACGGCGTGCTGTCGCGGGTGTTGTTCTTCAACCTCGGTGTCGAACTGGGCCAGCTCGCCGCCCTGCTGCTGATGGCCGGCGCGGTGCGGCTGCTCGGCAGGGTCCGCCCGTCACCACAGCGGATCCGGCTGGCATACGGCGCCCTGATCGCCGCCGGCATCGTCGCCGCCGGAGTCCTCACCGTTCTCGAGGTCACCGCGAAGGAGGAACCGGCCGAGGCGGTGAGCGCGAGCTGTCAGGTCCGGGAACGCACCGGCACCTACCCCGGTGGTGGCGGCCACCCGCCGAAGGACTTCTACGAACCCGGTGAACAAGCACCGGCGAAGGCGTTCGGGCACGTCGTCGGTGACGGGTTCGTCATCGTGCGCTACCGCCCGGACCTGCCCGCCGACCAGCTCGCCCAGCTGCGGGCCTACGTCAACGACAAGTCGTCCGGCAAGGTCGTCGGCGGCCCCGACCCGGCCCAGACCGAACCGGTCAAGGCGGTGCACGCCTACCGTACGGAGTTGGTGTGCTCGGCCTTCGATCTGCCTGCCGTGCAGGAGTTTAGCAAGGCCTGGTTCGCCGACCCACGGTCGAAGTCCGCCGGCTGACGATCCGGCCGCGTCGGACCGGCGAACCCGATCCGTCCGTGAGGGATACGGCGATCACCGGGCGGATGCGGGTCGAGCGGCGGGCAGGCTGATCCGTACGGTGAACCCGTCGCCGGGTTCGGCGCGGATGTCACCGCCGTGGTCGGCCACGATCGCCGCGACGATGGACAGGCCGAGCCCGGCGCCGCTGCTGTCGCGATGCGCTCGTGCCGGGTCGACGCGGAAGAACCGGTCGAACACCCTGTCGCGCACCTCCGCCGGCACGCCGGGCCCGTCGTCGGCGACCCGCAACACGATGCGGTCGCCGCCGGCGACCTGCCGTTGCAGGTGCAGGCGGGCGGCTGTGCCGGGCGGGGTGTGCGCCCGGACGTTGGCGAGCAGGTTGGCGACGACCTGGTGCAGGGCCATGGCGTCGCCGCGGACCAGGCCGGTGCCGGTGGGCGGCAGGTCGGCGGTGATCGGCCGGTCGGCGTCGACCGCGCGGGCGTCGAGTACGGCATCGCGGACGATCTCGGCGAGGTCGACGGTCCGGCGGGTTTCCTGTCGGCCGGGTCCGCCGGTGGGCTGGTCGAGGCTGGCGAGTTGCAGCAGTTGGTCGACCAGGGAGCCGACCCGTTCGGTCTCCTGGCGGATGCGGCGCATCGCGGTGGGGATCTCACTGTCGGGGATGGCGCCGCGCCGGTAGAGGTCGGCCCAGCCACGGATGGCGGTCACCGGTGTCCGCAGTTCGTGGCCGGCGTCGTCGACGAACCTGCGCAGCCGCTCGTCGGCCTGTTGCCGCTCGTGCAGGGCGGTCTGCACGCGGTCGAGCATGCCGTTGACGGCGGCGGCGAGTTGTCCGATCTCGTCCGAGGTTGCGGCCGGCAGCCGGCGGGTCAGGTCACCGGCGTGAATGCGGGTGGCCTCGTCGGCGACGGCGGTGAGGGGGCGTAGCCCGTACCGGATGAGGTGTCTTGTCAGGCCGGCGGTCACCAGCAGGATGACCAGGACGGTGCCGCACCAGATGAGCGCGAGGCGGTCGTGCAGGCGGCGTTCGCCGTCGATGGGCTGGCCGGCGAGCAGCCACGTGCCGTCCGGCTGCGGGCGGGCGGCCAGCCGCCACGCGCCGTCCGGGCCGGTCACGGTGATCGGGTGTGCGGCCTGGACGGCCGCTGCCGCGGCCTCGGCGGTGGGTGCGGCCGGGCCGCCGCGGCCCTGGATCTGCAAGATCGATCGGGTACGACCGGACGAGTCGACGATCTGCAGGGTCACGTCGGTGTATTCGCCGGTGGTGGCGAGCGCGGCGGTGAGCCGTTCGTCGCGTTCGCCGGACAGCAGCTGGAAGATCAGGGTCATGAACGCCACGACGGTGATCAGCAGGATCGTGGTGACGACGGTGACCATGAGCATGATGAGCCGGTGCCGCAGCGGCCGCCGGTGATGTGTGGCGGCGATACCGGTCATACCGCGCCCGGTCGGGGGCTGCGCAGCTGGTATCCGACGCCGCGGACGGTGCGGATCAGTGGCGGGTCGCCGAGTTTGCGGCGCAGGTAGGAGATGTAGTTCTCGACCACGCCGACCTCGCCGGCGAAGTCGTACTGCCACACCTGGTCGCGGATCTGTTCCTTGGAGACGACCCGGCCGGTGTTGAGCATCAGGTAGTTCAGGAGCCGGAACTCGGTCGGCGACAGCGAGAGTGGCCGGTCGTCGCGGTTGACGTCGTAGGTGTCCTGGTCCAGGACGAGATCGGCGACGTGCAGCCGCCTCGGGCGGGCGACCGCGCCTCGCCGCAGCACCAGCGCCACCCGGGCGATCAGCTCGTCGAGGTCGAACGGCTTGCGGATGTACTCGTCGCCGCCGGCGTCGGTGAGTCCGGTGACGGCGTCGGCGGCCTGGTTGCGTGCCGTCAGGAACACCACCCGGATCTGCGGCAGCAGCCCGCGCAGCCGGTGGCACACCTGGAAGCCGTCCAGATCGGGCAGCATCACATCCAGGACCACCAGGTCCGGCCGGAACGACTCGGCGACGGCCAGGGCCTGCCCGGCGTCCCCGGCGGTACGCACGTCGTAGCCGACGAAACGCAGCGCGGTCCCCAGCAGTTCGCTGATGTTGGGTTCGTCGTCGACCACCAGGACTCGTTCGGTGTTGCTCACCGGGCCAGTCAATCAGCCGTCGCCGCGTACCCGAACCGCCGCAGCGGTTCTCATGGGGAACTCAGAGGAAACCGGGAAGCCCTGGGGAGGATGCACCACTGTGCTGTCCGGCATGACGAGAGAAACCGCAACCGATCCGGACGTGGTCGTGGACGTCGAGAAGATCGTGAAGACCTACCGGTCCGCCTCGGCGGAGTTCCGGGCACTCGACGGCATCGACCTGCAAGCACGCCGCGGCGAGTTCGTGGCGGTCGTGGGCCGGTCCGGCTCCGGCAAGTCGACCCTGATGAACCTCATCGCCGGTCTCGACCAGCCGACCTCCGGACGTCTGCGGGTGGCCGGCACCGATCTGGAGGGGCTGAGCGAGAATCGGCTGGCTGCATGGCGTGGCCGTGCCGTCGGTGTGGTCTTCCAGTTCTTCCAGCTGCTGCCCACGCTGACGGTGGCCGAGAATGTCGTGCTGCCGATGGAACTGAGCCGCACCGTCGGCGTCCGGCAGCGCCGGGACCGCGCCCTCGACATGCTGAACCGGGTGGGCCTGCGCGCCCACGCCGACAAGTTGCCCGCCACGCTCTCCGGCGGCGAGCAGCAGCGGGCAGCGATCGCCCGGGCTCTGGTGAACGAGCCGCCGGTGCTGGTCGCCGACGAGCCGACCGGCAACCTGGACACGCACACCGGCGATGCCGTGCTGGACCTGCTCGGTGAGGTCGCCGCCGCCGGAACCTGTGTCCTGATGGTCACCCATGAACGGGACATCACCCGCTGGGTGCACCGGACCGTCACCCTTGCCGACGGCCGGGTCGCGGCATGACCGGGGTCCGTTCCCGCAAGGTGGCCCGCGACCTGCGCCGCAGATGGGGCCGCACGACCGTCGTGGTGGCCGCGATGGGTCTCGCCGTGCTCGCCGTGACCGCGGTGTCGACCAGCTATGCCGTCGCCCGGTCCCAGCAGCGGACCGGCTACCTCGCCACCGATCCGCCGTCGGCGACGATCAGCGCCCGCGGTGTCACTCCGGCCGCGGCCGAGCAGGTTCGCGCCGTGCCGGGGGTGGCCGCGGCGGACACCAGTCGGACGCTCACCGCACGGATCCGGCAGCCGGGGGCCCGGCAGTGGGAGCCGTTGCGGTTGACGGTCCGCGACTCGTACGCGGGCAACCGGATCGCCCGGCTGACACCACGCGACGGTGCCTGGCCGCCGGTGGACGGGCAGATCGTGCTGGAGCAGTCCGGGCTGCGGTTGCTCGACGATATCGGCAGCGGCGAACACGTCGAGGTCGAGCTGCCCGGGTTACCGGTCCGGACGGTGCCGATCGCCGGGACCGCCAGTGATCCCGGCCTGCCGCCCAGCTGGGTCGAGGGCATGGTGTACGGCTACGTCACCCCGCAGACCGTGGCGGGCTTCGGCTTCGCGGCCACCCCGGCCGAGGTCCGCATCCTCGTCGACGGGGACCGCACGGACGCTGCTCACATCAGGTCGGTCGCCGACGCGGTGGCGCAGCGGCTCACCGCGGCCGGCGTTTCGGTGACCACCGTCGACGTCCCGGAGCCCGGGGCCCATCCGCATCAGGAGATCATGAACGGCATGCTGCGGCTGGAGCTGCTGTTCGGGGCGCTGGCGCTGCTGCTGAGCGTGCTGCTGATCGTCACCGTGGTGTCCGGGTTGCTCGCCGGGCAGGTCCGTGAGATCGGCACGATGAAAGCCGTCGGTGCGACCTGGCAACAGATCGCCGGCGGTTATCTCGCCGGCACCACAGTGCTGGCGGTGGCGGCGTGCCTGATCGGATGGCCGCTGGGGCGGCTGGCCGGGCTCGGTTTCGTCGGGTTCATCGCCGAGTTCATGAACTTCGAGGTCACCGACGACTCGATGCCGTGGTGGCTGATCATCGCCCAGCTGACCGCCGGGATCGTGGTGCCGCTGCTGGTGGCCGCGGTCCTGCTGATCCGCGCCTGCCGGGTGGCGCCGGTGGCGGCGATGCGCGACCACGGGGTGACCGCGCCTCGCATCGCCGGTGGTGGGCGCCTGGCCCGCGGCACCCGGCTGCCGCGCCTGCCGCTGCTGGGCGTCCGTAACGCCGTGCGCCGTCGCGGCCGGCTCGTGCTCGCCAGCGCCGCCCTGGCCGTGGGCGGGGCGATGTTCATGGCCGCCTTCAACGTGTCCGACGGGCTCGCCGACACGTTCGTCGAGCAGACCATCGCGGCCGAGCCGTACGACCTGACCGTCATGCTGGACCGGCCGTACCCGGTCGACCGGCTCGAACGGGCGGTCACCGCGGTACCCGGCATCGCCCGCGCCGAGATCTGGACCTCGGCGCCGGCGACGTTCCCCGCCGGGCGGACCGGGCAGATCAGCGGTGTCCCGTCCGCGAGCCTGGACCTGCGACTGAAACTGACCGCCGGACGATGGCTGCAACCCGGAGAGCAGCGGGCCATGGTGCTCAGCGCCGACTATGCGCAGGAGAATCCCGGAGCCACCGTCGGATCGACGCTGACCACCCGTACCGGTGATCAGGAGACCGGCTGGACCATCGTCGGTGTCGCCGTCCAGGTCGGCTCCCCGTCCGCCTGGGTCGACCGCGACGAACTGGCTGCCGCCAGCGGGACCGCGGGCACCGCCGACACGATCCGGCTGATCAGCCAGGCGGTCGATCCGGCGCCGCTACGACAGGACCTCGAGAAGGCTCTGACCGGTGGTGGGATGGCGGTCGCCGGGGTACGCACCCAGGACGACATCCGTAAGGTCCTGGTCGCCCATCAGATCATCTTCGTGGTGTTCCTGAACCTGGTCACCGTGATCAGCGTCGTGGTGGGTGGTCTGGGACTGGCGACCATCCTCACGGTGTCGATCACCGAACGGACCCGGGAGATCGGCGTCCTGCGGTCGCTCGGGGCCACCGATCGTGCCGTGCGCGGTCTGATCCTGGCCGAAGCCGTCACCATCGGTGTCGTGAGCTGGCTGGTCGCGGCGGTGGTGCTGGCTGTCCCGGCGACTCTGGCCTTCGGCTCGATCTTCGGTGATCTCCTGCTCAACACACCGCTGGCCGTGACGGCCAACGGCTTCGCGGTGGTCGGCTGGCTGCTGCTGGTCTGCGGGATCTGCGTGGTGGCGGCCCTGCTGCCCGCACGCCGGGCCGCCCGGATGACGGTCCGGCAGGCACTCGCCTACGAATAGGGCACTGGGGCGTCTCTCACCAGTCTCCCGGTGACTACCGACCCCGGGAACGTGAGCGTGCTGCCATCGGCGCCACCCTGTCGAGGAATTGACACGCCGATCCGGAGGTCCGTCGCGTACCAAAGAAGGGAAGGACTGCGGAAGGGGAGGCGTGCGACGCTGGAGCTTGCTGGGGCTTCTCGGCGTGCTGATCGTGGCCGGCGCGGTGTTCGCCGTCCGGAGTGTCCAGGACGAGCCCGAGGTGACGGCTACCGCTTCGGCTCCCACACCGTCAGCGACGTCGCAGGGGCCGGCCTCGGTGTTGCCGGTCAGCCACTGGGAGGCGAAGTACCTCGACGGGTGGGAGTTCGAGCGCGAGAACGGGCTGCCCGCGAGCCGGTCCGGCGACAGCTGGAACCACTACAGCCTGTCCTACGACGTCGACGCGAACACCGCGATGTTCCAGGCCACCGGTCAGACCCGCTACCTCGACCGGGCCTTGGAGTACGTCGAGAACGTGACAGCCTCCGCGAAGGCGTCGTCGTCGCTGCCGACCAGCCAGTACCGCGACCGGTTCCTCGGCTGGGTCTCCAACCGTGAGGATTTGCAGCCGAACGGCGTGGAGGTGCCCCTCTACGAGAGTTATTTCTGGCGGCACGCCACCACCCTGTTGCGGGTCGTGCGGCAGACGCCCGGGGTTCACGACGATCCCCGCTACCGCCAGCGCTACGAGAGACTGCTCGGTTTCGCCGAAGAGCACGTCTTCACCAAATGGCAGACCCGGGGCGAGAAGGACAACATCTACCGCGACCGTACGCACATGGCCGCCCACTGGGCCGCGATCAGCCTCAACCTGTCGCTGATCACCACCGACGACGGCCGCCGGGCCCGCTACCGGACCGTCGTGGACACCATCGACCAGCGACTGCGTGCCCAGTTGCGCCCGAACCCGGCCGACGCGACGGCGTACTTCTGGAACGACCAGTGGGGCTCCGAGCAGCGACCCGGCCAGGACGTCAGCCACGCCAACGGGGTCCTGTCATATCTGGTCGAAGCCAAGGACCACGGCAACTTCTGGACCGAAGCCGACATGGCCGCCTTCGGCGTCCTGCTCACCCGGGTGGTGTGGCCGGACGGCACAAGATACGCCGCCTACGTCGATGGCACCGGCAGCGAGAACGGCTGGTTCTCCGACGGATTCGCCAAACTCGGCCGGTACGAAGCGGCCGTTCAGCAGCGGCTGGAAAAGCACGAAGTCGCCAACCTGCACTTCGCCGCGAACATGGCCCTCAACGCCAGCCGGCTGAGCTGACCTGACCGCACAAGGACAGGGGTTTCTGAAACGACATGGATTTCTGAAACGCCGACGGAGAAGTCCGCTGCGGAGGCTCCCGTCGGGGACTCGTCGCCCTGTCGGGAACGCAAAACGGCGGCCCGCTGAAAAAGCCGGGCCGCCGAATCGTTAAGCGACGATCAGAGCGGGCGGATGTTCTCCGCCTGCGGGCCCTTCTGGCCCTGGGTCACGTCGAACTCCACCTTCTGGTTCTCGTCGAGGCTGCGGAAGCCACTCGTCGCGATCGCAGAGAAGTGGGCGAAGACGTCGGCGCCGCCGTCGTCGGGGGTGATGAAGCCGAAGCCCTTGTCAGCGTTGAACCACTTCACGGTGCCTGTAGTCATAATCTGCTCCTTCGCAGGTCGCTGGAGGCCGCACCTTACGGTCTCGCGAGCCGCTGCGTTGATCACCCGCGTCGGAACCGACTTAAAAACGAAAGGCGCCTGGACGGGTTCACGTAACCCAAAGAGGCGCCATAAGCGTCTACGGAAATCAAAACTGCAACGAAGTAAGCGTAGCACGGTGCCGAGGTCGCCGTGCGGATACTCCCGTTTTCAGGAGTTCGCCCAGCTCAACAGCGATCAGTCGTCGTCGGACTCGGCTGAGGACACTCCGGTGATCGAGCAGGTCCCTGACGGGGCCGGGGGAGGAGATGCTCACGCGGCCGGTGTCGTGCGCCGGGCGGTGAGCACTGTGGCGGTGATCGCGTCGGCCCATCGGCGGGCCTGGTCCGGCTCGCCGTCGATGAGTGGCTCGGTGATGCCTACGACGTGAAATGACTTCGGTGGGGCAACCATGTGGCAGCCGAGCGCATGCAGCCGGCGGTAGGCCTTGCAGGCTGCTGATCCGGGCAACAAGGGTTTTCTCATCCTGGTGTCGAACGCTGCCGCATACATGCCGGTCAGCCAGGGTGTGTAATCGAGGTACTCGCGGATGCCGATGCCGGGTACGCCGGCTCCCACCGTCGTGCCGTGCCGGATCGCGTCCGCGCGGGTCCGAGGGCGGCTCATGCTGAACGCGTGCGTCGGAGCGCCGACGATGAGCAGATCTGCGTCGCCGACCGGCGGCATGACGCGTACGTCGGCAAGGGTGACGTCGAAGCTGGCCTTCAGGCGTTCGGCGACAACGTGGGCGATCGCCTCGGTGTTGCCGAACATCGACTCGTAGACGATGAGTGCTTTCATGGCGGCCTCCCTACATCAAAGGGTGCTCCTTCAGGATCTGCCGGGGCTGGGATTCCTTGTCGGCGGGTGACAGGCGGCGAAGCAGGGGGTCGGTCTCGGCGCGGACGGGAGCGAGACGTAGTTCGGCGTCAACCACCGTCAGACCGTTCGTCCCGGCGAGTACCAGGTTCAGGGTCAGCTCGGCGATCTCCGGGTGATCCTCGGCGAGCCGGTCCAGCCGCAGCATCAGGTTCTCCAGAGCCGCGGTGTCGTCCGGTCGTGTGCTCAGCAGCGATGCGCAGGCAAGAGATCGCCACATCTGCCTCGGGTCCGCCTCGGTCATCGGCGCCGGCCGCACCGCCCATCCATCGAACGTGTCACCGTGCGCTCCGCTGGGGCCGAGCAACACCAGCGACCCGAACAGCGGGTCGCGGATCACCGTGGCCACCAGTTCGACCGGGGATGGGGGGTGATGTCGCACCGGCATCCCGAATGCGATCGGCGTGAGGATCGTGATCCCGTATGCGGCGAGGATCCGCGCGGTCAGCTGACGGGGTTGCCGGCCTGTCCGCGTGGCGATCGCCTCGCTGACCGTGGCGCCGGCTCCATCTTTGTCTATGCCGGGCAGGTCGGCGTGCCGAACGTGGGGGTGACGCAGCCAATCGGCATACCCGGCGGCATGGGCCAAGGCCCGGACCGCACGTTCCGGATCGTGGTAGATCGGCGCGTGCCGTTTCCCCAGGCCTGGACCGACGTCACCGGTGTACCCGCTGAGCACTATCGCTATGGGTAGGTCGGAGTATCGGTCGACGACTGGTCCGAGTGCGGCCAGGATCAGGTCCGGCCGGTTTGCCCGAGTGCAGGCGACGGCGATCAGCAACATGTCCGCGGAGCCGCTGTCGGCTACGGCGGAGGCGGCGGACGCGAAGGTGACGGGTATCGCGTCGCCGCTGAGATCGATCGGGTTGTCCATACTTGTTGCCTGCGACGTCACACGGGCCACCTGCCGCCGGGTGCAGGCGCGCGTTGCCGGTAGCCGCAGTCGGACCGCTTCGGCGGTGTCGGCGGCGAGCCGGCACAGGTCGCTGGAGTTGCTCAGGATCGCGAGGCGTGTCCCGCTTGGGAGTGGCTGGTCGGTGAGTATCCGGGCCGTGTCCAGTGACTCGTCGATGGTTCTCGGGCGGACGACTCCGGCTTGGCCGAGCATGGCATCGAGCGCGGCGGTGTGCAGCCCGTCGTCCCGCCCGCCCGGTGGGCGGTCTCCTGCGATGGCAAGCACCGGCTTGCGTAGTGACAGGGAACTTACGGTACGGGCGAACTTGCGAGGGTTGCCGTACGACTCCAGGAACAGCGCGACGGCGCGGGTGGCTGGGTCGTCGTACCAGTACGCGAGCAGGTCGTTGCCGCTGACGTCGGCCTTGTCGCCGAGTGCCACCAGCGTCGAGACTCCGGTGCCGGTGCAGACGGCGGCTTCCAGGACCTTGGCGGCCACCGCCGGGGATTGTGCCGCCACGCTCAGTCCGCCGGCCCGAGGCGACGCCGGTACGGTACTGGCGTCCAGGCGTACCCGCGGATCGGTGTTGACGACACCGAGGCTGTTCGGGCCGACCAGCCGGATCCCGTGAGATCGAGCCAGCCGCAGCACGTCAGCGAGCCGATGGCGGCCGGCCTCCGTGTCCTCGAAGCCTGCACTCAGCAGAATCGCCGCGCGGGCGCCGGCTGCCGCGCCGTCGGTCAGTGCGGCCGCGACCTGGTCTGCAGGAACCGCGATGACCAGTAGATCCACCGGTTCCGGAACGTCGCGCAGGCTGCGGCGCACCACCAGCCCGTCGACGACGGTGCCGGCCGGATCGATCGGGTAGAGACGACCGGTGAAACCGTACTCACGCAGGGTCTGCAATGCCTCTCGGCCGGTACTGTGCCCGGCGTCAATGACGGCGACCGAGCGCGGGTTGAATAGCGGCTGCAGGGACGCCCGCTCGGCGGTACGGTCCCGTTCGTCTATCGCCTGCCGGGTCTGCTCGTCATCGCCGGTGTGCAGGCTGACGTCTACGATTCCGCGGTCGAAATGGGTCATGGTGCGGGAACTCAGATCGTGGGCGACGCGTAGCATGCCCCGGTTGGCGGGTAACACCTCACCGACGAACTCGGTGATGCCCAGGCGACGACCGCGGGCCGTCAGGTGCTCCAGAAGCAATGTGCCGATACCCCGGCCGTGATCGTGGTCGGCGATGAAGACGGCGAACTCCGCACGTGGCCCGTCGCCCATCCGTTCGCAGGACGCCACCCCGACCAAGCGGTCGCCTTCGCATGCCAGCAGCGCCAGGAACCGATCCGAGGCCGGACGGCATAGCCGGTCGACCTCGGCGGCCAGTGTGGCGGAGCCCGGACGGGCGAAGAACCGTAGGCGCAGATTGTCCGGTGACGCGTCGGCGTACAGCGCACTGATGGCCCGGCGGTCCCGCGCGGTGATCGGCCGGATCGAAACGATCCCACCGTCGACGGTCAGGGCATCGGCGATTTCGGAGACTGCCGGGCGGTGGTGGGTGGTCACCGGTGTTCCTGGCGCGGGCGGTCCACGTAGACGGGGCAGTCGGCGTGGTGCAGCAGCTGCAGCCCGGTGGAGCCGAGCAGCGTGCCGACGATCACGCCGTGGCCGCGGCTGCCGACCACGACCAACTGCGTGCCGTGCGAAACACCGACCAGAACTGCGGCAGCGCTGTCGTGCGACACCAGAGTCTCGACCGCGACGTTCGGATACTTGCCACGCCACGGCGCGAGCTGCTCCTGCAACCGGGCACGCTCGGCGGTGTCCTGCTCAGGAGTGGCGATGGTGGCCGCCGGAACGGCATAGCTGTAGTACAGCGGTACGGCCGGCAAGTAGGTGCGGATCGCGACCAGCCCGCTGCCGCGGTCGGCCGCGGCGGCGAACGCCGTGGACAGTACGTGCTCGGCCGCGGCGGAGTCGTCCACACCGACGGCGATCGGTCCCTCGGTGGCTTCGGTGCGTCCGCGCACCACGACCACCGGGCAGGAGGCGTGCGTCGCGACCCGCTGGCTGACCCCGCCGAGCAACAGGTCGGCGAATCCGCCGTGCCCGCGGCTGCCGATCACCAGCAGATCCGCCCCGTCGGCTGCGTCGAGCAGCTGCGCGGCCGGACTGCCGATCAGGGTCACTTCCATGACGTTGACCGACGGGGCGACGGTGCGGGCTTCCGCCGCTGCGGTTGCGGTCACGGTTTCGGCGAGTTCGCGGGCCATCTCGAAGTTGTCGGCGCCGAAGTCGTAGCGTGAGGTGTTCCAGTCCCAGTCCAGGACGTGCACGACGCGCAGACTCACGCGCCGGCGTGCGGCCTCGCGGGCCGCCCACCGTACTGTCGCCGATGTTGCGGCGCCGTCGGTGGCGACGACGATGGTGGGAGTTCGCATGGCTCCTCCTTCTCCAGCACTCCCCTTCATCGTGATCGCCGTCGATGCCAGGTGTGCAGGGCGACACGTCATGCCCGGCCGTGCCGAAAGGCCTGCACCACACTCATAGCCGTGCCGATTCGTGCTGGTCCATGGGCACGACGGCGACCGGGCAGGATGCCCCGGTCGCCACGGTCAGCGGCACGTCTCCGGTGCTGGCTCGGCCGAGGACACCGCGTCGCTTGTCACCGACCACGAGAAGCTCCCGGCGAACGTGCCGTGCCCACGACTGCCGAGCACGAGCAGTCGCGCGCCAGTCGCGGCCTTCAGCAATGCCTCGACCGGGTGGCCCTGCACCACTCTCGGGATGACCGTGACAGGCGTCCCGGCGCCGTCGGCCACCTCGGCGATCGTGTCGTCGAGAACCTTCGTCATGTTCATGGCATAGGTGTCACCCTCGAACGCGACGCTGGTCCAGCCATAGGCCGTACCGTAAATAGCCGGATCCTGCCAAGCGGTCACGGCCTCGATGACGGCGCCGGTCAGCTTCGCCTGACCCATCGCCCAGGTCAGGGCGACCTTCGAACCGGGCGAGCCGTCGACTCCGACGACGATCCGGGCAGCGGTCTCGGTGACTTCAGCTGGCATGCCGGGCTCCCTGGCGGTCGGTGACGCGGTGGGTGCCGAGCGCTTGCCGGCCATCGGCGGGGCGTCATCCCGAGCGTGCACCTGATGGGATGGGGCAGGCAGGGCCGAAAGGCCCCCCAGGCGAGCACCCGCCTCGACATCGTCGTTGAGGTCTCCGCCGCGACTCAGGGACGATTGTCGACGGCGTACGCGATTCGACAAACGGGGGTAATGGACAATGGCAGATGGAAGGGATGGGGGGCTCGGAGAGCCGCACATGTCGGGTAGGTCCACTTCGCAGCATCGCGTCGCCGCCGGCGCCGGCGCCGGCGGAGGTTCCTGGCCCATTGCGACTCGCCGGCGAGCGCCACCATGCCTTATCCACAGCCTGCCGGGGGGCCGTCCTTCAACGAGCGTGCGTCCTCGGCGGAGCCGACCGCCCACCGGTCTCGCTGGTCCGTGCTCGGAGTCCCGCCGAGTCAGGTCTTGAAGCCCTGTGCCGTGGGCGCTGCGGAGTCGTAGGGTCGAGCGGTAGGAGTGGCGCCGATGTGAAGCGCTGGCTTACCTCCGCGTCCCGCGGGGGATACCCCCGATCGTTTCGCCTCTCCGAGATCTCAGGAGGCGACCATGAATGTCTCGACGAGAACTCGATGGATGACAGCCGCGGTCAGCGCGTTCGTCGCAGCCGCAATGGTGCTGAGTGGTATCTGGCTGGCGGTCCGCGACAACGCAACGGGCGGCACGGCGCCACCAGTCGCCGGCGCGCCGGCGATCCCGGGCCCGAGCGAGTCCCCCAGCTCGGAGCCGGGCACCGCGCCGACCATGATGACGGTCAAGGTCTACTTTCACCGCGGCCCGGCCGACGATCCCACCAAGGTGGTCGCGGTACGGCGCAGTGTGCCCCGCAGCCCGAAGGTCGCCACCGCGGCACTGACCCAGTTACTGGCAGGACCCACCCAGGCGGAGCGCGCCGCGGGCTACTGGTCGGTTTTCACCTCGGCGACCGCCGGAAAGCTGCGCAGCGTCCGCATCGCGGATGCGGTGGGCTACGCCGACTTCAACGATCTGCGGCCGGTCATGCCGACCGCCGGATCCAGTGCGGGAACGGCAGCGTTCCTGGCGGAGCTGGATACCACCTTCAAGCAGTTCGCCACCGTGCACCGGACGATCTACTCCCTCGACGGTGACGTCGCCACGTTCTACGAGTGGCTGCAGTTGTCTCCGCCGGAGAACACCATGCCGCCGCTGGCCGAGGCTCAACGGGTCGCCCGCGTCTGGCTGGCCCAGGTGGCTGGCATGCGGAACATCGCCGTCCAGGGTTCGCAGTGGCGCAGCGACTTCATCGCGACGGTGGACATCCGGACCCGGGTCGGCGAGGGCCGGTCCGTATCAGGCCCACTCAGCCGGGTGCTCCTGGGCAAGACGCGTACGTCGTTCACCGTGCTGGGCGTCATCACCGACACCATCGTCGTCGACCGGCCGGCTGCCGCCATCACGCTGAGTGACCTCGCGGTCGTCACCTCGCCGCTGACGATCAGCGGCCGGGCACTCGCCTTCGAGGGCAATATCAACATCCGCGTGGTGCAGATCCACAACGGCACCGTGCGGGAGCTCGCCGTCGGCCACGTCACGGGAGGCGGAGACGTGATGCGACCCTTCACCGGCCAGATCGCCTTCACAACACCGAGCACCGACACCGGTTGGGTGCTTGCCTCGGAGCCGTCCGCGTACAACGGTGCGGTCACCAAGGTGACTGCCGTCCGGGTGGCCTTCACCCACCTACCCGGATAGCCGTAGGGCCGGCTCACCTGGTCGGCACGAACCCGGCCGGGTCCCCGTCTGGCATCCTCCGCACGCGGGTTGCCAAGGGATGGACAGTGCTGGGCGATGGCGGAGTCCCGTCGCATCTGCGCGATCGTCCGGAGCCTTTGATGTGCACACGCAGGTGGTACATGTCCTGCCGGGACCTTGGCTCTGGCCCGTTCGGTTGTCGGGGGGCTGTGCTGGGAAGCAGGTGCACCCTCGTACGGGAGGACGGGATACAGATGAACGTACGCATCGTCGCCGCCGCGATCTTCGGCGCATCACTGCTGGTCCCATCGTCTGCGGTGTCCGCCGTCGACGGCTACACCAGCCGATTCCGTTGATCACCAGCCACAACAGGCCAACGATCGGCCACAGTCAGCCGTGATGATCCGTCAGATGCGCTCTAGGTGGCTGGTGTTAAACGCGGGTTGATCAGAGTTTCTGATCAACCCGCGTCGGTCTTTGTGGGCTGCTGCGGGTGAGAGACAGCGGCGGCCG
>NZ_QGGR01000021.1 GCF_003148685.1 Actinoplanes xinjiangensis | reverse complement strand
GCCTGCGCACCCCGCGTGAGACCCGTGTCTGCTACCGTCCAGCCATCGCCCTCGCGGCATAAAACCCTGGTGTCCGATCCCGGGGTGGAACCTCAGGGAGTATCACCGCGGCCGATGTCGAAGCGGAACGCCTGCTGGGCTATCAGCCGGGTGAGCTGGTCGGCGAGCCCGTCGGTGTACTGGTCGCCGACGATACCGGGTTGTCCGGCCCGGTCGATGTCCAAGCCGTCTGCACCGCGTTCCGGGCCGGGACCGGCGTGCGTTGCCGACGCAAGGACGGCACCCGGTTCATGGCCACCGCCACGATCTCCACGCTAACGGCCGCGGACGGCGGCGGAATCCGCATGACGATCCACCCCCTGATTGACAAGGACTGGGACCGGGACCATCAGCTGC
Source organism: Actinoplanes xinjiangensis (assembly GCF_003148685.1). Lineage (GTDB taxonomy): Bacteria > Actinomycetota > Actinomycetes > Mycobacteriales > Micromonosporaceae > Actinoplanes > Actinoplanes xinjiangensis. Next base: position 165,022 of record NZ_QGGR01000021.1, on the reverse strand, counting down.
TCGAGGCATTGTTCGACTCCGCGGACGAGGCGATCGCCGTGGCCGACCGGGATGGCACGATCCTGCTGTGGAACCGGGCGACCGAACGCATGCTCGGCCACCACGCCGCCCAGGTGGTGGGCTTCGACCGGTCTTCGGCCGCCACCGACCTGGATTGCAGGCTGGCCGACGAGTTGTTCGAGCGGGTGTTGAGCGGCGAACATCTGACCCTGGATGCCCACCGCTGGCGTGCAGCGGACGGCCGCATCGTCAGTTACGACACCCGTGTCTGGCCGTTGCGCAGCAGCACCGGCGAGATCACTGGCGTGGTCTGGTTCCGGCGTGACATCAGTGATGGGCACCGCACGGCGGCGATCATCAAGGCGATGGTCCAGGGAATGAGTATCCCGGTGCTCGCGGTCGACGAGGCCGGCACCATCCAGGTACTCAATCCGGCAGCAGAACGCCTGTTCGGTTACGCTGCCGCTGAACTGCTCGGCCGGCCCGTGGAGGTCCTGGTCCCGGTGGCGCTGCGGGCGACACATGAGGGTCACGTGCGGGGTTTCATGCGACAGCCACATCCTCGTGACATGGGCGAGGGCCGGTCGCTGCGCGGGCTCCGTAAAGACGGAACCTCGTTCCCCGTGGACATCTCGTTGTCGCCTTTCACCACCGATGACGGCCTGCTGGTCACCGCCGCGGTCGCCGACATCACCGAACGGCTCCGCATGGAGGAACACCGAACCCGGTGGACCCACGAGATGCAGGTGACGCGCCGGATGGAAAGCCTGGGCCAACTGGCCGGCGGCGTCGCGCACAACTTCAACAACCTGCTCGGTGTCATCATCGGCAACATCTGCTTCCTTGAAGAGGAACTCACCGCCCTCAACGAGAGGGACGCCAGCCGGCCGCTGGCAGGCCCGCTGCTCGACGTCCAGCAGATCAAGAACGCCGCCGAACGGGCCGCCCGCCAGACTCAGCAATTGCTCGCCTTCGGGCGCCGCGACACCGTCCAACCACGTCCGGTCGATCTCAACGATGTCGTCACCGCCATGCACGCCCTGCTGGACGCCACCCTCGGCCCACAAATCCGGATGATCACCGTGCGGGGTCAAGATCTGCGTCAGGTCATGGCCGACCCCGGGGAGCTCGAACAGGTGCTGATGAACCTGGCCATCAATGCCCGTGACGCCATGTCCGGCGACGGAACCCTGCGGCTGGAGACGGACAATCTCACCGTCGACGAGTTGTACGCCGACAGCCGCGGCATCTCCACAGGGCAGTACGTGCGCCTACGGGTCAGCGACACCGGCGTGGGCATGACGCCCGACGTCGCCGAACGCGCCTTCGAGCCGTTCTACACCACGCGGAGCCTCAGCGAGGCACAGGGCCTTGGGCTGACCACTGTCTATGCCATCGTCACCAACGCCGGCGGTCATGTCGCCATCCACAGCGAACCCGGTCACGGAACCACCGTCACCGTCCTGTTGCCCGCCCTCGACAAGACTCAGGCGCCCGCTGCCACCGAAGCGGCGCCACCGATCGATCCGGCCGGCTCGACCCTGCTGGTCGTCGATGACGAAGCCGCCATCCGCGACATCGCCGCCCGCATGCTGACCCAGGCCGGCTACACCGTCCTGCTCGCCGAACACGGCCCCGCCGCCCTCGCCCTCGCAGCCGGACATCCCACACCCATCGACCTTCTGCTGACCGACGTCGTCATGCCGGACATGAACGGCAAGGAAGTCGCTCAACAACTGCAACACGTACGCCCGGAAACGGCCGTCGTCTTCATGTCGGGGTACCCCCAACCCATCCTCACCGCCTCGGGCGACCTCGACACCGACGCCGTCGTTCTGCAGAAACCGTTCACCAAGAACGGCATCCTCACCGCCGTTGCCAACGCCCTCACCCGCGCCCGTGGCCAGTAGACACAACAGCCTGGATGTCGGGCCAACGCGGTGCACCCCGGCGGGCTCCACATCGACGGAGGTGCCGTACCCGGACCGGTCGATGGGGTTCGGGCCCAACCGGTCGGGTACGGCGTCCATCGTCACGAGCGGTGCTCACCTACCGGCCTCGGACCAACGGTGCCTTAGCCATGACCGCCGCCATCCTCAACTCTGCGCGGGCGTCTGGTGGACGACGGCGATGGGACAGGCGGAGTAACGCAGTAGGTGCTGGCTTACCGAGCCGAGCAGCATGCCGCGGATTGCGCCGCGTCCCCGGCTGCCGACCACCAGCAGTTGCGCCGTGGCGCTGGCCAGCGCCAGTTCGGCCGCTGGATGCCCGACCGTCGCCTCTGCCTCGATCAAGAGTTCAGGGAACGTGGCGCGGATCTCGGTGACCAGAGTGTCGAAGGGTTCCTGCTCCTCGGTTGTCACCGTGCCGGAGGCCATGGGCGTCTCCGCCCACAGGCCGGTCACCGGCGCCCAGGCCCGGATCACTCGCAACGCTACGTTGCGGGCCGTCGCCTGCTGGGCAGCGAAGCCCAGTACACCAAACTCGCTGCCGGCTCCCAGATCGGCCACTGGTCCGCGTAGACGATCTCCGCCGGCGCGAGTGTCCGGGCTGCCTCGTCTAGGGCCCAGGTCAGGGCGGTGCGGGCGTCGGGTGATCCGTCGTATCCGATGATGATGGTGTTGTTCACGGTGCGGCGCTCCCTTCCGATCCGTGCGGCGCACGGGAGGTACGTCGCGCGGGCCGACCGCTCTCCCCTCCATTCGATCGCAATCGATGTCTAGGTGGACAGGGCATCCGGGCCCGGTGGGACGGGTCGGACGGACCTGGTCGTGTGGCGTCGGTCGGCGAGGCGCAGTGCAAGGCCCGGGATGACTGCGATGCCACAGCACACCAGGATGGTGGCGGCGGTGAGCGGCTCGGTACCCAGTAGATCCTGCAACGGTCCGGCCAGCACGCCGGCCAGCTGCAGGATCACACACACCACGACCGCGCCGATCAGCGACCAGTTGCGGCTCGTTTCAGCGGTGGGCCTCGCACGGACGGCGAGGGCGACGCCGAGCTGGGCCAAGCCGAGGACCAGGAACATCACCGACTGCCACGGCAGTTCCATGGCATCGGCGGTGACTCCGGCGATGAGAGTGACGGCGGCCACGACGGTTCCGCCGACGAGGATGTCGCGCAGCAGTCCGGCGCCGAGCACCGACTCCTGCGGCGAACGCGGCGGCCGGCGTAGCACGTCGGCGTCGGCCGGTTCGGCGCCGAGTGCGACACCGGGCACACCGTGGGTGAGCAGGTTGATCCACAACAGTTGGGCGGGCAGTAGTGCCAGCGGCATACCGAGCAGCGGCCCGGCCAGCATGACGATGAGCTCGGCGACGCCACCGGACATGGCATAGCGCAGGAATCGACGGATGTTGTCGTAGATCCGGCGGCCCTCGCCGATCGCCTTTGCGACGGTGGCCAGATTGTCGTCGAGCAGCACCAGCTCGGCGGCCTGCCGGGCGACTTCGGTGCCGCTGCCCATGGCGACGCCGATGTCGGCGCGGCGCAGTGCCGGAGCGTCATTGACGCCGTCGCCGGTCATCGCCACGACCTCGCCGCGTGCCTGGAGGGCGGCGATGATGTCGAGTTTCTGTTCCGGTTGGGTGCGGGCGTACACCCGGGCGTCTGCGATCTGCTCGCCGGTCAGCGGGCCGGTGTCGCCCCGCGCAACAGCGTCGCCCGGGCCGAGAAGGCCGAGTTGGGTGCCGATGGCGGCCGCGGTTCCCGGGTGGTCACCGGTGATCAGCAGCAGGCGAACGCCGGAACGTGCGAACTCCTCCGCGGTCTCGCGTGCCGTGGCGCGCAGCGGGTCGCCGATACCGACCAGACCGGCCGCATACAGCGCGGGAGGGTCCTCCGGATCGGGAGGGTCTGCGCTGACCGCAGTGGCGATGGCGAGCACCCGCAACCCGTCGGCCGCCAGGTCCCCGGCAGCGGTGAGCAGACCCGTGTCCGTTCCGGCGTCGAGCACGGACTCCGGGGCGCCCTTGACGACGGTCAGGAAACCACCGGAGGCGAGGTGGTGGACCGTGGTCATCCGGCGGCGCGTCTGGTCGAAGGGGTGTTCCGCTACGCGCGGGGCGGCGGCAGGGTCGGCGGCCTGGTCCAGGCCGCACCGGCCGGCGAAGGCGAGCAGGGCAGCCTCCATCGGGTCGCCCACCGCGGTCCACCGCGTACGCTCACCGACCGGCGGCAGCAGGCCGGCGTCGTTGCACAGCAGCCCACCACGGGCCAGGTCCCGCAAATCCGCGGGTACGATCGCCACGACACCGTCCGGCCCCGTGATCTCGCCGGTGGGGTCGTAGCCGATCCCGGCGACGGTGTAACGGCTGCCGTCGGCCGTGACAGCCTGCTGTACGGTCATCCGGTTCTCGGTGAGCGTTCCGGTCTTGTCGGAGGCGATCACGGTGACCGAGCCCAGGGTTTCCACCGCGTGCAGCCGGCGCGGGATGGCGCGGGTGCCGGCCATCCGCCGGGCGCCCAGGGCCAGGGCCAGGGTCACCACGGCCGGCAGGCTCTCCGGCACTGCCGCGACGACCAGGCTCACCGCGGTGATCGCCATCCGCACCAGCGGCTGACCGGCCAGCAGTCCGAGGGCGAACACCACCCCCGACACCGCGACAGCCGTCAGGCCGAGAATCCGGCCGAGCGCGGCGATACGCCGCTGCAACGGCGTCGGACCCGGCCGGGTCCGTGCCACCAGCTCGGCGACTCGGCCGAGTGCGCTCGCCGCCCCGGTCCGCACCACCGTCCCAGCAGCGCGGCCACTGGTCAGGACGACGCCCGCACCGGCCGTCTCGGCCACGCCTCGATGAACCGGGACCGACTCCCCGGTCAGCGAGGACTCGTCGAACGTGGCACGCTGCGCCTCGGTGAGTTCCAGATCGGCGGGGACGACATCACCGGCTTCCAAGCGCACATGGTCGCCGCGAACCAGGTCGGCGGCCGGCACGATCTGATCGTGCCCGTCGCGGACCACCCGTGTGTTCGGTGCGGCGAGCTGGTCCAGTGCGGCGATCGCGGCGTCCGCCCGTACCTCCTGGAAGACACCGATGACGGTGTTCACCGTGACCACCAGAACGATGATGACGGTGTCCGGAAGATCCCGTAGGAACGCGGTCACGGCCCCGGCGATCAGCAGCAGAGCGACGAGCGGGTCGGCCAGTTGCCGCGCGACCCGGGCAAGGACGCCCCGGCGTGGGGGAGCGGCGACGATGTTGGGCCCGTCCGCGGCGAGGCGCTCGGCGGCCTCACCGTTGGACAGGCCGGGCGCGGTGTGAACGACCACTCGGGTCCGGCTCGTCATCGTCAACCTTCCCGCTGCGGCAGCCGGGGTGTCGGCCGCCGCACCTTCAGCTTGTGCGGGTGGTGTCCGGGTCGAGTAGGGCCAACGGCCCTGAATACGACCGCGATAACAATCACGCTGACGGGCGCGAGGGATGGCAGGGCCGCTCATGCGGATGGGTGCGGCGTTCACCTGACCGATGCCGTGCCCGGCGCCGGCCGGTGCCCGTTTTGACCATGGGGGTCTGGTGGCTCGACGGCCACGCTGTCATCTCGCCCGGCCGAAGTGGGAATCGGGTTCGGCCTGGTGGATGCCTGAGGACAAGCCTGGTGCGACTTCGCACCCCTGAACAGGGTCACAAGTCCTGACCGCTTCACAAGATCAGTGCCGCGGGGCCAACGGACTGCCGGGTACGGCCTGTCGGCAGTGATGTGGTGGACCCGGGGCGGTTTAGCGTTCGACTATGAACAGCATCGTGCCGGTTCAGGAGAAGCTGCCCGTGGTGGTGGGCGTCGACGGCACGTCCGCCGCACTGCAAGCCGTCGATCTTGCCGCCGCCGAAGCCGCGCACCGCTGTGTGCCGCTGGTGGTCGCGCACGCCTGGCCGGGCCGGCACTTCGAGGCCCCGAAGTCTCGGGTGACCGTACCGGACCTGGCCGAGAGCGTTCGCCTTCTCGACCTCGCCACCCGCCGGGCACGGCAGACGGAACCGAACCTGACGGTCGTGCCCGCGCTGATGGACGAGGGCGCGGCTGAAGCGCTGCTGAGATGGTCCGCTCGTGCATGCCTGCTGGTGGTCGGACACCGCGACGATACGTCGGTCCACCACGGATGGGGGTCCACCGCTGCCTATCTGGCGCACCACAGCGTCTGCCCCCTGCTCGTCAGCCGGGGGCGGGTTCCCTCCCGGGGACCCGTGATCGTCGCTGTGTCCGGTGGACCCGTCACAACCCTGGTACAGGCCTATCAAGCGGCGGCGTATGCGGGTGGAACGCTGACTGCGGTTCACGTATGGACCCCGGGGCGTGGTGCCGCCAGCCGCGACGTCGACCGGGCCGCGGCCGAAAGCCGACTGGACGCGGCGCTGAACGCGTGCGGCTCCGCACGGCCGCGTGTCCCGGTCACTCGACTGCTCATCAGTGAGGCCGAGATCGCCTACACCGTGGAGCAGGCAGCCTGGCGTGGCCGCCTGCTCGTGGCCGGAATGGGGCACAAAGGCTGGGCGGTCGAGGCCATTTACCGGTCCAGTGGCGTCGTGTCCACCGGCCGTCGGCTCTGCCCGGTCCTTCTCGTCCCGGCCGTTCCGCGATCCCGGACGCTGCCCCGCGAACGCAGCGACCCGCTTTGCAGCGCTCCGTTGCCGGCGGCCCGGGGCGGTGATCCTGAGATGGCGCCTTGAACACCGGCTGTTGCCGGCTGAGCGAGGCCTTTCGCGCCCAGCGCCCACACTGCGTCGAACTGGACCTGCGTGATGTCGGCTTCTGCGATCCCGCGGGTCTTCGGGACTACTCGTACTACGGCGCCGAACTGAACAGTAGGACCCCGAGGCGGTGATGGCGGTAAGCGACGCGATTCGGCGCGTGGCGCATCTGCTCGGGGAGTCTCCAGAACGGCGATGGCCGTCGCCGAGGACTGTGCCGCAACGCCCAGCCCACCGGCCGGCGGGAGAGAACCGGGACCGCGCATGCATCGAGGCGTACGCGCGGATCGGTGTTGACGACACCGAGACTGTTCGGGCCGACCAGCCGGATGCCGTGGGATCGGGCCAGTCGTGGCACGGCGGCGAGCCGCTGCCGGCCGGCGGCGCCTGCTTCGCCGAGGCCCGAGCTCAGCAGGATCGCCGCCCAGGCCCAGGCCCCGGCGGCCGCGCCGTCGGCGAGCACGTCGGCGACCTGGTCAGAGGGTATGGCGATGACCAGTAGATCCACCGGTTCCGGTAGATCGCGCAGGCTACGAGAGGTGCCCTGGCCATCGAGGGGGGCGCCCGCCCGGCTGATCGGATAGAGGCGACCGGTGAACCCGCACGTTAGCAGTGCGTGCAAGGCCTGACGGCCGGGGCTGTGGTCGGCGCCGACGACGAGCTCGGTGATTCCCAGGCGGTGCGCCCGGGCGGTGAGGTGTTCCAGCAGCAGGGTGCCAATGCCGCGCCCGTGGTCGCGGTCGGCGATGAAGACGGCGAACTCCGCGCGCGGCAGGTCACCGAGCCTTTCGCAGGACGCGACCCCGACCAGGCGGTCGTCCTCGTAGGCCAGCAGTGCCAGGAACCCGTCCGACTCCGGGCGGCACAGCCGATCGCTCTCGGCGGCCAGGGTGGCGGAGCCGGGGAGGGCTAAGAACCGTAAGCGCAGGTTCTCCGGTGACGCATCGGCATACAGCCTGGTGATGGCCCGGCGGTCGCGCGAGGTGATCGGACGGATCGAGACGATCCCACCGTCCACGGTCAGAGCGTCCACGGTCGCGGGAACCGCCGGGGGATCCTGGAAGGTCACCGATGTTCCTTGCGCGGACGGTCCACGTAGACGGGGCAGTCAGCGTGGTGCAGTAGTTGCAGCCCGGTCGAGCCGAGCATGGAACCGACGATCACGCCGTGGCCGCGGCTGCCGACCACGACCAACTGCGTGCCGTGCGAGATGCCGACCAGCACACCGGCCGCACTGTCGTGCGACACCACAGTTTCGACAGAGACGTCCGGGTACTTGACCCGCCACGGGGCGAGCTGCTCCTCCAGGCGGGCGCGTTCGGCGGTGTCCTGCTCCGGGGTGGCGATCGTGGCTGCTGGAACGGCATAGCCGTAGTACAGCGGCACGGCCGGTAGATAGGTGCGGACCGCGACCAGGCCGGTGCCGCGGCCTGCCGCGGCGGCGAACGCTGTGGAGAGTACGTGTTCGGTGATGTCGGAGTCGTCGACGCCGACGGCTATCGGTCCTTCGGTGGCGTCGGCGCGTCCTCGCACGACGATCACCGGGCATGGGGCGTGGGTGGCGAGCCGCTGACTGACCCCGCCGAGTAGCAGCCCGGCGAAGCCGCCGTGTCCTCGGCTGCCGAAAACGAGCAACTCCGCCGTTTCGGCCGCGTCGAGCAGCCGTGCGGCCGGATTGCCGATCAGGGTCACCTCCGTGACCTCGACCAGCGGCGCCACCGCACGGGCGATCGCTGCTGCCGCCGCCGTCACCTTTTCGGCGAGGCTGCGGGCCATCTCGAAGCTGCCGCCGTCGAACTCATAGCGGGCGGTGTTCCAGTCCCAGTCCAGGACATGCACGACACGAAGATTCATGTCCAGGCGTGCGGCCTCGCGGGCCGCCCACCGTACTGTTGCCGCACCTGTTGCGGCGCCGTCGGTGGCGACGACGATGGTGGGAGTTCGCATGGCTCCTCCTTCTCCATCTCTCCCTTCATCGTGGTTTGTATCGATATCAATCGGCAGAGCAACAGGTCATGCCCGGTGATGCCGAAGGTCCTGGTCCAAGCCGGTGTACCTCAGGCTCGACGTCCCCATCCCAGATACAGCACCGGTCCGAGCGGCTGTACGAACAGGGCGGGCCACCACACTGCTTTCGGGCCGCGGATCTGCCCGGCCGGGCGGCGTGACAGGTCGACCGCGGCGACGACGGTCAAGGCCACCTCCACCGGCGCCAGCACCAGCGTCGTCACTCGTTGCCAGCGCGGCAGGCCTCGCCAGGTTGTATGCGTCATGTTTCCTGTCTCCTTCACTGATGCGGGTTGTCCAGGGTCATGCCGCCCTGGTGGGGATCGACGCCGGAAACCGGCCCATCACAACGGGCCAGTCTGGTGCTGCTGCTCCGGAACGACGGCGACCGGGCACGACGCCTCAATCGCCACCGCCAGCGGTACGTCTCCGGTACGGGCACGGCCGATCACGCCGCGGCGTTTGTCGCCGACCACAAGAAGCCGGGCGCCCACGCCGGCCCGGGTAAGGGCTTCGACGACCGGACCGTGCATAACGGCGCGCCTGATCGGTATCGCCGGGCATTTCACAGCCCACGGCTCTGTCGCGTCGGCCAGTAGTTCCAGAGCGGCCGGCTCGGTGGTGAAGTGCGTGGACAGCGTGACGTCGTCGTAGAAGTAGTCTTCAGAGCTCGCCGCGGAGACGTGGACGGCGGCCAACGGCAGGCGATGTTCGGCGGCGTACCGGACCGCGAACTCCATCGCGGTCTGGCTCGCCGAGCTGCCGTCCACTCCGATCACCACGTGTCCGCCGAACAGGGCCCTGGGCGCCGGCGGCGGTGCGGCACGGGCCACCACTACCGGACAGTGCGCTTGCCGGAGCACCCGCCGTACCGTCCGGCCGCCTGCACCGGCGCCTATCACCAGGAGCCGGACGCCCGCTGACGCATCGACCAGCCGGTCCGACGGATCGCCGCCGAAGATCCGCAGGGAGACACGTCGCCCACCGACACGTGCTCGGGTCTTCGCGTACGCGCGGGCGAGAGGTGGATCGATGAGTTCCAACTCCGCCGGTGCGGGTACGCCGGTGAGGTGCTCCAGCGGCGAGCCGGGCGTACAAACATGCACGAGCACGAGAGGCGTATTGGTCCACTCGGCCTGTTCGACGGCCCACGCCAACGCCGGCGACCCACCGGACCCGCCGATGCCGACGCCGATCGAGTAGCCCATGACGGATCACCTGCCCCCTTGACAGTGACGGCGCGGCCGCATCCTGGCAGCCGTCTATGTCATCAGGCCTGCGCCGATGGCATCACGACAGGTGCCGGGCCTGCCGCCCCTGGTCCATCGTGCGGGCCGGTGCCGCCGGCCTGGCAGGGCCGGAAGTCCTCTTCTATCCGCCGGTGGGAACCCGCCAGGTCAGCCGGGTGCCAGTGCCTTGTCGGCGATGAGGCCGACGGGGATCCGGCGACCGCTGGGGTACGGGAAGGCGTGGTGACCCTCACTGGCCGGGTCGGCCACCGATCGACAGCCGACCGATCGGTGCGATTCGTCCGCCAGGTCCCCGGCGTGGTGGGGGTCGTCGACTCGCTCCGGTTCGACAACGACGATCGCGAGATCCTCAGCGCCGGCACCATCTTCGGCGTCGCCTGACCCCGCAATGGAACCCGGAACCGTACAGAAGGCGACTCTGAGGAATGATCACATGACGTCTATGAGTGTCTTCGACCAGCTCGCCATGCACGTTTTCATCGCCGACTTCCCGGCCGTATGGCTGCGGCGGATGGCAATGGCGGGACGGCCGGTCCACCTACCGGCCGGGCGGCGGCTGTTCCGCGAGGATGCCGCCGCCGACCGGTTCTGGTTGCTGTGCGGCGGCGTGGTGGCGGTCGACCTTCACGTTCCCGGGCGCGGCGACATCGTCGTCGAACGGATCGGTCCCGAGACGGTTCTCGGCTGGTCCTGGTCGCGGCCGCCGTATCGCTGGCGGTTCGGCGCCGTCGTGGCCGAGGATGCCCGCGCTGTGGAGTTCGACGCCACACGGGTGCGCGCTCTGATGGCCGACGATGCGGTACTCGGCCGCGAGCTCGACGCCCGGCTCCTGGATGTCGCGGCCGAACGCCTGCAAGCAGCCCGCCACCGGCTGGTCGAGTTCTACGCCTTCCCGGCGTGACGTCGTGAGAGCCGGTGCACGCTTCCGGGGCTGAATGTATGCCGGCGGCCGACTCAACCGCCTGGCTCGCCTTCTCAATCGCCACTCCGCCGTGCAGTTCGCATCCGGTCGCCTGGGCCCGAGCACGTGGGTCACCCTGGAGGCCATCAGCCGCGCAGTGGACAACCCGTCACGCGCCCGCTGTTCGTCACCGTCCACCAGGGTGAGCGATATCTGGTGGCGATCTCGGCAGGCAGGCGAAGCGGGTCGCCAATGTCCGCGCCGCCCACGGAGCCGCCGTGTTGACGCACGGCACCCGCGAACTGGTTCACCTGACCGAGGTCGAGGTGGTTGAGCGCTCGCCGATCCTGCGGCGGTTCGTGGCGGCTGCCCGGGGTGCCCGGGCCCCATGTCCCGGTCGCCCCGCACACGCCGTTGGTGGATTTCGAGGCGATCGCCGCCGACTATCCGGTGTTCCAGATCAGCCGCCGGTCCGGCGCCTCTTGAAGTCCAAGTCCGTGCGGCCCGCGCCGGTCAGGAGGTGGGTCGCTGTGCGCGGACCAGCACCACGGCGGCGGCCGCCACGGTCCAGGCAGCGATGACGCCCAGGTGGGGCCACACCGTCGCCAAGGCTGCGGTGTCCGGTTCGGTGGCGGCCAGCACGACCGTCAGCAGATGCCGCAGCGGGAAGACGTCGGCGATCGCCGCGAGCCAGGACGGCATGGTCGCCTGACCGGCGACGAAGACTTCGGAGACGAAGCACAGCGGCAGCAGCGTCCCGAGCGTGACGGCGACGACGGACCGGGCCAAGGGCAGGACCGCGACCAGGGCCAGGCCGAGCGCCGCGAAACAGCAACCTCCGGCTACCACCGCGACCGCCAGCATCAGCACCGAGGGCGGGCGGAGCCGTACTCCGAACATCGCGGCCGCCAGGACACTCAACAGCAGGGTTGATGCCACTGCGGTGATCAGAGCGGAGAGCACTCGCCCGGCGACGTGGTAGGCGTAGGGAAGCGGGGTCCCGCGCAGCCGTTTCAGAATCCCGGCGGCCCGGGCGCCCGCCATGCTCTCCGGCAAATTGACCCAACCGGCGACGGCGACCGCGTACGTGATCATCCCGGCCAGCAGGTAGCGGCCGACCGGAACGCCGTGCACCGAGGTATCACCGAACACCGACGGGAAGAGAACGAGCAGAACGGCGGGAAACACCACGGTGAAGAACACCGACAGCAGGTCACGGCGCAGGCCGAGCAGCGCGTAGTGAACCTGCCCGGCGAGCAGCGCAAGGCCGCTGACCGGGCCGGTCAGCCGCGGCTCCGAAAGGGTTGCCACCGGCGCCGGCGCGATTGTCCCGGTTGAGGAGGGCGGCCCGGTGGTCCCGCGTGGGCTCCAGCCGAACCACCGGACGGCGACCACCGTTCCCACGACCGTCCACACCGCCAGGACGGCGAGATGGCCGAAGGAGAAACCTGCACCGGGACCGGGCTGGAACGTTTCGGCCGCGGCCCGGGCGAAGTGTTTGAGCGGTAGCAGTGAACCGGTCACGGCGAGCGGATCGGGCAGCCGGGCGCCGACGATGAAAACCTCGGAGATGAAGGCGAGCGGGATCAGGATGCCCTGGGCCAGGGTTTGTGCACCGAGCACGGTACGGGTCAGCGACGTCAACGCCAATCCGAGAGCCGCCAGACAGGCGATCCCGAGAATCAGGGTGGCCACCAGCGCGGGCACCTTGTGCCAGACGATGTCGACGCCGTAGAAAGCGGTCCCGGCGGCGGTCAGCAGTAGTACCGCGGCCAGCGAGGCGACCGCCGCCGCGGTGATGCGGGCGGCGATCACCGTCGATGCGGAGACGGGCGTGCCGCGCAGCCGCATCAACACACCGCTCTCGCGCAGGGCCGCCGTGTCCACGGCCAGCATGGTGAAACTCGCCTGGGCCACGCCGAAGACCGCGAACGGCGCGATGAGCATCTGGGCGACCGGTGCGCCGGTCTCCGTCCGTTGGTCGCCGACCAGCGCCGCGACGATGACCAGAAACGTCAGCGGAAAGACGAGAGTGAAGAAGGCCGCCATCGGGTTACGGAGAAAAGCCGCAATGGCGTGCCCGGACAGGGCTGACCAGTGACGCGACCGGGTCCAGGCCGGCGGTGTGATGGTGTGTTCGTCAACGGTCATGTCCGGCCTCCCCGGTGAGTTCCAGATAGGCCTCTTCCAGGGTCGGCGGCGACACGGTGAGGTCATCGAGGCCGTGCCCGGCCTCGACTGCCCAGCTGGTCAGTGCCTGCAGATCCACAACGCCTGCGTGGGTGCGTACCCGGGCGGTGTGACCTCCGGTGTGGATCTCCCCGGACAGTGACGGCAGGTCGCCGGGGTCGACGCCGACCGGCAGGGTGAAGCTGATCGTGGCCGGCGCACCACCATCGCCGCGCAGCTCGTCGGGGCTGCCGATCGCGACGAGTCGGCCGGACCGCAGCACGGCCACCCGGTCCGCCAGTTCCTGCGCCTCCTCCAGATAGTGGGTGGTGAGCAGAACCGTCGTACCGAGATCACGCAGCCGGCCGATCAGCGCCCAGGCGCGGTGACGGGCGGCGGGGTCAAAGCCGGTGGTGGGTTCATCCAGAAACAGCAGCTCCGGCGCGCCGACCAGGCCCAGGGCCAGGTCGAGGCGGCGCCGTTGTCCTCCGGAGAGCGCTTTGACGCGGGTGTTGCGTTTGTCGACCAGTTCCACCAGGCCGATGAGTTCGTCGGGATCGTGCCGGCGTGGATAGAGGGTGGCCTGCAGACGCAACAGCTCGCGAACGGTGAACTCTTCCTCGAAACCCGCCGACTGCAGGACGATACCGATCCGCTCGCGGAAGCCGCGGCCACCGGTCACCGGGTCCTGGCCGAGCACACGGACTTCACCGGAATCCCGGGTACGGAAGCCCTCGAGAATTTCGACGGTCGTCGTCTTCCCTGCCCCGTTCGGGCCCAGCAGAGCGAATATCTCGCCGTGGCCGACAGTGAAGCTGACGCCGTCGACGGCTCGGACCGTCCCGTAGCTACGGACAAGATTGGTGACTGTGATGGCGTCCATCGCTGACCCTCCCAGCGGCATGCAAAGCCACTGTCGAGTGTCCGCTCGTCACCCGGCGCGGGTCAGTGCCCAACGGCCCCTTGACCACCGGGGAGAAGTCGGGCTGAGGGGCCGTTGGGCCCTGGCCGGTGTCAGTCCGTCGGGGCGAGGCTGACGGTGACGAAAGGCTGGAGGAAACGATGACTTACCGTGTTGCCATCAACGGGTTCGGCCGGATCGGCCGGAACTTCCTGCGCCGCCTGGTGTCCGAGGATCCGGCCGGCCAGCAACTTCAGGTGGTCGCGATCAACGACCTGTACGACACCGCGACTCTTGCTCACCTGCTGGAATACGACTCCACGTTCGGCCGCCTCGACGCCGAGGTCGGCCACAACGACGATGTGCTGGCCGTCGGCCGGCACAGCATCCCGGTCTACTCCCGCCGGACACCGGAAAGCCTTCCGTGGGGAGACCTCGGCGTCGACCTGGTGATCGAGGCGACCGGCAAACTCCGGACCCGTGACGACGCCGCATTGCACCTGAAGGCAGGCGCCTCCCGCGTGCTGATCTCCGCGCCAGGCAAGGGCGTCGATGCGACCCTGGTTCCGGGGGTCAACGCCGACACCTACGACCCGGTCCGGCATCAGATCGTGTCCGCGGCCTCCTGCACTACCAACTGTGTGGCGCCGCTGCTCGCCGTCCTGCATCGTGCGTTCGGTGTCGAGCAGGGTTACCTGACCACCGTGCATGCCTACACCAATGACCAGAACATCCTGGATGCTCCGCACAAGGACCCGCGCCGTGCCCGCGCCGCCGCGGTCAACATCATTCCGACCAGCACCGGCGCGGCCAAAGCGGTCGGTCTGGTGCTTCCCGAACTGGCCGGGCGGCTCGACGGTGTCGCCTTGCGGGTTCCCGTCGTCGACGGCTCGATCAGCGACCTGACTCTGGTGTTCGCCACCGACACGACCACGGAACAGATCAACGATGCCGTCGCGGACGCGTCGGCTCCGGGCCGGGCGATGCACGGCATCATCCGCTACACCGAGGCGCCGATCGTGTCGGCCGACATCATCGGCGATCCGGCCTCCTGCGTCTTCGATTCACGTCTCACTCAGGCACAGGGCCGGCTGGCGAAGGTGTTCGGCTGGTACGACAACGAGTGGGGTTACACGAGCCGGCTCGTCGACCTGACCCGTCAGTTCGCCAGCCACAACTGACCGGGACGACTCCCGCAACCGATCGGCCCCTACCCGCCCTTGCGGGACAGGGGCCGATGCCGTTGGCCGAGACGGAGGAATTGCTCAACCCCGTACCGGATCGGCGATCCCGGGCAGGAGCGGCGACGCCGAGCTGAGCTGTCGGACGTATGCGGCGAAGTCCTGCAGGAACTGCGGACCCACCTGCAGCCCGTGCGATACGGCCGGCCGGCCGGGGCGGGCGGCCGGCCGGAGGTCCACCGCCGACAAGGCCACCGCGACACGCCGGGCATCCCGGCCGATCGCGCCCAAGGCATTGTCGTCGAGTTGACGATCACGCATCAGCCTGCACGACAGCGCGGCGATGGGATCATGGGAGCCTTCCGGTCCGCCGTTCACCAACTGCAACAGCTGCGGTACGTGCACGCGGGCCAGGTGCGCGGCGTGGCGGGCGGCCACCAGCACCGCCTCGACGTCCCCACCGTCCACGGTTATTCCGGCGACGTCCTGAACCTCGGGCACCGTGGAACCTTGCAGGCGAGAGAAGAGCGCCGACAGACTCTGACCCGTGTCCTGGGTGGCCCGATCGTCCAGCCATATGGTCAGCGGTGCGGCCCGGGAGTCCGTCCTAGGACCGGAGAGTCGCCATGCTGGCGGTCCCGCTGATACCGCCAACGTGTCGAGCGGACCGAGCGCTGCGACGATGCCGACGACAGCGGCTTCGGTGTCGCGTTCCACGATCGACGGCAGACGGCAGTCACCAAGCCGGGCAGCCCTTCGACATTCCCCGGTGAGCTCCCGGATGATCATCATGCGATGAAGCAACGACGTCCGCACGACCACGGACAGCCCACTGGCCGTGGTCACCGCTCGGCGACCAGGCGGTGTGCCCGCAGGGCGTGCGCCCACCACGGCCGTGGCTGCGACCGCCCCGCCCGCAATGGTGGGCAGGAGCCGCGTTTGACGCTGACCCACCCACCGGGGCCCATGGTGACAGCGCCGACGGCCGGTTGCCGGCGCACGGCGACCGCGACGGCCACTGCCGTCGCGGTCAGAGTGGCGGTCGCCAACGTGGCGAGCACGATGGCGGTGACATCGACGGCAGGCACGAATGTGGTCCGGTCGGTGCCGACGGCGTACACCCCGATCTCCCGCCGCCCGGCGCGCACGGTGACCAGATCGGATCGCCGGTCGAGGATGGTGGTCATGGGGGTTTCCTATCTGCTGTCCGAGGCGGCGGCCGCGGTGGTGGCGGCCCGTCCGGCTTCGAGGCGGGCGATCGGGACGCGGAACGGGGAGCATGAGACGTAGTCGAGGCCGGCGTGATGGAAGAAGTGGATCGAGGCGGGGTCGCCGCCGTGTTCTCCGCAGACGCCGGTGATCAGGCCCGGGTGGGCGGCCCGGCCGCGTTCCACGGCGGTGCGGACGAGTTCGCCGACGCCGCCGGTGTCGAGGGTCTCGAACGGTGAGGTGGCGAAGATGCCGAGTTCCAGATAGCGGCCGAAGAACGCGCCTTCGACGTCGTCGCGGGAGAATCCCCACGTCATCTGGGTGAGGTCGTTGGTGCCGAAGGAGAAGAAGTCGGCGTGTTCGGCGATCTCGCCGGCGGTCAGGGCAGCGCGCGGGACCTCGATCATGGTGCCGATCCGGATCGGCGGCGTACCGGTCACCGTGGCCAGCACGGACTCGGCTTCCGCCCGTACCGTCTCGAGTTCCTGAACCGCACCGACCAGCGGGATCATGATCTCCGGGCGCGGGTCGCCGCCGGCGGCGACCCGCGCCGCGGCGGCCTCCGCGATGGCGCGGACCTGCATGGCGAAGAGGCCGGGGACGACCAGGCCGAGACGTACGCCGCGCAGTCCGAGCATCGGGTTGGCCTCGTGCATGCGGCGGACGGCCGTCAGCAGGGCGCTGTCGCGGCCAGGGTCCTCACCGAGGGCCTCGGCGCGGGCGACGCGGGCGGTCAGTTCCTCCAGCGGGGGCAGGAACTCGTGCAACGGCGGGTCGATCAGCCTGATCGTCACCGGCAGGCCGTCCATCGCGGTGAACAGTTCAACGAAGTCGGCCCGCTGCAACGGCAGCAGCGCCGCCAGGGCGGCATCGCGCTCGGCGTCGTCGGTGGCGAGGATCAGCCGTTCGACAAGTACGCGGCGGTCGCCGAGGAACATGTGCTCGGTACGGCAGAGGCCCACCCCGGTCGCGCCGAACCGGCGTGCCCGTTCGGCGTCGAGCCCGGTGTCGGCGTTGGCGTGCACGCCGAGACGCGCGGTGTGATCGGCGTGGGCCATGAGCCGCTGAACGGCGGAGAGTAGCGGGTCGCCCATGGGGGACAGCTCGCCCTCGAAGTACCGCACGACGGGGGAGGGCCGCACCGGCACGGACCCGGCGAAGATGTGGCCGGTGGTGCCGTCGACGGAGATGACGTCGCCGGCATGGATCACCTGCCCGCGTACGGTGAAGGAGTCCGCACCTATCTCGAGGCCCTCGGCGCCGCAGACGCAGGTCCTGCCCATGCCGCGGGCGACCACCGCGGCATGGGAGGTCTTCCCGCCGCGGCTGGTCAGGATGCCCTGCGCGGCGATCATGCCGGGCAGGTCGTCGGGGTTGGTCTCGCGGCGCACCAGGATGACCGGCCCGGTCGCGGCGGCCGCCGCAGCGGAGTCGAAGACGACCGCGCCCACCGCCGCACCCGGTGAAGCCGGAACTCCCGTGGCCAGCGGCGCCGGCGCGGCCGCAGTGTCGAAGCTCGGGAACATCAGGTGGGCGAGCTGCTCACCGGTGACCCGTTGCAGCGCCTCGTCGAGCGTGATGGTTCCCTCGTCGACGAGTTGCCCGGCGATCACGAATGCGGCGGCCGGGGTCCGTTTGCCGACCCGGGTCTGCAGCATCCACAGCTTCCCGTTCTCGATCGTGAACTCGATGTCACACAGGTCGCGATAGCGTTCCTCCAGCTTTGCCATGATCGACAACAGGTGGCGGTGGGCTTCCGGGTCGATCGTGGCCAGGTCGTCCAGGCTCATCGTGTTGCGGATCCCGGCCACGACATCCTCACCCTGCGCGTTGCGCAGGTAATCGCCGTAGACGCCACGCCTCCCGGTCGCCGGGTCACGGGTGAACGCCACCCCGGTCCCGGAATCCTCACCGCGATTGCCGAACACCATCGCCATCACGTTCACCGCCGTGCCCAGATCCTGCGGAATCCGCTCCTGCCGCCGGTAGAGCACGGCCCGCTCGGCGTTCCAGGATTCGAAGACCGATGCGATGGCCAGGATCAACTGCTCGTGCGCCGCCTGCGGAAACTCGCGGCCGGTGTGGGCGTGGAAGACCTTCTTGTACGCGCCGACCACGTCCTGCAACTGTGCGGCGGTCAGGTCGGCGTCCGACCGCACACCCGCGGCTTCGCGAGCCGCCGCCAATTCCGTCTCGAACTCGTCGCCGGGAACGTCGAAGACGGTCTTGCCGAACATCTGGATCAGCCGCCGGTACGAGTCCCACGCGAACCGCTCGTCGCCACTGTGCCGGGCGAGCGCGGCGACATTCGCGTCCCGCAGCCCGATGTCGAGGATCGTCTCCATCATGCCGGGCATGGAGAACTTCCCACCGGAGCGCACCGACAAGAGCAGCGGATCGTGCGTGTCCCCGAGTGGCTTTCCCATCTTCTCCTCGACCATCCGCAGATGCTGCGTGACCTCGTCGAGCAGGCCCGCCGGCATCGAGCCGGTGCGCAGATACTCACGGCACGCCTTGGTGCTGATGGTGAAGCCGGGCGGAACCGGCAGACCCATCCGGGTCATCTCGGCCAGGTTGGCGCCCTTCCCGCCGAGCAGATCCTTGAGGTCCTTGTTGCCCTCGATGAAGTCGTACACATACCTGGACATCCGATCCTCGCCCTCGTTGGCTCGTGGTCAGTCCTCTCTCTCGTTGGTAGACCTGCGACCGGCTCGTCCAGTAGGGCCGAACGCCCCTGCTGGAGCGGTGGCGGCCGGAACAGTGTGGAACCGGAGTCGACTACGGCGGGAGGAACGCCATGAAAGGACAGGACCGACCCGGCGACACCGCCGTGCGGGTCGCAGCCGGCCGGATCGGGCTCGTCACAGTCGTCACCGCACAGCTCCACTCGGCACACACCGTCGTGCTCGGCGTCGATGTGATCTCGAAAGAGTTCGGCGCGCCGCAAACCCGCGGACCGTGCCCCACGCTTGTGCCCGCCGGCGGGCACCTGGCCGACATCGGAGCGCTGAAGGTGGTGCTGTCGTTATGAGATTCCCGTGGATCATCGCCGCCTGCGTGGCCGTCGCGGCGTACTCGCCGCCCGCCCGCCGGTGGTATCTCACCTGGGGCGCCACGCTCGAAGAAGCGGCCGCCCCTCTACCCGGCGACGAACTACTCACCGAACCGGACCTGCAGTCCACCCGCGCCGTAATTATCGACGCCCCGCCGGCAGCGGTGTGGCCGTGGTTGGTGCAGATGGGCAGTGGCCGTGGCGGTGCTTATACCTACGATTGGATCGAGAACCTCTTCGGTCTCGGTATGCATAGCGCCGACGAGATCCTCCCACAGTTCCAGCACTTGGCAGTCGGCGAAGTACTGCCATTGGGGCCGGACGGGCCCGGCATGCGCGTCGAGATCTTCGAACCCGAACAGACCCTCAGCTTCTGCTCCGAGGACGGCAACTGGGTCTGGACTTTTCACCTTCGCCCGGATAGCCCAGGAAAGACACGCCTTCTCAGCCGCAACCGCATCGCGGCTCCCGCGGCCTCGTGGGCCAGCCGACTGGTCACTCGGTTCGTGATGGAACCGGGGAGCCTGATCATGGAGCGGCGGATGCTTCTCGGGATCAAAGAACGTACCGAACGCACCACGTCACGCATCAGGCCCCGCGTCCCGCCAGGTCCAGATACTCCCGGCAGCGGATTGTCGACGCAGCCGTCGTCGTCGTTCCAAGCCGGGACGCCCGCTCATCATGGTGGCGGCTGAACAATCAGCTGATTCGACAGGTCGGCAACACCGGGTGTCTTCCAGACGATTTGGCCGGCCAGGTGAAAGAACTGTGCCGAGGGAGCCTCGCCTCGCAAGATTACAATCCGGTTCTGCACCTCCACCACAATGCGGCGGCCTCGGTTCGGCAACTGGTTTTCCAGTTGCTCTGCCACCCGCACAGCGAGCCGAATATCGTCCGGCGAAGAAACGGCATCAGGGAATTCGATATAGTAGATGGCCATCGCATATTCCTCAGCGCGTCACGGGGCGTTTCACGCAGCGAACGGGCGTGGCTGGCGGTTCTGCCCGGGTGCTCGTCTCAGGCAGCGGGGCCGAGGGCGGCCTGACCGGTTGACGTCGAGACCAGATGTTTCACCGTGACAGTGGGAAAGGCGGTCAGCGGCTTGCCGATACGCAGACGGCGCATTGCCTGGTTGGTCGGCCGGGCAGTGGTGAAGGAGCGAAACAGGCATGACGAACTCTCGGGTAGGCGCGGCTGTGGAACCGCCGACCAGACTTCCCGGCACACCTACCGCTCAGGGTAAGGCAACGGCGAGGAACTGCACGGTAGAACGCCGCTGAAGCAGAGGTGCAGCAAGATGGTGCGCGATCAGACCGATGAAGGCGTTGTTCCACTGCCGGAGGATCTGTTGTGCTTCACCGCGAGCCGGCGGTGGATCCCGCGGCCGGTCGGCAGCGGTCGTTCATCCGTGCGATCGTTCTCGGTTGGAAGTCGTGTCAAGGAAGGCTGCCAAGTCATCGGTGACGGCGAGGACGTTGCTTGCTGCGGTCGTCAGGTTGCGGGTGATCTCCTGATTGGTGGCGGTCTGTTCCTCCACCGCGGCGGCGACCGAGCTCTGATTCGCCCGGACCGCGTCCACAATCGCAGCGATCTTGGCGATCTCGTTACCGGCGACGCCGCTCAGCGTTTGTGCGTTGACGATGAGATGGCCGATGCGTTCGGTTGCCGCCTGTGTGGCACTGGACAGGTCTTTGACCTCACCTGCGACGACCGCGAACCCTTTACCGGCGATGCCGGCCCGGGCGGCTTCGATCGTCGCGTTCAGTGCCAGGAGGTTCGTTTGCCGTGCGATCTGGGAAATGGTGCTGACCACCTCGTCGATTCTTCCCGACGCGTCGGTAAGCCGTGTCATCGTGCTGGTCGCGGCATCGATGGCGGTGACCGCTTCGGCTACCACCTCGGACGCCCGGCTCTCGCTGCGGGCGATCTCGGAAACCGTCGATGACAATTGTTCCATGGCGCTTGCCACCGAGTGCAGCGACGTGCTGGCGTCCCCGATCGTCGTCAGGGTCTGCCCGAGCTGCCCGGTTAACGCCCGGGTGCGTTCTTCGGCTTCTCTGAGGGCGGTCACGTCCTCCCATGCCACCACGTAGCCGACCACCGTGCCTTGCTCGTCCTTCACCTGGTTGATGTGCGTGTCGAGGGTGATGGACCCGAACGTGAAGGCCGCGTCACGGGGTTCGAAGGCCGGGTCGGTGAGAATCCGGTCGATGCGGCCGGGGTCCTTGTGAAAGCGGTGGATGCTGCCGTGCAGAACATCAGATATCCGTACTCCGAAGACCCTTTCGATCTCGGGGCCGATTAGTTCCAGGGTCCGCATCGCTTTGGGGTTGGCATAGATGATGGCGAGGGAGAGGTCTGCGACGAAGATGTTCGCCTGGACGGAGTCGAGGATGTGGCGGGCACCGGTGGTGGTGATGCTCTCCTTCGCGATCTTCTCCAGCAGTGATGCGGCGTATCCATCTTTGCGGCCTTGTTTCGGATTATTGAAATGCGATGTGAAGAACATCTGCAACCCCCTCGTTCTCGTGGCGAAAAGGTGAGGCGTCATGCGCTAGGTCCGACGAGAGAACGGATCAATGATTTATGTCATCAGTCGCCTATACCCTAGGAATTTATTACCAAAGGGTCATATCGGGTAGGGTCGAAGGTCCCGTGAGGCGGAGGCGAGGGGCTGGGTTCGCGAATCGTCGGTGCGGTGGCGGCCGTAACGGCCTCGGCTTCGGCGGCACGCCCCCACGCCACCGTGGCGCAGCAACGGTGGGAGCGGGCAGACAGGTATGGCCAAGGCTTTGCGGCAGCTGCTGTCGGACGGTATGAACAACCCATGATTCGCGTGTATCTGCTTGACGACCACGAGGTGGTCCGTCGCGGCCTGGTGGACCTGTTGCAGGCCGGCGGCGACATCGAAGTGGTCGGCGAGTCCGGATCGGCCCAGGAGGCGACCCGCCGCATCCCCGCCCTGCGGCCCGATGTCGCCGTCCTGGACGGCCGGTTGCCCGACGGCAGTGGCATCGACGTGTGCCGCGACGTTCGAGCGGTCGACGCATCGATCAAAGGCCTGATCCTGACCTCCTACGAAGACGACGAAGCGCTCTTCGCCGCGATCATGGCCGGGGCATCCGGCTACGTCCTCAAGCAGATCCGAGGCAACGACCTGGTCGACGCGGTCCGCCGGGTCGCCGCGGGGCAGTCACTGCTGGACCCGGCGGTCACTCAGCGCGTGCTCGAACGCATTCGTAACGGTGTCGAGCAACCTCGCGAGCTGGCCGGGCTGACCGATCAGGAACGCAAGATCCTCGAACTGGTCGCGGAAGGCCTCACCAACCGGGAGATCGCCGCCCGGATGTTCCTGGCCGAGAAGACGATCAAGAACTACGTCTCCAGCCTCCTGGCGAAGTTGGGCCTCGAACGCCGTACCCAGGCGGCCGTGCTCGCCACCCGCCTGCTGGGCGAGCACCCGCACTGACCGCCGAAGCGGTTCCACGGCGCCGGCGATCAGTCCTCGATGAAGATCACGTCCGCGGGTGAACGACGGGGTGTCGGCGGAACCTCCTCGGGTGCCTCGACGTAGCCGAGCCGCACGATCAGATAGGGCTCGCCGATCCCCGAGAGCAGTCGGCTCAGTAAACGCCGGGGCCACGCCACTTCGACGGCCTCACTGATCGGCGCCGTGGCCAGGCCCTCAAGGGTTGCTCGCAACAGCAGTGCCGACATGGCTTCGCCGCCGCGCAGCAGATCGACCGGATGGTCGCTGGTGCCGAAGATGATGACGAAGGCGGCTCCCTCATCATGATCGGCGCCAGGAAGCAGACCGGACGAACCGTCGGGCAGGAAGTTCCGGACGGGCACACGCCGCAGGCCCGGCTGGACCGTGGTAGCGGGCGGCACACCGTCGCCGGTCCAAGCCGGCCGGTGCGTCCAGTGGCTGAGCTCCCCGCGGTGGGCGGGGTCGAAGTAGTTGGCATCGGCCGCCTCATCGACGGAGATCGCCAGTTCCGGCACCCGCTCATCGGGCACGACGTGCAGATAGGCCCCCCGCGCCTCGACGAGCCGACGCAGGTGGGTGAGGGTCTCTTCGGACACCCGGCGGTCGCCGAACGGACGACGGTCCGTGCGGCGTCGGCTGATGGCAGCGGCCAGTTGTTCAGCCTCGACATCCGGTTCGGTAGGCCCGGTCACCCGCACCCGGGCGAGCAGATCCGGGCGCTCTGGATCCGGGAGTCGCTGTACGTCGACGAGCCAGCCGCCGGCTGCCAGCGACACCTGTGCATGATGCAGCGCGCCACCACAGCTGAGCAGAAGCAGACGCCCCTCAGCGTCGGTCACTCCCAGCCGGCGAGCCGGGTCGGACGACAGCTCCAGCACATCGCCGGCGAGACGCCACCGCCAAGGCTGAGTGTTGAAAACCGACGGAGCGCGCAGCGATGCCCGAGCGGCCGCCTCCAGTGCGGTACGCGCCCCGGCGCCGGTCACATAGTCGTCTGACATGGTCATGGCAGAACCTCCGGACTCGTGGCGTCACCACGGTGCACACCGTGGCCGTGATCCCGCCCGAACGCTTCATCGCAGCGTGTAGGCGGTCTTCTCCGTCTCGTGGCATCGGCGGCACCGGTGGATCTGCGGCGCCCCGAATTCCGTGTTCGCATACCGCCATGGACCCCATGCATGCCAGGTCCGGGACTGCGTCGTCGCGCACCGCTCGCAGCGGCGAACCTGTCCACAGCGGCCCGCATCGACGTAGACGAACCCACCCCAGGTGTGGCGGACAATCTTGTCCGTCTTCCCGCATGCGGTGCAGACTCGCACGCTTTCGCATCGGCCGTCGGAAAGCAACCACGGCCCTGAATGCAGACCGGCCACGCACAGCAACCTTCTGAAGACGATCATCTCGGCTCCCGGGTGACTAGAACGGCCATGGCCCCAAAGCTGACGCTATGTCGACGACCAGAACGCCGTCAGGGCCTAACGGCCCGAAACGGCAGGGCTTACCGAAGCCGGGCCTGCACCCCCCTTCGCCCCCTCATCCCCGGTAGGACACCGGACAGATCGCCGGCTGCCCGAGGCGACGGGACCATGGACCCTGCTGGGACCGTGATCTCTGGACGATGCTCACGGCATGGAGATCGAAAGGCCCGGGACAATGCGGCCTACCATGACCGACGCCCGCGCCGCCGCAGTGGAGTTCGGCATGACCACCGTGTTCATGGCCACCGTTTTCACCCTCGTCCACTGGGGGATCGGCAGCACGCCGCCGGACGCTTCAGCGAACGAGATGCGTCTCAGAGTCGCCGCTGTGTCGATTCTTGTCGGCCTGATCATCGTCGGGTTCGCCACCTCCCCGCCGGGACGCTTCAGCGGTGCGCACATGAATCCGGCGATCACCCTGGGTATGTTCGCGGCCGGCCACCTATCGGCCCGGCGGGTCCTGCCCTACCTCGTTGCCCAGGCAGCGGGTTCGATCGCCGCGGCGGCCCTCCTCAGAGTCGCCTGGGGTCCCTCGGTGTCCGAGGGGCCAGCCCGGTGGGCGGTGGTGCAGCCGGGCCAGGGTTGGACCGGCGCGTACGTTGCAGCCGTCGAAGCGATGACCCTGCTGGTCATAGTGGGGCTGATGTGCTGGATGACGGCCTCCCGACCGCGGTGGCGGGCGGCCTGGGTCGTCGGGGGTCTGTTCGGGCTTCAAGGAGCGTTGTTAGGCACAGCCACCGGGGGCTCCGCCAACCCGGTACGGCAGTTGGGGCCGGCCTTGTTCTCCGGCGAACTCCGTCTGCTTGCCGTCTACCTGGTCGCACCGGTAGCCGGCGGCATGCTCGCCGGCTGGGCCGCTCATCGGCTCCGGCACGCCCGCAACGTGCGACCCCCGGCGCCGAGGATCGTTACCCCACGGCCTCGGATCGACGTGATCTACGACCGAGGCCGTGGGACGGCGATACGCCGGGAAGCGGATGACCGCGACACGCCACTGAGGCATCGCCCGTACGATGATGAATTGATTGAGTTCGTCTCCGAGGGCGTCTGATTCACGTTATTTGCGGGCTATGCCGTTTAAGGTGCCTCGCCAGGTTGGGGTGGTTTCGGCAGTGAGGCGTCCGCCTGATCAGTCCGCTGCGGTGGTCAACAGGTCACGGAGTTGAGCCGCGGTAGGGATTCGCCCGGCGAGTACGACGCGGTCGTCGACGACGAGGGCCGGTGTGGTCATGACGCCGTAGGCGACGATGGTGGGATAGTCGGTCACGCTGCTGATCTCGGCTGTCAGGTGCAGGTCGGCGAGCGCGTCGCGGGTGAGTTGCTCGAGGGTGTGGCAGTTGACGCAGCCAGGCCCGAGAATCTTGATGAACATCATGGTCTGCCTTTCAGAGGATGGCGTTGAACAGGTAACCGGTGGCCACGATGCCGGTGGCGACCACGCCGACGAAGGCAGCCAGCAGCGGTGGTTTGAGGACGCGGCGGAGCAGGATCAGCTCTGGCAGCGAGAGCGCGACGACGCTCATCATGAACGCCAGGACGGTGCCGATCGCCATACCTTTGGCGTACAGGACCTCCACCAGGGGCAGGATGCCAGCGGCATTGGAGTACAGCGGCACCCCGATCGCCACGGCGACCAACGGGCCGAAGGGGTTGTCCGGGCCGGCGACCGCGGTGAAGAAGTCCGCCGGAGCCCAGCCGTGGATCACCGCGCCCAGCCCGATTCCCACGATCAGATACGGCCACACCTTCCGCAGGATCGTGGCCACTTCCTCACGGCCCATGATGACGCGGTCAGACCAGGTCAGCTGTTGCCCAGGCATAACGGCTGCGCCACGTAGCGTGGTCCGGTAGACGAAGTCCTCCACCCAACGCGACGGGCTGACCCGGCCGAGGATGTATCCGGCGACGGTGGCGATCACCAGTCCGGAGGCCACATAGAGGACGGCGATGCGGGCGCCGAACATGCCGTAGAGCAGCACCACGGCGACCTCGTTGATGAGCGGACTGGCGATCAGGAACGACAGGGTGACGCCGAGGGGGACACCGGCGGCGACGAAGCCGATGAACGCCGGCACCGCCGAGCAGGAACAGAACGGGGTGGCCACGCCCAATCCCGCGGCGGCCAGATTCGCCACTCCTTCACGGCGCCCGCCCAGCAGGGAACGGGTGCGTTCCAGGCTCAGGTACGAGCGGGCGATCGTGACCACGAAGATGATGCCGGTGAGGAGCAGGAGAATCTTGACGCTGTCGTAGAGGAAGAAGTGCACGCCCGAGCCGAGTCGCGAGCCTTCGTCCAGCCCCAGCCAGTCGTAGACGACCAGGTCCCACCACGGCCGGTTCAACTGATAGGCGAACAGCCACAACCAGGCCACGGCCGTCAGCGTGAAACCCTGTGTCACAGGACGACGCCAACCGCCCACGGCCGCCGAGGGTATCGATCTGCTGGTCATCGCGGCCTCCCTGGGAAGGTGGGAAGTGCGGCCGCAAGCCGGTCGGCCGCATTGTCGGCGATGGCGTAGTCAATCCACCGGCCCCGCCGGCGGGCGCTCACCAGTCCTGCTTCACGTAGCACCTTGAGGTGGTACGACAGCAGATTCGGCGCCACCGCCGCGACCGGCTGCAGATCACAGACGCATCGAGTCCGGCCGTCGGCCAGGTGGGTGACCAACCGCCACCGCACCGGGTCGGCGACCACAGCCAGCAGCCCCGCCGATTCCACCGCGGTTGCTGCAATCGCCGTTGAAGTGTTCACCACCTCAGCGTCCAGTGGACTCGCATAGCCCGCACAGGGCCGGTCGACGTGTGGGAAGGGACCGATGGACCGGCAGCCGCTGTTCACGGGGCCGCGCCCGAGGGCTGGACGACTGCGCATCATGTAGCCCTCGTCGCGAGCTTGATCTGATCCTTCAAGAGCCGCCGTGTCCACGCCACGAGCCCGGCGGCTGTCGGATCGGACAGACGTTCCGTGTCGGCGGCGTTCTGCTGAGCGGGACCAACGGCTCTGGTTCGGCAGTCCTCGTTCGGGGTCTGGTGGTACGAACAACGGCCACACTCGGCCGGTGACCGGAGGGAGCCGTGATGAGCGTGTCGTTCGTCCCGCCGTCGCGGGCGATCCTGACCGACTGTGTGCGCTCGGCCATTACCGCGCCGTCGCTGCACAACAGCCAGCCATGGAGGTTCCGCATCGAGCCGCCGGCGATACGGGTGTATGCCGATCCTGACCGGCGTCTGCCGGTGATCGACCCCGATTGCCGGGAACAATTGGTCAGCGTGGGTGCCGCGATATTCACGTTGCGCCTCGCGGTGCGGCACACCGGATACGAAGTGGGATGCGAGCTTCTACCGGATTCCGGCGATCCTTCGCTGGCCGCCATCGTGACCGCGGGTCGTCCGCTCATTGCCGACGAGACCATCGAGGCGCTCGCTGCGGCGGTCCCGTATCGGCACACCAATCGCTGGCCGTTCGCGCGGGTCGCTGTTCCGGCCGACGTCATCGACGGGCTGCGGGCCGCCGCCCGTCACGAAGGCGCTGACTTGACGGTCGCGGATCCCATCGCCCGGGACGCCGTTCTCGGCCTGGCCCGGGCAGCTGATCGCTGGCTCCGGGAACGTCCTCACTATGCGGAGGAGATCAGCCGCTGGAGTGGGCAGGATCTACGCCATCAAGGAGTCCCGGTGTGGGCGGCGGGTCCGTGGGATGCCCTCGATGTGATGCCGGTCCGGGACTTCGCCGGCCTGACGCCTCTGCTCCGACCGCGTGAGCAGTTCGAGCAGCATTCCACGGTGATGATTCTGACCACCGACGGCGACGCCCGAAGTGATTGGCTGACGGCCGGGCAGGCACTGCAACGTGTTCTGCTGGCAGCGACCTGGCTTGGTCTGGCCACCACGCCGATCAGCCAGCCGGTTGAAGCTCCAGAGATCCGCAAACGGCTCACCCGCCGACCGGCGCAGATGGTGCTGCGAGTCGGCTACGGCAAGACGACCCGGCGAACGCCGCGACGGCCGCTCAACGAAGTGCTACTCCCCTCCGACGGCCGTCGGAGGACGGACAACGGCGGTCGTGCGGCTGACCAGGGTTTTCGCTGAGCTGAGCAGGAACCGCTGCTTCACTTACCGAACCGTCCGTCCTCACCATCGGTGATACGGCCGATACAGCTCCGGGCGGGTAGGTGAGCCCACCCCGGCGGGATGTTCGACCCTGACGGGCCGATCAAGGTCATCACTAGCTTTGAGGTGGAGGTAATGCGATGAAGACATGGCATGTCAACGACGTCATGACCCCTGATGTCGTCTCCGCCGGGCCGGACACCCCCTACCGGGACGTGGTCGACCTGCTCATCGGTCGGCGCATCAACGCCGTACCCATCATCGACGAAGATCGCCGCGTCATCGGGATGGTGTCCGAGTCGGACCTGCTCCGCAAGATCGAGTTCGTGGGTGAGGATGAACCCCGCTGGTTCGAACGCCGCCGCCGCCGCGAACGCCACCACAAGGCCGCCGCGCGAACCGCGGGCGAATTGATGACGGCTCCAGCGGTCACCATCACACCGAGGGCAGCCCTCCGGACGGCCGCCCGTGTCCTCGACGAATCCGGCGTCAAGCAGCTGCCGGTGGTCGATTTCCACGGTGGCCTGGTCGGCATCGTCACCCGCAGCGACCTTCTCAAAGGGCACCTGCGTCCGGACGCCGACATCAACGCCGACGTGCGTTCGGCCATCCACGAGACCGTGACGACCGAGAACTCCGCGTCCATGCGGACCACGGTGCGACGGGGCGTCGTCACCCTGTACGGCCAGGTCGACCGCTGGTCGACGAAAGTTCTGCTTGCCCGCACAGTCGCACTGATTCCCGGCGTGGTCGAGGTCGTCGACGATGTCAACTTCGCTTTCGACGACCACAAGCTGGTCGAGCCCCGCCCCGCGATCTCCGGCGCCTGAACAACGGCGTGACCGACGCGCCTGGAGGGGCATGGGACATGGGGAAAGGCTCTCCCTGCCGTCGCCAACTCCTGCCGGAGGGTCCATCAACTTCACGGTGACGTGTACGCCGCCGCACGCCATCGACCCGGTACGCATCCGGCTCCGGCAGGACATGGACAGCGTCGAGGAGTTCGTCAGGCGGTCGGAGCGGCCGCCCTCGGCCGGCTACACCGGCCGGATCCGATCCGGCGCTCGTGATTGCGGGCAGGCTGTTCCCGCTGATGGCCGAGCAATCGCCGCCGCATTTCCACGCGACCCGAACGTTCCTTGATCAGCGAATGACTGAGCGGGCCCTTGGACTCTGACGCCGGGCGGCCGCCGGGAGGCATCGTGGTGGCAAGCCAGAATCCGGGAGGTGAATGATGGCACGGTTTCGAGGAAGGAAACCCCTCCGGCGTACGTGTCGGTGACATCGTGGTCGGTGTTGACGGGTCTCCGTCGGCCAAGGCCGCACTGCAATGGGCGGTGCGGCAGGCCAGGCTCACCGGGGGGCGTCTGCACGCGGTGACTGCCTGGGAGATGCCGTCCTACTACGGCTGGGCACCCATGCTGCCGTACGAGGAGGATCTGGCCGCGACCGCCGGGAAGGTTCTCACCGCCGCAGTACACAGCGTGCTCGGCGACGATCAATCGGATCTCGACCTCGTCGAGAGGGTTGTCCCGGGGCATCCCGCCCAGGTGCTGATCGACCTGTCGGCCCACGGTGGGCTGCTGGTGATCGGAAGCCGAGGTCATGGGGCCTTCACCGGGACGCTGCTCGGCTCAGTCGGTCAGCAGTGCGTCCAGCACGCGCGCTGCCCGGTAGTGGTGGTGCGCGGCGCCTGAGTAGGCAGCTGGCCCGCGCACCTGACCGGTGGGGGTGAGTACCGAAGGAGCAAGGTGGGCCGCCGGTTGGCCGGCATCCCACCTTGTCCCTTCAGAGCTGATCGATGGGGTCGTGAACCACGGCGACGGGGCAGGAGGCGTGACGCAGCATTTTCTGGCTGATCGAGCCCAGGAACAGTCCGCGGAAGGCGCCAAGGCCGCGAGTGCCGACCACCAGGAGTTGTGCCTTGGCGCTGGCGGCGATCAGCGCAGCGGCCGGACGGTCAACCAGGGCATCGGCTTCGATCTGCAGGTCTGGGTAAGCATCCCGGACCAGGGAGACCATGTCGTCGAATGGCTGCCGCTTTGATCCGGTCACCACACCCGTGACGGTGGGTGTTCCTTCCCGCAGCCCGGCCATTGGGGCCCAGGCGTGGATGATCCGGAGGGGGGCCTTGAGCACCGTGGCTCGCTGCGCCGCGAAAGCGAGGACGCCTGGGGCGGCGGCCGAATCGTCCACGCCGGCGACCACGACAGCATCCGCGGGACGATACGCGCTTTCATGATGATCCTTCCGTGTTCTCGGTTGCGTACGACCTGAACCGGGCAGTGCACCCGATGAAGGACGTGCATAGCGTCCGACCGGCACGTCGGGGACTTGCGCCCGCCACGGCGTGAGCCGGGCCGTCAGGAACTCACCTCCGGCGGTGGCCCGCTGTGGCTCCATGACACCGCTGGCCGGTACCTCGATGGTCGTAGCGGCTTACCGACCAGTCCGAGCCGATCCGGGATGGCAATCGCCGGAGACTCGGTCTCGGTGCCATCGGCGACGGCCGGCGTCTGCATGGTCCCTCCCCTCGCGTGGTCTCAGCGGGAGATCCGGGCAGCGCGTTTCCGCACTCACTCCTACTCTCATGACCGGGGGAGTTGAGTGACAGGGCCGTTGAGCCCTCCTGCGGGGTTGTGTCGGTGTGGGCGAGCGTGCCGCCGCTGACCATGCAGCTCAGCCCGCCTGACGAGACTTGCGGTGGACGCCCAGTCGATCGGCCCCATCATCGCGGTCGGAGTCACCGCCGCGAGCGTCACCGCCAACACGATCGGGCACCAGACTTCTGGACGGAGTCGCCGCACACACTCTCATGAACGGGTCTTCGACACCATGAATCGAGCAGGCGCCCCTGACCCGTCGCCGGACGGGGGCTGTCCGGCAGGCCACGTGGCACCTCGATGTGGGACCTTGGTCCCTGCCGCACCGTCGCCCACCGGACCGACGATGCGAAGGACGGAGGTGGTGAAAGTGCTCGCGCTGATCATCATTACTCTGCTTCTGCTCGTGGCGGCCACCGCGGTTCTCTTGCCCATGCCTGACGCCGCCGCGGAGGACGAGGTGGGCGCCGAGGACGACGCCGTGGGGCGGGATTCTGCGCCGACCACATTGGAGGGAGCATTGACGGCACAACTACTCCGCGGTGAGATCAACCAGCGGCAGTATGGCCGGGCACTGGGCCGCCTCGCGGCTCGTGACGACGAGCGCAACCCGATGGCGGTGCCCGGCACCGACCGCCCTGACGCCACCGCGTGACGGGGGCTTGCGCCGTTCGACCACCTTCTGCGTATCGGCGGAGCCGGCGCATACCGAACCGTTGGTCCCCATCGCCAGCGATCGACTCACGAGGTCCCGGTGATGCGGGCTCCCGATCGCGGCGAAGGACCCGCAGAGCCGGGATGTTCGGCACTGACGGTGCGGGACCGGCCCCGTCTAGCGTGGGGAACGGAGGTAAAAGCGATGAAGACATGGCATGTCAGCGACGTCATGACCCCTGATGTCGTCTCCGCCGGGCCGGACACCCCCTACCGGGACGTGGTCGACCTGCTCATCGGTCGGCGCATCAACGCCGTACCCATCATCGACCAGGATCGCCGCGTCATCGGGATGGTGTCCGAGTCGGACCTGCTCCGCAAGATCGAATTTGCGGGTGAGGACGAACCCCGCTGGTTCGAGCGGCGCCGCCGCGATCAACACCACAAGGCCGTTGCACGTACGGCCGGCGAGCTGATGACCTCGCCGGCGATCACCCTGACATCGGGAGCCGGCGTGCGGACCGCGGCGCGCATCCTGGACGAGTCCGGTGTCAAGCAACTACCGATCGTGGACACGTCCGGCCGGTTGGCCGGTATCGTGACCCGTAGCGACCTCCTCAAGGAGCACCTGCGCACCGACGACGCGGTCCACGCCGACGTGCGGGCCGCCGTCCACGAGGTCGTGATCACTGAGAACTTCTCGGCTGTGCGGACCGCGGTCGAACGCGGTGTCGTCACCCTGGCCGGTCAGGTCGACCGCTGGTCGACGAAGGTACTTCTCGCCCGTCTCGTGGCCCTGGTACCAGGCGTGGTGGAGGTCGTCGACGAGGTCCACTTCGACTTCGACGACCAGAAACTCGTCGAACCCGGCCCGTCGATCTTCGTCGCCTGAGCGGTGAGGGCGACCATTCGTCCTCCCCGGCGGCGATTGGTCAGCAGATGCCACGGCCCTGCCGTTCTCCTGGGGCGGCCTCTGCCGCAGCGCGCAGGTTCTATCCTCACCGGAGGACGTTCCGGCGCCGCAGGCCGTCTGTTGTGGACCGGCGATGTCACCATGGATGCTTCCTCAGCCGGACGTCCATGAGGTGCATCTTGATC
This sequence comes from Actinoplanes xinjiangensis, assembly GCF_003148685.1. Classification (GTDB taxonomy): domain Bacteria; phylum Actinomycetota; class Actinomycetes; order Mycobacteriales; family Micromonosporaceae; genus Actinoplanes; species Actinoplanes xinjiangensis. Next base: position 132,230 of record NZ_QGGR01000021.1, on the reverse strand, counting down.
GATCACCACCCCTCAGGACGTCCCTCGGCCGGGACCTCCGCCGGGGCGGAATCGGGGACCGGTCGGTCCTGATCGGGTCGGCGCCGAACGCCTGACGTGCAAGCAGGGGGAAGCAGTGTTGCGATGGCCACGGCGACCATCCGGCCTACCGCCACCGCCTATCCGACGGTCTCCACGAGAACGGGGTCCTACGGCTTCTGCTTGTCGTGAGGCGCAGGTGGAGTCTGAGGCGGCGGCGCCGGGGTGGCGTGCAGGGCGTGGAGGAGGTCGGCCTGTTCGGTGAGGACGCCGGACAGGATGAGCCGTGCTACGGCCAGCAGGTCGGCGACGTGTGGGCTGCTGAGGGTGTAGTAGACGGTGGAGCCTTCTCTGCGGGTGGTGACGAGGTTCGCGCGTCGTAGCACCGCGAGTTGTTGAGACAGGTGGGCTGGCTCTATACCGACCTCGGGGAGCATCTCGGTGACGGAGTGCTCGCGTTCACTGAGCAGTTCCAGAACCCGGATGCGGGCCGGGTGGCCGAGCGTTTTGAAGAATTCTGCCTTCAACTGGTAGATCGGTTTGCTCACCAGTGCCCCCTTGCTCATCGGTCCTCCTGTCTGTCAGCGGTGGGGTGATGCGCTACTCCGCGTCCTGAGGGCTCCACCGCGGCGACGGCTGCGGCCACCGTTTCCTCGACCCACGGGTCGAGGATGTCGGCAGCATTCGGTGCGCGCCGAGAAGATTGTCCCCGACGAGGCCGGTGAGCACGTCGGCGGCGGCAAGGCGCATAGCGGTGGTGACGTGGGGTGTGCAGGAGGTAAGCGCTCCGTGGTCCAGCCCGTCTGGGTCCCGGTGGGTGAGTCGCCTATCAGGGCGAGGGTTCCGGCTGTCCATGGCCGGATACCTCCTGCTCTTGCGGCGCTGGCCAGGCCGTCACCGTCCACGGTCGGACGACACCGACGACCGACGCGAATTACGACTTGCCAATCTTAGCAATTAAAAACTAGCTTATTTGCGTTGGCGGTGGGCTCCCTGCGGCGACGTTGCCCACCCGCCCGTCCCCGCGGCCCGAAGGGGCAGTTGTGGATTCGGTCCAGCCGCATGAACTTTCTGCCGACCCGGACCTACGGCAGCCATCCCTGCGGGCGCAGGTGTCCCGCCGTGATCCGATCCGAGGGAGCGCGTCATGTGGTGCAGGCAGTTGCCGTCACGGATCCGTGAAGTCCGTGCTGTACTGGTCGATTTCTGCGGCACACTGAGTGTGTCGTCGTGGCGTGATCCCGGCTGCGAGCGGCCGGGCGTGGCGGGCCCTGTGATCGCCGCGGGTCGCGAAACGACACCCGCCGGGGGGCGGCTGCGCCAGGACGCGGTCACCATCCTAACCGCGTTACGGTATCGGGGATTCGCCACCGGGGTGATCGCCGGCTGGGACCCGGATCTGGCCGCGGTGTTCGAGGCGCCGCCGATCGCCGCGCCCGTAGACGTCGTCGTGTTCGCCGAACCGGCGACGAGCCCCCTGGACGCGGCGTATCTGGCCGGGTGCCGGGCGCTGGAGCTGCGGCCGGAGCACTGCCTCTGGGTCAGGTGCGGCGATGGCGGCGTGTCGGCGTGGGCCGGGCTCGGCCAGGATCCGGTTGCCGTCCACGACCTCGTCGACGTCCTGGCACTCCTGCCGCCTTCGCCAGGCCCCGTCCGGATCCGCGGCGAGAACACCAGCGGCCGCCACGTGCCCTACCGCAATGACGTCCCGGCGGCGCGATGGCTGACCGCCACCTGATCGCTGCGTCAGGGCGTCAACCGGCGCTGAGGCCGCCGCCATTCTGACGCGCTGAGTCCGCCTGCTTCGGCGTTTCTCGGCGCGGGCAGCCCCTGATGCACCGCGTGACTCATGTCGCCATTCACACCGTCCGTCAAACTTGTTAGTTGCTAATATTTGCAAGTAACATACTCGGCAACGGATGGAATGCTGAGGGAGGCGAACGGTGTGTCGTTGCCGGTGCATCAGGTGAAGGCCGAGCTGTTTCGCACGCTGGGCCATCCGGTGCGGATCCGGGTACTCGAACTGCTGCAGGACGGCCCCAAACCGGTCCGTGACCTGCTCGCCATGATCGAGGTGGAGCCGTCCAGCCTGTCGCAGCAGTTGGCGGTGCTGCGCCGCGCGGGCCTGGTGGCCTCCACCAGGGAAGGCTCAATGGTGGTCTACTCGCTGAGTACGCCGGATGTCGCGGATCTACTCGGTGCCGCCCGCCGGATCCTCGGTACGGTGCTGTCCGACCGCGACGGGTTGCTCGCGCAGTTGCGTACCGGCCAGCGGTCGTGACGACGGCACAAGCGATACGGTCACCCGGTTCCCGATTCACCGGCCTACTGCCGCAGCGTTCGGACTGGACGGCGGTACGGCGCTCGCCGCGGCGTGACCTGCTGGCCGGACTCACCGTGGCGGTGGTTGCCCTGCCGCTGGCGTTGGCGTTCGGGGTCACCTCCGGCCTCGGCGCACAGGCCGGCCTGGTCACCGCGGTCATCGCCGGCGCTGTCGCCGCGACCTTCGGCGGATCGAACCTGCAGGTGTCCGGGCCCACCGGTGCGATGACCGTAGTACTGGTCCCGGTCGTGCAGCGTTTCGGTGCCCGGGGCGTACTCATGGTCGGCGCCATGGCCGGTGTGGTCCTGATCGCCCTAGCCGTAGCCCGGCTCGGCCGGTACGTCCGTTACCTGCCCACCCCGGTGATCGAGGGATTCACCGCCGGCATCGCGGTGGTCATCGCCCTACAGCAGCTTCCGGCCGCGCTCGGCATCACCGACGCGCACGGCGACAAGGTCTGGGCCGTGGCCGCCGACGCGCTCGCCGGCTTCGCCCGTATTCCGCATCCCGCATCCCTCGCGGTCGCCCTCGGCGTCGCCGCCCTGATGCTCTTCGGTGCCCGCCGGCGCCCCGGACTGCCGTTCTCGCTGTTCGGGGTGGCCATCGCCACGATCTTGGCCGAAGCCACACCGATGGGACTGACCCGCATCGGCACCCTGCCCGCAGGCATCCCGGCTCCGTCGCTGAGTTTCCTCGACTTCGGCGCCGTGCAGGCGCTGCTCCCGGCGGCGTTGGCCGTCGCCGCGCTGGCCGCGCTCGAGAGCCTGCTGTGCGCGACCGTCGCCGACGCGATGAGCGTCAACGAGCGCCACGACCCCGACCGGGAACTGTTCGGCCAAGGGCTGGCCAACCTCGCCGTTCCCGTGTTCGGCGGGATCCCCGCGACCGCCGCGATCGCGCGAACCGCCGTCAACGTCCGCGCCGGCGCCACCTCGAAACTGGCATCGCTGGCCCATGCCGTGGCGCTGGCCGTCATCGTGCTCGCCGCCGCACCACTGGTCGGCCGCATCCCCCTGGCGGCACTGGCCGGAGTCCTGCTGGCCACCACCGTGCGCATGGTCGAGGCCGCCTCCCTGATCGCCCTGGCCCGATCCACCCGCGGCGACGCCGTCGTGCTGATCCTCACCTTCACCGTGACCGTCGTGTTCGACCTGGTCACCGCCGTCGCCGTCGGGATCGGCGTCGCGATCGTGCTGGCCCTGCGCGCGGTCGCCCGCACCGCCCGACTGCAGCAGGTCCCACTGGAGCCCGGCGACCACAGCGCCGAAGAACACGCCCTGCTCGCCGAACACATCGTCGCGTACCGCCTCGACGGCCCCCTGTTCTTCGCCGCCGCCCACACCTTCCTGCTACAGCTGTCCGAGATCACCGACGTACGGGTCGTCATCCTGCGCATGTCACGGGTCACCACCATCGACGCCACCGGCGCACACGTCCTCGCCGACGCGATCAACCGGCTGCAACGCCGCGGCATCGTCGTCCTGCTCTCCGGCATCACTCCCGACCACGAACAGATCCTGGCCACTCTCGGGCTCGCCGGGCAACTTCGCGGTGACGGTCACGTGTTCCCCGACACCCCGGCCGCCATCACGCACGCCCGCGCTCACGTCCTGCACCACGACGCCGCCGACCTGGCACCAGCACCCGCCGCGGCCGACACTGAATTCACCGGCAACGGAGGCGGTCGCAACCGCCAGGACGGCGCCGCATCCACCCTGCACCAGCCGCAGACCGCCCCCTTCGAACCCGTACTCCCCGGAGCGTCTCCATGCGACTACTGCTGATCGGGCCGCCCGGCTCCGGCAAGGGAACCCAGGCCGTGCACCTCGCCCAGCATTACGGCATCACCCACATCTCGAGCGGCGACCTGCTGCGCCGACACATCACCGAGAACACCACCATCGGCCGCTCCGTCGCCGCGTACATCCACCGCGGCGACCTCGTTCCCGACAGCATCGTCATGGACATGCTCCGCGAGCCGGTCGAAGCAGCCACCCGGCGCGGTGGTTACATCCTCGACGGGTTCCCCCGCACCGTCGACCAGGCCGAAACCGCCGACCGGGTCGCCGAACCGCTCGGGACCGAAGTCCGCATCGCCGTGCACCTCACCGCCGAACGACCCGAACTGATCCGCCGACTACTCGCCCGCGGTGCGCAGACCGGCCGCACCGACGACACCGCATCTGTCATCGCCCACCGCCTCGACGTCTTCGACGACGCCGCCAACCCACTGCTCGACTACTACCGCCGGCGCCGAACCCTGATCACCGTCAACGGCGACCGGCCGGTATCCGAAGTCACCCGGACTGCGATCGCCTACCTTGACCAGGCCCGCCACGACCTCAGCCTGCCCGAACACTGCCACACCCCGCTACCAGCCGCAGATCACGACACCAAACTGACAGCGGTCCTCGCGACACCCCGTCACCGGACCCCACATCCCGGCCGGGGCCGGTGCTGTACCGGCCCCGGCCGCAAGTAACCGCCCATTCCGGCCAGATTGCGGCCGATCCTGATCGACCACGACCACCTCGATCCCGGGGTGGGCCGACAACGCCGTCGAAAGCACCGCCGGGCCTATCGTCCGGGCCTCGTTGAATTCCCAGCACGATGATCGACTCAGGATCGGTCGCTGGTGGTCTCCAGCACCAGCGCGACGGCCGCGCCCGCCACCGACAACAGCAACACGGTACGAGCAGGGTGAGCAGGGTGACGATCAGCAGTCCGCGCTGGAGCGTCCGCCGGCGGCGCAGCGCCGGGTTCTGTCCGGTGATCGGTGTCGGAGCGGTCGTCCGTTGCCGGTGGTAGACGGTCATGTCGGGTCTCGTCCCGCCATCGGTCCTGACAGTCCGACGGACGGGCCGAGGCCGAGCTCGCTGAGCCTGAAGCCGAGCAGCAGCAGGGACCAGCAGCAGACCGAGTGCATGAGACCAGCGGCGCAATCGGCGGGGACGGCCCGGCGGTGGTGTCGGAGAAGACCGTTCTGGCGGCCTGACGGAGCGGCGCTACCCCGGTCGGGGCCCGTTCGAGCGGCCTGAGGGCCCGGTCGCGACGCGTCCTACCGCGGGGCGCCGCTCGCCGTCGAGCCATGAATCGGAGCTATGCGGTTCGCCGCGCCCAACATGTGCCCAAGGTCCTGAATCGTCGGACAGGGCGGGACCAACGGCCCTGGCTATCAGTGTCCATCGATATGGATGGTGAACGGAAGCGACCGAAGGAGACGGACATGTGCGAGCGGAGAGCTGAAGCGGCCACACCGGCGTGGTGTGACGCCGAAAATCGTGGCCCGCCGGCCCCTCCAGTTGGTCGGGCTACGGGCCACTGTCGGGCTGGCCGAGCTGCGCAGATTTCCCGAAAGAGCGCTGCCGGTCGTCCGGCAAGCCGTGCACCGTGCCGGTGTGCGAGCTGTGGGCCCGGCTATGTCGTTACTGCGGTCGAACGGCGGACGGTTCGAGGTCACGGTGGCCGTCCCGGTCGCCGGTCGAGTCCGGCCCAAATCACCGCTCATCGTGGCCAAACTCTCCGGCGGGCTCGTCGCACAGGTAATGCACCAGGGCCCGTGGGACACGCTCCTGACCGCCTACGACCGACTCAGTGAGTGGCTCACCGCGCGCCGTGTAGCAATCGTGCCGTTGATGTGGGAGGAGTACCTGATCGGTCCGGATCAAGCCGAGGATCCGAGCCGCTGGCGTACCCGCATCACGGTTCCGTTGCCCTTGAGCACCCCGGTCCGGAGCGGCCGCTGACCGAATTCGGCCGAATCAGGGCTTGCAGGTCCGAGGGGGCTGGCTGTCTGTCTTACCGTTGAGTTTCAGGATCAGCGGTACCTCGCCGGCATGGTCCCAGTAGAACTTCTCAGCCAGTCCGGCCTGGATGGCGATGCCGTTGAAGCCCTCTTCGAGGGCCGGCTTGATGGTGTATTGCGGATCGGCCGCGACGGGGTCCGGGAAGGAATCTCGTGGGCCGTGCTCCAGATCCCGGTCGTAGGGCAGGAACAGCCGCCGTGCCGTTGCCCAGTCCGTGCTGGTAGAGGCTGCGATGCAGCCGAGCACGTTTGCCGGCGCTCAGCCCGCACCGCGACAGCGGCGGTCGGGTCGTCATTGCTGTTCTCCCGCCGCGTCTTCGTACGATGGGTCCGTTGCGCGGCCGGTCAGGCGACGACCGGCCGCGCAACGGGGATAGCTCACGATCCGGTGGCGACCGGCGGTTTGATGCGCGGCGGCGGATCGACCGGGGGATCTGCGGGCGTCGGCCCACTGTGACGGCGGCCGAGTCCGGTGCCGCCCGCGACGATCAGGCCGACGGCGAGCAGGCCGATCAGGATGCCGGCGGCCAACAGTCCACTTCCCAGGCCGGTAAGGTCAGGCACCCGGGCGGCCCCGCGGACGTCGACCGAGACCCCGGAAGCGCCGGTGACGTTCGCGACGACCACGGCGTATTCGCCGTCCGTCGCTGTCCACTGCAGGGTCGTCGAGTCCGAGCCGCTGGCCTGGGCGATCCAGAACGGCTGAGAGGCCGGCGTGGAGGCCGGCCGGATCCGCGCACCGGCCCGGTCGTACCGGGCAGCGCCGGAGCCGAACCCGGTCACTTCGTCGTGTGCGGTCCCGGCGAGCCAAGTGTCCACGGCCGACTGCGGCGCGACACCGACGAAGATCGGCTGGCCGGCCGTTGTGGTCACATCGAGCCGCAGGTCACCGAGGTCGGTGGTCTCACGAGTCCACACCCCGGCGCCAGAGACCGTCACGTGCTCGGCGGTGATCGCCGCCGTCGACGTCTCCAGCTGTTGGACCGGGCTGGTCACGTAACCGGCGCTGTCACGAGCGGCGTCCACCGCCAGCAGCACTGCGCCGCCGGTGCTGAGGCCGACGGCAGGCAGGAGCAGAAGCACGCCGGCGACCAGGGCGACCACCGACCCGGTGACCGACGGCTGTGGGGCAGGCCGGGGCGCAGGCATCGCGACCGGGCCGGCTGGCGCCGGGTCGGGCTCGAATCCGCCCTGGTCCAGCCGGAACGGTGGGTAACTCGGCACGAGCAGCACGATGTAGGCGGTCACGCGCAAGGTCCAGCGGGCCACCCCCACGAGCAGATCATGCAGGCCACCCGGGTACCGGCCGGTGAACAGCAACGCGAACGCGGCGATGAGCAGCAGGAGGGCGGTGACCCCGAGCGGGGTGGGCGGCTCGGTGCTGCGACTGCCGGTGGCGTGCAGCGCGCCGAGCAGGGTCAGATGCGGGATCGCGAACAACCAGGCGACCAGCGGCAGCCACCGGCGCGGCGGATCATGCGGCTCCAAGTGCAGTCGGGCCGGATACTGCGGGTCGTCGGCCAGCGTGAACGGCGGATAGGCGTCGGTTCCCAGCGCCTGGTAGCCGTAGTAGCCGACGCGCCAGGTCCACCGCAGCACGCCCACGTTGTACGCACGGATCGGCTCGGGGTATCGGCCGGTGAAGAGCACCGCCAGGTACGCGACCACGGTGAGCACGACCAGGCCGGTCCAGAGCACCGCCAGCGCCAGATAGTGCGGGAGCAGCAACAGCCATTTGACGAGCCAGAGCCAGCGGCTCAGTGATTCGTTGCAGCGTGCCTCCATCCGTAGCGGATAGAGGTCCATGACACCTCCCTGAATCATCTTCAGGACAGCGTCTGCGGGCCGAACATGGCGGGGCCTTAGGTCATGGATCGCGGCGGCTCGGTGGTGGACGTGCCTGCGGCGAGGTTCTCGACCGCGGCGGTCACGCTGTCGCGGTCCAGGGCGACGGCGGCCTCGGCGAATCCTTCCCGGATCGACGTTCGGTCGCGTGGACCGACCAGATCGAGCAGTGCGGTCACCGGCCGGTTGTCGGCGAGATAGTAGGCACTGAACGCGTGGATCCCGCGGTCAAGCGCGGCTTCGGCGAGTACCTCGACCAGCGCCGTGGCCAGACTCGCACGCCGCCATGCCGGTGTCACCGCGACCGCCACCTCGGCAGTGCCCTTTCCGGTCGCCTCGTACCGGGCGACTGCTATTCCGTCACCGGTTGCCGGGTCGAGGGCCACCAGGGCAAACCGGTGCCGGTAGTCGACCGTGCAGAGATGGGTAAGTAGCTGCGGGGTGATCCGTGGCGGCGATCCGAGGAAACGGCGGTACACGGTCTCCGGATCAGCAGTGCGGATCGCGTGGGCCAGCGGCCAGCGGCCCGCGGTCGGCGGGGATGATCGGGCGCACGAACACCAGACGGCCATCACGCAGGCGCAGGTCACGCTCGTACCCCGCCGGGTAGCCCGGGGGAGCGGCGGTCGGTCGCCTGATCAGGGCCGGCTTCACGGATCAATGATTGACGATGATTCCCGTTGGAGAGATCGGACGATCGGCCGACCCGGCGACCAGGTCCGTCAGCGCCGCGGCGTGCGTCTCCAGTACCCGACCGTCTCTGGCAAGGTCATGGCATGCTGCTGGGTCGGTCCGTTGTGATCCATCAGGATGCTGTGGACGCGGTGGCCGGTGGTAGCACGATGGCGAGTGGACAGGCGGTCCGGCCGATCAGCGAGGCCACCGTGTCGCCCAGCAGACGGGAATCGGTCACATCCGTTGCGGACGACACCACGAGCAGCCCACTTTCGTGGCTGAGCGCGCGCAGCGCGCGTCCGGTGTCGGGATCGTGCAGAATCGCTCGCTCGGCAGCTGCCGCCTCATGCGGCTCGAGACAGTCGAACAACACCGATGTCAGCAGCAGGTCGGTCACCGCCGCGGATCGTCGGTGCCAGACATGCGTTACGCGCAGCCGCAGGCCGAGGTCTCGTGCCCGGTGATTCGCATACCTGACGACCGCGCCGGAGCCGGCATCGTCGGAGATGGCGGCGACCACCACCGTCCCGGCCGGCCGGGACGGCGTGGTCACCTCCACCACGCCGTACTCCGGATACCTGCGGACTCGGTCCGCCCGGTCGCTGCCCAGCCGTTCGCGTACCGCGGCGGCGAGCCGGTCGACGGCGATGCCGTTCAGCTTCGTGTCCATGGTTCACCTTCCTTGATCCCAGGTCCGGGACGGGCACAAGCGGGGACGCCGTAACGCATCATGCCGCCGGGTTCCTTTCCCGCCGCGGACCTCAGGCTCGTGTGCGAACCCGGCGAGGTGGGCGGCGGACAGCCGTACCGTGCTCATCGCCGCCCCCATTCGCCGGATCGCGCGGCTGTCTCAGGTCCTCGGGTGGACCACCGCGACCGGGCACGCCGAGTGCCGCAGCAGATGCTGGCTGACCGATCCGAGCAGAAGGCCGCTGACCGCGCGCTCACCGAGCCGAGCAGCCCGGTGACCGCGCTGTGCCCGGTGCCGGCGAGGACGATCAAATGCGCCTTTCGCGACAGGTCGATCAACGCCGTCGCGGGGTGCGCGCGTACCGTTCGCGCGGTGACATCGATGAGTGGCTGAGTCTTCTTCGCTTTGGCAACGGCACGTTCGAGCGTGCTGTTGACGACCTCGGTGAGGTAGCTGTCCGGCAACGGCACCGGGGCCCGGATCAGCCGGGCGGCCGGGACGAGCACCGGGGATCCGTCGACATAGACGAGCTCGACGGAGGCGCCGGTGCGGGCTGCTTCGTCCAGTGCCCACATCAGGGCGGTCTGGGCGTGTGGTGAGCCGTCGTAACCGACGATGATCTCTTTTTGCATGGTACGGACCTCCTTCCGGTTGCCGTCCGCCGCACGGAGAGTGCGGCGCCGGGTCCGACCGCTGCCTCCTCTATGGCAACCCTTATCCGTCCGTACCGGGCAGGATCTCAAGTCCTGTCACCGTGTGTCGCGAGACCCGTACCGCCGCTGTCTGGGGCGGCGACGACCGAAGGACTGCGACGCCCATCGCCGGGGCCGTGCTCGCCGGAGCCGGCGCCGTCTTGACGACGGTGGGTCTGGTGGCACGACGGCCATCCGTTTCGGTGTGCCGCGATCCGGTGTTCGCGGTCCGGCGGTGGGCGCCTGGCTGAAGTCTCGCGCACCGCCGAGGTAGCGCCCAGGGTCGTTGGTCCTGATCAGCGGGACGGGCACAAGGACCCTCCGGCGATGCCGGTCAGCCGTGCCGCCACGCGAGGAAAGTGCTTAGCGTACGAGTATGCACAGTGTCGTGTCGGTTGAAGAAAGGCTGCCCGTCGTGGTCGGCGTCGACGACGTGCCCGACGGGCTACAGATTGTCGATGTCGCTGCCGCCGAGGCAGCGTACCGGGGGACGCGCCTGAGAATCGTGCACGCCTGGCCTGGACGTCACGGTGGGATGCCCCGGCATAGAGCCCTGCGACCGGACCCCGCCGACGGCCGGCACCTACTGGACCTTGCCGCTCTGCGGGCCCGAAACATCGTTCCCGGCCTCCTGGTGGAGACCGAGCTGGCCGACGACAGCGCCGCCGAAGCGCTGATCCGGCATTCGGGCCACGCCGGCCTGCTGTTGCTGCGACATCGGGACGAGGCGACACTCGGCCACGGGTGGGGTTCGACCGCGGCATATGTGGCTCACCACAGTCTCTGCCCGTTACTGGTCCTGCGCGGTTCGACCGGTGGCCGAGGGCCCGTCGTGGTGGCGACCTCCGGCCGGTCCACGCCCACCGTGGGATCGGCGTTCGAGGCGGCCTCGCGTGCCGGCTGCCCTCTCGTCGCAGTTCATGTGTCCACTCCGGGAACCGAGATCGTTCGTGACGAACGTCGACTGGCCGAGGAGCGGATGAGCGGGGTGCTCGCCGGCTGGGCCGGCACGTCGCCGGACGTGATCGTGCACCGGTTGCTGATCAGCGACGCCGACGTGCCCTACACCGTGGATCGGGCCTCGCGCCGTGGGCGGCTGGTGGTGGCAGGGCGGGGCCACAAAGGCTGGCTTCTCGAGTTGCTCTATCACATGAGCCGTTCCTCACCGAGCCAGCGCCGGTTGTGCCCGGTTCTGCTCGTCCCACCGGGATGGTCGGGGGCGGGGCTTCCTCGTACGGAGGCGGCCGACACGTCGAGGTCCTGACGGCCGGCAGATCGTTGACGATGGCCGAGTCGACCGATCGTGACGATGAGATGTGCCTGTCCCGGTGCAGCCGCCCCGTGCGAGTTTCCGGTCCTTCGGCCCTTACCGAGGACTCCGGCGGAGGCGCATCCTTCGGGACGTAGCAGTTCCTTCAACGGCGAAGGAGAGGAACGATGAAAGGACTCGTGTACGGCGGAGCAGGGCAACGAACGTGGATGGAGATTCCGGATGCGCACGTCCGCGACCCACGCGACGCGGTGATCCGGATCGATGCAGTAACCATCTGTGGAACAGACCTGCACATCTTGGCCGGCGACGTGCCCCAAGTGACACCGGGTCGCGTGCTCGGCCACGAGGCGGTCGGCACCGTGGTCGAGACCGGGCCGGCGCTGAACGGACTGGGGGTCGGTGACCGCGTGGTCGCCTCCTGCATCTCAGCGTGTGGAAGCTGCCGGTTCTGCAGGGAGGCCGTCTACGGCCAGTGCCAGCGCGGCAGCGGCTGGATCCTCGGCCACACCATCGACGGCGTGCAGGCGGAGTACGCCCGCATCCCCTTCGCTGATCTGTCCACCTACCGGCTTCCCTCCCAGGTCAGCAGCGAGACTGCGGTGATGCTGGCTGACATCCTGCCCACCTCCTACGAGGTCGGAGTGCTCAACGGCCGGGTCCGTCCCGGCGACACCGTGGTCGTGGTCGGGGCCGGGCCGATCGGGCTCGCCGCGATCATCACCGCCAAGCTGTTCTCGCCCGCCCACATCGTGGCGATCGACAGGGCCGAGAGCCGCCTGCAGGCCGCCAAGATTCTCGGAGCCGACGTCACCCTCACCCCGGAGCGTGTCGCGCTCGGCACCATTCGTGCACTCACCGACGGACTGGGCGCCCACGTCGTCATGGAGGCGGTCGGCACTCCGGAGACCTTCGAACTGTGCACCACGCTGGTACGCCCCGGCGGAACCGTCGCGAACATCGGTGTACACGGCAAACCCGCAACCCTGCACCTGGAAGACCTGTGGACCCGCAACCTCACCATCACCACAGGGCTGGTGGACACCTACTCGACACCGAAATTACTGGCCATGCTGGCCGCCGGCCAGATCGACGTCACGCAACTGGTCACCCACCGGTTCGCTCTCGAGGAGATCGAAGAGGCGTACGACGTCTTCGCACGGCCCGCCCAAACCGGTGCACTGAAGGTGCTGCTCACCCGATGACAGCTCGCCGGCGACTTCGGCGCACCCGGGTGGAGACCGTGGCCGAGGTCGCCGGATTCACCGCGCATGTTGTCGCCGGCGCTCTCCGGCCGGAGCTGACCTGGTCAACTACCTGCCCATGAATGGGTGGGTTTGTGGATCTCTGCTCCCGCTGGCTGCGAGGTCAGGCCACGTACGGACGGTTGACTGCGCCCCCACCGGCAGCACCACGTACGGCGATGTTGACGGCAGCGTTGACGTCGGCGTGGGCAACGACTCCACACGAACGGCAGATGAACGTGGCCTGGTCGGGTCGGTTCCTCTTGTCCCGGTGACCACACTTCGAGCACGTCTGCGACGTGTATCGGGGGTCGACTTGGACCAGGGGGATACCGGCCCGGCGGGCCTTGTAGATCAGGAACTCTCCCAGTTGGGCGAAGCTCCACGAGTGCAGTGTGGCCCGTTGGGGCTTGTTACGGAGCCGGACCCTGGTGCGGATACCCGTCAGTTCTTCGACGGCGATTGCGCGTGAGGTGCGTTCAGCCTCGGCCACAATGCTTTTCGAGATGACATGGTTGACGTTCGCGGCGTGCCGCGACTCGCGCCGGGATCGTTTGGTGAGCAGGCGGCGGGCGGACTCGGTCTTGGTGGCCTGCAACGTCGCGCGCAGCCGGACCTGCCGGCGCCGGTACCGGTTGAGCTGCTCACCCGTATACGTTCGCCCGTCGGAGTCGGTGGCGATCTGTACGACGCCCATGTCGACACCAAGGAATCCCTGCGGCTCGACCAGCCTGGCCTCGGCGACGTCGACGCTGGCGTAGAGAAACCACATGCCGTCACGGTGGACCAGGTCGGACTCGCCTACGGGCAACTCGGCGACGGCTTTGAGCTGGTCCGGGGAGCCGGTGTACGCCACGTTCTTCATCCGGCCGGTCACGGTCCAGATCGACACGGTGCCGGCGTCGTGCTGCCACGTCAGCATCCGTGCGTCGTACGGCTGGGCGGCCTGCCACCGAAACGTGACCGGCTCGGACGCCACCCGCCGGTAGCGTTTCGACTCCGGCGCTCCGTAGTTCCCGGCCCGCAGGTTCGACGCGAGAGTCTTGTACGCGTCACAGACCTTCTTGATCACGTGCTGAGCAGCCTGCGCGCCCAACCCGTGATCGGTTTTGATGCCCGCGTAGACGTGCTTGCGCAACGCGTAGTCGCGGTACACCCGCGCGGTGCGGGCCGTCGCAGCGACCTCGGTCGCGGCGGTGTTGCAGGCGCGCAGGGTTGCTTCCAAAGCCGACGCCTGTTCAGCAGTCGGCAGCAGCTTCACCTGGACCACCAGCTTCACACCGCCACGATGGCATTTGGTCTATGTCACCAAGATGGACCCCGGACCCGGACGTACGCAGAGGCCGCAGCGTCGTCTACGACATGCACGTCCATCTGGTCTTCACCACGAAGTACAGGCATGGAGCGCTCACCGATGCGATCCTCACCCGCTGCGAACAGATCATGCGCAACGTGTGCGTCGACTTCGGTGCCGAGTTACGCGAGTTCAACGGCGAGGACGACCATGTCCACCTGCTCGTGCACTACCCACCGAGCGTCGCGGTGTCGAAGCTGGTCAACAGCCTCAAAGGCGTCTCGTCGCGCTACCTGCGGCAAGAACACGGCACCCACCTGCGCCACTACCTGTGGGATGACCACCTGTGGTCCCCGTCGTACTTCGCCGGATCCTGCGGCGGCGCACCACTGGCGGCCATCAAGGAATACATCGAAAACCAGAAACGTCCCCCCGGGTGAACGGACTTCCTCCCGGCTGCCACCCCGCGCTCGACACCTGATCGCCTTGTCGGCGAACAGGCCTTCCCTGTCCTGCTTCGCAGGCGATCCGCTTGCTCCCAGCCGTGAACGGCCGGAGTTCCACGGAGTATCCGGTTGAACTCGATCGCCGTTGCTTCGGCGGTCTGATCAGACGCCTTGCGCCGTCATTCAGTTGTCGCCTACGCGTCCAGGAGGCATACGTGAACGCCCTGCACGTCCGTCACGGCGTCACTGCTCGCGACGACACCAGCGCCGCAGCAGCCCGTCTGATCGATACCTATGCCCGAACCCCGTCCGAAGACCCGAGGCGATCAGGCATACGTGCCGACGCCATCCTCGCCTGGACACCCATGGCCAACAGGCTGGCCCGCATGTATTCGGCCGACTACAACATCCGGGAAGACCTGCGGCAGACGGCCGCAGTCGGGCTCATCAAAGCCGTCGACGGCTTCGACCCGGTCCGGGGCGACGACTTCGTCGCGTACGCCGTACCCACGATCCGTGGTGAACTCAAGCGATACCTCCGAGACCACAGTGGACCCCTCCGGGCACCGCGCCGCCTGCACGACCTGCACATGCGCATCGAGGACGCCAGTAGACACATCAGCCAGCCGCTCGCCCGCCTGCCGACGCCGACCGATATGCCGCTCACCTGGAAGTCCCCGTCGAGCACGTCCTGGAGGCGCTGCAATGCGCTCACGCCCGCCGAGTGGCCTCGCTGTCGGAGCCCTCCGCGCTCCAGACCGACATCGATCTGGCAGAGACGATCGGTGAGGAAGATCCTGGATACCGGACGGTCGACCAACACCTCGACATCTGCCACGCCTTCCTCGACCTCGACGAGCGGGAACAGCGAATCGTGGCGCTCTACTACTACGGCAACCTGACACAGGCCGAGATCGGCCGGCAGCTCGGTGTCTCCCAGATGCACATCTCCCGGTTGTTACAGTAAGCAGGGCGCTGAAAAAGCTGCGTGGCTGCCTGGGCGGCCACCACGACGATCCCTCAAATCCGGTGGCCGCGGGCCACCGCGACGAAATCCCGCACATCGGCACGAAAGAGGGCGTCGTCCGAACCGGCCCGCCTGATCAGATCCTGCATGCCGCCGATGGTGTCACTGGCACCGGTTTGGGGTCGGTCGACCCTGTCTGAAGTCGGGTACGGCGTGCAGGGTAGAGGTGTGCCGGGTGCAGTGCTGATCGTTGAAGACGATCGCGAGCTGAGGGAGTTGGTCCGCCGCTATCTGCAGCGGGCCGGCCATGCGGTGCAGAGCACCGGCTCCGGCGCCGAGGCGATCGCTCTGATGACCGGCGGTGGTGTGGGCCTGGTGGTGCTCGATCTCGGTCTGCCCGATATCGACGGCCGCGAGGTACTGGCAGCCGCCCGAGCGGACGGCCGAGGGATTCCGGTGGTGGTGTTGACCGCCCGCAGTTGCGTCGACGACCGCATCGACGGGCTGCGCCGCGGCGCCGACGACTACGTGACGAAGCCGTTCTCGCCGACAGAGTTGGTACTTCGTGTCGAGGCGGTGCTGCAGCGCACGCACGGCGGCACCGGCGGTGGCGAGGGGGTGATGTCGTTCGGTGGCGGGCGGCTGCGGCTCGATGAGGTCCGTCACGAAGCACACCTGGATGGCGGCCGGCTGGAGTTGACGCCGACCGAGTGGGGTCTGCTGACCGCGCTGGCTGCCACGCCGGGGCGGGTGTATTCGCGCTACGAGCTGATCAATCAGGTGCGGGGATACGAGTTCCCCGGCTATGAGCGCACCGTCGATTCGCACGTGAAGAACCTGCGGCACAAGCTCGGACCGGCAGCCGGACAGATCGTGGAGACTGTGCTGGGCGTCGGCTACCGATTGGGGTGGTCGCGTGATCGGTGACCGCTCGGCGATGACCGGTCCGCTGGGCCGGCGGCTGCTGGCCGCATTCCTGCTCGTGGCGTTGTCATCAGTGGTCGTCCTCACGGTGGCCGCACTGGTCGCCACGGACCGAGGGCTGGCCAGCGCCGCGCAGCAGGACCGGCAACGGGTCGCGGTTCGAGTCGCGGCAGCGGCCGCGGACGCCTACACACGATCGGATGGCTGGGGCGACACCGACCTGACTGCCGCGTCGGCCGTCGCCGAGGCTGCCGATGCCCGGCTGGTGGTCCGGGACACCGGCGGCAGCATGGTGTGGCCGGGCCGCGGGATGGGCCCCGTCACGGGCGGCATGCACAGCGCTGATACCGCCGGGCCGATCACCGAGGCCGCCGTTACGGTCGGCGGTCGGCGGGTGGGTACCGTCCGGCTGGCGTTCCCGGCGGGTACGTCCGGTGGTCGCACGGTTGCGTGGTCGTGGGTCGCCGGGGCGGCCGGCGTGGCTCTGGTAGCAGCGCTGGCGGCCAGCGGGTACGTCTCGGCCCGGCTGGCCCGGCCGTTGGCGGTGGTCGCCGCGACGGCGCGCCGGTTCGCCGCCGGCGAGCGCAGCGCCCGCGCGGGCCTGCGCGCCCCTGGCGAGCTAGGTGAGGTTGCGCGCGCCTTCGACACCATGGCCGACGAGGTCGTGCGGGCCGAGACCGTACGGCGCCGGTTGTCCGCTGACATCGCCCACGAGCTGCGCACCCCGCTCGCCGGGCTACAGGCGGGCCTGGAGGAGTTGCGGGACGGTCTGCAATCCCCGGACACCGCGCGTCTGGCCGCCCTGCACGACCAGTCCCTGCGACTGGGGCGGATCGTGCAGGACCTCGCCGACCTGTCCGCTGCCGAGTCTGCCGCGCTGTCACTGCACCCGGCCGACACCGATCTGGCCGGAATCGCCGCGACGGCGCTGGCGGGGCAGCGGCCGCGGCTGGACGCGGCCGGGCTGACCGTGACCAGCGATCTCGATCGGCGGGTGCCGGTACGGGGGGACCCGGACCGGTTGCATCAGGCGGTGGACAATCTGCTCGCCAACGCGGCCCGCTACTGCCGTTCTGGTGACAGGGTGCACTTGCGGGTGTGCGTCGAGGATGGGCAGGCCGTTCTGCAGGTCGCCGATACGGGGCCGGGCATTGCTCCCGACGAACTGTCGCACGCGTTCGAGCGGCTGTGGCGCGGGCGCGACACGGCTGGTACGGCGGGCTCCGGGATCGGTCTGGCGGTCGTGCGTGAGCTGGTCACCGCCCACGGTGGTGCGGTCGGCATCGACTCGCAGGCCTCCGGTGGTGTGACCGTGACCATCGTGCTGCCGCTGGCGGTCGAGCCGAGACCGGTTGCCGGGTAGCCGGCGTCTGCGCCGTCGGGAACCTCGCCGAGGCGGATGGGCAAGTCCTGAAGCTGGTTGTGCACGGCACCGTCGATGCGGGCTTCGGCGGCCTCGAGGTTGCGGCGGGTGTCGAGGATGACGACGAGCCGGTGGCGGCGCACCTGGATGCGATGGACATGAGATGTTCCCGATGGTCGGACGCCGCGCTTCTTGCGAGGTGGGCGGGGTGGATGGCCGCCCCCGCCCACCTCGGGTTCTACCGGTTCGCCCAGCGGGTGAAGACGGTGAGGTGCCGCTCGGATGCCGCGAGCAGACTGGTGTACACCTGTTTGACGTCCGGGGCGGTCAGGCCGTTGAGGGCCGCTTTCAGATCGGCGATGTCGGTGCGTTCGACCTGCTGTCCGACGGCCAGTGCGGCGGACAGGTTCTGCCTGCCCTGTGCGAGCAGCTTGTCGTAGGTGGATTGGACGGCCGGGTCGGTGAACGTGCCGGCCGGCTGGTTCGCGGTGGGATCGGTAGCGCCGTAGCGCTGCAGCAGCGCACGCACCGCGGTCAGATGCCTGCTCTCCGCGACGGCGATGTGGTCGAAGACCGCCGCGTCGTAGTGGACGGCGAACACCGTATAGAGGTCGTGGGCGAGCTTCTCCTCCTGCACCACGGACGCCAGCGTGGTCCTCTGGGCGTCGGTCAGGGTGCCCTGCTCGGCGGTGACGCCCAGCCCCATGCAGGTGCCACCGCCGAAGCCCATGCCATAGCCGGAGCCCATACCGTACCCGGAACCCTTACCAGGGGCTGACGGATCGGCGGTGGTGGTGGTAGCTGACGGTCCGGGGCCGAACGGGCCGACGCCGGCCAGGGCCGGTGCCGCGACCGCGAGTCCGCCCAGGCCGAGCGCGCCGGCTGTCACCAGGGTGGCTGTTCGACGGGTGATGGCCTTCATGGCTTTCTCCTTCCTCGTTTCTTACACCTCTCACGGTTGCTCCCCGGCATGGTGATGGCGTGCAGCCGATGTGCAGACCACGTGGAGAAGGATCGAAGCGGCGGCGACCGGCCGGTTGTCGCGATGGGCATGGGGCTCCCTTCCATCGGCCGCGGTGCGGTTCTGCCGGGTCGGATGAATCCCGGTTCGTGATGTTGATGTCGCCATTGCGCCCCGGGAACGGCCAGCACCCCGAGAAGTGCCGGCGCGCCGGCGGCCAGGCAAACCTGCCATGCGATGTCCCACCGGTTGTTCCCGTCCGTCGAGCAGGCGTGGCCCGTCCCGTCGGCCACTGTCGCCCGCGGGCCCGCATACATTCGCCGACCGGGGTCTCCGGTCGTGGATTTCGCGACTTGACCGGGGCAGGCGATGTCCTTCACGCCGGTGCCCGGTTGCGACGGCAAGGGTGAGGTGGACGCAGATCTGGGACCGACGACCTGCCGGCTCCCGCCCAATGACCGCAGCGCACTCCAGCCCACGCGCCCATGCTGAAAGTCGATCCACGGTCAGTCGGAAGGGTTGGATGTCATGACCAACGGCAAAGCGGTACGCGACGAGCTCCGAGGACCCACCCGCGCTCTACGGCAAGCGATTCCGGAGGTGTATCGCGGCTACAAGGAACTACACGATGCCGCGCTCGCCGCGGGCGCGCTCGACGTCAAGTCCAAGGAACTGATCGCGCTGGCGATCGCGGTGAGCAAGGAATGCGACGGCTGCATCGCCGCCCACGCCCACGCCGCTGTGCGACACGGCGCCACTCCGGCGGAAGCCGCTGAGACGATCGGAGTCACCTTCCTGATGAACGGCGGTCCGGCTACCGTCTACGGAGCGCGAGCCTACGACGCCTTCCTCGAATTCCACGAGCAGTTCGAGCACGGCAAGGCCACGTGAAAGATGTTCTCGATGAACCTGAGCAACCGAGTCTGGGCCGGCCGGGTCAGCGCTCGTCCGGGCCGGGCGGCGGCCGGGCATCAGGCGGACCTGCCGCCACCGTCACTGCTTTCGAAGCCGGCGCGACAGCGTCGCGGCACAGGGCCGAGAGCTTTCGGGCCGTCGCCGGCCCCGGGTGTGGCGAAGACGGCAACTCTGCGGTGGCGGGTTCTCGCAGGCGACTTACACCGGATTCTGGAGGTCTGGCCGGTTCGGCCGGACGCCGCTTCCGGGCGGGGAGGGCGCAGCGCGTCGCCTCGTCCGGATGGCGCTCGGTTACCTGTACGGCGGGCCGGCGCTGGTCCGCACGGCAGTGGGTAGGGAGACCGTGATGAGATCGCAGGCGGAGCTCAGCGCCGAGGACGTGCTCAACCTGACCGTCGAGACGGCCGGCACACCCGTCAACGTGGCCGCGGTAGCGGTGCTCGACGGCGATACGCTGCTCGACGGTGCCGGGCGGCTCCGTACGGCTGAAATTCGTTCCTTTGTCGCTTCCCGCCTTCCTGCCGTGCCGCGCCTGCGTCAGACGCCTGTCCTGCCCGGTCTGTTCGGCGGACCGCCGCGATGGCGGAACGTGACGCGATTTCGTATCGAGGATCATGTCCAGGTCGCCGAGCTCACCGAGACCGGTGGCGAGGACGCACTGCTGATCCTGGCCGCCCGGCTGATCGCCCGGCCCTTCGAGCGTTCTCAGCCGCTGTGGCGACTGTGGCTGGTGCCTGGTCTGCCCGAACGGCGGGTCGGCGTGGTGTTCCTGCTGCACCATGTCGTCGCTGACGGGATGGCTTCGATCCAGATGATCACCTCGCTGCTCGGCGCCACACCACAGCCGATGGCGGCACCGCCGTTCCGGCCGCTGACACCGCCGCCCGGTGATCGCCGGGGGCATGCGGCCGACGGTCTCCTGATCCTCGCGCGGTCCTGGTGGGCCCCGCGAAGTTCGCTGAACGCACTGGTGGGGACACGTCGCCGAGTGGTGTGTCTGCATCTCGATCTCGCCGCTGCAAAGGCTATCGCTCACCGGCACGGCGGTACGGTCAACGATGTCGTGCTCGCACTCGCCGCCGGCGGCGTCCGCGCGCTGCTGCACGGTCGGGGTGATCCGTTGGCCGCACTGCACGTCACCACCTCGGTCGCGGTCTCCCTGCGGACGCCCGGAATGGCGCCCGAGACCGGTAACCGGACGGGCGGATTCCTGGTCCGGTTACCGATCGCGGAACCCGGCCCTGCGGAGCGGCTGCGCCACCTCGCGGTATCGACCGCTGAGGCCAAGCGCAGTCAGTCTGTGACCGCGGGAAACCGAATCCTGGTCGCCCTGGCCCGGCTGGGCGTGGTCCGCTGGTTGAGTCGGCATCAGCGGGCGACCCAGGTCATGGAGAGCAACATGGTCGGTCCACCGGCAACCGTGACGATGCTCGGCGCTCCAGTGCTGGACGTCGTGGCGGTCGGCAGCCTCGTCGGCAACGTGGCGCTATCGGTCGTCACTCTTTCCTATGCCGGGCGGCTCAACATCACCGTCCATGCGGACGCCGCCGCCTTCCCGGATCTGCCGGTTCTGCTCGCCGGCATCCGTCACGACTGGGCGGTCCTCGCCGCCGACATATCGAGCTGACCCTCGACAGGAAACCTGGTCGCCTTGCCGCCAGTCGCCATCGCCATCGGGGGTGCCGGCGCTGCTCCGAAAGTTCTAGTCGTGGTCATCACCGGCCCGCTGGGGGCTGGTGGACGGTGGCGGGTCCCCCGGCCGGTACCTGAATCCGGCCATGTACGGCCGGGATTGCTGAAGCTATGGCAAGCCGCCATGCAGCGAATCCTGGTGGTTGAGGCGCGCGGTGTCGGGCGAAACAGGGTGATGTGGATGACGGGTCAGCCGCGCGGCGTCGCGGTCCCGGTCGAGGCTGCCGGCCGTCCGACTCCGAGGCAGTGGTGTCGGCGTCGGTGAGTTCGGTGGGAAGGCCGCGGGTGCTGCGTAGGCTCCACACGATCGACACGGCGATCGTCACCACGATCACCCCGAGGGTGACCGGGATCGGAAGTTTGCCGACCGGGGTCTCGGACAGGATCAGCTTGATGCCGGCGAACGCGAGCAGCACGGCGAGGCCGTAGTGCAGGTGCACGAAGCGGCGCAGCAGTCCGGCGAGGCAGAAGTAGAGGCTGCGCAGGCCGAGGATGGCGAACGCGTTCGCGGTCCAGACGATGAACGTGCTGGTGGTGATGGCCAGGATCGCCGCCACACTATCGATGGCGAAGATCAGGTCGGTGGCCTCGACCGCGATGAGCACGACGAAGAGCAGGGTGGCGACGCGCTTGCCGCTGATCCGGGTGAAGAACCTGTCACCGTGGTTGTTGGCGTCGGTCGGGACGATCTTGCGGACCAGGCGCACGACAGGGTTGCGCGCCGAACACGTATGCGGTCCAGAAGAAGGTCTCGAGCAGTTCGGCGCCGACGAAGATGAACGCCAGCCGGAACGCCAGGGCGCCGATGACGCCCCAGAACAGGACCTTGTGCTGTACGGAGGCGGGTACGGCGAAGTAGGAGAAGATCAGCGCGAAGACGAAAACGTTGTCGATCGACAACGCCTTCTCGATCAGATAGCCGGCGTAGTAGGTGCCGGCCTCGTCGCCGCCCTGCCACGCCCACAGGATGACATCGGACAACAGACCGGCTGGGATCCGGATACCGGACCACACGGCGGCCTCGCGGAAACCGATCACGTGATTGTCGCGGTGGAGGAACAGATCCACCGCGAGTATCGCCGCGATGGCCAGCATCAGCACCGCCCAGACCCGCCAAAACATGGACACGGTGGTAGGCCTTTCGTCCCACGCCGGACCCATGGGGATAGGGGGGCGGCGTCGCTGGACGAAGGCCTCCCCGGGGCACCGAGACGGTGGCTGCAACACCGGGACCCGGATGTCCATGTCCGTGTTGACGTCGGTGTGCGGATCGCCGGGCACTCCCCTCGAACGCGTTCCACTATTCACGAAGCATCCTTCGTATGTGAATGTCTGCCGACTTGTAGACCGCGATACTGTTTTCATGACTTGATATGCGTACATTGGGGTGGCGGGAGGCACCCGCCTGACTGTACGGATGGAGATCGTGTGTCTCTGGCAGCTCAGGGTCGGCCGTCGCACGCCGTGAAGCAGTGGACGTTTCTGACCAACCACGCCCACGTGCTGCTGGCCATCGCCAGGGAACCGACGGTCCGGCTGCGGGATGTCGCCGATGCCGTGGGAATCACCGAACGCGCCGCCCAAGCCATCGTCGCCGACCTCGAAACCGGCGGCTACCTGCACCGCGAACGCGTCGGCCGGCGCAACCAGTACACCGTCAACCCGACCGGCCGATTCCGGCATCCCGCCGAGGCCGACCACAGTATCGGCGACCTGCTCAACCTTTTCACCGGCACCTCGCAGACCTGAGTCGCGGCGACGCCACCGCTCACGGCGTCCCGCCCGGTGAATGGTTTACGATCGACGTCCAGACATTGCGCCACCGCGTCCGGTAGTGACACGGAATGGCGTACCGGCTCCGGCCTGCGGTCAACGACCGAGTCAGTGCCCGGCAGGCCGCCAGGCATTCGCCATCGCAATTGTTGATCGCGTGACGGTGCCACGGATTGAGGTCCAGAGCCTCCGTACGGGGCAGGTCCGACTCGTCGGCGGTGACCGCGTATCAGTGCAGCGGTGCTCAAACGTGAGAAGCCGCTCCGGATCCGTCACGCCCCAAAGGATGCCGGACCACCCAACGGTCGGATCCCACGGCGTCGTCACCTCGGCAGGTGGATCACGAGTATCAACCTCTATACACGCCACTTCTACGGGCCGGGGCACTTCGAGAGTCGTACGCGCATCGGGCTTGTCGTTCTCGGGGTCGTGCTGACCGTCAGCTTCCTGCTCGTCGGCCTGTTCGGCGACCTCGAGCCCAGCCCGCCCGACGGTGAACTGGTCACCGCCATCGCCGATACCGTGGTGCCGGACTCTCTTGGCCATCTGTACTACGTGTCGGTCCGGGCGGCCACCTCGCAGGGCCGGGTGACCTGCAGCATGGGCAAGAGCGCATTTTCCGACGGCGTTCTGCCCCCGCTCGACGCGCAGATCCCGATCGATTGGACGCCGGAGTCCTGCAGCTGGGGCGAACCCGCCGAACAGCTTCCACGGTGGTTCTTCTTCCTGGTGGCGGGTATCGCCGGGACGCTCACCGGCGGGTGGCTGTTCCGGTCGCCGAGCCGCTCGGACTCGTGACGTGACCGGCACGCCCGTTGCGACACCCGGGCCGCGCGGCGGGCCCGATCCGGCAACGCCTGAGCTGCGGATCTGATCCTTCTCGAGTGGTGGAGTGTCCGGTGGCACCGACCCGCCCGGATTGGCATCGGATCCGGGCGGTCGGCAAGGATGGGCGGGTGAACACGGGGAATGATCTGTACCGGACCAGGATGTCGTTGATGGAAGCGGACCGCTGGGCGGAGCTTCTCGCCCTGGCCGCCCACGGCAGCGGCGACGATGACGAGGCCGCGGTGGACGAGCGGCGCGCAGCCGCGCACGCCGTAGCCTTGAAAGCGCCGCCCGCCCTGGCCGTCGCTGCGGCCGAGCTCCACCCCGACGACGACCACGGCTTCTCCGGCCCGCTGTGGGAGGTGGTCGCCCACCGGCCGTGGCGTGAGCTCGCTGCGCACCTGACCCACCCGCGTGTGCGCGAGCTGGTCGCCCAGACCAGGGTCCTGCACGGTGAGGACCTCCGTGGGGTCGTGGAGTCGGAGATCCCGCTGCGGCTGGAGCCGTGGGAGTCCGCCCACTGGGATCCCGAGTGGGACATCCCCGAATACGATGTGACCGGCGGCAGGTCGGGCTGCCACGTGTGGTGCTTCCCCTGCTGGCTGATCGACGACCTGCCCGGCGGCGTCCCGCTGCGGGCGGCCACCGTGGAACAGGTGGAGCATCCCGCGGTCCCGGTCCTCAACGGATTGAACGACCCGCACAAGCCGATCAAGGCGTACGCCGTCCAAGGAACCGCCTGGGAGGCCGCAGCGTCGGTGGCCGCCGACCGGGAGACGTGCCGGGCCGCCGAGGTGCCGTTCGCCCGGGCGTACCCGCATCTGGTGCACCTGGCCACCGGGACCGGGCCCTACGCCATGCCGCACGACACCGGGCAGGCTATGGGGCGGCTCGCCGTATGGCGGGTGCTGCGGATGATGGCGGGGGAGGACCCGGTGCCCGCCTTCGTCGAACGGCTGCGGTGCGTCACCTGGCGAAGGCCTGCGGAGTACAGCAACTTCCTGCACCTGGCGATGGAGGACCCCGCCCGTGGGATCACCTGGGCTGTCACCGCCGAGGCCACCGACTGATCACCCGGCTACCGTGCGCCGGCCGGGGTCGATGCGCTACCGGCGCGTGGCGGCGGCCCGCTGGCGTGCCGATTCGTACAGCACCACAGCTGCGGCGGTCGCCGCGTTCAGGGAGCTGGCGGACCCGGACATCGGGATCCGGACGAGCTGGTCACATGCCTCGTGCCAGCCGGAGCTGAGGCCGGTGGTCTCGTTGCCGATCAACGTCAGGGTGGGTTGCGTGAAGTCGTACTCGGCGATGTCCAGGCTGCCGTGCTCATCGGTTCCCATGATTCCCATGCCGACGCCGGTGGCGCGGACGTCAGCCACCCAGGACAGGACCGCCTGCGGGGAGGGCACCCGGACCACCGGCAGAGCGAACAGCGAGCCGGTGCTCGCCCGGACCGCCTTCGGGTCGTACACGTCGGCGGCGTGGCCGGTGACGATGACGCCGGAGGCGCCGAAGGCGTCGGCCGACCGCACCAGGGTCCCGATGTTTCCGGGGCTGGTGGGCCGATCGAACACGACGGTGAGCATGGTGGACCCCACGGGGATACGGCGCAGATCGTCCTCCGGCATGGCGACCACGGCCAGCAACTCGGGAACCGTGGACGCCTTACCGCCCAGTTCATGCATCAGTTCCCGGGCGACGGCGATCTTCTCGGCCCGGACCGTGGCCAGCGCCCCGCGGGCCCAGCCGGACAACTGAGCGCCGGTGTCGTAGAGCAGCTCCCGGACCTGCCAACCGTGTTCGACGGCCATGGTGATCGAGCGCACGCCCTGCACCAGGAACTCACCGCGTCGCCGGCGCTTGGACCGATTGCCGAGGAGCGCCTCCCACTGCTGGAACCGCGCATTGCGGCCCGTCACCCGCAGAACCACTGCGCTCCCTCTGCTCTGCCCGCACACTCCGCAGGCGACGTCACCGGTGCTGAGCCCCGTCCGGCACGGGGGTGTCCTGTCCGAGACCTCGACGGATCGCGATCTCCACGGGGGAGTACCTGCCGTCCGGGCGCTCCAGTTCGTACGGTGCGGCCGGCATCAGCGGCGGCTGGGCCATGAAGCGCGGCCGTGCCCCGTGGTGCGGCTGCGCCGCGTGGACCAGGAACGGGTGGCACAGGAAGACGTCGCCCGGAGATCCCGTGGCGAGGGCGAGAGACCGGTGCTCGGACGCCGCCACCAGGTCCGGTGCGAGGGTCAGTCCGCTGGCGCCGTCCTCCCCGTACCTCTCCAGCACTTTGGGCACATCGAGGTGTGAGCCCACCCGGATCCGGGTCGGTGCGTCCTCCGGACCGACCTCACTGAACAGGAACAGCATCAGCAGTGCCCGGTCCCGGGAGCGGACATTGGTGAAGTACCAGCTCTCGCCCTCCGGAAGATAGCTGCCCTCGATGTGCCAGCCCGCGTCGTCCGGCTCCTCCGGATGCGGGAAGCGCAGCGGGAACGAGCCCAGCGAATAGCGCGGCTCCCACCGTCCCGCGCCGACGAGCAGGTCGTACGCATGATGCAGGAACGGTGAGTTGGGAGCGGCGGCGAACGGCCCGTCGGCCCGGCCGGCCACCCAGTGCACGGGCTGTGTCCACGTCGCTGGATCGTTCGCGTCGCAGCCGGTCTCTCGCCACAGCAGCCGCGCGCAGTCCGCTGCCACGCGCGGTGCGACGGCGCCCTCCAGCTTCACGAAGCCGTCGCGAACAAAGCGGGAAACCAGGGTCGTGTCATCCATGCCCCCATCGTGCGGCGGCGCGGATCCTGATCGCCCGACACTTTCCGCGCCGCTTCTGTCGGGTACCCACCGATGCACAGCGACCTGTGAACTCTGGCTGCCCGTCGAACCGGCGTGACGACCACGATCGTCGTTCGCTTGGTCACCGGACCTCCCTGACAGGGCCGCGCTTCCGAGGCCTGATTCATTACGATGTCGGGCGTGACTGATGATCTCTCCCTGTCCCCGTTCCGCATCTCTGTGCGTGAGGACGGCCAGCAGGAGCTGGTGCTCTTCGACGGCGACATGGAGGAGGTCGAGGACGTCTTCGACGCTCTCGATGCCGAGAGCAACGGACACGGGTGGGAGAGTTTCGCCCGGTGGCTGATCGACACCGAGATGCCCGACGTCGCGGACACGATCTGGTTCAGCTCCGAAAGCGGCACCTTCGTGGCGGGAAGTGCCGACCCGGCGGCGCTGCGCCGAATGGCTGAGCGTCTGCACGCGGCGTTCCACGATCGCTCTCTGCTCACGCGCCTGCTCACCGACGCCGACCTCGACTGACGCGCGAGAGGTGAGGGACCTGCTGATCCGCCGCTACGAAGTCGCTGACGCCGCCGACACCTGGCGGGTCTTCCACGCGGCGGTGCATGGTACGGCGAGCCGGGACTACACCCCCGAGCAGATTTTGGCGTGGGCGCCTCCCAGCGTCGACGAGGCCCGGTGGCAAGCGCGTCGTTCGGCGGCACACACCTACGTCGCCTGCCTGGACGAAACGGTCGTCGGGTTCAGCGACTTCACCGACGACGGCCTGTTGGACATGCTTTTCGTCCACCCCGACGCCGGTGGCCGCGGGGTGGCCCGCGCGCTGGTCACCCGCATCATCCACGAGGCCTCGGCCGCCGGTCACCAGCGGCTGCGGGTGCACGCCAGTCTCACCGCGAGGCCCGCCTTCGAACGTTTCGGGTTCACCGTCGACGCGACCCGCCTGGTCGAGGTCCGGGGCCAGCGGTTGCGGAACTTCGCCATGAGCATCGCTGTGAAGCCGACCGGCGGCCCCCCGCGGATGCCGTAGGGCCAAGCCTCACCGCGCCGCCACCGAACGCGGCTGTACGTCCGATGATCTTGACTTCCCTCGTGAGTTACCGTGTGCGCCGTGCCTGACCTGGTTGATCAAGTCGAGAAGGCAGCGCGGCTGCAGTGGCGGGCGCTGGTCTTGAGCTATCGGGGGATACTCCGCCTGACCGGTCAGGGCATGGCCTTCGTGGTGACGCGGGTTCTCGTGCCGCTCCTGCGGATCTACCATCGCTGGTTCCTCGTGCCGATGTTCTGGCTGATCCGGTGGACTTTGCGAGTGCTCTGGTGGCTCTGCCTGGCCTACTACTACGTGCTGATCCGGCCGCTCGCGATCGTGTGGCGGTACACGGTGGTCCCGGTCCGTACCTTCATTCGGCGCCTTTGATCGATGCCGCGGTGATGAACACGAGCTGACCCGCGCCGGCCGATCCCACCGGCTCATCCACCTGCCGCGCCGGTTCGACCGCGGGAGGAGGGGCGGTCCCGGCCGGCGTCTGCGGTGACAGAGGTGACAATCGGACGATGATCGAGCTTCGCACCGAGCGCCTCCTGCTACGACAGTGGCGAGATGACGACCTTGACGACCTGGCGCCGATGTACGCCGATCCCGAGGTGATGCGATACATCCGGGACGGGACCGTGCAGAGCCGGGAGGACACCGCCGCCCATCTGGACCGGATGCGGCAGCACTGGGATGAGCACGGCTTCGGGCTGTTCGCGGCCGAGCTGGTGGAGACGGGGAAGTTGACCGGCTGGGTCGGGCTGGCGGTGCCGTACTTTCTGCCCGAGGTCATGCCCGCCGTGGAGATCGGGTGGCGGTTGGGGCGCTCGTTCTGGGGTGCCGGTCTGGCGACCGAGGGTGCGCGGGCGGCGCTGCGTTTCGGGCTGGTCGATCGGGGGCTGGAGCGTCTGGTCAGCATCCGGCAGGTGGAGAACGTGCGCTCGGCCCGGGTGATGGCGAAGATCGGCCTGACCTTCGACCGGCGCACCACCGTGCCGGGCAACGGCCGGCTCGTCGACGTGTACGCGATCAGCCGCGAGCAATATCGGGAGTAGGGAGCCGCCGGTCTCAGCGGCACAACGCCCGGCCGGTATCCCGGTGGTGAAGCACGTTCGGTTGTACTTCGGTTGGTATTTCCCCGACAGTTCAGCGCCGGCCGGCGTGTCCCGATGTAGCGGTCAGACGTGGCCGCATTTCTGCAGGCCGCCATTCCGGGAGCAGGTTGTCATGGAGTCGAGGCCGCGGGACGAGCTCGCACGTGGGCGTGGGGCGACGGGGTGGCTGGCGGACCGGCCGGTCGGTACGAAGATCCTCTCGGCCGTGCTCGTCGTCGCCACCATCGGTGTCGGGGTGTCGTCGTATGCCGTGGCGAACATGGCGGAGATCAACCGGGGCACCGATGAGGTGTACGCCGGCACTCTCCAGTTGGAGACGATCGCCGAGATGCGCAACGCCTTCAACCGGGTCCGCATCGACTCGCTCAACCACTTCCTCACCGACGATCCCGACGTCAAGGCCGAGGCGGAGAAGGCGATCAAGACCGATCGCAAGGCGCTCGCCGACGCCGAGAACCGGTACAAGGCGTACGAGCTGGGCCCGGAGCGGACCGCCGCGCTCGCCGAGTTCGGTGAAGCGTGGTCGGAATACGTCACGCTTCTCGACGACACGCTGCTGCCGCTGAGCCGGGAGGGGCGGGACGGGCAGGTCGCAAAGGTCCGCAAGGAGCAGGTCGATCCGCTGGTCGCCACGGCGCGCCACGACATGGACGTGCTGTCGCAACAGACGATCGCCCATGCCCGAGAGGTGCAGCAGACGGAGAAGGCCGCCTACTCCACCGCCCGTTCGCTGGTCATCTCCCTGATCGTCGCCGGTCTGGTGCTCGGGGTGCTCGCCGCGCTGGGCATCGCCCGGCTCATCACCCGGCCGCTCGCGCGGTGTGTGAAGGTGCTGACCGCGGTCCACGACGGGGACCTGACCATGCGTACCGGCCTGACCGGTAGGGACGAGGTCGGCGTGCTGGCCCGGGTTCTGGACGAGTCCACCGAGTCGATGGCCCGTATGGTGCGCCAGGTGGCCGACAACGCCCACCACGTCGCCGCCGCCTCCGAGGAACTGTCCGCGGTGTCGATGCAGATGTCGTCGGCCGCCGAGGAGACCTCCGCACAGGCGGGCACGGTGTCGGCGGCCGCGAGCATCGTCTCGCAGAACGTCCAGACCGTCGCCGCCGGCGCCGGAGAGATGGGCGAGGCGATCCGGGAGATCGCGACCAGCGCCACCCAGGCGGCGGCCGTGTCGACCCAGGCGGCGGAGACCGCCGAACGCACCAACGGCATCGTCGCCAAGCTGGGCAAGGCCTCCGCGGAGATCAGCAGCGTGGTCCAGACGATCACCGGCATCGCCGAGCAGACCAACCTGCTCGCTCTGAACGCCACCATCGAGGCGGCCCGCGCCGGTGAGATGGGCAAGGGTTTCGCCGTCGTCGCCTCCGAGGTCAAGGACCTCGCCCAGGAGACCTCGCGGGCCACCGACGACATCACCCACCGCATCGGGGCCATCCAGAAGGAGACCGACCAGGCGGTGCTCGCGATCGGCGACATCACCGAGGTCATCGCCCGGATCAACGACTACGCCGCGACCATCGCGGCCGCCGTCGAGGAACAGACGGCCACCACCAACGAGATGACCCGCAATGTCTCCGAGGCGTCGGCCAGCGCCGAGGACATCGCCGACACCATCGCCGGAGTCGCCGACGCCGCCGGTGCCGCGGCGAGCGGTGCGACCGAGACCCAGTCGACGGCGCAGGAGCTGGCCCGGATGGCCGAGGAGATGCATCAGGCGATCGCCGTCTACAAGGTGTGACCGACGACGGTGAGGCCGGGCCATCGGGCCCGGCCTCACCGTTTTTGCGCGATCGGGTACGGCCCACACGTCACCCGGCGGCGCCGGGAAGTGGTCGCCGTGCAGCGGGCGTCGCAGGAGGGTCAGCCCAGTGTGGGCATCGAGGCCTTGCCCTTGTCGGCGAGCACGAACGGGGTGTCGATGTCGGGGGTACCCTCGCCGATGGACACCGCGGCCACACCGGTGCCGGTGTCGGCGATCTCCCCGGTGGGGTCCTGGACGATGAACGTGTCCTTGCCGGTATAGATGGTGTAGGTGGGTTTGCCGTTCGACTCGCCCGTCTTGCGGAACCGGAACAGCTGGTCGGCCGCCGACGCGTTGCAGAGCGTGGTCCGCACGATGCCGGGCGCACCGCCCGATCCGAGCTTGGCCGACAGGCAGAGAGCCTCGCCGCCCTTGCGCAGCTTGGCCGTGCGGATCCAGTACTGGTCGCCGCCGGGCTTCACCGCGGTCAGCACGAACAGTTCCGCATCGCCGAACCTCTCGGAAAGCCCGATCTTGCCGTCCTGGACCACGCCGAGCGTCGCCTCGCTGTTCTTGGGCAGCAGGTAGACCTGCCGGGTGCCGCTGAAGACCCCCTCGACGCTGCCTGTGCCTGTGCCGGTACCGCTGCCGGTGCCGCTCCCGGAGGTCGACGAGGTGGTCGCGGACGGCTTGGGTGCGGCCGGAGACGAAGCCGGCGGGGCCGACGGGGTCGCGCTGGTCGGAGCGCTGGAAACCGTGGTGCCGGCCGCGCCCGGGGTGCCGCCGTCGGTGGCGCAGGCCGAGGTCAGCAACAGCCCGGAGAGAACGGCCGCGGCGGCCGGGACACGAGAGGGGGTACGCACGGGTTGTCTCCTCAGACGGTTCAGCGATGTCGATCGGGTGCTTGCCTGGTGAGTACCTTCGCGGAGATCCCCGGCGGATCCGGTCCGGTACGGGTTCCTGGCAGTAACAGGGGAGACGGGCCATTCGTCGTCGCTCACCGCACCCACCGCAGGAACCGATCGAACAACTCCGCCGGATGCTGATCGGCGAGCGAGCCCGCGGCCCGCTCCAACTCGTCCCACATCCGCATCGAGAGCTGAACTCGGTCCGGCGTTGTAGCGATCAGATAGTCCCGCGCCGGCGTACACGGCCACGGCAGCGTGCACTCACCACAGGCGTACGTCGCCGGATCCGGCTGATGCCTCGCCCCGAAGCTCACGTCGGCCGTCATGCCGGCCGCCGCCTCGGGCCGCGGCCACCGGCCCGGTACTCCTGGGCGGGGGTGAGCCGCCCGGCCCGGCCCACCTGCGGAAACACCTCAGTCGGGTCGGCCCACCCCGGCAGCGCGGGTCGAGGCCGGGAACGGATCCTTTCAAGCCGCAACTCCAGGCACGGCCACGGCAGCCCGCAGATACAACGAGTACGGCGAAACCAGATCTGTCGGGCTTTGCGGTGTATCACGGCTTCCTCCTCTCGCTGGGAGCCCGGCACGGCCCACGGTCGAGCAACAGGTCGGCGATTCCCAGGACAGCGATCAGCGCGATCAGGACCTCCGGGCCAGGCGCAGCGTTGAACAGTCGGGACAGGCCCGACGGGCCATGACCATCTCGTCGCTACGGATCACCCGGCGTGGTGACGCCGGCCGCCCGCCTCGGCGCTCTCAACCACGACACTCCTCAGAGAAGTGCTCGTTGACCTGATCGCTCGTCATGCGTACAGACTCGATGGAATGACCCCTCACGCCCATCGCGGCGAGGTATCCCTTGATGGGATGGGCTATGGGTAGGCCACGATGGATCTTTATGCGACATTGCCGCAGTTCGGGGGGAAACTTCGTTGAGGTCCGAGATTCCCGGCTCCTTATGGAACCGACCCGAGATGATCACCGCTTTGCGGTCTCGCGCCATGGGTCGCGTCCTGCAACTCGTCCGCCAGTACGCCGGCCTCTCGCAGACCGCGATCGGCAGCCGGATCGGCATGAGTCAAGGCAAGGTCAGCAGCATCATGGCCGGCAGCCACCACGTCACAACCCTCGAGGTGTACGAACGGATCGCCGACGGCCTCCAGTTTCCCGACTCCGCCCGCACCGCCCTCGGACTCGCGCCCCGCCACATCTCAGCCGGGGATGGGTCCCCCTCTGGATCACCGGGCACGCTCCGTCCCGCGCGTAGCGTGGAGAGAGATCCGCGACCGGGGGAGGACAGCGCCGTGCGACGTCGCGAGTTCGTAGGCCTGACCGGGTCCGGCCTCTTCGGCGCCATCCTGGCCACCGCCGGCACCGCCCCCACGCCCATGGCCGGCAGCGCCCTCAACGACCTGGCCACCGTCCTGACCGAACCCCCGGCAGCACCTGCCGGGCCGGCCGACCTGACCCGCCTATCGGCTGCGGTCGTCGCCGCCAAGCGCGACTATCAGGCATGCAGGTACGGCGATGTGCTCACCATGCTCCCGCCGCTGCTGCGGTCACTGCGCGCCGCCACCGCCTCCGCAGAAGGCGCTCACCAGCGGGAGGCGCACATCCTGTCGGCTGAGGCGCACCACGTCGCCGCGTCCATCCTGATCAAGCACGGTGACAAGGGCCTGGCCTGGCTCGCTGCCGACCGCAGTGTCCACGCCGCTCATCAGACCGAGATCCCCCTGATGATCGGCTCCAGTGCCCGGATCATCACCCACGCACTCATGGACAGCGGCCACCACCGAGCTGCGGCCACCAACGCCGGCATCGCGGCCCGACGCATGAACGCCGCCCTCATCCAGCCCACCGACGACGACCTGTCGGTCTACGGCTCCCTACTGTTGCGGGGCGCCATCGCAGCAGCCGAAGACGAGGACCGGCACACCACCACCGAGCTGCTCGACGAAGCGGAACAAGCCGGCCGCCGTCTCGGCCATGAAGGCAACCACATGTGGACCGCGTTCGGCCCCAACAACGTGCTCTGTCACCGAGTCAACGCCGCGATCCGACTCGGCGACGCCGGAACCGCCATCGATTTCGCACGCCGCGTAGATCTCGATGCGCTGCCCATCAACGAACGCAAGGCCACGCTGCTGCTCGACGCCACCCGAGCATTTCTGATGTGGAGCAGGCACGAGCGGGCCCTGCACATGATCCGGGCAGCCGAACAGATCGCCCCCGAGGAGATCACCGGCCGCCCCAGCACCCGTCGCCTTGTCGGTGACCTGGTCACCACTGGCCCGATCACCGTCCGCCGGGAGGCCCGCGAATTCGCCGACAACCTCGGGATCGCCGTATGACGACCGACCCCAGAGTCCTCTGCATCATCGTCTGCGCAGCCGGCCCCGCGAGCGAGGTCGGCACCCTCGTCGAACTCGCCCAGGACGACGGCTGGACCGTTCAACTCGTCGCCACCCCGTCAGCTCTCGACTTCATCGACGTGCCCGCTCTGGAGCAGCAGACCGGCCGGCCCGTCCGCAGCCGGTATCGCAAGCCGGATGAACCCCGAAGCCCGCGAGCCGACGCCATCATCGTCGCCCCTGCCACGTACAACACCATCAACAAATTCGCCCAGGGTATATCCGACACCTACGCACTCGGCCTGCTTGCCGAAGCGCCCGGACTCGGTATTCCCGTCGTCATCCTGCCCTTCGTCAACAGCGCTCTGGCCTTGCGTGCACCCTTTCGTCGCAGCATTCAGCAGCTGAGCGAGGAGCGGGGGATTTTCGTCCTCTACGGACCCGAGGAGTTCAAACCCCATGCTCCCGGGACCGGGGGCGACTCTCTGGAGCGCTATCCCTGGCAGCTTGCGCTACAACAGGCGAAAAAATCCACCAGTTCGGCGGCGGAGCACCCCACGCCTACACCTCGTTGAGCCCTGGGCCGGTCGGGGTGAAGTGCAGGACGAACCTTGGGCGGCCGGCCATCGCTTGACCGCCGGGGTTTGTGCGTGGAGGCGTTGTCCGGCACCACAGGCACGTCCATGCCGACGAAAACCTGCTGGTCGAGGGTGACCAGGAGATTCTTGACCCGATCACTCGGGTCCGATCCGGGATCTCGCCGCGACTGCCTGGGCTGACGACGACCGGCTGGACCAGGTGACCACCTGGTCAAGCTCGTCGCCGGTGAGCGCGATGCGAATGCCGACGGCGGTCCAATGTGGCTGATCGTTGCGCTTGTGTGACGTCCTCCGTACGATTGTGTTACCCGCAGGGTGAAACGTTTCACTACTTCTCACCACCAGCCCGGCACGCCCACCCGTGCCGCGCTTCGGCATGCCCGATCCGTGGCCGCTGTGCCATGAAGACCTGATCGGAAGGGTGCACATGAACCGACGAACGAGACTCCACCACTCCGCCCGCCGGGCGGGCCGGTATCTGCTCGCGATCGCGATCTGCGTCGCGGGCACCCTCACCACGGTCATCGCCGCGCCGGGCCCGGCCGTCGCCGCCGGTCCGGCGCCGACCGCCACCGGCCTCACCGTCGAGGGCGTCACCGACGCACTCGGCATCGACACACCGGCGCCACGGCTCGGGTGGCTGGTCGGCTCCTCGCAGCGCGGTGTCACGCAGTCCGCCTACCAGGTCCGGGTGGCCACCACGGCGGCCCGGCTGACGACGGGCCGGGCCGACGTCTGGGACAGCGGACGAACGGCCGGAGCCGACTCGACCCAGGTCCCGTACGGCGGCCCGGCGCTCACCTCGGCCACCCGCTACCACTGGCAGGTACGCGTCTGGGACGCCGCCGGCCGGGTGTCGGCCTGGAGCGCACCGTCGTGGTGGGAGACCGGTCTGCTGGCAGCCGCCGACTGGCAGGCGCAGTGGATCGGCCGGGAGCGCCCGAGCACCTCCTGGGCGGACTACACGGTCGACGTACGGCTGACGGTGACCCGCGACGCGGCGGGCGTCTTCTTCCGGGCCCGGGGTGTCAACGACGCGTACATGTGGCAGCTGGCCGACTTCGGCAACGCTCCGGTGCTGCGCCCGCACGTCCGCGCCGGTGGCGCCTGGCAGCTGCTGAAGGAGGTGCCGATCGCCCACGTCGTCGCCCCGGCGGACTTCGGCAAACCGCACGACCTGCGGATCGAGGCCTCCGGCAGCACCGTCCGGACCTTCGTCGACGGCACCCTGGTCGACACCACCGTGGACAGCCGGCGGCCGAGCGGGACCATCGGGCTGCGCACCGCGAACGCCGAGTCGGCGGTCGTCCACTCGGTGAAGCTCACCGTCGGCGGCCGGACCGAGGTCGACGCCGATCTGACCGGCGGGGCCAACCCGTTCACCGCCGGCACGCCGACGCCGCAGGGACTGGCCGTCTCCGGCTCGACGGAGACCCTGCTGGCCGACCCGGCGGGAAAGCCGCTGCTGCGCCGCGAGTTCACCGTCGACCGTACGATCAGCCGGGCGCGGATCTACGCGACCGCCCTCGGTGTCTACGAGCTGTCGCTCAACGGCTCCCGGGTCGGCGACCGCCAGCTCGCCCCGGGCTGGACCGACTACGCCAAGCGGATCCAGTACCAGACCTTCGACGTCACCGGACAGCTCGTCGTGGGTGACAACACCATCGGGGCGATGCTCGGTGACGGCTGGTACTCCGGCTCCATCGCCTGGCTCGGCGACAAGCTCTACGGCGAGCGGCCGGAACTGCTCGCGCAGCTGCGCATCGACTACACCGACGGCACCTCGCAGATCATCGGCAGCGACGGAACCTGGCGGTCCGCCGACGGCCCGGTGCTGCGGGGCGACAACATCCACGGCGAGACGTACGACGCGCGGCTCGACCCGCCGGGCTGGCGCCGGTCCGCCTTCGACGACACCGCCTGGTCCCCGGCCACCGTGCGCGCCACCGGCGCCGACGACCCGACGCAACGCCTGGTCGCCCAGGTCGACCCGCCGGTCAAGGTGACCGGGGAGCTCGCCGCGAAGACCGTCACCCAGGTCAAGCCCGGCGTGTGGGTCTTCGACCTCGGCCAGAACATGGTCGGCTCCACCCGGCTCACGGTCACCGGCGACGCCGGGCGGACCGTGCGGATCCGGCACGCCGAGGTCCTCAACCCCGACGGCACGGTCTACACCGCCAACCTGCGTACGGCCCAGGCCACCGACCACTACACCCTGGCCGGCACGGGCACCGAGGTGTACGAGCCGCGGTTCACCTTCCACGGCTTCCGGTACGTGGAGTTGACCGGATACCCCGGGACGCCCGCGCTGTCGGCGGTGACCGGCCGGGTCATCGGCACGGCGGCGCCCGTCACCGGGGAGCTGACCACCTCCGACCCGATGGTCAACCAGTTGCAGAGCAACATCGTGTGGGGCCAGCGCGGCAACTTCCTGTCGGTGCCGACCGACACCCCGGCCCGCGACGAGCGGCTCGGGTGGACCGGTGACATCAACGTGTTCGCCGAGACCGCGACGTTCAACATGGATTCGCTGAGCTTCCTCACCAAGTGGCTGGCCGACCTGCGCGACGCCCAGTCCGCCAACGGCGCCTATCCCGACGTGGCACCGCGGAGCTGCTGCGGTGACGGGGCCTCCGGCTGGGCGGACGCCGGGATCACCGTGCCGTACACGCTGTGGAAGCGGTACGGCGACACGAAGGAGCTGGCCGACCACTACGACTCGATGCGCCGCTACGTCGACTACGTGCAGGCCACCAGCAGGGGACTGCTGCGGCCGGACGCCGGCCCGTACCTCGACTGGCTGAACCTGGACGACCCGACTCCCGCCGGCGTGGTCGGGACGGCCTACTCCGCGTACAGCACCAGGCTCTTCGCCGAGATGGCCGCGGCCCTGGGCCGCACCGCCGACGCCGAGAGGTACGGCGATCGCGCCACCGCCGTCGCCGGAGCGTTCGCCGAGAACTACATCGCCGCCGACGGACGGATCCAGGGCGACAGCCAGACCGCGTACGTCCTGGCCCTGAGCATGAACCTGGTGCCGGCCGACCGGCGCGCGGCCGCGGGCAGGCGGCTGGGGGAGCGGGTCGCGTCGCGCGGCCACCACCTCTCCACCGGCTTCCTCGGCACCCCCGACCTGCTGCCGGCGCTCACCGACACCGGCAACCTGGACATCGCCTACCGGCTGCTGCTGAACCGGGACTACCCCTCCTGGGGCTACGAGATCGCGCGCGGCGCCACCACGATCTGGGAACGCTGGGACTCGATCAAACCCGACGGCAGCTTCGGCGACGTCGGCATGAACTCCTTCAACCATTACGCGTACGGCGCGGTCGGCGACTGGATGTACCGCACCATCGGCGGGATCCGGCCGGACGACGCGGCACCCGGATACCGGCACGTCACCATCGCGCCGCAGCCGGGCGGCGGCATCACCTCGGCCCGGGCCACGTACCGCTCCCGGTACGGCCGGTTCGTGAGCGACTGGAGACTGGACGCGGCCGGGCAGATGTCGCTCGACGTCACCGTGCCCGGCAACACCACCGCCACGGTGGAGATCCCGGCGGCCAGCCGATGGTCGGTGACCGAGGGCGGCAGGCCCGCCGCCGGCGCCGACGGAGTCCGGTTCGTCAAGATGGCCGGGCCGAACGCGGTGTTCACGGTGGGCGCCGGCAGCTACCGGTTCGCCGTCGACGCCGTCCGCGGTGATCTCGGCGAGGCCCGGACAGCGGCCGTGGACCTGGCCGGCCTGATCGACGACCGGGCCGCCGCAGACCGGCGACCGGCCGGCAGCGGGGATCAGAACCGCTGCTCGTGGCCGGTGGCCACGGTGCTCGCCCGGGCACTGGTGTCCACGACCGGGGCCGCGGACCGCGGCTACCGCACGGTGTCCCCGGCCACCACCGCCACGACCGTGCACCTCGCGCTGGCCGCGGCCGCCGACCTCGATCGGTGGATCGGCACCGAACTGGCCCGCGAACGCCTCACCGAGCAGGTCGCCGCCGAACTGCGGGCCGTCCTGACCGGCGTACGCACGCGCCTGTCGCGGGTCTCGGCCGCACTGGTGGGCGCGGTCGCCGCGCTGAAGATCCCGGCCGGGGACCCGGTTCCCGGCGACGTCGTCCGGGTCGAGGCGACCCTGGAGAACAGGGGCGGCACCGCACTGACCGGCGTCCGGATCGGCCTGCCGGCTCCGGCGGGCTGGACCTCGACACCGGTGGGGCCGGCTCCGGCGACCTCGGTGCGGCCCGGCGGCACGGTGACCGCGCTCTTCGACGTACGCGTCGGCGCGGATCAGCGGCCCGGTACGGCCGACCTGACCGGCACCGTCGGCTACCGGCGCCACACCGGCATCGCCACCCTGCCGATCGGGGCCGCGATCACGGTGGCACCGGCGGTCGAGATCTCCTCCGTCACCGCCGGCCCGGACACGGTGGCCCCGGGCGGCACGACGAGCGTCAGCGTGGCTCTGCGCAACCGCTCGACGATCCGCGCCCAGGGCACCGTGACCGTCACCGGGCCGGCCGGCTGGTCCATCGGGCCGGGACAGCGCTACGACCTGGCCGCCGGCCGGGAACACACGGTGGCCCTGCCGGTGACCGCACCGTCGACCGTGACCGAGGGCACCGCCACGCTGACGGCCGCCACCGGCGCCGGCGCGGCGGAGCAGGCCACCACCGGCGTACGGGTCGTCCTCGAGGTGCCGCCCTCCGGCGCCGTCGACCACGCCGACCTGGGGGACGGCGCGTCGGAACAGGCGCACCACCTGACGGCTTCGGCCGCGTCGGGCATCAACACGGAGGCCGGCCGGACGCGGCGGTACACCCAGCAGGGGGTGGCGGGCGGCTACTTCGAGTTCGATCTCGCGGTCACGCCGGACCGCCCGTTCGTGCTGCGCGCCGTCGAGACCTACAACCAGGCGCAGATCAAGGACTACGACATCCTGGTCGACGGGGTGCTCGTCCACTCCCGTGCCCATCAGCGCACCTCGGCTGGGGAGGGCACCGTCAGCTACCAGGTCCTGGTGGACCGGGCCGACCTGACGACGGACGGCACGGTACGGGTCCGGTTCCAGGAGGACGCCGAGGGCCGCAACTACGATCCGTCGATCGCTGACGTGTGGACACTGCCGGTGACTGCCGGCTGAGCCGTCCATCGGCAGGCCGTGGGCGGTAGCCGCGCTGCCGCCCACGGCCGGTACGAACAGGAAAGGCGTGGAACCGGCTGTTTCCGCACCTCTTTCGAACATTGTGGTATGCGTTTCCCGGGTCTTCCGGTCCCTTCCCCTGTTGCTACTTGGCCCGGCAATGTCATCGGTCATCCGACTGCACCGAATCTGCTCCGTCCGCGTCTTCATGCAGGAACGCCGGAAACGAGAGAACGGGCGGCAATGACGACCATCTGGCACCAGCGGATCGACGAGGTCCTGTGGGACGAACGGGTTTTCAAGCGGGACGGACACTTCCTGCAAAGCTCGCACTGGGCGGCCTTCCAGCGCGCGAACGGGCGGGAGGTGCGTTTCGGTGAGGGGGGCGACTGGCAGTGCATGACCGTCGTGGAGCGGGCCGGTGACGCCTGCCGGCTCTACTGTCCGTACGGGCCGGTCGCCGATGACCGGGCGGGCCTGGCCGCCGCCACAGAGGCGCTGCGCGACCTGGGGCGCGAGGTCGGCGCGGGTTTCATCCGGGCCGAACCGTGGGTGCCGGTCGAGCGGGAGGTGCTGGCGGGGCACGGTTACGAACCGGCACGACGGAGCATGCAACCGGACCTGACCTGGGTGCGGGACCTGGCGGGCCGGACCCGGGAGCAGCTGATCGGCGAGTTCTCGGCGAACAACCGCAACCGTTTCCGCAACGCCCACAAGAAGAACCTCACGGTCACCGCCGGCCGTGATCCCGGGGACGTGGAGATCCTGCTCGGGATGCTGCATGACGTGGCCGACAACACCGGCATCCGTCAGCACGCCGACGACTACTACCGCAGGCAGGCGGCCACTCTGCTGTCCCGCGACGCCGCCACCCTCTACGTCGTGCGCCACGAGGGCGACCCGGTCGGTGCGGCCCTGGTGTACGACAGCCCGACCACCCGCTACTACGCACACAGCGGCACCCTCGCCGCCGCCCGCAGGCTGCACCCCGGGGCGGTTCTGCTGGCCACGATGATCCTCGACGCCCGTGACGGCGGTCAGGACCTGTTCGACTTCGTCGGTGCCGCCCCGGCCGGCGACCCCGATCACCCGTGGGCCGGTTTCACCCAGTTCAAACAGTCCTTCGGAGGCCGTTACCGGAAATACCTGGGCACATGGGAATTCCGGCTGTGAGATTGTTGTGAAGAATCGTCAAAGAATACGAGCGAATATGGTTGCCGGAATTCCAGGAAAGGGTGAGGAAGTGCCGCTTGTGCGATTCTCTTGAAATTTCAGAAAAGGGTGCACGCCCGAGTCCGCGGCGGCGTCTTGGATGGCATGACGACGAACTCACCTCTCGATCGCATACTCGCGGACGTGCCTGATGCCGTACTGACGCAGGGCGATGCGAATCGGTCGATTCTCGGTATCACGCACGACTCGCGCCGGGTGAGGCCCGGTGACCTGTTCGTGGCCGTCCCGGGCGCCCGGCACGACGCCCGTACCTTCATCGATCAGGCCCTGGCCCGGGGCGCCGCCGGCATCGTGGCCGAGGGCCCGGTCGACGTCGCGCACGACGTCGCGGTGGTGCGGGTCCCGTCGGCCCGGGCCGCTCTCGCCGACCTGGCCGCCTCGCTGTACGGCCATCCCGGCCGGGCCATGCGCATGGTCGGCGTGACCGGGACCGACGGCAAGACCACGACCACCCACCTCATCCACGCCGCGCTGGAGCAGGCGGGCCGGCGTACCGGGAGGCTCAGCACGCTCGGGATGACCACCGGCGCGGGACGGCCGCCGGCCCACTTCGGCTTCACCACCCCGGAGTCCGGCGACCTGCAACGCATGCTGGCCGGGATGGTCGGCGCCCGCTGCGCCGACGCCGTCATCGAGGTGAGTTCCCACGCCCTGCACCTGGACCGGGTGCGCGGCGTTCCGTTCACCGCCGCCGTCTTCACCAACCTCAGTCCCGAGCACCTCGACCTGCACCGCACCATGGAGGAGTACGCGGCGGCGAAGGCCCGCCTGTTCGCCATGACCGCCGCGACGGGCCCGGGCGCCTTCGGGGTCGTCAACGCCGACGACCCGGCCTCGGACCTGATCGCCCGGCACGGCCCGGAACGGATCCTCCGGTACGCCGTGCACGCCCCCGCCGACGTCACCGCCCGCGACATCCGGCTCAACGGCGACCACAGCACGTTCACCCTGGTCACCCCCTGGGGCACCCGGGCGATCCGGTCGGCGATGCCCGGCACGATGAACGTGTCGAACTGGCTGGCCGCCGCCACCACCGTCCTCGCCCTGGGCGCCCCCCTCGACGCCGTCGCGCGTGCCGCCGAACAGACCACGGTCACCGGCCGCCTGCAGAAGGTCGAGGGCGGCCAGCCGTTCGACGTGTTCGTCGACTTCGCGCACACACCGCGGGCACTCGGCACGACGCTGCGTACGCTGCGGGCCCAGACCCGGGGCCGGCTGCTCCTGCTCTTCGGGCACGCCGGCGGCCG
This sequence comes from Actinoplanes xinjiangensis, assembly GCF_003148685.1. Classification (GTDB taxonomy): domain Bacteria; phylum Actinomycetota; class Actinomycetes; order Mycobacteriales; family Micromonosporaceae; genus Actinoplanes; species Actinoplanes xinjiangensis. Next base: position 90,333 of record NZ_QGGR01000021.1, on the reverse strand, counting down.
CGACGCCGGCAACCGGCGACCGCTCGGCTCCGTCGCGGCCGAGTTCGCCGACGTCATCGTCGTCACCAGCGACAACCCCGGGTGCGAGGACCCGGCCGCCATCGCCGCCGAGCTCGTCGCCGGCATCCACGAGAACCGGGATGCCGCCGTCGACGTTCAGGTGTGCCTTGACCGCCGGGACGCGCTCAGCAAACTCCTCGCGGAAGCGCAGCCGGGTGACACCGTGCTGCTGGCCGGCAAGGGACACGAGAACTACCAGGACCTTCCGGACGGGCGCATCGCCTGGAACGACCACGTCGAGGCCCGCCGCGTCCTCACCGGGATCGGCTGGTCCTAGGTGGGCGGGTTCTCCGGTGACGGGCCGACCGGGCTAAGAACTCCTGACTCTTCGAGTGGCAGATCAGGGCGCAGCCGAGTTTGAGGAGGGCTTCGTGGATGTCGTCGCGGATTAGCCGTACGGACGGGACTACCGGCTCAGACCCAGCGAGAGCCTCACCATCGTCACCGCCGGATAGGCAGAAGGCCCGCCCTCGGCCGGCGAGCCTACTGCTCGGCGGTAGCGCGCTGGCTGCTGCCGGCGACGAGGAGCAGGCGACGAACGGCGCGAACACGGCGAGATGCACGATCCATTCCGTGCCGTCGTTGAACATGGTGACGCTCGTCGACGACGGCCGGGCCGCCGGTGTTGCGGTAGGGCGAGGCGCTAGGACTCCGCCGAGCGGTTCTCGACGGTGACCGGCCCGTCCATCGCGTACCGGCGGACCGCGATGCCGAGCAGCCGGTCATGTGTCACGGGTAGCTCGCGGAAGCCCATGTCCGCACACGCTCGGCGAGATCGGCCGGTCCGGCCAGCTTGCCGGTGGCCTATTGGATGGTGATCTCCCACAGGCTGACCGGGGGCAGGAAGGTGTCCGGATCACGCGCAGCCGATCGAGGAAGTCGTCTGCCAACGTCACGTCACCCGGGCGGCAGGCAGCTCTGATCGAGCACCGCCGCGGCGTCCGTCCGGGAAACCAGCTGCTCGATCATCTCCACGCCGACTCCTTCCTGTCGTCACCACCAACTGCGGCACGTGGAGCTCAACGGCCTGGACAAGTTGCGGGCCTTTGTGAGCTCTGCTGGCAGCGGACGGCGATCAGTGAACAGCTGAGGGTGCAACCCTGGAGTCTGCACGACTTCGAGCTCACCGCCCTCGACGTTCAACTACCTGGGGACCACGCCCGGCAACTCCGCTGCTCAAGAACACTGATCGATCTGAAGTACACGCATCGCGGCTGAATCAGTGCCACCGTGCGGCCGAGTCCAGCCGCGGGACGGGTGGCGCGTATGGTCGGGCGGTGAATCCCGCTGACCTGCAGGGCCTTCGCTCGGGAGACCTCGAGACCCGCGAAGCACATGTGTACCACCTGCTCGACCGGGCCAGGACGCATGATGATGAATCAGCCATCGCGGCGCTGCACGCGCTCGTCCGCGACTACCAAGATTTCCACAGGTCGTTGTATTCGCGGGCGATGAACCAGGCGGCCGTCTTCGCGGACGCCGGACTGCAGGAGCCGTTGCTGGCCGCGCTCGCCGACACCCGATACAACTGTCAGGCATGGGCCGCGATGGGTTGCGCGGCAATGGACATCCGGGCCGCCGTGCCGCAGCTCATCACGCTCCTCGACCACCCGCAGTGGATCGTTCGGGGCGAAACCGTGACCGCGCTTGGCCGGCTCGGCGACGCCTCGGCCGTACCTTCGCTGCGACCGTTGCTCGGCGATCAGGCCGACTGGCTTCGCCAGCGAACCGCCGACGCCCTGGCCCGCATCGGCGGCGACGCGGCGCTGGAGGCCCTTTGGCACGAGTTCGAGCATCGGCGGTTCCCCCGGATCGGCTATCTCGCCAGCACGCTGGCACTGTTCACGCCGGAGGTGGTACCCCGGCTGCTGGCCGCGTCCGACAGCACGGATCCGGATCAGCGGTACTGGGCTGCTGTCGCACTCGGATCGACAGGTGATGACCGGGCGGTGCCGACGCTGGAGCGGCTGATGGCCGGTGATCGTGGCGTGACGGTGTTCGACGGTGAGGTTCGCACTGCGGCGAAGAAGGCTCTGCGCACGCTGCGTCGCATCCAAACTGCCATCGCCGAACGAGAGAGCGCCGGAGCACGGACCAGGACTCGCTGACGAATGCCCCTTGCTGGTATACCGCGCGTTGCTGCACCCGCCGGCCACGCCATCAAGGGCGGCTACCGAAACTGACGTGCTGACACGCGCCCGGCGCGGACCGGCGAGCTCGCGGTTCAGTCGTTGGTGGGCTGACGGCAACGCCGATGGTCACCCACGCGAGCATCCCCTGCTGCTGACCGGCGGCAACCGCAACGACGTCACCCAACTCATCCCGCTGCTACAAGCAATCCCGCCGATCCGCGGCAAACGGACGACCCCGCAGCAGAGCACCCAAGGTCTACCCCGACCGCGGCTACGACCACGACAAGTACCGGGCCCCGGTCCGCGAACTCGGCATCACCCCGGTCATCGCCCGCCGCGGCACTGAGCACGGCTCGGGGCTCGGCAAGCCGCGCCGGGTCGTCGAGCAGAGCTTCGCGTTGCTGCACTGGTTCCGGCGGCTACGCATCCGCTGGGAAATCCGCGACGACATCCACGAAACCCTACTCAATCTCGGCTGCGCCCTGATCTGCCACTCGAAGAGTCAGGAGTTCCAAGGCGTGCGGAGCCCTGGCATCGGGCCGGGTGGGCGCGCTGGTGAACACTACGGGGATGGAGTTCCTGTGCTACCACCGCGACCGGCCCGGCTCCGTGGCGTTGCGTCACGAACTCATCGAGGAGCACTGGTCCTACATGGACCGCTACGAGGCGGAGTTGATCGCCCGTGGCCCGACCTTCGATGCCGCCGGTGAGGTTCCCACCGGCAGCCTGCACATCGTCGACCTGCCCGATCCGGCCGCGGCCCGCGCGTTCGCCTTCGAGGAACCCAATTACCAGGCCGGGGTGTACCGCGACGTGCTGGTGCGCCGGTGGAGCAACCTGCTGGGGCGCACCATGTGGGACTTTCCCGGCGGGCGCAGCGGTGGAAGTCGCTACCTGGTGATGGGATTCGGCACGGGCGTGGCCGTCGACCTGGACGTGCCGGCCGACCGGGATGAGCTGATCGCGTACGGGCCGCTGCTGTCCGACGACGGCGCCCGGTGGCTGGGCACGGCGCTGCTGGTGCGGGCGCCGGATGCGGATGCGGCGCGCGCTGTTCTGACCCGAGGCCGCTACGCCGATGTCGAGGTGCACGACTGGGCCTTCGGCGGGCGGCGATAGCTCACCGGGGCGGTCGTGGTGAGCCGGTGCCGTCACCGGGAGCGGGTGCGGCGTCGAGGTATCCGCGGTAGGTGTCCAGGACCGTGTCGGCGAGCAGTGATCGTGGCCGGAACACGCCGGTGGCCAGGCCCAGCAGGGTGTGTTCCTCCATCGCCGGCGCGGCCATCGAGTGGGCGGCGTCGAAGCGCCGGACGGTCACCCGCTCGCCCAGGATCTGCCGGTAGGTGTTCTCGGTCTCGACGGTGTCGACGTTGCGGTCGTGGTCGCCCAGCATGAGCAGCACCGGCACCCGGACGGCCCGCAGGTCGGCGGTGGCGTCGGCGGTGTGGTTGCGCTGCACGAAACCCCACCGCGCCTCGTCCATCGGCTGGTCGTCGTCGGTGGTGTTCCGGTAGGTGGCGAAGTCGCACCGCTGCTCGAGCAGCCGCCGGGTCTGGTCGCTGACGGCGACGGCCCGTTCGCGCTCGCGCGCACCGGCGCCGGCGTGGTCCAACTCGGCCAGCAGGTGGAACCGGCCCTGGCGCAGCCAGTTGACGGCGGGGCTGACCGCGACGATCGCGGTGATGTCGGCGCGCTCGGCGGCGATCCTGGGCACGACCCATCCGGCCTGGCTGGCTCCCCACAGGATCACGGTCCCGGTCGGGACGTCCGGGCGGGTGCGGGCCCAGTCGATGACCGTCGAGGCCTCCACGGCCCGGTCCGCCATGCTCTGCCGCAGCCAGTCGCCGGTGGAGGCGCCGACGCCGGGCTTGCTCCAGGACAGCGTGGCGAAGCCCGCGTCGGCGGCGGCCTCGAACCACGGCCGGTACAGCCCGTCGTGGGTGGCCTCGACCGGGCCGTCGCCGTGGACCATCACGACCAGGCCGTGCGCCGGGCCGTCCTCGGGCAGGACCAGCACCGCGTCGAGGCTTCCGGCGGCCGTGGGAATGGTCACCCGTCGCTCGGTGATGCGGAAGTCGTGGCCGGCCAGGACCGCGGCCACACCGGCGGTGAGCAGCACCATCACCAATAGAGCTATCTTTCTCTTCACGAACGTAGCGTACGCGATAGAAGCAGGGCATGGATGACCCAGTGATCGACCACGGATTCACCGAGGCCGAGCGTCCCCGCGTGGGTGCGCTCTACTGGTCGGCGTTCGGGAGCAAGCTGCGCACCGCCTTCCGCGACGACACGACCGGCCGGTCCCAGGTCACGGCCGGGCTGCGTGCCGACCGGACGCTGGTGGCCCGCGACCACGGCGCAGTGATCGCGGTGTGCGGGTACCACCGGGACGGCCACGGCGCGGCGGACCTGTCCTGGCGGCGACTGCGGGAGAGCCTGGGGGTGACCGCGGCACTCCGGGCGTCGGTCGTGCTCGCCCCGCTCGACCGGCAGGAGCGCAGCGGTGTGCTGGTCCTCGACGGCGTCTGCGTCAGCGCCGAACGCCGAGGGCGGGGCATCGGATCCGCGCTCCTGGACGCGGTCACGGTCTACGGGGCCGGGCTCGGGCACCGGTGGGTGCAGCTGTCGGTGATCGACACGAACCCGCGCGCGGAGGCCCTCTACCGGCGTTGCGGTTTCGACGTCGTCGGGGAGGGCTCGGTCGGCGCGCTCCGCCACCTGTACGGTTTCGAGCGGTACAAGACGATGCGGAAGAGGACCGGCCGATGGTGAACCTCCCGGCTCCCGCACCGCGCACGGTGATCGAGGCCTTCCTGCCCGCACAGGGCGAGGCTCCGCTCGATCTGGTCTACGACACCGCCAACGCGGCAGGTCTCGACGATCAGCCCGTGCGGCTGACCATCCGCCGGATGCACGCGGCCGGCGAGATCACCCAGACCGGTCGCGGCCGGCGGGGCACGATCGGCCTCACCGACGCCGGCCGCGAGCGCCTGGACCGTGACCGGCTCGGTCTGCGGCTCGCGATCGCCCAGGACCATGGACGAGCGCCGTGGGACGGCACCTGGCGTCTGCTGGCGGTCAGCGTCCCCGAGGCCGACCGTGCCCTGCGGGACGCGTTGCGCCGTACCCTTGTCGAGGCGGGGGCCGCCGCGGTCTCCACCGGCCTGTACGTCAGCCCCCACGACCTGACCGGGATGCTCGGCCCGGCAGCGCGCGGCAGCCTGGTCCGGGCCACCGCGACCAGCCTCGACGTGCGCGGGCTCACCGATCCCCGGGCCGTCGCCGCATCACTCTGGCCGGCCGCTCCGATCATCGACGGTTACGCCGCCCTGGAGCGTGCCGTCGCCGAGACCGATCCGGCACCCGGCGACGGGGTCATGCCGCTGCTGGTCCGGCAGATCCGGCTGGCCGATGCGCTGGAGCGCGCGATGCGTGACGATCCACTCGTCCCCCTCGAACTGCGCGACGTGCCCTGGCCGCCCAGCCCGATCCGCCGGGCATGGTACGACCGGTGGAACACCCTCGCCGGGCGGCTCCCCGAAGAGATCCTGTACCGCGGATGGCTGTGAACCCACAGCGTGCGGACCGTCCCCCACTCAGGTGGAGAAACCGGGGACGGCAGCCGGTGCCCGTACCGCCGTGATGGTGTCGGGCCGTGCTGATGAGAACCGGACTGACGGTGGCGATGCTGGCGACGCTCACGGGGCCGATGCCGTCGCCGGCGCCGGCCGTTGCGGTGGTGTCGGCCGGGGCCCGGCACACCTGCATGCTCGACGGTGACGGCCGAGCCTGGTGCTGGGGCGACAACGAGTACGGGCAACTGGGCGACGGCACCCAGCAGGACCAGGCGAAACCGGTGCCGGTGGCCGCTCCCGCCGGGGTGTCCTTCACCCGGCTCACCGTCGGCGGCGGGCACACCTGCGGGCTCGGCAGCGACGCCACGGCGTACTGCTGGGGTGATGGTACGGCGGGCCAGGTGGGCAACGTCCAGAGCGGCTGGTTCGTCGATCCCATGGCGGTGAAGGCCCCGGCCGGGGTGACCTTCGGGCAACTCGCCGCCGGAGGAGCGCACACCTGTGGCATCGGCAGCGACGACCGGACCTACTGCTGGGGTGACGGTGCGCACGGCCAGCGGGGCAACGACAGCACGGTGCTCCATGCGGGCATCGCCGTCGTGGAGACCCCGGCCGGTGTGACCCTCATCCGGATCGCCGCGGGGGAGCGGCACACCTGTGGCATCGGCAGCGACGGCAAGACCTACTGCTGGGGCGACGGCCGGACCACACCGGCCGTCGTGGACACCCCGCCGGGTGTGACGCTCACCCGGCTCCATGCCGGCGCCGGGCGCACCTGCGGTACCGGCAGCGACACCCGAACCTACTGCTGGACCTCCGGCCGGCCGCAACCGGCCGCGGTGCAGGCCCCGGCCGGGGTGACCTTCACCCAGGTCGACGCGGGCGGTGATCGGACGTGCGCCATCGGCAGCGACACCACGACGTACTGCTGGAACGACGGCCGGCCGCAACCGGCCGCCGTGGACACCCCGGACGGGGTGACCTTCACGCAGGTCGACGTCGGCGGCGAGCACACGTGCGCGGTCACCGGCGACGGCAGAACCTACTGCTGGGGTGTCGGCCGCGACGGCCGGCTCGGCAACGGCGACCTCGTGGACCAGCCGCGTCCGGTCAGGGTGACCCCGTCGCCGGTGCCCACCGCCCCGGCCCCGGCGCGACCGACGGTCGAACTGGTGGCCGGGCTCGCCCACACCTGCCTGCGCGACGACCGCGGTACGGCCTACTGCTGGGGCCGCAACGACGAAGGCGCGCTCGGCAACGGGAGCACCACGGACCGGGCCCGGCCGGCGGCGGTGAGCGCCCCCGCCGGAGTGACGTTCAGGCAGCTCGCCCCCGGCGGCTTCCACACCTGCGGCATCGGCAGCGACACGAGAACCTACTGCTGGGGTGCCGGCGATCACGGGCAACTGGGCAACGGCGGCACCATGCACCGGACCCGCCCGACGGCGGTCGACACACCCGGCGACGTGACCTTCACCGGGCTCGCCTCCGGCAAGGACCACACCTGCGCGATCGGCAGCGACACGAAGACCTACTGCTGGGGGACCGATTTCTTCGGCAACCTCGGCAACGGTGCAGCGCCGGAGCAGACCAGGCCGGCACCGGTGAAGGCGCCCGCGGGAGTGACGTTCACCCAGCTCACCGCTGGTGAATTTCACACGTGCGGGATCGGCCGGGACACGAAGACCTACTGCTGGGGCTCAGCCGGCGCGGTCGGCGACGGCGGTACGGAGCACCGGGAGGAGCCGGTGGCGGTCCGTGTGCCGCCCGCCGTGGCCTTCACTCAGATCGATGCGGGCTTCCATCACACCTGTGGACTCGGCGACGACTCCAGAATCTACTGCTGGGGCGACAACAGCTCCAGCAACCTCGGCGACGGCACCGACATCGATCGATCACGGCCGGTGCCGGTGAAAGCGCCCGCGGGATTCCGATTCATCCAGGTCAGCGCCGGCGGCTGGCACACCTGCGGGCTCACCGGCGACAACCGGGCATACTGCTGGGGCGCGGGCCTCTACGGCGTGCTCGGCAACGGCGGCGACGACAACGAACCATTGCCGGTGGCGGTGCTCGCCCCCTCGGGGGTGGCCTTCACCCGGCTGGCGGCAGGCGACTTCCACACCTGTGGGCTCGGCGACGACGGCAGAACCTACTGCTGGGGACCCGGCAGCAACGGTGAGCTGGGCAACAGTGACCACCTGCCCCAGTCGCGCCCGGTGCCGGTGAGCGCTCCGGCCCTGCCACCTGGGCGCGACTGACCGGTCACCCGGGCGGGCTATTCCACCAGACCGGCCCGGAACGCGGCGATGGCCAGCTGGACCCGGTTGGTGGCCGCGAGCTTCTCGAACAGCCGGGTGATGTGGCTCTTCACCGTGGCTTCGCTCATGTGCAGGGCAGCGGCGATGACGGCATTGGCATGACCGAGCCCGATCTGTACGAGCACCTCGCGCTCCCGCCCGGTCAGGGGGCGCAGCCTGTCGAGTGCCTCGGCCCGGACCCGCGACCGGTCCTCCGCGGTGAAACGGTGGATCACCTGACGGGTCACGCTCGGTGAGAGCATCGCGTCACCGGCGGCCGCGAGGCGGACGGCTCGCAGCAGATCGGCCGGTGGCGTGTCCTTCAGCAGGAATCCGGTGGCACCGGATTCCAGCGCCCGGAACACATCGTGATCGGTGTTGAACGTCGTCAGCACGATGACCGCGGGCGGTTGTGGCCTGGCCCGGATGGCCGCCGTCGCCTGAAGCCCATCGAGGCGGGGCATCCGGATGTCCATCAGCACGACGTCGGGCCGGTGCCGCTGCACGGCGTCCACCGCGGCCTGACCGTCACCGGCCTCGTCGACGACGGTCAGGTCGTCGGTCGTCTCCAGGATCATCCGCAGACCGGCCCGGACCAGTGCCTCGTCGTCGGCGAGCAGTACTGAGATCACGAGAGCTCCGATCGCGGGTCCAGCCAGGGTACGACGGCGGACAGCTGCCAGCCCGTCCCGGCCACCGGCCCGCTGTGCAGTGCGCCGCCGACCAACCGGATCCGCTCCGCCAGGCCCACCAGCCCGGTGCCGGAGCCGGGCAGGTCCATCGGCGTGGCACCCGCCCCGTTGTGGACGGACACGGCGACGCTCCCGTCCCCGGTACGGCCCACCGACACGGTCGTCAGCGCCCCGGGAGCGTGTTTGTGGGCATTGGTCAGGCCCTCCTGGACGATGCGGTACACGACCCGGGCGGTGGCCGCCGGCAGGTCGCCGGCCTCGTCGTGCAGCTCGACCGGGTGCCCCGCCCGGCGCGACGCCCCGACCAGTGCGCCCAGATCCGGGAACTGCCCGCCGGTGGCGGCGTCCGGTGCCGGTGCCACGTCGGTACGCAGAACGCCCAGCACCTCGCGGAGGTCCACCAGCGCCTCCCGGGCCGTGGTGCGGATCAGGACCGTGCCGTCCCGCAGTTTCGGGTCATCGGTGGCACGCAGCTCCAGCGCACCGGCGTACAGGGCGATGAGCGACACCTTATGGGCCAGGACGTCGTGCATCTCCCGGGCGATGCGGGTGCGTTCGGCGGCGCGCGCCCGATCGTCGCGGAGCAGCCGCTCGGCCTCGGCCCGCCGAGCCTGCTCCTGCAGCGACACCAGCAGCGCGTCGCGGGTGGCGAGGTTGATCCCGGCCAGCACCACCAGGCCGATCCCCAGGGGCGGGAAGAGGACGTCGTCCACGGTCACCCGCCCGGAGTCGAACCAGGACCACCCCACGTAACCGGCCCACACGGCGAGCCCGGACAGCCAGCCGCCGCGGCGTGGCGCATACCGGGCACCGGTGTAGAGCCCGATCAACAGCGGACCCGGGTTACCGGCCAGCGCGAACGTGCCCGCGCCGGCCACCGCCCCGGCCACCGGCCAGCGGCGGCGGAACCACATGGCCGCGCTGCCCAGTGCCCCGGCCACCGCCACGACCGGCCACGGCAGCGGCGACCAGGGTGTCTTGACCGCCAGCAGACTCAAGGCGAGACACACCAGCACCAGCGCGGCGTCGGTCAGCCCGGGGGCGGCGGCGAGCGTGCACCGTCGTCGCGCCGGAGGTGGTGTCTGCATGTCGGCAGCTTAGGCAACGCCGCCGACGCCGCGACTACGACTTTCGTCGACGATCCGGACCCGCCGGTTGCGTCTTTCGTGGGGCTCCGGAGCCGACCGCGCGGCGATGTGCCGGCGCACCGGTCCGCGGAAGGCTGGGCATCGTCCGCCAGCGATGAGATCCGAGGAGCACCACGATGAGAGCCCTGACCCGCCGGACACTGCTCAGTCTGCTCGTCGGCTGCGCGGCGGTACCGGCCGCCGCGCCCGCGCAGCCCGCCGGCGCCGCGCCGGCGGGCTGCCCGCCGGCCACGCAGGCCGCGGTGGCCGCGTTCTTCGACGGTGCCCTGCCCGGCCGGTTGACCGCCGACCGGGTGCCCGGGGCCGTGGTGTCGGTCGCCGCCGGTGGTGCCACGGCCTTCGCCAAGGGGTACGGGATGGCCGACACCGAACGCGCCGTGCCCTTCGACGCGTCACGTTCCCTGGTACGGATCGCCTCGATCTCCAAACTGTTCACGTGGACGGCGGTCATGCAGCAGGTGGAGGCCGGCCGGCTCGACCTGGACGCCGACGTGAACCGCTATCTCACCGGCTTTCGGGTGCCGGACACCTACGACCGGCCGGTGACGCTGCGGCACCTGATGAGCCACACCGCGGGCTTCGAGGACTTCATCACCGGCACCGGCGCGCGGGAGGCCGCGGACGTACCGCCGCTGGGCCGGTACCTGGCCGATCACATGCCCGCCCGGATCCGGCCACCCGGTGAGATCTCCGCCTACTCCAACTTCGGCGCCGCCCTGGCCGGCCACATCGTCAGCGAAGTCAGCGGTGAACCCTACGACCGGTACCTCCAACGGCACCTGCTCGACCCGCTCGGCATGACACACAGCACCGCCGCGGAACCGGTGCCGGCGGCCATGGCCGCCGATCTGGCCCGCAGCTACGACACCGATCTCACCCCGCCGAAGGTGTACCCGTTCACGTTCGACCGGATGCCGCCGGACGGCTCGGTGACCACCACCGCCGCGGACATGGCCCACTTCATGAACGCGCACCTGCACGAGGGCCGCCTCGGTGCCGGGCGGATCCTCACCCCGCAGACCACCGCGCGGATGCATCAGCGTTCGTTCACCGCCGACCCGCGTGTCGACGGCTACGCCCACGGCTTCAAGCAGCGCACCGTCAACGGGCACCGGGTCCTGATGCACGACGGCGGCTGGGAGGGCTTCACCAGCATCATGATGCTCGTGCCGGCCTGCGACCTCGGGTTGTTCATCTCGATGAACAGCCTCACCGGCGGCAGCCCGGACATGCAGGGACTCCTCGACTCCTTCTTCGACCGGTTCGCGCCGGAGCACGCCGTCGCCGATGGCCAGGAGCCGGCCGCCGACCGCGCCACCGTCGGTACCGCCCGGCCGGCGGAACCGCTGGCCGGGTTCTACAAGCCGGCCCGGCACAACGCGACCTCCTTCGAGAAGATCACCACGCTGCTCTCGCCGTCCCGCCTGGCCATCGACGATTCCGGCGCCGTCACCTTCCGGCAGAAGACGTGGACGCCGCAGAGTGACGGGCGGTATCAGGCCGCCGACGGCGACCGGCTGGTGTTCCTCGCCGGTACGGACGGCCGGCGTTACGTGGCCACCGACGGATCGGCGGCCGAGGCGATGTCGCGTGCCGAGACCCTTCCGGTCAACCTGGCGGTGCTCCTGATCTTCATCCTGCCGGTCCTCGGCGCGCCGGCACTGCCGATCGTCCGGCTCGTACGCCGGATCCGGCACCGGCCGGCCAAGACCACCCCCGCCTGGCGGCTGGCGCGCAGGCTGGCGGTCACTGCGGCGGTGCTCGGTGTGGTGTTCCTGGCCGGGCTGGTCATCATTCTGCTGACCCGGTCCGGCGAGTTCCTCTTCCACGTACCGCTGAGCTTCCGGCTGCTGCTGGGCGTGCCGGTCCTGGCGCTGACCGCGGCCGTCGCCGCGACGGGCCTGACCGTCACAGGCTGGCGCGGCAGCGGCGCCGGCGTGGCCGCCCGCGTCCACCAGGTGACCCTGCTGGCGGGGATGGTGGCGCTGACCTGGTTCCTGTGGCAGTGGAACCTGCTCGGCTGGCAGGGAATGTAGACCCTGCGCAACCAAGGAGCCCGGCCGAGGCGCCGTCGCCGGCGGGCCGCTCAGATCAGGGTCGCGGTGACCACGATCGCGGCGGCGACGCCGACGGCGACGAGCATCAGGGCCGCGGCGCCGGCGCCGGCCGCGAGACGGCCGGCGATGGTTCGGGCATCGATTCGGGCCGGCATTGCCGGGGAGTGCTGGACGGTGACGGCGTCCGAGTCGTCAAAGAAGATCACGCTGCGTAGGTTACGACACGGAAACCCTTTCGTAAAAACCCAGTTCAAGTGATGTCCAGCACCGCAATGCGGGCTGTCACCGAGTAGGAACAATACGTTCTGTCACCACTGTGGACGGCCCGGAGCCGGCGGTCGCTCTCCGGTCTCCGGCGTCGAGCAGAAGACTGCGCGGCCACTGCTCCCACCGTGCGCCGAGGACGTCGCGGGGCGGCCGTCCGGTACGGACGAACGTGGCGATGCTGTCGATCATCACCCCGGACAGCTGGAGCCGGCCCGGGGCGTTGCGGCGGCTGAACGCGAACGTGAACACTCCGCGGTCGAAGGTGCCGAACACGAACGGCAGATCCATGGCGTGGCTGGCGCCGTAGACGACGTCGAACGGCGCCGGCTCCTGGTTCCAGCCGAACCGGTAGTGGTACAGGTTTCTGTTCCCGGCGGCTCGCATCGAGTTCATCGAGTCGTTGGCGATGCCGGTGAAGATGGCGTCGGTCAGCTGTCGTGCCGTCTCGTTCCAGCCGCCGGGTGCGTCGACGGGCAGGTACCGGTCGTTGAGGAAGTCGCTCACCCCGTACGGCGAAGGTCTGTCGGGATCGAAGAGGTATTGGCGGGTGAAGCGTTCGTAGTCGCTCGGCCGGTAGGCGCCGACCAGGGCCCCGAACAGCTTGCCCTCCTCGAGGGTGTTACCGGCCAGGACCGGGATCCCGGCGAACCGTCCGGTCCGGATGGCGGCGTGGTAGTCGGTGGGCAGGACCGTGCCGTCGGCGATCACCGCGGGCGGGTCGCCGACGGCGGCGCCGCGGATCACCTGGGCGCGGATGACGTCGGCGGCGGGCAGTCGCCGCAGGCGGCGCACGTCCTCGTCGGGGTTGCCCGAGTCGCCGACGGCCGCGGTCACGAGGGCGTCGGCGTAGGTGCGGGCGCGTTCTCCGGTGGCGAACGACAGGCCGCCGCTGAGCGGGATCACCTTGTCGATCAGGCCTCTGGCCAGGGGCGACACCATCAGCGCCCAGACGTTGACGGCGCCCGCGGACTCACCCATGGCGGTCACGTTCGACGCGTCGCCGCCGAAGACCGCGGCGTTGCGGTGCACGAACCGCAGGGCCTCGATCTGGTCGAGCGTGCCGAAGTTGCCCGAGTCGTTGACCGGATCGCCGGTCTTGAGCTGGGGCAGGTCGAGCCACCCGAGGGAACCGAGCCGGTAGTTGACGGTGACGACCACGGCGTTGGCACGGCGGGCCAGGGCGTTGCCGTCGTACATCGGGTCGGCCGAGTAGCCGACCACGTTGCTGCCGCCGTGGATGAACACGATGATCGGCAGCTTCTTCTGCCCGGTCGCGGGACGGTAGACGTTGAGGGTCAGGCAGTCCTCGGCTCCGACGGGCCGGCCCAGGCCGTCGCGGATGTCGAGGCCGTAGTGCGGGCCGCTGGGGGCCGGGCTGAACAGACGACCCTGCTGGATGCAGCCGTCGCCGTACGCGGTGCTGTCGCGCACGCCCGTCCACCGCCGGTGGGTGAGCGGTGCGTGCCAGCGCAGGTCACCGACGGGCGGCTGCGCGTAGGGGATGCCCAGCCATGAATACGTTCCGGTGGACCGGCTGCGGTCGTTGCCGGTGATCGTGCCGAGGTCGGTGTGCCGGACCACGGCGCTGTCGTGCCGACCGGCCTGCGCCGGCGCGATCGGGGCGACCGCGAGTGCCAGGCCGAGCAGCCCGGAGAGGACGCGTCGGCCCGTCATCGGGCTTGCTCCAGGATCGGGCCGGCGGTGAGCTTGCGGTCCTCGGTGCGGATCGCGTAGGCCAGCAGCGGGAGCAGCAGCGTGCCGAGGACGGCGGCGCCCAGGAGCACGGCGTGACCGCCCGCCTCGCTGCCCAGGCCTTCGGCGTAGCCGTACAGATAGGGCCCGGTGAAGCCGCCGAGGAGACCGACCGTGTTGATGAACGCCAGTCCGGCGGCGGCCATCAGGCCGGTCATCCGTGCCATGGCCACCGACCAGTACAGCGGCAGGACGCCGATGAGCAGCATCATCGCGGCGTCGATGAGCAGGATGCGGGCGACGGCGCCGTCGGTGACGGTGTAGATCGCGGCCACCACGACGGTGGCGACCGTGACGCCGGTGAGGACGGTGAGCTCTCCGGCGGCCCGGCGGTGCAGCCAGGGGATCACCAGCACGCCGATGAGAGCGCCGATGCCGATGCTGCCGCTGACCACGCCGATGGTGAACGATCCCTCGACGCCGAGGCTCTGGACGATCGAGGGGAAGTTGTACTGGATCGCCACGCTGTTGATCTGGTTGGCGAAGTAGATCACCGCGAGCGCGAGGATGAAGGGCCGGCCGAACGCCACCATGAGGTTGCCCTTCAGGGAGGTGTGCGCCGGGGCGTCGCCGGCCGCGGCTCGTTCGTTGAGCACCGCGGCCTCCTGCTCCGACAGCCACGACGCGTCCGAGGGCCGGTCGGGTACCGTGCGCCAGAAGATGCCGGCGACCACGAGCGTGATCAGGCCTTCGATGAGGAACATCCACTGCCAGCCGTACATCCCGCCGGCGCCGTTCAGTTCCATGATCGCGCCGCCCAGCGGGGCGCCGAGCCCGAGGCCGGCGCAGACGGCCAGGTACAGGACCCCGACGACGCTGACCCGCTGCTTCTGGGAGAACCAGAGGGTGACCACGTACATCAGGGCCGGATACAGCCCGGCCTCGGCCGCGCCGAGCAGGAACCGCAGGATGTAGAAGGAGATCTCGCCCTGCACGAACATCATGCAGGCGCAGATCGTGCCCCAGGTGAGCGCGATGCGGGTGATCCAGCGGCGCGGCCCGACCCGGTACATGATCAGGTTGCTGGGCACCTCCAGCAGTGCGTAGCTCAGGAAGAAGATGCCGGCGCCGGCGCCGAAGGCCGCAGCGCTGATGCCGACGTCCGCGCCGAGCGCGGTCTTGGCGAGGCCGACGTTGGTACGGTCGACGAAGGCCATGAAGTAGACCAGGCACAGGATCGGCAGGAGTCGGAACGCCGCTCTACGGCTGGCACGCGCGTGTATCCGGTCGGGGTCTTCCCTCACGTCTACTCCTCTGTCAAGCGTTCTCCCCTATGTGGTCGCCATCACTGTAGGGAGCGGCTCACGCGCTTCAGAGGTGAGATTCATCCGCACTTGTCGGCGCTTCGGTGGAAGGAAGAACCACCGTCACCGAAGGACGGCGCGGCGTAGGCATTCCAGTCGGATCGCCAGCCGCAGCGGAAGGTCGTCGGTGGCCCGCCAGTCGTGCCCCAGCACGTCGGCGACCCGGTCGAGCCGCTTGAGCAGCGTGTTCAGGTGCACCCGGAGGGCGCCCGCGGTCCTGCGCAGGTTGCCGTCGTTGCCGAAGTAGGCGTCCAGGGTGGCCACCAGATCGGTCGACCGCCGGGCGTCGTAGTCCAGCAGCGGGCCGATCGCGTCGGCGAGGAAACGGTCGAGCTCGTCGCGGCGGTCGGCGTCGAAGGCCAGCGCGTACAGCGCGAACCGGTCGGTCGTGGTGCCCAGGTCCCGTGCCCCCAGATGCCGGACCACGGCGGTACAGCCGGTGGCCCGCGAGACCGCCCGGGCCCAGTCGTGCCCGGCGACGCGTTCGCAGACGACCGTGACGGGCCGGCCGCAGTCGGCGCGCAGACGCTGGTGGACGTTCTGCGCGAACACGCCCGCGTCCGCGGCCGGGGCGATCAGCACCGCGTGGCCGAGGTGTTCGCCCGCGAGGCCCGCCTCCTGCCGCGCGATCGCGTGCAGGTGCCGGACCAGGCGGGCCGCGGAGACACCGTCGGCACCGGCGACGGCCACCACGTTCAGCGCGTCGAGATCCACACCGCGGGACCGGGCGCGGGTACGCTGCGTCGCGCTCACCGGGGGACCGGCGACGATGAGTTCGGTGAGCAGCTCCCCGTTGAGCCGCTCGGCCGCGTCGGCCACCGCGTTGTCCTTGAGGATCAGCAACCCGACGACGTGGGTCGCCAGTTCCAGGCCACGCACGTCCACGTCCGACGGCTCCTGGCTGTGGCTCCACACCACCGTGCCCAGCAGGCTGTCACCGGCCCGGACCGTCGCCGCGCTGTGCCACCGGCCGTCGCGTCCCGGCGCCGTGACCGCCCGTCCCGTGACGCGGGCCTGCTCGACGACCCCTGCCACCTCGTCGCCGTCCGGCTGCCCGTGCGGCGGCGGTGCGGCCCCGCCGCGGGCCAGCGGGGCCCCACCGCCGTCGAGGATCTCGACCCGGCCGCCCATCTGGCCGGCGAGTTCGTCGGCCACCACCACCGGGCCGCCGCCGGCCAGGACGACACCGGTCAGCGCCTCGTGTACGGCCTGGGCCCGCCGCATCACCGCCATCTGCTCTTCGATGGTCCGGTAGGCCGACTGCAGCTCGGCCAGCGCGCTGCGGCTCTGCTCGTACAGCCGCGCGTTGTCCAGGGCGATCGCGGCGTGGTCGGCGAACGCACTGAGCAGGGCGATCTCGTCGGTGCGGAACCGGCGCCGGCTGCGGTGGGCGGCGAACAGGGCGCCGATCACCCGGTCGCGTACCAGCAGCGGCACCCCGAGCAGCGCGACCAGTCCCTCGCTGCCGACCACCGCGTCGAAATCGGGATCGTGGCGCAGGCGCCCGCCCTCGAAGTAGTGCTCGACCCAGTGCGCGGCCCGTGAATCGACGACCCTGCCGCCCAGTCCGGTGTGCGGCGGGATGCGCGCCGACCGGAACGCCGCCGAGATGGTGCCCTCGCTGGCCGTGATGCTCAACGTGCCGTCGTCGCCGAGCAGGGACAGGTAGGTGAAGTCCGTGCCGATCAGGTCGTGGGCGTGCCGCACGACGGATCCCAGCACGTCCTCGACATCGCCCAGCGCGGTCAGGGCCCGTGCCGTGGCGTACAGCGAGGCCAGCTCGCGTTCGCGTCCGGGCCGGGATCCGGCGTCCGTCGGTTCCAGCATGGGTAGATGTTTCCTCCACCTTCGACGCCGCAGATGGGGGTGCAGCGTACCTCCCTGCGTGCCTTTCCGGGCTTCTACGGTGGGCCGACCACGTGAGGGTCGAGGAGAGGGCTGGACATGGACGGGCTCATGCAGCCGCGGCCGTTGACGATCGCGCACCTGTTCGAGCGGGCCGAGACGCTGTTCGCCGACAAGCACGTCATCGACGCCGACGGGACCCCGACCTCCTACGGCGCGTGGGCGCACCGGGCACGCCGCCTGACGTCCGCGCTGACGGCGCTGGACGTCGCGCCCGGCGCCCGGGTCGCCACCCTGGCGGCCAACCACCGGCGGCACCTGGAGGTGTACGCCGCGGTCCCGATCAGCAAACGCGTCCTGCACACCCTCAACGTCCGGTTGCCGGCCGAGCACCTCGTCCACATCATCGAGCACGCCGGTGACGACGTCGTCTTCCTCGACCGGCGGCACCTGCCACTGATCGCGACGTGCCTGGACCGGCTGCCCGGCGTACGGCACTGGGTGGTCTTCCCCGACGGCACCGACCACGCCCTGCCGGACGCGCGGTTCCACCACTACGAGGATCTGATCACCGCGGCGCGGGCGTTCGAGGGCTCGTTCGAGGCGACCTTCAGCGGCCCGGAGGAGAACCTGGCGGCAGGCCTCTGCTACACCTCGGGGACGACCGGGCGTCCCAAGGGCGTGCTGTACAGCCATCGGTCGACGGTCCTGCACTGCCTGGGGACGATGGCGGCCGGGCTGATCGGCATCAGCGAACGTGACGTGGTGCTGCCGGTGGTGCCGATGTTCCATGCCAACGCGTGGGGGCTGCCCTACGGTGCCCTCATGGCGGGCGCGGATCTCGTACTGCCCGGCCCGTCGGCCGACCGCGTACACCTGGCGGACCTGATCGCCCGGCACCGGGTCACGGTGGCGGCCGCCGTGCCCACCGTCTGGACCGACCTGCTGCCCGCACTGGAGAACCGGGACTGCTCCTCGTTGCGTCTGCTGCTCGGCGGCGGGTCGGCGGTCACGCCGCAGCTGTCGGCGGCCTACGAGGCCGCCGTCGGCGTTCCCATCACCCACTCGTGGGGAATGACGGAGGTCAGCCCCGTCGGCGCGATCGGCGGTCTGCGCAGCCGGCACGACGACCTCGACGACGACGCCCGGCGGCATGTCGCGGCCGCGCAGGGCCGGCCCGCGCCGCTGGTGAACGTGCGCATCATGGACGTCGAGACCGGAGAGCGCCTGCCACACGACGGGCGCTCGGTCGGTGAGCTGCAGGTCGCCGGACCGTGGGTGGCCGGCGGCTACTTCGCGGGCGAGGGCGCCGACGGCTTCACCGCCGACGGCTGGCTGCACACCGGCGACCTCGCCACCGTCGACGAGCACGGCTACCTGCGGCTCGTCGACCGGATCAAGGACCTGATCAAGTCCGGCGGCGAATGGATCTCCTCGGTCGAGCTGGAGGCCGCCATCGCCACCCACCCGGACGTCGAACAGGTCGCCGTCGTGGCCCGCGACCATCCCCGCTGGGTGGAGCGCCCGGTCGCCTTCGTCGTCCTGCGCGCGGACTCGGACACGGCGGTGGAGCAGTTGCGGGAACACCTGTCCCGCCGGATCGCCTCGTGGTGGATGCCGGACGACTTCATCGTGCTCGACACCATTCCGCTGACGGGCACCGGCAAGCTGTTCAAACAGGCTCTCCGCGAGTCGCTGCGCCCGGCGTGACCGCGCGGCGCCCGGATTCCATCCGGACGCCGCGCGGCCCCCGTGCTGTCAGCCGATCGGTTCGATCCGGATGTTGCGGTAGCGGACGTTCGCGCCCGCGTCGTTGTGGTCCTGGAGGCGCAGCGGACCCGGCGCGGCGCTCTCGGCCGCACCTCCGCCGGTGGGCCCGTCGACGGCCACGTTGTTGTGGACGGTGACGCCGTTCCAGACGACGGTGACGCGGGCGTTCTCGGTCTTCGTGCCCGCGCTGTTGAAGCGGGCCGCCCGGAACGTGATGTCGTAGGTCTGCCAGGTCTCCGGTGCCCGGGCGGCGTTGCTGTCGGGCGCCTTCTTGAGGTAGATGCTGCCGGCCTCGTCGTTGCCGAGGGTGGTGTCGCCGTAGGAGTCCAGGACCTGGAGCTCGTAGCGGTCCTGGAGGTAGATGCCGCTGTTGCCGCGCTGCTGGCCGGTCACGTCCGGCGGCAGGGTGGGCTCCCACCACTCGACGTGCAGTTTGAAGTCGGTGAAGGTCTGCCGGGTACGGATGTCACCGCCGAGGACCTCCATCGACCCGCCGGACAGCGGCCAGCTCGCCGCGGTGCCGTCGGTCTTCTGCCAGGAGTCCAGGTCGTCGCCGTCGAACAGCACGACCGCCCCGGACCCGCCGCCCAGGGTCCAGTGCTGGCTGGCGGCGCCGACGTACTCCCAGATGTGTGCCTGGGTGCCGTCGGCGGAGCTGCCGTTGAGGGCGTCCAGCACCTTGCCGGACTGTGGGTTGAGGATCGAGCCGTTGGCCTGGGGCTGCCAGACCTGTGCCGCGGAGTTGTTGCAGGTCCACAGTCGTACCTTGGTGCCGTTGGCGGTGCCGCCGTTGTCGATGTCCAGGCACTTGCCGAGGGACCGGAAGCTGGTGCCGACGCGGCTCCAGCTCTGGGCACTGCTGTTGTTGCACGTCCAGAGCTGGATCTTGGTGCCGTCGGCGGTCCCGGCGTTGTCGACGTCCAGGCACTTGCCGGCGATACCGATGATCGGTCCGGCGCCGCCGCTGACGGTGATGGCGTCCAGGTTGACGTGGCCGTCGTCGCCGGTGTCGTACCGGTAGGCGATGGTGTTCGCGCCGGCGTTGAGCGGGATGCTCTCGGTCTTGGTGGTCCAGGTCGCCCAGGCGCCGGTGTCGGCCAGGCTGGTCTGCCCGACCTTGGTGCCGTTGGCGTACACGCTGATCTTCTTGGTGCCGGTGAACGGGTTGGGCCCGTTGGCGTAGCGCAGGGCGACGTCGTAGGTCCCGGCCGTGGCGACGTTGACGGTGAACGTCGTGGTCGCGCCGGCGGTGCCGTAACCGGCCACGAACCCGGAGCCGGTGTATCCGGCGTGTTCGGTGGCCACACCGGCGCCACCGGACAGGCCGGCGTTCTCCGCCTGGTAGGTGTTGCCGGTCGGCGGCGGGCCGCTGGTCAGCGAGTTGAGGGTGTACCAGGCCTCGGTGCTCCAGAGTGACTCGCCGGTTGCGGCCGAGAAGGGGCGCGGCGACCGTACGTGCACCACATGCCCGGCCTTGAGGCCGTCGATGGCGAGGGTGACCTTCTTGCGGTCCGTGGACAGGGTGGCCGAGGTGACGTTCAGCGCCTGTTCGTCGATCTTGGGACCGCCGTAGGCGGCGGTGGGCTGGTAGCGCCATTGCTTGGCCTGGTAGCGCGCCGCCAGGGCGTTGGCCGTCTCGGTGGACAGCGGTTTGGTGTACTCGAGTTCGAAGCCGCCGTTCTTGGCGCGCATGGCCAGGATGTCGAACGTGCTCGTGCCCTTGGGGCTCAGTTTCTGCAGGCCGTAGCTGAGTTTGCCGGCCTGTCCCCAGTTGCCGCCGGCGCCGAGGCCACCGGCGTAGATCGCCCCGTCGGGTCCGATGCTGAGCTCCGACACGCCCGCCTCGAGGCCCTGGGTGAGCCGGAACAGGGCACCCTGGTACTCGCCGTTGACCTTCTCCAGGTAGGCGCGCTGGATGCCGCCGTAGGTGACGTCACCGATCAGCAGTTGCCCGGCGAACACGCCGTCCTTGACCATCACCGGAGTGCTGGGGGAGTTGGCGATCTCGTTCTGCGGCAACCACAGTACGGGTGCGGTCACCGGCTTGGCGTCGAACGGGCCGGGCGGGGTCATGTAGTGGTTGAAGAAGCGGTCCTGCTTGATGTGCAGCAGTTTGGAGGAGGGCAGCCAGCCGCCCTGGTTGTCGGTGACGAACAGGCCGTTCTCCGGTCCCCAGCCGATGCCGTGCGGGGTGCGCAGGCCGCCGGCGACGTAGGAGACCGCGCCGGTGTCCTTGTTGACCTTGACGGTGGTGCCGCGGTTGGCGGCGGGCTGCGGGTTGGTGGTGTTGCCGCCGAGGTTGATCGACACCGACAGGTTGAGGTAGAAGTTCGGCGCGTCGTAGAGCAGGCCGAACGCGAATTCGTGGAAGTTCCCGCCGTACGGCCAGGTCGCGACGGTCTGGTACTGGTCGGTGACGCCGTCGCCGGTGGTGTCGACGAGCCGGGTGAGCCGTGCCTTCTCCGACACGTAGATCACGCCGTCGACGATCTTGAGGCCCATCGGTTCCTTGAGCCCGCCGGCGACCTTCTTGAGGGTCACGTTGCCGGGGCTCGTGGTGCCGGTCGTGTTGCCGAGGATGTGGACCTCGCCGGCCGAGGACGTGCCGGAGTCGTCGGCGCCACCCCAGGTGAGGAGCGCGAGACGTCCGTCGGGGAACCAGTCCATGCCGGTGACCTTGGGCTGGAAGGTGCCGGGACGCAGGTTGGTCAGGGTGTAGTCGGGATGCACCCCGGTCAGCGGCAGGCCGTCACCGGGGGAGTCGCCGGCGCTCTCGCACTCCTTGCGGCCGGGCGCGGTCACCCGGACGACACCGGCGTCGGTGCTCAGCGCCGAGTTGGGTATCAGGGTGAAGGCGGAGGCGCCCGGAGCACGCCATTCCAGGGTGAGCGCCTGCCCGCCGCCGCGTTCGAAGTAGTCGATGCGTAGCGGGTGGATGCCGGCGGCCAGGGTGATCGTGCCTTCCTTGGACGTCACCCCGTGCAGACCGTCGTGGTTGACCACCAGGGTGTCGGCGACGCTCAGGCGGGAGCCGTCGTCGCTGGTGAGGCGGAACGTGTAGGCGCCTGCCGCCGGGACGGTGACGTTGCCGAGGACCTGCGCGACGAAGTTGTCCTCGATGCCGAAGTCGCCGCCGGACCAGTTGACGGTCGGCATCAGCTTGTCGATGTTCGGGGTCTGGGCGGGCTTGAGGGTGCAGAGCCGGTCCAGGGCGGTCTGGACGTCGAAGATCCGCAGGGTCACGCCGGGCTCCTGCGGGGGCGGTGCGGCGTGGGCGGGCAGGGCGGTCAGCGCGCCCGCCGTGGCGGCGAGACCGAGGGTCAGGAGCAGGGAGAGGATTTTCGGGTACGGCCGGATGGGCATCCGTTCTCCTCGGGGGATGGAGGCGTACGGGGTGACGGAGGTGGATCCGTGGAACCCCGGTACGGCGTTACATGCCCGTAACGCGAAGGTGTGGTGCGCGTCACCGTAGGACTCCTTTCGTGCACTGGTCCAGATCTTCGAGGTGCGTGAACGGAACTTTCATCGACACATGCGAAAGTTGGTGGTTCTGAAACGAATTCACGATTCGCGCGCTTGACAACGCGCCGAAGAGTGTCGACTGTGAACGTTCTTTCCGGATCCCGAGGGGCATCGACACCGCCTGCCGGTGTATCAGGCCCGGCCCGGTCTCCTCCTCGGTTCGGTGCGCTGCCCGGGGTAACGGAAGCAAAGGGGACCAAGACTATGAACGAGCTCTTCCGAGATCGCCGCGGTCGAGCGCCCCGAGAATACGACGGCCGCGGCATCAAGGGCCAGCAGGACGCCAGGCAGATCCTGGGGCGCCGGCCGCTCGACGGTGTACGTATCGGTGAGGTCGACCCGCTGCCGCGGGATGCAGCGGGTGCTGCTGAGCCGGACCGGCTGCTACGGCGAGGCCCTGCACTTCTTCGGCGCCGCGATTCCACTGCTGGGCGCGGACCGGCACGTCACGGTGCCCGGCGCGCTGGCCGCGTTCGACGGTGCGGACCAGCCGTACCGGCGGCACGCTCCGGGATTCCTGCCGGTGCCGCACGCCGCCCGGGCGCGCGTCCTGCTCACCGCCGTGCCGTTCAGCTTGTCGGTCAACCGGAGCGGCGGGGATCGGTGCCCTTCTCGTCCGATCGAAAGCGGACCCTCCGAGTGCACGGATCTGCCGGTGACTGCTCGAGTCGCGGCACTGCGCCGAGGGCCCGCCACCCCTTACGGCTGGTCGCTGATGTCGTCGACCCATGCCGGTAGCGGCTCGCATGAGCTCAGCCAGTCGGCGGGTACGCCGGTCAGCCCCGTACGGGCGCCGATGATCCCGCCCACGATGGCGCAGGTGGTGTCGATGTCGCCGCCGGCCAGGGCGGTCGCCCACAGTGCCTCGGTGAGATCGTCGAGGTGGGCAGCGGCACACCAGATCGCGTACGGCACCGTGTCGACGGCCGAGATCTGCTTGCCGCAGCCGAGCATCCCGGCAACATGACGAGGATCGGACGATGACGCGATCCGGTCGGCGCGACGCAGCCGCGAGGCGACCTCGCTGTCCGGCACGCGATCGACGACCGCCGCGATGAACTCGTCGCCCGGGACGCCCCGCACGCTCAACGCCGCCGCTACCGCGACCGCCACGGCTCCCGCGGTGGCCTCGGGATGGGCGTGGGTGACTACCGCCGACCGGACCGCCTCGGACACCACCGTGTCGAGGTCGTCAGCGAACCACGCCCCGAGCGGAGCCACCCGCATCGCCGCACCGTTGCCCCACGACCCCATCCCGTCGAACTGGCGCCGGGTCACGGCCTCCCAGTCCTCGCCCTGGCCGATCGCCAGCAGGACGTCATGCATGGATGCCCCGTAACAGCGATACGGGTCGGCGGCGTAGGCGGCGGCGAACGCCGCGGCCAGAGCGTCCTGATCGACGCGGTCATGCCGGTCCAGGATCTGCAGCAGTGACAGCGCCATGGCGGTGTCGTCGGTCCAGAGCCACTCGCCGTCCTTGACCCAACGCTCAACCAGTGCCGTCTCCAGAACCTCGGCGGGACGGAAGAACCACGTCTCACCGAACGCGTCGCCCAATGCGAGACCCCGCATCGCCGACACCGCCGCTGTCCGATTCACCATCGGATGATGATCGCCCAATAGCTCCCGCGGTTCCACCGGGATTCGACCGGCGCGTGCCCGCTCGTGCCGCAAACAGCTTGTCGCCACCCGAACCGGCCCGATCGCCGGCGCCTGATCGCGCTGAGCCCGATGGGTTAAACATTGCCGACGTTCGATGTATCGTGGGAGCGCTCCCGCATCGCGTCCGCCCTCTGCTCAAGGAGCTGAACATGTCGCGACGGCGTCGTCGCCCGGCCTCCATGCCGGCCGGCCTGCTCGTTCTGGTCCTGTCCGCGCTGCTGTTGACCTCCGTGCCGACGGCCGGCACCGCCGCGGCCGGCACCACCGCCGGTGCACCCGGCAGCCGGGCGGTGCCGCTCACCGAGCTCACCGTGGCGACCGAGCAGGTGGCCTCCGGTCTTCAGCGCCCGATCGCGATCACCGGGCTGCCGGACGGCCGGATGCTGATCGCGGAGAAGGCCGGCACCGTCCGCGCCTACCACCCCGACACCGGGCTGGCGGCCGAGCCGGTGCTCGACCTGAGCGCCCGCATCGACTCGTCGGACAACGAGCGGGGCCTGCTCGGCATCACGCCCGCGCCGAACTTCGCACGGACCGGGATGCTCTACGTCGCCTACACGAGCCTGCCGGCCGGTGCGCTGACCCTGGCGCGGCTGCCCATCGGCGCCCCGCAGCGGCTGCAGGTACTGCTCACCCAGGAGCACGCCGAGTACGGCAACCACAACGGCGGGCAGGTCGCGTTCGGCCGCGACGGTTACCTCTACTGGTCCACCGGCGACGGCGGCCACGCGAACGACCCGTACAAGGCGGGTCAGGACCTCGGCACCCTGCTCGGCAAGATCGTGCGGATCGACGTCAACCGCGCCTGCGGGGCGAAGCCCTATTGCGTACCCTCCTCGAATCCGTTCGTCCGGACGCCGGGCGCGCGGCCGGAGATCTGGCTCTACGGGCTGCGCAATCCGTGGCGGTTCTCCGTCGACCCGGTCGACAACTCACTGTGGATCGGTGACGTCGGTCAGGGTCTGATCGAGGAGATCAACCACATCCGCCCGTGGCAGGGCGGGGCGAACCTCGGCTGGTCCTGCAAGGAGGGCACTCCGGTGTTCGACCCGGAGCAGTGCCGGCCGGGCGTGCGCTACGTCGATCCGGTCTTCGAGTACGAGCACTTCCTCACCGAGAGCTGCTCGGTGATCGGCGGCGTGGTGTACCGGGGGTCCCGGACCCCCGAGGCGCGGGGGACCTACGTCGCGAGCGACTACTGCGCGCCCCGCGTGTTCGCCGTGCGGCCCCAGCGTGACGGCACCTACGAGACTGCCACGATCGGCAACTTCCCCACGCAGCCGACCGCGATCGGGGCCGACGTGCACGGCGAGCTGTATGTGCTCAGCGACTACCCGGGATGGCTGAGCCGGGTGCGGTTCGAGCGCGTCCCGCCCGCCTCCGCGGGTCCGGCGACGCGCTGAGCGACCGCACGGCGGGAGGCGGCAGGCCGCGCGGACTGCGGGTCGTCCGGGGGAGTTCGCGCCCCGGACGGCCGCCGGCTCCCGGCGACCTCGTCGCCTTTCAGACGGCGGCGGGGTCGATGGTGAGCAGGCCGGCGAGTTGGCGCAGGATGGCGGGCCGGGCCCGGTAGTACACCCAGCTGCCGCGGCGTTCCGCGTCGACCAGGCCCGCTTCGCGCAGCGTCTTCAGGTGATGCGAGATGGTCGGCCCGGACAGGTCGAACGCCGGCGTCAGATCGCACACGCACACCTCGCCGCCCGCCGCGGACG
This sequence comes from Actinoplanes xinjiangensis, assembly GCF_003148685.1. Taxonomy (GTDB): domain Bacteria; phylum Actinomycetota; class Actinomycetes; order Mycobacteriales; family Micromonosporaceae; genus Actinoplanes; species Actinoplanes xinjiangensis. The sequence goes on along the minus strand of NZ_QGGR01000021.1, from coordinate 64,538 downwards.
CGATCATCGACATCAGCTGGAGCCGGACCGGATCTCCGAGCGCCTTGAACGCGGGCGCCAGCACCGTGGCGGTCTCCGCCGGGATGCGGCTCTGCGCCAGGGGCGGGCAGCACGGCGTGTCCGCGGTGAGATCGGTGAGCGCGGGCGACACGGCTGATTTCGACATACGTCTAGGTTGACACTCATCTAAACCGCGTGCAACCCTTGGTTTCGACAAACATCGAATTCGACAGGTGTCGAGACGAGTCCCGAGGGCTTCATCCGCCTTCGACGAAGGAGCGCGACGATGAGCGAGACCACCAGCACGACCCGCACCACGGGCGGCTTCAGCGGCGACCCGGCCGCCGCCCTCACCGCCGTCGGCACCGGCGGCTGCTGCGGCAGCCCCGCCCAGGCCACCCTCACCCTGCCCGAACCGGCCACCGCGGCGAGCGGCCCGTGTTGCGGGACGACCGCCGAAGCCGAGCAGGCCGGTTCCTGCTGTGGCGCCGCCGCCAAGCGGCAGGCCGTCGACGCCGGACAAGGGTGCTGCGGATGACCGGCGCACCGGCCGCATCGACCACCCTCGCCGGACTGGACGTGCTGCTCGACCAGACGTCGGGGGAGCGGCTGGCCGCCACGGTCACCATGCTGGCCGGCACCACGTTCACCGGCCGCCGGGTCGGCAGCCCCGGCGGCACCGCCGCCGGCACGTGGCTGGCGGACCTGCTGGCCACGACCGGCGCGACCGTCGCCCGCGACACGTTCACCGTCGGCCGGGTTCCCCAGGTGTACGCGCCGCCCGCCGTGTCATGGCAGCGCGGTCACCAGGTGGTGCGGCTGGAGTTCGGCCGTGACGTCGCCGTGCACCTGGCCTCCGCCGACCGGGCGCACGCGCTGCGGGCACCGCTCGGGGCTGCCGGTTACGGTGACCCGGCCGGCCGGTGGCTGCTCGTCCCGCCGGGGATGGGCCTGTTCGACGCCTACGGTCATGCCGACGGTGCGGCCGGACTCCTCCTGGCCCGCGGTGTGGACGCCGACGGCTGGCACTACACGATGCTCGCCGGGCCGGACCCGGGGCCGGTGCCGGTGCTGTCGATCGAGACCGGCCTGCACCAGCGGATGACCGATGCCGTCCGCCGCGCCGACCACGACACGACGCTGACGGCGGCCACGCCGATCCGCCGCAGCAAGGTCACCGGGACCAACCTGTACGCCCGCTACCGGACGGTCGCGGCCGGAGGGCTCGACCTGTTGCTCACCGCCCATTACGACGGTGTCGGCGATCATCCCGGTCTGCGCCAGCCGGCGGCGGCCGACAACGGCAGCGGTGTCGCGGTCGTCTGTGAAGCCGCCCGCCTGCTCGCCGGCACCCTGCCCGACGGGATCGGGTTGCAGGTGGCGCTGCTGGACGCCGAGGAGACCGGCGCGCTCGGCTCGGCCCACCACGCCCGCCGCCTCACCGACGGCGGCGAGCGCCCGGCGGTGATCAACGTCGACGGCGCCGGTCACCTGAACACGGCTGCCGCCGTCGAAGCCGGCGGGCCCGCCCACAGGCTGCTCGCCGTCCTGGACCGGGCCGCCCGCCACACCGGTCTTCCCCTGGTGGCCGGCCCGGTGGCCTCCGACAACCGCCGGTACGCGGCCGCCGGGCTCGCCGCCGTCGGCATCGGCGCGGGGATGGCCGGCTATCACAGCCCGGCCGACACCCCGGACCGCGTCCAGACCGCCACCATGGTGGCCCTGTGTCGCCTGATCGTGGCAACCGCCTGGCTCGCCGCCGTCGCAAAGGCTAGCCTTTCATCGTTGATCGGCGATCGACGATGAGGGGCGTGCGGGCGGATGGCGGAACTGCTGGACCGGGCGATCGCGGAGGAGTACGCGTCGTGGTTCCGGGCGCTCGCCGATCCGTCGCGGGTGCAGATCGTGGAGTACCTGGCTCGCCAGGACCGCCCGATGCCGGTCGGGGAGATCGCCACCGCAGTCGGGCTGGCCCAGTCGACGGTCTCCCAGCATTTGAAGATCCTTACCGAGGTGCGGTTCGTGCTGGTGGAACCGGTCGGCAACGCCCGCCACTACCGGATCAACACCCGCTGCATCGCCTGCTTCCCGTCCGCCGCCGACGTCGTGATGGGCAAGCCGGCACCGCGGGCGACCGGGGGCTGCACGTGACCGGCGCCGGCACGGTCCTGGGGCCGGGTCGCCGTCGCGCCGGTCCGGCGAACGCCGTGGCGCACCTTTCTCCCTGAACCTTTCTCCCATCCGGGCGTGACCGGATTCCGCACGGATACTTCGACATTCATCAAGACAGGGGTCGTCTCATGACCAGCACCTTTCCGGAACTGCCCGTCGTGGTCATCGGCGCCGGCCCGGTCGGGCTCGCCGCCGCCGCGCACCTGAGCGAACGGGGTCTGCCCTTCCTCGTCCTGGAGTCCGGCGACGGTCCCGCCGCGGCGGTCCGTGACTGGGGGCACGTGCGGCTGTTCTCGCCGTGGCGGTTCAACATCGACCCGGCCGCCGCCCGGCTGCTCGACGACGCGGGCTGGGTCCGCCCGGACGACGACGAGCTGCCCACCGGCGCCCGCCTCGCCGCCGACTACCTGGAGCCGCTCGCCGCCCTGCCCGCCCTCGAACCGAAGGTGCGGTACGGGGCGCGGGTCGCCGCGGTCACCCGGCTCCGCCTCGACCGGGTGCGCAGCCTCGGCCGCGACGCCACCCCCTACCTGATCCGCCTCGCCGACGGTGAAGACATCCTGGCCCGGGCCGTCATCGACGCCTCGGGCACCTGGACGACCCCGAACGTGCTCGGTGCCTCCGGCATCCCCGCGCACGGCGAGAGCGACGCGGCCGGATTCGTGGAATCCGCCCTGCCGGACGTGCTCGGCCGCGACCGGGACCGGTTCGCCGGCCGCCACACACTGGTCGTCGGTGCCGGGCATTCCGCCGCCAACACCCTGCTCGCCCTCGCCGAACTGGCCGGGCGGGCACCGGGCACCGGCGTGACCTGGGCGATCCGGGCGACCAGCCCGGCGCGCACCTACGGCGGTGAGTCCGCCGACGCGCTGCCCGCCCGCGGAGCGCTCGGTTCCCGGCTGCGCGAACACGTCGAGAACGGCAAGATCACGCTGCTCACCGGCTTCTCCGTGGACCGGGTCACCGCCGCCGGTGACCAGGTGGAGGTGTCGGACGGCGAACGGTCGATCACCGTCGACCGGATCGTGTCCGCGACCGGTTTCCGGCCCGACCACACCATCACCGGTGAACTGCGCCTGGACCTCGACCCGATCATGGGGGCGCCCCGCGCGCTGGCGCCGCTGATCGACCCGAACGAGCACTCCTGCGGCACCGTCCCGCCGCACGGCGTCGACGAACTGACCCATCCCGAACCGGGCTACTTCGCCGTCGGCGTCAAGAGCTACGGCCGGGCACCGACGTTCCTGCTCGCCACCGGCTACGAGCAGGTCCGTTCGGTGGTCGCGGCGCTCGACGGTGACTGGCAGGCGGCCCGCGACGTTCAGCTCGACCTGCCGGAGACCGGGGTCTGCAACAGCAACCCGGTCGCGGGCGACGAGGCCGTCGCCGCCGGTGGCGGCTGCGGCACCCCGGCCGCCGTCGAGCAGCCGGCCGGACGGGGACTGGCCACCGGCATCGCCGGTGGGCTGCTCACCGCCCCGCTCACCCTGATCACTCTGGGCGGCGAGCCCGCCGAAGGCCAGACCGGCTCCTGCTGCTGAGCGGCGTGACCACCACGAACCCGCCGGCCGTCAGCGGCCGGCGGGTGTTCCACGGCTGGTGGATCGTCACCACCTTCGCGATCACCCAGACCATCGGGTACGGCAGCCTCTACTACGCCTTCGCGGTCGTGCTGCACCCCGTCGCCGCCGACCTGCACACCTCGCCGGCGGTGGTGACCGGGGCGTTCACCACCGCGATCCTCGCCCAGGCCGCCGCCGCCGTTCCCGTCGGCAGACGGCTCGACCGGCACGGCGGCCGCGCGCTGATGACCACCGGCACCGTCCTCGGCGCCGGCATGCTGGTCGCCTGGTCCCAGGTCCGTACGATCGGCCAGTTGTATCTGGTCTTCATCGGGCTGGGCGTCGCGATGGCGATGGCCCTCTACGAGGCCGCCACCCCGGTCCTGGTCTCCTGGTTCGACGCCGCCCGACGCCCGAAGGCGATCCTCGGCATGATCGTCGTCGCCGGATTCGCCAGCACCGTCTTCATGCCGCTCACCGGCTGGCTCACCGATCGACACGGCTGGCGCACCACCCTGCTGATCCTCGCGGCCCTCTACGGCAGCGTCGCCGTCCCGCTGCACCTGCTCGTCGTCCGCCGCCCGCCGTCCGCCACCGGCGCGTCGCGGCACGGCGCCTCCGCGTACCGCCGGACCCTGATCCGGGCCGCGGTCCGCGACAGCCGATTCTGGTGGCTGGCCGTCGCGTTCGTCGCGCACGCCGCCGCGATGACCACGATGACCGTTCACCTCGTCGGCTACCTGGTGAGCCGGGACCATCCGGCCACCTTCGCCGCCACGATCGCCGGCCTGCTCGGTGTCCTGTCGGTCACCGGCCGGCTGCTGCTGACCGCCGTCGGCCGCCGGCTCCGCCTGCACCGGGTGGTCGCCGTCGTCTTCGCGGTACAGGCGGCCGGCGCGCTCAGCCTGTCCCTGCTCGGCGGCACCCGCCTCGGAGCGGTCCTCGCCGTCACGGCCTTCGGGCTCGGGTTCGGCATCTCCAGCCTGGCCACCCCGCAACTGCTCGCCGACCGGTACGGCACCATCGCCTACGGCAGCATCGCCGGCACCCTCGCCGCGTGCGTCACCCTCGCCAAGGCAGGCGCACCGCTCGCCGCCGCCGGCCTGCTCAGCGACTCCGGTGGATACCTGATCGCCCTGGTGGCCATCGGTGGTGCCTGCCTGGTCGCCGCGGGCGGCATCCTGATCCGTGCGACAGCACCGGGACCCGCGCCGAGCGAACCCGTGCCGTCCCCTGCCGGGCCCGGTTGACCGGCTCGGCGTCAGACCGCCGGTACCGGCTTCGTACGAGCCAGAGCCCATGCCACCGGAACACAGATCCCGTACATGATCAGCCCGTACGCCAGGACGGCGAGCACCACGGTCGGCGACGCGGCGGCCGCGAAGAACAGCGCCAGGGTCAGGTTCCGCACCCCGGTCGTCATCGCCACCGCCCGCCGTTGCGACACCGATCCCAGCCGGGACAGCCCCACCGGCGTCACGCTCACCACCACCAGCACCGTGATCACGGCGACGCCCGGCCAGCCCACCTGCGGCAGCCGGCCCACCCCGGTGACCAGGAAATACAGGACGACAGCGGCCAGCAGTACGTCCGCCGCCCGCCGTGCCATCCGGTGCACCCGCTGCGCCCACCGCGGCCGGTATCGGCGAAGTGTCATCCCCACCGCCAGTGGCACCACCTGACCGAGCAGCCCACCGCCGACGAGTAGCAGCCCCGCCCCGCCGGCGGGAATCACACCGTGTCCCGCGACCGCCGCCCACGCCGGCACCGACACCAGCCCGAGCGGGGCGAGCAGGACCTGCAACGCCGCGCTGACCGCGAGGTCGCCGCGCGCGTGCAGCGTCAGCAGGGCGCCGGTGCCGCCCCCGGGAGCGGCCGCTGCCAGCACCAGTCCGAGGGTCACCTCCGGACCGAGGTCGACTGCCGTGACCAGGGCGACCGCCAGCCCCGGCAGCACGATCACGTTGGCCGCGACCGCGACGAGCACCAGCCCCGGTCGCCGGGCCAGAGCACCGAAGTCGTCGATGCCGGCGGCCGTGCCGACCGCCAGCATCGACGCGATCAGCAGAACCGCGACGGCGGCCGTGCTCACCGCGCCGCCGCGACGTGACGGCCGGCCCGGCGCAGCAGCCGGTCCAGCACGAACGCGGCGTCCCGGCCGACACCGCGCAGCGTCGCCGAGGCAAAGCTGCGCTGCCGTTCCAGGCCCACGAACCCGAGCCCGGGCAGCACCGTGGACACCCCGGCGTCATGCGGCGGGACACCGTGGGCGTCGACGGCGCCGGTGCCGGTCAGGTACGGCAGGTCAGGGCGATAGCCGGTGGCCAGCAGCACCACGTCGACCCGCTCGGACGTGCCGTCGGCCCACACGACCCGGTCGCCGTCGAACCGCTGCGGCAGTGGCCGGTGGTCCGGCCGGCCGGCACTGAGGGCCGCCCGGTACCGGCCGTCGTCGATCACCGGCACGGTCCCCGCCACCAGCCGTGGCCCCCACCGTGACGTGTCCAGCCTGGTGCGGGTCAGCCACCAGTGGAAGTCACGGCCCAGGATCCGCTGCCGCTGGAACCGCAACGGTCCCCGCGTCGTGATGGTCACCGACGCCACCCGCGCGAGTTCGGCCGCGATCTGGACCGCCGAGTTCCCGCCGCCGACCACCACCGCCCGGGCCCCTGCCAGTCCGCCGGGGCTGCGGTACTCGCCGGCGTGCAGCACCCGGCCGGTGAACGACGTCAAGCCGGGCAGTGCCGGCCGGAACGGCCTGCCGAAACCGCCGCTCGCCGCGATCACCACCGGCGCCCGTACGATCCCGCCGCTCGCCGTGGTGATCACGAAGCCGCCGCCGCCGTCGTCGGCGGTGACCCGCTCGGCGCGGGTGCCGAACCGGATGTCGGCGTCGAGGGCGGCGGTGTACGCGGTGAGGTAGTCGACGACCTCGTCACGTACCGGATAGTGGTCCGGGTCTGCGGGGAACGGCATCCTGGGCAGGCCGGAGAACCGGGCGGGGGAGAACAGGGTCAGGCTGTCGTAGTAGGACGGCCACGAACCACCCGGCCCGGTGGAGGCGTCCAGGACGAGAGGACGGAGCCCGCGCCGCGCAGCGAGGTGGGCGGCGGCGAGACCGGACTGGCCCCCACCGATGACGGCGAGGTCTGCGGAAGTCATGCCCCGCAATGTATCGTCACATCGGGAAATGACGAAATGATGCTCGGGAGGGACACTGATAGCCGATGACCACTCCCGCCCCGCTCGACGGCCTCACCCAGGACTTCCTCAAGGCCCTCGCCAGTGAAACCCGTCAACAGATCATGCTGCTGTTCGCCGGAGGCCGAGAGCTCACCGTCGGCGAGATCGCCACCGCCTGCGGCCTCGGTCAGTCGACCGCCAGCGAACAACTCGCCGTCCTGCGCCGCGGCGGCCTGCTCACCTCCACCCGCGACGGCAAACTCGTCCGCTACCGCGCCGACCCCACCGCCATCGGCGCCCGCATCGCCGAGCTCCAGGGATACCTGGCCTGCTGCTGCCCGCCCGGGGCCGGGAGCCACCCGGCCGACCCGTCGGGCCCGCACGGTTGACGTACGGTGTGCTCTCAGAAACAGCTACCGCAGAAGTTGTGCGGATCCTCGCCGGGCGTCGAATCCGGCACGGGCGGAGACGGACTGCCGGTGTACGCACCACGCGGCGAGGCCGGCCCGCTGACCAGGGGGTCGTCGGCGGCCAGCGGTGTCACCGTGGCGCTGTGGCCCTCGGCCTGGCTCGCGGTCACGGTGACGCGCACGCACGCCACCTTGACTCCGTAGTAGTTCAGCGGCATCTGCGGGTCTCTGGTGATCGGCCCCGCCGTGAGACACACCCCGTAGGTGCCTGCTGACCGGGCGACGGCCAGGGTGCCGAAGGTGATCGGCGTGGGCTGCCAGCCGGTGGCCGGCGGGGTGGGGAACACCCGCACGTTGTAGCCGTGCAACAGTCCGGGCAGCCCGGCGCGGCCCCGGTACGTCACGAGGCCGAAGCCGACCGGCATGTCGGTGGCCGCCGGGGCGGCGCATTCGGTGGCGGTCCCGGTCACGACGAAGTAGTCCAGATGGGCGTCGGGCAGCACGCCGGACAGTCCGCCCTGCACGCAGGTCGCGTACCGCCAGGGAATCGACGGGGTACCGCCGTCCGCGGCGGACGCCGCGTGGCCGGGGAGCAGAGCCGCCGTCATCAGCATGGCGGTGGCACGGAACAGGTACCTCATCAGATCTCCTCCGGCGTCGGCGTGTCGATGACCGGGACACCCGGCAGCGGGACCGCCCTGGCCGCGCCGAGCACCAGGGCCAGCTGGAACCGGTTCTGCACGCCGAGGCGGTCCATCAGTGCGCGCAGGGTGTAGACGACGGTGCGCCGGCTCAGGCCCAGTGCCTCGCCGGCCGCCTCCTCGCTGTAGCCGTCGGTGAGCAGGGTGAGGATGGCCTGCTCACGAGCAGTCAGTTCGATCGGCGGCACCTCCTGCCGGAAGGGATCCCTGGCGGTGCGCCAGATGCGGTGGAACAGCTGGGTCAGGTGGGCGACGGCGTCCGCGTCGGTGATCTGGACCGCACCGGCGTCGAAGCGGACCGGGTCGGCGGGGAACAGGGCGGTGTGCCGGTCGAAGATCATCAGCTTGAGCGGCAGGTCGGTGGTCTCGCGGTACTCGGCGCCGGCCGGCACGGCGTCCCGGGGTCCGCCGGCGCGGGGCGGCAGGCTGAGAGCGCGTAGCCGTACACCCCGGGCCACCAGCCCGCGGTCCTGTGGTGCGGCGACCGCGGCGGCCTCGGCGCTGATCTGTTCCTCGGTGTTGATCGCCAGATGTTCGCGGCGTTCTGCGGCCGTCAGTGCGGCGATCCGTTCCCGGGCGGCCTCGCGGGTGGGCAGCCGGCGTACCGTCGCGGGGTCGACCCGCTCCAGGTGCAGACCGGCGACCGCGGCCAGGTGCCGGCGGTAGCCTTCGGTCACGGCCACCGGTCCGCGCCGCTGCCGCATCAGAAGGCCCACCCGGTGTACGTCCACCGCGTGCCACCAGCGTTCACGGCCGCGACAGGTCAGGCGTGCCGCGCCGGCCGCCGACAGTTCGTCCGTCGCCGCCGCCAGGCGACCGCCGTCGATGTCCAGATCCCGCGCCAGCATCGCGCACGTCTGCGGGCCCCGCATCGTCAGCGTTCGGTAGATCAGGTCCGCGTGCGGGGACAGTCCCCATCGCCCCAGCACCGGCACCACGGGCGCGGACTGACGCGCCAGCACCTGTCCTGACATATTCGGTCCCCCGATCGAATCGGTCCTCATCAGAGCATCGGGCCCGGGTATCTCCCCAGACCCGTGCCATCACCGCTGCGCAGGTGCGCAACGGCTTTCCCGTGGTCCTCGCCCGGTGTTCCGGCGGTGTGGCGTCATGGGGTTCCAGCGGCGAGCCGGCCGGCGCCGGCGGACCGCGGTCACCCGTACATCTCGGAAGGGATCGTCATGAATGTTCGTAGGATCGCTGCCGCCCTCGTGATCGGCACCGGTACCTACGGCTACCGCACCTACGTCCAGGGGACCGGGCTGGACGGCGCGACGAGGACGAAGTACTCCAACGAGATCCGCGTCGCCTGCTAGCCCGCACCGGGCCGTTCGGAGCGCCACGGGGGCGGTCCGCACGGCCCGGTGCTGGGCGGGCGACCGGGCGGCGGGTCGTCGTACGGCCATGGCCCTGCCTTTCCCGAGGCTTCGCGACCGGTACGTGTGCCGGCCCCGCCGACAGCATCGCCGGGCGGGCATGACATCGGCGTGACACGGCCGGCGTGCGCCGGGTGGCCGGTCAGGTGTGCTGCTCGGTCGTGAGCCGGCGGAGCAGTGCGACGAGCTGGGAGAGGTCGTCGTCGGACCAGTCGCGGGTGCGTCGGCGGAACACGTCACCACGGTCGTCCAGCGTTGCGGTGACCCGTTCCCGGCCGTCCGCGCTGAGCTCCACGATGATGCTGCGCCGGTCCTGCGGATTCGGCGAGGCGTCGAGCAGACCGAGGGAGCGCATCCTGCCGATCAGTGTGCTGGTGGAGCTGCGGTCCCGCCATGCAGCCCACGATCGTCATCACCGGCGCCACCAACGGCCTCGGCCGCCTCGACATCATGTTCACGATGGAACTCGCCCGTCGGCTGGCCGGCAGCACCGTCACCGCGAACTGTCTCGACCCCGGGTTCAACACCACGGGCCTGGGACGCGAACTGCGGTTCGCCGGCGTCCTCGAGAAGGTCCTCACCCGGCTCGGCATCGGTGGCCCGGCCCACGGCGCCGGCCTCATCGTCGCCCTGGCGACCGATCCCGGCTTCGCCGGCCGTACCGGCGGCTACCACACCGTCCGCGACGCCCGGCAGATCCGGCCCACCCCGCCCGGCGACGACCCGGAACGGCAAGCACTGCTCTGGCGCGAAACCGAGCGGATCCTGCAGACCGGAGAGCGGTGACCCCGGAGCACGGTGATGTGGTCTGTGGTCTCGACCACCCGGGCCCGGGGCCCGGCGCCGAGCGGGGGAGGATTGCCCGATGGACGGGGGCGCGACTCTCCGGGTCTCGGTGCTGGGTGCGTTCCGGGTGACCCGCGGTGATGCCGCTGTGCCGGTCGTGGGCGCGCGGTTGCGGGGACTGGCGGTGCGGCTGGCGCTCGCCGGCGGACGCCCGGTCGAGCCGGACGCCCTGATCGACGCGATCTGGGCCGACGTCCCGCCGGCCGGCGCCGCCCACGCCCTGCAGTCACTGGTCTCCCGGCTGCGCCGGATTCTCGGCTCGCCCGGCAGCGTCGCGCAGGTCGTCGGCGGCTACCGGTTGACGGTGGACGCCGACGACGTGGACGCGCTGCGGTTCGAGCAGCTCACCGCGACGGGCCGGGACCGGCTCCGCGCCGGCGATCCGATGACCGCGGCGGCCCGGCTCGGCGAGGCGGTGGCGCTGTGGGGTGCGGAACCCGGCGCGGAGCCGGCGGTCATCGCCGCGGTGGCGCCCACCGCCGCGACACGGCTGGCCGGCCTCTCGGTGGAGGCGGTCGTCGACCTGGCCGCCGCCGAGACGGCTCTGGGCCGTGCCGACGCGGCCGCCGACCGGCTCACCGCGCTGCTCGCCGGGCGGCCCGTCCATGAGCGGGCGGCCGCGCTGCTCATGGACGCGCTCGCCGCCCAGGGCCGCCAGGGTGAAGCCCTGGGGCTGTACGAGCGGGTCCGCGGGGTCCTGGCCGACGACCTCGGCGCCGACCCGGGTGCCGCTCTGCGGGAGCGGCATGTCGGCCTGCTCCGCGCGCCGGCCGCCACGGAGAAGCCACCGTCGAGCAACCTGCCCGCGCCGCTGACCAGCTTCGTCGGCCGCGACGACGACCTGGCGCGCGTCGAGGCGCTGCTCACCGCCGGCCGGCTGGTCACCGTGCTGGGTCCCGGCGGCTCCGGCAAGACACGCCTCGCGGTGGAGGCCGCCCGCCGCCACCGCGACGACTACCGCGACGGCGCCTGGCTGATCGACCTCTCCTCCATCGTGGAGCCGGCGAAGATCGGTACGGCGGTGCTCGCCGCGATCGGGCTACGCGGCGCCGCCGTCCGGCGGGTGGCGGGCGATGACCTGGATCTGCTCGTGGAACAGTTGAGCGGCCGGGAGTGCCTGCTGCTGGTCGACAACTGCGAGCACCTGATCGACGCGGTGGCCCACCTCGCCGCGGCGCTGCTGCCGCGATGCCCCGACCTGCGGGTGCTGGCCACCAGCCGCGAGCCCCTCGCCATCGGCGGCGAGGCGCTGGTGCCGTTGGGCCCACTCGCTCTGCCCGGCCCGGACGACGACCTCGACCAGGTACGGCGCGCGGCGTCGGTGCGGCTGTTCACCGAGCGGGCCGCCGCCGTACGCCCGGGCTTCGCGGTCGATCGCAGCGCGCTGCCCGACGTGCTGCGGGTGGTACGCGGGCTGGACGGGTTGCCGTTGGCGCTCGAGCTGGCGGCGGCCCGGTTGCGGACGATGTCGCTGCCCGAACTGGCCACCGGATTGTCGGACCGGTTCCGGCTGTTGTCGACCGGCAGCCGTACCGCCCTGCCCCGGCACCGGACGCTGCGCGCGGTCATCGCCTGGAGCTGGGACCTGCTGACCGACGACGAGCGGACCGTCGCCGAGCGTGTCTCGGTGCTTCCGGGTGGCGTCACCACGGCCACGGCCACCGCGGTCTGCTCCGGCACGACGGTGCCGGTCGCCGCCATGCCGGAGCTGCTCTCCGGACTCGTCGACCGGTCGTTGCTCCAGCTCACACCAGAGCCGGGCCGATACCGCATGCTGGAGACGCTGCGCGAGTACGGCATCGAACGCCTGACCGGGACCGGCCGGATCGGCGCCGTCCGCGACCTGGCCGCCGATCACCTGGCCACGCTGATGCACGAGCAGGACCGGCGACTGCGCGGTCCGGGTCAGCTGACGGCCCTCCAGCTGATCCGCGCCGAGTACGACAACACGCTGGCCGGGCTGCGCCGGCGGTGCGACAGCGGCGACGCGAGCGGGGCCGTCGCGCTGGCGCTGAGCCTGACCTGGTTCTGGCAGGTGTTCGGCCGCAACTCCGACGCGGCCTACTGGCTGGGCGAGGCGCTGGCCGTACCCGGCGGTGACCCGGCACCCGAACGCACCTGTGCCGAGGCGGTCCACCTGCTCAGCCGGGCCGACAGCCGGCTGCCGCTGACCGTCGAGCAGCTGGCCGCCGACCGGGTGCGTATGCGGGAGCTGGCCGACGAACTGCTCAGACATCCCCGGCTGCCCGGCCCGTACGGCGTCTTCGGCCCGGTGCTGCTCACCTTCCTGGAGCAGGACCGGGCCGCCTCCCGGCTGTTCGACCAGCTGGCCGCCGGTGATGACCGGTGGCTGTCCGGGCTGGCCCGCCTCTTCCGGGCGCAGATCGCCGAGAACCGTGGCGAGCTCGACACGATGCGGGCCGAGGTGGACGCGGCGCTGGACGGCTTCCGGCAGGCCGGCGACCGGTGGGGCCTGGCCGCGGCGCTGTCCACACGGGCCCGGCTGCGGCAGTACGACGACCTCGACGGCGCGCTGGCCGACCTGAGCGAGGCCCGATCGCTGGCCGATGAGTTCGGGGCGCTCAGCATCGGCGACCAGGTGGACAGCGACCTGCGGTGGGTCGATCTGCACCTGCGCCGCGGCGATACCCGCCAGGCCCTCGTTCTGCTCGGCGCGGTCCGGGAGCGGGCCGAGCGCGCGGCATCGGCCGAGTTGCTGATCCTGGTCGACGCGTGCGAGGCCGACGCCCGGCTGCACCTGGGCGATCCGGGCCGGGCCGGCGGCCTGCTGCGGGACGCCGAGCGGCGGGCGGACCGCGGCACGGCGGACCAGGTCCGGTCACTGCTCGGCTGCGCCCGGGCCGCGCTGTGTCTGGCCGAAGGCGATCTGCCCGGCACGGAAGCGGCGCTGACCCGGGCGTACGCAGCCGGGCGCGACTCCCGGGACCTGCCGATCCTGTCCGTGGTGGCGGTGCACACGGCGGCGCTCACCGAGGCGTACGGAGAGACGCGCCGATCGGCTGTCCTGCTGGGTGCCGCGTCCCGGCTGCGCGGCACCCACGACCACACCGACCTGCGGATTCGTGGTCTCACCACACGGGGACAGGCCGTGCTGGGCGAGAAGGGGTTCGCCGCGGCCTACCGGGCCGGGTGGGAACTCGACCGCGAGCAGGCCGTCATCCGCGCCGATCCCGCCCGGTGCCGCTGACCGGGCGACCACCGGCATCCGCTGCCGAGCGGGGGCCGAACCAGCGGTCGGCGGCCCGCGCGAAGGCGGCGGGATCGGGATGACGGTCGCCGGCCCACGCGACCACGCCATCGGGCCGGACGAGCACGGCACCGCATCCGAGGTCGTCCTCGGCCGGACCGGACACATACCGGATCCGGCCCGTCCAGCCGGTCGCCGGATCGCGCAGAGCCCGGTCGGGGCTGAAGTCCAGCGCCACGCCCCGCCCGTCGCGCAGCAGATCGCCGAGGCCGGTGCCGTCCTGGAGACGGAACTCCGGGGCGTGCCTGCCGACCAGCGGGTGGTCGCTGCGCAGGTCGTATCGGATCGATGCGCCCGACACCGTCCGGAAGGCGTAGGTGGTGCCGTCCCTGGTGGCGAGCAGATCGCCGACGAGCGTCCGCAGCGCCGGTGCATGCGAGCCCGGCCGCATGACCGCCACCTGCGCGCGGGACCAGTCGAGCACCGCCGCCCCGATCGGATGACGCTCCCGGGTGTACGTGTCGAGAAGTCCCGCCGGCGCGGATCCGCGGACCGTGGCGGCGAGTTTCCAGCCCAGGTTGAGGGCGTCGCCGAGACCGAGATTGAGGCCCTGCCCGCCCAGCGGCGAGTGGATGTGCGCGGCGTCGCCCGCGAGGAGGACACGCCCGTCGCGGTAGGTCGTCGTCTGCATGGCGCGGTCGGTGAAGCTCGACGCCAGCCGCACCTCGCCCACGGTGACGTCGGTGCCGGACACCCGCCGCAGAACCGCCTGGAGATGATCCCGGGTCAACGGCTGGGAACGGTCGAACGCGCCGCCGTCGAAGTCCATCATGCCGACGTGACCCGGCGTGGGCATCCGGACGATCATCCCGGCCGGTGTGAGGCTGAAGCCGCGCCGCAGTTTCTCCGGATCGGCGATGTCGGCGAGCATCACATAGCCGGTGAGCTGCGGCCCGGTGCCCACGAGATCGAAACCGAGCAGTTTCCGTACGGTGCTGCGGCCGCCGTCGCAGCCGACGAGCCACCGTCCCCGGTACGCCTGGCGACCGGACCGGGCGATCACGCCCTCGTCGTCCTGCTCGACGGCGTCGACCGGCACGCCCCGTCTGATCTCCACGCCCAGTTCGGCGGCTCGCTCGGACAGCACCGTCTCGACCGCGTCGAGACTGGACATCAAGCCGTGTGCCGCCGGGCTGGGCAGCCGGAACGGCAGACCGGACAGGTCGACGTTCGCCGGGTCGAGCATCATGCCGGCGAAATGGCCGACGGAACGCGGACCGGCGCCGCCCTCACCGGTGATTCCGGACGCGGCCAGTAGCCGCGGCAACATCCCGCGCCGGTGGAAGGCCTCGGCCGAGGCGGCGGACAGGCCGCGCATGCCCAGGGGAGGGGACCGCCACACCGAATGCGGCTGCGGATCCCGCTCGAGTACCAGGACCGAACAGCCGGACAGGCCGAGTTCGCAGGCCAGCAACAGCCCGACCGGGCCGCCGCCGACGATCATCACGTCGTACATGGGGTTTCCTCTCCGAGAGTCGGGGCGGGGCGTCACGCGAACAGCGACAGGTCGACCGAGTCCGCCAGGGCCTGGTAGCCGGCGTCGTTTCCGTGCAGGAAGTCACCCGCGTGGAGGTGGTCCCTGATCCGGCCCGGCCGGGCCGGATCACGCCAGACGGCGTCGAAGTCCCACACCGAGTCGAAGGCGCCGCTCGTACGGATCCACTCGTTGACCTCCTGTCGTGCCTTCTCGCCGTCCGGCGTATGGATCTCGGCGCCTTCGTCGGGGGTCAGCGTGGTGGCGTGGACGCGCACCCCGCGCTCATGGGCACGGGCGATCAGCTGGAGA
Source organism: Actinoplanes xinjiangensis (assembly GCF_003148685.1). GTDB lineage: Bacteria > Actinomycetota > Actinomycetes > Mycobacteriales > Micromonosporaceae > Actinoplanes > Actinoplanes xinjiangensis. The sequence goes on along the minus strand of NZ_QGGR01000021.1, from coordinate 49,234 downwards.
TAGCCGGCGATGACGTCCGCCGGGGTCACCGGAGAGCCGGGGAACATCGCCAGAAAGCCGTCGCCGGACTCGTCGTCACGCGCGGCGAACGAGATGCTGATGTCGTTGTGGCCCAGCGAGACCACCACGTGGCCGAGGCCCGGAGTGGCCAGGACGTCACGGTCGAACCGGGCCAGCCCGGCCGTACCGAGACCGTCGTTGAGCAGCCGGTTGCCGCTGATGCCCTGGTTGACGACGTAGGCGGCCGGCCCACCGCGCCGGATCAGACGTTCGGCCAGCAGCTCCGGCCAGCTCCGGTGGGTGTCCGGGGTCGAGCCGAACCCGTCGGCGAGGGAATCGCTCAGCACGACGACGGCCCTGCCCGGTGCGGTGGGACGCACCGCCACCGCCGAGATCAGCGCCCGTACCGGTAGGGGTGCGGCCGTCGCCGGCGGGATGCCGCCGGCCACCGCGTTGCCCGCGATGAGCCAGCCGGTGTCCAGCGACGGGTCGTGGCAGGTGACGCTCTCCACGAGTTCGGGCAGGTAGAGGCTGATCGACAGCAGATCGAGGGCGGCGAGTGGCAGATCGATCGGATCGCTGAGCATCGGCGCGCCGGCCGGGACGGTCACCGAAGGCCGGCCGGCGAACGTCACCGTCCGGTCGCTGCCCCGCCGGACGTCACCGTCGGCCGCCGCGAGCCCGACCCGGGCCGCGCCGATGGTCAGCGGTCCGGTCCCGTACTCGTTGGTGAGGCGCAGCCGTACATGTCGCCCGCCTCCGCTAACCCGCACCACCTGGCGCAGCGTCACATCGGCGAACGGCGGGCAGCCGTCGAGCGAGCCGAGCCCCGCATCGGGCGCCTGCGGCGCGGCGCCCCAGGTCTGGACCCAGTTGTCGGTGTTCATCGTGTCTCCCTGGTTATCGGTCACGGGAGGCAGACTGCGGCGGGCCGCTCACACCGGGCTCACACGGCGCTCACACGTGCGGGATCGGAGGGAGACGACGGCCTGTCGATCACCCGGCCGGGTCCGCCGGGCAGCGGCGACCCTCACGGCGACGGCCGCTATCCGGGGTCCTGACAATCGGTCGTCTGTCACAGGTCGAACACCTACGCTCGTCGTCAGAGACGGTGATCGAACGGGCGGTGCGATGACGGCACTTCATGCTGACTGCTGAGACGTTGCCGGCAGCCGGGCTGACGTCCGCCCAGGTCGCCGCGGCGCGGGAACGAGGCGAGACGAACGCCGTACCCTCGTCGACGTCGCGCCGGTACTGGTCGATTCTGCGGGCGAACCTCTTCACCCTCTTCAACAACTTCCTGTACGTGATCGGGCTCGCGCTGCTGGTGATGGGACGGCCGAAGGACGCCGTCGTCAGCGTCGGTCTCGGTCTGCTCAACTCGCTGATCGGCTCGATCCAGGAGGTACGCGCCAAACAGAAACTCGACCGCCTCCGACTGCTGCACCGCGCCCCCTGCCGGGTGGTCCGCGACGGTGCCGAGCGGGAGGTGACTCCCGAGCAGATTGTCCGCGGCGATCTGCTGCACGTCGCGGCCGGCGATCAGATCGTCGTGGACGGCCCGATGATCGCCGGCGACCGGTTGGAGGTCGACGAGTCGTCGCTGACGGGGGAGACCGCACCGGTGCTGAAGGGGATCGGGGACCGGCTGCATTCGGGCACGGTGGTGCTGGGTGGGTCGGCGTATCAGACGGCCGAGGCGGTCGGCGCCGACAGCAACGCGGGCGCGCTGACCGCGACCGCGAAGGCGTGGAAGCCCGATCCCACACCGATGCAGTGGCGCATCGACGCGATCGTCCGGTTGATCATGCTGACCGTGGCGGTGATGAGCGCGGCGGTCCTGGCCAACGCGGCCCTCAAGGGATTGACGCTGGTCGAGGTCGTGCAGACCGCGGCGGTGCTGTCCGGGCTCGTGCCGTACGGCCTGTTCTTCCTGATCACCATCTCGTACGCGGTCGGCGCCGCCGCGATCGCCCGACGGGGTGCGCTGATCCAGCAGATCAGCGCCGTCGAGTCGCTGTGCAGCGTCGACGTGGTGTGCACCGACAAGACCGGCACCCTGACCACCGGCCGGATGAACCTGGAACGGGTGGAGACCTTCGACGGCCACGACCCGGCGACGGTACGACAGCTGCTGGGAACCGCGGTCGAGGCCATGACGACCCGCAACCACACCGTCGTCGCGCTGGCGCAGGCGCTGCCGGGGACGCTGCCGCCGGTGCGCGAGCGGGTCGCGTTCTCCCCGCAACACCGATGGAGCGGAGTCTCCGGCCCCGATGGCGGCTACGTCCTGGGTGCCGTGGAGGCCCTGGACGGTGCGTTCCCCGCCACGGCCGACCCGCGGATGTACGCCGTCCTGGACGACCTGACACGTCAGGGCCTGCGGGTGCTGCTGTTCGCCGCGACCGCCGATCCCGATACCGGTTTCCTCGACGCCGACGGCAGGCCCGCCCTGCCCGCGCTGACACCGCTGGCGCTGGTCGCGCTGCGCGACGAGGTCCGCGCCGGGGCCGGCGAGGCGCTGAACCGCCTGCGTGCCGAGGGCGTCGAGATCAAGATCATCTCCGGCGACGATCCACGGACGGTGGCCGCTCTCGGCCGGTGTGTCGGCCTGGACGACGCCGACCCGGTCACCGGCGCCGACCTGGAGGCGATGACCCCGGCCGCGTTCGACGACGCCGTGACCCGGGGCACCGTGTTCGGCCGGGTCACACCACGGACGAAGGAACGCATGCTGGGCAGCCTGCGCCGGCAGGGCCGGTACACCGCGATGATCGGCGACGGTGTCAACGACATCCCGTCGCTGAAGAAGGCGCACGTCGGTGTCGCCCTGGCCGGCGGCAACAGTGTCGCCTGCGACGTCGCCGACATCGTGCTGCTCGACGACTCCTTCGACGCGCTCGCGCCGGCCCAGCGGCAGGGGCGGCGCATCGTGACCGGCATCGCGACGTCGATGTACCTGTATCTCGCGCGGGTCAGCACCTCCATCCTGATCATCGTCGGTGTGGCGATGCTGGGACTCGGGTTCCCCTACGAGCCGTCGCAGGTGGCCCTGGTGCTGTTCACGGTGGGTGTGCCGACCATGCTGCTCACCGCGTGGGCCGAACCGGAGCCGCCGGACCCCGGCCTGATCGGCTCACTGGCCCGCTTCGTGGCTCCCGCCGCGATCGTGACCGCGCTGTTCGGCGTCACCGTCTACGCCACCCTGTACCAGTTCGTGCTGACGTTGCCCGGCAAGAGGGTGCCGGAGAATCTGGTCGCCCGTTTCGAACAGTTCACCGGCCTGCTGAGTACCAGCGCCACCTTCACCGAGCAGGCCGCCACGGTCGTCGCCCAGACCGGACTGACGGTGTTCACCTCGTTCGCCGCATTCCTGCTGATCCTCTTCCTGAAGCCGCCGGTGCGCGTCTTCGCGAGCTGGACTCCGGTACACCACGACAAGCGTCCGGCCGCTCTCGTCGGCGCTCTCATCGCCGTCTTCGTCGTCATCCTGGCCACACCCGTGCTCGCCGACTACTTCGGGCTCTTCCCCGATGTCGCCGCGTTCGCCGTCGCCGGCCTGGCGTTGCCGCCGTGGTTCCTACTGCTCAGTGCCGTCTGGCGGTTCGACCTGCTGAGCCGCATGATCGGCTTCCACCGGCCGGCCGGACCGGACTGAGTCCTCGAAGAACCACGCGGCTGAGCCGGCCCGCTGGCCCGGCTCCCGCCAGACGTGCCCGTCGTTTCACGCCGGGGTCAGGAGCCGGCCGGGGGCCACGGATGAAGTGCCATGTCGGCCACCAGCTGGAGTTCCTCACGGCTGGTCCCGCCGGCGGCTTGGACGGCGATGCCGTTGGCCACGGTCATGAGATATCGGGCGAGCAGGGTGGGATCGGCGTCGGACGGCAGGTCGCCGTCGTCGACGGCTCGCTGAAATCGGTCCCGCAGGTGGGCGACACCCTCCTGGCGCCAGGCGGCGAGGGTATCGCGGGCTTGGCGGCCGGACTCCCCGGCCGCCAGCGAGCCCTGCACGCCCAGGCATCCGGCGGGGCAGTCCGGTCGCGTGTTGGACCTGACCGCACCGCCGAGGTATGCGGTCGCCACCTCCCTGGCGGTCGCCTGCCCCAGAGCACGGGCGAAGTAGGACGCCGGGCCCTCGGTGTAACGCTCCAGCGCCTTGCGGAACAGATCCTGCTTGTTGCCGAAGGCCCGATACATGCTCGTGCGGGTGATGCCCATCGCGCCGGTCAGGTCGTCGAGGCTGGAGCCCTCGTAGCCCTGCGCCCAGAAGACCAGCATCGCCCGTTCGAGAGCCTCGTCGGCGTCGAACGCCCGTGGTCTACCGATCGGTGCCGTCCGCCCACTACCCACGACGTCAGCCTATCTCTTCGGTATCGCTCGGTTCAGAAGTGCTACGGTGGCATTCGGTACCGATCGGTACCGAACTTTGGGGAGGTAGACGCATGGGACAAGTGGTTCTCATCACCGGAGGCACCTCGGGCATCGGCCTGAGCCTCGCGGAGGCGTTCCTGGAAGAGGGAGCCTCCGTGGCCGTGTGCGGCCGATCGCAGACAGCCCTCGATCGCTTCACCCGGGCGAACCCGCAGGCCCTGGCTGTCCAAGCCGACGTGACAGTTCCGGAAGCGAGAGCCGCCATGCTCGATGCGATCACCGAACGGTTCGGTCGGCTGGACGTGTTGATCAACAACGCCGGCACGTTCGTCGAACGGGATTTCACCGCGGTCGACGACGCCACCGTAGCCCTCGACCAGGAGATCGACCTGAACCTCACCGCACCCATCCACCTGACCGGCGAGGCGTTGCGGCGCTGGCCGGCCCTGGCCGCGATCGTGTTCGTGACCTCCGGCTTCGCCTTGGTCTCGCCCACCCGCGCGCCGACCTACGGCGCCGTCAAAGCCGGGTTGCACGGCTTCGCCGACGGCCTGCGCCGCCAACTCGCACCGCAGGGCACTCACGTGCTCGAGGTCCTTCCCCCGACCACGGACACACCCATGAACGCCGCCGCCACAGGCCCGAAGCTGCAACCTGCCGAGGTCGCAGCGGTCACGCTCAAAGCACTTCGGCAACGTCGGCCGATGGCGCTGCCGGGCCAGACCAGACTGATGCCGACGATGCTGCGGATCGCGCCCGGCACCCTCGGGCGCATGGTCGCGAAACTCTGACAGCCGAGAACCAGCCCGGCTGATACTCCAGTAAGGAGCTCCGTTTCAGGCCTCGGCGGCCTGGGTGCGGTCGTTTTCTGCGAGGGGGAGAAGCGGGAGAGTCGTACTCTTCGCCCGTGGTCTCGAAGGAGCTTTTCACGCGCCTGGTCGAGGACCAGGCAGTGTCCGATCACCCAGGCGCATCCCACGCTCGGGCGCTTGGACTGCTCACCGTCTTCAACTCCCTGTGGGAGTTCTATCTCCTGACCCCGTCCGGAGACGTTCTCGTCGACCGGGATGAAGGCGCTCCCGTTCCCGCTACCCCAGCCGAGCGAGAACTCGCCTATGTTCAGGCCGCCCGCCGTTTTCCGGGGCTGCGCCAGTTGATGCCGGAGCGCCCGCCGACCGCACGCACCTGCCCATATTGCGGCGGTTCCGGTGTGATCACCTTGAACGATCAGCGGAGCGTGTTCTGCGGTTTACCGTGCAACACCCGAGGATGGACAGCCGGCTCATAGGATCTCATCGCCACGTTCCTCGAACTCGCTTGCCGTAATCCGCGAGTCTGGCCGATCGCAGCGAGTCGAGCGGATGTCTGAACCCTCGAATCCGCCGTCGTCGAGGCATTCTCAGGCGTACACCTGCGATCGCCGGGCTGTCAGCCTGCCCGGTAGCCAGCCTGTCACCCGGACGAGGCGGGTCGGCCGAGGACCGGCATATCGTCGACGTGCGTGCCGGGCTGCCAGGGCCAGCGGTGGTACCGGTCCGGCCATACGATCTGTAAGGCGTCTATGGCGGCACCTGTGACGGCGTAGAACTGCGCGGCTACGGGAAGGTGGCGATCCGGCTCGATCACCGCGACGAATTGAACCTGGTGGCCCTCGATGACGTCGTCGGCGTATTGGCCGGGGGCGAATGTCCGTCGGCCCGCGATGACGTCATCGGCAACGGTGCGCAGAGTGGGCCGGGAGATGTCGGGCGGGAGCCCGAACAGGATCAGCTCGGGATGCCCGTGGCCAGTCAGACCGATCGTGTACCAGCAGGCTTCCAAGGGAGTCGGCTGCGGCACGAACTGCAGATATACCCCGGAACGCTCAACAGCCTCGCCGATCTGGGCCAGCCCGGTCTCCTGATATCCGGCCGTCACAGGTCCGCCTCCCGCCCGGTCGCCGTCGATCTTCAGCACCACCGCTGACGAGCGGGGTGCGCTGCTGAACCGCCTGCATACCCGGAAGCTGAACCCCCAACCTTGCTGGTCAGTTTGGCTGTCATCATCCCCGCGCGGGCCTCCAGGTCTCAGATCCACGTCCGCCGACCCTGCTGCAGAGGTCAGGCCGGTTCGCCATTGAACCTGTCGGAGCCGGGGCGGAGATGTTTTCCGCTTCCACACCCTGGGGGTACGGGCCGTCGTCGCTTCCGCCCACCTGGCCCACGAGCACGGCGAGAGCGCCGCGATCGAGCGTCTGCGCCCGGAGATCGCACGGCTGTTCTCGACCGCCGGCGGCGCCGAGGGGATCCAGTCCTTCATCGAGCGCCGTGACGCTGTCTTCACCGGCCACTGAACGGGGAGCGTGGCCGCCCGTCGGGGACGAGTCGTTCGTCGTCACCGGGGCCGAGAACGATCCTCCTGATGAAGATCGGCGGCGTCCGGTGCGTTCACGCTGATCTCGACCCTGTTGCGACCGTTCGCCTTCGCTGTGTAGAGGGCCTGGTCCGCCTCATGAACAAGGGCGTCGAGGTGCCCCGTGACCTGGGTGCTCAGTGCGACGCCTGCGCTGAACGTCACCGTGATGTCGGCGTCGGCGGCGCGCATCGGCGACGTCTCGATGAGGTGTCGCAGGACGTCGATGCGCCGGGCTGCATCCCTGCTGCTCGTTTCGCGGAGCAACAGGGCGAACTCTTCGCCGCCGTAACGTGCTGCCAGCTCTCCCGGATAGGTGGCAGCCTGCAGCAGGCCGGCGACACGGATGAGCACGTCATCGCCGGCCTTGTGTCCGTACCGGTCGTTGATCTGTTTGAAGAAGTCGATGTCGAGTAGTGCAACGGCGAAGTGTTCGCCGCTGGCGGCGATCCGTGACAGTTCCGTCATCAGGTGTCGCCGGTTGTACAGACCCGTCAGATAGTCGCGCGACGCTTGATCGACCAGGGTCTCGCGGAGTCCCTCGATCGTCACCAGTTGCTGACGAAGACGTTCGTTGGCCTGCTCCACCGCCTGGCGTTGCCGGTTCTGCTCGGTGATGTCGCGGGCCACCATGACCAGGCCCGCGGGATTGCCGCGCCGATCATGGAGAGCGGTGATACGGATGCTCAGGTCGATACCGGACCGGCCGGTACCCGTCACCACGTAATCGCCGGGGCCCCGTACGACGAGGTCGGCGAGTTCGGCGGAAACGGCAGTTCCCCGGGGTGTCGAAGGGTCGGCCGCCGGCATCTGGATCAGGACCTCGGCAGCCGCGGGATTGTGGTCGATGATGCGCCCATTAGGATCCAGGACGATCACCAGGTCGTCCATCGTCTGGAACAGCTTGTGATGTGCCACCGGGGCAACGGCCGTCACCGACTGGCTTTTGACCACCCAATACATCACCGGTGCGCCGACGGCGAAGCCGACAGCGGTCAGATCGATGAGCCGGCCACCAGAGCCGGCCGCCACGACGTTGATGGTGGCGGACGGGGCCGCTGACAGAACGGCGAGCAGGTAACCGCGGTACCGGTGGGTCGCTCTGATGAAGGTCCGGAAGATGGTGACGGCGGAGTACAGCACCAGGGCGTAGCAGTAGACGGCATGCAGCCAGAACAGCGGACCGAAGACGGCGGCGAGCGCACCGTCGAGATCCGTGGGCTGTAGGCGCACGATGAACAGGTGGTGCCACGGGTTGGTCAGCAGGGCCACGCCGCACACCAGTGGTTCACACAACAGCGCCAGGCCGGTGCGCCTGCTCAGGGTCCAGAATCGGTCGGCCAGCGTTCGTGCGGTCGCCCACCATCCCACGACGAGTAGGAAGACCCCTGGATACGCCGCCGCCAGACTGATCCAGACGGCCTGGGGGTTCTGGGTCAGCAGCGGCACCAACGACATGGCTGACCACCAGGCCGCTCCAGCGGCGATGAGACCGATCGTCACGAAACCGACGGCTTCGTGACGCCGGCGCCATGCGATGGCTCCCACCGCCATGGAGACAGCGATCGCTGCGCCGAACAGCGCTGACAGCCCCAGCACGGCCATCGCCACGTTCCTCCAGCAGGCTCGGTATCCCTACGTCTATCGGCAGCAAAGGCGAACCATCAAGCGCATGAGTCACCCATCGGCGTGAGGAGCAGCGAATCTGCGATCTCCGAAGCTGCGGTGAGCGTCGCGAAGTAGGAACGGTGGTCAGGCGGTGGTGGTCGGCTCCGGCTGCGCGGGTTCCGGTCGGGCGGTGTCGAACAGCGGGGCGAACCGGGCGCGCAGGAAGCGGTAGCCGAGCGCCACGACGGTGCCCAACACCGCGCAGGCGTACCACAGTGCATCGTCGCCCAGGTGGTCGATCGCCAGGCCGCCCAGTAGCGGGCCGGCGAAGGTCGCCGCCGACCAGGCGAACGTGTGCATGCCCTGGTAGCGGGCGCGGGCATGGGCCGGGGACAGGGCGGCCACCACGGCCATGCTGGTCGGGGAGTTGAGGATTTCGCCGACCGTCCAGATGCAGACGGTGGCGATGTAGAGCGGAACCGAGTCCGCCAGGGCGGTGAGCCCGAACCCCCATCCGGACAGCAGGGCGGCGACGACCAGGACGTCGAGTGGGTTCCGCCGCTTGATCGCACGGGTCAGGGGGATCGTGGCCAGCACGACGACCAGGCCGTTCATGCTGATGGCGAGCCCGTAGTCGACGCTGGAGAACCCGTTGAGCCCCATGCTGACCGGCAGTGAGGTCGTGTACTGCATCAGCACCATGGCCAGCAGGAAGGTCAAGCCCACGGCGGCCATGAACCGGCCGTCACGCAGCACGGGTCCCATGCCGTGGCGACCGGCGCGGCCGTGCCTGGCCGGTGCCTCGATCGGCGCGGCCGGCCGGGTCTCCGGCACCTTCAGGTAGATCAGCAGAGCACACGCGAGCACGGAGAGGGCGTTGCCGAAGAAGAGCAGGAGGTATCCGCGTTCGGCCAGCAGGCCTGCGCCGGCCGACGCCAGCGCGAACCCGATGTTGACCGCCCAGTAGTTCAGGGAGAAGGCCCGGACCTGGTCGGCGCGGGGCACCAGGTCGGCGATGACCGCCTGGATGCACGGACGGGAGGCGTTGGCGCTGAGTCCGAGGATGGTGGCGACCACGACGATGGCGACCGGATGCTGCATGACGCCGAGCGTCGCCAGAGCCACCGCGGTCGCCAGCTGCGAGATCAGCAGCGTGGGCCGGCGGCCGAAACGGTCCGCCAGCATCCCGGCGAGTACTGCCGAGACCGCTCCGCCGAGCCCGTACACGGCCGCCACCAGGCCGGCGAAACTGGCCGAGAATCCCTGGTCCGCGGTCAGGTAGAGCGACAGGAACGTGGTGACGAAGCCGCCGAGCCGATTGATCAGCGTGCTCGTCCACAGCCACCAGAACTCTCGGGGCAGCCCTCCCACCGCCTCGCGCAGTGCAGGGAACAGGCGGCCGGGACCGGGCCGTGCCGGCATGCAGATTCTCCCATCGGGGGCGTACGCGTCCGAGACAGCTGGGCCGGCGGGAAACCCGGTCGGTTTGATGAGCCCGTACGGCGTAGTCCGTTCGAGCCACAGCAGGATGGCGGTCTGCCGGATCGTCTCGGCGATTCTGCGGGGCTGTGCGGACGCGGCGCGCCACGCCGGCGGCCGGGGCGGTCACCGCTCAGCGGGCCGGCTGATCGTCGAGGACCACCACGACCTTGCCCCGGCCGTGGCCGCGTTCCACCTCCCGGTGCGCGGCCGCGGCCTCCTCGAGCGGGTAGGTGGCCCGCACGTGCAGCCGAAGCGAGCCCTTCTCCCACAGCGAGACCAGTTCGGCCAGGCGCTGCGCGGAACGTTGCGCCCGAACGCCACGGGCGCCGAGGTCCTGGGCGAGGGCGTGGTCGACGAGTGTCACGACGCGGTCCGGCTCGGCGACCAGCCGGATCGAGTCGCGCAGCGCCTGACCGCCCGCGCCGTCCACGACGGCGTCCACCCCGTTCGGCGCCAGGGCGCGCACCCGGTCCACCAGGCCGTCGCCGTAGGTCACCGGTTCGGCGCCCAGATCGCGCAGGTAGTCGTGGTTGGCCTCGCCGGCGGTGCCGATCACCCGGGCGCCCCAGGCCCGGGCCAGCTGGACGGCGACCGTGCCGACGCCACCGGCCGCGGCGTGGACCAGGACCACCTGCCCGGCGCCGACGCCGAGCTCGTGCAGGGCGGTGTACGCCGACTGGCCGGACGCCGACAGCGAGCCGGCGACCTCCCACGGCATGGTCGGCGGCTTCGCGACCGCGGCGCTCGCGTCGACCACCACGTAGTCGGCCAGCCCGGCGAGGAACACCCAGCCCAGCACCTCGTCGCCGACGGCGAGCCCGGTGATGTCGGGGCCCGTCGCGTCGACCACACCGGCGTACTCGTTGCCGATCTGCTGCGGGAAGGTCACCGGGAAGCCGGAGCCGCCCCGGCGCAGGCCGGTGTCGAACGGCTGCACGCCGGTGGCGCGGACCCGGACCCGGATCTGGCCCGGGCCGGGCTCGGGCACCGGCAGCTGCGCCACGCGTAGTACCTCGGGCGGGCCGTGCTCGTCGAAGACCACCGCCCGCATCGTCCGGCCCGCCGTCATCGGTGTTCGGGAGTCAGTCACCGGGCCAGGCTAGGAGCTCAAGCTTGCTTGAGGTCAAGCCGCGCCGCCCCGTCCTCGAGGGACGATCCAGTGGGGTCCTTCCGGCGACGCCCGCGTTCCGTCCGCGCTGGTGACGACCTTCTCGATCGGGCGTCCTGAATCCGGTCCGGTGCCGACCGGCCGTGGGCGGAGTGGCCGGCCGGCACCTGACGGACACCGCGTGACGGTCAGGGTTTGAGGACGACCTTCTCGCAGTTCTCGCGCTTGTTCTTGAAGATGTCGAAACCGCGTTCCGCGTCGTCGAGTGGCATGGTGTGGGTGATGATCCGGGTCGGGTCGAGTTCACCGCGTTCGATGCGCTGCAACAGCGGTTTCATGTAGCGCTGGACATGACATTGACCGGTACGCAAGGTCAGCGACCGGTTCATCCAGGCGCCGGCGGGGAATTTGTCGAGCAGTCCGCCGTACACGCCGATCACCGAGACCACACCGCCGCTGCGGCACGACATGATCGCCTGGCGCAGCGCGTGCGGGCGATCGGTCTCCGAGCGTACGGCCTGCTTGATCCGGTCGTAGGCGGCGATGTGCGCGCTGCCGTGGGTGGCCTCCAGGCCGACCGCGTCGATGCACTTGTCCGGTCCGCGCCCGCCGGTCAGTTCCAGCAGCCGCGACCGCACATCGACCTCGTCGAAGTTGACCGGGATGTGGCCGGCCCGTTCGGCCATCTGCAGCCGGTAGGGCTCCTTGTCGATGGCGATGACCTTCGCGGCGCCGAGCACCCGGGCGCTGTCCATGGCGAACTGGCCGACCGGGCCGGCACCCCACACCGCCACCACGTCGCTGGGCTGGATGTCGCACATCTCGGCGCCCATGTAGCCGGTGGGCAGGATGTCGGACAGGAACAGCACCTGCTCGTCGGTCAGGTCCGACTCGATCTTGAGCGGGCCGACGTCGGCGAACGGCACCCGCGCGTACTGGGCCTGACCACCCGCGAAGCCGCCGGTCAGGTGCGAGTAGCCGAAGATCCCGGCGGTCGGGTGGCCGAACATCTTCTCCGCGATCCCGGCGTTCGGGTTGCTGTTCTCGCAGCACGAGTACAGCTCGGCGGCACAGGCCGCGCACGCGCCGCAGGCGATCGGGAACGGCACGACGACCCGGTCCCCGACGCGCAGCCTGGTCGGGTCGACGCCCGATCCGACCTCGATCACCTCGCCCATGAACTCGTGGCCCATCACGTCGCCGTCCTGCATCGTGGGCACATACCCGTCGACCAGGTGCAGGTCCGAGCCGCAGATGGCGGTGGAGGTGATCCGTACGATGGCGTCGCGCCTGTTGAGGATCTTCGGGTCCGGCACGTCACGGACCTCGACCTTGTTACGGCCCGCCCAGGTGTTCGCCCTCATGCCTGCGCTCCCTTCGCGAGTTCGGCGTCCGACAGCGGCTGCGCGGGGCGCTGCGGGAACTCCTTGCGCGCCTGTTTGCCCCACGGGGCGCCGTCGGAGCGGACCACCTCGCCGGTCTCCAGTACCTGCTTGAGCCGGCGCAGGTCGTCGTCGAGCTGCTGGTGCGGTTCCTCGCCGAAGTACTTGGCGACCGCCTTGCCGATCGTGCCGCCCGGGATGTCGTAGGTCAGCGCGACGTGCACCTCGGTGCTCACCCCGTCGGGAGCGGGCACGAAGCGGACGGTGCCGGTGTTGGGCACGTCGGCGTTGCCGATCGAGCGCCACGCGATCCTGTCGCCGGGCACCTCATCGACGATCTCCGCGTCCCACCCGACGTCCTTGCCGAACGGGGCGTCGGCGGTCCAGTGACTCGTCCGTTCGCCGGTGGTGCGGACCTGTTCGAGATGCGCCATGAACGTCGGGAGGTTCTCCAGGTCGCGCCAGAACGCGTACACCTCCGTCGCGGGTTTGCGTATGGTCGTGGTCGCCGTCAATTCCATGGATCCTCCTTTGCGTGTGCCCCGCGCCTGCGCGGAGCCGATGTCCTTCGTACGGGTGGCCTGCACTGCGGTCAGCAGGTCGAGCACGGTGATCCCGGCGACGGCACCGGTCACGGCGAGCAGCCGTCGACGGCGGCTCCCGCCCCGGTGGGCCATGGCCATCCCCAGCGCGGCCAGGTCCATCGCGTCGCCCGCGACCCGGGTCCAGGCCCAGGCACCTTTGCGCCGGCTCGTCAGGAGGCCGGCCGCGTGGACCAGTTCCCGTGCCCCGACCAGTGGCACCACCGCCCGTGAGGTCGCCGAGTCGTCCACACCGCTGATCCGGCGCACCGTGTCCGGTGCCGCCAGCTGTGCCACGCCCAGGCCGAGACTCATCCAGCCGAGTCCACGGCCGCGCCGCTGTATCCGGGTCCGTCTGTCGTTCGCTCGCTCTCGGGTCGCCGGTCGAGTCACGGGCAGCCTCCGTGTCGTATCGCACTCGGCCGTGCCTCCTGGCCCACGGCGGCCTGGTTGCACGGCCCTGTCCAGGGCCGGATACCCCCGAAAGACGGCATAAACCACCAGCCGCAAACAAGTCGGCGAAGACAGCCCTCGGTGCGGGCCCTGTGATGTCGACGGCAGCGGAGCCGACACCTTAAGTCCGACAACTCTGCTGCCGAATTGCTTGGCCGTGCGGTACAAGATGCTGGTCTGGTGGGTCGTTGCGGGAACCGCGGCGACGATCGGTTACTACCTGCTGCCGCGCGAGGGTCTCGCCTCGAACCTGGTCTACAACACCATCGGGTTCTGCTCGGCGCTGATGATCGTGGCCGGCGTGCGCCGCTACCGGCCCCGCCGACCTGCCATGTGGTACCTGTTCGCCGCCGGGCAGACGTTTGCGGTCATCGGCGACCTGGTGTGGAGCTACTACGTCTACGTCCTGCACGAGGAGCCGTACCCGTCGTTCGCCGACGTCTGGTACCTCGCCGCCTACCCTCCTCTGGTCCTAGGGCTCCTCCAGTTCGTGCGGAGCCGCACCCGCAGCGACATGGAAACCCTCGTCGATGCCGGAATGGTCGCGGCCGGCCTCGGACTGGTCTTCTGGATCTTCGTCTTGCAGCCGACCGCCGCCACCACGTCGGCCTCGATGCTGGAAAAGGTGATCAGCACCGCCTATCCCGCGGCCGACGCCGTACTTCTGGCCCTGCTGACCCGGATGTTCATCGGTGCCGGCGCCCGCACGCCGAGCGCAAAGCTGCTAGGTACCGGTGCGCTGCTGCTGTTCGCGGCCGATGTCGCGTTCTCCGTGGTGTCGCTGCATTCCGGCGGCGACGGCTACGAGTTGTCGGCCGGATGGTTGCTCTCCTACGTCTTCTGGGGCGCCGCGGCGTTGCACCCCAGCATGGCGGCGGAGGGACCGCCGGCGTCGGCTGCGGAAGCCGGGATCGGACGGGGACCGGTCGCTCTGGCGACGGCATGTGCTGTGCTGGCACCGGCCATGTTGTTCGTGCCGCAGGCCGGTGCCAGCCTGGCCGGCCGGTTCGCCATCGCCACCGTGGGCATCGTTCTGTGTGTGCTCGCCTTCGTGCGCACCCGGGGCCTGGTACGCAAGGTGCAGCGCAAGACGAGTCAGCTGGAACACCTGGCCACCCACGACGATCTGACCGGGTCCGCCAATCGGCGGCACTTCGAGGACAGGCTGTGCCAGGTGACGGCGCATCACTGCGCCCACGTCGTGTACCTGGCCCTGACCGGATTCAAGAGCGTCAACGACGAGCTGGGCCGGCAGGTCGGCGACGAGGTCCTCGGACATCTGGTCGCCCGCATCCGCGGAGCAGCCCCCGCCGGCGCTCTGGTGGCCCGGATGGGCGGAGACGAGTTCGCGCTGCTGCTGACCGGCCACAGCACCGAGGCCGCTGAACGCGTCGCTGCCCGGCTCGCCGGCACCATGGGCGAGCCGATCCTTGCCGGCAGCAACGAACTGCTCGTCGGAGCGGGCATCGGTATCGGCGACAGTGAAGGCGCGACCAGTTCGGCAGAGGTCCTGCGCCGGGCCGAGACGGCCATGTACGCCGCCAAGGGCACCGGGGAACCGTACCGGCGCTGGTCGCCGGCGCTGGACGAGCAGGCCGGCGAGCAGGCTCGTCTCGGCGCGGAGATCCGCGCCGCCCTGGACGGCGACCAGTTCCGGGTGGTCTATCAGCCGATCGTCACCGCCCCGGCGGGCCGGATGGCCGGGGTGGAGGCGCTGGTGCGCTGGGAACACCCCGAACGCGGCCCGATCAGCCCGGCCTATTTCATCCCGGTCGCCGAACGCAACGGGCTCATCGTGGAACTCGGCGCGTGGGTACTGCGGACCGCCTGCGAGCAGATGGTCCGCTGGCGCGACGACACGATGGCGACGGCACCCGGCTATCTGAGTGTCAACGTATCGGCCCGCCAACTCGCCCGGCCCGGGTTCCCGCAGACCGTCGCGGACATCCTCACCACGACCGGTCTGCCGCCCACCCACCTCACGGTCGAAGTCACCGAGACGGCGGTATTCGACGGCGGTCATGCGGTGCAGGCCCTCCATCAACTGCGAGCCCTGGGCGTACGGATCGCCCTGGACGACTTCGGCACCGGCCACTCGTCGTTGCGGCTGCTGCGGACCGTTCCGGTGGACACTCTCAAGGTCGACAAGTCGTTCATCGACGACATCACCGGCGCCGGCGAGCATCGGGTGATCGCCGAGGCGCTCATCCACGTCTGCGAAGGCCTCGGGCTGACCGCGGTGGCCGAAGGCGTGGAGACCGCGGAACAGGCCGAAGTCCTGCACCGCATCGGCTACCGCCTGTTGCAGGGGTACCACTTCGGCCGTCCGGTCGCCGCCGCCGACCTCGACCTGCTGCCGTCACAACCCGCCATCACCGCATGACAACGCCGGGGCGGGCACAGCGCGACCCCGGCCGATCGCGCAGGAGGCGGCCGGCGGGAATCGCGGACCCCCGCCGGCCGGCCTCGGGTGTGGTCGTCAGCGGACGTGTGGCAACGCCCAGTCGAGGGCCTTGTCCGCGACCTGCTCCCAGCCCGGTTCGGCGCAGGTCCAGTGGGATCGGCCGGGGAACTCGTGGTAGTCGGTGATCGTGCCCGGGGCTTTGTAGTGGTCGGCGTTGGACCTGTTCACCGACGGCGGCATGATGTGGTCCGCACCGCCGGCGATGAACAGCAGCGGCGCCCGATCCTTGTTGTGGTAGTCGACCCACGTCTCCTGTTTGCCGGGTTTGAAGTTGGCGATGAGACCGTAGGCCCATACCCAGCTGCCCGGCGCCGGGATCGCGTACCGGTCGTAGGCCTCCCGGGACTGCTCTTCGGTGAGGGTGTTGGTGAACGCGTAGTGCCATTGTTCCGGGGTGAAACCGGCCGCCTGGTGCCGTTTCGCCGGGTTGTTGAGGATCGGGAACAGGGATTTGATCTGCGACGGCGGCGTGACCCGGATGCCCTCCGGCGGCGCGGAGTCGATCACCACGCCGGCGGCGCCGTGGCCACGGTCGAGCAGCAGCTGGGTGAGGGTGCCACCGAAGGAATGACCGATCAGGATCGGTTTCTCCGGCAACGAGGTGATGACCTTCTCGAGGTGGGCGAGCGTCTCCGGCACGGTCACGGTGGCGATCGGGGTCGGATCGGCGCGCAGCGCCTCCACCTCGACCTCGAAGCCGGGGTACGCGGGGGCGACGACGGTGTGGCCCCTGGCCTCCAGGTAGGGGATCCACTGTTCCCAGCTGCGCGGGGTGACCCACAGTCCGTGGATGAGGACGATCGTGCTCATGCGTTGTACTCCTTGAGGAAGGCGAGCAGGTCGTTGCCGAGCTCGGATCGGTGGGTGTCGGTGATGCCGTGCGGGGCGCCGGGGTAGACGATCAGGCGGGCGCCCTCGACCAGTGCGGCGGAGGCCCTGCCGCCGACCTCGAATGGCACGACCTGGTCGTCGTCGCCGTGGATGACCAGGGTCGGTACGTCGATGCCGGCGAGGTCGCCGCGGAAGTCGGTGGCGGAGAACGCGGCGATCGACTCGTAGGCGTTGCGGTGCCCGGCGGTCATGCTCTGTAGCCAGAACGCGTCCCGGATGCCTCGGGAGATCTGCACACCGTCGCGGTTGTGGCCGAAGAAGGGCCCGTCGGCGAGGTCCCGGTACAGCTGTGACCGGTCGGCCGCCGATCCGGCGCGGATGCCGTCGAAGACCTCGATCGGTACGCCGTGCGGGTTGTCGTCGCGGCGGAGCATCAGTGGTGGTACCGCGGAGACGAGTACGGCCTGCGCCACCCGGGCGCTGCCGTGCCGGCCGAGGTAGCGGGTGATCTCGCCGCCGCCGGTGGAGAAACCGACCAGGGTCGCCTCCCGCAGGTCGAGCTGTTCGAGCACGGCGGCGAGGTCGTCGGCGTAGGTGTCCATCTCGTTGCCGTGCCAGGTCTGGGTGGATCTGCCGTGCCCGCGGCGGTCGTGGGCGATGACCCGGTAGCCGTTCTCGGCCAGGAACAGTGCCTGGGCCTCCCAGCTGTCGGAGTTGAGCGGCCAGCCGTGCGACAGCACCACCGGGCGGCCGGCGCCCCAGTCCTTGTAGAAGATGGAAGCGCCGTCGGCGGTGGTCACGAAGCTCATCGGGCTGCCTTCCGGATCAGGGCGGCGGTGGCGCGGGGCTGGGACATCATGGCGACGTGCGAGGCCTTCACCTCGACGGTGCGGGCGCCGGCCCGGGTGGCCATGAACCGCTGCGCGGCCGCCGGGATCAGGTTGTCGTCGCGGGCGATCAGGAAGTGCGACGGAATCGTGCGCCAGGCCGGTACGCCGGACGGTTCGCCGAGGGTGGTGGTGTCGCCGGGCCGCTGGGTGACGGCCATCAGGTCGGTGACGTGGCGGGGCAGGTCGGCGGCGAACACCTCGCGGAAACGCTCCGGTTTGACGTAGCCGTCGTAGCCGCCCGGGTGTGGCCGGAAGTCCAGGGCGCTCTCGTCGAGTTTGGTGCCGGTGTACCTGACCTGTAGTTCGTGCAGGGTCTCGCCGGCGTCGGGGGCGAACGCGGCGACGTACACCAGGGCGGTGACGTGGGGGTTGTCGCGGGCGGCGTTGGTGATGACCATGCCGCCGTAGGAGTGCCCGACCAGCACCAGCGGGCCGGGCAGGGTGCCCAGGACGCTCGCCAGGTAGGCGGAGTCGGCGGCGAGGCCGCGCAGCGGGTTGGCCGGGGCGATCACCCGGTGGCCGTGGTGCAGCAGGATCCGGGCGACGTCGTTCCAGCCGGAGGCGTCGGCGAACGCACCGTGCACGAGAACGACGGTCGGCTTGCTGCGGGTGGACGCGGCGGCCGGTGTCCCGATCAGTGTGCCGGCCGCGATCGCCGCCGAGCCGGCGATGAGGTTACGTCGAGTTGGCATGCCCATCAGGCTGGTCGGCTCTCGACGGCCGGGCATCAGTACGTTGACTGTCTCGTCAGCGGCAGCCAGTGCAGGCGCTCACCGAGCCCGTCCGGGGCCGCGGCGAAGGCCCGCTCGATCGCCTGCCGTCCCTGGCTGAAATGTGACCAGCCCTCGTAGTGCACCGGGATGATGGTGCGTGGCCGGACCAGGTCGCAGAGCTCGACGGCCTCCGCCGCGGTGAGGCTGTAATGGAGCCGGCCGGTGATCGGGAAACGAACGGCGCCCAGGTGCAGCAGGACGGTGTCGACGGTCATCCGGCGCGGCACCTCCCGCACTGCCGGGTAGAGGACGGTGTCGCCGGTGATCCACAGGACGCCGTGCTCCTGGCCCGGCCACTGCAGGGCGAAGCCGATCACGTGTCCCACGATCGGTCGGCTCAGTGCCGGGCCGTGCCGGCACGGTGTCGCGGTGACGGTGAGCGGCGGCCGGTCCGGGGCCCGCAGGACCGTCTCCTGCCAGTCCCGCAGGCCGAGTGCCGGGCCGCCGAGACGGCCGGCCGCGGCCGGGTTGGTGATCACGACCGGTGTCCCGGCGATCAGTTCACGTCCGCGGTCGTCGAGGTTGTCGGCGTGGTGGTCGTGGCTGAGCAGGACGGCGTCGACCGGCCCGATCTGTTCCGCCGACAGCGCCGGTCCGGTGGTCTTGCGGGAGCCGGTGCCCCACCCGAAGGAGTAGCGGCGTCCGGGTGGGTCGAAGGTGGGATCGGTGAGGATCCGCCAGCCGGCGATCTCGATCAGCGTCGTCGGACCACCGATATGGGTGACTCGTACGTCTTTCATGCCTTCGACCCTTCGCGGCGACGGGGGCGTACGCATCAGTCAATTGACTGCGGCAGGGTTTCCAGAGCCGTGCGGAGCTGTCCCCGTCCGGTGATACCGAGTTTCGGGAAGATGCGGTAGAGGTGTGCGCTGACCGTGCGATGCGACATGAACAGCCGCCGGCCGATCTCACGGTTGGTCAGGCCGGTCGCGGCGAGTATCGCGGTCTGCAGCTCCTGTGCGGTCAACCGCTCCCCGGACGGCGTCTCGCGGCCGGCGCTCTCCTCGCCGGCCGCCCGCAACTCCTCGCGGGCGAGGCGGCCCCAGGCCTTCGCGCCGAGTGCGTCGAACCCGTCGCGGGCGGCTCGCAGCGCTGGACGGGACTCCAGGATGCGGCGGCTGCGGCGCAGCCACGACCCGTGGGCGAGGTGCAGCCGGGCCCGGTGCAGCGGCCACGCCGACAGATCCATCGCGAAGGCCGTCCGGTAGGCCTCCGCGGTGTCACCTTCCGGTGCGAGCACGGCTTCGGCGTACGCCAGCGACCGGTGCAGCATCGGTGACGGGAAACGGTCGGCCCGCTCCCGGGCGCGGGCCAGGATCGCCCGTACCGCGTCGGGGCGCCCGGACCGTACGGCGGCATCGGCGAGATCGGGCAGCGCCCACCCGCACATGTCCGGATGGTGGGTGTCGTCCTGCGGGTCGAAGACACGCAGCAGCAGGTCGAGTGCCTCGTCGTGGCGCCCGGCGGCGTTCGTGGCCATCCCGCGGGCGTGCTGGGCGGCCTGGGCGACGAATCGCACGCCGGTGACCAGAGGGCTGGCCAGCACCGCGTCGGCCAGCCGGACAGCGGCCCGGTCGTTGCCGTACATCGCTTCGAGCAGGGCCTGGGCGGCGCGGGCCGCGACGATCCAGAAGTGGTCGCCGGTCTCCTCGGCCAGCGCTTCGGCTTCTTCCAGGTCGGCGCGGATCGCGGGCCAGCGGCCGAGCCAGAGCCGGATGAAGGCGGTCGAGGACAGGTTGCGGGCCAGCAGCGCGGCCCGGCCCTGGGCGCGGTATCCGGCGGAGGCGGTGCCCATGAACGAGGAGGCGGTGACGAAGTCACCCAGGATCAGGGCCGCCCCGCCGAGGAATCGCATCGCGTCGATGTCGCTGCGGTCCGGGACCAGCGACGGCAACTGCCGCAGGACGGCGGGCCCGTGCACGTCGGGCTGGGCGTAGGCGGCGATCGCCAGCGCGGCGGGTTCGTCGGCGGCCACGCCGAGTTTGCCGAGCACCGCGGTGATCCGCTCGCCGGCGTCGGCCGGTAGACCGGCCCACCAGGAGCGGGAGGCGGCACGCCAGCACAGCATCGCCGCCAGCCCGGCGTCCCCGGCGGCCCGGGCGTCGAGAGCGAGGTCGCACAGCACGTCGAGGCGGGCGGTGTCGCGGACGTCGCCGGGTTCCACGATGTCGCGGACCAGCGCGAGCCGGGCCTGGTCGGCGGCGCTGCCCTGCGCCGGGCGTGCCTTGGCGACCAGCCGCGCCGCCACCTGCCGGTCGTGCATCTGCGACGCCAGTTCCGCGGCGCGCAGCAGCAGCGACGAACACCGTCCGGGGTCGGCCGTCAGCTCCGAGGCCCGGTCCAGGCCGCTGACGGCGACGCCGAGTGCCCCACGCTCCAGCGCACGACCGGCCGCCGCCTCCAGCTCGTCGCAGACATCCTCATCGGTGCCGAGGGTGGCGGCGCTGCGATGCCAGGCGCGCCGGTCCGGATCGGCGAGGCGCTCGGCGAGCATCGCGTGGACGGTGAGCCGGGTGAAGTCGTCCATCGCGGCGTACACCGCGGAGCGGACCAGTGGATGCCGGAACCGTAGGCGCCGCTCGTGGATCTGCACCAGCCCGGCGTCGATGGCCGGCTGGATCGTCCCGGCCGTGACCGCTGTGCCGGTCAGCGCCCGCGCGGTCGCGAGCAGGTCGGGCAACGGGCAGCCGGCGTCGGCGGAGAAGGCCGCCACCACCGCCCGGGTGGGGTCCGGCAGCTGCGCGAACCGGTCGGCGAACGCCGACTCCAGACGCTCGTTGAGCGGAAGCAACTCGGCGAGGTCCGCCCCGGGCCCCAACAGCCGGGGCAGCTCGACCAGCGCCAGCGGATTACCGGCCGCTTCGGTCAGGACACGCTCGCGCAGACTCGGCCCGAGGCCGGGCGCGTGGTCGGTGAGCACCCGTTCGGCGGTGGCGCCGTCGAGTTCACCGAGCCGCAGCTGCCCGAGACCGGTGCCGGACAGCACGCCGGTGTGCTGGGCCCGGACCGCGATCAGAGCCGCGATCGGCTCGACGCCCAGCCGCCGCGCCACGAAGACCAGCACGGCCAACGTCTCCGGATCGAGCCAGTGCGCATCGTCGGCGACGATCAACAGCGGTGTACGGGCGGCGCGGTCGCCGAGCAACTCGAGCACCGCCAGGCCGACGGTGAACAGATCCGGCCGCGTGTCCTGGAGCCCGAACGCGCCGCGCAGCGTCCGTTGCAGGGTCGGGGTCAGCGCGGGGAGGTCGGTCAGCAGCGGAGTGAGCAGCTGATGCAGTCCGGCGAACGGCAGCGTCGCCTCGGCCTCCGCCCCGTTCATGGCGAGCACCAGCATCCCCGCGTCGTCCGCCGCCTGCCGGGCCGCGCTGAGCAGCATGGTCTTGCCGATACCGGGGTGGCCGCGGATCACCAGGGCCGCACCGCGACGTGCCTGGGCCCCGGCCAGCACACCCGCGATGACGGCCAGCTCACTGTCGCGGCCGTGCATGACGTACCGGCCGGTGTCCCACTCGCTCACACGGGCACGGTACGGAGAGCCGGACACCGGTCGCGTCCCCGCGATCACGTAGCCGTCACGGTGAACCTCGTAGTCATCGAGGGTGTCACGTAGTCTGCTGCGGTGCTGTGGGGACGCGACACCGAACGCGCTGCGCTGGACACCCTGCTGGCACAGATCCGCGGCGGAATGAGCCAGGTCGTGGTGCTGAGCGGCGAGGCGGGTATCGGCAAGACGGCGTTGCTCGACGCGGTGGCCGAGGCGGCGGCCGATCTGCGGGTGCTGCGGGTGGCGGGCGTCGAGGCCGAGGCCGGGTTCTCGTTCGCCGCGCTGCACCGGCTGCTCATCCCGTACACCGGAGATCTCGATGTCCTGCCGCCTCTGCAGCGTGAAGCGCTGTCGGTGGCCTTCGGCCTGACCGACGGCCCCGCACCGGACCGCTTCCTGGTCAGCCTCGCCACGCTGTCGCTGCTCGCCGCGGTCACGGCGCGCGGCCCGCTGCTGTGCTGTGTGGACGACACCCAGTGGCTGGACCGCGAATCGCTCGACGTGCTCGCGTTCGTCGCCCGCCGGGTGCACGCCGAAGGCATCGGCCTCGTCCTGACCGTCCGCACCGGCACCGAGGACGTCGCCGCCCTCGAAGGCCTGCCGACGCTGGCGGTCGAGGGACTGCCGCAGGCCGACGCCCTGACCCTGCTGCGCTCGGTGGTCGGCGGCGTCCTGGACCCCAAGGTGGCGGCACAGATCGTCTCGGCCACCCGCGGCAACCCCCTGGCGATCACCGACCTGTCCTCGTCACTGACCGAGAACCAGCTGGCCGGGGCCCTGTTACTGCCGGAGCCGCTGCCCATCGGCAGTCGCCTCGAGGCGCACTACCTGCAACAGGTCCGCCGCTTCAGCACGCCGACCCGGCGCTGGCTTCTGGTCGCGGCCACCGAACCGCAAGGCGACATCGGCTACGTGACCGCGGCCGCCGGCGAACTCGGCGTTCCGCCCGAGGCCGCTGACGACGCCGAACGCGCCCGGCTGGTCTCCGTCGGCACGGAGATCCGGTTCCGGCACCCGCTGGTGCGCTCCGCCATCTACGGCGGAGCCACCAGTTCCGAACGCAGGCAGGCACACCAGGCCCTGGCCCGGGCCACCGTGCGGACCGCGGACGCCGACCGGCGCGCCTGGCACCACGCGGCCGCGGCACTGCAACCGGACGAGCAGGTCGCCGCCGACCTCGTCGTGGCAGCCGGACGGGCCGCCCGCCGTGGCGGGTACGCCGCCCGCGCCACGTTCCTCGCCCGTGCCGCCGAGCTGACCCCCGACGAACGGGCCCGGGCCGGCCGGCTGCTCGCCGCCGCCGAAGCCGCGTTCACCTCCGGCGCGCCGGCCCGGGCGCACCTGCTGCTGGACGCGATCGAACCGACCCTGCTCGACGCGACCGGGCAGGGCAGCCGGCTGATGCTGCGCGCCAGGACCTTCATCGCACTCGGCGGCGAACAGGGGATGGCGCAGGTCCCGGCCACCTGTCTGGCCGCGTACGGCGAATTCCGCACCGTCGACCCGGACCTCGCCCGTGACGCACTGCTCGGCGCGGTCGACGCGGCACTGACCGCCGAATACCTCACCGAGGGAACCGGGCTGCGGCAGATCGCCGACATCGTGCTCGACCGCGCGGCAGCCGAGGAGACCCTCACCGATCTCCTGCTCACCGGCATCGCCACCATGACCGTGCACGGTTTCGCCGACGCGGTACCCATCGTTCACCGGGCGACCGCCCGCGTCGCCGCCGGAGAACTGTCCGACCCGGATCTGCTGCGCCACTACGTCACGGCGATCACCGCCAGCACCCGGATCTGGGACGACCGGACCCGGGAGACGGTCCTGCACCGGGCAGCCGACGCGGCCCGCAACACCGGCGCCCTGCACACGCTGGAGACCTCGCTGTACGCGCTGGCGCTGCACGAGACCACACTCGGCCGGCTCGACACCGCGGACGAACTGCTTCTGGAGGTCCAGCAGTTGCGGAGCGCGGTCGCGAGCACGCCCTACATGTGGGAGATGTACCGCAGCCCGGAACAGGTCGGCTGGCGGGCACCCGACGATGCCCGGGAACGCATCCAACGCGCACATCAGGCGGCCGTCTGGCTCGGGATGGGGTCCAGCGCCGGCCTGTCGCGTATCGGGCTGGTCATTCTGGACCTGGCACTGGGCGACTACGCGGCGGCGGCCACGGTCGCCACCGAACTGCTCGACGACGACTACGCGGGCGCGTACACCCGCATCCTGCCCGACCTGGTCGAGGCCGCGACCTACGCCGACGACCGGGCCGCCGCCGGACAGGCACTGGCGCTGCTCACCGAGCGCGCGACGATCAGCGGCACACCCTGGGCACGAGGTCTGCTGGAGCGGTCCCGGGCACTGCTGGCCGCCCCCTCCGATGCCGAGGAGGCCTTCCGGGCAGCGATCACGATCTTGACACCGACCGCCGCGGTCGGTGATCTGGCGCGTACCCATCTGCTCCACGGCGAATGGTTACGGCGGCAGCGGCGCCGCAGAGACGCCCGCGCCGCACTCCGCACCGCACTGGCCATGTTCGAGGACATCGGGGCGCCCGCGTTCGCCGAACGCGCCCGCCAGGAACTCCTCGCGACGGGGGAGACCGCCCGCCGGCGCGGCCCCGAGACCGCCGGTGACCTCACCCCTCAGGAGGCCGCCATCGCCGTCCTGGCCCGCGACGGCCTGACCAACCCGCAGATCGCTCAACGGCTCTTCATCAGCGCCAGCACCGTCGACTACCACCTTCGCAAGGTGTTCAGGAAACTCGGTGTGGAGTCGCGGCGGCAACTCGGGCGGGTGCTGTGACCGTCACCGCCGGATGCCGCGTCCCGGGCGGGACTTCACGGTCCCCGGCCTGAGCGCCGGTCCCTGACTGCCGGATTCTTCGTACGCCGACGACTACCGTACAAAGGGCAAATGGGGAGTTGTTTCTCGGAAAGGTTGCCGGGTGGAAACGATTCTTTCCCTGGGGACCCGTGTGCGCGGCCGCCTGGCGTCGCCATACATCGTGGCCGGTCTGGCCACGGTGACCGCCTTGGCCGCGGCCTCCGCCCTCCTGCCCAGGCAGTCCCTGATCTTCGGCATGGTCGCGCTGGGCCCCGCCCTGGCGGCCCCGTCGGCGTGTCCGGCGGCGGTACTCGCCGTCGGCGGATATGCGCTCGTCGCGAGCTTCGCCGTTTCCACCTGGCAGGGACTGCTCGGCTCCGCCGGCCAGGTTTTCCGGCTGGTGTTCGTGGCCGTGGCCGTCGTCATCTGCTGGTTCCTCGCCCTGCACCACCAGCGGATGCTGCGGGCCTCCGGCGCCGCGGCCCGGGAACGGGAGCGCCTGGCCGCCGTCGCCGAGCAGTCCAGCGACGCCATCATCGCCAGCACCCTCGACGGCGTCGTCACCGCCTGGAACGGCGGTGCGGAACGCATGTACGGCTGGCGGGCGGACGAGGTCATCGGCCGGCCGTTCGCGGACCTGATCCTGCCGCCCGGCAGCGGAGATGCCGTCCGGGAGTCGCTGGCCAGGCTGGCCAGGGGGGAGCAGGTCACCCACGCCGAGACGAAGCGGGTCCGCCGGGACGGCACCACCATCCTCGCGTCGGTCACCGTCTGGCCGGTCCGCGACGAGCACGGTGCCGTGGTCGCCGCGGCCGCCACCGAGCGCGACATCACCGAGGAGGCGACGGCCCGGGAGCGCACCGCACGCGCTGACCGGATGGAGAGCCTGGGCCAGCTCGCCGGGGGAGTGGCCCACGACTTCAACAACCTGCTCGCGATCATCCTCAACTACGCCGACTTCCTGGCCGACGAGGTCACCGGCGATGCCGCCGACGACCTGGCGCGGATCCGTAACGCCGCCGACCGGGCCCGATCCCTCACCAGCCAGCTGCTGCTGTTCGCCAAACGTGAACCCACCCAGGTGGAGGTCATCGACCTCAACGAGGTGGTCGCCGAGGCCGCCGAACTGCTCAGCCGCTCCATCGGGGAGAACATCCGCCTGGTCAGCCGACCGGCCGCGGAACCCATGCCGGTCCGGGCCAACCGCGGACGGCTCGACCAGATCCTGCTCAATCTGGTGATCAACGCACGGGACGCGATGCAGGACGGGGGTGTCGTGTCGATCGAGACCGACCTCGTCGAGGCAGGCCACTACGTCCAGCTCACCGTGAGTGACAACGGCTGCGGGATGACCCCGGAGGTCCGGGACCGTCTCTTCGAGCCGTTCTTTACCACCAAACCCGCCGATCGCGGTACGGGCCTGGGGCTGGCCACCGTCTACGGCATCGTCGGCGACGCCGGCGGGACCATCGGGGTCGAGTCGACGCCGGGCGTCGGCACGATGTTCCGCATCCTGCTCCCGTCGGCTGCCGCGGAGATCACCTCGACGGCCGGCCCGGCGCGGGACGAGCACGGTCACGGCCACGGTGAGCTGATCATGGTGGTCGAGGACGACGACTTCGTCAGCGATCTGGTGATCAGGATCCTGCGGGACCACGGCTACCGCGCCACCGCCTTCGGCGACGGCCCGCTGGCCGCCCTCGACCTACACGACGTCGCCCTGCTGCTCACCGACGTCGTCCTGCGCGGCCGGTCCGGCCCCATGCTGGCCGCACGCCTGCGGGTCCGCCGACCCGACCTGCCGGTGTTGTTCATGTCCGGCTACAGCGACGCGGAGGTGCGTCGCGAGCACGGCATCGACATCGCCGTCCCGATCCTGC
The DNA here is from genome assembly GCF_003148685.1 of Actinoplanes xinjiangensis. Classification (GTDB taxonomy): domain Bacteria; phylum Actinomycetota; class Actinomycetes; order Mycobacteriales; family Micromonosporaceae; genus Actinoplanes; species Actinoplanes xinjiangensis. The sequence goes on along the minus strand of NZ_QGGR01000021.1, from coordinate 22,647 downwards.
AGAAGCCGTTCACCGCTGTCGAACTGCTCGCCGGAGTGGGCGAGGCGCTGAACACCGCCCGGGCGGCCCACCACGCGGAGAACAGCTAGCCGAGTCGAACGGACTCGACCGCAAGGTATTTCCCCACCTCCTCCGGTCTCCGTCAGTACGACCAGAGTCCGTATATCGATCAGGAGCGGGAGCCAGTCGTGGAACCTGAACTGCAAGCCCTCGCCGCCACCGCGGCGGCGACCATCGTCGGTGCGATGGCGGGCGACGCCTGGAAGACGGCGAAGCAAGCGGTTGCCCAGCTGTGCGGCCGCGGCCGGGCGGCCGTCGTCGAGGATGTCACCGCCGAACTGGAACACGACCGCCGGCGACTGGTCGCCGCCCGAACCACCGCCGACGCGGAGGCTGAAGAAGCGGTCCAGGTCTACTGGGCCGACCGGCTCGCCCGCCTGCTCGCCATCCGGCCGGACATCGCGGCCGACCTCGACGCGCTCGTGCACAGGCTCGGTCCGGCCGGCACCCTGCCGGCGTCCGCCGCGGCGCCCGCCCACCACTTCAACGTCCACGCCCGCGGCCGGGCACAGGTCAACGTGTCCGGCGGCGACATGAGAATCGGGCGCTGACGATGACCCGCCCGGAAGCCGACGACGACCGCGGCAATCACCTCGACGCGCGGGCCCGCGGGCACGCCCGTGTCTACGGAGCCGGCCAGAACATGTCGATCGACCGCTCCCGGCACAGCGCCGACAGCGGGTACCGGTTCGGGACGGGCAACTCCTTCGGCCCGCACAACAACTTCGGCCGGCAGCACATCGGCGAACAGCACATCGGCGACCGGTACGAAGTCGACCTCAACCCGGTGAGTGCCCTGTTCACCGGGCGCGGGCCCGGCCGGGTGCTGATGGTCCTCGGGCTGTGCGTCTCGGCGTTCTGCTTCGCCGGCTGGATGTCCATCGTCTTCGGCGGCATGTCCGGCGACATCGACAGCCCGCGCGACGCCCTCGGCACCCGTCTCGGTTCCGGCATTCCGGTCGGCGCCGTCTACTTCCTCGGCTTCGGGTTCGGCGGCATGCTGCTGGGCATCGGCAACTCGATGGCGAAGGCCGCGGTCAAGGGCGGCAGCCGGACCGGCCACCTGATCGCCACCGTGATCGTCTGCGCCGGGGGACTCCTCTGCGTGGTGTACGCGCTCGGTGGCAGCCCGCCGTCGACGCTCCTGCCGTTCTCCGGCAGCCCCGGAGTCGACGTGCCGGCGGGCGTGGTGAGTGACACCAGGACCTCCGCCAAGCGCGGCGGGCTCACGCTGACCGTCACGAGGATCGAGAATGTCGACGGGCACGGCGTCGTCCACCTGCACGTCCGCAACAACACCGGCCACACGATCGGCCTGCCCCTCAATTCGTTCGTGGTCACCGGCGGCGACGGGCACGCCTACCAGCCGAGGCCCTTCGGCGGCGACTGGAACCCCCAGATCGGCGCCTCCGCCCGGCAGAGCGGCACCATCGATCTCCAGGAGCCGGTCGAGAGAGGCACCGGCGACCTACGGGCGGAATTCACGATGGTGATCGGCGAATCCGCGCCGAAAGGCATCGCGGTAACCGGTATCCCCTCCCGAGAATGACCACGGCGATCCGGCTCGAGGAGCCCCACCGACCGCCGCCGTGGCATGACGGAGCCTGATCAGGGCAGTGGGCACGGTTCGTCGTCACGGCACTGGTCGGTGATGAAGATCTGCGGCGGGAAGCCGGGAAGGAAGCCGATCGGCATGTCACCGTCGACGGCCAGCTCGTAGACCGTGAACGTCACGTCGCAGTCACCGCCGTCCACGCGGCGCACGGTGATGGCGATGGGCAGTCCCAGATACTCGTCCGGGAGCGGGACGGTCGTGTCGACATGGTCCTCGTCGGATTCGAGCACCCCGCCCGCTCCCGGCCGCCCGGCCACGGCGACGTCCCAGGCGAGCCGCGCCGGGCATGACGCGGCGCCGCCGTGCCGGTGGAAGGTCCCGCCGAGGGAGAACACGGCCGGCCGCCGGGCCTCGTCCTCGGCGGCCTCGTAGGTGACGCCGATTGCCGCCGTGCCGGCCGGCAATCGCCATTCCAGCCACCGGTCCGTGCCGTTCTGGCCGCTGGCCACCCCGTAGACGGGACGGTCACCCGTGACATACCGCAAGGTGTCGTCGCCCGCGACGATGTTGGCGGCCGTCGTCGCCACCACGAAGATGAACAGCGCGGCGAGACCGACCATGAACAGCGAGCCGCCGCCTGCTTCGTCACGGTCGGCCCGACCCATACCCCCACACTAACGCCCATCGATGGCGGTCCGGCCGTTCCGGCCCGGTCCCTCCACCACGGCGACGCCTGCCGGGTGCCTCGCGGGCGCCGTTGAGTGGCTGTCTTCCAACCCGTTTCCGCAGCCAACGCGAATACTGGCCAGCTCACCTGCGCCCGGCGCGTCCGCATCGGCGTCACCGTGACGCCGATGCGAACGCAGGGGAATTGAGGTGGGTGCGTCGGTATGGACGCCCAAGGCGTCAGCGGGACGCCAAGTGCGTCGGCCGGGCACTGGCCGGGCTTGCACGTTGCGGCCCGGCCTTGCCGTTAGGGCCGCAGGTCGGTACGAACGGCCCCGGTCTGCGGATCCAGGGGGTACGACAGGTGCTGGTGCACCATCGACCATGCCGAGTCGGTGCGACGGAACACGCGGGTACCACGGGACCACGTCTCGATCAGCTGCCCGTCCGGGCCCGCCGCTTGCACTCGATTGAGGCCCCAGGCGACGGCGAGATCGTCCGCAGCGACGACGGTGAGGTTCGGTACCTGCCAGGTCACCTCACCGGTTCCTGCTTCCAGCCCGTCTTGGCAGACCTGCCGGACTTGCGCCTGGCCGATGTGTTCCAGGGGTGTGATGTGCTCGTAGGAGACCACGTCGTCGGCTATGGCGGCCATCAACCCGTCGAGGTCCTTCGCCGCCGTCTGCTCGAACCACTGTTCGTGCAGAGCCCTGATCTCCAGCTCTGCGGCTGCCCGGTCAGCCGGTTCCGCCAGCGGGAACGAGTGGTGTTCATGGGCGATGAGCCACCGGTCGGCTTCCTTGCGGAGCCCTAGGGTGATGCGCAGACGGTGGTCGGGACGGCGGGCGAGATCGTCAGGTGTGCCGCACCGTAACAGCACGTGCGCGAAGGCAACCTCGGCTCCGGCGGTCACGTCGGTGGTGACGATCTCGAACACGGCGCCGCCGGCCAGCCATCGGAGAAACGGCGGCCAGGCGTCCCGGTACGCGTCGATGCCGCGGACACCGTCCTGCGGGGGCGGCACGTCGAACATCACGATGTCGTCGGCGTGATTGGCAAGGACCCCCGGCAGGTCACCCGCCTGTATCGCGGCCACCCAGTGCTCGATCAGATCGGTGATGAGTTTCTCGTCGTCTCGGTGTTGCTGCACAACCATGTGTGCCTCCTTTCACCGGTACAACCCGGCGCAGGTGGCGAATCCATCGCTGTCCGGCAGAATTCCGCCGTCATCCGGGCAGGCTCGCCGGCAGCCCGAACGCCACGAGGTCGGCATCCAGGAACGACACGACCTCCCCGATGTGCCTGTCGCGCAGGGCCAGAATGTCGAGCCCGCCGGGAAGATACGCGGCCTGCTGGTCGTCCCAGCGATACGTCCCGAAGGCGAGCTGGCCGTTCGCCGTCGTGGGCAGAAATCGCCAGCGACACTGCAGGGGGCCGGCGAGCAGGAATCCGCGGATGGCTGCCCGGCCGGCGAACCAGGTCGCCACCGGCGGCATCGAGTACCGCGCGTCGTCGGTGATCAGCGCGACGATGGCCACGACATCGCCGGCCTCCCACGCTCGCGCGTACCGCTGGGCCAGGTCCCGGACCGCCTCGTCGCCCAGCTTGCGCATCGTGGCCTGCTGCGTCGCGGCAGGCAGTGCCGGGTCGAGGACCGCTCGAGCTCGTTGCATCGCGCTGTTGACGGCGGCCACGCTCGTGTCGAGCTGTTGCGCTACCTCACGCGCGCTGAAACCCAGCACCTCGCGCAGCAGCAACACCGCACGCTGCGGACCGGACAGCCGTTGCAGAGCAGCCACGAACGACAGCTCGATACTCTCCCGCGCCACTGCCTGCGGCTCCGGCCCGAGCCGTTCGTCCGCGTAGGGCTGCAGCCAGAACACCTCGGCGTCGGTTCCGGCAGCCTCGTCGAGGTGGACGGGAAGCTCCCGGCGGCCCCGCCGCTCCAGCATCGACAGGCACCGGTTCGTGGCGATCCGGAACAACCACGGCCGTACTGATCCGCGTGCCTCGAATCGGCCGAGTGCCCGCCACGCCCGTTCCAGCGTCTCCTGGACAGCATCCTCCGCGTCGTGGAACGAGCCCAGCATCCGGTAGCAGTGCGCGTGCAACTCCCCACGCAACGGACCAACCACAGCCGCGAAGGCGTCCGTGTCTCCCGCTTGTGCCGCCACCAGCAGAGCCGACTCCGAACCCGAGACCACAGCGCCAGTCCTCCCGCAGAGGGTCACATCTTCCGAATCCGGATGGTAGCTCTGGATCAGCCGCACGCCGCGATGTGCGTTCTCGCCTCTGCCCGCCCGGCCACCGGGCCGCCACGATCCGGGCCCGGCTCCGCCGAACCGTACGCCAATGCCGCGGCACGCCGGCGAACAGAACACCATCGACATCCGAGCCGCTACCGGCAACCGATCACCACAGACCGGCCTCAATCCGATCGGGAAGTAGAGAGACAGGCGCCGAGCCGGGACGGTCAGAAGGGGGCCGCGCCGAACGTGCCCGCGTGATCGCGGACCCAGGCCGCGTACGACCGCGCCGGGTGCCCCGTGACCTGTTCGATGTCGGTGGTGACCCGCTCCGGTTCGTCGGCGAGCCCGGCCCAGTACGCCAGGGACTTTTCGGCGACCAGCGCACCCATCCACCGGGTCAGTTCCTCGCGGGCCTGCTCCGGCGGCTGGGCCCGGACCCGCAGTGGGCGCCTCAGCACCTCGCCGATGATGCGTACCTGGTCGTGGCAGGTGAGGGTCTGCGGGCCGGTCGCCACGTAGGCGTGACCGGCGTGCCGCGGGTCGAGCAGTGCCCGCACGGCGACGTCGGCGAGGTCCTGTTCGTGCACCAGCGAGCGGCCGGCGGCGGGGAACGGCATGGTCACCACGTCGCCGGCGCGGATCTGTTCCGCCCACTCCAGCGTGTTGGCGGCGAACCCGCCGCTGCGAACGAACGTGCGGGTGCCCGGCGTACGGTCGATCAGCTTTTCGATGTCGGACCAGACGCCCGGCATCGGGCCGTGCTCGTCGCGTTGCAGGCGGGCCGCCGACAGATAGACCAGGTGCCGGACCTGCCCGGTCAGCGCCTCGACCGCCGGTTCGGCTCCGGCGGCCGAGAAGCCCGGCCACAGCAGGAAGGCGGCGTCGGCGCCGTCGGCGGCCTTCGCCACCGTCGCGGCGTCGTGGAGATCACCCTGGGCGATCTCCACCTGCGGGGGGAGTGGGGACGCCTGCGGCGAGCGGACGAGGGCACGAACGTGGGACCCACCGCGCAGCAGGCCGGTGACGACGAGGCGGCCGACACGGCCGGTCGCGCCGGTGACGAGAACTACGGGGGAGGTCATCGGTGACCGTCCTTCCTGATACGTGGACCGGCCCAGCCTGCAACCTCAACAGACGTTGAGGTCAAGCGCCCGCCGACCGGGCGTGGCCGGTCGGCGTTTGCTCACCCGATGGGTCGGTTACGGCTCGACGGTGTTCCCGGGGCGGCCGGGGCGAGAGCCGTGCCGGCCGGTCAGCCGCGTGCGAGGTGCAGGCCGATGTTGGCGCCGAGCCCTTGGCCGTACGCGAGCTGGATGAGGAATTCGACGGCGGGTTCCAGGTAGCGGGCATTGGTCAGCGGGCCGGCGTCGACGGCCTCGAAGCCCAGCTCGTCACCGAGAGCGATGACGGTCTGTTTGGCGTCCGCGTCGTCGCCGGCGACCGGAAGCAGCTGCTTGACGCCGCCGAGAACGGGCGTGTCCAGCGTGGCGGCGAAGACGGTGTTGAATGCTTTGACCACCCGGGAGCGGGGCAGCCGCTCGGCCACCTGCTCACCGGCCGAGGTGCTGTGGCCGATGGTCAATGACATGTAGTCCGCGGCGAGCGGGTTGGTCACGTCGATCACGACCTTGCCGGTCAGGGCATCGCGGACCTCGTCGGTGAGCAGTGCATCGATCGCGGCGAACGGCACGGCGACTACCGCGAGGTCGGCTGCGGCGGCGGCGTCGGCGGCAGCACCGGTCTCCGCCCCCGAGGATGCCGCGGCCGCGGCCAGTCGCGGTGAGCCCGGCTCGCTGGCGGCCAGGACGACGTGGTGGCCTGCGGCGATCAGCCGGGCGGCAAGTGCGGAACCGACATTACCGGCACCCAGAACTGCGATCTTCACGGTCTTCTCCCTGCTTCCTCGTGTCCGGCTGGCGGCATGTCGTGGCCCCCGCCGGTGTAGTTCGAATTCGAACGACATGCAGACGGTAAACGTAGTTCGAGTTCGAATCAACTGAGGCCTCGGTCACATGTAGTTCGAGTTCGAACGACCTGCTACCGTCGTGGGGTGACCGAACGGTGGCTCGACGAGGTGGAGATGCGGGCGTGGGTGGCCTTCCTCGACACCAGCAATCTCCTGCTCCAGCGCATCAACCAGCAGTTACGCGAGGACGGTGGGCTGACTCAGCCGCAGTACGAACTGCTCACCCGTCTCGCCGAAGCCCCCGACCAGCGCATGCGTATGGCCGAACTCGCCCTCGCGCTGGTCACTTCCCGTAGCGGCCTCACCTATCAGGTCAGCCAACTGGAGAAGGCCGGCCTGGTCCGGCGGGAGGCCTGCGCCAGCGATGACCGGGGCATCCTCGCCGTGCTCACCGCGGACGGGCAGCAGGCTCTGCTCAAGGCCGCGCCCGGCCACCTGCGTGTGGTCCGGGAGAACCTGATCGACCAGCTCGACCGGGATCAACTGGTCACCCTCGCCGACACCCTCGGCCGGGCCCGTGCCCACCTGCGCTCGACGGGCAACGGCTGACCCCGGGAACGCATTACCTTCGCGGCCGGGAACCCGCGGTCGGTAGCCCGCGATCGAGCGGGACGGTGGTCGCCTTCTACAGGGTGACGGGTGGGCTCCCGGCCGGGGGCAAGCCGGGAGCCCGGTCCGGTCACCGTGGCGGCGCGGGCGCCTCCGGTGCCTTGGGGCAGGTTCCGCTGCACTCGAATCGCAGGTCCGGTGCGGTGCCGTCGACGGTGACCGTGTCGCAGGACCGGGCGGGCCGCTGGTTCGTGTCGCTGCGTGTCGTGGTGCCCGCCGTCACCGCTGCGGCCACCACGGCGATGGTCGGGGTCGACGCCGGGTTGAACCGGTTGCTGACGCTGTCGGACGGCACGACGGTCGACAACCCGCGGCAGGAGGCCCGGGAACGTGCCGCTCTGGTCCGGGCGCAGCGAAAGCTGGCGCGTAAGGGGAAGGGCTCCCGCAATCGGGAGAAGGCGCGGGTGAAGGTGGCGCGGGTGCATGCCCGGATCGCTGACCGGCGTCGGGATGCACTGCAGAAGGTGACGACTCGGCTCGTGCGCGAGAATCAAGTGCTCGTGATCGAGGACCTCGCCGTGCGCAACATGCTCAAGAGTCACACGCTGGCGCGGGCGATCAGCGACGCCTCGTGGGGCATGTTCCGGACCCTGCTGGAGTACAAGGCGCAGGAGTACGGGCGGACGCTGATCGCGGTGCCCCGCTGGTATCCGTCCACCCGGCTCTGCTCGGTGTGCGGGACACAAGCGCAGAAGATGGCGTTGTCGGTGCGGGAGTGGACCTGCACCGGCTGTGACACCAGGCATGACCGGGACGTGAATGCGGCCCGCAACATTCTGGCCGCCGGGCTGGCGGTGACGGCCTGCGGAGCTGATGTCAGACCTCAACGGGGAACCACCTCCCGGACGGGCGATCGGCGATGAACCAGGAACGACTCTGGGGCGACCCAGTGGAATCCCCGTCCCTTCAGGGCGGGGAGATGTCAACCATGCATACGAGACCGGTGCGGTGCGAGCCGGCAACCGGTGAACATGATGCGCCGACGTACCGGAACAGCGTCGGTTCAGGCGGGATCGGTGCAGACCCGGTTTCGTCCCAGACGCTTGGCCGCGTAGAGGCTGCGGTCGGCGGCAGCCAGCGCCGTCGACGCTGGTGTACCGCCGCCGGTGACCGTGGTGAGCCCGATGCTGGCGGTCACGGCAAGGCCGCCGGTGATCGGCGTCCAGTCGTGCTCGGCGACAGCTCGACGGATCGCCTCGGACGCCTGCCGTCCGGCCGCGGCGTCGAGGCCGGGCAGCAGGATGACGAACTCCTCGCCGCCGAGGCGGGCCGCGGTCGCCGCGGCCGGAATGTGCCGGAGCAGGATCGTCGCGAGCTGCTGGAGTACGAGGTCGCCGACCTGGTGCGACAGCGTGTCGTTGACCTGTTTGAACCGATCGAGGTCGACCAGCGCGACGGACAGCACACCCGGCCCGGCGCCGTCCAGCAGTCCCGGCAGCGTCTCGTCGACGTAGCGGCGGTTGTGCAGGCCGGTGAGCGCATCGCGGTACGCCATCTCGCGGAACGCCTCGCTGGCCCGACGAGCCTCGTCGGCTTCATACACGGCGTGCAGCGTCTGGGCGCGGGCTTCACGTTGCGCGGACTGCAGGGCCTGCGTGTCGCTGTGGAAGCGGCGGTGCTCCTCGAACGCCTCCCGGTAGCGGCCCGCCGCGGCGTACAACAGCGCCTGCGCCTCGCGGGTCTGGGCCCGGAATCCGGGCAGATCCCGGTCGGCGCACAGCTGGACGGCCCGATGCAGAGTGCTCTGCGCGCGGTCGAAGGCACCCTGCTCCCGCTGGGCCTCGGCGGCGGTGACGAGCGCTTCGACCAGGGCGTAGCCCACGTCGAACAGGTGCGCTGACGCCGCATCCCAGAGCGGGGCCAACTCGTTCTCCGCCTTCGCGAACTGGCCGGACATCATCCACACCCGGGCCAGCGTGTCCAGGCTCGTGGCCTGGATCGGCAGACCGTGGCTGCGCGCCGTCTCCCGGATCCGGTCGGCCAGCGTCTCGGCGAGCTGCCGATCTCCCTGCTCGTACGCGGTATAGGTCATGTTGTTGAGAACACGCATCGTCATCACGCCATCGCCGAGCGCGAGGGTGATCGTGAGTGCCTCGTCGAAACGCCGGGCCGCCTCTTCGGACGCACCGGTCTCGTCGAGCATCACCGCGAGAGCCATGATGTGCCGGGCGCGGATCGCCGCCGGGATGTCGGCGTTGGTGTAGGTCATGCACTGCACCGCGTGCCCGAGGGCGTTGGCCAGGTCGCCGACCTGATAGAAGAAGACCGACAGCGATTGATGACTGCGGGCCAGCAGATAGGCATCGCCGAGTTCGGCTGCTTCCGCGTAGACACCGTGGGCGATCCGGCCGGCCTCGACCGTATCGCCTTCCCGGCTCAGCACGTTGCTTCGATGCAGAGATGCTCGCAGGTACAGGTCGCGGCGGCCCAGTCGCTGGGCCGCCTGCTGCGCGTGGACCGCCCGCGTGAGTTCGGCGGGTAGTTGTGCGGCATCGCCGAGTTCCAACTCCAGCAGTTCCGCCGCGAGCTCGTCCGCGGTATGAATTGCCGAATCGTCTGCGATGACGGGTTCGAGCGTCTCGAGAGATACCGCGGCGTGTGGTTCCGCCGTCTGCCCTAGGATCGTCACGTCGCCCCTACCCTTGTGATGTTGCCCCAAGCTTGGGCGCCCGAAGTTGCGATGGCGGCGGGGGAACAGTTGCCGAGCGGTTGGAGACGGCGCCGACCAGGCCGGGGCCCGGGCTTGATTCGATGACGCCGAGGGCGTTCGGGTCGATGCTCCAGGCCGCGGCAACGCGCATGACGTCGTCCTGGTCGGGCCACATGCAGCCCGGTTCCGTCGCCACGAAGCCGAGCTCGATCTCCACCGGTGTGGGCGGGCCGGTCTCCTCGCAACATTCGGTGGTCTCGCTGCAATAGACATGGCGAACCAGCTGCCCGTCGACGGCGAGCGCCCACTCGGCGTAGTCCGCGACCCGGTGATTGCCGAAGTACTGCACCTCGGTGCCGAGCCGGGCGCTGAGATGCGCCACGGACGAGCCGTCGAACCCGCGCACGGCGTTGACCACGAAGATCCATCCGCCGGCCGGCGGCGAGACGAACACCTGATCACCCTGAGAGGCGGCCCTCACGCCCTCGTCCCAGCCGGTCGGGGTGGCGCCGGTCAGGCCGATCGCGGCGGCGACCTGCTCGACGGTGCTGTTCCGTACCGCCAGCCAGGTCCTCTTGATGCCGAAGCCGGCCCCGGCAGGGGTGCCGGGAGGTAGGTGCTCGACCGGAAGATCCGCGATCATCCGCGCAGCCTCGGCGCACACCGCGGCGAGGTCGCCGGCGGGCCCAGCCAGCTCCGCTCCGTGACGGGCCGGTGGTGGGCACTGCCCGTGCCGGTGAGCCGGACCGAGTCGGTGGACAGCTCTTCGAGGTGCACGGTGGCACAACCGTTCAGCAGCTTCCCGTCGACACCGGCGGTGGCGAGCGCCTCCACGTACTCCGGGTTTTCTCCCCACTCCCGGTCCGACTCCGGAAGGGTGGCACGGACGGCCGACAGAAGTGACGCGGTCTCCGGCTCGGCGGTGCACACCGGGCCGACGAGAGAACCCCTGACGATCGGCATGACGATCAGCCGGCCGGTGGCAAGCGTCAAGATCATTACCTGGCGGATCGCCGGCCACCGTGGTTCGCTCGCGTCGAGCACGCGGCGAACCAGCGCGCCGAGCTCGTGCGGGACGTCGATGGCCGGCACCGCCGGCATCTCCGCCTCGGGGCCGAACGGGCCGACCGCGACGTGCCACGTGCTGTCGCGGAGGTAGACCCGCGCGGACTTCTCAGGATGGTATCGCCGGACCGGAACGCCGACGACGTCCTCGCAGAAGGCGCGCCACGAGGCTTTTTCGTCCCGGTACGAATCAGGGTCCAGCGCGTAGAGACGCAGGATCGCCTCGCCCAGCCGCGCGCCGGAGGCATCGCCTTCGACGGCTACCCCCGTGGTGAACCGACCACGCGTCACGAAGGTGCGCTCTTGGAAGACGTGAACCTCGCCCCACACGTTCATGACCTCTCTCCGCGGGTGCCCGCACCTTATCGCCGCCCTCCGAGATGTCGCATGACCGGGATCGGGCCGGTCGTCGAGGGCGTGGGTGTGGCGGTGGCCCTCAGCCGCCGGGGCCCAGTCGCCGGCGGATCGGATGCCGGTGCGCGATCGCCGGTGAGGATGCCCACAAAGGACTCCGTAGGGGACAACAAGGATTGAAGAGTTCCGCTATGTTCCCCGTCGATCCACAACGGGGAACGGGGAACACGTGGCGGGACGACGCACGGTCGCAGGCGCAGCAAGCCTCGCGATGATCACCGCGGGTATCGCGGTGATGACAACGACCACGCAGGCCGCAGCGGCACCGCCGCCCCTGCCTGACCCGGGCCGGGCCGCTGCCGACGCGACCTCGGTCGTGCAGCGCGACCGCAGCACCGTGCGGGGTGGCCCGGACGAGAAGTACGCGGTAAGCGACGTGCTGGTCGACCCGGACGGCAGCCGCCACGTCCGCCTGCACCGGACCTACCACGGTCTCGAGGTGCTGGGCGGCGACTTCGTCGTGCACTCGACGGCCGACGGGCGCCTGAGTTCCACCACGGTGGCGCAGGACCAGGTCATCAAGCTGTCCACGAAGCCCGCGGTCTCCGCGAAGAAGGCGGCGGCGGCGGTTCGGGGCAAGCCGGCCACCACCCTTGTCGTCGATGCGGCCGCGGGTACACCGGTGCTGGCCTGGCGGGTCCGCGGCGACGGCGTCGAGAAGATCCTGGACGCCTCGACCGGCAAGTTGCGCCGCACGGTCGACGACATCCGGATGTCCGGCCACGCGGGCACCGGCCACGGGCAGCTCTCCGGCCCGGTCACGCTGAACACCACCCGCCGCGACGACGGCAGCTACCAGCTCGTCGACCCGGACCGGGGCAACTCCGAGACCCGCAACGCGCTGCGCAGGAACTTTCCCGCGCCGGGCGACACGGCCGCCTTCACCGACGCTGACAACGCCTGGGGCGACGGCACGCTCGCCGACCCGGCCACGCTCGCCGTCGACGTCCAGCACGGTGTGCAGCAGACCTGGGACTTCTTCCAGCGCACGTACGGGCGCAACGGCATCGCCAACGACGGCCGCGGCGCCCTGGCGATCGTCCACGACAGCTCCGCCGACGGGAACGCCAGCTGGAGCGACTCGTGCTTCTGCATGCGGTTCGGCGCCGGCGACTCCCGGAAGAAGGCGCTGACCTCGCAGGACATCGTCGCCCACGAGTGGGCGCACGGCGTGACCAGCGCGACCGCCGACCTCCAGTACTGGGGCCAGTCGGGCGGGCTCAACGAGGCGACCAGCGACATCTTCGGCACGCTTGTCGAGTTCGCCGCCGCCAACCCGGTCGACCCGCCCGACTACCTCATCGGCGAGCAGTCCGACGTCGGTGGCGAGGGCGGGGCGCTGCGATACATGGACGACCCGGCCCGCGACGGCAGGTCGATCGGCTGCTGGGACGGCGCGGACCGCGACGTGCACTATCTGTCGGGCGTACCCAACAGGTTCTTCTACACGCTGGCCGAGGGCAGCGCGCGGTCGGCCTGGAGCGAGGCGACCCCGTGCCGGGGTGCGGCGCCGGTGACCGGCATCGGGCGCGACAAGGCCGGGGCGATCTGGTACCACGCGCTGACCCGCTACATGGTGTCGACGACGACCTTCTCCGAGGCGCGTGCCGCGACCCTGCGCAGCGCCGAGGACCTGCACGGCAAGGACAGCACCGAGTATGCGGCCGTGGCCGCCGCCTGGACCGCCGTGCAGGTCGAGGCGACGCCGTCGGTCAAGCAGACCCCGACGATCGTGCCGATCGCGGACCGGACCGACCGGGTGGGCGACACCGTGCGCCTGCAGGCCGAGGCGACCGACCTGCAGGGCGGGCCGCTGCGCTTCACCGCCGAGGAGTTGCCCAAGGGACTCACCATCAGCGAGGACGGCCTCATCACCGGCACCCTGGTCGAGGACGCCTGGTCGACCCCGGCGATCATCGTGACCGACCCGGACGGGTACAAGGACGTCACCGACTTCTGGTGGGAGGTGCACGCCCCGCCGGTCGTCGAGGACCCCGGGCCCCAGCGCACCGAGGTCGACGCCCTCGTCGAGCTGCAGTTGAAGGCCACCGACCGGGAGTACGTCCAGTGGCAGTTCACCGGCCTGCCGGACGGGCTGAGCGGCAACGATCGAGGCCGCGTCACCGGCTCGCCCACCAGGGAGGGCGCCTTCGAGGTGACCGCCACCGCCACCGACTCGCACGGTACGGCCTCGTCGGTGACGTTCGCCTGGACCATCACGGCGGTGGGGCCCCCGGCGCCGGTACCGGAGCTCTACGCGTTCATGACCGGCAGCGACGTGCAGGTCTTGTGGTTCACCGCGCCGGGCAACCCGGAGACGATCGCCGGCTACGAGGTGACCATCAGCCCGGACGGCCCCACGGTCACGGTCGACGCCGGGGCCATCACCACGATCATCCCGGACCTGGACCCCACCAAGGAGTACACGGTCTCGGTCGTCACCCTCCACCGCGACGGCCGCCGCAGCACCCCCACGACCGCCGAAGTGTGGAAGTGAGCGGTGCGGTAACGGGTGGAACAGGGGAGAGCGGCCGCCTGACCGGCGGTCGCTCGACCTCCTATACCCGCCGCGGGTGCGCGGCTCGTCGTTGACCGGCTGCGCCGTGCGAACGTCGAGGCAGTGTCTTCGGCGTGTCGATGCTCGTGGCCGCGATCATGGTCCCGCCGAGTGGAAACGATCGATGTGCCGGCGGGGTTTCCGGGAGCGGTTCTACCGATGCCTGAATGCACGGGCTGATGCGACTCTCAGGTTGCCGGTCCCGCGGCGCGGGATCGTTGGGCGGTGAGCGTCTCGTGCAACCGTGCCACCGGTGCGGGGCGGGCGAAGTGGTAGCCCTGGGCGAGGTGGCAGCCGAGGTCCCGAAGCCGTTGTGCCTGTGCCTCGGTCTCCACCGCCTCGGCGAGGGTGCACAACTCCAGGCTGCGGCCGAGCTCGACGATCGTACGAACGAAGGCGATCTCCCGCGGGCTGCCGTCCTCGAGTTGCCGGGAGGTGAACGAGCCGTCCATCTTCAGGATGTCGACCGGCAGTTCCCGCAGGTAGGCCAGCGAGGAGTAGCCGGTGCCGAAGTCGTCGATGGCGATCCGGATACCGTGCTCGCGCAGCTGTTGCAACTGACTGACGGTGGTGGCGGCGTCGGTCACAGTGGTGAGCAGCACCGTCTCGGTGATCTCGACGATCAGGGCTTCGCCGGGCAGGTGGGTGTCGGCGAGCAGGTCCAGTAAGCGGCCGGCGAAACCGGTGCCACGCAGCTGGTGTGCCGACACGTTGACCGTCACGGGCAGCCGGTGCTCGTTCCACAGCCCTGCCAGGTCGGTGCAGACCCGGCCGAGGACCCATTCACCGAGGACGGTGATGTCGCCGCTCTGCTCGGCGAGCGGGATGAACCGGGCGGGGGAGATCGGTGTGCCGTCCGCACGGGTCCAGCGCAGCAGAGCCTCGGCGGCGACGATGCGGCCGGTCTCCAGTTCGACGATCGGCTGGTAGTGCATGTCGAGTTCGTCGGTGCCGATGGCGTGTTGCAGGTCGGCGATCAGGTCGCGGTTGGCGCGCCACTGCGCGTACTCGCCGGGATCGAACAAAGCCAGCCCGGTGCCCTCGGCGCGGGCGTTCTGCAAGGCCAGATCGGCGTCGCGCAGCGCGGTCGTGCCGTCCTCACCGGCCGGGATGACGACGGCGCCGACGCTGGCCTGGATGCGGCGGCTGGACGGGCCCGCGACGGGGTACGGCTCGGCGAGCGCCGCCCGTAGCCGCCCCGCCAGCCGGCGCAACGCCTGTTCGTCACCATCGGTGAGCACGGCGAAGGCGTCGGCGTCGAGGCGGACCACCGTGGCATCGCTGGGCGCCGCCGCCCGCAGCCGGTGGCCGCACTCCACCAGTACGGCGTCGCCGCTCTTGTAGCCGAACGCGGCGTTGATGTCGCGGAACCCGTCGACATCCAGAATCAGCAGCACCCGGCCGGTCGTGCCGCGGCGATGCAGTTCACTCTGCAGGACGGCTCGGTTGCCGAGCCCGGTCAGCGGGTCCACGAACGCGCGCTGGTTGAGTGCCGCACCGAGCTGCGCGAGCCGGCCGATCAGCAGCACCGACGTGATGCAGCCAAGAGACAGGACCACGATCAACGGCCCCACCTGACCGTCCGGTACGACGGCGAGCGCGTCGAGAACGGCCAGAGCGGTGATGAGAACGGTCAGTACGACGTAGGCCACCAGGCGGATCCGGGAGAGCAGGTTGGCGTTGCGGGGCATGCTGCCGGTGCTACGCGCCATCGACGGATGCAGCGCTGCCGCGCCGAGCAGGAGATAGGCGCTGAGCCAACCGATCTGGATCCAGTCCGCCGGCGCCTGGCCGCCGCTGAACAGAGCGGCGTAGAAGACGGTGTCGGTCGCCGCCCACAGCAGGGCGGCACCCACCATGAGCCGGTACGCCACGGTCGGCACCCGCGACACCGCGGCGACCCGCACGGTCAGCGCCAGGATCAACAGGTCGACGCCGATGTAGCACAGGTAGCTGGCCAGTCGCAGTCCGCCGAACCGGTCACCGGACAGCAAAGGCACCAGGACGGTCACCCAGACGACGGCGCCGCCACCGGTCAGGGCGATCGCGGCGTCGATCAGCCCGCCGCTGTGGCGGCCGGGCCGCACCCACCAGTAGATGCTGGCGACCAGCATGCCCATCGAGGCGATGAAGCACAGGTCGCCCAGTGACGGAAACCGCGGGGCGCCGCTCGGCGTCATCGCCAGAGCCCAGCCGACATTGGCCAGGATCGAGGCGGCGACCGTGCCGACCAGCAGCCACCACGGCCGTGACCACACCGGCCGGTACCGGCGGATCCCGGTGAGGAGGGCGGCCAGCACCGCGACGGCCACCGCCATGTACAGCCACATCCGTATACCTACGGGGGCCAGCGGGACACCGGCGATCACCAGTACACCGCCACCGAGATACCAGCCCGGCACCGCAGTACGGCCGACACCGCCCGCGGCTGTCGGCCTGTCCCGTCCGCTCACGTTGTAAGCACAGCACGTCAGGGGTTCGGCGGCGGTACGAACGCGGTGCAAGTCCGGTTGCCGCGCGGCCTCTTCCGGTCGGCCGGGGCTATCCGGTGCCGGCCCTCGTGACGGCGTTGCACGGTTGCGGGGCCGGCCCGTAGGAACGTGGGCTGAGCTGCCGAAGTACAGCCGATCACGAGCGAACGGGCGTACGGCTTGTAGGGTGCGGTGAGTGTCCACAAGCACCCCTTCACCCCAGACTAGCCGGGCGCGCTGGGTCGAGTTCCTCGTCCTGGTCGTCGTGGCGGTCGTGGTCGCGGCCCTGGTTGGGACCTTCCTCGTCCAGACGTTCTACATTCCGTCGCCGTCCATGGAGCAGACACTGCTGCTCGACGACAAGGTCCTCGTCAACAAGACCGCCTACCGGTTCCAGCCACCCGGGCGCGGGGAGATCGCGGTCTTCGAACCACCGCTGGAATGGTCGGCCGTTCCCGGTCAGAGCTACATCAAGCGGATCATCGGTGTGGGCGGCGACCACGTCGTCTGCTGCGACCCGGACCGGCGGATCACCGTCAACGGACACGCTCTCGACGAGGATTACCTGTTCCCCGGTGACGCCCCGTCCGACAAGCCGTTCGACGTGACCGTCGGCGCGGGCAGCGTCTTCGTTCTCGGCGACCATCGCAGCGCATCGGGTGATTCGCGCGAACACCTCGACGCCGCGAACGGGACGGTCCCGGAGGACCGGCTGGTGGGACGGGCCTTCGTCACCTTCTGGCCACCGACGAGGGCCCGGAGCCTGTCGGTGCCCGCGACGTTCGCCGACGTCCCGGCCCCTCGCTGACCCGGCAGTGACGGCGAAGGCACCGACCGGCTCGATGCGGTACGGGCCGCGTGAGTGCCGTATCGGCCCCTGGTCAGCGCGCCGGCCGGGTGGTCGTGCGGATCACGACCTGCCAGGTGTGGCCCGTCGATGTGGCGGTGGACAGCCCGAGTGCCACCCGGGCGCAGTGCGCTCCCTGCTCGCGTAGGGACTGCGCCAGGGTGGTCAGGCCGGCGGGGGCGGCCGTGTCCGAGTCGTCCCAGCCGGTGACCGACAGTTCGTCGGGAATGCGCAGGCCCAGGTCGGTGGCGGCGCGCAGCGCGCCGAGGGCGAGTTCGTCGCTCATCGCGGCGATGGCGTCCGGTGGTTCGGTGCCCTGGAGGAGTTCCCGTGCGAACGTTTCGCCTTCGGTGATGTGGTTGACCGGGCAGACGGCGAATCGCAGGTGCACCGCCCGGTGACCGGCGCCGGTCCAGGTGTCGCGGAAGCCCTCCCAGCGGTGCCGGGTGACCGGGAACCTGATCGGAGGGTCCTCGTCGCCGGTGAGCAGCCGGCGGGCGCGGCCACGGTCGAGGGGGAAGCCGAGCACGACCGGACGGCGTGCGGACGCGAACGCCACCTCGCCGATCGCGGCGGCGGCGGCGCGGTCGTCGATGCCGATGACCGGGAGGCCGCCTGTCTGTGGCCCGGCGTGGATCACCGCGGGTAGGCCGGTGTCGGCCACCGCGTCCAGGATCGGGTCGTCGTCGCTGGTGGTCCAGACCACGAAGCCGTCGACGGCGACCTGCGTGACCCGCCGGGCGTCGGTGGGCGCCCCGGTGATCGGTACCAGGGTGAGTCCGATGCCCTCCGCGGCGCACACGTCGGAGACGCCGGCGAGGAAGCGGGCCGCCTGCGGATCCTCGAAGGCGTAGCTCAGCCGCTCGCCGAGTACGACGCCGAGCGTGCCCACCCGGCCGCGGCGCAGGGAGCGGGCGGCGGGGTGCGGCCCGGGGTAGCCCAGTTGCCGAGCCGCCGCGAGAACCCGGGCGGCGGCTTCGGCGGAGACCCGGGCGGGCTGCGAATAGGCATACGAGACGGTCATGGGGGAGACGCCCGCGACTCGGGCGACCTCACGCATGGTCGGCCGCGCTCTCGAGTTGTCGTCGACGCCGGGCATGACCCACACTGTACCTGTGTAACGATACACAGAAGGGATGGGCCCATGCCGTCACCTCAAACCGGCCGACCTGACGGTGCACGCGCCACCGCGCAGAGATTCGAACGGGACACACCGACCCTGCTCTCGTACGCGGTGCTCGGCTGCTTCACGTTCTGGCTGTACGCCTTCGGGCCGGCGGTCACCCTGCTGCGTGACGAACTGGGCTTCTCCTACTCGGTTCTCGGTCTCTACGAGGTGTTCTGGTCCGGTGGCGCCGCACTCGCCGGCGCCGTCTTCGCCTGCGCCGCGCGCCGGTTGCCCCGCGAGGTGCTGCTGTGGGGCTCAGCCCTGGCCACGGCGATCGGCGCGGCCCTGTTCAGCCTGTCCAGCGGGGTACCCGCCACGCTGCTCGGCGCCGGCGCGTTCGGTGCGGCCGGCACGATGCTGCTCGCCGTGATCCAGGCGATCCTGTCCGACCGGCACGGCAGCCGCCGCGACCAGGCCCTGACCGAGGCCAACGTGGGCGCCGGCGCATCGGCGGTGCTCGCCCCGCTGATCCTCGGCGCGCTGGCGGCCACCGCGCTCACCTGGCGCGCCGCGTTCGCGTTGCCCGCCGTCGCACTGCTCGTGCTCTACCTGGTCTTCCGCCGCCGGCCCCTGCCACCCCGGGTCGACGACCACGCCGCCGGTCCGGCCGGGCGGCTGCCGCTGGCGTGCTGGCTGCTCGTACTGCTGACCGCCATCAGCTCGGCGATCGAGTTCTGCCTGGTGTACTTCGGCCCGCAGATGCTCATCGACGACGGATGGACGGCCGCCGCCGCCGGCACCGCGATGAGCAGCAATCTGGCCGGGATCCTGGTCGGCCGGCTGATCGGCGCCGGTCTCACCCGCCGCCCCGGGCGCAGCATCGCCCTGCTCACCGCATCCCTGATCCTCGCACTGGCCAGCGTGATGCTGTTCTGGCTGGTCGACCAGCCCGCGGTCGCCCTGGTGGCGCTGTTTCTGACCGGAGTCGGCATCGCGAACCTCTATCCGCTCGCGCTCGCGCTCGCCCTCGAAGCGGCCGACGGTCAGGAGGACCAGGCCAACGCCCGCTCGCACCTCGTCCTGGGCGTGCTCGTCGCCGCCTTCCCCTTCCTGCTCGGCGGCCTCGCGGATCACTACGGGCTGACCACCGGCTTCGCGCTCGAACCGGCCCTGATCGGCCTGTGTTTCCTGCTGCTCTGGGCCGGCGTCCGAGCCCGCCGGAACGCGGTCCCAGCCGCACCTCCCACCGGCACCCGTAGTCGGTCCGGGCATCCGTGAAGACGCTCCCGGAGACACCGCAACCTCGAGACGTCATGCACGGCGCTCATCGCAAACCGCGAATGTCCTAAGAGTACGGTTGCCGCGTGTCCAAGATCGCCGCCGTACGTGTCGCCCTGCCCGAGCACGTCTACCGACAGGAGCAGGTGACCGAGGCGCTGGCCGAGGTCGTCCTCGGTGACGAGCCGCCGGGATCCGCCCGGCGCGAGTTGATGCAGAAATTGCACACCGCCGCCGGTGTCCGGACCCGGCACCTCGCCCTCCCGCTGGAGTCCTACCGTGACCTCGGTGGTTTCGGAGCCGCCAACGACGTCTGGATCGACGTCGGCGTCCGCCTCGGGGAGCAGGCTTTGGCAGGGGCCATCGTGGACGCCGGCCTGGTCCCGTCCGACGTCGACCTCATCATGACGACCTCGGTGACCGGCCTGGCCGTTCCGAGCCTCGACGCGCTGATCGCGCACCGCCTCGGACTGCGCGACGATGTCAAACGCATGCCCCTGTTCGGCCTGGGTTGCCTCGCCGGGGCCGCCGGTGTCGCCCGGATCCACGACTACCTCCAGGGCCACCCGGACGACGTGGCCGTGCTCCTGTCGGTCGAACTCTGCTCACTGACGTTGCAGCGCGCCGATGACTCGACGGCGAATCTCGTGGGCTCCGGCCTGTTCGGCGACGGTGCCGCGGCGGTCGTCCTGATGGGGGAGAGGCGCGCGGCCGCCGCCGGATTCGGCCGGGCTCCCCGCGTGGTCGCGACCCGCAGCCGCCTCTATCCCGACTCGCAGCAGATCATGGGCTGGGACATCGGTGCGTCGGGATTCCGGCTGGTGCTCTCGCCCGCGGTCCCGGACGTCGTGGACGAGTACCTGCGCGACGACGTCGAAAGGTTCCTCACCGCTCACGGCCTTGCCGTAGCGGACGTCGCCACCTGGATCTCCCATCCGGGCGGCCCCAAGGTCATCGAGGCGATCGTCCGCGCACTCGACCTGAAGCCCGAGGCCCTGGACGTCACGCGCGACAGTCTGGCAACCGTCGGCAATCTGTCGTCCTCCTCGGTCCTGCACGTCCTCCAGCAGACACTGGCGGTCCGCGACCCGATCGCCCCGAACCGCCCGGCGGTGATGCTGGCCATGGGACCCGGCTTCTCCTCGGAACTACTGCTGCTGGACTGGTGAGGGCCCCGTCCGGCGCGGGAGCGGGCCGGACGCCACGGTCAGATGCGGAAGGTGGAGACCAGGCCGCTGAGCTCGGTGGACATGCGGGCGAGTTCGGTGGTGGCCTGCTGAGTCTCGGTGACGCCCTGGCTGGTGATCCGGGCGGCTTCGGCGACGCCGGTGATGTTCTGGGCGATCTCGCCGGAGCCGCCTGCCGCTTCGCCGACGCTGCGGTTCATCTCCGCGGTGGTGGCGGTCTGTTCCTCCACAGCGGAGGCGATCGTGGTCTGGAACTCGCTGATCCGCTCGATCACGGTGGAGATCTCCTCGATCGCGGCGACCGCACCGTGGGTGTCGACCTGGATCGCCTCGACCCGGCGGGAGATGTCCTCGGTGGCGCGGGCGGTCTCCTGCGCGAGATCTTTGACCTCGGAGGCCACCACCGCGAACCCTTTACCCATCTCACCGGCACGGGCGGCCTCGATGGTGGCGTTCAGCGCCAGCAGATTGGTCTGCTCGGCGATCGCGGTGATCGTCTTGATGACGTTGCCGATCTCGGCGGAGGAGTCTCCAAGCTTGTTCATCGTGGCCGCGGTCCTGGCGGTGATGGTGACCGCGTCCGAGGCGACCCGGGCGGCTTCGGCCGCGTTCTGCGAGATCTCCCGGATCGAGGCACCCATCTCCTCGCTGCCGGCCGACACCGTCTCGACGCTGCGGGACACCTCCTCGGCGGCGGCGGACACCGCCATCGCCTGCGCCGATGTCTGCTCGGCGGACGCGGCGATGTTCGCCGCGGTGCCGCTCATCTGCTCCGAAGCGCCGGCGAGTGAGGCCGCGGAACCCTCGATCGTGGTGATCGTCTGCCGCAGCCGGGCGACCGCGCCGTCCAGCGACCGCGCCATCCGTCCGGGTTCGTCGTCGCTGACCAGGCCGGTGCTGCGGGTCAGGTCGCCGTCGGCGAGCCCGTCACACACGTAGGTGACCTTCGTCAACGACTGCACGATCTTGCGGGCGACGATGAGGCCGATCGCCAGCGCGATGATCAGGCCGACGATCAGGGTGACGATCGAGAGGGTCCGGTTGGATTCGTAACCGGTCTTCGCCGCCTCGGCGTTCTTCGCCGCGTCCGCGGTCTCGAGGCTGTCCATGGTGGTGAGATAGTCGAAGATCTTCGTCAGGATCGGCAGCGCTTCCGTGCCCCGGATCTGGGCCCATTCGGCCAGCATTTTGCGGTTGCCGGCCGGAATCATTTTGTTCGTCGCGATGTCGGTGTAAGCGTCCCAGTCGGCCTGCAACTGGTCGATCAGTGCAGCGTCCGAGGCCGGGATACTCGCCCGATAGGCCGCCATCGCCGTCGTGAAGGCTTCCAGATCGGCGAAGTAGGCATCGGTGAACTTCTTGGTGGAGGCGTCATCGACGGAGAGTGCCTGGTTGGCGGTGTCCACTCGCGCCTGCAATACCACCGCCTTCACCTGCCCGACCGCCTTGATGCTCGCGACGTTACTGGTGTAGATGTGCTGGGCGGAGTCGCTGGCACCGGCCAACGCCGACAGCCCGAGGAGCCCGACGGTCAACGCGACCAGCGCCGCGGCCACGACCGCCGCGATGATCTTCACGTTGACACTCAGATCAGCGAAGGATCGCCGCCGGCCGCTTGTACCGGTGCCCGTCTGTACAGAAGAAGTCGTCGCCATAACAGGCCTACTTTCGAACGAAAGTCAGAGTTTTCGCACCCACCGAACGTCTTCTCACCGCCCATCACTATGCGACCGCCTCGAAGGCATCGTGACCGTTTCGGAAATATCCCGGATACGTCAGAGGTAAGGGCCGATGACACCGAATGCGCCCCTGGAGAGGCCATCATGGGGAAGCCGACCGCGCTCGACGGTGAAACTCGGCGTCAGCCTCTTAGTACTGCAACCCGATGTCGTTGCTTACGGCGGTTCGAGTCGTTTGCGGTAGTGACAGGCTCGAGCTTGTTCCTGGCGTCGGCGGCGATATCGG
>NZ_QGGR01000020.1 GCF_003148685.1 Actinoplanes xinjiangensis | reverse complement strand
TCCGCCTGGGCCCGCATGTTGTCCATCAGCTCGGGACCCATGATGCCGTCCCGGTGCCCCGGGAAGTTCTCCACCTCGGTGGTGGTCATCAGGGCACCACCGGAGTTGACACCCTCGATCACCAGGGGATTGAGGTTCGCCCGGGCCGCATACAACGCCGCGGTGTAGCCCGACGGTCCGGACCCGATGATGATCAGATCGCGGATCGACTCCATCAGGAGGCGGGGAGCAGGTCGGCGAGCAGCACCTCGATGCGGGCCTTGATCTCGTCGCGGATCGGCCGGACGGAGTCGACGCCCTTGCCGGCGGGGTCCTCCAGCTTCCAGTCCTCGTACCGCTTGCCGGGGAAGACGGGGCAGGCGTCGCCGCAGCCCATGGTGATGATGGCGTCGGACTCCTTGGCGGCGTCCCAGGTGAGCTTGGTGGGGGTCTGGTCGGTGATGTCGATGCCGACCTCCTTCATCGCCTCGACCGCGGCCGGGTTGATCGTCTCGGCGGGCTCGGAGCCGGCGGAGCGGACCTCGACCTTGTCGCCGGCGAGGTGGCGCAGCCAGCCGGCGGCCATCTGGGAGCGGCCCGCGTTGTGGACGCAGACAAACAGGACGGTGGGCTTGGTGTCGCTCATGGTGATTCCTATCAGTGGGTGGTGAGCTGGCTGAGCAGGGCTTGGACCCGGGTGTCGATCTCGTCGCGGACGGCGCGCACACCGTCGAGGTCGTCGCCGGGCGGGTGGGGCAGATCCCAGGTCTCGTAGCGAGGTCCGGGCAGCCGCGGGACGGCGTCGCCGCCGCCAGCGATGACGACCACGTCGACGCCGGCCAGGATCTCGGCGGTGATCGGCTTGGAGTAGGCGTCGTCGAGGGTGAGCCCGCGTTCGGCCAGCACGGCGGCGGCCGACTTCGACACCGTCGCGGCGGGCTGCGAGCCGCCCGAATGCACCCGCACCGCCCCGTCGGCATAGTGGTGCATCAGGGCGGCGGCCATCTGGGAACGGCCGGCGTTGTGGATGCAGATGAACAGCACCGACGGCGTACGGTCGGCGCCGCCGGCCGGGGCCAGTGCGGTGAGCCGGTCGACGGCGAACCGCTCGGTGAGTTCCGGCAGCCGGGGGTCGGCGAAGGCGGTGCGGTGAAGGGCGACGTAGGAGTCGGTGACGTAGTGGGCCACGGTGTCGGCCGGATGGACGCCGTCGAAGCGGTCCGTCAGTTCGCGGGTGGTGCCCGCGAGCAGCGCCGGGATGTCGGTGCTCACGGGCGGCGGACCGGGTCGGCGTCGTGCGGGACGACGACGGCGTCGGCGTTCTCGCCGGCGTGCGGATACAGCGCCAGCACCAGGCCGACCCCGAGCAGCAGGCCGACGAGTTGGGCGACGACGAAGCCGGGCACGGAGGCCGGGGCGATGCCGGCGAACGTGTCGGTGAAGGCGCGGCCGACGGTGACGGCCGGGTTGGCGAAGCTGGTGCTGCTGGTGAACCAGTAGGCGGCGCCGATGTACGCGCCGACCGCAGCCGGCGCGACGGAGGCCCGGCCGGATCGGACGAGCGCGAAGATCAGCAGCAGCAGGCCGACGACGGCGACGATCTCCCCGAGCCACAGGTGGCCGTCGGCGCGTTGTTTCGTCGACATCGTGATGGGGGCCAGGTCGAACATCAGGTTCGCCAGGATCGAGCCGGCGATCGCGCCGAGGGTCTGCGCGACGGCGTACCCGCCGAGGTCGGTGAGGGTGAGGCCGGTGCCGTGGCGGCGGCCGAGGAACCAGTCGGCGGCCGACACGACCGGGTTGAAGTGGGCGCCGGAGACCGGGCCGAAGGTCAGGATCAGCGCGCCGAGGGCGAACGCGGTCGGGACCGAGTTCTCCAGCAGCTGCAGGCCGACGTCGTTGGGTGACAGCTCGACCGCCATAATGCCGGAGCCGACGACGGCGGTGACCAGCAGCGCGGTGCCGAGGAACTCGGCGAGCAGCCGCCGCCACAAAGTTGTCTGGTGCATGAGAGTGGTGTGACTCCGGGTCGTGTCGGTGGAAGTGGGTTCAGCGCGCGGGGATGGCGAGCTGGTCGAGCAGGGTGCGGACGCGGCGTTCGAGGTCGTCGCGGATCGGGCGGACCTGCTCGCCGGTGAGGCCGTCGGGGTCTTCGACCTCCCAGTTCTCGTACCGGGTGCCGGGGAAGACGGGGCAGGCGTCGCCGCAGCCCATGGTGATGACCACGTCGGCGGCGCGGACGATCTCGTCGGTCCAGGGTTTCGGGTACTCGCCGGTGATGTCGATGCCGCGTTCGCCCATCGCGGTGATCGCGGCCGGGTTGATGGTGGCGCCGGGTTCGGAGCCGCCGGACCAGGCGACCGCCCGGTCGCCGGCGAGGGCGGTGAAGAAGCCGAGGGCCATCTGGGAGCGGCCGGCGTTGTGGGTGCACAGGAACAGCACGACCGGTTTGCCGTCGCGTTGGTGGCCTTCGACCCGGGCCAGGGCCTGTAGGCGCTGGCGGGCGAAGCGTTCGGCGAGCAGGGGCAGGTAGTTCGGCACGGTGTGGGCGGTGGCGAACTGGTCGTAGCTGGTGTGCAGAAACCGTTCGATGGTTTCCGCGCCGTAGAGGCCGGCGAACTCGGCGGCCAGCCGCACCGCGGCGGTCCGCAGAGCGAGGTCCTGGTCGACGGAGAGGTCGCGCAGGTCGGAGTGGGTCAGGTCAGCCATGGTCGGCTCCGGTGGTCAGGGCGGGCGCGATCCGGTCGATGCGGTCGGCGAGGTCGGTGTAGGCGGCCTCGAACGCTTCGTCGGTGTCGACGCGGACGGGGTCGGACACGGACCAGTGCAGCCGGGGCCGGATACCGCCGGTGAGGTCTTCGTGGGCGTTGTCGCAGACGGCGATGATCAGGTCGCCGTCACCGACGACGTCGTCGACGTGGTTGGTGCCGGTCGGGTCGAGGATCAGACCGTGGGAGTGGGCGACCCGCACCGCCCGGGGGTGCACCCGCTGCGCGGGGACGGTGCCGGCGGAGGTGACCTGGCCGCCGATCCGCCTCCGCCACAGGGCGGCGGCGAGCTGGGAGCGGGCGGAGTTGTGGGTGCAGACGAACACCACGCGTTGTCCGGCGTCGAGCCGTGGTGCGCTCAGCGTGGACAGCACGCCCGGGACCAGCTGCAGGTAGGTGCGCCGGCGATCGCCTTCGGAGCGGCTGCGCATCAGCAGACCGGCTTCTTGAAGGACCTTGACGTGGTGGGCGACGAGGTTGGTGGGCATGGCGAGGTCGGTGGCGATCTCCCCGGGAGAGGCGTCGCCGAGGGTGAGCGCGTCGACGATGGCGAGGCGGGCGGGGTCGCCGAGCGCCGCGTGGACTCGGGCCCGCGCCGTCAACGACAAAGATTCAGCGTTCATTGACTCAATGATGACTGAGCTTTAGCGTGGGCGCAAGCGAGCCCAGGTGAACTCCTGTCCACGGCAGCAGACATCCGCCGGGCCCGGAACCGTTCGGCCGGGGCGCCACGCGGTGTTCATCTGCCGGCGTCGTCCCCGGTGGTCTGCCGGATCAGGGTCGCGTGCCGTCACATCCCTCTCCCACGGAAAACGGGTGGAACATGAGTCGTCTGGTGATCGTCGGAGGCAGTGACGCCGGCATCAGTGCCGGTCTGCGGGCCCGGCAGGTGGACCCAGGGGTGGAGCCGCTGCTGCTGGTGGCCGACGCCTTCCCGAACTATTCGATCTGCGGCATCCCGTACCACGTGTCCGGTGAGGTCCCGGACTGGCGATCGCTGGCGCATCGCACCCGCGCCGACCTCGACACGGCCGGGCTGCAGCTCCAGCTCGACACCCGAGCCCGGCGCATCGACCCGCAGGCGCGCATCCTCACGGTCACCGGCGCCGACGGCCGCGAAGAAGGCCTGCCCTACGACAGCCTGGTCATCGGCACCGGCGCCACCCCGGTCCGGCCCCCGATCGGCGGCCTCGACCGGCTGGGCGCCGACGACGGGGTGCACCTGCTGCACACGATGACCGATACGTTCGCGCTCACCGCCTCCCTGGACCGCAACCCGGCCACCGCGGTGATCATCGGGGCCGGCTACATCGGCCTGGAGATGGCCGAAGCCCTGACCGCCCGAGGGGTCGCCGTCACCGTCGTGGAGCAGCTCCCGCAGGTCCTCGGCACCCTCGACGCGCCACTGGCCGCCCTGGTCGAGGACGAGTTGATCGGCCGGGGCGTGACGGTGCTGACCGGCACCACGGTCACCGGCGTCGCGAAGGGGGCGACCGGCCTGGAGATCACCGGCCGGCAGGCCGGCGACGACGTGACGCTCGCCGCCGATCTGCTACTGGTCGTGGTCGGAGTGCGGCCGGACACCGCGCTGGCCAGGACTGCGGGCGTCACTCTCGGCGCGGGCCAGGCGATCGCGGTGGACTCCCGGATGCGCACCAACATCCCGGGCATCTACGCCGCTGGGGACTGCGTGCACACGTATCACCGGCTGCTCGGGGTGAACATGTACATGCCGCTGGGCAGTACCGCACACAAGCAGGGCCGGGCAGCCGGGGAGAACGCCGCCGGCGGCGAACGCTATTTCGCCGGATCCCTCGGCACCCAGGTGGTGAAGGTCTTCGACCTGGTCGCCGCCCGCACCGGCCTACGCGACCGCGACGCCGCCGCTCGCAACCTCGCCTCCCGAACGGTGCTGACCACCGCGGACGATCACAAGGCCTACTACCCGGGCGCCCGGACGATCAGCATCGCCGTCACCGGTCACCCCGACACCGACCAGCTCCTCGGCGCCCAGCTAGTCGGCCACCGCGACGCGTCGGTCGCCAAACGCGTCGACATCTACGCCACCGCTCTGCACCACGGTGCGAGCGTCGACCAGGTCAGCGACCTCGACCTGTCCTACACCCCACCCTTGGGCAGCCCGTGGGACGCCGTCCAGGTCGCCGCCCAGCGCTGGTCAGCCGACGGGCAGAAGTAAGACAGCTCTGTGTTGGTCAGCTGACCAGGGCGTCGACGGCCAGCAGACCGGCGAGCTGCCGCATCAGCCCGGCCTGGGCGCGGTAGTACACCCACGTGCCGCGCCGTTCCGCGGTGACCAGGCCGGCTTCGCGCAGCGTGCGCAGGTGATGGGAGATGGTGGGGCCGGTCAGGTCGAATGCGGGCGTCAGGTCGCACACGCATGCCTCCCCGTCGGGGGCTGAGGCGATCATCGACATCAGTTGCAGCCGCACCGGGTCGCCCAGGGCCTTGAATGCCGGCGCCAGCGCCAGCGCGGTGTCGGCCGGGATTCGGGCGTCCGTCAGTGGTGGGCAGCACGACTCGGCAATCAGTACCGGAGCGGGTGACTTCGACATGAGTCTAGGTTGACACTCGTCTAAGCAGAAGGCAACATGGGCTTCGTTGTTTAGACGAACACCTAACCAAGGGGTTGGCTGATGTTCCGCTTCCTGCGTCGTAACCGGGCCGCCACGCTGGCGACCGTGTCGTTCTGCGACTCCTGCTCCCAGGTGTGCACCGCAGCGTGCCGCGCCGACACCCACTTCTCGGCCGCCCGCACGAGGGCGCTGACCACCACCTACGGGCTGCGCTGACCGTCGGCCCGACGCCGCACCCGGCCCATTCTGCCTTCACCAAGGAGTCCTCGTCATGACCAGCAACGCCAGCACTTCGCTCCCGATCGTCGAGCAGGACCCGTGTTGCGGCACTGCTGAGGCCGCCGCCCAGGCGGACGCCTGCTGCGCCCCGGCCGCCAAGGACGAGGCGGTCGCCGCCGGTGACGGCTGCTGCGCCCCCGAGCCGCAGGCCACCGACACCGCTGAGGCGGGCTGCTGCGCCCCGGCCGGCACCACCGACGAGGTGCTCCCGACTCCGGCCGCCCGGCCTCAGCCGACCGGCGGCGACCAGCCCGGGGAGCTGCCGGTCGTGGTAATCGGTGCCGGGCCGGTCGGTCTGGCCGCCGCCGCGCACCTGCACGAGCGGCAGGTGCCGTTCCTGGTCCTGGAAGCCGGTGACAGCGCCGCGGCGTCGGTGCGGCAGTGGGCGCATGTGAGCCTGTTCAGCCCGTGGCGCTACAACATCGACTCCGCCGCCCGCCGGCTGCTCGACGCCGCAGGCTGGGCCGCCCCGGACGACGAGGCGCTGCCCACCGGCGGGCAACTGGTCGAGGAGTACTTGCAGCCGCTGGCCAAGCTGCCCGCCATCGCGCCGCGCCTGCGCTTCGGCGCCCGCGTCGTGGCGATGAGCCGCGTCGGCGTCGACCGGGTCCGCACCGCCGGCCGTGTCGACCTGCCGTTCGTCGTGCGCCTTGCCGACGGCACCGAGATCACCGCCAGCGCGGTCATCGACGCGTCCGGCACCTGGCGCAGCCCCAACCCGCTCGGCGTCAACGGCCTGCCCGCCCACGGCGAGCCCGAGGCGGCTGACCTGATCAACCACGCCCTGCCGGACGTGCTCGGCGCCGACCGCGACACCCACGCAGGCGCCCACACCATCGTCGTCGGGTCCGGGCACTCGGCTGCGAACACCCTGCTCGACCTGGCACGGCTCGCCGACACCGCTACCGGCACCCGCATCACCTGGGCGGTACGCGGCGGCTCCGCGCAACGCGCGTTCGGTGGTGAGGACGCCGACGAACTGCCCGCCCGTGGCGCGCTCGGCAGCGGCCTGCGCGCCCTGGTCGACACCGGCAAGATCACCCTGGTGACCGGGTTCGGGGTGCACGCCGTGCGCCGCACCGGCACCGGCACCGGCACCGGCACCGGCATCGAATTGGTCGCTGCCGACGGGCGCACCATCACCGGTGACCGGGTGGTGTCGGCGACCGGGTTCCGGCCCGACCACTCCTTCGCCACCGAACTGCGCCTCGACCTGGACCCGATCCTGGGCTGCACCCGCACCCTGGCCGACCTGATCGACCCTAACGAGCACTCCTGCGGCTCGGTCGCCCCGCACGGCTACCGGGAGCTCGGCCAGCCGGAGCCGAACTACTACGCCGTCGGCATGAAGTCCTACGGCCGGGCTCCCACGTTCCTGATGGCCACCGGCTACGAGCAGGTCCGCTCGATCGGCGCCGCGCTGGTCGGGGACTTCGACGCCGCCGACGACGTCCAGCTCGACCTGCCCGAGACCGGGGTGTGCAGCTCCAACCTCGGGGCGGAGAACGCCGCCCGCGAGATCGCCGCCCGCTTCGGCCTCGCCCCGGACGTGCCGGTCAAGCTCGCCACCGCGACCCTGGCCCTGCTGCCCGGCGCCGCGAGCACCAGCGACGCCGTGCGTGCCGCCGCCGACGAGATCGGCCTGGACCACGAGACGGCCCTGCAGATCGCCGCGCTCACCGAACAGCCCGGCGCCCTGCCCACCGTCACCGGCCTGATCAGCCTCACCCCGTCAGCCGGCGGCAGCTGCTGCGCGTGAACCCCTCCACCTCGATGCCCGCTGACGTAACCGTCGGCGGGCATCGCCGCCCCCTTTGGTGGCCGACCTCGCCATCAGCCAGCCGATCGGGTTCGGCGCCCGCTACTTCGCCCAGGCCGCAACGCTACGAGACATCGAACCCGATCGGCCCGACGACCGGCGTACCTTGAACGTGGAGGAGCCCATCCGCCTTCCAAGATCATCACTACGCCAGGTCTCCGTTCCGAGGCTCCTCGACAGCGTTACTGTCAGGCGGTCACAGCGAGGCGATCTTCCGGTAGCGGGCGAGCAGGAGCAGCAGGCACGAGACGACCAGGCACGCCGCCTCGATGCCGTAGATCGGACCGAACCGGCCCACGCCCACGTCCAGTTGGCTCTCCCTATCGGTGAGCCACTCGCCGACCCCTCCGATCAGAAAGGTCGGGCTGGCCAGCCCCGACAGGCTGTTGGCGGTGGTGCTCGGCAGCGACGCGAGCACACCGACAACCGGGACGGTCATCAGAAAGACCGCCACGACACCACCGGCGGCGAACGCCTGCTTGCCGGTCAGCGACGCGATCAGCAGGCTGACACCGGCGAACATCACCGCCCACAGCAGGCTGTAGGCCCACCCGGGCAGCAGATCCCCGAGCTCGTCGACCACCCCGCGGACGCCGGCCTCGGTGGTGAACGCGGCGCCGAGGAACATGATGAACTGCGGCACGCCCAACAGCAGCCAGACCGCGGCCGTCATCGCGGCGACCTTGGCGATCACGTAGTCGGCGGCCCGCAACGGACGGCTGAAGTAGAGCGGCAGCACCCCGGCCCGCAGGTCCCGAGAGACCAGCTGCGGCGCGACGATCGCCGCGAAGAAGATGATCAGCAGGCTCGTCTGGTCGGCGTACTCGAAGTAGGTGAAGAACACCTGTCCGGTGATCGAGCGGGCGGCCGCCACGATGACGGCGACCAGCAGCATGATGGCGGCCACGAGCCAGGGGAAGATCTTCGCCTTGGCGGAGCGGCCGAACCCGAACGCGGCGCGCAGCCCGTGCACGAACAGGGCCCGCTGCATCGCGAGGCGACCCAGCCGCGGACCGGAGTACCGCTGGTACCCGATGTCATGGATGACGCCGGACTCGGACATCGGCGGTCTCCTTCGTGATCAACAGGCAGCCGTCGTTCGTGACACGGGCACGAACGACGGCTGGCCCCGGCCGTCGGTCACCGCTCACGCTACCGACGGGAGACGGGTGGAGAAACACCACTCGACCGGAGGCACCGCAGCCGGCCGCCGATCAGGCCCTCTCGCCGGCCGACAGCGACGGCCACCGCCCGGCCGCCCACTGCGCCCAGCCCGCCGATCCCGAAGGCGGCGCCGGAATCGCCGCCCCGCCCAACTCGGCGGCATCCGGCTCCTGGAACTGGCACCGCCACGCATCGAGGTCGGCATCGGCCATCGGGAACGTGGTGTGCGGCGCGACCACCTGCCGGTGCGCGACCCGGGCCCGCTGCACGTCCGGCGCGACCGGCAGATAGATCACCCGGCACGGCGCCCCCACCGACGCCGCCAGCCAGCGCAGCGCCGACCGCTCGTCACGGCCCCACAACCCGAAGTCGAGCACCACGTTCGTACCCACCCGCACCGCCTGCAGAGCCACCGTGATCAGCCGGCCCTCCAGCACGTCACGCCGCCCGCCGGCCTCCGGATCACCGAACAACGCGATCATCCACTCGTCCGGGGTGAACCTCAGCGCGCGATGCGCGACGGCCAGCTGCCGGGCCCGGGTGGTCTTCCCGGCGCCGGGAAGACCGACCATCAGAAACAGCCTCCCGGGTGCGCCCGGCCGCAGCCCCGTCATCGACCCGCCCCCGCGCGCGTCACTTCGGCACCGAACACCCGGACGTACGGGTCACCGCCCGCCGTCAGTGGCTGTCCCCCGGCGTCGTCGGCGCCGTGACGACCGCCGGAGTCCCGTCCCGGGCCGCGGTTGCGGCGGCGCCCACCGATGGTGAATCCCGAGTCGGCTACCGGCCCTCCCGGCGGCTCAGGAAGCCGGTGCCGGCCGGTGGCTCCGAGCGCCCGCGGCGACAACGCGACCGGCTCGGCGACGATGATTCGATGATGTGACACAGCATTGCTCCCCGGATCTCCCACAACGATCCGGCAGCGCGACGAGAACATGACAAGGCTGCCGGACGGACACCGATCCGGCGGTCACCCCCGCAGGGGCAGGCTCGACGAGAACCGTGACACCGCCGCTAAGCGGCAGCGCGAGTCCGCATGCAGGAGAAGCAACCCATGTGGCCACCCTAACCGGGAACCGGCCCACCCGTCGTCGCGGGGCGCAGCAGCCCCGTCCGGTACCACTCGTCGAAGATCATCTGATCCACCGGCGAGACCCGCTCCCGATCCGCGTACGTCAGCCAGGCGATCTCCTCGATCTCGTGGTCCGCCCGCAGCACCCCTTCGAAGCCGGCGGTGTAGCAGGTCATCCGCACGATCGTGCCGTCCGGATGCCCGTGCGCCTGCGCCTGGAACGTGCCCACGTGCACCGCACCGGCGGCGATGATCGCGACGCTGAGTTCCTCACGGACCTCCCGCACCAGGGTGTCGACGTCCGCCTCCCCGGCTTCACGTTTACCGCCCGGCAGGTAGTAGACGTCCCGCCCTACCGACCGGGTGCTCAGGATCGCGCCGTCGCGCACCTCAATCCAGGCGATCTTGTCAATGAAGTCCATCGCAGGATCCCACCGCGCGAGCCACCACGAACTCAAGGGCATTACCCCTCCCGGGTCCACCACGGCGGCACCGTCACCGCGGCCCGCTCGCGTCCCGATACGGGGTGAGCGGTCAGCGGTAGAGATGATCTTGTCCGCTTGCCGAACCCTCAACGAACGATGATGATCGGATCTACCTGGGCCACGGTCTGACCGCAACGAACCGCGACCGGCCCAGCCCGGCTCAGGCCCTCGCGGCGATCCGCGGCGGCACGCCCCACGACCCCGCCGACCCGATGGGCAAGATGTTCCTCAACACCCTGGCCACCTTCGCCGAGTTCACGGTCCACCGCGTCCTTGAACGCCACCAGAACCCGGCCACGCCGTCGACTCCCGGTGGGCAGTGACGTGCTGCCCTACGTCTATCAGGTCACCAAGTACGACCCCGCCGACCGCGACCAGCACGGCCACTACGCCGGCACTGAGGACACGACCAGTGACCACGGGCCGGTCGAGACCGCCTACCTGCAGGCCGTCGCCGCCTTCGCCGAAGACAGCGGCGTCGACCAGCTGGCCATCCGCGAGCCGCAGCTCGGAGGCTTCGCCCACTTCGGCCTGGAACCACCAGTCGACGGCTACGGCCTGGCCGGCCTCTTCCCCGCCGGCGCCGCCGGGTTCCACGACGGGGCGCTGGTGCCGATCGGTGTCGGCGTGGAGCTCGTCCGAGCAATGCTCCGTGACAACGGCGCCTGGTGCCGCCTGGAAGCGGAGGGAGAGTTCACGGTGCACGTCGGCTGGGACCAGTACCTCTACCTCGGCAGCAGCCGGCCCTGCGAAGCCGCGCTGACCCGCACCCGGGCACTCGGCCTGTTCACGCAACGCCTGGACGCATCGCCGTACGACTTCGCCCCCGACGACCCCGCATACGTGCAGCGCCCTGCCGACGCCGACTTCTGGGCCCGCCTCGGCTGGACCGTCAGCGCCCACCGCGCCACGTTCCTGGAGGAGACCTTCGCCGTCAACGCCTCCCGATGGCACCGCCTGAGCCGCGACAACATCACGACCGTGCGCTCCCAGCTGGCCCCACGCGCACAGTTGTCCGTCTGGCCGGACCTGCTCACCGACGTCGACACGGCCGTGGCCGCCCTGCCCGGCGAAGGGCTGGTGAAGATCATCTGGGAGAACGAAGACGGGCAGATCACCAGCACAGTCGTGGACGAGACCCAGTTCGAGGACGTGACCTCCCAGCTTGCCGGCGCGAGTGCTGCCGGCGTCGTTTCCCAGTACGCCGGTGAAGATCTCCCGCTGTTCACCGCTGTACTGCCCGACAGCGACGGGGTACTCCGCGCGCGCTGGCAGACCGAACCGACACCCAGCGACCGGGACTGGGCGTTCCTGAAGACCCTGCGGCGCGGCCAGGTCGTCACCGGCACGGTGACGACCATCGCCAGTTTCGGCGTCACCTTCGTGGACATCGGCGGCTTCACCGCGATGATCAACATTCCGGAGCTGTCCTGGCGTCCGATCAACCACCCGTCCGACGTCGTCAGCGTCGGCCAGCAGGTGACAGCCGAGGTCCTCGACGTCGACATGGTCTGGGAGCGAGTGCCGCTGTCGCTTCGAGCAGTACAGGAAGACCCGTGGCCGCAGGTGGCGCAGAGGATCGGCCAGGTGGTCACAGGGCCGGTCACCAAGATCGTGCCGTTCGGTGTCTTCGTCCGCATCGAAGACCGAAAGGACGGCTTTGAGGGCCTCGTCCACACCGACGAACTGGATCAATCGCCACAGGACGTCATCGAGGTCGGCGACGCCCTCACCGTAAAGATCATGGATGTCGATCTCGTGCGGCGCCGCATCGCCCTTTCACAGAGGCAGGCCGACCGGTGACGTCGATGCGGTGCTTCTGGGCAAGGAAGCCATCCGGTTCTCCTTCGAGGTCGACGCCGGAGGCCGGGTGACCCGACAGGTCGAGCTCCAGGGTTCCGAGCCGACCCCCATCGCGGCCGCATCTTCGTCCCGGACCGGGTAGCCCTGGCCGCGCAGCACGTTGACGGCCAGGTCGATGTAGCGGGTATTCCAGAGCACCACGGCGTTGAGCATGAGCCCGACCGCGCCGAGCTGATCCTCCTGCCCGGCCAGGTAGGGCTGCATGATGTCGCCAACCCCGCGATATGGCCCGCCCGTAGTTTCCAGACCAAAAACAACGGTAAGCAGTTGATCTAGGCCCGTACCTGGGGTGACTGCCTCAAGACGGCCGGGTTGCCGGATGGCGTCTCGCCGTTTTCCATGATCCCGGTAAGTGAGATACGAGGTCAGCGGCGGTGCCGTCGGTGGTGCTCGTCGTTCTCGGCGGTGATGCGGGCGGAGGTCTCCTCACCGAGCCGGACGTAGATACCCAGAGTGGCGAGGTGCCGATGGCGGGACTTGGCCTGGAGTTCGGCGGCGCTGCGGCCCTTGGCCGCGAGATGGGTCAGCCCGCTGTGGCGCAGTTGGTGGAGGGTGTACCCGGCGCCGTGCGGGTCGTGGAGCGTGGAGGCTTGCTTGAACAGGTATTCGGCGCGCGGGTAGGACAGTCGGCCGCGGCCGGTGTCCGGGCAGATGTCGCCCAGGGCCGGGGCGCGACGTCCGGCGGCGGGTGCGCGCCGGTCGGCGAGGAATACCGGCCCGGTGGTGCGGCCGGCCAGCAGCCGGGGCAGCAGGCGGGCGGTCGGGGTTTCCCAGTGCACGTAGGCGCGGTCGCCGCCTTTCTCGGTGACCAGGGCGCGGCGGAACTCCATGTCGAGGTCGGGCACATTCAGGCTGAGGATCTCTTCGGCGCGGGCGCAGGTCTCGTAGAGCATCCGCCAGAGGACCCGCTCGCGCAGCGGGTTGCGGTCGTCGGTGAACAGCCGATCGAGCCGGGCGCGGGGGGATGGCCTTGTCCCGGGTCCGGGTGATCTTGCGGCGTTCCAGGCGCCGGCCGGGGTCGGTGGTCAGCCAGTCCTGACGGCGGCAGTAGGCGGTGAACGAGGTGAGCGCGGACAGGTGCTTGTTCCAGGTGTTCGCGGCCCGCTCGTCCCAGCGGGCCATCGTCTGCTCGTTAGATCTCCGGGGTGAGCGCGGCAACCGGCAGCTGATCGCTGGCGATCTCGCGCAGCCGGCGCAGTGTCTCGGTGTAGGTGGCGCGGGTACCGGGGTCGTCGCGGAATCGGTCGAGGAACGCGTCGACGGCGACCACGAGCGCCACCGGGCGGCGGGCGGTCGGCAACGGGATCACGGACACCTCAGCGGCCCCTTCCGGTGATGTGACACAGAATGTGGCCGAGTCGCCCTAGCCGCGGTGACGGCGTCCCGCAGGTGGCGATGGGTGGCTCATCGGCACTGTAACAGAGAATACGAGATTCTGTGTCACAGAGGAACGACGTCATCTCCGCTGGCTGCCGAGGAAGATGATCGTCTTCACATTTGTTCGCTCTCGCTACCGTTTTCGGTCACGGACGATGCGAAGGAGTCCGATGGCCGATTTGAGCACTTACCTCGTCCCCTGGAAGTTCGCACGGTACGCGTACCGCCCCCGCAGCGCGGATGAGACCAAGCCCTTCCAGCGGCTCTCGACCGCCCGCGCGTATGTCGGCCTGGTCGCGATCTTCGTGCTGAGCCTCCCGTACCTGTCTGGATTTGACTTCACCAACGACCGGATCAACAACTCTCTGATTGGGTTCGGAGCCACGGGCGTCATCGCCGCCGTAGCGGCCGCGGTGTACGCCATCCTGGGCCGGCCAGACACAACATCACGGGCCGCGGTGCTCCCGGTCATGTTGCGAGGGCTCGTCCCCCCATTGGTCATCACCCTAATTTTTCTTTTCGCTTACTACGTCGAGAAGAACGACGTTAAGGGCGACGCTGGCAGCTTCCTGCTTGTCTACCCGTTCATCCTCTGGGGCGCGCTGATTGTTTTGCCGCTGCTCTTTCACGGTCTGCGGTGGACATTCGGAGTAAGCGAAGTCCACCCGCTGCTGGCGCCACTGGCCTCGTCGCTGGGCGCGGTCGCCGCGTACCTCCTCGACGGCGCTCTCCCGACGGCTGACCTGCGACCAGAAGCGCTGAAAGCGTTCCTCAAGATGGGCGCGCTGGTATCGGTCATCGTCTTGTCGCTCATCGAGACGGTCGCGCTCACCGCCGGCGCGAGCCGGGCCAAGCTCACCGCGGTCGTGGCGGTCGTGGCGGCGATCGCCACGATGATCCCCTTCGGCCTGCCTCTAGTACGGGCCCAAAGCACCGAGACGCGGCCACAAAGCACCGGGTTGATGTACCGCGACGAGGACTTCAAACTGGAACTAGTTCAACTGCGGGCGGTCAATGGTGGAATCCGCGCTGATATCGATTATCAGAACCGCACCAACCGCACGCTCGAGTTGGCCTGCCCAAGCAAGACCGGTAACAGCGCCCTGGTGTTCGAGAACCGCGTCGTGTTGATGACGGATGGACGATGCGCCCGGGTGCCCCGCAACACCGTGGTGGCAGTCAGGGCGCATCAGACGTTCAAAACCTGGGGCTTCTTCCCTGTGACGGCGGCCAAAGGCGAATCCTTCAAGATTCGCTGGTGGGAGCGTGGGATCACCAAGTCCAGCTTTGCCATGCCGTCGTAATCATCGGCTGGCAAGAGAAGCACCAAACCTTCCAGCAGACGCGGCTCAACGCGGTGGGGCTGCACACCAGGTTTGGTGTGCAGCCCGCCCCCGTTTGGTTGTAAGCAATCAGCGGATCGCCGCAGCCACGTTGGCCAGCCGCAAGGGCCGGTAGCCGTCGGTGTCGAGCTGGGCGAGTTCTCCATCGATGTCGACGGAGTGGGTGCCGTAGAAGTGCACATTTTCGTGGGTGGGTGGGCCAGATGGGCCAGTACCTTGTCGTTGACTTGGCGGCCGTCGCGGCGCAGGGCGGCCACGCCGAGCCCGTGGTACTCGGTCGACCGGCAAGCCTGCCGCCGGGTTCGCCGGCCGCGGGAACCCGACGATCCAGCGCGGCACAGCCTGCGCGACCGGGAAGCTGCCAAGGCCGCGGAACTCAACGCGGAGGGGCAGCCGACCAGCGCGATCACGGTCAGGCGGATGCGGCTGTGCTACCACGAACAGGGCTTGTGGGGCTTGGTCGATCATCGGGGCACCCGGCCGGTCAGCGCAACGGTCGCGGTCGATCTCTTTAG
Source organism: Actinoplanes xinjiangensis (assembly GCF_003148685.1). GTDB lineage: Bacteria > Actinomycetota > Actinomycetes > Mycobacteriales > Micromonosporaceae > Actinoplanes > Actinoplanes xinjiangensis. Next base: position 151,777 of record NZ_QGGR01000020.1, on the reverse strand, counting down.
AGAAAATGGGTGATGGACCGGGGTGCGCAGGGTATAAATCTCGGACGGTGCAGGGTGTTCCTGCGTTGGACGAGGGGGCATCAGTAGTGAGCGACCGGGGGCAGTTGCCGGATCCGGGCTGGTACGACGACTTTTCTGGCGGGTATATGCGCTGGTGGGATGGCCATCGGTGGACTTCACGTACCAAGTTGATTCCAGGTCGCAGTCCCGTCATGACTCGTCCGTTTCCACAGTCGATCAACGGACTTGAGCATGCCGTCCACTTGATTTTGACTGTGACAACTTCCGGCCTCTGGGGCTTGGTTTGGTATTACCGGGCCAAGAACGGTCGTACGCCAGCACCTAGGAGAATCGGGCCTCGCTCGAACACGAAGCTTATCCCGGTTGAGGTGCTTTGTGAAAGATGTAAAGGAAAAGGCGGTAGGTGGGAGATTCATGAAGTCTCTCGCGTATGGGTTGAATGTCCTATTACCGTTAGAAAGTTCGAGGAAAAAGCGGTAGATTTTCCGCCTCCGGATCCCAGCAATCGCATCGACGTCTGAGGATCTCGCTCGCCACCAGCACCATGCCCGCGGTCCGGACGTTGACCGCAGGCTCAGACCAACTGGTTCGGCTGTGGCGCGATCAGCGGCTCACGGCGGCGACTTCGGCCAGCCGCAGCGGCCGGTAGCCGTCGATGTCGACCGAGTGCGTGCCGTAGAAGTGCACGTTCTCGTGGTGGGTCGGCCAGATGTGCGCCAGGACCTCATCGTCGACCTGGCGGCCAACGCGGCGCAGGGCAGCAACGCCGAGGCCGTGGTATTCCGTCGACCAGCAGACGATCGCGTTGGTGGCCAGGGTAAGGCACCACAGCTGCTCGGTCTGCTGTTCGTGGTGCCGGCGTCGCAGCGCGCCTTCGCCGGCGTAGGCGAGGGAGCGGCGCAGGGCGTGCAGGTTCTCGCCCTTGTTGAGTTGCCGGGCGATCCGGCGCCGGTAGGTCTCGTCGGCCAGGTAGCGAGCGGCGTAGACCGTGCGCCGTAGGGCTCCGTACTCCTTGATCGCGCTGCTCAGCGCGTTCTGCTGGCGTTTCGAGGAGCACAGCTTGCCGACGACCAGCGCCGCGGTGGCGTGCCCGCCCTGCACGCTGGCAGCGACGCGTAGCAGGTCGTCCCACATGTCCGTGATCAGGTCCAGGTTCAGCCGTCGGGTCAGCAGCGCCCCGGCGCGCGGGTAGCGGTCCAGGAAGTCGGCGCGCGGCCCGGTCCGGTACAGAGTGATCTTCCCGAGGTCCCGGATCCGCGGGGAGAGCTGCTTGCCGACCAGGTCGAACAGGGCGAAGTTGGCCAGGGTCGCGCCGTGGGTGTCGGTGGCGTGCTCGAAGGTCGGCAGGTCGGTCTCGTTGCCCAGCAGCCCGTCGAGCACGTAGTGCGACTCCGGCGCGGTCGCCACGATGACCTTCGTGTCGAAGGTGGAGTGTTGGTCGGAGACGTGGGTGTAGGTGGAGACGCCCTGGCCGCGGGCGAAGTACCGCGATAAGTGCCGCGCGGTGATGCTCTTGCCCTTGACTGGGAACCGTTGGCCGTCCGAGCTCGACAGGGTGCCGGAGCCGAACGCCCTCGTGAGCGGGAGCCGGTGGTGGTAGTTGACCACCGCGGCGTTCGCGGCCTCCAGGGTCTCGGGTCGGAAGTACCATTCGGCGGTCCAGGCGAGCACGTCGTACGGCACGCCGCAGGACTCGGCCATCGCGGACAGGCCCATGTTCGTGGCCTCCGCGATGATCACGTACATCAGGTTGCGTTTGAGCTCGGCCGGCCGGGCGACCTTCCCACCTGCGTGCATCAGGTGGTCGGTGAACCCGGTCCGGGCGTCGACTTCCACCAGCACCGACGCGATCGGTACCCGTGGCAGCATCGCGGCCAGCTCGGCGCGCAGCGCGTCGGCCTCGGCCGGCACGTCTTCCGCGGTCAGCGGCGGGATGATCAGCTCGCCGTCGTCGGTGAGCCGGACCTCGCCCGGGTTGCCCTTCGCCAGCTGGGTCTCCAGGTCGGCCAGGGCGGTGTGCAGCTCGTCGTCGGCGGCCGCGAGCGCGTCGACGGCCTCGACCGGCTTGCCGACCAGATGACAGAACTCCACCTTCTGCGGCGCCCACGCCTCCGGAGTGAGCAGGAACGACGCCGGATCGGCGTACCGGCGCGAGCCCGGCACGAAGATGTCGCCGGAGCGCAACCCGTCGCGCAGGCCGACCAGCACGGCCAGCTCCCAGTACCGGCGGTACGCGGTGACGTCACCGGCCTGCTCCGCGGCGACCAGGTAGCCGGCCCACTTCGTCGGCACGAACCCGACCGGGGCGCTCGCCGGGACCTTGCGGGCGCCGGTGGCGTACAGCCCGGTCAGGATGCTCACCGCCCGCAGCAGCTGCTCGGTTCCCGGGCCGCCGGCGAACTGCACCGCGGCGAGCACTGCCGGGGCGAACTGGCGCAGGTACGACATCGACGCGTCGAGCATGCTGAGCTGGCCATGGTCGCGGGGCAGCCGCTCGCGGCGCTCGGCCCACGCGGCGCGCATCCGGTCCAGGCCGATGCTCGTGCGCAGCATGCCGCCGATCTGCTCGTCGCCGACCCCGGTGTCGAGCACGATGGTCAAGATCTCGTCCAGCAGCGCCTGCCGGTTCTCGCCGCCCTTGGCCCGCTCGGCCAGGGCCTCGGCGACCTTCTGCTTCGCCGCCGCCTCCCGGCCGCTGATCGCCTGGTCGAACAGCAGCAGCGTCTCGTCGAGCACGTCGACGGCCGACTGCGACAGCAAAGTCAGCAGGATCGGGTACCGGCGTTCCGGCTCGCGCCGCTGCAACGCCTGCCCGGTCAACCGGCGGCACACCCCGGCCAGGAACCGGCGCCGCTCCGCCGGCAGCATCGACAGGTCCACGGTGTGCGCGTCGAGGCGCCGCAGGTAGGCCAGCTTCTCCAACTCCGCCTTCACCGCGGCCGGGCTCGACGACGTCGGCCCCACACCCAGCCAGGCCAGCGGGGTCCGGCCGAGGTAGGCGTCCGGGACCAACAGCAGATCCAGCTCGGCGCACCGCCGGTCGGAGAGCAGGTGCTTCACCCGCGCCCAGGTCTCCGACCTCGCGTGAGCCCGAGCCGCTGCCACCCGCCGCAGCAACAGGATCACCCCGGGCCGGAGCACCCGCGACGACAGCAGGTACTCGCAGGCCAGCCGGAACAGCAGCTTCGGCGAGTCGTGCTCCATCGCCCGGGCGAACAGGAACTCGTCGAGGTCCTTCCACTCGGCGGTGTCCATCGACCGCCAGCCGGCGTAGCCGGCCACCTCCCGCAGATGATCCGTACGGGTCTGCTCCCGCTCGCCGTACCCGCGCAACTCACCCATCGCGATCCCGAGCCGCTGCGATAACCGGCCCGCCACGGCGTCCGGCGCCGCCGCTACCTCATCGGGTACGAACCCGAGCCACGGCAGCGAGCACAACTGAACCGCCACACCCAGCACGTTGCGGCCGGTGCGGAACTGGCGCACGAACGCCTCGTCCGCACCGGTCAATGTGAAGTACCGGATCAGCTCCGCCCGGTTGATCTCCGGGAAGCCCCGAAGCCGCGCCAGTTCCTGCGCCGAGAACACATCCTGAGTTGCCACGAACCCACCGCCTGAGCATCGACCGTCACCAAACGGACGGCACGCTAGGGCGCGGGGCAGACCTTGATCAACCCTCAGTTCTTACCGTTGTTTTTGGGCTGGAAACTACGGGCAGGCCGATATGCGACTTCAGCCCACAGGATTTCCGAACGTGCCGTACCCGACGGTGACCTCCCGCGCCACCACGGACCCGGCGGACCGCTCGAACCCGGCGCCGCGCGCTGAGGCTCATCACCCCCGGTCGAGTGACGGGTTGTGGTCAGGCCCAGCCGTAGCAGTAGACGCCGCCGGTGTTCTCGGTCGCCGCCCGGCACAGCCGGTGCAGGGCGGTGGCGAAGGCGTGCAGGCGCTGGGCGGGGTCCGGGTCGGCGAAGTACGGGTACTGCGCCCAGACCGGGACCAGGCCGTGCAGGTGGTCGAGGTCGCTGTCGGCGACGGCGCGGACCAGAGCCGGCGGCAGCCGCAGCACGACGATTCGCTCGTCGTTGGTGGCGGCGATGCGGTGCTCCCAGTCTTCGAGGTCCATGTCGCTGCCGGGGCCGAGGACGAGCCGGGCGTAGTGGCCGAGTTCCTGCGAGAACCCGACTCCGTCGATCGCCTCGCTGAGCAGTCCCGCGGCGCCGGCTTGTGTCGGCGGCTCGTAGGGACCCGCGGGCCAGTTCAGCACCGCGGCGGCGACCGCGTCGGACCGGGCGGCGAAGTACGTGTAGTTCATGCCGCAGAAGGTAGCCGTCGCACAAGGTGGGTCACCCGGCGGCTCGCGCAACCTCTTTCCCCGCCCATAACGGACCTTATGATGTACGCCGGTTATGTCCGTTTCTGACCTCTGAGGCTATTACTGGATTGCCGTTATTAGTAATTCAGTAATTAGCGGACGGGTTCCGCCTCACTGAGGTCACCTCGCGGTTACTCGCCGCGTCCTCCCCCGGATGCTGGTGCGGTGGGTCGAGATTTCTACGTAACGCCGCCGTGGGGCGTTTGTTGGAGCTGGCTGAGTTCGGACGTCCCGCGAAGCGACCGCCCGGCTCCGCGCCGGTCTGACGTGGCCGCGGCGCGCTTCCGGGCCAGACGCCGGTATCGGCGGGGGTGGCCGCGCGCTACTGTCCCGACCATGGGACAGGTCACCGACGCTTGGTCGGCTATCGAGAGGTGGATGGCGAGACACGCACCGCGGAGCGCGGAGCTGCTGGCCGGCCCCGCCGACTCGGCCGAGATCGCCGCCGCCGAGGCCCGCCTCCGGGTCGCGTTGCCGCCCGAACTGGTCGAGTCGCTGCGCCGCCACGACGGGCTGAGCCGGTGGGGGTGGGACAACGCGTTCCCCGGGCAGCCCCCGCTCCAGGTCGCTCAGATCGTCGCGCATCACGAAATGTGCATGGAGATTGCCGGCTACTCTGACGGGCGGAAGCCGGCCGAGGAGGGCCGCGAGCCGTGGTGGCACCCGCTCTGGATCCCGTTCGCCGAGATCGACGGCGACGCGCAGATCATCGACCTGCGACCGGGCCCCGGCCACGGGCGGCTGGGCTGGGCCTACCACGACGACCGCGGCACCTTCCGCGACGCGTGGCCGAGCCTCGGCGCCTACCTGGCCGCGACGGCCGATGCACTCCTGCACGGTGGCGGCACCAGCCGGTACGCCGACGGTGGACGGTACTGCTTCCCGTACCTGACGCCGGAGGACACGCTGTGGTGGGCGCCTCCGGGCACGTCCGACCTGGACGGCGAGCCGCTGCGCCCGGCACCGGTCGGCCTCACCTGATCGCGGACACCAGAGCCCCGCCACCGATAGCCCGGCACCCGTCCCCCGCACCCGACCACCCACGCCGGCAGCAGGTCGGCCCGCGTTTGCCCGCAATCAGCTCACGCTCGTCGTCCAGCAGCGTCCAACTCATCCGAATCCAACGCCGGGCATCATCACGGCGACCCGCCTGGCATGCTGCCCGCGGCCCCCGATCGCGCGTCAACCCAACGGTCAACTCTTTGTTCGCGGCCGGTGACACGTTTCTACCGGCACCCGCCCCCGGGTGAGAGCCAGTCAGGTCTTGAGTCGCCGTACGAACTCGTTCATGTCGTCCCGGTCGAACGACGAGGAGGCGGCGTTGAGGGCAACGGCCTCAGGGCCACCTGGTCGACCGGCCCCTCAGAGCGCGACGCGCCGCCCGGTAAACGGGATGCCAACTATCCCGGTCGTTCCTTCCGGAGATCGATGACTGCCACTACTGTCCGGTATGGATTCAGTCCGATTCTCAACGGGGGAAAGTCATGGTTGCAATCAAACGAAGACTGCTCGGCGGCCGGGGAATGGCGCTGCTGGCAGCCTCGGCCATCGGTCTGGCCGGTCTCGCCGCGGCCGATCAGGCGGTCGCGGGAGCCGGTGCGTCACCGACGGCCGACGCGGCCTACGGGTACGTCGTCAAGGTGGGCGTCGGAGGCGACCGCGCCTGCACCGGGGTGCTGGTGGACCTCTACCTGGTGGCCACGTCGAAGGAATGCTTCACCGTCGGGTCGACCGCGCCGGTCACCGGGCCACCGCCGGTCACCAGCACCGTGACGACCCGCGCGGACCAGCCGTCGGCCGCGCAGACCGTGGCGGTCGACTACCTGCACGTACGCGACGACCGGAACCTGGTCGTCGCTCATCTGGCCAAGAATGTGATCGGCGTGCAGGGCAATGCTCCCGTGTCGGCTTCCGCTCCGGCCGCCGGCGAGACGCTGCGGGTCCTCGGCTTCGGCCGGACCGCGACCGCATGGGTGCCGGCCCTGCCCCACACCGGTCAGATCTCGGTGCAGGACGTCTCGGCGACGGGCCTGGGCATCATGCCGCTCGCTGACGCCACGATCTGCAAGGGCGACGCCGGTGGCCCGGTGATCCGCGAGAACAGCGACGGCACGGCCCAGCTGGTCGCCGTGCTCAGCACCTCGTGGCAGGGCGGGTGTCTCGCCGAGACGAGCACGCGGCGCGACGCCACGGCGACCCGGGTCGACGGCCTCGCCGACTGGGTCGGCCAGCTCAAGGAGTTCGAGGTGACCGGCCGCGTGGAGGCCGCCGGCGGAACCGGCTGCCTGGTCGTCAACGACGGCACCACCACCTATCAACTGGCCGGGGGCGACGCCGCGATCGTGAAGGCCGGTCAGAAGGTCCACGTCTACGGCTACCGGGCCCCGGGCCCGGCCGGCTCCTGCACCCAGGGGGTCCGGTTCCAGGTCACACAGGCGTACGCCGTGGCGACCGTGCTCGGAACGGTGACGCAAGGCGCCGAGGGGTGCCTGCTGCTGTCCTCCGGTGGCGTGACGTACCGCCCGATCGGCGGCGATCCGGCCGTCGTCAAGGTGGGCGCGAAACTGAGCATCACGGGCTACAACCTGCTGGGGGTCAGCAAGTGCCTCCAGGGCACGGCGTTCCGGGTCCTGTCGGTCACCCCGGCGACGTCGGTGAGCCTGCGCGCCCGGGCCAACGGCAAGTTCGTCACCGCGGACAGCGCCGGGGCCGACCCGCTGATCGCCAACCGGGACGCCGTGGGCGGCTCGTGGGAGAAGTTCGACAGCTACGAGCTGGGTGACGGCGTCATCGCCCTGCGGGCGCACGCCAACGGCAAGTACGTCACGGCCGACAGCGCCGGGGCCAGCCCGCTGATCGCCAACCGCGATCACGTCGGCGGAACGTGGGAGAAGTTCCTGCTCGTGCGCAACGCCGACGGCAGCGTCAGCTTCAAGGCGGAGGCGAACGGCAAGTTCGTCACCGCAGACAGTGCCGGCGCCAGCCCGCTGATCGCCAACCGGGACACGGTCGGCGGTTCGTGGGAGAAGTTCGACCTGAACACCCTCTGACGCCGTCTACCGGTTCAAGCTCGTGAACGGAGGCCCGCAGCCCTGGCTGCGGGCCTCCCGCTCGGGGGTCGCCGGCCGAGGTGCTCGGGCAGGGCGGCGCGGGCCACGTCGCTTCCTCTACGGTCAGCGGGCATCGCGAGGAACTCACTGGGGCGCCCGTTCTGGACCGTTCTGATTTCGACAGCTTCCCTGGTTCGGGGCCGGCGGTGTCAAGCGGGCGTGTCGGCGAGGATCCATTGGCCGCGGCCGAGTCGTTTGGCCTGGTACATGGCGGTGTCGGCGGCGCGGAGCAGGGCGGTGGGCCGCCAGGGGGTGTCGGTGGTGGCGGGGCTGGCGATGCCGATGCTGGCGCCGACGGTGTACCAGGCGCCGTCGTGTTCGACGGGCATGGCCACGTCGTGCAGGATGCGGTCGGCGACCCGGATGCCGTCGGCGCTGTCGAGGCCGGTCAGGACGACAACGAACTCGTCGCCGCCGAGGCGTGCGACCAGGTCACATTCGCGTACGGCGGCTTTCAGCCGCTGGGACACCGTCTGCAGGATCGTGTCACCGGCGGCGTGCCCGGCGGTGTCGTTGACCGTCTTGAAACCGTCCAGATCGAGGTAGAGCACGGTCGAGCCGGGCGGGCACGCGTCGAGTTCGTCGCCGAGCGCGGTCCGGTTGAGCAGCCCGGTCAGTGCGTCGTGGCGGCTGCGGTAGCTGAGGGTGCGTTCTGCCTGTTCCAGTGACCGCAGCGCGGTGGCGAACCGGGCCAGGATGAACGCGGCGGTCGCCAGCGTGGCGGCGAACAACAGGACACGTTCGGCCTCGACGTATTCGTGGCGGGCGAACAGGACCGCCGGCGCGGTCAGCAGGCCCACGCCGAGGAACCAGACCCGGGCGGGATGCAAGGTGGGTGCCTGGCGGGCCGCGACGGTCAACTCATTGCTGTTGACGTGCAGGGCAGCGGCGACGAGCAGGGAGTTGCTCAGCAGGATCACACCCGTGCTGACCGCTATCGCCAGCTCTATCGACGGGATGAAACTACCGCCCAGGTCAGCCACGATCCGCAGGACCGCCGACAGCAACAGCAACCGTGTCGCACCGGTACGCCGGCCCGGTGACAGCACCAGTAGCAGCACTCCGGCGACGATGCCGATGTCTCCCAGCGGGGCCATCACGTACAGGTAGGCGCCGAGGGGATCGGCGGCCAGCTCCGCCAGGTACGGCGAGACGAACACCACCCAGATCACGATCGAGGACGCCACGGTCAGGGTCAGCATGTCCAGGACGGCGGGCCGCAGCCAGCGGCCCGCCCTGCGCCGCGCCATCGCGACCAGCGCCGCACCGTACGCCAGGTAGCCGATCGTCCACAGCACCGCCGAGGCCGACCCGTCCTCGGCGCGCTGCAACAGGGTGCTGATCGGGTAGACGGCGTCCCCGGCCAGCCAGGCGACCTGCCCCACCGCGACGTACAGCCAGGGCATCCGGTCCCCGCTACGGCGCCGGCTCACTGCCGACCAGCAGACGGCAACCACGATGCTCAGGTACGCGCCGAAGTACAGCAGATCGCCGTACGGCCTTCCGGACGTCACACCCGCCGCCACAGCGGCGAGCCCGGCCAGGGCGAGATAGGAGGTGAGCATCCGGCGAGTCATGAGGGACGAATCGGCCCGGTAAGCCTCGCCTTGAGGACTGCTACAGACGGGATTCGGTAAATCCGGCAATCCGGCGGGACTTGGCCGACGTTGGCGACGGTGGGTCTCGCCAGCGATCGCCGCAATTGCGGGCAGGCTTCCACGACATCAGCGTGTCTCCCTCTGTACACGGCCGACGCGGTGTCCAGCGGTCGATGCGAGCAGCAGTTGAGGAAAGCGTGCACGAATGTGAGATCCGCCAGTCGGCGGGCTGCCGCCGCTGACTCCAAAGATGGGGTTGCATGCGGTACCCAGGTACAGGCTTACCGTCTGACGGACGGCGCGGATGGCGCCCTGTTTGAGGAGACCAGCATGTCTTTCCTGGTTCCGGATGCCTGCACGTTGCCGACAGCGGCGCAGCCGCTGCGGCTGGCGGAGTTCGACGCGTTGTTCGCCACCGCGGTGCGTCAGGTGGAGCAGATGGACACGACGCACGCCCGGTTGCGGATGGCCGGCCCGGCCGGGCTCGCGGCCACGGTGCGGGACCTGGCAGCGCGGGAGACCGAGTGCTGCTCGTTCTTCGCCTTCACCATCGCCACCGAGCCGGCGCCGGACGGTGAGGTCGTGGTCCTCGACATCGAGGTGTCCGCCCAACACGCCGACGTGCTCGCCTCGCTGGCCCAGCGCGCGAGCACCGTCGCGACCGGGATCGCCTGATGCAGCGCATCAGCCGGGACGCCCTGCTCACCCTGCTCGACACCGGTGCCGTCACCGTCGTCGAGGCCCTGCCCGCGGCTCACTACGAGGCGGACCATCTGCCGGGCGCGGTGAATCTGCCCGGCGAACTCACCGTGGGCCTGGCGACCCAGCTCGTACCGGACCGCGACCGGATCGTGGTCACCTACTGCTCCGGACCGTTCTGCACACGCTCCAAGACGGCCGCGGTGGTATTCGAGCGGCTCGGCTACACCGACGTCCGGGTCTACGACGGTGGCAAAGCCGACTGGGCGCAGGCCGGGCTGCCGTTCGAGGGCGCCCGCACCGCGGCGCGGGCGTCATGATGGAGGGCTTGCGCACCGGCGAGGTCGCCGAACGGGCCGGCGTCAACATCCAGACGCTGCGCTACTACGAACGCCGTGGCCTGCTCACCGAACCGGTCCGGTCCAACGGCGGGCATCGGCTCTACCCAGCCGACACGGTTGCCCTGTTGACCGTGATCAAGGCGGCGCAACGGCTCGGGTTCACCCTCGACGAAGTCGCCGGCCTCCTCGATGCCGGAAGCCGCCGGCACCCGAGTGCGGATCTGCGGCAACGGGCGATCGACAAGATCGCCGAGATCGATCGGAAGATCGCCGACCTGACCGCGATCCGCGGCACGCTCACCGAGGTCGTCGACGCGCGCTGCGACAGCCTCACCAACTGCACCTGCACCGACTGCCCGATCCCGTACCTGACCATTGCCACGACCCGACCTGACGGAGCGCCCGCATGAGCCAGCCCGCCACCCCGCCTACCCGCACCGCCGAGCCGGCGCCGGTGCAGATCGACAACGCGCCGCCGCGGCGCAGCAAGGTCACCGGCGGGCTCGCCGCCCTAGCCTGCGCCGCCTGCTGCGCCCTGCCACTGCTGATCGCCGCCGGGGTGCTCACCGGCGCGGGCGCCGCGATCCTGGAGCAGACTCTGCTCGCCGTCGCCGCCGGCCTCGCCGTGCTGGCGCTGGGCATGTGGTGGCTGCACCGGCGCCGCTCCGCCCAGCGTGCGGGCGGAGCGGGCTGCGGGTGCGCCGGCAGCGGATGCGGCTGCTGACCGGCATGGCTTCCAGGTAGGCCCGGCTTTTCTCGTGTTCCGCGAGAGCGCGGGAGATCGCCGTCGCCGCGACACTCGCATGGGCGATCGCCTCCCGGCCGGTCGCTCCGGGAGCGCCCGCCTGAGCAGTCGACCCGAAACGCACGCGGGGTGTTAGAGGCCGAGCCGGACCGGCCGGGCGGGTGTCCCGGTGGTGAGCAGCGCCGTCAAGGGTGTGGTCAGGTCGCGGGGTGAGAACAGCTCGGATCCCTCATAGTCAGTGATCTCCGGGAGGGACCACCACCGGAATCCGGCCAGGTTCTCCTGCGCGGTGAGTTCGTCGTCGGTGAACTCGCCGCGGGGCTGGAAGTGGGTCGTGCGGATGAGGAAGTAGTCGTTGACGATGCCGTCGAAGCCCGGTGCGACGTCGGCGGCGATGACTTCCTGGTGCCAGACATGCGGTGGCTCGGCGGTGACCACCAGCCCGGTCTCCTCACGCAGTTCACGGCGCAGCGCCGTCAACCGGTCCTCACCGGGTTCGATGCCGCCGCCCGGGGCCGCCCAGACGACTTTCGCCTGCTCCGGTACCGCCGGATGAGGGAAGACGAACCGGCAGAGCAGGATCCGGTCGTCCTCGTCGAGGATGATCGCGCGGACGGCGCGGCGGGGGTTCAGCGTCATGAGGCGTCGTACGAGGCGGCGGGGCGGGTGATGGTCGGCACCGCGGCAGGCTATCAACGACAGATCGAACGCTGACTCTGAACCGGGAGATTCCCGGTGAGGGTGAGGGGCGGTGCGAGCTGCCGGGCGCGCCGGGGCGGTGCGGTTGCTGAACCGTACGATGTGGCCGTGGGGTGGGAGGCGCTCGGGCAGTGGGGTGAGGACGCCGTCCGCATCGAGCGGTTCGCCGGTGGCGTCGCCAACGACGTGTGGAGTGTGCGGTTCGGCGGGCGGCTCGCGGTCGGTCGTCTCGGTACCCGAAGTGATGCCGATCTGGCGTGGGAGACCGCGCTGCTGCACCACCTCGACCGTGCTGGTCTGACCGTGCCGGTGCCGATTCCGGCAAGCGACGGCCGGCTGTTCGTCGACGGTCTGGTGGTGATGACCCACCTGGAGGGCGGGCCACCGCAGACGCACGCCGACTGGCAGCGTGTCGCCGCCGCACTGCGGGAGCTGCATCGGTTGACGCGGGGCTGGCCGCAGCGCCCGGGGTGGCGGTCGTCGGCCGACCTTCTGCACGCCGGCACCGGGACCAGGGTCGACCTCGCCGCGATGCCCGCGGAGGCTGTCGCCCGATGCCGGGCGGCGTGGGCGCGGCTGGCCGGGCGCCGGACCTGCGTGGTGCACGGCGATCCCAACAACGCCGGCAACGTTCTGGTCACCGCGGACCGGGTCGCGTTGATCGACTGGGACGAGTCGCACGTCGACGTTCCCGAGCTCGACCTGGTGCTGCCCGGCAACGCCGCCGGCCTCGACGACGGGACGTACGACATCGCCGCGCAAGCGTCGGCCGCGTGGGAGGCCGCGGTCTGCTGGGGCGACGAGTTCGCCGTCAGGCGGCTCGCCGAGGTCCGCGCCGTCTGAGCGCACCCGCTCCCGGCGACCGCCACGGTGCGCGGCGGTCGCGGATGGCTCCGCTCCGGTCTGTCGCGCAGCGCTTACGCGGCAGGCTCGGACCCCGGCAGCGCGTGCGCGGCTGCCTCGAATCCCGCGTCGGCTAACGGCTGCAACAGCACCTGCCGCGCGTGCGGACCCAGCGTGTCGCCGGCGGCGAGGACCAGCGCCGCGGTGATCACGTCCGTGTGCAGGGCGATGAAGCGTGCCTCCACGCCGGGGAACCGGTCGCTGGACAGCCGCAGGCTGCGGTGGGCCTCGTCCGCGGCCCGGTCGACCGCGGTCTCGACGGCGGCACCGAGTCGTGGCTCCAGGGTCCGCAGCACCTCACGCCGTGCGCCCCGCGGCTGCCCGGCGACCGCCTCCAGGTATCGGCGCCAGTCGCCGGTGGAGGCCCGGCGAACCTGGTCGAGGAACCGTGCGACGACCGCACCGTGGACTCCGAACGCGTCGCTCATCGGTGCCCTTGCGACCGCGGCTCGTGGTCGTCGCGCAGTGCGGTGGCGGCCGACTCGAATCCGGCCGCCACGAACGGCTCGAGCAGTGCCCGTCGATGCTCGATCGCGAGCCGGTCGCCGGCCGCGATCGCCTTCACCGCGGACGACACACTCACCTTCACGTCCCCCAGCGCGAGGGGGTCGTCGAAGTCGGTGCGGGACAGTCCCAGCGTGGCGAAGACCCGCAGCCCGGCCCGGTCCAGCGCATCCAGGACCGTGTCCGTCCAGTGCAGCTCGGCGATCGCCGTCATCGCGGGCGACGTCCCGGGGTGGTCCGCCAGTACCGCGTGCGCGGCCCAGTCGACCTGTCTCGTGCGTACCTCGTCGAGGAACCGTGCCACCAGGGTTCCGTGCGGTCCGTACGCGGTCGCCATCGCTGTCGTCTCCCCTCGCGCTGCATCCACCGGGTCGCCGTCGCACGCGAACCGGGTGAACCCTTCCTACCGGCCGCGCGGGAAGCCGGCAATCATCGGGCCGCGCGGCGGGGGATGCTCCGGATCCGGCGTCGACGACGTTGCAGTATCGCCACGGCCGACGGGCCGCAGGTCGTAGCTGGACGGCGGCTAAATGGCGTGGACGATGTTCTGGTCGAGGGTGTCGCCGGTGGCGAGGCGGTGCGAGACGTTCGCGGCGACGCGCCGGGCCACCAGCTTGCGCCAGCCACGGCCGGGGATCCGGCCCGCATACCCGGTGCCGAAGCCGCGCAGGGCCGCGGCCTGCCGGGTCATGTCCGCGACGAAGTCGGGGATCCGCGCGTACAACGCCCGGGTGTCGGCCGAGCCGAGATAGGCGAACGGCGCCGACCCGGCCAGCGGGTACAGGCGGTTGCCGATCAGGGTCATGTTGCGCCACGCGCGTACGTCCAGCATCACGACCGCGTGTTCGACGCCGGCGTGGGTGGCGGCGACGGCGAACGCGCGGTACAGCAGGGAGCTGACCGTCAGCCCGTACCGGGTGCCCCGGTAGTGCGGCAGCACCGCGACGGTGGCGAAGTCCCACACCGTCTGGTCGCGCATGCCGTGGGCGTCGACGATCTCGTCGGCGCTGCGGCCGATGTGGGCGGGCGCGTCGGCGATCGTCTTGACCTCGGCCCCGACGCCGGCGATCACCCGGGTGGCGCCGGCGGGCAGGCCGGTGCGGCGGTCCAGGACGACGAAGAACAGGCTGCGGTTCTCGTACGGGCCGTATTCGGCGCTCATCACGGTGGCGTCGTTGCCGAACGCCGGTTCGAACACGGCCGTCTCGACGGCGCGGCCGACGTCGGCGAGGGGGTGACCGTCGCGGACGATCACGGCCACGAACCGGCCGGGCCGTCCGGGGCGCTGTGCGGGCCGGGGCGGGCCGGTCAGGAAGGCGCGGCTGGTGGCGGCGATCTGTTCGGCCGGCAGGCGGTAGCCGACGGTCACGTTCAGAACTCCTTCGCCACGATCTCGGTGGCGGCGAAGAAACGCCGGGTGTACGCGACGACGTCGGCCGGGTCGAAGGCCTTGCAGGTGTAGATGTCGACGCTGAAGAACGAGATCGGCCGTTCCCACGAGTAGAAGTGCGCGCCGGAGGTCTCCCAGTGGATCCAGCCGGCCCAGCCGTACCGGTCGCTGATGTGGGTCACCGGTTCGATCAGGGTGGTCATCCGGGTGACGTCGGAGAGTTCGGCCAGGTACTTCTTGATGTGCTGGTCGGTGATGGTGAACGTGGGGTAGCCCTCGACCACGAGGCGCTGGCGGTGGATGCCCGGGGCGAGGTCGGTGTAGGAAGACACGAAGGCGGGGTTCTCTCGTCGAAGGTCAGCCGATTTGCCTGAGCGACGGTAGTGGGGTGGCGGGCCTTCGCGAGCCGGTCGAATGGTGGCTTTTCGCCGCTGGGGACGGGGTGGTGGCACCCGGAACGGGCGAGCGGTACCTGCCCGGTCGGCCGGGTTCGCACCGGCGGGACGGTCAGTGGCCGGCGGTGAAGTCGGCGAGCAGGTCGTTGATGAAGGTGACGGTGTCGCGTACCGACTCCGGGTCGCGGGTGCGGTAGTACGGCAGGGCGATCATCGCCAGGGACAGGGTCCAGCCTCGGGCCCGTACCCAGGCCTGGTCGTCGGTGTCGAGGGCGTCTCGGAACGCCTGCCGGGAGTCGCCGTCGAACAGGTGCCAGGCGGCGAGGATGTCGGCGGCGGGGTCCGCCGCCCAGGCGGTGCCGAAGTCGATGACCGCGGTGAGGTGGCCGTCGGCGATCAGGACGTTGCCGGGCATCAGGTCGCCGTGGATCCAGCGGGCCGGTCCGGTCCAGGTGTCGGCGGCCAGGGCCTGGTCCCAGGCGGCCAGGACCAGGCCGGTGTCGAAGTCGTCGCGCAGTTCCTCGACGGCGGCCCGGAACAGCTGGTCGCGCGGTGCCAGGGGGGTGCCGCGGCTGAACGGGTCGTCCGGTGGGGTGGGTGCGCCGGTCGTGTCGATCTGCTGCAGGTGGTGCAGGAAGTCGGCGAGGTCGCGGGCGGTGGCCTGCGGGTCGGCGAGTCGCGCCGGGTCGAAGGTGGTGCCGGGCAGCCAGCGGTAGACGCCCCAGGTGAACGGGAACTCGTCGGTGGGGGTGCCGGCGGCCAGGGGTTCGGGGACGGCCAGCGGCAGGTGCGGGGCCAGCCGGGGCAGCCAGGTCAGGTCCTTCTCGATCTGGCCGGTGTGGCGTGCGGTACGGGGCAGGCGTACCGACAGTTCGTCGCCGACGCGGAAGGTCGCGTTGTCGGTGCCGGAGGCGGCCACGTAGCGGACCGGGTGGTGCGCCCATGCGGGGAACTGGTCGGCGAGTAGCCGCCTGACCAGGGTGGTGTCGATGTCGACCTCGTCGTCGTGGAGTTTGCTGACCTCGGTGTCCGGCACGGTCGGTAAGCCTGCCGTCCGGTGCCCGGTTTCGTCCACCGGGTTATAGGGTGCCCGGATGGAGGTCTTCGGTACGGTGGCGGCGGCGTACGCCCGGCATCGCCCTGACTATGCCGACGCGGCGGCCCGGTGGGCGATCGAGGCGGCGCCGGGTTCGCGGGTGCTGGATCTGGGTGCGGGGACCGGCAAGCTCACCGCCACGCTGCTGGCCGCCGGTGCCGACGTGACGGCGGTCGAGCCGGATCCGGCGATGCTGGCGCAGTTGCGGGTGGCGTTTCCGCAGGTGCGGGCGGCCGGTGGGAGTGCGGAGTCGATTCCGTTGCCGGACGCGTCGGTGGATGTGGTGGTGGCCGGTAACGCCCTGCACTGGTTCGACATGGCGGTGGCGGGGCCGGAGATCGCCCGGGTGCTGGTGCCCGGTGGGGTGCTGGCCGGGTTGTGGAATGTTCTGGACGACCGGGTCGGCTGGGTGGCCGGGCTGGCGCGGGTGGCCGGTGCCGCGGTGGTCGGGCCGCGCGACACTCCGGCGGCGTGGCGGGCGGCGACCGCCGGGCTGCTGTCGGCGTCGGCGCAGCGCGCGCAGTTCGCGCACGGGCAGGTGCGGACCGCGGATTCGCTGGTGGCGACGCTGGCGACGCGGGCGGGGCTGCTGGTCATGGCGGGCCCGCAGCGGGAGGCGACGCTGCGGCGGATCCGGGAGTTCCTGGCCGGGCGGCCGGAGACGGCCGACGGTGAGTTCGTGCTGCCGATGCTGACGTGCGGGTTGCGGGCCCGCTGGCGGTGAGTCCCCCACCGGTGATCTTCCTCGACGTGGACGGGCCGCTGATTCCGTTGCGGGCCCGGCCGGGCACACCGCCCGGGGCGGTGGCGCCGGATCCGTCGGGGCATCCGCTGATCCACCGGCTCGATCCGGCCGACGGTGGCCGGCTGCTGGCGCTCGGTGGTTCGCTGGTGTGGGCGACGACGTGGATGGACACGGCCAACGAGCTGGTCGGCCCACGGTTGGGTCTGCCGCCGTTGCCGGTCGTGGCGTTCGCCGAGGACGACCGGATGTCCGGTGCTCTGCACTGGAAGACGATCAGTCTGGTGTCGTGGGCGGCCGGCCGGCCGTTCGTGTGGCTGGACGACGAGCTCACCGACATCGATCGTCACTGGGTGCAGGACTTCCACCCGGGGGCGGCGCTGCTGCACCGGGTGGATCCGTATGCGGGGCTCACCGCCGCCGACTTCACCGCGGTGGGGTCGTGGCTGGCAGGGCGGGCGGCCTGACCGGGCGCGGTCGTACCGTTTCCGCGGCGGCGCGGCGCAGCATCGCTGTGACGACCGGCGGGTGGAACAGTCGCACCAGGGTCAGGTAGAGGCGGCCGGTGCGGTGGTGGGCGACGGCGTGGGTGGACAGGGTGACGCTGACGCCGTCGTCGTCGGGTTCGACCAGGACCGAGGCGCGGAAGTCGAGGTGGCTGGCGTCGGTGCCGAGAAGCAGTTCCCGGTCGGTGCGGGTGATGGTGGCGAACGCGGACCGGTCGCCGCGTTCGATGCCGAACGGTGTGACCAGGGCGTTGCGCAGCCGGAGCAGGGCGGTGACGGCGGGCGGCGGGTTGCCGAAGATCGCGTCGGCCCAGGTCTGCGGGTCGGTGGGGGCGCCGGGTGGGACCCGCGCGGTGTAGGCGTCGGCCAGGTCCGGCCGCGGTGCGGCCGGCGGGACCGGGCCGGGCACCGGGTCGCCGGCGGGCGGCAGGGCGGCTTTGAGGAGAAGGGCGTTGTCCGGTACGGCCGTCGCGTTGACCTGGACGCTGAAGAGGCGGACGTCCAGTCGCGCCTGCCACGGATAGCGCACCGGGTCGGTGACCGTGCCGGTGACGGCGTGTTCGGCGTTGTCGAGTAGGTGTTCCAGGACGGTGTCGTGGCAGGGGCCGATCAGGGCCGGCCAGAGCAGCCGCATGTGGGCGGCGGGGGTGGCGACGAGCCGGTGCCGCAGGATGCACGCGTCGTCGCCGTGGGCGATGACCTCGAAGGTGTGGGTGCCGGTCAGCCCGATCCGCGGGTCGAAGGTGAACTCGACGAGCCGGCCGGGCCGGTAGTCGCTGACGTGGTAGCGGACCGGACCGTGGCCGCCGCCGGCGCCGACCGACAGTGGCCGGTCCAGGCGCATCGGGATCCAGGTCGGCGACGGCCAGAGGGGGTCGCCGGGGCGGCCGATCCGGTCGAGGAGGCGGCCGACGTCGGCGGCGGGGGCCGGGAGCAGGCGCTGGTGGGTGTTGTCGATGACGGTCATGACCCCTCCATACGGTGGCGTATGTTTCGCCGTACCGTACCGTATGGAGATGGTTGAACGCCGCGCCCGCAAGCCCCCAGCGACCAGGCTCACTGTCGCCGACTGGACCGGCGCCGCACTGGAGGCGATGGCGCGCGGCGGTCTGGCCGCCGTCGCCGTCGAACCGCTGGCCGCGGCGCTCGGGGCGACCAAGGGCAGCTTCTACTGGCATTTCGCCAACCGCGACGCGCTGATCGAGGCAGCGCTGCAACGCTGGGAGACCGACCACACCGACGCGGTCATCACCATGGTCGAGGCCGAACCGGATCCGCAGGCCAGACTGCGGACCCTGATCGGCGCGGTGATCGAGTCGACGGCGATCCCCGGCGCCGACGCGATCGAACTGGCCATGCTCGCCACCGCCGACCACCCGCACGTCGCCCCGGTACTGGCCCGGGTGACGCAGCGGCGCCTGGCGTACACCGCGCAGTTGTTCGAAGGTCTCGGTCTCGACCCGGACGAAGCCGCCGACCGTGCGCTGATCGCGGTGAGTACCTACCTGGGACATGCGCAGCTCGCCCACGCCACCCCGGAGCTGGTGCCGGGCACCCCGGAGCTACGCCGACGGTATGTCGACCGGATCATCGGGCTCGTCACGGCAGTGTGATCGGCTACCCTGCCGGTCGTGATCTACCTGCGGAATGCCGCGGCCATGTGGACCGCTCTGTTCCCGACGGCCCGCCTCGACGAGCGGCTGCTGCGGGTGGACCGGCCCGGCTCGACCCGGGTGATCCTGCGGCAGCCGCCGACCACCGCGACGGTCGCCGAGGTCGCCGGCATGGCCCTGCAGAGCCGGGTCGTCGTCGAGGACGTCTTCACCAGCCCGGACGCGCCGCCGGTGTTCCCGAATTCGCGGGCGGTGTGCATGCCGGTGATGGACCGCCCGCCCGGCGGGTTGAAGGCCCCGGCGGTGCCGGTGGTCGAGGTCCGCGACCCGGACACGCTGGCCGCCGCGGAACGGGTCATGGTCGACGGTTTCCCGTTCCCGCAGCTGCAACCGTGGGTCCGCGGGCAGGCGCTGCCGCCGCGGGTGCTGCGGCTGCCCGGCTGGCGGGTGTGGCTGGCCTACGACGACGGGGCCCCGGCCGCCGCGGCCTACACCTACGACGACGGGCACGCCACCGGCCTGTACTGGCTGGCCACCCTGGCCGAACACCGGTCGCGGGGTCTGGGCCGGGCGGTGCTGTCGGCGGCGATCGCGGCCCGCCCCGACCAGGTGTTCACGCTGGTCGCGACGGAGGCGGGCCGCCCTCTCTACGAGTCGCTGGGTTTCGCGGTGGTACGGATGGCGACCTGGCACACCCGGCCGCCGATCCTCACCGAATAGGTCACCACGTCCACTTCTGCAGCGCCGCCCCGCTGCACGTGACGATGGTGACCTGCGCGGCGTTGGTGGTGGCCGCCGCGGCCAGGCACAGACCGGTGTTGCCCACCGGCCGGACCGTGCCGTCGGCACCGAACTGCCAGCGCTGCGCCCCGGTGCCGTTGCAGCCGTACTGCCAGATCCGCTGCCCGCTGACGTAGTTGCTGCTCGGCACGTCCGCGCACATCCCGAACACCCGCAGCGTGTTGTCGGTGAACCGGGTCAGCGCCTGCGCCTTGCTGTTGTTGCAGGTGTAGGTCTGCAGGTAGGTGCGGGCGGTCAACGCCGAACCGGGGATGTCGACGCATTTGCCGGTGCTGTTCTTCAGCGGGCTCATCAGCGGGGCCGGCGCCTTGGCGACCTGCACCGTGCGGGCCACCGACGGCACCCCGGCGGTGTCGGTGACGAACAGCATGTAGTGGCCGGGTGGTGCCACCCCGCCGGTCGGTGGGCCGGTGACCGTCAGGGTGGTTCCGGAGACCGTGTACTTCAGCGGAATGTAGCGCTGCCCCTGATCGACGCTGTGGGTGACGTCGCCGAACCCGACCAGGCCGACCTTGGCGATGGACGCCGCCTGCGCGCTGGTGACGGTGAAGGCGGCACCGATCCCGACGCTCGCCGGGGCGGCGCTGATCACCGGCCGGTCGGCGGGTTCACCGCTGCCGTCCTTCTTGAACAGGTAGGGCGGGCTGAAGTATTCGACGTTCTTCTCCAGGTAGCCGGCGCTCATGCAGGCCGCGCAGATCCCGCCGCCGCCGGTCAGCACCCGCCCGTCGGGCAGCAGCGCGGCCGTGGAGTGGTATTGCCGGATCCGGTCGGCGGCGGACAGCACCGTCCACTGGCCGGTGACCGGGTTCCACAGTTCGGCGGTGGTGACGGCGGCATTGAGGTCGACCAGGCCGTTGACGGCGGTACTGCTCATGCCGCCGGTGACCAGCACCGAGCCGTCGGCCAGCACAGTGGCGTTGTGCTGACGGCGGCCGGCCGACATCGACGCGGTGGTGGTGACCGCCGGGGTCAGGCCCTTGGTGGCGTCCAGGATCACCGCGGTACGGGTGGGCCGTTTCGCGACGCCGTCCTCGGTGATGCTGCCCCCGCCGACGACCAGGGTCCGGCCGATGTCGAAGGTCGAGAAACTGCCGTAGTCACGATTGATCGAATCGCGGGCGGCAGTTCCGGTGATCGCCCCGTTCCCGGTCGTGGTGATCGTATATCCCGGGTTGGTGGGACCGAAAAGGCCCAATTGTGTGTCGGGCCGGGAAATCATGAACGGATAGATCCGCGCGCTGTATTTGGTGAAGTTCGGCAAGGGGCGAATAACGCCGTTCGTCTGGTAGACCTCGGCGGTCGCCGGACCGCCGCCGATGATGACCTGTTCACCGTTCGCCATTTCCGTCACCGACGGGTACCAGCGGGCGGCGGCCATGTCACGGCCGCGGGTCCACGTTTCGCTGCGCCAGTCGAACACGTAGGTCCGCACGGTGCCGGCCAGTTGCGCGTTGGCGTTCCCGCCGGCGACCAGAATGTTGCCGTCGGGCAGGTGCGCGAACCCGGCGCAGAACAGGTTGGTGCCCTGAAGGTCGACGCGTTTCTGGGTGTCGTCGACCGGGTTCCACACCATCGCCCGGGTGAAGTCGTGCGCCGGATAGGTCTCGGCGGGCTTGTCCCCGACGGAGTCCCAGATCAGGACCTTGCCGTTGGGCAGCACCGCCGTGAACACCGGAACCACGGTGGTGTCGACCACCGGGCTCCACCGGCCGGACACGCCCGGGTCGGCGTCGGCGCGGGCACCGGCCCGGGCCCGGCCCGGCCGCAGGCCGGTCTGGCGTTCGATGCGTTCGGCGTTCTGCGCCGTGGTCTTCTCGATCTCCCGCAGCGGCATCCCGACCAGGTCCTGCGCCCGGTGTTCGGCGTCGTCCTCGGCGGCGGTGTGCCCGTGGGCGCGGTGATCGTGCGGTGGCGGCGGGGCGGCCGTCGCACCGGAGACCGGGCCGCCGGCCAGAAATGAGACCGAAAAAAGGCAAGCCGCTATCAATGCGCGAAATGTGCGCATGGCATTGTCGTCCCTTCACCGATACCGGGGCCGGGACTTCACCTGCAGAATTGATCTTTGCTTCCCCGTGGATTTGTCGTGTACCGCCCCCGTCAATGTTCAATGCGGTCACCATAACCCTTCGTTAAGTTGTCCTTCAATATTCACCGATGGCACTTCCGGGTTCAACGCTCACCCGTTCGGCCAGCGTGCTGTCGCTTCGGCGATACTTTCCCGATGTCTGAGCAGCTTTTGTCCGGTGGGAACTTCGGTGGCGCGGTCCGCGCCGGTGACACGGTGCGCCGCACCGGCGGCGTCTGGACCCCCACGG
The DNA here is from genome assembly GCF_003148685.1 of Actinoplanes xinjiangensis. Classification (GTDB taxonomy): domain Bacteria; phylum Actinomycetota; class Actinomycetes; order Mycobacteriales; family Micromonosporaceae; genus Actinoplanes; species Actinoplanes xinjiangensis. The sequence goes on along the minus strand of NZ_QGGR01000020.1, from coordinate 129,918 downwards.
TGCAGCGGCTGCTGCGCCACCTGCGCGATCACGGCCTGACCTGGGTGCCGGAGCCGTTCGGTACCGACAGTGCGGGCCGCGACAGCGTGTCCTACCTGCCGGGCACCGTCCTGAACGCGGACCTGCCGGACTGGGTGTGGGCCGATCGTGTGCTGGTCACCGCGGCCCGGGCGATGGCCGAGCTGCACGCGGTGACCGCCGGGTTCGACCTGACCGGCGCGATCTGGCGGATCCCGGTCCACGAACCGGCCGAGGTGGTGTGCCACAACGACTTCGCCCCGTACAACATGGTCTTCACCGGCCACGAACTGACCGGGGTGATCGACTGGGACACCGCGTCACCCGGGCCACGGGTGTGGGATCTGGCCTATCTGGCGTACCGGCTGGTGCCGTTGACCGATCCGGCCAACACCGAGGCCGTCGACAACGGGATCACCGAACGGGCCCGGCGGCTGCGGCTGCTGTGCGACACCTACGGTGCCGGCGGCCCGCAGCCGGCCGAGGTGCTGCGCGTCGCCGTCGACCGGCTGCACGACCTGGCCGTATTCACCGAAACCCACAGCCCGCACCTGGCCGACCACGTGCTGCTGTACCGGCGCGACGCCCGCTGGATCACCGCCCACACCCGCGACCTCGACCACCGCAAGTCCTGACCGGGCCGGGCCCGTAGTCTGCGGTGCATGCCGGTCACCATCGAGGTCGTCTCGACCGTCGGCGCCGCCCCGCCGCGGGTGTTCGACCTGAAACTCGACGTGGACGTGCACGCCGCGTCCCAGCACGACAGCGACGAGAGCGCCGTGACCCGCGACGGCCGGCGGCAGCTGCTGCTCGGTGACGAGGTCACCTTCCGGGCCCGGCATTTCGGGATCCGCTGGCGCATGACCAGCCGGATCACCGCCTACCAGCGGCCGCACCGGTTCGTCGACGAGCAGGTCCACGGACCGTTCCGGCTGCTGCGCCACGAGCACCTGTTCACCCCGGCCGGCACGGGCACGACGATGACCGACCGGATGACGATCGCCGCACCGCTGGGCCCGCTCGGCGCCGTGGTGACCCGGCTGGTGCTGGCCCCGTACCTGCGGCGGCTGCTGCGCCGGCGGGCGGCGCACCTGCAGACCCTGACCGCAGGCGCACCGGTCAGTGCCCGGCCGCCCAGCTGAGCCACTGCGGATCGTGGCTCCAGCCGTTACGCGTGTAGAACGCCACCGCCCGGGTGCTGGAGTGCACCGTCACGTGTTCCAGCTCCAGACGGCGGGCCTCGTCCAGCACGGCCGACATCAGCAGGGCACCGACCCGCCGGCCGCGTAACTCGGGTACGACGAACACCGACTGCACGTCACCGCCGCGCCGGACGTACCGGTCGGCGGTGGGCACCCGGTCGACGACGGCCAGCCACGCCATCCCGACGACCTCCCCGCCCACCTCGGCCACGAACGCCCGATGCCCGGGGTGCCCGCGCATCCACTCGCCCAGCGCCGCCACGAACGCGTCGCGGTCGTCGCCCTGGTAGCCGTGGTCCTGGGTGGCCCGCCGCCAGCGCAGCCCGGCCAGGGCGGGCACGTCGCGGTCGCCGGCCCGCCGCACCGTCACATCGATATCGACCATGCGGACATCATGCGGCCCTACCGCACCTGTCTCACACCGGCCACGGTATCAATGTGTTGATACCGTGGCGGGTGTGAGGATCGTCGTCTGTGGCGCCGGGATCGGCGGGCTGGCGCTGGCGCACGCCCTGTCCCGTCATGCGGAGGTCGTCGTGCTCGAGCGGGACGCGACCGCAGCCGACACCGGCGGCTACCGCATCAGCATCAACGACGACGCCTGCCGGGCCCTCGCGACACTGCTGCCCGCTGCGCTGCTGCACGAGATCCGTGCGGTGTCGGACACCGGCACCGCGTTCGAGCAGTTCACGATCGCCGACCCTCGCCTGCGGCCGATCGTCGTCGCTGCCGAGCCGCCCGGCCAGGACCGGATCCTGGCGCACCGTCAGGTGTTGCGGGTGCTGCTCGCCCGCGACATCGCCGCCACCATCAGGTTCGGCTCGACCGTCCGCACGGTGGCACAGGATCGGCACGGCGCAGCCGTCACGCTCACCGACGGATCACAGATCGACGGTGACCTGGTCGTCGCGGCCGACGGCGCCGACTCCGCGGTCGTCGCCTCGCTGCTCGGCCGGTCACCCACCCGCGACCTGGGGATCACCGGAATCGCCGGCTGGGCCCCGCTGGGCGACGCCGAGCCGCCCGGCTACCTCCGGCGAGGCCCGGCCCTGGCGTTCGGGCCGGACGGCACCGCCGTGTTCCTCTCGCTTCATCACCCGCCGCACCCGTCGGCGGCGCACCCCACGATCGCGGGTCTGCTCGGCGAGCCGGCACTCATCTGGGGAACGATCACCAGAAGCTCCCGCCTCACCCTGCCCCGCAACGCCCCGGCCGCAGCGCTGGTACCTCAAGCGGCGGCTCTGCTCGACCGCTGGTCGCCGTGGCTGCGCGAGCGGGTGTCCGGCTCCGAGGCACCCCGTACCGCGGCGTTCCGGTTCCGCGCGGCCGACCCGGACGCACCGATCGCCGGCTGGACGCCCGGCACCGTCACGGCGCTCGGCGACGCGATCCATGCGATGCCGCCCACCGGCGGCCGTGGCGCCTCGACCGCCATCTGCGACGCCGCCGACCTCGCCCGGGCCCTCGACGACCACCGTCGAGGGGCGCCCCTGGCCGAGGTCCTGGCCCGGTATCAACGCCGCCTCGGGCCGCGGGCACGATCGGCGGTACGTGAATCACTCGGTCCCCTGCGCGTCATCAACGCGCTGCGGCATCGACCGGCCCAACTCCTGGCCCGCCCCCTGATCGACGCCGCGGGCGCATGCGGCGCGTGGCGCTATGCCGACCAGCGATGACCGCCGCTGCCCGGTCCGCCGGCGACCCCGGCCTCACGCTGCTGCTGTGGGAACTGCACCAGACGGCCCGCGTCGCCGCCCGGCATGTCGACCGGGCCGTCGAGGCCGCCGGCATCAGCACACCCGAGTTCGGGGTGCTGGCGTGCGTCAACGACGAGCCCGGCATCACGCGGGCGGACATCGCCCGGCAACTTCACCTGCGGCCGCAGGCCCTCACCGCCACCGTCGACAAGCTGCAACAACGAGGACTCATCGACGGAACCGCCAGCGGCCGCGGCCGCCCGTCCCGGCTGACGGTCACCGACGCCGGCCGCGATGCCCTCGACGGCGTCTGGCCCGCGATCGTCGCGCTGAACGCACCCGGCAACCTCGGCATGACCGAACAGGAGGCGCTGGCCCTCGCGACCCGGCTCGCCCGGCTACGCCGCCTCCTGACCGAACGCGAAGCAGATCCCCTCTGACTCACCGACGGTCGACCGATCAGGGCCGGACGTCGCCGCGTTCGTGTCCTGCCGGTTCCTCCCGAGGCCGGGTGCCGGTTTCAGCGGTCGGCGCGCACGATCACATACCGCATCCGGTGCAGGCGCCCGCGGCCGGTCTCGGTGGCGTCACGCAAACCCGCGGCGGCCAGCGTGCCGGCGCCGAATCCGTCGCCGGTGAAGTCGAGCATGTGCAGCCGGCCGCCGGGCGCCAGCACCCGCCGCACCTCGGCCAGAGCCCGGCCGCGCCCGGGTTCGTCGAGGTGGTGCAGCATCAACGACGACAGGACCACGTCGACGCCGCCGTCGGGTAGCGGCAGATCGGCGGCGAACGCGTACTCGTAACGGATCGCCAGAGCGCCGCGGGCGGCTTTACGTCGGGCACGCCGCAGCGCCGCCCGGTCCGGGTCGATGCCCACCGCGTCGATGCCGGGCGTACGCCGTGCCAGCGCCGTGAGCAGGTTGCCGGTACCGCAGCCGATCTCCAGGACCCGCTGCCCGGCCCGGACCGCGGCGGCGTCGAGGAGTTCCCGGTGCAGCCGGCCCGCACCGAGCAGCCGGCTGAGCGGGTCGTAGAGCGGCATCAGCCAGTGCCGGCCCATCCCGGGCAGATAGTCACCGTCGGGGGTATGACGAAGTTTGGTCATGTCTCTAGCATCAGCCCCATGCCGACCGGCCCCTATGGTGAATCCTCGGCCATGATGCGACGATCCTCGGTTCCGCTGGTGGGGTTCCCCCGGCAGCCGGGCCACCCGTCGATCGCGGTGGCCCGGCTGCCCGGCCATCCGGTTCACGGCGGCAGCCACGCCCACGACTTCCTGGTGCTGTTCTACGCACACCGGGCACAGGTGACCGTGACCATCGACGACCGCCCGTGGACGGTGTCCGACGGTGACCTGTTCGTGCTGGCACCGGGACAGGTGGTGGCGGTCGAGGCGAGACCGGTCGACGGGTGGGTGGTGTGGTTCCCGGCCGACGTGGTCCGGTCGGCGTCGGTGTCGTGGCGCTCGCATCCGCTGCTGTTCCCGTTCGCCAGTGGCGCCGACCGGGCGCAGCGGCTGCACGTCCCGGCCGCGGACCGCGACGACTGGCTGCGCCGCTTCGCCGACCTCGACGCCGAACTGTCGGCCCGCCGCGACGGCTATCCCCAGGCCGCGCTGGCCCACGTGACGTTGCTGCTGGTGGCGGCGGGCCGCCTGTCGGCCCGCTCCCCCGACGAGCCGCTGCTCGCCGCGGTCCTCGACGTCATCGAGGACCGGTTCCGTGGCGTGTTGTCGCTGGCCGATGTCGCCGCCGCGGTCGCGTTGACACCGGGTCACCTGACCACTGTGGTACGCCGCCGGACCGGCCGGACGGTGCAGCAGTGGATCACCCAACGGCGTCTGCAGGAGGCGTGCCGGTTGCTGTCGGACACCGACCTGCCGGTCGCGACGGTGGCCCGCCGCTGCGGCTATCCCGACGCCTCCTACTTCATCAAACGGTTCCGCAGCGAGTACGGCCTCACCCCCGCCCGCTGGCGGGGCTGAGGAAGCTCCGCGCGCCGCGCAACACCACGTTCAGCACCGCCTGGGTGGCGGTACTGTCCAGGCGCACGTCGGCGGCGCCGGTCAACCCGGCACCCGCCCGGGTCCCGGCCGTCACCGTCGAGACGTCCAGCCCGTCGCGGCCGGCGATCAACCGCGCCAGCTCGTAGCGGCTCACCGCGTCGGCGCCGGCCACATGGTGCACCCCGGCCCGGCCGGACACCGCGAGTTCCAGCAACGCGGCGGCCAGATCACTGACGTGGACGGGGCAGCGGACGTCGTCGGTGAAGAACACCCCTCCGGCGTGGACGCGGGCGACGATCACCGTCTGCGGGCCGCCGACGATCAGCGACGTACGCGCGATCACCGCACCCGGATCCACCGCCCGCACCGCCGTCTCGGCGGCCGCCTTCGCCGCCCCGTACATCGTCGCCGGGACCGGCGGACAGCTCTCGTCGTAGCGGCCGGACGCCCCGGAGAACACCGCATCGCTGGACACGTGCACCAGCCTGGCCCCGGACGACACGGCAGCCAGCGCCACATGCGCGGCCCCGTCCGCGGTGACCGCCCAGTCGTCCTGCCGGTACGCCGCGTTGACGATCACATCCGGGCGCACCCGCCGTACCAGCGACCGGACCTGGACCGGATCGCGCAGGTCCGCGTCGCGGCTGCCCGCCGCCATGACGTGCGGACCACCGCGGCGGGCCAGTTCCCGGCCCAGCCCACCGGTTCCCCCGAGGATCAGCAGCCGCATCAGACCGGCCGCCACAGCGGATCCCGGCCGGTGCGCGCCAGCAGCCGCCCCAACCGGCCGGTACCGGCGGCGACCGTGATCTCCGGGCCGAACGCGCCCATCGTGCGGCCCATGTCGCCCATGGTGTCCAGGAACTCGGCCGCCGCCGCCAGCAGCGCCTCGTCGACCTGATACGGCTGCCCGGTCGCCTGCGCCAGGTCCCAGCCGTGCACGACCATGTCGACGACCATCATCAGCCCCAGGGTCCGCTGCGGCAGCCCCATCCCCGGGGAGACCCCGTCGAGGACCTGCGGATCCGACCACGCCGCGATCATGGTGCGGGCGTCACCGGCGAACGTCTGCCGCCAGTCGCCGGTGACCGCGTCCGGGGTGACACTCCAGTCGACCTGTTCGCGGCCGGCGAGCAGCCGGAAATTGCGGGTCACCTGGAACAGGTGGTTGAGCAGATCCCGGACCTGGAATGCGGCGCACGGCGTGGCCTGCGGCAGCTGCTCGTCACGGACCCCGGCGACCAGGCCGGTGACCGGCGGCACCGCGCGTTCGAGGAGGTCACTGATCTCGGTGGACATCCGTCCACCCTAGGGACCCGGCCCCGTCGTAGGCCAGCACCGTCGCCGCACGGGTGACCCCCGGTTCAGGCCCGCGACACGTCGGTCACCAGCAGCGGATCATCGCTGTCGACCTCACCGGCCAGCGCCTCCGCGGCCGTCACCCCGACCAGTTGCAGGAACCGGTCACCCAGTTCCGGGTCACCGGCCAGGATCACCACGCTCAGCCCGGTCGGCGGACCGTCGGTGTGCGGATACCCGGTGATCGGCGCCCCCAGATCGGCCCACTGCCCCTCCTCGAACGGCTCCACCGCGGCGACCGCCAACCCGGCGACCTGATTGAGCAACAGGAACGGCCACTGTGGCGGCTGCTGCTCCGCGCCGCGCGCCACCCGGACGGTCAACTCGAACCCGTGTCGTTCACCCAGCCCGTACGACACGAAATGCCAGTGCCCGTGCGCCGGATACGCCGACGCCGCCGACAACGCGAACCCCTCAGCCGGATAGGTCACGTGCCACGGCTGCGCCCGGGGGTAGAGGCGGCTCAGGGCGTCGGTGACGGTGTCCCACATCATCCCGGCATTTGATCATGACCAGGGGTGTCGTGGGCAGCCCGCCAGCCCCGCCTGCGGCCCCGCGCCGCCACCGCGGCCACCAGACCCGCCACCACCGCCAGCCCGGCACCACCGGCGGCGAACACCCCGGCCCGCTCCCACGCCGGCCCCCGCCCGGCCACCGCCACCGGCACCGCCGACACCGCCGGTGCCGCGGCCACCACCGGCCCCGCCTCCTCCGTCAACGCCCGATACGGATTCAACAGACCCGCCCCGTACCGGGCACTGCGGACCCCACCGGGCGCCGGATCCGCCGACCGCAGCAACCGGGCCACGATCTGCGCACCACTGTCGGCCGGGAACCGCTCCCGCAGCAGCGCCGCCGTCGCCGACACGAACGGCGCCGCGAAACTGGTCCCCTGCACCGCCCGGTGCCCCCGCACCGGCGCCAGCGCGGTCACCTGATCACCGAACGCCGCGATGTCCACATGCGGGCCCGGCTGCGAATAGTCGGCCAGCACCCCGTCCGGCGTGACCGCACCCACCCCGACCACCCCCGGGAACCCGGCCGGATACGCCACTCCCGCCTCGGCGCCGCCGTTACCGGCCGCCGCGACCACGACCACCCCCGAACGCACCGCCGCCGCCACCGCGTCGCGCACCGCCGGATCCGGATCCGGCATCACCAGCGAGATGTTGATCACGTCGGCGTTCGCCGGCCCCGCCGCCCACGTGATCGCGGCCGCGAACGCATCGGCACTCGACCGCGACCGCGTCTGCTGCCGGCCGTCGGCATCGGTGTCCTCACTGACCCGCACCGGGATGATCGTCGCCCCCGGCGCCAAGCCCTGCACCCCACCCACCCCGGCCGGGCGGCCCGCGATGATCCCGGCGACCGCCGTACCGTGCCCCACACAGTCACGCCGGCCGTCCGCAGCACCGTGCAACAGATCCCGGCCCGCCGCCACCTGACCCTTGAGCTGCGGATTACGCACATCCACCCCGGAGTCGATCACCGCCACCCGCACCCCGACACCGGTCGCCAGACCCGCCAGCCGCGCCGGCGCATACGCCCGCAGCTCGGCCGGCACACCCGAGGCCGCAGCACCCGCACCCAGACACGGCGCCGCCACCGCCGCACCCACCGGCGCCACCGCCCCGGCCAGCACACCCACCACGACCGCCGCGAACACCCGCACCGAACACCACCCCCGCACCACAGTGACCGGCGTGGATGCTACCGGTGCCCGGTTGTGCCACCGGTACCCCGGCCGTTAGGTTGAGAACAGCCAATCTGCGGTGTGTGAGGGAAACCGGTGAGAGTCCGGTGCGGTCGCGCCACTGTGAACGGGCCCCCAGCCAGGGGGCCGGTGAGTCAGGACGCTCACGTGCCGCAGGCCCCATCGATCGGGACGCGTCATCCCGTAGGAGGAACACTCCACCATGCCCAAGGCACAGACCCTCACCACGCCCGCGGTCTCCGGCAAGCTCCTCGCCACCGCCGCCGGCTTCACCGGCCTCATGCTCCTGCTGGCCTACCTCGTCGCCTTCGACCAGGGCGCCCTCTCCCAGAGCGGCATGTACCTGCACGAACTCATGCACGACGGCCGTCACCTGCTCGGTGTCCCGTGCCACTGAACCACCGGCCCGGCTACATCCAGCTCCTGCTCCGCGGCCTGCTGGCCGGCCTCGCCGCCGGCCTGCTCGCCGGCGGCTTCGCCTACCTGGTCGGTGAACCGCACATCAACGCGGCCATCGCCATCGAAGAGGCCGCGGCACCCGCCGGCGAGACCACCGACGACCCACTCGTCGACCGTGACGTGCAGAGCACCGCCGGCCTGCTGCTGGCCACCGCCCTCATGGGCGTCGCGTTCGGCGGCATCCTCGCCACCGCCTACACCGTCCTGCGCCGCCACCTGCGTACCGGCAGCGACACCCAGGCCGCGTTCGGGCTCGCCGGCGCCGCCCTGACCGGCATCGTGCTGGTGCCGTTCCTGAAATACCCACCGAACCCACCGGCCGTCGGCAACCCCGACACCATCGACCAGCGCACGTACGCCTGGCTGGCCGTCGTCGTCCTGGGCCTGGTCGCGGTCTGGGCCGGTGTCCTCGCCGCCCGCACCCAGTCACACCAGTGGCGCCGCGCCGCCGCCGGCACCGCCGCGTTCCTGATCGTCGTCACGATCGCCTACACGCTGCTGCCGACGTTCCGGGAAGTCCCCGCCGACTTCCCGGCCACCCTGCTGTGGGACTTCCGGATCTCGTCACTGGGCACCCAGACCGTCCTGTGGACCGCCCTGGGCCTGACCTTCGCCGGCCTGCTCAGCCGCCTCACCACCGGCCACCGGCAGACCGCCACGGAGCCCGTCACCACCGCGTGAACGCGCTACGGCTGATCGCCGCCGGACACACCCCCGCCCTACGGCGGGCCGTGTTCGGCGGCGACGACCCCCTCGACGAAGCCGGCCGCAACGCCACCCGCGCCCTCCGCGACTCCCCCACCCTCCAGGCCCGCCTGTTCCCCCCCGACGACGGACCATGGCTCGTCGCACCCGGCCACGCCCCCCGGCAGACCGCCGAACTGCTCGGCGCCCCCGGCATCGCCGAAACCCCGGCCCTGGCCGGACCCGACTTCGCCACCTGGACCGGCCGCACCCTCGACCAGGTCGACCCCGACGGCCTGCAACAATTCCTCACCGACCCGGCAGCCGCACCCCACGGCGGCGAATCCCTGCTCACCGCCGGCGCCCGGCTCGCCGCATGGCTGCAACGACAGACCACCACCAGGGGTACGGCCATCGCCCACCCCCTCGTCATCCGCCTCATCGCCGCCGCCGCCCTGGACCTGCCACCCGGCAACGCCCACCGCCTCGCCATCGCCCCACTGACGGTCACCCGCCTGACCCACCACCACGGGTGGACCCTTCACCTCTGACGCAACCGCTCGAACGCCTTCGGCACCGCCACCGTGTCCAGCGCCGCCACGACCTGCCGCGCACCATCCAGCGCACCGGTCCGCGTCGTATCGATCACGATGTCCCGGTCACCGTGCTCGTAGACGAGCGTCTGCGACACCGCCAGCCCCACCGGCCGGTCACCGCGCGCCCGTTCCCGCCGCGCCAGCTCCCGCGGCGAACACCGCACCTCGACCAGCGTCACATCGAACCCGCGCAGGACGTCGAGCAGGTCCGCCAGCCGCCACGCCTCGCTCAGCGGATAGTCCATGATCACGTCATTGCCGGCCGACGCCAGCCCCGCCACCGCCCGGTGATAGCCCCGCCGCGTCCGCGTCAGCATCGCCGCGATCCCCGCATCGTCGAGAACCCGCGTGTGCACCGTCGACCGCATCGCCCCGAGATCATCCACCGGGAACAGGAACCACGGATCGGCCAGCAACCCCAACATCGCCCGCCCCACACTGCTCTTACCCGAACTCGACGCCCCGTTGAGCACAATGATCCGACCCGGCACCACCCGACCGTACAAGTCGCCCACCCCACCCTTACCCTCGGACCATGCTCGACCACCTCGACGCGGCCGCCCGCCTCTACGTCGACACGTTCACCCGGCCGCCGTGGAACGAGACCTGGCACCTGCCCGACGCCACCCGCCGCCTGCACGACATGCTCACCACACCCCGCGCCCACGCCGCCCACGCCACCGCCCCCGACGGCACCCTCACCGGCTTCGCCATCGGCCACCTCGAACGCTACGGATCCGCCGACCACTTCCTGCTCCAGGAGATGTGCGTCAGCACCGAACACCAGCGCCAGGGCATCGGCACCCGCCTGCTCGCCGACCTCACCGCCCAGATGCCGACCGTCACCCACTGGTACCTGCTGACCGGCCGCGACACCCCCGCCGCCGCCTTCTACCAGGCCAACGGCTTCCGCCCCGCCCGGCTCAGCACCGTCTACGTCCGGCCCTGACACCCCCGCCCGAACAGCGCCGGCCTCCACCCGCACGGCCCGACCACCACCACCGGCCGGCCCACACCACCCCGAAACCGGCCCCGCAGCCGTCACGCAGGGCCACCCTTCTCGATGGCACCGCATTTCCGCCGACCATCAGGAGGTCTCCCATGCACAGAACCGCCATCGTGACCGGACTCGCCGCGGCCGCCTTGCTGCTCACACCGGCGGCCGCCCTGGCCGCCGACCCGCCGCCGGACCTGACCATCGCGCCATACCGGCCGTCGAACCGGGTCGTCACGCACTACGAGCCCGCGCCGAAGTGGGACCAGCAGATCCTGCCGCAACAACTGCTGCCACCACGGCCCAGGCCCTGGCCGTGCGTCTGTCCCGACCCGCTCGGCCCGCTCCTCGACCCCGTCTATCCGCAGATCGCCGACCAGGGCCTTGAGCAACATCGCCACGCAAACCGGCGCTAGCGGTGATCTTGGGGTTGAGTGCCTGAGCGTCGGTGCGGGCGGCAGCCGACTCTTTCGAAGCACGGCCGGCGCCAGGGGCACCTCCCCTGCCGCCGGCCGTGTCGTCACGCGCGTGCCTGGATCTTCAGGTCGCCGCGGGTCTGGACGCGGATGTGGTCGCTGGCCAGCATGGCGTGGGGGAAGCCGAGGTCGATCGCGCTGACCGCGTTCAGCCGGGCCACCTGCCCCGCAGTGAGGTCGACCTCCAGAGCTCCGAGGTTCTCCCGCAACTGGCCGACGGTCCGGGCACCGAGGACCGGCGCGGTGACGTCCGGATTCTGCAGGGTCCAGGCCAGCCCGACCTGAGCCGGGGTGCGGTCCAGTTCGGTGGCGATCTCCTTGACCACGTCCACGATGGCGAGGCTGCGCTCGGTCACACCACCGAGGGCCACGTTGAAGCTCTTGCGAGCGCTTTCACCGTCGGCCGGCGACGACGCGGTGAGGTCCGCACGGCTGTACTTGCCGGTCAGGACCCCTCCCGCCAGCGGCGACCACAGGACGGTTCCCAGTCCCAGCTCCCGGGCCATCGGGAGCAGGTCACGTTCCCCGGTGCGTTCGATCAGGTTGTACTCCAGCTGCAGCGCCACCAGTGGTGCCCAGCCGCGCAGGTCGGCGATGGTCTGCAGGCGTGCGATCTGCCAGGCCGGGGTGTTGGAGATGGCCACGTACAGGACCTTGCCCTGTCGCACGAGATCGTCGAGACCGCGGAGGATCTCCTCCACCGGAGTGGTGGAGTCCCACACGTGCAGGTAGAGCAGGTCGATGTAGTCGGTACCCAGCTGTCGCAGGCTGGTCTCGACCGCACCGAAGAGGCTCTTGCGGCTCGCACCGCCGGAGTTGGGATCGTCCGGGCGGCGCAGGGTCGTGTACTTCGTGGCCAGCACCAGACTGTCGCGCCGGTCCTGGGCGAACTCGCCCAGCATGCGTTCGGAGGTGCCGTTGGTGTAGGTGACGGCGGTGTCGATGAAGTTCCCACCACGTTCGACGTAGAGGTCGAACAACCTGCGCGCTTCGTCCTGCTCAGCGCCCCAGCCCCAGTCGTTGCCGAAGGTCGCGGCGCCCAGGGCGAGCGGTGAGACCCGCAGGCCGGAACGCCCGAGCTGGCGGTAGGTGTCGAGGGTGAGGGTCACGGGGTTCTCCTGGAGTTCGAGGGGTTACGTGGTCGGCGGTGCGGTACTTCAGGCACCGAGCCCGTAGCCACCGGCGACGGCGACGTCCTGACCGGTGACGTAACCGGCGGCGTCGGAGGCGAGGAAGGCGACGACTTCCGCGACCTCACGGCTGGATCCGAAGCGCTGGAACGGGATGGTCGCGCGCAAGGCGTCCCGTCCGGCGGGGCCGACGCCGAGCTTGTCGAACAGCGAGGTGTCGGTGGCTCCGGGACTCACGGCATTGACGCGGATCCGGCGCGGTGCCAGTTCGAGGGCGAGGGAGGGCAGCATCGCGAGCAGGGCACCGCGCGTGGCGGCGCCCACCGTGGCGCCGGGAGTGCCACGGCGGGCCCCGACGCCGACGGTGAGCACGATCGACCCGCCGTCGTTCAGCAGCGGCAGGGCCTTCTGCAGGGTGAAGTACTGGCCTTTGAAGTTGACGGCGACGTGGTCGTCGAACGACTCCTCGCTCACGTCGCCCACGGGCGCGGGGCGGAAGACCCCGGCGTTGAGGAAGAGCAGGTCGAGGCGGCCAAGGCGTTGCGAGACGGTCTCCACGAGAGCGTCGGTGTCGGCGGTCACCCGCGCGTCGGCCCGCACGATGACGACGTCGTCGGGCAGTTCGCGCCGCGCGGCGGCGAGGGAGTCGGGGTTCTGGCCGGTGAGGGCAACGTGGTAGCCCCGGGCGTGCAGGAGTTCGGCAGTGGCGCGGCCGATGCCGGTGGTGCCGCCGGTGATGAGCGCTGTGGGCATGAAGACCTCTTGCGAATGGGTGAGTGGAGTGTCGCAGGCAACCGGGGACCTCCCCGGTTACCCCACCGTACACTGAAGCGGGGAGGTCCCCGAATCGCCCCGCCCGAACCCCGATCGCCGACACCGAAGGCCACCGCACCTCATGCCACCTTCACCGGCACTACCACCAGCCACCCTGCGTGCCGACGCCCGCCGCAATCGCGAGCACCTGATCGCCACCGCCGCCGAGGTCTTCGCCTCCGGACGCGCCATCTCCCTGGATGCCATCGCCAAACGCGCCGGCGTGGGCAGCGCCACCCTCTACCGGCACTTCCCCACCCGCGAAGACCTGGTCGAAGAGGTCTACCGCGACCAGATCCGGCCGCTACGCGAGGACGCACAAACCCTGCTGGCCACCCGGCAACCCGCAGAGGCCCTGCACGCCTGGATGAGACGCTTCGCGCAATGGGCAGGCGAACGGCGAGGCATCAGCGAGGCCCTCGTCGCCATGAGCGCCACCGGCCGATTCGGAACCGGGCCCGTCTGCGACGAGGTCCAACAAATCCTGCAGACCCTGCTCGACGCCGGTGCCCGCACAGCAGAACTCCGCAGCGACGTCGACCCGGTCGACGTCGGAGGACTCCTCGCCGGCGCACTCTCCGTGGCCGGCGCACCCGAACACTCCGCTCAGCTCGACCGCATGCTCACCATCGTGGTCGACGGGCTGAGGCCGCGCTAGACGCATCCCCGCCGTACTCGTCCCGGGCCGTCGCGCGACTGAGCCAGCATCGCGCTTCAAACACGGCGCCCGCCCCGCCGCCATCACCTGGACATACCGCACACCGCAACCCTGACCCTTGCATGGCACGCGGGCACCGGGACCGGGTGCCGTCCGGACGACACCCGGTCCCGCAACGACCTACAGAATCCCGTCCACGACCGCTTCCTCATGATCCAGATGCGCGATCAGCTCACCGGTCAGCTCATCCACCGCGGCCAGCAGATCCGCCCGCGACAGACCCGGATCCCCCAGCACCGACCGCAACCGGCCCAACAACGCCGCCACCGTCCCGTGCTCGGCCCGCAACACCGCCACCGCCGGCGCCAACTCCGGATGCGCATACTCCAGCATCGGAAACAGCCCCTGATCCTCCTTCACATGATGACCGTGCAGATTCGCGCACAACGTCAGGCAGTTCACCCGCAACTGCGCCCCCAGCACCGCCCCCGACGCCACCACCTCGGCCCGGATCAGCTCCAACTCCCGCCGGAACGCACCATGCACCAACCGCAGCACCGCCGCCGGAGACGACGGCCCACCCGGCCCCGACCGCGGCGGCCCCGCCTCCGGAACCGCCTGCAACGCCACCACCGGCAACACCCGCCCGGACTGCCGCTCATAATCGGACCACCCGGGATCCTGCTCCACGGCCCGCCCGAACGCGTCGTCACGCTCCTTGCCCGACAGCACGGTCGCCGCCGCCTCGTACACGAACGGACCGTCCTCGACCTCGGCGAACGGATGCGCCAGCAGATTGTGGAACCACGCCGGACGGCGCGGCGCCCCACCGTTCGAACCGATCACCAGAACCCGGTCCTGATCGGGCAGATAACCCAGCGGAACGGTATGCGGCCGCCCACTTCGGGCCCCGGTCGTCGTCAACAGCAACAACCGGCCACCCTCGAACATCCCACCGACCCGGCCCTGATTGGCCCGGAACTCGGCGATGACAGAAGAGTTGAAATCGTTCAAAATTCTCAGCTTTCGGTAGTCCACACAGAAACCCGCGACCCGGCGCGGGCAGCAGAAGATCAGCCGATCCATCACGGACGGCGTGTGCAGCACGGAAAGACGCACGCGACGGCATGCGCGAAGAGACGAACGATCAGGCGGCGAACGAGCGCGGGCAACAGGCGACCGTGGCGGCCGCCCGGCGATCACGCGTCAGCCGGGTGCCCCACTCGGTAATGGCCCAAGGCCGACCCGGCAGTCACGGACCACACCCTACCGAACCCTGTGTTCGTCGGCGAAGCCGTCCTTCTGTTTTTGTATGGGTGCGGCTTGCCGCACAACCTGTAAACCATCCTAGGATGTACGAACCAGGCTGCCTCGCCGAAAAACGAGACCGTCCCGCCTGATCCCGGCAACGCAGGCGCGGGGGCACGACCGCGAGGCCACCGCCGGGCTGAAGCCGCTGGTCACCCGACTACGGCTTCGCCGCCACCTGGAACCACCTCGCGGCCGGCTACCGCATCCCGGGTCACATCGACACCGATTCCCCGTCGCTGATCCAGGGACTCGACGAACTCGAGATCGCCTGTGCTCTGGTGCTGCCGAGGGCGGTCGCCTTCGCCACCCGGCGACGCCTGCAGAAGCGTGCGGGCATGCGCGTCCCGGCGACGCTGCATCCCTGGGATTCGTACGGTTACCACGCCATCGCCTACTACCCCGATCCGCAGAAGTATCCGGCCGAGCCGCTACCTGTCGTGGTGGGCCGGGTGCTCGACGCGTGCGCCGCGGGGATCGATCCGGCCGGACGATGCCTCGTCTGTGGCGACGAGGATCGGCGACCGCTGAGAGCCTGCCGGAACTGCGGCGTCCTGCCCGGGGGCCGCGGCAGCCCTCTCTGAAGCTCGAGAAACGGCAATCACCACGTGGAAAGCTCTGCTCGGAAGGCCGGCTACTCGCCGCGGTCACCCGGATCGCTGGCCGGGTCACGACCGCGTGGGTCAATACCGATAGCGGATGTCGGCGTAGCCGGTGCCGTCCGGGAACGAGCTGACCAGCGCGGCGATGGTGACCTGCTGCCCCGGCGTCCAGGGGATCTCCTCGTCGGTGGATCCGTTGCCGGCGTTGACCCGGGGCCGGATCAGCCACGTCTACCAGAACTACGTGTGCGCCGAGAACCACGCTGCGGCCAACCGTTGGCTGATCAACGGGCAGGCCGGGTTCAGCGAACGATTCCCGCCCCGGTGACGGTCTCGCCGCCGGGATCGCGGCGCTACGCACGAAGAAGGCCGGCTACCGTCAGCGCGGGAGTGTCCCTATGGTTTCTCGTCAAGCGGCGAGGGTGAACCCGCATCCCGCGCCCGGCGAACTGCGCGACTACCTCAGCGCCAGGCGAGGGCATACACGGGGTGAGCAGACGTGGTTGCCGACGTGGGCCGCTGAGGCGGCGGAGGGTTCGTTCACTCGGCGAACTCGCAGAAGGACAGCGCCTTGTCGAAGCGCCCGGCGGCGAGATCCTCGTGGCGAATCAGGAAGCGCCCCTTGATGTATTCCTCGTTCGGCACGGAGAACTGGGCGAGCGGCACCCACTCGCGCATCACCCGGTGCTCGGCTTCCGCCCAGCGGTAGAGGCGTTCGGGGCCGGGCGGAAGACCTGTCTCGTCATCCTCCGCCAACTGCGTCTCGGGGCTGTTCTGCGCCGAGATGGAATACCCGCCGACGAGGAAGTCCTCGCCGATCCAGGTCTTTTCGCCCGGCCAGAGGCGCTGGACGAGAGCGATGAGTTCGGCGCAGTGCGGCATGTCCCGGGTCAGGTGTTTCTGGAAGTCGGATCGCCCGTCCTCGGCCCCGTCGAGCCAGTCCGGCAGGTTCGCCTCCACCCTGGCGAAGAGGTCGTGTTCCGGGCCGAACAGAGGTTCGTCGTCGAACTCGTCGACCGGCGCTTCGGCAGCCACTGTCTCGGCGTCCGCGGGCACATGCACGACCCGGGCGAGCTTCTGCTCGTCGGCAATGGAACAGGACTCGACCGCCGCCGTGGGTGCCAGGAAGAAGAGCAGCGAGCCGGCCTCCGGGAGGGCGAAGCCGGCAATCCTCGGCAGCGCCGCGCAATCGAGGGAGGCCATGAACGCCAGGGGCGCACCCGGCGATACGGACGGCCACGACATTCCCGCCGGCAGATGAGGCAGCCCGCCGAACTGTCCGGCACGAATGCCGTCAGGCTGCTCGCCTGCGCGGATCCGAAACCGGATGAGGTCGGCGAACCGGGCCGACTCGTCCTCCGGTACCCCCAGTTCGGTCGCTGCCTGCCGGAATTCGTGATGATAGTCCATGACGGGACATAGTGGCAGCCGTCGCGCCGGCCAACCGCTGCAGCCCGCATGCCGACCGAAAGCCCTGTCTCCTCCGGCGCCAACTCCAGAGTCCGATCGAACTCCTCGTCGCTGTCTCCCCACCAGTCACCACGCCCGGCGCTGTCGATGGCGAGGAACTGCTCACCGTTGGTCCACAACCGCCCGACATGAATCCAGTCGTCCCGCATCAAGCCAGTGTCTCGACGAACCCCGATGGAGCCGCGAGGGGCGACCATCCGCATCCCCGTCACCTCTGCGCGCGGGCGGAGCGGAATCGGCCCCGCGCCGTGCAGCAACCGGACCCTGACGCCGAGGCCCTCCGGAAAGCTTCGGCGTCGAGCTCTACGAAACGGCAGACCTCGACGCCGAAGACATCTCCATTGCGAGGGCGGGAGTGTGCTCAGATCCGCCAGGTCGCGGCCAGCGGGATCCGCTTCAGCTCGGCCGATGACAGCACGATGACCTTCTCCGAGTCGAAGTGGAACGCGTCGAACGTGGCCGCGTTCGCGATGCCGTACCTGACCCCGTTGGTGATCAGGAACAGGTTGAACGAGCGCTCCTGCCGCGCCAGGTACGCGTCCTGACTGAAGTAACCGGCCAACGAGATCGCATCGCACCCGTACATCTCGATCTTGATGCTGTCCGCGAACAGCTTCGTCCCGACCGCCGCCGTCGGGATGCCGCGCCGGTAGCCCTCCGGGTCGATGAGGAACGTCGCCGGCCCGCCCTCACACCGGACCCGCTGCCCCTTCAGGTCGGGTCGTGGTTGCGGGGCCGGCGCCTCGACCTTGGCGCCGGCCGGGTCCGGATGCACCGCTCGGGCCGCGGCCGGTCCGGGAACGAGGACGAGAACGGCAGCCGCCGACACTGCCGCGAGTAGACGCGCTGGTGATCGCATGTGACTCTCCTAGAAAGCGGCAAAACGGTCGCTCCACCCCGGATCGAGCCTAACCATCGCCTGTTGACCACCCCACACCTCCCGATCGGCGATCATCCGACCGTGGCACGCCCCGCATAGGGTGCCGCCCATGGCCATTCCGGAATTCGTCGTCGCGCTCCGCGCCAAGATCGGGCACGACCCACTCCCCCTGCCCGGCGTCATCGCCGTCGTCCTCGACGACCACGACCGCGTCCTGCTGGTACGCCGCTCCGACACCGGTGACTGGACCCTGACCACCGGCTGCCTCGAGCCGGGCGAACAACCGGCCGCCGGCGCCATCCGCGAGGTCCGGGAGGAGACCGGCCTCGACGTCACCGTGGAACGCCTGCTCTCCGCCGAAGCACTCGACCTCTCCGTGGCCCCCAACGGCGACCAGATCCACTGGCTCGCGATCGGCCTCCAGTGCCGGGCCACCGGCGGTACCGCCCACGTCAACGACGACGAGTCGACCGACGTGGCCTGGTTCGAGCCGTCGGCCGTACCCCCGTTGCCGCCGCACCAGCAGCGCTGCCTGGATCTTGTGTTGTCGGCGAAGCCGTCCTTCTGATTGAAGGGTGCGGCTTGCCGCACCGCCTAAGGCATCCTAGGAAACTAGTTGAATCGTCGACGGCATCGGGCCGGCTCGCGTCGGCCCGGTGGGGCCTCCCATATGGCGGTCCAGGCGGCGGCCGACTCCCGCGACGACGCGACCGGCCTACCGGGGCCACCCCGCTCGGCGGCGACGACCATGATGGCAGCCATGACGAACGGCGAGACCATGGAGGACCTGATCGGGTACGCACGGGCGCAGGGCGCCGGCGGCTATCCGGTCGACGAGGTGCGGGCGTGTGTGTGCAAGGACTGCGGCGGTCAGGTCTTCGGCCTCCGCGGTGACCTGCCCCAGCAGGCGGTGCGGCGCGACTGCCGCGGTTGTGAGGGCACCCACTTCATCGCCGGCAGTGGCGAACACTTCCAGGACGACAGTGTCGCCCTGATGGGCTGTGACTGCGGCAGCGACGACTTCAACCTGGCCGTCGGCTTCGCCCTGACCCGGCGCCGCGACGCGGTTCGGGCCCTGGCCGTGACGAGCCGGTGCGTGGCCTGCGGCCGGCTCGGCTACTGGGACGACCGGCTGGTCCACGACGGCGGTACGGAGCTGCTCGACCTGGCCTGAACAGCCCCTGGCAAACTGCACCGACCAGTCGGTACAGTTTCGGCATGCTCCTGTCACCGACCCCTGTCGCGCCACCCCGGCGCCGGTGGGCGGCGCTGGCCGTCCTGGCCGCGGCCGTGCTCCTGCTCGCCATCGACAACACCGTCCTCGCCCTGGCCGTGCCGGCGCTGACCGCCGACCTGGCGCCCACCGGCGAGCAGATCCTCTGGATCGGTGACGTCTACTCGCTGGCCCTGGCCGGTCTGCTGGTGCTGATGGGCAACCTGGCCGACCGGTTCGGCCGCAGACGGATCCTGCTGCTGGGCGCGACCGCGTTCGGTGCCGTGTCGCTGCTCGCCGCGTTCGCCGCCAGCGCCGAGCAGCTGATCGGGGCCCGGCTGCTGCTCGGGGTGGCCGGGGCGACCCTGATGCCGTCGACGCTGTCGCTGATCCGCAACCTGTTCCCCGACGACACCGAGCGGGCCCGCGCCATCGCCATCTGGTCCACCGCGTTCGGTGCCGGCTCGGCGATCGGCCCGCTGGCCGGCGGTTTCCTGCTGGAGCACTTCTGGTGGGGCTCGGTCTTCCTGATCAACGTGCCGGTGATGGTCGGGGTCCTGATCTCCGGGTGGCTGCTGCTGCCGGAGTCCCGCGACCCCGAGCCGGGCCGTTTCGACGTCCTGTCGGCGGCGCTGTCGATGGCCGCGATCGTCCCGCTCGTCTTCGCGATCAAGCACGTCGCCGGGCACGGCGCCGACGCGGTGACGATCGGCTGCGTGCTGGCCGGCGTGACCGCGGGTGTCCTGTTCGTCCAGCGTCAACGGCGTCTCGACCAGCCGATGCTCGACGTGGAACTGTTCCGCTCCCCCGCGTTCTCCGGAGCCGTCGCCGCGAACGTCATCGCGATCTTCGCGCTGACCGGGCTGCTGTTCTTCTTCTCCCAGTACCTGCAGCTGGCCCGCGGCCACAGCCCGCTGCGGGCCGGTCTGGCCGAACTCCCGGCGACCATCGCCTCGATCGCGGTCGTCGCGCTGATCGGCGTCGCGGTGACCCGGCTCGGGCGGGGCCGGGCGATCGCCCTCGGTCTGGCCACGGCCGCGGGCGGCCTCGCCCTGGTCGCGGCGGCCGCCCATGGACCGTACCTCTGGCTCGGTCTTGCCCTGGTGCCCATCGGTCTGGGCATCGGGCTGGCGATGACGCTCACCGGCGACGCCATCGTGTCGGCCGCGCCGCCGCGCAAGGCCGGCTCGGTGTCGGCGATCACCGAGGCCGCCAACGAGCTCGGTGTCGTCCTGGGCATCGCGGTCCTCGGTTCGCTGGTCTCGTTCGTCTACCGCAGCACCGTGACGATCCCTTCCGGCCTGTCGGCCGAGGACACCGCGACGGTACGCGACTCGCTCGGCCCCGCCCTTCAGGTGCTGGGCCCGCAGTCACCGGCCGCCGACGGTGCCCGCGACGCGTTCATCGCCGGCATGCAGGTCACGTCCGTGGTCGCGGCGGTCCTGACGTTCGCCGCCGCCCTGCTGGCGTGGCGCCTGATCCCGTCGCCGCGCGCGACCCGGCCGTAGGTAGGTTGTCGTCGTGGGACGCACAGCGGGCCGGTCACCGGAGGAGACGAGGCGGGCGCTGCTGGCGGCCGCCGCCGAGGCGATCCGGGTGCGTGGCATCCACGCCTCCCTGGACGAGATCGCCCGCTTCGCGGGAGTGTCCAAGGGCGGCCTGATCTACCACTTCGCCAGCAAGGACGAGCTGATCACGGCGCTGGTCCGCACCGAGCTGGCCGCCTTCCAGGCCGCCATCGACGCCGAGCTGGACCCGGCCGACACCGCCCCCGGCCGGCTGACCCGCGCCTACATTCGGGCCGTGCTGTCCGGCACCGACGACGAGGCCCGCGAATCGCTGGCCCTGATCACCCAGCTGATGACCCTGCCCGCGGTCGCCGAGGTGGCCAGGGCCGACGCCGAGCGCATCGACGCCGCCCTGGCCGCCGACGGTCTGCCCGAGGACGTCCTGGCCCTGGTGGTCGCCGCCGCCGACGGCATCAGCAGCGCCCCGCTGTGGGGTGGTTCGACCAACACGCCGGCCGACCGCCGCGTCGCCGAGCGGCTGCTGCACCTCACCCGCCACCCGCAGTGGTGGGAGTCGCTTCCCTGGCCGCCGTCGCAAGCCGGGAGTTGACCGGGTGCCGCACCGTGGCGCACCCGTCGGTTCGCGGCGGGCTCAGGGTCCGCGGCGCCGGCCGATGAGCCGGATCACCCCGAGGCTGCCGCACAGCAGCAGAAGCCACGTCCACGGCCCGGCCAGCACGCCACCCACGCCGTCCCAGGGGCCGTCCCGGCCGGCATCGGGCGGGAAGCGCGCCGCGACGCCGAAGGACCACACGGCGCACGCCGCCGACCCCACGGCCAGCACCGCCGACCCGAGGACCACCGACACCGGTGCCCGCCAGCCGGCCGCACCGGCCGCGGCCACCGCCAGCACGGCACCGGCGGCCGCATACCCGCCGCCGGAGACCAGGTGGTCACCCCGGCTCAGGCTGAACTGGAGAAAGTGCAGGGATCCGTAGCCGACCACCAGGCCGTTGACCGCGGTACAGCTGATCAGCACCCACCAGGTGACCAGGCCGCGGCGACCGCGCAGCCAGCTCAGCCACCGTTCCCGCCCGGCCATCAGAGGCACCGTACCCGAGCAGCGGGCCGTCCCGCGGCCGTCGC
Organism: Actinoplanes xinjiangensis; assembly: GCF_003148685.1. Classification (GTDB taxonomy): domain Bacteria; phylum Actinomycetota; class Actinomycetes; order Mycobacteriales; family Micromonosporaceae; genus Actinoplanes; species Actinoplanes xinjiangensis. The sequence continues at coordinate 107,986 of NZ_QGGR01000020.1, read as the reverse complement.
GCGGGCACTGGCCCGGATCACCCGCCCGGTCTACCCGCCGGCGCCGAGGGTGAGGGACTGGAACCGGAACCCGCGCCCGGTGTCGACCGGATGGAAGTCGACCACGTCGAAACCCGCGTCCGTGGCGAAGCCGGCCAGTTGCTCGTCGGTGCGCCGCGAGAAGAACCGCGGCGGCACGTGCTGGTCACCCTCGATGGGCCCTTCGGCGCTCTCGGCGCCGCCGTACACCCCGACGAACAGCAGGCCACCGGGGCGCAGCAGCGCCCGGATCGCCGCCAGAACCGCGGGCAGGTCGCGGTTGGGCACGTGCAGCAGACAGTTCATCGCGAACACCGCGTCGAACGAGCCGGCCGGGAAGTCCAGGTGCAGGAAGTCCATCACGTGCGCCTCGACGCCCTTGTCCCGGCAATGCCCGACCATCACCGGCGACAGATCGACCGCGACCACCGACAGGCCCTGCTGCTGGAAGAACAGGCTGTCCTGCCCGGTGCCCGCGCCCACCTCCAGCAGGCGCACACCGGGAGCCAGCCGGTCGCGGAACGCCTGGCGCTCCACCAGCTTCCACGGCTCCTTGGATATCCCGTCGCGCCAGGCCGCACCGTTGTCGTACGCCTCGCGCAGCGGCTGAAGAACCTCGTCGTACCGCACATCCATGTCGATAATGGTCGCACCGGGGAGGGGAGCCGTCGTGAGCCGGGAGACCGAGCTGCTCCACCGGCGCCTGCTACGGGCCCGAGACGCCAGCGACGTGGCCCTGCGGGATCCGTTCGGCAATCCGGTCCGCATCGTCGAGCAGGGCGGCTGAGCCGGTCAGACGGCCTCGGACCAGTCGGCGATCAGCTGGAACATCGGGGCCCGGCCGGCGAACATCGACTCCCAGTCCCGGGTGTCGTAACCACGGCCGTGCGGGCTGCTCCACGCCGACGCCAGCATCCGCGGCAGCAGCCAGAAGTACTTGGTGGCGCCGGTCACCATGATGGCCCGCCGCACCTCGCCGGGCGCCAGGACGTCGGCGACACCGCGGGCATAACCGCCGATCACCGCCTCGACCACGGCCGGCAGGCGGGCCACGTCGACGTAGCCGTCCCAGAAGGTGTCGAGGGCGAGGTTCGCCGCGTCCTCGCCCAGGGCGCCCGGTCCCGCGTACGCCCAATCGAGAAGAACCGGACCGCGACCGGAACCGATCAGATTCATCGGCCAGACGTCGTGGTGGCAGAGGGTGCGCGGCAGCGCGGCCGACGCCTCGATCAGCTCGTGCCGCCGCTCCCACAACCGCCGCAGCCCGGCGCGCAGCGCCACGGGCAGGGCGGCCTCCGCCGCCGGATGGTCCCAGCGCAGGTCGTCCGGCACCGGCTGCGCGAGGGTGTAGTCGGTGAGGAAATCGCGGGCCAGCCAGGCGAGCGGCGGCGGGTTCCCGGCCCATCCGCTCTGCGCCACCCCGAGCTGGTACGCACACCCGCCCAGATCCTCGGTGCCGAGGGACATCCCGGCCGTGCCCGTGACGTCCTCGAGGATCATCTCGATCGCGTCGTCCCCCATCGGGTTCAGTGCGATCAGCGCCGGCCCCCGCAGTCCGCCGGCCGCGAACGCCGACTGGGCCAGCCCGGTCTCGTAGACCAGCGGTTCGCGTCGCCAGTAGTTGAAATGCCCCGGTTCATCGCTGGCCGCGAGATGGGCGGCGGCCCCGTCCCGCCGCGCGTTGACGATCTTGCGGATCGCCGTGCCGTCGCCGTGCCGGATCCGCCAGACGCCGCCGGTGACCTCGTTGGCGGTCGAGTGAACCAGTTGCTCAGCCACGTCCCGCATTCTGCCGGACCGCGACCACGTTGACCGCCACCACGACGGCGATCCCGATCCACTCGTGCAGCGCCAGCACCTGTCCGAGAAGGACCAGCCCGGCGAGCGCCGCGAAGACGGGGTGGACACTCATCACCACACCGAAGTAGCCGGTCGGCACCCGGCGCAGCGCCAGCAGGTCGATCACGTAGGGGACGACCGACGCCATCAGCCCGGCGGCCAGACCGTACGCCAGGGCCGCCGGTGTCATCCGGCCCTGCACCACCAGGATGATCACCAGCGGGAGGGTCAGCACCGCGGCGACCGTCGTGGCGGCCGCGGTCGCCTGCAGACCGGGCAGGCGCCGGCCGAGAAGCCGGTTCAGCAGGATGTAGGACGCCCAGCAGCACGCGGCGACGATCCCACAGCCGATGCCGACCCAGTCACTGCTGCCCGACGGCAGGACCAGCACGTACACGCCGGCGCCCGCCCCGGCCGCGCACAGCAGGTCGAGGCGGCTGCGGGAGGCGGCGAGCGCGACCGCCAGCGGGCCGAGGAACTCCAGCGTGACCGCGAGGCCCAGCCCGATCCGGTCGATGGCGGTGTACAGGGTCAGGTTCATCGCCACGAACACGGTGCCGAGCAGGATCGTCGGCCACCACTGGGCCCAGGTGAACCGGCGGAAGTTCGGGCGTACCACCGGCAGCAGCACCGACGCGGCGACGAACTGCCGCACCGCGACCACACCGGACGGGCCAATCAGATCGAACGCGTGCGCGCCGATCGCCGCGCCCGTCTGGTTGCTGGCGGCGCCGCCCATCATCATCGCCAGCCCGGCGAGCCGCGAGCCCCGCCGCGTCACCGTTCTGTCCTCGAGCGCAACCGTCATGTGATGAGTGTCGGCGTCCCGGCACGGAGGAGAGAAATACGCCCGGTGCGGGACTTATACGCTGAGCGCATGGATCTTCAGCTGCGTCACCTGCGTGCCCTGGTCGCGGTGGTCGACACCGGTACGTTCACCGACGCCGCCACCGAACTCGGCGTCTCCCAGGCCGCGGTGTCCCGGTCGATCGCGGCGCTGGAGGCGGCGCTCGGCGTCCGCGTGCTGCAGCGCACCACCCGCCACGTCACGCTGACCGGCACCGGAACGCAGGTCCTGGCCGGCGCCCGCCGCATCCTGGACGAGGTCACCCACCTCAGCCGGCTCGCCGAGGGCCGGCGCAGCGAACTGCGGATCGGGTACGCGTGGGCCGCCCTCGGCAAACACACCCGCCGCCTCCAGCGCACCTGGGCGGCCCTGCATCCGGGGACGCCGCTGGTGTTCGTGCACACCAACACGCCCAGTGCCGGGCTCAGCGACGGCACCGCCGACGTCGCCGTCGTCCGCCGCGCCCTGACGGACCCCCGGTTCGCGTCGGCGCTGATCGGCACCGAGGCCCGGTGCGCGGCCGTCGCCACCGACAACCCGCTCGCCCGGCGCCGCACCCTGCACGTCCGCGACCTGGTCCGCTACCCGGTCGCCATCGACGCCCGCACCGGGACCACCACGCTCGACCTGTGGGCGCCCGGCCCGAGCCCCGCGCACGTGCGCACCACCCACGGTGTCGACGAATGGCTCCTGCTGATCGCCGCCGGCCAGGCGGTCGGCATCACGTCGGAGGCCACCGCCAACCAGAACCCCCGCCCCGGGGTCGCGTACCGGACGCTGCGCCAGGCCCCCCGCATCGACGTCTGGCTCGCCTGGTGGCGCGACGACCCACCGGCGGACCTAACCGATCTGGTACGCCTGAGCCGGGCCGCCTACACCCCGTCCACGCCCTGAACCGAACCGTCTGTTCGCTCCCCCGCCGAGTGGTGCTGCGCTCTGCGGGGCGGGTCACCACCCGTACGTCATCCTAGGAAGATAGGTTGAAACCTCCGGCTCGGGGGCGATGGAACGCAGGCCGTCGCCGCAGGGACAATTCGGTTATGCGTTGCGGTGAGCCGTTCCCGTTCCAGGGTCGCGTCGTCTGGTTGACCCCCGAGCAGGGCGGCCGGACGTCGGGCCCGCCTGCGGGATCCGGCGACTACGCCGCGACGGCCTACGTCCCGCCGCAGTCGGCCGAGGAAGGCCTGGCCTCCTTCGTCCTGCGGATCACCGACCCGCAGGCGTGGATCTCGCTGGCCGAGGGCGCGTGGCTGGTTCCGCCGGACGACCCGCGGTTCACCGTCACGCCGGGCGCGGTCCTGGTGGTCACCGAAGGGCCGCAACCGGTCGCGTACTTCCACGTGGCCGCCGTCCACTGATCCGCACCGCGCGGCCTTTGGGCCGGTGCCCGCTCCGATCGCCCGGAAATTCGCGGTCATCCCGTCCGGCCGCCAGCGGGCGGTTACATCTGCGCGAACCGGCCGTTTCCCGACCGGTCACCGGAGCTGGTCCATTCAACCTTGCCAATTAATATTGCGTTTTATGTGGATTAGGCCTCATATTCAGGTCGAGGGTCACGGAGAGGTAACGACAACGGGGCGTCGGAACCTCTGACATCGGGGTCATGGCCCTCACCGGTGCACATGCGTCGGGATCCGGCGCATCGCTCGGATCGGAGGTCGACCATGTCCTTCTCCACCTCTCTGATGTCGCTTCTCGACACACCGATCGCCTACCTGGCCGTCGCCACCGCATGCCTGTTCATCGGGCTGGCGTCCCTCAGGCGGGCGCTCGCCCCGCTCGGGCCCCTGCTGCGAGCCGTGGCGGCGGCCGTCGTCGTCACCGTCACCACCCTGGCGGCTCTGGCGCTGGTCGCCGTCGCCGCGTTCACCTCGTGAGCCCGCCGCGGAAGACAGGAGCACGCCCGTGTTCGAGCACGCCCTCGCCGTAACCGCGGCCACCACGGTCGCTCTGCTGGTCCTGACCGAGATCGTCGCGGCAGTGCTGCCGATGGTGATCGTCCTGCTGTTCGTCCCACCGCACGAACGTGACGGGCTGGCCCGTCTCCTGGCGGCCTGCGACAGCTCCCGCCGACTGCGCCTGTGGCCGGCGCTGCGGGCCGCCGTCCACGCACGCCGCCGCGCCGGGTCGTAACGTCCGGCCCCGGCACACTTCCCATCCACCGAGAATCCGGCCGTGGGCCCCCGCCCGCGGCCGGTATCCAGCCCTCCGGCTGCAGGCGCCCGTGAGTAGATCTTGGTCAAGCTTGCGGACCACAGTGGCGCGTGCGGCACCGACCGGCTGTGCCGCACGCGCATCGGATGCCGGCGGTGCCGCGTTCGGGCAGCTCAAGCCGTTGGGATCAGGACGGCGCGCAGAAGGCAGAAGTCGACATCGACGTGGCCCGCCGGGCAGCGACGGCAGGCAGCCGCGGATCACCGTCGACAACGGGTGCAGCGATACATCTGGATACGTGAGAGCATGCGCTGGTTCCTGCTTCCCACCGGAAGGAGTGTCCATGCGCCGATTCGCCGTTCGGGCGGGCACCGCGCTCGCCCTCATCACCGCCGCGATCGCCGTGCCCAGTGCCGCGACCGCCGCCGCGCCGTCGATCGCCTGGTCCGCCTGCACCGAGACCGCTCTGCTGGGCTTCGACTGCGCCACCTACGAGGTGCCGCTCGACCACGACAAGCCAGGTGGCCCCACCACGACGATCGCCCTGTCCCGCCGGCCCGCCGACGACCCGGCCCGGAAGATCGGCACGATCTTCGTGAACCCGGGTGGCCCGGGTGGCGCCGGGCGGGGCATGGTGCGGTCCTCGGCCCGGATCGCGTCGCCCGAGGTCCTGGCCCGATTCGACCTGGTGGGTTTCGACCCGCGCGGGATCGGGGCCAGTGATCCCGTCCAGTGTTATCCGACCGACGCCGAGGCGGAGGCCGTCCTCGAACGGATCGCCAACGTGCCGATCACCAGGGAACAGATCCGCAACACGCTCACCGCGAACTGGGAGTACACCGAGGCCTGCAAGAGGAACATGGGCCCTCTGCTGACCCACATGAGCACGCTGAACGTGGCCAAGGACCTCGACCTGCTGCGCCGGGGCGCCGGTGACTCCCGGCTGACGTTCATCGGCTACTCCTACGGCACACTGATCGGCGCCACCTACGCCAACCTGTACCCGTCGAAGGTCCGGGCGGTCATCCTCGACGGCAACGTCGACCCGGACCAGCGGACCAACCACCGCCTGGCGAACAAGTTCGGCCGGGCCGGCGGCTTCGAGCTGGCGCTCACCGGTTTCCTCGCCGAATGCGACAAGGCCGGGGCCGCGTGCGCGTTCTCCGGCGACGCCCGCGGCAAGTTCGACAGGCTGCGCGACCGGCTGCGGCAGGGCCCGGCCGAGATTCCCGGCGAGGGCACCGTCACGATCGACGCCCTGGTCGGGTACATCGGGCAGCAGCTCTACAACATGGGCAACTTCCCGGCCGCGGCACGGACGCTGCAGAGCACGTACGACGCCGTCTTCGGCGATCCGGCGGCGCTGCGCTCGGCCGGCACCGGTCTGCCGAAGGCCCCACCGGGACGCGGCTGGCTCGGTGACGCGTACGCCTACAACAGCAACGACTCCTTCTACGCGGTGAACTGCGCGGACGCGCCGCTTCCCCGCAACCCCGCGCTGTACCCCGGCTTCGCGGCCGTCTTCGAGAAGGCGTACCCGACGTTCGGGCGCGCCGAGGCCTTCAGCGAGGTCGGCTGCGCCAACTGGCCGGTCGTCAAGGAGGCGTACGACGGGCCGTGGAACCGCCGCACCGCGCAGACGATCCTGGTCGTCAACCCGACGTACGACCCGGCGACCCGGTACGACTTCGCGGTCCGGATGACCCGCCAGCTCGGTAACGCACGGTTGCTGACGCTGGACGGGTTCGGGCACGCGAGCCGCTACAGCGCGTGTGTCACCAGCTGGTACACGCGCTATCTGATCAATGGCGAGGTGCCGCCGGCCGGCACCCGGTGCACGCAGGACACCGTTCCGTTCCCGGCTGTCTGAAGTCTGGCCCGCCGGTGCCGACCCGCGGGGTCGGCACCGGCGCAAAGGCATGTCACACTGCACCGGCTCCCTTGATCGAAAGGCCGGTCCGTGTCCACGTTCGAAGTCCTGTTCGCTCAGCATGTCGCCACCGGCATGGCACGCCAGCTGGCGCTCGCCGACCTGCTCGGTGATCGCGGCTGGCAACTCGACCTGAACGCCGGGCTGGTCACGTTCGGCGACGATCTGCGGTACCCGGTGCAGTTGCTGGGCACCGAGAGTCACGCCGACCGGACGTGGCTGTGGGCCTGGGCCAACAGCGCCAGCAACCTGGACCCGACGCTGCTGCAACTGGCCGGCTGGTTGCGCGAACACGGGCGCGCCGAGGGCATCCGGGAGTTCTTCGAGCCGTCACTGCGGCTGGACAACATCGACGGTCACCGGCTGTCGCTGGTCGCGTCCGGGTTGACCGGCCGCCCCTACTACCGGGGCACCTACAACGGCGGTGCGATCTTCTTCCATCTGGAGAACCTCCCGTCGAAGGTGCAGGGCGCGGTGTCACCGGAGCGGGCGTTCACCGTTCTCGGCCAGGTGCTCCAGTCGTTCGCCGTCGACCACCGCACGGTCGTGGTGTCGTTCCTCCGCCAGCAGGGCTGGCGCGTCGACGACGGCAAGGCCGGTGTGCTCGGCCGGCACCCGGACGGCTCGCACATGCGGGTCACCTTCGACCACCTGGGACGCATCAGCGACCTGAACGGCCAGGTCCAGCCGCGCTGACGCCACGCCGGCGCACGAGGACTGGACGTGACGCCGTCCGGGCTTGTACCTTGCAGCGGACCGCGACACCACCCGAGGAGGTGAGACCCATGAACGCTGTATCGATGTGGGTGCTCCCTCTCCCGTCCCGGTCGGGCGTCTGAGGTAGTCGTCGCCGGGAGCGCCCCCACCACCAGGGCACTCCCGAAAGGCAACACCCATGGATTTCGACGTGATCATCGCCGGTTGCGGGCCGACCGGCGCGGTGCTGGCCGCCGAACTACGGCTGCACGACGTACGGGTACTCGTCCTGGAGAAGGACACCGAGCCGACCTCGATCGTGCGCATCGTCGGGTTGCACATCCGCAGCCTCGAACTGCTGGCCATGCGCGGTCTGCTGGACCGCGTCCTGGAACACGGGCGGCGGCGCCCGGCCGGTGCCTACTTCGCCGCCATCGACCGGCCGGCGCCACCGGGCCTGGACTCCGCGCACGCCTTTCTGCTGGGCATCCGGCAGCCGGTCCTGGTCGGTCTGCTCGAGGAGCATGCGAGCGCCCTGGGCGCACAGATCCGGCGCGGGCACGAGGTGACCGGTGTCGACACCGATCACGACGGTGTGGCCGTCACCCTCGCCGACGGGCGGCGGCTGCGGGCGCGTTACCTCGTCGGCTGCGACGGCGGGCACAGCACGGTGCGCAAACTGCTCGGGATCGGGTTCCCCGGCGAGCCGAGCCGCAACGAGACGCTGATGGGTGAGATGGAGGTGGGCGTTGCGCCGGCGGAGATCGCCGCCAGGGTGACCGAGGTCCGCCGGACCGACAAGCGGTTCAGCGTGCAGCCGTTCGGCGACCGCATCCATCGCGTCATCGTCCCGGGTCCGGCGGCCGGCGACCGCGCGGCACCGCCCACCCTCGAGGACTTCCGGCAGCAGTTGCGCACCGTCGCCGGAACCGACTTCGGCGTGCACTCGCCGCGCTGGATGTCGCGGTTCGGCGACGCCACCCGGCTGGCCGAACGCTACCGGGCCGGGCGGGTGCTGCTGGCCGGCGACGCGGCGCACATCCATCCGCCCATCGGCGGGCAGGGTCTCAACCTGGGCGTGCAGGACGCGTTCAACCTGGGCTGGAAACTGGCGGCCCGGATCCGCGGGTGGGCGCCGGCCACGCTGCTCGACACCTACCAGGCCGAACGCCGGCCGGTCGCCGAGGACGTCCTGGACAACGCCCGCGCACAGACCGAACTGCTGTCCGACGGACCGGGCCCGCGGGCCGCGCACCGGCTGCTCACCGAACTGATGGACATCGACGAGGTGAACCGCCGCCTGCTGGAGAAGATCACCGCGATCGGGATCCGCTACGACTTCGGTCCCGGCCCCGATCTGCTCGGCCGCCGCCTGCCCGACCTCGACGTACGACAGGGGCGCCTCTACGACCTGCTGCATCACGGCCGCGGCCTGCTGCTGGACCGTACCGGGAGCCTGACCGCCGCCGGCTGGCCGGACCGGGTCGACCGGGTCGGGGACCCGGCCGCCGCAGTGGACGTTCCGGCTCTGCTGCTGCGCCCCGACGGTCATGTCGCCTGGATCGGCGACGATCAGCGGGATCTGGACGACCACCTGGCCCGCTGGTTCGGTGAGCGCGCCGATTGAACTAGGTTGGGCGGGTGAGCACCCGCGACGTTCCCGCCCGGATCGGTGACCTGCCGTCCATCGGCCGTCCCGCCACCAGCGCCCTGCTGCTGGCGGGCATCACCACGCTCGATGAGGTCGCCGCCCGCGGCCGCCGGGAGTTGCTGGCGATGCACGGCGTCGGCCCCCGGGCGATCAGGATTCTGGCCGACGCGCTGGCCGAGCGGGGCACCACGTTCGCGGATTGACGCTTCCGCGGATCGGCCGTCAGCAGAACGGGGTCGCCGGACGACGTGGCCGGCGGTCAGGGTGGGGCGATGGGGACCACGTATGTACTGATGCACAGCCCGTCGGTCGGGCCGGCCACCTGGGCACCTGTCGCGCGGTGCCTGCCCGGCTCGATCGTGCCGTCGCTGACCCACGTCGGCGCGGCGGGGCCACCGTTCTGGCCCGCGGTCGCCGGGGCCGTCGCCACCGCGATCAACCGGCTGCCGGCCGGGGAACGGGTGGTCCTGGTGGCCCACAGCAACGCGGGCCTGTTCGTTCCGGCCGTGGTGGCGGCCTCCGAACGTACCGTCGGGGCCCTGGTCTTCGTGGACGCCGCGGTGCCGGCCCGGCCGGGCCCCACCGCGGTGGTCTCGCCGGAGTTCCTGCCGTTCCTGCGGGCCATGGCCGGTGACGACGGCCTCCTGCCGCCGTGGACCACGTGGTGGGACGAGGCGGAGGTGGCGCCGATGTTCCCCGACGCCGGCACCCGGCGGACGGTCGAGGCGGAGCAGCCGAAGCTGCCGCTGACCTACTACGAACAGCTCGTTCCGGCGCCGCCCGGCTGGGACGACCGGACCTGCGGCTACGTGCTGTTCGCGCCGCCCTACGACGGAATCGCCGCGGAGTGCGGCTGGCCCGTCGAGCACCTGCCGGGCCAGCACCTGCATCAGCTCGTCGACCCGGACGCGGTCGCGGAGGCGATCAGGAAGTTGTCACATTCGGGTTAGCGGCGGTGCTTACCTGGTGTGAAGCAACTGTTGAAGGAGCGGGAGGGCGCCGTGCCGGCCTCCGTGCGATCCGACCTGGAGCACATCTTCCGGGCGGCCTACCCGAAAGTGGTCGGCGTGGCCGCCCGGGTCCTGGGCTCGCGGGACGAGGCCGAGGACGTCGCCCAGGAGACGTTCCTGGCCTTCGGCCGGACCAGCATCCCCGCCGGTGAGGCGCTCGGCTGGCTGTGCGTGGCGGCGGCGCACACCGCGCTCAACCACCGGCGGTCCGGGCGGCGGCGGGCCACCCGGGAGGAGGCGGCGTCCGTGCCGGCCGGTGTCGCCCCGGACGTCGCCGAGACCGTCGTGGCCAGAGACGAACATCAGCGGGTACGCGCGGCGCTGTCCCGCCTGCCCCGCAAGCAGGCCGTGGCCCTGGTCCTGCGGCACAGCGGCCTGAGTTACGCCGAGGTGGCGGCCGCCCTCGACCTTTCCCCGGCAAGCGTCGGCACCACCGTGCGGCGCGCCGAGTCCGCTCTTCGTGAGGAGTTGAACCGTGATGCGTCATCCCGGTGACGGCCTGCTGCGCCGACTGCTGGACGAGCCGGACGGAGTGGCCGACAATGACCGCTCGCACATCGACGACTGCCCGGCGTGCCTGTCGCGTCTGTCGGAGGTGTCCCGGGACGCCGCCGACATCGAGAACGCGCTGCGTTTCGACGTGAACGTCGACACCGACGACGCCTGGTCGCGCCTGCTCGCCGCGACCGCCGGCGAGGCACCCCGGCCGGTCCGGCAGCGCCGGCACCTGAAACGTACCCCGGTGGTGGCCGTCGTCGGTGTCCTCGCGCTGCTCGGCGGGGCGTCGGCGGCCGCGGCCGGGAACTGGTTCCAGATCTTCCGCACCGAACAGGTCACCCCGATCACGATCCCCCAGGCCGACCTGGTGCGGCTGCCGGAGCTGGAGGAGTTCGGCACGATGCGGGTGGAGAGCCGCCCGGCGATCCATGACGTCGACGACGCCCGGGCCGCGCGGGAGGCGACCGGCCTGGCCAGCCCGCGTGTCACCGACCTGCCCGCCGGGGTGACCGGGCAGCCCCGGTTCCTGGTCGGTGACCGGGTCGTGGGGGTGTTCACGTTCGACCGGGCGAAGGCGGAGAAGGCGCTGGGCCGCCCGGTCCCGGAACCGCCGGCCGGGCTGGCGACGACCGAGTTCCGGCTGACCGCGGGGCCGGGCCTGGCGGCGGTGTGGCCGGGCAACAGCGGGGCACCGGCACTGTTGGTCGGCCGGGTGGTGGCGCCGAAGGGATTCTCCAACGGCATCCCGTTCGAGACGGCCCGCGACTACCTGCTGGCCCTGCCGGGGCTGCCGCAGTCGTTGTCCAGCCAGCTCAAGGCGTTCACGAACGAGGGCGGAACACTGCCGCTGATCGTGAACGAGGGCAGCGAGACCAGCTTCACCACCGGGGTCGGCAAGGCACCGGCCACCGTCCTGTCGACCGAGGGCGGCGCGGTGTCGATCGTGTTCTGGGTGCAGGACGGCTTCATCAACGCGGTCGGCGGATCACTCAGCACCGACGAGGTCCTGCGGGTGGCCGGCGGGATCCGGTGGGCGGCCCAGTGACCGACTCCCCCGCCGTGTGGGCTTCCCACCTGCGGAAACGCTACAAGAACCGGACCGCGGTCGACGGGGTGTCGTTCACCGTCGGCCGCGGGGAGGTGCTCGGGCTGCTCGGGCCGAACGGCGCCGGCAAGACCAGCGTGATCAAGATGATGCTGGGGCTGGTCCGGCCGGACGCCGGTGAGGTGATGCTGCTCGGGCGCCCGCACACCGACCCCGGGTCGCGGGCCCGTGTCGGGTACCTGCCCGAGTTGTTCCGCTACCAGCCGTGGCTCAGCGCCGACGAGGTGCTGCGCCTGCACGTACGGCTGGCGGGTCTGAAGATCGGTGACCGGGACCGGCGGGAGAGCCTGGCCCTCGTCGGCCTCGCCGACCGGGCGAAGGATCGGGTGGGCGGTTTCTCCAAGGGCATGCAGCAGCGCCTCGGCCTCGCGGTGGCGCTGGTGGCCGCCCCCGAGCTGGTGGTGCTGGACGAGCCGACCAGCGCGCTGGACCCGCTCGGCCGCGCCGATGTGCGCGACCTGCTGCTGTCGCTGAAGGACCGTGGCGTCGCCGTGCTGCTGAACTCGCACCTGATCGGCGAGGTCGAACGGGTCTGCGACCGGGTGGTGATCCTCGACCACGGCCGGGTCGCGGCCTCCGGGACGCTCGCCGAGTTGCTCGGCCGCCGCTCGCTGCGGCTGTCGTTGACGGACGTGACCGCCGAGGCCGCGGCCATCCTCGAACCGTTCACCAGGGACGGCGACGTCTACACCGTCGCCCTGCCGGAGGACGTCCCGGCGCTCGTCGCCGACCTGGTCAAACGGGGTGTCCGGGTGCACGCGGTGGAACCGGCCCGGATGAGCCTCGAGGACCGCCTGCTGGAAGTACTACGGGAGAACTCGTGACGATCGTGCTGACCATCGCCGCGCTGACGCTGCAGGAGGCGTCGCGGCGCAAGGTGCTGCGCTCCCTCGGGGTGCTGACCGCGGTCCTGCTGGCGCTGAGCGCCTGGGGCTTCTCCGAGATCTCCTCCGACTACGGGGGCCTGACCAGCGGCGAGGCCAAGGTCGCCGGTTCGACGGTGCTGAACCTGGTGATGTTCGGGTTCAGTCTGATCGCCGCCCTGGGTACCGCGTTCCTGGCCGGGCCGACGCTGTCCGGCGAGGTCGAGTCGGGGGTGGCGCTGGCGGTGATGACCCGCCCGATCCGGCGGATGCAGGTGCTGACCGGGAAGTGGCTGGGACTCGTCGCGTTCGGTACCGGGTTCGTGACGGTCGCCGGGGTCGCCCAGTTCGTGATCGTGCACCTGACCGTCGACTACTGGCCGCCGCATCCGGTGACCGGGCTGGCGCTGCTCGCCGGCCAGACCGCGGCGCTGCTCACGCTGGGTGTGCTGTTCTCCACGGCGATCTCGCCGATGGCGTCCGGGATCGTCGCGGTCGGCCTGTTCGGGGCGACGTGGATCGCCGGGGTCGTCGGGTCGGTCGGTGACGCCCTCGGCAACCCGAGCGTCGCCATGGTGGGCACGGTGTCGCGGATGCTGCTGCCGACCGACGGGCTCTGGCGTGGCGCGATGAACTCCTTCCAGGATCCCGCCCTGCTCGCGCAGATCGGCTCCGGGGTGGAGGAGTCACCGTTCCTGAGCATGCAGCCGCTCACCGGCGTGTACCTGCTGTGGGCGGCGATCTGGACCGCGCTGGTGCTGTCACTGGCCGCCGTGTCCTTCCAGCGCCGCGATCTGTGACCGCAGCCGGTCACGACAGGCACGGGCCCGGACCAGCACGACGACCGCCACGGCGATCATCAGCAGGCCGGGCCCGGCCGCGAGCGGGCCGGCGACCACCACCGTGACCAGGGTGGTCGCGGTGGTGAACACGACCGCGAGCCGCCCGGCGATCACCCGGTCGACGGCGAACAGCGGACGCCGCCACAACGTCCAGGCCGCCAGCGCGGCCCAGGCGAGCCCGACGACGATCAACCCCGCAAAGGCCCATCGGGTACGGGTGGGCAGGCTCGCCGGCTCGGTGGCCCACAGTGTCGCGATCAGCGCCGAGCCGGTGAACCCGGCGATCCCGGCGGCGAGCAGCCCCCGTGACACCGGACGGATCAACTGTTCGGGGCGGTAGCCCGGTTCCTCGGTCACGTCGTGTATCCCTTCTCGGTCATCTGGTCGCGCAGCAGGCGGCGGGCCCGGTTGAGGCGGGACTTCACGGTCCCGGCCGGGACGCCGAGGATCTGCGCGCAGTCGTCGAGGGCCAGGTCGTGCAGGTAGAACAGGATCAGCACCTCCCGTTCGCGGACCGGCAGCCCGGCGAGCCCCTCGGTGATCTGGGCGCGGTCCAGCACACCGGTCACCTCGTCGGCGGTCACCGGTTCGGCGACCGGGCCTTCGTCGTACTCCTGCCTCAGATTCGCCTGCACCGCGCGGCGGGCGATGATGAGCAGCCACGGCGCGAAACGCTCGGGTTGCCGCAGCCCCGGCAGCGCCCGCAGCGCACGTGCCCACGCCTCCTGACTGACGTCGTCGGCGCGGCCCCGGTCGCCGAGCATCGCCCGCACATAGCGCCACACCGGCAGATGCCAGTGTCCGACCAGTTCACCGAGGGCCCGCCGGTCCCCGAGTTGCGCTCGCACCACGAGCAGCGCGTCCCGCTCCGCATCCGTCACATCAGAACAGTGCACGGCGCGGCGATTTGGGTTCACGTTTGTCATGAAGCAAGATCTCCAGGTGCTGCCCGAGGAAGAGTTCGACACATCCGTCCTGCCCGAGCGTCTCCGCCGCATTCTGACGGTGATCCGGGACGCCGCCGTGAAATACGGTTACGCCCCGTCGTCCCGCGAGATCGCCGACGCGCTGGGCCTGTCGTCGTCCTCGGTGAGCCGCCATCTGCGTACCCTCGAGGATCTCGGTTTCCTGCGCCGCGGCCGCACCGTGTCCCGCCCGGTCGACATCCGGATGTTCCTGGAGCCCGCCGAGACCGGCCGGGAGCCGGCCGACACGGTCGGTGTGCCACTGGTCGGCACGATCGCCGCCGGCAGCCCGATCCTGGCCGCCGAACACGCCGAGGAACTGCTCACCCTCCCGCGGGACCTGGTCGGCCGGGGCACCCTGTTCAGCCTCCGCGTGCAGGGCGACTCGATGATCGACGCCGCCATCTGCGACGGCGACATCGTGGTGGTACGCCAGCAGTCCGAGGCCTGGAACGGTGACATCGTGGCCGCCATGATCGACGAGGAGGCCACGGTGAAGGTCTTCCACCGCCGCGGCGGCCACGTCCTCCTGGAGCCGCGCAATCCCGCGTACGAGCCGATCCCCGGCGACGACGCGGTGATTCTCGGCAAGGTCGTCTCGGTGCTGCGGCGCGTCTGACGTCTTTCCTCCACCCGGGCGGCGGCCTGCCGACAGTGCCAGGCGAGTTCTCCGCCCCAGGAAAGACCGGCCGCTGTCATGAAGCGCAACCTCGTCGCCGACTACCTGGTGGCCGCGGGAAAGGTGCCGGTCACCAGCCCGCTGACCGGCCGGGTGCGGGAGGCGCTCGGACTGCCGGAGTCCGCGGTGGTCGAGGGTGTGCGCCCGGGTTAGGCGTGCGGTCCAGCGGTGTCGGCCGAGGCTCGGGGCGGCGCCGGGTGAACCGGGTGGACATGCGATGGTCTGTGATTACCGACCGGACCTCACCGAGACGACAGGGCGATGGCCGTTGTACGAGCCGATGGTGATCACACTCGCGCGAGACGGCGATCTACCCGCGCTCGGCCGGCTGCTCGACGAGGATCCGGCGGCGGTGAACGCCCGGGGGTGGATGGGCGAGACAGCGCTGCACGCCGCCGCCGCCGCGGGGTCGGCCGGCGCGGTTCGGATGCTGCTCGAGGCGGGAGCCGGCGCGCGGGCCCGACGTGACAACGGGGACACGCCGTTGCACCGTGCGGCGACCGGAGAGATCGCCGGGATGTTGTTCCGGGCCGGGCAGGAGGGTACGCCCGACCAGCACAACGAATTCGGGCAGACGCCGCTGCACTGTGCCCGGGACCGCGAGGTCACGGCGGTCCTGCTGCGATGCGGTGCCTCGATCGGCGCACGGGATCACCGAGGGATGACGCCACTGCACCATGCGGGCGTGGCGAAGGCACGGGTCCTGCTGGACGCCGGTGCCGACATCAAGGCCCGGGACGCTCAGGGCCGGACGCCGCTGCACGGTGCGGTCGGGGACGGCGACACCGAGCTGGTCGCGTTCCTGCTGGCGGAGGGCGCCGACCCGGTCGTACGCGATCACCGGGGCAGCAGCCCGCGCCACCTTGCCGGTTCCCCCGGACCGCGGGAGGTCCGCGACCTGGTGGTGGCGGCGGGCGGATCGCTCGCCGAGCCGGCCGATCCCCTGATCGTCGCCGGCAGCGCGCAGAGCGCCTTGCGCAGGAGCCGCGACGGACGCGGCGCCTTCAGCGTCGCCGGACACGCGACCCTGGTCCGGTGGCGGCTCGACCGACTGTCACGGCCGGAGATGATCGTCGCGACCGAGCACGCCGCGATCGGTGACCTGGCCGTTCATCCGCGCCGCCCGCTGATCGCGGTCGCGCCCGTCGATGCCCCCGCCGAGCTGCGCGGCGACGACCTCGCCGGCCCCGAGCCGCTTCACGGACTCGAGGAGGTCACCGCCCTGGCCTTCTCCCCCGGCGGCCGGTGGCTGGCTGCGGCCACCGGCCCCGAACGTGTCGTCCTGTTCGACCTGGACACCCGGCGGATCACCGCCGATGCCGAGGCCGGCGAACGCACCGACTGCGTGGACTTCTCGCCCGACGGCTCGCTGCTCGCGACGACCTGCTCCTTTCAGGGCGGCGCGCACGTACGCGTCGACCGGATCACGGCCGGCGGAGGGCTCGAGCCGCTCACCGAGATCAACCTGTCGGCGGGCGAGACGATCCCAGCCGCCGTGTTCACCCCGGACAGCCGGCACCTGGTGATCTGGACGACCTCCGGCATCGACGACGAGCGGCGTGCGGCGGGCCGGCGCGGCGAAGTGGCGCTGAGCGACACCGCCGGCCGGATGATCTGGCGGCGTGCGATCGACGCCGGGACGACCGGCAGGCGGGCACCACTGCGGGCGGTCGGGGCGCCGATGGGCTGGTTCACCAGGCCGTGCGTCACCCCGGACGGCGAGCGGATCGCACTCGGCTTCGATGGTGTGGTCCTGCTGATCGGGGCCGACGACGGCGAGCCTCTCGCCGTGCTGCCGGTCGACGGCTCCGTCGCCACCGCGGCCGTCGATCCCGTCACCGGCACCCTGGTCCTGGCCACCGACAAGGGTCTACGTGAGATCGGGGCGACCGCTCTGCGGCACCTCCGCGCCGGGGCCTGAGTACACGCCGCCACCGGCCCTGCCCGAGCGGGAGCGCTTCGGGCAGGGCCGGTCGCGACCGCCACTGCGTTACGCGATTGCCCTGTAGTAGTTGACGAGCGGAAGTCCGGTGAACCCGACCGCCTCGTAGAGGGCACGCGCGGGTGCGTGTCCGGGGTCGCCGCCTGTTCCCACGTGGATGAGACTGAGCCCTTGATCGCGG
Organism: Actinoplanes xinjiangensis; assembly: GCF_003148685.1. Classification (GTDB taxonomy): domain Bacteria; phylum Actinomycetota; class Actinomycetes; order Mycobacteriales; family Micromonosporaceae; genus Actinoplanes; species Actinoplanes xinjiangensis. The sequence continues at coordinate 90,766 of NZ_QGGR01000020.1, read as the reverse complement.
AGCCGCCCGATGGCGAACTCCATCAGGGTTCGGCCGTGACCACGACGCTGGTGTTCGGGGTGCACAGCGATCATCTCCACCATCCCCAGCGACTCGTCCGGGTCCTGCTGGAGGACGACGAAACCCACCGGGACATCGTCGGCCGTGGCCACGATGAAGGATTCCGAGTCGTCCGCAAGACAGGTTCTGCGGACGGCGGCGGCTTGCGCCACCTGCCATTGCGGGCGGTACAGCAGGTCGAAGATCGACGATCCGAGAAGGTTCGCGAACGAGACGAAGACCGGCTCCCAGGCCAGGAGAGACAGGTCGACGACCGCGTCCAGGTCGGCAGGTGTGAGCGGCCGGATCTGGGGCGACGGCACGGTGGTACGGGGCTGTTCGGGCATGCGGGTGCTCCCTTCCATGACGGCGAAGGCCGGTACGTGACACGTACGGGCCGGGGACGCTGGAAGCGGCGGAGCAAGGTGTCGACGGTTTGCTCGCCGCTCAGGAGCGGCGGGTGCGCCCGGCGGCGGTGCAGCAGCAGAGGAAGGTCACGAGGCGCACCCTAACGCGGGGATCGCCCCGCTCGCGAGCCGATTTCGGCCCGCCTGGTATCCACGGGTCACGACGTCTGACGACGTCGCCGGGTGCGCAGGAGGAAGCCGGGCAGGGTGCCGGTGACCGCGACCACGTCGACGGGCGTGACGGTGGTGCCGGTCCAGGCCGGTGGTGCGAAGGTGGTGAGCAGGTAGTCACCGGTGACGCCCCAGCCGTGGCCGCCGTCCGCGGAGATGGCCAGGATCGTCAGGCTCCCGCCGGGAACGGCCAGCCGAGGCAATAGGTCCAGGTAGTCGTCGACGTCGCCGTACCGGTGCAGGCTGTGCAGCAGCCCGGAGTCGACGATCGCGTCGAACGGCTCCAGGGACAGCTTCCGGGCGTCGCCGACGCGGAAGTCGATGTCCAGGCCCTCGGCGGCGGCCCTGGCGCGGGCCTGGTCGACGGCGACGGCCGAGATGTCGACGCCGGTCACCCGGTGCCCGCGCCGCGCCAGTTCCCGGGCCACGGCACCGGTGCCGCAGCCGATGTCGAGCACCCGGGGCCCGGTGACGTCGAGGTCGAGGGCCGGTTGCGCGATGCCGATCTCCCAGGGGGCGGTCCCGTCCCGGTAGATGTCGTCGTAGTCGGTCACGGCTGCTCGACGGCGCTGATCCGGTACTTGTGGACGTCGGCCGACCGGATGGCGGGCAGTTCGGGGGACGGGCCGGGAGTGTCACGGAAGCGGTGCAGGTCCTCGTCGGACTCCCACCGCTCGTAGACGGTGATCCGGGCCGGGTCGAGCGGATCGGGTGCCTGCACGAAGTCGAGGCAGCCCTCCGCCGAGCGGGCCCGGCGGGTCACGTCGGCGACGCCGGCCAGATAGCGGTCCCGTTCGGACGGTTCGACGCGCAGCTCACCGGCGATGATGATCAATTGTCCTCCAGGGTCGGGTCTGCCCCCGAGTCAATCACGCGCCGCCATGTAGGTCAGGGCCAGGCTGGAGATGTTCACGCCGCTGTTGGGTATCGGGATCCGTACCTCACTCAGCCGGCGGCCGCCGGCACGGTCGAAGACGATGTGCACGAGGGAACCGGTCGTGCTCCGGTCGGCGCTGATCGTGTGCAGGCGGGTGCCGGTGAAGGCGTAGACCGTGTACCGCTCCCGGCCGGCCCCGGTAGGCAGCCCGGTGTCGAACAGGACGGTGGTCGCACCGGTGGCGATGTCGGTGGCGAAGACCCGCCCGTCGCCGTAAACCCAGTGCAGCATGCCTTCCTCACGGTCGGGTACGGCGTACCCGAAGTCCTGTCCGTCGATGTAGGTGCCGTCACCGAAGGTGATCGGCCGGGCCCGGCGCTCACCGGTGCCGGTGTCCCACTCGACGACGGTCGCAACTCCGGGTCCGCGGTCCCAGCTGAGGAAGGTGACCACGCCGTCGTGGCAGGGCACCGGACCGATGGGAGCGGTGGTGTCCAGCGGCTGCCGGGCGATCTCCTGCCCGGAGGGATAGAGGCGGCCGAGCATCTGACCGGCGGGGTCCTCGGCGATGCCGTAGACCTGGTCACCGCAGACGGCGCCGGTGAAGTAGTTGCCGGCCACCTGGTACAACTCGCCGTCCGGGGTGCTGATCTCGTTGCCGCCACCGCCGTTGTAGACGCCGACCGCGCCGCCGTCCGGCAGGGCGAACATCAGGTTCTGCGCGATCGTCTTGGGATTCTCCGTGACGGTGAGCCCGGACGAGGTGAGCCGGTAGTCGTTGTCCTCGTCGGCGAAATAGAGCCCGTGCGATGACCAGGCGGGCCGCAACGACTCCATCCGGGCGGTCCTGATGGTGCGGAAGGCGCCGGTGGGGCCGACGAGGACCAGGTAACCGGGTTCGTGCTTCTCCCCGAACGGCCCGGTCAGGTCGGTGGTCGTCGGGCCCACGAAGAACGCCGCGACCGCATCACCGAGCACGGCCGCGCTCCCGGAGACCGCCGCGTCGTCGAGGAGTTTCTGCTCGGCGGACTGCCCGTTGCAGGCGCTGAGGGCGAGCACAGCGGTCAGCGCGGCCATGACTCTCATCGCAGCAGTACCTCCACCCCGTCGAGCAGTCGCTCGAGGCCGAACCGGAAGGAGCGATCCGGGTCGCTGACCGCGTTGTACTCCTCGCCGGCGGCGGTGCCGACCCGGCCGGCCAGCGGGTACGCCCCCGGCGGCATCACCTTCTCCAGGATGGGCGCATTGGCGTCCCACCACTGGACATCCGAGATTCCCGACTCCTCGGTGGTGTGGCGGGCCAGGACGGACATCCGGGCGGCCCCGGCGGTGAAGGCGAGGACCATGGTGACGACCTGGTCCATCTGGATGTCGGTGAGTCCGGCGCCGTCGACCGCGGCTAGTTGCCATTCGTAGCGGTCGCAGCCGTTCGGGCCGATCCACGGCCGGCTGCTCTCCACCTGGAGCAGCCACGGGTGGCGGTGGTATTCGTCCCACTGGTGGCGGGCCACCGCGGTCAGACGGGAGCGCCAGTCCCCGTGGTGCGGCGGGTGCGGGATCTCGCCGGTGACCTCGTCGACCATCAACCCGATGAGTTCGGGGCGCCCCGGTACGTACGTGTAGATCGACATCAGTTTGAGCCCGAGCCGGTCGGCGACCTTGCGCATGGAGAAGGCCGGTAGTCCGTCGGCGTCGGCGACCGCGATCCCGGCCTGGATGACCTCGTCGACGCTGACCCGCTGTTTCGGGCCGCGGGCTCCCTGCGGGGTGCCGAGGGTGCGCCGCCAGAGCAGCGTCATCGTCCGAGCGAGATCATCCGGTTTCTCCATGTGCCAAATCTACCCCGTGGGGTGTACGGTGTTGCCCGCGACAATTTTCCGTAAGGCATACGGAGTTTAAGGAGCACCCGTGCACACCCTGATCGCTGAAGGACTGCGCAAGCGATACGGCGACCTGTCCGCCCTGGACGGGTTCGACCTGCACGTGCCGGCCGGCGTCATCCACGGCCTGCTCGGCCCGAACGGCGCCGGCAAGACCACCGCGGTGAAGGCCCTGGCCACCCTGATCGACGTCGACGAGGGGACGGCGAGCGTGGCCGGGTTCGACGTGCGCACCCAGGCCGCGCAGGTGCGCCGCAGCATCGGCCTGGTCGGGCAGAACGCGGCCGTCGACGAGGTGCTCAGCGGCCGGCAGAACCTGGTGATGTTCGGCCGCCTCTACGGCCTGACCAGGACCGATGCCGAGACCCGCGCCGGTGACCTGCTCGGCACGTTCGGCCTGACCGAGGCGGCGGACCGGCCGGTGAAGACCTACTCCGGCGGCATGCGGCGCCGGCTCGACATCGCGGCCGGCCTGATCCTGACCCCGGCCGTGCTGTTCCTCGACGAGCCGACCACCGGCCTCGACCCGCGCGCCCGCAACGAGGTGTGGACGACCATCCGCGAGATCGCGGCGCGCGGCACCACGGTCCTGCTGACCACGCAGTACCTGGACGAGGCCGACCAGCTGGCCGCCGCGATCACCGTCGTCGACCACGGCCGGGTGATCGCCGAGGGGACGCCGGAGAAGCTGAAACGCGAGGTGGGCGGCGACCGGGTGACGATCACCGTGCACGACCGCCTGGCGGAGACCGCCCGCCGGCTGGGCGCGGAAGCCGACGAGGAGAACCGGACGATCACCGTCGAGGTCACCACCAGCCTGATCGACATCGTCCGCACCCTCGACGACCTGGGCATCACCGTCGAGGACCTGCAACTGCGCCGCCCCACCCTGGACGAGGCGTTCCTGAAGCTGATCAGCAAGGAGGCGATCCGATGACCACGATGCGCGCGGGATGGATCCTCACCCGGCGGGAACTCGCCCACTGGCGACGCGAACCGTGGGGCCCGGTCTTCGGACTGTTGTTCTCGATCATGCTGCTGCTGGTGTTCGGGTTCCTGTTCGGCGGCGCGATCAACGTGCCCGGCGGCGGCGACTACATCGCGTTCCTGCTGCCCGGCATGATGGCGCTGAGCATGATGTTCGGTGTCGAGACGACGGCCACGAAGATGGCCGCGGACGCCGGGAAGGGCATCACCGACCGGTTCCGCTCGATGCCGATCGGCAGCGCGTCGCCGGCGCTCGGCCGGGTCGGCGCGGACATGACGAACTCGGCGGCCGAACTCGCGGTGCTTCTCGTGGGCGGCCTGGCGATCGGCTGGCGCATCACCTCGGATCCGGGGTCGGCCGCTCTGGCCGTACTCCTGCTGTTGCTCCTGAGGTTCTCGATGTTGTGGATCGGGATCTTCGTGGGCCTGACGTTCCGCGGGGGCGGCGCGACCGCGGCCGTGCAGGTGCTGGTGTGGCCGATCGGTTTCCTGTCGACGGCGATCGTGTCGGCCGAGACGATGCCGGCGTGGCTCGGCGCGGTCGCCGCGTGGAATCCGCTGTCGGCGACCGCGACGGCGGCGCGGGAGCTGTTCGGCAATCCGACCGGGCTGACCGGCGGCGTGCTGGCCGACCACGCGGTGTGGCTGGCACTGGGCTGGCCGCTGCTGCTGGCCGCGATCTTCATTCCGCTGTCGGCGCGGGCGTACCGGAGGCTACGAGACTAACCGGCGGCGCACGCCGCGCTTGACGCGGGCCATCATCCCCGCGGGTTGCTGCGGCACCTGCTGCCGCAGCGACTCCGCGTGGGTGATCATGCCGACGATGGTCTGGATCGCGGCGTCCAGGATCTGCCGGTCGTCGAGGTCGTCCGGGCTGGCCGACTCGGTCATCCGGCCCGGGCGCAACTCGGCGAGGTCCCCGACGATGTGGCACGGATAGTCCTGCAGTTCCTTGATCTGCTGATCGGCGAGTTCGGCGACCCACTCCGCCCGGTCCAGGCCGACCCCGAAACGCTTGTCGTTGTCGCGCTGCTGCAGCACCGCCCGCAGCAGATGCTGATGCACGACCCGCTGGTAGGGAAGCCGGTGCGGATAGAGGTCGCCGAGCGCCCCGTTGACCCGGCGCAGCACCTCGATCTCCGGCGCACCCAGCGACGGGTTCGACTCCGGTGCCGCGAGTTCACAGACGCCGTCCGGGACCCCGAGGACACCGGCGAACCGTCTCCACAGCAGATCGTGCGGCGCGCCCGGCTGCGGGACGGTGACGATGTGCCGCTGCGCGGGCGGCACCAGGTCGCCCCAGCGCTGAAACATCCGGTTCGCGGTGTAATGCTCCCAGAACCCCTCGAACTTCCCCTCCTCCACCGCGGTGAGGAAGTCCCCGAAACGCCAGGTACTGCGGGCCCGGATGCTCTGCTGCCACATCGACGGCAGGGTCCGCCACAGGTCACGGGCCGCCACGACGACGTGCACCTCGGCCGGCCGCAGGCTCTCCACGGCCCGTTTCGCCTGGTCGGCGGTGGCGGCACCGAAACCCTCGCTGGTCAGCACCACGTCGCCGGGCCAGCGCTCGAACCGCTCCAGCAGCCGGTCCCACGTCCAGTACAGGTCCGGGTCGCGCCACGGCACCTGCCGCAGGTCGGTCATCGCCTGGTCGTGCGCACTGAACGTGGCCGGAATCAGGATGCCGGCCCGCTCCAGGCGCTCGGCGTTGCCGAAAAGCACGTTCTGCACATAGGTGCTGCCGGTTTTCGGTGCACCGATGTGCACGAATACGCGCTTCGGCATACTTTGCCCAACCTTCCGTTCAGTGTCCATTCATGATCAACAGGGCGGATGAAAGGTCGGTGACACATTGCTGTATCAGGTGTTGAAACCTTGAAAACCTTTGCCCTCGTACGGTCTACGCCCCCTCCCACCGCAACGACCCGGCCCCGGACGACGACGCGCACGAGACCGTTCCCGGGACGCTCGGCGACCGCCGCCGGCACTCGGCCGCGGTTCATCTCGCCCGGGCCGCCTTCCCGCTGTTCCCCGCTTCGACGCCGGGTGGGCGGCCGACCATCGCCACCGGGCGGACTCGCTGCGCCAACGGCCGACAGGTCGTGAGACCCGCTGAAATAACACTGCAAGATTTTTGACAGAGATCACGCGCATGATGCCCTCTCCGACAGGCGAGCACGTGGGGGCTGACCAGCATGGACACCGACGAGACCACACAGATCCCGGCGAAGGTCGCCGCGCTCGCCGCCGCCCACGACCTCGGCGCGCCGGTCGGCCATCGCGACAACGGCGGCCCGGCCCGGACGGCCCTGCTCGCGCTGGTCCTGAGCGTGGTCTCGTTCGCCGTCGCGTTCGCACTGTTCTACCTCGCCGGCACCTACTTCCGGCCCCTGATCCCGGTGGCGGTCGTAGCGCTGGCGATCGGAGTCTGCGGCCTGGGCTGGGCGATCGTGTTCCCGTTCCGGGGCAGCCAGTCGGTGTACGCCTACGAGAACGGCCTCGTACACATCCGCAACGGCCGCGCCCGCGCCGCCCGGTGGCTCGAGATGGAGCGCATGGAACTGCACGTCATCCGGGACGGCAACCTGATGGCCGGGACGACATCGGCCTACCTGCTCAAACCGAGCGGCCAGCCTCCTATGCGGGTGCAGCCCCTCCTGCGCGAACAGCCCGACGGCAGCCGGCGGGATCCGTTCGGCACGCTGCTGACCCGTCTGGTCGCCGACGCGGGCCGGCCGGTCGTGCAGACCCTTGTCGGCAAGCGGTGACTCCCGCAGGGAATCGCCGATGAGCCACAGGCCGCCGATGAGCCGGAGACCGCCGATGAGCAGGCCCGGCAGGCCGTCGGGCCTCGATCCGATCGGGGCCCATGGTCCCGGAGCACCGTTCCCATCAGGCGGGTGGGCTCGAATAGGCCGGCCGACGCTGTCGGCAGGACGCCGGTCCTGGTAACGCGCCCGTTCGGCTGGGCCCACACCCCACGCCGTCGGTAACGCGCCATTGGGAGCAGTGCGCCGATTCGGCCGGATGCCGATTCGGCACGCCCGCGCCGTCGGCAGCGCGCCGATCTTGGCAGCGCGCCGGTCCCGGCGGAGACCGCCACAGGTCAGGTGGCCGCCCGGTTCCACGGGTCGTCGAGGACACTCCCCTGCCTCGGCGCCGTCCCGGGCGGCCACCGTCAAATCGGCCGACCGCAACGCCGACCACGGCGCGACTCGAACACGGCGACGGATTCCGCCGCAGCTGTCACGTTCTGATCGCCCCGCCCGTCCCTCCTCTGCGATCGACCATCGAGGAGGATCCGTTGTCCACGGCATACACCGTCGTCACGCTCGTCACCGCTTTCTTCACCGGCAGCGCCGCCGTCTTCTACCTGATCGGCCACGAATATCCGAAGTCCCAGGCGGACATGAAACGCATCCCCCGCAGGTACGTGCCGGTGCTGGGTTCGCTGCTGGCGGCAGGCACGGCCGGGCTGCTGATCGGGTTCGCGGTGCCCCTGCTCGGCACGCTGGCCGCCGCCGGCCTGGTCCTGTACTTCACCGGCGCACTCGTCGCTCATCTGCGCGTCGGGTCCCGCAACCTCGTCGGCTGGGCGATCTTCTTCGTCACCGTCGTCGCCGACCTGGTGGTCAATCTCCTGCACCATTACTGACCACCAAGTCGGCGCCCGCCCCGGATCGTTCGTCGCCATGCACCGGCGCGGCCGGTCCGGGGCGCCGCGGGGCCGGCCGACTCGCTGCCGGGCCGCACTGGCCCCGGTCCGGCTCGCTGCGGGGTTCGCACTGCGCCGGTCCAGCTCACTGCACGGCCCGACTACCCCGCTCCGGCTCCCTGCGGGGCCCGAACCGCCCCGGGGACGGGCGACCCGGCACAGCGGGATCCGGCTTACCCTGCGAAGCCGTAGATCGTATGCATCACCCCGGAAGCCGTAGGCCGTATGCGTCGGCCACTGCGTGGGCGTCGGTCAGGTTGCCGTTGCGGGTCAGGGCGGCGGCCAGCCGGCGGCCGATCGCCAATGCCGTCGGCTGGTCGACCGCGTTCTCCAGCAGGGTGTGCAGGGTGTCGAAGTCACCGGTCTCGGCCGCTGCCCGGGCGAGCCATCCGGCCCATCGGCCGACGTATTCCTTCTGGAACCGGTCGAGCAGCCGCGTGGCCGTGGCGCGGCCCACGGGACCGAGACGGACGGCCACCGCGGTGCTCTCCGGTGGCCCGGCGAACGCCAGGTCCGCGACCGCGCCGAGGAACTCGTTGAACAGGCCGGGATCGCGCTCGGGCAGGTCGGCGTCTGCTGCGGCCCCGATCAGGGTTTCCGCCATCCGGTGCAGGCGCGCTCCCCGTACCGTCGACACGGCGCCGCGCAGGAGGGCCGTCGCCTCGTCCGGCCGGCCGTGGGTGAGCAGCCCGGCTGCCAGACCAGCGTCGACCAGCGCCCGCTCGTAGGATCGCGACTTCGCCCGGAGGGCCGCCGCGCGGGTGCCGGTGATCTCGGTGCGCAGTGCCGGGTCGGCGAGCACGAACACCCGGTGCAGGGTCGCGGTGACCTGCTCGCCCAGATCCTGGTGGAAGACGTGCGGGGATTCCAGCACGTCGAGCAGGGTCCGCAGGCGCTCCCCGGTGGCCTGCTCGGGTCGCCGGCTGAGCCATTGCACGATCTCTCCTGCCAGTTCGGCGGGACCGTGCCCCACGGCGCGGGGGTCGCGCATCTTGGTCAACTCGGCCAGCGCGTCGTCGATCCGGTCGAACGTGAGCAGCATCCGGGCGAGCCGATATCGGTGTGCCCGCTGCTGGCCACGTTCGCGGCCGGCCTTGGGACAGGCCCGGAATGCCGCCACCACGGCCCGCGCCTCCCGCTCGTCCGTCACAACCTCTGACACGGCGACGAGAGCCTGTTGCCGCCACTCCGGCTCCAGACGTGCGGCCAGTTCCAGGGCCTCCGTCGTCCGGCCGGACCCGGCGAGGGCGCGTGCCAGGGGGACGGCCTCGAAACCGGCGGTGTCGTCGTCGACTCCGCCGCAGCGGCGGTCGATCTCGGCCAGGCCGAGCGGCGCCAGCAGGGCGGCGGCAGCGGCCAGCCGGGGACGGTCGGCGTCACCGAGGATCTGCGCCCAGCGGTCCAGCCGTTCCGGCTCGCCGGGATGCGCGCCGGCCAGCACGGTCAGCACCTCACCGATGCGGTGTGCCCGGTTGCGGGGGTACCAGGCGGTGGGGTGGTCCTCGTATTCCCGGACCACGAGCACCGCCCGCAGCAGCGCCTCCTCGGCGTCGTCCGATCCCGCGGCGAGGTGCGCGACCGCACCCGCCGGCGATGGCCTCGGCGTCCAGTCGTTGGACGCCGCGTTGACCCGCCCGTGGTCGATGGCGGCGGCCATCACGGCTCGCGCGTGGTCGCCGGTGAAGCGGCGCACCACGGTCAGCAACGTCTCGGGAGCCTGCGCATCGACCCGCAACGCGGCGATCACCTGCCCCGCGGCGGCGTCCAGATCACCGCTGTCGATGAGCGCGTCGGCCCACGCGGCACGCTCGGCGGGAGAGGCAACCGAGGCCGGTGAGACGACCGCGGCCGCCGAGGCACCCGAACCGTCACCGGCGGGGAACCGGTCAAGGGCCCGACGGGCTGACGTCACGATGGCTGAACTCATGCCGCGGATGCTAACGACGCCCTACGACAATTCTGCCGGCGACGTCAACGGCGCAACGGCAACGCCGAAGGAGACGACGACAACAACGCCGAACGGCAACGGCAGAAGAAGACGACGACGGAGACGGGGAGCCACGGCGACGGCGACGGCGACGGGGACGGGGATGTCCGAGTCGTGATCGCTCAGGCGGCGACGCAGAACCGGTTGCCCTCCGGGTCGGCAAGCACCACGAACGGCGTCTCCTCCGGATGCCGCTCCCCCGGCTCCGGATAGAACGGCCAGTCCACACGGGTCGCTCCGAGGGCGAGAAGCCGTTCCACCTCGGCGTCCAGCCCCGCATCACCGGCCAGCAGGTCGAGGTGGACACGGGGGAACTCCTCGGCGGGACTCCCACTGTCGTCCATCGCGATCGGCGCACCCGGCCGCCCCGGCGGGGGTTCGATGACGATCCAGTCGTCGCCGTCCCAGCGGGGTGGCCGCCGTACCCAGCCCAGCGCGGCGGCCCAGAAGGCGCCGGCGCGCTCGCAGTCGTTGACACCGAGGGAGATCTGGGCGAAGTCGGCCATCGGCCGATCGTAGGCCGTCTATGCTGCACCGGTCCTCCACAGTCGCTTGGTTAGGGGATCAGCCGTGGCGCACACCGACGTGTTCGACGACCTGGAAGCCGAGCAGCAGCAGCTGGAGACGGTGCTGGCCGGCCTCGGCCCGGCCGACTGGGCCACCCCGTCGGCGGCGGCCGGCTGGTCGGTGGCCGACGTGCTGCTGCACCTGGCACAGACCGAGGAGGCGGTGACCGCCACCGTCAGCGAGCAGGGCGACCCGGTCCGCTGGCACGAGCTGGGCGCCACCGTCGACGAGGCGATGGGTGCTCTCGTCGAGGCGGAACGGGGCGACGGCCCGGAGATCTTCGCCAGGTGGCGGGTGGCCCGGCGGGAGTCGGTCGCGGCGCTGCGGGCGGCGGATCCGGCCCGGCCGGTACGGTGGGTCGCCACCCCGCTGAAGCCGCGCACCCTCGCCACCACCCGGCTTGCCGAGCACTGGGCGCACGCGTTCGATATCACCGTCCCGCTCGGCATCGACTACCCGGACACGGCCCGTCTGCGTCATGTGGCCTGGCTGGGGCTGAGCACCCTGCCGTACGCGTTCCGCCTGGCCGGCCTGCCGCCGGTCGCGGTGCGTGCCGAGCTGACCGCCCCGGACGGCTCGACCTGGCATCTCGGCGACCCGGCCGCCGGCAACGTGATCACCGGCCCGGCCGGTGACTTCTGCCGCGTCGGCGCTCAGCGGCTGTCGCCCGCCGACACGAAACTGGAGGCCACCGGCCCGGAGGCGGCGAGCGCGCTGCGGCTGCTGCGCAACTACGCCGTCAGTTAGCCCCACCCCTAGGATCGGCCGGGTGACGACGGCGGAGTGGGCGCGCCACTGGGCGCAGACATGGCGGAGCGCCTGGCCGGCGGGTGACGTGGAGGCGATCGCCGCGCTCCACGCGCCGCACGGCGACCACTGGGCCGGGATCGGGCGGTACCACCGCGGGCGGGACGGCCTTCGTGCGTACCTCCGCGATTGTTTCGACGCTTACACCAGGACCGCCGAGGTGTGGTTCGCGGAGCCGGTCGTCACCGGGCAGACGGCGACCGTGGAGTATTGGGCGATCGTCCATCCCGGCGGTGTGGCGCGAACCGTCGCCGGCTGCACCGTGCTGCTGTTCGGCCCGGACGGGCTGGTCGTGGAGGCCCGCGACTACTCGCACGCCGAGCCGGGCGCGATCCGGCCGCCCGCCCGCCGGTTCCTGCCCGACCATCTGCGGCCGTCGGTCGAGGCGCTGCGCCGGGCGTACCCGGACGGGTTTCCCGACGCCGACCGTCTGCCGTTGCTCGCCGCCCTCCACGACGAGTTCAGCGACCGGAACCTGGCCGCGGTCGTGGCCGCCTTCCTGGGCGGCGATCCGCTCCGGGTGGCCAACGACGCCGCCGGCGACCGGCCGTCCCCCGATCAGGTGGCCCGGGTGCGGGCCCGGCTCGAGGCGTCGGAACGCTCAGCGGACGGCGAGCACGGCCACCCCGGCGAAGACCACGACCGCCCCGAGCGCGACCCGGCCTGAGAAGGTCCTGCTGATCAGCCAGGACAGCGGGACCATGAAGAGGATGCCGGTCTCGCGGAGGGCGGCGATCGCGGGCACCTGGGCCGGGGTGGCCATGGCCAGGGCCGCCATGGCGAGACCGCCGGCCGTGACCATCCCGGCGCCGGTCACGATCGTCGCCGGGCGGATCTCGGCACGCAGGCCGGTGCGGGCGGTGACCAGGGCGATCGCCAGGGTGCCGGCGGTCAGTGGCGCCAGCGACAGCCACAGGTAGGTCGCCGGATCGGCGTACCGCAGACCGTGCGCGGCGACGAACGGGTACGCGGCCAGCGAGATCGCCACCGGGAACGCGGCGGCGAACACCCGCCGGTCCACCGTCCCGGTGACGGTCAGCCAGACACCGGCACTGATCAGCCCGACCGCGACGACCGCCCACCACGACAGGTGGACGCCACCGGCGGCCGCGGCCGCGGCCGCCAGCACCAGGACCGGGCCGAGCCCACGGGCGACCGGATACACGGTGTGTGCGGGCGCGCGGGCGTAGGCCCGGTTCAGCACCAGCAGGTAGTAGGCCTGGAAGGCGGCGTTGACCAGCAGGTACGGCCAGGCGGGCGTCTCGATCCGCCAGCGGGCGAAGGCGACCGGCGCCCACAGCACGAACCCGGCCGCGTTGGTGACGGCGAGCCCGGCGATCCCCCGCGACGCCCGGGCGAACAGCACGTTCCACAGGGCATGGACGAACGCCGACGCCAGCACGAGGATCAGTGCCCCGACCGGAAGCATCACCGGGTCGACTCTGCCGTAGAAGCGCCCGGCGGTTAGCGTGGGGTATGGGCCTCGACAACACGATTCTGGTGATCGGTGGGACCGGCACGGTGGGGAGCCGGGTGGCCGCGCGGCTGCGGGCCGCCGGACGGGACGTCCGGGCGGTGTCCCGGCATACCGTGCCACGGTTCGACTGGGCGGATCCCGGCACCTGGGCGGCCGCGCTCGACGGCGTACCCACGATGTTCGTTCTTCTTCCTGATCAGACCGCGATGCCGGAGGGCTTCCTTCCGGCGGCGCTGCGCGCCGGGGTGCGGCGGGTGGTGCTGCATTCCGATCGGGGCCTGGAGGTGATGGGTCTCGATCACCTGCAAAGGGCCGAGCAGGAGGTACGGGACTCCGGCGCCGAATGGACCATCGTGCGCCCCGACTGGTTCCACCAGGACTTCGAGACGTTCTTCCGGCAACCGGTGATCGACGGGCGCCTGTGCGTCCCGGTCGGTGACGCCCGGCAGGGTTTCATCGACGCCGATGACATCGCCGCGGTCGAGGTGGCCGCCCTGACCGGCGACGACCTGCTCGGTGAGCTGGTGGAGCTGACCGGCCCGCGGGCGCTGTCGTTCGGTGCGGCGGTCGCCGAGATCGCCGCCGCCACCGGCCGCGAGATCACCTTCGACGGCACGGCCGGCGGCTACCGCGAGGCGATGCGCGCCGACGGGCTCCCGGACGAGGTGATCGAGATGCTGATCGGCGGCTTCGGGCGCCTGGCGGCCCGCGGCGACACGAAACCGACCGGCACGGTGGAGAGGATCCTGAACCGGCCGGGCCGGGACTTCTCCGACTACGTGGCCGACGCCGTGGCCCGCGACGTCTGGAACCCGGCGGGGTAGGCCGGACGACCCTGTCCGCCGGGACGTCCCGGCGGGCAGGATCGGGGCAGCGGTCACAACGGGAGCGGACAGTGGGTGAGGTCTTGGTCGCACGCCGGCATCAGGGTGGGCATGGCGCGGACACAGCGGGCGGGTCTACTCGGGCGGTGCACATGTCGTGGCCGGACGCCTACTCCACCGCGCGGGACGCCGCCAAACCGCTGGCCGCCGAGCTGGTCCCGGTGGTCGAGGCCACCGGGCGGGTGCTGGCGGCGGCGGTGCGGTGTGAGCGGCCGGTGCCGGCGTTCGACAACGCGGCCATGGACGGTTTCGCGGTGGCCGGTGCCGGTCCGTGGGCGATCCGGGGACGGGTTCTGGCCGGTGCCGCCGTCGACGGCGGGCCGCTGTCCCCGGGTACGGCCGTGGAGATCGGGACGGGCGCGCTGCTGCCGGCCGGCGCCGAGGCGGTGCTGCCCTACGAGGACTGCCGGGTCGAGGACGGCGTGGGCGCCCAGATCGGCGACCGGGTGGTCATCGGGGTGGTCGGGGCGCGGCGGCACATCCGGCGGGCCGGTGACGCGCTCTCCCCCGGCACGCTGATCGCCGCCGCCGGGCGGACGGTCACCGCGACCGTGGCGGCGGCCGCGTTGCAGGCCGGGGCCGAACAGGTGCTGGCACACCGGCCGCCCACGGTGACGATGCTGGTCACCGGCGATGAGGTGATCACCCGGGGTACACCGGGACCGGGCCAGGTGCGGGACACGTTCACCGGGCTGGTCACCGCGATCGCCACCCGCGCGGGCGGGCGGCTAGCGACGTCGCGGCGGCTGCCGGACGACCCGGGTGCGCTCGGCGAGGCCCTGGCCGGGGCGGGCACCGACGTGATCGCGGTCAGTGGATCGTCGTCGGCCGGTGCCGCCGATCACCTGCACCGGCTGCTGGGTGAGGTGGGCGCGACGTGGCTGGTGCGGGGAGTGGCCTGCCGTCCCGGGCATCCGCAGGCACTCGCGGTGCTGCCGGACGGTCGTTTCGTCGTCAGTCTGCCCGGTAACCCGTACGCCGGCCTGGTCGCCGCCCTGACCCTGCTGGAACCGCTGGTGGCCACCCTCGCCGGACGCCCGCCGGCGTCCCTGCCGACCGCGACGGTGACCGGCCCCGCCACCCTGATGCCCGGCGGAGTCCGCATCGTCCCGGCCGGACCGGCCGGTGATCTGGCCGCGGCCGGGCCGGTGGGCCTGCACGCCGCCGCGGCCGCCGGAACCCTGGCCGTGCTGCCGGACGACTGGACCGACGGCGACCCGGCCGTCACCCTCATCGTCCCCTGAAAACCGGGTGTGCCCGGGCGGCCCGGTTCCTATGATCGTCGGCAGCGGTGGGCGGCTCCTGCGGGGCTTCCTTCTTACATACTCTGATGTCGTAGTTCCGCGTCTCTCCGCCCACCGCCCTCACACCGCCGGCCGGTCGTCGGAGAGGATCCGCTCGTAGAGGACGCTGTCCTGCCAGCCGCCGTTGAGGAACAGGTGACTGTGGGCGGTGCCGTAGTGGACGAACCCGTTCTTGGTGAGCACCTTCTGTGACGGCACGTTGCCCGGCGAGGTCGCGGCCTCGATCCGGTGCAGGCGGCGCTCCCGCGCGACCCGCAGCAGGTGTTCGACGGCGGCGCTGGCCAGGCCCCGGCCCTGCTCGGCGGCGTCCATCCAGTAGCCGAGGTCGGCGCCGCACAGCGGCACCGGGGTGATCCGGGTGAGGCAGGCGAACCCGGCGACCTTGTCGCCGCGCAGCATCACCCGGCAGACCACCTCCCCGGCCTGCTCCTTCGCCACGATCGACCGCATACGGTCACGCTGGCCGTCGAGGGTGAAGAACGACTCGGGCCGCGGGAACTCGTAGGGCGCCAGGTGCTCGCGGTTACGCAGATGCGCGTCCAGCATCGCGGCGGCGTCGTCCTCCCGCAACGGGCGCAGGACGACACCGGACGGCAGAACCACCGCATCGGACATCGACGGATCCTACCGTGGCGCCGGTGGGGCAGACTGGCCGCCGTGGAGACCCTCGCCTGTGGCCACGTCGCCCATCCGGGACGCCGCCGCGTCTGCCCGCACATGCTGGACCCGGCCGCGAACGAGGACGTCGCGTACGTCCGCCTGCTCAGCGGGAACGGCCTGGACGGCGATCTGTGCTGCACCCGCTGCGACCGGGACGGCGATCCGGAACTCGCGGTGGTCTGCGAGGGCTGCGTCGCCCTCTACGACGACGGCGAGTCCGGGTACTTCGAAGGGTGGCGGGGCGAACCGGGCGTCAGCGAGCGACCCGAACCGGTCGACACCACGGTCACGGTGACACCGCTACCCGGGCCGGTGCTGGATCTGGCGCCTCTGCCGTCGCCGCACGGGGAGCCGTCGTGGCTGGTCCTCGGGGAGGGTGGGCGATGGCTGCTGCGTTTCCAGGCGGCCGGCGGCGCGTACCGGAGGGTCTGCCGGGTGCGCCTGCCCGCAGAGGAGACGACACCACGGACGCGGCTGCGGTTGCACGCCTCACCGGACGGGCGGTTCGCCGCGGTGGTCCGCGATTTCGGCAGGTTCGGCCGGGTCTACGACCTGGCCTCCGGCAAGGCGACGATCGAGATCGACGGCGGCGACTACCACTGCGAGCAGGTCCCCCTCTCCCTCGTCTTCTTCCGGTACGGCGGAAGCACTCTCGTGGCACACCGGACGGCCTGGAACCGTCTCGACATCAGCGACCCGGCCACCGGACGGCTGCTGACCGCGCGTGACGAGGCCGACGGCGAGCGGCGCCTGGCCGGCCTGTTCCGCGGTGAGCTGCGGGTGTCCCCGGACGGGCGCTGGATCGCCGACGACAGTTGGGCGTGGGCACCGGCCGGCATCCCGTACGTCTGGGATCTACGGCGGTGGGCCGGCGCCGGCGTGTGGGAGTCCGACGACGGGCCCAGCCGCCAGCGGTTGTGCCAGCGGTTCTACTTCTGGAACGAGCCGATGTGCTGGATCGGTGACAGCCTGCTCGCGGTCGCCGGCCTGGGCGACGACGACGAGGCGATGCTGCCGGGAGTGCGGATCTTCGACGCCGCGAGCGGCGTGGAACTGCACGATTTCGCCGGGCCGGGTGGCGCCCTGTTCAGCGCGGGCCGGCGGCTCTACGCGGCCGGTGCGGACGGCCTGACGATCTGGGACCCGTTCACCGGCGAACGCACCGGCAGCGTTCCCGGGTTCGTGCCCACGCACCACCACCGGGACGCGGGCCTGCTCGCCGCGGTCCGCGACGGGGCGCTGCTGACCTGGCGTCACTGAGTTTGTCGTACCCCTGTTCTAGGGTTCCGGCATGGTCGACGTCGAGGTGCGCAGCCGGGTGACCGGCACATCCGAGGGCCTGCCGCCGGTGCCGGTGCGGCTGGCCGGGGAGAGCACGACCGCGCGGGACCTGATCCGCCGCGCGGTCGAGGAGCAGATCCGGCGTGCCGGCAGTTCCTCTCCGACGACGCTCTGCGTGCCCAGGCCGCGACCGGGGTGATCCGCATGCCGTCCCGGCCGGCCTCCCCACCCGATGTGGATCAGGAGGTCGCGCGGGCGCACCGGGCGTTCAGTCGCGGCACGTTCGTCCTGTTCAACGGGGGCCGTCAGGTCACCGGGCTAGCATCCACGTCGGACCGGCCGGCTACCTGTGCGTCGTCCCGGCCGGTTTCGGTGCCACCGCGCACCGCCGCCTGTTCCTGCCGTTCGCCGACGAGGACCGGATGACCAGCGTGATCCTCAGCAAGGTCCTGCTGTTGTCCGAGGACGACCGCATCACCGACCCGTCGATCCTCAAGCAGTTGAAGGCCCTCACGTGACGACACCCGCCCGGCCCCATCCCGGCCTCGGCGTGCTCGCCGCCGAGATCGCGGACCTGCCGCCCCTCGAGCCTCTCCTGGTGACTCCGTCCGGGGCGCAGATCACCGGGTTCCCGGCCGACAGCGACACCGGGCCGGACTGGTGGCGGCGGCTGCGCGACGCCTATCCGCGGAGCGGGCTGTGGCCGCTGCTGATGGACGACGACGCCTTCGAGTGTCTGGAGGACCCGTACACCTACGCGACGGTCGAGGAGTCGCTGGCGCAGGCGTACACCCTCGACGGGGCCGCGCTACTGGCCGAGTTCGGCGACCGTTCGCTGCGCGACTACTCCCCCGAGTACGCGGCGGAGATCCGTGCCGAGCTGGCCAGCGACGGTAGATGGCCTGAGCAGCCGGAACAACCCGGTCTCGGGTTGCGCCACGATGGGAACGGCCGGCCACTGGCGATCACGGTGGCCCTGGTGCCCGCCGCCGAGCCGTGGCTGGTTCCGGTGACCCTGCACTACGGCGGCTGGAACGGATATCCCGACCCGGCCGAGCATGCCGCCATCATGCGGCACTGGCTCGACCGGTACGGTGCCGAGCCGATGATCTGGACCGGGACGGCCCTGGACTACACGGTCACCCGCCCACCGCTCACCCGGCCGGAGGCCCTGGCGCTGGCCTGGAAATACCGGCAGTACAACGACGGCGAGTACGACCTGTACCGCGCCGAGACCCTCACCGACCTGGCCGCCGGTTTACTGAACGCCCCGGTCTGGCGCATGTGGTGGGACTGACCCGGCCGGTGGTTGAGCCGTCACCGCCGAGCCGACGGTTACGGCGACGCCGACAATGACAGTGACGGCGGCGCGAGGAGACCGCGACGGTTCCCCGACGATCACAGAAGGCCGCAGCGGTGGGCGGCGGAGACCGCCGACGCCCGGTCCGGGACGCCGAGTTTGGCGTAGATGTGCAGCAGGTGCGTCTTGACGGTGGCCTCGGTGACGAACAGGGCGGCGGCCGCCTCCCGGTTGGTGCGGCCCTCGGCGATCAGGGCCAGGACCTCCCGTTCGCGGGCGCTGAGTGTGGCTTCCGGCGCCGGGCGCCGCGGGCGCACCCGGGCCAGCAGCACAGCGGCCACCGACGGCGACAGGACGCTCTCGCCGCGGGCCGCCGCGCGGACCGCCCGGAACAGTTCCTCGCGCGGCGCGTCCTTGAGCAGGTATCCGATAGCACCGGCCTCCACCGCCGGCAGCACGTCCGAGTCCGTGTCGTGGGTGGTCAGCACCAGGATGCGGGTCTGCGGCAGGCGTTCCAGCAGCAGGCGGATCAGGGTGCCGCCGCTCGGCTCCGGCATCCGCAGATCGGTGAGGACGACGTCGGGCCGGGTGGCGGCGGCCACGGTCAGGGCCTCGGTGCCGTCGGCTGCCTCACCGACCACCTCGAGATCCGGTTGGGTGCCGAGCATCCCCCGCAGCCCGTCCCGGACGACCGGGTGGTCGTCGACGATCACCACCCTCAGCGGCGCGGTCATGATCCGGCCCCGATCAGGGGAACGGTGACACTGATCGCGGTACCGCCGCCCGGCGACGACTCGACCTCCACCGACCCGGCCAGGGCACCCACACGCTGCCGCAGCGCCGTCAACCCGAACCCGCCGGTCACCGGTGGACCACCGGATTCGCCGACCGCCGCGGTTCCAGGCGGGTCACCGGAGCCGATGACGGCTGCGGTTGCGGTTGCCAGCGGACGACCGAGCTCGGAGACGGCGGCGGTTGCCGGCGGATCACCAGACCCGGTGACGGTGGCGTCGGTGGGCGGGGAAGGTGCGGGGGCAACGGCGGCGAAGCCGACACCGTCGTCGTGGACGTCGAGCACCACGACATCCTCCATGTACGACAGGGTGACGTGGGCACGCGAGGCCCGAGCATGCCGGCGGATGTTGGACAGGGTCTCCTGGACGGCCCGCAGCAGGGTCACCTCCACCTCGGAGTGGACGGGGACCGGGGTTCCGGTCATCGTGTAGCGCGCCGGGATCCCGTACATCGAACTCCATGTCGTGACGGTGTGGCTGATCGCCTCGCTCAGCCGGGCACCTTCCAGAGGGCCGGGCCGTAACGCCTCGATGGACCGGCGCACCTCGTCGAGGCTCGTGCGCGCCAGCGCCCGGGCGGTGTCCCACCGGCCGCGGATCTCCGGTGGCACCTCGGCGACCGCCTCCAGCTGGGTGATGATGCCGGTCAGGCCCTGCGCGACGGTGTCGTGGATCTCCCGGGCCAGCCGGGCCCGTTCGTCGGCGATGCCGGTGGCGCGGGCGAGGCGGGCGTTCTCGGCGTTGACCGCCAGCAGTTCGTCGTTGAGCCGGCGGCGGCGGACGGCCTCCCGTTCCATCGTGCGGATCATCGCGCCGAACAGGGCGGCCAGCGGAGTCGCGACGCCGACGCTGATCAGGGCACCGTCGAGGTCGAAGCCGGTCACCACCAGGCCGGGGAGGTTGGCGGCGACGACACCGGCGTAGGCGAGCCGGCCGGGCAGTGCCACGAACGCGAGCACATAGCAGGCCGGGACGAGCAGCTGGAACGCGTCGCTGCGCAGCATCAGCACGGTGCTGAGGGCCAGTACTCCGGTGAAGTAGCCGACGTTGAGCCAGGACCGGCGTTCCGGCCACTCGGGGTGGGCCAGCACGAACCACCAGTGCCAGCCCGCGAAGGCCGCGGCGACGGCCAGGGTGACCAGGCGATACGTCCACGGGTGGGCGCCGAGCAGGGAGGCCGCGGCGGCGACGGCGAGCAGCGGGTAGGGGGCGAGCGCCCACGCCCGGTTCCACCGGCCCAGCTGCTCGTCCACAATCGTCACCGCCCATCATCGCGCGCCGGCCGAACTGGGCGGAGGGCCGGAAGCCGCCGCCCCAGGAGACGCCGCCCCAAGAGACGCCGTCCCACCGGAGGGCGTTCCAGCAGACGCCGTCCCAGTCGAGGACGTCTCAGCCGAGGACGTTCGGTAGGTGAGGCGGCGCAGCAGGACCTCGGCCGGGCCGCGCAGGCCGCGGGCCCGCATCGCGGCGGCCAGGAACACCGACGCCAGCCAGGTCGTCACGGCCACCGCGGCGACTCCCGCGGTGCCCAGCTCGGCGCCGAGACCGAGGCTGTACGGCAGCGGCGTCAACAGGAGCACGAACACCACCGACTGGAGCAGGTAGAACGTGAGCGACCGCTGGCCGACGGCGGCGAGCGCGCGGGTCACCGGTCCGGGCCGGTCACCGGAGCGCAGGGCGAGGAGCCCGATCAGCGCGGCGTATCCGAGCCCGCCGGCGATCCCGGTGATGGCGTGGAGGGCGTTGACCGCCCACTGCGCGAGCACCCCGTCCGGTGTCCAGAGGTGGCCGACCATGAGCCCGGCCGGCAACCCGCCCACGACGGCGAGGGTCAACCCCACCGCGGCGGTACGCACGAGCAGCCCCCGATGGGCGCCGGGTTCGGTGAGGACGCCCCGGCGCCCGGCCCAGGTCCCGACGAGCACGGCGCTGCCCACCCCGATCACCCCGAGCGGTGTCATCAGCCACTCGGCCGGGCGCAGCATCAGTGCGGTCCAGGGTGCGGAGATCTCGAACGACCAGAAGAACGACCGTTCCCCGGTGGCCGGTGACAGGTAGGCCGCCCCCTGCACCGCGGCCACCACGATCAGCCACAGTCCGGCGGCGGTCAGCAGGCGGCGGTCGGCGACCGGGATCAGGGCGACCAGCAGGAGGCCGACGAGCCCGTACAGCCCCAGGATGTCACCGGGGAACAGCAGCAGCGCATGTGCGAACCCGAACCCGATCAGCCACCGGCTGCGCCGCCGCAGCAGGCGCCTGATCTGGTCATCGGGCAGTCCGGCGGCCCGCTGCCGCTGGTGGATCTGCACGATGCCGTAGGCAAACAGGGCGGCGAACATCGGGTACGCCCGCGCGTCGACCAGTGTCACGGTGACGATACCGACGATCCGGTCGAGCAGGCCGTGTTCGACGATGTGCTGGCGCGGGCCGTAGGGCCGGGCGTGCAGGTAGACGACCGAGTTGGCCAGGGCGATGAGGGCGAGCATCAGGCCGCGGGCGAGGTCCGGGGCGAGTGCCCGGTCCCGCAGCCGGACCGGTCCGGCGGTGTTTCGGTGAAGGGTCATGATTACAGCCTGTAGCCGCGGGGCCGCCCGCAGATCGACCGATCCACCGGCCTGCGAGGTCCACCGCCACCGGCCGGGCATCAACCGATCAGTCGATGCGGCCCGGCGCCGCCCCGCCCGCCATGGGCGCGTGCCTCAACGGGCGGCGGCCGGGGCGGGGTCGGCGGACGCGGCGCGGGTGTGCCCGACCAGGGTGGCGAGTGGTGGCGGCATCCGGCGGCGGAACTGGTCGGACAGCCGGGCCCGGTCGCGCGGGTTGCAGGTGCCGAGGACGAACTCGTCGAGGCCGGTGGCCAGGATCAGCCCGGCCAGCATCAGATCGGCGATGTCGAGGTCGTCGTTGTAGGAGAGGTGGGTGCGGATCCGGGTGGCCGGTTCGCCGGGACGTTTCGGGTCGGCGAGGACCAGGGTGGTGGTGCCGGGGCCGAGCAGGCGGCGCCGGGTCGCCGGTCGTAGCACACCGGCCGCGACGAGGCGCCGCTCGACCAGTGGCGCGGCGCCGGTGGCGAAGTAGCCGATCCACTGCCCGATGCCGTACGGGCTGCTGTCCGCCATCCGGTGCAGGACGGCGGAGGTGGCCGGGTCGCC
This sequence comes from Actinoplanes xinjiangensis, assembly GCF_003148685.1. GTDB lineage: Bacteria > Actinomycetota > Actinomycetes > Mycobacteriales > Micromonosporaceae > Actinoplanes > Actinoplanes xinjiangensis. The sequence continues at coordinate 68,474 of NZ_QGGR01000020.1, read as the reverse complement.
GGTGGGCGTGGTGTCGGACACGTACACCAGGTCCCCGTCGGTCCGCAGGCGCCGCCAGAACATCAGCTCGCCGAGCAGTGCGGCGCTCAGGCCGACGCCGAGGACCCGGTAGGGCAGCAGCGAGCGGCCACCTATGCCGTCGTGTGCGGCCAGGTAGAAGTCGTCGGCCGGTGCTGCTGTCGGCGGCGATGTCATCGGCTCAGCCCCAGAGATCGACGTCCGTGTCGAACCGCGAGATTATCCGCAAATGGTTGCCGCAAGGTTGCGGCCCGGTGAGAGGTGGCCGGGGAAACGCGTCGTAGGGTGAGCAACGGCTCTCACGTGCGGCACGAACGTGTCGATACGGCAAGAGGATCACGCGGTCGCATCGGAGCGGAGGTCGGATGGACGAGTACGGTACGGATTCCGCCGGGGTCGGGGCGGCCCCCTCGGTGGCACGCCTGCTGCTGGAGTTGCGCAGCCGGGCGACCATCGACGTGAAGACACTGGGTAAGGCGCTACAGGTGCGCCCGCAGGGCAAGACGGGCGTGGCGGTGCGCATCCACCCGGGTGGGGTGGATTTCGCCGTCGACCGCGACCGGGCCAACGACGTGGCGCTGAGCATGCCGGGTGCGTTCGTGATCGACCCGGACGATCCGGACTGCTGGGTGTCGGTGCAGGCGGACTACATCGACGACAACTACGACGCGCTGCTGGATGCCACCGCCGAGGCGGTCGAGCTGCGGGCGGCGGGTAAACCGGCGCCGGTCAAGCGGGCCCGTGCGGCGGCGGCGCCGAAGGCCACGGTCCCCAAGGCGGCGGGCACGACCGCGGCGAAGACGCGGGCCGCTGCGAAGCCGGCGCCCCGCCCGGATCCGCCGCGGTGCCCCAAGTGCCGGCAGTACGAGCTGTTGGCCAGCGGCGAGTGTCCCTCGGGTTACTGCTGATCGGACGGGGTTCCGGGCGGTGGTGGGAAGGTGACCACCATCGCCACCCCGGGTTCGCGTGCCTCGGCGGCCGCCTGGCCGCCGTGGGCCGCGGCCAGCTGCCGGACGATCCACAGGCCGAGGCCGACGCCCTGTTCGCCGCCGACCGCGAACTGGCCGAACAGCCGGGGCCGCAGATGGTCCGGGATGCCGGTGCCGTGGTCGCGCACCTCGAGCCGGTCGCCGGTGGCGTCGCGGGTGAACCGGACGATCACCGGCTCCCGGCCGTACCGCAGCGCGTTGCTGATCAGGTTCATCAGGATCTGTTCGAAGCGCTGCTTGTCGACGTGGACGATCAGGTTCTCGTCGACGTCGGTGCGCACGTCGGCGTCCTCCCGGACATAGGACAGGGCGTCCTTGACCAGCAGGTGCGCGGCATGCGGCGCCCGGTCGAGCTTGAGGTGCCCGGTGCTGTCGATGCGGTGCAGGTCCAGCAGGCCGTCGGCGAGGCGGGCGATGCGCGCGGTCTGCCGCAGGGCGGCGGCGATCATCTTGACGTACGGCCCGGTCGCGGTTTCCTGGAGATCTTCGAGGACCAGATGTACGGTGCTCAGCGGCGCCCGTACGTCATGGGCCAGGGTGTTGATCATGGCGGCGCGCCACTGCTCGATGCGGGACAGCCGGTCGCGTTCGTCGCGTAGGCCGCGGGCCTGCGCCTCGATCAGGAAGGCGACGGCCAGCGCGATCGGCATCAGGACACCCGCGCTGCCGAGTACCAGGGGCGGCTGCCCGGTGAGGATCAGCGGGACCAGGTAGGCGAGGGTCGCCGGGATCGCGAACAGGGCCAGGATCCAGCGCGGGAAGTGCAGGGCCGCCCAGGCGTAGAGCAGCACCAGGAACGGGCCGGTGCCGGCCGCCACCCCGCCGAACGACCAGGTGGACAGACCGAGCACGCCGAAGCCGGCGAGCCCGAGGACGGCGGGGCCGTATCGGCCGAAGCGCCGCCACGGGACCAGCAGGCCGATCAGGGCCAGGCTGAGATCGCAGGCGGCGACGACGAGCAGCCGGCCGGTGTGCAACGGGTCGTTGAGGATGCCGACGAGGGCGAGCAGCCCGGCCACCACGAAGAGCACGGCCGCCTGCCGGGCCGCGGCCCGCGGCCCGGTTCCCAACAAACGGAAGGGTCCGGTTTGCACAACTCTGGCAGCATATAGCGGCCCACGGGAGTGAACGGGCGACTCCGGTGACCCACCCGGGCCGGTGCAGGCCCTATCCTTGCGCTTTCCCCACGGCACGGAGTTCGACGATGAGCACGGGCGGGCGGCGCGGGCGGGCCGGACAGGCGGAGCAGACCCGGGCGCTGATCCTGGCGACGGCCGAGCGGCTGTTCGCCGAGCATGGCGTGCACGCGGTCTCGAACCGGCAGATCGGCGAGGCGGCCGGCCAGGCCAACAACGCGGCGGTCGCCTATCACTTCGGGACCAAGACCGATCTGGTACGGGCGATCATCCGCCGCCACTCGGTGCCGACCGAACGGATCCGCCGGCGGCTGCTGGCCGTGCACTCCGGCAGCAGTGACCTGCGGGACTGGGTGACGTGTGTGGTCCGGCCGATCACCGACCATCTGATCGATCTGGGCCATCCGAGCTGGTATGCACGGTTCTCGGCGCAGCTGATGACCGAACCGGCGCTGCTGGAGGTGGCGGCCGAGGAATTCCAGAACGCGTCCGGGTTCCTCGCGGTCATCGACGGGCTCCAGCGATGCGTTCCGGACCTTCCCGAGGAGGTACGGCAGGAGCGCACCCACATGGCGCACACCCTGCTCGTGCACTTCTGCGCCCAGCGGGAACGTGATGCGGCGCCGGGGTGGGAGGCGACGGCGGCCGGGCTGATCGACGCGATCGTGGGGATGTTCACCGCACCGGTGACCTGACGACGCCTTTTTCGCGGGGCCTGAGGGCGGCCGATCGTACGATATGCGGCTTTTGATCTGGGGTGTGGCTGAGGTTCACGCCGATTTTTCGGACATCCGTGTGGTGGAGCACGCTTTTGGTAAGACAAGTGCTTTAAATTGTGCCCTCTGAGTTTGGTCGCAGCACAGGATCAACCCCGCGAAAGGGCCCGCATGTCCCCCTCACCCCCCATCCCCCACCGCCTCAAGCCCGAGGACCTCGCCGCACTGCGCGAGCGTTACCGGGTGGAGCGGGAACGGCGCATCCGGCCGGACGGCGCCGCGCAGTACCGGCGGGCCGCCGGCGAGTTCGGCTACTACGCGAAGGACCCCTACACCGAGCGGGCCGAGCGGGATCCGAAGACCGACCGGGTCGAGGCGGTGGTGATCGGTGGCGGATTCGGCGGGCTCCTCACCGGTGCCCGGCTGCGGCAGGCCGGCGTCGAGCAGATCCGCATGATCGACGAGGCGGGCGACTTCGGCGGCACCTGGTACTGGAACCGCTACCCCGGCATCCACTGCGACATCGAGGCGACCGTCTACATGCCGCTGCTGGAGGAGGTCGGGTACGTCCCGAAGTGGCGGTACGCACCGGGCGAGGAGATCCGGCAGCACTGCATCGCCATCGCCAAGCGTTTCGACCTGTACTCCGACACCATGTTCCACACCCGCGTCACCGGCCTGACCTGGGACGAGGAGAACGCCGAATGGCAGGTCACCACCGACCGCGGCGACGACTTCCGGGCCCGCTACGTGGTGATCTCCTCGGGCACGCTGACCCAGCCGAAACTGCCCGGCATCCCCGGCATCGAGGACTACCGGGGACACACGTTCCACACCAGCCGCTGGGACTACGGCTACACCGGCGGTGACCAGACCGGCGGCCTCACCGGGCTGGCCGGCAAGAAGGTAGCGGTGATCGGCACCGGCGCCACCGGCATCCAGGCGATCCCGCACCTCGCCGAGTCCGCCGAACAGCTCTACGTCTTCCAGCGCACCCCGTCGACGGTCGACGTCCGCGACAACCGGCCCACCGACCAGTCGGTCCTGGACAGCGTGCGGCCCGGCTGGCAGCGGGAACGGATGGACAACTTCCTGACCCTGGTCACCGGCGGCCACGTCGAGGAGGACCTGATCGGCGACCGCTGGACGTCGACGGCGAAACTCCAGCGGCAGATGCTCACCGGCAGCGTCGACGCCAACATCTCCGAGGAGGAACGCGAATACCTCGACGAGATGGCCGACTTCCGCAAGATGGACGAGATCCGCGAGCGCATCGACGCGACCGTCACCGACCCGGCCGTCGCCGAGCTGCTCAAGCCCTGGTACCGGTACATGTGCAAGCGGCCCACGTTCAGCGACCACTACCTGCAGACGTTCAACCGGCCCAACGTGACCCTCGTCGACACCGCCGACCACGGCGGGATCACCCGGATGACCGCCACCGGCGTCGTCGTCGGCGACACCGCATACGAGGTGGACTGCGTCATCTTCGCCACCGGCTTCGAGGTCGGTGTCTCCGGCGTGCTCTCCGGCACCCTGCCGGTCACCGGCCGGGGCGGGATGCCGCTGCTCGGCCACTGGCGCAACGGGCCGCGGACCCTGCACGGTTTCTACAGCCACGGCTTCCCGAACCTGTTCCACCTCGGAGCGCTGCAGAACGCCGCCGCCGTCAACTTCGTGCACGTGCTCCAGGAGCAGGCCAACCACATCGCTGCGGTCGTCGGCGAGGCCGAGAAGCGCGGCGCCCGCTGGATCGAGCCGAACGCCGAGGACGAGGAGGCATGGGCGGCGGTCATCTTCCAGACCGCGCCGAAGACGTTCAAGTTCCAGTCCGAGTGCACCCCCGGCTACTACAACGGCGAAGGCAACCCGCGGCCGGTCATGTTCGCCTACGGGCCGGGACCGGTCGCCTTCCACGAGTTGCTGCGTGAGTGGCGGGCCGACAGCATCGACGCCGTCCTGCACTGAGGGTGCGTCCCGGGGCGGTCGGCCGCCCCGGGACGATCCGCTCCTAGGCCTGGATCTTCACGGACTTCCGCGCCAGCTCGTAGGCCGGCAGCATCGACGTGAACTCCCCGGTGTCGAGCGGGGCCAGCTGCACCACGACCATGCCCGCCTTCGTGTTCATGGCGAACGCGGTGTACCTGCTGCGCATGTCGTACTCCTTGTCGAAGGTCTCCCACGACGCCTCGGCGGCCTGCGCCCCGCCGATCTGCACATCGGTGATGTCGGTGCCGGACACCTCCCGCTTGCCGACCGCGGCCTTCACGAACTCCTGGAGGTGCTCGGCCGGCGCCCCGCTGAGCCCGTCGGCCACGTGCACCCGCAGGAACCCGATGCTCCCGGCCGGTTTGGCGTCGATCTCGCAGACCACGGTGAACTCGCCGACCTTGGCCAGTGCGGCCAGCTCCCCCAGCTTCTTCACGTCGACCGCCTTGGCCTTCCAGTCGGCGGCCGTCTGGAAGGAGAACGGCAGCTGACACGGCGTGCCCTTGGCGCCGATCGACGCGCCCGCGGCCGCGGCGGGCACCCCCGCCGGTGCGCTGGCGGACGGCGCACCGGTCGCCGGCGCGCTGCTCGCCGGTGGCGCCGCCCCGGTGGGCCCGGCCGGGTCGTCGGAGGAGCAGCCGCTGACGGCGAGCAGGAGCGCCAGCGCGGCGCCCGCCGATGTGTACGTGGTCTTCACAGTCGGGCAACTTACACGCCGGGTACGACACCGGTGGGGTCAGCGACCGGCCACCGGCGGATCAGGCGCCGCCCGGAAGGGCACGGCCCGCTGCCCCACCACCGAGGATCCCGAGCTTATCGGTGTAGTAGTCCTTCGCGGCGTCCAGGATCCCGTCGACGATCCAGGCGTTCACCCCACCGGCCACGACGGCGCCGAGAATCGGAACGAAACCGGAGAGGACCTTCCCGGACAGTTTCGCCGACAGCTTGGCCGCGAGTTGCCCGGCGACCTTGGCACCGAGCTTCCCGCCCGCCTTCGCGCCCGCTTTCGATCCCACCTTCTGCCCGGCCAGATATCCGAGACCGCCCATCATCGTGTGCACACCGCTGTTGACGGCGACCGGATTCCCGGCCACCAACGGCATGAACCCGGCGACCGTACGACCCAGCGCGGCCTGCTTCATCGCCGCGGTGAAGTCGTCGGCGCCCACCCAGTAGAGGACGATCGCGGCCATGTCGTCGGCACCGAGGATGTCGCCGCGCCCCGCCTGATACCCGAGGATCGCCCCGGCCCCGTGCCCGGCCACACCGAGCCTGTTCACCACGAACGCGACGTCGGCCACCATCGCGGCCAGGTGATAGCCGGGCAGGATCGCCGACCCGGCCCCGGAGGCGGTGACCATGGCGACCTGCCTGGCATGCCAGTCCCCCATCGCCTGCCGATGGCTGCCCGCGTAGATGTCCGCCAGATCCGGCGTCATGGAATTGATGGCGGAGATGAACTTCTCGGCGAACTTCTCAGCAATCCCCACAGCCACCCCAGAAGCCGGCCCGACGAACAGTGCCAGCCATTCGAGCAGCACACCCGCCCCATCTCAAGCCGGGTAATCACTTCGGCAACGACAATCCACCACCATTACCCGCACGCCGATTCCACATTTCACCCACTCGGGCGAAGCCCCACCCACCGCCCCGGCCACCCCGTCGGCCGAGGTCACGACCGGCTCCCGCTTCGACCGCGCCGAAGCGTCGCCGTGCCGGTGCCCTCAGGCCGGGACCGGGTGGGCGAGGTCGGTGACGATGCGGTCGATCTCGGCGAGGGCGTAGGCGGCGAGCCGGCGCTGGGCGGTCTCGGCGGCCGGGTCGGTCTCCTCCAGGTCGCCGAGCACGACGATGTTCTCGTCGTTGAGGGTGTTGGCCGGCGCCGTGAAGTTGAAGCTGCCGGCGACCACCAGCCGCCGGTCGATGATCATGAGTTTGTGGTGGACCTTGCGGACGCCGTTGCCGAAGGTGTTCTCGTAGAGGTCGGCACCGGCCGCCTTCAGCCGCTTGGTGGCCGCCCACTCCTGCGAGCCCTGCCCCCGGTCGAGGACGCCGCGGATCGGGATGCCCGCCCGCAGCAGCCACTCCATGGTGTCGTCGATGCCGGACGACTGGGCGAACGTGAACATCGCGAAGTCGACGCGTTCGGCCGCCTTCAGCATCTGCTTCATGATCTCCATCTCCGGGCCGTGGTACGGGGCGAAGATCGGCTTCACCCGGATCCGGCCGAGGCGGAACTCCGCGGGGCGCGGGTTGACCCGTTCCTGGAGGGCGCCGAACGTGCCGGACCGCATCCGCTGGAACTCGGCCAGGTAGAGGTTCGCGGCGGTCTGCCCGCGCAGGATCACCAGGTGGTTGAGGTTGTTGCCGCGCTGTTCCGGGTTGTCCGGCGGGTTGATGCCGGTGTCGGTACGGGTGAAGTTCGTCGAGCCGGTCAGCACCGCCGCGGTGTCGCGCCCCGGATCGCGGACGATGAACTTCTGGTGGAAGATCTTCGGGTTCAGGTCGGTGATCAGGTCCACGCCGGCGCGCAGCAGAGCGGCATGGATGACCCGGTTGGACTCGTTGTCGCCGCTCACCGCCCACGGATCGGCCCGCGGTGGATCCTCCCGCAGGTAGTCGCCCTCGAGGATGATCTGGATGCGGACCTTGCGGAGTTTGGCGGCCAGCACCGCCTCGGCGATCGGCCGGGAGTCCAGCTCCTGCACGGCGATCAGCAGCGTCTCGGCCGCACCGTCGATGAACTCGCGGATCACGGCGTCCAGGTCGTCCGGCCCGCCGAGCACGGGTGGTCCGGCGTAGAACTCGACACTTCCCAGGTCCAGGCCCATACCCTCAGTGTCGGCCCAGGACCGCCCGGCCGGCCTCGTTTGATCGGATCGTCCGATCGGCTGAGCGACCCGGTGACACTCTAGGATCCGGTTCATGTTCGACACTGCGGCGCAGCTACGGCCGCGAATCGTTGACCGGGCCGGGGTGTGGGATTTCCTGCGCCTGTTCGCGGCCGCATGGGGCCTGTCCGGCACGGGCCGTTCGTTCCGCGGGCCGATGCCGGCGGCGCTGCGGGAGGCGTACGCGCTGGGCACGGTCCTGGACCGGGCGGGGCCGCAGACCGAGGACGGCGTCCTGATCTTTCACTGGGCCGACTCGCAGATCACCGACACGTGCTGGGGTGTGCCGCTCGATCACCTCGACGGTGACGACCCGCCGGTCGTCGTCAACACCGGGGGCGGCTGGCAGCCGTACGTCGATCGGGTGTCCCTGGCCTGTGTCGACATCGCCCTGACCACGGTCGTGCAGGAGCACGACGAGAAGCTCTGCAACGCCGCCGAGCTGCCCGCCGCGCTGGTCGGCCCGGCGCTGGCGGGCTTCGACCGGGTGCCGCTGCCCGACCTGCCGATGTGGATCGACGTCGAGGAGTCGCCGGTCCGCTGGTATTCCGGGCCCGGTCAGCTGCTGCGCACCCACGGCGAGGGCGGGGTGTGGCTGTGGGTGAGCGCCCAGTCCGACACCGCATTGTCCGGCCTCTATGCGGCGATGCCCGGCGCGCGGGACCACTGGAGCAACTGACCCGGAGCGCCCACGTCATACTGATCGACTGACGCCGACGACATTGTGGTGAGGATTCCCAGTGCGGGCCGGGTCACGCGGAACGACCGAAGGAGGGCTCGATGGAGCCTGAGGAGACGGCGGCGCTCGTACGGCGGGCGGCGGCCGGCGACGCGTCAGCCTGGGAGGACCTGGTCCGGGCGTACGCGGGTCTCGTCTGGTCGGTGGCCCGAGCCTACCGGCTGGGCCGGGCCGACGCCGAGGACGTCAGCCAGACCACCTGGGAGCGGTTCGCGCGCTCCCTGGACAAGCTGACCGACCCCGGTCACGCCGGTGCCTGGCTGTCCACGACCGCACGCCGGGAGTCGCTGCGGGTGCTCGCGGCCCGCAACCGGATGGTCCCGACCGGCGACCTGGCGTGGATCGGGCCGGCGCGGGAGGACGAGTCGCCGGAGGAGATCGCCGTCGCCGCCGACGAGGAGGTCCGCCGCGACGCGCTGGCCGGCCGGCTGTGGCAGGCGCTCAACCAGCTCGGCGACAACTGCCAGCGGTTACTGAGGGTCCTGATGGGCGAGCCGGCGCCGTCGTACGCGGACGCGGCCGCCGCCCTGGGGGTGCCGATCGGCTACCTCGGGCCGACCCGGCGGCGTTGTCTGGAGAAACTTCGCAAACTCGCGGATGTATCAGAGCCGGCGGAGCAGGGTCATGACTGGTGACGAAGACCTGCCGCCGTCCGAGGAGGAGGCCGACGCCATGAATGTGGACGCGGCATTGAGCGCATTGATCGCACGGGTGGATCCCATGCCGCCCGAGGTGGCACGGTATGCGGTTGCCGCGTTCGCGTTCCGCTCCGACGGTGAGGACTTCGCCGACCTGGAATGGGATTCGCTCACCGACGCCGAGGCCCTCACCCGTGGCCCGGACGACGTGCGGATGCTGGTGTTCGGCCCGGCCGGGCCGGACGGCATCCGGGTTCACCTCGGCCTCTCGCGTACCGCGTCGGGGTTCGAGGTGGACGGTTTCGTCGAGCCGGCCGGCCACACCGAGGCGGAGTTGCTCCACGACGGGGGAGCCGTCCGCCGGCCGATCGACACGGCGGGCAGGTTCTACAGCGACCTGCCTGTGGTGCGATCGATCCGGCTGCGGCTGCGGGGCACCGAATCCGCGCCGATCGTCACCGGTTGGGTGGCGCTCGGCTGACCGCGAGAAAGCGAGACGACGATGCCCGGAGAGACCAGCTTCCCGAACCCGTGGGCGCTTGATCCACGAGTCCGGCGCACTGGCAACACCTACTACATGGCCAATGAGATCCTGGTGGCCGCGGACGACGCCGGAATGGTCCGCGGCGCCATGCGGGGCCTGGGCGCGCAGCGGAGCGAGGCCCCCGACGGGATCGACGAGTACGTTCACCGGTACGTGCTGCCGGATACGGGCGACGACCCGCCGGTCGTGCCGACGGTGGTGGGCGAGCTGCGGGCTCTGGGCAACAGCCCCCGGGTCGGGCTCAACCACGTGTTCGCCGCCAACGCCATCCCGATCAGCGGCCAGCCGAAACTGCACGGAGGCACCGCCACCGACCCGGCGCCCGCCCCGAACCCGGAGGTGGGCGACCAGGCCACGGACGGTCGCGTGGTGCGGGTGGCGGTCATCGACACCGGCCTCGACCCGGCGGCGCTGACGCTTCCGGTCTTCTACCAGCACCAGCGGCACGGCCGGCATGAGCCGGACGCGGTCTATGAGAACCAGGCGATCCGGCGGATCGGTCTCATGGGCGGGCACGGCACAGCGGCGGCGGGGATCATCGCGCGGTACGCACGGCGCGCCCACCTGACGTCGATCCAGGTGCTCAACGTCCACGGGATCTGCGACGAGTGGACGCTGGCGGCCGGCATTCTGCGGGCCCGTGACGCCGGCGCCGAGGTCATCAGCATGTCGCTCGGCGGCACCTACGTGGGTGACGAGGAACCACTCGCACTCAAGGCGGTCCTCGACGACCTGCCCGCCGGGACCGTCGTGGTCGCGGCCGCCGGCAACGTGGACGCGGCCACACCCAACTTCTACCCGGCCAGCAGGCCCGGGGTCATCTCGGTGGCCGCGATCGACACCACCGACCCGGCCGGGGCCGAGGTCCCGGCGACGTTCAGCAACACCGGTGACTGGATCACCGCGTGCGCGCCGGGGGTGCGGGTCCACGCGCCGTACGTCTTCGGCACCTGGACCTACGGGACCAACCCGATCGACTTCACCGGGGCCGTCGCATGGAGCGGCACGTCGTTCGCGGCACCGTTCGTGGCGGCGCAGATCGCGGCCGCCACGACACTGAAGGAGACATGCGCGGAGGCCGCGGACCGGCTGATCGGCGGGTTGCAACAGTCGTTCCCGGGCTACGGCAAGTACGTGGCGGCACCGGCGGGGTTCACCCTGCCCTGACCGATCATCATGCTCCGATGATCGGTCAGCCGGCACCGTAACAGACGTACGCGGCCGCGGCCGGGTCGTCGCCGGACTCCCGCTGGGCCTCGGCCAGAGCGGCCGCCGGTGACCTCCCGGACCGGAGGTGCTCGTGCAGGCGAAGCATCACATCGCGGGCGGCACCGTCGCGCACGGGGGCGACGGTGGCGACCACGGAACGGGTGCCCATCGCCAGCAGCGCGGCGGCGAATCCCATGATCTCGTCGCCGCGGTGCACCGTCGACATGCCCGAGTCACACGCCGACAGCACCACCAGCCCCGGTGGCCGGCGCAGGCCCTCCAGGTCGTAGACGGTCAACGGCCCGTCGCCCAGCCGCAACGCCGAGAACTGCGGGTTGTCCGCCCGGAACGTGCCGTGCGCGGCGATGTGCGTACGGCCGGCGCCGTCCATGGCGTGCAGCACCGCCGCGACCCGCGCATCGGCGCCGAGCAGCGCCGACGTCGCGCCGTACCGCCCGGCCAGGGAGGTGATCTCGTCGGCCGCGCCCGGCAGTCCCGGACCCGCCACCAGCACCGTCCCGTCGCCGGACGGCTCGGCGGCGACCGCACGCAGCCAGGCCGCGGCGCTCGGCGCCACCGACACCGTCCGGTCCCGGCACGCCGGAAGAAGCCGCCACGGTACGCCGTGCAGACGCCCCGACGGCACGATCACCAGGTCGGCACCGCCGATCCGGCTCCGCAGCGGGCCGAACAGGATCGTGTCGAGCCGCTCCCCGCCGGCCTCTCCCCCGCCGGACCGCAGCGACATCCGGTGCAGCGCGAACCGCAGCCCGCGCACCTCGGCGTCCACCGCCGTGACCGGCCCCAGCTCGTGCCGGGTCAGCCGGCCACCGGCCAGCACCACCGCATACATCGTGTCGCCGACGGTGATCAGCTCGACCAGCGCGCGGTCACCGAGGCACGACGTCAGCGCACCCACGTCCCAGCCGGCCGCCCGCGGCCCGACCCGCCGCTCGGCCAGGCGCGACCCGGCGAGAGCGGTGGCGTCCGAGGTGCCGGGGCGGGCCCGGCGAGTGCGTTCGCGGATCGACCGTTCCAGGTGGGCCTGCCGCTGACTGTGCCGGCGGGCGTCCCGGCCTTCGGCGAGGGCCTGTTCGCGTTCGGCGGCCACCGCCCGCAGCTCGGCGATCTCCGCGGCGAACCCGTCGTCGGCCGGCGGATGCGCCGGCCGGGCCTGCTGCGCGGCCGCCCGGCCACGCTCGGCCCAGGTGAGCAGCGCCCGCGCCGACCCGTCCGCCACCGCCACGTCCAAGGCGGTACGCACCAGCTCCAGCCCGTGTTCGGCAGCCCGAACCCGCAGCTCGGTGGCGCCGAGGGTGAGCCGGTGCTCGTCGAGCGCACGCAGTCCCGCCCGCAGCGCGGCATCCGCGCCACGCCGGTCCCCGCCGGCGATCCGCAGCAGCGCCTCAGCATGCCAGGCACTGACCCGCTGCGCCGCCGGGCTCACCGCCCCGCGCGCCCGGCCGGTGTGCCGCAGCAGCTCGGTCGCCTCGGCGGTCCGGCCGGCCGCCAGCGCGCACCGGGCGGCGATCAGCGCGGCATCGGACGCCGCGACCGCCCAGCCACCGGCCCGTAACTCCTCGGCACCGGCCACCGCCGCCCGCAGCAGGTCCGGCCCGTGTCGCCCGGCCGCCCAGTCGGTCCGGATCAACATGTAGCGGGCCACCGCGGCCCAGCCCGGCCGGCCCTGCTGATCGAAGGCCCGCCCCGCCAGTCGCGCCGCCTTACGTGCCTCCGCCGTCGCACCGCAGGCCAGCGCGGCGGCGGCCAGCAGCAGCCGGGCCTCGGCCAGGTCGGCGGCCATCCGGCGGCGGGCCAGCTCCCGCACGGCCGCCGCCGCCACCTCCCGGGCCTCCTCGTGCAATCCCGCGGAGAGCAGCACGTCGCAGCGGTCCATCATGATCAGAGCGGCGGAGAGATTGTTGCGGACATAGTGTTCCTCGGCCGCGGCCAGATGCGTGAGCGCGGCGACGACCTGCCCCGCCCGCCCGGCCGCGAACCCACGGTTCCAGCGCACGTCGGCGACCGCCAGATCCTGGCCGAGCTTGGCGTACAACTCCTCGGCGCGCAGCAGGTCCGCCTCCGCCGGGCCGGGGCGCCCCCGGTACGCCTGGAGAACCCCCCGGTTGTTGAGCACCTTCGCCTGCCACAGCAGGTCACCCTCACGCCGGAACACGGCCAGCGCCCCGCCGTACTCGTGCAGCGCCTCCTCGAGAAGACCCCGCCGCTGCGCGACGACGGCGAGCTGATGACGCAGGCGGGCGGCTTCGAGCCCTTCGAGATGCGCCGACGCGGCCTCCCCCAGGCGTACGGCACCAGGGATGTCGCCCTGATCGGCCCGCACCAGCGCCAGCGTCATCCGGGCCCGCGCCGCCGGCACCGGAAGCCCCGCCTGGTCGGCCACCGCGACCGCCCGCCGCAGGTGCAACGCCGCCGACCGCATCCGGTTGCTCTCCCGGGCCGCCAGCCCGAGCACCCGTTCCGCCGCCGACTCGGCCCCGGCGTCACCCACCCGCCGGGCCGCGGCCCGAAGCCGCAACGCCTGGCCCCTCGCCACCCGCGGATCGATGTGGACGAGCCGCATCGCTTCCGCCGCCACGTCCGCCAGCACCGGGTCACCGGCCGGGGCCGTATGGCCGGGTTTCGGCTCCCGCTCGCCCGTCGACGCCCAATCGGCCGCCGGCATGATCCCGATCAGCGACGTGACGCCCATCGACGGCATGGCGCCACTGGGCGGCGTCGAACCAGCCGGCGGCGTCAGGTCAACCGGCGATGTCGGGCAAACCGGCGACGTGACGTCAGCCGCCGACGTCGTACCGACCGGCGTAGCGACGGGCGCCGTGGCGCCGGGCAGCGTCGTATCGACCGCCGCCGCGGTACCGAGTGGCGGGGCTGTGCCGACCGGAGCGGGCGTACCGAGCGGCGGCGTCGTGTCAGTCGGCGGGGTGGGATCGGCCATGAAATCACCGGCCCCCGGATGTATCAGGGTGGACACTGGCCCCTCCTTCTGTACATGACACCGGTTGAGAAGGCGAACTGGATCATCACATCGGTGGTCCAGGGTGGAGTCAACGTAGGCAGTGTGCCGGTGTTCGCGTTGATGTCCGCGCGCGGATCCCCGGAGGCTCAACCGTGACCTCTTCCAGGCGGCCGGGTCATTCCACCCGGCGCCTCTGATCTATGGCTGTTTCGCCGGTCAGCGGCTGGTTCAGCGGCTGACCAGACCGATCACCGTCCGCGGTTCGCCGCCGGCCGGAGCGCCGGGAGTGACCACCTGCCCGGTCGGCGCCCCGCGTTCCGGCCGGCCGCGAACCGCGGACGGGAGGCCACCGGCGAAACCGGGCCACCCACGACATCCCACCGGGCATCGCGTGCCGGAGCACATCACCTTCACCGTTCCCAAGGAGCAGAAGTGATCGACGCTGATCTGATGGACAAGATCCTGATCGGGCTGATCGGAGTGACCGCGGACGTCTCTGAGCGCGTCCTGGACCTGGTCTCGGAATTCGCCGACGAACTCGGCGACCTCTCCCACGACGACGTCGTGAAACTCGTCGAAGTCGCGGTGACCGCGACCGCCGGCACCGCGGTGACCGCGGCCTTCAACAAACGCCGCTCACTCGCCCACGCCGACGCCGAGATGACACCGATCGGCTGAACCTGCCACGGAGTCGAACGAAGACAACACATTCGTCCGTCCAGGACGCCACGCCCGGTCAGGCAGGAGAGGAAACGGCCAGGCAACCGCCCGACAGCAGCTGGCCGATCCGGTAGCGGACCGGCCGATCCAGAAGAAGCGGCCAGGCAACCGCCCGGCGAAAGCACGGCCGGCCCGGTAACGGGCCGGCCGGTCCAGGGGGAGATCGGTCAGACCGAGGGGGGCCCGGTCAGATCGAGGGGGCCCGGTCGAGCCTGCGGGCTCGGCCGGGCCGGGGCCACGGGTGCCGCATGCCCGTAGCCGCGGGTCCGAATGCCGGTTCGCCGCGCTCACCCACAACGGCCGGCCCGCCAAGTGCCGCATGCCGGTAACGGCAGGCTCGGATGCCGGTTCGCCGCACTCACCCACAACGGCCGGCCCACCAAGTGCCGCATGCCGATCGCGGCGGGTTCGGTTGTCGGTTCGCCGCGGTCGCCCACAACGGCCCGCCAAGTGCCGCAGCCGGTCGCTGGCGGGCGTCGGATGCCGGTAATTGCGGTGTCGGATGCTGGCCCTGCTTAAGATTCAGGCCTACGAGACCGAGTTGAAGCACAGAGAACTTCGGAGTCAGGGCCCATGCCGCCCACCCACCCTGTTGTGGAATTCCGGCGCATCGCCATCGCAGAACTCCCCAAGATCAAGTTGGGGCTTTCTTCCGCGTGTGGGTTCGGGGCACGGATGGGAAGTGAACCGCACAGATGCGGCGACGGACGGTTACTGCCCGCGGCGGGGCGGCCCGGCTCCGGTCTCCGGCTCCATCGCCCCGGCCCAAGTGGTCTGCGAAGGACGATGGGAGCACACGCAGCGCTTGTGCGAGTTCCCATCGTCGCCATGACCGGGTTCAACGCACACAATCCGCGGATCGTGTGCGTCTATGTGTGCCAGGACGAAGTGGGAGCCCACATTAAGCGATTGTGTGCGTTGACCAAGGTTGTCGCGCCGCCGTCCCCGACACGCGTCACGTCGATCCCCGCGAAATCAGCGGCGGATGTGGGCAGTGCCCATACCGCGCGAGTTGCCGTAGGAGCGGCAACACGGCAGGTCCGGGCAACGCGACAGGTGCGACAGCTCCGGCAACGCGACAGGCCCAGCAACACGGCAGGTCCGGCAATCCGACAGGTGCGACAGCTCCGGCAACGCGACAGGCACAGCAACGCGACAGGTCCGGCAGGCATGGCAATCCGACAGGTCCGGCAACTCGACAGGTGCGACAGGCACGGCAAGACGGCAGGCACGGCGAGCACCTTTTGCCGGTGACGCAGCCCTGGTCGCGGAGAGGCGGACGGATGGTGACTGCAGGCGTTTCGACTGAGGGCGGCGGTCAGGTGGGTGGGCGGGTGGTAGTTGCTGCGATGTGGTCGATGATCGCCTGACGGCCGGGGCGGGCCTCGGGGACCGGGAGCAGCGGGTAGACGTGCACGGCTCCGGGCTCCTCGTGGTAGGTGAGGGGGACGGACGGCGGGAGGCGGTCGCGGAGTAGGCGGCAATCCGGCAGGGTGATGTCTCGGGTGCCGACCAGGATCTGCAGTGGGGGCAGCCGGGTCAGGTCACCGAACAACGGGCTCAGACGAGGGTCCTGAAGGGGTACCTCACCGGCCCAGGCGGCTGCCAACGGGCGCAGGCCTGGGCGGCGCAGCCACGGGTCGTGAGGTTCCACCGCGTCGACCTCGGGGTTGCTGATCGACAGATCGAGCCAGGGCGCCATCGCGGTCACCCCGACCACTCCCCCGGATCCGTCGTGGGCGGATCCGGGTGCGGAGCCGGCGGATCCGGGTGCGGAGCCGGCGGATCCGGGTGCGGAGCCGGCGGATCCGGGTGCGGAGCCGGCGGATCCGGGTGCGGAGCCTGACACCCGGGCTGGCGCGGAGCCGGACGCAGAACTGGACACGAAGCCGGATGCGGAGCCGGACACGAGGCTGGATGCGGAGCCGGGCGTGGCGGATGGGTCGGCGGGGTCGGTGGGCGCCCCGATCGGGGCTGTGGCGGCGCCGACAGGGCGGTGAGTCGCCTGGGCGGCCAGCAGGGCGAGGCCTCCGCCGGCGGAGTCACCGGCCAGGTAGCAGCGGCGGCCCCGGGCCGTCTCGGCGGCGATCACGGCGGTGACGAAATCCAGGGCCTCCAGGCCGTGGTGGTGGGGCGCCAGACCGTAGATGGGGACGGCGACCTCGTGACCCGTACGGGCGGCGATGAAGGCGACCAGTGACCAGTGCTGGCGGACGATCTCGCTCGTGTACGCCCCACCGTGCAGGTAGATGACGGTCACGCCGGTGTCGGGGCCGTGCGGGCGGACGCGGTGCAGGTCGAAGCCGTGGTCGCGGGTGGTGCTCACGGCGTACCCCTGGAGGATCGCCGGAGGCGGCCTGGACGGGCCCTTGGGGCGGGCGAGGGTGCGCAGACCCGCCGCCTCGGTGGTGAATCGGCGCTGGTAGGCGAGCCTGGTGAAGGCGGCCACCACGGACATCTGCCAGCTCGTCACGGTGCCTCGCTCATGTCGCGGTGAAGATGACGGCACGGCCCGCGGCGGCGGCCCGCTGGTAGAAGGCCCGGACGTCGACGAAGTTGGACCAGGTGTATACGAAGTCCTGATCGTCGGCGGCGCCGGTGTAGTCGTCGTCGAAGTCCCCGAAACGGGCGCGCAGCCATGGCTCGTCGATGTCGAGCAGGGCCGCGGCCACGTCGCGCACCTCGTCGGCGGTCACGTGCACCACATAGATCTCGTCGTGCAGGTGGCGGCCGCCGGCCACGGTCAGCGAGAGGGGCGGATCGCCGGCGTCCGGGTCGAGGCTGCCGTCGGTGAGACAGCGGTGGATCGCGTCCCACGCCTTGTCGGTCTCGACCTGGAGGGTGTCGTCGGTCCACTCCTCCTCGAGGTTCTCGATGATCTCGCTGACGGCGGCGTCGTCGCCATCCGCGTCGAGCAGCGATTTCTCCTGCTCGGCGGTGATCGCGAAGTGCACTCCCAACATGGCGCCGATAATAGGTCGCCCCTCCGACAAAAATCCGGCTACCTTGGCGGCCTCACGGTCCTACCTGAAGGGGTGGCTACTATGCGTGTCCTCGTCGGTGTCGTTTCGGTCATCCGTACATCCGACGTGAGGAATCGTAGAAGTGGATCTGCCTCGTAGTTTTGCCGTCCGCGAGCGGGATCACCGTATCCACGACCCGTTCACCGCCGAGAAGATGGCCACGCTGGGTCAGGCCATCCGGTTGCGTCCGGGGATGTCGGTGCTCGACCTGGCCTGTGGCAGCGGCGAGATGCTGTGCCGGTGGAGCCGGGATCACGGGATCACCGGCGGCGGCGTCGACATCAGCACGGTGTTCCTGGCCAAGGCGCGGGCCCGCGCCGGGGAGCTGGGTGTGGCCGAGCGGGTGACGTTCACGCATGGTGACGCCTCCGGGCATGTCGCCGCGGAGCCGGTGGATGTCGCCGCGTGTGTCGGCGCCACCTGGATCGGCGGCGGTGTCGAGGGCACGATCGCCCTGCTGGAGCGCAGTCTGCGGCCCGGTGGGACGCTGCTGGTCGGTGAGCCGTTCTGGCGGCTCGACCCACCGGATCAGCAGGCGGTCGAGGGCAGCGGTGCCGGTTCGCGGGACGACTACCGGGACCTGCCGGGTCTGGTGGAGTCGTTCGGCCGGCTCGGCTGGGATCTGGTGGAGATGGTGCTAGCCGACGAGGACAGCTGGGACCGGTACGTGGCCGCCCAGTGGTTCACCGTCCGGGCCTGGCTCGACGAGAACCCGGACGATGAGCTGGCCCCGGCATTCCGTGCCGAACTGGACACGGCGCCGTTGAACTACGTCCGCTACCAGCGGCGCTACCTGGGCTGGGGAGTCTTCGCCCTGAAGCGGCGCTGACCGCACGCCCCGGGCCGGGTGGGTGTCACCCGGCCCGGGGCTCCAGGACGACGACGGCGGTCGGGGTGGACCGGCCGGCCGCGAAGGCGTCGAGGTCCTTGCTGGTCTCGCGCCACAACGCCCACAGCCGTTCGTGTTCGGCGCCCTCGGCGGCGCGCGCCCGGACAGCACGTTCGCCACCCGGCCAGACGGCGTGGGCGTCCGGGTTGGCCTGCAGGTTGAGCCACCAGGCCGGATGCCCCTCGCCCCAGCCGTTCATGGCCAGGGTGAACAGGTTCGGGCCGTCCTCGCGGTAGGCGAGGATCACCGGACGTTCCCGGCCGCTGCGACGACCGGTCACGGTGAGCCGCATGGTCCCCCAGCGCTCCGGCGTGGCCCGTTGGAGGGCGAACCGGCCGCCGGTGGCGCGGTAGAGGCCCCGGTGCACCGCCCAGGCGGTACGGATGAACCAGCGCGGCGGAAGCCACGGGCGTTTCGGACGATGATTCTCTGACACACCGATCACCTCGTACGGGAGTCGACTGCGATGCCCTGGCCATCCACTGTGTCACCGGTGGGCCAGCCGGGATACTGGCGCGATGAGGTCACGGGGCGACGTCGGGGTGTTCCTGGGGATGGCGTTCGGGCTGCCCTGGCTGTTGTGGGGGTTCGAGCAGGTCACCGGGGTGCGGGTCCTGTTCTGGGCGGCGATGGTGTCGGTGGCGGTCGCGACGTGGGTGGCGGTGCGGTATGTGTGGCGGCCCGCCGAGGGGGTCGCGGCGGCCACGTCGATCACGCCGGTACGGCCGTGGCGGCGGACGGCGGCCTGGTGCGGGTTCACGTTCGTGCTGTTCCTCGCGATGTCCGCGGCGGCCGTGGCGCTGAACGCGGTGACCGGCGTCTACCCGGCCGACCTGGACGGCTTCTCGGCGCTGCGGGACGCCTACGCGCCGGGCACCGCCGGGCGGTCCGGTGTCCCGTGGGACCTCGTCGTGCGGGCGCTCGTGGCGAACCTGATGCAGTTCGTGCTGATCCTGCCGCTGGCGTTCTGCGAGGAGTGGGGCTGGCGTGGTTATCTGCTGAACCGCTGGAGGGATCGGCTGGGCACGTGGCCGGCGCTGATCCTGATCGGGACGCTGTGCGGGGTGTGGCATCTGCCGTTCTTCGTGCCGGCCGGTGTGGACGGGCTGTGGCCGCTGCTGCCGTTCACGGTGTTCTGTGTGTTCTTCGGGGTGCTGCTCGGGTGGCTGCGGCTGGCGTCGGGGTCGATCTGGCCGGCGGTCGTCGGGCATGCGGTCAACAACACCGTGGTCTTCGGCTTCGTGCAGGTGGTGGTGGCCGACAAGGCGGCGGAGGACCGGATCGACGGGTGGCTGACCGGGCTCAGCGGCTGGCAGGGCCTACTGATCATGGGAATGGCGATCGCGGTGCTCGCCGTCCGTACGCGAAGATCGTCGGGTGTTGGAGTTGAGAGTCGTCAAGGGTGATGCGACCAGTCCGCAGGCCAAGGGGCCGAAGATCATCGCGCATGTGTCGAACGACATCGGTGGATGGGGCAAGGGGTTCGTGGTGGCGATCTCCCGGCGCTGGAAGGAGCCGGAGCGGGCGTTCCGGCAGTGGCACCGGGAGCGGGCCGGCAACGACTTCGGGCTCGGTGCGACGCAGCTCGTGCAGGTGCAGCCGGATGTGTGGGTGGCCAACATGGTCGGTCAGCGCGGCATCAGGACCGGCAGTGGCGGTCCGCCGGTGCGGTACGAGGCGATCGGGCGGTGTCTGCACACGGTCGCCGGGCACGCCGCCCGGCTGGGGGCGTCGGTGCACATGCCACGGATCGGGTGTGGGCTGGCCGGCGGCAGGTGGGAGCGGATCGAGCCGATGATCGTGGCGGCGCTGTGCGAACGCGACATTCCGGTGACCGTCTACGACTTCGACTGACCGCCGGGGTGGGGGCGTAGGGTGGCGGTGACACCTTCAGCAGCGAGGGGCCTACCGCCGCGCGCCTGACAGGGGTCCTCGATGACATCTGCGCACTCCATCAACCGGCTCACCGTCGTCGCCGATGCGGCCCGCGCCGGCAGGCTCCGGGTCCGTCTGATCGGGGAGCTGGACTATGACGAGACCGAGCGGGTGCGCAGCACGGTCGCCGGGGCGATCGAGCGGTGGGCGCCGGCTCACGTCGCCATGGACGCGACCGGCCTGACCTTCCTCGACTCCGCCGGCATCCGGGCGCTGCTGGAGTGCCGGGAGCTCGCCGAGAGGGCCGGTGCCGGGCTGTCGGTGGAGGGCGTGTCCCCGATCGTGCACCAGGTGCTGAGCATCACCGACCTGTTGGACCATCTGGGAGTCACGGTGACCGCGCCGACCGAGGTTCCGTAGCCGGTCGGTGAGCGACAATGGGTGGGTGACGGCCATCCGGTGCGACGTCGAGTCGTTCGGCACGCGGCTGCTGGTGCGGGTCACCGGCGACCTGTCCGTGTCGTCGGCGCCGCAGGTCCGGATGGCTCTGATGAAATGCCTGGTGGAGCAGCCCGACGCGGTCGTGCTGGACCTGGCCGGCATGGGTGTGTCCGAGTCGGCCGCCGCGGCGGTGTTCCAGGCGGTGTCCCGGCAGGCGGCGGTGTGGCCGGGCACGCCGCTGCTGCTCGCGGCTCCGTTGCCGGCGCTGTCGCGGCTGCTGGGTGGCGGCGGTCACGGCCGGATGGCGGTGTTCGACTCGGTGGAGGCGGCGATGAGCGCCCCGCCGGGGCCGCGCCTGCCGGCGGTCAGCGACATGATGTTGCCGGTGAGCGGGGCACCGCGCCGCGCGCGGGACGTGGTCGCCGGCGCGTGCGGGCGCTGGTCCCTGGAGCATCTGACCGGGCGGGCCGGCCTGATCGCGGACGAGCTGGTGACCAATGCGGTGGTGCACGCCCGGACGATGCTGAGCCTGCGGCTGACGTTGAGCGGGCGCCATCTGCTGCTGGCCGTGCGCGACGGCTCCGCCGAGGTGCCGCGGCTACCCTGCCCGGCCTCCACCGACCCGGACGCTCCGCGCGGGTTGCTGCTGGTGGACGCCATGTCGGCCCGGTGGGGCAGTCATCCCACCCGCGACGGCAAGGTGGTGTGGGCCACCCTTCCCCGATCATGATTTGAAGCCCGGCCGGGTGGGATGGCACGGTGTGCGGCATGGACCTGACCGTGATCCTCGGCCCGATGAAGGGCGGCAAGTCGCTGGAGATGATCAGCCTGCTGTCGCCGTTGCAGTATGCGGGCATCCCGCACCGGGTGTTCCAGTCGGCGCGGCACGGGCGGGACACGGCGGTGACGTCACGGTCGGGCGGCAGCCTGCAGACGGTGAAGGTGCACACCCTGGCCGGTGCGGCCGACGACGGCGTCGAGGTGATCGGCGTCGACGAGATCCACATGTTCACCGTCGACGACATCGCGTTCCTCGGCGCGGCGGTGCGGTCCGGGGTGAAGGTCGTGGTCGCCGGGATCGACCTGGACCATCGGGGGCAGTTGTTCGCGCCGGTGCGGGCCCTGTTCGAGCTGGCGCCGGCCGAGGTGATCTACCGGCGGGCGGTCTGTGACGTGTGCCGGTCGCTGGATGCCACGCACACGCAGGTGCTGGAGCACGGCAAGCCGATGATCCGGGAGCTGGCCCCGTCGACGGCGCTGCCCGACGACGGGACGTACACGTACGAGGCCCGTTGCCGGCGGTGTGTGGTCCTCCCCTGAGGCGCCGGCCGGGGTGGGGTCAGTACACGGTGGTGCGGATCAGCTCGTAGAGGCGGGCGGCGTCCGCCGGGTCCGGTAGTGGTACCGGGACGCCCCGGCGCAGGGCGGTCAGCGGGGCCGGCGGCGGGGCGTCGAGCAGAGCCTTCAACGGTGTCGCGGCTTTCGTCACCGGCATGCCGAACACCTTCGCCGCGCCGCCGACCAGCGCGCGCGCCGGCTGGTCGAAGTGGCGGTGCATGCCGCTGTCGACGAACAGCGGGTTGTAGAGGACATACCGGATCGGGCTGCCCGGGTAGCGGTCGGCGAACCCGGCGCCGAGCAGGTCGTTGGACCGGGCCACCTGCATCGTCGCGGTGAGCAGGGAGTAGCCGCGGGTCAGGGTCGGATCGTCCCAGTGGACGCGCCCGGCACGGATGCCGCCGACCCCGCACAGGTTGAGGATCATCGGGTCGGGGGCGCGTTCCAGGGCCGGGCGCAGGCCGTCCGCCAGCAGATAGCGGGCCAGGACGCCGATCGCGAAGGTCCGCTCGTGCCCCTCGCCGGTGACGATCCGTCTGCGGGAGAAGCAGCCGGCCGACAGGACCAGGGCGTCGATCCGGTCCGGTAGGCGGGCGATCAGGGCGCGGGTCTCCGTCACCGAGGTCAGGTCGGCGTCGGCGCTGCCCAGCCTGATGACGTCGGCGTCGAGAGAGTCGGCCAGGGCCCGTCCGATTCCGCGGGTCCCGCCCGCGATCACCACAGTGCGCATACTGGGATCGTCGATGCCGCCGGCCGCGCCCGAAAGAAGGCACATTCATGTCACCGGTCCTGCCGCTGCCCGTCACCACGGCCTCCCGCGAGACGTGCACGGCCACCGACGTGCTGCGGCTCGTCGGCGAGAAGTGGACCGTCCTGATCCTGGTCGTCCTGCGCGACGGCGGCCCGTCCGGCTTCAACCGGCTCGACCGTACGGTCGAGGGGCTCAGCCGGCGCATCCTGACCCGTACCCTCCGCGGTCTGGAGGAGGACGGGCTGATCAGCCGCCGGGCCACCGCGTCCCACGTCGAGTACGCCCTCACCGACCTGGGCGGCTCGCTGCTCCCGCTGATCCTCGCCGTCGGTGAGTGGGCGGTCGAGCACGCCCCCGAGATCGCCGCCGCCCGCGCCGCCTACCGCAGCGGCTTGCGGTAGCGGTGGTGGCGGGACACCACCCGGAAGCCGAGCTGCTCGTAGAGCGTGCGGGCCCCCGCCGGATCATGCCCCTCGGTCCGCAGCCGGGCCGGCCCGCCGAGATCGACCAGGGCCCGGGTGAGCAAGGCCGACGCCAGCCCGCGCCGTTGGAAGTCCGGGTCGACGGCGACGTCCTCGACCTCGTCGCCCTGCACGGCCACGAACCCGACGATCCGCTCCCCCGCCGTGGCCACCAGGAACGACGACCGATCCGAGCGGTGCAGCCAGTCCCGCAGCCGGTCCTCCGGCGGCAGTCTCACGAACGGCCGCCCGGCCCACGCCCGCTGCGCGAGCCGCCACAGGGCACCGGCATCGTCCACGGTCGCGGGCCGCACCGCGACCCCTTCGGGCAACCCCCGCGGCGGTACGGGTGAAGCGTCCCGCCGCATCCAGACCATCGTCAGGACCCGCGTGTAGCCCCGGCCGGTCAGCAGCGCCGCCCGGTCGTCCTGCCCGTCGTCGGCGTTGCCGCCGAGCATCACCGTTCCGCCGAGCCGCCGCTGCCGGGCGAGCCGTACCGCGGCCGCCTCGCTCGCGTCGAGCAGCAGCCCGCCGAGCCCGCGCCGCCGGTCCGCCGCCCGCACGTGTCCCTGGGTCAGAAACAGATGGACCCCGTCGTCCTCGGTCCACGACCGCAACCAGGCCCACCCGGCGACCGTCCCGTCCGCAGCGTCCGCGACCAGTGACCATTCCGCGGCCGCGAGCTCTTCGGTGACCTCGTCCCCGTCCCGGAACGCCCGCAGCCGATAGCCCGCCATGCCCGAACTGTAAGGCGTATCGCGGAGTGGGAGGCGGACAGCGGTGCCGTTAAGGTGCTTCAGATGGGACAGGTGGGGGATCCGGCGCGGGCGGTTCCGGTCGCCGGGGACGGGCCGGTGCCACCCGATCCGGCCTGGCTGGACCTGCTTCCCGGCGATCCGCTGGGTGCGATGGAGCGGTTCGCCGCCGGCTGGTTCCCCGACGCCGGGCCCTCTGAGGAGATCAGCATCGTGTCGCCGGTGCTGGGCCGGTTCCATCGCACGCCGGGCCACTGCGGGTCGGTGTTCCTCTACCCGGCCTCGCGTACCGATCGTGATCGGGCCGACGGGCTCGTGGTGTTCGGTCAGGAGGGCGACGGCGTCTTCCGGCTGTTGTTCGAGGAGGCGGGCGCGAACCCGCCGGTCTACTACGAGGGCCTCCGCGAGGAGATGGTCGCCGAGCGGGAGCCGCTGCACGGTTTCCTTCTGCTGTTCGTGCTGGCCCGCGCCGCGCTCGACGGTCCGTTCGGCGGTATGGCGTTCGCCGACGCCCGGCAGTTCCGGAAGGTGGTGGAGCCGCTGCGGCGGGTGCCGTTGCGGCCGTTGCGCTGGCCGAGCCCGCGGACCGACACGTATGTCGGCCCGGGACTCGTGGTGCAGGCCGGTCCCAGCGAAAACGGTCCCGGCGTGTTCGAGATCTACGTCGGCGCCCGTCACCCGGCCCACCTGCGCCCGCTGCGCGAGCTGAACCTGGACTGGGAGTTCTTCAACGGCTGACGGCAGGCTGGTCAGGGCGATTCGACGGTGGGCTCCGCGGGCGGCAGGGGACGGACCGCGGCGGCGATCAGCGCGGCCAGGCCGAGCAGCGCGGCGACGACGATCAGGGCGCGCAGCACGGTGATCCGGTCGCCGAGGAAACCGATCACCGGCGGGCCGGCCAGGAACGCGCAGTAGCCGATCGAGGCGATCACGCTGACCCGGGCGGCGGCGCGGGCCGGGTCGTCGCCGCCGGCGCTCATGCCGACCGGGAAGCCGAGGGAGGCGCCGAGGCCCCAGAGCAGGGCTCCGGCGTAGGCGAGGGCCGGGTTGGGGGCGAAGACGAACAGGGCGACCCCGGCGGTGCCGATCAGGGCGAGGACCCGGACGACGGTGGTACGGCCGTGCCGGTCCAGGACGGCCGGGCCGTACCAGCGGCCGATGGTCATCGCGGTGAGGAATCCGGCGAACGCGAGGGTGCCCAGGGCCGGTGACACGTGGTGCCCGTCGATCGCGGCGATGCTGATCCAGTCGTTGCCGACGCCCTCGGTGAACGCGAAGGCCAGCACGAACACGCCGATCAGCAGGGTGCGCGGCTCCTTCCAGGCGGCGAGCGCGCTCACCCGCGGCGCCGTCTCGGACGTACCCGCGCCGGTGTCGTCGAGATCGTGGTCGGCGATGAACAGGCGGGCCTGATGGACGACCGCGGCGACGACCAGCACGGCGACGCCGGTCAGGTGGGCGGCGACCGGCACGTGCAGAGCGACCATCACGGCGCCGAGCAGTGCGCCGGCGACGGTGCCGAGGCTGAACCCGGCGTGGAAACGGGACATGATCGACCGGCCGAGCCGGCGTTCGACGACGGTGCCCTGCACGTTCATGCCGACGTCCCAGGCGCCGTTGGCGAAGCCGAGCAGGAACAGCCCGATCACCACCGGCACCACCCCGGCGAGCGAGCCGAGGGCGGCGGTGGTCAGGCCGACGCCGAGCAGGACGGCCATCGCCATGACGGTGCGGGACGAGCCGATCCGGGTGACGACCGGGCCGGAGAGCGGGAGCGCGAGCAGCGAGCCGGCGGCGATGGCGAGCAGTACCAGGCCGAGGGCGGCCGGGTCGAGGCCGAGCTGGTCGCGGACCTGCGGGATGCGGGCGGCCCAGCTGGCGAACGCGAATCCGGAACCGATGAACGCGACGTAGGTGGCCGTGGTGGCCGCCCGTACCGTTTCCGGCTTTGCGGTGGTGAACATGTTCTCGAACATAGCTGCGCGGCGGGGAGCCCTCTTCGCGGTACGCGCGAACGACGGCCATGAGGCGAGTCGCTTTACAATGAAAACCATTTCCAACAAGATGGAGCGGTGAGCGTCCAACTGACCACCACCGCCGTCACCGTGCTGTCCGGGTTCGTCCCCAGCGCGGTCCGGGCCACCGCCCAGGCTCTCCTGCTCGCCGACGACCGGCTCGTCTCGGTGAGCCACGACATCACCGGCATCCGCGACGGGACCGTGCTGCGCACCGTCCGTACCGCGACCGAGGTGCTGGAACACGAGACCATCCGGGTCGAGCACGGCTGCGTCGCCTGCACCCTGCGCGAGGACGTCGTACCCACGCTGGCCCGCCTCGCCGCCGGACCGGCCGGACGCGACCTGCTGCTGGTCCTGCCGCACACGATCGAGCCGGAGTCCGTCGCCGCCGCCTGCGGCCGGATGACCGGGATTCGGTTCGACTCGTACGTCACCGTCGTCGACACCGACCGGTTCCTCGACGACCTGACCAGCACCGACGACCTGCGCCACCGGGGACTGCACGCCGCCGACGACGACCACCGCACGGTCGCCGACGTGGTCGTGCACCAGGTCGAGTTCAGCGACACGGTGATCCTGTGGAGCCGGCGTACCAGCGACCCCGCGCACGTCGACCGGCTCGGCGCGCTCGTGCACCGGCTCGCGCCGTGGGCCGTCCAGGTGCCCACCGGAACCACCCGCAGCCTCGACATCGGCGGCCTGTCCGCCCTGGTCCGCGGCACCCGGCGGCACGATCCGCAACGGCCCGGACTGCTCGGGCTCGCGCTGGAGGGCCGGGCCGTCGGCGTATCCGATCCGGCGTCGAGCGTCGTTTTCCGCAGCCGCCGGCCGTTCCATCCACAGCGCCTGCACGACGCCCTGGACGAACTGACCACCGACGCGGTCCGCGGACGCGGGCAGCTGTGGATCGCCAGCCGCCCGGACCTGGTCATCGCGTTCGAGTCCGCCGGCGGCGGGGTGAGCCTCGGCAGCCTCGGGCACTGGCTGGACGCGCTGCCCGCCGCCCGCTGGACCGAAGCCGGCGACCAGCGGCGGTTCGCGGCCGAGCTGTCCTGGGACCCGTACTACGGCGACCGGAACACCGTCCTCGCCCTGATCGGCCTGAACCTCGACGACACGGCACTGATCGCCCTGCTCACGTCGTGCCTGCTCACCGACGCGGAGGTGGCGGACGGGTTCGGGGCATGGCGCGATCTGCCCGATCCGTTCCGGGATTTCTTCCCGCCCCGGTGAACGGCTGTCACATTCCGGCGGGCTGGTCCGTCCTGGTGGCATGAAGCGCATCCTCGTCACCGGTTCGACCGGCACCCTCGGCCGCCCGGTGGCCGAACTGCTCACCTCGCTCGGCCACGACGTCCGCGGCCTCAGCCGCCGCCCCGGCGCCGCCCACCAGGGCGATCTCGTCACCGGAGCGGGCCTGGACGCCGCTCTCGACGGCGTCGACACGGTCGTGCACTGCGCCAGCGACACCCGCCGGCAAGGGCGGACCGACCTCCCGGGCACCCGCAACCTGCTCGACGCGGCCGCCCGGGCCGGTCACCCGCACGTCATCTTCGTCTCGATCGTCGGCGTCGACCGGATCCCGTTCCCCTACTACCGGATCAAGCTCGAGGTCGAAGGCCTGATCGCCACCTACGGCGGCACGATCCAGCGGGCCACCCAGTTCCACGAGTTCGCCCTCGGTGGCGCGCGGATCGCCGCACGCCTCCCGCTCGTGCCCGCGCCCGACGTACCGGTCCAGCCGATCTCCACCCGTGACGTCGCCGCCCGCATCGCCGCACTCGTCGACAACCCGGTCCCCGGCCGCGCCGAGGACCTCGGCGGACCCGAGGTGCTGCGGGCCCCCGACCTGTTCCGCTCCTACCTCGACCGGATCGGCAGCCGCCGGCGGGTGGTTCCGGTCCGCCTGCCGGGCGCCGCGTTCCGCGCCTTCCGCAACGGCGAACATCTGACCCCGGCGCACCGGTCCGACGGCGAGCGGTGGTCCGACTTCCTCGGCGGTACGCCTGTCAGGCGCTGATCCGTTTCGGGCGGCCCGGTGCCCTCGCCGGGCCGCGATCACGCCGTGTCATCATCACCGACATGAACGCATGGGTCTACAACGATCGCCCCGAGGGTGTGAGCTTCCTGCCCGGCCGGATCACCGGACCGGCCCGCACCGAGATCGAAGAGGAGATCTGGACCTGGATCGTCCGGGGCGAGGACGACCCGGCCGAGTTCGTCGACTACCTCGACGACGACGAGGAACGCCACGGCCTCACCGATGCGGAGCTGACCGCGGCCTACGAGAAGGCCCTCGCCGTCCGCCGGGATCAGCAGCGGTCGTGGGGTGAGGTCCGCAGCAACCTGACGCGGGCCTTCGACGACCTCAACGCGCGGGGTGTCCTGGCCCGGGAGAACTTCAGCTGCTGCGGCACGTGCGCATCCGCCGAGATCCACGACGAACGCGACGAGTCCCGGCACTGGCACGGCTACGTCTGGTACCACCAGCAGGACACCGACTCCCTGATCGCCGACCCGAGCGGCTCGGTCTACCTGGGTTACGGCGTCTACCCGCCGGAGGACTTCGACGAGGACGCGTACGAGGCACTCTCCGACGAGGAGAAGCAGGCCGCCTACCAGATCGACCTGGAACACCTGATGGACTCCGTGGTCTTCCCCACCCTGGAGAACCACGGCATGCAGGTCGTCTGGAACCGCGACCAGGCCAAGCGCATCCTGGTCACCGGCGCCCACTGGTACGCACCCCTGGACGTCTGAGTACCGCAACGGCACTCATCGGCGGGAGCGTACCGATGGTCGGCTCGCTGGGTGGGCGTGTGACGTCAAGCCTCCGCTCAACGGGCACGAGCGCGCATCACCACGGCGGGCGGCCTTCGCGCTCCGTGACGCGCGACCTGCGGCAGGTCAGTACGTCGGAGCGCCAGGCTTGACCAAGGTCATGAATCACCCTCCCTACGGGAATGGTGGGGTGAGGTTCTGGCACGATCCCCCCATGGAGATCGAACCCGGAAAGGGTGTAGCCGTAGCGCGGATCAGTGAGACCCGGGACGCGGTGGAGAGCCGGCTCGGGCTTCCGATGCATCCCGGGAAGCAGAGCCGGGCGGTTTACGACATCGGCCGGCTGCTGGTGATTTCCTATACAAACGACGATCTCGTGGAACTCGTTGAGCTTCCGCACGATGCAGGCCGAGGCGATGAGGCATTTTTCGACGGCGTGCAGCTGACCTGGCGGTTGCTGGATGACGTGGTCGCGGACTTGGCGGCGAAGGGCTACCGATACGAACAGGACGAGCCGTCGAGCTTCTTGTTCGAGGTGGGCTTTGTGCTGTTCTCAGTCGGATCGCGTACGGCGCAAGACCTGGGACTCGATGCCGGGGAGGGCGCTTCGCGATCCGTTTGTGAGGGCGTCTCGGTGGGTCCCTATGAGTATTTCGTCACGGAGCCGACCGAGGAGCAGATCGCAGCCTGGGAACGCGAGATCGAGGCTGCCGAAGCGGCGATGGACGCTGATGAGAGCATGCGGCAACTTCGTGGGCTGATGGAGTAGCAGCGGTTGGCGTAGCCGCGGTTCGTGGAAGGCCAGTGCGACAAAGGACTGTAGTCGCGTCTCTATCCGATCTTTGCGGTGGTTCTCGTACAGGCGCAGCCAACTGGCTTCGCGATGATCGCCGCGTTCCCGCGCCTGCCAGGCATCATCCGCACTCCCGAGCGCAACGACATCTAGGTACCACCGTGCCGCGTCGCCCACCGCTCCTGGTCAGTCACCGCTCCATGATGCACCGCGCTACGCCCGCGGTAGACGGGTTGATGGACGGGCTGGGCGTCCCTACGCGCGGTAGATCACTACGCAGGGTCTGTTGCTGGAGGAATGTTCGGCAGATGCGCGGCCAGGAGAGCTACGGCTTCGTCCGGAGTGGCGGCCTCACCCAGAACCTTGCCGTAACCAGGGGTATAGACCTGGTATGGGTTGCCGCTGACGATGAACGGCAGCGCATCCTCTGGAGAGACTGGCAACGATGCCGGAGGTGTCCGGCAGAACGCTAACGTCCCGTGAGTAGGGAACGGGAAGAACCACGGCGATCGGTGACTACATCCGCTGGCACAACCAGCGCGCCCGCCCGAAAAGCGGATACGCGACCAAGTCCAAGATCAGCCACCCGGATTACCCGTTCAAGGTCGCATGATGAGGCACTAGGCAGTTTCTACCCGAAGTCCGGTGCTCGGCGCTGCCCCGCTTTCCGGAGAAGCGAAGGATCGGGGTGACCGGTCAGAAGGCCCGGTACACCGGGTCGGGGTCCTGGGTGCTCTCGCTGCGGGGGACGGGCACGGTCAACTCCGCGGTCTGACGGATCAGCTCGGCGTTCTCGGCGTCGGTCATCTCGAAGTTGTCCACCATGGTGACCAGTTTCGCGCCGACCGCGTACGCGGTGTCGGAGGTCTCGCTCAGGATCCTTTCCAGCCGTGCGCGTGCCGCCTCGTAGTTGCCGACCGAGCGGGGATACAACTCGCCGAGGTTGGAGTCGAGCCGGGCCGTCCCGCAGATGCCGGCCGCGGCCTCGGTCTCCTGCGCGAAGCCCGGCAGCACTGTGTAGCCCGCGTGGTAGAGGTCGCGGACCGGCACCAGCAAGGGGTTCTGATCGATCGGACCCGGCTGGCCGGACTCGATCTTCGATGTCCAGGTCGGCAGCGAAGGGTTCTGCACCTCCAGATCCGGGTCGGCGAATCCGTCCGGGTTGTCGAGGTAGCCATCGATCACCTGGCTGATCCTGGAGTCGATCTGGTTCATCGCCTCGTCGACCCCGTTGATGGCCCGGTGGGTCGCCGCGAGGATCTCGATGGCGCTGTCGCCCTCGATCGGCCATGGTTGGTGATTCGGCCCCGCGTCCGGGGTGTTCAGCCCCAGCCAGGTTCCGGCGATACCGGCCCCGAGGCTGACGATACCGGCGGGAATAGCCAACGGAGGAAACGGGATGAGGCTCATGGCGCCCGCCGCGAGGCTGGCATAACTCAGGTTGCTCGCGCCCTCCCCCTGCCAGGTCGACCCGGATGGCAGCCTGCCTATGCAGGCATCGACGATGTTGTTGAGATCTTTCCCCAGCGACACCAGACCCTCGTGAAACATTTGCACGATGACCGCCAGCGCCCAGGAATAGCCGGTGTGCAGAGCGTTCGCCTGGCCGAGCGCATAGACGTACTCCCGCTGGAACGCCTCGGCTGCGTCGCCCCGCCAGAGGCCTTCGTGCACCAGCGCGTCGACCTTCTGCAGATAGTTCACCGACGCGTAGTTAAGCCGTCCGGTGATGCTGGCCGTTCCGGTGTTCACCTGGATGGAACTGCGCGGCCCGGCATTGGCCGTGCTGGACAGGAGGCCGGCGGTCAGCCGCAGACTGAGCGTGTCGTACGGGAAGAATCCGCGCAGCTTGGCGCAGATCGTCGTGACCTGGCTCTCCAGGTCCTCGAAATGTCTCTGCCACTCCCGCAGCATCCCCGCGCGGGTCGAGTTGTAGTGGCCGCCCTCGATGGGAACCACCCGGCCGTCGTCACTGAGCTCGCCGACACTGCGCATGTCGTACGCGAATCGCTCCCGGGCACGTTTCCCGATCACCGGCAATTTCGGACCAAGATCGCTCTCGATGGTCATTGCGCCTCCCCGGCGTCGAGTAGAGGCTAGGGCACGGCGCGCGCGCATTCAATGTCGTGAAAATGTCTCTTAACGGGCAGCGCCCTACGGATCAGAAGGTCAGGGGTTCGAGCCCCTTCGGGCGCACCAACGATCAAGGCCGTGACCTGTGGATAAAGCGGTTGCGGCTTTTTCGTTCCCATTTCGGTTCACAGGATTCCACTCGGTGGGAGCGTGGTGATCGCGTGTCGCGGAGTTGTCGATCCATGGCGGACATGCGCGTCCGGCGGGTGGCGCGGACGTGATGTACGAGCCGATGATCGTGGCGAGGCTGGCCAGGTGTCTCTCTTGCGAGAGTGTCCGGCCCGTGCGAGCTTCCTTCCTGGTTCGGGCGCAACGTCGACGCCTGGCGCGACACGATCCAGACGAGGGGGATCTCCAGCCTGATCGACCGGCATGACACGCTGGTTGTCCACGTCGATGGAACGGCAGGCCTCTTTTCTCGAAAGAACAGTGAGGTCAGAGATTTAAGGAGCACCTTCGCGGGCCGCCGGGCACGGCTGGTAGTTCACCACTCCAACCAGCCTGTCGGCGGAGTATGAGTCGATAGCGATTCCACAGTCTGAACCACCCTCAACTCGGCACGAGCGGCCGCCGGCCAACGGCCGTCAGCCGTGACGCTGGGGTGGCAAGCGGAACGCGACAGACGATTGAGATGAAGTCACCCTCGATCAGGTCACCCTGACATCGGCGCCAACGCGCGTCGGCGCCCGCCGGCAGCCGTGATGGTCCGTGACGCACGATCTGCGGCAAATCAGTGCGTTGCGCCTGGGAAGCCGAGGCTGCTTATATAGCCGGCCGTCGTCCAGGCAGTGGTGCCGTCTTGGCGACCGAGTACCTCGATGGTGAACGGCGCGAAGTCGTTGGTGCTGTCACGAGTCTCGAAGCCCTCCGAGGAGAGTATCTCCTTCATGACGCGGAGCATTCCCTCAAGGACCACCATGTAGTGGTCGAATGTTGGCGTGCCCACGCCCGCCGCCATGGCGGCGTCCATCAGTACATGGCTGGTGCCATTCGATGCGAACCGGCGCGTGGCAGTCCGCGAGCTTGTCGACCCGCACCTCCGCACCTCCGTAGACGAGTTGACGACTCATATTGGGAGACACGTCAGGAAGCCCGGCGGCAGCAAGCGCGTCTCGAACGATTCTCGCCAGAAGCTCCCGGCGAGCCATCACCTCGTGTGTCGCCAACTCGATCATAGCCACGTTCCTACCAGGCGTTACTCGGCTACTTGCCTCACTTCCTCAAATGAATTCAGCACTACGTTGTCGGTGGGCCGCCGACAACTCCGTGGGTTCCGGCCGGCTCGGTGCCGGCCCTACACGGGTGCCGCCAAGGGGCAGGGGCAGAACGTGATTGTCAGCGGCAGATCAGTACGTCGGGAGGTGAAGGAGCCCCGGTACCCCAGGACATCTGTCGTGGGGATCGCGGGCGTCAGCATGTCTCCAATCGCGAGGCCCGCTGCGGGCGGCCGACCGGCGGCTGCGCCGCGCAACGATCGCGGCGGTTCCGCCGTCCGCTATCGAACTATGAATCCGTGCAGGCGGACGGCATCAGCGTTGATGTCGTCGGGCTGCGGATAGCCCTCGCGGACGAAGCCGTACAGCGCGCGCAACGCTTCCTCGCCCATTTCCAGCGGATGGAACGACAACGGGTACGGCTCCTCGTCCTCCCAGTCCGGATCCGCTTCAACCGGATGTTCGCCAGCCCAGAAGGGGTGCTCGAACACGAGTGGCTCACCAATGTTCTCGGTGATTCCACCGTCTGGGGAGAGGCTCAGCGAGCGGATCAATGTTCCGTTCTCCCACACTGCGAAACAGAGCAAGTCATTGACGGAGTGCATGCCATGCATGAGGATCCGTCTGCCCTCACCCAGTTTCAGCAGGTGCTCCGGCAGTTCTGACGGCCGGTCAAGAACGAGTCGCCGGTCGCACAGAATCTCAGCGCCGGCCAACACCCTGGCATACGTCCGATCCGCAGGCGGATATGACAGCCTCGTCAGGAACTCGTCTTCGGTCGGCGTCACCTCGCGCCCGGGGTGAACGGCGTGAACCAGACGCTCGGCCTCTGTCTGGAGGGACGGGATCTCGCTGATGAGTGCCGGCCGCAGGTCGCCGTCTGAGAAAGCCAGCAACGCCGTCTTCGCTCCCATGACATCTCAGCCTAACGGCGATCGGACCGTGCATGCGACGGTTCGACCGTGGGCCGGCATGGCTGGATTCGCGTGTACTAAGCCCGGCTCTTCCGCTGGCATGGCTGCTGCATGTCGAGCCCTC
This sequence comes from Actinoplanes xinjiangensis, assembly GCF_003148685.1. Taxonomy (GTDB): domain Bacteria; phylum Actinomycetota; class Actinomycetes; order Mycobacteriales; family Micromonosporaceae; genus Actinoplanes; species Actinoplanes xinjiangensis. The sequence continues at coordinate 34,395 of NZ_QGGR01000020.1, read as the reverse complement.
GCTCAGGGCACTCGCGTTGCACGAGGTAGGAAGACCCGCAGTTGGTGCTACCGATCGCCACGCAGTCTCGGAGGACCCCCGAGGGACCCGAAGTTAGCCATGACACGGTGTAACGAGCGGATCGCGGCAGTTGAGTGCATCTTCGCGCAGGGTAGGCGGCGTCGCATTACGGATCCCAAACTTACGTACGGTGGGTGTCGTGACAGCTCAAAGACGGCTGCCTGAGAACCTTGACAAGTTCTTGGCGGCAACGGGAGTCCAGGCCAATATCGGCCACCGGAACCGCTTCAATCCAATTTAAGATAGCGCCAGGGGCAACGCTCCGGTTGTTGCTATATCATCATCGATTCAGGCTGTCGACTCCCGATCTTTCCAAATAGCAGCCCTCAAGAGCATCACATTCAGAAGCATGGCACGCTCGTAAGAGCTAAAGTCATACTTATCTAGCACGTCCTTCTTCATTCGCTCCAGCGAAGCTCTCGAACTCACGCCAATCCCCACGCCGATAGGGAAAATTACGAAAGCAACATAGCTGATCGCTTCCGCCACCTCCAGCGGAGCCCTAAGTATCGCCAGCACGAAAATCGCTATTACAGTTGCCGGAAGTGAAGCCAGCAACCTGAGCGCCCAAACCGAACGCCTAAAAGCCGGCGCGCAACGCAAACGGTGGCGGTCTTCCTCGGAAATCCGAGCCAATCGAAAATCTTCCACTCTTGGTACGTTACTGTTTAAGGACAAACGCACCTACCGCCGCTGACACGAGCAAGCCTTCGCAGGCGGTTCGGGACCGGTAAATCGGTCTCGAACGATCTGCGCACCGTGAGTGGCACCCGGATCGTATGGTGCTGTCCGATCACTCGGCGCGCACCCTAACCGGCATTCCACGCGCCCGGCGCTGCTCGTACCGTCGAGACACCTCCGGCGGTTCCCCACCCGGTGACGTCCGGTGGCCCGCTGCTGCGGGCGGCAACCCACCACCGGCAGACGTGGCCGAGACCGTCGGGCACCACGTCGGCCGAGGCGGTATCGTGCTGGACCTCAGCTCCGATGGCCGTTTGCTCGGCATGGAGGTCATCGGCGCCAGACAACTCCTGGGCACCGGAGCCCTGCCGACGGCAGATGGGCTGTAAGTCCGCCCCATCAGCGGCAGTTGAGTAAGCCGCAGAAGGCATAATCGGCTCGTGCCTCCAGCGCTTGAAGACGCCGATCTGGCCAATCGGCTGCTACATGCTGTCGTCGGCTACCGGCTACTGGCCTTCCGCATGGGTGGAGGTGTACGGCTGGAGTTCGACGACGATGCCTTTCACGAGCTCACGATCGAAGGCTCGCTGCGATTCGTCCGTGCTGACGGTCCCGAACGGCATGGCGAACCCGTCAGTCTCGACGTGGCCGAGCAGCTCATTCAGTTGCTGAACACCCCAGTCACGGCGGCAGCGGTCGATCCACACGGCACGTTGGCAGTTACCTTCGGCAGCGTCGACCTCGTGGTGCCTTATGACGAGATGTACGAAACCTGGCAGATGCGCTCCGATCAAGGGCTACTGATCGTGAGCATGCCTGGTGGCGATCTCGCGATCTGGAACCCCGAAATCGATGGCCCGGACCGTCGCTGGCCGTCCCGGCGACGGCCGACGCGCACGGACGGCGGCAGATCCGGACGTTGCAGGCTGTCCCTCATGATTGACGTCATGGGCGCCGGCGATCCGTATACGACCATCACCGAGTCGACATTCGTGGCCCGGTTCCTTCTCGATCCCCGCACGGACACCGCGGCGTCGGTGGCCAACGTTGACGCGTTCGTCGACCTTCCGGACGGCGCCACGTGGGCACTGACGATTTTCACCGTCGAGGAGGTTGCGCGCCTGTTGGCGCGCTGGAAGGAGACGGGCGAGGTGGCCAACGGCAGCTACTTCTGGGCTGTCGACCAGCTCATCGTGCCTGAACCGGGCGTTGCGGCGATGACCGCGGCGATCCGGGAACTGGTACGCAGCGGTGATATCACCAGCGTCGGCGTCAGGTGCGACAACCCAGACTGAGGCGCGGACTGCGGCAGATCCGTGCGTCGGGTACGGCTTGGCAACCGAGGAACGTGGTCAATGCCTCATGCGACTTGGCATTGGTATGCGTTGTGCACAATGCCGCCGGAGCGCGATGGCCGCAGGCGGCCAGCTTCAGGTCACACCTTGGTCAACTCGATTTATTGTGATAGGGCGACCTTGCGATTTCTGACCGGCGTGACGCCTCGTTGCCCGTCGCTGCGTTCGCCAACGCCTCAAGATTCTAGACCGCTACGCGGCTAACCTTGCTTGGCGATAGATGCTGAGCTATGGTCAGCTCGAAAATGTCAGTCGTTTCTTCTGGGCCGGAAGTTAGGGAATAGTAATGTCTCTCGTTCGTCGCCGAGCGACCGCCACACTGACCGTCTTGTGCGCACTCGTGGCCGGGCCCATGATCAGCGCCACTCCTGCGAGTGCCGCCTCTTCGGTTACCTGTACTGTCTCCACGCTTGAGTCTAGTTGCCAAACCGCAGTGATCAGCGCACCAGACCACAGCTTGTATTGGAGTGCCCAACCCACGATCGCAATCTGCGTTGACACACCTGCCACTCGTTACCGGTTCTGGGACATTGATACCGGTGTCACTATCAAATCCGGCACTATCAACAGCGGCTTCCTCACCAAAGGGACAGTCACGGGCTTGTATGGACGCTACCGCATGCGTATTGACGGACGTTGTGCATCTCGAGCCACATTGACGGCATAAATTTGAAACCTGCAATCTATTAAATCCATGCGGTTGTCGGGGTGTTCCCCCGTGGGTGCACCCGACACTTCCGCGTAAGTGAGTGTTTTAAGCACGATCCGCCGGGGTCATCGGTACTTTGACCAACCAGCGCATTCTCATCGGCAGTTCCGGGCGTTGAGCCTTGGCGTACTGATTACGCGTTGTGACGAGGGATGCTGCATCGGGAGCCGCTGGCCCGCAGTGAGGTCATGGTGCTTCGGTGTCGTGATGGCGAGGGTCGAGCTTGTGGCTGATGACGGTAAGGGCGCCGTTACCGAGGATCAGCGACGTGTCCGGGATGCCCGAGACGGTGTCGGGGGCGGTGAACGCGGCGGCGTCCAGCGTGAGGCGCGTTGACCGGGAAAACTCCAGCGCCTGTAGCGTCCAGCCGTTGTCATCGTCCGGGGCGGCGAGGTTGATCACCGCGGCGGCATCACGTGGTGTGCCGTACAAGGTGTGGGCGGCGGTGTAGCCAGCCAGGGTGAGCTGGGCCTGTGTCGGAAGGCCCGCGGCGGCAGGCCGGTGCGGGCCGGTCCGCGACAGCTGATGGAGCCAGTGGCCGTCCGGGAGCCATCTCGCAATTCTGCGGGCCAGCTCGGGACTCGCGCCGATCCATTGCTCGGCAAGCCGGCGAAACGCATGGTCACGTTTTGATCGGGGCTGCGCGGCGGCGGCGAGTATTCCGTCGCCAGCGCCGGCGAAGGCGTCGCAGAGCTCCCGCAGCGGGGCCGAGCCGGCAAGCTTCGCGTAGCGCACCGAACGAATCTCCAGCATCGCCTGATGGAGCACGAACGCGGCGTCCCACGCGGCTCCACGCGGTTTCGGCCCAGTACTCTCCCGGGGCCGGCGTGTGGTGGTGCTTCGGCTCGGGGTGTCCGCGTCGGCGGCCCGACCACGACGCGAGAGGTGCCAGGACGGGTCGTCGAAGGTGACGACGGCAGAGGCGGCGCGAAGGTGACCTTGGGCGCCGATACGAACCTCGACTCCGTCGGCACCGGTGGTCAAGGTCGCGCCGGCCCCGTCGCTGCTGTCGAACTGCACGGCCCGGACGTCATCGAGCATCACCTGCACGACCGCATCCGTCTGATCGGGTGGGCTGGCGTAGCGGCGCGGGGCCGTCAGCGCGAGATAGCCGGACAGGTCCTGTCCGGCGCGTTCCACCCGGACGGTCCGGACCTCGGCGCGGGTCAGGTCGTAGTCGTCCGCGATGCTCGCCGCGACCGCCTCGGTCACCGGTACGGCACCAGGCCAAACCCGACCCAGGCTGTCGCGGTGGTGCACCGTCTCGGGAACCGGTGGGCCGAGCAGCGGCTCCAGCCCGTACCCGGCGGCCCCGGCTTGCTCGATCATCCACGCCCGGCGCTGCGATCCCAGCCCTGCCATCCAGCGCAGCGCCGCTCTCGCACGCCGCTCACGCACCCACCCCGGACGGCACAGCGCGACGCCGAACAGCGGGTAGGTGTTGTTGTCCCAGACGTCCGCGACCTGGATGACCTTCTCCCGATCGAAGAAGCGGCCATCGGCCGCCGATTCCCTGATCTGGACGAACGAGCGGTCCAGGAGGGCGGCGAACATCGACATCGCGGAGGCCCCGGTCATGACCGAGGAGCCTAGGGGAAGCCCGAAATAGCCTCCGGGCCCCGGGATCGCGGCTCGACCATCCGCGTCGGGTGATACTTCGGAAAGCAGAATGTCAGTGCCAGTCACCTCGGCCACGGAACGTGATCAGGATCCTCTTGGTGAACGCACACGACCGGCGGCAAATCCGGCTGTAGTGCTATTCGCCAGCGTTGCCGATGGCCTTCCTGCCAAGGCCGGACCGAGATGTTGGCTGCCGGCAAGCCTGTCTACTCCAGCGCGGGGGCGCGTACACGCGCGTCGCATCAGATCCGGATGCCGACGAACTCCAAGTAATGACTCCGCCGGCCAGGGTGCGGAAAGGGCGGTGCGTGTCGATGCCGTGCGTGATCAGCCCTCCGGTGTGCTTCGCTCGTCGCCGAGCTCTTGAAGTCCGGCGGCGAGCCGGCGGGTGAACGCGAGGTCTGGAAGTTCCCGGCCAGCAACCTCGTCGTCGTCGATGGCTATGCCGCCGCGGAAGCCGCCACCGCGGAACGTCTCCCTCAGGTAGTCGACGAACCAGTCACCGAACTGGTCCTCCTCGTTACAGATCATCCCGTAGATCTGGAAGTCGGCGCCGTTGTCGGGCAGCAGGACGTGATAGTTCATGCCGCCGCTGTAATTGGCCTTATGGCACTCGTCCGGGGCCAGGTACCAGGCAGACCTGCCCTGCCTTTGGTCCCACTCAGCGTCCTCGTTGTCCAGAGACTGAACGACCAGGGGGTCGTACTCCCCGGCGTAGCTGAGCTCGGGGACCGGCTCGGGTGCGTTCTCCCGCTTATGCCACTGGACCAACTGGTTCGCCGACTGCATGAAGTTCACGGTGCCCACGAACTCGTAGAACGCCCGTAGAGACAACGGCAACGGCCCGTGCCTCCGTTCGAACGCGTCGAGTTGTGCACCGGCGTCCGCAGCCGGTGGTACGTGAGCCCGGTCTTGCGCGGCCAACTGATATCCGGAGTCAATCAGGCGTGCCCGCACCCTTTCAACGTTTCCGCGCACTCGCCGCATCGTCTCCGCGGCCACGCCACGGGCGTCGTCGTATTGTGCGTGGCCACGCTCGATCGGCCCGAGTGCTCGCAGTTCCGCCCATACTTGGTCACGTTCGCCACTGAGATACCGGTCGAGAAGACTCACACCGAATGATCTTGCCGCTCGCGGTCCACCGTCACAAGCAGCGCAAGTGCGGCTGGAATCGCCGCTGAACGTCCGCTCATGGGCAGTTCAGCACGTCGGCAGTCGAGACCGGTCATGGAGGGTAACGGCCCGGCGAGCCGCCTCCGCACGCTCGGCGGCAGGCACGTGCGATGGTGGGCGGTCCAGGCAACTGGCAGGTCGGTCCGCGGGCGCGATGCGGATTCCGGCAGCGGGTGCGTTCTGGTGAGGTTCTCGCCGAGCGACCACCGCTGCCATGCATCTCATAGGTCGATGTCCATCGCGCTCGCGGCGGCATGTCAGTGCCGACTACCCCGCCCGGCATCCCCGGCTGATAGCTGTCAGAGGCGCCGCCGAGACGATTCGTGGCGGGCGGTGCCATTCCGGCCGGAGTCCTGAGTCGGCGTCGGTCATTCGTTGGCGGGTGAGCGGGTCTGCGTCAGAGTCGGCACGGCCCTACGTTTGGCGCCGGTCTCGCCGCCGCGTGTCGCCGCCCAGATGAAGAGTGGCGTCAGCATGATGGGCCAGATGAAGCCCAGAGCCGGTAGGCCCTCGCCGTAGCCGGCGACCGCGTACCGCTCCATCTCCACGGCGGGCTCTATGAACTGCGGGATCAAGGCGGCCAACGCGAAGAATCCTTTGAAGCCCGGGTGGCGCCGGGCGGCGAGGAAGACGGGAACGATGAGAAGCATCCCGGCCCAGACCCAGATCGGGTTCGAGAACTCGGCCTCGTAGGAATAAGGGCCGACCTGGGTGAGACCCTTGGCGGTGGCAAGGGCGAATGCGACCAGGCTCCCGGACAACAGCAGGATGCCGAGCAGCAAGGCCGCCGCTTCGGCGATGGAGGGAACCGGGCGCTCAGTCATCAGCAGATGATGCTTCGCAGAGGACGGCTCCGTCCATCCGCCTGCCGGGCGGCACCGTAACCGGTCGGGGCCGCCTTCAGCAGGCCTGGGTGAGCTGAAGCGGGGGTGCACCTGACGCAGCGGTGCGGCCGCCGGCCGGCTGGGGAAGGGTGCTCACCGGAGGGAGAGCCACCGCGCTTCGAGGCGGGCGTTCAACAAGGCCTCGCGCTCCGATTCCGGGAGGCTGCCGTCGCTGTGCCAGCCGGATTGAGATCATCGGTGAGGCCGAGGAGTTGTTGCCTGCTCCGCGGGTGGCCATCCGTTGCAAGCGGGCGACCAGCCGGACGGATACCGCCGAGCCCGCCGCCGTGGTTGCTCCCTCGCGAAGCGGTTCGCGAAGCGGTTCGCGAACCGGCTCGCGAACCGGGCATGCAGCCGATCCGGCTCGACGAGCCGATCATCGATACGTTCCGCCTACCGGGTGCCGCTGTAGAAGCTAGACCGACGGGTCGACCAGGATCTTCGCGTGGTGGTCGGCCTTCGCCAGCTCGTCGAAGGCGCCGGCCACACCGTGCAGGCCGACGACGCCGGTCAGCAGGGGGCGTGGGTCGATCCGGCGGCGGGCGACCATGTGGAGGGCCTCGCGGAACTCCACCGGGTCGTAGCAGAAGGAGAACCGCAGGTCGACCTCCTTGTTGCTGGCCATCGTGGGACGGAACGTGTCCGGCTGCATGCAGACGCCGACGACCACGATCCGGGACCGGAACGGGGCATGGGTGACGATGTCCTCGATGACGCCGGGCAGGCCGACGCACTCGAACACGACGGCACCCCGGGGACCGGCCCCGAACCGCTGGGCGGTCCGCATCACCGTCCACCACGGCACACCCGGCACCTTCTGCAGGTCACGCAGGGCCGTGATGCCGGCGCCGTAGAGGTCGGTCGCCGACGTGACCAGGCCGGGATCACCGGCGATGGCCGACCACGGGGACTGGGCCGCGGGGTCGACGACGACGTCGGCGCCGCATCTGCGGGCGAGCTCCCGGCGGCCCTCGGTGAAGTCGCTGGCGACGACCCGTCGTACCCCCGCCGCTTTGAGCATCAGGATGACGGCCAGGCCGATCGGACCGCATCCGATGACCACCGCGGTGTCGTTGCGGGTGACGTCGCCGCGCCGGACCGCATGGTGGGCGACCGCGAGGGGTTCGGTGAGGGCGGCGGGGCCCGGCTCGACGCCGGCGGGCACCGGCATGGTCGCGTCTTCGGAGACGAGCACATATTCGGCGTACGCCCCGGGCGCGTACTCGGACATGCCGGTCATGTGCACGTCGTCGCCGTGCATGATCAGCGGTAGTGAGACCACGAGTTGCCCGGTTCGCCAGCGGCGGCGGCAGCCGGGCCCGTACTCGTCGACGGTGCCGGCGAACTCGTGGCCCATCACGACCCGGTGCGAGCGGCGCATGAAGTGGGGGTAGCCGACCTCGGCGGCGACGTCGGCGCTGGCCTCGGCGTCGTGGCGCACGTGCAGGTCGGAGCCGCAGATCCCGGTCCGGCTGACCCGCAGCCGGACCTGTCCGGGGCCGGGGACGGGCAGCGGGACCTCGGTGACCTCCAGGGTCCCGTCATGGACGACGACGGCTTTCACGCGTGTGCCTCCCTGCGGATGCGGCTCCAGACGAGTCCGTCGTCGAGGCCGGTGCGGTTGGTGGCGAGGACGTCGAGGAGCACGTTCTGCCGGAACGCCCACGGGTAGCGGCGCCCGGCCCGCGGCATGATGTCGGCGGCGCGGGCCAGGTAGCCGGAGCGCATGTCCATGAACGGGCCGGTCGGGCCGAGATCGGCGGGGGCGACCGGCACGACGGCGTCGGCGCCGGTGTCGAGGAGTCTGCGCAGCACCCGCGCGATGAGGCGGGCGGTGACGTCGGCCCGGACCGTCCAGGACAGGTTGATGTACCCGATGCAGACCGCGAAGTTGGGCAGGCCACTGAGCAGGGCCCCGTGATAGGTGCAGGTCTTCGACACGTCGACGGGCTCGCCGTCGACGGTGAGGGTGACACCGCCGAGCAGTTTGATCCGCAGTCCGGTGGCGGTCACCACGACGTCGGCCTCGACGACGGTGCCGTCGGTCAGGCGGATGCCCTCGGGCACGAACCGGTCGATGTGACCGGTCGCCATCGAGACCCGCCCCGCGCGTACCGCCTGATAGAGGTCCCCGTCGGGGGCGATGCACATCCGCTGCTCCCACGGGTCGTAGGGCGGCCGGAAATGCCGGTCGACGATGCCGGCGTCGCCGACCGCGGCGACAGCGCCCTTGCGCAGCAGCGCGCGCATCGCGTTCGGGAAGCGGCGGCACGCCTGGAAGAGCGCCCACTGGGCGGCGGTGTTCTTGGTGCGGGCGAGCCGGTGCGCGGTGTCCGGCGGCAGAAACCTGCGGAGGGTACGGGCGATCGCGTCCACCCGCGGCTGGGCGAGCACGTAGCTGGGCGTGCGCTGCACCATGGTCACGTGGGCGGCGTCGTCCGCCATCGCCGGTGCCACGGTGACCGCGGTCGCGCCTGACCCCACCACCGCCACCCGTTTACCGGTGTAGTCGAGGCCGGCCGGCCAGAACTGCGGGTGCGCGATCGTCCCGGTGAAGTCGCCGGTGCCGGCGAACCCTGGGTCGTGCGGGTGGTCGTAGTCGTAGTAGCCGGTGCAGCCGGCCAGGAAACGGGTCACGTAGGTGAGGGTCTCGCCGGCGCGTTCGGCGGTCACCGTCCAGCGGGCGGTGCCGGAGTTCCAGTCGGCGCTGAGCACGCGGGTCCCGTACTCGATCCGCTCGTCGATCCGGCATTGCCGGGCGGTGTCCTCGACGTAGGCGAGCAGTTCGTCGCCGTCGACGATGGAACGCTCGCCCTGCCAGGGACGGAACGGGAAGGAGAGGGTGTAGATGTCGGAGTCGGAGCGCACGCCGGGATAGCGGAACAGGTCCCACGTCCCGCCGAGGCGGTCGCGGGCCTCGACGATGGTGATGCCGAGTTCCGGGCAGCGTTCCCGGATCCGGTAGGCGACGTCGATGCCGGAGATCCCGGCACCCACGATCAGCACGTCGACGTGCGTTTCCGACATGGCGGCCCCTCGCGTTACGAGCGTGTTTCACGCATCGTGCCCGGCAGGCGCCCCGAAAGACTTGACCCAGCCCGACAATCAGCCGGAGTGCGCCCGGTGGCGTCCGGCGGCATACTCGGCAACCGTGGACTTCGAGGATCGATGGCGGGAACTGATCGCCGGGAGTGACCGGATCTCCGCCGCCGGGATCGCGGTCGGCGGGCTCGACGGTGACGTCCGCACCGACGGTGACGACCTGCTGTTCCCGGCCTGCTCGATCAGCAAGCACGTCGCGGCGTTAGGCACGCTGCGGCTGGTCGCCGACGCGGTGATCGACCTCGACACCGACGTCAACGCCTACATGTCCACCTGGCGGCTGCCGGGCTCCGGCACGGTGACCGTGCGCCAGGTGCTGGCCCACACGGGGGGGCTGACCCAGAACTGGTTCCCCGGGTACGCCGAGGGCGAGCCGGTCCCGTCGCTGCTCCAGATCCTGCGGGGTGAGCCACCGGCCAACACGCCCGCGGTCCGGCGTGATCTGCCGCCGGGTGCCGGGTTCCGATACTCCGGCAGCCACTACGCCGTCCTCGAACAGCTCCTGATCGACGTGACCGGGACACCGTTCGACGAGCTGATGGCGGCGCTCGTGCTGGAACCGGTGGGCATGACGGACAGCAGCTACGACCAGGGTTTCCCGTACGAGCATCGGGACCGTGCCGCCCGCGGCCGGTCCGGTGGTGTTCCGGTGCCCGGCGGCTGGCACACGCAGCCGGAGCGGGCCGGTGCCGGGCTGTGGAGCACCCCGGCCGACCTGGTGCGGCTGGAACTGGAGATCTGCCGCGCCAGCGCCGGCACGTCCGCGCTGCTGCCGCCGGAACTGGCCGCACAGATGCTCACGCCGCAGGTGCCCGGCGGGTTCGGTCTCGGCACCGAACTCGGCGACGGGTGCTTCGGGCACACCGGGCAGAACACCGGCTACAGCTGCTTCTCGTACGCCTGGCCGGCGTCGGGTACCGCGGTCGCCGTGATGACGAACGCCGACGACTGCCGCGACACGCTGGTGGCAGTCATCGAGCTGGCCGGGCGCCGGCACGGCTGACCGGGTCACCGGGCGACCGGGCGGATCCACGGGTCGAGGATCAGGCGGTCCAGGCCGATCGTGACGAGCCGGTCGTACAGCGGCTGGGTCAGCTGGACCATCTGCACCCGCATCTTTCCGTCCTCCGGAGCGGCCGAGTAGATGCCCAGGCTCCGGTCGTCCATCAGCGCTCCGACCGCCTGCCCGACGGTGGCCCGCAGCTCCTCGTCGGCGGCGATGGTACGGCTGCCGGGCGCGGCGACCACGCAGAGGTTCGCGGTGTAGACGGCGGCCAGCGCGGCACGGGCCTCGGCGACGTCGCCATCCACCACCCGGACGACCAGGATGCGGGCGTCCCCGCTGTGGGTGGCGAACGGCTCCGCGAACCGGTCGGCATGCGCCCGCAGGTAGTCGCGGAGCGGGTCCTCGACCTCGGGGGTGCCCCATTCCTCGTCCGCCGGCCAGCCCCCGGGCGGTGCCGCGCACGGCGGCGTCAGCGGGAGATCGTAGACCGAACCGCCCGAACCGGCGGAGCTGGGCGAATACGGCATCTGCCGGATCTCCGACAACTCCCCCGGGTGCCATCGGCCGTGCAGCGTGGCGCCATCGGTGGGCGCGACCCCCGGAACATCGATGCCGTACGGGCAGGAGTCACCCGCGACCGGGGCCGGCGCACACATCTGCGCATCCTCGACCCGGCCGCTCGCCTCGACGAGGTCGCCGTCCCGGACGATCAGCGTTGCTGCCGGGTCGGCCGCCACGATTGCTGGACCCGGGGTCGGCTCCGGCGGCGCCCGGTGGGTGGCGAACACCAGGGCGCCCGCCGCCAGGATCGTGGCCGCGGCCGCCCCGACCGGGACCAGCCAATTCCGTCGCTTCGGAGTCACCCAGCGGCTCGTGTCCGGCTCGGGCGGTGGTGGCTGGGCCGCGCGCCAGCGTTCGCCGGCCGCGGTGAGCAGGTCGTCGATCGGGTCTCTCGTGGTCATGTCCTCCCCTGTCATCCCGTCACCGCCAGCAGGTCGCGCAGCCGCAGCCGGGCGTCCGACAGCGTGGACTTCACCGTGCCGACCGAGCAGTCCATGACCGCCGCGGTCTCGGCCGTCGACAGGCCGGCGAAGTAGTAACAGTCGACGGCCAGCCGCTGCCGGCCGGTCAGCTGCCGCATCGCACGGCGGACGTCCATCCGGGCGTCCCATTCCGCGGCCACACCGTCGTCCGGGATCTCGGCGCGGGTGCCGCGGAACCGCCGGGCGGCCTTGCGGGCCTGATCAGCGGTGATCGCCAGCAGCCACGCCGCCGGGGTGCCCCGCGCCGCGTCGTACTGGTGGCGTTTGAGCCAGGCACGGGCCAGCGACTCCTGCACCACGTCGTCCCGGTCGGCATGCGGCGCCAGCCGGGCCGCCAGCCGGGCCATCGCACCGAGATGCGGCCGCACCCAGTCCTCGAACGTCACACTCACACCCCTATTACCCTCGCCGGACCGCCGCGGTTGGGTGCGTTCGACGACAATCACACGCCGGCCGATCGGGGTGGGGCGCCGGACGGACTGGCCCTCTGCCTGGCGCCGTCCGGCACCGGATTCGTGTGAACCGATCGGCGGCGCGTCGAACTCGGTGTCATCGACGTGAGTGAGCCGGACGGGTTCGCGTACCGGGCCGCGGTGCTCGTGCGCTGCCTCACCGAGCAGCCCTGATACCCCGGTGGGTCAGTCGTCGAGGGTACCGATCCGGTCGTCCAGGGCTTCGATCCGGTGACGGAGGGCCTTTGCGTCGCTGGGCGGTAGGACGCGCAGGACCTGGTCCAAGGTCGCGCGGTCGGCCAGGGGATCGGGGCAGCAACCCGCATGACCGTAGTAGAGGCGGTCCGCCCGCTCGTCGGTCGAGGCGCGGGCGAATTCCTGCCATGACTTCAGCGCCGCCGCGGCGGCCCCGGGACCGAGACGGGTGCGCTCGAGGTGGGCGATCCGCGCAAGGCCTTTGGTGGAGACCCCGTCGACGAGGGCGATCCGCACGCCGGGTTCCCGCCGCCGGGGCAGGGTGGCACGGACGTGCGCGGGCGGCTTACGCGCCACGGCTCCAAGAGGTGATCATCATGCTGTCGAGTCTTCCATGTGCCCGCCGGGCCGACAAGGACGGTCGGGCGGTGGCGCGGCCACGTCCCGGTAGGTCGCCGCACCAGCGGTAGCGCTGCTGCCGACGCGGTGGGTCACTGCACCCACCGTGACGCTGCTGCCGACGCGGTCGATCGCCGCACCAACGTGACGCGGCTACCGGCGCGGTCGGACACTGCACCGACCGTGGCGCTGCTGCCGACGCGGTCGGTCGCCGCACCAACGTGACGCGGCTACCGGCGCGCCGGAGTTCAGGCGCGGGCACTGGGCCAGGTACGCGTCCTGACTGAAATAGCTGGCCCGCATCGCTTCGACCAGCGCCGGGCCTATGAGCGCGTGGGCGAGCGGAGGCCGCTCTCACGGACGAGCGCACCGGTAACGACCCATGCATGGGGCCGGGCTCCCCGGAGGACTCGATCGCCCGCCTGTGGGTCATGGTTGCTTCCCGAGCCGGGGAAGCAGCCATAACCCACAGGCGGCCGCCCAGATCGGCCGAAGATGATCGTCCGCCTATGCGGAATTGCTCTAACCGGCCGACCAGCCGGGCCGCGACCCGCGAAGACACCCCCACGGCACTGAGCACCGGTAGGTCGAAGCGGGCGACGACATCCGGTGTGAGTCACTGCTCCCGATGAATGCCGGAAGCCGCCGATCTTGCCCGGCTGGCCCTCACCGCTGTCTCACGGCCCTCGAGACAGCGGTGAGGGCCAGCCGGGGGTGGTCGGCGGTGCGTGGGCTGGGCGGGTGGCGGTCAGGGGCGGTGGGCCAGCAGCTGGATCGCGGCGGCGCGGTTGCCGTTCATCGTGGGCACCTCGATGTGGCGTTCGGCGGCCACGTGGAAGTCGGCGAGCAGGTGCCGCAGGTACTCGGGGTCGTGGTGGCGGCAGACCGCACCGTCGTCGGTGGTGAAGACCCCGTAGGGCGTACCGGCCCGGGCGGCGTAGCGGCGGCGGCTGCGTGCGTCGGGCTGGAGGGCCAGGTCGCTGAGGTAGAGCAGACCGCCGGCGGTCAGGAGCCGGCGCAGCCGCGACGAGTCCGCGCTGGGCGGCGTCGTCGGGAACGCAGGTGAGTACGGCGAACAGCACGATCAGGTCGAAGCTCCCCGCCGGGTGATCGAGAACCGGCGGGGAGGTGATCCGTTCGAAGCGCAGATCCGGGTGGGCGCGGCGTCCGCGGGCGATCAGGGTGGTGGAGACGTCCGCGCCGGACACCTCGCCGAACCCCAGATCGTTCAGTTCGGCCATCACCCGTCCGTAGCCGCATCCGTAGTCCAGGACGCGGGCGGCCCGGTCGACTCCGGCCAGCCACTCCCGGTGGACCGGATGGGTGAAGGTCTTGGTCGCCCCCGTGGTGTCCCAGTACCGCTGCCGGCGGTCGGCGCTGCTCACGCGGTACGCCGGACGGCGCGTACCCGCCGGGGTGGGACGCCCCACCAGCGGTGGCAGGCACGGCTGAAGGTGGCCTGTTCGGCGAAGCCGAGCCGGGCCGAGACGGCACCGAACGGCAGGGTCGTCTCGGTCAGGTAGTGGCGGGCCCGTTCCCGGCGGATGTTGTCGACGATGTGGGCGAACGTGGTGCCCTGTGCGGCGAGGCGGCGTTGCAATGTGCGCGGGTGCAGGGCGAGGGCACGGGCGACGGCCTCCATCGGTACGGCGCCGAACACCAGCATCCCGTCGACGACCGTGCGGATGCGGCCGGTCATGTCGTCGACGTCCGGCAGGAGGGTCCGCAGGTAGGCCTCGGCGCGGGTGCGCAGGTCCTCGTGGGCGCCGGTGATCGGCCGGGCCAGCAGTTCCGCCCGGACGCGCAGCAGCGACTCGGGATCGCCGAAGCGGACCGGCGCCCGGTAGAAGCTCCGATAGCAGCCGGGGTCCGCGGCGGGGTGGTAGGACAGGCGCACGTCGAGCAGGCCGTAGCCGTCGCCGAAGAGCAGGCACAGCGCCCGGTGCAGGAACCCGATTCCGGCGTCCGTGGCCTGTACCGGCGGCGGGCCCGGCGGGTGGCCCCGGTAGCGCAGGGCGATGACACCGGGTTCACCGTCGGGGTCGGTGGTCTGGTCGACGTGCAGGGCGTCACTGTGCACGGTGAGATAACGCTGGGTGGCGGCGAGCGCGTCGGCGCCGGTACGGCAGTTGGCCAGCATCACGGCGAGCGGCCCGAGGGTGTCCAGGCCGTGCCGGGCGGCCATCCGGAGCCCGAGGTCGGGGCAGTGCAGCGAGACCGCGGCCGACTCCAGGAGGGCGGCCAGGCGGGACTGTTCGATCGGGAGGTCGTCGTGGTCGAGGACGGCGAGGTCGAGTCCGGCGGCGTGCACCAGCGGCGCCGGGTCCGCGCCGAGGTCACGGACCACCTCGTCGAAACCGCGGATCCCGGCCGCGCGTACGGTCGCCATCGTCGCAGTCTCGGCAACCGGGGCCACACGGTCAACACCCGACCACCGTTGTACGGCCCGGGAGCCGCGGGCGCCCCTTACGATCGGGGCATGACGGTGACTTTGCAGGATGTCCTGGACGCTGCCGACCGTATCGAGGGGGTCGCGCACCGTACGCCGGTGATCCGCTCCCGGACTCTCGACGGCCTGACCGGCGCGCAGGTCCATCTCAAGGCGGAGAATCTCCAGCGTGGTGGCGCGTTCAAGTTCCGGGGCGCCTACAACGCGATCGCCCGCCTCTCCCCCGATCAACTGGCCCGCGGCATCGTGGCCTACTCGTCCGGCAATCACGCGCAGGCCGCCGCTCTCGCCGCCCGGGAGCTGGGCGGCTCCGCGGTGATCGTGATGCCGGCCGACAGCCCGGCCGCGAAACTCGACGCGGTCGCCGGGTACGGCGCGGAGATCGTCACCTACGACCGGTACACCGGCGACCGGGCGGCGATCGCCGGCGGGCTCGCTGCGGAGCGTGGGGTGGCGCTGATCCCGCCGTACGATCATCCGGACATCGTGGCCGGTCAGGGCACCGCCACCCTGGAGCTGCTGGAGCAGGCGGGCGAACTGGACGCGATCGTCGTGCCGGTCAGCGGTGGCGGCCTGATCGCCGGCAGTGCGATCGCCGCCAAGGGCCGGTATCCGGGCATCCGGGTGATCGGTGTCGAGCCGGAGACCGCCGACGACACCCGTCGGTCGCTGGCCGCCGGCAGGCCGGTCCGGATCGACGTGCCGCACACCATCGCCGACGGTCTCGCGGTGGCGGTTCCCGGTGACCTCACGTTCGCGATCAACAAGGAGCTGGTCGACGAGATCGTGGTGGTCAGCGACGACGAGCTGCGCGACGCGATGCGGTTCGCCGTCGACCGGCTGAAGCTGGTGCTGGAGCCGAGTGGCGCGCCGGGCCTGGCCGCGCTGCTCACCGGACGGATCCGCCCGGTACCGGCGCGGGTCGGGGTGATCCTGTCCGGCGGCAACGTGGGCGCGGCCCGGCTGGCGCAGCTGCTGGCCTGATCACGGCCCGGTGGGCACCGGCACGGCCCGCCGGGCGGGGAGTACCACGCCCAGCTGACCCTTGCTGTTGTCGCCCCAGCACCACAGACTCCGGTCGGTACGGATACCGCAGGTGTGCACCCTTCCTGTTCCCGCGGTGAGCCAGGCGGTGTCCGTACCGACGCGGACGGGCCGGGTCTTGTATTCGCGGGTCATGTCGCCGAGTTCGGCACGGCCGTTGGCGCCCCAGCACCACAGGCTTCCGCCGGCGCGGATGCCGCACAGGAACGAATGGCCGAGGGTCAGGTGGGTCCAGTCCCGGTCGGTCGTGAGCTGCCGGGGGACGTCCTGCCGGAACGGGTCGCCGCCGCCGAGTTGGCCGGCCCCGTCGTCGCCCCAGCACCACAGGCTCCGGTCGGCGCCGAGCGCGCAGGTGTCGCGGGACCGGGCGTGGATCGAGCTCACCGGCGGAAGGACGAGCGGTTGCGCCGGTGAGGTGCCGCGGGCGTCGCCGCGCTGGCCGGAAGTGTCGTCGCCCCAGCACCAGACCCGGCCACCGGTGTCGCGGCCGCAGGTGTGTGCGCTACCGGCGGTGACCTCGGCCCAGGACGCGCTGATCTCCCGGCGGGCCGGCACGGGTTCGCGGGGCACGGTGGTGGTGCGGTTGCCGAGTTGACCGGCGTGGTTGCCGCCCCAGCACCACAGGGTGGCGTCGTCCCGCCGGGCGCAGATGTGTGACTCGCCGACGGTGACGCCGGTCCAGGTGGCGAGCCTGCCGACCCGCTGGGGTGCGGTGACGGTCTTCTTCCGGGGCAGGGCGCCCCAGCACCACAGGGTGCCGTCGTCGCGGACGCCGCAGGTGGTGTCGGTGTCCGTGGCGAACGTCTTCCAGGTGCCGGCGACCCGCCGCGGAACGGGCCTGGAGGTGGTGGTTCCGTCACCGAGCTGGCCGGCCCGGTTGCCGCCCCAGCACCACAGGGTGGCGTCGGTGCGGCGGGCGCAGGTGTGGTCGCCGCCGCCGGAGACCTCGGCCCAGCCGGTGGCGGTGCCGGCCCGTACCGGGGTACCGCTCATCGGTGAGGAGATGTCCGTGCCGTCGCCGAACTGGTTGCCGCCGTTGTCACCCCAGCACCACAGCTCGCCGCCGGTGGTCAGCCCGCACGTGTGTGCGGTGCCGGCGCTGAGAGCCCGCCAGTCCAGATCGGGACTGGCCGGCACCGGGCTTCGGGCGTGCACCGTCGTGTCGTCGCCGAGCCGGCCCTCGGTGTTGTCACCCCAGCACAGGGCGTCGGCGCCGGTGGTCACCGCACAGATGTGGTCCGCGCCGACGGAGACGGACGCCCACGACCTGCCGGCGCCGATCCGTACCGGGGCCGGGCGGTCGATCTCGGTCCCGTCGCCGAGCCGGCCCAGATGGTTGGAACCCCAGCACCACAGCGCCCGGTCGCGGTCCAGCGCGCAGGTGCGCTCCTCCGTGACGCTCACCTCGGTCCAGGAGGCGGCCGTCCCGATCCGGGCGGGCGTCTTCCGGCCGGTTCCGGGCTGCCCGTCGCCGAGGACGCCGTTGACGTTGTAGCCCCAGCACCAGAGCGTGCCGTCGCCGCGCAGACCGCAGGTGTGCATGCGGGCCACGGCCACCCGGGTCCAGTCGGTGGCGGCGCCGATCCGGGTGGGCGTCCGCCGCTCGGTCTCCGTCCCGTCGCCGAGCTGGCCCATCCAGTTGCCGCCCCAGCACCACAGGCTGCCATCGGTGCGGATGGCGCAGGTCCGCTCCCCGGTGACACTGACCGACTTCCAGGTGTCGGTGCCCACCCGCGCCGGCCGCGGCTGCGTGCCGGCGGCCGCACCCAGCCCGAGCTGGCCCGCGGAGGCGTCACCCCAGCACCACAGGCTGCCGTCGGTACGGGTCGCGCACGTGTGTGACCAGGAACGCGACACGCTAGCCCAGGCCCGGCTGTCGTCGACGCGGACCGGGCGGGTGCGGCCGGTGGTGGTGCCGTCGCCGACCGTGCCCCGGTGATTGGTGCCCCAGCACCACAGACTGCCGTCGCTGCGGATGGCGCAGGTGCCGTCCGCGGCCGAGACGGCGGTCCAGGTCGGGGCCGCGGCCCGGGCCGGCACGCCGGTCGTCGTGAGGAGCACGGCCAGCACCACTGATGTCACGAATCCCCGCACTTACCCTCCCGGATCGGATCCTTCCTCCGGTTCTACGCCTCTCGGCGCCAAGGGTGAGCGGTGTTGGTCAACACCCACCGCGAGTGAGCCGATGTTCGGGCAGGCTGAGGGGTTCACACATCGTCGGGCAGGTCCTGGAACAGCGGCGGCTCCTCCTCGTCGGTGCGGACGATCGTCACCGGCGGCGCCTCCCACACGGTCAGGGTCACGACCAGCACGGCGATCCGGTCGCCGCTCTTCTCGACGCCGGTCACGGTCATCCCGGCATGACGGCCGTCGCTGGTACGGGCACACGCCTCCAGGCCGGTGCCGGCGCGGTCGGCGGTGATCGTGAACCCGTACTCGCTCGCGGCCAGGCAGGAGTGGTAGGTGGCCGACTTGTCGGCCAGCTCTCCGCCGGCGATCTCCGCCAGGCCACTCCCCTGATCGTCGAGGGTGAGGTCGCAGCGCTCGGCACAGCCGCCGGCGCCCCAGTCCGGGGCGCGGGAGTCGAGGTCGACCCGGCTGCCGGGGGTCAGGCGCAGCTGTTCGGGGCCGCGGCGCACGACCGGTGCGGCCTGGAAGCCGGTCAGGGTCATGGTGGGCGCGGCGACGGCCGGGACGGCCGCGGACGTGCCGGCGACCCCGGCCAGCGTGACGTCCCAGTGGCCGCGGACCGGGCTGAACATCCCGGCGACGACCGCGACCACACCGACAACAGCACCGAAAAGGGCACGGAAGTTGAAAAGTGGGAACATCCCCTCACTTTCGAGCCTGCTACAACGACCCGCAAAACAAAAAGTGGCGCAATTCCCCTGAGGCGTGAGGTCGCCGAGAATCGGGGCATGCGCGCCGCCCGGTTGATCAACATGGTTCTGCTCCTACAGTCGCGGGGCATGCTCACCGCCGGGGAGCTGGCCGCCGAGCTCGAGGTGTCGGAGCGGACCGTCTACCGGGACGCGCTGGCCCTGTCGGCGGCCGGGGTGCCGGTCTACGCCGAACAGGGCCGGACCGGCGGATACCGGCTGGTCGGCGGCTACCGGACCCGGTTGACCGGGCTGAGTCACGGTGAGGCGGAGGCGCTGTTCCTGGCCGGCCTGCCGGGCCCGGCGCGGGACATGGGCCTGGACGAGCCGGTCCAGTCGGTACGCCGCAAGGTGCTGGCCGCGCTCCCGCCGGGCCTGCGGGAGGCGTCACAGCGGGCCGGGCAGCGGTTCCACCTGGACGCGCCGGGCTGGTTCGACCGGGCCGACCCGCCGGAGCAGCTGGCCGAGCTGGCGCGGGCGGTGTGGCAGGACCGGGTGCTGACCATGCGCTACCGGCGGCGTGACGAGGAGGTCGGCCGGGACGTCGAGCCGTACGGTCTGGTCCTCAAGAGCGGGGTCTGGTATCTGGTCGGCCGGGTCGATGCGGACCTGCGCACCTACCGGGTCGACCGGATCACCGGTGTCGAGCCGACCGGCGCCGGATTCACCCGTGACCCGGAGTTCGACCTGCCGGAGTTCTGGGCGCAGCGGGCGGCCGAGTTCGTACGGCAGATGCTGCGGACCACGATCACCATCCGGCTCAGCCCGGACGGGCTACGGGGGCTGCGGTTCGTCGCCGAGCCGCCGGCGGTGCGGGAGGCGCTCGAGGTGGCCGGCGAGCCGGATCGGCACGGGTGGGTGCGGACCCGGCTGCCGGTGGAGTCACTGGACGTCGGTTACACGTACATGCTGAGGTTGGGCCCGGAGGTCGAGGTGCTGGAGCCGCCCGCCCTGCGGGAACGGTTCGCCGACGCCGCGCGCCGTCTCGGTGACCTCTATCGGTAACCGGTCACGTCGGCGGGCCGGCCGGCATCCTGCACCTCGACGACGTAGCGCCACGCGTCCGGGCGGCTGCCGTCGGCGTCGGTGAGGTCGTAGTCGCGGGCCAGGTCGCCGCTGGACACCGATCTGCCGTTCCAGCGGGCGCGTTCGGGGTCGGCGGCGAGGGCGGCGATCCCCCGGCCGATGAGCACCGGGCTCTCGGAGATCGCGAAGTGCGGTTCCTTCGCGCAGGCGTCGCGCCAGTTCTCCTCGGTGACGCCGAAGACGTCGAGCATCATCTCCGAGCGCAGCCACCCGGGCGTGACGTTGACCGCGGTGGCACCGTGGTCGGTGAGTTCGTGGGCCCAGGTGAAGGCGAGCCGGTTGACCGACCATTTGGCCAGGTCGTAGAAGACCGACAGGCGGTAGTTGGCCGCGTTGTAGTCGGTGGTGCCGTCGCCGACCTCGATCACCAGGCCACCCGGGTTGCGGATCAGCAGCGGCATTGCGTAGTGGCTGGTGATGATGTGGGTGTCGATGGCCAGGCGCAGCAGCCGCAGCCCGGGATCGAGGGGCTGTTCCCAGACCGGTTTGTTCCAGGTGGTCAGCGGGTCGCCGCCGAAGATGTCGTTGACCAGCACGTCGAGGCGGCCCTGCTCGCTGTCGATCCGCTGGACCAGGGCGGCGACCTGCTCGTGGTCGAGGTGGTCCACGGGTACCGCGATGCCGGTGCCGCCGGCCTCGGTGATCAGATCGCCGGTGTCCTCGATGGTCTCCGGGCGGCCGTACTCGGAGCGGGCCGCCCGGGTGCTGCGGCCGGTCGCGTAGACGGTGGCCCCGGCCGCGCCGAGTTGCACGGCGATCTGCCGCCCGGCGCCGCGGGTCGCCCCGGCCACGAGGGCCACTTTCCCGGTGAGTGGTTGCGTCGTCATGACCACGACACTTCCGCGAAAACCTGACAACCTACGTCTGGTTTCCGAAGATGATCGCCGGGATGACCGGGCTGACGGGGGCCCGGTGTGGGCCCACCCGCCGCCGGAAACGCTGCTAGCGTGGCGCCGATGACATCGACGACGCTGCCCACCGGGCGGATCGGGTTCGGCGCCATGCATCTGGAGACCGCGCCGGGCCCCGGCCCCGGCCGCGAGCAGGCCGGGGCGGTGGCCCGGCGGGCGGTCGAGCTGGGCGTCACCCTGATCGACACCGCCCATCTGTACGGCGGCGGCGCCAACGAGGAACTCCTCGCCGAAGCGCTGTACCCATACCCGGACGGGCTGCTGATCACCACGAAGGTCGGCGTCGCCCGGACCGGCCCGGGCGGCGAGTGGCGGCTCGACGGGCGGCCGGAGGTGTTGCGTGACCAGGTCGACCAGGCGCTGCGCCGGCTGCGGCTGGAACGCATCGAGCTGCTGCAACTGCACCGGGTCGACCCGGAGACACCCCTCGCCGACCAGGTCGGGACCCTGCGTGAACTGCGGGACGCCGGCAAGATCAATCTGATCGGGCTCTCCGAGGTGACCGTCGACCAGCTCGACCAGGCACGGGCGGTCGTCGAGATCACCTCCGTGCAGAACCGGTACAACGCACTCGACCGCGAGCACGAACCGGTGCTGGACGCCTGCGAACGGGCCGGCATCGCGTTCCTGCCGTGGCGGCCGGTCGCCGCGGGCACGGCCGGGACGGACACCGTGTTCGCGGCGGTGGCCGCCGAGACCGGCGCGACCGCCACCCAGGTCGCGCTGGCGTGGCTGCTGCACCGGTCGCCGGTGATGCTGCCGATTCCCGGCACCGCGCGGATCGCCCATCTGGAGGAGAACCTCGCCGCCGCAACGGTGCGGCTCTCCCCCGTCCAGTTCGCCGCCCTCGACGGTCAGCGGCGGTGGTAGCGCGGACTGCCCGGATCGGTCATCGCGCCCCGGTAGATGCCGCGGCGCACCTCGGAGATGTAGCCGTCCAGTTCGGGCATGCCCAGCCGGGTCGCGGCCGCGATCTCCGCCTCGGCGTCGTAGGGCACCCGGACGAATTGCACCGAGAACGGCGCCGGGCCGGCTGACCCGAGCCGGCCCTCGAGGATCACGTAGACCGGGGTGGGGTCGTTCATCGAGTTGCCGACACTGCCGGTGTTGAACAGGGTGAGCCCGTCGCCGGACACCTCGTAGAACGGGTCGTGGGTGTCGCCGTAACCCACCACCGTCGGGGCCGGACCGTCACCGGTGGCCGGGGTGTTGGCGAACATGCCGTGGAACTCACGCTCGTCGTGGTCGAACCGGACCCGCGTGTGCACACTCGTCGACGAGGCATGGAACAGCCGTACCCGACGGCCACTGAGCAGCAGGTCGTGACTGAACGGCAGGGCACGCAGCCACTCGCCCTGCCCCTCGCCGAGCTGGGCCAGCCACCACGCCAGCGCCTCGCTGTCGAAGGTGCGCTCCGGATTCGGCAGGAAGTCGTCCCAGTTGCCGAGGATGTTCACCGCGCAGCGTTCGCGGCAGATGTCGATCACCTCGCGGCCCCGGGGTCCCTTGCCTACGTAGTCGCCGAGGTTGTAGATCAGGTCGATGCCACGGGAGTCGATGTCGGCCAGCACCGCCTGCAGGGCGGTGAGGTTGCCGTGGACGTCGGAGATCAGCGCGATGCGGTCCGGAGAGTTACCCACCGCCGAGATCCTAGCCGCGGCCCCCTCCCCCGGCGTGGCCGCCGATCTTCCCGGCTGGTCCTGACCGCTGTCTCACGACCTTTGAAACAGCGGTGACGACCAGCCGGGAAGATCGGGCTGGCTGCCACCGCTGTCTCAACGCGTCTGAGACAGCGGTGAGGACCAGCCGGGCGGATCGGGCTGGCTGTCAGCGCTGTCTCAGCGCGTCTGAGACAGCGGTGAGGGCCAGCCGGAAAGATCTGAAGGTCCCCGGCGACAGGTAGACAGGCAGGCAGGTGGCGGGGCGGCGGCAGGTTGGTGGGTCCTGCCGCCGCCCCGCTGTTGACCGGGCGTCGGTCAGGTGACGGTGATCATGCGGTTCCAGTCCCAGCCGCCCCGGGTGGAGTCCCACACCTGGCGGACCGTCGCGGCGCCGTCGAAGACGAACAGACGGGTCAGGGAGTTGTCGTAGTTGTAGAACGCGCCGATCTCCGTACGCCCGTCGCCGTTGAAGTCGCCGGTGACCACCTTGATGCGGTTCCAGTCCCAGTTGCCCGCACCGGAGTCCCAGGACTGCCGGACCGTGACGCCGGTGGCGATGGTGTCGAAGACGAACAGCCCGGTCCGGGCGCCGTCGTAGTGGTAGAACGCGCCGATCTCGGTCCGGCCGTCGCGGTTGAAGTCCCCGGCGACCGTCTTGAACCGGTTCCAGTCCCAGTTGCCGGCGCCGGAGTCCCAGGCCAGGCGGGTGATGGCGCCGGTGCCGACCGAGTCGAAGAGCCACAGTTTGGTCTGGCTGCCCGGGTAGTTGTAGAAGCCGCCGATCTCCGCGCGGCCGTCGCCGTCGAAGTCGCCGGTGACGTACTTGGCGCGGGTTCCGTCCCAGTTGCCGGCAGCGGAGTCCCACGTCTGGCGGACGGTGAGACCGGTGGCGACGTCGTCGAAGAGGAACAGGCGGGTCTGGGCGCCGTCGTAGTTGTAGAAGGCCCCGATCTCGGCCCGGCCGTCACCGTCGAAGTCCCCGGCGACCGCCCGGATCCGGTTCCAGTCCCACGTTCCGGGACCGGAGTCCCACACCTGCCGGCCGACGACCGCGCCGGAGCCGGTGATGCCGTCGAAGACGAACAGTCGCGTACGGGCGCCGTCGTAGTTGTAGAAGACACCGAGGTCGAGGTGGCCGTCGCCGTTGAAGTCGCCGCTGACCGGCCGGCTGCGGGCGCCGTCCCAGTTGCCGGTGCCGGAGTCCCAGGCGATCCGCCCGGTGACCGCGGGCTGCTGGCCACCGACGCCGTGCAGCTGCCACAGCCGGGTCAGGCCGCTGCCGTAGTCGTAGAGGACCGGGACGGTGCCGGCGTTGAAAGGAGCGGCGTCGGTGCGCAGCCGGATGTTGCGGAACCACACCGGCGGTTCGGCCGGGTCCGACTGCACCGCGATCGCCCCGGAGGCGAGCAGCAGCGCCGGGTCGGTCACCGGGTACTCGTTCACGACGGTGCCGTTGAGCCGTACGGTCACGCGCCGTTCGGCGACGGTGATCTCGAAGGTGTTCCAGGATCCGACCGGGCGTTGCGCGTCGGTGGACGGCGCGCTGCGGCCGGTGATCGCGCCGGTCGCCGACGTTCCGGAGCCGCCCGGTCTGATCTGGACCTCCACGCCGCGCGCGGTGACCGCGGCGGCGTCGCCACCGGCGGGGGCACCGAGGACCACGCCGGCGTCGGACCGGTCCGAGGTGGCCTTCCATTCGGCGCGCAAGGTGTACGCGGAAGGGGTGCGCCCGCCGGTGTGGCGCAGCAGGGTCGCGCCGGCGTCGGCACGGAGGGTGCACCGTTCCTCGGCGACGCCACCGGCTCCGACCGGTGCCCACGCGCCGCGGGGTGCGGAGCGGCCGTCGTACAGGGCGGTGAAGCCGCTCTCCACGGTGGTCTGGCAGGCGTCGGCGGTGTTCTCCCGGATCCAGCCGGCGAGGTCGTCGGTCCGGGCGGCGACGGCCGCGTCCCTGGTCTCGGTGACTCCGACGCAGCCGGTCTGCCAGGACCGGGTCTGCACGCCGAGCAACTCCACACCGCCGTCGACGGTGCGCAGGACCGGACCGCCGGCGTCGCCCTTGCAGGTACTGGTGGCGGTACCGGCGGCGCGGGCCAGGGTGAGGGTGGTGCCGTCGACGGCGGACACCGTGTACCCGCCGGTGCGTACGGCGGTCGCCGGCCAGCCGTCGGCGGCCCGGCCGTATCCGGTGCTCCGCACCTGGGCACCGGCCGCCGGTGCGGTGGAGCCGAGGGCGACCGGGGTGATGTCGGTGACCGGCTGGTCGAGGCGGGCCAGGGTGAGATCACGGTCGGCGCGGGGCAGCAGTTCGGCGATCGTGCGTTCCTGACCGCCGGAGCGCAGCAGATCGGCCCGGCCGACGATCACCGGCGCGGATTCCGGCGGCGCACCCAGACACGATCTGGTGGTGGCCAGCCATTCGGGTGCGACCAGCACGGCGGTGCAGCTGCGGCCACCGGTGTCGATCTTCGCGACGTACGGCTGTGCGGCGGCCGGGCCGGCGGGCAGGGGCTCACTGCCCGCGACGCGTAGTTCGACCAGGGCGTGGGTGGCGTCGCCGCCGCCGATCGGTTCGTAGCCGTCGGGGGGCACGGTGACCG
The DNA here is from genome assembly GCF_003148685.1 of Actinoplanes xinjiangensis. Classification (GTDB taxonomy): domain Bacteria; phylum Actinomycetota; class Actinomycetes; order Mycobacteriales; family Micromonosporaceae; genus Actinoplanes; species Actinoplanes xinjiangensis. The sequence continues at coordinate 9,086 of NZ_QGGR01000020.1, read as the reverse complement.
TCTCGGTCTCGCCGTCGTAGGTGGCCTTGGCGATGACGGTCCGGTTCGCGCCCTTGACCAGGAAGACGTTCGGCACGTCCATGGTGACGAACCCGCGCGGGCCGAGGACCTCGAAGCAGTGGGTCTCGAGGCTGGAGCCGACGAGTCTCTCGACCTGGAACACGTCGGTGCGGCCGGTGCAGTCGGCGACGTACCGGATCCGACCGTCCCCGGTGAGGATCTTCACCCCGTGGTCGGCCAGGATCCGGTCGGCGCCGGGATAGGCGTGGTCCTCGATCACCGGCGGTGGTTCGTCCGCGGCGTGGGCGGGTGTTCCGGAAACGGTAGTCGTCGCCGTCGCGGCCAGAAGTAGCGATAAAAAGGGCGCAGTACGCCCCCACAATGAGCCCATGAGCCCATTACCCCCGTTCGAAGGCAAGCGAATTGATTGATGAGCATCATACGCATTGGCACGTCATTGTCGATGAGTGTCGCTGCTTTGAGTTACACTCCCGATCGACGACCACTGATGTCCTGGCGGGGGCTTGATCATATGGAATCGTTGTGGAGACCTGTTGTACCTGCGTGTCCCGGCTTTCCGGGCGCGCCACCCGGCACGCCGGGCCGGCCGGGTTCGCTCCCCCTTCATCGCGAATGACCTAATTCGCGGAATCCGCTTCACCATGCTCGGCGCGCACCATTCGCGACCGGGCGTGAAACCGTGCCCGAATACGTTACCGGGCAATTCCGGGAATGGCGCGGAACCCATTCTCTCGAGGTCACCGACCGGCGACTAGGCTTACCCCTCCCGACCGGATCCACATAGGAGCAATCGTGCCGAACGACCGGGATCTGCCCCCCACGCTGGACGCCGGCGTTCCGCAGACCGCGCGGATCTGGAACTTCCTGCTGGGCGGCAAGGACAACTTCGCCGCCGACCGGGCGGTCGGTGAGCAGATCCTCGCCAGCCGGCCGGAGCTGGCCGAGAGCGCCCGGCTCAGCCGGGCGTACCTGATCCGGGCCGTGACCTACCTGGCCCGCGAGGCCGGGGTGCGCCAGTTCCTGGACATCGGGACCGGGCTGCCGACCGCGAACAACACCCACCAGGTCGCCCAGTCGGTCGCGCCGTCCAGCCGGGTGGTCTACGTCGACAACGACCCGCTGGTGCTCTCGCACGCGCGGGCGCTGCTCGCCGGTGGCCCGGAGGGTGTCACCGACTACATCGACGCCGACATGCACGACATGGAGCTGGTGCTGCGCGGGGCGGCCGCGACGCTGGACCTGAGCCGGCCGGTGGCGGTGCTGTTCATGGGCGTTCTCGGGCACGTCGAGGACGACGCCGTCGCGCAGGGCATCGTGCGCCGGGCGATGGAGGCCGTCCCGTCGGGCAGCTACCTGGCCGTCTACGACGGCGCCGACGTCACCCCGGCCAACGTCGAGGCGGCCCGGATCTGGAACGAGTCCGCCGCCCAGCCCTATCACCTGCGCAGCCCGGGCCGCCTGGCCCGGTTCTTCGACGGGCTGGAGCTCGTCGAGCCCGGCGTGGTCCCGGTCACCCGCTGGCGCCCCGAGGTCGACGCCCCGGACATCGACCAGTTCTGTGCGGTGGGCCGCAAACCCTGACCCTTGCGCCCGTACGGGGCAGAGGGGCGTCAGCTCCTGCGTGAATGACGTCGTAGCCGACATATCGGCGGGCGGGGTCGCGCATCGATGTACTTCCATGCTTGCCTGCGCGCAGTTGTTCTGGGGGTCTTTGTCGCGGGGGCTCTCCCGCGGGAGGGAAGCATCGATGTCATCCACTGCCTTTTCGGCGCGCATCCGCTGGCTGGCGACAGCCTGCGCGTTCCTACTGATAATCACCCTGGCGCCACCGGCCGATGTGCCGGCCTCCGCCGATCCGGGTGAGGTTCCGACCGTCTCGGCCGGTCAGGATCCGCAGCAGCGTGGCCTGCCGGCCGGCGCGGCTGCGGACACCGCGGTCCCCGAACAGTCGCGGCCTCCGGTCGTGCCGCCGTCGGTGCAGGCCGGCGGCGAGGCCGTCACGGCACGGTTCGCCGCCGCGGCGGCACCGGGCGAGGCCTTCGTCGACGTGCTGCTGCGGCCCGGTTTCGTGGTCGGCGACACCTCGCTGGTCACCTACTTCAACCTCAAGGACCAGGGCTTCGACCGCTGGCGGATCGACCTCTACGACGCGGAGTCGCAGACCCGGCAGGAATCCGTGGACCTGGGCCGCGACCAGTTGGGCAACGACGGCTGCGGCAAGCTGCGGGAGTACTGCAAGTCACTCGGCGCCGAGCAGGGCTGGCAGCTGGACGCGGCCCGGACCTACTTCGTCACGATCACCGGCCTCTACCCGGACGGCGAGGTGCCGTCGGCGAGGTCGGAGGACGCGCAGCCGCGTACCACCATCGACCCGCCGGCGATCCCGGACCGGCAGGCCGCCGGATGCGGATGCAGCGTCGCCCTGGGCATGACCGGGGCGAGCCAGGCGTCGCGGGCGATCGGCGTGAACACCGGCACGGGCGCGTTCACCCGGACCGAGAAGGACCTCGCGACCACGTCGTTCGGCGTCCCGTTCACCTCAACCCGGTCCTACTCCTCGCTGAACACCGGCGCCTCGGCGTTCGGGCCCGGCTGGGCGTGGATCTACGACCTCAAGGTCACCCCGGTCGAGGGTGGCGTACTGGTGCGGGCCGAGGACGGCTCGGACACGATCTTCAAGGCCGAAGGCGACGGATACGTACGCCCGCCGGGTGTGCGCTCCACGCTGCGTAAGGCGGGCGACGGCTGGGAGCTGGTCACCCGCAACAACCTCGTGTACTCCTTCGACGCGCAGGGCCGGTTGCTCTCGATCCTCAACCCGCGCCAGGTCGGGCTGCGGTTCGCGCACACCGCCACGAGCGTCACCGTCACCGACGCCTCGGCGCGCAAGACGGTGGCCAGCCTGGCCGGTGGACTGATCGAGTCGATCACGCTGCCGGACGGCCGTAAGACGCAGTACTTCTACACCGGCGGCCTGCTCACCAAGGTCCGCGACGCGGCGGGTGAGTACTGGCAGTACACCTACGACGCCGGCCGTCTGCTGACCCAGGTGGTCCAGCCGGACAAGGTGGTCGCGCTGACCAACGAGTACGCGGGCGGCCGGGTGACCCGGCAGGTCGACGCGATCGGGGCGGCCACCACGTTCGTGTGGAACGCCGGGAAGCAGGAGGCGAAGACCACCGACGCGGACAACGTCGTGGTCTGGGACGGCTACAAGGGCAACGTGCTGCTCTACTCGCAGCGCGGCAACGGCGACACCAGCAACCACCGGTACGACGGGTCGCTGAACCGCAGCCTGGTGGTCAACGGCAACCAGAACCAGCACGAGTCGTTCTACGACCCGGCCGGGAACCTGGTCGAGCAGTTCGCGCCGCAGCGCCGGTTCTCGGAGAAGACGACCTACGACGCGCGGAACAACCCGACGAGCCACGTCGACGCCGACGGCCGGAAGTGGACCGACGACTACAACGAGTTCGACGAACTGGTGAAGTCGACCGACCCCGAGGGTCACGCGATCACGTACACCTACGATGCCCGCGGTCTGATGGTGACCGTCACCGATCAGCGCGGCAAGGTGACCCGCTCGGAGAGCATCCCGGACGGCGAGCCGAACGCGGGTCTGCTGCGGGCCGCGGTCTCGGCCGAGGGCCGGCGCCTGGAGTACGGCTACGACAAGGTGGGCCGGCAGGTCACGGTGACCGACCCGCGCGGGACGGTACCCGGGGCGAGACCGGAGAACTACACCACCCGCACCACCTACGACGCGCTGGACCGCATGGTCGCGGTCCGGCAGCCGGGCAAGGACGCCCCGCAGACGACCGACTACGACGCGGTCGGCCGGACGAAGAAGACGGTCAGCCCGGAAGGTGTGGTGATCTCCTACGCCTACCTCGCCAACGGGCTGCTCAAGACGGTCTTCGAGGCCCGGCGCACGATTCTCTACACCTACACGGCGGCGGGCCGGCGCGCGTCCTCGGCCATCGACATGAAGCACGAGGCCGACCTGGTCACGAGCTGGACGTACAACGCCAAGGGCCTGGTGCAGTCGGCGACCTCGCCGCGCGGCAACCTGCCGGGGGCGAACCGGGCGGACTTCACCACCACGTTCGTCTACGACAACAACGACAACATCATCCAGACCCGGCGGCCGTACCCGAACGGGCAGGTGGTGACCCGCGACTACAAGGTCGACGACCTGGACCGCAGCGTCGAGACCGTCGACGAGTTCGGCAAGGCCACCAAGTTCGACCGGGCCAACAGCGGCCTGGTCAACAGCTCCACGGACAGTCTGGGCCGCAGCACGAAGCTGTCCTACGACCCCAGTGGCCGGCAGAACGGCATCACCGACGCGGGCGGCTCGCAGACCAAGACCGAGTACGACCCGGCCGGCAACAAGATCAAGACGATCTCGCCGACCGGTGGGGTGACCACCTACGAGTACACCGACGACGGTCTGCTGGCCGCGGTCACCGAGCCGCGCGGCAACGTCGAGGGCGCGGACAAGGAGCGGTTCACCGCGCACTTCGAGTACGACCGGATCGGTAACCAGACCCGGTCGATCGACGCGCTGGACAACGTCACCACGGCGCAGTACGACGCGATCAACCGGCTGGTCTCGGTCACCGACGCGAAGAAGCACACCACGCGGTACACGTACAACGACGACGACCAGCCGCGCAGCGTGACCACGCCGGAGGTCGACGACCCGGAGGACGAATCCACCGTCTACGGGTACGGCGAGGACGGCGCGCTCACCTCGATCACCGACCCGAAGGGCAACCGGACCACCGTCCACTACGACGAGGCCGGCCGGCTGGTGCGCAGCCAGGACGCGCTGGAACGCAACACGTACGCGAAGTACGACGCGGACGGCAACCGGATCCAGACGATCACCCTGGGCGACGACGAGGAGATCGACGAGCTCAGTGCCGCCGAGCGCGGCAAGCGGACCGTGGTCGACAGCTACGACATCGTCGGCCGTCTCGACCAGCGCACGCTGGGCACCGGCGGGCCGGTCTACCAGTGGCGCTACGACGGCAAGGACCGGGTCACGTCCTACGGCGACCCGACCGGTGTGCGTGCGGTGGTCTACGACGACGAGGACCAGATCAAGACGGTCACCCGCAAGGAGGCGGGCCGGGCCGACCAGGTCTACACCTACGACTACGACGTGCGCGGCAACGTCAAGACCCGGCAGTACCCGGACGGGACCACGATCTCGTACGGCTACGACGCGGCCAGCCGCATCACCGAGCTGACCGCGGCGGGCGCGAAGTGGAGCTTCGGCTACGACGTCGCGGGCCGTCGCACCAGCACCGTCCTGCCGGGGCCGACCGGGATCTCCGAGCAGCGGGTCTACGACGACGCGGGCCGGCTGACCTCGATCGGCGCGGACCGTACCGGCGAGCCGGTTCCGGGCGTACAGGATCCGATCTCCGAATACGACCTGACGCTGGACGAGGTCGGCAACCCGAGCCGGGTCGTCACCACCCGCGGTGGGGTCGCCGAGTCGGTGGCCTACAGCTACGACGAGGCCGACCGGATCACCTCGGCGTGCTACGCGGTGATCTCCTGCACCGACAAGAACGCCAAACCGGCGGGCCGGATCGACTACCGGTACGACCTCAACGGCAACCGGACCAAGCAGGTGCGTAGCGGCACCGCCGGCAACGACGTCACCGAGTACGAGTACGACGACGGTGACCAGCTGGTCGAGGAGGAGACCGAGGGCCCGAACTGGGAGCGGGAGAAGGAGTACCGGTACGACGCCCGCGGTAACCAGATCAAGGCCGGCGGGGACCGGCTCGAGTACAACCTCGACAACACCCTGGCCAAGGCGACCCTCGACAACGGCCAGACCTCGGTGTTCAACTACGACGCCGACGGGCTGCGGGTCTCCGCGACCTCGACGTTGCAGAATCAGACCACCAGGCAGCACTGGTCGTGGGACGTGGCCGGGACGCTGCCGCAGATCGGCATCGACACCGTCGAGAACAGCGCCGGTGCGGTGGTCGAGAAGCGCGGCTTCACGTACGGGCCGGACGACGAGCCACTCGGCCTGATCGACCCGGCGAGCGGGGTGCACTCCTACACCCACGACTGGCTGGGCGGCATCGCCAACCTGCTGAAGCCGGACGGCACGGTCGAGAAGGGCTACGACTACGACCCGTTCGGCAACCCGCGCGAGGGACCGACCCTGGCCGGGCAGAACCTGCCGGCGCAGAGCGTGCCGAACCCGATGCAGTTCACCGGGCAGTACCAGGACTCGACGTCCGGTGACGGCAACTACTACCTGCGGGCCCGTAACTACGACCCGGGCACCGGCCGGTTCAGCAGCCGGGATCCACAACCCACCTCGCAGGGCGCCACCTCGGCGTACACCTACGCGTCCAACAACCCGCTGGTCTACACCGACCCGACCGGCGCGGTGCCGGACGCCGGGCCGACCACCACGGGCTCGTCGGCCGTGCAGGGGCCGTCGCCGGAGGAGATCGCACGGGCCAACCAGATCCAGTCCAAGAGCACCCTGGACGTGATCCTGGAGGCCGGCGGCCAGGTCCTGATGGAGTTCCTCGGGATCAACGACATCATCAACTGCCTCAAGGGCGACCTGGTCGCCTGCGTCACGATGGTCGTCGGGGCGCTGCCGTGGGGCAAGATCTTCAAGGCCAAGAAGATCGGTGAGGCCATCTTCCGGGCCGGCAAGGCCGTGTTCACCTTCTTCGAGGAGGTGAAGTGGGCCAGGGCCGTCCTCCAAGGCGCGGAGAAGGCGGCACAGGCGGCCAAGGACGCGGCGGCCAAGGCGGCCAAGGCCGCGGCCGAGAAGGCGGCGGCAGCCAAGGCCGCGGCTGACCGGGCGGCCAAGGCGGCGGCCGAGAAGGCCGCACAGAAGGCCAAGGCCGTGGCCGACAAGGTCAAGGCCAAGACCAGGAGGTCCGCGGGCGACGGATCGGCCTGCCCGGCTCCGCACAGCTTCGTCGCGGGCACCCCGGTCCTGCTGGCCGGCGGCACGAGCAAGCCGATCGAGGAGGTCGAGCCCGGCGACACCGTCCAGGCGACCGACCCGCAGACCGGCGAGACCGGCGCCCGGCAGGTCACCCACACCATCCGGACCGACGACGACAAGAACTTCGTCGACCTGACCATCACCGGGAAGGACGGGGCGGAACACACCGTCACCGCGACGGAGACCCACCCGTTCTGGTCGGTCACCCGCGAGGCGTGGGTACAGGCCGGCGACCTGCGCGAGGGTGAGCTGCTGCGCACCTCCGCCGGGACGTACGTCCAGCTGTCGGCAGTCAAGAAGTACGAGGGCAGCGACCGCACCTACGACCTGACCGTCGACGACCTGCACACGTACTACGTGGGCGCCGGCGACACCTCGCTGCTGGTCCACAACTGCGACATCACCGGGATCCGCAACGCACCGATGAATTACAACCCGGTCACCAAGGGGCAGATCAAACAGCAGCAGGCGTACGACTACCAGCGGGCCGAGACCGGGCTCTACGAGTTCGAGGTCCGGGGTGGCGGCGCCAAGATCTGGGCCGACGGCATCGACGGGAACACCCTGGTCGACACGAAGTTCCACCACGGTGGATCGAGCAGCCCCTACACGGGTACGGCGCCGCCGTTCCTCAGTGCCGACCTGCTCGACGAGATGGAGCGGTACGGGAAGGTCATCAACGATCCGACCACGAGGTTCACCAGCCTGCGTATCGTCACCAACACACAGGAGAGTGCCGACTACTTCGGTGGCCTGCTCACCTCCATGAACATCCCCGGCACCGTACTACTCAAACCGTAGGAACGAGATGAGATACCTGATCTTCTTCGAGACGCCCGACGGTGGTTGGCGCGTACCGAGGCAGACCCTGATGACCCGCCTTTCCACGGACTGGCCGGGCGCGACGCTCGTGCCGGCCGCGGAGATGGGGGTGACCCGGCAGCGCGACGTGGGCTGGACCTACGCCGAGGACGGGGCGGACATCGAGGGCTGGTCCGCGACGGACGGATCGGGTATCTCACTCGAGGGCGACGACGATCTGACCGCACGGTTCGCGGCCTGGTACCGGAGTCTGGTGCCGGACGGCATCACCGTGCGGTTCAGCGACGAGATGTACTCGTTCGATGTCGAGGTGCCCGCCGGGGCCTCCCCCGGCGAGGTGGCGGAACTGCTGCGGACGAGTTGACCCCCGCCGGCCGCCTTCCGGGGCGGCCGGCGGGGGTCGATCAACGATCGCGGCCTGCGCAGCCGTCGGTCAGTAGCGGCACCGCAGGGCCAGCAGGGTGTGGGCCGGGACGGTCAGCTGCTGCTGGGCCTTGAGGCTCCCCCGGTCGTCGGCCAGCAGGGGGTCGGCGGTGTCGACGACGGTCTCCCACATCTGGCCGTAGGCCTGGTCCGGCAGGGTGAAGTCGGCCGGCTCCGGCGCGGCGTTGAACAACAGCAGGAACGAGTCGTCGGTGATCGGTTCGCCGAGCGCGTTCGATTCCGGGATGCCGTGGCCGTTGAGGAAGACCGTGACCGCCCCGGGTTCGTCCGCGGTCCAGTCCGGCTCGGTCATCGGGTCGCCGTCGCGGCGCAGCCACGCGATGTCCGGCATCGGGGAGCCGTTCACCTCCTGGCCGGTGAAGAACCGCCGGCGGCGGAAGATCGGGTGGTCGGCGCGCAACGCGGTCAGCGAGGCGATGAAGGACGTCTGGACGTCATGGTTGCGGGCGTCGTCCCAGTCCACCCAGGAGATCTCGTTGTCCTGGCAGTAGACGTTGTTGTTGCCGCGCTGGGTCCGGCCCAGCTCGTCACCGTGCGCGATCATCGGCACGCCCTGACTCAACAGCAGGGTGGCCAGGAAGTTGCGTTTCTGCCGCTCCCGCAACACGATCACATCGGCGTCCTCGGTCTCCCCCTCCACACCACAGTTCCACGACCGGTTGTGACTCTCCCCGTCGCGGTTGCCCTCCCCGTTGGCATCATTGTGCTTCTCGTTGTACGACACCAGATCGTGCAGAGTGAACCCGTCATGCGCGGTCACGAAATTGATCGACGCGATCGGACGCCGGCCGTC
>NZ_QGGR01000019.1 GCF_003148685.1 Actinoplanes xinjiangensis | reverse complement strand
TCGAGCACGCTGGACAGGTGCTTGTTGATCTGATCGCGGCTGGTCAGGGCACGTTCCAGATCGAGGGAGCCGATCACGTTGCGCAGCGTGGTGACCGTGAGCTGCTCTATCGCCTGGAGGAAGTTGGAGATCTCGTAGGTGGCCAGCATCGGATCGATCGCGCGGAAGTACAGCACCGTGTCGATCGAGACGACCAGGTTGTCCGAGGTGATCACCGGCTGCGGCGGGAACGACACCACCTGCTCGCGCATGTCGACCTTGGCGCGGACCGCGTCGACGAACGGCACCAGCAGATTGAGACCGGGTGACAGGGTCCGCTTGTACTTGCCGAGCCGTTCGACCACGTCCATCCGTTGCTGAGGAACGATGCGGACGGCTTTCAATAGGGTGACTACGGTGAAAAGCAGGACAGCGGCGATGACGATGCCCAGAAAGGCGTCCATGTGAGTGATCCACCTCTGAATTATCGATTGACGGATGTCATGTGTTGGTATCGGTTATGCCGGGTAGGTCGTCGCGCCAGATCACCACGGTGCCGTCGGTGACCTCGAGAATGGTGACCCGTTCGCCGGGAGCATAGGTGCCGAAGCCTTCAAGGGAGCGCGCCTGCCACAGTTCGCCGTCGACCCGCACCATGCCGTGCTCGGTGTCCACCTGCTCCACCACGAGGGCGGAGGCTCCCTGCATCGTGGCCATCCCCATCCCGACGGGTTCGCTCCTACGCAGGTGGCGAAGCAGGACAGGGCGAAGCGCCACCAGGGTCAGTGCCGATGCGACCACGAAGACACCGCCCTGGGCCGGCACCGACGCGCCGAGCCCGGCCGCGGCGGCCGCCGCCAGTGCTCCCGCCGAGAACATGAGCAGGAAAAGGGTGGTCGTGAAGATTTCCGCCACGGCGAGTGTCACGGCGGCGATAATCCACAACAACACATCCATAGTCCGATAATGGCACGGCGCCGCGGAATCAACCACCGGAGCTTTCCCGCGCCCGGGCGGATGTGCATCCGCATTGTCACGTGATTGTCATTGTTCTGATGGAAATTCCACATGCCAGCCGCGGCCACGTCGCTTTCGCCGGCAAGATCACCAGGCAATCCGCGCCTCCCAGGACTTCCACGCCGTACGGGCCATCGGGTTCACCGATCTCCACCGGCGAGCCGCTCCAACATGTCCACGGCCGTCGCCACCCCGTTCTCGCATCGAACCTGCTCGCCCAGCCGACGAGCGGCGGTGATCATCGCCGGGTCGTCGACGGCTCGGCGGATCGCGGCCGCCAGCCTCGGCGCCGTCAGGTGCCGCTGACCGATCGGCTCCGCCGCGACACCCAACCGCTGCATCCTGGCGGCCCAGAACGGCTGGTCCCCGACGAACGGGCACACCACCTGCGGCCGGCCGGAGCGGACCGCCGCCGCGGTTGTCCCCGCTCCACCGTGGTGCACGATCACCGCCGACCGCGGGAACACCGTCTCGTGCGGCACGTCCCCGGGCAGGAACACGTCCGGCGCCGGGATCTCCTGCAGCCCACCCCAGCCGCCGGCGAGCATGCCACGTACGCCGGCCATCCGCAGCGCCCGCACCACCACCTCGGTCGCGGCCTCCGGATCCGGCCCGATCATGCTGCCGAACCCGACGAAGACCACCGGCGGGCCGTCACCGCCCGCCGGATACCGGTCCGTAACGGGAACGACGCCGCCGGCCGCCGCGGTGTCGACGAACCAGTAGCCCGTGACCTGTGCCGTAGCCGGCCAGTCAGCCGGACGGGGGATGACCGCCGGGCTCACCGCATGCAGCACCGGCGCGAGCGTCCCGTCCGGACGCCGCAACGGATCGTGCCGACCGCGTCGGCGCGGCAGACCGAGCCCGGACCGCCACCGGTCCACCGTCCGGCCGAACATCAGCGCCGGACCCTTCATCCCCGCATACGTCAGGCGATTCACCGAGGCGGGCAGCCACGACGGCAACTGCTGACCCGGCCACGCGAACTCCCGGGTGGGAACGTACATCGGCATGGGCAACGCGAGAACCGCCGGGACACCCAGCCTCTCCGCGACATGCTGACCGGCCAGGACCTGACCGTTGTGCACGATCAGGTCGGCGCCCGCGCCGGCACCGGTCGAGGCCACCTGCCAGCAGTCCTCGAGCACCCGAGTGAACATCGCCGGCATCCGCCGCATCAGTGTCAGCCTCGCACCGATGCCACCGGTCGCGACATCGCCGACCACAGTGGCGTCGTCGAACAGGCGCAGCGGACCGTCATCGAGCCCGGCGAACATCACACCGTGGCCGGCGACCAACTCGGTGAAACGGTGGGGAGCAGCCACCACCACCTCATGACCACGGCGCCGCAGATGCTGAGCCAGGGCCACGAACGGCTGTACGTCACCGCGAGTGCCCAAGGTCAGCACCAGAACCTTCATCGGGAACCTCCCGCCGGCTCCCCGAGGCGGCAGCACTGCGTGCCCGGCCGTCGGCTCATCGCACGAGAAGCACGATGCCGACGATGACGACCACGATCAGTGCGGCGACCGCGACGATCGCGTAGTACGGCACGGGCACCGCCAGGATCGAAGCGGCGAGCGCCGAACAGAGACAACCGACGGCGATGGCGACCCGGCGGCGTCGCAGAAGGAGACGAGCGGTCTGGCTCTGCTCGCTCATGACCGCAGATCCCGCCGCTGGTACCCGGCCAGGCCGGCGACCACCAGCACCGCGGCTATACCGAGCATCACCGTCGACGCCGTCCCGTCGGCGTCGACGAGCGGCACGGGCGCCAGGTGCGCGAACGGCGACAGGTCGCGAACCCACCCCGGCGCGGCGATGCTCTCGGCGATGACCAGCAGCAGGAACCCGCCGGTGGTGGGAAGCCCACCCACGACGCCCACCCAGCGGGGCGCCCAGCCGGTGACGAAGACAGCGGCGCCGAGGCTGAGCCCCACGATCGGCAGAACATTCCACACCCCGGTAAGCGCCTCGACCAGGCTGAAGTCCCCGCCCGTCACGGCGACACCGGCCCAGGTCGCCGATCCGGCTGCCGTCACCAGGACGGCGACGGCGCCGGCGGTCGCAGCGATCTCCGCGCCGATCAGCCGGACCCGGCTGATCGGGCCGGCCGCCGACATCATCAGCCGCCGGTCGGTCTCGGCGGCGACGAAGGCTCCCATCCGGACCGCGACGAATCCGCCGGCAGGCATGGCGAGGATGGCGAACAGCGTCGCGGTGACTCCGGCGATGCTGCCCATGTCGGCGAACCCGGCCTTCGCCGCCTCGTTGGCCAATGCCGGATTGTCGGCGAGGAAACCGGTCACCGACACGGCGGTCAGGCCGATGAGCAGGTAGTAGCCGCCGATCCCGATCGTCCAGCCGGCCAGTGGCCGCAGCACCCGGCGCACCGCGAACCCCTCGACGCTGCCGAGGAGCGCGAGCCGCGGGCGCCGGGCAGGCCGGGACGCGACCAGACCCGCACGAACCTCACGCCGGCCGGCAGCCGCCAGAGCACCCACCGCGGTGACGGCCGCCGCGACGAGCAGAAGCACGAGCGGAACGACACGGTCCTGGACGTACGGGCCACTGAGGCCGAGCAGGCCGAACGGTGACAGCCAGTGCAGCCAGCCGAGTTCGGTGACGCCGTCGCCGACCATGCGGGCCAGCAGGCCGACGCCGATGACCGTCACCGCGGCACCGGTCGCCGGGGTGCGCGTGGGGAAGATCTGCGCGGTCAGGGCGGCGACCGCGACGAAGAACACGCCGAGCAGAGCTGTTCCGGCACCATGGACGAGGGAACCCGACGTGGCGGTCCCGAATGCCAGCAGTACGGCGGTGACCGCTGATCCGGCGGCGACCGGCACGGCGGCGACGGCCGCCAGGTGGCGGATCAACACCGTGCGCAGGGGGACCCGTCCCGCCAGCAGCAGGTCCCACCGGCCGGAGTCCTCCTCTCCGCGGGTGATCCGGGTCGTGGCCAGAACCGACCACGCCGCCAGCATCACCGCCAGGAAGGTACCGACCCGCCACACGGTGAATCCGCCTGCGGTGTCCAATCCGACCGGCGGGCCGAACAGCATGCGGATGGCGGGATTCCCGGCGAGTGCCTGCAGACCTCCGGCCGCGGCGGGGTCGGCCATCACCTCGGCGTAGGTACCCGCGACCAGCGCCGTGATGCCACCGGTCAGCGCCACGACGATGAGCCCGCCGCGACGTACCTGCCGGACCGCCAGCCGGGTCACCGCGCGGCCAGGGGTGGACGTGGCCTGCCGGGCGGTAACGGTGGGGGAGACGGCTGCGATACTCATCGGACCGCCCCCGTCCCGTAGAAGTCCAGGAAGATCTCCTCGAGGCTCGGCTCGCGGACCGTGAGGGCGGTGACGTCCGCGGCGGCGAGCGCTCGCAGGGCGGGCGCGGGGGAGCCGGTCAGCGTGAATCGCAGTCGGCTTTCGCCGGTCGCCTCGACCGTCTCGACGCCGGGGACCGCGGACAGCCCTGGGGCGGCGCCGCGGTAGACGACCGTCACTTCGGAACGGTGCAGGCCCCGGAGCCGGTCGATGGTGGCCACCTCGACGAGCCGGCCCGTCCGCAGGATGCCGACCCGGTCGCAGACCGCCTCGACCTCGGCGAGCTGGTGCGAGCTGAGGAACACGGTCTGCCCATGGTCACGAGCCTGGCCGACGGCGGCCCGGAACTCGCGTTCCATCAGCGGGTCCAGGCCGCTGGTCGGTTCGTCGAGCACCAGCAGCGGCGCCCGTGTGGCGAACGCCGCGATCAGCGCCACCTTCTGCCGGTTGCCCGTCGAATACGTCCGGGCCGGTTTCGAGGGGTCCAGCGCGAAGCGTTCGACCAGTTCGTCCCGGTACGCCAGATCGGTGCCGGGACCGGTCTGGGCCTGTAGGTGCAGAATCTCCGCACCGGTCAGCTGCGGCCACAGCGCCACGTCGGCGGGCACGTACGCCAGCATGCGGTGTGCCCGGACGACGTCGGCCGCCTCGGTGCCGAAGATCCACGCCTGTCCCGCGGTGGGGCGGGCGAGGCCGAGCAGTAGCCGGATGGTGGTGGATTTACCGGCACCGTTCGGGCCGAGGAACCCGAACACCTCCCCGGCCGGCACGTCGAGGGTCAGGTCGTCGAGGGCGGTCAGGCGCCCATACCGTTTGGTGAGACCGGCAGCGCGCAGCGCGTATTGGCTCATCGCGGAAGTCCTTCCGGGCCGTGCGGATATGACCGCCGACCAGACTTCCCGGCACACCTACGATCGACCGTACGCCATCGCCGCACCGTTGCACAGCGTGAGTCCGCGCTCGCGGTCCGCCCCGGCGCCGGGGTCGGTGGAATTCGCTGTCAGCTCGGCATTCGACAGCGCTCACCGGAGCCCGGGGTTGGTCGGTCCGGCGTCATGGCGAGGGCGCCGGGTGGCGTAACTGCGCTGCGATGCCGTCGACGCGGTCGGCCAGGTCGGGCCGGACCGCGCGCAGGAGGCCGGTCTGCGGCCTCATCCGCAGGTGGCGCGACCAGAGCACGGCCCGCCCGTCCTCGAGCAGCCGGACGGCCTGTCCTGCTGTGTCACCGGCGGTGGCGGAGGCTGCGGCGTCCACGGCGATCGTCGGCCAGGCGGTCAGCCGGTGTTCGGCGTCGCCGCGGCTCAGACCGGTCCACGCCAGGCGTGTCATCACATCGACCGCGACGGTGTACGGATGTGTCGCCTGCTCGTGTTCACCGGCCGCGGCGAGGGCGGCGGCCCAGTCGTGGTGGATACGCAGGCGCAGGCCGTCGGACAGCCCGTCGAGCCGTGCGGCTTGCGACCACAACGCGACCGGGGTGGCCGGCTCGGTGCCGCCCTGCATCTACAACGCCCGGGCCAGCACGGCCAGGGCCGACGCCGTGTCCGTACCGGTGCGGGCCTCTTGAACGGCGGCGTGTGCCGCGGTGACGGCCATGTCGAGATGCCCGGCCGGCTCTGGTGACGCCTGGAGCAGCATGTCGGCGTACTGGGCCAGGTAGGCGGCGCGGTCCCGGTGACCGGCGGGCAGATCAGTCGCATCCCGGGCCGCGGTCACCGCCTCCGCCAGCAGCTTCGGCCGGTCGCCGGGATCGACGGCGGCCTGATCGATCAGGGCGGACGCCAGTGCCGAGGAGGTAGCGCAGAACTGGGGGTCGCGCGGCGACATCAGATCACGGCCGTGGCGGATCAGACCGGCCGCCCGGATCGCGAACCCCGGGTCGGCGGTGCGCTCGTAGGCGGCGCTGAGCGCGTTCGCGGCGTTGACGAGTACCCCGCCGGACCCGGATGCGAGGGGCAACGCGTCGAGCCGGTCGGCTACCGCGGTGGCTTCGTGGATGTCGTCACTGGCGCCGAGCACATCGAATCTGGCGACCAGCGCGCGGATGAGCATCGACAGGATTTCGGCGGATCGGCTGTCGGCCGGCGACACCTGTGCGGCAGCCCTCCGATAGAGGGTGATGGCCTCGTTGAGGCCGGCGGGGTCCCGGCGGAGCCGATGCCGGGCGAACAGGCCACCGGCGATGATCCACTCTGCCGTCCATCGATCGTCACCCGCGGGGACGAGGGCCCGCAGGCGCCGTGCGCGGGCGATGAGCTCCTCGGCGTCGGTGATCTCACCGGTCGCGTCGGGGCGGGCCTGTAGCACCACGCACAGAGTGCGCAGACCCGTCACGGACGACGGGTCGCGGTCGGTCAGTTCCACCAACGCCGCGATGGACAGATCCCGGCTGTGGACGTCGCCGGTGTCCATGAAGTGCAGGCCACCCACCTCGCCGAGTTTCTCCAGCAGCAGGTCCACCAGTTCGGTGCCGTCCGGCGCGTGGCGGCGGGCGAGCCGCGGCCCGGTCTCGTGTCGCCGTCACGGCCCGATGTGGATGAAGGGTGTCCAGACACTCGGCCGGTCGAGGTTGCGCCGCCGTAGTCTCACCACGGCGTGATGCAGCGCCGTCGCCGACCGCTGCGGCTGGACCCTGCCGTCCTGGACGATCTGCTCGTAGACCGACTCGGTCACGTCGGCCGCGCCCCGGTCCCACACCGACCACAGGGTGGCGACCACGTGGTTGTAGCCGGTGTAGTGCAGTGCGGCCGCCAAGGTGATGGCCTCGTCCGGTAGGTCGACGCCGCCGGTGGCGGTCTTACACGCCGACAGGAACGCGAAGTCGCCGTGGTACTGGCGTGCGGTGATGTCGGTGATGCTGAGCAGTCCGTCGTACAGCAGCAGGCCGCCCTGCGACGGCATGGCCAGGTTCTGGTCGCCGTGGCAGCTGAAGTGCGCCCAGCGCCGGGCCGTCATCGTCTCCAGTACGGCGGCGACGGTCGCGTCCTCGCCGGACAGCAGTTCGAGCCGGTCGGGCAGCAGCCGCTGGAGCAGCTCCACCTCACGGGTCACGTTCGGCAGGGCCGGCTGCCCCGGGGTCTCGCTGAGTGCGACCACGGCCATCGAATCGCGTACCTCGCCGGCCGGTGCCGACGTCGACCGCGATCGTGCTTCCAGCAGGGCCCGCAGCGTCGGGGTGTAGGAGGACACCACCCGGTCGATCACCGATACCCCGGGCCTGTCGTGGTGGCCGGCGGCGTGCAGCGGCAGCAGTGTCAGCGCCCCGGTCGGGCACCACCACAGCCGTGGCGGATCCTGACCGTCGGGGGTCGGTTCGTCGAGTCCGAGCGCCGTGAGGACCGGCTCGGTGATCACGTCCCACATCCAGGCGAGCAGGCCGGTGAGGTGGGCCTCGGTGGCCGCGTTCACCCGGAGGTAGGCCTGGGTCGCGGCGAGCAGCTCGGCGCGGGACAGGCGCCCGGCCAGCTCCTCGTCGGCGGCGTCCACCATCGCCACGTGTGCCGACTGGTCGTCGTCCAGGGCGGTGAGATAGGCGTTGACCCGTTCGGTGACCGCGTCCAGCGTGAGTTCGCTCAGCTCGACGCTGGTGACCTCCGTGCCGGCCCGGACGATCAGCGCGTCGCAACGCCACCGGCTGACGTTGACGATCACCACGGGACCGCCGACGGCCGCGTCCCGCAACCGCTCGATGCGCGGTGGGCGCAGGAAGTCCTCGAAACCGTCCAGGGCGCGGACCTGCTCGACGAGTTCGTCCCATTCCCGCGCCAGTCTCATCCGGCGGTCGATCTGGCGGGACAGGTCGGGTTCGGTCACGACGATCCTCTCTCCGCAGGTGGCACGGGCATCAATGCATACCGCAGATACGAGAGGGTCCGCGAGCCGCCCGGGTCCGCTTCGCCGGAACGGAGGTGAGGAAGGACCGAACGGACTCCCCATCGCGGGCGACGCCCGCGTGCTGTCGCTCGGCTAGGGTGAGCACTGTGGAACACGATCGGTACCGCGAGCGTGTCGAGTCGGTCATGACGCTGCGGTTGAGCCAGGCCGAGTGGGACCGTGTCCACCGGGAGCTCACCGCCGCCGTGACGGCGCTCGCCGCCGGCGACGAGACCGCCTTGAAAGAGCCGATGACCCTGCTGCTGACCTACGACGGTCTGCGGACACGACGCCGGGTCAACCCCGACATGGGTACGGCGCGGCTGTCCCCGATGCCGGATGCCGTTCGTGCGGTCGCCAACGACCTGGTGCACCGCCTCACGCCGGAACAGCCGGTCGAGCAGTCCCCACCGCGGACCGCCGACACCCCCGATGACGATGCCGGCACCGCCGACCGTCACTGAGCCGGCGCTGCTGGCGCACGTGTTCTTCGCCGCCGACGGCCGGGGGCCCGCGAACGGTGGCGAGGCCGGCCTGGCCGCGTTGTGGAACGCGATGGCCGCGAGCGGCCTGGACCAGGAGATCCCCGGAGTTCCCGAGGACCTCGAGCCCGTGGCGACGGGCGGTTTCACCGAACGGCTGACGGTTCTCGGCGGCCGGCAGACGGCCGACGGCGACGGTCAGCTCATCGTGTATCAGGACCACGACGTCCTCGGCGCCGGTCTGCTGCTGGCACCCGACGGGGCCGGCACCACCTGGATCGACCTGCAACGCCGATGGGAGACCGTGCTCGATGGCGCGCCCGCGGTCACCGGCAGCCTCGGATCAGCGGTCGTCTACCTGGCTCAGATCAGCGGCGACGTACCCGCACACGTGTCGATCAAGCCGCTGCTGCCGCTGCTGCCCGCCGCGGACCGGACGAATCCCGCCAAAGTCATGTTCGAGCGCGGCATCAACCTGTGGGAGCTACCGCCGACCGCGGGCGGCGCGGTCGCCCACCACCGGCGCTTCGCCGCGGTCGCCCCACTGACCGAACGGGACACCCTCGACCGCTGGCTCTGGAGCGACGACCGCCCCGGCCTGGTGCCGTTCACCCGCTACCTGCTGCACGCCGCGAAACTGCGCTACCAGCAGCTCGTCCTGGTGCGGGACCTCCCCGCCGTCCGGGACGCTGTCGCCGACGCCAGGGCACAGTGCGACGCGCTGGCTGCCCACATGCAGCGGCCCCTGCCGCCCGACCGGCTACGCGCCGTCAGCGCCCGGCTGACCGCCGCCCAATCGCGGGAACGCGGCCTGGTCGACTCGCTGAGCCGCATCCGCTCGATGACCGGAACCGTGCGCACCGCCGACCGCAACATGCGGGCGGCGCTCGGCAGGCCCGCCATCGACGAGCCGGGCGGCCCGCTCGACAACGACCGGCACATCGCCGCCTGGCTCACCGACCAACTCGGCACCGAGGAGACCTACCTCCAGGCCACGAACGAACGCGTCAGCCAGGTCACCGGCCTCGCCGCCGCCGCGGTCGAGACGGCACAGCGCACCCGGCAGGAGTCGCTCACCCTCCTGCAGACCTCGCTGCTCGGCGGCCTGGTCACCGCGCTCGCCGCGATCCAGAGCCTGGAGTACGAACTGCCGATCCGGTCGTCGCTGCACGCCCCGCTCATCGCGGCACTCACCGCGATCGCCGTGTGGCTGCCCACCGCGATCCTGCACTGGCCGCCGGGATCACGGCCCGGCCGGTGGAGGCCGTTCGACGCCGCGTTGTACGGCTTCGTCGGCGCCGGGCTCGCCTGGCTGGCGACCGGGATCGGTGGCGTGCTCATCGCCGGCACCACGCCGCACTGGCACTGGACTCTGCCGATCACCGCGGCGGCCGGGCTGTGTACCGCCGCGGTGCCCTTGCTCAGCCGGTCACGACGGCGCGAGGTGACCGCGGCCGAACAGGATCGGTGATCCCGGGGCCGGTGCCGCTGTCCAGCAGCCGGCGTACGGTCAGCAGCCGCTCGGCCAGGACCGGGTGCGCGGCTTCGATCCGGGCCAGCGGAGTGCGTGCGCGGACCAGATGCGACCAGATCACCGTGCGGCCCTGCTCCAGCAGCTCCACCGCCAGTCCGGGGCGGCCGGCGTCGACGGCGTGTCCGGCCGCCTGTCCGACCAGCAACGGCCGGTCGCGTAGACGCTGCTCCTGAACGGCGCGGTCCAAGCCGTGCCAGGCGAGTTCCGGGAGCAACCCGATCACGGTGGTCAAGGCCTCCAGCCTCTCGTCGCTGCCGGCCATGTCCGCCCAGCCGATCGCCGCTCGCATGCGATGGTCGGCGGGCCCGGTGGACCGCAACGCCGCCTCGCGAAGCAGCACCACGGCATCCGCCCGGCGCCCGGCGTCGGCGAGGACGGCGCTCAATGCCAGCATCCGGTTGCACCGTTCGACATCGCCCGGCGCCGTGGCGGCCAGTGCCGCGCGGGCGTACTCCATCGCCTGCTCCGCCGATTCCCGGAGGCGCACGCTGGTGGCCAGGTTGGTCAGGTAGATCGCCCGTTCGGGCGAGTGCGGCGACTCGCTCTCGACGGCGTCGCGTAGCACGACGATTGCCCGGTCCAGGTCGGCTTCCGTGTTGTCCCGGTCATGGCGTTCGAGCAAGGCGATACCGAGGTTGTTCAGGTGGCGAGGCCGATTGGCGTCGCCGAGGGCGGTCAGTCGCACGGCTTCCGCCGCCACCGCGACCGCCTCGTCCAGAGCGGGGGCCGCGTCAGCACGGGTGAAGTGGCGCAGGAGCATCACGGCGAGGCCCGACAGGTAGCTCGCCCGCCGGGGGTCCCGTTCGCTGAGACCCGTGACGGCGGTGCGGCAGGCACTGATCGCATCGGTCAGATCTTCCGGCCGGCCGCGAAGCTCGAAACGCTGGAACAGCGCGACCGACAACACGTTGGCGGCGATCGGATGCTCCGGCGAGGCAGCCGGTACCCGGGACGACGCGGCCCGTACCACCTTGATCGCGGTGTCCAGGTCCGCCGGCGTACCCCGCCATGCGAAGGCCCGCAGCAGTCCATGCCCGTAATTGATCAGATGGGTGGGTAGCCGCGAACCGGCGGCGACCGGATCGGCGATCGACATCCGCTGAAGGTCGAGCCCTTCGTCGAGGTCGTCGGCCACGCCGAGCCGGGTGAAGCGGTCGATCAGCGTCCCGCCGACCCGGTCGGCGATCGCCGACCACGCCGGTCCGGTCCGGTCCGCGACACTCAAGGCCCGTCGGCCGGCCTCCACCGCGCCATGTAGATCCCCGGGGTCGTTGCTGTACCGGAAACGCCGGCTCAGGCACTCGGCCATGCAGGCCAGAAGAGCGGCATTGTCCGGGTGCCCGGCCGGCGCCACCTCGAGGGCCTGCTGGTAGAGGTCGATCGCACGGTCGAGGTCGGTGACCTCCGAGTCGATCTCGAACCGGATGCGTACGGCGTCGGCGAGGTCGCCACCGTAGCGGGCCAGGTCGTGATCGCCGGTCGCCGCCACGACGAGGGCCCGCTCCAGGACGGCGATCTGATCGTCGAGGTCGCGACGGTCGTAACGGGCGGCATGGCGGGCGCCGAGCAGCAGTGCCGCGTTCGCCAGCGCCCCCGGCCGCTGGGCCGTGGTGAGGTCCCGCGCGGCGGCGGCGCCCTCGTCGAGGTCCGCGAGGTCGCCGGTGCGCTCGAAGCGGATCCAGAGCGCGACACAGAAGTTGCTGAGCACGTCGAAGCGGATCGGTGCGTCTTCTGACGCACACTTCGCGAGCTGCCGGAGGCCGTCGATGGCCGTGTCGAGCAGGTCGGCGTCGAGACGATCGACCGACGCGGTCAAGGCCTGCGCGTGGGCCGCGTTGCGCTTACTCAGGAACGCGGTGAGCGCCTCCGGATCCGGTTCCACCAGCCAGCACAGCGGCCGCGGCACCGAACCCGCGGCAACCAGCGATTCCAGGGCAAGCCGCAGGTCGTCGGCACCGCGACCGTACGGCGACAACACGTACCGGAGGTAGTGGAAGAGGCCGAGGACTCGATGATCGGCACCGGCGAGCGGCCCTCCGGCCCGGACCTGCCGTGCCTCGGCCAGCGCTTGATCGTCCAGGATCGCGGCGCGATCCCGCCGTTGCTGGAAGGCCACGATGCGCTCACGCAGATCCATCCCAGAACGCTAACCAGTCACCGGGTGCAGGGCCTACCGTGGAATGCGGCTCCAGTTCGACACACCCGTGCCCGGGCAGGCGAACAGGGCGATCTCGACGCGGTTGGAGATACCGGCGTGGACCCAGCCGGGTGGGAGCACGAGTGCCTGTCCCGGTTCAGCTCGATCCATGTCGGAGCCGACGCGGAAGGCGTATGGCTACTGTGCGTTGATGAGCTCTGAGCATTCTGTACACCGAAGTCCAGCGTGGGCACGTCGGCTTTCAGCGAGAACATCCGGCTGAGCCGGTCACGGCGCAGCCGAACGGTGGAGGACCCGGTGAGCCCGGTTCTGCTATATGTCAGGGGAGCCCGTCTCGACCGTACGGAGCCGCGGATGTCCAAGGCCGACCGTCTGATCGCCGCCATCACCCGACGGATCCACGCGTACGAGGCCGGTGACCGCGGAGCGATTCTGGCTCCGGAGATGATGGCCGACGCATGGGAGCTGCTGCAGTGCAGCGCCACCGCGCCGGGCCGCTACCCGCCGCAGGTGCTGCTCGTGCTGGCGTGGTTCCGCTGGCATCGCGCGGCCCAGTCGCCGCCGGACGAGCGGGAGGTCGATCTCCAGGAGGCGATCACTCTGTTCGCCCTGCTACCGGATGACGACCCCCGCGCCTTCCCCGAACCCGTCCGCCGCTTTCTGCACGAACGGCGGAACCCCGCGCCCGGCGACGGAGCCGAGTGGCTCGATCGCGCGGTACGCACGGCCGACCCGGCCGTGCTGGAGCAGGCGATCAGCCGCCTCACCGCCGAGGTCGCCGAATTGCCGCAGGGACCGGCCCGGGCGATGCCGCTGGCCAACCTGGGTACGGCGCTGCGGCTGCGTTTCGACCGCACGGGTGACGCCCCCCACCTGGAGGCGGCGGTGCAGGCCGGGCGCGACGCCGTACGACTGATCCCGCACGACCACGCCGGACGGCCGTTCGCGCTCGCCATGCTCGGTGAGTCACTCGGGCTGAGGTTCAAGCACCTCGGCCGCCGTCCGGATATCGACGAGGCGATCGAGTTCGCGCGGGACGCGGTGGCGGCGGCCGGCGCGGGCCGGGACCGAGACATGTCGATGAACGTGCTCGCCAAGCAGTTGCGGGCCCGGTCCGAACGCGACGGCCTGGATGCCGATCTGGACGAGGCCCTGGCTCTCCTACGGACCATGGCGGAGTCCGTGACGGCGGACCCGCACCACCAGGCCGTCGCGCTGTCCAACCTCGGCGGTGTCCTCTACTCGCGTTACGGATTACGCGGCGATCGCGCCGATCTGGACGAGGCCATCGCCGTGGGCCGCCGGACGGTCGAGATCATCACCGACGACGAGCCGCAGCGTGCGCGCCACCTGTCCAACCTGGCCAACGGGCTGAGCCGCCGCTTCGAGGCGTTCGGCGAACCTGCCGACATCGACGAGGCCATCGTCCTGTCCCGGGAGGCCGTCGCGGCCACCGATCCGGCACAGCCCGACCGGGCGACGCGGCTGTCCGACCTGGCGGCCATGCTGAGTGTCCGGTTCGACCATCGCAAGAGCCGTGCGGACCTCGACGAATCGATCGCCCTCAGTCGTGCGGCTCTGCACACGGGTGGGCTCGAACGCCCGGACCGGGGTCGGCAGCTCATGCACCTGAGCATCGCCCTGAGTAAGCGCTATCACTTCGGAGATTCCCGCGGTGATCTGGACGAGGCCATCGGGATCGGCCGGGAGGCGGCGCAGACCCTGTCGCTCGACGGCCCCCAGTTGTCGCATCTCCGCGCGAACCTCGGCACGTCGCTCATCAGCCGGTTCACTGCCACCGGGAACAGTGCCGACATCGACGAGGCGATCGCCGTCGCCCGCGCCGCCGTCGACGGCACCCCGGCCGGCCATCCGAGCCGGGCGACCTGGATGTCCAGCCTGGCACGCCTCTGGCAGCACCGATTCGATCGTTACGGGGAGGCCGCGGACCTGGAAGCCGCCGTCGAGGCGGCCCGCGCGGCGGTCGCCGGTACCGCCGCCGACGCCCCGTGGCGGCCGATCTACCTGTCGGCCCTCGCTGGTGTGCTGTCGGCGCGGTTCGAGCTGGCCGGCGACGCCGGCGACCTGGATGAAGCCGAGCGTGCGGCCCGGGAGTCGATCGCCGGGCCGCGGGTCAATCCGAAGCCCCAGGCGGGAGTGTTGCTCGGCTCCGCCGCCGTGGTGCTCGGCATCCGGTTCCGGCACGACGGCGACCCCGTCTGTCTCGATGAGGCGATCATGCTGGGCCGGCGTGCGGTGCGTGCCGGGGACCCCGCGGACGCCGGGCGCGTCGAGCATCTGAACAACCTGGGCATTCTCCTGAAGCAACGGTGGACGGCCCTGCAGCGCGACACCGATCGGGACGAGGCGCTCGACAGTTGGCGCGAAGCGGCCGGGCTCGGGTCCGCGCGAAGCGACATCCGGCTCGTGGCGGCACTCAGCCGGGCCCACCTCACGGCGGCCACCTCGGGTCCCGCAGACGCCGCCGGGGCCTACGCCGACGCCGTCGCCCTTCTTCCGCTCGCCGCCTGGCGCGGGATGGCCCGCGGTGACCGGGAGTACGCGCTGGGGTCGCAACGGAGTCTGCGGGCCGCCGACGCCGCGGCCTGTAGCACCGCGGCGGGCCACCTCGGGCCCGCGGTCGAACTGGTGGACCAGGCGCGCAACATCGGGTGGGGACAGCTGCTCGACATCCGGACCGATCTCAGCGCGTTCCAGCACGCCGCACCGGAACTGGCGGCCCGGCTCGACGCCTGTCGCATCGCCCTCGACGAACCGGCCGCCGCGATGACACCCGTTCCGGACGGCGCCACGATGGGAACGGCCGGGCTCGACGGTGCCGGCTGACCAGTGGCGCCCCGCGGCTGCGAGCCGGTCAGCCGCCCTTCGGCACGGGTTTGGCGCTGCGGAGGCGTTCGTCGGAGACCGGTGCGCCGGGGCTCACCCGGTGCTGTGCCGGGTCGGCCGGGGACGGTGCACCGCCGGGGTCCGGGCTGGTCCCCGGCCGGACGGCGAGGACGACGGCGACCGTGAGGGCGGCGACGACCGCGGCGGCGGCCAGCCAACTGAGGCGACTCATCGACGAAAACCCTCCGGAGTAGGGGCGGGACACACTCGAGTGTGCCCCGCCGCGGGGTGCGTCAGGTGGTGTAGGAGGCGACCAGGTTGTAGAGGTTCTGCACATCGGTGTCGAAATACGGGCTGTAACTCGTCTCCGGGGGCCCGTTGCTGACCACCCCGTTGACATACCCGAGAAGGCTCGAATTGTCGTAGTCGTAGAGGAACGGGCCCCCGCTGGCGCCGGCCGTCAGCAGGCAGTCGAAGCCGACCTGGTCGCTGAACCAGCGCGGGTAGATGTTGCCCTGGCAGTAGTACTGCCATTCACCGTCGAACGGGTCCTCGGCGGGGTACCCGATGACGGTCACGTAGACGTCATCGGCGAGGTTGAAGGCGAGACCGTTGCCGCCGACCCGGTCGACGAGGCGGGTGCCCGCGGTGCGCCACACGTTGACGAACGCGACGTCCCAGTCGTGGTCACCGTCGTCGAACCAGCCGTTGAACGTGGTGAGCTGAGCGGCGTACCAGGTGTCGTACGGCCGGGAGCCGTGGTCGTAGTAGGGCACGAAGACCCAGTTGTCCATCCAGTTGTCGTTGTCCGGGTCGTAGACGCAGTGCCCGGCGGTGGAGACGACGTTCTTGGAGGCGCTGTTGACGGCGGATCCCGAGCAGACGTAGTCGCTGCCGTCGCCGGGGTTGTGGTAGAAGACCTTGCCGACGGTCGGGGACGCGTTGATGGCCGCGGCACTGGCGTCCGGCCGGGCGTTGCGCCCGGCGTTCACGCCCGGCTTCTTGCTGGGCTGGGCCGGAGCGACGGTGCTCACGGGGCCGGTCGGGACGGGTGCCGGCTTCTCGGACTTGACGGGTACGTCGGGCGCGTCGACCGGAATGGCGCGGGCCATCCGTTCGGCGGTCCAGTAGGCGCCGACCGTCTTCTGGATGGTCGCGGCGTCGGTGCCGCTGGTTCCGGCGGCCCGTGCCACCGAGGACGCCCGGCTCGCGGGGTCGGTTCCGGCCAGGGCGGGTGCCGGCGCGGTGAGGACGGTGACGGCGGTCAGTGCCGCGGTGATCCCGGCGAACAATGTTCTGGTTCGCACACGTTCTCCTTCGGACAGGGCACACGAAGGAGAGCGGTCCTCCCCCATGTGGGGTGAGGTCACGCCTCACCCAGGACTCAGCCGCCCGACCATATCGATCGAAGAAGATCGATATGGTGCGGTCGGAATCTTTTGCGTCATACGGAAAGAGGGGGCGGCACCCGGCCGGATCTTCGGGTGATCGATCGCCTACCGCCTGTAGCGCGTGACCTATTTAATAGGATGAATGGAACGCTTGCGCAGGCAGCTCAGGTCGCGTGCCGCCCGGAGCCGCGGACCCGAGTGGAGGGAGGCGCCGCCGGACTACCGGCAGCGCGGCACCGCGATCGCCGGGATCCTCTCCGTCCTGTTCGTCGGGATCGGTCTGATCCTGACCAACGACTTCAACCGCGATCAGCTGGCCCAGCAGCAGAAGGCCTCGCAGGAGCAGCAGGATCTCGCGCTCAAGGGCCAGCGGGCCGACCGATTCGTACGGGCGGTGGACCAGCTCGGCCAGGAGGGCGAGGACAAACTCGGTGTCCGGCTCGGCGGGATCTACGCCCTCGAGGCGCTGATGAGGGAGTTCCAGGCCGACGAGAACATGGTGATCGAGGTGCTGTGTGCGTTCGTACGCTCGCACGCACCCTGGAACGAGGAACCGTCCATCACGCCGGCGACTCCTGACGTACGTGCCGCGATGACCGTCCTGGGCCGGCGGCCGGATCCGGACGCGCACATCGCTCTCGACTTCACCAACACCACACTGGGGTTGAAGCGCTTCAACCTTCCCGGCGCCAGCTTCCGCGGGGTGGATCTGTCGGTCGCGACCTTCTCCGACGGGGTGCTGCCCCGTGCCGACCTGCGTGCCACCGATTTCACGAACACGTACTTCATCCGGGCTGATCTCCACGGCGCCAATCTGGAGGGAGCCGTGCTGGACGGCACGAGGATGCGCGGGACGAACCTGTCGGGCGCGAACCTGCGGGACGTGGACTTCCTCGGCGCCGACTTCACCGGTGCGGATCTCACCGGCGCCGATCTCACCGGTCCCCGGGCGAGGAACCTGACCACCGCTCAGCTCGCCTGCGCCAGGGTGGACGCCGCCACCCGGCTGCCCGCCGGCGTGGCCCCACCGGCACCGGACGCCTGGCAGCGCAAGGAGTGCGCCGTGGTCGTCGACTGAGCGGGGTCTACGGCGGCGGCGGACGGCTCGATCCCGGGCCGGCGGCGAGCGGCAGGCGAACGGTGAACGTGGCGCCCCGGCCCGGGTGGCCGTCCGCGACGATCGTGCCGCCGTGGCCGGTCACCACCTCCCGCAGCAGCGCCAGGCCCAGCCCGAAGCCGCGCGCACCGCCCGGCCCGCGGTGGAACCGGTCGAAGATGCGCTCGGCGTCGGCCGGGTCGAAGCCGTCGCCGGTGTCCGCGACCACCAGTTCCGCCGTTCCCGGGGAGGTTCGTACGGTGACCGCGATTCGGCCGCCCGGGGTGTGGAGGAGCGCGTTGGCCAGTAGTTCGCTGACCACCCGGCGCAGCGCCGACTCGACCCCGACGATCGGCACCGGCCGTGGCGGCGTCGTCAGGGTGACCGAGGTCGTGCCGTTGAGTGCCCGTTCGGTCTCCTCGGCGGTGAGCCGGGCCAGGTCGACCGGCGCGTCCGGCCGGGGACCGTCCGGGTCGGCGGCGAGGCGTGCGGAGAGCAGCAGTTCGTCCACGATCTCACCGAGCCGCCGGGTGGTGTCGACGAGCCGGTCGAGGTCGCGGTGGTCCGCGCCGTGGTGTGCGGCGCGGCGGGCCAGCACCTGGGCGCGGGTGTGCACCTGGGCGATCGGGGTGCGCAGCTCGTGGCTGGCATCGGCGACGAACCGGCGTTGCCGGGTGAGTGCCTCGGCCAGCGGGGCGACCGCCCGGTGGCCGACCAGCATCGCCGCCAGCATCGCGGCGAGCAGGCCGGCCGCCGCGGCGAGCAGGAACGCGGTCAGCAGGTGCCGCCGGTCGGCGATCTGGAAGCGGGAGTCGAACACGGCCTGGACGATCACGTCGCCCCGGGTCTGGGTGCGGGTCCAGTAGGTGGTGCCGTCCCGGTCGACCTGCCGGTTCTGGGTGATCCCGGTGGCGGCCACCGTGTCGACGTCGTCGTGCAGCGGCAGGTCCGTGGGGGCGGCGCGGTCGCCTTGGGTCAGTCGGCCGTCCGGGGCGTAGAAGAAGATCCAGCTGCAGGCGGGTGGGCCGGCGATGATCCCGTTCCGGATGCCGTAGTCCAGCTCCCGGCCGATCTGTTGTTCCTGGCTGTGGCGCATCACCTCGTACGCGATCGCGCCGGCCATCGCCAGCAGCACCCCGATCGCGAGCCCGACCAGCAGCCCGATCTGCCAGCGGGCGCGGCGGACGGCCTGGAGTTCGACATTGCGGATCACAGTGCGCCCAGCCGGTAGCCGAGTCCGTGCACGGTCTGCACCACCTTGCGGCCGAGTTTGCGGCGCAGGTAGTAGACGTAGGTGTCCACGATCGACGCGGCGGCCGCCTCGTCGAAGACCCGGCTGCGCAGCAGTGCCCGCGGATGCACCGCGCTCGGGCGGGCGGCGAGGGCGCGGAGCAACTCGAATTCGCGGGCCGAGAGCGACACCCGGGTCCCGTCGGGCAGGACGGCGTCGCGGACGCCCAGATCGAGCATCCCGTCGCCGATGCGCAGCACGTCGGTGGCGTCGGACGTGCGGCGGCACAGCGCCCGGATCCGCGCGCTCAGCTCGTCCAGGTCGAACGGTTTGACCAGGTAGTCGTCGGCGCCCGCGTCCAGCCCGGCGATCCGGTCGTCGACCGTGCCGAGCGCGGTCAGCATCAGCGCGCGGGCGGCGACGGCCCGCGCGCGCAACCGGGTGATCAGGTCGAGGCCGTCGAGTGCCGGTAACCGCCGATCGATCACCAGCACGTCGTAGGGCCTGGTCAGGCTCAGGTGCAGTCCGCGTTGGCCATCCGGGGCCTGGTCGACGTGATAGCCCTCGTCGACCAGCGCCCCGGCGACCAGTTCACGGAGATCGGCGTCGTCCTCGATGACCAGTAGCCGGCGCATGACATCGAAGATCTCATATGTCTTGGCGGCACTGGTGAAGGAGTTTGATTTCTCAATCAAATTCTTAAGATACGACGAAACCCTCTTACGGTACGGCCAGCGCCGGCTCCTCGGCCGGTGCCGTCACCCGCTTCTCGCGCCGTTCCAGCCAGGTCAGCACCGGTGTCGTCATGATGGTCGTGACCAGTGCGACCAGCACCAGCACGGTGAACAGCGACGCGTTCACGATCCCCGCCTCCAGGCCCACGTTCAGCGCGATCAGCTGCATCAGCCCGCGCGCGTTCATCAGCGCACCGACCTTCAGCGCGACACCGTTCGGCTCGCCGCGCAACCGGGCGGCGGCCCAGCACGCCCCGAACTTGCCGACGATCGCCAGCGTCACGCAGGCCGCCGCGAACAACAGCACCCGCGGCTCGCCGAGCAGCCCGAACTCGGTCCGCAACCCGGAGAACGTGAAGAACAGCGGCAGGAACACCGCCGACGCGACCGGGTTGGTCACCGAGATCACGCGGTCGGTCCGCTCGTGCTGCGGCATCACCACTCCCAGCGCGAACGCCCCGAACACCGCGTACAGGCCGATCTCGTCGGTGTAGAAGGCGACCAGGAACAGCAGCGCCACCACGCCGAGCATCCGTCCCCGGTCGTCGAGCCGGTCACTTCTGATCAGCAGTCCGGTCACCCGGGGCCCGCCGAACCAGAGCGCCAGCCCGAACAGGACCGCGCCGCCGGCGGTGACGAACGCCGGCCCGGCCTCACCGGAGGCGAACGCCAGCACCACGGCCAGCATGATCCAGGCGACCAGGTCGTCGATCGCGCCGCTGGCCAGGGCGAGCGAGCCGTGCCGGGTGCCGGCGTGCCCGCGTTCGGTGATGATCCGGGCCAGCATCGGGAACGCGGTGATGGCCAGGGCCACGCCGACGAACGCCGCCGACACCCCGAGCGACACGCCGTCCGGGCGCAGCGGTACCGCGTCCGAGGTGACGACCACCAGCAGCACGCCGAGCAGCAGCGGCGCGGTGACCCCGGCGAGCGAGACCGCACCCGCGGTGCCGGCCAGCCGGGTGACCCGGTGCGACTTGAACGCGTACCCGGCCTGGAACATGAAGAACACCAGGCCGACCTGCCCGACCACGTACAGCACCGGCAGCAGCGGCGCCGGGAACAGCGCGGCCTGGACCTGCGGGAAGAACAGGCCGAGCAGCGATGGGCCGAGCAGCACCCCGGCCAGCATCTCGCTGACCACGGGTGGCTGCCCGGCCTTGCCGAGAATCCAGGACACCACTCGGCAGAAGAGCAGGATCACGGCGACCGCGATGAAGAACCGCGGCGCCAGCTCGGTCGGGGTCACGGGCGGGCCTCCTCGAAATAGGTGGCGCAGAGCTTCTGGCGGCGGGCGTCGAGCACCATCCAGGTGCCGAGCACCAGCTGTTTCACCGAGCGGCCGGCGTCGGCGACGGCATCGGCACGGCGCAACGCGAACAGACGGCCGGGCGTCGGCCCCGGCGCTCCGATCGGGGTCAGGTAGGCGGGCCCCCGGCTGGGCAGGGAACGGGTGTGCCGGACCGAGGACGCCGGCGTGAACCGGCGCAGCACCTCCCGGGTCGCGGCGCGCAGCATCACCGGCGCGGCGCCACGTGCCGGGCACGCACGGTTCGCCGTCACGCCGTACGGAATGAAATGGGCCTCCCGGGGTTTGAGGGTCCGCCAGCGCTCCGGGTCGAACGTGTCGTCGGCGGCCGGCCCGGTGCGCTGGAACGCCAGGTAGTTGAAGAGCAGCACGGATCCGGCGGGCAGCGTGACGTCGTCGACGACGATCGGCGCCGAGGTGATCCGATGGGCGATGCCGAACAGCGGATGCACCCGCAGCGTCTCGTCGATGAGCCGGTCGAGGGAGTCGTCGGACAGATCCGTCCGGTAGTCCGCGGCGCAGAGCAGGATGTGCGCCATCGCCTCGGACATCTGCACCACCGCGGTGTTGAAGAACGCGCCCTGGAGATACCAGGCCGTCTCCTGGTCGGTGAACGGCGACGGCAGCACGACCGGGCAGGTCCCCGCCCTGATCCGGTCGAGCAGGTACCGCGTCAGCCGGTCGCGGCGGCGCATGTGCCGCAGGCTCAGCCCCTTCAGCGCGGTGACCACGTCGTCGGCGTTGGCGACGATGAGTCTTCGCACCTCGGGCGGGCACCTCTCCGCGAAGACCAGTTCGTGGAAGACCTCGGCCCAGACCGGCATCATCAGGTCCCGCAGCCGGGTGAACGACGTCCGGTCCCGGGGGAGCGGATCCAGGATCCGCCGCGTCGCCGCGGTCGCCAACGCATCCGAACGTGCGTGCGGGACCGCCAGAACCCGCCGCGTGGTCCGTGCGACCGTCTGATATCGATCACCGGGCTCCAGATGTTCCTGGTGCATCTGCGGTCCGGGTGCCAGCCAGTACCAGAACAGGTCGGACAGACCCGCGCCGCGGCTGCGGCCGTCCGCGGCCGGATCGCTGTAGACCCGCTCGAAATGCTGCGCGCCGACCAGCGGCCCGGGCACCGGGATCCCCTCCGTCCCGTTGACCCGCTGGAAGATCCACTCGCGCAGTCGGACCACCGCGTTCATCCGGCCACCGCCACCAGGTCCGGGGTCAGCTCGGCCGGTCGCTTCGCTCCGGCCAGCGCCATCACGTGGTCCAGGTCCGCCGTCAGTGTCCGCAGATGATCCCGTACGCCGTCCGCGCCACCACGGGCGAGAGCGTCGAGCACCGGCCGTCCGACAAGAACCGCCGCCGCGCCGCGGGCGAGCGCGATGAGCACGTCCGTACCCCGCCGGATCCCGCCGTCGACCAGCACCGGGATCCGCCCGCCGACCGCCTCGACGACCGCCGGCAACGCGTCGATCGTGGCGATCGCCCCGTCCAGCTGCCGCCCGCCGTGGTTGGAGACGATCACCCCGTCCACGCCGTGCCCGACCGCGAGCCGGGCGTCCTGCGGATGCAGGATCCCCTTGACGAGGACCGGCAGCCCGGTGATCCCGCGCAGCCACCCGATCCGGTCCCAGCCCAGCGCCGGGTCCATCTCGATGTTCCGCACCCGCCCGGTGTCGTCCCGCATGTTCTCGCAGGCCAGCCCGTCCGGCAGGTCGGTGAAGCCGTTGCGCAGATCCCGTTCGCGGCGGCCGAACACCGGCGAGTCCACGGTGACCACCAGCGCCCGGCAGCCGGCCGCCTCGGCCCGCTTCACCAGCGCCGCGGTGAACGCCAGATCCGGCTGCGGGTAGAGCTGGAACCACAACGGGCCACCGGCCCCGGCGATCCGCTCGACCGGCTGGGTCGCCGCCATGCTCACCACCATGGCGGTTCCGGCGGCGGCCGCCCCCCGCGCGGTGGCCACCTCACCGCCCGGATGGGCCAGCAGATGGAACGCGGTCGGCGCGACCAGGACCGGGGTGGCCAGATCCGTGCCGAACAGGGTGGTCCGCAGGTCGCGGTCGCCGGTGGCGCGCAGCACCCGGGGAACGATCCGCAGCCGGTCGTACGCCGCGAGATTGCCCCGCAGCGTCCGCTCCTCACCGGCCCCACCGGCGAAGAAATCGTCGTACACCGGGTTCATGTCAGGACCCGGCGAGCCGGCGGGCCACGAACGCGGCCAGGGGTGCGACGTGCACCTCCGGCCGGTCCCACCGGTTCTCCAGGTTCTCGGCCAGGTGGTGGGTGGCCGCCAGCACGCCGTCACGGTAGTGCCGGACGATCGGATGCAGGTACGCGGCGTCGTGCGCCTGGCCGGGCGTGTCCTGCGCGATCCGGGCCACGCTGATGTCGAACGGATCGACCTTGTCGTGATCCGGGCCGTACTCCAGGGTGACCACGAACGCGTCCCGGTAGTCGTGGTCGGCGGTGGCCGGCCCGTGCCGCAGGAACCAGTCCACCGGCACTTCGTCGTGATAGCGGGCGCCCGATCCGCCGACCGTCACCACGTCGGCGAGGAACCCGAACTGCTGCCAGAGCGCCGACGTCCGGTTCACCCGGGCGATGACGGCGTCGGTGATCGCCTCCGCGGTGCCGTCCAGCTTCTCGGCCGGCCAGGGCGTGCCCTCGTACGTACGCTCCAGGATCTTGTGCAGCGCGCGCACCGCGTACCGGAAGCCGTGGATGAATCCGCTTGTGGACTTCTTGAAGTCCCGGACCTGGCTGATCGTGCCGGCGAAGAACAGGCCGGGCACGTTCACCGACTCCCACGCCTCGGTCTGTGCCGGGAAACGGTCGTCGATGGCCAGCTCGGGCCGGCACGACTCGTCGAACACGGACGCGTCGAAACGGAATCCGGTGCACGCCAGAACCCGGTCGTAGTGCAGCTCCTTGACGACCTCGTTCACCCGGGAGAAGCTGAACGTCACCTTGAATCCGTCGCCGTCGCGCTCGATGCCCCGCACCGTGCCGTCGAGGATCGCGTTCGCCGATTTCAGCTGATAGGTGTCGAGGAAGTTGTTGTTGACCGCGCGCAGGTGGCCGACGAAATGCGTGCGCCAGGCCAGCCGCACCGAGCGGGGACCGGCCACGTGGATCACCGTGGTCGTCTCCATCAGGTTGTCCGCGGTCTCGAACGCGGAATTGCCCTTCCCGATGATGAGCACCCGCTGATCAAGATAGTCCTGCGGGTCGACCGACATCGTGTCGTACCCCTCGGCCAGCTCCAACCCCGGAATGTCGGGCCGATAGGTCTGCGAGACCCCCGTCGCCACGACGACTCTCTTCGCGGTGTACGACGTGTCGCCGGCGACGACGGTGAACAGATCCCCGTCCCTGCTCACCCGCGTGACCCGCGAGTGGTAACGGACCTGGAGTTTCATCCGCTCGGCGAAGTCGCCCAGATAGCGCACCATCGTGTCGGCGTTCGGGAAGTAGCGTCCGGTGTAGCGCGTGAACAGCAGGTCCCGATCGTCGCTGAGCAGCGAGTTCCAATCCAGTCGCAGGTTCAGCTCCGGATCGTCGGTGCCGGTGTGCGGCTTGTTGATGGAGATCAGCGTCCGGTGGCGCGGATACCGCTCGAAGAAGGCGCCGGGTTTGTCCGCGGCCTCCAGCAGCAGGTAGTCACGCTTGCCGTCGGCCTCCAGCAGAGCCGCCAGCTGAAGCCCGGCCGGCCCGGCCCCGATGATCACGTAGTCAAGCGCCATGCCGCCGACCGTACGAATCAGAAATCAGAGATTTTTCAGCCGGGAGATGCCGGCCTCCCCGCCAGGCGATGGTGGCGGCGTCGCGTTCGCCGCCAGCGGGGTGAGGACGCGCTGGCGGAGCAGGCCGTGTTTGGCGCGGCCGTACATGGGGACGTTTTAGTGCTTCGATCCGGTTGACCTGCCTTCGGCGGCGCCGGAGCTGTAGGCCGGACCGTCACAACGATGATCGATGTGCGCGGACACGGCTCCGCGGGTCTCTGCGCGCATCGAGTTTCTCAATTACCCCCTGACAATACCGTTTTCGCGTCGAATTGGCATGTTCGATGGCTTTCCTTTCGCGTCCCCCCGCTGCGCGCCCGGCTTTCCCGGAGAGGGAGTTCGTCAAAACGGACGCCGAGTTCAGGCCTGCAGTCACGGCGTTGAAGGAATCATATTTCAGCCAGGCTCAACCACCTGATCGTGCACAACATCGCGGATCTCCTGCGCAGCCGGCGAGCAGCCTGTTACTCATCTTCCTGACGGCCTTTACGGGCTGACGGCGACTGGCCACGATGGCTTCGTGGGGCGTCGAATTCGGGCGACAGCGGGGTTGCCGCTGCCATCTAAATTGCACGTGACCGCCGTTTTCGAGGCGAACGTAAAGTGTCCGACAATATTGCAATCTCCATGCGTCGAAGGTAGAGAGAGGATCCTCATGTTCAGGTTGAGGCGGATGATGGCCGCAGCCGTCGGAGCGGCACTGATGCTGCCGCTGATCCCATCGGCGGCGCAGGCGCAGGACCGGTTGACGGACCCCTTCGTCACCCTCAAGGTCCTGACCTTAAAAGGCAGCGGTTGCCCGTCCGGTTCGAGCGTCGTCACCGACGTGCCGGACGAGACTGCGTTCTCCGTGAGTTTCAGCCAGTTCAAGGTGACCGGCGGCAGCTACAAGAATTGCAATCTCCAGATCAAGGTCGGCATACCTGCGGGCTGGACGTATTCGGTGTACGAGGTCGTCAATCGCGGCTACGGTGTTCTTGACAAGGGCGCGTCGGGCCGAATTCTGATGACATCGTGGTTCACCGGTTTCCGGTGGACCCTGCGCGCGGACCAAACCTTCAACGGCCCGTACGACGACTTCTGGCAGACGGACAGCACCGCAAGTGCACAGATATTCGCCCCCTGCGGCGCGTCGACGAATTTGATTCTCAACAACACGCTGCGGGTCGCCGGACCCGCGACGAGCTCGATGGAGCTGTTCGCTCAAGACGCCCGCGTGTCGACCACCTTTTTCCTGAAATGGAAGCAGTGCTAATTCCGGCACCACTACTGAGAAAAGGAGTTCCCATGTTCGGTACGAAGAAAGCGGCGGCAATCCTCGCGGGCGCACTGATCGGCCCGCTTCTCCCGACAGCGGCCCAGGCGGCGCCGGCGCCGACGATCACCCTCAAAGTCATGGGTGCCTTCGGCAGCGGCTGCCCCAAGGACACCACCGACGCGCAGCCCAACGAGGACGGCACCGCGTTCAGCCTGACCTACAGCGCGTTCCGGGTGTACGGCAACGACTACAAGAACTGCAAGATGACGATCCGGGTGGCCGCACCCCAGGGCTGGACCTACGCGGTCACCTCGGTGATCAACCGGGTGACGCCCGACCTGCAGGACAAGTCGTCAGCCAAGCTGCAGATGAACGCATGGTTCACCGGCAGCCCGTGGACCGCGTCGGCCGACAACTCGATCAGCGGCCCGAACACCAGCCTCTGGACCACGATGAGCTCCGCCGACACGTTGATCTACGCGCCGTGCAGCCAGTCGTTCAACCTGAACATCAACAACACGCTGCGGGTCAACGGCAACGCCTCGAGCTCCGCCGAGCTGCTCGACACCGATACGCAGGCGTCAACGATTTTCAACCTGTCCTGGAAGCAGTGCTGACATCCGAACGCCCACCGGCCGACGACAGGGCTCCCTGTGGCCGGCCGGTGACTTTCCGTGTTGTGGATAGTGAGCCGTCAGGCAAGCGCCAAGAACAACCAAGGGGTCCCCATGTATGGCCTGAACGCAATCGTGGCGACGCTCGTCGGCACGTCCCTGTTCGTGTCCCCGTCCACCTCGACAGATCCCCCACCGCCGCAGAAACAACCGAAGCTCACCGTGGCGATCCTGGGTGCCTTCGGCAGCGGCTGCCCCCACGACACCACCGACGCACAGCCCAACGAGGACGGCACCGCGTTCAGCCTGGCCTACAGCGCCTTCCGGGTGTCCGGCAACGACTACAAAAACTGTAGCCTCACCTTGAGAGTGAAGACCCCGGCCGGATGGACCTACCAGGTTCCCTCGGTGTCCAATCAGGCCACCGTCACCCTCAACACGGGCGCAACCGCGACCCTTTCCACCGCCATGTGGTTCACCGGCTCCGAAAGGACCGTAAGCGTCAGCAGGAAAGCGACGGGCCCGCGAACCGGCGGCTGGAAGACCAGCGCCGTACCACGCCCGGCGGTGTGGGCCCCGTGCGGCACGTCGACGAACCTGAAAATCGCCCAAACCATGCGTGTCGCTGGAAACCCCGCGAGCACCGCCAGCCTGACAGCGACGACCTTGGGCGTCCCCAAGTTGCGGCGATGCTGACCCGAAAACCAGGTTGACGCCGGAACCGGCATGTCGTCCCGGCGGGCCCGCAGCACTGACACCGGTTCATCCGGGCCCGGCCAGCGATTCGGCGATCTCGGCGGCCAGGCGGACCTCTGCTTCCAGCGGGCGGTCCGGGTCGATCGGCGCGATCGCGTCGGCCAGCGCGTCCAGAATCCGTGCGCAGGCGGGGGCGGTAGGTGTGCGTGCTCCGACGTGCGTGGCCTGGCGCAGCCCGAGCGCCAGCGAGCCGGTGATCAGGCTGAGCAGGCGGGACTGATCGAGAGCGCGCAGTGCGGACTGCGTACCCAAGGGGATTATGTCTTGGTTGTGGAGGTTCGTCGGCAGGGACTGGATGCTCGCCGGCATCGCGTCGCGGCGGATCTCGGCGATCAGGGCGGTCGAGGCCAGCTGGACGCCCTGGAGGCCGTGCTGCCGGCCGGGACCGGCGGCGAGCATCGGTGGGAGGCCGCCGTTGCGGACCGGGTCGACGAGCAGGTCCAATTGGCGTTCGGCCAGGTTGCCGAGCTGCGCGAGGACCATGGTGAGGACGTCCGCGGCGAAGGCGGCGGGCTGGCCGAAGAAGTTTCCCCCGTGGACGACCTGGTCGGTGCCCGGGAAGAACAGCGGGTTGTCGCTGACACCGGCCAGGTCGGCCGTGACGACGCCGTCGACGTAGCGCAGCGCGTCCTCGGCCGCGCCGAGCAGCTGGGGTGTGCACCGGATCGAGTACGGCTCCTGCAACGGCCGCGTTCCGGACGGCGTCACTCCGTCGAGGGCCGCGCGCATCCGGGCCGCCACCGTGATCGCGCCCGCGTGCCCGTACGCGTCGAGCAGCCCCGCGTCGAGGAACTGCGGGTCGCAGCCGAGCAGGTCGGCGAGCACGCACGTGAGCAGCTGGATCACCCGGTGCGAGGCGCGGATCCGCATCAGCGCGAGCGCGGTCGCGGCGGTGGTCAGCGACGTGCCGTTGACCAGGGCCAGCGCGTCCCGGCCGTCGAGCGGCAGCGGCTCCAGGCCGGCCAGGTGGAGGGCCTGCCCGGCGGTGAGCCTCTCGCCGTGCAGGTAGGCGTGTCCGCGCCCTCGCAGAGCCTGCGCCGCGGCGCCGAGCGGGATGAGATCGCCGCTCGCGCCGACCGAGCCCAGGCGCGGCATCGCCGGCGCGAAGGTCGTGCCCAGCGCGGCCGCGAGGGCGTCGACGACGTGCGGCGACACACCCGAGGCGCCCCGGGCCAGCGAGTGCGCGCGGACCAGCATGGTGGCGCGGGCCAGGTCCGGGTCGAGGTCGGGGCCCTGACCGGCTCCCAGGTGGGCGAGGGTGTTGTCGGCCTGGTCGCGCTGGTCGGCGCGGCCCGCGTAGCCGACGAGTGCCCCGAAACCGGTGGTGGCGCCGTAGACCGCCCGGTCGTCGCCGAGCACCTTGGCCAGGAAGACACGCCCGGCCGTCACCCGCTCGCGGACCGCCGGCCCGACCAGCACGGTGATCGGCTCGCGGGCGGCGTGCAGGTCCGCGATGCGCAGCGGGGCCGCCAGATCCACCTCGATCGTCATGGCCGCCGACGCTAGTGAGGACTTCTCAGAACCCTCTGAAATCGGATCAGTACGTTCCGGCTCATGACGCACGACTATCTCGTCATCGGGGCCGGGCCCGCCGGCTTGCAGCTCGCCTCCCTGATGGAACGCGACGGCCACGACTACGTCGTCCTGGAGGCCGGCGACGCGCCGGGCACGTTCTTCACCCGCTATCCGCGACATCGGACGCTGATCTCCATCAACAAGGTGTTCACCGGCTCCGACGACCCGGAGTTCAATCTGCGCTCGGACTGGAACTCGCTGCTCACCGACGACCCGGCTCTGCTGTTCAAGAACTACAGCCGCAGATACTTCCCGGGCGCCGACGACCTGGTGCGCTATCTGGCCGATTTCGCCCAGGGATTGAACATCGCCTTCGGTACGCGCGTGGACCGCGTGTCCCATGCGGACGGGGTGTTCACCGTCGTGGCCGGTGATCGATCGTGGCAGGCCCGCCGCGTCGTCGTCGCCACCGGCGTCTCGAAGCTCTACGTGCCGCCGATCGAGGGCGCCGAACTGTGCGAACGCTACGACACGGTCAGCGTCGACCCGGCCCACTTCGAGAACCAGCGGGTCCTGATCGTCGGCAAGGGGAACTCCGCCTTCGAGACCGCGGACGCCCTGATCGAAACGGCCTCGACCATTCACGTGGCCGGGCCGCATTCGATCCGGCTGGCCTGGCAGACCCACTACGTCGGGCACCTGCGGGCGGTCAACAACAACTTCCTCGACACGTACCAGCTGAAGTCGCAGAACGCGGTGCTGGACGGCACCGTGGAGCAGATCACCCGGCGCGACGACGGCGGCTTCCGGATCGTCTTCCGGTACGCCCGGACCAGCGAACGCCTGCGCGAGATCGACTACGACCGGATCATCCTGGCCACCGGCTTCCAGTTCGACGCGTCCCTCTTCGACGAGTCGGCCCGGCCCGAACTGGTGATCGACGACCGGTTCCCGGCGCAGACCCCGGCATTCGAGTCGGTCAACGTCCCCGGTCTCTATTTCGCCGGCACGCTGTCACAGCAGCGTGATTTCAAGAAGTCCACCAACGGCTTCATCCACGGTTTCCGGTACGCCGTCCGCGCCCTGTACCGGATTCTGCGCAGCCGCCACCACGACATCCCGTGGCCGTCCACGCCGGTCGACGCCACCCCGGAGGCGATCACCGACGCGATCATCGCCCGGATCAACGTCACGTCCGCGCTGTGGCAGCAGTTCGCCGTGCTGGCCGACGTGGTCACCGTGGCCGACGGGCGGGCCGCCTACCACGAGGAGATCCCGGTCGCCTACCTGCGGCCCGAGCCGTTGGCGTTCGTGGTCACCCTCGAATACGGGCCCGGCCACGACCTGGTCGACCCGTTCGACATCACCGTCCCGCGGATCGCCGAGAACGACGCCGCCACCGCCCACCGGGCCAGTTATCTGCACCCGGTGGTGCGGGCGCGCCGCGACGGCGAGGTGGTGGCCGAGCACCATCTGGCCGAGAACCTGGAGAACCACTGGAACATCCCCTCCGTGCATCAGGAGCCGCTGGCCCGGTTCATCAAGGGCATCCTCTGATCATGTGGCCCGGTCCGGTACTGGATCTGCTCGCCACCGGCGGTGACCGCCCGGTCTTCGAGGACGGCGACCGGGTGGTGACGGCGGCGCAGATGTACACGCTGATCCGGCGGATCGCGACCGGCCTGCGGCGCCGGGATCTCGGGCCGGGCCGGGGTGTCGCGCTGCGGCTCGGGATCAACGCCGAGGCCTTCGCGGCGACGATCGCCGCGTTCGCGGTCGGCGCGCGGGTCTGCGGTATCCCGTCGGGTCTCGCTCCGGGCCGGCTGGAGTATCTGCTGGAGCGCGACGACGCCGTCCTGATCGAGGATGCGACCGTTGCCGGCCTGCTGAACTCCCCGCCGTCTCCCGTCACCGCGGCCGGCCGGGCTTCGGACGTCGCGCGGATCATCTACACGAGCGGGAGCACCGGTCACCCCAAGGGCTGTGCCCAGACGTACGCGGCGATGTCCGCCGCCTGGGCGCCCCACCCGGACCGCTGGCCGCCGGCGATCGCGGAGCTGGCCACCCGACTGGACCGGTACCTGGTCTTCGGGTCGCTGAACAGCCAGGTCATGCTGGAATACGGCATTCTCGCGCTCACCGCGGGCGGCACCCTGGTGGCCGCCCACCCGCCGGCGTTCCCGGACGCGTTCGTCCGGCACCGGGCCACCGCCAGTGTCATCACGGTCGGGAAGTTGCACCAGCTGGTCCGCTCCCAGCGCGCCGACCCGGTCGACCTGAGCAACCTGAAAGCCCTGATGGTCTCCGGCTCTCCTCTGGAGCCGGGCCGCCTGCGGGAGGCGCTCGACGTCCTCGGCCCGGTCGTCTTCCACGGATACGGCCAGACCGAGACCGGCATGATCTCGATGGCGTCGCCGGGGGAGAGACCCGACACGGTCGGCCGGCCCCCATCGGTCATCGACCTCAAATTCTGCGACGGCGAGCTGTACGTGCGAACGCCCGCGCAAGCCGGCTCCTACTGGCGGGACCCCTCGGAGAGTGCCCGGGTCTTCGTCGACGGCTGGATCCGTACCCGCGACCTGGCCGCACTCGACGACGACGGCTACCTGCACCTGCTCGGCCGGGCCCGAGACGTGATCATCGTCCAGGCCACCCTGGTCTACGCGGGCCCGATCGAACGCCTGCTCGCCACCGACCCGGCAGTGGCCGAGGCGTATGTCATCGGCCGCCCCGACGACGAGACGGGCGAGGCCGTCCACGCCTTCGTGGTTCCCGCCACCGGCGCGACCCCGAACCCGGCCCAGCTGCGTGAGCTGGTCGAGGCGAACCTCGGCCGGTCCCACATGCCCCGGACGGTGACGGTGATCGACCAGGTCCCCCTGTCGCCGGCCGGCAAACCCGACAAAGCCGCACTGGCATCCACGTCCCCCCATCCGCGCCTTTAGCGTCGCCTTAGCCGGGCGTTGACCCGGCCCGGCACGACGCCTACATCATCGACAACCAGCGCCAATCCGCCACCATCACCATCAGATAGGCATCACCTCCCGGAGCGGGCGATCCTCTGATCGCCCGCTCCGGGATCGCGGCTCGGCATCGGTCTGCGCCGGCGATCGGGCGCCCGCGGCCACCTCAGGAACAGATCGGTACGCCATCAGGCACGGCGCCCGAAGGCAGACAGGCGGGAATGGGGACGTCCGTTCGGATGATCGGTTCCGCGTCCAGCGACTTCCCGTTCCAGGTGTAGGTCTGGGAGATCCTGGTGAGGTCCCCATCGACGTTGAAGGCGAAGGTCCACCCTTGCACCGTGATGGTGCTGTCGGTGACGGTCACGGTCACCGGCGGTCCCATCTCGGTGTCCGCCGTGGTGCCGAGCAGTTTGCGCAACGACGTCGGCTTCTTCGGATCACCTGCCCCGTCGAAGGCCTGTGTCTCCTGTGAGGTCCGGCCGGCGTCCTGTTCGCAGCTGGCGACGACGACGGCGTCGGCGACCTCATCGCCGGTGAAGTCGGCTCGTACGACGTCGTCGATCGAGCGGCCGAAACCCTGATCCTCGAAGGGGCACGCCTGCGGGTAGGCCTTCTTCCAGTTCGTGTCCTTCAGCGGGTCGGCGATCCGGTGCCGGACGGTCACGTCGACCCGGCCACCCCACGACCGCAGACCGGCCAGGCCCGCGTCGAAGACCGTGCGCAGGACGCCGACCACGGAGCCGACGGTGTCCAGTACGTCCAGGTATCCGGAGACGGCGGTGTTCTGCAGCGTGGACGTGCAGTCACGCAGGAAATCGAAGACGGTGACCATGAATGCGGGCAGGCTGCGCTCCTCGCTCGAGGTCACCTCGGTCACGGCAGTGGTCACGCACTCCGCAAGGGCCAGGAAACTCTCCGCCTGCTTGACGGCTGACGGCTTGTCGACCGTCTCGACCGACGACTCCCGTACGACGGTCTCGATCCGGTCGTAGGCGACGGACAGGCTGCCGGCGGAGTCCTTCACCACCCGCAGTTGTTCGAGCACGGTGGTGTCTTCCAGGACGACCAGCCATGACTTGGCGCCGGGCAGCAGTTCCAGCAGCGAGAGCACCGTGGTGAGGGCGAGCCCGAGTTTGTCCGGCTCCATCCGTAGCGCGGTGGTGTCGTCGAGTGGGGTGGTTCCCTTCGGCAGCATCACCTGGCCGCGGCCGAGTGCGTCGACGTAGCCGTGCCCGGTGGACCGGTCGAGGAACGACACCAGGCGTCCCACCGGATCCAGGTCGTCCCAATAGGGATTCTCGGCGACCGATGCACCAGCCGGCACGGTGACGACCTGAGGGAAGTTGAGGGTGGAGCGGAGTTGGACCGCCTCCCGCCCGTCATCGGGAAGCTCGACGCAGCCGGTGTTCTCGTCGACGGTGGCCGTCACCGTCCATGACAGTCTGCTGTTCGGGCATGCGATGTCCTGTTGCTCGCCGGTCAGTCTCTCGCGGAGGTTCTTGGCGACCTCGCTGAACAGGCCGGTGGCGAATTTCTGCAGCGAGCTCAGGCCCTTCTTCGCCGCGTTCGAAACCTTGTCGAGCAGCTCAGTGGGCAGCTTGATGTTCGGCAGGCCGGGCCGGAAGCGCGAGAAGTGCGGTGCGGGCGCCACCACCTGACCCGCCGCGGTGTCGAACGTGGTGGGCAGCGGCACCCAGGCGTCGATTCCGGGCTCGTAGACGAAGATCAGAACGTCGTTCGCCGTGGAGCCGTGGGCGGTGATGGTCGCCAGATCGTCCTCGGTCAGCGGTATCCGAACGCTGGCACCAGGCAGCGGGGCAGCCGGTGTGATGTCGGCGCCGGTACCGAGCGGTATCGCGGTGGCATCCCGGGTCCACGCCGGATCCGGCGTGTCCGCGGCGATCGTCACCTCGGTGGATTCCTCGACCGCGCCGACGGGGACTTCGAGTTGCGCGGGGCCGTCGGCCGGTCCGATGCGCCCACCGGAGGAGCCGACGGAAACCGCGGAGGATCCGAACCACTGTCGGTACGCGACGACGCTGACGCCGATACCGGCCACGAGCAGCAGGACCATGACCACGGCCGTCCGCCGTCGAATCCTCATGGGAGCCAATCTTTCGTGCCGCTGACACTCGCGCTACCAGCCACGCTGGCACAG
Source organism: Actinoplanes xinjiangensis (assembly GCF_003148685.1). Lineage (GTDB taxonomy): Bacteria > Actinomycetota > Actinomycetes > Mycobacteriales > Micromonosporaceae > Actinoplanes > Actinoplanes xinjiangensis. Next base: position 136,957 of record NZ_QGGR01000019.1, on the reverse strand, counting down.
GAAACCACCGTCTGTCGTGCTTGTCGCACATTCGGATGATGCCCGGGTGCTTTCAGTCGTAGAAGGACAACCGCCGGCCCGATGCATACCGGAAGCGCTGATCGCCGCGCGAGCCGGGCGGGAGACCGTACATCATCGCTGGTGAAGAGGGCGAAGTCCTCGCAGGAGCAGGCGGCCGGGCGGACGAGTGAGAAGGCCGCTGCCGGGTGTGGCGGCGAGCACGCCGAGCAGTCCCAGTCCGGCGACCGGCCCGAGTACCGCCAGCGGAGCTCGTTCCAGGTAGGTGACGGCGGCGGCGAGTTGGGCGCCCCACTCGGGGGAGTCGTGGCCGGCGCCGAGGCCGAGGAAACCGAGGCCGGCGATGGTGAGTGCGGTGGCCGGGACCCGGGCGAGGGCGTGCAGCACGACCGGCCCGGCGACGGCGGGCAGCAGGTGCCGGCGCAGGAGGCGCCCGGGTCCGGCGCCGCAGAGTTCGGCGGCGCGGTAGTAGCCGCTGGCGCGGACCTCCTCGGCGAGGCTGCGGGTGTGCACGGCCAGGGGCACCCAGGCGACCAGGGCGGCGGCGAGGGCTGCGGCGGTCAGTCCGGGACCGGCCAGCGCGGCGATGACCAGGCCGACGAACACGGGCGGCAAGGCGTTGAGCACGTCGGCGGTCCCGGTGCGGGCGGTGCCGCCTCGCAGCCCGGCGGCGAGCCCGACGAGCAGGGACAGGACGGTGACGACAGCGGCGGTGCCCACGGTGAGAATCGCGCCGTGCGCGAGTTGGGCCAGTACGTCGCGGCCGACCGGGTCGGTGCCGAGCGGGTGATCCCACGACGGTGAGCCCAGCCGCTGGTCGAGTCGTACGCGTTCGGCGTCGCGTAGCAGCCCGACGCCGACGACCGTGGTGAGCAGCAGCGCCGCGGTCAGGGGCACCGCGTAGGGGCTGTGCCGGTGTTCCGGCACAGCCGGGATGAGGCCGGCGGCCTGCCCGGCGGGCCCGATCAGCAGCCGGTGTGCGGTGATGCCCAGGCCGCCGACCAGCACGCCCGTGACGACCAGGAACAGCACGCAGCCCTGAACCAGAGGCAGGTCCTGGGCCAGGCTGGCGTGCAGGGCGATACGGCCGAGCCCGGGGATGGCGAACAGCTGCTCGACGGCGACCGCGCCGCCGAGCACCCCTACGAACAGCACCGCCACCTGGGGGACGACGGCGGTGATCGCGCGGCGCAGCAGGGCGGTGGCGAGTTCACGGCGGCCGCTGCCGGCGGCGCGCCAGGTGTGTACCCACGGTTCGGCGGCGGTGGCCTCGACGGCGGTGGTGAGCAGCCGGGCGAGCAGTCCTCCGGTGGGGATGCCGAGCGACAGGGCCGGCAGTACGAGGTGGGTGGGGCCGAACCAGCCGGCGGTCGGGGCGAGCCGCCAGTTGACCGCGACGACGGTGATCAGTACGGCGGCGAGCACGAACTCGGGCAGGGCGGCGAGGGCGGCCGCGGCGTATCCCGCGCGTGGCCGGCGGCGGCCTGCCGCGGCCCAGGCGGCGGGTACGGCCAGGAGCACGCCGACGATCGCCGCGATCGTGGCGGCGGTGCCGGAGAGCAGTGCGGACACTCCGGCCGCGTTCGTGAGGGTGTCGGCCACGGAGGCGCCGTCGACCCAGGACCGGCCGAGGTCGCCGGTGACCGCGCGCGACAGCCACTGTCCGGCGCCCTGTAGCGGGTCGGCGGGCAGGTCGAGGTCGGAGCGGACGGCGGCCAGCGCGGCCGGGTCGGGTTCGCGTTCGCCGAGACGGGCGCGCAGTACGGAGCGGGCCGGGTCGTCGCCGCGCAGCCAGGGCAGCGCGGCGACGAGCACCGCCAGCCCGCTGGCGGTTGCGGTGAGGGCGGCCCACCGGCGGGTGGCGGTGAGGGCTCTCATCGCAGTGTGGTGCCCGCGGTGACGAGGGTTCGCTCGTAGGGGTCCTCGGTGATGCCGGTGACGTTGTCGGCGGTGCCGATGCGGGCTCGTTCGTGGCCGATCGGCACGGTGATCGCGTGGCCGGTCAGGTCAGCTTCGATCTGCAGGGCGGCGGTCTGCCGGGCGGTGATGTCGGTGAGGGCGTCGGCGGTGTCCAGTCGGGTGTCGACGGCCGGGTCGCAGAAGCGGGCCAGGTTGTAGCTGCCGTCGCAGGAGAAGTCGGAGCGCAGGTAGCCGATCGGGTCGGCGGAGTCCAGCAGGTAGGAGCGGGTGCCGAGGACGGCGTCGAACGTTCCGGTGAGCAGGTCGGGTTCCAGGACGGTGTACTCGCGGACCACGGTCTCCACCTCGAAGCCGCGGGCCTTCCACGCGGCGGCGATCGCGGTGGCGACTTCGGGCAGCTCCGGCCGGTCGGTGTAGGTGGCCAGGGTGATCTTGCGGCCGGCCGGGTCGGCGGCGGCGGCCGGGGTCACGGCCGGTACGGCGGCGCGACCGGCGGTGGCCCAGGCCGAGGCGGGACCGAACAGGCCGGCCGGGGCGTCGGCGCGATTCTCGTAGACGGTTGCGGTGATGGCGGCCGGGTCGATGGCGGTTTTCGCGGCGGCGCGCAGCCCGGCGTCGGCGAAGGTCTTGCCCTCGGTGCTGACCAGATGCAGTCCGATGGTGCGCGGTAGCGGGATCTCGATGACCCGCCGGCCGGTGATGTTGGGCAGCTGGGCCACCGGGAGGGCGTTGACGACGTCGACTTCGCCGGCGCGCAGTGCTCCGGCGCGGGCGGCGCCGTCGGGCAGGAACCGTACGTCCAGGCCGGTCAGTTGTGGGCGGCCACCCCAGTACGTGTCGAAGCGTTCCAGGGTGGCGGCGGAGGAGCCCTGGACCGTGGTGAACCGGAACGGGCCGGTGCCGTGGCCGACGGGGTCGGGGCTGCCGGCGTTCTTCTGGTAGGCCTTCGGCGCGAGGATCACCAGTTGTGGGCTGGCCAGCCGGTTGAGCAGCACCGGGTCCGGCTGTGCGGCGCGTACCTCGACGGTCGTGTCGTCGACGGCGGTGGCGGTGAGCTTGACGGCGGCGATGGCGCGGGGCACCGGCTTGGCGGCGGTCGCGTTCGTCAGCGCGTCCGCGGCGGCCTGAGCGGTCAAGGCCGTGCCGTCGTGGAAGGTGACGCCGTCGCGCAGCGTGAGCCGTACCGTCCTGGCGTCGGGCCGGGTCCAGCTCGCGGCGAGTGCCGGTTCGGCCTGGCCGTCGGCTTTGAGCCGGACCAGCGGTTCGGCGGCGCCGAGCTGGGTGATCAGGGTGGCGTCGTCGGTGTAGGGCGACAGTTGCCCGTCGGGGGCGAAGGCCATGCCGACACGTAGCCGTGTCCGGTCTGCGCCCGTGGCGGGGGCGGCCTGTTCGGCGAAGCAGCCGGCGGTGCCGGCCAGGGTGGCCGCGGCCGTGGCGGCCAGCAGGATCCGTCGTTTCACGGTCTACCTTTCATGCCGACGGCGCGGGCTCGCGCACGGCCGTCGTGGGGGTGATCAGCCAGAGCGCGGCGGCGCTCAGCAGAGGTACGGCGGCGAGTGCCGCCCAGGGCAGTGGCGACGACGGCGGCGCCACATCCATGAGGGCTCCGGTGGCGGTGCTGCCCGCGAGGACGGCCAGCCCGCCGGCGGCGGAGACGACGCCGAAGTGGGCGCCCAGGCGCCGTTCTCCGGCGAGCCGTGCGGTGACATCGCCGGCCATCGGGTTCACCAGCATCTGCCCGGCGGTGAGCAGGACGACCAGGGTCACCGCCGGCAGCACGGAGGAGGTCAGCGGGACCAGGACGGCGACCGTCGTGAACGCGCCGGCGATGATCAGGAACCCGAGGACGAGGGCCCGGCGCGGGCCGAGCACGTCCCGGGCGTACCGGGCGATCGGCATCTGCCCGGCGACCACCATGATGGACGCGAGGGCGAACAGCCACCCGAGGGCGCCGTCGCCGTCGATGCGCCTCAGTTCCAGGGGCAGGGCCAGGTAGAGCTGGTTGTAGGCGAACAGGTTGGCGCTGTTCGCCGCGGCGAAGGCCAGGAAGCGGCGATTGCCGAACACCTCGCGCAGCGCGGGGCCGGCCGGCTCGCCGGCGTGGGCGCCGGGGCCGGCGGGTAGCCACCGCCAGTGCATGGCGAGGATCGCCACGAACACGACCGCGGCCGCGATGCCGGTGACCTGGAATCCGACGGAGAGCAGCAGGACGCCGAGCAGCGGGCCGGTGACCGCGCCGGCCTCACCGGCGACGGCGAACATCGCGAACAGTTCGGTACGCGGGAGCTGTCCCGACTGCTCGAGCCGGGCCCCTTCGCGGGCCAGGGCGGATTCGACGGCGGGGGAGAACAGTGCGGCGGCGACACCGGTGAGCATGGCGCCGGCCAGCACACCCGGCAGGCTGCCGGCGAAGGCGAGCACCAGGAATCCGGCGACCCGGATCGCGCAGCCGGTGAGCACCACGGGCCGGACCCCGAACTTGTCGGCCAGCACGCCGCCGAGCAGGAACAGCCCCTGCTGGCTGAAGGTGCGCAGGCCGAGCACCAGACCCACGGTGGCGGCGGCCAGGCCGAGGTCGTCGGCCAGATGGCCGGCCAGGAACGGCAGCACCAGGTAGAAGCCGATGTTGAAGGCGAGCTGGGTCAGAACCAGCAGTCGCGGTACGGCGGGCAGGTGCACGATCTCAGCGAGCACCAGCCACCGGCGCGGACTCCGCATCATGCCGGCACCGAGGGCAGCCGGGGCACGGCGGCCAACAGGTCCCGGGTCGCCTGGCTGCCGGGCCGTCCGAGAACGTCCTCGACGCCGCCGGACTCGGCGATCCGCCCCTGGTGCAGGACCGCGACGCTGGTGCAGATCCGGCGTACCGCGGCGACGTCGTGCGACACCATGACCAGCGCGGCCCCGGCCCGCTCGGACGCTTCGCGCAGCAGGTCCAGGACGGTGACCCGGACGGTCGCGTCCAGCGCGCTGACCGGCTCGTCGGCGATCAGGAGTTGCGGTTCGGGGGCGAGCGCGCGGGCCACCGCGACCCGCTGCCGCTGCCCACCGGACAGGGCGGCCGGCCGGCGTCCGGCCAGGGCGGGATCGAGGTCGACGGCGGCAAGCAGTTCACGGACCCGGGCCGTGTGGTCGCCCGGCACACGTAGGCAGACCAGCGGTTCCGCGATGATCTCGGCGACCGTCATGCGCGGACTCAGGGAGCCGTACGGGTCCTGGGGTACGAGTTGCACCGCGCGGCGGAACCAGGCCAGCGTGCCGGGGCGTCCCGGTCGTACCGGCTGGTCGCGGAAGTGGATCTCACCGCGGTCCGGTGCCTCGACCGCCAGAAGCAGCCGCAGCAGCGTCGATTTGCCGGCCCCGGAGGCGCCCAGGATGCCGAGTCGGTCACCGGGATGCACGGTGAGGCCGACGCCGTCCAGAACCGGATGTGAGCGGTAGGACTTCATGAGGCCGGTGGCGGTGAGCAGGGCGGTCATGCGGCCAGCGCCCGGGCCGAGGCCACCAGCGCCCGGGTGTACGGGTGAGACGGCGCCGCGATCAGTTCGGCGGTGTCGCCCTGCTCGACCAGGCAGCCGTCGTGCATCACGGCGATCCGGTCGCAGAGCCGGGCGACGACGGCGAGGTCGTGGCTGATCAGCAACAGCGCCGTCGGTCTGCCGTCGGCGGCCGGCGGTAGAGCGCGCAGCAGGTCGAGGATGCCGGCCTGATTCGGTGGATCGAGCGCGCTGGTCGGCTCGTCGGCGATCAGCAGACCCGGACGGCCGGCCACGGCCAGCGCGATCGCGGCGCGCTGCCGTTGCCCACCGGACAGCTGTGCCGGGTATGCCCGGACGGTGTCGGCCGCCAGCCCGACCCGCTCGAGCAGGTCACCGGCGGCGCGGGCGGCCTCGCGGCGGTTCAGGCCGCGGTGGCGGCGCAGCGGGATGCACAGGTGGCGGCCGATCGTGGCGAGGGGGTTGAGTGCGGCGAGGGCGTCCTGTCCGACGAACCCGATCCGGCAGCCGCGTACCTGTCGCAGCCGCCGCTCGGGAGCACCGCACAGCTCGATGCCGCCGAGTCCGATGTGGCCCTCGGCGTGCGCGGCGCCGGGCAACAGGCCGAGCACGCCGAGGGCGGTGAGGGTCTTGCCTGATCCGGAGCCGCCGATGAGGCCGACGGTCTGTCCCGGCTCGACGGTGAGGTTCACGTCGTCGACCACCAGCCGGCCGCCGAGACGTATCGACAGGCCCGACAGCTTCAACATGGTGAAGATGATAACCGTTGTCATTCCCGGCAGCGTGGAGGGCTCCGGGTTCGCGATCACACCGACCGGGCTCTGTCCACCTCGCCCTGAGGCTGCCCGGTCGCCTCCGAGTGGGCCGGCCCTGCTGCGCCACCGTCCCGCGCCGCCTCCGCCTGGGCCCGGCGCCATGCGCCGGACGTGAGCAGGCGCAGGCCGTTGAGGCCGACGATGACCGTGGACCCCTCGTGCCCGGCGACGCCGAGCGGCAGCGGGAGGTGGCCGAACAGGTCCCAGCAGACCAGCACGGTGATGAAGGTGCCCGCGATGATCAGGTTGACCTGTACGAGCCGGCGGGCACGCCGGGCCAGGGCGATGACGGCGGGCAGAGCGGCCAGATCATCGCGGACCAGAACCGCGTCGGCGGTCTCCAGCGCCAGGTCGGAGCCCCGGCGGCCCATGGCCACGCCCAGATCGGCGGTCGCCATGGCGGGTGCGTCGTTGACGCCGTCGCCGGCCAGCAGCACCCGGCCGGCGCGTGACTGCAACGCCCGTACCCGCTCGACCTTGTCCTCAGGCAGCAGCCCGGCGTGCACCTCGCTGATGCCGGCCTGCGCCGCGAGATGGCCGGCGGCGCCGGCGTTGTCACCGGTGAGCAGGACGGGGGTGGTGCCGGTGAGCTGTCGCAGGGCGGTGACCGCGCCGGCGGTGGCGGACCGGATGCGATCGGTGAGCACGAGCACTCCGGCCGGTTCGTCGTCGACCAGCACGACCAGGGCGGTGTGGCCGGCGGCTTCGGCCTCGGTCGCGGCAGCGGGTGGACTGTCCATCAGCGCGGGGCTGCCGACGGCGACCGTCCGGCCGTCGACCAGCGCTCGCACGCCGCGGCCCGGGGTGGACGTGAACTCGGTGGGCTCCGGCACGTCCAGTCCGCGGGCGCGGGCCTCCGCCACGACGGCGGCGGCCACCGGGTGCTCGCTGCGCCGTTCGGTGGCGGCGGCCAGGCGCAGCAGTTCCTCGACGGTGTGACCGGGTGCCGGGTGGACGGCCGCGACGCGCGGCGTTCCGTCGGTCAGGGTGCCGGTCTTGTCGAAGGCGACCACATCGACGTCGGCCAGCCGTTCCATCACCACGGCGGACTTGACCAGCACGCCGTGCCGGCCGGCCAGGGCGATGGCCGACAGCAGCGGCGGCATGGTCGCGAGCACCACCGCGCAGGGTGACGCCACGATCATGAAGGTCATGGCGCGCAGCAGCGTGGACTCGAGGTCCGCACCGAACACCAGCGGGATGGTGAACAGGGCGAGGGTCGCGACGACGACGCCGATGGAGTAGCGCTGTTCGATCTTCTCGATGAACAGCTGGGTGCGGGCCTTGGTGGCGGAGGCCTGTTCGACCATGGTGACGATCCGGGCGATCACCGACTCGCCGGCTTCCCGGTGCACCCGGGCGAGCAGGGTGCCGGTGCCGTTGAGGGTGCCGGCGAACACCTCGTCACCGGCCAGTTTCGCCACCGGGAGCGGTTCGCCGGTGATCGAGGCCTGGTCGACCTCACTGGTTCCGTCCACGACGATCGCGTCGGCGCCGACCCGCTCCCCGGGGCGGATCCGGATGAGGTCGCCCCTCTGCAGGTCGGTGGTGGCGATCCGGTCCTCGATGCCGTCGGTGCCGACGCGGGTGGCCTGTTGTGGCGTGACGTCGAGCAGGGCGCGCACCGAGTCGGCGGTGCGGGCGGTCGCGAAGGCCTCCAGCGCCCCGGAGGTGGCGAAGATGACGATCAGCAGCGCTCCGTCGAAGACCTGGCCGATGGCGGCGGCGCCGATGGCGGCGACGATCATCAGCAGGTCCACGTCGAGGGTGCGCTCACGCAGCGCCCGCATTCCGGACAGGGCCGGCTCCCAGCCGCCGGTGACGTAACAGCTCAGATACAGAGCCCACCACACCGGTGCGGGCGCGCCGAGCAGTTGAGCGGCGGCCCCTCCGGCGAAGAGGACGGTGGCCAGCGACGCCCAGCGTCCTTCCGGAAGTCGCCACAGCCGGTGGGCGAGTCCGGCCGGCGGAGGAACGCGGCCGGGGGTGGCCGACACGGGCGGAGCAGAAGTCATCGTCACGAGCTGCAACACTACATGCGTAGTCATGCAGATACGTAGGCAGATGGATGAGCAGGTTCGTGGGAATCGTTATGGTGGAGTCGTGCACACCTCTCTGCCCGACTTCCGGATGCCCGACGACGAGCAGGTGCTGGCCGCCGCGGAGGGGTTCCGGCTGCTCGCCGACCCCACCCGGATCAAGATCCTGTGGGCGCTGCTCCAGGGCGAGACCTCGGTGGCGTGTCTGGCCGAGCTGGTCGGCGCGGCTCCCACCGCCGTCAGCCAGCACCTGGCGAAACTACGTCTGGCCGGCCTGGTCCGCGGCCGCCGCGAGGGCACCTTCGTGCACTACTCGGCGGCCGACCCGCACGTGCGCGCCCTGCTGAGCGAAGCCCTGTTCCACGCCGGCACGACCGATCACACCTCGGTCGCCGCCGAGGCGGGATAGGCGCGCCGGAACGGGTCCGGCAACTGCCGCCAGTGCTGTTCTCCGCGGGACAGCTCGTCGTCGGTGAGCAGGCAGCGGGTCAGGGTGCGGTGAATGCGGACCGGGTCCAGGTCGATGCCGGTGAAAGAGAGCTGGTGGTGCCGGTCGTCGTAGTACGGGTCCCAGTCCAGGGCGGCGGCGAGGCGGCGTTCAGCGTCCACCTCGGCCCAGTGTTCGTCGGGGAGCCCGGCCAGCCAGCCACTGTGCGGGCCCAGCGTGAGACCGCCGGCGGACTCCCACGTCATGATCAGGTCGGGGCGACTGGCGAGCCAGAAGTAGCCGCGGGAACGCAGCACATGCTCGGTGACCCGGTCGAGGGCGTCGTGCAGCCGGACCGGATGGAACGGGCGCCGGGCGCGGAAGATGCAGGCGGACACCCCGTGATCGGGTACCGGTTCGTGCACTCCCACGGCGTGTCCGCGCAGACCGCGAGTGGCGGCTGCGACCGGTTCGGCTCGGCCGCGGACCGAGGTCAGCGCATCACCCGGGCGTAGGTGGCCGGCCCACGGTGCGAGCCTGCGCAGCAGCACCCGCAGTTGCCCGGTCTCCCATTCGTCGTCCAGCTCCCCGGTCAGCAGGACGGCGTCGGCCTGCTCGATCTGCCGGGCCACCAGATCGCCGACGCCGCGTTCGTCGCGGTCGTCGCGGTGCAGGCCCACCTCACGCAACGGCCGCTCGTCGGTCAGCCCGTCGAGCAGCAGATCGGCGGGCACGACCGTGACGACGGCTGGAGCCGACCGGCCGGAGACCCGGCTCTCGTCCGGCTCCACCGTCTCCGGCAGCACGTCGAGACCACCGGCGACCTCGCTCAGCGCATGCCGCCAGAAGCCGCACAGAAGGACGTCGGTACTGGTGGACATGAAGTCTCCTCTCCTTACCGGACCCATCTTGTTGGAAACGGTTTTCATTGTAAAGTCGGGGATGCATCGGATGGGCCGCGCCCGGCCTCAACCGACGACAGCGGGCCACCGGGCGCGTGCACGCCCGTGGCCCGGCGGACAACGGCGTCCGCCGGGCCACGCCCGCAACGACGCCGGAGGAGATGACGCATGCCCGCACCGGTCACACCACGCACGCCGGAGGTCACCGTCCTGTTCTGCGACGGACACCGGTGCGCCGCCCTACGCCACCGCACCGACACCGGCAGCGCCGGCGGAGAGGCGGCCACCCTGCTCGGGGCCCTCCGGGAGGCGGTCCGCGGCACCCGGCACGCGGTGCTGATCCGCAGCGAGTGCCTGCGCGTCTGCACGCGAGCCCCGGCCGTGGCCGTCATCCGGCCGGACGTCGTGCCGGGTGAAGCACGCCGGGGCAGCCTCTTCGGTCCTGTCGAGAACCCCGCACAGGTGCGCCACCTGCTGGACTCCGTGTCCCGGGCCGACGGCTCCCGGTGAATCCGTGGCTGTGGCGGGGGCAGCCGATCCGAGTCGGCCACCCCCGCCACGTCATCAGATGGCGGTCAGGGTGAGGGTTCCGGTGTAGGTGCCGGCCGCGGTGTCGGTCGGCACGCTGAGCCGCAACTCGGCGTCGAGCCGTGCGGTGCCGCGCCCGGAGCCGCCGGGCGCCGTCGCGAGCGGAGCGCCGGTGCCGAGACCGACGCCGGGTGCGGTGGCCCGGCCGGCCACCACGCCCTGCCCGTCGCTCTGCTGGACGACTGTCGGGGTCCAGCCGAGATGGGCACCGGTGAAGGTTCCGCCGTCGGGGCTGCGGAACCCGTCGGGGACCTGGCCCGAGGCGGCCCACCCGGGGCGGCCTGCGCGCGTGTCGGTGACGGTGACCGGCTTCAGAGCGCCGGTGCTCTCCCACCTGTCGCCAGCACCGTTCAGCACCGCCGCAGGCAGGGTGATGTCCCGGTCGGCGGGGTCGACGCTGATGACGAGGGCTCCGTCGGACTCGCTGATCGTCGCGGTCACCGACTTCGACGCCGCGCTGCCCGGCGTTGCGGGGGCGACCTTGACCGTGACCGGTTCGCTGACGGCCTTCACGGTCTGGCCGTCGTACAGTTTGACCAGGTACTGGGTGTCGTTGAGCTCGCGGGTGGCGGTGAAGCCGTAGGAGGCTGCGGTCTCGCCTTCGATGGGCGCGAACCCGGAGTCACCGGTGCGCTTGGCGAACCACTGGTACGCGGCCAGCGGGCCCTGTGGCGACTGGACGGCCTGCAGCGTGACGGCGTCGCCGGGCTGGTACTCGCCGTCGGACATGCCCGACACCGACAGCGCCAGCTCGCCGGGTCCACCGCTGCCGTCGATGTGCAGGGTCACCGGCGCCGACTCGACATACCTACGGCCGTCGTCGAAGGTGAGCCGGGCCACGACAGCGGCGCCGTCGTGCTCCGCGGCGGCGGCGAGCGAAAGCCCCGGGCCGTTCTGACCGGCCACGAGCTGCCCGTTCAGATACCACTCCCACCGCGCCAGCACCGACGCCGGCGTCACCGAGGCGGACAGTTTCACCTCGTCACCGACGCGGTAGCTGTCGGCGAGGCCGTCGAGGGTGACCTTCTCCCGTGGTGCCGCACCGTGGTCGTCCACGTGGATGGTCGCCGGTTCGCTGGTGGACAGCAGCGTGCCGCCCGCCGAGTACAGTTCGGCCCTGACCAGCGTGCCGTCCAGGGCCTGCTCGGCGCGGACCTCGTGACTCGCCGTGGTGACCTTGTCCATGACGACGAAGTCCGCCTGGTCGGGGCGTTTCCACAACCACCGGTACGTGTCGGTGTCGCTCGCCACCGGGTCGGCGAAGGCGTGGAGCCGGATCGGGTACCCCTGGTGATAATGGCCGGCCAGTGACTCGAGGAACAGCAGCTGCTCGCCGGGAGCGGCGTCGGTGACCCGCAGCTCCTGCTGGGCGCCGGCGACGTGGAAGCCGGTCGCGGCGTCGGTGACGCTCAGGTACAGGCTCTTGCCGTCCAGATCCGAGGTGACCGGCAGCTCGATCGAGGGGGAATCGGCACCGGGAATCGGGGTCCACTCGCCGGACGCGATGCCCCACTCGTAGGCGACGCCGTCGCGTACGGGATAGAGCCCGGATGTGGCAGCCAGCGTGTCACCGGCCCGGTAGACGGTGCGGACGCCGGAGAGCAGCAGCTCCCGATTGGTGACTTCCGCGGTGACAGCGACGGAGCGGCCCACGACCGTGCCGTCGGCGGTGACGATCTCGTACGCCCACTCGTTCTGATTGAGCCACAGGGTGTCGATCAGGTATGCGTTCGGGCCGCTCGGATCCAGTTTGGGCAGCGCCCACTCGCCGACCTCCTCCCACGCGGTGCCACCCGGCACGGACCGGATCAACCACCGGCCCCGTTCACCGTCGGCCAGGGCGCGATGCCCGACGGAGACCCGCGCCGGGTCTCCCACGTGGTAGCTGTCGCGCAGTCCGGTGAGCGTGATGGACTCGCCCACGCCGATGTCGGGACCGTCCACCTTCAGGGTGCGGTAGCCGGTCTCCTGCACGACCTTGTCGCCCGCGAGGATCTGCACCTTCATCTGCGCGCCGTCGAGGGAGACGGTGGCGTCCCGGGTGTACCGCTCGCCGGCCACCGAGTAGTAGTCGGTGCTCTGCCCGGCGGGGCGGACGAGCCAGTACGCCTGGTGGCCGTCGCCCAGGGTGACGCCGGTGAATCGCAGGTCGATCTGCTCGCCGGCCTGGTAGCGGTCGGCGAGGCCGGTGATGGCGAAGACGTCGCCGCCGGCCTGCTCGGTGACCGTGACGGTCACCGGTGCCGACGTCGAGCGCCCGAACTCGTTGAGCAGGTGCGGCACGTACCGCGCGGTCAGCGACCGGCTCCCCAGTGGCAGGGTCGTGACGTCGAAGGAGGCACGGCCTGCGGAGACTGCCGTATGGCCGAGGACGGTGTCGCCGTCGAGGAACTCGACGTATCCGGTGGCGTCCGCCGGAGTGACGGTCGCGTCGAGGCGCACGTTGTCGCCCGTGACGACGCTGGTGGCGCTTGCGGTCAGACTCGTGGCGGTGCCCGTCGCGGCCGGCAGCCCGCCGACGACGAACGTGTAGGTGGCGTCGGCTGTCTGTTGCTGACCGGCGACGGTGACCGCGGCCCGCACGCTGATGTGGTAACTGCCGGGAGCGGTGAAGGCCCAGTTGGCGTGCATGTGGGTGCGGCCGATGGTGAAGGCGGTGAAGGCGTCGTCGTCCGAAGACCACAGCCGCCTGCTGCCACCGAACCCGGCAGCGGTGAACAGTTCGAGGCTGCCGGGCCCCTCGAAGCCGGTGAGGGTGAGGGTCGTCTGGTTGCCCTCGATCGCGCCGGCCGGCACCGATTCGGTGGAGAAACCGGGCCACAGCCGGCCCGCTCCCGGGTTCGACTCGGGTGCGATCCACACCTCGCGGCCGGCCGGGGCGATGAAGTCGTAGCCCGCCGGCACGGTCGCCTTGGCGTCGTCGGCCAGGTGGAACCGGACGTCCTCGGCGACGAACCGAGTCCCGTTACCCTCCGCGACGTCGGCCTTCGACGCCAGCGTCAGACGCCCGTCGTCGAGGAACGTGGATACCGCGTCGGTGTGCACGCCGGCGATGATCCGGTGCTCGCGCGGGGGCGGAGCCGGCCCGTCGGCGGCGGTCGCGGTCGACGCCGGGGCCAGGACGACGGCGGTCGCGGCGGTGAGTACCGCCAGGACCGCGGCCCTCCGGCGGGGCCGTGATCGTATGCGCATGGGGCTGTTCCCTTTCGGATGCGGGCATGGTGACGGCGCGCCCGGCCGTGACCGGGCGCGTAGGCGGGCAGCGAGGCGTCAGGCGGCCAGCCGGGCGATCAGCCCGTGACGTGGCGCCGCCAGGTGGGCGACCAGGAAGGCGCCGGTGAGGGTGAGCACGATGGTGCCGCCGACCGGCAGGTCCCAGGACCAGGACAGGTAGAGGCCGATCAGGGCACAGCCCGCGCCGATCGCCGGTGCGAGCGCCATCATCACGGCGAGGCGGTCGGTGAGCAGCCGGGCGGTCGCCGCCGGGGTGATCAGCAGGGCCAGGACGAGGATGTTGCCGATGGTCTGGACGGCCATCACCACGGCCAGGGTGACCAGCACATAGAGCATGAGGTCGAGCCAGAACGTGCGCAGGCCCAGCGCGCGGGCCATCTCCCGGTCTAGGGTGACCGCGACGAACTCCTTGTGCAGCAGGAACACCGCCAGGAGCACGGCGATGGTGGTGCCACCGACGACGTAGAGGTCGCGGTCGGGGATGCCGGTGATCGAGCCGAACAGGAACTGTTGCAGCGATCCGGCGTAGCCCGGTGCCCGGGAGATGATCACGATGCCGAGGGCGAACGCGGCCACGAAGAAGATCCCGATGACGGAGTCCTCCTTCAGCCGCCGGTTCTGGGCGAACACCGTCACCAGCAGGGCGGTGACGACTCCGGCGATCGTGCCGCCGAGGACCAGGCTGCCGGAGAACAGGAACGCGATCGCCAGGCCGGGGAACACGGCATGGGCGACGGCGTCGCCGATGAACGCCATGCCGCGCAGCACCACGTAGCAGCCGACGACCCCGCACATGATCGCCGACAGCACGGCGATGGTCAGGGCCTTGGGCAGGAATGCCAGGTCGGGGTTGGTCAGGTCGGCGAGGAACTGCCACGGGGACACGTCAGGCTCCCACGAGGTCGAGGGCTTTGAGCAGGTGGCTGCCGGGTCCGACGTCGAAGGTCCGCATCCAGAGCTCCGGGTCCTTCAGGTCCGCGGCCGGGCCGGAGGCGATCACGGTGCGGTTGAGCAGGATCAGACGATCACAGGTGTACGCCGCCGCGGTCAGATCGTGGGTGGCCATCAGCACGGCCCGTTCCCGGGCGATCTCGGTGAACAGGTCGGTCAGTGTCTCCTGGGCCGGCATGTCGAGCCCGGTGAACGGCTCGTCGAGCAGCAGCACCGACGGCTCCAGCACCAGCGCACGGGCCACCAGCACCCGCTGCCGCTGCCCGCCGGACAGCTCGCCGACCGGACGCTTACGCAGGTCGGCCAGGCGGACCCGGTCGAGGGCGTCCCAGGCGGCCCGCCAGTGCGCGACCGTGGGCCGGCGGAACAGGCCGATCCGGCGGACCAGGCCGCTGAGTACCGCGTCCTGCACCGAGGCCGGGAAGTCCCAGGTGAACTCGTGGCGCTGCGGCACGTATCCGGCGGTACCGGTGCGGACCGTGCCGGCGCGCAGCGGGATCAGTCCGAGCGCGGCCCGCATCAGGGTGGTCTTGCCGGCGCCGTTGGGACCCAGCAGGGCGGTGAAGTCACCGGCGTCCAGGCGTACGTCGACGTCGCGCAGCACCGGACGGCCACCCAGGTCGGCGGCCACGCCGATCATCTCCAGAGCCGCGCTCACCGGAAGTTCTCCCGTTCGGCGCGGCGGCGCACGGTCGCCTGCCAGGCCACCAGTGCCACGATGATCAGGACCGCGAGGAGGCCGGCGCCGATCAGGGTGGGCGTCTGCCACGTACCCGATGAGGTGTCGGGCTCGGCGGCGGCCGCGGCGGGGGCGGACGCCGAACCGGCCGCCAGGGGCGCGGTGAAGGCGGTGTCGTAGTCCGGCTCGGTGGCGTCACCGACCGCGACGCGCAGCACGGTGCTCGCCGTGGCGGTGGTGCCGTCGGCGAGGTCGGCGCTGATGTCGACGGCGAGCTGGTAGGCGCCGGGCCTGCCGAACACCCAGTTGGCGTGGGTGTGGGTGTTGGTCTCCACCCACATCGGTTGCGGCAGTGGCTTCGCGCTGCTCCACAGCACCTGAGGGGCGCCGAGATTGCCGGACTGGAGGAAGACCGTGACACCGCCGGGGCCCTGCACGCCGCGCAGCGTCATGGTGACGCCCCGGTCGATCGCGCCGATCACGCCCGGATCCTGGGTGTTCCAGCCGATCCAGACGACTCCCTGCTTCTCGGTCTGCGGCACCACGTGCACCTGCGTGCCCGGCGGCTCACCGAGGAACGCGTAGGCCGGGTCGTCGGGTATCTGCAGACGGGCGGCGTCGCGGACCCGCAGGACGGTGTCGGCGGGTTCGCGCCACACCGAAGGGACGGCGTGGTCGTCGTGGATCTGGATGGTCCACCTGCCGTCCCGCAGGCGGGGGCCGATGTCGACATGGCCGGTCTCCAGCACTGCCCGGCCGGTGGCCTGGGCCTGGCCGGGGTCGAGGGACTGGTCCAGGCCGGGAGTCGGGCTGGGAGCCGCCGCGAGCAGCACGGCGAGCAGGGACTTGATCAAGGCTGGTCCTCGGGTGGTTCAGGAGAGGCAGGAGCGGAGGGAGTCGGCGTTGAACCGCATCATCGACACGTAGTCGGTGACCCGGTCGTCGAAGGCGTCGCCGTAGATGTCGCAGACCTTGACGTTCTGATCTCTGGCGACCTCGACGAGGGTGGAGGAGCGGGCGCGCAGGTTCGGTTCCAGGAAGACCGCGCGGATGTGCAGGTTGCGCAGCGTCTCGGTGAGGCGGCGCCGGTCGGCGAGACTCGGTTCGACGGCCGGGTTCGGGGTGACGAAACCGGCGACCGGGATGCCGTAGGCCTTGGCCAGATAGGCGAAGGCGTCGTGGGTGGTCACCAGATGGCGGTTCGCCGCCGGGATGGCGTCGATCTGTTCCCGGAGGTACGCGTCGAGCCTGCTCAATTCGGTCAGATACCGGTCGGTGTTGGCCCGGTAGGCGGCGGTGCCGGCCGGGTCGGCGGTGATCAGCGTGTCCCGGATCAGCTCGACGTAGGACTGTGCGTTGCCGGCGTCCTGCCACAGGTGCGGATCGATCTCGCCGTGCACGTGCCGGCCGAGCACCGCCTGCGGGAGCTGGTGGATCTGGGTGCCGGGCCGTCCGAGGAACCGGAGACCCGGCCCGGCGGGCACCTCCTTGAGCGCCTTGGCCGGAACCTCGATCACGGTACGGCCGGGATCGAGGCGTACCTGCTCGGTGCCGCCGTGGCCGTCGCCCCACAGGTAGAGCTCACCGGTGTCGATGTCAGCCGTGACGTCGGTGTGCCCGTCGTGCAGGACGAGCGCCCCGTCCATGCCGGGCACGGTGTGCGGGTCCACGCCGACGGCGAAGGTGAAGGTCTGCTCGCCCATCGGCAACGGCTTGCTGTCGGCGGACACCGCGAGCTCCGCGCGCAGCGTGAGCCGGTAGATACCCGGTTCGGTGAACGCCCAGCTCATATGGGTATGGGCGTCCGGCGGCAGGTTCATGGTGTCGTCGCGGTAGCCGTTGGCGGGGTCGAAACCGTCGCCGGAGTCGAAGGCGATGTCGGGATTGCCGAACGACTCGGTCAGGTAGGCGGACAGCCGGCCGGGACCGTCGACGCGGGTCGCCGAGAGCCGGACGTCGGAGGAGCGGGTGACCCCGTGCACCGCGCCGGAACCCCGGGCGCGCAGGCCGAGCCAGATGGTGTCCAGAGAGACGTCCTCGACGAGCGGGATGATCTCGGCGGCGTATTTGGTGGCGCCTTCGGCGAGGGAGATCTGCTCGACGCCGTCGGGCAGGTTGGCGTCCAGCGTCTTGATCACGCTCTGCGCCTCGAGCAGCAGGTAGTTGCTGAACGCCACGTCGGCGTAGACGACGTTGCGCACGTCGCGCAGCGTCGGTTCGTAGGCGTGGGCGTCGGCGTTGTCCGGAACGATCGAGTCGACCAGGACGCGGTCGCCGCCGACGTTGCGGACCAGGTCGGCCAGGATGCCGGTGGTGGTGACGACCTGGACGCGCCCGTCGGTGTCGGACAGGGCGGGCGGCGGCGCGCAGCCGGCCACGGCGCCGAGCAGCAGGGTGGCGGCGAGCAGGCGTTTCATCGTTCTCCGGGTACGGTGGGCGGCGGGTCCGCTCCAATTCCGGTGGAGCGGACCCGCCTGGATCACGGCAGGACGGTGAAGGTGAACGCCTTCACACCGGTGGTGACGGTCGCGCCGGTGGACAGCAGCCTGCCGGTCACCTCGAAGTCGAGGGTGTAGGTGCCGGCCGCGGTGAAGCCCCAGTTGGCGTGGGTGTGCGCGTTGTAGGTGACGGTCCGCGTGTCGGGCAGGCCGTTGGAGGAGTCGAACAGCCTGGTCGGGGTGCCGGCCGAGACGGTGTAGACGCTGACGTGGCCGGGCCCGGTGAAGCTGTTGAGCCGGAACGTCACCGAGTTGCTCTGGAAGACGCCGGACGGGACCTCGGCGGTGTTCCAGCCGGCCCAGAGCAGGCCGCTGGTGTTGCCCTGGGGCAGGACCCATGCGGTGCTTCCGGCCGTGCCGAGGAACGACCACGCGCTTCCCGACGGCACGGTGATCTTCGCGGCGGCCGGGACCTGGAAGACCACGTCGGCCGGGTTGCGCTCGGTCACGTCGTCGTTGACGTTCAGGACCAGGGCGCCGGCGGTGTAGTCGACGTCGAGGACGTCGACATGGCCGCTGGTGAGAGTGACGGTGGCGGCCTGGGCCGGCACGGCGGCGGCGACCACGAGGCTCAGGGCGGCGGCTACGACCGCGGCGGCCCTCACGGCTGGACCACGAACTTGTAGACGGCCGGCTCCGAGGTGACGGTCTGACCGGTGGCGGCCAGCTTCGCGGTCGCCCGGACCTTGATGAGGTAGACGCCGGCCTTCTGGAACGCCCAGCTGGTGTGCTGGTGCGTGCCGGTCGTGAGCGGCAGCGCGTCGGGCAGGCCGTCACCGCTGTCGACCAGCACGTTCGGGGAACCGACCGCGTTCTCGGTGAAGATGGCGAACCGGCCGGAGCCGGTGACCTTCTCGAACTTCAGCGTGACCGTGTCGGCGGTGAAGACGCCGTTCTCGATCTCCTCGGTGGCGATGCCGGGCCAGATCAGCTCCTCGTTCTGGATCTCGGGCAGGATCCAGACCGGCTTGCCGGTGGCGCCGAGGAAGCCGAACGAGGGGTCGTCCGGGACCGTGGTCTTCGCGGCGTTCCTGACCAGGAAGATCACGTCGTCGACCTCGCGTTCGACGTCCGGTTCGACGGTCTCGTCGTGGACGCCGATCTCGAGGACACCGTCCTCATAGGCGAGGTCGACCACGTCGACGTGGCCGGCGCTCAGGACCACGGTCCCGGCGGCTTGGGCGGGAACCGCGGTGCCGAGCAGGGCGGCGGCGAGGATGCCGCTGCCCAGGAGCAGGCGGAGGGGTTTACGCAAGGTCTTCTCCTAGGGATGGATCCGGCGTCGGATGCCGGATCACGCTAAATCCTAATGGTTTTCATTTTCATTAGGAAGGGTCGGGAGTGGACACGTGACCGTGCTCGCTTCGCCGCCGCCGGGCGAGCACGACGACGGCCGTGCCGGTGATGAGCAGCAGTGCTCCGCCGCCGGCGATCGAGGCGATGTCCGTGCCGGTCTCGGCGAGGCCCCCGCCGCCGGTGTCGTCGTCGGTGGCCGATCCACCACCGTTACCCGGGTCCGGGGCGTCACCACCGTCGGTGCTCGTCGAGTTCCCGACGGCGACGGTCAGGGTCCTGGTGTCCGACACGCTCCTGCCGGCGGTGGTGGTGGCGGTCATGTCGACGGTGAGCTGGTAGACCCCGGGCTTGGTGAAGGCCCAGTTGCCGTGCGCGTGGGTGTTGGGCGCTATGCCCAGCCGCTGAGGCAGCGACTTCGCCGAGTCGAAGATGACCTCGGGGGTGCCGAACGAGCCGGTGAGGAACAGCGTGAACCGACCCGGGCCGCGCACCTGCTTGAGGCGCCAGGTGACGGTGCCTTTGGTGCCCTTGACCACGGATTCGTGCTGGGTGTTCCAGCCGGGCCAGACGATGCCGGGCTGCTGCGACTGGGGCAGCAGGTGGACCTTGTCGCCGGCCTTGCCGAGGAACGCGTACCCGGCACCCGACGGTACGTCGATCCGAGCCTTGTCGGTCACCTTGAGCATGACGTCGGCGGGTTCACGCCAGGTCGGGGGAGTGGTGCTGTCGTCCTTCAGCCGGATCCGCAGCGTGCCGCCGTCGAGTACCGGCCCCATGTCGACGTGCCCGTCGGCGATCACCTTCCTGCCGGTGGCGGTGGGAGCCGAGGTCCCGGCAGCCACGGCCTTGTTCGCCGTGGCGGACCCGGCGGCCGTCGTGGTGGCCGGGTCGGCCTTCTGCACCGGGGGTGCCTGCGCCGCCGGGACGGCCTCGGCTCCGGCCGGTACCGACACGGTGTAGACCGCCTCGTCCTGAAGCGTCCGCGCACCGGTACGCGAGGTCGCCCGCAGCGTCACCCGGTACTCCCCGACGGCGTCGAACAACCACACCACGCCGCCCACCCGGCGCCCGGCCGGCAGCCGGGTGCTGCGCCGGCCGTCACTGTCGAGCAGCAGGGTGGGCCGGCCCCACTCCGACAGCGTGTAGGCGGCGAAGGCGCCGAGGCCCTCGACCGCGGCGAGTTCCAGCGTCACCTCGCCCCTGGTGATCGCGGTGGTGTCGAACGTGGAGAACGGCGAGCCGTCCTGCAACGACCACACCGGTGCGCCGGGGCGGCCGAGGAACGAGAACGCGGGATCGTCGGGGATCACGCCGACCGGTGCTCCCGAGGCGGTGAACCGGACCGACTGCGGATCGGTGCCGGTTCGTCCGTCGCCGCGAAAGCTCAGTCGCAGTTCGCCGGACTCGACGGAGAGCGCGACCAGGTCGGCGCCGTCGGCGGGTGTGGTCGCGACCGCCGGCAGGCCGGCGCTCAACACCACCGTCAACGACGTGGCGGCGACGACGACGGTCTTCCGCAGGCGGTTGGTTCTCCGGCCGGTCATCGGATTCCTTCCTTCTCGAGGGTTGCGGTCGCCTGCTCGCGCCCACGTTTCTCGGCGGCGGCGAGAGCTGCCCGCATGCGGGCCTTGCGTCGGCGGCGGGCGGAGAGCCCGGTGACGAGCAGGGCGGCGGTGAGGGCGATGAGAGCGAGTTGCGGCCACGGGACCAGCCAGAGGGTGTGCTCGAGGACCGCGCGGGCCGGCGCTGGATCGATGGTGCGGCCGTCGGCGGGCGCGGGCAGGATGTCGAGTGTCAACTGTTCCCGGAACAGCGGCGGCACCGAGTCCAGCGTGACGGCGCCGGTCAGCGAGCCGCCGGGCAGGATCTCCGGGATCGCGGTAGCCGTGGTGGTCCGGGTGCCGAGCCCGAACGGTCCCTCGATCCGCCCCGTGGGGGTGCCGCCGAGGCGTACGTTGCCGGTGTTGGCGACGGTGAAGGTGGCGGTGACGCGCGGCAGGCGCAGGGGATTCCAGGACGTCACGGCCTGGATCTCGACGTCGGTCACGGTGAGTGAGGGTTGCAACGGCCCGGTGACGCGCAGGTAGACACGGCTGCCGACCCGGTGATCGACGGAGACCCGGTTGCCGGCGGCGTCGGTGGTGTCGGCGACCAGGGAGGCGACGACACCGGCCGCGTGATCGCCCGGTGTGGCGTCGGCCGGAACGGTGAGGGTGAACGGCACGACGACCCGCGACGATGCCGGCAGTGTGAGCTGCTGCCGGCCGAGTCGGATCCACCGTCCCGCGTCGGTGGGCGTGGCGTTGCCGGCCCGCAGATCGAAGCCGCCACCGGCGGTGGTGAAGGCGTCGTGGGCGTAGAGGCGCAGGGTCAGCGGCTGCTTCGAGTGGTTGGTGACGGCGACGTGATCGGTCACGGTGGCGCCGGGGTCCAGTTTGTAGTCCAGCGCGGCTCGTCCGTTCGGTCCTTTCGGGCCCGAGGGCGACACCGACCAGGTCAGCGAGCCGTCTCCCGGCGCGGCCTGGGCGGGCGCGGGCACGGCGAGGGCGGCCAGAGCCAGAACGGCTGCGGCGATGCGGGTACGCATGAGGGGGGTCTTTCGTTGGACCGGGGTCGCGGGGCGGCCTGGACCGGGGGGTCACAGCGGGCCGCCCCGCGACGTCTTCAGATGGCGGTCAGGGTCAGGGTGCCGGCATAGGTGCCGGCCGCCGTGTCGGTCGGAACGCTGAGCTTCAGCTGCGCGTCGAGCTGGGCGGTGCCCAGGCCCTCGCCGTTCGGGGCGGAGGCCAGCACGGCGCTGCCGCCGAGGCCGGTGTGCGGCTGAACGGTGCCGTACGGATGGGCGACCGGCCCGGCCACCACGCCCTGCCCGCTGCCCTGCGCGGTGATGCTGGGCGTCCAGCCGAGGTGGCCGCCGGTGAAGGTCTTGCCGTCCTCGGTCTTGAACCCGTCGGCCACCTGCCCGGATGCGGTCCAGCCGGGCTCGGCCGCCCGGGTGTCGGTGACGGTGACCGGCTTGAGCGCACCGGTGCTCTCCCACCGGTCGCCGGCCGCGGACAGCACGGCCGCCGGCAGGGTGACGGCACGGTTCTCGGGATCGACGCTGATCACGAGCGCGCCGTCGGCGGCGTTGATGGTGGCGGTCACCGACTTGGCCGCGCTGCTGCCCTCCGGCGGGAAGGCGACCCACAGCCAGGCCTCGGCGCTGGTGGCCACGGCCTTGTCGCCGTCGTACAGCTTGACGACGTACTGGGTGCCGTTGAGTGCCCGCGTCGCGGTGAAGCCGTACGACGCGCCGGTCTCGCCCTCGATCGGCGTGAACTCGTCCTCAGTCGGTTTCTTGCTGAACCACCGGTACTTCGTCAGTGGCCCCTGCGGGGACTGCACGGCCTGCAGTGTGACGGTGTCGCCGGGCTGGTACTCGCCCTCGGACATGCCGGAGATGCTGAGGCTCAGGTCACCGCCACCGGCTTGGAGGTCACCGACGACGAACCTGTAGTCGACCGGTCCGGTGGTCAGCGTGGTCCCGTCGGCCAGGGTGGCGTCGGCCTGGAACTTCAGCGTGTACGTGCCGGTCGCGGAGAACACCCACCCCGCGTGGGCGTGGGTGTGCACCGGGACGTCGAGCCGGTCGGGCAGCCCGTCGTCGCTGCGGAACTTGATGTTCGGGGTGCCGAGGGAGTTGGTGTCGAACAGGGTCACGTCACCGGGGCCGTCCACCCCGACGAGGCTGATGCCGATCCTGTCGCCGGCGAAGACACCGGAGTTCAGGGTGGTGGTGTTCCAGCCGGGCCAGAGCAGCGCCGGGTCCTGGACCTGCGGCAGCATCCAGATCCTGCTCCCGGGTGCGCCGAGGAACGAGAACGCCGGCAGGTCCGGCACGACGGTCTCGGCCGCGGGCAGCACCTGGAACGTGACGTCGGCCGGGTCGCGCACCACCGCAGGACTCACCGTGTCGTCCTTGACCTTCAGGCTCAGCTCGCCACCGTCATAACGCACGTCGACGGCGTCGGTGTGCCCTTTGGACAGCACCACCGGGTCGGCGGCGAGTGCGGGAGTGGCGCCGAACAGGACGGCTGCCGCAAGGGTGAGACCGGCGATGCTGGACGCGACCCCTGTGGAGGGTCTCTTCACGCACGTCTCCTTCCAGTTAATGAAAACGAATCTCGTTTTCGACGGGACAGTAGCAGGGACCGGTGGTGGGTGGCACCCCGGTGCTGCCCACCACCGGTCACTTGGCTTTGCGGGCGTACTTGGCGCGGAACTTCTCCACCCGGCCGGCGGTGTCGAGAACCCGTTGCCGGCCGGTCCAGAACGGGTGGCTGGCCGCGGAGATCTGCACGTCGATCACCGGGTAGGTGTTGCCGTCCTCCCAGTCGATGGTCTTGTCGCTGGTGGCGGTGGATCGGGTGAGGAAGGCGAAATCGGCGCTGCGGTCGCGGTAGACCACAGGGTGGTAGCCGGGATGGATGCCGGGTTTCACGGTCGGTTCTCCTCGGTGGTGATGGCGTCGGTCAGCGGGAAGCAGCCGGCGAACGGGTCGGGCAGGTGGGGCCAGGCGTCGAAGCCGTCGGCGAGTTCGGCGTCGGTGAGCAGGCAGTCGTTCAGCAGTGCGGTGACGCCGGTGTGGTCGAGGTGCAGGCCGATCAGGGCGAGTGCGGTGCGGCGGTCGCCGTAGTAGGGATCCCAGGAGAGGTCGGCGGCGATCTGGCGCTCGTCGCTGGTCTCGGTCCAGCGTTCGGCCGGGAGGGCGGCCAGCCAGTACCCGAGGGTGCCGAGGGTGACGCCGCCTCCGGCGAACTCGAAGGCGAGCACGGTGTCCGGCTGGCTGGCGATCCAGAGCTGTCCTCGCCCGCGCAGTGCGTGTTCGGTGATCTCTTCCAGGGCGTCGTGCAGCCGTTGCGGATGGAACGGGCGCCGGGTCTCGAACAGCATCGAGGTGACGTCGGAGGAGTCGGTGTCGGCTACCGCGATGGGCCGGCCTTCCAGTGCGAGGCCGAGCATGCCGGGCCGGCGCGGGTCGTGGCGGCCGGTACGGCGGACGAGGGTGCTGAGCCCGGTGCAGTCGAGTCGGCCTGTCGTGGCGACGCTCACCTGGATGGACCAGGGCGCGAGCCGGTGGATCAGAGTGCCGACCCGGCTGAGGTCCAGCGCGTCGGTGTCGGGGCGGCTCCACAGCACGACGGTGTCGCTGAATTCGACCTGGTGCACCACGACTTCGGCGACGGCGCGATGGTCGTCGCCGGCGGCGTGCAGATCGCGGTCGCTCAGGTCGTCGGTGGCGATCAGGTCGTCGAGGAAGCGATCGGCGTCGACGACGGTGACGTACGAGTCGAAGCGGACCACTTCGGTGACCGGTGTGCCGTCCACCGTGCAGTGTTCGGAGGCGGATGCGACCGCCTCGGGTTCCACCGCGGGCGGCAGGACCAGCAGCAGGTCACTGCCGGGGTGGGTGCGGGCGAGGCGGACCAGGGTGGGCAGCACGTCCTCGCGCAGGGTGCAGGAGACGCAGCCGTGCACCAACTCGGTGGTGACGTCCTCGATCGGCCCGGTGGCCGAGCGCACCGTACGCCGAAGGATGCCGTCGCGGATGCCGGTGAGGTCGTGCTGGATCGCCAGCAGCCGGTCCTCGGCGATCAGCAGCGCCTGGGCGGTCGCATGGACCGCGCCGGGGGAGAAGCCGGACAGCACGGTGACGGCGGGCCGGTGGTCCAACGAGGAGGGCAGGGTGTCGGTGATCGGGTTCGCGCTCACCCCCACATCTTGTTGGAAACGATTTTCATTGTAAAGTCGGCACCATGTCCAACGTCTGTGACGTGACCGGCGCCAAGCCCAGCTTCGGCAACGCCGTGTCGCACTCCCATCGCCGCACCCGCCGCCGCTGGAACCCCAATGTCCAGCGCCGCCGCTACCGCCTCGCCGACGGCACGTCGATCCGGCTCAACGTCAGCACCACCGGGATCAAGATCATCGACCGGGACGGCATCGACTCCGTGGTCGCCCGGCTGCGTGCCAAGGGAGTGAAGATCTGATGGCCAAGAGCACCGATGTCCGGCCCGTCATCAAGCTGCGCAGCACCGGCGGTACCGGGTACACGTACGTCACCCGCAAGAACCGCCGCAACGACCCCGACCGCCTGGTCCTGCGCAAGTTCGATCCGGTCGCCCGTCGTCACGTCGACTTCCGCGAGGACCGCTGATGG
Organism: Actinoplanes xinjiangensis; assembly: GCF_003148685.1. Taxonomy (GTDB): domain Bacteria; phylum Actinomycetota; class Actinomycetes; order Mycobacteriales; family Micromonosporaceae; genus Actinoplanes; species Actinoplanes xinjiangensis. Next base: position 111,891 of record NZ_QGGR01000019.1, on the reverse strand, counting down.
CGCGCCGCAGCCTCACCGAGCGGGAGAAGCGCCGCACCGACCTGTCCACCCGGCACTTCGACCGCCGCGCCGAACTCAAGAGGCAGGTACTCGATCCGGAGACGCGGGCCGGCGCGATGCGCGCCCTGGCCGGGCTGCCCCGCGACTCCAGCCCGTCGCGCCGCCGCAACCGGGACATGATCGACGGACGACCGCGCGGTGTGTTCAGCCGCTTCGGCCTGTCCCGGGTGCGATTCCGGGAGATGGCGCTACGCGGCGAACTGCCCGGGATCCGCAAGGCCTCCTGGTAGTCCGGCGGCCGTCGCCTGAGATCGGCCGGGTGCGGGCTCGTTGCCGCGAGCCGGTACCCGGCCGAGCCGGTTCGCGGTAGGAATCGATCACTCGATGGCGTGAAGAACGAATGCCGGTCACACCCCGGCCGCCGGCTGAGGCGTTGGCCGGTCATGGTCGATCCCGGCGACGTGATCCTCGGGCCGCGGTGTGGGCGGGGCCTCCGGCGACCTGATCTGCCGGGGGTGCCGAGCCGTGCCGGTGTATGAGCCCTGGCGGCAGGAACGCCAGGCGATGGGCATGTTCTGGATCTGTGTGCTGAGCGTCCCGATCATGCTGATCAGCTGTCTGGTCTTCCTCTGGGAGCGAGTCGGCGACGCCGTCAACAACAGCCGGTTGCCCGATCTGCACAACGGCTTCTACGCGCTGCCGGACTACCCGCCCGATCCGTACATCCGGGCTGACGGCATGGCCGTCGACCTGTTCATGATCACGTTCACCGACGTCGTGGTGACGGACAGCGCGGTGCAGGTCAAAGCAGTCGCCACGAACATCACCACGAAGAAGCAGACACTGGATTGCCGTACGGACGGCAACAACGCCGTCAACCAGTGGAGTCTGCCGACAGTGGTGTTCTCCAGTGGCAACGACCGGGTCGTCGGCGGGTCCGCGTGGTGCGAGGACTCCGAAGGCGGCATCACGGTCAAGCGCCACGGTAGGGCCGGGGTCGTCGCCGCATTCGATCGCGACAAACGCTTCACCGAGGAGTTCGTCCTGCGCTGGGGAGAATGCCTGGGCACGGACCGTGAATACGCGTGTAACCGGTACACGACCGAGCACACGATCGACCTCGCATCGGCGCAGAGGTCCTGACGGCGGCGAGAAGAGCCGCGGCGACCGGTCACTCCGCGGCGGTCAGATACTCCAGCACGAGGTCACCGATCATGGTCCGGTAGTGCTCGCGGAGGCCGGGGTCGAGCATGTCGCGCTTGAAGATCGCCTTGAAGGTGTACCGGTTGGCGGTCCGGAAGACGCAGAACGCGCTGATCATCATGTGTACGTCGATCGGGTCGACGTCGTCGCGGAACCGGCCGGCCGCGCGGCCGCGCTCGAGGATCCGGGTCAGCGCGTCCAGTGCCGGGTTGGCCAGGCCCGCCAGGATCTCGGAGCGGGCGATGTGCCGGGCGTAGTGAATGTTCTCGATGCTGACCAGCCGGATGAAGTCCGGATGCGACTCGTGGTGGTCGAACGTGAGGGCGGTGAGCTGCCGGATCGCCTCGGTGGGGTCGAGGTGCTCCACGTCGACCTGCTGTTCGAGGGCGCGGATCCCGGTGTAGGCCTGCTCGAGTGCTGAGATGTACAGGCCTTCCTTGCCGCCGAAGTAGTAGTAGATCATCCGCTTGGTGGTGCGGGTCTTCGCGGCGATCTCGTCGACCCGGGCGCCGGCGAAGCCCTTGTCGGCGAACTCGCGGGTCGCGACGGCGAGGATCTCGGACCGGGTTCGTTCGGCGTCTCTGGTGACGGGGGCCGTTGCTGGCGAGTCCGGCGTCTGCGTGGCCACACGGCCCTCCTTCGATCGAGGATTCACCTTAGTCTCGATGGTCGCGGCTCTTCCTCCTCCGCCACTCGGCGCGTATAACTAACTAACTAGTACATACATTGTGGTCGACGGCACCGCCCGCACGCGGAACCCTCGGCAGCGATACACCTTCCGTCGTCCCCCGGCGCCTCGCCGAGCCCGTCTCGAAGCCGGGCGAAGCCATCGAGGAAGGCAGTGCACCATGCTCATCGCCGATCATGATGCTGCTCGAACCGCGACCGCCGGCCCGTCCACCGGCCCGCACCTGACGATCGCCACCGCCTGCCTGTCCGGGACCCTGGAGGACAAACTCGCCGCCGCGGCGGCAGCCGGCTTCCACGGGATCGAGATCTTCGAGAGTGACCTCATCGCGTCGGCGTGGTCACCGGCGAGGATCCGGCAGGAATGCGCGCGCCGCGGCCTGACCATCGACCTCTACCAGCCGTTCCGCGACTTCGAGGCCGTCGCCCCCGACACCTTCCGGGCCAACCTGCGCCGCGCGGAACACAAGTTCGGCGTCCTGGAACAACTCGGCGCCGCCACGATGCTGGTCGCGTCGTCGGAGTCGCCCGACGCCGTCGACGACGACGACCTGGCCGCCGACCAGCTACGGGAGCTGGCCGAGCGGGCCGCCGCCCGCGGGCTGCGCATCGCCTACGAGCCACTGGCCTGGGGCCGCTTCGTGAACACGTACGCCCACGCGTGGCGGATCGTGCGCCGTGCCGACCACCCGGCCCTCGGCCTGTGCCTGGACAGCTTCCACGTCCTGTCCCGGGGCGACGACCCGGCCGGGATCCGGGTGGTGCCCGGCGCGAAGGTTTTCCACCTGCAACTGGCCGACGCGCCGCGGCTGAAGATGGACGTCGTGGAGTGGAGCCGCCACCACCGGCTCTTTCCCGGGCTGGGCTCGTTCGACCTGACCGGCTTCGTGAGCCAGGTCCTGGCCACCGGATTCGACGGCCCCCTGTCACTGGAGGTGTTCAACGACGTCTACCGCCAGGCCGACCCCCGGCACGCCGCCATCGACGGGATGCGCTCGCTGCTCGCCCTCCAGGAGTCGGTCAGCGTCGGCGGACCACCGGTGGCGCGTCGGCGACTGCGCGGGCCCGGCCTGCCGCCGGCGCCACGTCTCGGCGGTCACATGTTCACCGAACTGGCGGTCGACGACGTCTCCGGCCCGGTCGTCGCCCGGACCCTGACCGCGCTCGGGTTCGCCCGGACCGGGCAGCACCGCTCCAAGCCGGTGCAGTTGTGGCAGCAGGGTGATGCCCGCATCCTGCTCAACTTCGCGTCGCAGCGGACGGTCGCGCCCGGCACCGCGGCGATCTGTGCTCTCGGCCTGGAGAGCAGCGATCCCGCCAGTTCGGCCGAGCGTGCCGCCCGGCTGCTCGCTCCGGTGCTGCCCCGGGTGCGTCAACCGGAGGAGGCCGACCTCAGTTCGGTGGCGGCCCCCGACGGGACGGCGGTCTTCTTCTGCCGGGCGGGCGCGGACGGCAACGGTTGGCTCGCCGACTTCGGGCCCACCGACGGCGAGGCCCGCACGGACGGCCTGGTGACCGGGACCGACCACATCGCTCTCACCGAGCCGATAGACGACTTCGACCAGGTCGCTCTCTTCTACCGTACGGTTCTGGGCCTTCAGGCGGGCCAGACCACGGAACTCGCCGCCCCCTTCGGGTTGCTGCGCAGCCGGTCGGCCACCGATGCCGGGCGCACCGTCCGGATCACGCTGAACACGGCGCCGCTGCGCCGCGGCTCCTGGGCGCCGGCCGTGCCGAGCCCGCAGCACATCGCCTTCGCCAGCGACGACGTGATCGCCGCGGCCAAGGCCATGCGCGAGCTCGGCGCACCGGTGCTGCGGATCCCGCGGAACTACTACGACGACCTCGATGCCCGGCTCGCCCCGGAGCCGGAACTGCTCGCCACGCTGCGTGAGCACTCGATCCTCTACGACCGCGACGAGGGCGGGGAGTACCTGCACTTCTACACCGAGATGCTGGGCTCGCGGCTGTTCTTCGAGGTGGTGCAGCGTATCGGCGACTACGCCGGCTACGGCGCCGCGAGCAGCGCACCGGTGCGGATGGCCGCGCACCGCCAACGTCGCCTGCGGCGACTCAGGGACACCCCCCAGCCGGCGTACGGTCGGGAGCACGACTACTCGTTGGCCCACCTGACGGCGTTGAGCCTGTCCCCACCGGAGCTGGTCGAGGCCGCCGCCGACGCCGGATACCGGTATGTCGGTCTGCGCCTGACCCGGGTGACGCCGGTCGAGCCGCACTATCCGCTGGCCACCGACCCCGCCCTGATGCGCACGACGAAGGTGCGCCTGGCGGCCACCGGCGTCGAGGTGCTCGACATCGAACTGGCCCGGATCGGGCCCGACGAGGATCCGGGTGACTTCCAGCGTTTCCTGGAGGCCGGTGCGGAACTCGGTGCGCGCCACGTCATCGTCCAGCTGCCCGATCCGGACCGCAACCGCAAGATCGACCGGTACGCGCGGTTGTGCCAGATGGCCCGCCCGCTCGGGCTCACGATGGATCTGGAGTTCCCCTCGTGGACCGAGACACCGGATCTCACCGAGGCGACCCGGGTGCTGCGGGCGGCCGATCAGCCGAACGCGGGCATCCTGATCGACCTGCTGCACTTCGCCCGCTCCGGCTCCAGCGTGGCCGACCTGCGGGAGCTGCCGGCCGAGTGGTTCCACTTCGCCCACGTCTGTGACGCGCCGCCGGGAGTGCCGCCCACCAGGGAGGAGCTCATCCACACCGCACGGTTCGAACGCCTCTACCCCGGGGACGGCGGTATCGACGTCGACGCGATCCTGGCGGCACTGCCGTCCGGTATCCCGTACGCCCTGGAGATTCCCCGCGCGCAACTGGTGGCGCAGATCGGGGCGAAGGAGCATGCCCGCCTGGCGGTCGCCGCGGCACGTCGTCGCCTTGACGGCGTGCCGGCTAACCGGAGACCGGCCGACGCGGCATAGCCGCACCGGCCGGTGCCGGCGGCAGAGGGGGGAGGGGCCTGTGGCCGAGGTGATGCCGCCGGGGATTCCGCCGCGGTCAGGGGCCGTCGGTGAAGGTGGGCAGGATGGACGGCGGCATCGGGCCCTTGTTGCGGCGGCCCTGGCCGGTCTCCTCCCAGGCGTGGGCGAGGATGCCGACACTGCGGCTCAGGACGAACAGGCCCCGGGCCAGCGGTGGTGGGAAGCCCAGTTCGGCGTAGACGACGGCGGTACAGCCGTCGATGTTGATCGGCACGGGCCGGGTGCGGCCCTCGGCGAGGACCCGTTCGACGGCGTGGGCGGCGCGCAGGTGGGAGCCGTCGACGACGCGGTCGGCGACGGCCTGCCGCACCTGAGCGAGCAGCGGGTCGCGGCGGGGGTCCACGGAGTGGAACCGGTGCCCGAAGCCGGGCAGGTATTTCGAGCGGGCCCGCCAGGAGGCCACGGTCGTCTCGGCGGCGTCGGTGAGGCCGGCGCCGTCGCGGTGCAGGCGCCGTACGTCGTCCAGCAGGGTCATGCATTGTTCGCCCGCGCCGCCGTGTACGTCACCCAGCAGGTTGACGCCGGTGGCGACGGCGTTGTTGAGGCCGATGCCGCAGGTCGCCGCCATCCGGGCGACCGCGATGGACGGCGCGTGCGGCCCGTGGTCCACCGAGGAGACCAGGGCTGCCTCGAGCAGCCGCTCCTGGCCCGGGGTGGCCCTCTCGCCGCGCAGCATCAGCCAGATGATCCCGGCGAAGCTGATCGAGCCGATCAGGTCCTGGACCGGGTGCCCGCGCAGTTCGATGCGGTTGGGTTCGACGCGCGAGACGCTCGTCGCCCACCAGTCGGACACGTCCCGGACGGTGGGTTCGGGCCGGTCCTGGCTCATGGTGCCGTCACCTCGTCCGCGGTGGTCTTGAATTCGTGGTTGTGCTCGCCGAGTAGTGGCGGCGGTGTGCGGGGTCGCAGGGCTTCGCCGTTGACGAGCACCCCGTTGCCGGTGACCCGCAACGTCCGGTCCGGGTCGCCCGGGAACTCCAGGTCGGTGAGGAAGCCGCGGGTTTTCAGCTGGTCGAGTTCCATCGCCTGCGGGACGGTGAGGATGCGGGCCGCGGGCACGCCGGCCGCCGACAGGGTGTGTTCCCACTCGACGGCGGGCCGGCTGCGCAGGGCTTTGTTGATCTCGTCGTTGAGCGCCGCGCGGTGTTGTTTGCGCGCCTCGCGGTCGGCGAAGCGCCTGTCGGTGAGCAGGTCGGGGCGCTCGATGAGCCGGCAGAGGGTGGCGAACTGCTCCTGCCGGTTGGCGGCGATGTTGAGGGGCCCGTCCGCGGCGTGGAAGGTGCCCGAGGGTGCGGCGGTGGCGTTCTGGTCGCCCATCGGCTCCGGGGGGACGCCGCTGACCAGGAAGTTCGAGGCGGCCCATCCCATCGCCGACAGCGAGGTCTCCAGCATGGAGACGTCCAGGCACACGCCTTTGCCGGTTCTCGAGCGCCCGGCCAGCGCGGCGGCGATCGTCATGGCGGCGACCAGGCCACCGATGGTGTCGGAGACCGGGAACCCGACCCGCAGGGGGGCGGTCTCCGGTGTGCCGGTGACGCTCATCATCCCGGACAGGCCCTGGATGATCTGGTCGTACGCGGGCGCCTGGCGCATCGGCCCGGTCTGGCCGAAACCGGAGATGGCGCAGTACACCAGGCGCGGGTTGATCCGGTGCAGGGTCTCCCAGCCGTATCCGATCCGGCTCAGGACACCGGCGCGGAAGTTCTCCAGCAGAACGTCGGCGCCGGTGAGCAGGGCTTCGAAGGTCGCGCGGTCGGTGGCGTCCTTGAGGTCGAGTTCGACGGACTTCTTCCCCGCGTTCTGGGCGAGGAAGGAGGCTCCGATCGCGGCCCGGTTCAACCCCGGCTCCGGGCCCAGCCTGCGGGCCAGATCGCCGTCGCCGGGCCTCTCGATCTTGACGACCTCCGCGCCGAGAAGCATCAGGTGATAGCTGCAGTACGGGCCGGCCAGGACGTTGGTCAGGTCCAGAATCCGGACGCCGTGCAACGGTCGGTCGTCATCCATGAGACGTGCCCCTCGGTCGTCATCGGGCGTGCGGCCCGGCATGGCGGTCAGGCGGCGGAGCAGTGCGGCTTTCACTTCCCCGAAACAACCGCGGAGTCGGCCATTGCCAGGGGGTCTCCGCGGCCCGTACGTTACACCTAGTCCACAGAGTGGTCCACATGGACTACCAAGCGGTTCGCTCGAAGGGGTGCCGATGATTGACAGTCCTGGCCATGCCGTCCCGGACGACGCACCGGCCACGGTCGGATGCCTGATCGCCGGCGAGTGGGTGAGCGACGGACCGCGGGCCGACCGGGTCGGTCCCTGGACCCGGGCCGTCGTCAGCACCGCCCGGCAGGCCGGCGATCACGACGTCGAGACGGCCCTGGGGTATGCGCGCCGCGGTGCCAGGGCGGTCGCCCGGATGTCGCCCGCGGCACGCGCCGGCGTGCTGGAACGCGCCGCCGGCGAGGCACTGGCACGGCGGGACGAGCTGGCCCGGCTGCTCGCGCTGGAACTCGGCAAGCCGGTCAAGGACGGGCGCGGGGAGATCGACCGGGTGGCCGACACCTTCGCGGTCTCCGCCGCCGAGGCCCGCCGCATCGGCGGGGAGGTCCTCCCGGTGGCGGGCTGGGCCCGCGGCGTGGGCAACACCGCGCTGACCCACCGCGCCCCGGTCGGTGTCGCTCTCGCGATCACCCCGTTCAACGCACCGGCCAACCTGCTCGCCCACAAGCTCGCCGCGTCGTTCGCGGCCGGCAACACGACGATCGTGAAACCGCCACCCCAGGCTCCGGCGTCGTCCGCGGCGGTGGTGCGGCTGTTGCTCGACGCCGGGATGCCGCCGGAGGCGGTCCAGGTGCTGCACGGCGGTGGCGCGGTCGGCGCGGCCCTGAGCGCCGCGCCCGAGGTCGGCGTCATCAGCTTCACCGGCAGTCCCGGGACGGGTGCCGCGGTGGCCCGCTCGGCCGGCGCCAAACGCCTGGTCATGGAGCTCGGCGGCAACGCCGCCACGATCGTCTGCGAGGACGCCGACATCGCCGCCGCCGCCCGGATCTGCGCGGCCACCGGCTACAGCAACTCCGGACAGAGCTGCATCTCCGTGCAGCGCGTCTACGTGCACCGCAGCCGGTACGAGGAGTTCCTCGACGCGTTCACCCTGGCGGTCGAGAAGCTGACCGTCGGCGACCCTCTCGACACGGCCACCGACGTCGGCTCGATGGTCGACGACGACGCGGCCGAACGGGTCGTCTCGTGGACGCGGGAGGCGGCGGACGCCGGCGCGACCATCACCACCGGCGGCCGCCGTGACGGAGCGACGGTGATCCCGACCGTCGTCGCCTCACCGCCGCCGGATGCCCGCATCGTCCGCGACGAGGTGTTCGGCGCCGCCGTCGCGGTCCGGCCGTTCGACGACTTCGACGACGTGCTGACCACCTGCAACGACAGCCGCTACGGCCTACAGGCCGGGCTGTTCACCCACGACGTACGCCGCATCCTCACCGCGTGGCGTGAACTCGAGGTGGGCGGACTCATCGTGAACGGCTCCTCGAACTACCGGCTCGACCACATCCCCTTCGGCGGGGTCAAGGACTCCGGGTTCGGCCGGGAGGCCCCGCGCTGGATGATCGACGATTACACCGTCGTCAAGACCCTGATGCTGCGCGGCATCTCCCTCTTCGGCGACCAGGAGGACGCCCGATGACCCTCGGATCGGACGAGAAGACCGTGACCGCCGCCGAGGCGATGGTCGCCCAGCTCGAGTCGTACGGTGTCGAGTACGTCTTCGGCACCTGCGGGCACACCAACATCGCGCTGCTCGACGCGATCGGGCGCAGCAGCATCCGGTTCGTCATCGCCCGCCACGAGCAGGCCGCCGCGCACGCCGCCGACGGCTACGCCCGGGCCAGCGGCCGTACCGGCGTGGTGCTGATGCATGTCGGACCCGGTCTGACCAACGGGGTCACCGGCGTACTCACCGCGGCGCTCGACTCGGTGCCGCTGGTGGCGATCGCCGGCGACATCCCGTCCTACTACCACGGCCGGCACCCGCACCAGGAGATGAACCTGCACGCCGACGCCGACCAGACGGCCGTCTACCGGCCCTTCGTCAAACGGGCCTGGCAGGTGCACCGGGCCGCCGACCTGGCCCGGTTCACCGAACGGGCCTTCTGGACCGCGGCGTCCGGCCGTCCGGGGGCGGTACTGCTCAGCGTGCCGATGGACCACTTCTCCCGCCCGGTACCGGCCGAGACCGGCAGCAGCCGCCCGCTCGCCGTACCGCAACGCCCGGGCCTGCCCGCCGACGTCGCGGACCGCATCGCCGACATGCTGCTCACCGCCGGACAACCGCTGGTCTACCTCGGCGGCGGACTGCGCCGCGGGCCCGGCCTGACCGCGTTGCGCTCGTTGATCGAGCATCTCGACATCCCGGTGGTGCACTCCCTGATGGCCAAGGGCACCCTGCCGGACAGCCACCCGTTGCTGCTCGGCATGCCGGGTTTCTGGGGCCTGGAGATGACCAACGAGTACACCCGCGAGGCCGACGTGGTCCTCGCCCTGGCCACCCGCTTCGCCGAGACGGACGCCAGCAGCTGGGACTCCCGCTACACCTGGCGGTTCCCGCCCGGCAGGCTGATCCAGATCGACATCGACCCCGCCGAGATCGGCCGTAACTACCCGGTCGAGGTCGGTGCGGTCGCCGACGTCACCCACGCCGTCCAGGCGATCGACGCCGCCGTGCACGCCCGTCACCCGCAACCCCGGCACCGGGAAAAGCTGCGGGAGACCATCACCGCGACCCGGCGGACCCTGTTCACCGACAGCCGCGAGCGGGGTACGAGCGACGCCTTCCCGCTGCGCCCGGAACGCATCCTCACCGACCTGCGCTCGATCCTGCCCGCCGACGCGGTCCTGGTCACCGACGTGGGCTGGAACAAGAACGGGGTCGCGCAGTGCTACGAACTGCCGGACGAGGGGCGGTTCATCACACCGGGCGGTGCCTCGACGATGGGCTTCGGCCCCGCGGCGGCGGTCGGTGTCCAGATCGCGCAGCCCGACCGTACCGTGGTCGCCCTGATCGGTGACGGCGGCATGAGTGCCCAGCTGCCGGCACTGCCGATGGCCGTCGAACAGGGTGCGCCGGTCATCTTCGTGGTCATGAACAACGGGTCGCACGGCACCATCAGCGACCTCCAGGCCGCCAACTTCGGACAGAGTTACGGCTGCGACTTCACCGGGCCGGACGGCACACCGTACAGCCCGGACTTCGCCGCGCTCGGCCGCGCCTGCGGGGCCGACGGCTACGCCCTGGCCAGCGCGGGCGACTTCGGCGACGCACTGCGGGCAGCCCTCGCCGCGCGCCGGCCGGCGGTCATCGACGTGCCGATGGTCAACGAGCCGGTGCCGACCCCGGGGCACTGGAACATCAAGGACATCTACCAGGGCATCTTCGAGTGACCCCCGAGGTGCCGGCTCCAGCGGCCGGCACCGGAAGGCGAGGCCGTCCGTGGCGGAGCGGTTGTTCATCCTCAACGGTCCCAATCTCAACATGCTCGGCCGGCGCGAACCGCACCTGTACGGCCGGGTGACGCTGCCCGCCATCGAGCAGAAGTGCCGGGCGGTCGCCGAGGAACTCGACTTCGACCTGTTCTTCGGCCAGTCCAACGCGGAAGGACAGCTCATCGAATGGGTTCACCAGGCGTACGACCAGGCGGCACCGGTCATCATCAACCCGGCCGGCCTGTCCACGCGTTCCGTCGCCCTCTATGACGCGCTGCGGATGCACGATCGTCCGATCGTCGAGGTGCATCTGACCAATGTGTTCGGCCGGGAGCCGCTCTACCGGGACCTGCTCACCGCCGCCGCGGCGTGGGGTTTCCTGGCGGGGTTCGGCGCCGACGTCTACGAGATGGCCATGCGCGGCCTGGGCGCCCACCTGTCCGGAGGCGGCCGGCCGTGCGCATAGGAATCGTCGGCTGCGGCCGGATCGCCCATAGCCACGTGCGCGCCCTGCGCGGTGTCGAGGGCGTCCACGTGGCCGCGGTGGCCGACGTCGACGCGGGGCGGGCCCGGGCTTTCGCCGCACAACACGGCGTCGACCGGTCGTTCGGCGACCTGGATCGGATGCTCGACATCGGCCTCGACGCGGTCACCATCTGCACCCCGCACGCGGAACACGAGTCCGGGGTGCTCGCGGCCGCCCGCCACGGCACCCACGTGCTCTGCGAGAAGCCCATCGCCCTGCGGGTCGAGCAGGGCGAACGGATGATCGCCACCACCACCGCCGCCGGGGTGCGGTTCGGAGTCCTCTTCCAGCGCCGGTTCTGGCCGGCGGCGGCGGACATCCGTGCGGCGATCGACGACGGGCGGATGGGCCCGCCGATCTGCGGTGGCGTCGTGGCCCGCCTCAACCGGGGGGCGGACTACTACCGGGCCGAACCGTGGCGTGGCCGCCGGGCGACGGAGGGCGGGGGAGTCCTGATGACCCAGGTGATCCACCACATCGACCTGCTCCAGTGGTTCATGGGACCCGCGCGACGGGTGACCGGCCGGTGCGCCAACCTCGCCCACCAGGACGTCATCGAGGTCGAGGACACCGCCGCCGCGCTCATCGAGTTCAGCTCCGGCGCCGTCGCCACGGTGCAGGCGGGCACCACCTTCCAGCCCGGGCTGGGCGTGCAGGTGTGGGTCGGCGACGCGCGGGGCCGTACGGCGAGCGTGATGGAGTTCCCCGAGGGCGTGGGCTTCACCGACGTGCGGACCCTGCCCGGTGAGGAGACGTTCGCCGGTGGGTACGTCGCCGGCCGGCCCTTCGACCTCGCTCTGTCCGAGATCCACGAGCACCTCGCGCCGTACCACGCCCGGCAGATCGCCGACTTCGTCGCGGCGCTGCGTGCGGACCGGGAGCCGGCCGTGACCGGTCGCGACGCGCTGCGGTCGCTGGCGATCGTCGAGGCGGTCTACGAGTCGTCGCGTACCGGCTCGGCCGTGGAGTTGCCGTCGTGACAGGAGGGCAGGGGTCAGCCTCCGCTGCCGAAAGGGCGATCGAAACCGCGGTCGGCCATCTGCGACGCGACCTGCCGCAGGTCGGTGGCGAACGCGGTGACCTGGTCGGGGGTGAAGCGTACGGTGGGCCCGCTCAGTGCCAGCGCGGCGACGACACTGCCGGACTGCCCGAGAATCGGAACGGCCACGGCGGACAGGCCCGCCTCGCGTTCGCCGTGGCTCTCCCCGTACCCCTTGGCGGTCGTCTCGTCGATCCATTCGCGCATCGTCGCGGCATGCCGCGGGCCGTGCGGAGACTTCCTGGCGATCCGTTCCAGGAGCACGTCGGGGGCGTCGCGCAGCAGGACCTTCGAGGAGGCGCCGGCCCACATCGGCAGCTCGTCGCCGACCTGGACGACGTGCCGCAGCGGCTGGGGACTCTCCTGCTGGGCGACGCACACGCGGTAGATGTCGCGAACCACATACACGTTCACGGTCTCGCGGCGGCGTGCGGCCAGCTCCCGCATCTCGCGCTGCGTCTCGGGCGGCAGCTCCCAGCTGCGCCGGGCCAGATGTGCCCACCGCCAGAGTCCCGGCCCCGCCATGTATCCGCTGCCGGTGGCCCAGAGCAGGCCACTCTGCTCCAGAGTCGACACCAGCCGCAGCACGGTGGTCTTGGCCAGGCCGGTCTCCTCCACGATGTTGCGGACCGAGACGGTGGGCCGGTCATCGGTCAGCAGGCCGAGAATGCCCAGCGCGCGCTGCACGCTTCGCACGCCCTGCTGGTCGGCGGACTCCGCCGCGGACGGCTTGGCCGCGGAATTGCGGGTGGGGGGCGCGTCCACGGTTCTGCACTCTCCTTGTGTCGCCGGAATGGTCCGCTGACCATCCTTCCTGCCTCGCTGCCATTCTCGCTTCCGGGGTTCACCTTTCACCTGTCCGTAACGGTCCGGACTCAAGCACTTGCCAGGAACGGGGGCCGCCCGTACTTTACACCTAGTCCACACAGCGGTCCATTAGGTCCGAGTGGTGGTTCTTCCAGTGAGGCGTCCTGAGGACGCCGTCGCGGCCCCGCACCTCCCCATGCCGGTTCGCGCGGAGCACGAAGTTCGACATACATCTGAGAGCGAGGGCGCATTGTTGACCACCCCGTCCCGCATCGCCGGCCCGCCCGGCCCGGCGGCCGGAACATGTGCCGGGAGCGATGGCCGATGACCGCTGACCCCGTCGCCACCCCCGGCGGCCCGCCGTCTCCCGCCGAGCCGGGACGGCAGTGGCGTGAGCCGCGGGTCCTGCGCACCTGGGCGGCGATCGAACTGTGGGTCGCCTGCCTGGCGCTGATCACGATCTTCCTGAGCGTCCTCTGGCAGGTGATCAGCCGCTACGTGCCCGCGCTCAACTGGCCGGGCGTCAGCGAGCTCGCGAACTACTCGCTGATCGTGCTGACCTTCGTCATGGTCGGCTACCTGATCGGCAACAACGGCCACATCACCATCCAGATCATCGACTACCTGGTCAAAGGCCGGGCCTTCACCGTGGTCAAAGCCGTGTCCGCCGCCGTGACCGCCCTGATCTGCGCGGTGCTCGTGTGGGAGGCCTGGGCACTGATCCAGGCCTACCCGACCCGGACCACCGCCGCACTGGGCATCCCGATCTGGACGCTCTACGCCATCCCGATGCTCGGCTTCGCCTCCGGCACCGTGCGCGCCGTCATCAGGGTGTTCACCGCCGGCCGCGAGGACGTCGCCTTCGACGCGGCGGAGGCGAGATGATCCTCGAACTGTGGATGGTCGGCGTCGTCATCGCCGTCCTGCTGTTCATCCGGGTACCGGTCGGCCTCGCCTTCATCGGCCCCAGCCTTTGGTACGCACTCGCCGACGGCCGTTCCGAGGGGTTCGCCCTCAAGACCACCTTCGACGGCCTCAACAGTTTCCCGCTGCTCGCCGTCCCGCTGTTCATCCTCGTCGGGGTGCTGGCCAACCGGCTCGGCATCGCCGACCGGCTCTACGAGTTCTGCCTGGCCGCACTCGGCCGGCTGCGAGGCAACCTCGCCTACGTCAACGTCGGCTCCGCGGTCGGCTTCTCCTGGATGAGCGGATCCGCACTGGCCGACGTGGCCGGACTGGGCAAGATGCAGATCCCGGCGATGATCAAGGCCGGCTATCCCGCCGGATTCGCCGCCGGGCTCACCGCCTCGTCGTCGCTGATCAGCCCGGTGATGCCGCCCAGCATCCCCGCCGTCATCTACGCCGCGACGGCGACCGTCTCCACCGGCGCCCTGTTCGCCGCATCCGTCCTGCCCGCGTTCGCCATGGCCGCCGGGCTGTGCCTCTACATCCTGATCTGGACCATGCGCCGGCCGCAGTTCGGCTCGGTGCCCTTCGACCGCAGCCGGTTCACCCGGGCCTCGGTGAACGCCGTCGGTCCACTGCTGACTCCGGTGATCCTGCTCGGCGGCATCCTGTCGGGCACCTTCACCCCCACCGAGGCGGCCGCCGTCGCCGTGCTGTACATGCTGATCCTCGGCGTGATCTACCGGTCCGCGACGCTGCGGGTGCTGCTCCAGGCGCTGCGCGAGACCGCGGTCATCACCGCCGGTATCACCCTGATCCTCGGCGCCGCCGCGTTGCTCGGGCTGATCCTCACCCGGGCACACGTGTCCCGCGATGTCGCCGAGTTCCTGACCTCGGTCTCCGACAACCCCTGGGTCTTCATGATCCTGGTCAACGTCATCCTGCTGATCCTCGGCTGCCTGATCGACGCCACGGCGGTCATCCTCGTCACGGTGCCGGTACTGCTGCCGATCGCGATGGATCTCGGCATCGACCCGATCTACTTCGGCGTCGTCATGATCATCAACTTGATGATCGGTCTGCTGACCCCACCGGTGGGCAGCGTCCTCTACATCACCAGCTCGGTCACCGGCAAACCGGTCGACGTCATCTTCCGCGGTGTCGCGCCGTTCCTCATTCCCCTGATCGCCGTGCTGATCCTGGTCACCGCGCTGCCCGGCCTCGTGCTCTGGCTACCCGGCCTCCTCGGATTCTGACCCACCGCCCGTCATCCCACACCGGGAGGAGAAACGCCATGCACCAACGTCCAGCAGGGTGGCGCCGCATCACCGCGGCACTCACCCTTCCGATAGCACTCGTTCTCGCCGCAGGGTGCTCCACCTCGAGCAACACCCCCGCCGCCGAAGGCGAGAACCCCACCCTGACCATCAAGATCGGCAGCTCTCAGCCGGAGAGCCAGCCGAACTACTACTGCGGCATGAAACTGCTCAAGGAACGGGTCGAGGCGCAGAAACTCGGCCTCACCATCGACATGTTCCCCAACAGCCAGCTCGGCCCGGACGCGGAACGCTATGCCGGGGTACAGAGCGGTGACATCGACATCGATCTCCAGGGCGGCTCGGCGATGTCCACCGCCTTCCCCCGGATCGGCGTGCTCGACGCCGCGTACGCGTTCAACGACATCGACCACTTCTTCAAGTGGGTCGACCAGAACGGCAAGGACTTCTTCGCCGACTTCAACACTGCGACCGACACCACCATCGTCGACGCCTGGTACTTCGGCATGCGCACCTTCACCGCCACCAAACCGATCCGCAAGCCCGAGGACCTCGCCGGCCTCAAGATCCGCTTCCCGAACACCCCGCAGTTCCTCGCCAACGCCAAGGCACTCGGCGCCGACGCCGTGGCGATCGCCGTCGAGGAGCTCTACCTGGCCCTGCAGCAGGGCGTCGCGCAGGGCCAGGAGAACCCGGTCGTGGCCACCCACGCGCAGAAGTTCGACGAGATCCTCAAGGTCGCCAGCCTCACCAACCACCAGGTCGGCGCCCACTACGTCGTGGTCTCCGACAAGACCCTCGACAAGATGAGCCAGCCCCAGAAGGACGCCCTGTTCAAGGCCATCCACGACATCCGCGCCGAGAACCGCAAATGCGTCGACGACGAGACCGAGAAGGTCCTCGACGGCTGGCGCGGCGACACCACCCGCACCGTGGTGGAGATCGACCAGATCGACCGGCAGGCCTTCATCAGCAAGGCGGAGGCCTTCTTCAACACCCACTTCACCGGCGAGAACCTGGAGCTCTACAAGAGCATCCGGGCGTCGGCCTGATCGGAGCGCCGGGGCCGGCGATCCGCCGGCCCCGAGACCAAAGCGGGGAGAGGTACGGGTGACCAGCCCTCAACGAGCGCAGGTCCTGGTCGGGCTGATCGGGGCGGGTATCGGGTCGTCACACTCGCCGCTGCTGCACCAGGCGGAGGCCGACCGGCAGGGGATCCGGCTCCTCTACACGATCATCGACTCGGACGCGTCCGGCCTCACCGCCGACGACCTTCCCGGCCTGCTGCGCTGGGCCCGCACCCTGGGCTACCGCGGGCTCAACGTCACCTACCCGTTCAAGCAGCAGATCGTCCGGCACCTCGACCACCTCTCAGCCGAGGCCCGGACGCTCGGTGCGGTCAACACCGTGGTCTTCGCCGACGGCGGTGCCTGCGGTCACAACACCGACGTGGTGGGGTTCGCCCGCAATTTCCGGCGCAACTTCCCCACCCAGCCGACCGACACGGTGGTGCAACTGGGTGCCGGGGGAGCCGGATCCGCGGTCGCCCACGCCATGCTGACATTGGGCGCGGGCCGGCTCACCCTCGTCGACGTCGACGAGGCCAGGGCACACCGGCTCGCCGGTCTGCTCGCCGCGCAGTTCGGCACCGACCGTATCGCGGTCGGTGCGCACGCGGATCTGACCGGGCTGCTGGCGGGCGCCGACGGGCTCATCAACACCACGCCGATCGGGATGGCACACCACCCGGGCTCACCGGTCGCCCCCGAAAGCCTGCGCACGGACCTGTGGGTGGCCGACATCGTCTACCGGCCCACCGACACGGCCCTGCTGCGGGCGGCGCGCGCGACCGGCGCCGCGACCCTGCACGGCGCCGGAATGAGCGTCTACCAGGCGGTCGCCGCGTTCGAGCACTTCACCGGGGTTCCCGCGGACGCGGAGGCGATGCTCGCCGACTCCGCGGAACTGCTGCGGCGCGGCCGCTGACCCGACGATGCCGTACGCGTCAGAGCCGCCTGCTGTCCCGGGGCCGCCGGAACGCGGAGCGGCTGTAGTACCGGACGACGTTCCCGTCACGGTCGATCTCGCTGCTGTAGTGCTTGAGGAAGTCCCACAGCAGCGGTGACTCCTCGGGCATGGTGTTGTGCGAGCGGTACAGGTTCCTGGACAGCCTCAGGACGGGGACGTCGTCGTCGTGCCAGGTCCAGGTCTGGAAGCGGTCGCGCCAGCCGTGGCGTACCCCGGCGACGCTGTCCACGTCGGCGAGGGTGAGCCCGTTGGTACGCAGGTGATACCGCGCCCAGCTGTCGAGCGAGTTCTGCGTGCCGTCCCAGAGGTCACCGGCGAGGAAGCCGAGGTCGCCGTACCCGTAGATCTGGTAGTTGGGAATCGGCCGGCCGCTGGCCGGGACCTGGACACCGTCGATGCCGACCGTGCCGGCGGCGTCCGGGGCGGTGGTGAACGACGTCGAAGCGACCGCGGCGAAGTACTCCGGGTAGGCGATGGCGAAGTTCTGGGTCACGGCGCTGCCGGCGGACTGCCCGGTGGAGTAGAACCTCGCCGGGTCGGCCCCGAACTCGTCGACGACCAGCCGGCGCAGCTGCCGGTAGAAGGTGTGCGAGTCGCGGTGGCTGACCGACACGGAGGTGGCGCTGTACTGCTCGCCGATGACGACCAGGATGCAGCCCTCGCGGTCGGCGACCTTCCACCACTGGGCGGCGTCGAAGAACACCTTGGCGGTCTGGCTGTTGCCGGGCCAGACGAACACGACCGGCGCCCGGTCGCGCCACAACCGGCGTGCGGAGCGGGGGACGTAGACGAGGTATTCGCGGAGGAAACCCTCGACCATCATGGTGCGCACCTGGACGCCCATCGTCGTGTAGTCGGCGCGTTCGAAGAGCTGGTTGCCGTACGCGAAGAAGTTCTCGTACCGGGTGTACCGGGTCAGGAAGCCGACGATGTCATGCGTGCTCACCGGGCGCTGCCGCACCGCCACCTCGGCGATCGGCCCGGCATGGGACGTCATCCACCGGCGGGAGTCCCGGCGCTGGCGGTACACGGTGCCGAGGGTCCGGTCCTGCCGACTGCGGCGTCCGGTGTCGCCGGCCCGCTTCCAGTAGGACAGGCTCGCGCCGATCGTGTGCCGGTCGGGCCGGATGTACCAGGTGGGCAGGACCGTCTCGTCGTACCGGATCAGGTCGAAGCCCTCGGGAAACTCGACCGGGGTGTAGCTGCCCTCGGTCGCGCCGCCGAACTCCCGGCCGGCGTACGAGTCCAGATACGCGGCGTCGAGACCGGGGGAGTCGACGTACACCTGACCGATGACACGCAAGGGGTGCGCGACCGCCCAGGCCTCCAGGGCCGCCGCGCCGCGGCCGTAGCCGACGAGATAGTGCAGGCCGAAAATGGAGAAGTACCGGTTGTTCTGGAAGAACGCCATCGCGGCTTCGAGGTAGGCGGCCTCCTGTGTGGCGTCGCCCCAGCCGTCCGGGCCGGGTTCCACGACGAACAGGCCCTCCTCGCGCCGGTCGGCGATGGCCGCCCAGTGTGCACGCTGGAGGAACTCGCCGGTGTCGACACCGTCGGGAACGGCGATCACCGTGTAGTAGGAGCGGATCGGGGTCTGCGGCGAGAGGTACACCTTCGCCGTGCGGGTCGTGCCGGCGACGTCGAAGGACCTGGTCCAGTAACCGGTCATCTCCCGGGGCAGCCTGCTGGCACGGGAGTAGTCGTATGCCGGGAACGGGCGGCCGTCCAGCGATTGCGGTTCGCCGAGTGTGCCCGGGGGTGTCCGGTCCGGGTGTGCGCCGGCCGCGGGTCGGGCGGTGGCCTGGTCCGTCAGCGTCGCGGTCACCGCCAGGGCGGCCGTGGCCTGGAGCAGGCGGCGTCGGTCGATCGTGCTCATGGATGGTCCTTTCGCCGGTGACGGCCGGGGGACAGGGCGTGCTCGGGATGGGGACAGGCCCGGTGAGGCGTCGCCGCCTCACCGGGCTTCGTCGCCGTGCGCTACTTGCGGACCCGCACGGTCGCCGTCGAGGTGAGCTGTTTCTGGTCGCCGGCGTGCAGGAAGTTCGCGACCAGCGTCAACGGCACCGCGTCACCCTGCGGCACGTTGTTGTCGAGGGCGGCCCGGTCGAACGTCACGATCAGCGTGCGGCCGATCGTCGTCGCGTGCCTGGCCTTGACGGGTGAGCGCGACAGCGGCGTCCGCAGCTCGACGTCTCCGTCGAGCCGGTGCCCGGCCGGAAGGGCCAGGGTCGCCGTCACCACGCCGCGTACCCCGGTGAAGATCCCGGTCCGCGAGCCGAGGTCGAGGGTCGACGGTACGAACCGCAACGCTCCCGGCAGGTCCTGCGGTACGGCGTACACCTCGATCTTGCCGGTCGGCCGCGGGTCGGTGCAGTCGTTGAAGTAGTACTCACCGGCCCGGTCGAAGGTGACCTCGGATCGTTGCCCGGGAGCCAGCCGGAGGTTGAAGAGTCCTTCGAAGAACTGGGTCGCGCAGTGCGGTAGCTGGTTGGGGAAGTTCGGGAAGGTCTCCGCTCCCGGGTTCAGGAACGTCACGGTGGTTCCGACCGGCACCCGCAGGTGGGTGGGGTTCATGCCGGCCTGTGCGGTGCTGTCGCGTGCCGCGGCGGTGTCCGTCGTGCGGTTCTGCCGGCCCAGGTAGACGGTGTCGTTCACCGTGGCGCCCTCGACCGGGCCGCCCTGGACCGGACGGCGGATGGTCAGCGGAGCGGTGTCCGGCCCCTCCTGGCTGCCCGACTCGGTCGTGTGGGTGCCGCCGAGCTTGAACGCCCACAGCGAGTCGCCCTGCGTGACCGAGCCGCCGTACGGGTTCGTGGATCCGGCGGCGAGGACGGCGACGTACTGCTCGCCGTCGACCGTGTAGGTGATCGGGGCGCCGGCGATGCCGGATCCGGTCTGGAACTGCCACAGGACGTCACCGTCGCGGGCGTCCATCGCCAGCAGGCGGCCGTCGATCTGGCCGGCGAACAGCAGGTCGGTCGCGGTCGTCAGCGGGCCCTGGCCGTGTGACATGTCGGTGCCGAGGTGGTTGCGCCACTTCACCCTGCCGGTCGAGGCGTCGTAGGCGAGGATCCCACCGGTCTGGTACTGGCCGATGGCCCGCTGCCCGTTGGCCGCGGCGCCGTTCCAGTGCGCCACCGGGTTGGCGCCGTACGGGTAGTAGACCAGGTTCGTGCTGTGGCTGTAGGAGTTGTTCGACCAGTCGCCACCGCCGTTCTGGCTGGTGGTCGACAGGATCGGCAGGTCCCACTGCGGGTCGTACATGCAGCCGCGCCGGTGGTCCGCGCCGGCGCCCCGCGGGTAGGTCAGGAACGGCTCGTCCGCCTTGACGTAACTGTCCGGGTTGAAGACCAGATCGCCGTCGGCGTCGGCCTGGTAGCCGTTGTAGTTGGGCACGGCCCGCCACGGGTCACCCGGGACGGTGCGCGGGTCCAGCTTCTGCCAGACGACACACTCGGGCAGCAGGCGCTCGGCCGGGAAGGGCTGGGTGCCGGCGTTGTGCTGCCGGGAGTCCACGATCATCGGCTTGTCGACGACCGGGAGCACGGGCCTGCCGGTGGTCCGGTCGAGCACGAACTGGTGTCCCGACTTGCTGCCGTAGAACACCACCTTGCGTTTCTGACCCTTGATCTTGATGTCGGCCAGTGTCGGTGGATGGACGTTGTCCATGTCCCACACGTCGTGCCGGATCGACTGGTAGTGCCACTTGTACGCGCCGGTCTTCATGTCGACGGCCACCATGGTGGTGGAGAACAGGTTGTCGCCCGGGCGCTGCGAGCCGTCCTGCGAGCTGCGGCAGCTGCGGGGATTGCCGAAGGTCATGTAGTAGAAGCCGAGACCGGGATCGACCGCGCCGTGCATCCACGGCGTCGCGCCTCCCTCGAGGTTGCACTGCGTCCCGTCGGGCAGCACGGGTCCCCAGGTGGCGCCGGCGTCGACGGAGTTCCCGTTGACGTCGGTGTAGACCGTTCCGCGGTCCGGCCCGCCGAAGACGTGCCACAGGTGGGCGCCGTCGTCGGCGCGAACCGCGACGACCGCGGCGCGGTTGCCGTTGGCGGCGTGGGCGTAGACGATGCCGTCGTGGTAGACGGTAGCGACCCGGTCGAGGTTGCCCAGGTCGACACCGGCCTGCACCGCGGGCTGCACGACCCAGACCTGGTCACCGGTGTCCTGGTCGAGGGCGACGATGCGGTCGCCGTCGGCGAGGGTGTAGACCTTGCCCTGGCCGATCGAGACGCCGCGCCGGGTGTCCGCGGTCTCGAAGCCCTCCGGGGCCCACTTCCACTTCGGTGTGCCGGTCCGGCCGTCGACGGCGATCACCTCCCCGCCGGGTGTGTCCAGGTAGATGACCCCGTCGGCGACGATGGGCGTCGTCTGCTGGCCGACGTCGTCGCTGGCCGGCGCCACCGCCGAGACGTGCGTGCGCCAGGCCGGGCCGAGCTTGTCGAGGTTGCGCCGGGAGATCTGCGTCAGCCCCGAGTAGTGCTGGTTCGCGAGGTTTCCGCCGACCGTCGGCATGTCCGCCCCGGTCGGCTCCAGGCCTGGCGGTTCGGGCCGCTCGACGCTCTCCCGGGGGCCGTGCGCGACGGCGGCCGACGGGCCGACGGCGACAACGACGGCGAGCAGGATCGGTGCGAGTCTTCGTGGTTTCATGGATCGCCTTCCGGTGACTACTTGCGCTTGGCCGGTGTGCAGAACGGTTCGAGGCCCATGGCGGATTTGATGCCGTGCTCGAGATGTGCCTGGAACTCGGCCGCGCCGGGGAAGGTGGAGTTCTCTGCGAAGGCGGCGCCCTCGTGTCCGAGGGTGGTGACCCAGGACCGGCCGCCGTCGTAGTACTGGCACCAGGTGACCGGATGGAAGTCACCGTGTCCGGGGTGCGACCCCTCTGCGCCGGCGCCGTCGGCCAGCGTCCGCTCGTCGACGGTGGCGAGGAAGTTGACGTCGGTCGGGAACGGGACCAGGTTGTACCACTCGTCGGAGAAGGCCCAGCGCCGGGGAAGGTCCTTGGTCGACACGTCGCGGTTGTTGACGACGACGACGTCACCGGGCTGGCTGCGCCCGTGGTTGTAGTAGTTGGCGTTGCCGAGCAGGCCTTCGTACCACTGCCAGCCGTACTCGGTGCCGAAGGCGTTGTGGACACCGACGAAACCGCCACCGCCCTGGATGTACTTGCGCAGCGACTCCCGGGCCCAGTCGAGCCGGGTGCCGCCCGTCGCGCCGCGCGCGTGGTTCCACAGCGTGTCGCGGGTGGGGCTCATGAAGATCACGGCCTTGTAGCTTGCGTTCAGCCGCTCCATCGCCTGGACGTCCTCGGTGACGTGCACCTCGATGCCGTCCGCCTCGAGCATTCTGACCAGTCCGGCCTGCGCCACGTTGGAGCTGTCCAGGGGGCGCGGCCAGGCCGCCGGGTTGCTGTGGTCGCGCGTGATCACATAGGGGCGGGGCAGTGCGGTGCCCTGGACACCCGGGTTGTCGGGATCCAGGACCCGGCCGAGGTTCGCGTGGCGCGGACCCGCCGTCCGGGAGTACACCAGCACCTTGTTGTCGCGCCGGGTACCCCAGTCGCGGTAGCAGTCCGGGTCCACTCCGCGGCACACGCCGTACACCGGGTCGATGCCGGTGGGTCTGCCTTGCTGTTGCTTCGAGGAACCCGTGATCGCGAGCGCGGAGGCCGGCGCGAGGATCGCGAGTACCGCGAGGGGCACCACCGTTCTGAGCCAATTGTTGTTCACACCGGGCACTCCCGTCTGGGGGTCGACTTCGGTTGCCGCATGTCGATCGATACGTGTCGTGATCGTCCTGTCGCGCCATGCTGATCGCTGGTCCACCTGGTGGGCTGCATGTACCGCTGGACAGACCATAGTGGCGTGTGCGCTGTCTCACAAGGCGAGGGCGCCAGACCTTTGCAGGCCCGGTTTCATCAGATATAACTAACCAGCTGGTTCATTGATCGGATCGACTGGACCACCAGATGGACCAAGGGGTGGCGTCGATGGCCGCCGCCGTACAGGAAGGCAAAGCTTTTGCTCATCGGTGAACGTGAGGCTGCGGCCGATCTCCTCCCGGCCGGGACCGCCCGGCCGCGGACCGGCAGCTGACCCGGAATGCAGGCCCTCGGCGGCGGGCTGCCGCTGTGGAGCGCGGCGCCGTTCGTGCTCCTGCTCGCCGCAGTCGCGCTGCTCGAAGTGCTCGCCGCCCCGTGGTGGAGCCGTCTCACCAGCAAGGCCCTGGTCGTCGGCGTGCTGGCCGCTCCCGCAGCGGTTCAGCTGCTGATCTCCGGCGGCGCCGAGGCGCTCACCCACTCCGTCGCCGAATACACCTCGTTCATGGCGCTGCTCGCCGCGCTGTTCGTCATCTCCGGCGGCATCGAGGTACGCGGATCACTGGCCGGCACACCGCTCGCGAACGCCGGCATGCTCGCGATCGGTGCCGTGCTGGCCAACGTCATCGGCACCACCGGCGCCGCCATGCTGCTCATCCGCCCGTTCCTGCGCGCCAACGCCCAGCGCGGCTCGCGCGCCCACCTGGTCGTCTTCTTCATCCTCATCGTCGCGAACGCCGGGGGACTGCTCACCCCGATCGGTGACCCACCGCTCTACCTCGGCTTCCTCAAGGGTGTGCCGTTCGAGTGGACCTTCCGTCTGTGGCAACCGTGGCTGTTCGTCAACGGCGCCCTCATCCTCATGTTCAACCTGCTCGACCAGTTCCTCGTCAACCGCGAGGAGCGGCGTGACCGGCACACCGGCCTGATGGACGTCCTCATCGCCCACCAGCCCCTGCGCATCGGGGGCCGCCGCAACGTGCTGCTGCTGACCGCGGTCGTCGCCGTCCTGCTGGCCAGGGGCGTACTCACGGTGCCGTTCGGGGTGACCGAGGGGGCGCTACTGGCGATCGCCTACGCGTCCTACCGGATCACGCCGCGCTCGATTCACGCGGCCAACCACTTCGGATTCGGCCCCATCGTGTCGGTGGCGGTGATCTTCGCGGGGGTGTTCGTCACCATGACGCAGCCGCTGCTCATCCTCAACGCCCGCGCCGCACAGATCGGGCTGGACCAGCCGTGGCAGTACTTCTGGGCCACGGGTGCCCTGTCGTCGATCCTGGACAACGCGCCGACCTATCTCGCCTTCACCTCGGTCGCCGCCGGCCAACTGGGCATCAGCGTCGACGAACCCGGCTATCTGGCCTCCCTGGTCACCGTCCCCGCCGGCAATGAACTGCTGGTCGCCATCGCCTGCGGGGCGGTGATGATGGGATCACTGACCTACATCGGCAACGGGCCGAACCTGATGGTCAAGGAGGTCGCGGAACACCGGGGCGTGCCGATGCCGCACTTCTTCGCCTACGCCGCCATCGCGATGCTGATCATGCTGCCGGTGCTGGCGGCGACCACCTACCTGTTCTTCCCGCCGACGGGCGGATCTCCACCATGACGGCGGGTGCCGGCCGACCGCGGACGCTGATCGGCCGGCCCCGCCCGCACTCAGCCGGCCTGCGGGACCAACATGAACGCGTTGCCGTACACCCGCCGCTCATCCAGCCAGCACTCGCCGCGGCAACTCCAGCCGACGATCGCGCCGCTGTCGTTGATCGACGTAGCACCACCGAGCGTGAGGCCCGGCGGCAGGCCGTCCACCAGCGGCTGCAGTTCGGTCATCGTGCCGTCCACCGACACGACGGCACGATGCCGGGCCTCCGGGTCGAAGAAGTCCCGCGCCGTGCCGGCGACACCGGCGACCTGGCCATGGATGTTGATGCCGGCGCCGGTGGACGAGGTGAAGCCGGCCGGAACACCCAGGTCCCGCATGGTGCCGCCTTGCCAGGAGAAGGCGTGCAGGCGCCCCTCGGCGGTCGGCGACTCGCCGGTCACCTGATTCTGATCGTTGACGTCGAACGCCCGGGTGGCCTCGTTGTTGCCGCCGAGTGTGCCCAGGTCCCGCATCCGGGTGCCGTCCCAGAGGAAAGCGTGCAACGGACTGCCGTTGCGCGGCATCGCCGCACCCACCACGACGCCACGGTTGTTGACGGCGAAGGCTTCGCTGTCGGTCCCATACTGGTGCGGGTCCGTGCCGCCGAGCGTACCCAAATCGATGATCTTGCCGTTCCGCCAGACGACGGCGCGGTGTGATGCGCTCGCCTTGGTGAAGCGGCCGCCGACCACCGTACCCGCATCGTTGACGTCCTTGGCATAGCTGCCGCTGCCGGTACCCAGGCCGGTACCCAGGTCGGAGATCTTCCCGTCGCGGAAGAGCAGCGCATGCGGCGGCTCGGTGGAGTTGACGTTGCCGTGCCCGACGGCATCGCCGCCGGCATTGATGCCCGCCGCGGTACTCAGGGTGTATCGGCTGATGTAGTAGGTGCCCAGGTCGGTCATCGTGCCGTCCTGCCAGCGGAACGCGTGGGCCGTGGGACCACTGGCCACATCGGTGTATCCGACGACCTGACCGGCGGCGTTGACCCGGTGCGCCAGACTGCTGCCCGAGTCGCCGGTCGCGCCGAGGTTGCCGAGATCGATGTAGGTGTACCGGATCACCCCCGCGGCCTGGGCGGCGCCGGCGAACGGCACCGTCACCGCCGGCACCGTCCCCAGCGTGAGCAGCACGGCGACCGCCGTGGAACGCCTTACTCTGGTCATACTTCCTCCCCGTGGCGTGACTCCGAAACGTCCTGTTCTGTCTACGGGAGAGGCCGCCGGCGCGGTGTCCGGGCAGCCTTACAGAACCCTTACGGCTGTCGATGCGTCCAGAGTCCGCATGACGGCGCACTGACACCGGGCTGACGGGTGCGGGCGACGCTCTGCCTGCCACCTGTCCGGTGGCCCGGACCCCCACCAGGTGGGCCCGGTGGAACCTCTCTGGAGGCACCACCATGAACCAGCGAAAGACCCTGGCCACGGCCACCGCGTTCCTGCTCACCTCGGCCGCACTGGCCATGTCGGGCGCTTCGCCCGCCTACGCCGACGAAGAGCCGCACTGCCTGCCGCAGGGACCCGGGGCGGTCGTCATCGGTGACGTCATGCCCAACAACCTCATCGGCACTCCGTTCGACGACTTCATCGACGGGCGCGGCGGCGCCGACCTCATCGACGGACGGGGTGGCAACGATGTCATCCTCGGCGGTGACGGCGACGACATCATCCTCGGTGGTGACGGCGCGGACAGCATCGACGGCGAGAACGGCGACGACCTCGTCTCCGGCAACCGGTGCGACGATCTCGCCGCCGGTGGTGACGGCGACGACACCGTCAACGGCAACGAGGACGACGACACCCTGAGCGGGGGCGCCGGTATCGACGCGGTGAACGGCGACAGCGGCGACGACCAGCTCGCCGGTGACAGCGGTGACGACGTGCTCAGCGGCGGCGACGGTCAGGACCGGGTCCGCGGAGGAATGGGCGACGACGACATCGCCGGCAACGAGCAGAACGACCGGCTCGACGGTGACGGCGGTGACGACGTGCTCAACGGCGGTTTCGGCGATGACGACCTGTTCGGCGGCGACGGCGGCGACGTCGTACGAGGCAACGACGGTGACGACCAGATGGACGGCGAGGCGGGCAACGACACCGGCAACGGCGGACCGGCCGGTGACGTCGACGTCTGCAGCCCGGCAACCGAGACGCAGATCAACTGCTGACCACGTCGACTTCGGCCGGTGCCGTGATGACGTCACGATGACGGGGTGGTGGGAGGTTGCCTGCATGTCTGAAAACCTGCGTAAGGGAATGTCCTTGTTGAGCGCGACGATCCTCGTCACCGCCGGTCTCACCCTCTCGACTGCGGGAGCGGCGGCCGCGATCGACCCGTGTGAATCACCCGGGTCGGGCATCATCGTCGAAGGTACGTCCGGCGACGACGTGCTCAACGGCTCCGCCCGTGACGACGTGATCCGCGGTTACGGGGGTGACGATGTGATCCACGGTCTCGGCGGCAACGACGTGATCGTCGGCGGCGCCGGCGCCGACACCCTGTACGGTGACGACGGCTGCGACGAACTCCACGGCGTCAAGGATGCCGACACGATGGACGGCGGTGCCGACAACGACGTGCTGTTCGGCGGCGAGGACGACGATACGCTCTACGGCGGCTCGGGCGACGACACCCTGCACGGCGAGGACGGCATCGACATCGGTCACGGCGGCACCGGCTCCAACAATTGCAACGTCGATTACCCGCATGTGTACTGGCGCTTCGACATCGTCCAGTACGTGTTCTGGTGCGCCAGTCACCCCGTCCTGTTCTGACGGTCGTCAGGCACGGCCGGCGAGGATCGTGGTCGTCGGCACCGGCGCGTCGATCGACCGCATGGATCGGCACCAGCGGTCGAAGGCGCGGCGGGCTTCACCGTGCCGGCCGGCCCTGACCATGACTTCGACCAGGGCGCGGTGCACCCTCTCGTCATAGGCGTCGATGGCGAGCAGCCAGACCAGGTAGGTGACCGCCTGGTCCAGCTCGCCGGCGGCGCGGCTGAGCCCGGCGAGGTCGCGCAGCGCGCGGAGCCACACCGCACGCGCTTCCTCGCGCAGCCCGTCTGCCCATTCCTCATAGGGCTCGTCGCTGAACGCGTCGCCGCGATACAACCGGTCGAGCTCGACGAGTACCTCCCGCGCATGTGCCCGGTCGCCGGTTCGCATCAGCAGCGCCGCGTGTGCCGCGTCGCTCAGCAGTTCCTCGGCGTCGACCGCCACGTGCCCGGTGTCGAGCGAGATTCCGGCCAGGTCGGCCCGGACGTGGTGGTCGGTCGGCCAGCGGCGCGCAGGGTCCAGCACGGTGCGCACCACCGACAGCAGGACCGAGAGCCGGTGCGCCGTACGGTGTGGCTCGTCGTCGGGCCAGAGCAGTTCGCGGAGTTCGAGGCGTGGGACGGGTCGGCCACGCCGGGCGACAAGGATCTTGACCAGTGACCTGGCCTGCCGGGAGCGCCAAGCCGGCAGGGGCACCGGCCGGCCGTCGACGGAGACCTCGAACCCGCCCAGGACCCGGATCCGCACCGGCGTCGACCTGTCCTGGCCTGCCGGCAGCCGGGTGCCGTCGATGGCCGATACCCCCAGATCCATGAGTCGCCGAGCGGCGGTTTTCGCGGTGGAACGCTGGGCACCGTCAGCGCCGGGCAGGCGGCCGAGCAGCACCAGGGCCCGGTCGGCGGCGGGTATCGCACCCGCGGCACGCCAGATCGCCTCCGCCTCCCGCAGAGCGGCCATCGCGTCCGCGGTGTCGGTGCTGACCGCGGCGACGAGTTCGAGCGCGTTGGCAAGGCAGTCGGCGCGCCGGCTCGTCCGGGCGGCAGTCACCGCCGCGGCAGCCCGCTGTTGCGCGACCGGTAGGGCGCCCTCAGCGAAGGCGACCCAGCCGACGGCCACCAGGGCGAGAGGCAGCAGGATCTCCGGCGCGGCTCGCTCGGCCTCCTCGGCGGCGCAGCGAGCCGCGGCGAGGTCGGGGTCCGGCCCGTCCAGCAGTACCCGGGTGAGGCCGGTCAGCGCCGGCACGAGCACCTGCGTGTCAGCGACCGCGTGCGCCGCCTCGATCGCCTCCTCGAACGCGGTCCGGCTCTGCTCACGCCGGCCGAGTTGCCGGCGGACCTCGGCGATGCCCCACAACCCGGACGCCGCGCGGCTCAGACCGGCCCGGTGCGACACCGAGACCACTCGCTCGAAGTGCCGCTCGGCGTCGTCGTACCGGCCGAGCCGCAGCAGCGCGTCGCCGGCGTTGGACAGCGCCGCCACCAGCAACCCGGGTGGGCAACTGTGCTCCGCGGTGTGCACCGCCCGCGCGGCGACCCGCAGCGCCTCCGGGTACCGGGCGTCGCGGATCAGCCCTTCGGCCCGGTTCACCAGGACCCGGACCACGGTGACCACGTCGTCGGCGTGCTGCGCCGCCTCGAGCGCAGCGGCCAGGTGCTCGTCGCGCCGGGCACCCACCGCACCGAGCGCGGCGGCGATGTGCGCGGCTGCCTTCGCCCGATCGTCGCCGTGGCTTTCCGCGAGGTGGAGCGCGTCCGCCGCCACGGCGGCGGAGTCGCTGGACCGGCCCAGCATCATCAACGCGCCGGCCCGGCAGGCCAGCAGCAAGACGTCGTCGACGGTCCGCCCGGTGCCGGCAGACGGCGTGCACAGCTCCAGCGCCGTTGCGTATTCGCCGCGCATGTAGTGCACCATCGCCGCCCGCCAGCGCAGTCCGGCGTCCCCGGAGCGTGCCGGATCTCGCAGCAGCGGGGCGAAGACGCGCAGCGCTCCGGCGGCGTCGCCGGTCATCCGCAGCGCGTCGCCATGCACCAGCCGCAGATCGAAGGACCGCTGCTCCTCGGGGATCGAGCGCAGCAGCCGCACGACCTCATTCCCGCCTCCGGCGGCCAGCATCCGGTCACCGTGTTCGGCGAGCATGGCCGCGCACTGCACCGGCCGCCCCGCCCGGTGCAGGAGCGCCGCCGCAGCGGTCGGGTGCCCGTTGCGCGAATACCATGAGGCGGCGAAGTCCACGA
Organism: Actinoplanes xinjiangensis; assembly: GCF_003148685.1. Lineage (GTDB taxonomy): Bacteria > Actinomycetota > Actinomycetes > Mycobacteriales > Micromonosporaceae > Actinoplanes > Actinoplanes xinjiangensis. The sequence goes on along the minus strand of NZ_QGGR01000019.1, from coordinate 82,452 downwards.
AGGCGCCGGAGGGCACGCCGGTGCCCGCACAGCCTGCCCGGCGCCGATGACCGAGGACCGCCGCCACCACCGGTACCAGTCGCGGCGCCGCACCGGGGCGTGCCACGAGCAGACCCGCGCGGCTCAACGATCGCAGCCAGTGCAGCGGCGCGGCGGGTACGCCGGTGTCGAGCAGCCCCGCGTCCGCCAGGCCGAGGCACAGCGCCTCGGCCACCGGGTCGAGCGCGACGGCCGCATCCAGCAGTGCTGCGGCGCCCTCCGGCTGCTCGGCCAGCACCTGCTCGCCGATCCAGGTCGCGGCCGGGGTGCCGGGGTCGGTGATCGCCGCGAGTAGCTCCTCCGGGCCGGCTCCCTGCCGGCCCAACGCCTCACCGGCGAACTGGACCAGCGCCGGCCATCCCGCGGTGACGTCGTACACCTGCACGGCCAGTTCGGCATCGGCGACGCCGTGCTCCTCACGGAGGACTCGGGCGACCTGGTCGAGGGAGAGGGCGAGGTCGGCGGCACCGCGCTCGACGGCCGACCCCGGTAGCGTGGCGTAGAACCCGGGGTCGAGGGGCCGGCGGGCCGCCAGCCAGATTTCGGCATCGGCCGGCAGTGTCGCCAGTTCCCGCGCCAGATGTCGCTGCGCCGGCCCGGACAACGCACACAGGTCGTCGACGACCACCCGGGCCACGGCCGCCTGCGGATGATCGTACGGCGCGGCGAGCAGCGCCTCGGCAGTCCAGTACGTCCCCGCACCGTCCGCGCACAGCGCTTCAAGGGTCGTCGTCTTGCCGTATCCGGCCGCGGCCACATAGATGAAACAGCGTCCCGCACGGCGCAGTCGACGGGTCTGTTCCGTCATGCCGGCTCCCTGTCCATCGTCCTCGAACCATCGACGCCAATAGCAGCACGGTTCGGTCCCGGCGGCGCCGATTGTCGGCAACCCGCCAGAGTCGGAGACTCCCGGGTCCGCAACCGGCGGCCCGCGACATCACGGGCGCTGACGCCGCGATGACGCCACGATGAGGGCTGCTTCCGACACTTCATCGCAGGCCCCGGTCACCGGATCGAGGCCACGAACAGTGGGGGAATCGGAATGCGCCGGCAGAGAACAGGATTACGCGCCCTCGTGGTCGCACTGGCCGTCACGATGGGCCTGGGCGTCGCCGGGGTCGCGCACGCGACGGTCTACCGGGTCGACGAGTTCAAGATCACCGAGTCGCACTTCGACTTCGGGGACGGCAGGCTCCACGACGTCTCCGGCCGGCCGACCGACGACGGCCGGCTCGACTGGGTGATGAACACCGCCGGAGTCTGGGAGCCGACACTCGTCGGGCGGATCTGGATCAACAACGCCCGGGACGAGTGCGTCCGGGTGCAGATGATGGTCGAGTACGACAACGGCTTCATCGAGACGTACACCGACACCAGCTCGGACTTCTGCGCGCCGAACGGGCAGACCTGGTTCGACGACGTCAACTTCCGCCCGGTGGTCAGCCAGTACGTGCACGCGGTCACGATCAAGCTCCAGTGCGCGGAGTCGAGCGGCGACCCGTGGGTGACGGCGGGACAGAGCGCCCGCTACGTCGAGCCCTGAGCGTCGGCGGCGGGCGCCGGCCGGTGCCCGCCGCCCGTACCGCGGCTGGTTGTGAAAACTCCGGAAAGGGGCAACCGGGCCGAGACATTGCCAGGCATCACTGGTATCTGAGAGGGTCGCGGCGGACGCCGATAGTGACGGTCGCCGATCGGTACCGGCTACGGCGCGTCCGGGAAGGGCGATCTCGTGACCCGCAGACGTCGGCAGTTGCTCATCGGTGCAGTGATCGGCGCGCTGGTCGCCGGCGTCAGTGGGGCCGGGATCCATCTTGCCGGGGCCACCGTGCCGGCGGCTTCGGCCGCGGCCGCCGGCGACGGTGAGATGCCCAGCGCCCTCGGTGCCCACCTGGCCCGGGTGCGACAGGCCGCACCCAACGGTGGTGTCCTGGACACCCCCGGCGCGCTCGGGCAGGGCGAGTTCGACGAACGCGCCTACCCGGCGCAGACCATCTCGGTCGCCCAGGTCGACCGGTCACGATCGGCCTTCGCCGCCGCCGACGCCCGAGCCGTCCCGGCCGGCCGCTCGCACCAGGGCCGCTGGACCAACATCGGCCCGAGCGAGGCACTGTATCCCTTCACCGAGCTCCGCAACGCCTACAACTACGTGCCCAACGCGTATGTGGCCGGTGGCCGGACCACGTCCATCGCGATCACCAAGCAGTGCCGTCCGGGTTTCTGCCGCGCCTACATCACCCCGGCCGGCGGCGGCGTATGGGCCACCCTCGACATCCTCGCCAAGAAGCCGAAGTGGGCGTATCTGGGCGGGCCGCTCGGCATCAACGCGGCCGGTGCGGTCACCATCGACGGCAACGACCCGACCGGGCTGACCATCTACGTGGGCACCGGTGAGGCGAACATCTGCGCCTCCGGCTGCGTGGCCGGCGTCGGCCTGTACAAGTCCACCAACGGCGGTCTGACCTGGCAGGGACCAATCGGTAAGAACGAGCTCGCGGGCAAGGGCATCGGCGAGATCATCGTTAAGCCGGGGGACCGCAGGACGCTGTACGTGGCGACCACCACCGCGCTGCGCGGCATGTCGAGCGTCTGCTGCGGCGGCGTCACCCGGCCCGTCCCGGACGCCGCCAAGTGGGGCCTGTACAAGTCCACCGACGCCGGCCGGACCTGGAAGTTCGTCCACAACGGCACGGCCGACGCGACCCAGTGCACCGGCAGCGCCGCGGAGTTCGCCAACACCGCCGCCTGCTCCCCGCGCGGGGTGCGGCACATCGAGTTGGACCCCGGCGACAGCAACATCGTGTACGCGTCGTCGTACGCCCGCGGCATCTGGCGCTCACCCGACGGCGGTGCCACCTGGGCGCAGGTCAAGGCGTCCCTCGCGCCGACGGTCTTCCAGACCCGGGCGGCCTTCGACGTGACCCGGCTGCCCAACGGCAAGACCCGGATGTACGTCTACGAGGGCAACACCGGCGCCCCGTACTCGCGGCTGTTCCGCAGTGACGACGTGGCCGCCGGCGCCCCGACCTTCCAGGACCTGACCAGCGCCAACGTCGCCGACCCGGGCTATGCCACCTACAACCAGTGCGGCGGGCAGTGCTGGTACGACATCTTCGTGCACAGCCCCGAGGGCCACCCGGACATGGTCTACACCGGCGGGTCGTACGTGTACGGCGAGACCATCGCCAACAAGCGCGCCGTGGTGCTGTCCACCGACGCGGGTGTCAGCGGCACCGACATGACCTTCGACGGCACCGACGAGCTGCACCCCAACGGCCTGCACCCCGACCAGCAGGACATCGTCACCAACCCGCGTAATCCGTTCCAGTTCTTCGAGGCCAACGACGGCGGTGTGATGCGCTCCAGCGGCACGTTCGTCGACCGTTCCGCATGGTGCGACGCCGAGGAGCGGGCGCTGACCGCTGTGCAGCAGCAGCGCTGTCGGCAGATGCTGTCGAAGATCCCGTCGAAGCTGGAGTCGGTCAACGACGGGCTGACCACCCTGCAGTTCATGAGCCTGTCGGTGAGCCCGCACGACGCGGACCTGCTGCAGGGCGGCACGCAGGACAACGGCACCTGGGAGAACAAGGGCGAGCAGCGCCGCTGGCTGAACACGATCATCGGCGACGGCGGCCAGTCCGGCTTCGACGTGGCCCGGCCCGAGTTCCGCTTCCACACCTACACCGGCGTGCAGGCCGAGGTGAACTTCGCCAACGGCGACACCGGCAGCTGGATCTACATCGGCGAGCCGATCGACGCGCAGCCCGGCACCCAGTTCTACGCACCGGTGATCAGCGACCCCAAGGTCAGCGGCACCCTGTTCGCCGGCACCGGGGTCAGCGCGTACCGGACCAAGACGTTCGGTCTCGGCGACCGCAGCCTCGAGGAGGCGAACCGGATCTGCAACACCTGGACCGGCACGTTCGAGGAGCAGTGCGGCGACTGGCAGCAACTGGGCACCGTCGCGCTGACCGCCGCCGACTGGGGTGACAAGGCCGGCGGCGCGCTCGCGGCGATCGAACGGTCGGCCGCGGACACCTCGACAGCGTGGGCGGCCACCACCGCCGGGCGGGTCTTCGTCTCCCGCAACGTCGACGCCGAACCCGCCTCTGCCGTGCAGTGGACCCGCGTCGACGACGACCGTCCGCTGCCGAACCGGTTCGTCAGCAGCATCCACCCCGACCCGAAGGACCCGGGCCGGGCCTGGGTGTCCTACAGCGGGTTCAACTCCAACACCCCGGCCACGCCGGGACACGCCTTCGCGGTCACGGTGGCCGCCGACGGGTCGGCCACCTGGGCGGACCTGTCGCACAACCTCGGCGACCAGCCGGTGACCGACCTGGTGCGCGACGACGTCACCGGCGACCTGTACGCGGCGACCGACTTCGGGGTGCTGCGGCTGCCCAGCGGAACCACCGCCTGGGTCAAGGCCGCGGCCGGCATGCCCAACGTCGAGGTCACCGGCCTGACGGTGGTGCCCGGCAAACGGATCCTGTACGCGGCCTCGCACGGCCTCGGTGCCTGGAAGCTGGGGTTGAAGAAATAGTGCCGTACCCGTCCCGGGCCGCCCGCCTGTGGCGCACCCTCGGCGCGGTGTTCGTGGTGCTGGTCTTCGTGCCGCCACTGCTGCTGCTGGTCTCGGGCTCGTTCACCGAGCCCGGCCGGCCACCACCGCCGACACCACGGCTGGTGCCCGACCCGCTGTCGACCGTCGGGTACGAGCAGGCCCTCGCCCTGGGCGGGCTGGTCCGCGCCACCGTGATGTCGCTGGTCGTGGCCGCGGTGACGGTGCCGCTGAGCGTGCTGGTCGCCGCCTGGGCCGGCTTCGCGCTGGCCCAGGTGTCGCGGCGGGTCACCGCGATGGTCGTCGGGGCGTCGTTGCTGGCGCTGATGGCCCCGGCCACCGCGCTGCTGCTGCCCCGATTCGTGCTGTTCCGCAACCTCGGGCTGACCGACACCCTGGTCCCGTTGATCGCCCCGGCGCTGATCGGCGTGTCCCCGCTGTACGTGCTGATCTACTACCTGGCGTTCCGGGGACTGCCCGCCGACCTGTACGACACGTGCCGGCTGGCCGATCTGACGCCGCTACGGACCTGGTGGCGGTTCGCGCTGCCGGTGGTGCGCCCGGTGACCGCCGGACTGACCGCGCTCAGTTTCATCCTGACCTGGTCGAACTTCCTGGACCCGCTGGTCTACGTCTACGACCGTGACCTGTTCACCCTGCCGCTGGCGCTGCGGTCGCTGTCGATCCTGGACCCCACCGACTTCCCGGTGTTCCTGGCCGGTGCGGTGCTGGCGACCGTACCGCCGGTGGTGGTCTTCCTGCTCGCCCAGCGGTGGTTCCTCCAGTCCGACGACCCGACGGGACGGCTGCGGTGACGAGACTGCGACGACTGGCCACGCTGGCCCTGTGCACGCTGCTGACCGCGACCGCGGGCACCGCCTGCGCGGACCACGGCGACGGCGGCGGGGACCCCTCGGCCCCGGTACGCCTGCTCGTCTTCGGTGCCCCGGAGGAACTGGCGGCGTACCGGACGCTCGCCGACGCGTACACCAGGGCCCATCCGGACCGAACGGTCCAGCTGGTGGAGGCCGGCGACCGCAAGGATCTGCTGGCCCGCCTGTCTACCTCCATCGCCGGCGGCGAACCGCCGGAGCTGTTCCTGATGAACTACCGGTTCTACGGCCAGTTCGCGGTCAAGGACGCGATCGAACCGCTCGACGATCGCATCACCGCGTCCGACAAGATCGACCCGGCGGACTACTACCCGGTCGCGATGAACGCGTTCCGCTGGCGTGGCCGCCAGCTGTGCCTGCCGCAGAACGTGTCCAGCCTGGCCGTCTACTACAACCGGACGCTGTTCGAGAAGTACGGCGTGGCCCTGCCGCAACCCGGCTGGACCTGGAACGACCTGCTCACCACCGCCACGGCGATGACCCGCGACGCGGCCGGCGGCGTCATCCGCGGCACCGAGAGCGAAGGAGCCGCCCAGCGGCCGGCTGTGCACGGCGTCGGCATCGAGCCGTCGATCATCCGGCTCGCCCCGTTCGTCTGGTCCAACGGCGGTGAGATCGTCGACGACCCGGCCCGCCCGACCCGCCTCACCCTGGACGGCCCGGCCGCCCGCGAGGCGCTGAAGAACCTGGTGGACCTGCGGCTGGCGTACGGGGTGGTACCGACTGACGAGGAGGTCGAGTCCGAGGACGACGAATCCCGGTTCGCCAACGGACGGCTGGCGATGCTGCTGTCGTCACGCCGCTCCACCACCACGTTCCGATCCATCACCGGGTTCGAGTGGGACGTGGCGCCGCTGCCGGTCTACCGGCAGCCGGCCGGCATCCTGCACTCCGACGCCTACTGCATGACCCGGGGCGGCCGGAACAAGCAGGCCGCCTGGAACTTCCTGGAGTACGCGATCAGCGCCGACGGTCAGCGGATCATCGCGGCGACCGGCCGGACCGTGCCGTCACACATGGCGGTCGCCAACAGCCCGGCCTTCCTCGGCCCGGCCCAGCCGCCGCGAAGCGCCAAGGTGTTCCTCGACGCCATTCCCACCGTACGGGCCCTGCCGACCGTGTCGACCTGGCCGGAGATCGAGGACGTCACCAGTGGCATCCTGGAGAACGCGCTGTACCGGGGCGACCGGCTCGACGACGTGATCCGGCAACTCGACGAGCAGACCCGGCCCCTGTTCGCCCGCGCGGAACATCCGCGATGATCACTGGATGAGCGGAATCGGGCTGGAGCTGGCCGGTGTCTCGGCCGCCTACCGCGGAACCACGGTGCTGCACGAGGTCGACCTCACCGTGACGCGCGGCGAACTGCTGGTCGTCCTGGGGCCCTCCGGCGCGGGCAAGAGCACCCTGCTGCGCGTGGTGGCCGGGCTGCAACCGGCGATCACCGGCCGGGTGCGTATCGGCGACCGGGACGTGACCACGCTGCGTCCCGGCCGCCGCAACGTGTCGATGGTCTTCCAGTCCTACGCCCTCTTCCCGCACCTCACCGTCCGCGACAACATCACCTTCGGCCTGGAGGTACGCGACACACCGCGCGCCGTGGCCCGGGACCGCGCCGCGGCGGCCGCCGCTGTGGTCGGCTGCGCTCATCTGCTCGACCGGCGGCCGGGGCAGCTGTCCGGCGGCGAGCGGCAACGCGTGGCCCTGGCCCGCGCCATGGTCCGCGAACCGGACCTGTTCCTGCTGGACGAGCCGTTGTCCAACCTCGACCAGGAACTGCGGACCGAGACGCGCGGCGAGCTGAAGGCACTGCACCTCCGGCTCGGCGTCACCACCGTGCACGTGACCCACGACCAGACCGAGGCACTCGTGCTGGCCGACCGGATCGCCGTGATGCGCGCCGGCCGGCTGGAGCAGGTCGGCACGCCGGACCAGATCTGGCGGACCCCGGCGACGCTGTTCGTGGCGCGTTTCGTGGGCTCGCCGCCGATGAACGTGCTGCCCGCCGACGGGCCGTTGCGCCCGGCCGGCATGCCGGTCCTGCCCGCCGGCGCACGGATCGGGTTCCGGCCCGAGGCGGTCCGGGTCGGCCAGGACGGAACGGACGTGACCGTCGAACGGGTCGACGTGGTCGGCGAGGACGCGTACGCGTACCTGCGCCTCGCCGGTGGCGACCGGATCGCCGTACGCCTGCCGGCGGCCGGGCGCCCCGCCGTCGGCACGACGGTCCGGTGCACCGTGGCATGGGCCGACACGCACGTCTTCGACGAGGCCGGCCACCGGACGGTCCTCGGGTGACCCGTGACCGTGGGCGCCGCCAGCTGGCGATGATGCTGGCCCCCTATCTGCTGGGCCTGACCGTCCTGGTGCTGGCACCGTTCGCGGTGACGGTGGTGCTGGCGTTCACCGAGTACGACCTGATCCGGCCGCCCCGCTGGATCGGCACCGACAACTTCACCGCCCTGGCCGAGGATCCGATCTTCCGGACCGCGCTGGTCAACTCGCTGCTGTTCGCGGCGGTGGCGGTGCCGCTGCGGCTGACGATCGCGCTGTCGCTGGCACTGCTGCTGCACCGCCGGTCCCGGTTCGCCGGCACCGCACGCACCGCCGCCGTACTGCCGTCCGCCGTCCCGGAGATCGCCTACGGCCTGCTCTGGCTCTGGCTGCTCAATCCGCTCTACGGGCCGATCAGCCAGGTGCTGCGCGCCGGCGGGCAGAACGGGCTGACCGTCTTCGGGCGTACCCCGCCGCAGTGGCTCACCGACCCGGTCGACGCCCGCGCCGCGATCATCCTGATGAGCCTGTTCACCATCGGCGAGACGTTCGTCATCCTGCTGGCCGTCCGGCGATCGTTGCCGCCCGACGTCTACGAGCTGGCGGCGCTGGAGGACGCCACCGGCTGGGACGTGCTGCGCCGGATCACCTGGCCGCTGATGAGGCCGGTGCTCGTCCTGCTGCTGATCCGCGACGCCATCCTGAGCCTGCAGTTCTCGTTCCTTCCCGCACTGGTCGTCACCGACGGCGGCCCGCCGCCCTACGCCACCACGTACATCCCGCTGTTCTCCTACCGGACGGCGTTCGAATACCTGCGGTACGGCTATGCCGCGGCGGCCACCGCGGTCATGCTGGCGCTGACCGTCGCGGCCGTGGCACTGCAATGGCGGCTGCTGCGCCGCCACGAGGCCCTCCGGGATCGTTGACCACGGGGAGCCGCCGCGTCCCGGACGGCGTCCAAGCCGACATGAGAGCGACCGATGTGATGCGATCTGTGACGATCATGTTCGTGGCACTGGGTGTTCTGGCCGTCAGTGGCTGCTGGTCGGAGCCCTCAGCCGTACCGCCCACCGGTTCGGCGTCCGCGGGCACCGGCCCGTCCGCCACGTCACCGGCCCCCACGAGCCCATCGCCCACCGGGCCGTCGTCGACGTCACCGGCCCCCACGGAGGACGCCACACGCGCGTCCCCGCCGTCGACCGGCGAGGTACCCGGTGGCCTGCCGCACGGCCGGCGGCCGGTGACCGGCGTCGTCGAGAGGTCCGGCGACTGCACGCTGCTGCGGGTGGGCGGCCGGTACTGGGAGCTGACCGGCACCCTGGCCGGCACCCTGACCGACCGATCCACCGTCACCGTCACCGGTCAGGTCACCACCGCGACTGGCTGCGCCGGCAAAGAGGTGGTACGGGCCATCGTGGTGACCGCGGTACTCCCACGCTGAGGACCACACCCGCCCGTCCGCAGCCGGACGGATCCCTCCATGGACCGATCCCACCTGCCGTGCGCGCAGCTGCCGTATCCGTACAGCCGAGCGGTGGCCTGTGACGGGCTGAGCCCGGGTGCGGCACACCCAGGAAATCGCCGCCCATCGAAGGTGACGCGATCATCGCCGTCGGCGTCGGCCTGACCGTGGACGACGCCATCGTTCTCGACGCGACCGGCACCGTCGTCACGCCCGGTTTCGTGGACACCCACCGGCACGCCTGGGAGGCCCAGCTGCGCCGGCTCATGCCCGACGTCGACGACCTCGGCGGCTACGTGACGTCGACCCTGATGGGGTACGCACCGGTCTACCGGCCGTGGGACATGTACGTCGGCACCAGGCTGGCCGCGCTGACGGCCATCGACAGTGGCATCACCACGATGCTCGACTTCTCGCACAACTCGCGCAGCACCGCCCACTCCGACCACGCGGTCCAGGCCCTGCTGGACACCGGCATCCGCGGTGTGCACGCCGCGATGGCGCCGCACTTCGGTGACTGGGACCGGCAGTGGCCGGCTGACGTGGCCCGGCTGCGCCGAGAGTTCGGCGGCAACCTGCTGACCTTCCGGCTGGCCACGCTGGCCACCGACGAGATCGCCGGGCCGGGCCTGGCGTACGGTCCGCGGCTCGCGGAGGCCGCCCGCGACCTGGGTGTCGGGGTCAGCGTCGACGCCGTCTTCGGAGCCACCTCGTCCCGGGCGATCCTCGACTGGGAACGCCGGGGCCTGCTCGGCCCGGACGTCACCCTCATCCACTCCACCGGCCTGACTCCGGAGGCGTGGCGAGCCATCGGGGACACCGGCACCACGATCGCCCTGGCACCGACCTCGGACGCCCAGATCGGCCTGGAGACGGCGATCCCCGCCGTCGACGAGGCGCTGGCCGTCGGGGTCCGGCCGGGCTTGAGCATCGATGTGGAGGTGGCGCTGGCCAGTGACATGTTCACCCAGATGCGGGCGTTGCACACCATCCAGCGGATGCGGGCGGTGAACGCGGTCTACGGCACCGCGATCGAACCCCGGCGGATCAGCACCTTCGACGTGCTGGACTTCGCGACGTCGCAGGGCGCCCGCACCAACGGCCTCGGCGACGTGACGGGTTCGCTGACTCCGGGCAAGCAGGCCGACCTGCTGGTGATCCGGGCGCAGGACGTCAACACCATGCCGCTCAACGACGCGGTCGGGACCGTCGTCCTCGGCGCCGACCCCCGCAACATCGACACCGTGTTCATCGCCGGTCGGATCCGCAAGTGGGCCGGTCAGCTGCTCGACGTCGATCTCACCGCGCTGCGCGACGAGGTGGCCGCCTCCCGTGAGCACATCATGCGAGCCAAAGCCTGAGAGCATCGGTACGCCGGTCCGGTGACGCCTCGCCCGGGCTGTCACGGACCGGCGTGCCATGGGCCCGCAACAAGCGCGACGTAATCTTCGATCATGAGCCGTGAGACGCCGCTCGGTGAATTCCTGCGAGCCCGCCGCGAGGCCCTCAAGCCCCACGAGGTCGGACTGCCCGAACACGGCCGCCGGCGGGTAGCCGGACTGCGCCGCGAGGAGGTCGCCCTCCTGGCCGGAGTCAGCGCCGACTACTACATCCGTCTGGAGCAGGGCCGGGAGACCAGACCGTCCCCGCAGGTGGTCACCGCGATCGCGCTGGCGTTGCGCCTGACCGCCGAAGCCACCGACCACCTGCACCGGCTGTGTCTCGACGAGACCCAGCGACCGCGTCACAGCCGTCACGACACCGTGAGCGCCCCGCTGCTGCGGCTCATGGACGGCTGGGAGCACACTCCCGCCTTCATCGTCGGCCCGGCCCTGGACATCCTCGCGGCCAACGCGCTCGCGACCGTACTGCACGACGGCTTCGCGCGTTTCGACAATCTCGCCCGGATGGTGTTCCTCGACCCGGCGGGCCGGGACTTCTACCAGGAGTGGGACCGGACCGCGCACAGTTGTGTCGCCGAGCTGCGTGCCGCCTACGGCTTCGACCCGTCCTCGCGGCGCATCGCGACGGTGGTGGACGAGCTGAGCCGGGCCAGCGACGAGTTCGCCCGGCTCTGGCAGTTGCACGAGGTCAAGAGCAAGACCCAGGAAGGCAAACACCTCCGGCATCCGTACGTGGGTGACCTACACATCGCGTTCGCGGCCTTCACCGTCAACGGGGCCCCGCATCAGCAGCTCGTGGTCTACCAGGCCGAGTCGGCGAGCCCGACGGCCGGCGCCCTCCAGCGGCTGAGCGCCCTGATTCCGGCGTCCGCTCACGCCGAGTCGTCCTGGGAGTAACGCACCCAGGCACCGGCCGCCGCGACCGGGCACGCTGAGGATCAGAGCCCGGCGACCTTCGCCACGGCGATGCGGTTGCGCCGGCGCGCCGCTATCGGATACCGCTCAGCAGGAGGCGTTGTGCTGTTCGAGAATGTCCAGGTCCACGGTCCGTCCGGATCGACGATCACCGACGTACGGGTGGCCGACGGCCGTGTCGTCCGGGCCGGCTCTGACGGCGAGGTGGTCGACGGCACCGGCCTCGGCATGATCGCGGTGGTCGCGGACCCGGACAGAGGTCACGTCGTCGGCCGTATCGAAGCGGGCATGCCCGCCGACCTGCTGCTGGTTCCCCAGCGGATCATGCCGCGGCCGGGCACACCGTGGTGGCGGGTGGTGATCGGCCGCCGGGACGTGCGCGGCCTGCTGACGAGAGGCCGGTTCGTGGTGCGGGACGGCGATCCGGTGGCCCGGCCCGCGAACCCGGCCGGCGCCCGCACCGGAACCTGGATCGACCGGGCCGACTGGCTGCATCAGGAACTGCTCGCCGAGGGCCGGTACGACGAGACCCGCGGTGGGCGGCGGCACGCCTACACCGGACGCTACTGGCTCGACGGCGACCGCATCGACTACCTCGACGACTCCGGGTTCTACGCGTTCGGCAGTTTCATCGGCGACGAGTTGTACCACGCCGAGTTCGTCATGCGGCACGGATGAGACGGCGTACCGGGCAGGGCGTGCCGTCCCCACGCGCCCTGCCCGGTGCCGTTCGAGGCGCAAGATTTGTGTCGCCCACCGGTCGGCAGCCGACCTGTCCCATACCGTCCACCAGCAGGTCAGGGCCGGTGCATCTTGTCCACCTTGACGGTGAGGATGACGCGCTGCTGTGGGCCGCCGCCGAAGCCGGGATAGGGACGGCCGATGTACTTCTGGGACAGCTCGTCGATGTTCTGCCGGGCACCGTCGGTGGTGGCGGCCACGACGCTGCCGCGCAGCGCCCAGGACCGTGACGGTGCGGCCGGATCGGCGATACCGATGGCGATGCGCGGGTCGCGCCTGATGTTGCGGGTCTTCTGATGGGTGTCGACCGTGTTGATCAGTACGTGCTCGCCGTCGGTGGACGCCCAGGTCTGGGAGATCTGCGGCGATCCGTCGGGCATCAGCGTGGTCACGAAGCAGATCGCTCTGGCGTTGAGAACTTCGAGCAGGTCGTCGGGCAGGGCCATGAGCGGCAGAACCTTCACTTCTTCTGGTCGTTGTAGAGGCGGTCGATGACCGTCTCGTCCGGTGGGTCACCGGGAAGTTCGGCGTGGCGCAGACCGGCCAGGGCGATCGTGAGAGCGCGGCGCCACAGTTGCGGGGCGAACGCGCGGGAGGCGTCCATGACACTGCCCACCATCACGTGCGCGGCGGCGAAGTCGACGGGGGTCACGCCGGCCGGAAGCTGGCCCGCCCGCACAGCGCGGGCGATGAGGCCGGCCACGAGCGGGGTCATCCGCTCGTGCGCCCGCTGCACCAGGGCGGTGGCCTGGTTGCGGCTGCGCAGCAGTTCCCCGAGGCCTCGGCTCTGCGCCTCGATCTCCAATTGCTGTTCGAGGAACCAGGTGAGGCCGGCCCACGCGTCGTCGTACCGCGAGGCCTGTTCGGCGAAGTCGATCACCGTGTCGATGTGCTCGCTGAACAAGGCGTCCAGCAGATCCTGCCGGTGCGGGAAACGCCGGTACATGGTGCCCATCCCCGTGCCGGCGGCCCGGGCGATGTCCTCGTACGGGACGTCCAGGCCGGCGGAAGCCATGAGCTCATACGCCGTGCGCAGCAGGAGCTGACGGTTGCGTTCGGCGTCACGACGCAGGGGAGCCGGTTCGGTCACGACCCCAACCTACTGAAGTGGAATACATTTTCCAAATGGAATTCTCATTCCATCTGGTTCTGCAGTCATCACCCGTGCCGGGCGACCCGGCAGTCGAAGGCCCGCCCGTCACTCGTCCCGACCAGCAGCCGACCCGCTCCGGTCACGGTCAGCGCCGTCGGAAAGATGCCGCGGAGGCGCCACCGCTGACGCACGGAGCCGTCCTGCAGGTCGAGTGCCAGAATCTCGCCGTCCCGGTAGGCGACATAGGCCGTATCGGCGTCGGCGTCGAGGTCGACGGCGGAGTGGTCGGTGCGGAAGACCCACAGCGGATTCCCGGTGGTCATGTCCCGCCGTAGCACGAACGCGCCGCCCGGCTGCAAACCGCGACCGTCGTGCACCGTCCCGGCGTAGACCAGGCTTCCGTCCGCGACCTCGACCCCCGGCCCCGCGAAGTGCGTCTCGCCCTGCACCCAGGAGTACGGAAACAGGCGCCGCAGCTCGCCGGACTTGAGTGGACGACCATCGGTGGCGGCCGGCAGTGGATCCGCCGCCGACAGCCACGCGAACCGCGGTGTACGCATCGACGCGGACGTACGTTCGACCTCCCGCACGTAGATCCGCCGGCCCCGCCGGATTCGCAGGCGGCTGCTCTGCGGCCACTCGCCGGCGGACGCGACAGCCGGTAGATCGTCGGCGCATCGCACCAGTGCGTACGGATGAAGGGGACTGATCTCGTCGATCCGGGTGCCATCGGCCAGCGAACACCGGACCAGTGACTGCGCCGATTCCCGCCGGTGGGGCCGGACCAGGCCGGCCCAGACCGATCGTTCGTCCGGCGCCACCACGAGGTCCCGACCGCCGCTGTCCTGCCCGTTGTCGTCCGGTACACGCCACTGCAACTCGCCCGAAGGCAGCCAGCACTCCACCGCGACACCCGCCAGCGCCACCAGGACCCGCCCGTCGGACAGTCTCTCGACCGCGCGCACGTCGCGCCACGGCTCAGCGTCGGCGCTCAGCCGGCTCACCGTCGCGCGCGCCTGCACACGCCCGTCGAGGCGGGGGGCGGCAATCCGCGGGCCGGCCAGTTCCTCCGGTTCGATCGAGGCGGGGGCAACGGAGCGCCAGTCATCCCGGCGTACCGATGCCACATGCCCTTCGACCCGCGCGGCCCGGTCCTGCCAGTCGTCCGGCGGTGCCAGCACCAGCCGCAATTCCTGGTCGTCCAGCCATTCCAGGCCGAGCACCTGGCGGCCCAACCGGTGCTCGAACAGTGACACCACCGTGCTCGTCTCCAGGTCGAGCAGAAGCAGTTCACCCTCGAAGAAGTAGCCACCGTCGTAGCTACCGGTGCCGACGGCCAGCAGCGGCAACGTCGGATGGAATGCCAGCGCATGCACGGGGAAACGCGACCGGAGAACCGCCCGGCAGGTCAGATCACCGATGTCGAACACGGCCACCGGCGCCCGGCGCGACTCGTGGACGAACTCGCCCGCTACCGCCAGGCGCCCGTCGCTCACGACCGCCAGTGCGGGCTCGCCACCCTCGGCGAAGGGCCGGTCTCCCCAGATCCGTTCGACACGGAGCGAATCGATCACATTCAAGATCATTACAGATGCGAACTCCGGCGATGATCCCGCCAGTCACGCTCTACCCGGGCCTGATCCGGCCGGCGGCTACCGGGCTAGTCTCCAACGAACCACAGATACAGGTGGGAGCCGTTCTCGACGTCCTTGCACAATCTCTCGGCTTCGACTGCTGCGCCCTCCCCGATGAGGCCGCGGATGTATTGGTCCGACAGCTCTCGTCGGAGCCTCTCCACCTGCCGTTCATTGAAGACGGCGTCCGCATACGGCAGCAGGCTGCTCAGGCACGGATATCTCTCCGGATCCAACTGCCCCAAGCCCTGGGACCATCGGATGCCGTGCGACCCATGCGTCACCACGTCGCCGTTCTCGCTGCGGACCTGCATATCGATCATCGAGATTGCCCGTCGTCGCCTCATGTCGTGATGGGCAACATGCTGCCATGGGCCTCCGGCAGCGCCGGAGGCTGTAGCCCTCCTGCTACAAGTCATCTCGACATCCGACATGGCCGATGGGCGCGCCCTGATCTTGGTTTGACGACACTTCTCTGGCCTCGCCGACCGGTGTGTCCGTCGATGCATCGAGGGCCAGGTGGACTTCAGAGCTTGTTCCGCGGTGAGGGCGACATGAGGGCGTCCCACGCCGCGTCCGGGATCTGCCGCGGAGGCCGCACGAAAATACCTTGCTCAATGGTCAAGAACCGTTGACCATTGAGCGCATGCCTGCCGACGATCCTCCCGAGACGTTCCACGTCACCACTGACGAGCAGCTACGCGCCGTCTCCAACCTCACGCGCCACCGGATCATGGCCGTGCTGCGCTTCGAACCCGCGACGATCACGCAGATCGCCGAGCGAGTGGGCCTCGCGAAGGGAAGTTCGAGCTACCACGTACGGCTGCTCGAACGAGCCGGGTTGGTGAAGGTGGTACGAACGCGGAAAGTCCGGGGAGTCACCGAGCGGTACTACGCGATGGCCGCGCGGTCCATCGAGCTGCCGGATCCCGGCGAAGGCGGCCCCGATGTGCTGATGCGGCATGCGGTGGCAGACCTGGAGTCCGCGCCGGTCGATGGCGAGCGGCACGTACGGATGGCGCATCTGCGGCTCACCGGGGAGCAGTTCGCGGAACTCGGGGCGCGGCTGCAGGCGCTGGCGGACGAGTACCGGGAACTGTCGGATCCGTCGCTGCCGGACGTGTCCCTCGTCTTCGCACTGTTCCACCCGGCACGGCGCGAGCCGGTCGAAGGGGGCGCCAAGTGACCTCGGACGCTCCGAAGTTGCCGGCCGGATTCGGACGGCTGTGGACTGCGCAGACGATCTCGTCACTCGGTGACGGGGTGACGCATGCCGCGCTGCCGCTGCTCGCGTTGACGCTGACCCGCGATCCGATGGGGCTTGCCATCGTCACGGCCGCCGGCACGCTGCCGTGGCTGCTGTTCGGGGTGCTCGGCGGTGCGCTGGTGGACCGCTGGGACCGCCGGCGCACGATGTGGGTCACGGACGCGGCACGTGCGGCGCTGCTGGCGATACCGGTGGCGGCCGCCGCCTTCGACGTGCTGAGCATCCCCCTGCTCGCGACCGTCGCCTTCCTGCTCGGCCTCGGCGGACTCTTCTTCGACACGGCCGCCACGGCCTATCTGCCGGACCTGCTCGGCCGCGACCCCGCGCTACTGGAGCGCGCCAACGTCCGGCTGCGCGGCACCCAGACCGCCGCGTCCGGCTTCGCGGGGCCGCCTGCGGGCAGCGCCCTGCTCGCGCTCGGACGGGCGGTTCCGTTGCTCGCCGACGCGGTGTCGTTCGCACTCTCCGCCCTGCTCGTACGGTCGCTGCCCGCCACGTCCCGGCCCGTACCGCAGGCCCGTGAGTCGCTACTGCGGCAGGCGCGGGCCGGCGCCACGTACGTCTTCCGGGATCGGTTGTTGCTGGGGCTCGCACTGCGGCCGGCGGTCGGGAACATCGCCTTCGTCGCCGTGCAGACCGTACTCGCCCTCTTCGCGCACGACCGTCTCGGCATCGACACCTTCGGCTTCGGCCTGCTCCTCACGGCGGAGGCCACCGGCGGTCTGCTCGGCGCGGGCATCGCCTCCTTCCTCGGCCGGCGACTCGGCATCGGAACCGCGCTGACCTGCACAGCCGCGGTTGAAGGGCTTGCCATCCTCGGACTGGCCGCCGCCCCGAATCCGTACGCCGCCGGTGTCGCGCTCGCCGTCTGCGGAGCCGGCATGGGCGCCACCATGGTGCTCGCCCCCTCCCTGCGCCAGGCGATCGTCCCCGCACACCTGATGGGCCGGGTCACCTCCACCTCGCGCATGCTCGCCATGTGCGCCGCCCCGTTCGGCGCCTTCCTCGGCGGCTGGCTGGCCTCCACGTTCGACGTCCGCACCCCGCTCTACGCCGCCGCCGGCCTCCTGCTCACCATGACTGCCGTCACGACGACCATGACCAACAACCGCCGGGTCGAGGCGGCGCTGCGCGGCGTTGCCTCAACCAGCGGTCCAGCCCGCCCGGAGCCCGGCGATCCCGTGCCGCAGCGTGCAGCCGAACTGCTGTGACACTGCCGGTCGTCCGGCCTGTCCTGCTTCGTAGGCGATCCGTTTCCTCCCGGCCGTGAACGGCCGGGGTTCCACGGAGTATCCGGCTGAACGACTGCAGTGGCAGAACGTATTCTCCTGCCGCGAGCCGTGCGCCGCAGCAACACGTCAAGCGTCCCGGAACCACCCGGCCACTGGGCCGTTCTTGTAGTCGTCCTCGCTCTCGGGCGGCCAACGATCACGGAGGGCCTCCCGCATCTCGCCGTCTATGGCCGCGTCGGCGACAGTGCAGGGCGGCGAGTGCAGGCACCCCGGAAAACCTGCTTTTGCGAAGCTGCGATGCATGTCCCAAGCCTGCGCCAACTGCTCGCCGGTCAGGCGATGCAGAACGTAGACGCGAGGCTCGAAGTCCCAGTGCCCGCCCCCGCCGTCGTCGTTGGTGACCATGACGAACCAATATTCGCGGCCTTCATACAAGGCAACGCCAGTGACCGGGCCGTCGTACCAGTCGCTGAACCATACTTTTCGCACCTCGGCCAGCTCCGGTAGGCCCGTGAGGCGAGACGCGGCATGCACGATGTCGACCATACTGTTAAGCGAGCCCGCCACCTTCACTGCCGCGTTCCGGGAGCCACCGATAGCGACGTCCGCCACGAGGACGGACGCATGCTCGTGGCCCGGTGTCTGGTCAGCCGAGTGGCGGGCGCTTGAGGGGATGACGTTGCCGGATTTCCGGACATAGCTGGCGAAGCTCTACGAGAAAGTCGGCGAAGCGATGTTCGTCCTGCTGCTCATTTTCCACCCGCGCGACGAGGAATTCTACGAGTTCAGCATCGCCAAGCGCCGCGGCGGCAAATGCCGCCGCCTCCAAAGGCCCGGTGCCTTGCGGCATGACGGGGTGGAAGCTTCTCCACCATCCTGGACGCCCTTCACCCAGAAATACCTGGTTCGACCACGCGATGAAGCCTCGGAGGTCCTCTGCGGCCAGCAGCATCCGCAGTACCGGACCTTTCACATCATCCAGCAGATCCGGCGCGATCGGCTGGCCTGCCTCCGGAAGCGGGTACCAGCTGCGGCCCGTTGTCGTGACAGCCGTGCCGAAGAGGGCGTCGCTGCGGTGGCTTGTGAGCGGGGCAGGTAGGCCCATGACTGCCACCCGCACCAATAACTGAACTTGCGGCTGTCCGCCGCCCGTCCTGGTGTGGACGCTCAGCGTCCTGAGTATGCCGCCGGCCGCATGCTCGATCTGTTGACCTGCACGGTGGAATCCGTGCGTCACCAGCACGTCGTCATGCAGACGCTTCGCGATCCGAGCAGCCGTCCAGTAGCGGGACATCTACCCATTGTCGGCCAACCGGTAGCGGCGAGCTTCAGGCCCTCGGGACAACAAGCAGCACGAACAGGCATCGAGCACTACGTGAGCTGGCCACAGAAGATCCGGCTGTACCAGCCGTTCAACGGTGTCCCGGCTGCGCATAGCGAGCTTTTCACCGCCGGTGATCAGCCGGAATTCTTCGCCCGGTTGATGGCTCGCTCCCACTCGCCAATGAGGGTCTCCGCAATGCCGGAGTCCATTCGGCCAGCTTCCACCATGCCAATGAACTCGTTGGCGTACTCCAGTTGGAACGAGACGCCCCCCTCGTCCGAGAGACGGCAGATCTCGGCGACCAGCTCCTTGACCTCTTCCAGGTGGGCACTGTCCACCTGTGGGTCGATCTCATCACCCCATGGTGGTAGAGCCGTGTAGATCTGTAGGCCGAATCCGACCCAGCGTGCGCCAGAGTCGTCTGATCGATCGAGGAATCGGGGCGCGCTGATCACCCAGGTCCGCCGGTCGGCAAGCCGCTGAGCCGACGCAAGCATCATGTCGACGATCGGTGCGGTGGGGTCTCCCGCCAGCGCGACAACAAGCCGGTCGACGGGATGGTCTTCTCGCACAGGGTCCCTCCAACTGGCCGGGCGGCTGAAACCAGCGAGCTTGGCGCGGTGACTGCGGACGTCCGTACCTTGGCCGGCTTCTATCTGCCTGCCGGCAGCGAAGCCGTCGGCGCGACGATGGCGTAGGCCGACAGCACATCGGATTGGTTACCCCGCAGGTCGACAATGATCGGCTCCGCCGGCAGGCCGCCGAGGCCGTTGACCGTCACCGTTGCGTCGCAGGGAATCTCAGCAGTGGCTATCGCCTCATCTGAGGCACCGGGTTCGCCGCTACGCACCTCAACCGACAGCGTCTTACCTGGTGTCGCCGACGTACAGGCAGCCTGCATCCCGTACTCCGATCCGGCATCTGCACTGCGACGCAGGATGGACTGGCTGTCGGGGTGACCGTCCTTCTGGGTGACCACTTGTCGAGACAGCTCACCGGCAACGGCGGAGGGTGGCTCGAGACCTATGGGCAGTGCGCTGGTGGAAGCAGCGGGGACCGAGGACGGCGCGTTCTCACTATAGGGCGGAGTGGTCGATGGCGGCGTTGATGTCGGCTGGTTTGTACATCCAGCGAAAGCGGTGGCCGTCAGCACAGCGATAAGCACGGCTGCATGCCGAGATCTTGGCATGGGCACATGATGCCAGGTCACGACGAGTCGGTGATGAACACGCTGGACTGCCGCCGTGAGGGACGAGTGGTCAGCCGGGGGGTTCCCGACGTTACTCCCATTCGATGGGTGGCAATGACGGTGGTGTCAGCACCGGGCCTGTGCTCGGTGAATTCGACGGTGGCATTGAGGGGATCGCGCTCTTGGACGGTGACGGTGACGCTGCCCTCGTCGACGTCACCGGTGCCGGTGCCGTGCAGGTGGTGTAGGAGCCGCTGCTTCCCCACTTGCAGGTGTGCACGACCACGTTCTTGTTGGTGCGGAGGGTGGCGGTGTCTCCGGTGTTGTTCCAGACGTAGTTCCCGGACTGCCAGTAGCGGTGCCCGTTCGGTCGTCCGTCGGTGCCTTTACCGGTGTGAACGATCCGGGAATGCCCGGCAGGCAGGGTGCCGGACAGCTTGTAGACGTGGCCGGCTTCGTCGCGAATGGTCCAGCCGGTGAGCGTGATCGTGGTTTTGCCTTTGTTGGTGACCTGCGCGTATTCAGCGTTCAAGCTGGTGTTGCTGCGGTTGTCGGTGCCGGGCGAGTTGTAGTACACCTTCGTGAACCGCACGTTCGGGACACTGCTGGTCGCGGCGGACGCCATGGTGATGCCGGCGGCGGTGACGATCAGGGCGGTGCCGGTGAGGGCGATCCACCGCCACCGTTTACGGGATTCGGGTGTGGACGCTGCAGGCATCCGGCCATGCTCCCAGCTGGGCGACGTCTACGCAGTGCCGCGAACGGGTGGCTTGCATAGCCGACAGTGGCGCGGCCAACGAACGGTGCAGACGTCAGGCGGGAACTCAGGTGCCGGGGCCACGGCTGGTGAAGGAACCCGTCACTACGGCGGACCATGACCGCGGTCTTCTCGGCGACGGTGAGAAAGTCGTCGGCAAGGTCGTGCGTACCGAAAAGATCCAGTGGTGACGGAGTGTCTCTTCACCGTGGCGTCCGTGCCGGAGGCCAGGGCCGTGGTCGTCAGGTGGTGAGGTCGATCCGCTTGGTCTCGCCCGTGCCGACGATGATGTGGCGGGGCTGGAAGTCCGGCGGTGTCACGAAGCACATCACGCCCTCGACCGAACCGGCCGGGACGCGGCCGTCGAACCCTGTCGGGCCGCAGTGCTCGGCCGCGACCCGCTCGGCGGTACCGGAGCCGTCGCCGATCAGGGTGAGCGGGACGTACCGATCGCCTGAGGTGCCCCGGTAGGAGGCACTGAACGGCACCACCATCACGTGGAAGTCGCTCAGCCACGACGCTGAACCGGCCGGTGCCCCGCTAGTCACAGGCCCTGTCACCCGCAGTGTGGCGTCCCGGAAGTCGACGTCCTGGCCGGTGGGGGAGCGGCTCGCCGGCATGAACTTCGGATTGGTGTAGATGCTCATTCCGGTGCCGGCAGGCAACCGGGAGGTGGGCGCGACAGCGGCGGTCGAGGCCACCTGCCAGCCGCCCGCGCCGACGAAGCCGACGACGACGGCGATGACCAGCAGCGTCCACGGTGCCAGGTTCGCCATCCGCCGGGCGATCAGCGCCGCGATGACGATGGTGGCGAGCAGGACGACGACGAGGAAGACGTAAGCGCCTGTCCGGTGGGGCCGGTAGTGGTCGCTCGCGGTGCGTACGGCCACCAGCTCGCCGGTCACCGTGGACAGCGTGACCACGACCGGGGCGCCGAGCAGGCCGGGAGCGCCGGTTCCCAGTCCGAGGCCGCGCCCGTCGTCGGCGAGGGCTGTGGTCTCGTGGTACTCGATGCCCTCCTCATCAAGCCCTGAGTCGCGGGCGGTGACGACGGCGGGCACCCGCTCGCTCGGCGTCAGGGTGTCGATGAGACCCATGCCGAGCGTCGCGAGAGCGGCGCCGGGCACCAGGGCGAGGATGACGACGAGGACTTGGAGTGACGTGATCGATTGTGGGTCACGCATCCAGCCCCGGAGGGTCGGCGGGCCGGTGTATCTGGTGGCGAAGGCTCGCATGTCGCCAGCGTAGGCAGCCCGAGCACCGAGCCGACCGCCGACCCTGGTGTCGATGGTCAGGCTCAGCACGAACGCCGGCGTCGGCGAGAAGTCCACATGTTGCGCGCTTGAGCTTCAGCTCGGGCATCGCGCGGCATAGGGTGCGGTGACGTTCAGTGGTTTCCGTCCGACCAATGGCAGTGCTGGTCTATAGCGCTGCGCGGGCCAGCGTGTGGCTGACCCGCGGGTGTCGCGCGTCTCCGAGCGAAGCGCTCCGACCGGGTCAGCAGTCCTTGAGGTGCGGGCGTACGGCTGCCGGAACGATATCGTCGCAGTAGCCCGAGGTGCCGCCATTGACCGCTTGCCATGCGCCGTCGGTGTAGTGGAAGACCACCTTGGCGTTGTCGGCTTCCTTCGGGTGGGTCTCACCGAGCGCGTACCCCTGGTGGCAGGTGATGTCGGTCAGCGTGTCGGTCGGCGCGAGGTTGTCACTGATCTTGCTGGAGCGCAGCGCCTTGAGCAGGGTCGCCTCCGACGGCGGGCAGCTGCCGTCGGCGGCCGGCTTCGCTGTCGAGTTCCGGGTGCTGGTCGACGGCGCGGCTGAGGATTCCGCTGCGGTACCACCGGCTGTCGGGCTGCCGGCCGTCGAAGCGGGTGCGGTGCTGGTCGCTCCCGCAGCCGGGGTGGTGCTGGTCGGGGTCGCGCTGCCGGTGGTCTGGGCGCTTGAACAGCCTGTGAGGGCAGCGGCGGCAACAGCGGCAACAATGAGTGGCGTACGAGCGTTCACGATCTCTTCTCTCCCCGAATACCTGTTCCGCATCCCGTGATGCGCCAGATGGTCATCATCATGCTGGCTCCGCGTGGCCGGCGAATCACGGAAACGTGCCAAGACTGATTTGCAGCTTTTGCGGAGATTAGGTGACGGAGAACTTCGACCCGCTGTCCGTGTGTCGGCGGCACCGAAAAAGTTCAAGCTGAGTGATCAGCCTTCGGGTCGGCGGCATGCCCTCAGCGAGGAGAGCAGATCAGCCTGCCGCGGCAGACTATGACCCTGACCGAACTTCGGCGACGTCCGAGGGCCGCGCCGACAAGCGCAGCTCTCCATCCGGCATGAAATCTATGGTCACTGCTTCGATCATGGAGCCCACCGCAGGGAAGTCCGACGGTGTGGGATGCCGCGGACCCTTTTCCGCGAGAAGCACGAAGTCGATGAACGCCGCCACTCGTGTCACTGGATCGACGATTTCAACATCCACCCCGAACCGGCCGCGATGCGCTGTCACCTTGCACGTGACGGCTTGAAATTGGGCTAAACCCGCGCGCTTCCATCTCCATGGTTGGCCGGCCATCCGAACACCTTCTCATGGCCGGGCTGCGGTCGTCCGGGCTCGGCGCCACCCGGCACCGGCCCGTCACCGTGGTCGCCTCGGTGATACAGCGGGGCGAGCCGACGCCGACCGCAACGCAAGCTGAGCTGCGGTCACGGGCTCTCGGCGAGGCGGACCAGGGACGCTCGGGTGCTCTCGATCAGGGCGTCGCCGAGGGCCTCCAGGTCGTCGCAGGGACGCGATGGCATGTCGGCGTTGGCGCCGAGACCGGTGCTGAACCTCAGGTTCGAGTCGAGCACGTCCAGGGACACCGAGCAGACCGCCTCCCCTTCGATATTGCTCGCGTGCGAGACGAGGCGCGCGGCTCGTCCCAGATTCGGGACGTCGCGCGGGCTGCCTTCGGCTTCCTTGTATCGCCACCCGACCCATGCGACGGCCGCGTTCGCGCCGTAGTCGAGTTGCACGGTGCCGTAGCTTCGCCAGGAGCCGTCCTCGTTCTCGACGAAGTAGGCGCAGGCGCCGGCATTCACAGACGGCTGCGGTCGCAGCGCGGGATCGCCGAGGCGGGCGGCGACGGCCGAGAGGTCGAGACGGGAACAGGCGTCGCCGGTCTCACGGTAGCGTTCGTCGTTCCAAGCGTGGGCGACCACACCGCCCACGGCGACGAGCGCGAGGATCATCGCGGACGAGAGGGACGCGCCGATCCAGGCCGGCGCGAGGCTGGGCCGGGACGGCGGCGGGTCCCAGAGCTCAGTCGAGGTATCAATCACCGCGAAACGGTATGCCATGCGGCGGCGGCGTGTTGACCGGCCTCGACCCCAGGTGGCCGGGCGAACAGGACTGCCGTGAACACCGTCCGGGCGCGTCGGGGGAGCGCCGGGTCCTGATTCGATTCGGCTACGGCTGGTAGGTGAAGGCGCCGCAGTACTCCAGTGAGGAATCGCGCGGGTGCGGCGATCACGTTTGGTGGGAAGACGCAGACGGCGGGACGGCCGCGATGTCGTCGTCGGGCATCTTCGGTTCCGGCGGCCAGTCCTCGAGCACAGGGCGATCAAACACCATGGGCTCCTGAACTGCCGCGATCCGGGCGTCTCGCGCCGCCCTGCCGGCGCAACCGACCCACGTCAAATCAGTCCATACTTACGGCGAGCCAGAAAAACAACTTGAGACCAACCACGAAGACCGCAGCCAGCGCTAACGCGAGACAAACTACCAAGAACACAATGGAAAGGCCCTTGCCCACAGGCAGAGCCCAGTTCTCATGGGCGCCGGCCCGAGGATGCTGATCAGCCTTGCCCTTGAAGTCGAACACTGTCGGCACTGTACCGGGAGTCTGCTACGCCCCCCGGACTCTACTGCCGGTGATCGCGCGGCCAGGGTCGGTGGTAACCGCCTATCGGCATGGCGGACAGCATGCGAGAATCGCCAGGTCCCGACAACAGGCGCACCGGGGCGCCCGAGGCCATAGGCCGAATCGGTCGTAGTACGAGGCGACGCACGGGGCGGTCGTACGCGTGATGCACGAGCGGCATCCTGAATGGTCGCGACCGGACCCGGGCTGAGTTTGAGCGAGTCTTACTCTCGTGCCACGATCCGGACGCTTGCCCGCTCGCAGGCGGTCACTGCTCATGGTCTTCGAGTAGCGCCGCGCCCTGGGCCCATTCGTGCCGATACTTCTTGGCTTGGTGCAGTCCCCGAGCCGCATCAATCGGCCTGCCCTGCGAGCCACGCGCTGCGATGCTGGGATCAGCACCTCGGAAGAGCAGGTGCTGCAGCATGCGGAAGCGGATGGTCTGCTGCTGGGGCGTCCACGCCGTGGTGCCGGTGCCCGCCCCGTACCACAGGGCGGTGCGTCCAGCGGTGTCGACAGCGTTGAGTGGACAGCCGGCGTCGAGGAGACTGTCGACGATCCTCACGCGAGCATCGGCGGCGCCGACCAGACCGTGCGCCACCCGATGCAGTGGCGTTTTCCCGAACACCGTCAGAGCCCCGGCGTTCGCGCCGGCGGTCAGTAGCACCGCGACGACTTCGGATGCCGCCATCCCGGCGGCGACGTGCAACGGCGTACACCCGCGGTAGTTGCCGGCGTCCACGGCGGCGCCCGCGGCTATCAGCCGGGCGACCTCGCGCCTGTCGCCTGCTTCGGCGGCGATGTGCAGCGGCGTCTCTCCCAGCGGATCCATTCCCGCACGCTAGCGTGATCCATACTCGCAACCGATTGTCTGGCCGGCCGGTATGCACGTACGGGGCCGAACGCAGGCGCTCACGTCTGTCGCTGAGCGCCGTCTGCCGGCGACAGGGCAATCGTGGCCTATTGGCAGGCGGCCATGTCGAAGCGTTCGGTCGGTTGCCGTCCGTCGCTGGGAATGAGCTCGACGCTCGTACTCGACCAGGCAGTGAAGGTTCGCCTTGGTACTGTGCCCGGCCGGGAAGAGGTGAGCGTGGTCAACGTCGTGGTACAGCGTCCCGCACGTCGAGTCGTGGTGACCGTGGCGGCGGGGGCGGTGCTCGGTCTGCTGGCGTTCGCGGTCGACGCCGTCGACGGCACGGCCGAGCAGGTCATGATCGCTGTGGTCAGCAGCGGCCTCGCTTGGGGTTCAGCGGCGTTGCTGGCCGGGCACGCGGCCCCGGATCGTCGCAGTGCGGTGACAGGTGCGACCGTGTTGCTGGCTTCGGCCACTCTCGTCTACTACTTCCTGATCCTGGTGATCAGCCGCCGCTGGAGCGGCGGCACGCTGGCCGACGGATCATCGGCGCACTGGTCCGGTTTGCGTTCGCTGGCGGTCATGACCACGGCCTGGTTGCTGGTATCGATGGTCGCGGGACCGTTACTGGGCCTGTTGGGTCAGATGACGCGCACCGCGCGGCTGGCGGGCGCCGCGCTGGCTGCCGGTGCCGCCTGCGGGTTGCTGTCCGGCGAGGGATGGCTGCAGGTCGTTCTGGCACCCCCCTGGCGCCTTCGGATGGTTGACGGACCGGACGGCGCCTTCGCCCGCGAAGCCCTCGCCACAGAGATGGTCCAGGTCCTTGTGCCACTCGCCGTGCTCGCGTGGCTGGCGTCGACCCGACGCCTCTGGCGAGCGTGGTACCTCATGTTCGTCGCGATGGCGATCACCGCAACGCTGAGCGCGCTGCTCTGGCACCTGATCCGTGCCGCCGCGAACCAGCTGGGCTGAGCACCCGCCCAGCAGCGCAACGTCACTGACAAGCCGCCCCGCTTTCAGGGAGCCTCTTGATCATGCGCTGACGGCCATGGGCGAAGTATCCGTGGCAGTACTTGGAGGAGCTGCGGCAACGTGCCGTTCGTCTATATCGCGACTCGGATCCGAAACCGGTGATCAAGCGGCTGGGTTCCGCCGGACAGGTGTGCCCGAAGTGCACGAAAGTCCGAGGTGCGGCGGCCGCGCACGCCGATCACGTGCGCGGCCGCCGCCCCGGTCAGGAACCCGCGTACCAGGCCTGCAGGTCTACCACCAGGTTGGTGGTGCCCGCGCTGACGTTGCGGACGCGGATCTTGCCGTCCGTGCCGACCGGCACCTTGGCCATGCCGCCGCGGGCCAGGTCGGCGGTGGGCGGGTAGTTGGACAGCGACGTGCCCGGCTCGGTGCCGCCGACCGGCCAGGCGTGCAGGTAGCCGCCGGCCGTGTTGTCCACCACGACGAAGTTCACCACTGCGGTGGCGCCCGGCGGAAGGCCGGTGGCGACGTCGACGGTGCCGTTCGCCGGCATCGGCGCGGGGTTGCTGCGGGTGTCGACCAGCCGTCGCGCCGCCAGGGTGCGCAGGCCCGCGCCGGTGGCGGGGGCGCCGGTGAAGTAGCCGGTCGCCGTCATCACCAGGTGGATCGGTGAGCCGCTGTTGTTGGTGAAGGTAGCCCGCCCGTCCGTGCCGAGCCGCACCGCCACGCCGTGTGACGTGGTGCCCGGGACGTAGTCCATGACGCTGCGACTGGTGCCGCCGGTCGCGAACGTACCGATCCAGCCCTGTGCGGTGGCGCCGGTGGCGATCAGGTCGACGAACGCGGCGGACGCCCCGGTGGGGATCACCCCGCCGGTGAAGGGGAACGTCCGGCTGCCACCGCTCGGGATCGCCGTCGTGCCGCCACCGCCGAGCCCACTGCGGGTGTCCACCAGCCGGGTCGGCGTGACGGGCACGTAACCGCCGCCGGACGTGCCGGCGCGGGTGTAGTAGCCCTGCACGTCGACGATGATGTGTACGCCGCCGCCGTTGTTGTAGACGGAGAGCTTGCCGCTGGCCGGCACCGCCACCACGGCACTGTTCGACAGGATCTGGTCGCCGGTCACGTTCAGTGTGGACAGCGCCGCCGGCCGGGTGGTGCCCTCGGGGAACACGGTCAGGTACATCCCGGCGGTCGTGGTCACCGCGGTAACGTCCACCAGCACCGCGGTCACGCCGGTGGCGGGTATCCCGCCGACGCCGGTGACGGGGAACGACGTGGTGGTGCCGGCCGCCTTGACGCCCGGTGCGCCGCCGATCGAGCCGCGGGTGTCGAGGACCGCCGCGCTCGTGGGGAGGCGGACGAACGTGCCTCCGCGGACGGTCTGGCGGACCCAGGCGGCGATGTCGTCGAGCCGGGTCTCCGTCGCCGTGGCGGTCGCGTCGGCCGGCGCATCGAGGCAGCCGGCCTGACCGGACGTGGTGTGCACGCCGACGAGTTCGAATCCGGCGCCGCGTGGCCGCAGGGCCGGTCCGCCCGCGTCGCCCTTGCAGATACCGACCGACGCGCCCACGGCCGGGGCGACGTCGATGGTGGCGCCGCCGACGGTCTGGACGGTCAGGTCGCCGCGGTGCAGGCGGCGCGGCACCCAGGTGGTGGCGGTGCGGCCGTACCCCAGGATCTGCAGCGTCTCGCCGGCGGTCGGCGCGACGGCGGCGACCGGAACCGGCGCGACGTCGATGACCGGGGCGGAGAGCTTGGCCAGGGCCAGCTGGCGGCTCGGGTGCGGCACAACGTCGACGACGCGGCGCTGCTGGCCGCCGGTCGCCTGCAGGTCGGCCCGCCCGACGGTGACCGTGGTCGTCTCGGCGGGCGCGCCGCCGGTACCGGCGAAGCAGGCGGCGCTGGTGGCGACCCACTCCGGGTCGATCAGGGCGCCGGAGCATCCGCGCACCAATTCGCCGACCTGGATGTGTGCCGCGAACGCGTACCCGTCGGCCGGTGTGCCGCCGGTGACGCCCGAGGCCGGAGCGGAGCCCACCCCCGCGGCCAGGGTCAGCACAGCCAACGCTGCAGCCAGCCCGGTTCGGCGTACGGCCCGTCTCGCGCGGCTGCGTGCAGCAGTCATCCTCGTGTCCATCGACAAGGCCTCCCCGTGTGTCCCCTGAATGGAATCCCGCGGGTCACCCTAGCCTTGCTTTTTGGCTTTTAGGGGGCTGCCCGGGCGCGCCGTTCTGTCGTGATC
This sequence comes from Actinoplanes xinjiangensis, assembly GCF_003148685.1. GTDB lineage: Bacteria > Actinomycetota > Actinomycetes > Mycobacteriales > Micromonosporaceae > Actinoplanes > Actinoplanes xinjiangensis. Next base: position 53,705 of record NZ_QGGR01000019.1, on the reverse strand, counting down.
GGACAGCGGGCGGCCATCGATGACCGTGCCACCTCGCTGACGAGGAGCGTGACCCTGATCCGAAGTCCGTGATGAGAGCAGTGTGCCGCAACCCATCGACCGTCTCGAATCGCTACGGCGACGATGTCGGCCGTGGCGGTCGCATCGGAGGCCGTCCCCGGGCGTGTGCTTCGACCGCAGGGCGGTGGTGAAGGAGCGTCCTTGATCCCCTGCACGGATCCGGCCGATGCGCGGATGATTCTCAGCCCAGGGTCAGACGGTGGATGCCCCATGCGGTGAGCAGCGCCCGCTCGTCGTCGGTGACGGCGGAACGACCGGTCGCCTTGCGAAGCGCGATCGCCGCGTCTCCGCCCAGCATGGTGATCGCCATAGGCGAATCCGTTCCGAACAGCATGTGGCCGAGGTGTGTCAGAGACCGGAAACCCGCCGCCCGGCACGCTCGTACCGGTCCCGGACCGGGCCCTTACCCGGTTCTTACCTCGACGCCCTACGTTCTGTCCGCATGACCGACCGCCGTGCGCTGTCCCATCTTCTGCGCCGCCTCACGTTCGGGCCGACCTCGGCCGAGGTCGACACGGCAGCGCGAGCCGGCTACGACGCCACCCTCACCGGGCTGCTGCGTCCCGTACCCCTGCCGTCGCCGCCCGATCTCGGTGCCGACCCTCTCGCCCGGCTCGGGCCGGGCGCCGGCCGCGAGCAGCGACAGCAGGCGCGCCGCATCCAGAAAGAGCAGGTCACCGCGCTGACCCGATGGTGGCTGGCTCGGATGACCGGCCCGGTGGCGGCGGAGAAGCTCACCCTGTTCTGGCACGGCCATTGGGCGACCAGTGCCCGCAAGGTCCGCTCGGCGCAGCTCATGCTCGCCCAACAGCAGACCCTGCGACGGTACGGGCCAGGCGACACCGGACCACTGGTGCGGGCGATGCTGCGCGACCCCGCACTGATTCTCTGGCTGGACGGTCAGCGGAACACCCGCCGGGCGCCGAACGAGAACCTGGCCCGGGAACTGATGGAACTGTTCACTCTCGGACTCGGTGCCTTCACCGAGGAGGACGTGAAGGCGGGCGCCCGGGTGCTCACCGGCTGGCAGGTCGACCGGGCCACCGGCGTCGTGACGCTGAATGCCGGGCGGCACGACAACCGTCCGGTCGCCCTGCTCGGGCGGACCGGGACGTGGGACGCCGACGCGTACGCCGACCGGCTCGTCGGGCATGAGGCGCACCTGCCGTTCCTGGCACGACGGCTGTGGGTGCGCTACGCCGCCGCACCAGGCCCGTCGCCGGCCGCCACGGCGCGGATCGTCGCCGCGGGCCGGAACACGACCGCGATGCTGGAAGCCGTGTGCCGGGATCCGGAGTTCGCGGCGACCCGCGGCCAGTTGGTCAAACAGCCGGTCGAATGGCTGGTCGGCGCGTTGCGCCAACTCGGTGTGGACCCCGCCCGCCTCGAGGAGCAGCAGCAACGACGTCTACTGACGAGCCTGCGCGGGCTCGGCCAGGTTCCGCTGCTGCCGCCGTCGGTGGGCGGCTGGCCGGTCGGCGCCGCCTGGCTGACGACAGCCACGACACTTGCCCGGCTGCGGACCGCGCAGACGCTGACGCAACTCGCCCCGGCGACCGCCGACCGGCTCACCGGTACGGATCGGGTCGAGGCACTCGGTGACCTGCTGGTCGTGGACGCCTGGACATCGGGCACCCGGCAGGCGCTGGAATCGACGAAGGACCCACGCCGGCTGCTGACCCTCGGCCTGGCCAGCCCCGAATACGCCGTGCACTGAGGAGACACCGACATGGACGCCATCACCCGTCGCCGGTTCCTGATCGCCAGCGGCGTCACCGGTGCCGCCGCCCTCGCGGCCCGGGCCACGGCCTGCACACTCGACGACATCCTCGCCACGTCCGGCGACCGCGACCACGCCGCGAAGACCCTGGTCCTGGTCACCCTCTACGGCGGCAACGACGGACTCAACACCGTCATCCCGTACGCGGACCCGGCGTACCCGGCGGCCAGGCCCGGCATGACGTACGACTCCGGCGTCATCCTGCCGTTGGACGACGCGTTCGGTCTCAACCCGGGGCTGAGCGGCCTGCACGGGCTCCACCGGCAACAGCGACTGGCCGTCGTGCACGGTGTCGGGTATCCGCGCCCGAACCGTAGCCACTTCCAGTCGATGGACATCTGGCAGACCGCGCAGCCCGACCGGCCCGGCACCACCGGCTGGCTCGGGCGCTGGCTGGACACCGCCGGTGGCGACCCGCGGCTGGCGATCTCCTTCGAACCGGCTCTGCCGCCACTACTGGCCGGAGCCACGAGTGCCGGCGCGACCGTACCCGGTGGACAGCTTTCCCTGCCGGGAGGCCTGACGGCCGAGACTCTCGACCGGCTCGCCGCACCGGAGCCCGGCGCCTCTCCCGCACTGTCCCGCGCGGCCGCCTGCTTCGCCGACCAGATGCGGGTGCAGGACATGATGCGGCAGGTCACCGAGGGGACCGACGAGGACGAGACCGACGACGATGAGCCACCGGCGGCGACAGCCACCGGCGGCGCCGCACCGCCGCTCGATCAACAGCTCGCCCTGGTCGCCCGCTGCATCGAGGCCGGCGCGGCGACCCGGGTGTACTCGGTGTCGCTGGGCGGTTTCGACCTGCACGCCGACGGCAAGGACTCCCAGCAGGCGCAGCTCGCCAGGCTCGACAAGCCACTGACGGCGTTCGCCGAGCGGATGGCCGGTAAAGGCGTCGTGGTGGCGGTCTACTCCGAGTTCGGCCGGCGGGTGCACGCCAACGCCTCCGACGGCACCGACCACGGCACCGCCTCCACCGTGTTCCTGCTCGGCGACGGGGTGCGTGGTGGCCGGTACGGTGAGCCGCCCAGCCTGACCGATCTCGACGACGGCGACCTCAAACACACCGTCGACTTCCGTGACGTCTATGCCGCGCTGCTCGCCGACGTGCTGGGCAGCGACCCGGAACGCTCGCTCGACGGCTGGACCGGACGGCTGGCCGGCGTACTCGGCTAGACCCAGGACCGTGGGGACCGGGCGAAGTGGTGGCCCTCAGCGGCCCGGCGGCGCCGTGCTGTTCTGGATCGCGCTCGGTGGCCGGCTCGATCCGGTGCGGGCCTCCGATGATCCTGCCGAGGTCCAGGGGGAGTGAGGTGAATCGCTGCCTGAGTCGTACCAGGCGGGGTAGGTTTCTGTTCAGGTGTGCCGGGAAGCCTGGTCGGCGATGTCTTCGTCGTGCCCTGCTGAAGGAGTCCCGTGACCGCAACACCCCCGACTCGCCCGACCCGCCACCTGTTCGGCCGGGGGAGCTGGCCGGAGGTCAGCCGGATCGGCGACATCCTGCGCACCGAGACCGTCGGTGGCGCGCTGCTGCTCGGCGCTGCGGTGCTGGCACTGGTCTGGGCGAACTCGCCGTGGTCGGACGGCTATCACGATCTGGTCGCCTGGCAGGTCGGGCCGCATGCGCTGCACCTGGATCTGACTCTCGCGCAGTGGGCGGGCGACGGGCTGTTGGCGATCTTCTTCTTCGTCGCGGGGCTGGAGTTGAAACGCGAGTTCGTCGCCGGGGATCTGCGGGATCCGCGTCGGGCGGTGATGCCGGTCGCCGCCGCGGTGGGTGGGATGACGGCACCCGCGCTGATCTACGTGGCGATCAACGCGAGCACCGAGGGCGGAAATTTGTCCGGCTGGGCGGTGCCGACCGCCACCGACATCGCGTTCGCCCTGGCAGTGCTCGCGGTGATCTCCACCCACCTGCCGGCGGCGTTGCGCACGTTCCTGCTGACTCTCGCGGTCGTCGACGACCTCCTCGCCATTGTGATCATCGCGGTGTTCTACACCAGTTCGCTGTCCCTGCTGCCGCTGGCCGTAGCGCTGGTGCCGTTGGGGTTGTTCGCGGTGCTGGTCCAGCGGCGGGTCCGTTCGTGGTGGCTGCTGCTCCCGTTGGCCGCGGCCACCTGGGTGCTGGTGCACGCGTCCGGCGTGCATGCCACGGTGGCCGGGGTGCTGCTCGGCTTCATGGTCCCGGTGCTGCGCCGCAGCGACGGGGACGGTCCGGGGCTGGCGGAGCATTTCGAGCACCGGTGGCGGCCGTTGTCGGCCGGGTTCGCGGTGCCGGTCTTCGCGTTCTTCGCCGCCGGTGTGTCGGTCGCCGGCGCGGGCGGTCTCGGCGAGACGCTGCGCGATCCGGTCACGATCGGCATCGTCGCCGGTCTCGTGGTCGGCAAATGTGTCGGAGTGCTCGGCTCGACGTGGCTGGTGCAGCGGTTCACCCGCGCGACCCTCGGCGAGGGCGTGAGCTGGTGGGATGTGCTTGGCCTGGCGCTGCTGGCGGGGATCGGGTTCACCGTGTCGCTGCTGATCGGTGAACTCGCCTTCGGGGTGGGCAGTGAGAGCGACGAGCATGCCCGGATCGGGATCCTGGCCGGTTCGCTGATCTCGGCGCTGTTGGCCATGGTGGTGCTGCGGGCCCGTAACCGCCACTACCGGCAGCTGTGTGCGGCCGAGGAACGCGACACCGACGCCGACGGCATCCCCGACTTCTGGGACGACGACACCGTACGACCCTGACCCGTCGCCGGGCCCTTCCCGCGGATGCGGGAGGGGCCTCCGGTGCCGGCGAGTTCCTGCCACTGGGTATCGCCCCATCCCATTACCGACAGCCGTCGGCAAAGCCGCTTGCCCCTGCGTCCGGGTGATCACCTGCCCCGGCCGCCTGGCCAACCTGCCATGGAGACGACACCGCGCGGGGCGGCCTCCACAGGCACCCTGCCCCTCCGTGCCCGGCTGAAGGGCGCGAAGCCTCGCTACTGAGGCGCCGACCTCAGTAGACGCACGGCGTTCCCCCCGTTGCACAGCAACTCACCTGCAACGCCTGATCTTCTTGTCCCTCGTGTCGGCCGGCCGACAAGAGAGATCGAAGATCAAAGACCCAGCGAGAGTGAAGGTTCACATGCGCCGTTACGTCGTTGGTTCACTGGCGGCGGGTGTGCTGGCCGCCGTCGCCGCGTTCGCGTTGCCGTCCGGTACCACCGATTGGCAGCCCGTCACGTACGGGCTCACCGCGGACCCGGAACGACTGGTGCCACAGACTGTTTCCGCTGCTCAGCCGGCGCGAGTGCTCAGCACCGCCCGCGACGCCGCCGGCCGCCCCGTCGTCACCGTCCGCAAGGCCACCGACCGGGCCGCCGCCATCGCAGCGGTCAAGGCCGCCCAGCAGGCCCACGGAGCGATCGGTGTCGAACTCGACGCGCCGGTGACCGCCCTCGGCGCGCCTACCGGCACCGACGCCTACCGCAGCCGGCAGTGGTCGTTGGCCACGATGAACGTGGCTCAGGCATGGCAGGCCTCCACCGGCACCGGTATCACCGTCGCAGTGATCGACAGCGGCGTCGACGCCGGGCATCCGGACCTCGCCGGCCAGGTCCTGCCCGGTGTCGACCTCATCGCCGGCACCGAAGGCGTCAGCACCGACCCGAACGGCCACGGCACCCATGTGGCCGGCACCATCGCCGCGGTCACGGGCAACGGTACGGGCGTCGCAGCGGTGGCCCCGGACGCGAAGATCCTGCCGATCAGGGCGCTGGACGCCGACGGCTCCGGCTACATGTCCGATACCGCGACCGGCATCGTCTACGCCACCGACCACGGCGCCCACGTCATCAACATGTCCCTGGGCGGCACCGAGCCCAGCGCCGCGGTCAGCAACGCGATCTCGTACGCCCGCAGTAAAGGCGTGGTCGTGGTCGCCGCCGCCGGCAACAGCCGCGCGTCCGGCAGCCCCACCTCGTACCCGGCCGCGGACCAAGGGGTCATCGCGGTCGCGTCGACGACCTCCAGCGACTGGTACAGCAACTTCTCCAACCAAGGCGACTACATCGACGTCGCAGCCCCCGGCAGCGGCATCATCAGCACCTACCCGCAAGCGTCGGGCAACGCGTACGTGTCCATGAACGGCACCTCGATGGCCGCCCCGCACGTAGCGGCACTCGCCGCACTGCTCAAGGGCTACCGCCCGGCGCTGACCCCCGACGAGGTCCAGCAGGCGATGGAGGTCTCCGCGGTCGACCTGGGAACTCCCGGTGAAGACAGCGACTACGGCCACGGCCGGGTCGACGCCGCCGCCGCACTGGCCGCGATCACCCCGGCCACCACCGCCCCGACTCCTGCTCCGTCGACCGACACGGTCGTCCCCGACGTGGCGAAGCCGAGCACCCCGGCATCGGCCGGTCCTCCGCCGACCACGGTGGCCCCGCCGCCGAGCCCCGCCACGGTGCCCTCGCAGCCGACGGCGCCGTCACCCACCACCACGACACCGACACCAGCCCCGAGCATTCCCGCCGAAAAACCGTCCCTGCCTCCCGCCACACCGCGCCCGACGACGCCTCCGCCGCCGCCGGCCGCAGCACCCCCGACGACGCCTCCGCCGCCTCCCGCCACATCGCACCCGACGCCGTCGGCGCCTCCGGCCGCAGCACCCCCGACGACGCCACCGGCGCCTCCGGCCACATCGCCTCCCACCACGCCGCCGGCGCCTCCCGCCGCATCGCCCACGCCGACCCTGGTGAAGCCGGTGGTCACAGCGAACGTGACAGCGAAGACGGTCCGCTACGGCACCAAGGTCCAAGTCGTCTTCACCGTGAAGGCCAACGGCAAGGCCTGGGCCGGCAAGACCGTTCAGGTCTGCGACGCAGCCGGTTGCCGGGCCCGAACCACGTCCTCCAGCGGAGCCGTGACCAGCGACCCCGCTACGGTCAAGGGCCGCTACGCGGTCTACCTCAAGGTGCCCGCCACCACGACCAGCACCGCCGTGACCTCTGCGGCGTCGACGTTCAAAGCCGGCGCGGCGGTCAGCGCCACCCGTCACAGCAAGACGGCGATGCGTGTGAACGTCACCGGCGCGGTCGGGCAGACCGTCCGGATCCAGCGCCTCTCCGGCAAGACGTGGGTGACGGTCAAGACCTACCGCGCTACCGCGAACGCCACGGTCCGCGGGTTGGCCGCCAGGCAGCAGTACCGCGTCGTGGTCGTGGCCACCGACACGATCGGCGCAGCGACGAGCCCCACCGTCCGGCTGTGATCGCAGCCTCGTCCCGCATCATTCGGTTGCACGTCTGATGATACGGGACGAGGCCAGACATCACTGCCTACAGGCACAGTCCCCATACGCCGGCATCATCCGGTGACGCGCATCCCACGACGCCGGCGTCTGCATCCCACCGAGACGGGATACAGACGCCGGCGTGTGGACAGCCGCGCTACGTGCGCCGCCTGCCGATCATGCTCAGACCAGGCGCCGGACCACGTAGTTCCTGCTCCAGATCTTCTGCTTGCTGACCGTCTTGCCGGTCCGCGGAGCCGACCACATCTTGCCGCCACCGGCGTAGATGCCCGCGTGCGTGCCGCGCGCCCCCTTGCGGATGATGATCAGGTCACCGGGGCGGGCCTTGGACTTGGCCACGGCCTTGCCGTACCGCTGCTGCAGATTCGCCTTGTGGGGCAGCTTCTTGCCTGTCGCCTTCTTGTAGACGTACAGGGTGAAACCGGAGCAGTCGAACCGTTTCGGCCCGGCCGCGCCGAACTTGTACTTCTTGCCCTTGTGCCGGGCCGCCTCGCTCACGACCCGGGTACCGGCCAGCTGGGCTTTGGCGGTGGCCGACGTGACGGTGACGGTCGCGGGGCTCACCGCCGCGGCCTGCGGCAGGGCCCAGACGGCGGCGACGGTGGACGTCTGCGGGGCGGCGGTGGCGGACTGCGGTGTGCCGAGTCCGCCGGTGAGAAGGCCGAAACCCACGGACAGGGCGACAGTGCCGGCTCCCAGGGTACGGGTGGGCCGGCTCAGGGTGCTTACGCGCACGGTGAAGGAATCCCTCCGGCACGCCTGCGAGGTTAGCTGTCGGATTCGGGCGCGAAGGATTGCCCGGCCGCGAGTTGCGGCTTCACCCCGAGGCCCTCCGGCCGGAGCGCCGCGAACGGCGTACCGGTCGAGGGCCGATATGTGGTTCCCCCGTCCCTGCCCCCGAATGCCTCATGAATCGTCATGCGGTTCGTGCCGCCGGACCGGGGCAGGGCTCGGCGTGGTCCGGGTCGGCACGACCGGCGGGCTGCTGCCCGCCGCTCATCCTTGATAGCCCAGGTCTCCGGTGCGCCCTTCCGGCGGCATGGTCACTGTGTGTAGTTTTTACTGCGACCGGTGTCCGGTTTGGAAGACCGGTGCGAGGTATGCCGCGACGTCCCGCTTCCGCTTGATTACGCGCTGGTGGCCTTGATCTGTGAAAGGGAACACGAAAATGCCCGGACCGTCGCTCCGCGTCACTCCGGTTGGGGTCAGCCGGTTCGTGACGCCCGGCAGACTGCCGGCCCACCGATCATGACCGGCCGTACGGATGGCACCCGCCCAACCGGTGATGCGATCGCGCAGTCGTGGGCCGAGCGGGGAGGCCCCCGCCGCATCGGCAGGCCGAACCGGAACCGTCGCCGACTACGCCTCGCGGACGCCGTAGAGACGCAGGATGCTGTGACGCAGGGCCGCCGTCGTCTGCGTGGCGGTCATGCGGCCGGCGGCGAACTCGGCGCCTGCGGCATGACCGAGCGCGATCGTGGCGGAGACCAGCCAGGCCGGGCTGAGGGTGCCGTCGAACTCGCCGGTGTCCTGGCCGCGTTCGATCAGCCGCTCCAGTCGCTCGACGACGGGGGCATGCCGGCGGTCGGTGTCGGTCGGGTCGGCGGCGATCACCGAGGGGTGCTGAAGGAGTGGGTAGCGCTCGAACAGCTGCCAGGTGACGTCCAGCCAGCCCAGCATCACCTCGGTGGCGGGGCCGCCGTTCTCGGTGGCCGCGTCGAGGGCGGCCGTGGCTTCGGCGGTGATGCGGTCGATGACCGCGTTGATCAGTAGTGGCCGGGACGGGTAGTGGGCGTACACCGTCTGGCGGGTGACGCCGGCTTCGGCGGCGATCTGCTCCACCGTCGCCTCAGCGACGAAGACCCGGCGACCGTGTTCGACCGCTACCACACTCCGGACTATGAGCTGGTCAACGACGGCGTGCTGCTGAACCGGCAGCGACTGCTGGACCACATCCGTCCGGCCCGCAGGCGGGCCGCCGGCCTCAGTGTCGAGGTGGAGCAGGCCCTGGTGGACGGAGACCAGGTCGCCGCCCGGTACCGGCTCACGGCACAGATGCACAAGGGCGGCGCCATCACCACCGAGATCTACATGTTCGGGGAGTTGGCTGCCGACGGTCGGCTGCGTCGCGCCACCCAAGCCACCCGAACGCTCCGATCGGAATAGCACCACAGATACGCACCGTCAGTCGCCGGGGCCGCGCCTCGGACGACTGAGGCACGACCTCCGGTATCTTGCCCTCCATGCAACCACGGGTGTCAGCGGCAGTACCGGTGTGTTACGTCCGCGATCTCGCAGCCAGCCGGGCCTTCTACTCCTTGTTCGGCTACACGGAGGTACGCGCGGGAGACGACGGTGACAGCCGATGGTCCTACCTGCAATGCGGTGAGCACACCCTGTTGCTGGCCTACGTCCAGCCGCCGCTGATCCAGGTCGAGCTGCCGCTGCTGATCTACCTCTACGTCGAGGACCTCGCAGTGGTGAACGCCGGACTGGACGACGCCGGTATCGGCTACGAACTCGCCGGCTACCCCGACCACGCACCCGGCGGCGAGTTCCGTACGAAAGACCCCGACGGCAACGTCGTCCTGGTCGGGCAGCGGGCCGCCGTCAGCCCGGAGAGCCGGGCCGTGCCGTCCGGCGCGGCGGCACGACTGTCCCTGATCCAGCAGGCGGCCGAGGCCATCAGCCGCCGTGGCGGCGCGCCGGCGAACTGCCAGATCGGGCTGCCGGACGGCGGGGCGTGCGCGGAGCCGGCCGAATTGAAGCTGGCCGACCCGTGGGGCGAGACGGTGTGGGGCTGCAGCACCCACGCCGATGAGGCGCTGCTCAACGCCCGCAGCTCGTTCATCGCGACCGAGGACGCCTACGGGCTGGGGCCCTGGCTTCGCCACCGGCAGCGCCGCGACCAGTAGAAGCCGGGCCGACGCCATGCTTCGGTCACCGCCGTGAGCAGCAAGACCGTGCCACCAGGACGCGCCGGTGATCAGTCGTTGTCGCGGGCGAGCAGGTCGTAGGTCAGCTCGGAGATGTTCTGAGCACCGGCCGGGGCCTGCGGGACCTCGACGCCGCCGTACTGGGTGACCGTGATGACCAACGGTGCCTCCGGCTGGTCGTCCGGCGACTGGGACGCGAGCGTCCCCGGCAACGTGAGCGTGAAACTGGCCAGGCGGCCCTGTCCGTCGAGAGTGGCCTGGTATTTCATCGATTTCGCCGGCGGGCCGTAGTAGCTCGCCGGTTCGCCGATGACCAGGTTCAGCTCCTCATCGACCATGGTGGCGTCGAGGGTGCCGGTGATCGAGTCGCCGGTGCGTTGCGCGGTCGTCACCGCGCTGATCAGCTCGTCGGCGCCGGTGATGTCCGGCTTGTCGGTGGTGGGTGCGGGGGCGACGTAGTCCAGCGAGCTCTGCTCGTCGACGGCGGCCACCGCGACGAGCCGCCGCTCATCGGTACGGAGCCAGTGCCTACCGCTCAACTGGGCGATGCTGGCCTCGTACCGCTCGACCTCGGCCTGCGGAAGGCCGGCATTCTTCAGCTGGTCGATGACTTCGGGTTGGCTGTACGTGCCCGCGCCGGCCGGCTTCAGGTACGTGGTGTCGCCGGCCCGCATGATGGTCATCGCCCCGCGATATTCGACGACGTAGCCGTCGGGCACGTCGATCTGGGCGCGGACGATGTCGGTGACCAGGTACGCGCCTGTGCGGCTGAACGCGTAGTTTCCCGACTTCAGCCCCTCCAGCGCGTTGTCGAGGTCCTGGATCGCGGTGCCGGAGCCGACGACGGCCGGATCGTTGTCGACGGCGGGCCGCAACGCGGCGATGCCACCGGTCACCGCCATCAGAGCCACAGCGGCGCCGGCCGCGCTGGCGAGGCGACGGCGAGTGCGCCGGCGCTTGCCGTCGCGCAGCACTGAGCCGGGTTCGAGGGGGTCGGTGGCGTGGGTCAGGTTGTTCATGGCGTTGCGCAGGTCGTCCTGGGTGGGAGTCATGACTGCTCCTGGATGCCGTGGGAGGTGGGGGAGCTGCGAACGTCGTCGTCCAGCGCGATGCGCATCTTGCGCAGCGCCGTGTGGCAGGTCGACTTGACCGTGCCGACGCTGATGCCGAGCGTGTCGGCCACGTCCCGCTCGGTGTGGTCGTCGAAGTAGCGCAGCACGACGATGGTCCGTTCGCGATGGGTGAGAAGGTCGAGGGCGGCCAGCAACGTTCTGCGGTCGTCGAGCGTGGTGTCCTCGTCTGCGGGGACGTCGGGAACGACATCGACCGGTCGTTCGTGCCGGTGGTGTGCCGTGCGCCACCAGTCGGTGACCGCGTTGGTGACGGACCGCTGCAGATACCCGTACGGATCGTCATGCTCGATCCGTGACCACCGCTGATACGCCCGGACGAGGACGGATTGCACGATGTCCCGAGCCTGTTCACGGTGCCCACAGAGCAACTCGGCGTGCACGATCAGCCGATGCGAGCGAGTCGCCACGAACGTTGTGAAGGACTCGTCGATGTCCCGGCCTCGTCTGAACTTCATGATCTCCCAGACGTAGCGCGCCGCGGAAAGGTTGGGCTCCCGATCCCAGATCCTTGCACCCGGGGCCGTAGCTCAGGTGCGGACGCCGAACCGGCGACCGTTCACCTACGCTGCGGGGGGCCGACGTCGGACCGGCGTCCCGGGCGTAGCGCGGCGTGATGTTGGCCCGGGCCGAGACCGTCGCGTGCCGCCAGCGCGTCGGCGACCGCACCGGTGACGAATCCGTAGACCGTCTTGTGCAGCAGATCGATCACCAGCTCGGGCCGTGGCCAGGTCTGCGGTGGAGCGCCCACGCCGGTGGCGTTCTCCAGGATCTGGTCGTTGGTCAACCGCACGACGGTGAACATCGCCGACGCCCACGGGCCGCGCAGCCCGGCCCGCGCTATGACAGCACGCACCGTCCCGGCCAGCGCGCCCTGCCCGTAATGCATGGCCGGATTCAGCCACGGCCGCTGCGGCGAACCGGTCAGGCGGGCAAGGACCCGCCCGGGCACGCGTGAGTCCGGCCGGCCGGTGAGCCGCTGTTCGATCTTCTCCGCCGCGGTCATCACGGCCGCGCCGACCAGCCCGGCCACCAGACCCTGCCGGATCACCTGCGTCATCGGGTACACCGTTCATCCCTTCGTCATGACCGGCCGAGGCGGGGCCGGCAGCCGGCGCCGTGGAGGCACCCGTCGCGAGCGGCGGCCGTCACCGGAGTCCAGCGGTGGAAGCGGACGCCGTCACCCGGTGCAGCCGGGCGCCCAGTGCCTCGCGCAGTTCCGCGATGCCCTCACCGGTGAGAGCGGAGACGGCGCTCGCGTCCGGGTACGCGCGGCGCAGCGCGGTCACCCACTCCGGCGGCGCCACGTCGATCTTGTTGAGGACCAGCAGCTCGGGAAGATGCCCGGCACCGATCTCATGCAGTACGCCGTGCACGGTGGTGATCTGCCCGAACGCGTCGGGAGCGGAGGCGTCCACGACGTGCAGCATCAGATCGCTGCCGCTGACCTCCTCCAGCGTCGACCGGAACGCGTCGACGAGCTGGTGCGGCAGATTCCGCACGAACCCCACCGTGTCGGTGAGGGTGAACTCCCGGCCACCCGCGACAGTCCGGCGCACCGTGGGATCCAGGGTGGCGAACAGCACGTCCTCGGTCAGCGCCCCGGCCCCGGTGAGCCGGTTCAGCAGGGCCGACTTGCCGGCGTTGGTGTAACCGGTGATCGCCACCGACGGCACCTGGTTACGGGACCGGCGCCGACGGACACGCTCACGTCGGCGAGCCAGCTCGGCGGCCTCCGCCCGCAGCCGGGACGCCCGCCGGCGCAGCGTGCGGCGCTGCACCTCCAGGCGCATCTCACCGGGGCCGCGCACACCGATACCCGCACCGCCGGCCATCCGCCCGCCACCGACCCGGGACAACGCCCGGCCCTCACCGCGCAGCCGCGGCAGCTGGTAGGCGATCTGCGCCAGCTCGACCTGCAGACGGCCCTCACTGGAACGGGCGTGCTCGGCGAAGATGTCCAGGATCAGCGCCGTCCGGTCCACCACCGGCACACCCACCACCTCCTGAAGGTTGCGCGCCTGACCGGGAGTCAGCTCGCCGTCGGCGACGACGAGATCAGCCGTACGGCCGGCGACCAGCTCCGCCAGTTCCTCGGCCCGTCCGGAACCGATGAACGTCGCCGGGTCCGGCCGGTCGCGGCTCTGCACCAGCTCACCCACCACCGACAGCCCGTCGGTGTCGGCCAGCCTGCGCAGCTCCGCCAGCGAGGTGCCGGTGCCCCGCGCGCTCTCACCGGTCTCGTCGCTTCGCCGTACCGCGACCAGTACCGCCTTCGGCTGTTCGGCGCCGTCGCGGATCCCGGATCCCAGCAACCACTTCCCGGCCATCAGATCCCCTTCCGTCGTATCGGTCCGGCCCGACTACCCAGGGTCACGTGACTCATGCGGTGCAAGACGAATGCCCGTGGCCGTACCAGAAGATGAGGTTCTTGCATATCGGATTTTTGATTTGCGCCCGTGGCCCCCGGGGATAGGGTTCAGAGGTCGGTCAAGAAGAGTGCCGTGATCATCCAGTGCGACGCCGTCGCCGGTGGATCCCGGGCTCGGACCCGTCACCGGCCGGGCGTACCGCTCAACCTTCCGTCGCGCTGCGGTGATCTTCATTTGGGTTCATCGATCCACTTGGAGTGAGCGATGCATTCGACCACCATGCGCATCCTCGACAGCCGCCGCGCCGAAGCCGACGCCCGTGCCGTCGATCTGATCAACGCCTACGCGGCATGTGATCCAGCCGATCCGTCCCGGGCACTGCTCCGAGACCAGACGATCGCCGCGTGGCTGCCGATGGCCCAGCGCCTGGCACGCCGATACTCCCAGCGTCCCGAGGCACTCGAGGACCTGACACAGACAGCGACCATCGGACTGATCAAGGCCGTCGACCGATTCGACCCGGCTCAGGGCGCAGACTTCGTCGGGTACGCGTTTCCCACGATCGCGGGCGAGATCAAACGGTACTTCCGGGACCGGGCCTGGTCCGTCCGGGTACCGCGGCGCCTGCAGGAGATGCGGGCGGCGATCAATGACGCGAACACCACCCTGACCCAGTCACTCGGGCACGCGCCGACCATCGCCGACATCGCCGCCCACCTCGACGTCGACGAGGAGAAGGTGATCGAGGGCCTGGAGGGCGCCCAGGCCTACCGCGCCGCCTCACTGAACCTGCCGCTCGGTGAGGACGGCTCCGTCGAACTCGGCGACCTGCTCGGCGCCGAGGACGACGGGTACGAGCGCACCGAATGGCATCTCTGTCTCGGGCCGGCGCTGGCACGTCTGACGCCGCAACTGCGGCGCATCGTGACGCTGCGGTTCTACGGCAACCAGACCCAGTCGCAGATCGGCGCACAACTCGGCATCTCCCAGATGCACGTGTCCCGGCTGCTGGCCAGGGCCCTGACCGAGCTGCGCACGGACCTCGACGCCCGCACCTGACCGGCGACCGCCTGACCGCGGCCGCTCCCACAGCACGGCGGGCAACCGAGGACGGGCTCAACCTCTGTCGAACACGAAGCGACGGCTTGCTCCCGAGCCGCCGCAACCCGCAATCCGCCCCCTGCCCTCAACGGGCAGGGGGCGGCGTACGTAAATCAGTCGTGGACTTCGCCGACATGAGGTTGAATGATCTCAACGCCGGTGAGGCGGGAAAAGCGGCTCACAAAAGCGTTGACGAAGATATAATGATCGGCCATGCTGGATAACAGCAACCGCACCACGAAACGTCGAAGGGAGTTGAACCGTCATGTTGTCGCAACCGAACTGCGCCATCGCCCAATCCCGGGCGTCGCGGTATGGGTCCGCCATGCCCGTCGTGACGGCGAGACTGCACCTGCGAGGTCATGAAACCAGTGGTGACCTGGAGCGGTGGAGCGGGTAGCGCAGCAGAATCTGCGTCTACGCCGCCCACCTCAGCCTCCGAGGAACGGGCGGCTTTTTCGTTCCCGGACATTTCTTGCGGGTGTAGCTCAACGGTATAGAGCACCGGTCTCCAAAGCCGAATGTTGCAGGTTCGAATCCTGCCACCCGTGCGTGCCCTGAATGCGTTCAGTGGAATTGTTTCTTATCAACTCAACAGTGGATGGCATGTATATCCAGCACCCCATTCGTGGGTTCGCTGGAGATCGCCCGGCACGGCACCCATCCGGTGCCGTGCCGGGCTGATCCGGACCGCGGGAGACGGCAACCCGCCTACTCCGCCGAGTAGGAGACACCCCGTACGACCCGGGGTCCGGACACAGATGGGCTTGTGGCGCAGCAGGAAGCGCACCGGTGCGGCAGACCGGAGGTCGACGGTTCGAATCCGTCCAGGTCCACGCGGCAGGCACCGCCCGCTCAGGGCGGTCCTGACCCCTCGCCTTCCTGGCGTAAACGGCAGAGCCCACGGGTCTCCGTTCGATCAGGGGAAGGCACCACACCGGCGCGGCATCGCGCCGGCTCACCGCCCGTGAGGCTGAGGCAGGTAGACCACCGGACTCTCGATCCGGAAGACCGGGTTCGACCCCCGGACGGGCGACGCAACACCAGCATGCGGTCGTGGTGAACTCGGCGGAGGTCAAGCCGCTGCTCCCGGCGCCCTCTTGGGGGTTCGGCTAATGGCAGGCCGCCGAGCCTTGACCTCGGTCGTGCAGGTTCGAGTCCTGCACCCCCAGCAGTGATGCCCCGGCAGCCCAACGGAAGAGGCGGCCGGTTCGATCTCCCAGCGCACCACCCCGGTGCGTCCCGCGGCTGTAGCACAACGGTCAGTGCGCCGCCTTGCCATGGCGGAGACCGGGGTTCGACTCCCCGTAGCCGCTCATGTCCAGCAACACCGACGACAACATAGGAAGGAGGTGGGCCCGGTGACCGCGGTCCTCGTCTTGAACGCCGACCTCGGCCCGCTGCACCGGGTCACCCTCAAACACGCGATCCGGATGCTGTGCCGCCGGGTCGCCGAGATCCATGACGCCGAACCCGACCGCCTCATCGGTACCTACCCGATGCCGAAAGTCGTCCGGCTCGTCGCGTACGTCGTGACCCGCTGGCGGCACAGCCGCGGCCCCGCCTGGTCGCGGCCGGGCGTGCTCGCCCGCGACGGCGAACGGTGCGCCTACTGCGACAAGAAGGCGTCAACGATCGATCACGTCCTGCCGCGCTCGCGCGGCGGAGAGAACTCCTGGCTGAACACGGTGGCGGCCTGCGGCCGCTGCAATCAGCGCAAAGGCGACCGCACCCCGGCCGAGGCCGGGATGCCGCTACGGACCTCTCCCCAGGTCCCCAGCTGGGCGCAGTTCACTGTGCGCTGAACGGTCCGGGCCGGCGGGATCCGCTACCCCCGCCGGCCCGGACCCCGATGGGCGCTGAGGTAACCGGCAGGCGGCTCAGGCCAGCGCAGCACGACAGGTGGTGCAGCCGTCTCGTAAACGGCAGGAGGGCGTTCGAGCCGCCCCGCTGGCTCTCTTCGCAGCACAGTCCCGCTGCGGCGAACAACGGTGCGGGTACGAATCCCGCCGGAAACACCCATGCCCGGGTAGCCCAACTGGCAGGAGGCGGCTGGCTTAGAACCAGCACAGTGCGCGTTCGAATCGCGCCCCGGGTACGCAGCACCATCTTTGGGCCTGTAGCTCCAACTGGTAGAGCAGCGCTTTTGCACAGCGAAGGTTTGTCGGTTCGAATCCGACCGGGTCCACGATGTCGACGTAGCTCAGTGGAAGAGCAACCGCCTGTCGAGCGGTAGGCCGCGGGTTCGATCCCCTCACCCTCCGCATCGGCTCGCCGTAGCTCAGCGGTCAAGAGCGTCGCCCTGATAAGGCGAAGGCCGGTGGTTCGACTCCACCCGGCGAGACCAGGCCCCTGTAGCTCAGTGGAAAGAGCGTCCGGCTACGAACCGGAAAGGCGGCAGGTTCGACTCCTGCCAGGGGTACGCAACATCTAGTCAGGCGAAATACCGCAGTAGATCCGTGGAGGAGCCAGCCGACAGTCGGCGCCGGCCACCGTCTCGAAAACGGTTGGGGCTCACGCCCGTGGCGGTTCGACCCCGTCCTCCTCCGCTTCGCGCCGTTAGCTCAGCCCGGTCAGAGCAGGGGCCTCTTAAGCCTCGGGTCCACAGTTCGAATCTGTGACGGCGCACGTGTCTACCCCTGGTAGCTCAATCGGAATCGAGCAGCGCCCTTCTAAGGCGACGGCTGCGGGTTCGAGTCCCGCCCAGGGGCCCAGCATCCTCTCCCGGTAGCTCAACGGAACAGAGCAGCGCGGTCCTGACGCGCGGGTTGCGGGTTCGAGTCCCGCCCGGGAGACGGCTCGCGCCGCGAGCATGGATGGTTATGCTCCGGACTTTTAATCCGGAGAGCAGGGTTCGAGTCCCTGGCGGCGTACGGCGGGGTGGAGCAGTTCGGAGTGCTCGCGGGCCTCATAAGCCCGAGGTCGCCGGTTCGAATCCGGCCCCCGCTCCCGTTCCGGTAGCTCAGTAGGCAGAGCACCGCCTCGACACGGCGGGGGTCCCTGGTTCGAGTCCAGGCCGGAACACGCAAGAGGTACCACCTGGCGCGGTGGACGAATAGGAAGAGTCGCCCGGCTTTCACCCGGGAGTGTTGCGGGTTCAAGTCCCGTCCGCGCTGCGCAATGCCCGAGTCGCTCAGTGGATGGAGCGGAGCACATTCTGGAGGAGCCGGCTGGTTACGGAAACGCCGCTGGAAACGGCGTACACCCTCGGGTGTCGTGGGTTCGAATCCCACCTCCTCCGCACCTGCTGGTCGGTGTGACCGGCCTTATCGGCAGGCCGTGGTGAGTTCGATTCCGGCGCCCGTGTAGCTCAGCGGCAAGAGCACCGGTCCCACACACCGGTTGCCCGGGTTCGAGTCCCGGCACGGGTACGACCCTCGCACTTCCTCGGCCGCGGTGGCCGGGACTGTTCGAGGCGGCGCCGGCTCAGCGGGCCGGCGCATGGTGGCTGTAGCTCATCAGGTGAGAGCGCCAGGTCGTGACCCTGGAGGTAGTCGGTTCGAGCCCGACCAGTCACCCTCACGCGGGCGTACCGAAGATGGCCGGTTCGGCATTGGTGGTGGACGCTCATTGCCCCTGTAGCTCAGTGGAGTAGAGCACCAGGTTCCGAACCTGGGGGTCGCTGGTTCGAATCCAGTCGGGGGTACGGAATCCGGGCGCGGATCGCGGCCGGTCTGGCTTCGTGGCGTTCCCGGTGGAGCGCCCCGCCTGCAAAGCGGGTGACCCTTCCGGTTCGACTCCGGGCGAGGCCTCGACGCATGCCATCCACTGTGAGTGACCCGAGCGGGCATCGGAGCCGGTACCGGTGGTGCATTTCGGCGAAAGCACGCGTCGGCCGGGCAGGCGGGCCGACGCGTTCTCGGTATCCTTCCGGGAGTCTGATCATTCATGTCAGCGCCGTGGTGGTTGGTGGGTGCGCTGACGAGTTCGTCGTGCGGCGAACTCGTCTACCACCGGGAGTGTGCATGACCAACCAGCGGTACCGATCTGTTGATGTCGTCGTCGTGGGGGCCGGGCTGGCCGGTCTGTCTTGTGCCCATGTGTTGTCGGGTCGCGGCGTCGATGTGCTCGTCTGCGAGGCCCGTGACCGGGTCGGCGGGCGTACGGACAGTGTTGTGGTCGATGGCGAGACCGTCGATCTCGGTGGCCAGTTCATCGGCCCGGGCCAGGATCGCGCCTACGCGCTTGCCGAGGAACTCGGTGTCCCGGTCTTTCCCACCTATACCAGCGGTGTGCATCTGGCCGAGGACGACTCAGGCCGGATCAGGGGTTTCCGGGGCCGGGTGCCCCGGCTGGGTGGGCTGTCGCTACTGGACTTCGCGCAGGCGGAGGCCCGCTTCGAGCGGTTGGCTCGGACGGTCGACGTCGAGGCTCCGTGGCGCAGCCGTCAGGCGGAGTGGCTGGACAGTCAGAGCCTGGCCGTCTGGATCCGTCGTACCTTGCGCACCGCGGGCGGTCGGCGCCTGTTCAGCACCGCCGCGCGGTTGCTGTGGGCCTGTGAACCGAGTGAGTTGTCGCTGCTGCATGCGTTGTTCTATGCCCGCGCGGCCGGCAGCCTGCGGACGGCGATGGCGATCGAGGGCGGGGCGCAGCAGGACCTGCTCGACGGCGGCGCGCATGCGCTGGCTGTCCGTCTGGCCGACCGGTTAGGTGACCGGGTCCGCCTGCGGGTGCCCGTCCGGCGGATCACGTACGGCGGTGACGGGGTGGTGGTCGCCGTCGAGTCGGGCGAGACGTTTCGGGCGGCGAGGGTGGTCGTGGCCGTCCCGCCGACGCTTGCGGGCCGCATCGTTTATGACCCGCCGCTGCCGGCCGCGCGTGACGGCCTGACTCAGCGGCTGGCCATGGGTGCCACGATCAAATGCATGGTCGTGTATCCCGAACCGTTCTGGCGTGCGGCCGGGCTCAGCGGTTACGCGCTGAGCCTGCGGGGGCCCCTCGCCGCGGTGGCTGACAGCAGCTCGCCTTCCGGTCGCTGTGGGGTGCTGGTCAGTGTGCTGGAGGGCGCCACGGCACGTCGTCTCGGCGGCCGGCCCGCCGCTGAGCGCCGGTCGGTGGTACTCGAGCAGTTGGCGCAGTTGTTCGGGCCTGGGGCTGCCCATCCGGCGGCGTACATCGAGCGGGACTGGAGCGCCGAGCCGTACACCAGAGGTGCGTACGCTGCGCTGTTCCCGCCTGGCGCATGGACCCAGTACGGTCCTGCGCTGCGCGCCCCAGTTGGCCCGATCCACTGGGCCGGCAGTGAAACCGCCACCCGCTGGTACGGCTACATCGACGGCGCGATTCGATCCGGCGAAGCCGCCGCCACAGCCGTGACGAGCATGTAGGGGACGTTGCGGTTCAAGTCGGTCGTCCCCGATGACGTGGGCGTTTGACAGTCGCAGGCCAGGTGGTGCCGGTGTGTCGGCTATGCCGTTGCTGAGCCGAGTTGATCAGCCGGCGCCGCCTGCTGCGGCTGCTCGTTGTCTGCATGGTCCTCTTCGCCCGTGATGTTACTTTGAGGAAATATAGGGCAACCCTCCGTTATGGGGGAAAGTGACAACGGTAGGGTCGCGCGTCGCGCGCTGGTCGTCATCGGGCTGGTTCTCGCCACGATCACCGTGCTGTTTCTCGGGTACGAGGCGCGACGAGTATTGACCTGGATCGTCATCGCGGGCTTCTTCGCGGTGGCGCTGCATCCGGCCGTGACCTGGATGACCCGGAGAGTGACGTTCTGCAAGCGCTGGCTGGCGACACTTCTGGTCTTCGTGACGGCATTCGCCGTCCTGGGCGGTCTGGTCACGCTTTTCGTCGTGCCGTTGGCTCGCGAAGGCAGTCAGGTGATCGCGGACTTCCCGCGGGTCGTCGAGGATATGCGCAACGGCCGCGGGCCGGCCGGATCGTTGATCGAGCGATTCCATCTGCTGGAGTACGCGCAGAACAACGCCGACCGGATCCGGGAGTATGCATCGGGCCTGGGTGCACCGACCCTGGCATTCCTGCGTTCGATGGCCACCGGCGTCGCCGGGATCGCGACGATCTTCGTGCTGTCCTACCTGATGGTCCTGGAGGCGCCGAAGATCGTTGACGGGTTCCTCGCCCTGTTCTCGTCGCGCCGTGCCGAGCACATCCGCCGCGTCGGCCACGACTGTGCCAAGACGATCACCGGCTATATCACCGGCAACCTGCTGATCAGCGTCGTCTGCGGCACGCTCACGTACGTGGTGCTCGCGGTGATGGATGTCCCGTACGCGGGCCTGATCGCTCTGTTCGTCGGTCTCGCCGACCTGATTCCGCTGGTCGGCGCCACGCTCGGCGCCGTCATCGCGACCGCTGCCGCGTTCGTCGGGTCGACCACCGCCGGCATCGTGGTCCTCGTCTTCTTCGTGCTCTACCAGCAGCTCGAGAACCACCTGCTGCAACCTCTGATCTTCGCTCGTACGGTGAAGCTGAACCCGCTCACCGTCCTTGTCGCGATCCTCATCGCGGTGGAACTGGCCGGCATTCTCGGCGCACTGCTCGCCATCCCGGTGGCCGGGATCCTGCAGATCCTCGCCCGTGACATCTGGGACACCCGTCGCGGACGTCCCAAGAGCGAACCCACCGTCGGCGAAGGCCGCACGCCGGTGTCCGTAGCCGGCGACGACCGCCAGGCCGAGCGGGCAGCGAACGCGGGGGCCCGTGACACCCACGCCGCCTACGCCGCGATGTCCGACGAGCCGGCGACGCCCCACCCCGCTCAGATGCGCAGCTGATCTGCGGATTTCGCCGCTCTCGGCGCCTGGTTGGCGGCGGTGCCCGGTGATGGCCGCGGTCGTTCAGCCGGCTGGGGGCAGCATGCCGGTGAGCGTGACGGCGACGAGCCGGTCCCGTGCTGCCGGTGACGGTGATGCGGCCGCGGCGGCCAGTGCGTGCAGGCAGTAGGTGGCCAGTTCGGCGGGCGGCACGTCGGTACGGGTCATGCCGGCTTCTGCGGCTGTCGCGATGACCTCGGTGAGCAGGTCGTGCACGTGCCGCTGGGCGTGGTGCAGGTGCGGTGCCCGGTGCAGCGCCAACGCGGTCTGTACTGACTCGGCAGGGTGGTGCGAGGTGTCTCGGCCGGTGCTGGACAGGTGGGCGTAGACGGTCAGTGCTGTGCGCAGCCGGTCACCGGGGTCGGTGCAGTCGGCTATCGCGGAGCTGAGTTGCCGCAGGTGGTCGCTGACCTGGCGGTCATGCCAGGCGACCATGATCGCCTCGACGTCTTTGAAGTACTTGTACAACGTGGCGCGGCCGATGCCGGTGTGTTGGGCGATCTGCGACATCGTGACGGCCAGGCCGTGTTCGGCGATCAGTGCTGCCGTGCTGTCCAGGATGGCCGCGTGCACGGCGCGCCGGTGCTCGTCGACGGTGGTGTTCCACAACTTCGGCACCCTTTCATCATACGGACCGCTCCGGATGCGTCGGATTGTCTTGTGCGTAGACAGTGTGTATCGCAAAATCACTTGGGCGACCTGTGCACGCCGAGGAGGAACCATGACCGAGCACCCCACTGCGGGTACGGACGACCGATCACGTAGGGACAGGCCCGGTATGCCACGCTGGGTGAAGGTCTTCGTCATCTTCGGGGCGGCCCTGGTAGTGCTCATGCTGGTGCTGTTGTCGTCCGGGCACGGCCCCGGCCGGCACGGGCAGGCGGCGGCGAGTTCCCACCTTCTCCGATGGTGAAGCCGGCAGTGCGCCGAGGGCTGCTGGTGGCGCACATCGCCGCATCGATGGGCTGGTTCGGCGCGATCGCTGCCTCACTCGCCTTGGCCGTGGTCGCCCTGGTCGCCAACGATCCGGCGGTCATCGGCGCGGTGCATCGGGTGCTGGAGCCGCTGGGCTGGGCGGCGCTGGTCCCGTTCAGTCTCGCCGCCTTGGCCACCGGCGTCGTCCAATCGCTGGTGTCGCCCTGGGGTCTGATCCGCCATTACTGGGTTCTGAACAAACTCGTACTCAACGCATTCGGTGTCGCGGTGCTGCTGCTCTACATGCAGACCCTTGCCGGGCTGGCGAGGGTCGCAGCCGCCGGCGACACGGTGCGACCGTCGTTGTCGCCCGTGCTGCACGCCGCGGCGGCGATCGTGCTGCTATTGATCGCGCTCGTGCTCTCGGTCTACAAGCCGCGCGGCATCACCGCCTGGGGCTATCGCGAGCCGGCCGGCCGAGCCCTGTGAATCCCGCCGGCGGCGTTCCACTCCATCGTGACGCCGGGCCGCCTGCCGGCCCGGCAGGTGCACCACGTTTGCTCCCGATGACCGGCGCAACCGCCGGGCGACGCATCCGATCCTCTGAAGGTCGCCGTTTGCTGACCGGGGGAGTTCTTGATGGCCGGATCCAGCGTCGTGGCATGGCTCGCCGGCGTGGCCGCGTTGGCAGGACTCGCGACCGCTGCGGCCGTCACCGTCGATGCTGCCGGCCCGATCAGTGCCGAGCCACCGGCCACCGCGGCGCGGGCCACCGCGGGTACGCCATTCATCACGGTCGTCACCGCCCAGCCGACACACGCGCGAACGGCTCCGGCATCGCGGGCCTCCGCCACCACGAACCCGGCGAAGGCTTCACCGATCGCACCGTGTGCGACCGGGCGCTGGCAGCGTGACATCGAGGAAGGCCTCGACACCCTCGGCGGGTACGGAGTGGTGACCGTCGACGGCCGACAGGCGCCGAACGACTGCGCCGCCATCAGCGCCTTCCAACGCCGCTTCGGCATCGAACCGGCCCGCGGGCAGGCAGACGCCACGACCGCCGACGTCGCCCGGCGGATCGTCGCGAGTTCGACACCCGAACGCAGAAGCGGATGCAAGGCCACGGCGGAGGTCACCGCTTGCGTGGACCTGAGCCTGCAGACGGTGTGGGTCATGCGTGGTGGCGAGGTGGTGTCGGGGCCGACCGTGATGCGGTCCGGGTTCCGCGGGCACGCCACCCCGGCCGGCACCTTCAGGATCAACAAAAGGGCGATGCGGGAGTGGTCGGACCCGTATGAGGTGTGGCTGCCGTACTGGCAGCGGTTCGTCGGCGGGATCGGCTTCCACGAGACCACGACCTACCTGCACGACGACCAGCGCGGCTCGCACGGCTGCGTCAATCTGCTGCACCGCGACGCCGTCGACATGTTCGACCGACTGCACCGGGGTGCCACCGTGCGCACCTTCGGCCGCCGATCCGGCACCTGACCGGGCGGCTGGCGGTGGCGTGGGCCGGCCCAGCGGAGAGGGGCCTGGTCGTGGCTGGGCCGGGCCGCCGCGCTAGCGTGGAGCGGTGAATGTCGCAGCCAGTGCTCTGACCGGGTCGCTGACCCGGTGGGTGCTGCTGGTCTGCACGCTGGTCGGGCTCGCCGCGATGCACACGATCGGGCACACCGACCCCAGCGGCGGCACGCACGCCGCTGCCGTGTCCAGCACGGCCGTGACCATGCCGGTCGTGACGGAGACGGTCTCGGCGATCCGTGCGGCGGTGCCGTGCCCGGATGGTCACTGCGACGGCCACGGCGCGATGGGCGTTTTCAGCATCTGCATGGCCGTACTGCAAGGTTTGGCCGTCGCGGTGCTGCTGGCGCTGATGCTGCTGACCATGCTCGGCGGCCTCGGCCGGCTGCACGCTCGAGAGCGAGCGGCCACGGGGGTGCCACGGGCACCGCCGGTGCGAAGGGCGGGTTTGACGATCGCCGCGATCTCGGTGCTGCGCATATAGGCCACCGTGTCGCTCCGCGCGGCCGACCGGCCGGGCGGTGTTGGTGCACGTCTTTGTCATTCCCGTACCTTTTGAAAGGCCTTTTCCGCAATGATGCGTTCTTCTTCGCTGCCCTCGTCCGGGCTGCGCCGTGGCCTGCTGGCCGGCGCGGCAGTCACCACCGCGCTGCTGCTGTCCGCCTGTGGCGGCGGTGACCACGAAACCGCCGCCGATACCGGCATGAACCACGGCGCCGCCCCCGCCGCCACTTCTGCTGCCGCATCGGCGGGCGCGACATTCAACGACGCCGACGTGATGTTCGCCCAGATGATGATCCCGCACCACCAGGAAGCGGTGGAGATGGCGGCCATGGCCGACGGCCGCGCCGCCAGCGCCCAGGTCAAGGACCTGGCCGCCAAGATCAAGGCCGCTCAGCAGCCGGAGATCGACACCATGACCGGGTGGCTGACCGCCTGGGGTAGGGCGCCGATGCCCGACATGAGCGGCGGCATGGACCACGGCATGCCTGGCGACATGTCCGACGCCGACATGGCCGCCCTGTACGACGCCAAGGGCGCCGCGTTCGACAAGCAGTTCCTCACCCTGATGGTCGAGCACCATGAGGGTGCCGTCGAGATGGGCCAGGAGCAGGTCGCCAAGGGCTCCAACCCGGAGGCCAAGGCCCTCGCCGCGAAGATCATCACTGATCAGCAGGCGGAGATCGCCACGATGAAGCAGCTCCTGGCAGGCCTGTAAGCCTCACGGGGGTGGCCGGGCACGAGCGCGTGCCCGGCCACCCCCGTGCCCGGCCGGCGGCCCGCCTGCGCGCCGGCGGTCATCGAGCACGCCACCCGCCAGATCCGGATCCTCGGTGTCACCGCGTACCCGGCCACGGCATGGTGATCTGTGAAGAGGTGTCCATAGAGGATTGACTATGGTTGCGGTTGTGGCTCTATTCAGCGATGAATACCAGGCGGATCCGCACCCGGCGTTGGCGGGACTCCGGCGGTCCGGGCCGGTGCACCGGGTGGTGTCGGCGGCTGACGTCCCGTTCTGGCTGGTGACCCGCTGGACGGAGGCGCGGCAGGTCCTGGCCGACCCTTCGCTGTCCAAGCGGCAGCCGGTCGACGGGCTGCCGCAAGAGTTGCAGGCCGTACTGTCGACGCAGTTGCTGCTGCGGGACCCGCCGGACCACACCCGCCTGCGCCGGCTGGTCTCCGGAGCGTTCACCCCGCGCCGCATCGAGGATCTGCGGCCCCGCATCGAGCAGATCACCGATCGGCTGCTGGACGGGCTGAGCGGCGCGCCTGAGGTCGACCTCATCGACGCGCTGGCGTTTCCGCTGCCGTTCGAGGTGATATGCGAACTGCTCGGGATCCCCGCCGCGGAACGTGGTTCGTTCCGGGGATGGTCCAACACGATCATCCTCGGCGACTTCGGCAGCGCGGATCTGGCCGAGGCCGTCCGTGAACTGAGCCAGTACCTGCGCGGATTGTTCGCCCGTAAGCGGGCGCAGCCCACCGACGACCTCCTCGGCGCGCTGTTGGCGGTGGACGGCGACCGGCTCGACGAGGACGAGCTGATCTCCATGGCGGTCCTGCTGCTGGTCGCCGGCCACGAGACGACGGTCAACCTGATCGGTAACGCGGTGTACCTACTGGAGCGGTGGCCGGAGCAGAAACGGCGGCTGCTGGACGATCCGGGGTTGGTGCCGGCCGCGATCGAAGAGGTGCTGCGGATGGCCGGCCCGTCCGCGATGAGCACCTACCGGGTGACGACCCGGCCGATCACGCTCGGCGACACGACAATTCCGGCGGGGGAGCAGGTGCTGATCTCGTTGCTGTCGGTCAACCGTGACGACGAGCGGTTCGCCGACCCGGACACCTTCGACCCGTCCCGGGACGACGGTGGTCACCTGTCCTTCGGGCATGGCAGCCACTTCTGCCTGGGCGCCCCACTGGCCCGGCTGGAGGGACAGATCGCGATCGGCCGACTACTGGCGCGCTATCCGGACATCCGGCTCGCGACGCCGTGGCAGGAGCTACGCTGGCGGCCCGGCCTGCTGATGCACGGCCTGACCGCCCTGCCGGTACGCGTGACGTCTCGGCCGGCACCTCCTCCGGCGGGAGCACTCGGCGATGACCGCCAGGGCCACGACGTCTGACGCGTCGTCCCGGCTGTGGATCATCGGCAGCACCTTCCCGTGGGCTCGGCCTCAGAAAGAGGGCGACAGTGGCGACGGTGATGCGGCTTCCGGTCTCCTGCGTCGTTGTTGCTTGATGGCGTACATGGCTGCGTCAGCCTGGTCTATCGCGGTGAGGAAACCTTCTTCGGCGTTGACCGAGACCCATCCGATTGATCCGGCGACGCCGGCTGCTTCAAGTTCGGTGTTGATGCGGGCGATGACGGTCTGGGCGTCGACGATGGTGCACTGGTTCAGGACGATGCCGAATTCGTCGCCGCCGAGCCGGGCGATGAAGTCGGTGTCGCGGATGGCGTGGTGGGCGGCGGACGCGGCGGCCCGGATGTAGGCGTCACCGGCGGTGTGTCCTCGGGTGTCGTTGATGATCTTGAGCCGGTCGAGGTCCAGCATGGCGATGACGGTGGGGTCGCCGAGACGTTCGAATCGGGTTTGGGCCTGCTCGATGATGTGCTGCCAGGCGCGTCGGTTCGGTAGACCGGTGAGGGCGTCGGTGTCGGCGCGCAGCTGTTCGCGCAGTACGGCGTTCGTTGCCCGGTCCTGTGCCCGGTCGGCGGCCAGGGCGGCGGTGAGAAGCCGGCCCAGCACGGCTAGCAGCGGTTCGGCATCGTTCATGACCGGGTCGCCGGTGTGGGTCTGTGGGTCCAGGCCACAGATTCCGCCGAACAGCGAGCCGTCGGGTTCGGTGATGACCGCTCCGGCGTACGTGCCGATGTCGAGGATCTGGTTGACCGCGGCGTCGGCGTACTCGGGTACGGCTCGCGCGTCGCGGGCGACGGTCGGACTGTGGCCGGCGGCCATGTGAATGCAGTAGCTGTCCGACCAGGGATGGCTGTCGCCTTGACGTAGGCCGTAGCCATTGTCGGGGTCCAGGTACAGGTAGGTCTGGCGCCCGTTCTCCACGCGGGTGACCGACCAGAACGTCAGCGGCATCTGTTGCTGGAGGTAGTCCAGTGCGAGGTGAGCGGCGTGCTGAAAGCCCGCGCCCGTGGGCGCGGATCGCCGTTCGGGGAGTTCATCGCCCGCCGCGGCCGGCGGGACGGTAGCGGTGGGCACGGGATTCGTGAACGGGTGGTCGGCGAGCTCGGCGGTGCGGTCGGCCGCGGGGGAGACGGTGACGGCGTCGGCGGGCAGGGTGAACGTGAAGCGCGAGCCGGGTCCGTCGGTGCGGGCGGACGCGGTGATGCCGCCGCCGTGGCGCTCGACGATACGTTTGCAGATTCCCAGGCCCAGGCCGGTTCCGTGGTAGCCGGCGGCGCGGTGGGCGCGGTGGAAGTCGTCGAAGATGCTGGCGTGCTGGCCTTCGGGGATGCCGATCCCGTTGTCGTCGATCGTCACGGTGACGAGGTGATCGGCGAGCCTGCTGCGGATCCGGATGTGCGGCGTGACGTCCGCGGCGGTGTACTTGATGGCGTTGCTGATCAGGTTCTCCAGCAGCTGGCGTACCAGCACCGGGTCGGCGTACACCGGGTGCAGATCGTCGATGTCGAAGGCCGGCACCCGCTTGCCGCTGCTCTCGACCTGGTCCATACGGGCGATGGCCACGTCGTGGACCACCTCGCCGAGGTCGACCAGCGTGGGGGCCAGCGTCGCATCCCGGGCGGTGGTGTATTCGAGCAGGTCGTCGATCATGCTGTTCATCCGGCGGGCGGCCCGGCCGATCCGCGTCAACCCGTCGCGGGTCCGCGCCCCGTCGAGTCCCGTCGAGTCGGCGTCGAGATCCTCGGTGAGTGATTCGGTCCAGTTCTGGACGGTGGCCAGCGGATTGAGCAGATCGTGAGCGACCACGCCGGCGAAGGCCGCCAGCTCGTTGCGATGCCGGCGTTCGGCGGTGACATCGTGAAAGACGGTGACCGCGCACCGGGTGCCGTCGATACCGTCGGGCAGCAGCGAGGAACTGACGCTGAGCAGCCGGCCCTCGGGTACGCCGGGATGACGCACCAGGATGTCCATCTGATGCACGTCCGTGCCGGCCAGGGCCCGCCGGGACGGCATCTCCTCGGCGGTGAGCGGGGACCCGTCCGGGTGGAACAGGCCGTACACGCCGGGCTCGGCCATACGCTCAGAGATGCCGGCGGCGCCGCCGACGAGGCGCCGTACGGCGGGGTTACGCAGCAGTACACGGCCCTGCTCGTCGACGACGGTGAGGCCGTCGGACATCGAGTCGACGATGGCCGTCATCAGCTTCGCCTGCTTACCGGAAGCCTGCTGCTCGCCGCGTAGTTGCAGGATCAGGGCGGTGCGTTCGTCGCGGCCCAGCGCCAGCGCCAGCCCGGCCACGGCGATCAGCCCGACGAAGGCCTGCGCTGTCAGGGCGCGGGCGGCATGCGAGTCGATATGGGCGAAGACACCGGTGCCATACAGGGTGAACAGCACCGCGACGGAGCCGAAGACCAGGTCGTGGACGACTACGAACCCGGTGTGCAGGCGCGACCCGGCCCAGATCGTCATGGCGATGAGTGGGAAGGCGAGCGGCAGGCCGTGGCTGATGCCGAAGACGAAGTAGTAGGCCGCCGCCGAAGCCACGACAATGCCGACGTACTCGACGCGGCGCGGTACCGACGTGCCCCGCCACCGGGCGCGCCAGTTCCGCAAGCCCGCTGCCTTGCCGTGGCGCCAGGAGTATCCCCAGGTCAGCCACACTGCGATGAACAGCAGGATGCTGACCGTGTTGCGGGTCATCCACACCGCCGTGGCCAGCCACGAATACGTTCCGGTGACCGCCCACACTCCGGTCGGACCGATCACCGCGCCGCCGCCGGTACTGACCAACGCTGCGGTCGACAAGCGCCACAGTTCCCGGGTACGGGTCAACCGGCTGTCGCCGTCGGTTGCCCACAGGTGTGGCAACCACCGGTACAGCAGAAATGCGAACAAGGACGCCTGTACGACGTTGGCCAGTACGAAACACGCGGCCAGCGGCAGAGACGCGCCCGTCAGCAGGTTGACCGCCACGGTGACGGCGGACAGCGCCAGCACGTCCGCGGCACGCCAGCGGGACCGGTACTGGACCGCGAACCAGATCGCCGACACCCCGGCGGCGGGCCAGACCAGGCTCAGGTTCGTCTGGTCCATCACGGTCAGCCGCCCGGCGTAGGTCGCCGCCAGGTACACGGCCGAGAACCCGAGCGTGCGCGACACCGACGACCGGATACCCATAGCTTCTCGTCCCACCTCACGAACGACCGGCACCGTCGCGCAACTCCTCACCCGGAGGCGTCGTCACACGATCCGCCGCCACCCATCAGTGACCCGTGATCCGCGCCGCTGACAGCCCGCATACAGCGCCGGTCAACTCTCCTGCCATCTAGCCGATCGGCAGCGCGGGCCATTGCATGAGCCGCAGGCTCCTGCGCCGCGCCGCCCGGACCCGCGGAGGAACGCCGGCGTCCACGGTTAACCGCTGGCTCCGTCGTCGTCGAGTTCCAACTCGATCGCGGGGCGCACCGAAACCTTAGATTGTCACGCTGGCCCTGGCGGGAGGCCATCCGGATCTGCGCGAGCAGCTCGGCGGTGTATCGGCTCGCCGTCACGTAGGTGCGGCGGACAGCGATGGATCGGGTGCCCCCGGTCATGCCGATGATCGAAGTCTTACTCGAAGCGGCGACATGGTACGTCGGAGCGCGGGCTTCACTGGGGGAAGCCGAGGTGATCGTGAGCCCGGGCTGCCTCGTGGAGGCGCTGCCCGTGGCGTGGAGTTCGTTTCTTCAGTTCAGTTCAGGGCTGATCCCGTCGGGAAGTTGTTCTCCTTCGACGGGATCGCTGGGCGGTGGCGTCAGCAGGTCGGGCGGGCACAGTTGCAGGGCCAGCCGGCCGAAGGTGTCGAGTTGGACGTCGGGTTGGTATTCGCAGGCCACGCCGCCGGCCACGGTTTGGGACCAGGCGTGGAGGGTGCCCCGTACGGTGGGATGGCACTGCACCTCGAAGTCGGCGGAGACTTGGTCGACGCCGGTGTAGAGGACGACGGGTGTCTGTTCCGGGCCGGACGCCATCCCGAAGGACTGTCCTTCGGCGGACGGCGCGTCGGTGTGTACCGGTTTCCCGGTCTCTCGTGCCAGCGAGTTGCCCAGGTCGATCAGCCAGGAGGCGGGCGCGGCGACGTTGGTGATCGACGGCGTGAACGGCTGGTTCAGCAGCGGTGTCCCGGTTGTGCCGGCGGCAAGTTCGGCGGCCCCGTATCGGGCCGCCTCGACCAGGATCGGCGTCGTCCGGGTGGAAGACCAGGTGAGCGGATTGGCGGTGGGATCGCAGCCAGCAGGGACGGGGGCAGTGGCCGGCGTAGCGTCGGCCTGAGCGCAGGCGCCTGCCAGCACCACCGCCGGTACCGCTAACAGGAACCCGATCTTGGACATTGCGGCAGCATAGACAAGCGACACGGTGGTGAGACGACCGAGGCCGTCGCGCGACGGCAGCTCGCCTGGTCAGCAACGGCAACCGGGCCTGGATCTCGACCACGGGCAGCCCTTCGCGGCGAGCCACGCTGCACGGGAAACGACGTTCCTCATCCGATGGGAAGTCAGGCGCACGTCCGTCCGGCTCGACGACTAAATTACCGACGCCGGCCGACGGTGGGTTCAAGCCCGCTATCCAGCGCAGGCATTGCTGCACGGAGTGCTCCCTCGGCGACATGAACTTCCATGGACTCGATCATCGCAGGAGACATCCGGATCTGCCGCCGACCGCATGTTGGCGACAGCGCTTCGGGGGCCATCGGGTGAGGTACGCGGGAGGCCTCGCTATCCTGCCGAAGTGACGGCGAATGATGATGCTGACGCTGGGAATCAGCTGATCGACGGCCTGAAGCTGTCGATACGGCTACGGCGCGATTTCACCGTCACCGATGCGGATCGTCTTCTGGCCGCCGCCCGCCGGATATACCAGGACCTCAACTCAGGTGCCAGCACCGACGATGCTGAGGCGATGGTGTCATCTGCCGCTGACGCCCTCTATGTCATCCTTGATCACGCGGGCCTTGTCGGAGACGCGGCGGATGAGCGGCTGACCGCATACCACCGCGACGGCCTGGATGTAGGCGGATGGCGCGCTGAGGTAGTGGCGAACGACCCATGGCCACTATCGCCTGGGCCCCTCAGTAATTGCGTGGTTCCTGACGATGCCTTCGCTTTGCCTCCCAAGAGGGACGCCGATTGAGAGTGCCGCGGCACAGGCCTACGCGGTAGTACGAAAGTACTGATCTGCCGCGATCCGCTCGCTACGAAGGATCATGGCGATCCTCTTCGATGCGGGCTCCGCCGGTGATCTTCATAATCCGACTGCAACCGCTCCAGCGCCGAGGCCAAGGCCGGCTTACGGGTACACGATGAAGGCGTACCCGAGCCCTCTTGTACTTGGAGGATGAGAGCGAACGATGTCCGGCGTGTTCCAGATGTTCTGGTCTTTGGCTACGGAAAGGGCGGTCGTAGTCGCGGCGCCGGTTATCATTGTCCTCTGCCTGGCCTTGGCGTGGCTGTGCCGACGTCTTCTGCGGTTCAGCATGGTTTGGTCATTTTTGGCGTCGTTGAGTCTGGGCGGCGTCGTCCTAGCCATGTTCGTCAGCGGTCGGCGCGGTTTGGAGTTTGACGCTATCGACGTCGAGCTGATCGCCTCGTGTAGCGGCACCGAACGTCTGACAGTCCTTGACGCCCAGGCTGTCCTGAACGCAGTGCTGTATGTGCCATTCACCTTCGCTGCGGCTATGGCCAGCAGAAAGGCCGCCGCCAGCGCGGCGACGGCAGCAGTATTCGTCTTCCTTGCCGAGGGCCTCCAGACGGCAATGAACAGGGGCGTCTGCGAGATCGCCGACATCATCCACAATTTGGCAGGTGTAGTGGTAGGTGCGGCGGCTGCCTATTCAGTGCATCGCCTAACCGCGATCGGCCGCCGTGAGCGCCGCCAAGCGGGAAGACAGCCGTAGAGGTGATCAAGGTTGGCGTGCACGGCGTGGAAAAACACTACTCTGCCGCAGTCCGCGTGTTGAGTTGCCGTTGGCGTCACGTTCGGTGGCCGAGAGCCGACGTAGCTCTGGCACCGCTCCCAGAGATCCGCGTGGCGGCAGGCTCGGTACCGTGCCAATCACGGATGTGGCTTCGCCGACTCCCAGCCGCTGGGCAACTGCATCGGTGACCACTCCGGATCAGGCTGAAAATCGAGGTGGGTGCCGTCGAAGGGAAAGTCCGCAGCCTCAGCGAGCTTGATGAGCCGTTCGCCTTCGGCTCGGATAGCCTCGGCCGTGGCCCTGTCGAAGTACAGCGGTCGCCCGATGCGAGCGGCCATTTCCTCCTCGTCCTTCCATTCCCAGCTCCGGCTGGGTTCCACCCAGATGTCCAGTACCAGGTCGGTGGTGTCGACGCCCTCATCATGACGAGTGAAGGGTGTCTCGAGGTTCACGTACCAGCCGACGAAACGGCCCTGCTTGAAGAACCACCAGATGGAGTGCAAGGCGTCGGGCGGCATCAATACCAGGATGTCGTGATCACGCCAGATCTTCGGCACGAGCCTTGGCTGACGCATCTCGTCTTGAGGTCGATCGTGCAGCGTCTTTCCCTCAGCATCAACGAGGACGGCGAACTCGCTTCCGGCCGGCATCCAGAGCAGAAGACCCGCATCATCGTCACTTACCACTCGCATTGGCTTGACGAAGGTGTACTGGTCTGCCCGGAAGCACCTACGCAGAAGGACACGACCCCGGATGTACGGCATGGCCGGACTGTAGCGAGCGATCACCACCGTATCCGAGACGTATGCCGACGGGCCCCCGCCGCATACTCATCTGCCGCCGAGAAAAAGCTCGTGCTGTCACCGCGACTGTCCGCTGCCGGGGACAGTCGCCCGCGAGCAGATCTTCGACGGACTCCTGACCCGCCTCGACCAGCAAGCCAGCTGACGAGCCTCAGCTACCGCGACGCCAGAATCCGGCGTCGCGGTAGCGCCACCAATACAGGACAGTGCGGTCGTCAGGCCACGGCGCCTCTTGGTCGCCTCGGCGCTCGAAGTGGTCCCGTTCGAGGTCGATGGGGCGCCAGTTCGGATCCAGCGGCTCATCATCGCGAGGCGGCCGCACCTGGGCCACAAACCGCTCCTCACACGCCCCGAACGACTTGAAGTTGGCCTGCGCCTCGATCAACGACGGCCGGTTCGCGCCGCCGGCCCAGTCAGGCCAGCGCAGCTGCACCTCATCGTCCTCCCAGAAACACACCGGGCAGATGTCACACGAGCCGGGCGGCCCGCCCATGGTCAGATGCCCGCAGCACATGCACGGGAAGGTCGGCATCACGGCGGCCATCCTGCACCATGCCAACGTGAAGCCCCAGCGGATTCCTCGGGCTTGACGACCAGTAGGGGAGTGCCAACCGGCCAGGTCCGCTACCACAACCGGACGAGACCAACCTTCACGTTCTCGCCGATATGGGCCCGCACTTCAGCGCTGTCGGCGTCCGCGGCCTTGACCACGACATTGCTCAGGTGGTGCCGCATCCTTCTCGTCTGGGCCGCGTGCCCGTCACGGGACGAAGTCGAGCACCGCCGTGCGTCCGGCGACAGGGCCGGGTCCGCCCTGTCCGGGCACCGAGAGGCTCCAGGTGATGTCCTGGGTCAGGACCGCTTTCAGCGCGGGCACGTCGAGGGCGTGAGCGTAGTTCGCCACCGCGTACTGCAGCCCGGCGATCACGAGACCACCGTCAGCACGATCTTGCCCTGGATGTGGCCCTGCGCGGCTCGCGTGTGTGCGTTGCCGGCCTCGGACAGCGGATACGTGCTGTCCACCCCGACCTGGAGCTTGCCCTCGTCGAACAGGCGCCCGATCTCGGCGAGCTGGGGGCCGTTGGAACGTACCTGGATGTTGGAGACTGAGATGGCCAGACGTGCCGTCTCTTCCGGGTCGTACTGGGCGAAGAACACCGGAAGCATGGTGCCGCCACGCTTGAGCACGGTCAGCAACCGTGAGCTGTCCGGGCCACCGACCGTGTCGATCACGATGTCGACATCGCTGACCACGTCCGCGGCCCGCGTGCGGGTGTAGTCGATGAACTCGTCGGCGCCGAGGTTGCGCAGGAACTGCTCGTGGCGGCCCGAGGCCACCGCGACCACGCGCGCGCCCTTCCATTTCGCCAGCTGCACCGCGAAGTGGCCCACTCCGCCGGCGGCCCCATTGACCAGCACGGTCATCCCCGGTGCGATCGGTACCGGCTGATGCACCTGACCGGTGAACGGAGACGGCACGTCGTGGCCGAGATCGACCAGGTACTGCCAGGCGGTGAGCACGGCCATCGGAGCCCCGGCCGCCTGCACGTGGTCGATACCGGCCGGCTTGCGGGCCAGGTCCGACGCCGGCGCGGCCACATGCTCGGCGTACGTCCGGCCGTTGAACCCGGGGAACCTCAGCATGCCGAAGACCTCATCACCGACGGCGAACTCCGCCACGTCCGCAGCGACCGCCTGGACCACACCGGACATGTCCGTTCCGGGAGTCAACGGGAACTCCAGCGCCGGCCGCATCTCGGCCGGCATTACCTTCAGACCCTCCCGCAGGTACCAATCCGGCGGGTTGACGCCCGCCGCGTACACCCGGACGAGGACCTCGCCCGGTCCGATCTCGGGTACCGGCACCTCGTCGTACCGCAGAACTTCCGGTCCGCCGGCCTCGTGGAACTGGATCGCCTTCATCACGCCTGTGCTTTCTGGAGGAGACATCGCTCCCTCAGTCAAGGCCGCAACGGCCTGGCGGTCCAAGACCGGTTCGGCAAGCCGATCATTCCGAAAAGACATGACGGTACGCTGAACCGGGTGAACGATCTCGGACAGGACCTGGAACTGCGGCTGGTGCGCTACTTCACAGCCGTCGCGGCGCACCAGCACTTCGGCCGGGCCGCCGCCGAGCTGCACGTCGCCCAGCCGGCGCTGAGCCGCCAGATCCAACGGCTCGAGAAACATCTCGGCGCACAACTGCTGGACCGCGGACCCCAGGGCACCCGGCTCACTCCGGCCGGCCAGGCGTTCCTCCCCAGGGCCCAAGCCCTGCTGCAGGCCGCCCGGCAGGCCGAGCTGGCCGTGCGCAAGCAGGCCGAGACCGAACGGATCACCATCGGCTACGTCGAAGACCTCGTGATCACTGCCGCGGTCCGGGAACTGCGCCGCCACCACCCGCACGCCGAGATTGCCACCCGGCACCTGAGCTGCCGCGACGTGAGAGCGTTGTCCGACAAGCGCGTCGACGCACTGATCGGGCGGGCCCCGCTGCCGTTGGCCGCCGACGAGGTGCTCACCACCCCGCTGTACGAGGAACACCGGATTCTCGTGGTCCCACGCGGTCACTCCTTGGCCGGCCGCGCGTCGGTGACCTCGGAGGAACTGGCCGGCGAAAAGGCAGCACCCTGCGCCTTCGAGGCCGGGGACTGGACCTCCTACCAGCTCCTCGGCCCCGATGTGCCACCGCTGGACAGCTACGAGGACAAGCTCGAACTGGTCGCGAGTGGCCAGGCGATCGCCGTGCTACCCGTCGGCGATCTGCGCAGCTCACTGCGTCCCGACCTGGTCACCGTCCCGATCGAAGGTGCTCCCCCCAGCCGGGTCGTCGTAGTCAGCCGCAAGGACGACCCGAATCCCATGATCGGGCGCTTCCGGCTGGCGGCCAAGGCCGTCCTCACCGCCCCAGCAGCCTGACCGGCTCGGCTCTGAACTTCATCCGCGGCACCGAGCGATCGAAATCCATTTCGACACCGTCAAGCTCACACGCGCGCTTCCGCGATCCGCTCGCTGCAAGGCGTCATCTGCCGGAGGTCGGTCAACGCCCGCTCGTGCCCATAAGGGCGCGTCTTGGCGCTGACTGTTTGAAAAATAATCAAAATCGTAACAACTATGGCCGCAAGGATTGCGGCTACGCATGCTTGCGGTATCGGCGCCCTCAGTCCAGGAGGTGTGGCGAAAAGCAGCGGCAGTGCCGCTGGAAGAAACCACACCCCACCAGAAATGCATCCGCCGCATACCAGCAGCACAGTCGCCGTATAGCAAGCGCCGTTGAATGCTCGCGAACCACGGGCCAGCAGTGGGATGGCACTGACTACTACAAACGGGACACAAGCGATCAGGAGCGCCATTTCCAACTCCACGGCAGCCAGTACCGCCGAAATGACGAGGCTGTAGGCGGGCGCCAGCGTCGCCATCGCGCGTCGCGGCCTGCCTACCATCAGCCATGTCCGGGGGGTCCGCGGCTTCACGACAACACTACTGAGCTGTCACGATTGGTATGATACGGGCATAATTCATCTGGCGGCCATCCATGTTTCTACATCGCCGGGCTTGCCTGGCTTCGCGATTTGAGCAGTCGCTCAAATCTTAGCCTAGGGTCTGTCGCACGCACTTTCAACCTCCATCGGCGGCTGGACCCTGAGCCTCGGCCGCGTCATTTGCCCTTGGCGTCACGCCAAGGAGGCCGCACACTCCTCTGCCGCTGTCCGCGCTCGGGCGGGCCGCCGCCGTCACGGCCGATGGTCGGCAGTGAGGGATCGGCGTCTCGTCGTGCCGATGCGCGGATTACCGCTCGGAGCCGACTAGATCAACGCAGCGAGAAAGCCGATTGCCACCGTTCCCCCGCAAGGGATCGCAATCAAGCCGCCCGACCATCCGGAGACGATGCCATTTGCGAGGCACGGCGATGTCCGGCGAAGGCTGAATCCGAGTGCCACGCAAAAAACGAATAGCAGTAGTTCGAGTGCTCCCGTTATAAGGGCCACCATGAACACCGAGTCGGGCGCGGCGTGACGAGTGGAAGTAAAAGCGATATACAACCAGGGGTCGGCAGCGACGACATGACCGGCGAACGCAACAACTCTTCCGATCGCGGCGAGATTGCTGGACTCCGATCGACTGAAGCGGGGGTCAACGGCCACACCCTGCAAGAATCTCATGCTCCTACTGGCGGTCCAGCGGGCAGAGGTCTCGACCGAACGCGCCCGTGCGGATGAAGTGGAGGTCGAAGCAGGTGCCGCATTCAGCAGCGCAAAATCGGCTCGCGGTACGGGGCTGAGTGGTTGAGGATGTTCAAGGCCCTGCCCTAGTCGTTTCTCCTCACCCCGGGAGAGCGGCCGAGGAAACTCAGGAGAGGGAGGCAGCCCGTTCGAGCCGGGCCAGGGCGGGCTTTGGTAGCCATCGAAGTCTGCCAGCTAGTGAGTGCGCTCATCGCCGCTGAGCATGCCTGCTGCCACCAGACCGTCGTAACGGTGCGTGTCCGCCGAGTCCGGATCGCGTGCACGCTGGTGCCGATGACAGTGCACACGCTCCGGCCGTCGATGATGCGCTATAACCATGCCCGTTACACCGGGTAGACGCGGTACTGCAGCTTTTCGTCGTACCGGAGTCCGGTGACTGCCGTGATGATCGACCAGAGGAAGTCCTCGTCTGGGCCCCAGGACGGCAGGACGATCTCGGCCTCGACCGGCAGTGGCATTCCTTCGTCCTCGACGGCCACACCATCCGCCCAGACGTAATGCCGGGTTCGTTCGCCATTCGTGAACAGCGTGAAGCCGTAGGTGCTCGAAACGCTGCTGAAGAAGACCACCAAAGCGTCGGCCGGGTCGGTCGGCTCCCAGCCCATGACCACATCCATCATCGGGTTCCAGACCTGCACCCAGCCACCCGACTCGGCGGCATAGAGGGCGTCGGGCTTGAGGGCGCTTGTAGCCTGGTCGGCTCCGACCAGTTCGCCGCTGAAATCTGTGATGGCGAGGTCGTCCACAGCCTCGTCCGCCGTCACGTTCTGACGGAAAAGCACCGAGGTGTTCCAACCCATGATCAAACCTTTCCTTGTACGACGGGGCCGCCGCCCATTGTTCAGGGCGGCACCGTCAGGACAACGTGGGAGGGCGCTCTCGCGAGAGGCCTCGACGGCTTTGCTCGCAAAGAAGACCCCGTGAACGTCTTCCCGTTCATCGCCGCGGAGCAGACTCCGCCGCCCTGCCGGCCGCCTCCTAGCAAGATCGGGTCAATTGCCGACACCGCAAGCCGGCGCCCTCATCTGCCGCCGCGCGCTCGTGGTGGCCAGGCGGCGAGCCGACATGCACGCTGGTGCCGAGATCAGTGCGGCCTTCGCATCACGCGGGTGCGCTACTGATGAAGGCCTCCGGCCGGCACAGTACGGTGATTCGATATGACAGGCCGACGTTGGACCAGATCCG
Organism: Actinoplanes xinjiangensis; assembly: GCF_003148685.1. Taxonomy (GTDB): domain Bacteria; phylum Actinomycetota; class Actinomycetes; order Mycobacteriales; family Micromonosporaceae; genus Actinoplanes; species Actinoplanes xinjiangensis. The sequence continues at coordinate 15,003 of NZ_QGGR01000019.1, read as the reverse complement.
GCCCCGCAGCGTAAGGCAGATGCCGACCCGGTCGTCGTGTTCCGGGTGCTCGAAGAAATCTGCTCGTGGGTCCGCGATTGCGCCGACCAGCCCTTGGGAGCCCTGCGTGGTACCCGGCACCTGGAGCAGGCCGACAGCAATCTGGATCTCGGCGTCGTCGAGCTCGTGGACGGTGTACCAGTGGGTGTCAGGCAGAAACAACTGCGAGTCGACAACACGCCGCTGGTAGTTCGGTCCCATCATCCCGGATGCCGGGTCGGGGATGTCACCGATCCAGGCCGTCCCTGCAAAGTCGGTGCGCAACCGCTGGGCGTCGGAGCGGAACTCCGTCACGAGCGTGTCGAGACGAGGCTGGGCGACGAGGTGCACGGATGCGTCGGTCATGATCGCACTCTAATCCGGGCCGGTTACACCTAACGCGGCCGCGGTGGCCTTCCGGATCGGGCACGCCGCTGCCCGCCGACTCAATCACCGCGCCACCTCCGTCGAGATCCTGACCGTCTCTGTGGATCCGGACACCGTTTCAACAAGACTTTCGGCACCACTTGCGGGTTTCGACACCGTTGGTCCAACAGCCATCAGAGTCTTGGACCTGGCTCGCGGAAAGGGTGTGGTCCTGCGGCTACAGATGTTCATCGCCGGCTGTGGTCATCTGGACTACCAGGTGGGTTCGAGCGGCGCTGTCGGACCATCGTTTGACGCTTCGGCTTTCAGTGAGAAGCTCACCGCCGACGACCGGCCTGCCGTGTTCCCACGGCTCCGGCCAGCTCTCGAAGTGCCGCACCTCTACGAAACCGCGGGCCTCCAACGAGACAAGACCCGGTCCGCATACCTCAGCCACTCGCTGCCGCGATGACGCCTCGGGTCAGCCGAGTTCCCAGAGGGCTACCGGAGACTGCTCCAGACCTTCGAGCACGATGTGTTCCCCGGGATCGAATCCTTGGTCATCGCCCATAGCCAGATCCTGCCCGCACTGGCGGGAATCAGGTAGTAGCTGCATCACGTGGGGACCAGATCCGATCCGACAACATCCGGATCCGCCGCGATCCGCGCTCGGGGTGGCCGCCGTCGTCACGACCGGCCGTCGGCCGCGACTTGCTGGCGTCTTGTCGTGCCGATGACAGTGCGTTGGGCTCGCCGGAGACATAGCGGAGTTGTGCAATTGCAGTGGTCGAGGAATCTGCTCAGAGTCACCCAGCGCCAGCATCGCCGTGAATCGACCTTCGGCATGGATATAATTAGGGTGCTGCTAATTTTTGGCCAAGCGCCTGTGGGTTCCGGATACAACAAGCTTCATTCAAGCGCGAAGATCGCGTCTCCCGAACACCCACTTTTGACGCCGCGAACCTGTACCGGCACGGACTCGCCGGGCACCATGGTGGGGATGCGGGCCCGTACGTTGATAGCTCCACTCCGGTCGGCGATAGCTTCCCACTCGCTTCCGGCCCACGTCGAGACGCGAACTTTTTCCCCCGTCAGGTAGCCCTTACTCCGGACCCGAACTTGGCTTCCCGCGGGGCCCGACGCCGGCGTCAATGTCACGTCGCGCGGGCTGCCGAAGCAGTTGAGCGGATCAATCGGGTTCGCACTGCTACCTCCGGCGGCCCGGTCCCTCGACGCGGAGTCCGGTTGAGAAGTCGGCTGAGTCGTCGCCGCGACTGTTGCGCCGGTTGCCGGCGGTGATGGCGGCTTATCGTCCGAGCCGATAAAGTCAGCCCAGTCCGGAATAAGTGCGATTACGGCCACAAAGATGCCGGTTGCAGCTAATGTCGCCATCCCTGAAGGCGAAGCAAGCCACCCATTTGATCTTGGGTGCTCATGACCGGGTTCAGACACGCAGCGAATATAGTCCAGTTCGTCAAAGGTGACGGTCGCGATCACCCTTTCGAGGTGTTGACCGGTGAGCGCAGACCGCGCAGGTTACGAGCGCTTCAAGATCAACCAACCTGAACTGCCGCTGACAACGTGCGCTCAAGGACGTGAGTGGCCTGGCTCGTCGTCATCAGGAGACCAGTAGATCGTCGCGGACCACCACGGACCGTCCGCCGTCATCTCCTGGGAGACCGTCAGATCGAGGATGTCCATGGGGTCGAGGTCGCGCCGCTCGACCTGTCGGACATTCGCCGCAGGAGCCGCGGAAGGTCGGTGCTGCCGTCATCACGAGGGTTCGTCAGGCTGAAGCGACGGGACGTCCACCATTCGGTCACGCCTGGATCTTGAGGCATGGTGCGACTTCTCGGTACTCCCTCGTCTGCCGCATTCCGCACGCGTTGAGCCTTCGACTCGGACCGGCGCATCCGTCGCGGTGCGCCGCATGCATGCGAAGATGCGGCGTGATGTCTTGGGCGCAACGCCGAGTGTGCTGGCGTTTCGGGGTCAAGCCGCTTCTTCCGGGCCGGGGAACGATGATCGGCGTCGGCTTGAGCCGCAGCTCAGGGTTGCTACCGCTCAATGCCGTCCGTCACCCGCCGGTCGGGCAGTCCAACGGTTGGTACGTATGGCGAGGCGGGCCGGCACCACAAGACGACGACTTCTTCAGCCCGGTCCACGTCGAGCACGCCAAGAGCCATTTCCCCGAGTTGATGCCGTACCTGGCTCTCCCACCTGGCATCGGCGTCATCCTGGCTCCAGGCCACGAGGATGTTTGGCACGATGAGGCGTTCCTCGAGCCGTGATCCTGACCCGTGGCCGAATTACTCTCCTGCCGCCGACAGACACCGCCCGGTATCGAGGTAGATCAGGTGCTGGGCCTCGCGCGGTGCCAGGGGATACTGCGGCGGGCTGCGCTTGCCGAAGGGCGCGCGAGGGTGGGATCATCTCGACCATGATCGAAAGAATCGAGTCCTCCGTCCGCCGGTGAGCGTGACAACCGGGCGTGACCTGCCCGAACCGCAGTGCACTCTGTTCGAACACGCTCTGCGTCTTCACAAGCAACATCCCGACGGCGTTCTGCCTCGCGACGGTGAACCGTATCCGGACGAAGACCGTCACCGCTCGCGGCCATCAATCCGGCGTGCGAGGGATCCACGGCTCCACGGGGCCGATGTCGCTGTCATCCTCGACAGGCACTTCCGCCAGCATGACGCGCAGGCGAGTGGACTTGTCGACGCCTTCCACGATGTCTACGTCCCGATCCATCGCAACGACCACATCGTTGCCGCGGCGCTGCGCGCGGACCGGCAACGCGTGCGGCAAACCGGCCGGTGGCTGGTGCGGCACAGCATCGACCGCAATGCCGCTACGGTCGGGCTCGCGCTACTGACCGCCGATTGGGCCGAGGAAGACATACCGCTGATCCAAACCATCGGTCTGCTGTCGGACCATTTCGGGCCGTTGGCCGCCGAGGCGCTGCAACGCCGCCGTGGAGGTGCACAAGCGCTGCAGTGGCTCACCAAGCGCGCCGCCGGCTGGGGCCGGGTCTACCTCGTCGAGGCGCTGTGCCGGCAAGACGCTGCCAGTTCCCGGGCGTGGCTACTGCGTCATGCGAGCGACGGTGATTACCTCAACGGCTACTTCGCCGGCAAGGTTGCCACCACAGCGCACCTGCACGAAGCGATCACCAGCGCCACTGCCGACGACGAGCTGATCGATCACACCGGCCGGCTCCTGCGGACCATGGCGGACTGCGGCGGCATGGGCATGACCCTCGAGCACTACCCGCCAGCACCTGTCGTACTGGCCGCCCACGCTGCTCACCTCGCCCGGCAGTCGCCGACAGCGAACCGGTACGTCGATGCCGCGATGATCGCCGACTATCTGATAGCCCGGCCTCCGAACCGCTGCGGCTGCACAGGCGAGCAGCGGGACCGCATCGTGCAGCAATACCTCGCCGTGCTTGAACAGCCCGAATGGCGCGCTGCGATCCGCGCAGGCCTCAACCCGACCAGCGACTTCTTCGCATGGTTCACCGGCCACGTCGCGGCACGGCTGCGCCTCGGCGCATTCTCCAAGGACACAGGAGATGACGAACGCTGAATCACGCTACCAATCAACAGCAGCAACAACGGTGACCCGACACCTGAGAAGAAGCGGTGGCGCGTCCCCAGCCAACCTCCATGGCGCCGAGCCGCCACTGGCCTCGACGCACTCGCATGCGCGCGATCCGCGCGGCTCAGCCGATAAGGCGGGAACGCGGACGGGCGCTTGCCAAGCCATCGGAAACTGGCGAGCTGAGGGCCGCGTCAATGCTGTAGATTCGCCGCGTCTCGTCGTCTAGGGGCCTAGGATCCCGCGCGCCCTTCGGGGACGCGGAGACGCGGGTTCGAATCCCGTCGAGGCACTTGGCCGACGCCGCAGACGGCGTCGGCCAGCACACTCTCGTGCCGCCGTCCACGCTCGGGCCGGCGGCCGCTGTCACGGCTGGTGGTCAGCTGTGCCGGACCGGCGCCTTGTCGTGCCGATGTGTGGACGTCTGAACGCCGACAGGGAGTCGGCCGTGATCAGTTCGCCTGCACTCGCTCGATGGCGGCGCGGCCGAAGTCGTTGACGATCGTGTAGTCGCTGGCACCCACCACCGGATCGGTCACGAGAACAACGACTACATACCGTCCCACCGCAGCGACGAGGTAGGCGCCCCACCGGTCGCCTTCGTCGTACTGGCGGATGAAAAGCACCGTGTTCGGTCCCGCGGTATCTTCGGCGATGCCGCGAAAGCCTGTGTCACCGCCGCCGGCCCGGCACCGGGCCAGCTGGTCCTTCAGCGTGGCCAGGTAGGCCTGGGCGCCGCCGGGCCGGTAGCGGCCCACATTTTCGTATACTCGGTGTCGCGGGTCGTAGTCTGCCGCCAGACTCCGCTGTGCGATGGGCTGCGGCATCGGCGCATCCGCGCATGGCTGCGGCAGCAACGGGTGGATCAGATCGGGCTCGACCGGACCGGGCTGCGCTCCACCAAGATCCGCCGGCTGCAATATCACGGCTTCGGGTACGGGACGAGGCGCGGCCTGGGCTGGGGAAATGGCCAACGCTGCGCCGAGTAACCCGGCAACGAGACACGAAACGTATCGATTCATGACCGCATCATGCCAATGCCACGCAAAAGGGAGTAGCGCGACTTTGGCATGCCCGCGTGGATACACGGCGTTCGGATTGCCGTGACGGTGACGGCTCGACGAACGCTGCAGTCCACGATCGATGGGCGCCGGGTATGCGACCCTTTCCGGGCCGCGGTGGCATCGTTCTTGTTACGCGAAGCCGGCGCACGCCCTGAGCCGGAGGCACCGGAGCTCCCGATTCGCCGCATGGTGAGGAGCTACGGAACGGCCGGGCGGATCCATGGGTCGAGGATCAGGTGGTCGAGGCCGATCGCGGCGAACTTGTCGTACAGCGGCTGTGTCAGCTGGACCATGTTCACCCGCATCTTGCCGTCCCGCGGGGTGGTGACCGAGTAGATGGCCGCAGCGGGGTCGCCCATCAGCGCCCCGACCGCTTTACCGGTGGTGGCCTGCAGCTTTTCCTGATCGGCGATGCTGTGCCCGCCGGGTGCGGCGACCACGCAGAGGTTGTCGGTGTAGATCGCGGTCAACGCCGCCCGGGCCCGGTCCACGTCGCCGCTCACGACCTCGACCACCAGGATGCGGGCGTTGCCGACGTGCGTCGCGAACGGCTGTGCGAACTGGTCGGCATGCTTATGCAGATACTCGTGGACCTGGTCGTCGATCCAGTCCTCGCCGTCACGCCAGCCACCGCTCGGTGCCGGGCACGGCGGGGTGTCCGGTAGATCGGAGTGGTTCCCGAGATCACCGGCCGACGTGGGCGCGTACGGCTGCCGCTGGATGTCGGACAACCCATCCGGGTGCCATCGGCCGCGCAGGGTCGCGCCGCCCGTCGGGTTCACGCTCGGTACCCGGATGCCGTACGGCAGGTATCGCCGTTGCCCGGGAGCAGGACCGGGGCCGGCGCGCACAGCTCCCCATCGTCGACCGGGCCGCTGGCCTCGACGAGATCGCCGTCCCGGACGATGAGCCCGGCCGGCTCCGCTGGAGCGATCACCCGGACCGGTACTGGTTCCGGTAGTGATACGGGTCCTGGATCTCCTCCTAGTGATGGCGTCTGGTGAACAGCGGACACCAGCGATGCCACGGCCAGGATTGCGGCCCCCGCGGTGGTGACCAGCGCAAGCGGGCCCCGCGGCTTCCGGGTCATGTCCGACTCGGGCGGCGGTGGCCGGGTCGCCTGCCCGAGTTCGCCGGCCGCGATGTGCTGGTCGTCGCTCAGTCCAGGGTCGCGATCATCAGGCACGATCGTTCCTTTGCCGTCTTCCGGGGTCCGCGTATCGGGTCCGACGGTAGGCGGTGATCAACTTCCTGGCGTCCCCCGGGCCAGCGGATCGCGCCTCTGAACGGAGGAGGGCCGTTCGGCAGGCTGCGCACCGATCATCCCGCGGGCGGAGAACCGCCCGTGACCCGATCTTGGTGCGACGGGCACTGAACCGGGTTCACGCGCCGACGTGGATGCCCGGGCGGCGGGCCGGATCGGTTTCGTGCTCGCGGATGATCTCGCGGGCGACGGGGGCGGTGTCGCCGCGGCCGAGCAGGAAGTAGCGGATCATGTGGATGAGCGGGCTGCCTTCGGCCCAGGCGAAGTAGCAGTGCGGGCGTACTCCGGTGGTGTCGCGCAGGGCGAGCAGGATCGCGGCGATGGCGTTCGGCGCGGCGGGCGCCTCGGCGCGCAGGATCCGGTGGCCGTCGACTTCGGCGCCGCGCACGGTGAGGGTGTCGCTGAACGCGGACGGGTCGACGACGTCGATCTCGAGGAAGATCACATCGGCGGTGCCCGGTACGGGGTTGTCGCCGCGCTGTTCGCGTTCCTTGCCGGCGTACTCGGCGGCGTCTCCGGCCTGGCGGCGGTTGGCGATGAGGTTGATCCGGCCGTCGTAGGCGAGGGTGTCGGTGATGAACCGGCGGGCGTCGTCGTCGAACTCGATGCGGTCGGCGCGCAGTTCGGTGGTGCGTGAGACGCGGGAGATCAGGGAGACGACGATGATGCCGGCGATGAACATCGCGGAGATGGTGATGCCGTCGGGTTTGTCGATGACGTTCTCGGCGAGCGCGTAGCAGAGGATCGCGGTGAGCAGTCCGAAGCCGGTCCCGGCGAGGCGCTGACGGGCGCGGAAGGCGGCGACGGTGACGGCGAACGCGCCGGAGACCATCATGGCCAGGATGCCTGTGGCGTAGGCGCCGGCCTGGGCGTCGACGTCGGCGTCGAAGGCGATGGTCAGCACGACGCTGATGATGGTGTAGACGATGACGACCGGCCGGACCGCGCGGCCCCATTCCGGGGCCATGCCGTAGCCGGGCAGGTAGCGGGGGACGATGTTGACCAGGCCGGCCATCGCGGACGCGCCGGCGAACCAGAGGATGAGTACGGTGCTGATGTCGTAGACGGTGCCGAAGACCTCGCCGAGGTGTTCGTGGGCCAGCCAGGCCAGGGCGCGTCCGTTGGCGTCGCCGCCTTCGGCGAACTCGGCGGCGGGGATCAGTACGGTGGTGACGACGCTGCTGGCCAGCAGGTACACGCTCATGATGAGTGCGGCGCCGGTGAGCAGTCTGCGGGTGTTGTGGATCCGCGAGCGCAGCCGTTGCTGCTCGTCGCTTCCGGTGGCGGCGACCAGGGGCATCATGCTGACACCGGTCTCGAACCCGGACAGGCCCAGCACCAGTAGGGGGAAAGCGAGCACAGCGGGCACGATCAGGTCCCCGGCGCCACCACCGCCGGCGGTGAGTGCCGTGGTCCACGCCGACCAGGCGCCGGGCGTGGTGATGATCTCGAGGATGCCGACGGCGATGATGACGGCGTTGAGGCCGAGGAACACCACGACCAGGGGGATGGCGACGCTGACGGCCTCGCTGAAGCCGAGCAGGAACACCCCGCCCAGCAGCAGGAGCAGGATGACGGTGAGCGTGACGGCGTGGCCGTGCAGCACCTGCGGGGCGTGCGGGTTCTCCAGCACGTGCAGGCTGGCGTCGGCCGCCGACAGGGTGATCGTGATGATCCAGCTGGTGGCGACGAAGCCGAGCAGTACCAGCACGAAGATCTTGCCGCGCCAGAACGGCAGCAGCCGTTCGAGCATCGCCACCGACCCGGCGCCGTGCGGGCTCTCCTTGGCGACGCGCCGGTACATCGGCAGCATCCCGAGCAGGGTGAGGGCCACGATCAGGAGGGTGGCCAGCGGAGACACGGCGCCGGCGGCCGCGGCGGCGATCGCGGGCACGTAGGCCAGGCTGGAGAAGTAGTCGACGCCGGTCAGGCACATCACCTTCCACCAGGGGTGCTGCTCGGCGTGTGCTTCGCCGGCGGCCGGTCCGACCGGTTGGACCTGGTGCTTGAGCAGCCACGTCGCCAGTGTTCCGCCGTGCTGTCGGCGCTGGGCCGGGGTGTCGACGACAGCGGGGATCGCGTACGGGGACGGCGTGTGGCCAGGCCTCGGCTGCACGGATTCGTCGGTGGTTCCCATGGCTCGCTTTCTCTGGTGGTTCGGTGGTGCCGTACGGCCCGTTCGCGCGTGCTCGTCGGCCCCGGCAGTGGGTGGCCCCACGTCGAATCCATCCCGCCCATGATCGGGCAGGCGGACGAGCGCGTGCCCGCTGACGGGCGTCAAAAAAGCGTTAACAAACCCGTGCGGCAGACCGGCGAGGGGTTTCTGTGCCTGTCGGCCGGTGCGGATGGCGACCCTGGCAAGTGGACGGTCAGGCCGCGAAACACCGAACGCCCATCGATGCCATCGCGCTGACCAGGGAGTCGATCATGCAGGCGCTTTCGCCGCCTGTTAGGTTAGCCATGCCTTACCTGCTACGAAGTGGAGTTCCCTCGCCATGCGCGCACCCCGATTCCTCGCCGGAATCGTCGCCGTCACCACCGCCCTGGCGCTGAGCGCCTGCGGCGGCTCCGCCGACGAGACCGCCCCCACCACCTCGGGCTCTGCCGCCGCGGCGTTCCCGGTCACCGTCACCCACGCGTTCGGCAGCACCACCATCGAGAAGAAGCCCGAGCGGGTCGCCACCGTCAACTGGGCCAACCACGAGGTGCCGCTGGCCCTCGGCATCGTGCCGGTCGGCTACGCGAAGGCCAACTTCGGTGACGAGGACGGCGACGGCCTGCTGCCCTGGGACGCCGCGAAGCTCAAGGAACTCGGCGCGCAGACCCCGGTGCTGTTCGACGAGACCGACGGCATCGACTTCGAGGGTGTGGCCAACACCAAGCCCGACGTCATCCTGGCCGCCTACTCCGGGCTGACCCAGCAGGACTACGACACCCTCAGCAAGATCGCGCCGGTCGTGGCGTACCCGAAGGCCGCCTGGGCCACCTCGTGGCGCGACAGCATCAAGCTGGAGAGCAAGGCGCTCGGCCTGGCCGCCGAGGGTGACAAGCTGATCACCACCATCGAGAAGCAGATGAAGGACGAGGCCGCCCGCTACCCGAAGCTGGCCGGCAAGTCGGTGATGTTCCTGACCCACATCGACCCGACCGACCTCAGCAAGGTCAGCTTCTACACCACCCACGACACCCGGGCCCAGTTCTTCACCGACCTCGGCATGAAGCACCCGGCGAGCATCGAGAAGGCGTCGGCCGCCACCAGCGAGTTCAGCCTCACGCAGAGCGCCGAGCAGGTGCAGAACCTCAGCGACGTCGACATCATCGTGACCTACGGTGACGCCGAGGGCACCACCCTGGCGACGCTGCAGAAGGACCCGCTGCTGTCGAAGATCCCGGCGATCGCCCGCGGCTCGTTCGTGTCGCTGCCCGGCAGCACCCCGGTGGCCACCGCCGCGAACCCGACGCCGCTGGCCGTCTCCTTCGTCCTCAAGGACTACGTCGACCTGCTCGGCAAGGCCGCCGACAAGCTCTGATGACACGACTGGAAACTCCGTCCGGGCCGGACGTCGCCGCGCTGCGACGCCCGGCCCGGGTGCGACTGGCCTGGCTGCTGGCGGTGGTGGCCGTCCTGGTGGTCGTGATGCTGGCCTCGGTGGCCTTCGGTTCCCGGGTGGTCGGCTGGTCCGACATCGTCGCCGCGTTCGGCGGCACCGACGAGACCCTCGACCAGGCGGCGGTGGTCAAACGCATTCCGCGTACGGTCCTCGCCGCGCTGGTCGGTGCGGCCCTGGCGTTGTCCGGGGCGGTCATGCAGGGCGTCACCCGCAACCCGCTGGCCGACCCGGGCATCCTCGGTGTGAACATGGGCGCGATGCTGGCGATCGCGGTCGCCATGGTGACCATCGGGCTGTCGACCGCCACCGAGTACATCTGGGTCGCCATCGCCGGCGCCGCGCTGTCGGCCGTCTTCGTCTACGGGGTCGGTTCGCTGGGCCGTGGCGGCGCCACCCCACTCAAGATCGCCCTGGCCGGTGCCGCCACCTCGGCCGCGCTGGCGTCACTGGTCGTGGCGGTGGTGCTGCCGCGCGGCGACATCGCCGAGAACTTCCAGTCCTGGCAGGTCGGCGGGGTCGGTGGGGCGAGCTGGGAGAGCATCGGTCACGTCCTGCCGTTCCTGATCGCCGGCCTGGCCGTCTGCCTGCTGTGCGCCCGGCCGCTGAACTCCCTGGCCCTCGGTGACGAACTGGCCGCCGGGCTCGGCGAACGGGTCGTCCTGGTCCGGGGTGCCGCCGCCCTCGGCGCGGTGGTGTTGTGCGGCGCGGCCACCGCGGTCGCCGGGCCGATCGCCTTCGTCGGCCTGATCGTTCCGCACATGTGCCGGTTGCTGGTCGGGCTCGACCACCGCTGGCTGCTGCCGTTCGTCACGCTCGCCGGGGCGGCGCTGCTGACCCTCGCCGACGTCATCGGCCGGGTGGTGAACCGGCCCGACGAGATCGAGGCCGGCATCATCACGGCCCTGGTCGGTGCCCCGTTCTTCATCTACATCGTCCGCCGCCAGAAGGTACGCGAGTTGTGAGCACCACGACCCTCGAGAGCACCACGACACTCGAAACCGTCACCCGTGGCCGGATCCGCCGGGGGCGGCGGCGCCGGACCGTACTGGCCGTGCTCGCCGTGGCCGTCGTTGCGGTCTTCGTCGTCTCGCTGATGGTGGGGCAGACCTTCTACCCGCCCGGTGACGTGTTGCGGGTGATCCTCGGTGAGACCGTGCCCGGCGCCTCCTTCACCGTCGGTGAACTGCGGTTGCCCCGTGCGGTGCTGGCGGCGGTCACCGGCGTGTGCTTCGGGATGGGCGGCGTCACCTTCCAGACCATGCTGCGCAACCCGCTGGCCAGTCCCGACATCATCGGCATCAGCTCGGCGGCGGGCGCTGCGGCCGCCTTCGGGATCATCGTGTTGAACCTGAGCGAGACCGGGGTGTCGGTGTTCGCCATCGTGGCGGCGCTCGGGGTGGCACTGGTCATCTATCTGCTGTCGTTCAAGGACGGGGTGGCCGGCACCCGGCTCGTGCTGATCGGCATCGGTATCGCGGCGATGCTGAACAGCGCCACCTCGTACGTGCTGAATCAGGCCGGGCAGTGGGATCTGCAGGCCGCGACCCGCTGGCTCAACGGCAGCCTCAACGGCTCCACCTGGGACGAGACGGTTCCGGTGCTGGTGGCGTTGGTGGTGTTCGGCCCGATGCTGCTGGCGCGCTCGCGTGACCTGACGATGCTGCAGCTCGGCGACGACACCGCGGCCGCCCTCGGTACCCGGCTGGAACGTACCCGCCTCGTGTCGATCATCGCGGCGGTCGGGCTGATCGCGTTCGCCACCTCGGCCACCGGGCCGATCGCGTTCGTGGCGTTCCTGGCCGGGCCGATCGCCGCGCGCCTGGTCGGTCCGGGTGGCTCGCTGCTGCTGCCGTCGGCGCTGACCGGTTCGCTGCTGGTGCTGGCGGCGGACTTCCTGGGCCAGTTCGCGTTCGACACCCGCTTCCCGGTGGGCGTCGTGACCGGGGTGCTCGGTGCCCCGTACCTCATCTTTCTGCTCGTCCGCACCAACCGCGCCGGAGGCTCCCTGTGACAAGCGACCACACGCCGACGGCCGGGGGAACCACCGCCGCCACCCACACGCTGGCCGTCGAGAAGCTGACCGTCGGCTACGCCGACCGGGTGGTGATCGAGTCGCTCGACCTGCTGGTGCCGCCGGGCCGGATCACGGCGATCGTCGGCGCCAACGCCTGCGGCAAGTCGACGCTGCTGCGGTCGATGTCGCGGCTGCTGGCACCGCGCGCCGGGCACGTGCTGCTGGACGGGCGCGAGGTGCACCGGATGCCGGCCAAGGAACTGGCCCGCACCCTGGGTCTGCTGCCGCAGTCGCCGATCGCCCCGGAGGGGATCACGGTGGCCGACCTGGTCGGCCGGGGCCGCAACCCGCACCAGCGGCTGTTGTCGCGCTGGAGCGCCGCCGACGACCGCGCGGTGGCCGCGGCGCTGGACGCCACCCACACCGCCGACCTGGCCGACCGTTCGGTGGACGAGTTGTCCGGCGGGCAGCGGCAGCGGGTGTGGATCGCGATGGCGCTCGCCCAGCAGACCGACGTGCTTCTGCTCGACGAGCCGACCACGTTCCTGGACGTCAGCCATCAGGTCGAGGTCCTCGATCTGCTCACCGACCTGAACGCGGCCCGCGGCACGACGATCGTGATGGTGCTGCACGACCTGAACATGGCGGCCCGGTACGCCGATCAGCTGATCGCGCTGGCCGGCGGTGGCCTGCACGCGGCCGGGGAGCCCGCCGAGGTGCTGACCGAGGAGTGCGTGCGAACGGTGTTCGGTCTGGACAGTCAGGTCATCACCGATCCGGTGTCGGGCAAGCCGCTGATGCTGCCGATCGGTCGCCACCACGTCAGGTCGGCCGCCGTCATGTGAGACAGCCCGCCGGGGCCTGACGGCGGTTCCGGAACCGGCTCGGCTTTCGACCTCCTTCGATGTGTTGTAACGTCCGCCGGGAGCGCTCCCACCGTTCCCTCGAAGGAGCTTTCCATGCGTCGTCCCCTCCGTGCCCTGCTCGCGGCCGCCCTCACGGCCGCAGCCGGGCTCACCGCTCTCACCCTCGCCGGACCAGCGCAGGCCGACACCCGGATCTGTGAGCAGTACGGCTCCACCACCATCGGCGGCCGGTACGTCGTGATGAACAACCGCTGGGGCACCACCGCCGAGCAGTGCATCAACGTGACCGGCACCGGCTTCAGCATCACCAGCCAGCAGGGCGTCGGCAGCACCAGTGGCGCGCCGGTGTCGTACCCGGCCGTCTACTACGGCTGCCACTACACCAACTGCTCGCCCGGCACCAACCTGCCGATCCAGGTCAGCGCGATCAGCAGCGCCACGAGCAGCATCAACTACACCTTCGTCAACGGCGCCACCTACAACGCGTCGTACGACATCTGGCTCGACCCCACACCGAAGCGGGACGGGGTCAACGCCCAGGAGATCATGATCTGGTTCAACCGGCAGGGCTCGATCCAGCCGATCGGCTCGCGGGTCGGCAGCGCCACCATCGGCGGCCGCACCTGGGAGGTGTGGCAGGGCAGCAACGGGTCCAACGCGGTCGTGTCCTACGTGGCGCCGTCGGCGATCAGCAGCTGGAGCTTCAGCGTCCTGGACTTCATCAACGACGTGAAGAACCGCGGTGCCATCACGAACTCGTGGTACCTGACCAGCATCCAGGCCGGCTTCGAGCCGTGGATCGGCGGCGCCGGGCTGGGCGTCAACAGCTTCTCCGCGAGCGTCAACGGTGGTGGCGGCGGGCCGTCCACACCGCCGTCGAGCCCGGCTCCGGGCGGCTCTGGTTGCCGGGTCACGTACGCCACCAACGTCTGGAACACCGGCTACACCGCGAACGTGACCGTCGCCAACACCGGCGGCAGCGCGATCAACGGCTGGACGCTGGCGTTCACCCTGCCGTCCGGACAGTCCGTGACCGGCTCGTGGAACACCGCACTGACCGGCACCTCCGGCGCCATCACGGCCCGCAACACCAGCCACAACGGCAGCATCCCGGCCGGTGGCAGCACCTCGTTCGGGTTCCAGGGCAGCTACGGCGGGACGTTCGCCGCACCGTCGGCGTTCACCCTCAACGGAACCGCCTGCACCCGGGCGTGACCTGTTCTCGCCGGGCCGCTCCCGCGGCCCGGCGAAGCACGCCCACCCGCGGTGAGCCGCTCACCGCGTCCTGGTCGAAAGCCTCAGCGGCAGCTACCACCAGGTGATCGGCTCCGGCATCCCGCGCGCGCTGCTCGACTTCGCCCGCGCGGTCAACGCCACCCAGATAGTGCTCGGCGCCTCCAGCCGCGGCAGGCTCGCCCAACTGTTCTCCGCGGGCGTGGGCGCCACCACCACCGCCCTGTCCGGGTCGATCGACGTGCATCTGGTCACCCACGAACGCGCCGGGCAAGGCCGCCGCACCCGTCGGATACCCCCGGCACTGTCCCGCGGCCGCCGCATCGCCGGGTTCGCGGCCACCCTGCTCGGACTTCCCGCCCTGACGGCACTGCTGCACACCTGCTCGCCACCGCCGACGAATCGCTCGAGCGACTGACCCGGCTGGTCAGCAATCTGCTCGACATGAGCCGGCTGCAGGCGGGTGCGGTCGGCGTCACCGCGGTGGGGGTGGGCGCTGAAGACGTCGTTCCCCGCGCCCTCGACGATCTGGGCGCGGACGGCCGCCTCGTCGATCTGCGCATCCCCGACGATCTGCCGCTCATCCACGCCGACCCGGGCCTGCTCAATCAGGTGCTGGTCAATCTCGTGGCCAACGCGCTGCGGTTCAGTCCGGCCGGCGAACCGCCGATGGTCACCGCCAGCGCGCACCACGACACCGTCGAACTACGGGTCATCGACCACGGGCCCGGCATCGCCGAGGACCGCTGGGACCATGTGTTCCTGCCGTTTCAGCGACTCGGTGACCTTGACATCTCCCCGCCCTGAAGGGGGCGGGGATTCCACTGGGTCGCCCCAGAGTCGTTCCTGCTTCATCGCCGATCGCCCGCCCGGGAGGTGGTTCCCCGTTGAGGTCTTGCATCAGCTCCACAGGCCGTCACCGCCAGCCCGGCGGCCAGAATGTTGCGGGCCGCGTTCACGTCCC
>NZ_QGGR01000018.1 GCF_003148685.1 Actinoplanes xinjiangensis | reverse complement strand
CCGATATCGCCGCCGACGCCAGGAACAAGCTCGAGCCTGTCACTACCGCAAACGACTCGAACCGCCGTAAGCAACGACATCGGGTTGCAGTACTAGCAGGAGGAACGGGACGGCGGAAGAGACGGCGGCGAGAGGCCGCGGCCGAACCGGGACGGGCCAACGCCACGGTCACTGCCTGCCAAGACAGCTCGCACCCGAAAGCAGCGCCACGGCCGCGACCAGTCAAGACGGCTGGACCGGGAAAGCAGCGCCACAGCCACGGCCAGCCAAGACCAGTCGGACCGAAAGCAGTGCTGCAGCCGTGACCGGTCCGGACCGGCCGGACCAGAAAGCAACGCCACAGCCGCGACCAGCCAAGACCGGCCGGACCAGAAAGCAACGCCACAGCCGCGACCAGCCAAGACCGGCCGGACCAGAAAGCAACGCCACAGCCACGGCCAGCCAAGACCGGCCCAACGTGAGACGGCGGCACGGCCGCGGCCCGGCAGGAATGGCAGGCCGCGGCCGCGGCACAGCCGGGGACAGCGACGCGGTAGGCGGAGCGGTAAGCGGAACTCAGCCGGGGACGGCGGCCACGAAGAGGCGTCCGGTGCCGGCCACCTTGATGGCGCCGGCCGAGGCCGGGACGTAGGCCGCGGTTCCGGGGCCGAGTTCGACCGGGGTGCCGTCGTCGCTCTGGCCGGCGAATACGGTGCCCTCCGTGCACAGGACGATGCGCGGCCCGTTCGCGGGCACCTCGACGGGCGGGCGGGTGCCGTCCAGGGCGATGCGGTAGAGGACGAAGTCGCCCACCGGCACGGTCCAGGTTTCCACGCCCGGCTCGACCGTGGTGGCGGGCAGCAGCGGGTCGTCGAGGATCTCGAACCGCAGCACCCGCATCAGCTCGTCCACGTCGACACGTTTGGGGGTGAGGCCGCCGCGGAGCACGTTGTCGCTGGCGGCCATCAGTTCGACGCCCAGGCCCCGGAGGTAGGCGTGCAGGTTGCCGGCCGGCATCCAGATGGCCTCGCCGGGCGCCAGGCGCACCAGGTTGAGCAGGAGGGCGACCAGCACCCCGGGGTCGCCGGGGTAGTGGCCGGCCAGATCGCCGGCGAGCGTGAACGAGTCGGCGTGCTCGTGATCGGCCGGCATCGCACGGGCGGCGGCGACCACCTCGTCGATCAGGGCGTCCCGGTCGTCGGCCGGCCAGGTGAGCAGCAGCCGGACCGCCTCGGCCAGGTCGCCGGCGCGCAGGGCGGTCACCACCGGCTCCAGCCGGGGCAGACCGAATGCGCCGATCACCGCGGCGGCCACGGCCGGGTCACGGAAGCCGCAGAGCGCCTCGAACGGTGTGAGCGCCACCAGCATCTCAGGCTTGTGGTGGGCGTCGGTGTAGTTCTTCGGGGCGGCCGGATCGGCCTCCTGCCGGGCGAACGCCACCTTGGCGTACTCGGCGTCGGGATGGGCCTGCAGGGACAGCGGGGCGCCGGCCGCGAGGACCTTCAGCAGGTACGGCAGACGGGCGCCGAAGGTCCGCACGACGTCGTCGCCGAGCTGCCCGGCCGGATCGGCGCCGATCAGCTGGATCAGGTCGACCGGCCCGTCCGGGCCCGGCACGGTGGAAGGGTCGCCGGGGTGCGCGCCGAGCCACAGTTCCGCCTCGGGACCGTCACTGGCGGGACGGCCCTGCAGGTCGGCGATCGCGGTCCGGGACCCCCAGGCATACGGCCGGATGACTCCGGTCAAGGGATACACGGTCATACCCGGCAAAGTAGCAGCTAACCGGCGCGATGTGGGGTCTCGCCGGTTACCGCCCGTACGTCAGAGCTCTTCGGGAAGTGGGTTGGCGAGTTCTTTCATCTCGCTGATCGCCGGGACCGCCATCGGGTCCAGGCCGTGCGCCAGGGCCAGATAGAGCGAGGCGTAGTCGGGCACCGCGACCAGCGAGGCCAGGCGCTCCAGGGTCGAGCCACCCTCGGCGGTGAGCACGTCACAGCGCACCCCGCGCCGGTCGGCGATGGTCTGGATGGCGTCGGCCCGCCGCTCCTCCACGGCCACCGGCTCGTCCGCGTCGTCCTCCGGGTTGAGGCCGCCGTCACGGAAGACCACGAGCCGCAGCCGGGTCAGCGTCTCGTCACGTTCGTCCGGGTCGGCGAAGATGTCCCGCGTCGTCTCGGCGAGACCACCGAAGACGCCGTCGAGCAGGCCCACCCGGCCCCGGCCGGCCTCGCCGAGCGCACCGGCCATCACCGGGTAGCGGGCGTTGGCGGCCAGCGTGTCGGCGAACCGGCGGGCCGCGACCGTGGCCAGCGGCGAGGAGCCCCAGACGATCGGCACCGAGCCGGCCAGCCCGAGAGCGAGTTCCTTGGCCGGGTTGACGAACGAGTCGGCACCGGGACGGCACCGCTCGGCGTCGGCGTCGAGCCGGGTGGCGGTCTCGGCGATGTCGGCCTCGGCGAGCTTGGCGATGCCCAGCGCCCGGCCGGCGAAGAGCACCGGGATGGTCAGGCCCCAGAGCGTCGCCCGGGCCGGGGCCCGGCGTGGCACGCCGATGAACGGGGCGCGGGCCCGCTCGGCCAGCGCCTCCAGGTCGGAGCCGGGATTGCCGATGGCGACCAGACGGGCGCCGCGACGGGCGGCGGCCTCGGCCGCGGCGAGTGCCTCCGGGCTACGGCCGGAGGCGGAGACCGCGATCACCACGTCGGCCGCGCCGACCCAGCCGGGCACGCCGGCGCTGCGGTGGCCGATGATCGGCACCGGGCAGCGTGGCCCGGCGACGGTGGACAGGATGCTGCCGGTCAGGCCGGCGGTGCCGATGCCGGCGACCACGACGGCGCGTGGCCGGCCCTCGTCGGCGAGCATCGTCAGGTCGACCTCGGCGGCCAGCGCGGCCGCCTCACGGACCTGCGCGCCCGCTGAGGCGGTGGCCCGCAGCATGCCGCCCGGGTCGTTGGCGAGCATCGACTTCTCGTCGTTGAGCAGCGATTCGTCGGCGACCCGGTGCCCGTTGACCCCGGCGGATCCACCCCGTGGGCCGGCCATCACTCCGACTCCTTGTCTGCCGAGTCCGAAGAGCCGACCCCAGCCGAAGAGCCGACCCCAGCCGAGGAACCAGCCGCGGCCGAGGATCCGGCCGCGGCAGGCGATCCGGCCCCAGCAGGCGAACCGCCCGCGGCAGGCGAACCGGCCGCAGCAGGCTGACCGGCCGCAGCAGGCGAACCGGGCGCAGCAGGCGAACCAGCGGCACCAGCCGCGGCGGCGGAGGCCGAGGCGACGGGAGCGGCCGGGGCCGGGTCGACGACGGCGGCCGGGGCCACCGACCCCGGCTCCCGCGCCTCGTCGAGGAGCAGGATCGGGATGTCGTCACGAATCTCGAAGATCCGGCCGCACTCGGTGCACGTCAGCGTCTGCGCGCCCGCGTCGTACTCGAGGGGCGCGTGATGGGTGTCCGGGCAGGCCAGAATCTCCAGCAACTGCTGATCGAGCGCCACCGAGCTACTCCTAATCGCCGCGAAAGAACTAGGTCGTGGCGATCCTATCCACGAACGATGGCCAGAACCTCGTCACGGAGCTTTGCCATCCGGTCCGCGTCGGGAGCCTCCACGTTGAGCCGCAGCAGCGGTTCCGTGTTGGACGCCCGCAGATTGAACCAGGCACCGTCGCCGACCTGGAACGTCATGCCGTCGAGATCGTCCACCGAGGCGTCCGGGAAGGCTGCCCGCACCTCGGCGATCTTGGCAGCCGAGTCGGCCACCGTGGAGTTGATCTCACCGGAGGCGACGTACCGCTCGTACTCGGCGGCGAACTCGGAGAGCGGCAGATCCTGGCCGCCGAGGGCCGCGAGCACGTGCATGGCGGCGAGCATGCCGGTGTCGGCGAACCAGAAGTCGCGGAAGTAGTAGTGCGCCGAGTGCTCGCCACCGAAGATCGCGTTGGTGGAGGCCATCTCGGCCTTGATGAACGAGTGGCCGACCCGGCTGCGGACCGGCTTCCCGCCGTTCTCCACGATGATCTCCGGCACCGCGGCCGAGGTGATCAGGTTGTGGATGATGGTGCTGCCCGGGAACTTGGCCAGCTCCCGGGACGCGACCAGACCGGTGATCGCGGACGGGGAGACCGGGTCGCCGTTCTCGTCGATGACGAAGCAGCGGTCGGCGTCGCCGTCGAAGGCCAGGCCGATGTCGGCGCCCTGCTCCCGGACCGCCTTCTGGAGGTCGACCAGGTTCTTCGGGTCGAGCGGGTTGGCCTCGTGGTTGGGGAACGACCCGTCCAGCTCGAAGAAGAGCGGCGCGATGGTCAGCGGCAGGGCGGGCAGCACCTGGTCGCCGAGGACGGCCGGGACGGTGTAGCCGCCCATGCCGTTGCCGGCGTCCACGATGACCTTGAGCGGCCGGATGCCGGAGAGGTCGACGAGCGACCGCAGGTGGGCCGCGTAGTCCTTGAGGACGTCGCGCTGCTCGACCCGGGCCGGGCCGTCGGCCTCCGCGTTCAGGTCGGCGAGCAGCTGCTGGGCGCGCTGCCGGACGACGACGAGGCCGCTGTCCTGGCCGACCGGGCGGGCGCCGGCGCGGCACAGCTTGATCCCGTTGTACTGCGCGGGGTTGTGGCTCGCGGTGAACATCGCGCCCGGCAGGTTCAGCGAACCGGAGGCGTAGTAGAGCTGGTCGGTCGAGGCCAGGCCGATGTTGATCACGGCGGCGCCGGCCGCGTTGGCCCCGTTGGCGAAGGCGGCGGCCAGGCTGGGACCGGACTCCCGCATGTCGTGGCCGATCACGATCTGGTCCGGCTCGTCGCCGGACTCGCGCAACATCTCGACGAACGCCGTGCCGATCGCCCGGGCCACCGTCTCGTTGAACTGGTCCGGGACGGTACCCCGCACGTCGTACGCCTTGATGATCTGCGACAGATCAGACACTGCTCACCCCTCAGGAAAGTCCCCTTTGGCCCCGAGGGTAGCGGAGTGCCTGGTACCCCCATGTTTTAACCGCACTGCCGGGCGATTAACTCAGAAGATCCCTGCAGGCACGGTCCGCAACCCTCGTGGTCTCCGGAAGCCGATAGTGCGGGGTCAGGCGGAGCGTCAGCTCACAGGCCCGGTCCAGGTCGATCCGGTGCCCGACGGAGACGAAGACCGGTTTCACCCCGGTCCGGGTGCGCAGCACGGCCCCGACCGTCTCCCCCGCGTCGACGAGCGCGGATCGCGCGCCCCGTGGTTCGCCGACCGGCTCCCAGTCTCCCACCAGCCGGGTCTTCCCGACGCCGAACGACGGGAGATCGGTGAGTACGCCGAGGTGGGCGGCGAGACCGAAGCGGCGCGGGTGGGCCAGACCGTGCCCGTCGCAGATCAGCACGTCGGGGCGGACGGTGAGCCGTTCGAGCGCGTCGAGCAGCGCCGGCACCTCCCGGAAGGCGAACAGGCCCGGGACGTACGGGAAGGCCGGCACCCCACGCACCACGGCGGTGTCGGCGATCGACAGGTCGGCGGTGTTGAGCACGACCACCGCGGCGGCGAGCCGGGAGTCGTCGTCGGAGTAGGCGACGTCCAGGCCGGCGACGGTGGCCGGCGTTTGCGGCCCCTCGGCGGGCACCACGCGGGAACGCAGGGCGTCCTGCACGGCAAAGGCTTCTTCTTCGGTACGGGGCCACGGCTGCACGGCCCGCAGCATAGGGACTGTTGTCACCAGCCGTGACGCCGGTCACGATGGGGGCTGGAGGTGCTGCCGGTGAACCCGTGGCTCGCGCTGTCCCCCGGAGACGACCCCGCCGAGCGGATCCGGCTGATCGGCCGCGCCCATGAGAGGTTCCTGGCCGGCGAGATGCGCCCGGATCGGATGCGGCAGGTGGTGGCCGACTCGTGGGCCCGCTCGGCCGCGTTCATCGGGGCGGACAGCACGGCGCCGATCGACCTGGCCGATGACGACCTGGAGGCGTACCGGTCGGCGCACCCGCTGGCCCGGGTGATGCCACTCTTCCGGGACCTGCTGGGCGGCCTGGCCGAGGACGGTGACCACATGATGGCGGTCTGCGACGCGCACGGCCGCCTGCTCTGGGTGGAGGGGCATCCGGCCACGCTGCGCAGTGCCGCGGCGATGAACTTCGTGCCGGGCGCCCGCTGGGACGAGGCGCACGCCGGGACGAACGCGCCGGGCACCGCGCTCGCCGTCGACCACGCACTGCAGATCTTCGCGACCGAGCACTTCAGCCATCCGGTGCAGCAGTGGACGTGCGCCGCGGCCCCGGTCCACGATCCGGGCTCCGGCCGGCTGCTCGGGGCGATCGACGTGACCGGCGGGGACCATCTGGCCAATCCGCACAGTCTCGCCCTGATCCGGGCCACGGCGCTCGCCGCCGAGGCGTACCTCCGTGATTTCGTGAAGGTGCCCCGGAGCCCGCAGGTCGCGGCACTCGGCCGGGACGAGGCCCTGCTCGCGGCCGGCAGCGGACGGTTGCGGATCAAACGGCGGCACTCGGAACTGCTGGTGCTGCTCACCGTGCACCCGGAGGGGCGCACCGGCGAGCAGCTGGCCGTCGATCTGTACGGCGACGACGTGAACCCGGTGACGGTCCGCGCCGAGTTGTCCCGCCTGCGCCGCATCCTGGGCCCGGAGCTGCTCGACTCCCGGCCGTACCGGCTGCGCGCCGACCTGACGACGGACTTCGGGGTGGTGGCGCGGCTGCTGGACGCGGGGCGGACGGCCGAGGCCGTGGACGCGTACCCCGGCCCGTTGTTGCCCGCCTCGGACGCGCCGGGGATCGTGCGCCTGCGCCGGCTGCTGGACGACCGGCTGCGCGCCGCGATCCTGGAGGCCGGTGACCGGCGGCTGCTCCAGACCTGGCTGAACAGCTCGTGGGGCAGTGACGACCTGGACCTCTGGGAGGCCTACGTGGCCCTGGCGCCGGCCGACCCGGTCGCCGCCCGCCGGGTCGCCGCTCTGACCCGTGAATACGCGTGCAACGTTGCTGCAACGTAGCCGTAACTAAGGTCCGCCTCGAATGAGGAGGTGCGAGACCGTGACCATCTACACCCCGCCCGGTTCCGAAGGCTCGATCGTCAGCTACCAGTCCCGTTACGACCACTACATCGGTGGCGAGTACGTCCCGCCGGCCAAGGGGCAGTACTTCACCAACCCGTCCCCGGTGACCGGTCAGATCTTCACCGAGGTCGCCCGCGGCACCGCCGAGGACGTGGAGAAGGCCCTGGATGCGGCGCACGCCGCCGCTCCCGGCTGGGGCCGCACGTCGCCCACCGAGCGGGCCAACATCCTCAACCGGATCGCCGACCGGATGGAACAGAATCTCGAGAAGCTGGCCGTCGCCGAGGCCTGGGAGAACGGCAAGGCGGTACGGGAGACGCTGGCGGCCGACATCCCGCTCGCCATCGACCACTTCCGCTACTTCGCCGGCGCCATCCGCGCGCAGGAGGGCAGCGCGGGCGAGCTGGACTCCGACACCGTCGCCTACCACTTCCACGAGCCGCTCGGCGTGGTCGCGCAGATCATCCCGTGGAACTTCCCGATCCTGATGGCGGTCTGGAAGCTGGCGCCGGCCCTGGCCGCCGGCAACGCGGTCGTGCTGAAGCCGGCCGAACAGACCCCGGCCTCGATCCACTACCTGTTCTCGCTGATCGGCGACCTGATCCCGGCCGGCGTGGTGAACATCGTCAACGGCTTCGGCGTGGAGGCGGGCAAGCCGCTGGCCAGCTCCAGCCGGGTGGCCAAGGTCGCCTTCACCGGTGAGACCACCACCGGCCGCCTGATCATGCAGTACGCCTCGGAGAACCTGATCCCGGTCACCCTGGAACTCGGCGGCAAGAGCCCGAACATCTTCTTCGACGACGTCAGCCGGGCCGACGACGACTTCCTGGACAAGGCGCTCGAGGGTTTCGCGATGTTCGCGCTCAACCAGGGCGAGGTGTGCACCTGCCCGTCCCGCGCGCTGATCCAGCAGGGCCACTACTCGGACTTCCTGGCCGCCGGCGTGAAGCGGGTGGAGAACCTCAAGCAGGGCAACCCGCTGGACACCGACACCCAGGTCGGCGCGCAGGCCTCCAACGACCAGCTCGAGAAGATCCTCTCCTACCTGGACATCGGTCGGCAGGAGGGCGCCCGCACCCTGGTCGGCGGGGCGAAGGCGGAGATGCCGGGCGACCTGGCCGGCGGCTACTACGTGCAGCCGACGATCTTCGAGGGCCGCAACAACATGCGGATCTTCCAGGAGGAGATCTTCGGGCCGGTGGTCTCGGTCACGCCGTTCGGCGACTTCGACGACGCCATCAAAATCGCCAACGACACGCTGTACGGGCTGGGCGCCGGCGTCTGGACGCGGGACGGCAACCAGGCGTACCGGGCCGGACGGGCGATCAAGGCGGGCCGGGTGTGGACGAACTGCTACCACCTCTACCCGGCGCACGCGGCGTTCGGCGGCTACAAGCAGTCCGGCATCGGGCGGGAGAACCACCGGATGATGCTCGACCACTATCAGCAGACCAAGAATCTGCTGGTCAGCTACTCCCCCAAGGCCATGGGTTTCTTCTAGGTCATGAGGGTGACGAGGGTTGACGTGACTCCCGCGGCCGCCGACATGATGCGGCAGCTGCGGGAGCAGCACGGCCCGTTGATGTTCCACCAGTCCGGCGGCTGCTGCGACGGCAGTTCGCCGATGTGTTATCTGGAGGGCGAGTTCCGTACCGGCGGCTCGGACGTGCTCCTGGAATCTCTGGCGATCGAGGGGGTGCCGGAGCCCATCACGTTCTGGATGTCGGCGAGTCAGTTCGAACTCTGGAAGCACACACATCTCACGGTGGACGTGGTCCCCGGCCGTGGCTCCGGCTTCTCGCTGGAGGCGCCCGAGGGCGTCCGGTTCCTCATCCGCTCCCGTCTGCTCACCACTCAGGAGCTGGCGGAACTGGGCTAATCCGTTCGTGGGCGGGCGCCCTCGGGCCCCGCCCACCAGTCGGGTAGACAATCGAGACATTTACCACCCTGACCAACCCCATCGGTGATCCGCGATAGATCTGCGGCGAAAATCGACGCATTACCGGATTCGCGCCAAAGGACCACACGTACTTGGCGGCCGGCGGCGATTCGAGGCATCGTCGGCTGTCGCACATCGACCTGGGGAGGTCTTCTTGATTCGGCTGTCGCACACCCGAAAAGCCTTCGCGATCAGCGTTGCGCTGATCATGACCGGGCTCGTCGGCCAGGCGACCGCGGCGACCACGACCGCCCAGCCGTCGCCCAGCATCACCGCGCCCAGCCCGTCACCGTCACCCTCCGCGGAGACACCGGCAGCGGCGGACGAACCGGCGCCGAAGCCCTCGAAGAAACGCACCGAGAGCGTCCCGATCGTCAAGCCGAAGGGTAAGACCGGGCCCGCCGGCAGCCTTCTGACGACCGGGTCCAAGGGTGTCGCCCTCACCTTCGACGACGGGCCCGACCCGGACCTCACGCCGAAACTGCTGAAGCTCCTCGCCAGGGAGAAGGTGAAGGCCACCTTCTGCCTGGTCGGCACCCAGGCACGCCGCCACCCGGACCTGGTGCGCGCGATCGCCAAGGGCGGCCACAGCTTCTGCAACCACTCGTGGAACCACGATCTGAAACTCGGCAAGCGCGCACACCACGCCATCCGCGCGGACCTGGAGCGCGCCAACGCCGCGATCCGCGCCGCCGTCCCGGACGCCAAGATCCGCTACATGCGCGCGCCCGGTGGCAACTTCACTCCGGCGCTGGTCAAGATCTCCGCCGAGATGGGCATGCACTCGATCTACTGGAAGGTCGACCCGCGCGACTGGGAGCAGCAGGAGACCGAGTCGCAGAACTCCCACCGCGACAAGATCATCAGGTCGGTGAAGAGGCACACCCGGCCGGGCTCGATCGTGCTCTCCCACGACTACGCACAGCCCGCCACCATCGACGCGTACCGCACCCTGCTCCCCTGGCTCCGCAAGCGTTTCCACCTGGTCGCCCTGACCTGACACGCCACCGCCCCGGCCGCCAGGCCCGGCGCTGGGCAGGCCGCCGCGCCGGGCAGGTGCGGCTGGCCGTCACCGCTGTCTCACCGCGGCTGAGACAGCGGTGGGAACCAGCCGGGCGGCGGGCAGGTGTGGCTGGTCGTCACCGCTGTCTCACGGCTGTTGAGACAGCGGTGGGAGCCAGCCGGAGTTTCGGCGAGGGGACGCTTCGCCCGTGCGGCGCGCTGGCGGGCGGGAGGGGGCGGCTACGTCGCGGGGTAGTTCGGGACGGGCCGGATGCGGTTGAGGGCGGGGTGACCCGTACCACATCGGGGTGACGTCAGTGGGAGGGCGGGATCACCCGGAGATGCCCGCGGCGGCCGGTCTGGTGGCCCGGGGTGTGGTCGTTGTCGTCCGGGCGCGCAGTGAGCGGACGAGCGGCCTCACGGACGGCCTCGGCGAGGGCCACCAGGTCGTCGGTGGTGGGGGGCGGGGGCGCGAAATCGCCGTCGTGCCGGACGAGTTCCCAGCCTCGGGGGGCGGTGAGGCTTCGGGCGTGCGGCTCGCACAGGTCGTACGTGTGGGGTTCGGCGAAGGCCGCGAGAGGGCCCACGACGGCCGTGGAATCGCCGTAGACGTAGGTCAGGGTGGCGACCGCCTGTCGGGGACAGCCGTTCCGGGAGCAGCGCCGTGGTGACCTCACGGCGGCAACTTATCTCCCCGTTCGCGATTCTGGGTCGTGTTGCCGCGCGACACGCCGACCGGGGCGCATCACGATTCGGCGATGGTCGTTGTACACGCCGACCCGATGGGGCGAATTAACGGCGCGGACACACGATGCGAACGGGCTGACCACGTACCTCGCCCGAGTGGGGATACGCTGGCCGCGTGACCACCAGCCCCGAACGCCGCCGGACGGACGGTAAGGCGACGCGCAGCACCGGTCCGGGCCACCCCGCACGACGGGACCGGCACGGACGAGGCCTGCGTGGCCGCCTGGTGCCGGCGACCGTGCCGCTGGCCCGCACGAAGGCGGAGATCTTCGACGACCTGGTGCTGGACACCGTGGAGAGCCTGGAGCGCCGCTACGCCAAGGAGCTGGCCGGCGTGGAGTTCGCGGTCGAGGACGTGCCCCCGGAGCTGAACGTCTACGACTCCGACGTGCTCGAGGACGGCGAGGTGCCCCTGGCCCGGCTGCTGCCGGGCCGTCCGGGGCGGCATGAGCTGCCACCACGGATCGTGCTCTACCGGCGCCCGCTGGAGTTCCGGGCGATGGACCGGGAAGACCTCGCCGACCTCGTCCACGATGTGATCATCGAGCAGGTTGCCAACCTGCTCGGGGTGGATCCCGACGAGTTGGCTTAGGCCACGCGCCGTTTCAACTTGCGACGTTCACGTTCGGACAGTCCACCCCAGATCCCGAAACGCTCGTCGTGACCGAGCGCGTACTCCAAGCACTCGGCTTTCACATCACAGCGGCCGCAGATGCGCTTGGCCTCGCGCGTCGAGCCGCCCTTCTCAGGGAAGAAAGCCTCGGGATCGGTCTGTGAACACAGCGCCCGCTCCTGCCACTCGGGCGCGTCCCCGAGCAGGTCTACCCCTTCAACCTGCGTCGCTTCCATCGGCGTGCCTCCAAATTCCGCGCCGGCATGAAGCCAGCGCTGACCCCCCACGCACGCGGCGTGTTTTTGTGGGTACGACGCCTTTGTGCCACATCGTCCCCACAACCCCACCAAAATTACACGCGTGTAAGACGTGCGTCGTCAAGCCGAACCTGCTAAATAGGCCCGTTTCCGCACCGCTGGTGAGCGGATCACAGGCCTGTTCCAGCCCTATCGCTCCAAGCCGCCGGAAGGTAACGCGGAGCTAGGCCGTCGCGTCCAATTTAACCCGTTTTGTGACTTAGGTGCAGCGGGTCCCCCGACCCGGGTCCGCCGAATGGATCATGCCCCCGGAAACATCCCCCCAACCCGGCGCCGGCCCGGAGGCCCGCGCCGGGTCGAGAACATTCACCTGCGTCCGTACACCGTGGTGCGTTCCACCGCCGGACGGCCCGCGGCGGCCGCCAGCTCCTTCAGCTCGGCGACCGTCCTGGCAGAACCGTGCTCGGAACCGGCCATCCTCGAGATCGTCTCCTCCATGAGAGTGCCCCCCAGGTCATTACAACCGCCGTTGAGCATCACGCGGGTACCCTCATCGCCGAGTTTCACCCAGGAGCACTGAATATTGTTGATCCGGCCGTGCAGCAGCACCCGGGCCATCGCGTGCACGACCCGGTTCTCCCTCCAGGTCGGACCGGGACGGGCGATGCCGGCCAGATAGATCGGCGCGTTCGTGTGAATGAACGGGAGCGCCACGAACTCGGTGAAGCCGCCGGTGACATCCTGGATACCGGCGAGCACCCGGAAGTGGCCCAGCCACTGGCGCGGGTGGTCGACGTGGCCGTACATCATGGTCGAGCTGGAACGGATACCCACCTGGTGTGCGGTGGTCACCACGTCGACCCAGGCCGACGTGGGCAGCTTGCCCTTGGTCAGCACCCAGCGCACGTCGTCGTCGAGGATCTCGGCGGCCGTACCCGGGATGGTGCCGAGACCGGCCTCCTTCAGCTCGGTCAGCCACTCCCGCAGCGACACCCCGGCCTTCGCCGAGGCGGTCACGATCTCCATCGGGGAGTACGCGTGCACGTGCATCCCCGGCACCCGCTGCTTGACCGCGCGAACCAGGTCGGCGTACGCGGTGACCGGCATCTTGGGGTCGATGCCGCCCTGCATGCACACCTCGGACGCGCCGTCCCGCCACGCCTCCTCGGCCCGGTCGGCGACCTGCTCCACGGACAGCCGGTACGCGTCGGCGTCCTTCTCACGCTGGGCGAACGCACAGAACCGGCAGCCGACGTAACAGACGTTGGAGAAGTTGATGTTGCGGTTCACCACGTACGTGATGTCGTCGCCGTTGACCGATCTCCGCAGATCGTCGGCGATCCGGGCCAGCTCGTCGAGAGCTGTGCCGTCGGCGTTGAACAACGCCATCGCCTTGTCCTCGTTCTTCTCCAGGAGCAGGGCCCCCGGGTCCTCCGAGGCCAGCTTGAGAGCCGCCAGCACGTCGGTCGGCATGCTCACCGGGGCGCTCTTGAGGTGCGCGGCCACCTCGTCCCAGTCGCCGTAGACGTGGTCGAAGTCGGAGCGACGGTCCTCGGAGCGGCCGTCGGTGTCGATGCTCTTGAAGAGGTCGGTGCGGCCCCCGCCGAACGCGTCGTCGGGCTCCTGCCACGGCAGACCCGCCGGCTTCACGTCCGCCCCGAGCCCGTCCTCGGTGGCGAGCGCGGCGACGTGCGACTTCAGCCGCGGATCCAGCCAGCCCTCGTCGCCCCGGCGGACATACTCCGGGTAGATGGTGAGCCGCTCCCGCAACGTGAAGCCGGACTTCTCCGTCTTCTCGGCGAGAAGGTCGATCTGCGGCCACGGACGCTCCGGATTCACATGATCGGGCGTCACCGGGGAGACACCGCCCCAGTCGTCGATCCCCGCTTGCAGCAGCAGCCCGAACTCGTCGTCGATCAGGTTCGGCGGGGCCTGGATCCGGGCTCGCGGTCCCATGATGACCCGCGCCACCGCCACCGTGGCGGCCAGCTCGCGCAGCTCCGCGTCGGGCATCCCGCGCATCGCCGTGTCCGGCTTGGCGCGGAAATTCTGCACGATGACCTCTTGGATGTGCCCGAACTCACGCGACACCCGCCGGATCGCGAACAGCGACTCGACCCGCTCGGTCAGGTTCTCCCCGATCCCGATCAGGATGCCGGTGGTGAACGGCACACCGACCCGGCCGGCGTCGTCGAGCACCCGCAGACGGACCGCGGGCTCCTTGTCCGGCGAGCCGTAGTGCGGGCCGCCCTTCTCCGACCACAGCCGGGTGGCGGTGGTCTCCAGCATCATGCCCATGCTCGGCGCGACCGGCTTGAGCCGCTGCAACTCGGCCCAGCTCATCACCCCGGGATTGAGGTGCGGGAGCAGGCCGGTCTCCTCCAGCACGGCGATGGCACAGGCCCGCACGTAGTCGAGAGTCGAGTCGTAGCCCCGCTCGTCGAGCCACTGCCGGGCCGCCGGCCACCGCTCCTCGGGCCGGTCGCCGAGGGTGAACAGCGCCTCCTTGCAGCCCTGCGCCGCGCCCTGCCGGGCGATCTCGAGGACCTCGTCGCGCTCCAGGAACGGGGCCGGCAGCTTGTGCGGCACGGTGGCGAACGTGCAGTAGTGGCACCGGTCCCGACAGAGCCGGGTCAAAGGGATGAAGACCTTGCGGGAGTACGTGACGACGCCCGGCCGCCCGGCCTCGCGCAGACCGGCGTCCCGGATGCCACCGGCGATCGCCAGCAGCTCGTCGAACTGTTCGCCACGGGCCGTGAGCAGCGCCACCGCCTCATCGACGTCGATCGCTTTACCGTCGGCGGCGCGGCGCAATGCGCGGCGGATGCTCGCCTCGGTCGGTACGGGTTCCACGTTGACCTCTACCACGCAAAGCAGCCTAGGCCCGATTCGTTTCGGCTGCCGCTGTGCTCACCGGCCCGGAACGTGTCCTGGGACACGATCCGGGCCCGTCTGGCCGTTATCGGGCTCTTCCGCCGGCCCTGATACGGGGGTGGCCGGGTCTCACTGGCGGGGCGGGTCCTCGGCGGCCGGGCCGAAGCCGGGACGGTCATCGGGCAGCACGGCGGTGCGGTCGGACGCCGGCGGTGCGGACGGGACCGGCGGGGCGGGCGGCGGCACCGGCTGGGTGGGCTCGGCGTAGGGCGGAGGCGGCGATGCGGCACCCCACACGGGCGGCTGCACGGCCGGGTACTGCCCGTAGGTCGCCGGCGGCACGCTGAACGGCTGCGTGGCGACCGGCGGCGGGGTGGGGGTACCCGGCGGGACCGGACCGGGGGCGGCGCCGCCGTAGGGCTGCTGACCGGGCGCGGCGTACGGCGGCTGCTGACCGGGGGCGGGAGCGCCGTACGGCGGCTGCGGGCCGTAGCCGGGCGGCGGGCCGTACTGCTGCGGCTGGTGCTGGTACGGCTGGCCGTAGACGCCCGGCTGCGGCTTGACCGTCGGGTAGAAGCCGAGCCAGATCTGGAGGATCGCGTAACCGGCCATCCCGAGCACCGCGAGCCACGCGACCCGGACCAGCAGCGCGTTGAAGGCTGACGCGGCGTCCTGGGCGGCGATCCCGCTCACCCCGAAGAGCAGTCCGAAGATCACCCCGAAGAAGGACGCCACCGCGTACTCCCCGAGGGCCAGCATGGTGATCAACCGCGCTTTCGGGTGGACCGGCTTGACACCCAGCGACAGCAGCACGGCGGCGAGCGGGAAGAAGATCGTCTCGAGGTTCACGAAGGCGCCGAAGCTGTACTGGGTCCGCGCGGTGAAGTCGCCCCCGAACAGGCTGATCACGGCGACGAACAGGAACACGGCCGGCGCCGCGATCAGGGCCCAGACGGCCAGGTCGCGCAGGGGCCGCAGATACTGCCCGATGGTCTTCTCGGCGGCCGGATCCGGCTGCGGTGATGTCGTCACAGTTGCTCCCGGTGCGGTTGGTCGAGGTCGGCACAGAGTAAACCGATACCCGCCGCCCGAGGCGACGGCGCGGGTGCGCGAGGATGGGGTCATGCGGATCGTGGTCCTGACCGGGGGCATCGGCGGTGCCCGTTTCCTTCTCGGCGTGCGTGCTCACGCCCGAGCCGTCGGCGCGGAGGTGACGGCGGTCGTCAATGTCGGCGATGACGTGCGCATGCACGGCCTCCAGATCTGCCCCGACCTGGACTCCGTCATGTATACGTTGGGCGGCGCCGCCGACCCCGAGCGCGGCTGGGGCCGGGTCGGCGAGACCTGGGTGGTCAAGGACGAGCTGGCGAAGTACGGGGTGGAGCCGTCCTGGTTCGGTCTCGGCGACAAGGACACCGCCACCCACCTGGTGCGCACCACCATGCTGAACGCAGGCTATCCGCTCTCCGCGGTCACCGCGGCCCTCTGCGAGCGCTGGCAGCCCGGCATCA
Source organism: Actinoplanes xinjiangensis (assembly GCF_003148685.1). GTDB lineage: Bacteria > Actinomycetota > Actinomycetes > Mycobacteriales > Micromonosporaceae > Actinoplanes > Actinoplanes xinjiangensis. The sequence goes on along the minus strand of NZ_QGGR01000018.1, from coordinate 156,867 downwards.
CCCTGCTCCCGGCCACCGACGACCGCCTGGAGACCCACGTGGTCGTGGACGTCGACGGCGAGCGCAAGGCGATCCACTTCCAGGAGTGGTGGGTCCGCCACCGCGGCGACGTGCCGACGCACAACTTCGTCTTCCGTGGCGCCGACGCCGCGAAACCGGCCGCCGGCGTCCTGGACGCGATCGCGGCAGCCGATGTGATCCTGGTCGCCCCGAGCAATCCGGTGGTCAGCATCGCCCCGATCCTGGCCGTGCCCGCGCTCAAGGAGGCCGTGGCGAACGCTGCGGCACCGGTGGTGGGCGTGTCCCCGATCATCGGCGGCTCCCCGGTCCGCGGGATGGCCGACAAGTGCCTGGCCACCCTGGAGGTCGAGGTCAGCGCGGCCGGAGTCGGCCGGATGTATGGCCCACGCGCCGACGGCGGCCTGCTGGACGGCTGGCTGGTCGACACCTCCGACGAGGACGCCCGGGTGCCCGGCGTGCGGACCCGTGCGGTGCCGCTGTGGATGCGCGACGAGGACGCCACCGCCCGGATGGTCGCCGACGCGCTGGAGCTGGCCCGATGACCGACGGCACGGCCGGCGACCGCGCTTCCGCCGGCCCGGCCGGCGGCTCTTCCGGTGGCCCGGCCGGCGGCCTGGAGATCCTGCCGGTCCGCGGGATCGGTGACGTGACGGCCGGTGACGACCTGGCCCAGCTGATCGTCGGCGCGGCGCCGTGGATCACCGACGGCGACGTCCTCGTGGTGACCAGCAAGATCGTGTCCAAGGCGGAGGGCCGCCTGGTCGAGGTCCCGGCGGACGGGCCGGAGCGCGAGGAGGCCCGGCAGCGGGTGCTCGACGGCGAGACCGCCCGGGTGGTGGCCCGCCGCGGCCCCACCTCGATCGTGCAGACCCACCACGGTTTCGTGATGGCGGCCGCCGGCATCGACGCGTCGAACGTGGACAAGACCCATCTCGTACTGCTTCCCGAGGATCCGGACGCGTCGGCCCGCCGGTTGCGCGCCGATCTGCTGGCCCGTGGGCTCGACGTGGTGATCGTCGTCTCCGACACGATGGGCCGGGCGTGGCGCAACGGCCTGACCGACGTGGCGCTGGGCGCGGCCGGGATCGAGGCGCTGCTCGACCATCGGGGACAGGTCGATCCGTACGGTAACGAGCTGTCCCTGACCCAGATGGCGGTGGTCGACGAGCTGGCGGCCGCGGCCGAACTGGTCAAGGGCAAGTGTGACCGGGTGCCGGTGGCCGTGGTCCGGGGCTACCCGCGGTCCGGTGAGGGCTCCGGGGCGGCCGTCCTGATCCGTGACGCCGAGAGCGACATGTTCAGCCTCGGCACCGCCGAGGCCCGCGCCGAAGGCCTCCGGGCCGCCGCCGCCCTCCCCGGCCCGCCGCTCGCCGGGACCGTGCCCCCGGCGCCCCGGTCCGGGGTGGCCGCTGCCGCACCGGCCGTTGATCCGGCCGCCGTCGCCCGCGCTCTCCGGACGACCGACGGAGTGCTGGTGTCGAGTCTGCGGGTGGGCGACGGCATCCGGCTCACGCCCGCCGGTGACGGAGCGGCCGCGCTGATCCGCACCGGCGCCGATGCCCATCGGGTGCGGGCCGCCCTAGCCGCGGAGGGCATCGGGACCACCGTCGTCGTCGACGACGAGGGCGTGACCCTCACCTACGGAGCACCGCGATGACCGCCCTCTACGAGAACGCCGTCGACGTCCTGAGTACCTGGACGGCCACCTCCGACCACGCCGAACTGGCCCGCAAGCGCACGCTGGACCTGCTCGCCGACGGCCCGGCGGCGATGACCCGTGCCCACCGGGCCGGTCACGTGACGGCCAGCGCCCTGATCGTCGGCGAGGACAGCCGGATCCTGCTCTGCCTGCACGGCCGGCTCAACCTGTGGATGCAGCTGGGCGGGCACTGCGAGGAGGGCGACACGACGCTGGCCGCGGCCGCCTTCCGGGAGGCGACCGAGGAGTCCGGCATCTCCGGCCTGATCCTCGACACGACGCCGATCGACATCGACGTCCACGAGGTCCGGTGCGGCCCGCGGGACGGCGCTCCGGCCGAGCCGTCGGTCCACTACGACGTGCGGTTCCTGCTGCGGGCCCCGGCCGGCAGCGTGGAGCGGATCAGCGAGGAGTCCTCGGACCTGCGATGGTTCCGGCCGGACGCGCTGCCGTCACCCCTGGCCTCCGGCACGGTCCAGCAGATCGCCCCGGCGCTGACGCGCCTTCGCTGACCTGCCCCGATCCTGTGAAGTCCGGTCGTACCGTCATCGCGGACTTCACAAGATCGAGGTACCGGCCCGCAGAACCGGACGGCCTCTAGATGTAGCCGTGCTGGCCGAGTTCCTTGAGGTGGTCGACGAGCTGCTTGACCTCCTGGGCACGCTCACGCGGGCAGACCAGGACGGCGTCCGGCGTGTCGACGATGATCAGGTCACGCACACCCATCGCGGCGACCAGACGGCCGGAGGACGGGACGACGACGAGGCCCTCGGTCTCGCGCAGCAGCACGGTGGGCCGCTCGCCGCCGGTGTCCTGGCCGACGACCACGTTGCCGGCCTGGTCGGCGGTGAGCACCTCGCCGAGGGTGTGGAAGTCGCCGACGTCGTTCCACCCGAAGTCGCCGGGCACGGTGCCGACCCGGCCGACCGCGGCCGCGCCCTCCATCACCGCGTAGTCGACGGAGATCTTCGGCAGCGTCGGCCAGACGTCACCCATGACCTCCTCCTGGTCGGCGGTCCCCCAGGCCGAGGCGATCCGGCTGACTCCGGCGGCGAGCTGCGGCTGCTGCCGGTGCAGCTCGGACAGGAAGGCGTCCACCCGCCAGACGAACATGCCGGCGTTCCACAGATAGTTGCCGGACTTCACGTAGCTCTCGGCCACGTCGTACGACGGCTTCTCCTTGAACTCCTCGACCTTCAGCAGCGGGCCGGCACCGACCGAGGCGCCGCACTGGAGGTAGCCGTACCCGGTCTCGGGCCTGGTCGGGGTGATCCCGAGGGTCATCAGCAGGCCCTGGCTCGCACCGGTCATCGCCTGGCGGATGACGGCGGCGAAAGCCTCCTTGTCGGCGATCAGGTGATCGGACGCGAAGGAGCCCATGATCGCCTCCGGGTTGCGCCGGGCGATCACCGCGGCCGCCAGGGCGATCGCCGCACACGAGTCCCGCGGGGACGGCTCGATGAGCACGTTCTCCTCGGGCATCGTCGCGAGCTGCCGGGACACCGCGGCGGCATGGGCCACGCCGGTCACCACGAAAACCCGATCGGGGGACGCGAGAGTGTCCAGCCGGTCGACCGTGGCCTGGAGAAGGGATGCCTCGGTGCCGGTCAGTGGATGCAGGAACTTGGGATGACCGGCGCGGGACAGTGGCCAGAGACGGGTTCCGGTGCCCCCGGCAAGAACCACTCCGTACAACACGGCCTGTTCGTCGCTCATGCGCGGAAAGTTTAGTTGATGATCAAGATGTAACCCGATTCCACGTTGTTACATGTACCTCCGCGCTGGATTCCCAGGTGAACTCTTTCGCCCGATCGAAGCCGGCCTTGGCCAGCGTGCCCCGGCGCTCCGCGTCGTGCAGCAGGTCCGCGAGGTCCTCGGCGATCCGTTCGGGCGCCTCGGTCGTGTAGGCGACGGCGTCACCGCCGACCTCGGGCAGGGACAGGCGGGGCGTGGTGAGCACCGGAGTGCCGCAGGCCATCGCCTCCAGGATCGGCAGCCCGAACCCCTCACCGAAGGACGGGTAGCAGGCCACCAGGGCGCCGCCGAGGAAGCCGGGCAGATCCGCATACCGCAGATAGCCTGGTCGCAGCAGCCGCAGGTGGGCCGGGACCTCGGCCACCGCGCGGTCGATGTCGTCGTCGTGGCCCTGACCGCCGGCGATCACCAGAGCCGGCGGGCGCGGCCAGTCGGCCACCGCCCGGGCCCAGCCCCGGATCAGGTTCGGCACGTTCTTGCGGGGCTCCTTGGCGCCGAGGAACGCCACGTAGCCGGAGTCGCCCAGACCGAGCCGGGCCCGGACCCGCGCCTTCTCGTCCTCACCCGGCGCGTGGAAGGCCGTTTGGTCGACGCCGTGATAGGCCACGTCGATCTTCGTCGGGTCGGCGTCGAGGAGGCGGATCAGCTCGTCGCGGGTGGCCTTGCTGGGCACGATCACCCGGGCGGCCCGGCGCAGTGACGTCTTGATGGCACTGCGGAAGAAGGTCCGCTTGGTGTTGTCGTAGTGCTCGGGCTCGGTGAAGAAGGTCGCGTCGTGCACCGTGACCGTCACCGGGCAGCCGGCCCGCAGCGGGCACGTGTAGAACGGCGCGTGCAGCACATCCGCGCCGACCTGCTGGGCGAGCAGCGGCAGTCCGGTCTGCTCCCAGGCCAGACGGGCCGGGCGGTGCACGATCGCCGCCGGACCGGGGATGACCTCGGCTCCGGGCAGCATGCGGCGGTAACGCTCCGCATCCGATCGTTGGGACACGACAGCCAGCTCGACGTGGCCGGGGCTCTGCTGCCCCAGCGCGCCGAGAAGCCCGTCGACGTATCTGCCGACTCCACCTCGGTCAGCGGGGACGCTGGTGGCGTCGACGAGCACTCGCGGGGGGCGACCGGGGGTCACGAGGCATCTCCTTGGCAGCTCTGACGTACCGATGCGGTGGTTCTGCCATACCTGTACGGCAGTGGGACCACCGACGGTTCGAGGGTACGCCGGGAAGGCTTCACGAAGGTGTCCGCGACACTGCCGATCGTTGCGGACCTTCCGAGGCCATTACTGTGCGTGATCCGCCTACGCTGTGAAGCGATGAACACGACGATCCCGCAGGTTTTCGCGAAGGCGGTCGGGCGGGACCCGGCCGCCCCGCTACTGACCTGGTATGACGATGCCACCGGCGACCGCACCGAGTTGTCCGGGACGACCCTGGACAACTGGGTGGCGAAGACCGCGAACCTGCTGGTCGACGGGGTCGGCCTGGGCCACGGTGACACCGTGGCCCTGCTGCTGCCGCCGCACTGGCAGACCGCCGCGCTGCTGCTCGGTGTGTCGGCCGCCGGGCTGGCCGCCGATCTGGGCGGCGATCCGCAACCGGTCGAGGCGCTCTTCACCACGCCGGAGCTGGTGGAGAGGGCGGCCGGCTGGTCCACCCTCGACCGCTACGCGACCGGCCTGCTCCCGCTGGCCATGCCACTGCGCACCCCGCCCGAGGGGTACGCCGACTACGTCACCGAGGTCCGCAACCACGGCGACCACTTCCGCGGCGAGCCGGTCGGGTCCGCCGACCGGGCACTGGCCGGGTACGTCGAGCTGAGCCACCACGACGTCATCGAGGCGGCCGTCGAGCGCGCCGCCGAGCTGGGCATCACGGCCGGCGCCCGGGTGCTGATCGACACCGCCTTCTATCCGGACGCGAACGACTGGCTGCTGGCCCCGCTGGTGGCCGGCGCCTCGATCGTGCTCTGCGCCAACCTGGACGAGTCGAAGACCGAGGCGCGGGCCGCCACCGAGAAGGTCACGCTGACCCTGATCTGACCCGTTCCGCATACAGCTCGGCGAACGCGGTGAGGGAGTCGGGGTTGGCCAGGGCGCCCTTGGCCGCGGCCGACTCCACCGGGGTGCCGGTGAGGATCCGCTTCACCGGCACCTCCAGCTTCTTGCCGGAGAGGGTGCGTGGCAGAGCGCGTACCTGATGGGCGGCGTCGGGCACGTGCCGGGGCGAGAGCGCGCCGCGGAGCTCTTTCGCAATGCGGGCGCGCAGCCCGTCGTCGAGGTCGGTGCCCTCGGTGAGCACCACGAAGAGCAGTAGCTCGCCGTTCGGGTCGTCAGGTTTGTCGAGGTGCACCACCAGCGAGTCGGCGACCTCCGGCAGCGCCTCGACCACCGAGTAGAACTCGGCCGTGCCGAGCCGCACACCGCCCCGGTTGAGGGTGGCGTCCGAGCGGCCGGTGATCACACAGCTGCCGTCGCGGCCGATGGTGATCCAGTCGCCGTGCCGCCACACACCGGGGAAGACGTCGAAGTAGGCCTCCCGGTAGCGGGAGCCGTCCCGGTCGTTCCAGAAGCCGACCGGCATGCTCGGCATCGGCGCGGTGATCACCAGTTCACCCAGTTCACCGACGACCGGCCGGCCCGCCGGGTCGTACGCCTCCACCCGCGCGCCCAGGGCACGGCAGCTGATCACGCCGGCCCGTACCGGCAGCAGCGGCACTCCTCCGACGAAGCCGGTGCACACGTCGGTGCCGCCGGACAGCGACACCAGGTGCAGGCCGGGGTCGACCGCCTCGTACACCCAGGCCCAGCCCTCCGGCGGCAGCGGCGCACCGGTCGAGCCGAGGCCCTTGAGCGCGACCCGCGGGGTGAGCCCGGCCTTGCGGCAGGCCAGCAGGTACGGGGCCGAGGTGCCGAAGTAGGTGATGCCGGCCGTGTCCACCAATTCCCACAGCATGTCCAGCGAGGGCCAGCCCGGATTGCCGTCGAAGAGCACGATCGCCGAGCCCACGGCCGGGCCGCTGGCCAGGTAGTTCCACATCATCCAGCCGGTGGTGGTGAACCAGAAGAACCGGTCGCCGGGCCCCAGGTCGTGGTGCAGCGCCAGGATCTTGAGGTGCTCCAGGAGGATGCCGCCGTGGCCGTGCACGATGGGTTTGGGCAGGCCGGTGGTGCCGGAGCTGTAGAGCACGTAGAGCGGCTGGTCGAACGGCACCGGCTCGAACTCCAGCGGATCGTCGCCGCCGAGATCGTCCCAGTCCCCGCCCGGGTTCAGGTAGCCGATGGTGACCACGTGCTCGATCGACGGGATCGCCTCCCGGATCGCCGCGATCTCGGCGCGCCGGTCGACGTCCTTGTCGCCGTAGCGGTACCCGTCGGTCGCGACCAGCACCTTCGGCTCGATCTGGATCCACCGGTCGATCACGCTGCGGGCGCCGAACTCCGGCGCGCACGACGAGAAGACCGCACCGAGGCTCGCCGAGGCGAGCATCAGCACGTAGGTCTCCGGGATGTTCGGCGCGTAGGCGGCGACCCGGTCACCCTTCCCGACCCCTCGGGCCTTCAGCCCGGCACGGACCCTCCGGACCTCTTCCCGCAGGCTGCGGGCGGTCAGGGTGACGGGTTCACGAGATTGGGAGTACGCGTGAACGACCGTCTCGTCGTCGGCGATGCCCGGCATGCGCAGCACGTTCTCGGCGTAGTTGAGCGTGGCTCCGGGGAACCAGCGCGCCCCCGGCATGCCCCCGGCCTCCAGCACGGCCGTCGCCGGCGCGTGCGACACCACCCCGGACCAGTCCCAGATGGACTGCCAGAAGGCGGGCAGATCGGTGACCGACCACTCCCACAGGGCCGCGTAGTCGGCGAAGACGAGTCCCCGCTCGGACTCCAGCCACGCCAGATAGTGCCCGATCCGGGACGTCTGCCGGATGTCCGCCGGCGGCTCCCACAACACTGTGCCCGGCGTCACCACACCTGTCGTCATCACCACACCTTAACGGTCGGTCAGCCGGTCACCGTGTGATGTTCGGCCCGGGCCCTCTGGATCGCCGCGCGGCGGGCCAGCCGGTGGTCACGGCGGATCATCGCCTCGGTGAACCGGCGCCGGTCCTCGTCCTCCGTGGGCAGCACCGGGGGCACCCGGCGCGGGTTCCCGGCCGCGTCCACGGCCACGAACACCAGGTATGCGGTGGCCACCGGCAGCGGTTCCGGGCCGACCTCGTCCCAGCGCTCGGCGGCCAGCTTCACACCCACCTCCATCGAGGTGCTGCCGGTCCAGTTGATCTGGGCGTACGCGTGCACCAGGTCGCCCACCCGGACCGGCTCCAGGAAGACGATCTCGTCGATCGCCGCCGTGACCGCGGTACCGCCGCTGTGCCGGGCCGCGGCGGCGCCGGCCACGTCGTCCACGAACTTCATCAGCACGCCGCCGTGCACCGTCCCGTACAGATTCACGTCGACCGCGGTCATGATCCGGCTCAGGGTGACCCGGGACAGGGCGGTCGGCCGACCGGGATGCTGTTCTTCCATAGCCGGTACGGTAGTTCTTGCCGGTGCCGGGTACCGTGCCGGATCATGCGTCACCTCAGGTCGATCTTGTACGCACTCGTGCTGGCCCCGTGCATCTGGGTGCTCCTCGCCGTCGGGTTCACCGACGACCTGAGCAGTCGCGGCCGCGAGTTCTTCACCGCCGAGTCGGTCAGCGGGCTCCTGCTGCTCGTCTTCTCCGGCATCCTGTTCTCGATCCTCGCCGCCGGACCGGTCTCCCCCGCCGGGCCGGTCCTCGCCGGGGCGGTCTATCTCGGGGTGACCATCTGGGCGTTCAACGCGCCCGAGGCGTACGCGGCCCTGTGGTCCCCGGAGGTCTCCAAGGAGAGCTTCGACCTCAGCCGGCCCGGGTACGGTCTCGCGGCCGTGCTGGCGATCCCGCTGCTCGGCACCGCGCTGAGCGCCCGCCGCTGGGCCCGTTACGAGCCCCCGGTCCTGCCGATCATCGGCGAGATCGGCCGGTTCCGGGGCGCCGCGAAGGTGATCGGCACCCCGGTCGCCGCCGAGCAGACCACGGTGATCCGCACCGGCGTGCCGGCCGACCCGACCGTCGCGATCAACCTGCCGGCCGACCCGACCGTAGCGATCAACCTGCCGGGCGGCGGCTCGGACCGCACCGTCGCGTTCAACAGCGTCCCGGCCGCCGCGCCGCACACGAACCGTGCCCCGGCCGGCCGGCCCCAGGTGGCGGCCGACAACGACCGCACGATCTTCGTGACCCAGCCGCAGTCGCCGGCCGCGCCGAAGCCCGCCGCTCCGCCGTCGCCCCGGCCGGCCGAGCCGGAACCGACCACGGTCCTCGCGACCGGCTCCGGCGAGCCGACCGTCGTCAGCGGATCGGGCCTCGCCGCCGGCGACGAACCGACCGTCGTCAGCGGCATGGGCCTCGCCCAGGCCAAGCCGACCCCCGCGAGCGCCCCGGTCTCGGCCGCCCGGTCCGCGACGGCCTCCGCCTCGGTCGCCGCCACCCCGGCCAGACCCGCCACCGCCTCCGCGTCGGTCGCCGCCGCGCCCGCCAAGCCCGGCGCAGCCTCCGCACCGGTCGCTGCCAAGCCCGCCAGCGGCTCCGCGCCGGTCAGCACCCCGCCGGCCAAACCGGCGACGCCCTCCGCGCCGGTGGCCGCCACGCCTGCCAAACCCGCCGCGGCCTCCGCACCGGTGGCCGCCAAGCCCGCCAGCGGCTCCGCGTCGGTCAGCACCCCGCCGGCCAAACCCGCCACCGCCGACGCACGGGTGACTGCCAAGCCCGCCAGCGGCTCCGCGTCGGTCAGTGCCCCGCCGGCCAAACCGGCGACGCCCTCCGCGCCGGTCGCCGCCGAACCTGCGACGGTCAGCGCCACGCCCGCCAAGCCCGCGGCGACCACCGTGCCCGTCACCGCGACGCCCGCGGCCAAGCCCGCCGAACCCGCGGCGGCGAAGGACGAGGAGACCGTCACGACGGGCGAGCCGGCGGACGACCGTACCCAGGCGATGACCGACGACGACCAGGACAAGACCGCCCCGCTGTCGATTCCCGCGAAGGACGCCGCCACGAAGCCGGCCGACGAGCCGACCCAGCTGGTCACGCCCCCGAGTGACGAGACCGAGCCGCTGAAGCTGCCGGTCGAACCGGCCGCCGTGGTCCCGGCGCAGCGCCGTCCTCCGGCGATCGAATCCTGAGATTGACCGACGAAAAAGGGGGCGCCGTACGGCGCCCCCTTTTTCGTCACGGTGGAGGATCGGGCGGCGCCATCGCAGGGCACCAGACCCTGACGCCGGTGCTTTCTAGTTGAGGGCCCACTTCTGGTTGGCGCCGGCGGTGCACGTCCAGATCTGGAGGCGGGCGCCGTCCGCGGAGCTGTTGCCGGTCACGTCGAGGCACTTGCCGGAGTACGTGTTGACCAGCCGCTGCGAACTGTCGAGGGTCCACTTCTGGGAGGTGCCGGTGTGGCAGTCCCAGAGGTGCGCGGCGGTGCCGTCGGCGTTGCTCGGGCCGCTGATGTCGAGGCATTTGCCGAGTGAACGCAGCGTGCCGTCACCGGGTCGGGTCCAGCGCTGGGCGGCGCTGCCGTTGCAGCCGTAGAGCTGGATGGCCGTTCCGTTGGCGGTCGCGGCGCCGGCCACGTCCACGCATTTACCGCCGAGACCGGTGATGGTCCCGCCGGGCGCCGGGTTTCCGGTTCCCGACCAGGTGAAGGTCGCGGTGGTACGGGCGGGAAGCGTGTAGACGAAGGACTGGCCGCCCCAGTCGACGCGCACCGACTGGCTGCTCGTGCCGCCGTTGTGCGCGATCAGGGCCTTGGAGCCGTCCGGGTTGCGCCAGGCGACGTTCTGCACCGCGGTGTTGTTGGAGGCGATCCGTACCGCGCCCGGCTTGACGAACTTGGTGAGGTGGCCGGTCGTGTAGTACTCGACGGTGTAGTCGACCTGGCCGGCCCGGGGGCCGCCCTCCTGCACGGTGATCAGGCCGGTGCAGGTGCCGCAGCCGCCGTTGTGCGGGCCCATGTTCTGGTTCAACGCGAGGCTCCACTTGATGACGCTGCTGCTCCAGTTGCGGGTGTAGTTGACGATGTCGGCCATGTCCTCGTTGTGCTGGTTCGAGATCCAGGTGCCGCCGGAGTGCTCGGTGCTGAACTGCCGGACCGCCGGGTAGGCGTCGTGCACCTGGGAGCCGACGACCGGGTCACCGAAGTAGCCGTGCCACGCGATGCCGCCGAACAGCGGGTCGTTGCGCACCCCGGCGTCGGCGAGGATGGCCGCGCCGAAGTTGGCGTAGTCGCCGTAGTTCCAGTCGTGGATCAGCACCTTGGTGTTGATGCCGGCCGCGCGGAACGCCGGGTAGACGAAGTTCTTGGTGAACTCGACGAGACCAGACGGGTTCCAGCTCATGCCGGGGTAGTTCATCGCGGCCGGGTTCGACGCCTGGCAGCAGTTCGGCTCGTTCTGCACCGAGATGTAGTTGATCGGCACGCCCGCCGCCTGGTAGCTCTGGATGTACTTGACCAGGTACTGCGCGTAGGTGGGGTAGTGCTCCCACTTGAGCCAGCCCATCTGGTCCATCCGGCCGTTGTCCTTCATCCAGCCGGGCGCGCTCCACGGCACGCCCTTGACCCGCAACGCCGGGTTCAGCTGCCGGGCCTGTTGCGTGAGCAGGCGGACGTCGGTGTCGTACCCGTTGGTGTTGAAGTCGTTGAGGTCGCAGCAGGTGTCGTCGAGCGAGACGTTGCCCGGCCGGGAGAGGTCGGAGGCACCGATGGGGTTGCGGACGAACGACAGGCCGATGCCGTCGGTCGGGCTGAACAGTCTCGACATCACGGTGTCGCGGGTCGCGGCGCTGACCGGGCCGCCGCGCAGCAGATACGCGGTGGTGTCGGTGATGGACGCGCCGGCACCCTCGAAGACCTGGTAGGTGGTGCCCTCGTCGACGGTGATGGTCTGGCCGGCGCTGCCGCCGGCCGGGCCGAAGGCGATGGGCGCCTGCTGCTGGAGGCCGCGGGTCACGGTCCGCCCGCCGCTGTCCGAGGTGGTGGTGAGGTAGACGTTGACGGTCTCTCCGGCGGCGTAGGCCGGGGCGCTCAGCGAGGCGGCGCCGACGACGGCCGCCGCGAGCAACGCGGTCTTTCTCATGAGGACTCCTGCTACACGGGGGACAGGTAACAGGAAGGAAACCTTTGTTAATTTGTACGGGTCAATGCATCCGGGTTGCGGAATGACGTGTGCCGGTTCCGGAACCATGAAACACGTCAGGAACCGGCCCGGTGGACTCGCGGATCACCAGCTCGGTCGCCAGTTCCACGTGCAGCGCGTCGACCCGGTGCCCGCCCAGCATCCGGAGCAGCAGGTGCACCGCCATCCGCCCCATCTCCTCCAGCGGCTGCCGGACGGTGGTGAGCATCGGCCGGCACGCCTGACCCAGCTCGATGTCGTCGAACCCGGCCACCGACAGGTCCTCCGGCACCCGCAACCCGCGCTCGGCGGCCGCGCGCAGTGCCCCGATCGCCATCTTGTCGTTGAACGCCACCAGCGCGGTCGGCCGGTCCGGCAGGTCCAGCAGCTCGGCGGCGGCCCGGTGGCCCAGCTCGACGGTGGGCTCGGCGACGAACCTGATCAGTTCGGGCGCCGGTAGCACCCCGGCGTCGGCCAGCGGTGCGAGATAGCCGGCGAACCGGTTCTCCCCGGCCAGCCAGTCCCGCGGTCCACCGGCGATGCCGATCCGGCGGTGCCCCAGCTCGATCAGGTGGGGTGGTGAGCTGCCGGGCGCCGGAGAAGTGCGCCGCGGACACCGCGGCCAGATGGCGCGGCGGCGGGGTACGGGGATCGAGCACCACGAACGGGAAGCCGCGATCGCGCAACCGGGTCAGTTCGGCCCCGGGCTCCGGGGGCAGGATCAGGATCGCCCCGGCCACGTCACGACGCCCGGTCAGCGCGGTCAGTACATGATCTCCCTGGGCGACCACCCCGGCCTTCAGGATCACCTGGAGGCCGTGCGGCTCCAGGGCCTCGGTGACCGCGGAGACGAGCAGGCCGAAGTAGTCGGTGAGCAGGTAGGGGCAGCGCAGATAGATCCCGGTGGCCCGCTCGCCACGCCGCCGGGGTGCCTTCTGCCCCAGCTCGCCCATCGCGGCGAGCACCCGCTCACGGGTGCCCGGCGCGACGTTGGCCCGCCCGTTCAGCACCCGGGAGACCGTCGCGATGGACAGGCCGGTACGGGCGGCGACGTCCCGTACCGTCGCTCTTGTTTCATCGCCCTGTTTCATCGCCGGGACGATACGGCCTCCGGCTTCCGGCTGTCGCGCCAGCGAACCACCGACCCGTACAGGAACATCGCGGCCAGCACACCCGGCCCGCAGTGGACGGCGAGCACGCCGGCCAGGCTCGGGCCGCCCCAGTCGTTCGCGTAGGTGGACGCGTCGGTCACGTCGATGACGAACGGTTCGGCCACCGCCCGTGCGACGAAGAACAGCGCGACGGCGACGCTGAGCGTTCTGAGCAGCATGTTCATGTCTTCGACGGTAGGAAGCGGGGTTCCGGGCCGCATCGGGTGGATCCCCGATGCGGCCCGTAATCCAGGCTCCGGCTCAGTTGGCGCTGGCGTCGGCCAGGCTGGTGATCGAGACCGCGGCGCGGATGTAGGGGTTACGGCCCAGGTCGCCGATGGTCTTCACATCGAATGCCTTGGCCAGCGCCTCGGCGTCGGCCCTGCTCACGCCGGCGAGCGCGTCGACCGGCGCGTTCGGCAGCGCGTGCAGGTCCAGATCCTCGAACTTCTTGTCGAGGAGCTTGTCGAGATTCGCGGTGACGGTCATGCGGATTTCCCCTTCGTCGCGTCGTTGCGTCGGGTACGGGACCGGCCATGGCCCGGCCGGGCCTCCTGCCGTCACGTTCGGCCGCGACGCCTCCCGCCTGAGGCGGTTCCCCACTCCGGCACCGGGCGGCATCTCCGGGCCGGGACCACGAAATGGTTACGATGATCGGCGGAACGGTCTGCACCAAAAGCCATGCCCGGACGGCACGGATGGCATTTCGCCACGGCGTATCCGATAACTAAGGTAGTCGGATGCCGACCGACAGCAGCACTCTTCAGATCATCGGTTGCATCGTGATCTCGGCCTTCTCCGCCTACGCCGGGGGACGTTTCCATCAGTGGTACAAGCGGGGCCTGGACCGCGATCGATCTTTTCGAGAAGGCTACCGACACGGTTATCAGACGCTTTTCCCGCTCGTCTCCCGGAGCACCCGGCCCGGGTCCGGCGAGCTCTCCGCCGAAACGTCCCGGGACTGATCCGGTGGAAATGACGGCAGGGCGGGCACCGTGCTTCCGACGGTGTTCTCAGAGACCACCGGAGCCATGCCCGCCCTGCCGCATTCACACACGCCGCAGGATCATGAGAGAGCAGCCGTTCCGCATCTCCCCTCTCCCGTCACCCGCCGCCGGTCCGCCTGCCGTCTCATGGCGGATCGGGGACGGATCAATGCCCGGCCTTGACCGGCGCGCCGTTGCGCGGTCCCGACGGGATGGGGGTCACCGGCTTGACCGAGCCGAACCCGGCACGCTCCTGGAACTGATGAGTCGGCCCCGCGTGGCCGTGGTGCGGGCGGGCGTGGTGCGGGCGGGCGCGGTACGGGCGGGCGGGGCGCACCCAGCCGGGGCGGCCCGGGCGGAACTGCCCCACCCACACCGGCCGGTACTGGGACGGGAAGTCACAGACGGCACTCAGCGGGATCCCGAATCCGAGGCGGTTCCAGTCGTCGTAGCTGGCCGCCTGGAGCGCCCAGGCGCCCCTGCGGTAGCCCACCCGCACCCGGCCGCACTGGTAGGCGTCCCAGTGGGCGTTGCGCTCACCGAACCAGCCGGACCGCTTGCAGGAGCTCTCCGTCCGGTAGTAGCCGGCGATCTGCACATCCTCGCGCAGCTCGATGTGGCGCGGTCCCGGCGTGGTCACCGGCACGGCGCCACCGGGAGTCGCCTGAACCGGCCCGGCCCCGACCGCCAGCGCGGTGAGGAGGCCGAATCCACCCATGGTCAGCATCCGGGCGAGCTTTTTCATCGCAATTCCTTCCGACGGGCTTGCTGGTGCCTTTCGCGATGGAGAACCCGAATTCCGCCACGCCGGATGTCGAACGGGCGGATATCGCCGGACGCCGGACAGGCCGCCGGTGGATGGCCGTTCAGTGGACCCCCGGTCGAGCCGGAACACGAAAAGGACTCACCATGGACGAAACGGGGCCGGCGAATGTCGCGACACATAACCGCCGGTCACCTCAATGACGTAGTGCACCCGGCCGGTACCTGCTGGCTCATCACCGGGCCATGGATCCACCGTCCGGACACCCCGGGGCATCGAAATCACGACGGGCAGGTGGCCGCAAGTGGCCTGATCCGCGTCGGTTCTCCCTCGAAATAGTTCCCACAAGGGTATTTCGGCACCTTGTACGAGGGCGGTTCCCCTGATAGTCGCGCCCGCGGCGCCGAGAATAGACGTTCCTGATGCAGGCCGACATTTCTGGCAGGTTGTGTCCCATGCACAAAGGTCCGAGGGGCCGCCTCGACACGGCCGGCACCTGACAGGGGCGACCACCCCGCACCCGGGGTAAGGGCCGAGGGACCGGATGGGTACTAGAGCAAGGACTCGACTCGTGGAAAAGATCGACACCACCCTGCCGACCCGCTGGCGTGCGGCCTACAAGGCGGCGCTCGCGCTGCTGGAGAGCGACCAGCCGTACAGCGACCCCTCCGATCCGGTCGCTCGTGCCCGGGTGCAGCGCGCACGTACCGACACCCGCCGGTGGATCCGGATGCAGAAGCTGCTCGCGGCGGCCGGCGGCCTCTCCCCGGTCCAGCGGTTCTTCATCGATCAGATCCCGGACGACTGGCGGGAGATCGATCTTCAGCGCCAGCGGCGCCTGCGTACCCGCCGCGAGTGAGGACCGCCCGGCGATCGGCCGCCGGTGCCGACTCAACTCGGCCCGGCCAGCTCGACGGGCCCGCCGGGGGCCTGCTCCTCGGCGCCGGGAACCTCCACGACCTGCGGCTGTTCGGCCCAGAGCGCCCGCAACTGGCTCTGCAGGAACAGCGTGATCCGGTGCCGGTACTCGTGGTCGAAGGCCGCCAGGTTCTCGATCTGCCGCTGGAGCGCCTCCCGTTTGATCGACAGCCCGCCGACAGCGTCCTCGTAACGCTGCTGCGCCTGATGCCGCAGCTGCTCGGCGTAGGCGCTGCCGCCGGAGACGACGTGTTCCGCCTCGGCCCGCGCGTCGGACAGGAGCCGGTCGGCCTCGACGCGGATCCGGCCGGCGTACGAGCGTGCCTCCGCGACGATCCGCTCGGCCTCGGCCCGCGCCTCGGCGATGTGGTCGTCGGCGGTGCGCTGGGCCAGCGCGAGGATCGCGATCGCCCGGTCCGGTGGTGCCGGCTCGGGGCCGGGTGCCGGCCGCTGCACCCCCGGCGCCTGATGGAGCGTCACCCCGGTCTCCGTGATCACGACCGACACCCCTCGTCCTGAGACATCAGCGGAACCTTTCTCGGATCAGGCGGCCGAACACGGTGCCCCGTCGGCCACGACCGGGTGATTCGCTTTAAATCGTTCTGAAACGGTCAAAGGAAGCAAATCAGCTGCCTCCCGTTCGCATGAACCCGGGCCGTTTCTCACCCGTTCGGTCTCCGTCACACGGACCGCAGACAACGCCGATCTTCGGCCCGCCCCGCCGAACGGCGCGGCCGGCCCGGCCGTGCGGCGGATCGTCTTCGTCGGCCGTCGCCGATCAGGAATCGACTACGTCGTTGGGATTAATGCGGACGGGCCGACATCCGGCGAAAGTCGGCGGGGACAACGACGCTTACCGCTGAATGCGCCCGTCGCCGTCCGTCTGTTGTAGTGGTGCGGTCCCATGGCAGATCCACGAACTCACAGGGAGCCGAGCTGTGCGGAGAACCGACATCACCGACCCCCGATCCGGCGGCGATCCCGGCTCCCGTGAACGCTGGCGGCCACTGGCGCAGCAACTGTCCGAGCGGTTCACCGCGGCCGGCGGAAGTGACGAGGAGATGGTCCAGGCGGCCGTCACCACGATCCTGGACGCCGAACGCCGCCTGGGCGCCCATCGACCGGATTTCTGCCAACGGGTGGTACCCCTGGTCATCAGGGCCCTGCGCCGTCACCGCCGGGAGCGGATCCGCGGCCGGTCGGTGGGCGGCCGGCCGCTGACGGCGCTGCAACTGGCGGTCGTGGCGGCCGAGGGCGAGCTGTTCCGGTGCCTGCGGCGCTCCCCCACCGTCGCCGAGGTCGCCACCCATCTGGACATGGCACAGCATCAGGTGGTCACCGGTCTGGAAGCGGGCTGGCCACCCGGTCCGGGCGGGTTCACGCCCCGGCCGGAAGACCCCTGAGGGCGGCTACGGGAACACTGGGCCGATCGGTCATCCGCCGGCGTTCCTTTTGTCGGCAACGGTGCACACACGCCTGACGTCCGCCGTCGTCGAACGCGAGTTTTCCGTCCTGAGAGATGAATTACCGGGGCCTTCGACGGCGCATTTATCCGCCGATATTCCGCTGTCCGGAAAACGTACCGCCAAGGAGGGAAGTCATGAAAGAAGGTAATGCGGCAGAACGTTTCCCTCGTCGAGGCGCGGCAGGTGGATCATGACAGCACCCGGCAACCACCTCCTGTACCTCCTCCTCACCGTGGCCATCGTCATGTCCACCGGTTACGCGGTCGGCCGGATCCATCAATGGCACCGGCACGGCGTGGAACGGGACAGGGCATACCGCACCGGGTACGACGAGGCCTCCCGGTCGATCATGCGGCTGATGGGTGATCCGGAGCAGACCGGCCGGCCACTCGGCGTCGCGACCGCCCGGCTCGCCGCCGGGCCGTACACCCATCGGGAGACGGATCCGGCGCACGGTCCGCGGATCCCGGTCAACCAGCGCCGGGTGTACCCGGCCCACCGCAACTGAGCCGCCCGTTCACATTCCGGCCGCCGCCGGAGATCACGGCCGGACGGCGGGTTGTGGGGTCGCCGGAGATCACGGCCGGCTTCCGTACGCCGCCTACCATCGCGGCCATGTCGATCAGCTACGGGCGGTTCCGCCTCGCGATGCTCGGGGCCGCGCTCGGCTTCCTGGCGACGGCCCTCGCGATCCGGGCGGTGGCACCCCTCGGCAGCTGGGCGGAGCAGTCCTCCGGCACCGCCCTCTACGCCTCGATGACCTGGGCCGGTGTACGTTTCCTGGCGCCGCGCCGGGGACCGTACGCGGCCGGCGGGATCGCCCTGGCCTGGTGCTGGGGCGCGGAACTCTTCCAGCTCACCGGGATCCCCGCGGCGCTGTCCGCGGACAGTCTGGCGGCCCGCCTGGTGCTCGGTGTCGCCTTCGATCCGGTCGATCTGATCTGGTACCCGCTCGGCATCGTCCCGCTGGTTCTCCTGCACCGCCTGCGGGCCGCGGTGCCCGGGCGCCCCTGAGGAGCACCCGGGCACCGCACGGGGAGAGGAACGTCAGGCCACCGGGTCGAGCCGGCGGTCGGGCTGCTCGACCGGCTGCGCCGCGGCCTTCCGATCGCGCAGCAGCACGCCGATCACCGGAGCGGCCACCACCGTGACGATCGCCAGCACCCAGAGCGCGGTGTGGAAACCGTCCGAGTACGCGCCCGCCGCGAAGTCGACGAACGCCGGCCGGGCCTGCGGGGCGACCTGTTCGGCGACCGCCGCCAGGTCACCGGCCACGATCTGGCCGGCCGCCTCGGACGCCGACGGCGCACCGTCCGGCTGGAACGCAGCGATACCCTCGGCCAGCCGCGACGTGGTGAGGCCGGCGAGCACCGAACCCATCGTGGCGATCGCGACGACCTCGCCGGAGAGCCGCATGGTGTTGAACATGCCGGCCGCCATCCCGGCCCGCTCCGGCTCGACGCTGCCGACCGCGGTGGCGTCCAGGATCGCCAGCGAGATGCCCATGCCGGTGCCGATGGTGAGCAGTGGGCCGGCGATGGTGAGCACGCCGACCCCACGGTCGATCACCGTGAGCCAGGCGGCGCCGCCACCGACCAGCAGCAGCGTCACCACCAGCAGGACGCGGGCCGGAACCCAGCGGGAGAGGTATCCGGCGATCGACGGCATCACCAGGGTCGGCGCGGTCAGCAGGAGCAGGGTGATGCCGGCCCGCTGGGCGCTCACCCCGTCGACCGAGATCAGGTAGGACGGGAGCAGCACGAGCAGGGTCACGAAGCCGAAGGCCAGGGCGACCGGGACCAGGCAGGCCGCCACGTAGCGGGACTGCCGGAACAGCGACAGGTCGAACATCGGCGCCGGCTGACGCCGCTCGGCGGCCACGAACGCCACCATGAGCAGCACGCACACCCCGAAGAGGACCAGCGTGACCGGGTCGGTCCAGCCGATCCGCGGCGCCTGCACGACGGCCAGCACGAAGGCGAGCAGGCTGCCGGAGAAGGTGATCGTGCCGAGCCAGTCCACCCGGCCGGCGGTCGTCGCGCGGGACTCCGGCAGCAGCCGGCTGACCAGCAGGACCAGCACCGAGACGGCGGCGTGGGCGGCGAACACGGTCCGCCAGCCACCGACCGACACCAGCAGGCCGGACAGGAACGGGCCGAAGGCCAGGCCGAAGCCGAACGAGGTGCCGAGCGCACCGAAGGCCCTGCCCAGGGCCGGGCCCTGGAACGTCTGCGCCAGGATCGCGCTGCCACTGGTCAGCACGGCTGCGGCGCCGACACCGGCGAGAGCGCGGGCCACGTCGATCACCAGGATCTGGCCGGCAGCCGCGCTGACCGCGGAGGCAGTGGCGAACAACACCGAACCGATCACGAACATCCGGCGCCGCCCGAGCCGGTCGGCGAGCGAGCCGGCCGCCAGCATCAGGCTCGCGAACAGCAGGTTGTAGGCGTTGACCACCCACTGGAGGGCGGCGAGCGACGGCGCCAGATCGGCGTTGATGCCGGGCAGCGCCATCGACGACCCGGTGAGGGAGAGCGGTAGCAGACCACCGGCCACACAGACCGTGATCAGGGTGAGGGTGGGGCGCGATACGGACGCGCCGGATCCCTTGTCAGACATGGGACGCGAGCTCCTTGCTCTGCGGGAATGCGCTGTCCGGCCCGCCGGACCGGCGGCTCAGAACACGGACGCATATTCGAACTCTGATACTCAGTCGCATCCTGACGCTTCTCGACCGGGCTGTCAAATGTCCGCCGCGTCGCCCAGGTACCCGCCGACGGCGGCTCTGACTTAGGATGCGTATCAGAGCCCTTATGCTCATGCGAGGGCATCGGTGTAACAGAGATCAATGAGGGGTGGGAACGATGCCGGAGAGCCATCCGGTCCTGGTGGTGGGTGCCGGCCCGGTCGGCCTCACGGCCGCCGCGATCCTCCTCGGGCGCGGTGTCGACGTCCGGGTGATCGACCGCGCCTCGGCTCCCAGCGAGTTCAGCAAGGCGCTGCTGGTGTGGCCGCGCACCCTGGAGGTGCTGCGGCGGCTGGGCGGTGGGCGGCACATCGCCGAGCACGGGCAGGACGTCGCCGACTTCCGCTACTGGTCGGACGGCCGTCCGGTCTGCCGGATCCCGTTCGGCGCCGCCACCCGGCCGAAGATCATCATTCAGCCGGACGTGGAGGCGATGCTGCACTCCACTCTCGCCGAGCGCGGCGGCAAGCCGGAGTGGCAGACGTCGCTCACCGGGCTCGTCCAGGACGAGGACGGCGTGACCGCCACCCTGCGCGAGCCGGCCGGTGGCACGCGTACCGACCGGTTCAGTCATGTGATCGGGGCCGACGGCGCCGGCAGCACGGTCCGCGGCCTGCTCGGGCTGGACTTCGCGGGAGCCACCTATCCGCAGACGTTCGTGCTCGGCGACACCGCGGTCGAGGGCGCGTCCGAGCCCGCGTCGGTGCACTACTACCTGTCGCCGCGCGGCGTGCTCGTCCTGGTCCCGCTGCCGAACGGGCGGCACCGGGTGTTCACCGCGGCCCCCGGCGACCTCACCTCCGACGAGGTCACCCTGGAGCTGTTGCAGGAGCTGGTCGACGCGCGGGGCCCGGGTGGTCTGCGCCTGCACGACCTGTCCTGGAGCGCCGCCTTCCGGATCCACGCCCGGCACGTGGAGCGGCCGCGCGACGGGCGGGTCTTCCTGGCCGGCGACGCCGCGCACATCCACAGCCCGGCCGGCGGCCAGGGGCTGAACACCGGGGTCACCGACGCACACAACCTGGCGTGGAAACTGGCGGCGGTCTGGCACGGCGACCTCCCGGCGACGGTCCTCGACTCCTACGAGCCGGAGCGCGCCGCGGTGGCCCGGTCGGTGGTCCGGCAGGCCGAGGCACAGACCCGGGCCTGGCTGCTCAAGAAGCCGTGGCAGGTGGCGGCCCGCGACCTGGCGGCGAGCGCGGCGGCCCGGACCGGCGTCTTCGACCGGCACTACGTGCCCTGGCTGACCGGCGCCCGCCACGAGTACCCGGCCGGTCCCGCCGTCGCCCCGCAGTCACGCGGCGGCCGACGACCCGTCCGGCACGGCGCGCTGATCCCGAACGTCGCGGTCTCCACCGACGGCGAGGTCTGGCGGCCGATCCGCGACGTGCTGCCGGACGACCGTTACACGCTGCTGGTGACCGTTCCGGACGGGGTGGACCCGCGCCCCGGGCCGGCCTTCTTCGGGCTGCTCCGGGCGTACCCCCGATTGATCTCCGGATGGGCCCGCGCCGGGACGCTGCTGCAACCGGCCGGAGACCTGCCGGGCGGCACGCCCGCGGGCCGGGTCGCGGTGACCCTGATCCGCCCGGACCACTACGTCGCCGTGCACGACACCGACCCCACGCTGCCCGCCATCACCCGCCATCTGGCCGCACTGACCCGGCCCGGAAAGGAAGAACAGTGATCGACACCACCACGCTCGGTACGAACGGACCCACGGTGGGCCGGATCGGCCTCGGGTGCATGGGCATGTCCTGGGTCTACGACGAGCAGAACCGTGACGAGACGACCTCGATCAAGGTGATCCACGAGGCGCTCGACTCCGGGGCCACCCTGATCGACACCGCCGACATGTACGGGCCGTTCGACAACGAATACCTGGTCGGCCGGGCGCTGGCCGGACGGCGCGACGACGCGGTGCTGGCCACCAAGGGCGGTCTGATCGTCGACGGTGCCCGCAACCTGCACCGCAACGGCCGGCCGGAGCACCTGCGCGCCGCCCTGGACGCCAGCCTGCTGCGGCTGCGCACCGATCACGTCGACCTCTACCAGCTGCACCGGGTCGACCCGGCGGTGCCGCTCGCCGAGACGTGGGGCGCGATGGCCGAGCTGGTCGCGGCGGGCAAGGCACGCGCGATCGGCCTGTCCGAGGCGGACCCGGCGCAGATCCGCGAGGCGCATGCCCTCCACCCGGTCACCAGCGTCCAGTCCGAGTTGTCACTGTGGACTCCCGATGTGCTCGCCGGGGTGCTGCCTCTGACCGAGGAGCTGGGCATCGCGCTGATCCCGTTCTCCCCGCTGGGCCGCGGATTCCTGGCCGGCCGGTTCACCTCCCCCGACGATCTGCCGGCCGGTGACTGGCGGCACGGCAACCCCCGGTTCCAGGCCGACGCCATGGCGCAGAACCAGCGGATCGCGGCCGTGGTCCGGGAGCAGGCCGGTCTGCTGGGGGTGACACCGGCACAGCTCGCGCTCGCCTGGGTGCTCGCACAGGGCCGGTTCGTGGTGCCGATCCCCGGTACGAAGAACCCGGTCTACCTCCGGGACAACCTGGCCGCCGCGTCGGTGCGGATCCCGGCCGAGGTGCTCGCCGTCCTCGACGGGCTGCCCGCCGCCGCCGGCCGCCGCTACTGAGGTGCCCTCGATGGACGCGCTGGTTCTCATCGACCTCCAGAACTGGATCACCCGGATGCCGCTGTCGCCGCGGCACGGCGCCGAGATCGCCGCCCGGTGCGCCACGCTGGCCGCGGACAGTCGCGCGGCCGGCGTTCCGGTCTGGTTCGTGCGCTATCTCGACGGCCTGGGTCCCGGCGCCGACCCGGCGGCGCCGCGCAACCGGATCGTGTCCGGCCTGGAGGTGCGCCCGGACGAGCCGGTCGTCACCAAATACGGTCTCGGCGCCTTCGACGGCACCCCGCTGGCCGGCCGGCTGCGGACCGCCGGGGTGACCCACGTGGTGCTCGCCGGTATCGCCCTGTCGCACGGTGTCGGTGTCACGGCCCGGGAGGCGGCGGCCCTCGGCTTCCGGGTCACCGTCCTGGAGGACGCCACCACCAGCCTCTCGGCGGAGGGGCACCGGCAGGCCGTCCAGGTACTGAAGGGCCTGGTCACCGTCACTTCATCGGCTTCCTGGGGAGTATCGCAGGTGGAACACATATCAGAACCCTGATAGAGTGGCCGCATTCTTCTGACCGTCCTCGCCAGGGAGGCGAAGCGTGCGAACGACTACGCGACTGCCGGTCGAACAACGACTCGGCAACCTGGTCAAGCGAGCCGAGCAGGTGGTCATCGCGGGCAAGACCGCCGTCCTGCGTGATCTCGACCTGACCGTCCCGCAGTACAGCGCGCTCCTGGTGCTCGGCGAGCACCCGGGGATCTCCGGCGCCAATCTGGCCCGCCGCTGCATGGTCACCCCGCAGACGATGGCGACGATGCTGGCCAACCTGGAGACCCGCGGGCTGGTCGAGCGGCGCCGCTCGGAGGACCACGGCCAGGTTCTGGTCTCCCGGCTCACCCGGGCGGGCCAGACCCTGCTCCGCAAGGCCGACGAGCGGGCCGTCGAGCTGGAGCTGCGCATGGCGGAGGCCTTCAGCGCAGAAGAGCGCGAGCAACTCCAGGAGTACGTGGAACGACTCATCACCGCGGTCGAGTCCGCCGGGCGGTAACCCGGGCGGCGACGGCCGCCCGGACGACGGGGATCCGCACCATGACCACGCATCGTCTGCGGCTGCACGCCGCGACGCTGGAACTGCCCACCACCACCGACGTCCTGTCCGCGGCGGTCGCCGAGGGCCGGCTGCGCGGGCGGCATCCCGACGTCGACCCGGCGACGACGCTGCCGGTGACCGGCGGCAGTCCGGTCGACCTCGCCGCCGCCGCGGCCCGGACCGTCCTGGCCCGCACCGGCCACCCGGCCGCCGAGATCGAGGACCTGTACTACGCCTGGACCTACTTCCAGGGCGCGCACTTCTGGTCGCCGGCCCACGCGCTCGCCGATCGGGCCGGGCTGTCGGCGAATCCCATCGGCCTTCAGCAGATGTGCAACGGCGGTGCCGCCGCGGTGCACCTCGCCGACCGGGTCGCCCGGGCCGGCGCCCCGTTCACCGCGCTGATCTGTACCGGCGACGCGTTCCGCGGGCCGGGTTTCGACCGCTGGTCCGGTGACTACGGCGTGCTGTACGGCGATGCCGGGACCGCGGTGCTGGCCGTCTCGTCAGCGCATCCGGCCCCGGTCGGCGGCCCGGCGAGCACCCTGGTGAGCCTGCACACCGGGGCGCTGCCACATCTGGAGAGCATGCACCGGCCGGTCGATGCGCCGGCCGACGTCGCCCCGGCCGGGTCCTGGCCGGTGGACGTGCAGGCCACCAAGCGCCGCTATCTACAGGAGCACGGGAGCGAGGCACTCGCCGAGGCGATGCGCGGCATGGTCGGCAAACTGCTCGCCAAGGTGCTCTCCGACCTGGCCGGCCAGGACCTGACCGCGAATGGGAAGGTTTATCTACCAAGGCTCATGAATGCGACGCTGGATTCGCTCTACGCCCCGGCGGTCGCCGCACTGACCGACCTTCCGCAGCGGCGCCTCGGCGATGCGACGGGACATCTCGGCGCGGGCGATCTGATCGCCAATCTCGCGGATGCCCAAGCGAGTGCGAACGCACCCCGGATCGATATCTTCATCAGCGCCGGAGCCGGATTCACTATCAGCATCGCAGCGCTGGAGTCGTTCTCGTAAATTGCGCGTTACGGGGTTTCCGGATCTCGAATAAAAGGGCGATGCCGGACGATATCTCCATCGTCCGGCATCGCCCGTCATGCGCAGATCGTCAGGCGGTCACCAGTTGCCTGTCGAGAACGGTGTCGACGGCGGCCGCCGCGCGCCGGGTCTCCTTGCTCTCCACCACCGAGGACTCGAAGGCGGTGTACTCGATCGCGACCGACGCACAGCGCCGGCCCGCCTGCGAGACGTCGACCCGCACGGTCATCGCCAGGCGCTCGGGCCGCGCCACATCGGCCTGCTCGACGTGCAGGTCGAGGGTCGCCCCGATCGGGAACAGGAAGTTCTCGAAGGTGACGTTCATCGAGTTCAGCACGTAGTAGTAGTGGTTCTGCGGCCAGGCGCTGGCGTAGAACCGCTCGGTCACGGCCAGGAACATCTGGCGGGCGGCCTCGACCGACACCATGCCCTGCGTGTGCTGACCGGTCTGGTGGTCGAGCAGCAACTCGTTGTCGTTGTGCACCCGCAGCGACGCCGCGAAGTGCCCGTCGGCGACCCGGTGCAGGCCGGCCACCAGGATGTTCGTCTCCCGGTGCTTGTGCGCCTCGCCCCGGCGGACCAGCGGCTCGTTGCGTGCCTCGATGGTGATCCGGTCCTGGAGACCGCGCCGGGCGAGCGCCTCGGCCAGGTGATCCCACTCGTACGGCCCGACGCCGTCCCCGGCGACCAGGACCAGCTGCTCCTCCAGGTTGTCCAGGGCGCCGCTGCCGAGCGACCGGGTGAAGCCGCTCAGCGTGCTGACCCGGTCATGCTGTTCCAGACCACGGAAACGGTCGCCCACGATACAGATCTTGCGCACGATTACTCCTTATTTTTGCGCAGCCGGAATCGACTCGGCGCGCGGAAGGCATGACGAGAGACCGATCAACCAGAGGCCACCGGTACGGAAGGTTGCTCACTAAGACGAAGCGAACCGCAAGAATTATCCCCCGATTTTCTGCCGGGCCGTCCCCCAGATGCGGCCACAGTCGCGTTCGGACCGAACGTATCGGCTCTTCTCTTTGAGTGTCAACAGACTTGGGCCGTCACGGAGGTGACACATCCTACAATCAGATGTGCGCCCGGTCACAATCGCTTTCCGGACATCGGGATTGACCCTTGACGACGCCAGTAGATACGTTCGACCGGCCGATCAGACAATGAAGAAAACAATCCGGTTGTTTGCAGCCGAAAGCAAATTGATCAATTCGGGGGAAAGCTATGCGCACCGTAATCACCGGCCGGGCCGGCCCGGCACCGGCCGGCATCCTGGGCACCGGTTCCTACCTGCCCGAGCGGGAGGTGGGCAACGACGACGTCGGCCGGCCGGCCGGTGTCGACCATGAATGGATCCTCGGCAGGACCGGCATCCGGACCCGGCGGTGGGCGGCACCCACCGAGGCCACCTCCGACCTGGCGGCGACCGCCGGCAGTCGCGCCCTCGAGCAGGCCGGCCTGACCGCCGCCGACATCGACCTGATCGTGGTCGCCACCTCCACCCCCGACCACCCGCAGCCGCCCACCGCCACGCTGGTGCAGGCGAAGCTCGGGGCGACCGGCGCCACCGCCTTCGACCTCAACGCGGTGTGCAGCGGTTTCGTCTTCGCGCTGGGCACCGCGGAGCGGTTCCTGGCCGGCCGGGAGGGTTCCCGCGCGCTGGTGATCGGGGCGGACGTCTACTCCCGCATCCTCAACCCGACCGACCGGCGCACCACGATCCTGTTCGGCGACGGCGCCGGCGCGGTGGTCGCGGGGGCGGTGCCGCACGGCTCCGGGGTCCTCGCCCACCGCCTGATCAGCAACGGCGACCATGCGGACCTGATCGGTGTGCCGGGTGGCGGCAGCCGCGCGCCGCTCACGGTGGACGCGATCACCGCCGGCGACCAGTACTTCACCATGAAGGGCCGGGCGGTCCGCGACTACGTCGCCACCCACGTGCCCGGGCTGGTCCGGCAGTTCCTGGCGGACAGCGGGGTGGATCCGGCCCAGGTGCGGCACGTCGTGCCGCACCAGGCGAACGGTCGCATGCTCGACGACCTGGCCGCCGATCTCGGGCTTCCGCAGGCGATCGTGCACCGCACCGTCGACCGCTTCGGCAACACCGGCGCCGCCTCGGTGCCGATCACCCTGGACGCCGCGGTACGGGCCGGGCAGATCGAGCGGGGCGAGTTGGTGCTGCTCGTGGCGTTCGGCGGCGGCATGGCCGTCGGCATGAGCCTGGTCCGGTGGTGACCGGAGTGACGATCGCCTTCTTCGACGTGGACGAGACCCTCGTCGACACCAAGAGCATGTTCGACTTCCTGCGCTTCCACCTGGCCGTTTGCGGCGACGACGGCAGCCGCTACGACGAGCAGGCCGGTGCACTGCGCCGGGCCGCCGCCTCCGGGGTGCCGCGCAGCGAGATCAACCGCGCCTACTACCGGCTCTTCACCGGGGCGGGCTGGGCCGATCTGCGCGCGGCCGGCGAGCGCTGGTACGCCGACCTGCTCACCCGCCCCGAGCCGTTCCTCGCCGAGGGCCTCGCCGCGCTGCGGTTCCATCAGGCCGCCGGGCACGTCGTCGCGCTGGTCTCCGGCTCGTTCCGGGTCTGCCTCGACCCGGTCGCCGCCCACCTCGGTGCCGACGTGGTCCTCTGCACGGAGCCGCTGCTGGACGCTGCCGGCCGGCTCACCGGCGAGGTCGCCGTGCCGATGATCGGCGACCACAAACGGTCCGCGGTGCTCGACCTGATCGCGGCCCGGGGCGCCGACCCGGCCGCATGCTACGGCTACGGCGACCACTCCAGTGACCTGGCGTTCCTGGCCGAGGTCGGCAACCCGACGGTGATCGGGGGCGACCCCGAGCTGACCGCCGTCGCCGAGCGCGAGGGTTGGCCGGTGCGACCCGCGACGACCTGCGCCGCGCCGAACCACGTATCCTCGCAGATTCGGTAAAGGTTCTTTACACCACAGTGGACTCCGGAGAGCCCCGCCACTCGCCGGGAGTCGGACGGAAGAAGGGGAACGGCGTCCGTCGATACTCCACGACCGAAATGATCCTGTTCCCCGAGGAGTCCCGATGAATTCGGTCCGACGGCCCAGCCGTTCGTTCTCCCTGTTGGCCCTGCTGTCCGCGTTGATCACCGCGGCGGCACTGCTGGTCGGTTCGCCCGCCAACGCCGCCTGCGGCTCGGCCTGCAACAACAAGGACCCGCAGACCTATCCGTCGTCCAAGCCGTGTGGTGGTGACGCCACCACGGCGAAGACCTTCAGCAGCATGGGCCGTACCCTCCAGCTGCGCTACAGCCCGTCCTGCCGGACGGTCTGGGCCCGCATCTACGGCGCTGAGAACCAGGACAAGGTCATCCTCGAGCGCTGGGAGGGCATGGGCAGCATCTACACGCCGGTCCTCCAGTGGGAGTACTTCGGCGGCAACGAGTGGTCGCCGATGTACAACGACTCGGGTGTCCAGATCCGCGCCTGTCTCCAGTTGCAGTGGGCCACCACCCCGGCCAGCCGGCTGGGCTGCACCGGCCACTACTAGGCCACGGAGGGGCCGCGGGAACCGTCCGGTTCCCGCGGCCGTCCGGTCAGTCGCCGGAGATCGTGAACTGGGAGCCCGGCTGGATGACGATGTCGCCGTCGGCCGAGCCGGTGATCTGGACGTCGGACAGGACCGCGTTGCCACGGGCCCCGCTCATCGCCAGGATTCCGGCGCCGTTGTTGGACCTGTCGATGCGGACGTCGGCGATGGCGACGTTCGGCATGTTGCCTCCGCCGTTCTTGAACTGGATGCCGTCATAGGTCGAGTCGATGATGTCGGTGTCCCGGATGGTGACGCCGGTGATGTCCTTCGTGGACGGGAAGAGGGTGATCGCGCCGAACTCCTGGTCCTCGTTCCAGAAAGCCCCACCGGTCCGGTACAACCCGTTGTTGGCCAGCAGCGTCGTGCCGGAGAACGGCAGTGGGCTGTGGTCGGTGGCCAGCATGATGCCCGGGTAGTTCGCGGTGTCGTACACCAGGTTGTTCTGGGCGGAGTTGTTGTGACCGCCGTAGATGGCGATGCCGTTCGCCCGCCACGGGAGCTGGACGGTGTTGTTCAGGAAGTGGTCGTCGTGGTTGATGTCCACGTTCTGATCCTTGACGTACGGGTTGGCCCAGATCGCCAGCGCGTCGTCACCGGTGGTACGGAACGAGGAGTTGAACACCCGCGAGTTGCGTGTGCCGTTGGAGAAGTTGATGCCGTCGGCGTACGTGTTGCGGATCCGCATCCCGGTGAACTCGACGCCGTCGCCCGGGTTCCAGTAGGCGGGCGTGTCCGAGTAGTCGCGCCCGACCCAGGCACCCACGTTGACGTGCTCGATCCAGACGTTGCTGATCTTCGTGTTCTTCCCGAACCGGCCGTTGAGCCCGTGCCCACGGTTGGCCCGGTTCTGGGTGTTGCCGAAGATCGCGATGTCCGAGATCTGGGTGTTGTCGTCGATGTCGAAGCCGACGTTGCCCTCGTGCGGATGGTTGATGTTGCCGCTCACCTGATGCGGCTGGGTGTTGGTGTAGAGCTGGGTGTGCCACATGCCGGCGCCGCGGATCACGACGTTGCGGAGGCCCTTCTGATTCCACTGGCCGCGGGTGGGGTCCGGCGAGAGGATCTTCTGCTCCTGCCGCCACTGGCCGGCCGGGATCCAGACGCAGCCGATCACACCGTTCTCGTCGTCGGTCACGGCCCGTTGGAGGGCGGCCGTGTCGTCGAGCCCGTCGTTCGGCACCGCGCCGTAGGTGGTGATCGAGACACAGCCGGACGGCTGGCTCAGCGCCGGCGCGACCTGCTCCAGGTCGATCGTGTCGATGATGTAGAAGCTCGCCGCGTCACCGGAGTCGCGCTGGAGCTTGAACCGGGTGCCCGCCGGATACGACTGGCCCAGCAGGGCGTTCGACTCGTCGAAGAGGCGACGGGCGTCGGCCTGCGGGGTGTTCGACAGCGACTCGGTGTCGTCGGTGGTGCCGTACACCCAGCTGTTGCGTGAGCTGAGGGTCAGCTTGCGGTTGAACACGTCGTTGACGTAGAGGCTGATCGTCCAGTCCTGGCCGCCGCCGTTCGCCGCGTCCGGTACCGAGTTGCGCACCACGATCGAGTTGGCCTGGTTCGCCGAGGTGAACTCGACGAACTGGCCGGTGCTGTTCAGCCGTACCGACTGGCGCCCACTGGACTCGGTGGCGAAGTTGGTGTGCCCGAACGTGCGCAGCGGGTCGGCCTGGAGCAGCGTGCCCTGGTAACGGGCGGCCTCGGCCTCGTAGGAGACGTACGGCACGGCGGCGCCCCGTCCGACCACGATGGAGCGGGACAGCGTGTTGTTGTTCTCGTTGGTCTCCGCGACCACACCGGCCGAGTCGGCCGTCGCGACGGCGGTGGCGCCGCCGCTGGTCGCGGTCCACGTGCCGCCGATGGTGACGGTGGTGGTGGCGCCGGCCGCGATCGCCGGGGTGGCACCGGTGAGGGTGGTGCCGCCGACCGCGACCCGGGTGGTGCTGGCGCCCGCGCCGCTGATGCCACGGTTCTGCACGGCGACGGTGAAGCCGACCGCCGCGCCGGCCGCCGGGTTCGCCGGGCTCATGGTGATCGCGGTGACCTGGAGGTCCGGGCCCGGTGCCTGACCGACCACCAGCGGCGAGGTCGCGGTGAACGTGTTGTTGCCGTTGTCGGTCTCGGCCACGGTGTTCGCCGGGTCGACCGTCGCCGACACGGCGTAGCTGCCCTGCGCCCGGGTGCCGGCGTTGCCGGTGACGGTGGCCGAGGCACCGGCCGCGAGCGCGGGCACGGCGGCGCCGGCCACGACGGTGCCGCCGAGCCGGAAGTCCACCCTGGTCGCCGCCGCGGCGACGGTCCCCTGGTTCCGGACGGTGGCGGTCAGGGCGATCGCGGAGGTCTCGTTCGGGGTCGCCGGGCTCCACGTGGTCGAGGTGACGACCAGATCCGGCGCCGGCGCCCAGGCGCCGATCACATGCAGCTCGGCGACCTGCCCGCCGGGCGCGCCGGTGTTGCCGAAGAACTGGAGACGTACGTCCGAAGCGCGCCCGCCCACCGGAATGGTGACCGTGTTCTGGTTGCCCGCGGGGCTGAACCCGTAGTCGGCACGGCCCTTCAGTTCGGTGAAGGCGGCGGCGCCACCGGCCCGCCCCTGCACCTGGATGCTCTGCGTCCGCGGGCCCCAGGCCGCGTCCGGGTTGAGCTTGACGACGACGCCGGTGACGTTCGCGTCGGAGCCGAGCTTCACCGTCAGCGTGGACGGGAAGCCGGCCGACTCCCAGTAGGTGCCGGTATCACCGTCGTTGGCGTTGGCCGCGACGAAGTTGAAGGTGGTGGAGGACGCCTCGATCGCCCGGCCCACGGCCAGGTCGCCACCGGCCGGCGGATCGGGGTCCGGGTCGACCGGGCCGGCCACGCCGTAGATCTCCAGTTCGGCGAGCTGCCCGGCCGGCCAGCCGGTGTTGGCGGTGATGTGCACCCGTACGTACCGGACGGTCGCCGCGGTGAATCCGATCGTGACGGTGTTGCCGGTGGCCGGGTTGAACACGCGCCCCGCGGACGCCGAGAG
The DNA here is from genome assembly GCF_003148685.1 of Actinoplanes xinjiangensis. GTDB lineage: Bacteria > Actinomycetota > Actinomycetes > Mycobacteriales > Micromonosporaceae > Actinoplanes > Actinoplanes xinjiangensis. Next base: position 125,850 of record NZ_QGGR01000018.1, on the reverse strand, counting down.
CGTGCTGAACGACGAGCCGTCGGTGCTGCCCTGCACGCTCAGCGTCTGCGTGCGGGTGGCCCACGCGGACGGCGGCGGCAGCTTCAGCACCACCTGGTCGATCGCGACGCCGCCGCCGCCGAGGTCGACCTGGATCCACTGTGGGAAGACGTTGTTCGGGCTCTCCCAGTAGGAGTTCGGGTTGCCGTCGTTGACGGCGGATGCCGGCTGCGCTCCGAGGGCGCCACTGGCGGAGACCGCCTTACCCGTCGCGAGGTTGGGGCCACCGGCCGCGTGGGCGGCCACCGGCGAGATACCGAAGACGGCCAGACCGGCCGCGAGGGCCACGCTGACCAGTCTTCGGCTGAGGGATATCGGCTTCATGGGGTCCGTCCTGTCGAACCGGCGCAGAGACGTACGCCAAGCGGGCGCCACCACGCCGAGGGGAATGGGAGGGGGAAGCAGTGACCCGAGGTGCGATTTCCAGCCCGATCGTGAAAAATTTCGGTTGTCTGCCGACTTTTTGCGGACCAGGACATTCAATGTTTCAGATATGTCACCGGTTCGTCAACGCTCTGCGTCCAGAACATGCAGCGGACGGGCCGGTGGTGAGCTGCCGGCGCCTGCTCCGGTGACCGCGGCGTGGCCGGTGGCCGACCGGACCGGCCGCCGTGTCGATTCGAGTAGGGTGTGACCCATCGGCGGCGCATGCCGCCCTCGCCCTCGGCGGCCACGCCGGGAAGGGGTCAGCTGTGCCGGTGCGGGCGCGTGACTCGGCGATCCTCCTGACTGAGTTCCCGCGGTCATGACTCCGGTTCGGGGCGACGACGATCGCCGCGCGCTGGTCCGCCGTCTCATCGACCGGCAGCCGGCCGGCCTGGATCTGCTGCGGCGGATCTGCCTCGCTCTCGTCGAGGCGTTACCGGCCAGCGGGTCCGGTATCAGCGTGATGACCGCCGACGGGACCCTCGGGGTGTGCGCCGCGTCCGACCCGGCGAGTGAGCGCGTCGAGGAGTTGCAGTTCGTTCTCGGTGAGGGGCCCTGCTTCGACGCCTTCACCGCCCGGCGGCCGGTGCTCATCGCGGATCTGGTCGACGTCCCGGACAGTCGGTGGCCGCTCTACGCGCCCGCGGTCCGGGAGGAGGCGGTCTGTGCGGTTTTCGCGTTCCCGCTCCAGGTCGGCGCCGTACGGCTCGGTGTCATGGACATCTTCCGTGATCGGGTGGGACCGTTGAGCGGTACCGAACTCCAGATGGCCTTCACCTTCGCGGAGACCGTCGTGGAGGCGCTGCTCGACATGCAGCAGAGCGGCGTGGCGCGGGACGGCGACGGCGCCGCGGTCCTGGACGTCGGGCGCCGCGCCGAGCTCTTCCAAGCTCAGGGAATGGTCATGATGCAGCTGGGGGTGTCCATCGGTGAGGCTCTGGTACGGCTGCGTGCCTACGCCTACGCCGAGAACCGTCGTCTCGAGGATGTCGCCCGCGATGTCGTTGAACGGCGCCTGCGATGGGACGGGAACAACCAATGAGCGCCGACAATCGGGAGGCAGGACATGAGCACCGTTTCAGCTGAACGATTGGCCACCATCTTCGTGGAGGCCGCCGACACCCTGGTCGACGAGTTCGACCTGCTCGACTTCATGCACATGCTCGTCGACCGGGCCCGGAGCCTGGTCGACGCGGCCGCGGCCGGCCTGATGCTGGCCGACGAGTACGGGCGGCTGGAATTCATGGCCGGCTCCGACGACAACGTCCGCCTGGTCGGGCTGTTCCAGATTCAGAACGACCAGGGGCCGTGCCTGGAGGCGTTCCGCACCGGCCGATCGGTGATCAATGTCGACCTGGCCTCCGCGACGCAGCGCTGGCCGCGCTTCGCGCCCCGGGCCGAGGAGGCCGGCTTCCACTCGGTGCACGCGTTCCCACTGCGGCTTCGCACCCAGGTGATCGGCGCCCTGAACATCTTCGGCGACTCCGCCGGTGGAGATTTCGACCCCACCGATGTCCCGGTCATGCAGGCCCTCGCCGACGTGGCGACGATCGGCCTGATGCAGGAACGCGCGCTCCGCCGCAGTGAGGCACTGACCGAGCAGCTTCAGGGCGCCCTGAACAGCCGGATCATCATCGAACAGGCCAAGGGCGCGCTCGCCCAGGTCCTGGGCGTCAGCGTCGATGAGGCGTTCCGCCGGATCCGTACCTATGCCCGCAACAACAACCGGCGGCTCACCGAGGTCTCCGAACTGATCGTCACCGACCTCAACGCCCTCCCCGGCCTGGCGCAGCGCTGACCCGTCCGAAGCACCCGGCCGGCGCCGGCCGTGTCAGCGCCGGGCCGGGTCTTATACCCGGAAAACTGCGCCTATGTCGAAGAACGCCGGGACTTGGTGCGCGATGGCGCGCCGGGTGCCGTAACGTTGTGTCGCCGGCGGTATCACCGCCGATCGTTGCTCCAGACCCCGGCAACGCGCCGTGCCGTCGGGTGCCCTGGAGCCGCTGTGACAACTCGGATTCACTCTGCGCATGTACGACCGGTCGACGCCGCGGGCCACCGGGCGGGTCGCCGGTGACCGGCAGCGGGCCGGCTCGTGATCGTTCCCTCCGGCCGCCATACCTGGTCACCGCCCGAACCGACCGCCGGGCACTGACCGTGACCGTCACGGCTGACGCGAGCACCAACGTGGTCGAGCTGACGGCGCACGGCCAATGGTCGGCGGAGTTCGGTAGCCGGATGGCCGCCATGCTGCGGCTCTGCCTGGCCGGGCCGGCGTCGACGGTCATCGTCGACCTGCACGACGTGGGCGATCTGCACGGAGTGAGCCGTCCCTTCTGGATGGCCGCGGTGCGGACGGCCCGTCTCCGGCCGACGCCGGCCCAGCTCGTGCTGTGCCTGCCCATGCAGACGATGCTGGCCTACCGCCTGCGTCACGGTGACGGCTGCCGGCCGGCACTGTTCGCCACCATCGCGGAGGCCCGGCAGGCGATCGGCATGCGGCCGTTCGGTGATCAGCAGCTACAGGCCCGGCTCGGCCCGCGACTCGAGTCGGTCCCGGCGGCCAGGAATCTCGTCACCCGGGCATGTCACACCTGGCGGCTGCCGCAGTTCCAGGCCGACGCGCGCCTGGTCGTGTCCGAGCTGACCGCCAACGCCGTGCAGCACGCCGGCACCGATCTGGTGGTCACCGTGCGACGCAGCGGCCACCTGTTGCACATGGCCGTACGGGACAGCGACACCCGATATCCGCGTCTGAACGCGCCGGCCGGAAACGGCGTGCCGGTGGCGATGGAGGAACGGGGCTGGGGTCTACAGATGGTTCACGCCGTCGCGGCCGCCTGGGGTGCCATGCCGGCCCGCGGTGGCAAGGTCGTCTGGGCCACCCTGGCATCGGACACGTCCAGGGAGACCGGGCACTGAACGCCTTCAGTCCCGTACCAGGTCGTCGACCGGGCGATGCAGCAGAGCGGCGAGTTCCAGCCGCGCATAACCGTGCGGCGAGCCTCCGGCGGTTCGCGGCTCGCTGAGCGGTCTCCCACCGATGCGGAGTTCCGCGACACGCCGGCGCACGATACCGGTGATCCACTCGACGACGTCCAGGTCCGGATCGATGTGGCAGCCGGCCAGCCACCACACCTCGAGATAACTGGCCGCGAGGATCTCGTCCCGCTGCACGGCGCTCAGCGGCAACGTCTCCACCACGGTCCGGATCACGGCCGACGTCCGGTCGAACAGCTGGATGAACGCAGCCGTGTTCCCTCGTGAGACGGCGTCGACCAGGAAGACATCGCTGTGGTGGGGCGGAGTCTCGAATTCTGTGGAGAACGGGTTACCCGACCGCACCTGCCGGGTGAACTCTTCCATGAGAAGGCTCCAGGCGACGACGATGTGTTGCCGCCGAGGTCTGGAGCGACATTCAGGGGTGTTGCGGCACCCACGCTACGGCATCGCCATCGACCGAGACAGCGATTGCCCCGAACGGGGCCTTCTCTCCGTCGAGGAACGCGCTCATCTACCGGCTCGCCCGGTCCGCCCGTGCCTCGCGCAGCGGCGCTCCGACGGCATGCAGATGCCGCAGTGCCTGCCGGTACGACTCGATCAGACCGGTCTCCTGATAGGAGATACCGAGCTGTGCGCAGTACGCCTTGACCAAGGGTTGCGCCCGGCGCAGGTTGGGCGCGGGCATGGCCGGGAAGAGGTGATGCTCGATCTGATGGTTGAGACCGCCGAGGGCCGCGTCGATCAGCCTGCCCCCGGTCACGTTGCGCGAGGTCAGCACCTGCTTCCGCAGGAAGTCCTCGTTGCCGGTGGGATGCGGCATGCCCTTGTGGTTCGGTGCGAACGTCATGCCGAGGTACACCCCGAACACCGCCTGATGTACGACGAAGAACGCCAGCGCCTGCAGCGGGGACAGCACCAGGAGCAGGGCGGCGGTGTAGCCGATCAGGTGCACCGCCAGGAGGGCCGCCTCCAGGCCGCGGTGCCTCATACCGGGTCGCCGCAGCGCCTTGATGCTGGAGATGCGCAGATCGAGACTGAGCAGCGTGAGCAGCGGGAAGAAGAGACCGGCCTGATGACGGGAGATGAACCCCTTCAGCCCACGACGGCCCCACGCCGACTCGGTGGCCCAGATCAGGACCTCCGGCTGCACATCGGGATCGAGTTCGTCGTGGTTCGGGTTGTTGTGGTGGCGGGTGTGCTTCTCCGTCCACCAGCCGTAGCTCATCCCGATGACGACGTTGCCGGCGATCCGGCCGACCACGTCACTGACTCTCCGGGTACGGAACACCTGCCGGTGCGCCACGTCGTGCGCCAGTAGCCCGGCCTGGGAGAACACGACCCCGAGCAGCACGGCGACCAGCAGGTTCCACCACGACGAGCCGATCACGACGAAAGCGACGGCGACACCGCAGAGCATGGCGGCCACCACACTCATGCGTACGGCGTAGTAGCCGAGTCGCCGTTCGAGAAGCCCGGCATCGGTGATCTGCCGGTTCAGGACGGCGAAGTCGCTGCCGGCCGTTCTGGGTCGAGGGGTGACGGATGCGCTCATGAACCACGACTCCTTAATGGTGCCGCCTCCATACCGGAGAAACCCTGACGGCGTGGACCGGAGATGAGGCCGCGGAGTCTGGACGGCCGCCGGTCACCGAAGAAGGCGGTGACAGCACCGAGTCTTTACCCTCTGACGCGAGACGGCAAACCGGCCATGAATCCGGCGCCCCTCCGCCGTCATCGATCCATCGGCGGATGCAGTTCGCGGCGCAACCGGTGGAACGACCTCCTGATCAGCCGCGATACGTGCATCTGGGAGATACCGACGTGCTCGGCGATCTCGGCCTGGGTGAGGTTGCCGTAGAAGCGGAGGGTGAGAATCCGCCGCTCCCGCTCGTCGAGCAGCGCCATGGCCGGTGCGAGGGTGGCCCGGGTGTCCACCAGCTCGAACCCGTGGTCCTCGCTGCTCAGGGTCTCGCCGAGCTCTTGCGGGGCTTCGCGGCTGACCGGCGCGGACAGCGACTTCGCCGTGTAGGCGCGGGCCGCGTCGAGTCCTTCCAGCACCGCCTCCTCGGTGACCTGGAGGTAGGAGGCGACGTCGGCGACCGTGGGCGACCTTTTCAGGATCTGGGAGAGCTCGGTGTTCGCCGCCGTGATCGCGAGCCGCAACTCCTGGAGCCGGCGGGGCACCCGGACCGCCCAGGCCCGATCCCGGAAGTGACGCTTGATCTCGCCGACGACGGTCGGGATGACATAACCGAGAAAGGCGGTTCCCAGGTCCGGATCGAACCTGTCCACGGCTTTGATCAGGCCCTCGGCCGCGGCCTGGGTGAGGTCGTCCACGGGTTCGCCGCGCCCCGAGTAGCGGGTGGCGAGCCGATGGGCCAGCGGCAGCCAGGCCTCGATGACCCGTTGCCGCAGCGCCGACCGCTCGGGGTGGCCCGGTGGAAGCGCGGCCAGAGCCCTGAGGAGTTCCTCCGCGCTGCCGGTAGCTTCGAACATGATGCCCCCTGGCAGCGTGCTTTCCACGATGCCGGGGTCCGGGGCAGCAAGCCCGTCAAGGGCTCGCCAGGCCGACTCTAGACCGCACGGGGACCGGCCGCCCGGCAGATCCCCGTGGGTCAGTCCCGCCCGCAGCGGGAGAACGCGTCTTCGTCAGCCCTTCAGCAGCTGCCGGGCCATGACGATGCGCTGCACCTGGTTCGTACCCTCGTAGATCTGGGTGATCTTGGCGTCGCGCATCATGCGCTCGACCGGGTAGTCGCGGGTGTAGCCGTAACCGCCGAGGATCTGGACCGCGTCGGTGGTGATCTCCATGGCGACGTCGGAGGCGAAGCACTTCGCGGCCGCACCGAAGTAGGTCAGGTCGGCGTCGCCCCGCTCGCTCTTGCCGGCCGCCGCGTACGTGAGCTGACGGGCCGCCTCCAGCTTCATGCCCATGTCGGCGAGCATGAACTGCAGACCCTGGAAGTCGGCGATCGCCTTGCCGAACTGCTTGCGCTCCTTCGCGTACCCCAGGGCGAAGTCGAGCGCGCCCTGCGCGATGCCGATGGCCTGCGCGGCGATGGTGACGCGGGTGTGGTCGAGGGTCTTCATGGCGGTGGCGAAGCCGGTGCCCTCCTCGCCGATGATCCGGTCGGCGGGGATGCGCACGTTGTCGAAGTAGACCTCGCGGGTCGGGGAGCCCTTGATGCCGAGCTTCTTCTCCGGAGCGCCGAAGCTGACGCCGGCGTCCGACTTCTCCACCACGAACGCGGAGATGCCGCGGGAGCGGGCGGACGGGTCGGTGACCGCGAAGACCGTGTAGTACTCCGAGACGCCGGCGTTGGTGATCCAGCGCTTGACGCCGTTGAGCACCCAGTGGTCACCGTCCCGGACGGCGCGGGTCGTCATCGAGGCGGCGTCGGAGCCGGCCTCGGGCTCGGATAGGCAGTAGGAGAACATGCCCTCACCGGCGGCGACCTTGGACAGGTACTTCTGCTTCAGCTCCTCCGACGCCGCGATGATCAGAGGCATCGTGCCGAGCTTGTTGACCGCCGGGATCAGCGACGACGAGGCGCACGCCCGGGCCACCTCCTCGATCACGATCGCGGTGGCGAGGGCGTCCGCACCGGCGCCGCCGTACTCCACCGGGATGTGCGGGGCGTGGAAGTCCGAGGAGCGCAGGGCGTCATACGACGCCTTGGGGAACTCACCGGTCTCGTCGGCCTCGGCGGCGTGCGGGGCGACCCGCGCGTCACAGACCTCGCGCACGGCGGCGCGGATCGTCTCGTGGTCCTCCGGAAGCCGGTAGACGTCGAAATCAGCCATGCCCTTAACCTTCCCTAAGGTGGTCCCGGGGCAATGTTACCGGTGCGTAGCGTGGGCTGGGCAACAGTCCGGAGTGTGCCGAATATCGCGGCCCGACGAGGGCACCCGGAGAAACCGCCGGGTTCGGGTCCGTTTCCATAGATCTCCACCCGCTTGAGACTGTTCTAATGAGGTGCCGGAAAGGCATGCTCTAACTACAGACAGCGGCCGGACGGTCGAGGAGGTCCTGTGGCGCAGGCTGACGAGCCCGATCACGTTGATGAACAACTGGCTCGCATCGACGCCTCAATATCCGACCTGAAGATTCGCGACATGCAGGCCGCCGCCGAGCGGACCAAGATCGCGAGCAAGCTCCAGGCCGCGTTGTTCCAGCGCGACATCCTCGCGCACGCCCAGAAACAGCAACGGTCCAAGGGCACGAAGGCCCGGCGCACCACCCGGCGCAAGCCGGTGGACTATCCGCCACCGCCGCAGCCCGGCGAGCCGACGCCCGTCGAGGAACCGGCCCCGGTCCAGGACGACGGGCCGCGACCACCGCGCCGCCCGCCCGCGCCGCCGGACTGGGCCGAGCCGGGCACCGCGTACACCGGCCCGCCCGGAGTCGCCTCCGACGGCGTGGCCGTCCTGGTCGACGATCCGCCCCCGACCGAGCGGGTCGAGCCGCGGCCCAGACCGCCGCGCCGCCCGCCGCTGGCCACCATGGAGCACCCGCCCGAGGCATCCACCCAGTCGGTGCAGAACATCCTGCTCGTCCTGGGCGCGCTGCTGCTCGGCGTGGCGGCCGTCGTCTTCGCCACGGTGGCGGTCACCAACCCGTTCGGACGGGCGCTGGTCCTGGCGCTGTCCACCGGGATCGCCCTGTCGGTGGCGCCCGGCGTGGCCAAGCGCGGGCTCACCTCGACCGGCGAGGCGATCGCCGCGATCGGCCTGATCCTGCTCCCGATGACGCTGTACGCGTTGCACGACAGCCCGTTGACCGGCGGGGACGTGCCGACCGCGCTCTACCTCGGCCTCACCTTCGCGATCACCGCGGTGGCCGCGTTCCTCTACGCCGGTGTCACGCGGCTCGCCGCACCCCGGTACACCACGGTGATCGCGACACAGCCGGTCGCGCCGCTTCTGGCGTACCCGCTGATCGAGAGCCCGGCCGGCTGGGGCCTCGCGCTGACCACCGTGGCCCTCCTCGACCTGCTGCTCCTCACCCGGGTGATCCGCGCCGGACGCCTCGTGCCGCGCTGGCCGCTGGGCCGGCCGGTGGCCGCCGACCGCGTCTCGCTCGCCGAGGCGGACGCCGACGGGAAGATGTTCGCGCGCCGCGACGGCGCCCCCGATCCGGCGGACCCGGCGGCGTACGCCGCGGACGCCCCACCACGCCCGGAGTCCCGCCCCGAGGAACCGGATCTGATCATCGCCCGCCTCCACCGGCCACGTCGCCGCTGGCTGCCGACCCGGATCTTCCCCGGTCCGCGGCCGGAGGGCGCACCGCCCGCCGGTTCGATGCCGCTGGCGCCGCCGGCCACCCCGCCGTCCGCCGACTGGCTCCGGGAACTGACGTTCGCGCTGCTGTGCGTCGCGTCCGCGGGCGCGCTGCTCTACTCGTCGGTGGCGCTGCTACAGGCGCAGGTGCTGGGTGACGCGCTGCGCTCCGGCCTGGTCCTGATCGCCGCCGCACTCACCGCGGTGGCCGCCGCCCGTCTGCTCAAGCAGCCGATGGCGATCAACGTGGCCGGCGCCGTGCTCACCCTTGCGGTGATCGGCGCGATGGCCCGGATCGCCGGCGTGGTGGCGCCGAACTGGAGCGTGGTGGCCGCCGCCGCGACCGTCGCGATCGCCGGCGCGGTGATCGGCACGCTGCCGGAGATCATGCGGCGTGGCCCGCAGTACGCGGCGACCGGCACGCTCGTCCTGCTCGGGCTGGTCGTCGGGGTGGACGTGCTGCGCGCGGCGATCGCCCCGGTCGCCGCGGCCCGGCCGATCTGGGACGCGGACACCGCGGCGTACGCCCAGAGGCTCGCCGAGGCGGTCGGTCCGTCCGGCTGGCTGCTGGCGTTCAGCGCGCTGCTCATGACGATCGCCGCCGCCCTGGCGCTGCCCACCACGATCCGGCACGAGGGCGCGGTGATCGGCATCGCCCTGACCGCGCTGTCCGTGCCCGCCTCCCTGAGCCTGCCCTGGTCGGAGGCACCGTGGCCGCTGGTGCTGGCGTCGATCGGTCTGGGCGCCGCCGGTCTGTGGGCGAACACTCTGCGGACCGCGGCGACCCACGTGGCCGCGGCCGGCGTGGTCGGCCTGTTCGGCGCGTGTGCCGCCCTCAGCGCGTCCTGGCTGACCGCGGCCGTACTGACCGCGCTGGCCGGGGCCGGGGTGATGGTCGCGATCGCGGCCCGGCAGATCCCGGTGCGCCTGTTCGCCTGGGTGATCGGCGACTGGGCGTCCGGCGCCGCCGCGCTGGCGATCCCGGGTGCCGCGGTGACCGCCGCGCTGGCCGTCTCGGACCCGGGTGGCGGTCCGCCGCCGACCGCGGGCTCGACCGTTCCGGCACTGGCCGCCGGTTTCCTCGCGGTCGCCGGCACGCTCAGTTATGCCGCCGTGTTCCAGGTGGCCCGGCGCGAGATCAGCCTGCCGATGACGGTCGGTACCGGACTGGGCGCGACGGCGATGGCACTGGCCGCGCTCTTCGCCCCCGGCGCCGCCGCACCGGACATCTGGGTGGGCGCGTTGCTGCTCGGCGCGGCCGCCCTGCTCTTCTTCGCCAAGTCGATCGACAACCGGGGGCGTACGGACCGGGTGCTCGACGGCCCGGACATCGCCGCCGCGGCCGCCACCGTGGCGATCTGCGGCGCCCTGGCCCGGGTCGCCGCCCTCGCCTTCCCGGACGCGCCGCTCGCCGTCGCCGGTGTGATGGTGCTGCTGGTCGGCATGGGCGTCACCATCCTGCCGGACGACTGGCGGCCCGGCCCGGCCCGTGGCCTCGGGATCGCCGCCCTGGTGGTGGGCGCGATCGCCGGCTGGCAGGCGGTGGTCGGTGCGCTGAAGGTGCTGTCCCTGCCCGGCCCGCTGTGGGCCGCCGACCTGGCCGCCTATCCGGCAACGCCGGAGCCCGGTGCGTGGCAGGCCCCGTTCGCGCTGGTCGCGATCGCGATCACGGCCGCCATCGCGATGCCGAAACCGTGGTCGCCGTATGCCTCCGGGCTGGCCGCGGCACTGGCCACGATCAGCACGCCGTACGCGTTCGGCATGCCCTGGTGGTCGCCGCTGCTCGTGGGTACGGCGGTCGCGGTCACCTACGCGCTGGCCGCCGTCGCCGCGGCCGACCCGCATTCCGCCCGGGCCCGTGCCGGTGTGGCCGCCGTGGTGATGCTGCACGCGGCCTCCGCCGGTCTGGCCCGGCCCTGGTCGACGGCCCTGGCACTGCTGGTGATCGTGCTGCTCGGCGTGCTGGTGGCGGCCGCCGCCCGGATTCCGGTGAAGGCGCCGCCGAGCTCGTTCGAGGACACCGCCGAGTTGGACGAGGTGCCGGACCAGGCGCCGGAGCGGGTGATGCCGCAGCACCGGGCGCAGATCGGCGGCGCGGCCACCGGCTCGGTGCTGCTGGCGCTGCCCGGCCTGCTGGCCGCGCTCGCCGCCGAGCAGGGGCACGGCATCGAGGTGGTGCTGACCGCCGCGCTGGCCGGTTCCACGCTGGGCCTGGCGATCCTCGCCGCGGTCGGCCGGTTCCTGCCGCACTACCTGCCGTGGGCCACCATCGGCGTGGTGCTGGGCGCCACGGTGACCGCGGTGGCCTGCATCCCGACCGACTACCCGACCGCCCTCTACGCGGCCGCGGCCGCCCTGGTCGGGGTGCTCGCCGAGATGCTGCGCGGAGCGGTCCCGCCGCCGCCGTCGCCGGTGCCGCGGATCGCGCCGTTCGACGACAGCCCGGCGGCCACCCGCTATCTGCGGCTCCGGCGGTCCGGCTGGGGTGAGCGCTGGCTCGCCGACCCGGCCGCGGGCGCCGTCATGCTGGCCCTGCTGCCCACCGTGCTGGCGCTGTTCTCGCTGGCCCCGGCCCTACGGGCGGCGCTGGTCGACCCGCTGGGCCAGCTGCGGGCGGTGTGGGACGGCCCGATCCCGGCTCTGACCGACCCGGCCGCCGGCACCGTGGACGGCACCAGCGCCCTGGCCGCGGTCCTGCTCACCGGCGCCGCCGCGCTCGCCGCGGTCGGTTTCGGCGGCAAGGTGTCCGAGGCGGTCCCGGTGATCCTGCCGGGTCTGGCGCTCACCCTGCTGATCACGCCGATCGCCATGAACGCCGGATTCCCGGCCGCCACCGGCGCGGCCCTGGTGGTCTTCACCATCTCGATGCTGGGGCTGGCGCTCACCCCGCCACCGGTCGCGCACCGGGCGCCGCTGCTGCGTACCACCCGGGGGATCGTCTTCGCGGTCGGCCTGCTGGCCGGCGGCGCGGGTCTGGCCGGCAGCCTGGCCATGGAATCGCTGACGGTGTTCACGCTGGGCAGCGCGGTGGGTGTCGGGCTGGTCGCGGCGCTAGCCGGCCGTAACCAGTCGGCCCGTCTGCTGGGCTGGCTGTTCGCCGCGCTGATGGGCCAGATGTTCGTGATGGCGGTGGCGATCTCGGCCGGGCTGGAGCGGCACTGGGCGGCGTTCGGCGTGCTCGCGGTCGGTGCCGGGCTGCTGTCGCTGGAGGCGGCACTACCCCGGCTGGGCCTGCCGCAGTACCGGGCCGAGGCGATCACCGTCGAGTGGAGTGGCTACGCCTCGGCGGCCGTCGCCGGCGTCCTGGCCCTGTACTCCCCGGTCCACCTGGCGGCGCTGCTCGCGGCGTGGGGCGCGGTGCTGGGCCTGACGGCGTCGCGGCCGGACCGTACGGCGAGTCAGCGGCGCACCCTGTTCTGGGTGGCCGTCGGGTTCGAGATCGCCGGCTGGTGGCTGTTCATCTCGCTGAACGAGGTGGGGCTGCCGGAGGCGTACACGTTGCCGTTCGCGGCCCTGGCACTGGCGGTCGGCGTGGTCGAGGCGCATCACCGGCCGGATCTGAGCAGCTGGGCGGCGTACGGTCCGGCGCTGCTAGCCGCGTTCGTGCCGACGATGGGCATCGTGATCGCCGGCAACGGCGGCGACCTCCGGGCGGTGTTCCTGCTGCTCGGTGCGGTGGTGACGCTGATCATCGGTTCGCGCAGCCGCCAGCAGGCGCCGGTCGTGGTCGGCACGGTCGCCACGGTGGTCGCCGCACTGGCGTTCGCGTTCACCGTCGGCGGCCCGTGGCTGATGCTCATCCCGGTCGGCGTGGTCCTGCTGTTCCTGGGCGCGTCGAGCGAGAACCGCCGCCGCACCCAGGAGTTCCGTGAGGTCCTCGCCAAGATGCGGTGACGTGGTGAACCGGATCTCGCAGCGCTGCGCGACCTGACCGCTCAGTTACCCATCAGGCGGTCGCGCAGCGCCGTGTCCTTCTCGGCGACCAGCTTCTCCAGCCCGGCCTGGAACTCGACCATCCGCTGCCGGATCTCCGGGTGCGACGCCCCGAGGATCCGGACCGCGAGCAGGCCGGCGTTACGCGCCCCACCGATGGACACGGTCGCGACCGGCACACCGGCCGGCATCTGCACGATCGACAGCAGCGAGTCCATCCCGTCCAGGTGCTTCAGCGGCACCGGGACGCCGATCACCGGCAGCGGGGTCAGCGCGGCCACCATGCCCGGCAGATGCGCGGCCCCGCCCGCCCCGGCGATGATCGCCCGGATGCCCCGGTCTGCCGCCGACTCGGCGTAATCCACCATCTTCCGCACGGTCCGGTGCGCGGAGACCACACCGACCTCGAACGGGATGTCGAACTCGGCCAGGGCGACCGCGGCCGCCTCCATGGTCGGCCAGTCCGAATCGCTGCCCATGATGATGCCGACGACGGGATTCATCTACACACCTTCCTGAAGCCACTTCGCGGCGCGAACAGCCCGCGCCCGCACCTGGAGCAGATCGTCGCCGAGCACGGTCACATGACCGATCTTGCGGCCCGGACGGACCTGCTTCCCGTAGAGGTGCACCCGGGCGCCGGGATCGGTGGCGAACAGGTGGTGCAACCGCTCGTCGATGGAGATGCCGCCGGGCTCGCCCCCCAGCACGTTCGCCATCACCACGAACGGGGCGGTCAGCGCGGTCGAACCCATCGGATAGTCCAGGACCGCCCGCAGGTGCTGCTCGAACTGCGACGTCCGGGCGCCCTCGATGGTCCAGTGGCCGGAGTTGTGCGGGCGCATGGCCAGCTCGTTCACCACGATGCCGGCGTCGGTCTCGAACAGCTCGACGGCGAGCAGGCCGACCACCCCGAGCGACGTCGCCAGGTCGATCGCGAGCTGCTGCGCCTCCAGGGCGCGCTCCTCGGACAGGTCCGGCGCGGGCGCGACCACCTCGACGCAGATGCCGTCACGCTGCACGGTCTCCACCACCGGATAGGCCGCGACCTGCCCGAACGGCGACCGGGCCACCAGCGCGGCCAGCTCCCGCCGCAGCGGCACCCGCTCCTCGACGATCAACGGGATGCCGGTCGACACCAGATCGTCGGCGGCCTCCCGGCTCCCGACCATCCAGACGCCGCGACCGTCATACCCCCCACGGGTCGCCTTGGCCACCACCGGCCAGGACCCGGCGGCGAACGCCTCGATCTCCTCGCTCGTCGTGACCCGCCGCCAGCGCGGCACCGGCGCGCCGAGCGCGGCGAGACGCTCCCGCATCATGCCCTTGTCCTGGGCGAAGACCAGCGCCTTGGACCCGGGGAAGATCTTCACCCCCTCGGCTTCGAGCGCCTCGATGTGCTCGGTCGGCACATGCTCGTGGTCGAAGGTGACGGCGTCGCACCCTTTCGCGAACTCACGCAGAGCAGCGAGATCGGTGTGCGTGCCGATCGGCACATCGGCCGCGACCAGCGCGGCGCTGTCATCGGGCTTCTCACTGAGCACGCGCAGTGACTGGCCGAGAGAAATGGCGGCCTGGTGGGTCATACGGGCCAGTTGCCCGCCTCCCACCATGCCGACTACAGGCAGACCGGTTCGGGTATCCATCGCGAGGCCAGCCTAGCGACGCCGCAGATCAACCCCCAAATCAACCCCGTTTCGTGGTACGGCCACACCTCCCACAACCGCACCACCCCCGCTCCCGCCCTCCGGGCGCTACCGCCACCCACCCGTCAGCCGGCCCCCACCACTGCCTCACCCCCTCCGACACAGCGCTGACAACCAGCCGCACCACCACGAGCTGGCCCCCACCACTGCCTCAACCCCTCCGAGACAGCGGTGACAACCAGCCAGACCACCACGAGCTGGTCGGGTCTTCGGGTCTCAGGTGGGCGAGCCGGGACGGAGTCGGGCGCGCAGGTCGGCAGGCGTCGTGACCGGGCGGTCGCAGACGAACCCGCGGCACACGTAGGCGGTGGCCGCGCCGTCGATCAGCGGGCGGTCGGCCAACAGCGGCACACCCGGCTGGTCGGGGGTGCCGACGACGATCACCGAGCCGCCCGGCGCATCCCGGAGAGCGGCCTCCACCAACGGATCCGCCGGATCGGTGGTGGCCACCGCGATCTCGAAGGGCCCGGCCAGGGCCGCCTCGGCGACGGTCGCGGCATAACCGGCGAACCGCGGATGCCCCTCGATCAGCGGCCCGAGGGTGGCCAGAGCCGCGTCGGCCGCCTCCCGGTAGGACGTCTCACCGGTCAGCGCCGCGTAGGCGACCAGGGCGGCGCAGATCGCCGACGCGCCGGACGGGGTGGCGTTGTCGGTCGGGTCGGCCGGGCGGGTGAGCAGCTTCTCCGCGTCGTCGGCGGTGTCGTAGAAGCCACCCTGCCCGGTGCCGAACCGGGCCAGCGCCACATCGAGCAGCTGCCGGGCCAGGTCCAGCCAGCGCGCCTCGCCGGTCAGCTGGTGGACGGCCAGGAACGCCTCGGCGACACAGCCGTAGTCCTCCAGCACGCCGGCCGGCTCGCCGACCACACCGTCCCGGGAGACCCGGCGCAGACGGCCGTCGACCAGGTGCCGGTCGGCGAGCACCTCGGCGAGGCGGATCGCCGCCGCCCGGGACTCCGGCGCCGGGTGCTCGGCCAGCGCGGTGATCGCCAGCCCGTTCCAGGAGGCGACCACCTTGTCGTCGCGGGCCGGCTGCGGCCGTCCGGCACGGGCGGCGAGCAGCCGCCTCCGGACGTCACGCCAGCGCTCCACCAGCGACGGGTCGGCCTCGTCGATGTCGCGGGCCAGCACCAGGACGCTCTTGCCGTGCTCGAACGTGCCCCGCGTCGTGACCCGGAACAGGTCGGCGGCCCACGTGCCGTCCTCCACGCCGAGGGCTCCGGTCAGCTCCGCGGGCGTCCACGCGTAGGTCAGGCCCTCCACGCCGTCGGTGTCGGCATCCAGCGCCGACGCCAGACCGCCCTGCGGGGTGCCGAGGTCGCACAGCAGGAACGCGGCCGTCTCGTCGGCGATCCGGCGGGCGAAGGCGTCCCCGGTGATCCGCCACAACTGCGTGTACGCCCGGAGCAGCAGCGCATTGTCGTACAGCATCTTCTCGAAGTGCGGCACCGTCCACGTGGCGTCCACCGAATACCGCGCGAACCCACCGGCCAGCTGGTCGTAGATGCCGCCCCGGCCCATCTGTTCACAGGCGTGCCGGACGATCTCGAGCGCCTCGGGGGACCCGGTCCGCTCGTGGTGGCGCAGCAGGAACAGCAGGTTCATGTGCGGGGGGAACTTGGGGGCGTCGCCGAACCCGCCGTACCTCTGGTCCTGCTCCTTGGCGAGGCCGGCGGCCGAGGCCGCGAGCAGCTCGGCGGAGATCGGCGCCGTCGGGCCGCCGACGAGCTGGGCCCCGCCGACCGCCTCGACGACCGCGGCACCCTGCTGGATGACCGCGTCGCGCTGATCGCGCCAGGCCTCCCCGACCGAGGAGATCAGCCGGGCGAACTGGTCCTTCGGGAAGTAGGTGCCGCAGAAGAACGGCCGGCCGTCGGGCGTGGCGAAGACCGTCATCGGCCAGCCCCCCTGCCCGGTCATCGCCTGTGTCGCGGTCATGTAGACGGCGTCGACGTCGGGCCGTTCCTCCCGGTCCACCTTGATCGCCACGAAGCCGGCGTTGAGCCGCGCCGCGATCGCCTCGTCCTCGAAGGACTCGTGCGCCATCACATGACACCAGTGGCAGGCCGCGTAGCCGACCGAGATCAGCACCGGCACGTCGCGCCGCCGCGCCTCGGCGAACGCCTCCTCCGACCACTGCCACCAGTCGACCGGGTTGTCCCGGTGCTGCTGAAGATAGGGCGAGGTGGCATCAGCGAGACGGTTGGCCATACCCCCAGACTATGCGGTGTCGTCGGCTCTGAGCTGCGTGACATTCGCCGGAGCGGAACGGGCCAGCTGGGTCAGCGCCGACACGATCCGGTCCGCCGGCATCGGCTTGCAGAAGTGGTAGCCCTGCGCGGACGGGCAGCCCAGCGCGATCAGGGCGGCACGCTGCTCGATCGTCTCGATGCCCTCGGCGACCACCCGGACGCCGAGCCGGGCGCCCAGTTCGACGGCGGCCCGGACGACCGCGCCGGCCGCGGCCGAGTCGATCATCTGGTCCACGAACGACCGGTCGATCTTGATCTCGTCGACCGGCATCCGGGTGACCGAGGCCAGCGACGAGAAGCCGGTGCCGAAATCGTCCAGGGACACCTGCACGCCGGAGGACCGCAACCGGGCCAGCACCTCGTCGACGATCTCCTGCTCGCTCACCGCCACCGATTCGGTGATCTCCAGGACCAGACGGGACGCCGGGGTACGGTGCCGGCGCAGCGCCTCGGTGACCTGGGCCGGGAAGGTCGGGTCGGTGAGGCTGCGGGCCGACACGTTCACCGAGACCGGCACCTCGATGCCGGCCGCGGTCCAGTCCGCCGCCGAGGCCAGGGCGAGGTCCAGGACCCGCCGGGTGAACGGGATGAGCAGCTCGCTGCGCTCCACCGCGGGCAGGAACTCGCCCGGCGACAGGTAGCCGCGCCGCGGGTGCCGCCAGCGGACCAGCGCCTCCACCCCGGTCGGCGCGGCGGTCACCAGGTCCACGGCCGGCTGCAGGTGCAGCATGATCTGGTCGTCGGCGGCGAACGCGTCCTGAAGGTCGGCGAGCAGGGCCAGCTGGTCGGTGCTGCTGACGTCCTGGCCGCTGTCGTACGTCCCGACGGTGACGCCCAGCTCCTTGGCCCGGTCCACGGCGATCGACGCCCGGCGCAGCAGCTCGGCCACCTCGGCCTCACCGGCGGCGGCCACCGCCACGCCGACGGTCACCTCGACGGAGAGCCGGACACCGGCGGCCTCGACCGGCAGCCGCAGCTGTTCGACCAGTTCCCGGGCGCGGCGCAGAGCGGCCGGCAGCGGGGTGTGCCGGGTCTGCTGCCACGCCGGGTCGGTCAGCGTGGTCACCGGCAGGAGCAGGGCGAACTCGTCGTCACCGATCCGCGCGACGAGTTCCCCGGGCCGGGCCAGCGCGGTGAGCCGGCCACCGGTCAGCCGCAGCACCTCATCGCCGCCGCCGTGCCCGAGCGTGCTGTTGACCTGGCGGAAGCCGACGATGTCGAGCAGGAGCAGGGTCACCTGCCGGTTCCGGTCCAGCGAACGGAGCAGCGGGTCGCCCTCACCGGCCAGCGCGACCCGGTTGAGCAGACCGGTCAGCGGGTCGTGCAGAAGCTCGTGGGCGGCTCGCGCGTCCAGTTCGGCGATGCGCTGGTGGGCCGCCGCGTCGTGCAGCGCACCGGCCAGGGCCTCGCCGAAGGCCGCGATCGCCGCCTCGTCGCGGGGCCCGGGCAGGCCGGCACCGCCGAGCCAGACGGTGAGTTCGCCGAGCGGTCGGCCGGCGACGACCATGGTGCGGGTGACCGCCGCACCGGACCGGGTGCCGGCGACGCCCTCCAGGCCGGGGCCGTCCTGCGCGTACCGGCGGCGGCCGTGCCCGGTGTGCACCTCCAGCTCGGCGCGGCTGGCGCCGAAGACGTCCAGGGCGCCGCGCAGCCCGGCGCGGGCCACCTCGGCCTCGCTGGCGCCGGGCATCCGGGCGGTGGCGGCCGCGAAGGCCTGCCACATCCGGCGTTCCTCGGCGGCGCGCAGGTGGAAGCGGTAGGTGCGGTGCAGCAGCCAGAGGACCGGGCCGAAGGCGAGGAGCCAGAGCGGTTCCCGGATCAGCGCGTAGACCGCGAGGACGCCGACGACGACGTTGCCGACCGACATCGGCAGCTTGGCGTAGAGGACCCGGGCCGCGATCTGGCCGGGCTGCGCGTCCCGGTGCAGCATCAGGGTTAGCACCACCAGGCCGAACGTGATGAGCAGGTACGTGCCGGCGCCGGCGGCGAGGGCCAGCGGGAGCCGGGCGCTGTGCACCGGGACGTCGCCGGCCAGCAGCGAGGTGACCAGCACGGCACCGGCGACGCCCAGGGTCATCGAGGCGACCAGGTGGACTATCTCGGCGACGTTGCGCAGGCCGGTCAACCAGGCGAGCAGCAGCCAGGCGGCGCCGGTGCCGGCCAGGGTGGCGGCGGGCAGCCAGCCGGCGGGGGCGATCACGAAGCCGACCACCACGGCCGCCTCGGCCCAGCTCACCGAGACCGCGTCCGGGCCGAGCCGGAACCGGAGGCCGGCGAGCTGTGCGATGGCGGAGAGGACGCCGGCCACACAGACTCCGGTGACCGCGGACAGCGGGCGGCCGTCGGCGGCCGGCACGGGCTGCAGGGCGCCGAGGAGGACCGCGGCGGCCGCGGCGATCACGACGACGGTGGTGAGGATCCGCACCGGGCGGGGGCGGCCGAGGGCGCCGGCGGCACTGTTCCAGGACTCGCGGACGGCTCTCACGGCGACATCCGCGGGCGCACGGCACGATGCACGTGCAGATCGATTACGGAGAGTCGGCGCCGGACAAGTGGCATGTCGGCGCCCCCTTCCGCGCAGGGTCCCAGGGGCCGTGCGGCCCCCGGCGGAAGGCTAAATCAATCCTGATGAACGCAACAGGGCTTGACGCGGTCGACACGGACACACTCGCCGCGCGGGGGTGGAAACCACGCGCGGCGACGGGCCGGCCGGATGATCAGGAACGCTCGGCGCCGTCGCGCGAGCCGGGTCCGCCCGGCTCGTCGCGCACGGCTGCCACCTCGGGTTCCTTCGCCTGGTCAGAGGCCACCGATCGATCGGTCTCGACGCCACCGGCGACGGCGGCACCGGAGCGCTCACTCATCTCGCCGGTGCGGGCGACCTCTGACACACGATCCCGCTCAGATGCAAGAGGAAAACTGTCGGGAAGCCGACGGATTCGCTTGTTCATGTTGCGGATCAACAGAACGGTCGCCACACACATGAGGACGATGAGGAACAACCCCATCGGACCGGCCAGGCCGCCCGATCGGGTGTCGCCGAAGTTGTTGACCGCGAAGAACTCCACGCCCCCAGCGTACTGCTTCAGTGACTGCCGACCTTCTCCCGGATGCCTGCGAACAGGTCGGACTCGGGAAGCGGGCTGTCGACGAGCGAGCGGGCCAGCTCGAAGTCCTCGGTCGGCCACACCTTCTGCTGCATCTCGAGCGGGATGTGGAACCAGAACCCGTCCGGATCCACCTGGGTGGCGTGGGCGCGCAGTGCGTCGTCGCGGACCTCGAAATACTCTCCGCACTCGACCCGGGTGGTGATCTTGTCGCCCCGGTCGTCCCGGTCCGACCACTTCTCCAGCCACTCCGCATACGGCGAGTCGAGCCCCGCCGCCAGCATGCCCTCGTGCAGGGCGAGCATCCGCGCCCGGGTCCATCCGGAGTTGTAATACAGCTTCAGCGGCTGCCACGGCTCGCCCAGCTCCGGGTAGGCCTCGGGATCTCCGGCCCGCTCGAAGGCCACCACCGACACCTTGTGGCACATGATGTGGTCGGGGTGCGGGTAGCCGCCGTTCTCGTCATACGTCGTCATGACGTGCGGCCGGAACTCGCGGATCAGCTTGATCAGCGGCTTGGCCGCCTCCTCCGGGTCCTGGAGGCCGAAACAGCCCTCCGGCAGCGGGGGCAGCGGGTCGCCCTCGGGCAGCCCGGAGTCGACGAATCCGAGCCACGCCTGGTCGACGCCGAGGATCTCGCGCGCCCGGTCCATCTCGGCGCGGCGGATGTTGGTGATGTCGGCGAGCACCTCGGGCTTATCCATCTTGGGGTTGAGGACACTGCCCCGCTCCCCGCCGGTACAGGTCGCCACCAGCACCTGGACGCCCTCGGCGACGTATTTCGCCATGGTGGCAGCGCCCTTGCTCGACTCGTCGTCGGGGTGCGCGTGCACGGTCATGAGACGCAATTGCTCGGCCACGGTTGTTGAGGTCCTCTCGACCAGGCCTGCGCTCGGCGGGCCGGGATCGGCTGCGAAGATGGAACCCTGCCATTCTGGCCGATCCCCCCGACAACAAACGCACGAGAGGTCGTCAGGTGAGCGAGACGCACGCCACAGCACCGGTCTTCCCGCCCGGCCGGTACGGCCGTCGCCGTGAGGGCGGACGGCGTCGCCTGCTCCCGATCGTGGCCACCGTGATCTTCGGTGTGGGGATCACCGGCCTCACCTATGCGTACTACGAGAAGTACGGTCAGACCGACTACACGGCCGACATCATCGGCTGGAACATCCCGTCGGACACCGAGATGGTGGTCGAGTTCCGCGTCCGGGTGCCGTCCGGCGGTGCCGCGATGTGCATGGTCCGGGCCCGCGACTACGACGGTTTCGAGGTCGGCCGTCAGGCCGTGACGGTGCGGGCGCCCGAGGGTGGCGGCGCGGTCGAGGTCAGGCAGCCGGTGACGACCGGGAGCAAGGCCTCGGTGGGCGATGTGATGGGCTGTCGCGCCGCGGGCTGACGTCGCCACGTCGAGATCCGACACCATTTCACCTTCCGGGCGCCCCGCCTACCGCTGGTAAGCTTGGTAATTCGCTGCGTTCAGCATGACGCCTTCCGGGCGGCATGTTTCGACCCCGTGTAGTGATTCCCAGCTCGTGTAGTGATTCCCAAGCCCGTGTAGTGGTTCCAGCCCGTGTAGTGACACTGCCCAGTTTCAGCAAGGAGATCGACCGTGCCCAGTTCCGAGGCGCCGAAGACCTGGCTCTCCCAGGACGCTTACGACCGGCTGCAGGCCGAGCTCGACGAGTTGATCGCCAACCGGCCGGCGATAGCGGCGGAGATCAATGCCCGGCGTGAGGAAGGCGACCTCCGCGAGAACGGTGGATACCACGCGGCGCGTGAGGAGCAGAGCCGCCAGGAGGGCCGCATCCTGTACTTGAAGGAGTTCCTGCGCAACTCGGAGGTCGGCGAGATCAAGGCCGCCGACTCGGTGGGCCCCGGCTCGGTCGTGACGATCTACTTCGACGACGACCAGAACGACACCGAGACCTTCCTGCTCGGCTCGCGGGAGATCGCCTCCACCACCAAGCTGAAGGTCTACAGCCCCGAGTCGGCGCTGGGCAAGGCCATCCTCGGTTCCCGCCCCGGCCAGACGGTCACCTACGCGGCCCCGAGCGGCGCGGACATCAAGGTCACCGTGGTCGAGTTCGGCCCCTTCGAGGGCTGATCCCCCGATCCTCGTCAGGAGCCCGCGGCGACCATGCCGCGGGCTCGTTCATGTCACGGGGTCGTGTCGGCCAGCAGTGCCACCCGGTAACCGGCGTCCCGCAGCGCCTTGATCAGCGCCGACGAGTGGGCCGGCCCGCGGGTCTCCACCGACAGCGCCACCTCCACCTCGCCGAAGCTGAGCCGCGGGCTCTGCCGCGAATGGTTCACGTCGACGACGTTCGCCCGCTGCCCGGCGATCTCCCGCAGCAGCCGGGCCAGCTCTCCCGGCCGGTCCGAGCAGCGCACCGCCAGCCGCAGGAACCGGCCCGCCGACGCCAGCCCGTGCTCGATCACCCGCAGCAGCAGCATCGGGTCGATGTTGCCGCCGGACAGGATCGCCACCACCGGGCCACCGGACGGCACGTGGGCACCGGTCAGCAGGGCCGCCGCCGCAGCCGCCCCGGCCGGCTCCACCACCGTCTTGTGCCGCTCCAGCAGCACCAGCAGCGCCGCCGACAGGTCCTCGTCGTTGACCGTGACGACCTCGTCGACCAGCTTCGCGACGTGCGCGAACGTCAGATCCCCGGGACGCAGGACGGCGATGCCGTCGGCGATCGTCGCGCACGACTCCAGCTTGCGCGGGGCACCGGCGGCGAGCGAGGGAGGGTACGCCGCCGCGCCGCTCGCCTGCACCCCGATGATCCGGATGTCCGGCCGCAACGCCTTCGCCGCGACCGCCAGCCCGGAGATCAGGCCACCACCGCCGACCGCGGTCACGATCGTCGCCGCCTCCGGGCACTGCGCCAGGATCTCCAGCGCGACGGTGCCCTGCCCGGCGATCACGTCCGGATGGTCGAACGGGTGGATCAACACCGCCCCGGTCGTACGGGCGAAGTCGTGTGCCGCCTCCAGCGCGTCGTCCACGCTGGTCCCGGCGTACTCGACGGCCGCGCCGTACCCCTTGGTGGCGGAGACCTTGGGCAGCGGCGCGCCCTCCGGCATGAAGACGGTGGCCCGGGCACCGAGCAGACCGGCCGCGAGCGCCACCCCCTGCGCGTGGTTACCGGCGCTCGCCGCGACCACGCCGCGAGCCCGCTCCGCAGCCGAGAGGCGGGAGATCCGGGTGTACGCCCCGCGCACCTTGTACGACCCGGCGCGCTGCTGGTTCTCGCACTTGAGCCAGACCGGCATCCCGGTGATCTCGCTGAGTGGCCGCGACGGGATCAGCGGCGTCTCCTTGACCACCCCCGCCAGCAGATCGCGGGCGGCCTCGACGTCGGCGAGGGTGAGCAGGTCGAGAGAGCTACCGGCAGCGGTCATGGACACCAATCGTGCCATCGACGATCACACCAGTGCGTGCCGCTGCCAGGGATTCGCCACCTCGAATTGGCCGGCCACCGAGAGCAGCAGCAACTCCGATCCGGGCGGGCCGACGAGCTGGATCGCGAGCGGCAGGCCGTCCGGGCGGAAACCGACCGGCACGACGAGCGCGGGGAGTCCGGCGTAGTTCCACGGCGCCGCGTACGGCGCGTAGGCCGCGTTGGCCCACATGTTCTTGCGCCAGGCCGACGCCGAATAGAGCACGGCGGGCGGCGGCGTGGTCGCCAGGGCCGGGGTGAGCAGCAGGTCGACCGACTTGTCGGCGAAGAACTGGGTGGACCGCTCCCGCCACGCGTCGCGCTGCTTCTGCCGCACCAGCCCGGCCTTCATCGCGGCCCGGCCCAGGGCGATGTGCCGGCGGGTCCGCGGCTGGAGGCGCTCGATCGGCAGGCCCTCCGAGTTCACATACGCCCCGGCGAACCAGGTCGCCAGCACGCCCAGAGCCACGCCGGTCGGGTAGACCGGGTCGGCGGTGACCGTGTCGTGCCCGACGTCGACGAGCAGCTTGGCGGCCTTCGCGACGGCCGAGACGTTCGCCTCGTCCGGTTTCACCCCGGCCGCCGGGGAACGCAGCGAGACGCCGATCCGCAGCCTCGCCGGCTCGACCAGCTTGGCCGGGGACTGACCGGCGAGCACCGAGAAGCCCAGCACGGCGTCCGCCACCGTGGTGGTGAGCACCCCGTTCTCGACCAGGCCGAACCAGTCCTTGTCGCCGAAGTCGACCGGGACGACGCCGCGGCCCGGCTTGAGCCCGACCAGGCCGCAGCAGGCGGCCGGGATCCGGATCGAGCCGAGCCCGTCGTTGCCCTGCGCGATCGGCACCAGGCCGGCGGCCACCGCGGCGGCCGAGCCACCGGACGAGCCACCCGGGGTCCGGTCCAGGTCCCACGGGTTGCGGGTCGGGCCGTCCTCGTCGTCGGTGACGGCCCACAGGCCCATCTCCGGCATCTTGGTCACCCCGACCACGACGGCGCCGGCGCCGCGCAACCTCCGGACCACTTCGTGGTCCACTTCAGCGACCTCGGGGGTACGCGCGGCGGCCGAGCCGTGCCACGTGGGCAGCCCCGCCACCGCGGTGTTCTCCTTGACCGCCACCGGCACCCCGGCGAGCGGCAGGTTGGCCAGGTCCTCCTGGTCGTCGACCTTCTCCGCCTCGGTGATCGCCTCGCCGCCCCGGACCACCCGGAAAGCACCGAGGGCCGGGTCGGAGATGGCGATCTGTTCCAGGTGGTCGGCCACGACCTGGGTGGCGCTCGCGTCACCGCGGCGCACCGCACGGGAGATCTGTTTGGCGGTGGCGCCCACCCAGGTCGTCGAGTCCATCGCGCAGCTTCTCCAGCGTCGGTCTGTTATCCGAGAGCCTGCTCGAGATCGGCGAGCAGATCGTCAACGGTTTCGATGCCGACAGACAGTCGCACGAGATCGGCGGGAACTTCAAGCGCTGAGCCCGCAGCCGACAGATGTGTCATCTGACCCGGGTGCTCGATGAGCGATTCGACACCACCGAGCGACTCCGCGAGCACGAAGAGCTTCGCCCGGTTGCAGACGGCGATCGCCGCCTCCGGGCCGCCCGCCGCGCGGAACGACACCATGCCACCGAACCGGCTCATCTGCTTGGCCGCGACCTCGTGACCGGGGTGGGTCTCCAGCCCCGGGTAGAGCACGCTCGCCACGGCGGGGTGCTCCCTCAGGTAACCGACGATCCGCTCGGCGTTGTCACAGTGCCGGTCCATCCGTACACCCAGGGTCTTGATGCCCCGCAGCGTCAGCCAGGCGTCGAAGGGACCGTTGACGCCGCCCATCGCGTTCTGGTGGAAGGCCAGCTCGTCGCCGAGCCCGGCGTCCGCGGTGACCAGCGCGCCGCCGACCACGTCGGAGTGCCCGCCCAGGTACTTGGTGGTCGAGTGGATCACCACGTCGGCGCCGAGGGTGATCGGCTGCTGGAGGTACGGCGAGGCGAACGTGTTGTCCACCGCCAGCATCGCGTCGTACTCGTGGGCGAGGCCGGCCAGTTGCGCGACATCGTTCACGTTGAGCAGCGGGTTGGTGGGCGTCTCGGACCAGATCAGCCGGGTGTGCCCGGGGCGGAACGCGGCCCGCACCGCGTCGATGTCGTCCAGCGGAACGGCCGTCCAGTCCAGGCCCCAGCGCTCGGCGACCTTGCTGAACAGGCGGAACGTGCCGCCGTACGCGTCGTTCGGGATCACCACGTGGTCGCCGGGGCGGCACACCGTACGCAGAAGGGTGTCCTCGGCCGCCAGGCCGCTGGCGAAGGCCAGCCCGCGCCGCCCGCCCTCGATCGCGGCCAGGCACTCCTGGAGGGCGTCCCGGGTCGGGTTACCGGACCGGCTGTACTCGTAACCCAGGCGGGGGGCGCCGACGGCATCCTGGGCGTAGGTACTCGTCTGATAGATGGGTGGCACCACCGCACCGGTCCGCGGGTCCGGCTCCTGGCCGGCGTGGATGGCGAGGGTGTCGAACCCGTAGCTGTTAGCCGTCATGTTGCGCAAGGCTAGTCTCACCTGATGGCGGACTGCGTGTTCTGCGGCATCGTGGCGGGATCGATCCCGGCTTTCACGGTCGCGTCCTCCCCGGCCGGTATCGCCTTTCTCGACGTCCGCCCCGTTTTCCAGGGCCACGTTCTGGTCATCCCCCGGCCGCACATCGTGACGCTCCCCCAGCTCGACGCCGACCTTCTGCCGGATTACTTCCGTTTCGTGCAGCTGATCTCCGCCGCCGTCCCGGCCGCCCTGGACGCGCAGGGCACCTTCGTCGCGATGAACAACGTCGTCTCCCAGTCGGTACCGCACCTGCACACCCACGTCGTGCCCCGCACCAAGGGCGACGGCTTGCGAGGGTTCTTCTGGCCCCGCCGCAGGTACGACAGCGACGACGAGGCCACCTCCGTCGCGGAGACCATCGGTAAGGAATACCTCCGTCTCAGCGTTACCGACAGCGGACGAAGGGAGTGACCGTGTTCCTGCGGCACAAGAAGTTCGACCTGCCCACCGCCGACACCGCCCTGCCCGGCCGCCTGATCTCGATGCCGGTCGCCGACCGTCACGAGGTCCTCGGCACCCCGCTGGAGGGCCCCTGGCCGGCCGGCCACGAGGTCGCCGTCTTCGGGATGGGCTGCTTCTGGGGCGTCGAGCGGATCTTCTGGCAGCTGCCGGGAGTCCACTCCACCTCGGCCGGGTACGCCGGCGGGTTCACCGCCAACCCGTCCTACGAGGAGGTGTGCTCGGGCAGCACCGGCCACAACGAGGTCGTGCAGGTGGTCTACGACCCGGCGAAGGTCAGCTACGAGCAGCTGCTGAAGGCCTTCTGGGAGAACCACGACCCGACCCAGGGCATGCGCCAGGGCAACGACGTGGGCACCCAGTACCGGTCGGCGATCTACACCACCACCGAGGCCCAGGCCGAGACCGCGCGGGCGTCCCTCGGCGCGTTCCAGCCGGTGGTGACGAAGGCCGGGCTCGGTGAGATCACCACCGAGATCAAGCCGCTGACCACGTACTACTACGCCGAGGACTACCACCAGCAGTACCTCGCCCCCACCAAGAACCCGAACGGTTACTGCAATCACGGCCCTACAGGGCTTAACTACTGTGCCCCTAATCTTGGGCTCAACAGCACGCCCTAAAGACCGCAGAACACCTGAACACCGGCTAGTCATCTGCCCCCTCCTCGGTTGACCTTTGCGGTCCGGCCGGGGTTGGGGTTCCCTGGCCGGACCGAACACAGGTGCTAGCGGCGGAGGATCGAAACGGCCGCGACGAGCTGAGCCAGCGCCGCGATGGCCGTGACCGCGACGATGGCGAGCCGAAGCGTCCCGTCGTCAATCTGCCACTGGCCGGCGGCCACCATCAGCGACGGGACGGCCGTGAAGAAGGTGCCCGTGGCATAGGCGGCGATGCGAACTACCGCAGGACGGTGGTCTTGATTGACGTGACGAGATGCGGGCTTACTGGGTAGTTTGGACAAGTCGTCCTCCGTCTAGGGGCTGTGGAAGGCATCCGATGGGGTGGGCGATGTGAGGGCGATTCGCTGGCCGGCGGATCGCCCTCTAGTCATTCGTGAGGTAGTCATGCGCTCTTCTCGGGCTCGCCCGAGAGGTGCAGTTGCGCAACGGAGCACCGCCCTGACTACTGCTCGCGTTCGGCTCGACTCGATCGACGTTCATGCCTTCTAAGCTGCCACTTTGTCGCGACGACGTCCAGGATTTAGCCCGATCCGTCCAGTTTGCGTCTCCACAAACGACTGTCCCGCACAGGCAGTTCGACCATGAGATCGCTGAACTGGTGAGTACGCGGACGGCCGCGTAGAACAACCTTGGCAGATTCGCAAATCATCATTAATCGGTCGTAAGGCCTCTGAAAGACCGACGATGCGCGCCGCCTTATTCTCGCCATGCGTACACGCGATCCGCCGACCGGCACCGTCGACCTAGCGCATGAGGTGCCGCCTCCGGCGCCCGGCCCGTCGTGTCCTCGCAATGAACCTGCAGCAGGTCTGCGCACTCCAGGCCTAGCGCTACTCATCAGACGCAGTTGTCCTTCGCAGGCAAACGAAAGCAAACGTAAGGATGGCGGCGATCTGCGAGCCGTTGCCTTCACTGCGGAATTCCTAACGCGCCAATCCAGGTACTTGCAGCCCGCTCCCAACGGGCTCTCCTGCCCCGTGGGCGTCGCCGGCACCGAGTGACCCGACTACGCGGGACGGGCTCTCCTGGAGGAGTCCGTCCCGTGTGACGATGACGAGAGGGACGGCCGTCGGCTGCCCGGACTGTCAGGCCTTAGGGTGCGGCATGAACTCGATCAGAGCGCGGCGGCTGCTCACCGTCCATGCGATTGCGGTAGCCGCGCTCACTGCGCTCTATGGCTTGCTGGCCGCCGTCGCCCTGGGCGCACCGGACGCCGGCCCGACCTCCGGCGTCGCGCTGCTACCGGCGTGGCTGCCGCTGACGCTGCTGGGGATGCCCTGGTCCCTCGTGTTCTGCGCGAACCCCTACGCCTTCGACGGTCTCAGCGAATTCGGGCATCACGCGGTGATCGTCGGACCCGCGTGGCTCAACCTCGCCATCCATGCCGTCGTCTCCAGGGTGCGGGCCGCCCGATCGGAGTCTCCGCCGCAGATGCCCGCCGACCTGCCTTGACGGCCCAGAAGCGCCGGCCTGAACACCCATAGGACCTGGTGGCAAGTCGGCGGGGAGGATTTCACGCTGGCGATCGAAAAAAGTCGACATGTCCGGAAATCCCGCTCAGACTCGACAGCGAGCCAGCGGGAGGTGGATGTGAACCCGATCTACCAGCACAACGAGAGTGAACAGGATGCCTGGGACCTCGCCGAGTCCCTGATGCAGCAGGCCCGCGCGATGATGCGGGAGGCCGAAGTGGCCCTCGACACGTGGCGGACCGGTAAGGAGATGAACCGGCTGCGCTGTGAGCGCCGCGGCATCAGCACCACCGATGCCGAGATCCGCTGGTCCGCTTCGTCCAATGCGAAGAACGCGCTGACCACGAACAACTTCAGCACCGGCCTGGCGACGATGTATTACAACGCCGCGACGGCGAACTACGCCCGCGCCCTCTATCTGCACGTCACCGACTTGACACGAGGATGACGGCGCAGCCGGGGCGCAGCGATGCCCGGCCATACGGCCAGGGCCCGACGGTGACCGGGTCCTCCTAGCCCTCCGGCGCGACGTCGGGCTGGTCCTGCGAGGTGGCCGGGGGCCGGGGCGGGTCGGCCTGGGACGGCGCCGCCGGGATGGCGAGGGCCAGCCCGAGGACGGCTCCGGCGCCGATCAGGCGCAGGCCGGCGAGCGATACGGCGAGAGGGATCGGGCGGCGTTCGGACTTCTCCATGCAGCACTCCTTACTGGCCGGGCCATCACGATGCCAGGCGAACCTGAGACACCGCTGTGCACCAGCCCTCGGGACAGGCACCATGGACGGGTGGAGATCGCCACCGAGACCGAGCGCAAATACGACGTCCCCGAGACGTTCGAACTTCCTGACCTGGTCGGTGTCGGCGGGATCGCCGGCGTCGACGGTGCCGAGACCCATGATCTCGACGCCACGTACTTCGACACCGAAGATCTCCGGTTGATGAGAAATCGCCGGACTCTTCGGCAGCGGAGCGGCGGCAACGACGCCGGCTGGCATCTGAAGACGCCCGGCGACGGCGACGGCCGCACCGAGCACCGCCTTCCGGCGAACGGCGACGAGGTGCCGGCCGAGCTGACCGCGCTGGTGCGGGCGATCGTGCGCCGCCATCCGCTGGGGCCGGTGGCCCGGTTGCGCACGCACCGGGTGGAGACGCCGCTGCGGGATGCCGACGGCCGCACCCTTGCGCTGGTGGCCCAGGACCGGGTGACCGCCGACTCGGACGGGACGCAGACGGTCTGGCAGGAGGTCGAGGTCGAGCTGGTCGACGGCGACGTGGCGGTCCTCGACGAGGTCGAGCGGCGGCTGTTCGACGCCGGCGCCAGCCCCGCGCAGGGCCCGTCGAAGGTCGCCCGCGCGCTGGCCGACCGGCTGGCCGCCGCAAAAGCCGGCGCCACCACCAAGCCCGGCGCCACCACCAAGCCCGGCACCACGGCGAAGAGCGCCACCGCGAAGAGCGCCACCGCGAAGAGCGGCACCACGAAGAGCGGCACCGCCAGATCGAAGAAGCCGGAACCGCAGGTCAACCCCGTCATCCTGTACGCCCGTGAGCAGCGCGACGCCATCCTGAGCCACGACCCGGCCGCCCGTCGTGGCGAGCCCCGGGCCGTCCATCAGATGCGCGTCGCCACCCGCCGTCTGCGCAGCACGCTGAAGACGTACAAGAAGGTGTTCGACGCGAACGATGTGCGCGACGAGCTGCGCTGGCTGGCCGGGGTGCTGGGTGCCGTGCGTGACCCGCAGGTGCTGGAGGAGAAGCTGCTGGGCCTGGTCGACGAGGCCGGCCCGGAGTTCGCGCACACGGCGCAGCGGGTGCGGGCGCACCTGGAGCACCGGATCGGGACCGGCCGGGCGGAACTGGCCGAGGCACTCGAGTCGGACCGCTACCTGGATCTGCTGGACCGCATCGACGAACTGGTGGATCGCGACTCGCCGCGGACCCCCGATCCGGTGAAGCGGGCGCGGAAGGTGCTGGCGAAGGCGGACGCGACGCTGGACGCCGCGCTGGCCTCCGGCGTGGAGGAGGAGATCCACGAGTCGCGCAAGGGCTTCAAGCAGGCCCGGTACGCGGTGGAGCTGATCGCACCGAGCGCGGGCGAGCCGGCGAAGCGGCTGGTGAAGGCGCTGACGAACCTCCAGGACGGGCTGGGCGACTACCAGGATTCGAACATCGCCCGGGGCGTGCTGCGCGAGCTGGGTGGGGACAGTTTCCACTTCGGGGTGCTGTACGGCCGGCAGGAGCAGGTGGGCCGGGAGGCGCTGGCGGGGGTTCCGGCCCTGGCGAGGGCGGCGCGGCGGCGAAAAGTTCGGCGAGTGTTCTGATCAAGCCGGTTGTGGTCTTGGCGTTCGCGGGTATGAATCGTGGTCATGCAATCGCAGTCCGAATCCGAGTTCGACCAGGCGACCACCAACCCCTACGAGGGGCCGATCGCTGAGCTGTCCGGGTACCGGGTCGTCGACGACGAGGACGACGACCCCCGTCTGATCGACGCCGACGGCCAGCCGGTGGACACGTGGCGCGAGGACTACCCGTATGACGAGCGGCTCCCCCGCTCGGAATACGACCATGACAAGCGCCTGCTGCAGATCGAGTTGCTGAAGCTTCAGAACTGGTGCAAGGACACCGGCGAGCGGCTGCTGATCCTCTTCGAGGGCCGGGACGCCGCCGGTAAGGGCGGCACGATCAAGCGGTTCATGGAGCACCTGAACCCGCGGGGCGCCCGGGTCGTCGCGCTGGAGAAGCCGAATCAGCGCGAGAGCACCCAGTGGTATTACCAGCGCTACATCAAGCATCTGCCGGCCGCCGGGGAGATCGTGCTCTTCGACCGGTCCTATTACAACAGGGCCGGCGTGGAGCGGGTGATGGGCTTCTGCGACCGCAAGGAGTATCTGGAGTTCCTCCGCCAGACTCCCGAGCTGGAGCGGATGCTGGTCCGCTCGGGGATCAAGCTGGTCAAGTTCTGGTTCTCGGTGACGCAGGGCGAGCAGCGGACCCGTTTCGCCATCCGCCAGGTGGACCCGGTCCGGCAGTGGAAGCTGTCGCCGATGGACCTGAAGTCGCTGGACAGGTGGGACGACTACACCGAGGCCAAAGAGGCGATGTTCTTCTGGACCGACACCGCGGACGCCCCGTGGACGGTGGTGAGGAGCAACGACAAGAAGCGGGCCCGGCTGAACGCGATGCGGCACGTGCTGAACCGTTTCGACTACGCCGGCAAGGACCGGGAGATCGTCGGCGTCCCTGATCCGCAGATCGTCGGCCCGGCCTCGCTGCTGGTGGAGAGCACCAGCGACTCCCCCCAGATATTCCCGCGCCTGTAGTGATTCAAATTCGTTGGCACTCCCCCGGCGGGCTGGATAACGTAGCCGTACACGTGAAGGGAGGTGGTCCGAAGTTGTATAGCAACGGGACTCGTGAGGTGGCTGTCCGCTAGCCGCTGTCCTCGACAGCTTCGTTTCTGAAACACGTCGAGACCGTGTGGCAGCGGTTGCGGCGAATACCAGACAGCTACCCGACCCCTGGGGATCCGGCCTTGTCCGACCGGACCACGCTCGTTCGCGAGCGTGGAAGTCCCCAGGGGTCGCTTCATATCCGGGGAGAGTCGGTGACACGCGAGCTGGTGGTGCTCGGCACGGCGAGCCAGGTGCCCACCCGGCACCGCAATCACAACGGCTACCTGCTGCGCTGGGACGACGAGGTGATCCTCTTCGACCCGGGTGAGGGCACCCAGCGCCAGTTGCTGATGGCCGGCCTCCCGGTCACCCCGATCAGGCGGATCTGCATCACCCACTTCCACGGCGACCACAGCCTGGGCCTGCCCGGCGTCCTTCAGCGGATCTCGCTCGACCGGGTGCCGCACCCGGTCGCCGTCCACTACCCGGCCGGCGGGCAGGAGTTCTTCGACCGCCTGCGGCACGCCACCAGCTACTGGGACAACGCGGAGATCGTGCCGGGCCCGGTGGGCGCCGGATTCGCGGTGGAGACGTCCGCGGGGCGCCTCACCGCCCTTCCCCTGCGACACCCCATCGAGACGTACGGGTACCGCCTGACCGAGCCGGACGCGAGGCGGATGGTGCCCGCCCTGCTGGCCGAGCACGGCATCAGCGGCCCGGCCGTCGGGGAGTTGCAGCGCACCGGGCGGCTCGGTGACGTCACCCTCGACCAGGTGAGCGTGGCCCGTCCCGGTCAGAGTTTCGCCTTCGTGATGGACACCGGCCTGTGCGACAGCGTGTTCGAGCTGGCGCGGGGTGTGGACATGCTGGTGATCGAGTCGACGTTCCTGTCCGAGGATGCGGAGCTGGCCGCCCAGGTCGGGCATCTCACCGCTGGTCAGGCCGCTGAGGTCGCCCGCGAGTGCGGCGTACGCATGCTGGTCCTGACGCACTTCTCGCAACGCTATCCGGAACCGGACCGCTTCCTGGACGAGGCTCGCAAGGAGTTCGACGGCCCGGTGGTGATCGCCGAGGACCTGTCGCGGGTGCCGGTGCCCGCGCGCCGCGCGGTGCCGTGAGGCTGGTTGGCTTGGGGCATGACCGTTCTTCTGCGCCCGGTTGAGGACGCCGACCTGATCGCGGTCGGCGCGCTGCATCATCGCTCGCGTGCCGCCGCCTATGCGGACCTGGTGCCGCCCGAGACGTTCGCGGCTCGCGGACCGGAGGCGCTGAGCGCCTGGTGGGTCGAGCGGTGGAAGTGGGAGCGGGAGACCCACCGGATGACCGTCGCCGAGGTCGGCGGTGAGCCGGCCGGGTTCACCTATGTCGGCCCGAGCGAGACGGACGGCGCCGCCGAGCTGTACGCGATCCATGTGGAGCCGCACCTGGTCGGCTCGGGCATCGGCCGGCACCTGATGATCAACGCGCTGGAGCAGCTGGCGGAGTTCGACGTGGAGCGGGCCGTGCTGTGGGTGCTGGCGGACAACCCGGTGGCACGGCGTTTCTACGAGCGGGGTGGCTGGACACCGGACGGCGCGACCAGGGTCGAAGCCATCAACGATCATCCGCTGCCGCAGCTGCGTTACACCCGTTCGCTGTAGGAGCCGGGGTGCTGGTTGGGCGGGAACACGCGACCGAGTGAATGCGGGGGAACCTGTGGTCGCGTGCTCCCGCCCACCGCCCCGCCCGAACCGGATGCGCCTGGCCGGAGGCGCTCGATCAGCGGAGGCGTGCCGATCTGGGATCCAGTTCAAGGGCGGGTCTGGGCGCGGGATACCGGTGCGCTGGCGGGGCGCTCCGGTGTCACCGCTGGTCGACGTCGGCCGGGCCGGGAAGCCGTACTTGCCGGGGGACGGTCAAGCGTTTCGGCGACGTCGTGGTCGTTGGGTCAGGCCTGATACCTCCGGTGGTCGTCGTTGCGGTGGTAGGAGCCGGCGCCGGTGTACCGGCTGCCGATCTCGTCCAGCCCGGCCCGTCTACCGGGTAGGGCCCGCATGCTGTTCAGGTCGTGCCGCAGCGTCCACGCCTCACGCCACGAGCCGCGGGCGACGGCGTCGGCGCGTTCGGCCAGGCGGCGGGCCGAACACGGCCAGCGCCATCCACACCGGACGCAGTCGCCGTCGCGGGCCACCACATGGCGTTCGAGCATGTGCTGCGCGTCCCGCCACAGCAGGCGGTCCACGATGTCGCCGGGCGCCGCCTCGTCGACGTCGACCATCCCCTACCCCTTCGTCCGGGAGTGGCTCATAGCTCCGTCACGACACATACAACCGCAGCAGCCCACCAGCCGGTCGGACTGTCTGTGCGATTGCGGCGACTATCCGTGACGATCCATGGAACGAGCCTCCCGGCACCGCCGTCCGGCACGTTTCGCGCGCGGGAAACCCCCTCGTCGCCGCCCCTGTTGGTAGCGTCGCTCCGTGATCTTCAAGAGGCGCCGGAAGATGGTACCGACGGACGCGATCGCGGCGTTCTGGGCCTGGTGGGCGGGTGCACGACCGCGCGCCGAGAAGATGATCGCCGGCGCGACCGACGAGACGCTCGTCGAGGAGATCTCCGGCCGGGTCGCGGCGATCCATCCGGACCTGCACTGGGAGTTCACCGCCGGCACGACGTCGCGGCATCTGCTGGTGGTCAGCCCCGGCGGCACACCGGAACTGCGCTCCCTCGCCGAACGCTGGCGGCGGGAGGGCCCGGCGCCGGACGAGACGTTCGGGTACGCGGCCGCCCGCCAGGGCCGGCCCGACGCACTGGCCGGGGCCCGGCTGGCGATCAACGGCCACCATCTGGACCTCGACGAACTACGGTTCCACGCCGCGCACGACGAGGACCGCGACTGCGTGGACGTCGAAGTCTGGCACCCGGCCTTCGCGGGACTCCCGGAGGAGGCCCGCGGTCAGATCGCCTTCCTCGCGCTCGACTGGCTGCTCGGCGAGGACACCGTGGAGATCTGGGTCGGCGCCATCGACGCGGTGACCACGACGCCCGGCGGTGGCCTCACCGGCCCGGAGCTGGCCGCCCTCGTCACCGCGATGCAGCCCGCCGACGGCGAGCCGCGCTGGCGCAACATGTCCGGCATCCGGGCCGGGAAACCGATCCTCGCGATGGCCCAGACCCGGCTCCGGCCGGCCCGGTGGCCCGGGCACGACCTGCACATCCGGATGGACGTGCCGTACTCGTCACGGGACGAGAACGGCTTCCCGGAACGGGAGACACTGGCCCGGCTGCACGCGTTCGAGGACCACGTGGCCCAGCACGCCGACGGCATGGTCGTGGTCGCACACGAGACGACCGACGGCGTACGGACCACGCACCTCTACGCCGACAGCCCGGTGGCCGCCGAGGTCCTGAAACCGCTGACCGAGGGCTGGCAGGACGGGCGTGTCCGGATCACCGTCACGCCCGACCCCCGATGGGAGCAGGTCGAACACCTGGCTCCCTGATTGGAATGCGCAGCGAAGCGGAGCCGGCTAGCTCAGATGCGCCAGCAGGTCCTGACGCGTGAGCACGCCGGCGGGCTTGCCGTCGACCAGGACCATCGCGGCGTCCGCCTTCTCCAACAGCGCGACCGCCTCGGCGACCGGCTCACCGCCACCGATCATCGGCAGTGAGTCCGTCATGTGCCGCTCGATCGTGTCGTGCAGGTGGGCCTGCCCGGTGAAGAGCGCGTCCAGCAGTGCCTTCTCCGAGATGGAACCGGCCACCTCACCGGTGACGACCGGCGGCTCCGCCTTCAGCACCGGGAGCTGGCTCACGCCGTACTCCCGCATGTAGTCGATGGCGTCGCGCACCGTCTCGGTCGGGTGCACGTGGATCAGCGGCGGGATCTCGGTGCCCTTGCCGGCCAGGGCGTCGGCCACCGTCGGCGTGCCCTCCTGGGAACGCAGGAACCCGTACCGCGCCATCCATTTGTCGTTGAAGATCTTCGAAAGGTAGCCACGGCCGCCGTCCGGCAGCAGGACCACGATGACGTCGTCCGGGCCGGCCTTGCGGGCCACCTCGAGCGCGGCCACCACGGCCATCCCGCACGAGCCGCCGACGAGCAGCCCCTCCTCACGGGCGAGGCGGCGGGTCATCTCGAACGAGTCCGAGTCGCTGACCTCGATCACCTCGTCGGTGACGTCCCGGTCGTACGCCGAGGGCCAGAAGTCCTCACCGACGCCCTCGACCAGGTAGGGACGCCCGGTGCCACCGGAGTAGACGGACCCCTCCGGGTCGGCGCCGATGATCCGCACCGGCCCCTGCTCCTTGAGGTATCGCCCGACGCCGCTGATCGTGCCGCCGGTGCCGACGCCCGTCACGAAGTGGGTGATCCTGCCGCCGGTCTGCTCCCACAGCTCGGGGCCGGTCTCCTCGTAGTGCGACCGCGGGTTCGCGGGATTGCTGTACTGGTCCGGCTTCCATGCGCCGGGAATGTCCCGGGTCAGCTGGTCGGACACGTTGTAGTAGGAACGGGGATCCTCCGGAGCCACGGCGGTCGGGCAGACCACCACCTCGGCGCCGTACGCCCGGAGCACGTTCTGTTTGTCCTCGCTGACCTTGTCGGGGCAGACGAAGACGCACTTGTAACCACGCCGCTGGGCCACCAGGGCCAGCCCGACGCCGGTGTTTCCGCTGGTCGGCTCGACGATCGTGCCGCCTGGCTTGAGGAGGCCCGCCTTCTCGGCGTCCTCCACCATCCGCAGCGCGATCCGGTCCTTGACCGAGCCGCCGGGGTTCAAGTACTCGACCTTGGCCAGCACTGTGGCACTGATGCCCTCGGTCACGCTGTTCAATCGGACCAAGGGGGTATTGCCGATGATCTCGACTACGTTGTCGTAATAGCGCACGTCTTACTTTACGACCGCGGGCCGGCCGGTCTTCTCCCACTCCAGGAACCGATCGGTCTCGGCGAGCACCGCACCGGCCAGCCACGTCACCGCGACCGCGTCGTCGATCAGCCCGAAGACCCAGACGAACGCCTCAGGGACGGCGTCGATGGGCGACACCACGTACGCTGTGGCGGCCGCCATGAGTGCCAGGCGCATGCCGCCGTCATACTCGCCCCTGGTGCTCGCCTTGATCATCCGTGGGAGCGCGCCGAGTCGCTGAGCCACCGACGGCCCACCGCGGCTACCCGCAGTGAGCGCCCGGGCCAGCGCTGTGAACGCCGCCGCACGTTTCAACGTTTTGGCCATCTCTGTTCCCCTTTCCGCAACTCCAGCATGACGGGAGCGCGCCATGATTGCCTCTCGCAGGCGCGAGTTAGCCTCGAATCCCGAACTCACACGCCGATCATGGGCGAGCCGGATGGTTCCCTTCGAGCGACAGCGAGGGAGACTATGAGCAGCATCGATGTAGTCGGCACCCACTGGCGGTGGATCAGGACCGCCGGGCGGGTCGCCGGAGCAGCCGCCGGGCTGACCGCCCTCTCCGCGGGACTGCTGATGCGCCAGGCCGCCGAGGCACGCCGGGTGATCCCGATGGCCGAGGCACCACCGCCCCGCGGCGACGGTGTCTACGGCGCCAAGTTCGGTGGTAAGGCCCTGGAGCTGGTGATCCTGGGTGATTCGTCGGCCGCCGGGTACGGCGTGCACCGTCCCCGGGAGACACCCGGCGCGCTCTTCGCCACCGGCATCTCCCGCCGCCTGCGCCGCCCGGTGCGCCTGCACCGGCTGGCCGTGGTCGGCTCCGTGTCGGCCGGCCTTCCGTACCAGGTGGACGCCGCTCTGGAATACCAGCCGGAGCTGGCGATCATCCTGATCGGCGGCAACGACGTGACGCACTTCTCGGCGCGGCCGGCCGCCGTCCGGCACCTGGGTGACGCGGTGCGCCGGCTGCGGGCCGCCGGCTGCCGGGTGGTGGTCGGCACCTGTCCCGACCTCGGCGCGATCCAGCCGATCAAGCCGCCGCTGCGCTGGCTGGCGCGGCGCTGGAGCCGTCAGCTGGCGGCCGCGCAGACCATCGCGGTGGTCGAGGCCGGCGGGCGCACGGTGTCGATCGGCAACCTGCTCGGCCCGATGTTCGAGGCCGACCCGGTGCGGATGTACAGCGAGGATCGTTTCCACCCCTCGGTCGAGGGGTACGCGAGAGCGGTATCCGTGATGATGCCGACCGTGATGGCCGTGCTCGGCACGGACGACCGCGCAGTGCTCCCGGTCGCCGAGGACGTGCGCGTCCTGTCCGAGGCGGCCGACGAGGCGGTCCGTGCCCCGGGAACCGAGGTCGCCCCGGCGGGCCGGTGGGCCCGGATGCGGCGCTACCGCTGGTTCACCGCGCGCCCGGCGACCGCGGGCCCCGTTCTCGGCGGTGACTCCACCGGTGGGGTCGTAGGGTATACCCCAGAGGATCATGAGGTCGGCTGATGCAGGGAGGCGGGACATGGCTGGGCTGCCGGAACGTCTGACCAGGGCCGCGGCCACGAGCCTGCTGGCCGGGGCGGTGGGCGGGGTCGCCCTGATCGCCGGCGAGATGCTCGCGGCGAAAGCGCGGAGGTATGCCAAGCCCACCATGGGACTGGCCCTGCGGACCTCGATGGGCCCGCAGAACGCGCCGCCGCTACGTCTTGTGCTCCTCGGTGACTCGGCGGCCGTCGGCGTCGGCGTGGAGTGGCTGTCCGACACGGTCGGCGGCCAGCTCGCCCGGCTGCTGGCCGACGGCTCCCCCGGTACCGGACAGCGGCACGTGCTGCTCTCCAGCGTCGGCGTGGCCGGCTCCCGGTCCAGCGACCTCGCCACCCAGGTGGCCCGGGCGCTGCTCGGCGACCGTCCGGACGTGGCCGTCATCCTGATCGGGTCGTACGATGCGGCCTCCGGGCGTGCCGCCGAGGACGCGGCCGGCCATCTCGGCCAGGCCGTCCGCAGGCTGCGTTCGGCCGGCGTCCAGGTGGTCGTCGGCACCTGCCCCGACCTGGGCGCCTCCCGGTCGATGGCGCCACCACTGCGGCAGATCGCCGCGGTCATCGGCCGACGGCTGGCGAAAGCGCAGGCCAAGGCGGTGGCCGAGGCCGGTGGTGTGGTGGTCGACCTGGCCGGCGAGACGGGCGCGGTCTTCCGGGCCGACGCCGGCACCCTCTGCTACGACGGCTTCCACCCCTCCGCCGACGGGTATCGGGTGTGGGCGCACGCGCTCTATCCGGCGGTGGCGAAGGCCGCGATGACCGGGGTCTGAGCCGCTTCGGGACCGCTCCGGAAGCGCTTCGGGAGCGCTCCGGGACAGCGCCGACGGCCGGCGAAGGGTATTTTCACGGCGTGTGACAAATTCGCGCTTCCGACCATGTTACTGATGAGTAAACTGGGGGGATGCCGGAAGCTGTCATCGTCGCCACTGCCCGCTCCCCCATCGGCCGTGCCCACAAGGGCTCACTGAAGGATCTGCGCCCCGACGATCTCGCCACCACGATCGTCGACGCCGCCCTCAACAAGGTGCCGCAGCTCGACCGCACGCTCATCGAGGACCTCTACCTCGGCTGCGGGCTGCCCGGCGGCGAACAGGGCTTCAACATGGCCCGCGTCGTCGCCACAAAGCTGGGCCTCGACGGCCTGCCCGGCGCCACCGTCACGCGGTACTGCTCGTCCTCGCTGCAGACCACCCGGATGGCCTTCCACGCCATCAAGGCCGGTGAGGGCGACATCTTCATCTCGGCCGGTGTCGAGACCGTGTCCCGTTTCGCCCGCGGCAGCTCCGACGGTCTGCCGTCGGCCGCCCAGGAGCTCGTCGGCGGGTCGTGGACCAACCCCGCCTTCGCCGACGCCCAGGCCCGCACCGCCACCTCCGCGAAGAACGGCACCACCTGGCACGACCCGCGCGCCGACGGCCTGCTCCCCGACATCTACATCGGGATGGGCTACACCGCCGAAAACCTGGCACAGGTCAAGAACATCTCCCGCGAGGAGATGGACGAATTCGGCGTACGCAGCCAGAACCTCGCCGAGAAGGCCATCGCCAACGGCTTCTGGGAGCGGGAGATCACCCCCGTGACCCTGCCCGACGGCACCGTGGTGTCGAAGGACGACGGCCCCCGCGCCGGCGTCACCATCGACGCGGTCTCCCAGCTGAAGCCGGTCTTCCGGGAAGACGGCCGGGTCACCGCCGGCAACTGCTGCCCGCTCAACGACGGCGCCGCCGCCCTGGTCATCATGAGCGACACCAAGGCCCGGGAACTCGGGATCACCCCGCTCGCCCGGATCATCTCCACCGGCGTGACCGCACTGTCCCCGGAGATCATGGGCCTCGGCCCGGTCGAGGCGTCGAAGCAGGCCCTCAAGCGCGCCGGCATGACCATCGGCGACGTGGACCTGGTCGAGATCAACGAGGCGTTCGCCGCCCAGGTGATCCCCTCCTACCAGGATCTCGGTATCCCGATCGAGAAGCTCAACGTCAACGGTGGCGCCATCGCCGTCGGCCACCCGTTCGGCATGACCGGTGCCCGCATCACCGGCACCCTGCTGAACTCCCTCGACTGGCACGACAAGAGCATCGGGCTGGAAACCATGTGCGTCGGCGGCGGGCAGGGCATGGCCCTGGTCATCGAACGCCTCAGCTGACCGCATCCACCCACTCGGGCCCGGCACGTCGCACCACGTGCCGGGCTCGCCCATTCCCGGCGACCGGCATGTCTCTCCCCGCCGGCCCGCTCTTCCTCGCCCGCCGCTTCTCAGGCCGCCGGCTCGGCGTTGCTCACCGTCCTGGAGCACTCACCGCCCCGCCGTTGCTCACTCGTCCGGCGCACTCACGACCCAGGTATTGCCCGCCGCCCTCGCTTGACTCACCGCCCTGGTCGACTCCCCGTCCTGGCGTTTGCTCCCTGCACCGGCGTTGCTCATCGCCCTGAATTGCTCTCCGTCCCCGGCGTGCACACCGGCCTGGCGTTGCGTGCCGCCCCCGCGCGCGTGGGCCGCTGCCCAACCGCTACAAGGCGCCCCGCCTCCACAAGCCGGCCGCCGTGCCCTGGGTGACATCCGCCCTGGGTGACATCCGCGGTGGGTGACATCCGCGTGCCC
Organism: Actinoplanes xinjiangensis; assembly: GCF_003148685.1. Lineage (GTDB taxonomy): Bacteria > Actinomycetota > Actinomycetes > Mycobacteriales > Micromonosporaceae > Actinoplanes > Actinoplanes xinjiangensis. The sequence goes on along the minus strand of NZ_QGGR01000018.1, from coordinate 85,061 downwards.
TTGATCGGTGGCGTAAGGCTTCGGCTGGTTCTCAGCGTCGTCTCCGGTGCCTCGAGACGACGGTGGGAGCCAGCCGGCGGTGACCGAAGGCCTCAGCCCGGCGGTCGCGCTGCGGTCCGGTCTGCCGCCCACGTCGCGCGGTAGCCCGGGAACGGGATGGTTTTTCAGGGGCGGGCAGGCCCGTACAAGAGAAGGAGCGGGAGAAGGCCCTCTGTGGTGACCGGAGGCGGGGTCAGAGGCGCCGGCGGACCTCGTTGACCGCCGCGGCGGCCCGGTCGAGCAGGTCGGGGGCGGGAGTGGCCGCGAGGATGTCGTCGGCCAGTACCCGCAACTGGTCGCGGAGCACCAGGTCGTGAAGGTGCGGCACCGGGCGGGGCGGGCGGTTCTCCGCTTCGGCGCCCAGGTCGGCGAGCTGCTGAACCACGCCCTGCACCAACTCAGAGCGGCTGACCGCCGTGGCGCCGACCAGCTGTGAATGGGTGACCGCCGTGGCCTCGAACAGCTCAGCACTGGTGACCGCCGTGGCCTCGAACAGCTCAGCACTGGTGACCGCCGTGGCCCCGACCAGCGGCGATCGAGTATCGGCCGCTGCCTGGCCCGCTTGGGAGACGTCAGCCGCGCCGGACGGCTGTGGGGAACCGGCGCCGGGCGGGACCTTCCCGGAATCGGCGATGCCGGACGGAGCAACAGACGCGGCGCCGGGCACCGGCGCGGAATCGGCAGCGGGCGGGATCGCTGGGGCCGACCGCCAGCGGGGCTCGTCCCAGTGGTGGATCCGGGTCAGCAGGCGCTCGATGGCGGTGGCGAAGTCGGGCACCCGGCGACGATACCCGGGTCGGCCGACTGCATGAACGTGAGACCACGGCGGCGGGAAGGGGGCGGCGGACGGTAGGGCGCCGCCGGGAAAGGCGATTGCCCGCCCTGCGCCGGGGCGCGGGACGGGCAATCGGTGAGATCAGGGACAACGCCCGGTCCGTGGGGAGACGGGCCGGGCGTTGCTCATGACGACGGACGAGCCGTCAGTCGTCGCCCTGGAAGTAGCTCAGCAGGCGCAGCATCTCGATGTAGAGCCAGACGAGGCCGACCAGGATGCCGAACGCCGCGGTCCACGAGTAGCGCTGCGGCAGACCCATCCGCACGCCCTCCTCGATCTCGTTGAAGTTCAGGATGAAGCTCAACGAGGCGACCACGATGCAGACGATGCTGAAACCGATGGCCAGCGGGCTGCCGTCACGCAGACCGGTGTTGATGTCGAACATCGCCAGCACGAAGTTGATCAGCATGACGGCGAAGAGGCCCGCCATCACGGCGATCATGGCCTTGACGAACTTCGGCGTCGCCCGGATGACGCGCGCCCTGTAGAGCGCCGCCATCACGAAGAAGACGCCGAAGGTGGCTGTCGCGGCCTGGAGGACGATGCCGTCGTACAGCGTCTCGAAGAACTTGCTCGCCATGCCGACGAACACGCCCTCGACCAGCGCGTAGACGATCACGAGGGCCGGGTTGGCGACCCGCATGAACGAGATCACCAGGCCCAGCACGAGCCCGACCAGAGCGGCACCGATCCAGGCCGGGCCGACCAGTGCGTTCGGGATGAGGGCCCATGCGGCCACCGCGGTGGCGCCGGTGATGCCGAGCAGCGTGACCGTCTTGACGACCACGTCGTCGATGGTCATGGGCTGGACGGCCGGAGGAGCGGAGGGGTAGCCCGTAGCCGTGGGGTAGGGATCGCCGTATGCCGGCTGACCGTAACCCGGCTGCGCGGCCGGCCCGTATGGCCCGTACCCGGCCGTTCGCTCCCGCTCGGCCGCCTGGCCGAGTCGTGAGAGCACCGGGTTAGATGTCTTCACTGTTTTCCAGCCTCCCTTGAGGTTTCGGCGCTATGCCTGCGTTCAAGGGTAAGCGGTGAGTGCCGTTCGCGCCGCACCCGAAAGCTGTGAGCAGCCTGAAAAACCCTGATTTTCTGCTGCTCAGGGCGTGTGCGACGACGATCACGGTCGCGGCGGGCCCGCCGCGACCGCTGGAGATGGTGCCCGGGGCGGGTCTCGAACCCGCACGCCTTTTGGGCAGCCGCTTTTAAGGCGGCCGTGTCTGCCATTCCACCACCCGGGCGGCCTGCGAACACCGTAGCTGGTGCCGCCCGGGCAGTGGAAACGGCATTGGCCGGATCAGCGGGCTCCGGCGCCGACCTTCTCCTCGCCGGGGAGCTCGACCGGCGGGGTCACCTCGGTGAAATCCTCACGCGGGCGGTGCAGCTGGCCGAGGGCCACGGTCTCCCGCTTGAGCATGAAGGCGAGCACCCAGTCGGCCACCACGCGCACCTTGCGGTTGAACGACGGGATCCGGCTGACGTGGTAGAAGCGGTGCATCAGCCACGCCGGGTAGCCCTTGACCTTGATGCCGTAGACGTGCGCGACACCCTTGTTGAGGCCGAGGCCCGCGACACCGCCGACGTGCTTGTGGCGGTAGTCCTTGGGCGCGCCGCCGAGGACCACCTGGGCGATGTTATCGGCGAGGACCTTGGCCTGACGGACGGCGTGCTGCGCACTCGGCGAGCAGTAGCCGCCCGGGTTGGTCAGGTCGGGCACCTGCGCGCAGTCGCCCGCGGACCAGGCACCCTCCCACACCTCGTTGGTCTCCAGGTCGGCCACCTGAAGCGTGGGCAGGCAGTTGACGTGACCCTTCGGGCCCAGCGGGAGGTCCGTGCTCGCCAGCATCGGCGACGGCTTCACACCGGCGGTCCAGACCAGCGTCTCGGCGCGGAAGGTGTCACCGTCGGAGAGCACGATCCGGCCGTCGACGCAGGACTGCAGGAAGGTGCTCAGGCGCAGGTCGACACCGCGGCCGGCGAGCTGGCGGGCGGTGTAGGCGCCCATCTCGGGGCCGACCTCCGGCAGAATCCGGTTGCTGGCCTCGACCAGGATGAAGTGGACCTCCTTCGGGTCCAGCTCCGGGTAGTACTTCAGGGCGTCGGCGACGACGTCCTGCATCTCGGCGAGCGCCTCGATGCCGGCGAAACCACCGCCGACGAACACGAAGTTCAGCGAGGCCTTGCGCACGTCCTCGTCGGGCGTCGCCGCGGCGACGTCCAGCCGGTCGAGGATGTGGTTACGCAGGTAGATGGCCTCACCGATGGTCTTGAGGCCGATGCCCCGGTCACTGAGGCCGGGAATGGGCAGGGTACGTGAGACCGAGCCGGGCGCCACGATGATGTGGTCGTACTCCATCTCGTAAGCCGGGCCGTCGATCGGCTGGATCGTGACGGTCTTTCGAGCGTGCTCAACCTTCGTGACCTCACCGGAGACGATGCGGCACTTCTTGAGCTCCCGGCGCAGCGGCACCACAGCGTGTCGCGGCGAAATGTTACCGGCCGCTGCCTCAGGCAGGAACGGCTGGTAAGTCATGTGCGGAACAGGGTCAATGACGACGATCTCGGCCCGGTTCCGGTTCAGCTTCTTGGACAGGCGGAGGGCGGCGTAAAGCCCGACGTGACCTGCTCCTACGACGACGATGCGCGGCGGATTCACGCCCCTATTGTCGCGCGCCGGGCCCCTTTCATGCGCCGTTCTGTGACGATCACAACGGCCCAAGTCAAGTGACGAAACACTCAGATTTCACTCGCGGCGGGCCATACGGGCTAGGACCATTGTCACAGCGGTTGCAGCGACAAGTCCGACCAGCGTGGCCAGCTGGAACGCCTCTCCACCGAGGTCGGCGGTCAGGCCGAGGGCCAGGATGATGACCACCGCGGCGAGCAGCACGACGAGCAGCGCGCGGCCCAGCCAGAGGGCCGGCACATCGAAGTTGACCATCGCGTCGTACGGCAGGACCGCCGCCAGAGCCGTCAGGGTGTGCCCCAGGTAGAGCACGGTGGCCAGGGCCAGCACCCGCCACAGCTCGACCGGCGAACCGTAACCGGCGGTGTCGATCAGCCAGCCGGCGATCGCGGTGAGCGCGATCGCCGTGCCACCCCGGCCCCGCGGTGCCGCCGCCGGCCAGAACACCACGGCCAGGACCGGCAGCATGATCCGCGGGCTGGACAGCAGCTCGGCCGGCCAGGCCACGCCGACGGTGAGCAGGCCGGCGAGCGCGATGCCACAGCGGATCAGGAACGGCACGGCGGTCGCCCGTCCCGCGGCGGTCTTCCAGCGGTCGATCCGGCGGTTCACCGCGTTGATCATGTCAGTGTCCCCTCGGTACCGAGGCCAGCCGGGCGACGTCACGCAGCACCAGGTCGAGGCTGCCCGCTCCGGCCCAGGCCACCACCGGCACGCCGTGCTCGCGCAGCCGGCCCAGCACGTTCTCCCGCTCCATCCGCCACAGCCGGGTGGCGGCCGACGTCCACTGGTTGCGCACCGCCGGAGTGGCCTGCGCGGGCAGGGTGTCGACGGCCACCACGTACCGGCCCGACTGGGTGAGCAGGGCGAGCATGTCGGCGGCCCGCGGGTCGACCAGCGGGGTGAGCACGACGACCAGGGCGGACGAGGAGACGTGGTGGGCGCTGACGATGTTCTCGAACTGCTCGGTCCCGGCCGGGTCGGGCCGGACGTCGAGCAGCCACTCCAGCACCGTCAGGTACTGCCGGCGGCCGGAGGCGGGTCGCAGCCGGCGGGCGGTCGAGCCGTACTCCAGCAGCGAGACCCGGTCACCCCGGTGCAGGTAGTGCTCGGCGATCGCGGCCGCGGCCCGGACCGTGGTGTCCAGCACCGACGAGTCGCCGCGGACGCCACCGGAGAGGCCGATCTCACCGAGCACGTCGAGCAGGAGCAGCACCTCGGCGTCCCGGTCCGACAGGGTCGAGGCGACGTGCAGGTCACGGGTCCGCAGCGAGACGCGCCAGTCGATGCGTCGTAGCCGGTCGCCGGGCGCGAACTGGCGTACCCCCGCGAGCTCTCCGCCCTCACCCGGCCGCCGGGACCGGTGCGCACCGACCAGGCCCGCCGCGGCCGGCATCGCCTCCGTCGCCTTGAACGGCTCGGTGACCGGATAGACCCGCACGCCCTGCGCCGGGGTGACCACCGGCCGGCAGGCCAGCAGGCCGCCGCAGGCCGCGGCGCGGGCGGCGGCCGGGCCGACGTCCTGCCGGCCCCAGCGCAGCGCCTCGCCGGGAAGGTCGATGGCGGCCCAGCCGTCGGCGCCCACGGTGATCGCGAACGGCCGGTCGGCGTGCTCCAGGGTCAGCCAGGGCGAGGTCCGGGTGCGGACGACGACCAGGTCGTAATCGATCGAGTCCGGGTTGGCGACGGTCAGTCCCGCCTCCACCTCACCGCCCTCGACCAGGTAGGACTCGTTGGTGCTGATGGTGATCTCGGGTACGGCGACCGGGGTGCGGCGCAGGTTGATCGCCGCGCCGATCGCGAACGGCGCCGCGAGCAGCACCAGGTCGACCCGGCCCAGCGCCACCCCGAGCAGCAGGAGCAGGCCGGTGAGCAGGACCGTCCGGCCGAGAGCCCGGGTGGGCACCCAGACCGGGCCGGACGGCGACTCGGCCGTGCCCGGTGCGGGCACGGCCGGCCGGAGGCGCAGCAGATCAGTCATGCCGGGCGTACGTCGGGAGCGCCCCACTGGCCGGGGCCGGCACCGCGGTGAGCACCTCCTGGACCACGAAGGACGGATTGACCTGGCGCAGCCACATCTCCGGGCGCAGCGTGATCCGGTGGGCGAGTGCGGGGATCGCGACGTCCTTCACGTCCTCCGGCACCACGTAGTCACGGCCGGCCATCACGGCGCGGGCGCGGGCCAGCAGCAGCAGGGCGAGCGAGCCGCGGGGCGAGGAGCCGACGAGGACCGCGCTGTGCTCGCGGGTCGCGGAGGCCAGCGCCACGATGTACCGGCCGATGGAGTCCTCGACCGCCACCGACTCCAGGGCGGCCTGCATCAGCTGGAGCGTCCGGGAGTCCACCACCGGGGAGAGCGTCGCCTCCTCCTGGCGGCGCGACATCCGGCGCTGCAGCACCGTCCACTCCTCCTCGGCCGTCGGATAGCCGAACGACACCCGGAGCAGGAACCGGTCGAGCTGGGCCTCGGGCAGCGGGTACGTGCCCTCGTACTCGATCGGGTTGGCGGTCGCGATCACGTGGAACGGCGGGTCCAGCCGGTACGTCACGCCCTCGACCGACACCTGCTTCTCCTGCATCGCCTCGAGCAGGGCCGACTGGGTCTTCGGTGGCGTCCGGTTGATCTCGTCGGCCAGCAGCATGTTGGTGAAGACCGGACCGGCCCGGAAGGCGAAGTCGCCCTTGCGCTGGTCGTAGAGGAACGAGCCGGTGACGTCGGCGGGCAGCAGGTCGGGGGTGAACTGGAGCCGGCGGAAGTCGAGGCCGAGCGCCTGGGCGAACGACCGGGCGGTCAGCGTCTTGCCCAGGCCTGGCATGTCCTCCAGCAGCACGTGGCCGCCGGCCAGGATCCCGGCCAGCACCAGCTCCAGCGAGTCCCGTTTACCCACCAGGACCGAGCCGACCGAGTCGAGGACCGCCCCGGCCAGCCGCCCGACCTCGTACGGGGGAAGAGCCTGCGTCACCGGCGCACCTTTCTCACAGTCGTTCCATGGCGTCTAGGTAAGTCTCGACGTCCCGGGCCTTGAGCGCGCGACGGCCCGGTTCGGACAGCGCCGACCAGAGGTCGTCACCGAGGAGTTCCCGGGCCCGGCGCGGGTCACTGGCGCGGGTGAAGCCGTGCCGCAGCCGCAACCGCTCATCGGTCAGTTCCGCCAGCACCGGCAGAACGTTACGCGCATACAGTTCCGGGTCCGAGTGGGCCCGGTCCAGGTTCTGTTCCCAGCGGCGCACCGCGGCCCGGAGCGAGTCGTCGGTCGGGGACGGACTGGCACCGATCCGGGACCGCAGCCGGGGCGCGGGCGGCGGGGCGACCAGACCGGCCGCGTAGATGATCACGCGGAGGCCGATCAGGAGGCTGACCAGGAGCACCGTCGAGATGCTCGTGCCGAGCGCGCGCAGGCCGGCCGTGATGACGATGGCGACCAGACCGATCACGACGGCGTTGCCGACCAGTGTGATCATCATCGAGCGCCGCCTGTCGACGGTCTCGGTCTCCTCGACGGTCCGCGGGGTGTCGGCGATACCGAAGAGATCGTCCAGTCCACCGTCGCTCATGCCGGTGCTCCGCTCCGGGCGGCGCCCAGGTCGGCACGCAGCCGCTCCAGGGCGGACCGCGCCTGCTGCCGCATCTGGTCGTCGACGGTGTGCGTCGCATACCGCGCCTCGCGGTAGACCTCCAGCAGCGCGGCGAGCACGCCGGCGTCGACCTGCTGCTCGGCGAGCAACCGTCCGACGTAGTCGGTGGGGCTGTCACCGGGGTGCCGCGGCGTACCGGCCGCGGCGGTGGCGTCCTCCAGGCGCACCCAGCAGGCGATCACCGCCCGGCGTGGGTCACGGTCGGTGTCGGACAGTTCCTCCAGGCCGGCGTCGAGGGCGGCGACCAGGTCGTCGGCGGTCTGCTGCGCCCGGCGCGGCTGGTGCCGGCCGGCGCGGGCGGGGCGGCGGCGCAGGTGATCGCGGACCAGTGCCCAGGTGAGGCCGACCACCATCAGCACCGCCCCGGCGAGGAGCACGGCCAGTGTGGCGGTGCCCACCCAGCCCGGCAGGGCCTGGGCCGGCTCCGGGATGGACTCCTGGACGCTCGGTTGCACGGACGGGCGGGGCGGCAGCAGGGGTGGCCGGGTCGGCTGCGCGTCCGGCTCGAGCTGGTCGAGCTGCGGAGCGGACCGGGTCGCGGCGAGCGAGGTCACGAAGAGCAGTCCGAGGACAGCGGCGAGGGGCCACCATCGGCGCAGTGCGGCGAAGTCCATAAACGGGGCTCAGATCCGTGGCTCGGGGATTGTCGGCGCTCGCATCATGCCAGGCCTGCCAGGGCCTTCGCACGGCCGAACACGTCGTCCAGCATGGGCGGGGTGAGCCGGCCGGTGAACGTGTTCTGCTGGCTGACGTGGAAACAGCCCAGCAGAACGGGCGCGCCGGGCACGCTGACCTGGGCACCGTGCCCGAATTTCGGCCGGGGCACCGGTGGCCGCACGCCGTAGGCCGCGATCATCGCCGGCCACCACGCGGCCCATGCGAAGGCACCGAGCGCGACCACCACCCGCAGGGTGGGCCGGACCAGCTCCAGCTCCCGCCGGAACCACGGCGCGCACGTGTCGCGTTCCTCGGGCAGCGGCTTGTTGTCCGGCGGGGCGCAGCGCACCGCGGAGAAGACCCGGGTGTGCCGCAGCGCCAGGCCGTCGTCGGCGGCGACGCTGGTCGGCTGGTTGGCGAGACCGGCCCGGTGCAGCGCGGCGAAGAGGACGTCACCGGACCGGTCGCCGGTGAAGATCCGCCCGGTGCGGTTACCGCCGTGCGCGGCCGGTGCCAGGCCGAGGATGGCGATCTCGGCGTCGGCCGGGCCGAACCCGGGGACCGGACGTCCCCAATACTCCTGGTCACGGAACGACGCCCGCCGCGTCACGGCGATGTCGGTGCGCCAGGCCACCAGGCGCGGGCAGGCGAAACAGTCCGCGACACGGGCGTCGAGCGCGGTCAGCGAGGCGGCCCCGGTCGCCTGGGCGACGACCATGGCGGGGGTACGCGCGGAGGCGCCGGACGGAAGCACCCGTCCAGCACAGCATCCGCGCGCGGACGGAACGCACCCGGGTCGGCCGCGGGCATCCGTTGCGGACGCCCGTGACCGACCCGGACCGGACTCGTGGTGAGGGTCAGTTGACCTTCAGGCAGAGCAGGTAGCCCTTGTCCTCCTGGGAGGCGATGACGGCACCCTCCTCGCCCTCCTTGAGGCCGGTGTTGATGATGTCGTCGCAGGCCGGGCTGTTCTCATCCTTGATGCCCTCGACCCGGCCCAGCACGGTGTACTTCGCGTCGGACGCGGTGCAGTCGACGATCTTGGCGTCGACCTCGGTGGTGGTCTCCTTGACCTCCTGCGAGATGCCGAGGCAGTCGCCGGCCTTGGCGTCCTTGGTCGGGTCCTCGCTGAGCGCGTCGCCGATACCGACCTTGATCACCACGAAGATCACGCCGACGACGACGGCGCCGACAACGCCGAGGATCTTACGGCCGGTCTTGCTCTTCGGCTTGCCCTCGGTGCCCGGGAAGGGCGCGGGCGGCGGGAAGCCCGGAGCTCCGGAGTTCGGCGGCGGGAAGCCCGGGGCTCCCGCGTTCGGCGGCGGGAAGCCCTGAGCTCCCGCGTGCGGCGGCGGAAAGCCCGGGGCCCCCGCGTACGGCGGCGGGAACTGGCCACCGGCGTTGGGGGGCGGGTAACCCTGGGGCCCCGCGTTCGGCGGCGGGAACTGGCCACCGGATGAGGGCGGCACGACCGGGTCTGTCATCGGGCTTTCCTTTCAAGGGGTACGACCGGCACAGCTGGCCGGCACGCGAGGATAGCGATCCTCATCGCTCGCGCGCGATCCCCTTTGCAGCCTGATTCGTCACCGTGGCCGAGCCGCAACCATCACCGGTGTCACCTGCTGGGACTTGGGATGGCGGGTGTGGTGGGTGTGGCGGGCGGCTGCTCCGCGTCACCCGCGGACGGGCCTGTGGACGGAGCTGTGGACAACGACGGCTCACCGGCCCGGAACGGCGCCTGGTCCGGACAGTACGGATACCCCGGGTTCACGATCGGCACCGGACTGTCGAGCTCGTCGTCGCACATCGGGTCCCCGAGCCGGATCGGCCGACCATGCTGGTCATAGAGCTGCACGCCCACCAGCAGCCGGCCCTCGGCGTCGTAGACGAAGACGTCGCGGATGTCACTCAGCGGCTCAGGGGGCGGGTCGGTGTATTCGACGGTGTAGTAGTAGTCGCGCTGCGCCGCCGAGTCGACCTCGAAGAAGCCGACCACCGCGAAGATCACCAGGAAGCCGGTGCCAAGTCGCTGCAGGCGCCGCGGCCACGAACCGGCCGGCCGCGCACGGCGGCCCAGCCAGATCGAACCGAGGATGCCGAGACTGAGCAGCAGGATCGCCGCCAGGTCGTCGTCACCGGCGCGGGGCAGCAGACCCAGTGGCGTGTCGTGGTCGTGCAGCATGAAGGCCACCGCCATGGCGGCCAGATAACCGCGCAGGACCCACCAGGCGGGCCGCAGCAGCGCCAGGAACTCACTCGCCCGCGCATAGCCGAGCACCGGCCCGGCCCGCTCGTCGGCCCGGCGCAGCACCCGGTCGATCCGGGCCCGATGGCGGGCGGCGGTCTCCGCGATCCGCGACCGCTCCCCCGCCGGCGGCGTGGCCGTGGTGAAACCGGCGCTCGCGCTGAGCTCGGCCGCGTAGGCGGCCGGTGGGCCGAGCCGCTCATACAGTGAGCCGCCGCCCTCGGCCAGCACCTCGGCGAGGTGCTCCGGCAGGTCTTCGAGCAACTCGTCCCGGGTCGCGGCCGGCAGGCCGGCGAGCGCCTCCCGGACGCCCTCGACGTAGACGGCGATCTCGTCCTGTGCCGTGAGGTTCACGCCTTCCCCCGCTCGCGAAGCAGATCTTCCATGATCGACGCGAAGCCCTGCCACACCTTGCCGGAGCTCTGGAGCTCGGCGCGGCCGGCCTCGTTGAGTGCGTAATACTTCCGGTGCGGGCCCTCGTCGCTGGGCACCACATAGCTGTTCAGCAGGCCGTTGTTGAAGAGTCGGCGCAGCGTGCCGTAGACCGAGGCGTCACCGACCTCCTCCAGACCGGCGGCGCGCAGGCGGCGCAGGATGTCGTAGCCATAACCGTCCTCGTCGCGGAGCACAGCGAGGACGGCCAGGTCGAGCACCCCTTTGAGCAGTTGCGTCGCATCCACGCGGAGCACACTACTGCGCAATCCGAAGTACCGTCAACAACGCACTACCGATCAGGGGTGATGCGGAGGATCAGACGGCCAGGCCGAAGGCGATGCCGTCGAGGATGTCGTGCTCCGAGGCGATCACGAAGTCGTGGCCGGAGCGTTCACTGATCAGTTTCATGATCAGGGCACCGGCACCGATCACGTCGGCACGGCCGGGATGCATCACCGGCAGGGCGAGCCGCTCGGCGACGGTCATCGCCAGCAGCTCATCGGTCACCCGGGCGACGGTCGGCGTGTCGATCCGGCTGTGGTGGATGCGCGTGGAGTCGTACACCTCGAGGTCGTGAGCCAGAGCGGCAACCGTGGTGACCGTCCCGGCGAGGCCGACCAACGTCTTCGCCGACCGGCCGGACACCGCCGCCAGGGCGGTGTCGACGGCCTCGACGACGTCCGCCTCCGCCGCCGCGAGCTCGGCCGCCGTCGGCGGATCGCTGTGCAGATGCCGCTCGGTCATCCGGACGCAACCGATGTCCATCGAGATCGACCGCTCGACGCCGGTCGTCCCGGTGACGAACTCGGTGGAACCACCGCCCAGGTCGTAGACCAGGTACGGGCCCTCGGCGTCCAGCCCGTTCACGGCACCGAGGAAGGACAGCTCGGCCTCCTGCTCGCCGGTGATCACCTCGGGATCGATGCCGAGCACCCCGCGGACCATCGTCCGGAAGTCCTCCGCGTTCGAGGCGTCCCGGCTGGCCGACGTGGCACACATCCGCACCCGGGTGACACCCAGCTCGGCGATCTCGGCGGCATAACCGAGCAGAGCCTGCCGGGTACGTTCGATCGCCGCCGGAGCGAGCATGCCGGTACGGTCCACGCCCTCCCCCAGCCGCACGATCTCCATCCGCCGGGAGACGTCGGCCAGCTTGTCCCCGGCCACGTCGGCGATCAGCAGACGGATCGCGTTCGTCCCACAGTCCACGGCGGCAACGCGCACGCTCATAGGTGCAGCAGCATTCTCGTGTTCCCCAGCGTGTTCGGCTTGACCCGTTCCAGGTCCAGGAATTCGGCCACGCCCTCGTCGTAGGAGCGCAGCAACTGCTCGTAGACGCCGTGCGGCACGGCGGCCCCGTCGATCTCGGTGAACCCGAACGACCCGAAGAACCGGGTCTCGAACGTCAGGCAGAAGACCCGCCGCACGCCCAGCTCACGGGCCTGGTCGAGGAGCGCCGAGACGATCCGGTGGCCGATCTTCCGACCACGCAGCGTCGGGTCGACAGCGACCGTCCGGATCTCGGCGAGGTCCTCCCACATCACGTGCAGCGCGCCGCAGCCGACCACCCGGCCGTCCGCGGACTCCGCCACCCAGAACTCCTGGACCTGCTCGTAGAGCGTGACGGTGGCCTTGCTGAGCAGCCGGCGATCGGTGGTGTAGGTGTCCACCAGCGACCGGATCGCCCGGATGTCCCCGGTCCGGGCCCGCCGGACGTTCACTCGCCGTCCGCCAGGCGCACGCACGGCCCGCCCGCCCAGTAGGGCTCGACCGCGTCACGCACCTCGTCGCCGAACGGGTTGACGCCGCGCCCGGCGGCCAGCGCGTGCCCGAGGTGGACGTGCAGGCACTTCACCCGGTCCGGCATGCCGCCGGCCGAGACGTTCCTGATCTCCGGCACGTCCTCGATCGCGGTGCGCCGGTCCAGATAGTCCTGGTGGGCGGCCCCATACTTCTTGGCCAGCTCGGGATCGGTGCTGAGCCGCTCCTGCATGTCGCGCATGACGCCGGCCGACTCCAGCCGGCTGCACGCCGCGGTGGCATGCGGGCAGGTCAGGTAATACATGGTCGGGAACGGTGTGCCGTCGTCCAGACGCGGGGAGGTCTCCACCACGTCGGGGTTGCCGCACGGGCAGCGGTGCGCGATCGCACGGGTGCCACGCGGACGGCGGCCGAGCTGGGCCGCCACGATGTCGAGGTCGGCGGGTGTGGGTTCGTCCATCAGTCCGGATCAGTCCTGGGGTTTCGCGTGGGAGGGCTCGGCGTTGGCGGCTTGGACACTGCTCCACAGCGTGTCGTACCACCGGTCGGGGGCGGCCGCCGGGGTCTGCTCGGCGGCGGCCACGTCGTCCTCGTTGGGCACGACGAGCAGCGGTGTCTCACCGGGACGGACGTAGGAGAATCGCTCCAGCGCCTGGATGCGCAGATACTCCGGGTCCTTCCACTTCGCCAGCTGCTTCTCCGACGCGGTGATCTCGGCCCGCTGCGCGGCCACGGCCGCCTCCATCTCGGCGATCTGCGACTCCTGCTCCAGGTACACCCGCAGGGGGTACGTGTAGGCGAGGGCGAGAACGACGACGAGCGCGATGAGGACGGTGGCCCGGCCGGTCAGCGCGCGCGGACGGGGAGCGTCGGTGCGCTGGGCGGCTGCGCCACCGGAGGATCCCCCAGGTGTACGGCGAGCCGACGGCACCCGGATCGGCCCGGTGTTCCTGGTGCGGGAAGGGGAGGGCCGGCCACCCGCTCCGGCGCGGCGACGGGTCGGGCCCTGGCCACTCGGTGTGCGGCGTTCCGTCATCTCCGCCCTCCCGTCAGCCGTGGCTCGTGGCGCCCGCCCTGGAAAACCTATGCCTCCAGAGCGGGCATCACAAAACCCGATGATCCCTGTTCGGCCGTCAGGCGACGCGGTAACGCGGGAACGCGCCCGCACCGGCGTACCGGGCGGCGCTCTCCAGCTGCTCCTCGATGCGCAGGAGCTGGTTGTACTTCGCGACCCGGTCGGACCGGGCCGGCGCGCCGGTCTTGATCTGGCCGGAGCCGACCGCGACGGCCAGGTCGGCGATGGTGACGTCCTCGGTCTCGCCGGAACGGTGGCTCATCATCGTCTTGAAACCGGCCCGGTGGGCCAGGTCCACGGCGTCCAGCGTCTCGGTGAGCGAACCGATCTGGTTCACCTTGACCAGCAGCGCGTTCGCCGACTTCTCGGCGATGCCGCGGGCCAGGCGCTGCGGGTTGGTGACGAACAGGTCGTCACCGACGATCTGGACCTTGTCGCCGATCTGAGCGGTCAGCGCGCCCCAACCGGCCCAGTCCTCCTCGTCCAGCGGGTCCTCGATGGAGACGATCGGGTACTCGGCGGCCAGCTTCGCGTAGTACGCGATCATCTCGTCGGTCGACTTCGGGGCGCCTTCGAAGACGTACTCCCCGTTCTTGTGGAACTCGGTCGCGGCGACGTCCATGGCCAGCACGATGTCGCTGCCCAAAGTGTAACCGGCGGCCTGGACGGCCTCGGCGATCAGGTCGAGGGCCGCGGCGTTGGTCGGCAGGTTGGGCGCGAAGCCGCCCTCGTCACCGAGACCGGTCGACAGGCCCTTCTTCTTCAGCACCGACTTGAGCGCGTGGTAGACCTCGGCACCGGCCCGGACCGCCTCGCGGAAGGTCGGCGCGCCGATCGGGGCGATCATGAACTCCTGGACATCGACGTTGGAGTCGGCGTGCGACCCACCGTTCAGGATGTTCATCATCGGCACCGGCAGCAGCGACGCGTTCGGCCCACCGAGGTAGCGGAACAGCGGCAGCTCGGCGGAAGCCGCGGCGGCCTTCGCCACGGCGAGCGAGACGCCGAGGATCGCGTTCGCACCGAGCGAGGACTTGGTGTCCGTACCGTCGAGGTCGAGCATCTTCTGGTCGATCAGGCGCTGGTCCGAAGCCTCGTAGCCGACCAACTCGTCGACCAGCTTCTCTTCGATGTTCTCGACCGCCTGGAGAACACCCTTGCCGAGGTAGCGGTCCTTGTCGCCGTCGCGGAGCTCGAGCGCCTCGAACGCGCCGGTGGAAGCGCCGGACGGCACCGCCGCGCGGCCGATCGAGCCGTCGTCCAGGCCGACCTCGACCTCAACGGTCGGGTTGCCCCGGGAATCGAGGATCTCGCGGGCGACGATTGCTTCAATGGTGGCCATTGGTCGTGTCGCTCCCTAACGTTTGTACGAATACAGTTTCGGTCCGCGACCCTGCGGGCCGACCACACCGCAGAGCGTATCGAGTCCGGCCATGACGCGTTCGCGCGGCCGGTGAACTCCCCCGCCGGATCACCTCAAACCTGCGGCGTACCTGCCGAAGCGATGAGCACTATGACCAGTAGCCTGTTTCCCGCCGACGGGTCGCGTGTCGAGTTGGACATCGGTGACCAGACCCTCACGGAAGTCCGCGTGGTCCGGGTCGCCGAGACCACCGTGACCCTGTCCCTTCCCCTCGCCGACGCCGGGCTCAAGGTCGGCTCCGTGGTGATCCTGCGCTGGCCGGCCGGGCCCCGTGGCCGGTACAACCAGCAGGGGACCGTACGGAGGACCGACGAGAACCGGATCGACATCACGCTGCTCGGCGACCCGGAGATCGAGCAGCTGCGCAACTTCGTGCGCGGCGGCGGGGGCGAGAGCATCCTGCTGGTCCGGGCCGACGAGCCGCAGCGCGTCGGCCGGGTGCACGACCTCAGCGAACGCTCGGTGCGGGCCTACTTCGGAGACGTCGACCTGCGGCCCGGCGAGCAGATGCTGCTCCAGTTGCAGCTCGGCGAGGAGATCGTCCAGTTCCCGGCCACCGCCTACCGGGTGGCCCAGATCCGCCAGCAGGTCCCGGTCCGCGGGCCCCTGGTCACCGAGATGGTGGCGATCTTCGAGCAGGACGAGCGACAGGCGACGGTCATCCGGCGGTACGTGATGCGCCTCCAGTCGCAGGCCCGACGCGAAGCGGCCGCGGCCGCCGCGCTCGCCGAGGAGACACTGGCCGAGGCCGCGGCGATGGCCGGCCGCTGAATCCCGGAATACGAATGGAAATACGGTCCGGAAGGTCCCGTTAATGGCGGACCTCCGGCCGGTTAATTGTCGTGCCATCAGCCCTCGAATCATCGATGCACATCGCCGGATACTCGATTGCGCGGGGTTGCGCGGGTACGTCAGGGTGGTCTCCGTGCCCGCCACCCCGCACCCCGTACGCGCCGGCCGTCCCCCGCTCCGCACCGCCCGCCCGGCACCCCGAACCGCCCGCCCGGCACCCCGCGCCGGCCGCTCCGGGTCCCACGCGGCCCGGCTCCGCGGCAGCCCACGGCGCGGGGCGGCCCCGCACGCGGACCGGCGGCAGCGGTGGCCGGGTGCTCTGCGAACGGCCGCGCTGGTCGTCGCGCTCCTGACCGGCACGACCGCGTGCACCGGCCTGGACCGGGCCAGCGCCGCCGGGCTCGCCGACGAGGCTTTGGTCTCCGAAGCTGCCGACCGGATCGCCGCGGCCGGCGGGCTGACCTGGACGACCACCTACCGCCTGGCCGGTGGGGCCACCGCACGGGTGGCGCGCTCCCAGACGCCGGCCCGGGTGGCTTACACGTGGCCGTCCGGCAGTCTGATCAGCACCTCCGAGGCCCTGATCCGCTGTGCCGGAGCCGGGGACGAGGCCGTCTGCACCGCCACGTCACCGGGCGGCGACGAGTCGATCCCGGCCTCGACCGGTCTGGTCACGCCGGCCGCGATCCTCGGCATGCTGGAGGTCGCCGCGGTCGACCCGGGCACGGAGGTCGTCCCCCGGGAGACCACGATCGCCGGCCGTTACGCCTCCTGTCTCCGGTTCGACGGCGGCACGGGCTTCGAGGTGTGCGTGACGGTCGAGGGCACCGTCGCCGCCTTCACCGGCACGGTCGACGGCGCCCAGGTCGAGATGCTGCTGACCGATTACCGCGTCGGCAGCGACGAGACCGACTTCACCGTCCCACCGGACGCCCGTCTCGACGACCGCCGCCCCACCTGATCACGACCCCGGCACGGCCCCGCCGAGCGGGCGCGCCGGTGAGCGGGCGCGCCGGTGAGCGGGCTCCTGTGGCGGGACGGACCGTCGGGTCAGACGCCCAGGAGGGTGCGCAGGTGCCGGGGTGGCGGTGAGCCGTGCGCCAGCATCGCGTCGTGCCAGGCTTTCGGGGTGGCGCCGAACGGGCGGGCCGCCGCGATCGCCGCCACCTCGGTGTAGCCGACGAAATAGGTCGAGAGCTGGGTGGACGTGAGCAGGGCACGCCGCCACTTGCCGGCCGCCTCGCCCTCCTCCTGGAAGCCGCGGCCGGTCATCAGCGCCATCGCCTCCGCCTCGGGCATGTCCTCGCAGTGGGTGAGCTGGTCGATGATCGCGTTCAGGCTCATCCGCAACTGCATCTTGAGCTGCTGCACCCGGACCGGCAGACCACCGAAGCCGAGACCGGCCATCAGCTCCTCGGCGTAGACCGCCCAGCCCTCGACGAACGGGCCGGACCAGCCGAGCGAACGCACCCGGGTGGCGGCCCGGAACCGCCGGGAGTGGGCGATCTGCAGGAAGTGGCCGGGCATCGCCTCGTGGACGGTGAGGTTGCGCAGCATCTCGTCGTTGTACTCACGGTAGAAGCTGGCGATCCGCTCGGCCGGCCAGTCGGCCGGGGCCGGGGCGATGCAGTAGAACGTGGGCACGTCGGCGGTCTCGAGCGGGCCGGGCGGGTCACAGTAGGCCACCGCGACACCCCGGGCGAACTCCGGCATCTCCTCGATGACGCACGGATCGTCCACCAGGGACAGCACGTCGTGCCGCCGGACGAACTCGGTCGCCTCGGCCATCGTCACCTGGGCCAGCCCGACGATGGTGGAGTCGTCGGGGTGTCTGCCGGCGATCGTGTCGAGGGCGCGGCGGACCGTCTCGTCGGTGGCCGGGCCGCCGGTCAGCTCGGCCGACGCCACCCGCAGCGCCTCGCTGACCCGGTCCAGGTTGTCCCACGCCCGGGAGAGGATCTCGGCGGCGGGCAGCTCGGTGTCGAGGGTGTGCCAGAGGCGGGCCTCCCAGAGCGGGCGGCCGAGCCGCGGCTCACGGCCGGGGTCGTCGCCCTCCAGCCGGGCCCGCAGCCAGCCGTCGAACTCGCCGAGGGCGGACAGCGCCGCGGCGGCGGCCGGCTCCACCTCGGCACGCCGGCCGGGCGCCTGGGCCAGCAGCCGGGGCACCTGGTCGCGGACGAGCCCGGCGGTGCCGGCGAACTGGCCGATCGCGGTCTCGGCGTGGATGCGGGGCACGTCACGCAGCACGGCACGGGCGGTGGCCAGCGCGTCGGGGATGGCCGCCAGACGGCCGGCCAGGCCGGCCAGCCGCTCGTCGAGGGGTGCGAACGGGCGGGCGATCAGGGCGTGCAGCAGCGGGCCGGGATTGTGCTCCAGAGGATTCCACTCGTGCTCGCGGATCTCGGTCAGCTCGAAGATCGCACGCTCCACCCGCGCGGTGAGGATCGCGTGGTCGACCTGGTCCTCCGGGTCGAAGCTGTCGGGGTCGACGGCGCTGAGCGCATCGGCGGCGTCCCGCAGCATGGCGACGCGGCCGGACACGGCGGCGGCGGAATGGTCGGGCAGACGGTCGTCGAAACGGTGGTCACCCGCGGAGGAGGCGGTGGCGGGGTCGCTCTCCAGCAGGGCGTCGACGATCCGCTCGGCAAGCGGTACGAACTCCGGCATGCCGTGAAACCTACTCGGAGGGACCGACATTTTCCGGCGGCGCACCCGGCGAGCAGGTGATCAACGCTCCGCGGCGCGCACCGCTTCGGCGTAGAGCAGGGTGGCGGCGCGCAGGGCGGCCTCGGCGTCCAGTCCGGCGGCGCGGGCCTCGGCGACCACCCGCAGCAGCAGGCTGCCGAGGTCGTCGTCGGAGGGCAGCGGTACGGACAGCCCGCCCCGCTCCACCCGGTGCAGGATCTTCGCGGCCAGGGCGAGGGCCGGCTGGCTGAGCGCGATCCCGTCGAGCACCGAGTCCCGGGCCTTCTCCTCGCGCTTGATCCGCTCCCAGTTGGCGGTGATCTCCTCGATGTCGGTGATCTGCTCGCCGCCGAACACGTGCGGGTTGCGGCGGATCATCTTCTCGACCAGGCCGCCGGCCACGTCGTCGACGCTCCACCGGTCGCTCTCCGGGCGGTCCTCGGCGAGGCGGGCGTGCAGCAGCACCTGGAGGAGCACGTCGCCGAGTTCCTCGCGCAGCGCGCCCAGGTCGCCGCCGGTGATCGCGTCGTACGCCTCGTAGCTCTCCTCCAGCAGGTAGGGGGCGAGCGTCAGGTGGGTCTGCTCCCGTTTCCACGGGTCGCCGCCGGGTGAGGCGAGCCGGTCCATCACGGTGACGGCGTCCAGGAGCCGGGCGCCGGGCGGGTCCCAGGAGCCGTACATCAGCTCCAGTTCGGCCAGGCCGGGCTCGCGGGCCAGGCGCAGCCCGAGCTGCCGGGCGAAGGTCTGGTCACCGTCGGGCCCGGCGAGCCAGACGACGGCGGGCCGGCCGGCGACGGCGTCCAGCAGTCCCTGGGCGTCGGTGTCCAGGACGGTGACCGGGACACCGGTGACCCGCAGGGCGTCGGCCTGGGCGCTGTCCGCGGCGGCGTAGACGGGGTACGCCCGGACGGTGTCCCACGCCTCGGCGGTCAGCAGCCCCGCCGGCAGCCGGGGCGAGGTGACCAGCAGAACGATCCTGGTGCTCAAGAGGCGTCGGCCACCGGAACCGACCAGCGGTCGTCGAAGTCGGCGGTGAGCAGGTCCAGCGCACCGGTCTCGCCCTCCACGCCGAGCACGGTCAGGTCGAACGCGTACCGCGGGTTGAGTTTGACGCGCAGCTCGTCGGCGGTGGCCCGGACCTCCTCGCGCAGCCGCGCCGCGGCGGCCACCGCCTGGAGGTTCTGCTCGCCCTGGGCGGAACGCCAGGTGGCGTAGTCCTGGCCGGGCTCGACACCGCCGTTGGCGGTCAGCTGGTCGTAGACGAAGCGCATGTCCTGGTCGGTCGGCGTGGCGGTGGAGACCAGCGACTGGGTCAGCAGGCCGCGCAGGTAGTAGTTCTCGATGTAGAGCTTCGCGTAGGTGGAGTCGGCGGGCAGCTTCTTCTCCGCGGCGAACTGCTCGTACGGCACGTCGGCGGGCAGCCGCACCGCGTGCTTGTCGGCGAGGCGGGCGTAGATCTCGTGGCCGACCAGCGCCTGGAGGACCTGCGTCCGGGTGAAGGGCACCTGCGCCCGCTCGGCCGTGATGGTGGGCGCGGGGGTGACCTCCTCGCCGGCCTCCTCGCGCTTCTTCTCGGTCTCCCGCTGCGCCTTCTCGGCCTCCGCCGCCTCGGCTCGCGCCTGGTCGGTCAGGGTGTCGTAGGCCTCGTTCCAGACCTTGTCGAGCTCCTGCTCGGTGATCTCCCCGGCGCTGCCCATATAGGCGGCCACGGATGACTCCGAGCGGCAGGCGGACAGGCCGCCCACGGCGAGGGACGCGGCGACAACAGCGGAGGCGAGTCGGCGGGCACGCAGCATGGTCAACACTCTCTCACGGGCATTGTGATTTACGTCGCCCGGGCGGCGCCGGTTTTCACCGGCTCCCCGAGAACGTCCTTGAGCAGCTGCGCGCACCACTGGAGAAGAGCCTGGTCGCGCAGCAGTTCGCCACCGATGCGGCGGGTACTGGGCCGCGGGACGCTGACCTGGTCGGCGCCGGTCTTGTAGACCGAGTCCGGGTGGTAGCGCTTGAGCCGCATCTGCTTGGAGTCCGGCAGGGGGAGCGGCGAGAGCCGGATGTGCTTGCCCTGCATGGACACGTCGGTGAGGCCGTAGGTACGGGC
This sequence comes from Actinoplanes xinjiangensis, assembly GCF_003148685.1. Taxonomy (GTDB): domain Bacteria; phylum Actinomycetota; class Actinomycetes; order Mycobacteriales; family Micromonosporaceae; genus Actinoplanes; species Actinoplanes xinjiangensis. The sequence continues at coordinate 64,694 of NZ_QGGR01000018.1, read as the reverse complement.
CACCTGCCGGAACCGGGCGACCGCGATGAGGTTGACGACCGGGGCGGGCGGTTCGCCGTAGCGGTCCTTCATCTCGCCGACCACCTCGTCGAGGCGGGTGTCGTCGCGGGCCTCGGCGAGTTTGCGGTACATCTCCAGGCGCAGGCGCTCGACCGAGATGTACTCGGTGGGCAGGTGCGCGTCGATCGGCAGGTCGATCTTGACCTCGGGCTCCTCCTCCTGCCGTTCGCCCTTGAACTGGGCCACGGCCTCGCCGACCATCCGCACGTAGAGGTCGAAGCCGACGCCCTCGATGTGGCCGGACTGCTCGCCGCCGAGCAGGTTGCCGGCGCCGCGGATCTCCAGGTCCTTCATCGCGACGTACATGCCGGCGCCGAGTTCGGTGTGCTGGGCGATGGTGGCGAGGCGCTCGTGGGCGTGCTCGGTGAGCGGCTTGTCCCGGGGGTAGAGGAAGTACGCGTACGCCCGCTCGCGCCCCCGGCCGACCCGGCCCCGGATCTGGTGCAGCTGGGCGAGACCGAGCAGGTCGGCGCGCTCCAGGATGAGGGTGTTGGCGTTCGGGATGTCGATGCCGGACTCGACGATCGTGGTGCAGACCAGGACGTCGAACTCCTTCTCCCAGAAGCCGACCATCACCTTCTCGAGCTGTTCCTCGCTCATCTGGCCGTGCGCCACCGCGACCCGCGCCTCGGGCACCAGCTCGCGCAGCTTGCGGGCGGCCCGGTCGATCGATTCGACCCGGTTGTGCAGGTAGAAGACCTGGCCGTCGCGCAGCAGCTCGCGGTGGATCGCGGCGGCGACCTGCTTCTCGTCGTACGCGCCGACGTAGGTGAGGACCGGGTGGCGCTCCTCCGGCGGGGTGGCGATGGTCGACATCTCGCGGATGCCGGTGATCGCCATCTCCAGGGTCCGCGGGATCGGGGTGGCCGACATGGTCAGCACGTCGACCGAGGCGCGCAGGGCCTTGAGCTGCTCCTTGTGCTCGACGCCGAAGCGCTGCTCCTCGTCGACGATGATCAGGCCGAGGTTCTTGAAGCGGGTCGACTTGGCGAGCAGCCGGTGGGTGCCGATGATGATGTCGACCGTGCCGTTGGCGGCGCCCTCCAGGGTGAGGGTGGTCTCCTTCGGCGTCTGGAACCGGGACAGCTGCCGGATCTGCACCGGGAACTGGCTCATCCGCTCGGTGAACGTGTTGAAGTGCTGCTGGGCGAGCAGGGTCGTCGGCACGAGCACGGCCACCTGCTTGCCGTCCTGTACGGCCTTGAACGCCGCCCGTACCGCGATCTCGGTCTTGCCGTAACCGACGTCGCCGCAGATCAGCCTGTCCATCGGGACCTGTAGTTCCATGTCGTGCTTGACCTCGATGATCGCGGCCATCTGGTCGGGCGTCTCGGTGTATGGGAAGGCGTCCTCCAGCTCCCGCTGCCACGGGGTGTCCGGGCCGAACGCGTGGCCCGAGGAGGCCTGGCGCGCCGCGTACAGCTGGATGAGCTGGGCGGCGATCTCCTTGACCGCCTTCTTGGCGCGGGCCTTGCTCTTCTGCCAGTCGGCGCCGCCCATCTTGTGCAGGGTGGGCGACTCGCCGCCGACGTAGCGGGAGAGCTGGTCCAGCTGGTCGGTGGGGACGAAGAGCCGGTCGCCGGGCTGGCCCCGCTTGGAGGCGGCGTACTCGATGACCAGGTACTCCCGCTCGGCGCCGTTGACGACCCGCTGCACCAGCTCGATGTAGCGGCCGATGCCGTGCTGCTCGTGCACCACGAAGTCGCCGGTCTTCAGCTCCAGCGGATCGATGGTGTTGCGCCGCCGGGCCGGCAGCTTGCGCATGTCCCTGGTGGACGCGCCACGGCCGCCGGAGATGTCGTTGCCGGTGATCACGGCCAGCCGGGAGGCCTCGTCGACGAAACCGTGGTTCAGCCCGCCGCAGGTGATCAGGACCTGCCCGTCCCGGATGGCGGACGGGATCGAGTCCACCGGGGTGACGCCCAGGCCGGCGTCGCGGAGCAACTCGGCGGCCCGCTGTGCGGTGCCCTTGCCTTCGAAGACCAGCGCGATCGCCCAGCCCTGACCGGCCCAGCCGGCGAGGTCACCGGCGAGCTTGGCGGTGTCGCCGTGGTAGAGCGGGACGGGCTGCGCGGCCAGCGCGATCGCGTCCCCCGTGTCCGGGGCGACCTCGGTGACCGGGGCGTCCTCCCAGGGCAGTGCCTCGGCGGGGGTGTCGGCCAGCCCGAAGGGTGAGATCGACCACCACGGCTGATGCAGGACCGCGGCGTGCGCCCGGACGTCGGCCAGACTGCGGAAGGCCACGGCGCCGACGTCGATCGGCGCCTGCCCGCCGACGGCGGCCGCGGCCCAGGAGGCTTCCAGGAACTCGTCCGACGTACGGGTGAGGTCGTGCGCCCGGGTCCGGATCCGCTCCGGGTCGCAGAGCAGGACGTGGGTCCCGGCCGGCATGCAGTCGACCAGCAACTCCATGCTGTCGGTCCCCTGCACCAGCGCGGGGGCCAGCGACTCCATCCCCTCGACCGGAATGCCCTCGGCCAGCTTGTCCAGGATCTCGGCGAGCTCGGGGTGCTCGGCCGCGAGGGCGGCGGCCCTGGCCCGGACGTCCGGGGTGAGCAGCAGTTCCCGGCAGGGCGGCGCCCACAGCCGCGGGACCTGGTCGATGGTCCGCTGGTCGGCGACCGCGAAGGTGCGGATCTCCTCGACCTCGTCGCCCCAGAACTCGACCCGGGACGGGTGCTCGTCGGTCGGCGGGAACACGTCCAGGATGCCGCCGCGGACCGCGAACTCGCCGCGCTTGGTGACCAGGTCGACCCGTGCGTACGCCATGTCGGAGAGCCGCCGCGCGACCGCCTCCAGCTCCATCTCCCGGCCGGTGACCAGCTCCACCGGTTCCAGGTCGCCGAGGCCCTTGAGCTGTGGCTGCAGCAGCGACCGGACCGGTGCGACGACCACCCGCAACGGCGTGTCACCGGGGTGGGCGAGGCGGCGCAGCACGGCCAGCCGGCGCCCGACCGTGTCGGAGCGCGGTGACAGCCGCTCGTGCGGCAGGGTCTCCCAGGACGGGTAGACGGCGACCAGTTCGGGATCGATCAGGCAACCCAGCGCGTCGGCCAGGTCGTCGGCCTCGCGCGAGGTGGCGGTGACGGCCAGGACGGACCGCTGGGCGCCGCCGAGATCGGCCGGGCCGGCGACGGCGGCGACCACGAACGGGCGCAACGAGACCGGTGCGGTCAGGTCGAGCGAGTCCGAATCGACGAAGCCCTTGGCCGCGAGGTCACGCGCACGTGCGAGGCCGCGATCGCGCAGGGCGGCAGGAATCAGACCGGACAGTTGCATGGCGAGTGACCCCCCGAGGGCACGACGAACAGCCCCGATCCGGGTGGCGGACGGGGGTGTGCCCCTCAGCTTAGTCCGACACGCCGACGGATCCCGCACCCCGCGCCTTATCGCACAGCATGTCCGACATGCGGGCCGCGTAGCCGTGGAAAAGTCCCCGGACGTTGCGCACGAAATGGGGGAGGTCGAAACGTGCGAATCCAGCCTGTCCCGATAACGACCGGGAAGATTCCGCCGCAACGGCCGCCGACCGGGCGTACGCCGATGCCGAGCGACGAGACGGACAGCACCCACCTGCTGCCGAGGCAGTCCGCGTACAGCGCGTACAGCGTGCTGGCCGGGCCGGCCGAACAGGCGCCGGAGGACGGCGGGCCGTACCGGGTGCGGATGCGGCGGCTGGCCCGCCGGCGTCCGATCCGGACACTGCTCATCACGCTGTTCGCCTTCGCCTTCGAGAGCACGTTCTTCGGCTGGCTGGTCACCTCGATCGAGATGCCCGACCACGACCTGCACACCATCCTCTACCTGGCCACCGGCTTCATGATCGTGGCAACCGCGGCGATCGAGCTGTTCCGGCTGGTCAACGTCGTGACGCTGTGCTTCGCGACGCTCTGGGCGCGGGACCCGCAACCGGTCGTCCCGGACACCTCCCTGCGGATCGCGTTCCTGACCACCATCGTGCCCGGCAAGGAGCCGGTCGAGATGGTGGAACGCACGCTGCGGGCCGCCCGGCAGATCCGCTACGACGGCCACTACGACGTGTGGCTGCTCGACGAGGGTGACGACCCGGTGGTCCGGCTGATGTGCCGGCGGCTCGGGGTGCGCCACTTCACCCGGCACGGCAACCCCGAGCTCAACACGGACCAGGGCTGTTACAAGGCGCGGACCAAGCACGGCAACTACAACTCCTGGCTGACCACACACGGATCCGGGTACGACGTGTTCGTCTCGGTCGATCCGGACCACGTGCCCGCCCCGAACTTCTGCGAGCGGTTGATCGGCTACTTCCGGGACCCGGACGTGGCGTTCGTGGTCGGGCCGCAGATCTACGGCAACTACGACAACCGGGTGACCCGCTGGGCCGAGTCGCAGCAGTACCTCTTCCACGCGCTGTTGCAGCGGGCCGGCAACCGCCGGGGCATCGCCATGCTGGTCGGCACGAACAACGCGGTCCGGATCTCGGCACTCCAGCAGATCGGCGGCCTCCAGGACTCGATCACCGAGGACATGGCCACCAGCGTGGAGATCCACGCGGCCCGCAACCCGGCGACCGGCCGGCGCTGGACCTCGGTCTACACGCCGGACGTACTGGCCGTCGGCGAGGGCCCGTCCTCGTGGACCGACTACTTCACCCAGCAGCACCGCTGGTCGCGGGGCACCGACGAGGTGGTGGTCCGCCGGTTCGCCGCACTGCTGCCACGGCTCGGCCCGGCCCGCGCGCTGCAGTACGGGCTCCTCATGTCGTACTACCCGCTGACCGCGCTGGCGTGGCTGCTCGGGGCGCTGAACGCGGCCTGCTTCCTGCTGCTCGGCGCGAAGGGCGTACAGGTGCCCGCCGAGGTCTGGCTGATGCTCTACGTGGACGCCGCGCTCTTCCAGGTCGGTCTCTACCTGTTCAACCGGCGGCACAACGTCAGCCCGCACGAGAAGTCCGGGTCGTCGGGCCTGGCCGGGATGCTGGCCTCCACCCTGTGCACCCCGGTCTACGTGTCGTCGTTCCTCTCCGCGGTGCTGCGCCGTCGGTCCGGTTTCGTGGTGACCCCGAAGGGCGACTCGACCAGTCCGGACCGGCTCGCCACGTTCGCGCCGGGCCTGCGCTGGGCCGCCCTCTACGCCGCGTTGCTGACCTTCTCGCCGTTCGTCGACCACGTCGACCCGGCCATGTACGCCTGGCCCGCCCTGAACCTGGCGATCTGCCTCACCCCGGTCACGTTGTGGCTGTTCCGCAGCAGAAAGGAGACGTCGGCATGAAGCCGCACTCGCGTCCCTCCCCGGCCCGGCGGCTGATGAGTGGTCTGGTCACGCTGGTGGTGCTGGCGGTGGTGGTGATCGCGAACCGGCCGATGGTCGCGGTCGCCGGCGAGGCCCTGCACGCGTACCAGATCAACCGTCAGTCCTACAAGGAACGTCACGGCCACTGGGCCCGCCTGCCGGTCCCCCGCGGTTTCAAGGTCAACGCCATTCACGCGGCGCTGCTGCACACCGGCAAGGTGCTGATCATCGCGGGCAGCGGCAACAACAAGGACGCGTTCGAGGCCGAGTCGTTCCGGACCGTGCTCTACGACCCCCGCGACGACGAGTTCACCGAGGTGCCGACGCCGACCGACGTGTTCTGCGCGGGCCACACCTTCCTGCCGGACGGCAAGTTGCTGGTGGCCGGCGGCACGAAGTCGTACGAGGTGCTCGAGGCGGACGTGGAGCACGCGGCCGGGGTGATGAAGTTCAAGAACGAGTCACCGGACGGCGGCCCGCGGGTCTTCCCGAAGGGCACCCGCCTGCTCTCGGCCACCGGCGAGGTCTACCGGACCCGGTCGAAGGTGACCGTCCCGGCCGCGCGCAAGATGGCCCACCACGGCCAGATCATGGTGCACGCCGGCGAGGCCGAGGTGTGGGCCGACGCGGTGGCCAAGGGCGACCGGCCGGTCGTCGACAGCCCCGCCCAGTACCGGATCGAGGGACTGACCGGCACCGACGCCCGCAACCTCTACGGCATCGCCGAGAAGATCACCCGCGAGAAGCAGGAGTACGGCGGCGACCGCACGTCCTACGAGTTCGACCCGCTGACCGAGCGCTACGTCCGCACCGGGAACATGCGCGACCACCGCTGGTACCCGACCCTGATCGGGCTGACCGGTGGTGACGTGATCGCGGTCTCCGGGCTGGACCAGTTCGGCCGGATCCTGCCCGGGCGCAACGAGCGGTACCTGCCGGCGCAGCGCCGCTGGGTGGCCGCGCCGGAGCTGAAGCGCTACTTCCCCACCTATCCGGGCCTGCACCTGATGGCCGACGGCCGGGTCTTCTACTCCGGCTCCAACTCCGGGTACGGCTCGGACACCGAGGGCCGCACGCCCGGCCTGTGGGACGTCGAGCGCAACACCTTCCAGCCGGTGCCCGGGCTGCGGGACGCCGGGATGAACGAGACCAGCTCATCGGTGCTGCTGCCGCCGGCCCAGGACCAGCGGGTGATGATCCTCGGTGGCGGCGGGATCGGTGAGTCCGAGGAGTCGACGGCGCGGACCGGGATCGCCGACCTGGACGAGCCGGACCCGCGGTACCAGCCGGGCCCGGATCTGCCGAGGCCGGCCCGCTATCTGTCGACCGTGGTGCTGCCCGACGACACGGTTCTCACCACCGGCGGCTCGTCGGGGTACCGCGGTGGGCCGTACCGGGGTCAGCCGCGCAGCGACCTGTTCAACTCGCAGATCTACCACCCGCGCCAAAACGTGTTCGAGACGGCGGCCGAGTCGACGGTCGGCCGCAACTACCACTCCGAGGCGATCCTGCTGCCGGACGGCCGGGTGATCACCATGGGAGGTGACCCGCTCTACGACCGGACCGGGAAGAACGCCGGCACCTTCGAGAAGCGGATCGAGATCTACAGCCCGCCGTACCTGTTCCAGGGCGACCGTCCGGTGATCACCGGCGGCCCGGTCGCGGTGGACCGGGGTGGCGCGGCGGTGTTCGGCACCCCGGACGCGAACCGGATCGTCTCGGCCCGGCTGCTGCGGCCCAGCGCGGTCACCCACGTCACCGACGTGGACCAGCGGTCGGTGGCCCTCGGGCTGCGCAGCCTCGGGAACGCCGTCGAGGTGACGGTGCCGGAGAAGTCCGGTGTCGTACCGTCCGGGTGGTACATGCTGTTTCTCATGAACGAGAAGGGCGTACCGTCGGTGGCCCGCTGGGTGCGGGTGCGCTGAGACCGATGGCACGGCACCGCTACCGGAGAGGGCGCCGGGCGCGCCTGCTCGCCCTGCTGCTCGGCGTCACCACCGCCGCCGCCGTCGCGCTGGCGCACGACCCGGCGGAACCGGCACCGCTGCGGACCCCGCCCGCCGCCCGGCCCGTCGCCGGCCTCTACCTCGACCCGGGCGGGCTCGCGCCGCGCTACCTGCGCAATCTCCGCAAGTCGGGACGGCACCGGGAGGCCGCGGTGATCCGGCGGATCGCCGACCAGCCGGCCGCGACCTGGTTCACCGACGCACGGCCCGGGTTCGCCGACCGGGCCCGCCGGCTGGTCACCGCGGCGAGCACGACCGGGAGGGTGCCGGTCGTGACGCTCTACTTCATTCCGCACCGGGACTGCCGGCAGTACTCGGCAGGCGGCGCGCGCAGCGCACAGTCGTACCGCAATTGGATCTCCTCGATGGCCGGCGCGATGCGCGGGCACCGCGCCATGGTGATCCTGGAACCGGACGCGGTCGCCCAGGCCGTCTCGGGATGTCTCGGGCCGCGGGCCGCGGCGGCGCGCTACACCCTCCTCGCCCACGCGGTCGACACCCTGCGGGCCCAACCGGGCGTCGCGGTCTACCTCGACGCCGGTCACCCCGGATGGGTCTCCGCGGCCCGGATGGCGCCGGCACTGCGGCGGTCCGGCGCCACCCGCGCCCGCGGCTTCGCCCTCAACGTCGCCAACTTCCACACCACCGACACCAATCTGCGGTACGGAACAGAGCTGTCCCGCCTGCTCGCCGGCCGGCACTTCGTCGTCGACACCAGCCGCAACGGCAACGGCCCGGCCCGCCGGGGCAGGGGTGACCGGCTCTGGTGCAATCCGCCCGGACGACGGCTCGGCCACGTCCCGACCCTGCGTACCGGACGGGAACTCGTCGATGCGTACCTCTGGGTGAAACGTCCCGGAGAGTCGGACGGCGCCTGCGGCGGCGGCGCTCCCCCCGCAGGTCAGTGGTACCCCGCCTATGCGCGGTCGCTGACCGGGTCATGAGACTCTTGACTCAATTCACCCCCTGACCGGGGTACGCCGATAACATCGGCGAAGTCGGGACAGCGCCGTCCTGGAGCCATCCGAGCGAAGGAGCGCCCGATGTCCGACGAGCCTGCCCACCTCGACCTGGAGGGTCCCGACGCAGCACTACGCGCCGACATCCGCCGGATCGGCACGCTGCTCGGTCAGACCCTGGCCCGTCAAGAGGGCCGTCCCCTTCTCGACCTGGTCGAGGAGATCCGTGCCCTGGTCCGGCAGGACGCCCCGGCCGCCGCCGACCGGCTCTCCGCCATGGACATCACCACCGGCACCAAGCTGGCCCGGGCCTTCTCCACCTACTTCCACCTGGCGAACATCACCGAGCAGGTGCACCGCGCCCGTGACCTGCAGCGCCGCCGGGCCAGGAACGGCGGCTGGCTGGACCAGGCCGCCAAGCAGATCGCCGAGAAGGGTGTGCCGGCCGACGAGATCGCCGCCGCCGCCCGTCGCCTCGCGATCCGCCCCGTCTTCACCGCGCACCCCACCGAGGCCGCCCGCCGCTCGATCCTGTCGAAGCTGCGCCAGGTCGCCGACTCGCTCGACGCCGAGTCCGCGGCCGCCGCCCTCTACGGCGCCACCGACACCACCGTCTCCACCAAGCGGTTCGCCGAACTCATCGACCTGCTCTGGCAGACCGACGAGCTGCGCCTCGACCGGCCGGACCCGACCGACGAGGCCCGCAACGCGGTCTACTACCTGAAGGATCTGTACGCCGAAGCGGCCCCGCAGGTGCTCGACGACCTCGCCGACACGCTGCGCCGCCTCGGTGTGGAGACCGCACCCACGTCGAAGCCGCTGACCTTCGGCTCGTGGATCGGCGGCGACCGCGACGGCAACCCGTTCGTCACGCCGACCGTCACCCGCGAGGTGCTGCTCATCCAGCATGAGCACGGTATCCAGGCCACCGAGAAGGCGATGGACAAGCTGATCGACGAGCTGTCCGTCTCCCGGCGGCTGCGCGGCGTCTCCCTCGACCTGTCCGCCAGCCTCGCCCAGGACCTCGACACCCTGCCCGAGATCGCGCAGCGGTTCCGCCGGGTCAACGCCGAGGAGCCGTACCGTCTGAAGGTGCGGGCGATCAAGGCGAAACTCGCCAACACCCGGGCCCGGCTGGTCAGCAACACCCCGCACGTGCCCGGCCGCGACTATCTGGGCAGCGCCGAGCTGATCTCCGATCTGGAGCTGATGCGCGCCTCGCTGGCCCGCAACTCCGGCCAGCTCTCCGCCGTCGGGGTGGTCGCCACCGCGATCCGGCAGGTGTCCGCGTTCGGCCTGCAGCTCGCCACGCTTGACGTCCGCGAGCACGCCGAGAAGCACCACGAGGTGCTCCAGCAGATGTACGCGCAGGTCGGTGAGGTCGACGACTACGCCACCCTGGACCGGGTCTCCCGGACCAAGTTGCTGGCCGCCGAACTGACCGGGCGCCGGCCGCTGTCGAACATCGACACCCCGCTCACCGACTCGGCCCGCAAGACGTTCGACGTGTTCCACACCATCCGCGAGTCCCAGGCCCGGTTCGGTGACGACGTCATCGAGTCGTACATCATCTCGATGACCCTCGGCGTCGACGACGTGCTCGCCGCGGCCGTGCTGGCCCGCGAGGCCGGCCTCGTCGACATCCACACCGGCCGCGCCCAGGTCGACATCATCCCGCTACTGGAGACCCCGGCCGAACTCGACGCCGGCGGCGACCTGCTCGACGAGATGCTCTCCATCCCGGCCTACCGGGAGATCGTCCGCGCCCGCGGCGACGTGCAGGAGATCATGCTCGGCTACTCGGACTCCAACAAGGAGGCCGGGATCACCACCAGCCAGTGGCGCATCCACAAGGCACAGCGGTCGCTGCGTGACGTCGCGGCCCGGCACGGCGTCCGGCTCCGGCTCTTCCACGGCCGCGGCGGTACGGTCGGGCGCGGCGGCGGCCCCACGCACGAGGCGATCCTGGCGCAGCCGTACGGCACGCTGGACGGCGCGATCAAGGTGACCGAGCAGGGCGAGGTCATCTCCGACAAGTACACGGTGCCCGCCCTGGCCCGGGAGAACCTGGAACTCACGGTCGCGGCCGTACTCCAGGCGACGCTGCTGCACACCAACATCTCCGTCGACCCGGTCCGCCTCGAGGTGTGGGACTCGGTCATGGACACGGCCTCGGACGCGGCGTTCACCCGCTACCGTTCGCTGGTCGAGGACCCCGACCTGGCCGCCTACTTCTGGGCCGCCACCCCCACCGAGTTGCTCGGCGCCCTCAACATCGGCTCCCGCCCGGCCAAGCGCCCCAACGCCGATGCCGGCCTGAGCGGCCTGCGCGCCATCCCGTGGGTGTTCGGCTGGACCCAGACCCGGCAGATCGTCCCCGGCTGGTTCGGTGTCGGCACCGGCCTGGCCGCCGTCCGCGCCGCCGGCCTCGGCAACGAACTCGACGCCATGCACGAGAACTGGCAGTTCTTCCGCACGTTCCTGTCGAACGTCGAGATGATGCTGGCCAAGACCGACCTGTCGATCGCCCGCCGCTACGTGGAGACGCTGGTCCCCGAAGACCTGCACCACATCTTCACCACGATCGAGCAGGAGTACGCGCTGACCGTCCAGGAGGTGCTGGCCATCACCGGCGGCACCGAGTTGCTGGCCTCGCAGCCGGAACTCAACCGCACGCTGGGCGTCCGGGACACGTACCTGGAGCCGCTGCACCACCTCCAGGTGGCGCTGCTGCGCCAGTACCGGGAACTCGGCGAGGCCGGTCGCCAGATGCCGACGGCGCCGGGCGCCCGCCGGGGCCCGTCGGACTCGACGGCCCTGGAGCGGGCGCTGCTGACCACGGTCAACGGCATCGCCGCCGGCATGCGCAACACCGGCTGATCCATTCCGCAGCGCAGACGGCGGGGCCCACACCGAAACCGGTGTGGGCCCCGCCGCTTGGTTCGGCAACGAACCGAAGAATCTTGGTGGTTGCCGACGGGTGCCGTCGGCGTACTAGCTCTTGTAGATGAGCTTCCCCTCCGGGGCATCCGCATCCACGAGTTCACGAACGACCAGCGAGAGGCACGCGACGAAGCTCTCCTCCGAAAGGACGAAAACGCGAACCTTCCGCGCCCACGACCGCCCGGCGACCCCGGCGAAGGAAAGCACCTCGGACCGCAGCGACTGGTCCGCCTCGGCCACGGTCAGCGAGTCGTACTCGGACTTCAGCTTCACCCCGAGCACCCCGAAGAACCTCAGGCTGGTCACCCGACCCGAACCGGCCGGTCCTCGAATCTCGAGCTCCGAGTGACCGATGACGTAACGCCGGGGCTGGAACCTCCCAGGCAGCACCAGGGCAGCCTGGGAGCCAGTCGACGAGTCATCAATCAAAGGGATTGTCCACTTCTTCGTTGTTCCGATAGAACTTCGTGCGAGCCAGGGCATTCGGATTACTGCTCACCAGATGCAATTCCCAAGCCGTGACGTGCTCACCGGCCTTGGGATTGATGCCGGCTCCCATCGCGGCGAACTCGCGTGGGTGATCGATCCCGTCGAGGTTGAAGTGGATCGTCGTCTTTCCGTCCTTCACGTACTCCTTGAGTTCCTCTACGAAGTCCTCGCCGCCCGAGGGCCAGTCCCAGTACGCGTCAGCACCGGTGTCGTCCGCGAACTCCTCCAGGGGCCGTCCGTCGCGCGGGGGAGTACGCATACCCAGTGCGATACCACAGTTGTGGACGAGCACCGGGACCTGGTCGGCCAACACATAGTACGTGTGAATGTCGGCGATGGTCAGGTTGTGGACACGCGCTTCGTCGTCGTAGTGCCGAACCGCGGTGATCTGGACCTGTGTCCCGGCACTGGTCCGCAGCCATTGCCGCGAGGAGAGTTTCTCCGCGTCGACCCATTCGGAGAGGGCCGGCACCCAGAAGGGATGGTTGTGGGTGGCGGTGATGGTGGCGGTCTCGTCGCCGCGGTCGCCGTCGGTGTCGATGGTGATGTCGACGAGCTTCTTGGCGCCCTCGCCGACGATGGTCGCGGCGATGGGCTTGGCGGCGGTGATGTTGCCGATGGGGTCGGTGGCCAGAACCTGGTCACCGACTGCGAGCTGCTCGATGGGTCGGCTGGTGCCATCGGAGAGCAGGACCCTGGTTCCTGGCAGGAAGCTGTTGTCGTCAGGGCAGCTCTCTTCCTGATCTTTGTCTTTCTTCTTTTTCTTCTTATCCTTCAGCTGCTTGTCGAGCTTCTTCCATTTGCGGTAGATGTCGTAGAGGCGTTTGCCGTTGGCGGGGATTCCCAGCCCCGGAACAAGCGCGACGATCTCGGTGACCACGCATTCCCAGTCTTTCTGGAACGCGCAGATGATCGCGCCGACCGCGTCGCAGGGCTCCCACACGACACCACACGCGGCGAGGCCTCCCTGAAGCGCCAGAGGCAGTGCCTGCTCGCAGGCCTCGACGTCGACGAAGTCGTCACAGGTCCGTCCGCCCTGCTGGAAACTGTCCAGGAACAACTGGTCGTAACAGGGCGCGTCCTCCAGGAACGGAATCTTCCTGGAATAGCACGGCGGGTCCAGTTTGCCCTTGGAATCGCGATACGACTCGGCCGCACGCTGCTCGGCGATCCGCTTCTCGACCGCGGCGCTGAACGCCCGGGCAGCAGCGTCCCAAGCCGCAGCGGAATCCTGCTCAGCCTCCAGAGCGGCCTTGCGTGCCACATCCGCGGATTCCTGTGCCTCCTTGGCCGAATCCGCGGCCCGAGCGGCGGAATACTGCGCATGCCGGGCCGACGCCTCAGCGCTCTGAGCCGCAGCCGCAGCGTCAGCCGCGGCCTTGCGGGCGGCCTGCGCCGACGCGGCCGCCTGGTCGGAGGAGTTCTTGGCCTGCAACCAGTAGCCGTTGGCCTGCGCCGCGGCGTCCGCAGCCTCCTTAGCCGACGCCTCGGCACGCTTCTTGGCCAGATCCGCCTGCGCCGCGTCGTTCTTCGCCTGCGCCGCAAGCCTGGCCGCCGTCGCCGCATCACTGCGGGCCAGCGCCGCGAAACGCGCCGCCTCGGTCACATACCGCTTCGCCGTCTGCGCGTGCGCGGCAGCTGACTGATCACGCTGAGCGGCCTTGAACTGACCGATCTTCAGGAACGCCTCACGGTAGGACGACGGACCGTCCAAGGCGATGTTCGCCGCGGCCCGCACCTCAGGACCACCGGTACGAGCAAGTTCCCCCACCGCGATCCGGGTGTCGTGCTCAGCCGCCACATACTGCCCGCTGCGCAGGAACTCGTGCGCGTCCGCGCCGGTGCCGTCCAGAGCCTTGTTACCGGCCGCGATCATCGCCGGCCCACCGGTCCTGATCAACTCACCGATCGCGGCCCGATCCACGTGGATCTTGCCCGGATACTGCTGCGTCTTGAGGAAACGCACCACATCAGCGTGCGTACCGGCCAACGCCTTCAACGCCGCATCCCGATGCGGCTGACTGATACCGGCCTCGGCCAGCACCGTGACCCGCTCACGATCATCCTGCTCCGCCGCGACCAACCGGCCACCGGTCAACCACTTACGCAGCAGCACATCACTGGTCAGCGCTTCATGCGCGGCGGTCTTGCTCCACGTTCCCACACCGTCCATCACCCGCATCGCCGCCCGCCGGCCACGATCCAGGACCACCTCCGCCGCGGCATTCGCCGCGGTCGCCTCGGCCAGCAACCGGACCGTCTCCGCATCCAGACGCTCCACCTGCGGAATGTCGTCGGGGGTCGGTTTCGGCTGCTGCTTCTCAAGCGCCGCCGCATCACGGGCGGCCTGCATGGCCTGATCGGTGTCCAACCGCAACCGCTCGGCATCCAGATCACGAGCGGTCTGCTCAACAGTCGCCGCCGTCGCCGCCGCCGTCGTGGCGACCTTCGCCGCAGCATCAGCCTCCGCAGCATGAGCCGCGGTCTCCCTCGCCAGATCCGCAGCCTGACCAGCATGATCAGCAGCAAGCCTCGCCGCCGCAGCCGCCCGCCGCGCATGCCCCGCCGCATCGATGGCCGCCGCATGAGCCTGCCGCGCCGCAACAGCAGCCCGGCCCGCCCACTTCTCAGCCTCCGCCAACGCCCGACGCGCCTGCGCCGCATACGCCTTCGCCCGATTCGCCGCCGCACGCGCCTTATCGGCCTCCGCCTGCGCCAGATGCGCCTCACCACCAGCGGCATCAGCCGCACCACCAGCGGCATCCGCATTCTCCGCAGCACTCACCGCCGACATCGCCGCGGTGATCGCCTCCTGAATCGCCGTCACCGACTGCACCGCAGCCGTGCCCGCATCCTCAGCAGTCTGCGCAGCAGCGTCCGCCTCCTCCGCAGCCTTACGCGCATCCCCCGCGGACTGACGATCCTTCAACGCCGCGTTCGCCTTACCCCGCGCCTCAGCAGCCTTGTTCGCCGCCCGAACCGCCGCCGCCGACGCAGCCGAAGCAGCATTCGACGCCACCCGCGCAGCCTTGATCGCCTCCCGCGCCGCCCCGATCGCCTCCCGCGCCGCCGCAGCAGCACGATCAGCAGCATCCGCAGCACGCTTAGCCGCATGAGCAGCCCGCTGCGTCGACTCCTTCGCCTCAGCAGTCTCCTTGGCCGCCAACTGCGCCGCCTTGTTCGCCGCCGCCGCCGCCTCGTTCGCCTTCTTCGCCGAGACCTGCGCCCGCTGCGTCGCCTGCCGCGTCTGCTGCTGCGCAGCCCGCGCCTGCTCCGTCAACTGCGCCAGCGTCGCGATCTCCTCATCACGCGCCTGCGCCACATACTGCCCATACCGAAGAAACTCACGAACATCCTCGGCAGTACCGTCCAAAGCAGCACTACCCGCCGCCTGCACGATCGGCCCACCCGCCTGCATGATCATGCCGACCTCAATACGGTCATCATGAGCACGCGTCGACGCCAACCCGGTGGCCAGGAACTCCCCGATCGCCTCATCACCGGCGTCCAGAGCCTGATTGCCCTTCTCCACCGTGACCGGCCCACCAGCACGAATCGCATCACCCACCCGGATCCGCTCATCATGCAACCACGCCCGGTCGAAGCCGTAGTCGAGGAATTTCTGCACGTCATCCGGGGAGCCCGCCAGCGCGGCAGTGGCCGCGGCCGCCACCGCCGGCCCATCAGCAGCCATCAACTGACCGACGAGGATCCGATTGTCCTGAACGAACGCCGCATCCCAGTCACGGTCCACGAACCGTTCCAAGTCGGCATCCGAACCCAACAGCGCCGCCCGCGCCGCCGCCTGCACCGACGGCCCACCCAACCGCGCCGCATCAGCGATTCGGGCTCGGGTGTCCCGCAGGTTGACGGCAGGGTCGGCCGCTTCGGCACGGCCCGGCGCCACCGGGGTCAGCAGCGCGCAGGCCAACCCCGCCACCGCGAGCAACCGCACTCTCGATCTCCAGGCCCTCCGGCCATGAGGTCTCACTACTAGCTTCTCCTGTCTCGATGACAATCGACAGCACCTTGCGGTCGGGGCTGATCGGAGCAATGCGACGTTCGAGCCGGACGGCTCTGACGGGTGCGCATACGAAAGTGGCCCGTGCGTGCCTCGCAGCGATTGCCGGGCGCCTTCACGGCAGTCGGGCCGGAGCCGGGACCAGGTTCACAGTCGGGGGAGCGACGATCTGTGCCCCGCCGCGTCAGTGGCCCGCGGAGGTGCCGTGAGATTCCGAGCGTCGTTCATCGCCATCCCCCGATGCCGTTGCATGACTCGTCACAAGGCACGAGGGAGAGGCGAAGTCGGAACGTGCGCATGCATGCGCCGTCCTACACCGTCGGTCCCCCGTAGACCGAGCAGAGCCAAACCATAGATGGATGCCACGGTGAAGTAAATCGATACGCTGTGACGTCGGTTACCGCAGCGCCACGGTGCGACCTTCCTAACAACGGTCAATGGCATCGCCGCCGCTCTACGCAACATCGGCTCATCAGACGGACCGAGGCCCCGCACCGGATTCCGGTGCGGGGCCTCGTTTGCACGTGCGGTCAGAGGATCCGAGGGAACGCGGTGAGGGTCCAGCCGGAGCCGAACTTGTGCCGGGTGCCGCTCGCGAGGAGCGTGTTGTCGGCCGAGACGTCGCCGGTCGAGGCCCATCCGTACAGCTCACCGGCGGTGTTCTGGTTGAGGATGTCCTGCTTGCCGTCACCGTTGAAGTCGCCGAGGATGATTCGCGGGTACGCGGCCTGGGTCCAGCCGCCACCGGCGATCCGCGACGGGCCGGCGAACATCAGGTTGTCGCCGGACAGGTTGCCGGTGGACGCCCAGACGCGCAGCAGACCGGTCGAGTCCTGCCGGATGATGTCGGTCCGTCCGTCGCCGTTGAAGTCGCCGGTCAGGATCCGCGGGATGTTCGTGGTGGTCCAGCCGCCGCCGACGATCCGGACCGGTCCCGGGAACAGCTTGTTGTCGGCCGACAGGTCGCCGGACGACGCCCAGGCCCGCAGCAGGCCGGTCGAGTCCTGGCCGATGACGTCGGTGCGGCCGTCGCCGGTGAAGTCACCGGTGAGGATCCGCGGGATGTTCGTGGTCGTGAAGGCGGTACCGACGACCACACCCGAGCCCGGGAACAGGACGCCGCCCGACAGGTTGCCGGTCGAGCCCCACACCTTCAGCTGGCCGCTGGCGTTCTGGGCGAGAAGGTCCGTACGTCCGTCGCCGTTGAAGTCACCGGTCAGCAACCGCGGGAAGCTCGTGGTCGAGAAGCCGGTGCCGACGATCCGGGCGGCCCCGGTGAACAGTTTGCTGTCGGCCGACATGTCGCCGGTCGACGGCCAGGCCCGCAGCTGTCCGGTCGAGTCCTGGCCGATGATGTCGGCCTTGCCGTCGCCGTTGAAGTCGCCGGTGAGGATCCGCTGGATGTTGCTCGTGGTCCAGCCGCCGCCGACCAGACGCGAGGCGCCGTTGAACAGCCCGGAGTCCGCGGCCATGTTGCCCTTGGAGTACCAGCCCTGCAGGTCGCCGTCGTTGTTCTGGTGGATGATGTCGGACTTGCAGTCGCCGGTGAAGTCAGCCGTGTAGACGACGGCACCGGTCTGGGCGGTCGGGACCGCCGTGCCCTCGGCGTTGCAGGTGTTCACCGCGATGCCCCGGATCCAGCCGGACAGGTCGTCGACCCGAGTCTCCTCCGCTCCAGACTCGGCGACCTCCCCCGCGTCCAGGCAGCCGCGCTGGGTGGACGTGTGGTGCACCGCGACGAGCTCGACGGTGCTGCCACTGCCGCGCAGCGCCGGCCCGCCGGAGTCACCCTTGCAGGTCGTCACGCTCGCCGTGTCGGTTCCTGCGACGCTCAGGGTGGCGGCACCGACCGTCTCCACGCTGACGGTTCCGGCGTGTTTCCGGGCAGAGATCCAATCGGTGGCGGTACGGCCGTAGCCGACCAGTTGCAGCACCTCACCGGCGGCCGGCGCCGTGGTGGCGAGAGGCACCGGCGCGATGTCGGCGACCGGCGTGAGCAGGCGCACCAGCGCGAGGTTGCGGTCCGGATGCGGTACGACCCAGGTGGCAACGATCGACCGGCCGAGCGTCACGGTCGTCGGCTGGGCCGGGGCGCCCGCGGCGGTCTGACCGAAGCACGTGCTCGCCGTCAGCACCCACGACGGCGCCACGAGCGCACCGGTGCAGGCCCTGCCGAAGCCGGGTGCACCCACGTTGACCCTGGCAGTAAAGGTATGGACGTCGTCGGCCACCGTGTCACCGGTGACGGCTCGGGCGGCCGCGCCGCCGAGCAGACCGGCCACTATCACCGTGGCGGAGACACCCGCCACGGTGATGCGGCGAGAACCTTGGGAGGACATCGGACTCATCCTTTCGCGCCCGTGCGGAAGCACCGCACCTCCACGTGACACGGGAGGTGCGGCGCTCCTGCACAGACAGAAGACTGGGACTGTCGGCGGACCGGCGCAGCGCAACCGGACATCGACGAAACCGCCATTGATCGAGCCCGATCATATACAGAGGCGGATTCAGCAGTGTGCCCTTGCGACATGACCGGGCGACGGGTGACGTTCCCTGCCGGTGGCCCTGCCGCGCCCGTGTCATGACCTGAGCGGGTCGGCATGCCCGGATGGCGGCCTGCGCACCGGTTCGAGCATCATGGCCTCCATGGATGCCACTCCGGAGACGCCTGAGGCTGAAGAGCCTGCCGTGCCCATCGCGATCGAGGCGGGGTCTCGGGATACGGAACTCGGGGAACCGTTCTCGACACTGAGAATGGCCGACCGGGCGGTGGAGCAGGGCGACTATACGGCTGCGATCGAGTTTTACGCATCGATCTCGGCAGAGTACTCGTCGGCGGCTCGGCAGGCCACGCTCGATGAGAGTCGGCAACATGCCGTCTACGAGGCGCACCTCGGGTATCTCAACGCGCTGGCCCACGCCGGGCGACTCGACGAGCTTGCCGCCCTCGCGGAAACCGACAATCAGGCGCGTCGACGTCTCGATCATCAGCTTTATCACGAGGGGCGCGCGGACGACCTACAGGCGCGGGCGGTGAAGGGTGACAGGAGCGCGCTCTATCTTCTCATCCATCTCTTACGCGCCCGAGGCGAGGACGATAGGGCCCGCCAAGCAGTCCAGGACCTCGCCCCCGACAACAAGCACGCGCGCAAACTCGCGTTCGGCGTGCCCCCCGGGCCTTGGCCGCCGAGCGATCCGCCCGCATGGGGCGACGAAGCCTGAGTTGTACGGCTCCGGCGTTTGGTGGCCGACTCCAGGCAGACCCGGCTCGGCCTCTAGCGCCCTCCGGGGTGGGGCTGAACGCCGACGTGCCCTGTTCCTTGACAGGAACAAGGCACGTGGCGCTCAAATGGTGACCGGGTTACATCACGGCCACGCGGGAGGAGTCGTTCCGGCCGGTGGCTCGAGGTATTTCTTGCCCACGTTGCCGTTCCAACTGGTCTCCGAATAATTATATGCGTGGATATCCTGGGCGGTCCTGATTATGATGATCTTGTTGGTGTCATCGTAGGTCACCCAGTTACCGGTGTTGTTGTCGACGTGGGTCCACTTTCTCGGCTGTCGGAGGTAGCGAGCCGTCGCCTTGGCATCTTTGCCGATGTTGTTCAACGCGTGCGTCGTCTTACCTTTGTTGTATTCATCGATCATGTACTCAACGCCTTGCACCACACGCGGACCGTAGACGGTGTCGATATCGTCCAGCTCGTCTTCGTCTTTGCACCATTTATCCGCGTTATGGACCAGGACCGGCACGTCGCCAGCGAGCACGTAATAGGTGTGGATGTCGGCGATGGTCAGGTTGTGGACACGGGCTTCAGCGCCATAGCGCTTGATCGCCGCGATCTCGAAGTGGGTTCCGGCACTGGTCCGCAGCCATTGCCGCGAGGAGAGTTTCTCCGCGTCGACCCATTCGGAGAGGGCCGGCACCCAGAAGGGATGGTTGTGGGTGGCGGTGATGGTGGCGGTCTCGTCGCCGCGGTCGCCGTCGGTGTCGATGGTGATGTCGACGAGCTTCTTGGCGCCCTCGCCGACGATGGTCGCGGCGATGGGCTTGGCGGCGGTGATGTTGCCGATGGGGTCGGTGGCCAGAACCTGGTCACCGACTGCGAGCTGCTCGATGGGTCGGCTGGTGCCATCGGAGAGCAGGACCTTGGTACCGGGCAGGAAGCTGTTGTCGTCAGGGCAGCTCTCTTCCTGATCTTTGTCTTTCTTCTTTTTCTTCTTATCCTTCAGCTGCTTGTCGAGCTTCTTCCATTTGCGGTAGATGTCGTAGAGGCGTTTGCCGTTGGCGGGGATTCCCAGCCCCGGAACAAGCGCGACGATCTCGGTGACCACGCATTCCCAGTCTTTCTGGAACGCGCAGATGATCGCGCCGACCGCGTCGCAGGGCTCCCACACGACACCACACGCGGCGAGGCCTCCCTGAAGCGCCAGAGGCAGTGCCTGCTCGCAGGCCTCGACGTCGACGAAGTCGTCACAGGTCCGTCCGCCCTGCTGGAAACTGTCCAGGAACAACTGGTCGTAACAGGGCGCGTCCTCCAGGAACGGAATCTTCCTGGAATAGCACGGCGGGTCCAGTTTGCCCTTGGAATCGCGATACGACTCGGCCGCACGCTGCTCGGCGATCCGCTTCTCGACCGCGGCGCTGAACGCCCGGGCAGCAGCGTCCCAAGCCGCAGCGGAATCCTGCTCAGCCTCCAGAGCGGCCTTGCGTGCCACATCCGCGGATTCCTGTGCCTCCTTGGCCGAATCCGCGGCCCGAGCGGCGGAATACTGCGCATGCCGGGCCGACGCCTCAGCGCTCTGAGCCGCAGCCGCAGCGTCAGCCGCGGCCTTGCGGGCGGCCTGCGCCGACGCGGCCGCCTGGTCGGAGGAGTTCTTGGCCTGCAACCAGTAGCCGTTGGCCTGCGCCGCGGCGTCCGCAGCCTCCTTAGCCGACGCCTCGGCACGCTTCTTGGCCAGATCCGCCTGCGCCGCGTCGTTCTTCGCCTGCGCCGCAAGCCTGGCCGCCGTCGCCGCATCACTGCGGGCCAGCGCCGCGAAACGCGCCGCCTCGGTCACATACCGCTTCGCCGTCTGCGCGTGCGCGGCAGCTGACTGATCACGCTGAGCGGCCTTGAACTGACCGATCTTCAGGAACGCCTCACGGTAGGACGACGGACCGTCCAAGGCGATGTTCGCCGCGGCCCGCACCTCAGGACCACCGGTACGAGCAAGTTCCCCCACCGCGATCCGGGTGTCGTGCTCAGCCGCCACATACTGCCCGCTGCGCAGGAACTCGTGCGCGTCCGCGCCGGTGCCGTCCAGAGCCTTGTTACCGGCCGCGATCATCGCCGGCCCACCGGTCCTGATCAACTCACCGATCGCGGCCCGATCCACGTGGATCTTGCCCGGATACTGCTGCGTCTTGAGGAAACGCACCACATCAGCGTGCGTACCGGCCAACGCCTTCAACGCCGCATCCCGATGCGGCTGACTGATACCGGCCTCGGCCAGCACCGTGACCCGCTCACGATCATCCTGCTCCGCCGCGACCAACCGGCCACCGGTCAACCACTTACGCAGCAGCACATCACTGGTCAGCGCTTCATGCGCGGCGGTCTTGCTCCACGTTCCCACACCGTCCATCACCCGCATCGCCGCCCGCCGGCCACGATCCAGGACCACCTCCGCCGCGGCATTCGCCGCGGTCGCCTCGGCCAGCAACCGGACCGTCTCCGCATCCAGACGCTCCACCTGCGGAATGTCGTCGGGGGTCGGTTTCGGCTGCTGCTTCTCAAGCGCCGCCGCATCACGGGCGGCCTGCATGGCCTGATCGGTGTCCAACCGCAACCGCTCGGCATCCAGATCACGAGCGGTCTGCTCAACAGTCGCCGCCGTCGCCGCCGCCGTCGTGGCGACCTTCGCCGCAGCATCAGCCTCCGCAGCATGAGCCGCGGTCTCCCTCGCCAGATCCGCAGCCTGACCAGCATGATCAGCAGCAAGCCTCGCCGCCGCAGCCGCCCGCCGCGCATGCCCCGCCGCATCGATGGCCGCCGCATGAGCCTGCCGCGCCGCAACAGCAGCCCGGCCCGCCCACTTCTCAGCCTCCGCCAACGCCCGACGCGCCTGCGCCGCATACGCCTTCGCCCGATTCGCCGCCGCACGCGCCTTATCGGCCTCCGCCTGCGCCAGATGCGCCTCACCACCAGCGGCATCAGCCGCACCACCAGCGGCATCCGCATTCTCCGCAGCACTCACCGCCGACATCGCCGCGGTGATCGCCTCCTGAATCGCCGTCACCGACTGCACCGCAGCCGTGCCCGCATCCTCAGCAGTCTGCGCAGCAGCGTCCGCCTCCTCCGCAGCCTTACGCGCATCCCCCGCGGACTGACGATCCTTCAACGCCGCGTTCGCCTTACCCCGCGCCTCAGCAGCCTTGTTCGCCGCCCGAACCGCCGCCGCCGACGCAGCCGAAGCAGCATTCGACGCCACCCGCGCAGCCTTGATCGCCTCCCGCGCCGCCCCGATCGCCTCCCGCGCCGCCGCAGCAGCACGATCAGCAGCATCCGCAGCACGCTTAGCCGCATGAGCAGCCCGCTGCGTCGACTCCTTCGCCTCAGCAGTCTCCTTGGCCGCCAACTGCGCCGCCTTGTTCGCCGCCGCCGCCGCCTCGTTCGCCTTCTTCGCCGAGACCTGCGCCCGCTGCGTCGCCTGCCGCGTCTGCTGCTGCGCAGCCCGCGCCTGCTCCGTCAACTGCGCCAGCGTCGCGATCTCCTCATCACGCGCCTGCGCCACATACTGCCCATACCGAAGAAACTCACGAACATCCTCGGCAGTACCGTCCAAAGCAGCACTACCCGCCGCCTGCACGATCGGCCCACCCGCCTGCATGATCATGCCGACCTCAATACGGTCATCATGAGCACGCGTCGACGCCAACCCGGTGGCCAGGAACTCCCCGATCGCCTCATCACCGGCGTCCAGAGCCTGATTGCCCTTCTCCACCGTGACCGGCCCACCAGCACGAATCGCATCACCCACCCGGATCCGCTCATCATGCAACCACGCCCGGTCGAAGCCGTAGTCGAGGAATTTCTGCACGTCATCCGGGGAGCCCGCCAGCGCGGCAGTGGCCGCGGCCGCCACCGCCGGCCCATCAGCAGCCATCAACTGACCGACGAGGATCCGATTGTCCTGAACGAACGCCGCATCCCAGTCACGGTCCACGAACCGTTCCAAGTCGGCATCCGAACCCAACAGCGCCGCCCGCGCCGCCGCCTGCACCGACGGCCCACCCAACCGCGCCGCATCAGCGACACGCGCCCGAACGTCCATCACATTGACGGCGGGCTCGGCCGCTTCGGCACGGCCCGGCGCCACCGGGGTCAGCAGCGCGCACGCCAACCCCGCCACCGCGAGCAACCGCACTCTCGATCTCCAGGCCCTCCGGCCATGGCCTCCCATTAAATTTCCTCCTGGTCTCATGGCATTCGACAGCCCGCGATCGGGGCCGATCAGTCAATGTGGTGTTCGCGCGGCACGGCGCCGGCAGTCCCGAACATGAGGAGAACGCTGATGCAGCCGAACCTCCCGGCCACACCACCGCGGCTGGCGGCCCGATTGTCGAGGCAGTCCCGCCCTACCTGCGGCCGGGATGATCATCGTCAGATTTCGTTACGCGGCAGACGGCGGGGAACCCGCTGAGTGGCGGTTAGGCCGTAGCCGAGAAGCGTGAATCTCCGGCCCGACGCCATAACGGTGGTCCGCACCTGGGGACCGTCGGTTCCGGCCACAGCCTGCGCCGGCACCACAGCGGCGGCGGACACCACGACCGTTGGTCCGGCGATGCCGGTCGACCGCCGCGAGATTCCCCGCGCCATTTCTTGTCCGCCCCCCGACGTGTTGGATGTGTCACCACAAGGCACGCGGGTAGCTGAAGCCGAACGCACGCATGGCTGCGCCGTCCGACACCATCGATCCCCCGTAGACCGAGCAGAGCCAAACCATAGATCGATGCCACGGCGAAGTAAATCGACACCCTGTGATGTCCGTTACCGCGGCGGCGCGGCCGGCCGCGCCGCGCAACAGCGCGGAACGTGTCCCCTGGGGCTCGACGCAATGGCGCCCAGGTCGGCGGAGGACGGCTCGTCGGGGGTGTTTCCCGCTGATCCCACCAGCGGCCCCGTTGGCACGCTTGACCTTGACCTATCCCTGAGGCAGGAACCGACGCGCGCCGCGCCGACCATGTCTCGCCTTCGGCGACGATCACCTGATCCACTTCTCGAGCCATGCGTGCAACGGGTGCCGGCTACGCCTGGGAGCGCAGCTCCAGGAGAGTCGCGGGCTCGAAGACCGCCCACCTGTCCTCCGGCACAGTGACCGGGGTCTGGGTCACTCCGTCGTCAGTCACCTTCGCCTCAACCGAGTGGTCGGCGTCGAGGTCGCGCAGCTGATATGCGTCCTCCAACACCAGTGCCAGGTATCCCTGCGCGCCGCGGAACGCAAAGCAGAACTCGTCGTCGCGGACGTAACTACGGACGCGGAGCAGACCCGAGCCACCGTTGGCGCACTCGACCAGCGTGATGTTTCCATCGCCCTTGATCAGTCTGATCCCTTCCACAGCATCGCCGGCGGGGTATGAGTAGTCCTCGACCAGCGACGAAGGCACGTCTTCGGCCTCCGCGGCCGAGCCGGCTTGGGCAAAGGTCAGGACGCCAGCGGCAAGGACCGCTGCGGCACCGATCCACGGCAGAAACTTCAAAGGATCTCTCCGTTCAGAAAGGAGTGACGTTCTCTGGAAAGCTGCGGTGCGCCAGACCGGGTTGACGCAGATCCGGCGCACCGCACGGCGATTCCCGAAGGATCAGTCGCGAGGACCGAAGCGGATGGGGTCGGACCAGTCGATCGCCTTGTTGTCGCGGACGGTGAAGAACAGCAGCGCGCCCGTACTGTCCTTGGCGAGGATCCCGGCACGGGTCTCCTGGCCCAGGACGATCGGGGTCACATTGCTGCGGTTCGCCCATCCGGTTCCGGCGCCGGCGTCCACGCCCGGGCCGAACTGGGTGCCGGCCGCGGTGCCCGGGTAGATGTTCACGGCGCCGGTCGACGTGACGACGGTGAGCAGGTCGTCGTAGTCGTCGTTGTTGACGCTGCCGAGGGTGACCTCCTTGCAGCAACCCCAGCCGGTGCCGTAGACGACAGCCGCGCTGAAGTTGCCACCCGTCGCGTTGCCCTTGTACAGCAACAGCTGCTGGGTCGAGCTCTTCACCACGAGCAGGTCGTCGTACTGGTCACGGTCGACCTTGCCGATCGCCACGTCACGCAGATCCGTGGACCAACCCGAACCGATCTGCACCCGGGCTCCGAAGACCCCACCGGCAGCGGTACCCGGGTACAGCCACTGGGTGTTGGTCGACGTCTCGATGACCACCAGATCGTCGTACGCGTCCCGGTTGACGTTGCCGACCGCGAACTCGCGCATGCCCGCCCAGCCGGTGCCGATCTGCACGCGCGGGCCGAAGGTGTTCGCGGCGGTTCCGGGGTGCAGCCACAGCACGCCGGCGCCGTCGGTGCCGATGACGTCGGTGTACGCGTCCCGGTTGAACTTGCCGGTGACCAAATTGTTCAGGTCGGACGGCTGCGGGGTGTAGATCCGGCCGCTGGGCTGGATGCGGGCCGCCCATCCGGCGGTCGCCGTGCGCGCGTGCAGCCAGGTACGCCCGGTCGCCGAGTCGATGCCGATGAGGCCCTGCATGCCGGTGCCGTCGACGGTGCCCTTGGCCAGGTAGGAGGCGTAGTTCCAGCCGGTTCCGGCGCCGGCGTCGACGCCCGGGCCGAACTGGGTGCCGGCGGCGGTGCCCGGGTAGATGGTCATCGCGCCGGTGGAGGTGACGACGGTGAGCAGGTCGTCGTAGTCGTCGTTGTTGAACTTGCCCACGTTCAGCTGCTTGCAGCAGCCCCAGCCGGAGCCGTAGACGACAGCCGCGCTGAAGTTGCCACCGGTCGCGTTGCCCTTGTACAGCAACAGCTGCTGGGTCGAGCTCTTCACCACGAGCAGGTCGTCGTACTGGTCACGGTCGACCTTGCCGATCGCCACGTCACGCAGATCCGTGGACCAACCCGAACCGATCTGCACCCGGGCCCCGAACACACCACCGGCAGCGGTACCCGGGTACAGCCACTGGATGTTGGTCGACGTCTCGATGACCACCAGATCGTCGTACGCATCCCGGTTGACGTTGCCGACCGCGAACTCGCGCATGCCCGCCCAGCCGGTGCCGATGCGAACCCGGTCGCCGTAGGCGTTGCGGGTCTTCGTCCCCGGGTGGAGCCACAGGTTGCCGGAGGCGTCGGCGGCGATCAGGTCCTCGATGCCGTCCCGGTTGAACTCGCCGGTGACCGGCTCGCGCAGGCCGTCGGGCACGGTGGCGACACCGGCCCGGATCCAGTCCGACAGATCATCGGTACGGGCTTCGAAAGCACCCTCCCGGGTCTCCGACTCGCCGAGGCACCCGTTCTGCCAGGACGTGTCGCTGATGCCCAGGAGCTGCGGGGCACCGGTGGTCTCACGGAACGCCGGTCCACCCGCGTCGCCCTTGCAGAGGGTCGCGCCGCTGGCGGCACCGCTCACCGCGAACGCGTCCGCGGTCACCGCGCCGACGGTGAACTCGCCGGCGTGCATCCGGGTCGGCACCCAGACGTTGTTGGTCCGGCCGTACCCGGCGATACGCAGGGTCTCGCCCTCGACCGGCGCGCCACCGTCCAGCGCCACCGGCGTGACGTTCTTGACCGGCGCGGACAGCTCCGCGAGGACGATGTTGCGGGTGGGATGCGGCGTCACCGACACCACGGACAGCCGGTGCCCGGTCACCGCCTCCAGGTTGGCGCGACCGAGAACGACGGTCGTCGGCTTGGTCGGCGCACCGGCCGCCACCTGGCCCACGCCCTCGGCGAAGCAGGACTTCGCGGTCACGATCCACCGTGCGTGCACCAGTGCACCGGTGCAGCTGTTGACGTCACCGAAACTGACTTTGGCAACGAAGGGCAGGGCGCCGTCCGGCACCTCCTGCGCGCCGGCCACCGCCTGCGCCGTCCCACCGCCGAGGAGACCGACCGTGACGCCTGCTACGAGCAGGCCGGCTCCCCATGAACGCTTACGTCTGCGCATCTCTCTCCCCGTGTCTCAACTGACATGCCGCAGCTGGAGACGACGGAGATTCGTCGGCCCCGGCCGAATAGTAGTGAAGATCCTCGATTGAATGGGGGTGAACACCACCGGTCGGCGAGATTAACCGATCGACAGCGATCGTGAAGACCATGTGGGTGAACAGGTAATCCACCGATCACCGCACCAGCACACACCATCGAAGGCGAAACACATCTGGCAGTATGTGACAGCGATCACGCTCCAGCGATATTCATGCCGATGAGGGAAGGCTTCCACGGGGGCGGCTCGGCGTGGTGCACGCGGGCCAACGCCAGGCGCCCCGCACCTGAACTCGGTGCGGGGCGCCACCAAATGACCCTCGTCGATCAACGCGGACCACTACGGCCTTGGTGCGCTAACCCTCTCGAGTTGCCCGACCACCCTCAGGCGCGAGAACGGATTTCCACGAGGGTGGCGGGCTCAAGGACCGCCCACCGGTCAGTTGGAACATCGATCGGCTCCTGTGCGACGCCATCGTCGATCACCTTCGCCTCGACCGATCGGCTCGCATCCAGGTCGCGCAACTGGTACGCGTTCTCGAGCTCGAGCGCCAGGAAGCCCTGAGCACCACTGAGCTGGAAGCAGAACTCGTCATCCCGTACATAGCTGCGGACCCGAAGCAGGCCGGCACCGCCGTTGACGCATTCGACCAGCATGATGTTCCCATCACCCTTGATCAGTTTGATGCCGGGAACAGCGTCCCCGGCCGGGTAGGAGTAGTCCTCTACGAGCGACGTCGGCACGGCGTCCACCTCCGCCGCCGAACCGGCTTGGGCGAAAGTAAGGACACCCGCCGCGATTACTGAAGCAGCACCGACCCAAGGCAGGATTTTCAAGGAATTCTCCAGATAGTCAATCGAACAGATTCATGGAATTCGGTGTTGCGGCCATCGGAGCAGGTTGACCCTGATCCGATGACCATGTAGCGGTTCGGGACGTTCAGGAACGGTCTTCGGGAAGCTCGATGCTGCTGTACGAGCCGAAGTTGGCGGATCGGTAGACCTGAACGGGGGCGGCAAAGCCACCGTTCGCGGCAGCGGTCAGGGTGTGCAGGGAGACACTGCCGTCAGTGCCGCCGAACAGGGCGGCCACATCGTCGCGGCCGTCGCCGTTGTAGTCGCCGGCGGTGAGGCGGGTCTTGTCCCAGGCGCCCCAGGCCGTGTTGGTGCTCTTCCAGGAGCTGAACGGCGCGTTGAGGGTGCCGTCGGCCTTGGCGGTCCAGGTCAGGATCGACAGGTTGCCGTTGGCGTAGTTGTAGAGGCCCGCGACGTCGCCGCGGCCGTCACCGTTGAAGTCGCCGGCGACGATGCGCAGCCGGTTCGGGTCGCCCCAGTACGGCTCGGCGGGAACCTCCCAGATCCGCCGGTCCTCCTCGAAGCCGCCGTTGGCGGTGGAGGTCCAGCCGTAGATGCCGACCGCGGCACTGGCGAAGCCGTAGAAGGAGCCGACGTCGTCGCGGCCGTCACCGTTGAAGTCGCCGCTGAAGACCTTCATGCGGCCGATCTCGCCCCAGTACGGGGTGGCGTCGTTGAACCACTGACGGGTCGGGCTGCCGAAGGTGCCGTCGGCACGCGCCGTCCACAGGAACAGGGCGATGCTGGCGTTGGCGTAGTTGTAGAAACCGGCCAGGTCGGTACGGCCGTCGCCGTTGTAGTCACCGCTGGTCATCAGCATGCGGTCGTACGAGCCGAAGCTGGGGCTGGTCCACGAACGGACCCCGGGCGAGCAGCTGCCGTCCGCCTTGGTGAGGAACGTGTCGAGGGTCAGCGTCTGACCGTTGCTGCCGCCGTTGAGCACGACCTGGTCGATGATGTCGTCGCCGTTGAAGTCGCCGCGGAAGAGCTTGTTCCGGGCGGCGGTGTAGACACCGTCGGCGGTCTTGCAGCCACCGACCGCGGACATGGTGCCGGCCGCGCTGGTGACGAAGGTGAACGGGCCGAGTGCCCCGGTGGCGTAGTTGTAGGCGAGAGTCACGTCGTCGCGGTGGTCCTGGGCGACGCCGCCGGGCGCGTGGGTGCGGATCCAGCTCGCGATGTCGTCGACGCGGGTCTCGACCGCGTCCCGCTCGGTGGCGGTGGAGCCGAGGCAGCCGCCCTGCGAGGACACGTGGTGGAGCGCCACCAGTTCGACGCCGCCCGCGTTCTCCCGCAGTGCCGGGCCACCGGCGTCACCCTTGCAGATGCCGGGCTGGGTCCCGGTGACACCGGTGACGTCGATCAGGCCCGCATTGACGGCGCCGACCTGGAACCGGGCCGAGTGCAGGGTGTTCGGCACCCACTGGGTCGCGGTGCGGCCGTAACCTGCCAGCCGCAGCACGTCGCCGGTGGCCGGCGCGGTGGTGCCCAGCGTGACCGGGGTGACCGTGGTCGGCTGGTTCAGCTTGACGAGCACGACGTTGCGGTCCGGGTGCGGCACGATGCGGGTCGCGGTGCGGACCTGACCGGCCGTGCCGGCGAGGTCGGCCCGGTCGATGGTCACCGTCGTGGCCTGCGCCGGCTTACCGGCGACCGGCGCCTGCCCGAAGCAGGCCTTCGCGGTGATCACCCACTGCGGGTCGACGAGCGCGCCGGTGCAGCCCTGCCCGACACCCCGCTCACCGACCGCCACGTGCGCTACGAAGCTGTATGTGCCCTGCTCCACCAGGGCGCCGCCGGTGACACCGAGTGCGGGTGTGCTCCCGCTGACACCGAGGACGATGGCTGTCGCGGTCACACCGGCCCATCCGGCACGCCGCGGCCACCGTGCCGCGGCGTTCCCTGATGCCCCGTGACCGAATATGTCGTAGCGCAACTGTGACTACCTCCTGAGCTGGTTACCAACGGATCCCGGATCTATCCCGGTGGATGTATGCGTGCCGCCGGCGGCCCGAACGGCATGGTGCCGGCGAAGATCGTGGTGAGCGGAATCCCGAGACACCGGGCGCCGCGTGTTTCACATGAGTCAGGCGATCCCGTGGAAGCCGGCCCACAGGCCGCCGGTGATGTCGGTGACCGGCGCCGTAAGCCGCGCCGGGGCGAGGTTCAGGGTCGGGTGCGCGACGACACGAGACACGCCGCGCTCGTGTCCGGCGGAGGAGTCGAGGTCGGCCTTGCCGATGACCGCGGTCGACGGTCCGGCCGGCGAAGCGACGCATTCACGCGCCGTCAGGAGCCATGGGGTGGCCACGAGAGTGGCGGTGCAACCGTGCGCGGAACCGTCGGTGAGATGCGCCGTGAACCGGTCCCCACCGTCGGGAACATCGTTTCCGACCACCGCCTGCGCCGGTGCCACGCCGACGGCGGGCGCCGCGATCGTCGCTCCGGCGACGGCCGCCGAACGCCACGACAGATTGAGTGCCATTCCTTGCCTTCCCCCGGTGCATTGGATGTCTCAACCACAGGGCACACGGGAAGAACAGCAGAACGAGCGCATGGCAGAGCCATGCGCGCCGTCGATCCCCCGTAGACCGAGCCGACTCCCGACCATAGATGGATGTCAGGCCTGTGTAAATCAATGGTGTGTGATCTCAGTTACCACCGATGGCCTCCCGGCAGCCGGAACAGAAGGGCGCGAGCAGCCTTCTTCACCATCCCGGCCGCCAGTGCGGCATCACATCCAAGATCAAGGTCACATCGGGGGGTACGAGCGGACGACCGGCCTTTCAGATCTTGACGCAGTGCGCGCCCAGATCGGCGAAGAGCGATTCGTCGGCGGTGCCGGGTGCGACGCGGCAGAGACCGAACCGGAAGCCGAAGGTCCCGAACAGCGACAGGAACGGGTGCGCCTCCACCGGGAGATCACCCTCGCCACAGAGCCGAGCGGAGTTGAACCCACGGCCGAGCAGGTCAGCCGGAACGTAGTAACGCAGGTAGTAGCACTGACCGTCACTCTTACCGACCGAGATGGCGCCCACGATGTCCGCGTAGCGGCCGCCGGGCACCCCGCGATACTCGATCGTCCCGGTCGCGGTGGCCGCACCGTTGGCGGTGGACCAGGTGGCGGGCGCCGCCTGCGCGGGACTCGACACGGCAACCGCCGCGGCGGACACCAGAACGGTGAGCCCGGCGGCAGCGGCACGACCGGAGCTCCACTTTCGACTCATGACACGATCCCCTCTTCCACTTCTACGGTCGACATTCGAAATACGACCGTATCGAGGCACTCGCATGGATCGATGCGTTTATAAAGGAATTGAGAGACGGCGGTGCTACGTCACGATGATGGGCGCCGCACCATCCGCGGGCGGGGCGGCTGGATCCCGGCCGGGGCCGACCGGGCGGCCCGAGACCGTACCGACACGCCAGGCCGCACGCAAGGCCGGTCACTTCCGGTCACGGACTACTTTCTGATCGCGGCGCCACGTCGTGAAACCGGCGCTCGCGCACGAAATCAGCAACCGGATACACCACGACCAGCCTCGATGGGATTTCGCGTAGGCGCCGCGGCCCGGCAGGAGGCGCCGGCGGCCACCTGAACATCAAGGCACGGTCATCGATATGCGGATCGTCACATTGCCTCGGCCTAGAAAATCAGGCGCCGGTAATCGAGGATCGTGTCCCGGATCGGGCGTTTGCGAGGGGGCTCCCACACGGTCGGAGCCGCGCGCCTGAACCACGAAACGGGGAATCATGGATCAGTCACGCACTCGGCGCCGGCGTCGACCACCTCAACGCTGGTCAAGGCGAGCCCTCTAGCAGCCGCCCACGGCAGCCGAAATCCGCCCGGAACACCCTTCCGCAGGCAGCTTCCCGCGACGCCGGGTATGAAGCTGGGCAGGGTCCGTCCCCGGCGTCTGCCAGTCGTGGCCGCGCGACGAACGAGTCTCCATCTCCCATGATCCTCACGAGCAGTCCGTGACGCTGTCTGTGATGCGGAAAAGCCGAACGCCGTAGACAGCCCGGATGCATTCGCTCGAGGTCGATCGCACTCGTTTTCAACGGGATTCCGTTTCTCGCGCCTTTTTCCAAGATGGGATCGCCCTCTGCTGGGCACCATCTCGTATTCGCGATCCAGACGGACCAAAAGCGGCGGCCGAAAACGGCCATGTCGCCATTAGATCAGCTGGAGGATAATTTGCTCAGGTATCGTTTCCTGTCGGCCGCGGCGGCGGGCGCCGCCATTGCGGCCGGCCCGTGGATCGGAGTACCGGCGCAGGCGGCCGGTGCGACGGCAGACAGCGACTACAGCTTCGTCGCCAAGATCGAAGTAGGCCAGCCGGGCAGTGCGGACGGTCGCGGTTGCAGCGGCGCGCTCATTCGCCCGGACTGGGTCATCACCTCTGCCGCATGCTTCGCCCAGAACGGTGTGCCGATCACCGACGGTGCGCCCGCTCTGCGAACCACGGTCACCGTGGGACGGCCCGACCTTTCCACGAGCACCGGGCACGTACTGACCGCCGTACGGGTCGTGTCGCGTTCCGACCGTGACGTTGCCCTGGTCCAGTTGGACAGGGCCGCGACCGGCGTGACGCCCGTCGAACTCGGCACCGGGCCGGCCGCCGGCGAGGTGCTGCACATCGCCGGTTACGGGCGTACCGGTACCGAATGGGTTCCCCGGCGTCAGCATGCCGGTGACTTCACGGTCGAGTCGGCACCGGGCACCACGTCGGTGCAACTGGCCAACACGCCGAACGCCACCGTCTGCCAGGGCGACGCGGGTGGTCCGGCTCTGCGTGACAGTGCCGGCGGGCAGGTGCTCGTCGCCGTCGCCAGCAGCGGCGGCCAGGCCGGTTGTTACCAGGCGGCTGCCGGTGCGTCCGCGGGGGCGGTCGGCACACGTGTCGACGACCTCGCTGCCTGGATCAGAGCCCGCATCGAGGTGCTTCCGCCGATCCGGGGCGACGTGGAGACCGGGAGTGGCCGCTGGGCCGACTTCGACGGTGACGGCAAAGCCGACTACCTGGTCATCGAGGACAGCGGCGTGGTCAACGTCTACCTCAACCGCGGCGGCTCCCGGGGAAGTTGGGAGCTGCGGAGCAAGGTCGCCCTCGGTCTCACCAGCGACCGCAGCAAGGTCCGCTTCGCCGACTTCGACGGCGACGGCAAGACCGACTACCTGCACATCGAGGACAGCGGCGCGATCAACGCCTACCTCAACCGCGGCGGCGACGGCGCCGGTGCCTGGGAGGTACGGGGCAAGGTCGCCCTCGGCGTCACCAGTGACCGCAACAAGGTCCGCTTCGCGGACTTCGACGGTGACGGCAAGGACGACTATCTGATCGTCGAGGACAACGGCACCATCAACGCCTACCTCAATCGCGGCGGCGACGGCGGCGGCGGCTGGCAGCTGCGGAGCAAGGTCGCCCTCGGCGTCACCACCGACCGCAACAAGGTCCGCTTCGCCGACTTCGACGGCGACCGCCAGGACGACTATCTGATCGTCGAGGACAACGGCACCATCAACGCCTACCTCAACCGCGGCGGCGACGGCGGCGGCGGCTGGCAGCTGCGGAGCAAATTCGCCCTCGGCCTGACCAGTGACCGCACCAAGGTCCGCTTCGCCGACTTCGACGGCGACCGCAAGGACGACTACGCGCTCATCAACTCCACGGACGGCTACCCCGTCGTCTACCTCAACCGTGGCGGTGACGGCGGCGGCGGCTGGGAGGTGCTCCCCACCTGATCGCGTTGGACGGTTCGTGACCGTCGCCGTTTTCTGCGGATGATGCCGTCCCCTCATTCACGACCGGACGGCATCATCCGCAGGAACGGATCTCACCCGGCACGGGGCACGCGCGTGGGAAACCACTCGTGGCGAGCGACCGTGCCGGCGGCAAAAGAGTTCCCGACTGATTTATCAATTCTCCGCAAGGCAGGCGAATGCTGAAGAGAACGGTCACCGGAGTATCGGCTTTCGGAGCCGTACTGCTCCTGTTCATGTCAGCGGTGACGGCCGCCCATGCGTTCATGCCGCGCGCCGTCACCGCCGATGCATCGGCCGCCGCGCCGATCTGGTTGCGGGTGATGCCGCTGGGTGACTCCATCACCGACGGTGGCAGCGTCAGCAGCCGCGCGGGGTACCGGCTACCGCTGTGGAATCTCGCCGCCGCCGAATCCGGGTACGGGCTGGATTTCGTCGGCACGTCCAGCTCGGGCTCAGTCGCCGATGCCGACCATGAGGGCCACAGCGGGTGGATGATCGATGACATACGGAAACGGATCGCCGGCTGGGCTGCAGCGGCCGGCCCCGATGTCGTCCTCCTGCACATCGGCATCAACGACCTG
This sequence comes from Actinoplanes xinjiangensis, assembly GCF_003148685.1. Lineage (GTDB taxonomy): Bacteria > Actinomycetota > Actinomycetes > Mycobacteriales > Micromonosporaceae > Actinoplanes > Actinoplanes xinjiangensis. Next base: position 30,555 of record NZ_QGGR01000018.1, on the reverse strand, counting down.
GATCGCGGCGATCCGACGGGTGCCCCGGATCGCCTGGCGATGCTGGTGAACGAGATCTACGCGGTCCGTCCCTCCGCGGTGATCATCCTTGCCGGGCTCATACCGTCGACCGGTGAGCTGGGCGACAGGGTCAAGGCCTTCAATGCCCGCGCGCGCCTGCTGCCCGGCGTCGCACAGAGCACGGGTCACCGACTGCGATACGTGGACATGCCGTTGCTCCCGACGGAAATGGTGGACAAGCTGCACCCGAACGATGCCGGCTACCGGCACATGGCGACGGTGTACGCCGCGGCGATCGCCGACACGGTGGCCGACGGGGACGTACGTCCACGACCTGACTCACTCGTGGAGGAGTACGCCTATCCGGACCGGGCGGAGATCCTCACATCCCGGAAGGTCAAACTGAACTCCGGTGACGGCGGCATTCTTCTGGTCGAGTGCGGCGCTCCCGCCGACGGTTCCGGTCTGCTCGAGGTCACCACGGTGCGGAATGCAGAGCCACTCTGCTTCGGGATCCGCGCCGCTGGAGTACTCGACCTGGTCGTCCCGGATCTGCACACCCTCCGTATCAGCGGCAGACCCGGGGACCAGGGCCCTCCGGTGATCGCCCGGTCGTGGACCGGGGACGGTGTTCGCAGCGACGTGACGATCCCCCCGGACGGTGTCACGGTGACGATTCCCCGCAACGCCACGCTGGCCCGGCTGACCGTCGACGGCTGATCGGTCCGCCTCCATCGACGGAGCGAGTTCTCCGGTCAGACGCGCACGCAGTGGGCGCCCAGATCCGCGAACGACGATTCTTCGGGAGTGCCGGGAGCGACTCGGCACAGACCGAAGCGGAATCCGCGGGTGAAGAATGTCGACACGAAGATGTGCGACTCGACCGGCACGGTGCCCTCGCCGCAGTGCCGGGGCGAGTTGACGCCCTGACCGAGCACGTCGGCGGGGATGTAGTAGCGCAGGTAATAGCACTGGCCGTCGGTCCTGGGCACGGAGATGGACCCGATGACGTCGGCGTAGCGGCCACCGGACACCGCCCGGTACTCGAGTGTCCCGGCCGCGGTGGACGCGCCGTTGACGGTCTGCCAGGACGTCGGCGCCGCCTGTGCGGGACCGGCGATGACAAGCCCGGCGGCGGCCATGAGGACCGTCGATGCGGTGGTTGCTGCGCGGCGTGAATGCCACATTCGGCTCATGGGTGTTCCCCTCACCTGTGAACAACGGAAACACGACCGTATCGAGCCATTCGCGCACGGCGATGCCTTTATAGAGGACTCGAATGACGGCGGCCCGCGCCACCGCAGGGGTGACGCGGGCCGCCGAGGCGCCGAACGGTCAGCTGGTCTCGCCGGCCACGCTGAAGGACGACAGGCGGTTCACCGCGGCCAGGGTGCCGAGAACGATGAACAGCGCGCTCATCACGATGGCGGTGGTCAGACCGATCGTGGACTCGAGGATCGCGGTCGGGGCGATCTTGTCGGCGATGGTGATCACGTACTGGCCGACGGCCAGGTTCTTCGTACCGCTGACGAAGTTTCCGAGCAGGCCTTCCCAGACCAGGATGTAGACCAGGCCGACCAGCACCGGGCGGCGGCTGAGCAGGCTGAACAGCAGGAACAGTGCGGAGTAGGCGAACGCGCCGATCACCGAGGCGACGACCAGGGCGGCGCCGAGCTTGACCGATCCGGCCAGTACCCCGGTGATGAAGAGCGGCACGGCCGCCACCACGGCGGTGACCAGGGCGGCCACCCCGTACTTCGCCAGGATGATCTCGTAGCGGGGCAGCGGCTTGGTGAGGATGTGCACGATCGTGCCGTCGTCGACCTCGGAGCCGAGGACGCCGGTGCCGACGATCAGGGCGACGACCGGGAGCACCACGACCAGGCCCAGACCGACGATGACGGCCTGGCCCCACATGTCGGGCGACACCCCGTACGCCCGGCAGATCGCGGCCAGGCCGATCAGCAGCACCGGCAGCGGCAGGAGCAGCAGGGCCCGGCGCCGGCCGAAGAGGCCGCGCGCGGTGATGAAAGCGACCGTGGACATCAGCCCTCCAGCAGGTAGGAGAAGACGCTCTCCAGGGACTCGTCGGACGGCACCACCTGGCGCAGCCGGATGCCCTGGTCCAGAGCGATACGGGGCAGCACGCGGGTGAAGCTGCCGTAGTCGGAGGCCCGCACGGTGAGGCCGTTGGCCTCGATCTCGATGCCGGCGACCGATTTCTCGGCGATCAGCGCGACGGCCAGCCGACGGTCGTCGGAGCTGCGCACGGCGAAGACGTGCGGCCGGTTGGTCATCAGGCGGCGGATCTTGCGGTAGTCGCCGGAGGCGGCCAGGCGGCCGGCCACGATCACCTGGACCAGCCCGGCGACCTGCTCGACCTCCTCGAGGATGTGCGAGCTGAACAGGATGGTGTGCCCGTTGTCGCCGAGGCGGTGCAACAGCTCCATCATGTGCATCCGCTGGCGCGGGTCCATGCCGTTGAACGGCTCGTCGAGCAGCAGCACCCGCGGCTCGTGCACCAGTGCGGCGGCGACGCGGGTGCGCTGGCGCATGCCCTTGGAGAAGGTCTCGATGCGGCGCTCGGCGGCCCCGGTCATCTCGACGAGTTCCAGGGCGCGCTGGGCGGCGGCGGCCGGGTCCGGCAGTTTCTGCATCTTGGCGCAGGCGGTCACGAACTGACGGGCGGTCAGGAAGCCGTGCACCGCCTCCCGCTCGGTGACCAGGCCGAGGTCACGGTAGATCTCCGGGTTACGCCAGGTGGGCTTGCCGTCGATGGTGACGGTGCCCTTGGACGGCGAAAGGAAGCCGGCCATCATGTGCAGCACCGTGGTCTTGCCGGCACCGTTCGGCCCGAGCAGGCCGGTGACGCCGGGGTGCAGGGACATGGAGATGTCGTTGACCGCGACCACGTTGCCGTACCACCGGGAGACGGTGGACAGCTCGACCACGCCGGTGGTGGTGGGCGTCTCGGCCGGGAGCGTCTGGGTGGTCACAGCGAGGCCACCTTCCGGTAGCGGGCCAGCAGGATGAGGAGGCAGGCGGCGATCAGGCAGACCGCCTCGATGCCGTAGATGGGGCCGAACCGGCCGAGCTCCATGTCGAAGTTGCCACCCATCCACTGCCCGACCCCGGCGATCAGGAACATCGGGCTGGACAGGAAGGCCAGCTGGTTGGCGGTGGTGGACGGCAGCGAGCTGAGCACCCCGACGATCGGCGTGGTCACCAGGAAGACCGCCACGATGCCGCCGGCCGCGAACGCCTGCTTGCCGGTGAAGGAGGCGACCAGCAGGCCGATGCCGGCGAACGTGAGCGCCCACAGCAGGCTGTAGCCCCAGCCGGGGATCAGGTCGCCGAGCTCGTTGAACACGCCCTTGACGCCGTCCGTCGTGGTGAACGCCGCGCCGAGGAACATGATGAACTGCGGCACACCGAGCAGCAGCCAGACCGCGCTGACCATGGCGGCGAACTTGGCCGAGACGTAGTCGGCGGCCCGCAGCGGCCGGCTGAAGTACAGCGGCAGCGTGCCGGCCCGCAGGTCGCGGGAGACCAGCTGGGGCGCCACGATCGCGGTGAAGAAGATGATCAGGAAGCTCATCTGGCCGGCGAAGTCGAGGTAGCTGAGCACCGACTCGCCGGTGAGTGAACGGATCGCGGCGACGATCACCGCGACCAGCAGCATGATGCCGAAGACCAGCCAGGGGAAGATCTTCGCCTTGGCGGAACGGCCCAGACCGAACGCCGCGCGCAGCCCGTGCACATAGAGCGCCTGCTGCATCGCGAACCGGCCCAGACGGGGCCCGTCGTAGCGCTGGTATCCGATGTCATGGATGACGCCGGCCTCAGACATCGGCCGTCTCCTTCGTGGTGAAGAGCTCGGCGACACGGTGCCGACGCTGGTCCAGGCGGTGCAGGTTGAGATCGAGGTCGGAGACGGCGTGCAGGATCCGGTCGTACGCCTCGTCGGACTCCAGGGGCACGAGCAGCAGCCGGCCCTCACGGGTGACCGCCAGACCGCGCTCGATGAGGGCGGCGGCCAGCTCGTCCGTACCGTCGGCGACCTCGACCGCCAGGATGTCGGACGCCTCGGTCATCGAGGAGATCCGGTCGGCGCGCAGCAGCCGGCCGCCCTCGATCGCGATGAGCGAGTCGCAGATCCGCTCGACCTCGCCGAGCAGGTGCGAGCAGACGACCACGGAGATGCCGAACTCGTTGCCGATCCGGTGGACCAGGCCGAGCATCGCGTCCCGGCCGGCCGGGTCCAGGCCGTTGGTGGGCTCGTCGAGCAGCAGCAGGTCAGGGTCGTGCACGAGCGCCTGGGCCAGCTTGACCCGCTGTTTCATGCCGGTCGAGTAGCCACCGATCTGCCGGTAGCGCTCCTCGTAGAGGCCGACGTGCCGCAGCGCCTCGGAGGCGCGCTCGCGGGCTGCGGTCTTCGGCAGCCCGCTCATCCGGGCCAGGTGGGTGACGAACTCGGCGGCCGAGACGTCCGGCGGCAGACAGTCGTTCTCCGGCATGTAGCCGACCCGCGCGCGGACCCGGTCGGTCTGGGTGACCGGGTCGAGATCGAAGACCCGGACGCTGCCGCTGGACGGCGGCAGCAACCCGAGCATGATTTTGATGAAGGTGCTCTTGCCGGCGCCGTTGGCACCGACCAGTCCGATGACGCCGGCATCGACGGCGACGGTCAGGTCCGCTAGGGCGGTCACCCCGCCGCCGTACGTTTTGGTCAGCCCGTCCGTAACGATGATGGTCACGGGCACAGCCTAGAAACCCGCCGCACGGATGCGGATCCGGAACTCCCCTGAGGTCGACTCAGGGTCTCTCAGCTTGCTCTCAGCTGAGACCTAGGTGCATTCAGCCGAGCGAGACCTGAAAAACCGGGAGCCGGCCGAGACGCCGGTACTCGCGTAGGGCGTCCGGCGTGCTGTCCACCGACGAGTCCTGGCCCTTGTGGTTGGCCGGGGTCTCGAAGTGCACCATCGCCTTGATCTTCGGGAACCGGCTGATCTGTTCGCCGACCTCACGGTAGAACTCGGCCATGTGCTGCGGGTTGCGCTTGGAGAACCAGACGCCCCATTCGGCGACCATGAGCGGTTTGCCGGGGTGCCGCCGGGTCACCCAGTTGTAGAAGCCGGGCCAGTGCGGCTTGCTCGCCGACCGGCGGTTGAGCAGCTCGTCGAAGTCGCCGTGGCCGTATCCGGGGTCGCTGTAGGAGTAGGTGTCGAAGCCGATCCAGTCGACCACGTCGTTGCCCGGGTACATGTGCTGGAACCAGCTCTTGGTGGTGTGCGGCACGTACGCCATGTGGACCAGAACGGTCACCACGTTGTGGGCGCCCTTGGCCCGCAGCCGCTTCACGACGTGCCGGAACATCGCCGCGTAGTCCCGGGCGGTGTAGCCGGAGCCGGCCCGCTCGCGTACCTGGTCCTCGGCCTCGTGGTGGATCGCGAAGAAGAACCGCTCCCGGTAGTTCTGCCGGATGTGCGCGGCGAGCCGGTCCAGGAACTGGTCGGTGCGCCGGTCGCCGCGGGCGATCTGGGCCCAGGTGGCGCTCTCCGGCTTCCAGTTGAGCAGCAGGACGCGCTTGCGGCCGGGCTCGCGGGAGATGGCGATCTCCTGCTCGGTGGGGAACACCTGCCGGATGCCGCGGTGGTAGGCGTGGAAGATCGCCTGGTGCCGGCCGGTCTTGCGCTCGAACTCGGCGAGCGCCTGCACCCCCCGGGCCTCGGTACGGGCGCCGGGCGCCACCCCCCACAGGATGCCGCAGGTCGGGACCAGCCTGGAGCCGGTCCGGCACGCGCGCTCCCCGGACTCCACCGGATAGTTCGCCAGGTGGTCGGCGCCCTGGTCGGTGGCCGCCGGGATGGGCGTGGTCAGGCCGCTCGAGGCGGACGGTGTGGCGCTGCTCCCGGCCGGGCGGGCGGCGACCGGACGGGCGGGCGGGGCGGACGGCGAGGGGGCCGTGGGGACCGTGGTGACCGGCGTGGCCGGTGGATCGACGAAGGCGGGGGGACCGTAGGGAACGCCGAGCTGGTCCAGGCCTCCGGTGTACGCCCAGGAGAGCGTTGCGGTCATCGAGACGGTGAAGGCCGTGGTCAGCGCGACGAGTTGCAGGGACTTTCTCACAAGCGCCGAGTATCAAAGGATCACGGCGGAATGTCCAGTAACATCATCACTTAAACCCAAAAATAGTGTTTGGCAGCTTTCATCCTTACCGGGGAAAGATCAGGATTGGACTGAGATCCCGACTCGACCGGCTCGACAGCGCCTGGGAAACTGTCCCCCAAACAGCTTCAGGGGGATACGAAGTGAATGGTTCGCTACTACCCGAGGACGTTCTCCGGGACGCGCCCTCCTTCACCCCGCGCCCCTACGAGCTGGCCGACCTCGAACTTCTGCTCTCCGGCGCCTACGCTCCGCTGACCGGATTCCTGGGCCGCGCCGACCTGGTGTCGCTCGCCCGTCGCGGTCAGCTCGCCGACGGCACGCCGTGGCCGGTGGCGGTGACGTGCGAGGTCCCCGGCGAGGTGGCGTCGACCCTGGACCCGGCCGACCCGGGCCGCCGCACGCTGGTCCTGACCGACCTGGAGGGCGCACCGGTCGCCGCTATCGAGATCGCCGACGTGTGGCGGACCGGGGAGAACAGGTTCGGCATCGGTGGCCGGGTGCAGCGGATGGGCGACGGTGGCCACGGCCCGTTCCAGCGGCTGCGGCGCACCCCGGAGGAGGTCCGGGCGCTGATCCCGCCGGGCCGGGTGCTGGGTGTCATCGCCGACCGGCCACTGCACCGGCCGCAGCTGGCGCAGATCGCGCACGCCGCCCGTACCCTTGCGGCCCATCTCCTGATTCTGATCCCGGTCAGCGGTCCGGGGCCGGACGGCCTGCCGCCGGAGGCGCTGGTCCGCTCGATCTTCGCGGCACGCGACCGGATGCCGCCGGCGACCGTGGTCGCGGTCCCGCTGCTGACCCGCGGCGACGAGATGCGGGACGCACTGCTGCGCGCCCGGGTGGCGGCGGCCTACGGGGTGAGCCACATGCTGTCCACCGGTGACACCCTCTCCGGAGCCGGGCTGCGGGTGCTGGTGCCGCGGGAGCTGGCCTACGACAACCGGGACGGGCAGTGGCGCTGGCGTGACGACATCCCGCCGCGCAACCGCCGCCTGGCGATGAGCCCGGCCGAGATCGACGACCTGCTGGACCGGGGTTTCCCGCTGCCGGAGTGGCACACACCGCCGGCGGTGGCCAAGGAGCTGTCCCGGGTGCGGCCGCCGCGCCGGCACCGCGGCCTGGTGGTCTTCTTCACCGGCCTGTCCGGCTCCGGCAAGTCGACGATCGCCCGCAACCTGGCCGACGCCATGCGGGAGAACGGGGATCGCACGATCACCCTGCTCGACGGCGACGTGGTGCGCCGTGAGCTGACCGCCGGGCTGGGCTTCAGCAAGGCCGACCGGGACCGCAACGTGCGCCGGATCGGCTGGGTGGCGGCCGAGGTGGGCCGGCACCGGGGCATGGCGGTGGCCTGCCCGATCGCGCCCTACGAGGCGGCCCGCGCGGCGGCCCGGAAGATGGCGGTCGAGGCCGGCGCCGGGTTCGTGCTGGTGCACGTGGCCACGCCGCTGGAGGTGTGCGAGAGCCGGGACCGCAAGGGCCTCTACGCGCGGGCCCGGGCCGGGCAGCTGCGCGGGATGACCGGCATCGACGACCCGTACGAGGAGCCGACCGACGCCGAACTGACCGTGGACACCACCACGATGAGTGTCCCCGAAGCGGTGGAGATGGTGCTCAGCCACCTCGTGGAGAACGGCTGGGTGGAGCCCAAACTGGGCTGACCCATCACTTGAGGCGGGAGTGCGACGTTAGCCCTTCGGGGCGAAACGCCCAAATCGACACTCTTTTCCCGGAAGGGCCGCCGAAGACTGATGGAACCGTCTCGCCCCTCGTCCGATCTCTCGCACTACCTCGGTGCATTCCGCCGCCACTGGTGGATCGCCCTGGTGGCCACGGGTGCCGGCCTGGGCGGCGGCGCGGTCCTGACGCAGGCCATGCCGAAGGTCTACGAGTCGTCCGCGTCGGTGCTGGTGGAGTCGGTCAGCCAGGACACCAACGCCGAGGGCGGCCGCACCAAGGGCACCGTCAACCTGGACACCGAGGCCCAGCTGGTCGGCTCCGGGGCGGTCGCTCTGAAGGCGGCCACCCTCCTGCGCAGCGCCGTGTCGCCGGTCGAACTGGCCAAATCCGTGTCGGTGCAGGTGCCGGCGAACACCACCGTGCTGGTGATCACCTTCAAGGCGGACGATCCCCGGGCGGCGCAGGCCGGGTCGCACGCGTTCGCGGAGGCGTATCTGCGCAACCGGGAGGAGACCGCCCGCTCCCAGCTGGACAAGCGGATCCGCTCGCTCAACCTCAAGGTGCGGCAGCTGACCACGATGCTGGCCGGGATCAACGCGAAGCTGGCGGCGGCCCCCAAGGGCAGTTCCTCGGAGAGCAACCTCCAGAGCCTGCGGAACAACTCGCAGAACCAGCTCAACTCGCTGACCGGGCGGCTCAACGAACTGACCACCACGATGGTCGGCGGCGGCAGCATCATCAGCGACTCGCGGCTGCCGGAGGAGCCGACCAGCCCCAACGCGTGGCTTAACATCGGCACCGGCGGCATGCTCGGGCTGCTGCTCGGGCTCGGGCTGGCCTACCTCCGGGAGCGGTTCGACCGGCGGCTGGTCACACCGACCGACGTCCGCGACCGGGGCCGGGTGCCGGTGCTGGCCGCCCTGGACGAGCGCAGCACCCCGCACTTCGACGACGTGCTCCAGCCGTACGGGCCGGGTGGCCGGGTCTTCAACCGGCTGCGCAACGAGGTGCTCGCCTCCCTCGACGCGGAGGACCAGGTCATCGTCGTGACCGGGACCAGCCGGGGTTCGGCGAGCACGCTGGTCGCGGCGAACCTGGCGGCGGCGCTGGCCCGTACCGGAAGTGACGTGGTGCTGATCGGCGCGCACCTGCCGGACAGCGTGATCGACACCGCGCCGCTGGCCCGGATGCTCGGGGTCTCCGCCCTGCCCGGCCTCTCCGACCTGCTGGCCGGACGGGTGAGTCTGGCCCAGGCCCTGCAGCGCACCCCGCGCATCCCGTCACTACAGGTGATCACCACCGGGGGCGCGGCCACCGCGGCCGGGCTGATGCAGTCGCAGCGGCTCAAGGACACCCTGCAGACCCTGCGCAAACAGGGTGGGTACGTGGTCATCGAGGCGCCGTCGACCAGCAGCAGCGCGGACGCGCAGAGCCTGGCCAGCCTCGCCGACGCGGCGATCCTCGCGGTCGAACTGCGCCGTTCGAAGCGGCCCGCCCTGGTGGACGCCACCGAGCAGTTGCGCCGGGTCGGCACGAAACTGCTCGGCACGGTGGTCATGCCACGGCTGGCCCCGCTACAGCCGGGTGATCTGACGGCGCCCGCGGTGACCCTGCCGGCGCCCGCGGCGACTCTGCCGGCATCCGCGGCGACTCTGCCGGCATCCGCGGCTTCTCTGCCGGCATCCGCCGAGGACGAGGTCGAGGTGCCCGACGGCCCGACTCAGCCTCTCTCCTACGCCGGCCGGCAGCGGCCCGGTGGCGAGGAGGACGGTGAGACCGTCGGGGCCGGCGACCTCGCCGGCACGGGCGCCGCGGAGGGCGACGACAAGTGACCGCGGTCGCGGCCGCAGCGCACGCCGGGCCCGCTCCGCGAACCACCAAGAACCGCTCGCTGCCGTCCTGGCCGGTGGCCGGCACCCTGCTGCTCTACCCGCTGTGGTGGGCACTCGGCCTGGGTGTGCTGATCTTCCCGATCACCGCGGCGGCGATGCTGTTCCTGCTGATCCGCCGGCGGGCGGCGGGCCGCGCGCTCCGGCTGCCACCCGGCTTCGCCTGGTGGGCGATCTTCCTGATCGCGGTGGTCGTGAGCATCGCCGCGCTGGGCGCGGACCCGGCCGGCACGGTGCCGGAACGCGCGTCGGAGCGGCTGGTCGCGGTCGTCTACAAGCTTTCCATGTACGTGTCCCTGACCGTCCTGCTGATCTACGCCGGCAACCTGACCGAGGCCGAACTGTCCCGCCGCCGGCTGGTGCGCCTGCTCGCCGGCATGTTCGTCCTGACCGTGGCGGGCGGACTGCTCGGCATGGTGGCCGGGACCTTCGAGTTCACGTCGCCGGTGGAGTGGCTGCTGCCGTCCGGGGTGCGCAACAAGGGGTTCGTCCGGTCGCTGGTGCACCCGTACGCCGCGCAGATCATGGACCTGGTCGGCGGGGAGAAACCGCGCCCCGCCGCACCGTGGGGTTACACCAACACCTGGGGCAACAACTTCTGCCTGCTCGCGCCGTGGCTGGTGGTGGCCGCCTGGTGGAGCCGCGGTTCGGGGAAGAAGCTGCTGGCCGTGCTCTGCCTGGCCGTCTCGGTGATCCCGGCGGTGGCGTCGCTGAACCGGGGCCTGTGGATCGGAATCGGGCTGCTGATCGCGTACGTGGCGTTCCGCTACGTCCTGGCCGGGCGGCTGTGGATCCTGGCGGCACTGCCGGTGGCGACGGCCGCGCTGGCGGTGGCCATGATCGCCACCCCGCTCGGCGGGACCGTGCAGGCCCGGCTGGACAACGGCAAGTCCAACGGGGTCCGCTCGTTCCTGATCAACAAGGCACTCGACGGGTTCACCGGCTCACCGGTGATCGGATACGGCGGCACCCGCAACACCCTCGGCGGGCGCAACTCGATCACCGTCGGCGAGAGCGCCGGCTGCGAACGCTGCGGCAACTTCACCGTCGGCGGCAACGGGCAGCTCTGGCAACTGATCTACGCACACGGCGCGGCCGGCGCCGTCGGCTATCTCGGCTTCTTCGCGTACGGCCTGTGGCGGTTCCGCCACGACCGCAGCCCGATCGGGGTGGCCGGCAGCGCGGCGCTCGTGACGTCGTTCTCCGCGATGCTCTGGTACAACTCGCTGGTCACCCCGCTGGCCTTCATGGTTCTGGCATACGCGCTGCTCTGGCGCAACTGGACAGATGGGGAGATGAATTGAGCCCGGTTAAGACCGCCCCCGCGGCACTGACCGCCGGGGACGCCGCCCTCCGGACGCAGTACCTCACCGAGGTGCTCGCGCTGCTCTACCCGGAACCGTGCCGGACCGACGGGACACCCGGACCGCTGGTGGCCGAGTATCTGGTGGTCCCCAGCCGGCACCGGCCCCGGCTGCTGGTCCCGATGCTCTCCCCCACGGTCGCCGCGGCCGCCGTGCGCCGGTACGCCGAGCCGCAGTCCCGGATGGCCCGGCTCAAGCGCGACGCCGTGGTGGCGGCCGTACACACCCGCGCCGCCGGCCTGCTCTTCCGCGACCGGATCCGGGTGACCGGGCCGGTGTCGGCCGGCATCGACGGATACCTGAGCGACGCGCTGCGCCGCGACCTCGCGGTGAGCATCCACATCGGCCCGGCACGGGCCAACCGCAAGCCGGTGCTCCAGCTGCTCAGCCCGGACGGCGACACCTTCGCCTTCGGCAAACTCGGCACCGGGCCGCTCACCCGCAGCCTGGTCAAGGCGGAGACGGCGGCGCTCACCACGCTCGCCGGCAGCGGGCTGACCAAACTGACCGTGCCGCGGGTGCTGCACGCCGGGACATGGCGCACCATGCAGGTGCTGGTCCAGTCGGCGCTGCCGGTCTGGCTGCCGCGGGCGCCGCTGACCCCCCGCCGGCTGACCGCCGCGATGGTCGACATCGCCGGCTGCCGCGGGATCACCACCGGGCCGCTGACCGGCAGCGGCTACTGGCACGAGTTGCGCGGGCGGCTGGCCGCGGTCGCCGACCGGCCGGAGGGCTCCGGACTGGCCGCCGCGGTGGACGTGCTGGCCGCGCACAGCGGCGAGACCGCGCTGCGGTACGGCGCGTGGCACGGCGACTGGGCCCCCTGGAACATGGCGAACCTCGCCGACACGCTGCTCGTCTGGGACTGGGAGCGGTTCGCCACCGGCGTGCCGCTCGGCTTCGACGCCATCCACCACGAGCTGCAGAAACGCATCCAGTCCACCGGTGACGCCCGGGCCGCGGTCGAGGCGACCGTGCACCGGGCCGACGAACTGCTCGCCCCGTTCGGGGTGGCGCCGGTGGCCCGCGAGATCACCGCCCTGCTCTACCTGGTCGACCTGGCCGTCCGTTACCTGACCGACAAGCAGGCCGAGGCGGGCGCCCGGCTGGGCGTGCTCGGGACCTGGCTGTTGCCGGTGCTGATCCGGCGCGTGGAGGAGCTGTAAACCATGCATGTTCGCAACCTGCCGGCACCGGTGAAGCGGGTGGTGCACCTCGGCTCCCGGTCCTACGGGCGGCTCACCGCGGAGCGACGGATGCTGCCGTCGTTCCTGATCTGCGGCGGGCAGCGGTGCGGGACCACGTCGCTGTACCGGGCGATGGCCGCGCACCCGGTGGTCCTCAAGGCGGTGCTGCACAAGGGCGTGCACTACTTCGACACGTCCTACCGGCGGGGCCCCGAGTGGTACCGCGGGCACTTCCCGACCCTGCGCAGTGCGGAACGGATCGCCGCGCGGCACGGGATGCGCGCACAGACCTTCGAGTCCAGCCCGTACTACATGTACCACCCGCAGGCGGCCGCCCGGATCGCGCACGACCTGCCGTACGCCAAGCTGCTGGTCCTGGTCCGGGATCCGGTGGAACGCGCCTACTCGCAGCACCACCACGAGGTCGCCCGTGGCTACGAGTCCGAGCCGGACTTCGGCTCGGCGCTGACCCTGGAACCGGCCCGGCTGCACCGTGAGGAGGACCGGCTCGCCCTCGACCCCACCTACTACAGCTTCGCCCACCAGCATCACGCCTACCGGGCCCGCGGGGAGTACGCCCGCTACCTGAGCGTGATGGCCCAGCACGTCGGGCGGGAGCGGATCCACGTGGTGGAGAGCGAACGGTTCTTCACCGAGCCGGAGGACGTCTACGACGAGGTGTGCCGGTTCCTCGGGCTGCCGGCCGACCTGCAGCGCCCCAAGTTCGAGCAGCACAACGCCCGCCCCCGGCAGTCCGACATGGATCCGGGACTGCGCCGGGACCTGGGCGACTACTACCGGTCGCACGACGAGGCGCTGGCCGGGTGGTTGGGGCACACCCCGGTGTGGCGCCGCGCGTGACGGCGGCCACCACCACGCCGGCTCCGGAACGGGCGGCGCGCGGCGCGGCCCGCGGCGGACTGGCCAACATGGCGGGCTCGGTCCTGGCCGGCGGCGCCGGAGTCGTGGTCACCTGGATCGTGGCGCGCGCGCTCGGGCCCGAGCAGGCCGGCGCCTTCTTCGCCGCGACGGCCGCCTTCGTCCTGGTGGGCGGCCTGTCCAAGCTGGGTACCAACACCGGCCTGGTCTACTGGCCGGCCCGGCTGCGGGCCACCGGCCAGGACCGCCTGCTCGGCACGTGCCTGCGTACCGGACTACCCCCGGTCGTCGTGTTCTCCCTGCTGCTGGCGGTGGCGATGTGGCTGACCGCGCCGTGGATCGCCCACCTCACCGCCGGCGATTCCCCCCGGCTGATCACCGATCACACCACCGGGCTACGGGTCCTGGCCGTCTTCGTCCCGCTACAGGCGCTGACCGACGTGCTGCTCACCGTGACCCGCGGATACCGGAGCATGCGGCCGACCGTGCTGCTGGACCGGATCCTGCGCAGTGCGCTGCAACTGCTCGCCGTGGGCGCGGCCGGGGTGGCGGCACTGTGGGCGACCGCCTCGCTGCCCGTCTTCGCGTTCGCCTGGGCCGCCCCGTACCTGCCGGTGGCGATCCTGGCCGGATTCGCGGCGCGTCGGGCGTACCGCCGGGGTCTGGTCTCCGCCGAGGTGAGCCGGGGTGAACGACGGCGGCTGCGCCGGGACTTCTGGATCTTCACCGCTCCGCGGGCGGTGGCCGCCGTCGCGCAACTCGCCCTGCAACGCGTCGACGTGCTGCTGGTCGCGGCCCTGGGCGGGCTGGCGCCGGCCGCGGTCTACGCGGTGGCCGGGCGCTTCGTGGTGCTGATCCAGTTCGCCAACCAGGGCCTGTCGCAGTCGGTGCAGCCGCGGCTCGCCGAGGCGCTGAGCACCGGTGACCACGCGGCCGCCAAACGTCTCTACCAGATCGCGACCGGCTGGCTGGTCCTGGTCACCTGGCCGATCTGCCTGCTGGTGATCGCGTTCGCGCCGCGCTACCTGCGGCTGTTCGGCGAAGGATACGCCGCCGGGGTGCCGGTGGTGCTGGTGCTGGCCACCGCGATGCTGGTGGCGACCGGCTGCGGCATGGTCGACATGGTGCTCGCGATGGCCGGCCGCACCTCGGCCAACCTCGGCAACGTGCTGATCGCCCTGGCCGTCACCGTCGGTCTCGACGTGCTGCTGATCCCGCGCTGGGGAGCGCTCGGCGCCGCGGTCGGCCTGGCCGGGGCGATGGTGGTCAACAACCTGCTGCCGCTGGCGCAGGTCTACCGGGGCACCCGGCTGCATCCCTTCGGAACCGGCACCCTCGGCGCGGCCGCGCTGGCGACCGGGTGCTTCGGTCTCGTCGTTCTCGTCCCGGCGGCGGTCGTCGCCGCCGTCCCGGCCTATGCCGCGGGAGCGTGGCTGCTCCGCGGTCCGTTGAAGCTCGGTGCATTCAGGAGGAAGAGTTGACCAGCGACTACACCGAGGTGTTCCAGGACACCGAGGCGGTCGAGAAGTACGAGACCGTGACGTACGCCCCGGACAGCTACGCGTCGCGGATCAACGACCGGCAACGTGACTACCTGCGATCCCTGGTGCGCCGGGAGTTCGTCGAACATCCACCGGTACATCACGACTTCGCCTGCGGCACCGGGCGGGCGATCCGCGCGCTGCACGGCCTGGTCCGGGAGGCACACGGGTACGACACGTCGGCCGAGATGATGGCCAAGGCGGCCGAGGTCGGGTCGCGCGCCTACTGGCACCGGGTGGACCCCGAAGGTCCCGTGCCGCAGCCGGTGGCAGCCGGCTTCCCGGCCGTCGTCACGATCTTCCGGCTGCTGCTCAACGTCGACGACGGCATCCGGGACCGGGCGCTCGCCTTCGCCGCCAAGGTGCTGCCGCACCGCGGATCCGGGCTGCTCGTGGTGGAGAACCACGGCAACGCCGGATCGGTACGGCACCTGCGGGCCCGCCGGCACGACGGGGAACGCTGGTTCGCCGAACTCTCCCACACCCAGGTGGAGAAGCTGCTGGAGCGGCACGGATTCGAGATCGTGGAGCGGCGCGGGTTCTCCATGCTCACTCCGTCGCTGCACGACAACCGGATGGCACGTCTCGCGGACGCGGCGGCACGGAGGCTGCCGGGCAGCGACGGATACGCGGTGAACGTCCTCTACACCGCCCGTCGGGTCCATGCGTAGGTGGATGCCGGCCGTCGCCGCGGTGGTGATCATGGTCGGCTGCTCCGACGAGCCCGCTCCCCAGCCCGCGCCACCCTCACCGGACATGTCGACTGCGCCGCGTGCGGTCGCCGTCAACCCGGGGCCGTACGAGTCCGGGCCGTACGAGCCGCCCCGCAAGGGCGCCTACTTCGGGGCGTGGATCAAGCCCGACGAGCTGACCCACGTGGGGCGGCTCACCGCGGTCGGCAGCCTGGAACAGTCGATGGGACGGCGGCTCGACTTCATCAACACGTACCGGCGGTTCGACCAGATGATGGGCACCCCGTCGGACGAGGCGTTCCTCGCCGACGGGGCATCGTTCATGATCAGCTGGGCGACCGGCGACAACCGGTCCATCCTGGCCGGTGAACACGACGACCTGATCCGGCGACAGGCCGCCGCGATCCGGAAGATCAAGAAGCCGGTGCTGCTGCGGATGCGCTGGGAGATGGACCGGCCCAACCTCCAGGCCACCATGTGGTCCGGCGAGGACTACATCGCGGCCTGGCGGTACGTCCGGAAGATGTTCCGCGAGGAGAAGACCGACAACGTGTCCTGGGTGTGGTGCCCGACCGCCGAGGGCTTCATCCGCGGCGACGCGCCCGCCTTCTACCCCGGCGACGACCAGGTCGACTGGACCTGCGTCGACGTCTACGCCGGCTTCGAGTACAAGCCGATCGGCACCCTGATGGGACCGTTCCTCGACTGGGCCGCCCAGCACCCGAAACCGATCGTGATCGGCGAGTTCGGGGTGGCGAAGGCGTGGGGCTCGGAGGCCCGGGCCGCCTGGCTCAAGGACGCCGAACGGACCTTCAAGGTGAACAAGCAGATCAAGGCCGTCGCCTACTTCGAGTCCGATCCGGAGGGCAACGGGCCCAACCAGCAGTTCCAGCTCACCGGGGACAAGCGGGCCTTCCGGGCCTTTCAGCGGCTGGTGCAGGACCCCTACTTCAATCCCTGATCCGCTCCAGGAACTCCAGCCGGTTGCCGTGGCCGTCGGCGGAGTAGAGCCGCCGGTGGCCCGGGAAATGCGGATCCCACTCGACCGGGTGACCGGCGGCCTCCAGGGTCTGCGCCAGCGCGTCCAGGCCGCTGATCAGCACACCGGGATGCGACTTGCGGGCCGGCGCGAAGTCGGGGACCGGCGACAGATGCACCTCCCAGCCGCCGCCGCGGAACCAGCAGCCACCCCGGGCGGCGAGCACCGGCGGCTTGATGATCTCGGCCATGCCGAGGACGCCGCTGTAGAACGCCCGGGCGCCACCCTCACCACCCGGTGGGATCAGCAGTTGCACATGATGCAGATCGTCGATTCGAAACCCCATGGCCAGACCCTAACAGTACGCGCGTACGGTTAACCAGCCGCGAAAAAATGTCGTACGTGTGTTCCATAGTTGTGCTCTGTCAGCCAGGCCGAGCCCAACGGGGGTGTCCGCGGTGTCCTACCTCGACGACTTCTTCGACGAGCAGAGCGAGATCATCGAGAAATTCGGGTGGGCCGTCGTGCACGTCGTGCCCACCGAGGACGACCCTCCCGACACGGTGGCGTTCGCCTACACCGTCGGCCTCACCGGTTACGGCTTCCCCGAGCTCACCATCGCCGGCCTGCCACCCGAGACGGGGCATGTGCTGCTCAACGAGGTCGCCGGTAGGGTTTGCGACGAGGGCCTGCTGCTGCGCCACGGGCATCGGCTCCGCGGCCTCCTCGACGGGCAGGAGGTCCGCGTCGTCGCCGGCGAGATCACGGAGACCCTGTTCCCCGGCGCGGCACTTATGCGCTACGGCGACGACCGGGTCCGGCTCCTACAGTTGACCTGGCCCGACCCGGCCGACCGGTTCCCGTGGCAGAGCGGCTACGACGCGCTCGACTACCCACAGCCGACGATCGGCGTACCACTCACCCGTGCGGGCCGGCGCTGCGGCGTGTTCCGCGGCGTTCCGGGCGCCCACGAGCGGCGGGCCCAGCGCCACCGGGCGGCCCGCGCCGGCCGCTCCCACCCTTCCCGACCGCCTTCCACCCCACCGCCCGCGCCGCCACCGCCTTCGACCCCACCGGCTCCGACCTCGCCGCCTTCAACCGCACTGCCTTCGACGCCACCGCCTTCGACACCGCCGGCTCCGACCCCACCGCCTTTCACCCCACCGCCCGCGCCGCCGTCAGCCGGCGGCGAAGGAAGTAATTGAGGATTGACGTGACCACACCCGCACTGCCCCGATTCACCGCCATCGCCGCCGAGGCGCGCCCTGCGGCAATGGGGGACGGCCGCCGACCGCCGCTTCCGGCCCTCCGCTTCCGCCCGATCCCCACCGAGGCGAACGAGACACCCACCGGGACCGACCCGAAGCCGCCCCTCCCCGCCCTCCACTTCCTCGCCGGCCCACACGACACCGAGGAAGCCGACCCCGACAGCTGACCGAACGGCTTCATCCCGCCCGCCTTCCCACCGTCCTCGGCACCCTGACCGGACGCCGCCCTCCCGCGCCTCTGCCCGGAGGTCCTCCGCCCGCGCCCCCATGCCGCCGCCATGGGGAGGTCCTCCGCCGCGCCCACTCGCCGCCGCCGCCTTCGGAAGGTCCGCCACACGCGCCCGCCCGCCGTCATCCGAAGGTCTTCCCCGCGCGTTCCCCCGCGCCGCCATCCGAAGGTGTTCTGCTGTGTCCCCTCGCCGCCATCCGGAAGTCTTCCGCCCGGCACCCCCACGCTGCCGCCATCCGGAGGTGATCGGCCGCGCCCTCTCCCGCCGTCGTCGCGCGGGGAGACCGGCGGTCTGGCGACCGCCCCTTGCCGCCATTCCGGGAACGTCCAGCTGCGGCAGGTCGATCTCGCACGGCTGGACGTCAGCGCTGTCTCGAGCACCGCAAGACAACGCTGAGAACCAGCCGGAAGGCCCCGGCTGGCTGCCACCGCTGCTTCAGCTGCCCTGAGACAACGCTGACGTCCAGCCCGAACGACCCGGCTGGCTCCCACCGCTGCCTCAACCGCCGTGAGACGACGCTGAGGACCAGCCGGACTTGATCCACAGGTGCGGCCTACGGGTTCGCCGTTCTCGGCGTGGGGCCTGGACGGCCGCGAGTGGATGGTCAGGGGCGGAGGCTTCGGCGGCGGGGGGCCCGGGCCAGGAGGCGGAGGGCGTAGGGGGCGTCGTGGCGGAGGTATCGGCCGGCCAGGCGACGGGGTTCGATGCCGAGGCGGTGGGCCCATTCGAGGCCGGTGCGTTGCATCCAGAGGGGGGCACGTTCGATGTCGCCGGCGACGAAGTTGACGGCGGCGCCGCAACCGACGAACCAGGAGTTCGGCAGGTGTGGGCGGAGGCGTTCGATGACGAGTTCCTGTTTGGGGAAACCGAGGCCGACGAAGACCAGGTCCGGCCGGGCCGCGACGACCGTGGCGCAGAAGTCGGCGTAGGTGGCCTCGTCCTCCTCGAACCCGTAGTCGGGGCTGAGAGTTCCAGCGATGCGCAGGCCCGGGAACGCATCAGTGAGCCGGTCGGCAGCGCGGGCGGCACCGTCCTTCCCGGCGATGCGGGCGGCCTTCACGGCTGCTACGGCACCGAGTGCGGCCTTGACGGCTGCCGAGGTGACGCCAGAACTGTCGGATCTTCGGGTCCGGTCGCGGTCCACCGTTCTCCCGACGGTGCGGACCTTCGTCGCTGTCCGTGCGCCGCCGCCCCTCTCCCTGGCCGAGACATCACCGCGACCTTCTGAAGCCGCGACATCGCCGCGCCCCTCCATACCCGCAATGTCGTCGCGCCCGTCCAGACCTGAGACGTCGCTGCGCCCCTCCTGACCCGGGCCGTCGCTGTGGCCTTCCGGACCCGGGACACCGCCGCGGCCCGGAACCGGGACACCGCTGTGGCCTTCCGGAGCCGGGACGTCGCCGCGGCCGCTCGAAGGCCAGACGCCGGTGTGGCTCTCCGCTGCCGGGACTGGATCTTCCCGGCTGGTCTCCACCGTCGTCTCAGCGTCGCTGAGACGACGGTGAGAACCAGCCGGGGCCTGTCCCGGCGGAGCCGGGGGTCCGGCGGCGCGGGACGTTCGCCGGTGGGCGGGGCCCCGGCCGGGGGCGGTGCCGGTGACGGCCGCGGTGCCGGTGGCGGTGGCCCGAGTGCCGGCGGTGGCGGGAGTACCGCCGGCGGCGGTCGTGTCCCGCGTGGCGGTGGTGGCGGGGGTGCTGCCGGTGGCGGGGGTGCCGCCGATGATGAAGATGGAGCGGGCGTCCCGGCCGAGGCCTTCGGAGAGGGACCAGATGAGGCTGCTGCCGGCGACGCGTTCGGGGAGGGGTGACCCGCCGAGGCGGCTGGCCCAGACGAGCGGCATGCCGTCGGCGACGATCAGGTCGGCGTCGTCGAGGTGGCGGCGGACGCCGGGGTCGGCGGAGGCCCGGCGCAGGATGTCGACGTTGGGGGTGATGATCCGGCCGCCGCGTCCGTGTGCCAGGGACTCGCGGACCACGGCGACGACTTCGTCCTCGGTGATGCGGTCGATTCCGGTTCCGTCGAGGTGCACGCGGTCGAAAGCCTCGATAGTCACTTGACGCCTCCTTTTGCCTGCTTGACTCGTTACGAGAACGAAACGAGCAAAGGCGGGCCAAAGTGGCACAAGTGCTGTTTCTGGGTGGATTCGGACGAAGTGGGACAACGCTCGTGGAGCGCCTGCTCGGTGAGTTGCCGGGGATGTGTGCTCTCGGCGAGGTCGTCCACCTGTGGCAGCGCGACGTCCGGGACGACGAACGATGCGGCTGCGGGCAGCGGTTCTCCGGGTGCGACTTCTGGAAACGCGTCGGCGAACTGGCCTTCGACGGGTGGTCGAACGTCGACGTGGACCGGGTGCACGCCCTCCGCGACGCCGTCGAGCGGACCCGGCACATCCCCCGCCTGGCCTCGGCGACCACCGCCTCCGACGAGGTACGTGAGTACGCCTCCTACTACGCCCGGGTCTACGCCGCCGCGGCCGAGGTCTCCGGTGCCCGCGTGGTGATCGACTCCTCCAAGCACTCGGCGCTGGCGCATGTGCTGCGCTGGGCGGACGACGTCGACCTGAGGGTGGTGCACGTGGTCCGGGACGCCCGCGGGGTGGCGTACTCGTGGACCAAGACGGTGGCCCGGCCGGAGACCGACGGCGTGGAGCAGATGACCCGCTACTCCCCCGGGCGTTCGGCGCTGCTGTGGAACGCGCACAACGCCGCGTTCGGCCTGCTGGCCCGGCGTGGCGTCCCGGTTCGGCGGATCCGCTACGAGGAGTTCCTCGCCGATCCGCGGGCCGGTCTGATCCGCCTGGCCGATTTCGCGGGCGCCCCGCTGCACCCGGACGACCTCGACTTCCTCCGGAGCGGGCACGCCGATCTGCGGGCGGGGCACAGCGCGGCGGGCAATCCGATGCGGTTCACGGTGGGCCGGCTGCCGTTGCGCCGGGACGACGCGTGGGTGGCGGCGCTGCCGCGGGCGCAGCGGCGGCTGGTCGGCGCGGTGTGCGGACCACTGCTGCGGGCGTACGGCTACCCGCTCAACATCGCATCGGAGGCGTGATGAACTGGCCGTCGGTAGGGGTCGTGATCCCCACCCGGAACCGTCCCGAGCTGGTGCGCCGCTCGATCGCCGCGGTACGCGCCCAGCGCTATCCGGGCGAGCTGAAGGTGGTGGTGGTGTACGACCAGACCGAGCCGGACTACCTGCTGGCGTCGACGGACGGCGTACCGGTGCTGGTGTTGACGAATTGGCGGGCCCCGGGGCTGGCCGGCGCGCGGAACACCGGCCTGCTGGCGCTGGACACCGAGCTGATGGCGTTCTGTGACGACGACGACCAGTGGCTGCCGGACAAGCTGCGCCGTCAGGTGGCCGCGCTGCTGGCCGAGCCGGAGGCCGAGTTCGCCACGTGTGCGATCGAGGTGGAGTACGAGGGCCGGTGCACGGCACGGCTGGCCGGGCGGCCGCGGGTGACCGTGGACGATCTGGCCCGGTCGCGGATGGCGATGCTGCATTCGTCGTCGTTCCTGATCCGCCGGGAGGCGCTGGATCCGGAGCGGGTCGGGCTGGTCGCCGAGGACGCGCCGGGCAGCCAGAACGAGGACTGGGATCTTCTGCTCAGGGCGGCGCGCCGTGTGCCGATCGTTCACCTGGACGAGCCGCTGGTTCGGGTGCTGTGGGGCCGGACCTCGCACTACGCGTACGAGTACGCCACCAAGATCTCGTCGCTGCGCTGGATGATGCAGCGGCACCCGGAGATCAGCGGCTGCCGTCCGGGCGCGGCCCGGGTCTACGGTCAGCTGGCGTGCTGGTCGGCGGCGTCCGGCAACCGGGGCGCCGCCTGGCGGTACACCCGGGAGGCGGTGCGGGCGAATTGGCGGGAACCTCGTGCGGCGATCGCCTTGGCGGCGATGACCGGAGCGGTCAAGGTGGAGAACGTCCTTTCAGCGCTGCACAAGCGAGGCCGCGGTATCTGAACTCACCCTTTCGCACGCACCCGACCACGGGGTACTGTTCGAGTGTGTTCGAAATAGTGCGGTATAACAGCTCCGGCTGGCGCGGCTCCGGCCGGCGCGGCTCGGGCCGGCACGGCTGATGCTGGCACAGCAGAGGCAGTCGGCGATCCTCGACCGGGTGCGCGCCTCCGGCGGCGTCCGGGTCACCGAACTGGCCACCGAGTTCAGCGTCTCCGACATGACGATCCGCCGCGACCTGGAGGCGCTCGCCGAGCGCGGGTTGCTGGCGAAGGTACATGGTGGCGCGACCACCGTCAGTCCCGGCTCGGCGCACGAGCCGGGCTTCACCGCGAAATCGGTGCGGGAGCGCGGGGAGAAGGCGGCGATCGCCCAGCGGGCCGCCGCCCTGGTCTCACCGGGCGACGCCATCGCGCTGTCGGCCGGCACCACGACCGCCGAGCTGGCCCAGCGCCTGGTCGACGTCCCGGCGCTGACCGTGGTGACGAACTCGATCCCGGTCGCCGACGTGTTCTACCGGGCCGGCCGGCCCGACCAGACCGTGGTGCTGACCGGCGGTACCCGTACCCCCTCGGATGCTCTCGTCGGTCCGGTGGCCGTCGCCGCCGTCGGCACGCTGCACCTGGACGTGCTCTTCCTCGGGGTGCACGGGATGAGCGAGCGCGCCGGCTACACGACGCCCAACCTGATGGAGGCGGATGTCAACCGGGCGCTGGTGGAAGCCGCCGAGCGCCTGGTCGTGCTCGCCGATCACACCAAGTGGGGCACCGTCGGCATCTCGTCGATCGTGCCGCTGTCCCGAGCCCACGTCCTGATCACCGACGACGGGCTGGACGACGACGCCCGCGCCCTGCTGTCGGAAACCGTCCCTGAACTCGTGGTGGTGAACCCCCAGTGACCCCGACCCGCTCGAGCGTCCGTCTCTCCGACGGCCGTGAGCTGATCTACTTCGACGAATCCCCCGGCAGCAGCCGTTCGTCGTACCCGGACACCCGCCAGTTGCCGCCGCCTCCGCCGGCGTCGCAGTTGCGCTACGACCCGCTGACCGACGAATGGATCGCGGTCGCCGCGCACCGCAACACGCGGACCTTCCTGCCGCCGTCCGACGCCTGCCCGCTGTGCCCGACGAGCGAGCGGTTCGCCAGCGAGATCCCGGCGCCCGACTACGACGTGGTGGTCTTCGAGAACCAGTTCCCATCGTTCTCCGACCGGATCGTGCCGGACGAGATCACTCAGGTCACCGGCATGGTGCCGGTGCGGCCGGGGTACGGCCGGTGCGAGGTGGTCTGCTTCACCAGCGATCACGACAGCGCCTTCGGCTCGCTGCCGGTGTCGCGCGTGCGTACCGTGATCGACGCCCTTGCCGACCGCACCACCGAGCTGTCCGCCGTGCCGGAGGTGGCGCAGGTGTTCCCGTTCGAGAACCGGGGTGTCGAGATCGGCGTGACGCTGCACCATCCCCACGGCCAGATCTACGCCTACCCGACGGTGACGCCGAAGACCGCGGCCTACCTCCGGGCCGCGAGGCGGCACTTCGACAAGACCGGCCGCAATCTGTACGCCGACGTCCTCGCCGCCGAGCAGGAGGCGAAGGTACGGGTGATCGCGTCCAACGACCACTGGACCGCCTTCGTGCCGGCCGCCGCCCGCTGGCCGTTCGAGGTGCACGTGGCCCCGCACCGGCAGGTCCCGGACCTGCCCGCGCTGACCGACGCCGAACGGGACGCGTTCGCCCCGCTCTACCTCGACGTGCTGCGCCGGTTCGACGGCCTCTTCGGCAAACCGATGCCGTACATCTCGGCGTGGCATCAGGCGGTCACCGGTGAGGGCCGTGAGCTGGGCTATCTGCACCTGCAGCTGTTCAGCATCCGGCGTGCGGCGGACAAGCTGAAGTTCCTGGCCGGGTCGGAGTCGGCGATGGGCGCCTTCGTCAACGACATCGTCCCGGAGGCCGCGGCCCAGCGGCTGCGCGACATCTGACACGGCAGTGGGGAGGCCCGGGACAAGGCCTCCCCACTTTTTCAACGAATCAGGTCACGTCAGGGTCACTCCCCGTAGTAGGCATTCTTCATGATCCGCTTCATGTCCTCCAGCATCGGCATCCGCGGGTTCGCCGGCGCGCACTGGTCCAGGTAGGCGTTCATCGCCTGCTGCGGCAACGCGGCCAGGAACTCCTCCTCGTCCACCCCGGCGCCCTTGAACGACGGCGGGATCCCGACGGCGTCCCGCAACTTCTCGACGGCGCGGGCGTACGACTCCACGCCCTGCTCGGGAGTCTCGGCGGGAAGGCCGAGGTGCCGGGCGATGTCCTGGAAGCGCTCCGGGGCGATGTAGCGCTCGTACTTCGGCCAGCTGTTGAGCTTCGCCGGGACGGTCCCGTTGTGCCGGATCACGTGCGGCAGCAGGATCGCGTTGGTCCGGCCGTGCGCCACGTGGAAACTGGCGCCCAGGGTGTGTGCCATGGCGTGCACGATGCCGAGGAACGCGTTGCCGAACGACATGCCGGCGATGGTTCCGGCGTTGTGCATCTTCTCCCGGGCCAGCGGGTCGTCCCCGCCCTGCTTCACCGCCCGCTCCAAATTCTGGAAGATCAGCTTGATCGCGTGCAGGGCCAGGCCGTCGGTGAAGTCGCTGGCGTAGACCGACACGTACGCCTCGGTGGCGTGGGTCAGCGCGTCGAAACCGCTGTCCGCGGTGACCACCGGCGGCAGGTCCTTGGTCAGGTGCGGGTCGATGATCGCCACGCTCGGGGTGAGTGCGTAGTCGGCCAGCGGATACTTCTGCCCGGTGGCGGTGTCGGTGATCACCGCGAACGGCGTGACCTCGGCGCCGGTGCCGGAGGTGGTCGGCACGCAGACCAGCTGGGCGAGGTTGCCCAGGGTCGGGAACTTGAAGGCCCGCTTGCGGACGTCGAAGAACTTCTCCTTCATGTCCGCGAAGTCGATGTCCGGGTGCTCGTAGAGCAGCCACATCACCTTCGCGGCGTCCATCGGTGAGCCGCCGCCGAGCGCGATGATCGTGTCCGGGCGGAACGAACGCATCAGCGCGGCACCGGCCCGGACGGTCTCGATGCTGGGCTCCGGCTCGACCCCGTCGATGACCTGGATCGTCACCGGCTCCGGGCGCTCCCGCAGCACGTTGCTGATCCGGTCCACGTACCCGAGCCTGGTCATGGTGTGGTCGGTGACGATGGTGACCCGGCTGACGTCCGGCATGTCCCGGAAGTAGCGGATGGCGTGCGGCTCGAAGTACATCTTCGCCGGCACCTTGAACCACTGCATGTTGTTCGTCCTACGGCCGATGCGCTTGATGTTGAGCAGGTTGAGAGCGGAGACGTTGTCGGAGACCGAGGTGTGGCCGTAACTGCCGCACCCGAGGGTCATCGACGGGCGGAACCCGTTGTAGATGTCGCCGATGCCGCCCTGTGAGGCGGGCGCGTTCCAGATGATCCGGACCGCCTTCATCCGCTGCCCGAACCGCTCGGCCAGGCCCGCCTCCTTGGCGTGCACGACCGCACTGTGCCCGAGGCCGTGGAATTCGACCATCTGCTCGGCGTACCGGATGCCCTGCTCCTCGTCCTCGGCCTTGAGCAGTGCGAGCACGGGGCACAGCTTCTCGCGGCTCAGCGGCTCGGCCGGGCCGACCTCGCTGATCTCGGCGAGCAGGATCGAGGTGTCCTCGGGAACGCTGAACCCGGCCTGTTCGGCGATCCACACCGGCGACCGGCCGACGACGGCGGCATTGAGCTTCTCGCCCACGCAGTCCCTGCCCTCGCCGTCCGGCGGGAAGATGAAGTCCTGGAGGAGCTTCTTCTCCTCGGCGGTCACCACGTAGGCGTGCAGCCGCTCGAACTCCCTGATCGCCTGGCTCGCGATCTTCCTGTCCAGGATGACGGCCTGCTCGGACGCGCAGATCATGCCGTTGTCGAAGGTCTTCGACAGCACGATGTCGTGGGCGGCACGGACCACGTCGGCGGACGGGTGGACGTAGGCGGGAACGTTACCCGCGCCGACGCCGAGAGCCGGCTTGCCTGTCGAGTACGCGGCCCGGACCATCGCGTTGCCGCCGGTGGCCAGGATCGTCGCGACACCCGGGTGGTTCATCAGGGCCGACGTGGCCTGGATCGACGGCTGCTCCACCCACTGGATGCAGTTCTCCGGGGCACCGGCCGCGATCGCCGCGTCCCGGACCACCCGGGCGGCCTCGGCACTGCACCGCTGGGCGTTCGGGTGGAAGGCGAAGATGATCGGGTTGCGGGTCTTCAGCGCCAGCAGCGCCTTGAAGATCGTGGTCGAGGTCGGGTTGGTGACCGGGGTGACCGCGCAGACCACACCGACCGGATCGGCGATCTCGGTGATGCCGTTGACGTCGTCACGGTGGATGATGCCGACCGTCTTCATCCCGGCCATGCTGTTCGTGACGTGCTCGCAGGCGAAGATGTTCTTGACGGCCTTGTCCTCGAACACGCCCCGGCCGGTCTCGTCGACCGCCAGCCCGGCCAGTTCGCCGTGTTTGTCCAGCGCCGCCACCGAGGACTTGCCGACGATGTAGTCCACCTGCTCCTGGGTGAAGTCCGCGTAGGCGGTAAGCGCCTTCTGTGCGTTCCCGACCAGGTCGTCGATCACGACCGCAAGCTCGTTCATCTCGCTCCCCTTCGTCACCTCCATCTTCGGCAGCCCGCGGGCACCGGCACGCTGCGTAAAGGCATGACCCGGAGGGACCAAGGTCCCGAAACGGGCGGACAGCACGAAGCCCGCCGGCGGAGGCCGGCGGGCTTCGGTGATGCTCGTGGAATCAGGCGCCGAGCTTGCGCGCCAGGTTCTCGTCGAGAGCGTTCATGAACTCGTCGGTCGACAGCCACGGGGCGTCCCGGCTGATCAGCAGCGCGAGGTCCTTGGTCATCTGACCGCCCTCGACGGTCTCGATGCAGACGCGCTCGAGCTTCTCGGCGAACTCGGTCACCTCGGGGGTGCCGTCCAGCTTGCCGCGGTGCTTGAGGCCACCGGTCCAGGCGAAGATCGAGGCGATCGGGTTGGTCGAGGTCTTCTCGCCCTTCTGCCACTGCCGGTAGTGCCGGGTGACCGTGCCGTGGGCGGCCTCGGCCTCGACGGTCTGGCCGTCCGGAGTCATCAGCACCGAGGTCATCAGGCCGAGCGAGCCGAAGCCCTGGGCCACGGTGTCGGACTGCACGTCACCGTCGTAGTTCTTGCAGGCCCAGACGTAGCCGCCCTCCCACTTCATCGCGGCGGCGACCATGTCGTCGATCAGCCGGTGCTCGTAGGTGATGCCGGCCTGCTTGAACTGGTCCGCGAACTCGGTCTCGAAGATCTCCGCGAACAGGTCCTTGAAACGCCCGTCGTAGGCCTTCAGGATGGTGTTCTTCGTCGACAGGTAGACCGGGTAGTTACGAGCCAGGCCGTAGCGGAACGAGGCGCGCGCGAAGTCACGGATCGACTCGTCGAAGTTGTACATCGCCATGCCGACGCCACCGGCCGGGAAGTCCGCGACGTGGAACTCCAGCGGCTCGGAGCCGTCCTCCGGCGTGAAGGTGACGGTGAACTTACCGGCCTTCGGCGCGACGAAGTCGGTCGCCTTGTACTGGTCGCCGTGGGCGTGCCGGCCGATGATGATCGGCTTGGTCCAGCCCGGTACCAGACGGGGCACGTTCTTCATGATGATCGGCTCGCGGAAGACCACGCCGCCGAGGATGTTACGGATCGTGCCGTTCGGCGAACGCCACATCTTCTTCAGGCCGAACTCTTCGACCCGCGCCTCGTCGGGCGTGATGGTGGCGCACTTGACGCCCACACCGTGCCGCTTGATGGCGTTGGCCGAGTCGATCGTCACCTGGTCGTCGGTCTCGTCCCGGTACTGGATCGAGAGGTCGTAGTACTCGAGGTTCACATCGAGATACGGCAGGATCAGCTGCTCACGGATCTGCTTCCAGATGATCCGGGTCATCTCGTCGCCGTCGATCTCGACGACCGGGTTCTTGACCTTGATTTTCGCCATCGGCCGGCGCTCCTCTCCCGAAACACATGCTTAGCAGTACGAGCGTACTGCCCGCCCGTCGAAGATCGCCGGGCGGCCTCGCCCTGTCCGACCCCCTCTACCATCCCAGGGAATGAAGAATCGTCGTGCCGATAAGCATTACGAACCTCGTCACGGCGGTACGCGTATGGACGATCTACGCGAAACGGCAGCTCGGGCCCTCCCCGTCGTCCCGATCGCAACCGGCATCGTCGTGTCGCTCGTCACGGGGGCCCTTTTCCGCGACGACGTCATCCGAGCGGCCCACGGCGTCATCGGCGACCGTCCGGCGCTGCTCGTCCTGGCCGGCTGGAGCTTCGTGGCAGTCGTCGCGGGTGCCGGAGCCGGCTGCCTGTGGGCCGCCCGCGTACGAGGCCGGGCCGCCCGGCTCACCCTGCTCACCGTCGCCGCCCTGGCCGCACCGGTGGCGCTCTGGTTCTTCCCCACCCGAGCGGACAAGGACCCGTTCCCGGGCGGCGGCACCGACTTCGTCACTGGTGGGCAGACCGCGTGGCTCGCCCTGCTGACGGCCGGGATGGTGATCGTCTTCGGGGACCTCTTCGAGCTGCGGCGGACACGCCTGTGGGGTCCCGTCGTGGTCGCCGTCGTATCGATCGTGTCCGTCACCACGGCAGCCCTGCTCGCCCCTTAGCATCGTGCGATGAACTCCGATGCCCGGCCGGGCCGTACGTGAGCCGCCCCGCCCGCCGGCAGCAGCGCAGGACCAAGACGAGACCGAGCCGGGGCCGGGGCATCACCCCCACCGCCCCGCCCGAGCCGCCGCCCGGACCGTCACCGGGCCGGATCGCACTCGGCGCCCTCGTCTGGCTGGTCGGCAGTGTGGCGTACTTCCTGCTCTTCGCCGTCCGCGAGACCACCGCACGGGCCTGGGTCGACGGTGCGCGCCTGCTCACCGGCGGGCAGCCCGCGGGCATGGCGGTCGCCGGATGGCTGACCATCTTCGCCGTGTTCGGACTGATCTGGGCCGTGGTCCTGCTGCGCAAGCGGGTGCACCGGGCCTGGCTCTACACCCTCGGTGTGGCGGCCGTCGCCCTGTCGCCGACGGCGGTGGCGCTCTTCCCGCTCGAGGGTTACCGCATCGTGCATCTGATCAGCGGACCCGGCGGCAGCGCCTTCGTCCACGGCATGCGCTGGGCGGCCCCGGCCGGATTCGTCCCGGCCATCGTGGTGCCGTTCGCGCTGCTGAAGAAGACCCCACCGGTTCCGACGGCGGTGATCGCCGGGCTGTTCGTGCTCCTCACCCTGCTCGCCGCCCCGCTGACGGCCTGAAGGCACTCTCCCGCCTCGTCCCCGTGTCGCCGCCCGGCTCACACCATGACGGCGCTCTTCCGCCTCGTCACCGCCTTACAACATGAAGGCCGGGGCCAACGGCCCCGGCCTTCATGCGTGCTTCAGCGTGCGACTCAGAGGTCGGCGACGTCCGCCTGCTTGGCGCGGACCGCCTCGGCGGCCTCCTTCAGGCCGGCCAGCTCACTGTCGGTGAGCTTGTCCTCGACGACCTTGCGGATGCCGGTGGCACCCAGCTCGGCCTCGACACCCAGGTAGACGCCGGAGATCCCGTACTCCCCGTCGACCCACGCGCAGACCGGGACGACCTCGCCGGAGTCCTCGGCGACGGCCTTGGCCATGCGGGCCGCGGCAGCCGACGGCGCGTAGTACGCCGAACCGGTCTTCAGCAGCGCGACCACCTCGGCGCCACCGTTACGGGTCCGGACGACCAGCTCCTCGATCTTCTCGGCCGGGAGCAGCTCGGAGAGCGGCTTGCCGTCGACCGTGCACCGCGAAGGAACCGGAACCATGGTGTCGCCGTGCGAGCCCAGGGTCAGCGCCTTGACGCTCTTCACCGGGACGTTGAGCTCCTCGGCGATGAAGTTGGTGAACCGGGCGGTGTCGAGCACACCGGCCTGACCGAACACCCGGTTCTTCGGGAACTGGGTGGCCAGCTGAGCCAGCGCGGTCATCTCGTCGACCGGGTTGGAGACCACGATGACAACGGCGTTCGGCGCGTACTTCGCGATGTTCTCCGCGACCTGACGGACGATCTTCGCGTTCACCTCGAGCAGGTCCATCCGGCTCATGCCCGGCTTACGCGGCAGACCGGCGGTGACCACGACGACGTCCGAGCCCTCGATGGCCTCGTAACCCTCACCGTTCGGGCCGGTCGAGACACCGACGACCTTGGTCTCGAAGCCCTCGATCGACCGGGACTGGTTGATGTCGAGCGCGAGACCGGCCGGCTTGCCGTCGATGATGTCGGTGAGAACCACCGTCTCGAAGATGTCGTACTCGGCGAGACGCTGTGCGGTCGTGGACCCGTAGAAACCGGCGCCTACGACGGTTACCTTCTTGCCCATATCTCTGCACTCCCAGTGTCCGGGCGACTTTTCGCGACCGTATCAGCCGGTTAACGGCCGATTACCAGCCGGTCGGCTGAAGGGGACCCAAGCCACTGACACCGACCTCACTGATCATGGCCTATCGAAGGCGCCGCCCACCCCCGGATGCCGTTCCCGACCCACCCGCACCGCGGCCGCATCCCACCCGCCACCTCCCGCCGGACACCACCACCCCACCGCGCCTTCCCAGCCCACCCCACCCATCGGCCCCAGCCCACCGCACCCGTCCGCCCCGGCCCACCGCACCCGTCCGCCCCGGCCCACCGCAC
>NZ_QGGR01000017.1 GCF_003148685.1 Actinoplanes xinjiangensis | reverse complement strand
TCTTGGCCACCGCGGAAGTATCCACGGCCTCGGTCGTCATGGTCATCAGGTGCGTCTCCTTGATCAGGAGTTACACCGTTCTTTTTACAGTCCCGATCCAGCTGGCTCCCACCGCTGTCTCACGGCCTTCGAAACAGCGGTGGGAACCAGCCAGGAAGATCCGGCTGGTTCGCACCGCTGTCTCAGCCGCGCTGAGACAGCGGTGTGGGCCAGCCGGGCAAGATCGGTTTGCACCGGGAGCCGGGGGTTTCGGCACGGATGCCTGCGGTGTGGAGGGGCGCGGGCTGGGGTGTGGCGGCTTTCGCGTCGCTGGTGGCATGTCGCGGTTTCCGTCGCGGGTTGATGTTCGCGGTCGTCGAGGTCGGCTTGCCAGGCGGGGGAGGTGTGACTCGATGTTGGTGACGCCGGTCTCGGTGGACGGTGGTTACGGTCTTCGGGACCGGCGCGTCCGTTGGAGGGCACGGTGGTGGCAGCACACATTGGCCGATCGTGTGCGCTGGTCATCGCTATGGCGGGGGTGGAAGCCCACAATCCGCATAACGTGATCGCCCATCACCGCCATGACGGGGGCCGGAGCACACAAAGAGCGATCGTGTGCTCGGGTCATCGTTTGCCGAAGGGTGGGCGCTGTCGCAGGAGGATCGGCGGCGACGACGGTTGTCGCGTCACGGGGAACCGCTGGCGCGGGGCACCAGCGAGGGCGGGATCGGCGGGGGCGAAGCACCGGCAAGAACGGGGCGCCGGCAAGAAAGGGGGCCAGCAAGGTGGGGGCAGCGGCGGGAACGGGAGCACCGGGCAAGGACCGGAGACCCGCAAGGACCGAAGACCCGCAAGGACCGGGGACTGGCGGGGGCCGGGTGCCGGTGGGGGTGGTGGGGTGCGTTGCGGGGAGTGGCCGGCGTGCGACGCGGGGTCGGTGGGCGGAGGGGTTAGGGGGTGGGGGTGAGGCGGGTGGTTACCCAGTTGTGGAAGGCGCCGATGTGGTGTTCGGAGGGGACCAGGACACCGCCCCGGGCGTAGGCGCGGGAGCTCATCGCGGGCTGGCAGCGCTCGCACGCGTCGAAATCCTGGACGTTCACGCGGTGGAACAGCTCCACCGAGCGGGACACGTCACGGCCGGAGGTGACCACCTCGTGGGAGTACAGCCAGTCGCATTCGACGATGGTGCGGTCGGCGGCCACCGGGTACATGCGGTGCAGGATGATGTGGTCGGGGACCAGGTTGACGAAGACCTGCGGCTTGATGGTGATGGCGTAGTAGCGCCGGTCCTGGTCGTCGGTCACGCCGGGGAGCCTGTCGAAACCCTCCGAGCCGTCGACGGTGAAACCCTGGATGCCGGTGCCGAATTCGGCGCCGTGGCCCACGTAGTACTGGGCGGCGTATCCGTCGGCGAACTCGGGCAGCACCTCCACCAGTTCGGGGTGGATGGTCGCGCAGTGGTAGCACTCCATGAAGTTCTCGACGATCAGCTTCCAGTTGGCCTTCACGTCGTAGGTGATGCGCCGGCCGACCTGGAGGGTGTCGATGTCGTACGCGTCGATCGCCGCCAGGGTCCCGAGCCGTTCGGTGACGGCGCCCATCACGTCGTCCTCGAACGGCGGCGGCTCGTCGGCCAGGCACACCCACACGTACCCGATCCACTCCCGCAGGTGCACGTTCACCAAGCCGTACTCGACGCGGTCGATGTCCGGCATCCTGGTCAGGTTGGGCGCGGCGATGAGTTTGCCGTCGAGGCCGTACGTCCACGCGTGGTACGGGCACTGGAACGCCCGCTTCACCTCGCCGGTCTCCTCGGTGCACAGTTTCGCGCCCCGGTGCCGGCAGATGTTGAGGAACGCGCGCAGCGCACCGTTGCGCCCGCGGACGATGAGGACGCTCTCCCGGCCGATCTCCACCGACTTGAAGCTGCCGGGGTTCGGCAGGTCGGCGGCGCGGACCGCGCAGAACCACATGGTCTCGAAGATCCGCGACTGTTCGAGGGAGAAGATCGCGGGGTCGGTGTAGTAGTGGCCGGGGAGGGTGGGGATGAGGCTGGCGGTCACGGTGACACCTCTATCGGCGGATGCGTTCCATCTTCGGGTCGAACAGCGGCTCGGCCGCCACGGTCGCCGGGAGCCGTTCGCCGAAGTACTCGACGTCGACGGTCGTGCCGGGGACGGAGAGAGCTGCGGGAAGCCATGCGTACGCGACGGTGCGGCCGATGGTGTATCCGTAGGACGCGCTGGTGACGTAGCCGACCGGGGCGCCGCCGGCGTACACCGGTTCCTTACCCATCACGACGGCAGCCGGATCGTCCAGGGTGAGACAGGTGAGACGCCGTTGCTTCGCGACGGTGGAGAGAGCGGCGCGGCCGATGAAGTCGCCCTTGTCCATCCGGACCGCGAACTCCAGGCCCGCCGAGACCGGGTCGTGCTCGGTCGTCATGTCGGTGCCCCACGACCGGTAGCCCTTCTCCAGGCGCAGGCTGTTGAAGGCGCTGCGCCCGGCCGCGATGATCCCGTGCGCAAGCCCGGCCTCCCACAGCGTGTCCCACAGCCGTAGTCCCAGGTCGGCACTGGTGTAGATCTCCCACCCGAGTTCACCGACGTAGGACAGGCGCATCGCGGTGACCGGCACCTCGCCGATGAAGGCCCGCTGCGCCCGGAAGTACCTGACGGCCTCGTGCGAGAAGTCGGTGCGGGTCAGTGGCTGAAGCACGTGCCGGGCGAGCGGTCCCCACAGTCCGATGCAGCAGGTTCCGCCGGTGATGTCGCGGATCTGCACGGTGTCGGGGGCGTGCCGCCGCATCCAGTCCTCGTCGAGCGGCCCGTTGGCACCGACCTGGAAGACCTGCGGTCCGAGACGCGCGACGGTCAGGTCACTGCGGATCCCGCCGTCGAAACCGAGCATCAGGGTGTACGTGACAGAGCCGACCGACTTGTCGAGGTTGTTGGTCGTCAGGTACTGGAGGAAGTCCAGCGCCCCGGGCCCGCTGACCTCCAGGCGCTTGAGTGGCGTCATGTCGTACATCGCCACCCGTTCCCGGGTGATCCTCGCTTCGGTGGCGGCGATCGGTGACCAGTAGCGGGCCGACCAGTCGTCGCGGGCGGGCAGGTCCGGGGCGGGCGGGTTGGCGGTGTACCAGTAGGGCCGTTCCCATCCGGCGCCTTCCAGGAAGACGGCGCCGAGGTCCTGCTGCCGGGCGTGGAACGGGCTGGTCCGCAGCGGGCGCGGGCGTTCCATCGGCTGCAACGGGTGCACTATGTCGTACACCTCGATGAAGTTCTGCCTGGCTCTCTCCTCGACGTAGTCCGGCGCCAGCTGCACCTGCTCGAACCGGTGCAGGTCGGCCTCGTGCAGGTCGATCCCGGGCTGCCCGTCGACCAGCCACTGCGCGAGCGCCCGGGCGACACCGGCGGAGTGGGTGACCCAGACCGCCTCGGCGACCCAGAACCCGGCCAGGTCGCGGTGTTCGCCGATCAGCGGGAACCCGTCGGCGGTGAACGAGAAGATGCCGTTCATCCCCTCCTCGACGGACGTGGCGGCCAGGCCGGGCATCAGGTCGACGCTCGCGGTCCAGGCGGGCGCGAAATCCTCGGCGGTGAAGTCGAGGACGCTCGGCATCGCCGCGCCGAGGTTGCCGAGATCGGCCGGCATGGGCCGGTGCCCGTAGTAGCCGATCCCGATCCGGTCGCCGTGTTCCCGGTAGTAGAGATCCTGGTCCTGGTGGCGGAGGATGGGCCTGCTCGCCTCCAGG
This sequence comes from Actinoplanes xinjiangensis, assembly GCF_003148685.1. Taxonomy (GTDB): domain Bacteria; phylum Actinomycetota; class Actinomycetes; order Mycobacteriales; family Micromonosporaceae; genus Actinoplanes; species Actinoplanes xinjiangensis. Next base: position 170,827 of record NZ_QGGR01000017.1, on the reverse strand, counting down.
ACCAGGTCGTTCACGCCGGCCATGGTGGGGACGGGGCCGGTCTTGGCGTACTGATGGGCCAGCGGCAGCAGCGGGATGGTCAGGCCGGCCATCTCGCCGACCCGGGGGCCCCAGAAACCGGCCGCGCAGACGACCACGTCGGCCGGGATGACACCCTGGTCGGTCTCGACGCCGGTGACCCGGCCGCCCTGCTGGGCGACGCCGGTGACGGTGTGCCCGCCGAGGAACCGGGCGCCGCGCCCGATCGCCCGCCGGGCCTGGGCCTCGACGGCGCGGACCGCCTTGGCGAGCCCGTCGGTGGGGACGTGGAAGCCGCCGAGGATCTTCTCGGCGGAGAGGAGCGGGTGCAGGGCGGCGCACTCGGCGGGGTCGAGCAGGGCGCCCTCGACACCCCACGAGGTGGCCAGGCCGTGTTTGCGCCTGAGGTCGTGCAGACGGGCCTCGGTGGTGGCCACCTCGAGGCCGCCGACCTGCCGGAAACACCACTGTCCGTCGAGCGTGAGGCCGCTGAGCTTGGCGACCGTGTACGACGCCAGCTCGGTCATGGTCTTCGACGGGTTGGTCTGGAAGACCAGGCCGGGGGCGTGCGAGCTGGAGCCGCCGGGGGTGAAGAGCGGGCCCTGGTCGACCACGGTGACATCGGTCCAGCCGCGTTCGGTCAGCTCGTCCGCGAGGGCGCTGCCGACGACGCCGGCGCCGATGACGACTACACGAGGGTTCATGGCAGTCCTTGCGTTTCACAGAGCGCAACACCGCTTGGAATACGCAACAGCTTCGACGAACCGCGGGACCGGCGTCAAGGCGCCGATTGTTAAAGGTGCGTCGCCTGCCGCAGCGGGGGCACCCAGCCCATCCGCCCGCTCACCTCGTCGGCCGCGGCGATCACCCGCTTCGCGATCGCCGGGAAGGCGTCCCGGTCCAGGCGGTACGCCGGGCCGGAGACACTGATGGCCGCGATCACCGCACCGTCGGCACCCCGGATCGGCGCGGCCACCGCGTTGAGGCCCACCTCGTACTCCTCGGACGTGCAGGCCCAGCCCTCGGCGCGGGCCCGGTCGAGCTCGGCGGAGAGCTCGTCCTCCCCGGTGACGGTCGCGTCGGTGAACCGCTGCGGAGGCTCGGCGAACACCGCGGCCCGCACCTCCGACGGCGCGTGCGCGAGCAGGATCTTGCCGCTGGAGGTGGCGTGCAGCGGGGTCTGCCGGCCGACCCAGTTGTGGCTGGCGACCGAGGCGGCACCACGGCTCTGGGTGATGTTGACGGCGCGGTTGCTGTCGAGGATCGCGATGTTGACGGTCTCGCCCAGGTCGGCGGCGAGCCGGTCGCAGGCCTCGTGGCCCTGGCGGCTGAGGTCGAGCTGGGCGGTGACCGCGCCGGCGAGGCGGACCACGCCGAGACCGAGACGGTAGCTGCCGCGGTCCTGGGCCTGCTCCACGAAACCCCGCGCCTCCAGCGCCGCGAGCAGGCGGAACGCGGTGGATTTGTGCACGCCGAGCTCTTTGCCGATCTCGGTGACACCGGCCGCACGGCGCCGTGCCAAGATTTCGAGGATGTTCAATGCCCGGTCGACGGACTGGACGAGCGCCGGACCCGACTCGCGTTCGTTGCTCATAGCGCAACAATAAGTTACCAAGAGTCGCGTTCGGTGCTCATGGCGTATGAGACTCGTCTGCGATTTCCGGGAAGTTGCAAGACGTGACGGCTCGGTGTCGCACTCTTGACTATCGATCAAGGGGCCGGGCAGTCTGTTGCGGATCTCACGAGCTGTTTCGTTTTGCACAACGACGGGCGGTCGTCTGCGTGGATAAAGTGGCGATTGTCGGGGCGTCCCTGGCCGGTCTCGCAGCCGTCCGCGCCCTGCGTCGGCAGTCCTTCGCGGGCGAGATCGTCGTCGTCGGCGCGGAGCCCCACCTGCCCTATGATCGCCCGCCGCTCTCCAAGGACTTCCTGACCGGCGCGGTCACGGTCACCGACCTGGCGCTCACCCACGACGGCGAGGACCTCGGCGCCGACTGGCGGCTGGGCGTCACCGCGACCGGGTTCGACCCGCGGACCCGCGCCGTGCACCTCGACACCGGTGAGGTGATCCGGGCCGACGGCGTCGTCATCGCCACCGGCGCCCGGGCCCGCCCGATCGAGCACCTCGGCGTCCACACGCTGCGCACCCTGGACGACGCGCTCGCCCTGCGCGAAGCGCTGAAGCAGACCGGCCGGCTCGTCGTGATCGGCGCCGGTTTCATCGGCGCCGAGGTCGCGTCCAGCGCCCGTAAACTCGGCTGGGACGTCACCGTCGTCGAGTCCCTGCCCACTCCCCTGGCCGGCCAGCTCGGCACCGAGATGGGCGAGATCGTCTCCCGGCTGCACGGCGATCACGGCGTCCGGCTGCTGACCGGCCTGCCGGTGACCGGGCTGACCGGAACCGATCGGATCGAGGCGGTCGAACTGGCCGACGGCACCCGCCTTCCGGCCGACCTGGTGGTGGCCGGTATCGGCGCGATCCCCAACGTGGAGTGGCTGGAATCGGCGGGCGGGCTGGCCGCCGCAACGAGCGTCCCGGGAGTGGTGGCCACCGGCGACTGCACCGGCTCGCAGCACTGGACCTTCGCGCTGGAGCATCCCGCGACCGCGGTGGCGGAGCTGCTGGGCACCGATCCGCCCGTCACGAAACCGCCCTACTTCTGGTCCGACCAGTACGGCGTGATGATCCAGTTCGCCGGCCACCACGCGCCCGGCGACACGGTCCGGATCGTCGAGGGCGACCCGGAGCGGCGCAGTTTCCTGGCCGTTTACGAGCGCGACGGGCAGCCGTCCGCCGTCCTCGGCCTCAACCAGCCGAAACTGTTCACCCGGTGGCGCCGTCAGCTGCGCTCCGCGCCCCAGGAGGCCTGATGCTGCAACCCGTCTGCCCGCTCAGCGAGATACCACCGGGTGAGGCGTACCGGTGGGCGACCGAACCGGCGGTGGCGATCTTCCACACCGAGGACGGCGAGGTCTTCGCGATCGACGACACCTGCACCCACCAGGACGCGTCGCTCGCCGACGGCTGGCTGGAGGGCTGCGAGGTGGAGTGCCCGCTGCACGCCTCCCGCTTCGACCTGCGCACCGGTGCGGTCGACGCGCCCCCGGCGAAGAAACCGGTACGCACCCACCGGGTCGAGGTGACCGACGGCGTCGTCCACGTCGAACTCTCGAAGGAACCACCCAATCTGCCACCCGGAGCCAAGCCATGACCAAGTACGACTTCGTGATCGTCGGCGGCGGCTCGGCCGGCTCGGCGCTGGCCGCCCGGCTCTCCGCCGACCCGCTCAACAAGGTCCTGGTGCTGGAGGCGGGCCGTCCCGACTACCCGTGGGACGTGTTCATCCACATGCCGGCGGCGCTGACGTTCCCGATCGGCAGCCGCTTCTACGACTGGAAGTACGAGTCGGAGCCCGAGCCGCACATGCTCGGCCGGCGCATCTACCACGCCCGCGGCAAGGTCCTCGGCGGCTCCAGCAGCATCAACGGAATGATCTTTCAGCGCGGCAACCCGCTCGACTACGAGCGCTGGGCGGCCGACCCGGGCATGGCGGACTGGGACTACGCGCACTGCCTGCCGTACTTCAACCGGATGGAGAACTGCCTGGCCGCCGACCCGGACGATCCGTACCGGGGGCATGACGGGCCGCTGGTCCTGGAACGCGGGCCGGGCACCAATCCGCTCTTCCGGGCGATGCTGGCGGCGAGCGAGCAGGCCGGTTATCCGCCGACCGCCGACGTCAACGGGGAACGCCAGGAGGGCTTCGCCCTCTTCGACCGCAACATCCAGCGGGGCCGGCGTCTCTCCGCGGCAGGCGCCTACCTGCACCCGGCGATGAGCAGACCCAATCTGACGGTACGGACCAGAGCACTCGTCTCGCGGGTGCTCTTCGACGGGACCCGGGCGGTCGGCGTCGAGTACACGACCCGGCGGGGCGGCGCACCGCACCGCGTGTACGCGGGCGAGGTGATCCTCTGCGGTGGGGCGATCAACACCCCGCAGATCCTCCAGTTGTCCGGCATCGGTGACGCCGCCGAACTGTCCGCCCTCGGCATCACGCCGGTCCACCACCTGCCCGGGGTCGGCGAGAACCTTCAGGACCACCTGGAGGTGTACATCCAGTACGCGTCCACGCAGCCGGTGTCGATGCAGCCGTACCTGAAATGGCGGCACCGGCCGTGGATCGGCGCGCAGTGGCTGTTCCTGCGCAGCGGCCCGGCCGCCACCAACCACTTCGAGGCGGGCGGGTTCGTCCGCAGCAACGACCAGGTCGCGTACCCGAATCTGATGTTCCACTTCCTGCCGATCGCGGTCCGCTACGACGGCTCGTCCCCGGCCGGCGGGCACGGCTACCAGGTGCACGTCGGGCCGATGTACTCCGACGCCCGCGGCAGCGTGAAGATCCGGAGCCGGGATCCGCGGGAGCACCCGGCGCTGCGCTTCAACTACCTCTCCACCGATCAGGACCGCCGGGAGTGGGTGGAGGCGGTCCGGGTCGCCCGCACCATCCTCAATCAGCCCGCACTGGATCCGTTCAACGGGGGCGAGACGTCACCGGCCAGTGCGGTCGAGACCGACGAGGAGATCCTCGACTGGGTGCGGCGTGAGGGTGAGACCGCGCTGCATCCGTCGTGCACGGCCCGGATGGGTGCCGACGACATGTCGGTGGTCGATCCGGCGAGCATGCGGGTGCACGGCGTCCAGCGGCTCCGTGTCGTCGACGCCTCGGTGATGCCGTACGTCACGAACGGCAACATCTACGCCCCGGTGATGATGATCGCCGAGAAGGCCGCCGACCTGATCCTCGGCAACACCCCGCTCGCCCCGGTCGAGGTGCCGTTCTTCCGGCAGGGCATCGACCGGTGACCGGGAAACGGGAGATCCGCTGCCCGGCCGACGGCAGCCTCGTCACCACGGTGACCGACGGGTCCCGCGAGGACACGATCGCCGCCATCGCCACCGCCCGCCGGGCGTTCGACGCCGGCCCGTGGCCGCACACCCCGGCGGTCGAGCGGGGCGCGCTGCTGTTCCGGGTCGCCGACCTGATCGACCGGGACGCGGCGCAACTGGCCCGCGCCGAGGCCCTGGACACCGGAAAGCGGCTGGTCGAGGCCGAGTACGACATGCAGGACGTGGCGAAGGCGTTCCGCTACTACGCGGGAATCGCCGCGACCGACGCGGGCCGGGTCATCGAGACCGGCCGGGCCGACGCGATCAGCCGGATCACGCACGAGCCGGTCGGCGTGTGCGGCCTGATCACCCCGTGGAACTATCCGCTGCTCCAGACGTCGTGGAAGGTCGCCCCGGCCCTGGCCGCGGGCAACACGTTCGTTCTCAAGCCGAGCGAGCTGACGCCGTCGACGGCGATCATCCTGCTCCGGCTGCTGGCCGAGGCCGGGCTGCCGGACGGGGTCGCGAACCTGGTGCTCGGCGCCGGGCCGGAAGCCGGGGCGCCGCTGGCCGAGCACCCGGACGTCGATCTGGTCTCGTTCACCGGCAGCCTGCGGACCGGCCGGGCGCTGATGGCCGCGGCCGCCGCCACCGTGAAACGGGTGGCCCTGGAACTGGGCGGCAAGAACCCCAACGTGGTCTTCGCCGACGCCGACTTCGACACCGCCGTCGACTTCGCGCTGACCGCGGTGTTCCTGCACTCCGGCCAGGTCTGCTCGGCCGGCGCGCGGCTCGTCGTCGAGGAGTCCATCCACGACGACTTCGTGGACGCGGTCGTCGAGCGCGCGCGGCGGATCCGGCTGGGCGGCCCGTTCGACCCGGACGCCGAGACGGGGCCGCTGATCTCGGCGGCGCACCTGGCCAAGGTCGAGGAGTACGTGGCCGCGGGCCTGGCCGAGGGCGCGGTGCTGCGCTGCGGCGGGCGGCGGCCGGACGACCCGGCGCTGGCCGGCGGCTTCTACTACCTGCCGACCGTCCTGGACGGGTGCCGCTCCGGCATGACCGTCGTGCGTGACGAGTCGTTCGGGCCGGTGCTGACCGTGGAGACGTTCACCGGCGAGGACGAGGCGGTACGGATCGCCAACGACACCGACTACGGGCTCGCCGGGGCGGTGTGGACCAGCGACGCCGGCCGGGCTCAGCGGGTCGCGCAGCGGCTGCGGCACGGCACCGTCTGGATCAACGACTACCACCCGTACGTGCCGCAGGCCGAGTGGGGCGGTTTCAAGCAGTCCGGCATCGGCCGTGAGCTGGGCCCCAGCGGGCTCGACGAATATCGCGAGACCAAGCACGTCTGGCAGAACATCGACCCCCGCCCCCAGCACTGGTTCCGTCCCGAGACATTGGAGTCGTCATGAGCACCGAGACCGTGATCTCGGTCCGGGACCTGTGGAAGGTGTTCGGGCACAAGGCGGACCGGGTGCCGCGTTCGGACGAACTGAAGGCGCTGACCCGGCGTGAGCTGATCGAGAGGACCGGCTGCACGGCCGCGGTCCGCGAGGTGTCGTTCGACGTCGCGCCCGGCGAGGTCTTCGTGGTGATGGGCCTGTCCGGGTCCGGCAAGTCCACCCTGGTCCGCTGCCTCACCCGGCTGGTGGAGCCGACCGCCGGGCAGGTCGTCTTCGAGGGCGAGGACATCCTGGGCGCCGGCAAGCGGCGGCTGCGGGACCTGCGCCGCCACAAGTTCTCCATGGTGTTCCAGAACTTCGGGCTGCTGCCGTACCGGCAGGTGATCGACAACGTGGCGTACGGCCTGGAGATCCGCGGCGCGTCGAAGGCCGAGCGGCTGCGCCGGGCCCGCGAGGTGATCGACCTGGTCGGCCTCGAGGGGTACGAGCACAGCTACCCCGACCAGCTGTCCGGCGGCATGCAGCAGCGCGTCGGCCTGGCCCGGGCGCTGGCCGTGGACCCGGACGTCCTCTACTTCGACGAGCCGTTCTCCGCCCTCGACCCGCTGATCCGCCGCGACATGCAGAACGAGGTCATCCGCCTGCACCGCGAGGTCGGCAAGACGATGGTCTTCATCACCCACGACCTGAACGAGGCGCTGCGGCTCGGCGACCGGATCCTGATCATGCGGGACGGCCGGCAGGTGCAGTGCGGCACCGGCGACGAGCTGGTCGGCGCGCCGGCCGACGACTACGTGCGCGACTTCGTCCGGGACGTGCCGCGGGCCTCGGTGCTGACCCTGCGCTGGGTGATGCGGCAGCCGCGCCCGGACGACGTGCTGGACGGCCCGGAACTGGGTCCCGAGGTGGTCATCCGGGACGCGGTCCGGACCGTGCTGGCCGCCGACCGGCCGGTCAAGGTGGTACGGGACGGGACGCTGCTCGGGGTCGTCACCGCCGAGGAGATCCTCACCGTCGTGACCGACGTGGAAGCCGTCGCCTGATGGCCACCACGACGGTCGGCCTCCAGCGGACGTGGCGGCGGCCGGGCAAGCCGGTCCTGGTGGCCGCCGTCCTGCTGGCCTGGGTGCTGATCTGGGTGCCGGCACGTGGGGTGCACACGCTCGGGCTCTCCCCCGCCGACCTGACCCCGCTGCACCACTGGCTCAACGACGTCAACGACACGGTCGGCGCGAACCGCGACAGCAGCCCGTTCTTCCTGTACTTCTTCAACGAGATCCGGGCCGCCGTCGACAGCCTGGTCACGTTCCTCCAAGACCTGATCGCCCAGCCGTCGTACGGCCGGCCGGTGCCGGTGCTCGGCTGGCTCGGGGTGGTGGCCGTCGTCGCGTACGTCTCCTGGGTCTTCGCCGGGTGGAAGCCGGCCCTGCTCGCCGCCGCCGGTTTCGTCTTCTTCGGGTTGCAGGGTCTGTGGGAGGAGAGCATGGACACGCTCGCCCTCACCCTGGGCGCGGTGGTGATCTCGCTGCTCATCGGCATCCCGCTGGGCATCTGGGCCGGGCTGTCCGACCGCTTCCACAAGCTGGTCACGCCGGTCCTGGACTTCATGCAGACGATGCCGACCTTCGTCTACCTGGCCCCGCTGACCCTGCTGTTCCTGATCGGCCCCGCGTCGGCGACGATCGCCACGCTGATCTACGCGATGCCGCCGGCGATCCGGCTCACCGCGCACGGCATCCGCTCGGTGCCGCGCTCGGCGGTCGAGGCGTCCGAGTCGCTCGGTGCCACCGGCCGGCAGAAACTCACCGGGGTGCTGCTGCCGCTGTCCAAGGGCACCATCGTTCTCGGCGTCAACCAGACCATCATGGCGGCGCTGTCGATGGTCACCATCGCGGCCCTCATCGACGCCCCCGGCCTGGGCAAGACCGTGATCAAGGCGCTGCAGACGCTCGACGTGGGCACCGCGTTCAACGCCGGCCTGGCGATCGTCGTGATGGCCGTCGTGCTGGACCGGGTCACCACGGCGGCCGGGAACCGGGTGCGGCAGACCGGACGGGCCGCCCGGTTCCGCCGGCCCCTGCTCGCCGTGTTCGGTGTCGTCGCGGCGGTCTGCGCCTACCTGTCGCACACCTACTACTGGGCGGCCGAGTTCCCGGACGACGTCACGATCGGCGGCACGCTCGCCAAGAGCGCCGACTCGGTGGCCCTGTGGGCGCAGCAGGACCTGTCCACCGCCACCGAGGCGATCAAGAACGCGATCACGTACGCCCTGCTCAACCCGCTGGAAGCGCTGCTCGTCGAATCGCCGTGGTGGCTGGTCGGCGCGGTCGCCGTGCTGCTCGCCGCGCTGCTCGGCACCGTGCGGTCGGTGATCACCACGGCCGCGTGCGTGGCTCTGCTGATCGGCACCGGGCTGTGGCAGGACAGCATGACGACGCTGGCCATGACGATCGTCGCGACCGCGATGGTGATGCTCCTCGGGGTGGCCGTCGGCGTGTGGATGGGCCGCAACCGGTTCGCCGACCGGATCATCCGCCCGGTCCTGGACGCCGGCCAGACGATGCCGGCGTTCGTCTATCTGGTGCCGTTCCTGGCGCTCTTCTCGGCCACCCGCTTCACCGCGATCGTGGCCGCCGTGGTGTTCGCCGCCCCGGTCGCCATCAAGATCGTCGCGGACGGGGTGCGCGCCATCCCGGCCGCCACCGCCGAGTCCGCGACCGCCGCCGGGTCCAGCGCCTGGCAGATGATCACCAAGGTTCAGCTCCCCATGGCCCGGCCGTCGCTCACCCTCGCGGCGAACCAGGGCCTCATCTATGTCCTGTCCATGGTCGTGGTCGGCGGCCTGGTCGGAGCCGGTGCGCTCGGATACGACGTGGTCGCCGGCTTCTCCCAGGGACAGCTCTACGGCAAGGGCCTCGCGGCCGGCGCCGCCATCGTGCTGCTCGGGATCATGCTCGACCGCATCGCCCGGGCCTCTTCCCCCTCGAAAGGTAGTAACTGAACATGAAGCTATTGCGCCTCACGGCGACCGCCGCCGTCACGGCACTGGCGCTGACCGCCTGCGGCGGCGAGAAGATCGGCGAGACCCCGGTGGCCGGCTCGTCGTCGGGCGCGGCCGCCTGCGGCACCTTCAACCTGGCCGTCAACCCGTGGGTCGGGTACGAGGCGAACGCCGCGGTCATCGCGTACGTCGCGGAGAAGAACCTCGGTTGCACCGTCACCAAGAAGGACCTCAAGGAGGAGATCGCCTGGCAGGGCTTCGGCACCGGCGAGGTGGACGCGATCGTGGAGAACTGGGGCCACGACGATCTCAAGAAGAAGTACATCGACGAGCAGAAGACCGCGGTCGCGGCGGGCGAGACCGGCAACAAGGGCGTCATCGGCTGGTACGTACCGCCGTGGATGGCCGCCCAGTACCCGGACATCACCGACTGGAACAACCTCAACAAGTACGCCGCCCAGTTCAAGACGTCCGAGTCCGGTGACAAGGGCCAGCTCCTGGACGGCGACCCGTCGTTCGTCACCAACGACGAGGCGCTGGTCAAGAACCTGAAGCTGAACTACAAGGTGGTGTACGCCGGCAGTGAGGCCGCGCTGATCACCGCGTTCCGTCAGGCCGAGGCCAAGAAGACGCCGCTGATCGGCTACTTCTACGAGCCGCAGTGGTTCCTGGCCGAGCTGAAGCTGGTCAAGGTCAGCCTGCCGAAGTACGAGACCGGCTGTGACGCGGACGCCGCGAAGGTCGCCTGCGACTACCCCGAGTACGTGCTCGACAAGATCGTCAGCAAGAAGTTCGCCGACGCCAACGGTCCCGCCTACAAGCTGGTCAAGGCGTTCACGTGGACCAACGACGACCAGAACGTGGTGGCCAAGTACATCGCCGAGGACAAGCTGTCCGCCGATGACGCCGCCAAGAAGTGGGTCGAGGCGAACCCGGACAAGGTGAAGGCGTGGCTGGCCCAGTAGGGTCCCGCCCCGCCCCGGGCGGCGACCTGCCGGAGCACCCCGACCGGCTGTGGCGCAACCCGGAGCCCAAGGCCGCCTACGACGTCATCGTCGTAGGCGGCGGCGGGCACGGCCTCGCCACCGCCTACTACCTGGCCAGGAATCACGGCATCACGAACGTGGCGGTGCTGGAACGCGGCTGGCTCGCGGGCGGCAACATGGCCCGGAACACCACGATCATCCGCTCCAACTACCTGTGGGACGAGAGCGCCGGCATCTACGAGCACTCCCTCAAACTGTGGGAGAGCCTGGAAGAGGAACTCGGCTACCCGATCCTGTTCAGCCAGCGGGGCGTGCTCAACCTGGCGCACAGCCCGCAGGACGTGCGCGACAGCGTGCGACGGGTGCACGCCAACCGGCTCAACGGGGTCGACGCCGAATGGCTCGACCCGGCGCGGGTGCGGGAGGTCTGCCCGATCGTCAACATCTCCCCGGACGTGCGCTACCCGGTGCTCGGCGCGACCTACCAGCCGCGCGCGGGCATCGCCAAGCACGACTACGTGGCCTGGGGTTACGCCCGCGCCGCCGACGCCCTCGGAGTGGACCTGATCCAGAACTGCGAGGTGCGGGGCCTGCAGATCACCGGCGGGCGGGTCACCGGCGTGCACACGAACCTGGGCACCATCGGGGCGGGGCGGGTCGCGCTGAGCGCGGCCGGGCACACCTCGGTGGTGGCCGCGACCGCCGGCATCGACCTGCCCCTGCAGAGTCACCCCTTGCAGGCGCTCGTCTCCGAACTGCTCGAACCGGTCCACCCGACGGTCGTCATGTCGAACGCCGTGCACGTCTACGTCAGCCAGGCGCACAAGGGTGAGCTGGTGATGGGCGCCGGCATCGACACGTGGAACGGGTACGGCCAGCGCGGCGCGTTCCACATCATCGAGCGCCAGATGTCGGCGGCCCTGGAGCTGTTCCCGGTGTTCGCGCGGGCGCACGTGCTGCGGACCTGGGGCGGCATCGTCGACGTCACCCCGGACGCCTCCCCCATCGTCGGTCTGTCGCCGGTGGAGAACCTCTACCTGAACTGCGGGTGGGGCACCGGCGGGTTCAAGGCGACACCGGGCGTGGGCTGGTGTTACGCGCACACCGTGGCGCACGGCGAACCCCATCCGCTGAACGCGCCGTTCAGTCTGGAGCGCTTCGTCACCGGCGCTCTCGTCGACGAGCACGGCGCCGCCGCGGTCGCCCACTGAGTTCTCACCTAGGAAACGCCATGATGCTCATCCCCTGCCCCTGGTGCGGGCCCCGCGACGAGTCCGAGTTCCACTACGGCGGGCAGGCCGGTGTGGCGTACCCCGCCGACCCGGCCGCCCTGTCCGACGCCGAGTGGGCGCGGTATCTGTTCTTCCGGGACAACCCGAAGGGCCCGTTCCGGGAACGGTGGAGCCACAGCGCCGGGTGCCGTCGCTGGTTCAGCCTGGTCCGCGACACGGTCACCAACGAGGTGCTGTCATGACGCAGCCGTACCGTCTCGAGCGGGGTGGGCTGGTCGACCGGGACACGCCGCTGAGCTTCCGGTTCGACGGCCGCGAGTATCAGGGGTTCCGGGGCGACACGCTCGCGTCGGCGCTGCTGGCCAACGGGGTGCTCCGGGTGGCCGACAGCCTCCGGCTGGGCCGGCCGCGGGGCGTCTTCTCGGCCGGCATCGAGGAGCCCAACGCGATCGTGCAGATCGAGGAGCCGTTCCCGGAGCCGATGCTGACGGCCACCACGGTCGAGCTGTACGGCGGTCTCGTCGCGCGATCGCTGCGCGGCCACGGGCGGCTCGCCGGCGATCCCGACCCGGCCCGTTACGACTCCACGCACGCGCACTGCGACGTCCTCGTCATCGGCGCCGGCCCGGCCGGGCTGGCGGCGGCCGCCACCGCCGCGTCGTCGGGTGCCCGGGTGATCCTGCTCGACGACCAGCCCCGCCCCGGCGGGAGCCTGCTCGGCACCGGGGAACACCTGGACTGGGTGGACACGGTGGCCGCCGAACTCGCCGCGGCACCGGAGACCCGGGTGCTGACCCGGACCACGGCGTTCGGCTACTACGACGACAACCACGTGATCGCGGTCCAGCGGCGCACCGGCCACCTCGGCGCGCTCGCCCCGGCACACCTGTCGCGCGAGGGGGTCTGGCGGATCCGGGCCCGGCAGGTGGTGCTGGCTACCGGCGCGCACGAGCGGTCGCTGGCGTTCGCCGACAACGACCGGCCGGGGGTCATGCTGGCCGGCGCGGCCCGCACCTATGTCAACCGGTACGGCGTACTCCCCGGCCGCCGTGCCGTGGTGCTCACCACCAATGACAGCGCCTACGCGGCGGCGCGCGACCTGGCCGCCGCCGGGGTGGAGATCGCCACGATCGCCGACCTGCGGCCCGGCGTGCAGAACGGCGAGGCGCTGCCCGGCTGGGCGGTGGCCCGGGTGCACGGCGAGGAGCGGGTGTCGGCGGTGACGCTGCGGTCACCGGACGGGGCCGGGCGTGAGGTGGACGCCGATCTGCTGCTGGTGTCCGGCGGGTGGAACCCGGTGGGTGCGCTCTACAGCCAGGCCGGGGGCCGGCTCGCCTACGACCCGGAACTCGGTGCATTCCGTCCCGATGGGGGCTGCCGTCAGAACCTCTTCGTGGCCGGGGCCGCGGGTGGCTCGTACCACCTCGGGGTCTGTCTCGCCGAAGGCGCCGCCATGGGTGGGCGCGCCGCGGACGCCGCCGGATTCACCGCTCGCGGGATCGTCCTGCCGGAGGCCGCGGACCCGGCCGGGACGCCGCCGGCCGCCGTGTGGACGCTGCCCGGCGGCGACCCGGCGGTGCAGTTCGCCGATCTGCAACGGGACGTGACCGTCGCCGACCTGGCCCGCGCGACCGGCACCGGGATGCGCTCGGTCGAGCACGTGAAGCGTTACACCACCGCCGGCACCGCCCACGACCAGGGGAGGACCGGTGGCACGCTGACCAGCGGTGTGGTGGCGGAACTGCTCGGTGTGGAGGTCGGTGCGCTGGGTACCACGACGTTCCGGCCGCCGTACGCGCCGGTGAGTTTCGCCGCCCTGGCCGGCCGCGACCGGGGGATGCTCTTCGACCCGGTCCGGGTGACCGCCCTGCACGGCCGGCACGAGTCGCACGGCGCGCTGTTCGAGAACGTCGGCCAGTGGAAGCGGCCCTGGTACTACCCCCGCGACGGCGAGGACATGGCCGGGGCCGTGCTGCGCGAGTGCCGGGCGGCCCGCGAGGGCGTGGCGATGATGGACGCCTCCACCCTCGGCAAGATCGACGTGCAGGGTCCGGACGCGGGTGATTTCCTGGACCGCCTGTACACCAACATGATCAGCACGCTGAAGCCCGGCGCGATCCGCTACGGCGTGATGTGCCGGCCGGACGGGATGGTCTTCGACGACGGGACCGTCATCCGGCTGACCGACGAACGGTTCCTGGTCACCACGACCACCGGCAACGCCGCCGCCGTCCTCGACTGGATGGAGGAGTGGCTGCAGACCGAGTGGCCGGAACTGCGGGTGCGCTGCACGTCGGTGACCGAGCACTGGGCGACGGTCGCGCTGGTCGGGCCGCGGTCCCGCGACGTGCTCGCCGCCGTCGCGCCCGGCCTGGACGTCAGCCGGGCCGGTTTCGGGTTCATGACCTGGCGCGACACCGAGGTCGCCGGCCTCTCCGCCCGGGTCTGCCGGATCAGCTTCTCCGGGGAGCTGGCCTACGAGATCAACGTCAGCTGGTGGGACGCGCTCACGCTGTGGGAGGCGCTGCTCGCGGCGGGCGCGGCGCACGGTATCACGCCCTACGGCACCGAGACCATGCACGTGCTCCGCGCCGAGAAGGGCTACCCGATCATCGGCCAGGACACCGACGGCACGGTCACCCCGCACGACCTGGGGCTGGGCTGGGCGGTGTCGAAGAAGAAGGCCGACTTCATCGGCAAGCGGTCCTTCACGCGTACGGACACCGCGCGGCCCGACCGCAAGCAGCTCGTCGGCCTGCTCCCGGACGACGGCGGGCTGCTGCCGGAGGGCGCGCATCTGGTCACCGCCGCGCCGCAGCGGGTGCTCGGGCACGTCACCTCGTCGTATCGCAGCGCGGCTCTGGGTCGTACCTTCGCTCTCGCCCTGCTCCGCGGTGGCCGTGACCTGATCGGACAGACGGTCTGGGCCACCCTCGACGACGGCCTGGTGCCGGTGACCGTCACTGGTTCCGTGCTCTACGACCCGGAAGGAACGCGCCGTGACGGCTGACCGGAACTTGCGGAGGTCCCCTCTGCACGGTGTTCGTGACCGTCTCGCCACCCTGAGCGGCGCGATCACCGTTGCGGAGGTCCCGTTCCTGGCCCAGATCAACCTGCGGATCACCCGTCGTTCCGAACCGCGACCGGGCGGCAGCACGAGCGACGGTGACGTGGACGTGCTCTGGCTCGGACCGGACGAATTCCTCGTCGTCGGGCCGCCGGGTTCGGAGCAGCGGCTGATCTCCGCTTACAGCGGCCCGGAGGCGTCCGTTGTGGACGTCTCCGCGCAACGGACCGCGCTCGATCTGGACGGTCCGGGCGTGCGCGAGCTTCTGGCGTTCGGCTGCTCGATCGATCTGCATCCGCGGGTGTTCGCGGTGGGCGACTGCGCGCAGACCGTTCTCGCGCACACCCCCGTGGTGTTACAGCGCCGCATGTCCGGTTTCCGGGTTCTGGTGCGCTCGTCCTTTGCCGCGCATCTGGCCGCCTGGATTCTGGATGCGAGCCCGGATCTCACCGCGGGTCACTGAGAGCGCTCCCATATCACCGGCAGTAATCGAGGTAATGCGCAAAGAGGTTGCACCATCGTAAATTTCGGTCCGCAGTGTTGACCATCAAGAAGGAAAAGAAGATTCTTGTCCGGCGATCACGGAAGATCGGATATCCGACTCGGTGACCGCCGCCTCGCGCTGCTTTGGGTCCACTTCGTGCAACAAACTTCGTCGATTCATTCTTGTGAATCGACTCGCGTGCCGGCCAGGACGGGGCCACGCCGGCAGCCGACAGAGGAGCTGATCGCTTGTCCGTCCATGTCGAGGGCGCCGAGCTGTCCGAGCCGGCCGGTGGCACCACACCGGCCCCCGGCGCCCACGCAGGTGACAAGCAGGTCCTGAGCCATCGGACCGGTGGCACGATCCGCAGGCGGGTGATCCGTACCCTGGCCCTGCCGGTCGCCACCACTCTGGTGCTGCTCACCATCGTGGCCGTCGGCGAGGTGGCCAACTACCGCGAGGCCTCCGCGACCGCCCGCGCCGTCACCATCAACGTCGCGGTGCAGGAGCTGGTCCAGGACCTGCAGACCGAACGTGGACTGACCGCCGGTTACCTCGGCGGCAACGAGGGTTTCCGCGACGAGATGCTGCCCGCCCGCGACGCGGTCGACCTGAGCCGCAGCCAGCTCGAGCTGCTGGTCTCCGACGGTGGCGACGTCGAGGACCGGGTGGTCGCCGCCGCGCGGCAGCTGGACGGGCTGACCGGTGTCCGCGCCGGCACCGACACCGGCTCCGGCAAGCGCGACGCCACCTTCGCGTTCTACACCGCACGGATCGCCGACCTCGGCAACCTGGACTTCGATCTGGACAGCACCGGCGACGAGGAGCTGCGCCGTGGCGCGGCCGCGCTGGAGTCGCTCAGCGCCGCCAAGGAGGCCATCGCCCAGGAGCGTGCCTTCCTCAACGGTGTCTTCTCGGCCGGTGGTTTCAAGCAGGGCGAGTTCCTCCAGTTCGTCACGCAGCGCTCCACCAAGGACGCGGCCCTCGCCTCCTTCGACCGCTTCGCCAGCGGCATCGAGCGGGCGGCCCGGCAGTACCTGTTCGACACCGGCCCGGCCCGCGAGGCGGCCTACTTCGAGCAGGTCGCGCTGCTCTCCGGCGACGGCCGGTACCTCCAGGTCAACCCGCAGTCCTGGTGGTCCGCGCACACCACGCTGCTCGACGACATGCTCCAGCTGGAACGCCACGTCGGATCGGTGATCTCGGCCCGCGCCACCACGCTGGAGGACGAGG
Source organism: Actinoplanes xinjiangensis (assembly GCF_003148685.1). Lineage (GTDB taxonomy): Bacteria > Actinomycetota > Actinomycetes > Mycobacteriales > Micromonosporaceae > Actinoplanes > Actinoplanes xinjiangensis. The sequence goes on along the minus strand of NZ_QGGR01000017.1, from coordinate 154,506 downwards.
CCTCGGTCCGGATGGGCGTGCTGCTCGGCGCCGTGCTGCTCTGCCTGGCCGGCTCGATCTGGCTCGCCACCGTCGCGTCGCAGTCGGTGGCCCGGCCGCTGACCGTGCTGGCCGGTGAGGCGAACCGGCTGGCCGTCCAGCAGCTGCCGGAGGCCGTCCAGCGGGCGTCGATCGGCGACAGCACCGCGCCACCGCTGCCGGTGCTCGTGCCCCGCGGCGCCAGCATCGAGGTCCGGCTCGTGGCCGACGCGTTCGACCGGATCCAGGCCACCGCGTACGAGCTGGCCACCGAGCAGGCGGTGCTGCGGCGGACCACCGCCGAGTCACTGGCCAACCTGGGCCGCCGCAACCAGAACCTGCTGCGCCGCCAGCTCGGCTTCATCACCAAACTGGAGCGGGAGGAGTCCAACCCGACCGGGCTGGCCAACCTCTTCGAACTCGACCACCTCGCCACCCGCATGCGACGCAACGCCGAGAGCCTGCTGATCCTCGTCGGCGCGTCCAGCCCGCGGCAGCTCTCCGAGCCGCTGAACGTCACCGACGTGATCCGGGCGGCGGTCTCCGAGGTCGAGGAGTACCGCCGCGTCACGCTGCGCCGGGTGGACGACACCCTGGTCACCGGCTCCACGGTCAGCGGCATCGCGCACATGCTGGCCGAGCTGATCGAGAACGGCCTGGCCTTCTCGCCGCCGGACGTGGACGTGGAGATCCACGGCCGCCGGATCGGGGACAACTACCTGATCGCCGTCAGCGACCAGGGCATCGGCATGACGGCCGCCGACATGGCGCGGGCCAACGAGCGCCTGCGTGGCGAGGGTGACTTCATCACCGCGCCGGCCCGGTTCCTCGGCCACTACGTGGTCGGCCGCCTGGCCATGCAGATGGGGATCGACGTCCAGCTCACGCCGTCGCCGGTGACCGGCGTGACGGCCCGGATCACGCTGCCCGGCGACATCCTGGCCACCGCGCAGCCGGTCGGCGCCCCACCCCGGCCCACGGCACGCCCCGCGTCCCGGCCCGCCCGCCAGATCACCGCGACCATCGAGGCGCCCACCGTGGCCATGCCGGCGCCGCTGCCGACCATGGAGGCGTCCCCGATCCGCCCGCTCCAGTCGACGGCGATCGAGTACGTCGTGGTGAACGGCGGCCAGCCGGCCACCCCGGCGCCACCGCCGCCGGCCCCGGTGGAGGCACCGGCGCCTCTGGAGACCGTCACGCTCTCCGACGACAGCGCGCCCCGGACCGCGAACGGGCTGCGCAAGCGCACCCCCCGCGCGCAGCGCAATCAGCCACGGACGGCCGAGGCCGCCGCACCGACCATCGAGAAGCCGAGCCTGATCAACGACTCACCCGAGTCGGTACGTGATCGGCTCAACGCGCTGCGTGGCGGCATCCAGCGCGGGAATGCCGAAACAGCGGGGTTGTCGTGACTGCTATCCCCCTATGGCCCCTTGGCAGCAACCTGGAAAGAAGAATGATGAGCGTAGACACGTCGGCGGATCGGCACCAATTCAATTGGCTGCTCGGCAACTTCGTGCACCAGACGGACGGCGTCCGTGACGCCGTGGCGGTGTCCTCCGACGGCCTGCTGATCGCGAGTTCGGACGGGCTGAACCGGGCCGAGGCGGACCAACTGGCCGCCATCGTCTCCAGCCTGGCCAGCCTCGCCCGCAGCGCCTCCCGGCGGTACGACTTCGACGGCCTCAAACTCATCATGATCGAGATGCACCGGGGCTTCCTGCTGGTGTCGGTCATCCGCGGCGGCAGCGTCCTCGGCGTGGTGTCCGGCAGCGAGTGCGATCTGGGCCTGGTCGGCTACGAGATCTCGCTGCTCGCCGACCGGTTCGGCGACCTGCTCACGCCGGCCCTGATCGCAGAGTCCCGGCAACACCTACCGCGATGACCAGCCCTTCGTGGGGCTCCGGGCCCGAGATGATCCCGTACGCCGGTTCCCACCGGCCGTCGTCCGGGCTGCATTCCACCGACCCTGACGAGGACCCGGTGATCCGCCCGTTCATGCTCACGAACGGGCGTACCCAGCCGCTGCACGACGGGCTGCGGATCGAGACGTTGCTGCACGCGGCTCCGGCCGCACTGTCGGCGCCGTTGCGCTTCGAGTCCCGGCGCATAGTCGAGCTCGCCCAGTCGCCGATGTCGGTCGCGGACCTGTCGGTGGCGCTGCGTGCGCCGCTCGGTGTGGTCCGGGTGATCGTGGCAGACCTGATCACGCAGGGCTATCTGACCGTGCAGGACTCGGTCGGCGAGCTCTCCACCAGTTTGATCGAAAGGATCAGGGACCGTGTCCGGGCGCTCTAGGGAGCCTTCGGCAGCGCACCCCGTCGCTGTCAAGATCGTTATCAGCGGTGGTTTCGGCGTCGGGAAGACCACATTCGTGGGCGCCATCTCCGAGATCGAGCCACTGGTCACCGAGGCCGAGATGACCGAGAGGTCGATCGGTATCGACGACACCTCCGCGGTGTCCGGCAAGACCACCACGACCGTCGCCCTCGACTTCGGCCGGATCACCCTCGACGACGCACTGCTGCTCTACCTGTTCGGCACCCCCGGGCAGGACCGGTTCGCGTTCCTCTGGGACGACCTGGTCGACGGGGCCCTCGGCGCCATCGTCCTGGTCGACACCCGGCGGATCGAGGACTCGTTCCCGGCGATCGACTACTTCGAGGAGCACGAGATCCCGTTCATCATCGGCGTCAACCGGTTCAGCGGCGGGCAGCGCTTCCACCTGGAGGAGGTCCGCGACGCCCTCGGTGTCGGTCCCGGCCTGCCGCTGGTGGAGTGCGACGCCCGGGACCGCGAGTCGGTGAAGAGCGTCCTCGTGGCGCTCACCGAGGAGGTCCTCCTCAAGCGGACCACCCGCGAACGGGCGTCGGCATGGTGAGCCGGTTCCTGCCCCGGTTGCTCGCCGCGATCGGCGTCGCGGCGCTGGCCGGCTGCGCGGGCAGCAACGCGACGATCAGCCCACCGCCCGGCGTACCGGAGACCACCCGCTGCGGGACCGTCAACATCGCGGTCAACCCCTGGTCCGGGTACGCCGCGAACGTCGCCGTGATCAGCTATCTGCTGGAGTCGGAGCTGGGCTGTAAGGTGGCCACCGCCGAGCTGAGCGAGACCGCCTCGTGGGCCGGCCTCGACGACGGCAGCATCGACGTGATCCTGGAGAACTGGGGCCACGACGACCTGAAGAAGAAGTACATCGACCGGCAGAAGGTCGCGGTCGAGCTCGGTCTCACCGGCAACAAGGGTGTCATCGGCTGGTACGTACCGCCGTGGATGGCCAAGACCTATCCCGACATCACCGACTGGAAGAACCTCAACGAGTACGCCGACCTGTTCAAGACGCCCCGGTCCGGGGAGAAGGGCCAGTTCCTCGCCGGCGACCCGTCGTTCGTCACCAACGACGCCGCGCTGATCAAGAACCTCAAGCTGGACTACACCGTGGTGTACTCGGGCAGCGAGGACAAACTGATCGCGGCGTTCCGGAAGGCGCAGGCGGACAAGACACCGCTGATCGGCTACTTCTACGAGCCGCAGTGGCTGCTGTCGGACGTGAAGCTGGTGCACATCCCGCTGCCGAACTACACGCCCGGCTGTGACTCCGAACCGGAGACGGTGGCCTGCGACTACCAGCCGTACGACCTGGACAAGATCGGGCGCAAGGCGTGGGTCGACTCCGGGAACCCCGCGGCGACCCTGATCAAGAACTGGCAGTGGACCAACGCCGACCAGAACCAGGTGGCCAAGGACATGACCCAGAACGGGATGGACGCCGAGGACGCGGCCAAGAAGTGGGCCGACGGGCACCGTACCGTCTGGGAGAAGTGGCTGCCCTGAGTCATACCGCCCGGCACCGCGGAAGCGGGGCCGGGCGGCCCAGCAGATAACCCTGACCGAGCCGGATGCCCAGCTCCAGCAGCTTCTCCCGCTCGGCGGGGGTCTCGATGCCCTCGGCGACCAGCATGGCGCCGATGTCCGAGGCGAAACCGGCCAGGCAGCGGGCCAGCGCCATCCGGACCGGGTCCATGTCGATGCCACTGGTCAGCGTGATGTCCAGCTTGATGATGTCCGGGCGCAGCTGCAGGATGTGGCTGAGGCTGGCGAAACCGGCGCCGGCGTCGTCGACCGCGATCCGGATGCCCGCCGAGCGCAGCTGCTCGGTGATCGCCACCAGCCCCGGGTAGTCGAAGACCTGGGTGTGCTCGGTCAGCTCGACCGCGATCCGGCGGTGCGCGTGGGCCAGCAGGATCTCCTGCACCCGCGGGTCGAGGATCGCCTCCACCGACAGATTCGTGCTCAGGTACGCCCCGGCCGGCACCTCGTCGAGCGAGGCCAGGGCCCGCCGCATGGCCAGCAGTTCCAGCTCCACCCCGAGACCGGCCTCGTTCGCGGCGGCGAAGGCGATGTCCGGGTTCAGGCAGGTGTCCTTGTGGAAGCGGGCCAGCGCCTCGTAGGCGATGACCGCGCCGTCGGAGAGGCGCAGCACCGGCTGGAACATCGGCTCGATCGCCTCGGTGCGCAGGACCGCCTGCAGGATCTCGATCGTGGCCGGGCTCGTGGCCGTCTGCGAAGTCATGCTCGAATCGTGCGGGTGCTTCCTCAAGCGACGTTCAACCCGGGCTCTGGATTACCCCTGGTCAACGGCTTGTAGCAAGCCTGAATCCGGCTAGAGCCGAGCTTGAGGTAACGGCCCCAGGGTTTGGGCCATGAACACGACAGCCACCCTCCAGCGCCCCGCCGCCGTCACCACCCTGGCGCCGGCCGCCACCCCGAACCTGTGGGCCCCGGCCACGGCGGGCATCGAGCTGACCGTCGTCGTCCCCTTCTACAACTGCGGCCCGGTGGTGGCCCGGACGATCCGCGACATCGCCGCCACCCTCACCGCCGCCGGCGTCGGCTACGAGATCATCGCGGTCAACGACGGCAGCACCGACGGCTCCCAGCACCACGTCCACGGCATCCCCGGCGTCCGCCTGATCGACAACCGCACCAACTCGGGCAAGGGCAACGCGCTGCACCAGGGCTTCGCCGCCGCGCGGGGCGCCTGGGTCGGGTTCATCGACGCCGACGGCGACATCGCCCCGCACCACCTCGCCACCTACCTGATGCTGGCCCGCGGGGGCGACCACGCCGCCGTCTACGCCGACAAGCGTCACTCCGCCTCGGTCAGCGGCGCCTCGAAGCTCCGCAAGCTCATCTCGATCGTCTACTCGACCCTGGTCGCCCTGCTCTTCCTGCTGAAGGTCAAGGACACCCAGACCGGCTGCAAGATCATCCGCCGGGACGCGCTCGCCCAGCTCCTGCCGCACCTGCGGGAGCAGCGGTTCGCCTTCGACCTGGAGTTCTTCGTCGCCGCCAAGGCCGCCGGCATCCGCGACATGCACGCCGCCCCGGTCGCGCTCAACACCGGCGCCAACGGCAGCACCGTCACCACCGACACGATCCTCCGCACGCTGCGCGACACCGTCACGATCCACCGTCGCCACCTGGCCGGCCACTACCGGCAGGCCGCCGTCTGAGCCACTCCCGCCGGTGCTCCAGCACCCCGGCGACGAGCAGAGCCGTCAGCGAGAACAGCGACACCGCCAGACCCAGGCGCAACCACTTCCACGGCGTGTACCGCACCGTGAAGGCCCCGGAACCGGCCCGGACCGCCACCGTCCCCGCCACGGTGGGCCGGGTGACCTGATCACCCGCCGTCCAGTTCGCCGACCATTCCTCGGGCAGCACCACCCAACCGGGCGCACCCGCGGCGACCTGCCACCGCGTCGACCCGTCGCGGCGAGCACCACCCGACGCGGCGGAGGGCACCACACCGTCGCCGGCCCCGGAGAGCACCGCCTCCGTTCCCAGGTGGCCGCCGCCCGCCCACCCCAGCGCATCGGCGAGATCCCCGTCCCGGGCGCTCACCACCCGGCCCGTCCCGTCCACCGTCACCCGGTAGAGGTCGAGTTCCGCGGTCCGCAGCACCGGCGCCAGGTCCCGCTGCCGGCCCAGCCAGGCGTACGTGTCACTCTCCCGGTCCCTGGCCAGCACCACGTACCGGACCCCCAGGGGAGCGATCAGCCGCCCGAACCCGCCGCCGCCACCCCGGGCGATCAGTTCGTCCAGGTAGGCCATCCGCCGGGACGCCGAGTTGGACCGCACCGGGCCCAGCTCCGCGGCGTCGCTGCTGAGCACCGGCCGGCGGAAGAACGCCCCGGCCGGCGTCGCCACGGTGCGCGCGGCGGTGAACGTGAACGGCTGGTACTGGTGCCACGGCAGGAACAGCACCGACTCGTCGCCGGCACCCATCAGCCGGTCGGCGGCGTACCAGGCCGGCGGATAGTGGCTCACCCGCACACTGCCGCCGAGACCCCAGACCAGGGAGGCACCGACCGTCGCGTACATCCCGATCAGTGCCGGCGCGGACGCGACCGCGACCGCCTGGCGCAGCAGCGAGCGGCTAGGGCGCAGGCGGGTCATCACCGCCTCCACCGTGGCGCCGATGCCCACGGCGTACCCGATCATCGCCAGCGCCACCCATTTCTGCTGCTCACGCATGGCCTCGAAGAGGGGGAGGGCGTCGAAGGCGATCCGGTACACGGTGCCGAGCGGGCCGTCGATCCCGGCGCCGAGCAGCAGACCGGTGACCGTGACGGCGACCATCGGCACACCGGTGACCGGCTCGCTGCGGCACAGCCGGGCCAGGCCCACGACCGCGGCCACCACCAGCACCACGCCCGGGGCCAGGCCCAGCGCGGCCTCCGGGCTGCTGTCGGCGGCACCCCGCCAGAACCCGCGCAGGGTGGCGACCGTGGCCGCGAGACCGGCCGAGCCCGGGTACGTCGCGTACACCTCCAGGTCCAGGTCGCCGACCCGGACGGTGAGGATCGCGTTCGCCACCACGACGGCGGCGTAGGCGTAGACACAGCCGGCCGACACGATCACCACCGCGGTACGCACCACGTCCGGCCACCGCGGCCGGGGCAGCAGCGCGATCGCCACCAGCACCGCGGCCCCGAGCCAGGCGGCGTGTGCGCCGACCGAGATGGCCAGGGCGTACCAGCCGGCCGGGCGGGCGGCGAACCACCGGCCCCGGCGCCGGGCGTGCAGCGCGGACGCCGCCATCGGGCCGAGCAGCGCCACCGCCAGCAGGAACGGCACGTGCCCGGCCTGGATCCGCTCGACGACGAACGGGTTCAGGCAGGCGAACAGTGCCGCCGGGTGCCGCCGCCACCGGCTGCCACCGGCGAGGGCCGAGACCCCGCCCGCGACGATCGGGAAGTACGCCAGCACCATCAGCCAGCTGGTCGCACCGGCCCCGAACAGCGTACGGATCCCGTGGGTGGCCAGCCGGTACGGCAGGGCGTCGAGCGCGGCCGGGTCGAGCCCGTAGAGACCCGGCGTGAGCGCCTGATGCGGTCCCGACACCCAGTCCAGCAGCAGCAGATGGCCGGAGCGGGTCCACGGCGCCACCACCAGCACACCGGCGACCAGACCGAGCAGCACCGACTCCGCCGTCAGCCCGCCGGCACGGGCCATGACCGGGCGCTGCCGCCGATGCCGGCCGGACCGGTTTCGGCGGTGTTCGGTCACTTAATCCACTATCGCCGCTGTTCCGAGCCTCGGGGGCGATTCCGGCAACGTTCTCAACCCCGGGCCGCCGCGGTCGATCTTCCCGGTCACCGCCGCACCCCCCGGAGGACCGATGCGCATCCTGATCCTGAACTGGCGAGACCTGAGCCACCCGGCGGCCGGCGGGGCCGAGGTCTACACCGAACAGGTGCTGCGCCGGTGGGCGGCGGCCGGCCACCAGGTCACCCTGTTCGCCGCGGCGGTGCCCGGCCGGCCGGGCGACGAGATCCGCGACGGCTACCGGATCATCCGGGCCGGCAGCCGGTTCACCGTCTACCGGGAGGCCCGCCGATGGTGGCGCCGGCACGGGCGCGGCAGCTTCGACGTGGTGATCGACGAGACCAACACGGTGCCGTTCCACGCGCACGAGTGGGTCGACGACGGCACCCGGACCATCGCCCTGGTCCACCAGACCTGTGAGGAGATCTGGCACATCAACGCACCGCCGGTCCTGGCGCACCTCGGTCGCCGGCGGCTGGAGCCGAACTGGCTGCGGCGCCTCGGTGGCAGCCCCATCCTGGCGGTGTCCGAGTCGACGCGGGGCGCGCTGGCCCGCTTCGGCGCACACGACGTGACGGTGGTGCCCGAGGGCTACGAGCCGCCCTGGCCGCTGCCCCGGCCGGTCAAGGAGGAACAGCCCACCGCGGTGTTCTGCGGCCGGATGGTGGCTTACAAGCGGCCCGGCGACGTGATCCGCGCGGTCGCGCTGGCCCGGGAGCGGGTGCCCGGCCTGCGACTGTGGATGATCGGCGGCGGTCCCCTGCTGGACCGTCTGGCCGCGGCCGCACCCGGGCACGTCACGTTCCACGGACGGGTCTCCGACGAGGTGAAACACGATCTCATGGCCCGGGCGCACGTCCACCTGGCCGCCAGTGTCCGGGAGGGCTGGGGCCTGGTCGTCACCGAGGCCGCCGCCCTGGGCACCCCGACCATCGCGTACGACGTACCCGGACTGCGCGACTCGACGACCGCGGCCGGCGGGGTGGTGGTGCCGCCCCGGCCGGAGGCGATGGCCGGCCGGCTCGCCGATCTGCTGCCCGGCTGGCAGCGTCAGCCGCCCGCCCCGCTGCCGTACGGCGGCGCGCACTCCTGGGACACGGTCGCCGAGATCCTGCTGACGGCGGTCCGGCAGCACGCCCGGGTGCCCCGCGGCCCGATGCTGGTGGCGGCGTGACCGTTCAGTGGCAGGCGGCCTCGCCCTCGTCCTCGACGGCGTCGGCCGCCTCCAGTGGATGGAACCGCCACCGGTAGGAGTCCGGTCGCAGCGTCAGTTCCAGCACCCCGTGGTGGTCGTAGTCGGTGTACTCACCGGTCACCGCGCCGGCCGCGGGTGGCAGCTCGGGGCGGTAGTGCGCCTGTCCCCCGGTGCCGACGACGAACTGCCGGACCCCCTCGTCGTCGCGCCGGCCGTCACCGTTCATCGGCGCGAACCGTTCGTAGTGCGCGTCGTGGCCGGAGAGCACCAGCTCCACCCGGTTCTCGTAGAGGGTGCGGAACAGGTCCGCGGTCCGGTCGCCGGAGCCGCCGAGGCCGCTCGACCAGCGCGGATGGTGCCAGGCGGCGATCACGCAGCGGTCACCGGCGGCGGCCAGGTCGGTGGCCAGCCAGGTGTGCTGCGGCGAGCCGGGCCCGCACCCGCCGGCCACCGCGGAACAGTTGGAGTTCAGCACCACCAGGTGCCATTGGCCGATCTCCTCGGACCAGTAGCCGCGGGGGTCGCGGATCCGCTCACCGAAGTAGGCGGTGAACGACGACGCGTCCTGCACCTTGTACTCCTGGTTGCCGAAGACCGGCACGGTGCGGTCCCGCAGGCGGCCGAACGACGGGCCGTAGACCGTGCGGAACGCCTCACCGGTCGGCACCTCGTGCTGGACGTCGCCGAGCGCCAGCAGGTAGTCCGGGTCCAGGGCGACCGCCAGGTCCGAGACGGACTGCTGACGGCACCGGTCACCCGGCGGCTCGCCGGGCGGCTTCAGGTCCGGGTCGGCCGGGTCGCAGGCCATGTCGCCGGCGGCCACCACCGTGACGACCGACGGGGCGATGATGAACCGCCGGCCGGCCGGCCACATCATCACCGCCACCAGAACGGTGACCAGGGCGCCCGCGGTGCCGAGGACCAGGTGCCGGCGGGCCCAGCGCATCCGCCGCCGGGACCGGCCGCCGAGCAGCCGCCGGACGAGCCCGGTCAGCGTCGCCATCGCCGTCGCCGTCTCCGGCGGTGCCGGACCGCCCAGGCTCCGGGACGGCCGGCGGGCAGGCGTACGGCATACATGAACGCGACCGACAGCACGACGGTGACGGGCAGCAGGTAGAACGCGTACCGGGCGATCCGGGCCGGGCCGTAGCGGATCGCGAAGTCACCGCCGGCCGGCAGCTCCCAGCCGCTCATCCAGCCCTGCAACGTCACCTTCCGCGCGCCGGGGATGCCGGTCAGCGCCCAGCCCGGGGCGGCGCTCTCGGCCATCGCCAGGACGGTGGGCCCGGCCGCGGTGACGGTGCCGGCGAAGTGCGCCGGGTTCTCCCGCTCCCAGTCGGCCACCGCGGCGGCGCCCGGCTCGTCCTGCCGGATCAGGACCACGGCCGAGGTGGACGCGACCGGGCGGATCCGCACTCCCCGGTACTCCACCTGCGACTGCCGGGTTCCCTCCAGGTCGCGCAGCCCGTACAGGTAGAGGCGGGCCTCGACGGTGTTCGGATCCGGCGGGATCAGTGCCTCGTACGGCGTCCAGCCCTGGTACACCGCGACCGTCGGCAGTTTGCGGCACAGGTCGGGCCCGCGCAGGTAGAGACAGAACTTCGGGTTGCGCAGGGCGACGCTGCGCGCCTCCATCGACAGCTCGTACAGCGAGGCGCCCCCGAAGTCCTCGGCGGCGGCGCCGATGCAGGCCAGATGGCTGACCGCCTTGAGGGTGTAGGTGGTCTCGCCGTCCGGCCCGGTCTGCGCCTCGGCGGCCAGTCCGGCCTGTTCGGCGGTCTGGTCGTCGTAGCGGTAGCAGTCCTCCAGAGGTTCGAACGGCGACAGGATCGACCCGGACAGCCCGCCGTCGACGCGCAGCTCGTGGTCGCCGGCGGCGAGGTCGACGGTGGTCTCCGGCACGGCCGGGGGCCACACCTCGGGCCGGCCCACCTCCTCCAGCGCCTGCACCTGAACGCCGCGGTACTCCACCACGGTCGGCGACGACAGCCGGCGGCCCACGTCGGCGTGCAGGATGATCTGGAGCGTCCCGCCGGCGTCCATGGTCACCACGCCCTCGAACGGCGTCCACTCCTTGGCGAGCCCGAGCCGGGTCGACAGTTCACAACCGGCGGCACCGGACTGCCACAGGCAGATCTGCGGCCGGGGCCCGGACACGTGCCGGTACTGCATCCGGATCCGGTAGATCTGGCCGGCCGGCGCGTCGTCGACGATCACCCGGGTGCAGCCGGCGTGGTCGGAGGCGGTGAGCCGGACCGCCGGGCCCTGCTTCGAGTCGGACGTCACGGCGGACAGGCCCAGCTCGCTCCAGGGCCGTGGCTCGTAGTTGTTGCAGTCGAAGACCGGGCTGAACCCGCTCACCTTCACCGGGTCCGGGTCGGCGGCCAGCAGGGTGAGGCCGGTGGCCGCGCCGACCGGCACCGGCTTCGGCTCGTCGACGTCGAGGGACACCACCCGGCGCGTGCCGGCCGGCTTGATCGCGAGGACCGGGCGGCCGTCCGGCAGCGGCACCCGCAGCGCGGGCCGCCGGGACACCGGCCGCCCGTCGACCCGTACCACCGTCGGGTCCTCCAGCAGCAGGTCGCCGCCCTCGACGCGGGGGATCAGCGCGGGCGCGGCGCGGGCCCGCTGGGCGACCGTGTACCGGCCGGCCGGCACCCGCACCGTCGTCACCGGGGAGCCCCGGTCCACCGCGGGGACCGGCCAGTGCACGACGTCCGGCGTGACGGCGGCGGTGTCGTCGACCCGCGGGCTGGTGGCCGCGGCCGGGGCGTCCGGGCGGGCCGCGATCGCGGTGCCGGACCCGACCGTGCCGAGCACCGCCGCGCCCGCGTCCGGCCGGGCCGGGGCGTCGAGCACCCGGTCGTACGTGCGGACGGTGGGACTGGAGCCGTCGCCGAGCCGCCACACCTGGAGCAGGCCGTCGACCTCCAGGGTGGCGCCGGGCACCCGGGCCATCGCCGCGGCCAGCACCCGGTCGTCGGCGAAGTACCGGTTCGGCAGGCCGCGTACCAGGTCGTGCCGGACGATCACCCGGCTCGCCCCGATCGAGTCCAGCAGTCGCGGCACCGGCTCCAGGTCACCGGCCAGCAGCGCGCTCTCGATCAGCCGCAGGCCGGCGGCGAAACCGGGCACGTCACCGAAGTAGCCGTCCGGCTTCGGCTGCACCACCGGATGCTTGATCAGCAGGTTCGCGATGCTGTCCGCACCGAAGAAACCCCAGGTCGTCGGCATCTGGTAGTAGTCGTCCAGGGGCAGCACGAACACCTTGCCGGGGCGCGGGTCGGCGTCGATGTGCCCGGCCACGTCCCACCACTCCTGCGCCACCCGCACGTGCATCGAGGGCTGGGTCGGCCGCTCGTCGGGCATCACCCCGCCGGTGTACAGCGGGTACGGGTAGGCCAGTGCCAGCAGGACCGGTGCGGCCGCCACGACCCGCCCGTACGGGCGCCGCCGCCGGGGCAGCAGGCGCAGCCGGAGCAGCAGCCCCTCGACCGTGACGGCGAGCATCACCCCGAAGAACGAGATCAGCAGCTGACCGAGTTTGCTCATCGGCTCCCGGAACAGCCAGAAGCCGGGGGCGTGCAGGTACAGGAACAGGTTGATCTTCGCCAGGGGCGGGCGCAGCCCTTTGGCCAGGAACACGAACACCAGGATGACCACGAGCAGGCCCAGCGTGACCCGTCGCAGCCGCCGGGACGCGACCAGCGGGGCCAGGAAGACCAGGGCGGGCAGCAGGTAGCGGATCCAGATCCACCACGGCCGGTCCAGGTCGGCGGCGAACGGCAGGTACTGCGGCAGGAACCAGGCCCAGTTCGCCACCATCGTGAGGATGTTCGGCGGCACGTTGTTGACCTGCGACCAGGACCAGTTGGTGGGGTCGGTGAAGGTGGCGTTGGCGGTCGCGCCACCACCGCCGGTGAAGCTCTGCGCCAGCGGCACCAGCCACCACGCGTTCAGGCAGATCGCCCACGGCACGGCGGCGGCGAACCATCTCAGCAGCCGCCAGGCCGCCGGCCGGCCGATCAGGAGCGCGGCCAGCAGCGGTGTGCCGGCCACCGCCCAGGCGTACGCGACCACCAGCATCGGCGGGTTGAAACTGAGGAACGACGTGGGCATCAGCGCGAACCCGGCGATCGGCGCCGGGACCCGCCGCCCCAGGGCGACCCGCATCGCCACACCGGTGATCAGCGCGACCGAACCCACCGAGATGACGTTGAGCGGGTTCGGCAGCCGGGTCAGGAAGAATCCGTTGAGCATGCCGAACGCGCCGGCCACCACGATGCCGGCCTGGCTGCGGACGAACGCGCCGGCCAGGTACGCCACCCCGAACCCGACCAGGCCGTAGATGCACGTGTAGTACAGCCACTGGGCGGAGTACTCGGTGAGCCCCACCAGCCGGCACAACCGGATCAGGACGAACTCGAACGCCCGCGCCATGGTGTAGGCGGCCGAGCCGGCCCCGGTGATCTGATGGTTCCACGACCAGGTCATCTCCGGTTCCCAGCCGCGGCGGATGAAGGCCCCCATGTCGCCGCCGGCGATGAACGTCCCGGTCCGGAACCAGCGGCTGACGATCAGCACGTCCAGCGCCAGCACGATCAGATACGGCCGGGCCGCCACCAGCGCGGCGCGGCGCGGCAGGTCCAGCACCGGCCGGCCCCGGCCGCGGAGCGCGAGCAGTCCGAGGGGCACGGCCGCCGTGGCGAGCGCGAGGCCGACCAGGCACAACCAGAAGACCACGGTGGTACGGCCGAACGCGTGCGCCGGTCCACTCACCGCGAAGAGGACGACCGCCACCGCCAGCGCGGGCCGCCACCATCGGCCGGCCAGGGCCCGCGGGTCACGACGGCGGCGATGCCGATGGGCCGGGCGGCGCACCGCGCGGCCGGGGTCCGGAGAGGGCACCGGCCGGTCCCGCGTTCCCGGCCGGGCAAGATCGAGCGCCACGGCATACCTCCGGACATCTGCCGTCGACATACCCTTCGGCGCGTTCGCGGCACGGCTGAGCCGGTGCCCGGCGGGGGCAGGTTCAAGTTCGCCGGAACCAGCTCAAGACCAGATCAGGAGGCGGGCAAGGTTGGCTCGCAGGCGTTCCCCCGGCCGTCGGCGGTCCCGCAGACTTCTGCACATGTCGAACACCAGCGCCACCGCCCGCCGTACCGCCACCGCCCTGATGATCTTCCTGGCGATGTGCGGCATGGCGCTGGTCCTCGACGCGAAGCCGGCCGGCGCCTCGGCGGGCTCCGACAAGCTGATGCTGACCTGGGCCGACGGCGGCGGTCGCCTGCTGGTCGCCGGCGCCGGGTACCGGGCCCGCGACCTGGTCGAGGTCCGTCTCGGCAGCAGCCCGATCCAGCAGGCCCGCGGCGACGACAACGGCCGCATCGAGATCAGCGTGCCGGAGACGATGCTGGTGGCCGGCAGCTCCGGAACCAGCATCGTGCTGGCCGGCCGCTCGGTCTCCGGCTCCTCCCGGATCCTGATCTCGGCGATCCCGCCGCGGGCGGCCGCGCGTGGCCCGGTCGACCTGCTCCCGTGGGCCCTCGGCGCCGTCGCGCTGGCCGCCCTGCCGCTGGGCCTGTGGCTGCGCCGCCGCGGCCAGGGCACGCCCGGCACCACGCCGGGCGGCTACCGCGGCCGGCACGCCGCCTGAAACCCGGCCGGCACGCCGCCTGAAGCCGGACCGCGCGCCTCCTGAAGCTCGGCCGGCACGCGAACCCGGCCGGCGGCGCGCCGTCTGAAACCGATCAGCACCCGAACCCCACCCGGCGCCGCTCCCCAGGAGGCACAGCATGAATGTCCGGGCTCCCCCGCCCGGCTCGCTCCCACGCGAAAGGTCTGGCATGGGATATGCAGCGCGCAGCCTCGTCGAGGCGATCCCCGTACCCGCGGCGATCCTGGACCTCGACGGTCGTGTGCTCGTCGCCAACGGGCGATGGACCGCGCCGGACCGCGACGGTGGGCTCTACCCGGCCGAGGGCGGGTTCCTCAGCGCGTCGCCGGGGCCATGCGGCGGGCACCGGGGGGTGCTCGAGGCGGTGTGGCGCCTGACGCCCACCACGCCGCCCGCCCGGGTGCGCTGCCGGTGCGACGAGGCCGTCGAACGGGTCCTCCAGGTCGCCGCGCTCGACGCCGGTGACGGGGAACGGCAGTGCCTGGTCACCGAGATCACCGAGGAGACCGGCACCGACACCCGGGCCGAGTTCCTGGCACTGCTCAGCCATGAGGCGCGCACCCCGGTGACCACCGTCGTGGCGGCGGTCGAGCTGCTCCGGGCGCAGTCGCTGGAGCAGGGCGTCCGGGAGATCGTGGACAACGTCTACTTCTCCACCCGGGCGCTGGAGACGCTCACCGACAACCTGCTCGACCTGGGCCGCCTGGAGACCGGGCGGCTGCGCCTGGCGCACGAGCCGGTGACGATCCGGACGCTGCTGGAGGGCGTGGTCGAGCCGCTCCAGCGGGAGTCGCGGAGCAAGGGCATCCTGCTGCTCACCGCCCCGGCGCCGGATCTCCCGCCGGCCGTCCAGGGTGACGCCGGGCGGTTGCGGCAGGTGCTCGACGCCGTGGTCGGCAACGCCGTCAAGTTCACCACCGCCGGTGAGGTCGTGGTGCTGGCCGAGGCGCCCGGCGACGGGACGTGGGTGATGACGGTGTCGGACACCGGCCCCGGCATCGACGAACCGCAGCGGGCCCGGATCTTCCAGCCGTTCACCCAGGCCGACTCGTCCAGCGCACGGCGGCACGAAGGCGCCGGCCTCGGGCTGGCGCTCGCGTCCCGCCTGATCGCCCGGATGGACGGGACCATCGAGGTCGAGTCCACACCCGGCGCCGGCACACTGTTCCGGATCCGGCTGCCGTTGCAGGTCGCGCCGGCGCCCCCCGACGACGAGCCGCGACCGCTCGCCCGCCGCCGGATCGCCGTGGTCGCCCCGACCCGCCGATCGACGCAGGCACTGGCCTGGCTGCTGGCCGGAGCCGGAGCCGAACCGGTGCCGGCCGCGTTCGCCGAGGTGATCCGGCCGATGGCGGACGTCGACACGGTGCTGTGGTGCGACGACGCGCACGACACCGAGGCGGCACAGCGGGCCGACACCGTCGGCCGGGCGGTCGGGCCGGACGGGCAGGGCCTGATGATCAGCACCACCGACCCGCGAACCGGCGTGGTCCGGCGGCCCGGTGTGCTGACCGCGCCGCTGGTGCTCAACCGCCTGGTCGCCGCCCTCAACCAGGAGCGCACCGGAGTCCGCGGCGCCCCGGTCACGGTGCCCCCGCTGTCTGGCGGCCGGGTCCTGCTCGCCGAGGACAACGAGGTCAACCGCACCGTCTTCCGCCGGATGATCGAGCTGATGGGCGTCACCTGCGACACCGTCGTCGACGGCGCCGCGGCGGCCCGGGCGGCGCTCGGTGACACCGGCTACGACGTGGTGCTGATGGACGTCCAGATGCCGCGCACCGACGGGCTGGAGGCGACCCGGCTGATCCGGGCGGCCGGCTGCCGTACCCCGATCCTGGCTCTGACCGCGACCGCACCGGCCGACCGGGACCGATGCCTGGCCGCCGGAATGAACGGGCGCCTGAGCAAGCCGATCACCCTGCCCGAGCTGCGGGCCGCGCTGGCGCCCTACCTGCATCCCGCGGCCACCGCGCCACCGGGCGATCCCGATGACCGGCTCAGCTCCCGCATCCCGACCGACGGCGATCCCTCTCCGGTGATGACCCGATGAACCCCCAGCAGGAAAGGCCCACGGTGTCCGACAGCGCCGCAACCGTCAACATCGAAATCGCCGGTCTCCGCGCCGAACTGGAGCAGGAGCGCCGCCACAACGCGCAGCTGCGGGCCACGATGGACGGGCTGCACCGGTCGGTGGACGAACTGCGGACCTTCGCGCGCGACGTCAGCCACGATCTGAAGGCGCCGCTCGCCGGCATCCTCGGCTACGCCCAGCTGCTCGAACACCTCGACTTCGGGTGGCCGCGCCCGGCCGGCTACGACGAGTTCGTCGGCGAGATCAACCGCAGCGCCGACCGGATGCGGCGGCTCATCGACGACGTGCTCGCCTATTCGGCGACCTCCGACAGCCCGCTGCGCCTGGGCCCGATCGACCTGTCCGCCCTCGTCGACGACCTGACGGCGGACGCGGTCGGCCTGATCCGGCCGCGGCCCCTGATCACCCACGACGGGCTGCCGGCCGTGCACGGCGACCACGGCATGATCCGGCGGCTGCTCGAGAACCTGCTCGGCAACGCGATCAAGTACGTGCCGATGGGCGAGGCCGCCCGGGTGCACGTCTCCGCCCGGGCACTCGACGACGACATGGTCCGGATCGAGATCACCGACCACGGGATCGGGATCCAGGACGGACAGCACGAGGCCATCTTCGAGGAACTTCACCGGGCGCATCCCGAGGCGTACCCGGGAAATGGTCTCGGCCTGCCCATCTGCCGCCGCATCGTGCAGCGGATGGGCGGCGCCATCGGTGCCGACCCGCAGTTCCGCGGCGGCGCCCGCATCTGGTTCACCCTGCCGCCGGCACGGAGGGCCGGCACACCGTACGCGCCGGTGGTCCCGGAAGTTGACCTCGACCACACCCCGGCTTGAGGCGCGCTTGAGATGGCGAGCCGATTGATCCCCCCGGAACCCCCAACGACAAGAACGAGGTCCAGATGGACTTGAGGCGACTATTAGTCGCGGTGGGCGTAGGGACGCTCGGGCTGGCGACCGTCTCGGTCGCCGTCCCGTCGAGTGCCTCCGCCGCACCCGCGGCGCCCAGGAGCCTGGCCGTCGCCAGAGCGGCGGACGACGTGTACAAGGTGCGGGTCACCTGGAAGACGGTCCCCGACGTCGACCACTACGCGATCGACATCATCGCCGGTGACGTCCAGACCGTGCTCGACCTGCCGGCCACGGCGACCGAGTACACGATCGACGCCCCCAACCCGTGCACCGCCTACAAGGTGCGGGTCGGCGCGGTCGACAAGGCCGGCGAGAGCACCAACACCGGCTACTGGTCGCTGCGGGCACTCACCCCGAGCGCCGTGATGGGCATGGCGCCCACCCGTACCGACGAGGGCACCACGGCCACCGCCGCCTGGCGGGTTCCGGCGTGGACCGGCTACACGCCGCTGACCGGCTACCGCTCGGTCTTCACCCGGCTGTCCGACGGTGTCGTCCTCGCCGATCAGACGAGTATGGACATGTCGTTCCGGTACGCCGGCATCGACGCGGACCGCGCGTACACGCTGGCGGTGACCACGGTCAACGAGTACGGCGCCTGCGTGACGGCGAAGTCACTGATCGACCGCTACCGGCCGGCCGACCCGACCAACCTGGTCGTGGAACGGCGTGCCGACGCCCCCGGCACCGTCGATCTGGTGTGGAAGGCGCCGGCCGGCGGGCCCGCGCCCACGTACTACCAGATCGGCTACGGCACGGAGAAGGTGACCAGGCTGGTGAAGGTCGACGCGTCGGCCCGCACCACCACGCTCTCCCTGGCCGCCGACAAGAGCTGGGTCGTGGAGCTCAAGGCGTACAACGAGAACGGCGGCAGCAGCGCCGTGACCGGCACCGTCCCGATCTGGGACCCGAACGCCGAACCCCCGGCGCCGGAGACCGACACCACCATCGTGCCCAGCGGTCCCGACCGGGTGCCCCCGACGATCACCACCACGCTGTCGCAGAAGCCGGTGAACGGCTGGTTCCGGACCCCGGTGACCATCCAGTTCGCCTGTGCCGACGACAGCGGCGCGATCGCCTCCTGCCCGGCGCCGGTGCTCGCCGGCTCCGACGGCCTCGCCCGGCGCTACTCGGGCACGGCCAAGGACGCGGCCGGCAACACCACCACGACCACCGTCACCCTCAAGGTCGACCAGACCGCTCCGCAGATCGCCGCCGAGGTGATCGGTACGAAGAACGCCGCCGGCTGGTACACCACCGCTCCCCGGATCCACTACACCTGCACCGACGCGACGTCGACCGTCTCCAGCTGCC
Organism: Actinoplanes xinjiangensis; assembly: GCF_003148685.1. Taxonomy (GTDB): domain Bacteria; phylum Actinomycetota; class Actinomycetes; order Mycobacteriales; family Micromonosporaceae; genus Actinoplanes; species Actinoplanes xinjiangensis. The sequence goes on along the minus strand of NZ_QGGR01000017.1, from coordinate 135,688 downwards.
CGGCCGACACCGTGGTCGCCGACGGCCTGGCCCAGAAGGTCACCGGCATCGCCCTCGACAAGGCCGGCAACACCGCGACCGCCACGGTGACGCTCGACGTCGACGTGACCGCCCCGGTCCTGACCACCACGATCGACCAGACCGCGAACAGCGCCGGCTGGTACCGCACCGCCCCCACCGTCCACTTCAACTGCACCGACGGCGCCTCCGGGCTGGCGTCCTGCCCGGCCGACACCACGGTCACCACCGACGGCGCGGGCCAGGTCGTCACCGGCACGGCCGGGGACCGGGCCGGTAACTCCGCCGGCACCTCGGTCACCGTGAACGTCGACCGGACCGCGCCGGCGATCGTCGCCACCCTGGTCGGCGCCGCGAACGACGCCGGCTGGCTGCGGACCGCCCCGACCATCCGGTTCACCTGCACCGACGGTGGTTCCGGCATCGCGTCCTGCCCGGCCGACGTCACCGTCGACACCGACGGCGCGGCCCAGGTCGTCAACGGCACCACCGTCGACAACGCCGGCAACACCACGAGCACCGCGGTCACCGTCGACGTCGACAAGACCGCCCCGGTCGTCACCACCACCGTCGACGCGACCCCCAGCAGCGCCGGCTGGTACCGCACCGCGCCGACCGTCCGGTTCCTCTGCACCGACGCGGCCTCCGGGATCGCGTCCTGCCCGGCCGACACCACGGTCACCACCGACGGTGCGAACCAGGTCGTCACCGGCACCACCGTCGACAAGGCCGGCAACACCACCGGCACCTCGGTCACCGTCAACGTCGACCGGACCGCGCCGAAGATCACCGCCGCGCTGGCCGGCACCGCCAACGGCGCCGGCTGGCACCGCACCCCGCCGACCGTGAAGTTCACCTGCACCGACACCGGCTCGGGCATCGACGTCTGCCCCGCCGACGTCACCGTCAACGCCGACGGCACGGCCCAGGTCGTCACGGGCACCGCCACCGACCGGGCCGGCAACAACACCGCCGTGTCGGTGACCGTCAACGTCGACCGGACCGTACCGGTCGTCACCACGACCGTCGACGGTTCCGCCAACGCCGAGGGCTGGTACCGCACCGCCCCCACGGTCCGGTTCGGCTGCACCGACACCGGCTCCGGCGTCGGCTCCTGCCCGGCCGCCAGGACGGTGACCGGTGACGGTGCCGGCCAGGTCGTGACCGGCACGGCGACCGACCGGGCCGGTAACACGGCCACCGCCACGGCCACGGTCAAGGTCGACCGTACGGCCCCCGCCGTCACCGTCGTCGGAGCCACCGACGGCGCCGTGCTCGGCCCCGACGCCAACCCGGTCCTCTCCTGCGCCACCACCGACCCGGTGTCGGGCGTGGCCACCGCCGCGACGATCAGCCGCGTCGAGAGCAACGGGCACCACACGGTCAGGTGCACCGGTGCGGTCGACAAGGCGGGCAACGCGGCGGCCACGGTCCAGATCACCTACAGCGTCAAGCTGACGGTCCAGTGGCTCATCGACCTGACCCGCCAGTACGGGACCGGGGCCTCCCCGGTCACCCTCCAGCACCTGGCGAACGACCTGAACGCGGGCCGGTTCACGGCGTACATCGCCAAGGTGACGGCGATGACCAACGGCGCCAAGCCGACGCTGACGCCGATCCAGGCGGTGACGCTCACCTACTGGGCGCTGCTGCTGTCCGTGACCTACTGACCGTTCTACCGCTGTAACCGGTGGGCCGGGGCTCGTGGAGCCCCGGCCCACCGTCGTCATACCGGCCTCCGGAGCGGCCGAAATGTGGCCATACTGGGTCATGACCCGACCGCCGACGCTCTCGGTCATCGTGCCGGCCTACAACAGTGCGACGCTGCTCCGCGAGTTCCTGGACTCGTTCCGGGCCTCCGACTTCGGTGACTTCGAGATCGTCGTCAACGACGACGTCCGGTCCACCGACGAGACCGCGGAGATCGTGGCGGAATTCCGGGCCGGCGGCCTGGCCGTGCGGTATCTGCGGGAGAACCGGTCGATGGCGCAGGGACGCCGGCGCGGCGCGGCCGAGGCGTCCGGTGACATCCTGCTGCACCTCGACACCGACATGACGGTGACGCCGGGCCTGCTCGGCGAGTGCGCCGACCTGCTGGCCGAGCGGTACGACGCCCTGGTCGTCCCGGAGGAGTCGTTCGGCACCACCTTCTGGGCGCGGTGCAAGTGGCTGGAGAAGAAGTGCTACGACGGCGTCGAGCAGATCGAGTCGCTGCGCTGCCTGCGCCGGGACGTCTACGAGAAGCTCGGCGGCCACGACGAGCGGATGATCTTCTCCGAGGACAAGGACCTCGACCTGCGGGTCCGGGCCGCCGGCTACCGCGTCGGCCGGACCCGGGGCTTCCTGTACCACAACGAGGGCCGGTTGCGGCTCTCCCGCACCCTCAGGAAGAAACTGGGGTACGTCGGCACGGCCGGCCTGTTCGCCCAGGAGCACCCCGAGGCGTTCCGCTGGCAGATCAACATCCTGCACCGGTTCGCCCTCTACCTGCGCAACATCCGCTACCTGCGGACCCACCCCCTGCTGTACGTGGGCATGTGGTTCATGAAGATCAGCGAGTTCGGTTTCGGGGCGGTCGGTCACCTGCTGCGCCGGTTCGGCCCGGCCGCCCGGGTGGTGCCGGCATGACCCGGGTCGCCCACGTCATCTCCGAGTTCTCCGGGCGGGAGGCGATGGGGCGTACCGTCACCGAGACCGTCCGACGGGTGCCCGGCGAGCACCACCTGATCACCACCCACGTCGTCGACGGCGGGCAGGTCTTCGCCGGCACGCACGAGCTGGGCGGCTCGCTGGAGACGTTCCCCCTGGGCCGGGCGGCCGAGCTGGCCGGTGTGCTCGCCGGGATGCGCCCCGACCTGGTCCACGTGCACGCCGGCGCGCTCGGGCCGCTGCTGGCCCTGCACCCGGCGCTGCGGCCGTACCCGAAACTGCTGACCGTCTACGCCTGGCCCACCCTGCCCGGCCCGCGCGCCTGGCGCCGCGGCACCCTGGCCGAGATGTGGGCGTCGAACGTGCTGCGGCCCCGGGTCGCGGCCACCACGGTGCTGCCGCCGCCGCTGGCCGCCGCGGCACTGCGCCGGGCCGGCGTCACCACGATCCTCACCCCCGACCCGAGGGTCGAGGACCGGCTCGGGCGCCCCGGCGGGCCGTCGATCGTGCGGTACGCCTGTGGCGCCCCCGACGACGAACGCCGTGCCCGCTTCGACCGGGAGTCGCCGGTGATCGTGTTCGCCGGCCGGGCCGAGACGGTGCGGGGGCTCGACACGCTGCTCGACGCGTTTCCCGCGGTCCGCGAGCGCGTCCCCGGCGTACGGCTGCGGCTGCTCCTGATCCCCCGCCCCGAACTGCCCGCCATCCTGGCCCGGGCCGGCTCGGCCGGTGCGGCGATCGACGTCGTCACCGAACCGGTCCCGGACCTGCTCGGTGAGTTCGCCGCGGCCCAGGTCGGGACGTGGCCGTTCAAGTTCGACTACACCACCTCGCCGCCGGCGATGGCACTGGTCGAGGCGATGGCGGTGGGCCTGCCGGTGGTGGGCACCGACGTCGCCTGCGTCCGCGCCGTCCTGGAACCCGGGGTGAACGGCCTGTCCGTCCCGCCCGCCGACCCGCCGGCCCTCGCCCGCGCCCTGATCAGCCTGCTCACCGACGAGGTGGCGTGGCGCCGCTACGCCGTCGCCGGCCGGGAGTCCGCCCGCGACCACATGGGCTGGGAGCAGGCCACCGACCGGGCCGCGGCGGCCTACCGGGCACTCACCGGCGGCCTTGCCCACCGCTTGACATCGGGATGAGCCGGAGTTGAGGTTGGGCCGCCATCCTCAGTGCATGACGAACTCGCAGCTCACCGCCACCGCCGCCCTCCCCGCGTTCACCGCCCCCGCCCCGGCCTTCTCCACCGCCCCCGCCGCCGCCCCGGCCTTCATCGCCACCGCCGCCGTCGTTCCCGGCCTCGGCCAGACCGGCGTCGATCTGACCCTGGTCCTGCCGGTGCACGGCTGCCCCGCCGCGGTCCGCAACGTCGTCGAGCGGCTGTCCGAGGCCCTGTACGCCCAGTGCATCAGCTTCGAGGTGGTCGGCGTGGCCGACGCCGCCGCCCTCGCCGCCGACGAGGTCAACGGCCTGCCCCTGACCCGGTTCGTCCGCGCCGACGACACCGACCTGAGCATGTCGCTGCGGGCCGGTTCCCCGGTCACCTCCGGCCGGTGGGTCGCCGTCCTCGACGTCGACAGCGCCGCCGAGATCGACGCGTACGGCTTCGTCGAGCTGCTGCACCAGGCCCGCGAGGGATCCGCCGTCCACGCCTGATCCCGGCCCCGCACAACCTTGGATCCGCCGCCGCGCGGCCGATGAGAGATCTGCCCGCCATTCCATCGCCATCGGAGGTGCCGTGACCATGCCACGAGCGCTCGTCGTCGAGGACTCCCCCGAGTTCATGATGATCTGCCGTCATCTGCTGGAGAAGGAGGGCTTCGAGGTGGTGCCCGCCGGTGACGGCCAGGAGGCCGTCCAGCAGGCGCAGAAGCAACGGCCCGAGCTCGCCATCCTGGACCTCGGCCTGCCCGACTTCGACGGCATCGAGGTCTGCCGGCAGATCAGGCAGTTCACCGACGCGTACATCATCATGGTGACCGGCCGCACCGACGAACTCGACAAGGTGGTCGGTCTCTCGGTCGGCGCCGACGACTACGTCACCAAGCCGTTCTCCCCCCGCGAACTCGCCGCCCGCATCCAGGCGATGCGCCGGCGCCCCCGGGCCACCGTCCAGGCCCGCCGCGAAGCCGTCCGCGAATACGGCGAGCTGCGCATCGACCTGGAGGTACGGGAGGTGTCCCGAACCGGCACGGTGATCGAGCTGACCAAGATCGAATTCGATCTGCTGGACCTGCTCTCGTCCGCGCCGCGTCGCACCTTCACCCGCCCCCAGCTGCTGGAACACGTCTGGGGCGACAACTTCTTCGGCGACGACCACATCATCGACGTGCACGTCGGCAACCTGCGCCGCAAACTCGGCGAATCCGCGTCGGCTCCCCGCCACATCCGAACCCTCCGTGGCGTCGGGTACCGCTTCGAACCCTGACCGCCGGTCGCCCTCGCCACCCGCCACCCGCCGTGAATCCCGCCGGCGATCTCCACACCGCCGGCTCCGCCGTCCCCCGCGGAACCGGCGCGCCGCGGTGGCGGCGACCTCGTGGGCCACGGGCACACCGTCGCCCGGTCGCCTTCCAGCGGCCGGAGAACCGTGCTGAACGACGACCGGCGCCGCCGGCCGAACGCCGGCCCGCCCACAACGACGCCACGACACGACGACCGAGACCGGCGCGGCCCGTTCCGGCAATTCCGCCGCACCTGCCCGTTCTGCCACGCGTGCCCGCCCCGCCGCACCGCCGATTCCGCCAGTTCCGTTTTATGCCTGCCGGTTTCGCCGTGCCTGCTGGCTCCGCCGCGCCTGCCAACTCCGGCCGTCCGCCGGTTTCGGCCGCGCCTCCGGTTCCGCACGTCAGCCAGCTCGGCCGCGTCGCCGACTCCGCTGTGCCTGCCGGCGCCGCCGCGCGGCCGGTTCCGCGGCGCCACCGGCGCCACCGGTTCAGCTGGTTCCGCCGGTTCCGCCGGTTCCGCCGGTTCCGGGCGAGATGGTCGACGCGCCGCAGATCACCGGCAACGGTGGTCAGCACCCACAATCGCTCAACGTGGGCTCGGCCATACGTCATGACACGCACCAGCGCACACGATCCGCGGATTGTGTGCGCTCAACCGGGTCATGACGACGGCAGGAGCCCGCACAAGCGCTGCGTGTGCTCCCGTCGCCGCTCGCAGACCACCGGCCTCGGCCAGATGCCGCCGGTCCTGATGCCGGCCGTTCTTGATGCTGCCGGCGCAAAGCCGCCGAATATGGGACGAAACTCCCATTGCGCAGTAACCACCACATGTCTGCAGCTCATCGCCGTCCCCGCCCCGACTCACATGCGGAAACGGGAGCCTCACGCCGAAAGCTGTCTAGCGGTGGCGGCGCCGGGGGCTGTGTGCTGCTTCGATCACCGCCGCAACCAGGTTCGTGATCTCCTCGCCGGCGGTTGAACCGGAGGTGTCGATCAGCAGCTCGGCACAACGGGCGGGCCGCTCGGCAAGCAGCCGGTGGAAGCGTTCCTGCTGCTCCTTCTGTTCGGCGAGGCTGCGCTCGGGTTTCCGGCGGTGGATGACGTCGATCGGTGCATCGGGCAGTACCAGCAGATCCGGCGCGGGCACGAGCAACTCGGCGATCCGGGCCGCCGGCGACCCCGGCCACGGCGACTCACGCAGGTCGTAGACCCATCGGTCGGCGATCACCACCCGGCCTCGAACCAGCGCCGGCAGGACGTCACGCAGGTAACGCCAGCCGTATTCACCCGCGTAGTACCAGGCGGCCACCCGACGCAGCCGGCTGTGGTCCAGACCGCTCTTACCTCCGGCCACCGGCGCGGACTCTGCTCCGGCAACCGGCACGGACTCCACTCCGACCGTTTGCGGGGGCTTCGGTTCGGCCGACGATGTGTGGCCCGTCTGGGGCGACTGGGCGTGAGCGGCGGCGGAGGGCGATCCGGGATCCGTACCGGAGGACGGCGCGGGATCCGAACCGGAGGACGGTTGAGGGTGGGCGGTGGGCGACGGGGCGGTGGAGCCGACGTTCAGGAGGCGGCGGGCCAGGGCTATGCCCGGCAGGTTGCCCCGGGCCATCCCGAAGTAGGCCGGCGAGGTCTGGAAACCCCGGGCCCGCAGACGGTCGCCGAGCATGGCCGCGACGGTGGACTTGCCGGCGCCGTCGGTGCCGACCAGGGCGACGACGACTCCCCGGGTTCGCAGGCCCAGCGGTCCGGCGGCCGGGCCGGCGGGCAGGATGCCGCGCCGCTGTGCCCACGTAGCGCCGATGGCGCCGGGTGCGAGACTGCGGGCCGCCAGCCGGAGCCGGGCACGGCGCGGGAGTCCGGGGTCGGGCCGGGCGCCTCCCGCGACCGCGATCAGGTCCGCGGCGACCGTCGCGCCGAGTTGACCGGTGAGCCGGCGCGCCAGCGAGGCCCGCTGGTCCGGTTCCGCGGCGGCCCACGCGTCGCGGGCCTCGTCCAGGCGTTCCGGGCCGGGTATCCGGCCCCGCAGCACCGGGCGTACCAGCAGGTCGGCGGTTGCGGCGGCGCCGGTCAGGCGGTGACCGGCGCGGTCGACGGTGACCTCGGCGGCGGGGACCAGCAGGACCGGGCCGACCCGCAGGTCACCGAGGGTGAAGTCGACGACGCCGAGACCGGTGGTGGTCAGCACCGCGACACCGGTGTGGCGCAGCCGGCGCGGATCGGCGGCGTCGGCGACCACCGCACACGGGTGGGCGCGGGCCAGGTCGGCCACCGGGTCGGACCCCTGCCGGTCCGTCGCGCACCAGACGTCCAGGTCGGTGGGCCCGGTGTCGGCCGCCCACCGCTCCGGCGCGCCGGAGGCTCCCTGCCAGGCCCAGTGTTCTCCGGTGCCGTCGAGGGCGGCCATCACGGAGTTCAGCACCTCGGTGCGATCCGTGACGCGGCGGCCTACCGACTCTGAAACTATTTTCCCGGACATATAACTATAAGTACGCCCGAAGCACACCAACGCGAGGAACGTTCGGGAGAATCGCGGCCGCCTCGGCGAAATCAGCAGCTTCCCCGCCGTCCGGCCGATACGGGATCTCGTGCAGTTCGACCACAGGCGTGCCGGCGGCGCGCTCCTCCGGGCCGCCGGGCCGATCGCCGTCGCGGTAGCCGTGCAGAGCGCCGGCAACCTGGCCTTCCACGCCCTCGTCGGCCGGATGCTCGACCCGGCCGATTACGGGGCCCTGGGCGCCCTCCTCGCCGCGATGGTGATGCTCGGCATCCCGCTCGGTGCGCTACAGACCGCGGCGTCGGCGCACGCGGCCGCACACGGAGCGGGACGGGCGACCACCCTCGGCACGCTGCGGGCGGTGACGCTCTGGACCCTGCCGGCCGGTGTCCTCACCCTGGTCTGCGCGCCGTTGCTCAGCGACTGGTTCCACCTCGACGGGATGGCCGGGGCGGCACAACTCGCCCCGTACCTCATCGTCGCCGCTCTTCTCGCCACCGCACGCGGGCTGCTCCTCGGCACCCGCCGGATCTCCGCGGTGGCCGGCACCTATCTGGTCGCGACGGCCGTACGCCTGATCCTCGGTGTCGCTCTCGCCCTGCCTTTCGGTGTCACCGGCGCGCTCGTCGCCACCCTGGTCAGCGAGGTCGCCGCGCTGGCCTGGTCGGTCCGTGTCCTGGTCCGCGACCGCGAAGCGGGGTCCGGCACCACGCTGCGTCCCCGCGCGGTGGGTGGCGCGGCCGTCGCGGTGACCGGCCTGTTCCTGTTCTCCACGGTCGACCTGCTGCTCGCCCGGCACCATCTGGCCGGCGCCGAATCCGGTGCCTACGTCGCCGCGGCGACCGTGGCGAAGACCGTCCTGGCCCTGCCCGCGGCGATCATGGCGGCGGTCTTCCCCCGCCTGGTCGCCGCCCACGGCCTCCCCGGCCGGGCCCGCACGCTGCTCAGCGCGTCGGCGGCGGTCGCCGGGCCGGCCCTGTTCGGTGCGGCGGTCGTGGCGGCCGTGCCGGCGCTCGTGCTGAGCGTCCTCTACGGCGACGGGTACGCCGGCGCGACCACGCTCGTCCAGGTGCTCAGCGGGGTCGCCGGATTCACCTCCCTGGTGACCGTCCTGACGAACGCCGCCCTCGCCCGCCGCTCCTGGACGACACTGGTCCCCTGGGCCGGAGCCGTCCTGGAGATCGGCCTGATCCAGCTGTGGCACGGTTCGGCCGCCCAGATCGCCGCCTGTTCGGCCGCCGCGCTGCTGCCCACGCTGCTGCTGATCGCGGTGGTCGAGGGACGGGCCTGGACACGCCGTACGCCGGTTCTTCAAGGGGTCTGAGCATGAGTTTCGCAGCACGGAGCCTGGCCGACGCGCTGCCGTACCCGGCCGCGATCGCCGACGACAGCGGTCGCGTCCTGGTCGCCAACGAACGGTGGCGGCGATCCGCCACCGCCGAGGGCGAGACGTTGTCCGGCGGGCGTCCGGACTGCCCGGGGCACGACCGACTTCCCTCATCGGTACGCGACGCGCGTACCGGCTCGGACGTCGCCCTACCGTGCCGGTGCGATCCCGGTGTCACCGCCACGCTGCGGGTCACCGGACTGGAGAGCACCTGTGGGGCACGACGCCGGCTGATCACCGTCGAGACCGGCCCGGCCGAGAGTGGCCGCGACCAGTTGCTCGGGCTCCTCGGGCCGCAGATCCGGACCCCGGCCGCCGCCGTGGCCTCGGCCGTCGAACTGCTGCGCGCCCAGGCACTGCCCGCCGCCGCGCAGGAGACGATCGACGACATCCAGCGGACGGTACGCGGACTGGAGGCACTGGCCGACGACCTCGCCGAACTCGCCCGCCTGGAGACCGGGACGCCACCGCCGCACAACGGGCCGGTGGTGCTTCGCCGGCTTCTGGAGGACGTCGCCGAGTCGATGCGCACGGAGTGCCGCGAACGGGGGATCCTGCTGCTCGCGGCACCGGCCCCCGGGCTGCCCGCCGTGGTCGACGGTGACGACGGTGTGCTGCGCCGGATCCTCACCACGGTGGTGGGACACGCCGTTCGGGAGTCCTCGGGCGGCGAGGTCGTGGTCACCGCACAGACCGACGGGGCCGACGCCTACCGCATCGAGATCTCCGGCGACGGGGAGCCTTCATCGGGGTACGCCTCGGACGAGCGGGCCGGTCTCGCCCTGGCCGGTCGGCTGGCCGCCGCCATGGGCGGCACCACAACCATGACCGGCGTCCCGGCTCTGACCGCCGTCCCAGCCATCACCGGCGACGCCGCCATCAGGGCTGACGCCTTCTCCGCGACCGGCGCGACTATGACCAGCGGCCCAGACATGGCCGGCGCATCCGTGGTTGGCGGCGCGGCCTCAAGCGGCGCGGGCAGCAGCGGGGCGGTTGCCGGGGAGTTCGGCGGGTTTCGGTGGGCCGTACGCCTGCCGTTGCGTCCTCTGCCGGATCGCGGCGACCCCGGCACACCTTCCGCACCGCCGGTCCGGGGCCGGGTCGCCGTCGCCGCGCCGAGCGCGCGTTCGATGCTGGCGCTGTCCTGGCTGGTCGCCGCGACCGGTGCGGAACCGGTCCAGGTGGGGCCAGACGGCAGCGCCGGGACCGGCGACGACCACGGGACCGCTCCGGTGCTCAGGTGCGATGCCCGACCGGATCCGGTCACCGGCGGAACCGTCATGATCGGCTCTACCGGCCCGCAGCGGGCCGCAGGCCGGGCCGGCACACTGAGCGTCCCGGTGACACTCGACCGGCTCACCGCCGCGTTCCACCAGCAGCATGCGGAACCGCGGCCCACGCCCGCGACGCTGGAGCCGCTTCCGCCCGGCCGGGTGCTGCTCGCCGAAGACGACGAGGTCAACCGCACCGTCCTGCAACGGATGATCAGCGTGCTGGGCGTGGAGTGCGACACCGTGCCCGACGGCGCGGCCGCGGTGACGGCGCTGCTCGGCGGAACCCGGTACGACCTGGCGCTGCTCGACATGCAGATGCCGGTGATGGACGGACCGGCGGCCACCCGTACGGTCCGTGCCGCCGGCAGCCGGGTGCCGATCATCGCCCTGACCGCGACGTCCCTGCCCGAGGACCAGGACCGCTGCCTGGACGCCGGAATGAACAGTCACCTGACCAAGCCCATCACCCTGCCGGAGCTGCGCCGGGCGCTGGAGCCGTACCTGACCGCCCCGGCGCAGCCAACCCAACCGACCCAACCGGCGGATCCGGTGGAACCGGCGGTTCCCGTGCCGGCCGACGTCCTGTCCCGGGCGCAGCTGCACGAACTGGAGGAGCAGCTGGAGGGACGGGAGTTGGTGGCGATGACCGTCAACATGTTCCTGGGCGAGCTCGACGGGCGCCGGCAGGCGATGGCCACCGCCCTCGCCACCGGCGGCAACGACCGGCTGGCCGCGGTGGCGCACACCTTGAAGTCGTCCAGCGCACTGCTCGGCGCCCAGCCGCTGGCCGACGCCTGCGCCCGGGTGGAGCGGCTCGCCGCCACCCCGGTCGACGCGGGTGTACTGGCCGCCGCCGTGTCCGAGGTTGATCAGGCCGCCGCCGCCGCGGCGATCGCGATGACCGAATACCTCAAGGAATCCTGACCCGCCGGCCACGACGCCGGCGTGCCCGGCGACGGTCCGGTGGCGGTAGCAGCGCACGCCGCCCGCGAACGCGCGAAGCCGTGACCCGTGGCCCGCCCGAGATCAGGGCCGGTGGCGGTAGCGGCGCAACACCGCCCGTGGCGGGCGGAACCGTGACCGGCGGCGTGCCTGAGGTCAGGCCCGGTGGCGGGCCGGATGGCGGTAGCGGCGCACGTTGCCGGTGAAGGCCGAGCCGTACCGGCGGCGTGCCTGAGGTCAGGCCCGGTGGCGGGCCGGATGGCGGTAGCGGCGCACGTTGCCGGTGAAGGCCGAGCCGTACCGGCGGCGCAGCCACAGCCCGGCCAGCAGCGAGCCGGCGAGGGCGGCCACCCACGGGACGATCTCCACGGCGCCCCGGCCGGACATCTCCGGTGGGACCGCACCGATCAGCGTGCGCAGTTCCCCGGCCGGGGTGTGGCCGGTGACCAGCACGCTCGCACCGGTGGCCGCGGCGACCGCCGTCCCTCCCGTGAGCGTCGGGCCGCCGGCCACCGCGGAGGTGCCGGCGACGGCCGAGGTGAGCAGCAGGTCGACGGCACCGTACGGGTCGGCGGTGACCGTCCGCTCGGCGTCCGAACCGACCCGGACCCGCACCGGTGAGCCGCTCCGGAACCCGACGGCGTACACGGCCAGGCCGCGCCGCTGGGCGTTGATCTCCCAGAGGACGGTGAGGGCGTCGGCGTTGCCGCCGTAGCCGGGCCCGTCGGCGTCCGCGGGCGACGGCGCGAGCCCGGCGCCGAGCACCACGGCGGCCACCGCCAGGCCGACTTTCGCCAGGCGGGATGCAGGGGTACGGGCACCGGTCACGCTGCGACGATGGCATCCCCCGGTTGCGGAACGGTTGCCCGGCGGGTCGCGGACGGTTGCCGCACCGGGGGCCGGTACTCCGTGACCGCGTCCGAAGCTATCCCCAGGTGCCGTCGTCGCGTACCCGATGGGTCCGCCGGCCCTGGATCAGGGTCTCCAGTGCCTCGACGTAGCTGTCGGCGACGAACCACTCGCCGGCCTGGTCGAGGTGGAAGACCCGGCCGTGCTCGTCGATGGCGAGCACCGACTCGAAGTTGACCCGGCCGAGCGGGAACAGTCGCGCCCCGATCACCTGCCCGAACTCGTGCAGCACGTCGGCGGTGTGCCGGACCGGTGTCGACCAGATCTCGAAGAGCTGGACCCGTTGCTCCACGCCGGGCGCCCGGCGCTTGACGAGCAGCTTGCCGGTCAGCCCGAACGCTTCGTACACCGCGGGGAACGGCTCGTGGCGGTGCTCCTGCCCCCGGGTCTTGACGACGTCCTCGGCCATCACCTCGGCCATGCCGTAGCGCACCTGGTACGGGGTCTCCGGTTTCCACCGGCCGTTGAGCAGTTCCGAGGCGGTCACGTCGGAGAACCGGGCGGGGTCGGGGTTGGGCTGCTCCGGCGCGATGTCGTGGTGGAGCGCGCCGGTCGACCCCCACGGCAGCAGCGCCAGCTGGGTCAACACGTACGAGCAGGTCGCGCACGGGGTGTTCGGCTCGCCGGCGGTCTCCGCGCCCGGGGGGAGGATCTGGAACGTCTCGAAGAGTGACCCGCCGAGCACCTGCCGCGCCTCGTCCAGGGTGAGCGGCGGCAGACCGTCGAGCCCGCGGCGCCGGTCCACGTCGTGCAGCGCGTCCGAGCAGACGATCATCTCGGCGTGCCGCTCGCAGCCGCGCACCGTCTCCTGCGGCGACTGTTCGGCCAGCCGTTCCCGCACGAGCCGGTGGTGGCCGAGTTTCTGGTCGCCCTTGGCGCCCCGGGCGATGTACACCCGGCCCTGCACCGTGGCGTGCGCCGCCACGCTCGGGGCGGGCTGCCGGTGGATCTCCCGGCGCAGCTGCAACTCGGGGTCGGCCGTCTTCGGCGGGTCGACGATGTCGCCCCGCTGCTCCCGGTAGACCTCCCGCAACGTCGCGAGCGGCCAGTTCGGCCAGTTCGACACCCGGCCGGTATCCCGGTCGACGACCCGCACCCCGGTGCCGACCCCGGACGGGGAGAACAACCGTCGTACCGCCGAGGTCTTCACCGCGAAACCGAGATCGAACTCCTCCACGGTGGCCCGGTGTTCACGCCCCTTGGCCAGGGACTCGGACCGCGCCCACGCCGCCGCGACCGCATCGGCATCCGCACGAGTGATCATGATTCCTCCCGCCAGGTGCCGTCATCGCGGATCCGGGCGGCGGGCAGGCCCGTGGTCAGCGCGACGATCGCCTGGTCGAGGGTGGCGGCGATGAACCACTCACCGCCCTGATCCAGGGAGAACACCCGCCCGTGCTCGTCGATGGCGAGGACCGCCTCGTCGAACCCCTCCCGGCCGATCGGGAACATCCGGGCACCGACGACCGTGCCCAGTTCGTGCAGCGGGTCGGCCAGGTGCAACAGGTTGCCGCTGCCGAGGTGGAACCAGCGGACCCACTGGGCGGCACCGGGCCCGTTGCGGCCGGGCGCGACGTCGGAGAACTCGCGCAAGGCGGCCTCCGCCGCCGGGAACCGGGACAGCGCGTGCTCCCGCCCGCGGGACGCCTCGATCCGTTCGATCAGCCCGGCGCCGCGGCTCTCCCGGTACTCCGGCTCGCTGCCCCAGTCTCCGGCGGCCAGCTCCCAGGCCACCTCCGCGGGGAAACGGCCGGGCTGCGGATCGGTCCCCGAGGTCAGCCGCCGCACCTGCGGATGGGCCCGGTCGGCGTCGGTGATCACGGTCAGGTCGAGAAGCACGCCGGCGCACGTGACGCAGAACGTGGCGGGTTGGCCGCCGAGACGGTCGCCGCTCTCCCGGATGTGGAACGTCTCGAGACGGCCCTGCCCGAGCAGGGTGCGGGCCTCGTCGAGGGTGAGCGGGGCGATACCGGCGGCGGCCCTGGTCCGGTCGGCCTCGTAGAGCACGTCCGACACCACCAGCAGCTCGGCGTGGCGGTCGGCGCCGCGGACCGTGCCCGCCGGCCCGATCGCGGCCAGCAGACCGGCGACGACCGGGTGGTGGCGCAGCTCCTGGTCGCCCTTGGCGCCGCGGGCCCGGAACAGCCGGCCGCCGAGCGTCAGGTGTGCGGCCACCGAGGGGCTGACCCGGCGGTACGCCTCACGCCGCAGCTCGGCGATCGGATCGGCGGTCTGATGTGCACCGACGGCGGCGTCACGGCGCTCGGTGTAGCGCTGGTCGAGGTCGGCGGTGGGCGCGGGTGGCCAGTGCGACAGCCGGCCGGTCGTCCGGTCGATGACCGTGGTCACGTCGGCACCCGGCTCGGTACGCACGTCCGGTGGCAGCACCATCGACACCGCCCAGCCGAGGGCCAGTTCCTCGACGTACGGCGTACACGGATAGCCGCGCCGGATCGACTGCCGGCGGGCCCAGCCGACGGCGATCCGCTCCGCCTCGGTCCGCGTGATCATCCTGGCCCCGCCCCCTTCGGTCCCCGGAACTGGAGCTTAGAGCTATCGGGAACCGTCACTCGGCGGCGGCCCCGGGACGGAGCCCGGCTGGTAGGTTCTTGCAGTCAATTCGCGAGTCCTCGGGGAGACAGCCGTGAGCAGACAGGCCGATCGGGACGTGAACCACGCTCTACGGGCCCGGTTCGACGACGTCGTGTCGCAGTACCAGCGCCTGCGCACCGGGCTGGACGACATCCAGGAGCGTCTGTCCAAGCTGGCCGTCACCGAGGAGTCGGCCGACGGCACGGTGCGGGCCACCGTCGGCGCCCGTGGCCAGCTGATCGACCTGCGGCTCAGCCGGGAGATCTACCGTCGCGGCGACCCGGACGAGCTGGCCCGCACGATTCTGCGTACCGTCGAGCGGGCCGTCGCCAGGACCGGTGACCAGGTGCAGGAGATGGTCGGCGAGTATCTTCCGCCCGACTCGGCCGCGGCCGGGTTCATGCGTGACGGCAACTTCGGCAACCTGCTGGCCCGCCAGGACCGGATCATGCGCGAGGCGGGTGACGACGATGCCCGGTGAGCTCCACCTCGACGCGCCCCGGGCCACCGCGGCCGGGCGTGATCTGTCCGCGGCCGGATCACAGCTGGTCAGCCTCGGCACCAGCGCGGTCGCCGAGGTGGCGGCGGCCGGCGCGGACCAGCCGTGGGGACGCGACGAGATCGGCGCCGCCTTCCAGAAGGACTACGGGCCGATGGTGGCGAAATTCGTCGAGGCGTTCGGCAAGGTCGCCGGCTATGTCGAGGGCATCGGCCAGGCCGCTGTGCTGACCGTCGAGGACAACACCGCCGCCGACGCGCGTGCCTCCTCGACCGTCGCCAAGTCGTACCAGGCCTGACCGCATGTCGATCCTGCCGAGCCCGATTCCGCATCCGCTCGACTACTCGCCCTGGGACCTGCCCGGCTGGGCGTACGACGCCCTGGAATGGGTGGTCGGCTTCGACTGGCCGGAAGGCAACGAGAAACTCACCTGGGACCTCGCCGACCAGTGGTACGAGCTGTACCAGGCGATGGCCGCACCCACCGAGGACGCGGCGACCGCGGCCGGGCAGTTCATCACGGCGTACGGCGGTAGCGGCACCACGATCGACTCCTTCATCGCCGCGTGGAAGGCGGTCGCCGAGGGTGACGAGGCCCCGCTCAACGCCCTCGCGAACTTCGCCGCCGAAATGGGCAAGGTCGTCGCCGAGTGCGGGCAGGACATCGAGGCGGCGAAGCTCGAGGCCTGGATCGAGCTGGGGATCTTCGTCGGCGAGCTGATCGCCCTGGGGATCACCGTGGTGCTCACGCTGGGTGCCGCCTCTCCCGCGGCCGGTGGCATCATCGCGGCGACCCGGATGGCGATCCAGCAGATCTTCAGACGGCTGATCGCGCAGCTCTCCCGCAAGGCGATCAAGCAGACCCTCACCGAGACCGCGCAGCGCGCCGGCAAGGACCTGCTCACGAAGAAGGGCCTCCAGAACCTCGGCAGGAAGGCGTTCAAGGAGGGTAAGGAGGAGGCCCGCGAGGAGTTCCTCACCAACCTCGGCATCCAGGCGTACCAGGCGGGAGTGGGGCACTCCGACGGCATCGACCTCGGCGACCTGGGCACGTCCACCGTCGCGGGCGCGGCGGGTGGCGCGTCGGCGCACGGCGCCATGATCGGCGCCGGCAACCGGAGCGGTCTGTTCCGCGGCGCGGCCGGTGAGGTCTTCGGCGAGCTGGGCGGCGCCGCCGCGGGCGGCAAACTGCCCTCGTTCGAGGATCTCGCCAAGGCCGGCACCTCCGGCGCCGCCGGTTCGGCGGTCGGCAACACCCGGCAGGCGTTCGACGATTTCGGTTCGAGCCTCGACGGCGCGGGCGGGCTCACCATCGACGGTTCGGCGGCGGGTTCGTCGCCGGTCCCGGTTTCCTCCCCCTCCGGTACGGGTGGAAGCTCCGCGCTCTCCGGCCTGTCCGGTGGCGGTTCCCCCGACGGCGGTTCGGGCAACGGCCATGCGCCGTCGTCCTCGTCCGGCTCGTCTTCGTCGTCCTCTTCCTCCTCGTCCGGTTCATCGGGCTCGTCCGTCTCAACCGGTTCATCCGGCTCGTCGGTCTCGACCGGTTCATCCGGCTCGTCGGTCTCGACCGGGTCATCCGGCTCGTCGGCGCCGTCCTACTCTTCGGGGTCGTCGTCCCCCTCCACGTCCGAGGTGTCTTTCTCGTCGTCCGGGGCCTCCACGTCCGAGGCCTCTATCTCGTCGTCCGAGGCCTCCGTGTCGGCCGGGATCTCCTCGCCGTCCCACTCCTCCGGAAGCGCCGACGCCACGGTGGCGGCCTCGTCTTCGACCGCTCACTCCGTGACGGCCGCCCACTCCGTCACGTCGTCAGCGACCGAGACCGTGCAGGCTCCGGCCCCCAGCTCTGCGGCCGGCCATGTCGCGTCGTCGTCGAGCAACGTGACGCTGTCCTCGGTCGCGCCGCCGATCGATGCACCGGCCGGTGCCGCCACCAGCGCCGGGATGCCGTCGTCGTCGGCACCCACCTCGGTCGGGGCGCCGCCGGCCGCAGCCGCGCAGGGCAACGCGCCGGTCGCCTTCGCACCGTCCACGGGCAACACCGGGCCGGGCGGTTCGCCGACGATCGCGGCCGCGGGCCCGGCCGTGTCCACGGGCCCGACGGTCTCCCCCAGCCCGACCGTGTCTACCGGACCGGCCGTATCCCCCACGACGTCGCCCGGACCGGGGACGAGCTCGAACCCGAACGGGTCGCTGTCCGGCGGCCCCACGACGACGAACCCGTCGACTCCGACCGTCGGCACGCCGGGCGGCAACCTCAACCCGACCAGCCCTTCCTCACCTTCCGGGACCACGCCTCCTACCGGGACCACGCCTCCTACCGGGACCACGCCTCCTACCGGGACCACCTCTCCTACCGGGACCACCTCTCCTACCGGGACCACGTCTCCTACCGGGGGCGCGGCCACTCCGGGGACGCAGAGCGGGCCGTCGACGTCGACTCCCCCGCAGCCGGGCACGCCTGCACAGCACAGCACGGCCCGGCCTGATCCCGGGCGTACCGATCCTGCTCTCGCCGGCACCGCGCCCATCTCGCTCCCGTTCCCGATGCAGCCGCGGACCGCCCAGGACAACGTGCGCGAGCAGGAGTATTTCGCGCAGTTCGATGCGAACAGGCGGAACGTCCTCCGCGACATCCACCAGTGGCGACGCCAGACCCTGACCGCGGAGATCGCCCAGGAACGCGCCGACGCGGAGGACTCCCGGCGCAATGCCCTGAAGGCCGCGCGCTCCCTCGACTTCAAGGGGGTCCGGGACTCCCTGAAGGAGGAGGCCGCACACCGCAAGGCGGCACGGGACGCGAGCACCAGACTCGACGCGCTGCTCAAGGACCCGCGCACGGCCCTGGCCGGTCAGTGGAACATCAGGAACTCGTCGAGCTTCCTCCCGGCGAACGCCGACCGGGGTGATCTCTCCGACGCCCCGATCTGGAGCAACGACCAGTCGGCGATTCCGGGCCCGGCCAACCGGCCCAGCGCGCGGCTGTCCCGGCCGTACCAGACGGAGGGCGGTCTCCGCGTACCGCTGAAGATCCATCAGGCGGACCTGGAGCGGGCCGTCCCCCGCGACACGAACCTCCAGCCGGTCCGCAATCCGGACCCCCGGGGCCCCTGGCTGCGGCTGCTCAACGACGGCGGCCCGGCCGCGGACCCCACCCGTGGCGTCAACTGTCTCGACTGCGCCTTGTCGTTCCTCGAGACGTACCTGCACGGCCGTCCCACCGTCTCGGCCCCGCGGACCATCGACTCCTACGGGATCGGGGAGATCGACAACCACGTCGGGGAGTTCGAGGGCCACCTCCGGGCCGAACGGGTGACCGGCAGCGGATTCACCCAGCTCGCACCCTTCTACGGTGACGTCGCCACCGACCCGCGGCCACCGGCCGTGGTGAAGGCCGCGGTCGACGACGGCTTCCAGCAGATCATCGACACCCTCGCGATGGGCGGCCACGGTTCCACCGCCGTCATCATCAACGTGTGGGGTGACGGCAGTGCCCACGCCTGGAACGCCGTCAACCACAACGGCACGGTTCTCTTCATCGACCCGCAGAGCGGCCGGTGCGCCGACTCCTCCCAGTTCGCCCTCGCCCAGCACCGCACCCTCTACGGCCACGACGGCACCCCGGGCACCGGGAACGTCGTCGCCCTGAACGCCCTGATGGTCGACGGTCACGGCAATCCGATGGCGGTGCCGAACACACCGCCGGCGCCGTTCTACAGCAACCGGCCCACGCCGCCCCCGCCGCCGTTGGCCTACCAGGCCCAGCAGCAGGCGCTCCAGCAACCGCCGCCCGCGCCGCCGGTCAGCATCCAGCCGTCACCGCCGCCGTCGCCGGCCCCGGCACCCGGCCCGGCTCCCACTCCGGCTCCCGCCCCGGCTCCGGCTCCAGGCCCGGCTCCGGCTCCGGTGCAGCCGGACTTCAACAACGTTCGGCCCGACGCGCTGACGACCCTAACCGACGCTGCGCCTCCCATGGTGCAGCCCGAAATCGACTCGACCGATGCCCGGCCCGACGAGCTGACGACCCGCACCGACACGGCACCCGACGTCAATGACGTCCGGCCCGAGGAGCTGGCCCTGCGGACGGATACGGCGCTGCCGATGCCCGCTCCGGCTGTGGACGAGTTCGGGCGTACCGAAGCGGAATCGTCTCCGTCGACGAACGCCGCGCCGGATCGCCCGGCCGTTGATCCGCTTGCGGTGTTGGATCCGGTTTCCATGAACGGGCCGGCCAACAGGGACCCGTTGTCCGTTCTTGATCCGGACTATGGCGCCCAGTTGGCCGAGACGTCACCGGCTCCGACGCCGGCACCGACGGTCACCGAGGACCGGGACGCGGCCGATGCGCGGGCCCGGGAGAACTATCTGCACGAGGGCCGGCAGCGGCGGCAGTCGTTCGCCGACACCCATCGCCAGGAGACGGCCCAGGACCTGCGGAGACAGGCACGCGACAAAGCCGACGAGGCGGATTTCCGGCGGCGGGCCGGCGATCGCGGCGACCTGGTGCAGACGGCCACCGCCGAGATCGACGCCGACCGCCTGCAGATCGAGGCCGACGCGCTCCTGGACCAGGCGCGGAGCATCGACCGCGACGGCCCGATGGGCGACGTCCACCTCACCGGCAACGACTGGGAACTCGTCAACGAGAGCGCCAGCGACCTCGCCCCCGGCCCGGTGGACACCGGCGACAGATCCGCACTGACCGGAAACGACCATCCCCCGTCGGCCGACCGGACCCGCCCCTACAACCGGCGCGGCGGACTCCGGCCCCCGCTGAAGGTGCACCAGACCGACCTGGAACGCGCCATGCCCCGCGACGGGAACGGCGACGTGATCCGGCACGCCGACCCGCGCGACGGCGAATGGTTCGGCCTCCAGAACGACGGCGGCCCGGAAGCCGACCCGACCCGCTCGAACAACTGCGGCGACACCGTGCTGTCGCTGTACGAGACATACATGCACGCCCGCCCGCGGGTATCCGCCCCGAGAACGTTCGACGGTTACCACGACGGCGACCCGTCCCGCCCGATCGGCGCCGAACAGGGCGTCACGGCCCGCATCGAAGACACCGTCGGCGGCAGTTTCCAGGGCCTGACCGACGTGAGCAGCCTGACCCCCGACGACGCCCGCGTCGAGGTCAAGATGGCCGAGATCAACCTCCGCACCCACCTGACATCCCTGGGCCACGGCGCGTTCGCGTTCATCGAAACCCAGGACCAGGCCGGCCGTACGCACGCCTTCGCCGCCGTCAACCAGAACGGCACGGTCCTCTACCTGGACCCGCAGTCCCGCCAGGTGAGCACGTTCCCCCTCCAGACCCACTCGGGCCTCGACGTCCCTTGCGACGTGGTCCGCATGGACGCCCTGGTCGTGAACGGCAACGCCGAGGCCAGCCCGATGACCGACGGCGGTCGGCCCACCATCGCCCAAGACCCCTCCGGCTCCGGAGACGCCGGGACAGGCAGCGGCCAGCCCCTCTCGCAGGAAGCCGAGCTCGCCGACGTAATGCGGCGATACAACCTGCTGGGCGATGTCCCGCCGAAGTTCGACATTGCGGAGAATGACGCGCGTTATCTTGCCGAAGGCGCTCACACCCTGGACCGCCACGGGCCGGACATTCCGATGGAACGTGACCCGGCACTGAGCCATGATCCGACCGCCAAGTCGATCGAGGGCCGCATCTACGGCGACGCACCGTGGCGGAATGCGGAGAACAGATCGTTCCAGTGGATCGACGCATCAACCCTGAAGCACGAGGTTAATGCGTATGTGCAGCAGAACTGGGAGATGATCCGCAGCGACCTGGCCATGCAAAAGCTACACTTGGCCTTCTTCGATGCCGGCCACCGCGTCGGTCGCGGTTATTACAACAAGGGCTGGTACGGGGCAGGACCTCGGGAGGCGGTGTATGCCGAGACCAGTCTGGTGCGAATCAGAATTCGAATCGATGAGAATACGGATCCGCCGCAGGCCTTCATTCTCACGACTTTTCCGTCCGGGTTAGGGTGATGGCATGAACTTCTCCGAGCTTCCCGAGCCGCTCCGCAGCCGGGCGACGGAACTCACCGCCCGGTCGCCGATCGAGCAGGCTCGTGCGCTGATTCACGGCCACGTCGAGGACGCCTGCGACTTCGACGAGATCAGGCAGAGTGTCCGGGCGGTGGCCGGGCGGAGCAACTTCATCCTCCGTCAGGAACTCGTCGCATTGGAGTCGGTTCTGGCTGAGCCACAGCCGTCCGGCACCCTGTTGCGACTGGCCGCCTGGGATGCCAACTGGAACATGGACGACGATCCGACAGACGAGGGGGCAGCTCGTTTCCTGCACGAGGTCGCCCGTACTGTCCGGGAAGCGATCGAGGAAGCAGAGCAGAGATCTTCCTGAGCCGAGCCAGGACACACCCATCGGCCCTTCCCGGGCGACTCGGACAGACGATCACGACCGTTCACATGCATTGCCGCGACCGAGCACCGAGGAGGTGGCCGAAGTGTCCAGGCATCGGAACTGGGACTTCGCAGAGCAGCTCCTCAAAGTCATGTTTCCTGGATCGACGGGTCTGACGATCGGCGGTCTCGCACCGACTCCCCACGACATCTGGCGTCCTTTCGACATTGAAGAACGCGAGGACGACGAGGTTCTCGCCGACCTCATGGCAGAGTGCTCCCATCTGACCGGCCCCGTCGTCGTCGTCAACGATGCGAGCTACACGCTTGAATACGGTCCGCATTTTGTGGATGCCGGCAGGCTGCAAGAATTCGCTGAGTCCTTCGCGGCCGACTTCGGGTCGGCATTCATCAGCGGCAGCATGCTTTTCGTCGCGCCGGCAACCGGCGATATCGTCGCCGCCGATGACGAGAATCTGATCGCCCACATCAAGGGCCGACCCGCGTTCACCCTGTCCCCCCACTACGTCGAGGTCCTCGACAGCGGGCCCGGCGGGCCGCATTCATAGGACCCACCGAGCGGTCGGCCATGAGCTATCTCTTTCTCGTTCACCACGATGTGGCGCGGGCTGAGCTTGCCGCGGCTCTGGCTGAGTTGCTGTCGCTGCCGGTGACCGCGGTTGACGTGGGCGATCTCGGTCGGCCCGACCGGCACTGGGACCGGCCGGTCAATTGCACCGTCACGCCCATGGTGGGGGACCTTCGGCTGCATCTTGACATGTACTTCGCGGCGGGCGTCGTGTCGCCGCCCGAGGCGGAGGCTGCCGCGTGGCTGGCCGGGCGGCTGGGCACGCTCGTCGCGTAT
Organism: Actinoplanes xinjiangensis; assembly: GCF_003148685.1. GTDB lineage: Bacteria > Actinomycetota > Actinomycetes > Mycobacteriales > Micromonosporaceae > Actinoplanes > Actinoplanes xinjiangensis. The sequence goes on along the minus strand of NZ_QGGR01000017.1, from coordinate 113,232 downwards.
CAGTCGGTGCCGTCGTGGCCGAGTGCCTACTGGCTGGCGGGGCCGGACGGGCAGCGGACCCGGGCCCGGCTCGACAGCGACGAGTATGACGAGCATGAGCGGGTGATCTGCCGGGTCGATGCCGTGGAGGCTCCGGTGCCGCTGCTTCCGGCGGTTCGGGTGGCGGCGATTCCCGAGGTGATCCGCGAATATCGGATGCCTACCCCGCTCAGCGGCGCACTGGACGCGGTGATGCGGCCGGAGCCGAAGACGGGGAGCGCGGCCTGGTATGCCGCCAACCGGCTCGGCGCGTGGGAGGGCATGGTCTCCCGGCTCACCGCCGGCTGGCATCCGGACGGCTGGTATCCGGCTGGCCACTACCGGGGGGATCTGGAGATCAGGGACGCGCTGGTCAGTGCCGCCGACGTGCTGCCCGAGGTGTTCCGAGCCCAGTTCACGGCGGCCCTGGACACCATCGACCGCAGGTTCCTCGATGCGACCGTCGATGACGGGGGTGAGGCGCTTGCGGCCGCCACCGGGACGGTGCCGGATCGGTGGTGGTGGCGGCGGATCACCCATCCCCTTCCCTGGCATGGCATGCCTGATGGACGTTGAAGGGCCGAAGCGCAGAGCGGCGGCGGCCGTCAGCCGGCGGGGCGGCGACCGGCGATCTTGAGGTCGGCCTCGATGGCGGCGGTGGCGGCGAGCAACGGCGGCAGGATGCGCTCACGGATGTCGTCGACGGTGGCGCGGGCGGCGTGGATGGAGACGTTGACGGCACCGGTGACGGCGCCGGAACGGTTCCGGATGGGTGCCGCGATCGCGCGGAGGCCCTCTTCGAGTTCCTGGTCGACGATCGAGTGTCCCTGCCGGCGGACCCGGGCGAGTTCGGCGCGCAGTTCGGCCGGGGTGCGGATGGTCCGGTCGGTGAGGGGTTCGAGTCGGGCGCGGTCCAGGTAGGCGTCGAGGTCCGGTTCGGGGAGGTCGGCGAGGATGACCCGGCCCATCGAGGTGGCGTACGCCGGGAATCTGGTTCCGACGTTGATCGCGACCCGCATGATCCTACTTGTCGGGACACGGGCGACATACACGATGTCGTCACCGTCGAGCACGGCGATCGACGATGATTCGCGGACCTCGGCGACGAGACGTTCCAGGTGGGGTTCGGCGACGTCGGGCAGCGAGATGCTGGAGAGGTACGAGTACCCGAGTTCGAGGACCCGCGGGGCCAGCGAGAACAGCCGGCCGTCGGTGCGGACGTACCCGAGGTCGGTGAGGGTGAGCAGGAACCGGCGGGCGGCGGCGCGGGTGAGACCGCAGACGCGGGCGACGTCACTGAGGGTGAGTTCGGAGTGTTGTGCGTCGAACGCGCGGATCACCGCGAGACCCCGCTCCAGCGACTGCACGTAGTACGGTTCGCGCGGCATCAGATGATCGAACCCCGTCGTTGACGTGACACGGGGCACATCATAGCGTTCTTCATGAGAACTCACGTTCGTCATGCGCACAGATTTCGAAGGAGTAAATATGCGGCGTCTTCTCGCGGGGGTCGCGGCGTTCGCGCTCGCCGGTTCCCTGGTGGCCTGCGGTTCCGACTCGGGCAGCGGGTCGACCGAGAAGGACGGCGTCGACCAGGTCAAGGTCGGCGTCATCCCGATCGTCGACGTGGCCCCCATCTACCTGGGGCAGCAGAAGGGCTTCTTCAAGAACCGGAACATCGAGCTCACCCTCGAGGCCGGTCAGGGCGGCGCCGCGATCGTGCCGGGTGTGGTCAACAACCAGACCCAGTTCGGCTTCAGCAACCTGACCTCCCTGTTGATCGCCCAGACCAAGGGTCTGCCGATCAAGACGGTCGCCGCCGGCGCCTCGTCGACCGGCGAGGCGGGCAAGGACTTCGGCGCCGTGGTCGTGAAGGCGGACAGCCCGATCAGGACCGCCAAGGACCTGGCCGGCAAGAAGGTCTCGGTGAACACGCTGAAGAACATCGGCGACACCGTCACCCGCGAGTCGGTCCGCAAGGCCGGCGGTGACGCGACGACGCTGAACTTCGTCGAGATGGCGTTCCCCACCATGCCGGCCGCCCTGGAGAAGGGTGAGGTCGACGCGGCCTGGGTGGTCGAGCCGCAGTTGTCCACGATCAAGGCGGCCGGTGGCCGGGAGATCGCCTCGACCTTCGTCGACGCCGCTCCGAACCTGACCGTGGCCGCGTACTTCACCTCGGAGAAGCTGATCGCCGCGGACGCCGACCTGGTCAAGCGCTTCACCGAGGCGATCAACGAGTCGATGACGTACGCCGACTCGCACCCGGACGAGGTCCGCGCGATCCTGGCCAGCTACACGAAGATCGACGAGAAGCTGCGCGCGTCGCTGGTGCTGCCGAAGTGGCCGACCCAGATCAACGAGGCGTCGGTGCAGACCCTCGCCGGCCTGGGCGAGAAGGACGGCATCTTCACCGGCACCCCGGACCTGGCGAAGCTGCTGCCGTGACGACGGCAGGCCGTGCCAACCCGGTCCGGTCCGGCAACCCCGCTCTGCTCGGGGTCGCCGGACTGGCCGGGTTGCTCCTCGTCATCGAACTGGCGCCCCGGATCGGGCTGGTCGACGAGCGGTTCCTGCCGCCGGCCAGCACGATCGCCGGCGCCCTTGCCGACGAAGCGTCCGACGCCGCGTTCTGGACGGCACTGTCCGACACCATCGTCGCGTGGGCGATCGGCCTGGCCATCGCGGTCGCCGCCGGTGTGCTGGCCGGCCTGGTGATCGGGTCGGTGCCGGTCCTGCGGGCGCTGACCGCGTCGACGGTCGAGTTCCTGCGGCCGATCCCGTCGGTGGCGCTCATCCCGCTCGCCGTGCTGATGTACGGCACCGACCTGGCCTCCACCCTGCTGCTGGTCTGTTACGCCTCGTTCTGGCAGGTGCTGGTCCAGGTCCTGTACGGGGTGGCGGACGTCGACCCGGTCGCCTTCGAGACCGCGAAGAGTTTCCGGTTCTCGGCGTGGGCCCGGATCCGGCACGTGCTGTGGCCGACCGCGCTGCCGTACGTGTTCACCGGTGTCCGCCTGGCCGCCTCGGTGGCGCTGGTCCTGGCGATCACGGCCGAGCTGGTGATCGGCTCACCCGGCCTGGGCAAGGAGATCGCCGTCGCGCAGGCGTCGGACGCGGTGCCCACGATGTACGCCCTGGTGGTCGTCACCGGCATCCTCGGTGTCGTGATCAACCTGCTGGCTCGTACCGGCGAGCGCCGCCTGCTCGCCTGGCACCAGTCGGTGCGCGGAGAGGTGGCCCTCTGATGGTCGGCATTCTCAAGAGGACCGGGCTGGCGGTCGCGTTGCCGCTGGTCCTGTTCGTGGGCTGGTATGTGCTCAGTGCCGGCAGCACGAACTTCTACGCCCCGCCGCTGAGCAGGATCCTGACCGCGTTCGGGGACACCTGGCAGGCCGACCGGCTCCAGGCCGACGTGGCGCCGAGCCTGTTGCGCCTGTTCGCCGGATATCTGCTGGCCGCGCTGATCGGCATCGGCCTGGGTGTGGCGATCGGCCTGAACCGCCGGCTGCGGGCCACGGTGGAGCCGGTGCTGGAGTTCTTCCGGGCCATTCCGCCGCCGGTGCTGGTGCCGGTGATCATGCTGTTCGCCGGGATCGGGAACGGTATGAAGGTCACCGTCATCGTCTTCGGGTGCATCTGGCCGATCCTGCTCAACACGGTGGAGGGTGTCCGCGCGGTGGACAGCGTGGTCCTCGACACCGCACGCTCGTACGGGGTGAACGGCCCGGCCCGGCTCACCCGCGTGGTGCTGCCGTCGGCCGCCCCGCAGATCGCGGCCGGACTGCGCCAGGCGCTGTCCATCGCGATCATCCTGATGGTGATCAGCGAGATGTTCGCGGCGAGCAACGGTCTCGGCTTCACCATCGTCCAGTTCCAGCGCAGCTTCGCGATCCCCGAGATGTGGAGCGGGATCATCCTGCTCGGCCTGCTCGGTTTCGTGCTGTCGCTGTTGTTCCGGCTCGCCGAACGGCGGGCGTTGCGGTGGTACGAGGGCCTGCGCGCGGCGCAGCGTGCCGGCTAGGGGGCGACGATGCTCGAAGTGAAGGGCCTGCGGAAGGTCTACCGGTCCGGGAGCCGCGAGGTCGAGGCGCTCCGCGATCTGACGTTCACCGTGGAGAACGGCGAGCTGGTGTGCCTGGTCGGCCCGTCCGGCTGCGGCAAGACGACGCTGCTGCGCTGCGTCTCCGGCCTGCTCGATCCGACGGCCGGGGACGTGCGCGTCAACGGTCAGGCGGTCGACGGGCCGCCGAAGGGCATGGCGGTGGTCTTCCAGGAGTACGGGCGGAGCCTGTTCCCCTGGATGACGGTGCGCGACAACGTGGAGTTGCCGCTCAAGCAGAAGAAGGTGGACAAGAAACGACGTGCCGAGCTGGTGGCGGAGTCGCTGGACGCCGTCGGCCTGTCCGGTTCCGAGTCGGCGTACCCCTGGCAGCTCTCCGGCGGCATGCAGCAGCGGGTCGCGATCGCGCGGGCGGTGGCGTACGAGCCGCAGACCCTGCTCATGGACGAGCCGTTCGCGGCGGTCGACGCACAGACCCGCGCCGACCTGGAGGACCTGGTCCGCCAGCTGTGGAAGCGGCTCGGCGTGACCATCCTGTTCGTCACCCACGATATCGACGAGTCGGTGTACCTGGGACAGCGGGTGGTGATGCTGTCGTCCTCGCCGACCGTGGTGCAGGACGAGCTGATCATCGATCTGCCGGCCGAGCGGGACCAGCTGACGACCCGGGCCGCCCCGCGGTTCATCGAGCTGCGCACCCGCGTCTACGAGCAGATCCAGGCGGCGAAGAAGAACACCGGAAAATAGGGACGACAGAGAGGAGCCCGGTCATCCGTACGAGATGACCGGGCTCTTTCTCTTGACTCAGCGAACGCCGATCGCGTCGCGGACCTCGGCCCGCGCATCGTCGGCGATCTTGGCCGAGAAGGCCGTCGCGGCGGCCGGATCCGGCTGCGGAACCGGGTCGCACCGCTTGTCGGAGCGGTTGCCGCGGACCCGGTCCGGCAGTTCACCGGTGGCCAGGTAGGCGGCGATGGTGTCGTCGGTGCAGGCGATCCCGCTCAGCGAGCCCGAGTGGGTGGTGCCGCCGACGCCCTCGATGAGGACCGAGCGCGGGAAGCGCTTACGGACCTCGATGGCCCCCGAGTACGGCGTGGCCGCGTCGTTGGTCTCGGAGATCAGCAGGATCGGCGGAACCTTCTTGCCGTTGATCGGGACCGGCTTGCCGGCCTTGGCGCCCCAGTTGATGCAGGGCGCGTTGTACCAGGCGTTGTTCCAGGTGATGAACGGGTGCCTGGCGTGGACCGACCAGTTGTCCCGCCGCCACTGGGACCAGTTCTGCGGCCACTGCACGTCGGTGCACTGGACGCCCAGGTAGACGGCGTAACCGTTGTCGGAGCCGGGTGCGCCGGGCTCGGCGTACAGGTTGAGCAGCGGCGCCGGGTCCTTCTCGTTGACCCACGCGGCGAACGCCTCGGCCACCTCCTGCCACCCGAAGACGTAGTAGCCGGCGGAGACGAAGACGTCGTTCCACTCGTCCGGGCCGATCTTGCCGGCGGCCGGGTTCCTGATCAGCGAGTACAGCGTGGAGTAGTACTTCTGCTTCACCGCCTTGGCCGTCTTGCCCAGGTGGTAGGTCGCGTCGTTCTTCGCGATCCAGCCGAAGTAGACGTCCATGTTCTTGTCGAACTGGATGTCCTGGTCGAGGTTGGCGGCATACCAGACCCGCTCGGGGTTGACCACGCCGTCGAAGACGAACCGGCGGACCCGCTCCGGGTGCAGCGTCGCGTAGACCTGGCCCAGGTAGGTGCCGTACGAGAAGCCGTAGTAGTTGATCTTCGACACGCCGAGGGCCTTGCGCAGGCTCTCCATGTCGGCGACCGTGTCGGTGGTCTTCAGGTGGTCGAGCAGGGCTCCGCCGGCCGCGTCGCACGCCTTCGCGTACCCCTTGGCCTTGGCCCGCCAGGTGTTCTCCAGCTGGCGGGTGACCGGGACGTAGAACGGCCGGTTGTAGCCGGCGTAGTTCGGGTCGCAGGTCAGCGACGGGACGCTCGACCCGACGCCGCGCGGGTCGAAGCCGATCCAGTCGTAGAACTCGCCGGCGCCGTTCGGCACGTACTCGCCGAGGACCGGCAGGCCGAGACCCGAGCCGCCGGGGCCGCCCGGGTTGGTGAGCATGACGCCCTGGTAGGCGGCGTCACTGGACTTGTGCTTGATCCGCGAGACCGCGATCTTGATCTTGGTGCCGTTCGGCTTGCGGTAGTCCAGCGGGACCACGAGGAACCCGCACTGCGCGCCACGGGCCTGGAGACTGGGGCGCGTACACGTACCCCAGTCGATGGCTGGTGGCGTGTAACCGGGAGCCGTGGCCGCCGCTGCGACCGGAACGGTACCGGCGCCGATCAGGAGACCGACGGAGGCGGCGATGGTGGCCGCCAGGATTTTTCGCATCCGTTGCCTTCCGTTGTCGAGCCGCCCGCCCGGCCGATCCGGCCCGGGGCGGTTCCCGCAGCCTAACCATCCAGGCATGGGCATGCCTCCACATAGAGACCTGGGCATGAGTTCATGTCACGGTAGGTATCGATTGATATGAAAGCGCAAGGGCTTTCCGGTGCGATGCTTCGGCTCGACCGTTCCCCTCAGTACACGGAGGACCACCCCGTGCGAGCATTCTCCTTCGTTGGCGTGGCCGGGCTGATCGCCGCGGGCCTCGCCGTCGCCACCCCGGCACAGGCCGCCGCGGCGCCGGACATCCCGGTGGCCAACGTCAAGGCCCACCTCACCCAGCTCCAGAGCATCGCCACCGCCAACGGCGGCAACCGCGCCCACGGCCGGCCCGGCTACCTGGCCTCGGTCACCTACGTGAAGAACCTGCTCGACGCGGCCGGGTTCGCCACCACCCAGCAGTCGTTCACCTACAACGGGGTCACCGGCTACAACCTCATCGCCGACTGGCCGGGCGGCGACACGTCCGACACCCTGATGATCGGCGGGCACCTGGACAGCGTCACCGCGGGCCCCGGCATCAACGACAACGGGTCCGGCTCGGCGGGCATCCTCGAGGTGGCCCTCCAGGTCTCCCGGTCCGGCTTCCAGCCCGACCGGCACCTGCGTTTCGGCTGGTGGGGCGCGGAGGAGCTGGGGCTGCGAGGATCGACGGCGTACGTCAACTCGCTGACCTCGGCCCAGAAGGCGGCCATCACGGGGTACCTGAACTTCGACATGATCGGCTCGCCGAACCCCGGGTACTTCCTCTACGACGGTGACAACTCCGACGGCACCGGCAGCGGTCCCGGCCCGGCCGGCTCGGCACAGATCGAGTCCACCCTGGCCGCGTACTTCACCTCGATCGGCGTGCCGACCCGGGGCACCGACTTCGACGGCCGCAGCGACTACGGCCCGTTCATCGCCAACGGCATCCCGGCGGGCGGCATCTTCACCGGCGCCGAGGGCACCAAGACGTCCGCGCAGGTCAGCCTCTGGGGCGGCACCACCGGCCGCTTCGACCCCTGTTACCACGCGTCGTGCGACACCACGGCGAACATCAACGACACCGCGCTGGACCGCAACAGCGACGCCATCGCGTACGCGGTGTGGACGCTCGCCGACGGCGGCACCACCACGCCGCCCGGCACCACGGTCTGGTCCGACGGCCTGGAGACCGCCACCGGCTGGACCCAGGGCACGACCGACGCCGCCACGGCCGGCCGGCTGGAGCGCGGCAACCCGGCGGCGACCACCAGCTCCGGCGTCGCCACCCAGCTCGACGCCGCGGCCGGTGGCAGCTTCGCCCTGATCACCGGCGCCACCGCGGGGGCCAGTGCGGGTGCCAACGACCTCGACGGTGGGATCACCACGATCACCTCCCCGGCGATCACCCTGCCGACCGGCACGCTGACCCTCAACCTGTCCTGGTACCTGGCGTACCTGAACAACGCCACCAGCGCCGACTACCTGCGGATCCGGGTGGTGTCCGGGACGACCACGACGACCCTGCTCACCCAGACCGCGGCGGCGGCCAACAAGGCGGCGACCTGGACGACTGCCACGGCCAACCTCTCGGCGTACGCCGGGCAGACGATCCGCATCCAGGTCGAGGCGGCCGACGCCGGCACCGCTTCGCTGGTCGAGGCGGCCGTGGACAACCTGGTGATCACCGCCTCCTGACCCGGTCCGGTCACGCGGTCTCCGCCCTTCCGGTCACCGCCGCCCTTTTCGGGTCGCGGTGACCGGATCCTGTCTGATCACCGCCGTCTCGGCCGCTCCGGTTGTGGCGGCCTGAGTCGCTGATTCCGCTCGCCGGGCCGTCCGGCGGGCGGAATCCTCAGTTCCGGGTGCTCCCGGCCGATCAGGGACCTCAGTCCCTGCCCCGGCTCGAGAAGGAGCACCGCCCATGACGCAGCCCGCCGGATGGTATGCCGATCCGAGCGGCCTGCCGGCGCAACGCTGGTGGGACGGCCGGCAGTGGACCGATCACGTCCAGCCCGGAGGCACACCGACCCCGCCGCCGAACGGATACTTCCCGCCGGTTCCGCCGAGCGGGCCGGCCGCACCCGGCGCACACACGGTCGCCCCGGAAGACCCCGAGCAGACACCGCTGTACGCGACCCAGCCGGCCGGATTCCAGCACGGCGGCCTGCCGACCGTGTCCGAGTCCCGGAGCGCCGCTCCCCCGCCGCATCCGGAGGTGCCGACCGCGCCGTACACGATGCCGCCGGTCGACGCGGTCGGCGAGCGGCGCCGCTCCGTCCGGGCGAGGGTCGCCACGCCCGAGCCGTCCCCGGCCGGGTGGCGGCGGATCGCCGGACCGGTCGCGCTCGCGGTGATCGCCGTGATCGTGCTGGCCTTGGTCGCCTTCATCCTGCTGGCCTGAGCACCCCACCTTGCCGGCCGAAGAACCTGAACACTGCCGCCCCGCCGGCCGAACAGCCTGAACCCTGTCGGTCGGCCGCCTGACAACGGCCGACAACCTCATCACTCCCAGCCGGCGGCCGGACAGCCTGATCGCTCCCGGTCGGCGGCTGGGAGGAGTCCGAGAGCGTTTCGAGAGCGCCGTCATCGATGCTGAGTGCACGCCGGGCGGGGTTCACGCCCCAAGCTGCAGCCCCGTCCGGCCCGAAAGGCATCCGGCTGGTTCCCACCGCTGTCCCAGCGGCGCTGAGACAGCGGTGAGGACCAGCCAACGTCGATCTTGACCGAACGCGCCCCTCACCGCCGACCCAGCGGCGCTGAGGCGGCAGGCAGCCGGTGCTGAGACGGCGGCGGTGGCGGCGGGCCGTCAGTCGCCGGACAGGTCGCGGTGGATGGCCCATACCGCTATCGGGATCGCCGCGGTCGTCCAGGCCAGCAGCACCAGCAGTGCCTTGACGTTGCCGCCGGAGGCGAGTGAGAACGCGGCGAAGGGCAGTCCGTTCGCCATCCGGTTGATCAGCACCTCGGCGAACAGCAGCCAGGCGAAGACGCCTCCCAGCAGCCACATCGGGTGCGGGACCACGATCGTGCACAGCGTGCCGAACACCGCCATCACCGGCGCCACCAGCACCGTCGAGCGGTAGTGGGCGGCGCTTTCGTCGAGTAGTACCGCGACTCCGCTGACCGCGGCCACCATCGTCCCGAGCACCGCCGCCGACAGGCACTGGGCGATCAGGACGCGCCAGCGGTGCGGGTGGTTGAGGAACACCAGGACGCCGGTGCGGTGCTGGTAGTGCTGCGCTGTCACGGTCACCGCGATGCCGAAGGCGCCGAGTCCGGCGAACAGCGACCAGAGTTCCTTGCTGAACCAGCCGAACAGGGCGGCCATGAAGGCGAACCCGACCAGCGACAGCCACGACGACCGGATACTCACGCTGCGGTACAGCTCGCTGCGAACCACGGCGATCATCGGGCCTCCGCCACGCTCATGAAGATGTCCTCCAGGTGCCGGGACTCGGCCACCAGTTCGTAGACCGGGACGTGGGCGGCGAGCGCGATGTCGCCGGTCTGCTCGGGGCTCAGCCCGGACACGAACAGCACCGGCCCGTCCGGCACGACCGTCGCGCCGTGCTGTTCGAAGGCCTCCGCCAGGCGTACCGGATCGCCGCCGCGCACCCGCAGCCGCGCCGTTCCGGCCAGTTCGGCCGGCGTTCCCGACGCCAGGATCCGGCCCTCGCCGATGATCACCACGTCGTCGACGAAGTGTTCCAGTTCGGCGAGCAGATGACTGGAGATCAGCACCGTGCCCCCGCCGGCCGTGTGCGCGAGCAGCAACTCCCGCAGCCAGGCCATGCCGGGCGGGTCCAGGCCGTTCGCCGGTTCGTCGAGCACCAGCACCGACGGTTCGCCGAGCAGCGCCGTCGCCACGGCCAGCCGCTGGCGCATGCCGAGCGAGTAGTCGCCGGTCCGTTTCGTCGCCGCGTCCTCCAGGCCCACGTACTCCAGTAGCCGGCCGACCCGGTCGCGCGGGAAACCGCCGAGCATCGCCTGGGTGACCAGGTGCGCGTACCCGGACTGGCCCGGATGGCTCAGGCCCTGCTCGATGACGGAGCCGACGTGCCGCACCGGATGGTCCAGGTCGCGGTAGCGGCTGCCGTTGATGAGTGCCGTGCCCTTCGTCGGCCGGGTCAGTCCGAGCAGGATCCGCAACGTGGTGCTCTTGCCGGAGCCGTTGAGCCCGAGCAGGCCGGTGACCCGCCCGGGCTCGGCGGTGAACGTCACGTCACGGACCGCGTCCACCTTCCCGTAGGTCTTCGTCAGCTCCCGGATCTCGATCATGCGGGGAATTCTCCCGGTGGCTGTCAAGCCCCCGGACGGTAACTGTTCGATCACTGTCGCCGGCTTCCGGTGTGGACACCCATCGAGGGATGGCCGGCGGTCCGAAGTGACCGATCACGGATAGACAGGTGCGCCCGGGGTACCAGACGGCTAGCGTGGCCCACCAACGCGGTTCGGTCAGTCCCAGCCCTTCGGCGGAAGGACCACATGTCCGGAAACGGCTCCCCCGCGCACCGCGCCGGGGGATCGGCGCAGCGCAACCGGCTGATCGCGGTCGGCGCCGGACTCCTGCTGGCGCTGATCCTGCTCTTCTCGCTGCTGGCCTTCTGCACGAACCCGGACGAGCCGGCCGCCGGACCGGCCGGCAGTGTGGGCCCGTCGGCCACGGGGTCGCCGGGCGCACCGAACGGGGGCGAGGCGGCACCGGCACCCAGCACGACGGTCCCGGTCGTGCCGCCCGGCGACGGAGCATCGGAGAGCGCCGACCCGGGAGCCGGTCCCACCGCCACCGACGACGTCGCCACCGAGAATCCCGGCGACGATCCGGAACAGACGTCGACACCGGAGGGTGGCGTGGACGCCGGTGGTGGCAGCCTCGTCTCCGGCCGGCGGCTCGCACTGCTGGTGACGGGTGGATTCCTGCTGGTCGCGGCGGGTGCCGCGGGAGCGTACGCCCTCCGTCGCCCCCTGCACCACCACTGACCGCGACATGCCTCGCGTCCGTGATCGCCGGGCCGCGGCGTACGCCGTCGTCCTTGCCCTGCTGGGCACCCTGACCGTCACTCTCGGTCTGCGCACCGAGGACGCCCTGCCGCTGCCGGCGGCGGATCCCCTGCCGCCGCTCTCGGCAGCGCCGGCGCCGCCGCCGGCGCGTCCACCCACCGTTCCCCCGACGCCGGCCGGGGCCCTGAAGCCGGCGATCCCGGTGCGGTTGCGGATTCCGGCGATCGGCGTGGACACCTCGATCATGGAGCTGGGCCTGCAACGGGACGGGTCGCTGGAGGTGCCGCCACTGCGCGGCGACGCGCCGGCCGGCTGGTATCGCCACTCACCGTCGCCGGGCGAGACCGGCGCGTCGGTGCTGGCGGGGCATGTGGACACGGCGCGGGACGGCCCGGCGGTCTTCTTCCGGTTGCGGGAGCTCAAGGCCGGGGACCCGATCGCGGTACGGCGTGACGACGGCTCCGTGGCGGTGTTCCGGGTGTCCCGGGTCGCGCTCTACTCCAAACGGGACTTTCCGACCGCCGAGGTGTACGCGCCGATCGACCGTCCGGGGCTCCGGCTGATCACTTGCGGGGGCGCTTTCGACCGGAGCGAGGGCAGCTATCGGAGCAATGTGGTGGTGTTCGCCGACGGCTCCCGATGAGGGCTCCGCACGGCTCCGAAACCGCTCCCGGGACCGGTTCCACCCCTCTTTTCGGTCAGTCGGGTTCCGGAACCCGCCAGGTTCATACCGATCTTCGCGGTATGCCCGATCAGCCTGCTTGACATGAAGCTTCAGCGATTGATTCTGTGACGGGCATCATTGCGATCTTGTTTCGGAAGGAATCCCTCCGCATGACGAGACCCCGCCCGATCCGCCGCGCCGCCACGGTGGCGCTGACCCTCGGGCTCGCCCTCTCCATCGCGCCGACGCTGCCGGCGTCCGCGCACACCGGCTGGACCGCGGGCGCCCAGAGCCTCGGCCCCAACGTCACGGTCTTCGACCCGAGCACGCCGGTCAGCCAGATCCAGGCCACCCTGGACGCGACCTACGCGAAGCAGGTCGACAACGAGATGGGTACGGCACGGTACGCGTACCTGTTCAAGCCGGGCACCTACGGCACCGCCGAGCAGCCGCTCCAGATCAAGGTCGGCTACTACACGGAGATCAGCGGCCTCGGGGCGAACCCCGGCGACGTGGTGATCAACGGCAAGGTGGAGGCGTACAACCGCTGCCTCGGATCCGACCCGGCCAACCCGAACTGCATCGCGCTGGTCAACTTCTGGCGCACCCTGTCCAACTTGACCGTCAACATCAACGGCGCCGGCCAGGACGGCTGCCGCCAGACGGCCAACTTCTGGGCCGTGTCGCAGGCCGTCTCGCTGCGCCGCACCCAGTTCAACGGCGGCACCCTGTCGCTGATGGACTACTGCACCGCCGGCCCGCAGTACGCCTCCGGCGGCTTCATCGCCGACTCCAAGCTGCCGGCCACCACCAACGGCTCGCAGCAGCAGTGGCTCACCCGCAACAGCGAGGTGCAGAGCTGGTCCAACGCCGTGTGGAACCAGGTCTTCGCCGGCGTGACCGGAGCGCCCGACGACGCGGCGTTCCCGGACCCGCCGTACACCACCCTCGCGACCACCCCGGTCAGCCGGGAGAAGCCGTTCCTGTTCGTCGACGCCAAGGGCAAGTACCAGGTCCGGGTGCCCGCGGCCAAGCGCAACAGCACCGGCTCCTCGTGGGACGACACGTCCGGCCGCACCCTGCCGCTCTCCGACTTCTACGTCGCCAAGCCCGGCGACTCGGTCGCGAAGATCAACCTGCAGCTGGCCCTCGGCAGGCACCTGCTGCTCACCCCGGGCGTCTACGACATCGCCCAGAGCATCCGCGTGTTCCGCCCGAACACCGTGGTGCTCGGCCTCGGCCACGCCACGCTCACCGCGGTCAACGGCTCGATCCCGCTGGACGTCGCCGACGTCCCCGGCGTGATCGTCGCCGGCGTCACCATCGACGCCGGCACCAAGGAGTCGCCCGTCCTGCTGCGCGTCGGCCGTCAGCACGGCTTCGGCTACAGCTCGGCGAGCAACCCGACCACGCTGAACGACGTGTACTTCCGCGTCGGCGGCCCGCACATCGGCAAGACGAACATCGCGCTCGAGGTGAACAGCGACGACGTGCTGATCGACCACACCTGGGTGTGGCGCGGCGACCACGGTGTCGAGGGCTTCACCAACGGCGTGAACGGCGACACCGACCGCTGGCGCACCAACACGGGTCGCTACGGCGCGGTCATCAACGGCGACGACGTCACCGCGACCGGCCTGTTCGTCGAGCACTTCCAGAAGTACAACACCGTCTGGAACGGCGAGCGCGGCACCACCGTGCTCTACCAGAACGAGCTGCCGTACGACCCGCCGACGCAGGCCGACTGGATGAACGGCAAGGTCCAGGGCTACGCCGGTTACAAGGTCGGCAACAAGGTGAAGAAGCACCAGCTGTACGGCGGTGGCGTCTACGTCTTCAACCAGAACAACCCGTCGATCCGTACGACCAACGGGTTCGAGGTGCCGCAGACGCCCGGTGTGAAGCTGCACCACATCATGACCGTCAACCTCTCCGCCGGTGTCGTCGACCACGTGGTCAACGGCGTCGGTGAGGCGGCGGACATGACGAAGGTCGGCCAGCCGGTCTTCGTGGTCGATTACCCCGCGGTTCCGTGATCCGGGCTGGTGGTCACCCGGACACGGGGCGGGTGACCACCAGCACCGGCCGGCCGGCCTTCTCGATCAGGGTCAACGGCACACTTCCCAGCAGCCGCTGCGTTATCACCGGGCGTACGCTCGAACCGACCACGATGAGGTCGGCACTCTGCTCCCCCGCGAACCGGATGATCTGCTCGGCGGGGCGGCCCGGCAGGACCGTGCGCGTCGCCTCGATGCCCGCCGCCGCCAGCCGCGCCGTGGCGGCCGCGACGGACCGCTCCGCCCGCTCGGTGTAGACACTGCGGGGCATCGGCGCCAGATGCTCGACCTCCAGCTCGTCCACCGCGACCACCGCCACCGACGCGCCGGTCTGCCGGACGAGATCGGCGACCGCATCGGTCACCCACGGCTGCTCCGTCTCAGGGTTTGCGGCAAGCACGATATGCATGCCACCCAAGGTAGGCGTAACGTCACAGATCCGCAGTGGACCTTTCGAGGGGGACTCATGGCGGACGTGACCGCGCCCCAGCCGGAGACGCAGCCTGACCAGCCAACACTCAATCGAGTGATCGGGCCGGGTCTTTTGCTGCTCTTCGTGATCGGCGACATTCTCGGCACCGGCGTGTACGCACTGACCGGCAAGGTGGCCAACGAGGTCGGCGGGGCCGTGTGGCTGCCGTTCCTGCTGGCGTTCGTGGTCGCGATGCTCACCGCGTTCAGCTATCTGGAACTGGTCACCAAATACCCGCGGGCGGCCGGGGCGGCGCTCTACACGCACAAGGCGTTCGGGGTGCACTTCCTCACGTTCATGGTGACGTTCGCGGTGATGTGCTCCGGGCTCACCTCGGCGTCCAGCGCGTCCAAGGCGTTCGCCGGCAACTTCGCCGAGACCTTCGACCTGACTCTGGGGGACGGCATCGCGCTCACCGCCGTGGCCCTCGGCTTCATCACCCTCGTCGCGTTGATCAACTTCCGCGGTGTCGGCGAGAGCGTCAAGGCCAACGTGGTGCTCACCTGCGTCGAGCTGACCGGCCTGCTGATCGTGATCGGCATCGGGGCGTGGGCGCTCGGCGGCGGAAACGGCGACCTGTCCCGGCTCACCGAGTTCAACACCCCACCCGGCGAGAGTGTCCTGCTGTCGGTCACCGCGGGAACGGCGCTCGCCTTCTTCGCCATGGTCGGCTTCGAGGACTCGGTCAACATGGCCGAGGAGACCCGCGACCCGGTCCGGATCTTCCCCAAGGTGATGCTGATCGGGCTCTGCGCCACCGGCGTGATCTACGTACTCGTGGCCGTCTCCGCGGTCGCGCTCGTCTCGCCCACCGACCTCGGATCCGGCGACACCCCGCTGCTCAAGGTCGTCTCGGCCGGGGCACCCGGGTTCCCGCTGGCGGTCTTCGCGTTCATCACGATGTTCGCGGTCGCCAACTCGGCGCTGATCAACATGATGATGGCGAGCCGCCTCCTCTACGGGATGGCCAACGAACGGGTCCTCCCCACCGTCCTCGGCAAGGTCCACCGCACCCGCCGCACCCCGTGGGTGGGCATCCTCTTCACCACCGTCGTCGCGTTCGGGCTGATCTGGTTCGCCGACCTGACCGCGCTCGGCGGGACCACAGCACTACTGCTGCTCTGCGTCTTCACCGTGGTCAACGTGGCCGTCCTCGTGCTGCGCCGGGACCCGGTGTCGCACAAGCACTTCCGGGCACCCACCGTCATCCCGGTCATCGGAGCGGTCGCCTGCGCCTTCCTGGCCAGCCCGCTGTCCGGGCGGGCCACGGCCGACTACCGGGTGGCCGGGGTACTGCTGGTCATCGGGGTGGTGCTGTGGGCGCTCACCTATCTGTCCAACCGGTTCATTCCGGGCGCGATCTCCCGTACCTGATCGGGTGACCGGTCGTTTGACGGGTTGTCCCACGCCTTTGGTGTAAAACCCCCGGACGTCGCAGGTGGTAGCTGTTCGACGTTGGTCGACACCCACGTCATGACAGCTCGGCGGGATGTGCAAAGCTGCCCGCTACCACAAGCACCCTCCTCTCCTGTCCGGAGGCCCGATATGGCATCATTCCTCTACTTTGTTGCCGGGCTCGTGATCGGCGCGATAGGTGGCTGGCTGGTCTGGGGACGCCGCACCGGCGCCACCGCGACCACCTCGCCCGCCCCGGCTGCCACGGCGGCCGTCGCCGAGAGCCCCACCTTCACCGCCGACGACAACGACGCCGCGGCGGCCTCCACCAGCTCCTCACCCTCGCCGTCTGCGTCGGACTCGCTGTCCCCGGCGCCCTCGGTCTCCACGCCCACCACGTCGTCCCCGGCCTCCTCGTCGGACTCTTCGCCGTCGTCGTCCTCTTCGTCGGACTCTTCGCCGTCGTCGTCTTCTTCGTCGGACTCTCCGCTGTCGTCGTCTTCCTCGTCGACCTCTTCGCTGCTGTCGTCGCCGTCTTCTTCCTCTTCGTCGGCCTCTGTGCTGTCGTCGCCGTCCTCTTCGTCGGACGAGTCGACCGGTGCGCGCTCGACCGCCACGGAGTCGATCGTCGCGGTGGAGAAGTCGGCTTCGGAGGACTCCGCGGAGAAGGCCGAGAGCGCGGAGCCCGAGACCCTCGTCCTCGCCGAGCCCGTCGCCGAATCGCCGGCGGTCAAGGCTGCCAGCGAGCCCGCCGCCGACTCCGCCGCCGACTCCGCCGCTGCCGAGCCGATCGCGGAGCCGATCGCGGAGCCGATCGACGAGAGCTCTGTGGACGCCGACGAGCCGACGGTGAAGCTCTCAAACGGGAAGGCCGCTCAGAACGGGTCCGCTCCGGTCGACAAGCTCGCTGCGGCCGGCACTTCCGAGCCCGCCGCGCACGCTGACCCGGTCGCTGGCCCTGTCGCCGAGCCCCTCGCGGCGCCGAAGACCGTTGCGGTTGATGAGCCCGCGCCGGCCGGCGAGCCGGTCACCGAGCCCGTCGCCGCCGCCGAGCCGGTTACCGCCGCGCACACGCCCGTCGCTGCCAAGCCCGTTACCGCTCCGGAGCCGGTTGCCGCGCCCGAGCCGGTCGCCGCACCCGAGCCGGTCGCCGCACCCGAGCCGGTCGCCGCACCCGAGCCGGTCGCCGCACCTGAGCCGGTTGCTGCGCCCGAGCCGGTCGCCGCCGCTGAGCCGGTTGCTGCCCCTGAGCCCGTCATCCCGGCGCAGGCGATCATCACCGCCGAGCCGGACCTCGTGGGCACCCCCGCCCCGGTGGCCCAGCCCGACGACCTCACGAAGATCCCCGGCATCGGGCCGAAGGTGGCGATGGCACTGGCCGCAGCCGGTATCACCACCTACGCGAAGCTCGCCGATTCCGACGTGACCAGCCTCAAGCAGGCGATCAACGCGGCCGGTATGCGCGGTTCCGCGAGCCTCGCCACCTGGCCGGAGCGTGCCCGCCAAATGGTCGGCGCGAGTAGCTGAACCCGGGGGCGCCCATCAAGCGCCCACGCACGGACAGGGCGTGGCCCGGTGCACCGAGAGGCACCGGGGCACGCCCTTCGTCGTATCACCACACGACCGCCAACCCCTCGACAGCCCAGGACCCACCCGGCCACCAGCCGACGAACCCACCACGCGCCGCAATCCACAGCCGTCACCCTCGAGCATCCTCTGTAGCCGATGTCTGGCGGCCCGCCGTTCCCGCCGCGCCTCGCGACCACCACATCCGCCGCGCCCGCCGCGCCCCGCGACCACCAGACCCGCGACCACCGTTGCCGCCACACCCCGCGACCGCCACACCCGTGACCACCGTTGCCGCCGCACCACCGCGACCACTCCACCCCACGACCGCCACACCCGCCGTGCCCCCGCGGCCACCACACCCGCGACCACCGTTGCCGCCGCACCACCGCGACCACCGTTCGCGCCACGACCGCCGTTTTCCACGACTCCGCGACCACCGTTCCCCCAACGACCACCGTTCCCACCGCGCCCAGCGACCAACGCGCTCCGCAACTGCCGCACCCCGCGACCGACGTGCTCCGCAACCGCCCCGCAACCCCCGCGCCGCGACCAAGCGCCGCAACACCCGCGCCCCGCGACCAACGCGCCCCGCAACACCCGCGCCCCGCAACACCCGCGCCCCGCAACCCTCGCGCCGCGACCAACGCGCCGCAACACGCGCGCCCCGCGACCAACGCGCCCCGCGACCGTTGTTCCCGCCGCTCCCCCTGTTTCGTCGGCCCGCCTCGCCCGGCCCCGGTGATCGATGCGCTGCCGGTCGCCGACGGCAGCGCCAGCAACGTTGGTCGGCGCACACGATCGCTCAACGTGGGCTCCCGATACGTCCTGGCACGGATCGGCGCACACAATCGTCGGATCGTGTGCGCCCAACCGGGTCATGGCGATGGCAGCAGTACACACAGACGTTATGTGTGCTCTCGTCGTCGCTTGCAGAAGACTGGCCCTGGGCGATGCAGCCGACAGTCGGCGCTCGGCGGCTCTAGTCCCGACCGGTGCAGCCGATACCGGAGTCCGGGCCGGGCCCTTCAAGCGGACGATACCGCCCAAATCGCCGCCACTCGCGCCGCGACCTCAGCGTGGTTTCGGTGCGGGATCCGCTGGCTGAGTGGCACAGATCCCGACGCCGAAAGGTCTCTTGAGACAGCGTTGAGCACGAGCTGAGAGACCGGGTCGGCGCCTTCTCCCCGGCGCGCTCCGACAGCACGGCAGGTCGGCACACTCCGACAGCCCGGCAGGTCGGCACACTCCGACAGGACGGCGGGTCGGCGTGCTGCGACAGGACGGCGAGCAGGCCCGCGGGGCGTCACCGTGAGTGGCCGGCCGAGCGTCGGAGGGCTGGGGCTGCGGCTGAGGGGTTGCAGCGGGGTTGTTGCTCAGGTCACTGGGAAAAGTTGCAGGCCGGGAGCGGGCTGGACGATGTATCCGGCTGCCCGCGAGAGATCGCAACCGGGGAGCAACGAAGGAGCCACGATGAAGGTCAGCGCTGTTACGCCTTTCAGCTATGACAGTTCGGCCGCCTACGGACGGTTGCAGGTTGCCCGCACCAAGCTGGCCACGGACCAGATGCCGTGTGCCGCGACGTCGGCCGTGATCACGGCTGACCGGGCCGCGATCGTCAATGCGGAGGCCGAGGTGGCCCGGATCGAGGCGGCCCGCGCGGCGGAGGCGGCCAACTTCCAGCGCAGTGGCCGCTTCCTGGACGTCTTCGCCTGAGCACGCGACACTGCGCCCCGCCGGCGCACGAAGATCACCACGGCCCCGGCGCGGGTGCAGCCGGGACAGCCAGGGTTCGGGCAGCACGAACGACATGGCGGCTCGTCCTCCACGGGACTGCACCGACCCGGTGATCTGATGCGGTCAGTGGGGCGGTGCGGGCGGTGCGGGACCGCTTCCGCCCGGCGGTCGCGCTTCGGTCGCGACGACCGGCCTGGCTTGCGGGGTAGTTCGGGGCGCGATGATTGCGGTGGTGGATGGGCGTGGACCGTACCATCGCACGGGTTTGATCTGAGTCGGTCAGAAAAGCCGACCTGAAGTGACGCAAGGTTTTCCGGTGACGCACATCCGTCACATTGACGTCCACCCACGTCAGGGCACCGGATCCGGTGAATTCCGGAAAATTTTCGTGACTCCGGGGCGGGCCTGGAGAACCATGAAAACAGAGCCTGTTCCCGGCCTGGTACGAGCAACATCACCGCAGGTGGATCGACACCTGAACACGTTATTCAACGATCATGAAAGGGGCACTGAAAAGCGAGATCAAAAACGCTGCGCGGCGGAGAGAGCGCAGTTCGTAATCTTCTCGGGGTTTCGTGTCCGGCCTCGGCATCGCACCATGGATGACGGGTGATGCAATCGATGAACGGGCGACGGCTTGCGGTAGTCATCAGCGTCGAACAGCACGACGATCCGGTGTTGCGCCGATTCTCGGTGCCGTCGGCCGATGTGCCGGCGTTCGCGGAGGTGCTCGGCGATCCGGCGCTCGGCGGGTTCGAGGCGGCGCATCTGCGGGATCCCGGGGCGGGCGAGGCCTACGGGCGGGTCAAGTCCCTGTTCGAGGGGCGTGATCAGGAGGACTGTGTCCTCATCTACTTCCGGGGCGTGATGTTGACCGGGCCCGGCGGAGGGCTGTATCTGGCCGCCGCCGACACCGTGATGGGCCGGCCCGCGGACACCGCCGTCGACGTGGCGCAGATCGCCGCACTGATGCAGCGCAGCCGGGCCGGGCAGGCCGTGGTGCTGCTCGACGGGCGCACCGGTGGGCCCGTCGACGCCGGCCACCACTTCCGGGCCGCCCGCTCCGCCGAATGGCAGAGCCGCGTCGTCGTCGCCGCCACCCCCCGCCCCGAACCGCCGACCTTCGCCAGCCTCATCGCCGAAGGTGTCACCAGCGGAGCCGCCGACCGCGACCGCGACGGCTGGATCGGCGTCAGCGAACTCTACGACCACCTGCGCGAACGCGATCCGAGCGTGCGGCAGTGGGTGTTCGGGTCCGGGCGGCAACCCTGGCTGGCCCGGGTCCGCCGTCCCGGTAGCGACCAGATGGCCCAGATCGCGCAACTCGCCGTCGCGGCGGGCGGCGACGACCTGTCCCGCGCCGTCGAAGCCCGCGAAGCCCTGCGCCGCCTCGCCACCGGTGAGGGCCGGGTCGCCGCCGCCGCGACCGCCGCGCTGCGCCGCACCTCCGTCCGCATCGCCGAACCGTCCCTCGACTTCGGCCGCGTCGCCCCCGGAACCCGCCAGCTCACCGCCGAGATCGCCGTCCAGGGACCACCGCTGGCCGCCGCGTCCGTCGTGTCGAGCACCGCCGAAGGCCTCCACGCCCGCCTCGAGGGCAACGTGCTGCGGGTGGCCTGGTTCCCGACGGTGGGACGCCTCGACGGTGCGGTCACCCTGGACGGCCCGGCGGGCGCGGCCCGGCTCACGGTCACCGGCGAGGTCACCGAGGACTTCGACGTCGCCACCGGCGGATGGGTGCCGGCCGGCGGAAACGGCGCCGCCGGTGGGCCGCCTCCCGGCTCCCCCGCTGGCGCCCTGCCGCCCGGGTCGCCCGCGGCTGCCCTGCCGCCCGGGGGTGTGGTGTCCGGGCCACCGGCCGGTGGGACCGTCGGGTGGGGCGCGAACTGGGTGGTACCCGGGGCGGACGTGGCCTGGCCCGGCGAATCGGGTTGGTCCGGCGAGAATCCGGACGGCGCCTGGCCCGGCGAGACGTCGGCGTGGCCCGGAGAGGCGGGCGGCGCGGCGGCAGCGCCATGGCCGGGAGAGACGGCCGGCAGCGGATGGCAGGACGCCTCACGGCAGTCCTCCTCGACTTCGCCGGTCCCGGCAGGCGAGTCCGCTGCGCCTTCAAACCCCTCATCCGGTACGCCCGGAGCACCGCCCACATCAGGCACGCCCGGAGGGGTCCCCTCCTACGGTTCGGCGGAAGGGGTCACGCCGTCGTCCGGGGCTCCCCGGCGCGGTCCGGTGAGTGGGCCGCCTTCGCCGGGCACCGGCCGGGGTGTGTCGCCGTGGGCTCCCATCAGCGGACCACCCGCGTCGGGAAGCTGGGTGCAGCGGTCGGCGAGTGGTCACCCGGAAACCGGAACATCCGGCCACCCGCAGACCGCAACACCCCGTCTCCCGGGGAACGAGGCACCGCGCGATACGGGGACCGGGGCGCCGTCGGATCCGGAACGGTCGGGCGGCTCTCCGGTGGATGAGGCGCTCGGGTCGAGCGGAGGCACGGCGGCTGCTCGTTCTGGAGGGCTCACACCCGGGTCCGCCCCGGAGTCGGCGAAGGCCTTCGGCGACGATTCCGCTTCGGATCCGGCCGCGGGACGGGGCGGGTCCCCGGACGATGCTGGTTCCGCCGCGTTCGCCGGGGCCGGTGACCCTGTCGGTGGCCCGGAGTCCGCTGCCGCGGATGCGCTGCTCGTAGCGCCGAAGGCAACGGTTCGTGGTTCTTTCCCTGCCGTGTCCCCGGAGGTTCCCACCGTGCCGCGGGAACAGCATCCGGTGAGTGCCGCGGAGGCGGGTTCCGCGCAGATCGGTTCGGCGCAGATCAGCTCGGCGCAGATCAGCTCGGCGCGGGTCGGTTCCGCGCAGTTCGGTTCGGCGCAGGCGGAACCCGCGCCGCGAGGTTCGGAAGCCGTCGACGCCGCGGAGTCTCGGACCGGATCGCTCGAATCCGCACTCTCCGCCGCCTCTGAGGCCGACCGGGAATCGCCGATCATTCGGCCGGAGGCGTCCAAGCCCACCACCGGGTGGCCGGAACCGTCGTCCGATTCAAGCTCAAGCCGTGCGGGCGCCTCCCTTGCTTCGGATGTCGGCACAGGTTCGCCGGACCGTGCCGTCGTGCCGCCGGCCTCTGCCGACGTGGCACCGCCCTCGCCGGACGCCGCGCCGAATGACTTCAGCACCGCGGATACCGACTTCGGCGCGGGCGTGAGCACCGCGCGAGCCTCGGGCCTGCCTTCCCACGCCGAAGAGGACGGGCATACGGGCAGCGGCTCGAGGGACCGGGACAGCGCCTCGACTCATGACGTGGCGGGCCAGGACACCGCTGCCGTCGACGGTCCGGCTGAGCGCGACACCACCGACGAATCGGCGGACCGGGACAGGGCAACAGCTGACGAACCGCCGAACCCGGACATCACCGCAACCGGCGAACCGGTGAACCGGCACGCCGACACGGACGTCGTCGATGGTGGCTCGGCTGTGCCGGCCGGCATCGCGGACGCCACGGACGGTGGCCGAGTGGACTCCGTCGGGAGCGCGGGCGTCGGACCGGTGGCGTCGGACCGTCATGCGACGGAAGCCGCCAGCGGGTCCGATGGTCCGGTCGGTGGTGCGGCGGGCGTGAGGGCCGGTTCGGAGCGGGCAGCCGATGAGCCGGCGAGCCCGGTGGGGGAAGCGCCGAGTGAGCCGGCAACGGCCTCCGGTGGATGGGGCGCCGCAGCAGGTCCGGCTACCGGGGCGATGGCGTGGCCTGGCGGGAACTCCGGCATGTGGGGGCGTTCCGATCCGGATGGGGTCTGGCCGGCAGCCGGGCGGAAGCCCGGACAGTCTTCCGCCGCCGACGAACACGACAAGGAGCCCGCGTCTTCGCCGGCACCCGAAGATCAGGCGGATGCCGCGACCGGGAATCGTCCCGGAGGTGTGGGCGGGGCTGGTTCCGAGAAGCCGGCATCCGCGGCTGCCGGCGCGTCCGATGGTGCGGGGGCCGTTCCTGGGACGGCCGACGAAGGTGGCCACGCGGCGACGAGCAGTGGAGCGCGGGCCGGGTTCGGGAGTGGGCCGTCCGGTCAGTCGCCGCCCGGAACCACGAACCCGGCACCGGCACCGGGACCGGGAAACGGCATCGCTGTTCCAGCACCACGGCAGCCCGCCGACGAGACCGCGCCATGGCTGAAGGAGTCGGCACACACAGCATCGGGGCAGGCGGAATCCCCGCATTCCGGGTCGGCACAGGCCGGGTCGGCACAGCCCGGACCGACACAAGCCCGGTCGACACAGGCCGGACCTGCACAGACTGGACCGACACAGGCCGGACCAGCCCAGGCCGGGCCACCGGGAGTCGCGGAGGCGGGTGCCGGGCAGGCGGCGGGCCGGGGATGGTCGGGGGCCGGACAGCAGCCGGGCGCCTCGGCGAGTCCTTGGGAGACCTCACCGGCGAGTGTGGAGGACCCAAGCGGCGGGCAGTCCGGGCCGGATGTGCCCACTGGAGCCTGGCCGGGTGGGCAGGAAGCGGCCCCGATCTCGGGTGTGCCGTGGCCGGTGACGCCGCCGGCCGCCACCGCACCGACTCAGAACGTGCCGTGGCCGCGCACTCCCGGAACCGCCGAAACCAGATCCAGCGGTCCGGAGTCGCACTGGCCGGGGCAGGGCGCGCCCGGCGGCCATGACGCGGATGCGACCGTTGCTCAAGGACCCACTCAGCAGGGACCGGGCACGAGCGGACCGGCAACGCCCGCAACCGGCGGTACCTCGCCCGGCAACGGCTGGCCGACGTCTCCGGCGTCGCCGTGGCCCGGGACGGACGCGTGGACGGCGGCATCTCCGGCGGCAGCCGCCTTCGGTGCGGACACGACACAGCCGGGGCAGCCGGTGAGCGGCCAGCCCAGCGCCGGTTACACCGCAGGACAGCCCGGAACGGCCTACCCCGCAGGACAACCTGGAACGGCCTACCCCGCAGGACAACCTGGAACGGGCCATCCCGCCGGACAACCCGGAGCGGGCTACCCCGCCGGAGAGGCGGGAACGGCATACCCCGGCGGCGGCCAGGCACGGGCCGGAGGCGGTCGGCCGACGACGGGTGCGGCCGGGTATTCCGCGGGCGGGCAGTCACCGAGGGCCGGGTATCCCGCGGGCTACCAGGGTGGGTATCCGGGCGGGCCGGGCGCTCCCGCCGGGGGCGGCTTCGACTCCGGCGCGGGCGGGACGGGATATCCGCCGGGGGCGGGCGGTCCCCCGTACCCGGAGGAGAAGAAACCGCGCCGCAAGGTGGCGCTGATCGTCGCCGGTGTCGTGGTGCTCGCGCTGCTCGGTGGTGGGACGTATGCGGGGGTGCGGTTCGCGATGGCCGGGAATGAGCCGGAGGCGGCGCCGCAGCGGACGGTGGCGCCGGGGCAGACGGAGGCGCAGCCGGGCGGTGAGGCGAGTGTGCCGGCGACGGATCCGGCGGGGACCGAGGTGGCGGCGCCGCCGAGTCTGGCGAAGCCGGTGGTGGTGGACCGGATCGGTCTGGGCCAGGAGCCGGAGGGTGTGACGGTCTCGCCGGACAACAGGACGATCTACGTGGCGGACCAGAACTCGAAGGACGTGCACGTCGTCGATGTGGCGTCGAAGCAGGTCAGTGTGGTGAAGGTGCCTAACACGCCGCGGTTCCTGGCGCTGTCGGCGGACGGCTCGCGGTTGTACGTGACGTTGTTCGAGAACAACTTCACCGGCAACGGGCTGGCGGTGATCGACACGGCGAAGCGGTCGCTGGTGAAGACGATCCGGACGGGGCCGCGGCCGTTCGAGCCGGCGGTGGCGCCGGACGGGCGGGTGTGGGTGCCGATTCACAACGGGGCGCGGGTGGAGATCTACGATCCGCAGTCGCTGACGGAGGCGGCGCGGATCTCGGTGCCGCCGAATCCGCACTGGATCGTGTTCACCCCGGACGGGCGGACCGCGTTCACGGCGAACCACGAGTCGAGTCAGATCTCGGTGGTGAACGTGGCGGACGGGCTGGTGCGGAAGAACTTCAAGGTCGGCCGGTCGCCGCATGCGCTGGCGGTCACCCCGGACGGGACGCGGCTGGTGGCGACGAACTACGACCTGGACACGGTGGAGGTGTACGACACCGGCGACCAGCGGCTCATCCACAAGATCAACGTGGGTAAGGAGCCGCAGGCGGTGATGATCTCCGCGGACGGCAGGCACGCGTACGTCGTGAACGAGGGCTCGGACAACCTGTCGGTCATCGCGCTGGGTGACGGCAAGGTGGTGTCGACGGTGGCGGTCGGGGACAGCCCACGGGTGAACGCGATCTCCCCCGACGGCCGGCGGCTGTATGTGACGGACGGCCGCGGTAAGACGGTTACCGTACTGAGAACGACTGAGGAGTGATGATTCCCTGGTAGCGTCGCGCCATGTCGACGGATTCACGTTTAGAGTCGCTCATGGCGCGGGAGCGCGCCACCTTCGCCGACCGTCATCCGGGTTCGCGGGCCGCGTACCAGAGGTCTGACCATCTCTTCGGTCGTGTCCCGATGACGTGGATGAACAAGACCGCCGGGGATTTCCCGGTCTACCTGGCCACGGCCCGGGGTAACCGGATCGTCGACGTGGACGGGAACGAGTTCGTCGACTTCGCCCTGGGGGACACCGGTGCGATGGCCGGCCACTCCCCCGCCCCGGTCGTCGCCGCGGTCACCGAACGTGTGCAGCGTGGCCTCGCCACGATGATGCCGACCGAGGACGCGGCGGTCGCCGGCGCCGAGCTGGCCCGCCGGTTCGGTCTGCCGGCGTGGAGTTTCGCGTTGACCGCCACGGACGCGAACCGCTGGGCGATCCGCCTGCTGCGCGCGGTCACCGGCCGCCCGAAGATCCTGGTGAACAGTTACTGCTACCACGGTTCGGTCGACGAGTCGCTGATCGTGGTCGGCCCGGACGGGCGGGGCGCGAGCCGGGAGGGCAACGTCGGCGCGCCGGTGGACGTCACGCTGACCAGCCGGGTCGCCGAGTTCAACGATCTGGAGGGCCTGGAGCGGGAGCTGGCGCACGGCGACGTGGCGGCGGTGCTGATGGAGCCGGCGCTGACGAACATCGGGATCGTGCTGCCCGACGACGGCTACCTGGCCGGGGTGCGGGAGCTGACCCGGCGCCACGGGACATACCTGATCAACGATGAGACGCACACGTTCTCGGCGGGGCCGGGCGGGGCGACCGCGTTCTGGGGGCTGGAACCGGACGTGCTGACGATCGGGAAGGCCATCGGCGGCGGGGTGCCGGTCGGGGCGTACGGCCTCAGTGCCGAACTCGCCGACGCGCTGAGCGGCCGCGGCGACCTGGACCTGGTCGACATGGGCGGCGTCGGCGGGACGCTCGCCGGAAATCCGGTGTCGATGGCCGCGACCCGCGCCACCCTCCAGGAGGTCCTCACCGACGCCGCGTTCGCCACGATGATCGAGACGGCGTCGGCGTTCGCCGACGGACTGATCAGAATCATCGAGGGGTACGGCCTACCGTGGTCCGTCTCCCGCCTCGGCGCCCGCGTCGAGTACCGGTTC
Organism: Actinoplanes xinjiangensis; assembly: GCF_003148685.1. Taxonomy (GTDB): domain Bacteria; phylum Actinomycetota; class Actinomycetes; order Mycobacteriales; family Micromonosporaceae; genus Actinoplanes; species Actinoplanes xinjiangensis. The sequence continues at coordinate 86,327 of NZ_QGGR01000017.1, read as the reverse complement.
GCCAGCCCCGCCCCGCGTAACGGCACCGAGTCGGCCGCGACCGCGAACGCCGAGCTGGAGGACTTCCTGCACCTGTACCTGGCGAACCGCGGTGTGCTGCTGACCCCGTTCCACAACATGGCGCTGATGTGCCCGGAGACGTCACTCGCCGACGTGGCCCGGCACCACGAGATCTTCGACGCCGCGCTGAAGGAGTTGACCTGATCGCCGGTGCGTGAGACCTATCCGCCGGAATGGGCCCGGCGGGCTTCGATCAGGTCGGGCAGGTGCTCGTGGCACCAGTCGCGGCCGGCGGCGATCAGGGTGAGCAGGCTCCGGCCGAGCGGGGTCAGCTCATACTCCACATGGGGCGGGTTCGCCGGGAACTCCGTCCGGACGACCATGCCGTCACGTTCCATCGCGCGCAGTGTCTCGGCCAGCACCTTCTTCGTGACCGACCGCAACGGGACGAGCAGTTCCCCGAACCGGCGCGGCCCCGCCTCCAGGCAGATCACCACCATCGCGGTCCACTTGTCACCGACCTGCATCGGGATGAGCCGCGACGGGCACTCCGGCGCGAACATCTCCGGGTCCAGGGTCTCCACCCGCCCACGGTAGCGCCGGTACCGTTGCGGTAACCAGACCCCCGTCGATTAGCGTCCGCCGCATGACCAGCATCGTGATCTTCGGAGCCGGTGGCCGGGCCGGGCGGGCCGTGTCCGCCGAGGCCGGCCGCCGCGGCATCCAGGTGACCTCCGTCGTCCGTGACCCGGCCCGGCACCGGCTGCCCGGACGGGTCGTGCGGGGTGACGTCCTCGACGCCGCATCGGTGGCCGCTCTCGTCGCCGGCCACGACGCCGCGGTGAACGCGGTGTCCCCCGCCTCCGACCCGGAATCCCTCGAGAGACTCGGCACCCTGGACGGTAAGGTCTACGTCACCGCCACCGACAACCTCCTCGACGGCCTCTCCGCGTCCGGGGTGCCGCGCCTGATCGTGATCGGACTGTTCGCCAACCTGGTCGACGCCGACGGTGATCCCCTCTACGACGATCCGGCGGTGCTGCCGGCCGAGTTCCGGCACTTCGCGGTGGCCCACACCGCCGGCCTGGACCGCCTGCGTGCCGCCGACACCCCGGTCGACTGGCTGGTCCTGACACCGCCGGCGCAGCTCGTCGCGGAGGCTCCGCGCCGTGGCACCTACCGCACCGGCGGCGAGACCGGCGGCGGCGTCACCCTGTCCTACGCCGACCTGGCGGTCGCGGTCGTCGACGAGATCGAGACCCCGGCCCACCACCGCACCCGGATCTCGGTCTTCGATTAGACCGGCCCGGACCGCTCAGAGGGCGTCCGGCCGGTTCAGGGCCGGATGCTTCTCGTCCGCCGTCGCGAACCAGGCCGGGCCGTCCGGTTCGAGTGCCGTCCCGATCCGCAGCCGCGACCACTCGTCCAGCTCCGGCAGGGCGTCCGCGGCGAACCAGGCCACCTCCAGGGACTCGTCGTCGGTGGCCCCGGCCTCGCCGCCGACGGCCCGGCACCGGAACCACACGTTCAGGTATTCGCACCGGTCCCCGTTCGGATAGACGACCGGATGCGACGCCACCCCGGCGAGCCGCACGATCTCCGCACGCACCCCGGTCTCCTCGAAGACCTCCCGCACGGCGGCGTCCGCGGGCTGCTCGCCGGGGTCCACCACCCCGGCCGGCACCGACCAGCGCCCGTTGTCGGAACGCCGGGCCAGCAGCAACCGCCCTTCGTCGTCGACGACCACGGCACTGGCGCCGGGCAGCATCAGCAGGTCGTGCCCGATCGAGGCGCGCAGGCGCTTGATGTATTCAGAGACAGCCACGCCCGAAACCCTAGAGACCGTGGTCCAGCGCCGCGAGGACGTCCGGATACCACGGCCTCGAGTCACCCCACGGATCACGCATCGGTCCATGATGCCGTCCCGGGCTGGTCGCCGGTGCCGGGCGGGACGGATCGGCGTGGGTGGTGTGGCAGGGTGAGGGCATGGATTCGGTTCGGAAACGCTTTCGGGAGTTGCACGCCGCGGGGACGTTCGTGATGCCGAACGCGTGGGACGTCGGCTCGGCGCGGGTCCTGCGGCAGGCCGGTTTCCCGGCGGTGGCCACCACGTCGTCCGGTCTCGCGGCCGGTCTCGGCAAGCTGGATCAGCAGGTGACCCGCGACGAGTTGGTCGCGCACGTGACCGCGGTCGCCGCGGCGATCGACGTGCCGGTCAGCGTCGACTCGGAGTGGCTGTTCGCCGACACCGCCGACGGCATCGCCGAGACCGTCGATCTGCTGGCGGCGGCGGGCGCGGCGGGCCTGTCCATCGAGGACTACCACCCGGTCACCGGGTGCGTGCAGCCCCTGGCCGTCAGCGCCGAACGGGTGGGTGCGGCGGCCGAGGCGGCGCGGCGGCACGATCTGGTGCTGACCGCGAGGGCCGAGAATCTGCTGTACGGGCACACCGACCTCGACGACACGATCGCCCGCCTGATCGCCTACCGCGACGCCGGCGCGGACGTGCTGTTCGCGCCGGGCCTGACCGGCTCGGACGACATCGCGCGGGTGGTCGCGGCGGTGCGCGCCCCGGTCAACGTCCTGGCTCTGGGCGGCACCCCGAGCGTCCCCGACCTGGCCGCCCTGGGGGTGCGCCGGGTGTCCACCGGCGGCTCGCTGGCGTGGGCGGCCTACGGCGCGCTGCGTGACGCCGCCCGTGAACTCCTGGAGTCGGGCACCACCGGTTACCGTGCCCGGGGCCTGACCTCCGCCGAGGTGGAGGCCACCTTCGGCAGCTGACCCGGCAGTCAGGGGGCCTGGTGGTCAGGGGGCCTGGTGGTAGGCGACGGTGCCGGCGGTCAGGAAGGGGACGTCGGGGGTGAAGCCGAGGCCGGGACCGGACGGGACGTCGACCCAGCCGCCGGTGCAGACGACGGGTGCGGTGGTGATGTCGCGGGCGTAGTACTTGGCGGAGCCGGACACGTCCGACGGCAGCGTGAAGCCGGGCAGGGCGCTGAGGGCCACGTTGGCGGCGCGGCCGATGCCGAACTCGTGCATGCCCCCGCACCACACCGGGATGCCGTGGGCCAGGGCCAGGTCGTGGGCGCGGACCGCCGGGGTGAGGCCGCCCATCCGGGAGACCTTGATGTTGACGATCCGGCCGGCCCGCAGGCGCAGGGCGGTGACCAGGTCGTCCACTTCCTCCACTGATTCGTCGAGGCAGAGCGGGGTGGCGAGGGCGGCCTGCAGGGCGGCGTGGTCGACGAGGGCGCGCGGCGCGTACGGCTGCTCGATCATCAACAGGCCCAGATGGTCGAGTTGCCGGAAGACGGCGACCTCGTCGACCGGGTAGGCGCCGTTGGCGTCGACGTGCACCGGCACGTCGGGGAAGGCGGTGCGGACCGCCCGGACGGGGGTGACGTCCCAGCCCGGCGCGATCTTCAGTTTGACCCGCCGGTAGCCTTCGCCGACCCGGAGGGCGACCTGTTCGAGCAGGTCGTCGACGGTGGGTTCGATGCCGAGGGACACACCGGCCTGCACGCGGGCCCGGTCGCCGCCGAGGGCTTTGGCCAGCGGCACGCCGGAGGCCTCGGACCAGAGGGCCCAGGCGGCCATGTCGAATCCGGCGCGGGCGAAGTGGTTGCCGCGGACCCTGGCCATGGCGGCGGCGAGTTCGGACGGGTGCTCCCAGCCGGTGGCGAGGGTGAGGGGCGCGAGGAACGAGCGGGCGACGGCCCAGCAGCTGTCGACGGTCTCGGCCGAGTAGTACGGGCCGGAGGGTGAGGCGATCTCGCCCCAGCCGACGGCCCCGTCGGAGCTGGTCAGGGTGACGATGATGTGTTCGAGTTCGCGTTTGGCGTGCGAGCTGGTCCGGAACTGGTGGACGAGCGGGAGCCGGACGCGGCGCAGCTCCACCCGGTCAATTCTGATCATCATTCTCCGCATACAGTCCCAGTTCGGCGGCCAGTTCGTCGCGCACGTGCAGACGGCGGCCGGCGCCTTTCGAGCTGGCGATGGTCAGGGTGGCGAGCAGGTGCAGGGCGAGCACCACCGAGGTGGGCGAGCTCGCGTAGGAGGCGCTCTCGGTGCCGATCACGATGCTCGTGGTGGCGACCGCGGTGAGCGGGGCGTCGTCGGCGTCGGTGATGAGGACCAGGTCACCGCCGTGGCGCTCGTAGGCGGTGGCGACGTCGACGGTCTCCCGACGGTACCGGGACATCGACACGGCGACGAGCAGGTCGCCCTGGCGGATGTCGCCGAGCACGTCGAGGGCCCGCAGCGAGCCGTCGCCGACCAGGTGCACGCCGGACAGGCCGGCGCTCAGGTCGGTGGCCAGCATCGACGCGTAGGCGAGCGATTTGCCGTACCCGAGGAGGTAGCGGCGCCGGGCCGAGACGATGAGGGCGGCGGCGCGTTCGATGGCGTCCTGTTCGGCGGCCCAGGCCAGGGCCTTCTCGAACTCCTCGCGCTGCTGTTCGAGGACCCGCTGTTTGAGGACCTGCGCGGACCGGCGCTGGACGTTGCGGTCGAACCGTTCCGACGGGGTGGAGCGATGGGTCGTCATGATCCGTCATTCTCGAACGTGTAGGCGACCCGGTCCGCCTCCCGGGTCACGCCGGTCCAGCGGGCCCCGGCGGCGAAGTGCCGTTCCAGTCCGGCGCGGAGGGCGGCCCGGTCGGTGGCCGGCGACCGCACCGCGCCAGCCGGGACGCCGGGTTTACGGGCGTGCCACAGATCCCAGCTGACCAGGACACGGTCGGTGCCGCCGCCGTAGTAGTCGGGCAGGAACCGGATACCGGTGGCGCCCAGGACGTTGAGGTTGAAGTGGGCGTTGCGCAACGCGTACGGATCGAAGGTCCACCGCATGGTCCGCGCCCCGGTGCCGCGTGCCGTCTGTGCCTGGGCCTGCTTCAGCCGGCGCCCGACGCCGAGGCCCTGCGCCTCGGCCGCGACCACCGCGGCCTGGGAGTAGTGGTAGAGCTCGCCGGCGTCGACCGCGGAGAACCCGTAACAGAAGCCGATCATCGTGCCGGCCGGGTCGAGGGCCCCGAGGACCGAGCCGGAGTTCTCCCGGAGCGCGGCAAGCAGGCGCGGGCTCACCCCGTACTCCGGCTGGTCGTAGCCGAAGACGGAACGGTAGAGGCGGGCGGCCGCGGTCAGCTCGGACAGCCCGTCCAGCTCCCGCACGACAACGTCCATGACGGCCTCCGGTTCAAAGATACGTTTCGTATGACTGCAATCCTGGCAACATCATCGCTCGTTGACAACGGGGTGCGCACAACTTAGCTTTCGCATATGTCGTCAGCCACGATCGAAGCGCTGCATCGCTACACTCTGTGCGAGTCACCGACCGGGGACGCCCGCTCGCTGGCCGCCCTGGCCCGGATCCTCGAGGCCGACGCCGGGCGGGCCGGCTTCCGGACCGCCCGCGAGACGCATCCGACCGGCGACCACCTGATCTGGACGCTGCCCGCGCGCGGCGTGACCGGCGATCCGATCCTGCTGCTCAGCCACTACGACACGGTGTGGCCGGTGGGCACGCTCGCGGCGATGCCGTGGTCGGCCGAGGGCGACGTGATCCGTGGGCCGGGCGTCTACGACACCAAGGCCGGCCTCGCCGCCCTCCTCACGGCGGCGAGGGAGATCGACGGCCGGGATCATCCGGAGGTACGGGTGATCGTCGTCGCCGACGAGGAGATCGGCTCGCCGACCGCCGGTGACCTGGTCCGCGCCGAGGCGGCCGGGGCGCGGGCGGTGCTCGGGCTGGAACCGCCGCACCCGGGCGGCGACCTGAAGACCAGCAGGCGGGGCAGCACCCGGGCCCGCATCGAGGTGACCGGGGTGGAGGCGCACGCGGCCCTCGACCCGGACGCGGGCGCCAACGCCATCGACGAACTGGTCGACCAGTTGATCCGGGTGCGGGCGGTGGTGGCGTCCCGGCCGGTCCTGCTGAACACCGGGACCGTCGCGGGTGGCGGGCGCACCAACGTGGTCGCCGGCCGGGCGCACGCCGACCTGGGGCTGCGTTTCGTCGACCCGGCCGACGAGGAGGCGGTGCTCGACGCGCTGCGGCGGCTGCACCCGGTCCGCGCACAGGCGTCCGTGGCCACGCGGCTGCTGTCGCACCGGCCCACCTGGCGCCCCGGTCCGGCCGGCGCCGATCTGCTGGACCGGATCCGGGTGATCGCCGTCGGTCTCGGCCAGGCCGTCGACGGGCACCCCGCCGACGGCGCCGCCGACACCAACACGACCGGCGCGCTGGGCCACCCGACGATCGACGGGCTGGCTCCCCGCGGGGGCGGCGCGCACGCCCGTACCGAATGGGTCTCCGCCGCCGGCATCGCCGAGCGGACCACCCTGCTCGCCGCCCTTCTGACCGGCCTGTTCACCCCGTGACCGCGGCCCCCTTCCCGGTGGGACGGTCGTCGAGGTCGGCGTCGGGCGGCATCAGTTCGCGGTCCGCCTCGGCGCGCGGGCGGGCCGCCGGATGGCGCGGCAGGTGCTCCGCGGCGGTCTCGGGCGACTGATCGGTCGGGTCTTTCGTCGGCTCTTTCGTCATACGGACAGAATTCCCTCCAACGTGTCGTTTAGACTCGCGGATCTCCGGGTATCGGGACTGCTCGCAGTCTCCGGGAGGGGGCATCGATGCTGAACGATGAAGACAGGCGCACGATCGCGGAACTCGAACGCCGGATCCATCTGACCGACCCCGACTTCGCCGCGCGGATGACCGGCGGGCCGGCCGCGGAGGTCCCCTTTCCGATGGTCGCGGTGCTGTGCGCCGCCCTTTTCATCCTGGTTCCCCCAGCGATGCTGCTGTTCGGCTGGCCGGGACTGATCGTCGTGGTCGACCTGTTCCTCCTCGGCATCGCCGGGGTCCTGGTCCACCGCCACCTGCGCCGCTGACCACCGGCTGCGCCACCGACGGCTGCGCTGTCGCGGGCTCTGCCGTTCAGACGGTGACGTCCAGCAGGTCGCCGCTGGTCAGCACGCCGCGCAGGGCGTACAGGTGGACGCCCCTGGTCTGCAGGAGCGCGACCAGGGCGTTCGGACCGGCGGCGGCCGCGGTGACGGCCTCGGCGCTCATGCCGAGCAGCCGGCCGACCCCGGCGAGTTTGGTCTCGTCACGCAGGCCGGCGTTGCGGCCACGCGGTGCACCGGGCAGCGGTGGTGGTGGCGCCTCCGGTTCCGGGTGGATCTTCCCGGCTATCCGCCCCGCGATCGCGTCGGCGCCGCCGGCCGCGATCGTCTCCGGTGTCAGTCCGATCTTGATCGCGGTGATCAGTTCGTCGTGGGGCACTCCGCGCGCGGTCGCGATGTCGTTGAGGCTCCGGCCGGCGTCGAGCTGGGTCCGCAGTTCGCCGGCGGTCAGCCCCAGCGTCTCGGCGACCCGGACCATCGGATTCTCCCGGCGCAGCGCGGGCGGCATCCAGTAGTAGGAGTACGAGCCGGTGGAGGCGGTGACACCGCTGATGGTGGACATGGCGGGAGTCATCGGCGGCGGCCCCGCGATCCTGTGACTTCCGGCGGCCCTTCCCGCAATCAGTGGGGAACCGGCCGGTTCAGCCCGCGGTCACGATGGTCGCGGTGATGACGCCCTCGGCGTCGGGTACGCCCTCGACGGTCACCGGCACGCCGGACGTGATGCTCTCCAGGCTGGCGGTCTGGCTGACCTTCACGGTGGTGTCGTCGCCGGTCCGTACCGTGATCGTCTCGCCGTCCGGGGTCTGCACGTAGAGCGTGGTGCCGTCGACCATCTTGACCGTGCCGATCGTTCCGCCGGCGGTGGCCGGCTGCGCGCCCCCGCCGGGAACGGGGGAGGCGTCGCCGCCCGGTCCGCGGGAGGCGACGGCGAGGCCGCCGAAGCCGCCGGGCGCGCCAGCCCCGCTCGGGACACCGGCGGGGTCGTCGCCGGCGCCCCAGCGTTCGTGCGCCTGCACCCCGCCGAGGAAGCCGCCGGCCAGCAGTACGGCGCCGAGCAGGGCCAGGGTGGTGCGGTTCCACCAGCGGCGCGGGGCGGCCGCGGCCAGGGCCTCGTCCAGCTCCGGGTGGGTGCCGGACGGGCGGGCCAGCACCTCGGTGTCGTGTTTCGTGGGACTCACGCGGCGTTCCTCATCAGTAGGCGCTCATTCGTAACGAAGGGCATCGATCGGGCGCAGGCGGGCGGCACGGGCGGCGGGCAGGCCGCCGAAGAAGAGGCCGATCAGGACGCAGACGCCCAGGGCCAGCACGACCGAACCGGGCACGATCACCGGCTGCACGCCGACGATCGGGAAGCGGCTGCCGATGACGGCCACGGCCACGGCCACCCCCAGCCCGCCACCGATGACGCTGAGCAGGGTGGCCTCGATGAGGAACTGGGAGAGGATGGCCCGGCGGGGCGCTCCCAGAGCCTTGCGGATGCCGATCTCCCGGGTCCGTTCGGTGACCGTCACCAGCATGATGTTGGTGATGCCGATGCCACCGACGAGCAGGCTGATCGCGGCGACCGCCCCGAGCAGGGTGGTGAACGTACCGGCGGTCTCGGTCCGCGCCTCCAGCAGTTGGGAGGCACTCTGCACCCGGTACGCATCGGCGTCCAGCCGGCGGTCGAGGATCGTGGTGATCTGGGACTGCGCGGTGCCGACCGCCGACGGGTCGCCGGCCTCCACCAGGATCGAGCTGAGCGGGCCGTAACCGGCGAGTACCTGGCGGACCGCGCCGATCGGGGCGATCGCCGTGTCGTCGGCATCCTGGGAACCGGCCGAACTCTTCTCTCGGAGCACCCCGACGACGGTGAACAGCGCACCGCCCGCGGTGACCTGCCGGCCGACCGGGTCGACACCGGGGAACAGTTCCGCGGCGACGGTCTGCCCGATCACCACGACGCGGCGGGCCTGCGCCTCGTCGTCGGCGGTGAAGGCCGCACCGGCCGCGACCGGGGAGTTGGAGGCGGCGAACCAGCTCGGCGTGGTGCCGACGAACGAGCCGATCTCGTGCTCGGCGCCCTCGTAGGTCAGGGTGGCCGAGGTGCTGACCACGGGCGACACCGAGCGGACGGCGGGGGCGACCGTGCGGTCGTCGAGGGCGTCGGCCACCCGCATGGTGAGGCCGGCGCCGGCCCGGCTTGTACTCAGCACGGTCAGCGTGTCGGTGCCGAGGGACTCGATCCGGGAGGCGACCGACCGCGCCGAGCCGTTGCCGACCGCGACCAGCAGGATGACGGCGGCGACCCCGATCAGGATGCCGAGCATGGTGAGGATCGAACGCAGTTTGTTGGCGCCGATCCCCCGCAGAGCAAATCCCAGAATATCGCTAAAATTCACCCTAGACTCCCGCTGCTGCGTGCCGGCCGGACGGCTCCTGCCGGATGTCGCCGGCGACCCGGCCGTCGAAGAGGGTGATCAGCCGGTCGGCGCGGGCTCCCACCTCGTTCTCGTGCGTGATCAGCACGATGGTGCGCCCGGCCGCGTTCAGCTCGTCGAACACGGCGAGCAGATCCTCGGTGGCGTGACTGTCCAGGTTGCCGGTCGGCTCGTCGGCCAGCAGCAACGCCGGCTCGGTCACCAGCGCGCGGGCCACCGCGACCCGCTGCTGCTGGCCGCCGGACAGCCGGCTCGGCTCGTGCTCGGCCCGGTCGGCGAGACCCACCAGATCCAGCGAGAACATCGCCCGGCGGCGCCGTTCGGCGGCCCTCATACCGGAGTACGCCAGCGGCAGCTCCACGTTGGCGACGGCACTGGTCCGCGGGATCAGGTTGAACGCCTGGAAGACGAACCCGATCAGCCGGTTCCGGGCCAGGGCCAGCTGCGCGTCACTGAGCGAACCGACGTCGACGCCGTCCAGCAGATACGTACCCGTGGTCGGCACGTCCAGACAGCCCAGGATGTTCATCAGGGTCGACTTGCCGGAGCCGGACGAGCCCATCACCGCCACGTATTCGCCCCGCTCCACGGCCAGGCTCACCCCGTCGAGGGCGCGGATCTCGGTGTCGCCCTCGCCGTAGACCTTGGTGAGCTCCCGTACGTCGAGAACCGGCCGGCCCATGATCAGCGCCCGCCGTTCCCGCCGCCGGACGGCACGCGGCCACCACGCACGTCGCCGGTGGTCGTGGTCGCCGTGCTGCCGGCCGGCAGTACGACGCGCTCCCCGGCGGCCAGGCCCGACGTGATCTGCGCGGCGTCGTCACCCTCCAGCCCGACCTGCACCTGGCGGATCTCCTGCCGGCCGGCGGCGTCCACGACGGTCACGGTGTGCCGGTTGCCGATCGTGGTGACGGCCGCCGAGTTGACCATGACGGCGTTCTCCACGCTGCCGGTGACCACCGAGACGGTCACGGTCTGGCCCGGTTTGGCGCCGTCCGGCGGGTTCGGCAGGCTGACCGTCACGCCGTACGTGACGACGTTGTTCTCGCTGGTCGCGGTCGGGTCGACGGCCACCACCGTGCCGGTCGTCTCGGCGTTCTGCAACGCGTTCCAGACGATGGTGGCGCTCTGACCCTCCTTGAGCTCGGTGGCGTCCGCCTCCGAGAAGGCCGCGGTGATCTGCAGCCTGGCGAGATCGGCGAGGTCCACGAAACCGGCGGTGGACTCGCCGTCGGTCGACGACGAGCCGCCGAGAGTCCCGTTGACGGCGACCACGGTGCCGGCCATCGGGGCGGTCAGCCGGGTGCCGGCGAGCGCCGCCTGCGCCTCGTCGACCGCCAGTTCCGCCTCGGTCACCGCGTTGGCCGCGTTGTCGGTGTCGGTGCCCGCGTCCTCGGCCCGGTCCAGCGCGTCCCGTGCCGCCTCCAGGTCGGCCTGCGCCAGCTTCAGGTCGCGCTGGGCGTCGGCGGGGTCGATCCGGGCCAGCAGGGCGCCGGCGCCGACCTTCTGTCCCACCTTCACCGGGATCGCGGTGACCGTGCCCGGCGTGGTGAACGTGGCGGTGGCGGTGGCAGCGCTGGCCACGGACCCGTCGGCGGTCACCGTCCGGGTGACGGTGCCCTGGTTGGCGACGACGGTCCGGACGCCGGACGCGCTCGCCCGGGTCGTCTCCGAGGTGTCCCGCAGCAGGGTCCAGCCCCAGAAGCCGGCAGCGACGATCAGGAGAGCCAGCAGGGCGTTCACGGCCGTACTGGGACGACGCAGCACATTCACACCGTCATCATGCCTTCCGGCCGGTTCGTGGCGTGCTGTCTTCCGGCAATCCCCCGCTACCAGGAACGCACCACCTGGTCGCCCTGCTCCAGTCCGCCGGTTATCTCGGTGTACCGGTCCCCGCGGAGCCCGACGGTCACCACGCGTTCCTCCGGCCGGTCGGCGGCACGGACCAGCACGGTGCCCGATCCGCCGGACACGTCGTGCACCGCCGTCGACGGCACCCGCAGCACGTCCGCCACCTCGCCGGTACGCACCATCACCTGCGCGCTCTGCCCCACCAGCAGGTCGGCCGGCGAGTCGGCGAAGGCCAGCAGCACCCCGAAGCGGACCAGCGTGCCGTCCGACGTGCCGACCGGGTCGACCTGCACCACTTCGGCCCCGTACACGTCGTCGGAGTCGGCCAGGCTGATCGTCGCGGTCTGCCCGGCCGTCAGGGCGCCCGCGTCCGCCTCCGGGAAGGCGGCGCGCACCTGCATGGCGTACGTGTCGGCCAGGCTGATGAACGTCGACCCGCTCCGGACCCGGTCGCCGACCTCGCCCTCGACGGCCACGACGGTCCCCGCGATCGGGGCGGTGATGGTCGTCGCGTCCAGGGCCTTCTGCGCCGCCTCGACCGCGCGTGCGGCCCGGTTGACCTGCTGTTGCGCGGTGAGCACCTGGTCGCTGCCGGTGTCCGGGTAGCCGCGGGTCGGGCACGGGGTCGCCGCCCTGCCCTCGACGGCCGGCGCCTGCGCACCCCCTACCTGCACCGTCGGCACCTCCGCGGGTTCGGCGGTCCGGCCGGGGCGGGCGCAGGTGGTGGCGCTCGCGGTGGCGCGGACCGCGACGGTCCGGGCGGCGGCGAGCCGGTTCTCGGCCTCGGCGAGACCGGTCCTGGCGTCGTTGAGGTCGTCGATGGCCTCGGTGTCGTCCAGTACGGCGAGCTTCTGGCCCTTGACGACCCGGTTGCCGGGCCGGACCTGCACCGCCTCGACGGTTCCGGCCACGGTGAACGTCAGGCTGCGGGTGGTGGCCGGTTCGATCGTGCCGGTGGTGGCCACGTCCAGGGTGACCGCGCCCCGGTCGACGGCGGCGACGACGATCGCGGCCGGCCTGTCGTCGCCGTCCCGGGCGAGAGCCCCGATCACACCACCGGCCACCGCCCCACCGACGACGATCACGGCACCGATCCACCGAATACGCCGTTTACTGGCGTTCTGCCCCGTTGTATCGCTCACGAACGTGATTGTGGCTGTTCCTACCGGGATCGCGGTTCGGTTTGCCGAGACCGGGCGCGACGGGAGTGCCCGGCTGGGGCGGGCGGGGTGGTTCGTACCGCCGGGGTCAGGAGGCCCGGATGAGCTGCCGGGAGATCGTCTCCATCGTGTCGCTGACTTCCCGGGCGCGTTCATGCAGGTCGTGCAGTACGTCGGTGGTGGCGGGATCGTGGTGGGCCCGGTCCTCGAGGTCGGCGCAGAGCGCCGCGAAACGGTTCGCGCCGAGCGTCGCCGACGAGGCCTTCAGGCTGTGCGCGAGACGGGCGAGGTTGCGGGTGTCGCCGCGGGCGGCGGCCTCGTCCATGCGATCCAGCAGGCCCGGCAGACGATCGGCGAAGTTGTGCAGGACCTCGGCGAGCCGGCGGCGGTCCGCGGGTTCGGCGTCCGGGCCGGCGATCACCTCGACGCAGGCACGGATCATCGCGGGCTCGCCGTCGTCCGGTCCGGGCAGCGGACCGGCACCGGCCAGGCGGACATCGGCGTACGCGGCAGCGGTCGCCAGGACCACGTCGAGGTCGCCCGGGTCCACCGGCCGCGCCAGCATCCCGTCCACACCGGCGGTCGCGAACTCCTCCCGCTCCTCGGAGTCCGAGCAGATCGCGATGATCCGCGGCACCCCGTGCACCGGCGGGTCGGCGCGGATCAGGCGCGTCGCCGTCGGCCCGTCCAGGACCAGCAGGCCGGAACCGAGCAGGACCAGGTCGTACCGGTCGCGCTGGACCGCCTCCACAGCGGCCTCCCCGTCGGCGAGCGTCAGCACCCGGTGCCCGCGGCGTTCCAGCAGTCGCCGGATCAGCCGCTGGTCCACCGGGTCGTCCTCGGCCACCAGCACCAGCAGTCGCTGCTTGCGCCCGTCGACCGGTACACGGCCGAACCCGTCCGGCTGTGGCGTCTCGTCCAGCAGCACCGTGACGGTCACCGTCGTACCGTGGCCCGGCCGGTCCTCCGCGGTGACGCCGCCGCCCATCGACACGGCCAGACCCCGGGCCAGCAGCACACCCGGGTCGGGCCGGTGCTCCGCCGGGACACCGAGCCCGGTGTCCCGGATCGAGAAGTGCACCTCCAGGCCCTCCGGGCGGGACAGCGCCGACACACTCACGGTCACCGCCCCGTGCTCGGTCGCGGCCACCGCCCGGCGCAGCAGAGCGGTCAGGATCCGGCGCACCCGGACGTCGTCGCCGCGTACCCGTTCGGGGCAGCCGGCCGCCAGATGCGCGGCCAGGTGCAGCCCCTTCGCCTCGGCGGCCGCCGCCACCGGGTCCATCGCCCGGCGCACACAACCGCGCAACGAGAACGGGCGGCGGTCCAGCGCCAGGTCACCGGTCTCGATCCGGGCCAGGTCCAGCAGGTCGTCGACGACGGCGAGCAGCGCGGCGGCGCTGTCGTGGACGGTGGTGGCGAGTTCGCGCTGCCGGTCGCCGAGGTCCGCCTCCAGGAGCAGCCCGGTCATCCCGGTCACCGCGGTCAACGGCGCACGGACCTCGTGGTTCATCGCGTCCAGGAACGCCGAGCCGGCCGCGGTCGCCGCGTTCGCCTCGTCGCGGGCCCGCGCCAGGTCGGTCATCGCCACGTTGAACGTGGCCGCCATGTCGGCGAGTTCCCGCGGGCCGCGGACGTCGGCGGGGTGCGCGAGGTCGCCTTCCCGGGCCCGGCGGGCGGCGGCCGTCATCTGGTCCGCGGCGTGGACGAAGCGGCGTTCCACCCGGCGGCCGGCGATCAGCACCAGCCCCGCCACCGGCACCGCCAGCCAGACGATCATCCAGCGGCTGGTACGGGCCACCGCGCCGGTGTCGCCGATCCGCCGGTCCAGCAGGATCTGCTCGTGGCTCAGCATGCCGTCGGTGGCGGCCCGCAGAACACTGACGTCGGCGGCCGGGTCGATCCGCTGGAGGAAAGCGCGGTGAACCGGATCGGAGCCGGCCAGCCGGCCCATCTCGGCCACCCGGAACCGCAGGATGTCCGTGGGAGCGGGCGGGGCGGCGGCAGACCGGTTCACCAGCGCGGCCGCGGCCGCCTCCGGGTCGGTGGGCGCCACCGCCGTGGGCATCCCACCATCGGCGGCCGGCGCCGCCGGATCCGCCGGGGGCGCCGCGAGGCCCTCCACGGCGGCCCGCAGCGCGATGATCCGCTTCACGATCTCGCCGGAGCGCTGGAGTTCGGCGTGGGCCTCCAGGCTCTCGCTGTTGCGCACGAACCCGGTGACGGCCAGGGCGGCGACCGCGGCGAGGGTGAGCAGCACCCCGGCCCGCAGCAGCCGCCGCACGCTCCAGATCCGGTCCCCGACGTCCGGCACGGCACCTACTGTATGGAGAGATCATCGGCGCCGGGTACGCTTTGCTGGGGGTGAGGGTGACTTCGGTTCTCGTGGTCGACGACGATCCGACCCTGCTGCGCATCATCGAGACGGTCCTCACCTCGGCCGGCCTGGAGGTGTCGTCGCGCAACACCGGCCGGGCCGCCCTCCGTGCCGCCCACGCCCACCCGCCGGACTGCGCGGTGCTGGACGCCGCCCTCGACACCGCCGGCCGCGACATGACGGCGGCCGCCCTCTGCCACGCCCTGCGCACCGCCGAGGACACCGCCGACATCCCGATCCTGCTGCTCACCGAGCGGGGCCGCTGGCTGGAGGTGGCCACCGCGTTCGACGCCGGCGCCGACGACTACCTGCCCAAGCCGTTCACGGCCCAGGACCTCGTCCGGCGCGTCGAGGTCCTGGCCCGCTGAGGGTCACACCGACTTCTGGTACGCCCGGAACGTACGGGTGGACAGGAACACCATCGCGGCGGCGGCCAGCGCCAGCCATCCGCAGCGGACGGCGACGACGCCCCAGTCCGGATCGGCGGTCATCGCCGCCCGCGCCGCGTCGAGTGCCCAGTTGACCGGGTTGGCGTCGGCGATCGCCCGCATCCACGACGGCATCAGCGACTCGGCCATGAACGCCGACGACAGGAACGTCAACGGCAACAGCAACAGCGTGTTGACGCCGATGATGGTCTCCCGCTGCCGGACCAGCATCCCGATCGTGTTCGACAGCGCGCTGAACACCGTGCCCAGCAGCAGCGCCGCGACCAGCAGCACGACGAGGCCGGCCACCCCGCCCGGATAGTCCGCCCCGGCGAGCAGCCCCAGCAGCATGATCGCCAGCACCTGCACGGCCGTGCTGATCGCCTGTTCGGCGACCAGCGCGTTCATGATCGCGGACCGGAACACCGGTGTGGTGAGCAGCCGGTTGAGGGTGCCGCGCTCGATCTCCTCGAGGAGGCCCATGCCGGCCCACATGTTCGACGACACCGCGGTCATCACCACGACGCCGGGCACGATGTAGTCGAGGTAGTCGCCCGCTCCGAAGCCCGGCAGCTCCACCACCCGGCGGAACAGGTTGCCGAACAGGAACAGCCAGATCGCCGGCTGCACCAGCATGATCACCACGAATGCCGGCTGCTTGGCCAGCACCTTCAGCCGCCGCCCGGTCATCCACCAGGTGTGCGCCGCGAGGGTCCTGAGCACCGGGACGCCGGGGTTGCCGGCGGCGGGACGGCCGGCGGCCGGATCACTCCGTACGGAGGTGCTCATGCCGCGAACCTCCGTCCCGCGTGCCGCAGGTACACGTCGTCCAGCGACGGCCGCGCGACGGTCACGGCCGCGACGCCGATGCCGGCCGATTCGAGGGCGGCCAGGGCCGCCGGAACAGCCGCGGCGCCGTCGTCGGCCCGCGCGCTCAGCCGCCGCCCGTCGAGGGCGACCTCACGCAAGCCGGGGACCAGCGCGATCACCTGCCGCGCCGTCGGCTCATCCGGTGGTTGCCGCAATTCCAGATGTACGGCGTCCCCGCGCAGTTCCTCCTTGAGGTGCGCGGGCGTCCCGTGGGCGACGATCCGCCCGCCGTCCACGATGGCGAGGCGCGCCGCCAGCCGGTCGGCCTCGTCCAGGTAGTGGGTGGTGAGCAGGATGGCCATCGACTCGTCGGCGGCCAGGCGGCCGATCTCCGCCCACATCGCGGCCCGCCCCTCGGGGTCCAGCCCGGTGGTCGGCTCGTCGAGGAAGAGCACGCCGGGCCGGTGCACGAGAGCCAGCGCCACGTCCAGGCGCCGCTGCATGCCGCCGGACCAGCCGCGCACGACCCGGTCGGCGGCACCGGTCAGGTCGAAGCGGTCCAGCAGTTCGCCGACCCGGCGGCGGAGCGCGGTTCCGCGTACCCCGAAGATCCGCCCTTGAAGTGTCAGATTGTCCCGGCCGCTCGCCATCGGGTCGAGCGCGGACCGCTGGGCGACCACGCCGATCTCGCGCCGCACCCGCTCGGGGTGCCGCAGCACGTCGTGGCCGGCGACCACGGCGGTGCCGGAGTCGGGCCGGGCCAGCGTGGTGAGGATCTTGACGGTGGTGGACTTGCCGGCGCCGTTCGGCCCGAGCAGGCCGAACACCTCGCCGGCCCGGACGTCGAGGCTGAGCCCGTCGAGGGCCTTCACGCCGCCGGGATAGGACTTGTGCAGTTGGTCAGCCGTCACGGCATGACTCATGGTGATCACTCCTGATCTCCACGGGCCGTGTCCGGATATCCTGGTGCTGCTACACGCCTCGGATGCCCGGACCGTTCCCGCGGTCGGTGGTGAGGTGGCGGCCCCGTCCGGTGTTCCCGCACCGGTCGGGGCCCTCTTCATCGGGGTGGTTCGCCCCGCGCCATCAGCTCGCTGATGTCGGGCATGACGCCGGTCTCGTGGGCCCGCCGCCAGGCGGCGATCCCGGGGACCGACCCGTCGCGCAACTCCTGGTGGAACCCGGCCAGCCAGGCCTCCTCGGCGTCCCGCAGTGCCAGCGCATACTCCGCCTCGATGAGGAAGAGCCGTGGCACCTCGTGCCGCGCGGCGGCCAGTGCGGCCCGCGCCGCCGCGTTCTCCGCGGTGAGGATCGCGAGCCGCTGCCCGATCAACTCGGTCATCTCGTCCGGCGGGAGCACCCCGGCGACCGACAGCGCCGACCGCAACCGGGGGTACTCCTGTTCCGGCTGCCCGATCAGCTCACGCAGCCAGTCGGTCATCTCCTGCCGCCCGGCGCCGGTCAGCCGATACACCGTGCGCTCGGGCCGACGGCCTTCCCGGACCGTCTCCGCCGCCGCGATGAATCCGTGCTTCTCCAGGTTCTGCACGACCGTGTAGAGCGAGCCCCACTGGATCTTGATGTCCTGATCCTTGCCGAAGGCCCGCAGTTGAGCGGCGATCTCATACGGGTGCATGGGCTGGATGGACAGCGTCGCCATGATGTGCAACCCGAGCAGGTTGCCCACCTTGCGCCGTTTCGCCATCCCACCGCTCCGTCTCCACTCGCCGCCGATTACCCGCCCACGAGTATTACGCATACGAGCAAGCAACCTCAACCCCGCGGCCCATCCGGGCCGACTCTCAGCGCCGCCGCTGGACTTGGCTGGCTCTCAGCGCCGCGGCTGGACTTGGCCGGCTCTCAGCGCCGCGGCTGGACTTGGCCGGCTCTCAGCGCCGCGGCTGGACTTGGCCGGCTCTCAGCGCCGCGGCTGGACTTGGCTGGCTCTCAGCGCCGCGGCTGGACTTGGCTGGCTCTCACCGCTGTCTCAGCGGCGCTGAGACAGCGGTGGAGACCAGCCGGTTGGGCGGGGTCCGGCCGGTTGGCCGGGGTCCGGTCGACGGGGTCTGCTGTCTAGGGTGCATGCATGTCGATCACTGACCGGGAGCTGGCCATCGCCGCCGCCGAGGCCGGCGCCGCCGTCGTGCGCTCCCACTACGGGTCATCACTCGCACGGCTCCCGAAGGAGGGCGACGACTTCGCGACCGTCGCCGACCTCGAGGCGGAGAAGGCGATCCTGGCGATCCTGCGGGACGCGCGGCCCGGCGACGTGGTCCTCGGTGAGGAGAGCGGCCGCACCGGCGACGGCGACAGCGACCGGATGTGGCTCGTCGACCCGCTCTGCGGCACCCTGAACTACGCCGTCCACACCATGCTGACCTCGGTGAACGTGGCCCTGCGCGTCGGTGACCGGGTGACCGTGGCGGCGTCCGCCGACCCGTTCAACGAGGAGGTCTTCTGGACCGGCGGCGACGGCGCCCACGTCCGGCAGGGCGGGGACGACCGGCCGCTGGTCCCGTCGGCCGGCTCACGCCTGGTCGATCTCAACCTGGATCCGCCGTTTCCCAACCGGCCGGACTTCCTCGCCGCGGCTCTGCTCGCCGACGACGGTTTCATCACCCGGTTCCGCCCGCGGGTCGTCTCCACCACCCTGGCCGTGGCGTGGGTGGCGGCCGGGCGCCGGGCAGCCTACGTCACCGACGGCCACCTGCGCGACAGCGTCCACTTCGCCGCCGGGATCGCACTGTGCGAGGCGGCCGGCTGCGTGGTCACCGGTCTCGACGGTCAGCCCCTGCACACCGGCCGCGGGGGTCTGGTCGCCGCCGCGGACGCGGAGACCCACGCCGCCCTGCTGCGCCTGATCGCCGGGCGGCGGGTCAGCCGGTGAGCAGCGGCGGGCCAGTCGGTGAGCAGCGGCGGCTCAGTCGGTGAGCAGCAGAACGTGCAGGTGACGGGGGCCGTGGACACCCTCGACCCGGTTGAGTTCGATGTCGCTGGTGGCGGACGGCCCGCTGATCCAGGTCAGCGGCCGGGTCCCGTCGAGGTGGGCGATCGCGTCCGGCACCGAGGCGACCACCTGCGACGGCCGCAGCACGATGATGTGCACGTCCGGTAGCAGCGTGATGATGCGCCGCCCCTGATCGGGCGACGCGTCCAGCACGATGGTGCCGGTCTCGGCGACGGCGACGGCCGCGGCGGTGAGGACGGCGTCGGCGGCGGCGATGCGGTCCGGTGTCAGGCCGTCGTCGGCGAAGGCCCCCTCCGGGCGCCACGGGGCGGGCAGACCAGGGGGTACGAGCACCGCCCCGCCCTCCCCCACCAGTCCGGCCACGGTGGCGGCCACCTCGGCGGACGTCACCCGGTACACCTGGGCCTTGTAGTCGACGAGCCGGTCGACGAGCACGTCGAGGTCGGCCTTGTTCGTGCCGGCGGGCCGGTAGTCACGCGGCACGTCCGGCACCACGGGCGCGTCGCGCAGCGCGGCCCGTACCCGGTCGAGGATGAGGTCACGGGAGCTCATCGCTGTGCCCACCAATCGCGGAACGTCTGTTTCGGGAATTCCGGCAGGTCGCGCCCGGCGGTCCAGGCGGACAGCGGCGGGGGCAGCCCTCGACCACGGCGGCCGGCGATGCGGGCCGTCTTGGCGGCGCGCTGCGCGGACGCGTACAGCCGCGGTCGGTCCATGATCCGGGCGGCGGTCACCATGGCGGCCTTCTCGGCGGCCGGGTGGGGCGCCTGGTTGCGCAGGTGCACCAGCATCGACGGGATGTCGATCTTCACGGGGCAGGCGTCGAAGCAGGCACCGCAGAGCGACGACGCGAACGGCAGGCTGGCGTTGTCGGCGATGCCGGTGAGCTGCGGCGACAGCACCGCACCGATCGGGCCGGGATAGACCGAGCCGTACGAGTGCCCGCCCGTCCGCTCGTAGACCGGGCACACGTTGAGGCAGGCCGAGCAGCGGATGCAGTGCAGGGCCGACCGTCCGGCAGGGTCGGCGAGGACCGCGCTGCGGCCGTTGTCGAGCAGCACGAGGTGGAAACTCTGCGGCCCGTCGCCGGGCGTGATCCCGGTCCACATGGTGGTGTACGGGTTCATCCGCTCCCCGGTCGACGCCCGCGGCAGCAGTTGCAGGAACACCTCCAGATCCCGCCAGGTCGGCAGCACCTTCTCGATGCCCATCACGGTGATCAGGGTGTCCGGCAGGGTGAGGCACATCCGCCCGTTGCCCTCGGACTCGACGACCCCGAGGGTGCCGGTGTCGGCGATCGCGAAGTTGGCGCCGCTGACCGCGACCGTCGTGGACAGGAACGTCTCCCGCAGGTAGCGGCGGGCGGCCGCGGCCAGCACCGGCGGGTCGTCGGTCAGTGCCGGGTCGACGCCGGGCATGGCCTTGAGGAAGATCTCGCGGATCTCCGAGCGGTTGCGGTGGATGGCCGGCACCAGGATGTGGCTGGGCCGGTCGTCGCCGAGCTGCACGATCAGTTCGGCGAGGTCGGTCTCGACCGGGGCGATCCCGGCCGCCTCGAGGGCCTCGTTGAGCCCGATCTCCTGGGTGGCCATCGATTTGACCTTGATGACCCGTTCCGAACCGGTCGCCTTCACCAGGCCGGTGACGATGGCGTTGGCCTCGTTGGCGTCGGCGGCCCAGTGCACGACGCCGCCCGCCGCGGTGACCTTCTCCTCCAGTTGCACGAGCAGGTCGGGGAGCCGCGACATCACGTCGGCCTTGATCGCCGAGCCGGCGTCGCGGAGGTGCTGCCAGTCGGGCAGCTCCGCGATCACCCGCCCGGACTTGCCGCGGATCGTCGTGGTGGCGTGCCGCAGGTTGCGCCGTAGCTGCGGGTTCTGTAGCGCCTCGCGGGCCGCCCGCGGGAAGGTCTGATCGCCGCGCAGGTGCCCGACTCCGCGCGGTGCGGTGGCGGGCATCCCCAGAAAGGTGGTCATGACGACTCCGTGGAGGCCAGGATCTCGGCGAGGTGGACGGTCCGCACGCCGGAGCGCAGCCGGGACAGGCCGCCGCCGATGTGCATCAGGCAGGAGCTGTCACCCGCGGTGCACAGGTCGGCGCCGGTGGAGACGATGTTGGTCATCTTGTCGGCCAGCATCGCCATGGACGTCTCCGCGTTCTTGATCGCGAAGGTGCCCCCGAAGCCGCAGCACTGCTCGGCCTCGGGCAGCTCCACCAGGTCGATCCCGCGCACCCGCCGCAGCAGCCGCAGCGGTTTGTCGCCGACCCGCGTCATCCGCAAGCTGTGACATGTCGGGTGGTAGGTGACCCGGTGCGGGTAGTACGCCCCGACGTCCTCGATCTCGAGCACGTCGACGAGCAGTTCGGACAGCTCGTAGGTGCGGGCCGCCACCGAGGCGCTGCGTGAGGCGAGCCCGGCGTCGCCGTGTGCCGACGCGACCATGGTGTGCTGGTGCCGGATCGACCCGGCGCAGGAACCCGACGGCACCACGATCACGTCGTACGGGTCGAACACCGACGCGTACCGCCTGACCAGCGGTAACGCCTCCTTCTGGTACCCGGTGTTGATGTGCATCTGCCCGCAGCAGGTCTGTTCGAAGGGGAAGACCACCTCGTGGCCGAGCCGTTCGAGCAGCCGCACCGTGGCCTTGGCCGCCTCCGGGAAGAGGGTGTCGGCCAGGCAGGTGGCGAAGAACGCGATCCGCACGGTCACCTCCCTGCTCGTGCGGCCGCGGCGTCCCAGGCCGCGGGTGTTCCGCCCGGTTCGTAACGCACGATCTGCTGAGTCTCGCGCACCAGCGCCCGCATCGCATCCAGGCCGCCGTCGACCACACCGGCGGCACGGGCCTGGACGAGCAGGTTGCCGATGGCGGTGGCCTCGACCGGCCCGGCCATCACCGGCAGCCCGCAGGCGTCCGCGGTCAGCTGGCAGAGCAGCTCGTTGCGTACTCCCCCGCCGACCAGGTGCACCACGCCGGCCGGCCGGCCGGCCAGCTCCCCGGCCTGGCGCACCGCACGCCGGTGGGCGAGCGCCAGACTGTCCAGGATGCAGCGCACGATCGTCGCGTGGCTCGCGTCGGCGGGCAGCCCCGCCAGCTTGCGCAGCCGGCCCGCCATGTCACCGGGCGGCAGGAAGACCGGGTCGTCCAGGTCCACGACGTGGGCCAGGCCCGGTTCGGCGGCGGCCGCGGCCAGCAGGCCGGGCAGGCCGGGCGAGCCCCACTCGCGCAGGCACTCCTGCAACGGCCACAGGCCCATGACGTTGCGCAGGTAGCGGATCGTCGAGTCGACGCCGCCCTCGTTGGTGAAGTTCGCCGCCCGGGACGCCTCGCTCAGCACCGGCGCGTCCAGCTCCAGGCCGACCAGCGACCAGGTGCCGCAGGAGATGTACGCGAAGTCGTCACCGGCCGCCGGGACGGCCACCACCGCGCTGGCCGTGTCGTGCGACCCGACCGCGACCACCGGGGTCCCATCGAAGAGGCCGATCCGGTCACCCGGGTGCCGCACCGGCGGCAACAGCCCGGCCCGCAACCCCAACTCGGAGATCAACGGCCAGGACCATTCCCGGGTACGGACGTCGAGCAGCCCGGTCGTCGACGCGTTCGTGTACTCCGCGCCGATCTCCCCGGTCAGCCACCAGGCCAGCAGGTCCGGGATCAGCAGCAGCCGCTGCGCCGCCGCGTACTGGACCGTCGGCTCGGCCGCGAGCAGCTGATACACCGTGTTGAACGGCAGCCTCTGCAGCCCGCAGACGTCGTAGAGGTCCCGGACCCGGTCGGCGATCCCGTCGGTGCGGGCGTCCCGGTAGTGCACCGGGTTGCCGAGCAGCGCGCCGTCCGCGTCGATCAGCCCGTAGTCGACGGCCCACGAGTCGATGCCGATGCTGCGGACCGGCCCGGCCTTCGCCAGCCCGTCGAGCACTCCCCGGTACAGCGACAGGATGTCCCAGTGCAGGGTGCCGCCGACCCGCACCGGTTCGTTCGGGAACCGGTGCACCACGTCCAGGTCCAGGCTGCCGTTGCCGAACCGGCCGACCACGACGCGCCCACTGGACGCGCCGAGATCGACGGCCGCGAAGGCCTCGCTCATCGCAGGAACGCCGCGGCGACACCCGCGTCCACGGGAACGTGCAGGCCGGTGGTGTGGGTCAGGTCGCCACCGGTGATCGCGAAGACCGCGTTGGCGATGTGCTCGGGCAGGACCTCCCGCTTGAGCAGGGTGCGCTGCGCGTAGAACTCGCCCAGCTTCTCCTCCGGTACCCCGTAGACGGCCGCCCGGTCGGCGCCCCAGCCCCCGGCGAAGATGCCGGAACCGCGTACCACGCCGTCGGGGTTGATGCCGTTGACCCGGATGCCGTGCGGGCCCAACTCGGCGGCCAGCAGGCGGACCTGATGGGCCTGGTCGGCCTTGGCGGCGCCGTAGGCGACGTTGTTCGGTCCCGCGAAGATCGAGTTCTTGCTGGAGATGTAGATGATGTCGCCGCCCATGCCCTGCGCGATCAGCACCCGCGCGGTCTCCCGCGACACCAGGAACGAGCCCTTGGCCATCACGTCGTGCTGCAGGTCCCAGTCACGCGCCGTGGTGTCGAGCAGCGACTTCGACAGCGACAGGCCGGCGTTGTTGACCACCAGATCAACCCCACCGAAAGCCAGGACAGCCTCCTGTACGGCAGCGCCCACCGCGTCCTCGTCGGTCACGTCGAGGCTCACCGCGACGGCGACGTCGGCGCCACCGATCTCCGCGGCGACCGTCGCGGCCGCCCCGGTGTCCCGATCGCTGACCACGACACACGCGCCCTCGGCGGCCAGCCGCAGCGCGATCGCCCGGCCGATGCCCGAACCGGCGCCGGTGACCAGGGCGACCCGGGTGGCCAGCGGCTTCGGCTTCGGCATGCGCTGGAGCTTGGCCTCCTCGAGAGCCCAGTACTCGATGCGGAACTTCTCCGACTCGTCGATCGGCGCATACCGGGAGATCGCCTCGGCACCGCGCATCACGTTGATCGCGTTGACGTAGAACTCGCCGGCCACCCGCGCGGTCTGCTTGTTGGCGCCGAAGGAGAACATGCCCACGCCCGGGACCAGCACGATCGCCGGGTCGGCGCCACGGATCGCCGGACTGTCCGCGGTCGCGTGCCGCTCGTAGTAGCCGCGGTAGTCCTCGCGATACGCCTCGTGCAGCTCCCGGAGCCGGGCGGTCACCTCGTCCAGGGGTGCGTCCGGAGCCGTGTCCAGGACCAGCGGCTTCACCTTGGTACGCAGGAAATGGTCCGGGCAGGAGGTGCCCAGGGCGCCCAGCTCCGCCAGGCGCTCACTGCCCACGAACTCCAGCACCACGTCACTGTCGGTGAAGTGGCCGACCTGGGGACGGTCGGTGGAGACGAGACCGCGGATCACCGGGAAGAGTGCGGCGGCGCGCCGGCGCCGTGCCTCCGTGTCCAGCGCGCCGATCCTGTCCGGCCCGAACGGCTCGGTGCGGCCGTGCTCGTCGATGTAGGCCGCGGCGGTGTTGATGATCTCGGTGGAGTTGGCCTCGCACTCCTCACTCGTCGCGCCCCACGCGGTGATCCCGTGCCCACCCAGGATGACGCCGATCGCCTGCGGGTTCGCCCGGTGCGCGGCGGCGATGTCCAGGCCCAGCTGGAAGCCCGGGCGGCGCCAGTCCACCCAGAGCACCCGGTCGCCGAAGATCTCCTTGGTCAGCGCCGGACCGTCGGCGGCCGTCGCGATCGCGATACCGGCGTCCGGGTGCAGGTGGTCGACGTGCGGCGCGTCCACCAGACCGTGCATCGCGGTGTCGATGCTCGGGGCGGCCCCACCGCGCCCGTGCAGGCAGTAGTCGAAGGCGGCGACCATCTCGTCCTCGCGCTCCACGCCCGGGTAGACGCCGGTCAGCGCGCGCAGCCGGTCCAGGCGGAGCACGGCCAGGCCCTTCTCGGTGAGCGTGCCCAGGTCACCGCCGGAGCCCTTCACCCACACCAGGTCGACCGCGTCCCCGGTCACCGGGTCGATGTCGGCGCCCTTGGCGGAGGTGTTGCCGCCGGCGTAGTTGGTGGTCCGCGGATCCGCGCCGAGGCGGTTCGAGCGGGAGATGAGCTCGGAGACTACGGGGTTGGTCATGGGGATCCGCTCTTCGTCGTCGTGGTTCAGCTTCAGATCGTGAAACGTTTCAGAGTTACCGGTAGATTACGTGCGGCCGCTCACCCCGGTCAAGGCCAACCCGGCTGGTTCTCACCGCTGCCTCAAGCCCCCCAAGACGACGCTGACAACCAGCCACACTCCCCCGGCTAGCCCCCAACGCTGCCTCACGGCCCTCGAGACGACGCTGGGAACCAGCCGGGCATGAGCGGAACGTCAAGGTCAACTCCGGCTGGCTCTCACCGCTGCCTCAAGGCCGCCGAGACGACGGTGGGAGCCAGCCGCGAACGAACAACACGCCAAGGTCAACTTCGGCTGGCCGCCACCGCTGCCTCACGGCCCTTGAGACGACGGTGAGAGCCAGCCGGAGACGTACCGCGGGCCTGAGGTCGACTTCGGCTGGTTCCCACCGCTGTCTCGGGGTCGTTGAGACAGCGGTGGGAACCAGCCGAAGTCGGGCCGCATCTCCGCTGTCGGCTCTCGCCGCTGTTTCGAGTGGGGTGGGAGCCGGCTGGAAATGATCTTGTGGGCGGTGTCTACGCGGTGGGTCGGTCAGCGCGTTCAATAGGGCGTGACGTTCGAGGAATACGCCTACGCCCGCGGGCCGTCGCTGGTTCGGCTCGCGCGGCTGCTGACCGGTGATCGCCACCGGGCCGAGGACCTGGTGCAGGATGTGCTGGCCCGCGCCTACGCCCGGTGGAACCGCATCGCCCGCGCCGAACAGCCCGACCTCTACGTCCGGCGGATGCTGCTCAACGCACATCACTCGTGGTGGCGACGGCGCAGCAGCCACGAGGTGACGGTGCCGGTGATCGCCGACTCGGCCGGTACCGCAGACGAAGCCGCCGCAGTCGCCGAACGCGACGCGATGTGGCGACTCGTCCAGGAACTGCCGGCCCGCCAGCGGACGGTGATCGTGCTGCGCTACTACGAAGACCTCGACGACACGGCCATCGCGAACGTCATGGGCTGCTCGACGGGCACCGTGCGTACCCACGCGGCCCGGGCCTTGACGGCACTCCGCGCCGCCCCTGTCCTGTCGCCGCCTTCCGGGCCGTCTTCCGGGCCTCCTTCGGCGCCGGCTTCCCGGCCCTCCTCGCCGGCGTCTTCCAGGGCTCCGTCGCCGTCTTCCAGGATTCCTTCGGCGCCTTCCTCCGTTTTGCCGGCCTCTACTTCTACGTCCGCCTCGACGACGGGAGCGCTCTGATGTCGCACGATCTCGACGAGCGGATCGTGGCCACCCTTCAGGCCCACGCTGGAGGGGATCTCGACACCGAAGCCCTGGTCGGGCGGGCCCGGGCGAACGGTGGCCGGCTCAAACGGCGGCGGCGGGCCGTCGCGGTGCTCGGCACGGCGGCGGTGTCCGCGGTCGTGGCCGTCACCACGTTGTTCGGGCCCAGCCTGCCCGCACCCGGCCCGGCGACGGTGGCCCTTCCGGCCGCGCCCGACCGGCCGGGCGCCACGGCCCGTCCCGAACTCGTCGGCACCGATGCCACGACCCTGCACTTCAGCGCCGCCGATCTGACGGCCGGCGCCCGGTATGTCACCTGGGCGGCGGGCGGCGGCACCGAGAGCGTGGAGGTCCGCGGTGACACGATGACCGCGCTGTTCGTCCTGGCCAGGACCGAGGAGGACCTGGCGGGCGAACAGCGGACGCTCGGCGCGAGCGGAGATCCGGTGACGACGTACGACGTGCGGGTCGGCGACCGGCCCGGCACCGTCTGGGTGGACGACCTGCCCGGTGGCGCGGGCCTCTGGACGGTCCGCTGGCAGCCGGCCGACGGGTTGTGGGCGAAGCTGGAGTCGTTCGCGCACGACCCGGAGCAGGCGGTCGCCGCCACGGCGAAGGTGCGGTTGGACTCTGCCCAGCGGTGTGCGACGCCGTTCCGGCTGACCGACGTGCCGGGCGGCATGCGCATCCTGCATTGCAGCGTCACCCTCGGCGGCCGCGGGTTCGAGGAGGGTGCGCTGCGGGTCGGCGACGACGAACACTGGTTCTCCCTCCGGGTGGAGCGGTCCCACCCCGACAACCCGTTGGCCGACACCTCGCACGGTGACCTGACCGCGGGGCCGTACCAGGTGGAACGCCGCAGCGACGGGGTGCTGACCACGGTCGTGGGCTCGTGCTCGGTGGGCCTGATCCGGGAGGGCTGGGGCGACTGGGGTGACGGCGTGACCGAGGCGGAGGCCATACGGCTGCTGGCCGGTTACCGCCAAGCCGACAACCTGGACGATGCCGGCAGCTGGTAGCGGCACGACCGCAAGTGTTAGCGGCACAGCCCCGGCTGCTAGCAGCACAGCCGCGGCTGGTGGCGCCGCCACCAGCCACCCGGCGCCACCAGCCACCCGGCGCCGCAAGGTGGGAAACACGGATGCCCTGCTCGGTCGCCGGCCCTACGATCCGGCGGTGCGAACCGCGACACCGGTGATCCGGGAGAAGACCGACGACGACACGGCCGCCTGCCTCGACCTGCTGACCCGGGTGCATGCCCGCGACGGCTACCCGCTGCATCTGGCGCCCGGGGACCTGCCCGCTTTCTTCCGGTCCGACCACGAGCGGGCGGCCTGGGTGGCCGAGCGGGACGGCGAGATCGTCGGCCACGTCGCCCTGCACTGCCCGCCGGAGGATCCCACCCTGACGGTGGCCGCCGAGGCGACCGGCCTGCCGGTTGGCGGCCTGGCCCTGCTGGCCCGCCTGTTCGTGGCCCCCGAGCTGCGGCGTACCGGTCTCGGCCGGGCTCTGGTGCGGCATGCGACCGCCCGGGCCCCGGTGTGGGGCAGGCGGGCGGTCCTCGATGTGGGCCGGTCGTTGCCGGCGGCGGTCGCCCTCTACGAGTCCGAGGGCTGGTTGCGGGCCGGCGATCTGGACCTGCACCTCGACGACTTCGACCCGCCGATCCTGCTGGAGCTCCGGGTCTACGTGAGTCCCCAGCCGTAGGCGTGCCGTTGAACGGCGGTCATGCCGACCGGCCGGGCGATCCCGGCCCGGCGCGACGAGGCGGTCCGCACAGCCGCGGCGAGAAGCGGCACGAATGCGACGGCGACCGTAGCCGCCGAGAGCGTCGTCTACGGAAAAGACCGCCGTCCCGATCGCGTCGAGGTTGTCTCCGGGTTCGCCCGGCAGCGCGGCGATATCGTCGCGGCACCCTATCGGGAGGCGGGCATGCTCTCCCCGCCGTGCCAGGAGCGCCACAGCGCCGCATACGGCCCGTCGGCGGCGACCAGTTCGTCGTGGGTGCCGAGTTCGATGATGCGGCCGTCGTCCATGACGGCGACGCGGTCGGCGTCGTGGGCGGTCTGGAGGCGGTGGGCGATGGCGATGACGGTACGCGAGTGCAGCACCGCCGCCAGCGACCGTTCGGCGGCCCGCGCCGCGGTCGGGTCGAGCAGGGCGGTGGCCTCGTCGAGGATGACCGTGTGCGGGTCGGCGAGGACCACCCGGGCCAGGGCGAGCTGCTGGGCCTGCGCACCGTCGAGTGGGTGTTCGCCGAGGTCACGGTCGAGGTCGTCGGCCCAGTCGGCGCCCACGGTGCGCAGCGCCGACCGGAGTTCGGTGTCGGGGGCGGTGACCATCAGGTTCTCCCGCAGCGTCTCCCGGAACACGTGGTGTTCCTGGGTGACCAGGACGACGTGCCGGCGCAGCTGGTCGGGTGGCAGTTCGGCGATGGGGACGCCGCCGACGGTGACGCTGCCGGCGGTGGGCCGTTCGACGCCGGCGATGAGCCGTCCGAGGGTGGACTTGCCGGCGCCGGAGAGCCCGACGATGGCGAGCCGTTCGCCGGGGCGGACGGTGAGTTCGACGTCGTGGAGCACGTCACGGCCTTCGTCGTACGCGTACCGGACCGCCCGTACCTCGATCCGCTCGTTCTCCGGCTCGCGGTCGGTGACCAGGACCGGGGCCGGGACGGCGCCGAGGCCCTCGACCCTGGCGAAGGACGCGCCGCCGGCCTGCAGCTGGTCGAGGAAGATCAGGATGGTGTCCAGGGGGCTGACGAGTTGCCGGAGGTAGAGGACGGCCGCGGCGACGGTGCCGACGGTGACCCGGCCGTCGATGTGCAGCAGGCCGCCGAGGACGAGGGCGAGGACGGCGGGCACCGCGTACGACGTCTCGGCCAGCGGGAAGAACACGCTGCGCAGCCGGAGGGTTCTGAGCCGGGTGCGCCGGGTCTCGGCGAGGGCCGCGTCGCCGGCGGTGATGCGCCGCTGGTGCAGCCCGAACGCCTCGACGGTGCGGGCGCCGTCGGTGGTGGCGGCGAGTTCGTCGGCGAGCTGGGAGGTGGCGGCGCCCTCGGTGAGGTAGGCGTTGCGGGCCCGGCGAAGGTACCAGCGGGTGACGAACCAGATGCCGGAGAAGCCGATGACGCCGACGACGCCGAGCAGCGGGTCGAGGACGACCACGGCGACGATGAGGAACACCATCTGCACGAGCCCGACGAAGATCGGTGGCAGGAAGTCGCGCAGGGCGGTGGCGACGCCGTCGACGTCGGTGCTGCCGCGGGCGGCGAGGTCACCGGCGGGGGTGCGTTCGACGACGGAGGCGGGCAGGTTGAGCACCCGGTCGAGGAAGATCTCCCGGATCCGGGCGGCGGTGCGTTCCCCGAAGCGGTAGGCGGCCGACAGCGCGTACCGGGACAGCAGGGTCTGTGCGACGGCGCAGAGCAGGACGGCGGCGGCGAGCCGGTCGACGTCGCCGATCTGTCCGCCGGCGGCGACGGTGTCGATGATGCGGCCGAGCAGCCACGGTCCGCCGAGTCCGGCGAGGGCGGCCAGCGAACTGACGGTGAGCATGCCGGTGACGGCCCGGCCGTCGGCGGCGATCAGCCGGCGGGCGGCGAGGACGACCTCGCGGGGGCTCGCGACGGGAAGCAGCGTTGTCACAGGTCGCCTCCAGGGGTGTCGCCGGCGGGAACGTCGTCGCCGAACGCGCGGGCCACGAGGGCGCGGTAGCCGGGGACGGAGGCGAGCAGTTCGCGGTGGGTGCCGGTGGCGGCGACCCGGCCGCCGACCAGGTAGTGGACGGTGTCGGCACGGTCGAGAAGTACCGGCGAGGTGGTGGCCAGGACGGTGCCGCGGCCGGTACGGGCGGCGCTGAGCCGGTCGGCGATGGCGGCTTCGGTGTGTGCGTCGACGGCCGAGGTGGGTTCGGCGGCGAGCAGCATCTCCGGGTCGGCGTAGACGGCCCGGGCCAGCCGGACGCGCTGCCGCTGGCCGCCGGACAGGTTGCGCCCACCCCAGTCGACCGGCCGGTCCAGGTCGTCGCCGACGTCGTGGGCGACCGCGGTGTCGAGGGCGCGGCGGACCCGGTCGTCGTCGGGTTCGCCGGGGCCGGCGACGACCGTGCGCAGCGGCCCGGCGAACAGGTCGGCGTCGTGGGTGGCGACGAGGATCCGGGCCCGGATGTCGGCCTGGGCGATCCCGGCGAGTGGCTGCCCGCCCCAGGTGGCGTCGCTGGGCCGGTAGCGGCCGAGCCGGTCGAGGATCTCGGCGGCGTCGGCGGGCCGGTCGCCGGCGAGCGCGGTGAACCGGCCGGGTTCGGCGTACACCCCGGATGCGGGGTCGCGCAGCGCGGCCGGGCCGGGCGGGGCGGGGTCACCGGACGGGTCGTCCTCGGGCAGCCGCAGGAAGTCGGTGATCCGGCGGGCGGCGACGACCCCGCGGGTGACGTCGAACCCCACGAAGATCATCACGTTGACCGGGATGACGAGCATGGCGGTGTAGCCGTACACCGCGACGAGCTGGCCGGCGGTGAGGTCGCCGGTGACCGCGAGCCGGGCGGCCAGCCAGATCACCACGGCGAGGAACACCACCGGCAGGCCGTCGCCGAGCGCGCCGATCCAGCTGGACGGCCCGCCGACCCGGTAGCCCTGGTCGCGTAGTTTCGCCGACTCGCGCCGGTAGCGGTCCAGGTGGGTCTCCTTGCCGCCGAGCCCGTTGAGGATGCGCAGGCCGCCGATCACGTCGACCAGCCGGCCGTTGAGTTCGCCCTGGTGGTGGCGGTATCGGCCGGCGGCCCGCTGGGTGCGGCGCAGCAGTGGCGCGATGATCAGCGCGAGCACCGGCACGCCGATCAGGACGACCGCGGCGAGCAGTCCGGAGATCTGCTCCAGCAGGAACGCGACCACGCAGAAGGCGATGATCGCGGCCACGCCGACGCCGCCGGCGTTCATGGCGCGGCCGACGGTCCACACGTCGGAGATGCCGATGGTGACGACCTCACCGGCGGTGACCCGGCGCGGCAGTGCGGCGCCGAGCCGGGTGGCGTGGGTCATCACCAGGTCGGCGGTCCTGATCGCGGCGGCCAGACGCAGGTTGGTCATGCTGCGGTGCCGCATGATGCCGAGGCCCGCGCTGGCCGCCCCGACGATCAGGACCACCGCGGCCCAGGCGAGGAGGACCCCGACGCGGCGCGGCGTGAGGCCGCGGTCGATGGCCTGGGAGATGAGGTACGGCGTGACGGCCAGACTGACGAACCAGAGCGTTCCGAACATCGCCCCGCGCACCACCCACCCTTTCACCTGTCGTGCCAGCCACCACAGATATCGGACGGGTCCGCGCGTATCCACCACGACGGCCATGCTGCCGCACCGTGACGGGGGCGTGTCACCCGATTTTCACCGGCCGTTCCGCCCCGCGCCGGCCTGTCAGCACCACGGCGAGGGCCGCCACCAGTGCAAACACCGCGCCCAGGAGAACCGCGTCACTCAATCCGCCGGCGTACGCCTTCTGCTGTGCGGAGACACCGGAGAAGACTGTGCCGAAGATCGCAACACCGAACGCGAACCCGAGCTGGCGGAACGTGTTGAGTGCCCCGCCGGCCATGCCGCTGCGCTCGTGCGGCACCGCGGCCAGGACCGCCGACGACAGCACCGGCAGCACCACCCCGGCGCCGAGCCCGACCAGGATCAGCCCAGGGATGAGGACCGCGGCGCCGTCGCCCGCCCCGACGACCGACTGTGCGAGGTCGCCGGCCGCGATCAGCAGCAGTCCCAGCCCGATCGCCGGCCGTGGCCGCAGCCGCTGGAGGAACCGCCCCGAGAGCGCCCCGACCAGCAGTGCGGCCCCGCTCAGCGGCAGCGCCCCGAGTAGTCCGGCGTCGACCGGCCCGTGCCCGAGCCCCTGTTGCAGCCAGGTGGTGGTGTACGGCAGGTAGGCGAACGCGGCCGCCTGGCACAGGAACGCGGCGACGATCAGGCCGGTGAACGCGGGCCGCCGGAACAGCCCGAGGTCGAGCATCGGGGCGGCGGACCGGCGTTCCACGGCGACGAACAGCACGATCCCGGCGAGGCCGAGGGCGAGCGCGCCCAGCACGACGGGTGCGGTCCAGCCGTCGCCGGTGGCCCGGATCAGCCCGTACACCAGGGCGGTCGCGGCGACGGTGAAGGTGACCGTGCCGGGCACGTCGAAGCGGCCGCCGTGGTCGGAGCGGGATTCGGCGACCGTACGCCGGGTGAACCACACGGCGATCACGCAGACCGGCAGGTTGACCAGGAAGATCCAGCGCCAGTCGAGGTGCTCGGTGAGCAGTCCGCCGGCCAGCGGGCCGGCCGCGGTGGCGGCGCCGTTGACCGCGCCCCAGACACCGAACGCGATCCCACGGTCCCGGCCGCGGTAGGTGACGTTGAGGATGGCCACGGTGGTGGCGAACATGGCGGCGCCGCCGACGCCCTGCAGGACCCGGGCGGCGATCAGCGTGGGCACGGTCGGGGCGAGGGCGCAGAGCAGCGAGGACACCCCGAAGACCACGAGGCCGGTGAGGTACGTGACGCGGCGGCCGTACCGGTCGGCGAGTGCTCCGGCGCCGAGCACGAGCGCGGCCAGCGCCAGGGCGTAGCCGTCGAGGATCCAGGCCAGGTCGTCGGGGCCGGCTTCGAGGTGGCCGGCGATGCTGGGCAGCGCGACGACCACGATGGTGACGTCGACGAGCAGCAGGAAGGTGCCGAGGCAGACGGCGAGCAGGGGTGACCACTTTCGCATGCGCCGAACTGTGCCGTCGTGCGGAACGGACGCGCCACGTTTTCGCCTCTGTGCGGCGGATCTCGACATCGGGCTAGGGTTCTGGGAATGGATGTCGACACGCTGGATCGGCAGATCGTGCACGCGCTGCGGATCGACGGCCGGGCCGGTTACCGGGAGATCGGCGCGGTCCTGGGCGTCTCCGACCAGACGGTGGCCCGGCGCTACCGGCGGCTGCGGGAGAACGCCGGGGTACGGGTGGTCGGCATGCCCAAACCGATCCGGCTCGGCTACGAGTCGTGGATGCTGCGGCTGCACACCTCACCGGACATGGCGGCACCGCTCGCCGACGCGCTGGCCCGCCGGCCGGACACCGCCTGGGTGAGCGTGTTCTCCGGCGGCACCGAGATCTCCTGCCTGGCCCGGCTGGCCGCGCACGCCGACCGGGAGTCGCTGCTGCACCGGCTGCCGCGTACGCCCCGGTTGGTGTCGGTGACCGCGCACTGCCTGATCCACCATTTCGTCGGCGGCGCGGTCGGCCCGGACCGCCGCGACGACGCGCTGACCGCCGGGCAGATCGCCGCGCTGACACCGGACGGGGTGCCGGCGCCGCCTCCTCCGCCGTTCACGATCGGCGGTTCCGCCCCGGCCGGCGAGCCGGTGGACGTGGCGCCGGCGCGGCTGGCCGACGGCGACGACGCGCTGCTGGAGGTGCTGTCCCGCGACGGCCGGGCCGGTTATGCCGAACTGGCGGCGGCGACCGGCTGGCCGGAGTCGACGGTCCGCCGCCGGATGCGGGAGCTGCGCCGGTCCGGGGCGATCTACTACGACGTCGAGGTGAAGCCGCAGGTGTTCGGCTTCCTCGCCCCGGTGCTGCTCTGGGTGACGGTCGCCCCGGCCCGGCTGGCCGCGGTCGGTGCCGCGCTCGCCGGCCACGACGAGGTGGTGTTCGCGGCCGCCACGACCGGGTCGACGAACCTGGTCGCGACGGTGGTCTGCACCGACATGGCGGCCTTCTACCGATATCTGACCGAGCGGATCAGCGGCCTCGACGGCGTCGACCGGGTCGAGTCGGCGCCGCTGCTGCGGCACGTCAAACAGCTCGGCGCGGTGACCGGCCGGTTGTGAACACCCCGTTACGTTCCGGCTCCGCGGGCAACCATCGGCGTGCGGGGAGCGTCTTGTTCATGAGGGCGTCACGCCCGGCAGGGTGGGCGGCTCGCGGTTCGCGGTCCCCGTTGACCCGCCGGAGCTCTTTGCGAGGGGGCGGCGGCACCGGTTCGGGCCGTGCCCCTCAGCAGGACCGGTCACCGGCTCAGGGCCGTTCGATCCGGGTCGGGTCGCCGCGCACCAGCTCGTCGTGGATCCGCCACCGGGCCGTCTCCGCGGCCTGCGCGGCGGCGGTGTCACCGGCTCGGAGCCGTTCCCGGATCAGGCGCAACGCGATGCTCCGGTTGAGGCTGAACTGCCGCTCGGTGTCGGCGACCACCACGATCCCGCTGGGCCGGTGGGTGGCCCGGACCGCGGTGCTGGCCTTGTTGCGGTGCTGGCCACCGGGCCCACCGGTCCGGGTCGGGACGATCTCCACGTCCGCCTCGTCGAAGACGGTCCGTGCGACGTCCATCGAGCACGGCTGCGCGGTCACGTACCAGTTCTTGCGCCCCGGCCCGGCCCGGTAGGGACTCGGCGCCTGCCAGCACAGCGTCCCGCTCCACGACGCGGCGAACGCGGCCGCACCGTCGCCGCCGATCTCCAGCAGCACCGACCGGAACGTCCCGGCCCGCTCCCCGGCCACCGTCTCCACCCGGCGGGTCCGGATCTTCCGCTTCGCGGCATCGGCCTCCAGCCGACCGACCAGCCGCGCCAGAGCCCACGAGCACTCTTGCGGTCCGCGTCCGGCAGAAACCATCAGATGTACGGCCGTCGCGCCCTCGTCCCAGCCGGTGCGAGGCCGGCCGCCCCCGACGGATCCGGCATCAGGCCCCCTTCCGGCCCAGTGGTCCTCCACCCCGCGGCCGGTATCGGGCCGGCCGTGTTCGCCCGGCATCACACCCACCTCCGGAACGGTGCGATCCGGCCCGTGCCCGCCGGGCGGGACGCGCTCGTGCGGCAGCCATCGGCCGATCCCGCACCGCGGCGTGGGTCCGGGCCGGTGAACACCGGACGGCACAGGCCTCCGGTGTCCGGCGCCGGCCGGGCCGCCCGTTTCCACCAGCCGATCATCGGTTCTCCCCTCCGACGGTGTGCCGCGAACCACCACGCCGGGGCGGCCGGCTGAAGAACACCGGACGGGGTGGACGGTCGGCGAAACGCCGCCACCGCAGCACCGGCACACATCCGGTCACCGCCCGCCGCGCCCCCGCACCGGACGAGACAGCCGGGCTCATCGACGGCCTCCCTTGCGCGACGTCGGTTCCGCGGTCTTGTAGGTCACCAGCGGCACCGTGCTGACGACCGGGGTGGCCAGCCCGTGCGCGACCAGGTCACCGATCACCTGCTCGATGCGTTTGTAGGCGCCGGGTGCCTCCTCGAAGAGCAACTGCCGGTCGCCGCAGACGACGATGGAGCCGACGGCCGTACGCCGAAGCTCCTCGACCGTGTGTTTGGCCCGTCCGCGCCGCAGCGCGTCGGTCCGGGACATCTTGCGCCCGGCACCGTGTGCCACCGAATGCCCGGCCTGCGGGCCGGCGTGCCCGGCCACCAGGAACGACCGGGTGCCGCGGGTGCCGGCGATGAGCACGTCGGTGCCGTCACCGGGGGCGGCGCCCTTGCGGTGCAGATAGTGGCCGTCGCGGATCTCGACGGAGTTGTGGCAGACGTCGGTGACGGGTTCACCGAGGTCGGCACCGAGGGCGTCGGCGACCCGCTCGGCCATGATCCGCCGGTTGAGGTGCCCCCACCGGACGGCGTCGTCGTGGGCGGCCAGGTAGGCCGCCGGGTCGGCGGCCGGGCCCGCGCCGTGCACCTCGGTGTGCGACCGCAGGATCCGCTCGCCGAGACCGCGGGAGCCGCTGTGCACGATGAGGACCGTGTCGCCGGCGGACAGGCCGAGCCGGCCGGCGTGACCGGTGTCGAGGACGGCGTCGACCTTGGCGAGTTCGACGAAGTGGTTGCCGCGGCCGACCGTACCCAGTTGGTCGGTGTATCCGGCCGGGACGTCGATGCCGGGCGGACCGTCCGCGCCGACCGGGCGGTCCAGGTCGGGGAAGCGGCCGGCCAGCCGTTCCGGGACGACCCGCTTGAGGCGGAACGGGAACACCGCGATGCCGCAGCCGATGTCGGAGCCGACCAGGAACGGATACAGCACGGACGAGAGCATGGCGGCGCCGATCGGTGCGCCCTTGCCGGGGTGCAGATCGGGCATTCCGGCGACGTGGATCATGCCGTCCAGGGCGGCGACCTGGTGACACTGGTCGACGGCGCCGGTTTCGATCCAGCTACCGGGTTCGGCGAAGATCGTGACGGTGGCACGCGTGAACTGCTGTTGAGACAAAACGCTTCTTCCCATGACGGTGGGGCGCGGCCCGCGGAGGCGGGGGCGCCGGGCTGAGGGCACGGTTCACGGCACGCCGACGAGGGCGGTGCCGGAGGGGCGCGGCTCGAGATGCCGCGGCGGGTGCTGGGGGAAGGCCTCAGTACGTCATGCCGTCCACCCAACCGGACGGCGCCAGTGGCGGCAACCGATTAAACGGCGCCCACAGTCGTTCACACGTCTGACATATCGCGGTAGCAGGTACCCGGCTGGGATTACCACCGTTGTTACCGGTGAGTTAACTTATCGACATCCATCGATTGCAGGAGCCCCAAAACCCCAGGGAGTTCCCATGCCCGTTCCTGTCCGTCGGAAGGCTTCCCTCCTGACCGCTCTGTGCGCCGCCTTCGTCCTGGCGTCGCCCGCACTGCCGGCCGCCGCGGCCAACCCGTACGAGCGCGGCCCGGCCCCCACCAACGCCAGCATCGAGGCGTCCCGCGGCACGTTCGCGATCGCCCAGGTCACCGTGGCACGCTCCAGCGTCTCCACGTTCGGTGGCGGAACCATCTACTACCCGACCGACACCAGCGCCGGCACGTTCGGCGCGGTGGCCATCTCCCCCGGCTTCACCGCGTCACAGTCGAGCATCGCCTGGCTCGGCCCGCGCCTGGCCTCACAGGGCTTCGTGGTGATCACCATCGACACCCGCAGCACCCTCGACCAGCCGGACAGCCGCGGCACACAGCTGCTCGGCGCCCTCGACTATCTGACCAACACCAGCTCGGTCCGCACCCGCATCGACGCCACCCGGCTCGGCGTGATGGGCCACTCGATGGGCGGCGGCGGCAGCCTGGCCGCGGCCCGCACCCGGCCCGCCCTCCAGGCGGCGGTGCCGCTCACCCCCTGGCACGGCACCAAGAGCTGGACCACGGTCCGCGTCCCCACGATGATCATCGGCGCCGAGAACGACAGCACCGCCCCCGTGTCGTCGCACGCCGAGCCGTTCTACACCAGCCTGTCCGCCGCGCCGGACAAGGCCTACCTGGAACTCAACAACGCCGGGCACTCGGCGCCCACCTCCGGCGGCAGCGTCACCGTCGCCAAGTACAGCCTCTCCTGGCTCAAGCGGTTCATCGACAACGACACCCGCTACGACCAGTTCCTGTGCCCGGCCCCGTCCGGCACGGCCATCCAGGAGTACCGGGCCACCTGCCCGCACTCCTGAGGTCCCCGCGAGGGCCCGGCCTACGGCCGGGCCCTCGCCCGCGCCGTCGTCCTCGCCCGCGCCGTCGTCCTCGCCCGCGCCGTCGTCCTCGCCCGCGCCGTCGTCCTCGCGCGCGCCGCCGTCCTCGCCCTCGCCGCCGTCCTCGCCCGTGCCGTCGTCTTCGCGGTCGCCGTCGCCGTCGCGCTTGTCCTCGCCGTCGTCGTCGCCGTCTCTCGCCCGCGCCGTCGTCCTCGCCGTCGCGCTCGCGCTTGTCGTTGTCCTCGTCAGAGGCTCATCCAGCAGTAGAGATGATCACCGGCCGCACGGGCGGCACGGGCCAGAGCGACCAGCTCGGTGAGCACCGGGACGAGCGCGTCGTCCGGAGCGCCGGACCAGTGGATCTCCTCGATCCGCACCCAGCGGGCAGCCAGCTCCGGGATCCGGTCGTCGTCGACACCGGCCAGCGCGTCCCGCACCGCGTCGTCGAGCAACTCCACCCAGGGGCCCTCATGCTCCATCAGCGCCTCCCCGTCGAGCACCGGCCAGATCAGCCGACCGCCGGCCCGGCGCCCCGCCCACTCCACGCCGACGATGAACGAGCACAGCGCATCGAGACACACCGCCGGATCCAGGCCTTTGGCGTCGACCACGGCGACAGCCCACTCGTCGATGGTTGCCGGCGAGTCGCCGTCATGCCGCTCCATCAGATCGGTGACGGTCGCGGCGTCCGGCCCGCGGAAGTAGTCACACAGCACACCCATGGCCCCGGACCCTATGTCAGAGATCATGTGGCCCGGCCGGCACCCGGGCAAACACCAGGCACGCAACCGCACCGCCACTTGGACCAGCACCTGGGGCCGGCATCCGGGCCGACAGCCGGGCCAGCCGGGCCGACAGCCCGGTTGGCAGCCGGGTTGGCAGCCGGGTTGGCTTCAGTCAGGCTGGCTTCAGTCGGCGAGCCAGGTGTGCAGGCGCCCGCCGTATGGGGTGAACGCCACCGCCGCCAGCACCAGCCACACTCCGATCGCCAGGAGCGCTCGACGGAGCCGGCCCCCGTCATCATCGCGGTGGGCGGCGACCACGGCGAAACCACCGAGGAGAACGCCGAGCGTCACTACCGGGATGACGAGCATCGCGGCCACCCGGGCGATACCGAAGAGCCACGCGAACGGGTTGGTGGCCGAGTCCCAGCCGAGCGGGATGGAGTCCTTCGGGTCGCCGAGCCGGTCGAGTCCCGGCTCCAGCAGGGCGCCCCAGTCCCCGCTGCGGACGACGGCCAGCGCGAGCACCCCGAATCCGCCGAGCAGGTACAGCGTGAGCAGCAGGAACTGGGCCACACCCAGCAGCCGCGTCTTGATCATGGAGGGCAACCTACAACCCTCCACTCAGAACAGTGCCAGCGGTCCCTCAGCAACACGAACGGCCCGACGGCGAGCCGCAACAGCGTGGCGGATCCCCACAACACGACCGACCTGGCGGCGAGCCGGCAACAGCCGGGCGAGGCCCTTACGACACGGCCCGTGTCAGAACAGGGTGGGTGGGCCCTCCGGGGCGGGCGACGGCATGGGCGGAGGTGTGGGTAGTGGTTCCAGTTCGGGTACCAGCGTGCGGACCTCGTCGTGGAAGCGGCGGCACAGTTCGGGGGCGTCGGCGTTGTCGGGGGTGTGCACGAAGAACGTCGGTGAGCGGCCCTCGCGCAGCCAGCCGGCGACGATCGGCACCCAGCGGCGCCAGCCGTCGACGGTCCGGTCGGTGGCGTCGCGGCCCAGGTAGCGGATGATCGGGCGGTCGGTGAGGGCTGCGGTGCGCAACGGCATGCGGGGCTTCTTCAGCCACGCCTCACGTTCGGCGTCACTGGTCGGGGGCGTGCGGAAGAACTCGGTCGTGTCGAACGGGACCCACTCGGCGCCGGCGGTGGTGAGCAGGTCCTCGAGACGGCGCGGCTCGTGGAAGAAGGCGGGATCGCGGACCTCTACGGCGTACCGGAAGGAATCGGGCAGGCCCCGCAGGAACCGGGAGAGAGACGGCAGGTCGCCGGGGCCGAAGGATCCCGGCAGTTGTACCCACAGGGCGTGCACGCGGTCGCCGAGCGGTTCGATCACGCGAAGGAATTCCGACATGGCGGAGACGTCGGCGAGGGCGCCGCCGTGGGTGACCTCCCGTGGCAGCTTCAGGACGAAACGGAAGTCGGGAGGGGTCTGCCCAGCCCATCCGGTCACCGTCGTCAGGGACGGCGTCGCGTAGAAGGTCGTGTTGCCCTCGACCGCGTTGCACCACCCGGCATATGACCGAAGGCGATCAGTGCCGGACGCCGGGATGAAACGGCCCTGCCACGATTTCAGGCTCCACATGGCGCAGCCGACGTGCAGTCTCATCCGGCCCACCGGTCCTCGTGGATCGCGTCGGTGACCGGGCGCCGCTGCCGCCATCCGTGGCGTTCCAGATCGGGCACCTGCTCGAGATGGCTGACCGGGCCGACGCAGAGCCAGGCGACCGGCCGGATCCCGGACGGGATGCCGAGCAGTTCCTGCAGGAAGTCCTCGCGGTAGAACGACACCCAGCCGACACCGAGGTCCTCGGCGGTGGCGGCCAGCCACAGGTTCTGGATCGCCAGGCAGACCGAGTAGAGGCCGGCGTCGGCGATGGCGTGCCGGCCGAGGACCGCGGGCCCACCGCGCGCCGGGTCGTAGGTGACCACGATCGACAGACCGGCCTCCAGCACCCCGTCGATCTTGATGCGGGCGAACCGTTCGGCGGCCGCCCCGCTCAGCGTCGCGGCGAAGACGTCCCGCTCGGTGCGGACGTGCTCGTGGAAGGCCTTGCGCACCGGCTCGGACCGGATCAGGACGAAATCCCACGGCTGGGAGAGGCCGACACTGGGGGCGGCGTGCGCGGCGGTGAGGATCCGGTCGAGGACCTCGGGCGCGACGGGCTCCCCGGTGAACTCCGCCCGGACGTCGCGGCGGCGGTGGATGACGTCGTAGAGCCCGTGAATCACCGGCCGGACGGTACCAGCCCCGCCACTGCCCGCGATCAGCCGGTCACCCCGGCCGCAGCCACCGCATCCGGCCCACCGCAGCGGACCGGCTTACCGCCGGACGGTTCCGGTGGAGGCCCGGGCCACCAGAGCCGGTACGAAGGTGGCCTGCTCGTGGACGTGGTCGGGATTGGTGGCTTCGTCCAGGACGAGGCGCGCGGCGGTACGTCCCAGTTCCTGCCGTGGCTGCCGGACCGAGGTGAGGGGCACCGCCGCGGCGGCCGCGAAGTCGATGTCGTCGAAGCCGACGATCGCCAGGTCGTCGGGGACCCGTAGGCCGGCCGTGACGGCGTGCTGGAGCAGGCCGAGGGCGAGCAGGTCGTTGGCGCAGAACGCCGCGGTCGGGCGGCGCCGGGACGGCAGCCCGGCCAGCCGTTCGCCCGCCGAGCGGCCCTCGTTGACGGTGAGCGCCTCGGTCGGCAGGTGGATCAGGTCGTCCTCGGGCATCCCGAACTCGGCCCACACCGCACGCGCCCCCTGGAGCCGCTCGCGGACCTGGCCGATGCTGGACGGACCACCGACGAACGCGACCCTTCGATGTCCGCGATCGATCAGGTGCTCGACGGCGATGCGGCCACCGAGAACGTCGTCGACGGCGACCGAGCAGTGTCCGCCGGCCCGGCTGAACCGGTCCACCATGACGAACGGCAGGCCGCGCTGGGCGAGGTCGGCCAGGTGCGGGGCGTCCGGGTCGACCGGGGTGATCAGGATGCCCTGGACACGCTGCTGCAGGAGCCGGTCGAGGTGTTTGGCCTCGCGCTCGGAGCGGCCGCTGCTGTTGCAGACGAACAGGGACAGGTCGGCGTCCTCGGCGGCGGTCTCGATGCCCTCGGCGACATCGTGGAAGAACGGGTTGCCGCCGTCGAGCATCACGTAGGCCAGGGCGCGGCTGGTACCGGCACGCAGCTGGCGGGCCGACTCGTTGCGCACGAACCCCAGGTCGGCCATCGCCCGCTCGACCCGTTCGCGGGTGGCGGTGCTGACCACGGCGGGCCGGTTGAGCACGTTGGAGACGGTGCCGAGGGAGACACCCGCGGCGGCGGCGACATCCTTCACCGAGGGGGCTCGACCGTTGCGGGGCTGCTGAGTCAACACCTGGGCCTTCCTAACCGTGGTGGTCCGGTCTAACCGTGGTGGGTCCGGTTCCACCGTGGCGGCCCGGGCGTCCTGATGGTAAGCACGACGCTTGAAACATTTCAATCCCACCAGGGGCACAAAGGTGTACCAACGTGTATACCATGGTCGCCCCTGCCCACACCGGCCCCGCCGACCCCCTCAGGCGCCCTCGCCGGGTGGTCCACGAGCGGCCGCACAAGACCATCCTCTCCGCTGCGGCGAATCGGCCAGCGTCGGCGTACCGGCCGATGTCCGCCTCGGTGACCACCCCGGCGGCCCCGGCATTCCGGCCGGTGCGGAAAGACGCACGGTAAGCGCTGGACGGCCCGCGATTGCCTCGCGCCCCGCAGTCGTTACGGGATCACCCCGCCCCGCAGCCGTTACGGGCCACCTCTCCACCCGGTGACCGTTGCGCGGTCAGTGCGGCGTGCCGCGGCCCGGGCCGTCGGTGACCGCCGGGTGGGCGGAGGGCGTGGCCTGTCACGCGGTGAGGAGGGTCGCGGCTGTAGCCAGGAGCAGCAACACGGCCAGCAGCAGGCCGGATCGCTGCACCGGGGACAGCGTCGGGCCGGCGACGATCCGGTGGAGGACCGGCCCCTCCGGCGTGGCGAGGACCTCCACCACGCGAACTGCGCCCCGCCGTCCGGATCGGGCCGGGACCAGCCGGACCGGGTCGCGTGGCCGTAGCGAGTCGCGCGGGGCGCCGGTCCGTAACGAGACCGGAACCGGCGCGCCCTCGGCCGTCCGGACGGTGAACTCCCAGACGGCGTCGGCACCACCGGTCGCCGGGAAGCGTCGGTGGGCGACGGCCACGACCGCCACCAGGACCAGCGGTACGACGATCGCGGCGGTGAGCGCCCCGGCACCGACCGCACCGGTGAGGGCCCGGCCGGTCCAGGCGGCGATACAGATCAGGGCGGCCGCGGAGACGGCGACCAGGCCTGGAGCGGATCCGCTCGGCACGGTGGCGGCGGTGATCCGCACCTGCCCGGCGACGACCCCGGCCACCGGCG
This sequence comes from Actinoplanes xinjiangensis, assembly GCF_003148685.1. Taxonomy (GTDB): domain Bacteria; phylum Actinomycetota; class Actinomycetes; order Mycobacteriales; family Micromonosporaceae; genus Actinoplanes; species Actinoplanes xinjiangensis. The sequence goes on along the minus strand of NZ_QGGR01000017.1, from coordinate 43,478 downwards.
CGTCGGTCATGCGGCCGGGCGCAGGTTGCGGGCGTCGCAGTGGTTCTTCAGTTCGGTGGCCGGCAGGTGCCCGAAGTGCCCGGCGCACCAGGTCCGTACGGACGCCTTGTCGGGGAAGTCGCCGACCACGAACGTCACCCACAGCGGTTGACCGGCGATCAACTGCCGCTTCCCGTAGTCGGTGCTCTTGAGCAGGATCACCGGGTGGCCGGCGTCGCCGTGTTCGGCCCGGAGCCGCTGGTGTTCGGCGAGGATGTCACTGTTCTGGAACGTGTGCGATCCGTCCGCTGCGGTCTGGTACGGGTCGCTGATCCCCGGATACTTCGAGGCGATCTGGGCGACGAGCTGCCCGTCGAACGTGACGGTCGCCAGATCCTGTTCCCGGACCGCCTCCAACTCGGCCAGCGCCTCCTCCTGCGGATCGGTGGTCGCCGTGGCCTCGGTCGAGGGGTAGTCACTCGGCGTCGGTGTCGGCGTCTCCGTCGGGGTGGGGTCGGTCGTCACCGTCTCGGTCGACGTGACCAGCGGCATCGGCTCGATGACCGGGCCACTCGCGCCGTTGCGATCCGACGACCGCATCAGGACGACACCGCCGATCGCACCGGCGATCAGCAGCACGGCCAGCGCCGCGACGATCAGCGGAAGTTTGCGGTGGCTCTGTCCCGTCGGTATCGGCTGGAGCTGCTCCGGAGCGGCCGGCCCGCTCAACGCCATGGTCGTCGGATCGAAGAAGGCATCCGACGAAGGAACCTGCCGGGTCGGCTCATCACCGGGCGGGGCATCCGGCCGGTCGCGGAACAGCGGGGGTGGCGGGCCTCCGGGTGAGGCAGCCGGGCGGACGTCGAACGAGGGCGGCGGCCGATCCCCGGACGGCGCAGCGGCCCGGGTCGGTTCGTCGGGTCCACTGGCGGGCGTCGGCACGCCGTAGAAGAGGGCGTCCTGGTCCCAGTCGCCCGGATACCGATCGTGATCGGTCACGTCAGTCCTCCAGACCCGGCCGCCGGTGTGGCAGTGATCGCCGCATGTAGATCGGTGATACGCACATCACCGACGGTAGGCGGCATTCGTCCGCCGCGAAATGCACCTTCCGGGTACGGCTGACGGCCGTCCCGGCGACCCCTTCCGTCCACAGGAGCCGGTTCCCGAACCGCCGGCGGAGGGGCGGGTCGGCGACACGGTCCGTCCACAGGCGCCGCGTCCGAGCTGCCGCCCGGCGGCGCGAACCGATGCCGCCCGGCGGCGCGAACCGATGACGGTCGGCGGCGCGAACCGATGACGGTCGGCGGTCCACGGCTGCCGGCGCACGAAGCGGGGCCGGTGGCGCAGCGGAACGGGGTGGACGGCGGCGGTAGCGGCGCAGCCGGGAAGGGGGTGGTGCGGTCGGGTGGGTGTGGTTCGTACCGCTGCGAATGGGGGTGGGAAATGCGGTGCGGCGGCGGATCGCCGGACACTATGGTCGGTCGGTGCCGAGGTTGCCGGTTGCCGGAAGTGCGGAAGCGTTCGACGCCCTCGATGAGGGTGCGCTGCGGCCGGGGGCCGACGCGCTGCTGCGCGATCTCGGGGTGGACCCGGCGGGGGCCGAGCGGTTCGCGTCCGGCTCGCTGCCCGTCTATGCCTGCGGTGAGCTGGTGCTGAAGTTGTTTCCGCAGGTCTACCGGTCGGAGTTCCCGGTGGAGTCGGCGGTTCTGCGGTCGGTTCACGGACGGCTGCCGATCGCGACGCCCCGGGTGGTGGCGGCCGGTGAGCGGGACGGCTGGGGGTACGTGCTGATGAGCCGGATGCCGGGCGTGCCGCTGACCGGGGTGTGGAACCGGATCCCGCCGGGCGACCGGGACCGTCTCGCCGACGACCTCGGGACGGCGGTGGCGCAGTTGCACGCCCTACCGCTGCCGGAGCTCGACGGGTGGTGGCCGGCCGACTGGGACGAATTCGTGGCCGGGCAGCGGGCCGGATGTGTGGCGCGACAGCGCAGCCGGGGTCTGGACGGGGCCTGGCTGGAACGCATCCCGGAGGCCCTGGACGTCGATCTGTCCGATCGGCGGCGGGTGCTGCTGCACACTGAGATCATGCGTGATCATCTGCTGGTGTCGCCGGGCCCGGACGGCCGCTGGCGGTTCAGCGGGCTGATCGATTTCGAACCGGCGATGCGCGGCGCCCCGGAGTACGAGTTCGTCGGCGTGGGCTGTTTCGTCGCCGAGGGTGACGGGCGGTTCCTCGGGCGGTTCCTGCGCGCCTACGGGCATCCGGCCGACGACGGGTTCCCGCGCCGGATGATGGCGTGGTCACTGCTGCACTACTTCAGCAACCTGCCGGCCTGGATGAAACGGCTGCCCGCGGGGTCCTCGTTCGACGAGCTGGCCGCGCGCTGGTTCGGTGTGGCGTGAGCGTGCTGCGGGATGCCACGCCCGCCGACGTCGAAGCGATCATGGACGTTCAGCAGGAGGCTTCGGTCCGGGCGCTGTCCGGGATCTTCCCGCAGGACCGTTACCCGTTCCCGCGGGCCGAACTGACGGCACGCTGGGCCGACGAGATCGCCGACCCGACGGTGCGGGTGCTGGTGATCCTCGCGCACGGACAGGTCGCCGGATACGTCGCCGTCAAAGACGATCAACTGCTTCATTTCGGTACGGCCACCAGCACCTGGGGCACCGGCCTGGCCGCGGCCGCGCACGCCGAGATCCTCGAACTGTTCAGTGGCGAAGGCCGCCTGTGGGTGCTCGCCGGCAACCGCCGGGCCCGGCGCTTCTACGAGAAGATGGGCTGGCAGGCGACCGGCCGGTGCGTGCCGGAGGACTTCCCGCCGCACCCGGAACTCGTGGAATATCACCTCCCGGCCGGATCCCGGCGGTCGTCCCCGGCACACGACGCCACGTAGACGACGTCCGGCCGGCCACGCTCCACCGGGACCCGCACCGTACGGACCGGTCCCACCAGTCGGGTCAGTGTGGCCGCGAACCCCGGCTCCGCCGACGCGCTCCCCACCGCCAGCACCCCGCCGGGCAGCAGATGTTCACGCAGCATCGCCAGGCCGGACCGCCGGTACAGCCGGGTGTCGTGGTCGAAGACGGTCCACCCCGGACCGTTGTCGACGTCCAGGCAGATCGCGTCGAAACGATCACTGGTGCCGGTGAACCACACCGCCAGGTCGGCGGTCACCACCCGCACCCGCGGATCGTCGAGCGCGCCCTCACTGAACGGCCGCAGCACCCCCCGATGCCACGCGACGACAGCCGGCTCGATCTCCACGACGATGATCTCGGCAGCGTCCGTACGCACCGCCTCGGCCAGCGAGAACCCCACCCCCAGCCCGCCGATCAGCAGGCGCGGCCGCGGTCCCGTCGCGGCCAGGGCCGCCCGCACCAGCACCCGCTCCGAACGGCCGGACCGCGTATCCATCAGGAAGACACCGTTACTGATCAGTTCGAAGTGCCCGCCCCGGCCGCGCAGGACCAGCTCCCCCCGGTCGGTGAAGACCCGTTCCTCCATGGGCGGCAAGCCTACGCACCAGATGCATCAGCGTCGATGAGATACGGTGACTCATCGTGAGCCCCGACGACGGTATGACGGTTCCCGATCACTGCGTCCAGGCCCTCGACCGGGCCCGGCGCCATAGCATCGACACCACCGGAGCCCTGGCCGTCGCCCACACCCGCGACGGCGGCACCGACCTCTACCTGCTCATCTACCCCGACCGACTGGAACTCGCCAGCACCGGCGGCCTGATGCGCACCGGAGCCGGCCGGGAACAGGTCCCCCTCACCGCCATCGACGACGTGACCGCCCGTGATCGCCTGCTCCGTTCAACCGTGGAGATCACCACCGGCGGGAACACGCTGACCTTCCGTGCCGACAGGCGCACCGCCGCCTACCTGACCGCCCTGATCCGGGACCGGATGACCGCCGCCCCCGACCACACCGCCCTGCTCCACCACCTGACCGAACTCCACACCGCCGGCATCCTCACCGACGACGAGTACGCCGCCAAACGCGCCGCCCTCCTCGGCCCCTAACCCAGGGCCGCGATCAGCTCCTCCGGCGGTGTGCTCTGGGGGCGGTCGCTGACCTGGCCGTCACCGATCTCGATGATCCGCCAGCGGCCGTCGGTGCGCAGCGCCAGATCGACGGTCACGAACGGCAGATCCACCCCGCCGAGATCGGGCAGCTCGACATCGTCCGGCGGCAGCTGCTCCGGAGTGTCCGGGTGCGCCGTGACCAGCCGGCACACCCCGCCGACCCACCACGTGCGCACTTCGGCGCCGGTGAACGACTCGAAACGGCGTACCACGAAACCACCGGTGAAACCGTCGCCCCGCAACTCCCGGAACCGGCTCGCCACCGCCCACGCCGCGTCGCTGTCGGCGATGTCCGGCAGATACGCCGCCTCGTGCCAGTAGTGCTTCATCGACTTCGTGAAGTCCCGCAGCACCGCCGGCCCGCCACCCAGCTCGGCGCAGGCCCGCCGGAACGCCTCCCGGCCGTCACCGACCGTCCACACCGACTCCGGAGTGTCACCGGCGACCGCCGCATACCAGCCGGGCAGCTCGTGCGCCCGCCGATACTCCCCCGGCCCGGTACGCAACGTCACCCCGCGGGCGGCCAGTGCCCCCGCCATCGCGGCATACCGGTCACCGTCCAGCATCCAGCCCCGGTAGACGGCGTCGGCACCGGCGGGAACCCGCGCCACCCCGCCGTCGGCGTCACCACCCGCCACCGCGTCATGGTCGACGAACGCGACCTCCATCCCGGCGTCCCGCGCGGCCCGGGCCTCGTCGGCGAAATGCTCGTCCGGGCGGCGCGGACGCAGAACATCAGAGGGCACCAGCAACATCACCCGAGCATCATGCCGGATCCGCCGGTTAGCCTGCGCCCATGCGGCGGACCCTGCGCGTCGGCGCCTGCCAGACACCGGAACTGCTCGGCGACGTCCCGGCGGCACTCACCCTGATCGAGTCGTTCGCGGCCCGCCCCGAGGCGGCCGGTCTCGACGTGCTGCTGTTCCCGGAATGCTTCCTTCAGGGCTATCTGCCCACACCGGAGCACCTGTCCCGGACCGCGTTCGACCTGGCATCCCCTGAGTTCGCTACGATCCTGGCCCGGCTCGCGCCGATCCGGCCGACCCTGATAATCGGCATGATCGAACGACGGGACGGCGCCTGGTTCAACACGGCCGCCGTGATCGCCGGCGGAACAGTGCTCGGCGCCTACCGCAAAACCCACCTCATCGACGGTGAGCGGGCCTTCACGGCGGGCACCGGCCATCCGGTCTTCGACGTCAACGGGGTCCGCTTCGGCATCAACATCTGCTACGACACCCGCTTCCCGTCAGCGGCAGCAGCGGTCGCCGCCCAGGGCGGCCGGGTCCTGCTCGTCCCGTCCCAGAACATGTTGCGCCACCCCTCCGCCGAACAGTGGAAACCACTGCACAACACCATCCGCGCCGAACGCGCCCGCGAGACCGGCATGTGGGTGATCTCCGCCGACGTCACCGGGCGGCGCGGCAGCGAACGCATCGGGTACGGGCCGACCAGCGTGATCAGCCCGTCCGGCGCGGTCGTCGCGCAGGTCGAAACCCTCACCGTCGGCATGGTCACCGCGGAGATCCCCCCGGAGTGAACCGCCGCCGGAACGCTCCTGGCCGGGCGGGTGCAGAAGGCCATCGGGATTCGGGGGCGGCGACCGTCGCCCAGTCATCGAACCCACGGTGAGATCTCGCCGTCGGTCCCGGCCGCACCTCAGCCACCGCATTCCACCCGCAGGAGTTCTGCCGCGGTTCGGGTCATCCACGCCACACTCAACCCTGACCCGGTTCTCCTGCGGCCTGATCAAAACCGGCCGTCATCGCGAATTCCGCGAGGCCCAGCAACAGGCCGCTGCCCGCGACGCCCAAGGCCTCAAGGCGTAACCGGCTGGGAATCGGCCGGGCCTTCTGTGCCGGGCCGGACGGAACGCAAGGACCTGACGGGGTCGCACTGACCGGACTGCCACACGGACCGAACGGGACGCAGACCGTAAGAGTCCAACGGCCGAGCCGGTTGGGGGCGGCCAGCTGGTGGACCGGACGGTTCAGGCGCGGACGGATGGGCGGGCCAGTGGGGCGAGAGCGGCGAGCAGGATCAACGCGGCCGGTGCCAGCGAGTCGGCGTCGATGAGCATCGCCGCGATACCCGCGCCGAACAGCAGCGGACTCCAGGCCGGGGCGCGCCGGGCCGCGACCAGCAGGCCGAGGATGGTGAGCATGCCCAGCGCGAAGAGCAGCGGCCCGGCGATGCGCACCGGTGTCGGTGCCGCCTCACCCGCCGCGGTCGAGAGGAGCCCGGTGACCGTCCAGACGAAGCAGACCGCACCGGCGACGGTTGCGACGGCGGCCAGCGCCGCCACTGCCCGGGCACCGGACGGCACCAACGGCCGAACCGCCGCCGCCAGCACCCCGAACAGGACCATCGAGGCGAACAACGCCGGGAGAGCGAGATTCCACGCAAGACCTTGACGGTACGTGCCGTCGAGGCCGTCGAGCAGCCGCAAGAGGCCATACGCCATCAACAGGATCGGCGCGCCCACAGCCGCACGGCGAACCATGGCGCTGCTCCCCGTCGTGTAAACGCGCGAACCCACGCCGCCACCGGGACTCACGTCACCTCCCGACGCCCGGACACCCCCCGGACTCTGCGCCTCGCCCGACTCCCGAAAGGGGCCTGGGATTTGGGTGTTGTCCGAAGCCCGAAGCGGGCCCGAGATCCCGACACCGTCCGAAGCCCGAAGCGGACCCGGCGCCCGGAGACCGTCCGAAGCCCGAAGCGGGCCAGGAATCCGGAGGCCACCTGAACCCCGAAGCGGGCCCGGGACCCGGAGTCCACCTGAAGCTCGAAGCGGGCCCGGCGCCCGGAGACCGTCCGAAGCCCGAAGCGGGCCAGGAATCCGGGGGCCGTCCGAAGGCGTGAAGCCGTTCGAAACCGTGCCGGTGTGCGGGATCGTGACCCTGCCCGGAACCGTGGCGGTACCCGGGATGGTGCCGGCTTCGAACGGCTTCACGCTGTCCGGAACCATGACGCTCTTCGATGGCCTGGTCCGACTCGATGGCATGCTCCCGACCGTACGGCCGGGCGGCAAATCCCTGGTTCCGGCGCTTTCCCTGGCGTTACCCCGGTTCCCTTCTCAGGGCCACACCCCACAACCCCTAAGGCATCCTAGAACCCATCCTGAATCTTCCAGTCATCCCGCATCTTCAGCCTTCGAGCCGCTCCCCGACATAGCGGATCGCCGGGGCGGTGAAAGCGCGAGATCGGCAGATATCCGGGCCCGACAGACAGGCGGAAGCAAAGGGTCACCGACAAGGGCGCATGAACGAGGTGAGGCAGACCCACAGAAGAACGAGCGAAGCGGACGAACGGCGAGGCGACAACGAGTCAGCGGAGAGACCCGGCGGGGCAGTGCGGAGCAACAGGCCGACGGAGACATCCAGCAGGCACAGCATCGAACAACGAGTCAGTGGAGCGAGGCGGCGGCCACAGCAGAGAGCAACAAGTCAGCGGAAAGGCCCAGCGGCCGAAGCAGGGAGCAACAAGTCAGCGGAAGAACCCGGCGGCCACAGCAGGGAGCAACGAGTCGCCGGAATGACCTGGCGGCCACGGCGGGGAGCAACGAGTCGGCGGAAAGACCCGGGGCGCGGCATGGAGCAACAAACATCCAGCAGGCACAGCATCGAGCACCGGGTCAGCGAAGACCCCCGCCCTCCTCGGCGGCTGCGGCGGCAACGCAAGCACGGCATCGAACAACGGGCTTGGCGGAGAGACCAGGAACCGCCGGACGAAGCAGGGAGCGACGCGTCGGCGGGGAACCGGCGGCGAAGCGAGGAGGGCGAGCAGGCGGTGGAGCGGCCGGGCGGTGCGGGGCTTACGCCTGAATGGAGAGCCTTTCCCCACCGCGAACACCTTCTCCTAGTAGGCAGATAGGAATGATATGCTCGGCGCTTCCTCGGTGAGAAGGAGTGAGGCGGGCGTGGGCACCCTTAGCGAGCAGGCAGCCGAGGAGTACGTAGCGGCGCGGGCGTTCTCGCCGGGGCTGCCCGGGTTCGTCGGGATAGCTGTGGATCTGCTGGTCGATTCGGCTTGGGCGCCGTCCGGGCGGAGGCCGCTGCGGCATGGGTTCCTGGACACCCGCTCGCCGCGGGTGGTCGTGGTGAGTGGGCCGCCGTCGCCGGGGATCGAGGTGGCTCTGCGCCGGATGAGTGACGACCTGGCCGCCTCCGGGAGGATCGTCGACAGGCACCGGCTGACGGTTCTGTCGCAGGCCGGCGGCACCGTGCATCCGGACGGGCCGGCGCATGCCCTCGGCACCGGGACGGCGGGCATCCGGGTCGGTCTGGAGGCGGGGCTCGACGGCGGTGGGCCGCTCGGGCTGTCACGCCGCTGGGAGTTGGCGCACACGCTGGCGCCGGTGCTGGCGGCCGCTTTTGCGAACTCGCCTCTGCGGCACGGCCGGCCCGCCGGGTGGCGCAGCGTGCGCCAGGCACTCCGCCGTGACGCGCCGGTTCGCCCGTTGCGCGGGGGGCCACGGGAGGGTTGGGCGGCGTACGTCATGGATGCTCCGGGAAACGCCGGGCTCACGCCGCGGCAGAGGATCCGGGCCGGTGGGCGCCTGACCGGCGCCGACCTGGACCGGCACATCGCCGGGCTGCGGCCGCCGGTGGCCGCTCGCGGCCATCTGGAGATCGACGCCGTCGACGGGCAGCCCGGGAACGGCTGGCGTATTCCGGCCGCGGTGACGGCGGTGCTCCTGGATGATCCGCGTGCCGCCGAGGAGGCCGCCGAGGCTACTGCCCGGCTTACCGGCGAACCCGCGTTGTGGGAGCGGGCGGCACGCGACGCGCTCACCGATCCGGTGCTGGCGGCGGCCGCGCGGGACTGCTTCCTGGCCGCTTATGCGGCCCTCTCCCGGCAGGGTGTCTCCCGCGAGTTGCGCGATGCGGTCGCAGAATTCACCGAGAGGTACGTGTGCCGCAACCGCTGCCCCGCCGACGACATCCTGGACGGCGTGGTCGCCCATCCCTGACCACGGCTGCTACCCCTTGCCACGCAGCCAACGGCACCGCAGTCGCGGGACGCAGGATGGGTTCGGTCCGGTTTGTCGCACGGTCGCTGTCCGGTTGATCCCACCGGGGCGGGTCGCCGTCCGGGGTGCCGCTCGGCGTCCGTGGCGCCGGTCACGATCCGCCGATGGCTGGCGCCCCTGCCCCGCGTCAGCAGCGACAGCAGCGACAGCAGCGACAGCAGCGACAGCAGCACACACCAGGCGATCGTGTGCCCGGATCGTCGCTATCACGTAGCTGGAAGCACACGAGCCGCCGATCGTGACCGCTCATCGGGGCTATGACCAGGGCGAGAGCACACGTAACGCGATCGTGGACGCTGGACGTCGCCACCACGCGACCGGAAGCGCCGGAGCCGCCCACCGTGATCGCTCATCAGGGCTACGGACAGCGGCGAGAGCACACGCAAGGCGATCGTGGACGCTGGTCATCGCTATCACGGGGCTAAAAGCGCACGAGCCGCGGATCGTGATCGCTCATCGAGGCTTCGACAAGGGCGAGAGCACACGTAACGCGATCGTGGACGCTGGTCATCGCTATCACGGGGCTAAAAGCGCACGAGCCGCGGATCGTGATCGCTCATCGGGGCTATAACCAGGGCGAGAGCACACGTAGCGCGATTGTGGGCGCTGGTCGTCGCTGCCGGCGCTGATCTCCCCCTGATCACCGCTCATGGAGGCGTTATGCCACGGCAGCGGATGGCAGTCCGGTGACCGCTATGGCGTGGACGCCAACTCCGGACGCGAACCTGGGGCGGCTTCCAGCGGTGCGATGGGCGGCGGAGATGCCTCGGCCTGCTCTCCGGCAATGACGGGCAGCGCGTGCGAGGACACGGCCGGCGGCGCGGACGGGTGGCGCGGGTTGGCGGAAGAAGGAACCGTGGCCGCCGCGGACCCGGTGACAGCTGGGGAGTGGGTGGCCACCGAGGGCAGGACGGCGCCCGAAGAGAAAGCGGCCCCAGAAGAGCACGTGGCGACCGAAGACAAAGCGGCACCCGAAGAGCAAGTAGCGCCCGAAGACGGAGCGGCGGCCGAAGAGGAGGCGGCGGCCGAAGACGGAGCAGCGGCCGAAGAGAGGGCGGCGGCTGAAGAGCAAGTAGCGGCCGAAGACAGAGCGGCGGCCGAAGAAGGGGCGGCGGTTGGGGCCACGGTGCGGGTCGCCTCGGTGGCGAAGTGGGCGGCTACCTCGATGGCGCTGACCACGGTGGCGTGGCGTTCGCCGGGCCGGACGCGGCGGGAGGCGGCCAGGTGGGCGCGGAGTTGGAGCATCCGGGCGATGCAGTCGTCGAACAGAGTGAGCATCTCGTCGTGCACGTGGACATCCCTCCCGTTCCGGGCGGGCCGCCGGGCAGCAACGATCCAGGACGGGTCAGGGAAGCGTGCCCCGCGACGCGGCGAGTGGGTCTGATCGTAGGTTCCGCAGTGACCGGCAGGCGCACAGTTCGGTAACCACCTGTCGAGAATACGTTTACGGATCGTTTTCCGGGGCAGCACTGTCAAGTTTTGGGATGGTCGGACCAAAGCCCGCAGGACCAGCTCTTTAAACCTCACGGTTGACAGTCGCCGGCGAGCGGTATACGTTGGGTTTCAACCAGGAAGTTGAAATGAGGGGCTGATGTCGGCGGACACGATGGAACGGGTCTTCGGCGCTCTCGCCGACCCGACGCGGCTCGACATGGTGACCCGCCTCGCCGGTGGCGACGCGACCGTCAACCAGCTCGCCGAGCCGTACCGGATGTCACTTCAGGCGGTCTACAAACATCTGCGCGTCCTCGAAGAGGTCGGTCTGGTGAGCCGCCCACCCGGCCCGCAGCCCCGCGTGGTGCGCCTGGAGACGGAGGTGTTCGACCGGATGGAAGCGTGGATCGAGCGATACCGGCGGCGGGCCGAGGAGCGCTACTCGAGGCTCGACGCCGTGCTGGCGGAGATGAACGCGGAGACGGACGACGACAGCAACACCACAACCGAGAGAGAGGACCCGTCATGACCGAGACGACCATCGAGGCCGACCCGAAGCTGCCGATCATCCGGCTGACCCGCGACTTCGCGGCGACCCCGGCGCAGCTGATGCGGGCGCACACCGATCCGGAGCTGTTCGCGCTCTGGGTCGGCCCGGACTCGCTCGTCAGCAAGATCGACTACTGGGACGCCCGGAGTGGCGGCAGCTGGCGCTACGTGGCCGGCCGCGACGGCGAGGAGTTCGCGTTCCACGGCTCGTTCCACCACGTGGGGACCGACCGGATCGTGCAGACCTTCACCTTCGAGGGCCAGCCCGAGGATGTCGCCCTGGAGACCCTGTGGTTCGAGGACCTGGGTGACGGCCGGACCCGCCTGCACGCTCAGTCGCTGGTGGACAGCTTCGAGGGCCGGGACGCCTGGCTCAAGAGCGGCATGGAGGTCGGCGTCGAGGAGGGATACGCCAAGCTCGAGCGGCTGGTGGCCGAGGACCGCATCTGAGCGGCCGCGTCCTCCGCCTCGTGGCGGACCAGGACGGCCCGGACGTCGAGGAGCTGATCGGCCCGCTCCCGGGCGAACCGGTCACGTTCCCAGCCGGGCACGGCACGCACGGCGGCGAGCTCGGCGTCGACGTCGGCGACGGCCATCCGCAGCGGGTTGGGCGCCGGGTCGACACGCTCGTTGAACCAGGCACTGATCCACTTGAACATGCTCATCCCCCGATACGACCGCTCCACAGCGGAGGCGACCATATCGGAGATCGTCGTCACAGTGAACACCGGGACGGGGGCGCGTCGGATCGATCGGCGCGCCCCGTACCGATTAAAGGGGTTTTGCCGCGAAGAGCTGGTCGAAGACCGCGACCCGATCGAAGGTCATCGCATGCTCGCGTGCCCGGATCTCCAGGTCTCGCCGCTCTTGCGGGGACATGTCCAGAACGACCCGGTCCACCGCGTCGGCGAGCCCCGCGATGTCGCCGGCCTCGACGATGACCGCGGCGTCGCCGACCGCTTCCAGGACACCACCGGTCGTGGTCGTGATGATCGGCCCGCCGCCGGCGAGGCCCTTCTCGGCCAGGGCGATGCCGAACGTCTCGACGAAGTCCGGCTCCGGTTTGGTGGGCAGCGCGTACGCCGCACAACCCGCCATCAGCAGCGTCTTCTCGTCGTCGTCCACGTCGGTGAGGAACACGATCCGGTCGTCCTCCTTGGCCATCGCCTGCACGTGCTCCAGCGCCGGGCCGGTGCCCGCGACCACCAGTTTCACGTCGTCGCGGCAGCGCATCTGGCCGTACGCGATGATCAGGTCGTAGATGCCCTTCGCCCGGGCCACCCGGGACAGGAAGAGGACGTAGCGATCGCGTTTCAGGCCGCGCCGTTCGAGGGCCGCGTCGACGGCCGCCGGGTCCGGGTCGACGAACGCGGACGAGTCGATCGGCGGGTAGCTGACGGTGACCCGTTCCCGGCACTGGCGGGCGAACGCGGTGCCGCAGTGCGCGTCGACCTCCTCGGCCGAGGCGATGATCTCGTCGCGGGTGTACTCCGAGACCGCCACCACCTCGTCGCTGGCGAGGAAGGTGGTGAGCAGCACGGTCGCCGCGCCGAACCGGCCCTCGCGCAGGCAGTTGCGGATGACGTTGGTGACGTCCGAGCCGACCGCCTTGGCGATCGTGTGCACCTGCGGGTCGAATCCGGCGGCGCGGGCCGCGGTGACCGCATCGTTGATCACCTGGGTGTGCGGCACCAGGTACATCGACAGGCAGACGGTGGGCACCGGCTCGGCGAGCAGCTCGACCAGCCGGCCGGTGAGCCCGGCCAGGTGGCGGCCGTCCGGCACCCGGTAGTCGCCGACCGCCTCGGGGCGCTCCACGGTGATGCCGGGGCTGTACGGCAGGAGGCGGTCGAGTGGCTTGAGGGGCAGGCCGGCCGCCTGAAGGGTGGGGATCGGCCAGGTGAGCAACCGCACGTCGTCGAAGCCACGGGTGAGGGCCACCTCGGCGAGGTTGCGTGCCTCGCCGGAGTGCCCACAGATGACCGGATCGGCGCGTACCGCGATGACCAGGCGGCGGGTCGGTCGGCTCATCGTTGTTCCTTAGGGTGGGAATCTGAGAGGGATGGCGGCCGGATCCCGTGTCCCCAGGTGGAGGGCTCGGGGCCCAGTCGCAGGTGCAGCCGGCCGCCTTGATGGACGTCGGCGGCGTTCAGGTGGGTGGCGTGCAGGGGTCTCCCGTCGAGGGTCGCGGACTGAACGTACTGGGGCGCCGGTTCGCGGTCGATCCCGTCGACACCGATCGGTGAATCTCGATATCCGGAGGTCTCGATCACGAACTCACCGCCCTCCACCTCGATGGCGGCGCGCTCGAAGGCGGGAGCGTTGACCAGGAACAGGTTCTGGCCGGCGACCGGGAACAGGCCCAGTGACGCCCAGACGTACCAGGCGCTCAGGCCACCCGAGTCGTCGTTACCCGGCAGGCCGCCCGGGCCGGTGCCGAACTGCCAGGTCAGCGCCGAGTTGACGATCTCGGCGGTACGGTCCGGGCGCCCCGAGTAGTGGTACGCCCAGGGCGCCTCCATGTCCGGCTCGTTGTTGAGGCCCTCGAACCGGTTCAGTGCGTAACCGGCGGCCATCTCGGCCGGGTCGGGGCACCGGCCCGGCTGCTTGACCGGGGCGGCGCCGTAGCCGAAGAACCGGTCCAGCATGAAACTGAACGCGGCGTCGCCACCGGCCAGCCGGATCCGGCCGGCCATGTCGTGCATTAGGCGGAACGAGTAGTTCCACTTGCCGCCCTCGTAGAACTCCGAGTCGCGCAGCAGGCCGGTACCCGGGTCGAACGCGTTCACCCAGTCGCGGCTGCGCCGCTCCAGGTCGGCGGCGAGACGGTGGTCGTTGAGGGCGCGGGCCACTCCGGCGGTGCAGTGGTGGGCGTACGACAGGTCGAGGGTGTGCGTGATCGGGTGCACCACCCCGTGCTCCCAGAAGTCCTCGCCGTAGAGCCGCCGCAGGTCGTCGACCATGTGCACGAGCGCCCACGTCCAGTCGATGCCGGGCCGTCCGAGCGCCTGCATGTCGGCGAGAGCGGTGTGGGCCAGCGCGCTGGCCTGCCGGAAGAACCGGTCGGCGCCACGGGCCATCCGGTAGCCGATCGGGAAGTTGCCCTCCTCCTCGCAGACCCGGATCAGCGACTCCAGGATGGCGGCGTAGCGGTCCGGCGCGATCGCCGACAGCAGTGGCATCTGCGTCTTGTAGATGTCCCACATGGTGCAGATGTCGAACGCGTACGGGCCGGGGTCGGGCCAGTTGGGGCTCTCGTCGTCGGCGATGCACGGCTTGATCAGCGAGTGGTAGAGGGCGGTCGCCATCACGGTGCGCCGGTTTTCGGTGCCGCCGTCGACCCGGATCCGCCCGAGGTGCTCGCGCCAGCGGTCCCGGGTGCGCGCACGGACGGTCTCGAACGCCGGCTCCCCCGAACCGCACTCCCGTTCCAGATTGGCGCGGGCCTGGTCGCAGCCGCGCAGCGAGAAGCCCATCCGGACCTCGATCGTCTGCCCGGCCCGGGACGGTCCCATGAAGAGCATCCCGAACGGGCGCAGCGTGGTGTGCCGGATGCTGTCGAAGTCCAGGCGGGTGCCGCCGGGGATGAGCCGCCGGTCGTACCAGAGCATCTGCCGCCAGCCGGGGCTGTCCACCTCGATGTGGACCGACAGCGGGATGCCCTCCATGACCACGGTGCCCTGGGCGCGGCCGTGGCCCATGCTCTCGGCCTGGGCGCGCAACGGGACGGTCCGGCCCAGATCTATCGCCAGGCCGCCGCAGGACAGGTCGATGACGACCCGGGCGCTGTGGTGGTCGGGGAACGTGTAGCGGTGGACCGCGACCTTCTCCCCCACGGTGATCTCGCAGCGCACACCGGTGTCCAGGTTGGCCGCGTAGTACCCGGCCTCGGCCCGCTCGTCCTCCAGCGGCCACGACTGGCCGAGGTCGTCGAGCGGCTGGACCATCGGGGTGACCCGCACGTAGTTGTAGTACTTGCGGATGGCCCCGGTACCGGACTGCTGGAAGTGCGTGAACCCGGAGGCCTGGTGCCGGTCGAACATCTCCTCCGGCACGCCCTCGGTGTTCTTGGCGTACCGGCCGTAACCGGTCGGGTACGCCCCCGAGTACGCGCAGGCCGAGACCATGCCGAGGGGGGAGGTGGCCCCGGGATGGGTGTTACCCACCTGCGGTTTCGGCCACCACCAGGTGGCGGCCAGACCGTGTGCCCGGGGCAGGTCGGTGGCCGCTGTACCGATGAATGGATCAACATTGTCGAGGATGGCCGGACTCTAACCGGCCATTACCGTCCCCATGGTTTCACGCAGGTGAACTCCCTCGAAGGTGGCTTTCTCGAAGGACTTGCGCAGCATCACGTCGAACTCCGCGGCCGGTAGCGGCCTGCTGAGCAGATATCCCTGCACGGCGGGGCATCCGGCGGCTTTCAGCGCGTCCCAGTCGGCGGATTCCTCCACGCCCTCGGCGATGGTGGACATCCCCAGCGAGTGGGCCAGCCACAGCACGGCCTGGATGATCGACGCCTTGCGCTGGTCCTCGGCCAGGCCGGCCACGAACGAGCGGTCCAGCTTGACGATGTCGGCGGGCAGCGACTTGAGCCAGGTCAGCGAGCTGTACCCGGTGCCGAAGTCGTCCAGGGCGATACGCACGCCGAGCTGCTTGAGCGAGGCGAGCCGCTCGCTGACGTCGACGGTCGAGGAGAGCAGGGCGGTCTCGGTGATCTCCAGGACGATCCGGGACGGGTCGAGCGTGGGCACCCCGGCCAGCACGCTCGCGACCATCGGCACGAAGTCGGGCTCGGCCAGCTGCCGGGGGCTGACGTTGACCGAGACGTAGCCGAGCCGGCCCGACCAGTGCAGCAGGTGGTCGATGGCCGACCGCAGCACGTGTTCGCCGAGCGGCACGATCAGGCCGGTCTCCTCGGCCGCGCCGATGAAGTGGAACGGGCTGAGGATCTCCCCCTCCGGGGTGCGCATCCGGACCAGCGCCTCGGCACCGGCGATCCGGCCGGTCACGGTGGAGACCACCGGCTGGAACCAGAGCGGCAGGGTGATCCGGGGGTCGCCGGCCAGGGCGCGGCGGACCCGCGCCTCGGCGGCGATCCTCTGCTGTACGGGCACGCGCAGCTCGTCGGTGAACACCTGGACCCGGTTGCCGCCGGCCCGCTTGGCCGCGTACATCGCGGTGTCGGCGGCCAGCACCACCTCGTCGGCGGAGATCGCGCCGGACGCCGTGGTGACGCCGACGCTGCAGGCGACCGGCAGCTCGTAGACGCCGACCGCGAGCGGCTCGGCCAGGGCGGCCAGGATGCTGTCGCCGACCCGTACGCCGGTGCCGGCCGGCCCGGTCAGCGCGACGATGAACTCGTCACCGCCGAGCCGGGCGAGCAGCGCGCCGGACGGGACCACCTGGGACAGCCGGCTCGCGAGGGCGCGCAGCACGTCGTCGCCGGTGGTGTGCCCGGCCCCGTCGTTGATCGACTTGAAGCGGTCCACGTCCAGGTAGATGACGCTGACCGGCTCGCTGCCGATGGTGAGCATCTCGGTCAGGTCGTGCTCGAACGCCTTACGCGACAGCAGGCCGGTCAGCGAGTCGTGCCGCACCTGGTGGCGCAGCTCGGCCTCGTGGTCGCGGACCGCGGTGACGTCCATGCAGTGCACGAAGATCAGCCGCAGGCTGCCGTCGCGGTCGTAGAGGCCGGTGGCGTGGGTCTGCGCCCACATCAGGGCACCGGTGTCGGTACGCAGGTACTGCCGGGTCACGGTGACCGGCTCGCGGCTGCGGGAGAGGATCTCGCCCATCCGCGGCTCGTCCGGCATCATCGGGCGCAGCGGCAGGTCACCGACGGAGAAGTCGGCGGGCAGTTCGGCGGGCAGCCGCAGCCAGCCGCGGTAGGCGCCGTTGCTGCGCAGCAGCCGCCCGTCCGGGCTGAACATGGCCATCGGCACCGGCGTCTCGTCGAAGGCGACGCTGAGCTGGGCCTGGCTCTCGCTCAGGTGCTCCTCGGCACGCTGCTCCTCGATCTCGTTGAACCGCCACGCGACCAGCTGGAAGGACGCGGCGGCCAGCACGGCCGCACCGTGCAGCAGCGCCCACACCAGCGGGTGCTGCTGCGCCGAGTCGTGGCCGAAGGTGTGGTCGGCCTCGACCAGCCCGAATCCGGCGTGGTGCAGCGTGGTGCCGACCAGGAAGCCGCCGAACGGCGCCCAGTCCCGGTAGAGGGCGAGGGCCGGGATCAGGATGAAGAACGCGAAGTGTGCCTCGGTGAGGCCGTGGCACAGGGCCACGAACCCGCCGCAGGCGGCCACGAAGCCGAGCGCGACCGCGAGTGACCGGGCCCGCCGGTGGCGCAGCACCGCGGCCGCGACCACGGCGGGCAGTACCAGCCCGTCGGTGATCAGCAGCTCCGTCGCGTACTCGCCCTTGAGGACGCCGAACACGGTGAGGAACACCATGCACAGGGCGAGCAGCACCGTCAGCAGCCGATGCCGGCCCGCCCAGTCCTCGTCGTTGAGTCTCCCACCGGTCGGAAGCCGGTCGCGGAGCCTCGCCATCCACGTCGCCACGAGTGCAGCATCGGCCGCCGGGGGTGCCGATCACAGGATCGCCGGGTTGTAGGTCAGGTGCGAACCGTCCCGAGCACCGCGGCCAGCGCCGTGACGGCCCGGTCCACGTCCTCGCCGGTGCTGCCCACGCCGAGACTGATCCGCAGCAGGCCGGGCCCACCGTCGCCGCACGTGCCGGTCCGGTCCGTCCCGGTCAGGCGGCGCACCAGCGGGTGTGCGCAGAACTGGCCGGCCCGTACGCCGATGCCGTGCTCGCGGCCCAGCCGCCGGGCAACCTCGGCCGGGTCGTGGCCGGGCAGCGCCAGCGACACGATGCCGACCCGCGGGTGGTCCGGCCCGAACAGGCTCACCTCGACCGCGCCGGGCACACCCGCCAGCCCGTCCCGCAGCCGGGTCAGCAGTCGCTGCTCGTGCTCGTGCAGGGCGGCCCGGCCGGCGCCGGTGAGCGCCTCACAGACCGCGGCCAGGGCCACGGCACCGAGCAGGTTCGGGGTGCCGCCCTCGTGCCGGGCGGCACCGGTGGCCCAGGTCAGATCGCCCGGGCGGTCCCCCACCGCGGCGCTCGCGCCACCACCGGCCAGGTACGGCTCGGCCACGTCCAGCCAGTCGGAGCGGCCCACCAGCACCCCGGCGCCGAACGGCGCGTACAGCTTGTGGCCGGAGAAGGCCAGGTAGTCGGCGCCGAGGTCGTCGAGGTCGACCGGGACGTGCGGGGCCAACTGGGCGGCGTCGACGATCACCCGGGCGCCGTACGAGTGCGCCACGTCGGCCAGTTCACGCACCGGCCACACCTCGCCGGTCACGTTGCCCGCCCCGGTGACGGTGAACACGACCGGCCCGGTCAGCCCGTCCAGTGCGGTCTTGAGGGCGATGACCAGGTCGTCTGGTGAGCAGGGGGCGGACGGGACGGGCAGGCGCAGCGGGTTCGGCCAGGGCAGCAGGTTGGCGTGGTGCTCGCCGTCGAACTGCACGGTGGTGGTGCCCGGCGGCAGGGCGCGGGCGAGCAGGTTGAGGGCGTCGGTGGTGTTGCGGGTGAAGATGACGGTGTCGCCGGAGCGGGCGCCGGCGAACTCGGCGACCACGTCGCGGGCCAGCTCGTAGGCGAGGGTCGACGTCTGCGACCGCACCCCGGTGCCCCGGTGCACGCTGCCGTACCGGGGAAGGAGCCCGGCGACGGCGTCGGCGGCCGCCCGCACACACGGGGCGGACGCCGCGTAGTCGAGGTGGACGAAGTCGTCGTCGTCACCGATCACGTCGAGAGGGGAAGATGGCATGACCGCGCCTCCACGGGTTCGCCGTTTGCCGCTGCCGGACGGCAGCGGCCCGGTCCTCACCCGGGGCACCCCGTCGCGAACGGAGGGTTGCCGGCCAGCAAGCCGGGGCTACGCGCTGGCACTCATGACCTGCAGCCGAAATTAGCAGACGTCACGTCCGGCGTCCATTTCCCACGCTGAAAGTAGGGATTACAGTCTTGATCCATGACGACCTCGTTCCAGCAGCGGTGGGACCAATGGCACACCGAGCACGAGAAGCGGCGCGCCGATCCGCACGGCTTCCTCGCCATCACCGGCCTGCACTGGCTCACCGGGACGCCGCAGAGCTTCGCCGACGCCCCCGGCGCGTGGAGCACCGGGCCCTCCGGGGTCACCGTCGCGCTCGGTGCCGGTGAGTCACTGGTCACCGATGCCGGGACGATCACCGGCACCCACACGTTCGAGCCTCTGGCGGAGCGCGCCGACCGGGTCGTCGAGCACGGCGACGTCCGGATCGAGATCGCCCGGCGCGGCGGCTTCGACGTGGTGCGGCCGCGGAACCCGGCGAGCCCGGTGCTCGCCGCCTACACCGGCACGCCCGCCTACCCGGCCGACGAGAAATGGGTGGTGACCGGGCGTTACCTGCCGTTCAGCGAACCGGAGCCGATCACCGTGGGTTCGGTGGCCGAGGGCATCGAGCACGTCTACGAGTCGCCGGGGCGGGTCGCGTTCGAGATCGGCGGGGAGCCGCTCACGCTCACCGCGTTCAACGGGACCACGCCGGGATCGCTGTCCGTGCTGTTCACCGACGCGACCTCGGGGCTGACCACCTACGCGGCCAACCGGAGTCTGGCCGTCGCGGCGCCGGCCGCCGACGGCACGGTCACGCTGGACTTCAACCGGGCCACGAACCTGCCGTGCGCGTACACCGAGTTCGCGACCTGTCCGCTGCCGCCGGCCGGCAACCGGCTGGCCGTCGCGATCGAGGCGGGCGAGCGACTTCCGGCGTAGGGTCCCTCCATGGAGGAGCTCGCGGAGCTGATCGCGATCCGCTCGACCGCGGATCGCCCGGACGAGCTGCGGCGTGCGCTCGACCTGCTGCTCACGGTCGCCGGTCCCGATTTCGGGGTACGCCGGTTCGAGTCCCGTGGCAGGCCGAGCGCCCTGCTGACCGTCCCCGGCCGGGCCGGCCCGCCGCGGGTGATGCTCAACGCGCATCTGGACGTGGTGCCCGGCGAGCCGCACCAGTTCACCCCGCGCCTGGACGGCGACCGCCTCTACGGCCGCGGCGCCCACGACATGAAGGCCGCCGCCCTGGTGATGACCCGGGTCTTCCGGGACCTGGCCGCCACCCTGCCCTACGGCCTGGCGTTGCAGCTGGTCACCGACGAGGAGGTGGGCGGCTTCGACGGCACCGGTCACCAGGTGGCGCAGGGCGTCCGGGCCGGCTTCGTGATCATCGGGGAGCAGAGCGGGCTGCGGGTGGTCACCGAGTCGAAGGGGATCATCCGGGCCCGGCTGTCGGCGTCCGGCCGGACCGCGCACGCCGCCTACCCGTGGCTCGGGTCGAACGCGCTGGTCGCGGTGACCGAGGGCGTGCGCCGGCTGCTGGACCGCCTTCCGTCACCGGCCGCCGAGGCGTGGGTGACGACCGTCAACGTGGCCCGGATCGACACCCCGAACCAGGCCGCCAACGTGGTCCCGGCGGAGGCCACCGCCCTGCTGGACATCCGGTTCCCGCCGTCGGACACCGAACTGGCCGGGCGCGGGCCGGACGAGGTGGCCGCGTTCCTCAGCGAGGTCACCGGCCTGACGGCGACGGTCGAGGCGCTGGGTGCGCCGCACTACGCCGATCCCGGCGGTGCGGAGGTGCTGCTGCTCCAGCGGGCCGCCCGGGACGCCGGGTTCGACGGGTCGCTGCTGCGCAAGCACGGGGCGGCGGACGGGCGTTTCTACTCGGCCGTGGGGGTGCCCGCGGTGATCTTCGGGCCGGGTGGCGACGGGCAGCACGGTCCGGAGGAGTATGTCGATCTGCGCACGCTCACGCCGTACTGCAAGGCGCTCGAAGGTTTTCTGAAGGGTCTAGACGGCCAGCAGGTGCTCGACGCGGGCGGCGATGGCCCGTAGGTAGGGGCGGCGGTCGGCGCCGACCTTCGCGTTCCAGGAGCAGGGGCCCTGGCGGTGCAGCATCTCCGCGTAGCGCGTCTCGGTGTCGACCCGGACCCCGGTCGGGCCGACCGTCTGGTCGGCGTAGGTGAGCGCGTCGGCCATCAGGCTGCGCTCGTCGGGGAACACCGCCATCTGCTCGCCGAGGCCGCGGGCGGCACCCACGAACCGGGCGCCGGAGTGGTAGGCGACCAGACCGGCGATCCGGGCCGGCCAGCCCTCGGCGCTCAGGTGCACGGCGCCGTCCAGCGGATGGAAACCGGTCAGTGCGATCGGCGCGGCGTAGCCGACGTCGTGCAGCCACGCGGCGGCCACCAGGACGTCCGGGTCGAGGTCGAGCCGGTCGGCGAGCTCGGCGGCCCGCTGCGCCACCCCGGCCGTGTGCTTCCACCGGTTGCCGCTGTCACCGATCAGGGACTCGGCGACGGACCGGGCCAGCAGGGCGCGGGTGGGAGCGAGAACAGCGGTCATCGCCGGATGCTACGTCTCCGCAGGTTAACGGCGGATGGACGGATGATGACCGCTGACCGAAACCGTCAGCCGAGGCGCAGCCGCTGGGCCGGAAGGCCCGCCGCGGCGAGCTGGGCGGCCAGCGGGCCGCTGGGATTGTCGACGAAGACGGCGACCTGATGGTCGTCACCGAGACTGCACGCGGCGACCACCGAACCCAGATTGATCGGATCGAGTTCGCGGACGTACGCCAGGTCGACGATCAGCCGCAACGGCCGCACCCGGCGCACCGTGTGCACCAGCAGCTGCCGGAGTTCCACCGCCTCGTCCGGGCCGACCGCACCGTGCGGCTGGATCACCACACTGCCGTCCGCGCTCGTGCTGACCTCGAGAACCGAGCCTCGCATCGCACTTGCCTCTCGTTAACCGTGCGTTCAGGCGCGAGACCACGATAGGCGCGGCCTCGCGTTCACCCGGCACAACGGGACATGGACATCGGGTGAACTGTCGGGCGCGGGCGCACGCCCCGGAAAATGCCCGAACAGTCAATTTCCGGGCGCCGGCATGTCTGTTTACCTCTATGGGCCCTCCGTATCGACGAAGTAGGTCTCCATGCTGCGAAAGTTCACCGCCGGAATCGTCAGATACCGGAGGCGGCTACTCGCGGCAGTGGTCGTGACGGTCTCCATCGCCCCGTTGGCGCTGATCAACGGCAACGCCGGGGCCGCCACCGCGCTCGCGCCGCAGCCGGGCAACTTCACCGGGCTCGGGTTCGACGCCTGCACCGCCCCGTCCAGCGACACGATGGCCGCGTGGCTCAGGTCGTCGCCGTACCGGGCGGCCGGCATCTACTTCGGTGGTAACAACCGCGGCTGTACGCAGGCCAACCTGACCGCCGACTGGGTGCGCGAGCAGATCACCCGCGGCTGGCGGCTGATCCCGCTCTACGTCGGCCCGCAGGCCAGCTGCACCACGCTGACGAAGCGGAACCTCATCGACAACGCCACCGCGGCCGCGCAGGGCCGGGCCACCGCCGAGGACGCGGTCCGCCAGGCCGTCGCGCTCGGACTGTCGAAGGAGAGCGTGCTGATCTACGACATGGAGTCGTACGACAGCAAGAACATCGCCTGCCGCGACGGTGTGCTGACGTTCATGAACGCGTGGACCGCCCGCCTGCACGACTTCGGCTACTTCTCCGGCTACTACAGCAGCGCCGCCACCGGCATCGCCGACATGGTCGCCGTCTACCACCGGCCGGGGTACGTGCGGCCCGACTACATCGACTTCGCCCGCTGGGACCAGGTCGTCACGGTCACCGACAAGGTGATCCCGGCGAACCACTGGGCCCCGCAGCGGCGGATGAAGCAGTACCGCGGCGCCCACCAGGAGACCTGGGGCGGCGTCACCATCAACATCGACAACGACTATCTGGACTTCGCCCGGCTGCCGTCGGCGAAGCTGGCCGACTGGAACCGCAACGGCTGGTCGGACATCATGGCCCGGACCTCGTCGACCGGCAACCTGTTCGCCTACCCGGGCAACGGCACGTGGGTCTCCGAGGGCGGCCGGACCCACGTCGGCGTCTACCCGTCGGCGAACGCGCTGCTGCGGATGGACCTCGACCGGAACGGCCTGACCGACCTGATCGTGCGGACCAGAGCCGGTGCGGTGTTCTTCTACCCCGGCCTGAGCAGCGGGAAGTTCGGCGCCCGCAAGCAGCTGTACAAGAACTTCGGCCACATGCGGGAGCTCACCGCGATCGGCGACTTCAACCGGGACGGCTACCCGGACATGCTCGCCGCGCAGACCAGCAACGGCAACGTCTACCTCTACCCGGGGATGAAGGGCGCCAGGTTCGGCAAGCGGACGGCGCTGGCGTACGGCGACTGGAACAACCGCAGCGAGTTCGCCGGCGTCGGCGACTTCAACCGGGACGGGTTCCAGGACCTGCTGGTCAAGCTGAACAGCACCGGGGCGCTGTACCTCTACCGTGGGAAGACCGGCGGTTTCCAGGCGGCCCTCAAGGTCGGCACCGCGGCCGGGCTGCGCGACCTGCTGGGCGCCGGCGACTTCGACCGGGACGGGTGGACCGACCTGGCCGCGGTCCAGTCGTCGACCGGCCACCTGATGGTCTACCGCGGCAACGGCAAGGGCTTCGTCGCCGGACTGCGCGTCAGCACCGGCTACAAGGGCCGGTCACCGCTGTTCTGACCGTCCCGCTCGGGCAGGGTGAACAGCACGGTGGTGCCACCGCCGGGCGTCTCGTCGACCCGGATGTCGCCACCGTGCCGCTCCACGATCCGCCAGCAGGTGGAGAGCCCGATCCCGTGTCCGCCGGCGGTGCCGGTGCCGAGCCGGGTGAACATCTCGAAGACCCGCTGCCGCTGCTCGGACGGGATGCCCAGGCCGTTGTCGGCGACCGCGACGGTCCAGCCGGCCGGGCCGTGTCCGGCGGCGACCGTGACCCGGCACGCCCGGGACGGATCGCGGTACTTGATCGCGTTGCCGATCAGGTTCTGCAGCAGCTGCCGGATCAGCACCGGATCACCGTCGGCGACGGGCAGCGGGCCGGCCGCCTCGACCGTCGCGCCGGCGGCCTCGGCGGCCGGGCGCAGATCCGTGCGGACCTGCTCGAACAGGTCGGCCAGGTCGGCGGTCGCCCGGCGGACCGGCGCGCTGCCGGCCTGCGCGTATCCGAGCAGCGACCCGATCAGGTCGCGCATCCGGGTGACCGCCCGGGACGCCGCCTGCGCCCACTGCTTCGGCCTGCCGTCCACCTCGTCGCCGATCAGCTCCAGGTAGCCGCCGACCGAGGTCAGCGGCGCGACCAGGTCGTGGCTGACCGCCCCGGCGAAGTTGCTGAGGTCGGCGTTCGACCGGCGCAGGTCGGCGTTGGCGGCGGCCAGCTCCCGCCGGGCCTCCTCGATCGCCCGCTGCTGGGCCCGGGCGCCCGTCACGTCGTTCATCGCGACCACCGCACCGCACCGGACGCCACCCGGCCCGGCCAGCGCCCGGCCGCTGACACTGACGTGCAGCGGTTCCCGGCCGGGCCGCTCGATGATCATCTCGGCGTCCTTGACGCCGCCTTCCCGCAGTGCGCGCCGCAGCGGCTCCCGTTCCGGCGCGAGCGGGGTGACCCCGTCGGTCTCGAGCAGCCGATACCGGCCGGCGGGACCGTCCAGCCCGTGCCACTCCCGCGCGGCCCGGTTGAACAGGGTCGGCTGCCCGTTCCGGTCGGCCGCCACCACCGCCACGTCGATCGTCTCCAGCAGCGTGTCGGTCCACCGCTGCCGTTCCTCGGCCAACGCCGCCAGGTCGGCGTTGATCCGTGCCTGCCGCCGCCGCTCGAACAGCGCCAGGATGATCCCGGCCAGGTCCTCGAGCCGCTCGATCTGCTCGCCGTTCAGCTCCCCCGGCTCGTCGTCGAAGACGCACAGCGACCCCAGCGCGTGCCCTTCCGGCGTGACGAGCGGAAACGACGCGTAGAAGCGGACACCGGCCAGCACCCCGGTGACCCACGGATTGTGGCGGAAGACCGGGTCGGTGCGGGCATCCCTGACGTAGGTGGTCCGGCCGGACTCGAAACGGACCGCGCACATCGAGTCGGAGCGGTCCGAGTCGCCGCCCTCGAAGCCGACGGTGGTGAGCTGGCACTGGCGGTTCTCGTCGATCAGGTTGAGCGTGGCGTTCGGTACCCCGGCCACGGTGGCGGCGACCCGCACGACGGCCTCCAGCTCGTCCCCGGCCGGCGCGTCGAGCAGGCGGTACTCGTGCAGCGCGGCAAGTCGCCGGCGCTCGCGTTCCGACAGGCGTTCAGCCAGATCCACCCCTGTCCGATCGGCACCCCTACCGGCGAACTGACCATTTCCCGGGCAGCGTCACCGTCACCGTGACGCCGCCGCCCGGCGTGTCCCCGATCGTGATCGTCCCGCCGTGCCGCTCGACGATCCGCAGGCAGCTGGACAGTCCGATGCCGTGCCTCCGCGCGGTCTGCCCGTCGACGCGGGCGAACATGCCGAACACCTCCTCGCGGCGCTCCGCCGGGATGCCGGTCCCGTTGTCGGCGATCCGCACGGCCGGGCCGTCGGCGGTGATCTCGGCGTGGGCCGGCCGGTCCGGGTGCCGGTACCTGACGGCGTTGCCGATCAGCTCCCGCATCAGCTGCCGGATCAGCACCGGGTCGCCGGTCACCTCCGGCAGCGGGCCGGGCACGCTGACGCGTGCACCCGCCGCGGTGATCTCCGGGTCCAGGTCGTGCAGCACCTCGCCGATCAGATCTCCCAGCGGTACGGCAAGCGCCCGCACCGGAGCTCTGCCGGCCCGCGCGTGGTCGAGCAGCGCGTCGATCAGGTCCCGCATCCGGGCCACCGCCCGCGCCGCCGCCGCGACCCACTCGGCCACCCGCGGCTGCTCCGGCACCTCGTCCGGGTCACCGAGCAGCTCCAGATATCCACCGACGGCCGCCAGCGGAGCGACCAGGTCATGGCTGACCGCCCCCGCGAAGTTGGCCAGATCGGTGTTGGAGCGGCGCAGCTCGGTGTTGGCGGCGGCGAGCCGCTCGTGGGCCTCCTGGAGAAGCCGCTGCCGGGCGTGTTCGGCGGTGACGTCGTGCAGGGCGACGACGGCGCCGTGCACCGTGCCGTCGGCGGTCCGTAGTGGCGCCGCGTTCGCCAGCATCGACCGCGGGCTCCGGCCGGGCGCCTGGATCATCAGCTCCCGACCGGTGACCGGCACGCCGTCGCGCATCGCGACGACGAGCGGCACCTGATCGTCCGGGACCGGGGTCCGGCCGTCCGGTTCGTACAGCCGGTAGCGTGCCGCCGCCCCGTCCGGGCCCGCGGTCAGGCCGGCGTCCGGGTGCAGGGCGTGGGCGGCCCTGTTGATCAGGATGACCCCGCCCGACGGGTCGACCGCGATCACCGCCTCGTCGATGCTGTCCAGCACGGTACGGGTCCACTGCTCCCGGGCCCGGATGGTCTCCTCGAGCCCGGCCGACAGGCGGGCGAGCCGGCGCCGTTCGAAGAACGCGACCACGATCCCGGCCAGGTCCCGCAGCCGGCCGATCTGCTCCCGGGTCAGCCGCCGCGGCCGGTCGTCGAAGACGCACAGCGTGCCCAGCACGTGGCCACCCGGGCTGATCAGTGGCGCCGAGGCGTAGAACACGATCCGGCCCAGTTCACCGGTCACCCACGGGTTGTCCCGGTAGTCCGGCTCCTCCCGGGCGTCCGGCACGTGCACGAAGACGCCGCGGTCCAGGCGTACCGCGCACATCGAGTCGTCCCGGGCGCACTGCCGCCCGGCGACGCCGACCGTGGTCAGCTGGTACTGCTTCACGTCGTCGAGCAGGTTCAGCGTCGCGGCGGGCACACCGGCGACCGTCGCGGCGACCCGGACCACGGCCTCCAACTCGGCGGACGGCGGAGTGTCGAGGAGGTGGTACTCCCGCAGGACCGCGACACGCCGCCGTTCCCGTTCGCTCCCCACCTGCCACCTATCGGCACCCGGCCGCGACAGTTGACCGTTTCACCCACCGGCCGGGGCCGCGCTCGGCCGGCCCACGCGGGGCCCGGGGCCGGTGGCCGGCTCAGAACCAGCGGCGCCGGTAGTGGCCGTGGTGGCGGTAGTGCCCGTGATGCCGGTAGTGGCCGTGATGCCCGTACGCCCCCGGACGGCCGTAGGCACCGGGATGCCCGTACGCCCCGGGGTGGTGGCCGTGGCCGTAGAGCCGGTGGTTCACCTCGCGCAACAGGCCGTCGGCCAGGGGGTTGTGCCGCTTGTGGGACATCCGCTGAAGCTTCGACGCGACCATCGAGAGCACGAACCGTTTGACGAAGCCCACCGCACGTCTCCTCCGCATGCCCGGCCCGCGCCCCGCGTGCCGTCCGGATTCCAGGGTAGGCCGCCGACTCCACCTCTGAGCTGTGCGTTCGCTGTCCGTTTCCGGTCCCCGGCCCGGACCGGCACAATGCGTCGATGAGCGTGATCACCTACTTCCGGCGGACCGGGCCGGACGCCGTCGCCGAGTTGCGGCGGCTGGCCGGCGACGATCCCGGCAGGGCACGGGAGTACGCGGAGGGGCTGCCCGGCACGCACACCGACCGGGCCTGGGCCGGTCTGCACTTCCTGCTGCTCGACCTGAACCCGCCGGTCGACGTCTTCGCGGCGGGTGACCCGTTCCTGATCCTGACCGCCGGCGAGGTCCGGGCCGCGGCCACGTTCCTGGAGGCGACCCCGTTCACCGCGCTGGCCGCCGGCTACGACCGGCCGCTGATGGAGTCGATCGGTGTCTACCCGGAGGATCTGTGGGAGGCGGACTGGGCGCTGTCGTATCTCGAGGACGCCTGGGTGCGGCTGGTCCCGGTGTTCCGCGCCGCGGCGGCCGCGGGCGAGCAGGTGGTGGCCTGGCGGGCGTGACCCGCGGTCAGAGGCGCTCCAGTTGCTCCTCCAGGTGGAAGACCTGGTCGAGGACGAGCATGCCCTCGTCCGGCCGGGCCTCGCCGAGCGCCGGGAAGAACCCGGCCATGGCGGCCTGCCAGCGTGCGTTCACCTCGGTGCGCGCCATCGCCTCCTGGGCGGCCGCGAAGTCGTCGGTCCGGAGGGTGCCGACGAGCAGGCCGTCCGGGCGCAGGAAGAGCCGGTAGTCACGCCAGCCGGTCTCGTGCAGCGCCCGCAGCATCTCCGGCCAGACGGCGGCGTGCGCCTCCCGGTAGGCGTCGAGCCTCGACGGGTCGACCTGGAGCGTGAAGCACACGTACGTCATGCCGCCATCCTGCCGCCCCGGCCATAACGTTTCAATCCCTCAGCGCCGGCCCGGACCGGCACCGGGACCGGATCAGCAGGTCGAGTGGAACAGGCCGCCCACCGCCTCGGTGCCGGCCAGCTCGTTGTAGAGCCGGACCGCCTCGGTGGTCTCCGCCTCGTGCACGGTGACGTCCCGGTCGCGCAGGAACGCCAGGGTGGCCGGGTCGATCTCGAGCCGCTCCTCCATGCCGCGGGACAGCACGATCACGGTGGCGCCGTTGTCGAGCAGCTCCTCGACGTCGGCGGGCTGGACTCCGGGGCTGTGCTGGGTGCCGGTCTCCCGCCAGTCCCACGGCCGGCCGCCGCCGGGCCAGAGCTTGAAGTCCTTGCCCGGCTCCAGCCCCTCGATCTCCATCGTGCCCCACACGACCGACGTGATCCTCGGCGATCCCGCCATGTTCCCTCCTCAGGTGGTGACCGCCTCACCCTCCCACGGGCCCGGGCTACCCGCGCGGGGCCCGCGGCGCTATTTTATGTCGCATGCGAAATACCTCGATCGAGATCGGCCCGCTCGCCGGGACGCTGTTCGAGCCGGACGGGGAGCCGGTCGCGGTGCTGGTGGTGCACCCGGCCACGGCGACGCCGGCCGGGTTCTACACCGGGTTCGCGTCGTTCCTGGCGGAGAACCGGATCGCCGCGGTCGTCTACGACTACCGGGGCACCGGGCGGTCCGGATCGCCGCGCGACCACCGGGAGGTGGGCATGCGCGACTGGATCGAGCAGGACGTGCCGGCGGTGACCGGGTGGGCGGCCGGGCGGTTCCCGGGTCTGCCGCAGCTCGCGGTCGGCCACAGTATCGGCGGGCACGCCCTCGCGCTCGGGCACGGCGGGCCCGGCCTGACGGCGTTCGCGCTGGTCGCCTCGCACGTGGCGTCGATCGGCGCCATTCCGGACCGGGCCGAGCGGCTGCGCGTACGCCTGGTGCTGTCCGTGCTCGGCCCGGCGCTCGGCGCCGTTCTCGGTCATGTCCCGGCCCGCCGCCTGGGTCTCGGCGAGGACATCCCGGTGGCGGCCGTGCGGCAGTGGGCCCGTTGGGGAGGGCTGACGGAGTATCTGTTCGACGATCCGGCGATGAGGGCGGCCGAGCGGGCCGCCGCGGTCACCGGGCCGGTGCTGGTGATCGGGCTGAGCGACGACCCGTGGGCGACGCCGCCGCAGGTCGACAAGCTCGCCGCCCGCCTGGTGAACGCGGCGGTGGAGCGCCGCACCCACACCCCGGCCGAGGCGGGCGTGCCGCGGATCGGCCACCATGGGTTCATGCGCCGAACCGCCCGCGACACCCTCTGGCCCGAGTTGCTGACCTGGCTGCAGAAGCAGATCGCCAACGCGGCGCGATGAGCGGCCACCGCCTCGTCTTCGAGATGATGATCGCCGAGCGCTCGGTCCGGCGGTGGATCGACGCGCGCTCCGGTGACAGCGGCATCGGCGCGGCCGGGGCGGGTGTGCTGTTCCATCTGGCCGGTCACGACAACGCGCTGGTCGGCGACGTGAGCGCGGCCCTCGGCGCGTCGCCGTCCGGGATCAGTGGCCTGGTGAGCCGGCTGGAGAAGGGCGGTTTCCTGGTCAAGACGCCGGACTCGGCCGATGCCCGGGCGGTGCGGCTGCGCCTGACCCCGGCCGGGCGGGAGGCGGTCGCGACGGCCAAGGACGTCGTGAAGGAGCTGAACGCCGAGATCTCCGACGGATTCACCGGCGAGGAACTGGACGTGGTGGCCCGCTGGCTGGGACAAATCACACAGCGCCTGAGCTGACGGTACTTCCCCTGGAGACCGGGGCATACCAAGCTGGTTCCGGGTGCCCTGAGGTGAGGGAGTACTGATGAGTCATCGAGTGGTAGTCGTCGGGGCCGGTTTCGGCGGCCTCTTCGCGATCAAGGCGCTGCGCCGTGCGGACGTCGAGATCACCCTGATCAACGGTACGGCGTACCACCTCTTCCAGCCGCTGCTCTACCAGGTCGCGACCGGCATCCTGTCCGAGGGTGAGATCGCGCCGCCGATCCGTGAGGTGCTGCGCCGGCAGAAGAACGTGGACGTGCGCCTCGGCTGGGTGCAGGACGTCGACGTGGAGCGCAGGATCGTGTCGGTGGCCGGGCCGGGCATCGACTACACCGTGCCGTACGACACGCTGATCGTCGCGGCCGGCGCGTCGCAGTCCTACTTCGGCAACGACCAGTTCGCCGACCACGCGCCCGGTATGAAGAGCATCGACGACGCCCTGGAGCTGCGGGCCCGGGTCTTCGGCGCGTTCGAGGTCGCCGACCTGCACACCGATCCGGAGACGATCGAGCGCTGGATGACGTTCGTGGTCGTCGGTGCGGGCCCGACCGGCACCGAGATGGCCGGGCAGATCGCCGAGCTGGCGCACCGTACGCTGCGCGGGCAGTACCGGCACATCGACTCCCGCAAGGCGCGGATCCTGCTGGTCGACGCGGTCGGGGCGGTGCTGAACACGTTCGGTGACCACCTCTCCGCGCGGGCCGCGGCGCAGCTGGACAAGCTCGGCGTCGAGGTCCGGACGAACACGATGGTGGTGGGCGTCGACGCCAACAGCATCGAGGTGGAGTCGAACGGCGAGCGCGAGCGCATCCCCACGATGACGAAGGTGTGGGCGGCCGGGGTGGCGGCACCGCCGCTGGCCGCGAAACTCGCCGCGGCGGCCGGGGCGAAGACCGACCGGGCCGGCCGGATCGAGGTCGAGCCGAACACCAGCCTGCCGGGCCACCCGGAGATCTTCGTGCTCGGCGACATGATGAACCTGGCCGGCAAGGACGGCAGGCCGCTGCCCGGGGTGGCCCAGGTGGCCATCCAGAGCGGCCGGCACGCCGCCGACCAGATCAAGCGCCGTCTGGCCGGTAAGGAGACCGGTCAGCCGTTCCGGTATTTCGACAAGGGCAGTCTGGCGACGATCTCCCGATTCTCGGCGGTCGCGAGCATCGGCAAGGTGCGGCTGTCCGGCTTCCCGGCCTGGGTCGTCTGGGTGGCGGTGCACCTGTTCTACCTGGTCGGCTTCAAGAACCGGGTGACCGCGGTGCTGCACTGGTTCGTCAGCTTCCTCGGCCGGGGCCGTTCGGAGCGGGTCGCCACCCAGCAGCAGGCGTTCGCCCGCCAGGCGATCCGGGCCTACGGCGACCCGTTCCGGCGGGCTGCGGAGGAGGCGGAGCAGGTCGGGTAGCGTGTAGCGGCCCGCGAAAGTCCTGAGGAAGGCTCACCTTGGTCCCGGTCACCGTCAGCACCCCCGTCGTGTCCCGCGCCAGGGCCCTCGCCCCGGTCTTTCACGAGCTGACCCTCTTCCACGGCAGCATGGGTGCGGGCAAGTCGACGCTCGCGCTGCAGAACGCGTACAACCGCCGGCAGGCGGGCCGGCCCGGGGTCCTGCTGACCAGCATGGACCGGGCCGGCTCCGGGGTGATGTCGTCGCGGCTGGGGGTGGAGGCGGACGCGATCGAGGTGACCGACGGCACCGAGCTGACCGTGCTGATCGCCGACGAGGTCCCGGCCGGCGGTTTCGTGATCGTCGACGAGGCGCAGTTCCTCCGGCCGGAGCAGGTGGAGCAGCTGGCCTGGGCGGTCGACGAGCTGTGCGTGGCGGTGGACTGCTACGCCATCTCGACCGACTTCATGTCGCATCTGTTCCCGGGCGCGCAGCGGCTGCTGGAGCTGGCCGACAACATCGTGTCGCTGCAGGTCGAGGTGACCTGCTGGTGCGGGCGCCCGGGGCGGCAGAACGCGCGGATCGAGGACGGCCGGGTGGCCCGCTCGGGCGCCCAGGTGGCGGTCGGCGACACGTCGGACGCGGCCGAGGTCACGTACCGGGTGCTGTGCCGCCGCCACTGGCGCAACGGCGACGCCGGGCCCGCCTAGGCCCCGGCCTGGGGATAGATCATCCAGGCGCGCAGGTCGCCGTGGACGTCGAAGAGGTATCCGCCGTCGCCGACGCTGTGGTTGGCCGGGTCGACGTTGGTGAAGATCGGTTTGGTCAGGCCCCAGTACTTGTGGGTGGCGGTGTTCTGCCCCTTGCCGACGTGGACGTAGACGTCGCCGCCGGCCGGGACCACGGTGCCGGCCGGGAACGTGTAGCGGCGCAGCCCGGAGTCGCGCACCCACCAGCCGGCGATCGGCACGCCGGTGGCCGACGGGTTGTGGATCCGGAAGTACTCGCCGTTGAGGTTCTTCTCGTCGACACCGTCGGCGTCCGCGTTGACGGCCAGGGTGAGGCCGCTGTTCTGGGCCGGGCCGGACTTGCAGCTGTCGGTGTCGTACAACCCCCGGCCCTCGGCCGCGGCCTGCTGCGCGGCCCGGTGGTAGACCCCGTCCATCGCCCATTCGCCGGGCCACGCCTGCCAGAGCGCGTAGCCCCCGCGGACCATCTGCTCTCCGAGGTCCTGCCACTGCCCGCCGATCTTGACCGCGACCGAGCGCAGCGGCCGGCCCTCGCTCTTGCTGGACGCCTTGAGCGAGGTGAGCCGCACGGTGTTGCCGCCCGCGGCGAGGAGTTGCTCGAGGCGGAGGTTGGCGGCGACGGCGTGGCAGTCGCCCTTACGCCGCTCCGGGTAGTGCGAGTAGGTCTTCATCTCCATCGCCTGGATGCCCAGGATCCGTACCGAGACCACGTTCCTGGTGCCGTCTCCGGCGAGGTCGACGCGGATCGTGTCGCCGTCGGGAGCCCAGTCGACCTTGCCGGTCCACACCTGGCAGCGGGGGCTGCCGGCGTCCGTACGGCAGGCGGTGGTCGCCCCCTGGGCGGGGGTGGCGAGACCGGTGACGGTGAGGGTGGTGGCGGCGGCGAGGGCGCCGAGGCGGCGAAACATGCCGCTTCCATCGACCGGCGGAGGACGGGCTTGAGAAGACACGATAGTTAGCTAGGCTAAGCACATCCTTCGTGAGGAGCACCGCTTGACCGCCGCCGCACGCCGGGCCCCCAAGGCCGGCATCGACCCGGACCCCACGAAAAGTTGGTTACGCCGCGCCCGGCCCCTCGTCCGCGCCCACCGCGCGCTGCTGATCACCTCGCTGACGCTGTCGTTCATCGGCCTGATCGTCCAGGTGCAGATCCCCGACCTGGTGCGGATCGGTATCGACCGGGCACTCGTCGACCGGACCGAGGGCCTGGAGAAGTACGTCTGGCTGATCGCCGGGCTCGCCATCACCCAGGGGCTGATCAACTTCCTGGCCCGCCTCTACCTGCTGCGCACGGCGTACGAGATGGAGTACGACCTGCGCAACCTCGTCTTCGGCCACCTGATGCGGATGTCGTACGGCTTCTACGACCGGGTCCAGTCCGGTGAGCTGATCTCCCGCGCGACCAGTGACATCCGCGCCGTGCAGATGTACCTGGCGTTCGGTCCGTCCATCCTGGTCCAGTGCACCATCGCGGGCATCGCGTTCGCCCTGATGGTGTCGATCAACGCGCCCCTGGCCGTGGTGGCGATGCTGACCATGCCGGTCATCGCGGTGCTCGGCGTCCGGATGCGCAAGGCGATCTTCCCGGTCTCCTGGCTGATCCAGTCCCGGCTGGCCGGGGTGGCGACCGTGGTCGACGAGAACATCCAGGGCGTCCGGATCGTGAAGGCGTTCGCGGCCGAGAAACGGCAGATCGGCACGCTCACGCGGGCGGCCGACGGGCTGCGGTGGGCGTATACCACCGACGCCCGGATCCGCAGCCGCTGGATGCCGGTGATGGACAACCTGCCCCGGCTCGGGCTGGCGATGGTGCTGCTGGTCGGCGGGCTGATGGTCCTCGACGGCGACGCCACCGTCGGCACGATCGTGGCGTTCAACTCCTACGTGCTGATGCTCCAGCCGCCGTTCCGGATGCTCGGCATGATCATCATGATGGGGCAGCGGGCCGCCGCGTCCGCGCAGCGCATCTACGACATCCTGGACACTCCCGCGGAGCTGACCGACCCGGCCGAGCCGGTGGTCCCGCAGCCCCGGGGCGACGTGCGGTTCGAGGGCGTGCGTTTCACGTACCCCGATGGCACCGTCGGTCTCGAAGGTCTCGACCTGCACGTCCGGCCGGGTGAGACGGTGGCGCTGGTCGGCGCGACCGGCAGCGGCAAGAGCACGGTGGCCCGGCTCGCCGCACGGTTCTACGACGCCGACGCGGGGCGGGTGCTGATCGACGGCGCCGACGTGCGCGACTACCCCCTGGCGACACTGCGTGGCCGGGTCGGCATCGTGCCGGACGAGCCGTTCCTGTTCTCCCTCTCCCTGCACGACAACATCGCTTTCGGACAGCCCGCGGCGACCCGCGAGCAGGTGGTCGCCGCCGCGGTCGCGGCCGGCGCCGACGGTTTCATCCGGGACCTTCCCCAGGGGTACGACACGGTGGTCGGCGAACGCGGCTACACCCTCTCCGGCGGGCAGCGGCAACGCGTCGCCATCGCCCGGGCGCTGCTGGTCAACCCGCCGGTGCTGATCCTGGACGACGCCACCAGCGCCGTCGACGTCCGCGTCGAGCACGAGATCCACGAGGCGCTCCGTGACCTGATGCGCGACCGCACCACGATCATGGTGGCGCACCGGCTGGCGACGATCGGCCTCGCCGACCGGGTCGTACTGATCGAGAACGGTCAGGCAGTGGCGACCGGAACCCATACCGAACTCTTGGCGACCGAACCCCGATACGGGCGGGTCCTGGCCACGGAGGTCAACGCGTGAGCATGTTCGGAGGCGGTTTCGGCGGGCCCGGCGGCGGACCGGGGTCGGGGGCGATCGCCGGGATGGGCGGCACCGGCACCCGCCGTCAGGGCAACACACCGTTCGCCGGGGTACCACCCGAGCTGGCGGCCGGTGTCACCCTGATGGAGGCGAGCGAGCCGGCCCACCCCGAACCGGAGGTGACGTTCAGTCACTCCCCCGACAGCGGCCGGCTCACCCTGTGGTCCCTGCTGTCCGGCCGGCGCGCGCTGCTCGTCACCGCGGCCGTCGCCGTGCTCGTCGAGGCGCTGCTGCTGCAGTCCGGGCCGTACCTGGTGCAGGTCGGCATCGACCACGGCATCATCGCCCGAGACGTGCCGGTCCTGGTGTTCGCCGCCGTCGCGTTCCTCGCCTCGGTGGCACTGACCGCGGCAGCCACCGCCGTGCGCATCCGCACCAGTGGCCGGCTCGCCGCCTACAGCACCCGTGACCTGCGGGTGCGCGTGTTCACCCAGTTGCAGCGGCTCAGCCTCGACCACTACACGACGGAGAAGGCCGGCGTCACCATGACCCGGATGACGTCCGACGTGGAGGCGCTCCAGCAGCTGCTCCAGGAGGGGTTCGCGCAGTTCCTGATCCACGGTCTCACCATGGTCGTGGTCACCGCGGTCCTGATCCACTACGACGCGGGTCTCGCCGCGATCACGCTGCTCCTGGTGGTTCCGCCCCTGCTGCTGCTCACGCTCTGGTTCCGCGGGGCCGCCGACGTCGGCTACCAGCGGCAGCGCGACACGATCGCGGGACTCTTCACCCACCTGACCGAGAGCCTGAACGGCGTACGCGTCATCGCCGCCCACAACCAGCAGGACCGCAACGTGATCGCCCACCGGGAGGTGGTCGGCGCCTACCGCGACGCCAACGACCACACCGGCCGGATCAACGCCGTCTACGGCCCCGGCACGTCGGTGATCGGCCTGCTCGGCCTGGCCGCGCTGCTGCTGATCGGCGGCCGGATGGTCCTGCGGGGCACCCTGACGATCGGTGAGCTGACCGCGTTCGTGCTCTACCTGAACGCGTTCTTCCAGCCCGTGCAGCAGCTCGTCCAGCTCTACACCAACTATCAGCAGGCCCGCGCCGCCCTCGGCAAACTGCGCGGCCTGCTCGGCACGGCGCCCGCGGTCCGGGAGAGCCCCGGGGCCCGGCCGCTGCCGCCGGCGTCCGGCGGGATCGAGCTGCGGGAGGTCACCTTCGGGTACGACCGGGCGCGCCCGGTTCTGCGCGGGGTGAACCTGCGGATCGCACCCGGCGAGACGATCGCCTGTGTGGGCCCGACCGGCGCCGGCAAGTCCACCCTCGCCAAACTGGTGTCGCGCCTCTACGACCCGGACGCCGGAACGGTGCTGATCGACGGCCACGACCTGCGCGACGTCACCCTCGACTCGCTGCACCGTCAGGTCGGGGTGGTCCCGCAGGAGCCGTTCCTGTTCGCCGGCACCCTCCGCGACAACATCGCCTTCGCCCACCCCGGCGCCCCCGACGAACTGGTCGAGGCGGCCGTCGACGCGGTGGGCCTGCGCGACCTGGTCGACCGCTCCCCCGGCGGCCTCCGGACGATCCTGCACGAACGCGGCCAGTCGGTGTCCTCCGGCGAACGTCAGCTGATCGCCCTGGCCCGCGTCTTCGTCGCCGAGCCCCGGGTGGTGGTCCTCGACGAGGCCACGTCGAGCCTGGACCTGCGCTCGGAGCTGCGGGTGGAGGCCGCGATCCAGCGCCTGCTGGAGGGCCGGACCGCCATTCTGGTCGCCCACCGCCTGTCCACGGCGCGCCGCGCCGACCGGGTGATCGTCGTCGACGACGGCGACATCGTCGAACAGGGCACCCACGACCAGCTGCTGGCCGCCGGCGGCCGGTACGCCACCATGTACGCCACCTGGGAGTCCCACACCGCCACGAAATGACCGCATCCGGGGGCACACTGGAGCACGGGGGCTATGTAGAGTACGAGTATGCCCAAGCTGACCTTGCAGGTGCGGCTCGTGCTCGCGATGCTGGCCGCCGAGCCCGACCGACAGCGATACGGACTGGAGATCGTCGAGTCGACGGGACTCCTCCCCGGCACCATCTACCCGATCCTGGCACGGCTGGAGCAGGCCGGATGGCTGCACAGCCAGTGGGAGGAGGCCGACGAGAGTGTGGTGGGCCGGCCACGACGGCGCTACTACCGGCTGACCCCCGACGGCGCGGCGGCGGCCGCGGAGGCGCAGGCGAGGGCCGAGCAGCGAGCCGGCTCGCGGGTGCGGCCGTCATTCGGCGGGCTCCTTCCCGGAGGGGCGCACTGATGCGGATGCTGCGCGCGCTGCTCGCCGTCGCGTCGGCGCTGCTGCCACGGGCTCACCGGGCCCGCTGGCGCGAGGAGTCCCTCGCCGTACTGGCCGGGGTGCACGGCGCCCGGCGCTGGTGGTTCGCGATCGACACCGTGGTCAAGGTCCCCCTGCTGTCCCGGCAGGTGCGGCAACCGGTCCCGCCGCCGGGACGGTGGCCGGCGGCCCTGTCCGGCCTCGGGCTCCTCGGCGCCTCGGTGGCCGTCGTGATCGCGGCCCTGAACCCGTTCTCCCTCTCCGAGGACGCCGCCGAGTTCCTGTTCCTGCTCGCGCCCTGCGCCATGGCCGGGGTGGTCGCCGTCCGGTCCGTCCACGCCGCCCGCGCACACGGCGGCGGGCCGCTCGCCTACCTGGTCGCCGCCCTGGTCACGGCCGGAGCCGGGACCGGCCCGGTCGCGGCCGGCGCTCTGTCCGTGGCCACGGACACGGCCATGGTCGCGCTGATCGGCGCCTTCCTGCCGGGAACATGGCTGCTCGCGGTCAGCGGCACCGCCCTCGCCCGGCGGACCAGCCCACCGGCGCTCGCCGTGCTGGGCGCGCTCACCGGCGCCGGACTGCTCGGAGTCCTGCTCGGCCTGCAACTGGTGACGCATGTGCCCGCGGCCCGCGGCCCGGCCTCGGCGCTCACCGTCGTCTCCGTGGTGCTGCTGATTCCGGCGTGGACGGTGTGGTCGGTCTGGACCGGCTGCCGGCTCATCCGGGGGCGCCCCGCGCAGCGGATGATCTGACCGGTCCGGGCGGGGGATGACCGCAACGGTATGGCGACACGCCCGTATCGATGATTGCGCATACAGCGATCGGGCGGGGAGGGTCGGGGCATCCCAGACGGAGGTGCTTTGTGGACCTGTCACGAACGCTGGCCGGAGTCGGTGCCGCGTTGCTCGCCACGGCTCTGCTCGCCAACCCGGCGTCGGCGGCGCCGGGCGACACCCCATCCACCCGTGACTTCGGAAACGGGCCCGAACGCAACGAGATCGCCGCGATCGACAGCAGTGCGATCGATGCGCTGTCGACACGGGTGCTGTCCGCTGAACGACCGGCGGCCGGGTGGAGCCTCACGACCCGGCGAGGCTTCCCCCGGCAGAACCGGCTGCCGGTCTGGCCGGTGAACCCGGAGGACCGGTCGATCAGGCTGGGCCTCGTCCCGTACCACTCGATCGCTCCGAGATTGAACGCGTTGCAGGCCGCCTCGGACCGGGTCTCCGCGGAGATCGTCGGGAGATCGGCCGGCGGCCGGGATCTCTATCTGGTGACGGTGACCGCGCCCGAGTCGGGCGCGGAGGCGGCCCGGCAGGACCGCTGGCGCGAACTGATCGAGGAGGACCCGGGCGCCGCCAAGCGGGACCGGCACCTGCGGGCCGGGTACAAGACGCCGGTCTGGATCAACGCGAACATCCACGGCAACGAGTGGGAGGGCACCGACGGCGCGCTGCGTGTCATCGAGCGCCTGTCCACCGCCACCGACGCCGCGACCAGGGACTTCCTGAAGCGGAGCCGGGTGTACGTGACGGTCACCAACAACCCGGACGGGCGGGTCGCGGGAACCCGGGCGAACGGTGCCGGGTTCGACATCAACCGGGATCACGCGACCAGTTCGCAGCCGGAGTCCCGGGCGGTACGCGACGTGATGATCGCGACGCAGCCGTTCCTGATGCTCGACGAACACGGCTACACGGGGACGACGCTGATCGAACCGGCGACGCCGCCGCACGGGCAGAACTACGAGTACGACCTGTACATCAAACACGCCCTGCCGAACGCGCTCGGTATGGAGAAGGCCATCCAGCGGCTCGGGCACCCGGAGACGACCCGCGCCGACATCCCGTTCCGCGACTACGCCCCCGGTGACTGGGACGACTGGCCGCCGATCTTCACCCCGATGTACGCGATCTACCAGGGCGCGGTCGGGCACACCGTGGAGATCCCGCTGCGGGTCAACAACGCGGCGTACGACACTCTGCCGGTCGAGGAGCTGCAGCGCCGGGCCCGGATCAACACCGATGTGGCCGCGGCGACGATCGAGGCGGCCCTCACCTACGCCGACACGAACCGGGGCACACTGCTCGCCGACCAGATCGAGCAGTTCCGCCGCGGCTGGGCCGGCGAGCCGTCGCCGGTGATCCCGGACGGTTTCGTCGACGGCTTCGGCCCCGAGGACCGCTATGCGACGACGTTCCCGCGCGCCTACGTCATCCCGGCCGGCACGCCGGCCGCCGCGCGCCTGGTCGACCACCTGATCTCCCATGACGTGCGGGTCACCGCAGCCCGCTCCGACTTCCGGGCGGGCGGTCGCCACTACCGCAAGGGCACCTACCTGATCGACATGCACCAGCCGAAACGCGGCCTGGCGAACGTCCTGCTCGAAGCGGGGCGGGACATCTCCGGCCTGGTGCCGCAGATGTACGACATCTCGGGCTGGAGTCACGGCCTGCTGTGGGGCGCCAGGGTCGACAGCAGCGTCCGGTCACTGCCGCGGGTCCCGGTCGTGAAGATCTCCCGGGCCGTGCCGACCGGTTCCGTCGACGCGCCGCGCGGACGTGACCTCAGCCTGTCGCTGCGCGACGGCACCGATGTGCGCGCAGTCAACGAGCTGCTCGCCCGGGGTGTGAAGCTGCGGCGCACGGACGCGGCCACCGTCGTGGTCCCGGCCGAGGCGCGTCCCGACGCCGTCGCTCTCGCCACAACGCTGGGGGTACGGTTCACCACCGCCCCCCGTCGCGCAAGAGGCGACGTGTTCGACCAGCCCGTGGTGGCCGCGGCGGTCTCCGCCGACGAACTGTTCGCCCTGAAGGAGATGGGCTTCGCGGTGCGGCCCGTCTCCACGGCGATCCTCAACGCCGGTTTCGACCTGTCCACCGTCGACACCCTGATCGTGTCGTCCGGCCTGTCGTACCCGGCTCTGAACCCGGCCGCCCGCGCCTCGGTCGACGCGTTCCTGGCCCGCGGCGGTGGTGTCCTCACCCGCGGCGCCACGGGTGCCGCCTTCAACGCCGCCGCCCGGGTGCTCCCGGTCACCGCGACGGCCGGCCGCGCCGACGCCAACGGGGTGGTCTCGGTGACCAACGAGGGCCGGATCGTCGGCGCCGGCTCCCCCGCGCACTCGTTCGTCTACTCCCCGATCTGGTTCACCGGCACGGGCGTGACCGTCGAGCAGCGTTACGGCACCACCCCGCTGGTCGCCGGCCACTGGCTGCCGACGGAGGCGGGAACCGACGGCCCGGCCCAGGCCGCCGGGCAGCCCGCCGTCGTCTCCGGCACCACGGCCGGCGGCGGCCACGCGGTCCTCTTCGGCACCGAGCCCCTGTTCCGCACCCACCCGAAGGGCCTGTACGCCCAGTACGCCCGCGCCCTCCTCTGGACCGCGGCCTAACCCCCGGAACGCCGTGGCGGGCGGGACTCGTGTCCCGCCCGCCACGGTCCGGTCCGGTCCCGCCTCGCCCGAGGTTCACGGTGCGGGCGGGCCGACGTGGTGGTCCAGCCACGCGCGCAGCGGGCGGCTCAGGCGCAGGAAGTCGACGATCCGGTCGCGGGCCGCGGCGGTGCCCATCCACGGGGCCGGCTCCCACTCCTGCCAGGTGGTCAGGCCCTTGTGGCGGAGCAGGCCGATGCGGGGATGGTCCTTCGGGAAGCCGCGCGGGGCCGTCTTCAGGGTGCCGTGGCCGTGCACCGCCACACCGGCCGCCTCGATGCCCGCGATCAGCTTCTCCAGCGACGGCCCGAGACGGTCGTCGGCGATCGTCCGGCGATAGCGTTCCAGCTGGTCGGGAGCCATCTGATACATGCCACAGCCGGCCGCCAGACCGTCCGCCCCCAGCTGGACGTAGCCGCCGAACTCCAGCCAGATGCCCAGGTGGTCCTTGTAGGGCGTCTTGTCGTGACTGAACCGCACGTCACGGTACGGCCGGAAGACCTTGCCGGGACCGAACTCCGGCTCCAGGTCGGCGAGCAGGGCCAGCGCCGGCGCCTTCACCCGGTCCTCGTAGACCGGCAGGTGCGCTGTCCAGTACGTCTTCGAGTTGTCGGCGGCGAGGCCCTCGTAGAACTCCAGGGCCTCACTCGGCCAGCCACGGAACGTCACCCCGGCAGTCTGCCACCGGTCGTCACCCGGATGTCGCGGGCCTCGCGGACCACCGCCGCGGCGAGACTCCGCGGCCGGTGGCCGAGCTGGGCGGAGATGCGGCCGGCGGCTGCGAGGAGGTCGGTGACGGCCGGCCCGGACTCCGGCGTGAACCGCAGCTCCGGCCCGGCCAGGCTGATCACGGCGACCACCCGGGCGTCGTGGTCGAAGATCGGGGCGGCGATCGACGCGGTGCCGGCCTGACGTTCGCCGTGCGACGTCGCGTACCCCCGCTTCCGGATCTCGGCCAGGTCCGTGCGCAGCCCCGCCGGGTCGACGATGGTCCTGTCGGTGACCGCCTGGAGGGGGTGCCCCTCGAAGTAGGCCTCCACCTCGAAGTCCGGCAGGAACGCCAGGAACGCCTTGGACGAGGCGCCGGCGTGGAGCGGGAACGGGATGCCGAGGCTGACTTCGAGGCGCAGCTCCTGGTCGGGGACGACCTGGTCGACGTAGAGCCGGCTGTCGCCGCGCCGCAACGACAGCGTCGCCGTCTCGTGGTGGCGCTCGGACAGCCGCCGCAGTTCGGGGGCGGTCATCATGCGCACATCCGTACGGGCCAGGTAGGCGCGGCCCAGCGCGACGGCGGCGGGACCGAGGGCGTAGCGGCGGGTGGCCGGGTCGACGGTGATCAGCTCGCGGCTGCGCAGCGCGGTGAGGATGCGGTGCACGGCCGCCTTCGTCAGGCCCAGGGCGGTGGCGATCTCGGTCACCCCGAGGTCCGGCTGGTCGGCGCGGCCGAAGTGGAGGAGCACGTCCATGGCCCGCTCGACGGCGGCGATGGAGCGCGACTGGCTCTCCTCCTCCGGGGACGACGGCGTTGACACAGCGAAACCCCCACGGAACCGGAACGGAACGGACTCTGCCGAACTTTAACCCGCTATTTCGCACAGCGGAACGCCGTGCCGATCCGCTGTCGGCACGGCCTCGCGGCGTCGCTCCCGCGGGCGGGGACCGGGTGGCGCGACATGGGAGGCTCAGTCATGACCGCTTCCGCATTGCGCGCGATTCTCGCCTCCGACCGGGTCACCCACGTGCCCGGCGTCTACGACCCGGTGACCGCGGCGCTCGCGGCGGCGGCCGGCCATCGGGCCGTGTATCTGTCCGGGGCGGCCGTCTCGGCGATCATGCTGGGCCCGCCCGACCTCGGTTTCGTGCACGGCGCCCAGATCGCCGACCGGGCGTCCACTCTGGCCCCCGCGCTGGACGGGATCCCGCTGATCGCCGACGCGGACACCGGCTACGACGATCCCGTGCCCGCGGTGTGGACGGCTCTGGCGTACGCCCGGGCCGGCATCTCCGGGCTGCACCTGGCGGACCAGGCCGGGCCGGGCCGTGGCGGGCGGCCGGCCGGAACGGAGCTCGCCGACATCGGCGCGACGGCCGCGAAGATCACCGCGCTGGCCGATCAGGTTCCGCAGATCGTGGTGATCGCCCGGACCTGCGCCCACCCGGTCCGCGGTCTCGACGAGACGATCGTGCGCTGCCGGGCCTACGCCGAGGCCGGGGCGGCCGCGATCCTCCCGGAAGGCGTGGACACCCTGGAGGAACTCACGCTGGTCCACGCGGCGCTCCCGGGCGTACCCCTGGTGATCAACCGCAGTGAGGCCGGCGGCGCGCGGCCCGTACTGTCCGATGCCGACCTGGCCGGGGCCGGTGTCCGCCTGGTCCTGCATCCGGTGGCGGCCCTGCTCGCCGCCATGCGGGCGGCCTCGCTCGCCTACCGCGCCATCGCCGACGGCGGCACCGCCGAACCCGTCGACCGGATGCCGTGGGCCGCGTTCACCGCCCTCGCCGCCCGGGACGACAGCACCGCCGACCTCGACGCCCGCTACGTTCCGCGGGGATTGCAGACGTGAGCCGCCTCCCGGTCGCCGGTACCGGATCGGCCGCCACGGCAGGGCGCCCGCCACCGTCTGCGCCCTCCTGACCGGAAAAACACCTTGACCACGGCCTTGTTTGGGCATGGGTGATCACCGGGTCGGTCTGGTCGACAGGCCGGCTCGGTGGGGAGATTGTCA
>NZ_QGGR01000016.1 GCF_003148685.1 Actinoplanes xinjiangensis | reverse complement strand
CCGATGGTACTGCA
The DNA here is from genome assembly GCF_003148685.1 of Actinoplanes xinjiangensis. Lineage (GTDB taxonomy): Bacteria > Actinomycetota > Actinomycetes > Mycobacteriales > Micromonosporaceae > Actinoplanes > Actinoplanes xinjiangensis. The sequence goes on along the minus strand of NZ_QGGR01000016.1, from coordinate 180,993 downwards.
CTCGGGAGGGTGTGGGAGAGTAGGACGCCGCCGGACTCAACGTAAGGAAAGGCCCACCCGGGTAACGGGTGGGCCTTTTCTGTGTTTCCGGGACGGGACTCCGCCGGCGGTCGCGGCGCAGCCGGGGGCGGTTGCCCTGCGGTGGTGGGAGTTGTGGGGCGTACCCGATATCGGTTGTGAAAAGGCCGGGCCTCTCCGTGAAGAGAGACCCGGCCTTCGGTGTTTCGGGGAGCTGCGCCGTCAGGAGGGCAGGCCCAGCGAGCGCCAGTCGACGAACTTGAAGTTGGTGCTGGTGCGGTCGCCGTTCGGAGTGTCCTCGCCGTCGTGGAGGACCAGGAGGCCCTTCGGGTAGCCGGGGAGGGCGACCGCGGTGACGGCGGCGCCGTCGGAGTGCTGGACGCCGTCGGCGTTGCGGCCGTCGGTGACCGAGAAGATGGTCACCGGCTTGTTGGTGCGGCGGTCGTAGACGAAGAAGCGACTGTCGCCCTGACTGGAAACGATCAGGTAGCCGCTGCGCTTGCCGGTGCGGTAGACCGTGGCGCCCTCGACGTCGGCGGTGATGCGGCCGCCGAAGCCGTTCACATATTCGACGGTGCACTCCTCCGACTCCGGGTCGTAGGTGGCCGGCTCGCCGAACTCGCGGACCCGCTCGACCACTCGCGGGATGCTGCTGAACGTGCCGCCGGCCAGGTTGATGCGCCAGAGGGCGACGTCCTCCTGGGCGGCGTAGAGCACGCCCGCCTCAGCGTCCACGACCATGCCCTCGACCTGCGGGTCCTCGCCGGGCTCGAGGCACGGGGTCCAGCGCTCGCCGTTCGGCAGCTGGAACTCGCGGGGCAGGTCCAGGGTGTCGGTGGTGCGGTAGGTGACCCGTCCGTTCTTCTCCTCGAGCCGGAAGATCCCCAGCCGCGTGCTGTGCCGGCGGCTCACCACCGCGTAACGGTCGTAGACGGCGATGCCGTAGCCGGTCGCCTGCTCCTCGACCTCGGACTCATCCTTCGAGAAGAGCAGCGGGGCGTCGGCCGCCGTGATGTCGGTGAGACCGTTCGCCTCGATCTTGTAGATGCGCAGCTTGTCGAGACCGCGGTCGGTGACGACGGCGACGTCGACCTTCTTCTTGCCGAGCTTGAAGCCGGTCAGAACGTCGACGTTGTTGAACCGGCCACCCTCGGGCGTGGCGATCGACTGGATCTCGCGACCCTTGAGGTCGTAGACGCGCAGGCCGCCGTTCTTGGCGGTGCCGATGACCAGGCTGCGGCCCTTGTCGGCCGGGTTGATCCAGATGGCCGGGTCGTCAGCGTCGGCGTCGCCGCCGGCCTCGTCGTCGAAGAGGCTCGGCGTCTCGACGGTGGCGGTGATCTCCCGGGGCGGGCGCTCGGCCGCATACGCCGGGAAACCGGCGGCGAGAGTGGTCAGAGCGACGAGCGCGGCAATACCGGTGGTCCGTTGCATGACCGGTGACGATTCCCGATCCACCTGACCAGGGGGTGGCTGATTGTTGAACACCGAATCCCCCGTTACCTATCCGTGACTTTGAATCGCGGACAACGTCGTCGCTCTTCGCATCGCATCTGATGACGGATTGAACAGTAGTCGAGAGCGGCCAACAAGAGATCCGGCGGATGATCGCCCCGATCGTGACCGGGGCGGCCGGCGCCCGACCGTCCGGAGGGGGCGAAGTCGTGATCCGGTTCGGCGTATGTCCGGCCATCGGACCCCGATCGGTGGAGATTGACCGTACTCAGGTGCCGGTTTGCCGTTGATATCTGGTGATCTGAAGGGGCCGCCTGCAAGACTTCGGCTTCATCGCCGGTGCGGTCGAGAAGGTGGCGTTTTGAACGGCTCAACGGCAACCATCAGCTATCTGGCGCGCCGGTGGACCCTGACGCCGAATGATCGGGTCACCGTCGGACGCGGTAGCGCCTGTACGGTCCAGTTGCCGAATGACGGCCACATCTCCCGGCTGGCAGTCGCCATCGAACTGGTCGACGGCACGGTTCTGGTGCGCAACGAATCCGCCAGCAAACCGATCGTGGTACGCCCGCCGGCCGGTGAGGATCACGTGGTGGTGCCCCAGGCGGCCGTCTCACCTCCGTACCCACGGTTCTCGATCGTTCTGGCCGGCTCCCGGGGTGACGAGAGCGTGGAGGTCGAGGCCTCGTCGTCGCGGCCGGCTGCGGGTTCGCCCGTGACATCGTCGGCCGACACGTTCACCGGGCCCGGACGATTCACCGCGGCCCAGCATCGGGTGATGGTCGAACTGTGCCGGCCGCTGCTCACCGGCTCCGGTGCGACGGCGCGGCCGGCGACGTACGCGGAAATCGGCGAACGTCTCGATCTCAGCCCGCAGTACGTCCGCAACGTTCTGAAAATGATCAGGGAGAGCCTGTCCGGCTACGGCATCGCCGGGTTGGTCGCCGAGGGCGACAACGCGAACGACTTCCGGCTGCCGTTGGCCCGCTGGGCGCTGTGGAACGGCCACGTCAGCCGGACCGACCTGGGCGACCGCCGTGGAGAGTGACACGAGCGCGGCGACCGAAGGGCCCGGGGTGCTTCCCGGCCCGCGCCCGAACGGTCTGTTCGCCGGTCCGATCGACGCCCCCGACCGCTTCGAACTTCTCGGTGACGGCCGGCGCGGCGGCGAAGGCACCACCTGGCGTGCCAGCTACCACGGCGAACTGCGGTCGGCTGTTCCGCTGGCGGTCAAAGCCCTCCACCCGCCGGACGGGGCCGACGACGACTGGCCGTCCGCGGACGTCCTCCAGCGGTGGAAGGACCGCACGGTCCTGCTCCAGCATCTCCACCTGCCCCGGCTGGTCTGGCTCAACGAGGTGTTCGTCGGCGCTCCTCCGCATCCGGAGGGCCGCGAGAGTGATGGGCCACCCGTGCCGTACCTGGTGATGGAGTGGCTCGAAGGTCTCACCCTCGCCGAACTGGCCGGCGGGGAACCGGCCGGCGCCGCGACCGTGGGGCAGCGGATGCAGTACGTCCATGAGGCGGCCGAAGCCCTGCAGCAGCTGCACGCGGCGAGCCGGTCGGCGGGCAACCCGAGCCTGCACCGGGACGTGAAGCCCGGCAACTGCATCGTTCACCCGGCACGCGGTGTGGTGCTGATCGATGTGGGCGGGATACGGACGGCCGCTGACGGATACGACCCCGCGGGGATGCACACCCCGGCGTACACGGCGCCGGAGATCCTGCGCAATCCGTATCGGGCCCGGGAAGACTCCGGAGACTGGTACGCACTGGGCGCTCTGGCGGTGTTCTGCCTCCTCGGTGCGGACCCGCCGCCGGCCGGTGCCGCGCTACCCGACCTGCTGGCACCGCGGATCCGTGCGGTCGCCCGGACGGCCGGCGTGACCGACCCGGATGCTCTGGCGGCGCATGTGCTCGCGATGCTGCGCTCGGACCCGGCGAGCCGCCCGGCCGACGGTCTGGAATGGGCGGCCGAACTGCGGAGGCTGGCCGTCACCGGACGGGCCGTTCCGACGGCGCGCCCGCGGAACCGCCGCTGGCCCACGCTGGCCGCGGCCTCGGCGCTCGCCCTTGCCGGACTCGGGGGCGGGGTGGCCGTGGCCGCCCCGTGGATCTCCGCCGAGCCCGGAACCACCGTCGCCGATCCGATCGTGTCATCCGGGGCCACGGTGTCACCCGCGCCGACCGTCATGCCGTCGACGGCATCGGTGGCGGCGCCGAGTCACAGCCCTGGCGTGGGTGGAACCGTCGCATCGGGGCCACCCACCGCTTCCAAGCGGGTGATCGCCCCTCCGACTGTGGAACAGCCGACCCCCTCGGCCGGCGCCACGACGCCCGAAGCCGGGGCCACCTCCACGGCCGCCGTCGTCACCACGACGGGGAAGATCATCACGCCGGCGGCCGGCTCCGGCGTACAGAAATGCGCTTTCGTGACCGGGACCGCCAGGCTGGCCGCCGGTGAGACCCTCGTTCTCGCCGTCCGGAACCTGGACAACGACGAACCGAACGAATGGTACGTCCAGTACCCGCACGGCTGGGACGACCCGTCGGCACTGTCCTCATGGGAGGGCGTCGAATACTTCCCCGGCGCGGTGGGCCAGCACTACGAGATCGGCCTGTTCGCGGTCGGCCTCGACGCCGCGAAGACGGCACACGCCGCCGGCGATCGTCCCTCCGACGCCCTCGCCGACACCGGTGCCAAGCTGGCCACCCGCAAGGTCGTCCAGGTGGCCGGCGGCAGCGGCAGCGACTGCGACTGACGTACGCAGGGGTACACCCCTGAACTATTGAACGCCCCTGATCCGCGGTGAACTGCTCTCGTCGTTCGGGAACACCGAACCCGCGCCCCTCAGGAGTGGTCATGCGCAAGCTCGTCCGTACCGCCGTCCGGCTCGCCGCCGCGACCCTGGCCCTCAGCCTGCTGCCGCTCGCCGCGACTCCCGCCCAGGCGGGAGCGGGCACTTTCCGGCTCAGCGCCGGCGAACAGCTCGGCGTCAACGCCCGCCTGGTCTCCCCGAACGGCCAGTACGTGCTGGTCATGCAGAGTGACGGCAACCTGGTCGAGTACGCGCCCGGCAACCGCGCCGTGTGGTCCACCGGCACCAACCGGGCCGGATCCATCGTCCGGATGCAGACCGACGGCAACCTGGTCGTCGTCGCCCCCGGCAACATCTCCGTCTGGTGGACCAGTACCCACGGCAACCCCGGCGCCGCCCTGGAACTGCAGGACGACGGCAACGCGGTCGTCTACGGCGCCGGCCACGTCGCCCGGTGGGCCTCCGGTGTACCCGGTGGCGGCAACGGAGGCGGCAACGGGGTCGGGGACCGCATCGCGTCGATCGCCCGCGGCGAGGCCGCCAACGCCGCCCGGAACAAGGAGAACGGCGCCAACTGCAACTACTACTCCGGTGCGCTGAACGCGGGCACCAGGTGCGCCGGCGGATGGCGGTCCGAGGCGTGGTGCGCCGATTTCGCCCGCTGGGTGTGGCGGCAGGCCGGCGCCAACACCACCGGCCTGACCGCCGGAGCGATCAGCTTCCAGTCGTACGGCACCAGGCGTGGCACCTGGCATGGCGGATCGTCGCTGGCCGGAGCACGGGCAGGCGACGTGATCGGCTGGAACTTCGGCGGCAGCACCTCCAACGACCACGTCGGCGTGATCGTCGCCGTCGGCACGGACACGGTGACGACGGTTGACGGCAACTACAACAACCGCATCACCACCCGTACGATCCGGCGCGGCACCGCGGGTGTCTCGGGATACAGCCGCCCGCAGAGCTGAACTCCGCCGGGAGTGCGGCCGGCCAGTAGCCATGTCGCGGTAGCGACCGCCCTGGCGGCGAGGCCCACCAACCACCGCTGACGTGTCCCCGCCCGACACTGCGATCCTCTTCGCCCGCTGATCCCTCGATGCCCCTCTTGCGCCGGTCAGGCAACGGTGCACGCCGCGCCGTTGAGCGTGAATGCGGTCGGGGTGGCGGTGTTGCCGGTGTGGTTGGCCTGGAATCCGATGACCACCGGCGTATTCGGGGCAAGGGTGGCGTTGTAGTTCACGTTCTGGGCGGTCACCTGACCGGACGTCGGCGAGTACGTGGCGTTCCATCCTGAGGTGATGCTCTGGCCGCCGGGCAGGGTGAACGTCAGGGACCAGCCGTTGATCGGGGCGCTTCCGGTGTTGGTGATGGTCAGGTTCTCGGTCAGGCCGGTGCTCCAGGGGTTGACGGCCGCGCTGACCCGGCAGGGTCCGCCCGCCGAACTCGAGGTGATCGGGCCGGGTGAGGAGGGGGACGCCGACGGGGTGCCCGCGAACTGGCTGAAGAACTTCCACACCTCCTGTTTGACCCAGCTCCGCGCGCCGCTCTCACAGCCGGCGCACCCGTCCACCGGACCCTGCTGGTGGCCGCCGTCGAACGGCGCCCAGACGACCGGGTATCCGACGCGGCACCCCGAGTAGGTGGTGATGATGTGGGTGCGGCTGCCGGCTGCCGGCTCGGGGGCGTTCTGGGCGGTGCAGCCGTTGTTCCGGACGAACCTGTCGCGCAGGGCCCGGCCGTTCTGGATGCCGTCATTGATCCCGTGGATGCCCATGTACGCCACCGGCCCGGTGCCACCGCTGCATCCGCTGATCGCCCCCGGGGCCGCGATCGCCGCGACCGCACGGAACACATTCGGCCGGGAACACGCCAGCGAGTAGCTCATCGCGCCGCCGTAGCTGAAGCCGACGGAGAACCGCTGGGTCGTGTCGACACAGAGCGCATTGTCGATCAGGCGGATCATGTCGTCGGTGAACGTCACGTCCTCGCCACCGGAGTTGGCCCAGCCGTTGTTGATGCCCTGTGGGGCGACGAAGATGGTGGTGTTGTTCGACTGAGAGAGCATGCCGTAGTAGGCCCAGGCATGTCCGTCGGTCCCGCCCGTCGCGACCTGGCTGGCAGTACCACCCAACCAGTGGAACCCGAAGGCCAACCGGTACTGGCGGTTGCTGTTGTAATCGTCCGGGATTCGCAGAATGAACGAGCGGGTCTTGCCGCTGCTTTGAATCGTGCGCGTACCGCTGGTGAGGGTGGGAGCTTTGCCGCATCCGGCGGTGGGCGCAAGGGCATTGGCGGCCAAGGGGAAAGTGCCCGCCGACGCCACGTGGGTGCCGGTCACAGCCAGGCCGACGACCAGAAGTCCGGCGGCGACGGTGGCGAGCAGTCCCTTGCGCCGAGATGGGGGTCCGGCACGAAGCACGAGATACTCCAGTCCTGAAGTAGTGCGTGATGGGGGTCGCGCCAACCCATTGTGCAAACATCATACGTCTCATGTCAACGACGATCATCGATGTCCACGGCTGGCCGCCGCGGTGGTTGGGTGTCGCCTTTGGATCCTGCTCAACGCATGGCGGCGGCCGCTCGCAGCACTGATCAAGGGTGTCTCTCAGTAGTGGATCGCGAGTACGACTTGCCTCAACTCCACTCGATGAAGGGCGTAAGGCGACCACCAGGACAGCCCCCATCTCCAGCAACGGGCGCTCACTCAGCGACAGCAATGTGTGCCGCATGGCGTGGGCCCGCGCCGCGGACTGCCGCGCAAGCACGCGCCTGGATCGCGCTGCCCCCTCTCCAGGGGGCGCCGTTCCGGGATGTCCGAGCCGCCGGCCGCGGAGAAACTCCAGCCGCAGCGCATTCCACATCCTGACACGCTGCGTCCGCGAGCAAGTCCAGCGCGTAACGTCAATCGACATGAGTCGATTCGCGTCGCGCGTGTCCACGGTCCTGGCCGCGCTGATCGCCGGGCTGGCGGCGGTCATGCTCACCCCGGGACCCGCCCAGGCCGCGACCGCCGTGTTCCTGAAGGACAACTCCTGGCTGACCGGCTATCTGGGCAGGATGACGGTGACCAACGACGGCGTGGACCGCATGGCGGCCTGGCGGGTGGAGTTCGACCTGCCGGACGGCACCACGCTCGACTACAGTTGGAACGCCGTGGTGACCCGGACCGGTACGCACTACGTCATCACCGGCGCTTCGTGGAACGCGAGTCTCGACCCGGGCGCGTCGACGTCCTTCGGCTGGATCGCCTCCGGTCCCGGCGTGCCGCACTCGTGCCTGCTCAACGGCGGGTCGTGTGCCGGCAATCCGGCGGCCCGCGACGTCCAGCCGCCCAGTACGCCGACCAACTTCCGCAGTGACACGCAGGGCAACACCTTCACCCTGCGCTGGGACGCGTCGACCGACGACACCGGCGTCGTCGGATACGAGCTCTACACCGGCACCACCTCGGGCCCGATCGCCACGGTGACCACCACCAGCCACAGCATGCCGATCCCCCCGCCGATGGTGATGACCTTCGGAGTGCGGGCGGTCGACGCGGCCGGCAACCGTTCCCCGTTCGCGACCCTGGGCCTCGGCACCGCACCGGACGTCACCCCGCCCGGCCCGGCGACGAACCTCAGACTCGTCAACCCGAGCGGCGGCTACTTCACCGCCCGGTGGGACGCGCCCCAAGACGACCAGTTCGTCGCCGGCTACGAGGTCGCGCTGGACGGCGCGGTCGTCAGCCGGGTCGGCGACACCACGGCATTGGTAGGGCTCGGCTACGGAACACGCTTCGTCAGCGTTCGCGCCTTCGACGGCGCCGGCAACCTCTCCACCCCGACGCAGGTCATGATCTCGATCGACCCGGGCCCCAGCGCCTCGGCCACATCGAAAGCCCCGCCCACACCGAAATCCTGAACCGCCGCTTGCCAGTAGTAGCGCCTGGACGGCCTTGTCGGTCATCCGCTCGCCCGGTGACGTCGCTGAGGTACGGCTTGCGCGCTTATGGGCAGCCCTACCGTGCAGCCGACTCGCGTCCCCGGCGGGTGCGCTCACCCGATCCGGCTACCGGCCGGCAGCCGTCACAGATCCTCGAACCGCAAGGGCTCGGGGTTGTAGGGGATCGACGGGCCGGTCGGCTCGGTGACAACGGTCGCCGCGCCGGGGCGGGAGTCGACCCGGGCACCCTTCGCGTTGCTGGTGAAGACCGGCAGCGTTGCCCCGAACCGCTGGAGCACGTGCTGGATCGGGGCGAAGCACATGGAGCCGGTCCTCCCGGAGATGACGATGCCGACAGCCATCACACCGTTGGCGTCGTGCCGCCAGACCGGTCCGCCGCTGTCGCCGGGGAGAGCCGTGGCGGTGGTGCACAAGGCGGGGAACCGCCAGCCGTTCGGGTAGGTGACGGTGCGCCATTCGGTGATGGTGCCCTCGGTCCAGCCGGTGGTCTTCCCCATCTTGCCGATCTTGAAGCCCTGGGACAACGCGGAGTTCGCGTACCAGCCGCGCACCCTGCCGGTGCCGGGACGGCCGTGGCCGACCGGGTCCTCCACGATCTGATACGCGGTGTCGTCGGGGTCGAGCCGGATCAACGCGGCGTCGTACGAGCCGGTCGTGGCGGCATCTCCGACCCAGTCGTTGCGGATGACGGTGCCGAACGCCTCGTCCGTGCCCCAGATCCGATGGCCGACGACACCCTTGCCGGCGGCGTCCGTCGCACAGTGCCCGGCCGTGACGACGAAGACACCCGAGGTGCCCTTGACCGCGAACCCGCCGGTGCAGCCACTCGGCCGGGGATTCGCCGGATGTCCGACCAGATAGCTGTAGGCAACCGCGTTGGCCGGGGCGGCGGGTACGACAATGCACGCGGCAGCGGCGAGGAATCCCACCGCGAGCCGGCGAACACTCGACCTGATACCGGCCGATCCCGTTTCGATTGTTGCGATCATGCGCGCCTCCAGGGGGTGTGGAGGACGACGGTAGGAGAGAACCCCGACCAACGGCGCCGGCTGGCCGGATCCTGCCACCGCAACCCGGCCGGCCGCGGTCTTCCGTGGTTTCGGCGAGGTGGCTGTAGGTGGCATCGACGGCAGGCCGCTGAACGCTAGCTTGAGTTTGTTCGCCGCAACCCTGGCCCGGCAACATCGCATCCTTGCGGACCGGGTTGAGGGTCCCGCCCGTGACCTGAGCTGTGGCCGCCACCTATTTGCTTCATGGCAAACAGCGGCATGGGTCAGCTCTGCCACCCGATGGCCGCGTCAACGCGGCCCAGCACGTCGCTTTCCTGGTCGACGCCCCGCAACAAGTCCACCGCCGTCGTCCGGATCTGGCCCACGATCATCGTTACCGGAGCGGGTGAGGCGGAGTCGAGTAGTTTCGCAGCAACCCGGACCGCCTCGAGGGCGTTCGCGTCGGCGTGCCCAGCGTGCCGGCTCGGATCTCCGCCGCCGGCCAGATCCGTGGCCAGACAGGCGCCGGCGCAGCGGACGGCATCGGTCAGTGCCCGAAGAGCCGGATCCAGTTCGTCGGGCGTGTTGGTGTGCAGTCGGGTCAATGTCACCGCGTGCCGGGCCAGCACCCACACATTGTCGACGACATGGTCAAGCTGATGAATGGTCGCTTGAACGTTGCGTACCTGCTGAAGTCGTCTGCGGCGACGGATCCGCAACCGCAGGGTCTCGCCTGCTGCGAGGGCCGCAGCGTCGAGACGCTCGACGCAGATGTGGAGGCGGTGTGCCCGGTCGAGTGCCGCATCGGCGGCCTGCTCGTCGCACCGGGCGATGGCTTCGCGAAGAGCGTCGAGCAGATCGGCCAGATCGGTGTACGTCTGACGGGCTTGAGCCACGAGCGGGGCGAGGGGCTTGCGGGCGACAGCGACCTGACTCGCCAGAATCGCGATCACACCCCCGATCAGCGCGTCGGCGAACCGGAACGGGATCAGCCGGCCCTCCGGCGCAGCGACGACGACCAGGTACAGCGCGGACAGTGCGGCCTGCACCACGAGGGTGCTACCGGCGCCGACCGCCAGCATGGGACCTACCGTGAGCACCAGCACGACGAACAGACTGAGCACACCCGTGCCGAGCGCCTGCACAACGAGCTCCGCGACGAGAACCCCGGCGGCCACGCCCAGAACCAGCTCGGCGCTCTGACGTAATCGCCGACCACCGGATTCGCTGAGAACGATGAGCGCGGCGGATGGCGCGAAGACCGGATCGGGATGGCCGATGAGATGGGCGGCGACGAGCCACGCGAGCGTCGCCGCTGTGGCGGCCAGGAACGTCGGTACGGCAGCTCCCTGTAACCGGGCCACCGTCCCGCGAAGAGTCATGATCGGAAGCACGGGAAGTTGATCTACCCGAGCTGCGGTCGCCGCTAACCGGCGTCTACCTCGAGGGGATGACTGCGCTGGCGATCGTCAGAAACCGTGCAGCGGTGATGAGCCATCTCGGCACGACAGGACGCCGATCCGTCACAGCCGCTCACCAGTCGTGACGGTGGCTGGCCCAGCGCGGATCGCGGCACGAGAGTGAAACCTCGCTCAGCACGGGCCGTCTTGACCGGGCAGCTCGTTTAGCCTCGGCTAGCCAGGCAGGTTCGCCACCTGAAACCGGACGCCGGCCTCCCGGAGTTGGTGTTGACGGTGAAGCTGTAACCGGCTTTCTCCTGTCTCCGTATTTGTGTGATCTGCTCGCCGAATTCGACGTCCGGGTCACTCTCCACCGCGGGGCGCGTGAGATCGACTACGTCACGCACCACACCCTCGACCTCAGTAGCTACTATTCGCCTTCATCGATTTTACGGGGGCAAAGGTAGTGACGGTCAGGCGAAGCCATGCCCGTAAGTTCATCGCGATGGTTGCCGCGGCAGCTCTGATCGGGGCGGCAGCCCATGCCTCGGTGTCGCCCCCGGCCGGCGCCTCCGCATCGGACACGGCCGATCCGGCGCCCGAGTCGCCCACGCCGTCGTCGGTGGGTCGGCAGGACCAGGGTCGTGATGCCCAGCGCTCCCCGCGGCCCGTCCTGGTCGGCCGGTCCGTCGCGCCGGCCGCGAAGCCCGCAGTCGTCGAGGCCGCACGCGAGGTGGTCCGGGCCAACAGGAAGGCCGTGCACGCCGTCGCGGGGGAGGAATACGAGGCTGACGACGTCGTCATCGACAGCAGCGGGGCCCGGCATGTGCGCTTCGACCGCACCTGGAACGGCCTTCGCGTGCTCGGCGGTGACTTCGTGGTTCACACCACCGCCGCGGGCAGGTTCGCCGGCGCCACCGTGGCTCAGGACGCGGCCGTCGACGTGTCCCGTACGCCTGCGGTGGCGAAGAACGACGCGATCGCCACGGCCGGGAAGCAGTCGCCCGGGTCGGCGGAGGCGCAGCTGGTCGTCGACGCCCACCGGGGTGAGCCGGCGCTGGCATGGCAGGTGACGATCGCGGGCCATCTCGTCGTGGTCGTGGACGCCACCACGGGCCGTATCCGGCGCACGTACGACCTGACCAAGCACGCCGACACCGCGACCGGGCACGGGTTGCACAACGGTGAGGTCAAGCTGTCCACCACGCGTACCGCGGAGGGCGCCTTCACCCTGATCGACCCGGACCGGGGCGGCAACACGACCCGGGACGCGCTGAACAGCCCCTCCGGGTCGACGCCGGCCAACTCCCGGGCGTTCATCGACGCCGACGACGTTTGGGGCGACGGCACGACCGCCGACCGGGCGACCGTGGGCGTCGACGTGCACTACGGCATGGCCAGGACCTGGGACTACTTCAACGACACCTTCGGCCGCGCGGGCATCAACGGCGACGGCAAGGGCGTCACGGCGTACGTCCACCACGACGTCGACTGGGCCAACGCCTCCTGGAACGACACCTGCCTCTGCATGAAGTTCGGCGACGCCAACGGCGACCGCAAGCCCTACACGGCACTCGACGACGTCGCACACGAGGTGACGCATGGGCTCACCTTCCGTACCGCCGACCTCGTCTATGCGGGCGAGTCGGGGGCGCTCAACGAGGCCACCAGCGACATCTTCGGCACACTGGTCGAGTTCGCAGCGGACAACCCGGCCGACGTGCCCGACTACCTGATCGGCGAGATGACCGCTCCGCAGCCGCTGCGCTGGATGGACGAGCCGACCCGCGACCGCAGGTCGGTGTCGTGCTGGAGTCCCTCGATCAAGGATCTCGACGTGCACCGTTCTTCCGGTGTGGCCAACAAGTTCTTCTACAGCCTGGCCGTGGGCAGCGGCGCGACGCGATGGGGCAGCAGCAGCCCGTGCGGCGGTGCGGCCCCGGTGACCGGCATCGGCAACGACGCGGCCGGCGCCATCTGGTACCGCGCCCTGGCCACGTACATGGTGTCGAGCACCGACTTCGTCGGGGCGCGACAGGCAACGCTACAGGCGGCGGCCGACCTGTACGGCTCGGACAGCGCCGAGCGGTCCGCGGTGCAGGCCGCGTGGCTCGCGGTCGGGGTGGACGGCTCGGGCACCGTGCCCGCGTCGAACACCGCACCCGTGATCGGCCCGGTTCGGTTCGCGCCGGCGCACCTCGGCACCCCGGTCCAGCATCAGCTGACCGGCAACGACCCGCAAGGACAGGCCATCCTCTGGTCGGCGGAAGACCTGCCGCCCGGCCTGACGATCGCGCCTGACGGCCTGATCAGCGGCACGCCGACGGCCAAGGGCATGTCGACGGTACGGATCCACGCCACCGATCCGGACGGCAACCGGACCGACGCGTCGGCGGCCCGCTGGTACGTCACCGGACCGCCGACCGTGGCAGGGCTTCTGCCCACCTCGCAGACCTTCAACGTCGGCGCCGCGACCTCTTTCCGGGTGAACTTCGAGGACTACCCCGACTTCCGCCTTCTCGGCCAGATCACGACGGTGACGGTGGAGACCACCGGGCTCCCTGACGGCCTGACCGCCACCACCTCCGTCGACCCCGATCTCGAATGGATGACCAGGGTGACCGTGGCGGGCACCCCCAGCACGGCGGGCACCGGGACGATCCGGTTCACCGCGACCGATCCCGACGGTGAGACGGCGACCTTCGACCTGCCGTACACCGTCGGACCGCCGCTGGCACCCGCGACGCCCATCGCGTACGTGTACTCCGGCGAGGTCGGCGGCACCGCTACCGTCAGCTGGTTCGCGCCGGCCACCGGAAGCCCTCAGGTCACCGGCTACGTCATCAAGGTCACGCCCGGCACGGAGCAGGTGGTGCCGGCGACGACCCGATCGGTCGCCCTGACCGGTCTCGACCCGGCGCAGGCGTACGAGATCAGTGTTCGTGCCCGCGGCAACGCGATCGACAGCGCCGAAAAGATCCTGACGATGAAACCGGCCCAGCTGACGCTGTCGCCGTCGTCGGCGACCGTCGATCCTGGCGCCCCGGTCACGCTGACCGGAACCGTCACGGGCCCGCCCACTCTCGGCCGGCTCTTTCTGGAGCAGAAGGCCCCCACGGCGGGCACCTGGACGCGGGTCTCCGCGCTCACGGCGGATGCGGCTGGCGCGTGGAGCCTCACGGTGAACCCCACCGTGACGACTGCTTACCGCGTGTCGTACCCGGCAGGCGCGATCGGCTGGTGGCCGAGCAGCAGTACGACCACGACGGTCCGGGTCGGTACGGCCGGTCCGGCGGGCAGCATCGTGTCGCCGTCGGCCGGCGCGCGCATCCGAGGCTCGGTCAAGGTCGTCTTCCGTGGTTCGGCCGACGTCGCCTCCGCCGAGGTCAACGGCGTGGCGATGCAGCGGGCGGGCAACGATTGGTCCGCGACCGTTGCACCGAGCGGCGGCCGGCTCGTGGTCGAAGCCACCGACAAGGACGGCTACCACAGCCGATTCACCCAGACCGTGGTGGTCGACAACGACGGCCCGACCGCGACCGTGACCCCGAAGCAGAACACCCACGTCCGTGGCACCTTCACCACCTCGCTCACCGCGGTGAGCGACGCCTCCGGCGTGGCCAGGGCCGAGCTGTGGGCGAACGGGAAGTACCTGGGCGCCGGGTACACGAAGAAGGTCGCGACCGGCCACAGCAACGGCACCGTCAAGCTCGTCTGGAAGCTGACCGACAAGCTCGGCAACACCCGCGGCTACACCCGGACCGTGATCGCCGACAACAAGGCTCCCTCGCTCTCGATCACCGCGGCGCCGGGCAACAAGGCGAAGGTCAAGGGCACCGTCAAGGTCGCGGCGAAGGCGTCCGACGCCTCCGGCATCGCGCGGATCGAGCTGATCGTGAACGGCAAGGTAGTAGCGACGGACACGACCGCCGGCTATGTGCTGAGCGTCAACACCAAGAAGCAGAAGAAGACCATGACGGTACGGATTCGCGCGTACGACAAGCTCGGCAACATCGCCTACACCAGCACCCGCACCTGGTACCGCAGATAGGGCGGCTCAGCCCCGGGCGGTGTGCCGGCGGGCAGGCGCACCACCCGGGCCGGACCGGCGACCACATTGGTCCGAGTGCCTCCAGCGATCCAGTTGTGGACCCGCCCATTGCCCGGCGGTTCTGCGTGCATGTCCTGGGGGCACGCCCGGTTTGCGGCGCTCAGTCGAAACAGTCCGCTTCATCGGTGAGCGCTGCACGACACCGCGATTCCCAGTGCGCGAATCGCGGCAAATGAGTAACTTGATTTCCCCTCGACCGGCTAGTCCAGCTGTCGTGCGCTTGCCAGAATGCCGATCTTCTCGACGAGGGTTACGGGTATCAGAAAGGCGATGTCCCACGCCTCGTCGTCATGTCCGATCAACACCGTCGCGATCTCAGGATCCGATCCCTCGCCGGGAGCACACCAAAAAACCCTGCCACCAGCGCTTACTCCAGCCGCGATCGACCTACGTCGGTCCCAGGCAGCGGCTCGAACGCCGCGCAGCCTGGCCAGATCCTCGAAGGCTGCCCAGACGTTCAGCTCCCAGTCATCACCGCCTTGGAGCTTGACCACAACCTCGTGCGGTGGGCCCGCGGCGCCCAGCGTCACGTCAATGACCGGTTGCATGCGGCGATCATAAGCTGCGAAGCGGCGCACCCAGATCGGCCCGAGCGTGCGCTAGCTGACCAGGCTGGCGCACAGAGCGTGACCAGCCCGGTAGGCGTACGCGCCGTCAGCGGCAGATCGTGTATGGCTTGACGACATGATCAAAGGATCATGACGGCAGGGGAGATGAATGCGTCGTGAGTGACTATGACGTGAGGGGCGGCTGTCAGGGACACCAAGGACCGCGACGGCGGGACCCTAGTCTTCGGCCGCTCTGAAAGGTCCGCCTTTTTGGCAGGGGTCAAGGACGGCGCGTTCGACGTCTGAATTAAGACAACGGAGGCCCCGTCCATGCTGACCGGACCGTCCTACGCGCAGGGCTGAGCTGTACGGAAACGATCAAGGCCTTCGGTGCTGCCCGAGTGTTCCGTGGCGCTGTAGCTACAGGTTGCACCGTCCGTCCTTGAGTCAGCGTCCGAACCGTTGGCGCCTGACCCCCAAGGTCGCTCCAAGGTCGCTCCGTGGTCGCCCTCTTGGGCCGTGCAGGGCTGTCAAAGCGTAGATCCATGGGGGCCTCGGTATCTGCCCGATACCGCCGAGAATCATCTTTGAGCTGCAAGAACACGTACTTCGGGGTATCCCGGTGGGCGTCAAGGTCGCACGCCGGTAGTCTGTCTGCTGCGGGCTGCTAGCTCAATGGCAGAGCTGAGGACTTTTAATCCTTAGGTTCAGGGTTCGAGTCCCTGGCGGCCCACTGTATTGGCTGGTCAGTGCCGGGTTACCGGTACTGACCAGTTCCGTATACGGGGCCGTACAGCAGCAAAGTACAGCAGCGCACGTCCGGGAGGTGCCGTGAGCGAGTCCGTGGCCGCTGATCGACTGCTGCTGGCCAGCCGGGTCGACTGCTGTCTCCAACTGCGTGAGCCGACCTTCATCAGCGCCGGGCAGACCTACTGGGTCGAGCACGAGACCGGCGAGCTCTGCGTGGACCGGGGCGCCGGCCGAGTTACCCGACACCCCGGCCGTCGACGGCCTGTCAGTGATCAAGGGACTCGCCCAACTTCTTGAGGGCCGCGCGAGTGGTTGCCGAGGACACCACGGTGTAGATCTCCATGGTGATCGAGAACTGGGCGTGCCGAAGGATCTGCATGGCCACCCGGGGATGAACGTCAAGATCGGCGAGCAGCGAGGCACAGGTACGGCGTGCGTCGCGGATCGTGATGCGGCGGACGCCGGCCAGGTCGCAGCGGCGGTCCCAGTAGCGGTTGAAGTTCCGCGGCTCGATCGGGGTGCCGAAGCGGGTCGTGAAGACCAGATCGGTCGGCTGCCACGCTTCGCCGGCCTCCTTCTTGGCTGAGTTCTGCGCGGTGGCGCGCTCCCGGAGGGCAACCGCGCAGATCTCCGGGAGCGGCAGGGTGTCATCCGAGGTGGGCGTCTTCGTCTCGCGGTGCAGCAGCTCCTTGCCGACCCGCTGAATCTGCATGTCGACGGTCAGCTCGGCCGCGTCCAGGTCGATGCCGGGCCAGGTGACGCCGAGCATCTCGCCCTTGCGGAGGCCGAGCACGAGGACCAGGACGTACGCGGCGTAGAACGGGTCCTTGTCGCCGCGAGCTGATTCCAGGAATTGCCGAGCTTCGTCGCTCGTCCAGGCGCGGCGCTTCTTCGAGCGGACCGACGGCAACTTGACGTTCGTCGCGGGATTGGTCGTGCGGTGGCCCTCGGTGATGGCTTGAGACAACAGAGTCCGAAGCACTCGCCGGATGTGGGCGACGGAGGTTGCCGAAGGCATGTCGCGGCAGCATTTGCCGAGCGCGCAGCACCGCTTCTTGGGCCGGCGTTCGTCCTTTCCCTGGGCGCAGCACTGGCACTGCTGGCGGACAGCGTTGAGCCAGGTCTGCACCTCGCTGAGCTGGAGCTTGTCGAGGCGCCGCTTTCCCAGACCCGGGACGATGTAGAGGCGGGAGGCGACCTCATACGTGACGTAGGTGCCGGGGGACAGGTTCGGCTTGACGATCTCGCTCAGCCAGTAGGCGGCGAAGTTGCCGAGCGTCAGAGCCTTGGTGACCATCGGACCTTCCTTGGCCTTCTGGTGAAGCGTCAGCCACTTGTCGTGGGTCTCCTCGCGGGTCTTGCCGTAGACGTACTTGCGGGTGCGTTTGCCGTCCGGCTTGGTGACCCAGACGTACGCGGCGAACCCGCCGTTTCGGTAGGGGTAGATCGAGCCCTCACCGTTGGCGCGAGTGCGGGGTGGCATCAGGCGGCCTCCTCGCTCCGGGAGACCTGCTCGTTGATGTATTCGTCGACCCACTCGGGCAGGATCCGGCGGTACTTGCCGTCCTTCACTGAGCGCAGCTCACCCGTGGCGATCTTCATCTTGACCTTGGACAGGCCGAAGCCGAGCAGGATGGCGACCTCTGCGGGCGAGTACCACCGGGGCTTCAGCACGGTCTCTCGGGCGGACATCACGCGGCTTGGCTCCTTCCAGGTAACGCGGGGGTGGTCGATTGCCGAGACATTCCAGGTGGGTCAAGTCCGGCCGTCTTCCGGGCGGCATTCAGTTGGGTACGGCGGTGGATTCGCTCGCTGATAGCCCGCAAGAGCCGGTGTTCGAGGGCCGGGAGATCCGGATCGTCATGTCGGGCCATCTCCCAAGCGACCGCCGGCTTTTGCTCGGTGTCGGGTTCGGGTTCCTCGGTGGTGATTCCGAGCAGCGCCTTGACCCAGGCGTGGGCATCCGCGCGGTGATCGGCCAGCGTCTTGCCGGACCAGTCGCGGGAGACCAGCACCCGGCGTCCGCCGATACCGAGGGTCGTCTTTTGGTGCACGCGTCCCTTGCAGTGGCCGGGCCGGAGCCGTCCGTGGGCCTTCTTGGGCTGGACGCCGTAGAACAGCCAGTTCGAGCACCGCTCGGAGCACGGGGTGACGCGGAGTTCGTGCCAGAGTCGGTCGAGGTGGGCGCGTTGTGGGTCGCTGGTGGTGGTGTGGCAGTCTGCGGCTGACTTGGTTACGTACTTGGTGATGTAGCCGATGGTCCGCTCGGCATCGCGGGTGCCGGGGTCGACTCCCTTGGCTTTGACTTGGGCGCCGAACCGGACCAGGTGTGCCGGCTCTGCGTCGGGGTCGTCGTCGATCGCGTCCAGGGCCTCAGCCCACGTCGCGAGGGGCCGTCCGGTGTCCGGGTCCACCCACGTCTCGGCTTTGCTGTCCCAGACGGGTGGTCGGTCGATCGGGTAGCGGAGCCGGTTGGCCGCCGGCCACCACACCTGGTGGTAGGTGGCGGTGGCGACCAGCTCCAGCATCGACCGCGCGATGGTGCCGCGGATCGCGAAGTGCGCATGCGGCACCAACCGGCGCTGAGGCTCGACACAGCCCGCGTACTGGACGTTCCAGCCGATCGCGCGGCGCAGGTTCTGCCAGTACCGGTCGAGCAGCCGCGGGAAGTGCACCGCATCCCACGCCGCGCGCCGGTAGTCGTACCTGCTTGGGTCGACCGGCGTGCCGAGCAGCGGATCACCGTCGGTGTGCCAGCGTCGGCACGAGCACGGCCGACCGGCGTGGATGGAGTGGACCGGGCCGTAGCTGTCCAAGGTCAGTGTGAGCCACATCGATGGACGGTGCTCGACACCATCGGTGCCGACGTAGGTCCGGCCGACCGTACGTGCCTCCACCTTCTGCCGGGGCAGATCCGGCACATCCTGACGCCGCTTCGTGGACCGGACTCGCCGAGGGCCGTTGTCGTCGTCGCCCTGGGCGTTCCGGGTGTGACCCGGCGCGATACTGCCCCGCAGGCCCTCCGCGGCGATCTCCTGTTCCACCGCTTCGATGGCCGTGTCGATGCGTTCGAGTTCCGCCGTGCGCTGGTCGGGGTCCATCGCGGCGAGCTGGAGGGCGGCCCGCTCGAACTCAAGGTGTGCCCGCGCAGTGATCAGGTCTCGCTGCCGAGGAGTGGCTGGCGCCGGACCGGGTAGCGGTTCGTCGGTGCGGTGCCAGCCCTCGCGGATCTGGACCTGCCGCAGCCTGCGTGCCCGCTTCGCGCAGGGCGGGCACTTGGCTTCCAGGGTGGCGCCGCAGGGCAGGTCGACGAGTTCTGTCTTGCCGGTGGCCAGGTCGGTCCGGCGTAGCGCCACCGGATGGATGCAGACGCCGTGATCGACAGCGAGGTCTTTGAGCGCGTCGACCGCCCGGGGGAGGGCCAGGCGTGCGGCCCGGGAGCCCGGCCGAGGCGCCGTTGTCTCGGCCGGGACGGGCAGGGTTGGTGTGGTCATCGGGTCACCTGCCCGATGACCGGCACGCCGTTCGACCGCGTGACCGGCCGGACAGGCACAGTTGGAACCACGGCAGGAATAGGCTGCGGCGCCGGAACGGTGACCGGGGCCGTGGCGCCGCCCGGCTTAGGAGCCGCCGTGGGGCTGGTGAAGACGAGTTTGACCAGGGCCATGAACGCCAGCGCGGGAACCGCGGACAGCAGCCACCCCGACGGGCTCGGCTGAGCGACGGCGAGCTGGGCGGACAGCGACAGGGTTCCGGCGGCAACGAGCAGGAACAGCGGGTAGCCGATCGGCCCACCCGTCCGGCGGCGTCGCTTGATCGTCAGTAGGGCTGCGACGGGAACGAGTTCGGAGATGACCGCGTTGACCCAGCCGAACGCGTCGGGGGTCCCGGCCGGAGCATGGCGCATGGTCCAGTCGTGGACGTGGGAGAAGGACGCCCACCCGGCCGCGAGGGCAACGGTGGTGAGGATGGCGGCCAGGGTCAGCGATTCCCACCGGTTCGTGTCGGTGCTGAAAGGTACGTTCATGACTGGTCTCGCCGGTGGGGATTGAGGTCGCGGTCGGTGTAGTAGCGAGCGAAGTCGCGAGCAACGCCGGGTGCCGGCTCGATGATTCGGCCTTCCTCATGGATGCAGATCCAGGCGCAGTCGAGGCAGTAGGGTGCGCCGTCGTGCCAGTGCGTGGCGGGTCGGATGCAGTAGATGGTCAGGCAGCGCACCGGCGCGGTATCCGCGGTCATGCGGCACCCCCAGCCGCGTTGCCGCCGACCAGCCGCAGGCGTCCGTAGTCGTGGGCCATGTCGCGGACGGTGTCGTCGTCGCAGTAGGTCAGCCGGACCCGCATCGGCGTCGGGTCTCCCTCGAGCACGACGTAGCCGATGCCGGGCTGGGTTTGGGGGATGCGGTCGCAGAGGGCGCCGCGGTCGCGCATGCCGTCGCCGAGGACCATGTCGACCTCTGCCGGCTCCGATAGCCGCAACCCGATCCGGGTCGGGAACAACCCACGCGCGGGCAGCACCTCCTTGCGGGGGTCCTGGATCGCGGCGACGACGTGGACGCCGACGGCGCGGCCCTGGGTCAGGACGATGCCGAGCGCGGCCTTGATCCGGTCCTTGAGCTGCCGCTCGGTCAGGTAGGCGGTCAGGTTCGCCAGCTCGTCGATGACCAGCACGATCAATGGCTCATCCACCGTCGGCACATGCTGGCGCGTCTGACCCGCCAGCCGGGCAGCACGTTCCTGCGCGGTGGCCGCCGCCTGTTCGATCATGGCGGCCATCTCGGCGAAGTCCCTGGAGGCGAACCGGGCGAACAGCGGCCGGCCGATCCCCAGCTCCATGCCGCCCTTGGGGTCCAGGCCCCACAGCTCGACCAGCCCATCGGCGACGCCACCGGACAGGGCACGGACGATCGACCAGATCACCGAGCCCTTACCCGAGCCGGTGGCGCCGACGATGAGGACCTGGGTACCGAACAGCCGCAGCCGGTAGAGGTCGCCGTCTTCCTGGGCGCCGATGGGTAGGGCGGTGAAGTCCAGCGCGTCGGGCACTGGCAGCGGCTCGACCGTGGCGTGGAGGGAGTCGCCGCGCATGAGGACCAGGACCACGGTGGCGTAGGTCGGGCCAGGCATGGCCTTGAGCTGCCGCACCCCGAACGTGTGCGCCAGCCGCTCGGAGG
The DNA here is from genome assembly GCF_003148685.1 of Actinoplanes xinjiangensis. GTDB lineage: Bacteria > Actinomycetota > Actinomycetes > Mycobacteriales > Micromonosporaceae > Actinoplanes > Actinoplanes xinjiangensis. The sequence continues at coordinate 159,788 of NZ_QGGR01000016.1, read as the reverse complement.
CTTTGGCGAAGTCGTCCGGGATCTGCCCGGTCACCATCCGCACCAACACTTCGTCACAGCCCGCGCGGCAGCGGACCCGGCGGATCTGCGGGATGATCGTGCGCTTGTCGTAGGAGACCGACAGCTTCGCGGTCACCATCGCGGCCATCCACCGCCGCCGGTACACCAGCCGCCGCACCCTGGCGAGGATCGGCCACCAGCCGAACCGCAACCAGCTCAGCCGATGCCCGAAGGCCCAGCCGGTCGAGATCGCTGCGATGCCGGCCACCAGTCCGGCGAGAGCCTGCCAGCCGTGGGCGAGATAGAGCCACGTCAGGCCGGTCGCCGGGAGGGTGGCGTACCAGTGGCGGATGTAGGTGGCGACCAGCCACGCCAGGGCCTTGATCGTCTCCCAGACGACGACGGCCCAGATCGGCAGCTTGAAGACGGGGGTGCGGACGTTGAGCGGCGCGACCGGGATGGTCTCCCCGCGGATGATGTTGATCAGCGGCATGGTCAGCTCACCGCCTTGTCGTCACCGGCGTTGAGGGTGGCGAGCACGTCGCGGATGCTGGCGATGCGTTCGGAGTCGGTGACGTTCGGGATCAGCACAGCCCACGCCTCGATCCGGCCGATCGCCCCGGCGTAGCGGTTGACGTGCTCCCAACCGGAGAGTGCGTGCTCGCGTAGGGCCTCCTGATCTGCTGCGTCTTCGCAGTCGTCACAGCGGTCGATGTCCGCGGTCATCGGTTTGGTCTGGCTGCATCCGATGCAGGTACGCCATACGGTGTTGCTCGGTGTGGTGACGCGGGCAGCGTCGACTACCTTGGCCATTACAGCCGTCTCCTTTTGCAGGTGGGTGGTTGAGCGCCCGGGGCGGGGATGACTTCTTGGCGGTTGTTGGCCCCGCTCCCGGACGCGACTTCTCTGGTCAGGCAGCCGTCGCACGGCTGGCCTGCTGCTGCGGTGTGGTCATGGCGCTGGCCTTGATCGACCAGGCCAGGCGCGACCGGCACTTGTTGGCGCCGCCCTTGCAGCGCTGCGAGTCCACGTACGGCGTGAGCATCACGTCGGTGAACTCGACCATCGGCGGGTAACCCGGCACCGCCGACGCGGGCGGAACCGGCTGCTGCGCGGCGACAACCTTGACCTTGAACTCCTTCGACGCGCCGAACTTCCCGGCCTCCGGGTCCAGGTCGAGAACCCGGACCAGCCACACGCGTTCGCCGGTGTCCTTGTCGCGGAGCTGGTCGTCGCCCTGTCCGCGCTTGTCGAAGTCGGTGGCCGGCTCCACCCCGAGGCAGAGCACGCCATGCGGCGCCACGTAGTCCCACGGCACCGGCACCTTGATCGAGTTGGGAACCACTTAATCCTCCGTCTGGCTATCAAGTCGACAACTTGACTTGTTATGTAGGGACGATTGTAGCTCGCGATCCTCCATCGGCAAGGTTGTCGATGGAAAAAGATCAGCGAAGGGGGAAGGAACCCTCGAGCTCATGCCGGACGGCCGGGATCACGACGTCGACCGCGAACCGCGGGTCTCCACTGCGGTCGAACACCGTGACCAGCACCGTTAGCACTGCGTCGCGCTCGTCGATCCGCAGGAGTTCCGCTTCCTCGGCGGTGGGGAGCCGCGCTGAGATTCGTTCCGTGGCGTGGTCGAAGTCGATGCCCTTGCGCGCCTTGAGATGCTGCAAGACGCCGTCGGGCAGGGGCGCCTTGCGGCCGATGTCGGTGCCGGCCGCCAGCTCGACCGGGACGTAGAGCGAACTCAGCTCGACCGGGCCGACCTCGGACTCGACGAGGCGCCGCCGCAGGATGACCGGGGTATCCGACTCCAGTTCGAGAGCCACGGCCGCCCGGTTCGGCGTCATGATCGCCCCGACCCGCAGGAGGGTCACGTCCGCTTCCTCGCCCTGGTCGAGGAGTTCGAGCATCCGGTCGGCGGATTGCTGGGCGGCGGGGGAGGGCCGGCCTTTCACGAACCGGCCTTTACCCTGCTGCGACTCGATCCAGCCGTCTTGCTGGAGGATGCCGAGTGCCCGCACCACCGTCGGGCGCGAGGTGTCGAACTCGGCCATCAGTTGCGTCTCGCTGGGGATCGCCGTGCCGGGCGCGTAGGTACCGTCCTCGATGCGCTGCTGCACAGCGTTCACGACGACCGCATATTTCGGCGGTGGCACGTTGATGGCCATCCGGCTCTCCGCCCGCTCAATGAGACAACAACTCAACTTGTCAACACAGTAAAGCAAGTCGCGGACGCAGGGAACCGCGCCCATCTGCCACAACTATCTGCCGGGGATCTTTCCCCAGGCGCCGTACGCCAACCGGCGTACCGACGTGAGACGAGTCATGGCAGGCGGCGGATCATCCCGAGAATGGTCGTCAGGTCCGACCGGGCCACCCAATGTGCGATCTGCCGCAGCTCGTCCTGTCGCCGCTCCACGCGGGCGGCGAGTTGGTCCAGGTCTGGTGCGAACAGTGGCAGCTCCCGCAACTGGTCGTGCACCGCGTAGAACGATCCTTCGGGGATGTGCACGTACCGGACCCATCGGCTGTTCATCGCGTGCAGTACCTGCCACCCGGGAAACCGGGCCTCCAGCGCGAGCTGCGCTCGCATCTGTTGTCGTAGATCCTCGGCCCCTGGCCACTCGTCGTCGCTCACCGCTCGGTCCACCGCAGGAACCGATCGAACAGGTCCGCCGGATGCCGATCGGCCAGCGCGCGAGCGGCCCTCTCCAACTCATCCCACATCCGCATCGCAAGCTGGACGTGATCAGGTGTCGTGGCGATCAGGTAGTCCCGTGCCGGCGCACACGGCCACGGCAAGGTGCAGGCACCACAGGCGTACGTGGCCGGGTCTGGCTGGTGCTGCGCCCCGGTGCTCACATCGGCGGTCATGCCGACCGCCGCTTACGGCCGCCGGCGCGGTACTCCTGCGCGGGAGTCAGCCGCCCGACCCGGCCGACCTGAGGGAACATCTCCGTCGGTGCGGTCCAACCCGGCAGCGCCGGTCGCGGCTGGGAGCGGATCTTCTCAAGCCGTAGTTCCAGACATGGCCACGGCAGCCCGCACGTACAACGGGCGCGGCGAAACAGAATCCGTCTGGCTTTCCGGTGCATCACGGTCCCATCCGGTCGTCGGGAGCCCCGACACGGCGAACCGAAGCGCCACCGGCCTACAGGGATCCCCTGGTAGGCGCGAGGCAAGGCCGAGCCGGAGCAACAGTTCGGCGAATTCCGTGACGGCGGCCAGCACGGTCACGACTTCCGGGCTGGGCGGACCGGTGAACAGTCGGGACACGCCCGCCGCACCATCCGCACGACGGTCTCGTCAGCGCGGATCACCCGACGCTTCGACGCCAACCGCCAGCCACGCCCTTCACAGGACCGGCACACCCCCGAGGAAATCGCCATGGCCCTGATCGTGGTCGTCTGTCGGTTTTCAACCCATCACCCGCGATAGTCCATCAAGGGGTAACTTCTATCCGGTGACCGGATATCGAGGTGCATGGTCGGTATCCGATGCACGGATCAAACTGACTCGGGAGGCCACGTGAGCAGCCGAAACACTGCCGTCTTCGCTGTCCCGGCACCGCTTTGGGACACCGATCCGATGCTCGACGCGTTGGCAGCCCGTGACATAGCTCAGCTGTTCCGCCTTGTTCAACGTGAAACCAAGGTCAGTCAGAGCCACCTCGGAGTGGCCGTCGGACTGAGTCAGGCCCAGGTCAGCGAGATCATCGGCGGCTCCCGTCGGGTAAGCAGCATCGACGTGCTCACCCGCATCGCATCCGGTCTCGGTATGTCCAGCCGCGCCCGCATCACCCTGATGCTCGGCGACCGTAACCGCACCACCGCCACTGTGCCGTTCGAGGCTGGTTCGGCCGGGCAGCAAACCACTGACCAGGAATTCACCGCCCGGTACGGCGACGTCGAGGCCGTCTACCCCAGCCGGTCGGAGTTCACCTCCCGCATGCCGCCGCATGACCTGTTCGACAACGCCACCGACATCCGCGCCGTCGGCCTATCCCTCAACCTGATCTGCCAGCAGTACGCCGACAGCCAGCTCGCCCAACTCGCGCAGAACGGCGCCCGCCTTCGCCTGCTCTTCCTCGACCCCGCCGGCAACGCCATCCGCCAACGCGAGATCGAGGAAGACATGACCGCCGGCACCCTCGGCGCCCTCACCACCCTCAACCTCCAAGGCGTCCTCCGAGTCCGCGACCGACTCCCCGCCGACATCCGGGACCGCATCGAGGTAGCCACCTACGACCAGACGATCCGTGCCAACATCACCTTGATCAACGACTCGCTCTGCATCGCGCAGCACTACCTGCCCCACGCCCGAGGCGTCGAGTCCCCCACCATGGTGATCAAGAAGCGATGGCCGGCCGCCGGCCTCTACCACGTCTTCGAGCGCACCTTCGACGAACTATGGAGCGGTGGCCACCCCCGATGACCGACTACGCCGACCTACTACCCATCGCCCACCAAGCCGTTGACCTCGCACAGGGCATCATGCGAAGCATGCAGCCCGGCACCCTAACAGCCAAGGGTGACCGCGACATGGCCTCTGAGGTCGACTTTGCCATTGAGGAACAGGTACGCGCGCTCTTGGCGAAAATCACGCCAGGCATCGGCTTTCTCGGAGAGGAGAACGGAACAAGCGGAGGGACTGGCGGCCTTATGTGGGCCTTGGACCCAGTCGACGGGACCGTCAATTTCGTGCACGGGTCGCCGCTCTGCGCGGTCTCGCTCGGCCTGATCACGGAGAACCGGTCGGTCCTAGGCGTAATTGACCTGCCCTTCCTCTCTATGCGCTACTCAGCGGCAGAAGGGGACGGCGCCCAGGCGAATGGGACTGCCATCTGCGTGAGTAGGACGGACCGCATCGGTGATGCGGTGGTGGCACTTGGTGACTATGCAGTGGGTGCGGGGGCAAAAGAGAAGAACCGGATCCGATTTGCGCTGACCCAGCGACTTGGGACCGACGTACAGCGAATCCGTATGCACGGTTCGGCCGCAATCGACCTGGCATGGCTTGCCGCCGGACATGTTGACGCCGTGGTCATGCTCGCCAACAAGCCGTGGGACACCGCCGCCGGTGTGGTGATCGCCCGTGAGGCGGGCGCTGTCGTAGTTGACCACGACCGTTCGCCGCATACCTTAGAGTCGGAGGCAACTATCGCGGCGAACGCAGAGCTGATCCCGTCAATACTTGCGTTGGTCGACGAGGATTAGGGCCTCGGCATCACTCTAGTTTCGTTTCCTGACTGGGCGAATAGCATAGAGGAGGCTAAGCGGCCAAACTGGGTATCTTGACTTGGGACCCGGATCCCAAGGTGAAGGCTGGCGCCTGCGTCGGACCACCCTTTGTTTGGCCTGTTGTATCGACGCCTGTTAAGCACCCATTTTTCGTGGGTCAGAGCCCAGGCTCCATGCGGCAACCTGGTCCAGGCGAACCCTCCATGGCATTTTGGAGCTTGTTTGGTTTCCTGCGGTTAGTGCGCCATCGATTACATGTAGGTAATCGCCCGAGTGGTCGATGAATTCACTGTCAGGACCGAGCCTTCCCGATGCTGAGAAAAGATGCTTTAGGGTCGTCGCGAATGACTCCGCACCTTCTCCGCCGTGTTCTATTAGTTCGAACCACTCCTTATACCAGGTAGCCTTTCTCACAAGTTGACCACTAAGCATCCCGCCGGGTATCGCTAAGACGATGCCTACTCTGGAGTCTAGAATGCTGACCATCGTATTCAGCATGGAAAGCGTTGCATCTATGTTTCCGGTGCTGTCTCTTGTGGGGTAATCCATAGAGGATGGCAGGTCCGTCATTGATCCTCCAGTGTCAGTGGGGCATACTTACGTCGACGTGTCACCCTACTAAGGTCCGGTGAGGTATGTCCAGCCAGATGGTTGGCATAATTGACGCAGGGTTCATTACTCGATCCGGTCGATTTTTGCTTGGCAATCCAACCCTCATGTTCGAGCCTGAGGAATTGGTCGGGTGGCTTCACTCATCAGCGCTACGCATGGGTGTCCGATTCCTTCGGGCCTATTGGTATGACGGCGCCTATGAACCGGGCTCCCCGCACTTTCAACAACAGCGTGAGAAGTTTGCGCGGCTGGAAAGCTGCCCAGGATTACAACTTCGCCTGGGGCATTTGCAAAAACGGAAGTTCGACTACAAGCCGGCTCTTCGCAGAGCTGCTGGCGAGATGGGTATCGATTATCAAGAGCTTATGCGACATTTTCAACCTGAAGCCATCTATCAGCAGAAGGGGGTAGACAGCCTTATCGTTCTGGATATGGTGCGCCTAGTCCAGCAAGGCGCATGCTCGCATGTCATGCTGATGGCGGGCGATAGGGATCTAGCTGAGTCCGTGCGCGCAGTGCAGCAGTTGGGGGCGACAGTTACTCTGGCTTTTCCGAAGGGTGCTCCGGTTGCCACTGAGGTTCGGAATCTCGCGGATGAAGTAGTCACCTGGAGCCCTGAGGCAGTTGAGCGTCTTACAAAGCCCTTCATGAAGAGGTTCGGAGATCTTTTGGGGTACGACCCAGATGATGACGAGGACGGGCCGTCGTGAGGGGGATGTAGGTGCGGCGGTCGCCGTGGGTGAGAGACCGTAGCTCTCATGTGTCTCGGGGCTGGCCTGACCAGCGTGAGAACGAAGTGCATCTAGGTTGACGACTTTTTGAGATCTGTACGCCTCCCGCCGCGACGTTAAGCGGTATCCTATTGCCGTGGCAGGGAGTGAACGCAAAACACCGCAAACGTACGGACGCTGGACCGTGGGAGCCAAAATTGGTGGTGGTGGCAACGGTGATGTGTACCGTTGCTCCGATGCCGGGTCATCTGCGGCCATCAAAGTTTTTCGTCACAGGAACGCCTCAGCCGACAGAATGGAAAGGTTTCGAAGGGAGATAGGTTTTCTACTCGCGGCTCAAGAATTCCCGGGCATCCTCCCTCTAATTGACCACAGTCTTCCTGGCAATGGCGGGGGTACGGCATGGTATGTGATGCCTTTGGCTGAGCCGCTGAGCGAAGCGCTCGGATCCGAGCCGACGCTTGACTTGGTAGTGACTGCCGTAGTCGCCTACGCCTCAACTCTGCGCGATCTTGCAAAATCTGATGTCCATCACCGCGATATCAAGCCTGACAATTTGTTTCGCTTGAATGGGCAGTGGGTCATCGGAGACTTTGGCCTAGTTAAGTACCCTGATGCATCCCCGCTCACTCGTGAGGGAAGGAAAGTAGGGCCAACGGACTATATAGCGCCGGAGATGCGACACAATGCAGACACTGCCGACGCTGAATTGGCAGATGTCTACTCGCTCGCGAAGACGCTGTGGGTCCTTGCTACCGGTTCAAATCTTCCACTGCCGGGGCAGCAGCGGGTGGAGGACGATTCTAGTCGGCTCACGGCGCGTTCAGCTCATCCATGGGCACCCTACCTAGACCGACTGATCGAACGCTGTACCGACAATAATCCGGCTGCACGTCCGCGTATGGACTATGTTTCTGCGGAACTGAATGCGCTAGCCAATCCAGCCGAACGGCCACCATCCTCGACGCCGGACCTCGCCGAGGAGGCCGATAAGATTTTAACACTAGGACAACCGCATACTCGCAAACGAGAAGAGATTGACCAGACGCGATTTGCGGGAGCGAAGGCGGCAGTTCGTATCCATGAATCGGCAAAATCGGTTTTTGATGAAGCTCTGAGCAAGTTGCCACATTTCTATATTAACGATCCAGTTCAAGTGTCGCCGCCCCGATCGTGGGTGGCAGATGGTGCTACAAACATATTTCACAGCTCCTGGGGTGCTGCCCTTATCGCACCACCCGGAATTGGTGTTTCGGTCACCGTAGGTTACGTCCTCAAGGTTCTCAATACTGCCGGTTCTTCCCGCCTCTTTATTTGCGTAACTGCAAATAGGAAGAATGGGGGGCGTGGCGACCAGAGGGAGATTATCGCCTCTAGTTTCGATGTTGATGTTCCGTCTGCACAGTTCGACGTTCTTGCATCTGAGGTCGAGTCCCTGTATCGCGAATGCTTGCCCGATATATTCAAGGCAATCAGGGAAATGATGGAGTCCGAACTCGCCCTCCAGCGGTCACTACTCCTCGGCGAGGTTGATTCAGGCGGTAATCCGGACGGGGCAACTGCATAGCATTTCTAGGCAAAGCTGCTGTCTGCCGACAGCAGCGTCACATACCTGTCCCGGAGCAAGTTCTTGGATCCGCTCTTATGAGATTGCCTTCTAGGTAATTGCTTAGTTGACCCGCTCCGCAGTGTAGGCAAGGTTGCGGCAGTCGGTGTTAATCGCGAACCAAGCATCCGGATCTCTGGTGATCCGGCGGCAGTTATTTCCACGAATTAGTCGCCGCCGGTAACAGGCCTGCGTGACTGGTGTCTGGCAATTAACGCCTCGATCAACGCCTCGACTACTGCCGAATCTGCCTGTTCTGGATCAAGGCGCCGCGCAAGCGCGGCGCTGGTCGGCCGCGCTCGGCCTGCTGGCGGGCTTCGCCCGGCATCGGCCGGCGCGCCGACCGATTCGGTGTTCGGGCCAGGGTCCTTGCCGAGCCGGGTGGTGGCCAGCCCTGTTCTCCGGGCCTACGGCTGTAGCGTGACTTGCCGTGATGATGTGCCCAGACTGCGGATCGAATCTCGACAGCGTGGCGCTAGGTGACCTCTGCCCGGCGTGTGGCGGAGCCCGTCGCAGTGCCGTGGTCCAAGCCGGGGCAGCCCTCGCTTCGGCCGGGGCGCTGAACGCCCATGTGAGTGTCGGCTATAACCCGGCTCGACCATGGCAGCAGAAGTGGCGAGACGTTGAGAACGGCTTGCACATGTTGGAAGACCTCTACAGCCGTGACGGTGCCAGCAATGAGGATGTCCGGCGTGAGGTCGAGGAGTTCTTCAAGAGCTGCCGCGAGCTGGCGGACTGGCTGAGTGAGCACGCCGGTAAGCGCGATGCGATGACGTATGTCAACAGTGACCCCGACCTGGTGCTATGTAACGGCATGACACAGACCATCAAGCACCACACAAGGAGACCCGGGCGCGACCCCGATCCCATCACCGCCCGGGTGTCGTGGGTGCATGGAGGCGGCGTACGTGCGGAGATCGAATGGTCTCGGCCGAGCGGACCGAGAGGCACGGAGGACGCCTTGGATCTTGCGCGGCGGTGCGCGGCGGCATGGACTCGGTTTTTCCAGCAACACAGACTGGATCCCTCCGGATAGCGCTCGGACGCCGTCAAGTTGCTGCCGCGCCGCTTCGCGGCTTGCCACTGGATTGGGTGGTCACCGTGAGCGGGGCATCGGGTGGTGGTCCGGCGCCGCGGGCCGTGCCAGCGTTGCTGTACAGCAGTGAAGTACAGCAACGCCAGCAGTCGGACCGGTCGGGACGGAACCTGATCAAGCCGTCTGACCTCATACGACGCTTGATCAAACCGCGTTGCAGGCAATCCTTAGGTTCAGGGTTCGAGTCCCTGGCGGCCCACTGTATTGGCTGGTCAGCGCCGGTTTCCGGCGCTGACCAGTTCCGTATCCGGGGCCGTACAGCCGCGCGTCCGGGAGGTGCTGTGAGCGAGTCCGTGACCCCTCTGATCGACTTCTGCTGGCCAGCCGGGTCGACAGCTGCCTGCAACTGCTTGAGCCGACCTTCATCGCCCGCCGACCAGACCTACTGGGTCGAGCACCAGACCGGCGAACTCTGCGTGGACCGGGGCGCCGGCCGAGCGACCCGGCACCGCGAACGCAGACGGCCAGTCAGTGATCAAGGGACTCGCCCCACTTCTTGAGCGCCGCGCGGGTGGTTGCCGAAGCGGGTCGTGAAAAGACCAAGTCGGTCGGCTGCCACGCTTCGCCGGCTTCCTCCTTGGCTGTCTGCTGGGCTGCGGCTCGCTCGCGGAGGGCGACCGTGCAGGTCTCCGGGAGTGGCAGGCGTCATCCGAGGTGGGTGTCTTCGTCGCGCGGTGCAGCAGGTCCTTACCGACAAGCTGGAATTGCATGTCGACGCCATCAGAGTCTCTTGACGATCCACAGTGGGACACCGAGGGTAGAGGGCATGCGATCACCTGAGCCTTCGGCCTCCACGCATGCCCACACCCCTAAACACGGGCTGACCGTCGGTGCCGCCGGTGTCGTCATCGCGGTAGCGGTCTTGGGTGCGGCTGTAACGGCGCGGGCCGACGGGGACACTCCGTCACCCGCGAGTAGTGACGACACCTCCTACCAGCTCCCGGCGCCACGAGAGTCCGCACCGATGGCGCAGTTGGTTGACCGCGATTCTGCCGACCCGAACACCGCCCAGCCAGCCGACTTGACGCCCGAAGAACTACAGCGCATAACCCAAAAGGCACTTGCGGAAGAAGCAGCCAGGCGCGCTGCCCTTCCGAACAACTAGGGATCTGCCGCCACAACCGAGGCGGAGGGGTGTCGGACTCGGTTTTACTCCGTTGACCAGCTATTACTGCCGAATCTTGCCTGCTCTGGATCAAGGCGCCTAGCAATGGCGAGGATCAGAGATTGCTGATCGAACTCATAGGCGCAGTCCGCGCAGACCCAGCCATTTGAATCCCAGTGCCGGATTTCCGGCACTGACCTGTTCCGTTGCCGGGCCGTACAGCAGCACCGGTTCGGGGCGTCAGCGGATGTGGCAGTTGACCTCGACGCCGGTGAGGCCGTCGGTGGAGACCGTCAAGGGGGTCTCGGCCCGGCAGGTCGGCGGCTGTTGAGGATCGCCGCCGGGGGCTCCGGTGACCACGTACCGGCCGGCGGCAACGGTGATGGTGAACCGGCCGCTGTCCGCCGTCGGGGCGGGTGTGATCGTGCCGTCGTCCGCCCGGAACCAGACCGTTCCCGGGATTCCCCGGGGTGGGGTGCCCTGGGGTCCGCCGACCTGCTGCAGCAGACCGGTGACGGTGACCGGGAACGGTCCGGCCGGCGCACGGACCGTGTCATCAGGGCGGCCGGGATCCGCTTCGAGGAAAGCCGTAGCGCCGCCGGCTCCGGCCAGGGCGATGAGCGCCACGCCGGCGATCAACCGGGTTCGTTGCCGCCGCCTGGCCCGTACCAGATCAGGGAATGCGGGCTGATGGGCCGGCTGTAGCCGAATCGCCTCGGTGGTCAGCAGTTCGCTGAGGTCAGGCATGCGTGGTCTCCTCTCGCAAGGTCGCGGCCAGTGCGGTGCGGGCCCGGCTGAGGCGGGATTTCACCGTTCCGGGGGCGACTTTCAGTGCTCGGGCGATCTCTTCGATGCTGAGCCCGAGAACGTGGTGCATCACCACGGCCTGGCGTTGGCCGATCGGCAGCCGGCGCATCGCGTGGGTCAGGTCGACCCGGTTGGGGCTCGGTGGTGGCTCGGTGGGTGGCGGGCCGTGGCGCAGCAGCGCGCGGATGGCGTTACGTGCCTTCCGTCGCCGGTTCGACAGCAGGTTGAAGGCCACGGTCCGGACCCAGGCCTCGGGGGAATCGAGCTGTGACACGTGGTCCCACCTGCTGAGGACGCGGAGGAATGCCTCCTGGACGCACTCCTCGGCCTCGGCCCGGCTCGGGGCGGCGAGGGTGATCACCCCGACGAGTCGCCGGTAGCAGGATGCGTACAGCTCTGACACGGCATCCTCGGCGGGCTTTCGGCTCATACCTCTCTCACCCGCGACCGTCTCGGAAGGTTCCCGGCATGCACAGAGTGGCCTCCCGCGGTACATCAAAGACGGACTCAAAGGGATTAAGCGGATAGGTCGGAAATTTCGGGCTCACCTTTGGGGTGTATTCGCTTGGGGTGACGGCCTTCGCGTGCCAGGGTCGGAGGCGGGCCGCATCGGGCGGTCCGTCAGATCGGAGAATGTTTTGTCGGTTTACGACCCTGGGCAGCTTCTGGCCGGCTACCGGTCCATGAGGATGCTGGCCGGCCTCGTCGAGCGGGGTGGCCGCCCGGCCGCGGTCAGCCCGACGGTTCCGCTGTGGGCCGGTGAGAAACAGTATGGATGGTTCCCGGTCGACGTCATCGGGGGCGATCGGGAAATCGCTGTGGTCACCAACCGGCGGTTGCTGCTGGGCGACGATTCGTTCGCGCTGCGGGCGGTGACCGGGCTGCGGCCGCGGCCCGACGAGTGGGCGCTCACGCTGGACGTCCGCGGGTACGGGACGGTGGAGATCATCGGGCCGTGGGTGCCGTGGCTCGGTGTGGTGCTCTGTGCCGAGATCCACGGTGCGGCGTGGCCGCCCGGATATGCGCCCGTCGTCATCCCGGCACCCCGCCGGGCACGGCGCCTGGAGGCGGTGCGCTGACCGCCTCAGTACACCCAGACCCGCATCTTCAGGGGAATGGCGTCGTTCTTCCACAGCCAGTTCATCGCGGAGACGGAGACGCGGGCGCATCCGTGTGACGCCGGATAGGGCGGAACGCTCGGGGCGCCGTGCACCGCGATGCCGCCGTTGAAGTACTTGGGGCGCCACAGCAGGCCGAGCGGAGCGTCACGCCACCCGTCGATCTGGCGGCCCACCTTGAACTTCCCGCGCGGGGTGTCGGCCAGGTAGGTCTCACCCTCCTGCTGGTAATACTCGTTCGACCCGGTCGACGTGTTGAAGGTGCGGGTGACCTGACCGTCGGTGACCAGGAGCAGCAGCTGCCGTTTCAGATCGATCTCGACCATGGTGCCGGTGGTGGAGCGCGCCTTCGGGCGTACCCCCTGGTCCAAGGCCTTTCGGGTGTTGGGGCCGACCGTGCCGTCGCGGCGGATGCCCGCCGCCTTCTGCACCGCGTAGACCGCCTGCTGGGTGGTCGACCCGAATTTCCCGTCCGCTTCGCCGTTCCAGTAACCCAGCTCGGTGAGGCGCTGCTGGAGCGCCAGGACGTCCGGGCCCTCCAGGCCGCTCTTCAGCTTCCGTTTCGGCTCCGGCGTCGCCGGAGCCGAGGAGGCGGTGGGCGCGGGAGCCGGCTGCGACGGCGATCCGGTGGGCGCGGCAGGCGACGACGATGACGGTACGCCCGGAGGCGGCCCGTCCGCGGTCGGTGTCCCCGATTCGCAGCCGGCGGCGAGGGTCAGCGCCACCGCGGCCGCGATCGTGATCGCCAGAGCTCTACGCACAGGTGAAGTCTAGAGACTCATTCACGACCGTCCACCGATGAACGGCAATCGTCCACTCGCGCGGGTGGCGTGGCGGGCGCACAGGAAAAAGAGCCGAGTAGGCTTTGTTTATGTCATGGAAGGCGAGCGCGCGGCACGGCGTACGGGAGGCGCCCGGTGGATTCGCGCTCGTGCAGGAGCTGCTGAACACCCGCCCGGCGATGTCGTATGCACCTGACCTGCTGGGCAGCGTCGAGGACGCCCAGTGGTGGGTGACCGATGCGCTCGGTCTGTGGTCGCATGTGTCGGGGCTGCCGGGGCCCACTCTGCTGCTCTCCGTCGCCGATCTGCGGTCGATGCGCCGGCTGCGGACCGCCTTCGAGCATGTGGTGACGGCGGGGACCAGCCCGGAGGTGGACGAGGCACTGCTGCCGCCGGCCGACGTCCAGGTGAGCCTGGTGCCGGACGGGGCGGGCTGGGTGCGGGTGGTGCCGACCGGCCGCGGCGTGCGGTGGCTGGCGTCGGCGTTGTGGGCGGAGGCGCTCCTGGCCCAGCAGGCGGGGATGTGGCCGCGGCTGAAACTGTGCAACAACCAGGCGTGCCGGGCCGCCTTCTTCGACACCTCGCGCAACAACAGCGGGGTCTGGCATGACGTCAGCACCTGTGGCAACACGGCGAACCTCCGTGCCTTCCGCGAGCGGCGCCGGATGCTCGGCCACGAACATCAGTGAACCCCGGCGGGAACTCGGGCGACCTCGCAGGCGACTATCAGGGCATGGCATGTGAGCGGTGGCGCGAGATGCTCTCCGCGCAGCTGGACGGCGAGGACGACCCGGCGATGCGCCCGTTGGTCGACGAGCACCTGGCCGGGTGCGCCGGCTGCCGGGACTGGCTGGACCGGGCGGCGGTGGTCAACCGGCTGACCCGGACGGCGGCGGTGCCCCAGGTGCCGGACCTGACCGAGGCGATCCTGGCCGCCCTGCCGGAGCAACCGCCGGCCCGGCGCCGGTGGCGGCCCCGACTGCCCGCGGCGGCCGTGCTCTACGTGGCGCTGGCCCTGGTCGGGGCGGTGCAGCTGATCCTCGGGCTGACGCAGGTCGGTGGCGGGGCGACCGTGGACCACGCGCACAACGGGCTGGGCGCCTCACAGGGGCACCTCTGGCACGAGTCGGCGGCGTGGAACGTCGCGGTCGGTGCCGGATATCTCTTCATCGCGCTGCGGCGGACCCGACCGACCGGGCTGGTGCCGATGCTGACCGCTTTCGTCGGGATGCTGCTGCTGATCTCGGTCACTGACCTGACCGCCGGGCGTGTCGACGCCGGCCGGCTGGTCGGCCACGGGTTCGTGATCGCCGGATATCTGCTGGTGGTGGCGTTGTCCCGAGGTGCCGGAGGCGAGGTGCGGCCGCCCGGTTCCCGGATGGGTGCCGGCTGGCGGGCACGTTTCGACGCGGAGACCCTGGAGGAGGCTCCCCGGCCGGGACTGCGGCTGCTGCCGCCGCCACACGGCCCGTTGACCGCGCTGCATCGGGACGATCATCAGGCGGCCTAGCGGTCTTCGCCGTCGGCGCTGCCTTACCGGTCGGGGCGGTCTTTATCGGTCGGCTGGTCGGACCGACAGCTCACGCCACTCGTCGGGGCCGGAGAGCAGGGCGCGGATCATGTCGAGAGCCGCGTCCTCACTGTCGTACTCGAAGAAGTGCGAGACCCCGTCCGAGCCGCCGGCGCGCTGCTCGACATACCACTGATCGCCGCTGGTGCGTAAGTAGACGTCCTTACGGGCCAGCCGCCCCCATTTGCTGTTCCACCAGTGCTTACGCTGCTCCATCCCGGCACTGTATCGAACATGTGTTCGATACAGTGCCGGGAGGGCTGATCTTTTCAGATTTTCAGCGGGGCTGGTCGGGCTGCGACCGCTTGAGGACCTCGTCGAGGGCGCTGTTGGGCACCTGGTTGCCCTGGCCGCGCAGCAGCGCGTCGCGGATCTCGGTGAGCAGCTTGACCTCTTCGCTGGGGGCCTTCGGCGGCGGCTCCTCGCCGCGGCGACGGCGCTCGGCGAGCCGGTTCAGCGGGAACACCACCAGGAAGTAGAGCACCGCGGCGGTCAGCAGGAAGGTGATGACCGCGTTCACGAAGGATGCGTAGTCGAAAAGGACCCCGCGAACCTTCCAGGTCCCGGCGTTGAGGCCTTCGCCGCCACCCAGCAGCTGGATCAGTGGCTTCAGGAACGCGTTGGTGAAGCTGGTGACCACGGTGGTGAAGGCAGCACCGATCACGACGCCGACCGCGAGGTCGACGACGTTGCCGCGCATGATGAAGTCTTTGAAGCCTTGGAACATCTTGCTCACAGGCACACTCCTGGGGCCGGGGTATTCAGTCCGGCGACGGGGTGCCCGCCACCGGTCGACGACAAACTACGCCGACCGGTGCCTCAGTCGAGGGCAGGCTCGTCGGCGGCGACCGCTTCGCCGACCGTGGGGTAGGTGTGCAGCACCTCGACGAGACCGCTCACCTCGAGGATGCGGAGCACCCCTCGCTGCGGCGCGGCCAGCCGGACGGTGCCGCCGGCGTCGTCAGTGCTGTTCTTCGCGCGGACGAAGACCGAGAGACCGGTCGAGTCGCAGAAGGACACCTCGGCGAGGTCGAAGACCAGGCGGGTCCGGCCCTTCTCCAGCAGGTCACTGATCTGATCCTGCAGCTGGGGGGCGGTTGCCATGTCGAGCTCACCAGCGACCGACACGACCACCATGTCGTCGCGTTGTTCCGTTTGTACCGTCAGGGACATTCGCCGACCTCCAGTTATTGCTGCACGGTACTCCACGTACCCCGGGGCGTGCAGAACGGGACGCACCTTTGGGTTCGGTCCGTTACTTGGCTTACAGCAACTATTGGACATCCTGATGATAAAGTCCGGCCGTTGTGCAGGTTCGCTGTAGTTGGGGGAGGCACTGATGCCGCTCAGTCCGGACGAGGCGAGTCGCTTCGCCGAACTGCTGGAGGGCCAGGCCGAGCAATTGGCCGGCCGCTGGACCGAGCTCGCCGCTGCCGGCCTTCGGGGCCGTCTGAGCAGTGCCGAGTTGCGGCGGCAGACCGCCGACCTTCAGCGCGGATTTCAGCAGGCGTTCGCCGGTGGGGCACTCGACCTGGGTGACGATGCGGCCGCCGAGCTGCGCGCCCAGCTCAACGAGCTGTCCAGCAACCGGGCCCGGCAGGGGTTCAGCGCCACCGAGACGGCGGTCAGCATCTACGCGTTCAAGGACGCGACCCGGGATGCGCTCGGCGACCAGAACGACGCCGCGGTCCTGCGGGACTACGTCGCCTTCTCGAACTTCGTCGACCAGGCCGCCCTCTTCACCTTCGACAGCTACGTGCGCGTCCGTGAGGCGATCATCGCGGACCAGGCCGAGCAGTTGCTGGAGCTGTCCACCCCGGTGGTCAAGCTGTGGGAGGGCGTCGTCGCGGTGCCCCTGGTCGGCACCCTCGACTCGGCGCGTGCCCAGGTGGTGATGGAGCGCCTTCTCCAGACCCTGGTGGACACCGGTTCGCCGTACGCGATCATCGACATCACCGGTGTGCCGGCGGTCGACACCCAGGTCGCCCAGCACATCCTCAAGACCGTGGTGGCGGCCCGTCTGATGGGCGCCGACTGCATCATCTCCGGCATCCGTCCGCAGATCGCGCAGACCATCGTCGCCCTCGGCATCGAGTTCGGCGACATCGCCACCAAGGCTTCGCTCGCCGACGCACTGCGCCATGTGATCAGCCAGAGCAAGCGATCGGGACGCTGACGTGGAGCGCGTCCCGGTCCTGAAGATCGGTGACATCCTGCTGGTCTCCATCCAGATCGACATGGAGGATCAGGTCGCCCTGCAACTGCAGGAGGACCTCGCCGAGCGGATCGTCGCGACCGGTGTGCACGGCGTCATCATCGACATCAGCGCGCTCGACATCGTCGACTCGTTCGTCGGCCGGACCATCGCCACCATCGCCTCGGTCTCCCGGGTGCTGGACGCCGAGACGGTCGTGGTCGGCATGCGCCCGGCCGTGGCGATCACGCTGGTCGAGCTCGGCCTGTCGCTGCCCGGTATCCGGACGGCGCTCAACGTCGAGCTGGGCATCGAGATGCTCGGCCGCCGGGCCGACCGGGACGACGAACTGTTCGACGACGACGACGAACCCGGCCAGGCAGTGGTAACCACGCCGTGAGCGATGAGAGCCAGCGCCTTCGGGTCGTGACCGATCAGGACGTCGTCCGGGTTCGGCAGCTGGTGCGTACCGTCTCGGTCGCCGTCAAGCTGTCGCTGGTGGACCAGACGAAACTCGTCACCGCGGCGAGTGAGCTGGCCCGCAACACGCTGGTCTACGGTGGTGGCGGCGAGGTCGAGGTGACCCGGGTCCACAACGAGCGGCGAGCCGGCATCCGGATCGTCTTCGCCGACCAGGGCCCCGGCATCGTCGATCTCGACCTGGCCCTCACCGACGGGTACACGACCGGTGGCGGCCTCGGTCTCGGTCTCAGTGGTGCACGTCGCCTGGTCGACGAGTTCGCCATCGACACGGAACCGGGTAAGGGCACGACCATTACGATCGTCAAGTGGTGCCGATGAGCGGAGGCGCAGTGGCGTCCCTACCCGAAGGACTCCTGGACGGAGGGGTCTGGTTCCGGGTGGAGGAGCCGGGGACGGCCTCGGCCGTGCGCCGGGCCGCCGAGCGCCTGGCGGCTGAGCTGGACATGCCGGAGCGCCGCATCGCCGACCTCTCCATCGTCGCCGCCGAGGCGGCCGGAAACCTGACCAAGCACGCCGACCAGGGCACCATCCTGGTGCGCGTGGTGCGGATCGCCGATCAGGCCGGGGTCGAGCTGATCGCGGTCGACAGCGGGCCGGGCATGGCCGACATCGGGCATGCCATCGGCGACGGGCACTCCACCGCCGGGACCCTCGGCATCGGTCTCGGCGCCATCCTGCGCCAGGCCAGCCGGTGGGACCTGCACTCGGTGCCAGGCAAGGGCACCGTGCTGAGCGTGCAGGTGTGGCCCGACGTGGTGCCCGAAGCGGGGTGGGCGGCGGGGCTGACCCGGCCGCTGCACGGCGAGACGGTCAGCGGGGACGCCTATGCGGTCCGCGAGATCGACGGCCGCAGGCAGCTGCTGCTCAGCGACGGGCTCGGGCACGGTGGCCTGGCCGCCGCGGCGTCGCAGGAGGCGGTGCGCGGGTTCCTCCGGGCGCCGGCTGTTCCGCCCGCCCAAGTGGTGGAGGTGCTTCACCGTACCCTCGGGCACACCCGTGGTGCCGCGCTCGCCGTCGCCGAACCGGATCCCTCGGCCGGGGTGGTCCGCTATGCGGGTCTCGGCAACATCTCCGGCATGGTGCTCGCGCCGGACGGAACCCGGCGGGGCATGGTCTCCATGCCCGGCATCGCCGGTCATCAACGACGGCAGATCCGGGAGTACGACTACGCCTTCGCCCCCGGAGCGATCCTGGTGATGCACACCGACGGCCTGGTCGACCGGTGGAACCTGGCCGACTATCCCGGTCTGGTCACCCGCACACCCGAGGTGATCGCGGCCACGCTGCTGCGTGATGCCGGAACCCGCCGGGACGACGCGGGCGTGCTGGTCGCGCGGGTTCCATGACCGCCGAGCCGCTGATGCGCATGCGCCTACGGGTCGAGCAGGACATCTTCGTGGTACGACAGATCGGGCGTGAGGTGGCCCAGGCGGTCGGCCTGGAGTCCCAGGATCAGACCCGGCTGGCCACCGCGCTCAGCGAGGTCGGCCGCGTGCTGCTCGGGGGCGGGCACACCGATATCACGTTCACCGTTGAAACGATCGGGGTACCTACTCTCCGCGTAGCCATGGCGCGCCCCGAGCCCGGGGAGGCGCCTCGGCTGGCTGAACAGCTACAGCAGGTCGGCCGCCTGGTCGACACGATGGAGGTCGACGATGGTGGGACGGGAACAGTCGTCCGGATGGCCCGGCGGTTGCCGATCGGGGCCCCGCTGCTGACCCCCGATCGGATGGACGAGATCCGCGCCGGACTGGCCCGCCACGTTCCGGGTACCCCGTTGGACGAGCTGGCTGTGCAGAACCAGCAGCTCATCGGCGCCCTCGACGAGGTGCGCGCGCAGCGTGACGACCTGGCCCGGCTCAACGCCGAGCTGGAGGAGACCAACCGCGGTGTGATGGCCCTCTACAACCAGCTCTCCCAGGAGCTGGAGGACACGAACCGCGGCGTGGTGGCCCTGTACGCCGAGCTCGAGGAGAAATCGGCACAGCTCGCGGCGGCCAGCGAGGCGAAGAGCCGGTTCCTGGCCAATGTCAGTCACGAGCTGCGGGCCCCGGTCACCGCGATCATCGGTCTCGGCCGGCTGCTGACCGACTCCGGCTCCGACGAGCTCACCGCCGAGCAGCGCCGCCAGGTCGACCTGATCCGGGGCTCGGCAACCGATCTGCTGACCCTGGTCAACGGCCTGCTCGACCTGGCCAAGGCGGAGGCCGGCCGGATCGAGCCGACCTGGTCCGAGGTCGACCTCAAGGTGCTCTTCGGTCAACTGCGCGGCACCCTTCGCCCGCTCGCCACCCGGCCGGAGGTGGAGTTCACGGTGGAGGAGCCGGGTGTCCCCGTCCTGCGCTCCGACGAGGTGCTGCTCGCCCAGGTGCTGCGCAACCTGCTGACCAACGCGCTCAAGTTCACCGAGTCCGGCTCGGTGCGGCTCAGCGTGCGCCGGACCGACGGTGATGCCGAGTTCGTCGTCGCCGACACCGGTTTCGGCATCCCCGCCGAGCTGCAGGAACGCATCTTCGAGGAGTTCTACCAGGTGCCGGGGAGCATGCCGGTCAGCGGCAAGGGCACCGGTCTCGGCCTGCCCTATGCCCGGCGGCTCGCCGGCATCCTCGGCGGCGCCCTGCGGGTCGACTCCGCGCCGGGGAAGGGCAGCACCTTCACCCTCCGGCTCCCCCTGACGTCATGACTCCGGCCACCGTCCTCGTCGTCGACGACAGTCCGACGAAGCGATACCTGCTGGTCAGCTGGCTCAGTCGGGCCGGATTCACGGTGCGCGAGGCGGAGACCGGGGGCGCGGCGCTCGCCAGCCTCCTGGAAGCCGAATTCGACCTGGTCGTCCTCGACGTGCGACTGCCCGACATGAGCGGATTCGACGTCTGCGAGACGATCAAGAGCGATCCGCGGTACGGCGTACTCCCGGTGATCCACGTGTCCGCGCACGCCGTCGACGTCGCCGACCGCACCCAGGGCCTGAACCGGGGCGCCGACGCCTACCTCGTCGAGCCGATCGAACCGGACGAGCTGATCGCCACCGCCCAGGCCGTCCTCCGCTACTACCGGGCCCGGCAACGCGCCGAGCTGCTCGCCGAGCGCATGGTCCGGCTGGCCGAGACCACCCTGGCGATCAACTCGGCGCCGACCCTGCCCGCGCTGCTCGAGGCCGCCGCCGAAGGCGCCGTCGACATCTTCGGTGGTCCGGTCGCGGTGGTCGCCGAGACCTCCGACGGCGAGAGCCTCGCTGCGACGGGCAAACCGCCGACAGTGCGCCGATGGGCCGTCCCCGGGCACCGCGTGGCCGTCGGATCGCTGGTGCGCAGCGACGAGCCGGGCGACTGGGACGTCGTCGAGTGGCCGGCCGGCGAGACCGTCGCGGTCGCCGCCGCCCGCCTGCGCATCGACCGGCCACCCGTTTACGTCGCCGTGCCCGGCAGCTCGCAGACCCCCGGTTTCCCGGTCCTCCGGCAGCTCTCCCAGGCGGTCGCCGCCGCCGTGGAGGCGCAACGGTCCTTCGACGAGGAACACCGGATCGCGGTCACCCTCCAGCGCAGCCTGCTCCAGTCGCGTCTGCCCGAGGTGCCCGGCGTCGACCTCGCCTTCCTCTACGAGCCGGCCGGCGCGCAGACCGAGGTGGGCGGCGACTTCTACGAGCTCACCATGCTCGACGACCGGCTTCTGGTGGCGATCGGGGACGTGGCCGGGCACTCGCTGCACGCCGCCACGGTGATGGCCGAGATCCGGCACGCCGTCCGCGCCTACGCCGTCGAGGGGCACTCGCCCGGGGCGGTGCTCGAACTGGTCAACCGATTCATGCGGACCGTCCTGCCCGCCGAGTCGGCCACTCTCTGCCTGCTCACCCTGGAACCGGCCACCGGCCGGATCCGGATGGCCAGCGCCGGGCACCTGCCGCCGCTCGTGCACGTCGACGGCGAGGTGCGATATCTCGAACCACGTGGCGTGCTGCTCGGTATCGCCGCGCCACCTCGCGCCGAACTCGAATACACCCTGCCGCCGGGTGGGACGCTGGTGCTCTACACCGACGGCCTGATCGAACGCCGGGACGCCGACCTGGACCAGGGGATGCGGGCCCTCGCGGCCGGCGCCGCCCGGGTCGAGGACGACCTCGACGCCTTCTGCCGGCGCCTGCTCACCCAGCTCACCGGGACCCGGGAACAGGCCGACGACATCGCCGTCGTCGCGCTGCGGCGCTCGCTCTGACATCACGTCCCCCTCTCGCGGCGGCGGCTTGACGGCAGCTATTCACTGAGTGAATAGTAGCGGCCATGTCCACGGCGCATGTGCTTCTGGGGTTGCTCGCCGGTGGGCCGCGGCACGGTTACGACCTCAAGCGGGCCCACGACGAGCGACTGCCACAGGCCAAACCACTGGCGTACGGCCAGGTCTACGCCACGCTCGGGCGGCTGGAGCGGGACGGGTTCGTCGAGCCGTCCGCCCACGAGCAGGACGGCGGGCCGGAGCGTACGGCGTACACGCTGACCCACTCCGGCCGTGACCGGCTCGCCCAGTGGCTCACCGAGATCGAGCCGCCCGCGCCCTACGTGACGAGCACCCTCTTCGCCAAGGTGGTGGTCGCCCTGCTCGCCGCCGACGCCGACCGGGCCCGGGACTACCTCGCCGCTCAGCGCGCCGCCCACATGGCCCGCCTGCGCGAGCTGACCGCCGTCAAATCCGCCCCGGGTGCCACCGTCGGTGACGTCGTCGCCGCCGACTACGCCATCGGCCACCTCGACGCCGACCTGCGCTGGTTGCAGACCACGCTGGCCCGGGTCGCCGACCTCCAGAAGGAAGTGACCGCGTGACCACTCCGCTGCTGACCGCGACCGGCATCACCAAGGACTACGGCGCCACCCCGGCGCTGCGCGGCGTCGACGTGCGCGTCACCGAGGGCGAGATCGTGGCGGTCACCGGCCCGAGTGGCTGCGGCAAGTCCACCCTTCTGCACTGCCTGAGCGGGATCCTGCGGGCCGACCGCGGTTCGGTGATCTTCCGTGATCAGGACATCGGGTCGTGGTCCGAGGCGGCCCGGTCGCGGCTCCGGCGTACCGAGTTCGGGGTGCTGTTCCAGTTCGGGCAGATGGTGCCCGAGCTGACCGCCGCGGAGAACGTCGGTCTGCCGTTGCTTCTCGCCGGTTCGGGGCGGCGGGAGGCACGGCAGGCGGCACTCGACTGGCTCGACCGGTTCGGCGTCGCTGACGTCGCCGACCAGATGCCCGGAGCGATGTCCGGCGGGCAGCAGCAGCGATGCGCGGTGGCCCGGGCCATGGTGACCCGGCCCCGGGTGCTCTTCGCCGACGAGCCCACCGGAGCGCTCGACCAGCTCAACGGCGAGCAGGTGATGCAGGCGATCGTGCGGACGGTGCGCGAGGAGGGTACGTCGGTCGTGCTCGTCACCCATGAGGCGCCGGTCGCGGCGTATGCGGACCGGGAGATCGTGCTGCGGGACGGCGCCGTCGACCCGACTGGCCTGGGGGTGGCAGCGCCGTGAGACCAGCCACCCTGTTCCGGCTCAGCACCGCGGGGACCAGGACGGACACGTTGCGGACCGTGCTCACGGGGACGAGCGCGGCACTCGCCGGCACCGTGATGCTCGCGGCCGTCACGGTGGCCGCCGTTCAGGGCGGGGAGCCGCTGGAGCAGCCGGACGGGACCGCCTGGCTCGCGCCCGGTGCGGAGCACTACACCAGCCCGCTGCTGCGCGAGCCCGGCCTGCGCCCCGGCGTGATCTTCGGGCTCCTGCTGCTCACCCTGCCGGTGCTGGCACTGGCCGGGCAGTGCATCCGGCTCGGCGCACCGGCGCGGGACCGGCGGCTGGCCGCCATCCGGCTGGCCGGCGCCACACCCGGTCAGGCCGTCCTGATCGCGGTCGCCGAGACGATCGTGGCGAGCATCCTCGGCTCGGCCGCCGGTCTCGGGATCTACCTCGGTCTGCGGCGGATCCTGCACGAGCCGGGGCCGGGCGGATCGTTGAGACTGCCCACCGACGTGTTTCCCGACCCCGTTCCACTGGTGGCGGCCCTGCTGGCGGTGCCGGTGCTGGCCGGTCTGATTGGGTTGATCATGATGCGCGGGGTGGCGGTCACTCCGCTCGGTGTGATCCGCCGCCAGCGTGGGCGCGGCCCCCGGCCCTGGCCCGGACTCGCCATCGCCGTCGGCATCCTGCTCTTCAACGTGCCCGTCTGGCTCTCCGACCGGATGGTGCTGTCCGGCTATGTGTTCGGCGCGCTGATGCTGGCCGGCGCGGCGCTGGTGATGGTCGGGGTGGTGGTCGGCACCGGGTGGATCTCCTACACGGCCGGCTGGCTCCTGCACCGGTTCGGGCGCGGACCGGTCACCCTGCTGGCCGGCCGGCGGATGATGGCCGACCCGTGGAACGGCAGCCGCACGTTGGGGGCGCTCCTCGGCGCCACGGTGATCGGTGGAGCGGCCATGGGTTACCACGCGCTCTTCGTGACCCAGGGCCGGGCGGAGGACCGGTTCAGTGTTCTGATCGGGATGCCGCCGGACCCCGAGCACGCCGCCTTCTACGTCAACGCCACCCGGCTGGTGCTGATCGCGGTCGGTGCCGGCGTGGCCGTGTCGGCGGCCGGCATGCTGGTGGCGCTGGCCGAGAGCGTGGTCTCCCGGCGGCGCACCTATGCGGCACTGACCGCTGCCGGCACACCCGGCCGGACGCTCGCCGGGACGCTGCTGTGGCAGACCCTGGCACCACTGGTTCCCGCACTCGGCCTCGCCGTCGTCTCCGGACTGGTCCTGGTCCGGTCCCTTTACCACGAGGTGACGGTCGGCGGCGGGACGACCGAGACCTGCACCGACCCGGCCGCCGACCCGGACACCTGCGCGCGGACCGTGCAGACCGATCCGGTCGTGACCCTCCCCGTGCCGGTGCCGTGGGAACAACTGATGCTGCTCTGCGGCGGAACCGTCCTGACCATGCTGGTGGTGGCCGGGATCGGGATGCTGGTGCTCCGCGGCAGCACCGACCTCGAGGAGATCCGGGCCGTATGACGGGTGTACGCATCAGCCCGGACGCGGCCGATGCGGTGCGGCGGGCACATCGCCTCGTAGTTCCGGGACGGGGTGGGTTCGGCGGGGCGGGCTGGCCGTACCCCTGAGCGGGCTTGATCTCCGGAAGGCCCGGAAACCGTGACGCCGCGGCAGGCGCCGGGTGCGACTGCCGCGGCGGCGGACCGGATCAGGCGAGGTGGAGGACGTCCAGGATCCAGGCGATGTTGAAGGCCTCTTCCTTCCAGGCGTCATAGCGACCGCTCGGGCCGGCGTGGCCGGCGCCCATCTCGGTCTTGAGTAGATAGGTGCCGTCCGGGGCCACAGCGCGCAGCCGGGCGATCCACTTGGCCGGCTCGTGATAGAGGACCCGGGTGTCGTTGAGGCTGGTCACCGCGAGGATCCGGGGATAGTTCTGCTTGGTGACGTTCTCATACGGGCTGTAGGCCTTCATGTACGCGTAGACCTCGGCCGACTCGATCGGGTTGCCCCACTCCTCCCACTCGGTGACCGTCAACGGAAGTGACGGGTCGAGGATCGAGGTGAGCGGGTCGACGAACGGGACCTCGGCGAGGACGCCGGCGAACGCCTCCGGGGCGATGTTGGCGATCGCACCCATCAGCAGGCCACCGGCCGAGCCGCCGCGGGCCACCAGGCGGTCGGCGGACGTCCAGCGGCTGCGGACCAGGGCCTCGGCCGCCGCCACGAAGTCGGTGAACGTGTTGCGCTTGGCGAGCATCTTGCCCTGCTCATACCACTGTCGACCCATCTCGCCGCCGCCGCGGACGTGGGCGATCGCGAAGACGACACCGCGGTCCAGCAGGGAGAGGCGGGCGATCGAGAAGTATGGGTCGATCGAGTGCTCGTAGGACCCGTAACCGTAGATGAGTGCCGGCGCCGAACCGTCCCGCCGCACGCCCTTACGGGTCACGATCGAGATCGGCACGCGGGTGCCGTCGGGGGCCGTCGCCCACTCGCGGAACTGCTCGTAGTCGTCCGGCCGGTAGCCGCCGAGCACCGGCTTCTGCTTACGCAGCGTCATCGTCCGGGTGACGAGGTCGACGTCGTAGACCGCGTCCGGAGTGATCAGCGAGGTGTAGGCGATCCGGACCGAACTCGTCTCATACTCCGGATTGCCGGCCAGGCCGACGCTGTACAGCGGCTCGGGGAACTCCATGTCGTAGGAGGCCGTGCTGCCGTCGGCGATCACCCGCAGGCCGGTCAGCCCGTCGCGCCGCAGCGAGATGACCAGGTGCCGGGAGAACGCGTCGACCGACTCGAGGCGGGTGCCCGGCTGGTGCGGGATCATCTCGATCCACTCGCCCGGGTTGTCCACCGACGTCCAGGACAGCGCGAAGTCCTCGGCGTCCCGGTTGTGCAGGATCAGGAACCGGTGTCCGTGGTGCTCGATCGAATACTCCACGCCCTGCTGACGCTCGGTGATCAGGGCGGGCTCGGCATCGGGCGTGTCGGCCGGGATCACCCGCACCTCAGAGGTGATCTTGCTCTGGGTGTCGATGACGATGAACTTCTCACTGCGGGTGAGCTCGACACCCACCCAGAACCGCTCGTCCGGCTCCTCGAAGATCAACGTGTTTTCCGTGGAACCGACCGTGTGCCGCCACACCCGGTAGGGCCGCCACGCCTCGTCCACCGTGATGTAGAACAGCGTGCTCCCGTCGGCCGACCAGGCACTGCCGTAGAAGACGTCCGCCACCTCGTCGGCCAGCACCTCGCCGGTCACCAGATTCTTGACCCGCAGGGTGAACCGCTCGTCACCGTCGAAGTCGGTCGAGAAGGCCAGCCAGTTGCCGTCCGGGCTCACGTCGAAGGTGCCGAGCGCGAAGAAATCCTTACCCTCAGCCAGCTCGTTGCCGTCGAGAAGGACCTGCTCACCGGGCTTGTCGGCGTCCATCGGCGGATTCGTCTCGCCCGCGCGCACCGGGACGCGGCAGTGAATCCCGTACTGCTTGCCCTCCTCGGTGCGGGTGTAATACCAATACCCGCCCTTACGGCTCGGGACCGAGAGATCGGTCTCCTGGGTGCGGCCCTTGATCTCCTGGAACACTGTCTCGCGGAGGCCCGTCAGGTGCGCGGTCGCCTGCTCGGTCCAGGCGTTCTCCGCCTCCAGGTGAGCGATGGTCGCGGGGTCCTCCTTGGCCATGAGCCAGGCGAACTCGTCGACGACCGTATCGCCGTGGAAGGTGCGCTCGGTCGGCGCCTGGCGAGCGGTGGGTGGGCCTTCAATCGTCACCGGAAACACGTTACCGCCCTGATTTCCCGGACACACGAACCTCGGTCATTCGAACATGTGTACGATATGCCAGAGTGGACGATCTTCGCTGTGGGGGGAGGCATCGGAGTGAGTGGTTCCCTTCTCGCCGAGCTCGTGGAGATCTGCGGTCCCGGCGCTGCACGCGTCGCCCGCGGGGACGATCGGATCGCCGGCCGGCACGCCGACTACGTTGCCGCGCCGGCCACCTCCCACGCCGTCTCCCGGCTGCTGCGCCTCGCCGGAGAGCGCGGGCTCAGCGTCCGACCGCGAGGCGCGGGCAGCAAGGCTGACTGGGGTGTGCGAGCGCCGCGCCTGGACATCATCATCGACACCGCGCGCCTCCACGGCATGTGGGACCACGACGGCTCGTCCGCGGTCGTCGCCGCCGGCACCCCGGTCGGTGCGGTGCAGGCCGCCCTCGCCCGGCACGGCCGACGGCTCGCCCTCGACCCACCGTCACCCGGCGCCACGATCGGCGGAGTGCTCGCGGTCAACGAGTCCGGGCCGCTGCGGCACAGGTTCGGCCCACCGGCCGGTCAGGTCGTCAGCGTCGCGCTCGTCGACCCGGCCGGGGAGCCCGTCGACCTCGCCGAGTGGGAGAGCCCGGCCGCCGGGGTGATCACGTCGGCGGTGCTGCCGGTCGAGGACCTTCCGGAGGCACAGCGCTGGGTGATCCGCCCGGTGTCGACACCGACCGAGGTCAGCGACCTGACGACCCGGCTCGTGGCGCAGGAGTTCGCGTTGAGCGGCGTGGAGGTCGACCTGCCCGCCACCGGCACCGGCTCGTTCGCGATGCTCCTCGAAGGGTCGGCCGACTTCGTCGCGGCGGGCGCCGTCCGGCTGGCCCGCGAGCTGGGCCCGCTCGCCACGATCCGGACCGAGGCGCCGGAGTGGTGGGGGAGCTACCCGTTCCGGCCGTCCGATGTGGCACTGCGACTCCGCGTCCGATCCCGTGACCTGCACGCGGTCGGGTTCGTCCTGCGCGACGCCGTCGGATCGGCGGTGGCGGTCCGCGGATCGGTCGGCGCCGGAGTGGTCCACGCCGTCCTGCCGCGAGGCCTGAGCCCAGCCCGCATCGGCGACATCATCACCGGCCTCGAGCAGGTGCTGCTGGCCCGGCGCGGGCGGGCGGTGATCGTGAGCGCCCCGCCCGACATGGCCGAGCGCATACCGATGGCCCGACCCGAAGACCTGTTCTGACCGGCTTACGTCCCACTCCGGCGGCAAGCCGGGCGGTAATGCCGGCGGGGAAACCTGGCGCTGGACGGTAAGCCTGGCGGTAACCCCCGCGGGACAGCCGCGAGTGGGGCGGTGGGCTCGGCGGGATAGCCCGGAGCCCGGGTGGTGGGCTCGGCTCCTTGACCCGGAACGGCTCTGGTCGGGTCAGAAACGGGCGGGGATCAGGGCCACGGTTTCGGCGGCGAGGTGGCGACCCATGCGGGCTACGTCGCCGACCGCGTAGGTGAGGTAGGCGAACTGGCCCACTTCCCGGACACCGGTCAGGATCAGATCGTCGACCAGGAGGCGGCGGCGCAGTATCGGGGTTCCCTCGCCGAGGATGGCCGGGGCGATGCCGAGGATGATCTCGTCGAGCAGTCCCTCGGCGACGAACTGGCTCACCAGATTGCCACCACCGGCCAGCCAGACGTTCTTGCCCTGCGCGGCGACGACCATGGCCTCGTGCACCCGGCGGACATCGCCGCTGATCATGAACACATTGGCGTCCGGCACGGGCGGGAGATCACGGTGGGTGAAGACCCAGCACGGTACGTCGCCGTACATGTCGTGCCAGTTCTCCGGCTCCTCGAGCAGGTTGTCGTGCTTGAGGACCCATTCGTAGGTGGTCGCGCCCATGGCGAACGCGCCGACACCCTCGAAGAATTCACCGAACGGATTGTCGGTGCCCTCGTCGACCTCGAAGAGCCAGTCCAGCGAATTGTTCTCGTCGGCGATGAAGCCGTCGATGCTGGTGGCGGTGTAGTACTGCGTCTTCGCCATGCCAATCACCATGCCACGCCCGGCCCGACAAAAAGGGCAGATCGATCAGGACCGGCTTGGTCTCTGCACGACCGCCCCCGGTCGGCGGCCGGACTGTCCCGCCGATCTTCACCGGGAGCTTCAGACCGAGCCGGGAACTCCCGTGTCCGGCCAGGAGCCCTGACTCCGAGTCGGGGAGCTCCCTTGTCCGGCCAGGAGTTCCCGTGCTCAAGCCGGGACTTCCGGTTTCTGGCCAGGGTCCGGGGCCTGAGGCCAGGGGCGGGCCTGAGCCTGAGCCAGGAGTTCCCGTGTGCGGCCAGGAGCTCCCGTGCTGGAGCCAGGAACTCCCGGCTCAAGCATGGAGCCGGTAGCTCCCATGTCTGAAAGGGGCCCGGGATCTGAGCTGGGAACCTTCGTGTCTGACCAGGGCTCGAGGCCCGAGTCACGAGCTTCCGCGTCTGGCCAGGAGCTGCTGGCGGACCGCGTCAGGGCCTGCGTGTCCGCCCAGGAACGCACACGCGACTGTCCATGTGACCGCGGATTCCGGCGACCGGCGCGACGTCGGCCATGGACGGGAGGCCGACGGGGACGGTAGCGGGCAGGGATCCGGTAGCGGCTGGGAGACGCCAGGCTGCCGGTCGCGGGTGGGCAAGCGCGGTGCCAGCGGCCGGGGAAGCGGGGTGCCGGCAGGACCGGGGAAGCGGGGTGCCGGCAGGACCGGGGAAGCGGGGTGCCGGCAGGACCGGGAAAGCGCGGTGCCGGCAGCGGCGGGAAAGCGGGGTGCCGGTGGCGGGTGGGGTGTTGCCGCACCCAGCCCGCCACCGTCACCGGCTCGACGCCGCGGCCTCCGGGAATTCCGGCTGCGGGGTCCCACACCGTACTCCAACGGATGGGGTCACGGGACCGACTCTCACATCTCGGATCGGCGTCGGTGGACACCCTGTCCACACTGCTCAAACGCAAGAGCACCGGCAGAGTGGGGGACACGTTGACGGGCGACGCCGTGGGTCATCCGGCGGGGCGACAGGGTGGGAAAAAGCGGCAGAAGGCGTTCGCGGCAGAAGGCGGCTGCGGCGCCCGACAAGATCGAACCCGGTGCCCGGGCGAAGCGTGGACGGCGGCGGGAGATACCCAACCCCGGCGGCGCGGCCGGGCGGCCGACGTCAGGAAAGGTCTAACCCACGGTCAGGACAAGGGCGGACAGCGACGGGAAACCGGAAACCGGCGTCCTATGGTCCGCCAACGGCGGAAGGCGGCAGGCGACCGCAGTCCTGTGGCCGGCACAAGGGCGGAAAGCAGCGGGCGACCGGAGTCCGGTAGCGGGACATGGACGAACGCGAGACAAGGGCGGACAGCGGCCGAAAACCGAGTTCGTTGGCCAAGGCAAGAACGGCCGGCGGCGGGCGGCGGGAACGAAGTTCGGTGGCCTGGGACAAGGGCGGCGGGAAACGGAGTCCGGTGGCCGGGACAAGGGCGGCGGGAAACGGAGTCCGGTGGCCGGGACAAGGGCGGCGGGAAACGGAATCCGGTTGCCGGGACAGGCGCAGGCTGTGGCAGGAAACGGAGTCCGGCGGCCGGACAAGGCCCGACGGCGGCGGGAAAGGCGCCGTCAGACCGGTGGCCGGAGGTCGTAGGTGAGGTAGGCGAATTGGCCCACCTGGCGGGTGCTGGTCAAGGCGAACCGGGACGATGTGATGCGGCGAGGCAGGACAGGGGCTCCGGCACCCAGGGTCACCGGCGCGACGCCGAGGATCACCTCGTCGAGGAGGCCGTGGTCGGCGAACTGGGCGACCAGCTCACCGCCGCCGACGAGCCAGATGTTCTTTCCGGCGGCGGCCGCGGTCATCTCGGCGTGGACGGGGCGTACGTCACCCCGTACGAAATGGAGGTCTGCTCCTGGGACGACCGGCAGCTCACGGTGAGTGAAGATCCATGCCGGGGTGTCGCCGTAGGGCTCCAGCCAGGAGGACGGGTTTTCCAGTGCGTTCTCGTGGGCGAGCACCCACTCGTAGGTGGTGGCGCCCATCGCGAACGCGCCGACACCCTCGAAGAACGATGCGAACGGATTCTCGCCGGCCTTGTCGTCGACCTCGAAGAGCCAGTCCAGTGAGTTGTGCTCGTCGGCGATGAAGCCGTCGATCGTGGTCGCGGTGAAGTACTGCGTCTTCGCCATGACCGACACCCTGCCACGGGGGTCTGACAGGAACACGGCCGTGAAGGGGGCGAGGGGGACGGGGTCAGGCGTCGTTGCGGAGGACCAGGATCGCGATGTCGTCGCGGGGTTCCTCGACCGAGAAGTTGATCGTGGTGGAGCGGATCCGGGCCGCCATCACGTCCGCCGGGTAGCCGGCCAGGGGGGCCGAGGCCTCCTTCAGCCGGGCGGATCCGAAGAGCTCGCGGCCGCGCCGGCGCTCGGTGACCCCGTCGGTGTAGAAGATCAGTGAGTCGCCGGAGTCCAGGGTGATCGTCACATCCGGTGACGTGATCGTCTCCAGCAGGCCGAGTGCGGTGCCGCCCTCGCCGACGAACGCGGTCTTACCGTCGGCGCGGACCAGCACCGCCCGGTCGTGCCCGGCCAGGTGCAGGCAGACGGTGAGCGCGCCGGTCGGCTGCCGGGTCACCGACGCCATCGCGAGCGTGCAGTATCGTCCGCCGCCGCGCTGCACGAGGGTCCGGTTGACCCGCCATAGGATCTCGCTGAGCGCCTTGCCGTCGTCGACGAGGATCCGGATCACGTCGCGGACCAGGCCGGTCACGGTGGCCGCCTGCACGCCCTTGCCGGAGACGTCGCCGACCACGACCAGCCACTGGTCGTCGCCGGACGGGATGACGTCGTAGAAGTCGCCGCCCACCTCGGAGCCGGTCGGCACATACTCGGCCGCGAAACCGATGCCGTCGACCCGGGGCAGGGCCGGGGGCAGCAGCGACGCCTGGAGGGTACGGGCGACCGTCCGCCGCTCGTCGTGGATGCGCGCGTTGTCGATGGCGAGCGCCGCCCGCCGGGCCACGTCTTCGAGGACGGCGACCTCGTCGGCGTCGTGCCGGTGTTTCGGGTGCCGCCCGACGGCGAGGGTGCCGAGCCGGGCGCCACGGGCCACCAGCGGCACCGCATAGCCCTCCAGCGGTGAGTTGAACATCACCTGGGTGCCCAGGCGGGACGACTCCTCCAGCCGGGCCAGCAGCGACTCGGGCCCGGGCTCGGCGAGGGTCGCGTGCAGCTGGGCCAGCACGGACTCGTCGGCGTGGGTGGCGGCGGCGAGTTGCAGGCGGCCCCACGCGTCGGTGGTGTGCACGGCGCACCACTGGCCGAGCCGCGGGACCACCAGCTGCGGGATCAGGGCCATCGTCAGGTTGACGTCGAGGGACTGGGCGAGCAGCTCGCTGGCCTCGGCGAGGAACGTGATCCAGGTCTGCCGGCGGATGTCGGCGCGGCGCAACCGGTCATTTTCCAGATGCAGGGCGAACCGCTCGGCGACCATGGTGGCCAGGGCCAGGGCGTATCCCTCGGGGGCGGCGTCGAGTTCGAGTTCGCCCGCATAGGGTCTCTGCACGGCCAGGGGCACGCGGATGGTGTCGGCGTTGTCGCGGGGCGCCCGACCGTACCGTGCGAGAAGTTGTCTGCCTATGCCGTCGCCCCGGTCGAGCCGGACCACACCGCCGGCCGCGCCGGTGAGGCGCGCGAGCCGGGAGAGCAGGTCGGCGGCCAGGTCGGCCAGGCCCTCGTCGGAGTGCCGGTCGGTGCCGCTGCGCAGCAGCCCGGTGAGCGCGCCGAGGCTCGGGGTCTCGGAGACGTTGGGCAGGCGGACCGGGACGCCGGCGCCCTCCCGCTGGTCGATCCGGAACCAGACGCCTTTGCCGTCGCCCTCGTGAACGGTGCCCCAGCGGCTGGCGAAGTGGTCGACGAGCAGCAGGCCACGGCCCCGCTCGGCGACCTCGCCGATCTCCGAGGTCTCGTTCTTGGGGCCGATGGTGAGCTGCTCGACGGGCCCGGAGGCGAAGTCGGTGACGGTGACGGTGAGCCCGCCCGGGTCGGCCGAGACCTCGATCTCCAGCTCGGTGTTGGCGTGCACCACGGCGTTGGTGGACAGCTCGGTGGTGAGCAGCAGAGCCTCGTTGAGCAGGCCGACCAGCCCGGTCTCCTCGAGCACGGACCGGACCAGCGCGCGGGCCGCCGCGGGGGTCCGCCGGTCGTTGGGCAACCTGGTCCGGCGCACCAGCGCCTCGGACGGGGCTCCCGACGGGATGCTCGTCCTCGTTCCGACCTCGGCTGGCACCCATGCATCCTCTCCCGTCGAAGGGTGGATGCACAAAGTCGTGTCTCGCATTGACCCGGTCGGGCGAGAGAGGATAGGTAGCCCCCGGGAGTCGACAGCAAGTGAGGACACCATGACTGCGGCGAAAGAGGCCAGCGTCGGCGTTCCCGACGAGACCGTTCTGCTCGGCGAACTCGCCGACGCGCTGCGCCGTGTGCGCCGTGGCGATCTGAAGGTCCGGTTGCCCCGCCGGGGCGGTACGGCCGGGGCGGTCGCGGAGGCGTTCAACGAGGTCGTCTCGTTGCAGGAGCGGCAGAATCTGGATCTGCGCCGGATAAGCCGCATCGTCGGCCGGGACGGCCGGCTCACCGAGCGCCTCGACGAGGAGGGCCTGGACGGCTCGTGGGAGGACAGCGTCCGGTCGGTGAACTCGCTGATCGACGACCTGGCCCGGCCCACCACGGAGATCTCCCGGGTCATCGTGGCGGTGGCCGAGGGTGATCTGTCGCAGCACATGGCGCTGGAGATGGACGGCCGCCCGCTGCGTGGTGAGTTCCTGCGGATCGGCCGGACCGTGAACACGATGGTGGATCAGCTGTCGTCGTTCGCCGACGAGGTGACCCGTGTGGCGCGTGAGGTGGGCACCGAGGGCGAGCTGGGCGGTCAGGCCGACGTGCGTGGTGTGGCCGGCACGTGGAAGGACCTCACCGACTCGGTGAACACGATGGCGTCGAACCTGACGCACCAGGTGCGGTCCATCTCACAGGTGGCGACGGCGGTGGCCCGCGGCGACCTGTCGCAGAAGATCACCGTGTCGGCCCGCGGCGAGGTCGCCGAACTGTCCGACACCATGAACGGGCTGACCGACACGCTCCGGCTCTTCGCCGAGCAGGTGACCAGGGTGGCCCGCGAGGTGGGCACCGAGGGCAAGCTGGGCGGCCAGGCCGATGTGCCGAACGTGGCCGGCACCTGGAAGGACCTCACCGACTCGGTGAACTCGATGGCCTCCAACCTGACGAGCCAGGTGCGCAACATCGCCCAGGTCTCCACGGCGGTGGCGAAGGGTGACCTGTCGCAGAAGATCACGGTGGCCGCGCAGGGCGAGATCCTGGAGCTCAAGGACACCGTCAACACGATGGTCGACCAGTTGTCGTCGTTCGCCGACGAGGTGACGCGGGTCGCGCGTGAGGTGGGTACCGAGGGCCGGCTCGGGGGGCAGGCCCAGGTCCGCGGTGTCTCCGGCACCTGGCGTGACCTCACCGAGAACGTGAATCAGCTGGCCGCGAACCTGACCGCCCAGGTGCGGAACATCTCACAGGTCTCCACGGCGGTCGCCAAGGGTGACCTGTCGCAGAAGATCACCGTCGACGCGCGCGGCGAGGTTCTGGAGCTGAAGAACACCGTCAACACGATGGTCGATCAGCTGTCGTCGTTCGCCGACGAGGTGACGCGTGTCGCGCGCGAGGTCGGCTCGGAGGGCAAACTGGGCGGACAAGCCCAGGTCAAAGGCATTTCTGGTACGTGGCGCGACCTCACCGACAACGTCAACTACATGGCGTCGAACCTGACCAGTCAGGTGCGCAACATCGCCTCGGTCACCACGGCCGTGGCGAAGGGTGACCTGTCGCAGAAGATCACCGTCGACGCGCGCGGCGAGATCCTGGAGCTCAAATCGAC
The DNA here is from genome assembly GCF_003148685.1 of Actinoplanes xinjiangensis. Classification (GTDB taxonomy): domain Bacteria; phylum Actinomycetota; class Actinomycetes; order Mycobacteriales; family Micromonosporaceae; genus Actinoplanes; species Actinoplanes xinjiangensis. Next base: position 125,239 of record NZ_QGGR01000016.1, on the reverse strand, counting down.
CGTCAACACGATGGTCGATCAACTGTCGTCGTTCGCCGACGAGGTGACCCGGGTGGCCCGCGAGGTGGGCACCGAGGGCAAGCTCGGCGGCCAGGCCCAGGTGCGCGGGGTGGCCGGCACCTGGCGCGACCTGACCGACAACGTCAACTCGATGGCGTCGAACCTGACGAGTCAGGTGCGCAACATCGCCCAGGTCTCCACGGCGGTGGCGAAGGGTGACCTGTCGCAGAAGATCACCGTCGACGCGCAGGGCGAGATCCTGGAGCTGAAGAACACCGTCAACACGATGGTCGATCAGTTGTCGTCGTTCGCCGACGAGGTGACCCGGGTGGCCCGCGAGGTGGGCTCGGAGGGCAGCCTGGGCGGTCAGGCGCAGGTGCGCGGGGTGGCCGGCACCTGGCGTGACCTGACCGACAACGTCAACTACATGGCGTCCAACCTGACGGCTCAGGTGCGCAACATCGCCTCGGTCACCACGGCCGTGGCCAAGGGTGACCTGTCGCAGAAGATCACCGTCGACGCGCGCGGCGAGATCCTGGAGCTGAAGAACACCGTCAACACGATGGTCGATCAGTTGTCGTCGTTCGCCGACGAGGTGACCCGGGTGGCCCGCGAGGTCGGCTCGGAGGGCAAGCTCGGCGGTCAGGCCCAGGTCAAGGGCGTTTCCGGTACGTGGCGCGACCTCACCGACAACGTGAACCAGCTCGCCTCCACCCTGACCATCCAGCTGCGTGCCATCGCCGAGGTGTCCACCGCCGTGACGCGCGGTGACCTGACCCAGAGCGTCGCGGTCGAGGCGCAGGGCGAGGTCGCCGAGCTGAAGGACAACATCAACCGGATGATCGTCACGCTCCGCGACACCACGAAGGCGAACGCGGAGCAGGGCTGGCTCGACTCCAACCTGGCCCGGATCGGTGGTCTGCTCCAGGGGCAGCGGGACGTTGGCGAGGTCTGCCGCATGATCATGACCGAGGTGACGCCGCTGGTCGACGGCCAGCTCGGCGCGTTCTTCCTGGTCGACAACGAGGAGGCGGTCACCCGTCTGCGGCTCAACGCCGCCTACGGCTACGTCGCCCGCGACCACGACGTGATCTTCGGGCCGGGGGAGGGCCTGGTCGGCCAGGCCGCGGTCTCCCGCCGGACCATTCGGGTACGCGCCACCCACGACGGAATACTGACGATGCGGTCCGGGCTGCTCGCCATGCCGCCGAACGACCTGGTGGTGCTGCCGGTCCTGTTCGAGGGCGAGATGCTCGGCGTGATCGAGTTCGCCTCGGTGGCGGCGTTCTCCGGGCTGCACCTGACGTTCCTGGAGCGGCTGGTCGCGACGATCGGGATCGCTCTCAACACCATTCAGGCCAACCGGCGTACGGAGGCGCTGCTCGCCCAGTCGCAGCGGCTGGCCCGGGAGATGCAGGACCAGTCGGCCGAGTTGCAGCGCACCAACGCCGAACTCGAGGACAAGGCCAAGCTGCTCAGCGATCAGAAGGCGAACATCGAGCTGAAGAACCGGGAGATCGAGCTGGCCCGGCTCGGCCTGGAGGAGAAGGCGCAGCAGCTGTCGCGGGCGAACACGTACAAGTCGGAGTTCCTCGCCAACATGAGCCACGAGCTGCGGACCCCGCTGAACTCGCTGCTCCTGCTGGCCCGCCTGCTCGCCGACAACACCGAGCGCAACCTGACCGGCAAGCAGATCGAGTTCGCCAAGACCATCCACAGTGCGGGCTCGGACCTGCTGTCGCTGATCGACGACATCCTGGACCTGTCCAAGATCGAGGCCGGCCGGATGGACGTCGAGGCGGACGTGGTCGACTTCGACGGCATCCGCAGCTACGTCGAGCAGGCGTTCGTGCCGCAGGCGGAGGTCAAGGGCCTGGACTTCCGGGTGGACGTGGCGCCCGAACTGCCCGACTCGATCGTCACCGACCCGCAGCGCCTCCAGCAGATCCTGCGCAACCTGCTGTCGAACGCGGTCAAGTTCACCGACAACGGATCGGTGACGCTGAGCATCTACGCGACCGCGCTCGCCGCCGACGTCGACGCGCCGCCGATGCTGCACTCGGCGCAGCAGGTGGTGGCGTTCGCCGTGGCCGACACCGGCATCGGCATCTCCGACGAGAAACTGGCGATCATCTTCGAGCCGTTCCAGCAGGCCGACGGCACCACCACCCGCAAGTACGGCGGCACCGGTCTGGGCCTGTCGATCAGCCGCGAGTTCGCCGCGCTGCTCGGCGGTACCATCACGGTCTCCTCGGTCCCGGGTGAGGGCTCGACGTTCACGCTCTACATGCCGGAGGCGCTGACCGCGGACGCGATCCCGATGCCGGTGCTGCCGCCGGTGCCGGCGAAGGCCATCTCGGTACGCCCGGCGGCCTCACTGGGCCTGCCGCTGATGGAGATGCCGCCGCGGGTCGAGGAGAAGCAGTCGGTGAGCCCGGCGGGCCGGAAACTGGAGGGTGTCACGGTCCTGATCGTCGACGACGACGTGCGTAACGTCTTCGCCCTGACGAGTGCCCTCGAGATGCATGGACTTCACGTGCTGTACTCGGACAACGGGGTGGACGGTGTTCGGATCCTGGCCGAGCACCCGGAGATCGACATCGTGCTGATGGACGCGATGATGCCGGACCAGGACGGCTACGAGACCACCCGGGGAATCCGGCGCAATCAGCGTTTCCGGGACCTACCGGTAGTCTTCCTCACGGCGAAGGCGATGCCGGGTGACCGGGAGTCGGCCCTCGCTGCCGGGGCGAGTGACTACATCACCAAACCGGTCGATCTGGACGAACTGATCGAACTGATGGACCGCTGGGTGAACGCGGGGGGAACAGGATCCCGGAAAGACGGCTGAGACCAGCCGGAACGGGGTAGCGCCATGGAAGGGAACTACCGGTGGGTGAGGTGAGCACGGGTGGGTGAGCGTGCCAAGGCGCTGCTGGTCGACGACCGGCGGGACAACCTGCTGGCCCTGGAGGCGATTCTCCAGGGCCTGCCCGTGACGGCGGTCGCCGTGGAGAGCGGCGAGGCGGCGCTCAAGCAGTTGCTGACCGACGACTTCGCGGTGATCCTGCTGGACGCGCACATGCCCAACATGGACGGCTTCGAGACGGCGAGCCACATCAAGCGCCGGGAACGCACCCGGCACGTGCCGATCCTGTTCCTGACCGCCGCCGACCGGGACGCACAGTTGGCCCTGCGGGGTTACGCGGTCGGCGCCGTCGACTACCTGACCAAGCCCTTCGACCCGTGGGTGCTCCGGGCGAAGGTCTCCATCTTCGTCGAGTTGTGGATGAAGAGTCAGCAGCTCAAGTCGCAGGCCGAAGCCTCCAAGGAGCGCGAGGCCCAGTGGCAGCGGCTGACCGGGACGGTCGACGAGGCGGCCCGGGTGCTGCGGGCCGGCGGCGAGCAGGCCGCCGCCGAGGCGCTCGACCTGCTGGACAAGGCCCGCTGGGGAGACTGATCCCGAGAAAAATGTGACCTGGGTCACTACTGGCAACTTTGCCGGGCAGCCGCACCACTACCGGGGCGTGATCGCTTGATCATGCGACGCCCGCCGTCACGACGGTGGCCTCATCCCCCTGAGTAGGAGCAACATGCGGCACGCAATGCCCCACGCGACCCCGAGCCGGCGTCGCCGTCGTCTGGTCGCGGGTCTCGGCGCGGCCGGAGCGGCCGGAGCCGTCACCGCACTGGTCGCCGTCCTCGTCCCGTCCGCGTCGGCGAGCACGCTGTTCAGCGACGACTTCGAGAATGGCGCGGGCAACTGGTCGAAGTCGGGCGGCACCTGGTCCGTGGTCTCCGACGGCTCCAAGGTCTACCGGCAGGCCAAGGCCGACAGCGAACTCGCACGGGTCTTCGCCGGCGAGACGTCCTGGGCCGACTACTCGGTCGAAGCCAAGGTCAAGGGCCTCGACCTCAGCAAGGGCCTGGCCGGTGTCGCGGCCCGGGCCAGCGGCTCCTCCACGATGTACCGTCTCGCCCTCACCTCGGCCGGCAAGGCCGAACTCCAGTCGGTCAAGGGCAGCGCGGTCACCGTCCTCGGCGCGGCCGCGGTCAGCGACCCGGCCGCCTGGCACACCCTGAAGGTGGACGTCTCGGGCAGCAGCGTCACCGGTTACGTCGACGGCGCCAAGGTCGCCTCCGGAACCGGCTCGCTGACCGGTACCGGCCGGATCGGCCTGGTCACCAGCTTCGCCTCGGCCGAGTTCGACGACGTGGCGGTGAACCCGCTGGGCGCCGGCTCCCCGACTACGGCTTCGCCGACCGCGACCAGGACGGCCTCCGCGACGCCGACCGCGACCAGGACGGCCACGGCGACCCCGACCGCCACCAAGACCGCGACCAAGACCCCGACCGCGTCGCCGACGGCCACCAGGACGGCCACCGCCACCCCGACCGCGACCAGCCCGACCGCGTCGTGGCCCACCGCGACCGGCTCGAAGCCGGTCACCGCCACCATTCCGGTCTCCGGCACCCTGGACGGCGGCAACGTCCGCTACTTCGGCAGCGGTGCGCTCGGCGGCGACGGCCAGGACGAGGGCCAGGACCCGCTCTTCAAGCTCGCCGACGGCGCGGTCCTGAAGAACGTCATCCTCGGCGCCCCGGCCGCCGACGGCATCCACTGCTCCGGATCCTGCACGCTGATCAACGTGTGGTGGGAGAACGTCGGTGAGGACGCGGCCACCTTCAAGGGCGGCGCGTCGGCGACGTACACCGTGGACGGCGGCGGTGCCAGGGGTGCCGACGACAAGGTGTTCCAGCACAACGGCGGCGGCACGCTGACCATCAAGAACTTCCAGGTCGAGGACTTCGGCAAGCTCTACCGCTCGTGCGGCAACTGCTCGACCCAGCACAAGCGCGCGGTAGTCGTGCAGAATGTCGTCGTCACCGCCCCGGCCGGCAGCCTGGTCGGCATCAACGCCAACTTCGGCGACACCGCCAGGATCTCCGGCGTCACCGTGGTCGGCAAGAAGAGCCTGGACATCTGCGTCAAGTTCACCGGCAACAGCTCCGGCAAGGAGCCGACCAAGATCGGCACCGGCCCGGACGGCGTCAACTGCATCTACAACGAGTCCGCCATCACCTTCAAGTGATCGTCCGTGGCCGCCGGAGGCTCTTGCCGGCGGCCACGGCCCGCGAACCACAGGGATGCCGATGCGCGACACCGCCTTCCGCGAGTACTTCGAGCGGCACCACGACTCCATGTCACGGCTCGCCTATCTGATGACGGGTGAGGCGGAGATCGCCGACGACCTGGCCGCCGATGCGCTCACCGAGGTGTGGCGGCACTGGGACCGGGTCACCGCCGCCGACGACCCGGCCGCCTACGGGCACGGCATCCTGATGAACCTGGCCCGCAACTGGGTCCGGCGCCGCAGCCGGGAACGGCTGCTCACCCTGGAACCGCTGCGCCGGGCCCTCGACCCGGACGTCTCGGCCGTCGTCGACGTGCGCGGCGCGTTACGGCGGCTCCCGCACCGGCGGCGGGCCTGCGTGGTGCTGCGCTACTCGTTCGACCTCTCCGAGAAAGAGGTCGCCACGATCCTCGGCATCTCGGTCGGGGCGGTCAAGAGCGCGACCTCGCGCGGCGCCCGGCAACTCGCGGAACTACTCGGCGGCAGCAGTGTCGCTCTCGCACGAATCGACGGTTGGGAGGCGGCGCGATGACGCTCATCGAATCCGAGCTGCGCGCGGCATTACGCGCCGAGGCGGCGGCGCACCGTCCCGACCGGGAGGCGATGCTCGACCGGATCACCCGGACCGCGATGCGCCATCAGGCGGCGAAGGACCGGCCCGGCCCTCGCCTGCGGATCACCGGCGCCGCCATCGCGGTCGCCGCGGTCCTCGGCGGTGGCGGTTTCGCCCAGTGGGCGGTCGCCGGCGACGGTGAGAACCGTCCGGAACCCGCCCCGACCGCGGTGGTCCCGGTGTCACCGTCGCCGAGCGTCACACCGTCGCCGAGCGCGACCGGGCCCACGACGAAACCCAGCCAGTCGCTCAGCCGCCCGCCGAAGTCCCGGCCGCCCGGCCGGTCACCGAGTCCGTCGCTCTCGACCGGTGGCCCGGCCACCACACAGGGCGCCCTGTGGTCGGACGGCTCGGTCGTCCCGGACGGTGACTCCCAGGGCGGCAGCGTCGTGACGGTGACGGCGAGCGAGCGGCTCACCGCCCTGGAGGTGACGATCCGGCTCGCCCGCACCCCGGACCTGGTGGCTCGCGGAGGCAGCCAGCAGGTGCCCGGTGCGAGCGTGACCAGCACGGTCACCGAGGAGCCGGGCGCCTACGTCTACCGGTTCGTGCTCTCCTCCGGGGACACCCTGGAGCCGGGGACGTACACGTTCTCCGCGCGGTACACGCACCGCGAGGGCGGACGGGCCGCGGGCGGCGACACCTACGCCGCGGCGGCGACCACAGAGGGCGGAGCGGCGCCGGCGGTCAGCGGGGACTTCCGCTGAGACCTTCCCCCGGCCGACGGGATCCGGCCGGGGGAACTCAGTTCGGGCTGATCATCAGAGCCGAACGCAGGCCCGTGATGTCGAGCACACGCATCAGGAAGTCGCCGACGTTCGCGAGGGCCAGAACGATCTGCGCGTGCTGTGCTTTTCGGCTCAGCACCACCAGCGTGCCCAGGCCCTGCGAGTCACAGAACGTGACGCCCGACATGTCGAGCACGATGCGATTGAGCTGGTCATCGACCACGAGCTCATTGACGACCGTGGACAACTCGGTGACCGTGAGCACGTCGATCTCGCCGGTGAGCTGAATCGTCACCTCATCGGGTGCGCGCTGAACCGCGATGGACAGCTCGGGTCGTTCCACGCCGGTCAGCCTATCCTCTTCGGGGCGAATCAGCCCGTCCGGCACGGTCAGGCCAGGTGCTCGGCGGACATCATCCGATGACGTGAAGAACCCTCTCGCAATACTCGTTCCATGCCGCTGACAGAATGGGGACTGCTGTGACCACGACATATCCCACCGGCGGGCTTCCGTACCCGGAGGACGCCCCGGTCTCCCAGGCCCTGTTCGACCGCGCCCAGGCCATCGTGCCCGGCGGGGTGAATTCACCTGTGCGTGCGTTCCGTGCGGTCGGCGGTACGCCCCGGTTCATGGCCTCGGGCTCCGGCCCCTGGCTCACCGACGCGGACGGGCGACGATACGTCGACCTGGTCTGCTCCTGGGGCCCGCTGATCCACGGCCACGCGCACCCCGAGATCATCGAGGCGGTGCAGCGGGCCGCGGCTCTCGGGACCAGCTTCGGCACCCCGACGGCCGGTGAGGTGGACCTGGCCGAGGAGATCGTCCGGCGTACCTCGATCGACGAGGTCCGGCTGGTCAACTCGGGCACCGAGGCGACCATGACCGCGATCCGGCTGGCCCGCGGCTGGACCGGCCGGTCCAAGGTGGTGAAGTTCGCCGGCTGCTACCACGGTCACGTGGACGCACTGCTCGTCGCGGCCGGATCCGGCGTCGCCACCCTCGGCCTGCCGGACTCGCCCGGTGTCACGGGCGCGGCGGCCGGCGAGACGATCGTCCTGCCGTACAACGACATCGCCGCCGTGGAAGCCGCCTTCGCCGCCGAGGGTGGCGAGATCGCCGCCGTCATCACCGAGGCGGCGCCCGGCAACATGGGTGTGATCACCCCGCGGGACGGTTTCAACGAGCAGCTCGCCGAGATCGCGCACCGGCACGGCGCTCTGCTGATCCTCGACGAGGTGATGACCGGTTTCCGGGTCTCCGCCGGCGGCTGGGCCGGGCTGCACCCGGTCGACGCCGACCTGTTCACCTTCGGCAAGGTGATGGGCGGTGGTCTGCCCGCCGCGGCGTTCGGCGGCCGCCGGGACATCATGTCGCGGCTGGCCCCGGCCGGCCCGGTCTACCAGGCCGGCACCCTTTCCGGTAACCCGCTGGCCTGCGCGGCCGGTCTCGCCTCGCTGCGGCTCGCCGACGAGGCGACCTACAAGCGGCTGGACGAGCTGTCCGGCACGATCGGCTCGCTCTGCGCCGACGCGCTGGCCGCCGCGGGCGTGCCGCACCGGTTGCAGTACGCCGGGAACATGTTCTCGATCTTCTTCACCGAGGACGAGGTCGTCGACTACGACTCCGCGAAGACGCAGGACGCGGCCGCGTTCAAGGCGTACTTCCACACCATGCTGGCCAACGGCGTCTACCTGCCGCCGAGCGCCTTCGAGTCGTGGTTCGTGTCGACGGCGATCGACGATGCAGCGCTGGAACACATCGCCGCCGCGGCGCCGCTCGCGGCCCGAGCCGCCGCGGGGGCGCAATCTTGAGCGAGCCGACCAGGACCACGGTGCACGTGCTGCGGCACGGCGAGGTCTTCAACCCCACCCAGATCCTGTACGGGCGGCTGCCCGACTTCCACCTCTCCGAACTGGGCAACCAGATGGCGAAGGCGGCCGTCGAGGTGCTGGCCGGCCGGGACATCACCCACGTGGTGGCCAGCCCGCTGGAGCGCGCGCAGGAGACGGCCGCGCCGTTCGCCGCCGAGTTCAAGCTGGACATCGCGTCGGACGTCCGGCTGATCGAGAGCGCCAACTACTTCGAGGGCAAGCGCGTCTCGGTCGGTGACGGCGCGTTCAGCAACCCCCGTCACTGGTGGGTCCTGCGTGACCCGATCACCCCGTCCTGGGGCGAGGCGTATCTGGTGATCGCGCAGCGGATGTTCGCCGCGGTGCAGGCCGCCCGGGTGGCGGCCGAGGGCCATGAGGCGGTCTGCGTCTCGCACCAGCTGCCGATCTGGACGCTGCGCCGCTACGTCGAGGGCAAGCGCCTCTGGCACGATCCGCGTAAGCGGGAGTGCGGACTGGCGAGTCTCACCTCGTTCCGCTTCGAGGGGTCCAAGGTGGTCGGTATCGACTACTCGGAGCCCGCCGCCCATCTGGTCGCCATGTCCGCGACGGCCAAGACCGCCAAGGGGGCCTGATGCACCGCCTCGTCGCCGTCGCCGTCGCCGCGGTCACCGCCGCCGGGTTCCTGACCGGCTGCGGCGGCGAGGAGAACTGGGCCAGGAAGTGCTCCACCACGAACCTGGTGGTGGAGTGCACCCCCGAGCAGCGGCCCCTGGTCTCCGGCGTCACCGGGGAGCTGCTCGACGGCGGGACCTACGACCTCGCGAACGACCGCGGCAAGGTGGTCGTGGTCAACTTCTGGGGCTCCTGGTGCGCGCCGTGCCGGGCCGAGGCCGACGACCTGGAACGCACCTACCAGGCGACCAAGGGCTCCGACGTCACCTTCCTCGGGGTCAACACCCGCGACGACCGGGACTCCGCGAAGGCGTTCGAGCGGGGCTACCAGGTCACCTACGGCAGCGTCTACGACTTCCGGGGCGAGGTCGGGCTGAAGTTCGACGTCACGCAGAACGCGATCCCGAGCACGCTCGTCCTGGACCGCCAGGGCCGCATCGCCGCCGCCATCCGGCGGGCCACCACGATCGACGAGCTGCAACCGCTCGTCGAGAAGATCGCGGCGGAGGCGACCGGCTGATGGGCGACACGTTCGCGGGTGTGGTGACCGACGGGCCGATGGTGCTGGCGATCGGCGCGGCCCTGCTGGCCGGCCTGGTCAGCATCCTGTCGCCGTGCGTGTTGCCGCTGCTCCCAGGCTACCTCTCCTATGTCACCGGCCTGGCCGGTTCGGACATGGAGACGGTGATGGGCCGGGGCACCACCCTCACCGCGACCCGGACGCTGGCCGTGAAGGGCAAGGTGCTGCTCGGCAGCCTGCTGTTCGTGCTCGGCTTCGCGGTCGTCTTCGTGCTGTCCGTCACCCTGGTCGCGAACATCACTCTCCAGCTGACCGCCAACCGGGAACTCCTCAACACGATCGTCGGCCTGCTGATCATCGTGCTCGGCGTGGGTTACCTCGGCTGGATCCCCGGTTTCCAACGCGAGGCACGGATCAGCAGATTGCCCGCTGCCGGCCTGGCCGGCGCGCCGGTGCTCGGCGCCGTCTTCGCGATCTCCTGGACCCCGTGCATCGGCCCGACGCTCGGCGCGGTCAACATGCTCGCGATCACGACCGGGCAGACCGACCGGGCCGCCGTGCTGGCGCTCGCCTTCAGTCTCGGGCTGGGCCTGCCCTTCATCGCGTTCGGCCTCTTCTACCGCAAGCTGCTCGGCGTCTTCACCGCGATCCGGCGCAACAGCCGCTGGGTGACCCGGACCGGCGGAGTGCTGCTCATCGTGGTCGGGGTGGCCCTGGTCACCGGCGGCTGGGACCACTTCCTGATCTGGCTGCTCACCACCTTCAACTTCGGCCAGGAGACACTGCTGTGACCGTCGTCGAGGACCGGCCCACCACGGCCGGCGCGCCGCCGCCGAAGCGCCCCAACCCGGTCCTGGCCCTGCTGCGCAACTCGTGGCGGCAGCTCACCAGCATGCGGACCGCGTTGATCCTGCTCTTCCTGCTCGCGGTCGCGGCCGTGCCCGGCTCGATCTTCCCGCAGCGCGGCGTGAACCGGGAGAACGTCTCCGAGTACTTCGCGGCCAACCCGAAGCTGGCGCCGATCCTGGACCGGTTCTTCGCCTTCGACGTCTACGCGTCACCCTGGTTCGCGGCGATCTACCTGCTGCTGTTCACCTCGCTGATCGGGTGCGTCGTACCCCGCCTCCGTGATCATTTTCGGGCGCTCACGACCGTACCGCCGGATGCTCCGAAGCGTCTGGAGCGGCTGCCGCACCATGCCGACGGCGGGCGACGGCCGGAGGAACCCGCGGCCGTGGCCGCGGAGATCGCGAAACGACTGCGCCGCAGGCGGTTCCGGACCCGGGTGCGGGAGACGCCGGACGGCTGGACGGTCGCGGCCGAGAAGGGCTATCTGAAGGAGACCGGCAACCTGCTCTTCCACTTCGCCATGCTGGCGGTGCTGGTCGGGGTCGGTTTCGGTCAGTGGTACGGCTGGCACGCGAACCGTCTGCTGATCGCGGGCGAGGATCAGGGCTTCTGCAACGCCGTCACGCAGCACGACGAGTCGGTCCTCGGCCCCCGCGTGGACGCCTCCGACCTGCCGAACTTCTGCCTGTGGATGACCGGTTTCGACTCCACCTTCCAGGAGAACGGCATCCCCCGGTCGTTCCGGGCCAACGTGCGGGTCAGCGAGGACGGCGGCGCCTACCGGGCCACGTCGTTCTCGGTCAACGACCCGCTGCGGCTGTCCGGGGCGAACATCAACCTGATCGGCCAGGGGTACGCCCCGGTGCTGCGTTACACCGACCGGTTCGGCGCGACGCAGGAGAAGGTGGTCGCGTTCCTGCCCACCGACAACATGCTGACCAGCGAGGGCGTCGTCCAGTTCCCGGACGTCAACATCGACCCGGCCACCAACACCCGCGACCCGGAGCTCCAGATGGGATTCGAGGGCGTCTACCTGCCGACCGGCGGCGACGACGGCAGTGCCCTCTCGAAATACCCGGCCGAGGACAACCCGGTGCTCTACCTGGCCGCCTACCGCGGCGACCTGGGCCTGGACTCCGGAAAACCGGGCTCGGTGTACGCGCTGAACCGCGACCAGATCCAGGACGGCGACCTCGAGAAGATCAGCGGCGAGCGGCCCTACGTGCTGCGGCCGGGCGAGAAGTGGACCCTCGACGACGGCACCACGCTCGAGTTCGTCGGCACCCGCCGGTTCGCGACGATCTCCATCCGGTACGACCCGACCCAGTTCCTGATGCTGGTCGGAGCGGTTCTGGGCCTGGCCGGGCTGATGCTCTCGCTCTCCGTGCACCGGCGTAGGGTCTGGTTCCGGGTGGTCCCCGCCGACGGTGGCAGCGCGGTCGAGGCCGGCGGCCTGCCCCGCACCGACTATGCGGGTTTCGGCGATGAGTTCGCGGCGCTCACCCGGCACATCAAGGAAGGGACGCCCTGATGGCGGAGTTGTCCAATCAGCTTATGGCGCTGACCGTGCTGGCCTACCTGGCGGCCATGGTCTGCTACGCCGCGGAGTACGCGTTCGGCCGGAGCAGCCACATCGGCCGGGCCGCCACCCGCGAACTGGTCGGTGCCGGTGGGCCACCGATCAAGCAGCCGGCCCCGGCTCCGGTCGAGAAGAGCCGGTGGGTCGGCCGGTCCGCCGTCGTCCTCAACCTGATCGGTCTGGCCCTGCACCTGGGCACCACCGTCAGCCGGGGGATCGCCGCGGAGCGCATGCCCTGGGGCAACATGTACGAGTACATCCTCTCCGCGACCCTGGTCGGCGCCGCGGTCTGGGCCGGGGTGCTGATCCGTAAGCCCGCGGTCCGCCACCTGGGACTCTTGGTCTCGCTGATCCTCGTGGTGCTGCTCGGCGCGGCGGCCCTGGTCGCCTACACCCCGGTCGGCCCGCTGGTCCCGGCGCTGAACTCGTACTGGTTCATCTTCCACGTCTCGACGATCATCATCTCGTCCGGCATCTTCCTGCTCGGTGCGGTGCCGGCCGCGATGTTCCTGATCAAGGACGGGTGGGACTCCGGTAAGCGCGGCTTCCCGTACACGCTGGGTCGCCGGGTCGGTGACGCCGGCTCGCTGGAGCGGCTCACCTTCCGCCTGCACGCCTTCGCCTTCCCGCTGTTCACGTTCGGCGCGCTGATCGCCGGGCCGCTGTGGGCCGAGGCGTCCTGGGGCCGCTACTGGGGCTGGGACCCGAAGGAGGTGTGGGCGTTCATCTCGTGGATCGTCTACGCCGCCTACCTGCACGCCCGGGCCACCCCCAGCGTGAAGCGGACCACCGCGACCTGGATCGCGATCATCGGTTTCGTGACGATGCTGATGAACCTGTTCGGCGTGAACCTCTTCTTCGAGGGCCTGCACTCGTACGCCTAGTCACCGGCGCAGTCACCGGCGGTCCAGGTGTCGTAGCGGGTCTTCCAGTCCAGGCAGAAGCCACCACGCGAGGGCGCCGCGGTCTCGGTCGCGACGTCCTCGCGCCAGTACCGGACCGGACCGCCGCCGGCCGGCCGTAACTGCACGTTGTCCACGGTCACCGTCGGCACGTCGATCTTGGTCTGCCGGGTGGCGTCGACGTGCACCTCGACGTACTGCTCGATCCGGGCGCTCGGCCCCAGTGGCAGCCGCTGCTGGGTGAGCAGGTTCCACCGGTTGTTCCACCACAGCCAGGCCCGCCAGAGCCCGGTCCGGTCGGTGCTGATGTCCAGCCACACCTGACTGCCGGGGCGGACCGCGTACTGGTCGTAGAACTGCCACCGGTTGGTGTTCGTGTCGAACGTGTAGATGTGCTGGCGGCCGGGAGAGGCCCAGCCGGTCTCCGACCATCCCGCCTCCAGCCAGGCGATCCGCCCGCCACCCAGGTCACGTTTCGCCATGAAGCGGCCGACCACGAAGTCGTAGGTCTGCGGCCGGATCGAGCCGTCCACCACCGAGAACCGGCCGGACACCCCGCCCCACTCGCCGCGTGTCCCGGCGCCGAGGTGGTGATAGCCCGCCGGGGTGAAGGCGATCCTCTCCGACTCCAGGACCGGGCCGCCGACCCGGCAGGCGCGTGGGCTGTCCACGGTGGCCGGGCCGGTCGGGGGGCTGGTCGGGGCCGGTCCGGGCGTGCCGCATGCGGGCAGTCCCGCCGCGGTTCCGGAGATCGCCGGGGCGGCGACCGCGAGAGCCGCGGCCAGACCGGTCGGCAGGCACCATCGGGTCACGTTCCACAGCCTCATGAAAGCCCCAACGGGAGTCCCGGATCTCCAGTGACGGAACCTGGTGCCAGACTGGGGGTATGGCGCCGCGTGGATTCCCCTATGCCGATCTGCAGAGCTTCATCGCCGCCCTGGAGGCCGCGGGTGAGCTGCGCCGGGTCACCGTGCCGGTGGACCCGACCCTGGAGATCAGCGAGATCGTGACGCGGACCGTGCGGGCCGGCGGTCCGGCGCTGCTCTTCGAGCGCCCGACCCGGGGCGACATGCCGCTGCTGATCAACCTGTTCGGCACCGAGAAGCGGATGGCGATGGCCCTCGGCGTGGACCGGCTCGACGAGGTCGGCGAGCGGATCGGCGCGCTGGCCAGGCCGGAGCTGCCGGTGGGCTGGTCCGGCATCCGTGAGGGCATCGCCAAGGTGCTGCAGCTCAAGTCGGTGCCGCCGAAGAAGGTGAAGAACGCCGCCTGCCAGGAGGTCGTGCTCAAGGGCGACCAGGTCGACCTCGGCCTGCTCCCCGGCCTCCAGGTCTGGCCCGGCGACGGCGGCATCTTCCACAACTTCGGGCTCACCCACACCAAGCACCCGGAGACCGGTAAGCGCAACCTCGGCCTCTACCGCCTCCAGCAGCACTCGAAGAACACGCTCGGCATGCACTGGCAGATCCACAAGGACTCGACCGCGCATCACGCGGTGGCGGAGCGGCGGGGCGAGCGACTTCCGGTCGCCGTCGCCATCGGTTGCGACCCCGTGGTGTCGTACGCCGCGAGCGCCCCCCTGCCGGGCGACATCGACGAGTACCTGTTCGCCGGGTTCCTCAAGGGCGAGCGGATCGAGATGGTCGACTGCGTGACCGTCCCGCTCCAGGTCCCGGCCGAGGCGCAGATCGTCCTGGAGGGCTACCTGGAGCCCGGCGAGCGCCACCCGGAGGGCCCGTTCGGCGACCACACCGGCTACTACACCCCGGTCGAGCCGTTCCCGGTGCTGCACATCGAGTGCATGACCATGCGGAAGAAGCCGGTCTACCACTCGATCGTCACGTCGAAGCCTCCGCAGGAGGACCACGGCCTGGGCAAGGCCACCGAGCGGATCTTCCTCCCGCTGGCGAAGATCCTGATCCCGGACATCGTCGACTACGACATGCCGGCCGCCGGTGTCTTCCACAACTGCCTGATCGTGTCGATCCGCAAGCGCTACCCGAAGCACGCACAGAAGGTGATGAGCGCGATCTGGGGCGCCCACCTGCTGTCGCTGGTCAAGCTGATCGTGGTGGTCGACGAGGACTGTGACGTTCACGACTACAACGACGTGGCGTTCCGGGCTTTCGGCAACGTCGACTACGCCCGCGACCTGCTGCTCACCGAGGGCCCGGTGGACCACCTGGACCACTCGTCCTACCAGCAGTTCTGGGGTGGGAAGGCGGGCGTCGACGCCACCCGTAAGCTGCCGACCGAGGGCTACACCCGGGGCTGGCCGGAGGAGATGACCATGTCTCCCGAGGTGGTCAGCCTGGTCGACAAGCGGTGGAAGGAATACGGGCTGTGACAGCCATCGAGGAGAAGCCCGGCAAGGTCAAGGCCTTCCTCCGGCTGGTGATGATCGAGCACTCGATCTTCGCGCTGCCGTTCGCCTACCTGTCGTCGCTGATCGCGATGGCACAGCCGGTCGGTGACGTGAGCACCGACGGCCGGGTCATCCTCGACCTGCCGTCCGGCACGACGGTCAGCTCCGGCGTGCACTGGATGGACCTGCTGCTGGTCACGGTCGCCATGGTGTCCGGCCGGACCTTCGCGATGGCGGCCAACCGGATCCTCGACCGCAGGATCGACGCGCTGAACCCGCGCACCCAGAACCGGGAGCTGGTCACCGGCGCGGTCAGTCTGCGTACCGCCTGGACCGGCGCGGGCATCTCCCTGGTGCTCCTGATCGTCGCGGCCGGCCTGCTCAACCCGCTCTGCCTGCTGCTGTCGCCGCTGGCCGTGATTCCGCTGATCATCTACCCGTACGCGAAGCGGTTCACGAACTTCCCGCACTACGTGCTGGCGCTGGCCCAGGCGGTCGCCCCGGTCGGAGCGTGGCTCGCGGTCACCGGCACGTTCGCCGGTTCCGGCCCGGCCTGGGTGCTCGGCGTCGCGGTGGGCCTGTGGATCGGCGGGTTCGACATCATCTACGCCTGCCAGGACATCGAGGTGGACCGGCGGATCGGCGTGCACTCCACCCCGGCCCGGTTCGGGATCCGGACCGCGCTGCACATCTCCACGGTCACGCACGTGGTGTGTTTCGCGCTCTTCGTGTGGTTCGGTCACCTGGTCGGCCTCGGCCTCTTCTGGTGGATCGGCCTGCTGATCACCGGCGCCGGCCTGGTCTACCAGCACGTCGTGGTGACACCGAAGGATCTCTCCAAGATCAACCGGGCGTTCTTCACGGCGAACGGGTTCATCGCGATCGCCCTCTTCCTCCTCGCGCTCCTCGAGCTGATCGTCGACGGGCGCTTCGGGTCGCTGATGGTCGCCACATTGATGTAACCCGTACCGGCACCGTCTCCGTCTCGGGTAGATCGGTACCTCCGCGCGGCTCGCGGCGGGGTAGCGGCACACTTGACCACATGCGCGAACCCTGGATCGTCGGCGTCTCCGGAGCGTCGGGAACCCCCTATGCCAAGGCGGTTCTGACCGCCCTGATGGACGCCGGCGAGTCCGTCGACCTGGTCGTCTCCCGGGCCGCCCGGCTCACCCTGTTGGACGAGACCGGAGCGACGATCCGGGACGCGCACTGGAAGGACGACGTGGGGGCCTGGCTGGGTCGGGATCTCGGCGATCTGGCCTACTGGCCGGCCGGGGACCTGGCCGCCGGGCCGAGCTCCGGGTCGTACCCGGCGCGCGGCATGGCGGTGGTTCCGGCGAGCACCGCGGCGTGCGCCGGGATCGCTGTCGGGCTGTCGAAGGACCTGCTACAACGAGCGGCCGAAGTGAATCTGAAGGAGCGCCGTAGGACGGTGGTCGTACCCCGGGAAACCCCGGTCACCCGCAGTCACCTGGAACATCTGATCGGATTGCACGACGCCGGTGCCGTGGTGCTGCCGGCCAGCCCCGGATTCTATGGATCCGGGGCCGGCGCGACGGCACAACAACTGATCGACTTCGTGGCCGGAAAGGTGCTGGACGCTTTGGGCGTACCACACACGCTTTTTCGCAGATGGACCGGTGAATTGGGCGAGAGGAACGCTTAGCGCAACCCGTTCGGCGGGCCGAAGCCCGAACCCGGATTGCTCGGACCGTTGTTCCGCGGCTTGTTCGCGGCGTCGTCCTCGCGCATCTCCTCGATCACGCCATCGCCCTCGAGCAATGCGCGAACTTCTGACTCACGGAATCGGCGGTGTCCACCCGGAGTACGGATACTGCCGATGCGCCCGGCGGCGGCCCAACGTGTGACCGTCTTAGGGTCGACGCGGAACAACGCGGCCACCTCGCCCGGTGTCAGCAGACGATCTCCAGTGTCCACAACCCCCTCCTCGGTTTGGTTATCTGGAGCGGCCGTGGTCACGGTGAGTGTCGGCGTGCTCGATCGGGACGTAAAGTCATTAGAGCACCGCCCCTGAACCAAGTCCGTGAAATGCGGAAAAAGCCCCGATTGCGACAGTGGTCATTATCCTGCCGCCCATTCGCCGCTACCGGGCGTGAAGGCGGGAGCGCCACCCGATTAGGGTTTCAAGCATGGACTCCATCGACCTCCGGCTGATCGACCTGCTACGGGAGAACGCACGCTCGTCGTACGCCGAACTAGCCCGCAAGGTCGGGCTCTCGGCCCCCGCCGTACACGAGCGGGTGGGTAAGCTCGAGACCGCCGGGACCATCCGCGGGTACCGGGCCGACGTCGATCACGAGGCGATCGGGCTGGGCGTCACCGCACTCATCGGCATCATCGAGGACTCCGGCGCGGACACCGACGACGTCCTGACCGCGGTCCGGGCCATGCCCGAGGTGGAGAGCTGCTATTTCATGGCCGGTGTCGAGTCCTATCAGCTCACCGTGCGCGTCGGCACGATCGCGGAACTGGAGCAGCTGATCGTGCGAATAAATCGGACACCCGGCGTCGCCTCGACCCGGACCGCGATCGCCCTCTCCACCAAGTGGGAGAACCGTCCGCAGCCCGGCCTGGGCTGAGGCCGGAGATGGACATCACCCGATTCGACCGTTCGGACTGTGTGGCCCGTGACTGGGCCCGCGATGCGATCGCCCTGGTCGAGGCGGACGCCAACCGCTCCGCCGACACGCACCTGCTGCCGTTCCCGCTGCCGGTCTCCTGGGGCATCGACCTCTACCTCAAGGACGAGTCGTCGCATCCCACCGGCTCGCTCAAGCACCGGCTGGCCCGGTCGCTCTTCCTGTACGCGCTCTGCAACGGCTGGATCGGCCCGCAGAGCACCGTCGTCGAGGCGTCCTCCGGGTCGACCGCGGTGAGCGAGGCCTAC
The DNA here is from genome assembly GCF_003148685.1 of Actinoplanes xinjiangensis. Lineage (GTDB taxonomy): Bacteria > Actinomycetota > Actinomycetes > Mycobacteriales > Micromonosporaceae > Actinoplanes > Actinoplanes xinjiangensis. Next base: position 107,135 of record NZ_QGGR01000016.1, on the reverse strand, counting down.
TTCGCCCGCATGCTCGGCCTGCCGTTCATCGCCGTGATGCCGGCTGCCACGTCGCCGGAGAAGATCTCGCTCATCGAGTTCCAGGGCGGCCGCTGTCACCTCGTCGCCGATGCGACCCAGGCGGTCCCGGAGGCCCGGCGACTCGCCACCGAACTGGGCGGGCACTTCATGGACCAGTTCACCTACGCCGAGCGGGCGACCGACTGGCGTGGCAACAACAACATCGCCGAGTCCATCCACAGCCAGCTCGCCCTGGAGCGGCACCCGGTCCCGGCCTGGATCGTCGTCGGTGCCGGCACCGGCGGCACCAGTGCCACCATCGGCCGCTACGCGAGATACCGGCGGCTCGCCACCAGGGTCTGCGTTGTCGACCCTGAGGGGTCGGCGTTCTGGCAGGCTTACCTGGCCGGTGACTGGACCACCGTGACCGACCGGGGCTCGCGGATCGAAGGGATCGGCCGGCCCCGGGTGGAGCCGTCGTTCCTGCCGTCGGTCGTGGACCGCATGATCCACGTGCCGGACGCCGCGTCGCTCGCCGCCATGCGGGCCGGCTCGGCGACCCTCGGCCGGAGACTCGGCGGGTCGACCGGCACCAACCTGTGGGGCGCTTTCCGGCTGATCGCCGAGATGCGCGCCGCCGGGCGTACCGGATCGGTGGTGACGTTGATCTGTGACGGCGGCGAACGGTATGCCGACACCTACTACTCCGACGAGTGGGTGGCCGCGCAGGGGCTCGAATTGCCCCCTTACTCCCGGGTGATTGAGCGATTCATGGAGGACGGTGACTGGCCGGGCTGACATGCATCGACGGACCGTGATTAGATCCGGCTCGTGGAGGAGGATCATCGATCGGCTGCGGACTGGGTGGCTCGGGCGTTCGGTGCCTTCGGTGTGCTCCTGCTGGCCGTCTCCTCCGTCAGCGTGGTCTTCTGGCCTGAGCCCGACCACTTCAAGCCGGCGACCGCCGCCGTGCCCGACCTGCCCACCCGCCTCGAACTCCAGGTGCGGTCGATCCTCCGGGGCCAGATCGACGCGCTGCTCAGCGGCGACGAGAAGGGCTGGCTGGCGCCGGTCGACACGAAGGCGCGGAGCCGGTACCGGGCCATCTACCGCAACCTGCGCAACCTGGAGGTCAGCCGGGCCGACTACGGCGTCGAGATCCTCGGCCGCAGCACCGAGCGCACGATCAGCGCCCGGGTCATGCTCGGGTACTGCCTCGGCACCGCGACGTGCCCGGCCTGGGCGAACCGGGTCGACGAGGGCGCCCCGAAACTGCTCTACGAACTGACCCTGGCACAGCGCGACGGCGAGTATGTGGTCACCGGGCTCGCCGACGTCGAGGACGGGAACCATCTCCAGCCGACCCCGTGGGAGAACACCGAACTGCGGTTCGTCCGCGGCTCGCGGGTCATCGTCGCCGGCCCGCCCGGCCAGGCGAAGAACCTCAAGCGGGTGCTGGCCGCCGCGGAGAAGGCCGCCGGCATCACCGACCGCTTCACCACCGCGCCGCCGGTGCGCTACCGGATCTACCTCGCCGACGACAGATCATGGAAGCGCTGGTACGGCGGACAACTCTCGACATGGGCCGTCGGCTATCACCTCGCCCTGAACCAGACCGGTAGCGACATCGTCCTCAAGGCCGGTCACGTGCTCGACTCCGATCGCCAGCTGGCCCTCACCGTTCAGCACGAGATGGCGCACGCCGTCACCATGGTCCCGTCCCGGAACCGGGACCCGAACGAGGACCTGTGGCTGATCGAGGGCATCGCCGACTACATCGGGTTCTTCCCTGGCAAGCCGCAGAACACCGAGAGCCGGTACGCGTTGCGGGCCTGGTTCGACGAGCACGGTGCCATCACGTCGATCGTCCGGCCGCAACTCACCGAGAAATCCGACGATCTGGCGGTCAGCACCCTCTACGCCACCGGCCACTACGCGGTCGGCTGCCTGGTCGACCGCTATGGCCGGGCCCGGATGCTCGACTTCGCCAAGCGGGTCCTCCAGGACGGCCAGGACCTCGATCCCGCTGCCCGCGCCTCCTTCGGCAAACCCTTCAGGACGGTCGACAAGGCCTGCGTCAGCTGGATCACACAGCGGGTCTGACCACGGGCCGGAATCGGGATAGAGACCGGTCGAAACGCATGGTTAGATCCTCGGTCATGGATGAGTCGCCGGAGCCTGCACCGTCACCTTCGCCGGCGGCGCCGTTCCCCCCTCCCCCTCCCCCTCCGCCTTCGCCTTCGCCTTCGCCTTCGCCTCCGCAGGAGTCGTCGCCTTCGCCCGCGCCGTCGAAGCCGTCAGGTCTTGTCGCCGGACTGGTCGTTCTGGCGCTGGCCGTGGGTGCCGGCGCGGTGGTCCTCTGGCCGGAGGGGGAGGAGCCGGCCACCGCCACCCCGGCCCCGTCGGCCTCCGCCTCCGCGTCCCCCTCGGCCTCGCCGACGCCGGCGACTCCTCTGGAAAAGGTCGACGCCCTGATCGACGCCCAGGCCCAGGCTCTGATGAAGGGTGACGAGGCGGGCTGGCTCGCCCCGGTCGACCGGAAGCTGCAGACGCGTTACCGGGCGATCTTCCGGAACCTGCGAGGGCTCGACCTCACCGCTGCCGACCTGACCATCGACGGGCAGCCGAAGATGAACGGCGCCACGATGAAGGTCCGCGTCGACCTCAACTACTGCTTCAGCGGCGTCGACTGCCCCGCCCACCGGTCCGACCCGACGGCCGGGGCTCCTGTGATGATCAGCACACTCACCTGGACGCCTCGCAACGGCTCCTACGTGATCACCGGAATGGCCGCCTCCGGCGTCGAGAACTACCTGCAACCCGCCCCCTGGGAGTCGGCCGCTCTGACCATCGCCCAGGGACAACGGGTGATCGTGGCGGGCCCGGGATCGCAGGCGGCGAACGTGCGCCGGGTGCTGCCGCTGGCCGAGAAGGCCGCCGCCGTCGCTGACCGCTACGGCACACAGCTGCACAACGCGCAGAAGAAGTACCGGATCTACCTCGCCGACGACAAGGCATGGAAGACCTGGTACGAAGGCCTGGCCCCGAACTGGTCCGTCGCCTACCACCTACCGCTGAACGGGATCGGCAGTGACATCGTCGTGAAGGCGAGTAAGGCGATGTCCGGAAGCGACCGTGAGATTACCGAGATCGTCCAGCACGAGATGGGTCACGCCGTCACCCTGAACGACACCCGCAACTGGGACTCCGAAGACGATCTGTGGCTGATCGAGGGCGTCGCCGAGTACATCGGCTACCAGCCCAGCAAGCCGCAGAACAGCTACAGCCGTGACGCGCTCCGCTACGTCCAGTCCCGTCGGGGCGCCGTCAAGACGATCGCGTTGCCGAAGCTCACCGCGAAGTCCGACGACCTCACCGTCACCCGGCTCTACGCCACCGGGCATTTCGGGGTCGGCTGCATCGCCGAGAAGTTCGGCGAGGAGAAGATGTTCAACTTCGTCGCGCTGGTGCTGCGGGAGGGCCTGGAACTCGACGTCGCCTCCCAGGTCGCTCTCGGCCCACCGTTCAAGACCGTCGACAAGTCCTGCGTCAGCTGGATCAAGAAGCGACTGTGACCCGCCGGGCCAGTCCCGGCCGGTCCGTCACGAAGCCCTCGTCGTCACAGGTCAGGTCGACGCTGCTGGTCTCGTCGGCGACCCGCACCTGATCATGGGCCAGTGGCGTCCAGATCTGGTCCACCTGCACCACCTCCAGGCTGGGCACGAGTACCCACGCCACGCTCAGCCGGTGCGACACGCCCACCTCCGACCCGAGCAGGCCGAGCCGGCGAATCGGCAGGGTGGCGAACAGCGCCGACCCGCTCAGGCCGACGTCGAACGCGCCGTACAGCAGATCCGGATCGTCGCATCCGGGTAGACCCGCCCGTGCATGACCGTTTCTGGTCAGCTCAGCATCAAGATCACCCTGTTCAGAACCGGTCACTCGCCAGCGGCCAGCCGCCAACTCCAGCCGCACACCACGCGCCCAGCCGGCGCCCTCGGCCCGCACATCCAGCCGGGCGGTCGCCCAGTCCGGCCCGGTCCGCACCTCGTAATGGCAGGTGAACGGGACCGGGGCGGCGGCCAGCAGAGTGCCCTGCGCATACAGCCCGTCGCGCGGCTCCAGCAGGGCATGCTCGGCGCCCGGAACGTCACTGCGCTCCCAGAAAACCGCGATCGGCAACGGCATGCCGGTAACCTACCCGATTTTTATATTTTGTACGCCGTACTGAAGGCACCCTGACCACCCCGCGACGCAGGCGACACTTCCGCCCACCAGCGCGCCTCCCGGGCGGAGGCGGTCGGTCACCGCGCATTCTCCCCGGGGGGCGGCTCATTCCCTCGGAAAAGGCCGAAGCCCCGGTCGCAAGAACGCGACCGGGGCTTCGGAGTGGTTGATCAGTAGCTGCGAGCCGGGCGAGGGGTGCCGAAACGGCCGCCGCCCGGGCCCTCGCGGCGGTCACCGCGGTGGCTGTCGGTGCGGGGACCCTCGCGACGGGCAGCCGCCGGACGGTCACCGAAACGGTCACCAGCCGGGCGGTCGCCGAACGTGCGCTGCGGACGGTCGGCGGCCGGGCGGTCACCGAACGAACGCTGCGGACGGTCACCGAAAGAACGCTGCGGACGGTCACCCGACGGACGGTCGCCGTAGGGCCGGTCCGAACGCTGCCGGTCGCCGAAGCTACGGTCGCCGCCGGCCGGGCGGTCGCCGAAGCTACGGTCACGGTCACCGACCGGGCGGTCCGAGCGGGGCCGGTCACCGAACGAACGGTCGCCGCCGGCGGCCGGCCGGTCGCCGTAGGAACGCTGCGGGCGGTCCCCGAAGGTCCGCTCGTTGCGGTCGCCGAACGAACGCTGCGGGCGGTCGCCGTAGGAGCGCTGCGGGCGGTCGCCGCGGGGACGGTCGCCGAAGCGGCCACGCGAACCACCGGAACGCTCACGACGGGGCTCCGGCTCCTCGACCACCGGGATGCCGCTGGGCTCACGGGCACCGGTGATCTCAGCCAGCTTGTCGTCGCCCACACGGACGCGGGTCTCGGCGGGATTGACCCCGGCCTTCGACATCATCGCCTGGGTGGTGCGGCGCTGCTTCGGCAGAACCAGCGTGACGACCGCGCCGGACTCGCCGGCCCGGGCGGTGCGGCCGGCCCGGTGCAGGTAGTCCTTCGGGTCCTTCGGCGGGTCCACGTGCACGACCAGCGAGATGCCGTCGACGTGGATGCCACGGGCCGCCACGTCCGTCGCGACCAGGACGTTCGCCCGGCCTTCCTTGAACTCGGCAAGCGTACGGGTACGGACCCGCTGGGTCTTGCCACCGTGCAGGGCACCGGCCCGGACACCGACCGCCGCGAGCTGCTCGACCAGCCGGTCCACGCCCATCTGGGTGCGGGCGAAGACGATGGTCTTACCGGTCCGGTTCGCGATCCACGAGGTGATCGGGAACTTGTCGGCCGGCGGGATCAGCAGCAGGTGGTGCTCCATGGTGGACACGCTGGCCTCGGCCGGGGCGGTCGAGTGCGTGACCGGGTCGTGCATGAACCGCTTGACCAGCGCGTCGACGTCACCGTCGAGAGTCGCCGAGAAGAGCAGACGCTGCGCGTGCTCCGGAGTCTTCGCCAGCAGATCGGTGACCTCGGGCAGGAAGCCCATGTCAGCCATCTGGTCGGCCTCGTCCAGAACGGTCACTTCGATGTCGTCGAGCTTGCAGGCGCCCCGCTCGATCAGGTCGGCGAGCCGGCCCGGCGTGGCGACGATCACCTCGACGCCGCGGCGCAGCGCGTCCATCTGACGGTCGTACGGGACCCCGCCGACCGCGGTCTTCAGGAACACGCCGACCGACCGGCCCACCGGCATCAGCGAGTCGGCGACCTGCATCGCCAGCTCCCGGGTCGGGACCAGGATCAGGGCCTTCGGGTAGTGCGGGCGGGCCCGGCCGCTCTTCGCGACGCGGGTCAGCACCGGCAGACCGAACGCCAGGGTCTTGCCCGAGCCGGTCTGGCCACGGCCCAGGACATCCCGGCCGGCCAGCGCGTCCGGCACGGTCGCGGCCTGGATCTCGAACGGGGTGGTGATGCCCTCACGGGTCAGAACACGCACGATCTCGACCGGCAGGCCAAGGTCGGCGAAAGTCATGGTGGGGGCCTCCTCGGCCTCCACAGCCTCCGGAGCGACCTCGACGGTCTCCGGGGCGGCCTCGGTGGCCTCGACGGCCTCCGGGGTGGTCTCGGCGATCTCGGCGGCCTCAGGGGTGGCCGGGGTCTCGCTCTCGGTGCTGTTGTCGAAGACGGACGGGAACGTGCTGGGATCAGCGAAAGTGGTCAAGAGAACCTCTCTACGGGGGCGCATGCTCGCGAATGGCCCGCCGCGGTCACTGGAGACCGCCCGCTGAAATGCCCGCAAGAACGCCCGTGGCGTGCACCGGGTGGGCACGCCGCGTCAATAACTACCATCAGTGTACGGGTGAACGTCTGAACCGCCGCCCGCATTCCGGCCGGGTAGTGGGCATGCTCACCCTGAAGCGCAACCGCTCCAGCTTAAGTGCTGGCGGCCCAAGCGCCAAAACGACCGGGCCACGCACACTGTCGGACCTGCGTCAGTTGGTCATTTTCCGGTCAGATTTCCCACGAAATCCGTGAACGCGTCACCGGCTGTGAACACGAACACAAGGCTCACCGTCACCAGCAGGCCGAGCACGGCGAGCATGGCGATGACCACTTTCAGGTTGCTGCGGCGCTGGTCCACCGGCGCGTCGTGCCACCCCTGAGCCAGGATGTGGCCGGTCAGCGAACCCGAGTTCTCCACCGGATCGGAGACCGGCATCGTCATGTCGATCGCCGGATAGCCGCCGGTGCTGTACACCGTGCCCTGACCCTGACCCCGCTGCTGCGGCACACCGCCGGCGACCGGGCTGATCGGGGTGGTCGGAGGATTGCCGTACTGGGCGGGCTGCGGTGTCACGGCAGAGACCGGCTGTGTCATCTCGATGTTCTCCGGCGACGACGGGAAGCCCCGGTACGACGTCCCCCGGGGGACGCTCGGCGGAGCCGGTGGCAGGCCTGCCGAGGCGGCGGTGGGCGGCAGGGTGTAGCTGGGCAGACCGTTACCGATCATCGGAGCCGGAGGAACCGGGCCGGGCGGTACCGGTCCTGGGCCGGGCGGGATCGGGCTGGGTCCGGGACCCGGCGGGACGGGGCTGGGTCCGGGCCCTGGCGGGACGGGGCTGGGTCCGGGGCCTGGCGGGATCGGGCTAGGGCCTGGGCCGGGCGGGATCGGGCTGGGACCCGGGCCTGGGCCGGGAGCCGGTGGGATCGGGCTCGGCGGTACCGGCTTGGGCGGAATCGGGCCCGGGGGCACGGGTGTCGGCGGGGTCGGGCCCGGTGGCACCGGGCTCGGCGTGGGTGTCGGCACCGGGGGGACCGGGCCGGGCTTGGGCGCCGGTGGGGTCGGCTTCGGGGCCGGCGTGGGCGTCGGCAACGGTGTCGGCGGTTTGTCCGGTTCCGGCTCGGCCGGTTTCGGGGGTGCCGGCACCGGCTGCGGCTTGGCCGGCGAGGGGTCGGCCGGGTCCTTCGGGTCCGATTCCTTCTGCGGCTCGACGGTCTTCGGCTCGGTGGGCTTAGGTTCGGTCAGCTTCGGCTCGGTCGGCTTCGGCTCGGTCGAGCCCGACTCGGCCGGCTTGGGCTCGTGTGACGCCGGCGGGTCTTTCGGCTTGAGGTCCGCGGCCTTCGCATCTGCCGATTTCGGAGCCGCAAGCTGGGAATCAACCGTTTCGCCGGCTTTGGCCTGGTGTCGCACGGCAGCTGAGTCTTCGACGTCGGCGCTCGCGGGTCCGGCTGTGCTCTTCGCATCGGCGACCGACGCCGAGCCGGTTGGTCGCGGAGTCGATCCGTAGACCGTCGGCTGGGCCGCCGCACGGGCTGAGGCGGGCACCTCGTCGGCGGTCGGGTGAACCACCCCCGGCACGGAGACCCGGGCGGCACCGGACCCCGGCACCGCCGAGACCGGCCGCGCCGACGACTTGGCCGCCGACGGCGAGCCGGAGTTGCTGCCGAAAGCGGGCGTGCTGGATGCGGGTGATGCGGTGGCGGACTTGGGCGCGGGTGATGCCGTCGCGGGCCCGTTGGAGGCAGGTGCGACGGACGTCGGCGCGACGGACGCAGATGCCCGGGCGACGGGCGCGGCGGAGGCCGGGGTCACGGTTCCGGGCGCGGCGGAGGTCGGCTTTGCAGTCCCGGGCGTTGCGGAGGTCGGCTTTGCGGTTCCGGGCGTTGCGGAGGTCGGGGTCGCGGATCCGGGCGCGGCGGAGGCCGAGGTTTCCGACCCGGAAGCGACAGAGGTCGAGGCTGCCGATCCGGGCGCGCTGGCGGTTGGGGCTGCCGAAACGGGTGCCCCGATAACAGGGGCGGCCGAAACCTGGGCGGAGGCGCTGACCCGAGACGCCGGCGGTGTGGACACCGGAACCGCCGCGGATACCGTCACCGCCGGAGCCGCGGCCACCGGAACGGCTGCGGACGCAGGGGAGTCCGAGGCAGCGGAGTTCGGGATGGCGGAAACGGACGCGACGGGATCAGAGCCGGGGGCAGCCGTAGCCGTAGCGGCATCTGCAGCCGGAGCTGCTGCGGTCGAAGCGGAATCCCGAGCGCCGGGAGCAGCGTCGGCGGAGTCGCCGTCTGCGGAGAACGCGGAACCCGGAGCAGCCACGGAAGCGGCGGACAGTTCTGCGGAGTCCGGAATGGCTGTGGGCGTGGACGCCGAACCCGTAGCTGGTGCGGTGGAGTCGTCGCCCGCGGAATCCGGAGCAGCCGTCGAGGGTGCGGACGGGCTCACGGAGTCCAAGGAATCAGGCGCAGCGGATCCCGGAGCGGCGGAGTCAGCGACCGAGGGCGCCGCGGATACCGGAGCGTCGGCGGGCGCGGAGTCCGAGACGGTGGACGGGGCTGCGGATGCCGGAGCGGCGGAGTCAACAACCGAGTTGGCTGCGGACCCGGAAGCGTCGGCGGGCGCGGAGTCCGAGACGGGGGACGTGCCCGCAGATGCCGGAGCGGCGGAGTCGGTGGTTTCCGGGCCCGGAGGCGGAGACGGCCGCGGCGTAGAGGCAGGCTTCGGATCACCGGCCGGAGAGGCCCACAACGCGCCCGGTGCGGGCGGCGGCGGAGGAGCGTACTCCTCGGTGTCGTTCGCGGGCGGCCGGGCGGCGGACAGCGTTCCGATCTCGCCGTCCTTGGTCGCCTGCTGCTCGTCCATGGGTCCTCCAGACCACCGCTGCCGACGATGTCTCGGACGTCGGGCGCTGACCATAACCGTGCCACATCAGCCGGTGTGAACACACCCGGCGTCAGCGTCACTCGCCCGGCTATGACGGTCCGATGGCCGACTGGTCGTTTCGGGCCGTTGTGCCGGGCCCTCTCTGCCTGCTTACCGGATTAGTCGTCACCGGAACCGGCGCTGGACGAGGCGGACCTCGACGCCGATTCCGACGATGATGCCGAGCCGGACGTGGCGGCCTGTGAGGCGGTCACCGCCGCCGATCCCGTGCTGCTTCCGACGGACGAACTCGGGGTGTTCGTCGTGGGGGTCGGTGAGGACTCCTGCTTCGTCGGAGTGGGCAGCACCGACGGTGTCGTGCTCGTCGACGGCGTGGGAGAGGACGACGGTGAGGTCGAGGTCGAGGGTGACGTCGACGTGGGCGGCGAGGACGACGAGGTGCTGGGCTTCGGCGAGCCGCCGGTGCCGGGCTTGGTCGACGAGCTGGGGCTGGGGCTGGCCGGCGGCTTGGAGGTGGCGCTCGTGCCGGGGGTGGGCGACTTGGTGGGGGTGACCGGCTCGTCCGGGTCGGGGTTGCCGAGGTCGGGCGTCTCGGTCTCGCCCTCGATCGAGCCGTAGATCCGGGTGGCGGCGAAGAGGCGGGTCCAGCGGACCGGCGCGAGCCGCACGTTGAGGCCGCTACGCGGGGCCTCGACCATCATGCCCTCACCCGCATACATGGCGACGTGGTGAATGCCCGTCCAGCTGCTGGAGGAGCTGAAGAAGAGCAGATCGCCGGGGAGCAGCGAGTAGCGGGAGACCTGCCGCTCGCGGGTCTGGTAATACTGGTCGCGGGACACCCGGTTGAGCTGGAAGCCGACCGAGCGGTAGGCCGCCCACATCAGGCCGGAGCAGTCGTACTGATCCGGGCCCTCCTCGGACCACACATACGGGTCGCCGCGCTGGGCGAGCGCGAACTGGAGGGCCTGGACGGCCCGCGGGTCGGCGCCGCGGCCGGCGTCGGCGCCGGAGAGATACTCCTGGCCGAGCTGCTGGTCGGCTGCGCTCGCCCGGCTCTCGGCGGCGCTGATCTCGGCGCGGTTGTCATTCTCCAGCTTGGTCTGGGCGGCCTGCTTCTTGGTGAGGTTGGCGTTGAGCTGGGTCCACTGGGCGGCGAGCGCCGCATACCGGGTGTTGGTGGTGACCTGGTCGGTGGACGCGGCCCGGGCTGCCTCCTCGGCGGCGATCAGGCGGCGCGCGGCGGCTTCGTAGGACGACGTGGCGTCACCCCGCTGCATGCGGGACAGCGCGTCGAGCTCGGCCCAGTTGGAGTCGAGCGCGCCGGGCGGCATGGCGGCTGCCTGGTGCATGGCGGCGGCCGCGGAATCCTCGGCCAGGGTGCGGGCCTGGACCAGCGCCTGCTGGGTCTCGGTGACGCGGGCCGTCGCGGCGGTGAGCTGCGTCTGGGCGAGGTCACGGTCCTGGCCGACGCGGATCAGCTGGTCACCGAGGGTGGCGATCTCGGCGCGGCCCTTCTCCACCTTCTGGAGGATGGGGCTCGCGGGGACGCCGGGGGTGATCAGCGACGGCGTGGTCGGGGCGGGCGTGGTGGCCGGTGCGCCGGGCAGGACGAGGTTGCCGACAGCGACCGGCTGGGAGCCGGCGTCGGGCACGGAGGTGGCTGTCCCCGGGGCGGTGGCCGGGTCGGCCATCGCCGGGATCGGCTGCAACAGTGCTGCGATCGCGGCGGCCACGGCTGCCGAACAGACGAACGGGCGCAGACGAGGTAGCACGAAACGCATGCGATGCGTTGTGCCTCGCCGCACTGCCTTGGCCATGAGCTCCCCGTCCGCGACGGTTACGACCGTCGCTTGTCGTCCCTAAAGGTTCATACCGCAAGGGCCGTACCGGTGTCGATCGAATGAAGGTGAAAGCACGCTGAGAATTTTTCAGATGAGCGGTGCCGCAGGTCGTCGGTGGGGCGCGACGTACCCTCGTGCACATGGATGCGGGGTTGAAGCGGGAGCTGGAAGCAAAGGTCTACGCGGGTGAGCGTCTGTCCCGTGAGGACGGTGTCGCGCTCTACGCGAGTGACGACCTGGCCTGGCTCGGCCGACTGGCACATCACCGGCGGACCGTGATGAACGGTGACCGGGTGATGTTCAACGTCAACCGCCATCTCAACCTGACGAACGTCTGCTCCGCCAGCTGCGCGTACTGCTCCTTTCAGCGCAAACCGGGGGAGAAGGACGCCTACACGATGCGCATCGACGAGGCCGTCGCCAAGGCCAAGGAGATGGAGGACGAGCACCTCACCGAGTTGCACATCGTCAACGGCCTGCACCCGAGCCTGCCCTGGCGGTATTACCCCAAGGTGCTGCGGGAGCTGAAGGCGGCGCTGCCCAACGTGAAGCTCAAGTGCTTCACCGCGACCGAGGTGCAGTGGTTCGAGAAGATCAGCGGCCTGTCGGCGAGCGAGATCCTCGACGAGCTGATGGACGCCGGGCTGGAGTCGCTGACCGGCGGCGGGGCCGAGATCTTCGACTGGGAGGTCCGGCAGCACATCGTCGACCACGCCTGCCACTGGGAGGACTGGTCCCGCATCCACCGGCTGGCGCACGAGAAGGGCATGAAGACCCCCGCGACCATGCTGTACGGCCACATCGAGGAGCCGCGGCACCGGGTCGACCACGTGCTGCGGCTGCGTGAGCTCCAGGACGAGACCGGCGGTTTCGCGGTCTTCATCCCGCTGCGCTATCAGCACGACTTCCACGACTCACAGGACGGCAAGGTCCGTAACCGGATCCAGGAGCGCACCACGATGGCGGCGCCGGCCGAGTCGCTGAAGACGTTCGCGGTGTCCCGCCTGCTGTTCGACAACGTGCCGCACGTCAAGTGTTTCTGGGTGATGCACGGCCTGTCGGTGGCCCAGCTCTCCCTGAACTTCGGCGCCGACGACCTGGACGGCTCGGTGGTGGAGTACAAGATCACCCACGACGCCGACTCGTACGGCACGCCGAACACCATGCATCGTGACGATCTTCTGCACCTGATCTGGGACGCCGGTTTCCAGCCGGTGGAGCGGGACACTCGTTATCAGGTGGTGCGGGAGTACGACTCGGCCCCGTCGCTGGCCGAGCGCCGCAGTGAGCCCCAGAAGATCTGGGCCTGAGCGGGGGGATGATGTGCCGATGACCCAGCAGAAAGACGCCGGCGGCCGGCTGATCACGATCGGTGACCTGCTGGGCTCCGCGTTCGCCGGGCTGGCTGTCGGCACCGCGGTCCTGCTGGTCTTCGAGACGGTGATGGCGCTGACCGGCCTCGGCGAGTTCGGCGGGTCCAACGGATGGCTCGTGATCATTCTCCCCGTCTGGCTGTTCGTCGAGGAGTTCCGGGGCGAGGGCTTCGGCCCGAACCGGATCATGGTGGGTGCATTGGCCGCCGGGTTCGGGGTGGCGACCGGTATGACGGTGGCCGGTCTGGTGGCCGAGGTCGCTCCGCCCTTGGTCAGCGGCGGCGCCGGCGCGGTGACCGGTACGGTCGTGTATTGCCTGGTCTGGTTCTACGGCCTCCGGTGGCTCGGTCACCGGTCGGGCTGAGGGAGATAACGCATGAAGCCCGCCGTCAAGTACGCGCTCGGCCGCCTCGGCCTGTTTCTGGTCGTCTTCGCGGTGCTGATCCCGACGACCCCGCTGAACATCCTGGTCAAGGCGATGGTGGCCCTCGTCGCCGCGTCCGGCCTGTCGCTGATCCTGCTGCGTGGCTGGCGGGACCAGTCGGCGGAGCAGCTCGGTGAGATCGCCGCCCGTCGTGCGGCGGAGAAGGAGCGGCTGCGTTCGGCGCTGGCCGGTGACGAGGTGGCGGCCGCCGAGGGCGACCGGGTCACCGCCGCCGACATCGTGGAGCACGCGAAGCGCACCGGCGCCTGATCCCGGCGTCCATCGACGCCGGGCTCTTGACAACGCGTAAGTCGATATATGTAGAGTTTCGGCCATGCCGAGGACACCGCATACCTCGCCGCAGACCCTGCGGCTTTTCGAGGCGCTGATGAAGGACCCGACGACCTGGCGTTACGGATATGACCTGAGCCGGGAGACCGGCCTGGCGTCCGGGACGCTCTATCCGATCCTGATGCGCCTCACCGAGCAATCGCTCCTGGAGGCCGTCTGGGAGCCGTCCGACCAGCCCGGCCGCCCGCCGCGGCACACCTACCGGCTCACCGGTGACGGGGTGGCCCTGGCCAAGGTGCGCCTGTCCGAAGCGGTGGCGAAGGCGGACCGCCGCCCCACCGCGGTCAAGATCGTGAGGCCGGCATGAAGAGACTCGCCCACCGGGTGCTGACGGTCGCCGTGCGGGGCCGCCGAGAACGGGGAGGCCCGTGGGGTGAGGCGGTCCTGGCCGAGTTCGACCAGACGGCCGGGACCGCGGCGGCGCTGCGGTGGGCGGCGGGCGGCCTGCGCGTGGTGATCGCCGAGAGGTATGCCCACCGCCCCACCGCCTACCGGATCGCGATCGCCGGGCTGGCCGTGCTGCTGGCAGCCCCGTTCCTGGTCACCGTCAAGTACGTGCCGAGCGGCAGCATGGAACCGACGATGACCGTCGCGAGCAGCCATCTCGTCGACAAGGTCGGTTTTCGGCTGACCGGTCTGGATTACGGGGACGTCGTCATCCATCCGCTGCCCGACCATCCGGAGCAGGAGACCGAGCGCCGGGTCCTCGGGTTCGCCGGCGACCGCCTCGACTGCCGGGCCGGGCGGTTGTTTCGCAACGACGAGGCCGTCGACGAGCCCTATCTGCGGTCGGGCATGGTGACCGACTGTGAGCCGGTCACGGTACCGGACGGGACGCTCTACACGCTCGGTGACAGCCGGGACGTGGCGAACGATTCGCGGTTCTCCGGCTTCGTGTCGGCGGAAACGGTCACCGGCCGCGTCGTCCTGTTGGGCTGAGACGACGGGCCTGGCCGAAAAAGGACACTGCGGGCGGGGCGGACACGATTCGCACCGATGGCGGTTCCCGGCACGCCGTGGGTTAGCGTTTCAGGGACCGCACCGCAGCGAAGCCGGTGAGAAACCGGCGCTGTCCCGCAACTGTGATCCCTCTTCGGAGGTCTAGCCAGGTCGCCTGGGTGTCGGTCGCGATTCAGCGCTCTCGGGGAGGGGCGCCTCGCGGGCGGCGGCCAACGGCGGCCCCTGTCGGCGAAGCACCACACGCCCGGCCGACAGGAGGACCCATGAAACGCCTGATCACTGCCGCCACCGCGGCCTCCGCACTGCTCCTCGCGGGTTGCGGGAGTGGCGAACCCGCACCCACCGTCACCCCGGCTGCCTCCAGCGCCGCCGCGGCGTACCCCGTCACGGTCGGCACGGTGACCCTGACGGCGCGCCCGGAGAAGATCGTCTCGCTGAGCCCGACGGCCACCGAGATGCTCTTCGCGATCGGCGCCGGGCCCCAGGTCATCGCGGTCGACGACCAGTCCACCTACCCGGCCGAGGCGCCGAAGACCGATCTCTCCGGCTTCAAGCCGAACGTCGAGGCGATCGTGGCCAAGGACCCGGACCTCGTGGTGGTGTACGGCGACGCCGACGGCATCGTGGCGCAGCTCGGCAAGCTCGCCATCCCGGTCCTCGTGTCGCCGGCGGCGGCCACGCTCGACGGCACCTTCACCGAGATCACCGAGCTGGGCACGCTCACCGGCCACCGTGACGAGGCGACGGCACTGAACACGAAGATGGCGGCCGAGATCGACACGATCGTCAAATCGGTCCCGGCCCGGAGCAGGCCGCTCTCCTACTACTACGAGCTGAGCCCGGACCTCTACTCGGCGACATCCAAGACCTTCATCGGTTCGATCTTCGACCGGTTCGGCATGACCAACGTGGCCGACGCCGCCGACCCGGACGGCAAGCTCGGCGGTTACCCGAAGCTGTCCCAGGAGTCGCTGGTCAAGGCGAACCCGGACACGATCTTCCTGGCCGACACCAAGTGCTGCCAGCAGACCCCGGAGACGGTACGGGCGCGGGCCGGCTGGTCCTCGATGACCGCGGTCACGAAGGGACAGATCTACGCCCTCGACGACGACATCGCGTCGCGCTGGGGACCCCGTACCGTCGAACTGGTCGAAGCGGTCGCCGACGCGGTGGCCAAGGTTCCCGCGTGACCGTGCGCCGGCCTGCCGGGCTGCGCCCGGCGTGGCTGGCGGCGGGCGTTGTCGCGGTGCTGATCGCGACGATCCTCGGCCTTGCGTTCGGCTCGGTCCCGCTGCCGCCCGGCGGCGTCGCGGTGGAGATGCTCAACCTCCTTCCGGGGGTACGGCTGACCAGCGGCCTGTCCGAACGTGAGGTCGCCATCCTGACCCAGCTGAGGTTGCCGCGCGTGGTCCTCGGCCTGCTGGTCGGTGCCCTGCTGGCGCTGGCCGGCGCCGCCTACCAGGGCGCGTTCCGCAATCCACTGGCCGACCCGCACCTGCTGGGGGTGGCGTCCGGTGCCGGGCTCGGGGTGACCGCGGTGATCGTTCTCGGGGCGTCGGGATCCGAGGGCGGCCTGACCGGCCTGCCGATCGGGGTGCCGGCCGCCGCGTTCGCCGGTGCGGTCGGCGCGGTGGCCCTGACCTGGCTGCTCGGCGCGGCCGGCGGACGGGACCGCTCGCCGGCCACGCTGATTCTGGCCGGGGTCGCCGTCTCGGCCTTCCTGTCGGCGGCACAGACCTACCTGTTGCAGCGGCATCTGGAGTCGGTGCGGGACGTCTTCTCCTGGATGCTCGGGCGGCTGTCCACGGCCGGCTGGCACGACGTGCTCGTGGTCCTTCCGTACGCGGTGGTGACCTGCGCGATCGTCCTGTCCCAGCGCCGGGAGCTGGACGTCCTGACCGTCGGCGACGCCGAGGCGAAGAGTCTGGGCCTGCATCCGCAGCGCAGCCGGTACCTGCTGATCGTGGCGGCGTCGCTGGGCACCGCCGCCGCGGTCAGTGTGTCCGGGCTGATCGGTTTCGTCGGGATCATCGTGCCGCACACGCTGCGCCTGCTGGCCGGGCCGGGGAACCGGGCGCTGCTGCCGCTGTCGGTGCTGTTCGGGGCGGCGTTCCTGGCGCTCACCGACCTGCTGGCCCGCACCGCCGGCGGCGACGCGGAGATCCCGATCGGCGTGGTCACGGCGTTCCTGGGCGCGCCGTTCTTCGTCCTGGTGCTGCGCACGAGCCGGACGGCCCCGGAATGAGCACCGCGGACGAATCGGGCGGCGCGGCATGAGTGCGATCGAGGTCGAGAAGCTGACCGTGCGCCTGGACGGGACACTCATCGTCGACGGTGTGGACCTGGACGTCGCCGAGGGCGAGTGGGTGACGGTGATCGGGCCGAACGGAGCCGGGAAGTCGACGGCACTGCGGGCGATCGGCGGACTGCTGCCGTTCGGCGGGACGATCCGGTGGCACGGACGGGTGGTCGCCGGGATGCACCGGCGGGAACGGGCCAAAGCGGTGGCCATGGTTCTTCAGGCGCCGGTGGTGCCGCCCGGTATGCGCGTGTTCGACTATGTGCTGCTGGGGCGTACCCCGTACATCCCGCCTCTGGGTCGCGAAAGCGCCGCGGATCTGGCGGCGGCCGACGAGGCTCTCGTCGCGCTGGACCTCGTGCCGTTCGCCGGACGCCGCCTGGACACGCTCTCCGGCGGTGAGAAGCAGCGGGTCTTCCTGGCTCGCGCGCTGGCGCAGGGCGCCGGCATCCTGCTGCTCGACGAGCCGACCAGTGCTCTCGACATCGGGCACCAGCAGGAGGTCCTGGAGTTGGTCGACCGGTTGCGGGCGGAGCGCGGTCTGACCGTCCTCGCCACCATGCACGACCTTTCGACCGCCGGGGAGTACGCCGACCGGATCGTCCTGTTGTCGGCCGGCCGCGTCGTCGCCGCCGGTACGCCCTCGGCCGTGCTCACCGAGGCGAATCTGGCCGAGCATTACCGGGTGAAGGTCCGGATCATCCCCGGGGATCACGGTCCGCTCGTCGTCGCCGTCCGCACCGGACCATAAGTGACCACAGTGGTCCCCGGTGCGGCAGCGGGCGGGCGCACTTGAGCATTCCGGGGGCGCGAACCGAACGGCAACCGAGTGGCGACCGGTCTGCACTCCGCGGGTCCGGGATCCGCCCGAACTGAGGGGCATGACCGACGCGCTGGTAGTTGAGATCGCCCTGCAGGCCATGACCGTCGCCGCGAAGATGGCGGCGCCGGTCCTGCTCACCGCCCTCGCGGTCGGCTTCGCCATCTCCCTGTTCCAGTCGGTCACCCAGATCCAGGAGGCCACGCTCTCCTTCGTGCCGAAGGCGGTGGCGATCGGCGCGGCGCTGCTGCTCACCGGCAACTGGATGCTCCGCGAGATGATGACCTTCACGAACGAGCTGTTCGAGAAGCTGCCGGCGATGCTCGGCTGACGTTCCACCCGTGTCCGGCTGACGTTCCACCCGAAAAAGGCCGCCCGTCCGGGCGGCCTTTTCGCGTTCGACGGCTGTCATCGCCGATTGTTGAGGATGGCGAACGTTCCGCCCTGTGGGTCGGTGAGGATCGCATATCGCCCGACCGAGATGGTCGTCGGCGGATGCACGATCCGGCCGCCCAGGTGGTGCGCGTGCTCGGCGGCGGCATCACAGTTGCCGACCGCGAAGTAGACCAGCCAGTGCGGCGGCAGATCGTCCGGGAACCCGCTGCCCACCATCAGCTGCATACCGGCGACCGGTGCGCGCTCCCGGTCGCAGATCACGTAGGGCAGGCCGCTGACATGCGCCTCCCGGAACGTCCAGCCGAACACCGAGCCGTAGAACGCCATCGCGCCCTCCAGGTCCCGGGTGTTCAACTCGTTCCAGGTGAGGGCACCCGGGACGTCGAAGACCTCGGCCCCGCGCATCGTCCCCGGCTCCCAGACGCTGAACGGCGCCCCGGCCGGGTCCAGGAACGCCGCCATCCGCCCCTGATCCATCACGTCGAACGGCGGCACCAGCACCTTGCCCTGCGCGGCCTCCACCCGGGCGGCCACCACGTCGGCGTCGGCGGCCGCGATGTAGCTGCTCCAGGCGGTCGGCTGCTCCTGCCCCAGAAGCGGCCCGGCTCCGGCGACCGGCAGGCCGTTCAGCAGGAACGTGGTGTATCCGCCGAACTCGTCGCCGGAGATCTGGGCGGTCCAACCGAACAACTCCGTATAGAACCGGATCGCGTCATCGAGGTCGGAGGTGGCCAGGTCGACCCAGTTGGGCGCGCCCGGTGACGGTACGGTCATGCTGCGGATCGTCGCATTTCCATGCCGCCCACCGGATCGAACTGTCGGCTAGCCGAATCGGCGACCCTCGTCACGACGATGCGCCCAGACGGCCAGCGCCCCGAACAGAACGGTCCATCCGGCCAGGGCCAGAGTCGCCGTGGGATCGAACGGAAAGTCGGTGACCGTCGTCCACATCAGGCGGACCGCGCCGCCGGTCGGCAGGAACGGGGCGAGATCCTCGATGAACCCGGGTGCGCCGCCCGGCGGAGTGAGCAGCCCACCGCCGAACGCCAGCGGCAGGAACAGGATCTGCGCCACCACCAGCGCGGCCTTCTGCGGCAGCGCGTAGCCGATGGAGAGGCCCATCAGGATGAACGGGACCGCGATCGCGGCGCACACCGGGACGGCGGCCAAGAAGGCGAGCGGGCTCAGGGTGGCCTCGGTGAACAGCGCGGCGATCAGCACCACCGGAGCCAGCGAGACGACCATCATCAGCAGGCCGGTCAGGATCCGGCCGAGGAACCGGGGCGTCGCGCCGGCGGCCAGGGTCCGCACGAACGGATCCCACGGCTGCGCGCGATCCTCCGAGACGCCGATCCCGTACTGGAAGAGGTTGGTGTTCATGATCGCGAAGGTGATCATCGAGGCGGTCGCGTAGGTGGCCCCGACCGGATCGTCGCCGGCGAACGGCACCACGAACGCCAGCATCGACGCGGCCGGCCAGAACGCGCTGCCCACCACCGCGATCGGAATGCGGAAGAGTTCGAGGGTCTGGAACTTGGCGTGGGTCAGGACAAGGCTCGTCACTTCTGATCCTTTCCGGTCAGCACGAGAAATGCCTCTTCCAGTGAGGTGGGCCGGACCTCCAAGTCGCGGAACGGCACGTTCCGCTTGACCAGCTCGCGAACCATGCGATCCGCGTCGGGCGTCAGGAGATGCATGCGATCACCCGTCTGCTCCACGGCCATCAGCCCTTCAAGGTCAAAACCAGTCAGGGGTACGGGTGAAGTAAGGCTGACCCGGCTCACCTTGATCAGCCCGCGCACCGCCGCGACACTGTCGTCGGCCAGCACCCGCCCCTCGGCGATCACCACCACCCGCTCCGCCAGTGCCTCGATCTCCTCCAGGTAGTGGCTGGTCAGCACCACCGTCCCGCCGTCGGCGTGGAACGACCGCACCGCCTCCCACAGATCCCGTCGCGCCTCCACGTCGAGACCCGTCGTCGGCTCGTCGAGGAAGACGATCTCCGGCCGGCCGGCGAACGCGAGAGCCACCGCGAGACGGCGCTTCTGCCCACCGGAGAGACCACCGGTCTGCCGCCGAACCAGGTCGTTCAGGCCGAACCGGTCCAGCAGCTCGGCCTTCGGCAGGGGATTCGGGAAGTGTGCGCGTACAAAATCGACGACCTCGCCGACGCGAAGCGAGGCGGGCAGACCCGTCTCCTGCGGTGTGGCGCCCAGCGTGCGCCGGTTGCGCGGATCCCGCGGATCCCCGCCGCACAGCTCCACCCGGCCCGCGGTCGGCCGGCGGCCACCGGTGAAGAGACTGACCAGAGTGCTCTTGCCGGCCCCGTTCGGGCCCAGCAGGCCGACCAGCTCGCCGGCCCGGACCTCCAGATCGACCCGGTCGAGCGCGAGCGTCGACCCGAAACTCTTGGTGACACCCTCCGCACGGGCGTGGATCATGGTGGACTTTCCGGCCGCGACTTCCGCCGTCCGCTCGGTCATGACTGGTCCTCTCCCGGATCGATCAGGGTGCGCAGGGCGGTGACGTACTCCTCGAAGGCGAACCGTCCGCGCTGAGTCAGGTGCACGAGCGTGGCCGGGGTGCGGCCGCGGTGGGTCTTGGTGACCTCGACATACCCGGCCTCCTCGAGCTTGCGGAGGTGCACGGAGAGGTTGCCGGCGGTCATCCGCAGGATCTCCTGCAGCCGGGGGAACGTGATCCGGTCGCCACCGGGCAACTGGGACAGGGCGACCACCACCCGCAGTCGCGCCTGCGCGTGGATCACCGGATCCAGATCCGGCAGGGCGCCGTTGGGCCCGGCCGCCGGCGCCGGATCACCGGTGGGGCCGCCGGTCGACCGCGGGTCGTCGCCGGGACCGGCCCCCGACTGTGCATTGTTGTCGGGGCTGGTCGCCGACAACGCGTCGTTGTCAGGGTTGGTCGTCGACGGTGTGTCGTTGTCGGGGCTGGTTGTCGACGGTGTGTCGTTGTCGGGGCTGGTTGCCGGCGGTGCGTTGTTGTGGGGGCTGGCCGTCGACGGTGCATCGTTGTCGGGCCTTGTCATCGGCGGTGCATCCAGCCGATCAGGCCGGCGACCAGTAGGCCGCCGCCGCCCGCGACCGCCACCACGAGAGCGTGCCAGCCCGGCCCCCACAGGACGCCGATCACGTTGACCACGCTGATCCAGGCGCCCAGCACGAACATGTCGCGCGCGTCCCAGATCGCGCTGCCGGCCATGTAGAGCACGCCGACCAGGGCCACCATGCCGCCGCCCCAGAGCAGACCGAGCATCTCGTCCGGCAACTGCTCGCCGACCCGGCCGAAGATGACCGCCAGACTCGTGAAACCGGCCGACCAGGAGATGCCGTATGCCGCGCCCTGCCGGCTCGACGGCCCGGAGATGTGCCGGCTCGCGCGGGCACCGACGATGCCGGTGAAGACGCCCGCGGTGATCAGCAGGCCGGTCAGGGTGATCAGCGGCAGCCACTCCGGCATGTCCACGAGGGTCTTGCCGTCGGGCCCGAACCGCAGGAACGACAGGCCGAAACTGATCAGCCACGTGACGCCCCACGGCCAATACATGAGCCGGGGATCCGGGGTGACGTGGCGGATGGTGTTGACCCGCTCCCGCTCGATCAGGCGAAGAGCCTCACCGGGATCCTCGAAGGTCGATTCGTCGTCCGTCGATGTCATGGCTCGACTTTACAACGCAAAGTCAAAGAACTTTGTGCCACAAAGTTGACTAGGGTGTCGGCATGGGTGCATTGATCTTGCGGGCGGCGTCCCTTGAGGAGCTTCCGGCGGTGCTGGGGTTCTGGCAGCTCGCAGCCGAGAACGAGAGCCGGCCGCCGGACACCTCCGATGCGGTGGCTGCGATGTTCCGCCGCGACCCGGAAGCGCTGATCCTGGCCGTCGACGGGGCCGAGATCGTCGGAACGATCATCGCGGGCTGGGACGGCTGGCGATGCCACCTCTACCGGCTGGCGGTCGCACCGTGGCGTCGTCGGGAGGGCATCGGCGGGCTGCTGATCGCGGCGGCCGAGGAGCGGTTCCGGTCGTTCGGCGGCACCCGCGTGGACGCCATGGTCCTCGACGAGAACCCGGCCGCCCACGGCATCTGGGCCGCCCACGGTTACCGCCGCCAGCCCGACTGGTCCCGCTGGGTGAAGCCCCTACCGCGCTAACCCGGCTGGCTCCCACCGCTGTCTCATGGGTTGTGAGACAGCGGTGGGAGCCAGCCCGAAAGGCCTGGCTGGTTCTCACCGTCGTCTCGCGACTCCTAAGACAGCGGTGGGGCCCAGCCGGAAGGGGCTGGCTGGTTCTCAGCGTCGTCTCGCGGTGCGTGAGGCAGCGGTGGGGGCCCAGCCCGAAGGGGCTGGCTGGTTCTCACCGTCGTCTCGCGGCCCGTGAGACAGCGGTGGGGCCCAGCCCGAAGGGGGTGGCTGGTTCTCACCGTCGTCTCGCGACTCGTGAGGCAGCGGTGGGGGCCAGCCCGAAGGGGCTGGCTGGGCCTTGGCGTTGTCTCGCCGGGCGTGAGGCAGCGGTGGGGGCCAGCTGGACGGTCTTAAGATCGATCGTTATGGGGGCTCGTGAACTGCTGCGCGGTCTGGCCCACAACCCGGCGCTGCCGTCCACACTGGTCGACCGGCTGATCGCTCAGGCTGACGATGATCTGGCCGACGAACTGGCGCAACGGCCCGATCTGGACCGCGACCAGATTCGGGCGCTGGTGCACCGGTCCGAGTCGGCGCTTCTCGGGCTGGCCTGGGCGGGACGTCTCGATCCCGCGGACGTCGACCCGGTCCGGTGGCCGGAGGCGGCCCTCGCCCTGCTCGACCAGGGGCGTGGCCGCGCCGAGTGGGCGGAACTGCTCGCCGGGGACCCGGACCCGAAGCAGCGGGAACGGCTGGCGGCCTGCCCCGGCCTGCCGACGGCGGTGAGCGCCCGGCTCGCCGAGGACCCGGATCCGCGTGTCGTCGCCGAGCTGGCGATCTTCACCGCCGACCGCCACCTGCTGACCCGGCTGGCCGGGCACCCGCACGCCGAGGTCCGAGCCGGGGTCGCCGGAAATCCGGCCGCGCCACCGGAGGTCCTGGCCGGGCTCGTCACGGTCCTGGCCGGGCTGGTCGGGGCCGACCGGCGTGGGGAGGATGCCCCGCTCCCGGAGACGTGCGACGTCTGTGTGCGGGAGCCGATTCCGTTCGTGCACGACTCCGGGTGCCCGCGGCGAGACTGCGAGCTGCCACCCGGAGCGGCCCGCGACGGCACCCACGAATCGGTTATCCACAGCCTGCTGGCTCGGGCTGTGGATAACTTGGCGACCCCGGTTGTGGTGGCCGCTGAGCTGGTCGGACACGCGTCGGCGTACGTGCGCCGGCCGCTCGCCGCCCGGCCCGATCTGCCCGTCGAGGCGGCCGTGCGTCTCGCCGACGACCCGAATCCGGGAGTGCGCGCCGACCTGGCCGAGAACCCGGCCGTGCCGGAGGACGTGCTGCGCCGGCTGGCCGCGGACGAGAACCGGGAGGTGCGGCGACGCGTGATCCGCAACCCGAACGTCCCCCTCGACCTGCTCACCCGTACGACCGGAGGCGACCTCCTCCCGCGGATTGCCGCGGCGACGCCGGACGAGATCCGGCAGCTGGCCGGGAGCCCCGACCCACAGCTGCGGATGCCGGCGGCCGAACGCCGGGATCTGCCGCCGGAGATCCGGGACCGGCTGGCCGCGGACCAGGACGCCAAGGTCGCCAAGGCGGTCGCACCGCATCCCGGCATCACCGAGGATCTGCTGCGGACCATGGTGTCCGGCCACGGCGTGCAGGTGCTCGCGCGGGTCGCCGCCAACCCCGACGCCTCGCCGGCGCTGCTCCTCGACCTGGCCCGGCACGTGCCGCCGGCGCAGCGGGTGTTCCGGGAGATCGTCACCCGTACGGACGCGCCGGCCGGCGCCCTCGAACTCTGCCTCACCGACGGCCGGGCCCGGTTGATCGCCGCCGCCCACCCGTCGCTGCCGGTGAACCGGATCGTCGCGCTCCTCGGTGACGCCGACGGGCGGGTGGTGACGGCGGCCGCCACCAACCCGTCGTTGCCGTTGTCCGAAATGGAATGGATTATCGGCCCAGTGCCTTGAGCGCGGCCACCGCCTGGCCCAGATGGTCGTCGCCGAACGGCCGCAGGACCACCGTGTCCGCGCCGCCGTCGGTGAGAGTCCGGACGCCGGCGGGCACGTCCGACGCCGGGCCGATCAGGGCGAACACCTCGTCGACCGGTACGCCCAGGAAGCCGGCCTGACCGGTGAGCGCCGTCCCGCGGATCGCCGTGGCCCGCTCCGGATCGTCCTCGACGTGCAGGAACGCGAAGGAGATGATCTCGTGTTCGTCGCTCGCCCCGCCGCGGCGGATGTGCCCGATGGCGTCCTGGATCTGTGCCGGCTGAAGGCCCTCGACCAGGATCGTGCCGTCGGCGACCCGGCCGGACAGTTCCAGCGACCGCGGCCGGACCACGCCGGTGACGATCGGCGGCACCACCTCGGGCGGGTGCACCAGCTTGATGTTCTCCAGATGCACCTCGCGGCCGTCCAGGTTCACCGTCTCGCCGTTGAGCAGGCCGCGGATCGCCACGATGCTCTCCTCCAGCAGCGACAGCGGCGACTTCGGCGCATTGCCGATCCGGCGCATCCAGTCGCCCACGCCGTGACCGATTCCGGCCACGATGCGGCCGGGGTGGATCCGGGCCAGCGTGGCGATCTCCATGGCGTACACCGCCGGGTTGCGGAACGGCGCCGGGGCGATCCCGAGGCCGACCCGCAGCCGGGTGGTGGCGGCCAGGGCCAGCGCGGCGGCACTGACGCCACCGTTCCAGCCGAGGTCCTCCACCACCCACAGGTCGTCGGCGCCGGCCGCCTCGAGGGCGGCCGCGAACTCCGGGAGCTCCTCGGGGGCGCGGTTACAGTCGAACATCACTCCGATTCGCGACATCACGCGAGAGTAAGCGCCTCCGGCAGCGGCTTCGAGTGCAATACCGAAAGGCGGGTGACCGCCCGGGTGAGCACCACGTAGAGGCGGTTCAGGCCCTTAGGCTCGGCGGCCACGATGTCGGCGGGCTCGTGCACGATGACGTGGTCGTACTCCAGGCCCTTGACGATCGTGGCCGGCACCACCAGGACCCGCGCCGGGTTGTCGACGTCGTCGGGCGTCGCGTGCTCGATGCCGGCGGCGTCGAGACGGGCCCGGAGCCGCTCGACCGCGGTGTCCGCCGCGATCACCGCCACCGAACCCTCGTGCGCGCACGCGGCGGTCACCTCGGCCATCGTCCGCGCGTCCAGGTCGGCGGCCTCCGGCACGCCGATGACGCTGAGCTCACCGTCACGGCGCAACGACACCGCCTCCGGCACGTTCACCCCGAGCGCCGGCAGCAGGCGGTTGGCCAGGGTCACAACAGCCTCCGGTACGCGGAACCCGACCGTCAGCGGCACCACCGAGGCGTCCGGTTTGCCGAGATGACGCAGGATGTCCCGCCAGTCGGTCGTGGCCCACGGGGCGGTGCCCTGCGCCAGGTCACCGAGCAGCGTGATCGACCCGTGCTCGCTGCGCCGGGCGATGGCACGAGCCTGCATGGGGGACAGGTCCTGCGCCTCATCCACCACGACGTGCCCGAAACTGATCTCCCGCTCCAGCAGTCCCGCCGCCTCGTCGAGCAGTACCAGGTCGGCCGCACTGAACCGCGCCGACTTCACCGTCTTCGGCGGTTTCACCCAGCGGATCGCCTCCCGCTCCTGCTCGGTGAACACGTCACCGGCCAGTTCCGGCTCGGTCAGCAGCGCCACCACCAGCGACTCCGGGGTCACCGCCGGCCAGGCCGCGTCCAGGAACTCCGTCACCGGCGCGATTCTGCTCATTCTGCGCAGCCACGGCTCGTTCGGGGAGTTCCCGGTCCGGTACTCCGACTGGCGTTGGAGCAGGCCCACCACCCGGGCCCGGACGCGCTCGCGGCCCACCGCGTACGGCAGGCCCTCGCGGCGTGCCTCGTCGACGATCCGCCGGAGCGGCTCGACATCGATCCGCCAGCGGTAGGAACCGTCCGAAACCATGATCGGGACGGTGGGCGCGGTGATCCGGTTCCACAGAGTGCGGTGGAGCGCCTCTGCCATCCGTACATCATGTTTGAGAGCCGTGGCGGTGGCCGAATCGCCTGCCTTGACCGGCGCCCGGCCGACCAGCTCGTCCAGCGTGGACTGGAGCACCTCGACCTCGCCGAGAGTCGGCAGCACCGCCGAGATGTAGGAGAGGAACGCCGTGTTCGGGCCGACGATCAGCACCTTCGACTTGCGTAGCCGCTCCCGGTGCAGATAGAGCAGGTAGGCGGCCCGGTGCAGACCGACCGCCGTCTTACCGGTGCCCGGCGCGCCCTGCACGCAGATCGAGTCGGCCAGGTCGGCCCGGACCAGCTCGTCCTGCTCCGGCTGGATCGTCGCGACGATGTCGCGCATCGGCCCGACGCGCGGCCGCTCGATCTCGGCGGTCAGGATGCGACTGGTGGTGCCCAGTTCCTCCCCGCGGTCCAGATGCTCGTCCTCGAAGCTGGTCAGCTCGCCTTTGACGAACCCGAACCGGCGGCGTGTCGCCACCCCCTGCGGGTCGCGCACGCTGGCCCGGTAGAACGACCGCGACAGCGGCGCACGCCAGTCCAGCACCATCGGCTCCCCGGCGTCGTCGGTGACGTGCCGGCGCCCGATGTGGAACCGTTCGGCCTCGATCGCCAGCTTGCCGAAGAACAGCGGGGTGTCCGGGTCGTCGGCCAGTTCCTTGACCCGGCGGGCCATGTGCCGGCCGAGCTGCTCGGCGGTGTAGGAGTCACCGGCGACCTTGTCGCCGGTGGAGAAGAGTGCCTGGGCCCGATCCCGCATCCGGCGTAACGCGGCCCGGGACTCGGTGAGATGGGTACGTTCGGCGGCGAGTTCGGTGTCGAGCTGGTCAGTGGCTGTCACAGGTCGTCCTCGAAGGTTGAACGAGCTGCTCGCGTATCCGAAAGGACGGGTGGCCGCCCTCGGCGCGGGGACGTCCGGTGCGGTGCATGCTCACCCCGGCCGTCAAGCGGCCCTAAACGGTACGCGAACGACCGCCGCTGTCCACCGATTTCGGGGACGACCGGTTGGTGGCCGCCCTCGCCTGCCTGCCGCTGGTGCGATTTCAGCCACGCGCGGCCCCGGCGACCAGCATGCGGGACGAGATCGGGGATAACGTCGCAGCATGAGCGACAGCGTCCGTCGGCCCCGGGTCGGGCATATCCAGTTCCTCAACTGCCTGCCCATCTACTGGGGGCTGATGCGTTCCGGCGCTCTGCTCGACGTCGATCTGCACAAGGACACGCCGGAGCGGCTCAGTGCCGGCCTCGTCGCCGGTGATCTCGACATCGGGCCGATCACCCTGGTCGAGTATCTGCGGCATGCCGACGAGCTGCTTCTGCTGCCCGATCTGGCGGTCGGCAGCGACGGCCCGGTGCTGTCGGTCAACCTGATCTCCACCCGCCCGCCGGCCGAGCTGGACGGGCGGCCGGTGGCGCTGGGTTCCACGTCGCGGACCGGTGTCATGTTGGCGCAGATGCTGCTCTCCGAGAGGTATGGCGCGGAGCCCGAGTATTTCCGCTGCCCACCCGACCTGTCCCAGATGCTCATGGAGGCTGACGCCGGTGTGCTGATCGGCGACCCGGCGCTGCGGGCGATGTATGAGGCGCCCGGCAACGGCCTGCTGGTGATCGATCTGGCCGAGGCGTGGAAGGAGTGGACCGGCCTGCCCATGGTCTTCGCGGTCTGGGCGGTGCGCAGGGATTTCGCGGCTGCGCATCCGGGGCTGGTCAAGGGTGTCCACGACGCCTTCCAGCGGTCCCGTGACCTGTGCCTGGGCGAGCTGGACGCGGTGGCGGAGTCGGCGGCCCGGTGGGAGCCGTTCGACGCGGCGACGCTTGCCAACTATTTCCGGGCGCTCGACTTCTCGCTGGGGGAGCGGCAGATCGCCGGGGTGCGGGAGTTCGCCCGGCGCGCGGCCAATCGTGGTGAGGTGCCGGCCCTGCCCGCGGACGGCCCGGAATTCGCCGACGTTTGATCTCGGGTGACCGGCGGCTTTAGGATCCGCGGACTCGCCGGCCGAACACCTCGGGCCGGCTCGGGAACCGAAGTCGGTGACGATGCTGTTGCGCGCCCGTTATGCCCTGGTCGGGGCGGTCTCCGTACTGGCCGTCGGCAGCCTTGCCCTGCCCGCGCGGGCTGCCGAAGGGCCGGGGGAGTTCGCCTACGTCGGCATTCTCACCCCGGAGACGGTGACCGTCGTCAACGGCCAGACGAAGACGGTCAAGGTCGACGTCTACAACGTCGGTGACGGGGCGGTCGAGGACGTACGGCTCACGTTCGGCAGCGACGCGAGGCCGATCAGCGCGGACCTGGGATTCACCGCGCCGGCGGGCTGTGCCGCGAACGTCTGTGACATCGGTGACCTGAAGCCGGGGCAGCGCCGCAGCGTGCGGTTTACGGTGAAGCCGGCCGCGGCGGGGGCGGCGGATCCGGCCCGGACCGTCGCGCTGGCCACGTCGATCGGGGGGCAGCCCAGTGACCAGGCGTCGGTCACCGTGGTGGGTACCGACAAGGGTGGTGCCGACCTGGAGGTCGACGACATCGCCGACCTGGAGCTGCGCCCGGGTGGTTCGGCCGACGTGCCGGTCGCGATCCGCAACAGCGGCAACCGGGACGTCCCGGCGCTCGGCCTGGTGGTGATGGCTCCGCTCGGGGTCGACCCGGCGCTGGACTACCGCAACTGCGAGCAGGACGCGGAGATCGGCGGTTTCGTCTGCGTCTTCAACGACCCGCTGGTCGCCGGCGGTGTCTTCACGCTGCCGGAGAGCACGCCCCTGCGGGTGCGGGTCCCGGCCGGTGCGGCCGGGCCGTTCGACTACCCGGTCTTCGTGGCGGCGGTCGGTCTCACCGACGGGTACGTGTTCGACTTCGCGAAACGGACCGCCGGCGCGGCCGGCAGGGAACTGAAGCTGGAGGGCGTCGCGAGTCTGTCGGCCAAGGAACCGGAGGCCGCCGAGGACCTCAACGAAAACGACAACTTCGCCGAGTTCGCGGTGTCCGTGCCCCGGACCCTCGCCGACGGCACGGCGGTCGGCGGCGTCTTCAAGGGTGCCGTCGGCGACACCGCCACGGTGCAGGTCGGCGTGCACAACCTCGGCCCGTCCGCGACCATCCCGCTGTCGCTGACCTCGGTGCAGTACGCGCACGTCAAGCTGCCCACCGGGGTCGTGCTGACCGAGGCCGACCGACGGTGCCTGCCGGGCACCTCGCTCGACGACATCGACGAGTCGGCGGATCTGTCCGGGGTGACCGACCTGGTCTGCATCGTCCTGGACAGCGTGCCCGACAACGGCCGCCACCTGTTCGCCCTGACCGCCGAGATCCAGGAGGGCACGGGTTACCGGGCCGGATCCGTGCGGATCGACGGCAGTGTGCAGGACACGAAGAGCGGCAACGACAGGGCGGCCCTGACGGTCGAGTCGACCGCCGGCGGTGCGGGCGGCGGCCTGCCGATCACCGGCGCCCCGGCCGGCCTGCTCGCCGGTGGGGGCGCCGCCCTGCTGGCGGTGGGCCTGATCGCCTTCCGGCTGGCCCGCCGCCGCAGGATCGTCACGGTCGCCGAGTAGCTCCGGTCATCCGTTCAGCACGGTGTCGAGCGCGGCCACATCGGCCGCGCTCAGCCGCCAGGCGCCGGCCGCCGCGTTCGCCTGGACCTGCTCGGCCGTGGTGGCACCGGCGATCACGCTGGTCACGCCCGGCTGGGCGGCGAGACCGGCGACGGCCACCTCCAGCAGACTGCGGTCACGTTCGGCACCGAAGGCGGTCAGCGCCTCGATGGTGTCCCAGTCGGCCCGGGCCAGCCAGGACGCATACCGCTCGTTCGCCATCCGGGTGCCGGCGGGCGGCTGCTCGCCCCGCCGGTACTTACCGGTGAGCAGCCCGGATTCGAGCGGGAAGAACGGCAGCAGCCCGAGCCCGAACCGCTCACACGCCGGAATGACCTCGGTCTCGACACTCCGCTCGAGCAGGCTGTACTGGTTCTGCGCGCTGATGAACCGGGTCAGGCTGCCGCTGCGGGCGACCCAGTCGGCGTCGGCGATCTGCCAGCCGGAGAAGTTGGAGTTGCCGAGGTAGCGGACCTTGCCGGAGCGGACCAGGTCGTCGAGCGCGGTCAGGGTCTCGTCGATCGGGGTGGCCGGGTCGGGGGTGTGCATCTGGTAGAGGTCGATGTGGTCGGTCTCCAGCCGGCGCAGGGAGGCCTCGACCGCCCGCACGATGTAGCGCCGCGAGCCGCGGGCTCCGAAGTCACGCCCGTTGAGGCCCTCCATGTCCATGCCGAACTTGGTGGCCAGCACTACCTCGTCACGGCGGCCCTTGAGGGCGGCGCCGAGCAGTTGCTCGGACGATCCGTGCGGTGTGCCGTAGATGTCAGCGGTGTCGAACAGGTTGATCCCGGTGTCGAGGGCCGCGTCGACGACCTCACGGGTGCCGTCGAGGTCGAGCTTGCGCCCGAAGTTGTTGCAGCCGATCCCGACCACGGACACCACCAGGCCCGAGTCGCCGAGTCGGCGGTAGGTCATCTCGCTCATGATCCACTCCAACGTAGCTAGTTGTCGATGAACACGCCTGGTAACGTGACGTAACGCTGCGTCCATCGTGGACTTACCCACGATCGGTCCATGGTGGACGCAGCCCTTCGCTTCCCGACGGGTCACTCTTCCGTCGAAGGCAGGGCCAGGTCACGGTAATGCGGCCGGAGCACATCGGTGAGCGGCACGTGCCGCACCTTCACCGGCGGCGCGTCGAGGGCCCGCAGCAGCAGCTCCGGCGGGGTGATGCCGCGTGCCGGCCGCTCCCGGAGCCGGCCCAGACTGATCGCCGGCGACCAGAAATCGGCCAGCCGGGCGTCCAGCGGCTCCTCCTCGACCGCCAAGGGGTCGATCACCTCCGACGGCTCGGGGGTGCCGCGCAGCGCGTCGAGCAGTTCGTCGCGGCCACGACCGCGCCACGCCAGCACCAGGAACGGGTCGTCGTCGAAGGCCTCGGCCAGTACGTAGAGCACCGCCGACCCGTGTTTGCAGGGCACTCCCCAGTCCGGGCACGAGCAGTCGATGTCCAGCCGTTCGGGGAAGAGCGGCAGCCCCAGCTCGGTGAAGAGGTCGACGATCTCGTGCGGCATCTCGCCGGCCAGCAGGGCGGCCCGGTAGAGGGCCCGGGACGCGAGGGCGTCGATCACGTCCGTCCACCGGGCGTCGTCGTAGGCGGTGACGCGGATCGTCACCTCGTACGGCTTCGGCCGCGACCCCTGGACCCGGGCGAGCACCCGGCCGGGTGCGAGCGCGAAGTCCATCACCTGGCCCTTGCGTGCGTAGGCGCGGCCGCGGGACAGCCGGCCCGCGTCGCAGACCTCCTCCAGCACGTCCACGAAACGACGCGACCACCACTGCTCGCCGATCTTGCCGCGCCGGGAACGGACGGTGAGACCGCCGTCCACCTCGATCGGGCGGCCGTGCTCGAAGAAGGCCATCTCAGCGCACCGCCCCCGGGTCCAGCGAGAACAGCTCGCGCAGCTGGTCGGTGCTCAGGTCGGTGATCCACTCCTCACCGGTGCCGACGACCGAGGAGGCCAGGGCCTTCTTCCGCTCGATCATCACGTCGATCTTCTCCTCCAGCGTCCCGGTGCAGATGAACTTACGGACCTGCACGTCCCGCGACTGCCCGATCCGGAAGGCGCGGTCGGTGGCCTGGTCCTCGACCGCCGGATTCCACCACCGGTCGAAGTGGACGACGTGGTTGGCGGCGGTCAGGTTGAGGCCGGTGCCGGCCGCCTTGAGCGACAGCAGGAAGAGCATCGGCTCGGTGGACGTCTGGAACCGTTCGACCAGTTCGTCGCGGCGTGCCTTGTTGAGACCACCGTGCAGCCAGAGCACCGGGCGGTCGGTGTGCGCGGCCAGGTAGGGCTGTAGCAGTGAGCCCCACTCGGCGTACTGGGTGAAGATCAGGGCCTTGTCGCCGTCGGTGATGATCTCGTCGGCCAGCTCCTCCAGACGGGCCAGCTTGCCGGACCGGCCGGGCAGCCGGGAACCGTCCTTGAGCAGGTGGGCCGGGTGGTTGCAGACCTGCTTGAGTTTCATCATCGCGGCCAGCACGTTGCCACGCCGCTGAATGCCCTCGCTGCTCTCGATCTCGGCCATCATGTCCTCGACCACGGCCTGGTAGAGGGTGGCCTGCTCGGGGGTGAGCGAGCACCACACCTTCATCTCGTTCTTCTCCGGAAGGTCCGAGATGATGCTCTTGTCGGTCTTCAGGCGGCGCAGCACGAACGGCCCGGTGGCCCGTTTCAGGGCGGCGGTGGCGTCCTCGTCCTGCCGGCTCTCGATCGGCTCCTGGAACCGGCGGCGGAACCGTTTGGCCGGCCCCAGCAGCCCCGGATTGCAGAAATCCATGATCGACCACAGCTCGGCGAGATGGTTCTCCACCGGGGTGCCGGTCAGGGCCACCCGGGTGCGCGCCGGAATGGCCCGCACCGCCTGCGACTGCCGTGTCCCGCTGTTCTTGATCGCCTGGGCCTCGTCGCAGACCACCCGGCTCCACGTGACGCCGCGCAGCGTCTCCAGATCACGCAGCGCCGTCCCGTAGGTGGTGATCACCAGATCGGCCCCGGCGACCGCCTCGTCGAACTCCTCACCACGCATCCGGGTGCCGCCGTGGTGCACATAGACGCGCAGCCCCGGCGCGAACCGCGCGGCCTCCTTGAACCAGTTGCTGACCAGCGACATCGGGCAGATCAGCAGCGTCTTCGCGCCCTCGTCGGTGAGCAGCAGCGACAGCGTCTGGGCGGTCTTGCCCAGACCCATGTCGTCAGCGAGGATCCCCCCCAGCCCGAGACGACCGAGAAAGGTCAACCACGACAGACCCCTCTCCTGGTACGGCCGGAGGGCCCCCTGGAATCCGGCCGGTGTGGGCATCGGGCTCAGCCGCTCGGCGGCCTGCCCGGAGAGCAGGTCGCCCAGATCGCCGTCGGCGTCCACCTCCACCAGCGGCAGATCCTCGTCGCCGCCCTCGACCACCCGTTGCAGCAGTTCACCCGCGGTCAGTTCGCCTTCGCGCCGCTGCCCGACGGCCTTGAGTGCCGCCTTCAGCTGCCGGTCGTCGAGCTCCACCCACTGCCCGCGGACCCGGACCATCGGCACCTTGAGCCGGGCCAGCTCGGCCAGCTCCTCGGCGCTCACCACGCTGTCACCGATCACCAGGTCGAGGCGGAAGTCGACCAGCTGCTCCAGGCCGAACCCGGAGTCCGCCGCGGCCCGGCCCGCACTCGTCTTGGACCGGGTGCGGGTGGTCATCTTCAGGCCGACCGCCTTACGCCCGGCCCAAGCCGGCAACTGCACCCCGAACCCGGCGGCCTGGAGCAGCGGGGCGGCCTGGCGCAGGAACTCGTAGGCCTCGCCGGTGTTCAGCGTCATCGCGGCCGGGCGTTGCTCCAGCAGCGCCACGTGCAGCAGCGGGAACAGGCGCACGGCCCGGCCCAGCCCGGCGAGCAGGGTCTCGTCGGGCCGCCGGGGCAGCCCGGGGAACCGTGCGCCCGCCCACAGGTCCTCGGCGGGCAGGTAGAGGGCCGGGTCCTCGGCGGACTGGAGCGCGAACTCCATCGCCCACTCGTCGGTCTCCGGTGCCGGCTCGATCAGCCGGAAACTGACCCGGATCGGTCCGTGCGCCTCGTTGGCGGCCCGCATCCAGTCGTCGAGGGCGCGGCGCAGGTCACGGACGTCGGCGTCGGCGGCACCGGGCAGGGCCGGATCACCGGTGAGCGCGGCCAGCCACCGGTCGGGAAGGGCGGCCTTGGGCCCGGGGCGCTGGCCGACCATGAGCCGGTCCGGCAGGACGGAACGGGCCGCACTGTCGAGCATCCACTCCAGCGCGTCGCGCACCGTACGCCCCAGGGGCTGGCCCTCGCCCGCGGCCCGGACCACCGGCGGCATGCCGGCCGCGAAGTCCCGGAAGGAGGCCGTGTCGCCCCCGGTCAGCACCGGTCGCCAGCGAGCCGCCGGCACCCCGCCCTCGATCACCAGTTGCGGCAGCATCCGGCCGCGCCGGGCGAGGTCGCAGGCGTATCCGGCGAGCAGACTCAGATAGCGCAGCGACGACCCGGCGACCCACGAGCCGTCCGGGGCGGGATCGGCGAGCGCACCGAGGACGGCGAGCGCCCCGTCCCCGGGCACCGTCAGCGCCGGCACCGTCCAGGCGCCGAGCTTGACGCCCCGGGCCGTGGTGTCGAGCCCGGTCTCCGGCGACGGCAGCGGGCCACGACCGGTCCCGGGGAGGGTCAGCTGCACCGACCCGGCGACCGCCCCGGGAAGATCGGGGAGATCCGTGGTGGCGAACGGGTGTGGCCGGGATCTCGCCCGGGACGCCGTGTGCAACGGCAGACCGGGATCCTCGGCCCAGACGATCAGCCCGCGGCCGGGCACCCACCCACCGTGCACGACGAGCACATCCACCCCCTGAACGACGGGTCGAGCCTATCCGCCGACCGGGGCCGCCCCGGTGACCCTCGCCGCTGACGGTTGACGGCCGCTGGACGTACGCTTCAGATCGTGACCGCGAATCCGGAGATCGACAGCATCCTGCAGCGCGGCGCCGACGGCGGGCGGATCACGCCCGAGGAGGCGCTGCTGCTCTACACGCAGGCCCCGTTCCACGCACTGGGCGAGGCGGCCGACGCGGTCCGGCGCAGGCGTCATCCGGACAACATCGTCACCTACCTCATCGACCGGAACATCAACTACACGAACGTCTGCGTGACGGCGTGCAAGTTCTGTGCGTTCTTCCGGGCCCCCAAGCACCAGGAGGGCTGGGCGCACCCGACCGAGGAGATCCTGCGGCGGGCCGGCGAGGCGGTCGAGCTCGGCGCCACCCAGGTGATGCTCCAGGGTGGCCACCACCCCGACTTCGGCGTGGCGTATTACGAGAATCTCTTCTCCTCGGTCAAGCAGGCGTTCCCCCAGCTGGCGATCCACTCGATCGGCCCGAGCGAGATCCTGCACATGGCCAAGGTCGACGGTGTCTCCATCGAGGAGGCGGTGCTGCGGATCAAGGCGGCCGGGCTGGACTCGATCGCCGGCGCCGGCGCCGAGATGCTGCCGGAGCGTCCCCGCAAGGCGATCGCCCCGCTCAAGGAGAGCGGCGCCCGCTGGCTGGAGGTCATGACGATCGCGCACCGGCACGGTCTGTCCTCGACCGCGACCATGATGATGGGCACCGGCGAGACCAACGCGGAGCGCATCGAGCACATCCGCATGATCCGTGACGTGCAGG
This sequence comes from Actinoplanes xinjiangensis, assembly GCF_003148685.1. Taxonomy (GTDB): domain Bacteria; phylum Actinomycetota; class Actinomycetes; order Mycobacteriales; family Micromonosporaceae; genus Actinoplanes; species Actinoplanes xinjiangensis. The sequence goes on along the minus strand of NZ_QGGR01000016.1, from coordinate 72,049 downwards.
ACCTGGCCGTGGCGAACGGCTACCAGGACGTGCCGGTCGAGCAGTCCCACGAGGTGGGTGGCTTCCGGGCGTTCATCCCGTGGACGTACCAGCCGGAGAACAACCATCTGAAGGGCCGTACCCAGGCCACCACCATGGAGTATCTGCGGTTCATCGCGGTCTCCCGGCTGTTCTTCGACAACGTGTCGCACCTGCAGGCGTCCTGGCTCACCACCGGTAAGGACATCGGCCAGCTCTCGCTGCACATGGGTGTCGACGACCTGGGCTCGATCATGCTGGAGGAGAACGTGATCTCCTCGGCCGGCGCGAAGCACCGGTCCAACCTCCAGGAGCTGATCTCCATGATCCGCACCGCGGACCGCATCCCGGCCTGGCGCGACACCTGGTACAGGCATCTCGCCGTGCATCACACCCCCGCCGACGACCCGACCGACGACCGGGTGGTCTCGCACTTCTCCTCGATCGCCCTGCCCGGCGGCGGCGCGCGTAAACAGCTCCCGCTGGTCGAGGCTTCCTGAGCTAAACCAGTCCCTTCGGGGGGTGGCGGTCGTCCGTTCGGCCAGGTTCGGGTCGTCGGACCGGTGATGCCGGGTTGCTCCTTCGTAACGAGCCCGCCGGTTGGCTGTACCGGGTCCTTTCCGCTGGTTACGTTGCCTCTTGTAAGGCACCGGTAACACTCATACGTCGCCTGCCGCGGTCAGCGTCGGTGACGAGCAGTCGGACCCGACCGATGGCGGTCGTATATATAACGCACAAGGCACGGGCGGGATGGGCAACCATCCCGCCCGTTCTGTTATCTGGCAGGCTTGCCTCGTGACGCGCGCAGATCTGGACAAGCAACCGCACGAGGTCGCCGAGATGTTCGACGGCGTGGCCGGTCGGTACGACCTCACCAACACCGTGATCTCGTTCGGCCAGGATCGTGGCTGGCGCCGGGCCACTCGGGCCGCTCTCGGGTTGCGGCCGGGGGAGCGGGTGCTGGACGTGGGCGCCGGGACCGGCGTCTCGACCGAGGAGTTGAGCCGGTCGGGAGCGTTCGCGGTGGGAGCGGACATCTCGGTGGGCATGCTGCGGGCCGGCCGCCGGGTGCGGGCGGAGGTGCCGCTGCTGGCCGGCGACGCGCTGCGGCTGCCGTTCGCGGACGGCGTCTTCGACGCGGTGACGATCTCCTTCGCGCTGCGTAACGTGGTGGACACCGGCGCCGCGTTGCGCGAGTTCGCCCGAGTGACCCGTCCGGGCGGTCGTCTGGTGGTGTGCGAGTTCAGCCACCCGGTCAACGGGGCCTTCCGGACCGTCTACCTGCAATACCTGATGCGTTCCCTGCCGGCGGTGGCGCGTGCGGTGGCGAGCAACCCGGAGGCGTATGTCTATCTCGCCGAGTCGATTCGCGCCTGGCCGGACCAGCAGGGCCTGGCGGCCCGGATCGCCGGGGCCGGCCCGTGGGACCGGGTGGGCTGGCGGAATCTGACCGGCGGCGTCGTGTCCCTGCACCGGGCCACCCGGGTGGAGGAAAAAACTGGAGTTACCCCAACAAACCGGTGAATGCGCTGCTTTGCTCGGTTTATGACTGATATCGGGCAACTTGATGACACCGACATCGACCTCCCCATCGACGAGGGTGAGGCGGGCGAGCGCCGTGCCACCGAACTGGCCACGCGGTTACGGGCGGTCGCGGCGGAGGACCCCGATCTTGCCCAGGATCTGGTCGAAGGGCTGATCGTGGCACTCGACCGGGCGATGGGCGGAACCATCCGCGAACACCTCGACGGTCCGGCTCTCGGCGTGGCCGAGCGGGTCCTTCAGGTGCCTGAGCAGGGACGTTAGTCCGGTCGGAACAATTAGGTAGACCTAAGCGCAAAGATCTTCGATTGTCGGCCTAGACTCCGATCGAGGCATGCTTGTGAACTAATTCACGAGCGTCCCGGGCGAGACGGAGGTTGGACCGTGAACGACCACGTAGCGAGTGGACCCGTCGCCGATGAGGCGGACGTCATCGTGGTCGGAGCAGGCCCGGGCGGTTCCGCGGCGGCGTACCATCTGGCTCGGCACGGCGTCCGGGTGCTGCTCTTGGAGAAGACCGAGTTCCCCCGCGAGAAGGTCTGCGGCGACGGTCTCACCCCGCGTGCGGTGCGTCAGCTGATCCGGATGGGCATCGACACCTCCGAGAAGGCCGGCTGGCTGCAGAACCGGGGCCTGCGGGTGATCGGCGGCGGCGTCCGGCTCGAACTGGACTGGCCCGAGTTGGCGAGTTTCCCCAACTACGGCCTCGTCCGTACCCGGATGGACTTCGACGACATGCTGGCCCGCCGCGCGGTCGAGGCCGGCGCGCTGCTGCGGACCGGGGTGAACGTCACCGGCCCGGTGCAGAACGACGACGGGTATGTGATCGGCGTCGAGGCCAAGGTCGGCCCGGGCCGGGAGCCGGCGCAGTTCCGCGCGCCGCTGGTGATCACCGCGGACGGCGTCTCCGGCAAGTTCCCGCTGGCGCTGGGCCTGACCAAGCGTGACGACCGGCCGCTCGGTGTGGCGGTCCGGCGGTATTACCACTCGGCCGTGAAGGCCGACGACGACTATCTGGAGTCCTGGCTGGAGCTGCGCAGCGCGCAGGACCCGGCCCGGCTCCTACCCGGGTACGGCTGGATCTTCGGCCTGGGCGACGGCCGGGTGAACGTGGGCCTCGGCATCCTCAACTCCTCCGACGCGTTCGGTAAGACGAACTACCGGCACCTGCTCACCGACTGGCTCGGCAGCACCCCGGCGGAGTGGGGTCTGCGCGACGAGGCCAACGCGGACGGCCCCACCCTGGGTGCGGCGCTGCCGATGGGCTTCAACCGGGTGCCGCACTACACGCGGGGCGTGCTGCTGGTCGGCGACTCCGGCGGCATGGTCAACCCGATGAACGGTGAGGGCATCGCCTACGCGATGGAGTCCGGCGAGATGGCGGCCGAGGTGGCGGTGCAGGCTCTGGCCCGCCCGTTCGGCCCCGAGCGTGAGCGGGCTCTCCAGGCGTACCCCGCCGAGTTGAGTCTCCGGTTCGGTGGTTACTACCGGATCGGCGGGATCTTCGTGAAGCTGATCGGCAATCCTCAGATCATGCGGCTGGCCACCAAGTACGGCATGCCGCAGCCGCTGCTCATGAAGTTCGTCCTCAAGCTCCTGGCCAACCTCACCGACCCCCGGGGTGGCGACGCCATGGACCGCATCATCAACGGTTTGACCAAGGTGGCGCCCTCCGCCTGACCTTAAAATCAGGCAAATCGGGCACCCCGACCAAAGGACAGCACAACCACAGTAACTAGTGTGAAGCGGCTAACAGTCGTACGGGAGTAGAAATGACGATCAACCCTTATGTCCCGATCGTCGGGTTGCTGATTCTAGGCGCCCTGTTCGCGTTGTTCTCGGTGTCCGTCGCCCCCATCGTCGGGCCCAAGCGCTTCAACCGCGCGAAACTCGACGCTTATGAGTGCGGCATCGAGCCGGCGCCACAGCCGATCGGTGGCGGGCGGTTCCCGGTGAAGTTCTACCTGACCGCCATGCTCTTCATCATCTTCGACATCGAGACCATCTTTCTGTACCCGTGGGCCGTCTCCTTCGACATGCTCGGCCTGTTCGGGTTCGTGGAGATGGTCCTGTTCATCCTCACCGTCTTCATCGCCTACGCGTATGTGTGGCGGCGTGGCGGCCTCAACTGGGACTGATGTGACATGGGAATCGAAGAGAAACTCCCGGCAGGCATCCTGCTGACGAGCGTCGAGAAACTGTCCAACTACGCTCGGAAGTCGTCGTTCTGGGGCGCCACGTTCGGCCTCGCCTGCTGCGCCATCGAGATGATGGCCTCCGGTGGTCCGCACTACGACCTCGGTCGCTGGGGGATGGAGGTCTTCCGGGCCTCGCCCCGTCAGGCCGACCTGATGATCGTGGCGGGCCGGGTCAGCCAGAAGATGGCCCCGGTGGTCCGGCAGATCTACGACCAGATGCCCGAGCCGCGATCGGTGATCTCGATGGGTGTCTGTGCGTCGTCCGGTGGGATGTTCAACAACTACGCGATCGTGCAGGGCGTCGACCACATCATCCCGGTGGACATCTACCTTCCGGGTTGCCCGCCGCGACCCGAGATGCTGATCGACGCGATCCTCAAGATGCGCGAAAAGGTCATGGCGCAGCCGCTCGGCCCCAATGGCCGCAAGATGCTCGAAGCTCGGCAGGCCGAGGGCCGAGTTCCGATCGTCGCCCCGGGAGCCATGCCGTCGTCCTACCGCGCGGACAAGGTTCGTCGCGAGGAATGGACCCAGGCCGTTAAAGAGGGACGCGAAGAGCAATTGCGGATCGAGAACTGGATGAAACTCCAGCCGCATTTGCGGGAGGTTCACAAATGAGTATTGAACCCGGAACACAGGGTAGTGTCCCGGCGGGCGCCGAATTGGGTGCCCCGGCACAAACGCCGCCCAGCCCGGATAAGGGCATGTTCGGAGTTCAGGGGACCGGAGACGTCTCCGGCTTCGGTCGCCTGGTCCGCTCCCGACCTGCTGTTTTTGACAGCCCACGGCCGTTCGGCGGGTATTTCGACGACGTCTATGACGCGTTGGAAGAAGCTTATCCGGCTCTCTCCGAAGCTATCGAGAAGGTGGTCGTAGATAGGGCCGAGCTCACACTTCACGTACGTGCCGAGCACATCCTCGAGGTGTGTCAGGTAATGCGGGACGACGCATCGCTGCGGTTCGAGCTCTGCTCTTCGGTCGACGCGGTGGACTATCTCGGGTCCGACGAGCGCCGATTCCATATCGCTTATCAATTGACTTCGATGACCTATCGCCGCCGGGTGCGGCTGGAGGTCGCGGTGGCCGACGGCGTCACCGTCCCGAGTGTCACGCGGGTCTATCCGACCGCCGACTGGCAGGAGCGGGAGGTCTACGACATGTTCGGCGTCGTCTTCGCCGGCCATCCGAACCTGACCCGCATCCTCATGCCGGACGACTGGGAGGGCCACCCCCAGCGCAAGGACTACCCGCTCGGCGGCGTGCCCGTCGAGTACAAGGGCGCCGAGATTCCGCCTCCCGACCAGCGGAGGGTCTACCAGTGACCACATCTGAGTACGCGACCGAGCGCGAGACCACCGAGGGCCGGGTCTTCACGGTCACCGGCGGCGACTGGGACAGCATCACGTCCAGCATCGACCCGCTCAGCAACGAGAAGATCGTCGTCAACATGGGTCCGCAGCACCCGTCGACGCACGGCGTGCTGCGGCTCGTGCTGGAGCTGGAGGGCGAGACGGTCACCGAGTGCCGTCCGGTCGTCGGCTACCTGCACACCGGGATCGAGAAGAACCTCGAGTACCGGAACTGGACCCAGGGCGTCACCTTCGTGACCCGCATGGACTACCTCGCGAACATGTCGAACGAGACGGCGTACTGCCTCGCGGTGGAGAAGCTGCTCGGCGTCACCGATCAGATCACCGAGCGGACCAACACGATCCGCGTCATGTTCATGGAGTTGCAGCGGATCGCCTCGCACCTGGTCTGGCTCGCGACCACGGGCATGGAGCTGGGCGCGATCTCGATGATGCTGTACGGGTTCCGTGAGCGGGAGTACATCCTCGACATCTTCGAGGAGACCTCCGGCCTGCGGATGAACAACGGCTACATCCGCCCCGGCGGCCTCGCGCAGGACGTGCCGGACTCCGCGATCCGCAAGATCCGCGACTTCCTCAAGTACCTGCCGAAGAAGCTCAAGGAATACGAGGACATGCTGTCCGGCCAGATCATCTGGCAGCAGCGGACACAGGGCGTCGCCGTGCTGGACGTGACCGGGTGCCTCGCGCTCGGCATCACCGGCCCGGTGCTCCGCTCGGCCGGCCTGCCGTGGGACCTGCGCAAGACCATGCCGTACTGCGGGTACGAGAGCTACGAGTTCGACGTGCCGACCGCGACGACCGCCGACGTCTGGGGCCGCTACCTGGTCCGGATGGCGGAGATCCGGGAATCGCTGAAGATCGTCGAGCAGGCGCTGGACCGTCTCCGCCCGGGGCCGATCTGGATCGAGGACAAGAAGATCGCCTGGCCGGCGCAGCTCGCGCTCGGCCTCGACGGTCTCGGGAACTCGCTCGAACACGTCGCCAAGATCATGGGTCAGTCGATGGAGTCGCTGATCCACCACTTCAAGCTCGTGACCGAGGGCTTCCGGGTCCCGCCCGGCCAAGTTTATGTCGCAGTCGAGCACCCGCGTGGCGAACTCGGCGTCCACGCGGTCTCCGACGGGGGCACCCATCCGTACCGGGTGCACTACCGCGAGCCGAGCTTCGTGAACCTCCAGGCCATCCCGGCGATGGCCGAGGGCGCCCTGCTGGCCGACGTGATCGCCGGCGGCGCCTCGCTGGATCCCGTGATGGGTGGGTGTGACCGATGACCACGGTGGAATTCTCGCCGGCCGCCGAACCACTGGCGGCGAAACTTCTCGAGCCGGCCAGGGAGATCCTGGCCCGCTACCCGGCCGGCCGGGAGCGCTCCGCGCTGCTGCCGCTGCTGCACCTGGTGCAGACCGAGGAGGGCCATGTCAGCCCCAGCGGGGTGGCGTTCTGTGCCGAGGTGCTCGGCATCAACAAGGCCCAGGTCGGTGCGGTCGCGACCTTCTACACCATGTACAAGCGCCGGCCCACCGGCGAATACCTGGTCAGCGTCTGCACCAACACGCTGTGCAACGTCATGGGCGGCCAGGAGGTGTACGACGGACTCGTCGAGCACCTCGGCGTCGGCCACGACGAGACCACGGCCGACGGCAAGATCACGCTGGAGCACGCCGAGTGCCTCGCGGCCTGCGACTACGCGCCGGTGGTGACGGTCAACTACGACTTCACCGTCGACCAGGCGACCCCGCAGAGCGCGGTCGAGCTGGTGGAGAACCTGCGCCAGGGCCGGGAGCAGACCCCGTCGCGCGGCGCACGGATCTGCTCGCTCAAGGAGATGCAGTACCAGCTGGCCGGCTTCGCCGATCCCCGCGACGGTGCGGTAGCGGACGGGGTGGCCGGAGCGCCGACCCTGCGCGGCGTGCGTCTCGCTCAGGAGCACGGCGTCGCGGTGGCCGGTTTCGACCCGGACAGCCCGATCACCAAGACCAAGCCGGCCCGGGCCGAGGGCGCGCTGCCGCCCCGGACCGACGCGGCCGACAAGCCGGTGGAGAGCAAGCCGTCCGGCAGCCGGATCGCCGCGGTCGCCAAGAAGGCGACCGAGACCGTCAAGGCGGCGGCCGGTGTGGTCGTGGAGAAGGTGGAGGAGCGGCGGCACGCCGGCAGGACCACCGACACCGGTGACCTCAAGGACCCGGAGGTACGCGCCGCCGAGTCCCGCAACCCCACCGCGGACACCCCCGGCGGTGCCGAGGTGGCGAGCCCCGCGCCGACCAACGCCGCGGAGAAGGCCGGCGTCGAGAGCAACGAGACGGCCGGTGACGGCAAGCCGGCCGGGGACTCCACCCGGGGCGAGCAGATCGTCAGCCGGGGCACCGCCGACCAGAAGCCGGCCACCGTCGACCCGAACCCCGGGTGGCAGAACGTCCCGCGCGGCACCGAGGAGGAGAAGTGACCCAGCCACGGCCGGAGGTCCTTCAGAAGCTCACCCCCGTACTGACCAAGCGCTGGCTCTCACCGGACGCCTGGCAGATCGGGGTCTACGAGCGGCTTGACGGCTACCTCGCGCTGCGCAAGGCGCTCGACGTGCACCCGGACGACCTGATCCAGCTGATCAAGGACTCCGGCCTGCGCGGTCGTGGCGGCGCCGGCTTCCCGACCGGTCTGAAGTGGGGGTTCATCCCGCAGGGCGACGGCAAGCCGCACTACCTCGTGATCAACGCGGACGAGGGCGAGCCGGGCACCTGCAAGGACCTGCCGCTGATGACCTACGACCCGCACTCGCTGATCGAGGGCGCGATCATCGCCTCCTACGCGATCCGGGCGAACCGGGCGTTCATCTACATTCGTGGCGAGGCGGTGCACGCCGCGCGGCGGCTGCGCAACGCGGTCCAGGAGGCGTACGCCAAGGGCTACCTCGGCACGAACATCATGGGCTCGGGATTCGACCTCGACCTGGTCGTCCACAGCGGTGCCGGCGCGTACATCTGTGGTGAGGAGACCGCCCTGCTGGACTCGCTCGAAGGGTTCCGTGGGCAGCCCCGTCTGCGCCCGCCGTTCCCGGCGATCGCCGGCCTCTACGCCAGCCCGACCGTGGTCAACAACGTCGGCACCATCGCCAGCGTGCCGTACATCGTGCTGGGCGGCGCCGACTGGTGGAAGAGCATGGGCACGGAGAAGTCGTCCGGCCCGATGATCTACTCGCTGTCCGGCCGGGTGGTCAATCCCGGTCAGTACGAGTGCGGCCTCGGCATCACCCTGCGTGAGCTGATCGAGCTGGCCGGCGGCATGCAGCCGGGCCACAACCTGAAGTTCTGGACGCCGGGCGGCTCGTCGACGCCGATCCTGACCGCCGAGCACATGGACACCCCGATGGACTTCGAGGGTGTCTCGGCGGCCGGATCGATCCTCGGCACCACGGCGATGCAGATCTTCTCGGACCAGGACTGCCCGGTCTACAACACGTGGCGGTGGCTGGAGTTCTACCACCACGAGTCGTGCGGCAAATGCACCCCGTGCCGGGAGGGCAACTACTGGATGGTGCGCACCTACCGGCGCATTCTGGCCGGTCAGGGCACCGTCGCCGACCTGGACACCCTCCAGGACACCGCGGACAACATCTTCGGCCGGTCCTTCTGCGGCCTCGGCGACGGCGCGGCGACGCCCGTCGTTTCGACGCTCAAGTGGTTCCGGGACGACTACCTCGGCTACATCGAGGGCCGCACCGCGCCGCGGCTCTCCGAGAAGTCCCTTGTAGGAGCGCACTGATGACCGATGTAGCCAAGAAGGCCGACCAGGTCACCCTCACCATCGACGGCGTCGAGGTGACGGCCGAGAAGGGTGAACTGGTCATCCGGGTCGCCGAGCGGATGGGTATCGCCATCCCGCGGTTCTGCGACCACCCCCTGCTCGCCCCGGCCGGCGCCTGCCGGCAGTGCCTGGTCGAGGTGGAGGGGCAGCGCAAGCCGATCGCCTCCTGCACCCAGACGGTGGCCGAGGGCATGGTGGTCAAGACCCAGCTCAGCTCGCCGGTCGCCGCGAAGGCGCAGGCCGGCGTCATGGAACTGCTCCTGATCAACCATCCGCTCGACTGCCCCACCTGCGACAAGGGCGGCGAATGCCCGCTGCAGAACCAGGCGATGAGCACCGGCCGGGCGGACTCGCGCTTCAAAGAGCAGAAGCGGGAGTACGAGAAGCCGATCCACATCTCCAGCCAGGTGCTCCTGGACCGCGAGCGCTGCGTGCTCTGCCAGCGCTGCACCCGGTTCTCCGAGGAGATCGCCGGCGACAAGTTCATCGACCTGATGGACCGGTCCTCCGGCGAGCAGATCAACGTCTACCGGGACGACTTCTTCGGGGGTACGGGCACCGGTGACGGGCAGGTCGGCGAGGGCGAGGGCGACGTCGCGTTCAACTCGTACTTCTCCGGCAACACCATCCAGATCTGCCCGGTCGGCGCGCTGACCGGCGAGCAGTACCGGTTCCGGGCCCGCCCGTTCGACCTGGTCTCCTCGCCGAGCGCCTGTGAGCACTGCGCCTCCGGCTGCGCCCAGCGCACCGACCACCGGCGTGGGAAGGTGCTGCGCCGCCTGGCCGGCGACGACCCGGCGGTGAACGAGGAGTGGAACTGCGACAAGGGCCGGTGGGGCTTCCGGTACGCCACGGCCACCGACCGCATCACCACCCCGCTGATCCGCGACGCGAAGACCGGTGAGCTGCGTGAGGCCGCCTGGAGCGAGGCCTTCCTCGCGGCGGCGGAGGGCCTCAAAGCGGCGCGGGAACGTGGCGTGGGGGTCCTGACGGGTGGCCGGCTCACGGTCGAGGACGCGTACGCCTACGCGAAGTTCGCGCGGGCCGTGCTCGGCACCAACGACGTGGACTTCCGGGCCCGGCCGATCCGCGCGACCGGCTCGGGACTCACCGTGGACGAGGAGGCCGAATTCCTGGCCGCCGCCGTCGCCGGGGTCACCGACGTGACCTACGAGCAGGTGGAGAACGCTCCGTCGGTGGTGATCGCCGGACTCGAACCGGAGGAGGAGTCACCGATCCTCTTCCTGCGCCTGCGCAAGGGCCACGTCAAGAAGAGGCTGCGGGTCACGGCGGTCTCGCCGTACCTCTCCCGGGGTCTGGAGAAGCTCGGCGCCGCGCTCGTCGCGGCGGTGCCCGGTGACGAGGCGCGCATCCTCGCGTCCGATCCGGCGGTGGCCGCGGCGCTCGGCACGCCCGGCGCCCTGCTGATCATCGGCGAGCGCCTGGCCACCGTGCCGGGTGCGCTGAGCGCGGCAGCGGCCCTGGCAGCCCGCACCGGTGCGAAGCTCGCGTGGGTGCCCCGCCGGGCCGGTGACCGCGGCGCCATCGACGCCGGCTGTCTGCCGAACCTGCTGCCCGGTGGCCGTCCGGTGACCGACGCCGCGGCCCGCGCCGAACTGGAGCTGGCCTGGAAGACCGGGGCGGGCGTGCTGTCCGGCACTCCGGGCCGGGACACCGACCAGATCATCGCGGCGGCCGCGGACGGCACCCTCGGTGCCCTGCTGGTCAGTGGCGTGGACCCGGCCGACCTGGCCGACCCGACGCTGGCCGAGAACGCGCTGGACACGGTTCCGTTCCTGGTCAGCCTGGAGATTCGGCAGAGCGCGGTGACCCGGCGGGCCGACGTCGTCCTGCCGATCGCGCCGGCCGTGGAGAAGGCCGGCACCTACATGGACTGGGAGGGCCGGCTCCGGTCGTTCGACGCGGTGCTGAAGAGCACCGCGATGACCGACGGTCGCGTCCTCGAGGCGATCGCCGCCCTCCTCGACGTCACCCTGAACACCGGGGACGTCATGGCGATCCGCCGTGATCTGGGCGGCCTGCCCGGCAGCGCGGTGGCCCGCCCGGCCGTGCCCGCCACCCGGGCCGCCGAGGTGGCCCGGCCCGGTGGGCACGAGGCGGTCCTCGCCACCTGGCACCAGCTGATCGACCTGGGTTCGCTGCTCGACGGCGACCAGGTGCTGGCCGGCACCGCCCGGCCGCCGGTGGCCCGGCTCGGCAAGGACCTGGCCGAGTCGCTGGGCCTCGCCGACGGTGACCTGGTCACGGTCGGTACCGACCGGGGCTCGATCACGCTCCCGGCCGCGATCACCGATCTGCCGCCGCGGGTGGTGTGGCTGCCGACGAACTCGCCGGGCTCGACGGTCCGGCGCAGTCTCGGGGTCACCGCCGGCGCGGTGGTCACCCTGACGGCCGGCGTCCCCGGCCCGATCCTCGCCGAGGGAGCGGCCCGATGACTTCGTTGGTGGTGGCGGCGACCGCCGTGGACCCGTCTCTCGAGAACTTCGAGAACGAGGTCTGGTGGATCGTCCTGATCAAGTTGCTGGGCGTCTTCGTCCTGCTCCTGCTCCTGACGCTCTTCACGATCGTCTACGAGCGCAAGGTCGTGGCCCGGATGGCCGTCCGGCCGGGCCCCAACCAGGTCGGCTGGTTCGGCAGTCTCCAGAGCCTGATGGACGGCCTGAAACTGCCGTTCAAGGAGGAGATCATCCCGAAGACCGCCGACAAGGTGGTCTACTTCATCGCCCCGGTGATCTCCGCGACGGTGGCGTTCACCGCCTTCGCGGTCATCCCGTTCGGCGGTGTCGTCAACATGTTCGGGCAGCAGACCCCGCTGCAACTCGCCGACGTGCCGGTCTCGGTACTGGTGCTGCTGGCCTGCTCGTCGATGGCGGTCTACGGCGTGGTGCTGGCCGGCTGGGCGTCCGGTTCGACCTATCCGCTGCTCGGCGGCCTGCGGTCGAGTGCCCAGATGATCTCTTACGAGGTCGCGATGGGGCTGTCGATCGTCGCGGTGTTCATGACCGCCGGCACGATGAGCACCTCGCAGATCGTCAAGGCGCAGGCCTCCGGCAACCCGGTCGAGCTCTTCGGCTTCGAGGTGACCGCGCCCGGCTGGTATGCGGTGCAGCTCCTGCCGAGCTTCATCATCTACCTGATCGCGGCGGTCGGTGAGACGAACCGGGCCCCGTTCGACCTGCCCGAGGCGGAGTCCGAGCTGGTCGGCGGTTTCCACACGGAGTACTCGTCGTTCAAGTTCGCGCTGTTCTTCCTCGCCGAGTACATCAACATGATCACCGTCTCGGCGTTCGCGACCACGCTCTTCCTGGGCGGTTGGCGGGCTCCGGCTCCGATCACCACGTTCTGGGAGGGCGCCAACTCCGGCTACTGGCCGTTGCTCTGGTTCTTCGGCAAGGTGCTGATCCTGCTCTTCGGCTTCATCTGGCTGCGGGCCACGCTGCCCCGGATGCGCTACGACCAGTTCATGCGGTTCGGCTGGAAGGTCCTGATCCCGGTCAACCTGGTGTGGATCCTCGCCCTGGCGTTCTTCAAGGTCGCCCGCAGCGGCGCGATCTCGGACACCGCGCGCTGGGTCACCACCGGTGTGGTCGCGGTGCTCGTCCTGGCCATCGCCTGGGGCTGGCCGTCACCGAAGAAACCGAAGCAGCTCTCCATCGAGGAGGAGCTGCATCAGCGGCCACCGGGGAGTTTCCCGGTCCCGCCGATGGACCTGCTGGTCCCGCCGAGCCCCCGCGCCCGCCGTGCTGTGGCCGAACGCGCCCCGGCCACCGTCCCCGCCTCGGCGGACGGCGACGAGCCTGAAACGAAGGAGGTGTGACGTGGGTACGTTCACCGGTTCCTTCAAAGGGTTCGGCGTGACCTTCGCGCACATGTTCCGCAAAGTGATCACTACCGACTACCCGTTCTCCCCGCCGAAGCCGGCGCCGCGCTACCACGGGCGGCACATCCTCAACCGGCACCCGGACGGCCTGGAGAAGTGCATCGGCTGCGAGTTGTGTGCCTGGGCCTGCCCGGCCGACGCGATCTACGTCGAGGGCGGCGACAACACCGACGAGCAGCGGTTCTCGCCGGGCGAGCGCTACGCGAAGATCTACCAGATCAACTACGCGCGGTGCATCTTCTGCGGTCTGTGCATCGAGGCCTGCCCGACCCGGTCGCTGACCATGAGCAACGAGTACGAGCTGGCCCGCGACAACCGCCAGGACCTGATCTTCACGAAGAAGGAACTCCTGGCCCCGCTCCTGGAGGGCATGGAGCAGCCGCCGCACCCGATGCGCCTGGGTGAGACCGACCGGGACTACTACGTCGGTGCACTCACGAACCCGGGCACGTCGGTCGGCGCCGAGCGGGCGCCGTGGTCGGATGCGGCCACGCACGACGCCTCCGAGCCCGACGAGCACGCCGCCCGGGCGGAGACGGCGGGCACGGTTCGCCGGGAGGGCGCGGCATGAACGCGGTGTCCACCGGCGAGCAGGTCGCCTTCTGGATCCTCGGCTCCCTCGCCGTGATCGGGGCACTCGGCATGGTGCTGGCCCGCAACGCGGTGCACTCCGCGCTCTGGCTGGTCGTCACGATGCTGAACCTCGGGTTCTTCTACGTGATCAACTCGGCGCCGTTCCTCGGCTTCGTGCAGATCATCGTCTACACCGGCGCGATCATGATGCTGTTCCTGTTCGTGCTGATGCTGGTCGGCCGGGACGCGTCGGACTCGCTGATCGAGACTTTGCGGGGCCAGCGGATCGCGGCGATCGTGCTGGGCGTCGCCTTCGCCGCCCTGATCGGCACCGGTCTGGCCCGCGCCCTCGGCTCCACCTTCACGGCCGGCCTGGACAAGGCCAACGCGAACGGCAACGTCGAGGGCCTGGCCTCGCTCCTGTTCACCAAGTACGTCTTCGCCTTCGAGGTCACCTCGGCCCTGCTGATCACGGCCGCGGTCGGCGCCATGGTTCTGGCGCACGTCGAGAAGGCCAAGGAGGACAAGCGTGACCAGGTGACCCGGATGAAGGAACGCTTCCGTCCCGGCAACTACCCGGGCCCGAAGCCCGGCCCCGGCATCTACGCGAACACCATGTCGGTGGCCGCGCCGGCCCGTCTGCCGGACGGCAACGGGGCCGAGCGGAGCATCTCGCCGATCCTCCCGATTCGTGAGTTGAGTCAGGCGGAGGCCGCGCCGAAGGGTACCGAAAAATGAGGGCTGCGAAGTGACTCCTGATTACTACCTGGTGTTGTCGGCCATCCTGTTCACCATCGGCGCTGCCGGGGTGCTGGTCCGCCGCAACGCGATCGTCCTGTTCATGTGCATCGAGTTGATGCTCAACGCCGCGAACCTCGCGCTGATCACCTTCAGCCGGATCAACGGCGGTCTGGACGGCCAGATCATCTCGTTCTTCGTGATGGTCGTCGCCGCTGCCGAGGTCGTGGTCGGCCTCGCCATCATCATGTCGATCTTCCGTACGCGACGCTCGGCGAGTGTCGACGACGCGAACCTCCTGAAGTACTGAAGGGGCATTTCGTGGAACACACATTCGCCCCGGCGACGGGAGTGCTGAGCAACATCTGGTTGCTCGTGGCCGTCCCGCTGGCCAGTGCGACGATCCTGCTGCTGCTCGGCAAGCGGTCCGACCGCTGGGGGCACTGGCTCGGCGTGGCCTCGGTCGCCGCGTCGTTCGTACTCGGGCTGATCTTCTTCGTCAACCTGTCCGGTCTGGACCCGGCCAGGCGATCCGCTGAGCTGAGTCTCTGGGACTTCATCGTGGTCGGCGACCTGAAGGTCGACTTCGGGCTGCTCTTCGACCCACTGGCCGGCGTCTTCGTCCTGCTGATCACCGGTGTCGGCTCCCTGATCCACCTGTACGCGGTGGGCTACATGGAGCACGACCCCGGACGGCGCAAGTTCTTCGCCTACTTCAACCTCTTCGTCTCGGCGATGCTGCTGCTGGTCCTGGGCAACAACTACGTGATGCTGTACTTCGGCTGGGAGGGCGTCGGTCTGGCGTCGTACCTGCTGATCTCGTTCTGGTACACCCGGCCGTCGGCGGCCACCGCCGGCAAGAAGGCGTTCCTGATGAACCGGGTCGGCGACGCCGGCCTGGCGATCGGCATCTTCCTGATGTTCACCGAGCTGGGCAGCACCCAGTACGACGACGTCTTCAACGGCGTCGACTCGATGGCCGCCGGAACCATCCTGGTGATGGGCATCCTGCTGCTGCTGGGTGCCTGCGGTAAGTCGGGTCAGTTCCCGTTGCAGGCCTGGCTCCCGGACGCGATGGAGGGCCCGACCCCGGTCTCCGCGCTCATCCACGCGGCGACCATGGTCACCGCCGGTGTCTACCTGATCGCCCGGTCCAACCCGATCTTCTCGGCGAACACCACGCTGCAGCTGGTCGTGGTCAGCATCGGTGCGATCACCCTGCTGATGGGCTGTCTCATCGGCGCGGCCAAGGACGACATCAAGCGGATCCTGGCCTGGTCGACGGTCTCCCAGATCGGCTACATGTTCCTCGGCGTCGGGCTCGGCGGCGGGGCGTACGCCCTGGCGATCATCCACCTGCTGGCGCACGGCTTCTTCAAGGCGAACATGTTCCTCGGGGCCGGCTCGGTCATGCACGGGATGCACGACCAGGTCGACATCCGGCGGTTCGGTGGCCTGTCGAAGCACATGAAGATCACCTGGTTGACCTTCGGCACCGGCTGGCTCGCCATCATCGGCATCCCGCCGCTGTCCGGTTACTTCTCGAAGGAGCCGATCATCGCGGCCGCCTTCGAGCGCGAGGTCGTCTGGGAGGCCTGGGTCTTCGGCGGCGCGGCGCTGCTCGGCGCCGGCCTGACCGCGTTCTACATGACCCGGCTCTTCGTGCTGACGTTCCACGGTCCGGCCCGCTGGACCGAGGACAACCAGCACCCGCACGAGTCTCCGGCGATCATGACGATCCCGCTGATCCTGCTGGCGGCGGGTTCGATCGGTGCCGGTTACCTGATGAGCACCAGCGTGCCGGACTGGCTGAACCCGGTCTTCGGCACCGCCGCGGCCGAGGGCGAGGCGCACGGTGTGCTCTCGCACGCCGTCATCACGATCCTGTCGCTGCTGGTCACGGTGATCGGTGCCGGCCTGGCCTGGGCGCTGTTCCGCAAGGGCACCGCGCTCGAACCGGAGCCGGCCGGCGTGCTGGTCACCGCGGCCCGGCGCAACCTCTACACCGACGCGTTCAACGAGGCGGTGTTCGAGCGGCCCGGCATCTACCTCACGCGGGCGCTCGTCTTCCTCGACAACAAGGGGATCGACGGTCTGGTCAACGGCATCGCGGCCGGCATCGGCGGTGGGTCCGGCAGGCTGCGCCGGCTACAGACCGGCTTCGTCCGCTCGTACGCGCTGTCGATGCTCACCGGCGCCATGCTCGTGGTCGGCGCCTTCCTCGCGATCCAGCTGGGGTGGTTGGCGTGAAAGACTTCCCGTTCCTTTCCGTCCTCACCCTCCTGCCCCTGGTGGGGGCACTGGTGGTGGCCTTCATTCCGCGCACCAAGGCGGAACTGGCCAAGATGGTGGCACTGGGCTGGTCCGTACTTGTCCTGGTGCTGAGCGTCTTCATGTGGGTCGCCTGGACCGTCAAGGGCGGCGAGCGGTTCCAGTTCCGGGAGTCCTACACGTGGATCCCGGCCTGGGGGGCGAACTTCACCTTCGCCGCCGACGGCATCGCGCTCGTCATGCTGATGCTGATCGCCATCCTGTTCCCGGTCGTCATCCTGGCGTCCTGGAACGACGTCGACCAGAGCACCCGGTCGGCCCCGGCCTACTTCGCGCTGCTGCTGTCCTTCGAGTTCACCATGATCGGCGTGTTCGCCGCGGCGGACATCTTCCTGTTCTACGTGTTCTTCGAGATCATGCTGATCCCGATGTACTTCATCATCGGGTCGTTCGGCAGCGGCCAGAAGCAGTACGCGGCGGTCAAGTTCTTCCTCTACAGCCTGGTCGGCGGCCTCTTCATGCTGGCCTCGGTGGTCGGCCTGTGGGTGCTCGGCGGGAAGACCTTCGACTTCACGGAGCTGGTCAAGGCGACCGCCTCGATCGACCAGAACACCGCGCGGTGGCTGTTCCTCGGCTTCTTCGTGGCGTTCGCGATCAAGGCACCGTTCTTCCCGTTCCACACCTGGCTGCCGGACTCCGGTGGGGCGGCCCCGGCCGGCGCGGCGGCACTGCTGGTCGGCGTGATGGACAAGGTCGGCACGTTCGGCATCCTGCGTTACTGCCTCTCGCTCTTCCCGGAGGCGTCGCGCTGGTTCGCTCCGACCGCCATGGCCCTCGCCGTGATCGGCATCATCTACGCGGCACTGCTCGCGGTCGGCCAGAACGACCTGAAGCGCCTGGTGTCGTACACGTCGATCGCGCACTTCGGTTTCATCGGCATCGGCATCTTCGCCTTCACCACCCAGGCCGGGACCGGTGCGGTGCTCTACATGGTCAACCACGGTCTGGCCACCGGCCTGCTGTTCATCGTGGTCGGCATGTTCGTGGCCCGGCGCGGGTCGTCGCTGGTCAGTGACTTCGGTGGGGTCGGCAAGCTGATGCCGGTGCTGGCGGGGGTGCTGTTCTTCGCCGGTCTCGCCTCCCTGGCGCTGCCCGGCACCGCCCCGTTCGTCAGTGAGTTCCTGGTCCTGATCGGCACGTTCAGCACCAACAAGGGGTACGCCGTGGTGGCCACCCTGGGCATCGTGCTGGCCGCGGCGTACGTGCTGTGGATGATCCAGCGGACCACCCAGGGCACCCTGAACCCGGCCCTCACCGAGGTACCGGCGATGTCGAAGGACATCACCCTCCGCGAGAAGGTGGTCGTCGCGCCGCTGATCGCGCTTCTCCTGGTGCTCGGTTTCTACCCGAAGCCGGTCACCGATGTGATCAACCCGGCGGTCGAGGCGACCATGCTGGACGTCGGTGTGAAGGACCCGGTTCCCACGGTGGAAGCCGGCGGAAAGGTGGGCGGCTGACATGGACCCGTTGAAACTGCCCCCGATCGACTACGGGGCCCTGCTCCCGATGCTGATCCTCTTCGGCGCGGCATGTCTCGGCGTGCTCGTCGAGGTGGCCGTCCCGCGCCGGGCGCGTAACGCGGTCCAGCTGTCGCTGGCGCTGATCGCCGTGGTCGCGGCGCTGGTCGCCGTGGTGCTGGAGCGCGGCACCCGGACCATCACCATCGGCGGCGCGGTCGCGGTGGACGGGCCGACCCTGTTCCTCCAGGGGGCGATCCTGGTGCTCGGCGGGGTCTCGCTGATGCTGATCGGTGAGCGTTCGGTCGAGCGGGGCGGCGCGTTCGTCTCGGAGGCCGCGGTCACCGTCGGCTCGCAGCGGGACATGCAGCAGACGAGCGGCCAGCCGGGTGCCACCGAGGTGTACCCGCTGAGCGTCTTCGCGCTCGGCGGCATGCTCCTCTTCGTGGCGGCCAACGACCTGCTCACCATGTTCGTGGCGCTGGAGGTCTTCTCGCTGCCGCTCTACCTGCTGTGCGCGCTGGCCCGTCGCCGGCGGCTGCTCAGCCAGGAGGCGGCGCTCAAGTACTTCCTGCTCGGCTCGTACGCCTCGGCGTTCTTCCTGTTCGGGGTGGCCTTCATCTACGGCTTCGCGGGCGGGATCCAGCTTGGCGAGGTGCACGAGGCGGTCGCCAACCCGCAGCGCAGCGAGGTGCTGCTCTACGTGGGTCTGGGCATGGTCGCGATCGGTCTGCTGTTCAAGGCCGCGCTCGCGCCGTTCCACGTGTGGACCCCGGACGTCTATCAGGGCGCGCCCACGCCGGTCACCGCGTTCATGGCGGCCTGCACCAAGGTCGCCGCCTTCGGGGCCCTGCTGCGGGTGCTCTACGTGGCGTTCGAGGGGGTGCGCTGGGACTTCCAGCCGGTCCTCGGCGGTATCGCGGTGCTCACCATGTTCATCGGTGCGGTCCTGGCGGTCACCCAGACCGACCTCAAGCGCCTGCTGGCCTACTCGTCGATCGCGAACGCCGGATACCTCATGGTGGGTGTCCTCGCGCTCAACGACGAGGGCCTCAGCAGCACGATGTTCTACCTCGTGGCGTACGGGTTCTCGGTGCTCGCCGCGTTCGCGATCATCAGCCTGGTGCGCGACCCCGACGGTGAGGCGACCCACCTGTCCAAGTGGGCCGGTATCGGCCGGAAGAGCCCGCTGCTCGCCGGCGTCTTCACCTTCATCCTGCTCGCCTTCGCCGGCATCCCGCTGACCAGTGGCTTCACCAGTAAGTTCGCGGTCTTCGGGGCGGCCGTCGAGGGTGGGCAGACCTGGCTGGTGATCTTCGGCGTGATCACGAGCATGCTGCTGGCGTTCCCGTACCTGCGGGTCGTCGTGCTGATGTGGCTGTCCGAGCCGGGGGAGTCCACCCCGGCGGTCTCCATCCCGGGCTTCCTCACCTCGGCGGTGCTGGCTCTGGGCGTCATCGTGACCGTGGCGCTCGGTGTCGTACCGGCTCCGCTGATCGAGTTGACCAGGGACGCGGCGGAGTTCGTCCGCTGATCCCGATCAGTGCGTGAAGGCCCCGGCGGATGCCGGGGCCTTCGTCGTCTCCGCGCGGCCGGCATCCCACGGGGGGTCCTACCTGGACCGGCTCAGGGGGACTATGACCGATTTCGGTCATATGCGGCCGCTGATCACGTCACCCGCGATGATCCCGCGGACCGACGGCCGGGCGATCCGGTCCGGGTCCGCAACGGGCGCTGACCGCCCGTACCCCGGCTGTCGGATTTTTGATCTTGTCGCGTGCCACCCTGGGACAGAAAGCGGTAGGGCGGTATGGCAAGGTGAATGCGTGGTGAGCACCGGTGATCTGACCCCGCGCGATCTCGCGCTGTCATCGCTGGGCCTCGACGTCGATCCCGCGATGGACGAGTCGGTGTCTGCGACGCTGGCCGCTGTGGAGGTTGCGCTGCGCGGCCATGTGGCCAGCGCCGATCCCCTGGTGGCCGAGGCCGCGCGTCATCTGGCCGACGCCGGTGGCAAGCGGTTCCGGCCGCTGCTCGTCGCCCTCGGGGCGCAGTTCGGCGATCCGGAGTCGCCACAGATCGTCGCCGCGGCGAATGTGGTGGAGCTGACCCACCTGGCCACGCTCTACCACGACGACGTGATGGACGAGGCGCTGGTGCGCCGTGGGGCGCCGAGCGCGAACGCGCGGTGGGGCAACTCGGTGGCCATCCTGGTCGGCGACTACCTCTTCGCTCAGGCCGCCGATCTGGCCGCCACTCTCGGTACCGAGGCGGTCCACCTCCAGGCGCAGACGTTCGCGCGGCTGGTGCACGGGCAGATCGCCGAGACGGTGGGCCCGCGCGGCACCGACCCGATCGAGCACCACCTGCACGTCATCACCGAGAAGACGGCGTCACTGATCGCCACGGCCGCCCGCTTCGGCGGGCTCTTCTCCGGCGCCCGGCCGGAGTTCGTGGAGGCGCTCGCCGGTTACGGCGAGACCATCGGTATCGCGTTCCAGCTCTCCGACGACCTGCTCGACATCACCAGCGAGTCGATCCAGTCCGGCAAGACGCCGGGCACCGATCTCCGCGAGGGTGTCCCGACCCTGCCGATGCTGTATGCGCTGGCCGGTGACGACACCGACGCGTCGGCGGTCCGGCTCCGGGAGCTGCTGTCGGCCGGCCCGATCACCGACGACGGGCTGCACGCCGAGGCGCTGACGCTGCTGCGCGACTCGGCGGCGATGAAACGGGCCCGCGAGACCGTGCGGTCCTACGCCGAGGAGGCGCGGGCCCGGCTGGCGCCACTGCCCACCGGTGAGGCGAAGCGGACGATGGAAGCGCTCTGCGACTTCATCGCCGACCGTACGAGCTGAGTCCTTCACCCCCGTTTGTGTGGGTCAAAGCGGGCATTCCGGAACTTCTCCACTGCGGACAGTTTCCTCGGTTGCACGCGCTGTGTAAATCGACCGTGATCCACTCCTGTTTGGCATTCCGTCCGAGGCCGATTGTTCATATGGTGTAAGTCCCTGGCCTCGGAGGTAGCTGTGCGTGACCCCCTAGCGGAGCCGTCAGATCTCATCCGGAGCGTTTCGCGTGCCCTGCGCGTGCTGGAGTCCGTGGGCCGGGCTCCGCGTGGACTCACCGTGAAACAGATCGCCCGGCGGTGCGAGCTGACCGTCGCGACGACCTACCACCTGGTCCGCACCCTCGCCTACGAGGGCTACGTGATCCGGCGTGAGGACGGGACGTACATCGTCGGGCTCGAGATCGCCGATCGGTACCGTGAGCTGGTCTCCGCCTTCCGCGGCCCGCCCGCCGTCGGTGAGGCGCTGCGCCGGGCCGCCGTCGACAGTGGATACAGCCACTACCTCGGCCGGTTCGTCGGCGGGCGGATAGCGGTCACCGCCTCCGCCGAGGGCGCCCGGTCCCCGTTCCTCGACGACGTGGCGCCCGGTTTCGACGAAGGCGGCCATGCCACCGCCCTCGGCAAGGCGCTGCTCGCCACCCTCACGCCCGACCAGCGCTCGCGCTATCTGCGTGACTACGGGATGCGGGCGTTCACCCCGGCCACCCTCACCACCGGAGAGGCGCTGGAGGCCGATCTGGCCGCCGGCGAGCGACGCGGCATGCAGATCGAGATGGGCCAGTTCCGGCAGGGACTCGCCTCCGCGGCCGTGGTCGTCGTCGCCGATCGGGACATGGAGCGACGGCTCGTCCTGGCCTGCTCGATGCCCGCCGCGGAGATGCTGACCTCGGCACGCGTGGTCCGGGCGAAGCTCACCGCGGCCGCGCGGAACGTGGCCGAAGCACTGTCCGGAGGCGAGTCCGCAACCGCCTGAACGGGCGGTCGCTCTCCGGATCCGGGCCGCCACGTTTTGAGGTGGTGGTTTAACGAATGGTTGAACCTTAGAGCCCGATGCCGCGTACCAGAGACCGGGAGAAGTACCCGGTTGGAGGCGGTAGGAATGCGATGCGAGGACGGGCACGACGACGCCGCCTATGTCCTTGGCGCGCTGTCGCCGATAGAACGGGCCGCCTACGAACGTCACCTGGCGACATGCTCGTTCTGCCGGGAGGCGGTCGCTGATCTGGCCCTCGTGCCGGACATGCTCGACCGGCTCGACGCGGATGAGTTCGCCAAGCTTCTCGACCCCAGCCTGTCGAACCTGTCCCGGCCCGCGCACGCGCCGTCGCTGAGGAAGGTCCGGGCCCGTCCGATCCGGATCGTCAGCTCGATCGCGGCACTCGTGCTGTTCCTGATCCTCGGCGGCGGGCTGACGTACTGGGGACTCAACGCCGGTGAGGCGGCCACTCCGGCACTCGGGCCGTCGCACGCCATGACGAAGGTGGACCCCACCTCCCCGATCGCGGCCACCGTCCGGATCAGCAGCACCGGCGCCGGTAGCCGGGTCGAGATGGAGTGCTCGTACAGCCAGTCGGCCCGGCCCTACACGTTCCGGCTCATCGCGTACGGGCCGGACGAGCAGACCGAGCAGCTCGGGTCGTGGCTGGCTCAGCCGGGCAAGAAGTTCCAGATGCCGGCCGCCACACACTTCACCGAGGGCAGCCTCTCCCGTCTCGAACTGGTCCGCTCCGACGACAAGGTGATGCTCGTCTACGAGCCGCAGAGTTAGACGGTCTCCGAGCCGCTACCGCCCCTTCTCAGGCCGCCACCGCCGCCGCACGGACCCGGGCCGCGGCCCGGGCGTTGCGGATGCCGTCCACGGTGAAGACGAGCAGCGCGAGCCAGACCAGGCCGAACCCGGCGAGCCGGGCCGGCGGCATCGGCTCGTGGTAGACGAGCACACCGACGGCGAGCTGCAGGATCGGCGCCACATATTGCAGGATGCCGAGGCCGGCCAGGGGCACCCGGTTCGTCGCGGCGGCGAACAGCAGCAGCGGGATCGCCGTGAGCACCCCGGCGACCAGCATCAGCACGGTGTGCTGGACCGACACGTGGCCGAACTGCGCCCCGCCGGACAGGTTGAGCCACGTCAGGAACGCCAGCGCCGGGAGCACCAGCACGGCCGACTCGACGAACAGGCCCTCCGCGGGCGGCAGCGACATGCGCTTCTTGATCAGGCCGTAGCAGCCGAACGAGGCGGCGAGCGTCAGAGCGATGTACGGCAGACGACCGTAGTCGACGGCCAGGATCGCCACCGCCAGACCGCCGACACCGACCGCGGCCCACTGCAACGGGCGCAGCCGCTCACCCATCACCGTGACACCGAGCAGCACCACGAGCAGGGGCGTGATGAAGTAGCCGAGCGCCGTCTCCACCACCCGGGACGAATTGACCCCGTAGATGTAGGTGCCCCAGTTGACGCCGATCAGCACGGCCGCCAGGGTGACCCCGCCGAGCAGCCGTGGTGTGCGCACCAGCCGGCCCAGGAACCGCCAGTTGCGCATCACGGTGAGCAGCAGGGCGACGAAGAGGACCGACCACACCACCCGGTGCGCCAGGATCTCCAGCGGCGGCGAGGGGCGCAGGAACTTGAAGTAGATGGGGAAGAAACCCCACATCGCGTACGCCGTGAGGCCGTACACGTATCCACGCCGCTCGTCGCTCATGCCCCCACCGTAAGGGCTGGGGCATGTTTCGGTCCTTGCGATTATGAAGCAGGTCACGAGGCCAATTCGGGCCTACTGGCCTGCCTTTATGTCGATCTCGCCGGGCCCGCTCAGTCGCCGTCCGGAACCAGCATGTTCAGCAGCCAGCTCACGACGCCGACCAGCAGCGCGCCGAGCACCGCCGGAAGGACGCCGTCCACGTGGAAGGCCAGGTCCAGCTTGTCGGCGATCCAGCTGGTGAGCAGCAGGAGCAGGCCGTTGACCAGGACGGCGACCAGGCCCAGGGTGAGGACGTAGAGCCCGCAGCCGATGGTCTTGATGATCGGCCGGAGAACCGCGTTGACCAGGCCGAAGATCACGGCGACGGCGAGCAGCGTGCCCGCCTTGTTGGCGGCGGAGTCGGTGTTCAGCTCGATGCCGTCGATCACCAGAGTCGCGATCCACAGCGATACGGCGGTGATCACCAGCCGAATGAGGATGCCCATGGCCGGGAATGGTGCCATGGCCCGTCCACCAGTGGAAACGACACCCCGCGATCTCTCTGAGATCTATGCCGGAGTTAAGGCTCGACTGCGGCGGGATCCACGCCGCGGGTGAGGCCCGCCCGTGGAGACCTACGCCGTGGTCAGTGCCGGGCTGCGCACCGGCTCGCCGATCAGGCTCTGCTCGATCGGGGTCTGGGCGAACACCGCCCAGCGCACCGCCCGCCGGTTGATCACCGCGACCATGTCGGTGCGCATCCGGGGGAAGTACGAAGCGGTCTCGCCCAGGCCCAGCGTGCCGCCGAGCAGGGTGGCCTCGGCCGGGGTCAGCCGCTGCAGCACCACCAGATCGGCCTCGCCGGCGTGCGCGACGTCCGGAGTCCCGAACTCGTCCCGCACCACCAGGGTGGTCTGCCAGCCCGCGTCCCGGGCCGGCTCCGGGCCGCCGGGGGCCGCACCGGTGTCGAGGACGGTCAGCGTCGGGTGCCGCACCGAACCGGCCGGGGCGTCGAACGGGCGGCCCTGCGGCAGGATCGTGATCGCCTCACCGGGAACGGCCGCGCCCCGTGCGAACGGCTCCCAGGCGTGCGGCCGGGTGGTCCGGACCAGGACCCGCGCCCCGGTCGCCATCGCCCGGAACGCCAGCAGCTGCGCGCCCGGCAGCCCACCCACCAGCAGCGCCCGGGTCGGCTCCGGCCGGAACAGGCGGATCAGCACCGCCGCGCCGGCCTGGTTGCGGCCGATCATCAGACCGGCCGGGCTGATCGGCAGCTCCGGCGCGTCGATCCGCTTGCCGTCCACCGCCTGACCGCCGAGCGGCAGGGTGGCGGCCAGACCCGGCAGCTGAGCACCCTCCAGGCGACGCAGCCGGACCCGGTCGGTGGAGAGCAGGGTGCGCAGGGCCCGGACCGCCGTGTCCAGCGCGGTGACGTCGGGAGCGGCGACCCGGACGAAGAGGCCGGTCGCGGTCATCGACACCGTGGTCGCGGCCGCCGGCAGATGCAGGATCCGGGTGATCAGGTTGCCGGTGAGGTCGGAACCGGAGGCCGGCCGGCACCGGAACGTCGCCTGCACCAGGCCGCCCAGGCGCAGCGACGACCAGCTCTCCCGGGCGCTGTCCGGCCCGCCGCCGGTCTCGGCGTTGGCCAGGTCCGCGATCGCCCGTAGCGCGGCCACCTCACCCAGCGGGCGGGCCAGGGACGGCCCCAGCCGGCGCGTCAGGCGGCGCGTCATGCCGGCCAGGCTCCGGCGCAGCTCGTCGTCGGACCAGCCGCCGGCGCGCGACACCCGCAGCGCCAGCACCGCCCGCAGGTAGCTGAGCGAGCTGCCCTCGGCGAGCGTCCGGTAGGAGCTCTGCGACGGGCCGGTGCCACCCCGGGCGGTCGGAGCCGAGACGGCGCTCAGCACCAGCTGGGCACGCACCCGAGGCTGGTCGCCGACGGCCTGGTCACGGCCGGTGGCGTGCAGCAGGGCGGCGAACGACGGGATCGCGGACGCCTCGTCGGCCGGGTCGCCCAGCTCGATCAGGACGGTGAGCCCGGAGTCGTCGGCGAGGACCGCGGCCGAGGCGCCCGGCAGATCCAGGCCGGTCAGGCGGACCCGGGGCGCCGCGTAGGCCAGCAGAGCGGTGCTGCTGTCGATCGAGGCGGACCGGCGACGACCCGAATAGCGGGCCAGGACACCGAGCCACTGGAACGCCCACCGGCCGCGCAGCCGCAGCCAGGTCAGCGCCAGCAGCCCGGCCGCGACGATCACCGCCGGCACCATGGCCAGGCCGCCGGCCACCAGACCGGCCAGCACCACGGCCACGGCGACCTGGGTGGCGACGATCTGCTCCGGCCGCGCACCGAGCAGGCGACCACCCCGGCGCGGCCGGATCAGGGACTCGGTCATCGGAACCGCGCTCTCGGTGCTCACGAACCGTCCCTCCCCGCCGTCCGGCATCCATTCACCCTTGTGCGCGGCTCATCGTAGGGCAGTTATCCACAGCTCGACTGCCCGACCGAGGGGTTATCCACAGGTTGGTGTCCGGGGCAGACGAGGCTCGTACCGGGCCGCTAACGTCGTCGATGTTGTTTCGCGGCGGGCGGCAGGCCCGATCGTGAGCGGTTAACCTGGTGGCCCACGTCGATGCGACCAGTGGTCCACATCGGATCAATTGCGAAAGGGGTGACGTCCAGATGGCGCAGACTGAGAGCCAGTCCGCACAGATGGCGAGTACCGCCAATGAGTTCGAGCGGATCAACGGTTCGCTCCAGAGCATGCTCAGCACGCTGATGCGGGAGCTGGAGATGCTCGGCGCGGGGTGGAAGGGGCAGGGCGCGGTCGCGTTCGACGGCGTCAAGAATCAGTACGCGAGCGATCTCAAGCGGCTCAACGACGCCCTCGCCGAGACCGCCGCGGGTATCCGCTCGTCCGGTGCCAGTTACGAGCGTTCCGACACCGAGGCCGCGTCCAGCATCGGCCGGACCGGTGGCCAGTTCACCCTGCCGCTCTGACCTACCGGAGGAAGTCATGAACGACGGTCACCTGCTCGTCAATTTCGACTCGCTGAACCAGGCTCGGTTGGACATCGCGAAGGCGGTGAACAAGCTCAACGCCGACCTGGAGTACCTCGAGACCGAGGGTAAGAAGCTGCTGGGGACCTGGTCCGGCACGGCCCAGGAGGCGTATGACCAGCGTCAGCGCACGTGGCAGTCGGCCTCCCAGGATCTGCAGACCATCCTGGCGCAGATCGGGTCGGCGCTGGAGCAGTCGAAGGACGATTACCAGCAGACCGAGCGGGCCGCGACCCAGCGGTTCCAGTGAGCCGGTGACCCGGCCGGGTCGCCCATTCGCGTAAATGGCGTGCCGGTTCCCGCGGTTACCATCGGTTGTTAGGTGCTCACACCGAGCCATTGGTGCATGCCCGCGGGGCCCGGACGGCCCATTTCTGGAGACGTCGTAGGCCCAACCTGACAGTCAGCATGCCGCCGCCCATTGTGATTGTGGCCTGACCTTGTAGGTTATACGCGTTGAGTTGGCTCGTTGACACGCGTGGGGAGAGGTGGACGTGTCCGAGTGGGAACCGGCTACGGACGCCGAGGCTGCGATGCGCGACGCGTTGCGCACCGACGACCAGGAGTCCTACTTCCGCATTCTCGCCGGTGTCGACCTTCTGTTACCGGTTTCCGCTGAGGTCCTGGCCGGCACTGCGCCGATGGGCTGGGGTACCTGGAGCACCGGCGGTCGCACCCACGTGCTGGCGTTCACGTCGAACGCCGCGCTGCAGTCCTGCCTGGCCGACTACACCGGCTCGGCACGGCGCGTGCCGTATTCGGAGTTGGCCAACACCTGGCCCAACCTCGAGTGGTGGCTCGCCGTGAACCCCGGCCTGCCGATCGAGGGTTACCTACCGGCCTGGTTCGTCGCCCAGCTCGCCCGTGGCGACCTGCGGCTGCCCACCCGGGGTCCCGGTCGTGAGGCGCACACCACCTCGAAGATCCAGGAGCTCGGCGCGGCGGCGCTGGCGGCCAGCCGGGTGGGTGGCGAGAGCGCGGTCGGTGGCCCGACCTACGAGCCCGAGCCGGTCGCCGCAGCGGCCGCCCCGTCGGCTGCGGGCGCCCCACCGGCGCCACCGGCCCCGGTCAGTGCTCCGCCGGGGTCTCCGGTCGCTCCCGCGGTGGCCCCGATCCCGCCGGTCGGCAACACGCCGCCGATGGGTCCGGGCGGTCTGCCGGTGCGCACCCCCAGCGGGACCTCACCGAGCGGTCTGCCGGTGCGGAGCCCGTCCTCGCCGGCCACACCCGCCGGATATCAGCCTCCGGTGACGCCCGCCGCCTACGCGTCGCCGATGATTCCCCCGGCCGCACCGGTGGCCCCGCCGGCCCCGGCCGCTCCTCCCGGTCTGCCGGTGCGGGGCGGTGCCGGTTCCGCGATGGCCACTCCGGGCTGGGAGAAACCGGTCATGCCGTTCCGTCCGGACGAGGACCCCCGCGGTCCCCTCCAGGACCTGGGCGCGCCGCTGCCGGTCCGCACCCCGATGGCGAACACGCCGCCGGTGCCCGAGCACGTCACCCCCTACAACCCGACTGAGGCGCTGGTCGACCCGGCCTGGTCCGGGAAGCAGAGCCCGCAGCCGGCCAGTGCGCCGCCCTTCGGTTCCGCGCCGGCGAGCGCACCACCCTCCGGTGGGCACACCGGTACGCCGCCGTTCGGTGCGCCTGCCGGGTCGTCCTCGTTCGGGGCGCCTGCCGGTGCACCTGCCGCTTCGCCGTCGTTCGGTGCGCCGGCGAGTGCGTCGCCGTCCAATGCCCCGCCGCCCAACGCGCCGGCCGGTCCGGTCTCCGCGGGATCCCTGCCCCGCCGGCAGCCCGGCCAGTCCACCGGTGGCGGCCCGATGACGAGCATGGCTGGATTCGTGCCGGCCTCGTCGAATGCCGCCAATGCCGGCAACAGCTCCGGTGGGGGGCCCGCGATCCGCCCGGCCTCCCCGGCGTCCGGCGCTCCCGCGTCGGCACCTCCCGCCTACGGGTCGCCGACCCCGGGTTACAGCGGCCCCGCGTCGCCTGCCTCCGGTGTTCCGGCGTCGCCCGGCCCCGGTTTCGGTGGTCCGGCGTCGTCTGCCCCCGCCTTCGGTGGTCCGGCGCCCGCCTCCGGTTTCGGTGGTCCGGCGTCCACGCCTGGTTTCGGTGGTCCGGCGTCGTCCGCTCCGGCTTCCGGTGGTCCGGGGGCACAGCAGCCGGGCAGCCCGGCCGTGCCTCAGGCGCCCGCCGCACTGCCCGCGGCCGCTTCCGGCACGGGTGGACCCGGTGGCCTTCCGCGACGTCAGGTCACCCCGCCGTCCGAGCGGCCGACCTCGATGGCCGCGGCGGCGCAGGCGCTCGGAGCCCGTACCCCCGCTGCGGAACCGCCCGCATGGGAGCGCCAGACCCCGCCGCCCGCCGCCGACCGTTTCGGGCCGTCCGGTCCGGCGCCGTCGATCGCACCGCGGCCGGAGGCCGAGTCGCCCGCGGCGACGACGATGACGAACCTGCTGCCCCCGGTGATCCCGGGGTCGTCCGGTGCCGACCGGGGGGCCTCCGCCTACCCGTCGTCCGGCCCCGGCTATCCGGCCTCGGCCGCGCCGCAGGCCTATACCCAGCCCACACCCGGTCCCGCCTACGGTCTTCCGCCGCAGGGCAGCCCGGCCTCGGCGTATGCCACGCAGTCGTTCTCCGGTCCGGCCTCCGCGACGCAGGCGCTGCCCGTCGCGTCCGGCGGCTACACCCCGCCCGCGGCCACCAACATGGGTGTCTCCGGGTCGGCGACCGGTTCGCGCGGTCCGTTCGGCACGGATTTCATGCCGGCCAACGAGGTCGAGCGGGAGTTGCAGGACGCCGCGGACACCGGCAACACCGATCTGTTCCTGTCGACGTTGCTGCTGGCGCAGGTGCTGGTGCCGGTCGCCAGCCACTCCCGTCCCGGCAGCGCGCCCGGTGAGTCCGGTTTCGCCTTCCTGCCGGAGGAGGTCGACGGTGAGCGCTATCTGATCGTGTTCACCAGCAAGGACCGGCTCTCCGAGCACTTCGGTGAGCCGACCCGGACGGTCGGGGTCCGCTTCTACGAGTTGATCCGCAACTGGCCGGATCCGGCGTGGTCGTTCGCGGTGAACCCGGGCACCCCGGTCGGCGCCAAATATCCCGGCGCGCAGGTCATCGCCCTGGCCAGCTGGGCCACCGAGGCCGGCCTCGGTGCCGAGCCCGCCGAGGCCCCGGTGACCGAGACGCAGCCCACCCCGGTGCCGGCTCCCCAGCCGGCCAGTGACGAGGCGCAGCAGGCGACCGTCATGCAGAAGACGATCGCCGCCGAGCAGGTCGACTACTACCTCGACCGGGGTTACGACCGGGTGGCCGGTTTCGTGCACCGGGCGTCCGAGGTCGAGCACCTGCGCACTCCCGGCGAGCTGTTCGGTGCCCTCGGGCTCTACTACGATTCGTCGCCGTTCCAGCCGGACGCCAAGGAGGCGTTCGTGCTGCGCTGGCCGGCGTACCGGCCGAGTCTGTACCGGATTCCCTACGGCGGGCAGAACGAGCAGGCTCTGCGGGCCATGGACGGCTGGGTGATCGAGCGCCCGCCGTTCCGGGGCAACGGATTCGCGCCCGGCGAGGGACGTGACGTCATCGCCGAGTTCAAGGTGGACAGTGTCCGCCTGCCGCACGGCGCGCAGCTGTGGCGTATAGACGCGGACGGCAACGAGCGGATGATGGCGATCTTCGACGCGGACGGCCCCCATTGGCGCCGGGTGGGTGAGTAGTGATGCGCGACGGTTATGTGGTCACCTGGCAGGGCCGGGAGTACGACGCGGCCCCCGACGGCGACGATGTCCGGATCTACAGCGCCACCCCGGCCGACGGGTTCGACGAGGCCAAGCCGGGCCGTTACGTCCGCGTCCTGAGACCACACGAGTACGACGAGATGGCTTACGTCCGTACCCTCTGCACCTGGCGCGGTGAGCCGTTCATCGTTCTCGCCGAGGCCGATTCCTGGCTGCGTCTTGAGTACACGGGCGGTCGCGCCCCAGTGGCACGTCAGCTCGGTCTCGAAGAGTTCGACTACGGCGTCTACCAGGGTTGGGCCCCGGCCCACGAGGTTCGCGACCGCTACGAACACCGGATCTGACAACCCCTCTCCGGTACGGCCCACGAGCCGCCCGACAGCATCCACGCGTACCGCGCAGATCCGCCCTGTGGATAACTCTGTGGAAAAGGTGGGGATCCCTGGTGGAAGCGACCCGGTCTCCGGAGATCGTGGCCGGCCCGGGTGGGGGACCGGGCCGGCCTGATCTGGTGGGGGTGGCTCAGCGGACGTGGATGGCGGGCTGGGCGGGGATGGTCATGCCGTCGCCGAGGAAGAAGCTGGGGTGGGGCGGCTGGTTGTAGGCGGTGTTCTGCCAGGCGATCGCCGATCGGTACTGGGAGTCGTGCATCAGGGTCGTGAGGCGGGTGCCGGTCGGGATCGGTGAGCTGTGGATACGCAGGGCCGAGCTGTCGGTCTTGCGCCAGATCACCTCTTCCCGCCAGTCGCCGAGGATGTCGCCGGACAGGGCCGGGGTGGCCTTGCTGCCGTTGTTGGAGCTCACCTCGGCGGCGGTCAGGAGCCGGGTGTCGGAGGCGGTGCCGTACTTACTGATCTTGTTGCTGTCGAGCAGTTCGCGGACCGGGTCGCCGTCCCACCAGACGAGGAAGTTGATGCCGGTGGGTTCGCGTCCGACGACCGTACCCGCGGCGTTGTACAGCCCGGTCTCCGTCGCCGACCAGGACTCGGCGCCGGGGCTGCCGGCGTAGACGTCACCGGCCACGCCGCGGCCGTTGTCACCGTTCGCCGCGGTCCTCCAGAGGATGGTGCCGGTCGCCGCGTCCGCCAGCCAGGAGCTGGGCTTCGACGAGTCCTCGTCGACCTTGAAGACCTCGAGGCCGGGGTTGCTCCGGTCGAAGTCGCCGACGTGCAGGGCGTCGCCGTGGCCGTTGCCGGTGTTCCACAGCCTGGTGCCGTCGTCGTTCAGCGCCATCGAGCCGTAGATGATCTCGTCCTTGCCGTCCGCGTCGACGTCGGCCACGGACAGCTGGTGGTTGCCCTGGCCGGCGTAGGCGCTGTTCCCGGACGTGTTGGTGTCGAACGTCCAGCGTCTGGTGAGCGCGCCGTCCCGGAAGTCCCAGGCGGTGATCACCGAGCGGGTGTAGTAGCCACGGGCCTCGATCAGGGACGGGCGGGTGCCGTCCAGGTAGGCGGTGCCGGCGAGGAAGCGGTCGACCCGGTTGCCGTAACCGTCGCCCCAGCCGCTGACCGTGCCCCGGGCCGGGACGTAGTCGACGGTGGAGAGCGCGGCGCCGGTCTGGCCGCTGAACACGGTCAGGAACTCGGGGCCGGTCAGGACGTAGCCGGAGGAGTTGCGGTAGTCGGCGGTCGAGGAACCGATCACCTTCCCGGTGCCGTCGACCGTACCGTCGGCGGTCTTCATCGCGACCTCGGCCTTGCCGTCGCCGTCGTAGTCGTACACCTGGAATTGGGTGTAATGCGCGCCCGCGCGGATGTTGCGGCCCAGGTCGATGCGCCAGAGACGCGCACCCTGGAGCGTGTAGGCGTCGACGAAGACGTTGCCGGTATAGCCGGACTGCGAGTTGTCCTTCGCGTTCGACGGATCCCATTTCACGACGATCTCGTAGTCGCCGTCACCGTCGACATCACCGACCGACGCGTCGTTCGCCGAGTAGGTGTAGGCGACGCCGTCCGGCGTCGTGCCGCCGGCCGGCACCGACAGCGGAACGTCGAGGAAGCCACCGCCGAAGGTGAGCGAAGCCGGCGAGGCCGCCTGCTCGACCCCGTTGATCAGAACCTTGACGGTGTACGACGCGGAAGCGGCCGCCCCGGCATCGAGGTAGTTCGTCGAACCGGTGATCGGCGAGGAATTGACCCGGGTGCCGCCGCGGTAGAGGTTGAACGACACGGTCGACGGGTCGGTGCCGAGCATCCGCCAGCTGACCAGGTTGCCGCTGCCGGCGCGGACGCTGATCACGCCCCGGTCCAGGTCCTCCATCTGCCGGCCGGTCCCGGTCGTGGCGGCGGTCGCCGGTGTCAGTGCCCACTGCTTGTTGGTGTTGGCGGTGCAGGTCTCCTGGATGATCGCGTTTCCGGCCGCGGTGCCGGCGTCCTTGTCGCTGAGGCACAGTCCCGAGTTGACGTTCCTGATCTGGTACCCGGAGCCGCTGGCGGTGAAGGTGAAGAGCTGGTTCGCCGCCGCGTTGCCGCAGGTGTACTGGATCAGCTGGACGCCGCCGGCCGTGCTCCGGGCGGGGACGTCGACGCATCTGCCGCTGTTGACGTTGACCAGGTGGAACTGTCCGGGCGTTCCCGCGGCGGTGAGCCTGAACTGCTGCCGGGCGGTGCCCGCGGCGCAGCCCGACTGCTGGAGCGCGGCTTTGTCGTCCAGGCTGCCGGCGGTGACGTCCAGGCACATGCCGCTCTTCGCGACCGCGAGGCTGTAGACGCCTCCGGCGGCGGGCACGGCACTGGTGGCGGCGTTCGAGGGAAGGACGAACCAGCCCACGGCGGCGGTGGCGAGCACGCCGGCGGCGCCGAAGACGGCGAGTTCCCGGGTGTGTCTCTTCGACATGGGACCTTTCCGATCTCAAGCCGTGTGCGCCCGCCGCCAGCCGAGCGCAAACGACTACATGGAGTTACGGTCTGGGAGCGGTACCACCGCAACCGACCGTGAGATTAGGGCAGATCGGCGCCCTATTTGATCGATTAATGATCACTTAAGGTGATCATAAGAGGAAGATCAGGCCGGCGTTTTCAGCCAGCGCAGGATCTCGCCGGTGACCACGTCCGGGGTCTCCTGGTGCAGGAAGTGCCCGACCTCGGGCAACAGCCGCCACTCGTACGGTGCGGTCACGTAGCGTCCCGAACCCTGAGCGGTGCGAGGGAGCACGGCCTTGTCCAGCTCACCGTGCAACTGCAACGTCGGCACATTCGACGGGCGCTGCATCAGCTTGACGAACCGGTATCCCTGCAGCCGCAGCGCGCTCCGGGCCACCCAGCGGTAGGCCTCCAGGGCGCAGAACGAGGCCTGCGGAATCTGCATGGCCTCCCGGCAGCGGGCGGCATACGCCGCGAACTCCGGTGTGGCCGCCCAGCGCGGGCTGCTCCACCGGGTCATCAGCTCACCGACCAGGGCCGCGTCGTCGCGGGTCAGCACGTGCTCGAAACGGGGCACCTGGAAGCGCACGACCGTTGCCGAGGCGGCGAACTGCCCCCGCGGATCGGCGAAGAGTGCGGCCCGCAACCGCAACGGATGCGCGGCCCCGAGCACCACGAGCCGGTTGACCAGTTTGGGATGGAAGGAGGCGGCGGCCCAGCCGATCATGCCGCCCGCACCGGCTCCGACCACCGTCGCGGACCGCTCGCCCAGAGCGCGGATCAGGCCGGTGACGTCGGCGGCCATCGTGTAACCGTCGTACCCCCGAGGGGGTTTGTCGCTCGCACCGTAACCGCGCAGGTCGATCGCGGCGGCCCGGAAGCCCGCGTCGGCGACCCGGACCATGATGTCGTTCCAGGCCCACCAGAACTCGGGGAAGCCGTGCAGGAAGAGCACGAGCGGGCCGGTGCCGACCTCGGCGACGTGGAACCGGGAGCCGTTGGCGCCGACGAAACGATGTCTCCACGGCCCCTCGGTCAGCACGCACGACTCGTCCACCCGACCGCCCATGTCGTCAGCCTAGGCGGCGCTGTCACGCATGACGTCGAGCCGTGCTGAAATGGAGCCGCACCGTGATCATTTGATGGTCTCGGCGTCGGTCATGGCCATCAGCGTGCCGGGCCCGCAGTAGATGCGCAGCATCGTGGTCTCGAGCTTCACCTTCACCCGGCTGCCCTGGGCCAGTTCGGTGCCGGCGGTGGAGTAGAGGGCATACCGCTGACCGTCGTCGGCGATCAATCCGTAGCACGGGCCCTTGCCTCCACGCGTGACCATCCCGGCCACCCAGCCGGTGTTCGGCTGCTTGTCGGTGGGCTCCTTGGGTGGCTTGTCGGTCAGCGTGATCGTGGGCAGCGGCTTGCCGGTGGGCGGTGTTGCCGACGGTGCCCCGATGCCCGGCGTGGTGCCCTCCGGGGAGGCCGGTGGCGGCGTGGGGGAGGAGGCGACCGACGGGGCCGGCGCACTGGCGGAGGGGGACGATGCGGGTGAGGCCCCCTCGTTCGCACAGCCGGCGATGATCGCTCCGGCCGCGACGGCCAGGCCGATCCGGATCGTTGCTTGAGTGCGCATGCAGCTCATCCTTCCCGCGTAAGGCGTAGAAGATAGGACGAATCGCGGGGTGACCCGGTTCCGTGAAACGCGGACGGCGCCCGGGTTGCCCCGGGCGCCGCCTGTCGTGCGTGGATCAGTAGACCGCCACCGTCATCGAGGTGCCGAGCTGGCTCAGCACGCCGATCTTGACACCGACCGCGGGGAGCTTGACGCCGTGGTTCGGCAGCTCCTCGTAGAAGTACTTGCCCTTGTCGTTGAAGACCGGGTTGCCCAGCTGCGGCTTGATGACCGACTTGGCGCCGTTGAGGTGCAGCGTCATGCCGTCGGTCGGCCAGAAGCCGAACGGGGCGTCGTACACCTGGACCCGGGACCGCCACGGAACACCGGTCGGGTTCAGGACCGGCTTCGGGTGGGCGTCGATGTACAGGTTGCGGCCCTCACCCGGGTGCTCGTTGGTGTTGTTGTCCACCTGCGAGGTGTCCCAGTACGAGATCAGCAGACCGGTCTGGTAGTTGTAGTGCTCCACCCAGTCCGGCTTGGTGTTCGCCCAACCGAAGTTGTACGGGCCGGTCGCCAGGTACTTGTCGTACGAGGTGTAGCTGCGGTACCCGGCGATGTAGTAGTGCGGGAAGAGCTTGGTGACGGTGGCGCCCACGATCGTGAACCCGCCCAGGGTCCAGGTCGAGGTGCCCTCGGCGCCCTCGGTCGAGACGACCGCGCCGTCGGCGGTGACGGTCAGGTCGTCACCGAAGAAGCCACCCTCCGACACACCACCGTCGGTCACGTAGTGCAGGCGGAAGTCGACCTTCTTGCCCGCGTACGCGTTGAGCGGCACGTTGATGTCGACCCAGGCGCCCGCGGAGGTGCCGCTGATCGCCGGGTTACCCGCGCCGTCCTTGACGAACGGAGCGCCGGCGGCGGTGCCGTCGAGCTTCGTCCAGTTGGCGCCGCCGTCGGTGGAGACCTCGGCGTACAGGTAGTCGTAGTCGGCCTCGATCGCGTACCGGCCCTTGAGCGAGACGCTCGCGGTGGTCTTACCGGTCAGGTCGACCGACTTCGAGAGCGCGACGTTCAGGTCGTCGGCGTTGCCGGAGAAGAACTGCTTGCTGCCGGCGAACGGCGCACCCAGGTCCTGGGTGACCTGCTTGTCCGGCAGGTTCACCACCAGAGCCTGCTTCTTCTTGGTGTTGTACTCCTCGGGACCGAGGTTGACGACCTTCTTGGTACCGGCCTTGACGGACTCGTAGTTCAGCCACCCGAGCTGCAGCTTGTTCCACGCGCCGAGGTCACCCGGACGCGTACCGATGCCCTCGTCGTTCTTGGCGCTGAGACGGCTCTGCGCCATCAGGGTCCAGTACTCGCTGTTGTTGTCGCCCAGACCACTGGTGTCGTAGTCGTCCGGCAGACCGAGGTCGTGGGCGTACTCGTGAACGAAGACGCTCAGGCCGCCGTTCTCGGGCTGGACGGTGTAGTCACCGACCCACAGGTTGCTGCTGCCGACCTTGGCGCCACCGAGCTTGTTGAACGCCGGGCCGCTCACACCGGCGCTGCTGGAGTACGCGTACCAGCGGTGGCTCCAGATCGCGTCCTCACCCTGGGACGGGTCACCGTCGGCCTGGTCGCCGCCGGAGTGGACGATCTGGAAGTGGTCCAGGTAACCGTCGGGCTCGTTGAAGTTACCGTTGCCGTTGTAGTCGTAACGGTCGTACTTGTCGTACTCGGCGAGCGCCGCGTTGATCTCGGCCTCGGTCTTGCCGGAGGCCTTCTGGTCCGCGTACCACTGGTTCACGCCGTCCTTGACCAGCTCCCACACGTTGGTGCAGTTGCTGCTCGCGCAGACGGCGGGGTCGTCGCCGTTGGCGTCGGTCGGGTTGTCGCTGGACCGGCCGTACCGGGCCTCGTTGTAGGGCACCTTCACCCAGTCGGAGACCTGGCCGTCGACGCTGTAACGACCCGAGGACTGCTCCTCGAAGTACGTCTTGACCGACTCGACGTTCTTGCCGGTGCCGAAGTACACCTTCTGGAAGTACTCGGGCGAGTAGTCAGCCTGCCAGATGGTGGAGTTGTCCACCTTGCGGTCCGGAGCCGGAATCGCGTTGTGCAGCGGGCCCTCGAAGGTCGAGGGGCCGGCGAACTGCGTCGTCGTGTCCTTGTCGGGGAACGACGGGTGCCGCTGGTTCCCGAACTCGGTCAGGATGACGAAGATCTTGTCCGTCTTCTCACGCTGGAGTTCGACGTACTGGTTCTTGCCCGGGTGCCCGAAGCCGCCGTTGCCATAGGTCTTGCCCAGGTTGACGACCCGGCTCCCATTCACCGTCTCGACCTTGGCCTTGCCGCTGACCACCTCGGAGACAGCCTGCTCGCGCAGAGCGCGGCGCTTCTCTTCGAGGGGGTTGGGCATGTCATGGTCGTCGAGGTGAGCCGATTCGCTAGCGGGCGCAGCCGGGGCTGAGTCCGAGGGTGGCGCCGCCACGGCCATCATCGGTGCCATGGCACCGACGCTGGACACGACCACGGCGCCGAGCAGTCCTGCGACCACCTTGCGCACTACGTTTACCTCCGCTTTCGCCAGCCGGATCACTGGGTACGGGCGTCCGGCGTGAAACGGTCCCGTCGTTCGGGACTCAGGTGAACGTATGCAAACCAAACGATGTTCGGGGAGTGCCAAGCATATTGATGACCAATGGTTACCCAATATGGTCCGGTCATAGCACGGGGACCGGCAAATACGACAAAAGGCTGGTGACACAGTTCTGTCACCAGCCTTTATTAATTGTCGTCAGTCTTCAGGTTTGGCCGTCTTCAGGCCCGAGGAGATCAGATCCATCACGGTGGAGTCCTGCAGAGTCGTGACGTCGCCGAGCGACCGGTTCTCCGCCACGTCACGCAGCAGCCGCCGCATGATCTTGCCGGACCGGGTCTTCGGCAGCTCGGTGACGAGCATGATCTGACGCGGCTTGGCGATCGGCCCGAGCGTCTTGGCCACGTGGTTACGCAGCTCCTTGATGAGCGCTTCGCCCGCATCGCCCGCGGTGTCCACATTGCCCCGCGGAATGGTGAACGCGACGATCGCCTGCCCGGTCGTCGGGTCGGTCGCGCCGACCACCGCCGCCTCGGCCACCGACGGGTGCGAGACCAGCGCCGACTCCACCTCGGTGGTCGAGATGTTGTGACCGGACACCAGCATCACGTCGTCGACCCGGCCGAGCAGCCAGAGCGAGCCGTCGTCGTCCTTCTTCGCGCCGTCACCGGCGAAGTAGATCCATTCGTCCGACGTGCCGGAATCCGAGCCGGCGCCGAAACGGGACCAGTACGTGTCCAGGAAACGCTTGTCGTCGCCCCAGATCGTGCGCAGCATCGACGGCCACGGGTCACGCAGCACCAGGAAGCCGCCACCGCCGTCCGGCACCGACCGGGCCTGGTCGTCGATCACGTCCGCGGTGATACCGGGCAGAGCGGTCATCGCCGAACCCGGCTTCGCGGCGGTCACACCGGGCAGCGGCGAGATCATGATCGCGCCGGTCTCAGTCTGCCACCAGGTGTCCACGATCGGGGTGCGCTCCCGGCCGACGTGCTCCCGGTACCAGATCCAGGCCTCCGGGTTGATCGGCTCACCAACGCTGCCCAGGACCCGCAGCGACGACAGGTCGTACTTGGCGGGGATGTCGTCGCCCCACTTCATCATGGTGCGGATCAGCGTCGGCGCGGTGTAGAGGATCGACACCTTGTACTTGTCGACGATCTGCCAGAACCGGCCGCGGTCCGGGGTGTCCGGGGTGCCCTCGTACATCACCTGGGTCGCGCCGTTGGAGAGCGGGCCGTACACGATGTACGAGTGCCCGGTCACCCAGCCGATGTCGGCGGTGCACCAGTAGACGTCCGTCTCCGGCTTCAGGTCGAAGACCGCGTGATGCGTGTACGACGTCTGCGTCAGGTAGCCACCGGTGGTGTGCAGGATGCCCTTCGGCTTACCGGTCGTACCCGAGGTGTAGAGGATGAAGAGCGGGTGCTCGGAGTCGAACGGCTGCGCGGTGTGTTCCGGGCTGGCCTGCTCGACCGTCTCGTGCCACCACTTGTCCTTGTCGGTCCAGGCGACGTCCTGGCCGGTCCGGCGGACCACCAGCACGTGCTCGATCCGGTTGGTACGCGCGACCGCCTCGTCCACGGTCGGCTTCAGCGCCGACGGCTTGCCCCGGCGGTAGCCACCGTCGGCGGTGATCACCACCTTGGCGTCGGCGTCGTCGATCCGGGTGGCCAGCGCGTCCACCGAGAAACCGCCGAACACGACGCTGTGGGTCGCCCCGATCCGGGCGCAGGCCAGCATCGCGACCGCGGCCTCCGGGATCATCGGCAGGTAGATCATCACCCGGTCGCCCGCGGTCACGCCGAGGTCGGTGAGGGTGTTGGCCGCCTGGCTGACGAGTTTCAGCAGCTCGGCGTAGGTGACGGTGCGGGTGTCGCCGGGTTCGCCCTCCCAGTGGATGGCGACGCGGTCGCCCAGTCCGGCCTCGACGTGCCGGTCCACACAGTTGTAGGCGAGGTTCAGCTCACCGCCGACGAACCACTTCGCAAACGGGGGGTTCGACCAGTCCAGGATCTGGTCCCACGGCTTGCTCCAGGCCAGACGGCCGGCCTGCTTCGCCCAGAAGGCGAGGCGGTCGGACGCGGCCTCCTCGTAGGCGTCGGCCTTCACGTTGGCGTTCGCCGCAAGGTCGGCGGGCGGCGGGAACTGCCGCGTCTCCGAGGACAAATTCTCCAGTGTCTCGCTCATGAGGGCGGCTCCTCTGCCGTGACCGGGGTCTCTATCACTGCACACTAGTTGCGCCGGTGTGCCCGGCGAAGGTTTGCACGCCAGCCCGCGCTCGGTGGTGTCGTACGCGCGCCGACTGGCGAATCGATGCTCACTACTGCGCGAATCTTGCCAGTTCCGCGCTCGTTTGTGCACCCCGTGTTTCCGCACTTTTACCGGTTACCGTGTTCACGTGGATCCACTTGCCCCGTTGCTCGACCTCGCCGAGGTCGCGCCCGCCTTCGCGAGCGCCCGTGAAGCCGTCGACGCCGCCCACCGACACCGCGCTCTGCGCCGGCACGGCGGCCAGGTCGCCGCGGAGGCCAGCCTCCGGGCCGCGGTCGCCAGCGCGGCTCTCGAAGGCAACACCTACGACCTCGACGAGGTACGCGGCGGAACCGTCACCGACCCGGTCGTGCAGGGCGCCCTCCGGGTCGCCGAGTCACTGCCCGGCCTGGTCGACCTCTGGCCCCGCGCACCCCGCCAGGTGCTCGCCAAACTCCACGTGCTCGCCGCCCGCGGCGTCGTCCACGACCACGACCTCGGGCGCCTGATCAGCGGCGCCGAGCGGATCGACGCGCTCGCCGGCCTCGTCGCCGGTAACGAGACCACCCCGCCGATGCTGCTCGCCGCCGTCGTCCACGCCGAGCTGATCACGCTGCGCCCGTTCGCCGGCCCGGCCGGAGTGGTGGCCCGCGCCGCCGCCCGCCTGACCCTCACCGCCCGCGGCTTCGACCCCCGCGGCCTGGTGATGGTCGAGGTCGGCCACCAGAACCGCGAACCGGAGTACCTCGGATCGGCCGGCGCCTACGCCACTGGCACCCCGGACGGCGTGCGCTCGTGGCTGCGGCACTATGCCGCGGCCGTCACCGTCGGTGCCGAGGAAATCGGCGTCATCGGAGACAGTGTGCTGGCATCCGTCTGAACGGCGGCATACTTTTCTGCGTGGGTTCGCACTGGGTCCGTCCCTATCCGCCAGGTGTCGGCCGCTGGCTCGTGATCATCTGGGAAGCGATTGCGCTCGCTCTGCTCACCTGGGCGTCGATCCGCCAGTTCGATCTGATGGGACACGGCATACGCGCGGTCGCCGTCGTGCTCGCCGCGCTCTGGGTGATCGGCGCCTGGCGGATCATCCAGCACGGGGTGTATGTCAGCAGCGACGGCGTGCTGATCCGCGGTCTGCTGCGGTCCCGCAGCATGCGCTGGCGCGACATCGCCGGCGTGCACCTGCACCAGGCCACCCACCGGGTCGGCCGCTGGGAGCTGCAGCGGGACACGACCGTGCTGATCGAGCGGCACGACGGCGCCACGGTGAACACCGAACTGTGGGCCCAGGGCGTCGACTTCCACGCCCGGCCCAACCTGTTCCGGGCGGTCTACCAGGAGATCCGGAACCGTCATCGGGCCGCGGCGGGCTGAGCGGCAGACGGCCCGGCAAGCTGAGCGTCAGACAGCCCGGGAGCTGAGCTGAGCGGGAGGTTGCCCGGGAGCTGAGCGGCAGACGGCCCGAAAGCCGTGCGGCGGACGGCCCTGGAAACCGAAGAGCCGGCGTCCCTCGCGGGGGCGCCGGCTGTGCGCGTCCGGACCGGGTTATCAAGCGTGCACCTGAGTCGTTGTCGACGGTCCATCACCCCGCGGGGTGGAGGTCCCGTCGCAACGTGCCTGCCGTGGCTGATCGCGCGTGGGTTCCCGGTGGCCGTGCACGGTGCCCGATGTTTCCGGGCCCGCGAGTCATTTCTACGCCGACCATCGCTTGATCGCCAGATTTCCAGCGGAAAAGCGGCCGAAAGGGAAATACTCAGACCAATGAACGACCCGTGTACGGCGGGCTCGCACCGCGTGTCCACGACCCGGGTCGGCCGGCTCTGACCGCGTGTCCATGGCCGGGTCGGCCGGCTGTCACCGCGTTGGGGGCGGCTGGTTCTCACCGCTGTCTCGGAGCGCTTGAGACGGCGGTGGGAACCAGCCGGGACCGGCGGATCAGCCCGGCGGTCGCGTTGCGGTCCGGTGTTGCGGCCGCCTCGCGCGGACAGCCACGGTCGTCCTACTGGCTCGTACCAGAAAGGTTTGCTCAGGCGACCGCGGCGGCGCGGGACCGCCGGTGGCGACCGTAGAGGGCGACGCCGATGGCCACGCCGACGCCGACGCCGAGTGCCGCGGCGACCGGCACCGCCGGGCGGTCGCGCAGGCGCCTCCCGAGCGGTACCGGATGACGGAACTCCAGGATCGGCCAGGAGCGGAGCGCGGCGACCCGGCGCAGGGCGCGATCGGGATTCACCGCGCTCGGGTGGCCGACCGCCTCCAGCAGCGGAAGATCACTGCTGGAATCCGAATAGGCGTAACACTCGGAGAGGTCGTAACCACGCTCCTCGGCCAGCCGCTGGACGCCGGTGACCTTGGCCGGCCCGGCCGAGTAGAACTCCACCGCCCCGCTGTAACGCCCGTCGACGATCGCCATCCGCGTCGCGATCACATCGGTGATGCCGAGCAGCGCGCCGATCGGGCGGACCATCTCGTCACCGGAAGCTGAGACGAGCACCACATCGCGGCCCGCCGCCTGATGCTCGGCGATCAGCGCGGCCGCCTCGGCGTAAACGTAGGGATTGATCAGAGTCCCGAGAGTCTCGGCGACGATCTGCTGCACCTGCTCCACCCGCCAGCCCTTGCACAGGGCGGCCATGTAGTCACGGGTGCGGGCCATCGACTGCTCGTCGGTGCCGCCACCCAGGCGGAACATCAGCTGGGCATAAGCGGTCTTCACCACGTCGCGCCGGCTGATCAGGCCATCCCGATAGAACGGCCGTCCGAAAGCCAGTGCACTGGACTTGGCGATGACGGTCTTGTCGAGGTCGAAAAAGGCGGCGCTGAGCCCCACGGGCCGAAAGTGTAGCCGCACCACGCCGCCGCCCGTTGTCCCGCACGACTGACGCGCCTGCGGTGACAGCCTGTGAAATCGGTCAGAGCGGTAGGAGCCGGGCCAGTTGGCAACATTCGGTACTCGACGTGGACCGTGATCCTGAGGCAAACTTATGTTTGCTACGAGGTGTGTGTTGTTCCCGCTTCACCCAGTTACCGAAGACAACCAGTTACCGAATACCTCGGAATCCAGGCCTCGGTGATCGCGCCCCCCGCGGTCACCGGGTGATTCGGCTCGACCCCCCCGGAGCCGAATCCCAGGACGGCCCCCGTCTCCCCCGACGGGGGTCGTTCCCTTTCAGGCCCCGGTCGCCTGTGACTGCTCGTCGGCCACCTCGATCAGCCCGAAGAAGTCGGAGAGGCCGGTCACCGTCAGCACCCGGCGGAACGTGTCGCTCGGATTGAGCACCCGGAAATCGGCACCCGCCGCGACCGCCGCACGGTAACCCTCGATCAGCGCGCCCAGCCCGGTCGAGTCGATGAACGTGGCATCCCGCAGATCCACCTCGATCGACGGCGGCGACCAGTCGGTCACCGCGTCCCGCAGCCCGCGCGCGACACCGTCCGAGTTCGAGAAATCGATCTCTCCCGACACGGTGACGGTCACCGTGCCGTCATCGGCGAGCGTCGTACGGATCGAGTTCCCCATGCCCACTCCATCGCTGTTACGAGCACACCAACATACCCAATCCCGTCGGGAGCATGCCCGCGCTTAGCAGATCATCCCGGCGGACGGCGGTTGTCCACGGCCCCCCTTCGTCCACAGTCGGACGGCACCGGCGTTTGTCGGGGTCGTACCGGCCCGGCGACGGTAGGCGCCCCAACCCGCCGTCCCCGCTGGAGGTCAGCGATGCCCGCCCCGCGCCGCCCCCTGATCGTGACCGCC
Organism: Actinoplanes xinjiangensis; assembly: GCF_003148685.1. Taxonomy (GTDB): domain Bacteria; phylum Actinomycetota; class Actinomycetes; order Mycobacteriales; family Micromonosporaceae; genus Actinoplanes; species Actinoplanes xinjiangensis. Next base: position 28,726 of record NZ_QGGR01000016.1, on the reverse strand, counting down.
GACCCGGACCTGCTCGACGAGTTGCTGCGCCTCGCCGCGGCGTGCGGCGTCGAGGCCGAGGTGTCACCCGACCCGGCTGGCGCCCGCGCCCGCTGGTCCGCGGCTCCACTAGTACTGATCGGCGCGGATCAGGCCGTGCCCTGCCTGCGTGCCCGCCTGCCCCGGCGGAAACGGCTGATCCTGATCGGCTTCGACGGTGTCACCGACCCGGCCTTCAACGTCGCCGACCTGATCGGCGCCGAGAACGTGGCGGTCCTGCCCGACGCCGAACCGTGGATCGTCGACCAGCTCACCGCCGGCGATCGCCCCGAACCCGCGGCCGACGGCCGCACCCTCGCGGTGATCGGCGGCCGCGGTGGTGCCGGGGCCAGCATCCTCGCCGCCGGGCTCGCCACCACCGCGGTGCGATCCGGCTACCGCACCCTGCTGATCGACGCCGATCCGCTCGGCGGCGGCCTCGACCTGGTCCTCGGCTGGGAGCAGGTCGGTGGCCTGCGCTGGCCGGCCCTCGCCGGCTCCGACGGGCGCGTCGACCCGCCCACCCTGCTCGGTGCCCTCCCGCACCGCGGAGATCTGGTGCTGCTCTCGTTCGACCGGGACGAGCTGCCCGGCGTGCCCATCGAGGCCATGGCGGTCGCCCTCGACGCCGCCCGCCGTGGACGTGACGCGATCGTCGCCGACCTGCCCCGGCAACTCGACGACGCGGCGATCCTCGCGCTCCAGGCCGCCGACCGGACCCTGCTCGTCGTCCCGGCGGAACTGCGGGCCACCGCATCGGCCGCCCGGACCGCGGCGACCGTCGCGGCCCACTGCGACGACATCGCCGTCGTCGTGCGCGGCCCGGCGCCCGGCCGGCTCAAGGCCCGCGAGATCGCCCGGGCCCTCGGCCTGCCGCTGGCCGGCACCCTCCGGCCGGAGACGTCGGTCTGCCAGGGCATCGAGCGCGGAACCGCGCCGACCGCCGACGGCAAGGGAGCTCTCGCCGTTCTCTGCCGGCAACTCGTCGACGACCTCATGCGTACGAGCCCGAAAGCGGCCGTGGCATGACGGTCGCCGATCGGGTGCGCAGGCGGTTCGCCTACGACGGGAAGGAGGCGACCCCGGCCGCCGTGGTGAACGCCGTCCGCCAGGAGAACGGGGTGCTCGGCGACATGGCGGTGCTGCGGATCGCCGGCCGGGTCCGGGACGACCTGATCGGCGCCGGGCCACTCGCCCCGCTGCTGGCAGATCCGGAGGTCACCGACGTACTCGTCAATGATCTTCAGGTCTGGGCCGACCGGGGCTCGGGGCTGGAACGCTCGTCGATCCGGTTCACCGACTCGGCCGAGGTGCGACGGCTCGCCCAGCGGCTCGTCGCGGCGTGCGGGCGGCGGCTCGACGACGGGCAGCCCTACGCCGACGCGCGGCTGCCCGACGGGACGCGCCTGCACGCCGTGCTGCCGCCGGTCGCGACCAACGGGCCGCACCTGTCCCTGCGGACCTTCCGGCAGCGGCCGTTCACCCTCGACGACCTGGTCCGGCACGGGACGGTCCCGGCAGACGCGGCCGCGGTGCTGGTGGCGGTCGTGGCGGCGCGGCTCGCCTACCTGGTCACCGGCGGGACGGGCAGCGGCAAGACGACGCTGCTCGCCACCCTGCTCGGGCTCGTGCCGGCGACCGAGCGGATCGTGCTCGTCGAGGACGCGGCCGAACTCCGGCCGGTGCACCCGCATGTGGTGGCGCTTCAGGCGCGCACCTCCAACGTGGAGGGTGCCGGCGCGATCGGCCTCAGCGACCTGGTCCGCCAGGCGCTGCGGATGCGGCCCGACCGTCTCGTGATCGGCGAATGCCGTGGCGCGGAGATCGTCGACCTGCTCGGCGCCCTCAACACCGGGCACGAGGGAGGGGCCGGCACGCTGCACGCCAACGCACCCGCCGACGTACCGGCCCGGCTCGAGGCGCTCGGCCTGCTCGGCGGACTGCCGCGAGCGGCGCTGCACGCCCAGGTCGTCGCCGCGCTCCAGGTGGTTCTCCAGGTCCGGCGTACGGCAGAGGGCCGTTTCCTGGAATCGATCAGCGTCCTCATCCCCACCGACACGGACCGGCTGGCCACCGTGGTCCCGGCGTGGCGGCGCGACGGCGGCCCCGGACCGGGCGCCCCGATGCTGGCCCGGCTGCTGGCCGACCGCGGCGAGACCGTGCCGGCCGCCCTCCTGCCCCCGGTACGGTCGTCGTGACCTGGTTGCTGGCGGGGCTCCTCATCGCCGGGGCGGTCCTCGTCGCCCGCCCAGCGGAACACGCCCGTGACCGGCTGCCCGGCCGACGGTCCCGGATCGACGTCGGCGCGTTCCGGCGTACCGTCCGCACGGTCCTCGACGGCCCGGCGTGGCAGTCCGTGCTCACCGCGTCCGCGCTGGCCGGCGCACCGGCCGGGCTGTACGGCGGCCCGGTCGCCGGAGTCGTCGCGGCCGTCTACGCAGCCCTGGCCGCGCACGAGTGGCGCCGGCGCTCGGGACGCGTACGGGCCGCCGGGCAGCGGGCCGCCCACCTCGACGATCTCGCGTCCCTCGTCGCGGACCTGCGAGCGGGCATCCCGCCGGCGGCCGTGGCCACGTCACCCACCGCATCCGGACGGATCGGGCGACTCACCGAAGCCGTGTGGCGACTCGCCGAACGTACCGGTGCACCCGCCGCCGATCTGCTCGAACGCATCGAGTCGGACGCCCGGGCCGCCGAGCGTTCGGCCAAGGCGGCCCACGCCCACGCGGCCGGCACCCAGACCACGGCGATCCTGCTCGCCGCCCTGCCGCTGGCCGGGATCGCCCTCGGCCACGCGATCGGCGCGGACCCGACCGGGGTGCTGCTGCACACGCCGCTGGGGGCGGCCTGCGCGACCGCGGCCCTGCTTCTGCAATGTGCGGGGCTGAAGTGGGCACAGCGCCTCACCGAGGGAGCTACCCGATGACCACGAATTGCGGGGTGGCGGCGTTGCTGCGGGCCGGCGGGCCGGTCCGGGTGCCGCTGCGCGAATGCTGCGTGGCCGCTCTCGTCGGGGCGGACGGGGCCGTCATGCGGTGCGCGGCGGCGCCCGCCTCGACCACTGCCTCGGCCCTTACCCGCGGCCCCGGTCCGGCTTCGGCTCCCACTGTTGCTCCCGCGCCGGCTCCGGGTCTTGCTGCCCCCTCTCGTACGGCAGTTGCCGCCCCTTCTCCTGTCGCGGCTGCTGCTGTCCCCTCTCGTGTCGCGGCTTCCGGCCTTGCTGCCGCTTCTTCGCGTGTCGCCGCTTCCGCGGCGGCTCCCGGCCTTGCTGCCGCACCTTCTCGTGTCGCGGCTTCCGGGATCGGTGCCGCTTCTTCTCGTGTCGCGGCTTCTGCGGCGGCTCCCGGCTTTGCCTCGATCCTTGCCGCGGCCTCTGCGGATGACGTCCGTCCGGAATCGGCCCCGCGGCCGCCGATCGAGGCCTCGCGATGAGCGGCATCGTCGTGGCCGTGTGCACGGTGACGGCCGCCGTGCTGTTGATGCTGCCGCGCGGCCGGCTCCGGCTGCCGCGGGCGGCGCAGCGACAACCGTCCCCGGAACGGACCCGCCTGCTTCTGTCGGTGCTGGCCGGACTCGCCGTCGCGGGCCTCATCGGCACCGGTTGGGGCCTCGCCGCAGGGGTGGCCGCCGGCGTCGGCACCGACCGGTTCCTGCGCGGACGCGAACCCGCCGAGGTTCGCCGCGAGCGCCAGGAGGCCCACGCCGACCTGTCGCTCGGAGCCGACCTGCTCGCCGCCGCACTCCGTGGCGGAACCGCGGTGGACCGGTCGATCGGCGCCGTTGCGGAGGCGATCGGCGGACCACTCGGCGACCGGCTCCAGCGCACCGCCCGGTCGCTGCGGCTCGGCGCCGAACCGGGCGAGGCGTGGGCCCACCTGACCGGTGTGCCGCAGGCCGAGCGGCTGATCGTGGCAGCCGTCCGATCCAGCGCCAGCGGCGGCGCACTGGCCGGAGCGCTGGAACGACTCGCCGGTGACCTGCGTGCCGACCGTGCGGTGGCGATCGAGGCCGCCGCCCAGCGGGCCGGTGTTCTGATCGTGCTGCCGCTCGGATTGTGCTTCCTGCCCGCGTTCCTGCTCACCGGCCTGATGCCCACCGTCATCGCCATCCTCGGCGACGTCCTGTGACCCGCTGGCTCCAATCCGGCATTCCCTGCCCGCCACCCGACACGGGGTCGCCCTGACGCGGCTCGTTGTGATGCGACCGCCGTATCGCGGCTCCGACCAGGCGGTCGCTGTGACGCGCGCGACCGCGCGACCGTGACCGCGCGACCGCGACCGCGACCGCGACCGCGACCGCGACCGCGACCACGGTCACGCGGCTACGGCCACGGCCCTGCCACGCGACCGCCGTGATGCGGCCTGCCTCGTCGCGGTCGTGATGTGAGACCTCGCCGCCCACTGGCGGCGTGTTGTGAAAGCCGGTGCGCCGCACCGGCAAGAAACAAGGAGGCCCTGTGTACAAACTCATCGCCCGCTACCGGCGGCTCCAGGCGGAAGCCGTGGACGCCGGGATGAGCACCGCCGAGTACGCCATCGGCACGCTCGCCGCAGTCGCCTTCGCCGGTGTCCTGCTCAAGGTCCTGACGAGCGGTTCCGTGCAAGCGGCGCTCAGCGGGGTCATCGGCCGGGCGCTGAAGTGAGACGGCGCCGGCAACCCGGCCGCGACCGGGGATCGTTCACCGCTGAACTCGCGGCCGGGCTGCCGGCGCTCATGCTGCTTCTGGGCTTCGGCATCACCGCGGTGTCCGCGATGGCGGCGAAGATGCAGTGCCTCGACGCGGCCCGGGAGGCGGCTCTCGCTGAAGCCCGCGGCGGGGACCCCGGCACAGCGGCCGCCGGACTGGCTCCGGAGGGGGCGAGCGTACGCGTCGGCGGCACCGCGGAAAGCGTGATCGCCGAGGTGTCCGCGCCGATCCGGATGTTCGGCGTCGACCTGCCGGGGGCGATCGTGAGCGGCGACGCGACGGCCGCCCGCGAACCGGAGGGGGTGGCCGTTCCGTGAAGCCGCCCGCGAACCGGACGGGGTGGCCGCCCCGTGGAACCGCTCCAGCCGGAAGGGACAGCCGTTCCGTGAAGCGGCTCCGGGACGACCGCGGTGCGGCGTCGATCTTCGTTCTCGCTGTCGGCCTCGTCCTGATCGGGGTGGCACTCACTCTCGTGACCGTCGGCGCGGCCCGCGTCGCACGGCATCAGGCCAGGGTGGCGGCCGACTTCGGTGCACTGGCCGGCGGCCCGCACGCCATCGAGGGCCAGGCAGCGGCGTGCGCGGTGGCCTCGCGATTCGTCGAGGCCAATCACGCCCGGATGTTGGAGTGCGCCGTCGACGGCCTGGAGATCGTGGTCCGTGCCGAGGTCGTTCTCCTGGTCTACCCGGCCAGTGCCGAGGCCGCCTCCAGAGCCGGCCCGGTCACGGCCGTCCCGGGTGTGCTTCCGGCGACCGGATGACGTCAGCGGGACGCGTCCTGAAACGCGGACCCATCAGACGACGTCGAGGAAGGCAGCGGCGACGGTGACTGCGGCGAGGATGCCGACGGCGACGAGGGCCGGCGCGGCGACGGGCTGACCCCGGTCCGCCGCTCCTGAAACCCTTCGCTGTGCCCGGTACGGACGGCCGGAGGTCCCGCCGCGGTGACCGCCGCGTCAGGGACGGCCTCGGCGGCCTCCGTGGCCGAGGTCCGCCGGACGTCCGCGATCGCCCGCCCCAGCACCGTGCGCAGCCATCGGCTGAGCGGCCGCTCAGCGAACCGGTGCACGAGCCAGGCGAGCCCCAGGACGACAGCGATCGCCCCGAGCAGCAGCGCCCACGCCGGCACCGACGTCCGCTCGTGGGCGTGCCGGATCAGGCCGTACCCGACGCGCTGGTGCAGCAGGTAGAAGGGATAGGTGAGGGCGCCCGCGGTGGTGAGCCACGACCAGCGGATCCGGTCGGTCCAGCCGAGCGCGATCACCAGGACCAGCAGGTAGCACAGGGTCACGATGGCGATGCCCGGCCAGGTCGGCACCTCGAAGCCGGGATTGATGCCGGCCACCCGTTGTTCGACCCGGTTGATGCTGACCAGCCAGGAGAAGCCGATGACGGCGAGGAGCAGCGGTGACCGGCCGAACCGGTGAATGAGGAACATCGCGATCCCGGCGATGAAATACGGCGCGTATTCCGGGATGGCGACGATATTGATCATTTTGCTGTCGAGGGTCGGCCCGATCACAGAAACGATCATCCAGACGACACAGAAAATCACCGTCCGGCGGTACGTCAGGCCGAACGCCACGAGCGCCGCGAACAGTAGATAGAACCGTAGTTCGACGAAGAGCGTCCAGTAGACGGTGTCGACCGCGGGAATGCCGAGCGGTTCCTGAAGCATGGTCAGGTTGGCCGCGATCTCCCGCAGTTGTGGGGTCCCGCTGACCGGCACACCACCGGCCACCGGCAGGATCGCGACCACCGTGACGGTGATCAGGATGCACACCCAGTAGGCCGGGTAGAGCCGGCTCACCCGGGACACGAAGAACTCGCCGAGGCTGCGCCGCCAGCTGCTCATACCGATGACGAAGCCGCTGACCAGGAAGAACAGCTCCACGCCGAGGAATCCGTAGGCGGCGACGGGGGCGAGGTCGGGCAGATATCGGGTGGGTGGGCTCTGGCCGTCGAGGCGCCAGGAGACGCTGAGGTGGAACACCGCGACGGCCAGCGCCGCGAACAGGCGGAGGCCGTCGAGGGCCGCAAGGCGAGGGCTGGTGTCTGCTCGGTCTCGATTCATCGGGAACGCAGGCTACCGCTTCCGTCATTAAAGATCGTCAGCGCCGGGGCGGAATGTGATTCTCGTCGAGAGTGGTAGCCGATAAACGCCGGTAAATGATCAAAGGGCCGCGAGCACGATGTCCAGGACTTTCACGGCGTCCTCTTTGTTCAGAGGATTGTTTCCGTTTCCGCACTTGGGTGACTGCACGCAGGAGGGGCAGCCGGATTCGCACCCGCACGAGGAGATCGCCTCGCGGGTGGCCCTCAGCCACTCGGCCGCCGTCGCGTAGGCGCGCTCGGCGAATCCCGCGCCGCCGGGATGCCCGTCGTAGACGAAGACCGTCGGTGCCTCGGTGTCGGCGTGGTTGGCCGTGGACAGCCCGCCGATGTCCCACCGATCGCAGGTGGCGATCAGCGGCAACAGGCCGATCCCGGCGTGCTCGGCGGCGTGCAGGGCGCCCGGGAACTCGCCCGGCTCCACCCCGCCCGCGGCCAGCGCCTGCGGCGACACGGTGAACCAGACCGCGACCGTACGCAGCTCCCGCACCGGCAGGTCGAGCGGCCGGGTGTCGATGACCTCACCGCTGCCGATGCGCCGCCGTTGGTAGGAGACGACCTGGTTGGTCACGTCGACGTCGCCGAGGAACAGCCCGACCGGACCGGCGTCCACATACGACCGGACGTTCACCACCGACAGGTTCGTCACGTCCCGGGCGTGCGTGGTCCAGTCCGGTTCCTCCTGGTGCACCAGCGCGATGGCGTCTTCCAGGTCGAGGTCGTCGACCACGAACGTGACGCCCTGGTGCAGGTAGACCGCCCCCGGATGCAGCATGGCGTGCGACGACCCGTGGTCGACGGTGCCGAGCAGGCGCCCGGTGGCCGCCTCGACGACCGACACCGGAGCCCCGCCGGTGCCGCGCAGGTCGACCTCGGGCCGGCCGCGGTGCGTCCAGTACCAGCCGGACGGCCGGCGCCGCAGCAGGCCCTCAGCGGCGAGTTGCTCGACGATCGCATGCCCGTCGAACAGTTCCAGGTCGGCGTCGGTGAGCGGCGCCTCGGAGGCGGCGCAGCACAGTTGTGGCCCGAGCACGTACGGGTTTCCCGGGTCCAGCACGGTCGCCTCGACCGGCCGCCCGAACACCGCCTCCGGATGGTGCACCAGGTACGTGTCGAGCGGATCGTCGCGGGCCACCAGGACCGCGAGCGCCTCGTCACCGGACCGTCCGGCGCGCCCGGCCTGCTGCCAGAGCGATGCCCGGGTGCCCGGATAGCCGCAGATCAGCACGGCGTCGAGCCCGGTCAGGTCGACACCGAGTTCGAGCGCGTTGGTGGACGCCAGCCCGAGCAGTTCCCCGGAGAGCAGCGCCCGCTCGATGGCCCGCCGGTCCTCCCGCAGGTAGCCGCCCCGGTAGGCGGCGACCCGGTCACCGAGTCCGGGCACCGCCTCGTTGAGCGACTGGCGGGCGGTCGAGGCGATCACCTCGGCCCCGCGCCGGGACCGCACGAACGCGATCGTCCGGGTGCCGGCGATCACGGAATCGGTGAGCAGGTCGGCGGTTTCGCGCAGGGCTGATCGACGGATCGGCTGCCCGGCCTCGGTGTCGTCGAGCGCGGACGGGCCGGAGGACGGCGGCAGGAGCGGCGGTTCCCACAGAGCGAACGTCACGGCTCCTCGCGGTGACGCATCAGAAGTGATCTCTGTCACCGGAACCCCGGTCAGCCGGGACGCCGAACCGGCCGGATCCCCGGACGTCGCGGACGCCAGGATGAACGTGGGCGACGCCCCGTACCGCGCGGTGACCCGCCGGAGCCGTCGCAGGACATGCGCCACGTGCGAGCCGAAGACGCCCCGATAGGTGTGGCATTCGTCGATCACCACATACCGCAGCCTGCGCAGGAAGACTCCCCAGCGCCCGTGGCCGGGCAGCATGCTGTGGTGCAGCATGTCCGGATTGGTCAGCACGAAACGGGAGTGCTGCCGGATCCACTCGCGCTCCTCGCGGGGGGTGTCACCGTCGTACGTGGCCGGCCGCACCCCGTCCATGCCGAGCCGGGTCAGGCCCCGCAGCTGGTCGGCGGCGAGTGCCTTGGTGGGTGACAGATAGAGCACTGTCGCCCTAGGGTCCGTGGCGAGCGCGTTCAGCGCCGGCAGCTGGTACGCGAGGGACTTGCCCGATGCGGTACCGGTGGCCAGCACGACGTGTGTGCCCTCCCAGGCCAGGGTGGCCGCGGCGGCCTGGTGCTCCCACGGGACGCCGATCCCCTGCGCGACGAACGCGTCGCGTACCGCGGGTTCGGTCCATGCGGGCCACGGCGCCGTGCGGCCCTCGCGGGCGGGCACTCGCTCGATGTGTGTGACCGGGGACACTGCCGTCCCACTACCGCGGGCCCGCAGCCGGTGCAGCAGCTCAGCGGGCCCGAAAGCGGTTGAGGTCACGCATTGCACTGTGACACCGGTATGCCCCGAACCTCAAACGGGTAGGACGGTGGGTGCCACGCGTCGCCCCCTTCCCGTCGGTGGTTAGATTTCGCGGGGGGAGAGATCAGGGAGGAGGACCGATGGAGCTGTCACTCACGACCCGGACCGTCGCCGGGCACACCGTGCTCGAGGTCGGCGGTGAGGTTGACGTTTACACCGCCCCCCGGCTGCGCGAGCGCCTCATCGAGCTGGTGGATGCGGGTGCGCGTGACGTGGTCGTCGATCTGGAGCGGGTCGACTTCCTCGACTCCACCGGGCTCGGCGTGCTGGTCGGCGCGCTCAAGCGGCTGCGGACGGCACACGGCACCTTCGGCCTGGTCTGCGCCAAGGAGCCACTTCTCAAGATTTTCCGGATCACCGCGCTGGATCAGGTCTTCCCGATCTTCCCGACGGTCGAGGCGGCGACGGAGCGCGACGGCAGCGGTTCCGCTTCGTGATGGCTACCGTCCGACTCTCCTTCTCACCGGCCCCGGTGCACGTGCGTACCGCCCGGCTCGTCGGCGTCGCCGTCGCACGCCGCGCCGGGGTCGCGGAGGAGTTGCTCGACGAGGTTCGGCTCGCCATCGGTGAGGCCTGTACCCGGGCGGTCACCCTGCACCGGCAGTACGGTCTGACCGACCTCGTCACCGTCGAGATGTCCGACTCGGACTCGTACACCGTCCGTGTGATCGACCACGCGCCGATCGAGGCCAGCGTGGGCCTGGCGAAACTGCCGCCGGACGAGTTGGCCGACGAGTCGCTGACCGACGACGCGCTCACCACCGGCGTCGGTTTCGCGCTGCTCGCCGGTTTCGTCGACGATCTGCAGGTGCGCCCGGTGGAGGACGGTCCGGGCACCGAGGTCCGGATGATCTGGCCGGTCGCCCGCCGCTGACGCGGCAGACTTCGAGACACACCACGAGTGGGGGACGGCATATCGCCGCGCCCACTATGGGCGATATTTCCGCAAATTACCCGCTAAGTCAGGCGAGAATCCAGACACTGACGCGTACCCGTGTACCCGAGATCGACTCCGGACTAACACAGTGGCGTTCATCGCCGCGACACGGCTGGTGCGACATGTGACGACCGACACGTAAGCCCTATACAGTACGCGAGTTGTCAGCTACTTACCGGCCTCGCGTCCGCAGGTCTGGTCGGTCGTTCCCCACTCCTCGGGGAATGCGCCCGGGAGGTCTCGTCCGCCCCCGGACGCCATCGGTGTACAGGAGGACATTGATGTCCGGGAGATCGGTAACCCTTGCCGCCGAGAGTGGCGGTGTGTCGCTCAGCGGCTCGAACGTCACCTTCGTCGTCGTCGCGCTGGTGTTCGCCCTCGTGGCGCTCGGTTTCGCCGCCGCGTTCGTCCAATCCGTGCTGCGGAACGCCCGCGGCACACCGAAGATGCAGGAGATCGCGGGCGCCGTGCAGGAGGGCGCCTCGGCCTACCTGTTCCGGCAGTTCAAGACCCTCGCCATCTTCGTCGTCATCGCGGTCGTCCTGCTGTTCCTCCTACCCGTGCACGAGACCGACAACGAGACCTGGGTCAAGATCGGCCGCTCGCTGTTCTTCATCGTCGGCGCGGTGTTCAGCTCGTTCATCGGTGGTGCCGGCATGGCGCTGGCCACCCGGGCCAACCTGCGGGTCGCGGCCGCGGCCGGCGAGCAGGGCGGCCGGGAGAAGGCGATGGGCATCGCCTTCAAGACCGGTGGCGTGGTCGGGTTCCTCACCGTCGGCCTCGGCCTGTTCGGTGGCGCCCTGGTCGTGCTGATCTTCCGCGGTGACGCGCCGACCGTCCTGGAGGGATTCGGTTTCGGCGCCGCGCTGCTGGCCATGTTCATGCGGGTCGGCGGCGGCATCTTCACCAAGGCCGCGGACGTCGGCGCGGACCTGGTCGGCAAGGTCGAGCAGGGCATCCCGGAGGACGACCCGCGGAACGCGGCGACCATCGCCGACAACGTGGGCGACAACGTCGGTGACTGTGCCGGCATGGCCGCCGACCTGTTCGAGTCCTACGCCGTGACCCTGGTGGCCGCGCTGATCCTGGGCTCGGCCGCGTTCGGCCAGGACGGCCTGATCTTCCCGCTGATCGTCTCGACGATCGGTGTGCTGATCGCGATCGTCGGTGTCTTCATCACCCGGCTGCGGGCCAGCGACCGTAACGGTCTCACCGCGATCAACCGGGCGTTCTACATCTCCGCCGCGCTCTCCGCGATCGCGGTGGCCGTGGTCAGCTTCCTCTACCTGCCGAACAGCTTCGCCGGGTTCGGTGACACCGGCATCGCCGCGGACATCCTGAACAGCGGCCAGAACCCGCAGTGGGTCGCGGTCGGCGCGGTCGTCATCGGCATCGTGCTGGCCGCCGCCATCCAGGCGCTGACCGGCTACTTCACCGAGACCAACCGCCGTCCGGTACGGGACATCGGCCAGTCGTCGCAGACCGGCGCGGCCACCGTCATCCTGGCCGGCATCAGTGTCGGCCTGGAGTCGGCGGTCTACTCGGCCCTGCTGCTCGGCGCCGGCGTCTTCGGTGCCTTCCTGCTCGGCGGCTCGTCGCTGACCCTGTCGCTGTTCGCGGTGGCACTGGCCGGTACCGGTCTGCTGACCACGGTCGGCGTCATCGTGGCGATGGACACGTTCGGCCCGATCTCGGACAACGCGCAGGGCATCGCCGAGATGTCCGGCGACGTGGACGAGCGGGGCGCGCAGATCCTCACCGAGCTGGACGCGGTCGGCAACACCACCAAGGCGATCACCAAGGGCATCGCGATCGCGACCGCGGTGCTGGCCGCCACGGCGCTGTTCGGGTCGTACACCAACAGCCTGGCCAGCGCGCTGACCGAGGCCGGGGTGACCGACGTCGGCAACGTGATCCTGGCGCAGCTGAACATCTCCAACCCGCGCAGCCTGGTCGGCCTGCTGATCGGCGCGGCGGTGGTGTTCCTCTTCTCCGGCCTGGCGATCAACGCGGTCTCCCGGTCGGCCGGCGCGGTCGTGATGGAGGTCCGGCGCCAGTTCCGGGAGTTCCCCGGGATCATGGACGGCACGCAGCGCCCGGAGTACGGCCGGGTGGTCGACATCTGCACCCGGGACGCGCAGCGGGAGCTGCTCACTCCCGGTCTGCTGGCGGTCCTGGCACCGATCGCGGTGGGCTTCGGCCTGGGCCCGGGCGCACTCGCGGCCTACCTGGCCGGCGCGATCGGCACCGGCACGCTGATGGCGGTCTTCCTGTCCAACTCCGGCGGCGCGTGGGACAACGCGAAGAAGCTGGTGGAGGACGGGGCGCACGGTGGCAAGGGCTCCGAGGCGCACGCCGCCACGGTCATCGGTGACACCGTCGGTGACCCGTTCAAGGACACCGCGGGCCCGGCGATCAACCCGCTGCTCAAGGTGATGAACCTGGTCTCGCTGCTGATCGCCCCGGCAGTGGTGGCCTGGAGCTACGGCACCACCGCGAACACCGGCCTGCGGATCGGCGTCGCGGTCCTCGCGGTGGCGATCATCACCGCGGCCGTGGTGTGGAGCAAGCGCAAGCCGATCGCGCTCGGCGACGACAGCACGTCGGCGTCGGCGTCCGGCGCGGCCGACACCGCCCGGGCGGTCCAGGACGCCCGCACCACCGAGGCGTCCCGGATCAAGGACAACGTCTGAGGTAGACACACCGGAACAGCGGTGGACACGCCGGAAAGGCACCCGGGGGACCGGGTGCCTTTCCCTTTGCTCCGATCGAGGCGTGTGGAGTGTCCTACCGGAGCCGTACCCTGCTTCCATGCGCGCGGTCCGACCGATCTCCCTTGTTCTGCTCCTGGTGCTCGCCGCACCGCTGGCCGCCTGTTCGGGTCAGCCCGGCGCGCACGCCTGGGCCGCGGTGGTCTGCACCACGCTGAGTCCGTGGCGCAGCGAGATCGACACCCTGACCAGCCGCACCCAGCAGCAGATGACCGCAGAGACCACACCGGGCCAGGCGAAAGAGAATCTGGCCCGGCTCTTCGACGGTGCCGCGACGGCGAGCGAGACGGCACGGGAGGGCGTGGAGGAGGCGGGTGTCCCCGACGTGACGAACGGGAAGGCCATCGCGGACGGCTTCCTGGCCTCGCTGGCCGGGATCCGGGACGCCTACGGCCACGCGCGCACCGGCATCGAGGCACTCTCCACGGCGCCACCGCAGAATTTCTACACCGAGGTCGGCAAGGTGGTCGCCCAGCTCACCACCGACTACGAGCGCAGCAGCCTGGACACGACGAAGCTGGAGTCGGTCGAGCTGAGACAGGCCTTCGACTCCCTGCCCGAATGCCAGTGACGCGATGACCGAGACCGGCTGGCCGCTGATCCCGCGCGAGGTCCTTCCCCCACCGGTGCCGGTGGCGAAGCGGACCTCCCCGCGTGGTGTGCCCGGCCCGCCGGGTGGCCGCCAGCTGTCGATGTTCGGCGCCGAGACGATCGAGCCCTCACCCGCCGATCTGGCCGGCCTGCTGGCCGGTCCCGGCCGTCTGGGCCGGATGGGCGGCACGGCCCGCGTCTCGGTCCGGGTGGATGCGGCCTGGCGGGTGCATGTCCTGGTCAGCGAGCTGGTCGCCCGCGGCCTCACGGCCACGTGGGAGCCGATGGAAGACCCCGAGGGGGTACGCCCGGACGACCTCGCCGCCACGAAAGAGGCGATCGTCACGCCGGAACACCCGTCGACGGGGGAGGAGCCGGGCCACCCGGACCCGTCCGCCGATCCCGGCCCAACCGAGGGCGACCCGGCCGACGACGAGGCGGTGGACCCCGAGCCGGCGGACGAGCCCGATCCGGAGCCGCCGCGCCCGGTCTTCGAAGTGCGTACGGCGTACTCCCGACGGTTGAACGGTCTCGCCCGTGCCTGGCCGGACGCCTCCGCGCAGCTGTTTCTCTCCGGCCCGCGGTTGCGGTTGTGGGTGGCCGCCGCCGGCGGCCCGCGCCCCGGTGGGTGGGTGCTCGGCCTGGACCCGGGCAAGGACCGCCACGCCGTGGACGCCGCGCTGGTCCGGGCCGGTCTGGCGGGCCGGGTGTCGGAAGACGGACGGCGGTACCTGATCTCCGGTGCGCGGCGGCTGCGCCGGCTCGCTGAACTGGTCGGGGAACGCCCTCCAGCAGCACCGGAGGAATTCTGGCCGGGCGGTGTGGTCGCGTGATCTTCCGGGATTGTGTCCGACATAACAGTGTCTTCCCGGTGTACGGTGTCGCGGTCAGACGCATGCGGTGGCCGGACCGTTACCATCCGACTGCGGGGCTCCCCGGGAATGCAGTCTTGTCCGGCGCGTTACGTTGAACGTCTGTGCTCCGCCGGGCGGAGCGGGGAGTGCTGAGGGCCAAATAAGGAGTGCCGTGCCGAGTGAAACCAGGACGACCCGTCTGGTCATCGTCGAGTCCCCGTCGAAGGCCAAGACGATCGCCGGTTACCTGGGCCCCGACTATCTCGTCGAGGCCTCCGTCGGCCATATCCGCGATCTGCCGCGTAACGCCGACGAGGTCCCCGAGGAGTTCAAGGGCCAGCCGTGGGCGCGGCTCGGTGTCGACGTCGACAACGGCTTCCACGCGCTGTATGTGATCTCCGAGAGCCGTAAGCAGCAGGTCGCCAAGCTGAAGCGGCTGGCCAAGGAGGTCGACGAGATCTTCCTCGCCACCGATGAGGACCGCGAGGGCGAGGCCATCGCGTGGCACCTGATCGAGACGATCAAGCCCAAGGTCCCGTTCAAGCGGATGGTCTTCCACGAGATCACCAAGCCGGCCATCCAGGCCGCGGTGGCCAACCCGCGTGACATCGACCGCTCGCTGGTCGATGCCCAGGAGGCGCGCCGCATCCTGGACCGGCTGTACGGCTACGAGGTCAGCCCGGTCCTGTGGAAGAAGGTCATGCGTGGCCTGTCGGCGGGCCGCGTGCAGTCCGTCGCCACCCGCATCGTCGTCGAGCGTGAGCGCCAGCGGATGGCGTTCCGCTCCGCGGAGTACTGGGACATCCAGGCCCAGCTGGCCGTCCAGGGGCAGGTCGAGGGCCCGCGCACCTTCAGCGCCACGCTGATCGCGCTGGACGGCGACCGGATCGCCACCGGTAAGGACTTCGAACCCACCACCGGCAGGCTCAAGCCGGGGTCGAGCGTGGTCCAGCTGGACGGAGACGGCGCCCGCGGGCTGGCCGCCCGTCTGGAGGGCCGCCCGTTCGCCGTCACCCGGGTCGAGGAGAAGCCGTACCGCCGTCGGCCGTACGCGCCGTTCATCACCTCCACGCTCCAGCAGGAGGCGGCCCGCAAGATGCGGTACTCCTCGCAGCAGACGATGCGCACCGCGCAGAGCCTGTACGAGAAGGGCTACATCACCTACATGCGTACGGACTCGGTGAACCTCTCCGAGACCGCGCTGGCCGCCGCACGCCGCCAGATCGCCGAGCTGTACGGCGCGAACAACGTCCCGCCGCAGCCGCGCAAGTACACGACCAAGGCCAAGGGTGCCCAGGAGGCACACGAGGCGATCCGCCCGGCCGGCGACAACTTCCGTACTCCGGGTGAGGTCGCCAACGAGCTGAGCGGTGACGAGTTCCGGCTGTACGAGCTGATCTGGCGCCGGACCATCGCCTCGCAGATGACCGACGCCGTCGGTAACTCGATCAGCGTGCGGATCCGCGCGACCACCGCCGCGAACGAGGAGGCCGACTTCGCCGCCTCCGGCAAGACGATCACCGACCCGGGCTTCCTGCGGGCCTACGTGGAGTCCTCGGACGACGAGAACGCCGAGGCCGAGGACGCCGAGCGGCGCCTGCCGAACCTGGTCAAGGACCAGCCGCTGGCCGCCGACCAGCTGAACGCGGCCGGCCACCACACCACGCCGCCGGCCCGGTACACCGAGGCGTCGCTGGTCAAGGCGCTGGAGGAGCTCGGCATCGGCCGCCCCTCCACGTACTCCTCGATCATGCAGACGATCCAGGACCGCGGTTACGTGGAGAAGCGTGGCCAGGCGATGATCCCGTCGTTCCTGGCCTTCGCGGTGATCGGCCTGCTCGAAGGGCACTACCCACGGCTTGTCGACTACAACTTCACCGCCGCGATGGAGGGTCAGCTCGACGACATCGCGGCCGGCGAAGGCACCCAGCTCGCCTTTCTCACCGCCTTCTACTTCGGCAGTGACGAGGGCGAGGAGGTGGCCCGGTCCGGTGGGCTGAAGAAGATGGTCACCGAGAACCTCAGCGCCATCGACGCCCGCGAGGTCAACTCGATCCCGCTCTTCGTTGACGAGGAGAACCGGCAGGTCGTCGTCCGGGTCGGCAAGTTCGGCCCGTACCTGCAGCGCAGGGTCGTCGACGGCGGCGAGGACGCACCCGAGGACAAGGCGTCGCTTCCGGAGGGCGTGGCACCCGACGAGCTGACCCCGGAACGGGTCGCGGAGCTGTTCCTGGCCGGCAACGGCGACCGGACCCTCGGCGACGATCCGGCCACCGGTGACGAGGTCGTGGTCAAGTCCGGGCGCTTCGGGCCGTACGTGCAGGCCGGCGAGCGCAAGTCGTCGCTGTTCAAGAGCCAGTCGCCGCAGACGCTCACCCTGGAGCAGGCGCTCGATCTGCTGAAACTGCCCCGGACCGTCGGCAAGGACCCCGAGGGCAACGAGATCGTGGCCCGTAACGGCAAGTACGGGCCGTACATCTCCCGGGAGAAGGATTCGCGCTCGCTGGGCAGCGAGGACCAGCTGCTCACGATCACCCTGGAGGAGGCGCTGGCTCTGCTGGCGCAGCCGAAGACCCGCCAGGCCCGGGCCGCGAAGCCGCCGCTGCGTGAGCTCGGCATCGACCCGGTCAGCGAGAAGCCGCTGGTGATCAAGGAGGGCCGGTTCGGGGCCTACGTCACCGACGGCGAATTCAACGCGACGCTGCGCCGTGACCAGAAGCCGGAGGAGATCACTCTGGCCGAGGGGGTCCAGATGATCGCGGACAAGCGCGCCAAGGGTCCGGTGGCGAAGAAGACCGCCGCCAAGAAGGCGCCGGCCAAGAAGGCTCCCGCGAAGGCCGCCGCCGAGGACGGGGCGACCCCGGCCAAGAAGGCACCGGCCAAGCGGGCCACCGCCGCGAAGAAGACGACCGCGGCCAAGACGACGACGGCGGCCAAGAAGGCGGCCCCCGCGAAGCGGGCCGCCCCGCGCAAGGCCGCCACCGCGGCCGAGTAACGGTCCGCCGTCGGTCTCCTCGGCTGGCTCTCACCGCTGTCTCAACCTCGTTGAGACAGCGGTGACGACCAGCCGGGGTCGTGACCTTCAGCTGCCGAGGACGCGGTCCAGATAGTCGTTGGTGAAGACCCGGTTCGGGTCGAGGCGGTCCCGCACGGCCAGGAAGTCGTCGAATCGGGGGTACGCCGTCCGCAGCGACCCGGCATCCCGGTAGTGCAGCTTGCCCCAGTGCGGTCGGCCGCCCAGCGCCGTGCAGACCTCCTCGACGGCCCGGAAGTACGGTTCGTACGGTGCGCCGATGTACTGGTGCACGGCGATGTAGGCGGACTCGCGGCCGTACCCGTGCGACAGCCAGATGTCGTCCGGCCCGGTGAACCGCACCTCGACCGGGAACTGCACCTTGAACGGGAGCCGGTCGAAGATCCTCGCGAGCGCGTCCAGAACCTCGGGTAGGGCGGCGCGCGGTACCTCGTACTCCATCTCGGTGAATTTGACCTTGCGCGATGAGCAGAAGACCTCGTCGGACCGGCCGGTGTAGGTCCGGGCGCTGAGCGCGCGGGCCGAGATCGCGCTGATCGCCGGAACCGTCGCCGGGATGCGCCGTCCCAGCGCGCAGACGCCCTGCCAGACGGTGTTGGAGAGGAATTCGTCGTCGAGCCAGCCGCGGAACCGGGACAGCGGCTGATCGTTATCGGTCACCTTGCGGTTCCGTTTGAGCTGCGCCCGATCGGTGTACGGGTACCAGAAGAACTCGACGTGGTCGTTCTCCGGGATCCACTCGTCGATCCCGGCCAGGATGTCGGCGAGCCGCATCGGCCGCTCGTCGGCGAGCAGGGTGAACGCGGGCACGCAGCGTAGCGTCACCTCGACGATCACGCCGAGCGCGCCGAGCCCGACCCGGACGGCCGGGAACTCGGGCGAGCCGGCGCTGTACCGCTCGACTGTGCCGGTCGCGGTCACCATGGTCACCGCCTCCACGCAGGAGGCCAGCGTGGAGTACGCGATGCCGGTGCCGTGGGTGCCGGTGGAGATCGCCCCGGCGATGGTCTGCGCGTCGATGTCACCGAGATTGGGCATGGCCAGCCCGTGCTCGGCGAGGATCGCGTTCAGTGTGGACAGTGTCATTCCGGCCTGGACGGTGACGAGCGCGCCGTCCACGGAGACCAGGCCGGCCAGCCGGTGCACGAACATCCGCTGGTCGTCGGCGACCGCGATGGCGGTGAAGGAGTGCCCGCTGCCCACGACTTTGATCCGCCGGCCACTTTCCGCGGCCTGCTTCACTCGGGTGGCGACCTCGTCGATGCCGCCGGGGGACAGCACCTCGGCGATCGACTCCTGATTGCGTCCCCAGTTGGTCCACCGACGGGCGTTAACGGGTGTAGTCATTCCGGCCTTTGTCCTCCGTCCGAGCGGACACCGTCACCCGGCGTCCCGTCGATGCGCCTCGCTCGTTGATCCGAGTAACGTTCTTCTTAATACTGCTGAGAGGGAGTGGCGACGCGTGTCGACACCAACCGTCAGCACCGGACCGCTGAGGCGGGTTCCGGTGCAGGGCAGAAGCGTTGCCCGGGTGCAGCGCATGCTCGACGCATGCGCTGAGCTGGTGGACGAGGTCGGTTATGAGGGGTTGACCACGACGCTGCTCGCCGAGCGCGCCGAGGTCGCCATCGGCTCGGTCTACCAGTTCTTCCCGGACAAGCGGGCCATCGTCCAGGCGCTTGCACTGCGCAATATGGACGCCTATCTGCAAAGCCTGTCCGATCGTTTCGCCAGCGAGACCTTCACCCATTGGTGGGACGCGGTCGATGCGGCGATCGATGCGTACATTCACATGCACCGCAGCGTGCCGGGGTTCCGGACGCTGCATTTCGGCGACGTCGTCGACCTGCATCTGCTGGACTCCGACCGGGACAACAACGCGGTCATCGCCGAGCGCCTGGCCGAGCTGCTGATCGAGCAGTTCAAGCTGTCCGACCGGGGCCGGCTGCGGTTCGCGCTCCAGATCTCGGTCGAGGCCGCGGACGCTCTGATCAAGCTGGCGTTCCGCCGGGACACCGGTGGTGACGACGCGGTCCTGACCGAGTCGAAGGCGCTGATAAGAGAGTATCTGCACCGTCACGTGTCGGCCTGAGACTCGGTCACCCGAGAAAGGCACGGCCTTCTCCCCGGTAGGTGAGGGCCGGCGCGCTCGTCTCGCCGTCGACCAGCTGCAGCTCGTTGACGTGCTCGCACAGCTCGCCGGCCTTGGCATGCCGGAACCACACCCGGTCGCCGGGGCGCAGCCGCCCCGCGGCCTCGCCCAGCAGCGGCGTCTGCACCTCGCCGGCGCCCTCGTCGGCCTTGAACCGCAACCCCTCGGGCAGCCACGGGACGGGCAGGCGGGACGCCTCGGGAGCGCCGGAGGCGATCCAGCCGCCGCCCAGCACCGTGGCGATCCGCGGGGCCGGGCGGCGCACCACGGACAGCGCGAAGAACGCCGCCGGGGTGGGCCGCCAGCTGCGGTAGGAGTCGAACAGGCTGGGGCCGTAGAGCCCGGAGCCCGCGGTCACCTCGGTGACGGCCGGATCGGCGCTGGTGGCGGAGACGCTGCCGGTGCCACCACCGTTCACGAATTCCAGGTCGGCGTGTTCGCGGACCGCGCGTACCGCCGCGGCCCGCCGCGTCAGCAGCTCGGGGAAGGCGCGGCTCTGCATCAGGCGGATGGCCCGGCCGCGCAGCGCCCGACCGGGCGGGTCGTCGCCGACCCCGGCGATGTGCGCCTCGTAACACATCACTCCGACCAGCCGGAATCCTTCACGTTCGGCAATCTTGCGGGCCAGAGCGCCCGCTTGCGCGGCCGAATGGACCGGGGACCGGCGGACACCGATGTGCAGCGGCCCGCCCGGGCGCCAGGAAGCATCAAGATCAATACACAGGCGTACGGCCGGACGGGCGCCGGGCGCGGCCACCTGATCTACCACGTCCAGATGTGACGGGTGGTCCACCATGAGGGTGATCGCCGCGGCCAGCTCCGGGTGTGTGGTCAGCTCCCGCAGGCCGGCGCGATCCACCGTGGGGTATGCCACCAGCACGTCGCTGGTGACGCCGGAGCGCACCAGCCAGACCGCCTCGGGAAGGGTGTAGGCCATCACACCGTGCCAGCCGGGGCGGCTCAGGACCCGCTCCAGCAGGCTCCGGCAGCGCACCGATTTGCTCGCCACCCGGATCGGTTTTCCACCCGCGCGCACGGTCAGGCGCTCCGCGTTGTCGTCGAAGGCGGCCAGATCCACCACGGCGAGCGGGGTCTCCAGGTGGCCGGTGATCTTGTCGAGTCTCTGGCGCAGGGTGTCGCGGTCAGTGAGCACGCGAGCACGGTATCCCGTGATCCGGGTAACACGAAAGACATTCATCTCTGCTCCACCCGATCGTGGTTGCCCCCAACCCGTGGGAGTGGCCGGTTACAGTGCTCCGAGCACTGACCACGGGAGGTAGGGCCATCAACACGGACACGCAGCAGGACCCGGGGCCCGTCGACCTGAACGGTCTGGCGGCCCTCCGCTCGGTTCTGCGTCTGCGCGGTTTCCGCCGGCTGTGGCTGGTGCTGTCCGCCGCCTCCTTCGGCGACTGGATCGGCCTGCTCGCCACCGGCCTCTTCGCCTCGGCCCAGTTCGAGAACACGGCGGCCCAGGGCGCGGCGTTCGGCGGCACCATCGCCGTGCGCCTGTTGCCGGCCCTGCTGCTCGGCCCGGTCGCCGGCGTCTTCGCGGACCGGTTCGACCGGCGCTACACCATGGTCACGATCGACCTGATGCGCTTCGTCATCTACGGCTCGATTCCCCTCGCCCCGCTGCTCGGCGCCTCCCCGACGCAGACCGTGGCCTGGGCGACCATCGCCACCCTCATCGGCGAGACGATCACGTTGATCTGGATCCCGGCCAAGGAGGCCGCGGTTCCCAACCTGATCCCGAAATCCCAGATCGAGATCTCCAACCAGCTCACGCTGATCACCACGTACGGGATCACGCCGATCTTCGCCGCGCTGACGCTCGCCGGGCTCACCGCCGGTCTCCAGCAGTCCGGCGCCTCGCTGCCGGACTGGGCCCAGCCGGTGCAGATCGCCCTCTACATCAACGCGTTCGCCCGGCTCGCCACCGCGATCGTGGTCTTCTTCGGCATCCGTGAGATCGGCGGCAAGAGCCCCGAGCGGGAGAAGGCCGCCGAGCAGAGCATGACCCGCCAGTTCCTGGAGGGGTGGAAGTTCATCGGCACCACTCCACTGGTCCGGGGCCTGGTGCTCGGCATCTTCGGCGCCTTCGCGGCCGGCGGCGTGGTGATCGGGGCCGCGCGTACCTTCGCCTACTCCCTGGGTGCCGGCGAGGCCGCGTTCTCGCTCCTCTTCGGCTTCATCTTCATGGGCCTGGCGCTCGGCATCGGCCTGGGCCCGATGATCGTCAAGGACCTGTCCCGCCGGCGCTGGTTCGGCATGAGCATCGTGCTGGCCAGTGGCTCGGTGATGTTCCTCGGTCTCGCGTTCCACCTGTCCCTCGCCCTGCTCGGCGCCCTGATGGTCGGCGCGGGCGCGGGCATGGCCTTCCTGGCCGGCACCACCATGCTCTACGGCGAGATCGAGGACGCCATCCGTGGCCGGGTCTTCGCCGTCGTGCAGATCGGCGTCCGGACCGTCCTGCTGCTGGCCATCACGCTCGCCGGGATCCTGGTCGGGCTCGGCAGTTCCCGCCGCATCGAGTTCGGCGCCTTCCACATCGACATCTCCTCCACCCGGGTGCTGCTGCTGGTGGCCGGTGCCGTCGGCATCTGGGTCGGTATCGGCGCCTTCCGGCAGATGGATGACAAGAAGGGCGTTCCGGTAATCGCCGACCTGCTCGGCTCCCTGCGCGGACGTCCGCTCTCCCCGCCCGAGGAGTTCACCCGCTCCGGGCTCTTCGTGGTCTTCGAGGGCGGTGAGGGCGCCGGCAAGTCGACCCAGGTCACCCGCCTCGCCGACACACTCAAGGCGGAGGGGCGCGACGTGGTCGTCACCCGCGAGCCGGGCGCGACCGGCATCGGGTCCCGGATCCGGGGGCTGGTGCTCGACCGGGACAAGACCGAGGCACCGTCCGCGCGGGCCGAGGCGCTGCTCTACGCCGCCGACCGGGCGCACCACGTCGCCACCGTGGTCCGGCCTGCCCTGGCCCGCGGTGCCGTGGTGATCAGCGACCGGTATGTCGACTCCTCGCTGGCCTATCAGGGCGCCGGGCGTACCCTGCCGGTCCAGGAGGTCTCCTGGCTGTCCGCCTGGGCGACCGGGGGCCTCAAGCCCGACCTGGTCGTCCTGCTCGACGTCGATCCCGGCGTCGGGCTGAACCGGGTGGACGCCCGGGGCGAGGGTGCCGACCGGCTGGAGAGCGAGTCCCGGGCCTTCCACGATCGGGTCCGGTATGCGTTCCTCGACCTGGCCGCCTCCGACCCCAAGCGCTACCTGGTGCTCGACGCCTCCCGGCCGGCTGACGAGATCGCCGGTGCGGTCGTCGAGCGGCTGTCAGGGCTGCTGGAACCCGTCTAGCCGTACCGCTGCCGCCATCGCGGCCATCCCGGCGTCGTTGGGATGCAGGTGGTCGCCGCTGTCGTAGGCGGCGGCCAGACGCTGCGGGTCGGCCGCGTCCCGGACCGCGGCGTCGAAATCGATCACTTCGTCGTACTCGCCCGAGGTCCGGATCCAGCGGTTCAGGGCGGACCGCTTGCGCTCGTTCTCCGGGGTGTAGAAGCCGAGTGTGTCGCCCTTGAACGGCAGGATCGTCGCGCCATATGTACGCAGGCCGGCCTGCCGGGCCCGCGCGATCAGCTGCCGGTGCCCGCTGATCAGGTCATCGGCCCCGACCACCTCGCTCGGCGGGGCGACAGTGCCCGGATGACCGAGATCGTTCACGCCGAGCAGCACCACCAGATGCGTGGCGCCGGGCTGGGCCAGCACATCCCGGTCGAAGCGGCGCAGGGCGCTCTGCGCGAAGTACGCCGCGAACGTCTCGGCCGGGTCACCGGCGGGCGGATTCGGATCATGCAGCAGCCGGTTGCCGGAGACCCCCACGTTCGCCACGCCACGGTCGATGCGCGCCTTCCGGAAGCGGGCAGCCAGCAGATCCGGCCACCGGTGGTTGGCGTTCGTCTCGCTGTTGGCCCCGTTGGTGATCGAGTCGCCGAGCGTGACGACCGCGCCCGCACCGCCGTGCACGCTCACCCCGGACAGGAACAGGTACTGCGTGATCGTGCTGGACGCGGTGATCCGGGTGGCACCGGTGACGTTGCCGGCGGCGATCGCGTTCTCCTGGAACGCGAAGGCGGCCAGCGTGGTGACCGGGGTGCGGTCCGGCAGCCAGATGCTGATCACCAGGTCGGCACCGGCCCGGACGGAGAGGCTCACCGGGTCGCTGACCAGCGGTGCCCCGGCCGGGACGGTGGCCGATCGCTGCCCGCCGAAGGTGACCCGCCGGTCGGTTCCGGGCCGTGCGTCGGTGTCGGCTCCCGTACCGGACCGGATCGCCACGTGCACCTCGCCGACATGCAGCGGGGTGGTGGCGAACTCGTTGGTCAGCCGGATCCGGAGCCGGTCGCCGCCGAGGCTGGTGTGCACCACCTGCCGTACCGTCTGGTCCGCCAGCTCCAGTGGCGTGCCGGGCGGGATCGTGGTCGGCGCGGCCGCCCACGTCGCGGTCCAGCCGTCGGCGCGACCGCGCGCCTGGGCCGGTGCGGGAAGGGGCGGCGGCGGCGATCGCCGTGCCGGAGGCCAGAGCCAGTATCTCGCGTCGAGTCGACATGTTCACTCCGAAACTTTCGGAAACCGGGCAGTCGAGTGCCCGTAACGTAAATCGACGTTCTTCCCCAGTCAACCATTGACCGGCGTCGGTGTCTGTGCCTAGCGTGTCGCCCTGACACCGAAACATCACCGAAACTTTCGGGAGGGTTGGATGGCTACCCGACGTAACGTCCTGGCCGTCGTGGCGCTGGCGCTGGCCACCGCCGTGAGCAGCACCGCACCGGCTGTCGCCGGCGCGAACTCCGATTCCCTGCGATCAGCGGCCCGAGGCAGCGGCGTGCGCATCGGCACCGCCGTCGACATGTCCGCGCTCGCCTCCGATGCCGACTACCGGACGATCGTGGCCACCGAGTTCGACTCGGTGACCGCCGAGAACGTGATGAAGTGGGAGGCCGTCGAGCCGGAACAGGGCCGCTACGACTGGGCCGCCGCCGACCGCCTCGTCGACTTCGCCCGCGCCAACGGGCAGGTCGTCCGCGGTCACACCCTCGTCTGGCACAACCAGAACCCGTCCTGGCTCACCGAGGACGCCTTCACCCCGGCCCAGCTCCGGCAGATCCTGCGCAACCACATCAAGACCCAGGTCCGCCACTTCAAGGGCCGGGTCTACCAGTGGGACGTGGTGAACGAGGTCTACAACGACGACGGAACGCTGCGCGACACGATCTGGCTGCGCGCCCTCGGCCCCGGCTACATCGCCGACGCGTTCCGGTGGGCGCACGAGGCCGACCCCAAGGCCAAGCTCTACCTCAACGACTACAACAACGAGGGCGTCAACGCGAAGAGCGACGCCTACTACGCCCTCACCAAGCAGTTGCGGTCACAGGGCGTGCCGATTCACGGGTACGGCATGCAGGGTCACCTGGGCGTCCAGTACGGCTTCCCCGGCAGCGTCTTCGACAACGTGCGGCGCTTCGACGCGCTCGGCGTGCAGACCGCCTTCACCGAGGTGGACGTCCGCATGATCCTGCCCGTCGACGCGACGAAGGAGCAGGCACAGGCGTACGGGTTCAGCACGCTGCTCCAGGCCTGCCTGCTCGCCCGGCACTGCGTGTCCTACACCGTCTGGGGCTTCACCGACCGGTACTCGTGGGTGCCCGGAGTGTTCGAGGGGCAGGGCTCGGCCACCCCGTACACCGAGGATCTCCAGCGCAAGCCCGCCTATCAGGCCCTGCGGAACACCTTCCTGCTCGCCCGCCACTGAGACCGCGTCGCGGTCGTGCCGGCCCGTCCGCCGGCACGACCGCGACGCCCGCACGTGGTCTGAGCCGGATCAGCCCTTCCAGAGAGTCACCATCATCGCCTCCAGGGCGACCTGCGGCTTCACGTTCTTGTCGATCGCATCACGGCAGGCGAGCACCGCCTCCATGCGGCGCAGCGTGCTCTCCGGCGACCACTTCTCCGCAGCCGCCGACGACACCGCCTGAAGATCACCGTGCACCACCGGCACCGGTGCCCGCATCGAGGTGACCAGCACGTCCCGGTAGAAACCGATCAGATCCTGCAACGCCCGGTCCAGCGCGTCCCGTTGGGCCCGGGTCGCCCGCAGCTTCTGGTTACGCTCCAGCTCCTTCAATTGACCGGCCGCGCCCCGCATCGCGCCCGTGGCGCCCCGGCCGGTGCCGCCCGCACCCAGCGCACGCTCCAGTGCCGTCCGCTCCGCCACATCGAGCTCGGCCACCGCACTCGCCGCCTCCAGCTTCGTCGCGGCCTCCAATTTCGCCGCCACGTCGAAACAGGCACCGATGCTGGTCAGCCGGCGGGGAACGGAGAGCACCTCCGCCCGGCGGTCACGGGCCTCCGGGTCGCCGGCCAGCTGCCGGGCCCGCTCCACGTCACCCTGCGAAGCCGCCGCCGCCCAGCCCGCCTGCTCCGGGGCGACATCGAACCGCTGCACCAGGAAGTCGGCCACCGCGGCCGACGGCGGCTGCCGCAACGACACCAGACGGCACCGGGAGCGAATCGTCACCAGGATGTCGTCCGGATGCACCGACGGCGTGCAGAGCAGGAACACCGTCCGCGGGGCCGGCTCCTCGATCGCCTTGAGCAGTGCGTTGCTGGCCCGCTCGTGCAGCCGGTCGGCCGCCTCGATGATCACCACCTGCCAGCGGCCGCCGGTCGGCGCGCTGGCCGACCGCAGCACCACCGACCGCGTCTCCTCGGTCTTGATGGTCAGGCCCTCGGTCGTCACCACCCGCACATCGGCGTGGGTGCCGGCCAGCGTGGTGTGGCAGCCGTGGCACTCACCGCAGCCGGCACCGTCACGCTGACACTGCAGCGCCGCGGCGAACACCCGCGCCGCGACCGTCCGCCGCGAACCCGGTGGGCCGGTGAAGATCCAGGCGTGGGTCATGCCGCCACCGCCCGGCTCGCCGGCCACCACCCGGGCGGCGGCCGCGGCGGCCCGGCGCAGGACCTCGACCGGCTCGTCCTGGCCCACCAGCTCGGAGAAGACGTCATGGGGAGTCACCCGACGATGGTATTGCGGACCCCCGACAGAAAACCCTGCCGGCATGTGTCGATCACGCATCGTAGTGCCCATCGTGGCATTCTGTCACGCTGTGTGGTGTTGTCCGAAGTTATCCACAGAGGACGTACTCGCCGTAGCGGGACGGCGACCGGAGCGGGTACGGTCTCAACCCGGAACGCGACGGCGACATGACGCGCGGTGAGGAGCCATGGATGGCCCGCGAGATCGACGAGGCGTGGATCGACGAGGCAATCGATCGATACCGGCACATCGAGGACCTGCGTGCCGACTTCGACAAGGCAGTCGCCGCCCACACCGTGTCGGTGCACTCTCCGGACCAGTCCATCGAGGTGGTCGTGACCGCCGCGGGGGACATCGTGGACGTTCGCGTGCACGGTTCTCTGCACCATCGTCAGCCGGCCGAGTTCGCCCGTGAGATTCGAACCGTGGTGACCAGCGCGGCAAAGGCCGCACGCTG
Source organism: Actinoplanes xinjiangensis (assembly GCF_003148685.1). GTDB lineage: Bacteria > Actinomycetota > Actinomycetes > Mycobacteriales > Micromonosporaceae > Actinoplanes > Actinoplanes xinjiangensis. The sequence goes on along the minus strand of NZ_QGGR01000016.1, from coordinate 1,602 downwards.
GGCCCGGGAGAAACTGCACGGTGAGGTGTTCGGATCGTTCCGCACCCTGGAGGAGCACTGAAGTGGACCGACTCGCCGACCAGATCGACCATGCCGCCGCGGCGCTGGCCATCATGGACAGTCGGGTGCCAGAGCTGCTGCCAGGCGCCGCCGACTTCGCCGCCGACGACGCCGGCCGGCCCGGCCGCATCGGGCGTGCCCTCTATGCCGGCTGGTCCGCGGTGCTGGCCGCCCGCGCCCGGGAGGCCGCCGACGCCTCCTCCAAGCTCACCGAGATGGCCCGATCCGTCCGCGCCGGTGCCGGCGACTACGCCGAGACCGACGACCTGGTCCGGCGCCGCTTCCAGCGGGGGCACTCATGATCCATTCGCCCACCGCCTGGCGAGGCTGCCGATGAGCGCCTGCCGCCGGGCCCCCGCCGCCTCCCGCCCCGCCGCGGCCTGCCACCGTGCTCACGTCTGCCGCCCCGCCGCCGTCTGCCGCCCTGCTCCCGTCTGCCGCTCTGCGGCCGTGTGCCGCTCTGCCGCTGTCTGCCGCCCCGTCGTTGCCTGTCGCCCCGCCCTCGTCTGCCGCTCTGCAGCCGTGTGCCGTTCTGCCGCTGCCTGTCGCCCCGCCCTCACCGGCCGCTCTGCCGCTGTCTGTCGCCCCGTCCGTGCTTCCCGCTCTGCCGCTGCCTGTCGCCCCGCCCTCGCCGGCCGGCGGGCCACCGATGGGGGCTCGCCGCACGCTCGCCGCCACTCGGCAGGCCACGCGCCGGCTCGTCGGCGGGGTCGCTGATGGACCGGCTCGACGAAGCACTGACGGTTGCCGGCCCGCTGCTCGAGCGGGTCGACGAAGTGCTCTCCAGATTCGGTGCCCCCGGCGGGCACGACATCTGGCGCGAGCTGCGGCGAGTGCGCCTGCTGCCCGGTGACGCGGCCCGATCGGTGGCCGCCCTGCATCCCGCGGCGATCCGCGATGCGGCGCCCGAGTTGCGTGCCGACGCCCGGGCCTATGCGGACCTGGCTGACGCGCTGCCACTCGCCGGTGGCTGGACCGGTGAGGCTGCCGACGCCTACGAGAAGGCACGTCGCAGCGCCGCCGAACACCTCAACGGCGGCCCCGGCAGTCTCGGTCACCGAATGTCGGCGACGGCTGACCTGGCTGATTCGCTCGCCAACTGGATGCTGCGCACCCGGGCCGACCTGGCCGCCGTCCTGGCCGAGGTGATGGTCTCGGCCGAGGCCGTCCTCCTCACCACCGGTGAACACCCATCATCGGACGAGGCCGCCGCAGCCGCCGCGATCGGTACCCGCGTGCTGCGCACCGCCGCCGACGGTTACGACGAGGCCGAGGACCTGCTGGCCCGTTCCGCTGACCTACAGACGCCCATGTTCGTCTGATCCGTCCTGCTCCACGTTCCGCCGGCCGATAGCTGTTCCGTGGCCTGTTTTTTGGCGGCTGTCCGCGGATCGCCGGTCCGTCGCTGTTCGGGGGCCATCGGGCCAGCCGTTTCCTTGGTTAGCCGTGAGGTTCCACCCCGGGATCGGACACCAGGGTTTTATGCCGCGAGGGCGATGGCTGGACGGTAGCAGACACGGGTCTCACGCGGGGTGCGCAGGC
>NZ_QGGR01000015.1 GCF_003148685.1 Actinoplanes xinjiangensis | reverse complement strand
CCCCCCCCCCGCGCCCCCCCCCCCCACCCCCCCCCCCGGCCCCAGCCCACCGCACCCGTCCGCCCCGGCCCACCGCACCCGTCCGCCCCGGCCCACCGCACCCGTCCGCCCCGGCCCACCGCACCCGTCCGCCCCGGCCCACCGCATCCCTCCGCGCCGGCCGGTCCGCCCTGCCGCCTCCCGCTCCACCCCCACCTCGCTGCCTCGCCCCTCCGCCTCGACCTCCGCCTCGACCTCGACCTCGACCTCGACCTCGACCTCGACCTCGACCTCCGCCTCCGCCTCCGCCTCCGCCTCCGCCTCCGCCTCGATGATCGTCGGGCTGTGGGCCAGGCACCCTTCCCGCGTCGGGAAGCAGCCATATCCCACAGGTCCTCGCCGAATAACCGCCTGGATGATCGCCAAGTTCAGGGATATGGCGGTTAACGGCAATGCCGCGTAGTTAAGGTGCTGGGCTGCTGGTCAACCCTAGGGTGATCGTGATGGTCGCTTTATGGTTGGTCCGGTCGATGGTGCCTTTGGCTCGGTGTTTGGAGATGGCGCGTTTCACGACGCGGGGGCTGATCCGGACCCGGCGTTCGGGAAGCGGGTCGGCCAGGACGGCCCGGCCGAGGACACCGATGAGGTCGATGATGGTGTCGGCGATGACGCCTGCGGCTTGGATGACCTGGTCGCGGGCGCTGTTCAGGGCGATTTTGAAGCCGGCCCGGCCCGGGGCGATGTCCGGGTCGTGATCGGTGGCGCCGGCCATGGCCAGCCGTAACGCCTGGTAGGTGGTGAGCAGGGCGTAGACCTCCTGCTCGATGCCGGTAGGGGTGCGTGCGCGCAGGACCCGGCCGTCGAGGGTGGTGGACTTCATCTCCAGGAACGCGGTCTCGATCTCCCAACGCTGGTGGTAGAGGGTGATCAGGTCCAGGGCGGTGAACCGGCGGTCGGTCAGGGTGGTGATCAGCCGGTACTGGCCGGTGTGGTGGGGTTTGCCGTCGGTGTGCACGGTGATCTCGGCGTCGATGACACGGACGACGACACCGCCGAGCAGGGCGAGGCGGGATCCGTCGCGGTAGTGGCCGATGGTCGGTAGCTTGCGGTTGGTCTTGCAGCGGATGAGCAGGTCCGCGCCGGTGGCGTGGATCTGTTCGACCAGATCGCAGACGGCGAAGTTGCGGTCTGCGAGGAGCAGCATGCCCGGTTTCAGGCAGCGGAACAGTGTCGGTGCGTAGCGGATCTCCGCAACACCGATCGGGCCGAAGACCGCGTCGAGGACGGTGCGGGAGCCACAGGCCACGATCGCGACCAGGCGTAGCAGCGGGTAGCCGGACCCGCCGTGGGAGCCGGTCTGCCGGCCGTAGGTGGTCAGGTTCGCGGGGCTGTCGGGGACTGCCATGGTGGTGCCGTCGATAGCGCAGAGCAGCAGGCCCCGCCATCGTTCGGCAGCAGCGGCGGGCCCGGCGAGCAGAGCGAACAGGGTGGCCAGGGGTTTGACGCCGATACGGCGGCGGGCCTGAGCCAGCGCAGATGATGTCGGAGTGGCCGGGTTCAGGTCGTCGAGACTGCTGGTCAGCCTCGCCCAGACCTGCCGGTAGCCGGACTCGGCGAACAGGCCGGCCGCCAGCAGCAGGTAGACCACGACTCGTGAGGGCAGGTCCCGGACTCGGGCTTGGACCGTACCGGTCGTCGCGAGGATGTCGTCGACCATCTCGAACGGCACGATCTGTGTCAACTCGCCCAGATGCCCGGGCGCGAACCGGCCCGCGGCTACCACGGTCGTACGGTGAATGACAGAATGCTCGGGCAGCGGAACTCCCAGCTCGAAGGGTGTCTTGTGAGGACAACCCCTCTATAGCGGGAGTTCCGCTGTTCTACATGCATCGACACACCCGCTTGACGCCCCACCGCCACCACTAACTACGCGGCATTGCGGTTAACGGTGCACAAGCCGAGCGGACCGGCGGCCACGGACGTTTGCCTGAAGTCGGCCAGGTGAGCGGCCGCCCAGCGCCAGGCACCCGGGCCGGACGCGGAGGGCCGGCTCCGGCCAGACACCGAGGGGGCGGCCGCCCGGGGACCAGATGGAGACGGGGAGAGTTGTCCACAGCGCCGCACTGTCCACAGGGGCATGAGCGCGGCCCCGCAACGCTCGCCATTCTGGCCCCATGCCCCGACGGCCGACGATTCCCGCACAACTCCGGAACCAGCCGTTCCGTGGATCGACCGCGATCCGCGACGGTCTTGTCACCCGGGCGATGCTCCGCAGCCCGGTCTGGCAACGCCTCCTGCATGACGTCTACATCCATCGCGACAGTCCCGTGGACCATCGAACGTGGTGCCGTGCGGTGGCGCTGATCCTCCCAGCCGGCGCGGCGATCGGTGGCCTCAGCGCCGCCCACTTGTGGGGCTTCGAGACCCGCGAGGCGAGGGTGTCGGTGGTGTTGCCGCACAACCGGTGGATCCGCGCCGACGACCGCCTGCTGCCGCACCGCACGTCACTAGTCGCCGGTGACCTGACCTGTAATGACGGTCTTCCGGTGACCACTCCGGTGCGCACCGCCTTCGATCTCGGCCGCCGACTGGGCAGGGCCGATGCTCTCGCTCTGCTCGATGCGATGCTCCGCCGCCGACTGTTGCGGCGGCCTGCCCTCCAGCAGATGATCAAGCAGCGCTTCACCTGGCCCGGAAGCGCCCGCCTCGCCGGCCTGGTGAGGGTTGCCGACTCCCGAGCGGAGTCCCCGATGGAGTCGCGCCTACGTCTGCTCCTGCTCGATGCCCGCCTCCCGTCCGCGGTGCCACAATTCGAGATCCGCGATCCCGCCGGACGGTTGTTGGGGCGCGTCGATCTGTGCTGGCCGGATTTGGGTCTGATCGCCGAGTACGACGGCGACCATCACCGGAGCAAGGTCCAGTTCCGCCGGGACGTGGCACGACTGAACGCCCTCCGGATGGCCGGCTGGACGGTGCTCCGCTTCACCGCCGACGATGTGCTGCGCAACCCACGGCACCTCATCGCAACGGTCTCGGCCGCTCTCGCCGAAGCAGCAGACCGCCGCTGAGGTCGCGCCTACCCGCAGCCGCCAAGAAACGACCGCGACCAAGCACCACCGCAACCACCTATCGCCATCGCCACCGCCACGAACGACCGCGAATGCGGCCACAGCCACAGCCGACACCGACACCGACAAGAAACGACCGCGAACACGGCGGCCACAGCCACCGGCGCCGCGGCGACCATGCCCACCCCTGGCGCGCCCGCCTCCGCGACGGCACCCCGGCCGCCGCCGGAGACGCCGCAGCGGCCGACCGCCCGAGGGCTGCCGACCGCTGCTGAGCCGAAACGTCAGTGGTAGAAGTGGCGGGTACCGGTCAGGTAGACGGTCAGGCCGGCCTTCGCCGCCGCCTCGATGACCTGCTCGTCACGGATCGATCCGCCGGGCTGCACGACCGCTTTCACACCGGCCGCGATCAGCACCTCCAGCCCGTCCGGGAACGGGAAGAACGCGTCCGAGGCGGCCACGCTGCCCTGGGTGCGCTCGGCGCCGGCCCGGTTCACCGCGAGGTGCGCCGAGTCGACCCGGTTGACCTGGCCCATGCCGACGCCGACGGTCGCGCCGTCCTTGGCCAGCAGGATCGCGTTGCTCTTCACCCCGCGCACCGCGCGCCACGCGAACGCCAGGTCGGCGAGGTCGGTGCCGGTGAGCGCCGGACCGGTGGCCAGTGTCCAGTTCGCCGGGTCGTCGCCGGTCGCGTCGACCCGGTCCGCGGTCTGCACCAGCACACCGCCGCTGACCTGCTTGATCTCGGCGGGCGGCGGGTTCCATGCGGGAGCGGCGAGCACCCGCAGCTTCTTCTTGCCGCGGAAGATCTCGAGCGCCTCGGCCTGGTAGGAGGGGGCCACGATCGCCTCGGTCAGGATGCCGTCGAGCTGCTTGGCCAGCTCCGCGGTCACCTCCTGGTTGACCGCGATGACGCCGCCGTACGCCGACAGCGGGTCGCAGGCGTGCGCCTTGCGGTGTGCCTCGGCCACGTCGGCGCCGATCGCGATGCCGCACGGGTTGGCGTGCTTGATGATCGCCACGCACGGTTCGGTGAAGTCGTTGGCGCTGCGCCAGGCGGCGTCCGCGTCGACGTAGTTGTTGAACGACAGTTCGCCGCCGTGCAGCAGTTCCGCCTGGGCCAGGCCGGCGGGTGCGGCCGGGTCGAGGTAGAGGGCGGCCTTCTGGTGCGGGTTCTCCCCGTACCGCAGGGTGTTCTCCAGCCGCAGGGCGAGCCCGTCGAACGCCGGCCACTCGACGTCGCCGGCCAGGGTGGTCGCCGTCCACCGGGCGACGGCCACGTCGTACTCGGCGATGTCGGCGAAGGCCCGCGCGGCCAGTGCCTGGCGCTGGGCCAGCGAGAATCCGCCTGCGGCGAGGGCGGAGACGATCAGGGGGTACGCCGAGACGGCCGTGACGACCGCAACGGACGCGTGGTTCTTGGCCGCGGACCGGACCATCGCCGGGCCACCGATGTCGATCTTCGCGATGCAGTCCTCCACGCCCGCACCCGAGGCCACCGTCTCGGTGAACGGGTAGAGGTTGCTGACCAGCAGGTCGAACGGCTCGATGCCGAGGTCGGCGAGCTCCTGGACGTGGCCCTCCAGGCGCAGGTCGGCGAGCAGCCCGGCGTGGACCTTGGGGTGCAGCGTCTTGACCCGGTCGCTGAGGATCTCGGGGAAGCCGGTGAGTTCCTCCACCCGGGTCACCGGCACGCCGGCCTTCTCCACGGTCGACGCGGTCGAACCGGTGGAGACGATCTGCACACCGGCGGCGTGCAGTGCCTGGGCCAGCTCGACGATGCCGTCCTTGTACCAGACGCTCAGCAGCGCCCGCCTGATCGGACGGCGCCCCTCTGTAGAGGTGCTCACGGGATCCGTACCTTCCTGTCCTCGATGGTCCAGCCGTCCCGGACCAGGCGGCCGACGTAGTCGACCAGCTGGGCCCGTTCGGCCACCTTGATGCGTTCGGTGAGCGTCTCCTCCGTGTCGTCGTCGAGCACGGGGACCACGGTCTGCGCGATGATCGGCCCGGTGTCGACTCCGGCGTCCACGAAGAAGAGTGTCGCTCCGGCCACCTTCACGCCGTACGCCAGCGCGTCCCGCGGCCCGTGGATGCCGGGGAAGGCGGGGAGCAGCGCGTTGTGCGTGTTGATGTAGCGGTCGCCGAAGGCGTCCAGGAACTGCTTGCCGACGAGTTTGAGGAAGCCGGCCGAGATCACCAGGTCGGGCCGGTGCGCGGCGACGTGCTCGGTCAGTGCGGCGTCCCAGTCGTCACGGGTCGGGTAGGACTTCACCGAGTCGACGAATGTGGGGACTCCGGCGGCCGTGGCGTGGCCGAGACCGGCGATCCCGTCCCGGTCGGCGCCGACGGCGACGACGGTCGCCCCGTACGCCGGATCGGCGGTCGCTTCGAGAAGAGCCTGCAGGTTGCTGCCCGACCCGGAGATGAGAACGACCAGGCGGGCGGGCGCGGGGTCAGTCACCTGTGCACCCTATCGTCGCGCCGGCCGACACCCGGCAACCGGGGCGTTCGAGCCCCCGGCACAGGTCGCGGCGACGCATGACCCGAACCACGGCACCCACGCACGGCACGGAACGAGGTCCGCCCGAACGGCCGTGGCCGCGCGAAACCTGTCAGCGGCGGCGGAAGGCACGGGTCGCGGCCGCGCCGAGGGTGACCGCGACGGCGACCACGATCGCGGCGACGATGCCGGTCTGCACCGGTTCCGGGCCGATCACGGAGAGCCGCCCGGAGCCGAGCGCACCGCCGGAGGCCCAGGCGAGCCCGGCCAGCACCAGCCCGGCGACCGGCCCGGCGAGCAGGCTGGACGTCATGACGAGCAGCCACGGCGGCTCGACGTCGGCGACCGTGACCTTGCCTTTGGATTTGCGGCGGGTGGCCCGCCACGCGCTCTCGCGGCCGAATCGCAGCCGCTGGGTAAGGGTCCATCCGGCCACCGCCCCGGCGATCACGGGCAGCGCGAGCAGGACCGTCCCGGCCGCGCCGAGTGGGCCCTCCGGCAGGCCGGCGATCAGCGGCACCATCGGGGGCGGGCCGAGTGTGACCTCGGTCAACCGCACCGCCGAGTCGGTGCCGATCGCGAATCCGGGGCCGAGCAGGTAGGCGGCCACCCAGATCGAGGCGTTCACCGCGTACCCGATGCTGAGCAGGGTGATGCCCGCCTGGCCGGCGACGCCGGTGCGGTAGTTGGCGATGATCTCGGCGGCCTGGGCGCCGCCGAGCGCGACGGCGAGGCCGCCGACGACCGCGCCGGCTCCCACGATCAGGAACGCGGCGACCAGCCCGGTCCGGATGCCGTGGCGCAGCGTCGGGGGCACCCGGCGGGCCAGCGTGCTGACGGCGCCGGTGCCGCGCAGGGCTCCGAGCAGCGCCCCGGCGACGCCGAGGGCGAGGAAGTGCGCCGCGGCGCGGCCGGTGGAGATGCCGGTGCCGCGGCCGTCGGTGAGCTGTGCGGCGAGGATCCCGATCAGGGTGTACGCCGTACCGACCGCGACCGCCACCACCAGTGCCCGCCCGAACGACCCGGAGTGCCGGGCCCCGATCGCGCGGGTGACGTGCAGTCCCGCCCGGTTGAGCCGCCAGACGATCAGCACGGTCAGTAGTAGCGGCGTGAGTGCGAGCGGCCCGATCGAGGTGCCGATCGGCACGCCGTGCCCGAGCAGCCAGCCGGCCAGTCCGGCGTGCGCGGCGGCGACCAGCCCACCGGAGCCCTCCAGGGTGCGGGCCAGCCCGATCACCACGGCTACCGGGAGGTAGGTGAGCAGGGCCGCCCACAGGGTCGCGAAGAGCGCCGCCACCGGGAGCGGAGCGCCGCGCCCCCGCCGGGCCGGCCGGCGCTGGATGGGTACCCGGACGGTCTCCCGGCGGCCGAGCATCGCGTCGTCGACGATGACGGTGTCCCGCCGGCCGTCCTCGCCGGGATCGTCGCCGGTCCCCTCGCCGCCAGGACGGTCACCGGCCGGGATGGCCTCGGTGGGCCGGTCCTCCGGCGCGGGTCCGGGCCGCTCTCTATCGACGGCGGCGGTGTCCCGCACCACGGACTGCAGCGCCTCGGCGACCGCGAACGGGTCCTCCGAGCCGCCGGGCCGGTCGGTTGTGCTGGACATCGCGCCTACTTTTCCATGCCGTGGCCGATGCGGCGATGCAGAAGCGACGGCGCGCCGCCGATCGGGTCGGTTCCCGATCGACAGCGCGCCGTGTCCACAGGCGTGATCAGCTCAAGATGTCGCGCATGAGCTGGGCGGTCTCGGACGGCGTCTTGCCGACCTTGACCCCGGCCGCCTCCAGGGCGACCTTCTTCGCCTCGGCGGTGCCGGCCGAGCCGGAGATGATGGCGCCGGCGTGGCCCATCGTCTTCCCGGGCGGCGCGGTGAAGCCGGCGATGTAGCCGACGACCGGCTTGGTGACGTTGGCCTTGATGAACTCGGCCGCCCGTTCCTCGGCGTCGCCACCGATCTCACCGATCATGACGATCGCGTCGGTCTCCGGGTCCTCCTGGAACGCCTTCAGCGCGTCGATGTGGGTGGTGCCGATGATCGGGTCACCACCGATGCCGACCGCCGTGGAGAAGCCGAACTCGCGCAGCTCGTACATGAGCTGGTAGGTCAGCGTGCCGCTCTTGCTGACCAGGCCGATGCGCCCCTGCGGGGTGATGTCGGCCGGGATGATGCCGGCGTTGGAGGCGCCGGGCGACGCGATGCCGGGGCAGTTCGGCCCGATGATCCGGGTCTTCTGGCCCTTGGCCACGTTGTACGCCCAGAACGCCGCCGAGTCCTGCACCGGCACGCCCTCGGTGATCACCACGGCGAGCGGGATCTCGGCGTCGATCGCCTCGACGACGGCGGCCTTGGTGAACGCCGGCGGGACGAAGATGACCGACACGTCGGCGCCGGTCTCGGCGATCGCCTCGGCGACGGTGGCGAAGACGGGCAGCTCGGTGCCGTCGAAGTCGACCTTGGTGCCGGCCTTGCGCGGGTTGACACCGCCTACCACCTGGGTGCCCGCGGCGAGCATCCGCTTGGTGTGCTTGGAGCCCTCACCACCGGTGATGCCCTGGACGATGACCTTGGAGTCCTTGGTGAGCCAGATCGCCATTAGTTCACTTCCCCGCAGCCGCGAGCTCGGCGGCGCGCTGGGCCGCTCCGTCCATCGTGTCCACCCGCTCGACCAGCGGGTTGTTCGCTCCGTCGAGGATGGCACGGCCGGCCTCGGCGTTGTTGCCGTCGAGGCGGACCACGAGCGGCTTGGTGACGGTCTCGCCGCGCTCGGTGAGCAGCGCGAGGGCCTGGATGATGCCGTTGGCCACCGCGTCGCAGGCGGTGATGCCGCCGAAGACGTTCACGAAGACGGACTTCACGGCCGGGTCGCCGAGGACGATCTCCAGGCCGTTCGCCATCACCTGGGCGCTGGCGCCGCCGCCGATGTCGAGGAAGTTGGCCGGTTTGACGCCGCCGTGGCTCTCGCCCGCGTACGCCACCACGTCCAGGGTCGACATGACCAGGCCGGCGCCGTTGCCGATGATGCCGACCTCGCCGTCCAGCTTGACGTAGTTGAGGTTCTTGGCCTTGGCGGCCTGCTCCAGCGGGTCGACCGCGGACTTGTCCTCGAGGGCCTCGTGGTCGGGGTGCCGGAAACCGGCGTTCTCGTCCAGCGTGACCTTGGCGTCGAGCGCCAGCACCCGGCCGTCGCCCACCTTGGCGAGCGGGTTGACCTCGACCAGCGTGGCGTCCTCGGCGACGAACGCCGCCCACAGCTTCACCGCGATGTCGACGACCTGGTCGGCGACCTCGGCGGGGAACCTGGCGGCGGTCACGATCTCGCGCGCCTTGGCCTCGTCCACGCCCTTGCTCGCGTCGATCGCGATCTTGGCGACCCGGTCCGGGTCCTCCTCGGCGACCGTCTCGATCTCCATGCCGCCGGCGACGCTGGCGATGCAGAGGAACGTCCGGTTGGCCCGGTCCAGCAGGTAGGAGAAGTAGTACTCCTCCACGATGTCGGCCGTCTCGGCCAGCATCACCTTGTGGACCGTGTGGCCCTTGATGTCCATGCCCAGGATGTCGCTCGCGCGGGCCTCGGCCTCGTCCGCGCCGTCGGCCAGCTTCACACCGCCGGCCTTACCACGGCCACCGACCTTGACCTGCGCCTTGACGACGACCTTGCCGCCCAGCCGCTCGGCGATCGCCCGGGCCTCCTGCGGGGTCTCGGCGACGCCGCCGCCCAGCACGGGCAGCCCGTGCCGTTCGAACAGGTCGCGCCCCTGATACTCGAACAGGTCCACGTGTCTCCTTTCGCTCGCGACGCCAAGCGCCGGCAAGCCGCACCATTGCGTCCCGACCTGTGTGCGCGGGGCAGCGCGGCGCGCCGCCAGCGTGAGGATCGTCCGGCCTTTCACATGTGCGAAATGGCCTTCATCCGCAGACTAGCGACCGGAACGACCCCGGTGAGCGCGCGGGTGCGCGGTGTGCAAGACCACACACTGGAGTGACGAAAGTGCAGGTCCGGGATGGTTGGTGCCACCGCGCACGGTGTGCCCACAGAGAACTCTCCTCAGCGGTGGACGGCGATGCGGTGGCGCATCTCGCGCCGCCGCAGCCTCGGTGGTGCGACCGCCGGAAAAATCACGCGAGCGCGCGTAACCCGCCTGGGAGGGGGTCGTTGAGTGTGGTGTCGGAGCGCTGCGGTGCTCGACAGGCAAGACGGCCGATGCCCTGTCGGTCGAGGGGTGGCGGCGGGGCATCGCGCATAGAGGGGCCGGACGTGTGAGGGGTGCGTCCGGCCTCTCCCTATGCGCGGGATGAAGCTGTCAGCGCCGCCGAGGCGGCGCTGACGACCTGCCGGAGGCCGCTCGCGAATCAGGCGACCGGCGTGGCCACATTGGCGCGGACCCATTCGACGATGGATTCGAGGGACGCACCCGGTGTGAATAGACCGGCTACCCCGAGTGATTGCAATTCTGCGATGTCATCCTCGGGAATGATGCCGCCGCCGAATACCACGATGTCCGCGGCGTCACGCTCCGCCAACAGTTCCAGCACTCTGCGAAAGAGTGTCATGTGCGCCCCGGAGAGAACCGACAGGCCGATGCCGTCGGCGTCCTCCTGAATCGCGGTCTCGACGATCTGCTCGGGCGTCTGGTGCAGCCCGGTGTAGATCACCTCCATGCCGGCGTCGCGCAGCGCCCGCGCGATCACCTTGGCCCCGCGGTCATGTCCGTCCAGCCCCGGCTTGGCGACGACGACCCTGATCCGTGCTTGCATGCTGACCCCTTCGGGCTCTCCGACCCCGGTGTCCGGCCGCCGCTGCGGGCCACCCTCCGCGGTCACCTTAACGAACGGTAACCTGCCGCGCCGAGCCTCGGTACCCGGAGGTGACGGCCGGCCGGCGCCAGGAATTGTTCCCTCGGTCACATTACAGAGCGTTTCTGTGCCAATTACACAGGGTCGTCACATCGCGGATCCGGAAAGCCCACCAATTCGGACAATAGCTGATCAATACTGACGTGGAACTGTCATGAAATTGGCGCTGCGACTTGTGACCGGGCTGCCGTTTCGTTACCGTGGCCACGGCTGTCGCATAGGTTCCCCCCACAACGACAGTCCGGCGGACCACTGTTCAACCCATTTTCCCGGGGTTCGAACTGCGGATCCGTCGCCGCAATGCCACTGACGGAGGATCCTTCGTGCGCCAGCGCTTGTCGTCTGAGCCCGATCGCTATCGCGGTCGGCGCCGAGTGCCGACACCCCCGCGCAGTCGCTACGCAGTCGTTGTCACCTCAGCATTCGTCGGAGCCGGTGTCGTCGCCCTCGGCGCGGCCTCCAACCTTCCGGACAACAAGGCAGTCGACCCCGACGTCCTGCAGAGTCTGTCCAAGGGCTCGTCGATCACCACCGACGCCCTGGAGAATCGTGACGGCGACAACGCCGCCTCCCGCGGTGAGAACCGCGCGGCCAACACTCAGCTCAGCGACGAAGAGGCCGCGCGGGACATCTACCTCCTGCCCCTCGACGACTACGAGTTCACCTCGGCCTACGGCGTCCGGTTCGGCAAGCTGCACGCCGGCATCGACCTGGCCGCCCCGGACGGCACGCCCTACAAGGCGGTGCACGGCGGCACGGTGACCGCCGCCGGTTACGCCGGGGGGTATGGCTACTCGATCACCATCCGGCAGGACGACGGCACCGAGATCATCTACGCCCACTCGCGGCGCACGCTGGTGAACAAGGGCGACGTGGTCAAGGCCGGCCAGGTGATCGGCGAGGTCGGCAACACCGGGTACTCGTACGGCACGCACCTGCACCTGGAAGTGCACGTCAACGGCACGCCGGTCGACCCGATCACCTTCCTCGAGGAGCGCGGCGTCAGCATCAAGCTCCAGATGGAGTCGGTCTACGCCGCACTGGACGCCGAGGCTTCCTGACTTACCCCTTACCCGGTTGCGGCCTTTCTACCCGGTTGCAGCTCGGTTGAACTCCGGCTCCAGCCATCAGCGCACCCACCTCCCGGGCCGACAGGTACGTGACAGCACGACGTCACGGCAGCCGGGGGGAACATCCACGTGGGGCAGCATTCGTCATCCGGACGAGGTGGACGCCACCGCCAGGTGAGCCTGGGCCGGCACCGCGCCCCCGCCTTCCCCGCACTCTTCGCCACCCGTGGCCGTACCGTCCTCTCGGTGACCGCGCTGAGCGCCACCCTGGCCGCGGGTATCGGCGCCGCGAGCATGACCGCCTCCGCCGCCCCGGTCGCCGCCGGTGGTGACGGCCCGCCGACGGCCGCGCACGCCCCGGGGACCCTGCCGATCGTGCCGCCGGCCGGTGACGAGGCACCCGGCAAGACCCACGGACGGCCCCCCGCGATCCCGCGGGACGCCGGCCCGAACGCCGCACCCGCACGGCGCAAGACCCGGCCGCGGCCCCCGGTCCAGTGGACGCACCCAATCCCGTCGGCAGAGGTCACGTCCTGTTTCGGGCCACGCTGGGGCCGCCTGCACGCCGGTGTCGACCTGGCCGCGCCGCACGGCACGGCGATCGTCGCGGCCGGTGCCGGTGTGGTCGTCGCGGCCGGGCCGAACGGCGGGTACGGCAACGCGATCCTGATCGACCACGGCGACGGCTGGCTCACCCATTACGGGCACCTGTCGGCGATCGACGTCGAGGTCGGCCGGCGGGTCAAGGCCGGCGAGCAGATCGGCGACGAGGGCTCGACCGGGCATTCGACCGGCCCTCACCTGCACTTCGAGGTGCACCGCGGGCACTTCCCGAACCCGGTCGAGCCGACCGCGTGGATGCGCGGGCACGGTGTGGTGATCCCCGGCTGCCCCACCCCGGAGAGTTAGATCTTCTCGATCGGGGCGTGCCGCAGGATCAGCCACATCACCTGGTCGCCGAAGTCGATCTGGACCCGGGTCCCCGGGCCCTGCCCCTCGACCGCCAGGACGCGGCCCAGACCGTACCGCTGATGGTTGACCCGGTCGCCGGGGTCGACCTTCGGCGTCGACTTCAGATCGCTCGCGGTGGCCAGCTTGCTGGCGTCGATGCCGAGCCGCTCGGCGATGCGCTGTGCCTTCGGCGTGCCGCCGGAGAAGCCACCGCCGCGCTGGCGGTCGCCGGCGCCGAAACCACCGCCGCGGCCGCCCACCCCGCCGCCGGTCCCCGACCACGACGTGTACGACCCCCCGGTCCGTTCCCACCGCACCAGCTCGACCGGCAGTTCGTCGGTGAACCGTGAGGGCGGGTTGTACTGCGGTTGGCCCCAGGCCGACCGGGTCACCGCCCGGGACAGGTAGAGCCGCTGCCGGGCCCGGGTGATCCCGACGTAGGCCAGCCGGCGCTCCTCCTCCAGCTCGGAGTTGTCGCCGAGCGCCCGCATGTGCGGGAACACGCCGTCCTCCAGGCCGGTCAGGAACACCACCGGGAACTCCAGGCCCTTCGCGGTGTGCAGGGTCATCAACGTGACCACGCCCTGGTGGTCGGGGTCGTCATCGGGGATCTGGTCGGCGTCGGCCACCAGCGCCACCTGCTCGAGGAACCCGGCCAGCGTCGCGACCTGCTCCTCGCCCTCGTCGGCCAGTGACTCGACGCGCTCGGTGTACTCCCGGGCGACGCTCACCAGCTCCTGGAGGTTCTCCACCCGGCCCTGGTCCTGCGGGTCGAGGCTCTCCTCCAGCTCGCTGAGCAGGCCGGAGCGCTGCAACACCGCCTCCAGCACCTCCTCCGGCGGGGCGGACAGGGCCAGCGCCCGCAGGTCGTCGAGGAGCTGCACGAAGTCGTTGATGCTGTTGACCGCCCGGGTGGAGATGCCCGGCGCGTCCTTGGCCCGGCGCAGCGCCTGGCCGAAGGAGACCCGGTCGCGGGACGACAGCGCCTCGATGCACGCCTCGGCCCGGTCGCCGATCCCGCGCTTCGGCGTGTTGAGCACGCGCCGGATGCTGACGGTGTCGTCGTCGTTCACGATCGCGCGGAGGTAACCCAGCGCGTCGCGGACCTCCTTGCGCTCGTAGAAGCGCACCCCGCCGACCACCTTGTAGGGCAGGCCGACCCGGATGAACACCTCCTCGAACACCCGGGACTGCGCGTTGGTGCGGTAGAAGACGGCCACGTCACCGGGGCGCACGTCGTGGTTGTCGGTGAGCCGGTCGATCTCGCGGGCCACCCAGTCGGCCTCGGAGTGCTCGGTGTCGGCCACATAGCCGACGATCTGCTCGCCGTGCCCCTGGTCGCTCCAGAGTCGTTTGGGCTTGCGCGACGTGTTCCGGTCGATCACCGCGTTGGCGGCGGTCAGGATGGTCTGGGTGGACCGGTAGTTCTGCTCCAGCAGGATGGTCCGGGCATCCGGGTAGTCGCGCTCGAACTCCAGGATGTTGCGGATCGTGGCGCCCCGGAAGGCGTAGATCGACTGGTCGGCGTCACCGACCACGCACAGCTCCGACGGGTTCTCCAGGCCGACCAGCTCGCGGATCAGCGTGTACTGCGCGTGGTTGGTGTCCTGGTACTCGTCGACCATGACGTGCCGGAAGCGGCGACGGTACGCCTCGGCGACGTGCGGGTGCGACTGGAACAGGTGCACCACGGTCATGATGATGTCGTCGAAGTCCAGTGCGTGCGCCTCACGCAGCCGCCGCTGATACAACTCGTACGCCTCGGCGACGGCCCGCTCGTTCGGCCCCTTCGCGTTCGCCTTGTACTCGTCCGGCTCGATCAGCTCGTTCTTCAGGTTCGACACCTGGGCGGCCAGGCCCCGCGCGGTGTACCGCTTCGGGTCCAGGTCCAGCTCGCGCCCGACCAGCGTCATCAGACGGCGCGAATCGTCGGCGTCGTAGATGGAGAACGTGCTCTTCAACCCGGCGTGCTCGTGCTCGGCCCGCAGGATGCGCACGCACGCCGAGTGGAAGGTCGACACCCACATCATCCGGGCACGCGGCCCGACCAGATGGGCGACCCGCTCCTTCATCTCACCGGCGGCCTTGTTGGTGAACGTGATCGCCATGATCTCGCCGGGATGCACGTTGCGCTCGGCCAGCAGATACGCGATCCGGTGGGTCAGCACCCGGGTCTTGCCCGAGCCGGCGCCGGCCACGATGAGCAGCGGCCCCCCGGAATGGGTGACCGCATCGCGCTGAGGACCGTTCAGGCCGGTCAGCAGCTCCTGCGGATCGAGCCGGGGCGGCACCGGCCGCGGCGCCGGCCGGGGCGCCTCCGGAGTCCGCACCGCGGGCAGGGGGAACAGGGCGTCGGAAGGTTCTGAGGAAGGTCGCATCGCGCAAAACAGTGTATGCCGCACCCCCGACACGAATCCGACGGCGACCGGCCCCTCCATCAGCGGTGAACTATGCCTCCGGCACCTCTAGGCTGACCGGGTTGGTGAAGAAGTCTCTCCGATCGGGGGATCGATCCCATGCCTCTTCCGCAGCGGCGCCACCTCGCCGCGCCGATAGCCGTGCTCGCCGCCGCCGGGGTGCTCACCGCGCTCCCGGCCCCGCAGACCGCGGTCGCCGCCCCGCCGCCCGAGTTCGCCCCGGTCTCCGCGTCGTACGGCGTGCCGCAGGGCGCCACCGTGAAGGGCCAGTTCCTCAGTTACAACGACTTCCACGGTGCCATCGACCCACCGACCGGCAGCGGCGCGGTGGTCAACGCCGGAGGCACCAGCACCCCGGCCGGTGGTGTGGAGTACCTCGCGACGTATCTGAAGAAGCTGCGCGCCGAGGCGCAGGCCGAGGGCCGGCAGACGATCACCGCCGGTGCCGGCGACCTGATCGGCGGGACCCCCCTGGTCAGCGCCGCCTTCCACGACGAGCCGACGATCGAGTTGATGAACCAGATCGGCCTCCAGGTGAGCTCGGTCGGCAACCACGAGTTCGACGAGGGCGTCGCCGAGCTGATCCGGATCCAGCGCGGTGGCTGCCACCCGGTCGACGGATGCCAGGACGGCGACCCGTACCGCGGTGCGCGGTTCACCTATCTGGCCGCCAACACGATCAGCAAGAAGACGAAACTGCCGATCCTGCCGCCGATCGACATTCGGTTCGTGAACGGTGTGCCGGTCGGGTTCATCGGCATGACGCTGGAGGGTACGCCGAGCATCGTCAACCCGGCCGGCATCAAGGACGTCACCTTCACCGACGAGGTGCAGACCGCCAACAAGTGGAGTTCGGTGCTGACGCTCTTCGGCGTGAAGGCGCAGGTCCTGCTCCTGCACGAGGGTGGTTCGCAGGGTTCCGCCACGCCGACGCCGGGCGTCTCGGACTGCACCGGCTTCTCCGGGCCGCTGGTGCCGATCGTGGCCGGGCTGAAGCGGGAGATCAGCGTCGTCGTCTCCGGGCACACGCATCGCTTCTACTCGTGCAAGCTGCCGAACAGCACGGGTGCCGACACCGTCGTCACCAGCGCCGGCAGCAACGGGCAGCTGATCACCGACATCGACTACACGCTGGACCGCCGGACCGGGCGGTTCACCGAGATCACCGCGAAGAACGTGATCGTCGAGAACGGCGTGCCGGACGGCAACGGTGGCTGGAAGCGGGACGCCGCCGGGGCGTACCTGAAGAATCCGGACACCGTCGACGCGGCCGCCAGGACCGTCGCCGACAAGTACCGCACCGCGGTCGCACCGATCGCGAACCGGCTGGTCGGCAGCATCAGCGCGGACATCGTCCGGACCACGACGGCGGCCGGTGAGAGCCCGCTCGGTGACGTGATCGCCGACGCGCAGCTGGCGTACACGCGGTCGGCCGGCGCGCAGATCGCCCTGATGAACCCCGGCGGCATCCGCGCCGACCTGGACGCCGATCAGACCAGCGGCGGTGAGCCCTACGGCCAGGTGACGTACGGCGAGGCGTTCACCGTCCAGCCGTTCAACAACCTGGTCGTCACCCAGAGCTTCACCGGTGCGGAACTCAAGGACGTGCTGGAGCAGCAGTTCGTCGGGTTCGCCGGGCAGACCACCCAGCGGATCCTCCAGGTGTCGGCCGGCCTGACCTACACGTGGAGCGCATCGGCCGCACCCGGCTCGAAGATCCGCAACCTGTCGCTGAACGGAACGCCGATCGACCCGGCCGCGAACTACCTGGTGACCACGAACGACTTCCTGGCCAACGGCGGCGACGGGTTCAGCAACCTGAACCAGGGCCCGGACGGACGGGTCACCGCACCGGGCTTCGACGTGGACGCGCTCGTGGCACACCTGGCCACCGGCCCGATCGCGCCGGGGCCCGCCGACCGCATTTCGACCACCTCCTGATCAGCGCAGACTTTCGTCCCAACACTCGGGCGGTTTCCTTGCGGGACCGTCCGAGCCGGGGGCATACTCGGCTCGTGATCCAGCAGGCGCGATCGTTTACCTATGGCACCGGAAGCCCGGCAGCCGTAGGTCGCTCCTGAACCCCAGACCTACATCAAGCCCCGGGCCTCCCAGCCCGGGGCTTGATGCTGTCCGGGCCTGGGTGGCCGGGACCCCAGCACCCGAGGAGCAGGACATGACCGCCGACGTGATGGACCAGACCACCGGCGCGGGCGAGGACGCGGCCGCCGCGAAGATCCGTGCCATTCGTGAACGCATCAACGAGATCGACGAGACGATCATCGAGCTGTGGCAGGAACGCGCCGCGCTGTCTCAGGAGGTCGGCAAGACCCGGATGGCCAGCGGCGGCACCCGCCTGGTGCTGGCCCGGGAACGGGAGATCATCGAGCACTTCCGCGAGGCCCTGGGGCCGGACGGCACCCAGGTCGCGCTGCTGCTGCTGCGCTCGGGCCGCGGCCCGCTCTGACAGTCGGGCCCGGCCGGACACCCGGGAAAAGGACTGCAGCCGGGCCGATGTCGGCCCGGCTGCAGTAGGCAACCATCGTGAAAGGGTGTTCTTCCGTTCACGGGAGCAGCGTCGCGTCCTGGATTCCGGAGTCGGTGCCGCTACATCCCGTGACCCCTACCCGGTTGCTACTTCCTTAGCGGCCGCCGCCATTGCCACCGGCGATGACGCCGGCAATGGCACCGCCACGGCCGCCACCGTTACCGCCCGCGATGACGCCGGCGATGGCACCGCCACGGCCGCCACCGTGGCCACCCGCGATCGCGCCGCCGATGGCGCCGCCCCGGCCGCCACCGTTGCCGCCACCGAAACCGCCGCCGTGGCCGCCGCCGTGGCCGCCACCGAAGCCGCCGCCGCGGCCGCCGCCGTGACCGCCACCGTGACCGCCACCGAAGCCGCCGCCACCGCCGTGGCCGCCACCGAAGCCGCCGCCGTACCAGCCGCCGCGGCCGCCACCGTGGCCGCCGCCGTGACCGCCGTGGCCCCAGTGACCCGGGTGACCCCAACGGTTGCCCCAGCCGTGGCCGCGGTTGCCGTAGCGCCACCAGCTGTTGAAGCCGGTGCGGTACCCGAACGGGCTGATCCCGACCGGGCTGGCGACCCAGGCACGCCACTGCGGGCCGTACGCCAGGAAGCTGTCACCCGAGAAGCGGAACGCCTGGGTGGTGTAGAAGCTCTGGAAGCCCGCCGCGCCCCAGTTGCAGTCGTCGGGGTCGACCGCGAGCGCGTACGCCCCCGGACGGACGCCGATGACCCCGGCCGGGACGACCGAGACGGTGTTGCAGCTGTAGGCGGAGCTGGCCCAGAAGCCACGCGAGCCACCGAGCACGGCGGCGCGCTGGCAGCCGACCCGCGAGCCGTAGTACCCGACCACTGCGGTGCCGTACGGGATGTACTGCTGAACCGCGGCGTTCTCCGGCTTGGCCACGGCGGTGGTGGTGCTACCGGCCATTGCCGGCGCCGCCGCGACACTTGCACCGGCCAGAAGGCCGAGCCCGGCCATCGTCACCGAACGCATCGTCTTGTTCATGCTGTTTACCGTTTTCCTCTCGAGTAGGTATCTCGGTAAACAGACGGTGCCATATCGGACTAACTAGTCAAAGTCTCTGAAGTAGCGCTTTCGTCTAGCAAATTATGCTCTTTCATTTGACCCCGAACGTAGAGTCGATCTCCCGGCGCAGTCGTTGAGGAAGAGCCTCGGGCCGGGAGATCACGGATCTCCCGGCCCGAACTCTCGCAGGTCAGGCTCATCGTCCCCGGAGGACGCCGCCGATCTCGGCGAAATGGCAGGCGCTCGGGTGCGGCGAGCGCTCCCGGATCTGCAGCACCGGCTCCTGGTCGGCGCAGATCTGCTGCGCCTTCCAGCAACGGGTGCGGAAGCGGCATCCGGACGGCGGGTTCGCCGGCGACGGGACGTCGCCCTCCAGGATGATCTGCTTGCGGTGACCCCGCAGGCGCGGGTCCGGCACGGGCACGGCCGAGAGCAGAGCCTGGGTGTACGGGTGGGTCGGCTGGTCGTAGATCGCGACGTCGTGCCCCTGCTCGACGATCTTGCCGAGGTACATGACGGCGACCCGGTCGGAGATGTGCCGGACCACGGACAGGTCATGGGCGATGAAGATGTACGACAGCCCGAAGTCGTCCTGCAGCCGCTCCAGCAGATTGATCACCTGCGCCTGGATGGACACGTCCAGCGCCGACACCGGCTCGTCGCAGACGATGATCTCCGGCTTGAGGGCCAGCGCCCGGGCGATGCCGATGCGCTGCCGCTGGCCGCCGGAGAACTGGTGCGGATAGCGGTTGATGTGGTCCGGGTTCAGCCCGACCGTGTCGAGGAGGTCCTGCACGGCCTGCTGCCGCTTGCCCTTCGGCACCACCTCGGAGTGGATCTCGAACGGCTCGCCGATGATGTCGCCGACCGTCATCCGCGGATTGAGCGAGGTGTACGGGTCCTGCAACACCATCTGGATGTTGCGGCGGGCCCGGCGCAGGTCGCCGCCCTTGAGCCGGGTCATGTCCTGGCCGCGCACCGAGACCGCCCCGGACGTCGGCTTCTCCAACCCGACCAGCAGCTTGGCCAGCGTCGACTTGCCGCAGCCGGACTCGCCGACCACACCGAGCGTCTCGCCCCGGCGCAGTTGCAGGTCCACCCCGTCGACCGCCCGGACCTCCTTGAAGTGCTTGACCAGGTTCTTGGTCTCGAGGACGACGTCACTCACCGAGGACCTCCCGGAAGAAGTGGCAGCGGGCGGTGCGGCGGGGCGCGATCGCGTACGCCGGTGGCGCCGGATCCTGCCGGCACGGCTCCTTGGCGTATCCACAGCGCGGGTGGAACGCGCATCCGGCGGGGATGTCGGTCAGCGCGGGCGGCAGGCCACGGATGGCGGTGAGCGGCTGGCCCTTCAGGTCGAGGCGGGGAATCGACTCGAGCAGGGCCCGCGTGTACGGATGACCGGGCCGCGCGTAGATGTCGTAGACCGGCGCCTCCTCGACGACCCGGCCGGCGTACATCACCGAGATCCGGTCGGCCACGTCCGCGACCACGCCCATGTCGTGGGTGATCAGGATGAGGCCCATGTTGCGCTGCTGCTGGAGCTCGGCGAGCAGCCCCATGATCTGGGCCTGCACGGTGACGTCGAGCGCCGTGGTGGGCTCGTCGGCGATCAGCACCTCGGGGTCGAGGGCCAGCGCCATGGCGATCATGACGCGCTGCCGCATACCCCCGGAGAACTGGTGGGGGTAGTCGCTGATCCGCGCCTTGGCCGCCGGGATCCGTACCTGGTCGAGCAGTTCGATCGCCCGCCTCCGGGCGTCCGCCCGCGACATGCCGCGGTGCGCCCGGAACAGTTCGGCGAGCTGGAAGCCGACCGTGTAGACCGGGTTCAGCGCGGACAACGCGTCCTGGAAGATCATGGCGATCTTGTTGGCGCGTACCCGGCGGCGCTCCGTCTCCCGCAGTTTCAGCAGGTCGACGCCGCGGTACCGGACCTCGCCACGGCTGATGTGCGCGGGCGGAGTGTCCAGGATCCCCATGATCGCCTGAGCGGTCACCGACTTGCCGCAGCCCGACTCGCCTAGGATCGCCAGGGTCTCGCCGGGATTCAGCCAGAAACTCGCCCCGTTCACGGCCTTCGCGACGCCGTCCCGGGTACGGAACTCGACGTGCAGGTCGTTGACCTGGAGCAGGGGTGCGCGCGGGTCCAGTCCGGGTAGGACGTCCGACTGCGCCTTGATGTCGGTCACAGGATCACCATCACCTTTGTCACCGCAGCTTCGGGTCGAAGGCGTCGCGGATGGCGTCGCCCAGCATGATGAAGGCCAGCACCGTGGCGGCGAGGAACACCGACGGCCAGACCAGCGGCGCGGCTGCCGCCCGGGCGTGTTTCTGGGCGTCGGCGATCTGCAGCCCCCAGCTGATCGCCTCGCCCTTCAGCCCCACCCGGAGGTAGGACAGCGTCGCCTCCGCCGCGATGTTGGCACCCAGCAGCAGGGCCATCACCACGATGAACGGGGCGATCGCGTTCGGCAGGATGTGCCGGAACATCAGCCGGGCCGGGCTGGCGCCGAGCATCCGGGCCGCCGCCACATAGTCCTGATTCTTCGCCGCGACCACCGAGGAACGCATCACCCGGGCCGCCGAGGTCCAGGTCAGCAGGCCGAGCGTGAGTGTCACCGCGGTGACACCGTCGTCACCGGCGCCGGAGAGCCGGCCGGAGAAGACCACCGCGCCGAGCAGGAACGGGATGCCGAGCACGATGTCGATGCCGCGGGACAGGACGGCGTCGACCGCGCCGCCGAAGTAGCCGGCGGCCATGCCGAAGCACAGGCCGATCAGACCGGCCAGCAGGGTGGAGACCAGTCCGACCTGGATCGAGTTGCCGGCGCCGTGCACCGTACGGGCGAGCACGTCGCAGCCCTGGAAGTCGTACCCGAACAGCGCCCCGCCGGACGGGCCGTCGTGCTGCCTCGACAACGCGCAGTCGGTGGGGTCGGCAGAGGTGAACAGCGTCGGGAAGAACGCCATCAGCAGGATCAGGAAGACCAGGACGGACGAGGTCCAGAAGATCTTGCTACGGCGCAGATCGTTCCACGCGTCGCCGGCGAGGCCGCGCGGCCGGCTGTCGACCATGGCGGTGGTGGGGTCACTCATAGCGGATCCTGGGGTCGAGGGCGGCATAGAGCAGATCGACGACGAGGTTCATGACCAGGAAGACGATCACCAGAACACTGACGAAACCGACCACCATCGGCCCGTCCTCGGTGCGGATGCCCTGGGCGAGTTTGGAGCCGACGCCCGGGATGTTGAAGACCTCCTCGGTGACGAGCGCGCCGGACATCAGCACGCCCAGATCGACACCGATCAGGGTGATGAACGGGATCAGCGAGTTGCGCAGCACGTGCACCCAGATGATCCGGCGCGGAGCCAGGCCCTTGGCCCGGGCGGTCCGCACATAGTCGGCACGCAGGTTCTCCACCACTGAGGTACGGGTGACCCGCAGCTGGGTGGCCACCACCGTGGTGGCCAGCACGATGGCCGGCAGCAGCAGCGCGTAGAAGGAGGCGTTGCGGGACGCGGTCGCCGGGAACCAGCCCAGCTCCATCCCGAAGATCCACTGGGCGACCGGTGCGAGGACGACGATCGGCAGGGCCAGCAGCAGGAGGGTGAACGCCAGGACGCCGTTGTCGAAGATCCCGCCCCGGCGGATGGCCGACCAGACACCGGCGGCGAGGGCCAGCCCGGCCGCGAGCACGAGCGCCATGAACGACAGTTGGACGGTCACCGGCCAGGAGCTCTCGAGCAGTGCGGAGATGTCCCGGCCGGAGATCGACTCACCGAGATCGCCGGTGAGCAGATTGGTCATGTAGTACCAGTACTGGCCGAGGAGACCCTCGTCCAAGTGGTAACGCTCAGTGAGCGCTTCTCGCAGAGAGTCACTTACTGGTTTCTCGCCCGCCAGCGCCTGGATGGGGTCGTCCTGGTTGGCGAACATCAGCGCGAATACCACGAAGGTGGCCCCGAAGAACGTCAGGATCATCTGCAGTAGGCGCCGCACGATGTAGCGGAACATACGGATTCGAACTTCTTCCGCGAAGGAGCGCTGGCCTCGTGAGCCGGCGACGGGAAAGGTCGGTTCACACAGTAGTGGCGTCACGGTCGCATACGCTCCGTGACGCCACCAGTGTGCAAGGCGTCAGATCAGACGACTGTTTCGATCTCGTACAGGTTCACCTTGCTGAACAGGTCCATCTCGACGTTCGCCACCCGCTCGGAGTAGCCGAAGACGTTCTGGCCGTACCGCAGCGGGATGACCGGCATCTCGTCGGCGAGGATGTCCTCCGCGGCCTGCCACTTCTTGATCGACGCCTCCGGCGAGGACGCCTCCGAACCCTGCTTCACCAGCGTGTCGAAGGCGGTGCTCGACCAGCCGTAGTAGTTCGAGCCGCCGTTGGTGCCGTACAGCGGGTTGAGGTAGTTCTCCATCAGCGGGTAGTCCATGATCCAGCCGAGACGGATCAGGCCGATGTCCTGCTTGTTCTGGAGTTTGTCCTGCATGACCGCGAACTTCGGCTCCTGCTCGCCGATGCACTTGACCTGCAGCGACGCACGGATCTGGTTGCAGGTGGCGTCGACCCAGGACTTGTGACCACCGTCGACGTTGTAGGTGATCTTGATTTCGTCCGGGCCGCCGTTCTCCCGGTACAGATCACGCGCCTTCGTCGGGTTGTAGTTGCACGCATCGCCGCAGCTGTTCTCGCGGAAGCCGCTCACCACCGGGGAGACGAACGCCTTCGCCGCCGTGCGGGAGCCCAGGAAGATCTGGGAGGCGATCTCCTCCCGGTTGATCGCCATCGAGATCGCCTTGCGGACGTTCGCGTTCTTGTACTGGGGGAGGAAGGTCGGGAAGCCGATGAACTCGAAGACCGAGTTCTCGCTCTTCAGGAACCGCTCACCGAGGTCGGCCGGAGCGTTGGCCAGCGCGTCCGTCGGGATCGCGGTCTGCACGTCGAGGTTGTTGCTGACCAGGTCGGCGTACGCGGCCATCTGGTCCCCGTAGATCTTCCAGGTCACGCCGTCGATCTTCGGGACCACGCCCTTGAAGTCGCTGTACTTCTCCACGACGATCTTGTCGTCGTGCTCCCAGCTGCCCTTCATCTTGAAGGGGCCGTTACCGATCAGCTTGTCCTCGAACCCCTTGGCGATCACGCCGTCGGAGGAGAACGCCGCCTTGGGCAGCGGGTAGAACACCGAGTAGGCGATCACCGACTTGAAGCTGGCGAACGGGGCGGAGAGCGTCACCGTGAAGGTCAGGTCGTCGATCTTCTTCAGCCCGGACATCTTGTTGGTCGCCGGCTCCGGCGCCTTCTCCGGGCCGGCACCGTCGGGGTCGAGCGGGTTCAGGTCGGCGTATCCGGCGATCCGCTCGAAGAAGTAGCCACCACCCTGGGCGTTGGGCTTGTAGGCGCCGTAGTTCCACGCGTCGATGTAGTTCTGCGCGGTGACCGGCTCGCCGTTGTGGAAGGTGTAGCCCGGCTTGAGCTTGATGGTCCACAACCGGTTGTTCTTCGACGCCGAGATCTTCTCGGCGGCGACCTCGACCGGCTTCTTCTCCGCGTCGAAGCTGACCAGCGGGTAGAAGAGGGAGTTGAGGACCTGCGCGCTGCTGCTGTCGGTGGCGTTGGTGGGGAGAAGGTGTTGCGGCTCGTTGATGCCGATCACGACCGTGTTGGCGGTGGCCGTCGGGTCTTCCGAATCACCACTGCCACAACCGGCGACCAACAAGGAGATGGCGGCCGCTACGGCCGCCATCTTCCACGGGCGTTTCCCAAGCATGGGAGAGCCTCCTTCAGGGGCGCTCACGAGGGGTGTGTGAGTAGCAGCCACTGTGACACAGAGGCATCAAAACCCGGAGCGCCGTTACCAAGCCGATATTAGGCGGCTACGTCCGCAGAAAGTCTCATGAGCGACCGTTTAGGCGGGTTTACCCGTCCTGAACTGGGACAACTCCATGCGGCTTCCGGCGCAGCACGGAGCGCAGCCTATCTGAAAAACCCTCAAGAAACCTGCCCGGAAGGGTCAGACCAGACGCCGATCGGCTGCCCATCGTGACAGTTCGTAACGGTTACTCATCTGCAATTTACGCAGAACGTTCGAAACGTGTGTCTCGACGGTCTTGATGGAGATGAAAAGCTCCTTGGCGATCTCCTTGTACGCATACCCCCGCGCGAGCAGCCGCAGAACCTCCCGCTCGCGGTTGGTGAGCTGGTCCAACTCGGGGTCGGCGACCGGCACGTCGGGCCGGGAGGCGAACGCGTCCAGCACGAACCCGGCCAGCCGCGGACTGAACACCGCGTCGCCGTCGGCCACCCGGCGCACCGCCGCAGCCAGCTCGTCCGGGGAGATCGTCTTGGTCACATAGCCCCGCGCGCCGGCCCGGATGAGACCGATCACATCCTCCGCGGCGTCGGACACCGAGAGGGCGAGGAAGCGGACCTGCGGGTGGGAACGGCGCACCGACTCCAGCACCGCCCGGCCACCGCCGTCGGGCATGTGCACGTCGAGCAGGACCACGTCCGGCTGGACCGCGGCGATCCGGCTGATCGCCTCGCTCACCGTGCTCGCCTCGCCCACCACGTCGACGTGGGCGCCCAGCTCGGCGCGCACCCCGGCGCGGAACATCGCATGGTCGTCGACCAGGAACACGTTGAGCCGACGGGCTTGCGGCTCGATCAGGGGCTCGGTCATCGCACAGACTCCTTACCAGCGGTCACACTCTCCCGCGACACGGGAAGCATGAGCCGCACCTCCGTACCGTCCCCGGGACTGCTGCGGATCTCGGCCCGCCCACCGTGGCGCTGCATGCGCCCGATGATCGACCCCCGCACCCCGTGACGGGTGTCCGCCACGCCGCTGACATCGAAGCCGGCGCCGCGGTCCCGGATGAATACGCTCAACTCATCCTCCTCCACCTCGGCGTAGAGCGAAACCGTCTGCACGCCCGCGTGCCGGGCCGCGTTGACGAGCGCCTCACGGCCCGCCGCGACCAGCGCCGCCACCCGGTCGTCGCACTGGGTGTCGCCGACCACGACGGTCTCCACGGTGATCGCGTAGGTGTCCTCCACCTCGGCCGCGGCCTGCTCCAGTGCGGCGGCGAACCGCTCGGTCGGCGACGCGGTCGGCCGGTAGAGCCAGTTGCGGAGGCTGCGCTCCTGCCCGCGGGCCAGGCGCTGCACCTCCTTGATGTCGGTGGAGTTGCGCTGGATCAGGGCGAGCGTGTGCAGCACCTGGTCGTGGATCATGGCAGCCAGCTCGGCCCGCTCCTGCTCCCGGATGCGGCCCTCGCGCTCGGCCCGCAGCTGGCCGAACGTGCGCCAGACCAGCGGGGCGACCACGACGCCGACCCCGAGCAGACCGACGAAGGCGAAGATCACGCCGTTGAAGACGGCCGAGAAGGAATCGGTCGGCGAGTAGACCGCGACCACGCCGATGATCCCGACGGCGACCAGGATGCCGCCGCCGATGAAACGGAAGACGAACGAGCGCCGGTCACCCTCCGACACCATCGCCGTGAACCAGGGGGTGGACGCGAGATTCTCCGACTGCGCGTCGCGGCGGCTCGGATCCGACTGGTGCCAGATCACCCCGGCGCCGACCGCGATCACCGCGATCATCCAGCCGGCGGTGGTGGCCACCTGGTCCTCGAAGAGCTGGGCCTGCAACAGGACCACGCCCATGCCGATGGCCGCGAACGGCATCAGGGCGCCCAGGTCACGGCGGGGCGGCTCCTCGTCGCCCCGCGCCTCCTGCGGCAGGACCGCCCAGTAGGCGGCGTAGAGCAGCAGGCCGAGGGCGTTGAAACCGAGCAGGACGACGAGCGTGATGCGGACGGCCAGCACCGGCAAGCCGAGGTGGCGCGCCAGGCCGGCGGCGACCCCGGCGACGATGCGCTGGTCGCGCGGCCGGTACAGCCGGCGCGGCGGTGGTGCGGCAGCGGTACTCACCCTCTGATCGTCACACGTGGCGCAAGACCCGGCCACGGGGAACATCCCCGGTCCTCGGGCCGGATATCTCAGGGTGGCCTCAGGGTCGGCTCCGGAAGCGACTGGGGTGGGCGGGCGAGCAGGATCGAGAGCATGAACGACGAACCCCCCGGTGCCGGTCCCACGAAGGACGACCAGGCGCCTTCCGGCCGGCCCGGCGGAGGCTTCCCGCCCGGCTCCCACATGCCTCCCTGGGTATCCGCGGCGTCCGCCGCGTGGTCCCGTCAGCAACTGGTCCGCCCCCGGCAGGGGCGATACGTGGCCGGGGTCTGCGGCGCCGTGGCCCGGGCGACCAACACCGACCCGGTGCTGTGGCGCGTCCTGCTCGCCGTCCTGGCCGTCCTCGGCGGCAGCGGCGTCCTGCTCTACCTGATCGGCTGGCTGATCATGCCGTCCGAGGGCGACACCGCCTCACCGGTCGAGTCGCTGCTCGGCAAGGGCCGGTCCGGCATGCAGCCGCTCTCGGTGGTGCTGCTCGGCGGAGCCGCGTTCCTCACGTTCGCCTTCATCGTCAACAGCGGCGCCCGTGCCGGCACGCTCGCCGCCGCGGTGATCCTCGGCGCGTTCCTGCTGATCAAGAGGAGCGGCGCACCCTCGTTTCCGGCCACCGCGTCACCCGGCCCGGCGCCGGCCGCGCCGCCGCCGGGTGCCGAGGAGCCGACGGTGGCGTTCGTGGCGGCGCCCACGGCCGCACCGGCCGATGAACCGCTGATCACGCCGCCGGCCTACACCCCGCCACCGCCGCCGGCCCCGCCGGCCGGAGGTTTCCGGCCGCCGTTCGCGCCGCACGGCCCGTTCGCCGGGCCGACACCGCCGCCGCCCGCGCCGCCGGCCCCGCCCAAGCCGCCCAAACCGCCGAAGGAGCGGTCGATCCTCGGCCGGCTGACCTTCTTCGCCGTCGTCATGGTGACCGGCCTGATCGGCGTGCTGGACATGGGCGGCGTGGACGTGGACATCTCGGCCTACTTCGCGGCCGCCCTGGCCACCACCGCGCTCGGGCTGCTCGTCGGCGCCTGGTTCGGCCGGGCCCGCGGACTGATCGCGCTCGCCCTGGTGCTCAGCTTCGCCCTGGGGGTGTCGTCCGGGCTGGAGCGGTTCGGCCGCGAGTGGACGCCGAGCATCTACCGGCCGACCACCCTGGCCGGGGTCGCCGACACCTACGAGTTCAACGCCGGCAACGTCACCCTGGACCTGCGCCAGGTCGACTTCGCCGGGCAGACCCAGAGCACCTCGATCGACATGAAGCTCGGCCAGCTCAAGGTGCTGCTGCCGGAGAAGGTCGACGCCACGGTCGAGGCCGGGGTGGAGGGTGGCCGTCTCGTCCTCTTCACCGAGGAGTTCGCCGACAGTTCGTACCGGCAGGCCACCGACCTGGGCCGGGACGGCGCCGGCGGTGGCACGCTCAACCTGGACATCCGTCTCGAGGCGGGCAACGTGGAGGTGATCCGATGAAGGCGCACCGGATGGACGGGGTGTCGCTGACCTTCGGCCTGATCTTCCTGATGATCCCGCTCTGGTGGGCGGCCTCCCAGGTGATCGACCTGGAGTTGCCGGCGGTCGGCTGGATCGTGGCGGGCGGGCTCATCTTCTTCGGGGTGGTCGGCCTGCTCGGGGCGATCCGCTCGGGGCGCCGCGAGGTGCCTCCGGCCCCGGTCCCGGCCGCCGCGACGGTCGAGACGCCCGGCGATCTGCCACCCGAGATGCACGCCTCGATCGTGCGGGAGCTGCTCGACGATCCGGCCGACAAGTTCGCCCGCGATCAGGAGTCCACCGAGCGTCCCCGCCAGGATTGAGACGCCCGCGACCCCGCCCACGGGACGACCATCCGTGGGCGGGGCAATATGCTCGCGTGATGACCGCGTTTCCGACTGTTTCCGTGGCGCCCGTCCCCGGCGTGGGTGACCGGGCCGCCCGCACCCTGACCGCCGAGTTCGCCCGGCAGAACGCGGCCACGTCCGCACTGCTGGTCGGCGCCGACCATGCCTCGGCCGTGGTGGCCGCAGCCGTCGAGGCGCTGCTCCCGGGCGACACCCTCACCCTCGTCCCCGGCGTCAACAGCAGCACCGACCTGCTCCGTGGCCACATCACCGGCCTCGGCAGCTGGGTCGCCGACCGGGTGAAAGTCGTGGAGTCCCTCGACGAGGCCCAGCCCTCCGACGTGGTGATCGTCGGTGAGCCGCTGACCGGCACCGCCGAGGAGACCCGCGCCCTGATCGACCGCCTTGGTAAGTACCTCGCCGACGGTGCCGTCCTGTCACTGGCCGCGCCGGCCGGTCCCGGCCGTACTCAGGGGGCCGCCGCCGAGCTGTTCCGGCAGGGCGCCCTCTTCGGTGTCGGCTCCGACCTGGTGGTCCGCAACCAGCCGCCGCTGCGCGTGCACAAGCTGCGGTTCAGCCCGGCCGAGGTCTCCACCGCGGCGACCCTGGCCCCCGCGTTCCGGACGTCCAGCGTGCCGCTGACCCGCACGATGCACATCGACTCCAACGGCGTCGCCGCGGCCGGCATCACGCTCGGCCTGGCCGCGCTGGCCCGCCGTGCCCGTCCGCAGTCGAAACTCTGGCTGGTGCCGGCGCTGCTGGCGGCCCCGGTGGCGGCGTTCTTCCGCGACCCGGAGCGGGACGTCCCCGGCGACCCGACGGCGGTGGCCTCGGCGGCCGACGGCAAGGTCCTGTCGGTCGAGCGGATGCGTGACGAGCGCTTCGGTCCGGACGAGTTCCTGCGGATCGCGGTCTTCCTCTCGGTCTTCGACGTGCATGTCAACCGGGCGCCGGTGGCCGGCCGGGTCGCCGACTACTTCGTCGAGGAGGGCGGCTACGCCAACGCGGCCACCGCCGCGGCCGAGCACAACGTGGCGGCCTACACCGTGCTCGACACCGAGCACGGCACGGTCGCGATCGCGCAGCGGACCGGTCTGATCGCCCGCCGCATCGTGCAGCGGGCACCGGTCGGCACGCTCCTGGCCAAGGGCGAGCGCTACGGGCTCATCCGGTTCGGCTCGCGGACCGACGTCTACCTGCCCGCCGATCGCGCGGAGTCCCTGGTGTCGGTCGGCGAGCGGGTCGTCGGCGGTTCCACCGTCATCGCCCGTTTCACCAGCTGACCATCCGGTATGACCGGTGAGGCGACCGCGGCCATCCCGCGGCCGCCTCACCGCGAACAGTCCCGATACGAAAAGGCCGCCTCCCGGTGGGAGGCGGCCTTCTCGATGTCGGTCGTCAGGCGGTGCGGCGGGTGCGCATCCACAGGAGCGGGCCGCTGACCAGGTAGGTCGCGACGATCAGGACGAACGTCATGCCGGGCTCGAGCAGGGCACCGACGATCGGCAGGAGCCACAGCCACGGCGGCAGCTTCAGCAGGCGGGCGAGCTTCGCATACGGGAAGCTGGAAACCATCGCGAACGCCAGCAGGGTGACCCCGGCGAGCTGAACCATGCCGGGCAGCGGCAGGCCGATCAGCACGGTGAGCGCGAGGACCGCGGCGACCATCGTGGTGGGGACGCCGCAGAAGAACCGGCCGTCCTTCGGAGAGACGTTGAACCGGGCCAGGCGGATCGCGGCACAACCGGCGACCAGGGCGGTCGCGATCGCGGCGGCGGCCTGCGGCACCTGGTCGGCGAGCGAGGCGTAGACCACCACGGGGGCGGCGAGACCGAACGAGCACATGTCGGCGAGTGAGTCCATCTGCGCGCCGAACGGGCTGGCCACACCGAGCTTGCGGGCGAGCGCGCCGTCCAGGCCGTCGAAGATGACGCAGGCGACCAGGCAGGCCGCGGCGATCCGGACCTGACCGTCCATGGCCAGGAAGATCGCCAGCAGGCCGAGGCCCAGGCTGGCCAGGGTGCAGGCGTTGACGAGCGCGAAACTCGCACGGCGCGACATGGTGCGCTCACCGGGGAGCAGCGGAATGGAAACCGGCGCCGGATCCGACCCGTCGACGGAAACATCCACAGGAACCCCCGGTGCGGGAATCGTGAGAGTCCGCGCCGAGTCCGATCCGATGTGCAGCACCTCGGCCCGGGTCGCGGTCGCGGCCCGCCCGGTCTCGGCGGAGCGGCGGCCCACCCGAACCAACAGGGCCTGCCGGGCGAGACTTCCGCCCCGGCGCAGCCGGCCTGCCCAACGACGCCCGGCGGGACGGGGACTATCCGTCGGTCGACGCCGGCGCCAAGGGGTACTCGGCACGTGCTTCCTCCATGGAGTTCGGGTGTTCCGCCGGGGCCTTGCGAGCTCGGCGAAATTGCGGGTTACACCATCGCACAGCCGGAGGGCCTTGGCGAGAGGTGAACGATCCAGGGGGTTCAACCACGAGAGCTGACTGTTTCATTCCCCGAGCGGACCGATGGACACGTCCTCAACCTTCCGAGTTTCGATTTTAGCCCGTCCGGCCCAGTGCATCCCGGGTCAGCTCGGTGAGGGGCAGGTTGCGGGCCTGCTCAAGCGTGCACCAGGCGGCTTCGGCGGTCGATCCGCCGGCCGCCTCGGTGACCGCCGCGACGGTCGGTTCCGGCACCGTGACCTGGTAGACCACGCGGATCACGTGCCATTCGAGCGGCACTCCCTCGGGTCCGACCGCGGCCGGATCGTAGCGGTGCGAGACGCCGACCAGGCCGGTGATCCGTCCCCGTTGGGACGTCTCCTCATGGAGTTCGCGGGCGAGGGCGCCCTCCGGTGTCTCGCCGAAGTCGGTGCCACCGCCGGGCAGATGCCAGCGGCCGCCACCGGGGTAACCGTCCGCGATCCGGGTCAGCAGGATTCGCCCGGCCGGGTCGGTGGCCAGGGCGTACGCTCCGAAGCGCTGCACCGGGCCGGTCCGCTCGGGCGTGAGACCGGCCGGCAGCTCGCCGAGGTCGGCCGGCGGGAAGGTGACGCCGAGGACCCCCGCCGTGAACGGCAGCAGGGGCCGGGCCGCCACGTCGGCCGGAGCGACCCAGGCGACGAGGTCGGTGGTGCCGTCCGCCTCCGGGGTCAGCTCGCCGCCGGTCACCGCCACGTCGTAGACGATGCGGTCGGTGTGCTCGACGGTGCCGTCCGGCAGGCGGGCCAGGTCGGCGAGGACGGTCCGCACGCCGGTGATCCGGACGGCGAGGCCGGTCTCCTCGGCGAACTCCCGGACGACGGTGTCATCCGGGTGCTCGCCGTGGTCGATGCCACCGCCGGGCAGGGACCACACGCCGGGGAACGCGCTGGCGTCCGATCCGCGGGTGAGCAGCACACTGCCGTCGGCGGAGCGGCACACACCGTACGCCGCCGCCCGTCTTTTGATCTTCACCCGCTCTAGATTAGCCGCGCCGCCCGTAGCGCATCGGCGGTCACCTCGGTGAGCTGGTCGGGGCCGAGCGCCGCGACCTCGGTGAGCGGCATCCATCGGGCCTCGGAGGTGGAACCGCCCACGTCGTGAATGGTGACCTCGGTCGGCTTGTCGACGACGACCCGGTAGAAGGCCCGGACCCCGTGCCAGTCGATGGGGTAGCCCTCGGGGCCCAGCGAGGCGGCGTCGCGGTGGCTGGCCACCCCGAGCAGCTCGACGAGGCGGCCCTCCTGGCCGGTCTCCTCGACGAGTTCGCGGATCAGTGCCGCGCCGGGCTGTTCGCCGTAGTCGGTGCCGCCGCCGGGCAGGTGCCAGCAGCCGGCCCCCGGATAGCCGGCGGAGATCCGGGTGAGCAGCAGATTCTGGAACGGGTCGGTGGCGATCGCGTAGGCCGCGAAGCGCTGTGCCCGGTGCAGGCCGTCCGGTCCCTGGTAGGCGTAGAAGGACGGGAAGACCGGCGCCTCCTCGGGCCGCAGGTCACCGGCGTTGGCGGAGAGCCCGAGCGCGGCCGCGGTGAACGGCCGGAGCTTGAGTTTCTCCGCCTCCGCCAGGGTGTACCAGCGGGCCAGGTCGGTGGGGTGGCCGACCCGGTCGATCAGGTTGCCGCCGCGTATCGACACCGAGTAGATCAGCCGGTCGGTATGGATGGTGACGCCGCGGTGCGGCATGGAGCGCATGTCGGCGAGCACGTCGTGCAGCCCCGAGACGGCGACGGAGAGGCCGGTCTCCGCCGCGGTCTCGCGGACGACGGTGTGGTTGGGATCTTCGCCGTGGTCGACGGCGCCGCCGGGCAGCGACCAGACTCCGGGGGTACCGGATCGGGACGATGCCCGGACCAGGAGAACGCGGCCCTCGTCGTCACGGGCGACGGCGTAGGCGGCGATCCTGCGGAGCGGTTCCAGTGCGGGGGTCACGGGCCGCAATTCTGCCCGCGATTTGTTACCTCTCAAGAACTTCTGTCAAATTCCTGACAGTGGGATAGCGGTGAGTAATCGCAGCTCAGGGCGGGTTACGCCGCCCTGGGCGATTGATCCACTACCGAACGTCACTCCCACTCGATGGTGCCCGGCGGCTTGCTCGTGACGTCCAGCACGACTCTGTTGATCTCGCGGACCTCGTTGGTGATCCGGTTCGAGATCTTGGCGATCAGGTCGTACGGCAGCCGCGACCAGTCCGCGGTCATGGCGTCCTCGGAGGAGACCGGCCGCAGCACCACCGGGTGCCCGTAGGTCCGGCCGTCACCCTGGACACCCACGCTGCGCACGTCGGCGAGCAGCACCACCGGGAACTGCCAGACCTCGCGGTCCAGGCCGGAGGCGGCCAGCTCCTCGCGGGCGATCAGGTCGGCCGCGCGCAGAACGTCGAGACGCTCCCGGTCGACCGCGCCGATGATCCGGATCGCCAGGCCGGGGCCGGGGAACGGGTGCCGCTGCACGATCTCGTCGGGCAGGCCCAGCTCCTTGCCGATCGCGCGGACCTCGTCCTTGAACAGGGTGCGCAGCGGCTCGATCAGGGCGAACTGGAGGTCGTCGGGCAGGCCGCCGACATTGTGGTGCGACTTGATGTTCGCCGTACCGGTGCCACCGCCGGACTCCACCACATCCGGGTAGAGGGTGCCCTGGACCAGGAACTCGATGTGCCGCTCGGCGTCCAGCTTGCGGGCTTCCGCCTCGAACGTCCGGATGAACTCCCGGCCGATGATCTTGCGCTTCTGCTCCGGGTCGGTCACGTCCTTCAAAAAGCCGAGGAACTGCTCCTCCGCGTCGACGACGATCAGCCGGACGCCGGTGGACGCGACATAGTCCTTCTCCACCTGGGCCGCCTCGCCCGCACGGAGCAGGCCGTGGTCGACGAAGACGCAGGTGAGCTGGTCACCGATGGCCTTGTGGACCAGGGCCGCGGCGACCGCCGAGTCGACACCACCGGAGAGCGCGCAGAGCACCTGCTTGTCGCCGACCTGCCGGCGGATCAACTCGACCTGGTCGTCGATGATGTTGTCCGGTGTCCAGGTGGGCTCGATGCCGGCGATGTCGTACAGGAAGCGCTTGAGCATCTCCTGGCCCTGGTCGGTGTGCGCCACCTCGGGGTGGAACTGCACACCGGCACGCCGGGAGGTGAGGTCCTCGAAAGCGGCGACCGGGGCGCCGGGGGTGGAGGCGGTGACCGAGAAGCCGTCGGGGGCCACCGCGACGCTGTCCCCGTGGCTCATCCACACCGGCAGATCGGCGGGGAGGTCGCGGAGCAGGGTGCCGCCGCGGCTCTCCAGAACGGTCCGCCCATACTCCCGGGCGCCGGTGTGCGCGACGGTGCCGCCGAGCGCCTGGGCCATCGCCTGGAAGCCGTAGCAGATGCCGAAGACCGGCACGTCGCTGTCGAACAGGCCGGCGTCGAGGGTGGGTGCCCCCGGCTCATAGACGCTGGACGGGCCACCGGAGAGGATGATCGCGGCGGGATTCTTCGCCAGCATCTCGGCCACCGGCATCGAGTGCGGGACGATCTCGGAGTAGACACGGGCCTCGCGGACCCGGCGGGCGATCAACTGAGCGTACTGGGCGCCGAAGTCGACGACGAGAACGGGACGCGGGGTGCTCACCCGGCGAGTTTACCGACGGGTGAGCACCCCGACCCGGTCAGGCTCGGTAGTACGTGCGGATCGTCGTGTACCTCACGTTGCCCGCCTTGTCGTACGCCCGGATCCGGACCTTCATCGTCTTCTTCTGGCTCGCCACCTTGAAGCTGAGCAGGTAGCCCGCCGTCCGGTCGGTCGCCACGACCTTCCCGTTCACGATCAGCTCGACCTTGCTGATCCCGGATTTGTCGGCGGCCTTCGCGTACACCTTGACCGTGCCCTTGACCTTGGCCTTGTTGGCCGGGGCCTTGGTGATCGAGACCGAGGGCGCGAGGTTGTCGGCGGTGTACCAGCGCGCCGGCAGCCAGAGGTGGTTGCCGGCCTTGTCGTAGACCAGCAGCTGCACCTTGACGGCGCCGTTCCGGGTGCCCGTCTTCAGCACCGGGGCGAACGGGGCGACGTAGTCCCAGTTGTGCCACTTGCCGTCGACGTAGAGGTTCACGTTCCGGACGCCGGACCAGTCGTCGGTCAGGCCGTACAGGTTGATCGCCACGTTGCCGCGGACCTTGCTGTTCGCCGCCGGGGCGAAGCCGGTGGCGGACGGCGCCCTGGTGTCACCGCCGGTGTTGATCGCGCGGACCGCGTCGACCGTGCCGAACTGCGTCCAGGTGTTGTCCCGGCGCCCCGAGTTGGTGATCGCATACCGCAGGCCACCACCGGCGTAGTTCGGGTGAGCCGACGCGACGAGCGCGGCCACGCCGGAGACCAGCGGCGCCGAGAAGGACGTGCCCTGCACCCCGTAGTCGTCGTAGACCAGCTCGCCGGTCCGCGGGTCGTACTGCTTGACCCAGCACGACGAACGGCTGTCGTAGCAGTAGGTGCCGTTGTACTGCATGGCCGCCGTGATGCCCGGGGCCGCGACGTCCACCCAGCTGCCGAAGTTGGAGAAGCCCGCGCGGGCCCGGCCGCCGGTGCGGGTGTTGGTGGCACCCACGGCGAGCACGTCCGCGTACGCCGCCGGGTAGCTCTTGCGGCTGGTGTTCTCGTTGCCGGCCGCCGCGACCACCAGGGCGCCCTTGCCGTTCGCGTAGGCCACCGCGTCCTGGAGCACCGCCGAGGTGGCGGTACCGCCCAGCGACAGGTTGATGATCTTCGCGCCCTTCTGGGCGGCGTAGATGACGCCCTTGGCGATGCTCGAGTGGTAGCCCTGGCCGGCCCCGTTGAGCGCCTTCACCGGCAGGATCCGGCACTGGGCACAGACGCCCGCCATCCCCTTGCCGTTGTTCGGCGTCGCCGCGATCAGCGAGGAGACCATCGTGCCGTGGCCCTCGTCGTCGGACGGGTAGCCGTCGTTGTTGTGGAAGTCGTATCCGGACAGGACCTTGCCGGCCAGGTCACCGACCGCGTTCACGCCGGTGTCCACGACCGCGACCGTCACCGTCGACCCGGTGGTGGTGTCCCACGCGGCCGGCACGTTCATCTGCGCCAGCTCGGGCTGACGGTTCTGCGCGATCCAGGGGTCATTCGGAGTGACTTCGGCCTTCTGGACCTGCGGGTCGACCTCGACGTACGCGACGTTCGGGTCGGCCTTGAGAGCGGCGGTCACCGCCGCGGCGCGGGCGCCCGGCACCTCGATCGCCTTGGCCCGGATCTCGCTGAGCAGTCGGCGGGCGGTGCTGTCGCCGTCGGCCGTCGGCAGACCGAGCCGCTGAAGGCTGGGCAGCGTGACGTCGGCCGCCACGCCGGAGCGCAGGCCGACCAGCAGACGGACCGGAAGTGCCTGGCCGGAGCCGGTCACCGACGCACCCGCGACCGGTGCCAGGACCACTCC
Source organism: Actinoplanes xinjiangensis (assembly GCF_003148685.1). Classification (GTDB taxonomy): domain Bacteria; phylum Actinomycetota; class Actinomycetes; order Mycobacteriales; family Micromonosporaceae; genus Actinoplanes; species Actinoplanes xinjiangensis. Next base: position 229,930 of record NZ_QGGR01000015.1, on the reverse strand, counting down.
GGCGGACAGCGTGGTGGCGGCGGCGAAACCTACGATGACCCGCCGTCGGATGGAATTCATTCTCGGACTGCCTCCCCGTGGGCGATCCGCCGCGGTCCGGCGAATCGCCGCGCCAGCGTACCGGTGATCTTGAATTTCGCAATAGCCCACGGCATTGAGCGTTACCGCGATGTCATTTACTGTTCCCGCTATGCGGAACAGCAAGATCACCTGGTCGATCGTGGCCGGCGTCGCATTGGCCCTGATCGCCGGAGTCGGCGTAGCCATCGCGGTGAGCCGGCGCTCGTCCGGGCCCGCCGCCGCGCCGGCCGTGTCGAGCAGCGCCGTCCCGCTCGCGAGCATCACACCGAGCGCGCCGCCGCCGTCACCCGGCGCCGACATCAAGGGGCCGCTCGACCTGGTGCTGGTCGGCGTCGACACCCGGGTGAGCATCCCCGACTGGGAGCCGCACGCCGACACGATCATGCTGATGCACGTGGAGGCGGACCTGCGGTCCGCCTATCTGTATTCGCTGCCCCGGGACCTGCGGGTGGATATTCCGGCATATCGGAAGTCTGGATTCCGCGGCGGGAAACACAAGATCACCGAGGCGATGAGCCGCGGTTCCCGGATTCCGGGATCGGACAAGAAAAGCGTCGAGCAGGGTTACGAACTGCTCACGAAAACTCTCAGCGCGTATACCGGGATCAAGACGTTCCACGGTGGCGCGATCCTCAATTTCCGCGGCCTCGACAAGCTGGTCGACCAGCTCGGCGGCATCGACATGCGGATCGACCAGACGGTGAAGTCGCGGCACCGCAAACCGGACGGTTCGATGCGGACCCTCTCCGGCGGCGACTACATCGGACCGCAGGCCGTCTACCAGCCCGGCACCCGGCGCCTGGTCGGCTGGCAGGCCATCGACTACGCCCGGCAGCGGTACGGGCTGCCCAACGGCGACTACGACCGGCAGCGCCACCATCGGCAGATGGTCGAGGCGATCCTGGCCAAGGCACTGTCGCAGGGACTGAGCGACCCGGCGAAGCTCGGCTCGGTGATCAACGCGCTCGGCGACTCCCTGGTCTACCTGGGCGGGCGTACCCCGTTCGAGTACGCCTACGCGCTCCGCGACCTCACCGCCGCCGGGATCACCACGGTCAGCCTGCCCGGCGAAGGTGTCGGCAGCGGCGGCGGATACCTCGGTGAGCAGCTCAAGACCGAGGGACGCGGGTTCATCCAGGCACTCGCCAAGGGCAGCCATCGCCGATACCTCGCAGGACACCCCAAACTGGTCGACAAGTGATGGCCGTACCCTCAACGACATGAGGGTTTGGGTGAGCGGGCTGATTCTGCTGGTGGCGGCCGCCGGATGCACCGGTGGCGGGCCCGAGCCGAAGCCCAGCCCGAGCTTCCGGCCCGGGTCGGACGGCGCCGGTGATCCGTACTTTCCGAAGTACGGCAACGGTGGCTACGACGTCGGCGGCTACGACCTGTCGCTGCGCTACGACCCGTCGGCCGGCCGTCTGGAGGGCACGGCGACCATCACCGCCACCGCCACCCAGGACCTGTCCCGCTTCAACCTCGACCTGGCCGGCCTCACCGTCGCCGGGGTCGCCGTGGACGGCACCGCCGCCGCGTCGGCTGCCGAGGGCACCGAGCTGGTGATCACCCCGGCCGACGGGATTCCGGACGGTCAGGCGTTCACCGTGGTCGTCGACTACGCCGGCACGCCCGCGCCCACCGAGAACGACACGCTCGGCACCAGCGGCTGGCTCCGCGACGGCAGCCGGGGTGCGGTCGCGCTGGGCCAACCGGAGTCGGCGAGCACCTGGTTCCCGGTCAACGACCATCCATCGGACAAGGCGACGTTCCGGCTCGCGATGACCGTGCCGGACGGGGTCGAGGTGATCGCCAACGGCGTTCCCGGGCCGAAGGAGACCGCGAACGGCAGGACCACCTGGCGGTGGACCGAGTCGTCACCGATGGCCAGCTATCTCGCCACCGTCGTGATCGGGCAGTACCGGATCACCGAGAGCACCCACGCCGGGCGCCCGATGGTCATCGCCATCCCCGAGTCGATGCCCGCGGACGGCCCGGCCGCGAAGTCGCTGGCGCGCACCGGCGAGATCACCGACTTCCTGGAGACGCGGTTCGGGCCGTACCCGTTCGGCGCCAACGGCGGGGTCGTCGTCGACGAGGCACAGATCCGCTACGCCCTGGAGACCCAGTCCCGGCCGGTCTACGGCAACACGTTCTTCCTCACCGGCGAGAACACCGGCGTCGTCGCACACGAACTCGGCCACCAGTGGTTCGGCGACAGCGTGGCCCTCGCCCGCTGGCAGGACATCTGGCTCAACGAGGGCTTCGCGACCTACGCCGAGTGGCTCTGGTCGGAACACAGCGGCGGGCAGACCGCGCAGCAGATCTTCGACCGGCGCTACACCGGCTTCAACTGGTCCGAGGCGCCCGGCGACCCGACACCGCAGCGCCTCTTCGGCAACGCCGTCTACCAGCGCGGCGGCATGACCGTCCACGCGCTCCGCAAGACCCTCGGCGACGACGCCTTCTTCACACTGGTCAAGACGTGGACCGCCGAACACCGCGACGGCAACGTCACCACGGACCAGTTCATCAAGGCGGCCTCCGCCGCTGCGGGCCGCGATCTGACCGACTTCTTCCACGCGTGGCTCACCGCGAAGACCCAACCCCCGAAACCCTGACTTTCGTACGGTCTACGCAGAGCACCCAGGCTGTCCCCGCGACCCGGTCCCGGTGCCGGACCGCAACGCGACCGCCGGGCTGATCCGGTGGCCCTTCCGGCTGGCTCCCACCGCTGTCTCACGGCTGTTTTGACAGCGGTGAGAGCCAGCCGAACACGGCGAGCCGCCGAAATCGGCGAGCCGCCGAAATCGGCGAGCCGCAGGGACCGGCGGGCCGCAGGGACCGGCGAGCCGGCGGACCGGCTGCGGGCCCTGGTCCGGAGACGCCGAACGGCGGGCCAGAGGCCCGCCGTCCGTGTGCTGTGTGGGGTGATCAGTTGTCGAGGACCAGGGCGACCTTCTGGAACTCCTTGACGTCGCGGTAGCCGCACTTGGCCATCGCGCGCTTCAGGCCACCGAAGAGGTTGAGCTGGCCGTTGGGGCTGTTGGCCGGGCCGTACAGCACCTCTTCCAGAGTGCCGTCGGGCTCACCGGCGATGCAGAAACCGCCGCGCGGCAGATCCGGGTGGCTGGCTGCCGAGTGCCACCAGGCGCCGCCGGCCGGGGCGCCCTCGGCCAGTGACAGCGGCTCGCCGAGCATCACCGCGTCGGCACCGCAGCCGATCGCCTTGGCGATGTCACCGCTGGTGGCGATACCGCCGTCGGCGATCAGATGCACATACCGCCCACCGGTCTCGTCCAGGTAGTCGCGGCGGGCGGCCGCGGCGTCGGCGATCGCGGTGGCCATCGGCACCCGGATGCCGAGGACGGTGTCGGTCGTGGACCACTCGTCGGCGCCGACACCGACGATGACGCCGGCCGCGCCGGTCCGCATCAGGTGCAGCGCCGTCTTGTAGTCGGTGCAACCGCCGACGATGACCGGCAGGTCGAGGTCGGCGATGAACTCCTTGAGGTTGAGCGGCTCGTCCGTCGTGGACACGTGCTCGGCCGACACCAGGGTGCCCTGGATGACCAGGAGGTCGACACCCGCATCCAGCACGACCGGAGCGAGGGCCAGGGTGTGCTGCGGCGACACCCGGACCGCCGTGGTGACGCCGGACGCACGGATCTCGCGGACCCGCTCGGCGATCAGCTCCGGCTTGATCGGCTCGGCGTAGACCTCCTGGAGGCGCCGGGTCGCGTCGGCGTCCTCGTCCAGCGAGGCCAGCTCTTCGAGGATCTTGCTGGGGTCCTCGTACCGCGTCCAGAGGCCCTCGGCGTTGAGCACGCCCAGACCGCCGAGGCGGCCCAGGGCGATCACCGACTCGGGGCTCTGGGTGGCGTCCGACGGGTGCGCGACGCAAGGGATCTTGAAGGGGTACGCGTCGAGCTTCCACTCGGTCGACACGTCGTCCACGTCGCGGGTGCGACGACTCGGAACGATGGCGATGTCGTCCAGGTGGTAGCCGCGCTGCGCGGTCTTACCGAGGCCGATCTCCACGACGTCACGCATGATGGGCGCCTTTGTCCTTCTTGGGGATCTGTCTAGCGGGAGTGATAGTTGGGAGCTTCGACGGTCATCTGGATGTCGTGCGGGTGGCTCTCCTTGAGGCCGGCCGCGGTGATCCGGATGAGCTGTCCCCGCTCCTGGAGGTCGGTGATCGTCTCGGCACCGGCGTAGCCCATCGCCAGCCGGACCCCGCCGACCAGCTGGCCGACCACCCGGGAGAGCGGGCCGCGGTACGGCACCTGGCCCTCGACGCCCTCCGGAACCAGCTTCTCCTCCGGCACGTCGTGCTGGAAGTAGCGGTCCTTGGAGTACGACTTGGCCTGGCCGCGGGACTGCATGGCGCCGAGCGAACCCATCCCCCGGTACGACTTGAACTGCTTACCGTTGACGAAGATCAGCTCGCCGGGGCTCTCCTCCGAACCGGCCAGCAGACCGCCGAGCATCACCGCGTTGGCGCCGGCGACCAGTGCCTTGGCGATGTCGCCGCTGTACTGAATACCCCCGTCGCCGATCACCGGAACCCCGGCCGGCTTGCATGCCCGGGACGCCTCCATGATCGCGGTGATCTGGGGCACACCCACGCCCGCGACGATCCGGGTGGTGCAGATCGCGCCCGGCCCGACACCGACCTTCACCGCGTCGGCGCCCGCCTCGACCATCGCCTTGGCGCCCGCGTAGGTCGCCACGTTGCCGCCGACGATGTCGGTGACGGTGTCCTTCTTCAGCCGGGCGATCATGTCGAGCACCTGGCGCTGGTGACCGTGCGAGGTGTCCACGATGATCACGTCGACCCCGGCGTCGATCAGGCCGCGGGCCCGCTTGTACGAGTCGTCGCCGACCCCGACCGCCGCGGCCACCCGCAGGCGGCCCTGCTCGTCCTTCGTCGCGTTCGGGAACTGCTCGGACTTCGTGAAGTCCTTCACCGTGATCAGCCCGCGCAGACGGCCCTGCTCGTCGACGAGCGGCAGCTTCTCCACCTTGTGGCGGCGCAGCAGATCGAGCGCCTCGTCCTTGGTCACCCCGACCGGGGCGGTGATCAGCGGCGACTTGGTCATCACGTCGCGGACCTTGACGGCCGGGTCACTGACGAAGCGCATGTCACGGTTGGTCACTATCCCGACCAGCCGGGTCTCACCGTCGACGACCGGGACGCCGGAGATGCGGTATTTCGCGCAGAGGGCGTCGACCTGGCCGAGAGTGTCGTCGGGGCTACAGGTGATCGGGTTGGTGATCATGCCCGACTCGGACCGCTTCACGAGGTCGACCTGGGCCGCCTGGTCCTCCGCGGAGAGATTGCGGTGCAGCACGCCGATGCCGCCCTCACGAGCCATGGCGATCGCCATGCGCGCCTCGGTCACCGTGTCCATCGCCGCGGAGAGCAGCGGGATCGTGAGTTCGACGTTACGGGTCAGGCGCGTGACCGTGTTGACCCGGCTGGGCACCACGTCCGACTCGCCTGGCTGCAACAGCACATCGTCGAACGTGAGGCCGAGAGGAACGGTGCGAGCGCTGTCAGTTTCCACAGATCATCCCTGAGAGAAGAGGCGGAGTTCATCATCCTACCCATCCCGGGCGGGGCACCCGGGCGGCGGACAGAACGTGCGGGCCAGCACACACACTCGGGAGGTGAGTACGGTATGGGGGTGCAAGATGAGCCGATCGACCCCTTCAACGGCGACCCGACCGACCCGGCCGCCGGTCTCGACGACCTCAACGAGGACGCCGAGACCGAACCGCTGACCGAGGACGAGCGGCAGGACGTCCTGGAGGACCTCTCCGACCTGGAGATCTACCAGGCGCTGCTGAGTCCGACGGGCATCCGCGGATTGGTGATCGAGTGCGAGGACTGCCACGAGCCGCACTACTTCGACTGGGACCTGCTGCGCGGTAATCTGCGCCATCTGCTGAGCAGTGGCCGCCCCCGCGTCCACGAGCCGGCCTACGACCCCGACCCCGACCACTACGTCACGTGGGAGTACGCCCGGGGCTACGCCGACGGCGTACACGACACCCTGACCGAGGGCAGCGACGACGAAACCCCGTAGTCACGGAACGGCCGCGCTGCCCCGTAGGAAACCCCGTAGTTTCCCAGTGCGCGCGTAGCCACAGAACGGCCCGCATAACGCCGCCGGTGATGAGGCAGTCGATTTACCGACGCCCCGCGGGGTTTGCGGGGTGGCGGGAAATCGCCTGCCTCATCACCGGGTACAAGGCGTTCTGCCGCGGAGCGAAGCGAAGCCAGCCAGCTCAGCAGACCGCCCCGCCAGCCTCAGCCACCGAGGCGACCGAAACACTCGCCTCGCCGCCGAGGCATTCACCGAGCGATCGAAACACTCGCCTCAGCCGCCGAGGCACTCACCCCGGCGACCGAACCACCTCAGGCGACCAGCCCCGCCCTGAACCCGGCAGCGACCGCGTGCGCACGGTCCCGGGCCCCGAGTTTGCGGAAGAGCCGCCGTGCGTGGGTTTTGACGGTGTCCTCGGAGACGAACAGTTCGCGGCCGATCTCGGCGTTGCTCTTCCCGTCCGCCATCCCCCGCAGCACCTGAAGCTCACGCTCGGTGAGCGTCAGCCGCCGGCCCGCGGGTTGCGCGTCGGTCATGCCCACCCCGGCTTCGTTGCCGGGCCAGGCCACCATCGGCCGGCCGGTGGCCGGGTCGATCGGCGCGTCCCCGCGCTGGGCGGGGACCATCGGCGCGTTGGGCCCGAGCATGGCCGGCACCGCCGCTGCGTTGTGCACGCCGATGCCACCGGGGCCCTGCTGGTACTGCCCCCGGGCCGCCGGGGAGTTGTTGTTGCGCACACCGCCGGCCACGGTGGCCGGTTGAGCGTTGGCGCCGTTGATCGGCATGCCCTGCGGGCGTACCGGCAACAGCAGTAGGAGTAGTGCCTTGGCGACGACGCTGACCAGGTCATGTTCGACGCCACGGATGACACCTCGGGCGCCGGCGGCCACTGCCGCCGCGGCTACCCGCGGGTCTTCCGCACCGAAGAGCACCAACTGCGCCTGGGGGGCACGGGCGAGTACCCGCCGGGTGAAACCGACGCTGTCGGGCCGGGTCACGGCGGTGTCGGCCAGGACCACTTCGGCGGGCCGTTCCGCCAGTCGGATCATGGCCTCGGTCTCGCTGACCGCAGTCCGGACGACGCCGGTCATGCCGAGCCGGGCCGCGGTGGACGCGACGGTCTGGGCCGCCAGCGGGGTTCGGACGCACACGAGGACGGTACGCACAGTGATCCTCCTTCTCTCTCAGAGGAGATCACGCGAGGGCCGCAGCATTACGCGCTTTAGATGGAAAAAACGGGAAAGAAAGGTATGACTTGCCGCCCCTTTGCCATACCGCTCGCGAAGACATCGACATGGTGCGTGTGAGCCGGACGTTGCCGGGGTACACCCGCACGAGGCCGGTTCCTGGCCCCTCACGACGAACGCTCCGCGGTGCCGCGCGGGAGGAGGGTGTTGATGTCGAACGTTCGCAGACTGCCCGGTCCCATCGCCGATGTCTGGGATTGGCAGAGACTGGGGCTCTGCCGAGGCCGGGACAGCGCACAGTTCTTCCACCCTGACGGCGAACGCGGGTCGTCCCGCAGTCGCCGGGAGGCCAAGGCGAAGAGCATGTGCGGCGCCTGCCCGGTTCGGGCGGAGTGCGCCGCGCACGCCCTCGCGGTTCGCGAGCCGTACGGGGTCTGGGGAGGCTTCAGCGAATCGGAGCGGCTGCGGCTGCTCGCGGTCGGCTGGGAGGATCTCGCAGACCGTCACGGACGGGTCGACCTGCTCCGGCTCGAGGCTCGCCTCGGCCGGCCCCACAAGACGGCGGTGCCCGCACAGCGGCAGGCACCGGCGGCCTGACGCCGACCGGCACGCGGCGTCACCACACGGCTTCCGGCACGGTCCTCCAGGGAGGACCGTGTCGAGTGGTTCAGCGGTTCTTCAACCGCATTGGTGGACATGCAAGCCACCGTATGAGCGACTTGCTTTCCCGAGTCGGACCGAAAGTGCGGCTTTCAACTACCCGACGTCGACGGTCACCTGGTGCAGTCCGGTGGCGCCGTCGGGGGCCGGTGGGGCCTCCAGCGGCGTCTGCGTCACCCCATCGAGATCGGTCGCGCGTACTCGAAGGGTGTGCCGCCCGGCGGAGGCGGCCCAGGTCAGGCTCCACTGCCGCCAGGTGTCCGCGGAGACCGCCGCGGCGAGCCGCGCGGGCTGCCATGGACCGTCGTCCACCTGCACCTCGACCGTCGCGATACCGCGATGTGTCGCCCACGCGACTCCGGCGACCGTCACGTCGCCCACCGGTTTCCGGCTGCCGTCGCCCGGGCTGTCGATTCGCGACTGGGTCTTCACCGGGGCCAGTGCCGACCATCCGCGCGGCACCCAGTAGGCGTCGAAGTCGGCGAACCGGGTCAGCTCGATCTCGGTGATCCACTTGCAGGCGGAGACGTAGCCGTACAGTCCGGGAACGATCATCCGGGCCGGGAAGCCGTGCTCGACCGGCAGCGGCTCGCCGTTCATCCCGATCGCGAGCAGCGCGTCCCGGCCGTCCCGCAGCGTCGCCGTCGGGGCGCCACAGGTCCAGCCGTCCACCGACCGCTGCACCACCTGATCCGCCTCGGGCAACGGGCCGGCCTCCTCGAGCAGGTCCCGGATCGGGGTGCCGAGCCAGAGCGCGTTGCCGATCAGGTCACCGCCGACCTCGTTGGAGACGCACGCGATCGTCACGTACCGCTCGACCATCGGCCGTTTCAGCAGGTCCGCCCAGGTGAGCGTGATCGGGTTGCGGACCATCCCGTGGATCCGCAGCTGCCAGGCCGACGGGTCCACCTGCGGCGTGACCAGCGCGGTGTCGATCCGGTAGAAGGCCCGGTTGGGCGTGACATAGGGGGTCGTGCCGGGCACGTCCACGCCGGCGGGCAGCACCGGCCGTGGCTCGACGGGGGATGGCAGCGCGATCGACTGCCGGGCCACGGTCACCGCGCGGCGCGAGGTGAGCATCCGGCCGGCGACACCCGCGGCCGCGGCGGCCGCGGCGACGATCCCCAGGTCACGGAGGAAACGGCGACGGCTCTCCTGGATCTGGTACGGCCCATCCGCCCCGTCGTCGGTTTCGGCCGCACCGGCCCGTCCCCGCAGGTGGCGCAGCACCAGCACGGCCGCCGCGGCACCGACCACCGACGGGATCACCGACGTCCCGCCCGCGCCCGGCCGGGTCACCGCCGCCACCGCACCGACCAGCCCGAACACCGCGATTCCGGCGACCGCCGGCGCCCACCGGCGCCGGGCCAGCACACCCACCCCGTAGGCGTAGGCGGCCAGGAGCAGAACCGTGCCGACGATCAGGGCGGTCTTGTCGTGCACCCCGAAGACGGCGACCGCGAAGTCCTTGACCGGGGCCGGCACATGATCGACCACCACCCCGCCGACCGCGACGATCGGGGCCGAGCGGGCGCCCGTCGCGAGTGCGGTCACCTCGGCCACGCCGAGAGCGGCCGCAGCCGCCGCCACTCCACCGAGCCCGGATCTGATCGACGCCTTCACCCTGCCATCGTCCCCGTTCTCCGCCGCGACGGATACGCGTGCCGGTCTTACGGATTCGTGACGGATCCGCCTCTCAGCCGCGCCGGATCCGGCGCAGGGCCCGGGCGAGGACCGATCCGGACGGGGCAGGTGGTTCGGGCGCCGGCGGGCGCGGGATCCGCTCCGGATCGCGGGGCGGCATCGCGACCCGCAGCTCCGGCCGGATCCGCGCGTCCAGGGCGGCCACCATCGCGGGCCCGTCCGGATACAGGGCGGGCTCGACGCGCAGCTGGACGGCGTCGTACCCGACGAGGATCCGGCCGCCGTCCGGCCAGGCGAGCACGGCGGAGCACTCGTCGAAGAGCACGGTGGCCGTCGATTCCGGCCGGATCAGGCTGAACCCCCGCTCGCCGGCGACCAGGCGCGGCGCCGAGTCGTCCGGCGCCTGATGGGTGATGCCGTCCACCGGCGGCACCGAGGAGACCGGCGCTTCGGCAAATCCGGCCCAGTCCGCCTGGGTCTCCCCCGGCGTCATCAACAGCCCGTCGGCACTGGCCGCGGCGGCGACCGCGACGACGTCGTCCCGGGTGACCGCGTCGAGTTCGGCCAGCACCTCGGTGACACTGCGCACCGGGCGGCCGTCGAGCAGGTCGAACGCCTGACCGGGCAGCCGTCCTCCGGTGGCGTCGGCCTGCCGCAGCTCCTCGCGGCGCTTGTTGACCACCGCGGCCACCTCGGCCTCGTCGATGATCCCGAGGCGGGCGGCGGCCAGTACGTCGACGAGGCCGCCGAGGACGGCGCCCTGCTTCTCCGGCAGCGAGTCGGCGGCCGCCATGATCACGGCACGGCCGTCGGCTCTCGGTGTGTAGTCGCTCACCACGTTGTAGGAGAGGCCGCTCTCCTGGCGCAGCGAACGGAACATCGACCGTCTCAGCACCTCGGCGAAGACCGCCGCATCCTCGCCCTGGTCGACGACGGCGTCCCAGGCAATGGCGTCCTCCGCGCCGATGAAGTACGCCGGGCGTACCGGAAGGATGGAAGAAGGCACCGGGGCGGCCTGGCGCGTGCCGTCCGGGAGATCGAGCCGGAGACCGGCGGGCACGCCCGGCCCGGCGATCCAGAGGACCGCGTTGCCCCGGTTGAAGTAGCGGGCCACCCAGGCGCGCAGATCGTCGGGAGTGAGGGCGCCCAGGCCCCACTCCGGGTAGTTGGCCAGGCCGTAGTCACGGGCGCCGTGCCGCCACAGGGCCAGCCGCCCGGCCGGGCCCTCACCGCGGGAGTTCTGCTCGGTCCGCAGGATCTCCTTCTCCACGGCGAGACGGTCCATCGGCAGATCGCCGAGGGCGGCGCACACGCCGTTCAGGAAGGCGACGATGTCCGCCTCCGCGCCCTGCATGTGGAAGACGGTGTGCTCGACGCCGGTGGCGCCGTTGTAGTGGTAGTCGGCCACCCCGAGCGTGTGCAGGGCGAGGTGCTCGATCAGGTGCGTGATGCCGCGCCGGGACAGCGTCTCGTCGACGAAACCGACCCGGAAGGCGAGTCCGGCGCTCATCGGCCCGGTGGTCGGCGCGATCAGCACCGGCACGCCGTCGACCTCCTGCCGGGTGGTCATACGGCCTCCTCGTACGCCCACGCCCGCGCCTCCCGGATCTGCGCGGACACATCGCTGCCGATCTGGTTCCAGGGGTACTCCGCGGCCAGGGTGCCGAGCCCGGCGAACGCGGTCGCCGCGGACCGCCGGTCGTCGAGCATCGTGAAGATCAGCGCGAACGCGGTGAACGCCTGCACCCAGCCGGGGCCACGCCGGAACTCCGGATGCCAGATCGACCGGTGCGCCGCCTCGTAGATCCCGGCACGGATGGTGTCGTCGGCCAGGTAGCGCACGACGTCGGTGTCGTCGTCGCCGACGATGTGCTCGACATGCGCGTGCACGACCAGCACCGCGTGCGGCGACCCGGGCGGGGCGGCCAGCATGGCGTCGCGGGCGAATTCGTGGGCAACCTCCCAGGTGCCGTCCCACTTCGGGCAGGCGCTCTGGAGGAACTGGAGCTGGGCGGGCAGATGGTGCGGCTGGGCGGCGACCGCGCGGTCCAGCCGGCGCCGCGCCTCGGCCAGGCCCAGTTGCAGGCCCCGGGCGGTGAGCAGCCGCGCCGTCCAGATCGCCGGGTCCTTCGGATGGCGGGCGGCGGCGTCGATCAGCACCAGCTCGGCCCGGCGCAGCCAGTCGTGGAACCGATCGAACTGCCGCGCGCCCACGTGCTTGGCGTACTGCCCGGACCGGATCTCCCAGCCGACGTGGATCAGATGGTGGCCGAGCAGCGCGGCCGCGGCGGCGTCGGTGACGTCGGCGGCCAGCACCCCGCGCAGGAACTCCTCGAGCCCGAGCTCACCGGCACAGGACTGCAACGCGGCGCTGCGGGCCGTCGGCTCCAGCTGGTCGAGCAGCGCCCGGCAGGCCGGCCAGTCCCGGCGGCGGAGAGCCGCCCGGAGCCCGGCGATCTCCGGGTACGCGGCGGCCGCGTCGAGCACCACGTCGGTGGATCCGATCATGGCGCGCACTATAGATGCACCTCAGCTACGGCGGCTGCCCAGTTCCCGGCCGGCGGTCCAGCCGTGCCGGCCGAGCATGACCCCGAAGACGAGGGACCCGGCGAGCGCCAGGACGTCCTCGCCGCGCGGGTTGCCGGTGCCCGGGCCGGCCAGTGACTGGACGAGGATCCAGAGACCGCCGCCGAGGAGGAACAGCGCGAGCACACCGCAGAGGATCGCCGTGGCGTACAGCCGTCCGGTGCCGGCCCCGGACGCGGGCTCCGGCTGCGGAATCCGGTCCCGGTCGCGGGCCGGCATCTCGATCCGCAGCCGCTCCGGGATCCGGGCGTCCACCTCGCGCACCACCCGGTCGGCGCCCCGGTACATGGTCGGCTCGACCCGGACCGTCACCGCGTCCTCGCCGATCAGATGACGACCCCCGTCCGGCCAGCTCAGCAGGGCTGCGCAGGAGTCCCAGCGGACGGCGGCGACCACGCCATGGCCGGTCACGCCGACCCCCTCGGCACCGCTGATCAGGCGCAGCGCCCGGTCGCGGCGGCCACGATGGACACGGCCGGCCGGCACCGTGTCCGACATCGCCGGGGCGGCGGTGTAACCGGCCCACTCGGCGGTGCTGCCGGGCGGGGTCATCAGCAGACCGGCGTCGTACGCCTCGACGGCGACCCGGGCCACATCGGCGGCGGTGACCGCCCGCACCTCGGCGAGGGCCTCCTCCAGCGTCTGCACCTCGCGCCCGGCGAGCAGGTTGAACGCCTGGCCGGGCAGGCGGGCGCCGCGCGACTCGGACTCGCGCAGTCCCTCACCGGTGAGCTTCACCACGCTCGCCACCTCGTCCGGGTCGATCTGCCCGGCCCGTACCGCGGCCAGCACGTCGACCAGACCGCCGAGGGCCGCCTCGGACTGCTCCGGCAGTGCCTCGGCGACGATCAGGATCCGCGCGGTGCCGTCCGAGCGCGGAACGTACTCGGTACGTGTCTGCGCGGTGAGGTCACGCAGGTCCCGGTGCACCCGGCGTTCCAGGACGTTGGCGAAGACCGCGGCCTCCGGGCCACGGGCGATCACCGTGTCCCAGCCGACGCCGCCGGTGAACCAGGCGGGGGTCAGCGGCAGCGTCCTGGCGGCGGCCGGCGGCGCCTGCCGTACGCCGGCCGGCAGGTCCAGCCGCAGCCCCTCGGGCACCTCATCGCCGGCCACCCAGAGTGCCGCGTTCTCCCGGGTGAACCATCGGGAGATCCACTCGCGGAGGTGCGCCTCGGTGAGACCGGGCAGCGCCCACTCCGGATAGCTGACGACGCCGAAGCCACGGGCACCGTGCCGCCACATCGGCAGCGGGTCCCGTTCGGGCCGGGCGCCCTGCACCAGCTCCCGCACCTCGGCGAGCCGGTCGGCCGGCGGGTTGCGGAGTCCCTCGCACACCCCGGTGAGGAACTCGGTGATCTCGGTGGGTGAGCCCTGCACGTGGAACCAGGTGTGCTCGGGCCCGGTCGTCCAACTGGTCCGGCCGGCCGGGTCGAGACCGTCGGTCACCAGGTGCTCGACCAGGCGGGTGATGCCGCGCCGGGCCAGCGGCTCGTCCGCCGTACCGACCCGGAAGACCAGGCCGGCGTGGGCGGGACCGGTCACCGGCGCGAGCACCGCCGGGATCCCGTCGACCTCCAGTCGCCTCATGTGCCGCCTCCCGCCACCCGTTTCCGATACTTCACGATCACCGCGCCCGGGTCACCGAGGTGGTACCAGGGATGGTCGGAACCGAGATCGCCCAGCGTGGTGAAGAGCGAGTCGGCCGCCGGCCGGTCGTCGAGCAGTGCGAACGCCATCGCGAACGTGCTCGTCACCCGGACCCAGCCGTGGGTGTGCCGGAAGTCGGCGTGCCACACCGAGCGGCGGGCCGCCTCGTGCAGCCCGGCCCGGACCCGGTCGTCGGCGAGATACCGGCGGCCCGCTCCCGGCTGCCGGTGGTGTTCCCGGTTCCAGTGCTCCAGGTGTGCCTCGGCGACCAGCACCGGCCCGAACGATCCCGGCGGCGCGGCCTCGGCGGTCTCCCGGGCGAACGCGTGCGCCGGCTCCCAGTCACCGCCGGGTTCCGGGCAGAGCTGCTGAAGGTACTGCCACTGCGCCGGCAGGTGGTGCGGATCGATCTCGGCGAGCCGCCGGTAGCGCCGGGCGGCCTCGGAGCGGCCGAGCCGCAGACCCCGCGCGGTGACCAGGCGGGCCGTCCAGATCGCCGGGTCACGGGGGCTGCGGGCGGCGGCGTCGACGAGCAGCCGTTCGGCCGTCACCAGCCCGTCGGTGCGCCCGGCGGGCCGCCGCGGGGCGCCCCGCTCCGCCCGGGCGCCGGTCGGGACACGCCAGGCCGTTCCGATCAGATGCCGGCCGAGCAGCGCGGCGGCCGCGCCGTCCCCCGGGTCGCCGTCCAGCACGCCGCGCAGGAACGTCTCCAGGCCCGGCTCGGCGAAGGGCACCATGGTGAGCTCGGTGCGTTCCACCGGCGCGGAGGCGTCGAGCACCGCACGGCAGGCCGGCCAGTCCCCGGAGTCCAGGGCGTCCCGCAGACCGGTGATCCGCGGGTAGGCGGCCGCCGGGTCCAGATCCGGTTGACGCGGGGGCATGGCGGGCAGCATAGATCTTCCGGATGGGTGCCCCTTCACGACGGTGCGGACCCACCGTCCGATCAGGACTCCGACACCCGGGCACGAAACGGAGCCGGTACCGCCGGCTCTCCAGGGGTACTCGCAGCCGAGGTCACCGGGCAGCCGGTGGAGCCTCGGCTCTCAGGGCACGAGAGGGTCGTCGAGCAGGTGCTCGAAGGCCAGTTCGGCGGCCCCGATCAGAGCCGCGTCCGGGCCCAGTTCCGGCGTGCGCAGCCGGACGTGCTCGCGGCAGGCCGGCAGCCCGACCGCGTTCAGCCTGCTGCGGATCTGCGCCGCGGCACCGAGATAGACGTCCCGCAGAGTGCCGCCGAAGATCACCACCTCCGGGTTGAAGATGTTCACCAGGTTGCCGACACCGAACCCGACCCAGTCGCCGACCTGCCGTAACGCGTGCTGCGCCGAACTGTCCCCGCGCATCGCGGCGTCCACCACGGCCAGCACCGCCTCCCGGCCGCTGCGGTCGGCCCGCCCGGCCAGGCGCAGCAGCGCGTGCTCGCCGATCTCGGTCTCCCAGCAGCCGCGCGAGCCACAGCTACAGGTCCGGCCGTACGGGTTGACGACCATGTGGCCGACCTCCCCGCCGTAGCCGCCGTGCCCGTGCACCCGCCGTCCACCGGCCACGATCCCGGCACCGACACCGACGTCGCCGTACAGGTAGATGACGTTGTCGGAGCCGACCGCGGCGCCGCGTGAGTGCTCGGCGAGCGCGCACACGTCGGCGTGATTGCCGACGCTCAGCGGCCCGAACTCCTCCAACTCGGTGCGCAGTGCCTCACCGATCGGCTCGTCGACCCAGCCGATGGTCGGGGCCAGCCGGATCATGCCGTCCTCCAGCCGCACCATGCCGGCCACGGCGACGGCGCTGCCCACGCACCGGCCGTCGGCGGGGGCACCGGAGCGCATGGTGCGGACGTAGCGGGCCAGCGGGCGGACCGCCTCGCCGGCACTCATTCCGCGGGGGCGCTCGGTCTCGTACTGCTCGAGGATCCGGCCGCCCAAACCGACCCGGGCCGCCCGCAGCCGGTCCACCTCGATGCTGAGCGCGTAGGCGTACACCCGCCCGGACTCCGGCCGGACGACGAGTGACGGCCGGCCGGCCCGTCCGGTCTCGCGTGGCGCCGCCTCGCTGACCAGACCCGCGCCGATCAGGTCGGCGGTGAGGGCGCCGATCGTGCTGCGGTTGAGGCCGAGCCGGGTGGTCAGCTCAGCCCGGGACGTCGCGCCGTGCATGTGCACGTAGCGCAGCACCGTCCCGAGGTTGTACTTGCGTACCTCTTCCTGACTCGGGCTGGCTCGCATCAGCGCCCCGTCCCCTGCCCCGTCGTGGTGTCCATCGGGCCCTGGTTACCGGTTGCCGGTCGCCGCGGCGCGGCGGCGCGCCAGCGCGTCGACACCCGCGGCGATGAGCAGGATCACACCGGTGAACACGTAGCGCGTCCCGGAGGAGAAGTCCATCAGCAACATGCCGTTGTCGATGACCGCGATCACCGCGCCACCGATCACCGCGTGGATCACCTTTCCCTTACCGCCGAAGAGGCTGGTGCCGCCGATCACCGCGGCGCCGACCGAGTAGAGCAGGGTGCTGCTGCCGCCGGTGTTCGGGTCGACCGACCCGGCCCGGCTGACCAGCATGATGCCGCCGACCGCGGCCATGATGGAGCCGATCACGAAGACCGAGATGCGGATCCGGTCGACCGGGATGCCGGCCCGGCGGGCGGCCTCGGCGTTGCCGCCGACGGCGTAGATGTGCCGGCCGTACGAGGTGCGGCCCAGCACGAACGTCCACAGCACCAGGAAGCCGCCGATCACCGGCGCGGCGATCGGGACGCCCTTGAGCGAGGTGACGGCCGGGTTGATCGCCCGCTCCTGGGTGAGGATCGCGGTGGTGATCAGGATCAGCGCCGCGATTCCCGCCACCCGCAGCAGGACGATCCCGACCGGCTCGGTGACCAGGCCCCGGACGACCCGGCCGCGGTAGCGCAGGAACTGGATGAGCGCGAACACGGCCACCGCCGCCACCGCCAGGGACCAGCTCCAGGCGACCGGAAGGCTGTCCTTGTTGAGCGACTTGATGAAACCGTCCGGGATCGAGACGTTCTTGCCCTCACCGAGCAGGTTCAGCAGGACGCCCTGGAAGGCCAGGAAGGCCGCCAGCGTGACGACGAAGGACGGGATGCCGATCTTCGCCACCAGGAAGCCGAGTGCCAGGCCGATCACCGCGCCGACGGCCAGCGACGCGATCAGCGCGACCGGCTCGGAATAGTTCTTCTCGGTGAGCAGGATCGCCATCACCGCGCCGCAGACACCGGCCGCGTAGCCGGCGGAGAGGTCGATCTCGCCCAGCAGGAGGACGAAGATCAGGCCCATCGCGATCATGGTGAGGCCGGCGGCCTGGTTGAACAGGTTCGCGAGATTGCCGGCACTGAAGAACGTCTCCGGCCGGGCGATGCCGAAGATCAGAGTGAGCAGGACCAGGCCCAGTACGGCGGGCAGGGCCCCGAGGTCACCACCGCGGATCCGGTCCACGTAGTCCCGGAAGTGGCTGTTGACCGTGGGTTTGACGACGGTGACGCCACCGGCGGTATCGAGTGTCGTGGTGCTCACTGGTGGACTCCCGGCGTGATGTCGGCGAAGTCGGTGGGATTCTCCGGCGGGAGGCCCAGGTGGCCACTGCGCCCGCCGGTGATCAACTCGACGATCTGGGCGTGGGTGACGTCGCTCGTCTTCACCTCGGCGGCCATCCGGCCGAGGTAGAGCGCGGCGATCCGGTCGGAGACCGCGAAGACGTCGTTCATGTTGTGCGAGATGAGCACCACGCCGAGACCCTTGTCGGCCAGTCGGCGGACCAGCTCCAGCACCTGGGCGGTCTGTGCCACGCCGAGAGCCGCGGTCGGCTCGTCCAGGATCACGACCCTGCTGTTCCAGAGCACCGCCTTGGCGATCGCCACGGTCTGCCGCTGACCGCCGGAGAGGGTGGCGACGAGTTGACGGAGCGACTTGACCGTGCGTACCGAAAGGTTGGCCAGCGTCTCGCCGGCCATCTGCTCCATGGTCGGCTCGTCCAGGACGATGCCGCGCTTCCTCTCCCGGCCGAGGAACATGTTCTGGACGATGTCCAGGTTGTCGCAGAGCGCGAGGTCCTGGTAGACGACCTCGATACCGAGGTCGGCGGCGTCCCGGGGGCTGTGCACCGAGACCTGCCTGCCGTCGAAGGTCACCGTGCCCGCGTCGATCGTGTAGATGCCGCTGACGCACTTGACGAGCGTCGACTTGCCGGCGCCGTTGTCACCGATCAGGGCGGTGACCTCGCCGGGGTAGACGCTCAGGCCGACATCGTGCAGCACCTGGACGGGACCGAAGCTCTTGTCGATCCCGCGCAGTTCCAGTAGGGGTGTCGCGGCCACGGGTGTTTCTCCTTAGTTCGGTGACCGGCCGGTTCCGGCCGCGGAACCGACTCCGGCGCCGCTCACGTCGATGACGTGGGCGGCGCCGTCGCCGGAATCAGCGGGGAGTACTGAGGATCAGCTGATGCCCACGTCGGTGCAGGCCTTCGCGAACGCTGCGGTGCACAGCGCCTCCTTGGTGACGAACCCGTCGTCGATGACCGTCTTGACGTTCGCCTTGGTGATCGCCTCCGGCTTGAGCAGCACCGACTTGACGGCGGCCTTCGACTCCGGGTCGATCACGGTGTTGGTGGCGGTGCTCGGGGTCTCGCCCCTGGCCAGTGCGACGGCCAGCGCGGCGGCCGCTTCGGCCTCCTTCTTGATCGCCTTGTAGACGGTCATGCACTGGTCACCGGCGAGGATGTTCTGGAGGCCCTGGACGGTGGCGTCCTGGCCGGTGACCGGAACGGTGCCGTTCAGCTTGTTCTTCTTCAGGACCTCGATGGCCGCGTTGGCGAGACCGTCGTTCGCGGCGAGCACACCGGCGATTTTGTTGTCCTTGGTGAGCTGCTGCTCGAAGATCGTGCCGCCCTTGGCGTTGTCCCAGTCCGGAACCGCGTCGTCCGGGCCCTTGGTGAACTCGCCCGAGTCGAACTTCGGCTTGAGGACCGAGTCGTAGCCCTCCTTGAACAGGGTGGCGTTGTTATCGGTGGGCGAGCCGTTGAGGTAGGCGACGACCGGACCGGTCACCCGCTTCTCGGCCAGGCAGTCCACCAGACCCTGCCCCTGGAGCTTGCCGACCTCGACGTTGTCGAAGGAGACGTAGTAGTCGGCGCCACCGCTCAGCGTGAGGCGGTCGTAGTCGATCGTGTGGATGCCGGCCTTCTTCGCGTTCGCCAGAACGTTCTTGCCGGTGCCGGAGTCCAGGTTGACGGTCATCAGGACCTTGACGCCGCTCTGGATCATGCCGTCGGCGATGGTCTGGAACGAGGCCTTGTCGCCCTGGGCGTTCTTGATGTCGGCTCTGATGCCCGCGGCGTCGAACGCGTCGGCCAGGTACTTCAGGTCCGCCGTCTCCCAGCGGGCCGAACTCTTGGTGTCCGGCAGGATCACGCCGACCATGGCGCCGCCCGAGGAGCCGCTGCCGGTGCCGCTACCGCTCTCGGTATCGCAGGCGGACATGCCGCCCGTGGCCAACAGGCCGGCCGTGGCAAGGGCGAACATTCCCTTACGCATCCCTATATGTCCTTTCCGGGGGGAATCCGGAACCTCTTTCGGATTCGTCAGGGACGGGCAGCGCCTGGGAGAACCACTGCTGAACCATGACGCCGATGGATCAGGAACCGGTTTGTTGTGCCCGGCAACGTATTCACATGGTGGCGCAGAACACAAGCGACAACGACGGTCTATCTCGTACCGAGGCATAACAATCCGGCAACACGACCGTTTCACTGACCCGTGCCGAGAACGCCGAAATTCGCCACACGGTCCGCATAACGTAACGCTAAGTAGTTTCGGGCCGGGAAGTCGGCCGAACCGGGAGAACCGGGGGCCCTCCGACGGCCTAGGATGCGCCCGCCCGGATCGGGGCGACGGTCGCGCTGGTCAGTCTGATCAGGTCGGCAGGGGCGAGTGACACCTGCAGCCCGCGGCGGCCCGCCGACACATACATCACCTCGAGTCCGGCCGCCGTGTCGTCGATCACGGTGGGAAGCCGCCGCCGCTGCCCGAGCGGGCTGATCCCGCCGCGGACGTAGCCGCTGCTGCGCTCCGCGGCCGCCCGGTCGGCCAGTGCCGCCCGCTTACCGCCGGCCGCCGCGGCCAGCGCCTTCAGGTCCAGATCACCGGTGACCGGCACGACACCGACCACGAGAGCGCCGTCCACCTCGGCCACCAGCGTCTTGAACATCTGCTCCGGAGCGACCCCGAGGGCCTCGGCCACCAGCGCACCGTAGTTGGGGGCGTCCGGCGACACCTCATACGGATGCAGGGCGTGCGCCACCCGCTCGGTGGTGAGCACCACGGTGGCCGGCGTTCCGGCCGCTTTCTTGGCCATCCGCGAAAACTACCTCGCCGCGGTCGCCTCCCCGGCGCTGCCGCCCCGTGAGCTACATCGCCGCGACCGCCCCATCGCGGCCCGCCGGGTCACATCGCCGCGGTGGTCAGCAGTGCCACCGGTGCCCCCTCCACCCGGGTCAGCACCAGCCCCGCCGTGTTCGGCCCGGACAGCCTGAGGTCCTTGCGCAGCTGATCGGGGACCAGCGCCGAGCCTCGTTTGCGGATCTCCAGGACACCCACCCCGCGCTCCCGGAGCAGCGCGCGGAGCCGTTTCAGCGAGAACGGCAGCATCTCGGTGACCGCGAGCCGGCGGGCGAACGGCGTGTCCACCGGGTCGTCGGTGTAGACGTAGGCGATCTCCGGATCGGCCAGCCGCCCGCCGATCGCCGCGGCGAACTCGGCCACCAGATGGGAGCGGATGACCGCCGGATCGGGGTCGTAGATCCAGGCGCCGACCGGCCCCACCTCCGCCGATTTGTTGCCTGCCCCGACCAAACCGGCGTCCGGGCCGAGCAGCGTGGCACGGCGCGGGACCTCGGCCAGCGGGCCGCACCAGAACGCGGCCTCGACCAGGTCGCCACCGACGCTGACCCACTCCCCCTCGGCACCGGGCGGCAGCAGCGCGTGGTCGATCCCGGGTGCCAGCTTCAGCACCGTGCGCGGGGTGCGGGCGGGCAGGCCGGCGATGAAGTCCCACGGCGGCGAATAGGCCTTCGGGTCGAACACCCGGCCGCGGCCGACCTGGCGCCGGGCCGGATCGGCGAAGACCGCGTCGTACCGCTCCACCGGAACCGTGGTCGCGTCGGCACAGGTCACGGTGATCCGGTCGGCGAGACCGGCGGCCTCGGCGTTCGCGGCCGCCATCGCCGCCGTGACCGGATCGGCGTCCACCGCGTACACGGTGATGCCGTGCCGGGCCGCGGCCAGCGCGTCCGACCCCAGCCCGCAGCCGAGGTCGGCGAGGGTCCGGACGCCCGCCGCGGCGAGCCGCGCGGCCCGCCGGTCGGCCACCACGGCACGGGTGGCCTGCTCCAGACCGGCCCTGGTGAAGAACATCCCGGCGGCGTCCGGGCCGAACTTCATCGCGGCGCGCCCGCGCAAACTAGCCTGGGTCAAGGCGGCCGCGGAGAGCTCCGCGCCGAAGCCCCGGGCCCGTAGGGCCGAGGCGGCGGCGAGCGGTTCACCGCCGGCCACCTCGGCCGCCGCGGCCAGGGCTTTCAACCCCTCGGGGGTACGCAACAGTTGCAACGACTGTGGGGTCACGAGAGGCATTCTCCCTGGCGTGACAGGTTGGCACTCTGGTTGACGGAGTGCTAGTTCCGACATAGTCTCGGCGTTAGCACTCTCAACATGAGGGTGCCAGCCGCCCGGGTCCTCCGTGGCGGTTAGGCACCAGGCGGACCGGCACCCGCGACGACGGCCCCGCCCGGTGGCATGAGGCATTGACCGGCCTGGTTCATGGCCGGCGAAACCTGTACCCAGGAGGGTATGCCCGTGACTACCGCGACAAAGGTTGCGATCAAGCCGCTCGAGGACCGCATCGTGGTCCAGGCGAACGAGGCCGAGACGACCACCGCGTCCGGCATCGTGATCCCCGACACCGCCAAGGAGAAGCCCCAGGAGGGCACCGTCCTCGCCGTCGGCCCCGGCCGGATCGACGACAAGGGCAACCGCGTTCCGCTCGACGTGAAGGTCGGCGACGTCGTCCTCTACTCGAAGTACGGCGGCACCGAGGTCAAGTACGCCGGCGAGGAGTACCTGGTGCTCTCCGCCCGCGACGTCCTCGCGGTCATCGAGAAGTAAGACCTAACTGATTGCGCTTGCGCCCTGTTCCGATAGCTCGGGGCAGGGCGCTGGTGCGTGAAGGGACCATTCATGGCGAAGATTCTCAGCTTCTCAGACAACGCCCGGCACCTTCTGGAGCACGGCGTCAACACCCTCGCCGACACGGTCAAGGTCACCCTCGGTCCGCGCGGTCGCAACGTCGTCCTGGACAAGAAGTTCGGCGCGCCCACGATCACCAACGACGGCGTGACCATCGCCAAGGAGATCGAGCTCACCGACCCGTACGAGAACCTCGGCGCGCAGCTCGTCAAAGAGGTGGCGACCAAGACCAACGACGTCGCCGGTGACGGAACCACCACGGCGACCGTGCTCGCGCAGGCGCTGGTCCGCGAGGGCCTGCGCAACGTGACCGCCGGCGCCAACCCGATCGGTCTCAAGCGCGGCATGGACCAGGCCTCTGAGGTCGTGTCCAAGGCGCTGCTGGCCAAGGCCGTCGAGGTCGCCGACCACAAGGCGATCGCCAACGTGGCCACCATCTCGGCCCAGGACGCCACCATCGGCGAGCTGATCGCCGACGCGATGGACCGGGTCGGGCGCGACGGTGTCATCACCGTCGAGGAGGGCTCGGCGCTGCACACCGAGCTCGAGGTGACCGAGGGTCTCCAGTTCGACAAGGGCTTCATCTCGCCGAACTTCGTGACCGACGCCGAGGCGCAGGAGGCGGTGCTGGAGGACGCGCACATCCTCCTCACCACGCAGAAGATCTCCAGCATCGAGGAGCTGCTTCCGCTGCTGGAGAAGGTGCTCCAGACCAGCAAGCCGCTGCTGATCGTCGCGGAGGACGTCGAGGGCCAGGCCCTGTCCACTCTGGTGGTCAACTCGCTGCGTAAGACCATCAAGGTCGTCGCGGTGAAGGCGCCCGGTTTCGGTGACCGCCGCAAGGCGATCCTCCAGGACCTCGCGATCGCGACCGGTGGCGAGCTGATCGCCCCCGAGCTCGGTTACAAGCTCGACCAGGTCGGCATCGAGTCGCTGGGCAGCGCCCGGCGGATCGTCGTCGACAAGGAGAACACCACCATCGTCGACGGTGGCGGCAACTCCTCCGACGTCGCCGACCGGGTCTCGCAGATCCGCAAGGAGATCGAGGCGTCCGACTCCGACTGGGACCGCGAGAAGCTCTCGGAGCGGCTGGCCAAGCTCTCCGGCGGCGTCGCGGTGATCAAGGTCGGTGCCGCGACCGAGGTCGAGATGAAGGAGCGCAAGCACCGCATCGAGGACGCCATTGCGGCGACCAAGGCGGCCGTCGAGGAGGGGACCGTCCCGGGTGGCGGCGCTGCTCTCGCCCAGGTCGCCAAGGAGCTCGAGGGCAACCTCGGCCTCACCGGCGAGGAGGCGCTCGGCGTCGGCATCGTCCGCAAGGCGCTCGTCGAGCCGCTGCGCTGGATCGCGCAGAACGCCGGCCACGACGGCTACGTCGTGGTGGGCAAGGTCAACGAGCTGGGCTGGGGCCACGGCCTCAACGCGGCCACCGACGAGTACGTCGACCTGGCCGCGGCCGGCATCATCGACCCGGTGAAGGTGACCCGCAACGCGGTCTCCAACGCCGTCTCGATCGCCGGTCTCCTGCTCACCACCGAGAGCCTCGTGGTGGAGAAGCCGGCCGAGGCCGCTCCGGCCGCCGACGGTGGCCACGGCCACAGCCACGGCGGTCACGGGCACGGCCACCAGCACGGTCCGGGCTTCTGATCCGTCCGTCCGCTCAGGGAAAAGGCGCGCCCTCCGGGCGCGCTTTTTTCATGGCCCCGCCACCGCCCTGCCACGAGTCCCACAGCGCGGCGTAGGCCCCACCCGCCGCCACCAGCTCGTCGTGCGACCCCAGCTCGACGATCCGCCCGGCCGCCATCACCGCCACCCGGTCGGCGTCGTGCGCCGCGAACAGCCGGTGTGCGATCGCCACCACGGTGCGGCCGCTGACCACCGCCGCGAGGGACCGTTCCAGGTCCCGGGCGGCCCGCGGGTCGAGCATCGCCGTCGCCTCGTCGAGCACCAGGGTGTGCGGATCGGCGATCACCAGCCGCGCCAGCGCCACCTGCTGCGCCTGCGCCGGAGTGAGCGGGACACCACCGGAGCCGACCATCGTGTCCAGCCCGTCCGGCAGCTCGTCGACCCAGGCGAGGGCCTGTACGGCGGTGAGCGCCGCCCGGATCTCCCCCTCCTGCGCACCGGGCCGCACCATGGCCACGTTGTCGCGCAGGGTGCCGATGAACACGTGGTGTTCCTGGGTGACCAGGGCGACCTCGGCCCGCAACCGGTCGGGTGGCAGCGCGCCCAGCGGCACCCCGCCGACCGTGATGCTGCCCGAGGTGGGCCGGTGCACCCCGGCGAGGAGCCGGCCGAGGGTGGACTTGCCGGCCCCGGAGACCCCGACGACGGCGAGCCGCTCGCCCGGTTCGAGGACCAGGTCCACGCCGTGCAGCACCTCGCGTCCCGGCGCGTAGGCGAACCGCACGTCGCGTACCTCGATCCGGTTGCCGACCGGCTCCGCGACGTCGGTGACCGCCGGCGGTGGGCCGGCCGTGACACCGAGCAGCCGGGCCAGCGCGGCCGCGCCGACCTCCAGTTCGTCGAGCCAGCCGACCAGCCGGTCCAGCGGGTCGACAAGTTGCTGGACGTAGATCACGGCGGCGGTCAGCGCGCCGAGCGTGACCAGGTCGTGCAGGTAGAGCCAGCCACCGGTGAGCAGGGTCAGCACCATCGGCACCACGTAGCTGATCTCGATGACCGGCCACCACACCGTCCGCAGGCGCAACGTGTACCGCTCGGCGCGCCAGGATCGCCGCAGGTCGACGTCGGTACGGTCGACCCGCTGCCGCTGACGGCCGAGCGCCTCGACCGTACGGGCGCTCTCCACCGTCTCGGTCAGCCCCTCGGTCACGTCCGAGTAGGCGGCGTTCTGCCGCAGGTACCCCCGTGGCGCGTGCCGCAGATACCACCGGGTCCCGACCGCCATGATCGGCACTCCAATCAGCAGCGGCGCCGCGAAGATCGGGCTGACCAGCAGCAGCGCCCCCACAACGAGACCGAGAGTGATCAGGGCGATCAGTGTCTCCGGCACGGCGAAGCGGACGCACTTGGACAGCGCGTCGACGTCCCGGGTGGTCCGGGTCAGCAGGTCACCGGACCCGGCCGCCTCCACCGTGGACAGTGGCAGGGCGAGCACCCGGCCGACGAACTCCTCCCGCAACCGGGTCAGCACCCGCTCCCCCAGTCGCGCCGACGCCAGGTGCGCGAACCGGATCAGCATCGTCTGCACCAGCACGAACCCGCCGATGGCGAGCGCGAGCAGGTCCAGTTCGGACATCGGGACGCGGTCGTGCACGCCCTGCACCAGCTCCCCGAGCAGGCGGGGGCCGGCCAGACCGGCCAGCGCGGCGGCCACGTGCAGGCTGATCGTGGCGCGGAACAGGCCGGGGTACTGATGGATCAGGTCGCGGGCGTACCGGCGGGCCTGCGCGGCGCTCGCGACCGGCAGCAGCCGGCTCACGACCGGTCCTCGCCGGCTTCCCCGCTCGTCTCCGCGTCCCCGCTCGTCTCCGCGTCCCCGCTCGTCTCCGCGTCCCCGCTCGTCTCCGCGTCCCCGCTCTTCTCCGCGTCTCCGGAGTCGGAGGCCGAGCCGTTGCCGCGGCGGACCAGGCCGGCGTAGCCGGGTTCGGCGGTCAGCAGGTCGGCGTGCGGGCCGGCCGCCACCACCCGGCCGTCCGCGACGAAACAGACCCGGTCGGCCCGGCTCAGCAGCAGCGGGCTGTTCGTGCAGACCACCGTGGTCCGGCCGGCCCGTGCCGCCCGCAGCCGCCCGGCGATCCGGTCCTCGGTCCACGCGTCCACCGCGTTCGTCGGCTCCACCAGGATCAGCACCTCCGGGTCGGCGATCAGGGCCCGGGCCAGGCGCAGCCGCTGCTGCTGGCCGCCGGAGAAACAGCGGCCCCGATCGGTCACCAGGGCGTCCGGGCCGTCCGGCAGCGCCTCGACCGTCTCGGTGGCCTCGGCGGCCTCCAGAGCCTTCTCCAGAGCGCCGGTGCCGTACGGATCGAGGTCCGCCCGGAGCCGGCCGGAGAACAGGCGGGCCTCGTTGTCGGCGACCAGGATCCGCGCGCGCACCTCGGACAGGGCTGCGGCGGCGAGCGGGACACCGCCCAGCGTGGCACCGTCGGCGTACCGGCCCAGTCGATCGGCGATCCCGGCCGCCTCGGCGGGGTCCGTGGCGGCGATCGCGGTGAGACGGCCGGGCGTCACCCGTACCCCCGAGACGGGATCCACCAGATCGCCTGCCGGGAGCGGCACCGGATCCGGAGGATCCACCAGATCGCTGCGCCCGCGCAGCATCGTCACCACCCGCCGGCCGGAGACGTGCCCGCGGGTCATCTTGTCGATCGCCTCGGTGAGCTGGCGCAGCGGCGCGACCAGGAAGGCGGCGTACGCGTAGAACGCCACCAGCTGCCCCACGGTGATCCGCCCGTCCGCCGCGAACCGCGCGCCGAGCCACGTGACCAGCACCAGGAACAGCCCCGGCAGCAGCACCTGCGCGGCCTCCAGCAGCGACTCGATCCGCGCGGTGTGCACGCCGGCCGCGCCGAGTGCCCGTGACTCGGCCCGGTAGCGGGCCGCCATGGTCGCCTCCCCGCCCACGCCGCGCAGCACCCGCAGGCCGCCGACCAGGTCCGCGGCCCGTCCGGTCAGGTAGCCCTGCCGGTCCCGGTAGCTGCGCTGCCGCCGGTGCAGCGGCGGGATCAGCACCCCGACCACCGACATCAGCAGCGGTACGCCCAGCAGCACCACCAACCCCAGCGGCACCGACGTGTGCAGCAGCACGACGGTGACCGTGATCACGGCGAGCAGCGACCCCATGCCTCGCGAGGTGATGTCGACGGCGCTGCCGATGTGGGTGATGTCCGAGGTGCCGATCGCCACCACCTCACCGGCGTCCAGCCGGCGCGGCAGCGTGGAGCCGAGTCGGTTCGCCTGCCGGACCACCACCTGCACGGTCCGGAAGGCCGCGGACAGCCAGTTGGTGACCGCGAACCGATGCCGCGCGATCCCGGTGAACGCCTGCACCAGCCCGACACCGAGAAGGAGCGCCGCCCAGACGGCCAGGGCGGTCGCGTCCCGGTCCACGGCGGCGTCCACCGCCCGGCCGACGACCGCGGGCACCAGCGCCTGGCATCCCATCCAGGTGATCGCCAGCAGTGCCGCGGCGGCGACCGTCAGGCGGGATCGCCGGATCAGCCAGAGCAGATATCGGGTGGCGGATCGAGAGTCGGGGACACCGGGGTCGGGCGCAGGCAGTCTTCGCATCAGGCCCCGACGGTAAAGCCGGGGTGCGCCGACTGCGACCGGTCAGCGATCGACGGGGTTGAAATCCCAGACGTGCGGAGCGCGTGCCACCAGGTTCTCCGGCGGGGTCCGCAGGTTCTCCGGGGAGTTGCGCCATTTGGTGATGACGACGATGCGTTGATCGGTGGACGAATAGACGTCACTCGACACATGTTGTGGCAGTACCTCCAGTGCAGGCACCGCCGTGTCGCAGACCCAGGCCAGCAGCTCGTCGAAGCCACTACGCGAGGCCCGCACCTCCCACATCCGCGCGATCATGAACGCTTCCTACCCCGGCACACTGACCTCGGTCAAACCCATCGCCGAATCAGCGGGCAGATCGAGACGGCTCGGCGCGATGCCGGCTTTCACCAGGTGCGAGCCGAGCGCGGCCACCATGGCGCCGTTGTCGGTGCAGAGACCCGGCCGGGGCACCCGCACCGCGATCCCGTGCCGGGCGGCGCGCTCCTCGGCGAGCACCCGCAAACGCGAGTTCGCCGCCACCCCGCCCCCGATCACCAGGGTCCGCACCCCGGTGGACCGGCACGCGTCGATCGCCTTCGCGGTCAGCACGTCACAGACCGCCTCCTGGAAACTCGCCGACACGTCGGCCACCGGCACCGGCTCACCGGCCCGCTCCCGCGCCTCCACCCAGCGTGCCACCGCCGTCTTCAGCCCCGAGAAGGAGAAGTCGAACCGGTGCGCCACCATGTCTTTCGGCGCGGTCAGGCCCCGTGGGAAGTGGATCGAGGCGGCATCGCCGTCGCGGGCCGAGCGGTCGATGATCGGCCCGCCCGGGAAGCCCAGCCCGAGCAGCCGGGCCACCTTGTCGAACGCCTCACCGGCCGCGTCGTCGATGGTCGCGCCGAGCGGGGTCACCCCGGCGGTCAGGTCGTCGACGAGCAGCAACGACGAGTGGCCGCCGGAGACCAGCATCGCCACCGCCGGCTCGGGCAGCGGCCCGTGCTCCAGCGTGTCCACCGCCACGTGCGCGGCCAGGTGGTTGACGCCGTAGATCGGCTTCTCGGCGGCGAGCGCATAACCCTTCGCCGCGGCCACACCGACCAGCAGCGCGCCGGCCAGGCCGGGGCCGCTGGTCACCGCGATCGCATCGACGTCGGCCAGGGTCACCCCCGCCTCGTCCAGGGCCCGCTGCATCGTCGGGACCAGCGCCTCCAGGTGCGCGCGGCTGGCCACCTCGGGCACCACCCCACCGAACCGGGCGTGCTGGTCCACACTGGATGCCAGCGCGTCGGCGAGCAGGGTGTGGCCGCGCACGATGCCGACACCGGTCTCGTCGCAGGAGGTCTCGATCCCGAGGACCAGGGGTTCGTCACGCATCGCGCATCATCACCAGGGCGTCCGTGTTGCTGGGTTGGTAGTAGCCGCGCCGGATGCCGACCGGCTCGAAGTCGTAGCTCGCATACAGCCGTTGCGCCGAGGCGTTGTCGACGGCCACCTCGAGCAGGGTCTTGCGGGTGCCACGGCGGGCCGCCTCGGCGAGCAGCGCCTCCAGCAGCCGCCGGCCGAGGCCGTGCCGCTGGGCGTCCCGCCGGACCGCGATGTTCTGCACCCAGGACTCGTGCTCGTCCACCACGGACAGTCCGGCGTAGCCGGCGACCCGGTCCTCGTGCGTCGCCACCAGATAGAACTGGCGGGTGGCCAACTCGTTCCAGAACATCGCGGCGGACCACTTCTCCGGGCCGAAGAGGTCCTCCTCGATCGGCAGCACCTCGTCGATGTGCCACCAGCGGAACCGCTCGATCTCCATCAGGTCAGCACCGGCTTACGGGCCGACGGCTCGACCGCGTCCGGCCGCCGCAGGTAGAGCGGGGTGAGGATCTCGCTCGGCGCGGCCCCGCGGATGCGGTCGGCGGCGAGCGCGACCAGCGCGGCACCCGGCGGATAGAGCAGATGTTCCTCGACGGGTACGCCGAACAGGTCCCCGTATTTCAGTGCACCCTCGCCCGCCGCCCGGTCCACCAGGCCGGCAACCGTGGCCTCCGCCTCGACCGACTCGTCCGCCGTCCCGGGCAGCAGGCCCGCGGGCAGGGCCGAGCCCACCGCGCCGTGCAGCAGACCGGCCACGTCCGCCGGTTTCGCCACCTCGGGGCCGGACGTCCGCTCGCCGTCGGCATACGTCGCGAAATACACCTCACGGCGCCGGGCGTCCGTCGCGATCAGCACCCGTCCCGGACCCGCCGCCCGGCCCAGGCCGTCCAGCGAGCACACCCCGTAGGTCGGGATGCCCAGCGCGTGACCCATGCTCGCCGCGGTCGCCAGCCCGACCCGCAGGCCGGTGAACGGTCCGGGGCCGAGCCCGGCCACGATCGCGGTGAGGTCACGCGGTCGCAGCCCGGCGTCGGCGAGCACGGCGGCGATCTCCGGGGCCAGTCTCTCCCCGTGCGCGCGTGGATCGACGGTGCGGCGCTCGGCGATCCCGGACAGCCCGTCCGGGGTCACCTCGACGAGCGCCGCCGTCGACGCGGGGGTTGCGGTGTCCAGAGCCAGTACCAGCACAGCGAAACCCTAGACGGTGGCCCGCGGGTCCCAGTCGATGACCGGCCGTCCACCATCCGCCAGGGCCTTGTTGGCCGCGCTGAACGGGCGGCTGCCGAGGAACCCGACCCGGTTCAGCGGGCTCGGGTGGCCGGCCTCCAGGACCGCGTGCACCGGATTGGTGACCAGCACCGCCTTCTTCTTCGCATAGCTGCCCCAGAGCAGGAACACGATCCGCTCGTCACGCTCGTTGAGCGCCTTGATGGTGGCGTCGGTGAACGCCTCCCAGCCCTTGTTGGCGTGCGACCCGGCCTTGCCCGCCCGGACCGTCAGCACCGCGTTCAGCAGCAGCACACCCTGCTTCGCCCAGCCGGTCAGGTCGCCACCCGGCGGCTTCGGCACGTTCAGGTCCTCGTTGAGCTCCTTGAAGATGTTGCTCAACGACGGCGGCCGGCGGACACCCTCGCGCACGCTGAAGCTCAGCCCGTGCGCCTGGCCGGGCCCGTGGTACGGGTCCTGGCCCAGGATCAGCACCCGGGTCTGAGCCGGCGAGCACAGCCGGTACGCCGCGAACAGATCCTCCACCGGCGGGTAGATCGTCTCCGTCGCATACTCCTCGGCCACCCACGTCCCCAGTGCGGTGGTCGCGGCGGCGTCGAGGTGGGGGGTCAGCTCGGCGCGCCACTCGGCCGGCAGATGCTCGATCAGGTTCACATGGTCTCCAGTCGGTGTGCCCAGTCGCCGCCGTGCGGCAGCAGTTCGACGGTGCGGGTGTCGTCGTCCAGCCGGTCCAGCCGGACCTGTAAGTATTCGTCGTTGAGCTGCTCGACCAGGCCGACGCCCCACTCGACGACGGTGACCGCGCCGTCGGCGGAGGCGTCCAGGTCCAGGTCGTCGATCTCGGCGCGCGGGTCCGGGCGGTCACCCAGCCGATACGCGTCGGCGTGCACCAGCGGCACCGGGCCACGGTGCACCCGGGCGATGACGAAGGTCGGGGAGGTGATCGGGCCCTGCACGCCGAGACCGGCGCCGATGCCCTGGGCCAGGGCCGTCTTACCGGCACCCAGCGGGCCGGTCAGCAGCACCAGATCGCCGGGCCGGAGGACGCCCGCCAGCCGCCGCCCGAACTCGCGGGTGTCCTCGACGGTCTTCAACTTCACGTGAGTTTCTCCAGGAAGGGGATCAGCGCGGCGTTGACCTGGTCGGCTTTCTCCAGCATCACCACATGACCGCTGTTCTCGATCGTCAACAGCTCGGCCTCGGGCAGGTTCTCGATGATCTGCTCGGAATGCGTCACCGGGGTCAGATAGTCACGGTCGCCGACGACGACCAGCACCGGGACGCCGCGCAGGGCGGACAGCGCCGGGAAGCGGTTGTGCGTGTAGAGCGTCTGCAGATACTTGGTCAGCGTCTCCGCCGACGTCCGGGAATTCATGCTCTCCACGAACGTGACCAGCGACGGGCTGGGCTTGGCCTCGCCGAATCCATACCGCCGGGTCAGCAGCCACGCCAGGTCGGAGGAGACCACGCGGGCCCGGTCGATGGTGCCGCCGCCGAGCTGGGCCGCCTTGTCCCACAGCGGGAAGAACGGGGCGCTCACCCGGGCCACCATGTTGCTGATACCGAGCTTGGCCTTGTCGAAGAGGCCGGCCGAGGTGGAGATCAGGACCACGCCGGTCACCCGGTTGCCGAACCAGGCCGGGAACTGCTCGGCGAACGCCATGATCGTCATGCCGCCCATCGAATGCCCGACCAGGATGATCCGGCCCTCCGGCACGGCCTCGGTCAGCACCGCGGCCAGCGACCGGCCCAGGGCGGCCAGATCGTACGTCCCGGATTTCAGTTTGCTGGACCGACCGTGACCCGGCTGGTCGTAGAAGACCATCCGGTGGGTCCCCCGCTCGGCCAGCACCTTGCGCTGGAAGTAGAAGGTGCCCATGTCCAGCGCGAACCCGTGCACGAAGACGATGGTCGGCTCATCGGGCGCACCGGCCGGCTCGATGATCTCCACATGCAGGTCGGTGCCGTCCGCGGCGGTGACCGTCAGCTCACGGTCGAACGGCTGGTCACCGAACGGCTCCTCGACATAGGGGTCGCCGGGCACGTTGACCGAGCGCCGCACCAGCGCCCGCTCCACCGCGAAGGCGGTGGCCAGACCGGCCGCGGCGACGCCCACCGCGGCCCCGAATATGCCCGCACCCTTGGCGACCCGCGATCGCTTCTTCACCGGGCCACCTCCCTGACGTGGCGACGCGGCACGCGGTCAGCCGTCACCGTGTTCTTCACCGGGCCGCCTCCCCGACGTAGTGGCGTGGCACGCGGCTGCTGCCGAACCGGGTGACGATCTCGTAGTTGATCGTGCCGGTGGCGGCGGCCCAGTCGTCGGCGGTCGGCTCGCCGTCGTCACCCGGACCGAACAGGGTCGCCACGTCGCCGGCCACCACCGGCTCGTCGCCCACGTCGATGACGATCTGATCCATGCAGACCCGCCCGGCGATCCGGGCCGTCGTGCCGCCCACCCGCACCGGGCCGGCGCTCGACGCATGCCGGGGCACACCGTCGCCGTAACCCAGCGGCACCACGGCCAGGGTGGTCTCCCGCGACGTCGTGTAGGTCAACCCGTAGGACACGCCCTGACCGGCCGGGACCCGCTTGGCCAGGGTCACCCGGGCGCGCGCCGTCATGGCCGGCCGCAAACCGTAGGTCTCCCCCGCGATCGGCGACAGACCGTAGGCCGCGATGCCGGCCCGGACCAGGTCGAAATGCGTGTCCGGCCGGGTCAGCGTGGCCGCCGAGTTGGCGATGTGGCGATGGCGCGGGGTGATGCCGTAGGTCGCGGCCAGCGCCAGTCCCTCGTGGAAGGCGGCCAGCTGACGATCGATCGACTCGTGGCCCGGCTCGTCGGCACAGGCGAAGTGGCTCCACACCCCGACCGCCTCGAGGTCACCGCCGGCCTGGGCCTTGGCCGCCGCCTCCAGCAGGGCCGGCCACTCGGCGACGCCCGCGCCGCCGCGAGCCAGCCCGGTGTCCAGCTTGAGATGCACGCGGGCCGGCCGCCCGGCCCGGCGGGCCGCCGCCACCAGCTCGTCCACCAGGCCGGTCGTCGCGGCGCTCAGGTCGATACCGGCCTCGACGCCCTCGTGCAGCGGCAGGCCCGGACTGAGCAGCCAGGCCAGAACCGGCGCCTCGACACCCGCCCGGCGCAGCGCGAGCGCCTCGTCGAGAGTGGCGACCCCCAGCCATGCGGCGCCGCCGGCCAGCGCGGCCCGGCCGGCCGGCACCAGGCCGTGGCCGTAGCCGTCGGCTTTGACCGCCACCAGCACCTCGGCGGAGGTACGGGCGCGCAGCATCGCGACGTTGTCCCGGATGGCGTCCAGATCGACGCGGACTTCGGCCTGCCACATGCCTCCACCCTACTGAGGCGTATGACAATTCCGTTCGGTCATCCCGCTCCGCAGCCCCGGCCCCGATCGGCGCATCGACCGCCCGCTGCCGTTGCCTCCGTCAGTTCAAGAGAACCGCTCGCTGCCGGTGCCTCCGTCAGTCCAGGAGAACCGCTCGCTGCCGGCGCCTCCGTCAGTTCAGGAGATCGGCGAGCACGGGGCGCAGGGCGGCCGCCACGTCGGACGCCGTGGCCGGCCCGTCCACCGCGGCCCGGCGGCCCGCCAGCCCGTGCACGTAGGCGGCGGCGACCGCGGCACGGACCGCCGGCAGACCGGCCGCCAGCAGCGATCCGAGCAACCCGGCGAGCACGTCCCCGCTGCCGGCCGTGGCCAGGGCCGGGCTGCCGGTGGGATTGGCCCAGATCTCCCCCGACGGGGTGGCGACGATGGTCCGGTCACCCTTCAGGAGCACCACGGCGTTGGTCCACGCGGCCAGCCGGGCGGCCGCAGCGGCCCGGTCGGAGCCCGGCGCCTCCCCGGCCAGCCGCTTGAACTCGCCATCGTGGGGGGTCAGCACCAGCGGCGCGTCCCGGCGCAGGTCGTCGGCGTGCTCGCCACCGACCAGCAGGTTGATCGCGTCCGCGTCGAGCAGCACCGGCAGAGCGGTCGCCAGCACGCTGCGCAGCTCGGTCCGGGCCTCGGCGCCGGAGCCGAGACCGGAGCCACAGACCCAGGCCTGCACCCGGCCGGCGTCGGCCACCCGGTTCGCGACCACCACCGACGGATGGGCACGGACGACCTCGCGGTGCGCGCTGCCCGCGTACCGCACCATGCCGGACGGGCCGGCCAGCGCCCCGGCGGTGGAGAGCAGGGCGGCACCCGGGTAGGACGCCGAGCCGGTAGCCAGGCCGACCACACCACGGGTGTACTTGTCCGAGGTGGCGCCGGGCCGGGGCCACCACGCGGCGATGTCGGCCGCGTCGGGCACCCGGACCGCGGGATCGCCGGTCAGAGCCGGGCCCAGGCCGATGTCGACGAGATCCACGTGACCGCAGCGCACCGCGGCCGGACCGAGCACGTGTGCCGGCTTGAGACAGCCGAAGGTCACCGTGACGTCGGCGGTCACCGCGTCACCCGGCACGTCGCCGGTGTCCACGGTCACACCACTCGGCACATCGACAGCCACCACCACGGCCCGCTCACCGTCCCGGCCGCGCAGGGCGGCGAGGTCGCGTACGATCGCCGCCGCCTCCGGCCGAAGGCCGCCACTCGCCCCAATCCCGACTATGCCGTCCAGCACCAGATCGGCCCGCGGCGGCAGGTCACGGGTGGTGAATCCGCCCGCCTGGCGCAACGCGGTCAGACCGGCCAGGTGGACCCGCTCCGGCGTCAGCAGCAACGCCCGGACCTGGGCACCCCGCCTCGCCAGTGCGGCACCGGCGTAGAGGGTGTCGCCACCGTTGTCGCCGCTGCCCACCAGCAGCAGGACACGAGCGCCGTAGACCCCACCGGCATCCTCCAGCAGCAGGGCGCAGCGCCGGGCCAGACCGGCGGCCGCCCGCTGCATCAGGGCGCCCTCGGGCAGCGTCGCCATCAGGTTCTTCTCGGCCGCCCGTACCTCGCCGACCCGCCATGCCTGCCGCATGATTCCTCCCCTTGTCCGCTGCCCGCCGGGCGGCGACCGATCGACGGCGCCGCCTGCCGCCGTGGCAATCGACGACGCCGCCCGCCGCCGTGTCGATCGACGACTACCGCTTACCGCCGTGGCGATCGGTTTCCCGCTGTGACGATCGACGGGTGCCGGTCTCCCGGCCCGTCGGTCACTCGCTTCCCGCTTCGGCGACCACCATCGCCGAGGCGATCCCACCGTCGTGCGACAGAGACAGGTGCCATCGGCCGATGCCTCGCTCGGTCGCCGCGGCGGCGACCGTACCGGAGACGGTCAACCACGGGCGGCCGTCCGGGTCGGTGACGATCTCGCAGTCGTGCCACCGCATGCCGACCGGTGCGCCGAGCGCCTTGGCGACCGCCTCCTTCGCCGCGAACCGGGCGGCGAGCGACTCGGCGGACCGCGGATTCCCGGACCTGGTCAGCCGCTCGGCTTCGGTGAAGAGCCGGTCCGCGAGCAGCGGGGTCCGGTCCAGCGCGCGGGCGAAACGTTCCACCAGAACGACGTCGATGCCGACAGACACGATCACAACGTCACCCTATCGGCGCATCCGGTCACTTTCCCGGGGCCGCCCGCCTATCAGGACGTCGCCGGCGGGCGCAAGGCCTGTGGACGGTCGTCCACAGGCTGTCCCGGGCGGCTCCGCCGGGCCTCTAACGTCGGCGCATCCCCCCGCCCTCCATGGAGGTTTGCCCGATGAATCCCGACTTCGAGGTCGACACCGAGGGCCTGCGCCAAGACGCGGCGGCCATCACCGCCCTGGCCGGCCGGATCACCGGCGCCGCCGCGTCGGCACCCTCCGCCGACCCGGCCCCACGCTGGGCGACCACCGCCGCGACCGACCTCGCCACCGACGCCGCGCGGCGGATGACGATCGCCCTCGGTCACGACACCGCCGAGACGGCGTCGCAGCTGCGAGCGGCCACCGAGGCCTATCAGGAGGCCGACGCCCGCGCCGCGGCCCGGCTGTCCCTCACTCCCGCCCGGGCGGCCCGGTGAACGCCGTCGACTCCCCCGCGGTCACCTACGCCCGCCTCCGGGCGACGGATCCCGGCCGCTGGCTGTCCACCGCGCTCGCCTGGCGCCGGTGGGCCGCACTCGCCGGCGCGCTCTGCGCCGAATTCGGCCCCCTGCTCACCCGATTGCGGGCCTCCTGGGCGGGCCCGGCGGCCGAGGCCGCCCTGGCCCGGCTCGGCGCGCTGCGCCGCCGGGCGGCGTTCTTCCGGGTCGTCTGCTGGCGTGCCGACCAGACGCTCAGCGAGTTCGCGGCGGCCCTCGGCCGGGCCCGCACGCTCCTCGACCGGGCATCCGCGGCGGCGCGACGTTCCGGCCTGGTCATCGACGATTCCGGTACGGTCCACGGCCGCCCCGGCAGCGATGAGGCGGTCAGATCGGTGGCCGCCGACCTGACCACCGCCCTGACCGTCGCCGCCGAGGCCGACAGCACCGCCGCGGCCCGGCTCGGCACCCTGGCCGATCTCCCGCCCGCTCCCGTCCCCGCCGCGTTCCCGCCGTGCACCGCCTCGCCCGGCGAGGTCCGGCAGTGGTGGGAGCAGTGGTCCCCGGCCGAGCGCACCTGGCTGCTGGTCACCTACCCGGCCGCGTTCGCCGGCGCCGACGGCATCCCGATCGCCGACCGTGACATCGCGAACCGGCTCCTGCTCGACGACGCCCGGCTCGAACTGGACCGCATGCGAACCGCCGGCGTGGACCGCGGACGGGTCCGTGACCTGCGCGACGGGCTGGACAGACTGACCGCACGCCTGGAGGAGGAGGGCGCGCCCCGGGCGTACCTCATTGGTCTCGGCCTGGAGGGGGAGGGCCGTGCCGTGGTCGCCCTCGGTGACCCGGACCGCTCGGCCCACGTCCTCACCCACGTGCCCGGCATGACCTCGGACCTGAGGTCGCTGGGCGGGGAGCTGACCCGGGCCGAACGGGTGGCGGTGCGTGCCGGCGAGCTGGGCCCGGCGGAGTCGGCGAGCACGGTGCTGTGGCTCGACTACGACGCCCCCGATTTCGTGCACGAGGCCGCCTCGGACCGTCAGGCGCGGGACGGCGCCCCGGAGCTGACCCGCTTCCAGGAGGCGCTGCGGGCCACCCATCAGGGCGGGCCGGCCCATCAGACGGTGCTGGGCCACAGTTACGGCTCGCTGGTGGTGGGCAGGGCGGCGGCCGCCGGTGGGCTGCCGGCCGACACCGTGGTCTTCGTCGGCTCGCCGGGCGTCGGCGTGGACTCGGCGTCGGAGCTGCGGTTCCCCGCCGACCGGGTGTGGTCGACGACGTCGCTCACCGATCCGATCCAGTACGCCGCGATCGCCCCGAAGGACGTACTCCCGGACGGCCGGAGACATCTGTGGTTCGGCCGGAACCCGAGTGAGCCCGGTTTCGGCGCCCGCGTCTTCCCCAGCCAGTTCGACGCGGGCCACCTCGGCTACTGGGACCGGGGCGGGCCGGCCCTCGACGCCCTCGCCCGGATCACTCTGGGCGGGGCGCCGTGAGCCGGCACCTCAGCGGCCGGTCACTCGACGGTGACCGACTTGGCCAGGTTGCGGGGCTGGTCGACGTCGTAACCACGGGCCGAGGCGATCTCGCAGGCGAGGATCTGCAGCGGCACCGTGGTCATCAGCGGGGCGAGGAGGGTCGGCGTGTGCGGCACGTAGATCAGGTGGTCGGCGAACTGCCGGACGTCCTCGTCGCCCTCCTCGGCGATCACGATGGTGCGGGCGCCGCGGGCACGCACCTCCTGGATGTTCGAGACGACCTTGTCGCGCATCACACCGCGCCCCTGCGGGGACGGCACCACGCAGACCACCGGGGTGCCCTCGTCGATCAGGGCGATCGGGCCGTGCTTGAGCTCACCGGCGGCGAAGCCCTCGGCGTGGATGTACGCGAGCTCCTTGAGCTTGAGCGCGCCCTCCAGCGCCACCGGGAAGCCGACGTGCCGGCCGATGAAGAGCATCGTCGAGGCCGTCTTGAGGTCCCGGCCGAGGGCCCGCACCTCCTCCATCCGGCCGAGCAGGTCACGCAGGTTGTCCGGGGTGCGGCGCAGGCGCGACACCACGGCGGCGACCTCGTCGGCGTACATCACTCCGCGGATCTGGGCCAGGTGCAGGCCGATCAGGTAACAGGCGACGAGCATGGTCAGGAACGCCTTGGTGGAGGCCACCGCGATCTCCGGGCCACCGTGGGTGTAGAGGACGGCGTCGGACTCGCGCGGGATGGTCGAGCCGTTGGTGTTGCAGATGGCGAGGACGCGGGCCTTCTGCTCCTTGGCGTGCCGGATCGCCATCAGGGTGTCCATGGTCTCGCCGGACTGGCTGATCGCGATGACCAGGGTGGAGCGGTCCAGGATCGGGTCGCGGTACCGGAATTCGCTGGCCAGCTCCACCTCGCAGGGGATGCGGACCCAGTGCTCGATGGCGTACTTGGCAACCATGCCCGCGTGGTAGGCGGTGCCGCAGGCGACGATGAACACCTTGTCGACGTCACGCAGGTCCTGGTCGGTCAGGCGCACCTCGTCCAGGATGATCTCGCCACGCTCGGAGAGCCGGCCCAGCAGGGTCTCCGCGATGGCCTGCGGCTGCTCGGCGATCTCCTTGAGCATGAAGTATTCGTAGCCGCCCTTCTCCGCGGCCGAGGCGTCCCAGTCGATGTGGAACTCGGTGCCGGTGGCCGGGGACCCGTCGAAGCCGGTGATCTCGATGCCGGCCGGGGTGATCAGCACGATCTGGTCCTGGCCCAGCTCGATCGCCTCGCGGGTGTGCTCGATGAAGGCGGAGACGTCGCTGGCCAGGAAGTTCTCCCCGTTGCCGCGGCCGACCACGAGCGGCGAGTTGCGCCGGGCGGCGACGACCGCGTCGGGCACGTCGACGTCGACGGCGAGCAGCGTGAAGGCACCTTCGAGTCGTTTGGCCACGCGGCGCATGCCCTCGGCGAGCAGGGCCGGCCCGTCCTCCGCGCCGGACTCGCGCAGGGCGCGCATCTCGGCGGCGAGCAGGTGGGCCGCGCATTCGGTGTCGGTGTCGCTGCGGAACTCGACACCGGTCGCCTCGAGTTCGGCGCGCAGGCGGCCGAAGTTCTCGATGATGCCGTTGTGGATGACGGCGACCCGGCCGTCGACGGAGACGTGCGGGTGGGCGTTGCGGTCGGTGGGGCCGCCGTGGGTGGCCCAGCGGGTGTGACCGATGCCGGTGACGCCGGCTTCGATGCCGTCGCCGGTCCGCTCGGCGAGGGCCTTCTCCAGGTTGGCGAGCTTGCCCGCCTTCTTCTCGGTCTTGACCAGGCCGCTGTCGACGATGGCGACGCCCGCGGAGTCGTAACCGCGGTATTCCAGGCGGCGGAGCCCGTCGATGACGATACTCAACGCCGGACGATTACCTACGTAACCCACGATCCCACACATGACGGGCAGCCTAACCGACTTTCGCTCAGCCGTCATGCTCGAGAGACGTACTTATGAGCATCGCATGTGATCGGAACTCTAGTTCAACCACGTCGTCATCTCTGTGGCCCATACGGGTGGTTGATCCTCCCCGTGCGTCGCTGGCGTACCGTCGAAAGACGGTGCCCCACCGGGAGGAAAGATGAGCGACCCGAGCGAGCCCCGGCAACCGCCGCGGCCGCCTCAGTTCACCCCACCACCGGACTACCCCCCGACCGCTCAGTTCCCGCCGGTCGGCCCCGATCCGAACACCGGGTACGCCCCGCCGCCCTACGACCCGAACACCGGCTACGCGCAGCCGGCGCCGTATGACCCGAACACCGGCTACGCGCCGCCGCCGTACGACCCGGCCTCCGGCTACCCGCCGCAGCCGGGTTACGGCGTGCCGCCCGGTCACGGTCCGGCGCCCCGCCGGCCGCGCCGGAGCAACACCCCGATGATCGCCCTGGTCCTCGCCGTCACGCTGCTGCTCTGCGGCGGTGTGGTGACCGCCGGGGTGCTCCTGGTCGGACGGATCGGCGACAAGGTCCAGGAGGTCACCGAGCCGATCGCCAACCCGACCCTGCCCGACGACCTGCTGCCCACCGGGGCGCCGGACTTCCCCGGCCTGCCGACCGGCTTCCCGGATCTCCCCGCCCTGCCCACCGGCATTCCCGGCATCGGCGAGGGCAAGGAGATCACCGTGACGTATGAGGTGACCGGCGACGGACCGGCCGAGATCCTCTACATGGAGAAGCTGGACGGCACACCGAAGCGGGTCGGCAACGCCAGGCTGCCGTGGAAGATCACGGCCCCGATGAAGGGCCCGTCGGTGATCTCGGTCGTCGCGATGCGCACCGGCGTCGACGACGGTGCGATCAGCTGCCGTGCCAGCGTCGACGGCAAGCAGGTGGCCGAGAACTCCGCGCGGGGCAGCGTCGCCACCGTCACCTGCTACGAGCTGGTCCTCTACTGATCATCCGACACCACGGCAGGCAGGGAGCACGGTGACCACCTCGACCCCGGCGGATCCGCTCGTCGCGCGGATGCGCCCGTTCGGCACGACGATCTTCACCGAGATGTCGGCGCTCGCGGCCCGGACCGGGGCGGTCAACCTCGGTCAGGGCTTCCCCGACACGGACGGCCCGCCGGAGATGCTGGCCGCGGCCGCCGAGGCGCTGGCCACCGGGGCGAACCAGTACCCGCCGCTGGCCGGCATTCCCGCGCTCCGGCAGGCGATCGCCGTGCACGAGCAGCGGTTCTGGAGTCTGGAACGGGATCCGGACGGTGAGGTCGCGGTCACCGCCGGCGCCACCGAGGCCATCGCGGCGGCGATCCTGGCGCTCTGCGAGGCGGGTGACGAGGTGGTGTGCTTCGAGCCGTACTACGACTCGTACGCCGCCTCGATCACGCTGGCCGGAGCGGTCCGCCGGCCGGTCACGCTGCGCCCGGGACCGTCCGGGCGGTACGAGTTCGACCCCGCGGAGCTACGGGCGGCATTCGGCGGGCGGACCCGTCTGGTGCTGCTGAACTCGCCGCACAACCCGACCGGCAAGGTGTTCACCCCGGCCGAGCTGGACCTGATCGCCGGCCTGTGCCAGGAGTTCGACGTGTTCGCCGTCACCGACGAGGTGTATGAGCATCTGGTCTTCCCGGACGCCGCGGCACCGCACGTGCCACTGGCATCGTTGCCGGGCATGCGGGACCGTACGCTGCGTATCTCGTCGGCGGGAAAGACCTTCTCCTGCACCGGCTGGAAGGTCGGCTGGGCCACCGGCCCGGTCCGGCTCGTCTCGGCGATGCTGCGGGTCAAGCAGTTCCTGACCTTCGTCAACGCCTCGCCCCTGCAACCCGCCGTGGCGGTGGCGCTGGGCCTGCC
This sequence comes from Actinoplanes xinjiangensis, assembly GCF_003148685.1. Lineage (GTDB taxonomy): Bacteria > Actinomycetota > Actinomycetes > Mycobacteriales > Micromonosporaceae > Actinoplanes > Actinoplanes xinjiangensis. Next base: position 188,640 of record NZ_QGGR01000015.1, on the reverse strand, counting down.
GGACTCCTACTTCACCGGCTTCACCGCGGGTCTGCGGGATCGCCGGGACCGTCTGGTCGCCGGGCTCACCGAGGCGGGCCTGGCCGTTCTGCCGTCGGAGGGCACCTATTTCGTGACCGCCGACATCCGCCCCCTGGGCGGGACCGACGGCGTCGAGTTCTGCCGTGGGCTGCCCGCCCGCTCCGGGGTGGTGGCGGTGCCGACCCAGGTCTTCTACGACCATCAGGACGCGGGCCGGCACCTCATCCGCTTCGCCTTCTGCAAACGCCCCGAGGTGATCGACGAGGCGGTCCGCAGGCTGAAGACCTAGGCCGGACTCGCCGACCGGACCTCTTCGGCGATCCGCTCGGCCACGGCACGGGCCTGGTCCTCGGTGGCGGCCTCGACCATCACCCGGACCAGCGGCTCGGTGCCGGAGGGGCGCAGCAGCACCCGGCCGGTCTCGCCGAGCTCGTTCTCGGCGAGCGCGACCGCGGCCTGCACGGTCGGGGCGGCGGCGCCCGCGTCCCGGTTGCCTACCTTCACGTTGATCAGCACCTGCGGCAGCTTGTGCACGACGGCGGCCAGGTCGGCCAGCGACTTGCCGGACGCGGCGATCTGGGCCATCAGGTGCAGGCCGGTGAGCACGCCGTCGCCGGTGGTGGCGAAGGCCGGCATCACGATGTGCCCGCTCTGCTCGCCGCCGAGGGCCAGACCGCCGTTCTGCAGCTCCTCCAGCACGTACCGGTCGCCGACCTTGGTCTCCAGCAGCCGGATGCCGGACTGCTTCATGGCGATCCGCAGTCCCAGGTTGCTCATCACGGTGGCGACCAGGGTGTCGTCGGTGAGAGTGCCGGCGTCCCGCATGGCCAGGGCCAGGATGGCCATGATCTGGTCACCGTCGACGATCTCGCCGGAGGCGGTGACGACCAGGCAGCGGTCGGCGTCGCCGTCGTGGGCGATGCCGAGGTCGGCGCCCTCCCGGAGTACGACCTCCCGAACCGCTTCGAGGTGGTTGGAGCCGCAGTCCAGGTTGATGTTCAGCCCGTCCGGCTCGGCGTGGATGGCGATGACGTCGGCGCCGGCCTCCCGGTACGCCACCGGCCCGACCTCACTGGCCGCCCCGTTGGCGCAGTCGACGACGACCTTGAGCCCGTCGAGCCGGTGCGGGATCGACTCGATCAGGTGCCTGATGTAGTGCTCGGCGCCGTCGAGCAGGTCGTTGACCCGGCCGATCCCGGCGCCGGTGGGGCGGCCGAGGAGCCCGTGGCCGTCCGTGACCGCCTTCTCGATCCGCTCCTCGAGCTCGTCCGGCAGCTTGGTGCCGCCGGCCGCGAACAGCTTGATGCCGTTGTCGGCCATCGGGTTGTGCGACGCGGAGATCATCACCCCGAGGTCGGCGTTGGTCTGCCCGACCAGGTAGGCGACGGCCGGCGTGGGGAGCACTCCGACCCGGACCACGTTGGCGCCGGCGCTGGCCAGCCCCGCGACGACGGCGGCTTCCAGCATCTCGCCGCTGGCTCTGGGGTCACGCCCCACGATGGCGAGCGGCGGATGGCTGCCGTCTGTCTCGACCAGCACCCGGGCCGCCGCGACGGCGACCGCGAGGGCCAGTTCCGGAGTGAGCAGCTCGCCGTTCGCGAGGCCGCGAACGCCGTCCGTGCCGAAGAGTCGCCCCATGGCGGCTTCCTTTCACCGGTGATTGCGACCTCAAGCCTGCATCAGCGTTCGGCTGGTCACGAGTACCGGAACGGCTAGTTGGGGAGGGAGGCGAAGCAAACATCGACGGCCGAGCACATCCCCTGGAAGAGGGACGTGCTCGGCCGTCGATACAGACCGAGGCGCAAAAATCAGCGCTTCGAGTACTGCGGAGCCTTACGGGCCTTCTTGAGGCCGTACTTCTTGCTCTCCTTGACCCGGGCGTCACGGGTCAGGAAGCCGGCCTTCTTCAGAGCGGGCCGGTCGTCCGGGTCGTTCTCGATGAGCGCCCGGGCGATGCCGAGGCGGAGGGCGCCGGCCTGACCGGTGATGCCACCACCACGGAGGTTCGCGATGACGTCGAACTGCTCGGTCCGCTCAGCGGTCACCAGCGGCTCACGGATGAGCTGCTGGTTGACCTTGCTCGGGAAGTAGTTCTCGAGGTCACGGCCGTTACAGGTGATCTTGCCGTTGCCGGGCACGAGACGCACCCGGACGATGGCCTCCTTGCGGCGGCCGACGGTCTGGATCGGACGTCCACCGGGGCGCGGGGCGCGGACCGGGGCCGGCGCGGCCGTCTCGACGACGACGACCGTCTCAGCGGGCTCCTCGACGGTCTCGACGACCTCGGGCTCGATGATGTCGGACATGCTGCTGCCTTCTCCCGCGCTCACTGCGCGATCTGCTTGATTTCGAACGGCTGGGGCTGCTGAGCGGCGTGCGGGTGCTCAGCGCCCGGGTAGACCTTCAGCTTCTTGATGATCTGCCGCGCGAGCTTGTTGTGCGGGAGCATGCCCTTGACGGCCAGCTCGATCGCCTTCTCGGGGCGCTTGGTCAGCAGCTCCTCGTAGCCGACCTGCTTGAGACCACCCGGGTAACCCGAGTGGCGGTAGGCGACCTTGGTCTGACGCTTGTTACCGGTCAGCGCCACCTTGCCGGCGTTGATGATCACAACGAAGTCGCCGGTGTCGACGTGCGGGGCGAACGTCGGCTTGTGCTTGCCGCGCAGAAGTGTCGCGGTGTGGGTAGCCAGGCGGCCCAGAACGACGTCAGAAGCGTCGATAATGTGCCACTGACGCTCGATCTCACCCGGCTTCGGGCTGTACGTACGCACAGAATTACCTTGTCTCGTCGTCGGTCTGGGGGTGCGCGCTGGTCGCATCGAGTAGATGCGTCAAGCAACCCCGCAGAGGGACCACTCGCATCAGTCGCACAACAGCAGGCAACAATACCCGGCTGCGCGGCGCGTGGTCAAAACAGGCAGTGTTCGGGGCACCGAGCATCCGGCGAAGGTTCTGGTTGCAAACCCTCAGCCCTGGTGGAACTCCAAACGAATCCCAGCATACTCCGCGGGGTGGATCCCTCCGCAGCGGGTCGTATCCACCATGCCCGACCGACCCGCCCGGCCCACCCGCCTGACTTAGCAGGCTCGAAACAAATGGGACGCCCGTAGGAAATTCCACCCCGGCAGGCTTCGGTGCATGGCCAACGGTGCGCACCCCAGCACGACGCGGCCCGGCATTGGCCGAAGCCGCGTTTCCGGGCGCACCATGGAGACACCACCGTCAGGGTTGAGGACGGACCTGACGGTGTTCACCGGGCCGGCTCGCCGGTGCGGTGAGGAGGAGTCGCGGCGTGCCCCGGACGGAGGCATGGCGAGGACCGCAAGCGTGACGTGGGAGCGGGTCTACGCTGAGGACGGCGGGCTTCGAGCGTGCCCTTCGGTGGACCGTTCGGCCACGCCGCGACTTCTCGACCCGGGGATCGGATGACCGACCGGACCCCGGGCGCCCGACGGGCGGTTCTGACGGCGGCCGCCCTGGCGGAGCCGACGGCCGTGCTGTCCGGCTACACCATCGGCGTGACCGCCGACCGTCGTAAGGACGAGCTGGCCACCCTCCTGGAGGCGCGTGGCGCCCGGGTGGTGCTGGCCCCGGCCCTGCGGATCGTCCCGATCTCCGACGACGCCGAACTGCGGGCCGCCACCCGCGCGTGCCTCGACACCCCACCCGACATCGTGCTGGTCAACACCGGCATCGGCATGCGCGGCTGGCTGGAGGCCGCGGAGAACTGGGGGCTCGGCGAACCTCTGCGCGCGGTCCTCGCCCGGGCCTACCTGGTGGCCCGCGGCCCCAAGGCCCGCGCCGCGGTCCGCACCGCCGGGCTGCGTGACCAGTGGTCGCCCGACGGCGAGGGCTACGAGGAGGTCGTCGACCACCTGACCGCCCGGGGCGTCGCCGGCCTGACCGTCGCCATGCAGTTGCACGGTGAGAGCCAGCCGGAGTACACCGAGGCCTTGGAGTCGGCCGGCGCCCGGGTCATCGAGCTACCGGTCTACCGCTGGGCCCCGCCGACCGACCCGGCACCGCTGCACCGGCTGGCCGATCTGATCACGGGGCGCCTGGTCGACGCCGTGACGTTCACCTCCGCCGCTGCCGTGCAGGCCGTCCTGCGTGCCGCCGGTCCCGGCGTCGACAGTCTGCTGGACGCTCTCCGCGACGACGTGATGGCCGCCTGCGTCGGCCCCGTCACCTCGGCACCGCTGCGCCGGCAGGGCATCCCGGTGGTCACTCCCGGGCGGGCCAGGCTGAGCGCTCTGGTTCGTACCATCGTCGATGAACTGCCGAAGCGGGCGGTGACCCTCCAGGTCTCCGGACACTCGATCACCCTGCGCGGCCATGCCGCGGTGGTCGACGGCGAGTTGCGCCCGCTGGCGCCCGCCCCGATGGCGGTCCTCCGGGCGCTCGCCACCTCACCCGGCCGGGTCCTGTCCCGCGCCGCGCTGCTGCACGCGCTGCCCCGCGGCGCCGACGAGCACGCCGTCGAGATGGCGGTGGCTCGACTCCGGGCCGGTCTGGCCGTGCCCGGAGTCGTGCAGACCGTCGTGAAACGCGGTTACCGCATCCCTTCGTGAAACCGGTCAGCCGACCGGCGCGGCCCGCTCGTGCTCGGTCACCAGGGTCGCCATCGCGTGCTCGACCACACTGATCAGCACCGCCTTCACCGAGTCCCGGTGCCGGGCGTCGCACATGACCAGCGGTACCCGCGCCGGGATGGCCAGCGCCTCCCGGACCTCCTCCGGCTCGTAGCGGGGCGCCCCGTCGAAACAGTTGACCGCCACGAGGTACGGCAGATGCCGGTTCTCGAAGTAGTCGAGAGGCGCGAACGCGTCGGTGAGCCGGCGGGTGTCCACCAGCACGGCCGCGCCGACCGCACCGCGGATCAACTCGTCCCACATGAACCAGAACCGGGTCTGTCCGGGCGTGCCGAACAGGTAGAGGATCAGGTCCTCAGCCATGGTGATCCGGCCGAAGTCCATGGCGACCGTGGTGCTGCCCTTCTCCGGCACCTTGGAAGCGTCGTCGATCCCCTGACCGGCCACCGTCATCACCGCTTCGGTGGTGAGCGGCTCGATCTCGGAGACCGCCCCGACGAGCGTCGTCTTGCCCACGCCGAAACCACCGGCGACGACGATCTTCGCGGAGGTGATCTCGGTGGGATGCGGCCGCGGCCGCTCCTCAGAGCTTGCGAAGTCCACCCAACACCCTTCCCAGCAGGTCCATCCGCTCCGTGAAGCCGGTCTTGGGAGCGGCACTGTGCAGCTGAAGCAATCCGTCGGCGACCATGTCGGCGACGAGCACCCGGGTTACCCCCAGTGGTAACCGGGTGTGCGCGGCGAGCTCGGCGAGCGAAAGTGCTTTCGGCTCACACAGCACGGCTATGCGGTACTTGTCGTGACCGGCGAAACGCGCCTCCTGCACGGCCGCCTGGCTCGCGAGCAGAAGCGCTTCGATCGGGATGTCCCGGCTCGGTTCGGTCCGGCCGCGCGTGACCGCGTACGGCCGCACCAGGTTGCCCCGGGGATCATGCGGCAGTGTCATGTCGCGGTCACCTCATCTCCGCCAGGGCGAACAACCCCGGCGACTAGTGGCTGACGGCCTCGCGCGCCGCTGGCGACAGTGCCGCACCGACACGCTCCACCAACAGGGCCATCTCGTAGCCGACCTGGCCGACGTCGCAGTTGCGCGCCGCCAGGACCGCCATCGACGAACCGTCGCTGATGGACATCAGGAAAAGATAGCCGCTGTCCATTTCGATGATGGTCTGTTGAACCGCACCGGCGTTGAACATCCGGGACGCGCCGTCCGTGAGACTGACCACGCCGGAGGTGATGGCGGCGAGTTGGTCGGCGCGGTCGCCCGGCAGATCCCGGGACGAGGCCAGCAGCAGCCCGTCGGCGGAGACCGCGATCACGTGCGCGATGCCCGCGACGCTGTCGGCGAAGTTGCTGAGCAGCCAGCCCATGTCGTGCATGGTGGGGGGCCTGGTCACTGTTCCTTCTCCTTAGGAGCCTGTGTTGCCACGGCGGCGGTTTCGGCAACGCCGTCCGTCCGCCCTCGTTGCACTCCTCTGTGATACGCGGAAAGTAGCCCGCGGACCTCATCCGGACTGCGACGCTGTTGCGCCCGCGGGATGGGCTCCACCCCGCCGGGAACGAGCTGAGCCTGTGGAATCCGTTTGGGGAGCCCGGATCGGGTGGTGCCGGCGTCCCGCGGGTCGGAGGCCGCCAGGGCCCGGTGCCAGCCCTCGTCGGCGGCGGTCCGCCAGCGTTCGTCCCCGTTCGGGCGCGGTTTCGGGACGGCGTGACCGGAAGGCTCCGTCGGACCGGACGGGGCGGGCTGGGCAGAAACGGACACGGGGGTCGGCGGTGGGGCGTACCCCGCGGTCGGCATGCCGTGTGCGTCGGCCGCCGCGGCCGCCGCTTCCTCCTCAGCCGCTTCGTCCTCACCCGCGAACCAGGTCGGCTGCATCGCCACCTGGATCGGCTCCGGCGGCGCCGGAGCCGCTGGAGGCGGGGTGGGCGTGGGCGCCTCTGCCGCGGGTACCGGGTCCACCGGCTTGGGAACCCGCGTCGGCAAGGGCGGGCGATTCGGCGTCGGGTGCAGATCCAGATCAGACACGGGTACGTCGGAGAGCGGCGCCCGCACCGGAGCCGGAGCCGGCGGTGGAGCGGTACGCACGACCGGCCGTGCCTCCGGGCCGCGCGGTATCCCGATCGGCAGCTGAGGTGGCGGACCGGGCCGGGTCCAGCTGGCCGCCCGCGGTGGCAGGGCACTCGGCCCGCCCGGCATGACGACGATGTCGGCCGGCAGCACCGCCTCGGCGACGACGCCGCCGTCCTGGCCGGCCCGCAGTTCGACACGGATGCCGTGCCGGGACGCCAGCCGACCGATGACCGCGATGCCCATCAACCGGAACGCGGAGGCGTCCACATCGGCCGGTTCGCCGAGCTTGAGGTTGAGCTGCTCCATCTGCTCGGCGGAGATGCCCAGGCCACGGTCCTCGATCCGGATCACGACCTGATCTCCGTTACGCCCGGCCCGGGCCATCACCACGGTTTCCGGCGCGGAGAAACGGGTGGCGTTGTCGAGCAGTTCGGCGATCAGCCGGACCACGTCGTTGACGGCGGCCGCGGCGATCAGCACGTCCGTGTCGACGGTGCCGAACTCGATCCGGTGGTACAGCTCGATCTCGGACTGGGCGGCACGCAGCGCATCGATCAGCAGGGCGTCCTCGCGACGCGGGGTGCCGACCTCGGCGCCGGCCAGCACCAGCAGGTTCTCGTCGTTGCGGCGCATCCGGGTGGCGAGGTGGTCGAGCTCGAAGAGGCGGGCGAGCCGCTTCGGGTCCTCCTCCATCCGCTCGATCTGGTCGAGTTCGCCGATCATCCGGTCGACCAGCGACTGACTGCGCCGGGCCAGGCTGAGGAACATGGTGGAGAGGCTGATCCGCAGGGCGGCCTGCTCGGCGGCGACCCGGATGGCCTCCCGGTGCACCATGTTGAAGGCCTCGGCCACCTCGCCGAACTCGTCGCGGTCGGCGACCTGGATCGGGTCGCGGCTCTGCGCGACGATCCGGTCGACGCCGCCCTCACCGAGGCTCTCGACGTCTTGGAGGAGACTGACCGCCTCGGGCAGGTCCCGGCTGGCCACCGCGAGGGCGCCTTCCCGCAGCCGGCGCACCGAGAACAGCAGTGACCGGCCCAGGTAGACGGCGATCGTGACGGTCGCGATCAGCACCACCAGCACCGTGATGAGCTCCACGGTGGCCAGGCGGGTGGTGGAGGTCCGCTCGTCCTCGGCGAGGGTCACGGCCTGGTCCTCCAGCTGCCGTTCGACGCCGCGGAACAGCACGATCACGCCGTCGAAGGAAGCGGAGACGTCGGCCAGGTCGGCCGCTCCGTCACCGGTCAGGCGGGCGCTCAGCTCGTCGGCCCGGACGATCAGCGGGTCGGCGAGGACCGAGTCGACCAGGGCGACCTGGTCGCGGGTGGCCACCTCGCGGAGGTCGGCGAGGGCCGAGGCGCGGGTGGTCTGCGTCGCGATCAGTGCCCGCTGCCGCTCGGCGTCGAGACTGTTCGTGGCCCGGGCGAGGTACGCCAGTGCGGCCTGATCGGCGGCGGCGGCCTCCAGTTCGGTAAACGCGGCGACCGTACGCAGGCTGTCGGCGACCGCACCGCGCTCGGCGACCTGGCTCAGCAGTCCCTCGTATCCGGTCAGCCCGGCCAGGAGGGCGCTGTAGCGCTGCGCGGCGTCGGCCGGGCTGGTGCCACCGCGTGCACCGACCGCGGTCCGTAGTTCGTTGAGGCCGCCGAGCTGTCCGTCGATGGCGGCGAGGCGGGTCTCGACCCGGTCCGGGATCGAGACGATCGCGGCGCGGTCGGTGCGGAAGGTCTGCGCCTGTGCGTCGACCGCCTTGGCCGCCTCACGGAGGCGGGTCTCCGGCCGGTCCGGCGTGGCCAGGAACTCGATGGCGGCCATCCGCTCGTCGTGCAGCAGACGGCTCAGGTTGGAGATGTCGGTGCCCAGTTCGGCGAGTTGCGCGACCCGTTCGGCGTCACTGGCCTCCTGGCCGACTTCCAGCAGCCGTATCGAGGAGACGCCGGCCACCGCGAGAAGGGGCAGGAGAAGCATGCCGGCGAGCCGGGTGCGAAGCCGTGACCGGCGCTGGCTCCGAAGCCCACGTCGCGCAGCCAGGGGCGAGGATCCCGTGCTCACGACATCTCCTTCACGGTCGTCCCCGCTCCGCACCACGGCGGGAGCCGGCCCATTCCAGGCCGCGGTCCGGCCCCGTCCGGAGCCCGCAGCAAGGCCCGCGCCGTTTTCGGCACGGCGGCGATTTCATCAGAACGCCAGGCCTTTGGGAAGTCTGGATCCTCCTGTAAAAGGCTCCGCTGTCCGGGTGATAATCGCGCGTGAGTTCGTCCGGCGTCCACTCTCGCGGCGTTGACGTGCACGAATACGTCACGCACAACCGTCCGTGAGGTCATGATCACCGGACACCATCAGGATTCCAACCACTATGTGGGAGTTCCGTCCCGCGACCTCGATGAACACGGTGGCAAGGTTTGGCGTGACACGACGGACTCGTTGTCCGTGGGCGACAGTGTCCACTCTGGACTCGTCCGATGGCAAGTCGCTCCAGAGTCGCCCGAGAGTCACCGTAAGTGACTGATTTTTGATCGATAAACGTCGATCATAGACGTACGCGACTTTAGGGTGCCTTAAGAAGAGGACCCCGGACTGGCGCATCATGCGGAACATTCCGTAACGTGCGCACCATGGCATTTCGGAGCTGGCTGAAGCTGCTGGCCGCCACCACCACGGCGGCCGCGGTTGTCGGGGCCGGTCAACTCGGCATCGCCTACGGGCTGGGCATGGTGCGGCTCGACCAGACGCTGGAACTCACTCAGCGTGACCAATGGACAGCGCAACTCGCCTGGGTCGCCTGGATCACCATGACCGCCGCCGCGATCGGTGCCGTGGTCGCGACCGGCCTGCGCCCCCGCTGGTCCCCCCGCCCGGTCAGCGCCGGCGGCGCCCTCGGGATGGGCCTCGCAGCCGGCTTCGGCGCCCTCGCGGTGCTGCCGCTCACCATGCAGCCGGCCCGCTTCGCCCAGGTCGCCGGGGTGCAGCCGGTCCTGGTCATCGGCATCTGCGCCGGCCTCGGTGCGGCCCTGGGCATCTTCGCCGGTTATGCGGCGGCCGCCCGGGCGGTCGCCCGCTGGAGCGTCTCCACCCTCACCGTCGCCGTCTGGCTCGTGGCTCTGATCTCGGTCGCCCCGTCGCTGCTGCCCGGCCGGACCCAGCAGACGGCCCGCCTCGGCGTCCTCGAGGGCGCCCTGGTTCCGGGTGCCGTCACCGAGTACACCCAGTTCGTCACGATGCCCGTGATCGCGCTGCTCGCCGGCCTGATCATCGGCTGGACCGCCCGCGGCCGGAAGATGCCGACCCTGACCGTGGCACTCAGCGGCCTCGCCGGCCCGGCCCTGCTGACCGTGGCGTACCTGATCGCCGGCCCCGGCGCGGCCGGCGGCTTCCAGCTCGACCCCTACTGGGGGGCGATGACCGCCGCCGGTGCCGGGGTCCTCGGCTCGGTGCTCGCCGCCATCGTGCGCAGCACCTCGGAGCCCGGCCGCACCCCCGAGCCGGAGACCCCGGTCGCCGACTCACCGACCGACGCCAAGCCCGAGCCGTCGCCCGCCACCGCATCCGGCCGGGCCACGCTGCCCCGTCGGGACGTACCCGTGCAGTCCGCGATCGCCCAGGCCGCGGCAGCCGCGGCGCGGCGCCCGGAGAACGAGCTGCGTCCCTCGGACACCGGCGTCCTGCACGTGGCGGTCGCCGACCGGCCGCACCCGCTGCAGGACCTGAACACCGCGCCCGGGTTCGGTGCGCAACCGCATCCGGCGACACTGCCGGCGGGTGTCGCGCCCGCCACCATCCACCCCCCGGCGCCCTACGGCCAGGCTTCCGGTGCACCCGCATCCCACGGCCAGGCTTCCGGTGCGCCGCCCGCGTCCTACGGCCCGGCATCCGCCGGGGCACCGGTGGCCTTCGGCGCACCCGCCGGGGCCTCAGGGGCCTTCGGCGCGCCCGCCGGGGCATCAGGGGCCTTCGGTCAAGCGCAGGCCTCCACCGCCGAGCCGCGTTTCTCCGGCCAGAAGGAGCAGCCGCCGGTCAAGGCCGCCGGTGGTCTGCGACGCGGATGGCGTACGCGGAAGCCCGCCCCCGAACCCCAGCCCGCCACGCCGTCACCCGCACTGACCGGCGACACCGGCTCCTTCAACGGGTTCACCGCCAACCTGCCCGGCCCTCGCACCGGCATCGACACCGCCGAGCACCCGCGGGGCGCCCAGCGGACTCCGCTCACCCCGGAGCCGACCCCGATCAGCGCCCCGCTGCCGCAGCCGACGCCGATCGCCCCGCCGCCCACCGCCCCCGGCGGGCAGGGCCGCAAAGAGGACGAGTACGTCAACTGGGTCAACGGCCTCGGCAGCGCCTGACCGCGAACATCAGGGCCCGGACGCGTGTGGCGTCCGGGCTTTTTGTCTGCGGTAACCTTCTCGCCTGTTCTACGGCCGCCTTCTCGCTCTTTCTACGGTCACCTTCTCGCTCTTTCTGCGGTCACCTTCTCGCCGCCACCCGGCGCCGACCGCGTCACCTCCGTGGTGGCGTCGGCGTGAACACCCGGCCAGCGTCCGACCGCAGGGGTTGCACCGTCGTAAAAGATCGGCGAACACCGATGAAATGATGCGATCGGGAGGTGCCGCCAACCGCCTGAAGCAGTGACGATTCTCCATGTCCGGGTTCATCCCCCACCGACATCGGGAGTCCGAACATGATCACCCGTATCGGCCGGTTCCTCTCCGGCCTGGCCCTGGTCCTGGCCCTCTCCGGAACCGCCCTCGTCGCCCCCGCGATCGTCTCGCCGACATCGACCGACGCAGCACGGGCGGCCGTCCACAACACCTGCACGATCGGCCGCTGTTCGGCCGCACGCACCGCCTTCACCGGCTGGCAGTCCCTCGGCTGGCCGACCACCGGTGGTTGGTACTCCTGGCCCTACGGCAACTACAACTACACCGGCGGCCGGTTCTACAACCGCGAGGGCCAGCTGCCCTCCGCCACGTACAGCGAATACGACGTCTACTCCCGCACCCGCGGCGCCTCCCGTGACGCCTACCGCATCGTGGTCAACCGCAGCACTCGCATCGCCTACTTCACCCCGGACCACTACGTCACCTTCTACAAGCTTTGAGCCCTTCCCTTTCGTACGCGCGGCGACCGTTCCCGACGGCCGCCGCGCACCCGTTTCGGCCCGTGATTGCACGCCTGTCCGGTCTCCGCAACCAAACCGGCAACCGCTTAGCACCGCGAACGAGCTCAAGCAGAGAAACCCTGAAAACAGCGCGAGAAACAGCGCCGTGAGCCCTTAGCCGGGCCCCTCCCCGACCGAACAAACTGGCGCAAGCAACGAGCACCGCTCGGCCGATAAACGCAAACCCGCCGCAAGCCGGGGACGCAAAGCCACAGGGCCCACGAGGCCGGCTGGGCTACCGACCAGGGGAGAAAAATAGATGCGTAGCATGGTTCAGCTGCTGGGCGGCGCCGCCGTCGCCGGAGTCGTCGCCGCGGGCAGTACCGCCTTCACTGGATACGGCGCCTTCAGCACCATCAGCACGCCGCCGCACCTGGGTGGCACCATCACGCAGGCCGTCACCGGTGCTGAACTGACCGGTGTAGCACTCACCGCGACTACCCCTGGCCAGGTGACTCGCGTCGTGCTCACCTTCGCCACGGACACCCCCGATGGCAAGGCCGTCACACTTGCCACCGACGGCACGCCGGGCGGCACGGCTACCGCCTTCTTCTGCACCGCGACCTCTACCCAGACTTCGCAATGCGACGCTGGCACCGCGCTCAACACCGCCGTTGGCTACGTGTTCGACGTCTCGACGCTCACCATCACTGTTGCCTGATCAACTGCACTGAACGTCACCTGACGAGTGGCGTTGACGGCTACAGTCGGCCAGAAAAGCCGTGAGCGGAGTCGTCATACCACCGTTGATTCGTCGGGTCGTGATGGCCGCCATCTTAGCGATGGCGGCCATCGGCGTTTGGGCAGTAGGGACGCATCAACTGTCATATGTAATTACCAGCGGCATCAGTATGCAACCGGTGTACTACGCCAAGGACCTCGTCTTCATCAGGCCTTCGGATTCCTACGAGATAGGACAGATCGCCGCATACCATGGTCCCGGTGGCGTTGAAGTACTACACCGCATCATCGGCGGTGACGCCGAAACAGGATTCGTCCTCAAGGGAGACAACAACCAGTCGATCGACGTCGACAAGCCCACCGCGGACCAACTGATCGGTCGAGCGGCCCTACATGTCCCCCGAGGCGGCGTCTGGCTTGGTCCACTACTCAGCCCCACCAGCCTGGGCATCGTCGGGTTCCTGTTCGTCAGCGGCGGTACCGCAGCGGCACGGAACCGCCGAGAGATAGCACGCGGTCGCCGCAAGAAAAAAGTGAAAGTGAGAGGCATGTCCAGCCAAGGCGGCTCCTGGGCTGCGGCTACCACCGTTATCAAGGCGGTTGGCCGCCTACACCCCGCAATGCGAGTAGTCGCCGCTCTTGCCGTCGCCTGCGGCGTTATCGGTGTCGGTCTGGGTGTATTGGGCTGGATGAAGCCGACGTCGGAGGCGGTCGCCGGAACGGAATACCCCGGGGAGTCGATGACCTTCTCCTACTCGGCTGTGGTCCCCCGCTCGGCCGCCTATGACGGCACGACGGTCTACTCGCCGGATCCCGTGTTCCGAAGGCTCGCCAAGGTGGTGAATCTTCAACTGAGCTACCGAGGCGGGCCCGGTCACATCGAAGTCAACGGCCGATTATCAGCGGAGAACGGCTGGCACACCGCGTTACAGTTCTCCCAGCGGAAACAATTCACCACCGACCGCTACACCGACACGATTCAACTAGATCTTGACGCCATGGAGCAGCGCGCGAAAGCCGCGGGCGAAGCCATCGGTGTCGACATCGCAGCAGTCACCGTGGAGGTCGCGGTGCGCGTCGGACATGGCGACGGACCGCTTTTCGAACCGAAAATCTTGTTCAATCTTGCTCCGGTGCAGCTCTCGCTGCTCAACGGCCCCACCTCTCTCGTCGTCAACCCATCGACCTCCGCATCGGGAAGTTCGGTCCAAACGCGATACATCAAGGCATTCGACTACAATCTCCTCAGTGCCGCAAACGCTCGCCGATATGCGATGCTCCTCCTCGTTGCAGGAGTTATGGCGGCCGGACTCGTGGCCATGACTGCGTTGCGCACCGTTTCTTTGCGCACCCGCGCCCAGATCCAGCGCCGCTACCCGCATCTCCTCGTTCCGGTGGAGCCGATGGCCAGCCCGCCCGGCAAGCCCGTCGTTGTCGTCGACACTTTCCCGGCACTGGTGAAGCTGGCCGAGAAATACGGGCAGATGATCCTCACCTGGACCCGGCCGGACGGCGCTGACGACTTCGTGGTTCGAGACGAGGGCATCCTCTACCGCTACCGGATCGAACCGGAAGCGGTCCCTGCCAGCCCGGCGAAGCCTGAGGTGCAGCCGGCTGCCTCGCCGGCATCTGACGGGATCACTTCGGCGAGCGGAACGGCGCCGGTCCTGCAGCTTCCGCCCTCTCCTGAGACGCCGCCGGAGCTTCAAGCGGACGGTGCGGGAGGCGAAGAAACCGCTGCCGCCGAGGGCGCCCCGGTAAAGAAGACGGCGCCTCGCAAACGCACGACCCGGACCGCCGCCGCCAAGGCCGCAGCGAAGACGACCGCCACGAAAACGACGACCGCCAGGAGTGCTCCGGCGAAAGCCCCCGCGAAACGCACCCGCGCCCAGGCGAAATCCGTTCCCGAACCCGAGACCACCGTCGCGACCACGCCCGACGTTGAGGTCTCCGCGGACACGTCACCGGATCAGCCGGCGCCCGCCACCGAGGCCGTCCACGCCTCCGGTACCGATACTGGCGAGACCATTGTGTTTGCTGTGACCGCCGAGCATTCCGATGCCGATGGTTCCGGCGAGCCCACTGTGGATACTGCGGATTCACAGGTAGAGAGCTTTCCGGCAACCGGCCCCTCCGACAAAACGCTTCTCACTGACGCGAAAGAGAAGCCAGAATCCGGCATCGGGGCGCCCCTGTTGGCCGAGTTCGACTCCACGCAGCTCAGTCCGGAGCCGGAAAGAGTCACCGCTCACCCGAAGACACTCACCACCGGGGCAGAAGAGCCCTCCTCCGACCCGAAGACGCCCATCAGCGAGTCGGAAGAACCCGCCTCCGGCCCGGCGTCACTCACCACTGAACCGGAACCCGTCTTCAGTCCGAAGACGCTCACCGGCGACGCGGAAGACCCCGCCCCGGAGCCGAAGACGCTCACCACCGAATCGGAAGAACCCGCCCCCGAGGCGAAGGCACTCACCGCCGAACGGGAAGAACCCGCCCTCGAGGCGCGGGGGCCCACCGCCGAATCGGGACCGCTCGCCACCAGCCTGGAAGAGCCCGCCTCGGTGCCGGAAACCCTTGCGGCCACGCCGGCGAGACTCACCGCCGAGCCGGACATGCTCGCCGCTGACACGGAGATTCCGACCGTCGAAACGGATCCGGTTTCGCCCACGCCCGAATCCACCCGGACCGAGGTGAAAGGGAGCCGGGAAGCGGACCGATCAGAGCCGGAGGCGACGGTGGAGGCGACGGTGGAGGCCGCCCGAGCCGAGATGCCGACAGCGCCAGAGACCGCAGAACCACAGCTGCCCCAGGCAGAGGCAGCGGAGGCGCCCCAGTCACGGAGCCAGAAGCGGGCCACCCGCCGGAAGTCCCGTTCGCGCCGGGGACCGCAACCGGCCGTGGATGAGCCGTCCGCCGCTGACGGGCTCGCCCTGACGGACGAGTCCGACCCGAACCTCACGGCGGACAAGCCCGAACCGAAGCAGCATCCCGAATCGAAACAGCACCCCAAAGCGGAGCAGCACCCCAAAGCGGAGCAGCACCCCGAATCGGAGCTGCGCCCTGAACCGAAGCGGCACCCCCAACCGAAGCGGCGCCCTGAACCGAACCGGCATCTCGAACCGGAACAGCGCCCCGCAATGGAGCTGACTCAGGAGCCGCGCTCGACCGATGAGGCACGCGAGGCGATGGAGGACCTGGTCGACCGCAACCGCCCCATCATCGACGCGGAGCTGGAACCCGAGGCACAGCCGGCAGCCGCACCGGAGCCACAGCGGGAACCGATCTACGACTTCCTGCCGCCGGCGAAGCGCTTCCCGGCTCCGCCCGAGCCGGACGACGAGCCGGACGCTTAGACGTTCGCCCCGCGGCAGCCAGGACGGGAGCACACACAAAGCCATCGTGTGTCCAGGCCCCCGCCATGACGAGGATGAGGGACCACAATCCGCAGATCGTGATCGCCTACCCACGCCATGACGAGGACCAAAGCACACACATTGCGAGCGTGGACGCTGATCGTCGCTCCCGGGCGGGGACGACCGACACGACGGCAACCGGCACCCGCCATCCGGCATTCGGCATTCGGCACTTGCCATCCAGCACTTGCCATCCGGTGCCATCCAGCACTTGCCATCCGGTGCCATCCAGCACTTGCCATCCGGCACTGCCATCCGGAATCCGGCGCCCGGGACCCGGCACCCGGTCGGCGCCAAGTGCCCGTCCGTCCCGAAAGCCTCCGCCCAGCAGCAGAACCCTGCCAAGTGCCCTCCGCCGGCGCAGTGAGTGTCGAGACAACCCGAGGTCCGACCGGACCACACCAGAACCGGTACCCCCCGCAGATCTAGGCAGTCGGTGTGACCGGCAGGTAGACCCGCCCACCCGCATCAACGAACTCGGTCGACTTGGCCTTCATCCCCGCGGCCCGGATCTCATGGCTGATCTTCATGGAGCAGAACTTCGGCCCGCACATCGAGCAGAAGTGCGCCGTCTTGGCGGGCGCCGCCGGCAGCGTCTCATCGTGGTACGCCCGGGCGGTCTCCGGGTCGAGCGCCAACTCGAACTGGTCCTCCCACCGGAAGTCGAACCGGGCCCGGGACAGCGCGTCATCCCATTCCTGCGCTCCCGGATGCCCCTTGGCGATGTCCGCCGCGTGGGCCGCGATCTTGTAGGCGATCATCCCGGCTTTGACGTCTTCCTTGTTGGGCAGCCCGAGGTGTTCCTTGGGGGTGACGTAGCAGAGCATCGCCGTCCCGAACCATCCGATCATCGCCGCCCCGATGGCCGACGTGATGTGGTCGTAGGCGGGCGCGATGTCGGTGGCCAGTGGCCCGAGGGTGTAGAACGGCGCCCCGCCACAGAGCTCGACCTGGAGATCCACGTTCTCCTTGATCTTGTGCATGGGCACGTGACCGGGACCTTCGACCATGACCTGTACGTCGTACTCCCACGCGATGTGGGTGAGTTCGCCGAGGGTGCGCAACTCGGCGAACTGGGCTTCGTCGTTGGCGTCGGCGATCGATCCGGGGCGGAGTCCGTCACCGAGGGAGAACGTGATGTCGTACTCCCGGAAGATCTCGCACAGTTCGCGGAAGTGGGTGTAGAGGAAGTTCTCCCGGTGTTCGGCGAGGCACCAGGCCGCCATGATCGACCCGCCGCGGGAGACGATGCCGGTGACCCGTTCGGCGGCCATCGGCACGTAGGCGAGCAGTACCCCGGCGTGGATCGTCATGTAGTCGACGCCCTGTTCGGCCTGCTCGATGACGGTCTCCCGGAAGATCTCCCAGGACAGTTTGAGCGGGTCGCCCTTGACCTTCTCGAGCGCCTGGTAGAGGGGCACGGTGCCGATCGGGACGGGCGAGTTCCGTACGATCGACTCTCTGGTCTCGTGGATGTGCGGCCCGGTGGACAGGTCCATCACGGTGTCGGCGCCCCAGCGGGTCGCCCAGGTGAGTTTTTCGACCTCCTCGTCGATCGACGAGGTGACGGCCGAGGTGCCGATGTTGGCGTTGACCTTCACGAGGAAACGCGAGCCGATGATCATGGGCTCGGACTCGGGGTGGTTGCGGTTGGCCGGCAGTACGGCGCGGCCCGCGGCGATCTCGTCGCGGACCAGTTCCGGCGGGACGCCTTCGCGGATGGCGACGTACTCCATCTCCGGCGTGATGATCCCGGCCCGCGCGGACGCGAGTTGGGTCCGCCCGGTGTGCCAGGGTTTCCGCATCTCGGGCAGCCCGTCGGTGGGTGTGCTGCCGGGACCGGACGTGTCGTAGAGGCGCACCGGCGGGTTGTCGCCGGTCAGCACCACCTCGGTGAACGGCACCCGGATGTCCGGGCGGGGACCTTCCACGTAGACCTTGCGACGCATGATCAATACCTCCCCAAAGTAGGATGAAACCGGCGACGAACGGCAGCACGGAGCCACCGGCCGTACCGCCGCAGATCTAGACGGACCAGCCGAAGTGGTCCAGTGGGCCGGGCCCGGATCCGAGCCGCCACGAGCTGCCGCCGCGCAGACCCCGATTCACGTAGTCCTTGGCCGCCGCCACCGCATCCGGCACCGTGTCGCCGGCGGCCAGCCGCACCGCGATCGCCGACGAGAACGTGCAGCCCGACCCATGGTTGTTCTCGGTCACGACGGGGTCGCCGCGCAGTAGCGTCGTCTCCCCCGCCACATGCAGGACGTCGAGCGCCAGCTCACTTCCGGTCACCACGACGGCGCGCGGCCCGAGGGCCGCCAGCTCGGCCGCCGCCGAGATCATCTCCTCGGTGGTCTCCACCCGCCGTCCGAGGAGGGCGCCGGCTTCATGCCGGTTGGGGGTCAGAATGCAGGGGTACGCCGTAAGCACCCCGACGACCGCAGCCTCCCCGAGCCGGCTTCCCGCGGTGGCCACCAGCACCGGGTCGACCACGAGGTTCGGCAGATCGTCCACACGCGACGCGAGGAGCTTGGCGACGGCCGGATCCGAGATCATCCCGACCTTGACGGCCGCGACCGGCAGATCCGACAGCACCGCGTCCAGTTGGGCGGCCACGACGTCCACCGGAACCGGATGGACAGCGGTCACCCCGAGCGTGTTCTGGGCCGTGATCGCCGTGATCACCGACGTGCCGAACATCCCGAGCGCCGCGAACGTCTTCAGATCCGCCTGGATCCCCGCGCCCCCACCGGAGTCCGACCCGGCGATCGTCAAAACCACCGGCGGCGTCACCACCCACCCCCACTCAACCCCCGGCTGGTCCCCACCGCTGTCTCAACAGACCCGAGACAGCGGCCAGAACCAGCCGCCGAAACCCGGCTGGACGCCACCGCTGTCTCGGCGGGCGGGAGAGAGCGGTGAGAGCCGGCCGCGAAGGCGGACGACAGTTCGTGGGCCGTGCGTTCGGGGTCTCGTGATCGCATCAGTGCTCCCATCACCGCGATTCCGGCCGCACCGGCAGCCGCGCACTCCGCCGCCTGCGCAGCCGCCCCGATGCCGCCGAGGGCGAGCCAGGGCACGGGCGCGCGCAGCTCGGCGGCCCCCGTCGCCCCGAGCGCCGGCCCGTACCCCGGCTTCGACGAGGTCGGGTAGACCGGTGACAACGTCACGTAGTCCACTCCCGACAGATCCTCCGTGCCGTGCCAGGAACGGCCGGTCAGTGCCGTCCCGGACGGGAGCGGATCAGAACCGGACAGATGCACGGCCGTCCCGCCGAGCGGATCCGGACCCGCGATGATCAACTGATTCCCAGGGACGACCGACCGGAGCCTGGTGGCCAGGGCCGCGCGATCACCGTACGAAAGATCCCTCTCGCGGAGGATGACCCACGCGGCGCCGCCGCGGACCGCCTGCCGCACCACCTCGATCAGCGGACCGGAAGCGGACCGCCGATCGGTGAGCACGACGAGCCCGCCCGGGGTCACCATTGCGCGATGCCGTCGTCGGCGGTGGACGCGACCGCATGGAACCGCCGTGGGATGCGTCCCGCTGCGCGGGCGAGCCGGCCGGCGGTGACCGCGTGCCGCATCGCCGTCGCCATCGCCACCGGGTCGTCGGCGCGGGTGATCGCGCTGGCGATGAGCACCGCGTCGCAGCCGAGTTCCATGGCGAGCGCCGCGTCCGACGCGGTGCCGATGCCGGCGTCGAGCACCACCGGCACGTCGACGTTCTGCACGATCAACTCGATGTGGTGCGGGTTGGAGATGCCCAGGCCGGAGCCGATCGGGGAGCCGGCCGGCATCACCGCGGCACAGCCGGCGTCGGCGAGGCGGCGGGCCAGGATCGGATCGTCACTGGTGTACGGCAGAACGGTGAACCCGTCCGCGACGAGGGTCTCGGCCGCTCGCAGGAGTTCGATCCCGTCCGGCAGCAGGGTCCGTTCATCGCCGATGACCTCGAGTTTGATCAGATCCGTCTCGAAGGCCTCCCGGGCCATCTGTGCGGTCTTCACCGCATCGCCGGCGGTGTAGCAGCCGGCCGTGTTCGGCAGCACCCGCACGCCCAGCCGGTCCAGCATCGGCAGCAGCCCGGGCCCGGCCGCGTCGACCCGGCGCAGCGCGACCGTGACCAGCGTCGACTCGGACGCGGCGATGGCCTCCTCCAGCGCGGTGAGACTGTTCGCCCCGCCGGTGCCGAGGATCAGCCCGTTGTCCGGAAGGAACGTCATGTCAGCCTCCCTGCGCAGCGGTGAGGACCTCGATCCGGTCGCCGTCGACCAGATCCACCGTCGACCAGCTGGACCGCGGCACCACGGTGCCGTTGACGGCGACCGCCACCCCACGCTGGGCGGCGATGATCTCGGCGACCAGGGTCGCGACCGAGCAGGTGCCCGGCCGGCTCTGGGCCTGGCCGTTGATCGTCAGCTTCATCGGAACCTCCCGGGGGCGAACGCGTCGATGATCGGGTCCGCCGAGCCGGTGAGTACCAGGTCGGCGATGAGTCGTGCGGTGATCGGGGCGAGCAGGATCCCGTTGCGGAAATGACCGGCGGCCACCACGACGCGGCGGTCGTCGTCGAGGAACCCGAGGATGGGCGCGTTGTCCGGGGTGCCCGGCCGGTGCCCGACGGTGACCTCGGTGAGTTCGTGGTCGGCGAGTCCGGGCACCAGGTCGAGGGCGGCGCGCAGCAGGTCGTGCACGCCGCCGGCGGTGGGCATCCGGTCGGCCCGTTCCTCCTGGGTGGCGCCCACGACGACCTCCCCGTCGGCGCGCGGGACCAGGTAGACGTGCCGCCCGTCGGCCGCGCCGTGGAGCACGTGGCGGAGCAGGCCGGGTTCCCCGCGCAGGCGGAGCACCTGACCTTTGACCGGCCGGATCGGCAGCCCGGTGAGCGCTCCGGTCCGGTGCCCGGCGGCGACGACGATCACGTCGGCGTCCAGCTCGGACAGGTCGGAGACGGTACGCGTGACCAGCCGGCCGGTGAGCGAGGCCCGCAACGCCGCCATCACCTTGCGCGGATCGACCTGATGCTCGGCTGAGGCGAAGGCCCCGGCCCGCACCCGGGGCGAGATGGCGGTTTCGAGATCACGCACCTGGGACCCGGTCAGCGGAGTCAGCTTCTGGTGCTTCCACTCCCGCGCCGCCTCGGCGACGTCATCCGCGGTGAGAGCCAGAGACAGCGTCCCGGCCCGGTCGTAACCGACATCACCGAGCCCGGCCACGAACGGGGGCCACAGCTGGTACCCCGCTTCCAGCAGCCGCGTGAGATGCGGATATTCGAAGGCCGACTCCCCACCGGGGGCGAGCATCCCGGCCGCGACGTGCCAGGCCCCGTCCGCCCCCTCGGGCGCCGGGTCGTAGACGGTGACGTCCGCCCCACGGTTCAGGAGTTCCGTGGCGATGGAGAGACCGATAATGCCGCCACCGACGACGGCGACCGGGCCGGGGGTCATGGCAGGACCGCCAGGAACTCCGCGACCGCTCCCTTCGGGTCCGCCGTGAAGGCGGAGACAGCCGCGATCCCGTGCACCGCGAGCTGCGGCACCCGTTCCGCGGTGATGCCGCCGATCGCCAGAACCGGGATACCCGGCACCGCGTCGGCGACGGCCGCGATCGCGGCCGGTCCGAGCGGTGGTGGCAGCCCGTCCTTGGTGGACGTGGGAAAGGCCGGCCCGACCCCGAGATAGGTGGCCCCGGCGCTGACGGCGGCCCGCGCGGCTTCCGGGTCGCGGCAGGTGGCGCCGATGATCAGCGCCGGCCCGAGCACCCGGCGGGCCGCGTCCACCGGCAGGTCGTCGGCGCCCAGGTGGACACCGTCGGCACCGGCCGCGAGAGCCACCCCGACGCGGTCGTTGACCAGCACCGGCGTTCCGGCCGGGCGACAGATCGCCACGGCGGCGACGGCCAGCGCGTACGCCTGCGCGTCGTTGCTCTTGACTCTGATCTGGACGGCCACGTCGTCCAGCCCGGCGACACCGCGGACAACGCCGATGTCGTCGGTTATGACGTGGATACGGGGAAACGATGTGCCCATGAAGCACTCCTCCCTGCGCCGGCATTACCCGGATCAGGTTCTACGGTCGGGGGCCGCATCAGCCCCCCTCTCAGCCCGGTGCCCGGACTCCCGTGGGTTGTTCGTAACCGGACCATAACCGGTCCGTGACGAGAAAACTAGCGGACGTCCCAGACCGGCTCCGGAACCTCCACCACCTCGCCGTCGCTCCTGAACAGCACGAACCGATCGAAAGACCTGGTGAACCAGCGGTCGTGCGTGACAGCGATCACCGTGCCCTCGAACGCCTTCAAACCCTCCTCCAGTGCTTCCGCGGAGGCCAGGTCCAGGTTGTCGGTCGGCTCGTCGAGCAGCAGCACGGTCGCCCCGGACAGTTCGAGCAGCAGCACCAGGAACCGTGCCTGCTGTCCACCGGAGAGGGTCCCGAACCGCTGGTCACCCTGGGCGGCGAGCTCGTACCGGTTCAGGTGTTTCATCGCACCCGCGCGGTCCAGACCGGACCGGTGCTCGTCACCACGCCACAGGATCTCGACGAGGGTCTTCTCCACCAGTTCGGGCCGGTCGTGGGTCTGCGAGAAGTGGCCGGGCCGGACCCGCGCCCCGAGACGGGCCTTGCCGTCGTGCGAGACCTTCGCCAGCGGCGCCCCGTCGACCGGTTTGTGCTCCAGGTCGGGGTCGGTGCCGCCGGCCGCGAGCAGGCGCAGGAAGTGCGACTTGCCGGTGCCGTTGGCGCCGAGGACGGCCACCCGGTCGCCATACCAGATCTCCAGGTCGAACGGGAACGTCAGGTTCTCCAGTTCGAGCTGTTCGCAGACGACCGCGCGCTTACCGGTACGGCCGCCGCGCAGGTTCATCTTCACGGCCTGGTCCTTCGGCGGCAGCGGCGGCGGGCCGGCCTCCTCGAACTTGCGGAGCCGGGTCTGCGCGGCCTGGTAGCGGGAGGCCAGACCGTCGTTGTAGGCGGCCTTGTTCTTGAGCATGAAGACCAGTTCCTTGATCTTCTCGTGTTCCTCGTCCCAGCGGCGGCGCAGCTCCTCCATCCGCTCGTGCCGGTTCGACCGGGCCTCGTGCCAGGAGGCGAACCCGCCCGGATGCGTCCACGCGCCGCCGCCCTCGACGGCGACGACCCGGCTCGCGGTCTCGGCCAGCAGTTCCCGGTCGTGCGAGACGTAGAGCACCGACTTGTTCGACTCGCGCAGCCGTTGCTCCAGCCAGCGTTTCGCGGGCACGTCGAGGAAGTTGTCCGGCTCGTCGAGCAGCAGCACCTCGTCGTTACCGCGCAGCAGCAGGTCGAGGGCGAACCGTTTCTGCTCGCCGCCGGAGAGGGTCCGCACGATCCGGCTCCTGGCCTCCTCCCACGGCTTGCCGAGGATGGACACCGTCACCGTGTCGAAGAGCACCTCGGCGTCGTACCCACCGGCCTCACCCCAGTGGGCGAGCGCGTTGGCGTACGCGATCTGGCTCTTCTCGGTCTCGCCGAGCGCCGCGGCGGCGGCCCGCAAGCGCTCACCGGCCTGCCGCAGCGGGGGTGAGACGAGCGACAACGCAAGATCCTCAAGGGTACGGTCGTCGCCGATCATGCCGATGAACTGGCGCATCACACCGAGCCCCCCGGACCGGGCGATGGTCCCGCTCTGGGTCGGTATGTCACCGGCCACCATGCGCATGAGCGTGGTCTTGCCCGCCCCGTTGGGACCGACGAGCGCGACCTTGGCCCCCTCGCCGACCCGGAACGACACGTCGGCGAACAGCTCGCGCCCATCCGGGAGCACGAAGGCTGCACCGGCGACATCCACGTAACCCATGGCCGCATCCTCCCCGTCGAACCTGGTTCAGTCAGCCGATTTTCCGGTGACCCGAAGCACCCGGAACCCCTTCTGGCTGGCTGTCCTCTCCACGGTCCAGCCGAGGCCGACCAGCCAGGTGTGCAGCGAGTCACCACCGAGGTGGCGGTTGATCACCAGCCACGCCGTACCGCCCGGTGCGAGCCGGGGCAGCCAGTGCTCCAGCAGGGCGTGCAGCCCGGCCTTGCCGATGTGGGTGGGCGGGTTGCTCCAGATCTCGGCGAACGTCACGTCGCCGGGCACCTCGTCGGGCGCCCGGACCAGCACCCGCTCCCCGAGGCCGAGCCGTTCGGCGTTCTCCACGGCCAGGTCACGGGCGCGCGAGTTGACGTCGACCGCGTAGACCGTGACCTGCGGCGCCTCGGTGGCCAGCACGCAGGTGATCGGCCCGTACCCACAGCCGAGGTCGAGCAGGGTGCCCTCGGTACGGGCGTCGGGCAGCCCGGCCTTGCGCAGCAGCACGGCGGTCCCGGGGTCCAGGCGGCCGGCCGAGAAGACCCCGGAGGCGACGGTCAGCCGGTAGTCACGGCCGGCAACGGTGAACTCGATCTCGCCCCGCCGCAGCGGCGCTTCGGGATCGGCGGTGAAGTAGTGGTCGGCGGTCACCCGCCAAGTCTCCCGCCGCCCGGTGACGAGCACCTCGCCGGGGTGGCGGACAGGGTGTGCGTTCATAGATCAGTGTGCGCGCCTAGCTTGAGCCAATGCGGTACGTCACCCCGACGCGCTCCGCCCACCGTGCCGCACCGGCGGGCGGTCTGCCCCTCCTCATCCGACTTCCCGCCCGGGGCCAGCATCGTCGCCGGACCCGGCGTCACCTGCGGCGTGAGCCGCTGACCGCCCACCTGTTCACCCGCGGCCTGGCCGGCCTGATCGTTCTCGGCATCGTGGTGATGCTGGGTGTCCTGATCGTCGCCGACGATCGCCGCCCACCGGCTCAGCTCGCCTCCACCGAGGTCGACCAGCGGATCGCCACGCGGGAGGTGGATCCGGTACCGCTCAGCGCGGACGAGGTCTTCCCCACCGGCGTCACCACCTTCGGTGTGACCCGGACCGACCTCACCGCCGACTGCTCCCTCGCAGCCGGCGGTGCCCTGCGCACCACCCTGCAACGGTACGGGTGCTCGCAGGCGGTCCGGGCCGCTCTCACCGTCCCGTACGCCGACTACCGGATCACCGCCGGCATCCTGAACCTGCCCGACACGACCAGCGCGATGGCCGTCGGTGACCAGGTGCGCTACCTGGTGGAGACGGGCGACGGCAGCTTCACCGAGATGTCCGGCGCGACGACCGGGCCGGGCACCCCGGTGCTGTGGCGCACCCGCGGCCACTACGTCATGTACTGCGTGATCACCGGCCCGTCCGGCGAACTGGTCGCACCGGACGCCCCGCAGATCGACCAGCTAACCCGCGACATCCTCGACACCCACCTGCACGACAGCGTCCTGATCCGCCGGGCGTCCTGAAACCCGGCTGGCTCCCACCGCTGTCTCAACCCGCGCGAGACAACGGTGACGCCCAGCCACAAAGATCCAGCTGGCTCCCACCGCTGTCTCAACGCCGTTGAGACAGCGGTGGCGCCCAGCCAGAGGTCTCAGGCGCGCAGGCGGCGGGTGGCCTCGGCGCGGGCCGCGTACTCGGTCTCCTCCGGGTAGCCGACCGCGACCAGCGTGAGACCGTGCGCCGCGGCGACCATCACCTCACTGGACCGTTCACGCATGGTCAGCAGCCGGGCCGGCCACTCCGGCGGCCGCCGCCCGTCGCCGACCGTCAGCATCGCCCCGACCAGGCTGCGCACCATGGCCTGGCAGAACGCGTCCGCCTGGACGGTCGCCACGCACACCCCGTCCGGGTCCCGCCGCCAGTCCAGCCGGTTGATCGCCCGGATCGTGGTCGCGTGCTCCTTGCGCTTGCAGAACGCCGCGAAGTCGTGCTCCCCCACCAGCCCGGCCGCCGCCGCGTTGAGCCGGTCCAGGTCGAGCGGCCGCATCCAGCCCAGGGTGTCGTGCCGGCGCAGCGGCTCCGGCCCCCACGGCGCGTCCGAGACCCGGTATTCGTAGCGGCGGAAGGTCGCCGAGAACCGCGCGTCGAACGTGTCCGGCACCGCCGCGATCGCCCGCACCCGGGCGTCCCCCGGCAGCACCGCCGCGAGCCGCCGCAGCAGCGAGCCCTCCAGTTCGGTCCAGCGTTCGGCCGGCAGGTCGACGTGACAGACCTGCCCGGTGGCATGCACCCCGGCGTCGGTGCGCCCGGCGACGGTCAGCCCGAGCGGCGTCTCCGCCCCGATCAGACGGGCGAAAGCCTCGACCAGGACCCCCGCGACGGTACGGCGACCCGGCTGCGCCGCCCAGCCGGAGAAGTCCGCGCCGTCGTACGACACGTCCAGTCGAAGCCGAATGGTGTCCGTCATCCGCATGCTCTCCCCAGAGATGGTCGAGGCCCGGCACCCCGAAGGATGCCGGGCCTCGCCCGATGTGGATCTGATCTGTTGAGGATCAGGCCTTGTCGGTGTCTTCGCCCTCGGCCTTGTCGCCGGGCTTGTCACCGGAGGCGCTCACCGGAGCCTCGGCGTCCTGGTCGTCCTGGACGTCGTCGGCCTTGGTGGCGGCGACCGGGGTCTCGTCCTCGGGGGCGAGAGCCTCGACCTTGGCCTGCTGCGCGGCGGCCTTGCGGGCCTCCTTGGACGGGCCGGTGGTGGCCGCGACCTGCAGCTCCTCGACCAGCTCGATGACGGCCATCGGAGCGGCGTCACCCTTGCGCGGGCCGATCTTGGTGATCCGGGTGTACCCACCGGGGCGGGTGGCGTACCGCGGAGCGATCTGCTCGAACAGGGCGTACACGACGTCCTTGTCCTTCACGGTGGCCAGAACCCGACGACGGGCGTGCAGGTCGCCGCGCTTGGCCTTCGTGACGAGCTGCTCGGCCAGCGGGCGCAGCCGCTTGGCCTTCGACTCGGTGGTCTTGATCTTCCCGTGCCGGAAGAGCTCGGTGGCCAGGTTGGCCAGGATGAGCTTCTCGTGGGCCGGGCTGCCGCCGAGGCGGGCACCCTTGGTGGGCGTGGGCATTTCAATTGCTCCTTGAAATGGGGCGCAGCCGAGCTCTTAGAGCTGCTCGGTCTCGCGGTAGTCGTCGGTGTCGTAGTCCACGTCGCCGAACGAGTCGACCACGTGCGCGGGGTCGAAGGACGGCGCGCTGTCCTTCAGGCCCAGGCCCATACCGGCGAGCTTCATCTTGACCTCGTCGATCGACTTCTGGCCGAAGTTCCGGATGTCCAGAAGGTCAGCCTCCGTACGCCCTATCAACTCGCCCACGCTGTTGATGCCCTCGCGCTTGAGGCAGTTGTACGACCGGACGGTGAGGTCCAGCTCCTCGATCGGCAGGGCCAGGTCGGCAGCGAGCTGCGCGTCCTGCGGCGACGGGCCGATGTCGATGCCCTCGGCGGTCTCGTCGAGCTCGCGGCAGAGGCCGAAGAGTTCCACGAGGGTCGAGCCGGCCGAGGCCAGCGCGGTCCGGGGGGAGATCGACGCCTTCGACTCGACGTCGATGATCAGGCGGTCGAAGTCGGTGCGCTGCTCGACACGGGTGGCCTCGACGCGGTAGGTGACCTTGAGCACCGGCGAGTAGATCGAGTCGACCGGGATACGGCCGATCTCGGCGCCGGCGTTCTTGTTCTGCGCCGCGGTGACGTAGCCACGACCGCGCTCGACGGTCAGCTCCATGTCCAGCCGGCCCTTGCTGTTCAGGGTCGCCAGCTTCAGATCGGGGTTGTGCACCGAGACACCGGCCGGGGGCTGGATGTCACCGGCGGTCACGTCGCCCGGGCCCTGCTTGCGCAGGTACATGCTGACCGGCTCGTCGTGCTCCGAGCTGACGGTCAGTTCCTTGACGTTCATGACCAGCTCGACCACGTCCTCCTTGACACCGGGGATCGTGGTGAACTCGTGCAGCACGCCGTCGATCTTGATGCTGGTGACCGCCGCGCCCGGGATGGACGACAGCAGGGTCCGCCGAAGAGAGTTACCGAGGGTGTAGCCGAAGCCCGGCTCCAGCGGTTCGATGGTGAACCGGGAACGGGTCTCGCTGAGCGACTCCTCCGAGAGGGTCGGCCGCTGGCTGATGAGCACGCTGTTCTTCTTTCTGTCGGGCCACCCGCTATTTGATGGCCGTCTCTGTTCTGCTTCGAGGTGCCGGCCCGAAGGCCGGCACCTCGAAAGAGCTGCTACTTGGAGTAGAGCTCGACGATCAGCTGCTCCTGGACCTGCGTGTCGATGACAGCGCGGGCCGGGAGCGAGTGGATCAGGATCTTCATCTCGCTGGGGATCGGCTCCAGCCACGCCGGGACCGGCTTGGAGCCGGCCTGCGCCTGGGCGACGACGAAGGGCGTGAGCTCCTTCGACTTCTCCCGGAGCGTGACGATGTCCTTGTCCCGGACGCGGTACGACGGGATGTCGACCTTGACGCCGTTCACCAGGAAGTGGCCGTGCTTGACCAGCTGGCGGGCGGCGTCACGGGACGCGGCGTAGCCGGCCCGGTAGACGACGTTGTCGAGACGCGACTCGAGGATCTGCAGCAGCACCTCACCGGTCTTGCCGGGCTTGGTGACAGCCTCCTCGTAGTAACCGCGGAACTGCTTCTCGAGCACGCCGTACACGCGGCGGGCCTTCTGCTTCTCGCGGTGCTGGAGCAGGTACTCGGTCTCCTTGGTCCGACCACGGCCGTGCTGGCCGGGCGGGAAGGGACGCGACTCGAACGGGCACTTCGGCCCGTCGCACTTGCTGCCCTTGAGGAACAGCTTCATCTTCTCGCGGCGGCAGCGCTTGCAGTCCGCACCTGTATAACGAGCCATCTCTGAATCCCCCTCAGACCCGGCGACGCTTCGGCGGGCGGCAGCCGTTGTGCGGCTGCGGCGTGACGTCGGAAATCTGCCCGACCTCGAGGCCGGCGGCCTGCAGTGAACGGATGGCGGTCTCCCGGCCGGAGCCCGGACCCTTCACGAACACGTCGACCTTGCGCATGCCGTGCTCCATGGCACGACGGGCGGCCGCCTCCGCAGCGAGCTGCGCGGCGAACGGGGTCGACTTGCGGGAGCCCTTGAAGCCCACCTGGCCGGACGAGGCCCAGGAGATCACAGCACCGGTCGGGTCGGTGATCGACACGATGGTGTTGTTGAAGGTGCTCTTGATGTGCGCCTGCCCGTGGGCGACGTTCTTGCGTTCCTTGCGCCGGACCTTCTTTACTGCGGCCCCAGCGCGTGCCTTCGGTGGCATAAGTCAGTGCGCTCCTATTACTTCCGACCGGGCTTCTTCTTACCGGCGACCGTCCGCTTCGGACCCTTACGGGTACGAGCGTTGGTCCGGGTCCGCTGTCCACGCACGGGCAGGCCCTTGCGGTGGCGGATGCCGGCGTAGCAGCCGATCTCAACCTTGCGGCGGATGTCCGCAGCGACCTCGCGGCGCAGGTCGCCTTCAACCTTGAAGTTGGCCTCGATGTAGTCGCGGAGCTGAACCAGCTCCTCTTCCGTGAGGTCCTTGGCGCGCTTGTTCAGGTCAATCGCGGTAGCAGTCAGTGTCTCCACGGAACGGGTACGCCCGATGCCGTAGATGTAGGTGAGCGCGATCTCCAACCGCTTCTCGCGGGGGAGATCGACGCCGACGAGACGAGCCATTACTGGCGGTACTCCTCGTTCGTGATCCCGGAGGTCTGTGCCCGTCCCATCCCGCCTCTACCGACGGGCCCCGGCCTCCGACCGGGGGTGCAGCCGTGGTCACCCACGGCCGGGACGAGCTTGTTCAGTGGTGCGGATCCTTGCGCTGGACTCAGCCCTGGCGCTGCTTGTGGCGCGGGTCGGTCGAGCAGATGACCATGACCCGGCCGTGCCGCCGGATGACCCGGCAGTTGTTGCAGATCCGCTTGACGCTCGGCTTGACCTTCACGGTTTGCCTTAACTCTCAGTCAGACGGGATGGGAAGATCCCCGCGACTCCGGCTTACTTGTAGCGGTAGACGATGCGCCCACGGGTCAGGTCGTACGGCGACAGCTCGACGACGACCCTGTCCTCGGGAAGGATGCGGATGTAGTGCTGGCGCATCTTCCCGGAGATGTGTGCCAGGACCCTGTGACCATTGGCGAGCTCAACGCGGAACATTGCGTTCGGCAGTGGCTCGATCACACGGCCTTCGATCTCGATGGCTCCGTCTTTCTTTGGCATGTCCTCCGCTACCTGACATCGGGTTCTTGGGGCAGGCTTTCGTAACGTCACATCCGGGTCGAAAAGACCCGAACCAGCCGCGGCTCCGACCCGTCCTCGAAGCGCTTGAGGACATGAAGGAGTGGACGCTACGCGCCAGCGAGCCAGTCTACGCGCCCGTAACAGCGACGCCAAACCGAGGGTTCCGTAACCCGCTGTCGGGCGTGTTCTGGACGGACATCTCGACCATATCCGTCTCAGTGGCCTCGTTTACCGCGGTCCCTGAAGTGTGCCTGAAGAGCGAGCACCGCCGGGATTCAACACCCAGCCCGGCCAGAAGTGATGCCACTCCCCCGACCCGGGACTGCCCATCGCCCACAGCACCGTGCAGACCACGAAAACCGCCAGAATGCCGGGGAACGCAGGACCCTGCCGCCGGTCCGTCCCGGCTGCGCCATGCGTGACAGCATGGCAGGGTCGTGCCATCGACGCCTATGGCTGACGCGCGGTCACCAGATCGCCCAGGCGGGCCCGGCCGCCGTCCGCCGCGGTGGTCACCCACACCCCGTCCTCCAGCAGCGCCATGGTGTGCTCGACGTGTGCCGCGAACGAGTTGTCCCGGGTCACCACGGTCCAGCCGTCCTCCAGCTCCACGGTGCGCGGAGAGCCCATCGTGATCATCGGCTCGATGGCCAGGGCGAGACCCGGCTGGAGCTTGATCCCGCGGCCCGGCTTGCCGTGGTTGAGGATGTGCGGGTCCTGGTGCATCTCGGTGCCGATGCCGTGGCCGCCGTAGCCGTCCACGATCCCGTACCGTCCGGCCTTACGGATCGACCGCTCGATGTTGAACGAGATGTCGGTCTGCTTGCCCCGCCCGTTGAGGATGCCCCGGGCCGCCGCCGCAATCCCGGCCCACATCGCCTCCTCGGCCACCTCGGCCATCCGCAGCAGCGCCGGATCGGTCTCGCCGACGCCGACGGTGATCGCCGAGTCGCCGTGCCAGCCGTTCAGGACGGCACCGCAGTCCAGGGAGATCAGGTCACCCTCCCGCAGCACCTGGTCGGTGCTCGGGATGCCGTGCACGACCTGCTCGTTCACCGAGGCGCAGATCGACGCCGGGAAGCCGTGATAGCCCTTGAACGACGGGACCGCGCCCGCGTCACGGATCACCTTCTCGGCGATCGCGTCCAGATCGCCGGTGGAGACGCCGGGGGCGACCGCCGCGCGCATCGCGTCCAGTGCCGCCAGGACGACCAGGCCGGCCGCCCGCATCAACTCGATCTGCTCGGGCGTCTTCAGCTGAATGTTCAGCTCTTGGCGGCGCATGGCGGTGAGCCTAACTCTCTGGTTCTGGACATGGAGCCGCCCCGGGGTGCACCCGGGGCGGCGTCGGTACGTCTCTGTGGTGCGGGTCAGCCGCCGTACGACCGCAGGGCGTCGATCGCGCGGACGGTGACGTCCTCGACCGGGCCGGTGGCGTCGATCCCCACCAGCTTGCCCTGAGCGCCGTAGAAGTCGACCAGGGGCGCGGTCTTGTCCGCGTACTCGACGAGGCGGTTGCCGATGGTCTCGGCCTTGTCGTCGTCGCGCTGGAACAGATCGCTGCCGCAGCGGTCGCAGATGTTCTCTTTGCTCGTCGGGTCGAACTCGACGTGCCAGATCTTTCCGCAACCACGGCAGGTGCGCCGGCCGGACAGCCGGCGGATGACCTCGTCGTCGTCGACCACGAGTTCCATCACCAGGTCCAGCGCGGTGCCCAGGTCGGCCAGGAGCTTGTCCAGGGCCGAAGCCTGCGGCACGGTACGCGGGAAGCCGTCCAGCAGGAAGCCGTCACCCGCGTCCGGCTCGGCGAGCCGGTCCCGGACCATGTTGATGGTGACCTCGTCCGGGACCAGCTGCCCGGCGTCCATGTAGCGCTTGGCCTCGACGCCCAGCGGCGTCCCCTGCGACACGTTCGCCCGGAAGATGTCCCCGGTCGAGATCTTCGGTACGGCGAGATGGGCGGCGATGAACTCAGCCTGGGTCCCCTTGCCGGCCCCCGGAGGGCCCACCAGTACCAGCCGCACCTACATCGCCTCGCTTCGGTCAGGAAGAACCACGCCCACCGTCGACGCCAGAGCCCCCCGGCCCTGCGTACCCACTACCGGAGGAACCCTTCGTAGTTCCGCTGCATGAGTTGGCTCTCGATCTGCTTCACCGTCTCCAGACCCACACCCACCATGATCAGCACCGCGACACCACCGAACGGGAAGTTCTGGTACTGCTGCTGATTCAGCCAGATGAAGAAGAAGTTCGGCATGACCGAGATCAGGCCAAGGTACAGGGCGCCCGGCAGGGTGATCCTGCTGAGGATGAAGTCCAGGTAGTCGGCGGTCGGCTTGCCCGGGCGGATACCCGGCACGAACCCACCGTACTTCTTCATGTTCTCCGCGACCTCGGTCGGGTTGAACGTGATCGACACGTAGAAGTACGTGAAGAAGATGATCAGCAGGAACATCACGCCGATGTACAGCGGGTTGACCGGGTCGGCCAGGTTGTTCTGAATCCAGACCTGGTACGGCTTGAGGGTGTTCTTGTCGAAGAACTGCAGGTACAGCTGCGGCAGGTAGAGCAGCGACGAGGCGAAGATGACCGGGACGACACCCGCCTGGTTCACCTTGAGCGGGATGTAGGTCGAGGTACCGCCGTACATCCGCCGGCCGATCATGCGCTTCGCGTACTGGACCGGAATCCGGCGCTGCGCCTGCTCGATGAAGACCACCAGCGCGATGATGACCAGGACCAGGGCGAGCACGAGCATGAACTTGCCGGTGCCGCTCGACTCCTTGATGCTCCAGCCCTCGCCGGGGAGGCGGGCCGCGATCGAGGTGAAGATCAGGACGGACATGCCGTTGCCGACACCCCGGTCGGTGATCAGCTCGCCGAGCCACATGACCACACCGGTGCCGGCGGTCATCGTCAGCACGAGCACGCTCAGCGTGAGCCACACCGGGATGCCGGTGCTCTCGGGGATGATCTGGTACGTCGGGTCGTTCTGGTCGCACAGGCCGTTGAACAGCTGACCGGTCCGCGCCAGCGCCACGAACGCCGAGGCCTGCAGAACCGCCAGGCCGAGCGTCAGGTACCGGGTGTACTGCGTGATCTTCGCCTGGCCGGACTGGCCCTCCTTGCGCAGCTGCTCGAGGCGCGGAATGACCACGGTGAGCAGCTGAAGGATGATCGACGCCGTGATGTACGGCATGATGCCCAGCGCGAAGACGGAGAGCTGGAGCAGCGCACCGCCGGAGAAGAGGTTCAGCAGGTTGAGCAGGTCGTTGTTAGCCGACTCGGTCAGCTTGAGGCAGGCCCGAACGTTGGCGTAAGACACGCCAGGGCTGGGCAATGTGGCACCGAGACGGTAGATCCCTACGATCGCTACCGTAAAGAGCAGCTTCTTCCGCAGGTCAGGCGTCCGAAGCGCACTCGTGAAGGCGGACAACAACTGATCCTCCTGCGTGGTCGCCACACTCTGGGTTGCGGTAATCCCGGAACTTCGGGCACACATCATTGGACAGCCATAGAGGCCGCCAGCGGAGCACTGTATCAGCAAGGCCGAGAGCGCAACCAGCGGCATCGCTTGGGCCGATGTCCCAGTACAACACAAGTGTCCGGCTTCGTGGCTGAACCGGTTGCTTGCGCGTCGATCGGAATGCCTGTCCCACCCTACGTCACGGGCCGGAACACAGCCCGCTTCCATCGAGGACAAGCACTGTCTTGCGTCGATTCGGGCGTACCGACGGCCCTGAAACGGTCGCCACGGCACTTTGAGGCCGCCCGTGCATCACGAAGCGTCCCGAGCGCAATCGTGGCCTCACGCGCCGCACAGGGCCGTTTACGCCACCGCCACAACGGAAGAGGCCGCGGTCCGGGGAAACCCGGACCGCGGCCTCTTACCGCATCACGCCCTACAGCTCGGTGACGGAGCCACCGGCAGCAGCGATCTTCTCTTTGGCCGACTCGCTGAACGCGTGCGCCGAGATGGTCAGCGCAACGCCGCCCAGCTCGCCCGAGCCCAGCACCTTGACCGGCTGTCCCTTGCGGACGGCGCCGGCCTGGACCAGCTCCGCCGGACCGACCGAGCCGCCGTTGGGGAACAGCTCGGCGAGCCGGTCCAGGTTCACGACCTGGAAGACGACCTTGTTACGGGGCCGGTTGCCCAGACCCTTGACCTTCGGCAGGCGCATGTGGATGGGCATCTGCCCACCCTCGAACGACGCCGGGGTGTTCTTACGGGCACCCGTGCCCTTGGTACCGCGACCGGCGGTCTTGCCCTTGGAGCCCTCACCACGACCCACGCGGGTCTTGGCGGTCTTCGCTCCGGGTGCCGGACGCAGGTGGTGAACCTTGATCGCCATTTACTCGACCTCCTCGACATTGACGAGGTGGTTCACCGCGAAGATCATGCCCCGAATCTCGGGGCGGTCCTCCTTGACCACCACATCGTTGATCCGCTTCAGCCCGAGCGACCGCAGGGAGTCCCGCTGGTTCTGCTTACGGCCGATTCCGGACCGGATCTGGGTGACCTTCAAGCGCGCCATCAGTGCACCGCCGCTTCCGCACGCGCCGCCAGCATGGCGGCCGGCGCCACATCCTCGACCGGCAGACCGCGACGCTTCGCGACCATCTCCGGGGACTCGAGGCCCTTCAGAGCGGCCACCGTCGCGTGCACGATGTTGATCGGGTTCGACGAGCCGAGGCTCTTCGAGAGGATGTCGTGGATGCCGGCGCACTCCAGGACGGCACGCACCGGGCCACCGGCGATGACGCCGGTACCAGCGGAAGCCGGCTTGAGCAGGACGACACCCGCGGCGGCCTCGCCGGTGATCGGGTGCGGAATGGTCGCACCGATCCGCGGGACCTTGAAGAAGTGCTTCTTGGCCTCCTCGACGCCCTTGGCGATCGCCGCGGGCACCTCCTTGGCCTTTCCGTAGCCGATACCGACGGTGCCGTCACCGTCGCCGACGATCACCAGGGCGGTGAAGCTGAAGCGACGACCACCCTTGACGACCTTCGCGACACGGTTGATAGCGACGACCCGCTCAAGATGCGGGGTCTTCTCGACGGGCGCGTTACCGCGGCCGCCCTCGCGACGGTTGTCCCGGCGGTTGCCACCCTCGGTGTTACCGCCGGACCCGCCGCCTCGGCGCTGCTGACCAGGCATTGGTCAATTCCTCCTAGAACTCGAGTCCGGCTTCGCGAGCGGCGTCCGCGAGCGCGGCGATCCGCCCCGCGTACTTGTTGCCACCCCGGTCGAAGACGACCTTGGAAATCCCCGCGGCCTTGGCACGCTCGGCGAGCAGAGCACCGACCTTGCCGGACAGCGCGGTCTTGTCGCCCTCGGCACCCCGGATCGAGGTGTCCAGCGTCGAGGCCGAAGCCAGCGTGTGGCCCTTGAGGTCGTCGATGATCTGCGCGCTGATGTGGCGCGCGGACCGGGTGACGACCAGGCGGGGACGCTCGGCCGTACCACTGACGTTCTTGCGGACCCGGAAGTGCCGACGCGCCTTGCCGACGGCACGCTTGGCGGCAACACCGCCGCCGTTGCGGCGCTTGAGCAGCGTGGCGGTCACTTCTTACCTGCCTTTCCAGCCTTGCGGCGGATGACCTCACCCTGGTACTTGACGCCCTTGCCCTTGTAGGGCTCCGGCGGACGGATCTTGCGAATGTTCGCGGAGACCTCGCCCACCAGCTGCTTGTCGATACCGGTGACAGTGAACTGGGTCGGCTTCTCGACCGAGAACGTGATGCCGGCCGGGGGAACCACGACCACCGGGTGCGAGAAGCCCAGAGCGAACTCCAGGTCCTTGCCCTTGGCGGTGACGCGGTAACCGGTGCCGTTGATCTCCAGCACCTTCTTGTAGCCCTCGGTGACGCCGACGATCATGTTGGCGACCAGGGTACGAGAGAGGCCGTGCAGTTCCTTGGCCTTGCGCTCGTCGTTGGGCCGGTTGACGACCAGCTCGCCGCCGTCCTGCGCGACCGTGATCGGCTCGGCGACGGTGTGCGAGAGCTCGCCCTTGGGGCCTTTGACCTTGACGGTCTGGCCCGTGATGTTGACGTCGACGCCGGCCGGGACCGGGATCGACTTACGTCCGATTCGCGACATGTCTAAGTCTCCAGTTACCAGACGAAGGCGAGGACTTCCCCGCCAACGCTCCGCTTGCGGGCCTGCTTGTCGGTCAGCAGTCCCTGGGACGTCGAAATGATCGCGACACCGAGACCACCGAGCACGCGCGGCAGCTCGTCGGACTTGGCGTAAACCCGCAGGCCCGGCTTCGAGACGCGCTTGATGCCGGCGAGGCTGCGCTCGCGGTTCTGGCCGTACTTGAGCTCAACGACCAGACGCTTGCCGACCGCGCCCTCCTCGGGCTCCTCAGACGTCCACGCGGCGATGTAACCCTCGGCCTTGAGGACCTCGGCGATGTTCGCCTTGATCTTCGAGTAGGGCATCGTCACCTTGTCGTGGTACGCCTGGTTGGCGTTACGCAGACGCGTGAGCATGTCTGCGATCGGGTCCGTCATCGTCATGGGTATTCGTCAACCTTTCTCGCCGGGGTTCCCGAGTGAACTCAGGCCTACGGCGAAGCGGCATTACATTCGGGTCCGCCTGATGGCCCGCCACGAGGGCGGGCCGGGGCGGAAAGTTACCAGGAGGCCTTGGACACGCCGGGGAGCTCACCACGGTGGGCCATATCCCGCACGCAAACGCGGCACAGGCCGAACTTGCGGTAGACCGAGTGCGGACGCCCGCACTTCTGGCAGCGGGTGTAGGCACGCACGGCGAACTTCGGCTTCGCGGCCGCCTTGATGATCAGCGCCTTCTTAGCCATGCTCAGTTCTCCTTGAACGGGAAGCCGAGGAGCTTGAGCAGCGCCCGGCCCTCGTCGTCGGTCGAGGCGGTGGTGACCACGGTGATGTCCATGCCCCGCGGCCGATCGATCTTGTCCTGATCGATCTCGTGGAACACCGACTGCTCGGTCAGACCGAAGGTGTAGTTACCGTGGCCGTCCAGCTTCCGACCGTCGAGGCCGCGGAAGTCACGGATACGCGGCAGCGAGATGGACAGCAGCCGGTCCAGGAACTCCCACATCCGGTCGCCCCGGAGGGTGACCTTCGCGCCGATCGGCATGCCCTCGCGCAGCTTGAACTGCGCGATGGACTTGGTCGCCCGGCGGACCAGCGGCTTCTGACCGGTGATGGTGGTCAGATCGCGGACCGCGCCGTCGATCAGCTTGGCGTCCCGGGCAGCCTCGCCGACACCCATGTTAACGACGATCTTGACAAGACCGGGCGTCTGCATCGGGTTGGCGTACTTGAACTGCTCCTGGATGGCCGGCACGACCTCAGAGCGGTACTTCTGCTTGAGACGCGGCAGCGTCTTCGCTTCGGTAGCGGCAGTCATCAGAGTTCCTTACCGGTCGTGCGCGCGATCCGGACCTTGTTGCCGTTCTCGTCAATCTTGTAACCGATGCGAGTCGGCTTGCCGTCGCCGTCCAGCACCTGCACGTTCGAGATGTGGATGGCGGCTTCCTGGGTGACGATGCCACCGGTCTTCGAACCGCGCTGGTTCGTACGGATGCGCTCGTGCTTCTTGATCCGGTTGACGCCCTCGACCAGGACCTTGTCTCGCGTCGGGTAGGCCGCGATGACCTTACCCTTGGCGCCCTTGTCCTTACCGGCGATGACGACGACCGTGTCGCCCTTCTTGATCTTCACGGTCAGAGCACCTCCGGCGCCAGGCTGATGATCTTCATGAACCGCTTGTCGCGCAGCTCGCGCCCGACCGGGCCGAAGATGCGGGTACCGCGGGGGTCCCCACCGTCCTTGATGATGACGGCGGCGTTCTCGTCGAAACGGATGTACGAGCCGTCCGGACGGCGCCGCTCCTTGGCGGTGCGAACGACGACCGCCTTGACGACGTCGCCCTTCTTCACACCGGCACCCGGAATGGCGTCCTTGACCGTGGCCACGATGACGTCGCCGATGCTCGCGTAACGGCGACCGGAGCCACCGAGCACCCGGATGCACAGGATCTCCCGGGCACCCGTGTTGTCGGCGACGCGCAGTCGCGACTCCTGCTGGATCACGTCTGTCTCCTATGTCTGCCAGTTCTCCGGGCCACAGGCCCGAAGCTTGGCGGAACGATGGTCCGCTGGGCCGGCCGGAGCCGGCCCAGCGCACTCACTTGGCCTTTTCGAGGATCTCCACGATGCGCCACCGCTTGGTGGCGGAGAGCGGACGGGTCTCCATGATCGAGACCCGGTCGCCGACCCCGGCAGCGTTCTGCTCGTCGTGCACCTTCAGCTTCCGCGTACGGCGGATGACCTTGCCGTACAGGGCGTGCTTGACACGGTCCTCGACCTCGACGACGACGGTCTTGTCCATCTTGTCGCTGACCACGAGACCGTCACGCACCTTGCGCTGAGCGCGCGGAGCGGTGCTGGTGTTCTCACTCATGCCGTCACCTCATCCGGCGCAACCGAGAGACCGAGCTCCCGCTCACGCATGATCGTGTAGATCTTCGCGATGTCCTTGCGGACGACCTGGAGCCGACGGTGATTGTCGAGCTGCCCGGTCGCGCGCTGCACACGAAGGTTGAACAGCTCCGCCTTGGCCTCCCGCAGCTTGCCGACGAGTTCCTCGTCAGGAAGCTCGCGGAGCTCGGCGGCCTTAACGCCCGCTGCCATCAGCTTTCACCCACTTCGCGCGTCACGATGCGGCACTTCATCGGGAGCTTGTGGATCGCGCGGCGCATCGCCTCACGCGCGACCGTCTCGTTCGGGAACGACATCTCGAAGAGAATGCGTCCCGGCTTGACGTTCGCCACCCACCACTCCGGAGAACCCTTACCGGAACCCATGCGGGTTTCGGCCGGCTTCTTGGTCAGAGCCTGGTCCGGGAAGATCGAGATCCAGACCTTACCGCCACGCTTGATGTGACGGGTCATGGCGATACGCGCCGACTCGATCTGACGGTTCGTCACGTACGCCGGCTCGAGAGCCTGGATACCGAACTCACCGAAGACGACCCGGTTGCCACCCTTGGACGCGCCACTGCGGTCCGGGTGATGCGGCTTACGGAAGCCCTTGGGGGGCTTACGCGGCATCAGCATGTGTCAGCCCTCCTGCTGCGTCTCGGCCGGAGCCGGAGCCGCGGCAACCGCGGCGTCGTTCACGTTGTCGCCGTCACCGGTGCTCCGCGACTGGGCCGCAGCCCGGCCGGCCTCGGTGCCGCCCGCGGTCGTGCCGGACGAACCGGAACGGCCACGACGCGGACGCTCGGGACGGTCCGCGCGGTCACGGCGCGGACGCGCGGGCGCCTCCGCGACGGCCTCACGGCCCGGAACGGCGTCGCCCTTGTAGATCCAGACCTTCACACCGATCCGGCCGAACGTGGTACGGGCCTCGAAGAAGCCGTACTCGATGTTGGCGCGGAGGGTGTGCAGCGGAACGCGACCCTCACGGTAGAACTCCGTGCGGCTCATCTCCGCGCCGCCGAGGCGGCCGGAGACCTGCACCCGGATGCCCTTGCAGATCGGGTTCTTCATGGCCGACTGCATGGCCTTGCGCATCGCGCGGCGGAAGCTGACCCGGGAGGACAGCTGCTCCGCAACACCCTGCGCCACCAGCTGAGCGTCCGACTCGGGGCTCTTCACCTCGAGGATGTTCAGCTGGACCTGCTTGCCGGTGAGCTTCTCGAGCTCGCCGCGGATCCGGTCGGCCTCCGCGCCCTTACGGCCGATGACGATGCCCGGCCGGGCGGTGTGGATGTCGACCCGGACCCGGTCACGGGTCCGCTCGATGTCCACCTTGGAGATGCCGGCGCGCTCGAGGCCCTTGGACATCATGCGGCGGATCTTGACGTCCTCGCCGATGTAGTCCTTGTAGAGCTTGTCAGCGAACCAGCGGCTCTTCCAGTCGGTGGAGATGCCGAGACGGAACCCGGTGGGGTGAACCTTCTGACCCATTACTCGGCACCCTCCGTGCTCTGGGACTCGGCGGCCTGCGGCTCAGCCGGCTTCGCAGCCTTCTTCGCCGCGGTCTTCTTCGCCGGGCGGGCCGTCTGGACCGCCTCGACCGCGATGGTGATGTGACTCGTGCGCTTGCGGATCCGGTACGCCCGGCCCTGCGCCCGCGGCCGGAACCGCTTGAGCGTGGGGCCCTCGTCGACGAACGCCTCGCTGACGAGGAGAGCGTCGGGGTCGAGCCGCTCGTTGTTCTCCGCGTTCGCGATGGCGCTGGCCAGCACCTTGTAGACCTGCTCGCTGGCGGCCTGCGGCGCGAACTGCAGGACGACCAGCGCCTCCTTCGCGGGCAGACCACGAACGAGGTTGATCACCCGGCGCGCCTTGTTCGGCGAGATGCGCACGTGCCGCGCAACCGCCCGCGCGCCCGGAAGCACCGGAGCGTCGCCCTTAACTGGCATCGCTGTAGCTCCTAATTCCTCTGATCGTGTATCTGCTTAGCGACGACGGCTCTTGCGGTCGTCCTTCTCGTGACCCTTGAACGTACGGGTCAGAGCGAACTCGCCGAGCTTGTGCCCGACCATCGCTTCAGTGACGAACACCGGGACGTGCTTGCGCCCGTCGTGCACGGCGATCGTGTGCCCCAGCATGTCGGGGATGATGGTCGAACGCCGCGACCAAGTCTTGATGACGTTCTTCGAGTTCTTCTCGTTCTGGACTTCCACCTTCTTGAGCAGGTGGTCGTCGACGAACGGGCCCTTCTTCAGGCTGCGAGGCATCTTTTAACTCCCGTTACCCGCGCTTGCGGGTGGCGTAGCGGCGGCGAACGATCAGCTTGTCGCTCTCCTGGCCCTTGCGGCGGGTACGGCCCTCCGGCTTTCCAGCCGGGTTGACCGGGTGGCGACCACCGGAGGTCTTACCCTCACCACCACCGTGCGGGTGGTCGACGGGGTTCATGGCGACACCACGGACGGTCGGGCGCTTGCCCTTCCAGCGCATGCGGCCGGCCTTACCCCAGTTGATGTTCGACTGCTCGGCGTTACCGATCTCGCCGACCGTCGCGCGGCAACGGATGTCGACGCGACGGATCTCACCGGAGGGCATACGCAGCGTGGCGTACGCGCCTTCACGGCCGAGCAGCTGGATGCCCACACCGGCCGAACGGGCCAGCTTGGCACCACCGCCGGGACGAAGCTCCACACCGTGGACCGTCGTGCCGACCGGGATGTTGCGCAGGGGAAGGTTGTTCCCCGGCTTGATGTCCGCGCCCACGCCCGACTCGACGCGGTCGCCCTGCTTCAGGTCCTTCGGCGCCAGGATGTAGCGCTTCTCACCATCGGCGTAGTGCAGCAGCGCGATGCGGGACGTGCGGTTGGGGTCGTACTCGATGTGAGCGACCTTGGCCGGCACGCCGTCCTTGTCGTTCCGCCTGAAGTCGATGAGCCGGTACTGCCGCTTGTGGCCACCGCCCTGGTGCCGGGTGGTGATCCGGCCGTGGACGTTGCGGCCACCCTTCTTGGGCAGCGGGACCAGCAGCGACTTCTCCGGCGTCGACCGAGTGATCTCGGCGAAGTCGGCGACGCTCGAGCCACGACGGCCCGGAGTGGTCGGCTTGTACTTACGGATTGCCATGATTCACAAACCCCTTAGCTGACCGGGCCGCCGAAGGCCTCGATACGGTCACCGTCAGCCAGCTTCACCATCGCGCGCTTGGTCGCCTTGCGCTGACCCCAACCGGTCTTGGTGCGCTTGCGCTTGCCCTCGCGGTTCGCCGTGTTCACGGTCAGCACGCGGACGTTGAAGATCTGCTGGATCGCGATCTTGATCTGAGTCTTGTTCGCGTCCGGGCTGACCTCGAACGTGTACCAGTTCTGGTCGAGAACGCTGTAGCTCTTCTCGGAGACCACCGGGGCGACGATGATGTCGCGCGGGTCGGCGATCGTGCTCACTTGTCGCCCTCCTCGGACTTCTCGGACCCGCCCAGGAACTCGTCGAGCGCGGCCTTCGTGAAGACCACCTCGTCGGCGACGAGCACGTCGTAGGTGTTGAGCTGGCCGGCCTCGATGAGGTGAACGGTCGGCTCGTTGCGCAGCGACACCCAGTTCAGCTCGTCCTGGCTGTCCAGGACGACCAGGACCTTGGTGGTCTGGGCGACCTTACGCAGCGTCGCGATAGCGGCCTTCGTCGACGGCTTCTCGCCAGTGAGGAAAGCCTCGACCACGAACACGCGGCCGTCACGAGCCCGGTCGGAGAGGGCGCCACGCAGAGCGGCGGCCTTCATCTTCTTGGGAGTCCGCTGGCTGTAGTCACGCGGCACAGGACCGTGCACGACGCC
This sequence comes from Actinoplanes xinjiangensis, assembly GCF_003148685.1. Lineage (GTDB taxonomy): Bacteria > Actinomycetota > Actinomycetes > Mycobacteriales > Micromonosporaceae > Actinoplanes > Actinoplanes xinjiangensis. Next base: position 146,330 of record NZ_QGGR01000015.1, on the reverse strand, counting down.
ACCGCCGGTGAACTGCGGCGCCCGGATCGAGCCCTGACGGGCGCGGCCGGTGCCCTTCTGCTTGTACGGCTTCTTGCCGCCACCGGCGACCTCGCCGCGCGTCTTGGCCTTGTGCGTGCCCTGACGGGCCGCGGCCAGCTGCGCCACGACGACCTGGTGCATCAGCGGAATGTTCGCCTGGACGTCGAAGACGTTGGCGGGCAGGTCGACGGAGCCGGCCTTGGTGCCCTCCGCGTTGATCACGTCAACCGAGCTCACTTGGCACCACCCTTCGCGGTCTTCTTCGCGGCGGAGCGGACCAGGATCAGCGCACCCTTGGGACCGGGCACAGCGCCGCGGACCAGGATCAGGTTGCGCTCCGTGTCGACCGCCTGGATCACCAGGTTCTGCACGGTGAAGCGCTTGCCACCCATACGGCCGGCCATCTTCATACCCTTGAAGACGCGACCCGGGGTCGCGCAGGCACCGATGGAGCCGGGCGAGCGGTGCTTGCGCTCGACACCGTGGCTGGCGCGGAGGCCGTGGAAGCCGTGACGCTTCATGACGCCGGCGTAGCCCTTGCCCTTGGTCTTACCGGTGACGTCGATCGGCTGACCAGCCACGAACGCCTCGACGGTGACTTCCTGGCCGAGCTCGTACTCGCTCGCGTCGACGGTGCGCAGCTCGACGACGTGGCGGCGCGGCGAAACGCCGGCCTTGGTGAACTGGCCGCTCTCCGGCTTGTTCACCTTCCGCGGGTCGATGGCGCCGTACGCGAGCTGGACAGCTGCGTAGCCGTCCTTCTCATTGGTACGGACCTGGGTCACGACGCAAGGGCCGGCCTGCACCACGGTTACCGGGACGACCTTGTTGTTGTCCCAGACCTGGGTCATGCCGAGCTTGGCGCCCAGGATCCCCTTCACTTGCCTGTCCATTGTCCGGTCCCTACAGCTTGATCTCGATGTCGACGCCAGCCGGCAGGTCGAGGCGCATGAGCGAGTCGACCGTCTTCGGAGTCGGGTCGATGATGTCGATCAGACGCTTGTGCGTGCGCATCTCGAAGTGCTCGCGCGAGTCCTTGTACTTGTGCGGCGAACGGATCACGCAGAAACGGTTGATCTCCGTGGGCAGCGGCACCGGGCCCGCGACCTGCGCCCCGGTACGCGTCACCGTCTCGACGATCTTCCGCGCCGAGGAGTCGACGACCTCGTGGTCATAGGCCTTGAGCCGGATGCGGATCTTCTGTCCCGCCATGGTGGCTTCTGTTTCCTTCTCTCGATGCCGCTACGTGCGGAAGCGGTGCCTCCGCATGCCCGCAGGACCGTTGATCCTGCGTTGTCCGACCCCCGCGGTCGGGCGTGTCGCGCCCCTGGGCGTAAAAAGCCCGGGCAGAGTGCACCGCACTCCAGTCGATCACGGGGATCTATGGTGTCGGGCGGCAAACGAAAACACACCCGGACACCCGGCGAGGGTGGGCAACTGAACGAGCAGAGCTAACTGCCGAACCGTCACCCACCCCGCGCGGACGCAACCTGACTAGTATGCCGGAAGCATCCCGGCAATGCTAATCGGGGTCACCTCTGAGGGCATTTCACGACGTCCAGCGAGACGAAGCTCACCGGTTGCGGGAGCCCAGGGCCCCGCCGTCGTGATCAACTCTCAGATCAGACGTTGATCTTCGTGACCGTGCCGGCGCCGACGGTGCGGCCACCCTCACGGATCGCGAACTTCAGGCCCTGCTCCATGGCGATCGGCTGGATCAGCTTCACGGACATGGAGGTGGAGTCGCCCGGCATGACCATCTCGGTGCCCTCGGGCAGCGTGACGACGCCGGTGACGTCCGTGGTGCGGAAGTAGAACTGCGGGCGGTAGTTCTGGAAGAACGGGGTGTGCCGGCCGCCCTCTTCCTTCGAGAGGATGTAGACCTGGCCCTCGAACTCCGTGTGCGGAGTAGAGGTGCCCGGCTTCACGACGACCATGCCGCGCTCGACGTCCTCGCGCTTGATGCCGCGGAGCAGCAGGCCGACGTTCTCACCCGCGCGGGCCTCGTCGAGCAGCTTGCGGAACATCTCGATGCCGGTGCAGACGGTCTTGGTCGACTTCTCGCGGATACCGACGATCTCGACCTCCTCGTTCGGCTTGAGGATGCCACGCTCGGCGCGACCGGTCACCACGGTGCCACGGCCGGTGATCGTGAAGACGTCCTCGATCGGCATGAGGAACGGCTTCTCGGTCTCACGCTCGGGCTGCGGGATCGCGGTGTCGACCGCGTTCATCAGCTCCATGAGCTTGCCGGTCCACTCGGGGTCGCCCTCGAGCGCCTTGAGCGCCGACACGCGAACGACCGGCAGGTCGTCGCCCGGGAACTCGTAGGTGCTGAGCAGCTCGCGGACCTCGAGCTCGACGAGCTCCAGGAGCTCCTCGTCCTCGACCATGTCGCTCTTGTTCAGGGCGACGACGATGTACGGAACGCCGACCTGGCGGGCCAGGAGCACGTGCTCCTTGGTCTGCGGCATCGGGCCGTCGGTCGCGGCGACCACCAGGATGGCGCCGTCCATCTGCGCCGCACCGGTGATCATGTTCTTGATGTAGTCGGCGTGGCCGGGGCAGTCCACGTGCGCGTAGTGGCGCGCCGCGGTCTGGTACTCGACGTGCGCGATCGAGATCGTGATGCCGCGGGCCTTCTCCTCCGGCGCCTTGTCGATCTCGTCGAACGGGGTGTACGGGTTCAGGTCCGGGAACTCGTCGTGCAGGACCTTCGTGATGGCCGCAGTCAGCGTCGTCTTACCGTGGTCGATGTGACCAATGGTGCCGATGTTGACGTGCGGCTTAGTCCGCTCGAACTTCGCCTTCGCCACTGGTGTCCTCCTGTGGACTGTGTCATTACTTGTCGCCCGGCACGCCGATAAGGCGCTCAGGACTCTGTCGACTGCTAGTGCACGTGCGGCCCTCGACGGGCCGCACGTGCCTCAACGCATCAGGCGCCGGTGGCCTTAGCGATGATCTCCTTTGCCACGTTCGCGGGAACCTCGGCGTAGGAGTCGAACAGCATGCTGTAGCTAGCCCGGCCCGCAGTCTTCGACCGCAGGTCGCCGACGTAGCCGAACATCTCCGAGAGCGGCACCAGAGCCTTGACGACGCGGGCGCCGGAGCGCTCCTCCATCGACTGGATCAGGCCGCGGCGGGAGTTGAGGTCGCCGATGACGTCACCCATGTTGTCCTCAGGGGTGGTGACCTCAACGGCCATCATCGGCTCCAGGAGCGCGGGGTCGGCCTTGCGGGCCACTTCCTTCATCGCCATGGAGCCGGCGATCTTGAACGCCATCTCGGACGAGTCGACCTCGTGGTACTGACCGTCGACCAGCGTGAACTTCACACCGACGAGCGGGTAGCCGGCGAGGACGCCGTACTGGAGGGAGTCCTGCGCGCCCGCGTCCACCGAGGGGATGAACTCCTTGGGGATGCGACCACCGGAAACGGCGTTCACGAACTCGTAGGTCGGGCCGTCAGCCTCGAGCGACAGCGGCTCGACGTTGACGACGACCTTCGCGTACTGGCCGGAGCCACCGGTCTGCTTCTTGTGGACGTACGTGTGCTTCTCCACGGTGCCGCGGATCGTCTCGCGGTACGCCACCTGCGGCTTGCCGATGTTCGCCTCGACGTTGAACTCGCGCCGCATGCGGTCGACGAGGATGTCGAGGTGCAGCTCGCCCATGCCGGCGATGATGGTCTGCCCGGTCTCCTCGTCGTTGAAGACGCGGAAGGTCGGGTCCTCCTCGGCCAGACGCTGGATCGCGGTGCCCAGCTTCTCCTGGTCCGACTTGGTCTTCGGCTCGATGGCGACCTGGATGACCGGCTCCGGGAACGTCATCGACTCGAGGATGACCGGGTTCGCCGGGTCACTGAGCGTGTCACCGGTGGTGGTCTGCTTGAGGCCCTGGACGGCGATGATGTCGCCGGCCTGCGCACTGCTGCGCTCCTCACGCTTGTTCGCGTGCATCTGGTAGATCTTGCCGATCCGCTCCTTACGGTCCTTGGTGGAGTTGACCACCTGGGAACCGGAGTCGAGCGTGCCGGAGTAGACCCGGACGTACGTGAGCTTGCCGAGGTGCTTGTCGGTCTGGATCTTGAAGGCCAGGCCCGAGAACGGCTCGCTGTTGGACGGCTTGCGCAGCATCGGCGTCTCGCCGTCGGTGGCCGTGCCCTCGATCGCCGGAACGTCCAGCGGCGACGGCAGGTAGTCGACGACGGCGTCGAGCATGGGCTGAACGCCCTTGTTCTTGAACGCCGAGCCACACAGCACCGGGTTGGCCTTGCTGGCGATCGTGGAGCGCCGGATGGCGGCCCGGATCTCCTCGACCGACACCTCTTCGCCCTCGAGGTACTTCTCCATCACCGCGTCGTCGACGTCGGCGAGGGTCTCGATGAGCTTCTCGCGCCACTCGTTCGCGGAGTCGACCAGGTCGGCCGGGATCTCCTCGATCGCGTAGTCCTCACCCTTCTGGGTCTCCCCGCGCCAGGTGAGCGCCTTCATGTCGATCAGGTCGACGACACCGATGTGGTCGCCCTCGAGCCCGATCGGGATCTGCAGCACGAGCGGCGTGGCGTTCAGCCGGTCGATCATCATCTGCACACAGCGGAAGAAGTCCGCACCGGTCCGGTCGAGCTTGTTGACGAAGCACATCCGGGGAACGTGGTACTTGTCCGCCTGACGCCAGACGTTCTCGGTCTGCGGCTCCACGCCGGCAACGCCGTCGTAGACCGCAACCGCACCGTCGAGTACGCGCAGCGACCGCTCGACCTCGACCGTGAAGTCGACGTGGCCGGGCGTGTCGATGATCTGGATCGTGTAGCCCTTCCACTCGCACTTCGTGGCGGCGGAGGTGATGGTGATACCGCGTTCCTGCTCCTGCTCCATCCAGTCCATGACGGCGGCGCCCTCGTGGACCTCACCGATCTTGTACGTGATGCCGGTGTAGAACAGGATCCGCTCGGTCGTCGTGGTCTTACCAGCGTCGATGTGCGCCATGATGCCGATGTTGCGTACCTTGGCGAGCGCGTCTGCGGCGGCCACTTCCATCCCTACTTTTCTTCGTCGTCGTCTCGTGGACCGGTACGACTGCCGTGGCCCGGCGAATGCCGGGCCCGCAGCAGGGTCTTACCAGCGGTAGTGCGCGAAGGCCTTGTTGGACTCCGCCATCTTGTGAGTGTCCTCACGACGCTTGACCGCGGCACCGAGGCCGTTGCTGGCGTCGAGCAGCTCGTTCTGGAGACGCTCCACCATGGTCTTCTCGCGGCGGGCCTTGGAGTACTGGACCAGCCAGCGCAGACCGAGGGTGGTCTGACGCGGGGTGCGGACCTCGACCGGAACCTGGTAGGTCGCGCCACCGACGCGGCGGCTGCGGACCTCGAGGGTCGGCTTCACGTTGTCCATGGCGCGCTTGAGGATCACCACGGGGTCGGTGCCGCTCTTCTCGCGGGCGCCTTCCAGGGCTCCGTACACGATCCGCTCGGCGAGCTGACGCTTGCCGGCGACCAGGATCTTGTTGACCAGCTGAGTTACCAGCGGGGAGTTGTACACCGGGTCAGCGACCACAGGGTGGCGCGGAGCGGGTCCCTTACGCGGCATGTCAGCTCTTCTCCTTCTTCGCGCCGTAACGGCTGCGGGCCTGCTTGCGGTTCCGGACACCCTGGGTGTCCAGCGAACCACGAACGATCTTGTAGCGGACGCCCGGAAGGTCCTTCACACGACCGCCGCGCACGAGCACGATGGAGTGCTCCTGCAGGTTGTGGCCGACGCCCGGGATGTACGCCGTCACCTCGATCTGGCTGCTGAGCTTCACACGAGCGACCTTGCGCAGCGCAGAGTTCGGCTTCTTGGGGGTGGTGGTGTACACGCGCGTGCACACGCCGCGCCGCTGAGGACTTCCTTTCAGCGCCGGCGTCTTCGTCTTGCTCGTCTTCGCCTGGCGGCCCTTGCGGACCAGCTGCTGGATCGTGGGCACCGGGTTTCTCCGCTCCCTTCGGCCGCTTCCTGTAATACGGCCGCACCGTGTATTTCTGCCTCTGTGTGCCGAACCCTCCCCGGTGGGGAGTGTCCCGCACCCGCGGTCGGGCGTGTCGTCCGGCTCACGGTCCCATCGCGCGTGAATGGTTCACGCGCTCCGGCTTTGTCTGTGTCAGGGCTCGGTTCCATGCCTGTTCGCACTGGCCTGGAACCTTGCGCCCGTCGTGCCACTGTCCCGTCGCACATTCCGATACGGGCGCACGCACGAGTTGCCCGGGCGAGCCCGGGCACGAGGGGAAAGACTACCCACCCTGCGCACCCAGGTCAAAATGAGCCTAGGCCCCCACGATGGACATCTCCGTATACCAGTGTACCGGGTACTCCCGCGTGCCATCCCTGCGGTGCCGGATCTGCGCTCCGTGCCCTGCCAGAGGGGTGTTGAGCCCTCATGACAACTGCAACGCCAGACCCAGTCCGAGCGCCAGCAAGGACAGCGCCGCCCCGGTGATCCCGCACGCGATCCCGGCCGTGCTCAGCCCTCGTCCGGTGAACCTGACCCGGCCGGGCAGCGGCGACCTGGCGATCTGCCGGCGGGCGAACACCCCCAGCGTCACCGCACCCGCACACGCCATGAGGCTGAGAAGCGTGAACGCCCCACCCGTCCATCCGCCCCAGCCCTCCTCCGCACCGGTCAGCCCGAAGCAGAGGACCGCGAACGAGACCAGGATCGCACCGATACCGGCCACCAGGGACCCGATCGCCGCACCGGACGTGACGGGCGGCACCTGGAGATGCACCAGACCGAACCCCGTCCCGGTCACCTGATCCACCCGCTCCGGCTGCCAGGCCGCGGTGGGCGGCGGAGGCGGAGCCGGCTGCGCATAGCCGTAGGGCGACGCATACGGCGCGGGCGGCGCACTGTACTGCGCCGGCGGCGGACCGAACGACGGCTGGTACGGCGGGCCCGGGAGTTGCGTCATATCGAAAGCATGTCACCCGTACGCGGTGTCCGGCAGCCCACCCTGCGCGGGCCTGCCGGCCGGTCAGTCGGTACCGGGGGCGAAGTCCTGCCCGCCCGGTGCGGCGGCCAGATGCAGCAACCCGGCGATCAGCAGCACCACGAGTGCGGTGAGGGCCAGCACCAGGCCGCCCCAGGCCAGTCGCCGGCCCCGGCGGATCCAGGCCGAGCCGGTCAGATAACCACCCGCCGCATAGGCCTGACGGGCCGTCTGACGGGCCAGGAGCAGCGCCAGGGTGGCCGGGATCACCCCGCCGACGAGCGGGCCGGTGAGCAGCCCCACGAGGCCGAGCGCGAAGACAGCCCGGGCTTTCGTCGACGGCACCGGCTCCGGGTCCATCGGGTGGCGGGTGGGGACCACGGGAAGAGTCACCGGTCCATCTTAGGAACGCCCGAGGGGCGGCCGCGCCATGCGCGACCGCCCCACGGAGAGAACCTTTAGCGGTACGACCCGAAGTCGAAGTCGTCCAGCGGCACAGCCTGCCCGCTGGCCGGCCCGAAACCGTAGTCGGTCTCCGGGTACCCGGTCATCGAGTACACCTTGGCCTTGGCCTCCTCGGTCGGCTCGACCCGGATGTTGCGGTACTTGGAGATACCGGTACCGGCCGGGATGAGCTTACCGATGATGACGTTCTCCTTGAGGCCCACCAGCGAGTCGCTGCGCGAGTTGATCGCAGCGTCGGTGAGCACCCGGGTGGTCTCCTGGAAGGAGGCCGCCGAGAGCCAGGAGTCGGTCGCCAGCGAGGCCTTGGTGATACCCATCAGCACCGGACGACCGGCGGCGGGCTCGCCACCCTCGCCCACGAGCCGGCGGTTCTCCGACTCGAAGAGCGCCCGGTCGACCAGGATCCCCGGAAGGAACTCGGTCGCGCCGGAGTCGATGACCGTCACCCGCTTGAGCATCTGGCGGATGATGATCTCGATGTGCTTGTCGTGGATGAGCACACCCTGCGAGCGGTAGACCTCCTGGACCTCACTGGTCAGGTGGACCTGGACCGCGCGCGGGCCCATGATGCGCAGCAGCTCGTGCGGGTCGATGGTGCCCTCGGTGAGCTTCTCGCCGACGCCGACGTGGCCGCCGTCCGGGATGCGCAGCTTGACGCGCTTGGAGATCTTGTCGTACACGATCTCCTCGCTGCCGTCGTCCGGCACCACGATGATCTTCCGCGAGCGCTCGCCGTCCTCGATCCGCACACGTCCCGGGGTGTCGGCGATGGGCGCCTTACCCTTCGGCACGCGGGCCTCGAAGATCTCCTGCACACGCGGCAGACCCTGGGTGATGTCCTCACCCGCGACACCACCGGTGTGGAAGGTACGCATCGTCAGCTGCGTGCCGGGCTCACCGATCGACTGGGCCGCGATGATGCCGACGGCCTCGCCGATGTCGACCGCCTTGCCGGTCGGCAGCGACCGGCCGTAACAGGCGGCGCACACGCCCAGCTTCGACTCACAGGTGAGCACGCTACGGACCCGCACGTTCTCGACACCCGCGGCGACCAGCTTGTCGACGAGGATCGAGTTGAGGTCGTCACCGCGGGCCACCACCAGGTTGCCGTTGCTGTCGCTGATGTCGTCGGCCAGCGTCCGGGCGTGCACACCGGTCTCGGCGTGCACGTGCACGACCAGCTTGCCGTCCGCCTCGCGCTCGCCCACCTGCATCGGGATCGCGCGCTCGGTGCCGCAGTCCTCTTCGCGGATGATGACGTCCTGCGAGACGTCCACCAGACGCCGGGTCAGGTAACCCGAGTCGGCGGTACGCAGCGCGGTGTCGGCCAGACCCTTACGGGCACCGTGCGTGGAGATGAAGTACTCCAGAACGGTCAGGCCCTCACGGTACGACGAGGTGATCGGGCGCGGGATGATCTCGCCCTTGGGGTTGGCCACCAGACCACGGATCGCGGCGATCTGCCGGAGCTGGAGGAGGTTACCGCGGGCGCCGGAGTTGATCATGACCCAGAGCGGGTTCTCCTGCGGCAGCGCGGTCTCCATCTCCTTGGAGATCTCGTTGGTCGCCTTGGTCCAGATGTCGATGAGCTCGCTACGGCGCTCCTCGGAGGTGATCAGACCGCGCTGGTACTGCTTGTCGATCTGGTCGGCCTCGCCCTGGTAGCGGGCCAGGATCTCCGGCTTGCGCGGAGGGCCGATGACGTCGCCCATGCCGATCGTCACACCGGACCAGGTGGCCCAGTGGAAGCCGGCCTCCTTGAGCGCGTCCAGGGTCGCGGCCAGGGCGACCTTGGGGAAGCGCTCGGCGAGGTCGTTGACGATCGCCGACAGCTGACCCTTGCGGATCTCGTAGTTGACGTACCGGTACCCCGGCGGCAGCGTCTCGTTGAAGATGACGCGGCCCAGGGTGGTCTCGACCAGAACCTGGTCGCCCTCCACCCAGTCCTCGGGCGCGACCCAGGCCTCGCCCTTGGCACCGTTGTCGACGCCGATGATCTCGCGAAGGCGGACCTTGATGGACGCCTGGAGGTGCAGTTCGCCGTTGTCGAAGGCCATCCGGGCCTCGGCGTCCGAGCTGAACACCCGGCCCTCACCCTTGGCACCGGCGGTCTGGTGCGTCAGGTAGTACAGCCCGATGACCATGTCCTGGGTGGGCATGGTGACCGGCTTGCCGTCGGCCGGCTTGAGGATGTTGTTCGACGACAGCATCAGGATCCGGGCCTCGGCCTGCGCCTCGGCCGACAGCGGCACGTGCACCGCCATCTGGTCACCGTCGAAGTCCGCGTTGAACGCGGTACAGACGAGCGGGTGGATCTGGATGGCCTTGCCCTCGACCAGCTGCGGCTCGAAGGCCTGGATGCCGAGGCGGTGCAGGGTCGGAGCACGGTTCAGCAGAACCGGGTGCTCGGAGATGACCTCTTCGAGGACGTCCCACACGACCGGGCGCTGACGCTCGACCATCCGCTTGGCCGACTTGATGTTCTGCGCGTGGTTCAGGTCGACCAGGCGCTTCATCACGAACGGCTTGAACAGCTCCAGCGCCATCTGCTTCGGCAGGCCGCACTGGTGCAGCTTGAGCCGGGGGCCGACGACGATGACGGAACGACCGGAGTAGTCGACCCGCTTGCCGAGCAGGTTCTGACGGAACCGGCCCTGCTTGCCCTTGAGCATGTCGGAGAGCGACTTCAGCGGGCGGTTACCCGGGCCGGTGACCGGCCGGCCACGACGGCCGTTGTCGAACAGCGCGTCGACGGCCTCCTGGAGCATCCGCTTCTCGTTGTTCACGATGATCTCGGGAGCACCGAGGTCGATCAGACGCTTGAGGCGGTTGTTCCGGTTGATGACCCGGCGGTACAGGTCGTTCAGGTCGGAGGTCGCGAAACGGCCACCGTCGAGCTGCACCATCGGGCGCAGGTCCGGCGGGATGACCGGGACGCAGTCCAGGACCATGCCGAGCGGCGAGTTGCGGGTGTTCAGGAACGCCGCGACGACCTTGAGCCGCTTGAGCGCCCGGATCTTCCGCTGTCCCTTACCGGTACGGATGATCTCCCGGAGGTTCTCCGCCTCGGCGTCCAGGTCCATGTTCTGGAGCAGCGCCTTGATGGCCTCGGCACCCATGCCACCGGTGAAGTACTCACCGAAGCGGTCCCGCAGCTCGCGGTAGAGCAGCTCGTCGGTGACCAGCTGCTTGGAGTCGAGCTTGCGGAAGGTGTCGAGCACCTCGTCGAGGCGGTCGATCTCGCGCTGGGCCTTGTCCCGGATCTGGCGCATCTCGCGCTCGCCGGCTTCCTTGACCTTGCGGCGCACGTCGGCCTTGGCACCCTCGGCCTCGAGCTCGGCGAGGTCCTGCTCCAGCTTGCCGGCACGCTTCTCGATCTCCGAGTCGCGGCTGTTCTCCGACTGGCGCTTCTCGGCGAAGATCTCGTTCTCGATCGTGGACATGTCGCGGTGACGCGACTCGGCGTCCACGCTCGTGATCACGTACGAGGCGAAGTAGATGATCTTCTCGAGGTCCTTGGGGGCCAGGTCGAGAAGGTAACCGAGCCGGCTCGGCACACCCTTGAAGTACCAGATGTGGGTCACCGACGCGGCCAGCTCGATGTGACCCATGCGCTCACGGCGGACCTTGGACCGGGTCACCTCGACGCCGCAGCGCTCACAGATGATGCCCTTGAACCGGACCCGCTTGTACTTGCCGCAGTAGCACTCCCAGTCCCGCTGAGGACCGAAGATCTTCTCGCAGAAGAGTCCGTCCTTCTCGGGCTTGAGCGTGCGGTAGTTGATCGTCTCGGGCTTCTTGACCTCGCCGTGCGACCACTGCCGGATGTCGTCAGCGGTAGCAAGGCCGATGCGCAACTCGTCGAAGAAGTTGACGTCGAGCACTTGGACTATCCCTCGTGTTTCGTTGCTCGGGTGAATTCAAGGCCGGCGGGGGCGTCCCCGGTGCTCAGCTGAACACCGGGGACGCTCTCCGTCAGATCTCCTCGACGCTGCTGACGCCCTCGTTCGGGCGCCGGGACAGGTCGATACCGAGTTCCTCCGCGGCCCGGAAGACCTCGTCGTCGGTCTCACGCATCTCGAGCGCCACACCGTCGCTGGACAGCACCTCGACGTTCAGGCACAGCGACTGGAGCTCCTTGAGAAGCACCTTGAACGACTCCGGGATTCCCGGCTCCGGGATGTTCTCGCCCTTGACGATGGCCTCGTAGACCTTCACACGGCCGAGGACGTCGTCGGACTTGATGGTGAGCAGCTCCTGCAGCGCGTAAGCCGCACCGTAGGCCTGCATGGCCCAGCACTCCATCTCGCCGAACCGCTGGCCACCGAACTGCGCCTTACCACCCAGCGGCTGCTGCGTGATCATCGAGTACGGGCCGGTCGACCGAGCGTGGATCTTGTCGTCGACCAGGTGGTTCAGCTTCAGGATGTAGACGTAGCCGACCGAGATCGGGTCCGGCAGCGGCTCACCGGAACGACCGTCGAACAGCTGCGCCTTGCCGTCGCCGTTGACCAGCCGCTTACCGTCGCGGTTGACCAGCGTCGACTCGAGCAGACCCTTGATCTCCTCCTCCTGGGCACCGTCGAAGACCGGGGTCGCGACGTTGCTGTCGGCGGGGGACTCGTGCGCCTCGATCGACCGGAGCTGACGCTTCCAGTCCTCGTCCTCGCCGTCGACCTCCCAGCCGGTCTTGGCGATCCACCCGAGGTGGGTCTCCAGAACCTGGCCGATGTTCATACGCGAGGGGACACCGAGCGGGTTGAGCACGATGTCGACCGGGGTGCCGTCCTCGAGGAACGGCATGTCCTCGACGGGCAGGATCTTGGAGATGACGCCCTTGTTGCCGTGCCGGCCGGCGAGCTTGTCACCGTCCTGGATCTTCCGCTTCTGGGCGACGTAGACCCGGACCAGCTCGTTCACGCCGGGGGGCAGCTCGTCGCCGTCCTCGCGGGAGAACGTCCGGACACCGATGACGGTGCCGGTCTCGCCGTGCGGAACCTTCAGCGAGGTGTCCCGGACCTCCCGGGCCTTCTCACCGAAGATGGCGCGGAGCAGGCGCTCCTCCGGGGTCAGCTCGGTCTCGCCCTTGGGCGTGACCTTGCCGACCAGGATGTCGCCGGGGACGACCTCGGCACCGATCCGGATGATGCCGCGCTCGTCCAGGTCCGCCAGCATCTCTTCGCTGACGTTCGGGATGTCGCGGGTGATCTCTTCCGGGCCGAGCTTGGTGTCACGGGCGTCGACCTCGTGCTCCTCGATGTGGATCGAGGTGAGGACGTCCTGCTGCACGAGGCGCTGCGACAGGATGATCGCGTCCTCGTAGTTGTGGCCTTCCCAGCACATGAACGCGACGAGGAGGTTGCGGCCCAGGGCCATCTCGCCCTCGTCGGTGCACGGACCGTCGGCGATGACCTGACCGGCCTCGATCCGGTCACCCTCGAACACGATCGGCTTCTGGTTGACGCAGGAGCCGGCGTTCGAGCGACGGAACTTGTGCAGCAGGTAGGTACGCCGGTGGCCGTCGTCCTGGTGCACCGTCACGTAGTCGGCGCACAGGTCCTCGACCACGCCGCCGACCTCGGCGACGACCACGTCACCGGCGTCGACCGCGGCGCGGTACTCCATACCGGTACCGACGAGCGGCGACTCGGCCTTGACCAGCGGCACGGCCTGGCGCTGCATGTTCGCACCCATGAGGGCACGGTTGGCGTCGTCGTGCTCGAGGAAGGGGATCATCGCGGTCGCGACGGAGGTCATCTGCCGCGGCGAGACGTCCATGTAGTCGACCTCGGTGCCGGGCACGTAGTCGACCTCACCGCCCTTACGGCGGACCAGGACGCGGTCCTCGGCGAAGGTGTTGTCGCTCGACAGCACCGCGTTCGCCTGGGCCTTGATGAACCGGTCCTCCTCGTCGGCGGTGAGGTAGTGCACCTCGTCGCTGACGACACCGTTGTTGACCTTGCGGTACGGCGTCTCGATGAAGCCGAACGGGTTGACCCGCGCGAACGTCGAGAGCGCACCGATCAGACCGATGTTCGGGCCCTCAGGCGTCTCGATCGGGCACATCCGGCCGTAGTGGGACGGGTGCACGTCGCGAACCTCGAAGCCGGCCCGCTCACGGCTCAGACCACCCGGGCCGAGCGCCGACAGACGGCGACGGTGGGTGAGACCCGCGAGCGGGTTGGTCTGGTCCATGAACTGCGACAGCTGCGAGGTGCCGAAGAACTCCTTGATCGCGGCCACGACGGGCCGGATGTTGATCAGGGTCTGCGGGGTGATCGCCTCGACGTCCTGGGTGGTCATCCGCTCACGGACGACGCGCTCCATCCGGGACAGGCCCACGCGGACCTGGTTCTGGATGAGCTCGCCGACCGTACGCAGACGCCGGTTGCCGAAGTGGTCGATGTCGTCCGCTTCGTAACCGTCCTCACCGGCGTGCAGCCGGCACAGGTAGTCGACGGTCTTGACGATGTCTTCCTCGGAGAGCGTGCCCCGGACGATCGGGACGTCGATCTCGAGCTTCTTGTTGAACTTGTACCGACCGACCTTGGCGACGTCGTACCTCTTCGGGTTGAAGAAGAGGTTGTCGAGCAGGGTCTGGGCGTTCTCGCGCGTCGGCGGCTCGCCAGGGCGGAGCTTCCGGTAGATGTCTAGCAGGGCCTCGTCCTGCCCCGCGATGTGGTCCTTCTCCAGCGTCGTCATGAGCAGCTCGGACCAGCCGAACCGCTCACGGATCTGGTCGGCGGACCAGCCGATCGCCTTCAGCAGGACGGTGACGGCCTGCCGGCGCTTACGGTCGATGCGGACGCCGACCGTGTCGCGCTTGTCGATGTCGAACTCCAGCCAGGCACCCCGGCTCGGGATGACCTTGACGCTGGTGAGGTCGCGGTCGGAGGTCTTGTCCGGCTCCTTGGTGAAATACACGCCCGGCGAACGGACGAGCTGACTCACCACGACCCGCTCGGTGCCGTTGATGACGAACGTCCCCTTGGGGGTCATCATCGGGAAGTCACCCATGAACACGGTCTGGCTCTTGATCTCGCCAGTGGTGTTGTTGGTGAACTCCGCGGTCACGAACAGCGGGGCACAGTAGGTCAGGTCCTTCTCCTTGCACTCCTCGATAGAGGCCTTGACCTCGTCGAAGCGCGGAGCTGAGAAGGACAGCGACATGGTGCCGGAGAAGTCCTCAATGGGACTGATCTCTTCGAGGATCTCTGCGAGGCCCGAGTGGGCATGCGGGTCGTCCGTCGTCCGGGCCTGCCAAGCCTCGTTGCCGACCAGCCAGTCGAACGACTCCGTCTGGAGGGCGAGGAGGTTGGGGACCTCTAGCTGCTCGGTGATCCGGCCGAAAGAGACCCGGCGGGGTGCGTAAGCGCTCGACGTACGGCTGGTCTTCGCAGGGCGGGAAGCTGCCAAGATGCGTCCTTCCGAGGACCGGTGCTGCTATGCGGCTGAGTTGCTGATGCAACTGGTCTGCGTGCACTCCAATGAGCCCCCAAGAGAGTTATCCACATGGATATCTCAGTCGAAGGCAAGGCAGAAGGCAGCGCAAACTAGCAGTGTAGCCGCTCGGCTAACCGCTGTCCAGCCCCACACCCGAGGTTGCCTGCGGAACGTGTCCCCATCTCCTCTGACCTGCGCATCCGCGGTCAGTGCCGTGACGGGGCCGCTCAGAAACGCGGCGATCTCCTCTGGTGCCGGTCCGACGGGTATCGGTGGTAAACCCCCGTTACCCGTAGGGCGGCTGTCGCAAGCGCGGAAACTTGCTGATGTCAGCGTGCCTGCCCGCCGACACACAGTCAAGGGTTGTGCCGCGGGTCGGACTGCTCCGGTCATCCACCCGGCACACCAAACGGACCTTAACGCATGATTAGCGAGCTTTGGCAGTCTTTGCCGTGTGGGTTGACCGGCCTCACCGCGAGACTGCCTGAGCTGCCCGAATAATAATGCGAACGACGATGGCGGGGATCCGTAACGGACCCCCGCCATCGAAGCAGAACGCTGTGAAGCGTTAGATCACTTGAGGGTGACCTTCGCGCCTTCGCCCTCGAGCTTGGCCTTGGCGGCCTCGGCCTTCTCCTTGTTGACACCCTCGAGGATCGCCTTCGGGGCGGACTCGACGGCGTCCTTGGCCTCCTTGAGGCCCAGGCCGGTCAGCTCACGCACGACCTTGATGACCTGGATCTTCTTGCCACCGTCGCCCTCGAGCACGACGTCGAAGGAGTCCTTCTCGACAACCTCTTCGGTGGCGGCCGGGCCGGCCGGGCCCGCCACGGCGACCGGGGCGGCAGCCTTGACGTCGAAGACGTCCTCGAACTGCTTCACGAACTCGGAGAGCTCGATGAGGGTCATCTCCTTGAAGGCCTCGAGCAGGTCTTCAGTGCTGATCTTCGCCATGTAAGGCAACCTTTCCTAAGAACTTTGACTTTTAACGGTTCGCGCGAGGCCTCAGGCCTCGGCAGAACCGGCCTGCTCGCGCTGCGCCCGCAGAGCCTCGACCGTGCGCACCGTCTTGGTGAGGGGCGCCTGGAACGTGGCTGCGGCCTTGCTGAGGTTCGCCTTCATGGCGCCGGCCAGCTTGGCCAGCAGCACCTCACGAGACTCGAGGTCAGCAAGCTTGTTGACCTCGTCCGCCGTGAGGGCCTTGCCCTCGAAGACACCGCCCTTGATGACCAGAACGGGGTGGGCCTTGGCGAAGGCACGAAGGCCCTTGGCCGCCTCGACCACATCGCCCCTGACGAAGGCGAGCGCGGTAGGACCGGTGAACAGAGCGTCGTCGAGGCCCTCGATGCCCGCGTCAGCCGCCGCACGCTTCGCGAGCGTGTTCTTCGCGACCGCGTACTTGGCTTCGCTGCCCAGCGAGCGACGGAGCTCGGTGAGCTCCTTCACGGTGAGGCCGCGGTATTCGGTCAACACGGTGGCCGCCGAAGCACGGAAGTGATCCGTGAGCTCCGCAACGGCCGACGCCTTGTCGGCCCGGACCGGCTTGTCCGCCATGTCCCTCCTCTCTCAGTGCTTCAGCCACTGGTCGAGAGGGTCCGCAAGAAAAGCAAAACGCCCCGGTGCAGGGCACGGGGCGGACTCGAACACGCGCGCACGGGCGCGGCCGACGATCACGAACCGTTCTCCCTACACGGGTCGCCCGCTCTGAGCGGGACCTTCGGCCGCGACCTCCGTCATGACGACGGTTGTTGCGGCGACCAGCGGTCTATGGGTGGAACTTCAAGTCGCAAGGGTACGCGGACCCGCCGCCGAAAACCAAATCGCCCCCGTCACACCTGGTCCGCCCGGTCAGAACCGCTGCTCCCGGGCGGGCGAGCCGGCCGCATCGGGCGGGACGGCAGCGCAGTGCGAAGCGGTGCGGGTCAGGAGCGGTCGCGGCGCAGACGGGCGTAGAGGGCCAGGACGACGGTGCACCACAGAGCCGTCCATGCCACCAGCACTGCCAGGTCGACGGCGGCCGGGGCGGTGCGGCCGCTCAGGGCACGGGCCGTGGCCATCATCGGCGGCACCAGCCAGGGTGCGATCGAGTCGCTCAGGCCGAGCACGACGGCCAGGATCGACCCGGTCGCCAGGACCGCCACGCCCGGGAGCACCCGCCGGGTGACGGCCCGGCCGGCCAGTGCCCCCAGTGCCACCCCGGCCGCCGCGGCGAGGAGGTGGGCGAGGATGCCCAGGAGTACGCCTTGCGGCAGGCTGGGAGCCGGCGAACCCGGTTCGGGGCCGGTGATGGCCTGGAACGGCAACGGCGCCAGCATCGCCAGCACGCAGACCCCGATCGCGAGGACCGTGGCGGCGAGCAGGCCGGCGGTGGCCTCCCGGACCGGGCCGACGGCCAGGCGGGCCAGTCGGCGCTGGGCGTCCGGCTCGGTGTCCAGCACGAGCTTGGTGAGCCACGCCAGGATCGGGAAGAGCCAGACCGCGGAGTAGCCGTAGGCCGCCGCGGCCGGTGCGGGCCCGCCGCCGTGCAGGATGGACAGAACCGCCAGCACGGTGATCAGGGGAGCCGTGGCCCGGCCGCCGCGCAGGAAACCGGCCAGGCGCATCCGGGTGAGCGCGATCATCGCCCCTCCCCCGTCTTCTCCGACACGACCGCGGGATGCTGCGGCGCGGGGGGCTCCCGGCGTACAGCTGAGGTGTCTCGGATTCTGAGGACACGGTGACCGGCGGCGCGGAGCCGGTCCACCGCGGCGGCCGCCTCCTGGCGCGGCACCGCGATCTCGACCACCACCTCGTCGGCGTCCGTTGCGATGTCCGGCGGGGGCGCGACGTGAAGGGTGCCGTCGGCGACCGTCCAGTGGTGCGCGCCGGGCAGATTGGCGATCTCGCCGCGGTGATCGCTGACCAGGACCGTCCCGCCGCCGTCGGTGACCTCGGCGACGATCCGCGGGATCAGTTCGCGGGAGGGTGCGTCCAGGCCCTCCCAGGGCTCGTCCAGGACCAGCAGGCCCGGCGGGGCCAGCAGCGCCTGGGCGAGGCCGACCTTCTGGGCGGTGCCCTTGGACAGGTCCGCAAGCGGGGTGCCGGCGTGCGGGGTCAGGCCGAGACGGTCGATCCAGGGGTCGGCGGCGGTCGGCGGCAGCCCGCGGACCTCGGCCATCGCCCTGAGGTAGCCGACCGTGGTGAACGGTTGCGAGGCGGGAAACCGCTCGGGGACCCACCCGACGACGGCCGGACGGTCACGGACCGCGCCGCGGGCCGGGCGGAGCACACCGGCGGCCAGCTGGAGCAGCGTGGACTTGCCGGCGCCGTTACGGCCCAGCACCACGATCGTCTGCCCCGGTTCGAGCGTGGCGCCGACCTGGTGCAGTGTCCACGGGGCGCGGCGGGCGTACCGGAACCAGACGTCGTCGAAGCGCACGGCCGACAGCCTGCCACAGACCGCACCCGGCACACAGGCCCGGAAAAGCGTCGAGCCCCCGGGGAAGTCCCCGGGGGCTCGACGTGAAGCGGTATGTCAGGAGTTGGTCTCGCCGCCGTGCAGGTTCTTGTGCACGTTCGGGTCGACCGGGACGCCCGGGCCCATCGTGGTGGCGACGGTGACCTTGCGCAGGTACTTGCCCTTGGCCGCGGACGGCTTCGAGCGCAGGACCTCGTCGAGGACCGCGGCGTAGTTGTCGATCAGCTGCTCCGCCGAGAAGGACGCCTTGCCGATGATCATGTGCAGGTTGGAGTGCTTGTCCACCCGGAAGGTGATCTTGCCACCCTTGATCTCGTTGATGGCCTTGGTCACGTCCATGGTGACGGTGCCGGTCTTCGGGTTCGGCATGAGGCCACGCGGGCCGAGGATCCGGGCGATCCGGCCGATCTTGGCCATCTGGTCCGGCGTCGCGATCGCGGCGTCGAAGTCCAGCCAGCCACCCTGGATCCGGGCGACGAGCTCGTCGGTGCCGACCTCGTCGGCGCCGGCCGCGACGGCCTCCTCGGCCTTCGCACCCTGGGCGAACACGATGACACGGGCGGTCTTACCGGTGCCGTGCGGCAGGTTGACGGTGCCGCGGACCATCTGGTCGGCCTTACGCGGGTCGACACCGAGGCGCATCGCGACCTCGACGGTGGCGTCGAACTTGACCGGGTTGGTCTCCTTGGCGAGCGTGATCGCGTCCTTCGGCTCGTAGAGCTTGTTGGCGTCGATCTTCTCCGCGGCGGCCCGGTAGGCCTTGCTGCGCTGTGCCATTTCTACTTACTCCTGTGGTTGTTGGCGGGGCCGCACGCGGCGGCCCCTCCCACTGACATCGCCGGGGATCCGACGATCAGATCTTGGTGACCTGGTTGAAGTTCAGCTCGACCGGGGTCTCCCGGCCGAAGATCGACACCAGGACCTTCAGCTTCTGC
Source organism: Actinoplanes xinjiangensis (assembly GCF_003148685.1). GTDB lineage: Bacteria > Actinomycetota > Actinomycetes > Mycobacteriales > Micromonosporaceae > Actinoplanes > Actinoplanes xinjiangensis. Next base: position 127,046 of record NZ_QGGR01000015.1, on the reverse strand, counting down.
TGGTCGGCGTTGATCTCGCTGATCGACGCCGGCAGCGACGCGAACGCGCCGTCGGTGACGGTGACCGAGTCGCCCACCTCGAAGTCGAGCACCTTGATCTCGGGCTTCGACTTCTTCTCCTCGGCCTGGACGGCCGGGGCCAGCCACTTCAGCACCTCGTCGAGGGAGAGCGGCGCCGGCCGGTCGACCCGGTCGGTGGCGCCCACGAAGCCGGTCACGCCCGGGGTGTTGCGCACGCAGGAGTAGGACTCCGGCGTCAGGTCCATCCGGACCAGGATGTAGCCGGGGAAGACCTTGGCCTGCACCTGGTTGCGCTTGCCGTTCTTGACCTCGACCTCTTCGCGGGTCGGGACCTCGACCTGGAAGATGAAGTCCTCCATGTCGAGGCTCGTGATCCGGGTCTCGAGGTTGGTCTTGACCTTGTTCTCGTAACCGGCGTAGGAGTGCACCACGTACCAGTCGCCGGGCGCATACCGCAGCTTCTGCCGCAGCTCCTTGACGGGGTCGTAGTCCTCGTCGACCTCGGGCGCCTGGGCCACGGCCGACTCGTCGGCCGTCTCTACCGACTCGTCGATGTCCAGCGACGACTGCTCGTCGGTGGTCTCGTCGTCGTACTCAGGCACGCTCGCTCACTTCCAAATAAGTCTCTGCGGTGCGGGGCCGGGCTCCGGTCTCGCGGATCAGCCCAGCGCCCAGAGGATCGCCTTGCCGAACCCGTAGTCCAGACCGGCAACCAGAGACGTCATGATCACCACGAAGACGATCACCACGCCGGTGTAGGTCAGAAGCTCCTTGCGAGTCGGCCAGATGACCTTGCGGAGCTCACTCGTGACCTCACGGAAGAAACCACCGATCCGGCCGAGCGGGCCGCGGCCGGACTTCCCGGCCTTGGGGCTCTCATCCTTCGAACGCTCGGCGACAGCGGTGCCACCAGCGCCACTGGTCACCAGGGCGTCGTCGTCATCCGGCACGTCACCGGCGGCGGCGTCGGCGAAAACCTCGTCGTCGCCGGGGACGTCGTCACGGGGGCGGTCCTTCTCGGCCACTTCGCCCTACTTCCGTCGTCGGTGGTTCTGGATGGTCCTGTCAGAACCCGACCGGACGCGGAAGCAGTGCGGACCGCGCACCGGGCGGGCACGTCAGGAGGATTGCGCAGGGGTGACAGGACTTGAACCTGCAGCCTGCGGTTTTGGAGACCGCTGCTCTGCCAATTGAGCTACACCCCTTTGCGGGACCTGTCGCCTCACGACTTCAGAGCCCCACGGCGCACCAGTGTACGGGTACGCCCGGCTTTATCGAAACCCGGGCTACCGCTTCCTGATGAGCGCCTGTGCCATGGACAGTACCTTGTCTCCATTGCACGTCGCAGTCAGGCTCAGCCGAGTGTGTCCCTCGTCGGTGACCTCCTTCACCGACGCGGACACGACGACGTCGGTCCCCTCGTCGGTGTCCGGCACCGGCACGGGACGGCTGAAACGCACGCTGAACTCGACGACCGCGTCCGCGGCGCCGGCCCACGTGGTCACCGCACGACCCACCAGGGCCATCGTGAACATGCCGTGCGCGATGACGCCGGGCAGTCCCACTCCGGTGGCGATCCGGTCACTCCAGTGGATGGGGTTGAAGTCACCCGAGGCGCCCGCGTAGCGGACCAGATCGGCCCGGGTCACCCGGAAGGTCTGCGGCTCCAGCTCTACGGTCATCAGCTGTCTCCCCGCACCACGAGTTTCGACCAGACGGTCACGACCGGCTCGCCGGCCTCGGTTGTCACGTCGGTGCGGGTGGTGAGGAACTCGTGCCCACCCCGGCTGAGGATCTCCTCGACCGTGTTGACACAGACCAGAGCGTCACCGGCGACCACCGGACGGGTGTACGCGAAGCGCTGGTCGCCGTGGACGACCCGGCTGTAGTCGACGCCGAGCGCGGGGTCGGCGACGACCTCACGGCTCGCCGGCATCGTGATCGCGACCGGGAAGGTGGGTGGGGCCACCACATCGGCGTAGCCGAGCGCCCGGGCCGCCTCGGGATCGTGATACTCCGCGTCGGTGGCGCCGATCGCCCGCGCGAACTCCCGGATCTTCTCGCGGCCGACCAGGTAGGGCTCGGTGGGCGGCCAGCTGCGGCCCACGAAGGATTGGTCCAGAGGCATGTCCACAAACTACCCGGCAGGGGCCGTGCAGATATAGCACTACGAGTGCAAAAATATCTCACAAGCTGCACAAACAAAACTGCGCCGCCCGGACGGATCCGGGCGGCGCAGTTTCAGAGATCTTGGCGCGGACGCTCAGCGCGTCTCGCGGTGCAGGGTGTGCTTCCCGTCACGCGGGCAGAACTTCTTCAGCTCGACGCGGTCGGGGTCGTTACGCCGGTTCTTCTTGGTGATGTAGTTCCGGTCCTTGCACTCCGTGCACGCCAGGGTGATCTTCGGACGGACGTCGGTCGCCTTGGCCACGGCGGGGTGCCTTCCTGCTAACGGTTTACTTACTGACGACGAACCAGCGTAGACGCTAAGTCCGCCGCTTCGCAAAGTGGTGCCCCGGGTGGGGTCCACAGGAAAGTAGCGGTGGCCGGACTTGAACCGGCGACACAGCGATTATGAGCCGCTTGCTCTGCCATCTGAGCTACACCGCCGCGCCCAGGCTCACATGTCCAGCGCCAGGCAAGGCGGAACGAACCCGGTAGAGCCCCCTTACGGAATCGAACCGTAGACCTTCTCCTTACCATGGAGACGCTCTGCCGACTGAGCTAAGGGGGCTTGCTGCTTACGATGGACCGCGTTAGCCGCGATCTCTCGCTTGCTGCATGAGTAGACTACACGGCCCCGGAGCAGGGGTGAAATCAGTACCCCCCTTCCCTGGAAATACCTGGTCAGATCACGGCTCGAAGCCGCCTGACCTCCCCGGTCGGAGTGGATTCCGGCTCGGTCTGGGCGTTCAGCCAGGCCTCCAGCCGCTCGAACGGCAGCGGCCGGCTGAACAGGTAACCCTGGCCGATCTCGCAGCCCATCTCCTCGAGCAGCTCCAGGGTCAGCTCACTCTCCACACCCTCGGCCACCACGGTGAGACCGAACTCGCGGGAGAGCCCGATCACTGCCCGGACGATCGCGAGATCACCCGAGTCGGTCGCCATCCCCTGCACGAAGCTGTCGTCGATCTTGACCTCGTGCACCGGCCACTGCCGCAGATAGGCGAGCGAGGAGGCGCCCGTGCCGAAATCGTCGACGCTCAGGCGTACGCCCAGATCGCGCAACCGGTAGAGGGACGGCAGAACCCGCTCGATGTCGCTGAGCATGCCCGGCTCGGAGATCTCGAAGGTGACCAGCCCGGGATCCACCCCGTGCTCCTCCAGCAGCTCCCGGACCAGCTCGGGGAAGCGGGAGTCCAGCAGGATCCGGGCCGACAGGTTGACCGCGATCGCGAACGGGCGCTCCGCGTCGGCCCACGCCCGGCACCGGCGCAAGCCGGCCACCAGCACCGACTCGGTCAGCCGGGCCAGCTGGCCGGTGTGCTCGGCGACCGCCACGAAGTCCTCCGGGGCGACCTCGCCGTGCGCCGGGTGCACCCAGCGGGCCAGACACTCGACGCCGACCACGTGCCGGTCGGCGAGCGTCACCTTGGGCTGGAAGTAGACCTCCAGCTGGTCGTTGTCCAGAGCCCGGCGCAGGTCGGCGGCGATGCCCAGCCGGCGGACCGCCCGCGACTCCAGGGCGGGGTGGAAGGGCTGCACACCATACGGCAGGACCTTGGCGGCGTTGGCGGCCAGCTCGGCGCGCTGCAGCAGGGTCTCCGGATCACTGCCGTGGTCGGGGTAGACCGAGACGCCGACCGCGGTGTTCACGTCCAGGGTCAGCGAGCCGACCGCCATCGGGCCGCGCAGCCGCTCCCGCATCCGGGTGGCGATCTCGATCGTCGCGTCGATGCTCGGCGCCCGCAGCGTGACCACGAACTCGTCCCCGCCGATCCGGCCGACCAGCGCGCCCGGCTCGGCGATGCCGCGGATCCGGTCGGCGGTCTCGACCAGCAGCTTGTCGCCGGCCGCGTGCCCCATCGACTCGTTCACGTTGCGCTGGCCGTCGACGTCGAACAGCATGATCGCGACGACCTCGTCCTCGGCCCGGACGGTCACCGCCTCGGTCAGCGCGTCGATCATCCGGCGGCGGTTCGGCAGGCCGGTCAGCCGATCGTGGTACGCGTCGTAGCGCAGCCGGTCGACCAGGCGTGAATTCTCCACCGCGACGGCGGCGTGCGCGGCGATCGTCTCCAGCACCTGCACGTCGGCCTCGCGGAAGGTGCGGTTGTCGCCGAGGCGGTTCGCCACCTCGAGAGTGCCGATCGTCGCCTGACCCGAGCGCAGCGGGATGACGATGATGTCCTTGACCTTCTCCGCCCGCAGTGCCGGACGGAGGCTTTCGGTGCCGGCGAACCGGTTGCCGACCGCGGTGGCCGACCGGGTGCTGATCGCGTGCTCGCGCACCGCCTCCGGGGTGGGCGAGATGTCCAGCAGACCCCGGTGCTCGACCCGGGCGGTGAGCAGCACCTCCGGATGCCGGCCTTGCGGGGCGAGCCAGAGCGTCGCGTACTCCGACTGCATGAGCGAGCGCACCCGGCCGAGCAGCACGTCCGGCAGGCCGCTGCGGCCGCTCTCGTCGCGGACCGCCTGGGTGAGCTCGTAGACCTCGGCGAGGGTCCGGTGCCGGCGGAAGAACTCGGCGTACGACCGGAGCACGAGCGCCAGCGCCGCGACCAGGATGACCAGCAGGAGCGCCGACCAGCGGTTGGCCTGGAGCGCGACCAGGAAGATCAGGCCGATGACGATGTTGATGCCGGTGACCGGGAGGGTGGAGAGCCCGGCCCGGAGCGCGTCACGGCCGGTGCGAAGACCCTGGACCAGGCTGAGCACGGCGGCGAGGCTGAGCAGGTCGGCGATGAAGGCCACCACGGTCGCCGCGGCGAGGATGGCCCACGCCCGGGGATCGGCGTTCTTCGGGTCCAGCGGGAAGGCCAGGATCAGGAGCAGTGCCGCGGAGTTGCCGGCCGCCGCCTTGGTGACGTTGAACCACAGCTTGACGGGGGAAACCCGCGACCGGCTCTGGTGCGCCAGGATCGCACTGCTCACCACCAGGATCACCAGCACCGGCGGGAGATAGAAGAACGCGAGCACCAAGGGGATGTCGGACACCGTGACGGCGAACGTGGTGCGCCAGATGACGATGTTGAAGACGTCCCGATGGACGATCAGATAGGCGGCGAGGAAGGGGAGAGCGAGTAACCAGTCCCCGCGTCCGGGGGGTTCCGCTATCCAGAAACCCACGGCGCTGATCATCGCCAGCAGACCGAGGGGGTAGGTGATCAACCACGCCCGTTGGGCGCCGCCGGATCGGGGCGGAGGGCGCTTGACCATCCAGGACCCTCCCCGGCCAGCACGTTTACGCCTGACAGTGCAACGTGTACGGGAACCCTAGAGCCACTCGAGATTCGTCGTGTTCATAACGGCGGCGCTGGTGTCCTGGGCGACGGCAGCTCCGAGACCCACCCCACCGAACACCACTGCGAGCGCGAGAACCACGCCGGCGAATCGACTCAACTTCCTTGCAGACATAGCGCTCGCTCCTCATATCACGGATGCAGCAGGCGGGGTCCACATGATGGTGCCACACCAGTTGTGCGACAGGGAGCGTTCATCGGCGGGTCGTGCCGACGCTCGGGCAAATCCTGGCCGAACGGTTGAGCGGGCGCTCCGGTCTACTGCTGAAGAATTGGCGGCTTTGCGAGTGATTTAGGCGGCAAAGCGAGACAAAATGACCCGTCGCCGTCAAGGACCGTTGACGTCAAGCTGCCATGACGGAAAGGTGCCTGGCATGACCATTCCGGACGAGTTGGAGCAGCGGCACACCCTCACCACGGCGACGACCAGATTCGACGCGCTGCGGATGCGCGACGCCCTCGCCGCCATGGACCCCGAGGAGGAGCCGGCCCTCTCCGCCGACGAGATCCTGGAGATGCTGGCGCTCAGTGAGGTGATCATCCGGAAGGCCGGGTACGGACGGCAGGTGATGATCCGGTCCGCCCGCGCGGCCGGGGCGTCCTGGACCCGGATCGGCGCCGCGCTCGGCACCACCAAGCAGGCCGCCTGGGAATCCCACCAGCGCTGGGCGGCCGACACCGGTGGGCGGGCCGCCGACTGAATCGGTCGGCGGAGGCCGAGCCGGTCGGCGGAAGTCGAGCCGGTCGGCGGAGGTCGAGTCAGGCGCCGGTGGCGGCGGGACGGTCGGTGTGGCTGTACTGCGACCAGGAACCCGGGAACAGGCGGCCGGCACCCAGACCGGCGTGCTCCAGGGCGATCAGGTTGTGGCAGGCGGTCACACCCGAGCCGCAGTACGAGATCACGGCGGCGGCGTCGGTCACCCCGGCCGCGGCGAACCGCTCCCGCAACTCGGCCACCGGCAGGAACCTGGCATCGGCGCCCACGTTCTCCCGGCACGGCACGTTCCGTGCGCCGGGGATGTGGCCGGGGCGCGGATCGACCGGCTCGATGTCGCCGCGGAACCGGGGCGCGTCCCGGGCGTCCAGCACCGGGCCGGCGGCGTCCACCGTCTCCTCCAGCGAGGCCAGCCGGTCGGCGGGCCACGGGCGGGCGGTGAACCCGGACACCGGACGGACCGGGATCTCCGTGGTCAGCTCACCCGGCCAGGCAGTCAGGCCACCGTCCAACAGTGCTGCGTCATGCCCCGTCGCCCGGAGCAACCAGACCAGCCTCGCGGCCACCACTCCGCCCGCGTCGTCGTACGCGATGATCTGATCTTGATCTTGAATGCCGGCCGCCGCCATCGCCGCCGCGAAGACCTCCGGATCCGGCAGCGGATGCCGGCCCTCGGCCGGCGACGCCGGGCCCGCCAGCGCCGTATCCATATCGATGAAGACCGCGCCCGGCAGATGCCCGCGCTCGTAGGCCTCCCGGCCGGACCGGCCGTCCAGATACCACCGGACGTCGGCGAGCACCACCGGACGATCCGCGATCCACGAAGCGTCCACCACCGGGTCGATCACCACAGCCCCCTAACGGCCGGACAGCCCCAGCCGCACGCCGAAACCGAGCAGGACCATTCCGGTCCCGGCGTCGACGGTACGCCGAACCGCCCGCCGGGCCAGAAGACCCCGCGCCGCCTGCGCCCCAAGAATGATCATCGTGAACCAGATCAGGCCCTCGACGTCGTGCACCAGAGCCAGCAGCAGGCCGGTCGTCAGCGGATCCGCGTGCGCCGGCACGAACTGCGGCAGCACCGCCAGGTAGAAGGCGCCCACCTTCGGATTCAGCAGATTCGTCAGCAGGCCCCGGCCGAACGTGCTCCAGAACGTCGCGGTCACCGCCGTGGCCCCGGACTCCGCCGTCCCGTCACCTCTTCCACGGAACGCCTCCCGGATCATCCGCACGCCCAGGTAGATCATGTAGGCCGCGCCCACCACCCGGAGCACCGTGTAACCCACCGTCGACGCCGCCAGCAGGGTCGACGCGCCCACCGCGGCCGCCGCGCCCCAGGCCAGTGCGCCCACGTTGATGCCGAGCGCCGTCGCGAACGCCGGGCCCCGTCCCATCGTGATCGCGGCCCGGAGCACCAGGGCGGTGTCCAGGCCCGGCGTGATCGTCAGCAATGCCCCGAGCACGGCGAACGAGAGAACGGCATCCATCAGGTCCATGACCCGTTCCTAGACGCCGCCGGCAGGCCTGTCTGTGGCTGGAGTCACTCGGTGTGGTGGCGACTGCGGCTGCCCGGCCGGAAGTAGACCACCGCCACCGCCACCAGGGCGACCGCCAGCAGGGTCGCGATCATCGCGGCCAACTCGGTCAACAGCGTCGCCCCCAGGACGAACATCAGCACGGCCAGCCCGAACAACAGGTGGTAGCCGCCCGCCTGCCGAGGCGAGCGGAACGATCGGGCGATCACGCCGGGAGCGTTACCGGTCACCAGCATCCGGGCCCCGAAGACCGCCAGCACCAGCCCGATCAGGGCCGCCGCCGTGCTCATCACCCCAGTCTGCGCGTACACGGCCGCCGGTGGGTGCCAATCGGTACGGCCGGGCCCCGGAAGAGCCGGCCGATCTCGTCTGGAGAGCCTTCGCAGTCAGGGGGCCGTGCCCTGGTGCACGAGCCGTGTGGCGTCGCGGTCTCCGAACGGCTCCGCACGAGCCTGAGTTCCCGCGAGTCGGCATCGCCGCCGGCTTTGTCTTCGCATGGCTGGGTCTGTCATCACCTGGCTGGCTTTGTCTTCGCATGGCTGGTTTTGTCTTCGTATGACTGCCGCGCACGCCGGCGACGTCAGGTCGATGGCTGGTGTCCGCCGGTTCGCAGCGCCCGCCGGCCTGGCGTGGCCGCCATGTTCGCCGTTTCCGGCCGGGATGATCGACGCACCAGCAGGCGCCGATGGCAGCGCCGGCGACGTCGATCAGCGCACACCATCGCTCAACGTGGGCTCTCGCCTCGTCCATGGCACGTATAGGCGCACACGATCCGTCGATCGTGTGCGCTCATCCAGGTCATGGCGATGACAGGAACCCACATAGGCGTTAGGTGCGCCCCCATCGTCGCTCGCAGAGCACCCGGTCCCGGCCGACCACTGCACCGGGCAGCACCAGTGACGTCGCTGGGCCTCTCTGCGAGCGATAACCGCCACATATGTGCAGCTCACCACCGCTCGCGTCCCGACTCCACACGCAGAAACGAGACCCGGACGGCGAAAACCCTCTAGCGGTAGTTGTTGAACTGGAGGGCGACGCCGAAGTCCTCCTGCTTGAGGAGAGCGATCACGGCCTGGAGGTCGTCACGCTTCTTACCCGTGACCCGGAGCTGGTCGCCCTGGATCTGGGCCTGCACACCCTTCGGCCCCTCGTCACGGATCTTCTTGCTGATCGCCTTGGCCTTGTCGGTCTCGATGCCCTCGACCACCTTCAGGTCGATCTTCCACGTCTTGCCGGACTGCCGAGGCTCCCCCGCGTCCAGCGACTTCAGGGAGATGTTGCGCTTCACCAGCTTCTCCTTGAAGACGTCGAGCGCGGCGATCGCCCGCTCCTCCGTCTCCGAGGTGATCGTGAACGCCTCCCCCGACTTGGCGAGCGACGTGCCCGTACCCCGGAAGTCGAACCGGGTGCCGAGCTCCTTCTCCGCCTGGTTGAAAGCGTTGTCGACCTCCTGCCGGTCGACCTTGCTCACGATGTCGAACGACGGGTTGGCTGCCATGATCAGACTCCTGCGGCTGGATGCTTGTCGATGCTCTACAGCGGGCGCCTTGAAGCCCGCGACATGCCGACCGTACCCGGTTGTTGAAGGGGTTCGCGCTACGGCTATTCTTATGTCCGCCGCCGCGGGAGACCGCGGTGGTTGCCCAGGCGGGTTGCCCGAGCGGCCAATGGGAGCGGACTGTAAATCCGTCGCGAAAGCTACAGAGGTTCGAATCCTCTACCCGCCACAGGCTAAGGAAACGGCCCCGGAAGCTGCGGAAACGCGCTCCGGGGCCGTTCTCGTTGTGTGCTCGCGAGCCCGGCAGGATCCGGCCGTCTACGGGACACTTCTCCTCCGCTATTCGCCCGACCGGGTCAGGCTCATACCGTCCTCATCCAGCCCCCGAAGGCTCGTGAGGCGACAGTCGACCTCAACGGACGCGACGCGTCTGAGGAAGTCAGTAGGTAGGTAGAGGGGGCGGGTATGCCGTCGGCTTCCGCCTGCGCCTTGCGACATCGGGGCGGCATGGTCATCGCCTCGACCAGCAGACGGTGCTCGGTCTCCTCACACCGGCGTGCCGCTTTCCACGGACGCCGTGCCGCCGGAGGTGCCGTACCGTGGGCGGGAAGCATCTTCTTGTGAGCCGCTGCTGGGGGTGACGTCGTCGATGAGCGTGGGAGTGGTTGACCACGTCGGTCCATGGACTGAGGACGAGTATTTTGCACTCGGCGAGACGACGGACCGGATCGAGCTCATCGACGGGAGCCTGGTCGTGAGCCCCGCGCCGAGCATGAGCCACCAGCGGCTCTCCCGCCGTCTGGCGAACGCACTGGAGGAAGGCGCCGAGCCCGCCGGGCTCTTTGTGTACGAGGCGATCAACGTCCGGCTGCACACCGGCCGCATCGTGATTCCGGACCTGGTCGTCGTGGACGTGGACGAGGAGGCCGTCACGGCGGACGCTTCCCGGGTGCTTCTGATCAGTGAGATCGTCTCGCCGAGCAACGCCGCCATGGACCGGGTGCTCAAGATGCAGCTCTACGCTGCTGCCGGCATCGGGTGGTACCTCCTGGTCGAGCACGAGGCGCCGGATTCGCTGACACTGCGACTCAACCGCCTCGATGACCAGCACTACGTCGAGGAGACCGTCGTAAAGACCGGCGCGAGCCTGACCTCCGAGTACCCGTTCCGGTTCGAGCTCGACACCCGGGCTCTCGCCCGTCGCTGACAGAGGTACGTCCGCCGGGAACGCCAATCATCCCGCCGGCACCATCGCGCAGATCGGCCGGCCGGAACGGGCCTTGACGACGGGGCGGCGGGACGGGCGGCGGTATTTTACGATCTTGCCACCGTGCGGCATCTGGGTCGCCGGGCCCTCAGGAAAAAGGTCGGCAATGGCCCGCTCGATATGGCTGCCCCGCATCGTTCTTCCACTCTTCGCCACCGTCTCCGCCACCGCGCTGGCCGCACCCGCGCAGGCGGCAACGGTCGGCGTGGCCTCGGTCGTGAACACGACGATCGTGCAGTTCAAGGCAGCTTCCAAGATGCAGAACCGGGTCGTGATCACCCGCTCCGGGAACACCGTCACCGTTGACGACCGGGTCGCGATCAAGGCCGGTCCCGGTTGTAAGGCGGTCAGGAAGGACAAGACCAAGGTCACCTGCCGCGTCGTGAAGGCGCCGACTCAGCTGCGGGTCTACACCTACGATGCGGCCGACTCGATCACCAACCGGACGAACCTGTCACTCAGCGCCAGCGGTGGCACCGGCAACGACACTATCGTCGGCGGTCCGGCCGGCGATTGGCTCTACGGCGGCGCCGGTCACGACTCGCTCTCCGGCAACGGAGGTAGGGACGGCATCTGGGGCGACGTCGGCGACGACCGGATCTCCGGGGGCGACGGCGACGACCGGCTGTACGGCTGGACCGGCGCCAACCAGGTCTGGGGTGGCAACGGCGACGACCACATCGAGCTCTGGACCGGCACCAACCGGGTCTGGGCCGGCGCGGGCACGGACACCGTCCACGGCAGTCCCGGTGTCGACCGCATCTGGGGTGGCGACGGCCGGGACGATCTGTTCGGCCAGAACGGCAACGACGTCATCGACGGCGGGCCGGGGCCGGACCTCGTCTCCGGCGGGGACGGTGACGATGACGTCTACGGCGGCGCCGGTGACGATGACGTGCGCGGTGACTACGGCAACGACGACCTTTCCGGTGGCGACGGCGACGACGAGCTGCGTGGGTACAACGGCGATGACCGGGTCTACGGCGGTGCGGGCTCCGACAAGATCTGGGCCGACGCGATCCAGAACGACGGCGACAAGGACGGCCAGGGCGCGGACTACTATTCCGGCGGCACCGGCGGCGACTTGGTCATGTACAACAACTACCGGACATCCTCCGTCGTCGCGGATCCGGACGGGGTCAGGGGCGACGACGGCGCGGACGGCGAGCGTGACACGATCGCCACCGACGTCGAGGAGCTCTGGGGCGGGCACGGCGATGACACGCTCACCGGGGGTCCCGGCTCGAACTCGCTGTCCGGTCTGGGCGGTGACGACACGCTGCGGGGTCTCGGCGGTGAGGACCGCCTCTTCGGCGACGACGGCGACGACATCGTGGACGGTGGGGACGACGGCGTCCGGGACTGGGTCGACGGTGCGGGCAACACCACCTCGGCGTCCGGCGACACCTGCTACCAGTGGGAGTTCGACGACCTCAACGACTGCGAGCTGATCGTCGCTCCGTAACGGGCGGGCGCGGCGTATACGTGTCGGCGAGCCTCAGTCACCGACGCAGACTACGCATCTACGCCGTCGCCGGCGAGACGACTGTCTGCGTGGTGGCTTCGGCGATCCTGAGGACGGGATCACCCGCGGGTGGACAGGCCGCGGTGTACGCCGCGGATCATCCTCCGGGAGGCGTTACGGCGGGTCGTCAGCGACAGGATCTCGGGAATCGTCAGCTCGGGGCGGGAGGCCAGGGCCAGGGCGGCGGCGTACGGGCGCTCGCCCGGCCGGTCCAGCAGGGCCGCGGTCCGGTGCAGAGTCTGGAGCAGGGTGGGACGGTCGGCGTTCGGGTGGCGGGCGGTGGCGGCCAGGATGTGGTTGCGGGTCCAGCTGGTCAGGTCGTCCAGCGGGATGGCGGCCAGGGTGCGCGCGTCGGCTCGGGGTGAGTCGGCGACGGCGCTCCGGACGAAGTTGTACGGGCTGCCGGCCAGGGCGTAGGTCGTCGATGTGGGCCACGTCGGGGTCTCGGGGTGTGCTGGGCGGATCCGGAGGTCATCGGGCTCGGGGCGGCAGGACCACCGACCGGGTGATCCTGCCGGGAGCCGTCGTGGGAATCGTGCGCTGGTCTCAGCCGGCCACGCGCTTCTCGATGTCGGCCCGCATCTCGGGCGGGAGGGCGTCGGCCACCAGGAGGCGGGACAGGTGCTGTGTGTTGTGCATGTAGATGTCGAACGCCTCGGCGATCGTCAGACCGTGAGCGGGGCGCTCGATGACCTCGATGCGGGCGCCGGGCGTGACCTCGCCCTCCTGGAGGATGCGCAGGTAGGCGCCGGTGCGGTTGGAGGCGGCGAAGCGTTTGGTCCAGCGGGGCTCGCCCATCCGGTGCTGGAAGGTGGAGCACGGGATGCGGCCGAACGTGGTCTCCAGGACCACCTGGTCGCCGACCTGCCAGCGGTCGCCGATCACCGCGTTGTAGAGGTCCAGGCCCTCGGTGGTCAGGTTCTCGCCGAACAGGCCCGGTGCCAGGTCACGGGACAGTTCGGCGGACCACCAGGCGTAGTCCTCGACGGCGTACGCGTACAACGCCTGGTCGTCGCCGCCGTGGTGTTGGATGTCGCCGATGAAGTCGCCGACCACGCCGCTGTGCAGGCCGGTCCTCTTCGGACCGGGGCGGCGGACGGTCACCGGGTGGTCGACCGGGCGTTTGCCGATGCCGGTGCCGCCGGTGTCCTTCGCGGGGTTCGGCTCGGAGCGGCCCACGTTCAGCGAGATCAGGCGGCCGACGCCAGGAGAAGGAGAAAGGGTCATCGGGGGAACTCCACCACCGCTCGGTCTTCGATCGGCCGGTAGCCCGGCCGGGGGTACAGGGCGTTACTGCTCGGGTTTGCCAGGTCGGTGAAGAGGACCACGCCCGTCGCGCCGGCGTCCAGCGCATTTCGGGTCGCCGCCGGCGGCCAGGTGTGCCGGACGGGCGACGACCGTGGGGAAGGGCCGGCGTTGTCGGCGGAGGCCGAGACGCCGGAGGGGAGGTGCCAGGTCATCGGGCCCAGGCTTTCGCGATGCGGGCCAGGCTGTCGATGCGGGTCGCCGGGTCGTAGACGGCGCCGGCCAGCATGAGTTCGTCGGCGCCGGTGCGGTCGGCCAGATCCTCCAGGGCGGCGACGACCTCGTCGGCGGTGCCCGCGAACTGGGTGCCGGGCAGTGACTCCAGCACCGCACGGTCCAGATCGGACAGCTGCCGCTGGGCGGCCGTCTCCGGTGACACCATCGGGCCCAGCCGGCCGGTACGCAGACTGAGCGCCATCACCCGGCTCGGGCCCGCGAGGAACTGTGCCTCCTCGGTCGTCTCCGCGGCCAGGACCGACGCGCTGACCATCACCCAAGGGCGCGGGAACCGCGGCGACGGCTGGTACCCGTCCCGGTACAGCCGCAGGGCGCCGTCCACATCGGAGCTCATCGCGAAGTGGTACGCGAAACAGAACGGCAGCCCCAGCGCGGCCGCGAGCTGCGCGCCGTAGGTGGACGAGCCGAGGATCCACACCTCGGGGTACGACTCGGCGGCCGGAGTGGCGGACAGCCGGTCGGCCGGCACCCGGTCGTCGCCGAGCAGGCCGAGCAGCGTCTTCAGATGCTCCGGGAACTGCTCGACCGTCAGATAGGGCGAGACGCCCCGCAGTGCGGACGCGGTGGCCTGGTCGGTGCCCGGTGCACGGCCGATGCCGAGATCGACGCGGCCCGGATAGAGCGCCTCCAGCAGGGCGAACTGCTCGGCCACCACGAACGGCATGTGGTTCGGCAGCATCACGCCGCCGGAGCCGACCCGGATGTCGCGGGTGTGCGCCGCGACCGCGCCGATCAGCACCGGCGGCGACGTCGACGCGACCGCCGGCATGTTGTGGTGCTCGGCCACCCAGAACCGGGAGAAGCCCAGCTGGTCGGCGGCCGCGGCGATCTCGATGGTGCCGCGCAGCGCATCGGCGCTGGTGTGGCCCTCGCGGACGGTGGCCAGGTCGAGCACGGACAGCGGAACGCGTTTCGGTGCGGTCATGCGGGGCTCAATCTTTCCGGTTCTGGGTGCGGATCGTCTGCACGCCCACGGTCACCGCGCCGAGCGCGACCCCCGGCACCAGCAGCCAGATCGGCCACGGATAGACGAACTCCGCGACCGACGCGGCGACCAGGGCGTAAACGACGACGTTCACCGCGGCGAGGGCACCGAAGATCGTCCAGAGCACGATCAGGGCGGTCGGCAGGCGGCGGATCCCGTCGGCGGCGCCCCGCCCGGGACGGGGCAGGTCCTTCACGAGGACGCGCAGCTCGGCGTGAGTGCGTGCGGCGTACGCCAAACCGATGCGCTCGTCATACTCATGCAACGACAGACGGCCCTCGTCGAGCGCGAACTTCAGCCGGTCGGCGATCTGCTGGCGGTCCGCGTCCGCCGCGCGCATGCTTTCGACCTCTTTGGACACCGCAGCCCCCTCGTCACCCGCTTACCGTCAGGCTATCCCGGCGACCCCTCACACGAGGTCCGCGGCGAGCCTCTCGGTGGCATGCCGATCGGCGCGGGCCATCGAGCCTCCGGGGACGGCGGCGACCGCCGCGGCCAGCAGCAACACCGTCGACGCGAACACGAACGACCAGGGCAGGCCGCCCGGCTGGTCGACGATCACACCGGCCAGGGCGCCACCCGCCGCACTGCCGGCCACCGAGACGGTGACCATCCAGGTGTACGCCTCGTTCAGCATGCCGGCCGGCGCGATCCGGCCGACCAGACTGTTCTCCACGGTCAGGGCGGGTGCGATGGTCGCGCCGCCGAGCACCAGGGCGGCACCCAGCCACAGCGGGCCCGGCATGAACGCCAGCACCAGGAAACTCAGCGACACCGCCGCCAGCAGCCAGGCGAACTGCCGGTACAGCGCCATCGCCGGGCGGCGGGTGCCGAACCAGATGCCGCCGATCGCGCTGCCGATCCCCCAGACGCCGAGCAGCACACCGCCGAGGGCCTCGCCGCCGCCGTGCTGAGCCGCGTAGGCCGGGACGATCACGCCGGCCGCGCCGAACGCGGTGCCGAGGGCGCCGACACACAGCAGCAGTGCCGGGAATCCACCGGATCGCAGGGGGCCCAGTCCCTTCGCCGCCGTCCCCGGGTCGTACCCGCCGCGGTGGCGCATCACCGGGAGCCGGGACACCCATGCCGTACCGGCGAGCGTCACCGCGCCCGCACAGATCAACGCGGCCGCCGGCTCGGTGGTGGCCACCAGGAACGCGGCGACGAGCATCGGGCCGAGCACGAACACCAGCTCGAACAGGGACGTCTCGGCGGCGATCGCGGCCGAGCGCAGCTCGTGCCGGCCGGTGCCCGGTGCGGTCATGGCGGTCCACGCGCGACGGATCGCCGCGGTCGACGGCGGATAGGTGGCGCCGGCCGCCGCCGAGGCCACGAAGATCCATTCCAGATTGCCGGCACCGCCCCGGCTCGCCAGCAGCAGACCGGCCAGCGCCAGCGGATGCAGCACCGCCGTCGCCAGCAGGATCGGGCCCGCGCTGATGCGGTCGGCGAGCCGGCCCGCGATCGGGCTCAGCGCCGCCCCGGCCAGTGCGTAGACGCCACCGGCCAGACCGGCCGCCGCATAGCGGCCGGTCGCCTGCTCCACCAGCAGGAGCAGCGCCAACGGGGTCATGCCGATGCCCAGACGGGCCAGGATCCCGACGACCAGCAGGACCTTCGCCCCCGGCAGTTGCCACACGCCAAGGTACTGACGTAACGCGGTCACAGGGGCCTCCGGCTGCCGGGTCGGTAACGAGCGAAATGCTCTTCGAGGCTAACGTCGGCAGCCGGGTGGCTCATCGGGATTATCGGCGGCAGGGCTATGAGCAGCGTCACCGATGCCTGGTGAGGGCGGCCTGTTCGTGCAGACGGCGGACCCGTTCCGCCATCGGCGGGTGCGTGGAGAACAGCGCGGCCAGACCGCCGCCCGCGAACGGGTTCGCGATCATCAGGTGGGCGGAACTCGCCAGGCGTCCGTCGGTGGGCAGGGGCGTGCGGGCCGTACCGTGATGGATCTTCTCCAGGGCGCTCGCCAGGGCGAGCGGGTCGCCGGTCAGCGTGGCACCGGAGGCGTCCGCCTGGAACTCCCGGTTGCGGGAGATCGCCAGCTGGATGATCGACGCGGCCAGCGGGCCGAGGATCATCATCAGCAGCAGGCCCGCCGGGTTCGGGCCGTCCTCGTCGTCGCCGCCGAACGGCAGGAAGAACGCCAGGTTCGCGAGCATCGTGACGATGCCGGCCAGGCCCGCCGCGACACTCGAGATGAGGATGTCGCGGTTGTAGACGTGCGACAGCTCGTGGCCGATCACCGCCCGCATCTCACGCGGCTCCAGCAGATTCAGGATGCCGGTGGTCACCGCCACCGCGGCGTGCTGCGGATCGCGGCCGGTCGCGAAGGCGTTCGGCTGCATCGCCGGCGAGACGTAGAGCCTCGGCATCGGCTGGCCGGCTGCCTGAGCCAGCTCCCGCACGATCGCATACAGTCCCGGCAGCTCCGCCTCGGTCACCGGGCGGGCGCGCATCGCCCGGAGCGCGATCCTGTCGGAATAGAAGTAGCTGACGGCATTCACCACCAGCGAGACGAACACGGCGAGCACCAGACCGGTACTGCCGCCGAGCCAGTAACCCACGGCCAGGATGAGGCCGGTGAGCAGACCCAGCAGAGCGGCCGTCTTGAGGCCGTTGTGATGGCTGGACAACTTTCACTCCTTCGGCTTGCGGGCTCGTGACCCGCATTCCACGGAACATCGGTTGCCTTCGTGTTCATCCGTGTGCGCGCTGTGACTTCGCTGAACACCCCATCAAGAGCGACAGCGGTGGTACGCCGTACGCCACCGGCAACCGCACCCACCGGTCACGTGGCTCCCCCGCGAGGCAGGCGCGGTGCCGGACCGTGGCGCGGCCGCCGGGCTGAAGCCGTTGGTCACCGGCTGGTCGTCACCGCTGCCTCAGCGGCCCTGAGGAGCACGGGGGTTTCCTCGGCTGGTCGTCACCGCTGTCTCAGCAGCGCTGAGACAGCGGTGGGAACCAGCCGAGATCTGTGGGCGAGCCAGCCGGGGCCGGTGGGCGAGCCAGCCGCGGGTCGGTGGGTCACGTGCGGGCCGGCCGCGGGGTGTGCGGGCTACGTGAGAGCGTTCAGGAGCAGCTGGGGGGCGAAGCCGAGCACCACGGCCGTCACGGTCGCCACCGTCAGGGCGGCGGCGACCGGGGTGGCCACCCGGTGGCGGGGGTGGGTGGCGTCGTAGATCAGGCCGGGGTCGGCCACGTGGATGCCGGGGTGTTCCGGAACGGTGTAGAGCAGGGCGGACACCCGGACGTAGTAGGCCAGCGCGATCACCGCGTTGACCACCACCACCGCGGCCAGCCAGATCCAGCCCTCGGCCACCAGGGATTCGACCACCGAGACCTTCGCGAACAGGCCGGCCAGCCCCGGTGGGAGGCCCGCCAGCCCGGCCATCGCCAGCACGAACACGGCACCCAGCCAGGGGTGGCGACGGGCCGCGCCGCGGAAGTCCGCCAGGGTTCCGCCGTCGGCTTCGGCCTGTTCCGCGGTGGGGATGAGCGTCACGGGCGGGCGCAGGGCCACGACCACGCCGAACGCGATCGACTCCAGGACGACGAAGAAGACCGCGTAGGCGAGGGCCGCCGGCACGCCGGGTGCGCCCATCGCCAGAGCCGCCAGGATGTAGCCGGCCTGCGCCACCGAGGACCAGGCGAGCAGCCGGACCATCCGGGTCTGTCGTAGGGCGACCAGGTTGCCGACGGTCATCGTGAGGACGGCCAGGGCCGACATCACCGCTCCCGTGTCCAGGTGGGCCACGACGGCGGCCAGGGCCAGGACGCCACCGAGCTTGGAGGCGGTGGAGAGATAGGCGGCGACCGGTATCGGGGCGCCGTCGTAGGTGCCGGGAGCCCAGGCGTGCAGCGGCACCGCGGCGACCTTGAACGCGAGGCCGATCACCAGCAGGGCCGCGCCGACTCCGGCGAGCGCGGCGAACGGGGTGGTGGCGGGGCCGAGCAGGGCCAGGTGGACGGTTCCGGTGGCGGCATAGTTCAGGGCGATCCCGAGCAGGGCGATGGCCGTCGAGATGACGCTGATCAGGAAGAACATGACCGAGGCTTCGGCCGGGCGGGTGCTCGGGCGCTCGATCGGGGCGTAGCGGCGGAGGCCGACCAGGACGTACAGCGGGAGGGTGAGGGTCTCCAGGCCGACGATCAGGGTGAGCAGGTCACCGGCGTAGGCGACGGTCACGCCGCCGGTCATCGAGCACGCGAGCAGGAAACAGTACTCACCGGCGGGGGCGGCACCGATCCGCAGTGCGGGCACCGAGAAGGCGAGGACGGCGGCGGTCAGGGCGCCGAACAGGGCCGCGGTCACCGCGGCCGGCCAGGTCGGCACCCAGGAGCAGCCGCCGGTGGCGCAGAAGGTCGGGTCCCACGGGCCGACGGCGAGCGCGCAGGCCGCGGTGACGATCGCGCCGACGACGGTCGTACCGATGATCGCCGGCCGTTTCCCGGTGAACAGGTCGGCCAGCAGGGCGAGGACGGCGGTGCCGGCGGCGACGTAGAGCGGCAGCAACGCGATGTGGTCGACGGCCTGACTTCTCATCGGCGCACTCCGGGCAGGTCGACGTCGGGGGTTCCGGTCACGGCCGGATTCCCAGGAGGGTGGTCAGCGGCTGGGCCGTGTCGGACAGGACCAGGGCGGGGGCGACGCCGATGGCCAGGGTCAGCAGGATCAGCGGCGACCAGGCGAGCCATTCGGTTCCGGTGATGGCGGGGCTCAGGGACCGTACCTCCGGGGTGGCCGGACCGTGGGTCACCCGGCGCAGCAGGCGCAGGAAGTAGGCGGCGGTCAGGGCGCCACCGATCGCGGCGACCGCGGCGAGGGTCAGCCAGAAGGGGCCGCCCCGGTCGACCGCGGCGATCACCGCGAACGCCTCGCCCCAGAAACCGGCCAGGCCGGGCAGTCCCAGCGACGCGATGGCGGCGAAGCCGAGTAGCGCGGCCAGGCGCGGAGCGGTCTCGCGGAGGCCGCTCAGCTGGTTGAGGGATCCGGTGCCGGCCCGATCCTTGATCGTCCCGGCGAGGAAGAACAGCAGGCCGGTGATCAGGCCGTGGGCGATGTTGCCGAGGAGGGCGGCCTGGATGCCGGCGACCGACAGGGTGGCGATGCCGAGCAGCACGAAACCCATGTGGCCGACGCTGGAGTAGGCGATCAGGCGTTTCAGCTCGGTCTGGCGCAGACAGATCAGGGCACCCACGATGATCGCGATGACGGCCAGGATGCCGAGGACCGGGGAGGCCCAGGCGGCACCGTCGGGGGCGACGCCCAGGCCGACCCGGATCAGTCCGTAGGTGCCCATCTTCAGCAGCACCCCGGCCAGGATCACCGAGCCGACGGTCGGGGCCTCGGTGTGCGCGTCGGGCAGCCAGGTGTGCAGTGGCCAGAGCGGGGCCTTCACCGCGAACGCGACGGCCAGCAGGGCGAACGCCGCGTACTGGGTGGTGCGGTCGAGGTGTGGGGAGCCGGTGAGCAGGATCAGGTCGCCGGTGCCCGCCTTCGTGACGACGAGCAGGACACCGAGCAGCAGCAGGACCGAGCCGGCCAGCGTGTAGAGGACGAACTTGCGGGCCGCGGCACGGCGGTTCGGGCCACCCCAGCCGGCGATCACGGCGTACATCGGCAGGAGCACGACCTCGAAGAACAGGAAGAACAGGATCAGGTCCAGGGCCAGGAAGGTGCCGAGCACACCCACCTCGAGGACCAGCAGGAGCGCGGCCAGGCCCTTCTTTTTGGTGTACGCACAGCACAGCGCCGTGAGCAGCCCGGTGAGCACGATCAACGGGTAGGACACCCCGTCGACGCCGAGGTGGAACTCCAGTCCGAGGGCTGGCACCCACGGCAGGTCCAGGTCGATCCAGGGCACCAGCGGCGGCCGGTCCGCCGGCCCGTAGGCGAACCAGCCGAAATCGTTCGGTCGCATCAGGATCGGCAGCACCGACAGCACGAACGTGACCGTGGCGAAGGCGCCGGCGACGAGCCGGGACCGGGCGGCCGGGGCCAGGGCGACCACGATCGCCCCCAGCGCCGGCACCAGGAGCAGTGCGATGAGCAGCAGCTGCGGGGCGGACCAGGCGGGTTCTACGTAGTCGCGGTACATCAGGCTCCCCACCAGGCGATGGCGCCGAGCAGCAGGGCCGCGGCGCAGACGGCGACCGCGGCGGCCGGCAGCGGCAGCCGGTGTGCCTCCTTGAGCGCGTCACCCGCGCGGGACGTGCCGGTTCCGGTGCCCATGACGGCAGCGTCGACGATCCGGGTGTCGCCGGTGGTGGCCCAGCGGGCGAGCGCCTCGGCCGGGCGGACCACGAGCCGGTGCTGCACGTCGTCGAGCCGGAACCCGGCGGCCAGGAACGGCCCGGCGCGGCCCAGCGCGAGAGCCGGGTCGGCGCCGGGGACGGCCCACCACAGCCACCACGCCGTGCCGGCACCGGTGGCGAGCAGCAGCATCGGCAGGGCGACGGCGACGCCCAGGTGCGGGTCGTCGAGTTCGAGCGCGGTCCGGAAGCCGGGAGCGAAGGCGGCCAGCCCGAGCAGGGCGGCCGGGATCGCCAGCAGGATCAGCGGCCAGCGCATCGGGGCCGGCGGGTCGTGCGGGGCGGCCGGGACCTGATAGCGGGCGTCGTCGAAGCCGACCTCCCAGGCCGGGCCGTACGGGCCGGGCGCGCGGGACGGGCCGAAGAACGCGCGCAGGAACAGCCGCGTCGCATACCAGGCGGTGACCCCGACGGAGAGCAGCGCGGCCAGCCACACCAGCCAGGCGGCCCAGGCCGGTGCGGTCTCCCCGCCCTCGGTGGCGTGGGCGGCCGCGGTCAGCACATTCTCCTTGGACCAGAAACCGGAGAGCGGCGGCAGGCCGGCGAGCGCACCCAGCCCGATCGCGAACGACCAGAACGTGACCGGCATGTGCGGGCGCAGGCCACCCATCCGGGACAGCAGGTTGGTGCCGACCGCGTGGATCACCGCGCCCGCCGCGAGGAACAGCAGCGCCTTGAACGCGGCGTGGGTGAGCAGATGGAACAGGGCGGCGGCGGGCGAGCCGACGGCCAGGGCACCGGTCATGTAGCCGATCTGCGAGACCGTCGACCAGGCCAGGACCCGTTTCAGGTCGTCCTGGGCGGTCGCCGACAGCGCGCCGATCAGGATGGTCACCGAGGCCATCACGGCCAGCGTCGCCAGGGCGGCCGGGGACTGCGCGTAGAGCGGGAAGAGCCGGAACACCACGTAGACGCCGGCCGCGACCATGGTGGCCGCGTGGATCAGCGCGGAGATCGGGGTGGGGCCGGCCATCGCGTCCGGCAGCCAGGTGTGCAGCGGGAACTGGGCGCTCTTGCCGGCCACCCCGGCCAGGATCAGCAGCAGCGCGGCGGTCAGCGTGCCCGGCGAGTAGTCGTGGGCGAGCACGTCGGGCAGGTAGGTGCTCTTCGCGTCGGCGACCAGGACGGCGATGCCGAGCAGGAAGCCGATGTCGCCGATCCGGGTCACCAGGAACGCCTTCACCGCGGCGGCGGGCGCCTCCGGCAGCCGTCGATCGTGGCCGATCAGCAGGTAGGAGCAGGCGCCCATCACCTCCCAGCCGATCAGCATGAGGATCAGGTCGCTGCCGGCGACGACCAGGAGCATCGCTCCGGTGAAGAGACTGACCTGGGCGGCGTACGGCGCGTAGCGGGGGTCGT
Organism: Actinoplanes xinjiangensis; assembly: GCF_003148685.1. Lineage (GTDB taxonomy): Bacteria > Actinomycetota > Actinomycetes > Mycobacteriales > Micromonosporaceae > Actinoplanes > Actinoplanes xinjiangensis. The sequence continues at coordinate 104,819 of NZ_QGGR01000015.1, read as the reverse complement.
CGTGCAGGTAGGTGATCGAGTAGATCTGCACGCACAGGGCGACCGCGGTGACGGCCAGCGCCACGTAGGCGGCCGCGGCGTCGACGAGCGTGCTGAATCGCACCTCCAGGTCGCCGATCACGGCCAGCGTGAGACCGGTGTCCCACCCGTCGGACGACTGCGCCGGATCCAGGACCAGGCGGAACGCGAGCAGCAGGGCGACCGCGGCGCCGGTGACACCGATTCCGGCGGCGAGACGGCGGCGGTTCCGGTCACCGTCACCCGGGGGCAGGGCCAGACCAATCAGACCCAGGAGCAGGGGTACGAGGGGAAGCAGCGGCCCGGCAACGTCGACGCTCACCCGGCCACCCGTTCCTCGTCCGCGTCCAGCCGCACGTCGTCGACCACGACCGCCCGGCGCATCCGGTAGTACTGGAGGATGATCGCCAGGCCGACACCCACCTCGGCGGCGGCCAGCACGATCACGAACAGGGCCAGCACACCGCCGGTCCCGGGAGCCGCCGAGCCGGGACGGGCCCACGACTCGACCACCACGCCGGTCAGCGCCGACCGCAGGGACACGTCGGCGGTGACCAGGATCAGGTTGACCGCGTTCAGCATCAGCTCGACGGCCATCAGGACCAGGATCGCATTGCGCCGGCGCAGGACGCCGTAGACACCCAGACCGAAGAGCAGGGCGCCGACGACGTACGGGATGACGACGTGCATCAGACCTCCTGTCCGTGCTCTTCGGCGACGGCCTTGTTCTGTTCGGCGACGGCCTCGTGCTCTTCGGCGACGGCCGGGGTGCGGGCGCCGATGTCCGGGCGGGACAGCACGATCGCGCCGACCAGGGCGGACAGCAGCAGGATCGACAGCACCTCGAACGGCAGCACCCAGGCGCCGAAGATCTGCTCACCGACCCGCTCGGCGGTGCCCGGCTCCGGGGCCGGATAGCGCACCCAGCGGAAGGCGTCGGCGAACAGGGCGGCCAGGCCCAGACCGGCGCCGCCGCCGACCAGGACGGCCGGGACCGCCGGACGGTCCAGGTCGGGGGACGGGCCGATCGGGGCGCGGGTCAGCATCACGGCGAACAGCAGCAGCACCACCACCGCACCGACGTAGACCAGGATCTGCACCCAGGCGACCAGCTCGGCACCGAGGACCAGGTAGAGGCCGGCGATCGCGCCCAGGCTGACGACCAGGTACAGACCCGAGCGGACCAGATGGGCGCTGGTGACGACCAGGAAGCCCGCGCCGACGGCGACGGCGCCGAGCGCGAGCAGCAGCACGTCGGCGACGGTCACCGGCCCGCCTCCGGGCCGGGTTCCTCCGCCGAGGGTCGTGGTTCCGGTGGGGTCACCGGCGTCGGCGGGGGGGCCGGGGCTGCGGGTGTGCCAGGGGTGGTGCGTACCGCTGCGGGTCTTGCGGTCTTCGCGGCGGTGGCCGCGCCCGGACCGGCTGCCTTGCGCGCCGCGGTGGCCTCCTCCTTGGAAGGTTCGCCGAGGACGTCGTGCGCCGGCGGCGGCGGCACCGTGCGCATCCACTCGCCCAGCCGGTTCTTGTCGTGCAGCAGGTCGAGGACGTCGGTCTCGGCGTACTCGAACTCGGGCGTCCAGTGCAGCGCGTCGAACGGGCAGACCTCGATGCAGATCCCGCAGTACATGCAGAGGGAGAAGTCGATGTCGAATCGGTCGAGCACGTTGCGCTGCCGGGCGCGCGCCGCGCCGGGGACGACGACCTCCTCCTTGTGCGAGTCGATGTAGATGCACCAGTCGGGGCACTCGCGGGCGCAGAGCATGCAGACCGTGCAGTTCTCCTCCGACAGCGCGATCACCCCGCGGGAGCGCGGTGGCAGATCGGGCTGCACGTCCGGGTACTGCTGGGTGCCGGCGCGCCGCGTCAGGGTCTTCAGCGTCACGGCGAGCCCGTCGAGCAGGCCCTTGCCGGGCATCATGCGCTCACCGTTCTCACTCACAAGGGACCATCCTGCCCCGTTGAGTGATCCCGCGCGACCTCGGGTGGGACGGATCTTCCGGTAGAGTGCCTAGTCGTGCGACATGCCCCCGTCGGCGCATGTCTAGGTCAGGGCCTTCACGGCGACGGTCAGGACCAGCTGGGCGAGGGCGACGGGCACCAGGACCAGCCAGCAGAGACGCTGGAGCTGATCCTCGCGCATGCGGGGGAAGGTGACCCGGAGCCAGATGATCACGAAGGACAGGGCGCCGATCTTCAGCAGCGTCCAGAGCCAGCCGAGCTGATCCTCCATCGGCCCGTGCCAGCCGCCGAGGAACAGCACCGTGGTCAGCGCCGCGATCACCACGATGCCGACGTATTCGGCGAGCAGGAAGAACGCGAACCGCAGACCCGTGTACTCGGTCATGTAGCCGAAGACCAGCTCGGAGTCGGCGATCGGCATGTCGAACGGCGGTCGGCGGATCTCGGCCAGGCCCGCGATGAAGAAGACCAGGCCGGCCGGGGCCTGCCAGATCAGCCACCACGGCTGCCACGCCTCGACGATGCCGGGCAGGCTCAGCGTGCCGGCCGCCATCGCCACGCTCGCCGCCGCCAGCACCAGCGGAAGTTCGTAACCCAGCAGCTGGGCGGCGCCGCGGACCCCACCGAGCAGGCTGTACTTGTTGGCCGACGCCCACGCCGACATCAGCACCGCCACCACGCCGATGCCGAGCACCGCCAGGACCAGGAACAGGCCGATGTCCAGGCTCTGCGCCACCAGGCCCGGCCCGATCGGGATGGTCATCACGACCACCAGGTACGGGAAGAGGGCCACGATCGGGGCCAGCCGGAACACCGTCCGGTCCGCGTCGTGCGGGGTGATGTCCTCCTTCTGGACGAACTTCACCCCGTCGGCGATCAACTGGGCCCAGCCGTGGAAGGCACCCGCATACATCGGACCGACGCGGCCCTGCATGTGCGCCATCACCTTGTGCTCGGCCTGCCCCACGACCAGCGGCAGCACCAGGAAACCGGCCAGCACGGCGGCGACCCGGATCAGCAGATCCAGCCAGAGCGGCATCACTCCGTCCTCCTCGGAGCACGCCGTTCCCGTTCCGGTGCCGGCGGAGCCTGGCCTTTCAGCGGGCCCCACTCGTTCGGATCCGGGACGCCGGGCGGGCGCACCGGTGCCCGTTTGGCGCCGCCGCCCTCCGACTCCCCCGGCTCCTTGGCGCCCGGCCACGGCTTGGCCACCCGGGCCGCCAGGACGAACTCCTTGCGCAGCGGATGACCCTCGAATCCCGGGGGCAGCAGCAGCGGGCGCAGGTCGGGGTGGCGGGCGAACGTGATGCCGAACATCTCGAACGTCTCCCGCTCGTGCCAGGTGGCGCCGGGATAGAGGTCCACCAGCGACTCCACCTCCGGGTCCTGGCGCGACACCCGGGTGCGCAGCAGCACCCCGTGCCGGCGGCGGGTCGACCAGAGGTGCGCGACCACCGAGAAGCCACCGTCCAGCTCGTCCACCGCGGAGAGCCAGTCGAAGAAGTCGAAGCCCAGCGCACCGGCATCGCGGGCCGCCTCGGCGGCGAACCACCAGCGGGCCACCGGCACGTCGACCACGGCGCGGGCGTGGCGCGGTCCGCCGCCGGAGACCTCGGTGGTGACGGTGCCCTTCTCCGGGTCGTCGGTCGCCAGCAGGTGGACCAGGCGTTCACCGACCTCTTCGGGCGTCATGCCCGTCATCCTATGATCCGGGGCCCGGATGCAACGTTCCGCCGGGCGACCGCGTGTAGTCCTCGTGACCGTCATAGCCGCACGGGAGGCAGGCATCACGGCCGATCCCGATCCGCCCACGTTCGACGAGGTGTACGCCGCGAGTTACACCGACCTCGCCGTGCAGCTGTACGCCTACTTCGGTGACCGTCAGGAGGCACAGGACGTCGCCCAGGAGGCGTTCTGCCGTGCCCTGGCCAAGTGGAACACGATCGCCCGGTACGACGATCCGGTCGCCTGGATCCGCCGGGTCGCCTGGAATCTCGCCGTCAGCCGGTGGCGCCGGACCCGCACCGCACTGAACTTCCTGCGCCGGCAGCGCCCGGACGAGCCGCACACCGACGGGCCGGGGCCGGAGCGGGTCGCCCTCGTCGCCGCGCTCGGCACCCTGCCGCCGGCTCAGCGCCGGGCCACGACTTCGGCGGATACGGCTGGCATGCCGAGTTCCCCGACTCGGAGCGGTACGACCTGGCGCTGACCTGCCGCGGGAGCACTACGACAACAGAACCGGGACGATCGGCACCGTCGCCTGGGCGCTGATCATCCGCTGACGGCACTCACAGGCCGGGGAGGCGGCCGTTGCGGAACACGTCGACGAAGTCCTGATGGTCCTCGCGGGCCTGGTCACCGTACTTGTGCGCGAACTCGACCAGGTGCTGGACGAAACCGGGCTCGTCCTTGTCGACGACCGCGACGATCGCCTCCTCGGTGGAGAAGTCCACCAGGTCGTGACTGGACTCGTCGTCGGCGACCGAATGCATCCGGGCCACCGCACGGCCCAGGTCGGCGATCACCGCGGCCAGTTCCTCCGGCTCGTTCACGTCCGACCAGTCCAGATCGGCGGCGTACGGCGACACCTCCGCCACCAACTGCCCCACCCCGTTCAGCTCGGTGAACCCGAGCCACGGGTCGGCGTGTGCCTGGAGGGCCCGCTGCGACTCGGCGGTCCGGTGCCCCTGATGCCGGAAGTAACCGCGTACCCGGTCGTCGTCGATCCAGCGGGCCACCGCCGGGACCTGCGCCTGCTTCATGTAGATGACGACGTCGTTCTCCAGGGCCTCGGTGTGCCCCTCCAGCAGCAGGTTGTACGACGGCAGGCCGGCCGAGCCGATACCGACGCCCTTGCGCAGTTTGATGTCCTTGATGTGCAGCGAGACCGGCCGGGTCTGCTGTGGAAGCGTGGCCAGATAGCGGTCGAACGCCTCCATGACCGACGCGTGCATGCCCGAATCCACGTCGTAGACCCCGTCACCGATCGAGAACCGGCGTTCGTAGTCGTCGATCGTGGTCTGCTGGCTGAGCAGGTCGACCCGGGTGTTCAGCCGGGCCTCCTGCAACACCCGGCGCAGCACACCGGTCGCGTTCTCCAGGGTGATCGAGCCGATCGCGTCGTCGCCGCCGTGCGCGATCGCCCGCAACTCGGTCAGATAGGAGCGGGCGAACTCGGTCACCAGCGCCGTGATGCTGTCGTCGGAGAGCGCCTTCGAATACCCGATCAGCGCGACACTCGCCGAGAAACGCTTCAGATCCCAGCTGTACGGCCCGACATACGCCTCGTCGAAGTCGTTGACGTTGAAGACCAGCCGGCCGGACGAGTTCATGTACGTCCCGAAGTTCTCCGCGTGCAGGTCACCGTGGATCCACACCCGGCTGGTCCGCTCGTCGAGAAAACTGTCGTCGCGGTAGTCGCCGCTCAGGTCAGCGTAGAACAGCGAGGCGCTGCCCCGGTAGAACGCGAACGGTGACGCCGCCATCTTTCGGAACTTGCGGCGGAACGCGGCCGGGTCGAGCGCCATCAGCTCGCCGAACTCGCGGGTCAGAACCTCGATGATGAACTCGGCTCTCATACCGGGTCACGTTACTCAGCCCGAGTATGCCAGCGGTTACCCTTTCCGCTATGTCCGCTTCACGCCTGCTGCGTATCGGCACCCGCTCCTCCCCCATGGCCCTCGCCCAGGTCGAGCGTGTCCGGCGGATACTCGCCGCCCGCCGGCCCGAGATCACCGTCGAGGTCGTGCCGCTCACCACCAGCGGCGACCGGTGGCAGGGCGCGCTGTCCGAGCTGGGCGGCAAGGGCGCGTTCACCAAAGAGGTCGACCAGGCGCTCCTCGACGGACGGGCCGACCTCGCCGTGCACTGTGTCAAGGACGTCCCCGGCGACCGGCCCGCCCCCGCCGGCACCGTGTTCGCCGCCTACCTCGCCCGCGACGACGTACGCGACTGCCTCGTCGACCCGGCCGGCCGCCGGATCGAGGACCTGCCCGCCGGCACCCGCGTCGGCACGTCGGCGGTCCGCCGGATCGCCCAGCTCGCCCTGCACTGGCCACACCTCACCGCCGTGCCGATCCGCGGAAACGCCAACTCCCGCCTGGCCCGGCTCGACGCCGGCGAATACGACGTGCTGCTCCTGGCCGTCGCCGGACTGCACCGGATCGGCATGCCGGAACGCGTCGGCCAGCCGATCGACGTGGACACGTTCGTACCCGCCGTCGGCAGCGGGACCCTCGTGTTGCAGTGCCGGCAGGACGACGAGGCGGCGCTGGAGATCGCGGAGGCGCTCGCCGACCGTCGGACCGGGCAGGAGACCGAGGCCGAGCGCACCATGCTGCACATCCTTCAGGGCAGCTGCAGCTCCCCGATCGGCGGCTACGCGCGTACCGAGCCGGACGGGCGGATCAGCCTGCGGGCCCGGGTGATCAGTCTGGACGGCAAGACGGTGCTGGACGCCCACGAGTGGGCCGCCGACCCGGTCGTACTGGGCACGTCGGTCGCCGCGTCCCTGCTCCGGCAGGGCGCCCGGGAGATCCTCGGCTAGCTGCTGCTCGTCGTCGCCGGTCCGGCCGCCTCGGGCCGGCTCGGCTTCGCGCTTGCCGTCGGCCCTGACCTGCTGGCCCTGCTTCGCGTTGCCTGCCGGCTCTGACCCGCCGCCCTGCTTCGCGTTGCCTGCCGGCTCTGACCCGCCGCCCTGCTTCGCGTTGCCTGCCCGCTGCCTTGCTTCGCGCCGCCTTGCTTCGCGCTTGCCGTCGGCCCTGGTGCGCCGCTCTACTTCGTCGGCGGTTTCACCAGCGGGGCGGTCAGCGCCAGCGGGTCGGGCCGGTGGACACCGCCCGGACCGGACTGCTCGGCGGCGATCTTCTCCTGGAGACGCAGGATGCCGTGCAGGAGCGCCTCCGGCCGCGGCGGGCAACCGGGCACGTAGACGTCCACCGGGATGATCTGGTCGACGCCCTTGGTCACCGAATACGAATCCCAGTAGGGCCCGCCGCAGTTCGAGCAGGAGCCGAACGAGATCACATACTTCGGCTCGGGCATCTGGTCGTAGAGCCGCTTGATCGCCGGCGCCATCTTGTCGGTGACCGTGCCGGACACCACCATGAGGTCGGCCTGTCGTGGCCCGTGCGCGAACGGGATCACCCCGAGCCGCATGAAGTCATGCCGGGCCATGCTGGACGCGATGAACTCAATGGCACAGCAGGCCAGACCGAAATTGAACACCCAGAGGGAGTAGCGGCGCCCCCAGTTCAGCACGAACCGGATGGGTTCCCCGAGCACTCCTGGCAGACCGGCCATCCGGTCAACCTAACGCATCCGGGTACCGCCGGCTCAGCGTCATCGGCGTGCGAGCCGTCTCCAGCACCCGAACCGGAAGATTCGGTCCCTCGACGTGGTAGTGCGCCCGGGTGCGGCCGACCGGCTCCAGCGACCGGCGGCGGCGAGAATCCCTAGGTCACGCTGCTCCTGCTGGAGGGTCAAGTCCCGGCCGTGCACAGTGCGCCCACCGAAGGCGCCGACTCACCACGACATCGTGCAGCGCGGAGACCATCCGCTCGTCGACGCCTTGCCCGGCAGAGAACGGTAGAAACAGGACGCCACCAGCGGTGAGGGCCCACCGCTCCCCGTTAGTTCCCCCACCGTCACCTAACGGTGGGGCGCTGAAGCAGGCTCAGGAAACCGGTGAGCATGGCCTCGCGAAGGGCCGGTGGTGCGGCATTGAGGATCGTGTTGACCGCGGCCATCCGGGTGAAGTCACCGGCTCCCAGACCCAGGCCCTCGGCCAGGGAGGCGATCAGCTCCGGGGTGACCATCTCGGGGGTCAGCGGTGGCAGCGGCGGCAGCTCGATCGGGCCGCGTGCTCGAGCCACGGCGACGGCCTCGGCCAGGTCCGGAGCGAACGAGGCGGCGGTGGCGTGGACGGCCGCGGTCACCGTCAGGTGGATGGTGGGCGGGTGGTCGGCGTGGGCCATCTGGGGTTGGGTGTGCCAGCCACGGGCCGCCAGTTCGTCGGCCAGGACGAAGAGGTCGACGCCGTCGGAGGCCAGGCAGACGACGCTGGTCTCGGTGGGGGCATAGAGCCGCACCCCGTCGGTGGCCTCGACCGCCGCGGCCAGCACCGCGACCGACTCGCGGGTCTTGCGGGCCAGATCGAGATAGCCGGTGTCGCCGATCGAGCGCAGCGTGGCATAGGCCGCGGCGATCGGGCCGCCGGAACGGGTGGACGAGATCACCGGATTGATCATGGTGTAGCCGGGCCAGTCGGCGTGTGCGAAATACTGCGGGCGGCGCAACTCCTCCGAGGCGTGCAGGAGGATCGAGACACCCTTCGGTGCGTAGGCGTATTTGTGCAGGTCGGCGGAGATGCTGGTGACGCCGGGCACGGAGAGGTCGAAGTCGGGCAGGTCGGCACCGAGACGGCGCAGGTAGGGCAGGATCCAGCCGCCGAAGCAGGCGTCCACGTGGAACCGGACACCATGCTCGGCGGCGATGGCGGCGATCTCCGGGATCGGGTCGACGACGCCGTGGGCATAGCTCGGGGCGGAGGCGGCGATGAGAACCGTGTCCGGGGTGACCGCCGCGGCCATCGCGCGTGGATCGGCCCTCAGGTCCGTCACCGGCACCACGTCGAACTCGACCCGCAGGTAGTGCGCCGCCTTGGCGAACGCCGCGTGCGCGGTGGACGGGACGAGCAGCCGGGGCGAACGGATGTCGGGGTGGGCGTCGCGGGCCGCTTTCACGGCCAGGATCAGGGACTCGGTGCCGCCGCTGGTGACGCTGCCGACCGTCGCCGGCCCACCGCCGAGAAGCCGCGCGGCCGCGCCGACCAGGGCGTTCTCCATCGCCAGCAGCGACGGGAAGGCGGTCGGATCAAGGCCGTTGACGTGCGCGGACGTGGCGTGGGCGGCGCGGGCCAGATCATCCAGGCCGTCGAGGGCGGGGTCGTAGACATAGGCGAACAGGCGCCCGCCGTGGGTCGGCAGGTCACCGGCCCGCAGCTCCTGCAACTCGGCGAGGATCTGCTCGCCCGGGACGCCCTTCTCCGGCAGCGCATCAGTCATGCCGGTGACGCTATCCGTTCGCCGGTGCCGAGCCGCCGGTTGTCCACAGCGGCTACTTGTCCACAGGGCCGGCGCCGGCATCGGCCCGGTCGTCGTAGCGTCGCAGCAGCACCACGGCCGCGCCGACCAGCAGGGCCGGGAGGACCGTGAAACCGAGCAGCACCCCGAGTCGTGCCGAGTCGCTCTGAGCGGCCGACTCGCCGGTGGCCGACGAGGCATAACCGAAGATCTGGAGGATCAATGCGTAGATGCCCGGTCCGAGAGCCAGGCCGAAGGTCTCCCCCGCGGTCCACAGGCCGGTGAAGACGCCGGCCTGACGGCGGCCGGTGCGCTCGGTGTCGCGGGCGATGCAGTCCGGCAGCATCGCCATGGCGAAGACCTGCTGGCCGGCATATCCGACACCGACCACGGCGACGATCAGGTAGACGGCGACCGCGGGCAGGGACGGAGCGGCGACGAGCGCTAGGGCCGCGCAGGCGAAGAGCAGGGAGGCGGCGATCAGGGAGCGCAGTTTGCCGTGCCGGCGGCCGATCGCGGTCCACAACGGCATCACCAGCAGCGCCGGGCCGACGAACGCGGCGAACAGGAAGGTCGCACCGGACCCCTGGACGAGGACGTGGTCGGCGAAGTACTTGACGCCGGCCAGCATGGTGCCGATGCCGGCGGCCTGGACGATCCAGCAGATCAGCAGGGCACGGAAGGGGGCGTTGCCGCCGGCCACGCGCAGTTGCGCCCGCAGGCTGGGCTCGGAGTCGCCGGCTTGGCGGGACTCGGCTTTACGCGTACCGAGAAAGGTGGCGAGCGTGCCCACCACGATGAGTGCGCCGACGAAGGCGCCGGACCACCGGTGTCCTTCGCGGCCGCCGCCGGTGAGTTCGACGACGAGCGGTGCGAGGGCGCCGGAGACGAGGATCGCGAGCGCCAGGACCGCGACCCGCCAGGTCATCAGGCGGGTGCGCTCGGCGTAGCCGTCGGTGAGTTCGGCGGGCATCGCGACGTAGGGGACCTGGAAGAAGGCGAAGGCGGTGGCGGCGGCGAGGAAGGCCACCGCGACGTACGCCCCGGAGGCGCCACCGCTCGGGAAGGGAGCCGCGAAGATCGCCGCGAAGAGCACGCCGAGGAGCAGTCCGGCGGACAACAGGAACGGGCGGCGCGAGCCGCTGCGGTCGGAGATCCGCCCGGCGACCGGGTTGACGACGACGTCCCATGCCTTCGGTAGGAGAACAAGTAATCCGGCCACGCCCGCGGCCACACCCAGGGTGTCGGTCAGATAAGGCAGAAGAAGCAAACCGGGCACCGTACCGAAAGCTCCGGTGACCAACGAGCCAAGCGCATATCCAGCCAAAACACCGCGCGGCAGAACACTCGTCGGGGTTACCACGGGAGGGGGACCACCGGTCGTCATCGAAGCGCATCGTAACCATGATCGGCCTGCTCCGCCTACGCTCGGCCGCATGAAAAGCGTTGCGGCCGGCGTCGCCGCCAGTCATCCGGCGACCGCCCGCGCCGGGCTGCGAATCCTCGAGTCCGGCGGCACCGCGGCCGACGCTGCGGTGGCCGCCGTGCTGGCCTGTTGTGTCGCCGAGACGGTCTATACGGGACTCGGCGGCGGCGGGTTCGCCACCTTTTACGACGCCGTCACCCGTGAGGTCACCTGCCTCGACTTCTTCGTGGCGGTGCCGGGCCTCGACCGGGACCGGGATCCGTCGGCCATGGTGGCGGTGGACGTGTTCTTCGGCGGGCTGCCACAGATCTACTCGATCGGCGGGGCCAGCGTGGCGGTGCCGGGAGTGCCGGCCGGGCTCGGCGAGGTCCACCGGCGGTGGGGTCGGCTGCCGTGGCCGGAGGTGGTGGCGCCGGCGGCCGGACTGGCCCGGACCGGAGTGCTGCTGCCCGACGCGCACGCGCGGACGCTGGAGTCGTGCGCGCCGGCGCTGGCCTACGGCGAGGGGGCGGCCCTCTATCAGCCGGGTGGGCGGCTGCTGCAGGGCGACGAGCTGCTCTTCCACCCGGGACTGGCCACCGCGATGGACGCGCTGGCCGTCGACGGGCCGGAGGTCTTCTACACCGGGGGGTACGGGAAGCTGCTCGTCGACACGGTTCGGGACGCGGGCGGCAACATCGGGCCGGCGGATCTCGCCGCGTACCGGGTCGAGTCGGTGCCGGTGGATCACGCGTCGCTCGCCGGGTATCGGGTGCATGCCCGCCATGATCTGAACCGGACCGTCGACACGATCGGGGCGCTGCCCGCCGACCTGTCCCTGCCGACCCGGGCGCCCGGAGTGGCGTCCGCCCTGGTCAACCGGGGTAAGCAACGGCTCGGTGACACCACCAACGTCTCGGTGGTGGACCCGGCCGGAAACGCCTGCGTGATCACCACGACGCTCGGGCTGGGTGCCGGGGTGTGGCTGCCGGGGCTGGGCATCAACCTGAACTCGATGCTCGGCGAAGGAGAGTTGCTCACCGAGAATCTGGTTCCCGGGGAGCGGATGTCGTCATACATGTGCCCGCTCGTGGTGACCGGGCCCGACGGTGGCCTCGCCGTGGCGGCGGGGTCGGCAGGGGCCTCCCGGATCCGGACCGCTCTGGTCGACACGCTGCTCGGGGTGCTGGTCGACGGGCTCAGCGTGCCGGAGGCGATCGCCCGGCCCCGCTTTCACGCGGTGGAGGACACCGTGCACGCGGAGGCCGGTTATCCGACCGCTGAGCTGGCCGAACTCGCGGCCGCGGGCTGGCAGACCGTCGAGTGGCCGGAGATCAACCACTACTTCGGCGGTGTCACCGCCGTCGGCTGGACCGGCGCGGCCGGCGACCCACGGCGGGGCGGCGTGGGCCTGCTGCTGTAGCGGCCGGGTGGCTCACATGGTGCGGGCGGCGGTGGCTGCGGCGGTCGCCGCGGTCTCGCGCAGGGGGACGTCGAGGTCGGTGGCGGTGAGGCCGAAGGTGCGCTCGGTCAGCGACGAGTCGAGGACGAACGGCGCGTAGAACTGGTAGTCCATCTCCGCCAACTCGCGGGCCATCGGGATCACCAGGCCGGCCGTGCGCATCACGAAACGGGGCATGCTGCGGACCTTCAGCGGGGACCGGCCGGTCAGGGCGCAGTAGCGGGCGGCCAACTCACGGATGGAGATCGCGGGCGGTGACGGCACATGCCAGGCCCGGCCCCACGCCCGCTCGTCACGGGCCAGCTCGACCAGGGTGCGGGCCATGTCGCCGGTGTAGGTGAACGTGTGCGGGGCATCCACGTCGGCCGGGCACCAGGCGGTGCGGCCCTTGTCGATGGCGGGCAGGAGCACGCTGGAGAAGACGCCGACCGCGCCGGCACCCAGGTAGTCGGAGGCGCGGGCCTCGATCGTGCGCACGCCGCTGTCCACGGCGTCCTGCCACATGCGGTTGCGGATGCGGCCCTTGCGGCCGGTCGCGGCGAGCGGGGTGTTCCCGGTCATCAGGCCGCCGGGCTGGGGGCCGTATCCGTACAGGTTGCCGGTGATGGCGTAGACCGCTCCGGCCGACTTGGCGGCGGCGATCATCGCGCTGTTCATCGGGAACCACTTGTCGGCCCACTCGGTGTATTTCGGGTTCGCGCAGTTGTAGACGACCTCGGCGTCCTGGGCCAGCTCGGTGAGGCGGCGGACGTCCGACGCGTCGGCGGCGGACCGCTCGATCAGCTGATGCTCGGGACCGCTGCCGCTGCGCGTGACGATGCGGACCCGCTCGCCGCGCTCGGCAAGCAGGCGGGCGACGGTGGAACCGATGGGGCCGGAACCGATGACCAGGTGCATGATGATCTCCTTGCTCGCTTTTGTGAGCACTGCTCTCTTGCTAGAGCAACGATCGCATAGAGGGTGCTGAAAATGCAAGAGCAGTGCTCTCGTTGTGGCACACTGACCTGATGAGCGAGAAGGTGACTGCGACCAACCTGCGGGCCCGGGTCCGGGCCGAGATGACCGACGAGATCAAGACGGTGGCGCGGCGGCACCTGGCCACCGATGGGGCGAACCTGTCGTTACGGGCCGTCGCCCGGGATCTCGGCATGGCCTCGTCCGCGGTCTATCGGTACTTCGCGAGCCGGGACGAGCTGCTCACGGCGTTGATCATCGATGCGTACAACGCGGTCGGCGACGAGGCCGAACGGGCGGTGGCCGAGCAGGAGACCCCGCTCGGGATGTGGCTGGCGGCCGGCCATGCGGCACGCGAGTGGGCACTGGCCAACCCGCACGAGTGGGCGCTGATCTACGGCAGTCCCGTGCCGGGATATGCGGCGCCGAGGGACACCGTCGAACCGGCGACCCGCTTCATGCTGCTACTCGGAGCAACGCTCGCGAAGGCGAACGTGACGGGCGGGATCGCCGACCGGCCGCCGCTCACCGGACGCTTCGCCGAGGAGCTCGCGGCGATCGCCGGCGCCTACTTCCCGGAACTGACGGCACGCATCATCGCCGACACCATCGCGGCGTTCTTCCAGATCTGCGGTGCCATCAGCTTCGAGCTGTTCGGGCAGCTCAACAACACAATCGAGGACGACCGGCGGGGCTTCTTCGACTACCAGCTGCGGTCGGCCGCGAGACTGGCCGGACTCACCGAGTAAAAGCTCCGCCGGGAGACCGGCGGGCTCACCGTGCAGGCGGGGCGACGGGCATCCAGCCCGCCTCCGCCATCAGGACCCGGTCGCCGCGCATCGGTACGCCCTCGCCCAGAAGCAGCCCTTTTGCCCGGACCTCGTGACCCGGCGGGAGCCGGCCTCCCCCGCTGCACACCCGGTGCCACGGGACGCCGCCGCCGTGCAACGCCATGATCCGGCCCACCAGCCGGGCCGAGTTGCGGCCGGAGCGGTCGGCGAGGGCGTCGGCGATCGCGCCGTACGACATCACCCGGCCCGCCGGAATGCTCTCCACCAGCGCCAAGACCTCTTCGACGTACTCCTGGGGTGTCACAACCCGCCACGATATGGGATCGGACGACGACCGGCACCGCCCGGCCGAGCACAATGGGCCTGGTGCGGGAAGTGGTGACCGGCGCGCGCCGGATCGTGGTCAAGGTGGGCTCGTCCTCGCTGACCACCGCGACGGGCGGCATCGACGAGCAACGGATCGACGCCCTGGTCGATGTGCTGGGTTCGCTGGCGACCAGCGGCCGTGAGGTGGTGCTGGTGTCCAGCGGCGCGATCGCCGCCGGGCTCGCCCCGCTCCAGTTGCGCCGGCGGCCACGTGACCTGGCCACCCAGCAGGCCGCCGCCTCGGTCGGCCAGGGTCTGCTGATCGGGCGCTACGCGGCCGGGTTCGCCCGGCACGGGCTCACCGTCGGGCAGGTGCTGCTCACCGTGGACGACGTGACCCGGCGTGTGCACTATCGGAACGCGTACCGGACGCTGCGCAAACTCCTCGACCTGGGCGCGCTGCCGATCGTCAACGAGAACGACACGGTCGCCACCGAGGAGATCCGGTTCGGTGACAACGACCGGCTCGCCGCCCTGGTCGCCGCGCTCGCCGACGCCGATCTGCTGGTGCTGCTCTCCGATGTGGACGCCCTCTACACCGGCGATCCGGCCGACCCGGCTTCCCGGCGGATTCCGCTGGTCCGCGACGACAGTGACATCGCGGGCGTCACGATCGGCGCGGCCGGGCGGTCCGGCGTCGGCACCGGTGGCATGGTGACCAAGGTGGAGGCGGCCCGGATCGCGACCGGCTTCGGAATCCCGGTCGTGCTGACCGCGGCCCCGCTGGCCGGGCAGGCGCTCGCCGGCGAGGAGGTCGGCACCCTCTTCGAGGCGGCCGATCACCGGCCGGCCGCACGTCTGTTCTGGCTGGCCCACGCCACCGCGCCACGCGGGCGGCTGCACCTGGACGAGGGCGCGGTCGCGGCGGTCGTGGCACGGCGCAAATCGCTGCTGCCTGCCGGCATCACCGCGGTCGACGGTTCGTTCGCCGCCGGCGATCCGGTGGATCTGGTTGATGCCGGATCTGGTACGCCGGTGGCGCGCGGCCTGGTCAACTATGACGCGGTCGAACTGCCGGCGCTGCTCGGGCGGTCCACACCCGAGTTGGCCGCGGCACTGGGGCCGGGATATGAACGAGAGGTCGTCCACCGCGACGACCTGGTGCTGCTTTAGCCGTACCCCCGTCTTTGTCGAAAGGGTTTTCATGAGCGTGCTGGAGCAGGCGGCTGCCGCCCGGATCGCGTCGTTCGACCTGGCCGCGGCCACTCGCGCGGAGAAGGACGCGGCTCTGCTGCTGATGGCCGACCGGCTGGTCGAGCGGACCGACGACATCGTGCACGCCAACGGCGTCGATGTGGCGAAGGCGCGGGAGAGTGGCACGTCGGAGGCGATGATCGACCGGCTTCTCCTGACTCCGGAGCGGGTCGTCGCGATGGGCGACGGCCTGCGACAGCTCGCCGCCCTGCCCGATCCGATCGGTGACGTGGTGCGCGGCTCGACGCTGGCCAACGGCCTGGAGTTGCGGCAGGTCAGGGTGCCGTTCGGAGTGGTCGGCATGATCTACGAGGGCCGGCCGAACGTGACCGCCGACGCCGCCGGCATCTGTCTCAAATCGGGCAATGCGGCGCTGCTGCGCGGTTCCGGCTCCGCCTTCTCGTCGAACGCGGCGATCGTCTCGGTGCTGCGCAAGGCGATCGCCGACGCCGGTCTGCCGGTCAACACGGTCCAGTTGCTGGACGCGACCACCCGCGACTCGGTGAAGGAACTGATGCGGGCCCGTGGCCTGGTCGACGTGCTGATCCCGCGGGGCGGCGCCTCGCTGATCAGGACCGTGGTCGAGCAGTCGACGGTGCCGGTGATCGAGACCGGGGTCGGCAACTGTCACGTGTACGTGGACGCCGCCGCCGACCTGGAGAAGGCGCTGGCCATCACCGTCAACTCGAAGGCGCAGCGGCCCTCGGTGTGCAACGCGGCCGAGTCGCTGCTGGTGCACGCGGAGATCGCCGACACGTTCCTGCCGCTGGTGCTGTCGTCGCTGGCCGACGCCGGGGTGACCGTCCACGGCGACGCCCGGGTGGCGGGTTACAGCGACGCCGTGGTCATGGCCACCGACGAGGACTGGGGCACCGAGTTCCTGTCGCTGGACATCACGGTCGCGGTCGTCGACGGCCTCGACGACGCGCTCGACCACATCCGGCGCTACGGGACGGGCCACACCGAGGCGATCGTCAGCGAGTCGGTCGCGGCCACCCGCCGGTTCGTGGCGGGGGTGGACGCGGCCGCGGTCATGGTGAACGCGTCGACCCGGTTCACCGACGGCGGCGAGTTCGGGTTCGGTGCGGAGATCGGCATCAGCACCCAGAAGCTGCATGCCCGCGGTCCGATGGGCCTGCCCGAGCTGACCTCGACGAAGTACGTCGTCACGGGCAACGGACACACCCGCTGACCCTCCCCGGCTGGTTCTGGCCGCTGCCTCAACCGTGCCGAGACAGCGGTGAGAGCCAGCCAGACCTCCCCGGCTGGTCACCACCGCTGCCTCGACCGCGCTGAGACAGCGGTGAGAGCCAGCCAGACCTCCCCGGCTGGTCACCACCGCTGCCTCGACCGCGCTGAGACAGCGGTGAGAGCCAGCCAGACCTCCCTGGCTGGTCACCAGCGCTGGGTTGACGTGGATGAGGCAGCGGTGAGAGCCGGCCGGGACTTCAGCGGCAGGCGCGGAGCACCGTCAGCGTGGTGTTGACGTCGAAGAGTGGGCCCTCGTTGCTGTCCCACCCGCCGTCAGGGCGCTGGGTCTCCGCCAGCCGCTTCCGGGCGCTCTGCAGCAGCCAGTCGTCACCCAGATTCACCCGGCGCAGGGCCGCCGCCATCGACGCGACGTCGCCGGGTGACATGTCCGTCAAACGGTCGCCGAGCACCTGCTGAACCCGCGCCGACTCGTAGAAGAACTGCTGCTGGTGCAGGAGACCGGCGGCGTGCCAGCCGACGGCCAGGAATGACGGCCACGTGCCGTCCGGCCGGATCTGGGTGACCACCCAGCGGGCGGCGGACCGCAGCACCTCGCTCCATGGCGCCCGGGTCTGATGGGGGTCGATCTCGACGGCCGCCGCGGTGAGCCAGAAACCGGCCACCGACGTCTGGTAGAGCGTGGCCTCGGGATCGCCGGGCATCGCCCAGGCCGGCGCCTCATCGGCCAGCGATTCGTGCTCCTGCCAGGTGCCGTCGCCGCGTTGCGCGGCGGCCAGCCATTGCAGGGCCTGGATCCCGACCGGACTGTTCAGCGCACCGATGCCGTCGAGTTCGGCGAGTCGGTAACAGGTCGCGTCGACCGAGGGGATGCCGCCCTCCGCCGAGGCCGGCCAGCCACCCTCCGGCATCTGGCCGGCGGCGATTCGTTCCACGGCGTCCGGAGGGGCGGGATGCCCGGTCCTGAGGTGGGACAATCGCGCACGTTCCACCGGATCGCCATGGCCGACCACGTAGCCGATGGCGGCGTCTATATCGATCACGGTGAAGACGGTACCGGCCGGATCTGTGAATCGCAGGTCTGTTCCATCCGGGGAGTCACCCGTTGGTGACTCCCCGGACAAGGATCCGTCAGTACGACGGCAGCGACGGGTCGATCAGGTTGACCCACGCCACGATGCCGCCCTGGACGTGCACCGCGTCCTTGAACCCGGCCGACTTGAGCGCGGCGAGGGCCTCGGCCGAGCGGACGCCCGACTTGCAGTGCAGGACGATCTGCCTGTCCTGCGGAAACTTCGCGAGCGCCGCACCGGAGAGGATCTCGCCCTTGGGGATCAGCGTCGCGCCGGGGATCCGGTTGATCTCCCATTCGGCCGGCTCGCGGACGTCGACCAGGAAGATGTCCTTGCCGTTGTCCTGCCACTCCTTGAGTTCACGGACGGAGATCGTGGAGCCGGTGATCGCCTCCTGCGCCTCCTCGGAGACCGCGCCGCAGAAGTCGTCGTAGTCTTCGAGCAGGTCGGTGACGGTCGGGTTCTCCCCGCAGAGCGCGCAGTTGGGGTCCTTGCGGACCTTGATCTTGCGGTACTCCATCTCCAGGGCGTCGTAGACCATCAGGCGCCCGACCAGCGGCTCACCGATACCGGTGATCAGCTTGATCGCCTCGTTGACCTGGATCGACCCGATCGACGCGCAGAGCACGCCGAGCACGCCTCCCTCGGCACAGCTCGGGACCATGCCGGGCGGCGGGGGCTCCGGGTAGAGGCAGCGGTAGCAGGGACCGTGCTCCTCCCAGAAGACCGACGCCTGGCCGTCGAAGCGGTAGATGGATCCCCAGACGTACGGCTTGCCGAGCAGCACCGCGGCGTCGTTCACCATGTACCGCGTGGCGAAGTTGTCGGTGCCGTCGACGATCAGGTCGTACTGGCTGAAGATCTCCTTGACGTTGTCACGGTCCAGCGCGGTGTTGTGAATGACCACGTTGACCAGCGGGTTCACCTCGGCGATGCTCCGGGCCGCGGACTCCGCCTTGGGCGTGCCGATATCGGAGACTCCGTGGATGATCTGGCGCTGGAGATTGGACTCGTCGACCGTGTCGAAGTCGATGATGCCGAGCGTGCCCACGCCGGCCGCGGCCAGGTAGAGCAGGGTCGGCGAGCCGAGGCCGCCCGCGCCGACGGCGAGGACCTTCGCGTTCTTCAGCCGCTTCTGCCCGTCCATCCCGACGTCGGGGATGATCAGGTGTCGCGAATAGCGGCGGATCTCGTCGACGCTCAGCTCAGCGGCCGGCTCGACGAGCGGGGGCAGAGCCACAGTTCACTCCCCGGGTTCGGTGGAAAGGATCGCCGCCCATTGTTGCTCGATTCGCACGCGCGGATCCATGACGTTGGACACGGGCCCGACATGCGGGATCGCGGAATAATTCAGGCTACCGGCTCGCCCGTGTAACGCTTGCCGTCCAGATAGGGCCACGGGTTCGGCGTGCAGCCCTTCAGACCGAAGGTCTGCTGCTGCATGACCGGGGCCTTCTCACCCTCGCCGGGGCAGGCCTCGTGCCCATGTCCCAGCTCGTGCCCGACCTCGTGGTTGATCGCGTAGCGGCGGTAGGTGTCCAGCTCACCGTCGTAATCGGGTACCGCGTCGGCCCACCGGTCGGCGTTGATGATCACCTGGCCGGGGACCCGGCACGAGGTGTAGCCCTCGGTGTCCAGCCCACCGGTGGCGCACATCTCCTCCGACGTCTTCGCCGAGGCCAGGTAGATGGTGAAGTCCGCATCAGCGGCCTTCGGCACCCGGCGCAGACGCAGCCGGCCGTCGTTGATCCAGCTCCGCTCGTCGCCGAGGGACTCGTCGATCACCTCGGCGAACTCGGTGGGCGATGTGTCGTCGACGTTCTTCTCGACCGCCACCCGGAAGCGGTACAACCGGCCGCCGTCGCCCAGCATCGGGCCGCGCTCCGCGGCGTACCCGAACTCTCCGGACTTGCCCTTGGCGGCGGACTCGCCGTCGCCGTCCGCATCGATCTTGGCCGGCACGTCTCCGGTCGCCTGCGGCGCGGGTTCCACGGCCGCCGGTTCGTTCGCGCGTTGCGCGGCCTCCCGGCCGGGGGCGAGCGGCCGCTCATCGTCGCGCAGCTCATTGCCGACGACCAGAATCAGGACGACCATCAGGAGGTACGCCACCAGCAACGTCCTGCGACGACGCCGGACACGCCGCGCGGCGGCCGTCTCGGTCACCGCGTGCCGGGCCGGTCCGGTGGTCCGCGAATGCGCGGGCACGTACTCGCTCTCCGCCTCCGGATGCTCCAGCACCGAGGGCAGGAACTCGGGTTCGGCCTCCTCGGGACGGCGGATCTCGACGGTGGACCGGTGCTGCTCCGGCGCGGCGACGGAGAGGTCCTCGTCGGCCACCACCTCCGGCGGCTCCGGCTCCTCGGCCTCCCACGGGTCCTCCACCCGCGGTGGCACCGGCGCCGGGACGTGGATGTTCTCGGCGAGGTTCCGCTCGAGCATCGACTTCGGCGGCCACAGGTTGTCCGGCAGTTCGGCCGGCAGTCGCAGGCTCGGCGGAAGGCCCCGGTTCCTGGTCCGCGGGTACTGGTCGTCCGGGTCGGCGCCCACCGTCGGCTCGGCCGGCGGCTCGGGCCGGATCAGGGTCTCGACGTCCTGGCCGGGGAGGACTCCGAGCCAGCCGTTCTCGGCCGACCGGCCGTCCCAGGGGACGGGCTCAGGTGGTGCGGGCGGACGGGAGCCGGCGCGGGTCCGGCGGGTGCCGGTGGCGCGCGGGTTCACGTGAACGCCCGGGGCGGCCATCGGGTCGTCGGCCGGTCCGAGTGGCTCCGGCTCGGCCGGACGGGGCCGGGAAGCGGCCACCCGTTCTGCCGCCAGTTCCAGGATGCCCCGGGTCAGCGGTGGTGGTGGTTCGTGGTTCTCCGGGGCGCTCACGGCGGGCGCAGGGGGCTCCGGCGGGGCCGGCATGGCCCGCGCGGCGCTCCGGCGGCGGGACGGCTTCTCCTCCGTCGCCCTCTCCCCCGCGAGGTCCTCTCCCGGCACCGGCGGCTCGACCGGTGCGGTGGCGGGCCGGCGGGCCGGGGTGCGACCGGCGGCGGACTTCCGCTCCGGCTCGACCGGTGCGGTGGCGGGCCCGCGGGCCGGGGCACGGCCGGTGGCGGACTTCCGCTCCGGCTCGACCGGCGCCGTGGCGGTCTTGCGCGCCGGGGCACGCCCGGTGGCGGTTCTCGACGAGGTGGACTTGACCGGGGTCTCACCGGTCTTGCCGGCGGCCTCCCCGGTGGCGCTCCGGCTCCTGCCGGTGGTCTCCCCGGTCGCGCTCCGGCGGACGCTCTTGCGCGCGGGCTCGGCCGGCGCGGTCAGCGGCGACCGGCCCGTGGTGGACGCGGCGACGGTGCGCCGCCGGGCCGGTGTCTCGTCCACGGGCGGCTGCGCCGCCTCGGTCCGGGAGCGCGCGGCCCGGCCACGCCGGTCGGTGCCGGCGTCCGGGTCAACGGGGCCATTTGTCGCGTTTGCCATAGCAAGCGCAAGCCTGCCACGACTCACCGTCTGTCACAGGACTTTCGGATTTCCGTACCGGATGGACGTTCAGAGCCGGGGGCCGGCGAGGTCCCGATCCCGGTTGCGAGGCCAGGACCAGGGAACACAGCCACGCAGCGTGAGGGTCTGCTGGACCATCACCGGCGCCGGCCCGCCCGCTTTCGGGCAGCCCTCGTGCCGGTGGCCGAGCTCGTGCCCGACCTCATGGTTGATCACATACTGCCGGTAGGCCGCGAGATCGGTCCCCGCCTGGAGGTACGGCGGCGCAGACGTCCGCCAGCGGTCCAGGTTGATGACCGCCTTACCGATGGCACGACACGAGGTGTACGGCACCCCGCCGATCCGGATGTTGGTGCCGCCCACCTCGCACATCCGGCCGGCCGTCTCGCGGGTGGCCAGGTAGACGGTGAAGTCCGCCCGGTCCGCCCCGGCGACCATCTGCATCCGGACCGTCCCGGACCCGATCCAGCTCCGCTCGTCCTCCAGGATCGCGCGCACCTGTGCGGCGAACGCGGCGGCGTCCTCACCGCTGCCCTCCTCCACGGCGACCTTGAACCGCCGGAGCCGGCCCGCGACACCGACGACCGGGCCGCGGTCGTTCGCATACTCGAACCGGCCGGAACCCTTCACCGGCACGGCGCCCGGCAGCGTCAGCACGCCCGCGGGCGGGAAGACCGAGGCCGGCGCGGGTGAGGGTGTGGTCGGCGCCTTCACCTGGTCGGTGACGACCGCGGACGGCGACGGAGCGGCGCTCGGCGAGGCGGCGGGAGAGGCGGCGGCTGCCGCATGACCGGGCGGGCCGGCCGGTGTGTCGGACGGCCGGCTGACCGCGACCACGGTGAGCAGCACCAGCGCGGCGGCGAGGATCACCAGCCAAGCCTGGCGCCACCGGTCTCCCGAGGACAGGGATCGCGGCTCAGGGGCGGGCCGGGGGGAAGCGCTCATGGGGGTCCAGACTCGCACGAAACCGGTCAGCGCTCCCACCCCGGAAGGATCTTGTGCGCTTCGCTACATCGAGCAACCGATCCACCGGCGTGGTCGTCGCTAGCGCTCCGCCGGGGCCGTCCGGACGTCGTCGAGAAGACCCGCGATGGCCCGTGCCACCAGACGGGGGACCTCCATCTGGGCGACGTGACCGACACCGGGAAGGATGAGCAGGCGCCCGTCCGGGACGACCCGGGCCACCTGGGCCGGCACCCGCGGGTCGATCAGCCGGTCGTTGAGGCCGCCGATGACCAGCGTCGGCGCCTGGATCCGGGCGGCCAGCCGCCACTGCGAGTTGCCACCCGGCAGGTACGCCCGCAGGAAGCTGCTCACCAGGCCGCGCAGAGTGCCCAGATACGCCTTCGGATAGTGGGCGACGGTGTAGCGGAGCTGGATCTCCTCCATCGCCTCGGCCCGGCGCTGCGGATGCACCTTGGTGGTGTCACCGAAACACGCGGCCAGCACCTGCTCGGCCATCTGGTCCGCGGTGACCCGGGTCAGTGCCCAGGCCATCAGGCGCTCCGCCCCCGGCAGCGCGAGCAGCGGCAGGACCGGGCCCTGCGCGGTGCGGCGCGGGTCGAGGAACGGCATGGCCGGGGAGATCAACGTGAGCGTACGCACCAGATCGGGCCGTAGCGCCGCCACCCGCACCGAGATGGAGCCGCCCAGCGAGTTGCCGATCAGGTGAACCGGGCCGCGGCCGGAGTGCTCCAGATAGTCGACCAGCGTGGCCGCGAACGAGGCGATCGAATAGCGCGGGCTCGGATCGCTGTAGCCGAACCCCGGCAGGTCGACGGCCTGACCGTCGAGCCGGTCGGCGAGCAGGCCGGCCAGATCGGTGAAATTCTGCGAGGAGCCGCCGAGGCCGTGCACGTAGACGGCGGGTTCGGCGGTGTCACCCAGTGCCGGAGTGTCCCGCACGTGCAGCATCGCCCCGCCGACCGTGACCCGGCGTGCGGGCCATGGCGGCGGAATCTCACCCTCCGGCAACAGCGCACTGTCGTCGGCCAGAATCGCGCCCTTCATCAGGCCAAGAGTGCCTCGAGCCGCCGGTTCACCGCAGAGAGTGTGGCGCGCACCATGGCGTGCCGATCGTCACCGGTGACCACGGCCGAACCCGCCAGCTGCTCGACCCAGCCGCCGCCGCAGGACAGCAGCAGCACCACCACGGCCACCTGCATCTGCCCGAACGAGACCGAGGCCGCGTGCTCGACGAAGCACCGGGCCGGGCCGTCCTCGTGCTGTGAGGTGGAGAGCAACTCGTCGACGGCACCCGCGGTGGCCGTCGCACACAGGCGCAGAAGGTAGCCGTCGACCGCCGGGCCGGTGGCCACGCCCGAGGCGCTGCGCCCGCCGGCACGCAGCCGCACCTCGACGGAGGCGTCCGCGCCGAATGTGTTGACGTGCACATTCTCGATGATCACGCGAGGGCCGGGGTTGTCACCCGGGTCCAGCGGCCGCGGCTTGGAGGAGTCCGCGGGAACCAGGGCGGCGCCGGCGTTGACGCCGGGCTGCCGCTTCTCCAGCGGGGGGTACGGCGCCGCGGAGACCGGCGCGGCGGCCGGGGCGGGCGCTGCGGACACCGGGCTGACCGGGTTGACCGGACTGGAGACCGGCGCGACCGGGCTCGACACCGGGGCCACCGGGCTGGAGACCGGTGCGACCGGCACCGCGGCCCGGGCCGGCCGGGTCGGCTGGCTGGGCAGCAGCGGGGTGCTCCGGGGGGCGGAGACGGGCGCGCTGGACGGCCGGAACGGCGAGTCGGCGGGCATCGCCGCGTCCAGGCCCATCCGCTCCTGGAGCAGACGGGCCACCTGGCGGCTCACCTCGGCGGCGTCCGCGCCGTCGGAGAGGTCGAGGCGGAGGCTGTGCGCGCCGGCGGGAGTGGCCCGCAGCGAGGCGTCGCGAACCCCCGGCACCTCGCGGACCGCGGCCAGGATGTCCTGGACGTCGAAGCCCTCCTGGCGCTCCTGAGCGGGTACGACATCGCCGCGGCGCAGGTGCGTCGCGATACGGGCCAATGCGGGCGCTTCGGCCGACGGTTCCACGGAGGGCGGCTCCGGAACTCTCGGGACGTCCGGCTGGGCCGGGACGCGCTGCGGGAGTGTCCCGCGCTGGTCGCCGTCGTTCTCGGCGTCACCGGGCGGGGCGTAGGGCGGTGTCACATCGGGGACCGGATCGTACGCCCGGCGGGCGAATCCCGGCGGATCGAACGAGGCGGCCTGGCCGTCGAGCTGAGGCAGCCCCTGGGCCAGGGTGTCGGTGACCAGCGCGTGCCGGGAACGGGCGGCCCCGCCGGAGACCGGGGCGACCGGCGGCGGCCCCTGGACCGGCTCGGGCACCCAGTCGGGCCGGGGCGGTGGCACGGCGGCACGGTGCTGGTAGGTGTCGTCGAGGTCACCCTCGTACGGAAAAGGCGGCGCGCTGCTCGGTGCGGGAGCCGTCGGCGTACGGCGGTGGTGACCCAGGATGTCGGCGAGCCGGCTCCGCTCGGGGGACCATGCTTCGGTGGACCCGGACGGGGGAATCTCGGAACCCGCCCCCGGCGCGGGGACCCCGGACGCGGGTGCGGCCCCGAAGGGACGTTCCGCCGGGCCCTGCTGCCGTCCGAAGGTGCGCCCGTCGGACGGGCGACGCCATGGTGGCGTGTCCACTCCCTGCTCCAATGCCGCTCCCGTGTGGGGCCACGAACTCTCGTCGTCGGCCCAGCCGTTCATCCGTGTGCGGTCACGCGAGTCGGCGCCGTTGCCACCCGCTGAGGCTCCCGTGTCTCCGGAATGCCCTGATTCATCCACCGCGCGCTCCTCGCTCGCCCCCGCTGAGGCTACCGTGTCGTTGCAGTGGCGATAAGTTGCAGCGTCGCGACAATTGCCCGCACGACCGCGACATGCGCCGATCCGGGCAATCCGAGACGACAAACCGCGGGGACCCGACCCCCTGGAGGTTCACAGAAATGACCGCTGCGTCCGGCGGGCCACAGACCGCACGACCCACCCGCCTGCCCCGTTCGGCGCGACGCAAGCAGTTGCTGGCCGCCGCGCAGCAGATCTTCGTCGCGCACGGCTATCACGCCGCCGCGATGGACGACATCGCGGAGCGGGCGGGCGTCTCGAAGCCCGTTCTCTACCAGCACTTCCCCGGCAAACTGGAGCTCTACCTGGCCCTGCTGGACACGCACTGCGACGCGATAATCGCCAAGGTGCGCGGGGCCATGCTGGCGTCTCCCGACAACAAGGACCGTGTGAAGGGCGCCGTCCGGGCGTACTTCGACTTCATGGATCACGAGAGCGAGGCGTTCCGGCTCGTCTTCGAGTCGGACCTGCGCAACGACCCCCAGGTCCGCCAGCGGGTGGAGCGGGTCGAGCAGGGCTGCATCGCCGCTGTGACGGACACCATCATCTCGGACACCGGCCTGCGGCCGGATCAGGCCGAGCTGCTCGCTTCGGGCCTCGCCGGGGCGGCCGGACAGGCCGCACAGTTCTGGCTCGCCAACGGCCGGCGTACGCCCAAAGCTGAAGCCGAAGCGCTCGTAGCTGCGCTGATCTGGCGTGGGATCGCCAGCTTCCCGCTGCAGGGCGGTTCAACGGCCGGTATGGCCCCCGAAATCGGATAGCCTTTCGAACGGGTAAGACGGATCTTTTTAGGAGGGACTCCGTGGAGGTCAAGATCGGCGTGCAGCAGTCGCCGCGCGAGCTTGTGCTGGAGAGCGCTCAGACCCCGGCGGAGGTCGAGCAGGCCGTGACGGATGCTCTGGCCAAGGACGGCGTCCTGACGCTTACTGACGAGAAGGGCCGCAAGGTGATCATCCCGATCGCCAAGGTGGCCTACGTGGAGATCGCCGAGGCGTCGCACCGCCCCTTCGGCTTCACGACCCGCTGATTTTCTCGTAACGGGAGGGCGCTCCGACCTCGGGGCTCCCTCCCGTAACTCTCTCCCGGTGCGTCTGCTACCAGGTCGGGTAGAGTGGTCTGCGTCGTCGTCGATCTGTCAAGTCGACGGCCCGCGTGTGGCCCGCTTTCGAGCGTGCGGCCCGCGCCTATACGAGACCGCGCCCAAACGACTTTCCGACGGGCGCACCACGAGAGGGCACCCGTAAAACTTCATGACCGACAATGAGCAAGCTCTGATCCCCGTCATCACCCGTGCGCCGGTCCGCCCGGACAGCCCCACGTTTGCCGAGCTGGGCGTGCGCGCCGAGACCGTCGAGGCCCTGGCCAAGGCCGGCATCACGCACGCCTTCGCGATCCAGGAGTACGCGCTGCCCATCGCGCTGCGCGGTACCGACCTGATCGGCCAGGCGCCCACCGGCACCGGCAAGACCCTCGGCTTCGGCCTGCCCCTGCTGGAGCGCGTCACCGCCCCCAGCGAGGGCGCCGACGGCCAGCCCCAGGCGCTGGTCGTCGTCCCCACCCGTGAGCTGGGCCTGCAGGTGGCCCGCGACCTCGCCGCGGCGGGCAGCACCCGGGGTGTCCGGGTCCTTCCGATCTACGGCGGCGTGGCGTACGAACCGCAGGTCGAGGTCCTCAAGAAGGGCGTCGAGATCCTGGTCGGCACCCCCGGCCGCCTGCTGGACCTGTGCAAGCAGAAGATGCTCAAGCTGGGTTCGGTCCAGGCCCTGGTGCTCGACGAGGCCGACCGGATGCTCGACCTGGGCTTCCTGGAGGACGTCGAGAAGATCCTGGCGATGATCCCGAGCGAGCGTCAGACGATGCTGTTCTCGGCGACCATGCCGGACCCGATCGTGGCCCTGTCCCGCCGGTTCCTGCGCAACCCGGTGACGATCCACGCCGGGCACACCACCGAGAGCGGCCCGTCCCCGCTGACCAAGCAGGTCGTCTACCGCACCCACCCGATGAACAAGGTGGAGATGGTGGCGCGGATCCTCCAGGCGAAGGATCGCAGCCTCACGATGATCTTCACGCGGACCAAGCGGGCCGCCGACCGGGTCGCCGAGGACCTCGACTTCCGTGGTTTCGCGGTCGCGGCCGTGCACGGTGACCTGGGTCAGGGCGCCCGTGAGCGGGCGCTGCGCGCGTTCCGCAGCGGCAAGATCGACGTGCTCGTGGCGACCGACGTGGCGGCCCGTGGTCTGGACGTCTCGGGCGTCACCCACGTGATCAACTACGACTGCCCGGAGGACCCGGAGACGTACACGCACCGCATCGGCCGGACCGGCCGGGCGGGCGCCACCGGCGTCGCGGTCACCTTCGTGGACTGGGAGGACATGCCGCGCTGGGTGCTGATCGACAAGTCGCTCGGTCTCACCATGCCGGAGCCACCGGAGACGTACCACACGTCCCCCGCGCTCTATGCGGACCTGGACATCCCCACCGACATCTCGGGCACCCTGCCGACCGCCTCGCGCAGCCGGGCCGGGCTCTCCGCCGAGATCGAGGAGGACCTCGGCACCGTCGGGCGCCGTGGCCGGGGTCGCAACGACCGCGACCGCAGTGACCGCGGCCGGGGCCGGTCCCGCGGTGGCGACTCCGGGCCGGCGCCGTCGGCCGACTCCACCACCTCGCCCGGTGACGCCGCCGAGCGGCCCGCGCGTCAGCGTCGTCGCCGCCGGGTGACCGAGGACGAGGTCGCCACCGCGGCCCCTGCCGTCACCGAAGCGCCCGCGGTCACGTCCGACGCTGCGGTGACCGCCGTTCCGGACACGTCTTCGGAGGCACCGGACTCGGCGGAGGCGAGCGCTCCGCGGGCCCGAACCCGTCGCCGTCGCACCGCCGCGGCTGCGGTGTCCTTCTCCGAGGCCACGTCCGACACGGTGGTTCAGCCGGCGGTCACCGATGCACCGGAGGCCGCTGTCTCAGCGGCTTCGCCGGACGCCTCCGCCGAGACCGCGGAGACGGCACCGCGCCGGCGCCGCCGTCGCAGCACCGCCCGCCCGGCCGACTCCGACCTGTCGGGTGGCTCCGAGGCCGGCGTGGGCACCACCGCCGACGTCTGATCCGTTTTCGCCTCGTGGGACCGGTATCCCCGGTCCCACGACGCTGTTCAGGACCAGTTGTGCCAGAGTTCGGCCAGCAGGTCCATGTTGAGCCGGTAGGCGCCGGCCACCTCGCGGAGGAAGGCGTCCTGCTGGCGGCGGGCCCACGGCAGAGCGTTGAGCCGTTCCCGGTAACGGGCCCGGAACAGCGGCGGATCGATCCCCTCGAAGACGAAGAACCGGAAACCCTCACGGCGGAATCCGTACGCCTCCACGACCGCCTGTCCCAGCCACTGCCCGCCGGAGAGATCCCCGAGGTAGCGGGTGCAGTGGTGTGCGACGTACTCGGTGGCCCGGCCGAAGGCGGCACTGCGGATCCGGGTGCAGTAGGTGGTGGTCGCGGGCAGCGAGGTGATCCGGCTCTGCCAGCGTGATCCGAAGAGGAACCGCAGATCCGACTCGAGCGCCGGCAGCCGGAACAGCTCCGGGTAGACGAACCGGCACGCCACCGGGTCGTCGGCCATCGCGGAGGCGGCCAGTTCCAGCGACTCGTAGATGAACCAGTACTGGCTGAGCAGTTCGGCGTACGCGGCCAGGGGCAACCGGCCGGACGCCAGGTCGGTGACGAACGGGCTCTGCGGCGACCCGGCGCTCTCCTCCCGGTTGATCTCCCGCAGCCGGTCGGAGAGCAGCGTGGGCGCGGAGAAATCGGCGAGGAAGGACATCATGGCGGGCACCTCGTTCTCTACGACACCGACCAACTTAACCGCGCAGGTCCGGGTGACATAGCCCCGAGGGGCCATCCGGGTGAAGAGCAGAATGGAAGTCATGCCAGAACCGCTCGAATCAGTCCTCGCCGAGGTGCGGGAGCTTCTGCTCGCACCGGGCCTCACCCGGGCCGTCGCGGCCGGCCGGCGTCGCGGGCACACGCCCACCGTCACCCGCGCGCAGCTACGCCCGGTGACGTTGAAGCAGGGACGCAAGCTACAGATCGTCACCGACGACGGCGCCCGCCCGTTCACGCGGAACGTCGACGGTGCCGAGGCGGCCGCGGCGGTCGACGCGCTGCTGGCCGAGCCGTTCGGTAACTGGCACGTGGAGACCGACGCCGCGACCGTGCAGGTCCGGGTGACCAAGAAGGGCGACGCCCAGGTGCACCGCTCGGCCGCCGTCGCCGCCCCGAGCACCCCCGCCGGACACGACCGGGCCAAGCAGTGGCTGCTCGACCCGGGCGACCCGCTGTTCTCGGTGGTCGGCGGCACGGCGGCGAAACGCCGCCAGATCGACGCCTTCCTGCGGGCGCTCGCCGCGACCCTCCCCGACGACCTTCCCACACCGCTCCGCGTCGTGGACCTGGGCTGCGGCAACGCCTATCTCACCTTCGCCGCCTACCGATATCTGGCCGGGCGGGGCGTCCGGGTCGAGGTCGTCGGGATCGACGTCCGCGAGGATCAGCGGGTACGCAACAGCGCCGTCGCCGCCGAACTGGGCTGCTCCGATGACGTGACGTTCGTGGCCGGCACCATCGAGGAGGCGCAGCTGCCCGTCCCGCCGGACCTGGTGCTCGCGCTGCACGCCTGCGACACCGCCACCGACCAGGCACTGGCCCGGGCGGTCGACTGGGAGGCGCGCTGGGTGCTGGCCGCCCCGTGCTGTCATCACGATATCGCGGCGCAGCTCAAGCGGGGTGCGGCGCCGGAGCCGTACGGGGAGGTGACCCGGCACGCCATCCTGCGGGAGCGGTTCGCCGACGTGCTGACCGACTCGCTGCGCGCCGCCCTGCTGCGCCTGCACGGTTACCGGGTGGAGGTGGTCGAGTTCATCGACTCCGCGCACACCCCGCGCAACCTGATGCTGCGGGCCCGCCGGACCGGGGCCGGGCCCACCGCCGAGCAGCGTGCCGAGTACGACTCGCTGACCGGCCAATGGGGCGTCACGCCGGCACTGGCCGGGATGCTCAGCTGACCACGACGGTCCAGGCCGCCGTGGACACCTTCCCGGCGACCTGGAAGTCGAGGAACATCCGGTAGGTGCCGGGACTCGGGGCGGCCAGCCAGAACTTGACCTTGCCGTCGACCAGCTGCGTCTCCGGATGGACGTGGACGTAGCCGAGGTCACCCTGCCGAAGCACGACCAGGTGACCGAAGGCGCCCAGATACGGCTCGAGGGTCACCGGCCTGCCGGCGTCGTCGGTCACGGTCATCAGCAGGGGCTGGGTCGACGCGGTCCCCGGCGTCCCCTCATATCCGACCCGGAACCCGCCGGTGCTCGCGACCCGCGCCGGATCGGGCGCGGTGACCGGCAGGTATTCGCCCGGGACCGTCAGGTCGGCCCCGAGCGTGGTGGCCACCTGCGTACCGCCGACCTGCACGCTGAAATCGGTGAACATGCGGTACACACCGGGCTCGGCGAAGGTCAGGTCGACACTCCACGTGCCGTCGGCCGCCATCACCGGATGCAGATGCTGAAAGCCGGTGAGGTCACGGCGAGCGACGATCAGATGCAGCGGCTTGTCGTGCACGACCGCGAAGGTGGTCACCGGCGCGCCACCCGGCCCGTTGACGGTGAACTCCAGTCTCTGCTGCACACCGGCCTCGAAGACGGCGCTGAACGGCGTCAGGGTGAGGCCGCCGCCACTGAGCGAGAGACCGCTGACCGGAGCGCCACCGCCACTCGCGGTGATCGGGCCGGTGTTGCCGTGCACATGCGGCACGCTCTCGTCGAACGGGCTCGCCGAGGGCACCGCGGGGGTGGTCGCGGCCGCCGGAGAGCCGCTCCCACCGGTGCCGCCGTTGAGCCGGCCAAGGCCGTAACCGGCGAACAGCACCACGATCAGCAGCGCCCCGACGGCGGCGAAGCGGAAACCTGAGCCCTCGTCCGCCGTCTCCTTCTTCGACAGCCCGAACGACGGCTCGCTCTCCTGCTCGTCAGGCATCCGCGAGTTCGTACCCTGCCTCGTCGACGGCCGCCCGCACCGCCTCGTCGGAGAGGGCCTCCTCGCTGGCCACCGTCACACCGCCGGAGGCCAGGTCGACCTGCACCGAGGTGACGCCGGGCAGCGCCGAAAGCTCCTGGGTGACCGACTGGACGCAGTGCGAGCAGGTCATGCCCGTCACGGTGAAAGTGCTGGTCACGGCCACAATACGATCCCTTCAGCCCGGTCTGACTCATTCGTGAGCCTACCGGGATGTCATACGCCGCGGTTACCGTGCGGCCGTGAGCCGATATGAGATCCATCTGACGGTGTCCGCCGGCGCCTCCGACGATCGGCTTCGATCGTGGGCGACCTCACACGGCGTCAAATACACCCGGATCCTTCTCGACCGCGGCGACCACGCCAGCCAGCCGATGCTGAGCTGGCTCTCCGACGGCACGCCGGCCTCCGCCGAGGCGGACGCCCGCCGGACCGCCGCCACGCTGGGCGCGGACGGCTTCCCGGTCACCCGGCTCAAGGTGGAGGCCGCCGCGGCACAGGCCGGCATCCATCCCGGGCTCTACTTCGAGCATCACGTCAAGCTGCTGCTTCCCGCCGGGACAGACCTCCAGGTGGTACGGGAGGTGGCCGTCCGACACGACGCCCACCTGTCCCGCAACGCCCGCCGCCTCCGGGCCGACGGCGTGCAGGAGCGGTTCGTGACCCAGCGGTGCCGTCAGGTCGGGCTGCCGGCCGCGAAGTCCCGGCTGTCCGCCCTGGTGGACGCGCTGACCGGCGCCGGCTGGGAGATCGCCGAGGTCGAGGAGGAGTGGGTGCTCATCGACGACAACCCCGGTCTGGACGCCGGCTGGTTCGTATGACCGCCCATCGGGCCGCCCTCGACCACGTGCTGACGGTGATCGGCGAGTCGTCGTGGGCGGACCTTCTGGTGTTGCGCGGCAGCATGACCATGCCGGCCTGGGTCGGCGACGCCGCCCGGCCACCCGGCGACCTCGACTTCATGCTGTGGCAGCCCTCCGTCGTACCGGATGACCTCGACCCGTATCCGTATGTCGACGCCCCCGCCTTCGTCCAGCAGTGGCCGGAGGCCGCGCACGGGGCGATCCGCAACGAGATCTGGGAGTTCGAGGATTTCGACACCGGCGGGCACCATCCACGGCTGCCACCGGAGGGGCTGCACTGGGTTTCCGCCGAAGACCTCGACACCGGCCCGTGGGAGGGTGCCGAGGAGGAGTTCCGGTCGCTTCTCACCGACAAGCCGTGGTCCCCCGACGGGATCGTGTTCGACCCCGTCTCGATGACGAGTTCGACGGACGGGGACTACGCCGACTACGAGCCCGGCGGAGGGACCGGCCGGATCCGGCTCACCGTCCCGTGGCGGGCCGAGGATTTCGAGATCGGTCGTGTGCAGATCGACGTGGCCTGGGGCGAGAGACTGCCCGAGCCCGCGGTGTGCACGGCCGTGCCGCGGGCCGGGGACCGGCCGCCGGTCGCGATGTGGACCGCGAGCCGCGAGTTGTCCCTGGCGTGGAAACTGCACTGGCTCGCCGCCGACCAGCGGACCCGCGGTGTCTCCGCGATGAAGGACGTCTACGACGCGGTCCTCCTCGCCGAACTCGACGGAATGCACCTGCGCCCCCACCTGCGGCGCCTGGCCCTCGGCGCCGACCCGGCCATGCTCCGGCCGACGCCGGGTCTCACCCCGTCCCCGCAGTACACGTTCCGCCCGCCGCCGACCGCGCCTCCACGGCCGACCGCGCCTCCACGGCCGACCGCGCCTTCACCGCCGACCGCGCCTTCACCGCCAACCGCGCCTTCACCGTTGCCATCGTCTCCGTCCGGCTCGACGGCAGGTTCCGTCACGGCCGACGAGCCGAGAGTCGGGCTGCCGTTCGCGCGCCTGCTGGACCCCGGCGTCATCCCGACATGGGCCGTCGAGGGCAGCCCCACGACCGAAGGCGACGCGGCCTCGTGGCTGACCCGCCTCGCCGCCGCAGCCGCCCACCTGCTCTGACCCGGCATGCCCACACCACCGCCTCGGGCGCCGGACACAACCCGCACCACCACGCCACCGCGCTGCCCACCTGCTGTGACTCGGCTGCCTCGCTGGTCGGCTCGATCAGACGCTGTGACACCATGCGACCGGCCCCTTGCGGAAATGTGACGAAGGAGGAGCTGATGGATGATCTGGCACGCGATGGTTATGTCCTGACCGCGGACCCGAAGCGCGTCGACTTCGCCCGAGTGCATCGATGGCTCGCCGAGGAGTCCTACTGGGCGGCCGGGCGCTCCTACGACCTGGTGGCCCGCTCCATCGACGGTTCCCTTCCGTATTCGATCTTCACCTCCGACGGCGCTGAGCAGGTCGCGTTCGCGCGCGCG
Source organism: Actinoplanes xinjiangensis (assembly GCF_003148685.1). Classification (GTDB taxonomy): domain Bacteria; phylum Actinomycetota; class Actinomycetes; order Mycobacteriales; family Micromonosporaceae; genus Actinoplanes; species Actinoplanes xinjiangensis. The sequence goes on along the minus strand of NZ_QGGR01000015.1, from coordinate 71,596 downwards.
GTGACCGACGGCGCCACCTTCGCCTGGATCTGCGACGTCTTCGTCGACGAGAGCCACCGGGGCCGCGGCCTGGGTAAGTGGATGATCGACACCATCGTCGCCGACCTGTCCGACCGCGGGATCCTGCGCTTCCTCCTCGCCACCAGGGACGCCCACGACGTCTACCGGCGGTCCGGCTTCGAGGACCTGGCAGGCGCCCACCGGTTCATGGAGATCGACCGCCGCCCCACCAGGAACGCCATCCTCGGCAAGCCCTGACCGATCCGGCTCCACGCTCCACCGCCGCCCTCTCCGGTACGAAGGCAGCCACCCACCGCCCTCCTGCGCCGTGGGGCGGCCGGGCAGCAATTCCAGCGGCGCGACGCCCTCCAGCGACGCGACGCGGCGCTGTCGCTTCCGTGGGCCGGGCAGCTACTTCCAGCGGCGGCACCCTTCTCGTGCTGCTGCGCGGCCAGCCACCGTCGACTGGACAGCTGCTCCCAGCCGCGGCGGTGGCCTTGTCCGCGCGGGTGTCACCGGCGGCTCCTGCCTGTGGATAACTACGTCGGCGCGGTTATCCACAGACGGGGCGACCGGCCCCGCCTGTGGATAAGGACGGCGACAATGGTCAGCCCGCAATGGCGAGGGCGAACGGAAGGATGCCTGGAGCGCCGGCCCGCCGGAGGGCTCGGCCGGCCAGCGCCAGGGTCCAGCCGGAGTCGGTCAGGTCGTCGACCAGGAGCACCGGACCGGATAGTTCTGGCAGCTCAGAGGCAACATGGGCAGGGACCACGAAGGCGTCGTGCAGGCCACGAACCCGCTGGGCGCTGTTACCTCGGTAGGCACCCGGCTCAGCCGCCCGGCCCGCGGGATGTGCGGCTTCGAGAGAGCCGAGCATCGGCAGCCGCCCCACCGTGGCGATGTGCTCGGCAAGGCTGTGGATAAGTTGTGGATGACGCTGTGAATAAACCGCGACCACGGCCGCTGGACGCTGTTTCCAGGCATCGTCTCCCCTGGCCCACGCTTTGAGCACCTCGATCACGGCAGCGGCCAGATCGGTGGGGACGGGAGCATCGGGCGATTCCGGTGAGACGGCGGCGCGCAGGCGGTTGCCCCAGCCCAGATCGGAGAGGCGGCCGACGGCCCGGCCCGGCTCGCTCTGCTCGGACGGCGCGATCCGGCCCTTGAGCGAGATGCCGACGGCGGCCAGGCCGGTGGGCCACATCTTCTTCGGGGCGATCTCGGTGCCCGGGCGCCCCAGGAAGGCATCGGCAGCCGCCAGCGACGCCGACGACACCTCGGCGTCGAACAGCGGGCCGGCACAGTTGTCGCACCGACCGCAGGGAACGGCCTCCGGATCGTCGAGACACCGGCGGAGGAACTCCATGCGGCAGGTGGTCGTCTCCGCGTACTCGATCATGGTTCTCTGCTCGGTCTCGCGCGCCTCGGCGACGCGCCGCAGCCGCGCCTCGTCGTAGGTCCACGGCTCGCCGGTGGCGAGCCAGCCGCCGCGGGTGCGCCGGACCGCGCCGTCCACGTCGAGGACCTTGAGCATCAGCTCCAGGCGGGTGCGCCGGAGGTCGACCAGCGGCTCCAGCGCCTGCGTGGACATCGGCTGGTCCGGGGAGAGCCGGGACAACACCGCCCGCACCTGGTCTTCCGGAGGGAAGGCCAGGGACGCGAAATATCGCCAGATCGCGACGTCCTCGGGGCCGGGCAGCAGCATCACCTCGGCATGCTCGACGGCCCGGCCGGCTCGGCCGACCTGCTGGTAATACGCGATCGGCGACGGCGGCGCTCCGAGGTGGACGACGAAACCCAGGTCGGGCTTGTCGAAGCCCATGCCGAGCGCGGAGGTCGCCACCAGCGCCTTGATCTTGTTGTTCAGCAGATCCTGCTCGGCGACCCGGCGCTCGGCATCCTCCACCTGGCCGGTGTAGGAGGCCACCTCGAACCCCCGAGAGCGCAGGAAATCGGCCGTCTCGGTGGCCGCGGCGACGGTCAGCGTGTAGACGATGCCGGACCCCGGCAGCCGCTCCAGATGGTCGGCGAGCCAGGCCAGGCGGTGTGCCGGATTCTCCAGGCGCAGAGCGGCCAGGCGAAGGGAGTCACGGTCGAGCGGGCCCCGCAGCACCAGTGCGTCACCGAGCTGGTCGGCGACGTCGGCGGTCACACGGGCGTTCGCGGTGGCGGTGGTGGCGAGCACCGGGGTACGCCCCGGAAGCCCCGCCAGGAACGTCCGCAACCGCCGGTAGTCGGGCCGGAAGTCATGGCCCCAGTCCGAGACGCAGTGTGCCTCGTCGACCACGAGCAGACCGGTGCTCCCGGCGAGACCGGGCAGCACGTTGTCACGGAAGTCGGGGTTGTTCAGCCGCTCCGGGGAGATCAGCAGCACGTCCACCTCGCCGGCGCGGATCTCCTGCTCGATCAGGGACCACTCGTCGAGGTTCGCCGAATTGATGGTCCGTGCGGTGATCCCGGCTCGGGCGGCCGACTCGACCTGGTTACGCATGAGGGCGAGCAGTGGCGACACGATGACCGTCGGCCCGGCCGGATGATCACCCGGCTCGGCGGCGACCCCGGACCGGAGCAGTGCCGTGGCCACGAAGTAGACCGCCGACTTGCCCCACCCAGTGCGCTGCACACAGAGCACCCGCCGCCGGTCCACGGTGAGGGCCTCGATCGCCCTCCACTGGTCCTCCCGGAGGACGGCGTGCTCGCCGGCCAGGCGTCGGAGCACCTCCTCGGCCCGCTCCCGCACCACCGCCCGTTCGGCTGCCGTTCGCGTCGTATCAGTCACCCGGCATGTCTATCAGCCCGCGAAGATCGGCCCGGAGTTATCCACAGTCCGGAGTTGTCCACAGCCTGGCCGACGCCTCCCTCCCGGATCGACCATGCTCGCTCCGTCCAGCGGGATCGGCGTTCGGGAGAGTCGAAATGCAGGCTTCAGGCAGATGGACGGCCCGGCGGCGCGGGCCGCGGATCGGTGGGCGACCGGGCGGCCGGATCGTTCCGGCACGCAACAGCGTCAAGCCGGCGGAGGCCGGGCCCCGGCCACCACCAGGGCGGGCCGGTCTGTGACCGGCCCGCTCCCCCACCGGCCGGCGCCCGAGTAAGCGAGCGCCGGCCACCCGGCCGGCATCTGCGGTGACAGGTGCCGGTCATCCAGCCGGCGTCTGCGGTGACAGGCGCCGGCTGGCCGGGCCGCATCCGTGGGCGACGCGTACTGGCCGAGATGGCCGGCTCGCGGCGACGGATGCCGGCCCGTACCCCGGATCGGTGGCACCCCGGTCCGGTGGCTGTCGCCATCCGGACGGGAGGCAGCCGGGCGGGTGCCACCCCGGACGGGCGGCAACCCGAGAACCGGGGTGGCACTCAGGGCTGCGTTTTCACCCGATGGTGCAGCCGATGCCCACTGCATCAGCGCGTCGAGCAGTCGGCGGCGTGCGGCCCACCCGGCGGACCCGCACCGAGGTGGGCAGGCTTCACCGAACTCGGCGAACTATCCCCGCGTGAATGGAAACCTCAGGGACATGACCAAGACCATCGCCGAAAAACTACTGATCAAGCCGAACTCCACCGTGTGGCTGAACGAGCCGGCCCGGCTCCCCCTGCTGACGCCGATGCCCGAGGGGGTACGGGAAAGCGGCGCCCTCGCCACCGCGAGCACCGCGGTGGTGTTCGTCGAGGATGCCGCCGGTGTGCGGGACCAACTGGAACAGCATCGCGCGGACCTCGACAAGCCGGCCGCCTTCTGGATCGCCTATCCGAAAGGCAACAAGGCCGACATCAACCGGGACTCGCTGTGGCCGATCGTCGCCGACTTCGGCATGCGACCGTGCGGACAGGTCGCCATCGACGATCGCTGGTCCGGGCTGCGGTTCCGCGCCGACCGGCCGGGCGAGGACCGATTCACCGGCGGCCCTCGATGAGAGACCCATGAACCCGGCGGCGCCTTAGTGAGAGACCGCGTGAACGAGACGGCCCTCGATGAGCCGTCTCGATGCGGCTCGGCCGTCTTGGTGAGACACGGGGATGGGCCACCGTGACGAGACGACCGACGCGCGGGTCAGCGGCCCAGTACGGACCCGCCGTTCACGTTGATGATCTGGCCGGTGACGAAGCCACCGCCGGGGCCGACCAGCCAGCGGACTGCTTCGGCGATGTCGTCGGGGGTGCCGGCTCGCTTGAGCACGCTGGCGTCCACTCGTTTCTGATGACCTTCAGGGGTCATCCGGCCGTCGAAGAACTCACTGTCGGTGACGTATCCGGGGGCGATGACGTTCGCCGTGATCCCTTCGGCGCCGAGGGAGGTGGCCAGGTCGAGGCCGTACCCGTGCAGGGCTGCCTTGGCCGCGGAGTAGGGCCCGCCGCCGCCACGCTGGGCGGCGATCGAGCTGGTCAGGATGATCTTGCCGCCTGGGCGGCGGAGCCGCGGGAGGAGGGCGGTGGTCATGAGTACGGCGGAGAGCACGTTGGAGTCGAGGTTCGCCCGCCAGCGCGCGGCCACCCCGTCCAGGGTGGTGTCGTCGCCGTCGAGGTACGCCCCGGCGTTGTTGACCAGCACGTCGAGCGGGCGCCCGGCGACGGCCTCGACGACGGCGGGCACCTGGGCCGGGTCGGAGGCATCCGCGGTGACGGCGGTGGCCTGCGGCCCGATCCACTTCACCGCGTCAGCGAGGACCTCGGCACGCCGGCCGACGATGATCACGTCGAAGCCCTCGCCGGCGAGCATCCCGGCCGTGGCCTTGCCGATCCCGGTACCGCCTCCGGTCACCACTGCGAGTCTTGTCATGGCAACGACCCTATCGACGGACCGATCACCCGACTGGCCAAGTGGCAGTCCCCGAGCCCGAGAGTCAAGTGCAGTCCGGAGCCCGGCAGTCGCGTGGCAGCCCGGACCCGGGAGTCAGAGCTCAGAGCGGGCCGGAGCCCGGGAAGCGCGCGACGGGCGGCTACAGAGCCAGGGAGAGGCCACCTGAGCGCTTGACCGCCGGTTCGGGGAGTCGCTCGGCCGGCGGCGGCGAGGTGCGGCGTGGGGCACCGCCACGGCGACTCGGTGGGCGTTTCCGGTCACCGGCCGGAGGGTCCTCGACCGTGGTGGCGTTGACCGACTTCTCGCCGGCGGCGTTGCCCGTACCCCCGGCTCGTCGCCCGGAAGCGTCGAGCGAGCCGCCCGCCGGATCGCCCAGCGCGTCGCCGGTGGTCCCGCCCAGGACCTCGGCACGGCACGGACGGCCGTTCAGCACGAAGGAGAGAGGCAGCGGATTGTGGCTGCGATAGCCGCCCTGGAGAACGATCGCGCGCGAGCGGCCCTGGCCGTTCACCACCACACGGTGACCCTGCTGGGTCACGGCGTCGGGCGTGGCGGCGAGACGCTGCGTGCCGGGGTAGGCGAACTCGATCCGCCAGTCCGCCGTCTCCGACGTGATCACGCTGAGCCGGGCTTCGAAGTACGAGCCGGAGTCCCGGCGTACCTGGTAGCGGACCTTGCAGTGGATCCGGTCCGGGCCGGCGGCGGCAGGTGTGCCCGCGCCGGTCGCGGTGGTGTGGGTTCGCCCGGTGTCGTCGGTCTCCCGACGGATGGACCAGTTGACCGCCGTGGCGGCGAGCAGGGTCACCGTGGCGAGGACGACGATGGCGGGCGTGCGGTGACGGCGGCCCTGCAGGCGGTTCGCCGGGAGGACGTCGCGGCGCTTACCGACGAACAGTCCGCCACCGAGCGGGCGCACCCGACCGAGACGCAGGGCGGATCCGATTCGCAGACCGGCACGCAGGCGTACGGTCGTGGCGGCGCTCACCGGCCGGTCGAAGCAGGCGCGCAGTGTCCGCCGTACCCCCGGTCGCCTGTCTCGGGCTGCCGGGATCGCCGCGACCGCCCTGGCCGCCGGTGCCGCATGCCGTTCGCCCGGTCGCAGCGGCGGGATGATGGGCCGCACGCCGACCGTCGCGGCGAGGGCGCGGGCCACTTCGGCCGCGGCGGGACGGTCCGTGGGGCTCTTCGCGAGGCACCGCAGGCACAGTTCGGCCACACCGGCCGGCATTCCGGCGACTTCCGGGATCGGGTCGGGGTCGGCGTAGAGGTGGGCCCGGAGGGCGTCGGCGGTGTTGTCGGCGGGCCACGGCAATCGGCCGGCGAGGGCCCGGTAGAGCAGCAGCCCGAGGGCGTAGACGTCGGTGGCCGGCGAGACCGTGGAGCCGCCGAGGCGTTCCGGGGCCAGGTATGCGGGGGTGCCGAGCAGGCTGCCGTCCGCGGCGGCGTCGCGCTGGCCGACGACGGCGGAGATCCCGAAGTCGACGATCTTGGCGCCGGCCCCGGTGATCATCACGTTCGCCGGAGTGATGTCGCGATGCACGAGGCCCCGGGCGTGCGCGGTGGCCAGCGCGGACGCGACCTCGGCGGTGATCATGACGGCCTCCCGCCAGTCGAGGGATCCCTGCCGGCTGATGCGGGCGCCGACGGACTCACCGTCGTTGAGTTCCATCACCACGTAGGGGACGGTCAGGTGCTCCGAGATCGGCGCCTCGCCGAAGTCGTGGATGCCGGTGATATGCGGGTGGCAGAGCCGCGCCGCGGCCAGCGCCTCCTGCCGCAGCCGGTCCCGGAAGGTGCGGTCCTCGGCCAGCCGTGGCGAGAGCACCTTGACGGCGATGTCGCGGCCGAGGATCTCGTCGTAGCCGCGCCAGACGACCGACATGCCGCCGGTGCCGAGTTTCTCCAGCAGGCGGTACCGGCCGGCGAGACGGAGCGAGCTCGACTGACCGTTTCGCTCCGTACGCCCCATGCGCCGATTCTCGCCCGATCGGCTCGCCGTCCGGTGCCGCACTCCGAAACCCATCCGGAAACCGCGACGGCCGAATCAGCCGGCCAGGACCCGCACCACCCGGCACCCCATCAGGAAACCGCGACGGCCGGCCGGAAACCGCACCACCCGGCACCGCACCCCGAAACCGCGAGGGCCGGATCAGCCGGCCAGAAGCTGGTCCACCGGGGCGTAGTCGTCGGTGAGGACGCGGGCATCGTCGATGAAGGCGTCCAGCTCCGCGCCGGAGAGAAGGGTCGCCGGCTCCTCGACGGCGGCCAGCCGGGGCCAGATCGCGTCGGTCGGCAGCGGATCGTGCGAGGCCAGGATGACGAAGTTGGAACCGCGGTCACCCGCGATCGCCGCGGGCGGGGCGATCAGCGCGACGTGCGGGAAGGCGGCCGCGACGGTGGCCAGTTCGGCGCGGATGAAGCGGTTGGGCGGATAGTCGATCACGTTCTGGGCGTAGACGCCGCCCGGCCGCAGCACCCGGGCCACCTCCTCCGCCATCTCACGGGTGGCCAGGTGCCACGGGACCACCAGGTGACCGAAGGCGTCACCGACCACCAGGTCGTAGGCGGCCGCCGGGAGCCCGGCCACGCCGACCCGGGCGTCGCCGACCTCGATCCGCAGGTCGGGACCGGGCTTCAGGCCGAGGTCACGCTGGTCGAGGTCGACCAGGCCACCGTCGAGTTCGAGGACGATCTGGTCACTGCCGGGACGGGTGGCGCGCAGGTATTCGGGGACGGTGAAGCCGCCGCCGCCGATGTGCAGGGCGTCGATGCGGGCGCCTGCGGGGGCGAGTACCTCGGTGACCGCGCCGATCCACTTGACGTACTCGAACTCCAGGTGGGTGGGGTCGTTCAGATCGACGTACGAGTGTCGCGCCGAGTTGAGGACCAGGGTGCGCCCGCCGTCCCGTGCCGGGTCCTCGACGACGCTGGCGCAGTGGTAGGCGGTCTCCACGTCGCAGGGAGTCGGAGCGGCCGCCCCGAGCCCGGCACCGACGAGCCCGACCACTGCCAGCGAGGCCCTGATCTTGAGTGTGCCGGGCAGGTCACGGCGCAGCCACCAGCCCAGCGCGAAGCCGGCGACGGCCAGCAGCACGGCCAGGCTCAGGATGATCACACTGCTCGGCATCGCCGCGACGAACACGAAACCGGTGATCAGGGTGGCGGTGATCGCTCCCAGGGTGCCGATGCTGGACAGGCGGCCGACCACGCTGCCGGCCCGGCTCAGGTCGGAGAGCTGGAGCTTCACGACCATCGGCGCGATCGTGGACAGCACCAGCGCGGGCAGGAAGACGGCGAGCGCGGCGAGCAGCAGGACGGCCGGGGCGGCACCGCCACGCAGGAACTCGCCACCCCACCGGACCAGCGGCAGGGTGACCGCGGTGCCGATGGCGCCGAGGATCAGGGCGGGGGCGAGCAGGGCACGCGGGTCGAAACGGTCCGCGAGGCGGCCGCCGATCCAGGCGCCGTAGGCGATGGCGGCCAGGGAGACACCGATGACCGAGCTGCTCACCTGGAGGGTGACGCCGACATAGGGTCCGACCAGGCGCAGCGCGACGATCTCCAGGACCAGGACGGCCCCGCTCGCGCCGAAGGCCAGGGCGGTGGCCAGAGCCGAGGGCAGGGCGCGGGGCTTCGTATCCATCGGCGGCATGCTACCGGCGGACGACGGCCCGCCCGCACATCGACAGGCCGCTCTCAGACAACCCTCAGCCGCCCGGGGGCGGCTGCGCGACCGTCACAGCATGGAGAGGTGGACGTGATTGGTGTGCACGGCGGCGGGACCACCGCCGGCGCTGTACGCCCGCCATCCGGTACTGGGCATCCAGATCTGGCGGTACCAGATCACGTACATCACTCCGAGCTCGCCCGCGTTCTTGACGTAGAAGGCGGCGAGCCGGTCACCGTACGTCTTGTCGCCCCCGGTCGCGGCGGAGTTCTCGAAGCCGCCCGACGCGGCCGAGTGGTCACAGGCCCGGCCTTTCGGGTGCTCGCCGGAGGAACGCTCGCTGAAACACACCGTGTACCGCTTGAACCCGGCGGCCTGCGCCTCCTGGTAGGCGTGCAGGGTGCGCGGGGTGATGCAGCCGCTGGAGGTGGGGTCCTTGACGGTGCAGGACTCCTTCGGCCAGGAGCCGTCGGAGTTGCGGGGCGCCGGTTTGGCCGCGGCCGAATCCGGGTCGACGAAACCGCCGGCCGCGCCGCCACCGACCTCGGCGAGGGCCAGCTCGGCCTCCCGCTTCTTCTTCGCCATCACGTTGACCTGACGCTGCTGCTCGATGACCTCGGCGTCCAGCGCGGTCTTGGCCTTCTTGGCGGTTTCGATCTCGTTGCGGTACCCGGCGAGCGTGCCGCTGTCCATCTTGGCCAGCATGTCGAGGCTCTGGAGCCGCTCCATGAAGTTGTTCGCGGAGCCGCTGCCGAGAAGCAGGCTGATCGTGTTGACCCGGCCCATCTGGTAGACGCGGGTGGCGACCTCGTTCACCTGGGAGGTGAGTGCGGTCGCGTTCGTCTCGGACCGTTTGAGCGCCTCGGTCAGCTGCTTCTGCCGCTTCTTCGAGTTGGCCAGCCTGGTCTTCGCCGCGTCGTAGCCTTTTGCGGCGTTCTCCAGCGTGATGCGCAGCTTCTTGGTGCCACCCTCGGGGTCGGCGGAGGCCGCCGACGCAGGCGCGACGAGCACCAGCGCCACGGCTGCGGCGAGGAGCGCGAGCAGGGCGGTGCACCGGCGCAAGAGACTGGCCGCCACAGATACCTCCAAGTCGTGAGCGCCGGTACTTTACCGTGTCGGAGCAGGCGAAAGGGAGATCGATCAGGTCGCCGAGTATCCACCGTCGACGAAGAGTGTCTGCCCCGTGACCGCCTGACTCGCGTTGCTCGCCAGGAAAACGACACACCCGGCGAAATCGTCGGGGACACCGTTGCGACCGATCATCGTACGGCCGGCGTGCGCCGCCACTTTCGTGGGATCGGCGAAAACGGCCTCGGTGAGCGGGGTGTGCACGACGCCCGGGGCGATCGCGTTGCAGCAGACGCCGTCACCGGACCACGCCTCGGCCTGCGAGCGGGTCAGACCGACGAGGCCGGCTTTCGCCGCTCCGTAGGCGCCACTGTTGCCGTAGGCACGGAACGCCTGCTGGGAGACGACGTTGATGATCCGGCCCCAGCCGCGCCGTGCCATCGCCGGGGCGAATGCCTGACCGAGCAGGAACGGGGCGGTCAGGTTGGCGGAGACGGTCAGGTCCCACACGTCGTCGGAGAGCTCGGCGAGCGGTGGGCGCAGGTTGACCGCCGCCGAGTTGACCAGGATGTCGGGTTCGCCGTACCCCTCGATGATCTTTGTGGCGAGAGCCTTGACGGCGTCGCGGTCGGCGAGGTCGGCGGCGATCGCGTCCGCCTCGGCACCGTGATCGCGCAGCTCGGCCACCACCTCGGCCATCGGCGCGGCACGCCGGGCCACCACCACGATCCGCGCTCCGGCGCGGCCGAGAGCCAGCGCCATCGCGCGGCCGATACCGGAGCTGCCGCCGGTCACCACCGCGAGCCGGCCGCTCAACCCGAAAAGATCATCGAGGTACGACGCCATGCCCGCACCCTAGATCCACGAGACGGCCGCGCGTGGCCCCATCGCAATGTGACCGCACTCTCACCCCACCGGGCGAGACAAGCACCCGGGGAGACCCGGGTGAAGCCACCAACGGCGACGCCCCCGAAGCCGGGCGGGCGAAAGGCCGATCCGACGCCGAACGGAAGGAGCACAGAGCCAGGGCGAGGGTCAGACCGGCGGCCCGGCCGGGAAGGAGCACCGGGCCGGGCGAAGGTCAGACCGGCGGCCCGGACGGGAGCAGCGTGCGGTGCACGGTGTGCCAGATGTCCTCGTTCGCGGCGACCAGGAGGCCCCGCTGGTCTCCGGTGGGCCGGTGCTCCGCGCCGTCCAGGTAGCGGACCACCCCGCCGGCCTCGCGGACGATGAGCGCCCCGGGCACGTGGTCCCACGGCAGGATCCGCCAGAACATCGCGAACTGCTGCTCGTCGACGGCGACGGCCGGGTACTCGTAGCCGGCGCAGTGCCGCCCACCGGTGTATCCGCCCAGCCCGGCCGCGTTGGTGAGCACCTCGGTGCGCAGCTCGTCGGGGAAGTACTTGCCGGCGATCACACCGTGCAGCCCGGCGGCGCCCGGGTCGTCGGCGCGCGCTTTGATCCGTTCGCCGTCGCGATAGACGCCGGCGCCCAGTTCGGCGACGGTCAGATGGTCGGCGACCACGTCGAGGATCCACGAGGCGGTGGTCTCCCCGTCGCGGACCAGGGCCACCATCACGCAGAACGGGGTCCGCCCGGCGGCGAAGTTGTTGGTGCCGTCGACCGGGTCGACGACCCAGACCGAGCCGCTGCCGCCGAGCCGGTCCCGGACGCTGGCATCGGCGGCGACGGCTTCCTCACCGACGACGACCGAGCCGGGCAGCAGTGCGGTGAGGCCGCGGGTCAGTGCCCGCTCGGACTCCTGGTCGGCGATGGTGACCAGGTCACCGGGCGACTTCTGATGTACCTCGTCGGCGCTCAGCCGCTGGAAGCGCGGCAGGACGACGGTATGCGCCACCTCACGGATGAGTTCCGCGACCTGATCAAGCACGTGGCGGCAACTTCACGACGCTGACGAAGAACTCGTCGATCTGCCGTATCACCGCGATGAACCGCTCGAAGTCGACCGGCTTGGTGACGTACGCGTTCGCGTGGAGCTGGTAGCTGCGCAGGATGTCCTCGTCGGCGGAGGAGGTGGTGAGCACGACGACCGGGATGCGGCCCAGCTCGTCGTCCTTCTTGATCTCGGCGAGGACCTCGCGGCCGTCGCGCCGGGGCAGGTTGAGGTCGAGCAGGATGAGGTCGGGGCGGACCGCGTTCGCATACTGGCCCTCGCGCCGCAGGTAGGCGAGCGCCTCGGCCCCGTCGGAGACGACGTTGAGCCGGTTGCGGACCTTGTGCTCCTCGAACGCCTCCTGCGTCATCAGCACGTCGCCGGGGTCGTCCTCGACGAGCAACACCTCGATCATCGTGCCGTTCTCGCGCTCAACGCTCATGCCGTGCCCTCCTGGGATGAGACCTGCTCCGACTCCGGCGAAGACGATGACGACACCGCCGGAACCGAATCCGGCGAGGACGAGGCCGAGGCCGGATCCGTCGCCGGAGCCGCCGGAAGCGGATCCGGCGTCAAGCCCGGCACCACCGGAAGCGTGAACCAGATCGATGCTCCCGGCGAGACGTCCACGTCCAGCCAGATCCGTCCGCCATGGTATTCGACGATCTTCTTGACGATCGCCAATCCGATGCCGGTCCCCTCGTAGGCATCGCGTGCGTGCAACCGCTGGAAGATCACGAACACCTTGTCGGCGAACTCGGCCTCGATCCCGATGCCGTTGTCCCGGACGTTGATCCGCCATTCCTTCTCCTCGAGGGTGGCGGTGATCGTCACGACCGGCGGCACATCGGGGCGGCGGAACTTGAGAGAGTTGCCGACCAGGTTCGCGAAGAGCGTGGTGAGCAGCGGCTCCTCACCCTCCACGATGGGCAGTTCCGACCAGATGATCTCGGCGTCCGCACCGGCCCGGGCCTCGAGCTGCGATCGCACCTCGCCGAGGACCCGGTTCAGGTCGACGTCGGTGAATCCGCTGGTGAGCCGGCCGATCCGGGAGAAGGCGAGCAGGTCGTTGATCAGTCGCTGCATGCGCTGGGCGCCGTCGACGGCGAAGCCGATGTACTGGTCGGCGCGCTCGTCGAGCTGCCCGGCGTAACGGCGCTGCAGGAGCTGACAGAAGCTGGCGACCTTGCGCAGCGGCTCCTGAAGGTCGTGCGAGGCGACGTAGGCGAACTGCTCCAGGTCACGATTGGAGCGGGTCAGCTCCTCGGCCTGCGACTGGAGCTGCTGGTTGATCCACTCGACCTGCTGCCGGGCGATGCGGACCTCGCTCAGCTCGGTGGCGATCTGCTGCCGCATCCGGTCCACGTCCTCGGCGAGGGCGACCAGGTCGGGCGAGCCGTAGTTGCTCTCGATGTGCCGTTCGTAGTCGCCGGCGGCGATCTTGCGGACCTGCCCGGCCAGGTCGACGATCGGCCGGCTCACCAGCCGGTCCAGCAGGACGAGCAGCAGCACGCCGGTGGCCAGGATGACGATCGCCGCGGCGATCTCGACGGCGACCAGGTCGCCGCTGGAGTTGCGGGCCGCCGCCGCGGTCCGGTCCCGCATCGTCAGGATGTCCGCCTGAAGCGTGTCGAGCGCGGCACGGACCTGTTCGAAGTCCCGGGTGTCGGTCGCCTCGATACGCTGCTGAGCCGCCTCGGCGCCCTGGGTCCGGACCGTCTCGATGAGGGGTCCGGCCACGTCGGCACGCCATTTGGCGGCGAGCTGCTCCACCCGGTCGAGCGATGCCCTGATGTCGCGTTCGCCGGGATCCAGCAGGTTGTGGATCTCGGCGACCCGCTCCCGCTCGGCGATGACGCCGTTGTCGTACGGCTCCAGGTTCTTCGGAAGCCCGGTGATCGCGTAGCCCCGGATCCCGGTCTCCTGGTCGACGAGTGCCGTGCCCAGGTTCTCTCCGGCGACCCGCAGGGGGCCGGCCCGGTCGAGGACGACGTCGACGGCGTTGTTGGCGGAGGCGGCCGTGATGGCGGCGGCCACACCGAGGCCACCGAGCAGCAGACCGGCGGTCAGGCAGAGCGCGAAGATCCGCCCGCGGAGCGTCCAGCGGCGGAAGTCCAGCAGTTTCACCGGCCACCGCCGCGGGAGATCAGCAGCATCGCCACGTCGTCGGTGAGCGGGCCGCCGTTGTCCTGGTCGGCGCGGGACACCAGCCATTGCGGCAGGGCCCGCAGCGGAAGATCCCGGGCGTCCGGCTCGTCGAGCAGTTTGCACAGGCCGCCGACGTCGAGTCGTTCGTTGCCCGCGCCGGTCCGGCCCTCGATCAGCCCGTCCGTGTACATCAGCATCGACCAGTCATCTCCGTCGAACTCCAACTCGGTCGCCGGGGTGGGTGTCGGACGTACCCCGAGCACGATCCCGGTACGCACGGCGACCGGCGCGGCCCGGCCACCGGAGAGGACGACGGGTGGCGGATGGCCGGCGACCCGTACCGTCGCGCGGTTGGCGGGCAGGTCGATGACCGCCGACGCGACGGTGGCGAACACCTCCCGGGCCCGCCGTTCGGACATCAGCACCTGCTCCAGCGAGGAGAGCACCTGCTCGTCGGGCACCCCGGCCAGCACCAGGGCCCGCCAGGCGACCCGTAACTCGACGCCGAGGGCCGCCTCGTCGACGCCGTGCCCGCACACGTCGCCGACGATCACGTGCAACCGGTCGTCACCGATCTGCACCACGTCGTAGAAGTCGCCGCCGAGCAGTCCCATGGCCCGCCCGGAGCGGTAGAACGGCTCGACCGCGAGCCCGAAGTCGTCGCGTTTGAGTGGTTTCGGCAGCAGACCGCGTTCGAGGCGGGCGGATTCGGCCTCCCGCAGCTCCGCCTCCCGGAGCCGGCGGGCGTTCTCGAGAGCACGTTTCCGCTCCACCGCGTAGCGCAGCGACCGGATCAGCAGCACGCCGTCGACCTGGCCCTTGACCAGGTAGTCCTGGGCGCCCTCGGCGACCGCCTGGACGCCGAGGTGCTCGTCGGAGCGGCCGGTCAGCACGCAGACCGCGGCGCCACCGGCGACAGCGAGAAGGGTGCGCAGCCCGTCAATGCCCTCGGCGTCGGGCAGACCCAGGTCGAGAAGCACGCACTCGACGCCGACGAGCAGGCCGCGGGCCTCGCGCAGGCTGGTGGCGACGGTCAGCTCGAACGGGGCGCCGGCTTCGGTGAGCAGCTCACGCACCAGGAAGGCGTCACCCTCGTCGTCCTCGACGAGCAGGATCCGCAACCGTTCCAGCTGCTCCGTCGCGTATGTGCGGGGCGCGAGCGACCGCTCCGTCATTCCGATTCCCCACTCGACGCATAGGTGACCCGCAAATCGTGTACCACTACGCCGCGCTGCACAACTTCGGTCATCACGATGCACCTTCGTCGGAGGCGGCGACCCGTCGCGCGTGCTCGGCGATCACCTGACCGAGGATGCCGTGCAACTGCCCGCAGTCCCGGCAGTGCAGGTTCTCGTCGAGGTGGCGGCCACCGCATTTGGTGCAGTTGCCCCGGTCCTCCGGGTCTCGATAGGACTCCAGGGCCCGGCACAGCGCCCGGATCACATGGTCACTCAGGGTGAACACATCCTCGCCGAGCGCGGTGCGCACGCCGATGACGGCCACCGGAGCGACGTCCGGGTGAGGATTGTACGGCGACACCCGGTCGATGAACGCCCCGATGACGGCGGCTGGGTCAAGCGGCGTAGTCACCCGGACAACGCTATTGCACGGCCCGATGGATCTTCGGGGTACCCGCCGGGCATACCCGGACTGTTAGATGTCCCCATGCGTGACTCCGCTCCCCTCCGGCCGGCTCGCCGCGGTCTCGCCGCGGCGGCGGTCCTGGCCGTTCTCGCGCTGGCCGGGCTCGCCGCGATCCGATCGATTCAACCCCCCGCGGCGCGGGCGGAGACGGCCCCGGCGAGCGACTTCAGCGCGGAGCGGGCTTTTCAGACGGTACGCACGATCGCGTCCACCCCGCATCCGGCCGGGAGTCCCGCCAACGATCGGGTACGCGAGCACCTCATCGCGGCGCTGTCCGGGCTCGGCCTGTCGCCTGAGGTGCAGGACACGGTGTCGGTGCAGGGTGCCGGCCTGTCCTCGTCGGCGGGCGGGACGGGTCTGGCCCGGGTCCGCAACGTGGTCGCGGTGATTCCCGGCACGGCGTCCACCGGCCGGGTGTTCCTGATCGCGCACTACGACTCGGCGCAGGTCGCCCCGGGCGCCAACGACGACGGCTCGGGCACGTCGACGATCCTGGAGACGGCACGGGCGCTGACCTCCGGAGAGCGGCCCCGCAACGACGTGGTGCTGGTGCTGACCGACGCCGAGGAGGCCTGCCTCTGCGGGGCGAAGGCGTTCGTCGACCAGCATCCGCTGGCCCGGGAGGGCGGCGTGGCGCTGAACCTGGAGGCGCGGGGCAGCAGCGGCCCGGCGATCATGTTCGAGACGTCCGAGGGCAACCGGCGGCTGGTGGAGACGTACGCGAAGACGCCGTACCCGGTCGGGACGTCGTTCGCGGTGGAGATCTACCGGTTGCTGCCCAATGACACCGACTTCACCCCGTTCCGGGAGTCCCCGCTGTTCCAGGGCCTGAACACTGCCTACATCGACGGGGCGGCGGTCTATCACGCGCCGACCGACCGGCCGGAGACGATGGACCGGGACAGTCTTCAGCATCACGGGGACAACGCGCTCGCCCTGGCCCGCGAGTTCGGCGCACGGGACCTGCGGGAACTGAAGGGCGGCGGGGACGCCACCTACTTCCCGGTGCCGGGTCTGCTGGTGCGCTATCCGGGTGCGCTGGTGTGGCCGCTGGCGGTGCTGGCGCTGGTGGCGGTGGCCGCGCTGGGCTGGGTGGTGCGGCGCCGGCTGTTCTCCGCGATCGGGCTGGCCCTGCTGCCGATCATCGTGGCGCCGGCCCTGGCCCAGGGGCTGTGGGCACTGCTCGTCCTGGTCCGGCCGGAGTACGGCGGGATGCCGATCGACCCGTACCGTCCGATGTGGTATCGCCTCGCGGTGATCGCCCTGGCCGCCGCGACCGTCCTGGTCTGGTATGCCCTGCTGCGCCGCCGGATCGGCCCGGCGGCCCTGGC
This sequence comes from Actinoplanes xinjiangensis, assembly GCF_003148685.1. Classification (GTDB taxonomy): domain Bacteria; phylum Actinomycetota; class Actinomycetes; order Mycobacteriales; family Micromonosporaceae; genus Actinoplanes; species Actinoplanes xinjiangensis. Next base: position 55,049 of record NZ_QGGR01000015.1, on the reverse strand, counting down.
CGTCGGTGGCCTGACCTGGCTGGCCGTCCTCGGTGTGGCGCTGGCCGCGCTGGCACCGGGCGGCTCCTACCTGGCCGCGCTGCCGGCCCTGTCGGTCGCGGTGTCCGCCCTGCTCGCGACCCGGGCGAGCGGGAGAACCGGGCTCGCCGTCGCGATCCTGATCATCGGCGCGCTGACTCCGGTCGTCATCCTGCTGCCGACCGTGGTGATGCTCTTCCCGGCGCTCGGCATGCCGATGGCCGGCGTCGGTGCGTTCCTCACCGTCCTGCTCGGGCTGGCGCTGCTGCCGGTGCTCGACCTGATCCACCCGGCACCGAGCGGTGCTCGCGGAATGGACGCGCTCAAGGCCCGCCGTCTCGGCGCGCTGCCCACGCTGGCCGCGGCGGTGGCGGCGGTCGTGTGCACGGCGACCGGCCTGGCCGTCGACCGGTTCGACGAGGAGCACCCGTCGCTCACCCATCTGATGTACGCGCTGGACGCCGACAACGGCACGGCCCGCTGGCTGAGCGAGGAGGCCACACCGCAGGAGTGGACCGGGCGGTCGGTGAGCGGTGATCCGGTGACGGTCACCGACACCCTCCCGGCGTTCGGCGCGGAGAAGTTGCGCACCGGCCCGGCCCGTGCGGTGGCGCTGCCCGCGCCCACGCTCACCCTGGTCTCCGCGGAGACGTCCGGCGACCGGCGCACCATGAGACTGCTGCTCGACCCGCAGCGCACCGTCCGGTTCACCACGCTGCACGTGTCCGCGGAGGTCGTCTCGGCGACCGTCGGAGGCCGTACCCTCGCGGGTGGCCCCTCGGGGTGGGGTTTCGTCTTCCACGCGCCCGCCGAGACCGGCGTGGAGATCACCCTCACGGTCCGGGCGTCCGGCCCGGTCACCTTCCGGGTGATGGACGGCAGCGACGATCTGCCCGCGATCCCGGGCTTCCCACCCAGGCCTCCGGGGGTCGGTGTGCTCGGTTCGCACAGCAGCGAACTGGTCGCGGTCGCCAAGACCTACACCCTTTGAGGGGTACGGTCTACGCGTCCCGTTTCGGGCAGGATGTCATCATGGCGAAGCTTCTCTACTCGGTGACCATGTCGCTCGACGGCTTCATCGCCGGCCCGGGCGGCGACATGTCCTGGCTCACCCGCTTCCTCGGCCCGAACCCGACGGCCGAGGCCCTGGTCCCCCGGATCGGCGCGATGCTCGTCGGCAAGCGCACGTTCGGCGGCGACGACCCGAACCGGGGCACCGACAAGGAGGGCGCGATGTCGGGCGCCTGGCACGGCCCGGTGTTCGTGCTGACCCACAATCCGCCGCCGCAGCCGGTCCCGGACGTCACGTTCCTGTCCGACCTGCACGAGGCGGTCACCGCCGCGCGGAAGGCGGCCGGGGACCGCTATGTCAACGTGCTCGGCGCCGACGTGGCCCGGCAGGCGCTGGCCGCCGGGCTCCTCGACGAGATCCTGGTGTTCGTCGCCCCGGTGCTGCTCGGCGACGGCACCCGTCTCTACGACCTGCCGGGCGGTGCGGAAGTGACCCTGGAGCGACTCAGCAGCGCCGAGTCGCCCCTGGCCAATGCCCTCTGGTTCACCGTCGTCAGCGACAACGGCCGCGCAGACCGATAGGCGCAGGCCTCAGCAACCGCAGCCGCGCCGACCGGTGGGCGCGGGTTTCAGCGACCGCGGCCGCGTCGACCGGTCGGCGCGTCGAACCGGAAGTGGACGAAGAGCCGCCCCCAGTTGTCGCCGTCCTTCTCGACCCGGTGATAGAGCTGCTTGATCTCTTTCTGGTCGAGGAAGCGGATGACCTTCTTCTTCAGGGCGCCGCTGCCCTTACCGGGGATGATCTCGACGAGGGTGACCTTCTTCTGGATGGCCTCGTCGATGATCCCCCGGAGGGCGCGGTCGATCTCCTGACCCTTGTTGAAGATGTCGTGCAGGTCCAGCTTCAGCTTCACGATCGAGACCCTACGCCGCCCCGGACTTGCCGAGCCACGTCTCGACCCGGCGCAGCGCCTCCTGGTAGTCGGTCTGCGTCTTCATCGCCGCGGCCAGCCGCAGGTGCGGCAGTGCCTCACGAAAACGGCCGGCCCGCTCCAGGGTCCGGCCGAGCACGTGGTGCGCGTAGTGATCCGAAGGATCATGCTCGACCAGCACTCTGAGCTGGGCCTCGGCCCCGTTGAGCTGAGCCGAGTTGAAGTAGGCCCTCGCCAGCAACTGCCGGACCGCGGTGTTGTGCGGCTCCGCCTCGACTATCGGCTCGAGCAGTCGGGCGGCACCGAGCGGGTCGCCGGTCTCGAAGAAGAAGGTGGCCCTGCGGTAGTCCTCGAGAAGATCCATCGTGCAACTCCTCACCCTCGCGCCGCGCTTTGACCAACGCTCGCACAACATCGCCCGGACATCGAGTGTTCCCGCGATACGAGGTTGTCAACAACCCGGCTGGTCGTCACCGCTGTCTCGACGGCGTCGAGACAGCGGTGAGAACCAGCCGGGGGTTCAGCGGCGTAGCAGGAGTAGGGCCAGGCCGCCGGTGAGGAGGTAGCCGCCGATCGCGGCGAGCAGCATCGGGCTCAGGCCGCCGCCGGGCAGCTCGTCCGGGTCCGGCGCCCCGGCGGTCCAGCCGGCACGCTCCGGCCGGCGCGGCTCGGCCGGCTCGGCGCGCACCGACGGCGACAGCAGGATCATCACCATCAGGACCAGGGCGGACAACACCGCCAGAAGTCGACGCCCAAGCATCACATGCGCAGTATGTCCCTTTCGTTGACGATGCTCGTTGCGCCACTCCGCTCCCCCGGATCCTCATGCACCGGATTCACCGTGCCGAAAACCATGACGGACCCGGATGTGTACGAACTGTGCGGCCGGCGGGACGCGGCTGTGTCAGAGGCACAGCTGGTACACAGCAAACGGAAAGCCGGCGCTGAGCGTCAGGCACCACAGTGGGGACATGACGATGGCGAACACAGAACCCGGCACCGAGCTCCGCCGACCCGACGGGACCCCGGTGCGGGTGCTGGTGGTCGATGACGAACCGACCCTGGCCGAGCTGCTCTCGATGGCGCTGCGCTACGAGGGCTGGGACGTGAAGAGCGCCGGCGACGGCATGACCGCGGTCCGCACCGCCCGTGACTTCCGCCCGGACGCCGTCGTCCTCGACATGATGCTGCCCGACATCGACGGCCTGGAGGTGCTGCGCCGGCTGCGCGGCGAGTCTCCCGAGGTGCCGGTGCTCTTCCTGACCGCCAAGGACTCCGTGGAGGACCGGATCACCGGCCTGACCGCGGGCGGCGACGACTACGTGACCAAGCCGTTCAGCCTCGAAGAGGTGGTGGCCCGGCTGCGCGGCCTGATGCGGCGGATGGGGCACGCCCCGATGCGCACCGAGTCGCAGCTGGTCGTCGGCGACCTCACGCTGGACGAGGACTCGCACGAGGTGCGCCGCGCCGGCGACCTGATCACGCTGACCGCGACCGAGTTCGAACTGCTGCGCTACCTCATGCGTAACCCGCGCCGGGTGCTGAGCAAGCCGCAGATCCTCGACCGGGTCTGGAACTACGACTTCGGAGGGCAGGCGAACGTGGTCGAGCTCTACATCTCCTACCTGCGCAAGAAGATCGACGCCGGCCGGGCGCCGATGATCCACACCATGCGCGGCGCCGGTTACGTCCTGAAGCCGGCCGACTGACCATGCCCTCCGCCGCCTCGACCCGATCCCCCCGCCGCGCTCGCTGGCGTGACCCCGCGGGATGGCCGCTGCGCACCCGCATCGTCACCACCATGATCGCGCTGCTGGCGGTACTGGGCCTGGTCGTCGGCGGCACCGCCGAGCTGTATCTCTACCAATCGCTCCACCAGCAGGTCGATACCGACTTGGACGAACTGCTGAACCGGCTGAGAGGCGGGCCCAACGGCGGCAAGGGATTCAGCCCTCCGGACAGGCCGGAGAACGACCCGAACGGCGGCTCCTACATCAGTAAGCCGCCGAACAGTCTCCGCGAGAACTCGATCATCGTCTCGGTGAGCACCAGTGGATCAGCCACGGGCTTTCGGATCGTGGGAACGCAAGGCTCTCTGGACAACGATTTCGATGAGCTTACCGAATCCGCCATCGCCGCGATCCGAGCCGACGTGGTGCAGAACGGCGCGGCGGTCGATGTCGACCTCGGCGGCGACCTCCCCGAGTACCGGGTCAAGGCCGTGGTCAAGTCCGACGGCAGCATCCAGTACATCGGGCTCCCCTTGGATGCGGTCAACTCCACCCTGATCACTGTCGCGGCGTTCACCGGGTGCGTCGTCGCGGGGTCACTGTTGATCGCGGGCTGGGGTGGGGCGCTCATCGTCCGCCGTACCCTCAAGCCCTTGGATCGGGTCGCAGCGACCGCGACGCGCGTGTCGGAGCTGAAGCTCGACGCCGGTGAGGTGCGCCTCGCGCAGCGGGTCCCCGAGCCGGACACCGACCCGCGCACCGAGGTCGGCCAGGTCGGCGCCGCCCTGAACCGGATGCTCGATCACGTCGGCAACGCCCTGGAGGCCCGGCACGCGTCCGAGATGCAGGTCCGCCAGTTCGTCGCGGACGCCAGCCACGAGTTGCGCACCCCGCTGGCCGCCATCCGGGGGTACGCCGAGCTGAGCCGCCGCAGCCGCCAGGTCGTCCCGGACGAGATCGCGCACGTGCTGAACCGGGTCGAGTCCGAGGCGAAGCGGATGACCGCCCTGGTGGAGGACCTGCTGCTGCTGGCCCGCCTGGACGCCGGCCGCCCGCTCGCCCAGGACCCGGTCGATCTGACCATGCTGGCCGTCGACGCGACGAGTGACGCGCACGCCGCCGGCCCGGCCCACTACTGGCAGCTGGACCTGCCGGACGAGCCGGTGACCGTGATCGGCGACGGCGCCCGGCTGCATCAGGTGGTGGCGAACCTGCTGGCCAACGCACGTACGCACACCCCGGAGGGTTCGACCGTCACGGTCAAGGTGGGCGCGGTGCCGAATGCCGCCGTGATCCAGGTCGTCGACAACGGGCCGGGCATCCAGCCGGACGTGGTGCCGCGCATCTTCGAGCGGTTCGCCCGGGGGGACAGCTCACGCTCGCGGGCGGCCGGCAGCACCGGTCTGGGTCTGTCGATCGTGCATGCCGTGGTCACCTCGCACCGGGGCAAGGTGGGTGTGCAGAGCCGTCCCGGCCAGACGATCTTCACCGTGATGCTCCCGCTCGGGCCGCCACCTGTCGTCCCAACAGCTGAACAGGGACCACAGATGCTGCATTCGGTCGGCTGATGTCGCTATGCTGGCGGGCATGTCTCAGACGTGGTCCTTCTATTGGTTTACGAGGCCGGCTCAAGCCGGTGCCTCGGCCATGACCGCATGACCTGAGACACCCGCCAGAGCCGGCTGAGGCAGCGACGACGTCGCTGCCTTTTTGTTTGCCCCGAGCAAACCGGCTCTGACGCAGGGCCGGTCGAAGGAGAGAAATCACCATGACCGCCCCAGAGGTGCAGCGCGTCCGTGACCAGCGGATCGAGAAGGTCGTCCCGCTGATGAGCCCGGCGCTGCTGCACCACGAGCTGCCGCTGACGACCGAGTTGCACGACACCGTGCTGGCCGGCCGTAAGCAGGTCGAGGATGTGCTGAACGGCCGAGATCAGCGCCTGATCGTGGTCGTCGGCCCGTGTTCGGTGCACGATCCGAAGGCCGCCGGCGAGTACGCGGACCGGCTCAAGCTGGAGGCCGAACGGCTCAGCGAGGACCTGCTGATCGTGATGCGGGTGTACTTCGAGAAGCCGCGTTCCACGGTCGGGTGGAAGGGCCTGATCATGGACCCGGCGCTGGACGGCTCCGGTGACGTGGGTACCGGTCTGCGGATCGCCCGCAAGCTGCTGCTCGAGGTCGTCGCCCGGGGGCTGCCGGTGGCGGTGGAGTTCCTCGACCCGATCACCCCGCAGTACATCGCGGACACCGTCGCCTGGGGCGCGATCGGTGCCCGGACCGTCGAGTCGCAGGTGCACCGCCAGCTGTCGTCGGGCCTGTCGATGCCGATCGGCATGAAGAACCGCCCCGACGGCAGTGTCTCGACCGCGGTCGACGCGATCCAGGCGGCCGAGGCGACGCACGTCTTCCCCGGCATCGACTACTCGGGCACCCCGGCGATCCTGCACACCACCGGCAACCCGGACTGTCACCTGGTGCTGCGCGGCGGCGGGGGCAGGCCGAACTACAGCGCCGAGGACGTGGAGGCGTCGCTGGCGCTGCTGCGCAAGGCGGGCCTGCCGGAGCGACTGGTGATCGACTGCTCGCACGGCAACAGCAACAAGGACCACAAGCGCCAGCCGATCGTGGCCGACGACATCGCGCGGCAGATGGAGGCCGGGCAGCACGCGATCAGCGGCGTCATGCTGGAGAGCTTCCTCGAGCCCGGCCGGCAGGACCTGGGCGAGGAGCTGACCTACGGCCAGTCGGTCACCGACGCCTGCATGGGCTGGGACGCGACGGTGGGGGTGCTGGAGCGGCTGGCCGCGGCCGCCGCGAAGCGCCGCTCACTCTGACCGGCCGGCTTCCAGCGCTGTCTCGTCGTCACGGGGACAGCGCTGGAAGCCGACCGCTGCCGTAGGTGGGGCACTGACCGGTCTGTGCTGGTCAGCGGGGTGGCCGTACCCCATGAGGGTTTTCCGATGTGGAATGACAGGGCGTTTCGCGGGAGGCCGCGGCGGTTCGGCCGCCACGGCTGATCAACCGCGCCGTTATACCCGAAGTCAGGGGGTTTCCACAGGTCCTGTTGTCCGGAACGGAACGGACCGAAAATTCGGCACACGAAGACGTATCACAGCGGCAACTCACAGGTAACAATGGGCTCTGATCGGGATCGCCCCATCTCGATCCATGCTTCACCGGCGCGGCAGACCGGAAGGTAGCGGACATGCTCAGCAAAGAGGACACCCGGCGACTGGCCCAGCTCGAACGTCAGCTTCGACGTGACGACCCCGACTTCTGTGCCCGCATGGGCGGTGGCAACTTCAGCGTGTCATCAACCAGTCGCCCTCCGCTACCACTATTCATCCTCGCCGCTGTGATCACCGTGGCCGCGGTCGTCCTCGGCGTGGTGGGCTGGTGGATCGCCGCGTCGATCGTGAGCACCTGGGCGGTCATCACCTTCGCCACGGCGGTGTACCGCTGGCGCCGGCAGCGAGCCGAGACGGCGTACCGCCACTCCTGAGCCCCGGTCCGACCGGAACCCTCTCAGGAACTGGCCGCGGTCCGGGCCTCGAACCGCTGGACGATCTCGGCCAGAGCGCGAACCTGCCGTAGGACGGCTTCCGGGTCGGTGGAACGGTGCTGTTCACGGCCGATGTCCACGATCGCGTCGGAACGGACACCGACCTTGTGGAGTGGCCGGCGGTACAACGGCTGCTGGGTCGTCGCCCACTCGACGAACGTCCGGGACGGGTGCGGCAGGTAGACGATCCACGCCGTACCGGCCGATCCGGAGCCCGGCCGGCGGAAGTCGAAGACCACGAACTCCAGATCCTGGTAGGAGCCGCGCAGTACGGCGTACGCCCGCTGATCCGCACCGAAGTCCGGATTGTCCGCCCAGTCGGCGAGCAGCTCCCGGTCGACGTCGGCGAATCGCCAGCCGTGCCGGCGCGCCAGCTCGATCCGGTCGCCGACGCCGGTGACCGGGCGGACCGAACGGTCGGCGAAGAAGACGAGCCAGACACCGGCGGCGCCCAGCAGGCCACCGAGACCGAGAGTGAGCGGCGCGGCGGGGTGCCCTTCGGCGGTGGTCTGATCGAGGGTACGGGCAGCGCCGTCACCATCGGTGATGCACTTGTTGCCCGCGCGCATCTCGGCGGCCGCACAGCCCCCGGTGCCGTCGAGCAGGAGACCGATCCCGACCACGAGAACCGCGAGTCCGGCGAGAAGAACGATCCACGAGGATCGCACCGCCCGAGCGCCCATCCCCACACCTCCAGCCGGTGGTCAACATACCGGTAACGCCAGGTGGTACGGCCCGCGCGTACCCGTCGGCCGTATGCGTGGCGAAAGCGTTATCCGGGCGGACACGAAGGAGGCCCCCCGCCGTCCGGCGAGGGGCCTCTTTCTACTCTCTGTTACAGGACGATCCGCACGGTGTAGTAGGCGGCGGTGGAGCTGTTGCCCGCCTTGTCACCGGCCCAGTAGGTGATCTGGAGGGTGCCGCGGTCGACGCCGCTGATCGCCGTCCGCCAGTAGCCCTTGGCGTCCGGGGTGACGACCAGCACGGCCGCCTTGGCCGACGCCGTCTGCTTCGACGTCGCCCGGGTCCACTTTCCGGCGGAGTAGTAGTACCACTTGCCGGACCGCTCCTGGATCAGCTTGACCTTCACGGACGCGGCGCCGACACCCTTGTCGGAGACCGTTCCGCCGACGCTCTTCCAGGACGACTTCCACGCCTTGAACCACGGCACGTTGAGGTGGACCGTGGGCTTGTAGACGTCCTTGACGACCTCGACACTGCCGACCGTGCTCGTCCGGCCCGCGCCCGCCGCGTTCACCGGGGTGACCGTGACGGTGAATCGGCCCGCCTTGGCGTACGCATGCGTCACCTTGGCGTTGTTCGCGGACGTCCTGGTCGTGCTGCCGTCGCCCCAGTTCACCGAGAGCTCCGAGGCGCCGGTGACACCGGTGGCGCCCAGGGTGACCGACTGCGACACCCAGATCGACTTCTTGTCGAGGCGGAACGAGCCGGTCTGCGCCGTGACCACGACCGTGGACGCTCCGGAGAGCGTCGCCGGGCCGCTGTTGCCGGCCTCGTCGGTCAGTTTGACGCTGACCTGGTAGCTGCCCGCCGCGGCGTAGGTGTGCGCCGCGGTGGTGGCGCCGGCGGCCAGGGTCACGGCGGCGGTGCCGTCGCCCCAGTCGACCACCCGGGTGATCTTCGAGTTGTCGCTGACGTCGTCGTCGAGCGCGGTCTCGGTCAGCGTCACCGTCTGGCCCGGCCAGATCGCGGCCGTGTTCAGGGCGTAGCTGCCCGTCGGAGCGGCGGCGTCCAGCTTGCCGGCGATGGCCCGCGGTGCGGGGTCGGCGGTGATCGGGGTGTTCTGGGCGAAGTAGTTCACCAGCATCGTCAGGTCGTTGTCACCGGTGGTGACCACGCCGATCTTGCTGACCAGCGACGGGAAGTTGTCCCCGCCACCGGCGAGGAACGAGTTCGTCGTCACCCGGTAGTTGCCGTTCGGGTCGATCGTGACCCCGTTCAGCTTGATCGACGACGGGATGATCCGGCTGCCCTGCGGCTGGGCGGCGTCGAAGGAGTAGGTGAAGCCCTTCGAGACACCCAGGTGCAGGTACGGACGGGCGGCCCCGGTCGGCTGCCACTGCTCCTCCAGCGCACCCTTGATCTGCTTACCGGTCAGGGTTCGCGTCACCACGTCGTTGGAGAACGGCTGGACCGCGAAGGCCTGCGAGTAGGTGACCGTGCCGTCGGTGCCGTACTTGAGGTCGGCCCGCAGACCACCCGGGTTCATGAAGGCGATCTGAGCGCCGCCACGGCCCGCGTCCTTGGTCTGGTCCAGCTGGACGTCGGCGATGAGGTTGCCGAGTACCGACTCGGCGCCACGGTTCTCGCCGCCGGTGCTGGTGTAGGCCCGCAGAATGTCCGCGGTGATCTTGCCGAGCGGAGCCTTGCCCAGCTCGGTGGCGTTCGTCTTGGCCGCGGCCACGATGCCGGCGACCGCGGTGTTCGACGGGTAACCCGCGACCGTGAGCAGTTCGGCGGTGGAGGCGATGACCTCACCGGTGGCCGGGTCGTAGGTCAGGCCGATCTTGCCGAGCTTTTCGCCGTAGTCCTCGGCCTGGACGACCGGGCGGGTCTTGCCGGGCACACCGGGGACCGGGACCTGGAAGGCGTACGGCTGGTGGGTGTGCCCGCTGACGATGGCGTCGATCTCGGCGCTCACCTTGGTGAACGGTCCGAAGACCGAGTCGGCCTGCAGGGCCTCGGCCGTGGCGATGTTCTCGGTCGCGGCACCCTCGTGGGCGAGCAGCACCAGCACGTCGGCCTCACCGTTGGCGGTGTTGCCGTCGGAGAGCTGCGCGGCCAGGGTGTTCGCCTCGGCGATCGGGTCGCGGAACTCGACGCCGACGATGCCGTCCGGGTTGACCAGCGAGCCGGTCTGCTCGGTGACGACACCGATGTAGCCGACCTTCACACCGCCCAGGGTCTGCACGTCGTAGGCGGGCAGCACACGCCGGCCGTCCTTGTAGACGTTCGCGCCCAGCAGCGGGAAGTTCGCCCGGTCGCTGACCCTGCCGGTCAGGTCGGCCAGACCCAGGTCGAACTCGTGGTTGCCGACCGCCGAGACGGCCAGGCCGCCCGCGTTCAGCGCGTCGATCGTCGGGTTGTCCTTGTCGATCGCGGAGATGAACGTGGAGGCGCCGATGTTGTCACCGGCCGAGATCCACGCGGTGTTCGGGTTCGCGGCCCGCAGCTGGTCGACCAGCCCGACGAGCTGAGCGGCGCCACCGACGGCCTGGCCGTTGACGGTGGACGGCGACTCGAGCCGGCCGTGGAAGTCGTTGATGTTGAGCAGCTGCAGGTTCACCGGACCGGCTGCACCGGTCTCCAGGCCCACCACGACCGGGTCGTGGTCGCTGGAACGGAACGGGCCGTTCTCGTAGAACGGCGCGTAGCCGTCGTACTCGAAGGCGAACGACTCGACCGAGTTGATGTTCCAGATATCGACGCCGGTGATCCGCTTCGCGAACTCGCCGGTGACCAGGGCGTGGTCCAGCGAGCCGGACTCACCGCCGAAGACGTACGAGGACTTGCCGTCGGCGTGCGCGTCCGAGTAGCCCTTGTCGTAGAAGACCTGGAGCGGGTCCTCCTTGCCGTACGCGTTGAAGTCGCCGAGCAGGATCACCTTGTCGGTGCCGAGGCCGTCGACGAAGGTGGCCAGCGACTTCGCCTGACGGATCCGGTCGCCGTTGTAGGCGCCCTGCCCGTCACCGGTGTCCGCGTTGTCGCCGGTCGGGGCGACCGACGCGCTCTTGGACTTGAAGTGGTTCGCCACCACGGTGAAGTCGATGCTGCCCGAGGTGAAGGTCTGCGCGATCGGCTCGCGGGCGTTGCCCCAGACCGTCTCGTCGTTGATCGACTTCGACGCGCCCTTCGGCGTGGCCTTGGCCGGCTTGTAGATGATCGCGCTGGTGATGACGTCCTGCTGCGCCGGGGCGGGCAGCTCGGCGGGCGACCGGACGTAGTCCCAGGTACCCGCGCCGTCGACCGCGTTGAGCTCGCCGACCAGCGTCTTCAGTGCCAGCTGGGTCTCGGTGGCCTCGAAGCGGACCGAGTTCTCGATCTCCATGAGCGCGACGACGTCGGCGTCCAGGGCGGTGATCGCCGAGACGATCTTCGCTTCCTGCTTCTCCTTGGCCGCCTCGTCGGTCGCGCCGCGCGCCTCGCCACCGAAGTGCACGAAGTAGTTCAGCACGTTGAAGCTGGCGACCTTGATGTCGCCGCCGACCTCGGCCGGGGCGCCGGTCCGCGGGTTGGTGGCCTTGAAGGTGGTACGGGAGATCGCCGGGGTGGTCGTGTCGACCGGGGTGGCCGGCTGGATCCGCCACTCGCTGAAGCCGTAGCCCAGCACGCTGGGGCTGAACTTCTCGACGGTGTCGCCGACCCGCAGCGGCTGGTCCTTGGTGATGTATGTCGGGGGCAGACCGGCCGTCGCGAGGTTGGTCGTCCGGCCGTCGTCGAGCAGGATGCGGCCGGCCTTGTTGGCGGCCTTCAGGGCGATCGCGGCGTCACTGCCGGGCCGGGCGACGTCGGTCGGGATCCGGGCCGGGGTGTTCCCGGCGGCCAGGACGACCTCGCCGAACCGGTTGGTGTTGTAGACGTCCGAGACGGTGAACGCGCCGACCGGGGCGACCAGCATGCCCTCGGCGGACTCACGGGCCTCGTCGGTCAGCGGGAGGGCCAGCGGAACCGGCGCCGGCAGGGTGCCGTCGGTCGAGCAGACCTGCACGTCGGTCTTCGCGCCGATGGTGATCTGGGTCAGCGCGTTGAACTCGCTGACCGTGCCGGTCACCCGGATCACGTCGCCGATCGCCACCGCCGGGTGGTTCGCGGCGGTCGCCGTCAGGTAGACGAAGATGCCGTCCGAGGCGGTGCCCGCGGCGACCGGCCGGTCGCCGCCGCTGCCCGCGGTCTGGAGGTAGACGCCGTTGTAGCCACCGGCACGGTGGTCGGCGGTGACGACGCCCTCGACGGTCACCACGGAGCCGGCCAGGCCGGTCGCGGTGCCGGTGCCCTGCACCTGCGCGATCGTGTGGGTGACCGTCGCCGCGCAGCCGGTACCCGGCTCCTCGGGGTCCGGATCCTCCGGCGTGGACGCGGTGTTCAGCACGCCGAACGTGCTGGTCGCCGCGGTCTTCCACACGCCGTCGATCTTCTGGAGCGACTGGCCGGCGAGGGTGGCCTCGGTCTCGGAGACTCCGATGTCGACGCTGGTCCGGCCGTTGGCCGGGCCGCCGACGGCGGTGACGACGCCCTCGTAGCTGAGGAACTCGGCGACCGAGCCGTCCGGCTTGACCAGGGCGATCGCGTCGGGGGCACCGTTCTGGACGCCGTTGGCGGGATAGGTCTGCACGACCACACCGGACGCCGGGACGGCTCCGCTGAGCGTGTAGGTGGGGGTGTAGACGGCGCCGTTGTTGCCGTTGTACAGGTACAGCTGCCAGCCACTCAGGTCGTAGCCGACCGGGGCCTCGATCTCGACGGCCTCACCGCTGTCGGCGCCCGTGTTGTCGTAGTGGATCTCGCTGATGAACGGCACATCGGTGGCCGCGGAAACCGGGCCGGTAAGGCTGAGACCAAGCGCAGTCGCCATGACGGCAGCACCCAGCGCACGGAACCCGGCAGGGCTCGGTACGGGGAGAGACCGTCCGGCGGTACCCACGCTGCGTATATAGGAACGCATCGAGGTTGACCCTCCGAACGAAGTAGATCCGCCGGAGCGTAGGTATCGATGGTGACGATAAAGGCTCGGGAAGGTAACGGAAAGGCTATCGACGACCCTCTAGGTCAAGGGTTTTCCGGCCGTTCATCGTTCGCCTTTGTACAGTCGCCGAATAGTAGACCCCTCGTCATGTCCCGGAAAGTGGGCCCGGCACTCCACCTTGCACCTCTCCGACCAGGGCATCCATCGACGACGGGACGGGATAGGTCCGTTCTGTCGCGCCAGAACCAAGAAACGAAGGATCGCCGGTATTGCGATGCTCGCGGGCACGTTACCGGCAGATTTCGCAGATAACGGCGAGCGCTCGACCGCCAGGGGCGCGATCCACGCCGCGCCCGGCCGGCACCTCACCGAGAGTGTCCGACGCTTTGGGACGTATGCCCGATGTAAACAAGCCATAAGGACATCCCTGACGATCACCGGACGGCCCGTACCGGACAATGCCCGGATGCAGAGTTCCAAGGTACGGGTCGCGGTGATCTTCGGAGGCCGGAGCGCGGAGCACGAGGTCTCGTGCCGCTCGGCCGCATCGGTGTTCCGTTTCCTGGACCGGTCACGGTACGAAGTGACGCCGATCCGGATCACCCGGGACGGCCGCTGGCAGGTCGGCGTGGACACCGGCCCGGAGACCGCCGACGCGATCGTCTCCGGAGCGGCCTACCCGGACGACGGCCGGTCCCTGCCCGGCAGCCTCAGCGACGCCCTGGACGCGCTGGCGACGGTCGATGCCGCGTTCCCGGTCATGCACGGCCCGTATGGCGAGGACGGCACCACCCAGGCCCTGCTCGACCTGGCCGGTGTCCCGTACGTCGGCAGCGGTGTGCTGGCCAGCGCCGCCTCGATGGACAAGGAGTTCACCAAGAAGATCGTCGCGGCCGAGGGCATCGCCGTGGCGGACGGTGTGGTGATCCGCGAGGACGACGGCGACGACATCGGCCCCGAGGACCGGGCCCGGCTCGGCCTGCCGGTCTTCGTGAAGCCGTCGTGCAGCGGCTCCAGCGTCGGCGTCTCCCGGGTCGACGACTGGGCGGACCTGCCGCGTGCCGTTCGTCACGCCCGCGAGCACGACACGAAGGTCCTGATCGAGGTGGCGGTCGTGGGCCGTGAGGTCGACCTCGCGGTGCTCCAGAACCCGGACGGCACGATCGAGGTCGGGCCGGCCCTGGAGATCAACCTGAAGTCCTCGGAAGGCTTCTTCGACTTCGACGCCAAGTACACTTCCGGCATGGTCGAGTTCCGCATCCCGGCCGAGCTCGACCCCGCGCACCTGGAGCTCCTCTCCGACGCGGCCCGCCGGTCCTTCAAGGCACTGGGCTGCGCCGGTCTGCTCCGCGTCGACTTCTTCCTGGCAGAGATCGACGGCGAGGCCGTGCCGGTGCTCAACGAGGTCAACACCCTGCCCGGGTTCACCGAGCTGTCGCAGTTCCCGCAGATGTGGCGGGCGGCCGGCGTGGAGTACCCGGAGTTGCTCGACCGCCTGTTCGCCACCGCGCTCGCAGCGGGCGCACGCCGATCGTGACCGGGGCGGCCATGACCCGTGCGCTGATCGACCTCGACGCGATCGCGCACAACACCCGGCTGCTGGCCCGTGCCGCGGCCGGATCGGGAGTGATGGCCGTCGTCAAGGCCGACGGGTTCGGTCACGGCTCTGTTCCGGTCGCCCGGACGGCGCTCGCCCACGGCGCCTCCTGGCTCGGCGTCACCTCACTGCGGGAAGCCGTGGAACTGCGGTCGGCCGGCATCACGGCGCCGATCCTGATGTGGCTCTACGCCCCGTTCGAGACCCTGGACGAGGCCGTGCTCGCCGACATCGACGTGTCGGTGGCATCGACCGGCGGCCTGGAGACCCTGGCCGGGGCGGCGCAACGCACCGGCCGGGCCGCCGCCGTCCACCTGAAGGCCGACACCGGGCTGTCCCGCGGCGGTGCCACCGCGGCGGAGTGGCCGGACCTGCTCACCACCGCCACGAAGCTGCGCGACGCCGGGCTGATCGAGATCCGCGGCGTCTGGTCGCATCTGGCCCACGCCGAGGATCCCGGCGACCCGGGCCTGCGGCGGCAACTGGCGGCCTTCGATCAGGCGCGGGCCGCGGCCCGCGACGCGGGCGTCACGGCACCGCTGACCCATCTGGCCAACTCGGCGGCCGTCCTGCAACTGCCGGAGACCCATTTCGATCTGGTACGCCCGGGTATCGCCCTCTACGGCGCCGAGCCGGTCCCCGGCCGGGTGTTCGGCCTGCGCCCCGCGATGACACTGGAGTCCACGGTCATCCTGACCAAGCGGGTCGGCCCGGGCACCGGGGTGTCCTACGGCCCCGAGTTCGTCACCGACCGAGAGACGACGCTGGCCCTGGTGCCGGCCGGTTATGCCGACGGGGTGCCGCGCAGCTCCGGCAACCGGGCGTGGGTCGCGATCGGCGGGGTCCGTTGCCCGATCGTCGGCCGGGTGGCGATGGACCAGGTGGTGGTCGATGCCGGCGACAACCCGGTCGTCGCCGGTGACCGCGTGGTGATCTTCGGCAACGGGGAGAACGGGGAGCCGACGGTCAGCGAGTGGGCCCAGTGGTCGGGCACGAACGCGCACGAGGTCCTGACCGGTATCGGGACGCGGGTGCCCCGGGTCCACTACTCGGTGGAGTCGCCGAACGAGACCTCGACCCGCAGCCCGTCCCGTCCGGTGGAGTGCGCCGAGATGACACCGTCGTGAGCCCGGGTGATCGCCCGCACGATGGCCAGGCCGAGTCCGGCGCCGCCGCTGTGGTCGATCCGGGTGCCGGACAGCCGGCGGAAGGGTTCGAACAGCCCGACCACGGCGTCGGGTGGCACGTCGTCACCGGTGTTGACGATGGCCAGAGCCGGCCGCGCACCGACCTCCACGGTGATCGTGCCGCCCGGCCGGTTGTACTTGATCGCGTTCTGCACCAGGTTGTTGACCAGCCGCTCGAGCAGCACCCGTTCACCGCGGACGGTGCGTTCGGCGAGCCGGCGGCTGATCGTCACGCCGGCCTCGGCGGCCCGCGCCTCGTAGTCGTCCAGAATCGTGCCGACCACGGTGTCCAGCCGTACCGGCACTCGGGCGGCCAGGCCCCGGTCGCACTCGCTGAGGACGAGCAGGCCCTCGATGAGGCGTTCGTTGCGCTCGTTGGTGGCCAGCAGCTGCGCCGCGAGTAGGTCCAGTTTGTCCGGTGTGGTGGCCCGGCCGAGCCCGACCTCGATCAGCGTGCGCTGCACCGCCAGCGGGGTACGCAACTCGTGCGCCGCGTTGGCCGCGAAGTGCCGCTGCGCCTCGTAGCCCGTCACGATCCGGTCCATCATCGCGTCGATCGCCCGGGACAACTCGGCGATCTCCTCACGGCCGTCACCCGCGTTGATGCGGTAGCCGAGGTTCTGCGGCCCGACGCTGGCGATCGCCGGGACCAGGCGACGGAACGGATCGAGGGTCCACCGGACGCCGGTCCGCGCGACCAGCGCCAGCGCCGCCACGGTGACCGTCAGCGCGATCAGCATCTGCCAGCTCTCGTGCTCGGCGATCGAGCGGCAGATCGGGCCGCGCTCCTCGGCCTGCCCGCAGACCACCACGCCGGCCAGTCGCAGCACCTGCGGGAGCGTGGGCGCCGCGACGCCGGCCAGGAAGGCCAGTCCGCCGACCAGCAGGACCCGCCGGCTCGGCGCGAGCACCGTCATCGCCCCAGCCGGTAACCCACCCGCGGCACGGTGTGGATGACGGCCGGTTCACCCAGTTTCTTCCGCAACGTCATGATCGTCACGCGCACCGAGTTGGTGAACGGATCGGCGTTCTCGTCCCAGGCCTGTTCGAGCAGCTCCTCGGCGCTGACCACCTGTCCACCGGCGCGCAGGAGCACCCGGAGGACGGCGAACTCCTTCGGTGTCAGGTTCAGCGTCAGACCGTCCCGGGAGGCGAAGTGCCGGATCGTGTCGAGCACCACGCCGTCCTGCTCCAGCACCGGTTTCAGCCGGGCCGTGGAGCGCCGGGCCAGCGCCTGCACCCGGGCCACCAGTTCGGCGAAGGCGAACGGCTTGGTCATGTAGTCGTCGGCGCCGAGCCCGAGGCCCTCGACCCGGTCACGGATCCCGGCCGCGGCGGTGAGGAGCAGCAGCCGGGTATCCAGCCCGGAGTCCACGACGCGGGTGCACACCTCGTCGCCGGTGATGCCCGGCATGTCGCGATCCAGGATCGCCACGTCGTACCGGTGCACGCTGATCCTCTCCAACGCGCTGTCACCGTCGTAGACCACGTCGACCGCCATGGCGAACTGGCGCAAGCCGTCCGCCACCGTGTCCGCGAGTATCCGTTCGTCGTCAGCCACCAGCACGCGCACGCTCTGTTACCTCCCCCGCCTATCGTCGCCGATCCGGCAGCCACCATAACTTCACGGGGAAAACCCGGAAGAATTTCCACCCGCGGGCGCCCGCACCCAGCTTGCGACAGGGTGTCGAACACCTCTCCGGCTTTTCCTGACTGATTCCAGAAAAGCCGGTCGAAGGTCTTCACGGGGGCCGGTCGAACCGGCACTGGTGGTCTACGGCGGCGACGACGCCGAGGAGGAGCTGATCACCGACTTCGTCAAGGCGTGGGCCGAGGTCGCGAAACCTGGACCGCTTCGACCTGGTCTGATCGCCGGGAGTTTCCCGGGTCGCCCGGGTCGGCCGCACCGACCCGGGCAACACCGGCTGGTACCCTCAGCAACGTCGGGCTCGTAGCTCAGTGGATAGAGCAACCGCCTCCTAAGCGGTAGGTCGCGCGTTCAAATCGCGCCGGGCCCACTCTCACAGCTTCAACCGCTGCCCCACCCGCAGGTGGTGTGGGCTGCGCAGCACGTCCGAGTTCGTGCGGTAAAGCGCTCGCCAGCCGCCCCGCACGTCGTGGCGGGCCGCGATCCGCGCCAGGGTGTCACCGGGCCGCACCACGTAACCGCCCGACGACCGGTGCACCTTGCGTACGCCGCCGCGCGACGCCGCCGTGAAGGCGTGCCGCCGGCCGCAGGTCGGCCACGCGCCGATGCCCTGCCCGCGCAGGACACGCTCGGCGATGCGGATCTGCTCGGACTTCGACGCCCGGTTCGCGGTGCTCGCGTACCTCGTGCCACCGTATGCGCGCCACGTGCCCCGGCTGAACTGAAGTCCCCCGTAGTAGCCGTTTCCGGTGTTGATCCTCCAGTTGCCCCCGGATTCGCAGCGCGCGATGGCCTCCCAGTTGATGTCGGCGTGCGCGGGCCCGGCCAGGACCACGCTTCCGGCGAGACCGGCGGCCAACATGCCGACCGCGCGATGGAGTTGTTTTCCGATCTGAACCATGAGCTTGTCCTCCACGCCTACGAGGTCAGCTGTCGGGTTCGGGCAGAGGTGCCCGGCCGCGGTGGCGGCTTCACCCCGAGGCGCCGTAGCGCCGAGGAACCTATGGGTCCCCCGCTCCATGCCTTGGGTTTCGTTGAACCGTGGTCGGCGGCTGGACTCGGCGTTCCGCCCACGGTGCCCACCTTTGTGCGGGCTTCCGATTCGCCGCGTTGCTGGTTGATGATGTGAGACGCGGCAATGGAGTTGTAGGTCACAAATTAGCCGCTTTGATCTTCCTTTGTGCGGCTAACGTGCTGAATTCGGCGTGGCGCACCAGGTGCGGACGCTCCACCGAGGGTGCACAATCGGCAGCCATGAGCGATCAACAGCGCGAGTTCGACGTGCTCGTCTACGGCGCCTCGGGTTTCGTCGGCGCGCTGGTGGCCCGGTACCTCGCCGAGCACGCACCGGAGGGCGCACGCCTCGCCCTGGGCGGTCGCTCCGCGACGAAACTGGAGGGTCTCGGTCTCGGCTGGCCCGTCGTGATCGCCGATGCGGGCGACGCGGAAGCGCTGACCACGATGGCCGGCCGCGCACGTGTCGTGATCACCACCGTCGGGCCCTATGCGAAGTACGGCAGGGCACTTGCCCGCGCCTGCGCCGAAACCGGCACCGACTACGTGGACCTCACCGGTGAGGTGCTCTTCGCCAGGGACAGCATCGACGAGAACCACGAGACCGCACGGCGCACCGGTGCACGGATCGTCCACTCCTGCGGCTTCGATTCGATTCCATCCGATATCGGCGTGCACGTCCTGCATGAACAGATCAGCCGGGACGGCGCCGGCGAGCTCACCGACACGACGCTCGTGGTGACCAGCATGCGCGGCGGCGTCAGCGGCGGCACCATCGACTCGATGCGTCACCAGGTCGACGTGATGAAGAAGGACACCCGGCTGCGCAAGATCGGCGCCAGCCCGTACTCGCTGAGCCCGGACCGGCACAGCGAGCCCGACCTGGGCCGGCAGCCCGACATGCCCACCCTGCCCGGGTCCGACGTGGACCCCAGTGTCCGCGGGTATCTCGCCCCGTTCGTGATGGCGTCCTACAACACCCGGGTGGTGCGGCGCAGCAACGCGCTGCGCGGCTGGGCGTACGGCCGGAGTTTCCGCTACCGCGAGGTCATGCGCGTGAAGAGCAGACTCGCCGCCACAGTCGTCAAGACCGGGATGAGCGCCCTGGTGATCGGCTTCGCCGTACCGCCGCTGCGGTTCGTGCTCGACCGTCTCCTGCCCGCACCCGGCGCGGGGCCCAGCGAGGACACCCAGCGCAACGGCCACTTCACCATGGACCTCTTCACCACCACCACGTCCGGAGCCCGCTATCGCGCGCGAGTCAAGGCCAAGGGCGATCCGGGGTACGCCGCGACGGCGGTCATGCTCGGTGAATCCGCTCTCGCGCTCGCGTTCGACACCGACGAGCTGCCGAAGGTCGAGGGCGGCGTGCTCACCCCGGCGACCGCGATCGGGAACGCCCTGGTCGGGCGGCTACGTGACGCCGGATTCGAGATCACCGCTCAGCGCCTCTGAGCCACCACGTGGAACCGGATCACTGTCCACAGGCGATCGAAATCGTGCCGGGTCTGGAACGCGAGCGAGTATCCGGCGTACACCGGATCGGCGTCGGGTAGGTCGTCCGGATCGTCGGTGCGCATCGGTGTGGACATGATGCGATTTTGCACCGCGAAATGGTGTCCGTGATCCGACCGGTGGACGGTAAGGAATCGTGCACGCCTTTCATGTCGATCGCCACTAGCACCAAAGCCGCTCTTACCGGCACGATTGGACAGGTGACCGTCAGCCCGCTGCCCTACCCGCTGAGGTTGACGGGGACCGGCGTCGTCCTGCGGGAATGGCGTTGGGAGGACCTCGACGATCTGGTCGCCCTCCTCGACGAGCCGGGCATCGCCCGCTGGACACTGATGCCCTCACCGTTCGACGTCGAGGCCGGGCTCGCCTATCTGCGCCGTGCCCAGCAGGGCCGCATCGGCGGCAGCCGGATCCAGCTCGCGATCACCACCGACGGGGGCCGGCCGCTCGGCGAGGTGCTGCTCTTCAACGTCCGGCCCGAGGCACCCGAGGCTGAACTGGGTTACCTGATCGGGCTGCCGTACCGGCGGCGCGGTCTCGCCTCGGCGGCGTTGTCGCTGCTCAGCACGTATGCCTTCGACACCCTGGCACTGCGGCGGCTGCTGCTGCGCATCGACCGGGGCAACACGGCCAGCACCTCGGTGGCGCGCCGCTGCGGATACCGTCCGGCGGCCGAGCCGCCCATCCAGCAGGACGGGCCGTACGGGCCGGCCACCCTGGACACCTGGGAGTACGTGGAGAACCGGTCCGCGCCACAGGACGATCGCCGGAAGAATGTCGCCTCCCGGCGGTACGGTCGGCGCTGAGGAGGTGCTGATGATCGACGTGGATCGTGAGCGCGTCATGGCGTACCGGATCGCTGTTCAAGGCCTGGCCGATCGCTCCGGCGACCGGCCCGCCGACCTGCCCGTGCTCGACCTCGGTGTCCAGGAGTACACACCTGACTCCACCCGGGTCGCCCTCGCCGCCCGCAGTGGCGCCGAGCCCGAGGACGACCGGCTGATCACCGTGTGGGCCGCACGCGGCGCCCCGCACCTGCACCGCCGCGCCGACCTGCCCGCGCTTGTCGAGCAGTTGTGGCCGGTCGGTGACGACGACGCCGCGGCCCGGATCAGGAGCGGCCAGATCCCGGAGGCGGCACCCCTCGGGGTGCGGGCGTTCACCGTGACGGCCGAGGCGTTCCGCGAGGTGGTCACCGGCCCGATCCCGCGCGGCGAGGCCAGCACCGAGATCAGCCGCCGGGTCCCGGCCGAGCTGACCTACGACTGCAAATCCTGCGCGGCCCGTCACATCGCCGGCAACGTGTGGCAGCATGCCGGGCTGGCCGGTGGCGTCGAGGTCGTCTCCCGCGGCAAGGACGCGATGCTCGGCCCGATCCCGGACGCTCCGGCGATCCCGGCCGCCAACCGGGGGGTGGACCGGATGATCGAGACCTACCTGCGGTTCCTCGGCCCGGCCGGGCCGGGCGAGGTGGCGAAATACCTGGGCAGCAGCACCACGCCGATCAAGGCGGTGTGGCCGTCCACGGGTCTCACCGAGGTCCGGGTGGCCGGGCGGCGGGCCTGGCTGCCCGCATCGGGGGTGGCTCTTCTGGAGTCCGCGCCCGATCCGCGGGGGGTGCGCTGGCTGCCGCCGATGGACCCGCTGCTCCAGGCCCGTGACCGGGATCTGCTGGTGCCCGGCCGGGAGCGGCAGAAAGAGGTGTGGCGGATCCTCGGCAACCCGGGGGCCCTGCTGGTCGACGGTGAGGTCGCCGGGGTGTGGCGGGCCCGGATGGCCGGGCGTAAACGGGTCGATCTCACGGTGACCACGTTCGGGCGACTGACCGCCGAGCAGGTCACCCGGGTCGAGGAGGAGGCGGCGCAGGTGGCACGGGCACGTGGTGTCGCGGAGGCACGGGTGATCCACGAGTGACCACGATCGGATTCCTGCACACGGCCGAGGTGCACGTCGCGACGTTCCGGGGGCTCTTCGCCGAGCTGGCGCCACCGGGGCTGGACGATCTGCATCTGGTGGACCCGTCGTTGCTGGCCGACGCCCGGCGTACCGGATCGGCGCCGGGCCTGGGCGCACGGCTCGAGGAGCTGGCCGGCGCCGGGGCCGATCTGATCGTCTGCACCTGCTCGACGATCGGCGCCGCCGCGGAGGCCGCCCGCCCGGGTGTGCCGGTGGTGCGCCTGGACCGGCCGATGGCCGAGGCCGCGGTGGCCGCCGGTGACCGGATCGCCGTCGTCGCGACTGTCGAGTCGACCATGGGGCCGACGATGGATCTGATCCGGGCGACCGCCGGGCGACCGGTGACGTTGATCCCGTCGCCCTGTCTGACGGCCTGGCGGCACTTCGAGGCCGGCGACCTCACCGCGTATGACGAGGAGATCGCCGCCCACGTCCGGGCGATCGCCGCCGAGGCCGACGTGATCGTGCTGGCCCAGGCCGGCATGGCCGGAGCCGCCGCGCTGCTGCCCGGCCTGCCGGTGCTGACCAGCCCCCGCGCCGCCGTCGAGGCGGCCGTCCACCGGGCCGTCCACAGCACCACCGGCGGGTCTGCGGACCGGCCGTGACCTGGCGCTCCCCGGCTTGAGATTTTCTTCCGGTCCGCGAGCAACCTTCTGCGGCCTGGAGATCACCTAACGATGTCCCCCCGACTCGCATAGGTGGTCGCATGTCCCTCCCCTCGCACCGTCGCCCCGCTTCCCGAAAGCGCCGTAGGGCTCTGGCCGCCGGTCTCGCCTCCGTGGCGGTCCTGGCCGGTGCCGGCCTGCTGGGTGTCGGCCAGCCGTGGGCGAACGCGGCCGCGAACGTCAGCTTCGACACCGGCACCGGGCTGGCGTTCACGATCAACGGCACCAACGGCGACATGACGTCGCTGAAGCACCACGGCACCGAGCTGGCCGCGTCCGGGTACGCCGCCGGCCAGTTCCAGTCCGGCTGGTCGTCCGCCACCGTGACCGGTAAGACCTTCAACAACGGCAGCTCGATCCTGGTGAGCGTGGCGAACACGTCGATCGGTGTGACGCAGTACTACTTCGCCCGCAAGAACGACAACACCGTCTACATGGCGACGAACATCACCAAGGCCCTGAACCCGGGTGAGGCCCGCTTCATCGCCCGGCTCAAGCCGTCGCTGCTGACCACGTCACCGGCCGCGGCGAAGACCGGCGGGTTCGGCACCACCGTCGAGGGTTCGGACGTCTTCGCGAACGGTGCCGGACGGACCGCGTCGAAGTTCTACAGCTCGCAGCGGCTCGTCGCGCAGAAGCCGTTCGGCGCGAGCGGTACCGGGCACGGGGCGTTCATCCTTCCCGCGTACACCGACATGACCTCCGGTGGCCCGTTCTTCCGCGACATCGAGGTCAACGACACCGGCAGCGCGGTCAACATCACCCACTACATGTTCAGTGGGCACCAGCAGACCGAGGCGCTGCGGCTGGGCCTGCACGGGCCGTACGCCCTCAGCCTCACCGACGGCGAGGCGCCCACCGCCCGCAGCATGGACTTCCTGGCGTCGTTCCTCCCCGGGATGCTCTCCAACGCGCAGCGGGGCGGGGTCAGCGGCACCGCGTCCGGCACCTGGAACGGGCTGACCGCGACGGTCGGGCTGGCCGGCGCCACCGGGCAGTACCGGGGTCAGGTCAAGTCCGGCAGGTTCGTGATCGGGCACGTGAAGCCGGGCACCTACACCGCCACTCTCTACGCCGGTGAGCTGGCCGTGGGCGCCACCAGGACGATCACCGTGACGGCCGGCGCCACCACGGCGCTCACGATGTCCGGCAGCGTCCCGGCGGCCGGCAAGCTCTTCCAGCTCGGCGCGTTCGACGGCACCCCGGCCGGGTTCCTGAACGCCGACCGGATCGAGACGATGCACCCGTCGGACAGCCGGATGGCGGCGTGGAAGTCGAGCGGCTACACGGTCGGGGCGGGCCCGGCGAAGTTCCCGATGGCCGAGTTCAAGTCGGTCAACTCGCCGGCGGCGCTGAGCTTCTCCCTCGCCTCCGTCCCGGCGAACGGCGTCAGGTTGCGCATCGCCACCACGTCCAGCTTCGCCGGTGGCCGGCCGGCCGTCGCGATCGGCGGCTGGACCTCGCCGGCGTCGGCGTCACCGGCCCCGGCGAACCTGAACTCGCGCAACGTCACCCGCGGTACGTGGCGCGGCGTCAACACCACCTACACCTTCACGATCCCGGCGAGCGCGCTGAAGACCGGCGGCAACACCCTGTCGATCTCGGTGGTCAGCGGCAGCAGCGGAGAGACGTTCCTCAGCCCGAACTTCATCTTCGACGCGCTGGCCCTCGACCCGGCGTGAAGACTCCGGATCGGCCGTGCCGTCCCGCCAGGCAGCACGGCCGATCCGGACCCTTTCCGCCACTTCGGACCGATCCTTCTCCTCCTCCGAAAGGTTGAGCCGGTTCCGGAACGTCGTAACGAAGGCGGATCGTCGCCCAACCGTGATCTACCGGCTGGTCACCGGGGTACACACGTCTCTCCACGAATGCGTAATCTGCTGCTCCCAGCAATGAGGAGCACCCATGAGGTACACGCGTAGCGTGCTCGCCGCGGCCGTCGCCACCACCACCGTGCTGGCGTCCACCCCCGCCGCCGAGGCCGCTCTCCCGGCCCTGTCGCCGACGACCACGCACACCGTCCAGCATGGTGTCACCCTGTTGCTGGAGCGCACGCCGGTCACCGCCCGGCCGGCCACCGGCAAGGGCGCGACCCGTGCCGACTTCGACGGCGACAACCGTGACGACGTCGCCGTCTTCAGCAACTCCGGCCTCGCCGTCGCCTACTCGTCCGCGGCCCACCGCGACGTGCTGCGG
Organism: Actinoplanes xinjiangensis; assembly: GCF_003148685.1. Classification (GTDB taxonomy): domain Bacteria; phylum Actinomycetota; class Actinomycetes; order Mycobacteriales; family Micromonosporaceae; genus Actinoplanes; species Actinoplanes xinjiangensis. The sequence goes on along the minus strand of NZ_QGGR01000015.1, from coordinate 30,315 downwards.
ACCGAGGTCCCCGGCGGTTCCACCTCTCTCGGCACGTCGATGGAGGCCGGCAACTTCAACGGCGACCGGTACGACGACCTGGCCGTCGGCGACTACAACGAGCCGGACCTGCGCGCCATGGGTTACGCGGCCGGCGCGGTCTGGATCATTCCGGGCGGTCCCGGCGGGCTCCGGATCGACCGGGCCCAGCACTTCAACCAGAGCACCGCCGGTGTGCCCGGCACCTCCGCGCAGTCGGACTTCTTCGGGATCTCTCTCGCGGCCGGCGACATCACCGGTGACGGCCGCGACGAACTGGCCATCGGCATCCCGCTGAAGGACGTCAACGGCCGGAACGACGCCGGCGCCGTGGTGGTGCTCAAGGGCACCGCGAACGGGGTCAGCAGCGGCGGCACGCGATGGATCAGCCAGGCCACCGCCGGGGTACCCGGTGCGGCCGGGAGCGGGGACCAGTTCGGCTGGAGCCTCGCCATCGGCGGGATAGACAGGAACCGTCACCAGGACCTGGTGATCAGTGCGGTCAACGAGCGGCCGGACACCAATCACCTGGGCAGTGGCACCATCACCCAGTTCTGGGGTGGCCCGTCCGGGGTGTCGATGTCGAAGGTCACCATGATCGCCGGGGGCCAGATCACCAAGAAGATCAACAAGAGCAACCTGTACCTCTGGCAGATCGGCCTCGATCTCGCGATCGGCGACGTCAACGGCGACGGGTACGGCGAGGTCGTCTCCGGGGTCTCCGGTGCGCAGGCGGGCGCCAACGGCAACATCTACGGCGGCGCCGTCCTCACCGTCCCGGGCCGGGCCACCGGGCTCTCCGCCACCGGCGCCGTCGCGGTCACGCAGGAGAGCACCGGCGTGGCCGGCGGCACCGAGAACGACGACCGGTTCGGCGACAGCATCGCGGTCGGTGACGTGACCGGCGACGGGCGCGCCGACGTGCTGGCCGGGGTGCCCGGGGAGAACGCCGGGGCCGGCACGGTCGTCCTGCTGCGCGGCTCGGCCACCGGCCTGACCGGTGTCGGATCCCGCACGATCAGTCAGTCGACGGCCGGGGTGCCGGGCGGCGCCGAGCGCGGCGACCGGTTCGGCGCCGCAGTGGCGCTGCTCAACCTGAACGGCTCCGGCGGACTCGACGCCCTGGTGAGCAGCCCCAGCGAGGAGATCCCCGGCGACCCCAAGGGGTATCCCACCGGCACCGTCACCCGGTTCCTCGGCTATCCCTCCGGGCTCGGCAGCGCCACCCTGACCGACGGCCGTCTCCTCGGCGGTCTCGCCGGCATGTACGGCCAGACCCTCGCCTCATGAACAGGACCTCGATGAACTCACTCCGGGCCGGCCTGGTGGCGGCCACCGTTCTGACCGGTCTGGCGATCGGTGGCCCGGCCGAGGCCGCGACCACCGGCACGGCGCAGGTGGTCAACCGGACCCAGATCCTGTTCAAGGCCGCCGCCAAGCGGGTCAACCACGTGACGATCACCCGGTCCGGCAACACGGTGATCATCGACGACCGGGTGACGATCAAGCCGGGCGCGGGCTGTCGGCAGGTCACCGGGGACAAGACCCGGGTCCGCTGTACCACCTCGGGCACGCCGACCTGGGGCAGCATCCAGACCTACGACCTGAACGACACGATCGTCAACCGCGCCGATCTGGGCCTCTCGATCCGGCCCGGCAGCGGCACCAACACGGTGGTCGGCGGTCCGCGCCGCGAGGACCTGTACGGCGGCGACGAGCGGGACACCATCCACGGCGGCGGCGGCAACGACTACATCTACCCCGGCTACGGCACGAACGTGGTGTACGGCGGGCCCGGCGACGACAACATCAAGGGTGGCGGCAACACCGACACCATCCACGGCGAGGCCGGCAACGACCGGATCGACCCGGGCGCCGGCAACGACGTGGTCCGTGGTGGTCCCGGCGACGACATGTTCGACGAGGGCACCGGCCGGGACGCCCTCTACGGTGACGACGGCTCCGACAGCTTCTGGCAGGGCGGCTGGAACGGCGTGGCCCGCGACGGCATCCACGGCGGCACCGGGTGGGACACGGTCGAGTACATGGCCCGTAGCCGGGCGGTCGCCGCCGACCTGGACGGCAGGGCCGGTGACGACGGTCAGACCGGCGAGGGCGACTCGATCGGCACCGATGTGGAGTCGCTGCGCGGCGGCAAGGGCAACGACTGGCTGGCCGGCAACGCCGCGAACAACGGTCTGGAGGGCGGCGAGGGCCACGACACCCTGTACGGACTGGGCGGCGACGACCAGCTGTCCGGCGGTGAGGGTACGGGCAACGACCGGCTGTACGGCGGTGCCGGCGACGACCAGATCTCCGCCGACTACGGCAACGACCTGCTGTACGGCGGATCCGGCGTCGACACCGCCGACTACGGTTACCGCCTGGTGCCGGTGGAGGCCGACCTGGACGGCCAGATCGGTGACGACGGCTCCGGCAACGAGCAGGACACCATCGGTGCCGACGTGGAGAGCCTGTGGGGCGGCTGGGCCGCCGACCTGCTGACCGGCAACGGCGGCGACAACCTGATCCACGGCTCGGCCGGCGCGGACGTTATCCGCGGCGGCGCCGGCAACGACACCCTGCACGCCGACGACAGCTCCCGCACGGGTCTCGACCGCGTCTTCGGTGAGGCCGGTGACGACACCCTGTACGGCGGCGGTTCCGAGACGTACAGCCGTTACTCGCTCGACGGCGGTGACGGCACCGACGCCTGCCTGCACGAGTACTACGGCACCGGCGACCGGGCGAACTGCGAGAGCACCAGCGCGAGCTGATCACCCGTCAGCGCCCAGAGGGGGCCGGTCGATCGACCGGCCCCCTCTCCGCGCGTCAGAGGTCGAACTCTCCGTCGTGCACGCCGCCGGTGAACGCGTCCCACTCCGCCTTGGTGAAGAACAGGATCGTCGCCGGATCGGTCGAGTTGCGCATCGCGGCGCCGCCGTCCGGCAGCCGGGCGATCTCCACATACTCCCCGCCGGGTCCCCCCGACCGGAGCCACTCGGCGGCCTCGGCATCGAACGACGCGGCATAGGTCTTCTCGCTCACGGTGCCCCCTCAGGAAAGTCACTTCCCAGCAAACAGCAGCCTCCCGCGCCGAGGGAGGCCGCGTTCAGGTGAACGCTATCGAGGCGCCCTCTTTCGGGGGAGTGACCTGACATGTTGTGGATAGACCGCATGCGGCCTCTCCCGTTCGGGAGAGGCCGCATGCCGAGAACGGTCCGGTCTACCTGCTGACGGTGAAGTACTGGTAGGCCGTGTACGTCGTGTAGTTGACGCTGTCGCCGGAGGCGCCGTTACGGTACGCGGCGCGGATCCGGAACCGGTACCCCGCGAGTCCCTTGACCGACGAGATGTACGCGCCGGCCTGGCCCTTGGCGTTCACCGGGACGTCGCCCTCGAACGCGAGGTGCCACCGGCCCTGGTACCAGATGTCGGCACGGATGTACGCCGTCCGTTTCGTGTAACGGGGCATGGTGACGAGGAAGGTCGGCTTACCGGTCTTCCGGTAGTACCGGTAGGTCCGGCTGCCGATCTTCCCGGTCCTGTAGTACTTGCTGAGCTTCAGCGAGACCGGCACCCGGCTGTACACGGTGGCCGCGACCGTCCGCGGCGCGAACCGGGTGTCACCGGCGAAGACGGCCTGGACGCCGGTGTTGCGGTACACCTTCAGGGACGCGTAGGCGTACCCCTTGCTGTTGACCGTCGCCTTGCCGATCCGGCGCCGGCCCAGGTCGCCGCCCCACGGGTCGGCGTAGAACTCGACGACCCGGTTCTTGTAGGTGGCGCCGAGGTACGCGGTGAACGGAACGTTCTGGCCGTAGTGGTAGACCTTGCCGTTGTTGTTCAGCGCCAGCGACGGCGTGGTCCGGGCGACCTCGACGGCGTGGGTGGCGCTGACCGCGAGACGGGTCTCGTCACCGGCGTAGGCGACCCGGTAGGTGACCCGGCCACCGGCCTGCGGGGTGTCGGTGAACGAGAAGCCGCCGGACGCGGTGATCGTCCTGGTGCCGAGCGAGACACCGCCCGGCGTCTCGGCGTCGGTCCGGGTGACGGTCACCGGGGTGCCGGCGGGCAGGGCCAGCGACGCCGCCAGGGTGCCGCTGACGGTGAGCGCCCGGGCCCGGGCCGCCGTCGACGGTCCGGTCAGGGCGAGGGTGGGCTGCGACTTCCGCGGTTCGGTGAAGACCCGCAGGGTGAACTCGCCCTCGTGGTTCGAGGAGATCGCGAACAGGCGGCTGCCGCCGGGCTCCCAGGCGACCGCGTCCCTGGCGAGCCGGTCCCCACCGCTGCTGTTGTCGCTGGAGTTCCCGAACTCGTAGTTCCGGACCGCGGTGCTCGATCCACTGGCGAAGACGTACACGTCAGGGTCATAGACGCCGCCGGCGCCGACCGCCACGGTGCCGTCGGCGGCGAAGTCGAGCGCGGTCGAGCCGCCCTCGACCGGCAGCCGCCGGACCTCCTCCAGATCGGACGTACGCCGAAGCCTGGCGGCGTACTCGCCGTAGACGGTGGTCGCCATCAGCTCGCCGTCCGGCGACAACCCGACGTCCTGCTTCTCACTGCTGACGCTGATCGCGTCGACCCGGGCGACCACCTTCGCGGTGCCGTCGGACACGTCGAGGACCGCATCCTGCTGCACGCCGGCGACGGCGATCCGGCCGGCGTCGCCGGCGGCGGCCGCGAGCCGGGGCGCCTTGTCGTACCAGGGGTCGTCCCATTTCGGGTCGCCCAGGTCCAGCGCGACGACCGGGGACTCACCGGACACGTCCAGCGATCCGATGTTCTCCTTGCCGGAGAACGATCCCGCCGGCTTGTCGCTGTATCCGAACCAGATCTTCCCGCTGGTGGCGACCAGGTGGTACGGCAGGACCGTGTCACCGACCGGGTAGTCGCCGACCCGCTGGAGGGTCTCCGCGTCGAGTGCCACGATCTTGTGTTCGGCCGGGACGGCGGCGTAGAGCCGGGCCGCGTCGCGGGTCAGGAAGAGGTCGCTGACGCCGGGCAGCGCGTACCGCCCGGCGACCGTCCCGTCGTAGCCGAGAGCCACGATCCCGGACGATTCGTCGCTGAGCAGGAGCCGCTGGCGGCCACTGTCGACGATCAGGTTGTCGGCGGCCCGGATCGGCAGGAGCTTGGTCGAATCGGCGGCGGCCGGTGCGGCGCCGGCGAAGACGACCGTCCCGAGAACGGCGGCTGCCGAGGCGGCCGCAATCGTCGTTCGCATGGTGATGGGTCCCCCGTGGATGGTTTGGTGACGGTGAAGCACTCGGGCATCGCCCAGGGGACCCCGAACATCGATTTCGGCAGATGGCCCCGTGCGCCGAGCCTAGGCCGGAAACCACGGTTTGTTGATCATCCGAACGGATGAGTCGGTCCCGTAGCGACGCGACGTCCCGGAGCACCTGAGGATCTTGCAGATCGACGGGTAGCTGTGAGAGTGCTGGGTATGCCGTGAGGCACATCACGCAAGTGGAGGTGCGTTCATGGCGCAAACCGTCCCGGCCTCCGGATCGGAGACCATTCGCAGTCTCATCCCGGCACGTATCGACCGGCTCAGCTGGTCACCGTTCCACACCCGGATCATCCTCGCGCTCGGGACCGCCTGGGTCCTCGACGGACTCGAGATCACCGTGGCCAGCGCGGTCGGCCCGGTGCTGGCCGAGCAGGAGACGCTGGCCCTGAGTTCGACACAGGTCGGCCTGATCGCCACCGTCTACCTGCTCGGTGAGGTCTTCGGCGCACTGTTCTTCGGTCGGCTCTCCGACGCCCTCGGCCGCCGGAACCTCTTCATCGTCACCCTGGCCGTCTATCTCGGAGGCAACGCGCTCACCGCATTGACCTGGGGTAACGGTCCGGCAGCTCTGGTCTTCCTGTATCTCACCCGGTTCATAGCGGGCGCCGGCATCGGCGGCGAATACGCCGCGATCAACTCGGCGATCGACGAGATGATGCCGGCCAAGTACCGCGGCCGCGTCGACATCGGGGTGAACGGCACCTACTGGGGTGGCGCCATCATCGGCACCCTCGGCACGTACATCCTGCTCAACAACGTGGACCTGAACTGGGCGTGGCGGATCCCTTCCTGATCGGCCCGGTCATCGGTGTGGCGATCTGGGGTCTGCGCCGGCACCTGCCGGAGAGCCCGCGCTGGCTGGTCATGCACGGCCGGGAAGCGGAGGCCGAGGAGAACATCGCCCGGATCGAGCGGGCCGCCGAGGCCGCCGGGCAGACGCTGGAGCCGCTGGACGACTCGAAGGCGATCGACATCCGGCCCACCAGGCCGCACGGTTACCTGTCGTTGCTCAGGGTGCTCTTCCGGGTCTATCCGGCGCGGTCGACGCTGGGTGCCACCCTGATGATCACGCAGTCGTTCCTGTACAACGCGATCTTCTTCACCTACACGATGGTGCTCACCAAGTTCTTCGGCGTGGACGAGAAGGCCGCACCGCTGTACCTGGTGGCGTTCGCGGTCGGCAACCTGGTCGGCCCGCTCACCATCGGCCGGCTCTTCGACACGGTCGGCCGCCGCAAGATGATCTCCGGCACGTACCTGCTGTCCGGCGCTCTGCTGGCGATCACCGCGGTGCTCTTCCACCAGGGCGCACTGAACGCGATCACCCAGACGATCGCCTGGAGCGTCATCTTCTTCTTCGCGTCGGCGGGGGCCAGTTCGGCGTACCTGACGGTCAGTGAGATCTTCCCGCTGGAGATCCGTGCCCAGGCCATCGCGGTGTTCTTCGCGATCGCCCAGTGCTTCGGCGCGATCGGCCCGGTCTTCTACGGCGCACTGATCGGCGAGGGCGACGACCCGGGCAAGTTGTTCATCGGCTTCCTGATCGGCGCCGGGGTGATGGTGGTCGGCGGCATCGTCGAGGCGTTCATCGGCATCGACGCCGAGGGCAAGTCCCTGGAGGAGGTGGCCACGCCGCTGTCGGCGGTCACGACGCGGCCACGCGCCACCGGCTGAGTGGTCCGGTCACACGAGGCCGGCGCTGCCGGCGACAGCGGCGGCCTCGGTGCGACTGGAGACGTGCATCTTCCGCAACAGGGCGGCGGTCAGGCGTTTGACCGTACGGTCGGAGACGTGCAGCACGCCGGCGATCTCGCTCGTCGAGGACCCGGAGGCGATCAGGCGCAGCAGCCGCTGGTCGTTCTCGTCGAGCTGGGCCGTCGTGGCCTGCGCGGGCGGCCGGCCGGGCCGGTCCACCAGCGACGCGAGCAGCGCGGTCGGCACCACCGCCCAGCCCTCCAGAGCGGCCAGCAGCGGTGGGACCGCCTCGTCACCGCGCGGCAGGATCCCGGACGCCCCGGCGCGCAGAGCCTCCAGCTCGGCCGCCGGGTCACCGTCGCCGGCCAGCGCCAGGATCCGGGTCTTCGGTGCGGCGGCCCGGGCCGCCGCGATCGCCGCGACCCCGCCCGGTGGCATCAGATCGACGAGAACCAGATCGGGTACGGGTTCTCGCAGCAACCCGGCCACGTCGGAGCCGTCGCCCGCTCCGGCGACGGCGGCCCGGCCCCCGGTGGCCTCGGGGATTGACTGTTCGAGGTCACGCACCAGGGTGGCGTGACCGGACACGATGGCAATCCTGATCCCGTTCCGCATGGCCCCGGGATGCCCAGTCGGCGGCGAATCATTCCTCACCGGCCCGGAACTCCGTTTCAGCGGGGGTGTGCGGCCACGAACTCGGCGATGTACTCGTCGAGCCGCTTCTCCGGGTGCCAGCCCAGGCCGTTGGCCTTGGTGGTGTCGGCCTGACCACGGACCCGCTCGCCGCGCCGTTCCGGGATGAGCGTGAACTCGGTGCCGAACATCTCGGCGACCTTGGCCAGCGGCCACTCGCAACCGGTGCCGAGCAGGTAGCCGTCGCCGGTGCCACCGCGGGCGACCAGCACGAGGCCGCGGACGATGTCGTCGATGTGGGTGAAGTCGCGGGTCTGGGTGCCCGGGGACACCACGGTCAGCGGCTCGCCGGCGAGGAACTGGCGCTCGAAGATGCCGATCACCGTGGCGTACTTGCCCTGGGTGATCTGGCCGGGGCCGTAGACGTTGTAGAAGTACGCGATCGCGTAGTCCAGCCCGTACCAGTTCGAGTAGTTCTTGATGTACTCGATGTTCTTGGCCTTGGTCCACGCGTACGGATTGAGGTTCTCGTCCTCACCGTCGTTGCCGAATTTCGAGCTGGACCCGGCGTAGATCAGTTTCGCGCCGTGCCCCGCCGTGAACTTGACCACCTCCTTGGTGCCGAGGAGGTTGAAGTCCCAGGTCAGGTCGTGGTCCTCGAACGACTGCGGAATGCGGGAGTACTCACCGAGGTGGAAGACGAGCTCCGGCGCGGGGAGACCACGATCCGCCCAGATCTTGGCGATGTCGCTGGTCGACCCGTCGATGTAGGTGATCCGCGGATCGTGGACGTGGTTCTCCGGCGTGCCGGTGAAGTAGTTGTCCAGCGAGACGACCGTCGCATCGGGGAAGTCGTTCAGCAGCGACCTGATCAAGGAGCTACCGACGAATCCGGCACCACCGGTGACCAACAGGGTTCGGCTCAACGTACTTCCCATCTTCCGGTCCACGCAGCGCCGACCAGGCTACCTGTGGCAGGTGCCCGGAACCCAACTGCTCGTACCGTTATTACCCGGAGCGGCCGTGGCGACACTCTGTGGTCGCCACGGCCGGGCGAGGACGTCTCGCCTTTCACCAATCCGAGGGCGGCGGCGGCGCGACGACCGGCGGGCGGTCGTCACACGTGATGGCGTTCGGCAGGTACGGCGCGAGCCAGCCGCCGTCGTTGCCGCCGAGATCGGTGAGACCGAACTCGGAGCCGGTCGCGGGGAACCCGAACCGGCCGCAGTTGTTCACGCCGACCGCCCCGACGTTGCGGGCGTCGACGTTCTCGAAGGACGCGGACCCACCGGCGCGGGCGCTGAGCACGCTCGTGCCCGTACCGTCGACCCGGATGTCCTTGAACCTGATCCCGTCGATCGAGTGGAGATCCTTCACGCCCCACTCGGCGACCAGCATGATCGCGTTGTAGGTGCTGTCCAGGTAGTGGTCGCCGGTCACCCGTACGTCCGCGTCGAAGCCGTCCTCCAGGCTGTAGAACCAGATCGCCCCGAGCCCGATCCGCCAGTTCAGCTCGAACGTGCCGGCGCGTGCCGTGGTGTTGTTCGTGAACCGCAGGAACCCGGTGAACGGCTCGGCGGCGAACCGGGTCCCGGCGTGCAGCGCGCTGCCCTCCCGGACCGGGTCGGCGATCAGGTTGTTCGACACGGTGGTGTCCCGGCCGCCGTAGATCGCGATGCCGTTGGCCAGGGTCGGCGACTGGACGGTGTTGCGGTCGAAGGTGTTGCCGCTGTTCGTGGTCTTCTCCGCCCACATGGCCAGCGCGTCGTCGCCGGTGTTCCGGACGAAGTTGCCGCGGGCCAGCGAGCCGGTGACCCCGGTGTGGAAGTTGAGGCCGTCGGCGATCTGGTCGACGATGACGTTGTTCGTCACCCTCGTGTTCGACATCGGGCCGTCGAACCAGAGGCCCACCTTCGTGTGCTGGATGTACAGGCCGTCGACGGTCGAGTCGCTCATCGCCCCGCCGACGCCGTTGACCTGGTCGGTGTCGATCCGCTCCCGTACGTCGCCCTGGATCGCGAATCCCGACAGATGCACGTTGCGGCTGCCGCCCTCGGCCGCGCTCCTGCCGTAGAAGCCGACTCCGGTGTGCACCGACCCGTCCGGCGCCGGCTGGTCCAGGGCGACCTCGCGGCCCTTGATGATCGTGTACCAGTTGCCGGCCCCGGTGATGGTCACGTCGTCGACGACGATGTGCCGGTTCACCTGGTAGACGCCCGGCGGCAGGTAGACCTTGCGGTGGGCCTTCCCGGCGTACGCGATGGCCCGCTCGATGGCGGGTGCCGCGTCCCGGCGCCCGGTCGGGTCGGCGCCGAAGAACAGCGGGTTCACCGCGGTCAGGTCGACCTTCGGTGGCCCGACGAGCTCCGAGTCGAGCAGGTCGATCGTGGTGGGCACGCTGCGCGCGGTGAGCCGGATCCGGTCACCGGCCCGGTGGGTGTGCCCGAGGAGCAGCCGCTGCTCGTCGTAGAAGTGGGCCGGCCGGAACGGTCTGGCGATCACCGGGGCCGGGGTGGTGGCGGCCGGCACGCACTGGCACTCGGTGATCCACCAGTCCGGGTGCAGCAGGTCCGCCCGCGGGTCGTTCGTGAACGGGTACTGGTTGTAGAGCCAGGAGTACTGCGAGGTCAGCGTCATGGTGCGGGTGCCGTGCCGGGTACCGACGGTCAGCGGCGCGGTGATCCCGCCACCGGCCGGAGCGTCCGGGATGCTGTAGCGCACGGTGATCGCGTTGGCCGCCCGGGGCAGGGTGAACTCCACCCACTCGCCCGGGTCGAGGGTGACCGCGGACCGGCCGGAGGCCTCGGCGGGCAGCGTGTACGCGGTGCGGTCCGGCCCGATCACCGTTCCGTTGGTGGCCGCGTGCTCGGCCTCCTGCTCCAGGAAGGCGACCGGTGCACCCCGCCCGGTGAGCAGTGCGGGATCGAGCGCGGCCCGGGTGATCTCGGTGGCGGCGGGAGCGGCCTGGGCGGCGTACGGGATGCCGGTGGCGGCGAGCACCACGCCGAGAAGAAGGACGGACCAGCGCGGTGGAACGCCGGACCGCCTCTCGTCAGAGGACATCGAAGGCTCTTTTCGTCGAGGAAGGTGAGCCGACGATAGATGTACGGAGATCTACCTCACAATGACCTGTCGCAGTATTTCAAGTTTCTGCCTCCTTCTTGCAGTGACTCGCAATTTACCGGCGCCTCTTGATGTTTTCTCGCTCCATCGCGTGACGGTTCGAACCCGCGCTACGCTGCCCGCGTGCGCGTCCTCTCCCGCAAGAACGATCATGGTGTCGAGGTCTACGACGCCGAGCTGAACCTGGTCCGGACCTTCCCCGTCCCGCCGCGAAGCACCTTCAAGGAGCCGGGGAGCGAGGGGCACGCCGTCCCCGTCTCGCGGGACCGGCTGTTCTACGCGACCGACACGGCCGTGCTGAAGGTCGATCCGGCGGGGCGCGAGGAGTGGCGCTTCGAGCTGGGCGCCCGCGGGCCGAAGTGCGGCGTCTCCTACACCGATGTCGCGCTCTCCCACGACGACAGCCTGGTCTGGGTCTACGCGCCGAACGCCATGGCCGACCGCGGCCGGGACGACGAGTGGATCGCGCTGGACGCCGCGACCGGTGCGGTGCGCACCCGGCACGAGCTGCCGACCGTGGGCCACGGCGGCGACCAGTTCGCGCTGCGTGACGGCCGGATGCTGCTGGAGGTCGGCGAGGGACAGGACGGCATCCAGATCTACCTCGCCGGGCCGGACTCCCGCCCGCACGACTACGGCTGGGGCGACCGCTCACTGCACGGCGTCTCCCCGGACGAGACCCGGTTCGTCACCGTCGGCCAGGACAGCGACGATCTGATCGTGCACGAGTTCCCCAGCGGGGACACCCTTTTCAAGGTCACGCTGCCGGACTTCGGTTTCGGCGAGGACGAGGACGACCTCTTCCTGGAGTGGAGCCCCGGCTTCCTGGACGACGACACCGTCATCGCGGTCGTCTTCGGGGTGGACGAGGCGGAGGACACCGATTGGTGGCGGCATTTCCGGATCGACGCCCGCACCGGCGAGGTCCTCGGCGAGCTCGAGGTCACCACCATCAACCAATACGATCTGGATACGCTTGGTGACGGAACGTATGTGATTACGGACACCGACGGAACACTCCGGCGGATGTGATCTTGCCGGACGCGCGTTAAAGTGGTTTCCGGCTCTACCGAGAGGCGCTGCAACGGGCTCCGCTGTCGATGAGACGGCCGCCCGCCACGCTCGGTTGGGGTTTCTTGACGCAAGGGCGCCTCCTGAGAGGGAGGAGCCCTCTTTTCATGAGCGACAAACTTCGATCCGTCAACGGTCTCGACTTCGCGGTCGCCGACCTGTCGCTGGCCGAGGCCGGCCGCCACCAGCTCCGTCTGGCCGAGCACGAGATGCCCGGCCTGATGTCGCTGCGCACCGAGTTCGGTGACAGCAAGCCGCTCAGTGGCGCCCGGATCGCCGGCTCGCTGCACATGACCGTGCAGACCGCCGTCCTGATCGAGACCCTGGTCGCGCTCGGCGCCGAGGTCCGCTGGGTGTCCTGCAACATCTTCTCCACCCAGGACGAGGCGGCCGCCGCGGTCGTCGTCGGCCCCACCGGGACGGTCGACGCCCCGGTCGGTGTCCCGGTCTTCGCCTGGAAGGGCGAGACGCTGGAGGAGTACTGGTGGGCGACCATGCGCCTGTTCGACTTCGGCGACGGCCGCGGTCCGAACATGATCCTCGACGACGGCGGTGACGCCACCCTGCTGGTGCACAAGGGTGTCGAGTTCGAGGCGGCCGGCGCGGTGCCGCAGACCACCGAGAACGACAACCACGAGTACTCGATCATCCTGGAGACGCTGCGCGCGAGCCTGGCCTCCGACAAGGGCCGTTTCACCAAGATCGCGGCCGAGATCAAGGGTGTCACCGAAGAGACCACCACCGGTGTGGCCCGGCTCTACAAGCTGGCCAAGGAGGGCACGCTCCTCTTCCCGGCGATCAACGTCAACGACGCGGTCACCAAGAGCAAGTTCGACAACAAGTACGGCATCCGCCACTCGCTGGTCGACGGCCTCAACCGCGCGACCGACGTGATGCTCGGTGGCAAGCTGGCCGTGGTCTGCGGTTACGGCGACGTCGGCAAGGGCTCGGCGGAGACGCTGCGCGGCCAGGGCGCCCGCGTCGTCGTCACCGAGGTCGACCCGATCTGCGCGCTGCAGGCGGCGATGGACGGCATGCAGGTCGTCCGGCTCGAGGACGTGGTCGGTGAGGCCGACATCTTCATCACCACCACCGGCGGCACCGACATCATCACCGTCGAGCACCTGTCGGCGATGAAGCACAACGCGATCGTCGGCAACGTCGGGCACTTCGACGACGAGATCGACATGGCCGGGCTGGCCAAGGTCGCCGGCATCGAGAAGGTCGAGATCAAGCCGCAGGTGCACGAGTGGCGCTTCCCGGACGGGCACTCGGTGATCATCCTGTCCGAGGGTCGCCTGATGAACCTGGGCAACGCGACCGGCCACCCCAGCTTCGTGATGTCGAACTCGTTCACCAACCAGGTGATGGCCCAGATCGAGCTCTGGACCAAGCCGGAGGCGTACGAGAAGCAGGTCTACGTGCTGCCGAAGCACCTGGACGAGAAGGTGGCCCGGCTGCACCTGGACGCGCTCGGCGTCCGGCTGACCACCCTCACCAAGAAGCAGGCGGAGTACCTCGGCGTCGACGTCGAGGGCCCGTTCAAGCCGGAGCACTACCGGTACTGATTCGCGCACCGCGACGCGCCCGGTCATCCACGGATGATCGGGCGCGTCCCTTTTCACCCGCTTATGCTGCGATTATGCCTTTCAGTCACAAGATCTTTACGTGGGGTGTCGTAGCCCTGATCGGCCTCTCCTCCGGTCCCGCGATGGCATCCCCGGCCCGGCCGGAGAACGGCCGGCACACCGCCGTGGCGGCCCGGCCGGTCAGCCCGGAGGCGGAGTTCCTGATCGCCGTGCACCAGGGCAACCTGGCCCAGATCACGGCCGGCAGGCTGGCCGCCCGCAAGAGCGACAACCGGACCGTCCGCAAACTCGGCAAGCGGTTCGCGACGTACCACAAGAAGCTTGATGTGCAGGTCAAGCAGGTTGCCGAGGCTCTCGGGGTGCGCCTGCCGACGGAGCCGAACTCGGAGCAGCTGGCGCTCGCCGAGCAGTATCTGGCCGCGTCCGGCGCCGGATTCGACTCGCTGTTCATCGATACCCAGCTGTCCGGCTACGAGCGGGCGGCCAAGCTGGCCCGGCTCGTGCTGACTGTCAGCACCGACCCGTCGATCGGGAAAATCGTCGCGGACGCCACTCCGACGATCGAGCAGAACCGTGCCGCGCTGACCGCAGCCCGCGACCGACTCGCCGCAGAGCAGCCGCGACAATGATCGAATGAACTACGAGCCGATCCTGCTATTCGCGCTGGGAGCAGTCGCGGTGATCATCGTGGTCCACTGGATCACGGAGAGGACCGGTCTCCCCGCCGCGGTTCTGCTGACACTGGTCGGCGTCATCTACTCCTACACCCCGTTGCCCAACCTGCGGCTGGACGAGGACTTCATCCTGATGTTCGTCCTGCCGCCGCTGCTCTACAACGCGGCGCTGGATTCTTCACTCCTCGACATCCGGCGCAACATGCGTACGGTGATCAGCCTGTCGGTCTTCCTGGTCCTGATCACCGCGTTGCTCATCGGGTTCGGTTTCTCGTTCTGGGTGACCGGGGCGACTCTCGCCACCGGCATCGCGCTGGGTGCGGCGGTCGCCCCGCCGGACCCGGTCGCGGCTCTCGCGGTCGGGCGCAAGGCCGGGCTGCCGGGCAAACTGATCACTCTGATCCAGGGTGAGGGCCTGCTCAACGACGCGACCGCGCTGACCCTGCTCACCGTGGCGATCGCCGCGCAGAGCAACGTCGACGAATTCTCCTACGAGAACGCGGTCGGCAAGTTCGTCATCTCGGCGGCCGGCGGTGTGCTCATCGGTGTCGCCACCGCCTACATCGTGCGGTTCCTGAAGCCGTTGCGGGCGGATCCGCTGAGCGCCAACGCACTGTCGATCATCACGCCGCTCGCCGCCTTCGCGATCGCCGAGCACAACCACATGTTCTCCGGTGTGCTGGCGGTCGTCGTGGCCGGCCTGATCATCGGCCACGACACACCGCGCTACACCACCGGGGCGAGCCGGCTGCAGACCGCCGCGGTCTGGCGGCTGATCGACTTCCTGCTGGAGGGCGCGGTCTTCCTGCTGATCGGTATCCAGGTCAAGGACGTCCTGATAGCGCTCAAGCCCTACACGTGGACCGAGATCGGCATCGCGGTGGGCATCACGCTCGGTGTCGTGCTGCTAGTCCGCCCGATCTGGCTGGTCCTCACCCAGCTGCTGCCCCGCCAGTTGCACCTACGGCTCGGCGGGCAGCAGGACGACGACCTCGACGTGCCCGAGGGCAAGGCCAAGGAGGAGCCGCTCTCCGCGCGCGAGGTGACCGCTCTGAGCTGGGCCGGAACCCGTGGTGTGATCACGCTGGCGGCCGTCTGGATCATTCCGACATCGTTCCCCAACCACAGCCTGATGGTCTTCTGTGCCCTGATCGTCGTGCTGGTCACCCTGGTCGGCCAGGGCCTGACCTTCGCGCTGCTGGTTCGCCGGCTGGGCCTGCGCGCCAACCAGAAGGACAAGGCCCGGCTGCGCAACGAGGCCCGCTCGGCCGCCGTGCAGGCGGCGCTGCACCGGCTCGACGACATCCAGGAGGAGCAGCACGACCACGTCGAGGACGAGGCGATCGAGACGATGCGCCGACAGCTCCAGGTCCGCCTGGACCGCTACCGGCGGCGACTGGATCTGCTGGACCAGGTGGAGTCGACCGACCTGCCGAAGTCACCGCAGTACGAGGCGGCCCTGATGGTCCGGCAGGCGGTGATCGACGCCGAGCGCGAGGAACTGCTGCGCTGGCGGGACGCCGGCCGGCTCGCCGACGAGAGCCTGCGGGTGCTCAACCGGGAACTGGACCATGAGGAGCTGGTCCTCCCGAAGCGGCCGAAAGAGTGATACATCCGTAATACGTTGTGGAAGTGCGAAGAGCGCCGACACTCCTGGCCCTGCTTCTCGTCGGCCTGGTGACGGCCTGCGGGGGCGGCGAGGACGCCGCCCCCGGGGGAGCCGGGCAGGACGGCGTCCGCCTCGGGTTCTCCCAGGTCGGCACGGAGAGCGCCTGGCGGTTGGCGAACACCCGATCGATCGAGCACGCGGCCACGAACGCGGGCGTACGGCTGGACCTGCGGATCGCCGACGGGAAGCAGGAGAACCAGGCGGCCGCCATCCGCGAGTTCATCAGCGCCGACGTCGACGTCATCGCCTTCTCCCCGGTGGTGGAGACCGGCTGGGACACGCTCCTTCAGGAGGCCAGGGACGCCGGCATCCCGGTGATCGTGACCGACCGGATGGTGGACACCACCGACACCTCGCTGTTCGTCACGATGCTGGGTTCGGACTTCACCGCCGAGGGGCGCAAGGCCGGCGAGTGGCTGGTCGAGCACTATCGGGACCGCCACGGTCGGGTCCGGATCGTCGAGATCGAGGGCACCGCCGGGTCCGCACCGGCCAACCAGCGACGGGCCGGTTTCGCCGAGGCGATCAAGGCCGATCGCGACCTTCAGGTGATCGGCTCGGGGGACGGCGACTTCACCCGGGCGCAGGGTGAGCAGGTGATGGCCGGCTTCCTGGCCGCGCACACCGGCATCGATGCGGTCTTCGCGCACAACGACGACGAGGGCCTCGGCGCGGTCGAGGCGATCGAGGCCGCCGGGAAACGGCCCGGCACGGATATCAAGATCATCACCGTGGACGCGAGCCGGGACGGTCTGGCCGCGCTGGCCGAGGGCCGGCTGAACTACGTCGTCGAGTGCAACCCGCTGCTGGGCTCGCAGCTGATGGAGCTGGTCGGCAAGGTGACGACCGGGCAGACCGTTCCGCGGCGGGTGGTCGTGGACGAGACCGCCTTCGACCGCGAAGCCGCAAAAGCGGTCCTGCACAACCGGCAGTACTGAGAGTTCGCCGGCCGTCCCGCACGGGCGGGACGGCGGGCGCCTCAGACCGCGCCCACCGCCGTTCCGGATGCGGCTCCGGCCAGCCAGGCGGTCAGGTCGGCGGCCGGCAGCGGACGGCTGATGTGGTAGCCCTGCGCCTCGTGGCAGCCCAGCTCATCCAGCGCCTGCAACGCCGACTCGGTCTCGACCCCCTCGGCGACGACCCGCAGCCGCAGGTTCCGGGCCAGGTCGACGACCGCCCGCACGATGGTCTCGTCCCGGCTGTTCTCGCACATCTTCATCACGAAACTCCGGTCGATCTTGAGTTCGTGCGGCGGCATGTCCCGCAGGTGCGCGATCGAGGAGTATCCGGTGCCGAAGTCGTCGATCGAGATGTTGACGCCCTGCTCGCGCAGCCCGCCCAGGACCTCTCCGGCGCGCATCATGTCGGCGATCACGGCGCTCTCGGTGATCTCCAGGGTGAGCAGTTCGGGGCGTACCCGGTGGCGGTCCAGCGCGGCCGCGACCGTCGCCGGGAAGGTGGCGTCGGACAGTGAACGGGCCGGGATGTTCACCGACACCGGCAGTTCGTGGTGCAGCTCCGCCCAGCGGGCGATCTGCGCCAGCGCCTGGTCCAGCACCTCCGCGGTGATCAGATCGATCAGGCCGGTCTCCTCGGCCAGCGGGATGAAGACGTCCGGCGCGAGCAGCCCGCGCTCCGGGTGCTGCCAGCGCACCAGGGCCTCGGCACCGCACGGCATCCGGGTGGCCACGTCCACTTTGGGCTGGTAGAAGACGACGAGTTCGCCGCGCTCGATGCCCTGCCGGAGTTCGCTCTGCAGGCTCAGCCGGCTCGCGTCGCCCTCGTCCAGCGACGCGTCATAGCCGGTGACCCCGCCGTGCCGGCGCTTCGCCGCATACATCGCGACGTCGGCGTGCTGGAGCAGCGCTGCGGCGTCCACACCGTCGCGGGGGTAGACGGCCACACCGATGCTCGCGTCGATGTCGACCGACAGGCCGTTGAGCCGGACCGGCCGGCGCAGCGACTCCAGGATCCGATGGCCGGCCTCCACCGCCTCGGGCTGGTCCGGTGTGGTCGGCATGACCAGAGCGAACTCGTCGCCGCCGAGGCGTACCACGATGTCGCCGCCCCGGCAGCCGTGATCGAGACGCTGTGCCACCTCGACCAGCAGTTCGTCACCGACGTGGTGGCCGAGGGTGTCGTTGACCTCCTTGAACCGGTCGAGGTCGATGAGAAGCAGGCTGAACGGTTCGCCGGTCTCCTCGCCGTGGCGGACCGCGACGTCGAGTTCGTCGTGCAGCATGGCGCGGTTGCCGAGTCCGGTCAGCGGGTCGTGGGTGGCCTCGTGCAGGCGCCGCGCGGCCTGCCGCTCGGCCCGGCGCCGGTAGCCGCCGAGCACGAGGACGCACACCGCGAACAGCACCGAGACGGTCGGGGCGGTCACCTGGGCCACCGTCCGGAGCACACCGGCCCGGCTGTCGACGGCGGCCAGGTCGTCGGCGCCGCCGCTCGCCAGGTATTCCCGCAGCACGGCGTCCTGGGCGCCGACCGGCACCGGGTTGTCGGTCAGCGCCTGGACGACCTTGTGGGCGCGGCGGACCTCCCGGGTCGCCTCCGTGGTGCCGGCGACGGCGAGCACGGCCGTGACGGCCAGGGTGACGATGCCGACGGCGGTGCCGGCCACGGCGACCCGGGCGGTCGCCCGGCGGGCCAGCAGGCGGCCCCAGCGGATCCGTGGTCCGGTCCGGCCGATGGATGTGCTCGCGTTCACGCCAGTCCTCAGTCGGTTCCCCGGGCGGCGACCTGACCTTTCGGCCAGGTCGCACCGGATTGCTACACGGGGACGTCGCGACGGCGCAGGGCGATCAGGCCGGCGCCGCCCAGTGCGGCGGCGATCAAGGTCAGCACCAGGAGGGGTACGACCGTGAAGCTCGCACCGGGCAGGTGCGGGACATGGGTGAACGGGGACAGGTCGAGCACCCACTGATCGACCTCCAGCAGCGGCCCCACCATCAGGATCAGCAGCGCCGCGGCGACGACCGCCCATGCGGCCGCGGCCAGTTTCGGCGCCACCCCGATCAGCAGCGTCGTCACCCCGGCCAGCACCCAGACGGCCGGCAGCTGGGCCAGCGAGGACGCCACCACCGGACCCGGATCGCCGTGCACCAGCCCGGCGACCACCCCCTCGGCGAGCAGCGCCACCGCCGGGCCGAGCAGGGCGAAGAGCAGGTGGCTCGCACTCCACGCCCACCGGCTCACGTCGGTGCTCAGCATCGCCTCGGCGTGCCCGCTCTGCTCCTCGTCGCGGATCCGCAGCGCGGCCTGCACGGCGTAGCACGAGATGATCAGCGCGCAGGTCTGTGCGATGGAGGCGAAGTAGGCGTCCATGATCGAATCACTCCCGCCGAGCTGGCTGAAGATCCTGCTCATCGCGCTGGAATCCGCGGCGATCTGGGCCACGCTGGTACTCACCCCACCGAAGACCAGGCCCAGCGCCGCGAACCCGGCCGTCCAGCCGATCAGCAGGCCGCGATGCAGCCGCCAGGCCAGAGCGATCGGTGACCGCAGGGACCCCGCCGCCCTGGCCGGCCCGAGCCGTCCGGCGAGCAGGCCGCCACCGAGGTCGCGGCGCGTCAGCAGGTACGCCGCGACACCCACCGTGGCCGACGTGCCGACGACTGCCGGCACCATCGGCCACCAGTCGTCCGCCCCGAACGGGAAGACCCGGTGGATCCAGCCGATCGGCGACAGCCAGGACATCCAGTCCAGCCGGCCACCACCGAGCGCCGAGATGTCGCCGCCCATGCGCAGCACATAGGACACGCCGAGGACCAGCACCGCGATCGCACGGGCCCCGCGGCCGCTGTCGCCGAGCTGCGCCGCGACCGCACCGACCCCGGCGAAGAGCCAGCCGCTGACCGCGTAGGACGCGCCCAGCGCCACCGAACCCCCGGCCGGCAGCCCGTGGCCGATCAGGGTGACCGCCACGAGCACGCCGATCACCAGGCACGCCAGAACCGTGGCCAGCACCGCGGCGGCCAGCGGCGCGAACCGGCCGACCACGCCGGCCCGGACCAGCTCGGTGCGCCCGGCCTCCTCGTCGGCCCGGGTGTGCCGGATGACCGTGAGCAGCGCGGCGAGACCGATCATCACCGGCAGGAATCCACCCCGCCACACGGTCAGCTCACCGAGGCTGTCGCCGTGCAGTGGGCCGTAGAGGCCGACGAAACCGGCGTTGGCGGCGCTGATCTGCGCGTAGTGGATCCGTTCCTGCACGGTGCCGAACAGGGTGTCGAAGCCACTGACGTAGACATACGGCAGGACACCGAACAGCAGCACCCAGAGCGGCATGATGATCCGGTCGCGGCGCAGCACCAGCCGGAGCAGGCCGGTCGTCCCGGTCATCGGGCGGCCTCGGTGTCCCGGGCGTAGTGCCGCAGGAACAGCTCCTCCAGCGACGGCGGCTGACTGACCAGACTGCGCACCCCGGCCTCGACCAGCGACTTCAGAGCCGGCTCGAGAGCCTCGGCGTCGACGTCGAAGGCCACCCGTCCGTCCTCGGTCTTCAGGTCGTGCACCCCGGCGATGGCGGCGAGCCCGTTCACCGGACCGGTCAGCTCGGCGCGGATCGTGGTGCGGGTCAGGTGGCGCAGGTCGGCCAGGGTGCCGGTCTCCACCGCCCGGCCGGCCCGGATGATGGTCAGGCGGTCACACAGCGCCTCGACCTCGGAGAGGATGTGGCTGGACAGCAGAACCGTACGGTCACCGCGCCTCTTCTCCTCGAGGATCACCTCCCGGAAGACCTCCTCCATCAGCGGGTCCAGCCCGGAGGTCGGCTCGTCGAGGATCAGCAGCTCCACATCGGAGGCCAGTGCGGCGACCAGCGCCACCTTCTGCCGGTTGCCCTTGGAGTAGGCGCGGCCCTTCTTGCGCGGATCCAGCTCGAATCGCTCGACCAGGTCGTCGCGCCGTTTGCGGTCGACGCCGCCGCGCAGCCGGCCGAGCAGGTCGATGACCTCGCCGCCGGTCAGGCTGGGCCAGAACGTGACGTCGCCCGGGACGTAGGCGAGCCGGCGGTGCAGCGCTGTGGCGTCGGCCCAGGGATCGCCGCCGAGCAGCCGCGCCGTGCCGCCGTCGGCCCGCATCAGCCCCAGGAGCACGCGGATGGTGGTGGTCTTGCCGGCCCCGTTCGGCCCGAGGAAACCGTGCACCTCCCCGGTCGCGACCCGCAGGTCCAGCCCGTCCAGAGCGGTGACCGCCCCGAACCGTTTGATCAGTCCTTCGACATCGATGGCATCCGCCATGACCCCTTCTCTCCGATCAGAGAATCCTCAAGCCGATCCAGCTCCTTACGAGCCTGGTCGGCCTGCTCCGGGGTGAGTAGCGGCTGGGTGAAGATCTCCACGGACGCGCGGATCATGCGCAGATAGCCGGGCATCTCGCCGACGTCCTGCCCGAGCACGGCGGAGAGCTGGTCGCGCATCAGGAACATGCCCATCTTCATGGCGCCGAGCACGGCCGCGAACGCCCGAGGGTCGGACGCGTCCAGCCCGGCGGCCTCCACCCAGCGCTCCCCGTGCACCACCGCCTGCGTGAACATGGCCGAGCCCCGGGGGGAACCGTCCATCAGGGAGCGCACCAGGTATTGCTGCAGGGCCATGGCCTCGGGGGCCAGGGCGCCGACCGCCTGGTTGTCGGTGAACCGCATCTGGATCTGCGCGATCTGGCCCATCGCCCACTCGTCGCAGGCGTCGCGCAGACCCTCCTTCGACCCGAAGTGGTGCCGCAGCAGGCCGGAGGAGACACCGGCGGCCTGGGCGATGTCGCGGATCGTGGCACCCGCGATGCCGCGCTCGGTGAAGAGCGCGATCGCGGCGTCCCGGATCCGGGCCCGTGCGGTCAGGTCGCTGTCACTACTCACACGTGTAGCGTACTACACGCGTGTGTAGCCGAGCATCGTCGTCTATATGCCGTTCACTGTCGCCTTGGTGACTCCGCTGGCGGTCAACTCCCAACGGGCCAGCAGATCGCCGTACGTGCCGGAGTCGATGAGCCGCTGGAGCGCGTCACGCAGACAGTCCCGCAGTGCGGCGTTCCTCCTGTCGACCGCGATCCCGAAGAGGCCGGGCTCGTACTGCTCGTTCGAGGCCAGCTGGAAGAAGGCACTGGTCCGTTCGTCGCTGGCCAGGTACGACGCGGGCGGATAGTCCTGCAGCGCCGCCACCACGCGGCCGAGCCGGAGCTCCACCAGGGCGTCGGCGTTCGTCGGCAGGCTGATGATCCGGAGCGGGGCGGTCCCGCACTTCTTCGCCGCCTGCACCAGCATCGTCTCCTGGTAGGTGCCCTTCTCGGTGGCCACCGCGTGCCCGCAGAGATCGTCGAGGCCGGCGATCCCCTTCGGGTTCCCGCGCTGCACCAGGATCGACGTGCCGGTGGAGAAGTAGTTGACGAAGTCCGCCTTGTCCCGCCGGTCCTCGGTGTCGGTCATCGACGAGAGCACCCCGTCGTACGTGCCGGCCGAGACCTCGTCCAGCGCCGTGTTGAAGACGCCGACCACCATCTCGACCCGGACCCCGAGCACCTGCCCGAGCGCGGCCGCCAGATCGGGCTCGAACCCGATGATGGTGCGCCCGTCGGCGGCGAAATACTCC
The DNA here is from genome assembly GCF_003148685.1 of Actinoplanes xinjiangensis. Lineage (GTDB taxonomy): Bacteria > Actinomycetota > Actinomycetes > Mycobacteriales > Micromonosporaceae > Actinoplanes > Actinoplanes xinjiangensis. The sequence continues at coordinate 7,957 of NZ_QGGR01000015.1, read as the reverse complement.
ATCGGCGCGTAACTGGCGTCGGTCACCAGGCGCACGAATCCCCGCGTCCGGACGGCCTCGGGCAGCTTCGCGTGCAGCGCCGCGTCCATGGCCACGGCGCCGACCTCGTCCACCGCCCCGGCCGCGACGACGGCGTTCTCGCCCCCGGTACAGCCACCCGCCGCGAGGGCGAGCGCGATCCCGGCGGCGGCCGCGGCACGGCGTAGGAAGATCATCGAGGTAGTCCTTCGATCATGGTGGCGGATACTTCTTCGGACACTGCTCCCGGCACTGCGAACATCGCCGGATCGACCTGCGGCCACGGCACGGGCCGGCCGATCAGGTAACCCTGCGCCTCGTCACAGCCGGCCTCGATCAGCCAGCGGTAGACCTCGGCCGTCTCGACGCCCTCGGCGGTGGCCCGGCTGCCCAGCGCGTGCGCCAGCTCGATCACCGACCGGACGATCGCCCGGCTCTGCGGGTCGTGCGCCACGTCCGCGACGAACTTCCGGTCGATCTTGATCTCGGCGACCGGCTGCCCGCGCAGGTGGGACAGGCTGGTGAACCCGGCACCGAAGTCGTCGACCGAGAGGCCGACGCCGAGCGCCGCCACCCGGGCGAGCACACGTTCCACCGTGTCGACGTCACCGGCCAGCGCGGTCTCGGTCACCTCCAGCACCAGACGGTCCGCCGGGGTGCCGGTCCCGGCCAGCAGCTCGGCCACCAGGTCCGGGAACCCGGCCACCTCCAGGTTGCGTACCGACACGTTCACCGACACCGCCCACGACTGTCCGGCCGCGGTCCAGCCCAGCCGGTCGGTCAGCGCCCGGCGCAGCACCCACTCGGTGAGCGGGACGATCAGCCCGGAGTGCTCGGCGGCCGGCAGGAAGTCACCCGGCGGCAGCAGCCCGCGTTCCGGGTGCTGCCAGCGCACCAGGGCCTCCAGCGCGGTCACCTCGCCGTCCGGCAGGCCGACCTTCGGCTGGTAGTGCAGGACCAGTTCGTCGCGTTCCAGGGCGTGCCGCAGCTCGGCCTGCACCACCAGCCACTGCTGCGAGTGGGAGATCCCGTCACCGGAGTAGACGACGATGTCGGCGGTGCCCCGCTTGCCCTGGTACATCGCGACGTCCGCGTGCTGCTTCAGCTCCTGCAGACTGACGCCGTGCTCCGGGTAGAGGGCGATGCCGAAGCTCGCCTCGATGCTCAACGGCACACCGTCCAGCACCATCTCGGCGGCCAGCCGATCCCGGACCTCCTCCAGCAGGGCCACCGTCTCCGGGCCGGTGCGACCCGGCAGCATCAGGGCGAACTCGTCACCACCGAGCCGGGACAGGATGTCGTGCGGGCCCAGGCCGGCCCGGAACCGCTCGGAGACCTCCCGCAGCAGTTCGTCCCCGGCGTGGTGCCCCAGGGTGTCGTTGACCTCCTTGAACCGGTTGAGGTCGACGAGCACCACGGCACCCGGCGCACCGTCCCGCCGCGCCCGCTCCAGGACGTCGTCCGCCCAGGTCCGGAACGCGAGCCGGTTCGGCAGCCCGGTCAGCGCGTCGTGCAGGGCACTGTGCCGCTGATCCGCGGCGTAGCGCCGCAGCGATCGGGTGGTCCACCAGGCCAGCAGCGCCAGCACCAGATAGAGGACGGCGAGACCGCCGCCGATGCGCCGGACGGTCTGGGTCACCTGGTGGTCCAGGCGGTCGGCGATCGGCTGGTACGGCAGATACACCTCGAGCACACCGACCGACTGACCGGTCGCCCCGGCGAACAGCGGCTGCACCACCCGGATCGTCTGCGTACGCCCGGTGATCACCTTCGCCCGCGGATGGCCCTGCACCGCCGCCTGGAAGTCCGGGTCGGAGGCGGGCACGCCGTTGCTCGTCGAACCGTCGTCCGCGAAGATCACCCGGCCGGTGAAGCCACGCAACCGCAGGTGCTGCACCGACCCCCGGTACACGGCCAGGCCGGTGGACTCGCGCATCCGGTCGTACTGCTCGGCGGTCAGGCCCCGCCGGCTCAGATCGCCCCCGAGAGTGTGCGGCTCACCGCTGTTCAGCGCGGGCGCGACCACCATCTGCGCGATGACGTCGGCCTGGGCCAGGCCCTGCGCCCGGCCCTGTTCGGCCGCGTCCCGCCGGTAGTCCTGCACCACCAGCGCACCCAGGGTGACCACCGGAACGAGACTGGCCGCCGCGAAGGTCGCGAACAGCCGCGAGGTGCTCCGCACTCGCGGACGTGCCCGGCGTAACCACATGTCGACCCAGATCGACGCGGTCCCGGATCGGTTGAGGAAAACTAGCCCTCCGGCGGCGGCGCCGCTCCCGTCATGATCGCCACCGCGTCGGACATCGAGTGGGATCCCGGCGTGATCACCGCGATCCGACGGCCGAGGCGCTGAATGTGGATCCGGTCCGCGATCTCGAAGACGTGCGGCATGTTGTGGCTGATCAGGATGACCGGCAGGCCCCGGTCCCGGACGTCGCGGATCAGCTGGAGGACCCGGTTGCTCTCCTTCACCCCGAGCGCGGCGGTCGGCTCGTCCAGGATCACCACCTTGCTGCCGAAGGCCGCCGACCGGGCCACCGCGACCGCCTGCCGCTGACCACCGGAGAGCGACTCCACCGCCTGGCCGATGTTCTGCAGGGTGCCGACACCGAGCTCACTCATGTGCCGGGCCGCCTCGGACCGCATCGTCTTGCGGTCCAGCATGCGGAAGACCGATCCCAGCACACCGGGACGGCGCTGCTCCCGGCCGAGGAACAGGTTGTCGGCGATGTCCAGGCCGGGCGCGACCGCGAGAGTCTGATAGACGGTTTCGATACCCGCGGACCGGGCGTCCATCGGATTGCGGAAGTGCACCGGCTCGCCGTCCAGCCGGATCTCCCCGGCGTCCGGGACGATCGCGCCGGAGAGCGCCTTGATCAGGCTCGACTTGCCCGCGCCGTTGTCACCGATGACCGCCAGAATCTCGCCGGGCAGCAACTCCAGGTCACTGCCGTCGATCGCGACGACCCGGCCGTACCGTTTGGTGAGGCCCTTCGCCTCCAGCACCGGAGTGGTCATCGGAGCAGCACCCCCTCGCCATGCCCGCCCGGCCCTTGCTGCGCTGCGGTGCAGTCGGTCATGACTTGACCTTTCTGATCCACTGGTCGATCGAGACCGCGACCAGCACCAGCAGGCCGATCGCGAAGCCCTGCCAGACCACCTCGACGCCGGCCAGTTGCAGGCCGTTGCGGAAGACGCCCACGATCAGCGCGCCGACCAGCGTGCCGATCACCCCGCCCCGGCCACCGAAGAGACTGGTGCCGCCGAGCACGACCGCGGTGATCGAGTCCAGGTTGTACTCGGTGCCGACGTTGGGGCTGGCCGACGCGAGCCGCCCGATCAGGATCCAGCCGGCGACCGCGTAGAGCAGGCCGGCCGTCGTGTAGACCGAGAACAGCACCCGCCCGGTCCGGATACCGGCGAGCCGGGCCGCCTCGATGTCGTCACCGGTCGCGTAGACGTGCTTGCCCCAGGCCGTCGAGCTCAGCGCGTACGCGAAGAACCCGAACAGCAGCAGCATGATGATCGACCCGTAGCTGAGCCGGAACGACCCGATCGGGATCGCGTCACCCGTCCACGTCATCAGGGCGGGCATGTCCGCGCCACGGACCGTCTCGCTGTTGCTGACCACCGCGTTCAGCGAGAAGAAGATCGTCAGGGTGCCCAGCGTGACGATGAAGGGTGGCAGCTTGATCCGGGTCACCAGCAGGCCGTTGAGCGCACCCATCGCCGTGCCGCAGGCGAACCCGAGCAGCAGCGCGAGCGGCGCCGGCACTCCCGCGTCGGTGGCGAAGAGCGCCATCAGCATCGACGAGAACACCGCGATCGCGCCGGCCGACAGGTCGATGCCGGCGGTCAGGATGATCAGCGTCTGACCCAGCGCCAGCATCGCGATTACGGTCACCTGAAGCAGCACCAGCGACAGGTTGGCGGCCGAGAAGAACCGGCCGTTGACGATCGAGAACGCCACGATCGCCAGGACCAGGACGGCGAGCGGGCCGAGAACCGGGTTGCCGTGCAGCAGATGCTGAAGCCGCCTGCCCATCGAGTCCTGACGCCGCACCTCGAAGTCGGCGGCGGTGGTGGTTGTCATACTCACCCCCAGCAGTTCTGCTTGCCCCACGCGGAGTCCTTCGCCTCCACGCCGGCCTGCGGATCGTCGGTGATCAGTTGCACGCCGGTGTCGACGAAGCTCTTGCCGGCGGTGTTCTGCGGTTTGGCACCGGTCTTCGCGTACTCCGCGATCGCGGCGACCCCCAGCTCGGCCATCTTGATCGGAAACTGCATCGAGGTCGCGCCGATCACCCCGCCGGCGACGTTGTCGACGCCCGGGCAACCGCCGTCGACCGAGACGATCGTGACGTCGCGTTCACGGCCGGCGGCTTTCAGTGCCTCGTACGCCCCGGCCGCCGCGGGCTCGTTGATGGTGTAGACCAGATTGATCGTCTGATCCTTCTGGAGCAGGTTCTCCATCGCCGTACGCCCGCCCTCCTCGTTGCCGTCGGTGACGTCGTGCCCGGCGATCCGTGGATCGTTCTCGTCGCCGATCCGGGCCGGGTCGCCGACGTCCACCCCGAAGCCCTCCAGGAAGCCCTGGTCGCGCTGCACGTCCACGGAGACCTGGTTGGCGTTGAGGTCGAGCATCGCGATCCGGGCGGGGGTCCCGGCCTTGTCGAACTTCGCCTTCGCCCACTGCCCGATCAGCCGCCCGGCCTGATAGTTGTCGGTGGCGAAGGTGGCATCCGCGGCGTCGGCCGGCTCGACCGGTGTGTCCAGGGCGATGACGAGCATCCCCGCCTCGTGGGCCCGGTCGATGGCGGGCACGATGGCCTTGGAGTCGTTCGGCGTGATCAGGAAGCCCTTCGCCCCGAACGAGATCAGGTTCTCGATCGCCAGCACCTGGGCCTCGTTGTCGCCGTCCACACGGCCGGCGAAGGTCTGCAGGTCGACCCCGGCCGTACCGGCCGAGCCCTGCGCGCCCTCCTTCATCGTGACGAAGAAGGGATTGGTGTCCGTCTTGGTGATCAGGCCGACCACCGGCTCACCGGTACCGCGGTTACAGGCGGCCGTGCCCGCGATCAACAGGGTCACGCATCCGAGGGCCATGAGGGATCTGGATCGCTGGCGCACGTCCACCTCCGGCGGGCATCGATGGACACCGTTGCCATGGAGTAGACGCCCACGCCAACCGGGGTGTCAACAGCGAGTTTCCATCGAGTTACATAGCGAGACGGTCGCCGATGCGCCCGCGGAGCGCACCGGCGACCGTCCGAAAACGACCTGCGGGAAGTTCACGACGTACGACGGAACGGTCGCCATACCCTGCACCGGACCGCCCGTGGTGTTGACCTCGTTGTCGATGACGCCGTTGCCACCGGACCCCCGACTTGACCGGAACCTCGAAACCCCGTCCGCGTGGATCGACAGGTTCACGTCGAAGTAGCAGTAGCGGCCCATCGCCCACGCTTCATGCGTAAGCACCGATGGCCGTGTACCAGCTGTAGGTGCCGGACACGCGGGATCATCCAGCGTTCCCTAAACCCTTCCCCGGAACCGGTTCCGCCGCTCGCGAGAACAGCCATGCGAACATTCACCGGACAATTAGCATCGAGTGCATGCGGCTCGTCCTGATCAGCGACACGCACGTCCCCCGGCGCGCCCGCGACCTGCCGGCCGTCCTCTGGACCGCGATCGACCAGGCCGACGTGGTGGTCCACGCCGGCGACTGGGTCGACGTCGGCCTGCTCGACCGGCTCGAGGCACGGGCGGCGCGCCTGATCGCCTGCTACGGCAACAACGACGGGCCGGCACTGCGGGCCCGCCTGCCCGAGATCGCCCACGCCGACCTCGACGGGGTACGGCTCGCGGTCATCCACGAGACCGGCCAGGCGACCGGCCGTGAGCAGCGCTGTGCGGCCCTGTTCCCCGACACCGACGTCCTCGTCTTCGGCCACTCCCACATCCCGTGGGACACCACCGCCCCGAGTGGTCTGCGCCTGCTCAACCCGGGCTCCCCCACCGACCGCCGACGCCGGCCGGACCACACGTACATGAGCGCCCACATCACCGCCGGGGCCCTCCACGACGTCACCCTCCACCGATTGCCCCCGCGCCCGCCAACACGCCCCTGAACAGGCCAGACACACCGAACGGCACGAACCCGCCGGGACCGGCTGACAGCCGGGCGGCGGGTTCGCGGTGGATTTCCGGCTGGTTCCCACCGCTGTCTCAGCGACCTCGAGACAGCGGTGGGAACCAGCCGCGTTCGGGGTCAGCCGAGGTCGACGGACGGGTAGAGCGGGAACGGGGCGAGCAGCTCGGTGGCCTGCTTGCTGATCCGGTCGGCGAGCGACGGGTCCAGGTTGAACTTCGCCTTCGAGCCCTCGGCCGGGGTCGTCGCCCCGAGCACGGTGTGGATCAGGTCGGCGATCTGGTCCATCTCGGCGACGCCGAGACCGCGGCTGGTCAGAGCCGGGGTACCGACCCGGATGCCGGACGTGTACCAGGCACCGTTCGGGTCGTTCGGGATCGCGTTCCGGTTCGTCACGATGCCGCTGTCCAGCAGGGCCTGCTCGGCCTGGCGCCCGGTGATGCCGAACGGGTGCACGTCGAGCAGCACCAGGTGGTTGTCAGTGCCGCCGGAGACCAGCTGCACACCCCGCTTCAGCAGACCCTCGGCCAGCGCCTGGCTGTTCGCGACGATCTGCTGGGCGTAGGTCGCGAACTCCGGCCGGCGCGCCTCAGCGAACGCGATCGCCTTGGCCGCCATCACGTGCGGCAGCGGGCCACCGAGCACCATCGGGCAACCCCGGTCCACCTGCGGGGCGAGCTCCGGCTGGCAGAGGACGGCGCCACCACGCGGGCCACGCAGGCTCTTGTGGGTGGTGGTGGTGACGATGTGCGCATGCGGGATCGGGTTGTAGTCGCCGGTGAACACGCCACCCGCGACCAGACCGGCGAAGTGCGCCATGTCGACCATGAAGGTTGCGCCCACCTCGTCGGCGATCTCGCGCATCTTCGCGAAGTTCACCTTCCGGGGGTACGCCGAATAACCGCCCACGATCACAGCGGGCTTGAACTCCTTGGCACTCTCCCGGAGGGCCGCGTAGTCGATCTGACCGGTCGCCGGGTCCACCCCGTAGCTGCGCTGGTCGAACATCTTGCCGGAGATGTTCGGGCGGAAGCCGTGGGTGAGGTGACCGCCGGCGTCCAGGGACATGCCGAGCAGCCGCTGGTTGCCGAACGCCTGCCGCAGCTCGGCCCACTCGGCATCGGTCAGGTCGTTGATCTGCCGCTTCTCGAACTTCTTCAGATACGGCACCTCGACCCGGTCGGCCAGGATGGCCCAGTAGGCGACCAGGTTGGCGTCGATCCCGGAGTGCGGCTGAACATACGCATACGGCGCGCCGAACAGAGCCTTGGCATGCTCGGCCGCCACCGATTCGACGATGTCGACGTTCTGGCAGCCGGCGTAGAACCGGCGACCGACGGTGCCCTCCGCATACTTGTCGGAGAGCCAGTTACCCATGGCGAGCAGGACCGCCGGGGAAGCGTAGTTCTCACTCGCGATCAGCTTCAGCGACTCACGCTGGTCGGTCAGCTCCTGCGCGATCGCGTCAGCGATGCGCGGCTCGACGGACCGGACCACATCGAGGGCGGAGCGGAAAGCGATGGACTCGGCGTTCAACTCAGGCATGGGACCTCCCTATCACGTAGCGAAGAGGCCCAGGCGCACGGCATACGTCATCTCGACGGAGCCGCTCCCCGATGGTCAACCATCCGAACGCGCCAGTCACGGCCCGGGCCCAGCATACCGCCGGCGTACGCCGAGGCGCTCACCGGTGCAAAAAGAAAAGGCCCACCCGTTACCCGGGTGGGCCTTTCCTTACGTTGAGTCCGGCGGCGTCCTACTCTCCCACACCCTCCCGAGTGCAGTACC
>NZ_QGGR01000014.1 GCF_003148685.1 Actinoplanes xinjiangensis | reverse complement strand
GTCGCGGTACCACCTGGTGATCGACGCGATCAACAACGCCCGGCGGCTGCCGGCCGGTGCCAGCGAAGTCAAGGCCTGGTGCGAGGCGCAGCTGGAGAAGCACGACAGGTACGTGGTGGAGCACCTGGAGGACATGCCGGAGGTCCGCGACTGGTCGCTGGAGGACTGGGCGGAGAGCTGATCCGGCGGTGGGAAATCCCACTACGGGGTGCACGTAGGTGAGCGATACCGCGCGCGAATCAACAGATTCGCGCGCGGTTCGTCCATTGGAGTTCGCGAATCAGACAGCAAGCGCTCATCAATTCTTGCGAAAGTGTCGCGGAGAGCTGTCTCACCCTTTTATTCATCGGCGCGGGAAGCGAAAGTGAGGGGAGCACAAACCCGTCGCTCGACGATGAGGAAGGGGACCCCCGTATGACCGCCACCCTGAACCCCTGGCCGACGACCCGGCAGGGAGCCACCGACCACCCGGTGCAGACGCTGCAGTACCTGCTGCTCGCCCACGGTCACACGGTCACCGTTGACGGCGTCTTCGGATCCGAGACCGGCGCCGCGGTGCGCGCCGTGCAGCGGGCCAAGAGCCTTCCCGACGACGGGGTCGTCGACGCCGACACGTGGCGCGCGCTGCTGGTACCGGTCCGGCCCGGGATGCGCGGCAGTGCGGTGCGCGGCCTGCAGGAGGAGTTCGCCCTCGACGGCGCCGACGGGATCTACGGGCCCAGGACCGAGGCGGCCATCCGTGACCTCCAGCGGAGCATCCGGGCCGGCGGCGTGACGGTCGAGATCGACGGGGTGGTCGGGCCGCAGACGTGGCAGGCGCTGGTCAGTGGCCTGCGCGAGTCGGTCCCGCTGAGCAGGGCGGCCTGAGGCATCACCCGGCGAACGCGGTCTACACGTTCGGGGGATTGAAGCCGAACGGCAGTTCCAGACGGTGCGCGGCCATCCGGTCCCGGTCGGCGAGCAGATCGCCGGTCGGGGCGTCCGCGACGATGCGGCCCTCGTCCAGGATCACCGAGCGCGGGCACAGCTCCAGCGCGTACGGCAGGTCGTGCGTCACCATCAGCACGGTCACCGGCAGGGACCGGATGATCTCGGCCAGTTCGCGGCGGCTGGCCGGGTCGAGGTTGGACGACGGCTCGTCGAGCACCAGCAGCGAGGGGCGCATCGCCAGCACCGTGGCCACGGCCACCCGGCGCCGCTGGCCGAACGACAGATGCTGCGGGACCTGCTCACGGTGCTCCAGCATGCCCACGGCCGCCAGTGCCTCGGTGACCCGATCGTCGAGGTCGGCTCCGCGTACCCCCAGATTCGCCGGGCCGAAGGCGACGTCCTCGGCGACCGTCGGCATGAACAGCTGGTCGTCGGGGTCCTGGAAGACGATGCCGACCCGGCGGCGGATCTCGGTGATCGCCTTGCGGTCGCCGGGGGTGACCGGCAGGCCGGAGATCTCCACCCGGCCGGCCCCGCCGTGCAGGATGCCGTTGAGATGCAGCACCAGGGTGGTCTTGCCGGCGCCGTTGGGGCCGAGCAGGGCGACCCGCTCGCCCTCGTCGAGGGTGAGGTCGATGCCGTGCAGCGCCTGCCGCCCGTCGGGGTAGGCGAAGGTGAGGCCGGTGATGCTGAGCGCCGCGGTCATCCGATCATGCTAGGACGGCGGCCGTTTCGCGCCGGGACGAGGACCGGCGGCCGGGTCGGCGATCATGCCAGGATCGCCGCGGCGACGGCGATGCCGGCGGCCGCCACCGGCAGGGTCGAGGAGAGCGCCCACTCGCGGGCCGGGGCCGTGGTGTCGCCGGCCGACGGCATCCGGCCGGCGTAGCCGCGCGACAGCATGGCCAGGTAGACGCGCTCACCGCGTTCGTAGGAGCGTAGGAACAGCGCGCCGACACCGACCGCGAACGCCTTGACCTGCCACAGGAACCGCGGGTCGTAGCCGCGGGACAGCCGGGCGATCCGCATCCGGCGGGCGTCGTCGATCAGCACGTCGACGTAGCGCAGCATGAACGTCATGATCTGGGTGATCACGGTGGGGCAGCGCAGCCGGTCCAGGCCGAGGATCAGGTCACGCATGGTGGTGGTCGCGGCGAGCAGCAGCGACGCCAGGACACCGAGGGTGCCCTTGGCGAAGATGTTCCACGCGCCGTAGAGACCGTCGATCGACAGCGACATGCCCAGCCAGTCCACCCGCTCACCGTGGCCGGCGAAGGGCAGCACCACGGCCAGCAGCACGAACGGCAACTCGATCGTGGACCGTTGGAGCAGCCAGCCGGCCGGTACCCGGGCCAGGGCGGCGACCAGCGCGATGAGCACGGCGTAACCGGCGAAGGCGGCGAACTCCTCCCGCGGCGTGATCACGACGACGATCGTGAACAGCAGCACCGCCGCGATCTTGACCTCGGGAGCGAGCCGGTGCACCCGGCTGGCGCGGGCCAGGAAGAGGCGCTCCACGTCAGTGCGTCCCACCGGCGGGGGAGCGGCGGCGCAGCAGCCAGAACAGGCCGCCGCCGATCGCGAACGTGAGCAGCACCCCGGCGACGCCGGAGAGCCCGGTGGAGAGGAACTCGTTGTCGATGCCCTTGATGCCGTAGTCGGCGAACGGGCTGTCGGCGAGCTGGTGCTCCTGCTCCCGCTGAGCCATGCAGGTGCCGCCGGTGATCTCGTCGTCGGCGTTGAAGGTGCAGCCCTCGCGGGCGGCGTGGTCGAGGCCGTCGGGGCTACCGGAGGCGAAATGGGACACCACGCCGGCCAGGAGCAGGGCCACGAACAGGCCGGCGATCACGAACTTCTTCATGCGGTGACTCCCGTCTTGGCGACGGTCGGCTGCTTACGGAACGCGCGCAGGGCGTAGACCAGGTCGGGGCGGACCTTGGCGACGGTGACCACGGTGGTGGCGGCGATCAGGCCCTCGCCGATGCCGATCAGGGTGTGCACGCCGGCCATCGTGGCGGCGACCCCGCCGAGGGACAGCTCGGTGGTGCCGCCCAGGGCGTACTCGGCGACGAAGCCGAGTGAGGCCACCACCACGCCGATGACCGAGGCGATCAGGGCGGTCGTGCCGAGCGAGCCGACGGTGCGGGGCAGGACCCGCAGCAGCAGGGCGACCAGCAGGTACGCCGCGGCGGTCCCGATCAGCGCCATGTTGGTGATGTTGAGCCCGATCGCGGTGAGCCCGCCGTCGGCGAAGACCAGCGCCTGCACCAGCAGGACGGTGGCCACGCAGAGGGCGCCGACCCACGGGCCGACCAGGATGACCGCGAGGGTGCCGCCGAGCAGGTGGCCGGAGACGCCCGGCAGCACCTGGAAGTTGAGCATCTGCACGGCGAAGATGAACGCCGCGACCAGGCCCGCCATCGGTGCGAGCCGGTCGTCGAGGTCGACCTTGGCGCGACGGACACAGACGGCCAGGCCCGCCACCGCTATCAGAATGAAGATCGCCGAGACGGGACCGTTGATGATCCCGTTGGCGATGTGCATAGCCCGCACGTCGTCCATGGCGCCAGCATATTCATCACCAGTGGTTGTTGCATATAGTTGGCAACTGGGTCAGTGATGATCTTCACCCGACCAGGACGTCGGCCACGTCCCTCCGCGGTGACGGGTGACCGGGCTGGCCGTACCCCACCCGGAACGCGATCTGCGGGAACCCGGACCGGCCCAGCGACCGCCGCAGCTGGTCGCGCGCCGTCGGCACCTCGATCGGCTGGGAGATCAGCGAACTGGACAGGCCGGCGTCGGTGGCGGTCAGCAGGACGTGCTGCAGCGCCTGCCCGGCCATCAGCTGATCGAGCTTGCGGTCGCCGGCCGTGCCCAGGATGCCGACCAGCGGCTCCGGCTCGTAGTCGCGGCCCGGTGCCCGTCGCCGCCCACCGAAGTTGCGCTGCGGGATCAGGTCCTGCGCCTCGGCCACCGCCGCCGCGGCCGCCACCGGGATGCCGTCGCCCGCCGACTCGGTGTCGGTCCAGGTGATCATCTCGGCCTGGTAGCGGTTGTCGCGCCGCAGCACCCGGTCGGCGCTGTGCGCGATCTCCGAGAAACCGGTCAGCGCGGTCATCCCGACCAGCAGGTCCAGCCAGGTGCCCTCGACCCGGGCCGCCTCGATCAGGCGCACCCGCACGTCGGCCGGCACCGGATCCGGCCAGAACGGGTGCCGGTTGCTGTACCGGCGATCGACCGCGGCGTACAGGTCGCGCTCGGTGTAGGTGGGTGGCCGGTGCGCCGCCGGCGTCAGGCGGGCCACCACGTCCGGTTCACCGGGGTCCGGCAGCAGCTTCACCTCGGCCGGGGTGCCGCTCCAGGCGAGCGCCAGCCGGGCGTTGAAGGTGGCCGCGCCGAGCGCCAGCCGCAGCGCCCAGCCGCTGTGGTCGGCGACGGTGACCTGCCGTCCCGGATCGGCTAGCACCTCGATGGCGCCGGCCCGCAGACGGAACGCCCACGGCTGGCTGTTGTACATGGACGGGGCCTGAAGTCCGGCCGCTGCGGCGCGCCGCAGGTCGGACGAGTCGTAGCGGTTCATCTCTCCACGGTGCCGCGTCCGGTTCCCGGGGTTAAGGGCCGAAGGTCCTACAACGGGACCCGCCACAGCAGCAGCGTTCCCGGACCGTCCGCGCGCGGTCCGATCTCGAACTCGCCGCCCAGGTCACTCGCCCGCTCACCCATGTTGACCAGGCCACCCCGGGCCAGGCTCGGGTCGACGCCCACCCCGTCGTCCTCCACCTGCAACACCACCCGCTGGTCGGCGATCCGCACCGACACCCGCACGTTGTGCGCCCGGGCGTGCCGGGCCACGTTCGACAGGGCCTCGCGCAGCACGGCGATCAGTTCGGGCACGATGTCGTCCGGCACCGCGCTCTCCACCGGCCCGGACGTCTCCAGCGTCGGCCGGAACCCGAGCGTGTCCAGCGCCGCGTCGCAGGTGTCGCGCAGCTCGGTCCGCAGCGTCGCGCCGACCGGCGCCCGCAGCTCGAAGATCGACCGGCGGATGTCCTTGATGGTGGCGTCCAGGTCGTCGACGGCCGTGTTGATCCGCTGCACCACCTCGGGCCGCACACCCGGCCCCATCGCGCCCTGCAACTGCATGCCGGTCGCGAACAGCCGCTGGATCACCACGTCGTGCAGGTCACGGGCGATCCGCTCGCGGTCCTCCAGGACGGCGAGCAGCTCCCGCTCCTCCTGCGCGCGGGCCCGCTCCAGCGCCAGCGCCGCCTGCCCGGCGAACGTCGACAGCAGCGCCGCGTCATCGGTGCTGGCCGGCCCGCTCACGATCAGCACACCCTGCGGGCTGCTCTTCAACGGCGCGACCAGGGCCGGGCCGCCCGGGATCGGGCCGGGCCACTCGGCGGCGTCCCGCAGGTCCTCCACCAGCCGGTACGAGTCGTCGAACGCCGGCAGCACCTTGCCGGTCAGTCCCGAGTCGCCGCCCTCCACCACCTCGATCCGGTAGCGGTCGGCGTCCGGCTCGAGGAGCAGCACCAGCACCAGCTCGGCGTCGGCCACCTCACGGGCCCGGCGGGCGATCAGCCGCAGCGCCTCGGTCCGCCGGACCGTGCCGAGCAGCACACTGGTGATCTCGGCGGCCGCGGAGAGCCACCGCTGCCGGCGCTGGGCCAGCTCGTAGAGGCGGGCGTTGTCGATCGCCACACCGGCCGCGGCGGCCAGCGCCACCACGATCTCCTCGTCGTCGTCGGTGAACTGCTCGGCGGACCGTTTCTCGGCCAGGTAGAGGTTGCCGAATATCTGGTCCCGGGTGCGGACCGGCACGCCGAGGAAGCTGTGCATCGGCGGGTGGTGCGGCGGGAACCCGAACGAGTTGGGGTGCTTGGTGATGTCCGGCAGGCGCACCGGTCGTGGCTCGGTGATCAGCAGGCCCAGGACACCGCGCCCGTGCGGCAGGTCCCCGATCTTCGCGTGCGCCGCCGGGTCGATGCCGTGCGTGACGAAGTCGGACAGGCTCTTGCGGTCCGGCGCGAGCACGCCGAGAGCGCCGTAGCGGGCGTCGCCCAGCGCGCACGCCGCCTTCACGATCCGCTGGAGCGTGCTGTTGAGGTCGAGGTCGGAGCCGATGCCGACGACCGCGTCGAGCAGGGCGCGCAATCGCTCCCGGCTGGTCACGATGTCGCCGACCCGGTTCTGCATCTCCTGCAGGAGCTCGTCGAGACGGACCCGCGACAACGGGCTCAAACCGAGCGAGGGGGTTGTTCCTTCGGCCACGCGGCAAGGCTATCGGTAACCGCGACGGACCCGCCCGGGACCTTAGGCCCTAGGTGCGGGGGACCCTCGCACGGTAGGAAGGAGACATGATCCGAGTCTTTCTCCTCGACGACCACGAGGTCGTCCGCCGCGGCCTCGTCGACCTGCTCCAGGCCGGCGGCGACATCGAGGTGGTCGGCGAGTCCGGGTCCGCCCAGGAGGCGGCCCGGCGCATCCCCGCCCTGCGTCCCGACGTCGCCGTCCTCGACGCGCGGCTGCCGGACGGCAACGGCATCGACGTCTGCCGTGACGTCCGGGCCGTCGACTCGTCGATCAAGGGCCTGATCCTGACCTCCTATGAGGACGACGAGGCGCTCTTCGCCGCGATCATGGCCGGGGCCTCCGGGTACGTGCTCAAGCAGATCCGCGGCACCGACCTCGTCGACGCGGTGCGCCGGGTCGCCTCCGGCCAGTCGCTGCTCGACCCGGCCGTCACCCAGCGGGTCCTGGAGCGCATCCGCAACGGCGTCGAGCAGCCGCGCGAGCTGGCCTCCCTCACCGACCAGGAGCGCCGCATCCTGGAGTTCGTCGCCGAGGGCCTGACCAACCGGGAGATCGCCGGCCGGATGTTCCTCGCCGAGAAGACGGTCAAGAACTACGTCTCCAGCCTCCTGGCGAAACTCGGCCTCGAACGCCGTACCCAGGCCGCCGTCCTGGCCACCAAACTGCTCGGCGACCACCCGTCACACCGCTGAAGACCCTCATCTTGTACGGCTACCGAAAGCACCGGGGCCACCACCGCGACGACCTGCCCACTCCCGGCCGACAGCGCGGCCGCCGGGCTTCCGCGGTGGTCGGCGCGAGACCCCGAGCCGCCGCCGCTTGCCGGCGGCGGCTTCTCCGGTCGTGGTACGCCTGCGTGACGCCCTGGCCGTACCCCTCCGCACGCCCTGAACCCCCGAGGAGCCCCTCATGCGCACGCTCCGCTCCCGGCTGTCCCGCTGGATGCAGTCGCAGACCCTCAAAGGGCTGACCCCAGGCCCGTACGACCTCGAGATCCGTAGGAACCTGCGGGTCCCCATGGACGACGGCGTGGAACTGCTCGCCGACCTGATACTGCCCACCGGCGATCCCGATCCGCGCCTGCCGACGATCGTGATCCGCGGGCCGTACGGCCGCAGCGGTCTGGTCGCCGGAGAGGCGAAGGCGCTGGCCCGGGAGGGTTTCCCGGTGCTGTTCCAGAGCTGCCGCGGCACCTCGGGTTCGGGCGGCCTGTTCACCCCGCAGGTCGACGAGCAGCGCGACGGCATCGCCACCCACCGATGGGTCCGGGCGCAACCGTGGTGCACCGGCCGGGTCGTCACGTTCGGGCCCAGCTACATGGGCTACACCCAGTGGGCGGTGGCCGGCACGTTGCAGCGCGACGACCCGGAATACGCGCCGGACGCCCTCTGCCTGCTCGTGACGATGCCCGACTTCGGCGCGATCACCTGGGACAACAACGCCTTCGCGCTGCGCAACGCGCTCGGCTGGACGCAGATGATGAACCGGATGGTCCGCCGGGAGACGATCCCGCTCCTCCTCGGCATGCTGCGCCCGGACCGCCGGCTGCTGCGCGGGTTCGGCACCCTGCCGCTGCTCGACGGCGACGTCACGGCCACCGGCCGCCGCGTCCACTGGTACCAGGACTGGGTCTCCCACGAGCGGCTCACCGACGAGTACTGGGCGAGCCAGTCGCACACCGCCTCGGTCACCGACGTCACCGCCCCGGTCTACATGATCACCGGCTGGTACGACATCTTCCTGCCGTGGCAGCTGCACAACCACGCCGCCCTCACCGCCGCCGGCCGGCCGCCCCGGCTCACCATCGGCCCGTGGGGACACTCGGCCCGCGAGCTGGCCGCGACCGCGGTCGGTGAGGCCACCGCGTTCCTCAAAGAGCATTTCACCGGTACGGACAGCACGCGCCCGGCCCCGGTCCGCGCCTACCGCACCGGCGTGGAGCAGTGGCACGACCTGCCGTCCTGGCCGCCGCCGGGCACCACCGGGCAGACCTGGAACCTGCACGCGACCGGCCGGCTGCACGCCGACGTCCCGGACGGGGGAGTGACCGGCTACGTGTACGACCCCGACGATCCCACCCCGGCGGTCGGCGGCCCCAGCCTGGAACCGAAGCAGGGGCCGCTCGACAACGCCGCCCACGAGAGCCGCCCGGACGTGGTGGTGTTCCGCGGTGACGTGCTCGGCGCCGCGGTGACGATCGCCGGGACCCCGGTCGCGCGGATCCGGTTCCGGTCGTCGCAGCCCAGCGCCGACGTCTTCGTCCGGATCTGTGACGTGCACCCGGACGGCCGCTCGATGACCGTGTGCGACGCGATCCGCCGTATCGGCCCGTCCACCGGGGACTTCGCGGAGGTGGAGATCGAGTTGTGGCCGGCGTTCCACACGTTCGCCGCCGGGCACCGGATCAGTGTGCAGGTCAGCTCCGGCGCCCATCCGCGGTACGCCCGCAACCCCGGCTCCGGCGAGCCGGCCGCCGTGGCCTCCACGACGCACCGCGCCGAGCAGGAGATCTCGCACGACCCGTCCCGCCCGTCGCACCTCGAACTGCCGGTGTGGGTGCCGTGACCACACCCCCCGGCTGGTCGTCACCGCTGTCTCGGCGCGCCTGAGACAGCGGTGACGACCAGCCGGGGGGTGTGGCCGGGGGGTTCAGTGGACGGTCAGGTGGTGGGCGCGGAACTGGCCGCGGACCCGGTCCAGCAGTTCCGGGGACGGGGCGGGGGTGTCGGCCAGCGGGAAGGGCTGGTCGAGGGCGGCGTACTTGCCGGCACCCAGGCGGTGGAACGGCAGGATCTCGACGCGCTCCACGGTCGGGATCGAGGCGGCGATCGTGGCGACGGCCTCGACGTTCTCGACGGTGTCGGTCAGGCCGGGGACCAGGACGAAGCGGATCCAGATCGGGATGCCACGGGCCGCCAGACGGTGGGCGAACTCGACCGTCGGCGCCAGCGAGCCGGTCCGGGTCACCCGGTGGTAGGTGTCCTCGTCACCGGACTTGACGTCCAGGAGCACCAGGTCGGTCACGTCCAGCAGCTCGTCGGATGCCTTCGCACCGAGGTAGCCGCTGGTGTCCAGGGCGGTGTGCAGGCCTTTTGCGCGGCAACGGGTGAAGATCTCGCGTACGAAATCGGGCTGTTGCAGTGCCTCTCCGCCGGAGAGGGTGACGCCGCCCCGCGCGACCTTGATGAAACGCTCGTATCGCGAGATCTCGGCCATCAGTTCGTCGGCGTCCATCGGGCGCCCGCTGCGGCGGTACCAGGTGTCGGGGCTGTGGCAGTACAGGCAGCGCAGCGGGCACCCGGCCAGGAACGCGACGAATCGCGTCCCCGGCCCGTCGACGCCGGTCGAGACGTCGAACGAGTGCACACTCCCGGTGATCGTCACAGCGAACCGTGGAAGGTCCGCGAGATGACGTCGCGCTGCTGGGCCGCCGTCAGCCGGACGAAGTTCACCGCGTAACCGGACACCCGGATGGTGAGTTGGGGGTACTTCTCCGGGTGCGCCATCGCGTCCTCGAGGGTCGCCCGGTCGAGGACGTTGACGTTCATGTGGAACCCGTGGCTGTCGGTGTAGCCGTCGAGGACGCCGACCAGGTTGCCGACCTGCTCGTCCTTCGTGCGGCCGAGGCCGTCCGGGGTGGAGGTGATGGTCAGCGAGATGCCGTCGCGGGCGCTGCGGTACGGCAGTTTCGCCACCGACAGCGCCGCCGCCACCAGCCCGTGCCGGTCGCGGCCGTTCATCGGGTTGGCGCCGGGCGCGAACGGCTCGCCGAGCCGCCGGCCGTCGGGCGTGTTGCCGGTGTGCCTGCCGTAGACGACGTTCGACGTGATCGTGAGGACGGACAGGCTGGGTTCGGCGCCGCGGTACATCGGCTGCCGGCGGATCTTGGCCATGAACCGGTCGACCAGGTCCACCGCGATCGCGTCGACCCGGTCGTCGTTGTTGCCGAACGTCGGGTAGTCGCCGTCCACCGCGTAGTCGACGACCAGCCCCGTCTCGTCGCGGACCGGCTTGACCTGCGCATATCTGATCGCCGACAGGCTGTCCACGGCGACCGAGAGACCGGCGATGCCGGTGGCCAGGAAACGGTGCACGGGGTAGTCGTGCAGGGCCATCTCGAGACGTTCGTAGGCGTACTTGTCGTGCATGTAGTGGATGACGTTGAGCGCGTCGACGTAGATCTCGGCGAGCCAGTCGAGCGTCCGGTCGTAGGCCTCGAAGACCTCGTCGTAGTCGAGGACGTCGTCGTTCAGGGGCTTCGTGGCGGGTGCCACCTGCGCGCCGCTGATCTCGTCGCGGCCGCCGTTGATCGCGTAGAGCAGCGCCTTCGCGATGTTGGCCCGCGCGCCGAAGAACTGCATGTCCTTGCCGACCCGCATGCCCGACACGCAGCAGGCGATCGCCGCGTCGTCGCTGAGGTACGGCCGGAGCAGGTCGTCGTTCTCGTACTGGATGCTGCTCGTGTCGATGCTGACCTGGGCGCAGAACCTCTTGAAACCCTCCGGGAGCCGCTGCGACCACAGCACCGTCAGGTTCGGCTCCGGCGCCGGGCCCAGGTTGTAGAGCGTCTGCAGGTACCGGAAGCTGGTCCTCGTCACGAGCGGCCGGTCGTCGGATCCGATGCCGCCGATCGACTCGGTCACCCACGTCGGGTCGCCGGAGAACAGCTCGTCGTACTCGGGGGTGCGCAGGAACCGGACGATCCGCAGCTTGATCACGAAGTCGTCGATCAGCTCCTGGGCGAACTCCTCGGTGATCCGGCCCTCGTCCAGGTCACGGGCGAGGTAGGCGTCGAGGAAGGTGGAGGTCCGGCCGAGTGACATGGCCGCGCCGTTCTGCTCCTTGGTGGCGGCCAGGTAGGCGAAGTACAGCCACTGGACGGCCTCCTGCGCGGTGGCCGCCGGCCCGGAGATGTCGAAGCCGTAGGACGCCGCCATCGTCTTCAGCTCGCCCAGCGCGCGGATCTGCTCGGCGATCTCCTCGCGGTCGCGGATCACGTCGGCAACCGACAGGCGCGCGTCCAGGGCGGCCCTGATCCGCCGGCGGTCCTCGATCAGGCGGTCCACGCCGTAGAGGGCGACCCGGCGGTAGTCGCCGATGATCCGGCCGCGGCCGTACGCGTCGGGCAGGCCGGTGATGATGTGCGAGCGGCGGGCGGCGAGGACGTCGGCCGGGTACGCGTCGAAGACACCCGCGTTGTGGGTCTTGCGGTAGTCGGTGAACACCTTCCTGACGCCCGGGTCCAGTTCGCGGCCGTACGCCTGGAGGCCGCCCTCGACCATCCGCAGACCGCCGAACGGCATGATGGCCCGGCGCAGCGGCGCGTCGGTCTGCAGACCCACGATCAGCTCGGCGTCCCGGTCGATGTATCCGGGGGCGTGCGCGGTGATCGTCGACGGGGTGGACGTGTCGGCGTCGTAGATGCCGTCGGCCCGCTCCACCACGAACATCTCGGAGAGCCTGGCCCAGATCCCGGTGGTACGCGCGGTCGGCCCGGCCAGGAAGGCGGCGTCACCGTCGTACGGCCGGACGTTGTCGTGGATGAACCCGGCCACGTCGATCCCGGTGCGCCACGTCGTGCCGGCGAACCCGCGCCACGCGTCCATGTTTCCTCCCTGCATGACCCCTCCTAATGCCTCGATCCCAGGGTCCCGTCCCGGTGTCCCGGGTGGGCAGGGCCGGAGGTCCCGGATCGGCGGGGCAGCCGGACCGTGGCGATCGTGCCGCCGGCGTCGTTGCCGCTCAGCGTGATGGTGCCGCGGTGCAGTTCGACGATGGTGCGGCTCAGTGCCAGGCCCAGCCCGGCGCCGGGGATGCCGCTGTGCCGGGCGTTGGTGGCCCGGTAGAGGCGGGCGAACAGCCGGTCCCGCTCACCGGACGGGATGCCGATGCCCGCGTCGCTGACGGTCAGCACCGCGGCGTCGTCGTCGGCGGTCAGGCCCACGTGCACGGTGGCGCCGTCGGGGCTGTACTTGACCGCGTTGCCGATCAGGTTCTCGGCGACCTGCCGCAGCCGGGCCCGGTCCCCGGGGATCACCAGCCGGGCCGGCAGGTCGGTACGGATCGGTGCGTCCGGCAGCGCCTCGGTGATCACCGCCGTCAGGTCGACGTCGCCGATGGTGAGCTGGGCGTGCCCGGCCTCCAGGGCGGAGAGGTCGAGCAGCCGTTCGACGAGCGAGCGCAGCCGGGCGTTGTTGCGCTCGATCACCCCGAGCAGTTCGCGGACCTCGCCGACGGTGGTGGTGTCGTCCTCCTCGGCGATCAGGTCGGTGTAGGTGCCGATCGACGTGAGCGGGGTGCGCAGCTCGTGACCGACCAGCGCGATGTACTCGCCGATGCTGGCCGCCAGCTGGTTGGACAGCTCCTCGGCCCGGCGCCGCTCCAGGTAGCCGCCGATGTGCCCGGCGATGCCACTGAGCAGCACGGTGAGAGCCGGGTCGGGCTCCTGGTGCTCGACGGTGAAGGAACTGAGCACGCCGATCACGTTGTCCGCGCTGCGGACCGGCACCGCCACCGCGGCCCGGTAGTGCTCGGCCTCCGCCGCCACCGGCAGGTCCGGGGCGCCCAGATCGGGCACCCAGATCGGCTCGCCGCTCTGCCAGCATGCCCCGGCGAGCCCCTCGCCGCGTCCCAGCACCTGCGGCAACCCGATCTGCGGGGCGCCCTCGGCGAGGTGGGTGGCGGCCGGGCGCAGCCGGTCGGTCACCGGATCGACGAGCCACAGCCGCAGGTACGGCCAGCCCAGCTCGCCGGAGATGGCACGCAGCACCTCGGTGCCGGCCCGGTCCGCGTCCGGGGCGTGCACCAGCGCCTTGAGCACCTCGGTCTTGCATCGTTCGTACTGGTGCTGGTGGTGCTCGGCGGTGACGTCGTGGACCGCCGCGACCGCACCGAGGATGTTGCCGCTCGCGTCGCGGACCGGCCGGGCGTTGATCGCGAACCAGCGGCGCCGGCCCTGCCGGTCGTGGGCCAGCACCCCGTCGTGCCGCAACTCCTCGCCGCCCAGCGCCCGGTAGAGGGCCACCTCGTCGGGCGGCAGGGGGGTGCCGTCGTGCCGGCGCAACCCGAACCGCTCGGCCCAGTCCCGGGCCGGCACGCCGAGGCTCTCGTCGCCGAAGAAGTCGCGCACCGCCTGGTTGATCACCACGAGCCGGCCGTCCAGGTCGCACGCGACCACGCCGGCGTCCAGGCTGCGCAGCAGGGCCTCGGTGAAGGCCGGGTCGTGCCGGGGCGGCGGCGACTCCAGGCAGGTCCGCAGGGTCTCGGACAGCTCCTTGACGCTGAACGGTTTGGGCACCACGGCGTCCGCCTCGGCCGAGGCGAGGGAGGTGTCGCCGGGCGGCAGGTAGGCGGTGATCAGCACCACCGGGACGGTGGCGGTCACCGGGTGCTCCCGCAGCGCCCGGCACATCCGGATGCCGTCCAGATGTGGCATGTCCACGTCGGCGACGACCAGATCGGGCCGCGCGGCGATAGCGGCGGCCAGCCCTTCACGGCCGTCACCGGCCAGGGTGGCGGTGTGCCCGAGACGGCGGACCACCTCGGCGATCACCGCCTGATGTTCCGGGTTGTCCTCGACGACCAGCACCGATGCCATACCACCAGCCTAAATCACGATAAATCCGGCAGAGGTTTCGTCGCCGGCGAAAGGGGGGTACCGTGCAGCCGCATATCGGCGACTCTCGGGGTTTTGCATGAGTGAGCTCACCGCCCACCTGGACGTCCCACTCGACCGGGCCGCGCCCGCTGCCGCCCGCCGCGCGGTCACCGCGGTGCTGGCCGGCTGGGGGTTCCGGGATGCCGACTGGCTGGACGCGGCCGCCGTGGTGGTCAGCGAGCTGGTCACCAACGCGGTCCGGCACGGCGGCGGCTGTCTGGCACTGCACCTGGAGTCCCACGACGAGCGGGTGATCGTGTCGGTCGCCGACGGCTCGTCCGTGGTGCCGCGCCGCCGTGCTCCCGACAACGGCGGCGGCCGGGGCATCGCCCTCATCGAGGCCCTGTCCGAGGGCTGGTCGGTGGAGAACTACCGCGGCGGCAAGCGAGTCCTGGTGGAACTGGTGCGCTGTCCCCAGGGTGGTGCGGCATGAAGATCGTCCGCCTCGACGACGGCGACGTGACCCGGCTGATGCTGCGCGGAGAACTCGACCTGGACACCGGCGACCTGTTCGAGCAGCAGGCCGCACTCGCCATCGCCGACCGGCCACGAGAGCTGGTCGTCGACGTGGCGGGGCTGACCTTCTGCGACTCGTCCGGCATCGACGTGCTGGTCGCCGCCCACGAGACCGCCACGCGGGCTGGCATCGATTTCCGGGTGCACCGGCCGCAAGGCATAGTGCTCCGGTCGCTCACCGTCACCGGGGTCTACGAGATGCTGGTCGGCGGCCGGTCAGATCGAGAACCGACCGGCGGACGCCCGTAACCGGTCGGCGAGCGTCTGCACGTCCGCGGCCGTCCGGGCCACCTCACCGACCGCCTCCCGGCTGGACGCGGTGCCGTGCGCGACGCTGGCGATGTTGGCGGCGATGTCGGTGACCCCGTTCGCGGCCTCGCTGACCCCGCGGCTCATCTCGGCGGTCGTGGCACTCTGCTGTTCGACGGCCGAGGCGATGGTGGTCTGGAAGTCGCTGATCTGCTCGATGATCCGGCTGATCTCGTCGATCGCGGTGACCGCCTGACCGGTGTCACTCTGGATCGCGGCGATCTGCTGGGAGATCTTCTCGGTCGCCCGGGCCGTCTCCTGGGCCAGGTCCTTGACCTCGCTCGCGACCACGGCGAAACCCTTCCCGGACTCGCCGGCGCGGGCCGCCTCGATGGTGGCGTTCAGCGCCAGCAGGTTGGTCTGCGACGCGATCGCGGTGATCGTCTCGATGACGTCGCCGATCTGCGCCGACGACTCGCCGAGCCGGTTGATCGTCTCGCTGGTGGCCCGGGCGGCGGCGACCGCGTCGGTCGCGACCTGGGCGGCGTCGGCGGCGTTACGGGAGATCTCGGTGATCGCCGAACCCATCTCCTCGGTGCCGGCCGCGACCGTGTGCACGTTGCCGGCGACCCCGTTCGCGGCGGCCGCGGCCATCCCGGCCTGCTGGTCGGCCTCGGCGACGGCGCTGTCGATCTGGTGACTGACCCGGCGCATGGTGTCGGAGGCGTCGGTGAGCCGGCCACCGTTGTCGACGATCTCGGTGACCGTGGTCTTCACCCCGGCGATGGCCTCGTCCACGGCGCGCGACATCACCGCGACCTCGTCGCTGCCGGTGGTGTCCGGGCGCAGGGTCAGGTCACCGCGCGCCATACCGCGCAACACCTCGACTAATCGGCCCACCGGGCCGGTGACGCTGCGGGTCACCGCCACCGTGCAGAGGACGGCGGCGGCCACCGACGCCACGAACACGACGATCATCGCGGTACGCAAGGACGCCGCCTCGTCCTGAGCGTCCTGTGCCGCGGCGTCCGCCCGGGCGACGACCGAGGTGACCAGCTTGCCGGTCACCTCGATGATCTCGAAGTAGACCGCGTAGCTCTCCTCGAGCAGCAGCTTGTCACCCTCGTCGATCCGCCCGGCGGCGTACAGGGCCACCACCTGGTCGTCGGTCGTCTTGAACCTGTCCCACAGTCCGGCCAGCTTCTCGAACTCGGCGCGCTCGGCGTCTGTCATGGCCGTCGTGTCGGTCTCCGCGAGCAGCTTCAGAAGCACGGCGAGGTCGGCCAGGAAGCCCTTCCGGTTGGCGCTGTCCGGGCTGACGGCCTTCACCGGGTCCATCCGGCGGGTGTCCCACGCGTAGGCGATCTGCCATCCGGAGATGTCGCCGTTGTAGTACTTCTGCTCGTCCACCTGATGCATCAGGTGCAGCAGCCGCCGCAGCTCGTCAGCCGAGGCCGACTGCCGGGTCAGCCCCCACGCACCGATGCCGACGGCCACGCCGAGAAGTATCAGCACCACCAGGAAGGCACCGCCGATCCGCCCGGCCAGCCGCATCCGCCGCAGAATCGCCATCGAGTCCCCCCGCCTGTCGCCGGTCCCCGACCCTCCCATCGGCAGGCCGGATCCGGCGCTGAGCGGCAATGATCACCTCGGGACGGTCATCCGGGCACACGTGCCCCGGCCGGACCCGGCCGACTCGACAGTGAGGGTGCCCTCGTGCGCCCGCATGATCCGGTCGGCGATGCTCAGACCCAGCCCGACACCCGGAACAGCCTGCTCGCGGGCGAACTGGCCGCGATAGAACCGCTCCACCACATGGGGCAGCTCATCGGCCGGGATGCCGGCTCCCTCGTCGACGACCTCGAGCCGGCCCGCGGTCACCCGGATGGTCACGGTCTGCCCGGTGACACTGAAGATCACCGCATTGCGTACGAGATGCTCGGCCGCCTGACTGAGCCGGGTGAAGTCGCCGGGAACCGTGCAGGGGCCGGGCCCCGACTCGATCACGATCGGCACGTCCCGCTGCGCCGCCTGGCCCCGGCAGGCCGCCGACGCCGCCTCGGCCACCGCGATCAGGTCGGTGCCGGCACGCAGCAGCGGTAGGGGCGCGGCCGCCGGGCGGGTGCCGGCCAGCAGATGATCGACCATCCGGACCAGGCGTTCACCGTTGCGCTGAATCGGGTCGATCAGCCGCCGGTAGGGCGCCAGCTCCTCGTTGTCGACCAGCAGCTCCAGGTAGCCCTGGATGGTGGTGACCGGAGTACGCAGCTCGTGCGACACGGTCGCGACGAAGTCCTCCTCGCGGCTGATCGCCCGGGACAGCTCGTCGCCGATCTCGGCCAGCAACTGCCGGTTGCGCAGCGCCGCCAGGTGGCCGACGGCCTGCCCGGCCAGAGTGCGCAGCAGATCCAGCTGCCGGTCGCCGACCGTACCCGGCTTGTCGTCGAGCACGCTCAGGCTGCCCAGCGTGTGCCCGTCCTCGTCGACCAGCGGCACCCCGGCCCAGAACCGGACGTTGGGAGCCTCCCGCACACACTCCCACGTGCGGTACCGCGGCTCGGCGAGGGTGTCCTCGACGACCAGCGGCTCGCGGGTGTCGACGACCGGTGCGGAGAACGAGGTGTTCAGGGGCCCGCCGTCGCCGGGTACACCGGTCTTGCCGGCGAACCACTCCCGGTCGGCGTCCAGCAGGGTCACCGTGGACATCGGCGTGCCGAGGACGGCGCCGGCCAGCCGGGTCAGCTCGTCGAGCACGACCGGGCGCGGGGCACCCAGCAGGTGATAGCTGTGCACAGCCGCGAGACGGGCGTCTTCCCCTAATGCGCTCACATCAGTATCCGTTTCTCCGCCGGCAGCCGACGGCTTCCCGCCACGGCTCGTGGATCGCCTTTCGGCGGCTCGCGGGAGCCGGTTGAGGAGTTCACCGGGCCGAAATCCGGACCCGGCCAAACCTCAGCCATCGCCCGGAAAAGGCGATAGGCCACGTAGCACCAAGGCCGGTCAGTCGAAGGAGGGCCACGATGAGGACCGAGCTGTACCGGTCGGGCGATGCCGATAACAAGAAGCCCACACTGCTGCTCGTCGACGACGACGACGTGATGCTCGAGACCCTCTCCATCCAGCTGGGCCGCGACCATCGGCTGCTGAGAGCGGAGGACGCCGAGCAGGCGCTGAAACTGCTCGCCGCGAACGACAACGTCGCCGCGGTGGTCAGTGACGTGCGGATGCCCGGCATGGACGGCATCACGCTGCTCGGCCGGATCCAGGCGGACTTCCCGGACGTCATCCGGATCCTGCACAGCGGCCACGGCGACATGAAGACCGTCATCGCCGCGATCAACTCCGGTGGTGTCTACCGCTACCTGGCGAAGCCGGCCAGCCGCACCGAACTCATGGACGCGATCAAGGGTGCGGTGACCCGGCACGATCACGCGATGGCCGAACGCAAGATGGTCGACACCACGCTGAAGACCAGCGTGCAGGCACTCTTCGGCATCCTCGAACTGTCCAGCCCGCTCGGGTTCGCCCGGGCCGGCCGGATCCGTAAGCTGGTCGGCGAACTCACCAGCGCCCTCGAACTGGACGGGCTCTGGGAGATCGAGGTCGCCGCGATGGCCTCCCAGATCGGCGCGGTCAGCGTGCCGGCCGACGTGATGAGCAAGCTCACCGAGGGCGCCAACCTCACCCCGGACGAGCAGAAGGCCGTCAACGGGATGCCGGCCATGGTGCTCCCGCTGATCAAGGACATCCCGATGATCGAGGACGTGGTGTCCACGGTCCGCGGGCTGGCCGGCGAGAAACCCCCGGCCGGCGGCTGGTCGCCGCTGGTCGAGGGCGCGATCAGCGTCGTACGGACGGCCATCGAGTACGACACCGCGGCGGCCCGTTCCACCACGCCCGCGATGGCCATCAACACGCTGACCCGGCAGGGCACCTGCGCCCCGCACGTGCTGGCCGCCCTGCGGCAGGTCAAGGGCGTGGAGAGCCCGGTGGCCGGCGGCACGCACGCCTACGCGGTGGCCGATCTCCAGGTCGGGATGCGCCTGGCCCAGGACGTGCTGGCGACCAACGGACTCGTGCTGATCGGCAGCGGCACGGTGGTGACCGAGGCGATGCTGGACCGTCTGGTCAACTTCTCCCGCGTGGTGGGTCTGGTCGAGCCGGTACTCACCGCCGCCTGACCCGTCCGTCATCAGACCAGCCGCTCGTACTCGAGGGTGAGAGCCCGAACCGCCCGCACGGTGCCGCCGGTCACGGCGAGCAGGCGGTCCGCGATGCGGCCGGGGCCGGTGACGACCCCGCCCCGGGCCGCGTCCTCCACCTGCGAGCAGAGCTCCGCCAGCTCGACGGCGCCGATGTTCGCGGCCGACCCCTTCAGGCTGTGCGCGTGGTCCCGGACCGGGCCCGGGTCGCCCGCATGCATCAGGCGGACCAGCTCGTCCGCCGCGAGAGGGGCCTTCGCGGCGAACGAGCGGAGCAGCCGGAGCACCAGGGCCACCTCGGCGGGCGACGGTGCCGGCTCGACGAGATCGGCGAGACGGGCCCGTACCCCGGCCACCCGGGCCAGGTCCTCCGGCTGTGTGGCGGTCTCCATCCGCCCATGGTGCGCCCGGCCGGCGGCCATCAGGAGTATTTTGCGGCGATTACGCTCCCCAGCTCGCCTGGGTGCCGCCCACCCGCTCGGCGGCGACCGTCCGGGCGTACCCCGATGCCTGGAAGGCCTTGACCGGGTCGCGCGGCAGCCCCCGGGCCTCCCGCCGGTCGGCGAGAGCCCCCCGCACGTCGGTCTCGTAGGCGTCCATCAGCACCTGGTGCGCACCGAGCACGTCACCCTCGCGCTGCGCGGTCGCGAGCGCCGCCTGGTCGACCTGGAGCGCCTTGGCCAGCGCCTGCTCGACATTGAGGACCGACAGGATCTGGCCGGGGATCTTCTCCTCGATGTTGTGGCACTGGTCGAGCATGAAGTTGACACCCGACTCCGGCCGGTGCGCGTCCGCCGCCACGATCTCCGACATGATCCGGAACAGCTGGAACGGGTCGGCCGAACCCACGATCAGGTCGTCGTCGGCGTAGTAGCGCGAGTTGAAGTCGAACGCGCCGAGCTTCTTCTGCCGGATCAGCTGCATCACGATGAACTCGATGTTCGTTCCCGGCGCGTGGTGACCGGTGTCCAGAACGACCGTCGCCCGCTCGCCCAGCGCCAGACAGTGCAGCAGCGACGTGCCCCAGTCCGGGATGTCGGTGGAGTAGAAGTACGGCTCGAAGAACTTGTACTCCAGCAGAATCCGGTGGTTGTCGTCGGAGGCGTCGTAGATCTCCCGCAGCGACTCGGCCAACCGGTCCTGCCGGCCCCGCAGCGAGTCCTGACCGGCGTAGTTCAAGCCGTCCGGCAGCCAGATCTTCAGATCCGTCGAACCGGTCTGCCGCATCACGTCCAGGCACTGCCGGTGATGGTCGATCGCCTTGCGGCGGATCGCCGGATCCGGGTTGCACAGCGAGCCCAGCCGGTAGTCGTCGTCCTGGAACACGTTCGAGTTGATCGCGCCGATCTGCACACCCAGCTTGTCGGCGTGCGCCTTCAGGTCGCCCCAGTCGTCGACCAGGTCCCACGGAATGTGCAGCGACACCCGGTTGGCCAGGCCGGTGAGACGATTCACCTGCGCGGCGTCGGACAGCTTCTCGTACGGGTTGCGTGGCCCACCGGGACGGGTGAAGACCTTGAACCGGGTGCCCGAGTTCCCGTACGCCCAGCTCGGGACCTCGATCGTGAAGCCGTCCAGACCGTCGAGGTTCATGATGTGGTACCTCCGTACCGTCGATTGGTGAGCCCGTTCAACAGAGCGGCGAACACCAGCACCGCGCCGAGCGCGAGGAGCTGGTACTGCGAGCCCTCGTTACCGACGAAGGCCAGCAGGATGCCGGCGTTGAGCCAGACGATGAGCAGAGTGGCCAGCACGACCCCGGAGACCCGGCCGATGCCACCGGTGATCGCCACCCCGCCGAGGACGGCGATGGTGATCGCGGGCAGGGCCATACCGTTGCCGGAGACGCCCGCGTCCGGGCGGGCCGAGGCGAACTGTCCCACGGTCACCACGGCCACCAGACCGGAGATCAGACCCGCGTAGACGTACGCCTTGAAGCGTGTGTCCCGGACCGGGAGCCCGGCCCAGCGAGCGGCGACGTCGTTGGTGCCGATCGCGTAGAGGCGCCGCCCGTACGCGGTGCGGGCCAGCAGCAGCCAGACCGCCACCGCGGTGGGCAGCAGGAACGTGAAGATGCCCAGCGGCACGTTCGGTACGTACTCGCCGAACAGCGGCAGCTCCACCGACCTGCTCAGGGAGAACAGCTCCTGGATCGGCTTCGTGCTGATCGGCTGCTGGTTGTTGATCACGATCGCGAGCGATTTGTACGCGTAGAACGTCGCCAGGGTCGCGATCAGGGCCGGGAAGCCGATGTACGAGACCAGGAAGCCGTTGACCGCACCGAGCAGTGCGCCGAACCCGGCCGTGGCCAGGATCGCCAGCCACAGCGGCCAGCCCCATTCGCCGTACGCGAAGCCGAACACCATGCCGGCCAGGCTCACCATCGCACCCACGGACAGGTCGATGCCGCCGCGGCCGGAGAGGATCACCAGCATCTCGGCCAGGCCCAGCATCGCCAGCGGCACCGCGCTGATCAGGCTCGCCGACATGTAGTCGAAGTCGTAGGGCGCGGTGAGGTAGCCGCCGGCGTCGTTGATGAAGAACGTGACGACCACTACGACGATCAGTACCGCGAGCAGGGCGATCCGCTGGGTGAGCAGGATCTTGACGAAGTCCGTCTTCTCCCGTTTTTCCGCGACGGTTGTCATCGGGCCCTCCTTGCGCGGGCACGCAGCAGGTCCGCGCCGACCGCCACGATGATGAAGATGCCGACGAACAGGTCGGACAGCTGCGAACGCCAGCCCAGCTGGGTCACCCCGGACACCACCGACTGCACCAGCAGCGCGCCGAGCAGGGTGCCGAGCACCGAGCCGCGGCCGCCCATGATGCTCGTGCCGCCGATCACGACCGCCGCGATCACCGCGAGTTCCTTGCCGGAGCCGACCGACTGGTCCAGCGTCGACGTGCCCTGCGCGATCACGAAACACGAGGCGAGACCGACGAGCACACCGGTCAGCACGTAGGCCAGCAGGATCCGGCGCTGGACCCGGACCCCCGCGAGCCGCGCCGCCTGCGCGTCGCCGCCGATCGCGAAGAAGTGCCGCCCACCGGCCGTGTGCCGCAGATACCACCAGGCCACCGCGGTGATCACCAGGGTGATCAGGAAGGCGTGCGGGATGCCGAGGGTACGGCCGTCCGGTCCCCGCCCGAAGAACGCCAGCGTCCCCGGGATGCCGTTCACCGTGCCGGAGCCGAAGATCCGCAGGCCGAGGAACATGAACAGGTTGGCCGTACCGAACGTTATGATGATCGCGTGCACCCGGCCGTACGCGATGAGCACGCCGTTGACCAGGCCGAGCACACCGCCCGCGGCGATCGACAGCAGTACCGCGACACCCAGGTTGACCTCGGCTCCGACCAGCGCCTTCGCCGTCAGCACCGAACACACCATGATCGCGCCGCCGACCGACACGTCGATGCCGCCGGTGATGATCACGATGGTCATCGCCACGCCGACCAGTGCCACCGGAGCGGTGGCCACCAGCAGCGGCTGGATCGAGCCGGCCGTGAGGAACGCCGGTGTGCTGACCGCCAGCGCCGCCCACAGCAGGACGATCACGCCGACCAGGACGATCTCCTGGCCGGTGATCGGCGACGGCAGAACCCGCCGCCGGATCTTCGCCTCCGTCACCGCGGTCATCGCTCGCCTCCGGCGGTCTTCGTCATCGCTGCCGCGGTCATCGGCTGCCTCCCGCGGCTGCGGCCAGCAGGTCCACCTGGCTGGCGTCCGGGCCGAACTCGTCGGTCGTGGTGCCGCCCCGCACCACCTGGATGCGGTCGGCGATCCGCAGCGCCTCCGGCAGGTCCGAGGTGACGACCAGGACGGCGGTGCCCTCCTCGGCCAGTTCGGTGATCAACCGGTGGATCTCCTCCTTGGCACCGACGTCGACACCCTGCGTCGGCTCGGCCAGAACCAGGACCTTCGGTCGCTCGACGAGCTGCCGGGCCAGGACGACCTTCTGCGCGTTGCCGCCGGACATCGCACTGATGGGCTGGCGTTCGTGTGGCGTCTTCACCGCGAGGCGCTTGATCAGCTCCAGCGCCTTGGCGCGTTCCCGCGCGCGGTCGATGAACACCCCGAACCGCGACATCCGGCGCAGGTGGCCGGCCGAGATGTTGAAGGCGATCGACTGGAAGCCGAACATGCCCTCGACCTTGCGGTTCGCCGGCAACAGCGCGATACCCAACCGCTGTGCATGCTCGGGATTCCTGATGTTGACTTGAGTTGAGTTGATCAATATGGATCCATGTGTACTTCGGTCAATGCCGTACACACATGCGGCGATCTCCGAGACGCCCGAGCCGACCAGGCCGTACAGTGCCACGATCTCGCCGGCCCGGACGCTCACGTCGACGTCGCGGAACCTGCCCTCGCGGGTCAGATTCCGCAGCTCCAGCACCGCCGGCCCGTCCGGCACCCGGCGGTGCGGCCGGGCGTCCGACAGTTCCTCTCCCACCATCAGGTGGGCGATCTGCCGCACGCTCAGATCCTTGATCGGGTACGTGCCGATGGTCCGCCCGTCACGCATGACGGTGACCTCGTCGGCGATCCGGAACAATTCGTCCAGCCGGTGCGAGATGTAGACGACCGCCACACCGGCGGCCGTGAGCCGCCGGACCACGTCGAAGAGCACCTCGATCTCGGCGTCGGTCAGGATCGCCGACGGCTCGTCCAGGATCAGCACCTTCGCGTCCGCCGCCAGGGCCTTCGCGATCGACACCTGCTGCTGCTCGGCCACCGACAGGGTGCCCACCTCGGCGGTCGTGTACCGCTCCGGCAGCCCGAGCAGTTCCAGCAGCTCGACCACCTTCGCGTTCTGCGCCGCCCAGTCGACCCGGCCGGCCTTACGCAGCTCACGGCCGAGGAAGATGTTCTCGGCGACGGTCAGTTCCGGGAAGAGCTGCGGCTCCTGATAGACGGTGGCGATGCCGAGCGCGATCGCCGCCGTGGTGGAGCCCAGCTTGACCGGCTCACCCTCGAACTCGATCTCGCCGGTGTCGGCCACCTCGGCCCCCGCGACGATCTTGATCATCGTGGACTTGCCGGCGCCGTTCTCACCGACCAGGGCGTGGACCTTGCCCGCCCGTACCGTGAAATCGGCGTGCTGGATGGCCCGGACCGCGCCGAACCGCTTCGCCACAGCGGTAAGGCGCAGCCTCGGGGTTTCGATCTCGTCGGTCATCAGTAGTTGAACTGGTCGACGTTCTGGTCGGTGATCGCCAGCGCCGGACCGAGGAGCAGCATCTTGTTCGCCTCGGTGTAGGTGACCGCGGACAGCTCACTCGACACGCTGTTCGTCGCCGCGAACGGCTTGCCCTGCGCGATCTGGGCGCCGGCCCACGCCGTCAGGTAGCCGAGGTTCTCCACGTCCCAGAGGATCGCGGCGGTCGACGACTTGTCCTGCAGGTACGGCTTCATCGCCTGCGGGGTGCCCAGGCCCACCGTGAAGACCTTGCCGATCTTGCCGGCGTCCTTGACGGCCTGCGCCACACCCGGCGCGGACGAGGTGCACTCGCCGACCAGGCCGGTCAGGTCCGGGTGCGCGTTCATCAGGTCGGTCGCCATCTGCGTCGCCTTCGCCTGGTCCTCACCGGCGTAGACGATGTCGACGATCTCGGCGTCCGGGTACTTCTCCTTGGTGTACGCCTTCTGGACCTCGATCCAGGAGTTCAGGTTCTCCGCGGTCTGACCGCAGGACACGATCGCGTACTTGCCCTTGCCGCCCATCGCCGTCAGCAGCGAATCGGTCAACCCCTGGCCGATGCCCTCGGCGGTGGCCTGGTTGACGAACACCTCCCGAACGCTCGACGGGGCGTCGGTGTCGGCGGTCGCCACGTGGATGCCGGCGTCCTTGGCCTGCTGCAGCAGCGGCGCCATGCTGTCCGGGTCGTTCGGCGCGACGATCAGAGCGTCGACCTTCTGCTGGATGTACGACCGCACGATGTCAGCCTGCGCTGCGGCGTCCGCCTGGGTCGGGCCCTGGTAGAGCCACTCGACGTTGCCGAGTGCGGCGGCCGCCTCCTTGCCGCCGGCGTTCATCGCCTCGAAGTAGGGAACACCCTGCAACTTCGGGACGAAAGCCACCTTGTAGGTCTTCTTACCCGCGTCACCCGATGCGGCGGTGTCGGTGTCGTTCTTCTTGGTGCAGCCGGTCAGAGCTATGGCGGCCGTCGTGGCCATGACGACGGCAGCGGTAAACCGAGGACGCATGACGCCTCCTGATAAAGGGTTCTTGAAACGTTCTAGCTGAGGTGTGAGTCACGTTACGAGTCCGTTAGGGCAGGGTCAAGAGTTGATTCCCAGGGTGGCCTTGATTTCTTCTTCGAGCAGGTCATTCGCACAAGGCGCCATCCTGATACGTTTCAAGCCGCGTCACCGTTACCCCCGTTTCGTCCCGTCGGCGCTTCTCTGCGGCTTCGCTCCCACGTCGTCCCACCACTCGGCCGCACCGTCCCACCACTCAGCCACACCGTCGCGTTGCCTGGCGCCCGTCGTCCAGCCTCGGCTACCCGCGGCGCTTCCCGGCCCGACCAGGATCTACCGCTGTTGCGGCGGTAGGTGGCGCTCTGCCGTCGTGTTTCGCTACGGCGTTGCCCGGCGGGACGTCGGTCCGCCTCGTGTTGTCCGCTGGTGTTGCTTAGGCGGAGGCGGTCTATCTCGTGTTGCTCCGAGGTACTGCCTGGCGGCTGCCGATCCGCCGTGTGTTGTCCGGTCCTAGTGCCTGAGCGGCGGCCTACCTCGTGTTGTTCCGCGGTGCCGTCCGCTGTGTGGCGGTGTGCCTTGTGTTAGTTCCGCGGCGTTCTCTGGCGGCTGCCGGTCCGTCTTGTGTTGTCCCGTGGTGCTGTCTGAGGACGGCGGGCTGTCTTGTGTTGTCCGGTGCTGTTGTCTCAGGGTGGCGGGCTGCGTCGGTTGTTCTGTGGGGTTGTCCCGCAGCTGGTGATCCGCCTTGTGTTGTTCTGTGGGGTTGTCCCGCAGCTGGTGATCCGCCTTGTGTTGTTCTGTGGTGTTGTCCGCTAGGTGACGGTCTGGCTTGCTCTACCCCATCGTGTTGCCTGGCGGCCGCGGCGCCGGTGTCGCGGGGGACCGCGGATTGGGCTGGGCGAAGACGACAGCGGGCCCCGCCGGTCGTGCGGCAGGGCCCGTGGGTGGCAGTGTTTGTGGCTCGTGGGTGACAGCGTTTATGGCCCGCCGTCAGCGGAGCCTTCGGATCAGGACGGTCACGCCTGCCGCCATGGCGAGCGCGGCGCCGATCAGGGCGTAGCGTTTCCGCCGGTCCGGCATCTGGTCCGACACTGGGCCGGACGACGGGTCGGTGCGGCCTCGCAACGTACCGATGGCTTCGGAAGCCCTGGCCGGCAGCGTGCCGATCGCGGTGGTGGCACGTTCCGCGGCTTCGGCTGCCGCCTCGGCCAGATGTGTCCTGGTCTCGGCGGACTCCTGCCTCGCCTGCGACGACTCGCTGGACGTCACCACTCGACGGCTGCCCGTCGACGGCGAACCGGCACGTGCCTTGTCGCCGGCAGTCACCGTCTCGTTGTCCGACGTGCGTTTGCCGTGGATCGCCTCGGTCACGGCTTCCGCCTTGGCGGCGATGCTGCCGGCTGCCCCGGCCGCCGCCTGCCTGATCCGGCCCGGCTCGGCATCGGTGGCCGTACCGGTCAATTGGTTCTTCTTCTCCGCGGCGACCTCCATGACCTTGTCCTTGGTCTCCGCGGCGGCTTCGGTCAGCTGTGCCTTCTTCTCCGCCACCGCCTCGGTGAACTGCGTCTTCTTCTCCGCGGCGGCTTCCTTCATACGGCTGGGGACGTCCAGCTTCGCGACCAGCGCGGCGGCGGTCTCGCCCATCTCCGCCCGGGTCTGCTCGATCTCCGCCCGGAGTGCCTCGGCCGGATCGTCTCCCTGTCCGTTCCGGGCCAGTTCGGCAGCGGCGTGAACATCCTCATCGTGGTTCGTGGACGTCCGGCCCTGTTCCGACCCGGTCGGTCCGGTCGCCCTTGTGGTGCCGGGGCCGTCGCCGTGCGTGGCGGCCGCCTCCCGGGTACCGCTGTCCGCCCTCGGATCGATCCGGCGTCCGGTGTCGCCCGGGTTCTGGACGTCGGTTCGGCCGCCCATCGGTGTCTGAGCGCCGGTTCCGCTGATGGCCTGGTTCCCTACTCCGGTAGTGGTCTGCGCGTGGGCGCTGGTTCGGCCCGGGACGGTGGCCGGGTTGCGGGTCTCCATCGGCGCGGTCCTTTCGACGTTCGCCGTAGGCGCCGACGGAGCTGATGCGGGTGTCGTGGTGCTGATGGACGGAGTCGCACTGGGCGGGGTCGCACTGTGTGGACCTGATCCGGGCACCGCCGCTCGGCCTGTTGCGCGGCCGGAAACCGGAGCCGAAGTTGCGTCACTACTCGCGGCGTGCTGGTGGGCGGGCTTCGGTGGGTCGTCACCGCGGTCCGCGACCGTCCTGGCCGGCGGCATGAAGTCCTGAACCGGCGTGGCTCCCGCCGACATCGGTCGCGGTGCTTCCGGGACCGCCTTCGCCGACGGCATTCCGCCTGGTCCTGGCGTTGGCATTCCGCTCGATCCGGCTGTGGGCATTCCACCTGATCCCGTCGTGGGCCCACCGCTCTGTCCCGCCATGGGCCTACCGCTCTGTCCTGCTGTGGGCGTTCCATTCGGTCCGGCTGTTGGCATTCCGCCGGATCCTGCCGGGGGCCTACCGCTCTGTGCTGCTGTGGGGGCTCCGCTCGCTCCGGCTGTTGGCATCTCGCCTGATCCTGCCGGGGGCCTACCGCTCGGTCCTGCTGTTGGCATTCCTTTCGGCCCCGCTGTAGGCATTCGGCCCGGTTGCTGTGTCGGCGACGAGCTTCCCGCGAGCCCTGGCTTCGCCGAGGGGTTCGTTCCGGGGCTTGGCTTCCCCGACGGCGTTTGTCCCGTTGCCGGTGCCGGCGACGAGATTCTCGCCGATACCGGCTGCGGAGGCTGGGCTGTTCCCGGGCTCGATCCGGCTGACGGCGTTCCGACTGATCCGGGTTTCGGCGACGCGCCTCCCGCCGGTTCCGGCATGGGCGATGAGCCTGCCATCGGTTCCGGCTTCAGTGAGGGACCGACTCCCGGGCTCGGCTTGGGCGATGGGCTTGCTGCCGAAGCCTGTGAGGTCGATGGGTGTGAGCCGGCTGTTGCCCGACCGCCGTCCGGCCGAGTCGGCGAACTGCTCGTCACCGTGGTGCGTGAACCCGGTCCGGGTGTGACCGTGCTGTGTGTGGCCGTACCGGATCGGCTGCCGATGCCCGAATCGATTCCGGCGTCCGGACGAGCCGGGCCGGGATTCGTCGTCGCCGGGCCCTCTGATGCTGATCGGTGGGTGGCGGGCCGGGATGTCGGTGGGTGGCTGGTGTCGAACAGAGTGGGGTCGGGCGTTGTGTGCCCGGGTTTCGCCCCGCCGGAATCCGGTGCGTTGGCGGCTGCCGCGCCGGACTTGGGTGTGCTGGTGCCCGTCCCGCCTGGCCTTGGCGCGGTCGAGTGGGAGGTGCTGGTGGTTGCCGCGCCCGGTCTCGGCGAGCTGACGTTCGAGGCGCTGGTGTTTGTGGCACCCGGTTTCGGCGGGCTGATGTTGGAGGTGTTGGTGCTCGTCGCACCTGTCTTCATCGGGCTGGGGTGTGGGGCCTTGGTGTTCGTCGCGTTCGGCTTCGGTGGATTGACGTTCGCCGTGTTCGTCGCGTTCGGCTTCGGTGGGCTGACGTTCGCTGTGTTCGTCGCGTTCGGCTTCGGTGGGCTGACGTTCGCCGTGTTCGTGGGGTTCGGCTTCGGTGGGTTGACGTTCGCCGTGTTCGACTTCGTCGGGCTGACATTCGCGGTGTTCGCCGCGCTCGGGCTTGCCGGGCCGGGCGCTGGCGTGCCCGACCTGGTCGGGCCGGCGTTCATCGGGTCCGGAGGATGAGCCGCCGCGGACCGGCCTGGTACGGGCGCGTTCGAAGCGCTGGGCGACGGTGATGTCGACATGGGTGGGCCCTCGGCCGGCGCCCGGCTCGAAGCCGGCGGGCCCGGCTTCGGACGGTTGCGGTTGGGGGCCGGGCGGCGTGGCTCGGAGCGGTTGCGGTTGGGAACGCTCATGATCGCGCCCCACGCCGGGCCGCGGCCATGAACTCGTCCATGTCGCGGCGGCCACTCGCGATGGCGGCCTCCGGGGTCGGCGGCACGGCCTGCTGCACCTCACGCTTCCCGGCGATGGCGGCGATCCCGGCGCCGCAGAACAACACCACCGTCACGATGAGGGCTGCCGCCCACACCGGCATGACGAGCGAGAGAGCCGCACCCGCGGTGACGAGCAGTGCGCCGACGCCGTACAGGGCGATCACCCCGGCGCCGCCGAGCAGGCCCGCCCCCTTGCCGGCTTTCTTGCCCTTCTCGGTCATCTCGATGCGCGCCAGCGCCAATTCGTCACGGATCAGTGTGGTCACCTGTTCGCTGAGCCGGCTGACCAGATCCGCGGTCGATTGATCGGCTCGTGCGTCTGTGTGGGTCATCGTCCCTCCGTTCTGCACGGTTGTCCTGGCAGACGTACCCACCCCAATGCTGACTAATCGCCCGCCACCGGGACTGCCGGTTCCGGTAAGTGCTGGTGAACCGTCTTCTGCCGTGTGCCGCGACCCGATGTGCGCGAGTGGTGCCGGAGCCGGAACACCGGGGCTTCCGCGCGCCTCCCCGGGGTCAGCTCGCCGGTATCACGAGGCGGGTCTCGTAGGCGACGATGACCAACTGGGCGCGGTCGCGAGCGTTGAGTTTGGCGAGCAGACGGCCGATGTGGGTCTTCACCGTCGGCAGGCTGACCAGCAGATGGGCGGCGATCTCGGTATTGGACAGGCCGCTCGCGACCAGGGTGAGAACCTCGATCTCACGTTCAGTGACGTTCTCCAGGGCCTTGGCCGGCCGCGCACCCGGCTCCGGCAGGGTGGTGAAGTGGGCGACCAGCTGTCGGGTGATCCTGGGTGCCAGAAGCGCGTCGCCTGCGGCCACCACTTCTATTCCGGTGATCAGGTCCGCCGGGGCGACGTCCTTGAGCAGGAAGCCGCTGGCGCCGGCCCGCAGCGCAGCGAACACATACTCGTCGTAGTCGAACGTGGTCAGGATCAGCACCCGGGTCGAGGGCGTCTCCGGGGATCCGCATATGCGCCGAGTCGCCTCGATCCCGTCCATATCCGGCATCCGAATATCCATCAGGACCACGTCGGGTTGCTCCCGCCGTGCCAGTTCGACGGCCTCGGCGCCGGTGCCGGCCTCACCCACCGGGATCAGGCCTGGAGTGATCTCGAGCAGAAGGCGAAAGCTGGCCCGCAGAAGTGCCTGGTCATCCGCGATCAAGGCCCGTATCGGTTTCTCGATGTCGCTCACGTCGGTCCGCCGTCACTGTTCGTCATGCTGAGGATCAAGCCTCCTCCGTCCGCCGCGGTGTCGTGGCCGGGTTGATCGCCGGCGCCTGGCCGGTGGAGTGAACCGGTCCGGTGGTGGCCGCGTGTGAGCGAGCGGCCGATCACGACGTGGATCCGTACGGCAGGGTGGCGACCACCGCAAAGCCCCCGCCCGGACGTGGGCCTGCACTGAACGTGCCTCCGTAGGCGGCGACCCGCTCCCGCATACCGGCGATACCGGTCCCGCCGCCGGGTGCGGGCGAGTGGCGTCTCGCGCCGTCGTCGGTGACCTCGATCCGCAGCTGAGCGCCGGTGCTCTCGACGTCGACGCGGCATGCGGCGGGTGCGGCGTGGCGCACCACGTTCGTCAGTGACTCCTGCACGATCCGGTAGGCGGCCGCCGCCACGGAATCGGGCAGGTCTTCCCCGCTGCGGACGTCGAGCTGCACCGACACTCCGGCGGACTCCGCCCGCTCGGCGAGCCGCTCCAGATCGCCGAGCCTCGGCGGCGGCCCGTAGCCGGGCTCGGTCCGCAACGCGCCGACCGTCCGCCGTAGCTCGGTGAGAGCGCCCCGACTCTCCGCCGCGATGACGTCCAGCGCGTCGACCACCTCCTCGGGGCGCTGCCGGGCGACGTGGACGGCCACCGAAGACTTCACCGCGATGAGACTGAGGCTGTGCCCGACGGCGTCGTGCATCTCCCGGGCGATTCTCAGACGTTCCTCCGCCACCGCCCGGGCGGTGCTCTCGGCGGCGGTCACCTCGGCATGCCGGCGGCGCTCCCGCAGCGTCCACCCGACGGCCCAGCTCGAACCGCACACCAGCACGGCGAAGGCGATCCCACCGAACCCCGGCGAGGCCCCGCTGAACGCGGCGCCCACCACCAGGAAGCCCATCGCGATCAGGACACCGCGCGCACCCCGGTCGCCCTCCGACAGCAGTCCCACCGTGTACGCGGTGACCCCGGCGACGGCCACCGGCGCGGGCGAGGCGTAATCCGGGATGACGCCGGTGGCCAGAAGCGCGGCGGCTGCGACGGCGACCACGACGGCGGTGACGATCGGCCACCGCCGGCGCACGACCAGCGGAGCGCCGACCGCCACCCCGGCCAGGAGCGCCAGCCAGGTCGGCTCCGGCAGCTTGGTCGCCGGGGTGGAAATGGCCGCGAACCAGCACAGGACAGCGGCCGCGGCAGCGACCAGCAGATCGACGGCCCGCTGAGCTGCCGGGCCCATTCGTTGCACCAGGAGCAGTGGGGCGGGCATGTGGCGAGCGTATCCATCAACTTCTCCATGCGCGTCCACCCGCGGCACGTCAGACCACGGTATGACGAGGCCGGTTCAGGACCATTCCTGAGCTCGACGACAAGGCACGGCCCTCTGCGCGAATCTCGACGGCATGGCAGTCGAGCTGGAAGATCTGACCAAGACATACGACAGCGGCGCCGGCGTGGTGACCGCACTAGACGGAGTGACGACACATTTCGCCGAGGGCACCTTCACCGCCGTGATGGGGCCGTCCGGATCGGGGAAGTCGACGTTGCTGCACTGCGCGGCCGGGCTCGAATCACCCAGCAGTGGCGCGGTGACCATCGCCGGCATCCGCCTCAGCGATCTCGGGGAGACCGCCCTCACCCGGCTGCGCCGTGACCGTGTGGGGTTCGTCTTCCAGGACTTCAATCTGGTCTCGTCGCTGACGGCTGCACAGAATGTGGCGCTGCCGATCCGGCTGGCCGGCCGCCGTGCCGACGACGCTCTGGTGCGGGCCGCCCTCACCGAGGTCGGGCTGGGAGACCGGGCGGGTCATCGGCCACGCGAGTTGTCCGGAGGTCAGCAGCAGCGGGTCGCGATCGCCCGGGCGTTGTTCACCCGCCCGGCGGTGCTCTTCGCCGACGAGCCGACCGGGGCGCTCGACAACCGTACGTCCCATCAGGTTCTGGAACTGCTGCGCGGCCTGGTCGACCGGCACGGGCGGACCGTCGTGATGGTGACCCACGACCCGGTCGCGGCTGCCGTCGCCGACCGGGTGGTGCTGCTCGTCGACGGGCGGATCACCGACGAGCTGACGGGCGTCGACGCGGCCGGCGTCGCCGACCGGATGACCGCCCTGGAGCGGGCGTGATGGCCCGCGACCGGGCCGGCACCTTCGTCGCCGTGCTGCTCGGCACCACGATCGTCACCACCTTCCTGCTGTTGCTGGCCTCGGCGCGACCACGTGTTCCGGAGCGTTTCGAGGGGTTCACCGCGGTGGTGCAGAGCCCGGCCGCCGCCAACCGGGCCGACGAGTTCGTCGAGACGGTTCCCTGGCCGGCCGAGACCGCCAGGTCCCTGGCCGGGCGGTTACGCGTCGTTCCCGGAGTGACCGCTGTGACGATCGATCGTGACTTCTACGCCCAGCCGCTGAGGGACGGCCGTCCGGTGCCGGGCGTGACACGGGGACACGCCTGGCACGGTGCGGATCCAGGAGCGGGCCGAGCCGTCGTGGACCGGGATCTCGGCGTGGCCGTCGGTGAGTCCGTCACGGTTCTCACCGGAGCCGGCCCGGTCCGGTTCCGGGTCGCCGCGCACACCGACCTGCCCGGCATCCACGTCGGGGACGCCGAGGCGGCACGGCTGGGCCCCGGCGTCCGGGCCATCGGCGTGTCGGGCAGCCCCGACGTCACGGTGCTGCGGGCGGTGGTGGGAGCCGACGGGACCGTCCTGACCGGCGACGACCGAGGGCTGGCCGAGCCGCGCAACGACGCCCGCGTCCGCTGGATCGGCATGCAGGTGCTGACCGCGACCGCGGCGATCGCCGGGTTCGCCTGCGTCTTCTTGGTCGCCTCCACGTCGGCGTTCGAGGTGAACCAGCGCCGCCGCGAGATCGGCCTGCTCCGTGCGGTGGGGGCGACGCCACGCCAGATCCGCCGCATGCTGTATCGCTCGGCGTTTCTGCTCGGTTCCGCAGCGGCCGCGGCCGGCGTGCTCCTCGGGTGCCTGTCCGCGCTGGCGCTGGCACCGATGCTGGTACGTGAACGGCTCGAACCCGTCGGGTACATCGTGCACTGGGAGCCGTGGGCACTGACCGTCGCCTTCGCGGCCGGCCCCCTGATCGCCCTCATCGGTGCCGTGACCGCGGCCCGGCGCGTCTCTCGCATCGGCCCCATCGAAGCCTTGCGCACGGCTGAGCGGGAACCAGGGGCGATGAGCCGAACCCGATGGGGGATCGGCGGGGCCGCCGTGGCCGGTGCCATCGCCGCCGGCGTCGCGGGGGCCACGTCCGGGGAGCTACAGGACCTCGCGTCGTACGCGCTCCTGGGTGCGATGGCACTGATAGCGGCGGCCGCGCTGCTCGCCCCGGCGATCATTCCCGCATTGATCAGGATGGTGCTGGGACCGCTGCCCGGCATCACCGCGACCCTCGCCCGTGAGAGCGCCCGCGCCGCTGTCCGGCGCACCGCATCGACAGCTGCGCCGGTGCTGTTCACCGTCGCATTCGCGGTATTCGTGACCGGCACCGTGCAGACCTCGGCAGCCGCGTG
The DNA here is from genome assembly GCF_003148685.1 of Actinoplanes xinjiangensis. GTDB lineage: Bacteria > Actinomycetota > Actinomycetes > Mycobacteriales > Micromonosporaceae > Actinoplanes > Actinoplanes xinjiangensis. Next base: position 252,708 of record NZ_QGGR01000014.1, on the reverse strand, counting down.
GGACGCCGGGCGCACCGCGGTGGTGCCGTCCGCCCCCGTCCTCGTCCCCGACGAGACTCCCGGCCTGCACGACGGCGTCGCCGGACGGGCCCCGCTGGACAGTGTCGTCTACATCAGTGGCCGGGCCGTGGTCGCGATCGGCATGGACGGGGTGGAGCCGGGGACGGCGCTGGTACCGAGTAAGGGTGCCGAGCAGATCACGGTCACCTGGGGCGACGGCGTGACCGAGACCTTGCGGGTGACCGGTGTCGCGCCTCCGGGGCCGTTCACCGCCGAACTGTTCGTCGCCCGCGACGCGGCCCGGCGGCACGACCCGTCCGCCCTTGCCCCCGCCGTCTACCCGGCTCCCGGCGGCCCAGCCGGGCCCGGTGCGAGGGTGGCCGCCCCGGCCGATCTGGCACGGCAGATCGACACCGAGGACGACAGGCTGGTCGCCACCTTCACCGCACTACTGCTGGCAGTCTCGGCCGGGGCGGGTGCGCTGGCCGTGGTCAACACACTGCTCATGGCGGCGCGGAGGCGCGGCTCCGACCACCGCGTCCTGCGCTTGTCCGGGGCCACCGGAGGGCAGGTGCTGCGGGCGGTCGCGCTCGAGACGACGCTGACGGTGATCATCGGTTCGCTATTGGGCGGCGCGGCGGGGCTGATCGCCGTGGCCGGCTCGGCCCGGTCGTTGGGCGCCCAGGTCGGTCAGCACGTCCCGGTTCTGGTGTCCTGGCCGGCCACCGGTGTCACCATTCTGATCTGCCTGCTGCTGGCGGTCGCGGCGGCCACCATCCCCGCTGCCCGCTTCATCAACCGACCAGCCGCCGCCCGGTGATTCCGGGTGCGGTGCCACTCCTTCGCTGGACGGGCCAGGACGGAGAAACCCGAGCTCAGGACATATTGATGAATCGGGCGGGACGATCCCGTGCGGCAGGTGAGCGGAGGGCCGGCTCGGAGGGCGTGGCCGAGCGGAGGGCCGGCTCGGAGGGCGTGGCCGAGCGGAGGGCCGGCGGCAGAGGACCGGAGGGATTCGGTACGGGCGAGTACAGGATCAGCGCAGTCGGGGAGAGACCTGTCCGGGCAAGTGCGGTGTTCAGCCGAGTTGCGGGTCGATCGATGAGGGCAAGCGGAGAATCCAGCGGCGGTGCAGAGGAATCAGTGAGGGCGATCACGGACCAGTCGAGGGACAGTTTCCTGAGCCCTGACGGCAGCGTTGGTGAAGGGGGCGATGAAACCGGGCCCAGCGGAGGGATCGGCTGGGTGATGTGGGGGAACGGTTCTTCGGGTCGTGCGGCAGTGAGAAGGGCGTCCCGACGGCCGAATGCGGCGAAGTGTGGGGTTGGGATGACCGTGAGGTAGGTGGGGGTGAAGGAATGCCCGTTATGCGGCTTGGGATAAGTGGGGGTTCGCTTGATGCGTGCGTCGGGCGGGTATAACGGTGCCCATGCCTGATGCGCCCGTGTTGCTTGCCGGACGGTACCGGCTGGGCGCGAGCCTGGGCCGCGGTGGGATGGGCCAGGTGCTCCTGGCCCGTGACGAGACGCTCGAACGGGATGTGGCGATCAAGGAGATCGACCAGCCGTTCGGCGCCGATGGTGGGGCATCAGCGCGTCGCACCATCCGGGAGGCCCGGGCGGCAGCGCGGATCAACCATCCCAACGTTGTTCAGGTGTACGACGTGCTGCAGCTCGACGACCGCACCTGGATCGTCATGGAGTACGTGCCGAGCCGGTCGCTTCGGGAGGAGATCGCCGAACAGGGGCCGCTGGATCCCTATCGGGTCGCCCGCATCGGAGTAGAGCTTCTCGGAGCGCTGCGCACCGCCCACCGGCTCGGGGTCGAGCATCGTGACGTGAAGCCGGCGAACGTCCTGCTCGCCGACGACGGACGGGTGCTGCTCACCGACTTCGGCATCGCGGCCGTCGACGACGACGGGGTGATCAGTCGGTCCGACATCCTGGTCGGATCGCCGCACTTCATGGCGCCGGAACGAGTCAAGGGCGCCCCGAGCGGGCCGGAAGCCGACCTGTGGTCGCTCGGTGCCACCCTCTACGCGGCGATCGAGGGCCGTTCGCCCTATCAGCGTGGTTCGACGATGGCCACCCTCACGGCGATCGCCACCGAGGAACCGGATCCGCCGGTTCACGCCGGTGTGCTGCGGCCGCTGCTCGACGGTCTGCTCCGCAAGGACCCGGCCACGCGTATGACGGCCGAGGACGCCGAGAGCCTTGCCCGTGCCGTCATCGACGGATTGTCCACGTCCGCCGACAGCTCCGCGGAGCAGCAGACGAAACCTTCCGGTCTGGCGGGATTCGCCGCCAGTCTTCCGGGCGTGTTCAGGATTCCCCGGCCTCGGTTCTCCGGCGACAAATCGACCGGCGGGTCGCGCGGCGGCGATTCGCGCGGTAGCGGCTCGCGCTCCGGTGAATCCCGTAGCAGCGGCTCGCGTGCCGGCCGGTCGAAACCGGCACCGGTTTCGAGGGCAGCCGCGCCGGCTTCCAAGCCCGCACCCGCGCCAGGCGTCGGAGCCGCGGCCGAGTCGGCCGCGGAGTTGGAGACAGGGACGCGCGGCGACGCGGCGTCCCGCCCGCGCGTGGAGTCGGAGTCGGCGGCGGCCGGGTCGGACATGAAGCCGGAGGCGGTTCGGGGAGCGGCCGCCGGTTCAGGTGTGGAGCTTGAGCCGGGAGCTGACGGGGTCGCAGTTGCCGGGACGGATTCGGGGCCGGAGTCGGTTCCTGGATCGGCCGCCGGGTCCGGTGTGAAGGCTGAGCCTGGAGCGGACGCGGCGGGACGGGATCCAGAGGCGGTTCGGGAGGCTGCGCCTGGCTCGGGTGCGGATCTGGAGCCGGACGCGGACGCGGCGGCGAGGCCGGGTTCGGGACTGGATTCGGAGGCGGTTCGGGGGGCTGCGCCTGGCTCGGGTGCGGATCTGGAGCCGCGAGCAGACGCCGACGCGGCGGCCGGGACGGGCGCGGAACTGGATTCGGAGGCAGGCCCGGGAACGGTGGCCGCGCCAGCTGTAGGGACGGCTCCGGGCGCGGACGCGGCGGCGAGGTCGGGTTCAGGACCGGAATCGGAGGCGGTTCGGGAGGCTGCGCCTGGCTCGGGTGCGGATCTGGAGCCGGGAACAGACGCCGACGCGGCGGCGAGGCCGGGTGCGGATCCGGAGTCGGAGGCAGGCCCCGGAACGGTGGCCACGCCCGCCGTAGGAACAGATCCGGGAGCGGGCGACGGGCCGGGCGTTGGGCGGGAACCGGAAGCGGCCGAGCGGGCTGCGTCGTCGCCGGATGTCGCGATGGGTCACGGTGCAGTCCCGGATGCGGCGGTGGATCCAGAAACGGTGTCCGGGCCGACAACGGGGACTTCGCCGGAGGCCGGACGAGGGTCCGAGCCGGATGCGAAGGGCCGCCGGTCCGAGGCGGACACGAAGGTGGATACAGTCCCGCCGACTGTGGGCTTGGCGGTCGGGCCGGGTCGGCGCGGGTTCGACGTACCCGATGATGATGTGACCGGAACGGGTCGCCGCCGGCGTGGGTTGATCGTGGCGGTGGCGGCGCTGGCCGTCGTTCTTGTCGCGGGAGTCGCCTGGGCGGTGATCGGGCGCACGGGTAGCCCTGAAGCCCAGCCGACGCAGTCCGTGGCGGCGCCGGTGGGCGGTGCGACCGCGGGTGGCACGGCGGGAGCCACGTCGGCGACCCCGTCACCCGCGGCTTCGTCGAGTGCGGCGCCGATTCCGGTGCCGCCGAGCCCGACTCCGACGGGGGACGGGCGTCCCCAGCTGCCGGCCGGGTGGGTGAAGTACACCGATAAGACTGGCTTCTCTCTCTATGTCCCCGCGGGCTGGGAACGCTCGAAGGAGGGGAGCATCGTCTACTTCCGCGGTGACGGGAAGATCCTCGGCATCGACCAGACCGACGAGCCGAAGTCGAATCCGGTGAAGGACTGGACCAACCAGGCCGAGAACCGGGTCCGGGGCGGCGACTTCCCCCAGTACGACGAGGTGCACATCAAGGCGGTCGACTACTTCCGCAAGGCCGCCGACTGGGAGTTCACGTTCGTGCGCGACGGAGTCCGTCGGCACGTCAACAACCGTGGCACGGTGGTGGCCGACGACAAGGCCTACGGCATCTACTGGCAGACGCCGGACTCCGAGTGGAACGAGTCCCGCGACGACCTCCAGCTGGTGTTCGACAGCTTCGTCCCAGCCAAGAGCTGACAGGCCCGCGCCGATCCAGAGAGTCGGTGAGCCGGGCGGGCCGACTGGCTGCAAAGGTGGCCGTTCGGGAAAGATGCCAGGCCGAGGGCGCGAGAAGCGGCAGGTCTCGGCGCGCGGAAGCGCGAAAGGGCCGGGCGCGAGAGCCGGCACGGCTGGGCGCGAGGAACGCCGAAAGGCCGGGCGCGCGAAAAGGCGGCAGGTTAATGCGCGGAAGGGCGAAGGGGCCGCGCGTCGGAAGGGCGAACGGGCCGCGCGTCGGAAGGGCGAACGGGCCGCGCGTCGAAAGGCGGCGAAGCCGCCGGAGGTGCCGGGTCGCGAAGGTCGCCCCCGAGTCAACGCGGGATGGACTGGCCGGCGGCCCGCGCCGCCGTGGCCAGGCGGTCGGCGACCTCGGCGTGACCGGTAGCGACCAGACCGACGGTCACCCGCAGATGGGGTGCCGATCCCGCACCGAACGCGAAGGCGGTCCCCGCCGCCGCCCCGATTCCGGCGCTGGCCAGGCTGAGCAGGGCGGCCTGCTCGTCGGCGACGGGCAGCCAGAGGTTGAGGCCCTCGCCCGGCGGCAGGGTGATCCCGGCCGCCGCGAGACCGGAGGTGATCAGCCGGCGGCGGCGGGCGTACTCGTCGCGGGCGGCGGCGACGGCGGCGATCGACGCGGGGGCGGTGAGGAGGGTGAGCAGCAGGTGCTGGAGGAGCCGGCTGGTCCAGCCCTGGCCGAGCAGCCGCCGTTCCAGGATCGGGTCGAGGACCGTCGCGGGGCCACTGAGCGCGGCGAGCCGCAGGTCGGGGCCGTGTGATTTGGAGAAGCTGCGTACGTGGACGGTCTGCCGCGGGATGTGGGTGCCGACGGACAGCGGCGGCCCGGAGGACAACTCGCCGGCCGAGTCGTCCTCCACCACGTACACCTGCGGATTGTCGGCGAGGACCGCGGCGAGGGAGGCGGCCCGCGACGGTGACCACGACGCGCCGGTGGGGTTGAGGGCGCGCGGCTGGAGGAAGACCGCGGTGGGCCGGCGGGCCAGGGCGGCGGCGAGCCGGTCGGGCAGCATGCCGTGGGCGTCGGTGGCGACGCCGGCGACCCGGACGCCGAGCGTGTCGAGGAGGTCGAGCAGGGGCGGGAAGCACGGGTTCTCGACGAGCGCGACGTCACCGAGCCGCAGCAGTGCGGTGGCCACGTGGTCGACGGCGTCCATCGCCCCGTCGAAGATCGCCAGGCGTTCCGCGGGGTACGGCCACCGCTCCCGCAGCAGGGCCCCCAGCTCGGGCAGCACCGGCTCGTCGAGGTAGCTGCTCGGCGCGGGGGACAGGCCGTGCAGGTCGGGCAGGGACGGCAGCAGCGCCGGGTCGGGGACGCCGGTCGAGAGGTCGAGCCCGAATCCCGAGGTTCGCCGCAGCGCCGCCCGATAACGACCGGGACCGCCGGCGCCGGGGGTGGCGACGACGGTGCCCCGCCGGCCGTCGGTGCGGATGGTGCCGGCCCGCCGGAGGAGCTGCCATGCCGCGTTGACGGTGCTGGGGGAGAGCTGGAGTTCGGTGGCGACCGAGCGCACCGGCGGCAGTTTGCTCCCGCCGGTGAGGGCGCCGTCGCCGACGGCGCGGCTGACCGCTTCGGCGAGGCCGCGGGCGCTGGCGTCGGAGAGCCGTTCCATGACGGCCTGGTAAAACATTATGTGACAGTACAATCAAGTCATTGTTCGGTCTAGAGTCGTCACATAATCTCGGTGCATGAATCACATCGCGCACTGGATCGGCGGCGCCGAGACCGCCGGCACTTCGGGTCGGGTCGGCCCGGTCTTCAATCCCGCCACCGGCGAGCAGATCGCCTCGGTCGATCTCGCGAACGCGGCGGAGATCGACGCGGCGGTCGAGGCGGCGAAGGCGGCGGCCCGGGGCTGGCGGGAGGCCTCCCTCTCGAAGCGGTCGGCGGTCCTGTTCAAGTTCCGTGAGCTGCTCGCCTCGCGCACCGGCGAGCTGTCCGCGATCGTCACCCGCGAGCACGGCAAGGTCCTCGCCGACGCGGCCGGCGAGGTGGCCCGGGGCCTGGAGAACGTCGAGTTCGCCACCGGCATCCCGCACCTGATGAAGGGCAACTTCTCCGAGCAGGCCGCGACCGGCGTCGACGTCTACTCGATCCGTCAGCCGCTCGGTGTGGTCGCCGGTATCACCCCGTTCAACTTCCCGGCGATGGTTCCGCTGTGGATGTGCGCCACCGCGATCGCCTCGGGCAACGCGTTCGTGCTCAAGCCCAGCGAGAAGGACCCGTCGGCCGCGCTGTGGCTGGCCCGGCTGTGGCAGGAGGCGGGCCTGCCGGACGGCGTGTTCACCGTGGTCAACGGGGACAAGGAGGCGGTCGACGCGATCCTGGTGCATCCGGACGTCGCGGCGGTCAGCTTCGTCGGCTCGACCCCGATCGCCAGATACATCTACGAGACCGGCACCTCGCACGGCAAGCGCGTGCAGGCTCTCGGCGGCGCCAAGAACCACATGATCGTCCTGCCGGACGCGGAACTCGACGCGGCCGCCGACGCGGCGATCAGCGCGGGTTACGGCGCGGCCGGCGAGCGGTGCATGGCGATCTCCGTGGTGGTCGCGGTCGGCGAGATCGCCGACCCGCTGGTCGAGGCGATCGCTGCGCGACTTCCCAAGATCAAGATCGGCGACGGTACGGACCCCGCCTCCGAGATGGGCCCCCTGATCAGTGCCCAGCACCGGGACAAGGTCGCCGGTTACATCGAGGCCGGGGCCACGCAGGGCGCGACGGTGGTGGCCGACGGCCGTGCCGACGACCTGCCGAAGGACGGCTTCTTCCTGGGCGCCACGCTGCTCGACAACGTCACGCCGGAGATGACCGTCTACACCGACGAGATCTTCGGGCCGGTGCTGAGCGTCGTCCGGGTGGACACCTACGCCGAGGCGCTGCAGCTGGTCAACGACAACGAGTACGGCAACGGCACCGCCATCTTCACCCGGGACGGCGGCGCGGCCCGGCAGTTCCAGTTCGACGTCAACGCGGGCATGGTCGGCGTGAACGTGCCGATCCCGGTGCCGGTGGCCTACTACTCGTTCGGTGGCTGGAAGGCGTCGCTGTTCGGCGACACCCACATGTACGGCCCGGACGGCATCCACTTCTACACCCGCAGCAAGGTCGTCACCTCCCGCTGGCCCGACCCGGGAACCTCGTCGGTCGACCTCGGCTTCCCGCAGACTCGTTGAGGATGAATTCGTGAGCACTGAATCGCAGGTGCGCGCCGACGACCGCGCGCACGTCTTCCACTCCTGGTCCGCGCAGGGCCTGATCGACCCGCTGCCGATCGAGAAGGCGCTGGGCAGTCACATCTGGGACTACACCGGCAAGAAGTACCTCGACTTCTCGTCCCAGCTGGTCAACATCAACATCGGGCACCAGCATCCCCGCCTGATCGCCGCCATCCAGGAGCAGGCCGGCCGGCTCGCCACCATCGCGCCGGCCTTCGCCAACGACAAGCGCGGCGAGGCGGCCCGGATGATCGCCGAGATCGCCCCGGCCGACCTGAACAAGGTGTTCTTCACCAACGGCGGCGCCGAGGCGAACGAGAACGCGATCCGGATGGCGCGGCTGCACACCGGCCGGCACAAGGTGCTCGCCACCTACCGCAGCTATCACGGCTCGACCGCCACCGCGATCACCGCGACCGGCGACCCGCGGCGCTGGCCGAACGAGCCGGTGGCCATCGGTGTCGTGCACTTCTGGGGGCCGTACCCCTACCGGTCGCCGTTTTATGCGCAGAACGAGGCGGAGGAGAGCCGCCGCGCTCTCCAGCACCTGCGCGACACGATCGTCTTCGAGGGCCCGGCCACCGTCGCCGCGATCCTCCTCGAAACCGTCGTCGGCACCAACGGCATCCTGGTCCCGCCGCCCGGCTATCTGGCCGGCGTACGGGAGATCTGCGACGAGTTCGGCATCGTCTTCATCGCCGACGAGGTGATGGCGGGCTTCGGCCGGTGCGGCGAGTGGTTCGCGGTGGACCGCTGGGGTGTCGCCCCCGACCTGATCACCTTCGCCAAGGGCGTCAACTCCGGCTACCTGCCGCTGGGTGGCGTGGTGATCTCCGACGAGATCGCCGAGACGTTCCGCGAGCGGGCGTTCCCGGGCGGTCTCACCTACTCCGGGCACCCGCTGGCCTGCGCCTCGGCGGTGGCCAGCATGCAGATCTTCAAGGACGAGGGGATCGTCGAGCACGCCCGCGCGCTCGGTGACGACATCATCGGCCCCGCGCTCGCCTCGATGAAGGCCCGGCACCCGAGCGTCGGCGACGTTCGCGGCCTGGGCGTGTTCTGGGCGATCGAGCTGGTCACGAATCAGGACACCAGGGACCCTCTGGTACCGTTCAACGCCGCCGGGCCCGCCGCCGCACCGATGAACGCGGTCGCCGCGGCCTGCAAGGAGCGGGGCCTGTGGCCCTTCGTCCACTTCAACCGGCTCCACGTCGTGCCGCCGTGCACGATCACCGCGGAGGAGCTCCGCGAGGGCCTGGAGATCATCGACGAGGCACTCACGGTGGCCGACGGATTCACCGCATAAAACCCCGGATTACGTTGCTGAAACGGGGTCGGATCTTCTGATTCCGTTTCGGCTTTGGAAATTACTTCGGATTCCCTTGCTAGCTCACTCGCCGGTGTGACAAGGTCCCTCCAGTCCGGGTGAGAACGCCCTACACCGGAAGGCCAAATCCCTGTGAGCACCTCTGTTCCCGTGCTGCGCAACTTCGTCGCCGGGGCCTGCACCGGTACCGAGGACGGCGTCACGTCCCCGGTGATCGACCCCAGCACCGGGGAGACGTACGCACAGGCCCCGGTCTCCTCGGTGCGGGACGTCGAGAAGGCGGTGGCCGCCGCCGCGGAGGGTTTCGAGGTCTGGCGGGACAGCACCCCGGCCGAGCGGCAGCGGGCGCTGCTGCGGATCGCCGACGCGGTCGAGGCACGCGCGGACGAGATCATCGCGGCCGAGGTCCGCAACACCGGCAAACCGGTGGAGGCGACCCGCGCCGAGGAGATGGGCCCGATCCTCGACGAACTGCGCTTCTTCGCCGGCGCGGCGCGGGTCCTGGAGGGTAAGGCCGCGGGGGAGTACCTGCGGGACCACACCTCTTTCGTACGCCGTGAGCCGATCGGCGTCTGCGCCCAGATCACCCCGTGGAACTATCCGATGGTGATGGGGGTGTGGAAGTTCGCTCCCGCCATCGCGGCCGGCAACTCGGTGGTGCTCAAGCCGTCGGACACGACCCCGGTCAGCACGCTGCTGCTGGCGGAGATCGCGGGCGAGTTCCTGCCGCCGGGTGTGCTCAACGTCGTCTGCGGTGACCGGGACACCGGCCGCGCCCTGGTCACGCACCCGACGCCGCAGTTCGTGTCGATCACCGGCTCCACCCGGGCCGGCATGGAGGTCGCCTCGGCGGCCGCCCCCGATCTCAAGCGGGTGCACCTGGAGCTGGGCGGCAAGGCGCCGGTCGTGGTCTTCGACGACGTCGACATCGCCGCCACCGCTGCCGCGGTCGCCGGCGCCGGCTACTTCAACGCCGGTCAGGACTGCACCGCCGCCACCCGGGTCCTGGTGCACGAGCGGATCGCCGCCGACTTCACCGCGGCGCTCGCCGAGGCGGCCAGGGCGACCAGGGTCGGCGCGCCCAGTGACCCGGACGCCTTCTTCGGCCCGGTCAACAACGCGAACCAGCTGGACCGGGTCACCGGCTTCCTGCACCGCACCCCCGACCACGCCGAGGTCGTCACCGGTGGGCACCGCGTCGGCGACCGCGGCTACTTCTTCGCGCCGACCGTCGTGGCCGGCCTGCGCCAGCGGGACGAGATGATCCAGGACGAGATCTTCGGCCCGGTCGTCACCGTGCAGAGCTTCACCGACGAGGACCAGGCCGTCCGCTGGGCCAACGACGTGCGGTTCGGGCTGAGCGCCAGCGTCTGGACCGAGAACCACGGCCGGGCCATGCGGGTGTCCCGCCGGCTGGACTTCGGCGCGGTCTGGATCAACACGCACCTACCCTTCGTCTCCGAGATGCCGCACGGCGGCTACGGTCACTCCGGTTACGGCAAGGATCTCTCGATGTACGGGTTCGAGGAATACACCCGTATCAAGCACGTGATGAGCTTCAATGGCACCCCCGCGCAGAGGTGATAGATGACCAGTTCCCCCTCCACGCCGACCGCACAGCCGGCGATCGAGTTCGCCAGCGTGCGCAAGGACTACCTGTCGCACGGTGAGGCGGTGCCCGCCGTCAAGAGTCTGGACCTGGCGATCGCACAGGGGGAGTTCTTCTCGCTGCTCGGCCCATCCGGCTGTGGCAAGACCACCACGATGCGGATGATCGCGGGCTTCGAGGACCCGACCGCCGGCAAGGTGTTCCTCGCCGGTAAGGACGTGACCGGCGTCGCGCCGAACAAGCGTGACGTCAACATGGTCTTCCAGTCGTACGCACTGTTCCCGCACCTGACCGTGCAGCAGAACGTGGCGTTCGGCCTCGAACGCAAGAAGGTCGGCAAGAGCGACATCAAGCGGCGTGTCGGTGAGATGCTCGAGATCGTCTCGCTGACCGGCATGGAGCGCCGCCAGCCCAGGGAGATGTCCGGCGGCCAGCAGCAGCGGGTCGCGCTGGCCCGGGCGCTGGTCAACCACCCGCGGGCGCTGCTGCTCGACGAGCCGCTCGGCGCACTGGACCTCAAGCTGCGCCAGCAGATGCAGATCGAGCTCAAGCGCATCCAGCGCGAGGTCGGCATCACCTTCGTCTATGTCACCCACGACCAGGGCGAGGCGCTCACCATGAGCGACCGTATCGCCGTGATGAACAGCGGCCTGATCGAGCAGCTCGGCTCGCCGCGGGACATCTACGAGCGCCCGGCCACCCGGTTCGTGGCCGGCTTCATCGGCACCTCCAACATCATCGACGGCCGCGTCAGCTGGTCCGATCAGGGCTACGCGGTCCTCGAGAAGGGACCCGGCGAGCGCGTCGTGGTACCCGTACCGGCCGGTGTCGCCGTGGGCCGCGACATCGAGGTCTCGGTCCGGCCGGAGAAGATCGACCTGCACCGGACACTGCCCGGCAACGTCAACGGGAGCCTCCTTTCCGGCACCGTCACCGAGGTCGTCTATCACGGGACCTCGACGAATTACACAGTGGCGACCACCGCTGGAAGCGACTTCGTGGTGTTCGATCAGAATGCTCACGATGCAGAGGACGTCGCGTCTCGTGGCGAGCGCGTCTTCCTCACCTGGGCCCCGCAGCACTCGTACCCGATCGGAGTCTGATGTACCCCACCGATAAGCCGAGCCCCTCCCTCCTGCGAGGCATGACGCAGTCGCGGCTCGGTCGCCGTGACGCGTTGCGCCTCGGCGGGTTGTCGGCGATGGGCGCCTTCCTCGCCGCGTGTGGCGTGGAGGGCAAGGGCAAGCCGCAGGCCAGTATTGCCCCCGACGCCGTCGCGAAGTTCTGGAGCGGCAAGACCCAGTCCGGCAAGCTGGACTTCGCCAACTGGCCGCTCTACATGGACCCGAAGAAGCCGGAGCTCAAGAAGTTCACCCAGAAGACCGGCATTCAGGTCACCTACGACGAGGTCATCCAGGAGATGGGCCCCTGGTTCGCCAAGGTCCAGCCGCAGCTGTCGGCCGGGCAGTCGATCGGGTACGACCTGATGGTCATCACCAACTCGGTCCAGTTCGGCCAGTTCCGCGACTCCGGCTTCCTCGCTCCGCTGGACCACTCGAAGCTGCCCAACTACGCCGCCAACGCGGCCAAGTCGTACGCCACCTCCTCGTACGACCCGGGCAACGTCTTCAGCATCCCGTACGCGTCCGGCATCACCGGCATCGCGTACGACCCGTCCAAGATCAAGGAACCGGTCACCAGCCTCGCCGACCTGTGGAACCCGAAGTACAAGGGCAAGGTCGGCATGTTCAAGGACCTCCAGGAGCTGGCCAACTTCGGCCTGCTCGCGGCCGGCCTCGACCCGTCCAAGTCGGACGAGACCTCGTGGAAGGCGGCGGCCGCCAAGCTCAAGGAGCAGAAGGACGGCGACATCGTCCGCAACTACTACGACCAGAGCTACGTCGATGCGCTCGGCAAGGGCGAGGTCTGGATCACCCAGGCCTGGTCCGGTGACATCTTCCAGAAGAACGTCTCGGACGGCACGAACTTCAAGTTCGTGATCCCGTCCGAGGGCGGCACCATCTGGACCGACAACATGGCCATCCCGGTCACCGCCGCGAACCCGGTCGACGCGATCACGCTGATGGACTTCCTGTACGAGCTGGACAATGCCACCACGCTCGCCGAGTACATCAACTACGTGTGCCCGGTGCCCGGCGCCCAGGCCCAGATGAAGAAGCACGCGGCCGCCGCGTCCGGTGAGGACAGGGACTTCCTGCTCTCGGTCGCCGACAGCCCGCTCGTCTTCCCGGGTGACGCCGAGTACAAGCGGCTGCACTACTACGTCAACTTCAACACCGCGGAGGAGAAGAACGACTTCGAGCGGGTGTTCCAGCCGATCGTGCTCGGGTAACCCATGGACCGGGTGAAACGTACACTCGCGCCCTATCTGCTCGTCCTGCCCGGCGGGCTGTGGCTCCTGCTGTTCTTCGCGGTGCCGATGGTCACCATGCTGTCGTTGTCGCTGCAGGAGGGCGACGTCGTCAACGGCTTCGTGTTCACCGGCCACTGGCAGAACTACACGGAGTCGCTGGCGGACTATCAGACCCAGTTGATCCGCTCGCTGGTGTACGGCGCCATCACGTCGATCATCCTGATCGTGCTGGCGTTCCCGGTCGCCTACTGGATCGCCTTCTACGGGGGCCGTAGGAAGGCGACGTACCTGTTCCTGATCATGCTGCCGTTCTTCGTGTCGTTCGTGCTGCGCACGATCTCGTGGCGGATGCTGCTCACCGACGACGGCGTGCTGCTGCATCCGTTGAAGGCCGCCGGCATCCTCCCGGACGGCTTCAACGTGCTCGGCACGTCCGGCGCGGTCATCGCCGGGCTGGTGTACAGCTTCCTGCCGTTCATGGTGCTGCCGATCTACGTGGCCCTGGAACGCATCGACCCGCGGGTGGTCGAGGCGGCCCGGGACCTGTACGCCTCCCCGATGACCTCGTTCCGCAAGGTGATCTTCCCGCTGGCGCTGCCGGGCGTCTTCGCCGGCGTGCTGATGACCTTCGTGCCGGCCAGCTCCGACTACGTCAACTCGGAGCTGCTCGGCAGTTCGGAGACCACCATGATCGGCCAGGTCATCCAGGCCAAGTTCCTGTCCAACTCCGATTACCCGTCGGCGTCGGCGCTGTCGTTCACCCTGATGGCGGTGCTCCTGATCGGGGTCTTCTCCTACGCCCGGATGCTGGGCACCGAGGACGTCATGAAGGTGGCGGCGCGATGAACGGCCGGCGCGTCCTGCACATCTACACCTGGGTGCTGATCGCCTGGCTGATCCTGCCGATCTCGGTGATGATCCTGTTCGGGTTCAACAACCCGAGCGGCCGGTACAACCAGACCTGGCAGGGTTTCACGTTCAAGTGGTACAAGGACGTGTTCGCCCTCGAAGCGCTCACCGAGGCCCTGGTGACGTCGCTGATCGTCGCGGTGCTCACCGCGCTGATCGCCGGCGCGCTGGGCACCGGCATCGGCTATGCGCTGGGCCGCTTCCGCTTCCGCGGGTCCGGCGGCCTCAACCTGCTGATGTTCGCCGCGATCTCCTCGCCCGAGCTGGTGATGGGCTCGTCGCTGCTGAGCCTGTTCGTCTCGATGGGGGTCAGCCCCGGCGTCGTGACGATCACGATCGCCCACGTGATGTTCTCGGTCTCGTTCGTCGCGATCGTGGTCCGGGCCCGGGTGATGACCCTGGACCGGTCCCTGGAGGAGGCGGCCGCCGACCTGGGGGCGACCGGCTGGTCCACCTTCTGGAAGGTGATCTTCCCGATCATCCTGCCGGCCGTGGCGTCCGGCGTGATGCTCGCGTTCGCGCTCTCCATCGACGACTTCGTGATCACCAACTTCACCGCGGGAACCACCGAGACGTTCCCGCTGTGGATCTGGGGTGCCACCCGTGTCGGCCTGCCGCCGCAGGTCAACGTCATGGGCACGATGATCTTCGCGGCCGGCGTGCTGTTCGCGGTCGTCGCCAACCTCCGCTCGCGGTCGAAGCGGAAGGTCGCGGCCGCGGCCTGAGAGACCCGGTGTGTGCGGTCCGGCGCGGTCAGCGCCGGGCCGCATGCCATTCCCGGCGTCGCCGCTGCTGACGCCACAGCGATCGTACGAACAACGCCGCCACCAGCAGCGCCATCACCGCCCCCGCGGCCCAGGTCAGCACGGACGTCACCTTGAACGGCACGGTCGGCCGGTCCGCCGAGGCGCCACCGAGCCAGATCCGCCCGTCGTCCTCGACCGTCCCGGCCATCGAGTCCGCCACCGTCGACGGCAGCCCACCCCACCGGCTGCCGAACGCGGCGGCCCCCACCTCGCTGCGCGGCGACTGGGAGAAATCCACCCCGCCGTAGATGTAGGTGTGGGTCTCGATCACGGTGCCCAGGGCCGTCTCGCGGGTCACGTCGAACTCGCCGTCGGTGTACGACTTCACGTACCTGTCGAACACCTCCCGCGGCTTCCACCCGGTCCGTGACGGCCACCGGCTCACGTCCCCGCTGTTCACGATGTCGGCGAACGCGGTGTTGCGGTTCGTGCTGCGCTGCCGGTACCACTCGGCGGCCACCCGGCTCAGGTAGACCCGGCGCAGCTCGGCGTACTCCGGGGCGGTGTTCACCGCCTCCTGCACCTTCGTCAGGATCTGGCTGCGGAACACCTCCGCGTTGTGTTTCTCGGTCGCCTCGTCACCCGGCCTGCACCCCGCCGCGGCGCCCTCGGCGGCGTCCCCACCGTCGAAGTACTCGGTCTCCGACTTGACGATCAGCGGCGCGTCCACGATGTAGAGCCCGCCGTCGTGTTCGTGCACGGTGGCGGTGTCCGGCACGATCCACTGCCGGAACGACAGGCACGTCTGCTCGTCGTCGGTGTTGCGCAGCGAGTCCCAGAACCGCTGCCCGCCCGTGGCGTCCGGGTGGATCAGCTTCGCCACCGTCTTCTTCATCTGGAGGTCGGCCTCGAGCAGCACCCGCCCGGCGTCGGTGGCGCCGAGCCGTTCCTCGATGATCCGGTCCGGCTCGTTCGGGTTCAGGTTGACCCAGAAGTGCTCGGGCCGCAGGGCCATCCACACGAAGAACGCGTCCGACGCCTGCTGTGCCGCGGCCAGCCCACCCCACGACAGTTGCCCGTCGGCCGTGGGCTCCGCCGAGAACGAGTACTTCAGCCCGGCATCCCCGGCCGTCGGATCCGCGATGTACCGCAACTCGAGCGTGCTGAAGTCGATGCCCCCGGTGTCGTCGGGCATGTCCTCGGGGTCCGCCCAGTCGTCCGCGAGTTCCCGGCTGACCTTGCGGTCCTCCTCCGCCTCCGCCTTCGTGGCCGGAACGCCGGCCAGCGCCCGAACCAGGCCGCCGTCCGAGGCGGCCTCACCCGGTGCGGTCATCACCTCGGCGCCACCGCCGTCGTCCTTGGGCTGCGGATCCGGCTTCGCGGCCTGGCCGGCGGGGGCCGGCGGGTTCGCTCCGGGGGTCGGTGGTGGCACCGGAACTCCCTCCGCCTGGATCACGAACACCTTGACGCCCGCCCTCTTGAACGCGGCCGCCTCCGCGCGTGTCGGCCGTTCCGACACCACTTGGACCTTCGCGACCCGTTCGGACTCGGGAAGCGTCTTCTCCCGCTCGTTCTCCGAACCGTCCTTATCGAGCTGGCTTTTCTTGATCTTGCTGGCGCCGGCCTTGACCTCCAGGCCGAGCCGGCACTGGACGGTCAGGATCAGGAAGTCCCAGTCGCGCCGGACCGGGCTCTTCGGTACCCGGGCCTGGCTGCGCCAGCCGGTGCTGCCGCTGAGCCCGAGAAGGTCACGCACGAGGTTCTCGAAGGCTTCGCCCTCGTGGACGTTGGACTGGTTGCGGATGTACCGGTCGCGCCACTGCTCCCAGGTCAGGGTGCCGTTGCCGGCCTGGTACTTGTACCAGCGGGCGATCATGCGCTTGCGGCGGATCTCGTGGGCGAGCGTCGGGTCGGTGACCTTCGAGGGATCGTACTTCTTGTGTTTCGTGCCGATCTTGCGCATCTGGGCGAGGGTGGGCTCGGACTCGTAGCTCAGCCATCCGGCCGGATCCTGGTATTCGAAGGTCCGGGGTGTCGCGCCCGCGGGGAACTCGAAGATGTCGGAGTCCGAGTCGAGCACGTTCGACCAGTCGAAGGGGGCGCCGGGCACCTCGGGACACCTCTGGTTCTTCTTCGGTGCCGCCCAGCCGGACGCCGGCGCGAATCCGGAGGCCACCACCAGCAGTGCGGCGAGGATCGCTGCCAGAGCCGCGCGCAACAACCGCCGCATGTCCACCTCACTGGTCCGCCGGAGCATCCGGCCGCCAGGGTAGTTTCCGCGGGCAAATATGTGAATCGGTCTATGTCACTCGCGGTAGAGCGTTAGGGCCCGGCGGAGATGGCCTTCGGCCTCGTCGGGCAGATCGGCGATCTCGAGGGCGGGAACGATCACGCCGTCCCCCGGGGGTGCCGGCCGCACGAAGCGATGGCCGTCCAGCGCGTTGCGGCGGCCCGGTGTGACGGGCCGGAAATACCAGGAGCCGGTGCCGACCCGGATCAGCGTCTCGCCCAGATACCACTCCGCCAGCTCGGGCGGGATGGCTCCACCTGCCCGCGCGATCCGCTCCAGGGCGTCCAGTGACTCCTCGGAGAAATCCCAGGTCTCCGTGCGCGTGGCCGACCAGGTGGCGAAGGCGGCCCGCCGGCCGGCCAGCCAGTGGGTCAGTTCGGCGACCGGAGGCTCGGGTGCCCGGTCGACGCCCGGAGTCGCCTGTTTCGCGGGCTCCCACCCGGGATCGTCGGCCCGTCGCCGGGCCACGGCCGTGGCCACGCGCTCCGCCACCGCGGCGAGACCCGCCGGCGGCAGCGGTTCGAGCGGTAATCCGGGCAGGTCCAGCGCCTCGTCGAACCGGATCGCCAAGGGGTGTCCCTCAGTGGACACCCACCGGCCGCCGCCGATCCGCATCAACGTCTCGCCCGCGTAGGCCCGGGCGCCGCGCTCGAAAGACCCGTCATCGCCGCGTTCGGCGATGAGCCGGTCCAGGGCGGTGAGCGAGGCGGCGGAGAAGTCGAACGGGAAGTCCGCGGGAAGGTCCTGGAAATCCTCCAGATTGCCGAGCAGGGGATGGACGCCCTGCACCCAGTCCGAGTCGTCCTCCAGCGGCACGATCCTCACCATCGGGACATTGTAAATCCTACGGAAATAGTGGCTGGCTGTCTTGTGCGCAACGGAATCCGTGGGCAGTATCGGATCAACATCCTGAACTAGTGGGAGAGATACCCGTGACAGACCGATCCCCCGCTGACGTGGACGCACTGTCCGACGCCGCCCGAGACCACCTCTGGATGCACTTCACCCGGCTCTCGGCGTACCAGAACGCTCCGGTCCCGGTGATCACCCGCGGTGACGGCTGTTATGTCTGGGACTCCGCCGGCCGCCGCTACCTGGACGGTCTCTCCGCCCTGTTCGTGGTGCAGACCGGGCACGGCCGTCAGGAGCTGGCCGACGCCGCCGCCAAGCAGGCGGCCGAGCTGGCCTACTTCCCGATCTGGTCCTACGCGCACCCGAAGGCGATCGAGCTGGCCAAGCGTCTCGCCGACCTGGCGCCCGGCGACCTGAACCGGGTCTTCTTCACCACCGGCGGTTCGGAGGCCGTCGAGTCGGCGTGGAAGCTGGCCCGCTCCTACTTCAAGCGCGTCGGCAAGCCGCTCAAGACCAAGGTCATCTCCCGCGCCGTCGCCTATCACGGCAGCTCGATGGGCGCCCTGTCGATCACCGGCATCCCGCCGTTCAAGCAGGACTTCGAACCGCTCGTGCCGAGCACCATGCGGGTGCCGAACACCAACTACTACCGCCGCCCCGACGAGGACATGACGCCGGAGCAGTTCGGGCTCTGGGCCGCCGACCGGATCGCCGAGATGATCGAGTTCGAGGGCCCGGACACGGTCGCCGCCGTCTACCTGGAGCCGGTGCAGAACGCCGGCGGCTGCTTCCCGCCGCCGCCCGGCTACTTCCAGCGGGTCCGGGAGATCTGCGACGAGTACGACGTGCTGCTCGTCTCCGACGAGGTGATCTGCGCGTTCGGCCGCCTCGGCGAGTACTTCGGCGCCGACCGGTACGGCTACCAGCCCGACATCATCACCGTCGCCAAGGGCCTGACCTCCGGTTACGTCCCGCTCGGCGCGATGATCGCCTCGGACCGCCTGGCCGAGCCGTTCCTCACCGGCACCAACTGGTTCGCCCACGGCATCACCTACGGCGGCCACCCGGTCGGCGCCGCGGTCGCCCTGGCCAACCTCGACATCATGGAACGGGAAGGCCTCAACCGGCACGTCCGCGACAACAGCCCGCTGTTCCGCTCCCACCTGGAGAAGCTGCTCGACCTCCCGATCGTCGGCGACGTCCGCGGCGACGGCTACTTCTTCGGCATCGAGATGGTCAAGGACAAGACCACCAAGGAGACCTTCAACGCCGACGAGTCCGAGCGCCTGCTCCGCGGCTTCCTCTCCCAGGCCCTGTTCGAGGCCGGCCTCTACTGCCGCGCCGACGACCGCGGCGACCCGGTGATCCAGCTGGCGCCGCCGCTGACCGCGACCCAGACCCAGTTCGCCGAGATCGAGCAGATCCTCCGGTCGGTCCTGACCGAAGCCCAGAACCGCCTCTGAAACCCTTTTCTCGTACGGCTACCGAAAGCACCGTTCCCTACCGCGCGACGCGGCCGGCCGGTCCCGGCCGCGGGCGCGACCGCCGGGGCGTAGCCGTTGGTCACCGCCCGGCCGGTCCCGGTCGCGGGCGCGACCGCCGGGGCGTAGCCGTTGGTCACCGTCCGGCTGGTCCCCACCGCTGTCTCGAGCGTCCTGAGACAGCGGTGGGGACCAGCCAGGCTCAGCGCCGGGCGACGTAGACCCAGGCCGTGTCGCCGGAGGTGAGCGGCGCCGTGACCCGCTGATAGTCGTCGACCTCGTAGCCGTCGGCCAGCAGCAGCTCCGCCTCCGTCACGTCGAGCGCCGACCCCTCGACCGTCTCGGCGGCGTCATCGGTGCGCACCAGGATCGGGTGGTAGGCCTCCCCACTGACGGCGAGCACCTCCGGATCGGTGATCTCCAGCCGCTCGACCCGGAACCCGACGATCCGGTCGCCCCGTCCGCTCAACTCGCGCCCGAAAACGCTCGTCTGCACGGCCGGATCACGCAGGGTCCCGTAGGAGAACAGCAGCGGCATGCCCGCGATCGTATCCGGACCGCCCGGCCGTCCCTCGGCATGATCCGCTCGCGCCACCAGGCCGGCCCGGACCGCCCGCGGACCGTGGTCCCGGCCGCCCGGCGGTGGCCCCGCGACCCCGCCGCCGGGCGGCCACGGGCGGTCGGGGCGTCGATCCGTCCAGCGGGAACGCGGGAGTGCCAGGTGGCGAAATGCAGTTCTCGCCCCGGTCCGTAGCGGGCTGGCGCATGCTGGAACGACGGACCTTCTCCACGGAGCTGACATGGCCGTATTGCTGATCGCTGAGGACGACGAGGACATCGCCCTGGTACTGGTCAGGGTGTTCAAGCGAACCGGAATGACCGTGCTGCGGGCATCGGACGGAAGGGAAGCGTTCGAGGCGATTCTGGAGCATCGGCCGGACCTCGTGCTCACCGATCTCGGCATGCCGGTGATGGACGGCTGGGAGCTGATCGAGGCGATCCGTGGACATCCGGACGACGACATCCGGCTCATCCCGGTCGCCGTTCTCAGCGGTCATCTGCGGCCCGGTGATCCGCGGGCCGGATCGGCGCAGGTCTGCGCCATCATGCTCAAGCCCTGCCCGAACGAGCAGCTGCTCGCGACCATGGAGGAACTGGTCGCCATCGGACCCCACGGCCACGATGCGGCGGACAATCGGTGTCCAGCGGACATAACCGTCTCAGTATGAAGAATAAGGAAGTGGGTAAGGCCGTGAACAGCCCGTGACCGCGGGCCTCGGTGAGCAGAATCGGGCGGGTCATGGTGGTGCTGGACGAGGCCGCGGCCGCTCTGGACAACGGCGCCTTCCTCGGTGCCCTGCTACAGAGCATGGACGCCGGTGTGCTCGCCTGCGACGGTGACGGACGGGTGGTCTTCGCCAACCGGGCGATGCGCGAGATCACCGGCATCGGCCCCGACGGCCCGCTGCCACCCGGCTTCGAGGACCTGGCGTTCCAGCACCTCACCACCCCCGACCAGCGGGCGATGACCCGTGCGGAGAACCCGCTGCTGCGTGCCCTGCACGGCGAGCATGTCATCTCCGAGGACGTCCTGGTCAGCCGGCCCGGGCACCGGGTGCGGATCTTCGACACGAGCGCGCAGCCCATCCCCGGACCGGGCGGGGTGCCGCTCGGTGCGGTCGCCGTCGCCCACGAGGTCACCGCGCTGCGCCGGGTCGAGCGGTTCCGCAACTGCCACATCGCCGTCGAGCACGTGCTGAAACAGGCGTCCACCGCGGCCGAGGCGGCGCCGCACCTGCTGCGCGCGGTCACCGCCACGCTCGGCTGGCCGTGCGCGGAACTGTTCCTCATCGACGACACGACCGGGCGGCTCCAGTCGGTCGGGCACTGGGACGCTGCGGGCCTCGACCCGGAGGGCTTCTTCCGGCACAGCCCGCAGTGGGGGCAGGGCATCACCGGCCGGGTCTGGGAGAGCGGCCGGCCGATCTGGGTGCCGGACATCGCGCTCAGCTCCGACCTGCGGACCGCCCACGAGCGCGAGCGGGTGCAGATCTGCCTGCGCCGCGGCGTCCGGACCGCGCTGGCCGTCCCGGTCCGGGACGGCGGCAGCCTGCTCGGCGTGCTGACCTGCTACGCCGGCACCCAGGAGTACGAGCCGGACCTGCTCACCGTGCTGCTCGACGGGGTGGCCGCGCAGATCGGCATCTTCGTCGCCCAGCGCCGCGCCGAAGGGCTGTCGCGCCAGTTGGCCCGCGCACAGGCCGATTTCGTGGATCTGGTCGCGCACGAGTTACGTACCCCGCTGACCTCGATCACCGCGAACGCCACCCTGCTCGCCGAGGAGACCGCCGCCCTCGACCCGGAGATCCGGGGGATGAGCCGGGTGATCGCCCGTAACGCCGAGGCGCTCCAGCGGATCGCCGACACCCTGCTCGATCTGGCCGGCCTGGACTCCGGGCAC
The DNA here is from genome assembly GCF_003148685.1 of Actinoplanes xinjiangensis. Classification (GTDB taxonomy): domain Bacteria; phylum Actinomycetota; class Actinomycetes; order Mycobacteriales; family Micromonosporaceae; genus Actinoplanes; species Actinoplanes xinjiangensis. Next base: position 231,203 of record NZ_QGGR01000014.1, on the reverse strand, counting down.
CTGGGCCTGAACATCCACGACGTCGACCTGGCCTCGCTGGTCGCCGACGCGGTGACCTGCCTGCGGCACAGCGGCGGCCGGCTCACCCTGGTCACCGAGGTGCCGGCCGTGCTGCGCCTGCCCGGCGACCGGATCCGGCTGCGGCAGGTGGTCGACGACGTGCTGTCCAACGCGGTGCGCTACAGCCCGCCGGGCGCGCCCATCCACGTGCGGTTACGCGCGATCGGCACGATGGCCGAGCTGTGCATCGCCGACAGCGGTATCGGCACGCCGGAGGGCGAGCACGCCCGGGTCTTCGAGCGTTTCTTCCGCGGCAGCAACGTCCGTCACCAGGGCAGCAGCGGCAGCGGGCTGGGCTTGAGCCTGGCCCGCGCCATCGTGCTGCTGCACGGCGGGACGATCCGGCTGTCCGACAACCGGCCGTCCGGCACGGTCGTCTGCATCCGTCTCCCGCTGGCCGGCCCACCGGCCTGAGACGCCGTGCGCGGGCAGCCGGCGGCCGGAAATGCCGGTGTGCGGGCAGCCGGCGGCCGGAGATGCCGGTGGGCTGGCAGCCGGCGGCGGGAGATGACGGCCCGGAGGTTCAGGCGGCGCGGCGGCGTTCGAGCGCGTCCAGCAGGGCGGTGGCCCGCAGGCCGGCGTTGATGCCGAGCCAGCGAGCGGGTTCCGGCTCCCAGCGGCGCGAGCGGTGCCCGACCCACGGCAGGCGGGTCAGGTCGCTGTCCACCCCGAGGATCAGATCCGCGAGGGTACGCCCGGCGAGATTGGCCGCCGCGACACCGTCGCCCACGTAGCCCCCGGCCCAGGCGATCCCGTCCCGCAGGCCGACCGACGGCATCCAGTCCCGCGGGATGCCGAGCGGCCCGCCCCAGCGGTGGGCGATCAGCGGGTCGATCCCGAACAGCTCGGTGATCGTCGCCCGCAGTGCCTCGAACACCTCCGGGACCAGGTCGTACTCGGGGCGGATCTTCGACCCGAAGTGGTACGGCGCACCGCGCCCACCGAACGCCAGCCGGTCGTCGGCGGTCCGCTGTCCGTAGATGACCAGCCGCCGCTCGTCGGTGAACGTCTCCCGCCGGGCCAGGCCCACGCGCTGCCAGAACTCCTCCGGCAGGGGCTCGGTGACGATCATCAGGGAGTAGACCGGCGCGATGTCGCGGCGGTGCCCGGCCAGACCGGCGGTGTAACCCTCCAGTGCCCGCACGATCGTGGGCGCGTGGACCGTACCCCGAAGGGTCTTGATCTGCCCGGTTCTGATCTGCTCGGCGCGGGTGCTCTCGTGGATGGTGACGCCGAGGCGCTCGACGGTGGCGGCGAGTCCGCGGACCAGTTTGGCCGGGTGCAGGGCGGCGCAGTGCTCGCTGTAGATCCCGCCGAGCACGTCGGTGGCGTGGCACATGGCCGTCGCCGTCGCCGCGTCGACGAAGCCCGGGTCACGCTGGGCGCGGCGCAGCTGGGCCGGGCTGCGGACCAGGGAGAGCGTGCCGCCCTTGGCGTAGTCGCAGTCGATGCCCTCGGCCGCGGCGACCCGGCCGATCTCGTCGACGGTGTCGCCGAGCGCCCGGTGCATGGCGGCCGCGGCGTCCGGCCCGAACCGGCGCGCCAGTTTCGCCTCGGGCACCGGGAAGAGCCCGGACGCCCAGCCGCCGTTGCGGCCGGACGCGCCGAAACCGCAGAACTCCGCGTCCAGGATCACGACCCGCTTCGACGGATCGGCCCTGGCCAGGTAATACGCGGTCCACAGCCCCGTGTACCCGCCGCCGGCGATGGCCACGTCGGCGGCGAGGTCACCGGCGAGCGGCGGGCGTCTCTCGATCGGGCCCAGACTGCTCAGCCAGAAGGAGGGGCTGTTCATGAGAGTTACCGTGTTCCCCAGGCGTAGGTCTGTTTGGCGAGCCGCAGATACATGAAGGTGTCGGCCTCGGTGACACCGTCGATGGTGCGCACCTTCTCGTTGAGGATGTCGAGCAGGTGCTCGTCGTCGGTGCAGACCAGCTCGACCAGCAGGTCGTACCGCCCGGCGCAGATCACCACGTAGTCGACCTCGGGCACCTCGGCGATCTGATCGGCGATGGTCCGCAGGTTGCCGTTGACCCGCAGGCCGACCATCGCCTGCCGGGCGAAGCCGAGGGTCAGCGGGTCGGTGACCGCCACGATCTGCATCAGCCCGTTGTCCAGGAGCCGCTGCACGCGCTGGCGCACCGCCGCCTCGGAGAGACCGATCGTCTTGGCCAGCGTGGCGTACGACATGCGTCCGTCACGCTGTAGATGCTCGATGATCAGTTTGTTCGTATCGTCCAGCGTCACGTCCGTCACGCCGCGATTCTTCCCTGGAACGCTTGACGTCAGCAAAGGGGTCGCCCGTCAGGTGAGCAGAGCGCGGCGAAGGATGTCGAGACCGCGGTGGAGATCGGGGTCGGAGATGACCAGCGGTGGCAGGAACCGCAGCACGTTGCCGTAGGTGCCGCAGGTCAGCGTCAGCAGGCCGGCCTCGTGGCAGGCCTTCGACACCGCCGCGGTACGCGTGGGGTCCGGCTCGTTGTCCGCCAGCACCAGCTCGATCGCGATCATCGCCCCGCGGCCGCGCACCTCGGCGATCCCGGGGTCGGCGGCGGCCATCTCCGACAGGGCGGGTCTGAGCACCGACTCGATCCGCCGTGCCGCGGCGTTCAGGTCCAGTTCCCGCATCGTCTCGATGGCGGCGAGCGCGGCCGCGCAGGCCACCGGGTTGCCGCCGTACGTGCCGCCGAGCCCGCCGGCGTGCACCGCGTCCATCAGGTCGGCCCGGCCGACCACACCGGCGATCGGCAGTCCACCGCCCATGCCCTTGGCCGTGGTGATCAGATCGGGCTCCAGGCCCTCGTCCTCGGAGGCGAACCACCGACCGGTACGGGCGAACCCGGTCTGGATCTCGTCGGCGATGAACACCGCCCCGTTCGCCTTCGCCCACGCCGCGATCGCCGGCAGGAAGCCCGGCGCCGGCACCACGAACCCGCCCTCACCCTGGATCGGCTCGATCAGCACGGCGGCCACGTTCGACCCGCCGACCTGCTTCTCGATCACGTCGACCGCCCGGCGCGCCGCCTCGGCACCGTCCAGGCCGCCGTCGCGCAGCGGGTACGACATCGGCGCCCGGTAGACCTCCGGGGCGAACGGGCCGAACCGGTGCTTGTACGGCATGTTCTTCGCGGTCAGCGCCATCGTCAGGTTGGTCCGGCCGTGGTAGGCGTGGTCGAACACGATGACGGCCGGTCGCCCCGTTGCGTGCCGGGCGATCTTGACGGCGTTCTCCACCGCCTCGGCGCCCGAGTTGAACAGCGCGGCCCGCTTCTCGAAGGTGCCGGGCGTCAGGTCGATCAACTGTTCGCAGACCGCCACGTACGACTCGTAGGGCGCCACCATGAAACAGGTGTGGGTGAACCGCTCGACCTGCGCACGGACCGCCTCGACCACGCGCGGGGCGGCGTTGCCGACGTTGGTGACGGCGATCCCGGAGGCGAAGTCGATCCACTCCCGGCCGTCGACGTCGGTGAGCGTGCCGCCCCCGGCATGGTCGACATAGGCGCTCACCACGGAGCCGACACCCTTGGCGACGACCGCCAGCCGTCGTTTGTGCAGCTCTTCGGAGGTGCTCATCACGCCCCCACGTGGTGCATGACGTGCTTGATGCGGGTGTAGTCCTCGAACCCGTACACCGACAGGTCCTTGCCGTGCCCGGAGTGCTTGAAGCCGCCGTGCGGCATCTCGGCGACCAGCGGGATGTGGCAGTTGACCCAGACGCAGCCGAAGTCGAGACGCTGTGTCATCCGCATCGCCCGGCCGTGGTCCTTCGTCCACACGCTGGAGGCCAGCGCGTACTCGACACCGTTGGCGTGGGCGACCGCCTCGTCCTCGTCGGTGAACTTCTGCACGGTGATGACCGGGCCGAACACCTCGTTCTGGATGATCTCGTCGTCCTGGCGCAGCCCGGAGACGACCGTGGGGGAGTAGAAGAAACCGCGGTCGCCCACCTGGGAGCCGCCGGCCTGGAGCACCGCGTGGTCCGGCAGCCGGTCGATGAACCCGGCCACCCGCGCCAGTTGGCCGGCGTTGTTGACCGGGCCGTAGAGCACGTCCTTCTGGTCCGGGGCGCCCGTTTTGATCTCCCGGGCCTGCGCGGCGAGAGCCGCCACGAAGTCGTCGTAGACGCCGGCCGACGCCAGCACCCGGGTGGCGGCGGTGCAGTCCTGCCCGGCGTTGAAGTAGCCGGCCTCGGCGATGGCCGCGGCGGCCGCCTCGACGTCGGCGTCGTCGAAGACCACGACCGGTGCCTTGCCGCCCAGCTCCAGGTGGGTGCGCTTGAGGTCGGCGGCGGCCGACCCGGCCACCTCCATGCCGGCCCGGACCGAACCGGTGATCGACACCATCTGCGGGGTCCGGTGGCCGACCAGGGCGCGGCCGGTGTCGCGGTCGCCGAGGACCACGTTGAACAGCCCGGCCGGCAGGAACTCGGCGGCGATCTCGGCGAGCAGCACGCTGGTGACCGGGGTGGTGTCGGACGGTTTGAGCACCACGGCGTTGCCCGCGGCCAGCGCCGGCGCGATCTTCCACATCGCCATCAGCAGCGGATAGTTCCACGGCGTCACCTGGGCGCAGACCCCGATCGGCTCGCGGCGCACGTAGCTCTCGAACCCGTTCATGTACTGCCCGGCGGAGCGGCCCTCCAGCACCCGGGCGGCACCGGCGAAGAAGCGCAGGTGGTCGATGGCCGGCGGCAGCTCCTCGCTGGCGGTCAGGCCGAGCGGCTTGCCGGTGTTCTTCGACTCGGCGGCGACCAGCTCGTCGGCGCGGGCCTCGATGGCGTCGGCGAACTTGAGCAGGGCGCGCTGCCGTTCGCCGGGGGTGGTGTCGCGCCACTGCGCGAACGCGCCGGAGGCGGCTGTCATGGCCCGGTCCACGTCCTCGGATCCGGAGACCGGGGCGGAGGCGAACACCTCACCGGTGGACGGGTCGATGAGATCGGAGTACCGCCCCTCCACGGGTGCGACCGCTTCGCCCCCGATGAGGTTGTGCAGTACCGTCTTCGCGGTCATCCGGCGCCTCCAGCTGTGGTATCAGCGAATTCGGCCCCATCTTTTCTGCTGAATCCGTTGCGAACAAGAGGTCACAGCAATATTTCCGTAGGAACTGGGGCCCGGAAACGAACCCGCCATCGAACGGTGACACACCGGCCGTCATCCGTGGCGGCGAACGGCGAGAACCGCGACGTCGTCGGTGTGTGGCGCATCGGCCGCGTCCGACATGACGGTAGCGCAGACCACCTCCGGCGCGTCGGCCCGAACGGTGGCGACCAGCCGGTCCAGCCCGGTGTCGATCATCTCGCCGCGCCGTTCCACCAGACCGTCGGTGTAGCAGAACAGCAGCGTGCCCGGCGCCAGCGGCACCGCGGTGCTGCGCCGGGACCGGTCCGGATGGACCACCCCGAGCGGCGGGTCGACCGGCACCCCGGCCAGGGCGGCCGTCCCGTCCGGGCCGGCCAGCACCGGGCGCAGGTGGCCGGCCGTCGAGATCACCGCCCGGTCCCGGTCGGGGCTGATCATCGCGTAGAGGGCGGTGGTGAGGCTGCCCGCCTCGAAGTGCTGCACCTTGCGGTCCAGCAGGGTCAGCGCCTGCGCCGGATCGTCGCAGATCAGCGCGTACGCCCGGAGCGCGCTACGGATCCGGCCCATCACCACGGCCGACGCCAGGCCGTGCCCGGAGACGTCGCCGATCACCACGCCCAGCCAGCCGGACGGCAGGACGAACACGTCATACCAGTCGCCGCCGATGCCGGTGGCGTGCCCCGGAACGTAACGCGCGGCCAGGTCGACCCCCGGGACCGACGGCAGCCGGGCCGGCAGCAGGCTGCGCTGCAGGGCCAGCGCGGCGGACTGGTCGAGTTCGCCGACCGGATCCGCCCGGCCACCGCGGCCCGGTCGGCGACCAGCTCGAGCAGTTTCACGTCGTCGTCGGCGAACTCCCGGCGGCGGAGCGTGCCGACGTGCAGTACGCCGACCAGATCCCGGCCGGCCACGATCGGCACGCCCAGCAGCGAGCGGATGCCCTTCGCCACCAGGAGCGGGTTGACCACGTCGGCCGGGGTGACGTCGGTGAGCCGGACCGCGGCGCGGACCGCCGCGACCCGGCCGGCGAACCCGCGCCCCACCGCCACCCGGAACCCGGCCCGCACCTCCTCCTCCAGGCCCTTGGCCGCGGTCGCGACGAGGTGCTGGGAGTGCGCGTCGAGCAGCAGGATCGCCGCGGTGTCGACGCCCAGCAGGTCGCGCACCCGGTCCAGCAGCTCGTCGAGGAGATCGGAGGCGTCCAGCCGGGACAGCGTCGCATCGGTGACCGCTTCGAGCCGGCGTAGCCGCTCGTCGTCGTTGATGCGTCGGGGCACGGGTTCAGCCTAGTGTTCCGGTCGCACCTCCACCGGCGTGGTGATGACCCGTCCGGGGCCCGCCGGACGGATCGACCCGGTCAGCTCGACGGTCGCTGCACAGGGCAGGTCACCGGCCGACGTGCCGGCGAGAACCCGCAGCTCACCGGGCTCGACGATACGTTTCAAATCCCGGCCGGTGAAAGCCGTGCGGTCGGTGTGCACGTGGAAGACGACCTCCGCCGAAGCGCCGGCGGCCAGCTCCACCCGCTGGAAACCGGTGAGCTGAACCATCGGACGGGTGACCTGGGCGACCGGGTCGGAGAGGTACAACTGCACCACCTCGGTGCCGTCCCGCTCGCCGGTGTTGCGGACCCGTACGGTCGCGGTGAACTCGCCGTCGGTCGGCACCCGGCTCGCCGACAGGCGCAGGTCGCCCACCTCGAACGTGGTGTACGACCGGCCGTGCCCGAACGCGAACAGCGGCGCCGGGTCCAGATTGCTGGTACCGGTGTGCTCCGCACCGAGCCGCGGCTGCAGGTAGGTGCCGGGCTGGCCGCCCGGCGTCCGCGGGATCTGCACCGGCAGCTTGCCGCTGGGCTGCACCCGGCCGGACAGCACCCCGGCGATCGCCGGGCCGCCCTCCTCGCCCGGCATGAACGCCTGCACCAGGGCGGCGGCGCGGCCGGCCACGTCACCGAGCGCGTACGGCCGGCCGGAGACCACGACCACCACCACCGGGGTGCCGGTCGCCAGCAGTTCCTCCAGCAGGTCCGCCTGCACTCCGGGCAGCCGCAGGTCGGCGGCGTCGCAGCCCTCGCCCGAGGTGCCCTTGCCGAACAGGCCGGCCAGGTCGCCGACGAACGCCAGGCACACGTCGGCGTCCCGGGCGGCGGCCACCGCCTCGGCGAACCCGGAGCGGTCGTCGCCGTCGACGGCGCAACCGGGGGCGTACGTGATGGCGGCGCCGCCGAACTCGGCCCGCAGCGACTCGGCCGCGGTCGGCAGCTCGATCTCCGGTTCGACGCCCGGATAGCGGGGAAGCACGTGGTTGGGGAACGCGTAGCAGCCCAGGAAGGTGCGGGCGTCGTCGGCGCAGGGGCCGACCACCGCCATCCGCCCGGTACCCGGCAGTGGCAGCACGTCACCGGGGTCGAGCAGCACGATGGAGCGTTCCGCCACCTCGCGGGCCAGCTCCCGGTTGGCCGGCGAGTCCAGCACCACCGCGGCGGACGTGGCCACCGAGGACTCCGGGGTCCACTCGGGATCGAGCAGGCCCAGTTCCGCCTTCTGGGTCAGCACCCGGCGGGCGGCGCGTTCCACGTACGACTCGTCGACCTCACCGGAGCGGACCCGGGCGACCAGTTCGGAGCCGTACCCGATGGTGTCGGGCAGCTCCACGTCGATGCCGGCTTCCAGCGCGCGGGCACCGGCGCCGCCGTCGTCGGCGGCGATGCCGTGCATGCTCGCCAGGAACGGCACCGCCCAGTAGTCCGAGACGACCGTGCCGGTGAAGCCCCACTCGCCGCGCAGCAGGTCGGTGAGCAACCAGCCGTCGGCGCCGGCCGGCACCCCGTCGAGGTCGGAGTAGGAGTTCATCACCGATCCGGCGCCGGAGCGGACGGCGGCCTCGAACGGTGGCAGGATCATGTCGAGCAGCTCGCGACGGCCCATCGGTACCGGGCCGTGGTTGCGGGCGCCCCGAGAGGCGGAGTATCCGGCGAAGTGCTTGAGCGTGGCCAGAACCCCCGAGCCCTGCAGACCGCGGACGTACGCCGAGCCGACCGTCGCGACCAGGTAGGGATCCTCGCCGATGGACTCCTCCACCCGGCCCCACCGGTAGTCGCGGACCACGTCGAGCACCGGGGCCAGCGCCTGGTGCACGCCGAGCGCCGCCATGTCCCGGCCGATCGCGGCGGCCATCCGCTCGATCAGCTCCGGGTCGAAGGTGGCGCCCCAGGCGATCGCGGCCGGATAGACCGAGGCGCCGTGCATGGTGAACCCGGTGAGGCACTCCTCGTGCACCATCGCGGGGATGCCGAGCCGGGACGAGGCCATCACGATCCGCTGCTGGCGTACCAGCTCGGCGGTGCCCTCACCGACCGTGATCGGGTAGCTGCCGTAGACCCGGGTGAGCTGGCCGAGACCGTGCCGGCTGGCGTCCTCCAGAGCCGGCCCTTCGCTGAACTCGCTCTCCATCGGGGCGACCGAGTGCTCCGCCTCCGGCTCGGGCCCGGCCGGGCCGGTGGCGCCCTTGTCCTTGCCGATCCACCGGCTGCCGAGCTGGGCCACCTTCTCCTCGAGCGTCATCGCGGCGAGCAGAGCCTCGACGCGCTCGGGAACCGGCAGCGCCGGATCTTGCCAGGGATGTGTTGTCAACGAAACCTCCGAAACTTTCGGTGCCGTCTAGCGGCGGGCCGGTGGGCCGCGGCGGACGGTGACGCGCCCACCGGCGTTGGTAACTCTCGCGCTCCGGGCACGGTTAGGGCAAGAGTCTTGACACTCGTCACGGCGAAACCCTACGTTAACGAAACCTCGCGTTAATTTGCAGCTGTCACTCGAAACTTTCGGCAGCGATTCCGCTCCTTACAGCTTTGAACAACGGAGATAAGCGTGAAGCGCAGGAATTTCTTGACCCTCACGGCCGGAGCCGCCGCCGGCGCCGCCCTCAGCGCCTGTGGCACCTCCGGCCCGGCCGGCGGAGGCGGCGCGGCGAAGGCGGGGGAGGCGTCCTACTGGTTCCTCAGCGGCCCGCCCGGGGAGAAGCCCCGTACCGGCGCGGTCGAGCGGTTCAACCAGGCGAACCCCAACGGCAAGATCAAGGTCACCACGTTCCAGAACGACGTGTACAAGGACAAGCTGAAGGCCGCGATGGGCGCCGGCCAGGGCCCCTCGGTCATCTGGGGCTGGGGCGGCGGTGGCCTGAAGACCTACGTGGAGGCGGGCCAGGTCGAGGACCTCACCGACTGGTTCGGCCAGAACGCCGCGGTCAAGGACCGGCTCTTCCCGGCCTCGTTCGGCCCGGCCACGGTCAACGGCAAGATCTACGCGATGCCGGCCGAGACGGTCCAGCCGCTCGTGCTGTTCTACAACAAGGAGGTCTTCCAGAACGCCGGCCTCCAGCCGCCGCAGTCGTGGGCCGACATCATGGCCCTGGTGCCGCAGTTCAACGCCAAGGGCATCGCGCCGTTCTCGCTCGGCGGGCAGTCCCGGTGGACCAACATGATGTGGCTGGAGCTGCTCTTCGACCGCATCGGTGGCATCGAGGTGTTCAACGACATCTACGAGGGCAAGCCGAACGCCTGGAACAACCCGGCCGCTCTGGACGCCCTGACCAAGACCCAGGAACTGGTCAAGGCGAACGGCTTCGTCAAGGGCTTCTCCTCGATCACCGCCGACTCCAACGCCGACCAGGCACTGCTCTTCAAGGGCCGGGCCGCCATGATGCTGCACGGCAGCTGGTCCTACGGCATCATCCAGGCCCAGGGCGGCAGCTTCATCAAGGACGGCAAGCTCGGCTACATGAACTTCCCGCCGGTGGAGGGTGGCAAGGGCAACCCCGAGGACACGTACGGCAACGCCGGTCAGTTCCTCTCGATCTCCTCGAAGGCCTCCGCCGAGCAGAAGGACATCGCCAAGAAGTTCTTCGCCAGCATGCTCGACGACACCGAGCAGCAGGACTGGATCGGCACCGGCGGCGTGCCGATCGTCAAGGGCGCCGACGCCAAGCTCGCGGCCTCGCCGGACGCCGACTTCCTGAAGTTCGTCTACGGCGTGGCCAGCGGCGCGAAGAACTTCGGCCAGTCGTGGGACCAGGCGCTGAGCCCGACGGCGGCGGAGGCTCTGCTGAGCAACATCGCGAAGCTGTTCACCGAGGACGTCTCGCCCCAGCAGTTCGCCGACAACATGAACGCGGTCATCGGGAAATGACCATTGCTCCGCCTGTGGTGCGGACCGCTCCTCTCAGCGCTCGCAGCGCTGCGGGGAGCGGCTCCGTCTCCTGGATGGCCTGGCCGGCCCTGATCGCCTTCACGCTGTTCGGGCTGATCCCGCTGGTCGGCGTCCTGGTGCTCAGCTTCAGTTCGTGGAGCGGCCAGACCACCGACATCCCGTTCTCCGGCCTGGACAGCTGGCGCTCGGTGCTGGCCGATCCGCAGCTGCCGCACGCGCTCGGGGTCACCTTCCTGATCATGGCGCTCTCCTGGGTGGTGCAGACGCCGCTCTCCATCCTGATCGGGGTGTTCCTCGCCGCGCAGCACCGCTACCGCGGCGTGCTGGCCGTGCTCTATTTCATCCCGCTGCTGCTCAGCCAGGCCGCCATCTCGATCACCTACAAGGCGCTGCTCGACCCGAACTTCGGGCTCGGCGCCGGGCTGGGCTTCGAGTTCCTGCAGCAGGACTGGCTGGGCGACAGCACCCTGGCCGTCGGCGTCGTGGTGTTCGTGGTGTCCTGGCAGTTCATCCCGTTCCACTCGCTGATCTACCAGGGCGGGGTCCGGCAGATCCCGGCGTCGATGTACGAGGCGGCCCAGATCGACGGCGCCGGCCGGGTGCGCCAGTTCTTCAGCATCACGCTGCCGCAGCTCAAGTACACGATCATCACCTCGTCGACGCTGATGGTGGTCGGATCGCTGACCTTCTTCGACCTGATCTGGGTGCTCACCGCCGGCGGTCCCGGCGACGCCACCCGCGCTCTGGCCGTCGACATGTACACGCGTGGATTCAAGGCCAACCTGATGGGCCCGGCCAGCGTGATCGCTGTCATCCTGGTGCTGTGCGGCCTCGTGCTGGCGCTGGCTCTGCGCCGGCTCGGCGGGCGTGACCAGGCCGACAGCCAGCTGGAAGGAGCCTGACATGGCGACGATGCTCGACAGCCGTACGCCGCCGAAGGCCGCGGCGCAGCCGCCGGTCAAGCGCCGGCGCCGGTCCAGTCCGGTGCACTGGAACTTCGCCGGAGGGCTGGCCGGCTGGATCTGGCTGGCCATCGTGGTGATGCCCATCTACTGGATCGTGATCACCAGCCTCAAGCTGCAGAACGACTACTACGACACCAACCCGCTTGCGCCGCCGGCGGACCCGACGCTGGAGAACTACCGGTTCGTCCTGGAGAGCGACTTCGTCCAGTACTTCATCAACAGCGTCATCGTCACGGTCGGCGCGGTCGGCCCGGCGGTGCTCGTGTCGTTCATGGCGGCGTACGCGATCATCCGCGGCGGTGCCGGCAGCCGGTTCCTGCGGGCGGTCAACGGCCTGTTCCTGATGGGCCTGGCGATCCCGCTGCAGGCGGTCATCATCCCGATCTACCTGATCATCATCAGGATCCAGATGTACGACACCCTCGGCGCGATCATCCTGCCCTCGCTGGCGTTCGCCATCCCGCTGAGTGTGCTGGTCCTGGGCAACTTCATCCGCGACGTGCCGAAGGAGCTCTTCGAGTCGATGCGGATGGACGGGGCCACCGAGTGGGGCACCCTGTGGCGGCTCGCCTTCCCGCTGACCCGGCCGGCCCTGGTGACGGTCACCATCTACCAGGGACTGACCGTGTGGAACGGGTTCGTCCTCCCGCTGATCCTGACCCAGAGCCCCGAGCAGCGGACCCTGCCGCTCGCGCTCTGGGAGTTCCAGGGCCAGTACAGCGTCAACATCCCCGCCGTGCTGGCCTCGGTGGTGCTGACGACGCTACCGATCCTCACCCTCTACGTGATCGGGCGCCGTCAGCTACTCAGTGGACTGACCGCCGGATTCAGCAAATGATCTGGTGCTCTCCCGCACCATGAGCTTGGTGGCCAGCTCCACCCGGGGGGTCTCGATGGCCTCGCCGCGCGACAGCCGCAACACGGTCCGCGCGGCGAGCCCGCCCATCTCGGCCAGCGGCTGGCGGATCGTGGTCAGCGGCGGCGACGACCACCGTGACTCGGGCAGGTCGTCGAAGCCGACCACGCTCACCTGATCCGGCACCCGTAGGCCCCGCCGCCGGGCCGCCTCGCACACCCCGAGCGCCATCAGGTCGCTGGACGCGAAGATCGCCGTCGGGCGCTCCGGCAGGTTGAGCAGCCGGTTGCCGGCCAGGAACCCCGCCTCGTTGCCGAAGTCGCCGGTGGTGATCAGCTCCTCGTCGACCCGGACCCCGGCCGCCTCCATCGCCGCCCGGTAACCGTCCAGCCGGGCGCGGCTGCACAGCAGATTGCTGGGGCCGGCCACGAAACCGATCCGCCGGTGCCCCAGCGACAGCAGATGGTCCGTGGCGGTCCGCCCACCGGACCAGTTCGTCGCCCCGATCGTCGGCACGTCCGACGCCACCCCGCCGGCCGGATCGATGATCACCACCGGCACCTTGAGACGGTGCAGCTCGCTGTGCACCGGCTCCGCCACGTCGGAGGTCACGAAGATGACCCCGTCGGAGGCACGGGCCCGCAGGTTCTGCAGCCACTGCCGGGTCGCGGTGCTGCGCCGGTGCACCTGGGACACCACCGTCCCGACGCCGGCGGCGTGCGTCACGTCCTCGACGCCGCGCACCAACTCCAGCGCCCACGGGCTGTCCAGGTCGTTGAAGACGAGGTCGACGAGCCGGGCTCGTCCGGAATGCCGAGAGTTGCGAGGACGGTAGTCGTGCTCGCGCAGCAACCGCTCGATCAGCTCGCGGGTGCCCGGCGAGACATCGGATCGACCATTGAGCACCCGAGACACCGTGGGCACCGAAACCCCCGCCGCTTCCGCGATAGCGGCGATCGTCACTCTTCCCCTGCCAGAGGCCACGGGGCTGCTCCTTACCGCGGGCCCATCTCGGCTGGAACTTTCGGAACCCGGCACCGGAATTCTGCCATGCCCCGCCCGAACGAGAAATGCCTGGTAGGACTGGGAGCGGTCCCAGTCCTAGGCGTGTCGGCAAATCGGTCAGGCGAACTGCGGAACGACCTCCTCGGCGAAACGCAGCAGCGGCTCGTGGTCGTAGGCGACCCGCGGGATGTAGACGATGACGTAGTCGGCGCCGGCCTCGGCGAGCTGCTCCACCTTGGCGATGTGCTGGGCGCTGGAGTGGCTCGGGTCGAGGTGGTAGCTGGTCGACTTCCTGATCCGGTCGTAGTCGCGTTCGAGCCGGTCACAGTGGGCGCGCAGGACGGCCGCCTTCTGCCGGACGATCTCCGGGTCGCCGTTGCCGAAGTTGGCGCCGTCGGCATACTTGGCGACCAGCTTGAGGGTCACCTTCTCGCCGCCACCGCCCAGCCAGAACGACGGGTGCGGCTTGCGGACCCCCTTCGGCTCGTTGATCGGCTGGTCGATGCGGTAATGCTTACCGGTGAAGACCGGCCGCTCCTCGGTCCACATCCGGTGCACGATCTCGACGGCCTCACGGAACGCGGCCATCCGCTCCGGGACCTCCGACCACTCGTAGCCGTACGCCTTCCACTCGTGCTCATACCACCCGGCGCCGAGCCCCGCGTAGAGCCGGCCGTGGCTGGCCACGTCCACCGTCGACGCGATCTTGGCGTAGAGCGCCGGGTGCCGGTAGCCGTTGCAGCCGACCATCTGCCCGATGTTGACCCGGCTGGTGTCCCGGGCCAGCGTCGAGCTGACCGTCCAGGCCTCGAACGTCGTGTTGATCGTGGGCTCGGGCACGGTGTGGAAGTGGTCGTAGACCCAGATGCTGTCCCAGGGGCCGGCGTCGGCCACCTTCGCCACCGCGGTCATCGCCTCGTACTGCTCGACCGGGTCGGCGATCTCGACCAGGTCCATCCGCCACCCCTGTGGCACGAAAACCCCGAAACCAATGCTCATGAGATCAACCTACCCACCGTACGGGGCGTCACCCCGGAGGCGACGCGAGGAAGTTTTCCGAGTGGTCCAGTAGGGGGGGGCCGGCGCCCCGCCCGCAGTCGCGTCCACCCGCCGTGGTGGCTCAAAAAAATCATGGCGGAAGGGCTGGCACTCCGCGTCGAACAGTGCTAAAAAATGTCTTGTCGGTGCTGGTCAGAGAGATTCCACCGACCTCGGCGAGAGTTGTCAGCCGAGCGCCACGCGCCGTCGGACGGTCCGGCGGCTGTTTCAAGGAGGCTGATCGTGGTGCTGACTTTCGATCCTTTCCGCGAGTTCGACCGCCTGGCCGACCGGATGCTGGGGGTCCCCACCGCCACCGCCGGCGCCGCCGCCGTGGCGATGCCGATGGACCTGTACCGCTCCGGTGACCACTTCGTGCTGCACTGCGACCTGGCCGGGATCGACCCGGGCTCGGTCAGTGTGGACGTCGACGGGCGCATGCTCACCATCCGGGCCGAGCGCTCCGCCCGTACCGACGCCGACGTGCAGTGGCTGCGCCGCGAACGGGTGACCGGCACGTTCGAGCGGCGACTGACCCTCGGCGACGGCCTCGACCTGGCCCGCGTCGACGCGACCTGGCAGGACGGCGTCCTCACCGTGACCATTCCGATCGCCGAAGCCGCCAAGCCGCGCCGCATCGCGATCAACACAGGTCAGGCCCCGGCGATCGCCGCGTCCGAACAGCCCACCACCATCGAGGGCGACAGCACGGCGACGAAGTCCCTCGCCGGCTGAACGCCGTTCAAGCCCGATATCCCTCACCCGGCCGGGCCGGCGGTGCGCCGGCCCGGCTTCTCAGCGCCCGACGGACGGCCGCAAAGTCGGCCGGACTTTCTCAGCGCTCGGCGGACCGCCGCAAAGTCGGCCGGACTTCTCAGGGCTCGACGGACGGCCGCAAATTCGGCCGGATGAGCCGTTGCCGCAGGCCCGGGTGGTGGGAGAGGGTTGCGGCTCCCCGTCAGTCACACCCTGGGAGCCCGTCTTGCCCCGCTCGTATCTCCAGGTGGCGGCCGTCGCCACGTTCGTCTTCATCGGCGCCGCCCTGATGGTCCTTAACGTTTCGCCGGCCCTGACTCCCGGCACCGTGACGTCGTCCGTGCTGGCCCTGGCCTGGCTCACGGCCTGCTGTAGCGTCGCCGGCCTCGCGCTCGCCTCGATCCGCCGCTGACCCGCCTGGTCAGCATGAAAACCGGCTGGCTCCCACCGCTGTCTCAGCGCCGCTGAGACAGCGGTGAGGACCAGCCGACGCTTCGCGGGCCGCCAGGCCCGCGGGTCCTGGCCCGCCTGCGGTGACCCAGGCTGCGGTCCAGGCCGGCCCGCGGTGACCCTGGGCCGCGGTCGGGGCCGCCTGCGGTGACCCAGGCCTGCGACCCAGCCGGCCCGCGGTGAGCCGGGGCCGGCTGGACGGGACGGTCAGGAGCCGGCGGAGGCGGCGGCCGGCTTCAGCAGCGGGATCCGCTCCCAGACGCGGTGCTTGCCCAGTGCGGCGGCCAGCGTTTCGGCGTCCGGGTCGCGCAGAATGCCCGGGGCCTTCACATCGATGCCGGCCGCGGCCAGCGTCCGCTCGCCGTCGCCCTGGACACCGATCGCCTTGGCATGCCGGTACGCCTCCTGCAGCAGCACCGTGACCTGCGGGTTGTCGGTCGCCATGGCCACCACGACGGCGTCGAACTCGACGGACCGGGCGGTCTGGAACGTCCGTTCCACACCTTCACCGCCGACGGGCGCGATCACCCGTACCACCACGCCCTGGGTTTTGAGGGTCGCCTGAAGGGCGGCGGTGGCGGCGTCGGGCGTGCCGATGACGCCGACCACCCGCCCGGCGATCGGCCAGGTCCGGTCGGTGATCTGGGCGAGCGCCGGCGACGGCGTCACCGCGACCGGCGGCTTGCCCTCCGGCGCCGGGAGGCCGAGCCCGGCGGCGACCTTGGCGGTCAGCCCGGCGTCGACGTTGGCCAGGACCGACAGCATGCGTACGCGGATCGCCTGCTCATAACACTTGCTCAGCTCGAACGTGAACGCCTCGACCATGTGGTCCTGCTCGATCGGGCTGAGGCTGTGGTAGAAGAGCGCGGCCTGGCTGTAGTGGTCGGCGAACGACACCGGGTTGGCGCGTACCTTGTCGCCGAGGACCGGCTTGGGCACGTGCACGTAGCCGCCGTTCTCCGGCCCGGCCGGCACCGGCCCGCCGAAGCTGAGGCTGTTCGGCAGGTAGGGGGCGATGCCCCGGTGCACGACGCTCTGGTGCATGCCGTCCCGGAAGTTGTCGTTGACCGGCGCGTGCGGCCGGTTGATCGGCAGCTGCGTGAAGTTGGGACCGCCGAGCCGGCTGAGCTGGGTGTCCAGGTAGGAGAAGAGCCGGCCCTGCAACAGCGGGTCGTTGGTGACGTCGATGCCGGGCACCACGTTTCCCATGTGGAACGCGATCTGCTCGGTCTCGGCGTGGAAGTTGTCCGGGTTCCGGTTGAGCACCAGCTTGCCGATCGGCTGCACCGGCGCCAGTTCCTCCGGCACGATCTTCGTCGGGTCGAGCAGGTCGATGCCCTCGAACGTCTCGTCGGGGTTGTCCGGCATCACCTGGATACCCAGCTCGTACTCGTAGAACAACCCGGCGTCGATCGAGTCGGCCAGGTCGCGGCGGTGGAAGTCGGGGTCGACGCCGGCGGTCAGCTGGGTCTCCTCCCACGCCTGCGAGTGCACGCCCGCGACCGGCTTCCAGTGGAACTTCACCAGGGCCGTCTCGTTGTCGGCGTTGACCAGCCGGAACGTGTGGACGCCGAAACCCTCCATCGTCCGGTACGAGCGCGGGATGCCCCGGTCGGACATGGCCCAGAACACGTGGTGGGTGGCCTCGGTGTGCAGCGACACGAAGTCCCAGAAGGTGTCGTGCGCGGTCTGTGCCTGCGGGATCTCCCGGTCCGGGTGCCACTTGGCGGCGTGGATCAGGTCGGGGAACTTGATCGCGTCCTGGATGAAGAAGACCGGCATGTTGTTGCCGACCAGGTCGAAGTTGCCCTCGGCGGTGTAGAACTTGGTGGCGAACCCGCGCACGTCACGCACGGTGTCGGCGGACCCGCGCGACCCGAGCACCGTGGAGAACCGCACGAAGACCTGCGTCTCGCGGCCCTTCTCGGCGAGGAAACCGGCCTTGGTGACGGACGCCGCGTTCCCGTACGCGGTGAACGTGCCGTAGGCGCCGGACCCGCGGGCGTGGACCACCCGTTCCGGGATCCGCTCGTGGTCGAAGTGGGTGATCTTCTCGCGCAGGTGGAAGTCCTCCAGCAGCGACGGGCCACGCGGTCCCGCCTTGAGGGAGTGGTCGGTGTCCGGCAGCCGGACACCCTGACCGGAGGTGAGGTAGTCGCCGGTCTGCAGACCGCGCTCGGTGGCGAGCGACGTCTCCAGCGGCGTGGACTCCTCCGGGTCGAGGTGGGCCGGGCTGGGAACGGTGGGCTCCATGTGGGGTTTCCGTTTCTGTGCGAACCTCCGGTGACGAGGGCTTTGCATACCCAGGCATTCCGCATCAGAACGTGGGTAGCCGGTACGGTTCCGTTCATGCCCCGACCACAGCTGCTGTCGGCCCATGCGGGCCACTGGACGGGAGCCGGCACCGGCGTCACGGTGATCCTGCCGCCGCCCGGCACGGTCGGCTCCGGCGAGGTCCGCGGCGGTGCCCCGGCCACCCGCGAGTTCGCCCTGCTGGAGCCGGGCCGCATGGTCGAACGGGTGGACGCCGTGGTGCTCTCCGGCGGGTCGGCGTTCGGCCTGGCCGCCGCGGACGGCGTGATGGGCCTGCTGCGCGAGCGCGGCCAGGGTTTCCCGACACCGTTCGGGCCGGTCCCGATCGTCGTCGGCATGTCGATCTTCGACGAGTCGGTCGCGACAGACCCGCCGGGTCCGGGCGCCGGCCGCGACGCCGCGCTCGCGGCTCTCACCGGACAACCCTTCCGCAGCGGTACGACCGGAGCCGGCGCCGGGGCCAGGACGGGCCGATGGCGCCCGGAGCCGGCACCGGGCGGGCTGGGCGTGGCCACCGGCCGGGCCGGGCCGGCCACGATCGCGGCGGTGGTCGTGGTCAACGCGTGGGGCGACGTGCTCGACGAGGCGGGCCGGCCGGTGTTCGGCGGCCCGCCGGTCACCGACCCGGCCGTGCGGTCCGGTCTCCAGAACACCACGATCGCCGTGCTGCTGACCGACGCGGGACTGAGCAAACTGGACTGTCACCTGCTCGCCCAGAGCGGCCACACCGGGTTCGCCCGGGCCCTGCACCCGGCGCACTCCCGTTACGACGGTGACGCCGTGGTCGCGCTGGCCACCGGCGAGGTCGACGGCGCCGACCTGGACCTGCTGCGCGCGGCCGCCACCGAGGTGACGGCGGCCGCCATCCGCAGCGCGGTCATCCGGCCTTCGTGACCGCCACCTGCAACTCGGTCACCCAGTCGTCGCGGTTCTCCGGGCACTCCAGGTTGATCTCCCGGGCGTAGCCGAGCGCCCGGTACCCGTTGGCGTCGATCCACGCGGCCAGCGCCTGCTCGGTCGGCACCACGGTGTCCATCGAACCGTGGTGCACGATCGTCGCGGCCTCGGCGATCACCGGCAGGTCCCGTACCTCGAAGTCGCCCGCACCCGGACCGGCGGCGACCTGGATCGCGGCATGAACGGTGATCCGGCCGTCGCCCGCGTCCTCGTAATAGGCGACGCCCGGCCCGGTGGGCCGCACCCCGGCGGTCTCCAGCCGCCGGAACAGCTCGCCGTAGAGCGGATTGATCACCGGGCTGATCTGTTCCGGCGCATAGCCGTCGGCGACCGCGGTCAGCTCCGCGACCCGGACCGCCGGAACCTGCTTGATCACTATGTCGTTGCCGGGCATGTGACCCTCCCTCTCGATGGCCATCAGACGTGCCTCGACCTGGACCAGCCGCGCGGCCGACGCGGCCACGGTGGCCTCCAGCTCGGCCCGGCGCAGCCGCAGCATGCCCCGCAGCTCGTCGGTGCTCAGCGTGCCGTCGATGATCTCGTGCACCTGATGCAGGGTGAACCCGAGATCCTTGAGCGCGATGATCCGGTTGAGCCGGGCCAGTTGCCCGGCCGTGTAGTGCCGGTAGCCGGTGAACGGGTCGACGTGGGCCGGCCGCAGCAACCCGGTGGCGTCGTAGTGGCGCAGCATCCGGATCGACACGCGACCGTGCCGGGCGAAGTCTCCGATGGTGAACATGACGGCTCCGAGTTCACAGCCTGACACGGTGTGAGAGTCAAGATCTGGTAAGTCTGGGGGATGTTGGTTGACTACGCCGCCCCGGTCGCGGCCTCACCGTCCGAGATCGAGACGGCTGCGGTCTCCGCCGAGCAGGTCGGTTACGACGGCTTCAACGCGGCGGAGACCAGGCACGACGTGTTCACCACGCTCACGCTGGTGGCGCGGGCGACCGGCACCCTGTCGCTGCAGTCGGCGATCGCGGTGGCGTTCGCCCGCAACCCGATGAACGTCGCGGTCCTCGCCAACGACCTTCAACTGATCTCCGAGGGCCGGTTCCGGCTGGGTCTGGGCTCGCAGGTCAAACCGCACATCGAGCGGCGGTTCGCGATGCCGTGGAGCCGGCCGGCCGCGCGGATGGAGGAGTTCGTGGCCGCGCTGCGGGCCATCTGGCACTCCTGGGCGTCCGGCGAGCGGCTGGCGTTCCGCGGCTCCTTCTACCAGCACACCCTGATGACACCGTTCTTCGATCCGGGGCCCAACCCGTTCGGCAACCCGAGGGTGCAGCTGGCCGCGGTGGGGGAGCGGATGGTCGCGGTCGCCGGGCGGGTCGCCGACGGCCTGCTGGTGCACCCGCTGACCACCGCCGATTATCTGTCGCAGCGGTTGATCCCGGCGGTCCGCGAGGCGCGCGGTGGCTCCCTCGACGGATTCGCGATGGAGATGAGTGCGTTCGTGGTGCTCGGCGCCGACGTGGCCGACCGGGCGAAGGCGGAGCGGGCCGTCCGCGGGCAGATCGCCTTCTACGCCTCGACGCCCGCCTACCGTCCGGTGCTGGAGCTGCACGGGTGGGGCGAGCTGGCCGACCGGCTCAACGTGCTGTCGCGCCGCGGATCGTGGGACGAGATGGGCGACGCGGTCACCGACGAGGTGCTCGACGCGTTCGCGGTGGCCGGTGACCCGGCGGCGGTGGCCGCCGGGCTGCTCGACCGATTCGGTTCCGCGATTGATCGGATCTCGCTCTACACGCCGTACGAGGCCGACCGGTATCAGCTGGCGGCGGTGCGGTCCTCGATCCGGAGCTCCACCTTGTCGGGGTAGAACGCGACGTGGTCCTTGATCGCCGCGACCGCGTCGTAGGGATCCCGGTAACCCCAGACCGCGTTCTCCGCCTCCGGCAGCGACCAGTAGCTGGCGTCGCCCTTGTACGGACAGTAGGTCTGGTGATCGGTCGCCGAGATCAACGCCGGGTCGACGTCGGCGAGCGGCACGTACTGGACGGGCGGGTAGCTCGCCTCCTGGAGCGTGAGTGCGTTCCCGGTGTCGGCGACGACCCGCCCGCCGGCGGTGACCGTCACCCTTGAGCCGGTCGGGGTGATCGTGATCGGATGATCGGGGCCTGGTTGCAGACGAGGCTTGGCCATGTGAAGGAGCCTAACGTTGTCGAGTGCCGTGGAAGCGGTGTCCGCCGCCGGGATCGAGTACGACGTGATCCGGCACGGCCCGGTCGGCAGTGTGGCCGAGGCCGCCGCCGCCCAGCGGGTGGAGGTGCGTGACCTGGTGAAGACCCTGGTGGTGCGCCGCGCCGACGACGACTATCTGTTCGTGCTCGTCCCCGGCGACCGGTCGATCTCCTGGCCCCGGCTGCGTGCCCTGCTCGGGGTGAGCCGGCTGTCGATGCCGGATGCCGCGACCGCCAGGGAGGCCACCGGGTACGAACGGGGCACCATCACCCCGTTCGGGTCCCGGCGGCCGTGGCCGGTGATCGCCGACGAGAGCACCCGGGGCCGGACCATCAGCCTCGGTGCCGGCGAGCGCGGCGTCGCCCTGCGGGTCGGTGCCGACGCCGCGATCGAAGCCCTGGGCGGCTCTTTCGCGGACGTCACCGACCTCGATTCCTGAGGGCGGTCATCCGGCCTCAGTCCTTGAGTGCTGCTTCCGGCCTCAGTTCTTGAGGGCGGCCGCGACCGCGTCGGCGAGCGGGGTGGTCGGGCGGCCGATCAGGCGGGACAGGGTCCGGGTGTCGTCGTCCAGGTGGCCGTCGCGGATCTTGACGTCGGTGTCGGCGAGCAGGGCGGCGAAGCCCTCCGGGACACCGGCGCCGGTCAGGGCCGCCTGGTACTGCTCGGCCGGCAGATCGGTGTAGGCCACCGGGGCACCGGACTGCTCCGCCACCGCGGCGGCCAGCTCGGCCAGGGTGAACGGCTCGTCGCCGGCCAGCTCGTAGACGCCGGTCTCGCCGCTGAGGAGGACGACCGCGGCGGCCTCGGCGAAGTCCGGCCGGGTGGCGGCGGCGATCCGGCCCTCGCCGGCACTGCCGTACAGCGCGCCCTGGGCGATCGCCGGACCGAACGAGCCGGCGTAGTTCTCGATGTACCAGCCGTTGCGCAGGAAGGCGTACGGAATCCCGCTGCTCTTGATCAGCTCTTCGGTGGCCAGGTGCTCCGGCGCGAGGCCGATCGGGCTGGTGTCGGCGCGCAGGATGCTGGTGTAGGCCAGGAAGCCGACGCCGGCCTGCTTGGCGGCGTCGATCACCGCGGTGTGCTGGGGGATCCGCTGACCGACCGCGCTGCCGGAGATCAGCAGCAGCCGGTCGACGCCGGCGAGTGCGGTGCTCAGAGTCTCCGGGCGGTCGTAGTCGCCCTCGCGCACCTGCACGCCGAGGGCGAGCAGGCCGCCCGCCTTCGCGGTGTCCCGGACGACGGCGACGATCTCGCCGGGCGTGGCGCCGCGGGCGATCAGCGACTCCACGACGAGGCGGCCCAGCTGTCCGGTGGCTCCGGTGACGGCGATGGTCATGTCGACTCCCTGTAGAAGATCTTTCCGGCTGGTCCTCAGCGCTGTCTCCGACGCGCTGAGACAGCGCTGGGAGCCAGCCGGTCCGCTGGGGGCGGTGACCAGAACAATGGCACTAACTTTCCGAAAGTGCAAACCCCGGCGCAGTGCTGGTATCGTGCTCGGCGTGGACGACGACGAGCTGATTCCCAGCGTCTTCGCGCGGGACTGCGCCTCCCGGGGCGTGCTCGCCGACGTGACCGGCCGGTGGGGTGGCCTGGCCCTGGCCGCGCTGCACGAGGGCGCGTTCCGGTTCAACGCACTGCGCCGCCGGGTCGACGGCGTCAGCGAGAAGATGCTGGCCCAGACCCTCCAGGCACTCGAGCGCGACGGCCTCGTCCTCCGTGAGGTGCAGGCCACCATCCCGCCGCGGGTGGAGTACAGCCTGACCCCGCTCGGGGAGAAGGTCGCGGCCAAGTTCGTCGAGCTGATCGAGCTGGTCGAGGGCGAGCTGGGGCAGATCTCCGTGGCGCAGGAGGCCTACGACCGGACCCGTTGATAGGTTTTCGCGGTGACCAGCGATGCACCGATCCGCACCGACGTCCCTCCGTCCGGCACCGGCTGCGCCGAGTGTCTCGACGCCGGGGGCTGGTGGTTCCATCTGCGCCGATGTGCCGAGTGCGGCCACGTCGGCTGCTGTGACAGCTCGCCGTCGCAGCACGCCACGGCACACTGGAAGGAGACCGGGCACCCGGTCGTCCAGTCGTTCGAGCCGGGTGAGGACTGGTTCTGGAATTATCAGACCGAGCAGGGCCTGTCCGGCCCCGAACTCGCCCCGCCCAACAGCCGTCCCGCCGATCAGCCCGTTCCCGGACCGGCCGGTGCCGTCCCCTCCGACTGGACCCGCCGCCTGAACCGCTGAGCAGTGCCTTTCCTCAGGTGAGCCCTACCACATCCGATGGTGTGATCGTCGGATGCTAGGGAGGGCGAATGCGGGCGATTCAGAACATCGGTACGGCGAAGCGGCTGGGGGTGATCGTGGCCACCGGGGCCGTCGCGCTCGGCGGCCTGGCTGCCATCACCCTGACCAGCCAGTCGACGTTGAGCACCCAGGCGGAGGAGATGCGCAGCCTGGAGGCCTGCCTGGCCGCGATCAACCACCTGAACAACCGGCAGAGCGAGCTGAAGGTCGACGCCTACCGGGCCGCGCTCGGCCAGGACGTGAGCGAGGACGTCGCCGACGACGTGGAGTCCTCCACGATCGCCGCCGACAAGATCGTCGCCTGCGGTCTCCCGTCCGCCCTGTTCCAGGAGTTCCAGAGCTACCGCCCGGATTTCGTCGCCTTCAGCGAGTTCATCAGCCAGTTCGTGACCGACGGTGTCGCGGACCCGAAGTCGGTGCTCGGCCGAATCGACGAGATCCCCGAGGCCAACAACAAGACCGACGACCAGCTCGACGCGCTCACCGAGAAGGTGGAGGCGGCGGTCGCCGAGCAGAAGGCGGAGATGGCCACCGCCGTGTCCGAGACCCGGAACATGGCGATCATCGTGGCCGGTCTCGGCCTGGTCGTGCTGGTCGGCATGGCGATTCCGCTGGCCCGTTCCATCCTCGGCCCGATCCGGCAGCTCGGCAACGTCATCGACGCGCTCGACAAGGGCGACCTGACCGTGCGCAGCGGCATCACCAGCCGCGACGAGTTCGGTGTCATGGCCGCCGGTCTGGACCGTTCCCTCGACAAGCTGCGCACCTCGATGCAGACCATCGCCGGGGACGCCGACAAGCTCGCCACCGCCTCGAACCAGCTCGCCGGGGTCTCCGCGCAGATCGCCGACGCCGTCGACAACACCGACCGGCAGAGCAGCTCGGCCGCCACCGAGGCCGACGAGATCTCCCGCAACGTGCAGACCGTCGCCGCCGGATCGGAGGAGATGGGACTGTCCATCCGGGAGATCTCCCGCAACACCAGCGAGGCCGCCCAGATCGCGTCGATCGCCGTGACCGAGGCCGCCCGCGCCACCGACACCATCCGTCAGCTCGGCGAGTCGTCCGCCGAGATCGGCAACGTCATCAAGCTGATTACCTCGATCGCCGAGCAGACCAACCTGCTCGCCCTCAACGCCACCATCGAGGCCGCCCGCGCCGGCGACGCCGGTAAGGGTTTCGCCGTCGTCGCCAGCGAGGTCAAGGACCTCGCCCAGGAGACCGCCCGCGCCACCGAGGACATCCACAGCCGGGTCAACGCCATCCAGCAGGACACCGGCGGCGCGGTCGAGGTCATCAACCGCATCTCCGAGGTCATCGCCCAGATCAACGACTTCCAGACCACCATCGCCTCGGCGGTGGAGGAGCAGACCGCCACCACCGGCGAGATGAGCCGCAGCATCGCCGAGGTCGCCGCCGGTTCCAGCCGGATCGCCGCCAACATCAGCGACGTCTCCTCGGCCAGCGCGGCCACGGTCGGCGGCGTCACGCAGACCCGGGAGGCCAGTGCGGCGGTGTCGCGTACCGCGGACGAACTGCGTGGCCTGGTCGGCGCGTTCAAGTTCTGACCTCTCCGTCAGCGGAGCCGGTCGCCTTGGTCAGCAGGGGCTGGTCCTCTTCGTCCAGCAGGGTCGGTCGCCGGAAGGCGGCCGGCCCTGTGACGCGATCCGGCAGCCGATCGACATCGGCGACGGGCGTACGGTCACCGTCGGGGTCAGTACCGGGGTGGCGCTGCGGACGGCCGGCGGCGATGCTGGGCTCGACGCGCTGACCGCCGAGGCCGACGCGGGAATGTACCGCGACAAGCGGGGCCGGACCGTCGCCGCCTGACTTTCTCAAGGTCGGGCGGCACTCTGCCGATGAGAGGCGCGTGCGCAAGGTGACCGGTTGGCGGGCCGTGCCGCCGGTCGACGACTCGCTGCGGTCGCGCCGGCGCGCGGTGGAGGCGGCCCAGCTGGTCTCCCGCACCCTCGGGCTGGTGCTGACCGCGATCTACATGGCCGGCGTGACCGATCTGGCGCCCCGGGTGCTCAGCGACGACATGATGCTCGTCTGCCAGCTCGGACTCGGGCTGATGACCGCGTCGAACCTGGTGGGCCTGCTGGCCCGGCGACGAGCCGGCTCCCGCTGGTATCCGCTGCTCAGCGCCGTCCAGGTGCTGTTCGACACCATCATGATCATCGCGTTCGTGGCCGTCTCGGAACGGGACTTCGAACAGACCACCTGGCCCCTGCTCGGTCTCAGCATCTCCATCGCCGCGATCCGGCATCAGCTCGTGGGCGCCCTGCTGACCTTCGCGGCCACGTCGGTGGCCTTCCTCGTCCTCGTGCCGGGCTCGCCGGACACCGCCTTCGTGCTCGGCATCAGCGCGATGACCGCGATCATCGCCGGATCCCAGTCGACCGCGTTCGCCCGGCAGCTCACCACCCTTCAGGAGACCCGGCTCGCGCTCCAGCACCAGGCCACCCACGACGGGCTCACCGGGCTGCCCAACCGGGCCCACCTCGACGCGTACGCGGCCCGGCTCACCGGCGGCGCGCTGGGCGTCCTGCTCCTCGACCTCAACGGGTTCAAGCAGGTCAACGACACGTACGGGCATGCCGCCGGCGACCGCCTGCTGTACGAGGTGGGTACCCGAATCTCCGACGCCGCCGGTCCCGGGGTGACCGTCGGGCGGCTCGGCGGCGACGAGTTCCTGGTCCTGATGCCCGGCGCCGGGACGGGTGCGGTCGCCGCCGTCAGCGAGCGCATCCGCGACGCCGTCCGCCGGCCCGCCGGCCTCGGCGACGGCATCCGCGTCACGGTCGGTGTCAGCATCGGTGTGGCGCTGCGCCCGGCCGGTGGCACAGCCGGCCTCGACGCCCTCACCGCCGAGGCCGACGCCGCCATGTACCGCGAGAAGCAGGCCCGCCCGGCCGCGTGACATCGATCCGTTGCGATGCGAGGGGTGGCCGGGTAACGTGCCGTTGACACGTCGGCAATCGACGTGACAGGGGACTGCCCGGGGCGGGGCGTTCAGTGAACGCCGTCACCATCCCCCGTCAAGAGGCAGGTCATGAAGAGAAGACTGGCCACCATCGCCGCAGTCCTCGTCACCCTCACCGCATCCGTGCTGACGTTCGTCGCCCCCGCCTACGCCGCCACCGGCCTGCACGTCAGCGGCCGGAACATCGTCGAGGCCAACGGCAGCAACTTCATCATGCGCGGCATCAACCACATGCACACCTGGTACGCCGGGCAGACCGGCTCGTTCGCCGACATGAAGGCGGCCGGGGCCAATACGGTCCGGGTGGTCCTCAGCGGCGGCCGCTGGACCGCCAACACCGCCGCCGACGTCACCAACGTGATCAACCTGTGCAAGGCGAACCGGCTGATCTGCGTCCTGGAGAACCACGACACCACCGGGTACGGCGAGGACAGTGCCGCCTACAGCCTCGACCAGGCCGTCGACTACTGGGTCGGGCTCAAGAGTGTGCTCACCGGCCAGGAGAATCACGTCGTCATCAACATCGGCAACGAGCCGATCGGCAACACCAACGCCGGCCAGTGGACGGCCGCGACCGTCGCCGCCATCCAGAAGATGCGCAGCAACGGCTTCGAGCACCTGCTCATGGTCGACGGCCCGAACTGGGGCCAGGACTGGCAGTACACGATGCGCGACAACGCACAGACGGTCCTCGACGCCGACCCGCTCGACAACACGGTGCTGTCCATCCACATGTACGCGGTGTTCAACACGGCCGCATCGATCCGCAACTACCTCGACGTGTTCCAGAACAACAACTGGCCGGTGGTCATCGGCGAGTTCGGCTGGCAGTTCGCGCCGGGCGAGGTGGACGACCAGACCCTGATGGCCGAGGCCCAGGCCCGCGGCATCGGATACCTCGGGTGGTCGTGGGCCGGCAACACCGACCCGATCCTCGACATGACCAACGGCTTCGACGCCGCCTCCCTCACCACCTGGGGCGAGCGGATCGTCAACGGGCCCAACGGACTCAAGGCCACCAGCCGCGAGGCCACCATCTTCGGCGGCGTCCAGCCCAGCTCGCCCGCGCCGTCGTCGCCCACGCCGTCATCCCCGTCGCCCTCACCGTCGACGCCCACCGGCGCCTGCACCGCCACCTATACGATCACCGGACAATGGCAGGGCGGATTCCAGGGCGACGTGAAGATCACCGCGGGCAGCGCGGCGATCAGAAACTGGACGGTGACCTGGACGTACGCCAACGGCCAGACCGTCGCCAACGCCTGGGGCGCCACGGTGACCAGCAGTGGAACCACGGTGACCGCCCGCAACGCCGCCTGGAACGGCACCCTCGGAGCCGGGGCGAGCACCAACTTCGGCTTCCTCGGCTCCTGGACCGGAACCAACGGCGTACCCACCGTGACCTGCGCCGCCGCCTGATCCAACCGGCCCGGCCGGTCGTTCTCCCGGCCGGGCCGGTTGCTTTGGGAGCGCTCCCATGTAGGATGGCGGCAGAAGCGCCCGCCCCGGCGCCATCCCTGCCCCTGTCAATCATCCCCTGCACATGAACACCCGGCCAGGTGCTCGCCACCGCCCCCACGTGGGGTGGGCGACGGCGGTGAGCGCCTGGCCGGCCCCTCATCGCTCTCGTCTTGCGGTGGGTTCAGCTTTGCCGGTGGGATTCGCCTTGCGGGTGGCCCGCCTCCATCGCCAGCGCCCCGCGCTCTCGTCTTGCGGTGGGTTCAGCTTTACCGGTGGGATCTGGCTTGCGGGCGATCCGTCTCGGCCGGTGGTTTGCCCTGGTCCGGCCCGGCCTTGCCGGACTTCGCCTTGCGGCTGGCCTCGGCCGGTGGTTTCGCCTTGGGCCAGCACGGCTTCGTCGGACTTCGCCTTGCGGCTGGCCCAGGCCGGTGGTTTGGCCTTGGGTCGAGCCCGGCTTCGGTAGTGGATTTCGCCATGTAGTCGGCCCTCCTCGGCTGGTGGTTTCGCCTTGGGCCGGCCCGGCTCCGTTGGTGAGTTTGTCTTGAGGTCGGTCCGCCTCGGCCGGTGATTTCGCCTTGCGAGCGGCCCATCCTGAACTGGCGGATTTCACCCTGTGGTCCGCCCGCCTCGGCTGGGGGATCTTGTCTTGCGGTCGCTCCGCCGTCACCAGTTGGTCGTGGCGTGCCTTGCTCTGGCCTGCCGCCGATCCACTCTTGCGCGGGTTTCTTGAGAACCCTCGGAGTCAGATCTGGTGTTACTTGGTGACGACGCCGGTGCAGGGGCCGAGAAGCCTTGGCCACCAGGCCTTCGGCGCGGGACACGGTACTGAGCGACGACCGGGTTGGTCGGCCTGGCAGCCGATGAAGATATCTGAGTCGGATGGCCGGGTGATGGCCGGGCACGCTGTCATTCTCCGGTGCGTTGAGTGGTGTTGGGACGAACCGTTTTTCGCCGTATTCGGGTGCGGAGTGACGTTCAATAAGCTCGTCCTTCTGACTTCTCCACCTATCCGCTGGGACGTGGTCATCGGCTGATCTTTTCTGTGCGGCGTCGCCCGATCGATCATTATCTGCACCGTGAGGTCATGTGATTCTCCTCGCCCGTGAAGTCCGGGGTTGGCATGATCGAATACTTACAGTCGCGCTCTCGGGTCCGGAAGAATTCAGGTATGGCGCAGATGTCGTTGTTCGGACGGGCAGAGATTACCTCAATGCGGGACCGAACCGCGTCTCGAAATTACTCTGCCGCCAGGGACGAATTTCGGCGTGAACACGAGCGTCACCGCGCGTGGGGATTGCAGCGCCGCCATGCCGAGAAATTGCGCCGTATCCGCGAGGCTGTGTCCACAGGGCGAAGCGTTCCCGCGCGCCCCGATCCGCCTGCTTCTCCGCTCACGCTTCCGGATCCCCGGGAAGTGTCTGCCTCGTCTGGGTCCGCTGCCCAGCGATCTGCCATCCCGCCGCCTGCTGCCCAGGCCTCTGTCGCGTCACTGTCCTCGGTTTCGAGGTCTACCGCGCCGCCGTCTTCGGTCCCGCCGTCTTCGGTCCTGCCGTCTCGGGTGCTGCCGTCTCCGGTCGCGTCGTCTTCGGTCCTGCCGTCTTCGCACGCTTTGTTGTCTGCGGCTTCGCCGTGCTCGTCTTCGCCCTCTGTCGCGTCGCCGCCTCCGGTTGCGTCGACTCGGTTTTTGCAGGGTGTCGCGTCGCCGCCTCCGGTTGCGTCGACTCGGTTTTTGCAGGGTGTCGCGTCGCCGCCTCCGGTAGCGCCGACTCAGTCTTTTCCGCGTGCCGCGTGGCTGCCTAAGGTTGCGCGGCATCCGTCTATGCCTACTGTGCCGTCGTTGCCTTCGGCCTTGCCGCCTATCGCATCGGTGCCTCCCATGGCGGCGTCCGTTGCCTCGGCATGCGCTGCATCAGCGTCTTCTGGGCAGTCAAGTCCGTGTCGGGTCAACTCGGTGAAGGTGCCGGCTTCTGGCGCGGCGAGGCGTTGGGCTCCACCGCCAACCCAGCGGCTGGTGGGAGTGGCGCGGCAGGTTCGCGCAGGGTTGCGGGTCGAGACGTTGTCGCCAGGAAATTCGAGGCGGCGTGCGACGGTGTGTCCGGGCGGCGGCGTGGGGCTGTCCTTTGTGGCATCGCCGTGGATGGTTCGATCGGTCGGGCAGTGTGCGCCGTCGAGTGGGAATGTGGCTCGAAAACCAATCAGGGCGCGACCTGTGAATGCGTGGCTGACTATCAGGAAAGCGTTGCCGATGGCCTTTCTGCCTCGGTCGCCCCACTGTGGAATTTTATTGACTAGGGTGGCCGGCGCAGGGCCGTGTGCGAGGTTTCACTCAATGAATTCGGGTGGCTCCGGGCGCGCTTATGTCGCTCTTCGGTGGCACAGGTCAAATCTTGGGCGATTACTTGATTCTTGCTGTTCGCGAGGCGGGCATGGTTTCTTGAAGATTCCGGGGAGCTTCCCGTGCCCGTCCGCGATTTTTCGGGATTCGGTACGCCGTCATCGGTCGACTCCACCAGGTCGCAGAACTCGACACGGCGCGTTCACTTGGGGCGTTTCTTTTCGTGTATCTGCTGTCGGGTGGGTGCTGTGGGTTGCGGGGGAGGGGCCGCATCAGCCCGGCGGACGCGCTGCGGCCCGGGCCGGGCAGCCACGTGGCGTGGTAGTCCGGGGCCGGGCCGTTGCGGTGGGGCACTTCTGGTTCGTACCGGAGAGGTCAGGACCAGGAGGAGAGGACCTCCGGGACCGATGTGGTCTGCGGAGGGGCGGGGGTTTTCGCCGGGGTGCGCTGCAGGCGCGGTGCGGGGGCCGGCTGGACGATGCCGCCCACCTCGATGAATGCCCGCCGGGCCTCGTTGTGCGGGTGCAGGGGGGCCTCTGCCAGGGAGAGGACGGGGCTGACGCAGGCGTCCAGTGGTTCGAAGATCGCGGTCCATTCGTCGCGGGTCTTCTCCAGGAAGCGTTCGGTGAAGCGGCGGCGCAACTCGGGCCAGGCCTTGATGTCGAACTGGCTGGGCAGGTCCGGGTCGTCGGCCAGGTCCAGGCCTTCGAGCAGGGCGGCGTAGAACTGTGGTTCCAGGGAGCCGACGGCCAGGAAGCCACCGTCGGCGGCCTGATAGGTGTCGTAGAAGGGGGCGCCGCCGTCCAGCAGGTTGCCGCCCCGGGGGCCGGGCCAGCGACCGGCCGCGGCCATGCCGTGGATGAAGGTCATCAGCAGTGATGAACCGTCGACCATCGCCGTGTCGATCACCTGGCCCCGGCCGGAGCGGGAGCGTTCCACCAGGGCCGCCAGGACGCCGACGGCCAGGAGCATGCCGCCGCCGGCGAAGTCGCCGAGCAGGTTGACGGGGGCGTGCGGCTTCTCGCCGGCCCGGCCCAGCGGGTGCAGGGCGCCGGCGATCGCGATGTAGTCGATGTCGTGGCCGGCCGCGGAGGCCAGCGGACCATCCTGGCCCCAGCCGGTCATCCGCGCGTAGATCAGGCCGGGGTTCAGCTTCTCGCACACGTCCGGGCCGAAACCCAGCCGCTCGGCGACGCCGGGGCGGAAACCCTCGACCAGGACGTCGGCCTTCTGGAGCAGGCTGAGCAGCTGCGTCACACCGGCTTCGGATTTCAGATCGACGGTCACGGTACGACGGCCGCGTTGCATCGGTCCCGGAGGGGGACCGGCCGGTCCGTTGCCACCGGGACGTTCCACCAGCACCACGTCGGCGCCCAGGTCGGCGAGGATCATGCAGCCGAACGGGGCCGGGGCCAGACCGGACAGCTCCACCACGCGGATGCCGGCCAGGGCGGTCACCGGCGGCACCGATCGGTGGGGAGAACGTCAGAGGACACGGGAGATCAGCTCCTTCATGATCTCGTTGGTGCCGCCGTAGATTTTCTGGACCCGGGCGTCCGCATACATCTTCGCGATCGGATACTCCGTCGTGTACCCGTAACCGCCGAAGATCTGCAGGCACCGGTCGACGACCTCGCACTGGCCCTCGGTCAGATACAGCTTCGCCATCGCGGCGGTCGCCACGTCCAGCTCGCCGCGGGCATGCCGCTGGATGCAGTCGTCCAGGAAGGCCCGGGACACGCGGGTGCGCGTGGCCACCTCGGCCAGGACCATGCGGGTGTTCTGGTGCCCGATCAACGGCTTGCCGAAGGCGACACGTTCCTTCGCGTACGCGGTGGCCAGCTCGACGGCACGCTGCATGGCGGCGACCGCCCCGACCCCGATGACCAGGCGCTCCTGCGGCAGCTGCCGCATCATCTGGATGAAACCGGACCCCTCGGTCCCCAGCAGGTTCGCGGCGGGGACCCGGAAGTCGTCGAAGAACAACTCGGCCGTGTCGTTGGCATGCAGGCCGATCTTCTCGATCCTGCGGCCGCGGCGGAAGCCGGCCGGGTCACCGGTCAGCTCACACACCAGCATTGAGATGCCGTGCGCGCGTGCGGACGTGTCGGTCTTCACCGCCAGGACCAACAGGTCCGCCAGGATTCCGTTGGTGATGAACGTCTTCGAACCGTTGACCACATAGTCGTCGCCGTCCCGGATCGCCCGGGTGCGGATCGCCTGCACATCGGAACCGCCGTCCGGCTCCGTCATGCCGATCGCGCCGACCAGCTCCCCGCTCACCAGCCCCGGCAGCCAGCGACGTTTCTGCTCCTCGGAGCCGTAGTCGTTGAGGTAGCCGGTGACGATGCCGCTGTGCACGGCGATGCCCAGGCTACCTTCGCCGGCCAGCGTCTGCTCGTGCAACAGCGTCGCCTCGTGGGTGAAGTCGCCGCCTCCGCCGCCGTACTCCTCCGGGACGGACAGGCCCAGCAGACCCAGCTCGCCGGCCCGGCGGTAGTGCTCGCGATCGGGGTGCCCCTGCTGCTCCAGGCGGGCGGCGTGCGGCAGCACCTCCTTGGTGAAGAAGGTGCGCGCGAGCTCGGCCAGGTCGTCGTGTTCCGGCTTGCGCCACGGTTCGACATAACCGTCCAGTCCAGGCGTCGGCATCGACCCACCATCGAACACTATTGGCGATGTGTCAATAAGCTGGGTATGAATTGCCGCGATTCATCGTTCCCGCCGATGGCGACATAGATGGAACGGGCATCTCGGAAGGCTATCGATCGACGTGCCGTAAGGTCGGGCGGGTGAGTGTCCAGGCGATGCGCCGGCGCCGGCTGGAACCGGACGCCCGGCGCGAACAGATCCTGTCGGTGGCGATCCGCCTGTTCGGGTCCAAACCCTACGCCGATGTCTCCACCACCGACGTGGCGCGCGACGCAGGCGTCGCCCGCGGCCTGGTCAACCACTATTTCGGTACGAAAAAGGACCTCTACCTCGAAGTGGTGCGCGTGATGCTGACGGTGCCCGAAGTGGCGCTGGAGCAGCTTCCCGAGGGCGAACTGCCCGAACGGGCCGATTCCATCGTCAGCTGGTTCCTTGACGTGGTCTCCCGGCACAGCACCTCCTGGCTGGCCGCCACCGGGGCCGGCGGCATGGCCGGTGATGCCGATGTGAACGCCGTGATCGCTGAGGCCGTTGATGTCGCCGCGGCGGGTGTGCTGCGTGCGGTCGGCATGGGTGAGGATCCGTCGCCGGCGCTGCGGGGCATGACCAGGTCGTATGTCGGCCTGGCGATCTGGACGGCTCAGGAGTGGTTGCAGCGGGGTGTACTGACCCGCGAGCAGGTGCACGTGCTGTTGTCGACGGCGCTGGTCGCCATGGTGGAACAAGCGTTCCCGCAAGCCGTATAGGCGGACCGAACAGTCCAGGCACCGGACGAAACGGTCCGGCTTTGAGCTAGCCTCCTAGGATGCCTTACGCATGGTGCCCGAGCTCGCCGGTTCGGGGCGGAACCTCGGCTCATGGGAGCAGCGCTGGGGGCAAGGCGGCGTGCAGAGTCCAGTAAGGACAGGCTCGACGTCGGTGCGGGACGATGCCGGTATGCATTCGCGGCGACGGATCCTCTGGGCGGTGGGCGGGACCGTCCTCTTCGTAGTCGGGCTGGCCGGGACGTTTCTGTCGCTGCCGGCCGACGTTCGGGACACCGGCGACCAGATGGGCAGCGTGCTCGGCGCGGCCGGGGCGGCGGTCGCGCTCCCGGTCGGTTTGCTCGCGCTGTGGGCGCTGGCCGGTCCGGCGCGGGAGCAGGTGGCCGAGCCGGACGATGTGCTGGATCGGCTGGCGCGCCTCGCCGGGCGGCAGTGGGAGCGGGAGGCGGTGCGTCGCGGGCTGCGCGGGACGACGCCGATGCGCATCCGGTGGCGGGTCACCGAACGGCCGGTCGGGGTGCCGCCGGACGAGGTGGCCGACCTGGATCAGGTGCGGGTGACCCGGCTGCGTCTCGCGGGCGACGTGCAGGATCTGGCGGAGACCTGGCGGCGGCTGCCGTTCCGGCGGCTCGTCGTGATCGGACGGCCCGGTGCGGGCAAGACGTCGGCGGCGGTGCTGCTGACGTGCGGGCTGCTGGCCGACCGGCGGCCGGGGGAGCCGGTGGCGGTGCTGCTGGACATGGCCGGCTGGCGTCCGTCCACCGAGGAGTTCGCGCCGTGGCTGGGCCGTATGCTGGCCGGGCGCTACGGATTGCGGGTTCTCGCGCGGGAGGCCGGGCGGCTGATCGCGGAACGTGGTGTGATCGCGGTGCTGGACGGCCTGGACGAGATGCGGCCGGAGGAGCGGGCGGCCGCGGTGTCGGCGCTCAACGAGTTGGTCGACCTCCCGCTGGTGGTGATGAGCCGGGCCGAGGAGTATGCGGCGACGGTGTCCGGGACCGGTGAGCCGCTGAACCGCGCGCTGATCGTCGAGTTGGACCCGTTGAGCCCGCAGCAGGCGGCCGGATACCTGCCGGGCGGGCAGGCCGGTGATGGGGCCCGATGGGCGGCGGTGGCGCGGGAACTGGCCCGGCATCCGTCCGGTCCGCTGGCGGTCGCGCTGTCGAACCCGCTGATGACCTACCTGGCTCGGACGGTCTTCCGGGCGCCGGGTTCGGAGCCGGCCGAGTTGATCGCACTCGCCGCGAGCGGTGAGCTGGAACGGCGGCTGTTCGACCGCTACCTGCCGGCGTTGTATCCGGACCGGTTGCCGGCGCGGTCCCGGTTCTCGGCAGCCGGATCGGCGGTCTGGCTCGGTTTTCTGGCCCGGCTTCTGGATCGGCAGGGGCAACAGGACTTCGCGTGGTGGCGTATCGGCTGGGTTTCCGGTTCACCTGTTCCCGCGGCGCGATTCGCGGTGGTGTCCGGGGTTGTGGCGCCGTTCGTGCTGTTCTTCGCGTTGGTGGGCGATCTATGGGTGGAGATGGGTGTCTTCGCCGCGGTCGTCGGCGGAATCGCGTTCTTCTACCCGGGCGCGAGCACTCCGGAGGAGCCACGTCATCTGCGGTTTCAGGCTCGGCGGCTCAGGACGGCCGCGGTCGGTGGGATCGCCTTCGTCGCCCCGATGAGCTTCGCCAGGGTGCTGTTGTTCCCGGTGGGCGGGCGGGGTCTGATCGTGCTGTCGATCGCCCTGGTGGTCGCCGCGGTCTGGGTGACCCGGCCGGTCTGGCGGGAGTTGGCGCTGACCGTCGTGTGGCTGGGCCGCCGGGGCAGGGCGGCGAAGGTGGTGGCGGCGCCGCTGGAGGGGTTCCAGGGGCCGGCGCTGGCGTTCCTGATCGGAGCAGCGCTCTGTCTGTCCCTCGGCCTGTGGAATGACTCGGAGTTGCGGGACCCGCTCGGCTCGGCGTTGTTCGTCGGTGCGACGGTGGCGATCGGTCTGGGTGTCCCGCTCGGCCTGGTGTTCGGCTTGGCGTCGGCGTTCATCCGGCCGACTCCGGCGGACGAGTTGTGGGACCCGGAGCGGACGCTGCGCGGTGACCGTGCCACGTTGCTGGTGCCGCCTTTGCTGATCAGCGCGGTGACGATGGTCGCTGTGGTGGCGGGCGGGTCGGCGGGGATGTGGCAGTTGGATCCGGCCCCGGTCTGGTATGTCGTCCGGGCCGGTCTGATGGCGGGGGCGTTCGGATGGTTTCTGGCGGTTGGTTTGGGCTCATCGGTTTCGTCGGCCTGGCTCACGTACACCGTGGTGCGGTTGTGGTTGGCGGCCCGGGGGCGGTTGCCGTGGCGGTTGATGCCGTTTCTGGCGGACGCGGCCGGGCGTGGGGTGTTGCGGCGTAACGGGGCGGTCTACCAGTTCCGGCACGAGCGGTTGCGGGCGTATCTGGCTCGCGGCGGTGCAGGCGGTGTGCGGCGCCTGGAGTGACCGGGACCGGCGCCGCACACCTGGCTCAGTGGGTGCCGCCGTCGGGGCCGAAGGCGGTGAAGAAGCGGTCGCGGAAGGTGTTCATCTGCCAGACCGGGGCGTCGGGTGCCGGTTTGAGGCTGGGGGTCCAGTTCCAGGGAGCGATGCGGTCGAGGACGGCCGGGTCCTTGGCGACGATGGTGATCGGGACGTCGTGGCTGGCGTTGTCGCCGGTGACGACGCTGGACGGCTGGTGGTCGCCGAGGAAGACGAGGACCAGGTCGTCGTTGCCGTACTTCTCGATCCAGGAGATCAGGGTGGTGAGGGTGTAGCGGATCGACTTGCCGTACTCGCGGCGGACCTTGGCGGCGCTGGACCAGATGTCGGCCTTCTGGGCGCCGTCGGCGGCGATCGCGTTGTAGACGGAGCCGTCGCCGACCTGATCCCAGTCGATGAAGGTGGGGATCGGGGCCCACGGGGTGTGGCTGGAGATGAGCGGCATCTCGACCATCAGCGGTTTGCGTCCGGGCCGGTTGTACTCGACCTCGGTGAACTGCTTCAGCGTGTACTGGTCGGGCATCTGGGCCCAGCTGAACCGGGGGCCCTGGTAGGAGAGGTTGCGGGAGTCCCAGATCCGGTTGTAGCCGTAGAACTTGCCCTCGGGGAACGCGCGGGTGGCGCCGGGCATGACGCTGACGGTGTCCCAGCCGGCCTTCTGCATGGCGCTGGGGATGGTGAGGCGGTCGCTGGCGGTGAGGTTGCGGTACCGGGACTGGTTGTTGATCCACAGGCCGGACAGCAGGGTGGAGTGGGCGAGCCAGCTGTTGCCGCCGAACGTCGACGAGGTGAGCCAGCCGCTGCGTGCGGCGAAGCCGGCGGCCTTGAGTTTGGCGTCGCCGGCCTCGAGGACGGCGGTGGTGCCGGCGGCGAGGCTGGGCGACTCGACGGCGTTGCGGCCGTAACTCTCCACGAAGGTGATCACGACGTCTTTGCCGCGCAGGGCGGTGAGCAGCTGGTCGGGGGGCACGTTCTTGTAGGGGTCGGCCTTGACCTCCTCGGCGAAGGCGGCCTCGTTGGCGATGCCGGTCTTGGCCTGCCAGGCGCGGTCCCAGGCGTAGGTGACCGAGGTGCGGGCGGCGACCGGGACGGCCGGGAGCAGCTGGAGGCCGACGGCGAGTGACAGCATCCAGGCCGAGGCGATCCCGGCGGCGGCGAGGGCGGAGCGGCGGCGGTGTTCGGTGATCAGGGCGGCGAGGCGCAGGACGGCCCAGATCATCATGGCGACGACGGCGGCGGCGAGCACGATCGCGCCGATCGCGGCGCCCCAGGCGCCGGCGGCACCGTAGGAGTCGCGGATGAAGTTGAACGTGTCGTCGAACAGTTCCCAGTCGAGGATGACGTCGAAGGGGCGGGCCAGGGTTTTGAACCAGCCCATGTCGAGGCTCTTCTGGATGATCAGCCAGCCGAGGCCGGCGCCGAGGATCGAGCCGACGACGAGGCGGGGGCGGCGGGGGAGCACGATCAGCAGGAGGATGCCGAACGCGGCTTCGATCGGGATGCGGGCGAAGTTGCCGAGGGTGAGGCGGCGCAGGACGTTCGGGTAGAGCAGTGCGGCGAAGACGAGTACGCCGGCCAGGACGTTCAGTGCCTGGGACATCCGGGGCGAGCGCAGGATCCGGCGTACCCGGCCCGGGGTCTTCTCGGTGGCCTCGACGGCGGCGGCGACGGTCGGCTCGACCTCGATCGGCTCTTCGGTCGCCTCGGCGGCCTTCTCCGCGACGGCGGGAAGCTCTTCGGCGGTCTCCGCGGGCTTCTCGGTGGGCTGGGCGGGCTCTTCGGGGACCTCGGCCGGTTCCTCCGCGGGCGCAGCCTCGGTGGGCTGTTCCGGTGACTGCTCCGAGTGCTCGGCGGCCGGTGAGGAGTCGGCCGGTTTCCCGGAGGGCTTCTCCGAGTCGGGGTTCTGCGGGTCGGCGAGGTCTGTCGGCTGCACGTCATGGGACACGCATGCGGTCGCGGGATGGTTCAGAGGACGGTCGAGAAGTTGGGTGTCCAGGGTCTCAGCCTCTTGCCAATTTCCTATAGGGACGATAGGAAAAGTGGTAGAGGAGGAACCGCCCATGCGCCGTACCCGACCCGCCGTCGTCGCGACAGCCCTCGCCCTCGTCCTCACCACCGCCTGCTCCGCCCCGCGGGAGGGGACGGCCGCGGCCGGCCGGCCGGTCAGCGGCGGATCGCTGACCTGGGCCGTCGAGACCGAGCCGATCACCTTCAACCCGCACCAGTACGCCCAGGCCAAGGCCCGCCTGCTGGTCTGGAACACGTTCGAGGCCCTGCTCACCCATGACACCCAGGGCGGTTACGTGCCGTGGCTGTCCACCGGCCACCAGGTGTCGGCCGACGGCCGGACCTACACCTTCAAGTTGCGTACGGACGTGACCTTCAGTGACGGGACGAGATTCCACGCCGAGGCCGCCAAGGCGAACATCGACCAGTTCTCCGTCGACGGTTACAACCCGTCCGTGCGGGCCGTGCAACTGCGCAACCTGGACAGGGTGGACGTCGTCGACCCGGCCACCGTCGTCTTCCACCTCAGGCAGCCGGACGTGCTGCTGCTCGACTTCCTCTCCTCACCGCAGGGCGCGCAGGTGTCGCCGAAGTCGCTGAAGGAGGCGAAGAACCTCAAGGCCGGCGGCCCCGACCTGGCCGGGACCGGGCCGTTCCTGCTGGATCACTACACCGCCGGGCAGGAGGTGGTCTTCACGAAGAACCCGGCCTACAACTGGGCACCGGCCGGTGCCGGGCACACCGGGCCCGCCCATCTCGACCGGATCACCTACCGGTTCCTGAAGGAGCCGTCGGTGCGGGTCGGGGCACTCACCTCCGGCCAGGTGCAGATCATCGAGGGTGTGCCGGCCACCGACGAGGCACTGATCACGGCGAACCCGCAGCTGTCGCTGTCGCGGGGCCTGAACTCCGGATCGGCGTACTCGTACTACTTCAACACGACGCACGCACCCTTCGACGACCTGCGGGTGCGGCAGGCGTTCCGGGAGGCCGTCGACGTGGACGCGGTGCTCACCGGCGTCTACCGGGGCAGCGCCACCCGGGCGTGGAGCGTCGTCGGGCCGACCAGCCCGTTCTACGACAGGACGCTGGAGAAGACCTACGGCGGCGATGCCGCGAAGGCCAACAGGCTGCTCGACGAGGCGGGCTGGACGGCGCGGGACGCCGACGGTTTCCGGACCAGGGACGGCAAACGGCTGACGGTACGGCTGGTGCAGTCGGCGCCGTTCGTCCGCGACCGCCGTGACGTGCTGGCCCAGGCCGTGCAGGCGCAGGTCAAGCAGAGCGCCGGCATCGACCTGAACGTCGCCGTCGTCGACCAGGGCACCGCCACCCAGGCGCTGGCCGACGGGCAGTACGAGGTGTTCGACAACTCCCGCGCCGACACCGACGCCGGAGCCGCCCTGAACCTGCTGCTGCACTCCGGCGGCGCGATCAACCGGACCGGCTTCCAGGACCCGGCGCTGGACGAGCTGCTCGAACAGGGGCAGGCCGCATCGGATCAGGCGCGCCGGAAGACCGCGTACCAGCAGGTGCAGAAGCTGACCATCACCGATCAGGCGCTGATCCTGCCGCTCTACGCCCCGGCCGACCAGATCGCCGCCGGGACGACCGTCGGCGGCTGGGGTTTCGAACCGGCCGCCGGAGTGCCGGCCAGCGCCTACGACCTCTGGCTGAGCAGGTGACCAGGGCGGTCGCCCGGCGGATCGCCTCCGGTGCCGTCGTGCTCTGGGCGGCGGCCACGGCGGCGTACCTCGCGCTGCTGGCCGCTCCCGGCGACATCGTCGACAGCCTGATCGGCGACGGCGCCGACACCCCGCAGATCCGGGCTCAGATCATCACGGAGTGGAACCTGGACCGGCCCGCCGTCGTGCAGTACCTGGACTATCTGTGGCGGGCCGCCCAGGGTGACCTGGGCCGTTCCTACCTGCTCCAGCGGCCGGTCGGTGAGGTGATCGGCGACCAGCTGCCGCCCACCCTGCGACTGGCCGTCGCGGCGGCCGTGTTCGGCGTGGTGCTCGCCCTGGTCCTGGCCGTCACCACCCGGCACCGGTGGGTCCGCCGGGCCAGTTCCACCGCCGAGCTGATCATCGTGTCCACCCCGCCGTTCCTGATCGGGATCGTCCTGCTGAGCGTGTTCTCGTTCCGGTTCGGGCTGTTCCCGGTCTCCGGCGACCAGGGCTGGGCGGCGCTGGTGCTGCCCGCGGTCACGCTGGGTCTGCCGATCGCCGGGGTACTGGCCCAGGTGCTGCGCGACGGCCTGGACCGGGCGCTGGACGAGCCGTTCGCGGTCACCGCCCGGGCCCGGGGCCTGACGGAACGGGCGGTCCTCATGCGGCACGCGCTGCGCCACTCGCTCATCCCGGCGGTCACCCTGCTCGGCTGGCTCACCGGTGCGCTGCTCGGCGGGGCGGTGATCATCGAGCAGGTCTTCGGCCGCCCCGGGCTCGGCCAGGTCACCCTCCAGGCCGTCGGCAACGGCGACATGCCCGTCGTGCTGGCCGTCGTGGTGCTCGCGGCCGCCGCCTTCGTCGTCGTCAACACGGTGGCCGACCTGGCCTATCTGCTCATCGATCCGCGGTTGCGAAGGAGCACGTCATGACCGACTGCACCAGGCACCGGCCACCCGCAGCCGACGGCGACGTCACGGGCGCGGGCCGGGCGGGCAGAACCGGGGAGGCACTGCCGTGACGCTCGCTCTGCCCCGACCGGTGGCGCGCCGGTTCACCCTGCGCCGGCCCCGCCCCGGCCTGACCGCGGCCGGGCTCGTCCTGCTCGTGACGCTGGCCGCGGCGGCGTGGCCGTCGCTGTTCGCCGGCGACCCGCTGGCCGCCGACCCGCTGCGGGTGCTGGAGGCGCCGTCGGCGGCCCACTGGTTCGGCACCGACCAACTCGGCCGGGACGTCTTCGACCGGGTGGTGCACGGCGCCCGGCACTCGCTGAGCATCGGTGTGGCGGCGACCGTCATCGCGGTCGGCGCGGGCATCCTGCTCGGGGTGGTCGCCGGGCTCGTCCACCGGGTCGCCGACGAGGCCCTCAGCCGGGGTTTCGACGCGCTCGCCGCGTTTCCGCTGGTGCTGCTGGCGCTGCTGTTCATCGCGATCGCGGGCACCGGCACCACCAGCCTGATCGTGGCCATCGGCATCGCCACCACACCGCACCACGCCCGGGTGGTGCGGGCCCAGACGCTGGTGGTGCGGCAGGCGCCGTACGTCACCCACGCGGTCGCGTTCGGAGCGTCCCGGCCGCGGCTGGTGCTGCGGCACGTGCTGCCCAACGTGCTCGGCCCGATCCCGGTCCTGGCGATGATCGGGCTGGGCGAGGCGGTACTGATCGCGGCCGGCCTCAGTTTCCTCGGTCTCGGGCCGCAACCACCGTCGCCGGAGTGGGGCGCGATGCTCTCCGAAGGCCGCGGATACCTGCACATCGCCTGGTGGGCGTCACTGCTGCCGGGAGCCGCCGTCACCGCCACCGTCATCTCCCTCACCGTGATCGGCCGCCACGTGCAGCACCGTTTCGAAGGACGCCCATCGTGATCGACGTCCGGAATCTGCGGGTCACCTTTGTCGGGAAACGGCAGGTCGAGGCGGTACGCGGGGTCGACCTGACGATCGGTGCGGGGGAGTGTGTCGCGCTGGTCGGCGAGAGCGGCTCCGGTAAGAGCGTCACCGCCCGCAGCCTGGTCGGACTGGCCGGTCCGGCGGCCCGCGTCGAGGCGGACACGTTCACC
The DNA here is from genome assembly GCF_003148685.1 of Actinoplanes xinjiangensis. Classification (GTDB taxonomy): domain Bacteria; phylum Actinomycetota; class Actinomycetes; order Mycobacteriales; family Micromonosporaceae; genus Actinoplanes; species Actinoplanes xinjiangensis. The sequence goes on along the minus strand of NZ_QGGR01000014.1, from coordinate 189,611 downwards.
GTCGACGGCCGGGACGTGCGCGGGTTCGCCGCCCGAGACTGGCGGCGGCTGCGCGGCCGGTTCGCCGGGCTGATCCTGCAGGACGCCCTGGTGTCGCTGGACCCGCTGCGCACGGTCGGTGCGGAGATCGGCGAGGTGCTGCGGGCGCACGGCATCGGTGACCGTCGTGACCGGCCCCAGCGCATCCGGCGGCTGCTCACCGACGTGCACGTGCCGGAACCGGATCGCCGGGCCCGGCAGTACCCGCATCAGCTGTCCGGCGGGCTGCGGCAGCGGGCGCTGATCGCCTCGGCCATCGCCGGCGGGCCGCGGCTGCTGATCGCCGACGAACCGACCACGGCGCTGGACGCGACCGTACAGGCGCAGATCCTCACCCTGCTCGCCGAACGCCGCACGAACGGGGAGACGCTGCTGCTGATCAGCCACGATCTGGCGGTCGTGGCGAAACTCGCCGACCGGGTGCTGGTGATGAAGGACGGCCGGATCGTCGAGGGCGGCGACACCCGCACGATTCTGGTCGGCGCCGGTCACCCGTACACCAGAGAATTGATCTCGGCCGCCACCGGGAGATGGCGCGGGACCACCACCGCGCCGGGCGACGTCGTCGCCGAGGCCACCGGACTGCGCAAGGTGTACGGCGACCGCACCGTCGTGCGGGATTTCGGTCTGACGATCCGCCGCGGGGAGATCGTCGGGCTGGTCGGTGAGTCGGGGTCCGGTAAGACCACCGTGGCGCAGCTGCTGTTCGGGCTGGCCGGCCCGACGTCCGGGCACGTGCGGTTCGAGGGCGCCGATTTCAGCGGGGTTCCGGAACGTGCCCGCCGTCCGATGCGGCGCCGGCTGCAACTGATCGCCCAGGACCCGCTGTCGGCGTTCGATCCACGGTGGACCGTGCGCCGCATCGTCGGGGAGGCCCTGCCCCGCGGTGAGGACCCGGCACCCTGCCTGGAGCGGGTCGGGCTGGGCGCCGACGTCCTCGACCGGTACCCGCGGCAGCTGTCCGGTGGGCAGCGGCAGCGCGTCGCCGTGGCCCGCGCCATCGCACCGCGGCCGAGTCTGATCATCTGCGACGAGCCGGTCTCCGCCCTCGACGTGTCGGTGCAGGCGCAGGTTCTGGACCTGCTGGCCGGCATCCGCGAGACGGACGGGACGGCGCTGCTGTTCATCTCCCACGACCTGGGCGTGATCCGTGACATCGCCGATCGTGTCCTGGTCATGAAGGACGGCCGGGTCGTCGAACAGGGCCCGGTCAAGGCCGTCTTCGACCACGCCGGCCACGAATACACCCGGGCGTTGCTCGACGCCGTGCCCACTGTGGAGGTTTCCCGATGACGTTGCATCTGGCGGTCGCGCTGACCGGCGACTCGTTCGACGCCGGTCACTGGATCCGGCAGGCCGGGCTGGCTGACGACGCCGGGCTCGACTTCATGACGTTCGAGGACCGATTCGGGCGGTACGGGCCGGACGCGGTGCAGGTCGCCGCCCGGGTCGCGCCGCTGACCCGGCACGTGGGCCTGGTGCCGGTCGCCACCACCACCCACACCGAGCCGTTCCACCTGTCCACCGCCCTGGCCACGCTCGACTGGGTGAGCCGGGGCCGGGCCGGCTGGCAGGTGCGGGTCTCCACGGACCCGGCCGAGGCGGCGCTGCTCGGCCGCCGGGAACCGCTGCCGGCCGAGGAGTTGCTGGCCGAGGCCGGAGACGCGATCGAGGTGGTGCGGCGGCTCTGGGACAGCTGGGAGGACGACGCGATCATCAGGGACACGGCGACCGGCCGGTACATCGACCGGGACAGGGTGCACTACATCGACTTCGAGGGGCCGCACTTCTCGGTGAAGGGGCCGTCGATCGTGCCGCGGCCGCCGCAGGGGCAACCGGTCGTGGCCGCCCTCGCGCACGGGCCGCAGGTGTGGGATCGCCTCGACGCCGACGTCTTCTTCGTGACGCCGTCCGACGCCGGCGACGCGGCCCGCCACGTCCGCCGGATCGTTCCGGAGAAGAAGGTCTTCGCCGACCTGACGGTCGGCGGCCACGTCCCGACGGACGCGGCGACCTTCAACGGCACGCCGGTCCAGCTCGCCGACCTGATCCAGAACTGGTGGACCGTCTCCGGCGTCGACGGGTTCCGGCTGCGGGTGACCGACGTCGCCGACGTCACCGGGGCCCTCGTTCCCGAGCTGCGCCGCCGCGGCCTGTTCCAGCCGTCCGCCACCCCGGTGCTGCGCGAGCGCCTCGGCCTCGGACCGGCCGTCAACCGTTACCAGGAGGCCGGACGTGCCTAAGCAGATCATCCTCGCCGCCCACTTCCCCGGTGTGAACAACACGACCGTCTGGAGCGACCCGCGGGCCGGCAGCCAGATCGACTTCAGCTCGTTCGAGTACCTCGCGAAGACCGCCGAGCGTGGGTTGTTCGACTTCTTCTTCCTGGCCGAGGGCCTGCGGCTGCGTGAGCAGCGGGGGCTGATCCACGACCTGGACGTGGTCGGCCGGCCGGACACGATCACGGTGCTGACCGCCCTGGCCGCCGTCACCGAACATCTGGGGCTGGCCGGGACCCTGAACGCCACCTACCACGAGCCGTACGAACTGGCCCGCCAGCTGGCCACCCTCGATCACCTGTCCGGCGGGCGGGCCGCCTGGAACGTGGTCACCTCGCCCGGAGCGTTCTTCGGTGCGAACTTCCGGCGCGGCGGCTTCCTCGACCATGCGGACCGATACGTCCGGGCCGCGGAGTTCATCGCGACCGCCCGCACGCTGTGGGACAGCGACGGCGGCGATGTCGCGGTCGGCAACAGCCAGTTCGACATCAGGGGCCGCTTCGGGGTGCCGCGCAGCCCGCAGGGCCATCCGGTCATCCTGCAGGCCGGTGACTCCGACGGCGGCCGGGAACTGGCCGCGGAACACTCCGACGCGATCTTCTCCCGGCACCACCGGATCGACGACGCCCGGCGGTTCTACCGCGACGTCAAGGACCGGCTGGCGAAGTACGGCCGGACCGAGGACAGCCTGAAGATCATCCCCGGGGTGTCCTATGTGCTCGGCGACAGCGACGCCGACGCCCAGGAGAAGGCCCACCACATCAGGCGGCTACAGGTCAGCCCGCAGACCGCGATCCTGCTGCTGGAACAGCTGTGGAACACCGACCTGTCCGGATACGACGCCGAGGGGCCGCTGCCGGACATCGATCCGGTGCTCGACGAGGACGACACGATCATCAAGGGCCGCGCCGGCATGTACCCGGACCGGCTGGCCACCGCCCGGGACTGGCGGGCCCGCGCCGAGGCGAAGAACCTGTCGATCCGGGACCTGATCATCGAGGTCACCGGGCGGCAGAACTTCATCGGCACCCCGGCCCGCGTCGCCGAGCTGCTGAACGAGTACGTGCAGACCGGCGCCTGTGACGGGTTCATCCTCGTCCCGCACCTCACCCCGGCCGGGCTCGACGACTTCGTGGACCGGGTGGTCCCGCTGCTGCAGGAACGCGGCGTGTTCCGGACCGGGTATTCCGGCACCACCCTGCGCGAGAACCTGGGGCTGGCATGAGACTCCCGCAGCTGAACCCGATGAGGAACCTCGACCGGTTCCCGGTGTGCCGACGGAAAGGGCGGTAGCCATGCCCGTACCCCTGTCGATCCTCGATCTCGCCCCGCTGGTCTCCGGCGGTGACGTGCGTGACGCCCTGCGCCGCACCCTCGACCTGGCCCGCCGGGCCGAGCAGTTCGGCTATCACCGCTACTGGGTGGCCGAGCACCACTTCACCCCGGGGGTGGCCAGCTCGCAGCCGGCGCTGCTGCTCGGCCAGATCGCCGCGGTCACCGACCACATCCGGCTCGGCTCCGGCGCCGTGCAGACCGGCTTCCAGACCAGTCTGTCCATCGTGGAGCAGTTCGGGCTGCTCGACGCGCTGTACCCGGGCCGGTTCGACCTCGGGCTGGGCCGCTCCGGGCAGGCCGGGAAGGAGGTGAAGCGGCTGCTCGAGGAGGAGAAGAAGGAGCAGCAGGAACGGGTCGTCGACGGTCTGCTCATCCCGAAACCGTTCTCCTGGGCGCCGATCTTCGCCTCCAAACGCACCGAGCTGGCCGGAAGGTTCCTGCACCAGCCGGGCGCCGACCCGCTCGGCCTGAGTGATGTGCTCGACCAGATCGAGGCGCTGCTGGCCGGGCCGGTCGTCGACGACGAGGGCAACGCGGTGACCGCCACCCCGGGCGCCGGCGCCGACCTTCAGGTGTGGCTGCTCGGCAGCTCCGGCGGGGAGAGTGCCCGTACCGCCGGGGCCCGAGGGCTGCCGTTCGCCGCCAACTACCACGTCGCCCCGGCGAAGGTGCTGGAGGCCGTCGGGGCCTACCGGGAGTCGTTCGTGCCGTCGGCGGCCCTCGCCGAGCCGTACGTCATGGTCTCGGCCGACGTGCTGGTGGCCGAGGACGACGCGACCGCCCGGCAGCTGGCGAAGCCGTTCGCCGTCTGGGTCCGCAGCATCCGCTCGGGTCTCGGTGCCGTCCCGTTCCCGAGCATCGAGGAGGCCGAGGCGTACGAGTGGACCGACCTGGACCGGCAGCTCGTCGCCGACCGGGTCGCCACCCGGTTCGCCGGATCGCCGCGGACGGTGGCCGAAGGGCTGCGTACCCTCCAGCGGGTCACCGGCGCCGACGAGCTGCTGGTCACCACGATCACCCACGACCACGCCGAACGGGTCCGCTCCTTCGAGCTGCTCGCCAAGGAATGGCCGGCCTGACGCGTCACCTATGATCGGCGGGTGCCGGGTATCGAAGACCATGATGTTGTCAGCCGGCCGCGGACGCTCAGCCGTCCGATGCGCAACCTGCTGGCGGGCTTCTGGACGTCGGTCCTCGGTAGCCAGATGACCCCGGTGGCGCTGGCGTTCGCGGTGCTGGCCAGCGGGCACGGCGTCGCCGGTCTCGGTCTGGTGCTGGGCGCCAGCCGCCTGCCGACCGTCGGGTTCGTCCTGGTCGGTGGAGTGCTGGCGGACCGGGTGTCGCGGCGTGCGCTGCTGCTGACCGCCGATGTGGCCCGCGGCGTCAGCCAGGCCGCCCTCGCGGTCTGGATCTTCACCGGGCACGTGCCGCTGGCCGCCCTGATGATCTTCGCGGCGATCGACGGGCTGGGCAGCGCCTTCTTCCGGCCCGCCCTGAGCGGTCTCATCCCCTCCCTGAACGGCCCGGCCACGCTGCAACGGGCCAACGCGCTGATCGGGTTCGGCCGATCGCTGGGCGGCCTGATCGGCCCGGCCGCCGGCGGCCTGCTGGTGGCCGCCTTCAACCCGGGCACCGTGTTCGCCATCGACGCCGCGTCCTATCTGGTCAGTGCCCTGTTCCTGCTCGGGGTCCCGCGGGACACGGCCGCACCGCGGGCCGCCGGTGCGGGCGTCGTCGCCGACCTGCGGGAGGGCTGGGCCGAATTCCGGTCCCGGCGGTGGCTGTGGTCGCTGGTGGCCCAGTCCGGGCTGATCCACCTCACCGTGATCCCGGCCTACCTGGTGCTCGGCCCGCAGATCGCCGCCGACGGGCTCGGCGGCCCGCGCGGCTGGGGGTTCATCCTCGGCGGGTTCGGGGCCGGCGCCGTCGTGGCCGGGCTGGTGATGGCCCGCGTCACCCCGCGTCATCCCCTGCGCACCGGCGTCCCGGCGCTGCTCGGGTTCGTGCCCGTACTGCTGGTGCTCGGCCTGTCCGCGCCGCTGCCGGTGGTCATCGCCGCCGCGGTCGCCGGTGGCGCCGGGATGACCGTCTACGTCACCCTGTGGGAGACCACCCTCCAGGCCAACGTGCCCCGCGAGGTGCTGTCCCGGGTGGTGGCCTACGACTGGTTCGGCTCGCTGGTGACGCTGCCGCTCGGCTACGTCCTGGTAGGGTTCGCCGCCCCGGCCCTCGGAGCCGTCCCCCTGCTGGCCGTCGGCATCGCCGTGATCGTCACGACCAGCGCCGCCGCCCTCGCCCTGCCCGACGTGCGCCGCCTCACCAACCACCACGCCACCGCCCCGTCGGTTTAGGAGGCTCCCATGGCCCGCCGCTGGATCCGGCCGCGACGCTGGTCGCCGCCCGCCCGCACCCCGTCCGCGGCCACCGGCCCGCTCCGGGTGCGGCAGCTGATCGCGACCGGTGGGCACGGGCCCGAGGACGTCGTCGTCGACAGCGCCGGGCGGGTGATCACCGGGCTCGCCGACGGGCGCATCCTCCGCATCGACCCGGCCACCGGCGACCGGACCGTGCTCGCCGACACCGGCGGACGGCCCCTCGGGCTGCACCCGCGTGCCGACGGCGGGGTGCTGGTCTGCGACCACGACCGCGGTCTGCTCGCCGTCGGCGCCGACGGGACCGTCGAGGTGCTGGTGGACACCGTGGGCGCCGAGCCGCTCACGTTCGCCAGCAACGTCGTCGAGGGCCCGGACGGGACGATCTGGTTCACCTCGTCGACCACCCGGTGGAGCCTGGACGACCATCTCGGCGACGTGTTCGAGCACTCCGGCACCGGGCGGCTGCTGCGCCGCGACCCCGACGGGACGGTCACCGTGCTGCTGGACGGGCTGAAATTCGCCAACGGGCTGGCCCTGACCGCCGACGGGACGGCGCTGCTGGTCGCCGAGACGGCCGGCTACCGGATCCGCCGGTACGGCCTCGACGGCACCGACACGATGCTGGTGGAGAACCTGCCCGGCTTCCCCGACAACCTGTGGCTCGGCAGCGACGGGCTGCTCTGGGCCGGGATCGCCGCGCCGCGCGACGCCCTGCTCGACCGGCTGCTGCCGCTGCCCGGGTTCCTGCGGCTGCTGGTGTGGAACCTGCCCGAGGCGCTGCGGCCCCAGGCGGTGCCGATCGCCTGGGTGATGGCCTTCGACGCCGGCGGCCGGATCGTGCACGACCTGCGTTCCGACGACGGCGGGTACGGATTCGTCACGTCGGCGGCCGAACAGGACGGGCTGCTGGTGGCCGGCAGCCTGACCCGCCCGGAGATCGCCGTGCTGGAGCCGCCGGCCCGGTGACGCCGGGAGACGCCCGGCGGACGCGTTTCGGTCGCGACGGGCTGCCTGCCCGGCGCGGTAGGCCCGGGACGGTCCACTTCGTCGGTGACGGGCTGGCTCGTACAAAAGAGTGATTTATCGGTTTTCAAGAATTTTGCGGACGGCGAGCGAGCACCATCGTCGGGTGGAGATTCGGCAGCTCAGCTACGTCGAGGCGGTGGCCCGCTACGGGGGATTCACCCGCGCGGCCGGTCGGCTGCACGTCGCCCAGTCGGCGGTGTCCGCGCAGGTGCGGGCGCTGGAGATCGAACTCGGGGTGACCCTGTTCGCGCGCACCACCCGCAAGGTGGCGCTGACGCCGGCGGGGGAGCTGTTCGTGGCCCGGGCCCGCCGCATCCTGGCCGAACTGGACGGCGCCCGCGGCGAGATGGCCGAGATCACCGCCGTCGTCAGCGGCCGGGTGACCGTCGGCGCGACCGCCGGCCTGGGCCCCTACGACCTGGCCGGGGCGCTCGCCTCGTTCCGGGACCGGCATCCCGGGATCGCGGTGCGGCTGCGCTCGGGCCGGATCACCGGGTTGCTCGGCGCCTGCGACACCGGCGATCTGGACCTGGTGGTCGGCCCGGTCCACGCCGACCTGCCGCCCCGTTTCGACGCGGTGCCGCTCGCCGACGAGCAGCTGCTGCTGGCGCTGCCGCCCGGGCATACGATGGCCGCCGGCGGCCGGCTCACCCTCGGTGAGGTACGCGACGAGCCGTTCGTGAGCATGCCACCCGGCAGCGGCCTGCGCTGGATCCTGGAGGACGCGGCCCGGTCGGCGGGTTTCCTGCCCCGGGTGCACTTCGAGACCCACAGCCTGGACGCCGTCCGTGAGCTGATCGCCGCCGGTCTCGGGGTGGGACTGCTGTCCCGCACGGCCGCCGAGGCACCGGCCGGGCCGGCGATCGCCGTGCGTCACCTGCATCCGCCGCCGGCGCACCCGCCGATCGGGGTGATGCGGCAGCGCGACCGGCTGTTGAGTCCCGCCGCCCAGTCGTTGCGGCATCACCTGGTGGAATCGGCCGGCCGGGAGATCACCCCGGCCGGGGATCAGGAACCGGCCGGCATCCTGCGGTAGGTCACCCGCCCCCGATCGGCGCGCCACCGGTGCGGTATTGCCGGCGGTATTGCCAGTAACCCCATAGATGCGATAGGAATAGCGGGTATTGGCACGTACCCCCGCCTGGAGACCTCCTTGACCACCACGCTCGCTCCCGCGCCGCCCGCCGCGCCGGCGGAGAAGGCCGCGCTCGCGCCCAGCGGCGGCCTGCGCCGCCGCCTCGCGCTGCGCCTGCTCGCGCTGGCCGTGCTCTACCTGCTGTGGGAGGTGACGGCCCGGGTCATGCACAACCCGACCTTCATCCCCTCACCCGGCGCGGTCTGGGATCAGCTGATCACCACGTCGACCACCCACGACGGGGTACGCGGGTACAGCGGCCACCTGCTCATCGAGCACCTCGGTGTCTCGCTGCGGCGCATCGTCATCGGGTCGCTCATCGGCATCGCCGGCGGCCTGCTCATCGGTGTGCTCCTCGGCACCGTCGGCTGGCTGCGCGTGGTTGCCGAACCGGTCATCACCTTCGTCCGGGCGCTGCCGCCGCTCGCCTACTTCAGCCTGTTCATCATCTGGTTCGGCATCGACGAGACCCCGAAACTGTGGCTGCTCTCGATCGCCGCGCTGCCCCCGGTCGCCGTCGCCACCGCCGCCGCCGTCCACAACGCCCCGACCGGCCTGGTCGAGGCGGCCCGGGCACTCGGCGCCGGCCGCTGGCAGAGCATCCGCGACGTGGTCCTGCCCCACGCGCTGCCGGAGATCTTCACCGGCATCCGGCTCGCCGTCGGCGTCGCGTACTCCTCGGTCGTCGCCGCCGAGACCATCAACGGTGTCCCCGGCATCGGCGGCATGATCCGCGACGCCCAGCGCTACTCCCAGACCGACGTGGTCGTCCTCGGCCTGTTCGCCATCGGACTCTCCGGCCTGCTCATCGACGCTCTGTTGCTCACCGCCGAGAACAGGCTGATCCCCTGGCGCGGACGCGCCTGACATCTCGTCACCTCTGAAGGAAAACCTGTGAAGAAACTCCTCGCCCTCGCCTCCGTCCTCTTTCTGGCCGCGTGCGGCAACGGCGCCGCCAGTGGTGGCGCCGACCCCGCGGAGAAGTCCATCCGGATCGCCTACCAGGCGTTCCCCTCCGGTGACCTGATCGTCAAGAACCAGGGCCTGCTCGAGAAGGCGCTGCCCGACTACAAGATCACCTGGACGAAGTTCGACTCCGGCGCCAGCATCAACACCGCGTTCGTCGCCGGCAGCCTCGACATCGCCGCGATCGGCTCCAGCCCGGTGGCCCGCGGCCTGTCCGCCCCGCTCAACATCCCCTACCAGGTCGCATTCGTCCTCGACGTGGCTGGGGACAACGAGGCCCTGGTCGCCCGCAACGACTCCGGCGTCACCGACGTCGCCGCACTGCGCGGCAAGAAGGTCGCCACCCCGTTCGCGTCCACCGCCCACTACAGCCTGCTCGCCGCCCTCGACAAGGCCGGCCTCAAAGAGTCCGACCTGACCATCGTGGACCTGGAACCACAGGACATCCTCGCCGCCTGGACCCGTGGTGACATCGACGCCGCGTACAGCTGGCTGCCGTCGCTCGACGAACTGAAGAAGACCGGCAAGGTCCTGATCACCAGCCGGGAACTCGCCGCCGGCGGCAAACCCACCCTCGACCTCGGTGTCGTCTCCACCGCGTTCGCCACCGCCCACCCCGAAGCCGTCGACGCGTGGCGCAAGGTCGAGGCGCAGGCGCTGAACGTCATCGCGACCGACCCCGACGCCGCGGGCAAGGCCGTCGGTGCCGAACTCAACCTCTCCGCCGACGACGCCAAGGCCCAGCTGTCACAGGGCGTCTTCCTCAAACCCGCCGACCTGGCGTCACCCGAGTGGCTCGGCACCGAGAGCGCGCCCGGCAAACTCGCCGACAACCTGGTCAGCGCCGCCGAGTTCCTCAAGTCGCAGCAGAAGATCGACGCCGTGCCGTCCCTGGCCGACGTGCAGAAGGCCCTCTACGTCAAGGGGCTGCCCGGTGTCCTCAGCTGACGCCATCGCGGTCAGCGGGGTCACGCACTCCTACGGTGACGTGACCGCCGTCGGCCCGATCGACCTGACCGTCCCACCGGGCGAGTTCCTCGTCCTGGTCGGCGCCTCCGGCTGCGGCAAGAGCACCCTGCTGCGGTTGATCGCCGGCTTCGAACAGCCCACCACCGGGACCGTGCTGACCAACGGGACGGCCCCGGTCCCCGGCCGCGGCGCCGGACTGGTCTTCCAGCAGCCACGACTGTTCCCCTGGAAGACCGTCGGCGGCAACATCGCCCTGGCCCTGCGCTACGCCGGCCGGCCGGTCACCGACGAACGGGTCGACGACCTGCTCCGCCGGGTCGGCCTGCACGACGTCGCGAAACGCCGCATCTGGCAGATCTCCGGCGGCCAGCAGCAGCGCGTCGCCATCGCCCGCGCCCTGGCCGTCGAGAACCCCCTGCTGCTGCTCGACGAACCGTTCGCCGCACTGGACGCGCTCACCCGCGAGAAACTCCAGGACGACCTACGGCAGGTCAGCGCCTCCACCGGCCGGACCAGCGTCTTCGTCACGCACAGCGTCGACGAGGCGGTGTTCCTCGGCAGCCGCGTCGTGGTCCTCACGCCCCGGCCCGGCACGATCGCCCTGGACCTCACGATCGACCTGCCACGCACCGGCATCGCCGCCGACGAACTCCGGGGGCTGCCCGAATTCGCCGCACTGCGCGCCGAGGTCGGCCACGCCATCCGCGATCGCGTCACCGTCTGACCCGGTCGCCAGTCGCCGGTTTTTGGTGGCCCGGTCGCCCGTCACCGTCTGACCCGGTCGTCCGGCTCCGGTGGCCCGCGGTCCAGTGGGTCACCGGGCCGCGGGTCGGTTCCGGCGGCGTGGTGACCCACGGTGCGGCCTGCACCGCGGGTCGCCACGCTGTCGTGTCAGACCTTCTTCACGACGACCTTCTTACCGGACGCCTTCACCGTGTACGCGACCGTCTTCTTCGTCCACGGGTTCGTCGCGGAGACCCGTACCCCCGCGGTGACGTCCTTGACCTTGACCACCGCGACGCCGCCGGTCGACGCGTTGGTCTCCGCCGCCTCCCGCCGGACCAGCTTGCGCAGCGTCGCCACCTTCACCTTGCCGCCCTTGGCCGCCTTGCGGGTATCGGCCGCGCCGCCCACCGCCGCGTTGCGCACCAGACCGGCCATGTCCAGATAGGCGACACCCTTCGCCAGGGTCTGCGCATCCACCGTCTCGCCGGCCGACGGCAGCGTCACCGCCTGCGGCCCGTACGCGTAGTCCAGCGTCGTCGACAGCGTCGCCTCATCGTCGTTCAGCTCGGTCGACGCGGCCGTCAGCACCGACGAGGCGTCAGTGTGCAACGTCACCTCACCCACCGACGGGTCGGCGAACGTGAAATCGGCCGAACCGTCGTCGTGCAGCGTCTTCGTGCCCGCACCCACCGACGGCGACACCAGGTCCAGCGGGGCCGGGGCGTCGTCCTCCAACGTGAGCGACGCGTCCGCGGTGAACACGAACTTCACCGACGGCCGGCCGATCATCTTCAGCGCCGCCTTCGTGCGGCTGTCGTCGCCGGCCGACTCGTAGCCGCCGCTGCCCTCGTCCAGGAAGACCGAGGCCTCCGGCTGCCCGTTCACCGCAAACGACGCCGCCAGCAGACCGTGCTCCCGGTCGGTGGTGATCGTCTGCCAGCCGGTCGCCGTCATACCGCCGATCGCGATGCTGAGGTCCATCTTCGACGTCCAGCCCTGCGCCGCGGCGGTGTCGGTGGCCGCGGCGACCGCGGCGACCGCCGCCTTCATCTGCGTCGCGGACAGTTCGGTGGTGGTGTCGGCGGCATACGCGGCGGCCGGGGCGACCAGAAGGCTCGCGGCAACCGAGGCGGAAGCGAGCAGGATCGCGGGACGAGACAGCACGGACATACGAATGACCTCGGGGGGTAGCGGGGGAAGGGCGCCGCTAGGATCGGCCGCCCACCCCGCCGGATGAGATCTTCCGGGAACCACCTGACCGGCCGGGTGCCCGGTGCTGTTCTTCCCGTGGTCGCTTACGCCGCGCCGGCCGCCGGGGTCACGACTCGTCGGCCGGCGTCACGACTTGTCGGCCAGGGTCACGGCTTGTGGGCCGGGGTCACGGCCGGGCGGCCGGGGTTACGGCTTGCGGGCCACCGCGCCGAACTCGTCGACCTCGCGCAGGTCCTCGCCCGTGGCGTCCGGGGCGGGCCGCCACTTCGAGCACGCGACCAGGCCCGGCTCCAGAACCTCGAGCCCGTCGAGGAACCGGGCGATCTGATCGGGGTGGCGCAGGTGATAGCCGAGCGGCGCATTCGCGTTCCACACCGCGATGGCCTCCTCGAACGCCGGCCCGTCGATCACGTTGGTGCCGTCAGCGGTGATGAAGTAGCTGCCCGACGGCAGCCGGTCGAGCAGTCCGCGCACGATCGCGATCGCCTGATCGATATCGGGCACATGACCGAGGATGTTCATCAGAATGAGCCCGACCGGCCGGCTCAGATCCAGCGTCGCGCCCGCCGCCTCGAGAATCTTCACCGGATCGTGCAGGTCGGCGTCGACGTAGTCGGTCCGGCCCTCGGGCGTGCTGGTCAACAGGGCCCGCGCGTGCACCAGGACGAGCGGATCGTTGTCGACATACACGATCCGGGCGTCGGCGGCCGCCGCCTGCGCCACCTGATGCGTGTTCTCCGCGGTCGGCATGCCCGTTCCGATGTCCAGGAACTGCCGGATCCCGGCCTCTTTCACCAGAAAGGTGACAGCGCGCCTGAGGAACGCCCGGGAATGCCGCGCCACCACGGCGATGTCCGGGTAGAGATTCGCGAAGTCGTCACCGACCGCCCGGTCCACCGGGAAGTTGTCCTTACCGCCCAGCCAGTAGTTCCACACACGCGCCGAGTGCGGCACGCTGGTGTCCAGTTTGGCGGCAGCGGCATTGTCACTGTCGGTCATGGCTACGGCTCCCGTCGGCGGGCTTCGCGGTTGGCGCAGAGCATACGCCGCCGATTCAACGGGTCCACACCGGACGGTACGGCCACTCTCCGGCATCGGCACCACCAGTCATCAGCGCGGTCACCACCACCGCCACCCGCCCCGCGCGCCTCCGCCACCCGCCCGCGCCACGCCGCTCCCCGCCCCGCGATATGCGGCGCGGGAGCAACGCGATGAGCAAGCCGACCGGTGCCAGCAAACGAACATCTCCAGCGGAGGCAGCGCCGAAGCCCAGCTGGACCTCCGTGGCTGGTTGTCACCGCTGTTTCGAGGGGTGTAAGGCAGCGGTGGGAGCCAGCTGGGTCTTTGTGGCTGGTTGTCACCGCTGTTTCGAGGGGTGTGAGGCAGCGGTGGGGGCCAGCCGGGGGGTTGGGCGGTGGGGCGGGGTCAGGCGGGCACCACGGGGAGGAAGCGGGCGTCGAGGTCGGCGGCCGGGGCGGGGCGGGCGAAGTGGTAGCCCTGGGCGGTGTCGCAGCCGAGATCGCTGAGGGCGGCCGCGGTCAGGTCGTCCTCGACACCCTCGGCGACGACGGTCAGGCTCAGGTTGTGGGCCAGGTCCACGGCGGACGCCACGAGGGCGTGGCTGGACGCGTCGGCGACCATGTCGGCGACGAACGAGCGGTCGATCTTGAGTTCATCGACGGGCAGGATCTTCAGGTAGGTCAGGGACGAGTAGCCCGTACCGAAGTCGTCGATGGATGTCTTGACTCCCAGATCGCGGATGCGGCGCAGCGCGTCGATCGTGGTCGTCGGATCGGACAGCACCGTGTGTTCGGTGATCTCGATGCAGAGCAGCGCTCCGGGAACTCCGGCGGCGTCGAGCAGCGCCGCCAGCCGGCCGGGGAACGTCTCGTCGAGCAGGCTGCGGGTGGAGACGTTGACGGCCACCGGGATCCGGTGCCCGGCGTCGAGCCAGGCGCGGGCCTGTTCCAGGGCGAGGGTGAGCACCCGTTCGGTGAACGGGTGGATGAGGCTCGTCGTCTCCAGCACCGGCACGAACTGGCCGGGCGGAACCGGGCCACGGGTCGGGTGGTTCCAGCGGGCGAGAGCCTCGACACCGGCCAGCGAACCGTCGGCCAGCGACACCTTCGGCTGGTAGTGCAGGGTGAACTGGGTGGCGTCGGTGAGACCGCGCCGCAGGTCACCGAGGAGGGTGAGCCGGTCGGTGCTGTCCTGGCCGGTGCTGCCGCTGAACCGGCGGAAGCTGTCGTGCTGCTGTTTCGCGTCGTGCATGGCACTGTCGGCGTGCCCGAGCAGGGTGCTGACGTCGTCGTCGGCCGAGGCGGTCGCCGCGCCGATGCTGATCTCCAGGTCGACGGTGATGTCGTCGAGGTGGAACGGCTCGTCGAAGGTCTCCCGCAGACGGGCCGCCACGCAGTCGGCCCGGGTCGGGTCGAGGTCACGCAGCAGGATCGCGAACTCGTCGCCGCCGGTACGGGCGACCACGTCACCGTCGCGGACCACCGCGGACAGCCGCCAGCCGGCCTCGGCGAGCAGCCGGTCACCGATGTGCGGGCCCAACTGGTCGTTGACGTGCCGGAACCCGTTGATGTTGACGGTGAGAACGGTGATGCCGGGCAGGGTACGGGCCGGTCGCACCGCCGTCAGTGCACGGTGCAGATGGGTGGTGAACGCTGCCCGGTTGGGCAGCCCGGTGAGCAGATCGGTGGCGGCCATCGCCTCGACCTGGCGCCGGTGCGCGCGGGTGTGCCAGCCGAACAGGGCGAGCGCGAGCAGGCTGAGCACGAACGTGACGATGCTGCCCCAGAGCAGCCGGCGCGAGTCGTGCCGGGCGGTCTCCTGATGGTGCTCGTACCGTTGCTGGTATCGGTCGCGCAGTTGCAGCAGCCGGTCGGTGTTGCGCTGGTAGCTGGGTTCGATGACGGTGTTCAGGACCTCGGCCGCCTTGCCGGTCTCGCCGCGGTCCAGCATCGACAGGTACCAGATGATGTCCTGCCGCAGGTTGATCTGCCGCTGCGCGATGGTGCCGGCCTCGGCCGCGTCGCCGGTGCCGGGAGCGGCGACGGCGATCGCGAGAGTGGCCCGGTGCGCCTGGTCGTCGACGGCGAGCACCCGCTCCCGCTGCGGTCCGGACGGATCGTCGGCGGTCGCCCGGATCAGCGACATCTCGTACGCCGACAGATAGGCGGCCTCCTGATAGGCGGTGACCCGGTCGCTGTCGCGGAGAAGGTCCTCCACGATGGCCGAGTGCCGTCCACTGTCCACGAGCGAGTAACCGGACAGCAGCGCCAGCGACCCGACGAGCGTGCCGATCACCCAGCGCCGGGTCCGCCGCAGCCGTCCCCCGTCCGTGCCGTTCATCCGCCGACCACCCGGTTGCGGCCGCCGCGCTTGGCCTCGTACAGGGCTTCGTCGGCGAGTTTCTGCAGTTGCTCGGGGCCGGCGTCGGTGAGCGGGGTGCCGGCGGTGACGCCGACGCTGACGGTGACGATGCCACCGACGGCCGGCTCGTGCGGCTGCCGCAGCCCGGCGACGGCACGGCAGGCACGGTCGGCGACGACGCGCGCGTTCTCCGTGGTCGCGCCGGGCATCACGATGCAGAACTCCTCACCGCCGTAGCGGGCGACCAGGTCGGTGGTACGGACGCTGGTACGCAGTGCCTCGGCGACCAGGCGCAGGCATTCGTCACCGCCCTGATGCCCGTAGTGGTCGTTGTACTTCTTGAAGTTGTCGATGTCGATCATGGCGACGCCGATCGGTTCGTGGGACCGTTCCGCGCGCAGCCAGGCGTCCTCGAGGAACGTGGTCAGCTTGCGCCGGTTCGGCAGCCCGGTCAGCGGGTCGGTCACGCTCAGCAGCTCGAGCCGCTGATTGGCCTCGGCCAGTTCCTCGGTACGGTCCGCGACCGCCCGCTCCAGCGACGCGTACACCTGCGCATTCTCCAGAGAGACGGTGAGCTGCCCGGCGATGAGCAGGACCGCGTCGAGCCGGCCGGCCGAGAACGCGCGCCGGCTCAGCCGGTTCTCCAGCACCAGCACGGCACGCGGCTGCCCGTGCCCGATCACCGGCACCACCAGCAGCGAGCAGTGCTCCAATCCGGCCAGGTACGGGTCCCGCCCGACCCGGTCGTCCAGGGACACGTCGTCGACGAGCATCGGCTCGCGGGCGCGTTCGGCGTACCGGATCGCGGACAGCGGCAGCAGACCCTGCGCGGCGGCCTCCTCGGCGTCCAGGTCCGGCCGGTCGCCGTCACCGGGCAGCACCCAGCGGTTCGCCCGGTCGTCGTGCAGCACCACGTGCACCGCGGTGGCACCGGTCATCGCGCCGAGCACCTGCTGCACCCGCAGCCGCAGCCGGTCCACACTGGTCTCCGAGCTGAGCGCCCGGGCCGCTTCGAGGACGGCCATCAGGTCGATGACCTCGGTGGACAGGTTGATGCTGTGGGCGCCGCCGACGGTGGCGGGCTGGGCGGGGGCGGGGGAGCCGAGTGCGGACCCGAGTGCCGGGTAGGCCCGTTTCATGGCGTGCACCTTCGCGGCGGCACCCCACCGGGCGTACCCGGCAAGGGCCTCGCCGAGCAGCCGGTCGCCCACGTGCTCCAGCCCGTGGTCCAGGTAGAACCGGGCTGCCAGCTCGGTGATCAGCGGCGCGTGCCAGGACCGGCCGGCGGTCGCCGCGTCGGACATCGCCTCGTCGTAGGCGGCGGCCGCGGCCGGGAAGTCGCCGTACACGGCCGCCCGGGTGGCCTCGGCCAGCCGGTGCAGGTGCCGGAAGTTGCCGGGCTGCCCGGCGGCGCGGGCGGCCAGGAAGTCCCGGCCGCGGTCGAGCGCCGCGAGGGCCTCGTCCCGTGCGGCACCGGTCGCGGTACGGGCGGTGACCGCGGCGGCGAGGACCGCCACCACGTTCGCGGGGACGTGCAGGTAGACACCGGGCACCGCGGTGATCGGCGGCATCGTGGCCGCGCTGTAGCGGACCAGAGCATCGTTGTCGCCGAGGATCGCCGCCACGAGAGCCCGCATGGCGGTGAAGTAGGAGGTCGCCGCGTCGTTGCCGGCCAGCGACTCCAGATAGGAGTCGTCGAAACCGCCGGTGCCCCGCAACGTGCGCACCACCATGCCCGCGGTCACGAACATCGCCGAGTCGTGGCCGGCCCCGATCCGGTCACCGAACGCCGTGGCCGCCTGCGCCTCCCGCAGGTACGGCTCCATGTCGGCCGAACAGTCCAGCATCTGCGGCACGGACGCGTAGTACGTGTAGAACGCGTTGCGCAGATCCCCGCCGCGCAGCAGCCCGTCACGGGCCTCGTGCGCCGTCCGGACACTGCTCTCCAACGGCTCGAACCACGGCGCCGTCGACACCGCGTGCAGGAACTTCACCTGCGACGTCTCCGGCTCGTAGCCGTGCTTCAGACCGGTCGCCAGCACGTGCGCCGTGGCCCGGTAGGCGGCCTCGTAATCACCGCTGCCGGCGATCGTGACGATGCCGATGTTGCCGAGCACGCCGGTCAGCGCCGCGCACACACCGTGCTCGGCCCACATCTCGGCGGCCAGTGCCACCAGCCAGGCCATCGTCATCCGGTCCCCGAAGAACGCCGCCGGCGACAGCCGGTTGACGACGTGGGCGGCGGCCAGCAGACGCGGATCGGTGATCTCCGGATGGTCGGCGTCACCGGACGTCGCCAGCCAGCCGTAGAAGGTGGCCATCCCGGCGCCGATCCGCGGACCCATCTGAGCGGGGCCGGCCGGCACGTCGATGCCGAGTCGCGCCAGCGTGTGCAAACCCAGTTCCAGGGCCTCGGGGAGCATCCGGCGGTTGGTCAGGGCACCGAGCTGCTCGGCCACCGGATCGGCCAGCAGGATCGGGTCGCCGACGGTCGCGGCCAGGTCGGCGAAGACCCGGTCGGCGTCGTCGAAACGGCCCAGCGCGCAGAGTGCCGCATGCCAGGCGGCTCGCGTTTCGGCGTACTCGGCATCGGTGCGGTCGAGAAGGCGGAGCGCGACGCCGAGGTGAGCCTCGGCCGACGCATGGTTGGCGACCAGCCGGGCTGCCGCGGCGGCCCGGCGCAGCAGCGCCGCCGCCGTCCGCCGCTCACCCGGCATCACGGCGTCCGCGGGTGAGGCGGACATCGCGGCTTCCGAAGGTGCGGGCGGCGTCGCGGTGCCCGCTGCCAGGAGCAGGTTTGCCGCGGCCAGGTAGAGCGGCGCCGCTTCCGGCGCCGGTGCCAGCCGCCGGGCCAGCGACAGGCTCAGCCGGGCGCGTTCGTCCGCGGTCAGCCGGCCGAACGCGGCCTGCTGCACCCGGTCGTGCCGGAACCGCGCCGAGGAGCCGTCGACCACGACCAGCCCGTCGTCGACGGCTGCGGTCAGCGGGGCGCCCAGCAGGCCGAGCGGAACCTCACCGCCGTGGCAGGCCATCAGATCGACGGCCGCACGGGTGTCCGTGGGCAGAGCGGTGATCCGGTGGGTGAGCAGTGCCACCACATCACCGTGACCGACGAAGTCGCGGACCGCGTCCGCGTCCCAGCGCCAGCCGCCGCCGTCCGGTACCAGCACACCCTCGCGGCGCAGGGCGTTCAGCAGTTCGACGGTGTCGAACGGATTGCCACGGGTACGCCCGGCGAGCGCCTCCGCCAGCTGCCCGGCCTCCGGCAGCCGCAGCATCTCGGAGATCAGCACACCCATGTCGCCGACGCTCAGATTGTCCAGGCGCACCTCCCCGGCGTCGCCGCGTTCCCGGTGCAGACGGGCCAGCACCGCGGTCAGCGGGTGAGCTTCGTCCACCTCCTCCTCGCGGTAGGCGCCCAGCACCAGCAGGCCCGGCACGTCCGCGTCGTCCAGCACGTCGTCGAGATAGCTGAACGCGGCCCCGGTCGCCCACTGAAGGTCGTCGAGGAAGAACACCAGCGGAGCACCGTTCGCCACGGTGCGCAGCAGGGTCATGCCGGCCTGGCGCAGCCGCGCGAGGAAGGCGCGCGGGTCGTCGGCGGGTTCCGGCGCCACCTCCAGCAGCGCCCGGAACGACGGCATCAGCGCGGCGATCACCCCGGCGTCCGCGCCGAGTGCCTCCCGCAGCCGTGACCGCAGGTCGGCGACCACGTCCTCGGGCTCGGCGAGCAGCTGGTCACCGAGCCGGTCGAACGCCTCCCGGACCGCGCCGCCGCCGGCGTCGTGGTGGAACTGGTCGAACTTGCCGGTCACGAACCGTCCACCGGCCGCCGCGACGGCCGGGCGCAACCGGTCCACCAGCGCGGTCTTGCCGACACCGGGCGGTCCGGTGATCAGGGCCAGGACGCTACCGGTGTGCACCTCCGCGAGCAGTGCCCGCAGCGCGGCGAGCGGCGCCTCCCGGCCGACCAGACGGGCCGGCGGTGCCAGGCGGATCGGGAAGTCCCGCTCGCCGAGCACGGTCAGACGCCCGGCACGCAGCTGCGCCAGGTCGTGGGCGAGCCCCTCACCACTCTGATAGCGCTGCTCCGGATCCTTGTTCAACAGACGCCGGATGATCTCCGAGAGCAGCGCCGGAACCAGCGGGTTCACCTCGGCCGCCGGCGTCGGCTCCTTCGCCAGATGGTCGTGGATCAGGCCCAGCGGATCCCGGTCCCGCCCGAACGGCGGCTGTCCGGTGGCCAGCTCGTACAGGGTGGCGCCCAGCGAGTAGAGGTCACTGCGGTGATCGACCGGGCGCCCGGTGCGACCGGTCTGCTCCGGCGCCAGATAGGGCAGCGTGCCGACGAGCCCTTCGCCGCCGCTCGCGCCCGGCAGCGTCGCCAGCTCGAAGTCGATCATCGTGGGCCGGTTCGTCACCGTGTCGACCAGCACGTTCGCCGGACTCACGTCCCGGTGCACCACACCGCACCGGTGGATTGCCGCGAGCACCTCGGCAAGAGCCAGGCTGAGGTCCAGCAATACGCCGGTCGCCCACGGCATTTCAAGATCAGCGAGGGTACGGCTCCCCGTGTCGACAAGCTCGAGAACACCGCTCTCGCCCAGGGCCGGTGCTCCGTGCCGCTGGTCCCCGGAGTGGTGGGCCGCGCCGTCGAGCGAGGTGCGCGTTCCGCTCGCCTCGGCCCGGGTCAGGGTGGGCACACCGTCGACGGCCGCCAGGCGGCGTAGCACCGCGACTTCGTTGCGCAGCCGGTCGGCCGCTCCCGCCCCGAGCGGCTGCTTGCGGACGACCGACGTCCCGTCCGCCAGCCGAACACGGCTGACGCGGGTCCGGTCACTGTCGTACAGCAGCTCGTCGACACGCTCAGAAGTCACGCGCTGCCTTTCGGCCCACCGGTGCCCACCATGAGCCTTGCAACCCCCCTGCCACCGATGAGAGCCGAGCGGCAGGCGCGAAAGGCGGAGAGACAGAAAGGGCGTGACGCGCCCCCCCCGGTGCGTCACGCCCTGGTCCGGCCATCCCTCACCGTCCTGGGGATGGCCGGACGCCTCATACCGGTGGCGGTGTCACCGGGTGATGGACCACCAGACGGTGGTGTCGGGCGGCAGGATCACGGTGTCGGCGGTGCCTTCGAGCGGACCGCTGGCCAGCAGAACGTCACCGGGCCGGCCGACCTCGACCGGTTCGGTGCTCATGTTGACCGTGCAGCGGAAGGTGGGGGCGCCGTCGGTTTCGCGGTCGAAGGCGAGCACGCCGGCGGGAGCCGGGATCCACCGGAGGTTGTCGGTGGGGGCCATCGCCGGTTCGGTGCGGCGGATCGCGAGGGCCGAGCGGTACAGCTCCAGGGTCGAGCCGGGCACGCCGGCCTGGGCGGCGACGCTGAGCCGCGCCCACGACACGGGCTGGGGGAGCCAGCTGCCGCCGCCGTCGGGGCCGAAACCGTAGGGGGCCTCGGCGCCGCTCCACGGGATCGGGACCCGGCAGCCGTCGCGGTAGCCGTCCTGGCCGGTGGCGCGGTGGAACGCCGGGTCCTGGCGGACCTCCGGCGGCAGGTCGAGGACCTCGGGCAGGCCCAGTTCCTCGCCCTGGTAGACGTAGGCGGAGCCGGGCAGCGCCAGCATCAGGGCGGAGGCGGCACGGCCGCGGCGCAGGCCGGCCTCGTCGTCGACGGCGGTGGCCTTGCGGCCGGCGGCGTCGCCGTCGATCTTCTGCATCAGGCGGGTGGTGTGCCGGACCACGTCGTGGTTCGACAGCGTCCACGTGGTGGGGGCGCCGACCTCGCGCATCGCGGCGAGCGATTCGTCGATGATCTGCTGCTGTTCGTGCACGTTCCAGGCGGTGCCGAGGTAGCTGAAGTTGAACGCCTGGTGCAGTTCGTCGCCGCGGACGTAGTTGGCGACCCGGGCCAGCGTCGGCGCCCAGGCCTCGGCGACGGCGATCCGCTCGCCGGGGTACTCGTCGAGGATGCGGCGCCAGTCGCGGTAGATCTCGTGGACGCCGTCGCGGTCGAAGAACGGGCTCTCGCCGGCGCCCAGCAGGTGCCACTCGCCGGTGTCGCCGATGTCCGGCAGGCCGGCCTCCTTGACCATGCCGTGCGCCACGTCGACGCGGAAACCGTCGACGCCCAGGTCGAGCCAGAACCGCAGGATGGTCTTGAACTCGTCCCGTACGGCCGGGTGCTCCCAGTTGAAGTCGGGCTGCTCGGGGGCGAACAGGTGCAGATACCACTCGCCGTCGCCGGTACGCGTCCACGCGGGCCCGCCGAAGATGGACGGCCAGTCGTTGGGCGGCAGTTCGCCGTCGGCACCCCGGCCGGGGCGGAAGTGGTAGCGCTCGCGGAACGGGGAGCCGGGGCCCTCGGCGATCGCCCGCCTGAACCAGTCGTGCTGGTCCGACGAGTGGTTGGGAACGAGGTCGACGATCACCCGCAGGCCGAGGGCGTGCGCGCCGGAGATCAGCTGCTCGGCGTCGGCGACGGTGCCGAAGATCGGGTCGACGGTGCGGTAGTCGGACACGTCGTAACCCGCGTCCGCCTGCGGCGAGGCGTAGAAGGGGGAGAGCCACACCGCGTCGACACCCAAATCCCGCAGGTACGGCAGCCGGCTGCTGATGCCGGGCAGGTCACCGATGCCGTCACCGTTGGAGTCGGCGAAGCTGCGCGGGTAGATCTGGTAGATGACCGCGTTGCGCCACCACGATGCGGGGGGCGCCTCCACGGTGGGCGGTGCGATCAGTTGGTCCGTCATGGCGACGAACGCTAGCAGCTTACTAACACGTGTTACATAGGTTGGGCGCTGCTTTCTTGCAGCAAGTTCTTGCAGAGGGCGGTTATGCCACTTTTGCGGTGGATTCCCGGACCACCAACGAGGTCTCCAGAGTCTGGTGCGGGTGCTGTTCCTCACCCCTGATTGCCGAGATCAGGAACTCGGCGGCCATCCGTCCCTTGGTCACGATCGGCTGCCGTACGGTGGTGAGCCGCGGACGGAACCACGAGGACTCCGCGAGGTCGTCGAACCCGGTCACGGACACTTCCTGGGGCACCCAGATTGCAAGTTCTTGCAGAGCGTCCACCGCCCCGTACGCGAGGATGTCGGAGAGGGCCAGGACGGCGGTCGGGGGGCTGTCGTCCGCCATCAGGGTGCGAGTGGCGCGGTGGCCCTCGCCGCGGGAGACCGGGACCTCGGCCAGCCGGACATCGGCCAGGGACAGACCGCATTCGGCGAGCGCATCGGTGATGCCGGCCATCCGTCGCGCCAGCGGTCCCCGGTACCCGCGTGCCGCCGCCCCCGGCCCCGGATCCATCGACAGTACGGCCAACCGCCGGTGCCCCAGGCCGAGCAGGTAGCGCGTCACCTCACGGGCCCCGCCCCGGTCGTCGACCTCGACACTCGGCGCACCCTCGAGCCGGTCGCTGTCGATCAGGACGAACGGGATGCCCCGCCGGGTCAGTTCGGCGACCTCACCCCGGTCGGTCTCCAGGCCGCACACGATGAAACCGTCGACCGCCGCGTACGGAATGGCCTTCAGCACCGAGTCCTGGAGGGGCGGCGTCAGCAGCAGCGTGTAACCCTCCTGGTCGCACACCTGGCCGGCGCCCATCAGGAACCGGGAGTAGTACGGGTTCTCCAGGATCCGGGCCAGCCGTTGGGGCAGCAGCACCCCGATCGAGTTCGTGGTGCCGGCCTGCAGCATCCGGCCCAGCGTGCTCGGGGCGTAGCCCAGCGCCTCGGCGGCGGCCAGGATCCGCTCCCTGGTCGCCACCGAGATGCGCTGAGGGTTGTTGAACGCGAAGGACACCGCCGACCGGGACACGCCCGCCGCCGCCGCGACGTCACTGGACGTGGCCCTTCCCGACGGCATGGGCGGACACTATCCCACCGCGGTCACCGGTACGCGCACCGCGGCGTCGAAGAGGTAACCCAGCGTGTTGAACCGCGCGACGTCCGGCTGGGTGTTACCGCGCACGTCGGTGGCCCGGGCCAACAGGACGTGCTCGCCGGCGGTGGGCGTCCAGTCGTACTCCCAGCGCTGCCACACCCCGCCCGGCGTCGCCCCGTAGGGACGGGCCCGGCGCCAGGTCGTACCCCCGTCGGTGCTGATCTTGACTTCCCGGATCGGGCTGTCGGCCGACCAGGACCGGCCGGTGAGCCGGGTGCGGACACCGGCTGGGAACGTCGCCCCGGGGTCCAGCTCGAACGCGCTCTTGATCGACTGCCTGTTGAACGGCTGCCCCTCGGCCGGGAAGTCCGGGCCGAAGAGCCGGTAGAAGGTCGTGTTCCAGGGCGAGAACAGCGGCTCGGCGGACACCTCGATCCGCCCGACCCACTTGATCGACGAGATGCCGACCCAGCGCGGGACGACGACCCGGACCGGGAAGCCGTGGTCCGGGGGCAGTGGCTCACCGTTCAGCTCATAGGCGAGGATCACGTCGTCGAAGGCCTTGCGGACCGGGAACGGTCGGCGGACGGGACCGAGGTCGACACCGCCGCTGACGAAATTCGGGTCGAGGCCGATCGGCTGCACATCGACGGCATGCCGGGAGATACCGGCCCGGCGCAGCACGGTCGACAATCGGACGCCCTTCCAGCTGCCGACGCCGATCGCACCCAGGGTCCAGGCGGTGCCCGAGACCGTCTGCCCCTGCTGTGAGGTGAAGTAGCTGCGGCCGTTGCCCGCGCACTCGATGGCGACGGGTGCGGTCACGGAGGGCAGCCGCTGGAGATCCTTGAGCCCGAAAGTGGCCGGCCTGGTGCCGCTGCCGGAAACCTCCAGGCTCCAGGAACCCGCGTCGATCGTCGGCGTCACCGTGTGGTTGCGCACGAAGAACCGATCGACCGGCACGTAGTAACCCTGGTCCTTCAAGGCGGAGAAACGAGTCTCGGCATTGGTGCCCAGTGGCCGGAACAGATCAGCCGGCAGAGGTTTCACGATGGGAGCGGCGGCGGCCGCCGGAGACCCGGGAAGCATCGCCCCGGCACCCACCGCCGCGGTGAGGGCCAGCAGGTCCCGCCGCGAGAATCCGCGCGTGCGCCCGGCCAGGAAGTCACGCAGTCTGCGCTCGTCGTATGCACCCTCGTTCATACCCAGGGATCCTATCGATTGAGTAGGATAACTGGATAGTCTTGGGGCCATGGATTTCCACTGGTTCCTGCCCACCAACGGCGACAGCCGCGACATCGTCGGCACCGCCGAGAGTATGCGCCCGCTGACCACCAAGTACCTCGGCCAGATCGCCCGCAGTGCCGAGCAGCTCGGTTTCGTCGGCGCGCTCACCCCGACCGGCGCGTGGTGCGAGGACGCCTGGCTGTCCACGGCGATGCTGACCGAGGTCACCGAGCGGCTGAAGTTCCTGGTCGCATTCCGGCCGGGCCTGATCTCGCCGACGCTCGCCGCACAGATGGCGTCGACGTTCCAGCGCCTGTCCGGCAACCGGCTGCTGCTCAACGTGGTCACCGGCGGCGAGTCGCGGGAGCAGCGCCAGTTCGGCGACTTCCTGGACAAGGACGCGCGCTACGCGCGGACCGGCGAATTTCTCACCGTGGTCAACGGCCTGCTGCGCGGAGAGACCATCTCGTACGACGGGTCGTTCGTCACCGTCGAGGAGGCGCGCCTGGCCCGCGTCCCCTCACAGCGGCCGGCGATCTACTTCGGTGGCTCGTCGAAAGCCGCCGGCCCGGTCGCCGCCGAGCACGCCGACGTCTACCTGACCTGGGGCGAGCCGCCCGCCCAGGTGGCCGGGAAGCTGGCCTGGATCCGCTCGCTGAACCCGGCGATGCGGTTCGGCATCCGCCTGCACGTGATCACCCGGGACACCGCCGAAGCCGCCTGGGCCGAGGCCGAACGACTGCTGCGCAACGTGTCCCCGGCCGACATCGAGGCCGTCCAGCAGGGCCTGCGGCGCAGCGAGTCGGTCGGCCAGCAGCGGATGCGCGAACTGCACGGCGGCGACCGTGACGGCCTGGTCGTCGCGCCGAACCTGAGGGCCGGGGTGGGCCTGGTTCGCGGCGGCGCCGGTACCGCCCTGGTCGGCAGCCACACCCCGCTGAACACGGTGCTGCCGGGCGACCTTCGGGGCCACCCGGCATCTCCGTCTACCTGTTGTGGGGGTCGCCGGCGGACTCGGCGACCTGGGTGCGGTCGACCGCCTGCCAATCGGTCGGCGACCGCGCCGGCGGCTCCTCGCCTCCGGCGGATCCGGCGGTCGCCTGCGGGCGGCCCGGCCACCAGAAGCGGTCGCCGGTGAGCGTCGCCAGTGCCGGGACCAGGACGGTACGCACGAGCAGCGTGTCCAGGAGCACCCCGATGCCGACGATGATCCCGATCTGGGTGAGGGTGACCACCGGCAGCACACCGAGGACCGCGAAAACCGCCGCGAGCAGGATGCCCGCGCTGGTGATGACGGCACCGGTGACCGCCAGGGCGTGCACCATGCCGTCCTTGGTGCCGCGGGTCGCCGCCTCCTCCTTGGCCCGGGTGACCAGGAAGATGTTGTAGTCGACACCGAGCGCGACCAGGAACAGGAACGAGAACAGCGGCACCGAGTTGTCCAGGGCCGGATAGTCGAGCACATTGCGGAACAGCCACGACCCGGCACCGAGCGAGGCCAGGAAACTGACGACCACCGTGATCATCAGCAGGATCGGTGCGACCACGGCACGTAGCAGGGCGACCAGGACCAGGAACACCACCGCCAGGATCACCGGAACGATCACCGTCAGGTCGTGGCGGGCGGCGTCGCGGGTGTCGAGGGCGGTCGCGACCGAGCCTCCGACCAGGGCTTCACCGTCCAGGCCGTCGCGCAGCGCACGGATGGTGCCGAACGCCTCGGCGGTGTCCGGTGCCGCCGTGAGGACGGCGCTGATGCTGACCTGGTCGGCGTTCTGCTCGGCGACCCGGGCCTGGGCGACGCCCTCGGTGGCGGACACGGTGGCGAGGACCTGTCCGGCCTTGGCGGGCTCGGTCAGGATCACCGCGGGCCCCGCGGCGCCGGCCGGGAAGTATCTGCTCAGCGTCTCCAGGCCCTGCACCGACTCGGCCTCGACCCGGAACTGCTCGGTCTGCGACAGGCCGACCTTGGAGCCGAGACCGCCGAGGGCGAGCAGACCGAGGACGGCCATCGACGCCGCGGTGACCAGGATCGGGCGGCGTACGACACCGTGGCCGACCCGGGCCCAGAAGCCCTTGCCGTCCTCCGCTCCGGACGCGCCGACCCGGGGGATGAACGGCCAGAACAGCCCGCGGCCGCAGATCAGCAGTGCGGCGGGCAGTACGGCGAGGGCGAAGACCGCGGCGATGGCGACACCGGCCGCCGCCGAGATGCCGAGGGCCGTGTTGCTCCGGAGGCTGGCCAGCAGCAGGGTGAGCAGGGCGAGGATGACGGTGCCGGCGCTGGCCGCGATGGCCGGGCCGGCCCCGCGCAGTGCCTTGGCCATCGCCTCGAACCGGTTCTCGTACCGGTGCAGCTCCTCCCGGTAGCGGGAGATCAGCAGCAGCGCGTAGTCCGTGCCGGCACCGAAGACCAGCACCGTGACGATGCCCGCGGTGGATCCGTTGATGGCCAGGTCGGTGTGCTGCGACAGCAGGGCGATGACCTTGGCGGCGAGCTGGTCGGCGAAACCGACGACGAACAGCGGCACGATCCAGAGGATCGGGCTGCGGTAGGTCACCAGCAGCAGGATCGTCACCACGATCACCGTGACGATCAGCAGCTTGGTGTTCGCCCCGCTGAAGCTGTTGGACAGGTCGGCGCCGAAGCCGGCACCGCCGGTGACCTGCGCGGTCACCCCGTCCGGCAGGCCGTCCCGGACCTTCGCGCGCAGGTCGGCGACGGCGTCGCTGGTGGCGTTCGCGTCACCGGTGGCCGGCAGCGGCACGGTGACGATGGCGGCCTTGCGGTCGTCGGACAGGATCGGCCGGCCCAGGCCGGTCACCGTGACCAGGTCGGCGTCGGTGAGTGCCTGCCCGCCCTTGGCCACCACGACCAGTGCCGGATTGGTGCGTCCGGACGGAAGCTTGCGCTGCAACTCGGCGACCCGGGTCGACTCGGCCGAGGACGGTAACGACGAGGTCGGGTCGTTGTCGGTCTCGGTGGTCCCGGCGAACCCGAAGACGAGTCCGCCGAGCAGCAGGGCCAGGAGGAGCGTCGCCCATGCCCTTCTCATCGCAGGTGCCCCCTAAGGCATTTATTCAAGACTGAGAATGATTTCTTCAAGACTGAGAATCTTTACTATCGAGATTGTTCACCACGGTGAGCCGATCTGCAACACTTACCGCGTGGAAGGAACCGAGACCGCGGAACGTGCGCGGTTACGCAGGGAGCTCGTCGACCTGCTGAACACGTACAGCGGCGAGGCGCAGCACATCGGCCACGCCTTCGCCCACCAGCACCGTCTGCACAACACCGACATGCACGCGCTGCTGGCCGTCATGCAGGCCGAACGCCGCGGCGACCCGCTCACCCCCGGTCGCCTGGGTGAGGCGATCGGCCTGACGTCCGGCGCGACGACCGCCCTGATCGACCGCCTGGAACGTGGCGGCCACCTGCGGCGCAGCCGGGAGAGCGCCGATCGCCGTGTCGTGCACCTGCGCTACGCCGACGCCGGCATGGCCCTCGCGATGGCGTTCTTCACCCCGTTGGCCCCGCGCACCGACGCGGTGATGGCCCAGTTCGGCGTGGACGAACTGCACACCATCGAGAAGTTCCTGCACGGCATGATCGGCGCCCTCACCTCCTACCGCGACGAGCTGCGCCAGACCTGACCCGCCGCACGCGTTCCCCGCCGCGGACTCCGGGCCGCCTGCGCCGCCCGCTTTGCAACGGAGGTGCACCGGGCGGGTCCCGCCACCCGCGCGGTCGGCTGCCGATCAAAGGCGGCGTGCGAACCGAGCCCCTTCCCTCCGCGGCCGACGCCCTCCTTGCCGAGGCCGACGCCCTGCTAGCCCGTGGTCGCGGCCGCAATGCCGAGCGGCTGCTCGCGCCCTTCGTCGGGCGGGAACCGGAGAACGCCGGTGCCTGGCAGCGGATGGCCCGGGCGCGCCTCGACCTCGGCGACCTGCCCGGGGCACTGCTCGCGGCGCAGGCCGCGTGGCACCTCGACCCGTACGGCGTGGAGTCGCTGTTCTGGCTGAGCCGGGCGCGTTCCCGGCTGGGTGACCACGCCGAGGCGATCGCCGCCGCCGCGGCCGCCTGCCGGGAGGATCCCGGCAACCCGCGCCTGCACAACCGGCTCGCCGAGGCGCAGCTCGCCGCCGGTCTGCCCACCGACGCGGCCGAGGGTCTGCGGTGCGTGGCCGACATGGCCCGCTACGACGCCGACCTGCACGTGACGTACGGGATGGCGCTGTTCGCGATCGGC
Organism: Actinoplanes xinjiangensis; assembly: GCF_003148685.1. Classification (GTDB taxonomy): domain Bacteria; phylum Actinomycetota; class Actinomycetes; order Mycobacteriales; family Micromonosporaceae; genus Actinoplanes; species Actinoplanes xinjiangensis. Next base: position 160,810 of record NZ_QGGR01000014.1, on the reverse strand, counting down.
CGGCCGCTGAGTGCCCGCGAGGCTCTCGGCCGTGCTCTGGCGATCGACTTCGGGCACGCCGGCGCGCGGGCCGCGCTGCGACGGTTCGACCAGGCGATGAGCACCGCGATCGACGCCGCGTCGCTGGCCCTGGCCGCCGACGAGTTCGCCGAGTCGCTGCGCGTCCACCCCGGACGGCCGTCGCCGCGGCGCCCCGGCCCGGGCCGCGACGCCCTCGGGTACGTGGCCCGCGTCGCCCTCGCCTGGTTCCTGGCCGCGATCGCCGGCGTCGGCATCCTGGAAGTGACCGGCCTGCTGATCGCCCCGGCCAGCCTCTACCTGACCCTGTTCTGCGCCGCGGGAGCCGCCGGCTGCGTGTCCACCCTGGCCCGCCCGGCGAGTCGGCGCGGTGCCGGCGGCTGACCCCTTCGGTCGGTGATCCTGCCGGCGGGCGGTATCGCTGCGAGCAGGACGAACCGCGGCTTCGCTCGGACGTGATCCGGCGGTGGGTCCGCTCGGGCGGGGCCGCCCGGCGGGTCGCCGGGTCAGGGTCAGCGGGAGTCGCGGAGCTGGCGCAGGATGCGGGTCGGGGTCAGCGGGAGTCGCGGAGCTGGCGCAGTATGCGGGTCAGATCGGCGCGGTCGGCCGGGTCGAGGCCGGCGAACAGGCGCTCGCCCTCGGCGGCCCGCGCCTCGTTGATGGCCTGCATCGTGGACACGCCCTCCGGGGTCAGCGCGACCAGGGTGGCCCGGCGGTCCGACGGGTCCGGCTTACGGACGGCGAGGCCGCGTTTCTGCAGGTCGTCGATGACCTCGGTGGCGGAGCGCGGCGCGATGTGCAGATGGTCGGCGAGGGCGCTGAGCCGCATCTCGCCGTGCCGGGAGAGCACCCCGAGGGCACGTGACTGCGACGGTGACACATGCCACGGCTCCAGCGCGATCCGGGTGTGCACGCGCAGCCGCCGGGTCACCGCCCAGAACGCCTCCAGCAGGTTCTCCTCCTCCACGCGGAACAATCTAGCAGGGGCTACCGTTGTTCCCTCATGATGAGGTAACCTCAGTGTTGTTCCCGGGTGGTTCCTGATCCGCCTCTTGCGCGATCACGGGGCCCCTCGTCCGTACCGGAAAGGTTTGTTCTTGGCAGATGGAAGAGGCCGCGGCGCGGCACGCACACTGACCCCCGCGGAGAAGGCGCAGGCCCGCGCCGTTCCGCTGCGCCGCATAGGCGCACTGTTCATCGGCCACCGTCGGCAGCTCGCCGTCGTCGTGGCCGTCATCGTCCTCTCGTCCGTCGTCTCGATGGGCTCGCCGTTCCTGTTGCGCGAGGTCATCGACGTCGCTCTCCCGCAGTCCGACGTGCGGCTGCTGTCCTGGCTGGTGGCCGGCATGATCGCCATCGCGGCGGCCACGTCCGCGTTCGGTGTCGTGCAGACGTGGATCTCCACCAGGATCGGCCAGCGCGTCATGCACCGGCTGCGCACCCAGGTCTTCGCCCACCTGCAACGGCAGTCCGTCGGCTTCTTCACCCGCACGCGCACCGGCGAGGTGCAGTCGCGGATCACCAACGACATCGGCGGCATGCAGCAGGTCGTCACCTCGACCGCCACGTCCGTCGCCGCCAACCTGACGACGGTGATCGCCACCCTGGTCGCGATGACCGCCCTGTCCTGGCAGCTCACGCTGGTGTCGCTGATCGCGCTGCCACCGGCGATCTACTGGACCCGCCGGGTCGCGCGGATGCGCCAGGCCATCACCGCGCAGCGGCAGCGTGAGCTCGCCGACCTCAACGTGATCATCGACGAGGGCCTGTCGATCAGCGGCGTCCAACTGGCCAAGACGATGGGCGCCGGCGGTCAGTTGACCGAGCGGTTCACCGCCTCGTCGGCGCGTCTCATCGATCTGGAGCTGCGTTCCGAGCTGGCCGGTCGCTGGCGGATGGCCACGATGAACGTCGTCTTCGCGGTCATTCCGGCCGCCATCTACCTGGCCGCCGGCCTGCCGTTCGCCGCCGGGACGATGAGCATCGGCACGCTCGTCGCGTTCACGGGCCTGCAGGCGGGCCTGTTCCGGCCGCTGATGAGCCTGCTCGACGTCGGGGTCACCCTGACCGCCTCACTGGCGCTGTTCCAGCGCATCTTCGAATACCTCGACCTGCCGGTCGAGATCGAGGAGCCGGCGGCGCCCGTCCGCCTCGACCGGGTGCGGGGCCACCTGAGGTTCGAGGACGTGACCTTCGTGTACGGGGAGAGCCCCACCGCCGCACTCGCCGGCGTCAGTCTGGACGTCCCGGCGGGCACGTCACTGGCACTGGTCGGCGAGACCGGCTCCGGCAAGAGCACGATCGCCGCCCTGATCGCCCGCCTCCACGACCCCACGTCGGGCCGGGTGACGATCGACGGTGTCGACCTGCGCGACCTGTCTCTCGACGACCTGGCCACGATGGTCGGTGTGGTCAGCCAGGAGACGTACCTGTTGCACACCACGATCAGGGAGAACCTGCGCTACGCGAAACCGGACGCGACCGACGCCGAGATCGAGCGGGCCGCCCGCGCCGCCCAGATCCACGACCTGATCGCGGCCCTGCCCGACGGCTACGACACGATGGTCGGCTCCCGTGGGCACCGCTTCTCCGGCGGCGAGAAACAGCGCATCGCGATCGCCCGTACGCTGCTGCGTGACCCGCGCATCCTGGTCCTCGACGAGGCGACGAGTGCCCTCGACAACGAGACCGAGCGGGCCGTCCAGCGCGCCTTCGACCAACTGTCGCGGGGCCGGACCACGGTGACCATCGCCCACCGGCTGTCCACCGTGCGCAACGCCGACCAGATCGCCGTCATCGACCACGGCCGCATCCTGGAGTCCGGCACCCACGAGGCTCTGATCGAGGCCGAGGGCCGCTACGCCGCCCTGGCCCGCTGACCGACCTGCTCGTCCGTGTGAGCCGGGCACCGTGGTCACCTCGTGAGGTGGCCACGGCGCTCTGGTGGTCGTAGCAGATCAGGCGTTCTTGAATTTCTCGAAGTGGACGACCTCGTCGAGAGGGCGGCGTTTCGGCTCGGACCAGCGGCCCTTACTGGGGTGACCGAGAGGGATCAGCGCCATGGTGAGGGCGTCCTCGGGCAGGCCGAGCAGGGTGCGGACATCGGCCTCGTGGCCGATGTGCAGGGTGGTGAGGGTCGCGCCGAGGCCGTGCGCGCGGGCCGCGAGGATCAGGTGCTGCACCGCGCCGTAGATCGACGACCCGAGACGCGGGTTCGTGGACTTCGCGGCACCCAGCAGGACCGGGATGATCCAGACCGGGGCCTCCTCGAGGTGGTTCGCCAGATGGTCGGCGGCGAGGAAACTGCGCCTGCTCATCGCGCCGCCGTCCGGGGCGTTGAGGATCTCCTCGCGGCGGGAGCCGTAGTGGCGCTCCCAGCCCTCCCGGTACCAGCCGGCGATCTGCTTCTTGGTGTCCGGATCACGGACCACGATCCAGGCCCAGAACTGGCCGTTCCCCGCGGACGGGCCACGGATCGCGGCGTCCAGGATCGCGCGGATCACGTCGTCGTCGATCGGCTCGGTGGACAGGTAACGGCGGGCCGGCGTCGAGTGCAACGCCTCCAGCAGGGGGAGGGTGTTCGGGTCGGGAGAGGTCATGCCGAAAGCCTACTGGCCGGTAGTATCGGCGCGCCGTTCCCGGGCGGTCACGCGGGCTGGTTGCCCGCGTAGGCGCCGGACGGACGGAAACGGCTCGGGCGGTCGCCGTACTCCTCGAGGGCGTGGGCCAGCCAGCCGGCGGTGCGGGCCACCGCGAAGATCGCCTCGCCGGCGTCGGCCGGCATGCGATGGTGCAGGGCGAGCGCGGCCAGCGCGAGGTCGACGTTGGCAGCGGTGCCCGATCGGGTACGCATGGTCGCGTCGAGTTGCAGCGCCGCGTCCTTGACCGGCCCCTCGTCGAGCAGGCTGAACAGGGCGGTGGCCCGCGGATCGCCGCCCGCGTAGAGCGGATGACCGAAACCGGCCACCGGCACCCCCGAACGCAGGCGGTCGGAGATCGTGGCGACCGGGCCCGGACCGTTGATGGCCTCCTCGAGCAGGGGGTACGCGAGACCGCTCGCCGCCCCGTGCAACGGCCCGTCGAGCACGGCGAGACCGGCGCTGACCACCGCGTACGGGTGGGCCCGGGTGGACGCGGCGATCCGGGCGGCCAGCGTCGACGCCGCGATGTCGTGATCGGCGAGCAGGATCAGAGCGGCGTTGAGCAGGTGCAACCCGGTGTCACCGGGCCGCTGGGAGGTGAGCCGCAGCCACAGTGCCTCGGCGAACGGCACCGGCCGGACCGGGATGCCGTTGCGGGGCGGCAGGCCCTGCACCATGGTGGCGAGCAGTTGCCGGCCGGTCGCGACGACGGCGGTCGGTGCGGTGTCGAAACGCAGCGGGTCGGCCGCCGCGGCCGCGGCGACGGTGACGCGCAGCCGGTCGGTGAGGCGGGCCGTCTTCGGCAGGCGGCCGGTCACGTCCATGGCCAGGGAACGCAGCTCCGGGTTGACCGGGAACGGGACGTCGTCGAGCTCACCGGTCCACAACAGGGAGGCGACCGCCTCGTAGGTGGCGGAGCGGGCCAGCACTGTCGCGTCACGGCCGCGGAAGAACAGGTTGTCGTCCTTGATCAGGGTGATGCCGGTCTGGATGCCGGGGGTGGTCGTGCGTTTTCGGCCGGCCAGGAACGCGTCGACGTCGGTCTTCGCGAACAGGCTGTTCTTGCCGTCGGCGTTGCGGCGGCTGGTGAGCAGACCACGACTCACATACGCGTAGACGGTGGCCGGCTTGACGCCCAGCAGGATAGCGACCTCTTCGGTGGTCATCAGCGTTTGCGCGGTCATGTCGTCATCCTCTCATGTTGACTGGATCAATATTGACATCAACACTTGACGAATCCAGATTGAAGTCATGTTGACAGTCAATCCAGGACTTGCCGGTGTCGTCGCGTTCGACACCGAGATCGCCGAACCCGACCGGGACGGAGGGGCGCTGCGCTACCGCGGTGTCGACATCAACTCCCTCGCCGGAACCGTCTCCTACGGCGACGTGTGGGGGCTGCTCGTCGATGGTGACTTCACCCGCGGGCTTCCGGCGGCCGAGCACCTGCCGCCTGTGGACAACTCCGGTGACATCCGCGCCGACGTACAGGCCGCGGTAGCGCTCCTGGCTCCCCGATGGGGCCTGCGGCAACTGATCGACATCCCGGACGATCAGGCCCGCGACGATCTGGCGCGCACGTCGGCGGCGGTCCTGTCGTATGCCGCTCAGGCTGCCCGGGCGGCGTTCCCGCCCGCCGGGTCCGCAGTCCCGGCGGGGTCCGCAGTCCCCGCGGGGTCCCGGCTTCCCGCGGGGTCCGGGCTCCCGGCGGGCTCCCGGCTACCTTCGGGCTCCCGGCTCCCTGCTGTGCCGCGGCGGCTCATCGAGGCCGGGCGGACTGCCACCGAACGGTTCATGATCGAGTGGCAGGGTGAGCCGGACCCGCGGCACGTCGCGGCGATCGACCGCTACTGGATCTGCGCGGCCGAACACGGGATGAACGCGTCCACGTTCACCGGCCGGGTCGTCGCGAGCACCGGCGCCGACGCTCCCGCCTGCCTGTCCGCGGCGATCGCGGCACTGTCCGGCCCACTGCACGGCGGCGCACCGTCCCGGGCGCTCGGCATGATCGAGGCCGTCGAGGCCGGTGCCGACGCGCGTCGCTACGTGCGCGAGGTCCTCGACTCCGGCCGGCGGCTGATGGGTTTCGGCCACGCCATCTACCGCGCCGAGGACCCGCGCGCCCGGATCCTGCGCAGCACGGCCCGCGAACTGGGCGCCCCCCGCTACGAGGTGGCCCGCGAGCTGGAACTGGCCGCCCTCGCCGAACTCCGGGAACGCAAACCGGACCGGGTCCTGGAGACCAACGTCGAGTTCTGGGCGGCGGTGATCCTGGACTTCGCCGGCGTTCCGGCCGACCTGTTCGCGGCCATGTTCACCTGCGCCCGTACCGCCGGCTGGAGCGCCCACATCCTGGAGCAGAAGCGACTCGGCAAGATCATCCGTCCGTCTGCCGACTACGTGGGGCCCGGCGAGCGAGACGCCGGCCAGGTGGCCGGATGGCCCGCGCAGAGGTAGAGGCTGCGGCGTCCGGTCTTTGAAGGTGGGCGGTAGGCCGGTGGGCAGGCGGAATCCGGCCGGTCGGCGGGTGGCGTCGGCGGCAGGGAGAGCCTCGCCACAATGCCGACACTCCGGACAACCGCATCCAAAGCGGCGACGGCTTGGTTATCGGGTCGGATGGCGCCGCCGAGCACGGCGCTCCGGCCGGCGGTTCACCGGCGGCCAGCCGAACATGCGGAAGGCGTTCGATGGTTGTCACCTCCCGGGGATCCGAACCCGGTGGCCCGCACGAGAGCCCGGCCGGCTTCGAGCAGCCGCCGCCCAGCCGGTCGCGGCGCTCCCTGACGATGATCAACGGGCTGGCGGCGTTGCGGATCATGACAGCGGTGCTGGGCCGGGCGACGGTTGCGGCCAACCGTGAGGCACACCGGCGCCCGGTGCTCGCCGCGGCACTCGCGGTCGCCGGACTCGGTGCCGTCGTCGTCTCGGCCTCCGGGCCCGGGGCGGCGGCACCCGAATTCCGCCCGCCACCGGCCGCCGTCATGTCGGCACCACCGGTGCGGGTCTCGGCGGCCGCGGTGCACACCGGTCTCGCGCCCTACGCCCCGCCGGCTGAGGTCGAAGCGCCACGGTCGCCGAGCCCCCGGTCCGCCTCGCCGAGTGGCCGAAGTGGATCGCCCATGCCGGTTCCATCGATCACTGACGAGGATGCGGCCGTGCTGTCCGGTGTGCGTGATCTGCCGTCGGAGAAGACGCCGGTCGGGGCCGCACCGCGAACGGCGACCGATGCCGTCAGCTCCGGCACCCCGGCGGCGGCCGCGTCGGTCACCGTGGGTGAGCCTCGGGAAGGTGAGACCATCACCGCGGCGACGACCGTCAGCGGTACCGCCGAGATGCCCGGGGACCACCAGGTCTGGCTGTTGTCGCGGCACGGTTCCGGCGCCTACCGGGTCGAGGGCGCCTGCCGGGGCGGGAACAACTTCGCCTGCGGCCCCGCCACCCTGGACAGCGGTGGTGACGACACGTTGCAGCTCACGGCGGTCGTCGTCGACCCGTCCACCGCGCGAAGCCTGCAAGCGGGGGAGACCCGCGACGGCCTGCCCGCCAGCCTGGCCCGCAGCGATGTCACCGTCCGGCGCGCGGCCGATTAGACGGAAGACGGGGTTCGGCGAGGCGGGAGCGTCGGGTCGGTCCGACCCCCAGTGTCCGCTCGGTCTGGGCCCTCAGTTTCGGTCGGCGTTTCGGCCGCGTCGCGGGAGGGCGGGGGGAATGGCGAACCTCGTGCGACGTGTCTCGCGATGGAGGCGACGGAGACGGAGCGGTCCGGGCGGCGCCCCCTCGGCTGCCACCCGGACCGTGCCCCCTCGACCAGGTCTCAGACGGTGACCCGGGCCAGCATCGGGCGGACGAGCCCGGCGAAATCCTCCGGGCGTTCGATCTGGGGCATGTGGCCGGTGCGGGCGAACATGTGCGACTGCGCGTGCGGGAACGCGGCGCGGGCCGCGGCGAGGTGCCTGCTCGGCAGGATCAGGTCACGCTCACCCCAGACGAGCATGGTCGGCCGGGTGGCGGAGGCGACCCGGGTCAGCAGATCGGTGCGCCAGGCGGCGGCGACACCGCGGACGCCGCCGAGGGCCTTGGCGATCTCCAGGTAGACGGGTGCGAAGTCCGGCTGGCGCGCGATCTTGACGGCCATTGCGATGCGTTCCGGGGTGACCAGGGTGCGGTCGGCGAAGATCAGGCGTTCCATCCGGGGAGCGGTGATCCGGTCGATGCGGCGCAGCATCTGGCGGCCGAGGCCGGGTACGGCGAGCATGCGCAGCGCGACGGTCACCTCCTTCCCGAAGCCGGCGCTGTTGACCAGGGTCAGCGTGGACACCCGGTCGGGGATGCCGGCGAGCATGGTCATCGACACGGCGCCGCCGAGCGAGTTGCCCATCAGGTGGACGGGCCGGGTTTCCCCGATCGTGTCGAGCGTCGCCCACACACCTTCGGCGAGGACGTCGAGGGTGGTGACGGCCGGCATCCGCTGGGACAGTCCGAACCCGGGCATGTCGATGCTGATGACACGATATTCGTTGTCGAGAAGAGGGTGCTGGAGCGCCCAGTCCTCCAGACTGCGGCCGATGCCGTGCAGCAGCACGACCGGCGGGGCGGCCGGATCGCCTGTTGCGTGGAAACGGACGCGGGTACCCCGTACATCCTCGAATTTCATCTCTTGATCACCGCCGGTCGCGCGCCGCGGGAGGAGGCCGCGACGGTGGCCGCGCGGACGATCCGGGCGTGACCGACCGGCAGGAGCCGGGCGAGGAGGTCCGGCGCCTTGGCGCTGGACGCGATGAGCAGCCGGGCCTTTCGCTTCGCGACAGCCCGCAGAATCTGTTCCGCGGCCTTCTCCGGCGGATAGCTGAGCAGCGCGGCGAAGAGTCTGCGGTTGGGTTCGATCTCCTCCTCCGGTACGCGTGAGCCCACCAGCGCGGACTCGGCGATGCGTGTCTTGATCCCGCCGGGGTGAACGGTGGTCACACCCACGCCGTTGTCGATCAGTTCGCCGCGCAGGGATTCGCTGAGCCCCCGCAGTGCGAACTTGCTGGCGCAGTAGGCACTCTGGCCGGGTGGCGCGATCAGCCCGAACAGGCTGGACACGTTGACCAGATGCCCGCCGGGCGTGGCGGTGAGGGCCGGCAGCAGCGCGTGCGTGAGCAGCATCGGCGCCCGGAAGTTCACGTTCATGACCTGCTCGAACTGGTCGATCGACACCTGGTCGAAGCGGCCGCCGAGCGCGATGCCGGCGTTGTTCACGAGCAGCCCGATCGCCGGATGCTCGGCGAGCACCTGCGCGGCGAGGCCTTCGACGGCGGCCCGGTCGGCGAGGTCGGCGACGACGGTCTGGACGGTGATGGCGGGATGCGACGTGCGGATACGTTCGGCGACCGGCTGGAGCCGGTTCTCGTCGACGTCGACCAGGACCAGGTCGCTGCCGCGATGGGCCAGGCCGTAGGCGACCTGTTCGCCGATGCCGCCGGCCGCTCCGGTGAGAACGGCCGTGCGACCGGCGAACCGGTATTCGGGAAGTCGGGTCATGAGACCACCTCTGCAGAGCGGACGGGAGCGGGACGGCGGGTGAACTCCATGTCGTGGGTGACGTCGGCGCGCGGGGTGGTGAACGCATCGCGCAGGTAGTTCTGCCGGACCAGCCACGGATCGCGGTCGCCCTGACGGGGGAAGATGTCGAGGGCACGCTGCACGTAACCAGACGAGAGGTCGAGCAGCGGGCGCCCGGTGCCCGTCGGCGCGGTCGGTGCCGCCGCCGCGTAGCCGTGACGTTCCATGTGGTCGAGCAGTTTCAGCAGGTAGCGGTGGGACAGATCGGCCCGCAGCGTCCACGACGCGTTGACGTATCCGATGCAGTAGGCGAAGTTCGGCACGCCGCCGAGCATCAGGCCGCGGTAGGAGGCCGACTTCCCGACGTCGACCGGGTCGCCGTCGACGGAGAGCTGGATACCGCCGACCGGCAGCAGTGACAATCCGGTTGCCGAGACCACGATGTCGGCATCGAGAGTCGTTCCCGACTTGAGGCGGAGACCACCCGGGACGAACGTGTCGATGTGGTCGGTGACGACCGAGGCGCGGCCACTGCTGATCGACCGGTAGAGATCCCCGGACGGGATCACGCACAGTCGCTGGTCCCAAGGGTCGTAGTGCGGTTTGAAGTGCTCGTCCACGTAACCCGGGTTCTTCAGGAAGTGCACGGCGACGCCACGCAGCACGCGCCGCACCAGTTTCGGGCGACGCTTCGCGATCTGGTAGAAGGCCTGCGTGAGCAGGATGTTCTTGGCGCGGGCCACCCGGTTCGCCGCCTTCGGCGGCAGGATGCGGCGGGCCACGTCGGCGACCACGTCCCGGTCCGGAAGAGGCGTGACGTACGAGGGGGAGCGCTGCAGCATCGTCACGTGCGCCGCGTCGGCGGCCATGGCCGGCACCAGCGTGACGGCGGTGGCGCCACTGCCGATGATCACCACGCGCTTGCCGCGGTAGTCCAGGCCCTCCGGCCAGAACTGCGGGTGCACGACCGTGCCGGTGAAGTCGTCCAGGCCGGGAAAGTCCGGCTGGTAGCCCTCCGCGTAGTTGTAGTAGCCGGCACAACCGTAGAGGAAAGCGCACGTCAGCACCTCGCCGGTGGAGGTGTGCACGGTCCAGCGCCCCTCCGCCGACGACCATGCGGCGCTGGTCACCCGGGTGCCGAAGCGGATGTGCCGGGTGATGCCGGCCTCGTCCGCGGTCTCCTCGATGTACCGGCGGATCTTGTCGCCGGAGGCCAGCGACTCGGGTTCGCGCCACGGCCGGAACGGATAGCTGAGAGTGAACATGTCCGAATCGGACCGGACGCCGGGATAACGGAACAGATCCCAGGTGCCGCCGATGGCGTCCCGGGCCTCGAGGACGGCGTACGTGTCCTGCGGGCGCTGCCGTTGCAGCCGCCAGGCCGCGCCGATGCCGGACAGCCCGGCGCCGACGATCAGGACGTCGAAGTGCTGGTCGTCAGACATGCGAGGTCTCCCCGTTCGCCGCTCGTCCCGCCGCGGTCGCTCGTTCGGTCGCGGTCGCTTGTTCGGTCGCGGTCGCTTGTTCGGTCGCGGTCGCTTGTTCGGTCGCCGTCGCTCGTTCGGCCGTCGGCTGTTCCGTGGGTGGGAACCATGGGGGCGTTCCCGTGCCGGAGAGGCGGATGCCGCCCCACGGGTCGGGGTCGCTCAGTTTGACCGTGGTCTCCGGCGAACCCGGCACGACGATCGTGGCCTTGCGCAGGCCGGCGCCGACGCGTTCGCGCAGCATGTCCTGCCGTCCGGTACGGCCGGCCCAGCGGAAGCGGCCCTCGATCGGTTCGAAACGCGCGGACATCCGGATGTCGACCGGAACCGTGCCGTCGTCGAGGCGCAACGTGGCCGGACCGCGGTACTCCTCATGACCCGCGTCAACTTGATCGATCGCATTGACTGCATTGGCTGCATCAATGTTGAGCGGGTCAACATTGATCGAGTCAACATTGCTCGGGCCGGTGCTCACAGATCTCTCGCCCACCCTTCGTGTGCGGCAAGTCCACCGGGGATGTCGGCGGCCCGGCGCATGCCGGCGATACCGCCCCAGAGGAACGTCGTCAGGTAATCGCCGAGGGCCTCCCGGCTGATCGGCTGCTGCTGGCGCAGCCACCAGTCGCCGACCGACTGCACGTAACCGACCACCCCGTAGGCCCACGGCAGTGCCGCACCGGCGTCGAGGCCGCGGGCCCGCAGGCGGTCGCCGAAGATCCGGGCCAGGCCGCTGGCCACGGTGTCCATCACGTCGGCGACCACATCCCGGTGGCGGGCGATGTCCGGTTGGTGCACGACGAACCGGTACAGGTTGAGGTCGGCCTCGATGTGCGCCAGGTAGACGTCGATCGCTGCCGCCACGACGGCCCGCTCCTCCCGGACTGCGGCGACCGCCGGGACCATCGCCTCCAGCAGGGTCGCGCCGGCCTGCTGGCCGACCGCGAGCCACAACTCCGACTTGTCGGCGAAGTAGCGGTAGAGGACCGGTTTGCTGACGCCGGCGTGCGCGGCGATGGCTTCCATGCCGACATCCGGGCCATGCTGGCGGATCGCCTCGATGGCCGCGGAGGTCAGCTCGGCCCGGCGCTGTTCACGATGGCCGTCCCAGCGGCCGCGGCGGCCGTCGGAACGGTTCGCGCCGGAGGAGCCGGGATTGACGGGCGGTGTGGCCGAGTTCATAGTACAAGAAGTAACTGTTACCGCCGGTAACGTCAAGTGTTCTGGAGGACCGGATGACCACCACTCCTACCGACCGGGACCGCACCGCCACCCGGCTGCTTCGCTCCTCGGCCGAGCACTCGTACGACCCCGAGGTGGAGATCGACTGGGAGGCCCCGTTCGTCGAAGGCAAGTACTTCGTGCCGCCGCACCGCTCCAGCCTCTACGGCACCGACCTCTGGGAGCGGATGACCGAGGAGCAGCGCATCGAACTCACCAAACACGAGGTCGCGAGCATCGCCGGCCTGGGTGTCTGGTTCGAGACGATCCTCATGCAGCTGCTGATCCGCGAATACTTCAAACAGGACCCGACCGCCCCGCACGCCCAGTACGCGCTCACCGAGATCGCCGACGAGTGCCGCCACTCGGTCATGTTCGGCCGCATGATCGCCCGCCTCGGCGCGCCGCTCTACCAGCCGACCGGCGTCAACCAGTGGCTCGGCAAATGGATCGCGCACACCGGCGTCGGCCCGCGCATGTACGCGGCCATCCTCATCGCCGAGGAGATCCTGGACGCCCTGCAGCGCGAGGCGATGAACGACGAGAACGTGCAGCCCCTGGTCCGGATGGTGTCCCGCATCCACGTCGTCGAGGAGGCCCGGCACGTCCGGTACGCCCGTGAGGAACTGGCCCGGCAGATCCGCTCCGCCGGCCGCGGGCGGATCACCTTCGACAAGCTGGTGATCGGGCGGGCCGCATACCTGACCGGCACCCGCCTGATCGACCCGCGCGTCTACCGGGCCGTCGGCCTCGACCCGGAGCAGGGTCGCCGCGCCGCCCGCGCCAACCCCCACCACCGGGAGACGATGCGCTGGGCCGGCGAGCGGATCGTCGCCTTCCTCACCGACCTCGACCTGATCGGCGGCCCGGGAACCGCCCTCTGGCACGCGTCCGGCCTGCTCCCACGTCCGGCCGCAACCGCCTGACCGGTTCGCCGGGAAGCGGCCGGGGCGTGTGACGGGCGCTCGCCGTTGGCGGTCACAGCGCGTCGGCGCAGGACTGGAGCGCCGCCGCGTTCCGGACGACGACCTGGCGGTAGCCGGTGTCGACGATCCCGGTCGCACGCAGCTCGCGCAGCGCCTTCTGCAGGGTTATCTCGGCCGCACCGCACATGGTGGCCAGCTCCGACTGGGTGAGCTGGATGTCCACGACGATGCCGTCGTCCTGGCGGTAGCCGTACGCCATGGCGATCTCCCAGAGGATCCGGGCGAGACGGACCTTCACCGGGTAGGAGGCGAAGTCGACCCGGCGCCGATTGGCCAACCGCAGCCTGTCCGCCACGATGCCGGCGATCGCCATGGCCGCGTCCGGATGGTCGCGCAGGAACGACCGGAAGTCGTTGCGCTGGATGATCCGGATCGCCGAGGCCCGGCACGTGGTGACGGTCGCCGATCGGGGAGTGCCGTTCAAGGCGGAGATCTCACCGACGAGGTCGCCGGAGACGCGCACGTCGAGCAGGGCGTGCCGCCCGTCCGCCATCGCGACGGTCACCTTCGTCAGGCCGTCGTTGAGCAGGATGACATGCGACTCGTTCATGCCCTCCTGAATGATGACGCGGGAGGCCGCCGCGGTCCGGGGGATGCCGAGGGTGAGGAGCCTGCGGCGGGTGGAGTCGCTGAGGCGGCTGAGCAGCGTGCCCTGAAGCCACAGTGATTCGGTCAAGCATGCCTCCTCCGGACACGGGGGCGGTTACGCCGCGTGCTTCTGCGGCTACATTATGTGCCATCGCTCCGTCTGGCTTGCGCGGGTCTCACGTCGTGGCTGCGACCGTGACCGCGAGTGCCAGAAGCGCGCCCGCCGAGGTCGAGGCGACGATGAGCGAGGGCAGGGCGCGGCGGATCCGAGAATGCTTGGCCAGGGCGATGTCCGCCAGCACGGAGGCGGCGTCCCATGCCTCGTTCCGCTGCGTGCGGATGTCCTCCTGTGTGGGCCGTGCGGCCGGGAAGGTGAACCTGTTGCCCGGATGTGCGCCGCCCAGGCGGGGCATGATCGTGGCCAGCAGGTGCCAGGCGCTGACGCCCAGACCGCCGAGCCACAGGACCGCGCCGATGCCCGCCACCGCGAGGAGGGCCGGTGATCGGGCGCCGGCGATGGTCGGCGCTTGCTGCAGCACCGTCACGGCGATCCCGCCCTGGACGCCGAGCAGGGCCTGCGCCTTCATGTCGGCGTGGCGGATGGTCTCCTGCAGCGACGTGGCGGAAAACAGGGCCGAGTGGAGGTCGCGCAGCGTGTCGGATCGTTCCTCAACTGTCATGGCTCCAGTTCAGCGCCGGATCGTCGAAACGATTACATCCTCGTACGGGTTCCGGTGATCGATCGACATCCCGACAACCCATAGATATACGTAATCGCCGGACGGCGTCGCCGGTAGAGAGGAGGGGACACATCGAACCGGACTCGAAGGGTGAACCCGCGTGCCCCCATTGCAGGATCCGCACCGCCGCATCGTCGTCGCCGCGGACATGGAGAGCTACAGCAAACGCAACAACGTTCTGCAGTACCGCGCCCAATCGGCCTTCCGGCAGATCATGGACGACGCCGCGTCGGTGGTCGGCCTTCGCCGTGTGGACTGGCAGATCCAGCAGGGTGGCGACGGTGAACTGGCGATCCTGCCCGCGTCGGCCAGTGAGCGCGCGGTGGCGGGAAGGCTGGCGCCGGTGGCGGACCAGTTGCTCCGGGAGTACAACCAGGGACTGGCTCCGGAGGCGAGGGTTCGTCTGCGCCTCGCCGTGCACCAGGGCCTCGTGCATCTGGAGGGCGCCAACGGATTCCCTGGCGACGCCGTCATCGACACCTGCCGGCTGGTCGACTCGCCGCAGGTGAAGCGGGCGCTGCGTGACTTCCCGGACGCGAACGTGGCCCTGGTGGTCTCGGACTCCCTCTACCGGGACGTGATCGAGCACTACCGGGACCTGCGCCCCGACCAGTTCGCCCGGGTCCGGGCGGAGATCCCGGAGAAGAACTTCAGTGCGGCTGCCTGGATCTACGTGCCGGGAGAGAACGCCGCGCATGCCGGATCCGAGTTCCCGCCCGAGGTGGGGGACTCCTCGACTCCGGAAGCCGTCACAGGCGCGCCCACCGTGGTGCCGCCCGCTCCCGTCGGACAGACGTTCAGTGGCGTCGTCACGCACGCGCCGGCCCAGTTCGGCAACCACAACACGATGCGGAACTCTCATGGCTGACGGGGAATCGGACGAGGAGGCCGGCAACGGCCCGGCGCTGCCGTCGCCGCCGGACTCGCCGCCGCCGCCCGAGCCCGCCGAGGCCGACGGAGCCGCTCGACAACCGGCGGAACCGCGGCAGCCCTCACCGGCCGTGACCGATGCGGAGGATGACGAGGTCACCGTCGGTGACCTGCGCATCGATCCGCGTGCCATCGCCGAGATGCTGGGAATCAGATTCGACGAGACGACCACCCACGGGCCGGCCCAGTTCGGCAGCCACAACACGATGAAGAACTACTTTGGGGAGCAGCCGCTGGATCTGATCATCGATCCGCTTCCCGCCCTCCGGTGCTACGCGCCCGCGGACGCCGACAAGCGGCTCCATGACCTCCTGTCCCAGCGTGCCACCGGTTGCCTGACCGGGCTCCGGAACTCGGGCCGGTTCACGACCGTACGGGCGGCTCTGGAAGTCCGGCACGACCCGCGCCGCGTCTACGAGATCAAGCTGCCGACGGATGTGGATCCGGAGGAACTCACCAGAGATCCCGAACGTCTTCCTGAGGACAGTGGTTTCGTGCTCCGGCTTGCCGGCAACGGGCACATCGGGGCGATGCGAAAACTGGAGGGCACCTTCCACCGCCGTCGGTCGAGCCTCCTGCTCATTCGGGACGAAGGCACCTGGCGATGGGAACACCAGGGTGGCGAGGTACGGCACGAGCGCCCGGATCTGTTCGCCGTCTTCCAGGAACATCTGACGAACCTGCTCGCCGAGACGGGGCAGGCGATCCCCGCCCTGTATCTGAGCGATGAGGTCGGGGGCGAACTGAAAGCCGTCAACGGGCCCAAGGAGAGTGTCGCCTTCGCGCATGCGTTCGCTGAGAAACGGCCTTCAACCGAGCGAGAGGTACGCGACATCCTCGACCGTTCACACGGGAAACGGCGGGAGCGGGCCGCCGCCATCCTGTTGCCCGACCGGAACACGACTTCCCGGGTCCGCCGAGCCGGCCAGCACGAGCGTGCCTTCCGCCTGTGCTACGCCGTCTTCGAGCGACGACCGCTGCACTACGTGTTCGAAGCCGCCGATCGGCTGCTGCACGAGATCGACAGTGCGGCGTTGCGTCCGGACTGGGGCAGCATGGCACTGCTGCACCCGGTACGTGATCTGCTCGGCGAGCGGCTGTCGGAGGAGTGGGACGAGGGGCAGAAGCCCGGATCCGTGGTACGCGGCGCCTCGCGTACGGCGGTGCTCCGCGACGCCGGCCTACGCCGGGCGATCATCGACGTGGCATGGCACGAATTCGACGGCACCCGTGCCGCGTTGCTGAAGTGGCTCGACCGCCTCGCCGATGATGACGACGAAGTGATGCGCCGGGCCGCCGCCGACACCGCCGGAATCCTGGTTCTGCACGATTTCGACCGCCTCCATGCCGGCCTCGTGGACAGATGGTCCCGCTCCGGCCGGGCCTCCACGCGACAGGTCGCAGCGTGGACGATGACCATCGCCGACCAGGCCGGTGACGTCGGGCCCATGGTGCGGGCCAAGCTCAGCGAGTGGTGCTCCGAACGCAGCTACCAGGGCGACACGGCTGCCCGCGTGTACGCGAGCGGTCTGGAACAGACCGTACTGGCGTGGAGCATGTTCGACCTCGCCCGCATCGCAGTGGCCCCGTTCCAGCGCCGCCGCCGGGTCGTGGCCGTCGCGATCAGCCAGCTCTACCGGCCGGACCGCGCCGACTGGCTCATCGCCGAGCTGCACGAATGGTCCAAGGAGCGTTCGCTACAGGTGCATGCGGCTCGTGCGTTCGTGCTCCTGGCGGCGAGAACCGACCAGGACGTCCCCGGCGAGCGGCCGGATCTGCTGGAACGGCTCCTCCGGGGCGGCATGGACCGCGAGCAACTCGGCCGTCTGTGGCTCGGCGCCTTCCTCGATGCCCGCAGCGCGTTCGCAGCCGGGGAGGCGTTGGCCGGGTGGCTGGACTACGCCGACCGGCACGAGGAGTACATCCCGATCCTGGTGTCGCTGCTCGAAGCGGTGGCCGCCGGCTCGCCCACGACACGGAGGCGTGTCGCCTTCTACCTCAGCCGGACGGCGACGTTCCGGAACGGCCTTCCCGGTTGGACACCGGACTGGATGAAGCAGAAAAGGCGGGAATCATGATCGTCGAGCCGGAGATCGCACGAACGGGCCTGTGGACGCGTTTCTGCGCGTGGCTCGGCCGGATGTGGCGGGCGTTTCTCGCCCCCTTCGGTGAACCGGAGCCGATGCCCGTCATCCCGCTCTCGCCCGCACCCGCGCCGCCACCGCCGCCGCCTCCCGGCGTGCTGCGGGGACGTCGCCGGCTGCCGTCCCCGCTGGTCGTGCCGGCCAACGGCTACGTCTTCAACTTCCACGTCCAGGCCACGTTCGTGTGGGCGGCCGACGGGCTCTACCAGGACGAGTTGACCAGCTCCATCGACGCGCTCATGCCGTATGCGACCCGGCGCCTGAAAGCGCTCGCCGCCAGACTCTCGCGTCTGCACTCCCCGCACCGGGCGCGGGAGTTCGAAGCCGAACTCCAGCGGGAGCTGCAACAGAGCGGGCCGTGGAGCCTCACCTGGCGGGGCGCGACCCTCAGCTGTGACCCGCACGTCTGGGTCGAGTTGGACGAGCACGTCAAGGAAGCGATCCGGCCCTACTGGGAACAGATCATCAAGCTCGACTTCGAGCACGACGTGCAGATGCGCCGCGCCGAGTACGCCGAACGGCTCAGCAGGCAGTGGACGACCATCCTGACCGACCTGATGGTCAGCCCGGTCGCCGGTGGTGCCGCGGAGATGACCGAGAACGAACTGGCGGAGGTGGTCCGGAAGATCGTCGACGAGCAACGCGCCACCGCCGAGAAACTCGAGGAGCTGATGACCAGGAAGGTGGACGGCGGTGACACCTTCGAACGGACTGAACACTTCGACGCCTTGCTGGAGCGCTTACAGCATCGCGCGGACCGGCTCTTCCAGCAGGCCGACGGAGCTCCGGCGAACGGCCACCGGCAGGACGGGCCGACCACCCGAACCCTGTGACGTGTGCGAATCAACAGGCTCACCGCGCCCCATCGGCGGCTAAATTCAAGATCATGAGTGAGCGAACGTACGGCCGGCGCGATCTGATCGATGCGTTTCTGGCCACGCGCGAGGGGGAGAGGTACGGCGGCTACTATCCGGAGTCCTCCGACTACAACGCCGCGCTCCGTGCCCACCAGGAGGCGATGCTCGACGGGCTACAGCGCCTCTACGGTGTGCGCCTGAGCCGCGAGGATGCTCCGGACCGGGTGCTGTTCGTGCTGTTCCAGTCGACGGCCCGTTCGCTGCTGTCGCTGACCACGCCGTGGTCGGGGTTCCTGGAGGCGGGCCTGCTGCTTCAGCGGCTGGAGGCCACCGGCGCCACCGGTGCCCGCGTGATGGCGGCCAGCGACCGCATCTGGTCCCGTAACGACGAGTCCCGCGAGGACCACCTGCTGATCCTCGACGAACTGCTCATCGTCTTCCTCGGCGACCGCGCCGACTGCACCTTCACCGCCGCGGACCTGATCGCCGCCGGTGTCGATCCCACGCCGCCCAGCACCGACGACCACCCCCTTTACGAGGGCTGACCCGGCATCCGGCGGCCGGTTTCGGCGAGGTTGCCGCTCTCCTACCACCGGCCGGACGGGCGGCGGCGGATGGGCGTCCGGTTCGGGACGGTCGGCCGGTGGGCCACGGCCGCATGGTGTGCGACATTGTCGCGACGTTCCGCGCCGGTCTGCGGTGCGGCGTGAACGGTGAGGTGCCGGCCTGCGGTGCGGCGTGAACGGTGACGTGCCGGCCTGCGGTGCGGCGTGAACGGTGACGTGCCGGCCTGCGGTGCGGCATGAACGGTGACGTGCCGGGGGAGAGGACGAGATGGACGACGCTCTGGTGGCCTACAACGCCGGGCGGGTGGACGGGGCCGCCGGATACCGGGACCCGCAGATCGCTGAGGATGCGGAGATCGGTGCCGATTACCGGATCGGGGTGCTGGACGGCCGGATCGCGGCGTTCCACCTGATCATGGAGGTGCGGCGCATTCTCGGGATGGAAGGCTCCCTCTTCGAGCGCCCGGACGACGTCACCGGCACATGATCAACAGCTCACAACAGCTGATCGCAGCCAAGTGACCAGCCGTTATTCTGGCGGAAACATTCGATTGCCGGTCCCGAAACCAGGCCTTAGGACTCTTGCACCGGACGGCGGCACAGGATGGGGACCGGATGATCGAGGGCGCACTGGCCGGCTTCACCGTGGCGGTAACCGCGGAGAGACGCCGGAACGAGATGGCTGCTCTGCTGGAACGACGCGGAGCACGGGTGATCAGCGCACCCGCGATCACCATCATTCCACTGATCGACGACGAGGCGCTGCACGCGGCGACGGCGGCCTGCATCGGCCTGGAACCGCATCTGGTGGTCGCGACCACCGGGTTCGGGTTCCGCGGCTGGCTGGAGGCGGCCGAGGGCTGGGGGCTGGCCGAGACACTGCGGGAGTCGCTGCGTAACGCGCGGATCATCGCCCGCGGCCCGAAACCGTGCGGCGCGATCCGGGCGGCCGGGCTCATCGAGGACTGGGCGGCCAAGACGGAGGCCTCCGAGGAGGTGCTCGAACGGCTGCTCAGCGAGGGGGTGGCCGGGCTGCGGATCGTGGTGCAGGAGCACGGGGAGCCGCAGACCGAGTTCGTGAAGACACTGCGTACGGCCGGTGCGGCCGTCGTCGAGGTGCCGGTCTACCGCTGGGCGCTGCCGCCCGACGTGGCCCCGGTGCGGCGGCTCGCCGAACAGGTCGCGGCCGGTCAGATCGACGCCGTGACGTTCACCAGTGCGCCCGCGGTCAAGGCGTTCCTGCAGATCGCCGAGGAGGCGAAAGCCGACGTCGCGACGGCGTTCAGCGATCACACGCTCGCCGCGTGCGTCGGCCCGGTGACGGCGGCGCCGCTGGTCGAGCGCGGCATCCCCACGGTGATGCCGGAGCGCTACCGCCTGGGCGCGCTCATCAAGACGGTCACCGACGAGCTGCCGCGGCGCGCGGTCCGGCTCCAGGTCGCCGGGACTACCCTGGAGGTACGCGGGCACGCCGTCCTGATCGACGAGGTGCCGCACGCGCTCGCCCCCGCGGCGATGTCGATCCTCTCGGCACTGGTCCGCAAACCCGGCGCCGTCGTCTCGAAGGACCAGCTGGCCGCGTCTCTGCCCCGGGGCAACGACGGCCACGCGGTCGACGTGGCGGTGGCCCGGCTGCGGGCGGCCCTCGGCTCCGGCAAACACATCGAGACAGTGATCAAGCGCGGGTACCGACTGCGCATCGACGAAGCCGCCTGACCCTCCGCAACACCCGACACCCGACGCAGCCCGATGACCAGCCGGGCCGTCACCACCACCGGCGACGAGGCCGGACCTGGAAGCGCCCGATGTCCATGCCGGGCCACCGGAACCAGACGCTGAACCAGTACGGCCGGCGCGGCCACCGCGGACATTCCCCCGGTGGCCGCCGGAGCCGCACCGCGAGCCTGATGTCATGCCGGGCCGCTCCCCACCGCACCGCCTTGAGGAGATGTCGCATGAGCGAGAACACCACCCTGATCGCCGTCGCCCACGGCACCCGCTCGCCCGCCGGCCGCCAGCAGATCCAGGAGCTGGCCGCCTCGGTGGCCCGCCGCCGGCCCGGCCTGGACGTCCGCCTCTGCTACGTCGACGTGCAGGAGCCGAAGGTCGCCGACGTCGTCGCCGGAGTGACCGCCGCTCGTGGCGACGCCGTCGTCGTGCCGCTCCTGCTGTCGGCCGGTTACCACGTCCGGGTCGACATCGCCGAGGCGGTCGCCGGGACCGGCTTCCCGGTGACGGCGCCGCTGGGCCCGGACGACGTCTTCCTGGAGAGCCTGCGCCGCAACGTTCCGGCCGGCGCCGACGCGATCGTGCTCGCCTCGGCCGGTTCGTCGGATCCGCTGTGGGTGCGGGGCATCCGGGAGGTCGCGGCGGAACTGCCCGGCCGGGTCGAGCTGGGTTGCACGTCCGGCAGTGGCCCGCGGGTCGCCGACGTCGTGGCGAGGCTGCGGGCCGAGGGCGCCCGGAACATCGCCGTCGCCGCGTATCTGCTGGCCGAGGGCCTCTTCTACCGCACCCTGCACAGTGCCGGCGCCGACTCGGTGACCCCTGCGCTGTGCCACGACGGGCAGGTCGCCGACCTGGTGCTGCGTCGGTTCGACAGCGCGATCCTCACAACCGTCGGTAGCGGTTTGTAGTCACAACCGTGGCGGAGCCAATGTAGGGATTCCTGAACAACAGCGTCACCGCAACACGTCTGAAGGGTTAACGGCGGGCCGAGAACATTCTCGGTGTGACGGCGACCCAGACGCATTGCCCGTACTGCGCCCTGCAGTGCGGGATGACGCTGACGCCCGAGCTTCCCACGCGACTGGGGATGCCGGGTGTCCGGCTCGAACCGGCCGAGTTCCCGGTCAACCGGGGCGGCCTGTGCGCCAAGGGCTTCACCGCGGCGGACCTGCTCGACCACACGGACCGGCTGCTGACGCCGCTGGTGCGCAAGGAGCCCGGCAACCGGGAGTCTCCCCTGCGGGAGGCGTCCTGGGAGGAGGCGTACGAGCGGATCGTGACCGCGATCCGGGACAGTCAGGAGCGGTTCGGCCCGGACAGTGTCGGCGCGTTCGGCGGCGGCGGCCTGACGAACGAGAAGGCGTACGCGCTCGGCAAGTTCGTACGGGTGGCGCTGCGGTCGTCGGCGATCGACTACAACGGCCGGTTCTGCATGTCGAGCGCAGCCACCGCGGCGAACCGGGCCCTCGGGATCGACCGTGGACTGCCGTTCCCGCTGGCCGACGTGGCCGAGGCGCGCACGGTGCTGCTGGTCGGCGCGAACCCGGCGGACGCGATGCCACCGTCCATGCAGTACCTGGACGCCGGCCGGGCCAACGGCGCCAAGCACATCGTGGTGGACCCGCGCCGCACGAACACGGCCAACGGTGCCCACCTGCACCTGCAGCCGCTGCCCGGCACCGACCTGGCTCTGGCGAACGGGATGCTGCACATCGCGATCCGCGAGGGCTGGGTCGACGAGGAGTACGTGGCGACCAGGACCGAGGGCTTCGCGGCCGTCCGGGCAGCGGCGAACTCCTACTGGCCGGAGCGGGTCGAGCGGATGACCGGCGTCCCGGAGGCGCAACTGCGCGAGACCGTACGGCTGCTCGCCACCGAGGGCCCGGGCATGATCCTCACCGCGCGCGGCGCCGAACAGCACAGCAACGGCACCGACACCGCGCAGGCGTGGATCAACCTGGCACTCGCGCTCGGCCTGGTCGGCAGGCCCTTCTCCGGGTACGGCACGATCACCGGCCAGGGCAACGGGCAGGGGGGGCGCGAGCACGGGCAGAAGGCCGACCAGCTCCCGGGTTACCGCCGGCTCGACGACCCGGCGGCGCGCGCCCACGTGGCCGCGGTGTGGGGGATCGAACCCGACGAGTTGCCACGGCCCGGGCTCTCGGCGTACGAGATGATCGATCGTCTCGGCGCCGACGGCGGGGTCAAGGTTCTCTGGGTGCTGGCCAGCAACATCGTGGTCTCCGCCCCGCACAGCAACAACGTCGTCGACAAGCTGCGGAAACTCGATTTCCTGGTCGTCTCGGACATCTTCCGCTCGGAGACCGCCGAGTTCGCCGACGTCGTCCTCCCGACCGCCCAGTGGGCGGAGGAGGAGGGCACGATGACGAACCTCGAGGGCCGTGTCATCCGGCGGAAGATGGCGCTGCCGCCTCCGCCGCTGGTCAAGAGTGACCTGACGGTGCTGGCGGAGCTGGCCGGGCACCTGGGCCGGGGTGGGTTCTTCAGCGACGAGCCGCGCGCGGTGTTCGAGGAGCTGCGCCGGGCGAGCGCCGGCGGGATCGCCGACTACGCCGGCATCACCTACGAGCGCATCGAGGCCGAGGAGGGCGTCTTCTGGCCGTGCCCGGACGAGACGCACCCGGGGACGCCGAGGCTGTTCGGCGCGGACTTCCCGACCGCCTCCGGCCGCGCGAGATTCATCCGGGTCGATCACCGCGACGCGGCGGAGCTTCCCGATTCGACGTTCCCGTACGTGTTGACGACCGGCCGCAACATGCAGCAGTACCAGAGCGGCAACCAGACCAGAAGGGTCCGGGCGCTCACCGTGGCGCTGCCCGAACCACGTGCCGAGATCCACCCCGACCTGGCCCGCCGGCACGGGATCGCCGACGGTGACCTGGTCGAGTTGCGCAGCCGCCGGGGCGCCGCGACGTTGCGGGCCCGGCTCAGTGACGGCATCCGCCCGGACACGGTGTTCGCCCCGTTCCACTGGCCCGGTGCCAACGCACTGACCAACCCGGCACTGGACCCCCATTCGAAGATGCCCGCCTTCAAGGTGTGCGCGATCGCCCTGTGTAAAGCCGAAGACGGGAGCGTCTGACCATGTACTCCACCCCTCGCTTTCTCCAGGGCGTATTCGCCTTCGAGGGCAAAGGCCTCGACGAGCCCGCCCCCCTCGGCACCGCTCTCAGCTACACGGTTCCGGCGGGCGCGAGCGCCCAGGCGGTCTACTTCCGCGCCGGCAACGCGAGTGACGAACTGATCTGCGTCGTGCTGGTGCGCGACGGAGCACCCATGCGGTACTTCCCGGTCGGCGCCAAGGGCGACGTCCACGTACCGCTGCGGGTGCTGGAGGACCTCGCCGGCGGCACCACGGTGGAGCTGTGGCTCGCCGCGCCGGCCGGACTGAACGGAACAGTGATCGTGGACCTCGGACTGGTGGAGATCTGATGACCAAGAAACTGGTAGTCATCGGCAACGGCATGGCGGGCGCCCGCACGGTCGAGGAGATCCTCGCCCGCAACGGCGACTTCTCCATCACGATGTTCGGTGACGAGCCCTACGGCAACTACAACCGGATCATGCTGTCCAACCTGCTCGCCGGGGTGGAGGACGAGGCCGGGATCTACCTCAACGACCTCAGCTGGTACGCCGACAACGACATCACCCTCAACGCCGGGGTGAAGATCGAGCGGATCGACCGGTTCGCCAAGAAGGTGTACGCGACGGACGGGTCGGCCACCCCGTACGACAAGCTGATCATCGCGACCGGCTCCAGCTCGTGGACGCCGCCGATCAAGAACATCCACAACCCGAAGCGCGGCTTCCACCAGGGCGTCTTCGCGTTCCGGACGCTCGACGACACCCGCGGCATGATCCGCTACGCCCGGGACCACGAGCGCGCCGTCGTGATCGGCGGTGGCCTGCTCGGCCTGGAGGCGGCCCGCGGCCTGCAGAACCACCTGAGCGACGTGACGCTGCTGCACGCCATGGGCCACCTGATGGAGCGGCAGCTGGACGAGAAGGCCGGCCACATGCTCCAGGCCAGCGTCGAGAACAAGCTCGGTATCAAGGTAATCACCAACGCGATGACGACCGAGATCCTCGGCAAGGACCGGGTCACCGGGGTGAAACTGGCCGACGGCACGGTGATCCCGTGCGACGTCGTGGTGATCGCCGCCGGCATCCGGCCGAACACTCAGGTCGCCGCGGACAGCGGGCTGACCGTCGAGCGCGGCATCGTGGTCGACGACCAGATGCGGGTGCAGGACGAGGAGGACATCTACTCGGTCGGTGAGTGCGCCCAGCACCGCGGCAACCTCTACGGCCTGGTCGCGCCGCTGTGGGACCAGGCGAAGGTGCTCGCCGACCACATCACCGGCCGCGACACCGAAGCCGCCTACACCGGCTCGAAGCTCTCCACGAAGCTCAAGGTCGCCGGCATCGACGTCGCCTCGATGGGTCTCATCGCGCCGGAGACCGACGACGACGAGGTGATCATCTACAGCGAGCCGAAGAAGGGCGTCTACAAGCAGCTCATCATCCGCGACGGGGCACTGGCCGGTGCGATCCTGGTCGGCGACAACAGCAAGGCCGCCGGCCTGATCCAGTCGTTCGACCGCGCCCAGGCCCTGCCGGAGGAGCGCGCCGAGATGCTGTTCGACATCGGCGGCCCGGCCGGCGAGGTCAAGCCGGAGGACATGCCGGACGACGCGCAGGTCTGCAACTGCAACGGTGTCAGCAAGGGCGCCATCTGCGGTGTCGTCAACGCCGGGTGCAAGACGGTTTCCGGCGTGATGGACAAGACCCGTGCAGGCAAGGGCTGCGGCACCTGCAAGCCGCTGGTGCAGCGGATCGTCGAGTGGGCGGCCGGCGGCGAGGCCGAGGAGGACCCGGCCGCGTCCTGGTACGTCCCGGGCGTGCCGATGCCGAAGCCGGAACTGATGGACGCGATCCGCAAGTACGAGCTGACCAGCGTCTCCGCGGTCTTCGAGAAGCTGGTGCCCGGTGGCGAGCACGACGCCAAGAGCAAGATGGGCCTGGCCTCGCTGCTCAAGATGATGTGGGCCGACCGGTACGTCGACGAGCGCGACGCCCGCTTCATCAACGACCGGGTGCACGCCAACATCCAGAAGGACGGCACCTTCTCGGTCGTCCCGCAGATGAAGGGCGGCGTCACCACCCCGGCCGAGCTGAAGCGGATCGCCGAGGTCGCCGAGAAGTACAAGGTGCCGATGGTCAAGCTCACCGGCGGCCAGCGCATCGACCTGCTCGGCATCCCGAAGGAGCAGCTGCCGGCCATGTGGGCGGACCTCGACATGCCGTCCGGGTACGCCTACGGCAAGAGTTTCCGCACGGTGAAGACCTGTGTCGGCTCTGATTTCTGCCGATTCGGTGTCGGTGACTCGACTGCGCTGGGCATCGCGATCGAGGAGCGTTACCAGGGGCTGGAGGGTCCCGGAAAGATGAAGCTCGCGGTCACCGGCTGCCCCCGTAACTGCGCGGAGGCGTACGTCAAGGACCTCGGGGTCGTCGCGATCGACGGCGGTAAGTGGGAGATCTACGTCGGCGGCGCCGCGGGCGCCCACATCCGCAAGGGCGACCTGCTCGTCACGGTCGACTCTCCCGAAGAGGTGATCCGTCTGACCGGCCGGTTCCTGCAGTACTACCGCGAGAACGCGAACTGGCTGGAGCGCACCTACGCGTTCGTCCCCCGGATCGGCATCGAGCGGATCCGCGAGATCGTCATCGAGGACACCGACGGCATCGCCGAGGCTCTGGACGCCGCCGTCGAGGAGGCCGTGCAGGCCTACAAGGACCCCTGGAAGGAGCGGGCCGTCCCGGCCACGCCCGGCCAGTTCCGTACCTCCCTTCCCCTGACCGTTCTCCCTCAGGTTCCGGTGCGCTCATGACCATCACCCCCCTCGCCCCGACCGTGCTCGGCCCCCTCGACGAGATCCCGCTCGGCGAAGGACGTACCTACGCCGTCGGGTCCGAGATGATCGCAGTCTTCCGCCTCCGCGACGGCTCCCTTCGCGCGGTGTCGGCGGTGTGCCCGCACAAGGGCGGTCCGCTCGCGGACGGACAGATCGACAACAAGGTTGTCGTCTGTCCCTTGCACCTCTACGCATGGGACCTCGCCACCGGGTGTTCCCAGTCCGGACAGCCCCCGATCAGCGTCTACCCGGTACGGGTCGATGACGGTCACATCATTCTGGGAGACTGACAATGACTGCGACACTTCCCACGATCACACCGGACAGACCGGAAGCGAAGACGCTGAAGGGCCACTGGATCGACGACTGGCGGCCCGAGGACCCGGCATTCTGGGACAACGGCGGCAAGCAGATCGCCAAGCGCAACCTGATCTTCTCGATCTTCTCCGAGCACATCGGCTTCTCGGTGTGGTCACTGTGGTCGGTCATGGTGCTGTTCCTCGGCCCCGCCTACGGCTTCGACCCGGCGCAGAAGTTCCTGCTCACCGCCGTGCCCACGCTGGTCGGGGCGGCGCTGCGGATTCCGTACACCTTCGCCGTCGCCCGGTTCGGTGGCCGTAACTGGACCATCATCAGCGCGTCGCTGCTGCTCATCCCGTCGATCGCGGCGGCCTTCCTGATCGAGCCGGGCGTCGAGTACTCGACCCTGCTGATCCTGGCGGCGCTCGCCGGTGTCGGTGGCGGCAACTTCGCCTCCTCGATGGCCAACATCAACGCCTTCTACCCGGACCGGCTCAAGGGCTGGGCGCTCGGCATCAACGCCGGCGGCGGCAACATCGGTGTTCCCGCGGTGCAGCTGGTCGGCCTGTTCGTGCTGGCCACCTTCGGCGCCGGCAGCCCCGGCCTGGTGGCCGGCGTCTACATCCCGCTGATCGTGATCGCGGCGGTCGGCTCGGCCGTCTACATGGACAACCTGACCCAGGCCCGCAACGAGAAGCGGGGGATGCGTGACGCGACCAGGGAGGGGCACACCTGGGTGATGTCGGTGCTCTACATCGGCACGTTCGGGTCCTTCATCGGCTTCGGGTTCGCCTTCGGCCAGGTGCTGCAGGTGCAGTTCGCGGACATCTTCAACACCCCGGTCAAGGCCGCCTACCTGACCTTCATCGGCCCGCTGCTGGGTTCGCTGATCCGGCCGTTCGGCGGCGCTCTCGCCGACAGGTTCGGCGGGGCGAAGGTCACCTTCCTCAACTTCATCGCGATGGCGGTCGGCGCGTCCATCGTGCTCTTCGCCGCGCAGCAGCGCTCGCTGCCGCTCTACCTGGTCGGGTTCATCCTCCTGTTCATCCTCAGCGGGCTCGGCAACGGCTCGACCTACAAGATGATCCCGGCGATCTTCAAGCAGAAGTTCGCCGGTGACGAGCACCGGGCCCGGCGGATCTCCGGCGCGGTCATCGGCATCGCCGGTGCGATCGGCGCGGTCGGCGGGGTGCTGGTCAACCTGGCCTTCCGGCAGTCGTTCCTGACCTACAAGGACGCGGACGCGGCGTACATGGCGTTCATCGTCTTCTACGCGCTCTGCGTGGTGATCACGTGGGCGGTCTACCTCCGGCCGGCGGCCCGCACCAGGATCGCCGTCTGATCCGCCCCGCGCTCCACTCTTCGGCCGACCAGAGTACCGGCTGAAAGTATGAACTCCCGCAGCTCGGCTGCGGGAGTTCACTCTTTCGGGGTGCGCGTCTCCCATGCCGCAGGCGCCGGGGGATCATACGATCCATCTTGTCCAGAAATTACCCTTTCTTATGGAATCGGTGATCGTATGAACAAGATGACCCGCGCCCTCGTCATGACGGGGGTCGCCGTCGCCACCGGCGTCACGGTCGCCGCCGGTCCCGCCACCGCGGTGTCCACCACGACCACGCCGGGCGCCCGGCCGGCCGTGGCCCAGAAGCAGGACTTCCAGCGCCGCGACCGGATCTTCGGCTTCTACAACAGCCCGCGGACCTGCCACAAGATCGGCCGCATCGGTCAGTGGAGGAACCAGTGGCAGCGGTACAGCTGCTTCAAGGTCTACCGCGGCTTCCACAGCGGGGACTGGGCGCTCAAGGTCTACTACGGCTGGAACTACAACCACGGCAACAAGCACTGGAACGGCGGCAAGGGCCACTACGGTCACAGCGGCGGCAAGGGCGACTACACCCACGGTGGTGACAACTACGGCGGCTACGGTCAGCGCAAGAGCTGAGCGTCCGCTCGATCGGCCGAGGGCCGCGCCTGTCCGGGGCGCGGCCCTCGGCCGTTCCCGCCGGATCCGCTCCCTCGAGAGGGAGATCGCGGAACCGCCGGCGGGTCACGCAGTGGGGCGGGGACGCCGACCCCAGAGCACGAGGCCGGTCAGGAGCAGTGCGCCACCGAGGGCGACCATCGCGACCGCCACACCGGTCCGGGCGGTCCCGCTGACGTGGGAGGCGACGATCCAGCCGCCACCGATGTCGAAGACCAGCACCATCAGGCCCTGCGGGACGACCGGGATCCAGCCGGCCATCAGCAGGATCAGCGCCCATGCGGTGGCCCGGTTCGCGCGGTACCAGTCGGCGTCCCAGGTCAGCGGGATCACCGTCTCCGGTGGCCGGGTGCGCTGACCGGCGGCGGTCAGCACCTCGGCGCTGCGGGTGGCGAGCCGGTCGTCGGCCAGCCAGGCGCCGGCGAACCACATGCCGGCACCGGCGGCCGCGCCCACCGCCGGGGCGAGCGGGCGCAGACCGTCCGGGCCCCAGATGATCAGGGCCATCGGCAGGGCCGCGGCGACCAGGCCGGCTGCCGAGGCGACGAGCACACTGATGATGTCGGTCGGGTTGTCGGCGGACGTCGGATGCCGCGGGTCCGGCACCGGGCGGACCCGCAACAGCGACACCCACACGGGTACGGTCGCGCCCGCCCCCAGCACCGCCGGCAGCACCGCCAGCGCGGGCAGCGGGTCGACGTCCGGGGCGAGCAGGATCCCGGCGACGGTGAGCAGCACCGCGATCGGGCTGACCAGCAGCAACCAGGCCAGTGCCCGTCCGCGGACCTCGGCCCGTTCGCCGCCCGGACTGGTGAACGGCATCCACAACGCCGTCCCGTCCAGCCCGACCAACCCGGCCGACATGGCGGCGGCCCACAGCGCGGTGAGGACACCGGCCCACGGCACCAGCAGGTCCGCGCCCGCGATCATCGGCAGTCCGGCCAGCAGGGACCCGTAGACCACGGCGAACGCCAGATACTGCACCCGCAGCGGATGCCGCACCCACGTACGCAGCTCACGCCCGGCGACCGCCCACACCGGCCCCGGCCCCCACCAGCCCCCGGACAGCCCGCGCCCGCGTGCCACCGACCCGACAGAGTCGCCCGCCGCCCGCGCGACCGGGACGCCGACCGCCGGCGCGGGGACTGAGGAGGCGGGGGAGCGGCGCGGGCGCCAGGTGGTCCCGGCGACCAGGGCCCGGCGGACCAGCAGCAGGTACGCCAGCGCGAACCCCACGACGATCCCGAGAAGCCCGGCGATCATCGCGAAGCCACGGACGGACGGGCCGGCCACCGCCGACAGCGGCCAGCTCCCCGGGAACCACGGCAGCCACCGGACGATGTGGTCGGGTGCTCCGGCGAGCAGGGACGTGATCCACGACGCGACCGCCCACACCGAGCCGAGCACGCCCATCACGGTTCCGGTGAACACGCCGGTGAGCACCGCCCCGACCGGGCCGGCCGCGTGCCCGATCGCCTCCAGGGCGACCGCCGACCCGATCAGCCCGGTCAGCCACAACAGCAGCGCGCCCAGCGCGGCGATCGCGACACCACGGGCGCCGTAGCGGGCGGCGTGCACGGGCAGCGCGGTGAGCGCGACCAGCGAGACGAGCGGCCCGATCCCGACGGCGGAGGCGAGCAGCAGCCCGGCCGCGGCCGCCACGCTGCCGACCGGCTCCAGGCGCAGATGCGACGGGCGGACCCGGCCACGACCGCCGCCGAGCATGAGCGGCAGCACGATCCAGCCGAGCACCCACGTCCCGGCCAGGATGGACAGGGTGTGCCGGTCGCCGTACACCCCGTATCTGATCAGCCACGCGGCCGTGAGCAGACCGACGATCGCGGCCACCACCGGACCGGGATGCTCGCGCAGCGAGCGCCGGAACATGCTCGCCCGCATCCGCGCGGGAGTACCGACGGCGCTCATCGGACGAGCCAGTCCAGGCCGTCGGCACCGCTGGTCTCGGCGCCGACCAGCGCGACGAACCGGTCCTCCAGCGGGAGGCCGCCGGCGACCTCGGCGACCGGGCCCGCCGCCACCACCCGGCCCTGGTGGATGACGGTGACGTCGTCGCACATCTGCTCGACCAGCAGCATCGAGTGGGTGGACAGGACGACGGTGCCGCCGCCGTCGACGAACCGGCGCAGCACCCGCCGGATGCCCGCCGCGGACACCGGGTCGACCGCCTCGAACGGCTCGTCGAGCACCAGCAGCCGGGGCGCGTGCAGCAGCGCCTGGGCGAGGCCGACCTTCTTGCGGTTGCCGGTGGAACAGTCGGCGAGCGGGGTGGCGGCCGCCTTGGTGATGCCGAGGACCTCGATCAGTTCGCCGGCACGCTGGGCCGCGGCGGCACGCGACAGCCCGCGCAGCCCCGCGCTGTACCGGAGGAGTTCCGCGCCGGTGAGCCGCTCCGGCAGGTCCAGGCCGTCGGGCAGGACCCCGGTGACGGCACGTGCCCCGGCCCGGTCGCGGATCGCGTCGTGGCCGAGGATGCTGATCTCGCCGGCGTCCGGGACGACCAGACCGACGGCCATGCCGATGGTGGTGGACTTGCCGGCGCC
Organism: Actinoplanes xinjiangensis; assembly: GCF_003148685.1. Lineage (GTDB taxonomy): Bacteria > Actinomycetota > Actinomycetes > Mycobacteriales > Micromonosporaceae > Actinoplanes > Actinoplanes xinjiangensis. The sequence continues at coordinate 129,582 of NZ_QGGR01000014.1, read as the reverse complement.
GTTGGGCCCGACGATGCCGTGGAAGGTGCCCGGCGCGACGGTCAAATCGAGGTGATCCACCGCCCGGAACGTTCCGAAGGTCTTGCAGAGTCCTCGAATCCGAAGTGCAGGCGATGACATGGCGGACAGGATAGTCAACAACGCATCGACGGGGGTTCCCATCGGCCTGCGTTGATGGCAGCGTGTCACCACATGGGATGGAGAAGATCTTTCACCGTGGCTGCCGTCGCGGTCCTCGTCGGAGCTTCGGTGGGACCCGCCGGGTCCGCCGCGGCCGCGGGGTCGTACGGCTACCTGAAGCCCGGCGGCCAGCCGCGCCTGGTCGAGAAGGTGCCGGTCAACGTGGTGTTCATCGGCTACGAGCCGCAGCAGGTGGGGAAGAAGGCGTTCCTCGGCGAGCTGGCCGGCGGCTATGAGCCGGTGGTCCGGTCCCGCCTCAACTACGGCGTCACCGAGAAGCTCGGCATCACCTACAAATACGACTACAAGCTCACCTACGCCGACCGGAAGTACGAGGACCGGTTCTTCCGTCAGCTCACCAAGCTCGCGAAGCCGGCCGACCTGACGACGTTCCAGCAGGCGTACAACGACCAGGAGAACAACGTCCTGGACATCGCGAACAACAACGTCATCGACGCGCCGAGCGTGGAGAAGTGGCTGGCCTACAACGCGCCGGCCGGTGTCGACACCCGCCGCAACACCGTCTTCTTCATCAACTGGTACGGCCGGTCCGACTTCAAGCACCACGTCTACACGAAGACCGGCGAGCCGGACCCGGACACCGGCTACGACTTCGGCGTCAACCGGGCCAGCCGCAAGATGATCGCCTGGGGTGGCACGACCGCCGACGACGAGGAGACCGGTCTGGGCAGCACCCGCCGGATCTGGTTCCACGACCTGTCGGCCGGTCCCGAGTCGTGGACCAGCAACTACGACGTCGACAACCGTGACCTCGACGGCGACGGCATCGAGGACTACCGGATGCCGCCGACCTGGGAGTACGCCGCGGGTGGCTACCGGGCCCCGGCGGCCCTCGCCGGTGACCTCGGCAAGATCACCCGGTACGTGGCCCTGAACCTGCTGTTCACCACGTCGCCGTTGTACCCGGTCGAGCTGCCGGCGGCCGAGCCGCCGAAGAGCCTGAACATCGACGACAACACGTACGAGGGCTGGCCCGGCGTCAACGCGTCCGAGGAGTACACCACCCCGGCACTGCTCAAGGCCGAACTGGCGGAGCTGCGCTGGCGCAACCGGCTGTCGTACGACACGCAGGACCTGCCGTACGACGCGAAGGCCGAGCAGTGCTATCTCGGCGCCGCCGCCACCGAGGAGTCCTGCTACCCGGAGACCGGCTTCCCGGCGTTCGCCAACCTGTATCTCTACAACCGGGAGAACCTGGACCGCGCTCTCGACGACGAGGGCAAGGTCGACTACGAGATCCCGCTGTTCAACTACGCCGTCGGCGAGGGCGTCCCGACTCCCGGCCTCGGTGTCGCCGACGACGACTACGTCACCGGCACTCAGAGCTACGTGTTCTCGTTCATCTCCCCGGAGGTGGTCGCCGCCGGTTACGGCCTGACCACGACGCAGATCCACGAGGTCGGTCACCACCTGGGCATGAGCCACCCGCACGACGGCTACGACAGCGCCACGGGTGTCGACTACGGCCCGGCGAACGAGTTCTACTACGTCAACGCCGGCGACGAGAACAACTCGATGATGAGCTACATCGACGTCAACTGGGACTTCAGCCAGTTCGACCGGGACAACAACGACCGGTTCCTCACCGCCGCCTACTGGGAGGCCGCGAACCGTCTGGCCGCCCAGGTCCCGGCCGGTAAGGGCCGGACCGCCCTGAAGGCCGCCGACGCCCTGCTCGGCGGCGCCTCGAAGGCGTTCGCCGCGCACGAGTACCGGATCGCCTACGCCCTGGCCGAGAAGGCCTACGGCACCGTCGCCGCCATCCCGGGCGTCGACGCGGCCGGCCTGGCCACCACCCTCAAGGCCGAGGCCGACCAATCCCGGCGCACCACCGACCTGCACAGCCCGCACGAGTTCATCGACACCCTGGCTCCGGACAGCCCGCGCAGCCAGCCGTAACACCCCTTGCCGGTCCCGGTTTCCGCCGGGACCGGCATCTTTTTCCCCGGTACGCCCGTCGCGCGCCACAGCTCACCAAGAGGTCCGCCGGTGCGCCCGGGAGAACGTCGGGCTTGACCTCAACCGTTGTTGAAGGCCGAGCCTCATCTCATGACGGGGATCTCGTACGCCGCACCGCTCGACCGCCGGGTCCGGGCGATCGGGCTCGCACTGGCTCTCGGCGGCCTGATGGTCGTGATCGACATGACCGTCACCGCGGTGGCCGTGCCCGCGATCGTGTCCGGCCTGGACGCGTCCCTGCCGGCCGCGCAGTGGGCGACCGCCGGATACCTGCTCGGGCTGGTCGCGGTGATCCCGCTGGCCGGCTGGCTGTCCACCCGATACGGTGCCCGCCGCGTCTACCTCGCGGCGCTGCTCGTGTTCACCGCCTTCTCCGCGCTGACCGGTCTCGCCTGGGACGTGACGTCGCTGGCCGTCTTCCGGGTGCTCCAGGGTCTCGGCGGCGGCCTGCTCAATCCGGTCGGTCAGGCCATCGGCCTGCGGGCGGCCCCCCGCGAGGCGCGCGGCCGTCTGATGAGCCTGCTGGTCCTGCCGCTGGTGATCGGTCCGGTGCTGGGCCCGCTGCTGGCCGGCTGGCTGATCGACACCGCCTCGTGGCGCTGGATCTTCCTGCTCAACGTCCCCCTCGGCCTGCTCGCCACCCTGGTCTGCCTCCGCGTCCTGCCCCCCGACGCCGCTTCACCCCCCGCCCAGAAGCCCGCCGCGGGCACGCCCGCTGCCGGGGCGCCCGCCGCTCGGATGTCGGCCGCCCGGACGCCGGCCGCCGGGGCGCCCGCCGCCGGGACACCCGCCGTCCGGACGCCCGAAGGCCGGCCGGCGGGCAGGCGGATCTTGGTCGGCTGGCTCTCACCGCTGTCTCGGCGCCCCGGAGACAGCGGTGAGAGCCAGCCGGATTGGGGTGGTCTGGTGCTGCTCTCCGGCGGCGCGGTGACGGCCGTTTTCGGGGCGACCATGCTGGACCAGACGGCCGGATTCACGGGCGGGCTCGCCCTGATTCTGCTCGGGTCGGTGATGCTCGGCGGCTTCGTGTGGCGGGCGCGGCGGGCCGCCGATCCGATCGTCGATCTCCGGCTCCTGCGGCACCGGCCGGTTCGGGCCGGCGCCGGGGTGCTGGTCCTCTTCGCGGCGGCCTATTTCGGGTCGATGGCGGTGCTGCCGCTGTTCATCCAGGGGGTCCGAGGCGATCCGGCGTCGATGGTCGGAGTGATCGGACTGCCACAGGCGATCACGGTCGGCCTGGTGGCACAGGTCGCGACCCGGCTCGTCGACCGGATACCGGCGCGGCGCATCGTGCTCACCGGGACGGCCCTCGGCACGCTGGGCGGCGCGATGCTGCTGGTGACGGTCGGCATGGACGCCGGCTACCCGTGGATCATGGCGGCGACCGCGCTGCTCAGCGCCGGATCGGGGGCGACGCTGATGCCGACCATGACGGTCGCGCTGCGGGACCTCGACCACGCCGAGACACCCCGCGGCACCACCCTGCTCGCGCTGGTCGTGCAGCTGTCCAACGCGCTCGCCGGCGCGCTCACGGCGATCACGCTCAGCGTCCTGGTCACGGCGGCGATGCCGGGGCCGGACAGGGGAGTGCCGGCGATGCTCGGCCTCGGTGACGCGGCCCGCGAGGCGCTGCGCCCGGATCTGGCGGTCGCGGTCGCCGGTGCCTACCTGGTGCCGGTGCTCCTGCTGGCCGCGAGCTGGCTGGTCGCCTACCGCGCGCTACGCCCGCCGGGGGAGCACGGCGACCTGCGGGTGGGGGCCGCTTCCACCCGTACCGGATGAGGGGTGGAATGCGCGGACGCGGCCGTGCGGCGTGCAAGAAGGCCGCACCCTCGTGGAGGATGCGGCCTTCGCGCTGTGCTGCGGGTGGGTCAGCCCTTGACGCTGCCCGCGAGCAGGCCGCGGACGAAGTAGCGCTGGAGCAGCAGGAACACCGTGACCGGCACGATGATCGAGACGAACGCACCGGCCGACAACAGGTACCAGGCGGTGCCCCGGGTGCCGGTGAGGTTGGACAGCTGCACGGTCAGCGGGGAGATCGCCGGCGCGCCGGCGAACGTCAACGAGACCAGCAGGTCGTTCCACACCCACAGGAACTGGAAGATGCCGAAGGCCGCCAGCGCCGGGGTGAGCAGCGGCAGCAGCACCCGGAAGAAGATCGACACGTGGCCCGCGCCGTCGATCCGGGCCGCCTCGATGAGGCTGGCCGGCACCTCTTTGATGAAGTTGTGCAGCAGGTAGATCGCCAGCGGCAGCGCGAACGTCGAGTGCGACAGCCAGACGGTCCAGAACGTGCCGTCGATGTCCCAGGCCACGAACAGCTGGAGCAGCGGCAGGAGGGTGACCTGCAGCGGGACGATCTGCAACGCGAAGATCGCGATGAACAGGATGTTCTTGCCGGGGAAGTTCATCCACGCGAACGCGTACGCAGCGAGCGACGCCAGGCACAGCGGGATGATCACCGACGGGATCGTCATGACCAGCGAGTTCAGGAACGAGTCCGGCAGGTTGGCGCCGGCCTGCTCGGGGTCCAGGACCGCCTTGTAGTTGTCCAGCGTGAACAGCGGGTTGGTGAACGTCGTCCACCAGCCACTGCGCCGGATGTCCTCCGTCGTCCGGAACGACGTGATGAGCAGCCCGAACGTCGGGATCGTCCAGAGCACGGCCAGGACGACCGCGGCGAGCGACGCCCACGGTGAGGTGAGCTTCGCCTTCGCCGACGCGGCGGCGGACAGCTTCTTGGTCTCCGTCGTCGCGACCGGAGTGGTGGTGAGGGGTGCTGCGGTGGTCATCACGCCTCCGATCGGCGAAGCTGGCGGATGTTGTAGACGACGATCGGGATGACGAGGATGAACAGCACCACCGCGAGCGCGGCGCCGAGGCCCCGGTTGTCGCTGCGGAAGGTCTGGCTGTAGAACTCGTTCGCGATGACGCTGGTGTCGAACCGGCCGCCGGTCATGGTCTGGACGATGTCGAAGACCTTCAGGGTGCCGATCGCGATGGTGGTGATGACGACGATGACCGCCGGGCGGATCGCCGGGAGGGTCACGAACCGGAACATGCCCCAGGGGCCGACGCCGTCGAGGCGGGCGGCCTCGATGATGTCGTCCGGGATCGCCTTGATGGCCGCCGACAGCACGGTCATCGCGAAGCCGGCCTGGATCCAGACCATCACGGCGATCAGCAGGAACGTGTTCAGCGGCGAGTCGATGAGCAGCTGCTGAGGTTCCCCGCCGAGCCAGACGATGAGCTGGTTGACGAAGCCGATCTGCTTGATGTTCCCCTGGTCGGGCCGGAACTCGTACATGAACTTCCAGATGACGCCGGCCGCGACGAACGAGATCGACATCGGCAGGAAGATCAGCGCCTTGGCGAACGACTCCATCCGGGCCTTGTCGACCAGGATGGCGTAGAGCAGGCCCACGCCGGTCGCGACGAACGGGGTGACCAGCACCCAGAACGCGGTGTTGCGCAGGACCGTCAGCTGTTCCGGATCGCTGAGGATCGTCACGTAGTTGTCGAACCCGATGAAGTTCTTCAGCGAGGCGTCGAGGAACGACTGGTAGATGGTCCGCAGACCGGGGTAGAGCAGCCCGACGCTGAGCATCAGCACGGTCGGGCCGAGGTAGAGCGCGGCGATCGCGCGGTCACGCTTACCGGTGAACCGGCCGGCGATGAACAGGATCAGGCCGATGACGGCGGCGAACAGAAGGATCGCCGCGAACATCTGCAGGATCTTCTGAGATGTGGTGGTGGCGGTGGTGAACACGCGGCCCGTTCCTCCTCAGTACGTACGGAGGGGTGAAGAGGTAATAAGTGAAGAACAGAAGTGATCAGACTGCTAGGGCCGGTCGGGCGATATCCCGACCGGCCCCGGTGCAGCTATTGGGTCACTTGGGCCACGCGGCCTCGATGGCGTCGAGGGTCTTCTTGGTGTCCTGACCGGTGATCCAGTTGGTGGCCTGCTTCCAGAACGCGTTGGAGCCGACCGCGGCGGGCATCATGTCCGAGCCGTCGAAGCGGAACTGCGCGTTCGGGTCCTGGAGGATCTTGGCGGACAGCTGGTCGATCGGGTTCACCAGGTTGGAGATCTGGAGGCCCTTGTTGGCGCTCACCCAGCCCGAGGAGACCTTCGCCTTGGCGTTGGCCCAGGTGTCGGTCGCCAGGAAGGTCTGGAAGGCCTTGACCTCCGGACGGTCCGCGAACGCGAGGACGAACTCGCCGCCACCGAGAACCGGCTTCTTGTCGGCGGTCTCACCCGGCAGGTAGAAGGCGTAGACGTCGCCGTCCTCGGCCACCTTGGTGTTCTTGTCGAAGTTGGCCGCGTAGAAGCTGGCCTGGCGGTGCAGCGAGCAGGCGCCCTCGATGATCTGGAGGCCGGCGTCCTGGAACGTGGTGCTGGCGATGCTCTTGACGTCGCCGAGACCGCCGTTGACGTACTTGTCGTTCTTCAGGTACTCACCGACGGCGTCGAGGGCCTTGGTGGACTCGGGGCTGTTGAACGGGGTCTCGTGCTTAACCCACTTGTCGTAGGCGTCGACGCCGTTGAGCCGGAGGTAGAAGTCCTCCATCCAGTCGGTCATCGGCCAGCCGGTCGCCTCACCGGAGGAGATGCCCGCGCACCACGGCTTCTTGCCGGTGGCGGCGATCTTGTCGCTCAGGGTCTTGAGCTCGGCGAGCGTGGTGGGCACGGTGTAGCCGTTGTCGGTGAACTCCTTGGGGGAGTACCACACGAGCGACTTCACGTTGGCACCCAGCGGCGCGGCGTAGAACTTGCCGTCGACCGTTCCGTACGCCTTCCAGTCGGCGCCGAAGTTCTTGTCGACGAGCGCGGCCGTCTCGGCGGGGGCCTCCTTGGCCTTGCCGGTGGCGACCAGACGCTGGAGCAGGCCCGGCTGCGGCACGAAGGCGACGTCCGGCGGGTTGCCGGCCTCGGCGCGGATCAGGACCTGGGTCTCGAAGGCCTTGTCGCCCTCGTACTTGATGGTGACGCCGGTGCAGTCCTCGAAGGGCTTGTAGGACTGCTTCTGCGGGGCGTCCTCCGGGGTCACGATGCCCGTGTAGATCGAGACTTCCTTGCCCTTGAGGTCACCGAACGCGGTGTAGGGCGTGCAGTCGATGGCTCCGAGCGACGAGGCGGGAACCGTGCCGCTGCCTCCGTCGTCCTTACTGTCCGCGCAGGCGCTCAGGCCGAGAACCAGGCCCGCGCTGAGGGCACCGGCGAGCGCGATCCGCGATCGCGAACTCCCACGTTGAACGAACATACCGCTCCCTATGTCATATAGCGCCTCCGGCGTCTCGCGACGCCGCCGTCCGAAGCGCTTCTTGACCAACAGTCAAGAGGTAACCGGCAAGTTGCGCAATGATTTCAGCGCGATCGAGTCGGTAACGATATCGCTGCGACCTACCGGCACCTTAACCGGTTAAGGAGATTGGCGGAAGAGCCTACCGGCTGCCGACCGGAGTGGTACGCCTTTAACCGTATTTAACCGGACTAAACGTCACTCAAGTATGGTGTGAGCCGGTTTTGCTGGGTTCGCGGTAAGCCCGGTTCGGTGATCCGCAAAAAGAAACCGCCGCGACGGCCCGTGGCCGTCGCGGCGGTTGACGTACGTCTACCCGTGCCTACCCGGATACCGCCACGTAGCGGTAGCCGAGACGGCGCATCCGGTCGGCGTCGAGCACGTGCCGGCCGTCCAGCAGGATCGGGGTACGCATCAGGCCGACGAACTTCGACCAGTCCAGCTCCAGGTACTGCGCCCACTCGGTGACCAGCACGACCGCGTCGCAGTCGGCGAACACGTCGTCGATGGTCTCGCTCAGGTACGCCGCCAGCTCCGGCTGCTCGATGCGGAAGCGGCCGGTCGCCACCGGGTCGTGCAGCTTGACCCGCGCACCCCGGGCGATCAGCGAGTTCGCGATGTCCAGGGCAGGCGCGTCGCGCAGGTCGTCGGTGTTCGGCTTGAAGGCCAGGCCGAGCAGGCCGATCTTGCGGCCCTTGAGGATCCGCAGCTCGTCCTGCAGCCGCTCGACGGCGATCGCCCGCTGCCGGCTGTTGACCTCGCGCGCCGCCTTCACGATCGGCATGTCGAGGTTGTACTCCGACGCGGTGGCGATCAGCGCCTTGGTGTCCTTGCCGAAGCAGGAGCCGCCCCAGCCCACGCCGGGCTGGAGGAACCGGGAGCCGATCCGCTGGTCCAGGCCCATGCCGCGGGCGACCTCGGTGATGTCGGCGCCGACCTTGGCGGCGAGCTGGCCGATCTCGTTCGCGTAGCTGATCTTCAGGGCCAGGAACGCGTTCGCCGCGTACTTGATCAGCTCGGCCGAGGCCAGGTCGGTGGAGACCAGCGGAACCGCGTTCGCGTCCTCCGGCCGGGGCAGGAAGGTCGGCGGCGTGAACGTCTGGTTGATGATCGGCCGGTAGAGGCGGTTGAGCACCTCGAGGCTGCGCGGGTTGTCCGAGCCGATGACGATCCGGTCCGGGTAGAGGGTGTCCGCGATCGCGTTGCCCTCGCGCAGGAACTCCGGGTTCGACGCGACGGCGAACTCGACGCCCTCGGGACGGTCCTCGCGCTGCACGAACGAGTCGCGCAGGATGGCGTCGACCCAGTTGCCGCTGCCGATCGGCACGGTGGACTTGTTGACCACGACGGTGAAGTCGTGGTTCAGGCTCTGCGCGACACTCTCGGCGGCGCGGCGGAGATAGCGGAGGTCGGGACTGCCGTCCTCGGCCGACGGGGTCTGCACCGCCACGAACACGACGTCCGCACCGGGGACGGCCTCCTCATACGAGGTGGTGAAGGTGAGGTTCTGCGCCGCCTCGGCGAGCAGGTCCTCCATCCCGGGCTCGTAGATCGGGCACTTGCCGCCGCGCAGCATGTCGACCTTGGCCTGGTCGAGGTCGACACAGGTCACCTCGTGACCGAGGAAGGCCAGGCTGACGCCCGTGGTCAGGCCGACATAGCCGGTACCGATAACGCAAACCTTCATGCAATCTCCTCCACCGCTATGCCGTACCCGCGGTTACGCCACGTATTCGCCAAGTGGCCCAACCGGCCTCTCGCCGGGCCGGCCGGCCGGCGCCTCGGATGGTGCCGACCTGCGTGTTCCGGCCGAATGATACACAGCCCTTCCAGCGGCTAATTGTCACTTAATGTCGTGTTGGTTCCCACGGGGTGAACGGTCGAATCCCGGCAACCCGAACATCTCCGAGAAGTTTCCGGCTCTTGACATCAAGATGACAGCGACCGACGCTTCTGGGAGCGCTCCCACTCATGCCTTTCAATGAAAGGGTCCCCATCCATGCGAAGGTCCCCCGGCTTCGCCATCGTCGCCGCTCTCGTGACGGCGGCGACCGCGGTCGTCGTAGCCTCCGGCCCAGAGGGCGCCGCCGCCGCCCCCGCAGAGCCCTACACCTGGAAAAACGTTCGCATTGACGGTGGCGGGTTCGTCCCCGGTGTCGTCTTCAACCCGGGCGAGAAGGACCTCATCTACGCCCGCACCGACATCGGTGGCGCCTACCGCTGGAACCAGCCGGCGCAGAGCTGGACCCCGCTGCTGGACTGGGTCGGACAGGACGACTGGGGTCACAACGGTGTCCTGAGCATCGCCGCCGACCCGGTCGACACGAACCGCGTCTACGCCGCCGTCGGCATGTACACGAACGGCTGGGACCCGAACAACGGCGCGATCCTGCGCTCGACCGACAAGGGAAACACCTGGTCACGGACGTATCTGCCGTTCAAGGTCGGCGGGAACATGCCGGGCCGGGGGATGGGTGAACGGCTCGCCGTCGACCCGCGGAACAACCGGAACGTCTATTTCGCCGCCGAGGGCGGAAACGGGCTCTGGCGCAGCACCGACTACGGCGCCACGTGGGGAAAAGTGACCGACTTCCCGAACGCCGGTAACTACGTCGCCGACCCGTCCGATCCGAACGGCTATCTGAATCAGAACCAAGGTCTGACATGGGTCACCTTCGACCCGGCGTCACCGGCTGTATACGTCGGGGTGGCCGACAAGGAGAACCCGGTCTACCGGTCGCCGGACTCCGGTGCGACGTGGGAGCGGGTCCCCGGGCAGCCCACCGGGTACCTCGCGCACAAGGGCGTGATCCAGGGCAGATACCTCTTCATCGCGACGAGTGACACCGGTGGGCCGTACGACGGCGCGGCCGGTCAGGTCGCCCGGCTGGACACCACCACCGGCGTCTGGACCGACATCTCGCCGACCCCGGTCGCCGACCGCTACCACGGCTACTCCGGCCTGACCGTCGACGCCCGGAAGCCGGGCACCCTGATGGTCGCCACGCAGATCTCCTGGTGGCCGGACGCGATCTTCTTCCGCTCCACCGACTACGGGGCGACCTGGACCCGGGCCTGGGACTGGAGCAGCTACCCCAGCCGCACCAAGCGCTACACCATGGACATCTCCGCGAACCCGTGGCTGGACTTCAACAGCACCGCCCAGCCGCCCGAGGAGAGCCCGAAGCTCGGCTGGATGAACGAGTCCCTTGCGATCGACCCGTTCGACTCCAACCGGATGCTCTACGGCACCGGCGCCACCGTCTACGGCACCACCCAGCTGACCAACTGGGACAACAACACGACGGTCACGATCAAGCCGATGGCCAAGGGCCTGGAGGAGACCGCGGTCCTCGACCTGGCCAGCCCGCCCAGCGGCGCGCCCCTGGTCAGCGCCCTCGGTGACATCGGTGGTTTCCACCACGCCGACCTCGACGCGGTGCCGGCGGGCTTCCACGACACCCCGGCGCTGGGCAGCAACACCGGCCTGGACTTCGCCGAGCTGAGCCCCTCGTTCTTCGTCCGGGTCGGCAACGCCGACGCGGCACCGCACATCGGGGTCTCCAACGACGGCGGCAAGAGCTGGTACCAGGGACAGGAGCCGTCCGGCGTGACCGGCGGCGGCACCGTCGCGGTCGGCGCCGACGCGAACGCGGTGGTCTGGTCGCCGGCCGGCGTCGGCGTGCACTACTCCACCACGCGGGGCAGCACGTGGAGCGCGTCCACCGGCATCCCGGCCGGGGCGAAGGTGGAGAGCGACCGGGTCGACCCCAGAACCTTCTACGGGTACGCCGCCGGCAGGTTCTACACCAGCACGGACGGCGGCGCGACATTCACCGCGTCGACCGCCGCGATGCCCGCCGACGGCCGGGTCAACCTGAAGGCGGTGCCGGGAGTCGCCGGCGAGGTGTGGCTGGCCGGTAAGACCGGGCTGCTGCGCTCCACCGACTCCGGCCGCACGTTCACCGCGATCGGCGGCGGGGTCTCCGAGGGCGTCAACGTGGCGTTCGGCAAGGCCGCGCCGGGGACCACGCGCCCGGCGGTCTTCCTGGTCGGCACGGTCGACGGCGTCGACGGCGTCTTCCGGTCCGACAACACCGGCGCCTACTGGGTGCGGATCAACGACGACAGGCACCAGTACGGCAACGCCGGCGACGCCCTGGCCGGCGACCCGCGCATCTACGGCCGCGTCTACCTGGGCACCAACGGCCGGGGCATCCTCTACGCCGACCGGCAGGGCGGCCCCACCAGCCCGACCCCGTCGGTCCCGGCGTCCGCATCGGTGAGCTCGTCGGCCTCGGTCTCGGTCTCGCCGTCGGCCTCGGTCTCGCCGTCCGTCTCCGTCTCGCCCGGCACCCCCACCGGCTGCACCGCCACCTACCGGGTGACCGGGCAGTGGACCGGCGGCTTCCAGGGCGAGATCACGGTCAAGAACACCGGGACCACCGCCGTCACCGGCTGGAGGGCCGGCTGGTCCTACACCGCCGGGCAGGTCGTCACCCAGGGCTGGGGCGGTACCGCCACCCAGTCCGGGACCGCCGTGTCCGTCGCGAACGCCGGCTACAACGGCGCGCTGTCGTCCGGGGCTTCCACCACCTTCGGATTCCTCGGCAGCAACACCGGCACCACCAACCCCGTCCCGTCCCCGATCAGCTGCTCCACCACCCCGTAGACCGGAGTGGCGGCGCCCGGTCCCGGCCGGGCGCCACCCCTCCGGCGGAGAGGAATTCCCCGTGACCCCATCCCCCCGACGCGCCGGTAGGTTCCGGCGCAGAGTCGCCGTCGCCGGCGTCGCCGTCCTCGGCGCCGGCGCGGTCCTGGCGGCCGGTGCCCCGGCCTATGCCGCGGCCGGCTGCACCGTCGTCTACAAGGTGCAGAGCCAGTGGTCCGGCGGCTTCACCGGCGACATCCAGATCAAGAACACCGGTGATCCGCTGAGCACCTGGAAGCTCGAGTTCGACTTCCCGGACGCCGCGCAGAAGGCGGTACAGGGCTGGAGCGGCATCTACAGCCAGTCCGGCCAGCGCGTCACCGTCAACAACGCGGCCTGGAACGGTTCGCTGGGCACCAACGCGACCGTCGGCACCGGCTTCAACGGCTCCTTCGGCTCGGCCAACCCGGTGCCCACCGCGTTCACGCTCAACGGCACCACCTGCAACCAGGCGGCGAACGCGCCGACCGTCGCCATCACCAGCCCGGCGGCGAACACCCGCTACACCGCGCCGGCCTCGATCCCGATCGCGGCGACCGCCACGGCGGCGAGCGGGCAGACCATCGCCAAGGTCGAGTTCTACCACGACGGGCTGCTGCTGGGCACCGACACGACCGCGCCGTACACGTACTCCTGGGACGGGGTTCCGGCGCAGAGCGCCGCCTATCGCGTGCAGGCCATCGCGTACGACAACGCCGGTACCAAGAGCAGCACCGCCGACGTGCCGGTCTTCGTGGACGCGGCGACCACCCCGGCGATCGTCGCCGACGCCACCTCCCTGGCGATCAACCCGGGCGCCAGCGGCTCGTTCAAGCTCGCGCTGAGCAAGGCGCCGACCGCGAACGTCACCGTGGCCGTGGCCCGCAGCGCCGGGTCCACCGCGGTCACCGTGACCCCGGCGACGCTCACCTTCACGCCGTCGAACTGGAGCACCGGCCAGTCGGTCACCGTCGCGGCCGCCTCGACCGCGACCGCCGGTTCCACGGCGACGATCTCGGCCACCTCGACCGGCTACACGGCGGCCCAGCTCGGCGTCACGGTCACCGAGCCCGGCTCGGTGGACACCCGGTTCACCCAGCTCTACAACGACCTGAAGAACCCGGCCAACGGCTACTTCAGCCCGGAGGGCGTGCCCTACCACTCGATCGAGACGCTGATCGACGAGGCGCCCGACCACGGTCACGAGACCACCAGTGAGGCGTTCTCCTACTGGCTGTGGCTGGAGGCCGCCAACTCGCGGATCACCGGCAACTGGGCGCCGTTCAACAGCGCCTGGACCACGATGGAGAAGTACATCATCCCGTCCCACGCCGACCAGCCGACCAACGACAACTACAACCCCGCCAAGCCGGCGACGTACGCGGCCGAGTACCCGCTGCCGTCGCAGTACCCGTCGCAGCTCGACACCGGCGTGTCGGTCGGTACCGACCCGCTGGCCGCCGAACTGAAGTCGGCGTACGGCACCTCCGACATCTACGGCATGCACTGGCTGCTGGACGTCGACAACGTCTACGGCTTCGGCCGCTGCGGTGACGGCACCACCCGCGTCGCGTACATCAACACGTTCCAGCGCGGCCCGCAGGAGTCGACCTTCGAGACCGTGCCGCAGCCGTCCTGCGACACGTTCGCGCACGGCGGCCCGAACGGCTACCTGGACCTGTTCACCAAGGACGCGTCCTACGCCAAGCAGTGGAAGTACACCAACGCGCCGGACGCCGACGCCCGCGCCGTACAGGTCGCCTACTGGGCTCTGCAGTGGGCCACCGAGCAGGGCAAGCAGGCGCAGATCTCGACCACCGTCGCCAACGCCGCCAAGATGGGCGACTACCTGCGGTACTCGTTCTACGACAAGTACTTCAAGCAGCCCGGCTGCGCGTCCACCTCGTGCCCGGCCGGCACCGGCAAGAACGCCTCCAGCAACCTGATGTCGTGGTACTACGCCTGGGGCGGGGCCTACGACACCAACGCGGGCTGGGCGTGGCGCATCGGCTCCAGCGTCAGCCACTTCGGCTATCAGAACCCGATGGCCGCGTACATCATGTCCAACGTCAGCGCCTTCAACCCGAAGTCGCCGACCGCGAAGGCCGACTGGCAGGCCAGCCTCGACCGGCAGCTGGAGTTCTACCAGTGGCTCCAGTCGTCCGAGGGTGCCATCGCCGGCGGTGCGACCAACAGCTGGAACGGCAACTACTCGGCGCGGCCCACGAACGTCCCGCAGTTCTACGGGCTGTCGTACGTCGAGGCCCCGGTCTACGAGGACCCGCCGTCCAACCGCTGGTTCGGCATGCAGACCTGGTCGCTGGAGCGGCTCGCCGAGCTGTACTACGTGACCGGCAACGCCAAGGCCAAGGCGGTGCTCGACAAGTGGGTGCCGTGGGCGCTGGCGAACACCACCATCGGGACGAACACCTTCGCCATCCCGTCCGACCTGCAGTGGTCGGGCGCGCCGGCCACCTGGAACCCGTCGAACCCGGCCGCCAACACCAACCTGCACGTGACCGTCCTCAACCACAGCCAGGACCTCGGGGTGGCCGGCTCGTACGCCAAGCTGCTCACCTTCTACGCCGCCAAGTCCGGCAACGCGCAGGCCAAGACGGCGGCCAAGGGGCTGCTCGACGCGATCTGGGCGTTCAAGGACGACAAGGGCGTGTCGAGCACCGAGACCCGCGCCGACTACAACCGGATGGACGACGTCTACAACGCCTCCACCGGTCAGGGCCTCTACATCCCGCCGGGCTGGACCGGTGAGATGCCGAACGGCGACGTCATCAAGCCGGGTGTCTCGTTCCTGGACATCCGCAGCTTCTACCGCGACGACCCCGACTTCCCGAAGCTCGACGCCTACCTCAAGGGCGGTCCCGCGCCGTCCTTCAACTATCACCGGTTCTGGGCGCAGGTCGACGTGGCCACCGGCTACGCCGAATACGCCCGCCTCTTCCCCCAGGGATGACGATGAAACTCATTCGCATGGCCGTGGTGGCCCTGTTCGCCGCCACGGCCGGGATCCTGGCTCTTCCGACGAGCCCGGCCCAGGCACACGGCGCCATCCAAGTTCCGGGTAGCCGTACCTGGTTCTGCTACCAGGACGGCCGCAACCCGCAGTCCGGCGCGATCGAGCCGAAGAACGCGGCCTGTGCCGCGGCGGTGGCGGCGAGCGGCGTCACCTCTCTGTACAACTGGTTCGCCGTGCTCCGGTCCGACGGGGCCGGGCGGGTCAACGGGTTCCTTCCGGACGGTCAGCTCTGCAGTGGTGGGACCGGGGGGCCGTACAACTTCACCGGTTTCAACCTGGCCCGCACCGACTGGCCGACGACGCACCTGACCGCAGGGGCGAGCGTGCAGTTCAAGTACAACAACTGGGCCAAGCACCCGGGCACGTTCTCCCTCTACATCACCAAGGACGGCTACAACCCGAACAAGCCGCTCGCCTGGGGCGACCTGGAGCCGACGCCGTTCGACCAGGTGACCAACCCGGCGGCCAACGGCGGGCCGGGCACCGACGACGGGCACTACTACTGGACCGGGCGGCTGCCGGCGAACAAGACCGGCAAGCACCTGATCTACTCGGTGTGGTCGCGCTCGGACAGCCAGGAGACCTTCTACGGCTGCTCCGACGTGGTCTTCGACGGCGGTAACGGCGAGGTCACCGGCATCGGCGGCGGCACCACCCCGTCGCCGAGCAACCCCGGCAGCCCGTCACCCAGCAACCCCGGCAGCCCGTCGCCGAGCAACCCGGGCAGCCCGTCGCCCGGCACCCCGGGCGGCTGCACCGCGATGTACTCGATCGTGTCGGCGTGGACCGGCGGCTTCCAGGGCGAGATCATGGTGCATGCGGGAACCACCCCGGTGAGCAACTGGAAGATCAACTGGACCTGGCCCGGCGGGCAGCAGCTCGCCCAGGTCTGGAGCGCCAAGGGGAGCAGCAGCGGGTCGCTGGTCTCCGTGACGCCGGAGGGCTGGAACGCGACCGTGCCGGCCAACGGCCACGTCACGTTCGGATTCCTCGCCTCCGGCACCTCGGCGCCGACGGTGCAGAACCTGGCGTGCACCACGGCGTGACGCCCAGGTGACGGTTCCCCCGGCAGTGTGACTGATGTCGCGCTGTCGGGGGCGCTGTACACCGGAGGGTGGCTTGACGACGAACCGCAAGGATACGTACTTTAACCGCATCTCCGCGAAAAGCTCTCTTATCGGTCTGCCCGATGCCGTCCGCCAGCCGGCGTTCCACCGGGCCGTGACCCGTCGTGGCCTGCTCCTGGCAGGCGCCGGGGCGACCGTGGTGATGGGCACCCCCGGCGAGGCCGGCGAGGGCGACCCCATCTACCGCCGCCCGGCCCGGGTCGGCACCTGGGCGGCCGCGCCCACCGCCGTCCCGGCCCGCAAGGTTCTCACGCTCGCCGGCAAGACGGTACGTCAGGTGGTCCACACCAGCGTCGGCGGTGACCTGCCACGCGTCACCCTGTCCAACGAGTTCGGCACCGAGCCGGTGCGCATCGGTGCCGCCACGATCGGGCTACGCGCCGGCACCCGGGGATCCTGCGACACCGTTCCCGGCAGTATCCGGCCGCTGACCTTCGGCGGCTCGGCCGGGGCCGTCCTGGCGCCCGGCGGCGTCCTGTTCAGCGACCCGGCCGACCTGCTCGTCGCGCCCGGTGCCGACCTGGTCATCAGCCTCCACCTGCCGGGCACCGTCCGGGCCGGCACCGTCAGCCCCCGCGCCAAGCAGTCCAACCTGATCGTCGACGGCGACGCCACCTTCACCGACGAGCCGGGCGGCGGCCGCCGCACCACCCGCTACCTCTGGCTCACCGGCATCAGCGTCCGCGCGACCGGCGACGCCACCGCGATCGTCGCGCTCGGCGACTCGATCACCTGCGGCACCCGGACCACCGACAGCGCCAACCACCGCTGGCCCGACCTGCTGTCCCGCCGGCTCCGCGGCGAGCACCGGCCGCGCGGCCTGCTCAACGCCGGTCTCAGCGGCAACCGGCTGCTCTTCGGCTACGAGGACCCGACCGGCCACGCCCACGCGAAGGCGTCGATCGGCCCGGCCGCGCTGCGCCGCTTCGAGCGGGACGTGCTCGCCCACCCCGGCGTCCGCCACGTCGTCACCCTGATCGGCGTGAACGACCTGGGCAACAACCCCCGTCTGACCGCCGCCCAGCTGATCGCCGGCCACCGGGAGCTGATCGACAAGGCGAAGATCAACGGCCTGCGGGTGTACGGCGGGACGCTGCTCCCGTTCGGCGGATCGGCCCGCCGCTACGACACCCGGGCCAACGAGACCAAGCGGCAGGAGCTCAACCACTGGATCCGGACCGCCGGCCAGTACGACGCGGTGATCGACTTCGACGCCGCCGTCCGCGACCCGAGGTCCCCGCGCCGGATGCGGGCGCGGTACGACTGCGGCGACGGCCTGCACCCGAACGATCTCGGCACGGCGGCGCTGGCCGCGGCCGTGCCCCTGGAGATCTTCGAGACCCGGGAGGTTTGACCGGGGCCGGAAACGGACAACCGGGGGAGGCCTCGGCCACCCCCGGCGATTCGTCCACAGTGGACGTGATCGGGCGCCCACGACCCCCCGTGGCCCGTGGACGCCGGACCATGGTGTCGATCCCCGTTTGCAAAACGCTTGCACGTCGGCAATTGTTCTAGGCTCGGAGCGGGGAACGACCGGGAGACCAACCGAGATGCACTGGCGGCTGCTGGGGCCGATGCGCCTGTCGCACGGCGCACACGAGGTCGATCCCGGACCCGGCAAACAGCGTTGCCTGCTCGCCGCGCTCCTGCTCACTCCACGCCAGGTGGTCCCGTCCGGCACCCTCATCGACCGGATCTGGGGCGACTCGCCGCCACGCTCGGCCACCCCGCTCGCGCCGTACGCCACCCGGCTGCGGCGGATCCTCGACCCCGTCCCCGGCGCCGGCAGCCTCCGGTTCACCGCCGGTGGCTACCTGATCGACTGCGAGCCCGACCTGGTCGACCTGCACCGGGCCCGCCGCCTGGTGATCGAGGCCCGCGCCGCCGAGGAGGCCGGCGACGACGAACTCGCCGGCCGGCTGCTGCTCGACGCCCTCGACGGCTGGGGCGACGAGGCCCTCGCCGGAGTACCCGGCGACTGGGCGGCCCGGGTCCGTGACGCCCTGGCCCGGGAACGGCTCGACGTGCTCACCCGCCTCGGCCGCAGCACCCTGCGCCTGGGCCGCGCGGAGGAGGCCGCCGAACGGCTCGCCCCGTTCGCCGCCGAGCACCCCACCGTCGAGGGTCTGGTCGCGGTGCAGATGAGTGCCCTGGTCGCGGCCGGGCGGCCGGCGCAGGCGCTGGAGGCGTTCGCGCGTACCAGGGATGCCATCGCCGACCGTCTGGGCAGCGAACCCGGACCCGAACTGACCGCCCTGCACACCCGGATCCTGCGCGGCGACGCGCCGTCCGTGGCGGTGCCCGGCCGCCGTGCCGGCGAGCTGTCGCAGCTGCCCGCCGACGCCATCGCCTTCACCGGCCGCCGCGCCGAGCTCGGCGAACTCGACCGCGCGCTGGCCGGCGGGCTGCGCGTCGCCGTCGTCACCGGTCCGCCCGGTGTCGGCAAGACCGCCCTCGCCGTGCACTGGGGGCACCGGGCCCGGCACCGTTTCCCAGACGGGCAGCTCTACCTCAACCTGCGCGGCTTCGACCGGAGTGACGAGGTGATGGGTGCCGACGAGGCGGCCCGCACCCTGATCGCCGCCCTCGACCCCGGGCGGCCCGTCCCGCACGGCCTCGACGTCCGCACCGGTCTGCTGCGCGGCCTGCTCGCCGGGCGGCGGCTGCTGCTGGTGCTCGACAACGTCCGCGACGCCGCCCACGTGCGGCCGCTGCTGCCCGGCGCCGGTGCGACCGTCGCCGTCGTCACCAGCCGGGACCGGCTCACCGGCCTGATCGCCTCGCACGGTGCCGCCCCGGTGCCGCTCGACGCCCTCGACCCCGGCGCCGCCGGTGAACTGCTCGCCGGGCGGCTCGGCGCGGCCCGTCTCGCCGCCGAGCCGTGCACCGCCGCCGCCCTGGTCGCCGCCACCGCCGGCCTGCCGCTCGCGCTGGTCACGGTCGCGGCACGGGCCGCCATCCGCTCCGGCGAGACACTCGGCGACCTGGCCGCGGAACTCGCCGGGTCCCGTCTCGACGGCCTCGGCGACGATGACGAGACCGATCCGCGGACCGTGTTCTCCTGGTCCTACCGGTCGCTGAGCCCGGCCGCGGCCCGGCTGTTCCGGCTGCTCGGCGCCAACCCGGGACCCGACATCTCGGCCGCCGCCGCGGCATCCCTCGCCGCTGACGGCCGGCCGGACGAAGCCGCTGACGGCCGGCCGGGCGAAACCGCTGACGGCCGGCCGGACGAAACCGCTGACGGTCGGCCGGACGGAACCGCTGACGGCCGGTCTAGCGGGACTGTTGACGGCCGGTCTGGCGGAGCCGCTGACGGCCGGGTCGGTGAGGCTCTCGGTGAGCTGGTGCGGGCCAGCCTGCTCGCCGAGCACCGGCCCGGCCGCTACGTGATGCACGATCTGCTCCGGGCGTACGCCGCGGATCTGCTGACCGGGACCGAACGGGACGCGGCCGTGCGCCGCCTCCTGGACCACCTACTGCACACCGCGCGCACCGCCGCGCTGAACCTGGACGCCAAACGGCGGCCGTTGACGGTCCGGCCGCCGGCCGCCGGGGTCCGCCCCGAGCCGCTGAGCGGCGAGGCCGAGGCCCTGCGCTGGTTCACCGCCGAGCACGCCGGCCTGATGGCGGCGCTGCGCCACGCCGCCGACCTGGACGACTACGGCTGGCAGCTGCCGTGGGCGATGAACGACTTCCTGGACCGGCAGGGCCACTGGGACGACTGGGCGGCCGCCGAGCGGATCGCCGTCACCGCCGCCCGCCGCCGCGGCGAGACCCGTGCCGAAGCCGGCGCCCACCAGTCCCTGGCCCGCGGCTACGTGCAGGTCGGCCGGTACGGCGAGGCCGAAGGCCACTACGCCGAGGCGGCCGGTCTCTACGAGCGGCTCGACGACCCGGGCGGTCACGCCAACATCCTGTTCGGTATCGCCTGGATGCGCGACCGGCAGGGCCGCAACGCCGACTGCCAGGATCTGATCCGCCAGGCCCGGCCGCTCTACCGGGCAGCCGGCGACGTGGTCGGCGAGGCCCGCGCCCTCAGCGCTCTGGGCTGGTCACTGGGCCGCGACGGCCACCACGACCTGACCCTGCGCTACTGCCGGGAGGCCCTGGCCCTGCACGACGCGCTCGGTGACCGGCACGGGCAGGCCGCCACCTGGGACAGCATCGGCTGGGCACACCATCACCTCGGTGACCACGACCGGGCGGTACAGGCCTACCAGCGGTCGCTGGACCTCTACCGGTCCGCCGGGGACCTCGCCAACGAGGCCGACATCCGCGAACACCTCGGCGACGCCCACGCCGCGGCCGGTGACAGCGCGGCCGCCGTCGCCGAGTGGCGGCAGGCCCTGGCGCTGCTGGAGCGGCTCGACCACCCGGGCGCGGCCGGGCTGCGTGTCAAACTGCGGCTGAACTGAACCGGCCGGGGTCGCCCGCACCGATCCGCAGGATCTCCGGCTCGCCCTCGGACAGGTCGATCACCGTGGTCGGCTCGGTACCGCAGTCCCCGGAGTCGATCACCGCGTCGATCGCGTGGTCCAGGGTCTCCTTGATCTCCCAGCCCTGCGTCATCGGCTCGGTCTCGCCCGGCAGCAGCAGCGTCGAGGAGACCAGCGGCTCACCGAGTTCGGCCAGGATCGCCTGTGCCGTGGTGTGCGCGGTGATCCGTACCCCCACCGTCTTCTTCTTGGGATGCAGGAGCCGCCGCGGCACCTCCTTCGTCGCCGGGAGGATGAACGTGAACGGCCCCGGTGTCGAGGCCTTCACCGCCCGGAACAGCGCATTGTTGATCGTCACGAACTGGCCCAGCTGGGCGAAGTCGTGACACATCAGCGTGAAATGGTGCCGGTCGTCGAGGTTGCGGATCGACCGGATCCGGTCCAGCGCGTCCTTGCTGCCCAGCCGGCACCCGAGCGCGAAACACGAGTCGGTCGGGTAGGCGACCAGCCCGTCGGAGCGGATCAGCTCGACGATCTGGTGGATGCTGCGCGCCTGCGGATTGTCCGGGTGCACGTCGAAGTACTTGGCCACTCCCGACAGCTTAGGCTTCGGCGATGACGAGCGTTCACCGCCCGGCGGTTCGGGTGATCTGTTTCGACGCCGACGGTCGCATTCTGCTCATGAACTGGGCGGATCCGGTCTCCGGCGGCCGGCTGTGGGAGCCGCCCGGCGGCGGGATCGACCCCGGCGAGACACCGTTGGAGGCGGCGCGGCGCGAGCTCGCCGAGGAGACCGGCCTGGACCCGGCGGCGATCGGCTCCCGGTACCTCGAGGTGCAGCGCGACACGGTCTGGAAGGGCACCCGGTTCGTGGGGCCGGAGCAGTTCTTCACCGCGTCCTTCCCCACCGCACGGCCGCCGGTGGTCCGGGAGGGCCTTCTGCCGTACGAGCAGAGCGAACTGCTCACCCACGCCTGGGTCGCCCCGGCCGACCTGGCCGGGCTGCCCGACCGTCTGGAGCCGCCCGCCCTGCCCGAGCTGCTTCCGGAGTTCCGCTCCTGGTCCTGACCGCCGGTCACGCCGCGTCGCGTCAGTCGCCGGACCGTTCCGCGCCCGCATCGAGCAGTCGCGCCGCGAACAGGGGATCGCGCAGCGCCTGCTCGATCACGAGCCCGGTCAGCTCCCGCGGGTCCAGAGCCTCGGCCGCCCGCCGCAGATCCGCGCGTCCCGGCTCGGTGGTGTCCTCGCCGTGCGGGATCCCGGCCGCGGCGAACCGGATGCCGTCCTCGAAGGCGGCCAGCGCCACCGCGACCGCGTGGACGCAGAGGCCGTCGTCGCCCGGATCGGCCGGACAGTCGCAGTCGCCGGTGAACGCCCGGTCGACCACACCCACCCACGGCTCGAACCGGCTCGCGCCGTCGGTCACCACGGCCCGCGCCCCGCCGCCCACCGGCTCGGGATCGGCGACGTCACCCAGGTCGAGCAGCCGCTCCGCGGCCTCGGTGATCTCGGCGGGAACGGAACCGCGGAACGCCGCCACATCGATGAGAACAGCCACGGCCGACACCCTACCGACTGCCGGCGCGGCCCCGGGCGGGAGTGATCAGGTGGGCGGGGTCAGCCAGGCGGCGGTGTCCGGTGGCAGCAGGCCACCGGCGGTGAGCGGGCCGCTGGTCAGCAGCAGGCGGCCCGGAGGCAGGGGGGCCGGGGTGGTGCCCATGGCGACCGTGAGCGTGAACGCCGGGCGGCGGGCGATCAGGCGGGCGTCGTGGTCCACCGACCAGGCGACCGGGTCGTCGGGGGAGAGGCGCAGGCGGCGGCGCAGGGCGATCGCCTCACGGGTCAGCGGCAGCGTCGGTGACGTGAGATGGGCGGACCAGCCGGGCGGGACCGGCAGCCACTCCTGCGCCGAGCCGGGTGGGGAGAAGCCGTCCGGCCAGGGCAGCGGCACCCGGCAGCCGTCGCGGGAGAAGCCGGACCGGTTCCAGGCCGGGTCCTGACGGGCGGCGGCGGGCACGTCGGCCTCCGGCAGGCTGTACTCCTGGCCCTGGTAGAGGTACGCGGCACCGGGCAGGCCGAGGATGGTCAGCAGGGCGGCGCGGGCGCGGGCCGCGTTGCCGTAGCGGGTCGCCGTGCGTACCACGTCGTGGTTCTCGACGACCCAGGTCACCGGGCGGTGGGCGAGCAGGCGGGCGGCGGTGTCGTGCCAGGCACCGGCGTCCCACGGGGCCAGCAGGAACTCGAAGGCGAACGCCTGGTGCAGACGGTCCTCGCCGACGTAGCGGGCGGCCCGGTGCGGGTCGAGGTTGACCTCGCCGATCAGGGCGCGCGGCGGATCGTACCCGTCGGTGATCGTCCGCCATCGGCGGTAGACCTGGATCGTCTCGGGCTGGTCGCAGGCGTACGGGTTACCACGCAGCCGGCCGGGCTCGCCGATCGTGCCGGCCGGCAGCGACGGCAGGCCGGGCGCCTTGAACAGGCCGTGGGCGACGTCGATGCGCAGGCCGTCGACGCCGCGGTCCAGCCAGAAGCGGAGCACGTCGTCGAAGAACGGGGCGGTACGCGGGTCGCGCCAGTTCCAGTCGGGCTGTTCCGGTGCGTACAGGTGCAGGTACCAGGATCCGTCGGCGACCTGTGTCCAGGCGGGGCCGCCGAACACGCTGGGCCAGTTGTTCGGGGCCGGGGCGAAGTGGAAACGGGCGCGGGCCGACGGATCGCCGGCCAGCGCGGCCCGGAACAGCGGGTGCCGGTCGGAGCAGTGGTTGGGCACGATGTCGACGATGACCCGCAGACCGAGGCCGTGGGCACGGGCCACCAGGGCGTCGAAGGCCGCCAGGTCACCGAAGAGCGGGTCGACGTCGGTGTAGTCGCTCACGTCGTACCCGTGGTCGGCCTGCGGTGACCGCTGGAACGGCGTCAGCCAGATCGCGTCGGCGCCGAGTGCGGCGATGTGCCCGAGGCGGGCGGTGAGGCCCGCGAGGTCGCCGACGCCGTCTCCGGAGGCGTCCGCGAAGGAACGCGGATAGACCTGGTAGACGACGCCGTCGCGCCACCACACCGGTCAGCGGCGGTGGGACCGGTTCTGGAAGCGGGCGAACAGGTTGCGGAGCCGCTGCTGGTTCTCCGGCTTGGCGAGCTGCCGACGGCCCTGCTCGGTGAGCTGACGGCCGCGGGGACTGCTCAGGAAGGCCTGGATGCGCTGCGTGATGGTTGCCATGCATCCAGTGTGCCCAGCGGGCACCGGAATCACACTTCCCGGCCGTGATGCTCAGCCTTCCCACAGCCTCGGGCGCCCCGGAAGCGTGGCAGGGGGCGGGGAACCGGGGAATGCTGGGGCGTAGCAGAGCCGCGAACGTGAAGGAGCCGTTGTGGAGACCGACCTTTTCATCGCCGGGAAGTGGGTGCCCGCGTCGTCGGGTGCCCGGTTCGACGTGCTCGACCCGGCGACCGGCGACACGATCGCCTCGGTCGCCGACGGCGGCGAGGCGGAGGCGATCGCCGCGGTGGAGGCGGCGGCCGCGGCGGGCCCGGGGTGGGCGTCGACCCCTCCGAGGGTCCGGTCGGAGGTGCTCCGCAAGGCCTTCGAGCTGATGACCGACCGCGCCTCGGAGCTGGCGAAACTGATCAGCCTGGAGAACGGCAAGGCGCTCGTCGACGCGAAGGGCGAGGTGACGTACGCCGCCGAGTTCTTCCGCTGGTTCGCCGAGGAGGCGGTCCGCGGCGACGGGGCGATCGCCACCGCCCCGTCCGGTGCCAACCGGATCCTGGTCGTCCGGCAGCCGGTCGGGGTGTGTGTGCTGGTGACGCCGTGGAACTTCCCGGCCGCGATGGCCACCCGCAAGATCGGCCCGGCGCTGGCGGCGGGCTGCACCGTGATCCTGAAACCGGCCAGCGACACCCCGCTGACGGCGCTGGCCATGGCCGCGATCCTGGCCGAGGCCGGCGTGCCCGAGGGCGTGGTGAACGTGGTGCCGTCCCGCAGCTCGGGCAGGGTGGTGTCGGCGATGCTGCGCGACGCCCGGGTGCGCAAGCTGTCGTTCACCGGCTCGACCGAGGTGGGCCGGATCCTGCTGGCGCAGGCCGCGGAGAACGTGGTGAACACGTCGATGGAGCTCGGCGGCAACGCGCCGTTCGTGGTGTTCGCCGACGCCGACCTGGACGCCGCGGTGGACGGGGCGATGATCGCGAAGATGCGCAACGGCGGGGAGGCGTGCACGGCGGCCAACCGGTTCTTCGTCGAGGCGCCGATCGCCGGCGAGTTCGCCCGGCGGCTGGCGCAGCGCATGTCGGCGCTGGTGGTGGGCCCGGGGACGGACGAGAAGACGCAGGTCGGCCCGCTGGTCAACGAGGACACCGTGGCGAAGGTGGACGAGTTGGTCAGGGGCGCCCTGGACGGCGGCGCGGAGGCGGTGACCGGTGGCAGCCGGCCGGACGGGCCGGGTTTCTACTACCCGCCGACGGTGCTGACCGGGGTGTCCGCGGACGCGCCGATCCTGCGGCAGGAGATCTTCGGCCCGGTGGCGCCGGTCGTGACGTTCACCGGTGAGGCCGAGGCCGTGCGGCTGGCCAACGACACCGAGTACGGCCTGGTGGCGTACGTCTACACCGGCGACCTGGCGCGCGGCCTGCGGGTGAGCGAGGCGATCGAGGCAGGCATGGTGGGCATCAACCGTGGCCTGGTCAGTGACCCGGCGGCACCGTTCGGCGGGGTGAAGCAGAGCGGCATCGGCCGGGAGGGTGGCCACGACGGCCTGCTGGAGTACCTGGAGTCGAAGTACATCGCGGTCGACTGGTGAGTATCCGGCGGTAGCCGCTGTCGAGTCGCGCGACCCGGCCGTCGGACTTACGGTCATGGATATAGCCCATCGGTGACGGGGGACGGCATCTCATGACGAAGTGGTCGAGGTGGACAGCCGGGTCGGCGGCGCTGCTCCTGGCGCTGGCCGGATGCGGTGGTGGCGGCAGTGATCCGGATGATCCGACGCTCACGGTGTGGAGCCTGGAGAACCTGACCGACCGGGTGCAGGCCACCCAGCGGATCGTGGACCGGTTCACGGCCGAGACGGGGATCCCGGTGAAACTGGTCGCCACCGACGAGAACCAGTTCAGCAGCCTGATCACCAACGCCGCGGCGGCCGGCACGCTGCCCGACGTGGTGGGCGCGCTGCCGCTGGCCGCGGTGGCGCAGATGCACACCAACGAGCTG
The DNA here is from genome assembly GCF_003148685.1 of Actinoplanes xinjiangensis. Classification (GTDB taxonomy): domain Bacteria; phylum Actinomycetota; class Actinomycetes; order Mycobacteriales; family Micromonosporaceae; genus Actinoplanes; species Actinoplanes xinjiangensis. The sequence goes on along the minus strand of NZ_QGGR01000014.1, from coordinate 103,626 downwards.
GTCGACACCGCCGCCGCCGGTGCCGTCGTCGACCAGCTGGGCCGGGACGGGTTCACCGGCCGGGCGCTGGAGCTGACCAGCCAGGACGGTGCCCAGCTGGCGGTGCCGTCGGACGGCTGGGCGCAGCTGCTGTTCTACCGCAAGGACCTGTTCGAGGCGGCCGGTCTGCCGCGCCCGGACACCTACGACGCGATCCGCGCCGCCGCGCAGAAACTGAACACGAAGGACGTCGCCGGCATCACGCTCGCCACCGTCGGCAACGACGCCTTCACCCAGCAGTCGTTCGAGAACCTGGCGCTCGGCAACGGCTGCCGCCTGGTCGACGACGCCAAGGCGGTCCAGCTGGACTCCCCGGCCTGTGTGGCGTCGTTCCAGTTCTACGCCGACCTGGTGACGAAGTGGTCGGTCCCGGGCGCGCAGGACGTCGACACCACCCGGGCCACCTACTTCTCCGGGAAGGCGGCCATGATCGTCTGGTCGTCGTTCCTGCTGGACGAACTGGCCGGGCTGCGCAACGACGCCCTGCCGACCTGCCCGCAGTGTGCCGGCGACCCGCAGTGGTTGGCGAAGAACACCGGCGTGGTCACCGCGGTGTCCGGCCCGGACGGACAGCCGGCGCAGTACGGCGAGATCACCAGCTGGGCGATCACCCGCGACAGCCCGCGCTCGGAGCAGGCGAAGCGGTTCGTGGCGTACATGATGAACGAGGGGTACGCCGACTGGCTGGGCATCGCTCCGGAGGGCAAGATCCCGGTCCGGCCGGGCGCGGCCGACTGGAACAGCCTGCCGGCCGGGGTGGACACCAAGAAGCCGCTCGCCGAGGTCTATCCGGCCGACGTGCTCACGGCACTACGGGACAGCCCCGGCACGTTCCAGCGCTGGGGATTCCCGGAGAAGCAGGGCGCGCTGGTCGGTGCCACTCTGGGCGAGTTGCCCGTACCCAAGTCCCTGAGTGCTCTGGCCGGCGGCGAGGTGGACGCCGCGGGCGCCGCCAAGCGGGCCGCCGACGACGTCCGCGCCATCCAGAAGTCGCTGGAATGACCCGGCAGCTCACCGCCCGGCAGCGGGAGAACCGGGCCGGGCTGGCCTACCTGTCGCCGACGCTGGTCGTCGTCGTGGTCGTGGTGATCCTCCCGATCCTGTGGACGATCATGCTGGCCTTCCAGCGGATCCGGCTGATCAACCTGCGCCGGGCCGGGGTGTTCGGCGACTGGACGTGGGCGAACCTGGAGACCGTCCTGACGTCGCCGGGGTTCTGGTCGTCGCTGTGGACCACCCTGGTCTACACGGTCGGCTCCACCTTCGGCTCGATCGCCATCGGCCTGGTCGCCGCGCTCGCCCTGCGTGGCCGGTTCCGGGGCCGGACGATGGTGCGCGCCTCGGTGCTGCTGCCCTACGTGGCGCCGGTGGTGGCCGTGGCGTTCGTCTGGAACGTCCTGCTCAGTCCCCAGTTCGGGCTGGTCAACGACTGGGGCGTGCGGTTCCTGGACTGGGACCGGCCGATCGCGTTCCTGAGTCAGCGGGAGTACGCGCTGTTCACCGTGATCGCGTTCGAGACGTGGCGGTACTTCCCGTTCGCGTTCCTGTTCCTGCTGGCCCGGCTCCAGGCGGTGCCGGCCGAGTTGGAGGAGGCGGCACGGGTCGACGGCGCCGCCCCGACCCAGATCTTCCGGCACATCCTGCTGCCCCAGCTGGGGGCGGTGATCGCCCTGCTGAGCGTGCTGCGGTTCATCATGACGTTCAACAAGTTCGACGACGTCTATCTGCTCACCGGCGGCAGCGCCGGTACGCAGGTGGTCAGCGTGCGGGTGTACGAGTTCCTGACCGCCCGGTTCGACATCGGCGCCGCGGCCGCCCAGGCGCTGGTCCTGGCCGCCGGGCTGGTCGTGCTGCTGATCGTCTATCTGCGTTTTCTCGCTCCGAGAGTGGAGGACTGATGGACCGCGCTTCGGTGGAGATGCGGGTGCTCCGGGTGCTGCGGCCGATCGTGATCACGGTGCTGGCGGTGATCACGCTCTTCCCGTTCCTCTACATGCTGCTGCTCTCGGTCCGGCCGATCGAGGAGCTGCTCCAGCATCCGGGCCGGTTGTGGCTGGGGCCGTCGGAGTGGACGCTGCGCACCTACCGCGAGGTGCTCACCCCGACCGAGGACGGCGGACAGGGATTCCTGCGGCTGCTGACGAACTCGGCGATCGTCTCGGTGGCCGCGACGCTGCTCACCCTGCTGGTGTCGATCCCCGGGGCGTACGCGGTGGCCCGGCTCCGTTTCTTCGGCCGCCGGCAGGTGCACTTCCTGTTCCTGGCGGTCTACCTGTTCCCGTCGATCCTGCTGGCGATCCCGCTGTTCGTGCTCTTCACCCGGCTGGGACTGCGCGGTTCGCTGGGTGGCCTGACCCTGGTCTACATCGCGCAGACCGTCCCCGTCTCGATCTACATGCTGCGCAACTACCTCACCACGATTCCGGCCAGTCTCGAGGAGGCGGCCGCGGTGGACGGATCCGGCCGGCTCCAGACGCTGCGGAAGGTGGTGCTGCCGCTGGCCGCTCCGGCGGTCATGGCGAATGCCCTGTACGTATTCATGATCGCGTGGAACGAATTCCTGTTCGCGCTGCTCTTCCTGGTGGAAGATCGAGCCGACTGGACGGTCTCGCTGGGCCTCGCGCAGCTCTCCGGCGGCATCGAGGTGAGCAAGACGGTCCTGATGGCCGGTTCCGTGGTGCTCACCCTGCCGATCCTGATCATATTCTTCGCGGCCGAACGGTTACTCACCGAAGGACTGACGGCCGGTGCGGATAAGGGATGACGCGATCACAGACAGTGATTGTTGGCAGTAAGCACAGAGAAATGAATAATCTTGTTCTCCGGCCCCCAACCCGATGATGATCACGTTGTGCGTTGACCGATACTTGGCGGACCGTTCAGCGCCCACCGCAGCTCGGGTCACCCTGAGAGGACATCTATCGCCATGCGCAAGTCTTTGCTCGCCCTGGTCGCCGCCGGACTGCTGACGACGGCCACACTCACGGCCTGTGATGACGGGGGCGACGCCGGGGAAACCGGCAGCGATAGCGCGACGACGTCGAACGGTGGCACCGAGATCGCCGGCGCCGCCGACATCGGGGTGATCCTGCCCGACACCAAGAGCTCCGCACGCTGGAGCACCTCCGACCCGGCGTACCTCCAGGCGGCGTTCAAGAAGGCGGGCGTCTCGGCGCAGATCGTCAACGCCGAGGGCGACAAGGAAGAGTTCAAGCGGCTCGCCGACACCCTGCTCGACAAGGGCGCCAAGGTTCTCATCATCGCGAACCTGGACGCGGCCAGCGGCAAGGCGGTCATCGCCGACGCCAAGTCGCGTGGCGTCCCGGTGATCGACTACGACCGGCTGACCCTGAACGGCAACGCCGACTGGTACGTCAGCTTCGACAACGAGAAGGTCGGCTTCCTCCAGGCCAAGGCGCTCGAGAAGTGCCTGGCGGACATGCCGGACGCCCCGGCGACCCCGGTGATCGCCGAGCTCAACGGCTCGCTCAGCGACAACAACGCGCACCTGTTCAAGGACGGCTACGACGGCGTGCTGAACACGCTGTACGACAACGGCACCTTCTCCAAGGGCCCCGACCAGTACGTTCCCGAGTGGGACAACGACGAGGGCCGCGAGATGTTCGCGCTGATGCTCAAGCAGTACCCGAACATCGGCGGTGTGCTCGCCGCCAACGACGGCCTCGGCAACGCGGCCATCGAGGTGCTCCGGGAGAAGGGCCTCAACGGCCGGGTGCCGGTCACCGGCCAGGACGCGACCGTCGAGGGCCTGCAGAACGTCCTCGCCGGCGACCAGTGCGTGACCATCTTCAAGGACGTGAAGCTGGAGGCGGACGCCGCCGCCGACCTGGCGGTCAAGCTGTTCCAGAAGGCGAAGGTGTCGGCGCCGGCCAAGCTGAAGGACCCGGAGTCCGGCCTCTACATCCCCTTCGTGAAGCTGGAGCCGCAGGCCATCACCAAGTCCAACGTCAAGTCGGTCGTCGACTCCGGCTTCGTGGACGCCAACACCCTGTGCACCGCCAAGTACAAGGCGGCGTGCAAGGACGCCAAGATCATCAAGTAACGACGTCTCGTGGCCGGCAGACCCGCCCTCAGTCCGCGATCCTGATCCGGACCCGGCGGTTCTGCCGGCCCTTGCTCTCCACCTTCACCACCTCGACCCGGCCGACCTGAGCGGTCGACGCCACATGGGTGCCGCCGTCGGCCTGCACGTCCAGGCCCACGATGTCGATCACCCGGATCTCCGGGTGATCCAGCGGCGGCAGCGCGTCCTGCGTACGCACCAGCGTCGGGATCTCCAGCGCCTCGGCCCGCGGCAGCACCCGCGCCACGATCTTGCGGTCGGCGGTGATCTCCGCGTTCACCGCGTCCTCCAGCGCCAGTTTGAACCCGGGCGGCACCTCCGGCAGGTTGAAGTCCATCCGGGCTTCACCCGGCTGCATGTTTCCGCCGGTCACCAGGGCCCCGAAGTCACGGAACACGGTGCCGCAGAGAATGTGCAACCCCGAGTGGGTACGCATCAGACTGGTCCGCCGGTCGTCGTCGATCGCACCCCGCACCGTCGTCCCGGCCGCCGGTACCGGATCGCCCGGCGCCGGAATCAGGTACTGCTCGTCGCCTTTGCGGGTGTCGACGATGCGGGTGCGCACCCCCTCCCACAGCAGCACCCCGTGGTCCGGCGGCTGCCCGCCCCCACCCGGGTAGAAGGCGGACCGGTCGAGCACGATGCCCGCCTCCGGGTCGGCCGCGTCGGACCACACCACCGTGCAGTCCCATTCACGTACGGTCGGGTCGCTCCAGTCCAGGCGTTCGGTCACGAACCGGAACTCTAATCGGTCAGAACCACCAACTGCCGCGTTGCGCGGGTCATTGCCACGTACCGGTCGACAGCACCCTCGACGCCGTCGCCGAACGAGGCCGGGTCGATCAGCACGACCAGATCGAACTCCAGGCCCTTCGCCAGCTCCGGCGTCAGCGACCGGATCCGCTCCCGCGACCGGAACGGCCGGTGACCGATCACGCACGCGGTGCCCTCGGCGTGCCCGGCCAGCCACTCGTCCAGAATCGCGTCCAGCTCCGCGACCCGGCCGTGCCGCACCGGGATGCCACTGGACCGGATCGACGTGGGCACGTTGGCGTCCGGCAGCACCGCCCGGATCACCGGCTCCGCCTCCGCCATGACCTCCGACGGCGTGCGGTAGTTGACCGTCAGCGACGCCAGCGTGATCCGGTCCAGCCCGGCCCGTCCCAGGCGCTCCGCCCACGACCCGGTGAACCCGTGCCTCGCCTGCGCACGATCGCCGACCACGGTGAAACTGCGGGACGGACAGCGCGACAACAGCATCTGCCACTCGGCGTCGGTCAGCTCCTGCGCCTCGTCCACCACCACGTGCGCGAACGGGCCGGCCAGCAGATCCGGGCCGGCCGCCGGGGGCGCGCCCCCCTCGGCCAGCACCTCCCGCAGATCCTGCTGGCGCAGCATGGTCATCAGGCCCTCGCCGTCGTCGTACTCGTTCGACGCGATCAGGTCCTCCACCACCCGGTCCATGCCCGCCTGCCCGGCGGCGACCGCGGCGGCCCGCCGGCGCTCCCGTCCGGCCGCCCGGGGATCGCCGAGCAGCCGGCGCGCCGCATCCAGCAGCGGAAGGTCCTCCACCGTCCAGGCCCGCGGATACGGTCGCTGCAACGCGCGGATCTCGGCGGCGCTCAACCAGGGCGCGCACCTGCGCAGGTACGCCGGAACCGACCACAGATCCGCCACCAGGTCGGTCGCCTGCAACACCGGCCAGGCCCGGCCGAACGCGGCCCGCAGATCCCGGTCACGGCCCAGTTCGGCCTCACCCACCTCGGATCGCCCGGCCAGGACGGCCAGCAGTTCGGCCCACACCTGATCGCGTGCCTCGTGATGCGGGGTGCCCGGATCCGGCACGGCGAACGCCTCCGCCCAGTCCGCCGCCGTCACCGTGACGTCCTCGACGGTCATCGCCGTGGTCGGCGGCTCCTCGTAGAACCGCACCGCCGCCTCCATCGCCCCGACCAACCGCGCCGACGACTTCAGCCGGGCCACCGCCGGATCGGTCTCCCGTGCCGCGCCCGCACCCTCCGGGACCAGATCCCGCAGCGTGCACGTCTGCACGTCCTCCTCACCCAGATGGGGCAGCACGTCGGCGACGTACCCCAGATACGGCTCGTGCGGGCCGACGAACAGCACCCCGCCCCGCCCGCGGGCCAGCCTCGGATCCGCATAACGCAGGTACGCCGTCCGGTGCAGGGCCACCACCGTCTTGCCGGTGCCCGGCCCACCGTCGACCACCAGCACCCCCGCCGCCCCGGCCCGGATGATCGCGTCCTGGTCGGCCTGGATGGTGCCGAGCACGTCCCGCATCCGCGGCGACCGGCTACTGCCCAGGCTCGCGATGAACGCCGACTGATCGTCCAGTGCGGCCGCATGCCCCGCGAACTCGTCGGCGTCGAACACCTCGTCCCAGTAGTCGCTCACCCGGCCGTCCGCCCACCGGTACCGGCGGCGCGACACCAGACCCATCGGGTTGGCGTGGGTGGCACCGAAGAACGGCTCGGCCGCCGGCGACCGCCAGTCCACCAGCAGCCGGGTCTTCGCACCGTCGGTCAGCCCGAACCGGCCCACGTAGACGGTGTCGCCGTTCGCGTACACCATCCGCCCCAGACAGGAGTCGAGGCTGAACCGCCGCAGCGCCCGCAGCCGGGAACTCAGCCGGTGGATCGCGTCGTCCCGGTCCACCGCCTGCCGTCCCTTGCCGGCCGGCGCCTTCCGTTCGGCGTCGAGATGTGCGGACAGCTCGGCGATCGACTGCGCCAGGCTCCCGGCCAACCCCGCGAAATGCTCCTCGTCCGCGGCTATCAGCGCCGGCGCGGCCTTGGCGGCGAGCCGCTCGGGCAGAGCGAAGGCGCTGGTGGTGGAGAGAGTCACGGTATCCCCGTTCCCGCAGAAGTGTGCTTGAGCAGCGATTCTGCGCCGGGGATGGGGTCTTGCGGCAAGACCCCCTATGTGCTATAGCTTAGAAGTGGCGGAGGGAAGGGAATTCCTGTCCGCCCTTTTTGCGCCCTGGGTCTTCGGCTTTCAGCGCTTTTCAGCGCGGGGTCCTTGGCTTCATCAGCGCCTGGGTGGTTTCTTCAGTGCCCGCCGTCGATCAGTGAATCACCGAGGGGCGTCCGCCGGTAGAGCACCGATCGCCCCGACCGGGCCCGCTCCACCAGCCCCGACCGGCGCAGCACCGTCAGATGATCACCGACCGCGCCGACCGCCATCCCGAACGCCCGCGCCAGCTGGCTCGTACTGGCCGCGTCGGCCAGCGAATCCAGCAGCAGCGCCCGCGACCGGCCGAGCAGTGCGGACAGATGCTCCGGCGCCGCTGCCGGCTCGCTCTCCAACAGTGTCGCCACCCCGCGGGCCGGGTAGACGATCGCCTTCGGCCACGGCTCGTCGCCGTAGACGGCGATCTCCGGCCAGATGAACACCGACGGGATCAGCAGCAGCCCCTGACCGCCCAGCACGATCGTCTCCGGGCTGCGCCCGGCCATGTCGATACCGCCGTCCCGCCAGCGCACCTTCGGATGCAGCCCGGCCAGCGCAGCAGCCCATCCGGAACGGCCCAGCTCGGCGGCCCGGTACACGACGTCGCGCTCACACAGCAGACGCATCCGCGGCCAGTCACCGGCCAACAGCGCCGCCCACGCCGCCGCGAACGCCCCGGCCAGCCGCTTCAGCACGTCCACCCCGGTGAGCACCGCTCGCGCCGCGTCCCCGGTGTCCGCCCGCCGCTGCAGGTAGAAGTCGATCTCCGCCCGTGCGGCCGCGGCCGGCGCCGCCCGCAGCGCCGCCAGATCGTCGTCGATGGTCTGCCCGATCCGCCGCGGCGGCGGGCACAGGAACGTCGCTCCCGAACCCGGCAGATGCAGCGCGAGAACCGCATCGACCGCCGGATCCGCCGCCCGCACCGCAGCGAACGGCGCTCGCAACCGCCGCAGCCAGGACTCCGGGATGCCCCGATTGTGCGGCCCGGCGAGCGCCCGCATCACGTTCTGCAACTCGAAGACCGGTGACAGCGCGAACCGGGTCCGCAGCAGATCCTCCGCATCCACCTCGAACCGCATGCCCTGACCTTACGTCCCATGGCGAAACATTCGTGCCCGCCGAACCCGTCACGGCACCCTCACCGCATGACCGAAGCCGCCCGCCCGGCCACCTACCGCGAGGTGTTCGCGGAGCCGAGTTTCCGCACCCTGTTCGTCGCCCGCACGTCCGCCGTCAGCGCCACCTCGCTGCAGATCTTCGCGCTGTCCGTGCTCGTCTACACGACCACCGAGTCCCCGCTGCTCAGCGCCGTCGCGTTCGGCGCCGGATTCCTCCCGCAGTTCGCCGGCGGCCTGCTCCTCGGCTCCCTCACCGACCGCCTCCGCCCGCGCCCACTGATCGTCACCGGCTACGCCGTCGAAGCACTGCTCTCCGTCATCCTCGCCCTCGCCGACCTCCCGGTAGGCGTCGCGCTCACCCTGGTAGCGGCGATCGCCTGCTTCACCCCGGTCTTCTCCGGCGCGGCCGCGAAACTCATCGCCGAACGCCTCACCGGCGACGCGTACGTCCTCGGCCGCGCCGTCTCCAGCATGTCGTCATCCTTCGCCCAACTCCTCGGCCTCACCGGCGGCGGTGTCGCGGTCGCGGCACTCGGCGCCCGCCACGCCCTCCTCCTGGCCGCTGCCTTCTTCCTGCTGGCCGCCACCACAGTCCGGCTCTTCCTCCCCACCGACCCCGTCGTCCCCACCGACCCCCTTGTCCCCGCCGACCCCCTCCTCCCTGTCGACGCCGCGCCACCCACACACCCCGAGTCGCCGGGATCCGAGGGACCACCAGGTCCACCGCGTTCACCCGAGCCAGGCTCCTCGAAGTCGCCCGAAGCACCCGACTTGTCGGCATCGCCGGTGCCACTGGCTTCGGTCGGGTCATCGGCAGCGCCGGGGACGCTGGAGTCGTTGGGGTCGCCGGCAGCATCGGCGCCGTCTGAATCGCCGAGGTCACCGGAAGCGCCCGGCTTGTTGGCGTCGGCGGCATCGTCGGTGCGACTGGAGTCGATTGGGTTGCTGGCAGCATCGGCGCCGTCTGAATCGCCGGGGTCACCGGAGGTGCCCGGGTTGTTGGCGTCGGCGGCATCGTCGGTGCGACTGGAGTCGATTGGGTTGCTGGCAGCATCGGCGCCGCCTGAATCGCCGGGGTCACCGGAGGTGCCCGGGTTGTTGGCGTCGGCGGTATCGCCGACGCAACGGGGATCGGCCAAGTCATCGCCGGAGCCACTGGAAGCGTTCGGGCCGCCTGGAGCGCCCGGGTTGTCTGCGTCGGCGGCATCGCGTTCGTCGGCGGTAACGCCGATGTCAGCCGCGGAGCCCGCACCGGCCGTCTCCGATAGGCCGGCCGTCTCCGGTGGATCAGGGAGCCGCGTGCTCGCCAACACGGCGGAGAGCCGGCCGGATGAAGGCCGAACGAACGCGGTACGAGACAGTTGGACCGGCGCCACCGCCATGCTCGCGGACCCCACGATCCGCCGCCTGCTGCTGGCGCAATGGTTGCCGTCCGCGCTGGTGGTCGGGGCGGAAGCACTGCTCATCTCCTACAGCGCGGACCGCGGCTTCCCGTCGGGTGCAGGCGCGGTCCTGATGGCCGGCCCAGCCGTCGGCATGCTCATCGGTGACCTCGTGATCGGCCGTTTCGTCCGCCCGAGCTGGCGCGAACGCCTCTCCGGCCCACTGGTACTCCTCCTCGGAGCCCCGCTGCTGCTACTACCGGCTGCCCCGCCGCTACCGGTGACCGCTGCTCTGCTGGTCCTTTCCGGCTTCGGTTTCGCCTACAGCCTCGGCCTGCAACGAGCCTTCCTGGAAGCGGCACCCGAGAACCGGGTAGGCCAGATGTTCGCCCTGCTCTCCACCGGTCTGATGGCCCTCCAGGGTGTCGGACCCCTGCTGGCCGGCGCTCTCGCTGAACTCACCACTCCGGCCACCGCGATCGCTTGCGCCGGCGCAGCGACGATGCTGGTAGCGGTAACCACCAGAAAACCCCGCTGAAGAGTTCCCGAAGCCAGGCCCGACGTTACATGGACAGCCGCGCCGGCCCCGACATCGCAAGCCGTCGCCCGCGTTGATGATCGCCGTCGGTGGTGCGCATCGCGATAACAGCAATAAGCCACAGGTCGAGAACAGCAATAAGCCACAGGTCGAGCCTGTTTCGAAGCCCTGTTGACCGGTGAGTGTTGCGATATGGCTGTCTCCCGGCCGTTTTAGCATCCCTCGCCCGCAGGCGCGCGATCAACAAGCCCGCCGATCGTCGCACCAGATGTGGTCGGGCATCGTCAGCGGCCGCTGGCCAACCGGGCCCGGTCTCCGGTTTGATGAGAAAGCCCCCACCCACCGCATCGAATCCGGTCCCCGAGCTCCCCGAGTTTCCCGCGCCGCAGGTGACGGACCACAGCGCGTATGGGGACGTTCTCACCGTCGCCCCGCCCGAGCTAACGCTGACCCCCAGCGGGCATCAGCGGCTCGTTCTCGCCGTCGTCTCGGCAGCCAGAGGTGGCACTGGCGGCCCGCCCGAGATGGCGGCCCGCCCGAGATGGCGGCCCGCCCGAGTTGGGGGTCCGTCCGGGTTGGGGGTCCGTCCGAGATGGCGGCCCGTCCGAGATGGCGGCCCGTCCGAGATGGCGGCTCGCCCGAGATGGCGGCCCGTCCGAGATGGCGGCCCGTCCGAGATCGCGCTGACGACGAGCCCGCGTGTACCGACCGGCTCTCGCGGCGCTACCACCAGCGGCGTTCGCCGGCTGGCTCGCACCGTCGTCTCGGCGGGCCCGAGACGACGGTGAGAGCCAGCCGGCTTTCGGAGGGCTGGGTCTGGCCGTCTCGCCGGCCGGATCGAGGCGGCGGGGGAGACGGGCTCAGGCGAGTAGTTCGCGGACGCGGGGGACGACCTCCGTGGCGTACAGGGTGACGCAGGTGGTCAGGTGTTCGGCGGGGAGCGGACCGTGGGAGTACTTCAGGTCGAAACGGTCGATGTCGAGGGCGCGGACCGTGGCGGCGATCTTCTGCGCGACGGTCTCCGGGGAGCCGACGTGCCAGGCGCCGTCGGTGACGTCGGCCTCGAAACGGTCGCGGGTCGCCGGCGGCCAGCCCCGTTCGCGGCCGATCCGGTCGAGGTTGCGGCGGGCGTGCGGCCAGAGGATGTCGACGGCCTCCTGGTCGGTGGCGGCGACGAAACCGGGGCAGTGCACGGCGATCGGCTGCTGTTCCTGGTCCAGTTCCTTGAGGGCCCGCCGGTACAGGTCGGTGTACGGCGCGAACCGGGCCGGCGCTCCGCCGATGATCGCCAGGACGAGGGGCAGGCCGTACTGGGCGGCGCGGACCACCGACTCGGGACTGCCGCCGACGCCGATCCAGGTGCGGATGCTCCCGGACTCGGTCTTCGGGTACACCTGCTGGTCGCGCAGCGGCGGCCGGATCGAGCCCTCCCAGGTGATCGGGCCCTCGGTGAGCAGCGACGACATCAGGTCGAGTTTCTCGGCGAACAACCGTTCGTAGTCGGCCAGGTCGTAGCCGAACAGGGGGAACGACTCGGTGAACGACCCGCGGCCGAGCATGATCTCGGCACGGCCGCCGGAGACCGCGTCCAGGGTGGCGAAGCGCTCGAAAACGCGTACCGGATCATCGGAACTCAGGACCGTGACCGCCGTGCCCAGCCGGATCCGCTCGGTTCTCGCGGCGATGGCCGCGAGGACGATCTCCGGTGACGAGATCGCGTAGTCGTCGCGGTGATGCTCGCCGACGCCGAAGAAGTCGACGCCGAGCCGGTCGGCGAGCACACCCTGCTCGACGACGTCCCGGATGACCTGCGCGTAGGGCTTGCCGTTGACATCACCGAAGGTGTCGAGACCGAATTCCACCCACGGATCCTATCGGCGGCCCTTCAGGCGCCGGCCCATCTCCCTGGCGATCTCCTTCTTGGCGTCCCGCTCGGCCATGACCTGCCTCTTGTCGTACGACTTGAGGCCGCGCGCCAGGCCCAGCTCGATCTTGGCCCACCCGTCCTTGAAGTAGAGCGACAGGGGCACCAGGGTGAGGCCCGACCCGTCCCTCAGCTGGTTGAGGATCTTGATGATCTCGACCTTGTGGAGAAGCAGTTTGCGGGTGCGCCGCGGGGCGTGGTTGGTCCACGAGCCGAAGCCGTACTCGGCGATGTGCAGCCCGTAGAGCATGAGCTCGCCCTCGTGCTCCTGCGCGAACGTGTCCACCAGCGACGCCCGGCCCAGGCGCAGCGATTTGACCTCGGTGCCGGCCAGCACCAGCCCCGCCTCGTACGTTCGGAGAATGGCGTAGTCGTGGCGCGCCTTCTTGTTCGACGCGATCAGCTTGACGCCGGTCTCCCTAGGCATCCGGCTCGAGCCCGTTGAGCTCCGCCGGGATCGGCCGGCGCATGGAGTAGGTGACGCTGCTCAGCCGGTGCGGCTCGTCCTTGACGTGGATGACGGCCCGGTCGTACGCCTGCCAGCCGGCCTGCCCCGCGCGGTTCAGGTGGCGCAGGTCGTCGAAGCGCTCGTCGGTGCCCCAGCGCAGCACTCCGCCCGGATGGTGGAACGTCGCCGTCCAGTCCATGAAACGGTCGGCGCCGAGCGTGCCCGCCGCGCGGTACTCCAGTCGCGCGAATTCCCAGTTGTCCACGCCGATGATTATGCCGTCCGATTAGGCCTGTTGCTGTTCGGTGGTGAGCGTCTGACCGTCCAGATGCCGGAAACCCGCTGCCACCAGGGATTTCAGGACGTCCGGGTCGACGTCGGCGAGTCGCTTGAGATAGAGGCACGACTTGCCGGTGCGGTGCGGGCCGAGCCGGTCCAGCAGGTCCTGGTAGCCGTCGAAGCCGGCCGAGATGTAGAGCGTCAGCGCCTGCTTGCGCGGGGACAGCCCGACCGCCAGCCAGTCGCCGGAGCGGCCGGAGGCGTATCGGTAGTGGTATGCGCCGAACCCGATGATCGACGTGCCCCACATGACCGGCGGGGCGCCGGTCGCCTCGGCCATCAGCGCGCACGCCGCCTCCGCGTCGGCCCGGCGTTTCGGGTCCGCCACCGCCGTCAGGAAAGCGGCCACGTCGGTGTCGTTGCGTGTGGTCTTCGGCTCCGCCATCCCCTCAGGCTAGGCCCTCCGGCGCAGATCGCCGGACCGCCGGGACCACGATCTGGTAGCGGGGCCGCCCACCCCCGCCGGCGGGTGACCGGACTGCCGGATCCGAGCACTTCAGGCACGCCCGGCGGGACCTGCCGCCCTACCTGGCCGCCACCCCGCGGATCATCAGCCAGTCCGTCGACCAGTCCGACTGGTCCGAACTCGGTGAGATGGCCGTCGACCGCTGACGCGGGCGGATAATCGATCTGATCCGGGCCGGCCGGCGGGCACAATGAGCCGCGTGCTCGCCACTACCCGTGACCTTCTGACCTCGCTGGACCCGCTGACGTACCGCGCGCGGATGAACCGCCTCGTGCAGTGGGCGCGGGTCGCACCCGACCGTGTCCAGGTCTGTGCCGAGCTGCGTGAGCAGGGTCCCTACGAGAGGCGGCTCGCGCTGGTCGCGGCGATGGCCGCCGAGGACGCCGACGGCATCGCCGCCGCGGTCCTCGATCCGCAGCCGTCGATTCGTCATGCCGCGCTGACCGCGGCGCTGCGTGCCGGCATTCCGGCCGGTGACCATGCCGACCGGCCCGCGGTCGAGCGGCGCCGGATCTATCAGGCGTTGCGCCGCCATGCCCGGCCCGAGGTCGCGGACGCCCTGATCGAGCAGGTCCGGGCCGAGTTCGGGGACGAGGAGGCCGCCGCCCTGCTGCCGGCCTGCGGCACCGGGACGGTACGGGCGTTGCTGCCCGAGCTGGAACACGCGCTGAGCCCGGCGCGACTCGTCCGGCGGCACCCCGGCCCGCTGCTGGACCGGATCCGTGAGCGGCTGGCGGCGGCACCGGCCGGGCGGCGTCACCGGATCTGGGCCGAGGCCGCCGGCGCGGTGCTGCGCTGCGACCCGGCGCAGGCACTGGACCTGCTGGAACGGTATGGACCCGAGGACACGCTGCCCGGATCGCTGCGACCGTACGGCGTCCTCGCGACGTACGACGCGCGCCGTGTCGTACGGCTGCTGACCGCACCCGGCCGTGCCGCCTGGCTGCGCCGCACCGTGCTGCCGCGGGCGCTGCTGCGCCGTCTCACCGCGGGGACGCCGGGGCTCTCCGTCGATGAGCTGGCGCCGCTCGCCGCCCTGCTCCGCGACAACGACCGGGCGCTGGCCGCCCTGCTCCGCGCGGTCGCGCCGTCCCGGCGGGGCGAGCTCTACGACCGGGCCATGGCCGAGGTGGACGTGACGGCGCGGGCTCCGGCTGAGGTGATCATGGAGGTGCTGCCCGCCGGGATCCGGATCCGCGAGGCGACCCGCATGCTGGCGATGCCGGAGGTCCGGGAGTCGGAGGACACGGTGTTCCAGTGGAGTGCCCACCTGGCGTGGCCGGAGGCGTCCGCCGCGCTGACGGCCGCGCTGCGTTCGGGCGACGCGGGCATTCGCGCCACCGGCTACACCCGCCTGCTGGACGCCGCCCGCCGGTCCCGCGACCCGCGGACGGTCGCCGAGGCGATCGGCCGGCTGGACCGGCTGCGCAACGAGCAGGATCCGGTACGCGCGGCGGCGCTCACCGCCCTGGCCGCAACGGCACGGCTGCTCACCGCGGACACCGCACCCGGCCTGACACAGCTGACCACCGACGCGGTCGAGGCCCGGGACGGGTCGGTCGCCACGATGCGGGCGCTGAGCGGGCTCGCCGCCGACGTCCTGCGACATCACGTGGCGGTGCCGGAACTGCGCGAATGGGCGCTGCTCACGATCGACCTGGTGACCAGCGGGTCGCAGACGCCGGTGCTGCGCCGCTTCGACAGCGTGCTGCGCCGCGGCGACGAGACGGCGGTCGTCGAGCGGCTGCGCGGCTGGGTCGAGGCCGGCATCGCCCGTGGCCGGTACGGTCCGCTGTTCGCACTGGTCCACGCCCTCGGCGACCGGGCCCGTAACGTGCCGGCCCTACAGGAGCTGCTGCGCGGTGCGATCGGCCCGGACACGCTGCCGTCGGTCGCCCGGACGGCGATCCGGTTCTGGCTCGACGATCCGCGCACCCGGGCGGACCGGGTCGCCGAGGTTCTCGACATCGACGCGAGCACGGTCACCGTCGACCCGGTGTGGCCCACACTCTGCCGGTCCCGTACCGACCTGCTCGACCGGGTCCTCGACCACGCCCCGCGCGGCCGGTTCCTCGACGCGCGGACCCGGTGGGTGCCGGGACCGGTACGTGACTGCGAACGCTGGCTCCCGCGACAGCAGGCCCGGTACGTGGCCCTCCAGGAGTCGATCATCGCCGACACCGGGCAGGGCGTGTGGCAGCGCGCGGCCGCGGTCAGGGCCGCCGCGGAGGTGCCCGAGGGCGGCCGCGAGTCGGCGCTGCGCCACGTCGACGCACCGGAGGTGCCGATCGCGGAGGCGGCGCTGGGTGCGCTCGTCTGGACCGGCGATCCGGCCGGCGCGCTGCCGGTGCTGCTCGGGCACGCCGGTGGGGACCGGGCCCGGGTGGCGCTGTACGCGGCCGGTCGCGCCGCCCAGCACGTGCCACCGTCCCGGCTGCCCGCGGTGCTCGGCCCGGTACTCACCGGCGACGCGAAGATCACCAGCCGGAAGGAGGCGGCGCGGCTGCTGGCCCGCTACGGACCGCCGCACATGATGGCGATGCTGCTCGACGCGTACACGCATCCGGCCGCACACCGGGACGTGCGTGCGGCGATCGTCGCCGCCGCCCGGCAGCGGCTGCGGTCCGATGCCGGTTGGAGCATCCTGGAGACCGCGCTCACCGGCAGCCGGGAGGAACGGCGGGCGGTCCTGGACGCGCAGGCGCACACGATCCCCGAGCGATACCGCCCGCGCTACGGACAGCTGATCGTCGCGTCGTGCCGCTCCACCGACCGGGAGGTGCGCCGCGCCGCGTTCGGGCGGCTCAACGAGTGGGCGCCGTGGCTGGACGGGATCACCGGCCTGGTGGTCGACCGGATCACCGACCTCGACGAGACGACCCATGCCCTGGAGATCGCCGAACTGCTGGAGGCCGGCGGCGACGAGGCCTTCGGTGCCGCTCTGGACCGGCTCGTGGAGCGCGACGCCGCCGACGACCGGCCCGGCGGCCCGGACACCGACCGCCCGGCCCGGCGCCGGGCCGAGATGCTCGCGCAGGCGGCGGCCGCCCGGTCCGCCGCACGCCCGGCCGGCGCCGACCGGGTCCACTTCGTCGAGCGGGCGCGGTGGCTCGCCGGGCTGCCCGGCTTCACCGTGACCGCCGTCCGGCTGCTGATCGACCTCGGCCGACTGGGCAACCTCGATGAGATCGCCGATTTGTGCGCCGGCCGGCCGGTCCTGGCGGTACGTGCCGCCGGGCACCTCGACGACCGGATGCGCGACCTGTGCACCGTGCCCGACGCCGGGGTCCTGATCGGCGCCGGCACCCGGCTGGCGGAACGCGGCGATCTCGCCGGCGGGCTGCTCGCGCTGTCGCTGGCCGGCTTCGGCGACGACTTCGGCTGGAAGACGCCGTGGCGCGACCTGCTGCACGCACTGCGCCGGCATCCGGAGACCGAGGTACGGGACGAGGCCCTCGGCGTCGACATGGCCGCCCCGAAGTACTACTGGACGAGCTGATCGGCCGCCGCCGACCACCACGACGGTCCACCGGGTGACGGATGCCGCGACGGCCGGTGGGCGTTCTGACGGCCCACCGGCCGGGCGGGGATCAGCCGATGGCGGCCTTGACGGCCGGGAGCCAGCGAGCGGCGATCTTGACGTTGCCGGCGTCGTTGGGGTGGACGCCGTCGTACGTGTCGGTGCCGGTGTTGAAGCCGGTCCACTGGTCGACCACGGTGATCGGTGAGGCGGCGGTGCTCAGTGACGCCGCCCAGGCGGGGATGGCGGCGTTCAGGGTGACGACGCGCTGACCGCAATCGGCGCAGGTCGGCGGGTTGAGCGGGATGATCTGCGCCACGATGATCTTGGTACGGGGATTGGCGGCGCGCATCTGACCGACCAGGGTCGTGTAGGCGTTGAGGATCGTGGCGGCGGGGATGCTGCTCCACGCGTCGTTCGTGCCGAAGTGCATCAGGACCACGTCCGGCCGCGCGGCGGCGAGCCAGGCGGGGAGCTGGTTCTGGCTCGCGACGTTGGTGACCAGGAATCCGCCGTGGCCCTCGTGCTCGCCGTCGTAGGGGAAGCCGCAGCCGTCGCCGGGCAGAGTGCCGACGAAGTCCACCCTGGTGGCGGGCAGTTGCTGCCAGAGCAGAGCGCGCCAGCATCCCGGCGAGCCGGTGATCGAGTCGCCCAGGGCCATGATCCGGGCCGGGCCGCCGGTGCTGGTGGACGGGCTCGGTAGTCCGCTGCCGTCGCTGGGCTGGGGCACGACACCTCCGGTGCAGGTCACGCCGTTGAGGGTGAAGGCGGCCGGCACCGGGTTGCTGCCGGTCCACGAGCCGTTGAAACCGAACGAGGCCTTGCCGTTGGTGGCCACCGACCCGTTCCAGCCGGCGTTGCGGACCGTGACCGTGGTGCCGGACTGGGTGACCGAGCCGCCCCACAGTTGGGTGATGCTCTGCCCGGCCGGGAACGTGAACACCAGCGACCAGTCCGCGATCGGGTCGCCGAGGTTGGTGATGTCGACGGCCGCGCCGAAGCCGCCGGTCCACTGGCTGCCGACGGTGTACTTGACGGCGCAGCCGGCGGCGGCACTGGCGCTGGTGGCGACGGCGAAACCGCCGAGAGTCAGCAGAGCGGTGACGAGACTGAGGACGGTCCATTTTCGTCTTTGCACGGATGCCTCCGGGGATGTGCTTGACGGGCGTGCGGGGACGGAGCACGCTGGGAGCGCTCCCAATTAACGCACATCTATGGGCATCGGGAGAACGGCTATCCGTCGATTCGTCGTCGCGCACCGGAGAGGCAGTGAAGGCGCAAGGAGAGGCGCTGGTGCTGGGCGAGACGTGCGGCGCGAATGGGATGGGTGCCGCATGGGCGAGCGGCCGTGGTGGAGTGGGGTCGATGGCGCGGGGGCGCCGCGATCGCACGGCGGTCGCCCGCCGGGAGAGCGTGGGGAGACCGGGCGGCTACGGGGCCCGGCTCCCCGCGTTCCCGGCCTCCCGGCCGACTTCCCGGTCGGCCTGTCGGCCGGACGCGAACGATCTTTCCGGCTGGTCGTGGGCGCTGTCTCAAGCGTCGTGAGACAGCGCCCACGACCAGCCGGGGGTGACGTCAGGAGAGCAGGGCGTCCGGGCCGAGGTTGCGGATCGACGCGTCGAGGACGTGGGCGGTGTGGGCCAGGGCGATCGTCCCGCCCTGGCGGCGGACCCCAGCGGCGACCTGCATGAGGCAGCCCGGATTGGCGGTTACCAGGAGTTCCGCACTGGTGGCCAGCACCGCGTGGGCCTTGCGGTCGCCGAGTTCGGTGGCCGGCTCCGGGTTGAGGACGTTCCAGACCCCGGCCGACCCGCAGCAGATCTCCGCCTCGGCGATCGGGCGCACCTCGAGGTCCGGGATGCCGCGCAGCAGCGCCCGCGGCTGGGCGCGGACCCCCTGGGCGTGCCCGAGATGGCAGGCGTCGTGGTAGGCGACCGACATCGGCAGCGGGTGGCGGCGGGCGACCGGGCCGAGTTCGACGAGCAGTTCGGACAGGTCACGGACCTTCGCGGTGAACGCGGCGGCCTTCGCGGCCCAGGCCGGGTCGTCGGCGAGCAGGTCGCCGTACTCCTTCAGCGACGAACCACAACCGGCCGCGTTGACCACGAAATAGTCCATGCCGGTCCGCTCGAACGTGTCGATCAACCGCCGGGCGAACCGCTGCGCCTCGGCCCGGCGGCCGTTGTGCACACTCAGCGCCCCGCAGCAGCCCTGGCTCGGCGGGATCAGCACCTCGCAGCCCTCAGCGGCCAGGATCCGTACCGTCGCGGCATTGACGTCCGGAAAGAACGCCGACTGAACACAACCGGTCAGCATGCCGACGACCGCGCGCCGTTCGCCGCGCGCCCGGACCCGCGCCGGTGGGCGCGGCACGCTCCGCAGCGGCGGCGCGAGGGAATCGAGGGTGGCCAGGGTGGGCGCGAGACGTTGCAGCAGTCCGGTGCGTTCGACGAGCCTCTTCAGACCGATCATGCGGTACGCCCGGAGCGGCCCCCGCAACAGCCGGAGCCGTCTCGGGTACGGGAACAGCGCGAAGATCGCCGCCCGCAGCGCCCGGTCCCGTGCACCCCGCCGGTGCCGACGCTCCACCTGGGCGCGGGTGTCCTCGATCAGCCGGTCGTACCGCACTCCCGACGGGCACGCGGTCACACACGCCATGCAGCCGAGACAGTTGTCGAAGTGGCCGACCATCGAGTCGCTCAGCGGCTCACCGGACAGCCCCTGCCCGATGAGATGGATCCGCCCGCGCGGCGAGTCCATCTCCTCGCCCCACAGCACATAGGTGGGGCACGTCGTCAGGCAGAACCCACAGTGAACACAATCGGACACGAGGTCGGCGCTCGGCGGATGGTCCGCGTCGAAGGCCGTGCCATCCTCCGCGGCCCGGAGCACGTCCGTCGCGGACGCCGTGGAAGTCGCGGACGCCGTGGACCCCGCAGTCGCCGTGGACGCCGGAGGCGTGATGGCCGGGCCGCCGGCCCCGTGCAGGGCCTCAGTCGGTGGGGTGCCCGTTCCGTGGGTGGCGCCGACCGGGATCGGCGCGGATGCGTCGGGGCCGGATGTGGTGGCGCCGACCGGGATCGGCCCGGAGTGGTCGCGGTCGGGCGTGGTGCCGGACATCAGATACCTCCCACGAAGCGGCCGGGCGCGAAGCGGTGGTCCGGGTCGAACTGGTCCTTCACCCGGCGCATGAGGTCCAGCCCCGGCACCGGACCCCACATGTCGATCCGGTCCCGCACCGTCGGCGGAGCGTTCAGCACCACCGCGTGCCCGCCGGCCGCCGCGGCCGCCGCCCGCAGCAGTGCCACCACCCGAGCCGCGTCGCCACGCGGACCCGGCGCGGTGCCACTGGCCGGGGAGGCGGACCGGATAGAGGCGGGCTGGTCGGAGTCGGGGTGGGTAGACGCGGGGGAGAGGGGCACGGTGGGGAAAGAGGCGCCGGCGTAGAGGACTCCGGTTCCGGCGGAGCCGCGGATCGTCAGGCCCGCGTCGACGGCGGCGCTGACCAGGGCGGGAACCCCGGAGAGGGTGCCGGTCAGCTTCAGGGCGAGAACGTCGTCGCCGGCGGGCCACGGGGGCGTGTCCCACCACGGTGGCGGCGTATCGGTCACCTCCCCGTCGAGGAGGCGGGCCAGGGCGGCGGCGCGGTCGCGGACACCGGCTGCGGTGCCCTCCAGGAGGACGGCGATCTCCGGATCGGAGCCGGGGGCGGCGTTGATCTCGAGAGCGCTCGCTGCGAACTGGCCGGCCAGGACGTTAGCCGCGTGGGTGGGTGGGGCGTTCGACCGTACGAAATTGGTGTGGAGCGGGACCGGATGCAACCGGAAGACGCACTCGGTGATCAGCCCGAGGGTGCCCTGCGATCCGGTGTAGAGCTTGCCCAGGTCGTATCCGGCGACGTTCTTGACCACCTTGCCGCCGGATTTCGTGATCCGGCCGTCCGGCCGGACGACGGTGATGCCGATCAGCAGGTCGCGGGCCGTGCCGTACCGCAGCCGCCGGGGTCCGCTGGCGTTCGCCGCGACCGTGCCGCCGGCCGTCGCCGCCGGTGGCGCGTCGAGGGCGAGTTGCTGGCCGGGCAGGCGGTGCAGGTCGGCCATCGGGGTGCCGGCCCGGGCCACCGTGATCAGGTCGCCGGCGGCGTGTTCGACGATGCCGGTCAGCCGCCGGGTGTCGATGATCAGGTCGAGTTCGCGCGGCGGCGGCCCCTGGTGGATCTTCGTGCCGCCGCCGCGGACCACCACGGTGAGATCGCGGCTCGCGGCGACCAGCGCGGCCGCCTCCTCGGTGGTCGCGGGCGCGGCGACCAGGCGCGCCGGCACGCCGGCGACCACGTCGTCGTCCCCGGCCTCGACCGCGAGATCGTCGAGCACACTCATCGTCGGCCTCCGGGAACGTGCGGGGAGACGGGCGGCGGCATCAGAAGACCTCCGCCACGCCGGTCTCCTGCAGCGGGTGGGCGCCGCGGTGGCGGCCCGGCCGTTCGCCGCACAACCGTGGAGTGGGGAAGACCTTGCCCGGGTTGGCGATGCCGTCCGGGTCGAACGCGCACCGGACCAGCTGCATTGTGTCCAGGTCGTCGTCGGTGAACATGCGGGGCATGTAGCGGGCCTTGTCGACGCCGACACCGTGTTCGCCGGTGATCGAGCCGCCGTGCTCGATGCACAGGTCGAGGATGGCGCCGGAGACGGCCTCCGCGCGGTCCGCCTCGCCCGGCACACCGTCGTCGAAGAGGACCAGCGGATGCAGGTTGCCGTCGCCGGCGTGGAACACGTTGGCGACCCGGACACCGTGCTCGGCGGCGACCTCGTTGATCCGGCGCAGCACCGTCGGCAGTGCGGTCCGCGGGATCACCCCGTCCTGCACGATGTAGTCGGGACTGATCCGGCCGACCGCCGCGAACGCCGACTTGCGGCCCTGCCAGATCAGCCGGCGTTCCTCGTCGTCGGCGGCGACCCGGGTCTCGAAGGCGCCGTTCGCCGCGCACAGCCGGCTGACCTCGTCGAACTGCGCGTCGACCTCGGCGGCCGGGCCGTCCAGCTCGACGATCAGGACGGCCCCCGCACCGGCCGGATACCCGCAGTCCACGGCGGCCTCGGCGGCCTCGATGGAAAGCGCGTCCATCATCTCGATCGCGGCCGGCACCACCCCGGCGGCGATGATCGCCGAGGTGGCGGCGCCGGCCTGGTCGGTGCCGGTGAACGCGGCGAGCAGGGTGCGGACCGTCTCCGGCAGTCTGGTCAGTTTCACCGTCACCTCGGTGGCGACGCCCAGGGTGCCCTCCGAGCCGACGAAGGCGCCCAGCAGGTCGTACCCCGGAGTGTCCGGCGCCGCCCCGCCGAGCCGGACCAGGTCGCCGTCCGGGGTGACGACCTGCAGGCCGGTGACGTGGTTGGTGGTGAACCCGTATTTCAGGCAGTGCGCGCCACCGGAGTTCTCCGCCACGTTGCCGCCGATCGAGCAGATCTGCTGGCTCGACGGGTCGGGCGCGTAGTAGTAGCCGTGCTCCCTGGAGACCGCGCTGACGTGGAGGTTGATGACGCCCGGCTGCACCACGGCCCGCTCGTCCGCCGGCCGCACCTCGAGGACCGATCGCAGCTGTGAGGTGACGATCAGGACACCGTCGGCGTGCGGCAGCGCCCCGCCGGACAATCCGGTACCCGACCCGCGGGCCACGAACGGCACCCGCTCCTCGGCGCAGGCCCGGACCACGGCGGCGACCTGGGCGGCGGTACGGGGGAGGACGACGACCGCGGGGACCACCCGGTAGTGGGAGAGGCCGTCGCACTCGTACGTCCGCAGTCGTTGCCGGTCGGTGATCAGCTGCTCCGGAGCCAGCTCGGAGCGCAGCCGCGACAAAAGGGTCATCGGATCCTCCTCGGCGACACTGCCAGGAGGTCACGCTAACCCTGATCGGCGGGAAGGGGCCAGTCTGGCAGGATGGCCGGATGTTCCTGACCGCCAGACCCGTCCGTGCCGCCCTCGGCGCCGCCTGCGCCCTGGTCATGATGGCGGCCGGGTGCAGCTCCTCCGACGAACCCGATCCGGATGCCGGGCTGATCACCGTCACCACCATGCGCGGCGCGTTCCTGCAACCCGCTGAGATCGGCCCGGCGTGGGCCGCCCCGGTGGAGAGCGCCGCACCGCAGACGCTCGTCAGTTTCTGCGGTGGCACACTGCCGCCTCCGCAGGCGCCGCCCGGCGCGGAGATGGTCTGGTCGAACGCCGCCGACGAGGGGGAGAAGGGCGCGCAGACGCTCCAGCAGTCCGCCCTCGTCTACGGCGACGAGGCCAGTGCCACGGCCGGTCAGTCGCTGCTGCGGACGGTGGCCGACCAGTGCGCGCCGACCTCCGAGGTGCCGGCGACCGTGACGGCCGACCGCAACGAGCCCGCCTACACCGAGACGGTCGAGGTGCGCGACCTCAACGAGGGTGCCTGGTCGGGGTTCGTGATCGTGCGCCACAAGCAGTATGAAGCGGCGCATCCCGGCACCGCGGACGTCGCCGTGGCCGTGCTGCGCACCCGCAATGTGGTGCTCGTCGACAGCTACGCCATCTACCAGCTCAACAACGCGAGCCCCGCGCCGAACTTCGAGAGCGACTGGCAGCGGCTCGTCGGATCGGTCGTTCAGCGCGTGGGATAGACACGGCGACGATCGTCGTCTAATGTTCGCGGTGCGCCGTTGCGAGTTCTTCCCCCGTGGAATTCGCAGCGGCGCGCTTAGTTTCCGCCGTGAACCGTGCCGGCGGACCCTCCCCACCACCCGATCAGCAGCCGGCCCCTTGTCGCCCGGCAACCGTGGTGCTCATTACTGCGCGGAGAGAGCGTGTACCGCTCAGTGATGCCCGTACCCGTGTGGAAAAAGCCACGGGACTGTTAACTATTCACACGGGTCGCGCTTAGCCTTACGAATCCCAGGGCAGGAGTGGTTATCCGCCGCGGATTCTTAACCGGAGGTAGAGGCATGAAGTTCGTCTACGACTTCGCCGAGGGCAACAAGGACCTCAAGGATCTGCTGGGTGGCAAGGGCGCCAATCTCGCGGAGATGACCAACCTGGGCCTGCCCGTGCCTCCCGGCTTCACCATCACCACCGAGGCGTGTCAGCAGTACCTGCGCAACGGCACCCACGTCGACGGTCTGGCCGCCGAGATCGACGAGCACCTCGCCGCGCTCGAGGAGAAGATGGGCCGGCGCCTCGGCGACCCGGCCGATCCGCTGCTCGTGTCGGTGCGGTCCGGAGCCAAGTTCTCCATGCCCGGCATGATGGAGACCGTCCTCAACGTGGGCCTCAACGACGCCTCCGTCGACGGGCTGTCCCGGCAGGCCGGCGGCAACGACCGGTTCGCGTGGGACTCGTACCGGCGTCTCATCCAGATGTTCGGCAAGACGGTGTGCGACGTGCCCGGCCACGAGTTCGAGAAGGCCCTCGACGACGCGAAGGCCGCCAAGGGTGTCCGCGACGACGTGCAGCTCGACGCCGACGACCTACGGGCGCTGGTCACCGCGTACAAGAAGGTGTTCGCCAAGCACACCGGTCACGAGTTCCCGCAGGACCCGCGTGAGCAGCTGGACCTCGCCACCGAGGCGGTGTTCCGCTCGTGGAACGCCGACCGCGCCATCCTCTACCGTCGTCAGGAACGCATCCCGACCGACCTGGGCACCGCCGTCAACGTGGTCGCCATGGTCTTCGGCAACCTGGGCGCCGACTCCGGCACCGGCGTCGCCTTCACCCGCGACCCGGCCACCGGCGAGCAGGGCGTCTACGGCGACTACCTGTCCAACGCGCAGGGCGAGGACGTGGTCGCCGGCATCCGCAACACGCTGCCGCTGGCCGACCTGGAACAGCTCGACAAGCGTTCCTACGACGAGCTGATGCAGATCATGGCCACTCTGGAGGGCCACTACCGGGACCTGTGCGACATCGAGTTCACCATCGAGCGCGGCAAACTGTGGATGCTGCAGACCCGGGTCGGCAAGCGCACCGCGGCCGCCGCGTTCACCATCGCGGCCCAGCTCGTCGACGAGGGCGTCATCGACCTCGACGAGGCCCTGCACCGGGTCACCGGCGCCCAGCTCGCCCAGCTGATGTTCCCCCGCTTCGACCTGTCGGACTCGCCGTCGTCGCTGACACGCGGAGTCGGCGCGTCCCCGGGCGCCGCCTACGGCGAGGTCGTCTTCACCTCGCAGCGCGCCGTCGAGGTGGCGGCCGAAGGAAAGCCGGTCATCCTGGTCCGGCGCGAGACCAACCCCGACGACCTGCCCGGCATGATCGCCGCCAACGGCATCCTCACCAGCCGCGGCGGCAAGACGTCACACGCCGCCGTCGTCGCCCGCGGCATGGGCAAGACCTGCGTCTGCGGCGCCGACGAGATGGAGGTCTCGGCGTCCTCGTTCACGATCGGCGCGGAGACCGTCCGTGAAGGCGACATGATCTCCATCGACGGCACCACCGGCCGTGTCTACCTCGGCGAGGTCCCGGTCCGGCCCAGCGAGGTCGTGCAGTACTTCGAGGGCGACCTCGACCCGGCGAACGCCAACGATCCGCTGGTCGCCGCGGTGCACCGGATCATCACGCACGCCGACGGCAAGCGCCGCCTCCGGGTGCGCACCAACGCCGACACCGGGCTCGACGCCGCCCGCGCCCGCCGCTTCGGCGCCCAGGGCATCGGCCTGTGCCGGACCGAGCACATGTTCCTCGGCGACCGCCGTGAACTCGTCGAACGCCTGATCCTGGCGCGCACCGAGACCGACCGCAACGAGGCCCTCGCCGCCCTGCAACCACTTCAGCGGGCCGACTTCCTCGACATCTTCCGGGAGATGAACGGCCTGCCGGTCACCATCCGGCTCATCGACCCGCCGCTGCACGAATTCCTGCCGTCGCTGGAGGAACTGGCCGTCAAGGTGGCCGTCGCCCACGAGCAGGGCCAGCGTGTCGAACAGGACGAGCAGATGCTCGCCGCCGTCCGGCGCATGCACGAGCAGAACCCGATGCTGGGCCTGCGCGGCGTACGGCTGGGCCTGGTCATTCCCGGCCTCTTCGCCATGCAGGTCCGGGCCATCGCCGAGGCCGCCGTCGCCCTGGCCGCCGAGGGCGGCAGGCCGCGCCCCGAGATCATGGTCCCGCTCGTCGGCGCCGTCCAGGAACTCGAGACCGTCCGCACCGAAGCCGAGAAGATCATCGCCTCGATCGTCGGCGACTCCGGTGTCGACATCCTGATCGGCACCATGATCGAGGTCCCGCGAGCGGCCCTGACCGCCGGCCAGATCGCCGAAGCCGCCGAGTTCTTCTCCTTCGGCACCAACGACCTCACCCAGATGGCCTGGGGTTTCTCCCGCGACGACGTCGAAGGCGCATTCTTCTGGCGCTACCTCGAACTCGGCATCTTCGGCATCTCCCCGTTCGAGTCGATCGACGCCGACGGCGTCGGCCGCCTGGTCCGCATCGCCGCCGAAGAGGGCCGCGCCGCCCGCCCCGGCCTCAAACTCGGCGTCTGCGGTGAACACGGCGGCGACCCCGACTCGGTGCACTTCTTCCACGAGGTAGGCCTCGACTACGTCTCCTGTTCCCCGTTCCGCGTACCGATCGCCCGCCTCGAAGCCGGCCGGGCCGCCGTCACCGCCGAAGGCTCCGACCACCGCTGACTTTGCTCTCTCAGCCGGGTGGTGGGTGCGGGCGGTTCGCTGCGCACCCGCCACTCCCGGTCCCCTTCAAGATCCTTCTTCGGTACGGACCGGGCACTACCGCCTTTCCACCCCTCCCGGACTACGGCGCGAGCCGCTGCAACCCCGGACCGCAAGGCGCCTCACGGGCGTATCCGGTGGTCGGCATCCCACCGGCCCCGCGTTCGGTCGGCGGCTTCGCACGAGCGTGGCCGGTGTCGCATCCCATCGGGCGGGGGTTTGGTCGGAGGGTTCGCGGGGGCGTGGCCGGTGTCGCATCCCATCGGGCGGGGGTTCGGTCGGCGGCTTCGCGCGAGCGTGTTCGGTGGGCGTATCCCTTCGGCCGGGATTCGTTCGGCGGCTTTGCGGGGGCGTGGCAGGTGGTCGCACCCCATGGCGCGGGCGCGTTGGGTGGGCGCATCCCCATCGGGCCGGGGCCCGGTCGGCGGCTTCGCGCCGCGCTCGTGGTGATGCTCCGGGCACATCGGCCGTTGATCACCGTGGGTGGTGCGCCGTCCCGGCCGGTGGTCAGGCGGATGCGCCCGAAGGTGGGTGGGTGCCGTCGACCACCGTCGGTGGGGCGGCGCACGGTGGGGCGGCGCACGCCACCGCCCGCACCACGGCGTCATGCAGGTCGTGGGCAATCCGCGGCCCGGCCAGGGCGAGCAACTCCGCGGCCGCGTGCTCCAGCATGGCGGCCGCCACCGTCCAGTCGGCGCTGACGGCGGCGGCGACCCGCCGAACGGCCTCATCCGGCCGATGCCGGAAGAGCAGAATCGACATCTCCGGTTCGTTTCCCGGACTGGGCTTCGGCTCGACATGACCCGGCCTGCGCTTCGGCTCGGCGTGGCCCGGCCCGCCGAACGGCTCGCGGTGTCGCCGCGGCCGCGTCGGCTCGTCGAGGAGCGGATCCGGGTCGGCATAACCGGCGTCGGCCAGGATCAGCAGCGCCTCCCGGTCGTCACGGGCGATCGCCTCGGCACGGACCCGGGCGGCCAGGGCGGCGACGATCGGGGTGTCCGCGTTCCGCCGGACGATCTCGGCATACGCCGGCAGGCGCCGCAGATCGAAGACGGCGGGAACCGGCTCCGGGGCAAGATCGTCGGCACCGAGCCGGTGGGCCCGCGTCGTCCGGGCCGTGATCCGGGCATACAACCGGTACACCGGGTCGCCCACCGGTAGCTCCGCGGCGCCGAGCACCTGCTCGTTCGCGGACACCACAGCGGCGACGATCGGCCCGGCCGCCATCGGGTCACGCCGCACCTCGTCGTGCACGGCCGCCGCCTCCGGATCCGGGCGGCGACCGCAGAGCCGCTGCTCGGTGTACACCGCCGAACGGTGACACGCATACGCACCCCGATGCACCTCGCTCAGCGCCGGCAGACCGGTGAGCAGAGCGTGCCCCAGCCCCGTGGAGAACGGCAGCACCCCGACCGCGGTATCGAACCGGGCCCGGTGATCGGGCCGCAGATAGGCCAGGACATCCCGGTCGTGCACGTCCCGGCCGCCCGGCCAGGACCACGACGGCATCCGGGTCAGCAGATGGCGCTGCCGCGACCAGGCCCGCTCCTCCCGATCGAGGTCGTGCGCCGCCAGACCGGCCCCGACCAGCGCACCCTGGGCGATCGCCGCCTCGCCGGGATCCTCGATTAGGTCGGCCAGGGACGCAGCGGTGCCACAGTCGGTCGGCGCCAGATGTACGGCGAACACCCGCATCAGCCGGGCCAGCGAATACGGGTTCCCGGCCAGCGGCGCCGGCGGAAGCAGCGCCTGTAGCCACTCGGCCGGTGTCGGATAGAGATGCCGGGCGGTGTGCGCACTCCACTGGGCCCGGATCTCCCGCAGGCAGGCCTCCAACTCGTCCCCGGGCGCGGGCACCCCCTCCGGCGCGAACGGAAGCAGCCGCCACCCCCGACCGCCGCCGATCAGCCCGGCCTGTCTCGGCCCGACCCCGTTCGGTCCGGTGTTGCTCGGGTGCCAGCCGCTCGGTCCGGTGTCGTCTGGGTGCCGGCCGCTCGGTCCGGTGTAGCTCGGGCCCTGGACGCTCGGTCCGGTGTAGCTCGGGACCTGGACGCTCGGTCCGGTCTCGCTCCGGTGCCGGCTGCTGGGGCCGGTGTCGCTCGGGTTTTGGCCGCCCGGCTCGGAACCGTTCGGTGCCGGGCTGCTCAGGCCGGCTCGCAGGAGGCTCAGGTACAGCACATGAGGCAGGCCCGCCGTGCCGGTTTGCAGGGCCGAGGTCAGGGCCTGATCGACGAGGCCGACGAACCGGACGTCGGATCCGGTCCGGTCGAGCAGAGCCAGCCGGAGCCGCCGGTCGAGCACGGTGACGTCGGGTTCACCGGTCGCCGTCATCGTGCCTCCCCATCGATTCAGTTCACTGCGCCGGATGCTACCGCCGGGGTACGACATCGAACGTGCCCGTCGTGCCCCGGGCGGGTGGTGGCACCGGGATCCGCCGAAAAATGTCGTAGGCCGGGTCTAACGTCCGAGGAACCGTGTCAACGACGACGATGGAGCGACCCATGACGTCCACGCTCAACCCGTATCTGACGTTCGACGGCAAAGCGCGCGAGGCCATCGAGTTCTATCACTCGGTTTTCGGCGGCGAGCTGAAGGTCAACACGTTCGGTGAGTTCGGGGCACCCGACCCGGCATCGGCCGACCTGATCATGCACGCGCAGCTGGAGACACCGCAGGGCTACACGCTGATGGCGTCCGACTGCCCGCCCGGCATGGAGTACAAGCCCGGCGAGAGCATCACGGTCAGCCTGAGCGGCCCCGACGGTGACACGCTGCGCAGCGCCTGGGAGAAGCTGTCGGTCGGCGGCCAGGTCCGGGTGCCTCTGGAGAAGCAGATGTGGGGTGACGAGTTCGGCCAGTTGGTCGACCGGTTCGGCATCCCATGGATGGTCAACATCACCCAGTGACGTCCGGGGTGCCGGGGCGCGGGCGGTGGCCACTCAGGCTGCGGTGGCCCCGCGCATGTCCCGGTGGTTCCGGTCGCGGCGGCGGTCAGACCGCGGACTCCAGTGCCTCGCGGACGGGGCGCAGGGCGGCGAGGGCCTTGGGGAGGCCGTCTTCCCACAGTTCGCTCCACTCGGAGTCGTCGCCGGCGATCCGGTCCAGCGCGCGCAGGGCCAGTGCGGGCAGGTCGTCCGGCAGGTCGAGAGTCTCGCCGGCGGTCAGGAAGTCCGGGGCGTAGGCGGTCGTCAGCGGCGTACCGCCGGGCAGTTGCGAGGCGATCACGGCCGCCGCCGCGATGGCCTGGTTGGCGACGTCAGCCTCCAGGTACTCGTCCTCGTGCAGCACTTCGTCGAGCGTCTCCCGGATGAGGACGGCACGCCGGGCCGGATCCGTGTCCTGAAGGTCGCCACTCCAGTCGGCAGCGTCATCGTTGTCGAACGGCCCGAAGTCCCACGTGCCCATTGCGTTTCCTCCGGTCGATCATCGTCATCGCTCGGTCGACCTTAAGTCGTTCCGCGAGCCGGCCCTCCGCCGGGCCCTGGTCCGTCCTCACCCGTTCCGCGAGCCGGCCCTCCGCTGACCGTGGTTTGTCTCCGCCGGTCCGCGAACGGGCCTCGCCGGCTCGTGGTCTGTCCTCAGCGACCGCGAGCCGGCCCTGGGCTGGCCTGGTCTGTCCTCAGCGACCCGCGAGCTGGCCCTCGCTGGCCAGGTCTGTCCTCAGCCGTTCCGCGCACGGGCCTCGCTGGCTACTCGGTCCGACCTCTGGCCAGCCAGTTGGTCAGTCGTGGCCCGCCCGGTCGTCGTCCGGGAGCCTCGTCGGCGGCGCGACCGGGCCACCGGACGGTCGTGGATCGTCGGTCGTGGGTTGCCCGCGGATGGGGACGTCCTTGGACGGTTCACCAACGGGTGAGGTCGGCCACCGGCCTGGCAGGCGGGTCACGCTCTGTGTCCACCGTGGCAGTGCTCACGCTCCGTGTCGTCCTTCCGACACGCTCCGCAGACACTGCTGGATCGTCCGGAAATGTTTCGCTGTTCATGTTTTGGTGGTGGAAAATGCGCACCACTTTGTCAGGCAACGGCCGATCTGAGGTGGGTCGATCCAGTGTGGCGGTCACCACGTAATGCAATCGGGGGGTTAACTGTCTGAATATTGTGGTGCATAGAATCCTCGCGAATTCAGCATCAGGCGGGCCGGGGGGCTCGTGCGCCGTCGTGCGGCGCGGTGCTGCCGAGGGGGAGAGCTACGTGACGGTCGAACGGCCGGTTCGCGACTGGAACGGCCTGGTCATTCCGGATCCAGGCGTTTACACACTGGACGAGGCGCATAAACGAATAGGTTTCGTGGCGCAGCACATGATGGTCAGTCCGATTCGGGGGGAATTCGCGCGGGGTACGGCGACGATCGTGGTGGCCACCGATCCACTGCGCTCATCGATCAGTGCCTCGATTCGTACGGACAGCATCAACACCCACAACCCGGAACGGGACGCGCACCTGTCCAGTCCGGACTTCCTGAACGTCGCGCGTTACCCGACGATCGAGTACCGCAGTACCGGTATCGCCTGGGAGGCCGACAGCGACCCGATCTTCAACTGGGCGAGGCTGCGCAACAATCCGCTGGGCCGACGGGGGACCGTCGCCGACCTGCCGGCCGCGGCCACCCGCGCCTCGGGCCGTTTCGTGATCCAGGGCTACCTGACGGTCAAGGCCGTGACCCGGCCGATCGACATGCACATGGAGTTCGGTGGTGCCCGCCGTGACCCCTACGGCCGGGAGATCTTCGGCTTCAGCGCCACCGCCGAACTCGACCGTGAGGACTACGGCCTCCTCTGGAACGTGGCCCTGGAGTCCGGCGGCGTCCTCGTAGGCAAGAAGATCCGCATCGAACTGGCCGGCGAAGCCATCCGCAACGCCTGACGAACCGTCCGCCGTCCGCCGCCCGCCGGTGTTCGGCGGGTGCAGCCGGGATGGCGGTGCCGGCCGAGGCGAGGTGGGGTCACCCGGCCCGACCGGCGTGGCGGTGCCGGCCAAGCCCGGGGCGCCGACCAGCCCAGGATGCCGACCAGGCCCAGGATACCGACCAGGCCCAGGGTGGCGGCGCGGGACGAACCGCGGTGGCGGTGTTGGACGAGTCCGGGCGGCGGTGCTGGACGAGCCCTTGCGATGGCCCGCCCGACCGGGGTAGCGGCAGGGTGAACCGCAGCGGCGGTGCCGGCCGGCCGGCCGGCACCGCCGGATCAGCCTTCGTAGTAGGGGTCGTAGTCCTCGTCCGGCTCCGGCGGGAGGGGCGGAAGGTCCGGGTCATCGGACGCCGCGGGCCCGGACCACCCGGGACGGGAGGGCCCCGAAGCCGAGGACCGGGACGCGGACGGCCGGGACGCGGACGGCCGGGACGCGGACGGCCGGGACGCGGACAGCCGGGACGTGGACGGCCGGGACTCCGACGGCCGGGACTCCGACGGCCGGGACGGCGACGACCGGGGCGTGGATTGCGGCGGCGACGCGCTCCGGGACGTGGACGAAGGCGCGGCACCGGGCTCCGAGGCGGAGGGGAACAGCGACGCCGGGACGTCGGCCGAGAAACCGGCGGCAGCCGTGGGTGCGACCGGCGGACCCGCCGACGGCTCCTCCGAGGAGACCTCGGGGGACTGACCGGCGGGTTCCTCGCCGCGGACTGTCGCCAGGACGGCGTCGCCGAATTTCGTCAGTTTGCTCTGGCCGACGCCGCTGACCGTACCCAATTGGGCCAGTGTCGCCGGCGCGAGTGCGGCGATGGCCCGCAGCGTCGCGTCGTGGAAGATCACGTAGGCGGGAACGCCCTGCTCCTTGGCGGTGGCGCCACGCCAGTTCCGCAGGCGCTCGAAGAGCGCCGCCGCCTCGCCCGAGAGCTCGACGGGCGCGGCCCCCTTGGTCCCGGACGAGCCCGCGGAACCGGAGCCGGACCCGCGGGACCCGCTGCGAGAGCTGCGCGGCGTGGCCACCTCGCGGCGCATCAGCAGTTTCCGCTCCCCGCGCAGCACCTCACCGCTGCGGGCGGTCAGCGCCAGCGTCTGATGGTTGGGTTCGACGGCGAGGAAGTCGCCGGCGAGCAGCTGCCGGACCACGTTGCGCCACTCGGTCTCGCTGAGGTCGCTGCCGATCCCGAAGACGGACAGCTCGTCGTGCCGGAACCGGCTGACCTTGTCGGTGCGTTTGCCGAGCAGGATGTCGATGGACTGCTGTGCCCCGAATCGCTGGTTGCGTTCCTTGTGCAGGCGGAACACGGTGGACAGCAGCTTCTGGGCGGGGACCGTGCCGTCCCAGGACTCCGGCGGGGTGAGGCAGCTGTCGCAGTTGCCGCAGGTGTCGGGGGCGGTCTGCCCGAAATACTGGAGGATCTGGGCGCGCCGGCAGGTGACGCTCTCACACAGGGCCAGCATGGCGTCGAGGTGGCGGGCGGCGTTGCGCCGGTACGCGGCGTCACCGTCCGAGCCCTCGATCATGCGCCGCTGCTGCATGACGTCCTGCAACCCGTACGCCAGCCAGGCGGTCGACGGCAGCCCGTCCCGCCCGGCGCGCCCGGTCTCCTGGTAATACCCCTCGAGGGATTTCGGCAGGTCCAGGTGGGCCACGAACCGTACGTCAGGCTTGTCGATGCCCATGCCGAAGGCGATGGTCGCGACCATGACCAGCCCGTCCTCACGGAGGAAGCGGCTCTGGTTGGCGGCGCGCGTCCGGGCGTCGAGCCCCGCGTGGTACGGCAGAGCCGGAATCCCGTTCTGGGAGAGGAACTCGGCGTGTTTCTCCACCGACGCCCGGGACAGGCAGTAGACGATCCCGGAGTCGCCGGCGTGCTCGGTGCGCAGCAGGTCGAGCAGCTGGCGGGCCGGGTTGTTCTTCCCGACGATCCGGTACTGGATGTTGGGCCGGTCGAAGCTGGCGGTGAAGTGCCGTGCCTCGGTGAGCTGGAGCCGGGTGGCGATCTCGTCGCGGGTGGCCGGGGTGGCGGTGGCGGTCAGCGCGATCCGGGGCACGTCGGGCCAGCGCTCGTGCAGCATCGACAGGGCGAGATAGTCGGGCCGGAAGTCGTGCCCCCACTGCGACACACAGTGTGCCTCGTCGATGGCGAACAGCGAGATCCTGCCCCGGTCGAGCAGCCGCTGGACGGCGGCGGTGCCGAGGCCCTCGGGGGCGACGTAGAGCAGGTCGAGCTCGCCGGCGACGAACTCGGCCTCGACCAGGCGGCGCTCGTCGAGGTCCTGCGAGGAGTTGATGAAGTCGGCCCGCACGCCGAGGGTACGCAAGGCGTCGACCTGGTCCTGCATGAGCGCGATGAGCGGGGAGATCACCACGCCGGTGCCGGGACGGACCAGCGCCGGGATCTGGTAGCACAGCGACTTGCCGGCACCGGTCGGCATCAGCACCAGCGCGTCACCACCGCCGATCACGTGCTCGACGATGTCGCCCTGCTCCCCACGGAACGATGGGTAGCCGAACACACGGTTGAGAGCGTCGGTGGCACTGGACACGGAGAGCAGAGGGGCCTCAGTCACCCCGCGAAGTCTAGAGAGCCGAACGGACGACCGGCGTACGCCCTGTGGATGAACTAAAGGCCTGTGGACGACCGCAGCCCGACCAGGTCGAGGATGCGCCGGGCCGGCCCGCCCGGGTGGCACAGCAGTGTCAGCGGCACCTTCTCGGTCAGGTGCTGGGCGGTGATCTCGTGCAGCACCGACACCCCGGCGCTGGCCAGCAGGCTCACCCCGGACAGGTCGACGGTCATCGGCACGGTGCCGCCGCGACTGCGGCGGAACAGCTCCGCGCGTACCTCCATCGCGGTTGAGGCGTCGATCGGACCGTCGATCCGGACCCGCGCCTCGTCGCCCCCGGGAAGCTCGGTGATCGCGAGGGCGGTTGCGAGGCCGGTGGCGGTCGCGGCAGGGGCCGCCTCGACAAGCGAGTCGACGCTGGTCAGCAGACGTGCCGGGCGCAGCAGCGGATGCCGCACGGTGGCGACCGTCCCGTCCACGCCCGGATCCACCCGCAGGCTCTGCACCAGTTGGGCGGTGAGCGCCAGCCCGCGCCCGCGGGTCGGCTGCCGCTCCGGCACCCGCCACCCGCCATGATCGGTGACGGTCGCCTCGACCAGCCCGGACGCCAGCAGCCGGGCGTGGATCTCGACGGAGTCGCCGCCGGCCGCGTGCTCGATCGCGTTGGTGGACAGCTCCCCGAGCGCATGCTGGAGCACGAAGACGTCCTCGCCGGACGCGCCCACGGCGGCCAGCCAGGCGGCGATGTCCCGGCGCGAGCCCCCCAGCGCCTGCGGCCGCGCCGCAAGAGTCACCGCCAGCTCGGGTACGGCCGGAACGCGCTGAGCCGCCAGCAGGGTGATGTCGTCGGCGTGCCCACCGGAGCGGACCAGCAACTCCAGCGTCTGGGTGCAGACCCGTTCCGCCGCGGTGGCCGACGGATCGTGCAGGGCCCGCCCGGCCGCCGCGTCGGTGGCCACGTGGGCGAGTTCGGCGTCCGGATCGCTCGCGGCGCCCGGCCGTTCGAGGACCCCGTCGGTGTAGAGCAGCAGCGTCTCCCCGGGCCCGAGCCGTTCGGTGCGGACCGGGAAGGAACCGCCGGTGCCGAGCGGGGTGCCCCGGGTGCCGACCAGGTAGCGGGCCGGTCCATTCGCCGGGATGAGCAGCGGCGCCGGATGCCCGGCGGTGCAGTACGACAGCTCCCCGCTGCCCGGGTCGAGAACGACCAGGCTGACCGTGGCCGCGTACGCCGCACGCACCCGCCCGGCGAGCCGGTCCGCAGCGGCGAGCGCCTCGGTGATGCCGGCTCCCGCGTCGAGCCGTTCCTGGAGGACCGCCCGCAGCTGCCCCATCACTCCGGACGCGGTCACCCCGTGCCCGACGACGTCCCCGGTGACCAGGGCGATCCGCCCGTCCGGGGTGGTGACCGCGTCGAACCAGTCGCCGCCGGCCCGGGTGCCGGCGTCGGCGAGCAGGTAGGCGGCCGCCACCTGGAGGCCGGGCAGCACCGGCAGGCCGGCCGGCAGCAGCTCCCGCTGGAGGGCGTCGATCACGTCCCGGGTCTGCTCGTACCGACGGCGCTGCCGGTCCGCCTCGGCCTCGGCGGCCTGCCGTTCCCGGGTCAGTTCGGTGACGTCGAAGGCGGCCCCGATCACGCCGCGCATGGTGCCGTCCGCGTACCGCCACGGGACCAGCGCGAACGTCGCGAACATCTCGCCGACGGAACCGTCCGGCTGGTCCAGGTGGACCCGCCACTGCTTGCCGCTGATCGTCTCCCCGGTCCGGTAGACCTCGTAGAACGCGTCCAGGAACTGCTGCCCGGACAGGTCGCTGAGGACCTCGCGGATGGTCCGGCCGACCAGCTCCCGGCCGGGCAGGACCGCCCGGGTCGCCGCGTTGCCGCCGACCACCCGAAGGTCCGGCCCTTCGGACACGATGACGATGAACGGCAACTGGTCGACCGCGGCGATCATCGCCGCCCGGTCGCCCGCCTCCGGAATGTCCACGCCCGTCACCCTGCCATCGTGCCGGACCTACCGACCGTTGGCGCCGAACGTCACTCGGCCAGGGGCAGATCAATGGTGTGGGCGGTGTGCGAGGCCTTCACGCTGAGGTAGCGGACGTTGGCCGCCGACAGGTGCACGCCGGTCGGGATCTGCTGCGTCACGTCGATGCCGAGGTCGGCGAGCTGGCCGGCCTTGTCCGGGTTGTTGGAGAGCAGCCGGATCCGGGTCGCACCCAGCCCGAGCAGCATCTGCGCGGCCGCGGTGTAGTCCCGCTCGTCCTCGCCGCGGCCCAGAGCCACGTTCGCCTCGTACGTGTCGAGGCCGTCGTCCTGCAGCGCGTAGGCGTCGAGTTTCGCGTACAGCCCGATGCCGCGGCCCTCCTGGCGCAGGTAGAGCAGGAAACCGCCCTGTTCGGCGATCCGCTCCACCGCCTCGCGCAACTGTGGACCGCAGTCGCAGCGCTGACTGCCGAACACGTCGCCGGTCAGGCACTCACTGTGCGGCCGGACCAGGGGGGCCCGCCCGCCGGCCGCGGACTTGGTGAGCGCCCGTTGCCAGTCGCCGAGGCCGAGCGCGAGATGCTCCTTGCCGTCGGCCAGGCCGTCGAAGGTCATCACCCGGGCGGTGGTGGCGTAGCCGTCGGGGAACCGCAGCGGCACAGTCACCTGCCGCCGGATGCTGGCCTTGGTAACGGTCATGGCTTCGAACATCGGTCCTCCTCGTGTGGTTCCCGCCGAACTCGGCGCGCCGGTGATCCTCTGCCCAGAGTTCGGTTCCCGCACACGGGGATTATGGTGAGGGCCGATACCTGGAGGCGTCATCGGTGGCTGAGCGTCCTTACATCTTGCTGAGTTGTGGCATGTCCATCGACGGTTATCTCGACGATGCCACCGAGGAGCGGCTGCTCCTCTCCAACGACGCCGATTTCGATCGGGTCGACGCGGTGCGTGCGGGGTGTGACGCGATCCTGGTCGGTG
The DNA here is from genome assembly GCF_003148685.1 of Actinoplanes xinjiangensis. Lineage (GTDB taxonomy): Bacteria > Actinomycetota > Actinomycetes > Mycobacteriales > Micromonosporaceae > Actinoplanes > Actinoplanes xinjiangensis. Next base: position 66,681 of record NZ_QGGR01000014.1, on the reverse strand, counting down.
CCGGGACGATCCGCCAGGACAATCCCCGCCTGCTGGTGCGTTCCGCGGCCCGCCGCGCCGACCGGGTGGCCCGCGGAGAGGATCCCGACCCGGTGAAGGTCACCGTGACCAGCAGCTGCCGGCTCGACCCGGAGGCGTCGTTCTTCACCACGGGCGCGGCCGACAAGTTGGTCTACTGTGCCACGTCGACGGTGGACGACGCACGGAAGCTTCTCGGCGACCACGCCACCGTCATCGCCGGCGGCGACCCGGTGGACGTCCGGGTGGTCGCCGGTGACCTGGGCGACCGCGGAGTGCGCCGGCTCATGGTGGAGGGCGGCGGTCACATGCACACCCAGTTCCTGACGGCCGGTCTCGCCGACGAGTTGCAGCTGGTGGTGGCGCCGTTCTTCGTCGGTGACTCGCGGGCGCCGCGGTTCGTCCACGACGGCGTGTTCCCGTGGGGCCCCGACAACCGGGCCCGGCTGGCCGAGGTCCGCCGGCTCGGCGACGTCGTGCTGCTGCGGTACGCGCTGTCCGAGCGGTTCGGGGACGGTTGAGCGGCGGGCCGGCCCTGAGGTGCGGGCCGGCCCGGTGACTCCTGACGCTGCGGTCAAGCCGTGACACCACCGGAGTAGGCGGGCTGCCGTGCGCCCACGCGTACCATCGCGGGAATCGTCCGGGTGACCGGAACCGGCACGACCACCGGGACCGCGGCCATCGCCGGTGCCGGGTTCTGCGCCGGCCGCGGCTGCGGGGCCGTCTGCTCGACGCGGCGCGCCACCAGCCGGGCCACCAGCACCGCGGCGCCGGGAGCGGCCGCCACGAAGGCCAGGATGCCGTAGGCCACCGCGATCGTCAGACCCTGCGCCGCGCTCAGGCCGGCCGCGCCGAACGCCCAGGCCATCACCCCTTCGCGGGGTCCCCAGCCGCCGATGTTCACCGGCAGGCCCATCGCGATCAGCGCGAGCAGCAGCAGCGGCGCCAGCTCCACCAGCGACGCGGCGCTGCCCGCGGCCCGCGCCGCCACCATGAACGTCGCCAGATGCCCGGCCAGCACCGCCGCCGACGCCAGCAGCACGCCGGGCCCGTTGCGCCGCGACAGCAGACCCGCGCGGATCTCGCTCATCCCGGTCCGGGCCGCGCCGGCGGCCTTCGAACGCCCGGCCCGCAGCCGGCGGAGACCGAAGAAGATCAGAACGCCGGCCGTCGCGATCCCACCGGCGACCGCGGCGGCCAGCGGCCCGTGCGCGGCGAGGAGATCAAAGACCGGCGAGGGTACGGAGACGAGCACCGCCACACCCACCAGGAGCAGCACGATCTGTCCCGCCGTGCGCTCCAGGACCACCGCCCGCACGCCGCGGCCCAGGTCGCCCTCACCCTTGCCGTGGCGCACCGCCCGGCCGACGTCGCCGAGGATCCCGCCCGGCAGCGCGGCGTTGAGGAACAGCGCCTGGTAGTAGTCGGCGGTCGCGTCCTTCAGCGTCAGCCGCATCCCGAGGCCGCGGGCCACCAGGCACCACCGCCATGCGCTGAGCAGCGTGGTGGCGGCACCGATCCCCAGCGCCGCCAGCAGCGCACCCGCGTCGAGAACCCGCAGCCCGTCCAGGAACGCTCCGGTACCGAGCCGCCACATCACCAGAGCCAGAATGCCGGCGCCACCCATCAGGCGCAGCCAGGCCCAGATCGATCGGTTCACGTCCATCGTCCCCTCGTAGCTTTCGAGGACTAGTACGCCCGGTCGAGGGCCCAGGGTTCACTCGAAGATCGCTAAAACATCCTTGTGACCTACGGAAGCATGCGGAAGAGCCGCCAGACGCCGGTCCAGATACTCGCCGACGGGCAGGTCAGGGCGCTCTTCGGCGGCCGCACCGACCCAACCGCGCAGCCATTCGCCGGTCAGCGCCGGCAGCGCCGGACCGAGCCGCCAGGGGCTCGGACGGACCGTGACGGCCGCTCCCACCTTCGTGAACGCCTCCGCCGCGACGTCCGGGGCATCCGGGCCGAGCAGCCGCCGACCGTCGATCACCCGCCGCTGGTGGGCGTTGAACGCGGCCACGACCTCGGCGTCCAGTGGGTCCTGCGGGGCCAGCTGCACCTCACCGGTCACCGAAAGGGTGAACAGCACCGACACGCGGGCCTCCGCGCACACACCGGCGAGCCGGGCCACCTCCTCGGCGGTCAGCAGGTCCAGCAGTGCCGAACAGGTCACCAGATCGGTGCCGGCCAGATCGGCGGGCGTGAGGTCGGCGACGTCGAGGCACTGGGTGCTGACGGTCACCCCGTCCGGCATGCCCGCGGCGGCGCGCAGCAGCAGCGCCGGATCCCGGTCCGTCATGATCCAGTGCTGTCCGGAGCCCAGCCGCGGCGACAGCCACCGGCCCAGCGATCCGGTCCCGCAGCCCAGGTCGCGCACGGTCCGTACCGTCCCCGGCAGCAGATCCACCAGGTCGAGCGCCCGGGCGGCGGCGTCGGCGGGTTCCCGCAGCGACAGCCAGGCGGCACTGAACTCGCCGGTGTCATCGTCGCTGATGGTGGCGCCGTCAGCGCCGTGTGCCTCGGTATGGCCGGACGGCCCGGTCTCGCTGAACGGCCCGACCCGGGGCCCGGCGCCGGGCAACGGCCCACCGGTCCGGCCGGTGCCACCCACCGGAGGCGTCTCGTTCTCGATCTTGCCGTGCACTTCGGTCATGTGTCCTCCTCGGCGTCGTCATTCCCGCCGCATCGTCTTCCCACCGGCATCGCGGCCGGCCCACAGCGTCTTCTCTCCGGCGTCGCCACCGGCCCCATCGTCTTCTCGCCGGCATGGTCGTTGCCGGCATCGTTCCCTACCGCCGTATTCGTTTCGCCGGCATCGTCGTCACACCGGCGGGCGGATGCCGGTCAGCACTTGCGTCAGACGGCGGGCGGTCTCGGCCCAGCCGGTCAGCGTCGCGCGGCGTGCGCGGGCGTGCGCCCGCCACTGTTCTCGCAGCTCACCGTCGGTGAGCCAGTCGCGCAGGGCGGCCGCCAGGGCGTCCTGGTCGTCCGGCGGGATCAGCCTTCCGGGCAGCCCGCCGCCGGGCGCGGCGCCGAGCGCCTCCGGCACCCCGCCGACGTCCGCGGCCACCACCGGCAGGCCGCGGGCCAGAGCCTCCGTCACCACCATGCCGTACGTCTCGGCCCGGGACGGCAACACGAAGAGATCAGCGCTCGCGTACGCCTCGTCGAGCGCCGCCCCGCCCAGCGCCCCGACGAACCGGACGGTGTGCTCGTCCAGCGTCTGTGCGCCGAGCGGGTTGCCCCCGTCCAGCGCCTGTGCACCGGGCACGTCGTTCTCGTGCGGCGCCTTCGCGTCCGGGGTGTCCGCGAGCCGGGCGATGTGCCCGCCCGGTCCGGGACCGCGGTGGATCTCCCAGGTGGGGGCCAGAGCGCCGGTCGTGGTGAGGGTCAGCGTTGCCGGGGGCGGAACGGCGAGGGTGGGTACCCGGCCGCCGCCCGCGATGGTGCAGGTCCAGGGCAGGTCGGGCAGCTGCCGCAGGGCGGAGAGCAGGAGATCCTGGCCCTTGCGCGGGGTCAGTGAGGCCACGTTGAGCAGGCGGTGACCGCCGGGGGAGGGTTCGGCGAGCGGGGCCGGGTCCACGCCCGGTGCGACCGCGTGAACGCCGGTGAGTCCGTGCAGTTCCTCCACCCGGCGGGCGGCCGGCTCGCTGGTGGCGATCACCGCAGTGGCCAGTTTGAGGGCGTGGGCTTCGAGAGCGCGCAGGTCGGCGGCGTCACGGTCGGTGAGGCCGGTCTCGTCACTGAGCGGCAGGTGGACCAGGACGGCGAGGCGCAGGCGGGTGGCGTGCGGCTCGAGCAGGTCGGGGACGCCACAGGCGACCAGGCCGTCGATCAGTACCAGCGAGCCGGCGGGGATGGCGCTGAGCAGGGCGGCCAGCGCCTGGCGGTCGGGTTCGGCGGGCCGCGGCCAGCTTCCGTCGAGCAGGTGCTCGCGCACGTCGAACACGGGGCCTTCGCCGTTCGTGAGGGCACCGGCCTGCCTCTTGCGCGCGGCGGGGAGGAGTGGCCGTATCTCCGCGGGGTCTCCCGAAGAAGGACCACCGGAAACGTCTGGCGGCCGGAGATCGGGAGAGGGAACACCGGAAACGTCTGGCGGCCGGAGGTCGGGAGAAGGACCACCGGAAACGTCTGGCGGCCGGAGGTGGTGCGAGGGATCACCGGGTCGCTGCAGGTGCCGGAGGACCTCGCGGTCGTAGCGATTGCCGCCGCTGGGTGCCGCCGGGTCGTCGACCGACGCCGGCAGCACCGCGAACAGCGGGAGAATCACAGGTCGCGCTCGTAGGTCGCCCAGGCGATGTGTGACTCGTGGAGGGTGACGGAGAGGCCGGTCAGGCCGGTGGCGCCGGGGCCGAGTTCGCCGGCCTGCGCGCGGACGGCGAGGCGGTCGGCGATGACCTTGGCCAGGAATTCGGTGGAGGTGTTGACGCCGCTGAACTCCGGGTCGTCGTCGAGGTTGCGGTAGGAGAGCCCGGAGCAGATGGTGTGCAACTGCTCGCTCGCCCGGCCGATGTCGACCACGATGTTGTCGTCGTCCAGCTCGGGGCGGCGGAACGTCGCATCCACCACGAAGGTGGCGCCGTGCAGGCGCTGCGCCGGTCCGAAGACCTCGCCGCTGAAGCTGTGCGCGATCATGATGTGGTCGCGGACGGTGACGCTGAACAAGGGGCTACTCCTCAGGTGTGGTTCGGTGCGGTTATACGGGTACCCGATCCGGAAAGATCAAATCGGGTGATCGATGACGTGACACAGCGCCTGGAGCGTGCCGTCGGCGAGTTGCGGCAGCACCCGCGGGAGGTCGTCGAAGGCGCTGTGCCCGGTGATCAGCGCGTCGAACCGGGGGTCCTTGAGCAGGTCGAGGGCGACCTGCAGGCGTTCGGCGTAATCGCGGTGCCGGGTGGGGGAGATGCCGCCGACCTGGCTGCTGCGGATCGTCAGGCGGCGGCTGTGGAAGTTCTCCCCCAGCGGCACGGTGATCCGCCGGTCGCCGAACCAGCTCAACTCGACGAGCGTGCCCTCGGTACGCAGAAGTTCCAGGCCCCGGTCCAGGCCGGCTTCGGTGGCGCTGGCGTGGATGACCAGGTCACGGCCGGTACGGGCGGCGTCCGGGTGCGCGAAGGCGACGTTCAGCCGCTCCGCGGTCGCCGCACGGCTCTGGTCGATGTCGATCAGCTCGACGTCCGTGGCGGGCAGACCGGCCAGGACGGCCGCGACCGAGGCGCCGACCATGCCGCCGCCGACCACCGTGATCCGGTCGCCGATCTGCGGGGCGGCGTCCCAGACCGCGTTCACCGCGGTCTCCACCGTGCCGGCCAGCACCGCACGGGCGGCCGGGACGTCTTCCGGGATCACCGTGACCGCGTCGGCCGGCACCACGTAGGCGGTCTGATGCGGGTAGAGACAGAAGACCGTCTTTCCGACCAGCTCCGGTACGCCCGCCTCGACGACGCCCACGTTCAGGTAGCCGTACTTCACCGGGGCCGGGAAGTCGCCATCCTGGAAGGGGGCGCGCATCGCCGCCCACTGGTTCTCCGGGACGCGGCCCTGGAACACCAGCGTCTCGGTGCCGCGGCTCACACCGGTGTGCAGAGTGCGCACTCTCACCTCACCGGAACCGGGATCCGGCACCTCCACGGGGCGTATCTCGCCGGTTCCCGGGCAAGTCAACCAGAACGCAAGCGCCGTCAAAGTGTTCCCTTCCGTCGGTGAACCGAAAGTCCCCGGAGAGCGTGTTGATCGGGGACAGCCGCTAAACCCTATGCCCAGGAGGAACGGTGACCTTCAGTACCGCCACGACCACGACGAGTCCGTACCGGACTCCGCTGGCCGGGTTCGCCGCCCAGCTCCTCCTACTCGGTGTGCTCGCCGTGTCGGTCGGTCTGAGCACGTGGGGCTGGCTGGCCGGGGTGGCGTACGGGGCCGTCCTGTGCGGTCTGCTGAGCTTCGCCCTACAGCGTGCCGCGATGAACCGGCTCGGGTGGGCGAATGCGGTCACGTTCGGCCGGGCGATCCTCACCGGCGGGGTCACCGCCATGGTCTTCACCCCCGGTGCTCCGGCGCTTCTGCTGGTCGCCATCGCCGCGGTCGCTCTCGCGATGGACGGCGTCGACGGCCAGGTAGCCCGCCGTACCGGCACCACCACCACGCTCGGCGCGCGTTTCGACATGGAGGTCGACGCGTTCCTGATCCTGGTGCTGAGCATCTTCGCCGCCACCCAGTACGGCTGGTGGGCTCTCGCGATCGGCGCCTTCCGCTACGTGTTCGTCGCCGCCTCGTGGGCGCTGCCCTGGCTGAACGCCGCGCTGCCCCCGCGGTTCGGCCGCAAGGTCGTCGCCGCCCAGCAGGGCGTCATGCTCGCCGTCGTCGGCAGTGGTCTGCTCCCGGGATGGCTGGCCGTGGTCGCTCTCGCCGTCGCGCTGGGCTCGCTGACCTGGTCGTTCGGCCGCGACATCGTCTGGCTCCACCAGGCTTCCCGGATCCGCTCGGCGGCCCGCAGCCGCTGGTCCGCCCCGCACCGGGAGCACGCGCTGGTCGGCTAGACCTCCGGGAACCGGCGGGCCAGGACGGCGAGGGCCAGCCGGCCCCACGTGAGGTTCTCGCGTTCGAAGATGATGCCCCGTTGCAGCGTCAGGTAGGGGCCGATCCGGTTGCCGGTGGCCAGGAACTCGTCCTCGCTGCGGCCGCCCAGGATCTCGGCGAGGCGCTGCTCGTAGGAGTCGAGACGGCGGGCGCTGGACTCCAGGCGGGACTCGATCGAGGACCGGACGCTGGCCACGTCGGCGTGGGCCAGCGCCTCGATCTGCACGAGCAGCTCGTCGCGTACCGTCGTCGGTTTCGGGTCCTGCCGGGTGAAGGCCTGGAGGGCCGCCCGGCCGGCCTCGGTGAGGGAGAAGAGCCGTTTGTCGGGCCGTTTCTCCTGCGCCACCACCCGGGCCGACAGCAGGCCGTCCGTCTCCATCTTGTCCAGCTCCCGGTAGAGCTGCTGCGACGTGGCGGTCCAGAAGTTGGCGACCGACACGTGGAACTGCTTGGCCAGCTCGTATCCGGAGGCCTCGCGGTTGATCAGGGCGGCCAGGACGGCGTTGCGTAGCGACACGGTACTGAAGGTTACGAGCCGCGCGGCCGGAACTCGGGAACCGTCTTCGTCATGGCGGCCCTCTGGAGGATCTTGGTGTTGCGCCGCAGGAGCAGCAGTCGCAGTTGCTCACGCCGCTCGCGGGCGAACGTGCGGCGGGCGCTGGACGTGACCGCCCCGTCGAACAGCCTCTTCGCGGCGGCCACCGCATCCGGCGAACGGGTGGAGAGCCGCTGAGCGAAGGCGGTCGCCGCCTCGATCGGGTCGTCGTGGACCTCGGAGACCAGCCCGAGGCGGGCGGCCTCGCTGCCGGACACCTGCTCGGCGGTCATGGTGAGCCGCTTCGCCACGTCCAGGCCGACCACCTCGGTGAGGCTGCGGACGCCGGTCATGTCCGGGATGATGCCCCACTTGCCTTCGAGCACCGACCACGTCGAGTCGGGGGTGGCGAACCGGAAGTCGGCGGAGAGCGCGATCTGCAGCCCGCCGCCGAAGCAGTGCCCGTGCACGGCCGCGATCACCGGGACCGGCACCCGCCGCCACGCCCAGCACGCCTCCTGGAACAGGTTCGTGCCCCGCCACGGCGCCGGGAGGAAAGCACCGACGATCCGGCGCGGGTTCTTCATCGTGCCGGGGATGTCCAGGCCGGAGCAGAACGACGGCCCGTCGCCGGCGATCACCACGGCCCGGATCGTCCGGTCGCGGCGCAGCGTGCGGGCCGCGGCGACCAGTTCGGTGAGAGTGTCGAGGGTCAGCGCGTTCAGCTTCTCCGGCCGGGACAGGCGCACGTGCGCGATCCCACCGTCGATCCGCGTGGTCACCAGGGTCATCCGCGTTCGTTCCTCACAGCCGGGCGGCGAGTTCGGTCGCCTGTTTGATCGCTCGTTTCGCATCGAGTTCGGCGGCCACGTCGGCGCCGCCGATCACGTGCACGTCCACACCCTGCGCGGTGAGCGGCGCGACCAGGTCACGTACCGATTCCTGACCGGCGCAGACGACCACGGTGTCCACCGCCAGAACGCGGGCCTCCCGTGGTGACTTCGGGTCCTTCGGGTTCACCGGCACGGTGATGTGCAGGCCCTCGTCGTCGACCCGGACATACTCGACGCCGCCCACCATCTGCACGCCGGAGTCCTGCAGGGTCGCCCGGTGCACCCAGCCGGTCGTCTTGCCGAGCCCCTTGCCGAGGGCGCTCGCCTTGCGCTGCAGCAGGTGCACCTCGCGGCGCGGCGGGGCCTTCACCTTCGTCGCCAGCCCGCCGCGCTGCCGCTCCGGATCGGTCACGCCCCAGCGTTCCATCCAGTGAGCAGTGCTCTCGCCCGGTTCGTGCAGCAGGAACTCGGCCACGTCGAAGCCGATCCCGCCCGCCCCGATCACCGCGACCCGGTCGCCGACCTTCTCCTGCGCCGAGGTGATCACCTGCTGGTAGGTCAGCACCTTCGGATGATCGATGCCCGGGATCGGTGGCACCCGCGGCGTCACCCCGGTCGCCACGACCACGTCGTCGAAATCGGTCAGGTCGTCGGCGGTGACCCGGGTGTTCAGATGCAGCGTGACCCCGCGCGTCTCGATCATGTGCCGGTAGTAGGCCAGCGTGTGCGCGAAGTCCTCCTTGCCGGGGATCCGCGCCGCCAGCGTGAACTGACCGCCGATCCGGTCGGCGGCCTCGAACAGGTCGACCCCGTGGCCGCGGCCGGCGAGTTCCACGGCCGCCGCGAGGCCGGCCGGGCCCGCCCCCACGACGGCGATCTTCTTTCGGGTACGGGTGGGGAGAAGGACCAGTTCGGTCTCGTACCCGGCCCGCGGGTTCAGCATGCAGGTCGCGCGCTTGTTGCTGAACGTATGGTCCAGGCAGGCCTGGTTGCACGCGATGCACGTGATGATCTCGCGGTCCCGGCCGCTCGCCGCCTTGTTCACGAACTCGGCGTCGGCCAGCAGCGGGCGCGCCATCGACACCAGGTCGGCGTCCCCGGCGGCCAGGATCTGCTCGGCGATCTCCGGCCGGTTGATCCGGTTCGACGCGATCACCGGCACGTCCACCTCGCGGCGCAGCTTGCCCGTCACCCAGGCGAACGCGGCCGGCGGCACCGACGTCACGATCGTCGGCACCCGGGCCTCGTGCCAGCCGATGCCGGTGTTCAGGATCGACACGCCCCGTTCCTGGAGGCCACGCGCCAGCTCGACGGTCTCCTCCCACGACTGGGCGTCGTCGACGAGATCCAGCAGGCTGATCCGGTACTGCACGATGAAGTCGTCGCCGACCAGGTCCCGGGTCCGCCGCACGATCTCCAGCGGGAAACGCATCCGCTTCGCGGCACTGCCACCCCACGCATCGGTACGGTCGTTCGTACGCCCCGCCAGGAACTGGTTGATCAGGTAGCCCTCGGAGCCCATGATCTCCACACCGTCGTAGCCGGCCCGTTTCGCCAGCGCCGCCGCCCTCGCGAACGCGGTCGCCGTCCGGTCCACCTCACGGGTGCTCATGGCACGCGGCTTGAACGGCGTGATCGGCGACTTCTTCCCGGTCGCCGCCGTGCTGAACGGGTGGTAGGCATACCGTCCGGCATGCAGCACCTGCAACAGGATCCTGCCGTCGTGCCGGTGCACCGCGTCGGTCACCACCCGGTGTGCCTTCGCCTGGGTGGTCGTCGTCATCTGGCTGCCGAACGGGAGCAGCCAGCCCCGCCACGTCGGCGCGTAACCGCCGGTGACGATCAGGGCGGTCCCGCCCTTGGCCCGCTCCGCGAAGAAGGCGGCGAGTTTCGGCAGGTCCCGTCGCCGGTCCTCGAGCTTGGTGTGCATCGAGCCCATGACGACGCGGTTGCGCAGCGTCGTGTGCCCCAGATCAAGCGGACTGAGCAACGTCGGGAAAGCACCGGCCATGTCGTCTGCCTCCTCGCAGCCACCACCTCGCCGCAGCATAGACAACAAATCACCTATGCAACAAGTTGCCTATGAGTCGGGTGGCGGCTTGCGGTCGAGGGTTCGCCGCCGGGCTGCGAGCATCGGGGGATGGCGACCCAGGTTGCGGTGTGCGGGCCGGCGGAGTGCACCGATGAGGAGGCCGCGCAGGCCCGGCGGGTGGGGGAGTTGCTCGCCGAGCGGGGGGCGACGGTGCTCTGCGGCGGCGGGGGCGGGGTGATGGCGGCGGTGGCGGCGGGAGCCCGATCCCGGGGCGGGACCGTCGTCGGTGTCCGGCCCGATGACGGCAGTGAGGTGGCGTCACCGGATCTGACGGTGACCGTAGTGACGAACATGGGACAGGCCCGCAACGCCGTCATCGTCTGGTCCGCCGACGCGGTGATCAGCGTGGGCGGATCGTGGGGCACGCTCAGCGAGATCGCGCTGGCCATGCGCCGCGGCGGCATTCCGGTGGTCGCGCTGGGCGGCTGGCGGGTCGTCACCGCGGACGGCGCGCCGGTGCCGGGTGTCACCTGGGCGGACGGCCCGGAGCAGGCGGTCGGCGAAGCCCTCCGGCGGCGCCCCCGATCGGCGGCCGGCCGGTGAGCCCGCCGGGGTCACCCCGGCACGCCATGTTTACGGCAGAGGTCCCCGTGTTGCATCGTGGTGAACTTCTTCTATGTCTGGCTGCACCCCGGCCCGGCCGCCACCCCGCCGACGATCCGGTACTTCGAGATGTCGCCGCGCACGTAGTCCTTGAGCTGCCGGATCGACGTCGGCGCCGTTCCGTTGTTCATCAGGTAGCCGACGATCGCGGTGTCCACCGTCCGGCAGGTCGCCTGGTCCGCGACGACCTGCGCCCGGGACTGGAGCTGCGCCGGGTTCAACGCAACGTAAGAAACACCGCCAATACTCATAGTGATCGCACTGGCCATGGCTAACTCGATCAAACGCACTGGGGCAGGTTAGTCATGATCACTGACGGTGGTCAGCTGGCCGAACGGGCGAGATCATCAACCCCAACGGCAACACTGTGTAACAGGGGTGGCCGGGCGAATGAATCGACGTGACTCACCATGGTGATGCTAGGTTGATTACTCCGAGCAACGGTCTGATCACGCTGGAGGATCCCCATGCGTCGTGCCGCTGTCGTTCTCACCCTCGTCCTCGCCGGCCTCTGGATCGCCGCGCCCGCGAGCGCCTTCGCCCACAACGCGGTCCACAACCCGGCCATGCACACGCTGCTCGACGGGCTGACCCTGCTGATCGTCTCCGCCCCGGTCTGGACGGCCCTGCTGTGGAGCGGCGGCCGCCGGTGGCTGCTGGCCGCACTGATCGGGGTGGTCCAGATCCCGGTCGCGGTCATCGGATTCGTGCCGATCGACAACCCGTATCTGCATCTCACCCTGTTCGGCATCGCACTCGGCCTGACCGCGGTCTCGCTGCGGGTGGTGCGCGGCCGGGCACGTGCCGCGGCACCCGCAACCCGGTAAGGGTCCATCGGATGACCGGGTCCTCTCAGCGAGCCGGTCATCCGATGTGATGTCGGCGTAACCTCGCTGTCAGTGAGCCTGGCCACAATGAACACGTGGTGACCGAGACGATGTTGCCGGTCAACGGCATCGAGATGTGCGTGGAGACGTTCGGCGAGCCCATCGACCCCCCGCTGCTGCTCCTGGCCGCGGACGCCAGTTCGATGGACTGGTGGGACGACGAGTTCTGCCGGCGCCTGGCGGCCGGCCGACGGTTCGTCATCCGCTACGACCACCGGGACACCGGCCGGTCGACCTCCTACCCGGCGGGCCGGCCGGCCTACTCCGGTGTCGACCTCATGTATGACGCGATCGGCGTGCTCGACGCCCTCCGCGTCCCGGCGGCACACCTGGTCGGCTTCTCGCTCGGTGGCGCCCTCGCCCAGCGCATCGCCGTCCACCATCCGTCCCGGGTGCTCACCCTCACCCTCATGTCGACCAGCGTCGACGGGACGGCCCCCGGCCACGCGCCGGTCACCGTGGCCGGTCCGGTCGCCGTTTCCGCGGGCACGGTCACGGCCGTCGTGCGTACGGTCGAAGCACCACCGGCCACCGACGAGACCGACTGGTCGAACCGCAGAGCCGCGGTGGCCCGCATGATCGACGAGGTCCGCGCCCGCGGCGGCCCGTTCACCCCCGAGGAACCGCACCTGCGCCGCTCCGCCGAACGTGTCTTCGACCGGTCCGCCGACCTGGCCGCCACCCGCCTCAACCATCGCCTCGCCGGTTACGGCCCCCCGGTCCGCGACATGCTGTGCAGCATCGCGGCACCCACGGTCGTCCTGCACGGAACCCTGGACCGGCACATCACCACCGACCACCCCGAGGAACTGGCCCGCAGCATCCCCGGCGCCCGCCTCGTCTGGCTCGACGGCATAGGCCACGAATTCCCACCCCGAGCCGTCTGGACCCAGGTCCTCACCGCGATCCTCGCCCTGGCCACCTGACCCCACCCGACGCCCACCACACCCCGTCCCACCCTCAAACCCATCCGCCCACCACCGTGCCCGGCCCGCGGGCTCGTAGGCCCGCCCTGTCCCGGCCGCCGGACGCGCCGGGCAGCGCTGCCGCTGCCCAGTTCTCGTCCTCGCCGGCTCGCCCTGCCCAGTTCTCCCGCCCTGGGTTTGCGCTGTCGGGCCGTCGTGCCGTCTGGTTGCGTTGTGCGGTTGTTGTGCTTGTCTGGTTGCGCTGTCGGGTTCTCGTGCCTGTCGGGTTGCGCTGTCCGGTTCTCGTGCCTGTCGGGTTGCGCTGTCGGGTAGTCGCCGTCTGGTTGTGCTGTCGGGTTGTCGACGCCGGCGCCAGCGGCTGGGCCTCCAGGGCGCGTGCTCGCCGGTCGCGCTGTCCGGTTGTCGTGCTCCTCGGATCGCCCTGTCGGGCTGTCGTGGCCGGCGGGTCACTCCGTCGGACCGTCGTGCTCGTCGGACCGCCCCGCTTGGCTGCCGGACCTGTCGGCTCGCCCGATCCGACCGCCGGAGCCCTCAGCTCGCCTCGCCGAACCGTCGAGTCCTGCGCCCCGCGTGGATCCGGCCGCTTGATCGGCTGTGCGAGCATCGCCGCGTGCGGATTCCCGACGCGGTGCGGAACTTCAGGGCCACCGGCCGGGACCGGTCGGGCCGGTTCGTGCTGGCGCCGATCGGGGGACTGGTCGCGGTTCTCCTCGCGTGCTCTCCGGTGCTGCCCGGCGGCAGCCTGCTGCCCACCTTCCTGCCGTGGCTCGGGTTGACCGTGCCGATACTGCTTCTGCCGGCGCTGTGGCGCCGCTCCCGGCCCGCGTTGCTCGGCGCTCTCCTTCCGCTGGCCGCCTGGCTGGCAGTGTTCGGCGGCCACCTCCTGCCGGACGGCGACGCCCCGCACGACCTGATCGCGGTCCAGCACAACGTCAGCGACGAGAACCCGGACCCGGCCGGCACCGTCCGCACACTCCTCGAGGCCGAACCTGATCTGGTCGCCCTGGAGGAGATCACCCCCGAGGCAGCCCCCGCCTATGCGGCCGCGTTCCCCACCGCATACGCCCACCACACCGTCCAGGGAACCGTCGCACTGTGGTCGCGGTATCCGCTCATCGAGGCCGCACCACTGGACATCCGCCCCGCAGACCTCGGCACCGACTGGAACCGTGGCCTCCGCGCGGTAGCCCGCACCCCGCACGGCGACGTCGCCGTCTACGTCGCCCACCTCTCCTCCGTGCGACCGGGCCTGACCGGCCTCGACACGACCCGCCGGGACGACAGCGCGGCCAAACTCGGCGCAGCGCTGGGCGCCGAGCGACACGAGCGCGTGATCCTGCTCGGTGACCTGAACGCGACCGTCGCCGACCGTGGGCTGAACCCGGTGACCACCCACCTGTCCACCGACGGCTCCGACTTCGCGTTCACCTTCCCCTCGGCCCTGCCGATCGCCCGGATCGATCACGTCCTCGCCCGTTCACTGACCGTCACCGCGGTCCGAACCCTGCCGCCCACGGCCAGCGACCACATCCCGGTCGTGGCCCGCCTGCGACTCTGACGCCGTCGTGCCAGTGATGGCGCCCCACGGACGGTGCCGGACGAGGCTGGCAACGGGCTGCGCGGGCCGACGGAGCCCCCACCGGCCGGCCCCCGATCGCATGATCTCTCCGGCCGGTGGGCCCGCTTTCCCCCGCGGCGCCATTGACTGCCCGCGCATCTGTGGATCACGCCCGGCTGGTCCTCACCGCTGTCTCAAGCGTCGTGAGACAGCGGTGGCGGCCAGCCGGATCTTTGTGGCTGGTTCCCACCGTTGTTTCGAGCGTCGTGAGACAGCGGTGGCGGCCAGCCGGATCTTTGTGGCTGGTTCCCACCGTTGTTTCGAGCGTCGTGAGACAGCGGTGGCGGCCAGCCGGATCTTTGTGGCTGGTTCCCACCGTTGTTTCGAGCGTCGTGAGACAGCGGTGGCGGCCAGCCGGATCTTTGTGGCTGGTTCCCACCGTTGTTTCGAGCGTCGTGAGACAGCGGTGGCGGCCAGCCGGATCTTCCCGGCTGGCTCCCACCGCTGTTTCGAGGGCCGTGAGGCAGCGGTGGGAACCAGCCGGGAAGGATCGATGGCCACCAACTGCTCTGAAAGCAGACACTCCCGCGCTGTTCGAAAGGGGTCACTCGTGAGGGGCCGCTTAGGCAGAGGGCGCAGGGATGCGGTTGCCGGTGATACCGACGATGCGCTGTGCCAGCGGTGCTGGTCGTTCAGGGTGTCGGTGTCGGTGTCGGTGTCGGTGTCGGTGTCGGTGTCGGAGGTTGAGGGTGGGGGGTTGGGGGTGCGGGTGGGGCGGTCATGGTCGGGTGGCGGCGTGCAGGGTCAGGCCCGCTGCGATTGAGCCGGTGCAGGCCGCGGCGTAGACGACCAGGAAGCCGAGGCCGGTGAACAGTGAGACGCCGACCAGCACCAGGAGCACCAACAGCGCACCGGCGACCGGGCCGGTGGCCAGCAGCCACGCCGTGACCTTCTGCAGCGGGGTCCAGTGGGGCGACGCCGTCGCGATCATCAGCCCGGCCGTCTGACCGACCAGTGGCAGGGCGATCGCACCGCCGGTGAGCAGCGCGACCGCCACCCTTTCGGAACCGCCCGGTGCGTCCGGCGCCGGGACGGAGCCGGCCGGCAGGCGCAGATGGGTCGGGGCGCCGCTGCGGCGCACCGCGGCGACCAGTTGATCGGGCGGCCCTAACCGGCCGAGCACCCGGGATGGATCGTCGGCCAGGTCACGGCGCATCGCGATGTAACCGGCGACCGTGTTCATCAGCTCGTCGCGGGTCTCCGGCGGCAGGTCGCCGGCGGCCGCCCAGAGCGAGGCCAGGTAGTCGAGAACGAGAACGTCGTCGTGGGCCGGCGGTGCCGTCGTCATGAGTGTCCTCCCGTTGCCCCGTGGCACCGGATCAGCGGGTCGGCCGCCGATCCGGTGCCGACCAGCATTCCCGTCCGGCCGTCGCCGCCGCATCGGTCCAAGGTGGTAACTCCGCGGCCCGGCATCATCCCGTGGTCGTAGTCCGGGAGTATGGGGGTATGCGCCTGGTGTCCTTGTTGCCGTCCGCGACCGAGATCGTCTATGCCCTGGGGCTCGGTGACGACCTGGTCGGCGTCACGTTCGAGTGCGACGAGCCGGCGGAGGCCCGCTCGGAGAAGACCGTCGTGGTCGGTGGCCGCGACACCAGCCGGATGACGCCGGCCGAGATCGACGACTACGTGCGTACCCAGATGTCGGCCGGCGGTGATCTCTACACGCTGCACGCCGGCGCGCTCGCCGGCCTCGACCCCGATCTGATCCTGACGCAGGATCTGTGCCGGGTGTGCGCGCTGCCGTCCGGGCATGTCGACCGGGCGCTGAGCCACCTGGGCTGCCGCAGTGAGGTCCTGTCCCTCGATCCCTACTCGCTGGAGGACGTTCTGGCCACCTTTTGCGTGGTGGCGAACGCGGTGGGCGTACCGGAAAGGGGTGTTGATCTCGTCGCCGGTCTGCGGGAGAGGCTGGCGGCGGTGGCCACCGCGGTGGCCGGGAGGCGGCGCCCCCGGGTGGCCGTGGTGGAATGGGTGGATCCGCCGTTCACCGCGGGGCACTGGGTGCCGGACCTGATCACGGCGGCCGGCGGCGAACCGGTCGCGGCCCGGCCCGGCATGCGGTCGGTGCAGGTCTCCTGGGCCGAACTGGCCGCTCCGCGGCCGGAGATCGTGCTGGTCACCCCCTGCGGCTACCACCTGGAAGGCGCGATCCGGCAGGCCGAGGCGGTGGTCCCGCATTTCCCCGGCGCGGCGGTGTGGGCGATCGACGGCGACGGCCTGGTGGTACGACCGGGGCCGCGTCTCGTGGACGGCGTGGAGGCGATCGCCACGATCCTGCACCCGGATTCGGCCCCGCCGGTCCCCGCGGGAAGGGTCCACCGGGTCGCCTGACCAGCGGGTTCGCGAAAGTGTCGGACCGGGCTGATATTACTTTCGCCATGAGCATCGAGCATGTCGATCCCGGCGTCCTGACCGAGCTGCGTGACGCCGTCGGGGCCGACGACGACGGTGCGTCGGCGCTGGGCTGGCCCGCGGTGCACGCCTTCGAGCAGCGGCACGGGGTGGTGCTGCCCGAGCCTTATCGGTCGTTCGTGGCCGAGGTGTCCGACGGTTCACACGCGGGCCCACCGGAGTATGGCCTGGTCGCCCTCGGCGCGTTGCCCTCCGACTACGGCAGCGACGGTTCCGGGCGTGACCTGACCCGGCCTTTCCCACTGACCGAGCCATGGCTGTGGGAGGGTGACGACGAGGAGCCCGACGAGGCGCGGCTGGCGAGCGTGTTCGACGACGGGTCGATCGTGCTCGGCACCGACGGCTGCGGGATGAATTGGCATCTCGTCGTCACCGGCGCCCACCGTGGCCAGGTGTGGATGGTCTCCGGGGAGGGCGCCATGCCGTTCGGGCAGGTCACCGGGGAGCCCGGATTCGCCGGCTGGGTGCGGCACTGGGCGGCCGGCGAGGAGTGGTTCGACGCCGGGTGACCGGTCGCCCCGGCGGGCGTCCTACGATCGGGGACGTAACACCGGACATGACGGAAACGGGTGACGATGGAGACGTTGGAGTTCCAGGCAGAGGCGCGCCAGCTGCTGCAGCTGATGGTCCACTCGATCTATTCGAACAAGGACATCTTCCTGCGCGAGCTGATCTCGAACGCCTCCGACGCGCTGGACAAGCTGCGCCTGGCGAAGCTGCAGGACGGGCTCGAGGCGGACACCTCCGACCTGCACATCGAGATCGAGGTCGACGCGGAGGCGCGCACACTTGTCGTTCGTGACAACGGCATCGGCATGACCCGCGAGGAGGTCGTGGCGCTGATCGGCACGATCGCCAAGTCCGGCACGGCGGAGCTGCTGAGCAAGCTCAAGGAGGCCAAGGAGAGCCCCGAGCTGATCGGCCAGTTCGGTGTCGGGTTCTATTCGACGTTCATGGTCGCCGACCGGGTCGAGCTGGTGACCCGCAAGGCCGGCACCGAGGGCCACGGCACCCGCTGGGAGTCGGCCGGCGAGGGCACCTTCACGATCGACGACGCGCCCGATGCGCCGATCGGCACCACCGTGACGCTGCACCTGCGCCCCAAGGACGAGGACGACGCGCTCTACGACTACACCGACGAGTGGAAGATCAAGGAGATCGTCAAGCGGTACTCCGACTTCATCTCGTTCCCGATCCGCAAGGGTGACGAGGTCCTCAACTCGCAGAAGGCCCTGTGGGCCCGGCCGCGCAGCGAGGTCACCGACGAGGAGTACCACGAGTTCTACAAGCACATCAGCCACGACTGGACCGACCCGCTCGAGATCATCAACATGAAGGCGGAGGGCACCTTCGAGTACGAGGCTCTCCTCTTCATCCCCTCCCGGGCCCCGCACGATCTGTTCCAGCGGGACGCCCGCCGCGGTCTCCAGCTCTACGTCAAGCGCGTCTTCATCATGGACGACAGCCGGGAGCTGATTCCCGACTACCTGCGCTTCGTCAAGGGCGTGGTGGACGCCGCGGACCTCTCGCTGAACATCTCCCGCGAGATCCTCCAGCAGGACCGGCACATCCAGATGATCCGGCGCCGCCTGGTCAAGAAGGTGCTGTCCACGATCAAGGACCTGCTGAGCAGCAACCCGGAGAAGTACGCGACGTTCTGGCGCGAGTTCGGCCGGGCGGTCAAGGAGGGCCTGCTCGCCGAGCCCGACAACCACAAGCCGATCCTCGAGATCGCCTCGTTCGCCACCACCGAGGGCACCGAGCCGACCACGCTCGCCGCCTACGTGGAGCGGATGAAGGAGGGCCAGGAGGAGATCTACTTCCTGACCGGTGAGAGCCGGTCCCAGGTGGAGAACTCGCCGCACATGGAAGCCTTCCGTGAGCAGGGCTACGAGGTGCTGATCCTCACCGACCCGGTCGACGAGATCTGGGTCGACGTGGTTCCCGAGTTCGACGGCAAGAAGCTGCGGTCGATCGCCCGCGGATCGGTCGACCTGCCCAAGGACGAGGACAAGCCAGAGCCGGAGGGTGACTTCGGCCCGCTCCTCGGCTTCCTCACCGAGAAGCTGACCGAGCAGGTCAAGGAGGTGCGGCTGTCGCACCGGCTGACCACCTCGGCGGCGTGCCTGGTCAGCGACGCCGACGACATCACTCCCGCGTTGGAGAAGATGTACCGGGCGATGGGGCAGGAGGGCCCGCGGGTCAAGCGGATCCTCGAACTCAACCCGGGCCACCCGCTGGTCACCGGCCTGCGGGCGGCCTACGAGCGCAGCGCTGACGACGCGGCCCTGCCGGACACGGCCGAGCTGCTGTACGGGACGGCGCTGCTCGCTGAGGGCGGCGACCTGGAGGACCCGGCCCGCTTCGCCAAGCTCCTCGCCGACCGTCTCGCCCAGACGGTCTGACCTGCTGTTCCGGCCCGCCGACACTGGGTGGTCGGCGGGCCTGACCAGGTCGTTCGTCACCGGTGGGCCGGTCTCAAGCCGGCCGCCGGCCGGGCCGGTCCACGGACTCTCGAGCCGGTTGAGATCTCAGCCGGGCAGGTGGGCCAGCCAGGCACGAGGTCCGGCATGGCTGACTCGGACGGCGGCGATCCTGGCGGCGTAGCTGATCGCGGCCGGAAGGTCCACGGCGCCGCGGGCAACGGCGCCGCGGGCAACGGCGCGGCGGGTAGCGTCGCTCCGGGCCGGGGCGGCGCGTGCCAGAGCGACGGCGAGGGCGCCGTGGAAGGCGTCGCCGGCTCCCGCGGTGTCGACTGCGGTGACGGTTGGCACGGGGACCTCGCCGGCGGCCTCCGGACTGAACCAGCGGACCGGTTCGGGACCGTGGGTGATCACCACGTGGGCAGCGGGGTGGGTCCTCCTGATGGCCGTGGCGGTGGCGGCGTCGATGTCGGCGGCAGCTTCGGTTTCGCCGATGTCCCCGGGGCGCCGGAAGACCGTGGCCGCGGGCCGGCCGAGATCGCCGGTGTCTTCGGGGCCGCCGAGATCGCCAGCGGCTACGGAGGGGTCGAGATCCTCGGTGGCCGCGGGGTCGCTGAGATTGCCGGTGGCCACGGGCTGGTGGAGACCGCCGGTGGCCGCCGGGTGGCGGAAGTCGCCGGAGCAGGCAACCACCTCGGCGTGGGGGAAGACGTCGGCGAAGACCGGGCGCCAGCTTCCGGCGTCGACGAGCAGACGGCGGGCGGCGCGGGCCGCGGCGACCGCGAGTGCCGGATGATGCCCGTCGACCAGAGTCAGGTCGGCGTCGGGTAGGCCCTCGGGCGGCACGGCGACCTCGCGGGTTCCGGCATTGCGGCTGACGATGGTGCGCTCGCCGGTGGAGGCGAGGACCGTCACCGCGGAGACCGGCGGGGGCACCGGTGATTCCGGCGTGACGTCGACCAGGGTTACCCCGTGCGCTGCGAGGTCGGCCCGGACCAGATCGCCGAGCGGGTGCGAGCCCACCGCACTGACCAGGGTGACCGTCGCCCCGAGCGCCGCCGCGGTGACCGCCGCATTGGTTGCCGGCCCGCCCGCCGCGACGTCCACCGACTCGGACTGCACCTTCTCGTCGACGCCGGGTAGCCGCGCCACCCGCTGCACCAGGTCGACCGTCACCAGACCCACGAAGAGCAGCCGCATGTCAGCGCCGGCCGACCAGCCCGGCGGCGGGGTGCGGGCCGGAAGGGTCGGGGTGCGGGCCAGAAATACGCAGGCCGGCGGGATGGGGATACAGGCCGGCGGGATGGAGATACAGGCCGGCGGGATGAGGGTGCAGGCCGGCGGGAGGGGGATGCGGGCCGGCGGGGTGCGGGCGCACGTCAGTTGCCGTTGGCCAGCTCGACGAAGAACGTGCCGATGTTGCTGAAGATGTCGGCGACCCCGTCACCGATGCTGCGGGCCACCTCGGCGGCCGGCGTCGGGTTGGTGCCGATCCAGAAGACGAGCAGGAACAGCAGGATCCAGCCCAGCACCTTCTTCATCGGAACTCGATCCTCCGCACGCTGCTGACCCGTGGAAACCTGCTGACCCGTGGAAACCTGCTGACCCGTGGAAACCTGCTGACCCGTGGAAACCTGCTGACCCGTGGAAACGCCATCCAAGATCGTGACACAGCCCCGCAAGGGACCGCAGGAGGCGCGCCGATCCTGAGAGATCCCACAGTATTATGACAGCCACTTTATTTTGAGAGTTACCTTCAATTCATGGCCTCTCTCAAAACATCGCACCGCTGGTCGGCCCTGGCCGCCCTGGCGCTGTGCACGGTCGTCATCGGGCTGGACAGCACCGTGCTGAGCGTCGCGCTGCCCACCCTGGCCCGTGATCTCGGTGCCACCACCGCCGACCTTCAGTGGTTCACCACCTCCTACCTGCTGGTCCTGGCCGCGGCGCTGCTGCCGGCCGGGATGCTCGGCGACCGGTTCGGGCGCAAGCGGCTGCTGTTGATCGCGCTGACGATCTTCGGGGCCGCGTCCGCCGCCTGCGCCCTGGCCGACACGACGGGGCAGCTCATCGCCGCCCGAGCCGTCCTCGGTCTGGGGTCGGCCGTGATCATGTCGCTGATCGGCGCGGTCCTGACTGTCCTCTTCGACGATCGGGAGCGCCCGCGCGCCCTCACCATCTGGATCACCGCGAACGCGCTGGGCATCCCGCTCGGCCCGCTGCTGGGCGGCTGGCTGCTCGACAACTTCCACTGGGGATCGGTCTTCCTGATCAATCTGCCGATCGTCGGGCTGGGGCTGATCGCCGTCGCCGTCCTCGTCCCCGAGTCGCACGGCGACCGTCGGCGCCGGTTCGACCTGCCCGGCATCCTGCTGTCCACGACGGCGCTGGTGGGTGTCACGTACGGCATCATCGAAGCCGGGGAACGCGGCTGGGGTGACGTGCGCGCCTCGGTGATCATCGCGGTGGGGGTTCTGGCGCTCGCCGCGCTGGTGTGGTGGCAGCGGCGGGCCGCGTCGCCGCTGATCGATCTCGGCCTCTTCCGGAACCGGTCGTTCGCCGGTGGCACCCTGCTCGCCACCATCGCCGGGTTCGCCTTCTTCGGGCTGCTCTTCGCCCTGCCGCAGCTGTTCCAGGCGGTCGGCGGCGCGGACGCGTTCGGCACCGGCCTGCGGCTGCTCCCGGTGATCGGCGGTCTGATGGTCGGCGCCCGCATCGGGGAGAAAATGGCCACCCGGTTCGGCCCGCGTGCGGTGATCGCCGCCGGTCTCACGCTGATGGCCGCGGCCCTGTTCACCGGTGCGGCGACCGACGCCGCGGCGGGCTACGGCGTGGTCGCCGCCTGGATCGGGGTCGCCGGCGTCGGGCTCGGCTTCACCATGCCGACCTCGATGAACGTCACGATCAGCACCCTGGACGCCGGGCGCAGCGGCGTCGGCAACGCCCTGATCCAGGCGATCCGCCAGGTCGGCAGCGCGATCGGTGTCGCCGTGCTCGGCATGGTGCTGAACGCGGGTTACCGGTCCGCCCTGCCCGTGGGAGCGGGGGAGGAGTTGCGGGACAGCGCCGCCGCCGGGGCCGCTGCCGCCCAGCGGCTCGGCGACGACGAGTTGCTCGGCGCGGTGCGGGACGCGTTCGTACACGGCATGGACCTGTCGTTGATCGTCTCCGGTGGCGTCGCGGCGGCCGGCGTGATCCTCGCCCTGGTGATCCTTCCTCGTGGCGCGCGGACCGGGCAGCCGGCGGCGGTGCTGGCAGAATCGGGGGTATGACCACCTCCCCGACCGGCCTGCGCGAACGTAAGAAGGCGAAGACCCGCGCCGCCCTCCGCGAGCACGCGATGCGGTTGATCGAGGAGCAGGGGTTCGCGGCGACCACCGTGGAACAGATCGCGGAGGCGGCCGAGGTCTCGCCGAGCACGTTCTTCCGCTACTTCCCGACCAAGGAGGACGCGGTTCTCGTCGACGACGTCGATGCGGTGCTGGTCGAGGCGATCCGCGCCCAGCCAGCCGACCTGGCGCCGATCGAGGCGATCCTGCGGGCGATGCGCGAGGTCTTCGGCAACCTGAGCCCCGAGATGTGGGCGTTCGAACGGCGCCGGCAGGTGCTCATCCTCGGGGTTCCGGAGTTGCGGATGCGGATGATGCACCAGATGACCGATGCCATCGACCTGATGGCGGGCGTGATCGCCGAGCGGGCCGGGCTGCCCGCCGACGACTTCTCGGCGCGGGTGACCGCCGGGGCGGCGGTCGGCGCGATGCTGGCGGTCCTGCCCGCCGGTCGGGTGGCGCCGGTCGAGGGGGTCACGCCCGACGACTACCGGCGTCTGGAGCAGGCGCTCACTCTCCTGCAGCAGGGCCTTCCGCTGGGCTGACCGCGGCGGGCTCAGGCTCAGGCCTCCGTCGCAGCGGATCATCCGGCTGAGCCGGGCGGTCGAGACTCTCCCGCGCCGCCGCGAGGATGCGGTCGGAGAGCTCGGTCCCCGCGGTGGCGCGCGCCAGGATCAGGGCACCCACCATGGTGCTGAGGGCGGCCAGGTCCGGCTCGGCGCCGCCACCGAGGTGGAGGGCGAAACCTTCGACCCCTTTCGCGTACGCCCCGCGCGTCGCGTCGCCACCGGTGGCCCGTGCCACGTCACCACCGAAGCCGGCCGACGGGCATCCGCCGCCGGGGTCGTCGCGGTGTGCGGCGGACAGGTAGGCGTCGATCAGCTCCTGAGGCCGGACGGCCGTGCCTCCGCCGGGCTCCGGTGCGGTCGCGCGGACGGCGGTGGCCTGGTCGGCGAAGGCCCGCGCCACCGCCTCGGCGACCAGCGCGTCCTTCGAGGCGAAGTGCTTGTAGAAGCCGCCGTGGGTCAGGCCGGCCTCGGCCGTCACGTCGGCGACGCTCACCCCGGCGATCCCTCGCTCACGGAAGAGGCGTGCGGCCGTGGCGACGATGCGTTCCCTGTTCTCGGCGGCCTGCGCCTGCGACACCCGTCCCATGCGTGCCACTATAGATTATGTGTGTCATCTATTACCTCCGGAGGCTCTGGCGCTCATTAGATGATGGCCATAATCTAAGTCCCATGGAACTCACCAGTGCAGTCGCCGTCGTCACCGGAGCCAACCGCGGGTTCGGCCGTCACCTCGCCGGTCAGCTGATCGAGCGCGGCGCCAAGGTCTATGCCGCCGCCCGCAACCCCGAGAGCGTCGACCTTCCCGGCGCGATCCCGCTCCAGCTCGACGTCACCGACCCCGAGTCGGTGGCCAAGGCGGCCGTGACCGCCGCCGACGCCACCCTGCTGATCAACAACGCCGGCGTCGCCGTCGGTGGGCCGGTCCTCGACGGCGACCTGGACGGCATCCGGCTCGACATGGAGACCAACTACTTCGGCACACTGCTCGCCACCCGGGCGTTCGCGCCGGTCATCGAAGGCAACGGTGGGGGAGCGGTGCTCAACGTGCTGTCCGTGCTGTCCTGGCTGCACCCCGGCGGCTACGGCTCCTACTCGGCGGCCAAGGCGGCGGCCTGGGCGCTCACCAACGCCAGCCGTGACCTGCTCGCCCCGCGCGGGATCACGGTGACCGGGCTGCACGTCGGCTACATGGACACCGACATGGCGGCCGCCGTCCCGCCGGAGCAGAAGAGCGACCCGGCGCTGGTCGCGGCGCTCGCCCTCGATGCGGTCGCCCGCGGTGACGCCGAGATCCTCGGTGACGACCTGACCCGAGGGGTCAAGGCTCAGCTGTCCGGGCAGTGAGAGAACGGCACTTGCATCGGCGTACTTGAATGGGCCACGACCCTGTCGTCGACACGTGAGGTCTGCCCATGCGTCGCTCAGTTGTGCGTCTGGCCGTACCAATGATGCTGTTTGCCCTGCTCGGACCGGCAATACCGGGGGTCGCCCAAGCCGCGCCACCCACCGGATCGATCGCGGACACGATCGACTGGGGGCCGTGTGCCCCCGAGGACGAGGCGCCGGAGCGGGTGGTCTGCGGTGAGCTGGAGGTTCCCGTCGACTGGTCGCGGCCGGGCGGCTCCACCATCACCCTGGCCCTGGCCAAGCTGCCGGCCTCCGAGCCGTCCCGGCGGATCGGGCCCCTGCTGATCAACCCGGGCGGCCCCGGCGGTTCCGGGGTGGACTTCGCCTACGGTGCCGGCGAGGCATTCTCGGACACGATCACCGACCGGTTCGACGTCATCGGGTTCGACCCGCGCGGCCAGGCCCGCAGCAACGTGATCAACTGCGACCTCGACGCGGTCCTCGAGCAGTCGAACTGGCAGTATCCGCACAGCGCCGCCGACTACGCGAAACTGCGGGCCGCCAACCGGGAGCTGGCCCGGACATGTCGTGATCTGTCCGGGCCGCTGGTCAAGTACGTCGACACCGCGAGCGTGGTCCGCGACATGGACGCGATCCGGGCCGCCCTCGGCGAACGCAAGATCAGCTACTACGGGGTGTCCTACGGGACCATGATCGGCCAGCAGTACGCCGAGCTGTTCCCCGACCGGATCCGGGCCATGGCGCTCGACTCGAACATGGACCACTCACAGAACATCCGCGACTACCAGAAGTGGGAGACGCTCGCCATGGAGGGCTCGTTCCTCCAGTTCACGGCCTGGTGCGACCGGACACCCGAGTGCGCGCTGCACGAGCAGGGGGCACTGGCGTACTTCGACGCTCTGTACGCGCGGGCCGAAGCGGGCGAGCTGATCGTGGACGGCGTCCAGATCGTGCCGGAGTTCGTGGTCTCCCTGGTCTTCATGTACATGTACGAGCCCGCCGGCTGGTTCTACCTCGCCGAGGACCTGATCTATTTCGGTAACGGCGGTGGGTCGGAGGCCCGCAAACGCGGCGAGCCCACGCCCTACGGCTACCTGCCGGTCATGTGCTCCGACTTCCGGTTCGACGTCGGCTCCTACCAGAACGTCCGGCGGCTGGAGAAGGAACAGAACCGGCTCGCCCCGCACACCCGGCTCAGCCCGATCGCGTGGACCGACCTGACCTCCTGCCAGAACTGGCCGTACCCGGTCACCAACCCGCCGCACCGGCTGCACGCCTCGCCGAAGCTGCCGCCGATCCTTCTCGCCAACAGCCGGTACGACGTCGCCACCCCGTACCAGTGGGGCCGGAGCCTCGCGAACCAGCTGCCCAGCGCCACGTTCCTCACCTACGACGGCGTCGGGCACGGCACCTACTGGCTCAGCGACTGCGCCCGGGCCGCGATCGACACGTACCTGATCGAGCGGCGTACCCCGCCGAAGAACACGCACTGCCCGGCCGTCTTCCCCGAGTCGCCGGTCACCCTGAAATCCGGACCCGTCAATCCCCTCACCCCGGGATTGAGGGCTGGCACCGCGGGGTAAACGCGCCGCATGACGGAGACCATCACCGATGCCGGCACCGCCCAGCTCGTGTTCGCGGCGGTGCTCGGCATCGCGGCGGTCGTCCTGCTCATCGCATGGGCCAAGTGGCATCCGTTCCTCGCGCTGATCACCGGCGCCGGCGTCCTCGGCCTCGCCGCGGGCGCCGCGCCGGCCGACACCGTCGAATCGTTCACCAAAGGACTCGGCACCACCGCCGGCGGTGTCGGCGTCCTCATCGCCCTCGGCTCGATGGTGGGCGCGCTCCTCGCCGAGTCCGGCGGCGCCGACGGCATCGTGAACCGCATCGTCAACGGCGTCTCCGGAGCCGCCCTGCCCTGGGCGATGGCCGGCGTCGCGGCCCTCATCGGGCTCCCACTCTTCTTCGAGGTCGGCGTCGTCCTGCTGGTGCCGATCGTGTTGCTCGTCGCACGGCGTACCGATGTGGGACTGCTCCGCCTCGGCATCCCGGCGCTCGCCGGACTGTCGGTGCTGCACGGTCTCGTGCCGCCGCACCCCGGGCCGCTCGTCGCGATCGAGAGCCTTCAGGCCGACCTCGGGCTGACCCTGATGCTCGGCCTGATCTGCGCCGTCCCGACGGTGATCGTCGCCGGCCCGATCTTCGGCAACTTCATCGCCAAGCGGGTCCCGCTGCCGGTTCCGGCACTGCTGGCCACGGCCTCCGCCGGGTCTTCCTCTTCCTCTTCCTCGGGCGGCGTGGCTTCCGGTTCTTCGGCCGGCTCCTCTTCAGGCGGCGCGGCCTCCGGTTCTTCCGCCGGCCCTTCTTCGGGCGGCGCGGCTTCCGGTGATCGGCCGCCCACCGGGCCCGTCGGCGGGCAGGACTTCGTCGACCGTGACGACATCGCCGACCCGGTCGGCCCCGGCAAAACCGTCGACGAGCAGCTCGGCCCGCGCCGCAACCCCGGCTTCTGGGCGGCCGTGCTCACCGTCCTCCTGCCGGTCGCCCTGATGCTCGCCCGCGGCGCCGCCGAACTGCTGCTCCCCGAAGGCGACCGGGTCCGCGACGTCCTCGAAGTCGTCGGCGAACCGGTGGTCGCCCTGCTGGCCGGCGTCTTCGTCGCCATGTGGGCACTCGGTCACCGCGCCGGCTTCGACCGCCGCGAGACCAACGCCGTCCTCGGCGGCGCGCTCCCGCCGATCGCCGGCATCCTGCTGATCGTCGCGGCGGGCGGCGGCTTCAAACAGGTCCTCGTCGACGCCGGCGTAGGCAACGTGATCGCCGACGCCGCCCGCGACGCCGACTTCAACGCCCTGCTCCTGGGCTTCCTGGTAGCCGTCGGCATCCGCGTGGCCACCGGCTCCGCCACCGTCGCGACGATCACCGCCGCCGGCATCGTCGCCCCACTCGCCACGACCCTCGACCGCCCCGAGGTCTCCCTGCTCGCGCTGGCGATCGGCGCCGGCTCGCTGTTCTTCTCCCACGTCAACGACGCCGGCTTCTGGATGGTCAAGGAATACTTCGGCATGACGGTCGGCCAGACGATCAAGACCTGGTCGGTTATGGAGACGATCATCTCGGTCGTCGGTTTCGCCTGCGTCATGCTCCTCTCCCTGATCGTTTAACCATTTTGTACGGTCTACGAAAAGTCCCGTGGCCGTCCACGCCGGGCGGCCGCCACTCCAGGCCGAAACGCGCCCGCCGGGCCGAATCCGCCGGTCACCGGCTGTCGCGCCACCCGATCCACGCAAGCCGGCCGCAAACATCACCGCCGGACCGCCTCGCGGCCGCCCGACCCGGCCAGACCCTCGTCGCCAGCCGCGGACGCTGCCAGCTGCGCGCCACGGGGTTGAAGAGCCGACCGCGCTTGTCGCGTATGGCGCTTCGCTCCTATGCGGTACTCGTGTGGAGTGCCGCTCGCCTGGGACTGCCTGGGCAACCGTGGCTCACGCCGGGCTGGTCCCCACCGCTGTCTCAGCGCGTCTGAGACAGCGGTGACAACCAGCCGGATCTGTTCGGCTGGTCCTCACCGCTGTTTCAAGGAGCGTGAGACAGCGGTGACGGCCAGCCGAGCAAGATCGGGCGCCTGCATGCACCGGAAAGCAGACACTGCCCGCGCCGCGCCGCATAACTCCCTTGTGGCCTTGCCCGGCCAATCCCCAGATTGCTTACGGCGTTGTCTGGCCAGGCGTCGGCTTGCTTGCGGCGTTGCCGGTCTCGGCTTGTTTACGGCGTTGCCCGGCCGTGGCTGGATTGCGGCGTTGCGTGGCCAGGCGTCGGCTTGTTTACGGCGTTGCCCGGTTGTGGCTGGATTGCGGCGTTGTCCGGCCCGCCCTCGGCGTGTTTGGCATTGTTCGGTTCGGTTCGTTCCGGTTCGGTTCGGTTCGTTCGGTTCGGTTCGGTCCGTGTCTGGCTCGGTGTAGGTGGCGGTGGGCGGCGGGGGCGGGACGGCCGCCGCGGTCAGCGGTGCTGGAGCCCGGCGGGCGGGTCAGATGAGGGACTTCAGGTAGTCGGCGGCGGGGAGGGGCCGGGACAGGGGCGCGGCCTGGCCCGCCCACAGGTTGACGTAGGTGGCGTCGTTGCGGGCGGCGCCGGCCGCGCGTAGTGGGCGCATCAGCGTGTTCTGGACCGGGTAGGCGGGGACGGTGTCCTCGGCGGCGGCCAGTTCGCGGATCAGAGGGTTGACGATCGCGCGGGCGTGGCGGCCGGAGAACAGCCTGGTCAGGACGGTGATTCGGGCTTCGGGGCCGGCCAGGGCGGCCCGGTGCACGGGGCTGGCCGCGGACTCGGCGGTGGCCAGGAAACCGGTGCCGATCTGCACGCCGTCGGCGCCGAGGGTCAGCGCCGCGGTCACGCCGCGACGGTCGGCGATGCCGCCGGCGGCCAGAACGGGGATCCGTACCGCGTCGGCCACCTGGGGGACCAGGGAGAACGTGCCCACCAGCGACTCGGCGAGCGGGCGCAGGAACGCTCCACGGTGGCCGCCCGCGTCGCTGCCGGAGGCGATCACCACGTCGACGCCGCCCTGCTCCAGGGCCACCGCCTCGTCGACGGTCGTGGCGGTGCCGAGGGTGACGATGCCGCGGCGGCGTGCCTCGTCGATCACCCGGGCCGGTGGGACGCCCATCACGAAGCTGATCACCGGTGGTCCGGCGGCCAGCAGCGCGTCGATCTGGTCGTCGAAGAGCGGCGGAGGCGTATAGCCCTCGGGAACCGGCAGGCCGAGACGCTCGTAGAACGGCCGCAGGCGCTCGAAGTCGGCGGCCGAGGGACGCAGTTCCCGCTCACCGGGATGCGGCACCCACAGATTGACGTTGAACGGCAGGCCCGCGGGCACGGCCGAACGCAACTCCCCGACCAGGGCGGTGATGTCGTCCGGGGGCAGGTGGTTCGCTCCGAACGAGCCGAGGCCACCGGCCGCGCTGACCGTGGCGGCGAGCGCCACCGCGGACATGCCGCCGCCGAACGGGCCCTGCACGATCGGATGCTCGATGCCGAGCAGCCTGGTCAGACGGTCGCTCATGGGGTGTCCTCCTCGGGAGTCGTGCGCCCGGAGAACGCTAGTCGACCGGCCGCGTGCCGCACCGGTCACTCCGGACGGCGGCCCGCGGTGGCCGGTGGCCGGATCGCCGACCACGAACCGGGCGGTGGCGGCACGGGGCGGAACCACGCATTCGACGGTGGGGTGAACATCAGGGCCGTCGCGGACAGGACCGCGACGATGTGGATCGAGCGGACGGCGCCGAAGAGGAGGTCGACGGCTGTGCTGTCGGCCAGCAGGGTGGCGACCGAGTTGCCCTCGGCCAGCCAGGTGACTGGGTCGGCGACCAGGGAGGAGAGGCCGACCACACCGAGCCCGGCGGCCAGGGCGAGCCGGGCCCATCGCCGGCCGGCCAGCATCTGCCACGCCACCACGACGGCGGTCACGAACACCACCGCCCGGATCGCGAGGCCGGTGACCAGACCAGCCCGCACGTCGCTGCCGATCACCACCAGCAGCGTCTCCAGCACGCCCGCGCCCACGGCGGCGAGCCAGCTGACGAATGCCACCCGCACCGTGGCGGGCGCTTCCCGGAAATTTCGCATGCCCTGATGCTCGTCCGGCGCCGGCCCCGGCGACATCCCGCCAGCATTGCTCTTCATGGTGGTGCTGGGTCTACCAACCGACAACGGCGGTGCGGGCTACCAACCGACAACGGCGGTGCGGGCTACCAATCGACAACGGCGGTGCGGGCCAATCGACAACGGCGGTGCGGGCCAATCGACAACGGCGGTGGGGGCTACCAATCGACAACGGTGGTGCGGGCCTGCCAGCCGGCAACGGTGGTGCCGCCCTGCCAGCAGGGCTAACCGGAGAGTGGTGCCACGTCCGCCGACCCCGGGCCACCCCGATAGGCGGCGATGTACCACCGCGAGTCGCGGGAGGCGCTGGCCGTTCGGCCGGACCGGATGGCCGAAGATCTCGGCGTTCACTGGCCGCCGGTGCATTTCTCGCACCCTCCCGCCCACGCGGGCGCAAGTCGCTGACCAGCGCATACGGCACCAACGAGGGCGACCCCAGACGCTTGCCCCCTGGAAAGTGCCCATGCGAGAGTCCCGAATCTGAAGATCGACTGGCAATAAAGGGACAACGGCACATGGCGGAACTGGAAGTCCTCCACATCGAGCAGGTGGCACGGCGCCTGGCCACCCCGGACGAGCGCTGGGGCTGGGAGTTCCACGAGCCGCTTCCCGTTCGCGGGTTCCCGGCGTCGCGGCCGCAGTGGTCGGAGCCTCGGGCCCCGTACCTCCCGACGATGGAGGAGAAATATCAGCGGGCCCGCGCCGCGATGCCGAAACGCATCGCGGTGGTCGCGGCCGTCGTGCTGGTGGGTCTCTGCGCCGGCAAGGCCGGCATCCTGTTCGTGCTGGCCGGTCTGGGCCTGGCCGCGTTCTGGTTCGCCCCGATGGTGACCGCGAAGCAGAAGGCCGACCAGTTGCTGGCCGAGCACGCCGTGCACCGGGAGCAGGCCGGGCAGCAGTATCACGCCACGGTCGCCCAGTGGGAGCAGGCCGAGCAGGCGTGGCGGCTGTCCGAGCAGCGCCGGGTGGCGTCGGCGGATCGCTGGTTCCCGATCATGCCGGAGGTGACGCCGTCACGGATCGACGTGTTCGGCGGTACCGCCGAGGGGCGGGCCGCGTTCCTGCTCACGCTGGGTTCGGGGCTGCTGGCGAAGGGGACCGGCCTGACCGTGGTGGACCTGTCGGAGCGGGCGGCCGCCGACCCGCTGCTCCAGTTGGCCCGGTTGGCGGGATTCCCGTACCAGGAGGTGAACCTGCCGGCCGACCTGCACCGGGCCGGGCTGCTCGACGGGATGGCCGCCGACGACGTGGCCGAGCTGATCGCCGAGGCGCTGCACGCACGGCGCGGTGACCGGGACAGCGGTTCGCTACTCGACCTGGACGCCGACATCCTCAAGAACGTGGGGCGGCGCCTGGACGGCGAGATCACCTTCGTACGTCTGGTCGCCGCCCTCCGGGTGGTGCAGCGCATCGACGACGGCCGCAACGCGTCGTTGTCCAGCCAGGAGCGGCTGCGCCTGGCCGAGTACGTGGACGTGCTCGGCACCGGCGAACGCACCGCCGCGCAGGTCCAGGATCTGCGCAGCACCCTGGAGGCGCTGGCCGGTGACGCCCTCGAGTCCGAGCCGGAGGCGGCCGGTGGCACGCCTGAGCAGAGCCCCGGGCTGACCGTCTTCGTCTCCGAGCACAGCAACCATCGCCGCCGTGACCTGCTGAACCGGCTCGTCGTGCAGACCCTCGTCCACCGGCTTCGCGATCAGAAGCCCGGCAGCGGTACGGGCGACGTCATCGCGATCGCCGCGGCCGACGGTGTCGGCGCCGAGCCTCTGAAGCGCCTGCACGCCGCCGCCCAGCGGGCCGGCACCCGTCTGGTGCTGATGATCGACCACCTGGGCGAGGAGTTCGAGACGTACCTGGGGGACGCGGAGAGCGCCTCGATCTTCATGCGGATGCAGAACACCAGGGAGGCCGGCCGGGCCGCCGAGTACATCGGGCGTGGCCACACCTTCCAGCTGACCCAGTTCACGCACACCGCGGGCACGTCGACGACGCGGGGGACGAACAGCAGCACCACGGTCACCCACGGGTCGAGCGAGAGCACCAATCGCGGTGGCGGCGTCGGCGGCAGCACCTGGGGTTCCAGCACCGGGCACAACCACTCGCACGGGCAGACCGACGGCACCAGCCGCACCGACGGCACCACCGAGTCCGACGGCGAGACCCGATCACGGGTGTACGAGTTCAGCGTCGAACCCACCACGTTCCAGGGCCTCGACCCGTGCAGCTTCGTGCTGGTCGACCCGGCGGCGGGCGGTGGCCGGCGGCTCCGGG
The DNA here is from genome assembly GCF_003148685.1 of Actinoplanes xinjiangensis. Classification (GTDB taxonomy): domain Bacteria; phylum Actinomycetota; class Actinomycetes; order Mycobacteriales; family Micromonosporaceae; genus Actinoplanes; species Actinoplanes xinjiangensis. The sequence continues at coordinate 34,557 of NZ_QGGR01000014.1, read as the reverse complement.
CCGGCACCTGCGACCCGGCGGTCCTGGCGCTGGACGGGGTCGCCGACACACCGCTGGCGCCGGACGTGCGGGCCGGCCGGCCGGCGACGCAGGGTGTGGACGTGGTGAGCATCGTCGACCCGACCGGCATGCACCGGACGTTCGCCGACAAGCTCACCCAGGCCGGCTACCTGGTCTCCTACCAGCAGGACGCGGAGAAGCCGATGTTCAGCGGCTGGCAGATCACCGGGCACCGGGACGGCCGTCCGCTCAACGAGCAAGAGATCATGAGCCTCCGGTGACCGAACCGCTCGACGGCGTCCGCTGGTGGCGGCTGCGGTCCGTGCCGCGCCCGCCGCGGGACGTGCATCCCGGCCGGTGGACGGCCCGTGGCATCGTCCCGTTGCTGACCGCCGCGCACGCCGAACTGGCCGGGATCGCGGACAGTGCTCTCTATGTGGCCTGGCTGCATCCGGGCGGGACGGCCCCGTTCGAGTTCCTCGTCGGCGGACGGCCCGGACTGTCCGCGGTCGCCGGTGACGCCGACGAGGACGGCCACGGTGAGCAGCCTCTGCTGTTCCCCCCGGGTGCGACCGCGACGCCCGCCGACCCGGGGGCCGTTCGGGAGCGGATCGGCGGGTTCGGGCACTGGGTACGGTGTCTCGGCACCGTGGTCGCCCGGCCCGAGCAGCCGGACGAGCCGGAGGGGGCGCGCTCCTTCGACGACTGGGTGGCGCACCTGCGTCAGCCGTACGCCTGGATCGTCGCCGCCCACCCGCAGCCGGACCGCGTCCTGGACGACGCCGTCGCCGATCTCACCGTGGATCTGACCCTGCTGCGTAAACGGGAGCAGTCCGAACAGGCCCGCCTCACCCTGGAACGCGGGCAGACCCGTTTCCGGGAGCTGGACCGCGGCCGCCGCACCGGGCTGTGGAGCATCGACGTGCTCGCCGGTGGCGCCACCCCGGTCGCCGCCCGGCAGGCCGCCGCCGTGCTCTGCGGCGCCGGCGACCTCGACGACCTGTCCTGGTCGCTGCTGCCGTCCCGCACCACCGGCGACCTGACGACCGTGTGGGCGAAACCGGAGCAGGACCCGGACGGCTCGGCGTCACCGTTCCTCGCGGCCAGCGAGACCGCCGCCCGGCTGGCCCGCGGACCGGCCCGTGAACTACCCGGCATCCGCCTCGTCACGGCGCCCGACTTCGACGTCACCCCCGACGTCGAGGTGACCGGCCCGTCGATCGAACTCGGATCGGTGCTGGACGCCGGGCTCCAGCCGGCCGGCGCGTTCACCGTCGCGCACGACACCCTCAACCGGCACGGGTTCATCTGTGGCGCCACCGGCTCCGGCAAGTCACAGACCGCCCGCCGCCTGCTGGAATCCCTCGCCACCGGCGACCACCCGATCCCGTGGCTGGTCGTCGAGCCGGCCAAGGCCGAATACGCCCGGATGGCGGGCCGGCTGCGCGGGCGTGCCGAGGTGCTGGTCATCCGGCCCGGTGACCCGACTGCCGTCCCGGCCTCACTCAACCCGCTCGAACCCGAACCCGGTTTCCCGTTGCAGAGCCACGCCGACCTGGTGCGGGCACTGTTCCTTGCCGCGTTCGAGGCCAACGAGCCGTTCCCGCAGGTGCTGTCGCGGGCGCTCACCGAGTGCTACACGGCCGCCGGCTGGGATCTGATCACCAGCGCGACCCGGCCGGGCGCCCACGCGGCCGGGCGCTACCCCACCCTCGGCGACCTGCAGGCGGTCGCCCGCCGGGTGGTCGACGACATCGGGTACGGCCGGGAGGTCGCCGCCGACGTGCGCGGTTTCGTCGACGTCCGGATGGGCAGCCTGCGCGACGGCACGCCGGGCCGCTTCTTCGAGGGCGGTCATCCCCTCGACGTCGCCGCCCTCCTCGACGGCAACGTCGTCCTGGAACTCGAATCGATCACCAACGACCAGGACAAGGCCTTCCTCATGGGTACGGTCCTGATCCGCATCGTCGAGCATCTGCGGGTGCGCGCGGCCCGGGACGGCGAACCGGGCGGGCTGCGGCATGTGCTGCTCATCGAGGAGGCGCACCGGCTGCTCAAGAACGTCGAGGACGGGCCGGCCGCGGCCGCCGTCGAGCTGTTCGCCTCGCTGCTGGCCGAGATCCGGGCGTACGGCGAGGGTGTCGTGGTGGTCGAGCAGATCCCGGCGAAGATCCTGCCCGACGTCATCAAGAACACTGCTCTCAAAGTGATGCACCGGCTGCCCGCCAAGGACGACCGGGACGCCGTCGGCGCCACCATGAACCTCCAGCCCGGCGGCCACGAGTCGGTCGTCGCGTTCCGGCCCGGACACGCCGCGGTGTCGGTCGACGGCTGGGACCGGCCACTGCTCGCCAAGATGGCCGGCGGTGCCGGGAACGAGTCGGCGGACGGGTGCGGCACCTACCCGCCGTTGAACGGGCGGCGCAGCGACCTGTGCGGAACGGCCTGCCGGGAGGTGCGCGCCTGCACGCTCGCCGAGATGGCCGGCGCGGCGGTCCCGGCCTACGCGACGATCTGGGCCGAGATGGCGGCGGCGTCCGTGGTGATGGGTGTGGAACCACCGCGACCCGCCCCCGACGTGCTCGCCGCCTGGCCCGGGGAGCCACGGGCACGGGACTGCGCGCTGGCCACCGTGGTCGACGCCGCGGTCGCGGCCCGGCGCCCCTGGCTGGCCCGCCGGCTGGACCCCGCCGACTACGGGCGGCGCCTGCATGCCGTGCTCGGAGCGCTGCTCACCGGGGAGGACGTGCCCGACGGGGACGTGCGGCGGTGGCGGGCCGGTGCCTACCGGTGGGCGAACGTCCACGGTGCCCTCGAAGCGGCGATCGAACAGGTCGGCGGCGAGGAGGCGGCACACGGCTACCTGCCGCATCCGGACACCGGGGACTGGGCCGCGCAGGGGCTCCGGCTCGACGCCGGGACGCTCGGCGGGCAGTTCGAGCAACTGCTGCGCGATCCGGCGTACGCCCAAGGGTCGGAGAAGGCCGCCCTCGGTGACGCCGCGGCAAGTGGGCTGACCAGCGCGGTGATCGCGGTGGCCGGCGGCGTCGGGCCGTCCTGGTTCACCCAGGCGATCCGGCTGACCTGCCGTGACGGTGCGCTGGAACTGCTGATCAGCCAGCTCAGCGACCATCTCGAAGACTGAGGAGAGACGTGGCAACCGACAACCGGCAGCCCCGCGACACGCCGCCCCCACCACCGCCCGCACCCGTCGCGGAGAACAATCCGGCCCGTCGGGCGGCCGGTGCGGTCGCCGCGCAGGACAAGGGCAAGCCGTCGCAACTCGACCTGGCGAAAGCCAACGTGCACGACAAGGTCGACCAGGTGCGGCATGGTGCGGCGCTGGCCGTCGGCAAGCTCAAGGACGCCGGTGGCGCGGTCAAGGACGCCGGTGGAGCGATCAAGGATGCCGGCGGCAACGCGGTCAAGGGGGCCGGGGGTGCCATCAAGGACGCCGGCGGGGCGGTCAAGGACCGGGCGGACGCTGCCGTCCATGCCGCGGCCGGCGCTGTCGCGGACAAGGGCGGCGCGGCGAAGCGGACCGCGGCGGGCGTCGCGGCCGGGGTGATCATGGTCGGGACGCCGGTGCTGCAGACCATCGAGCACAAGGGCAAGCTTGCCGAGCATTACGACAACCAGCGCAACGGCGCGCTCGTCGAGAGGCCCGCCGTGCAGTCCAAGCCGGTGGAGGTCGCCAAGGCTGCCGAGGTCGGCAAGGCTGCGGAGGTGGCGAAGGCCGCGGAGGTGGCCAAGGTCGCCGCACACGACAAGACGGCCGCCGCCGAGCAGCAGGCGAAGCTCGACGCCGCGAAGAAGGACGGCAAGGCCGCCGGCGACATGCTCAACGCCATCGGTGAGGCTGGTGAGCGGGCCGCGAGGAAGCCGGATGAGTGACCGCACGGCCGGTGATCGCCACCCTAGGTGACGGCCTACGACGAGGTGATCCGGTTCTGAGCCTCCGGGTCCGGACCGTTCGCGGCGCGGCCGCCGTCGACCGGCAGGATCGCACCGTTGACGAATCCGGCGGCGGGGGAGAGCAGGAACGCCACCACGTCGGCCACTTCGGCGACGGTACCGGGACGGCCGAGCGGGTGCAGCGCGGCCATCTGGTCGTCCACTTCGGGGTGCTCCCTCCGGTACGCCTCGGACCGTGCCGTCGTGATCGAACCCAGGGCGACCGCGTTCGTCCGGATGCCGTCCGGCCCGTGATCGACGGCGGCCGCCCTGGTCAGGCCCTCGATCGCGGCCTTCGCGGTGGCGTAGGGCAGCGCGCCCCGGACCGGCCGTTGCGCCTGGTGCGACGAGACGTTGACGATCGCACCGGCCCGCCGGTGCTGCCGGAAGTGGTTCACGGCGGTGTGACAGCCGGTCACCGTGAGCGCCAGATTGGCGGTGATCAACTCCAGGATCCGCGCGGGCCGGGCGCCGATCAGGTTCGCGTCGTCGAAGATCGCGGCGTTGTTGACCCACCCGGTCAGCGGCCCGGCGGCCTCGGCGGTCATCGCGGCCCGCCGGGCCACCTCCGGATCCGCGGCATCACCGGAGATCAAGACCATCCGCTCGTACGGCGGTTCGAGCCGCTCCACCACATCGACGACCACGACGGTCCCGTCTGTTGTGAGGCGTTCCGCGATCGCCCGGCCCACACCCCGCGCCCCACCGGTGACGACGAACGAAGTCATGACCCCATTCTGGCCGCCGGACCCGGAAAGTTCCGGCCGCCCCCGACCGGGCCGGCAGTGGGGTCGGTGACCAGCGGCTCCGGCCCGGAGGCCGCGGTTCGGCCGCGCGGCGTTCGGATGTTGTGGGGGTCGGTGACCAGTGGCTCCGGCCCGGAGGCCGCGATTCGGCCGTGCGCCGCACGGACGTCGCGGGGACAGGCCCGGGAGGTGTGGTCCGGCGAAGGGCGGCCGACGGCGTACCGGAGCATGGTTTTGATCTTGTGAAGGAAGACCGGACCCGGCTCGCGAGCAGCGCTCTGCGTCGGGCGGCCGCGACTACGAGGGTGGGGACTTGGCGAAGCAGTGGGCGCCGGGCATGCCGAGGTAGGGCTCGTAGACGGGGATCGGCTGGTAGCCGTGCCGGGCGTAGCGGGCGACGGCCTCCGGCTGGCGGTCGCCGGTGTGCAGGATGACGCGGGGCGCGCCGAACCGTCGGGCCTCCACGTCGATGGCGTCGAGGAGCGCGGTGGCGACGCCGTGGCCGCGCCAGGCCGGCGCCACGTACATCCGCTTGATCTCCAGGTCGGGGCCGTGCCGGCGCAGCAGGGCGTGCCCGATCGCGGTGGCGTCGGCGGTGACCGCGAGGCCGACCCAGACCACGTTCTCGCCGGTGACGACCATCTGCGGTTCGTCGCGGCCGGGCGGCAGCCGGTCGGCGTAGCGTTCCCGCATCTCGGCCCGCATCGCCACCCGTAGCGCCTCGCCCGCGGGATCGTCCCAGCTCACGGACTTGATGGAGAAGGTCACGGCGATATCCTATTGAAAACTGGGTAAATGGTGAATCGCTGGGGCGGCCCGCTGGTCAGGCGTTGCGCTTGTCGCGTCAGGCGAGAACTCGCGGAGTTCCGTCCGGTCGGGTGACGGGCCACCGACGTGGACGGTGAAGATACGGGCGCCGATCTCGTACATCTCGTCGCGGTCGGCGGTCCTGCCCATCACCGAGATCTCGATCTCGCTCGGGTCGCGGTCGATGGTGGCGCAGTGCTCGCCGAGGATGCCGAGCTTGCGGCGGCCGCCGGCGGTGCCGAACTCGTATTCCGGGGCCGCGACGGTGTATGCCACCGCGCCGATGGGGCCCACGGTATCTTTGGGCCGACAGCCGAAGCACCATTCGGGAGGTGTACATGACTGCCGAGATGGTCGCGCCAGCCTGGATGCACGAACAGGTCACGGCCGAGCGATACGCGACGTGGTCAGAGGAACAATGCGCCGGTATCGAAATCGTGGATGGGATGGTCCTCGTGAGCCCGAGCGCCTCCAAACGGCACAACCGCCTGGCCCGACTTCTGGCCAACGCCCTGGACGCTGCTGCGGGCCCGGATTGGAACGCTGACACCGATTTCGATGTCAGGCTCCGGGACGTGCCGTTGAACAACCGTCGTCCTGACGTGACGGTCTACCGGGCGGACACCATCGACGTCACTCCGACTCGACCCGAGCACGTGCTTCTCGTGGTCGAGGTGGTCTCTCCCGGCTCAGAGACGACTGACCGGATCGTCAAGACTGATCAGTACGCGAAAGCTGGTATTCAGTTCTACTGGCGAGTCGAGCAGGCCGTGACTGGTGCGCCTCTCGTCTACACCTACGTCCTCGATCCGGCAGCGGGACGTTATCGCGATGGCGATGTCTTCACCGGGGTCGTGAAGCTGACCGCCCCCTTCCCCATCGAGATCGACCTCGGCCGACTCTGATCCCTGTTCGCGCGACGGGCGGTCCATGCAACTACGACTGCGGCCACCGACGCCCGAAGGAAGACGAGCGCCCGATGATCCGCGAGCAGAGGGCTGAACACCGGGAATGGAGATTCAGCCCTGCCGTGAGCGTTACACGTTGACTTTGTCGCGCCAGGCGACCGCGGGGTGACGGGCCACGCCACCCCGCGTCGTGCAATCTACGCGTTGAGCTTGTCGCGCCAGGCGAGGAACTCTCGCAGCTCCGTCAAGTCAGGGTTCGGGCCGCCGGTGTGGACGGTGAACAGGCGGGCGCCGAGTTCGTACATCCGGTCGCGGTTCTCGGTGTTGCCCATGACCGAGATCTCGATCTCGTTCGGGTCGCGGCCGATGTCGGCGCAGTGCTGGCCGAGGATGCCGAGTTTGCGTTCCAGGGTTTCCGGGTCGGAGAAGCTGTGCCAGATGTTCGCGTGCTTGGCGGTCAGCTTGAGGGTCTTCTTCTCGCCGCCCCCACCGATCAGGACGGGGATGTCGCGGGTCGGCTTCGGGTTGAGCTTCTGCCAGCGGGATTCGATGCGGGGGAGTGCCGTGGCCAGGTCGTCGAGGCGCCCGCCGGCGGTGCCGAATTCGTAGCCGTATTCGGTGTAGTCGCGTTCGAACCAGCCCGAGCCGATACCGAGGATGAGGCGGCCCTCGGAGATGTGGTCGACGGTGCGGGCCATGTCGGCGAGCAGGTCGGGATTGCGGTAGCTGTTGCAGGAGACGAGAGCACCGATCTCGACCCGGGAGGTGGACTCGGCCCAGGCTGCGAGCATGGTCCAGCACTCGAAGTGCAGACCGTCCGGCTCGCCGCTCAGCGGGTAGAAGTGGTCCCAGTTGAACAGCACGTCGACGCCGAGGTCTTCGGCCTCCGAGGCGGTACGGCGGATGGTGGCGTAGTCCATGTGTTGCGGCTGCAGCTGCAGCCCGATGCGAATCGGCCTGTCGATCATGCTTCTGAGCCTACGTCCCGGCGCCCCCGTCGGCCGGTTCCACGCCGGTCCCGGCTGGCGGTGAGTGCCAGCCGGGGGTGGGCGGCCGGGATCAGCAGTGGGCCAGGCTGTAGTTGAAGAGGGTGTCGACGTCCCCCTCGGAGGCGCCCATCGATATCGTGCTGGTGCCGGTGGAGGAGCCGGCGTCGAGCCGCAGCTCGGTGTTGATGTTGAGGACGCTCTGCGAGCCGCATGCGGTGTAGGTGAGCACCGGGGCGACGTCCCAGGTGGTCCAGAGACCGTTCATGGGACCGGTGAACGTCGTGTCCTTGCGCTCGGTCGCGGAGGCGCCCTGCCAGTAGTAGCTGGTGCGCTGGAGGGCCGAGGACCCGGACCTGAGGCCGGCCTTGCCGCGGTAGTTGGCGGAGGCGATCGCGATGGTCCAGCCGTCCGGGATGGTCACCAGCACGCCGAGCTGGCAGTTCTTGCGCCGGTCGACGACGGCGGCGCCGCCGCCGGCTTCGGCGACGAAGTCCCGGTACCTGATCCGGAAGCCGGTGTTGTCGCCGTTGCCGACGACCGAGGCGGTGCCGGGGGCGCAGCCCGAGCCGTTGCTGGCGATCACCTCGACGGTGATCGCCGCCGCGGCGTGGGCGGGGGCGGCGGCGAGCGGGACGGCCAGGACCGTGGTCAACACGGCCGCGATCACGCGGTTGCTGTTTTTCATGGACTTCCTTCCGGGGGGAACGGGTGGGTGCCACAGTATTGAATCTGGAATCGTTCCAGAACGGCGGTCTTCGCATCCGCGACCACCGTAGTGGCGGGCCGATCGCATTTACAAGCATGAATTAGTTATTGATCTCCACGAAATTGTGCAAGTTGCATTGCCCCTGGTCGCACCGCCGGGCAAATCTGCTTATTTCCCTTAAAACGTGTTCTAGTTTGGACTCTTTTGCCAGGTTGATGCCTCGGCCTCCTCTTTCTCGGTGGGCATCAAGAAGTGCCCCTGCGGGGTGCGGGACTGTTGACTTCTATTGACATGCATCAATAGCTTGAGCCCGTCCGTTCCCTGACCCCGAAGGGGTGGTAATGAAAAGGTTGTTAACCCGTGGCGTGGTGGCGCTGGCGCTTCTCGCGTCCACGCTGCTCGGCGCCACGCCGGCGTCCGCGATCATCGTCATCGTCGACCCGCCGCCCGCCGGCGAGATGTCCATCGAGCTGGTCGCGATGGCCGGCTCGGGGTGCGCCCCCGGCACCGCCGACGTCGCGATCTCGCCCGACAACTCGGCCTTCACCGCGATCTACAGTGCCTACCTGGCGCAGGCCGGACCCGGCGTCGCGGTCACCGAGAACCGCAAGAACTGCCAGCTCAACGTGCTGGTCCACGCGCCGGCCGGTTTCACCTTCGCCATCGCGAAGGTGGACTACCGCGGCTACGGATACCTCCAGCGCGGCGCGGTCGCGCAGCAGCGGGCGAACTACTACTTCCAGGGCATGACGACCGGCAGCTACGCCAACCACGCGATCGCCGCGCCCCTGGACGACAACTGGATCGCCACCGACCAGGTGCCGATCGCGTCGCAGGTCTTCCGTCCCTGCGGCGAGCGGCGCAACCTCAACATCAACACCGAGTTGCGGGTCACCAAGGGCACGTCGACCGACGTCAGCTACCTGACGATGGACTCCACCGACGGCAGCATCGAGACGATCTACCACTTCACGTGGATGCGGTGTAACACGAAGTGACGCGGAGCGGTGGTGGCGGATCCGCAACATTCGCCACCATCGCCGTGTCGGTCTCCGCGTGTGGGCCGGCGCGCCGAACGGTCACGTGCAGGTGCCGTCGAGCTTCTGGCCGATCGTGGCGAAGTCGCCGTTGAGGAACACCGTCGGGTCGGCCTGCCGCGAGGCTCCGGTGAGCGCGTCGGCGATCCCCTCGGCCGCGGTGCGCTGGGCGGCGTCGGCACTCCGGTCGCCGGCAGCGGACACCTGGGCGGCCATGTCGGCGAAGGTGCGCTTCAGGCCCTCGGCGTCGTCGTTCACGGTGTGCTCGGCGAGGCGGACAGCGCCCTCGGTGAGGACCTTGTAGACGGCTGTGCACACATACTCCGGCTGCCCGGCGGACGCCGAGGGGATCGGAGCGATGCTCACCGGGGCGGGCAGTGATCCGGCCGGGATCTCGATCTCGATCCCGTCGCATCCGGCCGCGAACGCGGCCGAGGCCACGAGCAGGGCGGCGGTCACGGCGGTGCGGCGGCGATGCGGCACTGCGTTCCCCTCCTTCGATGACGTACGCCGGAGCATAGTGCCCACCGCGACTTTTGCCGATCTCGGAAGTTAGCTACCTACGTGGCAAACATCCCCAAAAAAGGCAAAAAGGTGCTGCGTCGTGTCATCCTCACCGGCCTCGCGACGGTCCTCGTCGCGGCCGGTGGCACGGCCTTCGCGGAGATCGTCTCCTCACAACCGTCCGTCACCCCCTCGTTCAACGGTCCTGTCTACGCCGTCGCCTATGCCGGGGACACCGTCTACGTGGGTGGCGACTTCACCACCGCCTCGGCCGGCGGCAAGGCGCAGCCGCGGACCCGGCTGGCCGCGTTCGACGCGCGCACCGGTGAACTGCGCGCCTGGAAGCCCGCCGTCGACGCCAACGTCCGGGCCCTCGCCGTCGAGCAGGGTGTCGTCTACGCGGCCGGCGACTTCGACACGGTCAACGGCGAGGCCCGGGACGCGGTGGCCGGCATCTCCGCCGCCGACGGCACGGTGACGGCGCTGAAGCACACCGTGCTGGGGCAGCCGAACGCGATCGCCGCCGGGCACGGGCGCATCTACCTGGGTGGGCGGATCACCGCGGTGGACGGGCAGCCGCGTACCAACCTGGCGGCGTTCACGGCGGCGGACGGTGCTCTCGACGCGTGGGCGCCGACCACGGACGACACCGTGAACGCGCTGGCCGTCACCGCCGACCGGGTCTACATCGGGGGAAGCTTCCACAAGACCAACGACGTGCGCTCGACGCTGCGGCTGGCCGCCGTCGACCCGGCCACCGGCGTGCTCGACAAGACGTTCCTGCCCAGGCCGGTGTCGCAGGTGTTCGCCCTGGCCGCGCACACCGAGGGCGTGTACGCGGCACTCGGCGGGCAGGGTGGGCGGGCGGTGTCGTACACCCGCGACGGCCGGAGCCGCTGGACCCGGGTCTTCGACGGCGACGCGCAGGCCGTCACCCTGCTCGACGACACCGTCTACGTCGGCGGCCACTTCGACAAGGCATGCACCACCACCAACAACGGGACCCGCGGGCTGTGCACCGACGGGTCGGTCGTGCGGGGCAAGCTCGCCGCCGTCGACCGCGAGGGCAACCTGCTCGCATGGGCGCCGCAGGCCAACGGCGTCGCCGGCACCCGGCAGCTCGCGGCCAGCCCGCGGCTCGGGTCGATCAGTGCGGTCGGCGACTTCACCCTGGTCGGTGGCGTGAGCCGGAAACGGTACGTGGAGTTCAACGGGGTCGCGCCGCGCACCGAGTCGGCAGGCGTCGCCACCGATCACGTCGCCGCGTACAACTTCGACACCACGATCGCCGACGGCACCTTCGACGACGGGTCCGGGCACGGGCATCTGCTGCGTACCGTCACCCGGCACGGCGCCGTCCCGCGGATGGTCCCGAACGGCAACGGCCAGGCCCTGGCCTTCCCGGCCACCTGCACCGGCGGCGAGTGCCCCCGCCTGATCCTCCAGACCGGCGACACCGACGACCTCAACCCCAAGGACAGGCCCCTCCGGTACGGCGCCGGCGTGCTGCTGTCCCCGGCGGAGACCGGCCGTGGCGAGAACATCCTCCAGAAGGGCTACTCGAAGGGCGGCGGGCAGTACAAACTCCAGGTCGACGGGCTCTCCGGCAAGCCCAGCTGCGGGATGAGCGACAAGACCGGGACCACCGTGTACGTGGCACGCAGCCGTACCTCGGTGGCCGACGGCAAGTGGCACTCCCTGGAATGCCGCCGCACCGGTCCCACGCTGGCGATCGTCGTCGACGACCGCCTCGAGTCGGTCACCGCGGTGCCGGCGGCGCTGTCGGTGGAGTCGCATGAGCCGTTCACCATCGGCGGCAAGGGCGTCGGCCAGAACAACGACCAGTTCCACGGCACCCTCGACGACGTCTGGATCCAGATCGGCTGAGCCGGTTCGCGGATTCAACGGCGAAGGGCCGCCGATGGGAATCACCGGGCGGTCTCTGAAGAGCCCCGGCGGCCGTTGTGGACGGCAGACAGACCGCCGGGGCGGGAGGCGTGTGCCGGTCGGAGGGCCGGCACACGCTGCTCACTTCTCGCATCCCGCGCCGTCCGTTCCTGCGGGGAGAGCGGGGGGGCGTGACCGGGTCCGGCGAAGACGGTGCCGGGGATCACGCACTGACCGGACGGCGCTGAATCGAAGGTCATCGTTGCAGCCATGTTGCGTACGCGCAACAGGTTGTTTCGCAAGCGTGCCGGCCGGTGGGCCGTCCGCTCAGATCCGGCGGGGCAGGCGGGTGGCCACCAGCGCTCCGACGGCCAGGACGGCGGATCCGGCCAGCACCGCGGGCACCACCCCGTCCACGAAATCCTGCCCGCCGGCGAACCCGCCGTAGCTGCTGAAGATCGAGGAGAGCACGGCGACCCCGGCCGCCACCCCGAACTCCCGGATGGTGTTGTTGGCGCCCGAGGCCACCCCGCGCTGCTGCTCGGTGACACTGGCCAGGGTGATCGTGCTGATCGGCGCGAAGGTCAGCCCCATCCCGACACCGGCCAGCAGGAACGCGCCCACGAAGTCGCCGTAACTCGCGTCGGTCGAGGTGACCAGCCCGATCCACAGGATGCCCGCGGCCAGGAACACCTGCCCGGCCACCACCAGGTTGCGCAGCCCGAGCCGGGCCCCGAAGATGCCGGCCAGCGGGGCCACCACCATCGGCGCGGCCGTCCACGGCAGCGTCCGCAGCCCCGACTCCAGCGGACTGAGGCCCTGCACCACCTGGAAGAACTGGGCGAGCAGGAACACCGAACCGAACGCACCCGCCGAGAACGTCAGCGTCACCACGTTGACCAGGCTGAACGACCGCGACCGGAACAGGCTCAGCGGCAGCATCGGTGCACTGTTGCGGGACTGCCAGACCAGGAACGCCACGATCAGCGCGGCACCGGCGGCCAGCATGACCGGCACCCGGCCGGAGGTCCAGCCGCGGTCCGGGCCGTCGACGATGCCCCAGATCAGCAGCAGCATCCCGCTCGACGACAGCAGCAGGCCCAGGGGGTCGAGGCGGCGCGCTCCACCACGGGACTCCTCCAGCACGATCGCGGCCAGGATCAGCGCACCGACGCCGATCGGCACGTTGACCCAGAAGATCCAGTTCCAGGTGAGGCCGTCGACGACCGCTCCGCCGATCACCGGCCCGAGCGCGACGCCGAGGCCGGTGATGCCGCCCCAGATGCCGACCGCGGCGTTGCGCAACCGGTCCGGAACGGCGGCCGCCAGCAGCGTCAGCGACAGCGGGGCGATGGCGGCACCGCCGATGCCCTGCACGGCGCGGGCCGCGGTGAGCTGCCACGGCTCGGTGGCCAGGGCGGCCGCGGCCGAGGCGGCGGTGAACAGGGCGATGCCGGCCAGATACATCCGGCGGCGGCCGATCCGGTCGCCGAGGGCGGCGGCGGTCAGCAGGAACGCGGCGAACGGCAGCGTGTACGCGTTGACGAACCACTGGAGATCGGCGATGGACGCCCCGAGCTCGGTGCGGATGACCGGTAGCGCGGTGCTGACGACGAGGTTGTCCAGGGCGCCCATGAAGGCGGGGATGCCGACGGCGGCGATCACCAGCCCGAACGGGCGCGTTCTCGTGGATTTCCCGGCAAGGGTGGTCACAGTGCTCCCCCGAAGTTGTTATCGACTGATAACTAAAACCGTAAGCATCGACTGATAACCTGTCAACATGGTTCGGACCCGCCTCACCGCCCAGGAACGCCACGCGCAGCTCGTGGAGGCCGCCGTCACCGCCTTCGCGCAGGGCGGTTACGCGGGGACGACGACCGATCAGGTGGCCCGGATCGCCGGGGTGTCACAGCCCTATGTGATCCGCATCTTCGGCTCCAAACAGGAGCTGTTCCTGGCCACCGTGCGGCACGCCGGCGACCGGGTGCAGCAGATCTGGCGCGACGCGGCCGCGGTGGACCCCACCCTGGCCGGGCTCGGCAAGGCCTACAAACAACTGCTCACCGAGCGCGACCTGCTCGTCGTCCTGCTGCACGGGTTCGCGGCCGCCGCCGACCCGGCCCTCGGTGACGCCGTGCGCCAGTGCTACGGCGACCAGTTCGCGCTGGTCCGCGAGCTGACCGGGGCGTCCGCCGAGGAGGCCCGCGACTTCTTCGCCGCCGGCATGCTGATCACCGTGCTGGGGGCGATGCGGGTGCTCGGCCCGGACGCCGTCCCCACCCAGCCGTGGATGGCCGACCTGCTCGGGACCCTGCCACAGTGATCAGATGTTGTGGCGGGTGTAGGCGGGCTCCCGCCAGCCCAGCATCGCCTCGGTCATCCGGATCGCGTCGGTGGCCGCCTTCACGTCGTGCACCCGCATGATCCGCGCGCCGCGCAGGACGCAGAACACCACCGTCGCGAGGGTGCCGGCCAGCCGCTCCCGCTGTGGACGGTCCAGGGTCTCGCCGATGAAGTCCTTGTTGCTCAGCGCCGCCAGCGTCGGATAGCCGATGCCGGTGATCTCCTCCAGCCGCCGGCACAGCTCCAGCGAGTGGTGGGTGTTCTTGTTCAGGTCGTGACCCGGATCGATGATGATCTGGTCCGGGCGTACCCCGCGGGACAGGGCCAGCTCCACCTTCTCCCGAAGGAACGCGGCCACCTCGGCGGTCACGTCACCGTACTGCGGTCTCGGATACTCGGTACGCGGCGCCGCCAGGCTGTGGCAGATCACCAGCTGCGCGCCGGTGCCCGCGACCGCTTCGGCCATCGCCGGGTCACGCAGCCCCGACGTGTCGTTGACGACCCCGGCACCCGCCCTGATCACCTCGGCGGCGACCTCCGGGCGGAACGTGTCGACCGAGACCACCGCCAGCCCCCGGGCCGCCTCGACGACCGGCAGCACCCGGTCCAGCTCCTCGGCCGCCGACACCTCCGGGCCGGGCGCGAACGGCACCCCGCCGATGTCGATCCAGTCGGCCCCGTCCGCGGCCGCCCGCGCCACCGCCTCGGTCGCCTTCTCCAGAGCGAACGTGCGGCCCCGGTCGTGGAACGAGTCGGGCGTGCGATTCACGATCGCCATCACGGCGACCTGGCGGGAGAAGTCGAAGGACCGGCCGCCGATGACCCGCGGGCCGAGGAGTTCGCTCACGGTTGGCGACCCTAACAAAGACCGCCGGGCGTACGAGCCGGTACGCCGTACCCAAGATCACCGGTTTTAAAGGTCGGGATTTTGCGCCATTCACCACAACCGGTGACGAGTCGATAGCTCCAGGCTGGGTAGCTCAGTGACTGTACGCATCCCCTCGGTTCGGGAGGAACCACCATGAGTGACGTGTCACCGGCCGGCCGCGCGCCGGAGCCGGCGTACCCGGCCGACGTGCCGCCGCAGCCCTACGACCTCACGCCGCAGACCACCCCGGCGCAGGGGCAGGACCAGTCCAAGGTGCGACAGGTGGCCGAACAGACCCGCTCGGCGGCCGGAGACGCCGCGAGTGACGTGGCCGGCACCGCCAAGGAGCAGGCGCAGCGGGTCGGCGCCGAAGCCCGCACCCAGGCCCGCAACGTGGCCTCGGAGGTCCGCGACAAGCTGGGCGAGCAGGCCCGTACGCAGAACAGCCGTCTCGTCGGCAGCATCCGGCAGACCGCCGACCACCTCGACGAGATGGGCGGCGCCCGGTCCGACTCGCCGGCCGCGGCCGTCGTCTCGCGGGTCGCCGAAGGCGGTCGCCAGTTCGCCGACTACCTGGACCGCAACGGCCCCGACGGTGTGCTCCGCGAGGTCGAGGACTTCGCCCGCCGCCGCCCCGGCGCGTTCCTGGCCACCGCGCTGGCCGCCGGATTCGTGGTCGGCCGGCTCGGCAAGAGCATCGCCAAGGCCGACTCGGACGCCGGCACCGCCAAGCCCAGCACCGACACCTACACCGAGTCCACCGGCTACCCGGCCACCTCGGCCGGCTCCACCGGCTACCCGGCCGGCTCGACCGGCTCCACCGGCTACCCGGCCGGCTCCACCGGCTACCCCGCCACCTCGGCGGGCTACCCGGCCGAGACCGACGAGACCCTCGCCTACGTGCCGGCCTCCACCGGCACCGGCTACGTCACGCCGGCTACCACCCAGTACAGCGGAACCGGCACCGGAACGCCGGCCGTCGTCGCGCCCGGTGACCCGGAGTACCGGTCATGACCACCCCGTACCGCAACGAGCCCGCCGACCGGGTCGAGGAGACCTCGATCGGCGAGATCATCGGCAACATCAGCGACGACCTGTCGCAGCTGTTCCGCCAGGAGGTGGAACTCGCCAAGGCCGAGATCCGGCAGGAGGCCACCAAGGCCGGTAAGGCCGCCGGAATGCTCGGCGGCGCCGGATTCGCCGGCTACCTGGCCGTGGTGCTGCTCAGCTTCGCGGTCGTGTTCGGCCTCTCCAACGTGATGGACCCCGGCTGGGCGGCGCTGATCGTCGCGATCATCTGGGGCGCCATCGGCGCGGTTCTGTTCGTGAACGGCCGCAAGAAGATGAAGACCGTCGACCCGGTGCCGCGCCGCACCGCCGAGACGCTGAAGGAGGACGCCCAATGGCTGAAGAACCCGACCGGCTGAGGCAGGACATCGAGAGGACCCGGGCGTCGCTCACCCGTGACGTCGACCTACTGGCCGAGAAGACGAGCCCGCGACAGGTCGCCCGCCGGCGCTGGACCGCGGTGAAGGAGAAAGTCATGGGAACCACCGAGGACACCCGGTACGCCGCGCACGAACAGGCGCACCGGATCAGCGACAAGACGTCGGAGCAGGCGCACCGGATCAGCGACAAGGCTTCCGAGCAGGCGCACCGGATCGGTGACAAGGCGTCCGAACTCTCCGACACCGCCGGGGAGAAGGCGTCCGCGGCCGCCGACCGGGTCCGTGAGGCCCCGCAGGCCGTCGCCCGGCAGACGCAGGGCAACCCGCTCGCCGCCGGCATCATCGCGTTCGGCGTGGGCCTGCTCACCGCCTCGCTGGTGCCGGTCACCGACGCCGAGCGGCGGGCCGGACAGCAGCTCAAGGACCAGAGCGGCGACCTCACCGACAAGGTCAAGGACGTGGCGAGCGAGCTGAAGGACGAGCTCGGCGGCACCGTGCAGGAGGCCGCCGGCCAGGTGCGCGAGACCGCCCGCGACGCGGCGCAGACCACCAAGGAGACGGCGCGGTCCGACGCGCAGGACGTACGGCACGCGGCGACCCCCTGATCGTCGACGGGACAGACGTGGCAGCTCGCGCTGCCACGTTTGTCCCGTTCCCACGGGGGAATCGGCGCACCATGAGACTCGGATACAAGCTCGCCGCAGAGGCGTTCGACCCGAAGGAACTCGTCCGGCAGGCGATCCGTGCCGAGGAGGCCGGCTTCGACTTCGTCGAGATCAGCGATCACTACCACCCGTGGCTGGACGTGCAGGGGCACTCGCCGTTCGCGTGGAACGTGCTCAGCGCCATCGCCGTACAGACCTCCCGGCTCGGGCTCGCCACCGGCGTCACCTGCCCGACGGTGCGGTACCACCCGGCGATCATCGCGCAGGCCGCGGCGACGCTCGCGATCCTCTCCGACGGGCGGTTCACGCTCGGCGTCGGATCGGGGGAGCGGCTCAACGAGCACGTCGTCGGGCAGGGTTTCGGCAGTGTCCGCGAACGGCACGAGCGCCTGCGTGAGGCGCTGGACATCATCAACCTGCTCTGGCAGGGCGGCTACCGGTCGTACGAGGGGAAGTATCTCCAGCTCGAGGACGCCCGCGTCTTCGACCTGCCGGAGACTCCGCCGACGATCGCCGTGGCGGCCGGCGGCACGGCCGCCGCCGAACTCGCGGCCACCCACGGCACCGGCCTGTTCGCCACCGAACCCCGCGCGGACCTCGTCGAGACGTTCACCGGCAAGGGCGGCCGGGGACCGAAGTACGCGGAGATGCCGGTCGCCTGGGCGCCGACCGAGAAGGAGGCGGTCGCCGAGGCCCACCGCACCACCCGCTGGGCGGTCACCGGCTGGAAGGTGATGGCCGAGCTGCCGAACCCGGTCAACTTCGAGGCCGCCTCCGCCACCGTCACCGAGGACGACATCCGCGGCTTCCTGACCGCCGGCCCCGACCCCGAGCCGTATGTGGCCAGATTCCGCGAGTACACCGACGCCGGATTCGACCACATCGTTCTGATGAACACCGGGCCCGATCCGGACGGCTTCCTCGACTTCTTCGCCAAGGAACTGCGGGGGCGGCTGACCCGATGACCGTGTCACCGACCACGGGCCGCCCGTCGCGGGCGGCCCCGCACCCCACCGGCGCCGAGGCCGGATCTCCAGCCCTGCTCACCGCCGCGGGCGGTGCTCCGGAAAGCGAGCGGGTGACCGTCGTGGTGGCCACCCGCGATCGGCGCGAGCGGCTGTTCGAGACGATGCCGGAGCATCGCGCGCCGGTGATCCTCGTCGACAACGCCTCCACCGACGGCAGCCCGGACGCGATCAGCGAGGCGTTCCCGGCCGTCGAGGTGGTCCGGCTCGGCGAGAACCGGGGCGCCGCCGCCCGCAACGAGGGCGTACACCGGGCCCGCACCCCGTACGTCGCGTTCGCCGACGACGACTCCTACTGGACCGAGGGCTCCCTGGCCCGGGCCGCGGCGCTGTTCGACGCGAACCCGCGCCTGGGCCTGCTCACCGCGCAGGTGCTGATCGGCCCGGACGCCCGCCCGGACCCCATCTCCGCCGCCCAGGCCGCCGCCCCGCTCGGCACGCCGCCGGGCGCTCCCGGCCCGCCGGTGCTGGGCTTCCTCTCCTGCGCCGTCGTGGTCCGGCGGGAGGCGTTCCTCCAGGCAGGCGGTTTCGAGCCGCGCCTCTTCGTGTACGGCGAGGAAGCCCTCCTGGCCATGGACATGACCGCGGCCGGCTGGTGGTTGTGCTACTGCCCGGACCTGGTGGTACGCCACTTCCCGCTTCCCGCCGGCCGCGACACCGGTGCCCGCCACCGCATCGAGTCCCGCAACCGCCTGCTCACGGCCCTGCTCCGCCGTCCACCAGCGGTCGTGGCCCGAACCGTGGCCGCCACCCTCCGGGAGTCACCGCCCGCGGTGTGGGACGTGGCCCGCGCTCTCCCCTGGGCGCTGCGCCATCGCCGTCCACTGCCACCGTCCACCGAGGCCGCACTCACCCGCCTGGACACCTGACCCGAACCGCGGAGACGCAGCAGGCACACGAACTCGGGCGGTGCCTGCTGCCCGGCCGTATCACCGACATCGAAGGTCTTGCGCCGGCGTCGATAGCCTTCGCAGATGGCGGATGTCGGGAACGCGGCCGTGATGCCGGCGTTTCCCCACTGACGGTGTGGGCGTCGCCTATCGCGGGCGGCGTTGTCAGCGGGTGACGATACGGAAGACCGGGAAACCGGGGGCCGCAGCAGCGATGTCGGCCTCCGGGGAGTCGGCCTTGAGACCGTCGAAGAAGGCGCCCGTCTCCCAGGCCCATTTACGCAGGTAGAGGCGGATCAGCTCGGGCTTCTCGGCGTCGGCGATCTCGACCGGCGTGAACGTCTCGGTGCGGCGGCCCAGGCGCAACTCGCCCTCGCCGGCGGCCCGCAGGTTGCGCACCCACTGGGTGTGACCGCGCGGGGAGAGCAGGTAGCGCTCACCGTCCTTGTCGAACAGGTTGACCACGGTGGTGCGGATCTCCCCCGACTTGCGGCCGCGGATGGCGATGACGCGGCTGCCCATGAGGCTGATGCCGCGGGAGGTCAGCCACTTGGCGAAGGAGTTGAAAGCGTTCGCACCGCGTTTCGGGGCCAGGTACCGCATGGTCGCTCCTCATGATTTAGAGAGCACTGCTCTCGCCTGACACAAGTGAACCGCGGAACGCTGTTCACTGTCAAGAGCAGTGCTCTCTAAATGGAGCATTCGATTGGAGATCGGCTGTCCGGGTGGCTACCAGCCGGAGGGCGGCGCCTCCAGGTGGACGACCGTGGTGACCGTGAGCTCGTCGAGGAGTTCCGGGCCGTACCCGAAGCCCTGCCCGCTGGCCCGCCGCGGATGGGCCGCGCCGCCCGGCGCCCCGCCGAACACCGCATTGATCTTGATCGTGCCGGCGGGCAACTCCCGCCAGGCGCGCTGCGCACGGCTCATCGATCCGGTGAGGACCGTGGCGGCGAGGCCGTACGGCGAATCGGCCGCCCTGGTCAGCGCCTCCTCGAAGGATTGCACCACCGCCACCGGCGCGACCGGCCCGAACGTCTCCTCCCGCATGACCGCCATGTCGTCGCTACAGCCGGACAACACGGTCGGCGGATAGTAGGCACCCGGCCCCGACGGCACCGATCCACCGCACACCAGGGTCGCCCCCGCACGCACGGCGTCCCGCACCTGACCGTGGACCGCCTCCCGCAGCCGCCGGTCGACGAGGGGCCCGATCTGTTTGCCCCACGTCTCCGCCTCGGTGGCGAGGGCTTCGACGAACGCGTCGGCGAGATCGGCGTGCACATAGATCCGTTCGACGGCGACGCAGATCTGCCCCGAGTTGGCGAACGCGCCGAGTGCCGCCTGCCCGGCCGCCCAGACCGGGTCGACGCCGGCGTCGACGATCAGCGGATCACTGCCCCCGTTCTCGAGCAGTGCTTTCGCCCCGGTCCGTGCGCAGGCCGCGGCGATGGCCCGGCCGGTGGCGGTGGAGCCGACGTGCGCCACGACGTCCACCTCGGCGCCGGCGAGCGCTGCTCCGGCCGGCCCGTCGCCCTGGAGCACGTTGAGCACCCCGTCGGGCAGGTGGGGCGCGAGCAGTCGGGCGAGTCGCCAGCCGGTCGCCGGGGTGCGCTCGCTCGGCTTGTACACCACCGTGTTGCCGGTGACCAGGGCCGCCCCGAGGAGTCCGCAGGAGGCGGCGACCGGATCGTTCCACGGGGTGATCACCGCGACGACGCCGCGCGGCCGGTACGCCATCAGGTCGATCGCCTCGTCGTTGCCGGCCAGGGTCCGTCCCCGGTGGGTGGGGCCGAGTTCCGCGTATTGGCGCAGCGTCGCGACGCCGGCACCGATGGACTCGGCCGCACCGTCGGCGGGCTTGCCCATTTCGGCGGCCATCGTCTCGGCGAGTTCACCGGTGGCGGCCTCGATCGCGTTCGCGGCGGCGTGCAGGGCGGCGGCGCGGGCGGCCGGAGCGGTGCGCGCCCAGCCGGGGGCGGCCCGCCGGGCGGCCCCGACGGCGGCGGACACGTCGTCGTCGGAGGCGACCGGGACCCGGGTCACCGGGCTGTCGTCGCGGGGGTCGGTAACGGTCAGGATGCGTCCGGCGGTGCCGGTGGACCACCGTCCGTCGATGAGCTGAGCGGCCTCGTACATGAGAGGCAGTCTTCCCGAAGTGCATCGCATAAAACCTTGGCCCATAGCAAACACCCCTGGGAAACGTGCAGGTCAGCGCCGATGTCCCGCAAATTGGAGAAGTCAATGATCATGTGAGTAAGCGAGAGAAGTCCGGGTAAGCGGGCTGCTATGCGTGTTCTCGGGATCAACGCGATCTTTCATGATCCATCGGCTGCCTTGATCGTCGACGGTCGTGTGCTCGCCGCCGCGGAGGAGGAGCGGTTCAGCCGCCGTAAACACGGCAAGCGGCCGGTACCGTTCTCGGCGTGGGAGCTGCCGGAGCTCTCCGCCGCGTGGTGTCTTCAGGAGGCGGGGCTGCGCCCGGGTGACCTGGACGCGGTCGCCTACTCCTTCGATCCGGCCCTCTGCCGGGACCAGGCCGACCTGAACCTCGGCGACCCGTGGGACCACCTGCGCGCCGACTACGCCCGCCGGGCCCCGCAGTTCCTGGCGACCGCGCTGCCCGGCCTCGACCCGGACCAGGTGCGGTTCGTGCCACATCACGTCGCGCACGCGGCGTCGGCCGGGCTCAGCGTGCCCGAGGACAGCGCGGTTCTGGTGCTGGACGGGCGCGGTGAGTCGGCCAGCCACCTGGCCGGGGCGTACCGCGGCGGGAAACTGGAGACGTTCCGCTGCCAGGAACTGCCGCACTCGCTCGGCCTGCTCTACGAGGACCTGACGCGCCACCTGGGCTTCCTGCACTCCAGCGACGAGTACAAGGTGATGGCCCTCGCCTCCTACGGGCGACCCCGGTTCCTCGGCCTGCTGCGGGAACTCGTGCGGGCCGACGGGGCGGGCGGATTCACCATCGACCGGATCGACTGGGACGCCCTCGCGAAGACCCGTGCCGCCGACGGCGAGATGACCGAGGCGCACGCCGACCTGGCCTCCAGCGTCCAGGCGCGGCTCGAGGAGGTGCTGCTCGATCTGGCCCGATGGACGTACGACGCGTCCGGCGGCCTGTCCACGCTGACCATGGCCGGCGGCACCGCCCTGAACTGTGTCGCCAACGCCCGGATCGCCGCCGAGGGACCGTTCGACCGGGTGTGGGTGCAGCCGGCCGCCGGCGATGCGGGCACCGCTCTCGGTGCGGCGCTCGCTCTCGGTTCGGAGCACGTGCCCTTCACGACCGCCGCTCTGGGGCGTGGCTGGAGTGATGACGAACTGGAGGCCGAGCTGCGGCGGGCCGCCGTTCCCTACACCCGGCCGGCGTCGATCGCCGCCGAGGCCGCCGCGGTGCTGGCCCGCAACGGCATCGTCGCCTGGTACCAGGGCCGCAGCGAGTACGGGCCACGCGCCCTCGGCCACCGCTCACTGCTCGCCCATCCCGGCGACCGGGACACCCAGACCCGGATGAACGACGTCAAGGGCCGCGAGCAGTTCCGCCCGATCGCGCCGATGGTCCGCGCGGAACGCTTCCACGACATCTTCGACGGTGTCTTCCCGAGCCCGTACATGCTGTTCGTGCACCGGGTGAAGCCGGAATGGCGCGACCGCATCCCGGCGGTCACCCACGTCGACGGCACCGCCCGGGTGCAGACCGTCCACACCGACACCGAGCCGCTCGTGGCCGCGATGCTCACCGAGTTCGAGCAGCTCACCGGGCTGCCGGTGGTGGTGAACACGTCACTGAACACGGCCGGCCGCCCGATGGTCGACACCCCGCGCGAGGCTCTCGAACTGTTCGGGTCGGCGCCGGTGGACCTGCTCGCCATCGGCCCGTTCGCCGTCCACCGCAGCCAGGTCTTCGGCGGCGGAAGCGAGCCCCGGTGAACACCGTCAGCGTCGTGGTTCCCACCCTCGGCCGGCCGAGTCTCGCCGAGATGCTGCGGGCGCTCGGCCCCCTTCCGGCCGGGATGGAACTGATCGTCGTGGACGATCGGGCGGACATCCGTACCCCCCTTGCTCTTCCCACCGAGAGCACCGCCCGCGTCGTCGCCGGCCGCCGGGCCGGACCCGCCGCCGCCCGCAACGCCGGATGGCGTGCCGCCCGCCATGAGTGGGTGGCGTTCCTCGACGACGACGTCCTTCCCGAGTCCGGCTGGGCGTGGCGGCTGCTCGGCGACCTGCGCGACGCCCGCCCGGAGGTCGGCGGCGTGCAGGGCCGGATCCGGGTGCCGCTGCCGGACGGCCGCCGGCCGACCGACTGGGAGCGGGTCACCGCGGGCCTCGCCTCCGGCGAATGGATCACCGCGGACATGGCCTACCGCCGGGCGGCCCTCTCCCGGGTCGGCGGTTTCGACGAACGCCTGCCGCGGGCCTTCCGCGAGGACGCCGAACTGGCTCACCGCATCCGGCGCGCCGGCTGGCGACTGCGGCTCGGCCAGAGATCAACCACTCATCCGGTACGGCCGGAGGCGCGCTGGGTCAGCCTGAGGGTCCAACGGGGCAACGCCGATGACGCCCTGCTGCGCCGGATGTACGGGCCGCAGTGGCGTACCAGCCTCGGCATCCCGCCCGGCCGCCGCCACCGGCACGCACTGATCACCGCCGGCCTGGCCACCGCCGCCGCCTGCACCGTCGCCCACCTGCTCACCGCCCGTCGGGAATCAGCCGTCACCCCGGGCACCGGCCGTCGGGGATCGGGTGCCGTCCCCGGCACCGGCAGCCGGCGATGGAGTGTCGCCGCCGCCCTGGCCGCCGCGGGTTGGGCGGCAGGCACGGCGGAGTTCGCGGCGGCCCGCATCATGCCCGGTCCCCGCGACCGCCGTGAGGTGACCACCATGGTCCTGACCAGCGTCGCGATCCCGCCGGTGGCGATCGCCCACTGGGTGCGCGGCTGGTTCCGCTGGCGCGGCGCCAAGCCCCTGCCGGAAATCTCCCCGGCCCCCACCCGCGTCACCGCCCCGAGTTCGGCCGTCAGCCTTCCCGACTCCGCCGGTGACCGCGACCCGGACGGTGGGGATGCCCGCATTCCGGATGGCGGGCGCATCGCCGGCGGCAGAGCCGGAGCGCGCCGGTGACCGGAACGCTTCTCGAAGCGGTGCTCTTCGACCGGGACGGCACTCTCGTCGTGGACGTGCCCTACAACGGTGACCCCGCGAAGGTCCAGCCGATGCCCGGTGCGAAGCAGGCCCTCGACCGGCTGCGGGCGGCCGGGCTGCGGCTCGGCGTCGTCACGAACCAGTCCGGGCTGGCCCGCGGCCGGTTCACCGCCGACCAGATGGACGCCGTCAACCGGCGGGTCGAGGAGCTGCTCGGGCCGTTCGACACCTGGCAGGTCTGCCCGCACGACGACGGCGCCGGCTGTGGCTGCCGCAAACCGGCACCGGGCATGGTGACCGCCGCGGCGGCCGCTCTCGGTGTCGCACCCTGGCGATGTGCCGTCGTGGGGGACATCGGTCGTGACATGGAGGCCGCGCTCGCCGCCGGGGCCACCGGCATCCTGGTGCCGACCGCCGTCACCCGGCCGGCCGAGATCGCCGCGGCCCCGCACCGCGCCGCTGATCTCACCGCCGCCGCTGATCTCATTCTGCAACGCCAGGAGCTGCTGATACCCGCATCCCGGCCGATACGGCCCGGAGGGGTCCTGGCGGTGCGTTCGGACTCGGCGGGCGACGTCCTGGTCACCGGACCGGCGATCCGCGCGCTCGCTGCCGGCGCCGACCGGGTCGTCCTGCTCTGCGGACCGCGCGGACGGGCCGCCGCCGACCTGCTGCCCGGCGTCGACGAGGTCATCGAATGGCGGCTGCCGTGGATCGACCCGGAACCCGGGCCGGTCGACGAGGACGACATGCGCGCTCTCACCGAACGGTTGCGGCGGGCCGGCGTGGACGAGGCGGTGATCTTCACGTCGTTCCACCAGTCGGCGCTGCCACTGGCGCTGCTGCTGCGGATGGCCGGGATCGCCCGGATCACCGCGATCAGCGACGACTATCCCGGCTCGCTGCTGGACGTGCGTCACCGCGTACCGGATGAACTGCCGGAGGCGGAACGTGCCCGCAGCGTCGCGGCAGCGGCCGGGTTCGGTCTTCCGGAATCCGACGACGGGCGGCTGCGGGTGACGGTGCCGCACCGCCCGCCCGGCGACTACCTGGTGGTTCATCCCGGTGCGAGCTGCGAGGCGCGGTCCTGCCCGCCGGACGATCTGCGCCGGATCGTGGCCGCGCTCGCCGCTGACGGGCACCGCGTCGTGGTGACCGGCGGGCCGGGGGAGCGGCACCTCGCGGCATACGTAGCCGGGGACGCCGCCGAGGATGCCGGGCCGATGCCGTTCGCCGAACTCGGAGCACTGCTCTCCGGCGCACGCTGTCTGATCGTCGCCAACACCGGCCCGGCACACCTGGCCGCGGCCGTCGGCACCCCGGTGATCAGCCTGTACGCCCCCACCGTCCCGTACGGGCGCTGGGGCCCCTACCGCGTCCCCGCGGTGCGTCTCGGTGACGCCGCCGCGGCCTGCCGTGACACCCGGGCCACCCGCTGCCCGGTTCCCGGTCATCCCTGCCTGTCCGGCATCACACCGGACGACGTCCGCACCGCGGTACGCCTGCTCGGCGTCACCGCCCCGCAACCGAACCACGACGAGGTGGCCGCGTGAACATCCTTCTCTGGCACGTGCACGGCTCCTGGACGACATCGTTCGTCCAGGGCAAACACCGCTATCTGGTGCCGGTCAACCAGGCCCGCGACGAGTGGGGGCGCGGCCGGGCCCGTACCTTCCCGTGGCCCGCCTCGGTGGAGGAGATGCCGCTCGACCAGATCCGCGACGTCGACGTGGCGATCGCCCAGCGGCCCGAGGAACTCGACCTGATCCCGCCGCACGTGCCGGTGATCTACGTGGAGCACAACACCCCGAAGGGCGACGTGCCGTACAGCCGGCATCCGCTCGCCGACCGCGACGACGTCCTGATCGCGCACGTCACCCACTTCAACGAGCTGTTCTGGGACTGCGGCGGCACCCGGACGACGGTGATCGAGCACGGGATCGTCGAGCCCACCGCCCGGTGGACCGGCTCTCTCGAACGGCTGGCGGTGGTCACGAACGAACCGGTTCGGCGCGGCCGGGTGACCGGAACTGATCTTTTCGGTCGCTTCCCGTCGTTGGACGTCTTCGGGATGGGCGTCGCCGACCTGAAGGGCTGCGGCGTGTACGAGGACCTGCCGCAGCACGAGATGCACGAGGCGGTCGCCCAGCGCCGTGCCTACCTGCACCTGTGCCGGTGGACGTCGCTCGGGCTGAGCCTGATCGAGGCCATGCAGATGGGCATGCCGGTGATCGCCCTCGCCACCACCGAGGCGGTCGCCGCCGTGCCCCCCGACGCCGGTGTCCTGTCCACCCGGGTCGGCGATCTCGTCGACGCCGCCCACTGGCTCCTCGAGGAACCCGCCGAGGCCGCCCGCCTCGGCGCCCGCGCCCGGCAGGTGGCGCTCACCCGGTACGGCCTCGACCGCTTCCTCGCCGACTGGGACCGACTGCTGGAGGAGGAAACATGCGCATCGCGATGATCTCGGAACACGCCAGCCCGCTCGCGGCGCTCGGTGGTGTCGACGCGGGTGGGCAGAACGCGCACGTCGCCGAACTCGCGACCGCGCTCGCCGGCCACGGCCACCAGGTGCGCGTCTACACCCGGCGGGACGACCCGGACCGGCCCGAGGTGGTGCCGATGATCGAGGGCGTCGACGTCGTGCACGTGCCGGCCGGGCCGGCCGCCGTGCTGCCGAAGGACGATCTGCTGCCGTACATGGGGGCGTTCGCCGAGTGGACGGCCGCCGACTGGCGCGCCGAGTGGATGCCCGACGTGGTGCACGCGCACTTCTGGATGAGCGGGCTCGCCGCCCTCGACGCCGGGCGGGCCTGCAACGTCCCGGTCGTCCAGACGTTCCATGCCCTCGGTTCGGTCAAACGCCGCCATCAGGGTACGGCCGACACCAGCCCGGCCCGGCGGATCAGCCTGGAACGCCACATCGGGCAGTCCGCCGACCGGATCGTCGTCCAGTGCCGCGACGAGATCGGCGAACTCCTGCGCCTCGGCGTGCCGCGTTCGCGGATGTCACTGGTGCCGTCCGGCGTCAACACCGACCGGTTCAGTGATCGCGGCCCGGCCGTCCCGCGCCGTCCCGGGCTCGCCCGGATCCTCACCGTGGCCCGGCTCGTCGAGCGCAAGGGCATCGAGGACACCATCCGGGCCATGCCCGCGGTACCCGGCGCCGAACTCGTCGTCGTCGGCGGGCCGCCCGCCGCGGGGCTGCGCGCCGACCCGTACGCCCGCCGTCTTCAGGCCCTCGCCCAGCACTGCCGGGTCGCCGACCGGGTCACCCTGGTGGGCGCCGTCCCCGCCCACGAGATGCCGGCCTGGTACCGGTCCGCGGACGTGCTGGCCGCCACGCCCTGGTACGAGCCGTTCGGGCTCACCCCGCTGGAGGCGATGGCCTGCGGCGTGCCGGTGGTCGCCACCGAGGTCGGCGGCCTCACCGACACCGTCGTCGACGGGATCACCGGCGATCTCGTCCCACCCCGGAACCCGCGGGCCCTGGCCACGGCACTCCGGCGCCTGGTCGCCGACGACGTGCGCCGGTTCGGGTACGCGGCCGCGGCCGCCGACCGGGCCACCGCCTCGTACTCGTGGCCCCGGGTCGCCGAACGGCTCGCCGCCGTCTACGCCACCGTGGCGGATCTGGAGGTCGCGGCATGAGCGAGCGCCGCGAGTCTCTTGATCCCGCTTTTCCGCCGGACTTCAGGGAGCACAGCATGAACCCCTTGGACGCGCATCTCACCGGGCTCATCCAGGCGCTGCTGCCGTACCGGGCGCAGGCCGGGCGGCTGGCCCGCTGGGGTGCGCACCTGGCCCGGCATCTCGGTGGCGGCGGACGGCTGCTGGTGGCCGGTAACGGTGGCAGCGCCGCCGAGGCCCAGCATCTGGCCGCCGAACTGGTCGGCAAACTCCGCGAGGACCGGATGCCACTGTCGGCGATCGCCCTCACCCCGGACTCGTCGGCGGTCACGGCGATCAGCAACGACTACGGGTTCGAGGAGGTCTTCGCCCGGCAGGTACGGGCGCACGGCCGCCGCGACGACATCCTGATCGTGATGTCCACCAGCGGGCGCAGTCCGAATCTGATCACGGCGGTGCGCGCCGCGAAGGAGGTGGGCATGCGGACCTGGGCGATGGTCGGGGAAGGCCCCAGCCCGCTGGCCGACATGTGCCACGAGGCGCTGTGCTGCCCGTCGCCGGACAGTCAGGTCGTGCAGGAGCTGCACCTCGTCTCGGTCCATCTGATGTGCGAGTACGTCGACCGCTACCTGCCGATGTTCACCGGCGACCGGGATCTTCCCGCCGAGCCGGCCGGCTCCCGCCCGGCCCGCTCCGGACCGGCGCGTGATCTCCCTTTCGGTCTGGACCGCGACGAGTTCGAGGAGATGGTCAACGTATGAGGATTGTCATCGTCGGCGACACCCTTCTCGACCGGGACGTGCACGGCACCGTGACCCGGATCGCCCCGGACGCCCCGGCACCCGTGCTCGACGAGGAGACGGTGCACGAGCGTCCCGGCGGCGCGGGCCTCGCGGCCCTGCTCGCCGCCGCACACGGCCACGAGGTCGCCCTGGTGACCGCAATAGCCACGGACGCCGCGGGGGCCCGGCTGAACGAGCTGCTCACGGCCGCCGGCGTCGAGGTGTACGCGCTGCCGCTGCCGGGTGCGACGCCGGAGAAGATCCGGCTGCGAGCCGCCGGTCAGGTACTGCTGCGACTGGACCGCGGCGGCCCGCCCCAGCCGCCCGGTGAGGCCCCGGCCGCCGTGCTGGAACTGTTGCGTGACGCCACCGCGATCCTGGTCAGCGACTACGGCCGTGGTGTGGCCCGGCATCCGGAGCTGCGCGCGGCGATCGAGGCGTCGAAGGCACCGGTCGTCTGGGACCCGCACCCGAACGGCCCGTCGCCCGTCCCGAACGTCCGTCTGGTCACCCCGAACGAGGGCGAGGCCCGGCGGTTGTCCGGCGACGCGGGTCACGGTTCGGGGCTCTCCACCGCGCAGCGTGCCGGCCACACCCTGCGGCAGCGCTGGCAGGCCGGCGCGGTGGTGGTCACCCGCGGCGCCGAGGGAGCGGTGCTCTGCCAGGGCAGCCCGACACCACTGGTCGTCCCGGTGCCGGAGACCTCCGGTGGGGACACCTGCGGCGCCGGTGACGCGTTCGCCACCGCGGCGGCGGTCGCGCTGGCGAACGGTGCTCTCGTCTCGGAGGCGGTGGCGGCGGCGGTCGACGCCGCCAGCCGCTATGTGGCCGGAACCGGCGGCATCGCCGAGCTGAAGGGCCAGAACGGGCACGGAGCGCATGCCGGCGGACCGGGCGCGAACGGGCGCGGCCCCGGTGCCGCCGGGCCGGGCCGGGCCGGGCGGGGACCGGGCGCGGGACGGCAGAGGACCGTCGGCGACGGCCCCGAGCGGATCGGCGCCGACGAGGCCGGCCGTCTGGCCGCCGAGGTCCACGCCCGCGGCGGCACGGTGGTCGCCACCGGCGGCTGCTTCGACCTGCTGCACACCGGCCACCTCGCCACCCTGCGCGCCGCCCGCGCTCTCGGTGACTGCCTGATCGTCTGCCTGAACAGCGACGACTCGGTCCGCCGGCTGAAGGGCGAGGGCCGCCCGCTGACCCATCAGGACGACCGGAGCCGTCTGCTCGCCGCCCTCGACTGTGTCGACGCGGTGGTGGTGTTCGACGAGCCCACCCCCGAGCCGGTGCTCACCTGGCTGCGACCCGACGTCTGGGTGAAGGGCGGCGACTACGACACGCTCCCGGAGACCGAGGTCGTGCAGCGCTGGGGCGGTCAGACCGTCATCGTCCCCTACCTGGACGGCCGCTCCACCACGAAAACCATCGCCGAAGCACGCAGGAGGTAACGCATGGATGCCGTCATCGTCACCGGAGGGTCCAGTGGCCTGGGCGCCGCCGTCGTCGACGCCGTGATCAAGGCCGGCGGCCGGCCGTACGTCATCGACCGTCAGGCACCGCGGGAGGGTGTCGAGTGGATCGAGTGCGACCTCGCCGACACCCGCGCCGCCGAGCAGGCGACCCGTGACCTGATCGCCCGCGCCGGCGGCAGCGTCGACGGTGTGGTCACGGCCGCCGGCATGGACGTGCCGGGCACGTTGGAGGAGATCCCCGGCGAGGTCTGGGACCGGATCGTGGCGGTCGACCTGCTCGCCACGGCAGCGGTGATCCGCGCCGCGGTCCCGGCTCTCAAACAGACCCACGGTGGGGTCGTCACCATCTCCTCGACACTCGGGATCAAGGCGGTCTCGGACGCGACGGCCTACTGCGCCGCCAAGTTCGGTGTCGTCGGCTTCACCCGGGCGCTGGCCGCCGAACTCGCCGGCCAGGTCAACGTCACGCTGCTCATCCCCGGGGGCATGCGCACGAAGTTCTTCGACGAGCGGGACGCGAAGTACAAGCCGGGCCCGGACGCGATCCTCAACGACCCGGCGAACGTGGCCGCCGCGGTCGTGTTCGCGCTCAGCCAGCCGGCCGGCTGCGCGGTCCGCGAACTCGTCGTCGCGGCGGAGACGGAGAGCTCGTACCCGTGATTCTCGTCCTGCGCGCTCTCGGCGTGGGAGATCTGGCGACCGCGGTGCCCGCCCTGCGCGGGCTCCGCGCCGCCTTCCCCGGCGAGACGCTGAGTCTGGCCGCCCCCGCCTGGCTCACGCCGCTGATTCTCACGATCGGGGGCGTCGACCGGATCATCCCGGCCCGGGAGCTGGAACCCCTCGACGCGGCGCCCGCGAGACCCCGCCTCGCCGTCAACCTGCACGGTTCCGGCCCCGAGTCGCATCGCCGCCTCCAGGCGCTGCACCCGGACACGCTGTGGGCGTTCGCGAGCCGCGCGGCCGGTCATCACGACGGTCCCGGCTGGCACGACGACGAGCACGAGGTCCGCCGCTGGTGCCGGCTGGCCCGCTACTACGGCGTGGCCTGCGACGAGTCCGATCTGGACCTGCACGTCCCGGACGCCGACGTCACCCCGGGCGTCACGATCATCCATCCGGGCGCGAAATCCCCGGCCCGGCGCTGGCCTCCGGACCGCTTCGCGGCCGTCGCACGCCGTCTGGTCACCGCGGGCCACCGGGTCCTGGTCACCGGTTCGCCGCAAGAGCACGACCTGTGTGTACGGGTCGCCGAGCTCGCGGGCCTCACGCAAGAGGCGGTCCCGCGTACCGGATTGAGCGAACTCGCCGCCCTGGTCGCCTCGGCACGTCTGGTGATCTGCGGCGACACCGGCATCGCCCACCTGGCGACCGCGTACCGTACCCCGTCGGTGGTCCTGTTCGGCCCGGTCTCCCCGGCACGCTGGGGCCCGCCCGCCGGCCGTCCCTACCACCGCCCGCTCTGGCACGGGACCCGCAGTGAACGGGGCGACCTCCCCGGCCCGGTCCATCCGGCACTGCTGGCGATCACCCCGGACGAGGTCCTGGCCGCCGCCGTCGAGGCGGAGTCCGCCCACCCCACCCGCCGTCCGTCGCCCACGGCGGTGACCCGCTCATGATCACCGCCGTAGGCGACGGCCGGCGGTCGGTCCCGGCTACGGGAGACGGTGACAGCCGTGCGATTGCGACGTAGTGACCTGCGCAGGCCCGGCCTGTCCCGGCGCCGGGCCGGGAAGGGGTTCGCCTATCTCGACACCGACGGCGCCCCGCTGCGTGACACCGAGGCCGTCGAGCGCATCAAGGGCCTGGTCATTCCGCCGGCATGGCGGGACGTCTGGATCTCCCCGGACCCGCGCGGTCACATCCAGGCCACCGGGGTCGACGCGGCCGGCCGCAAGCAGTACCTCTATCACCCGCAGTGGCGGGAGAGACAGGACCGCGCCAAGTTCGACCACGCCCTGGAGGTCGCCGAACGCCTTCCCGAGGTCCGTGACCGGCTGCGTGCTGACCTGACCGGCCGGGGCCTGACCCGTGAACGCGTGCTGGCCGCGATCGTCAGCCTCCTCGACATGGGCATGTTCCGGGTCGGGGGCGAGGAGTCCGCCGCCCGCGAGGAGGATCCCACCTACGGGCTGTCCACGCTCCGGCCCGACCACCTGCGGGCGAGCGGCGGGTGCGTACTCCTGGAGTTCCGTGGCAAGTCCGGTATCGAACACGCCGCGACCGTTGGCAACGGCGAGGTCTGCGCGGTGCTCCGCGATCTGAAGCGCCGCCGCCGGGGCGAGGACCGCCTGTTCGCCTACTGGGATCCGGGCCGCCGCCGCTGGCAGGAGATCCGCGCCGACACCGTCAACGACTACCTCCGCGACGTCACCGGCGAACAGATGACCGCCAAGGACTTCCGCACCTGGCACGGCACCGTCCGCGCGGCCACCGCCCTGGCCGAGGCCGGTCCCCAGCCGACCCCCACCAAGCGCAAGAAGGCCGTCGCCCACGCCATGCGTGAGGTCGCCGACCTGCTCGGCAACACCCCGACCGTGGCCCGCAACTCCTACGTGGACCCCCGGGTGGTGCAGGCCTACACCGACGGCGAGGTGATCGACGCGACCCCCGCCGACCCCCCGGCCAAGGCCGAGAAACAGGTCCGCGCCCTCCTCACCGAAGACTGACCCCCACCCCCGGCTGGTCCCCACCGCTGTCTCGGACCCTTCGAGACAGCGGTGACGTCCAGCCGGGTTTGCGGTCCGTCGCCCTCGGCGGGCCTGTCACTGTGGGCTGGTCCGTCACCCTCGGCTGGTTCCCACCGCTGTCTCGGGGGGTTCGAGACAGCGGTGAGGGCCAGCCGAGGGGCTCGGGTCTGGTTGACTGGATGGGTGGGGGACTCGGAGGTTCGGCTGGTCGGGAACGGTGGGTTCAGCGAGCGTGAGGTGGCCGGCATCGCGGGGTTGCTGCGCGGGCTCGTCGCCGACGGGGCCGCGCTCGGCTGGGTGGAGCCGCCGACGGTAGCGGAGGTCCGGGAGTTGCTGGACGGACTGGTCGCGGACATTCCCGGCGGGGAAGCAGCGGCCGCGATCGCGGTGACGTATACGGCGGGCGGGGACACGGGGGAGGAGATCTCCGGGTTCGGGTACTGGCGGCGCTACCGGCGGCCCACCCACCGGCCGCACGCCGACCTGGAGAAACTGGCCGTCGATCCGGCGCGGCAGGGGGCCGGGCTGGGCCGGAGCCTGCTGTCGGCCCTGATCGCGGCGGCTCTGGACCGGCAGGTCGAGATGCTCACGCTCGACCTGCGCGGCGACAACACCCGTGCGGCGGCGCTCTACGAGAAGCTGGGGTTCCACCGGTACGGGCGGCTGGCGAACTTCGTCGCCGTCGGTGCGGCCCGCTACGACACCCTGCTGTACGCCCTCGACCTGCGAGAACTACGCGGCGACGTGACCCGGGAGCCGCCCGGCTGACGACCTGGCCACAGGGACGCGCATGATGTGGGCGAGCTTGTGGAGCAGTTACCGGTTTCGATCAAGCGGCCCCCGCGGACCAGCCACTTGACGGGATCACACCGTGGCCCGAGCAGGCCATACTGGCGCGCATGTCCGAAAACGCCGTGCTGCGGCACGCCGACGCCGGTGACTGGGAACTCGCCGTGGCCGAGGCTGAGCGGGCCGTCGAGGCCGGGGATCGCCTCGATGCCGGGGACGCCTGGCCCGCAGTGATGGTGCTCTACCTCCGGGGTGATCTGGCGGGTGCTTCGGCCGTACCCCCGTTGGTGTCTCCGGGTGGGGCGGATGCCGATCGCGCGCTGCTCGCGGCCTGGTCGGCGAGTGTCGCGTGGGCTCGCGGTGAGGTGGCCGCCTGCCGTGAGCTGGCGGACCGGGCACTCGCCGGCGCCGCCGGGGAACCACGGGCGCTGGCCGCCGCGCACACCGCACTCGCCCTGCTCGCGGCGGCCGAGGGGGCCCGGCGGGCGAACGAGCGGCACTATGCCCTGGGCCTGGCCGCTGCCGAGCGCTGCGAGGACCGTACACAGCAGCTGCGGATCCGGACGAACCGGGCGTCGCAGCGGATGGAGGAGGGTGACCTCACCGGTGCCCTGGCCGAATTGGATCACGTGTTGTGGCGGTTCGGATCGGGCCGGACGCCCATCCGAACGGACTCGGGCTGGTGCACAACAACCGGGCCGAGATTCTGGTACGGGCCGGACGGCTGACCGAGGCACGGGACGGATTCCGGGCGGCGCTGACCGTGCTGCAGCGGGCCGGGGCCGCCGGGGTCGCGTATGCGCTGGCCGGGCTCGGGGAGACGCACGAGGCGCGCGGTGATCTGGTGCAGGCGCGGGCCGCGTTCGAGGAGGCGGTGGCGGTGGCGGGGGAGCGCGGGTTCAGTCAGGCGCTGGTGCCGGCGCTGTGTGGGCTGGCCCGGGTGCTCGCCGCGTCCGGCGACGTCGTGGTGGCCCGGGACGCCGGCCGGTGGGCGGTCGCCGAGGCGACGAGTCTCACCGCGGCCACCGCGTACGCCGCCGCCGGCTGGGCCGCCCTGCCGGTGGACCCGTCGGCCGCCCGCGGTCACGCCGAGTCGGCGATCGCGCTGGCCCGCGCGGGGCGCCGGCCCGCCGCGCTGGCCGAGGGTCTGGAACTGGCCGCCGCGGCGGTCCTGGCGCGGGACGGGGGCGCGCGGGACGGAGGCGCGTCGAGCGTGGGTGCGTCGGGCGTGGGTGCGTCGGGTGGGGGTGCGTCGGGTGGGGGTGCGTCGGGCGGGGGTGCGTCG
>NZ_QGGR01000013.1 GCF_003148685.1 Actinoplanes xinjiangensis | reverse complement strand
GGTTCTCGCGCACGAGCCGAGTCGTCACCTGGTGCAACACATCCCGACGCCGGTCAGCGATCCGGGCATGCACCCGCGCCACCTTCACCCGCGCCCTCTCCCGATTCCGGGAGCCCTTCTCCTTACGCGCCAGATTCCGCTGCGCCCGGGCCAAGGCGGCACGTTCCCGGCGCTCGTGCCGCGGGTTGTCGACTATTGTGCCGTCCGACAGGGTCAGCAACCGGTTCAACCCGGCGTCGATCCCGACCATGGCCGTGGTGGCCGCAGCGGTGACGGCGGGCACCACGACACGCAGCGACACGAACCAGCGGCCCGCCCGGTCCTGCGACACGGTCACCGTCGACGGCACCGCACCGTCGGGCAGCGGCCGCGACCACACCACCGCGAGGGGCTCGTCCATCAGCTTCGCCAGCCGCAACTCACCGGCTACGTAGGTGAAGGCGCTGGCGGTGAACTCCGCCGACCGACGCGACCTCTTGCGCGACTTCAACCGCGGAAACCGGGATTCGCCGTTGAAGAACTTCTGGTAGGCGACGTCCAGGTGCCGCAGCGCCTGCTGCAACGGCACACACGACACTTCGGTCAGAAACGAGAACTCAGCCGTCTTCTTCCAGCCGGTCAGCAACGCCGACGTCGCCTGGTAGCCGAGCGTCTCCTGCCGCTGCTGCCACGCCTCCCGGCGGGCCTGCAACCCCAGGTTGTACACCAGCCGCACACACCCGAACGTCCGCGTCAACAATCCGGCCTGCGCCTTAGTGGGATAGAAGCGGTACCGGTACCCGCGCTCCACCCCCGCAACCATCCACAGAGGATAGAACACCCGTACGACCACCCCCGCAGCGGGCCGGCCGGCCTGACGCCGATCCGCCGTGCCGGCGAATCGGCTGTCCCTGCCCTGCTCCGCAGGGCATTGCGTGTCCTCCCCGGCCTGGAGGCCGCAGTATCCACGGAAGGAATCTGATGACTGTGGTGAAGAAGCGCTCCCGGCTGATCACCGTCGACGGTGTCGTCTACCGCTGGCGGGTCCGCCGGCACCCCGCCCACCAGGGCCCGCTCTCGTTCGCGATCGAACGGGCCGACCGCCGCGGCACGATCCTGATCGCCACCACCCCGGACACCCGCCCCACCGACTGGGTCGGCACCGCCACCCCACCGGCCGTCCCGTCGATCGTGGCCGCGATGATCCGCGAGGCCCGGTCGCAGGGCTGGCGGCCCGACACGCGCGGCCCGGCGTTCCCGCTGACCGTGGACGCCCGCTCCTGGTCCGCCTGATCACTCATCCACCGGCAGGGGACACGGCAACGGCCGGGCCGCTTCGCGACCCGGCCGTCACTCACTGAATCACGACCAGTACATCGACAGCCTGTCGAAGGAGCCCCGCCGCTTCATGCCCACGTCTCCCCCGTCGTCCGGCTCGGCCTCGCAGCCGGCCACCGTCGAGGAGGCCGTCACGTAGCAGACGTCGCCCGCGGTGGTACCGGCACCGCCGTCGACGCGGTCGACCGCCGCCGCGTCCTCGAGCAGACCGATGTACTCGTGGATCCTCTCCCCGGCGAGCAGATCGTCGCCGTCACCGCCCCGGATCGTGTCGTTGCCGACGCCACCGCTGGCCCAGTCGTCCCCGGCGCCGCCCTCGACGGTGTCGTCGCCGTGCTCACCGACGAGGAAGTCATTGTCCCCCTCGCCGTAGAGGACGTCGTTGCCGGCGCCACCCGCGACGACGTCGGTTGCGATCCGACCGGTGTACGAGCTGAATCCACCGGAGCCGGCCCACACGTGGTCGTCACCGCCGCCGCCCTCGATCATGTCGGCGCCGATGGAACCCCACAGGTTGTCGTCACCGCTGCCACCCGCGAGTTCATCGTCGCCGGCCTGACCGTAGAGCGTGTCGTTGCCCGAAAAACCATAGACACGGTCGTTGCCGTCACCGCCGGCCACGATGTCGTCGCCACTGTCGCTTGAGATCTTGTCGTGACCTGCATCACCCCAGATCCGGTCGCCGCCGGTGTCGCCCGAGATCCAGTCGTCACCCGCACCGCCGCTGATCCGGTCCGCGCTGGACTCGCCATTCAGCTGGTCGACGCCGCCGTTGCCGTACAGCCGGTCACCGCTGGTGCCACCCCTGAAATAGTCGGGGCCGGAGCCGCCGATCAGAGTGTCGGCGCCGGACCCGCCGGTGGCGTCCAGGGCGACCGACGTCTTGTTGCGAAGGGTGTCGTTGCGGTCCCCGAGCGAGACGGTGATCTTCGCCGTCGCCTTCGAGGTGGTGCACCGGACTTTGGTGCGGTCGCCCTTGACTGCCTTGCAGCCCCTACCCGCTTTGATCGCCACCCGGTCGTCGAGGGTGACCGTCCGCCCCGAGATCGTCATGGTCAGCGAGTTCACGCTGCCCGACGACGCCTGGAACTGGACCTTGCCGGTGCCGACGACCTTGACCGACCCGGCCCCGGCCGCCGAGGCCGGCGACGAGAGCAGGAAGGGCGCGGCGACGACCGCGAGAGCGGCCACGCCGATGGCGGACAATGTCCGCCGATTGACAAACATTCGATGAAACCCCCGTTTCATACGTTCGGCCGAAAGATGGATCCGACCGCGTTCGCAGCAGCGTAGGGCGTCGATACAGGACAGTCGAGCCCAGCGGGGTGATCACGGAACGGCGATAGTTGTAATAGGATTGGTTACGATGGCAGCGAACAGCAGGGTGACGATTGCGGCGCACGCGTTGGCGTGGCTGGAGCTCGCACGGCAGCGCGGGCGACCGTGGATGACCTCCGACGAGGTGGCGGCGAGCGTCAAGACGAATCCGGTGATCCTCCGGCGCAGCCTCGGCGACCTGCACAAGGCCGGGCTGGTCAGATCGCGGCGCGGCGCCGGCGCGGGGTTCTCCCTGGCCCGCCCCGCCGAGGAGATCACCATGCTCGACGTGTGGAACGCGGTCTCCCCCGAGCCGCTGCTGGCCCTGCACCGCACCGAGCCCAATCAGGAGTGCCCGGTCGGCGCGGGCATCAAGCCGGCCCTGACCGACACCTACGACGAGGCCACCGAGGCGTTCCGGGCGGCACTCGCCCGCCGGACGATCGCCGGGATTCTGGAGAAGATCCTCAACACATGATCGTGGAGCTGCGGCAGTACACGTTGCGCCCCGGGCGCCGGGACGACCTGATCGCGCTGTTCGACCGGGAATTCGTCGAGCCCCAGGAGAAGTCGGGGATGGCGGTGCTCGGCCGGTTCCGTGACCGCGACCGGCCGGACCGGTTCGTCTGGCTGCGCGGCTTCCCGGACATGGCGGTGCGCCTGCGCGGGCTGCGCGAGTTCTACGGCGGCCCGGTGTGGAGGGAGCACGGGCCGGCCGCCAACGACACGATGCTGGACTCGGACGACGTACTCCTGCTGCGCGAGATCGTGCCGGTGCCCCGGCGGGCGGACCGCGACGGCTCCGATCTGACGGCGACCATCTGGTTCCGGGACCGGCCGTTCGACGACGAGTTCACCGAGTGGTTCGCGGATCAGGGCACCGGCGCCGTGGCGGTGCTGTCGACGGAGTATGCGGTGAACGACTTCCCGGCACTGCCGGTGCGCGAGGGCGAGCACGCGTTCGTGTGGTTCGCCCGGCACGACAATACGATCGAGGTGCCCACCCGATTCGGCGTGGCCGCCACCGACCGTCTCCGCCTGGAGCCGGCCACACGATCCGCGCCGCACTGAGATCCGGTCCCACCGGGCATTCGCGCAAATGATCCGGACGGTCGGCGAGTCACCCCCATCGGGAGTGATCGCAGGTGACCACCACCCAGTTGATACCGCTGACCTTTCCGCGAATCCCGGTGTCATTACAGCGAGAGCAGGTCGGGGTGTCGAAACTGACCGCCCGACCTTTCTTCGCCCGGTGATACCAGACGATTCCCCAGATTCCACTGGTGATCATCGTCAGGTTGAGGTGCAGAAAGTGCTCGAGCCAACCGATCGGCCGACGGTAGGGGTCGTTCACAGGAAATCACTCCGGGACGCGGGATGCACAAAAGGGCAGTCGCCGGACCGTATCACCGAACCCCGTTATGCAATGGCCGACCAGGCCGCACCGAAAGCATCCCGGCGCGTTCGCGAAAATTGCTCGCCCAACCTCGGCCTACGGGTAGGCGGGTTCATTTGAAGTCATCCGGTCAGTCGATTCCGTCGACATAACCGACCGCGGGGTCCCCCGGGGCGATGCGGACCGGATAGTGCCACCGCCGGAGAGCCTGCGCCATCTTCGTAGCGCCCGCGGGATTGGCCGAGTGGATGACGACGACACCGACGTCGAAGGGCCGGCCTTCGAAGGCGGCCCGTTCCAGGACTTCCACGACCGGCCAGATGGTGTCGTCACCGCCCAGATCATGGTCGAGCCAGAGTTCATCGACCCGGCGGCTGCGGTGCCGGCCGAGAAGCCCGACCCCGGCCGAACTGGTGCGAGCCACCTCAGCCAGCCGGCCGTCAACAAAGGAACGGAGATCGTCGACGAGGACGATCGCCGGCTCATGGTCAGTCATCGCCCGATGATGCCCGCTCTCCCCCGCTACCTCGATCGAATATCGCGGGAGTCCAGCCACCATGCCGGTCACCGCGTCACCTCCGACCAGGCTGCCCGCGGCCGCACCGCGCTCGACCACGTGACCACGCGGCAGGGGGATCAGCCCGAGAAGAAGCCGACGATCCGGGGCACGATCCAGACGATGAACACCAAGAGACAGATGACTCCGGCGAGGATCCCGCCGACAATGAAGCCGGCTGTCGCCAACCCCCTGCCGTCGTCGCCGGTACGCCGGATCTGCCGCTCGGCGAGGTATCCGAGGATCGCCCCCACCGGAGCGAGAAGGCCGGCGAGGTAACACAGGCCGAGAAGGCCGACGGCGAAGAAGCCGACCATGCTCGCCGCCGCCAGGCACGAGGTGGCCAGCGACGCGATAGCGAACCTGTTGATCCGCGCCGAAGCGCCGTGCGGCACCGGGTACGGATGAGCGGGTGGGATGGTCAGGGTTCCACCATGACCACCCGCCGGGGGTGCACTGCCCACCGACGGCTCGGGGCCGGGCGATCCGGGCATGGGACGGAAAGCCGAAGACTCGGAAGGTCCGCGATCATCAGACGGTGGTGGCACGGTGGTCATTCGGGGGCTCCCCCTGTCGCCGGCTACCGGTCAGGGTATTCAGCGTTTGAAGTGATCTCAACAAGATCCGGCCGCGGGACGGCGTACTCCTCGGCTTGCGGTCCTCGGGGTTGACCGCGCTCCGGGTTTCGATCACTGGTGTTCGAGGGCCAGGCGGGGCAGGCGGCGGGCGATCACCGCGGGCAGCCACCAGGCGCGGGTGCCGAAAAGGTGCATGACGGCCGGTAGCAGCAGGCACCGAACGATGACCGCGTCGACCAGGACGGCGACGGCCAGGCCGAGGCCGAACTGCTGGAGCA
The DNA here is from genome assembly GCF_003148685.1 of Actinoplanes xinjiangensis. GTDB lineage: Bacteria > Actinomycetota > Actinomycetes > Mycobacteriales > Micromonosporaceae > Actinoplanes > Actinoplanes xinjiangensis. Next base: position 291,014 of record NZ_QGGR01000013.1, on the reverse strand, counting down.
TGCGATCCGGTGACAGCAGGAAGGCGCCGAAGACGACCACCATGATCGCGGCGGCCGCGGTGACCACACGCCCGGTCGTGGCCAGGCCCTCGCGGACGGCCCGGGGCGCGTCGTGGGTGCGCGCCCATTCCTCGTGCATGCGGGCCAGCAGGAAGACCTCGTAGTCCATGGAGAGACCGAACACGATCGCGAAGATCATGACCGGGACGTACGCCTCGATCGGGCCGGGCGCGACACCGAAGGCACCGTGCTGGAAGACCATGATCATGATGCCCATCGCGGCACCGACGCTGAGCAGGTTGAGAACGGCCGCCTTCACCGGGATCACCAGTGACCGGAAGAGCACGAGCAGCAGCAGCGCGGAGAGGCCCACGACGACCGCGACGAACAGCGGCAGCCGTGCGGCGAACGCGGCCGACACGTCGATGACGGCCGCGGTCGAACCGCCGACCAGCAGCGTCACCCCGTTGTCGTCGGCCACCGGGACGAGCACGGTGTCACGCAGGGTGGTGACCAGCCGCGCGGTCGCCTCGTCCTGCGGCGCCGACTCCGGGAAGGCGATCACCGTGGCGACGTCACTGCCGGAGGCCGGAATCGCGACGGCGGACGCGACACCGGGTGTCGCCGCGAGGGTCCGCTGGACGGCGGTGGCGGCTGCCTCGGCCGGGCGTCCGGCGGCGTTCACCACCACCACCAGTGGCCCGTTCACACCGGGGCCGAAACCGGTGGCCAGCAGGTCGTACGCCCGGGTGCTGGTCTTGCTGCCGGCGTCGTTGCCGGCGTCGGCGAAGCCGAGTCGCATGTCGAGAACCGGGACGCTGAGCGCGCCCAGGGCGAGGAGCGGCAGCAGGACCGCCGGCCAGGGACGGCGGGCCACCGCGTCACTCCAGCGGCGCCACAACCGGCCCTCCTCGCGAGGCTCGCGGTCGCGGCGGGCCGCCTTCTCCGCGCGGCGGGTCACGGTACGTTCCAGGCGCGCGCCGAACAGCCCGAGCAGGGCGGGCAGCAGGACGAGAGCGGCCAGCATGGTGACCAGGACCGTGACGGCGAGCGCCACCGCGACGCCCTGCAACGCGCCGAGACCGAGCAGGACCAGTCCGAGCAGCGCGATGATCACGGTGGTTCCGGCGAAGAAGACGGTACGCCCGGCGGTGTCCGACGCGACCCGTGCCGCGGCGACCCGGTCGGCGCCGTCGGCCAGTTCACTGCGGAACCGGGAGAACACCAGCAGCGCGTAGTCGATGCCGACACCGAGGCCGACGAGGATCACGAGCGGTGTCGTGAAGTCGGCGACCGTGGCGACGTGCGACGCGAGCGTGACCAGGCCGATCGCGGTGCCGACGGCGAACACGGCGATGACGATCGGCAGGCTGGCGGCGAGCAGCGACCCGAACAGCAGCACCAGGATCACGAGGGCGGCCAGCAGCCCGGCTCCCTCGGCGGCACCGCCCTCGGCCTCCTCGGCGGCGCGGGCCGCGTCCCCGCCGACCTCCACGGTCAGACCGCCGGTGCCGGCCGACCGCGCCGTCGTGATGATCGCCCGCGTGTCCTCGACGGGGACGTCCTCGGCGAGGACGTCCAGAGCGACCGTGGCGTACGCGATCGTGCCGTCTCCGGAGATCGCCGTCGGCGGCGCGCCGCCCTGCGGGTAGGGGCTGATCACCTCCACCACGTGCGGCAGGGTCCGCACCTGGGCCAGCATGGCCTCGATCCGGCTGCGCACGTCGGGCCGCCCGACACCGGCCGGGTCCCGCACGACCACGTCGAGGGTGGTGCCGGCCCGGGTCGAGGCCCGCTCGGCGAGCAGGTTCTGTGCCTGCTGCGACTCGGCGCCGGGCAGGGTGAAGTCGTTGCGGAACTGGCTGCCCGCCAGGTTCGCGCCGACGGTGGTGCCGGCCAGTACGAGCGTCCACAGCAGCACCGCGGTCCACCGGTGGCGGCCGGACCAGCCGGCCAGGCGCTCGAACACGCTGGGTGGGCGTACCCGGGTGAGAGTCATCGTGTCCTCCGTCGAAAGCTGACGGAAGGTGACGCTAGGGACGGCGGGCACTCCCCCGAAACCTTCTGCCGGGAGCTGCACCCCTACCCCTGGAGGGGTACGGCCGATGCCGCCGCGGGAGGATTCGGCGGGTGGCCGGCGGCCGTACGCTGGTCGTCGTGGTGACGAGGCTGGGAGCACGCGGTCGGGTCGTGGTCGACGCCGCGGTGGCGACGGCCACCACGATCTTCACGGTGGTGATGCTCGACGAGGGTGGGCTGGGTTCCTCGGAGCCGGGGTACCACCCGCTCGACGGGCCGGGCCTGCTGCTCGCCGTCCTGTCGGCGGCCCCGCTGGCGCTGGCACGCCGCTCCCCCGGGCTGGTCTGGGCGGTCACCTCGATCGCCTCGTTGCTGCTGCTCGCCGGCGAGTACGGGCTCGACGTCCCGCCCGGCCCGCTGGTCGCGACGTATGTGCTCGCCGAGGCGGTCGGCGGCGGCGCCACCCCACGGCGGCGGCTGGTGGCGGGCGGGAGTGTCGCGGTGTATCTGCCGGTGGCCACCGCTCTGATGGTCGCCGACGGCAAGTCGGTGCTCGGCATGTCGTCGGGACTGTTCGCGTGGGCGGCGATGTTCGCGCTCGTCTGGACCGCCGGGGACCGCAGCCGGCTGCGGCGCGAGCGCATCGCCGAGTTGGAGGTCACCGCACGGCTGCGGGAGACCGACCTGGAACGGCAGCGCCGCCTCGCCGCCGCCGAGGAACGCACCCGGATCGCCCGTGAGCTGCACGACTCGGCGGGCCACGCGATCAACGTCATCCTGGTCCAGGCCGGTGCGGCCCGGCTGCTGCACGAGAAGGACCCGCAACGGTCGCTGCGTGCCGTCGAGACGATCGAGGAGGTGGCGCAGGCGACGATCACCGACATCGACCGTCTGGTCCGCGCCCTGCGGCACGGGACCGAACCGGCCGAACCGGCCGAACCCGCTCCCGCCGGTACCGCGGCGCTGGAGGAACTCGTCGCCCGGCACCGGTCCGGCGGCCTGGAGGTGTCGGCCGCCTTCGAGGGCGCACCGCGCGGCCTGCCCAGCGGGGTGGCCTGGGCCGCCTACCGGATCCTTCAGGAGGCGCTGACCAACGCGGCCCGGCACGGCTCGGGTACGGCCGACGTCGCGATCTCGTACGGCGTGAACGCGGTCGGCATCCTGGTCAGCAATCCGGTCGGCGACGACATCTCTCCCGGCGGTGGCCTGGGGATCGTCGGCATGGGCGAACGCGCGGCCCTGCTGGACGGCGAGTTCGAGACGGCGACCGTCGACGGTGTCTTCCGGCTGCGGGCACGGCTGCCCTACTCCGCGCCCGCCTCGACCGGTGCCGCGGCATGACCGGGCAGCCGGTGGTACGGGTGCTGATCGTGGACGACGACGATCTGATGCGGGCCGGGTTGCGGGCGGTGCTGTCCAGCGACGACACGATCGAGGTCGTCGGCGAGGCCGCGGACGGCCGGGAGGCGGTGGCAGTGGCGCAGCGGCTGGTGCCGGACGTCGTACTGATGGATGTCCGCATGCCGCACCTGGACGGTATCGCCGCCACCCGCGCGGTCAGCGCCGCCGTGCCTGCCGCCCGCGTGCTGGTGCTGACCACCTTCGAGGACGACGACTACGTCTTCGGCGCGCTCACCGCCGGGGCCTCCGGGTTCCTGCTCAAGCGCACCCGGCCCGAGCGGCTCATCGAGGCGATCCACACGGTGGCCGCCGGGGACGCGTTGCTGTCGCCCTCGGTGACGCGCGCCGTGATCGACCGGATGGCGCCCGCCGCACCACCGGACCCGGCCCGCGCCGAGCGGCTACGGGCGCTGACCGCCCGCGAACGTGACGTGCTGCAGTTGGTGGCCCGGGGCCGGTCGAACGGTGAGATCGCGGCGGAGCTGTTCGTCGAGGAGTCGACGGTCAAGACCCACGTGAAACGGATTCTCGGCAAGCTGGCGGCCCGGGACCGCGCACAGGCGGTGGTCGCCGCCTACGAGACGGGCCTGGTCCGGCCGGGCACGGACACCGGCCACCCCTCCTGAGACGTCGAGAGTCACGGCGTCATCCCTTCTCAGCCCAGCCGTCGATTCCGGCGGCCGGCGCCTCCCCCGGTGCCGACTGGTGAACCGGTTAATCGGATCGTCCCGCCGTCCGGCAGGATGGTTGTCATGGCGACGATTCTGATCACCGGCTCCAGCGACGGCATCGGGCGGCACACGGCGGAGATCCTGGCGGCGGACGGGCATCGGGTGACGCTGCACGCCCGCACCGACCGCCGTGCCGAGGACGCACGGAAGGCCGTGCCCCAGGCGCATGACGTGATCGTCGGCGACCTGGCCTCGCTGGCGCACACCCGTGAGCTGGCTGCCCAGGCGATCGGAGCCGGCCCGTTCGACGTGGTGATCCACAACGCCGGCATCGGCGGCGGGCAATCGGCCCCGGAGATCACCGAGGACGGACTGGAGCGGATCTTCCAGGTCAACACGCTTGCTCCGTACCTGTTGACCGCGCTGATGCCGACACCGGCCCGCCTGATCTATCTGACCTCGGGACTGGAGGCGAACGGCCGGGTACGCCTCGACGACGCGCAGTGGCGGACCCGGCAGTGGGACGGCATGCAGGCCTACAGCGACTCCAAGCTGTACGACGTGATGCTCGCCTTCGCGGTGGCCCGGCTGCGGCCCGGCACCCTGAGCAACGCGGTCGACCCGGGCTGGATCCGCACCCGGCTGGGCGGCCCGGACGCCACCGACGACCTGCCGCAGGGAGCCGAGACACAGGTCTGGCTCGCCACCTCACACGAACCGGCGGCCACGGTGAGCGGCCATTACTTCAAACGCCGCACGGACCTACGGGCCAACCCGCAGGCGTACGACGAGAGCCTGCAGGAGCAGTTGCTCGCCCTCTGCGCGGACCTCACCGGCGTCAAGCTCCAGGCATGACCATCCGCCGACGGCCGCCGCACCCTCCCGGGCGGCGACCATCGGCGGATGGGGCGGAGAACGGGAACCCGGCGGTCAGACCGAGAAGCCGCCGTCCACGTTGATCACCGCGCCGGTGACGTACCGGGCACCGTCACCGGCGAGATACGCGACCGCCGTCGCGATCTCGGCCGGTGTTCCATAACGGCCCAGCGCGGTGAAGCCGGTGATCGTGGCCGCGGCCGGGCCGTCAGCCGGGTTCATATCGGTGTCGATGGGGCCGGGGTTGACCAGATTGACAGTGATACCGCGCAGGCCGAGGTCCCGGCTGAGGCCCTTCGTCAGTCCTACCAGGGCGGTCTTGCTCATCGAGTACAGCGAGAAGCCCGGGAACACCGTGCGTTCCACCATGTTGCTTCCGATCGTGATGATCCGTCCGCCGTCGCCCATGTGTCTGGCGGCGGCCTTCGACGCGAGGAACGGCGCCCGCACGTTGACCGCCATCATGTGATCGAACTCCTCCCGCCCGAGATCCTCCACCGGCCCGATGAGGAACACCGCCGCGCTGTTGACCAGGATGTCGAGCCGGCCGAACTGGTCGACCGCACGGTCGACCGCGGTGGTCACCGCCTCCGGGTCGGCACTGTCCACCTGCAACGCCATGCCGCGGCGACCGAAACCCTCGATCTGCTTCATCACGACCGCGGCCTGATCGTCGCGGTGCTGGAAGGTCAGCACCACATCAGCGCCGTCCTCGGCCAACCGCGCCGCCACGCCGGCGCCGATGCCCCGGCTTCCGCCGATCACCAATGCCACTCTGCCGTCAAGATCGTTCGTCATGTCCCCACTGTGGTCTTCACGCGCGCGCTCGTCTGGCGGCAATCGGACCCGACGTTCCACATCCGGTTCGACGATTCGGCATTCACTGGTCCTGAAGGCGAAGAAGCACCAACAGAATGGTTCCATCAGCGCCCGCAGCCGGGAGCGGAGGCGGTTGCGGGGACATGGTTCCCAGCCACGAAATGGCCACTGGTGCGCTCGCACCCACGCCGGGAATGCTCGCACCCACGCCGGGAATAGAGCCTTGGCCTTCGCTCACCGTTGTCGTCTGCCCGGATCTCCTCGAAAGCGATCGCGCATCCTTTCGCAGCAATCTTCAACGCTCCCTCCCGCCCTGACCGGGCGCGTAGCGGTCGAAGTTCTCCCTCCTACCGGCGATCGCTGTCATCAATATATGAGCGAACCTTGAAATATCTAATAGGCGTCTTCGTCGCTGACGGAAGCTCGTAGCGAACGGCGCCGGAGTCCCTTATGGAATGGGAGCCCTCCCAGTCGGAAATTAGCAAAGTTTGTGAACTATAACGGTATCGGATTGCCGGGATATCGACGTTGACGATGCACTAGCTGGTGTGCAAAATCTGAATGCCCGTTGCCGCCACGCCTTCAAGAGGTTCGAAATTGTTCGAGGACACTCCCGCGACGCCCAGTGGCGATCCTGAGCCGAACACCGGCCTGCGCATCGGCCGATGGGTGCCCGATGCGGCGAACACCACGCCGCGTCCCGGCGTCCGTCGCCGCGCTGACCGCGTCCCGGCTGTTCCAGCGACCGTCACGACGTCGGCACCGGAATGGACGGCGTCGGAGCCGTCCCGGCGGCGGGTTCACCCTCGGCGTCGGAGCCGCTTGGTCGCCGCGGGCCTGGCCGGTGTCGTATCCGCCGGATCGATCCTGGCCCTGTTGCGGCCGGCCGCTGAGCCGGCCGCGGACCACGCCGATGCGGCGCCCGCCGGCGTCACGAATCCGGGCCGGTTCTCACCGGGCCCGCAGATTCCGGTCTCCGTGGAGCCGAGCACCGCACCCGCTTCGCGCCCGCCGTCACGGCGGCCACCGGCCGGCCCGGCGCCGACCACCGCTCCCGCCACGGTCACCATCCTTCCGGCGGACCACGAGAGGGGTCTGCGCTCGGTCGAGTCCGAGCGGGAGACCGAGATCAAGTTCGTCAACCACCGCGACGAACCCATCGTGATCAATTGGCTGGACTACCGGGGCGACAGGGAGCGTTACGGGATCCTCGCCACCGGCGGCGTCCGAGAACAGCGGACCTACGTCAACCACCCCTGGGTGATCACCGATCTGCGAGGCCGGAGCCTGGCGCTCCTCCTGCCCACCACCCGGCCGGCTCAGGTGACGATCACCTGAGCCCAACGACGTCCGCGCCTCTGGGCCGATCCCGCACGATGCTCAGCGCCGAAGTCAGCCTCCAGAACGCCCACATCGCCGCCACCACGCCGATCCGCGCACCGCCATCCGCTGTGACCGAGCCCGCAGGAGCAGTCCCGGTCGGCAACCGGAGCTGAAGAGCCTCTTAATGGGTCATTGCCATTTCATAGATACGATTACCTGATGGTGGTCAACGGGGATGCCGCGGAATCCATCTCGCGGGCGGCAACTTCGCCTGGAAAGAACATCCAGGGAAGAGAGCGAAACTGGTACCGGGGCGACTTCCACGTGCATTCACAGCGCTCACATGGCGGCGAACTGACGCCGGACCAGATTGTTGAGGCGGCCTGCGGGGTGGGTCTCGACTTCATCGCCATCACGGAGCACAACACCGCGGAGGGGCATGTCGATTGGGAGTCCCGGGCAGGCGATGACCTCCTGGTGATACTGGGTCAGGAAGTGGTGACCGAGACGGGTCACTGGCTGGCGCTGGGCATCAACTCCGGCCAGCTCATCGAAGGACGCTACGGCGTCCGTGACGACCGCATCGACCACAGCGTCGCCCAGGTTCATCAAGCCGGCGGTCTGTGCGTGGTGGCGCACCCCTACACGCCATACCCTTCCGGCACTTTCATGTACCCCTTCCACGGGTTCGACACGATCGAGGTGTGGAACGGCCAGTGGAGCTCGGACCTAGCCTGGCAGGCGGACAACGAAACAGCGCTGGCAGAGTGGGGACGCAGCCTGGCCTCTGGCATTCACCACGGCCGGTGGCGACCGGCGATCGGCAACAGTGATGCTCATCTGCAGGGTCAGATCGGCACTCCCCAGACCGTCGTGCTGGCCGACGAGCTGGGCACCGACGCCTTACTCGTCGCCATCCGGGCGGGACATTGCTGGATTGCCGAGTCGGCGAGCGTCAATCTCACCTTCGTCGCCCATGCCCGTAACCGCACTGCTCAGGTAGGGCAGCGGTTGGAAACCGGCGGCGATGACGTCGCCGTGAGCGTGGAAGTCAGCGGCGTACCATCCGGCACGGTCACCTTCCACACCGAACGCGGGCCCGTTCACCACGTCGATCTTCCCCGCGAGGGCACCGCGTCGATCACCTGGACCACCAGCGCCGAGCAGTCGGCCTTCGTCGGTATCGAGGTCCGCCATCCCACCCATCGCATCGCTGCGCTTACCAACCCCATTGGGCTGGTTCGTACGATCGTGAAGTGAAATCGCAACGCCCCGGCAGGTCCCTGCGGAAGATTCTTCATGAGGTTGCTGCTCGGCCGGACTGCCGTGTGCTCGCCCCCGGTGGATCCGTCAGTGTCCCGGACGACCTTGTGCTGCCGAAGGAACCGCATGAGTTTCATGAGCTGTGCCAGGTCACTTGCCGGAACGCGGGAGACGACCGAATCCGATCGTGAGAGCGGCGGCGACGGCGGTCACGCCGAGAGTGACAGCGCCGGCCGCCGGGGAAACCGTCGAGACGAGAACGATGGCCGCGGCCACACCGACGCCGAGAACGCCACCGAGAAAGACCCACTGGCGCCTGGTGAGTTCGACCGCTCCGGGGCGGAGCGCGGAACGCGATTCCTCCTCCACGTTCATCACGGTGGCACGGGTCACGGCGGTCAGCAACCCGGACCGATGTGGCCGCCGCCCGAGCGCAGAATTCAGAGCCGACCGAGAGTCGCCCGGCAACGGGAAGCCGCCTTGACCACCCGAGTGATCATCCCCGGCTGCAAACGCGCAGCCCGGAGCCGCTCCAGCTCGTCGAGCGCCTCTGCCGTGCCGATCAGTTCCAGGGAGAGGATCGCGGCATTCGCTACGACGAGGTCGCGGGCACCCTGGCCACGTACCTTCGTCGCGGCATATTCGGCCAGCGCACCGACCGCCGCCGCGTCTTCCGGGACGGGGTCAGTGACCGCGAGCAGGAACAGCAGGCCGCGCAGCGCCGTCGCGTTGTACACGTCGATCAGTTCGTCGGCGTCGAAGTAGTCGAACCGGCGGAATCCGATCGTACGGGGCAGCGGCACCAGCGCGAACCAGCGGTGGATCCGTTGCCGCCATCCCGTGGGCAGGTCGAGTTCCCGGGCCTCGCGGCTCCATCTCACCAGCGGCCGGGATCCGGTCACTTGCAGCGCGTGAGCGAGCATCGGGCGGCCCTCGGGCTCCGCATCGGCGGTCTCCGCCCACGGCTCGCCGACGTTGAGCAGGCCGTCGGCCTTGGCGATCCAGGGCAGCAGCAGGGTCGGGTCATGGCGATACTGCACGGTGCGCCGCATCACCGCGATCAACCCGGGCGGCAGCGTACCGGTCTCCCGCTCAGCGACCACCGCCAGCACGTTGAGGTCGCGAGCGAGACCGGACGTCTGCGCGCCTGTCGCGTCGATCAGGTGCCGGGCGACCGGCCAGGGCAGCTCGTCCGGATCCAGGTCGCGGGCGATCACCCCCAGCAACCCGCAGACAGCCGCCGGTGCACTCGCACGATCACCGATCGCGAGGATCAGAGCGTGCCGCCGACGGTCCGGCAAGGATTCCAGGTGGCGTAGCACCATGGCGTCGTCGTAACGCCACGAGTCCTCATTCGCCGCACCGAGCGCAACCAGTTCCTGCGCCAAGGTGTCGTCGGCGCCGGCATCGAGCAGGTCACGGACACGGCCGAGCCGCTGCGGGCCGGGAAGAGAAGCAAGCACGGCGGACAGCATAGGGATGTTTCTGTGTACGGGAGGGTGCCGCGTCAGGTGCTGCGAGCGCCGAGACCGGCCGGCCGGCTGACGACCATCGGCTACGGCGTCTCGAATTCGTCGAGGAAACGCCATCCGGGGTGTTCGCGGTGAAGGAGGTCCAGCTGACCGTGCCAGTCGGGAGATGTCAGGCGACGCGGGGGTTCGACGGTCGTCATGCCATTCTTGCGACTGAATCCCCAGCTGAACCCGGTGATCGCCTTGACCACTCGCGTATCGCCTTCGAAGTCCTTGAGGTAACCCAGGAAGCTATGGCACAGCCAATCGAGATCGGCGCCGGTTCGGCGTGCCGGCGCGTCGAAGAGGGTCGGGGTGATACCGAAGAAGCCGAACGGATGAGGGACCGCACCGACGAACATGAGGGGGTCCATCTCGAAGGCTTCCCCGCCGCTGTCGTTGTCAGTGGAGCGCACCATCTGAATCCAGCCCATCAGGCCGGCATAGCCCTTGGCCGGATAATGAATGGTGGCGTGGCAGTGCGGCAGACCGACGGCTCCCGGCGAAGCGCCCAGCTCGTCCGGATCACGAGTCACATCGACGGTGACGTCGATGGTGCCCGGGATGCCACGCAACGAGAACGGTAAATGCATGGGCAGGACCCTACCGCGCCCGTCGGTGGCCGGCGGGTGGCGACAGGTCAGCCCAGCGCGTCGCGGACGTCCGTACCGTGCTCGGCGAATGTCTTGAAGTCCCGCATGTGCTGTAGTGACTGTTTGCGGAAGGCGCTGGGCATCAGAAGCCCCATCAGCCGCATCGGCAGGCCGCTGAACCGGTATTCGTTCTCGCTCACCCAGAGAGTCTTGTCTGGACCGGCTTCGGTGAACCGGTCGCGTACGGCGCTCCACATTCCCTTGGTGACGAGTTCGCGGTCGAAGTGGACGACGGTCTCTTTCGGGATCCCGTGCAGGTCTTCCGGTTCCCGGCGCGTGATGGTCTCGGTGGCCTCGATCTCCTGCTGTCCCATTCGCAGCACGACGCGCGACTGGGTACCGGCCTGTCCGTGGATTCCGGTCAGCGGCTCGTGCAGCACCAGACCTCGCAGCCATTTCGGCAGGTGTACCGGGTCGGCGAGCATCTGGACCACCCTCTCCCGCGGCAGGTCGATCTCGATCGAGACGGTGAACTTCATGGCGGAGTGCTCCCGATTCCGAGTGGAAGGCAGGCACACACCGGCCTCGTCCTAAATTAGTCCAGTCCGCTTGTCGTCACGGCGCCGCAGACCGCGGCGCCGCCCGAGATCGACGGACTCGTCCGGTAAATCAAGCGACAGCCGCGCCCGCGGGCATTAGCCTCCGCCGAATGTCTGAAGAACTGAGCTCCCTCACGTGGCGGCCGCTCACCAGCGAGGACGCGAAGGCGGGGGCGGATCTGCTGAACGCCATGGAGGCGGTTGACAGGATCGGCGAGTTCTACGACGAGGAGGACGCACTCCAGGAGCTGATCGATCCCTATGCGGAACTGGAGCGCGGAAGTCTCGCCGCCTTCGACGGTGACGTGTTGGTCGGCTTCATGAAGTGCCGGTACGAACCGGACGCGGAGAAGGTGCATCGGGTCGTCATGGACGGCGGGGTGGCCCCCGGCTACCGGCGTAAAGGGCTCGGTTCCGTATTGGTGAAGGCCGGGGTGGCGGCGGCGAAACAGCTGCACGCGCTGTACCACCCGACGCTGAGGCTCGTGGTCGACATTCACCGGCTCGAAGGCATCGCCGGTCTGGCGGAGCTGCTGGGGTCCCATGGTTTCGCACCGATCCGCTATTACCAGCACATGGAGCATCTGCTCGGCGACGGTATCCGTGACGCCGCGATTCCCGCCGGGCTGCGGATCGAGCCGTGGTCGGAGCGCAACGACGAGGACTTCCGGCTGATCCGCAACGAGGCGTTCAAGGACGACCTGCTGTGGGCACCGATGCCCGCGGACGCCTGGCGCAGCGAGGTCATCAACCAGGCGTTCCGGCCCGCTGTCAGTTTCCTGCTCCGGGATGCGGCGAACGGCACCCCGGTGGGCATGCTGGTGACGATGTCCTGGGACGCCAACACGGCGGCCACCGGTAGCCGTGACGCGCGCTTCATGCTGATCGCGACGCAGCCGGAGTACCGCAAGCGGGGCGTTGCCAGCGCCTTGATCGCGCATGCGCTGCGCACCGCGGCCGACCAGGGTTACGACCGTGGGATCGTGCAGGTGGACTCGGAGAATCCCTTCGGGGCCTTCGGCATCTATGAGAAGGCCGGATTCACGCCGAAGCTGCGGTTCGTACGCTGGGCTCTCGAGATCCGATCTTGATTGCTGTTCGACAAGGAGGGGAGCCCGTCAGGGCTTGGTGAGCAGCGCGGGCAGAGTCTCGGAGCCCTGTCGGAGCGAGTCGAAGCCGGTGCCGTCCCCGGGCAGTACGCCCGGGACCACGAGGCGTCGGCAGTTGTCGAGTTCCACGTGGATGTCGCCTCGTGGGGTGGTCAGCACGGCGAACCGGTCCGCTGGGGTGGTGCACGGTGCCGCCGGCCGGGACACCTGGATCTCCCGCTTGACGGCCGCCCACCGGCCGGGCGGCAGCAGACCACCGGAGACGAAATCGCCCTGTGGTTTCTCGGTATTCTGCTCACTCGCCTTCACCCGGTAGACACACAGCCGTACCGCTGCGGTGTCATCGGCCAGTGGGGCGATGTCGCCCCGCCGTGTGGGCGGGTAGAAGGCGGTGAACCACACCATGTCGGTGAAAACCTGACCGCATCCGCTCGCGGCGGCCTCGGCGGACTCGACCTCCTGGATCACCCGTGTGCTGACGCGCGTCCACCGCAGCTCCCGCATGGCACCCGTGGCCTCGGCGAGCGGCTTGCCGCAGGAATCGCGGGGAATGCCGGGGCGCACCCATCGGCCCCGGGCGTCGAGCAGCACCATCCGTGGTGCGATGTGGCCCTCGGCGGTACACAGCTGTGAATCGTCGCCCGGGCCGGGCAGGGGCGGCGGCGGCACATCGGACAGAGACGGCCATGGCACGTCGGACGAGGACGGGTCCGGCGCGCCGGACAGAGGCGGCGGTAGCGCGTCGGGCAGGCGCAGCGCGGCGAGCAGGGCTGTCACCTCGTCGGCGCGGTCCTCGACGGCGATCGCGTCGGTGCCCCCGTCGGGCCGGCGTTGCGTTTCTTCCCCACACATCACGGCGGCCACCGGGAGGAAGGTGTCGACCAGGTGCGGGAGCGGCACGGTGCCGGTTCCATCGTCTGTTGGCTGCATGGACGGTTCGACGGCACAGGAACGCCAGTGCGGATGGATCTGCGGTGCACCGGGTACGGCTGACGTCGGCTGACCTTCGGTCTGCCCCATTCCACCGGTCTGGCCCGCGCAGCCGGCGGCCATCAGGGTGAGGACCCCGCCGACCGCGAGCGCCGCCCTGCCCCGGGCCACCGCGGTGGCGATCCCGGTAGCTTGAAACCGCAGTTTGATCACTGCGGGAGCCTAGAACGGGCAGGCCGCCGCCGGGCCGGTAGCCGAGCCGGTGAACGATCCCGAACGGGTACGGGCAGACGCCACCTCGCGCCCGACGGCCGCCATTCGGCCGGGCCGCCCGGACGGAGGAGCCGATTGCCGATGCGTTCCTGGCAGCGCGGTTGTCACGAGGAGGGGATCCGTGACGTCGTCACCTTCGCACGAGCATCCTCGGCTCCCACTCCGGATGGCACCGCGACAAAGTAGCCGATGTGAATGCGGGTCGAAGCCGTCAACTTTCCGGGTGGTATCGGAGCGATCGCCACATTCCCAGAGCCCAGGAGAGGTCTCTGGAGTCATCACTGATAAACGCTACTTGAACATACGTGCCGCGCCTGATGGTGTACGCAAGGAGGCCCCACTGCATGCGTTCGCCGTGGGCCTCGGGGTACCAGGACCCGTAGCGAAGGTCCCCGGTTTCGCCGTCCCTCTCCCTGAACCGGGATACCGGTGCGGGATGAACGTCGTGGAGAATGTCGGTCAGGATGTTTTCGGGAGACTGCTCGATCGGCGGTTCCCAAACGGCCAGCCAGATCGTACGCACCGGCGGCCCGACAGAAACAAACTGGAGAACGTCATCGACGACACGACCACGAAAAGAGTCGTCAAGGTCAATGCTCCAGTCCCGGGTCAGACCGCGTCGCGACACGCACCCATCCTCACATGCTGCCGTCCGAGTACGCCCGTCGCCGGTCTCGCCACCTTCCGTAACGGGAGTCGGCCAGCGTGGACGGCCCGCTCCGGTGAGTAGGCAGCTCGCCATTGATCACCGGGCTGTGGGCTAGGGCTGCTTCCTGGGCCGGGAAGCAGCCCTCACCCACAGGTGGCCGCTCAGATCGGCCGAAGATGATCGTCCGCCTATGTGAAACTGCCCCAACCGGTTGACTTCGCCTCAGCGCGAGGAACGCTGACTGCCTCAACTGGCCGCGTGCATCGGCAACCTTGCGGGCCGTGATGGTTCAAGCGCTTGCGAGTCGGCGGTCGCCGAGAAGGCGCTTCCCGGTGTCCGCTCATGGACGGCGACCTGGAGGATGATCCGGCCCGGCTCCGTGTGCAGTGCGACGACGGAGAGATCAGCCCGAGCGGAATCGCCTCCGGCCCGCGATGCCTCACCTGTCGCTGAGAGGGTTCGTCCCTGACGAGGCCACGCTCGCCGACGGTCACCGGAGACCCGCTGACACGAACCCGCCGCCCCACGCCGGATCGATGATCATGAAAAGATCCCCGGAGATCGATTCACGGGGAGGACTTCTTGTCCAGTTTTCGCAGATGGGCCGCGTTCGTACTCGCGGTGATGGGTTTCCTCGGGGTGGCAGCCGCACCGACGGCGGCGGCGCCCACAGCAAGAACGGCGCCCGCACCGGCGGCGGCACCCGCAGCAAGAACGGCGGCGTCCGCATCGGCGGCGGCGGCTGACACGGCGTTCCGGGTGGTGACCTACAACGTGTGTGGCTCCTACGTCGGCAACTGCTCGTATCAGACCACCGGCCGGCCCGACTCCCAGCAGTGGGCGGCGCGGCTGAAGAGCCAGATCCTGACCGAGGACGGCCGCCAGCCGGACGTGATCATGTTTCAGGAGATGTGCGCGACGCAGCGCGAGGTGGTCCGTGAGGCGATGCCGGGTTACGGGGTGGCGTGGGTGCCGTTCTTCACCCACGGCCTGTGCCCGCGCTGGGACCGCGGCTACACGGCGGCGGACTACAACGAGTTCGGCACCGCGATCTTCATCAAGGGCGCTGCCGCCGATCTGCCCGAGCAGGTCGAGACGCTGACGCCGATCGCCGCGGCCGGGGCCCAGGTCCGCAAGCTGCTCTGCACGAGCGGGGTGGTCGGCGGCCGGGACACGCTGGTCTGCAACGTCCACACGGCCGGTGAGATCGCCGACGCGGGGGCGCCGCAGATGATGGCGGCGATCAACCGGTTCGCGCAGGGGCGGCCGGTGCTGTTCGGTGGCGACCTGAACGCCGACCCGTTCGACCCGAACCTGAACGCCTACTACGGCATCGAGGGCGGGGTGGGCCCGTTCACCGAGGTCGACCAGGCCAACCGCAGGTTCTTCGATCCGCGCTGTGCCCGGTTGACGCTGTGCCGTTCCGGTGACATGACCACCGAGGGTGCCGAGCCGCGCAAGTTCGACTACCTGTTCGGCACGGCCGGCCGGATCTCGTGGACCGGCAGCCGGGCCATCACCCCCGCCGCGGGCAGCCTCACCCACCAGCCCGATCACCGGGCGCTGCGCGGTGACGCGGTGTGGAGCGACGACGTCACGGCGCCGGCGGTCCCGTCGGTCGAGCCGGCGAGCCGCGGCGTCAACGAGTACGGCGTGGTGGACGGTGTCAACTGGGCCGGTGTCCGTAAGGCCACGGCGGGCCGTTTCGCCGGCGGCGACGACCTGGCCGACCTGCTGGTGGTGCGCTGGAACGGCGATGTCCAGCTGTATCCCAACGAGGGCGGCCGGCTCGGCGCACCGACGACCGTGGGTACCGGCTGGACGGACGCGGCCCGCGTCACGTCCGGTGACTTCACCGCCGACGGCCTCGACGACGTGGTGGTCCGGTGGACGTCCGGGACCGTCTTCGTGTATCCGGGCGACAACCGGGGCGCCCTCGGCGACTCGGCCATGCTGCGTACCCGGTACTTCTTCAAGTCGGCGACCGACCTCATCGCCGGCGACCTGAATCAGGACGGGGTCACGGATCTGCTGACCCGGCAGGGTGACGGCACCCTGCTGCTCTACCCCGGCGGGACCGGTGACCCGACCGGGCTGGGCTCCGCGGCGTCGGCCGCCCCGGACGGTCTGGCCAGCGGCTACATCGACCGCGACGGCACCACGGATCTGCTGGTACGCCAGGTCGACGGCTCGCTGCTGCTGCGTCCGGGCGGGTCCGGCGCGGCCCGTGTCCTGCAAACGGCGCCGGCGAGCCTGAGCGTGCGCCCGATGTTCGAGGTCACCGGTGATTTCTCCGGCGACGGGCGGACCGATCTGGCGGTCCGCTGGGGTCATGACGCCGACCGGGTCAAGGTCCACGCGTCGCCGGCCGACGTGATCGACCCGGCTCAGGGCACCCCTCTGCCGGCTGTGACGCACGGCAGCGGCTTGTTCGCCGCCACCCAGGTCGCCGCCGGTGATCTGACCGGCGACGGCAGTTCCGATCTGGTGGTGCGGTGGCGCTGGGGCAATGCCGAGCTGCTGGCCGGCAACGGCGACGGCACCTTCACCAAGCGTGGCCCGGTCGGTGCGGCCGGCCAGTGGTCGAACACCGCGCACCTGATCATCGGGGAGTACACCGGTGGCGGCGGCCGGGACATCGTGGAGCACCGCCGGGACGGCAGCGTGCTGCTGTATCCCGGGAACGGGACCGGTGTGCTCGGGACGGCGTCCACGCTGCGTACGTCCGGGGGCTGGTCGGACGCCGTGGAGGTGGTCGGCGGCGACCTCAACGACGACGGCAATGACGACCTGCTGGTCCGGTGGACGGCCGGCAGCGTCCACCTCTTCACCGGCGACGGCCGCAGCGGGCTGGACAGCCGGATCATCATCCGGGACGCGGCCGACGGCTGGTCCGACGCGGTCGGCATGACCGTCGGCGACCTCACCGGCGACGACGGCAAGGACGACATCCTGGTCCGCTGGCGGGCCGGCAGCGCCTTCCTCTACCAGGGCCTGGGTACGGGGGCCATCGGCGCCCGGACCGAGTACCGGCCGGCGGGTGCGCTGACGGCGGCGTCCGCGGTGCTGGTCAGCGGTCCGGACATGATCATCAAGTGGAGCGACGGCAGCACTCGGCTCTACCCGGCGACCCCGGCGACCCCGGCGACAGCGGCGACCCCGGCGACAGCGGCGACCCCGGCGACAGCGGCGACAGCGGCGACAGCGGCGACAGCGGCGACGGTGACCGTCCGGTCGTTCGATCTCGGTTCCGGCGTCGACCGGTTCGAGTTCGGTAACGGTGGCGCCTGGACCGGTGTCGCGGCGGTCCGCGGCAGCGCGGCGATCACCCCGCCGGCCGGTGCCACGAGCATGCAGGTGGTGGCGGTCGACGAGTTCGGCAACCGGTCCGGCGTGGCGACGGTTGCGGTGGGCTGACCGGCTCTACCGGTCGGCCAGCACCAGCTGGAGTTCGAACCGGACCCGGGGGTCGTCGAGGTCGTCGCCGAGGAGTTCGCGCAGCCGGTTCAGGCGGTAACTGACCGTCTGGGGATGCACGAACAACTCGGCGGCGACCGCCGTACGCGAGCCCCAGTGCCGTAACCAGCTGGCCAGGGTGATCAGGAAGGCATCGCGCTGGCTCGCGCGCAGCCCGGCCAGGGGTGCGAGCCGCTGGGCGGTGAGGACCGCGAGGGCGCCGGGTTCGCCGCGTAACGCCAGTGCCGCGAAGTGGTCGTCCACGAAGATCGGTTCGGGGCCGGGCGTGGTCAGTTCGGCGGCCCGTTCGGCGAGGCGGACGGCCTGCGGCACCTCGGTCCACGGCAGTGCCGGGCCGACCACCGCGTCCCGGCCGTGCAGGGCCTCGGCGAGGGCGGCCCGGTCGGCGCGGGGCCCGGTGCGCAGCAGGAGTACGGCGTCGCGGCCCCGCTCGGCGACCACCCCGTCGGCGCCGAACCGGAACCGGGCGTCGCGGGCCTGGTCGGGCGGCAGCAGCACCGGTACCACGCCGTCGACGCCGGGCCAGCCGATGCCGGTGGCGGCCTCCCGCACCAGGTCGGGTGGGCTGCCGCCGGCGAGCAGCAGGTCGGCCAGCTGGCGGCGGCGCCGGTCGCCTTCGCCGGCCTGTTCGCGCAGCTGGCGGGCCAGGCCGTCGGTGCAGGCGTTGGCCAGCTCGTCGATGAACGCGTTGGTGGCGTCGGACAGGTCGATGACCTCGGCGACGCTGACCGGGCGCTGCTCGGCGAGTGCTTCGGTGGCGGTGCGCAGCAGCAGGCGCGACGCGACGCGCAGCGACGCGAGCAGCGCCTCCGGGCCGCGGCTCTCCCGGGCCTCGGCGGCGCCGAGCGCCACGAACACCTCCCGGATGCGTGGCGGCAGCGCCGGCTCGTCGGTGCCGGCGAGATCGAGGAAACGGTCCAGGGCGACCTGCACGGCGGTACGCACGTCGCGCTCGAATTTGTCGCCACCGGCGTCGCTGCTCTCGCCCACCGCCGCCGCGATCGCCGCCACGGCCGCGGGCAGCCGGGGCCGCATGGCGACGGCCAGATCCGCCGGCACGTGCAGCCAGGGCGAATTTGTCACGCCGTGATAAGTCACGTGCCTATTCTTACTGGTTCACCGACGATGCTTCGATCGGGAAGCCGGACGACGATGGTTCGAGTAAGACCCCAGCGACCTGAGGATCCGCCGTGAAACATCGCCTTTCCCGCCAGCACGTCGTGGACATGTGCCGGACGATGCTCGACCGCGGTTATCTGAAGGCGACCGAGGGCAACGTCTCGGTCCGCATCCCCGGTCATGAGCTGTACGCGGTGACGCCGAGCAACTACGACTACGACAGGATGCGGGTCGACGACATCTGCATCGTCGACTTCAACGGCAAGCACGTGCCCGACCCGGACGGTGCCGGCGGTCTGGTCCCGTCGATCGAGTGCGGCATGCACGCCAACGTCTACCGCGAGCGGCCGGACGTCAACGCGATCGTGCACACCCACCAGCCGTACGCGTCGGCGCTGGCGTTCCTGCGCAAGCCGATCCCGGCGCTCACCGACGAGCAGGTCCGCTTCCTCGGCAAAGAGGTCGCGATCATCGACTACGCCCCGTCCGGCACCGGCTTCCTGGCGAAGAACGTGCAGAAGAAGGTGGCGAGCGGCGACAACGCGTTCATCATCGCCAACCACGGCGTGGTGGCGCTGGGCACCGACCCGGACCGCGCGGTGTTCAACATGGCGCTGCTGGAGAAGGTGTCGATCGCCTATCTGATGGCGCTGACGTCGGAGGCCGGCAAGGTCTACACGATTCCGGACACGATCCGCGAGATCGCCTTCAGCAAGCTGCGCAAGGACGAGAAGCGGATCGCCGCGCAGATCACCGAGGCCGTCGAGCCGATCCGGGTGCCGGCCGACGAGGAGTTGCCGAGCAGTTCGGTCGTCGAAGCGCCGGCGGAGTCGGCGACCTCCGCCGAACTGGGGTACTCGATCAGTGAGTATCCCGACGTGGACGACACCATGCGCCGGCTGAAGGCCCTGGTCGCCCAGCCTCTGCGCGGCCTGCGCCACGACGCGCTGCTGGACACGCTGAACTACTTCGAGACCAAGTGCACGGCCTCGAAGGAGATCACCGAGCGGGCCAAGAAGCGCATTCCCGGCGGGGTCCAGCACAACCTGGCGTTCAACTACCCGTTCCCGCTGGCGATCGACAAGGCCGAGGGCGCGTATCTGACCGACCGGGACGGCAACGTCTACATCGACTTCCTGCAGGCCGGCGGCCCGACGATCCTGGGCAGCAACTATGCGCCGGTCAACGAGCGGGTGGCCGAGGTGATCAAGGAGTCGGGGCCGGTCACCGGGCTGTTCCACGAGTACGAGCTGAAACTCGCCGAGATCATCCACCAGTACATGCCGCACATCGAGATGTACCGGTCGCTGGGTTCGGGCACCGAGGCCGTGATGGCGGCGGTGCGCGCGGCCCGGGCGGGCACCGGCAAGAAGATGGTGATCAAGGTCGGTGGTGCCTACCACGGCTGGTCCGACACCGTCGTGTACGGGCTGCGCGTGCCCGGCTCGTTCCGGATGAACGCCAAGGGCATCCCGTTCGGCGCCACCGGCCGTACCCGGGAGGCGTTCCCGCATGATCTGGGCACGCTGCGGCGCAAGCTGATCGAGAACCGGGTGCGCGGTGGCACCGCCGCGGTGATCGTCGAGCCGCTCGGTCCGGAGTCCGGCACCCGCCCGGTGCCGAAGGACTTCAACGCGAACGTGCGCAAGCTGTGCGACGAGTTCGGCGCGATGCTGATCTTCGACGAGGTGGTGACCGGTTTCCGTACCGGCCTGGGTGGCGCGGCCGGCTACTTCGGGGTCACGCCCGACCTGACGGTGTTCGGCAAGGCGGTCTCCGGTGGCTACCCGATGGCCGGCGGGGTGGGCGGCAGTGCCAAGGCGATGGCGGTGTTCGGTTCGGGTCTCGACGGCAAGAACGGTGCGCACATCCAGGTCGGCGGCACCCTGTCGGCGAACCCGCTGTCCTGCGCGGCCGGCTACTTCGCGATCCAGGAGATGGCCCGGACGAACGCGCCGGTGATCGCCGGGAAGGCCGGTGACCGGCTGACCCGCGGCCTCCAGAAGCTGATCGACAAGTACGGTCTGCCGTACGTGGCGTACAACCAGGGCTCGATCGTGCACCTGGAGTCCAGCGCCGTGCTGATGCTCGACATGCGCAACCCGGTCAAGCTGTTCAAGGAGAACAAGGGCCGTAAGAAGCTGATGGAGCAGATGGGCGCCGCCTACGCCGCCCACGGTGTGATCACTCTCGCCGGGTCGCGGATGTACACGTCGATGGCCGACACCGACGAGGTCATCGACGACGCGCTGTCCCGTTTCGACCAGGTCTTCGCGCAGGTCGAGGGAGTCTGACGTTGGCCATCCCGCCGCAGATCCTGGCGATCGACCTCGGTACCTCGGGGATGAAGGCCGCCCTCGTCGCGGCCGACGGCACGGTGACCGGCTGGGCCGAACGGCCGGTCCCGCTGGTGGTGCTGCCCGGCGGTGGGGCCGAGCAGGACCCGGTCGCCTGGTGGGACGCGCTGGCCGAGGCCGTCGCCGACCTCGGCCGGACCTTCCCGGACCATCTGCGTGCGGTGACGACCATCTGCTCGTCGACGCAGGGCGAGGGCACCATCGCGGTCGACGCCCACGGTGACCCGCTGACGCGGTGCATCAGCTGGCTCGACATGCGCGGGGCCCCGCATCTTCGCAGGCAGTTCGGGGGCTTCCCGGCGTACGACGGCATCTCGGTCCGGAAGATCGCCCGCTGGCTGCGGCTGACCGGCGGTATGCCGTCGGTGACCGGAAAGGACCCTGCCGCGCACATGCTGTTCGTCCGCGACGAACTGCCGGACGTGTACAGAAAGACCAGAACCTTCCTCAATGTGCTCGACTGGATCAATCTGAAGCTGACCGGCCGCACGGTGGCGACAGTCGACTCGATCCTGACCTCGTGGGTCACGGACAACCGGAAGGCCCCATCCATCCGGTACTCCGCCGCGTTGGTCGCCGCCAGTGGAATCGATGCGGACAAGTTCCCGCCGATCGTGGCCTGTACCGAGGTGATCGGCACACTGGCCCCCCATGCTGCCGATCACCTCGGTCTCCCCCGGTCGGTGCAGGTCGTCGCCGGGGCGATCGACAACACCGCCGCGGCGATCGGGGCGGGCACCATCCGCGACAACGAGACGCACCTGTATCTGGGAACCTCGTCGTGGATCGCCGCGCACGTGCCGAAGAAGAAGACCGATGTGCTGACCGGCATCGCGTCGATCCCGTGCGCCATCCCGGACCGCTATCTGATGACCGCGTTGCAGGCCACCGCCGGGGCGAACCTGACCTGGCTGCGCGACAAGATCGTCGAATACGACGATCCGATCGTCAGTGCCGGGCACGTCAGCCGCGACGAGGGCACCATCTTCGACGCCTTCGACAAGATCATCCCGATGGTTCCGGCAGGCGCCAACGGCGTCATCTACACCCCGTGGCTGTACGGCGAGCGCGCCCCCGTCGACGACCCGAACCTGCGGGCCGCGTTCCTGAACATCTCCCTCGACACCACCCGCTCCGATCTGCTGCGCGCGGTCTTCGAGGGCGTCGCCCTGAACACCCGCTGGCTGGCCAAGGCCGTCGACAAGTTCCTCGGCACCCCCGTCTCGTCGATGGTGATCACCGGCGGGGCGGCCCGCTCCGACTCGTGGTGCCAGATCTTCAGTGACGTCCTGGGCGTCGAGATCCGCCGGGACGCGAACCCGGTGACCGTCAACGCCCGCGGAGCCGGCTGGATCGGCGCGGTCGGCGCGGGCCTGATCTCCTTCGACGACATCCCGGCCCTGACCCGCAACGACCACGTCTTCACGCCGGGCCCGGACCACGCCCGTTACCTGGAGATCTACGACATCTATCAGGACCTGCACAAACGACTGGCCCCGGTCTATCGCCGCCTGAACCGCCAGGCCGATTGAGGGCCTCCGATCCACCCGGGGCGGGTGGGCCGCCACCCACCCGTCCCGGGCCTCCACCGGTCGTACCTGCCGGTGAAGCCTTGTTACCGATGGGTAAAAAGCGGTGGCCCGCCTACCGTTCATGATCAGGATCTACCTGATCGGAGTCTGATGTTCCACCGCACCGCCACCGACCCGGCCCTGCTGCGCGGTCTCACCCGGCGACGTCTGGGGCGGCGTGACGCTCTTCGGATCGGCGGGCTGTCCGCGCTCGGCGCCGCCCTCGCCGCCTGCGGGGTGCAGGGCACCGGCCGGCCGCGGGAACTCACGGGTTCCGAGATGGCCGGATTCTGGGACGGCAGGAAGCAGAACGGGCGCGTCGACTTCGCGAACTGGCCGCTCTACATGGACCCGTCGAAGCCGGAGCTGGCGAAGTTCACCGCCCGGACCGGGATCCAGGTGAACTACCAGGAGGTCATCCAGGAGATTGGCCCCTGGTTCGCCAAGGTCCAGCCGCAGTTGTCGGCGAAGGAGCCGATCGGCTTCGACCTCATGGTGATCACCAACGGCATCCAGTTCGGGCAGTTCCGGGCGGCCGGGTTCCTCGCCCCGCTCGACCACACCCGGCTGCCGAACTTCACCGGGAACGCGGCGACCCGGTACACCCAGGAGTCGTTCGATCCGGCGAACGTGTTCAGCGTGCCGTGGGCGTCCGGGATCACCGGCATCGCGTACGACCCGGCCAAGGTGAAACGGCCGATCACCAGCCTCGCCGACCTGTGGGATCCGGCGTTCAAGGGCAGGGTCGGGATGATGTCCGACGTCACCGAACTGGCGAACTTCGGCCTGCTCGCCACCGGTGCCGAGCCCGCCGGATCGGATCAGGCCGACTGGACGAAGGCGGCCGCGAAGCTCCAGCAGCAGAAGGACGCCGGGCTCGTGCGCAACTACTACGAGCAGGACTACCTCGACGCTCTCGGCAAGGGCGAGATCTGGATCTCGCAGGCCTGGTCCGGTGACATCTTCCAGAAGAACCTCAGCGACGGTACGAACCTCGAGTTCGTGATCCCGAAGGAGGGCGGCACGATCTGGACGGACAATCTGGCCATCCCGGTCACCGCCGCCAACCCGGTCGACGCCCTCATGCTGATCGACTTCTTCTACGAGGTGGAGAACGCCGCCTCACTGGCGGCGTACATCAACTACGTGTGCCCGGTCCCGGCCGCCCGCGACCGCATCCGCAAGGACGCGGCCGCCCTGTCCGGCGCCGACCGTAGGGCCCTGCGGGACGTCGCCGACAGCTCGCTGGTCTTCCCGAGCGAGGCCGACTACGAGCGGCTGCACTACTACGTCGGGTTCGACACCGCCGAGGAGCAGAGGGAGTTCGCCGCCACCTTCGAGCCGATCACCCTGAGCTGACCGCCGGCGGTCGTCGCCGTCACGGGGTCAGCAGGCGGCGGACCTCGGTGGCGACGGCCGGCGACGTGATCGGTGACCAGGCCGCGAACAGATCGGTGAAGTAGTCGCGGTGCGCGGCCAGCAGGGCCGGGTCGTGCTCCAGGACGTCCAGCTCGTTGACGATGCTCAGGTCGACGAACGGGGTCAGCTGCCAGTCGGCGATGCGCACGGCGGCGCCGGTGAACCGGTCGGTGATCCGGTGCGTGGCGGCCAGGTCCGGCCAGGACAGCGAACGGTCGCAGGCGGCGTAGAGGTAGACCAGTTCCTCGGCGTTCGGGCCGATCAGCTCGCGCAGCGTGTCCCGCTCGCGCCAGAACAGCAGCGCCAGATCGAAGCCGTCGGTCCCGTACGCGGCATGCGCCAGACCGGCGGCCTGCACGTCGGCGTCGTGACCGAGGGCGGCCAGACGATCCCGGACCCGGCACAGATGGGTGTAGAGCGTGCCACCCGGATGCTGAACCGTCTCGGTGCCACGCTCACGCAGCCATGCCTCGACACTCATCAGCCGAATGTACGAGCATGATCAACGATCCGCCGCCCCGGAGCGTACCGAACGGGCCACGCACCGCTCCCCCACCTGGTCAGCGCCCGTGCGGCGACGTCCGATCGCCGTCGAGGGGAAGGCCGGTGCAGTCGGTGACCGTGCGGGCCTCGGTGTCGTAGGAGCGGACGCCGACGGCGTCGCCGTCGATCGCCGGGATCCCGGCGAGCAGCGCCAGCGCGTCGGCGCGCTGGGTCTCGGGCAGGTTGAGGGCCAGGCTGACGTGCGGTACCCAGACGTCCGGGGCGTGCAGGGGGTTCGTGGCGTCCAGGGCCTGCCAGACTTCGGCCTGCACCTGTCGCAGCCGCGGCGAGTCGGCGGTGCGGACCAGGGCGCGGCCCAGCAGGCGCACCGGCCCGAGACGGACCGGCACGGGCAGCCGCAGCGCGGGCAGGGCCGGCAGGGACGCCGCGACCGCCAGGGTGATGTGCGGCCGGTTGGTGGGGTGCGTGTGGGTGGCCAGGCTGCGCAGGCCGGCGGCGTGCAGGATCCGCCACAGCTCGCGGACGGACGTGTCCAGAGTGTCGTCGATCACCAATTCCACGGTGCGCACGGCCTCCGATGCTGTCACAGATCCGCGGGCTGTCCTGTCTCAGAGGGCGAACAACGAAACACGACAGAGGAGTTCGCCATGGAAGCTCGTCTCGACCTGTTCGCCAACCCGGTCGCCGGGAAGATCCTCAAGCACTTCACCGCTGCCGGGAAGGCGGCCGCGGAGGCGGGGCTGCCGGAGTCGACGCGGGAGCTGGTGCTGTTGCGGGCCAGCCAGATCAACGGCTGCGGGTTCTGCGTCGACATGCACACCAAGGACGCCGCCCACGCCGGGGAGACCGCGCAGCGCCTGCACCTGGTCGCGGCGTGGCGGGAGGCGACGGTGTTCACCGACGCCGAGCGGGCCGCCCTGGAGCTCACCGAGCAGGCCACCCGGATCGCCGACGCGGCCGGTGGTGTGCCCGACGAGGTGTGGGCGGACGCGGCCAAGCACTTCGACGAGAACCAGCTGGTGGCGCTGGTGGCGGCGATCGCGACGATCAACGCGTTCAACCGGATCAACGTGATGGTGCAGCAGCCGGCCGGCTGGTACCGGCCGGGTCAGTTCGCGTGACGTCATCGGACGAGACGGCGGCGGCCGGTTACCGGCCGCTGCTGTTCTCCATCGCGTACGGGATGACGGGCTCGGTCGGCGACGCCGAGGACATCGTGCAGGACGCCATGCTGGGGCTGGTCAAGGCCCGGCGGGCGGGCACCGCGGTGGCGAACGTGAAGGCGTACCTGACGACCGCGGTGACCCGGCTGGGCATCAACCACCTCGGGTCGGCGCGGGTGCGCCGGGAGACGTACGTCGGTGCCTGGCTCCCGGAGCCGCTGGTGGCCCCGGCCGGGGAACGTGGTCCGGCCGAGCACGCCGAGCTGGCCGACTCGCTGTCGATGGCGTTCCTGGTGCTGCTGGAGGCGCTGTCGCCGGTCGAGCGGGCGGTGTTCATGCTGCGCGAGGTGTTCGGATTCGGATATCCGGAGGTCGCCGCCCTGGTGGGCAGGTCGGAGGCGAACTGCCGGCAGATCTTCGCCCGCGCCCGGCAGCGCGTCGACGCCGGTGTTCCGGCGCCGGACGGTCCGCCGGAACGGCAGGCGGAGGCAGCGGCGCTCGCCGACCGGTTCTTCGCGGCCGCGGCGGGCGGCGACATCGACGCGCTGATGGTGATGCTGGCCCCGGACGTCGTGCTGATCGGTGACGGCGGCGGCAAGGCGCAGGCGCTGGCGACGCCACCCACCGGCAGCCTGGCGGTGGCGCGGTTCTTCGCCGGCCTGTTCCGCCGCTTCGGCCGGATCGGTGTCACCCGGCGCCCGGCGCGGGTGAACGGCCGCCCGGGTGCGGTCTTCCACGACGCCCACGATCGGATCCTCGCGGTGATGTCACTCGACATCACCGACGGCCGGGTCCGGGCGGCACGGTCGGTGGTCAACCCCGACAAGCTGCGCCATCTCGGTCAGGTCTCCGACCTGGGGCTTCGCCGCAATCCCGACCATCCGGTACGCCCGGAACAGCCCCCGACAGCAGAACAGACGGTCTCGTAGGCTCCGCGCGGCGTGACTGCGGCGCGGGGCCGCAGCGCGACCGCCGGGCTGAATCCGGTGGCCGGCGGCTACCCGCCCATCTCGTGCAGCCGGTCCTCGATCATGTCCCGTAGTCCGGCCCGCCGGCTGTGCAGCACCTCGGTGAGCCGGGCGATCTCGGCGAGCGCGGCCTCCCGCTCGCCGGCCAGGCCGTGGATCGCGGTGGCGTGCCGGTGGCGGGCGTCGCTGTCGATGGTAGCCGCGGCCAGTTCGGCGTCGCTGGTCATCTGGTCGGCTTTGGCGCGGGCGTTGTCGAGCAGGGCCCGTGCCTGCTCCTCGGCCTCGCGCAGGTGGTCGTCGGCGTGGCGCCGGGCGACCGCGAGGACACGATCGTTGCCTTCGGCGGGCCGTTGTGTCTCGCGGGCGCGGGCGAGTTCGGCGGTCAGCGCCCGTGCCTGTTCCTCGGCGCGTGCCTGCGCGGCGCGCAGCCGGTCCAGTTCGGCGGCGATGCCGGCCGCCTCCTGTTCCGGCGCGGCGTGCTGGAGTCGTTCGCGCAACGCCCGGTTCTGGCCGCTGAGGCGGGTGAACGCCCGCTCGGCCACACCGAGGAACTCGTCGACCTGGTCTCTGTCGTAGCCGCGTTCACCCGGCAAGGGGTCGCGGAATGCCATCTTCTGGATGTCCGCCGAGGTGAGGGGCATGGTGGATGTCCGTTCGGTCAGTTCGGGAAGCAGCGCCCGGTGCGGGCTGTCGGGTCGGGACGCTCAGATCGGGGGCAGCGCCCGAAACGGTGTCGCCTGGGCGGCCGTGGACCGCACGAGCCGGACGAGCCCGTCGGCCCGGATGAGGTGATGGTCCGGGAAGTTCACCGAGCGCAGCGCGAACCCGCCGCCCGATGC
Organism: Actinoplanes xinjiangensis; assembly: GCF_003148685.1. Lineage (GTDB taxonomy): Bacteria > Actinomycetota > Actinomycetes > Mycobacteriales > Micromonosporaceae > Actinoplanes > Actinoplanes xinjiangensis. Next base: position 263,561 of record NZ_QGGR01000013.1, on the reverse strand, counting down.
CTGCGGGCAGAACGTGGCGTCGGACCGGTAGAGACCGGACGCATCGTATCGTTCGAGAAGCAGCACGTAGTTGCGATGCCGCAGGTAGAAGCCGGGATGCTCGGCGGATTCGAAAGACACGCAGCCGGCGTCGGCGAGCCCCTGCCGGACCAGGAAGTGCCCGCTGAGTCCCCGGGCGGTGCTGTCGGCTTCGATCCGGGCGACGAAGTCGCGGTTGCGCAGCCGGTACCCGGTCAGCCCGGTCACGCCGACGCCGACGGTACGGCCGACGGTGAAGGCCGGGTCCGGCGCCGGAGTGGAGGACGTCCGGCTGGGGGTGGGTGAGCCGCTGCCGGGCCGGGTGGTGGTGCCGGCGCTCACCCTGCGGATGTCCCGGCTGGGCGGGGCCGCGCCGCCGGGCGGGGCGGGGAACACCGACACCGGCGGGGATGCCGCCGCGGGTGACCTGGTCAGCTGCGCCGGGAGCGCGAACTCGGGCTGTCGTGGCGGCTCGTCGCCGAGCACCACGATGGCGGCGATGCCGTAGCCGAGCGTGGCCAGGGCGGTCGCGGCGACGAGCGCCAGCACCGGCCGGCTGGACAGCCGGGTCGACGGCGGAATCGCTCCTCCGAGCTGCGACGCAGGCCCTCCGGGGCCGCGTGGTTGCGGCCCGGCGGCGGTGCTGGCGTACTCCGTGCCACCCGGCGCGTAGGGCGGGATCCATCCGCCGATGCGCTGGGTTTCGGAGTTGTCGGCCTTCGTCATCTGGTGTGGGGCTCCTGGTCACGACAAAGGTAAAGAAGGGGTGGGACGGCGCGTCCCTGACAACGTTGTCAAGGGAGTGAACGTGAGCTCTCCATCGTTGTCAACAGATTGTTTCGGGAAGGTTTGTTATCCATGGTCAGTGAAACGTATCGACGCCTCGTTCGCCACCTGACAGCGTTGTCTGGGCCGGGACGCGCGTTTACGCTGTAGCCCGATCGGCGAGCACGGGGGACGAGGGGCGATGGCACCGGAACGGACGTCCCGTGGGCGGGGCAGCGGCCGGCCCACGATGAACGACGTCGCGAAGATCGCCGGCGTCAGCCTCAAAACGGTCTCCCGCGTCGTCAACAACGAGGAGAACGTCTCTCCCCTGCTGGTCGCCCAGGTGCGCAGCGCGATCGCGATCCTCAACTACAGTCCGGACATCGGGGCCAGCACACTGCGGCGCAGCGACCGCCGGACCGAGATGATCGCGTTGCTGCTCAAGGACGTCGGCAACCCGTTCTTCGCCACCCTGCACCGGGCGGTCGACGACGAGGCCCGGGCCCGCGGGGTGCAGGTGATCACCGGCAATCTCGACGAGTGCTCGAACCGGGAACGTGAACTGGCCCGTGCCATCACCATGCGCCGCGCCGACGGCCTGATCATGGCGACGGTCAGCGAGGACCAGAGCTACCTGGCGTCGGAGCTGCGGGTGGACACGCCGGTGGTGTTCGTCGACCGGCCCGGCACCGGCTTCCCGGGCGACACCGTGCTCGCCACCAACGTGCTCGGTGCCACCGAGGCGACCCGGCACCTGGCCGCCCACGGGCACCGCCGGATCGCCTGCCTCAGCGACAACGTCCGGATCCCGACGGCCCGGCTCCGGCAGGACGGTTACCTGGCCGGGCTGCGGGAGATCGGCATCGAACCCGACGAGCGGCTGATCCTCACCGACCTGGGTTCCGAGGCGCTCGCCGAGAGCCGGGTGCTGGAGCTGTTCCACCGGCCCGACCCGCCGACCGCCCTGTTCACCGCCCAGAACTCGGTGACCGCCGGTACGGTGCGGGCGCTGCGCCGGCTCGGCCTGCACCGTACCGTGGCCGTGGTCGGCTTCGACGACTTCCCGCTGGCCGACCTGCTCGAACCGGCGATCACCGTGATCGCCCAGGACCCGGCGGCGATGGGCCGCACCGCCGCCCAGGCGCTGTTCCGCCGGATCGACGGCCACACCGGCCCGCCCGCCGAACACTGGATCCCGACCACCCTGATCCGCCGCGGCTCCGGCGAACTACGCCCCGCCCCGGAAAACGCCAGACCCTGACCGCGACCCCGCCCCGAAAACCCGGCTGGCTCCCACCGCTGCCAAAAACCCGCTGAGACAGCGGTGACGACCAGCCCGAAAAACCCGGCTGGCTCCCACCGCTGCCAAAAGCGCGCTGAGACAGCGGTGGGAGCCAGCCGGATTGGGGGTGGATCGGGTGGGGGTCCGGGGTCAGGTGGGGGCCGGCGTGTGGGCGGGGCGGCGGCCGCCGATGACCAGTGCGGCGGTGAGCAGGCCGAGGGCGAGGGCGGTCAGGACCCGTACGCCTGTGGTGTGGGGAAGCGACGCGGCCGGGAGGAACGGGGTGACCGCGAGCAGCGGCACCGCGACCGCAGCCACGACGGACCAGAACCGGACCGGCTGCCGGGAGGCGAACGGCGCCGCCCCGTGCCACTGCACCAGGAGACGCCGCCGGCCGATGACCGCCGCGATCGCCGCCATGACGGCGAGCCCGACGAGGTGCGCGGGGTATTCGATCGCCGGGAACCAGGCTTCGAGCCCGTCGAGGACCAGGTGGCTGCCGGCGCCGATGATCGCCGAGGTCACGGTGATCCACCAGCGGTGCCCGGAGGTGCGCAGCGCACCGTAGTCGCGCAGCGCGAACGGCCCGCCGGCGGGCAGGTGGGCGGCGATCACCGGGACCGCGCGGCGCACCATCAGGCAGCCGAGCAGAGTGACCGGCAGGCAGAAAATGATCAGTCCGTGCAGCTGGTGGGAGAGCGGCCAGACCGGGAGGCCGCTGCCGTCGACGAGGTACGCCACGTCGGGTGACGCCGCTCCCAGGGTGAGGGCGACACCGTCGAACCAGCGGGGCCGCCACAGTTTGAGGGGCAGGATTCCGGCGGGATGGGTGGGAAATGTACTCGGCACCGTCCGCACGATAGCCACCCGTGCCCACCGGGCCCCTAATGTGCTGATCATGAAGTTACGTGAAGAAGAGGTCCGGGTGGGCGATATCCGGACGATCGTGATCAGCCCGGCCGGTGATGACGACAGCGGGAGGAAGGGTCTGCTGCTGTACACCGACATCTTCCAGTTGACCGAGTCGACGCTGCGTACGGCCCGGCGTCTGGCGGCGGACGGGTTCGTGGTGGTGGTGCCGGAGATCTATCCGCACGGGCCGCTGGCCGGGGTGGCCCTGGAGTTCGACGACGCCGGCAAGCAGCGGGGCCTGGCGGGGGCGGCGGCGACCACGACGGCGGCGTTCGACGCCGACCGGACCGCGGTGCTGGACTATCTGGACGCCCGGCCGGATGTGTCGGACGTGTTCGTGACCGGGTTCTGCATCGGCGGCCATCTGGCGTTCCGGGCCGCTTTCGATCAGCGGGTGAAGGCGACGGTCTGCTTCTACCCGACCGGTCTGCACAACGGCGCGCTGGGTGCGGACGCCGACGCGGGCAGCCTCGAACGGGCCGCGGAGATCCGGGGACGGCTGCTGATCGTCTTCGGCAGTCAGGACTCGCACGTCCCGGCCGACGCACGGCTGGACATCCTGCGCCGCCTCTATGCGGCCGGGCTGACCGACCTGGAGTTGCACGTCTACACCGGCGGGGAGCACGCGTTCATGCGCGACGTCGGCCCTCGCCACGACCCCGCGCTCACCGATCGGGCCCTGATCGAGGCGGTCGCCTTCTTCCGCGAAAGCTAGATTCCACCTCGGCGGGAGAGTTCGCGGCCTGTCCGAGGCGTACCGCATCGCGACCTCGACCGACCGGATCCCCGGGACCCGGGTCGCCTCCGTCACCGGCGGTGACGGAGGCGAGGACCGTGGCGCCGACCGCGGGCACCGCGCGTCATGGTCACGCGGTACGCGAATTCCAGGTGTGCGGCCGCTAGACCGACGCGGAGATGCAGAACGGGTGGCCGGCCGGGTCGAGCAGGACCCGCCAGCGATCCGGCTGCGGCTGGTGGTCCGGCTTGGTGGCGCCGATCGCGAGGATCGCCGCCTCACCGGCCTCCAGGTCGTCGACGCCCAGCTCCACGTGCGCCTGCTTGGGCACGTCGGCGCCGGGCCAGGTCGGCGGCAGGTACTTCTCCACCTTCACGAAGCCGATGCCGTTGCCGGATGCGCCGAGGTAGACGAACTCGTCGCTGGTGTAGGAGATCTCCATGCCGAGCAGCTTCACGTAGAAGTCGGCGAGGGTCACCGGGTCGTCGCAGTCCAGGGAGAAACCGACATAACGGGCGAGTGCCATGGTGGTGTTCCTTTCGTCTTCGTCTCGTCGCCGATGACCCTGCCACGCATGACTGACATCCTGTGGCAGTCTTCGGGAATGCGTGCCAGCCGTCTGCTCTCCGTGGTCCTGCTGCTTCAGGACCGCGGCCGGCTCACCGCGCAGCAGATCGCCACCGAGTTGGGCGTCTCGGTGCGCACCGTCTACCGCGACATCGAGGCCCTCGGCGCGGCCGGCGTCCCGGTCTACGCCGAACTCGGCGCCAACGGCGGCTATCAGCTCGTCGACGGCTACCGGACCCGGCTCACCGGCCTGACCCCGCAGGAGGCCGGGACGATCTTCCTGGCCGGGGTGCCGGAGGCGGCCGCCGACCTGGGGCTCGGAGCCGTGCTCACCACCGCCGAACTGAAACTGCGGGCCGCGCTCCCGGCCCGGCTCGCCCGGCACGTCGACGAGGTCCGCGACCGCTTCCACCTCGACGCGGCCGGATGGTTCCGCGAGACCGAGACCCACCCGCACCTGGCGGCCCTGGCCGGGGCGGTGTGGAACCGGCGACGGGCCCGGATGCGCTACCGGCGATGGCGGGAGCCGCGCGAGGTGGACCGCGACATCGAGCCGCTCGGCATCGTCCTGAAGGCCGGCGTCTGGTATTTCCTGGCCCGCGTCGACGCGGAGATCCGCACCTACCGGGTGGCGACGATCCTGGACCTGACCGTGCTCGACGAGACCTTCGAACGACCCGGCGACTTCGACCTCGCCGCGACCTGGGCGGCGTGGGCCGCGGACTTCGAACGGCGCCTGCACCGCTCCGAGGCGACCGTGCGGCTCTCCCCCGCCGGCCTCGACCGCATCCCGTATCTGATGACCCGGGCGATGGCCCGCAACGTCCGCGACGCGCTCGGCGAGCCCGATCCGGACGGCTGGACGACGGTGACCCTGCCGATCGAGTCGGTGAGACACGCCCACGCCGAGTTCCTGCGCCTCGGTGAGGACGTCGAGGTCCTCGCCCCACCGGAACTGCGCGACCTGATGCGCGCCAGCATCACCGCGATGGCCCGCCGCTACCGGTGCTAGCGTGCCCGCCATGCCGATCGAACCCGTGACGGGCGAGCCCCCGATACCCGTCGACAGCCCCGAGGACGTCGCCGTGCTCGTCGAGCACCTGGCCCGCGGCGACCGTGACCCGGCATGGCTCGGTGACCACTTCGCCTATCTGGCCGGCACCCGGCCACAGTGGTTCCAGCCGTATCAGGAGCAGGTCGTCGACGGGTTGCTGGAACGGTTCGAGGTGGCCTTCGACGACCAGTGCCAGTTGCTCGCCGGGGCACCCGACGCCTGCGTGCAGACGCTGGCCCGGCGGCTGCGCGACAGCCAGGACTTCCACGACGCGCTGGCGCTGTCGGCGATCGGCACCGGCGCCGCCCTCACCGCCATCGCCGAGGACGTACGCAACGGCGGCGACCGGGAGATCTACGAGGACTCCGGCATCCGGATCCCGTCGACCGGACCGGCCGAACCGAGGTTCAGCCCGCACCGCCGGGCCGTGTTCCTCGAGCCGGGTGACTTCCCGGACGCCGAACATCCGGTCGGGCTGCCGATCGACCGGGTGGTGGCCGACCCGTCGTCGAGCCCGGTCGTCTGGCACTACCTGTCACTGCGGCTCGCCGACGTGCCGGGCCTGCCGGCCTGGCCGGCCGAGCGGGCGCACCTGGCCGCCCCGGCGTCGACCGGCCGATGGACGGTGTTCGCCGAGTCCGGCGCCGACGGCCGCTATCACGGCGAGCAGGTCGTCGACGAGGACGAGCCGGACGATGACGAGTTCACCGACGAGCCGGACTTCGGCCGCGGCCGGGTGCTGCTGCGCCCCTACGGCCCCGACCTCGTCTACAGCAACGGTCACGTGCACACCACACCGGGACTGGTCGGTACGGCCGGCGGCCCACCGATCGGCCTCTACCCGAACCCGTCCTGCCCCTCCTGCAAACGCCTGATGTTCCATGCGGTCACCGTGTCGAGCATGGTCCGCGAGCACGGCGACGGACCGCGCAGCCTCTACCTGTGCGAGGACTGCCAGACCGTCGCCATGACCGCCACCGGCTGGAACTGACCGGTCAGGCGGCCTCGGACGTCGCCGGCGGCGCCAACTCCATCAGCGGCTCGACCGCGGGCCGGGCCAGGTAGTAGCCCTGCGCGTGGCAGATCTGGTTCTCGGTGAGGGCGGCCAGCTCGCCCGGGGTCTCCACACCCTCGGCGATCACCACCATCCCCAGCGAGACGGCGAAGTTGGCCATCGCGCCGATCAGCGCGAAGCGGGCCGGGTCCACGTCGTTGTCGGCGATGATGCTGCGGTCCAGCTTGATGATGTCCGGGCGCAGCCGCAGGATGTGCTGCATCGAGGCGTAACCGGCGCCCGCGTCGTCGACGGCCAGGCGTGCTCCCATCGACCGGATCCGGTCCAGGACGTCGGCGACCACGCTGTAGTCCTCGATGGCGGTGTGCTCGGTCACCTCGACCACCACCCGCCGGGCCTGGTCACCGAGCCCGGACAGCAGGGCGAGCAGCCGCGGGTCGGTCAGCGTCTGCGCCGACAGGTTGATCGACAGGTAGCCGTGCGACGGCAGTTCCGGCAACCGGCGGCAGGCCAGGTCGACCGCGTGCAGCTCCAAGTCGATGCCGAGGCCGACCTCCCACGCCTCGGCGAACCACAGGTCCGGCGTCCGCTTCGGCTCGGCACTGAACCGGGCCAGCGCCTCCATCCCGGCGATCCGCCGGCCGTCGATGTCCACGATCGGCTGGAGCACCACGTACATCGCCTCGGGGTCGTCGAGGGCCTGCTCGATCCGGGCCCGCGACTCGGCGTACCGGCGCTGCTGCTCGTCCTGCACGTTCTGGGCGACGGTCTCCGCCGTGACGTCGGCGGTGAACCCGCGGTACCCGATCGTCCGCCCGGACTCGTCGTACATCGGGGCGACAGTGGTACTCAGGTGCCGTACCGAACCGTCGGTGTGCCGCGCCTCGGTGGCCAGATCCTGGCGGCCACCCGGGTCGACGTGCGGCCGGGCCGACGCCGCGTCACTGATCAGGTCGCACACCGTACGGCCGAGGACGTCGGTGGACCCGTGTCCCAGCAGCGTCTGCACCCCCTCGCTGGAGTAGGTGATGCGCATGTCCGCGTCGGTCTGCCAGATCCAGCCGTGCGCGTTGTCGACGGTGTCCTGGAACGCCTGCACCGCGTCGCGTTCGCGGACGGTGAGCAGCCGCTCGAAACGCACCAGCCGGCGGGTGACCACGGCCGCGTACGGCAGCCCGACGAGCCCGATCATCCCGAACCACTCGTCGGGCTCCGGGAACTCGCCGGCGTTGACCGCGTCGATCCAGTCCCACACGTACGACACCAATGCGATCACCATGCTCGCGGCGAGCACGAGGACAGCGGACGAGACGACACGACGCGAATGCAGAATCTCGTCGGTCGCCGTCGGGCGGGGCTGTGCCTGGTCAGTCACATGCTGAAGGTCGGCACCCGGATGCCGCGCCTGAGGAGTCGCCGGGGAGTCAGAGCCCGGCCCGGTGCAGCAGAGCCGCCATGGCGTCGACCGGCAGTGCCGGGTGCGCGCCCGCCGCGGCGGCGACGCGCTCGTCCGCATCGTCGAGGAGCCGGACCAGCGCGGACGCCGGCATCCGGGGGTGGGCGGCGGCTGCGCTGCGGACGTCCGCGACCGGGTCGGCGGCCAGTGCGGCGAGGATCTCCACGGGAAGTCCGGGGTCGCGGGGCCCGAGGACACGCATCCGCGGGTCGGGATCGGCGGCGAACCGGCGCAACGCCTCCGGCGGGAACGGGTAGCTGTCGGCGGGCCGGGACCGGCCGCCCTTCGACGGTCGCCGGTGCGCGCGTTCGATGCGTTCGGCGTTGGCCACGTCGACGAGGTGCGGCGCATGACCGACGACCGTCTCCGGCACCCGGGGATCGTCGTCGGCGAGCAGCCGGCGCACCGCCCCGGGTGGCAGGGACGCGGCTGCCACGGCGGCGGCGATCCGGAAACGGACGTACGGCGAGCCGACATGCCGGACCGGGTCGGCGGTGACCCACGGCAACGGGCCGTACCGCAGTACCCCGGCGGCCTCCCGGTCCTCGATCAACTGCACGAACGCGAGGTCGTCCAGGTCCTCCAGACCGGGGTGGTCGAGCAGGGTGTCACCGGACGCCGCGTCCTTACGGTGCACCTCGTCGTGGATCAGTGCGCGCAGCGGCTCCGGGGTGTCCTCGCGGGCGAACACGGCCGCCTGCACGGTGGCGCTGTCGTCGGATGCCAGCCGGTCCCGTACCCCGGCCGGTAGACCGGGATGCCGGGCCAGTTCGCGGCGCACCTCATAGTCAGGGTCACCGGCGAGACGGGCGGCCCATCCCGCGGTCAGCGTCAGGTGACGAACCGCCCCGGCCCGGGTGACCGGATCGGCGATCAGGGCCGGTAGCAGGTCGGCCGGGATTCCCGGGTGCGGCAGCCGGGTGTGGTAGGTGGCGCACGCGGCCGCCCGTACCGTCTCCTGCCGGTCGGTGAGCAGGCGGCGCCGCACCCCTTCCGGAAGATCCGGCCAGGTCCGCGCCAGGGTCTGCCGGACCTCCGGGTCCGGGTCCCCGGCGAGCCGGGCCCGCAGGTCGGCCGGCATGTCGTGGTTCTCGGCGAGAGCGACGCGCAGCCGCTGGTACGGGTCGGTCACCAGGCGCTCGAAGGCCGCGCGGTCCGGCTCCCCCGCCGCTGCCGAGGCGACCGCCCATCGCACCGTCGGATCCGGATGCCCGGCGAGTCGCAGCCGCACCGAGGGCGCGACGGCCCGATTGCCGGCCAGCGAGGTCAGCAGCCACGACCAGTCGGTGGCGAGCATCTCCTCGACCAGCTCGCCGGTCAGGTCGGCGCGCCCGGCCACCCGCCCGAACCCGCGGCGCCAGGCGATCAGCCGGCGCAGCAGGTCGGGCGGAAGGGCGGGGTTCGTGGCCAGGCCGTCCAGCGCCGCGTCAGACATGCCGGACAGCGTAGAGCGGTGACCTGCGGGCCGCTGCGGCCCACAGGTCACCGCGACGGTCTCAGGACAGGGTGCAGGTGATCGGGGCCGGTGTGGTGGCGGTGCCGTTGCCGACGAGGCCGAACGTGGTGGACGCGCCAGCCGCCAGGGCACCGTTGTGGGCGGCGTTGCGGACGGTCACCGCCGGCGTGCCCGCGACACCGTTCCAGAGCGAACCGACCGTGGTGCCGGCCGGATAGGTCCAGTTCACCGTCCAGGCGGCGCCCGCGGTGGTGCCGGTGTTGCGTACCGTCACCTCGGCCTGGAATCCGCCGGTCCAGGAGGTGAGGGTCTTGTAGGTGGCGGAGCAGCCCTGATCGCCGTTGCCCCCGCCGGCACTGGTGGTGACGCTGCGGGCGGCCGACGCGGCGGAGACGTTGCCGGCCGCGTCGCGGGCACGGACGGTGAAGGTGTACGCCGTGGACGCCGCCAGTCCGGTGGCGGTGTAGGACGTCGCCGACACGGTCGCCACCACGGTCCCGTTGCGCAGGACCTCGTAGGCGGTCACGCCGACGTTGTCGGTGGCCGCCGTCCAGCTCAGGGCCACACTGTTCGCGGTGATCGTGCCGGCGGCCGGCTGGCCGGGCGCGGTCGGTGCGGTGGTGTCGCCGCCTTCGCCGCCGTCGCCGTAGCGCTGGCCGAGGCTGATCCCGGTGCTGCTGCCGGCACCGCCGAGCGGCACCTGGTGGTCGAGGCCGACGAACTTGCCGGCGTGCTGCCACAGCGCCGGTTTGAGCAGCGCGTACTTCTGCTCGTCCCAGGTCTTCCAGTCGTCGAGCAGCAGGCCACCGGTGTCGCCGGAGTTGGGGTTGAGCACCCAGAACGTCTGGTGCAGGCGGTGCTCGACGATCAGGTCACGCAGCGCGGTCATCCACTTGTCCTGGCGCGCGTCCTGGCCGAGCCGGCCACCCCATTCGCCGATGAGCAGCGGCGCGGTGTTGTTCTCGTGCAGGTAGAACCAGTTGGGCCGCCACACGTCGTCGGTGAGGCTGGCCTTGTCGAACGGCTTGTCGAACCACGGCTGGTTGAACACCAGCGGCCCGTAGTCGTGCGGCGAGTAGACGAGCTGGTCCTGGTGGGCACCCAGGTTGATGGGCTGGTCCTTGGCGCCGCGCAGGTTGCCGCCCCACCAGTTGTAGTAGTAGTTCGGCGACAGGTCGGGGTCGGTGTTCGGGGAGTTCCAGGTCTCGCCCTCGCGCGGGTGGACCTCGTTGCCCTCGACGAGGATCAGCACCTCGGGGTTGATCGCGAGGATCCGCCTGGCGGCGGTCTCGGCGGTGTGCTTCCAGTTGTCGACGTCGGTGGAGTTGTCCCACTTGGCGCGCGGCGGCTGGTTGGGCGTACCGTGCGGCTCGTTCTTGAGGTCGAAGGCGACGACCGTGTCGTTGGTCTTCCAGCGTGCGGCGGCCCACTCCCAGCCCTGGTAGAACAGCTCGGGAGTGATCGAGCCCTTGTACCAGACCGGGTGGATGTGCCCGGAGTTGTCGGCCTCGGCGGAGTGCACGTCGAGCAGCACCTTGACGCCGAAGCGCTCGCACAGCTCCAGCCAGAACTCGAAGATCTCCAGGCTGTCCATGCCTTCGAGTTCCGGGTTGGCGTAGGTGTTGACGTTCGGCACGGCGGCCTGCCCGTTCTTCCATTCCAGCAGCAGCTGGGTGGAGATCGGCACGCGGACCAGGTTGATGCCGCGGTCGGCCATGGATTTGGTGATCTCGGTGATGTTGGCCGACCACAGGCCGTGGAAGACCCGCTCGGAGGCGTTGAAGCCGAACCAGTTGGTTCCAGTGAGCCAGACCGGGTTACCGGCTTCGTCGACGATCTGGTTGCCCTGCACGTGGAGCCAGTCGGACGTCGGCACGGCCGCTGCCGCCTCGGGCGCGGCCACGGCTGGCGCGGTGACGCCGCCGGTCAGCGCCAGAGCAAGCCCGGCAGCTGCGGCGGCCAGGCGTCTCCTTGCTTGCCTGTCGAACACGCTCGAACTCCTTCATGGGGGATCGGGGAGGGGAGCGCGGGAGCGCTCCCACAACATCCTGTGATCTCCCGGACACAAAGCACAACCCTCAGCCATCAATGAACGTCAAATTTCCGAAAGGGGCCTTCTCCCCCGCCGTTCGTTTGCCGAGCCGGCGGCCCGTCTGCTGTGGCCGCCGGAGACGCACATGGCCCGGTACTGCCCGTTTCGCCGGCGAAACGGGCAGTACCGGGCTTGCACCCCGAGTCGCTCGGCGGTGCTACGTCGCAGGAACGGCGGAGGTGTGCCGCAAGGCGATCCTGGTGGCGCAGGCATGCCAGGCGCACCCGTCGTTGCTCACCTCACGTGGCGGTGCAGGTGAGGGTCGTACCGGCGGCGGCACCGGTGCCCTGGAAGCCGAACTCGGTGAACTGCCCGGCGGCGATCGGGCCGTTGTAGCCGACGTTGGCGAACTGCACGGTTCCGCTCGTCCCGGTGCGCTCGGCGCTCCAGTGGTTGGTGACGGCGGTGCCGGTGGGTAGGCCCGCGGTGACCCGCCAGCTGTTGATCGACGAGGATCCGGCAGTGACCCGTACGGTCGCGACGAACCCGCCGGTCCAGGAGTTGAGCGACACGGTCGCGGAGCACGGGGACGGGTCCGTGGGCGTGCTGGGGGAGACTGAGGCGGACGGTGATATCGACGGGGAGACCGGCGGGGAACTCGGGTTCCCGCCGGAGCGGCCCTTGTTGAGCTCGTCGAGCACGGCGCTGTAGGCGGCCTTCTTCTGGTAGTTGCCGCTGCCGCCGGTGAAGAGCAGACCACGCTCGGAGGAGCGCCAGGACTCACTGTCGGCGATGCCCCACACGGTGATGCCGGTGCACCCGGCGACGTTCAGGCAGGCGCGTACGACCTTGCGGTAGTTGTTCGCCTGTCCCTGCCCGATGTCGTTGTTGCTGAGGTCGTCGTCGATGTCCAGCTCGGTGATGTGCACTTCGACGCCCAGGTCGGCGAAACGCTGGATGTTGGCCTGGAGGTCATCGGTGATGACACTGTTCGGATTGTCGTTGAAATGCGCCTGGAAACCGACGCAGTCGATCAGACGTTCCGTGCCCTGCGTGTACGCCCGGACGATGTCGTACAGAGCCTGGGCCTTGTTGTTGCGGGCGCCGCCGCTGACCGTCAGGCCCTCGACGTCGTAGTCGTTGATGCAGAGCTTCGTGGTCAGGTTGTTCTGCTGCACGACCTCCTTGGCCCGCCGGAAGGAATTGCGGATCACGTCGGTGTCACCGGCGTCGAAGAAGTCGCCGTCACCGTTGGCGTCCCGGCTCAGACTGTGCGGCCACTGGGTGCGCCGCCTGCCGTTGTTGTTGTCGTCGAGCGCCTCGTTGACGACGTCCCAGTAGGCGATCCGGCTGCCCCACCGGGTGAGCGCGTTGCCGATGAACGTGTTGAGCGTCGCCTGACTGGTGCCCTGCAACTGGCCCGCCTGTGAGTGCCAGACCAGCGTGTGGCCCCGTACCAGCATGTTGTTGGTCTGGGCGTAGTTGACCAGAGTGTCGGCGTTCCCGGTGTTGCGCAGTCCGCCACTGGAGGTGGCGATCGTGTCCGGCTTCATGTCGTTCTCGGGGGTGAGCTGGCCGAATTCCTGGCTGACGATGGAGCTGAGCCGTCCCGGCGAGGCGGCGACCCCGAAGAAGAGCCCGGCCTTCGCCGCCGCGGCTCGCAGGGTGGTCTCGGCGGCCAGGGCGGGAGCCTTGCCCACGGCCACCGCGCCGGCGCCGGCCAGTACCGCGACGGCCAGCGCCGCGATCACCGGCCGATACCTGGCGCGGCCAGAAGGGATGTTCACGAGGATCTCCTTCCCCGGCCGCGAAGGCCGGCACGGCGCAGTTTCTGGAGCCTCGTGCTCTCCTCGGCAGCGCGCCGAGCCCTCGGCGACATCGATTGTCATGACTCTGTGACCGAGACGTTAACATGCGAAGTACTGGAAATCTCGGCCAAATTCCGAAACTTTCGGCGGTGCCGTGCCGGCGGCGGGCGGATCCGTCGCGCTCCTCTCCTTTTCGGGGAACGCCTCCGCCTGGGCGCGCTTGACGCGGACATCGGTGGCGATCTCTAGAGTGGACCTTCGCCGACGACGTCCGGGGAGGTTGGCGAAGTGTTCTGTGATCAATGTGGGCACGCCCTGCCCGATTCTGCGGCGACGGTGTGCCCGGACTGCGGTGCGTCGCTGAACTCCACCGCGGAGACACCGGCGATGGCAGCGCGCCGGCCGGTGGTACCGGGGCGGGCGGCGCGGGGGCCGGGGTGGCGGGCGTGGCTGCGGGCCACGATCGGCCGCAACGTGGCCGGCACGCTCGCCGGAATCGTCGGGGCGTGGTTCGGGGTGCCGATGGTGCTGCTCATGGCGGGGGTCGGCGGCGTGGTCGGCGGGCTGGCCGGGGTGGTGTCCGGGACGGTGGTCGGCGTCGGGGTGCTGGACCGGCTCGACACGTTGCTGGAGTTCGTGTTCCCGCTGCCCGTGTCGTCGAGCGAGTTGTTGCCGACCGCGGCCGCGCAGATCGGCGGGATCGTGGGTGGGCTGATCGGGATGGTCAACGGGGCGCTCACGCTGGGCTGGATGACCGCGGTGTTCCCGTGGCAGCAGCTGTACGCGGGTGATCCGTTGTGGCCGGTGTCGGTACTGCTGGGCCAGGTCGCGGTCGCCGTGACGGTGGGCGCCCTGTACGTGTGGTGGTCGGCCGGCACCGAAGCGGTCCGGCTGCGCGTCGGCGGGGCCCGGGAGTTGTCGCGGCGCGAGGCCGATTGGCTGCTGCCGATCCTGGCCGAGGCCGGCGAACGGCTCGGCCTGGACGCCCTGCCGCGGTTGCTGATCGACGACCGGCGGGAGCCGAACGCGTCGGCGGGGATCCGGCACATCGTGATCAACGCCGGGCTGCTCGAGCAACTGGACCACGACCGGGAGCAGATCGCCGCGGTGCTGGCGCACGAGCTGGCGCACTGGCGCGACGGCGACGCGATCGCGATGGCCTGGGCCAAGGGCGTCGCCCTGCCGCTGTTCCTGGCGTTCGAGCTGGCCGACCGGGCGCTGCGGGCGGCCCGGATCCGGCCCCTGCAGTTTCTGGTGCGGCTGCTGTCGTGGTCGGTGCTGGCCACCGTCCGCTACGGGGTGCTGCCCGCACAAGCGACGTTGTGGCGGGCTCAGGAGTACCGGGCCGACGCCGCGGCGGCCGCCGCCGGCTACCAGGACGGCCTGCGCCGGACGCTGGCCTACCTGCGCGGCTCGTTCGACGGGCAGCGCTCGGGCTGGGACCGCACGCTGCTGGCCTCGCACCCGCCCAACGAACTGCGCCTGGACCGCCTCGAACACGACGACCGCGTGTATCCGCTGCACGAGGAGCACCCACTGGTGCGGGCGCTGCCCGGCTGGACCGGCGACAGCACCGTACGGAAAGGCTGGTAGCCGGTGGACTTCCCGCCGATCGACTCGTTCACCGTCACCGCCCGGCAGGCGGTCTATCTGGGCCTGGACCCGCTCGACGGCCACCGGCCGTGCTGGTCGAACTCCAGCGACTCCGTCGGGGTCGTCGGGCCGCCCCGCTACGGCAAGAGCTCCGGGATCCTGATCCCGACCCTGATGGGCTGGGACGGCCCGGCGGTGGTCACCTCCACCCGCCCGGACCTGTTGCAGTTCACCGGCAACCGGCGCCGCGAGCTGGCGTCCGGCCGGGGCGGGCACGTGTACGTGTACGACCCGTTCGCGTCGGTGCCCGGGGTGACCAGCGTGCAGTGGTCGCCGATCGCCGGGTGTGAGAACCCGTCGGTCGCGTACCGGCGGGCCTCGGCGATGGTCGCCGTGGTCGGCCAGGGCATCAGCGACAGCGCGCACTGGACGACCGGCGCCGCCTCGATCCTGCGGGCGCTGTTCCACGCCGCCGCCCTCGACGGCTCCAGCATCGTCGACGTGCGGCGCCGGCTGGCCCGGCAGGAAACCGACCCGGCCGCCGCGGTGTTACGGGCCTCGACGTCGGAGGCCGTGGACTGGGCCGACGACCTCGACGCGCTGCAACTGCTCGGCGACCGCGAACGCGGGAGCTTCTACTCGATGGCCCGCAACTGCATCGACGCGACCGCCGAACCCCGGGTCCGCGCCTCCGCGCTGGGCCCGTACCTGGACATCGACGCGTTCCTGACCTCCGGCTCGACACTGTTCATCGTCGGCCCGTCACACCATCAGAAGGTCGCGGCACCGCTGATCGTCGGCCTGGTCGACGCGATCGCCCAGCGCGCCGCCGAACTCGCCGCCACCCGGCCGGGCGGCCGGCTCGATCCGGCATTGCTGCTGGCCCTGGACGAGATCGCCAACATCGCGCCCTTGGAGTCGCTGCCGTCGCTGGCGTCCGAGGGCGGCGGCGCCGGGATCGTCACTCTGTGGGCCGCGCAGAGCCTCGCCCAGCTGCGCGCCCGCTACGGCGCCGACCTGCAGCAGGCCATCCTCACCGCCACCACCGCCAAGGTGATCTACGGCGGCATGTCCAACGGCGCCGACCTGCGCGACATCTCGTCGTGGGCCGGGGAGTACCGGCAGGCCCAGACCACCTACTACGCCGGCGGCCCCGATCCCGCCCACTCCCCCGACCGGCCGGGCCGGCTGGCCGACCGCGACGCCTCCGGCCGGCAGCACGCGATCGGCTCGCTGTACCGGCCGGTGCTGCCCGTCGACGCGCTGCAGCAGCTCCCGCCCGGGCGGGCCTGGCTGTTCTACCGCTCCGACGCGCCGCTGCTGGTCGAGACCCGCCCCGCCGGGCTGATGCCGCCGTACAAGGCACTGTCCGGCTACACGCCGCTGCTGCCTCTCACCCCTCCGGCCGCGCCGTGACCGCCGCCGCCCCGGCCTGCCCGCGCTGCGGCGCCCCGAACCGGGACAACGCCCGGTTCTGCCACGCCTGCGGCGCCCCACTGACCTCCCACCCCGCACCGGGGCCTGACCCCACGCCCACCCCACCGGCGCCCTCACCGGCACCGGCGGAGCCGGTAGCTCCGGCTCCGGGGCCTCCGCCGCGGGCGCCGGCGTGGTGGACCCGGCGTCCCAGCGGCCGTGCCCCCTGGCTCGCCGGCGGCGGTGCCGCCGTGCTGCTCGTGCTGGCCCTGCTCGGTTACCTGGCCGTCGTCGCGATCAACGATGCCCGGCACCCGCCCGAGCAGCCGGTCCGGGAGTTGTTCGCCGCCCTGACCGCCCGCGACACCGCGGCCGCCGCCGACCTGGCCGGCTGCGCCTCACCGGCCTGCACCGGGACCGCTCTGGCCGGCGGCTATCAGCCGCCGGAACACGTCGACATCGGTGAGCCGGTCTACGGCGATCCAGCCGACATCACCCGGCGCCCGGACAAGTCGATCGCGTTCGTGCCGGTGTCCTACCGGTTGTCCGGCGCCCGGCAGGAGACCACCATCCGGGTGCAGCGCACCGGTGACGGCCTGGCCCGGCCCTACCGGATCCTGTACGGCGCCACCGGACGGCTCACCATCACCGGCGTCCGCGTCGCGCAGGTCCAGGTCGGTGCCGCCACCGTGCCCGCCGGCGAGCCCGACGGGCCGGGCCTGACCGTGCTGCCCGGCACCTACAGCGTCCAGGCCGCCGGCGACGTGCTGTTCGCCCCGGCCGAGGCCGGCCCGGTCCGCGTCGACGTCCCGGCGACCGCCGACAGCCGGGCCACCCCGCAGCAGGTCGCGCTCACGGTACGGGTCCGGCCTGAGGCCGCCGCCCAGGTCGACGAGCAGATCCGTGCGCTGCTCACCGACTGCACCAGGCAGACCGATCTCCGCCCGCCCGGCTGCCCGTTCCAGGTACCCGGCATCGTCATCGGCGCCGACGACGTGCGCTGGTACGACCTGCAACCGCCGACCGTGGAGATCGTCCCCGTCGATGACCCCGGCCTCACCGGCGCCCCGGCGACCGTGCGGACCGTGACGCCCGGCCAGGTCACGGTCACCTACACGGCGTTCACCAGCGTGACCCGAACCCGCGACACCATCACTCAGCGCCTTCCCGTGCAGGTCGGCGGCACCGTCACCACCGATCCGGCAGACCCGGCGACGGTTACCTGGACTCGATAGGACTGCACCCCTCGCCGAGCCGCCGCCGACTACCGTTACCGATGTCGATGCGGGTCGGTGGAGCGCGCCGACGGGATCACGACTGGATATTGGAGGAGCCATGGCCGCGGCGTTGACCATCAAGCGCAGTCCCGGGCAGCTCGGCGACGACCTGCACCGGCTGGTCGACGCGGATTGGACCGCGGTGTGGGCCGGGCCGGACGGCGACGACCCCCGTGGCTGGGCGCACCGGATCGGCTGGGAGCTGACCAGCATCGGCCCTGACCTGGACCTGACGGTTTCCGCGGCGGGCGCCAGTGTCACCCTGTTCCGCGAGCCCGGCGCGCAACGCATCAACGAGGCGCTGCAGGTGCTGTGGAAACGGCGGGCCGCGACGTCCAGCGACAATGCCGCGGTCATGACCGACGCGCTCGATGCGTGGCCGGGCTACCTCGCCGCGGCACAGACCGTGCTCGGGCCGGCCATCGAGGACGGCCAGGCCGGGCGGGTGAGGTCCGCGGTCTGGCCGCGACCGGACATCGGTGTCGTCGTCACGCTGTGGATCAATCTTGCCGTGGGAACCGCCGACGGCAGCCGGCCGGGCAGTGCCTCCTTGCGGCTGGCGTTCACCCCGTACCGCGACGGCCGGTGAGCCGTCGGGTGCAGCTCGTCCCCGAGATGTGGGATCGAGCGGTTGATCTTCAGCGGCAGCGTGAGGCCCGGCGCCCCGATGATGCGGGCGTCCAGCGGTGCGCCGAACGGCTGCGTTCCCTGGCCGGAGATCAGGACGTGCTGGATTACCTGTGGCAGCGCGCCGAAACCATGGACCTGAGTTCCCCGTTCGACGGCGCCACCCTCTGGGCGTGGCGGTCGCGGCACCCGTCGACCGGCGACTTCGTGGGTAACCGCTACGTTGCACAAGCCTGGGCCGAGCACGTCACCCGCCTGGACCCGACCCGGCCGGCCACCGTCATCCACCTCACGCCGGGCGGTACCGAGATGGACCAGCACTGGCTCAACGACCGGCGCACCATCGAGGCCCTCGACCTCGACCCCGACGATGTCCGCGAGGTGTGGGACCGGCTGTCGGAGCGCTACGCCGAGAACATCCACGGCCGGACGGTGGTGTTCTCCGATCACGCGCACACCGCGGCGATCCTGTACAGCACCGAGTTGCCCGCCGTGCGGCGCACACCCGACGCCGGCGCCGACCGGATCGCCTTCGCCCACCCGCCGCCGGAGAAGATTCCGGCAGCCCTGCACGCCCTGCTCGAGCCCGGCCCGGTGCGGGCACGAATCCAGATCGACGATCCGGCCCTGCCGGGATACGTCGACACCGCGGCCCTGCTCCGGCTGGCCCCGGCCGAGCGGCAGACACACCTCGCCGAGGTGATGGCGCAGGTCGACGCCGAGGACCTCCGCGTCGCCGGAACCCTGCGGCCGCAGCCACAAGAAGCCGAACCCGTGGCCCCGAACCCGGCCGCCGCGCAGCTCCCTGACCCGGAGCCGGAGCAGCGCGAGCCCCCCGTTCCCGGCTGGCGGACCCGGCCGCACGGCATGATCCGCACCGCTGACCTGCCGACCGCGATCGCCGCCGCCGACCGCGCTGCCGCCCAGCTCGAGGCCGGCGCGCGGAATCGGGCCGCCGAAGCCCGGCGGCTACACGAAACCGTCCAGCGCGGGCAGGGACCGGCCACGCGTGCACTCGAACAACGTCGAGCCGCCCTGACCACCCGGGTCGACGCCGCCGCAGCCGCCACCGCGGCCCGTGACGCGGCCGCCGAGCAGTACGCCCTCTCCCGCCAGGCGTGGCAGGACATCCACCAGCTGGCGGAGCCAGCCCAGCAGGATGCCCACACACTGCGCGAAGCCGGGACCTCCCCTGAAGAGATCGCCGCCCGTCGGCAGCGGCTTCGTGACGCCGCACGCAACGCCGTTGCCGAAGCCCAGCGGCATGAACGTCGCGCTGCCGACCACGACCAGCTCGCCGGCGGCATCGACGGTTCCGCCGCCGCGGCGGCGGAACTCGAGGACCTCACCCAGCGGTGGGACCACCACACCGACGACGCCCGGCAACGTGACCTCGGCGCGGAGCACGACCTCCACCAGCGTGCCGACACCACCCTTGAGCAGGCGAAACAAGCGGCCCGGGACGCTGCCGCCCTACGCGGCGAAGCGCGTCTGCGCGGCACCCTGGACCAGGCGACCGCCGAGCGGGAAGAAGCCGAACGCGAGGAAGTCTCCCGGGAAGCGGCAGCTGCCGAACGCGACCGCGACGGCCCCTCCCTCGGCCTGTAGACCAGCACCACCGCCGTGCGCTGCCGGCGCGCCCAGGGGCGTACCTGTTTCCCGGGTCCGCTTTCCCCGGCACCCCGGTGCCCGCACGGTCAGCGATCCGCGCCGGCGGACTGCGGGCGTTTCGGTGCCACGACTGCCGGCGCCGATGCCCGGGGCATCGGCGCCGCGTCACCCGACGGCTACAGGTTGCACTCCTGTCGCCATGAATGCGAACCGATCTCATCGTTCGCGAACCCGCCGTCGTCGAACCGCTCCCAGCCGAGCCCCAGATCGCCCCAGAAGTCGCCCTGGCCCAGGCACATCTTGGCGCCCTCCCAGCCGATGTCCCTGAACATCATGACGTCGTCGTAGGTGTCGGGAACGCCGTTGTTCCACACCGAGCTGGCCATGTTGTCCAACATGTAGTCCTCGTACCACGCGAAGTTGTAGCAATCGCCGCCGTACGGCATGTTCCACGTCGGATGCCGCCAGTCGCCGTGCTTGTCGTCCCACCGGCAGTATTTGGCGGACGTGTCCCAGTTGCGGTGCTCGTACGCGTAGAAGTAGCCGTCCCCGGCCAGCGCGCTCAGCGAGGCCGCATCGGTTGTCTGGTGCGGAGTGCCGGCCGCTCCCGGCACTCCGGTCGCTCCCGGCGCGGGGGCCGGGCCCGAGGTCTTACCGGCCGCCGCGCTGCCGGCGGGTTTCGGGTCCGCCGCCGCGGCGGGCGCCGCAGCCAGGACCGCACCGATCAGAATGGCGGAAACCACTGCCATGTGCCTTTTTCTCATGCACTTCCCATTCACTCGATGTGTTCCCCCGCCGGCGTCGCCGGCGGTGATATCAACCCGGTGCCAGACCGGGCAGCCCCTTCAGCACTGCGGCAGCAGAGCGCAGGCCCGCGGAACCGCGGCCTCCTCCAGGCGCCGACGTGTCTCGATCTCATCGGCGTACTTCGTGCGCACCGAGGCGGCGTATCGCTGCTCGAGGCCTCGCGCAGTGGCCGCGAGCCCACTGCTGTGCGCGCAGGTGGCCTCCGCGACGGCGGTCCGGATCTCGCGTTCACGGGTGGCCCCGGGTGCCGTGCGAAGATCCTGATGAGCCTTCGACGGGTTGTCGTAGTGGTATCCCCGGCCGCGCATACAGGTCGCCCACGCGCCGAGGGCCGAGCGATAGGCCGGATCGGCCAGCACCTCGGCGACCCAGATCCCGGGCAGGTTGTCGGTCACCCGCTCGACGCGGTACCAGGTGGCCAGGTCGCCGTACAGCTCACGTTCCGCCTCGGCGATGCAACTGTCGCTGCTGCGCCGCACCACCCCACCGCTGGGCAGCCGCGCCTCGGTGACGGACGTGCTGCGAGGTCCGGCCCCGTTCATGGCCAGCAGGATCGCGGCCCGGCGGGCCGGTGGAAGACCGTCCAGAAACAGCTTCCGCGGGCTGGACTTCCGCTCCCGCTCCGCCTGGTCCATCAGGTCGGTGCCGTACCCGTGCGAGGTTGCCCACTCGACGTCGTCGACACCGTACGGAAACTCCCGCAGGTCCAGACCCGAGGCTGCGACCTCGTCCGGCAGTGTGAGTCCCCGCCGCGCGAGACAATCGTTGGCCAGCCGGCTCCGCGCACTGTCCAGGATGTCCGCCGTCGCGCTGATCCGCTCGGCCTTCGCCGCGGGTGCGGAGCCGGCGAAGACCCGGACCGCGAAGAGACCCGCCACGGCAAGGCCGGCAACCGACAGTCCGATTGCCAGCCTACGAATATTTCGGTTCCGCATTTCGCCCCCCGCGCCCTACCGCCCCGTTACTCCGGCGAAGGTATGCGGAGCCGCTTTCACCGCGCTTACGTCCCGCTTTCACGGGCTCGGCAAGCCCCGGCGGACGAGCTCCCACCACCGGCATCGGCCGAGCCCGGGACGACCCGGCTCGCGACGTACTCGTCTGCCGGTGGTCGATCAAGCGCCGAAGGCGTCCGACGGACGGCACGGGCAGCCTGATTCACCACCGGTAGAGCATCCTAGGAACCTAACCTATGTGCTCGTATGCCGGTGACCAGAGGCGTCGGCCTTCTTGAGCAGGGCGCTGCGCCTGGAGGAGGCTTCGCCGGGAGCCCGCCCCGGGCGGAGTTACTCAGATACCGAACCGGCTTGCCGAGGGACTCCGCGTAGGCGATCTCCCGCCGGGTCGACTCCCCTACATAGCCGCCCCGATCCACGACTGAACGGCAGGACAAGTCCACGTCGTCCCCTGGACGTCCGCTTGTGCCCCCGAACGCGCCCTGTCCATGACGTGAGCGTTCGGCCGTTTGCCGCGCCTCAGCATGCGAGGCGGCTCAGTGGAAGTCGATGCGCATCAGCCTGCTGGCGGCCCAGTCCTCTGGACGGGTCGGCCGGACGGTGCCGGGGTCGTGAGGCTGGTTGAGGTCGTCGACGATGGCCGCGATCACCGCCGCCCGTTCCGCGGAATCGGTGACGGTCGTCGCGTACGCCGGCAGGTCCGCTCTGATGCCGTTCTTGAGGTGGAAGGTGAAAGCGGGGTTCGCCCGCAGATTCGCGTACCAGCCGGTCGCGCCTCCGCCCGCTCCACTGCAGAGATAGGTAACGTCGTTGGCGCGATAGAAGAAGATCTCGATGCGCCGGGGCCGTCCGGTACGCCGCCCGGTGGTGGTGATGTCCACGATTCGTTCGCGGGTTCCGGCCGCGGGCGTGATCCTGATGGCACGCCTGATCTTGTGCGGCAGGTGCGCCAGCGGGTCAGGCGCGCTGTGCTCACCATGCCCGCCCGCGTGGTTCATGCGGCTTCCTTCCGCAGCGCGGGGCCGAGGAGCAGTCCCCCGTCGATGACATACTCGGCGCCGGTGATGAAGGCCGCCTGCGGCGAGGTGAGGAACAGCAGCAGCGCGGTGATGTCGGCGGGCTGCCCGAGTCGCGGGACGGCGAACGGCTCGGGTGAGTAGAAGTCGGCGATCGGGGCGTCGCTGCCGGCCGCCGGCTCGGTGATGAACGGAGTGGCGACGACGCCGGGGTGGATGGCGTTGACGCGGATGTTGTCGCGGCCCAACTCGAGGGCAGCGGTCTGGGTGAGCCCTCGAACCGCCCACTTGCTGGCGACATAGGGCGCGTAGAAGGCGGTGCCGCCGATGCCCATGGTGGAAGCGATGTTGATGATCGATCCTCCCCCCGCGCGCCGCAGTGCCGGGGCGGCCGCCTTGATGCCGAGGAAGGTGCCGGTGAGATTGATGTCGAGGATGCGCGTCCACGTAGCCCGGTCGGTGGACTCGATGAGGGCCGGCGGGTTCTGCACCCCGGCGTTGTTGACCAGGATCGTGAGCGCACCGAAGGCCTTCTCGGTCTCCGCGACGGCGGCGGCCCACGACTCCTCCCGGGACACGTCGAGGCGGACGAAACGCGCCCCGTCTCCCAACTCGGCGGCGAGACCGGCACCACGCTCGGCATCGATGTCAGCGATGACGACGTCGGCGCCTTCGGCATGCAGGGCGCGAACGTGGCTGGCTCCCTGCCCACCGGCGCCGCCGGTCACGAGAACGGTCTGCTTTTCGAAGCGGGACATCAGGATCCTCCGGTACGTACGGGGAACGGCAACCCGGAAGCGGGTGGTGAGTCGATCGACTCACCATGCCGAAGTTACGCCCCGGCGAGTGGTGAGTCAACCCACTCACCTCGCTATGATGGGCGCATGACTCCAGCGCCGTCGGCCTATCACCAGCGCGTGGCGGAGGAGAAGCGCGCGCTCATCGTGCAGGCCGCCACCGGGCTCTTCCTCGAGTTGGGCTACGACCGGGCATCCCTGGCGCGTGTCGCCGACAGTGCGGGCGTGTCGAAGGCGACGCTGTTCAAGCAGTTCCCGACGAAGGCGGCATTGTTCGATGCCATCGTGCTCGACTCCTGGGCCGAGAACGACGTCGCGGACGTGCCGCCCGCCGGTGACCTGACGGCCGGCCTGACGGTTCTGGGACGGCGCTATGCGGCGCTGTTGAGCCAGCCGGAGATGACCGACCTGTTTCGCATCGTCATCGCCGAACTGCCGCGCTTTCCCGAACTGGCCAAGACGCATTTCTCCCAGGGCAAACTGCCGTACTTCGAGTCCGTCCGGACCTACCTGCTGGCCGAGCGCGACGCGGGGGCCGCAGACATCGCCGACCCGGAGATGGCCGCCACGCAGTTCCTCGGCATGATCTCGAACTATCTGTTCTGGCCGCGACTTCTGCTCCCGGACTGGACGGTGGCCCCCGCCCGCACGACCGCGGTCGTGGAGGAAGCCGTCCGAACCATGGTTGCGCGGTATGGCACCGAGGTTCACCGGGACTCCCCGGGTTCGGACACCGGTTCGGAGTGACTCGGCACGACCGGCATGCAGGGCCTCCCCTGGTACGGGGAGCCCCTGCACGGCACCGGTCAGCAGGGATGAATGGAGCCGACCCAGTTCCACGGTGCGACGTCGTCCTGGGAAGGGGCGCCCGGAGTGCTGTAGCGGAGCACCCCGCCCTTGTCCCGCATCCGCGCGCTCGTACCCCGGGACTGGTTGTTGATCCACGAACCGTCGTACACCAGGTAGTTGCGGTACTCGGCGCAGGAGTACCGCTGTTCCACCATGCCCTGGAAGTAGATGTTGCTGTACTGGCAGAAGTGGCGATACGGACAGGGTTCCGCCATGAGCCGGCCCGCAGCGGTCCGCCCGGCCGGCGAGTCCAGGTTCCGTGCGTAGAGCTCGCCGGGCAGCGGGAGCAGCACCGTCGCGCCGGGCCGCTCGATCCTGTTCAGCGCCACCTGGGTACCGCCGGCCCGTACGATCTCGGCGGTCACCGCCGTCTGCAACTCACGGGCCTCGGCGCTGGACAACCCGACGCTTCGCGCCTGCGCCGAGAACGCCGCCGCACCGGGTGCCGCACCGGCCGCGGCGGTCGTCCCCAGGACCATGCCGCAGGCCGCCGCCAGCACAACGACCGTCCGCTTCCATCTGCTCGTGCTCCGCGTCATGATTGACCTCCTCGTCGATTTGCCTAACCCGTCACACGTTAGGGAGATTTGTCGCTGATGCGGCGCGGGTGGCAGCAAGCGGCCACCCGGGGACGGGTCGAAGGCGCGGCTCCGATGTGGTCCTGCCCGATGAGACAGTCCCGGTAGACCGTCGAAAGCCGCTCTGCAATCCGCTGCGGCAGCTCATCCAGGCTCTGCTTCCGTCAGCACGCGGGCTTCCCCGGTGGATCAGTAGACGAAGCGGGAGACCGCGACGTTGGCCTCCAGCGACATCCGGGACAGGTCGGCGACGGAGCGTTGGGCGCCTTCCACCGACTCGGCGGTCTGCCGCGCGTTCGCGCATCACGGCACACCTCCCGCAGGCGCTCAGAACGTCCGCGCATGTGAGCGCCGTGGTCAGGACCGCTCTGACGTCGCCGAGGGGGTGAGGCCCGCCGGCGGTTCGGCTCCCGCTTCGATGACGGTGACGCATCGGTCGAGGGCGGCGACCATGTACCGGCGCCACAGTGGGGCGAAGGGGCCGGCGAGGATCCATCGGCGGCCGGGGAGCGGCTTGAACTCGTAGGCCCACCGGATGAGGGTGCCGGGCCCGTCGGGGTTGACGTTGAACTCGCCGCGGACTCCGGCCGCGAGTCGGGACAGGACGTTGGTGAAGTTCGTCAGCTCGTACGCGAAGCTGTGTCCGTCGGTGTATTCGGTGAGTTCTTCGTCGGCCTGGGATCCGTCGTCGAACCGGGGGTTCCGTCGTGCGCCGACGTGGTCCCAGGGTCCGGTCTGATTCGCGACCAGTGTGATGCCGGGGAACGGTGGCACCGGGCGGAAGACGGTGGGCAGGTCGATGGGGACCAGGGCCCGGAAGGTGTCCGCGGGTGCCTTCCAGGTGCGTTGCTGGACGGTGATGGTGACGGTCTTGTCGGCGGGGCCGACGAGGAGTTCGGTCATGATGCAGTGCTCCGCGATCAGGGCCGGATACCGGCCGGATGTCGTTGTGGGGGTTGGCGGGTGGGAGTCGCAGCCCGGTGCGGTCGGCGCCGATCCCGCCGGCTCCCGAGGGCGGTGGAACCGGGTGCCTTCCCTAGTCGAGGGTGGCGCCGGGGGCGACGAAGACGACCTTGCCGTTGATCGGGGCGGTGGCGACTTCGGCGTGCACCTGCGCCAGTGCGGCCAGCGGCACCCGCCGGGTCGCGCCGAGGTGCAGCCTGCCCGCGTCGAGCAGGGTCACCAGCTGGGTGAGCTGGTGGGCGTCGGGACGGAAGAAGAGATTGATTCCCCGTACGCCGCGGGCCTCGTCGGACGCGGCGGGCATCCACACCGTGGTGTTGACCAGCACACCGCCGTCCCGGATCACGCCGGCCAGGGCGGCCATCTGCTCCGGGGCGATCGGGGCGACGTTGAGTACGACGTCGACCGGCTCGGACAGCTCCGGGATCCCGGGGCCGTGGATCTCGTCGGCGCCGGCCGTCTTGGCCTGCTCGGAGGTGCGCGGGCCGGTCGTGGCGATCACGTATGCGCCGGCGTTCTTGGCCAGTTGCACCGCGTAGCCGCCGACGACGCCGCCCGCGCCGTTGATCAGTACCCGCCGGCCGGTGGTCAGCTTTGCGTGGTCGAACAGGGCCTGCCATGCGGTGAGCCCGACCAGTGGTAGTCCGGCGGCGTCCACCAGCGGGACGCTCGTGGGGGCGGCCGCCAGGATCCGGGCCGGGGCGATGACGTATTCGGCGGCCGCGCCGGTGCTGGTCAGCGGCAGGGCGCCGATCACGCGGTCACCGACGTCGAAGCCGGTCACGTCCTCGCCGAGCGCGTCGACGGTGCCCGCGATGTCGATGCCGGGGGTGTGCGGCAGCCGGATCGGGATGGGGCCCCGCATGACACCGGCGCGGATGTTGCCCTCGACCGGGTTGAACGACGTCGCCGCCACCCGGATCCGGACTTCGCCGATGCCGGGGACCGGCTGGTCCACGTCCTCGTACCGCAGGACCCCGGGGGTGCCGTACTCGTGGAAACGCACTGCCTTCATGATGATCCTCGTCGTTCGAAGAGATCGTGCTCCGGGTCCGAAGCACGGGTGATGCGGGGGTCACCGCCGGTCGGCGGAACCCTCCTCGCCACTCCCGGCGGCCAGGGAACGCAGCTTCGCGTGGCTGACGGAGCCGGGGACAGCCGTGAAGACCAGCAGCACCTGGCGCTCCACCGGACAGACCAGCAGGTGGCGGTACAGTGCCAAGCTGCCCAGTGCGATATGCCGATAGCACCTCGGGCGGTGCCGGACGGGGACACCCACCTCGACGAGGTGGCGTTCACGCGCCGACGGGTCGCTCAGCCACCGGTCGACCAGAGAATGCGACGAGCCCCCGGTCCGGGAGTAGTCGCCGAACAGGGCGATCGACGGACGGGTCTGCAGCAGCACCTCGCCGGCCCGGGAGAACACCGTCGCGGGGTACTCCGGCAGGCGCTCGACGATGAGCTCCAGGACCGGGCTGGCCCGGTGACCGGGCCGGCCGGTTGCCGCCTCGTCAGGGCGCCGCTGGAGAAAGTGCGCCAGTATCTCGCGATCCACATTGCTCACCGCCTTCCCGGTTCGACCACACGAGCGTGGCGCAGAACGGAAGGCGGGTGAATGGTCTCGTCATCCACGGTATGGCAGACCATGGACAAGAGGGATCAGGCTCGGCTCATGCCTCGTCGCCGGCCGCGGTGGTCAGGCGCCGGAGCTTCGCCTCACTCAGCGATCCGGGTTCGGCCATGAAGACCAGCAGGTCCTGGCCCTCGTCGGGATCCACCAGCCGCCGGCTGTACAACTCCAACTCGCCCAGTCGCGGATGGCGGTAGCGTTTGAGGTCGTGGTGATGGGTCACGTCCACCTCGTGGCGCCGCCAGAGCCCGGCGAACTCGGGGCTGACCGCCAGGAGCGCGTCGACGATCTCCCCGGCCGTGCCCGCCGGGTCGGTCGTGTACGCCGCCCGCAGGTCCACGGTGAAGACCCGGGCGCGGATGTCGTGGTCCTCGGGCGGGTAGATGGCCCGCTGGGCCGGGTCGGTGAACCAGCGGTAGACCAGGTAGCGCGACAGGCCCTCGAAACGGGTGTAGTCGCCGAACAGCGCCACCGCCGCCGGGGTCTGCAGCAACGCCTCACCGAACCGGGAGAACACGATCGCGGGCGTGTCCGAGAGGTGCTCCGCGATGGTGCGGATGGCCAAGCCGACCCGGTCGTCCGGGAGCGCACGCCGTGGAGCCGCGTGCCCCCCGAGGGCGAACAGGTGCTCCCGCTCGCTCGGGCTGAGCCGCAACGCCCCGGCCACGGCGGCCAGAATCTGCTCGGACGGCATCGGGCCGCGCTTCTGCTCCAGGCGGCTGTAGTAGTCGGCCGACATGCCGGCCAGCACCGCGACCTCCTCGCGCCGCAGCCCACCGGTACGACGCCGCGCGCCCCGCGGCAGCCCCACCTCCTCCGGCTGCAGTGCTTCGCGCCGGGCCCGGAGAAAGTCCGCCAGCAACGCGCGGTCCATCGATCTCCCCTGCCTCAGCCGGTCGGGTTGCGCCGGGCGCGAGGCTTGGCGGAGCGGGGCGGGGCAGCGCGCATGTGGTCACGGACCCGGCCGACGATGGCGTTGAGGGCGGTGACGTCATCGCCGGTCAAGGGTTCGAACAACAGGTGCCGGACGCGGTCGACATGCCCCGGGAGCACCCGGGCGACCAGGTCGCGGCCGGCATCGGTGACCGCGACCATGACACTGCGCTCGTCGTCCGGCGACGGCGAACGGGTGATCAGGCCACGCTTGTCCAGCAGGCCCGCCTGATAGGTCAGCCCGCTGCGGCTGTAGACGACACCGTCGGCCAGGTCGGTCATCCGCAGCCTGCCCCCGGGCGCGTCGACGAGCCGGGCCAGGAGCTGGAACTGCACATAACTGAGGTCACCGTCGATGCGCAGGTGCTCGTCCACCGCGTACTGAAGAAGGCTGCTGACCTCGACCAGAGCGAAGTAGGCACCGAGTTGCTCCGCGCTCAGGCCGGGCGCCGCTTCACTCATCCCGTGATCATACCTGCTTTGAATTCGAAGTTATCCGCCGAGACCGGGAGTGGGAACGCTCACCGGTAGCCGGCCGCGGTGATGTTGGCCTGTACGGCGTTCTCGGTGGCGTCCGACGGGTAGCCGGAGACCATGGCGCCCTCGTAGAACGTGCCGGCGCTCTGATTGGCCCCGCCGTCGGGCTTGCAGCAGTCACCGCCGCTGCCGAGGACGATCGCACCCTGTTTGCGCATCGGGCTGTAGCCCGACGGCAGCGCGCCGTCCCACAGCGTGTAGAGGCCGCCGGCCTGGGCGTTGCTGCCCTTGATGGCGAACCGCGACGTCCCGTTGTTCTTCAGCGTCGCGGTGACGAACTTGCTGGTGAACGCCCGCTGGTTGGTGTTCCAGGTGCTGCTGCCGCCCGGGAACAGACCCCATTCGAGGTCGGCCTGCACCCACGGCCCGGTCCCCGAGCAGCCGCCGAACCAGCAGCTCGTGCCGAAGTAGATCGCGTCCATCGCACCGGCGGCGTCGGCCTTGCGGGTGGTCTCGCTGTTGCCGTAGTCGAAGCAGCAGCCGCTGTTGACGTGCGTCCCGCTGGTGACCATGTACATGCCCTCGGGCGCGCTGCCGGTGGGGACGCCGGTCAGGTGCCCGTCGCGCCAGTAGCTGTTTCCCGGCTTGATGTAGAGCGAGTAGGCCTTCGAACCGCCGATGGTCAGCGACTCGGTCGTCGCGACCGCCGGCGAACTCTGCGGCGAACCGGGTACCACTGTCGAACCCTGGTACCACAGGTCGTTCCCGCGGCCGGACTGGTCGAACAGGACGGTGATCACGCAGGTCGTACCCGCGCAGAAGGAGTCCTGGTTCGCGGCGTCGGCCACGCCGGCGCTGAGGGTGCCGATGTTCCGGGTCGTGTTGTCCGAACCACGCCGGACCTGGTAGAGGTTGCCGCGGTAGGAGCTGTAGAGCGCCCGTACCGTGCTGTGTGCCGCCACGCACGGCGTACCGCCGGCCGCGTAGAGGTCGCAGGGTCCTCCGCCGGTGCCGCCACCGGGAACGACCTGGGCCCACTGCTGGTTGGCCCCTCCGTTGCAGGTCCACAGGATGATCCTGGTGCCGTTCGCGGTGCCGGCCGCGTTGGCGTCGAGGCACAGTCCGGACTGCACCCCGGTGATCGTGCCGTTGTCGTTGACGTTCCACTGCTGGTGGGACTGGCCGCTGCAGTCCCAGAGGATCACGGCGGTGCCGTTGGTGGTGCCGCGGCCGGAGGCGTCCAGGCACTTGTTGCCGTACACCGTGAGTTGCCTGCCGCTCGTGTAGGTCCAGGACTGGCCGGTGGCACCCGAGCAGTCGGCCAGCTGGATCTGCAGGCCGTTGGTGGTGGCGGAGTTCGGGACGTCGAGGCAGCGTCCCGACTGGCCGCCGACGATACGGGTGGGGGTTCCGACGGTGGCGGCCGAGGCGGCGGCCGCCCCGGTGAACAGCAGGCTCAGGACGGCGGCGAGGACGACGAGACGCCGGCTGCGACGCCGGACGGGAAGCGGTCGATCAGTCATTGCGGTTCCTCATCACAGGAGTACGGGTCATCGGCCGAGTAGGCGCCAGGTCTGATTGAGCGGGCTGCCTTGCGAGGCGGGGTTGCAGGTCCACTGGTGGACCGGGGCGCGCGCCGCGGTCGAGATGCCGCTGACGTCGACGCACTTGCCGCTGTGCCGGGCGACGAGCTGGTGGTCATGCGGGTCGTTGCCGGCGTAGCCGACCCGGCGCAGGACGAACTGCTGGTTCTGCGCCCCGCTCAGGCAGGTCCACTGGTGCACGACGGCACCGTCGGCGGTGGACCCGCCGCTGACGTCGAGGCACTTGCCGCTCTGCTGGTTGACCACCGTATACGTGTCGGAGACCCCGGCCACCGGGCGGAAGACCCACTGCTGCTGATCGCCTCCCTCGCAGGGGAACTGCTGCTGCCGGTTGCCGTCGGTGGTGCGCAGATCGGTGTTGTCGAGGCACTGCCCGCTGTGCTGCGCGACGGCGACACTCGCGAAGCTCGTGTCGGTGGGCGGCAGCACCGTGACGGTGTACGCGTCGGTGACGGTGTTGTTGGCGATGGTCACCGTCGTGGCGTTGCCGTTGAGTGTGAGCACCCGGTCCTGCACGGTGATCGGGCCGGCGACCGCGCCACCGTTGTCGTACGGGATGCGCTGCACCCGCACGCGCACCCGGTTGTCGACCACGACGCCGCTGGTGGCGTTCAGTCCCCGCAGGTTCACGGCGATGTTGCCGGTGGTCCGGCCGCCGCCGATCAGGATCCTGGCGCTACCGCCGGTCCTCGTGGCGTAGGCGTCGTATCCGGCCGACGCCGTGGTGGCGACGGCGGTGCCGGTCTGCTGGGCGTAGAAGCGGTAGACCCACCATTCGCCCTTGGGCCGGTACTGGCCGGCCGAGCTGTGGGTGAGCAGGTTCCCGAGGTCGTTGTGCAGGTTGCCGCCACTGGCCCAGTTGGCGCGCAGCCCATCGGCACCGGCCCGTTCGAGGCGGGTGATGTACCAGGCCCCGTCGGCGGGGTTCTGCTCGTTCCCGGCGCCGTACTCGTTGATCTGGTACGGCCGGGGGTGCGCGATGCCGCGGGAGTCGAGTGTGGCGTTCGCCGCGGCGACGTCGGCCACCGGGTCGCCGGGCAGCGAATGCCAGCTGATGATGTCCGGCACCACGTTGTTGGCCCTGACGTGGTCGAGGTACTGGTTCCACCAGGCACCCGCGGCGGTGGTGGGTACCCCCGCCAGGCTGGGGCCGACGATCAGGGTGCCCGGCATGTCGGCCCGCAGCCGCTGATGGGTCCGCCGCCAGAGCTCGAAGTACTGGGCCTGGCTGCGGTTCCAGAACGGGGTGATGTTGGGTTCGTTCCAGATGTCCCACTCGACGGGGATGCCGGTCGCCTTCACGTCGTTGATGACCCGGGTGAGGAAGTTGTCGTAGTCGGTCCAGTTACCGTTGTCGCCGGGGAACCGGGAGATGGCGGCACCGTCGGCGCCCCACAGGTCGTGGGGAAGCAGGACGAACCTGCCGCCGAGCGCCCTGGTCCGCAGCATCTGGGCGCGGGTGGCGTTCCATCGGCGGTCGTAGCCGCCGCCGACCCATCCGCCGCCGGGCAACTGGGCGCCCCCGGCCCGCATGGCCTGGTATCGGATGTCGGTGAAGAAGTGGTCCGGCGGTGCGGCGCCGTTCTCGGTCATGCCGTAGATCCACCCGGATGCGCGGTGGGCCGGCGCGGTGGTGGCGGCGGCGAAGTCGACGCTGATGCTCTGGTCATCGGCCCGGGCCGGGGACGGTGCGGCCAGGACGCCGAGTGCGGCCAGCGCGCCGGCCAGGATGCGGACGGCCCGGGTACGGGTCGGGGATGCGGGTCTCACAGTGCCTCCGGTGGGGGATGAGGACAGCAGGAGTCGCGGGAGGAGCCGGCGGCTCGTCCCGGGGAGGAGGGACGGCTCAGTGGGGGTGGACGGGGCCGGTGCTGTCGCGCAGCGAGATGGGGGGTGCGAGCAGCAGGTGACGCGGTGGGCCGGCGGGTGCGGCGATCCTTTCGAGGAGCAGTTCGACGGCGTGTGCGCCCATCTCGAGGGTGGGCACGTCGGCCGCGGTGAGCTGAGGGCGGAAGCCTTCGGCCCAGTGCCGGGCGGCGACCCCGGCGATGGACAACTCGCGCGGGACGGCGATGCCGAGCCGTTCGAGGCCGCGCTGGAGACCGGGCAGGCTCGCCTCGTTGATCGTGGTGATGGCGGTGACGCCGGGGTGGCGGTCGCGCAGCTGTTCGATCCACTCCTCGCCGGCGGCGGCGTCGTCGGGGCACGGCAGCTCGATGCCGGTCAGGCCACGCTGGAGCACGGCCTCGGCGAACCCGGCCTGCGCCCGGTGTGCCGGGCCGTAGCCGACCGCGACCAGTTCGGCGGAACGGTTGAGCAGGGCGATGCTGCGGTGGCCCAGATCGGCGAGGTGGTGCACGCAGCGGGCGACCAGCGCGGCGTAGTCGACGTCGACCCAGCAGGTGCCGTGCGGGTGGGCGGTGTGACCGATGGTGACGAACGGAATTCCCTCGTGCCGCAACCGGGTGACGCGTTCGTCCTCGAGCCGGATCTCCATGAGAATGATCCCGTCGGCTCGCCGGCCGGAGATCAGCCGCTCGAAGGACCGGTCGTGGTCACCACCGGACGGGGAGAGCAGCACGTCCAGGTCGGCCCGTGCGGCGGCCTCGACGACGCTCGCGACAAAACCGAGCTGCATGTCGGTGAGCCGCAGGCTGGCCGGCGGGATGACCAGCCCCAGGGTGCGGGTACGGCCTTCCTTCAGCGCCCGGGCGGCGGCGTTCGGCCGGTAGCCGATCTCGTCGATCACTGCTTGGATCCGCTGTCTGGTCGCCGTGCTCACCGATCGGCGCCCACTCAGCGCGTACGACACGGTGCTGCGTGACACCCCGGCCCGGCGGGCGATCTCGCCGATGTTCATGGACACCCCCTCGCCCGACCCGGCAGCTCGACCCGGGCCGCCGCCGGACGATCGGTGGGGTCCTCGCGGTGTCGAATCGGTTCGCGGCCGAGGCTAGGTAGCCACATCCAAGGATGTCAATATCGATGACGGGGATGTTTCGAAAAGCAGCTAAAGGGGGCCCGGGGAGGCGCCGCGCCGTCGAGAGACGGATGTCGAATCGATTCGAACTTCGATCGGCACGGGGTCCCTGTCCGCGTCGGCGCGCGGTCCGCGCCCGTCGGCGGTGAACGCAAACATCCGGAATCTGAAAAAATCAACGCCCGAGAGTTGTTATGTCGAGTCGGCCCCGAGAGTCGGGGAGGAGTCTCACCAGTCGGCACCGCACTCCATTTGGTGCGCCCGCATTTCGGAAAAGCACGGTTTTCCGGCGCTCCACGAGGACGAACGCATTTGCGTCGGCAACTCGGAGCGGTTCCCGGAAAAAGGTCCCGACAAAATCGTTACGCGCCGCTCTCTCACATGGTCGTGGGGTCGGACCCACTTGAGGGCTACGAAATGCTCTGGCAATATCCGTACCCAGCTTGGGAACGCTCCCGGAAGCGCCGTTCCGTCGCCCCATTCCCCCCGTTTCCGTCCGCCCCACAACCCCCCGCTTCGGCATCTTCCCGTACGCCACCCAGGCTCTCGGCGGCACGATCACCGTGCACCGGTTCGACCTGACCGCGCCCTGACCACGGGCCGGCTCGTCCGGATCAGCTGATCCCCGCCCCATCCCCCGCTTCGTGATCCGAGGAGAACAACCGCATGCATCCCGTACCCCCGGACTCGGTCGCCGAGCCCCTCCGCTCCCGCCGCCGGGCCTGGTGGCGCAGCGCTCTGGCCGCGACGGTCCTGCTCACCGCTGGTGGGGTCGTGGCGGTGACCGCCTCCACCGCCTCCGCCGCCACGATCGACACCAATGCCTCGTACGTGCTGGTGAACCGTCAGAGCGGCAAGGCCCTGGACGTCTACAACCTGGCGACCAGCGACGGTGCGCGGATCACACAGTGGACCCGCAACGACGGCGCCCAGCAGCAGTGGCAGTTCGTCGACTCGGGCAACGGCTTCTACCGGTTGAAGTCGAAGCACTCCGGCAAGGTGCTGGAGGTCTACAACCTGTCGACCGCCGACGGTGGCTCCATCGTCCAGTGGTCCGACAACAACACGACCAACCAGCAGTTCAGCGTGCAGGACATCGACGGCTACATCCAGCTGATCAACCGCAACAGCGGCAAGGCCGTCGAGGTGCAGGGCGCGTCCACGGCCGACGGCGCCAACATCGTCCAGTACAGCGACTGGAACGGCGCCAACCAGCAGTGGCAGCTCGCCCGGGTCGGCACCACCACGCCCCCGTCGTCCTCGCCGCCGACCGGTGGCAACTGCACCCTGCCGTCGTCCTACCGATGGTCGTCGACCGGCCCGCTGGCGCAGCCGAAGGCCGGCTGGGCGTCGCTCAAGGACTTCACCATCGCCCCCTACCAGGGCAAGCAGCTGGTGTACGCCACCACGCACTCCAGCTCGCTCAACGGCGGTTGGGGCTCGATGAACTTCGGTCTCGTCGACAACCTGAACCAGCTGTCCACGGCTCCGCAGAACACGATGAACCAGAGCACCGTCGCGCCGTCGCTGTTCTACTTCGCGCCGAAGAACATCTGGATCCTCGCCCACCAGTGGGGCGGCCCCGCGTTCTCCTACCGGACCTCCACCAACCCGGCCAACGCCAACGGCTGGTCCGCCCCGCAGACCCTGTCGACCGCCCAGGTCACCGACCCCGGCACCGGCGCGATCGACCACACCATCATCGGCGACAGCCAGAACATGTACCTGTTCTTCGCCGGCGACAACGGCAAGATCTACCGCCAGATCATGCCGATCGGTAACTTCCCCGGCAGCTTCGGCTCGAGCTTCACGACGATCATGAGCGACACTTCGGAGAAGATCTTCGAGGCGCCGCAGGTGTACAAGGTGCAGGGCCAGAACCAGTACCTGATGATCATCGAGGCCCGGACCGCCTCCTGGGAGCGCTACTTCCGCTCGTTCACGGCGACCAGCCTGGGCGGTACCTGGACGCCGAACGCGGTGGACTACAACAACCCGTTCGCGGGCAAGGCCAACAGTGGTGCCACCTGGACCAACGACATCAGCCACGGTGAACTGCTGCGTACCAGCGCGGACCAGACGAACACGATCGACCCGTGCAACCTGCAACTGCTGTACCAGGGCCGCTCGCCCAGCTCGGGCGGCGACTACGGGCTCCTGCCGTACCGGCCGGGCCTGCTCACCCGCCAGCGCTGACGACGGTGCCGGTCACGCGTTGACCGCACGGTCACGAGCCGCCCCCGCCGCACGGCGGGGGCGGCTCGCTCCGTCCCGGCGGGACCGTGGCGGCCGGGAGGAGACCGTCCGCGACCAGATCCCGCCACAGGGCGGCGGGGATGTCGGTGGTGAACCGCTGGACGTCCTCGTCGACCTCGCGGGACGAGCGCATGCCGACGGCCACGGCGGTGACCGCCGGATGCAGCAGGGGAAACGCCAGCGCCGCCGCGGGCAGATCGACCCCGTGGTCGGCGCAGATCGCCGCGATCCGCCGGGCCCGCCGCACCACCGCGCCGTCGGCGGGCCGGTAGTCGTAGGTGGCGCCGGGCGCGGGCTGCACGGTGGAGAGCAGCCCGGTCGCGAAGACTCCGGCGACGACGACGGCGACGCCGGCATCCCGGGCCGGGGTGAGTACGGTCTCCAGGGCGCTGTGGTCGAGCAGCGAGTACCGGTTGGCGATCATGATCACGTCGACCAGTCCCTCACCGATCAGGGTGCCGAGGCCCGCGGCCGCGTTCGTTCCGACACCGATGGCCGCGACGACCCCCGCCTCCCTCAGTCGTGCCAGCGAGGCGAGAGCTTCCCGGGCAGCGCCGTCCCATGCCTGGTCCGGGTCGTGCGCGTACAGGATGTCGACCCGGTCGAGCCCCAGACGTTCGAGACTCTCCCGCAGGGACCGCTCGACGCCGGCGGGGGTGAAGTCCCAGCGCCGCTCCAGGTCTCCGGGCACCACGAAACCGTCGTCGTCCCGGTCGAGTGGGCGGGCGCGCGGCACGAGCAGCCGGCCCACCTTGGTGGAGATCACGAACTCGTCGGGTGACCGGTGGCGCAACTCGGCGCCGAGGCGTCTCTCGGACAGCCCGAGCCCGTAGTGCGGGGCGGTGTCGAAGTAGCGGACCCCTCTCTCCCAGGCCCGGCGCAGCGTACGGCCCGCCTGCTCGTCGTCCACGGCGGTGCCGAGATTACCGAGCGGGGCACCACCGAGCCCGAGGACGCCGTACGGGGTGCGGGCCCGCTGAAGCAGTTTCTCGACGGCGCCGTTCACGTGCCGAGCCGGTAACAGGTCGCGGCGGTTCCCGACAGGATCGCCGTCCGCTCCCCCGCGCTCAGTTCGCCGATCAGCTGGTCCACGGCCGTACGCCAGACGACCGGCCCGGTGCTCAGGCAGGCCAGCGGCCAGTCGGACCCGTACATCAGCCGATGTGGTCCGAACGCCTCGACGGCCACGCCGACCATCCGCCGCAGCCGGGCCGGGTCGGTCACGAGACCGGCGAGTCCGGAGATCTTGGCGTGCACGTTCGGCTGGGCGGCGAGCGCGCGCAGCCCGGTCTCCCAGTCGTCGTCGGCGCTGTCCGCGGCGCCGCCGAGGTGGTCCAGGACGAAGCGGACGCCGGTGAGGTCGATCCAGCCGACGACCGCGGCTGTTCGTGGCCCGGGTCCGGCGAGCAGCCGGCGGGTCTCGGCGATGCTGTTGCCGGCCTGGACGACCACGGCGGTGTCGCCGCCGGTGTCGTCGAGCATCCGTTCGAGGTCGGCGGCGCCGAAGTCGCGGTCGATGGCCGCCATCGTCTGCGGGTCGATCCTGGGCTGCGGGTCGGTGGCGCGATCCCACAGGTGGACGTGCGCGTCGATCACCCCCGTCATGACAGGGGCCAGAGGTCGTTCCGGGAGTCGGGGACCAGCCGCAGACCGGCCCGCCGGGGACGCACGTGCGGGCCGGTGATCGCGGCCACCGGGTTGGCGGCGCGTACCGCGTTGATGTGGTCCTCGTCCACCCGGATGCCGATGCCCGGCTCGTCGCCGAGGACGATGCCGCCGTCCATGATCTCCTGGTCGATCCGCAGGCCGATCGGCGCGTCGAGGTGCTGAACCTCGAAGGACAGGTGATTGGGTACGGCGGCGGCGGCGTGCGCGACCGGGTTGGCGTGGTACGACACCGGGCTCACCGGCAGGTCGTGGCTGTGCGCGACGGCGGCCACCCGCAGGAAGTGGGTGATCCCCCAGACGTTGCCCACCTGCACGATGTCGACGGCGTCGGCGTCGAGCAGTGGCCGGTACTGCTCCAGGCCGGTGAGGTTCTCCCCGGTCGCCACGGCCGCCCGGATGTGCTGGCGCACCGAGGCGAGACCGGCGGCGTCCCATCGGCGCACGGGTTCCTCGATCCAGGCCAGGTCGACGGTGTGCTCCAGTTCGCTGACGAAACGGACCGCCTGCGTACGGTTCCAGGCCTCGTTGGCGTCGAGCATGAGTGCCGGGTGGGTGGCGTTGCGGTGGAGCACGTCGCGGACGGCCACGAGCCGGCGCAGGTCGTGGGTGACGTCGAGGCCGCCCTTGAGCTTGGCGGAGCTGAACCCGCGGTCGGCGTAGCGTTCGTAGAGGCGGACGAGGGCGTCGTCGTCGAGCGCGATGTCGAGGCCGGAGGCGTAACCGGGGACGAAACGGTCCAGGGCCCCGAGGGTGCGCCAGAGCGGTTCACCGGCCGCCTTCGCCTTGAGATCCCAGAGGGCCATGTCGATCGCGCCGACCGCCCCGAACGTCGCCCCCGCGTGTCCGGTCTTGAAGACCCAGCTCAGCATGCGGTCGTAGAGGGCGGTGACGGCCCGCGGGTCCTCTCCTTCGATGGCCCCGAAGATCCGGTCGATGTCGCCGTGGGGGCCGACACCGACGCCTTCGAGCCCGTCATCGGTCTCGAGGATCAGCACGTGGACGTCGGTGTGGGCCTCGGGCATCACCCCGTTGGCGTCACCGGTCAGCCGTCCCCAGTCGTGTTTGGTCAACAGGCTGCGATAGCCGGTGACTTTCATGTCGGCTCCTTGGGGCTGAAGAGGGCGCTCACTCCTTGGTCCCGCCGGCGGTCATGCCGGCCACCAGGAAGCGTTGTGACACGAGGAAGACGATGAGGACCGGCAGCACCGAGACGACGGTCGCCAGGGCGAGCGTCGGCAGCTGGACGGACTGCCCGCCGGCGGAACTGGGGTTGAACGCCGGGGTGGAGGCGAGCAGGGAGGTGAGTCCGACCTGCACCGGATACCCGTCGCTGGAGGGCAGCATCACGAACGGCAGGAAGAAGTTGTTCCAGTTCTGCACGAAGCTGAAGAACGCGACCAGGGCGACGATCGGCGCGGCCAGTGGCAGGGCGATCCTGGTGAAGACCTGGATCTCCCGGCATCCGTCGATCCGCGCGGCGGCGAGCAGGTCGCGCGGAATGCTCGTGGAGAAGTAGATGTAGGTCAGGTACACCCCGAACGGGAAGAACGACATCGGCAGGATCACCGACAGCGGGCTGCCGATCAGGCCCACCGCGTTGAGTTCGAGGAAGATCGGCAGCACCAGCGCGGTGTTGGGGATGAGCATGACGATCAGGGTCAGCACCAGCAGCAGCCGCCGGAACCGGAACCGGGTCAGTGCGAGCGCGTATCCGGCCGGAATGCTCACCACGAGGGTGATGACGAGCGCACCGAGCGCGTACGACGCCGAGTTCGTCATCCAGGTGGTGACCGCGCCGTCCTGGAACCCGAAGAGCTGGCTCCAGTTGGTGGACAGGTCGCCGGCGCTGCCGACGGCGAACGGGTTGCCGACACTCAGCGCCCGCGCCGATTTGGTGGTGGCCAGCAGCAGCCAGACGATGGGGACGGCGAAGAACAGGACGAACACCACCACCATGACGGCGATGATGGTACGGGCGCTCCAGCCGCTGACACCGCGACGGTGGGCCGTCGCGGAGCCGGTGCGCGCAGAGGTCATGGGTTCACTCCCGCTCGAACAGGCCGCCGCGCGTCACGAAGACGGCCGACAGCGCGAGGGCGACGACGAGCAGCAGCAGCGAGATAGCCGCCGCGGTGTTGAAGTCGTTCTGCTGGAACGCGTACTGGTAGGCGAGCTGGTTGAGGGAGTAGTCGTTCGGCACGACGGCGTTGCTGGCCTGCGAGAGCAGTTGCGGTTCGACGAACAGCTGGGTGCCGGCGGCGAGCGACATCATGCTCATGTAGGCGATCCACTTGCGCAGCATCGGCAGCTGGATGCGCCAGGCGATCTGGACGGCGTTCGCCCCGTCCACCCGGGCCGCTTCGATGACCTCGGCGCTGATGTTGTTCAGGGCGCCGTACATGATGACGATCCAGCCGCCGGCGCCGGTCCAGAAGGCGATCACGGCGAAGATGACCGGCAGGTTGCCCGGCAGGATGACCTGCACGAAACTGTCGAAGCCGAACAGTCGCAGCAGGCCGCCCACCGGGCTGGCCGTCGGGTCGAGGACGAACAACCACAGCAGTACGCTCGACGCGCCCGCCAGCGCGCCCGGCAGGTAGAAGACGAACCGCAGGGTCCGGCTGAGCCACCGGACCCTGATCGCGTGGACGATCACCGCCAGCACCGTCACCAGCAGCACCAGCGCGACCAGCCAGATGATCAGGTAGAGCGCCACGTGCGAGACCGCGGGCCAGAAGCGGAAGTCGCCGACCGCCTTGGTGAAGTTCGCCAGGCCCGCGAAGCCGCCGGTGGCGTCGGTGAACGCGAGGTACACGGCATACAGGGCCGGCAGCAGCCCGAAGGCGAGGGTGAGCACCGCGTAGCCGGAGATGAGGCCGTAGCTGAGCAGGCTGTCGCGGGTGGCGGGCGGACGGGCGGGCGGCCGCCGTGTCGCCACGGCCGCCGCCCGCGCGGTCCGGTCGACGAGGGTCATCCGACCGTGTATCCGTCGACCTGCGCCTGATTCTTGATCGCCGTCTGCCATTCCGGCAGCAGCGTGACCAGGCTCTTGCCCTCGGCGATCGCCGGGGTCATCGTCTTGGCCCAGACGGCTTCCTGGCTGAAGATGCCCGAACCCCAGCCGGGCCAGATCGACGTGCCGGCGGTGACGATGGCCTTCAGATCGGTGGCGTAGTAGCCGCTGGACTCCTGCTTCGTCACCCACTTCTCGGCGGCGGGCCCGTATGCGGGATAGCCGGGGGCGAGCGCCACCTGGTAGTCGTCGGCCGTCGTGACGAACTCGGTGAAGATCCGGGCGGCCTTGAGGTTCTTCGAGTGGCTGCTGACGAACCAGGTGCCGCCGCCGACGTTGCCGGTCACCGCCTCCTCGCCCTGCCAGGCCGGTGGCGGGGCGACACCGAGCTGGCCGGCCGGGACGTTGAGCGACTGCGGGTTGTTGAAGATGGCTCCGGCGTACCAGGCCGGTCCCGGCATCATGAGCACCTTGCCGGCGTACTTCTGGACGAATTCCGGCGTGAAGACGCTGACGTTCGGGGTGGTGCCGTTCTTGATCAGCGTGTCGAGCATCGAGGCCGCCCGCTGGCACTGCGGGGTCGTGGTGTTCACCGTGACGCTCTTGGGGCCGGTGATCTCGTTCGCCTGGCACTTGCTGCCCCAGAAGAAGACCTCCGGGGTCCAGGCGTCGCCCACGGTGCCGATGATGTGGCCGGGATGTTCCCCGGCGACCTTCTCACCGAGCGCCCGGTATTCCTCCCAGGTGCCGGGGACCTGGTATCCGAACCGGTCGAACAGCGCCTTGTTGTACCAGAGCACGACCTGGGCGAGGTCGTTGCGCAGGCAGTGGACCTTGCCGTCGACGGTGCACGGGTTCAGCGCGCCGGGGGTGAAGTTGTCGAGCGTCTCCTGGGGGACGAGTCCCCCGTTCAGCACGGCGGCGAACGCCTGCTTGCCGTTGCTCTGCTGGCTCGCCCAGGCCGCGTCGTTGTTCTGCGTCGAGAACACCACGTCGGGCCAGCCGCTCTGGGTGCGGTCGAAGAGCTGGATCTTGGTGCGGAACGAGTTGGAGCCGTTGGCCGAGCCGTCGTAGGTGACGACCTCGATCGGCACCTCCGGATGGGCCTTCTTGAAGGCGTCGGCGGCCTTCACACGGTCGGCGTCCACCCAGACCGTGATGGGGGCCTTGTCGTCCTGGGCGACCTGGGGGAATCCGTAGGCGCCGGCGGTGGGTCCACTGTCGTCGCCGCCGCAGCCGGCGAGGGCGAGAGCAAGGACCGCGACGCCGCCGAGGGCTGTCAACAGAGAGCGGGTGGAGCGGGCACGACTGGAACGGACCATATCGGTGTCCTTTTCTGATCTTCCGTATTGACGTCGCAGTCACCGGCCCGAAATATAAGGGCATACGTATTATGTTTGCAAGGGAGGATCGCGCATGATGGGCACCATGTACGAGGGCTCGGGCCGACTCCGAACGGCTGCTGTGGACGTGGGCCCACCGGGACCCGGCGAACTGCAGATCGCCGTTGCCTACTGTGGACTGTGCGGCACCGATCTGCACATCGTCCACGGCGACATGGACGCCCGGGTGCGCACGCCGCTGGTGTTCGGGCACGAGGCCTCGGGAACCGTCGCCGCGGTCGGCGCCGGCGTGCAGGGCTGGACGGCCGGTGACCCGCTGACCGTGATGCCGCTGATCTGGGACGGCACCTGCTCCGCCTGCCTCGCCGGCCACCAGCACATCTGCCAGAACCTGGTCTTCGTGGGCATCGACTCCCCCGGCGCGCTGCAACAGCGCTGGAACGTCCCCGCGTCCATCGCGGTACCCCTGCCCGGCGACCTCGACCTGCGCACCGCCGCACTGGTCGAGCCCGCCGCCGTGGCCGTGCACGACGTCCGCCGCTCCGGGCTGCACGTCGGCGATCATGCCGTCGTCCTGGGTGGCGGCCCGATCGGCCTGCTCATCGCGTGCGTCGCCCGCGAGGCCGGGGCGCACGTCATGGTCGCCGAGATCGACGGGTCCCGCCGCGCCCTCGTCGCGGCGCTCGGCTTCGAGGTACGCGACCCGGCCGCCACCGACCTCACCGCCGAGGTCACGAGCTGGACCGGCGGCGTCGGCGCCGACGTGGTGTTCGAGGTGTCGGGCGCCGCCGCGGCAGCCCGCGCCACCACCGCGCTGGCCAGGGTCCGGGGCACGATCGTCGTGGTCGCCATCCACACCGCCGCCCGCGAGATCGACCTGCAGCGCGTCTTCTGGCGCGAACTCCGCCTGCTCGGCGCACGGGTCTACCAGCGATCGGACTTCGAGCGCGCGATCGAACTGCTCCGCCGCGGCGTCGTTCCCGCACCGACCCTGATCTCCGGCGTCGTGCCGCTGTCGGAGACCGCCACCGCCGTCGAGGATCTCTCGGCCGGCCGGGCCATGAAGATCCTCGTGGACGTCGCCGGGGAGGTCCGGGCATGAGCGGGCTGTTCGATCTCGGTGGACGGCTGGCCGTCGTCACCGGCGCGCGCCGGGGCATCGGCCGTGCGATGGCCGAGGCGCTGGCGGCCGCCGGCGCCGACATCATCGGGGTCAGCGCCCGGTTGCGCGACGACGACGAGGTCGCCGGGACGGTCCGTGCCCTGGGCCGCACCTTCGAGGCCCGCGCCGTCGACTTCGCCGACCGCGCCGCGGTGCTCGCGCTGGGCGCCGAACTGGCCGCGCGGGCGCCGGACATCCTCGTCAACAACGCGGGCACGATCGAACGGGCACCCGCGGCCCGGCACCCGCTGTCGGCCTGGGACCGGGTCATCGAGGTCGACCTGTCGAGCCAGTTCGCCCTCACCCAGCTGGTCGCCGCGCCGATGCTGGAACGCGGCAGCGGCAGGATCATCTTCACCGCCAGTCTGCTGAGCTTCCAGGGTGGCATCAACGTCCCCGGCTACACCGCCGCCAAGTCCGGCATCGCCGGGCTCACCCGGGCCCTGGCCAACGAATGGGCGGGCCGGGGCGTGAACGTCAACGCGATCGCGCCCGGCTACATCGCCACCGACAACACCGCGGCGCTGCGCGAGGACGCCGACCGCTCGCGGTCGATCCTGGAGCGGATCCCGGCCGGGCGCTGGGGCGACAGCACCGACCTCGCGGGCGCCACCGTCTTCCTCAGCTCGGCGGCGTCCGGCTACGTCTCCGGCACGATCCTGCCGGTCGACGGCGGATGGCTGGGCCGGTGACCGGAGGCCGCCCGGTCATCGGCACATCGGTGCCGCCTGCCCACCAGCCGCTCCAGCGGCACCGGGTCGCCGGCGGCGCGGGCGCAGACCGGGCACGACCGGGTGTGCCGCGCGACGCGCTTGCGCCACAGCGGCCCCGGCACCCCGTCCCAGTCCGCCAGCACCGAGGTCAGCTGTGCGCACCGCGGGCGGGCCTGCAACGCGGCGACGACTGACCGGCTCAGCTCCAGGCGGCGGCGCATCCGCTGGACCCGCACCCCGGCGTGAGCAACGGTCGTTCCCAGCGCCGCCGCCAGCTCGTTCCTGGTCAGCCGACCGGCGGCCTGCAGCCACCACAGCGCCAGCAGCGCCCGGTCGGCCGGGTCGAGCCAGCGGCCGGCGCGTACCACCTGCCGCCGGTGACCGGA
Source organism: Actinoplanes xinjiangensis (assembly GCF_003148685.1). Classification (GTDB taxonomy): domain Bacteria; phylum Actinomycetota; class Actinomycetes; order Mycobacteriales; family Micromonosporaceae; genus Actinoplanes; species Actinoplanes xinjiangensis. The sequence goes on along the minus strand of NZ_QGGR01000013.1, from coordinate 219,805 downwards.
CAACTCGACCTGCAGCAGGGTCAGGTCCTCCACGTCGGCGTCGGGCAGATCGACCGCCTCGTCCAGCGGCGCCGTGCGCCGCGACTCGGCCTGCCGCCGGTGCAGGTGGGTGCTGACCTGCCGGGCCGCGATCGTCGTCAGCCAGGAACGGAAACTCTCCGGGGTACGCAGCGCGTGCAGGTTGCGCAGCGCGCGCAGCAGGGTGTCCTGCACGACGTCATCGGCGTCCGGATCTGCACCCAGGGTCCTGCGGACGGTGGCGTACACCAGTGGCAGGCATGCGGCGACGAGCTCGTCCAGCGCCCGCCGGTCCCCGGCCTGTGCGGCGGCGATCACGGTCGACTCGCTCATCGCGCCGGGCGGTCCGCCGTCACGTTCCCCGGGAGGTTTCATATGACGTACGACGACTGGACTGCCGTATAGTGCGGGAATGCCCGCAGTCGCCGCGGGCCACGGAGGGTGATATGACGGCAGCAGCGCAGCCGGCGGCCGGCGTCGACGGGTCGCCCGCGTGGACCCGGCGACCGGCGAACCTCGCCACGGCCGTCACGGCGGAGCTGGTGCAGCGCATCGTCCGCGGGGTCCACCCCTCAGGCTCCACACTGCCGCCCGAGCCGGTGCTCTGCGCGACCTTCTCGGTCAGCCGCACCGTGGTGCGCGAGGCGGTCAAGGTCCTCCAGGAGAAGGGGCTGGTGCAGGTCCGCCAGGGTGCCGGCACCATGGTCACCCCACCCGCGATGTGGAACATGCTCGACGAGCTCGTCCTCGGCGCCGCCATCGCCGAGGACGACAGCCTGTCCGTGCTCGACGATCTCGTGGTCACCCGCCGCCTGCTCGAGTCAGACATGGCCGACGTCGCCGCCCGCCTGGCCGACGACGCGGCCGTCGAGCGGCTCCGCTCGCTGGTCGACCGGATGGACGAGCTGGTCGACGATCCCGTCGCCTATCACGAGTACGACCGCACCTTCCACGACACGGTCATGCAGGCCTCCGGCAACCGCATCGCCCGCGCCGTGGTCCGGGCGCTGGAGAGCCAGGTCATCAACACCGCCCGTTACATGGGACGCACCGAGCGGGCCCTGTGTGTGGCGTCCAACCGCGGGCACCGGCGCATCTACGAGCGGATCGCGGCCCATGACCCCGAGGGCGCGGCCGAGGCCATGTTCACCCACATCACCGAGGCGTGGGTGGTGCGCCGCAGCGGGCCGGACGAGCCGGTCCGGCTGCGGCGCTGACACCCGGCGGCCGGTCACCGCAGGATCCGTCGCCGGTCGGCGCGGCCGTGGCAGCATGGGTGGATGCCCGTGCCGCGGAGACGGCCGTGGTCGCCGTTGAACGGGTTCCACGACGGCGGGTAGCCGCCGTCGGTGATCTGCCGGCACAGGGTGGACGACGAGGACACCAGCACAGGCAGCTCCTCAACGTGGCGGGTCGGCACTGACGGCGCAGTGCCGTGGAGGGCTCCGCGGGCCTGGGCCGCGCGGTGTCGGCTGCCGTGCAGCGATCACCGGCCGGGTCGGCGTGACCGTCCGGTAATCGCTGCGCGGTAGTGGAGACGTGTGCGGTAGATAAGACGTATGACGTATCACCCATGACGTTAAATTGATGTTTCGCCCAAGTCAAGCGACGCCTGTCTATCGATCTGCCGGGTGACCGATCGCAGGTGGGCCAGGCCGTCCAGCGCCAGCAGGTCCTGCGACCGGGCCAGCGGACGCCAGATCGAGGCCGCGGTGGCGATCGTGTCGTTCAGCGCTGTGAACGACTCCAGGCACACCGCGCCGGCGTATCCGGTCGAGTGCAGGGCACCGAAGAAACGCGGCCAGTCGAAGTGGTCCCGGCCCGGCGCACCCCGGTCCGTACCGCTGACCTGGACGTGTTTGATGTGCGGTCCGGCGACGCCGAGGATCGCGTAGGGATCCGACTCCTCGATGTTCATGTGATAGGTGTCGATCATGAGACCGACGTTCGCCGGCAGGCCGTCGATCAGTTCGAGCGCCTGCGTCACGGTGTTCACGACGCTGGTCTCGTAGCGGTTGAGCGCCTCCACACCGATGCTCACACCGCGCTCGCCGGCGTAGTCGGCGACCGGCGCCAGCGCCGCACGGAACTCCGCGTAACAGGCGGCACGGTCCGCCGGCGACATCCGCCAGGTCCGGCCCACCGAGGCGTAGACCGGGCCACCGACACAGGGCGCCCCGAGGACCGCCGCGTTGTCCACACAGGTCCGCAGGTACGCCACGGTCGCCGCGACCACATCGGCCGGTGCCGCCACGAGCTCACGCCCGGGTGGGGTCACCGCACAGACGCCGGCCGCGGCCAGACGGTGCGACGCCAGCAGGTCCCGGGTGCGCACCGGGTCCCAGTGTCCCGGTTGCTCGAGCGGCAACTCGACCGCGTCGAACCCGAACGCGGCGATCCGGGGAACGAGCTCGGCCAGGGCCGCATCGTCGACGGGCGAGGCCCACACCCACGGGTTGACCCCGATGGTGTACACCGGCTACCTCCAGCGCTCTGGGTAGCCGGGCAGCTCCCGGCAGCCGCACACGGCATAGTGCAGCGGCGGCATGTCGGCGTCGATGTACTCGTCGAGGTTGTCCTGGGTGATGGTCGGCTGCGGCAGCTTCCACGGGCTGGACACCGGTTCGCCGTTCAGGATGCGCAGCGCGGCCAGCACCGGCGTACGCCACTGGTAGGTGGGATAGGTCGGCGCGACAGCGGTGAGCTTGCGTTCCTTCCACTGCCGCAGGAAGTCGAGCTGGTCCTCGCCGTTGATCGGCGGCACCGGCCGGCCCGCGTCGACGAACGCCTCGACGGCGGCGACCGCGACGGCTCCCGCGTCCATCCAGACACCGTCGATCGTGCCGTACCGCTGGATGTAGTCGTTGACGATCTTCTTCGTCTTGGCCGGGTCGCCGTCGGTGAACTCGACACCGACCACGTCCGCGCCGGCCTTGTCGAACGCGACCTTCGCGGCTGACCAGCGGGTCTCCAGCACGTCGACGCCGGGCAGGATCCGCAGGGCGAGCACCTTGCCGCCCGGCTTCATCCGGGAAGTGATGAACTCCGCCGCGACGTGTCCGAAGCCGTACCCACCGATCGGGTTGATGAAGGTGACCGGGCAGGTCGAGTCGACGCCACGGTCGAAGACGACGACCGGCAGCCCCTGCCGGCACGCGGCCTCGACGGCCGGGGTGAGGGTGGCGGTGGTGTTCGGCGACACGATCAGCGCGTCGCAGCCCTTGCCGAGCAGATCGTTGATGTCCGCGATCTGCTTCTGGTCCTTGCCCTCGGCGTCGACGTGGACGAACTCCTTGATCCGGCTTCCGTGCGTCTCCACCTCGGCCTGCATGGTCTTGAAACCGACCTGGCGCCACGGGTTGTTCAGACCCGCATTCGAGAAGCAGATCTTGTACGGTCCCGGCTTCTTGAACTTCGCGGTCTCCACCATTTTGGGGTCGAGCACCTGCTCCCACGGCTTGCCGGCGGGCCCGGCCGGGGTGGCGCCGAGCAGGGCGAGCTCCTTGTCGTACTGCGCCTGCACGAAGAACTTCGACTGTTCGCCGGTACCCGCCCCGGCCTGCGGGGACGCGCCGGTCGACGCCACGGCGGTGGGCTCGTCGGTGGCGCACCCGGCCGCCGTGAGCAGGGCGCCGATCGCCAGGACGGTTATCAAAGGTCTCACTGGGTCCCCTTATCTGCGAACGGAACGCCGGGCCGAGACGGCCACGGCGAGCAGGATGATCGCGCCCTGCACCGCTGTTCTGAGGGCGCCCGGGACGCCGTAGAAATTCATCAGCGTGAAGAGCGTCTCGAGCGTGAGGGCGCCGAGCATGGCGCCGACTACCGAACCGCGGCCGCCGCCCAGGGCCACGCCGCCGAGGACCACCGCGGTGATGGCGCCGAACTCCAGGCCGGCGCCGGCCTGGAAGGAGACACCGCTGTACCCGCCGATGAGGATCGCGGCGACGGCCGCGGCCAGTCCGCTGAGCACGAACGCCATGGTCTTCACGTGGTGGACCCGCACCCCGCTCAGCTCGGCGGTCCGTGGGTTGCCGCCGGCGGCCACCAGGGTCCGGCCGAAGTCCGAACGGTTCAGCAGCACGGCCAGTACGGCCACGGCCAGCAGGACCAGCACCGCGAACGGGAGGCGGCCCACCAGGACCACGTCCTCGAACGCCCGCCGGCCGAAGCGGCGGAACTCCTCGGACAGCCCGCCCTTCGGTGCGCCGTCCGACCACAGGTAGACCGCGCCGACGAGGATCAGGTACATGCCCAGGGTGGTGATGAAGGACGACACCCGCAGCCGGGTGGTGACGAGGCCGTTGACCAGGCCGACGGCCGCCCCGGACGCCAGCAGCAGCACCACGACCGGCCAGGTGCGGGAGGGTTCACTGTCGATGAGCCGGGCGGCGACCACCACCTGCGCGGTGACCAGTGAGCCGACGGACAGGTCGAACTCCCCCGCGACGATCACGAAGTACTGACCGGCGGCGAGCACGATGATCGGCGCGGACCGGCCGAGGAACGACATCAGCGACGACGGCGCGAGGAAATCCGGCTGGCGCACGGTCAGCAGCACCAGCAGCACCGCGAGGAGCACCAGGATCGGGACGAGACCACCGGTGCCCGGCCGGTGCGGCCGTGTCGCGAGCAGGCGGCGTTCAGCGATCCGCATGGCTACCACCCCGCCTTGCGCACCGCACGCCGGGCGTGCACGGCGACGGCCGCGATGATGATCACGCCGCGGATCACCTGCTTGACGAAGGCGTCGACCTCGAGCTGGTTGAGGATGGCGTCGATGCTGGCGAGCAGCAGGACACCACCGACGGTGCCGGCCACACCGCCGCGACCACCGGCCAGGGCGGTGCCGCCGAGGACCACGGCCGCGATCGACTCCAGGTCGTACAGGCCCTCCGTGCCCACCCTCGGCGCTCCCGAACCGAGCCGGGCGGCGAGATAGACACCGGCGAGACCGGCGCAGAGCGAGCACAGCACATGGGCGATGACGAGTACCCGGTCGTTGCGGACGCCCGAGAGCCGGGCGACCTGCGGGTCACCGCCGACGGCGAGCAGATGGTGACCGAACCGCGTCCGGGTCAACACGATCCCGACGGCCGCGGCGACGGCGAGCAGCAGCAGGAACGACACGGGCACCGGGCCGACACGCTGATAGCCGAGGCTCTGCACGAGGGCCGGCGAGGTCCGGCCCGCCGGGCCGTCGTAGCCGTTGTCGAGATAGCCCTTCAGCAGCAGCCCGACGCCCACGGTCGCGATGAACGCGTTGATGCCCGCTTTGGTGACGAGCAGGCCGTTGAGCAGACCGACCGCTGCGCTGGCCAGCAGCGCCAGCCCGACACCCGGCAGCAGCGCCGCGTCGCCGCCCTGCATGGCCTCCGCCGCGACCAGGGTGCTGAGGCTGACCACGTACGCCACCGACAGGTCGAGCGAGCCGCCGATGACGACCACGGTCTGCCCGACCGCGACGAGCCCGAGCCCGGCGGCGACGTGCAGCAGGCTCACCGTGGTCGACTGGTTGAACAGCTGGCCGCCGTCGACGGTGACGACCAGCCAGCCGACCGCCAGGGTGAGGGCCAGGGCGACGAACACGCCCGGCGTGGCCCGTCTGGCCGGCAGGGTGAGCGCGGTGCTCATCAGGCCGCCGCCGGTACGGTGCCGAGGGCCAGGGTGAGCACGTCCTCCTCGGTGGCGCCGGCGGGCAGCTCCCCGGCGATCCGGCCGTCGCGCATCACGATGATCCGGTCACTCATCCCGAGCAGTTCCGGCAGATCCGACGAGATCATCAGCACCACCGCACCGTCGCGGGCCAGGCGGCGCACGAGGTCGTGGATCGCCGACTTGGCGCCGACATCGATACCCCGGGTCGGCTCGTCGAACAGCAGGATCCCGGGTTCCAGGGCCAGCCAGCGGGCCAGCACGACCTTCTGCTGGTTGCCGCCGGACAGGAAGCGGATCTCCTGGTCCTCCGCGGCGGCACGCACGTCGACGGCGGTGAGCAGGTCGCGGACCCGCGCGGTACGGGCGGCGCGGCCACGCCAGGCGGGACGCAGGGCACGACCGGCCAGCAGCGCGTTGTCCAGCACCGATCCCCCGGCGACGATGCCCTCACCCTTGCGGTCCTCGGTGAGGTAGGCGATACCGGCGCGCATCGCGGCACGCGGCGAACGCAGGCGGACCGGTTCGCCGTCGAGGGTGACGTCGCCCGTGGTGAAGGGTGCGGCGCCGAACAGGGCACGCGCCAGCGCCGACCGCCCCGAACCCTGCAGTCCACCGACGCCGAGCACCTCGCCGGCACGCAACCGCAGGTCGACGTCGCGCAGTCTCCGGTTGCCGCCGTTGCGGACGGTGAGCCGGACCGGACGGGGCTCGTCCGGCCCCGCGCGTTCCGGGTAGTAGTGCGAGAGGTCGCGGCCGACCATGTGCCGTACCAGCCGGTCGGGGTCGGTGTCCGCGGTGTTCAGGGTGGTCACCAGCCGGCCGTCCTTGAGCACGGTGATCCGGCCCGACAGGTCGAAGACCTCCTGGAGGCGGTGCGAGACGTACAGCACGCCGATCTGCCGCTGCTGCAGCCGCCGGACGAGCGCGTAGAGCCGCTCGACCTCGTTGTCGGCGAGCGCCGCGGTGGGCTCGTCCATGATGAGCAGCCGCGCGTCCAGGGCGAGCGCCTTGACGATCTCGACGATCTGCTGCTGTGCCACACCGAGACGGCCCACCGGGGCGCCGGGTGGCAGCGCGCTCTCGCCGATGGAGGCCAGCAGGTCGGCGGTGCGGTCGAGCATGGCCTTGCGGTCGACGAGCCCTCGGCGTACCGGCTCGTGGCCCAGGAACACGTTCTCCGCGACGCTGCGCTCGGGCAGCAGGTTGAACTCCTGATGCACGATGCCGATCCCGGCCCGCTGGGCGTCGCGCGGGGCGCCGAACCGCCGCGGCACGCCGTCGAGCGTGATCGTGCCCTCGTCGGGGGCGTACCCGCCGGACACGATCTTCATGAGCGTGGACTTGCCGGCGCCGTTCTCACCGACGACGGCGTGCACCTCGCCCGCGAGGACGTCGAGGTCCACCTCGCCGAGGACACGGACCCCGAGAAACGACTTGCCGATGCCCCGGAGTGTGAGCAGTGGCGACGGCAGAGCGTCAGACATCAGCGGCCCCTACGATGCGTGGTTCAGCAGGATTGGATCGTTGATAAGCGAATCGATTCCGTGCGCGTGGAACTGCACGCGCCGGCAGCCGTCGCCGCATTCTCGGGATATCGACCCGCGGCGATCAAGCCTCACGCTGGACGACAGCGTAGATGCCCCGAGAACCGCTGACAACGCCGGGAACGCCGGTCACATCGTCGAAAATTCAGAGCCCGAAAATGTGTAATGAAATCCGTCCCGCCATAGTCGTATTGACTTACGGCGATTCCCGAACGCATGCTGGCCGGGCAGACCACGGGAACGAACGGCGCTCGGCATGACGCTGCGCCATCTCCCGGAGGGACCTGACTGCCCGTCGCGGCGGACGGCATGACGATCTGACCGGCACACGCACGCCTTCGGTACGCCCCGCACACGCGGCTCGTACCCCGGCGCATCCCCGCGTGCCCGTGGTCCTCAGCCCCTTCCCCCCGGCAGTACAGGAGACGGCATGCGTCGCAGTGCATTGATCATCGGGGCGATCGCGGGTCTGCTGTTGTCGTTAGCGGTCGTCGTTCAACCGGCGTCCGCGGCCCCAGCGTTCCGCGCCCTGCTGTTCACCAAGACCACCGGTTACCGCCACGACTCGATCCCCGCCGGCGTCGCCATGTTCCAGGAGCAGGCCGCCGCCAACAACTTCGAAGTGGTGCACACCGAGGATTCCACCGCCTTCACCCCGGCCAACCTGGCCACCTTCGACGTGGTCGTGATGTTCCAGACCTCGGGCATGGTGTGGACCACGACCGCCCAGCGGCAGGCGGTGGAGGGCTTCCTCGCCTCGGGCAAGGGCATCGTCGCCGTGCACAACGCCGTGGACATGGGTATCGAGAACGAGTACCCGTGGTGGGACCAGACGATCAACGCCGGCGCCCACATGCCGGAGCACTCCCCCGGCGTGCTGGCGGGCACCGCCGTCGTCGCCGACAAGGCCCACCCGTCGACGGCCGGCCTGCCGGACCGCTGGAACCGCAGCGAGGAGTGGTACAACTTCGACCGCAACCCGCGCGGCGACGTCCACGTCCTGGTCACCGCCGACGAACGCACGTACAACCCGGGCTCGCGGGCGATGGGACCCGACCACCCGATCTCCTGGTGCCGCAACACCGGCGGCGGCCGGGTCTGGGCCACCGGCATGGGTCACGCCATCGCGTCCTACAGCGAGGCCGGGTTCCGCAACCACGTCCTGGGCGGCGTCAAGTGGGCCGCCGGCAACGCACCCGGCGACTGCGGCGGCACCGTCTGGAGCAACTTCGAGAAGCGCACGCTCGACGACAACACCGCCGACCCGATGGCCCTCGCGGTCACTCCCGACGGGCGGGTGCTCTACGTCCAGCGCGGCGGCCAGGTGAAGATCTTCCGCCCGGCCGCCAACAGCACCGTCACCGCCGGCACGCTGAGCGTCTACACCGGCGGTGAGGACGGGCTCACCGGACTCGCCCTGGACCCCGGCTTCGCGACCAACGGCTACGTCTACCTGTACCACTCGCCGGCCGGCAGCACGACCGACGTCAACCGGGTCTCCCGCTTCACGCTCACCGGCGACACCCTCAACATGTCCAGCCAGGTGACGATCATCGACATCCCGGCCTACCGGGACCGCACCTTCCCGGAACCGGGGCACACCGGCGGCTACATCGAGTTCGGGCCGGACGGGAACCTCTACATCGGCACCGGTGACGACACCCCGCCCAACCTCGACACGAACTGGCAGGGGTGGGCACCGCTCGACTGGCGGGCCGGCAAGTCCCACCTCGACGCCGCCCGCTCCGCCGGCAACACCAACGACCTGCGCGGCAAACTGCTGCGGGTCCGGCCCTCCGCCGGCGGCGGATACACCGTCCCGGCCGGGAACCTCTATCCGCAGGGTACGGCGCAGACCCGGCCCGAGATCTACGCGATGGGCTTCCGCAACCCGTTCCGCTTCTCGATCGACCCGGCCAACGGCTGGGTCTACCTGGCCGACTACGGCCCCGACCGCAGTGGCGCCACCACCAACCGCGGCCCGGAAGGGCTCGTCGAGCTCAACGTCATCAAGGCGCCGGGCAACTACGGCTGGCCGTTCTGTCACGGCAACAACCAGCCCTACGCGCCGTTCAACCCGGACACCGGCGTGGTCGGTGCCAAGTTCAACTGCGCGGCACCGGTCAACAACTCGCCCAACAACACCGGCCTGACCAGCCTCAAGCCGGTCGTCGCCCCGAACATGTGGTACGGCTACGGCACCTCACCGACGTTCCCGGAACTCGGCTCCGGCGGGTCGGGCCCGATGGGCGGACCGGTCTACCGCTACGACGCCGCCAACCCGTCGGCGACGAAGTTCCCGCAGTACTACGACGGCGTGCACTTCTTCTACGAGTGGACCCGCAACTACATCAAGGAGGTACACCTCGACGCCGCCTCGGCGGTCACCCGCACCAACCCGTTCCTGCCCGCGGGGAACTTCGTCAAGCCGATGGACATGGAGTTCGGCCCGGACGGCTCGCTGTATCTACTGGAGTGGGGTTCGAACTTCGGCGGCGGCAACAACGACTCCGGCCTGTACCGCATCGACTACATCCAGGGCGGACGGTCCCCGATCGCCAAGGCCACCGGGACCCCCACCAGCGGCAACGCACCACTGACCGTGCAGTTCAGCAGCGCCGGCACGACCGATCCCGACCCTGGCAACACCCTGACCTACCTGTGGACCTTCGGTGACGGCACCACCTCCACGGCGGCGAACCCGTCGCACGTCTACACCGCCAACGGCAACTACACCGCCCAGCTGCGGGTCACCGACAACACCGGCAAGACGTCCTTCGCCAACGTGCAGATCACCGTCGGCAACACCGCACCGGTGGTCACCATCACCGTGCCGCCCAACGGCGGGATGCTGAACTTCGGCGACCGGGTGCCCTACACGGTCACCGTCTCCGATCCGGGCGGCGCCGCCATCGACTGCGCCAAGGTCCTGGTGAACCCGGCCCTCGGCCACGACGACCACCAGCACGAGACGACCGACTACCCGGGCTGCTCGGGCACCATCGCCACGGACCTGCTCGGCGGGCACCCCGACGGCGCCAACCTGTACTACGTCCTCAGGGCGCGCTACACCGACAACGGCGGTGCCGGCGGCGCATCCCCGCTCACCGGTTACGCCCAGGCGACCCTGCAACCCAAACACAAGCAGGCGGAATACTTCACCAGCCAGTCCGGCGTACGGGTGGTCGAGCAGGCCGCCGCGGAGAGCGGCAAACGGATCGGGGACATCTCCGCCGGCGACTGGGTGGCGTTCAACCCGATGAGCCTGTCCGGCATCACCAACGTCAGTTACCGGGTGTCGTCACCGAACAGTGGCGGCTCGATCGAACTGCGCGCCGGCTCACCGACCGGCACGCTGCTGGCCACCACACCGGTGCCGAACACCGGCGGCTGGGACAACTACCAGTCCACACCGGCGGTCAGCACCGCCGCCCTGGCCGGGACCCACACCCTGTACATGGTGTTCCGGGGCTCCTCCGCCAGCACGTTCGACCTCGACTCGTTCACCTTCGGTGGCACCGGCGTGGGCACCGGCGCACCCGATCCGGGTGGTGTGGCCGGCCGTACCTGGACCGTCACGGCCCAGCACAGCGGCAAGCTCGTCGACGTCAGCGGCGCGTCGACCGCCGACGGGGCCCAGGTCGTCCAGTGGGCGGCCACCGGCGGCCCCAACCAGAAATGGCAGGCCGTCGACGCGGGCGGCGGCGCCGTCTATCTGAAAGCGCAGCACAGCAACAAGTGCCTCGACGTGATCGGCGGCTCCACCGCACAGGGCGCTTTCCTGCAACAGCTCACCTGCAACAACAGCAACCAGCAGAAGTTCCTCGTCGCACCGGCCGCCACCACCGGTGTCTACACGATCAAGAGCGTGCCGAGCGGGCTCTGCATCGACGTCAACGGTGCCGCCACCACCGACGGCGCCCGCCTCCTGCAGTGGGCCTGTCACACCGGAACCAACCAGCAGTGGCGGTTCACCGCGGCATGACCCGCCGCGGTGTCCCCCGCCGCCACTGCGCACCACCACCAGGAAAGGAAGCACCCATGCGAGAACCATCCCGTTCCCCCCGATGGCGCACACTGCTCGCGGTCGCCACAGCCCTCGTCTGCACCGCCGGCGGTGTCACCGGCATCCCGTCGGCCGCCGCGGCCGCGGATCCGGTGACGACCCTGGCGGCGAGCGCGGGCTGTGGCAAGGCTCCCACGCTGACCAGCGGTGCCCGCACGATCCAGAGCGGCGGCCGGACCCGTAACTTCATCCTGCGGGTCCCCGACGGCTACGACAGCAACCGCCAGTACCGCCTGATCTTCGGGTTCCACTGGAACGGCGGCACCGCCAACGACGTCGACTCGGGCGGCACCAGCGGCTACCCGTGGTCGTACTACGGGCTGCGGGCGCTGTCCGGCAACAGCGCGATCTTCGTCGCGCCGCAGGGCCTGAACAACGGGTGGGCCAACTCCGGCGGCGCGGACCTGGTCTTCGTCGACGACATGATCAGGCAGATCGAGGCCGGGCTGTGCGTCGACACGACCCAGCGTTTCGCCGGCGGGTTCAGCTACGGCGGCGGCATGAGCTACGCCCTGGCGTGTGCCCGCCCGACGGTGTTCCGGGCGGTCGCGGTCTACGCCGGCGGGCAGCTCAGCGGATGCAGCGGCGGTACGGAGCCGATCGCGTACATCGGGTTGCACGGCCTTCGTGACCCGGTGCTCAACATCTCCCAGGGCCGGTCGTTGCGGGACCGGTTCGTGCGCAACAACGGCTGCACACCGCAGAACCCGCCGGAACCCGCGCAGGGCAGCCTCACCCACACCGTCACCACGTACTCCGGGTGCCGCGCCGGATATCCGGTGGTGTGGGCCGCCTACGACGCCGGCCACACCCCCGGCCCCGTGGACGGCTCGGCCGGTGACTTCGAGCCGGGCGAGCGGTCCTGGACCCGGCCCGTGGTGTGGAACTTCTTCGCACAGTTCCAGACCGGCGGGCCCGACCCGCAGCCGACCACGTTCCGGCTGCGCAGCGAGTCCGCCGGCCGGTGCCTGGACGTCAACGGCGCCAGCTCGGCCAGCGGCTCTCCGATGATCGTCTGGGACTGCCACAGCAACGCCAACCAGCAGTTCAGCCAGAACGGGCAGGAGCTGCGGGTGCTGGGCAAGTGCCTGGACGTGCCCGGCAACACCGCCGGCACCCGGGTGCAGATCTCCGACTGCACCGCGAGCGCCGGGCAGCGATGGAACCTCAACGGCAACGGCACGATCAGCAACGCCCAGAACGGGCTGTGCCTGGACGTCAGCGGTGCCGGCACCGCCAACGGCACCGCCGTGGTCGTCTGGAGCTGCCACACCGCCGCCAACCAGCGCTGGTCACGGGCCTGACCGGCAACCGCATCACGACAGAGGTGGCCCCTACCTTCCGGGGTGGGGGCCACCTCTTCGCGGCGCCGCGGGTCAGCCGGCCCGCCACCTCGATGCCCTCGTCGCACGACGCCGCGAAAGACCGCCCATCCGCAGCGAAAAATAATGGTCCGAAAAGTGTTACACGGAAGCGTCTCACCCTGTCGTATATCGAATGGACGAAACGCCGCCACATTGTCCCGCCGGTCCCGTTGTGAAGCCCGAAACACCCTGGTTATATTCGCAATAGTCAATGGATAGCCAAACTCGAAAACCGCCCGACAAGGAGCACCATGATCCGACGAGGTCCCGGTTCCCGTGTGGCCGGCCGGCTTTTCGCGGCGCTGGCCGGCGCCGCGGCGGCACTCACGGCGATCCCCCTGGCCCTGCTGGTCGCCGTGCCGGGCGCGTCCGCGGCGACGAACCAGTTTCAGGGCGTCAACTGGGCCCGTGCCGGCGACAACTTCCATCCGGGCCCGCTGGTCCTCTACGGATTGAGCAGCACCGACAGCTACGCCACCGTCCGGGCCAAGGCCGATGCCGTCTTCGCCGGCTTCGAGGGCAATCTCGGGGCGAACACGGTCCGGCTGCCTATCAACACCTACTCCGTCGGCACCGCCTGGTGGAACTCCTACACCGGCGTCATCGACTCGGCCACCACCCGTGGCCTGAAGGTCATCCTGTCCTACTGGGACGACGGCCGGGCATCCACCGGTGGCCGCCTGACCGACACCGCCGCCTTCAACACCATGTGGAACACCGTCGTGGACAGGTACGGCCCCAACTCCCTCGTCCACTTCGAGCCGATGAACGAGCCGCACGGCTACAGCGCCACCGACTGGAAGAATGTGGCCGCCGCGTGGCTCGCCGCGCGGCCGTCGGTGCCCCGCAACCGCATCTTCATCAGCGGGTCCGGGTTCAACCAGGACATCAAGACGGTGTGCGCCGACAGCCGCTTCGACGGGACGTACCTGTCCCTGCACCACTACACGTTCTTCAGCGGCGCGAAGACGTACGACGCGTGGGTGACCTACCTGAAAGACGCCATCGGCACCTGCGCCGGCCGTACCGTCATCGACGAGTTCGGCGCACCCATGGACACCGGCCTCAATTATGACGACGCCAACAGCACCGACAACTTCGTCCGCTATTTCCGCGCCACCACCCAGGTGCTCCGCGAGCTCGGCATGGGCTCGGTCTACTGGCCCGGGATCGGCGGCAAGCTGACCGCCGGCCAGAGCGACGACTGGTACGCCATGCAGAAACTGCACGGCAGCGGCACCAACCTGACTCTGACCACGCCCAACGTCTCCGGCGCCGGACGGTTGCGGTACGCCTGGGGCCGTACCGGCACAGACCCGAGCCCGGCGCCCGGCAACCGGTTGCGCAACACCGGCTCGGGCCGTTGCCTCGACGTTCCCGCCGCCGGCACTGTCAACAACACCCAGGTCGCCATCTACGACTGCGGCACCGGCACGAACCAGCAGTGGACCGGCACCTCCGCCCGGGAGCTGCGGGTCTACGGCAACAAGTGCCTCGACGCCCGGGCCAGAGGCACCGCCAACGGTACGGCGGTCGTCATCTACGACTGCAACGGCGGCACCAACCAGCAGTGGACCGTCAACGGCAACGGCAGCATCACCGGGGTGGCCTCCGGGCGCTGCCTCGACGTGGCACAGAACGGCACCGCCAACGGTGCCCGCATTCAGCTGTGGGACTGCAACGGCGGATCCAACCAGGCGTGGTCCCGCGCCTAGGGTTCCGCGCGCTCGTCCAGGGATGGGCGTTTTACCATGGTTTGACCCGCGCCAACCGGGAATACGCAGCCGGAAGAGCTCCGCGTTCGCGGGGCGGTGCGACGACCGGGGGCTGGTCATGTTTGTGCTGGATGAAGCCGTCATCGGTGACGCCGCCCGCTTGGCGGCGGTGGAGCGAACCCGCCGGGTGCTACCGGCACAGCCGATCCCGCTCGACGGTATCGCCCGGCTGGCGGCCGGGTTGCTGCACACCTCGATGGCGGCGGTGACCCTCGTCGGCGAGCAGGAGGAGTTCTTCGTCGGGGTCACCGGCATGCCCGAGTCGCTGACGTCGCAGCGACGCGCGCCGCTGGCGTACTCGGTGTGCAAGTACGTCGTCAGCCACGACCATCCGGTGGTGTGCGGTGACATGCGCGGCGACGACCACGAGCAGTTGCATGAGCACCTGCTGATGACCGAGTTCGGGGTACGCGCCTTCCTCGGGGTGCCGGTCCGCGACGGCCAGGACCGTGCGGTGGGTTCGCTGACCGTGTTCGACACCACGGCACGGCAGTGGACCGATGACGAGACCGCCGTCCTGCTGGAGATCGCCGAGTTGTTACGGCCTCCGGACGTCGAAGAGGCGGCGGTCGCGACGTTGGACAGCGCGGCGCTGCTGGACAGCGTGCAGGAGGCGTTCCTGGCACTGGACCCGGACGGGGTGGTGGTCGGCTTCAACCGGGCCGCCGAGAATCTGCTCGGGTTCACCGCCGATCAGGTGTGCGGGCGGCACTTCGATGACCGTCTGCTGCCCGATTACGGCGGCCAGCCGATCGCTGCGGCTCTGGGCCGGCTGTTCGCCGCCGGCCCGCATCGCCCGGTGCTGCGGGAGGTCGACGTGCGGCATCGTGACGGCCACCGGCTGACGGCCAGGGCATCGATGTCCGTGGTGCGCGGTTCGGCGGGTCCGCTGGCCTGTGTCTTCCTCACCGACCTGTCCGAGCGGGCCGCGGCTCAGGAGCTGGCGGACCGGCACAGCAGCTTCCTCGCCGCGCTGCTGGACAGTCTCACCGTGGGCGTCATCGCCTGCGACGGGGAGGGCCGGGTGGTGCTGCTCAACCGCGTGTTACGCGAGATCCAGGGACTGCCGGCCACCGGCGCCGTACCCGAGGACTATCCCGCGTCGGTGGAGGGACTGCTGCACGACACGGCCCGGCAGCCGATGCCGTGGCGGCAGACTCCGCTGATGCGGGCCTACCGGGGCGACCACGTCGAAGCGGTGGATGTGCTGACCATCGCGCCGGGTCACCCGGCCCGGATCTTCGCCACCACCGCGCAGCCCATCACCACCGGCGACGGGCGGCTGCTCGGGGCCGTCGCCGTGGCGCACGAGCTCACCGCGATGCGCCGCGCCGAGCGATTCCGCAGCTGCCATCTCACCGTTCAGGAGGTGCTCACCGCGGCCGGCTCGATAGCCGAGGCGACGCCGCACGTTCTGCGGGTGCTGGCCACCACGCTGGGCTGGCCGTGCGCCGAACTGTTCCTCATCGACGAGCTCACCGGTGAACTGCGCCCGGTGGGGCATTGGGACGCCTCCGGCGGCGACCAGAACGACGACGGCGACTTCTTCGGTCATGTTCCGGTCCGCGGGCACGGCATCACCGGCCGGGTCTGGCAGACCGAACGCGCGATGTGGGTTCCCGACATCGCCGGCAGCGCGGACCTGAACAACCCGTTCGAGCAGTCGCGGGTGCGGGCCTGCGCCCGGCACGGTATCCGTACCGTCCTGGCGGTCCCGGTCCGTGACGGCGGCACGTTGCTGGGCGTGCTCACCTGCTACGCGAGCGCCCCGGAACCACATGAGCAGCTGCTCACCGTGCTGCTCGACGGCGTCGCCGCGCAGCTCGCGGTCTACGTCGCGCTGCGCCGGACCGAACAGCTCAACCGCCAGCTGGCGCGCGCCCAGGACGACTTCATCGCCCTGGTCGGTCATGAGATGCGCACTCCGCTGACGTCGATCGCCGCCAACGCCGAGATGCTCGGCGACGACGCCGACGCACTGGACGGCGAGCACCGGCAGATGGTCGACGCCATCACCCGCAACACCTCGGTGCTCCAGCAGATCATCGACACGCTGCTCGAACTCGCCGGCATGGAATCCGGTCACCTCACCCCGCGTACCGAGGACGTCGATCTGGCGGCGATCGTCGCCGACGCGGTCAGGCGAGCCCGGCACGGGGCGGCCGACAGCGGTGTCCGTCTGCGCTGCGATCTACCGCCGCGCCTGGCCCTGCACGGTGACGGCGCACGGCTGCGGCAGGTCGTCGACGACCTGTTGTCCAACGCGGTGCGATACAGCCCGCTCGGCGGGGATGTCGACGTGCTGCTGACGGCCGATGACGACATGGCCGAACTCCGCGTCAGCGATACCGGCATCGGCACCCCGGCACAGGAACGCGACCGGGTGTTCGACCGGTTCTTCCGGGGCAGCAACGTCCGCCACCACGGAACCGCGGGCAGTGGGCTCGGGCTCAGCCTCGCCCGCACCATCGTCGGACTGCACTCCGGCACCATCCGGTTGACCGGCAACGAGCCCTCCGGCACGGTCGTGACCGTCCGGCTCTCCGTACGACAGCCAGCGCGGCCACCGGCGTAGGGCCGGTCGGCGGCACGGTTCCCGGGCCGTTACCGCGCCCAGCACGCGAAACAATATCGATCGCTGACCAAGCCGTATGGCCCCCGGCATCGAATCCCTGTCGACATCCCTCGACAAGGAGCACCTCGATGAGACTTCGCCGAAGCCTGTTGGTCCTGCCCGCTGCCGCCGCCCTCCTGTTCGCCGTACCGACCGCCGCGTTCGCCGATGAGAGCGTGCAGGTGAAACTCGACCCGCTGAACAACTCCGGCGCCTCGGGGACGGCGACACTGACCGCGACCGGCAACGGCGACCTCACGATCAGTATCCGGTCGACAGGGCTGGTCCCGAACTCCCCGCACGCACAGCACCTGCACGGCTCGGTCGACGGCATGGACTTCCACTGCCCGCCGATGTCCGCCGACAAGGACGGCAACGGGTTCGTCAGCACCGAGGAGGGTCTGCCGTCCTACGGCGACATCTTCATCTCGCTGACCAGCAAGGGCGACACCACCAAGGCCAGCGGCCTGGCCGTCGACCGGATGCCCACCGCCGACGCACGGGGCGACCTGTCGTACGACCGCACCATCGCCGGTGCCGACCTGCCGGAAGGCACCCTGCGACACCTCAAGGACCTGCACGTCGTACAGCACGGTGTGGACGCCAACAACAACGGAAAATACGACCTGGAAGGTCTCGGCGAGTCGACGCTGGCCACGTCGGCCGGCCTGACCGGCATCCCGCAGGAGGCCACCGACCCGGCGACCTGCGGCATGGTCACCGGCGCCGCGGCCGGCTCGGTGCCGGTCGGCGGCGTCGACACCGGCGACGGAAGCAGTCTCGCCGACTCCGGCCGCATGTACGCCATCGGCGGCATCACCCTGCTCGCCGCCGCGGGCCTCCTCGTCGCCCGCCGCCGGCTGCGCGGCGAGAACTGAGCCGGCGATGAGCGACGCCGGCACCACCACGTCGGCCGGGAGCCGCCGGGGGCGCTACCTGCTCCCGGCGGTGATCCTCGTGCTCACCACCGTCGGCGTGGCCGCCATCGCCCGCGGCGCGACGAGCCGCACGGCCCCGCCGCCGGTGGCCACAGCCGTAGCCGCCACCTCGCCGGCGGGCTCCGGGTCCGCACCGTCCGCGCCGGGGGCGTCCGGCACCGGACTCACCACGGGTCCGCTGATGAGCACGTCGTCACCGACCCGGATCTCCATCCCCGCTCTGCGGGTCACCGCAGCGGTGATCGGGCTGGGCCAGCGCGCGGACGGCACCATGCAGGTGCCCGGGGACGCGCGATCCGTCGGCTGGTACACCAGGGCTCCGGCCCCCGGCGCGCTCGGTCCGGCGATCCTCGCCGGTCACGTCGACTACCAGGACCAGCCCGGCACCTTCGCGCGCCTCGCCGACCTGAAACCCGGCGACACCGTGAACGTCGGCCGCGCCGACGGCAGCATGGCCATGTTCGCCGTCACGAAGGTCGAACGGCACCCGAAGAACCGGTTCCCCACCGCGGCGGTCTACGGCGCCATCGACCACGCCGGTCTTCGCCTGATCACGTGCGGCGGCGACTTCGACCCCGCCGCCGGGCACTACGAGGACAACATCGTCGTCTACGCCACCCTCAGCATGGCCCACCCCGCCTGAATCACCCGGCCCGGATCATCGCCGGGCCCGCTTCCGATGTCCGCCGCCGGCCGGGCCATGGCGATCCGGCGAAAAGAAATCCTGGATCGGACCCATCCGCTGTCGGAGCTGTTCCGAATCGTTGGTGTAAGCCCCGATGATGGAGGAAAAAACCAAATGCGCGTTATCAAGTTCACCGCCGTCACCGCCACCGCCCTGTTCTCGATCTCGCTGGCCGCGTGCGGCGGCGACGCCGACGACAGCACCGCCGCCCCGGCCGCGCCGACCATGACGACCGCGGCGGCAAGCCCGTCGCCCATGATGAACATGGTCAACTTCGGTCCGGGCTGCGCCGCGGTGCCGACCGACCCGGCGAACAAGGGCAGTTTCGAGTCGATGGCCCAGGTGCCGGTCGCCACCGCCGCCTCCGGCAACCCGCTGCTGTCGACCCTGGTGTCGGCGGTCAAGCAGGCCGGCCTCGTCGACTCGCTGAACACCGCTGACGGCATCACCGTGTTCGCGCCGACCAACGACGCCTTCGGCAGGATTCCCGAGGCCGACCTGAAGAAGGTCCTGGCCGACAAGAAGACGCTGTCCAGCATCCTGACCTTCCACGTGGTGCCCGGCAAGCTGACGCCGGCCGACCTGGCCGGCACCCACAAGACCCTGCAGGGCGGCGAGGTCACCGTCAGCGGCAGCGGCCAGCAGTTCAAGGTCGCCGACAGCGCCTCGGTGATCTGCGGCAACGTGCAGACCGCCAACGCCAACGTCTACATCATCGACACCGTGCTGATGCCCCAGAGCTGACCCGCCCGGATCCGGTCCGAACGATCCGGCTCGTGGTGAGCCGGTCCCCTCTCCTGGAGGACGTCGATGCAACGCATCATGGTGGGCGCGGCCTCCGGGATCCTCGCCGCAGGCTTCGGCGTCGCGGCCGCGGAACTCCTCGCGGCCGCGACCCGCCCGCAAGCCGGACCGCTGGTCGCCGTCGGTGGCGCGCTCATCGACGCCACCCCCACCGCGGTCAAGGAATTCGCGGTACGCGAGCTCGGCACGTACGACAAACCCGCCCTGCTCGCCGGGATCATCGTGGTGCTGCTGCTGTTCACCGCCCTCACCGGTGTCCTGGGACTGCGCCGCCGGATCGCCGTCGCGGCCGGCGCCGTCCTCTTCGGCGCGGCCGGCGCCGCCGCAGCCCTGTCCCGGCCCGCCGCCGGCATGGTCGACGCGGTGCCGTCGCTGTTCGGCGCCGTCACCGCCGGCGCCGTCCTGTGGTGGCTGCTGCCCCGGGCCGCACCCGGGCCGGCCGACCTCGGTACCCGCACCGGCGAGCCCTCGGCCGAAGGAGCGCAAGCACCGCCGGCTCCCGGCGTATCCGGGCGCGATGTCGACCGTCGTGCCTTCCTTCGCGCGGCGGCCTTGGTCGCCGGTGGCACCGCGATGGCGGGAGGGAGTGCGCAATGGCTGAGGCGAGCCCGGGCCGGCGCGGCCGCCAAGACCCGGGAGGCGCTACGTCTGCCCGCACCGGCCAGCCCGGCCCGGCCCGTGCCCCCTGGTACCGGACCCGGTTTCGTCACCGCCACCAGGGACTTCTACCGGGTCGACACCGCCCTCACCCTCCCCCGCATCGACCTGGACACCTGGCGGTTGCGCCTGCACGGCATGGTCGACACCGAGATCGAACTGTCCTTCGACGATCTGCTCGGCCGGCCGCTGATGGAACGCGACATCACCCTCAACTGCGTGTCCAACGAGGTCGGCGGGCCCTACATCGGCACCGCGCGCTGGCTCGGCGTACCCCTGGGACCTCTGCTGCGCGAAGCCGGGCTGCGGGCCGGCGCCGACCAGCTGATCGCCCGCTCGGCGGAGGGCATGACCATCGGCACGCCCCTCGACGTGCTGCTCGACGGACGCGACGCGATGCTGGTCGTCGGCATGAACGGCGAACCCCTGCCGCCGGCCAACGGCTTCCCGGTACGGATGCTCACCCCCGGGCTGTACGGCTACGCCGGTGCCTGCAAATGGCTCACCGAACTGCAGGTCACCACCATTGCCGACTTCGACGCCTACTGGGTGGAACGCGGCTGGGCCGCCCGCGGGCCCGTCAAGACGGCCTCACGCATCGACAGGCCGAAACCGTTCGCCCGGCTCACCGCCGGCACCCAGATCATCGCGGGCGTCGCCTGGGCGCAGGGCCGCGGCATCAGGACCGTCGAGATCAGCATCGACGGCGGTGCCTGGAACCCGGCCGAACTCCTGCCGGTGCCGTCCACCGACACGTGGGTCCAGTGGCGCCACGCCTGGAACGCCACACCGGGACCGCACTCCATCGCCGTACGCGCCACCGACGGCACCGGCAGCCCGCAGACCGAAGAACGCGCCACACCCTTCCCCGACGGCGCCACCGGCTGGCACACCACCACCGTCACCATCACGTGAACCGCACGGGGCCGGCCGCTCGGCGAACAGGCCCGGGTGCGGACAGACCGTCTCCACCGTTCCATTTCTGACATGGGCCTAATGACCACAATCCTGCAACAAAGCTGCAAACGATATTCATTGACTTAGGTCGATAAGAAACGTCATGTTGGAGATGTCCCCCTCCGAGACACCGGCCGCATCCCCACGGAGTCGCACGCTGTTGTGGCTCCAGCCGGTTCCGCCCACCTTGCTGGAAAGGTGGGCCTCCCCCAAGGAAGGTCCCACATGAAACGACCGCGCTTGCTCATCGGTGCCGCGGTTCTGGCCACCGCCATGGCCGGTTCCGTCGCGATGGTGAACGTGGCATCGGCCGCAACGGACGTGTCGGTCACCGCATCGATCAAGGTGACCGGCACCTTCGACGGCGGCGGGAAACGCTACATCGGCTCCGGCGCCCTCGGCAGCGGTGGCCAGAACGAGGGCCAGGACCCGATCTTCGCCCTGGCAGCCGGCGCCACCCTGAAGAACGTCATCCTGGGTGCTCCGTCCGCCGACGGCGTCCACTGCGCCGGCAGCTGCAACCTGACGAACGTCGTCTGGCAGGACGTCGGCGAGGACGCCGCCACCTTCCGCGGCACCAACGCCACCGTCGTGATCGACGGCGGCAGCGCGGCCAGCGCGTCGGACAAGGTGTTCCAGGACAACCGCGGCTCCGGCGGATCGGTGACCATCAAGAACTTCAAGGTCTCCAACTTCGGCAAGCTCTACCGCTCCTGCGGCAACTGCTCCACCCAGGCCGCCCGCAAGGTGACCATCCAGAACGTCACCGCCACCAGCGGCAAGGTCATCGCCGGCGTCAACACCAACTACGGCGACGTGGCGACGCTGAAGGGCAACAGTATCGGCAGCATCCCGACCTGCTGGCTCTACACCGGAAACAACACGGGTGCCGAGCCCACCAAGACCGGCACCGGAGCGAACGGCAGGAACTGCATCGTTTCGTGACAACAATGCGTGCGGAAGCCGTCCAGAGAAAGTTCCTTCGGACGGCTTCCGCACGTTCCAGGCCGCGGCCGGTGTCAGGGCGTCATCCGGACCACGACCTTGCCCGCCCTGGCGCGCCCCTCCTCGACGTAGGCGAGGGCCTCGCGGGTCGACGCGAAGTCGAAGACCCGGTCCACGACGGGGCGGATCGTTCCGGCGTCGACGAGGGTGGTGATCTCCCGCAGCTGGTCACCGCTGGCCCTCATGAACAGGAACGAGTACCGGACCCGGTGGTGCCGGGCGCGTCGCCGGATCCGCAGACTCAACGCGGCCATGGCGAGCCGGACGACCGGGCCGGCCCCGAGTTCCCGGGCGAAGGTGGGGTCGGGCGGCCCGGCGACGCTGACGACGATCCCGCCCGGCTTGAGGACCTTCAGGGATTTCTCGAGCGTCTCGCCGCCGACGGTGTCGAGGACGACGTCGTAGTCGTGCAGGAGCGTTTCGAACGCCTGGTTCCGGTAGTCGATGACGACGTCGGCGCCGAGGCTCTTCACCAGGTCGGCCTTGGAGTCGCTCACGGTCGTGGCGACATGGGCGCCGAGATGTCTGGCCAGCTGGATGGCGATGGTGCCGACGCCACCCGCGCCGGCGTGGACGAGCACCTTCTGGCCGGGCCGCAGGTTCGCCCGTTCGACCAGAGCCTGCCAGGCGGTGAGGGCGACCAGGGGCAGGGAGGCGGCCTCCTCGGCGGTGAGCGCGGCGGGCCGGGCGGCCACGTCGTCCTGGTTCATGGCGATGAGTTCCGCGAAGGCGCCGATCCGGTTCTGGTCCGGACGGGCGTAGACCTCGTCGCCGACGGTGAAGCGGGTGACCCGGGAGCCGACGGCGGTGATCGTGCCGGCCAGGTCGTTGCCGAGGACGAACGGCGCCCGGTACGGCAGGATCACCTTGAGGTCGCCGGCGCGGATCTTGAGATCGAGTGGGTTGATGCTCGCCGCGTGGATACGGACGAGTACGTCGTCGGCGCCCACCCGCGGGTCGGGTACGTCGCGGCCCTGCACGGTGTCGGCGTCGCCGTAGCGGTCGACCACGAATGCCCTCATCGATCTCTCCCTCTCCCGGTGGCGCCGCGGTCCGTGTCGTCCCGGCGTCGGCCCTGTGCATCGGTCGCGGCGGCCACCACCTGAGTACAAAAAGTAAACCTAGCAGGTAGACTGAGGGCATGGACACGACCGCCGACCTCTTCGCCGACCGGGACACCGCGAACTGCTCGATCGCCCGCACCCTGGAGGTGGTGGGCGAGAAGTGGACCCTGCTGATCCTGCGCGAGATCTGGTACGGCTCATCCCGCTTCAGCGACCTGCACCGCATGCTCGGCTGCCCCCGCAACCTGCTCGCGGACCGGCTCCGCACACTCGTCGAGCACGGCATCCTGGCCACCGAGACCTACCAGGAGGAGGGCGCCCGCAGCCGCTCGCGGTACACGATCACCGCCAAGGGCAACGACCTGGTGCCGGCCGTGCTGGGCCTGTTGCAGTGGGGCGACCGCTACCGCGCCGACCCGGCGGGCCCGGCCGTCATCACCCGCCACCACGGCTGCGGCGGCACGCTGTCCGTGCAGGTCCGCTGCGAACACGACCACCACGTGCGGGCCGCCGCCGTCGAAGCCGTTCCGGGCCCGGGCTTCCGGACACGGACGGACCCGGCCGCCGCCGGCGAGGCGGCACCCCGGCAGGCCGGCTGAATCCACTCGCCCGCGGGTTGCATCCGGTACCCGGGTACGGGCCTACCGTCGAACGGACGGCGAGGCCGTCCTGCTCGACATCGAGGTCCCGGCCGCACACGCCGACGTTCTGGCCTCGCTCGCCCAGCGCCGCCGACACGGCGCCCGCTCGATGACGCGGGTGCCCTGATGGACGCGCTCCGCACGGGTGAGGTCGCCGACCTGCTCGACGCCGGCCGGCGCCGCCATCCCAGCGCTGCGGCAGCCCCGGTTGTGGGTGCTGACCAGGACCGGCGTACGGCACCCGGCCGGTTCCGGCGCCGGCCGGTGTGCTGACATACGCCGGTGACGATCATCCGTTCTCTCCTGTTGTTCGCCCTCGCCGCACTCGCTGAGATCGGCGGCGCCTGGCTCGTGTGGCAGGGCGTACGTGAACACCGAGGCATCTGGTGGATCGGTGCCGGCGTCGCCGCGCTGGGCGCCTACGGCTTCGTCGCGACCCTCCAGGCCGATGCGAACTTCGGCCGCGTCCTCGCCGCGTACGGCGGGATCTTCGTCGCCGGGTCGCTGGGCTGGGCGATGGTCGTCGACAGGTTCCGGCCGGACCGCTACGACGTCATCGGCGCCGCGATCTGCCTGGCCGGCGTCGCCGTCATCATGTACGCCCCACGGACCTGACCGGCACCGCCGGACGCCGGCCACCCCACCGCCGGACGCCGGCCACCCCACCGCCGGATGCCCGGACCGGGCTGCCGCGATCACCCGGTGGGGCGACGGTGCGGCATCCGGCCCGGGCATCCCGGCGGTGCGGAGCTTCCGGTCAGGCGCCGTCCTCCGGCGGTGCGATCACGGAAGGGTCCAGCGTTGGTTGGTGCCGCCGTGGCAGGTCCAGATGATCAGCTGGGTCCCGTCGGCGGAGCTCGCGCCGTTGGCGTCCAGGCACTTGCCCGACTGCGGGTTCACCAGGGAGCCGTTGGCGGCCGGGGTCCAGGTCTGGCCGCCGGACCCGGTGCAGGTCGACAGTTGGATCAGGGCGCCGTTCGCGGTGGCACCGCCGGCGACGCCCATGCACTTGCCGAGTGCGCGCAGGGTGTTCCCCTCGACCGTCCACCGCTGGTTGGTGCTGCCGGTGCAGCGCCACAGCTGGATCTTCGTGCCGTCGGTGGAACTGGCGC
Source organism: Actinoplanes xinjiangensis (assembly GCF_003148685.1). Lineage (GTDB taxonomy): Bacteria > Actinomycetota > Actinomycetes > Mycobacteriales > Micromonosporaceae > Actinoplanes > Actinoplanes xinjiangensis. The sequence goes on along the minus strand of NZ_QGGR01000013.1, from coordinate 194,903 downwards.
CGCTGACGTCGGCGCACTTGCCACCGGCGCCGGTGATCGGGCCGGTCCGGGGCACCGTGCCACCCGACTCCTTGATCCGGATGTTGCGGAACGACACATCGTCACCGGTGCCGTGGTTCTGGATGCCGATGTGACCGGAGGCCAACGACCGTACCGGATCGGTGTTGGTGAAGTCGTTGACCTTGACGCCGTTGAGGAAGACCTGCAGCCGCTCGCCCTCGACCAGCAGTTCGAAGGTGTTCCACTCACCGGGTGGGTTCAGCGCCGCGTCGCGGGCGGTGACGTCGGCGGACTTGAACCCGTACACCGCGCCGGTGGTCCGGTCCGGCGTGTCGGTGGCGTCGATCTGGACCTCGTACCCGTTGGCCATGGCCGCGTTCGGATCGCTGCCCGCCGGGAACCCGATCAGTACGCCGGAGTTGTCGTCGCCCGGCATCATCCAGTCGAGTTTCAGCGAGTAGGAGCGGAACTCCCGGGTGCTGTACCACAGCATGCCCAGCCCACCGGACGACGTCAGGGTCGCGTCGCTGTTGCCGAAGCCGCCCGGCCCCGCCTGCGACCAGCCGCTGGTGGACCCGTTGTAGAGGGCGGTGTAGCCGGTCTCCGGCCGGCAGTCGGCCTTGGTGCGGTTGGCCGCGTACCTGATGCCGCCGAGGATCAGCGCCCGGAATCCCGCCTCGGTGTAGCTGCTCTGGGTGTGGCCGCTGCCGGTGTAGAACGAGCGCCCGCCCTGGTAGGGCTTGCACCAGGTGTGCGGGTGGTCGCCGCCCATCGTGCCGCCGGAGTAGGTCGACTCGTCCAGTGCGGACAGCACCCGGGCCGACGAGCGGGGGTTGGTCCGGAAGTTGTACCACTCGTCGGTACGCACGGCTGTCGGGCCCTGGCCGGCGGTGGCCGCGTGCGCCCGGTTCTCCACCCGTACGGTCGCCTGCTGGATCGCCGGGTGGGAGGCGAAGTAGGCGCCGACCAGCTCGCCGTAGAACGGCCAGTCGTATTCGGTGTCCGAGGCCGCGTGCACCCCGACGTACCCGCCGCCGGCGCGGATGTAGTTCTCGAAGGCGGTCTGCTGGGTGGCGTTGAGTACGTCGCCGGTGGTGTTGAGGAAGACGACGGCCTCGAACCGGGCCAGGTTGGCGGCGGTGAACTGGGTGGCGTCCTCGGTCGCGGTCACCGTGAAGCTGTTGGCCGCACCGAGGTCACGGATCAGTTGGATGCCGGCCGGGATCGCGTCGTGCCGGAAGCCGGCGGTCTTGGAGAACACCAGCACGTCGTACGGTGTGTCGGCGGCGTTCGCCGGGGTGCCGCCGGTGCCCGCGACGGCCAGGAGCACCGCCGCCGTGACGCCGAGGACTCTGCGCATCAGGTGTCGCACTGTCGGGGTTCCTCTCATGGCAGGGTCCAGCGTTGGTTGGTGCCGCCGTGGCAGGTCCAGACGATCAGCTGGGTGCCGTTGGCGGAGCTGGCGCCGTTGGCGTCGAGACACTTGCCGGACGCGGCGTTGACCAGGGATCCGTTCGTTGCCGCCGTCCAGTTCTGCGCGGCGGCACCGGTGCAGGCCGACAGCTGCACCAGGCTGCCGTCGGCGGTCGCGCCGCCGGCCACGCCCATGCACTTGCCCAGGGCCCGCCAGGTGGTGCCGGTGCGGGTCCACTGCTGGTTGGTGCCGGTGTTGCAGGTCCACAGTTGGATCTTGGTGCCGTCGGCGGAGCTGCCCCCGTTGACGTCGACGCACGCACCGCCCGCGCCGACGATCCGGCCCGTCGTCCCACCGGTGGCCGCGCCGAAGGTGAACGCGTCCAGGTCGAACAGGTTGCCGGTACCGCCCTGGAAGGTCAGATACAGGGTGGTGGTGCCGGCCGGGACGCCGGACAGTGTCGCCGACACGTCGGTGAAGGTGTCCCAGCCGCCGGTGACCGGTACCGTGACGGACCCGAGCACCGTGCCGGTGGGAGATCCGGTGCGCACCGAGAGGGTGCCGCCGGCGCCGGCCGACGAGACCCGGGCGGTGAACCGGTTCTCCCCGCCGAGGGCGTAACGCTGGAACGCGATCCAGTCGCCGTTGCTGATGTCACCGACGGTCTGCCCGCCCTCGGCGCTGGCCTTGCTGTAGAGGGTGGTGCCCGACTGGGTGTTGCGGTGTTCGGCCTGCCGGTGGCGCGGCTGGAGGATCTGCTGCGTGTGTGTGGTCAGCGCCGGCTGGCCGTTGGCGCCCCGGTCGGTGTACTCCGCGTCGAAGACCGCGTACAGGTTGGCGGCCGTGTCGTGCTCGCCGTCCGCCGGGATCTGCAGGGTGCCCGTGCATCCGGTGCTCGAGGTGATCGGATGCGCGTGGTCGTCGTGGCCGAGGTAGTAGCTCAGCTTCACCCGGGCGCAGTCGACGGTGCCGTCCTCGGGATCCGACACCGTGATCGTGTACGGCACGGTGTCACCGAAGCTGAACAGGGCCCCGTCGGCGGGCGCGTTCAGTACGACCGTGGGTGCGGTGTTGCCGACCGTGATCACCAGTGAGGTGGTGGCGGTGAGACCGGCGGGATCGGTCACGGTGAGCGTCACCGTGCGCTGGCCGTTGCCGGTGAAGGTGTGGCTGGGGTTGGCCGCCGTGGAGGTGCCCCCGTCACCGAAGTTCCACGCGTAGGTCAGCGCGCCGCCCTCGGGGTCCGACGAACCGCTCGAGGAGAAGTCGACGGTCAGTGGCGCGGTGCCGGACGTGCGGTTGGCCGCGGCGCGTACCGTCGGTGCCTGGTTGTTGCCGGCCTGGTTGTACTCGATGCGGTACAGCGCGGAACTCGCGTCGCCGCTGCCCCAGCCGGTGCCGTAGTCCAGGACGTAGAGGGCTCCGTCGGGGCCGAAGGCACTGTCCATGATCTGGGTGCCGCGCCACGGGAAGTCGCTGATCTGTCCGGCCGACCCGTCGGTGTTGACGTCGATGGTCTTGATCCAGCGCCGGCCGAACTCCATCGCGAAGTAGTGCCCGTCGAGGGCGGCCGGGAACTTGACCGTGGACGGGTTGGCGGCGTCGTAGCGGTAGACCGCCCCGCCCATCGGCGACTCGGAGCCGCAGCCGAACGCGGCCAGCGAGCAGTTGTCGTACTTGATCCACGCCGGGCGCGCGGCCGGCAGGGTGGTCAGGCCCGTGTTACGGGGGGAGTTGTTGACCGGTGCGGCGCAGTTGAACCGGCTTCCCGACGGTCCGGACGGGAACACGTAGTCGACATAGGTCTCGGACGTCGTGTTCGCGCCGGTGCAGTAGGGCCAGCCCAGGTTGCCGGCGGAGGTGATCCGGTTGAACTCGACCTGGCCCGCCGGTCCCCGGGTGGTGCTGGTCGTGCCGGCGTCGGGTCCGTAGTCGGCGACGTACAGCGCACCGTTCGCCTTGTCGACGCTGAGCCGGAACGGGTTGCGCAGGCCCATCGCGTAGATCTCCGGCCGGGTCCGGGCGGTGCCCTGCGCGAACAGGTTGCCCGCCGGGATCGAGTACGTCCCGTCCGCGTTCACCTTGATCCGCAGAACCTTGCCGCGCAGGTCGTTGGTGTTGCCGGCGCTGCGCTGCGCGTCGTAGACGGGATTGCGGTTGGTGCGCTCGTCGATGGGTGTGTAGCCGCCGGAGTCGAACGGGTTCGAGTCGTCGCCGGTCGACAGGTACAGGTTGCCGGCCGCGTCGAAGTCGATGTCCCCGCCGACGTGGCAGCACATGCCCCGGTTCGTCGGAACCTCCAGCACGGTCACCTGGCTGCCCGTGTTGAGGGTGTAGTCGGCGTTGAGCGTGAACCGGGCCAGCCGGTTGACCCCGTTCCAGGCGGAGAAGTCGGTGCCCGTCGCCGGCGCGTCACCGCCGGGAGTGGACAACGGCGGCGCGTAGAAGAGGTAGATGTGCCGGTTGCCGGCGAATCCGGGGTCCACCCCGACGCCCTGCAGCCCCTCCTCGTCGTGGGTGTACACCGGGAGGGTGCCGATCACGCTGGTGGCTCCGGCGGCGGTGGTCCGGCGCAGGACTCCGTTGCGGGCGGTGTGCAGCACCGAGCGGTCCGGCAGCACCGCCATCGACATCGGCTCACCGAGCTCCGACACGCCTCGGGCGAGTTCGACCTGCTGGAAGTCGGCCGCGTTGACCGGATGGGCGGCGGCCGGGGTCCCGGGGCCGAGGACGGTCGCCACCATGCCGGCGGCGGTAAGAACGACGGTCGCTGCCGCCGCCATCACGCGTGGTCTCATGCGATGGACACACCTTCGTCGGGTTCGAATGCGGACGTGGAACCTCGAGATGTGGGAACTCGGCGATCGCTGGGCCCGGCGGCGCTCGCAGCCGGGGCGGTCCCCGCCGCCCCGGCTGCATTCCGCGCGGTCCGTGGTGAGCCCTCACACCATGCGGATCTTCATCGGGTTACGCTCGCGATACGACCCGATTAACATGTGACGTCTTATGTTAAGGCTCACAATCGATGCGAGTCAATGTCGTCGGATGCTCTCCCCCGATCGCGACGGCGAACACGCCGTGGCCGATCAACGTCCGGACGGCTGCCCGGTGCCGCGGAGGTTGCCGAGGACGTCGGAAGGCACCGGCTTACCCAGCATCTGACAGATGTTCACGATGTCCGCACCGAAGAGGACGGTTCGCTGGAAGCGCTCGGTGGCGGGGTTCTGGGCCAGGTCGTCGGGTTCCCCGGTGGTATCGGTGATCGCCGTACGCCGGCCGTCCTCGGTCGCGACGGCCGTGCTGTGATGGCCCATCGTGTCACCGCCGTGGCCCCACACCGTGCCGCACGGCGAGTCGGTCCGCAGCAGGCCCAGGCCGTAGCCACCCTTGATGGGGAAACTCCCGGGCAGTGCCACGGTGGTCTTCATCTGCCGCAACTGCTCCTGGGAGAACAGCTCGCCCTGGAGCACCGCGGAGAAGAACCGGGACAGGTCACCCGCGGTGCTGATCATCGCGCCGGCGGCACCGGCCCAGCCACCGAGCGGCCAGCCGGAGACGTCGGTGTACCGCGGGGTTCCCCCGGCGTAGCTGATCGCGTACCCGTGGGCGTAGCCGCGGCCGGTGTGGGTCGCGCGGGGATCGGCGAAGTAGGTGTGTTTCAGCCCGAGCGGGTCGGCGATGCGCTGTTCCACCAGGTCGGGCAGGCTCTTGCCGGTCTGCTTCTGCAGAATCATCCCGAGCAGCGTGTAGTTGGTGTTCGAGTACTGCCAGCCCTGGCCGGGCTCGAAGTAGGGCTCGTGCGCGAAGGCGACGGCGAGTAGTTCCGCATCGGTGTGGACGTGCTGGGGATCCCTCTGCATGTCGACGAAGAACTCCGGGTCACCGGTGTAGCTGAACAGGCCGCTGGAGTGGTTGAGCAGCATCCGGACGGTGATGTTGGCGCCGTTGGGGACGACGCCCGGCAGGTAGGTCTCGACCGGTGCGTCCAGCCTGATCCTGCCGCGGTCGACCTGTTGCAGGATCAGCACGGCCGTGAAGGTCTTGGTGTTGCTGCCGGCCTCGAACTGGTCCCGGGTGGTGATCGGGCGGCCGGTCCTGCGGTCGGCGACGCCTCGGGCCAGGGTGTACACCCGGCGCCCGTTGTCGATGCGGGCCAGGTATCCGGGCGGTCCGACCGCGAGGACGTGCCGGGCGACCTCGCGCTGGAGAGCGTCGTCGACGGGAGTGGCCGTCGCGTCTACCGGCCTCGGCTGATCGGCGGCGGCGGCCACTCCGGTTCCGGTCAGTGCCGCCGCCGTCGCCAGTACCAGCAACGTCCTGCGGAGGGGGTGAGACGATGTCGCGGGGGTATCGGTTCGGATCGTCATGCATCGATCCTGGCGAGAATCGTCGCCAAGATCATTGACGCCTGCTACCCGATCCGGCGTGCAGTCACCGGTACCGCACCGGTAGGGCCTGCACTACCTCTACGGTGCTCGCCCGGACGCTGACCAGGTCCCGGACGACTCCTATAATTCGCCGGGGTGGCCTCCGGCGATCGAAGCACCCGTGCAGAAAGCAGGCCCACCACTGATGACCATCGCCCCGTTCGCGATTCAGGAGATCCCGTTCAGCTACCGCGGCTCCTGGTTCGACATCTCCCCGGTGATCGCCGAGAAGGTCTGCGCGGAGGATCTGCACCTGGTGTCCCACCAGACCGGTATGCATCCGGTCCTGCGCTTCGAAGCCCGCGACGGCGGTGCCCGCACGGAACCGGCGATCATCGCGACACCGGCCCGGCTGTCGTGGCGGCACCCGCACGGCACGATCGATCTGGTCTACCAGGACGCCGACACGATCCGCCTGCGGGGCACCGGCCTCGGCCTGCGCATCGCCGCCGCGCACACCGCCCTGACCCCGTTCGGCGGCACCTACCTCTACCGTGACCCGGCCGACGGCGCCCACGTTTTCACCTCCTACGAGACGGGGCGCCGCTACCGCGTCACCGTCCTGACCGGCTCCACCTCCCTCACCGCGGAGGGCCGGGAGCTGCTCGGCGGCGGCGACCGCCATCTGGAGCTGCCGCAGGAGACGCCGTGGGAGATCGCCGTCGAGGAGTACCGGACGGCCCGCCCCCCGTACCGCGCCGATCGCCCGTTCGACGAGGTGGCCGCGGCCGCGCAGGCGACGTTCGACGGGTTCGCCGACGCCGTCGCACCCTGGCGTACTCCCGACACTCCCGCGGCCGAACTGGCCGCCTACGTCATGTGGTCGGCCACGGTGGCGCCCGGCGGCTTCCTGGCCCGGCCCGCCGTGCTGATGTCCAAACACTGGATGGACAAGGTCTGGAGCTGGGATCACTGCTTCAACGCGATCGCCCTCGCCGCCGGCGACCCCGAACTGGCCTGGCACCAGTTCATGCTGCCCTTCGACCACCAGGACCCGGCCGGCGCGCTGCCCGATTCGGTGACCCACTCCGAGGTCCTCCACAACTTCGTCAAACCACCGATCCACGGCTGGGCGTTCGGGCATCTGCGGCGGCTTTCGCCACAGCCGCTGACCGACGACCGACTGCATGCGGCGTACGAGCGGATGAGCGCCTGGACCCGCTTCTGGCTGGACCGGCGTCGGGTCCCGGGCCGGCAGCTGCCGTACTACCAGCACGGCAACGACAGCGGCTGGGACAACGCCACCACGTTCGACAGCGGGCGGCTGCTGGAGACCGCCGACCTGGCCGCCTTCCTGCTGCTCCAGCTCGCACAACTGTCGAGCCTCGCCACCGAACTCGGCGATCCCGTCGTGGCCGCCGAGTGGGACGACACCGGTCACGGCATCAGGACAGCCCTGTTCGAGGAGCTCTGGGACGGCACCGGATTCGTCGCCCGGCGCCCCGACGACGCGACCACCAGTTCCAGCACCAGTCTGCTGGCCCTGATGCCCATCGCGCTCGGCGCGGAGCTGCCCGACGACGTCCGGGACCGGCTGGTCACCGGCCTCCGCGCGCATCTGACCGCCAACGGTCTGGCCACCGAGCCCGTCGACTCCCCGCACTACGCCGCCGACGGCTACTGGCGGGGTCCCATCTGGGCGCCGTCGACCGTACTCATCGAAGACGGCCTGCGCCGGGCCGGCCACACCGCCCTCGCCGACGAGGTCAGCAGCCGTTTCCGGGCCCTGTGCGAGAAGTCGGGCTTCGCCGAGAACTTCGACGCCGAGACGGGCGCGGGACTACGCGACCGCGCGTACACCTGGACCGCCAGCAGTTATCTGATCCTCGCCGAAGCCTTCGAGAGCCGCCGGACCGGCACCGGGTCGCCGGGACGGCCCTGACCTCCAGCCGTCCAGGCAGGGCCCGCCGGTTTCCGGGCGGCCTGTGCGCACGACGCGACGTCGCGCTTTCGTCATGGTTCCTCCCGTGGTGTGCCGGTGCGGGCCGGAGGATTCGGTGTGGGCCTCGCTGTCCCACTGCGTGTGGCGCCGGTCGTAGCAAGGGCCGGCCCGCGTCCTTCGGCCGGGGGCGACGGCGAGACCGGCGTACGGCGGATCCGGTCCGCGGCGGCCGCCCGTGGTGCGCCGGACGGCGGAGATCACGCCTAAGTCCTTCGCTCGGGCCCGATTCTTCCGATAGTCCTGGTGATCCGTCGGAATATGTCCCCGGCGGCCGTCACTCCGGGGAGCCACACATGTCCAGTCGCCAGTTCGTCACTTTCGAGGTCGCCGGCCAGTTCTTCGGCGTGGACGTGGACGCGGTGCAGGAGGTGCTGTCGTACAGCGAGTACACGCCCGTACCGATGGCACCGAACGCGGTCGGCGGGCTGTTCAACCTGCGCGGGCAGGTGATCGCCGCCGTGGACCTGCGTGTGCAGTTCGGGCTACCACGCCGTGACATGTCCGGCCTGGTCATGAACGTGATCGTGCGGTACGCCGGTGAGCCGGTGAGCCTGCTGGTGGACCGTATCGGGCAGGTCGCCTACCTGGACGCCGACTCGTTCGAGGAGCCGCCGGCGACACTGACCGGCCCGTCGCGGGCACTGGTCACCGGCGCGTACAAGACCGAAGGCCGGTTGCTGCTGGTCCTGGACGTCGCCGAGTGCGTGAACACCGCCCGCGTCCCGGCCTGACACCGGCCCTCGAACCGCCCCGGCACGACGACCTCGGCCGCGGCCGCCCCGCTACCATCCTCCGGACCGACGCGGACCGGAGGATGGTGTTGCGGTGCTGACGACCGTGGGACAGGTGGCGGACCGGGCGAGGGAACTCGGCATCGCCGTAGTGGCCGGGCCGGACGGGGACGACGTGCGCGATCAGCCGTTGTCGTACTACGGCGACGACCCTGCCGGTGCGCTCATCGACATGATGGAGGAATGGGGCGCCGGCGTGCGGGTGCACCCGAAGGTGGACAGCCACCTGGCCGGCTATCAAGACCTGTTCGACCGTTTCACCGCCATCAGCGGCGGCACGGTGACCATCACCGACGTCGAACTCGTCGAGGAAAGCGACGGTGAGCGTATCCGGATGTCCGTCAACGGCGACGAACTCGTCTGGCACCTGGAGCATTACTCCGACCGGTACATCGATACGCTGATGGTCGCCGAGATCGCCGGCCGTCTGACGCCGCGCGACGGCACCGACCCACGGGTCTTCGTCGATGTCCAGGACACCGACGATCAGCTCGGGTTCATCTTCGCCGACCCCGCGGCCCTGTCCCTCCTGATCCGTGAACTCGGACTCCCCCATGCCTGACCCGACCGGCCCTCCGGCGACCGAGCCAGCCGATCGCCGGGTCGCTGTTGCCGCTGATCATGGACGGCGCCCAGGCCGGCAGCCCGGCGACCGGTGACGCGGCTCATCACGGCGGCCAGGGCTCTGATCGAGGCCGGCGGAGCTGACAATCCCAGGGTCAGGGACGAAGTGATGCGTGACTTCGTGGAGCGGGTCACCTTCGCGACGGCCGGCGACATCAGAGGCATGCTGGACGACGTTCTCGCTGACGACTGGATGGCCCTGCCGCCATGGGCCCGGAATCTCTCCTACCGTCTGGCGTGCCTGCAGCAGCCGGGTGATCGTGAACTGCTGCGGGAAGCAGCCGCGGACCTGTACTCCTTCGGCCCGGACTGGGACGGGCATGCGCAGCGGCTCAGAGACGCGGCGGACGGCATCGGGCAGGTCGTGTCCCGCCGATCATCGGAGCCGGATCAGGCGCCCCGGTGACCCGCGGCCGGGTGCCCGGCCGCGGGGTCTGCGCTGTCAGCGGGGGGTGTAGCTGATGTTCGGCCGGGGCGGGGCGGTCATGTTCGCGCCGAGGAAGTAGTCGACGTGATGGGACTGCATGTAGCCCTTGAGGGTCATGGCGTTGCGGTACGCGGGGTTGTGGGCGAGCGTGTAGAGCCGGGTGCCGCTCGGCACGTTCGTGGTGAAGATGATCAGTTCGTTGAAGGCCGCGTTGGTGTAGACGACCTCTTCACGCCAGTCGCCGAGGATGTCGCCGGAGAAGGTGGGCCCGCTCTGTGCCGCGGTGACCGCGCCGAAGTTCCAGGTGCTGACCAGCCGGGGCACGCTGCCGCTGGTGGTCGGGGCGGCCGGGTTCCACTTCTCGATCTTGCCGGCGTTGAGGAGTTCCATCATCGTGTCGCCGTCCCACCACAGGCCGAGTTGCGGCCAGGGGGCGAGCGTCCGGTTCGGTTCGGCGAGCCGGTTGGTGGCGGCGTGGTAGAGGCCGGAGAACGACCACACCTCGTAACCGGGGGTGCGGGGATCGATGTCACCGGCCATGCCGCGGCCGACGTCACCGACCCCGGACTCGATGTGCTTCCAGATGATCTGGCCGGTGCCGGCGTCGTAGTAGTACTCCCGTAGGCCGCTGGGGTTGTCCTGTTGCACGCCGTACCCCTGGAGGCCGGCCCGGTTGGGGTCGATCTTGGCGATGTGGAAGCGGTCGCCGTGCACGACGCCCTGCGGGCCGAGGGAGTAGCGCAGTCTGCCGTCGCCGTTGAGGACGAAGCCGATCTCGGCGATCTCGTCCCTGCCGTCGCCGTCGACGTCGATGATGCGGGTGTTGTGCCCGTCCGGCAGGTCCTGGTTGCCGCGCAGGAACTTCCACTGCATGGTCACCGCGGAGCCGGTGAAGCGCCAGGCGGTGAACATCAGGTTGAAACCGCCGTTGCCGACCCGGTTCTTCATGTACGCGACCAGGCTCGGGTTGACGCCGTCGAGGTGCCCGACCCCGAGCCGGGCCATCATCGGCCCGTCGGCCAGGTAGTCGGCCGGTACGGCGGCGGTCGCCCGGGGTGCCCCGGTCAGACCGTCGAGGATCGCGATGAACTGCCGGTTGTCATCGGCGTTGCCGAACGTGGTGCCGTTGCCGAACCGGACCCCGTCGGCGATGCGCAGCGCGACCTCGGCGCGGCCGTCGCTGTCGAGGTCGTAGACGGTCACGCCGTCGTTGTGGCCGACGTCGATGGTCGCCGAGCCGCCCTCGATGTTGTCCTGGTCGATGCTGTTCGGGCCCATGTCGACCGACCACAGGAACTGCCCGTTGCTGCGATAGGCCTCGATGCTCTGCGGTGAGGTCTGGCGGTCGAGCACGTAGTCGTACTCGCCGTCGCCGTCGAGGTCACCGGTCCAGACGAACTTGACCGCCCCACCGGCGCGCAGCGGCACCCGCACCACGGGCTCGACCGCGTTGTTGGCCTTCAGGGTGAAGGCGCCGCTCGGGGCCTGCTCCGCACCGTTGAGCACCGGGCGTACCCGATAGGTGTTGGTCTGGGTGAGGTTGGCGGTGGTGTCGGTGAAGTTCGTGCCGCCGGTCAGCACCGCCGCGTTGAGTCTGACCTCGGCGGCACCGCCGGTCGACCGGTAGACGTTGAAGCCGACACCGGCCGGGTCCAGGCCGAGCAGGCGCCAGCTGACCAGCACGCCGGTGGTGCTTGAGCGCACCGCGACGACGCCACGGCCGAGGCTCTCCATGGTGCGGGCGGCGGCGAGGGGTGCCGGGGCCGCGGCGGCGACGGCCGGGCCGACGGTGGACGCGGCGGACGGCAGGGTGGCGATCACGATGGCCGCCGTGGGGATCAGCAGGCCGAGGGCTCCGGCCAGCAGCCGGATCCGTAACCGGCGAGGGGGATGTGCGGCAGACATGACGAACCTCTTTCACACGGACTCGGCGCCCGGCCGCCACCGGGAGCAGGGGGATGATCCGGATCAGGTGGGCGCCGACCGTCGAGGGGGATGTCGGCCGCCCCCGCGATCCGGAGGGCAACGGTGCGTGAAACCGTTTTACCTCTGGGATCGGAACACGGCGCACAGACGGATGTCAATGGCGCGCAAGCGTTTACCACCGGTGGGCGTACGGTCGCGGCCGGGAGCTCCGGGACGGCCTACCGGCGCGGCCCGGAGGGTCCGCGCACCGGGATGCGCGAGGTCATGACGGCGGGATCGGGCGGACCGAGTCGCGGACGACGATGTGGGTGCCGAGGACGACGTGCTGGGGCGGGGCGGTGCTGTTCTCCTCCCGCTCCAGCGCCAGGCGCACCGCGGTACGACCGAGTTCCTCGTGCGGCACGTGGACCGTGGTCAGGCCGATGTCCGCGGAGGGCGGCAGATCGTCATACCCGATCATGGAGATGTCGTCGGGGATGCGCAGGCCGCGCTCGAGCAGGGCCTGGCGGGCGCCGGCGGCGACCAGGTCGTTGGCGGCGAGCACCGCGGTGAAGTCGGGCGGTCCCGCGTCGAGGCGCCGGCGCATCATCCGGTAGCCCTCGGAGCGTTCCAGGGTGCCCTCGACCTCCAGGGCCGGGTCGTTGTCGAGGCGGAATGCGGCGAGCGCCCCGCGGTAACCGGCGATGCGGCCCTCCGAGGTGGTGTAGCCGGGCCGGTGGCCCAGGTAGAGGATACGGCGGTGCCCGGCCGACAGCAGGTGGCTGGTGGCCGCGCGGGCGCCGCCGGTGTTGTCGAACTCCACCACCACGGTCGGCAGGTCGGGGCCGAGCGGCGGGCGGCCGCAGAGCACGAGCTGCGAGCCGGCCGCCGTGAGGGCGTGCGCGTAGTCGCGCATCCGTTCCCGGTAGTCCTCGTCGTCGACGACGTTGCCGACCACGATCACCGCGTCGGCGTGGGCCTCGCGCATCAGGCGCATGGTGGCGAGCTCGCGGGCCGGGTCACCGCCGGTCGTACCGATCAGGCAGAGCCGGTCGTCCTGGGCGGCCTGGCTCTGGGCGCCCTGGGCCACGTTCGCGTAGTACGGCGAGATGACCGAGTTGACGATGATGGCGATCGTCTTGGTCGCTCCGCCGGAGAGGGCGCGGGCGTGGGCGTTGGCGACGTAGTCCAGCTCGCGGACCGCGCGCATCACCCGTTTGCGGGTGGTGGGAGCGCTGGAGTAGGTGCCGCCGAGGATGCGCGAGACGGTGGCGATCGAGACGCCGGCCGCCGCGGCGACGTCGCGGATCGTCGGGCGCCGGCCGGGCTGCTCCGGCGGTGCGGCGCGGCGTGGCATGGGCCCTCCGGCTTCGACGGCATGGATGTGAAACGCAGTGTAACCGGTTTACCTTTCTGCTGTGGGTGCTGCCGGCCGCCGCTGGAAGGACGGGGCCGGGTCCAGCGTCACCGTGGCCTGTTCACCGTCGTGCCAGCGCAGGGTCACACCCGTGCCGACCTGGGCCGAGCACGACCGGACCGGGCCGGAGGTCAGCGCGACCAGCAGGACGTACCAGCGGGTGCCGCCGGGATGCTCACCGATCAGGTACGGCGTCGCGGAGTGCTCACCGAACGCGTCGGCGCCCACCGCCTCGCGGGCCGCCGCACCGCTGAACCCGTGCAGCCCGTGTACCGCACTGCGCAGTCCGTCCGGGCGGGACACCACCACTGCGGCGCCCTCGGCCTCGACGGCCGGCGGCCGGGAGCCGGCGAGCGCGTACCCGCCGGCGCGTACCCGGTGCCCGGGTGGAGCGGTGACCTGCACGATCCGCGCCTCGAGGGGCCCGTGTACCACCGAGGCGACCACGACGCGTACCGCTCCGGTGGGCAGCACGTCCTCGTAGGAGGAGGCGGCGCACCCGTCGGCGATCATCACCCGGGAGATGCGGCGCCGCAGGGCGACGGTGCCGTCCGGAGCGAGGACGGCCACGTGGTTGTCGACCGGATCGGTGTGCGACGCCTCGTCCATCTGCGGACCGGTGTGGCTGCTGTACGCCAGCCGCAGGTACAGCGGGTCCGGCGGGACCCCGGGCCGGGCCTTGCGCGCGCGGTCGCTGCCGTGGTTGATCAGCCGCACCACGCCGTCGGACCGGGTGGACTGCACGAGCCATCCGGGTGCGGGCATCGCCTGCACCACGTCGCCGGCCGGGGGCTGCCCGGGTGCGGTCCACACCGGATGGCCGGCGGGTAGCAGCAGCCCGAGGAAGGCCTTCGACGCCCAGTACGGCGACGCGGGGCCGGAGTACGGCTGCACCACCGGCGCGAACGCACCGTGCCAGCCGAGCGGCAGCAGACCCCTCTCGTCCGGCGCCCCGCGGTCGGCGAAGTACCGCAGCGCCGCACCGGTGATCCGGCTCGTGGTGCCCGGCGACAGGGGGGTGGCGCCGACCAGGGCGCCGAGCCACAGCGGCGCGACCGTGGCGAACCGGTAGGTCAGCGAGCGGCCCTGATGCACCGGCGCCCCGTTGTCGGCGAACAGGTGCTGGTACTGGTCGAGGAAGGTGTGCAGGCGGCCGGCGTACCGGCGTGCGCGGTCGGTGTCGCCGCTCATCCGTGCCCACAGCACCGGATAGAGGTGCATGGCCCAGCCGGAGTAGTAGTCGAAGCACTGGCCGGCGCCGTCGCTGTACCAGCCGTCGCCGTGGTACCAGTCCTCGATGCGGTCCAGGGCACCGGTGATCTCACCCGGCTCGTGCGGCCCGCCGGCGTCGGCGAGGAACTGCTCGACGACGGCCTGGAACAGGATCCAGTTGTTCGGGGGCGTCCGGGCGCCGATCATGCCGGACAGCCAGTGCACGACCCGTTCCTGCTGGGCGCCGGTGAGCCGGTCGTAGAGCCAGGGGCGGGTCTCGTGCAGTGCCAGGGCGATGCTCGCGGCTTCGACCAGGGGCTGGCTCATGTCGGTCAGCGGCGGCCAGGCGTAGGGGTGTGCGGGGTCGGTGCCGGCGACGAGGCCGGCCGCGTAGCGTTCGAGGAGGGCGGGCGGTACGTCGCCACGGGCGCCGGCGATCCGGAACGCCGCCAGCAGGAACGTCCGGGCGTACCCCTCCAACCCGTCGCTCCCGGGTCCGGCGATACCGGGCCGTCCCGGCAGCCGGTATTGGGCAAAACCGTCGGTCGCGTAGGGCGTCACGGCGTCGAGCAGCCGGTCGGCCGCCGCCTCCCAGTGCGCTCGCGTCGCGCCGGTCATGCGCTCAGGGCCAGGTCGCCGGCGCTGACCGCGCCGAGCAGCGGCCGGCCGTTCAGCAGCCGGTCGATCTCGGCGGTGGCGAACTCGCCGAGCCGCCGCATCTCCCGCCCCTGTGCGCCGGCGAGGTGCGGGGTGATGTGGACGTTCGGCAGGCTGAGCAGGGGGTGTCCCGGGGGCAGCGGTTCGGGATCGGTGACGTCGAGGACGGCGGAGATGCGGCCGCCGGCGCAGTGCCGCAGGAGCGCCGCGGTGTCCACCAGGGAGCCGCGTGCCGTGTTGATCAGGACGGCGCCGTCCGGCATCAGGGCGAGGCGCCGGTCGTCGAGCAGGTGCCGGGTCTGCGGCAGGGCGGGGGCGTGCACGGTCAGCAGGTCGCTGCGGCGGCACAGTTCGTCGAGGTCGACCGGTTCGGCGCCGAGGCGGGCGGCCTGCTCGGGCGGGATCGTCGGATCGTGCAGCAGCCGGGTGACGCCGAAGTCGGTCAGGCGGGCGAGCACCATGCGGCCGATGCGCGAGGCGCCCACCACGCCGACGGTGGCGCCGAGCAGCCCGCCGGCCGGTGGCACGCCCGGCATGCGGCCGGTGGAGCCGTACTGCCGGGAGAGGGTGAGCGCCTGCTTCGCGGCGAGCACCAGCATGGCGATCGTGTACTCCGCGACCGGGACCGCGTTGGCGTCGGCGGCCGACGAGACGGTCAGGCCGCGCTGGAAGACGACCGGGTCGAGCAGTCTCTTCACCGAGCCGGCGGCGTGCACGCAGGCACGCAGCCGTGGCGCGGCACGCAGGACCGCGCCGCCGACCCGGGGACAGCCCCAGCCGGTGATCAGGATGTCGGCGTGACGCAGGGCCGTGGTCGCGGCCGGGGCGTCGAAGGTGGTCAGCGTGAGTGCCGGATCGAGATCGACGAGCCGGCAGAGCCGGTCCATGACGTCGGGCGGGAAGGCGCCGTCGCGGGCCCACGAGGCCATGGCGAAAACGGCGGTCGGTCGTGTAAACGTTTCCACCCTTGTTTACGGTACCGAGAACGTACACGCTTGTGAATCTCTTGACTCGATTCTGTAACCGTTTTAGTTTGGCACCGTGACGACACAGATCACTGTCGATGTCGCGCCGCCCGGCGTGGAGACACCGCCGCCACGGCCGCGCCGGAGCCGGGCGCGCGCCGACCGTGTGCTGCTGCTTCTGGCCGCGCCCGCCCTGCTCTACTTCCTGGTGTTCCACTACGGCTCACTGTTCGGCAACGCGCTGGCGTTCCAGGAGTACGTGCCGTTCCTGGGACTGCGCGACAGCGAATGGGTCGGCCTGGCCAACTTCCAGCGGATGGTCGACGACCCGGGCTTCTGGAGCGCCGTCGGCAACACGCTGCTCATCGCCGTACTCCAGCTGGTCTTCTTCTTCCCGGCGCCGCTCGCCCTGGCGCTGCTGCTGCACAGCATCGTCGGCGACGTGCTGCGCCGCTTCGTGCAGAGCGTCGTCTACCTGCCGCACTTCCTGTCCTGGGTGATCGTCATCGCCCTGTTCCAGCACATGCTCGGTGGCGCCGGTGTGCTCAACGGCTGGTTCTCCGACCTCGGCATCGGCGGCATCTCGATCATCGGCAATCCCGACCTGTACCGGCCGCTCGTGGTCGTCCAGCTCATCTGGAAGGAGTGCGGCTGGGCCACCATCATCTTCCTGGCCGCGCTGACCCAGGTCGACCAGCAGCTCTACGAGGCCTCGGCACTCGACGGCGCCGGCTGGGGACGGCGGCTGTGGCACGTGACGCTGCCGTCCATCCGCGCGGTCATCGTGCTGCTGCTGGTGCTGCGCCTCGGCGAGTTCCTCTCGATCGGCTTCGAGCAGTTCTTCCTGCAACGGCAGGCCGTCGGCCCGGAGGCCGGCGAGGTGCTCGACACCTTCGTCTACTTCACCGGCTTCGCCGACGGCGACTTCGGCTACGCCGCCGCCGTGGGGCTGTTCAAGGGCGTCGTCGGTGTGGCCCTCATCTACGCCGCCAACAAGATCGCGCACCGGCTCGGCGAGCAGGGGGTGTACCGGCGATGAGCACCTATCCGGCCTGGCAGGGCCGCCCCACCGCGGCAGTCCGTGTCCTCAAGGGCGCCGCGCTCGCCGTCATCGTGCTGCTGGTGCTGTTCCCGATGTGGACCGTGCTGGCCACCAGCCTCGCCGACCCGCAGGACGTCATCGCCAACGGCGGCTGGGTGATCTGGCCCCGCACCTGGTCCACCGAGGCCTACACGGCCGTCCTCAGTGGGGGCATCATCTCCCGCGCCCTGCTGGTCAGCGCCGGTGTCACCATCGCCGGCACCGCCCTGAGCCTGGCCAGCACGATCGGCCTGGCCTACACGCTCAGCCGCCCCCGGGTGTACGGCGGCCGGCCGATGCTGCTGCTGGTGCTGTTCACCTTCCTGTTCCCGCCCGGCATGGTCCCGCTGTTCCTGGTGGTCCGCGGCACCGGCCTGTTCGACCAGTACGCGGCGCTGATCCTGCCGTTCCTGGTCAACGTCTTCAATCTGGTCGTCATGCGCGGGTTCTTCCAGTCGATCCCCGGTGAGCTGCTCGACGCGGCCCGCATCGACGGGGCCGGCGAGTTCGCCATCCTGCGCCGCATCGTGCTGCCGCTGTCGAAGGCGGTCATCGCCGTCATCGGCCTGTTCTACGCGGTCGGCTACTGGAACCGGTTCTTCGAGGCGATCATCTACTTCAACGACCAGACGAAGTGGCCGATCGGCACCGTCCTGCGCCAGTACGTCACCGGTGGCGCCGCGATCGCCGAGAACAGCGGCGAGGTCGCCGGCGCCTCCCCCCAGTCCGTTCAGATGGCCGTCGTCGTCCTGGCGACCGTCCCCATCGTCTGCGTCTACCCGTTCGTGCAGCGCTACTTCGTCAAGGGCGTACTCACCGGCGCCCTCAAAGCCTAGGAAGAGGCGATGACCGTGTCGTCCCCCATCAAGCGCCGGACACTGCTCACCCTCGCCGGCGCCGGCCTGCTCAGCGGCTGCGGCGGAGGCGGCGGTGGCCGCGGCGACGTCTCCAACGCCGGCAAGGACCTCGCGCCGTGGCCCACCCACGTGCCCTTCCCGGGGCCGGCCCCGGACGCGCCCGGCGACGACACCGGCGTCCAGCCGCTCTACCTCACCTATCCGCAGAAGCTCACCCGGTCGGTCACCGACACCGTCGGCGACGGTTCGAAGGTGACCGCCATGGTCGTCACGTTCGGGGCACCACCGCGACCCGTCGAGGCCAACCAGCTCTGGCAGGCCGTCAACAAGGCACTCAACGTCGACCTCGACCTGATCGTGGTGCCCGATCCCGAGTACGGCCAGAAGATGACCACCCTGATGGCCGGCACGGACGATCTGCCCGACATCATCATGTTCACCAACCTGGCCCTGCCCAACGCGCTGGAGTTCGTGCAGGCCCGCTGCGCCGACCTGTCCGCCCACCTCAGCGGCGACGCGGTCAAGGACTATCCGAACTTGGCGAACATCCCGCCGTACGCGTGGCAGGGCATGGGCCGCGTCGGCGGCCGGATCCACGGTGTACCCCTCGAACGGCCGAAACCCGCGAACAGCCTGTTCGTCAACCGCACCGTGATGGACCGGGCCGGCATCGCGCTGGACTGGAACCGCGAGCAGTACATCGACGCCATGAAGCAACTCACCGGGCCCCGCAAGTGGGGCGTCGGCTGGTTCAAGACGCTGTTCACCGGGCTCGGGGGCATCACCTACCACGCCGGGTCGCTGGGCGCCCCGAACGGCTGGGCGGAGACCGGCGGCGCGTTCACCAGCACCATCACCACGCCGCAGTTCACCGAGGCCCTCGACGTGATGAGCCGGCTCGTCGCCGCGCGCACCCACTTCCCGGACAGCCTCACCGCCAGCTCCACCGATCTCAAGGCCCACTTCCACAACGGCGCGGTGGCGTCGATGAACGACGGCTTCGGCGCCCTCAACCTCCAGACGCTCACCTCCATCGGCAACCGCTTCGAACTCGGCCTCGGCCGCCCGTACGGTGCCGAACCCACCCCCTGGCAGGGCCCGGGGCTCTTCGGTTTCGTGGCGTTCAAGAAGGCCGACGACGCCCGCATCAAACTCCTGCTGCGGGTCGTGAACCACCTGAGCGCCCCGTTCGGCACCACCGAGTACGAACTGGCCAACTACGGCGTCGAGGGAAAACACTTCACCAGGGACGCCGACGGTGTGAAGACCCTCCCGCTCTACGACACCGAGAACAACTCGCTGCTGCCCATCAAGTACCTCGGGGTGGCTCCGTCGGTGCTCTACCTGCCGGGCTATCCGAAACAGGCGCAGGCCGCGTACGACTGGCAGCGGGCCGGCCTGCCGAAGAGCGTCGCGAATCCCGCCGTCGGACTGCGCTCGGCCACCGAGGTCGCCCGCGGCGCGCAGCTCAACCAGATCATCGGCGACGGCATCGCCGCCGTCGTCTTCGGCCGCCGCCCGCTCTCCTCGTGGCCGGAGGTCATCACCCAGTGGAAGAAGGCCGGCGGCGACCGCGCCGCCGAAGAACTCGCCAAAGAGAAGCAGGCCACCCGATAGGAGCCGGATGTCTCCCCTCTCCCGACGTACCCTGTTGCGCGGCACGGCCACCGGTGCCGCCGCGGGGCTCCTCGGTACCGCGCACTCCCCCGCCACCGCGCACGCCGCGCCCGGACCCGTCACCCTCGCCCCGGCCCCCGACGAGATCCCGTTGACCTGGCTGGAGGAGATCACTCCCGGCGTGCTCGCCGCCGGCACCACCTTCGGCGTGCCCTGGCCGAAGGGCACCGTCGACCGCGACCAGACGTTCGCCCTGTCCACCGCCGACGGCACCCCGGTACCGGTACAGACCTGGGCCACCGGATTCTGGCCGGACGGCTCCCTGAAATGGTCGGCCCACGCGATCGGCGCCGGCGTTCCCGCGGCACCGCGATACCGGCTCGCCCTCGGCACCGCCGCGGTACCGTCCACCGCGGTGACGGTCGCCGACAGCCGGGACCGGGTCGTCGTCGACACCGGTGCCATCACCTGTGTCCTACCGAAGAAGGGCGCCGCGCTGGTACGCAGCATCAGCCGCGGCGGCACCGTCATCGCCCGCGACGGTGAACTCGTCTGCCTGCGCGGCGACGACGCGGTCGACGACGAGGAGGGCGGCGTCCGGCGCGACCGGTTCACCGGCCAGGTCGAGACCGTGACGGTCGAGCAACGCGGTCCGGTCCGGGCCGTCGTCCGTCTTCGCGGCAGACACCGCAGGGGTACGCGCCGCTGGCTCCCCTTCGACGTACGTTTCTACTTCTACGCCGGCAGCGACGGCATCCGTGTCGTGCACTCGTTCGTCTACGACGGCAACGCGAAGAAGGACTTCATCGCCGGGCTCGGACTGCGGTTCCAGGTGCCGATGCGCGACGAGCCGCACGACCGGCACGTCCGGTTCGCCGGGACCGGTGACGGCGTGCTCGCCGAGGCGGTCCGCGGGATCACCGGCCTGCGCCGTGACCCCGGTGCCGCCGTTCGGGCCGCCCAGGTGGCCGGCACGCCCACCCCGCCGCCGTCCACGTGGGACACCCGGGTGACGAGCCGCCTTCAGTACATCCCCACGTTCGGTGACTACACCCTGCGGCAGCTCTCCGCCGACGGGTTCCAGATCCGCAAACGCACCCGCCCCGGACACGGCTGGATCCCGGTCGACGCCGGCACCCGCGCCGGAGGTCTGGCCTACGTCGGCGGCCCGGGCGGCGGTCTCGCGCTCGGGATGCGCAACTTCTGGCAGCTGCACCCGGCCCAGCTCGACATCCGCAACGCCGCCACCGACACCGCGCAGGCCACGATCTGGTGGTGGGCACCCGACGCGCCGCCGATGGACCTGCGCTTCTATCACGACGGCATGGGCCAGGACACCTACCCGGAACAGCTGGAAGGCCTGGAGATCACGTACGAGGACTACGAGCCGGGCTTCGGCTCCCCGTACGGCGTCGCCCGCACCACCGAGCTGATGATCTGGGCGCTGGAGGCCACCCCGCCGGCGACCGCCTTCGCCGCCATGACCGAGGCGGTACGCGTCCCGCCACTGCTCGTCGCCGCGCCCCAGCACCTGCACGCCGCCGGGGTCTTCGGCGACTGGACGCCGGCCGACCGCTCCACTCCGGCGCGCACCGAGATCGAGGACCGCCTCGACTTCCTCTTCGACCACCACCGCAAGGAGGTCGAGCAACGCTCCTGGTACGGCTTCTGGGACTACGGCGACATCATGCACAGCTACGACCCGGACCGGCACGTGTGGCGTTACGACGTCGGCGGGTACGCCTGGGACAACTCCGAACTCTCCACCGACCTGTGGCTCTGGTACCACTACCTGCGCACCGGCCGGGCGGAGGCGTTCCGCTTCGCCGAGGCGATGACCCGCCACACCGGCGAGGTCGACGTCTACCACCTCGGCAGGTACCGCGATCTGGGCACCCGACACGGCGTGCAGCACTGGGCCGACAGCGCCAAACAGGTGCGCATCAGCAACGCCGGCTACCGCCGCATCTACTACTTCCTGACCGCCGACGAACGCGTCGGCGACCTGATGCGCGACCTGGTCGACTCGGACCGGACGTTCCTCGTCCTCGACCCGATCCGCAAGATCCGCACCGGGCCGTACACCCCGGACCCGCACGCACTCGGCGTGGGCACCGGCACCGACTGGGGCTCGATGGCGCTGGCCTGGCTCACCGAATGGGAACGCGGCGGCGACCCGATCGCCCGCGAGAAGCTACTCAACGGCGCCCGTACCATCGCCGCCATGCCCCACGGCTTCCTCCAGGGCAGCGGCCTGTACGACCTGGCCGACGGCACGTTCGCCCCGGCCGCACCGGCGGTCAGCGTCGGCTCCCTGGGTGCCGTCTTCGGCCTGGTGGAATTGTGCAGTGAGTTGATCGGCCTGACCGGGGACCCCGCCCTGACCGCCGCATGGCTGCAATACTGCCGCCTCTACAACGGCACCGCCGCCGAACAGATCGCCGAGACCGGCCAGTCGTTCGGCAGCCTGAACCTGCGCCAGGCCCACTCCCGCCTGACCGCGTACGCGGCCGCGAAGCTCGGCGACACGGCGCTGGCCGACCGTGCCTGGCGCGAGTTCCACACCGGACATGCCGGCTATCCGCGCACCATGTCGTTCCAAGCCACCCGGGTGCAGGGGCCCGGGGTCCTCAAACCGATCGACGAGGCGGCGGCCCTGTCGGCCAACGCCTCCGCCCAGTACGGCCTGGCCGCGATCCAGTGTCTCGCCCTCGTCGGGCATCGCCTCAGCTGAAACAGGCCTCCCTTCCGGGATCCGGTGATCGCCGGGTCCGGCTCACAGCGACAGCACCAGCGGCATGCTCGCCAGGTATGTCGCGAGCAGCACCGCGCCCTCCCCGCGGGTCAGGACCAGCCCACGCCCCAACAGGCCCCAGGCGAGGACGGTGGTCACGACCATGACCAGCAGCAGGCCGCTCGCAGCCGGGACGGGGCCCGGGGCGGCGAACCCGATCACCGCGCCGCCGAGCAGGCTGTTGAACAGGTTCGACCCGAACAGGTTCCCGACCACCAGATCCGACTCGCCGCGCCGCTGCGCCTGAACGGTGGTCACCAATTCCGGCAGGGACGTACCGAGCGCGACCAGCGTGAATCCGATGATCAACGACGGCACGCCCAGTGCGGTGGCGATCGATGAGGCGTTGACGACCAGCAACTGTGCGCCGGCCAGGACGCCGGCCAGGCCGAGCAGGGCCCGGACCGGCTCGCGCCAGGCGGCCGTTCGGCGACCGCCGCCGGAGTGCGTCGTGGCGGGTTCGGTCACACCGTCGCCGGCGACGTACTCCCTGGTCTCCTCGGCCAGTTCGGTGTTACGGCCCTGCCCGGCCCACCGCACCAGCAGCCACAGGGTGCCGACGGCGGCGGCCAGGAGGGCGACAGCGGCGATCACCGTGAGCCCGGCCCAGGCCGCCGCGGCGAACAGGACCACCCCGGCGACGGCGAGGGGCACCTCGCGGCGGATGACCGTCGAGGCGACCGCGACCTTGGCGATGAGCGCGGCGACGCCCAGGATGAGGGTGAGGTTGAGAATGTTGGAGCCGGTGATGTTGCCCAGGGCGATCCCCGTGTCGCCACGGGCCGCCGCCAGGCCCGACACGAGGAACTCCGGCGCGGAGGTGCCCAGGCCGATCACCACGACGCCGACGACGACCGGGCTGATGCGCAGGCGGGCGGCCATCCGGGACGAGCCCAGAACGAGGTGGTCGGCGGCCACGGTGAGCAGCACCAGACCGGCGACGGCGAGCAGAATTGAAATGATCATGGTGGCTCCCGGAAGACGGCGGCGAACAGCGTCATGCCGACCAGACTTCCCGGCGCACCGGCGCTCACCGTAGCGCACGCGCGCACGCACCGTGGCCCACGTCCCCCCACGTCGCCGCCCCGTCGACGCGGGCCCGTCCGCCGTCGGCGGCACCGGCACCCGCGCCCGTCCGGCCGGGCGGCGGTGCCGCCACGGGCCACCCCGAATTCACGGCACAGCGGCTCAGCAGAACCATGCCGGAGCCGATCGGGAGAGTGCGGGCCGTCGATCGGCAGTTCCCGCCACCGACCTCGCACCGACCGCCCGCAACGAACCGGTGTCGGTGCCGTCTTCTTGGAGATCGCGTGACCTCACCACCGTCAGACAGCGTCGTCTACGGCCTGCGACGCCCCACCATGACCGACGCCCGCGAGGCCATGCACCGCGTGCACGGCCACACCGGCCGCTCGACCTGGGCCCGGCTGATCGCCGCGGCCCACCTCACCGGGGAAGAGACCGACGAACCGGCCCTGCTGCGCCTGCTCGAAGCGATGACGACCCTCGACCCGGTCAGCAGGCTGTGCGCCCAGGCCCTACGGATCCGGATGACCTCGTACACCGAACTCGCCGCCGCTCACGCCATCACCGGGAGCACCGCATGACCGCCATGACGAACACCGAACTCTTCGACCGGCTGGGCGAACCGG
Source organism: Actinoplanes xinjiangensis (assembly GCF_003148685.1). Classification (GTDB taxonomy): domain Bacteria; phylum Actinomycetota; class Actinomycetes; order Mycobacteriales; family Micromonosporaceae; genus Actinoplanes; species Actinoplanes xinjiangensis. Next base: position 171,121 of record NZ_QGGR01000013.1, on the reverse strand, counting down.
GTCGGATGCAACGTCTCGCCGGGTACGACCTGTTCCACCCCGGTCTGCGTACCGACCTGGACCGCATCGCCGCCCACAGCGCCGGCCGGCTGCACGCACCCGTGTCGATGGTGTCGATCCTGCTCGACAGCGCACAGCTCGTCATCGGCCGGCACGGCCTCCCGGACACCGGCACCGAGATCGACGGGACCCCGGCGGAATGGTCGCTGTGCACCCGGACCGTTCTCGCCGGCAGGTCGTACCGCGTCACCGACAACACCACCGATCCGCTGCACGCGGACAATCCCATCCTCGCCATGGCGGGCCTGCGCAGTTACGCCGGAGTGCCATTGATCGACGACAGCGGCCATGTCCTCGGGGCGCACTGCGTCGTCGACGTCACCCCACGGCACTTCAGCGAAGCGGAGATCGCCGTTCTCGACGAGGGCGCCGCCGACGTCATGCGGGCCCTGCGGCAGCACCTCGTGTAGGAAACCTTGGCGACCGCCGCCGCCTCACCGGGAGATCGTCGCCCGGCTCGCGACGGTGCCGCGCGGTTCGGTGGGCCGGTTGCCGGCAAGTTCGCTCTGCAGCACGAGCACGGCTCCACCGATCGCCGCCGCGTCCGAGCCGCTGACCGACAGCACGACCCGCACCGGATGTGCCCGGCGGGCGAAACTGCGCCGGTTCACCTCCTGCTGGAGCCGGGTCCGGTAGATCGGGCCCGCCACGGCGAAGCTGGGCCCGGCGAGAACGATGGTGTCCAGGTCGAACAGGGCGGTGATGGTCACCGCGGCGTGACCCAGATACCGCGCCGACTGGTCGATGAGGTGCCGCGCCTGCGTGTCGCCGCCGTTCGCGGCGGCCGCGATGCGGGTGAAGCCGGTGAGGAAGTCCGTGCCGTCCGGGTCGAGCGCCAACCGGCCGGCGAGCGCGGGGATCGCCAGCGCCTGCCGGACCACGACCGCCGGCCCCGCGTAGTTCTCCAGGCAGCCGCGGTTGCCGCAGGGGCACTCGTCCCCGTGGACGTCGACGGAGATGTGGCCGATCTCCACGCTGTTGGAGGAACTGCCGCGGTACACCTCGCCGGCCACGACGACGCCGCCACCGATCCCGGTGGACATGTAGAGACAGCCGTAGGTGCTTCGTGGGTCGACCGCGCCCAGCCAGTACTCGCCGATCGCGGCGGCGGCGGCGTCGTTGTCGAGCAGGACGGGCACGCCGAGGATCTCGGCGAGCCGGGGGCCGACCGGGTAGCCGTACCACGTGCCGGTGGGTTGCGGGGTCAGCAGCCGGCCGGCGGGCCGGTCCTGCGGGCCGTGGCTGACCAAACCGATGCCGAGCACCCGGTCACGCGCGACGCCCGCCGTGTCCAGGAGGGCGGTCACCCGGTCGGCCAGGAACGGCAGTGCCTGTTCCGGCGGCATCTGCGCGGTGCCGTGGAACGAGGTCCGGCCGACCTGGCGCCCCGTCAGGTCGATCACCACGATGACGCAGGCGTTGCGTTCGAGCAGCACCCCGACGCTGTACCGGGCGGCCGGGTTCAGCCGCAGCAGCGTCGGTGGCTTGCCGCCGGTCGACGCGCCCCGCCCCGCCTCGACGACCAGCCCTTCGAGGATCAGGTCGCGGACCACGTCGGAGATCGTCGGCGGGGTCAGGCCGGAGGAGGTGGCGAGTTCGACGCGGCTGATCGTGCCGGCGGCCCTGATCAGGTCGAGCACCATCCGGCGTGTCTTCGACCTGCTGCCCCAGACCGGGCTGGTCGGCATGCACCCTCCCCGTCCGGAACCTCTGCCTCCCGGTCACCCTACGGGGCTCCCCCGCGGACTGGTCCATTGACTTTGGTAGATAGCTTACCTAAGTTGGCGGGAGCGCTCCCATATCGACATCCTTCAACGTGCCGGAGGTCGGCCGATGAGACTTCGACGCATACTGCCCGCCGCCGGCGCCGCCGCGGCCCTCGTGGCGGGCACCGTGGCCACGGCCACCCTCCCCGCGGCGGCCGACACCACCGGATGCTCGGTCACCTACACGGTGCAGAGCCAGTGGACCGGCGGATTCACCGCGAACGTCGGCATCACGAATCTCGGATCGGCCATCACCGGCTGGACGCTGGCCTTCGACTTCCCGGACACCGGGCAGAAGGTCACGCAGGGCTGGAGCGCCTCCTGGGAGCAGTCCGGCACCCGCGTCACGGCGGCCGGTGCGAGCTGGAACGGATCGCTCGGCACGGGTGCGTCCACCTCGATCGGCTTCCTCGGCGCGTGGAGCGGGACGAACCCGCAACCGGCCTCCTTCACCCTCAACGGCGCCCCGTGTACGGGCTCGGTGAACCCGTCACCGTCGCAGTCACCGTCCGTCCCGCCGAGCACGCCGCCGGCCGAGGGACCCGCCCCGGAGCTCAAGGTTTCGGGCAACCGGATCGTCACCACGGACGGCCGGGCCTACCGGCTGCTCGGCGTGAGCCGCTCCAGCGGCGAGTTCGCCTGCGTGCAGGGCAAGGGACTCTGGGACTCCGGTCCGGTCGATCAGGCGTCGGTCGACGCGATGAAGACCTGGAACATCCGCACCGTACGCCTCCCGCTGAACGAGGAGTGCTGGCTGGGCGTCAACGGCTCCCCCAGCGGCGCCGAATACCAGCGCGGCGTCAAGGACTACGTGGACCTGCTGGTCGCCAACGGCATCAACGTCATCCTCGACCTGCACTGGACGTGGGGCGCCTACGCCACGGGCCCGGACTGGCACTGCACCGACGAGCACGCGACCTGCCAGAAGCCGGTACCCGACGCCCGATACGCCCCGCAGTTCTGGACCGGTGTGGCGAGCACGTTCAAGGGCAACGACGCGGTCGTCTTCGACCTGTTCAACGAGCCGTATCCGGAGATCGCCGACAACTGGAACAAGACGTCCGGCTGGCAGTGCCTGCGCGACGGCGGCACCTGCCCCGGCCTCGACTACGAGGTGGCCGGCATGCAGGATCTGGTCGACGCGGTCCGCGCCACCGGCGCCACCAACATGCTGATGGTCGGCGGCCTCGAATGGACCAACGACATGCGGGAATGGCTGACCCACAAGCCGGTCGACCCGCTCGGCAACATCGTCGCCTCGTGGCACGCGTACAGCTTCAACGCCTGCGCGAACGAATCGTGCTGGGACACCCAGATCGCTCCGCTGGCGCAACAGGTACCGGTGGTCGTCGGTGAGTTCGGCCAGGACGACTGCGCCTTCGACTACATGCAGCGGCTGGTGAACTGGGCCGACGCCCACGACATGGGGTATCTCGCCTGGACCTGGAACCCGTGGGGCTGCACCGGCGGCGCCGTACTCATCAAGGACTGGTCCGGCACACCCGAACCCGGCGTCGGTGAGGGCTACAAGGCCCACCTGCTGACCCAGAGCCCGTACCTCTGACCGGCGGGACCGTCTGTCTCAGGTCGGCGGCGGTGCGGTCGATGACCGCACCGCCGCCGCATCCTGCCGGCGTGGAGAACGCCGGGATCCCGGCCGGCCGGAAGCCTGCTGTGATGGTCAAAGCGGTCCCTGACCCGGCGGAGGCCGCGGCGGCGCACGGAAGACGACGAGATCCAGCCGATCGACGATCGGTGCGGCGATGCGCCCACGATCAGCGTCTCTCCGCAGAGCCGAGAGCCCTTCCTCGAACGCCTGGTCCGGCAGTTCGGCGAGAGGACTCAGTGACCGGGTCTGCACCTTCTCCACCAATTCGCCGGCGTTCTCAGCGAAGATCTGCTCGACCTGGACGTGGTCGACCATCGCGAAATCCGCGTCGTTCAGCACGCCGGTCACCCGCTCCAACGTGAGACGCGCCGCGCTGCCCTCCGCCCACGCGAGCGGGAAGTATCCGTACAGCACAAGGTCCTGCACCGGCCCGAAGGCTCCACGGATCAACAGGTGACCCGATGGCCGCACGACATGACGCAGACCGGCAGCGAACGCCGGCAGGTCTCTCACATGATGGAGGACCTGGGAAGCCCACACCGCGTCGAAGGCGCCGGCGACGAAAGGCATCGCCTCAGCGGCACCGCCGACCACCACGGCGCGCGGGAAGGTCGAGCGGAAGGTCGCTCGCATGGCTGCCGACGGCTCACAGGCGACGACGCCTGCACCGCGGAACCGGGCGAGGGCGTCGCTGAACCTCCCCGTACCGGCACCGAGGTCGAGGATCCGACCGCCGGCCCGGGGCAGGTACGGGCCGGCGGCGGCCATCCACTTCTCGACGTCCTGGGGACGAAGACTTCGGCCGCGATCGTAGTCGGCCGCCATCCGTGGTCCGTACGTCATCGGCTCGTCCCCGCTCCCCGGCCCGATCCAGGCCCCTCACCCGAACCGACAGAGCGTACCGACGGTCATCGATTTCCGGCGGTCATCTCGTCAGACTGAGCGCCGGGCCGGGGACCGTCGGTTTCCGGCACCCGGGTCGTGAGCAGCCGTCGCATGGTGAGCGGCCCGGCCAGGGCGATGAAGACCGCCAGTGTGGCCGGGATCAGAAGACCGGCGGTCAGGTTCGTCGCCTCGGCGAGGTAGCCGATCGCGGCAGGGCCGGCCAGCAGGCCGGCGGAGCCGGAGATCGAGATCAGTGCGACGTTCGAGGGCGGGCCGCCCGCTTGGCCGACGGCGCTGAACAGCACGGGCACGATCACCGCGATGCCGGAGCCGGCGAGAATCCAGCCGGCCCAGGCGAGGGGCAGTCCACCGGCTGCCGCCGAGGACAGGACGAGGGCGTAGCCGGCGGTGGCGAGGGTGCCCGCGGCCAGCAGGGTGCGGGCGGGGCCGAGCCTGGCCCGGATCGGGTCGCCCAGCAGGCGGAAGATCGTCATGGCGACGGCGAAGACGGTGTACGACAGTGGCGCGAGCGCGTCGTCGGCGTCCAGCACCCGGGCGGCGTGCAGGTTGGCCCAGTCGACCGCGCCGGATTCGACGAGGTGCCCGCCGAGCCCCAGGACGAACATCGCACCGAGGACGAGCCCGCCGATCCGGACCGGGCCGCCCGGCGTACCGGTGCTGTCGGCGGTCGCCTGCCCGGGCGGCGGCAGCAGTGGACGGGTGAAGGCCGCGAAGACCGCGGCACTGGCCAGGGCGGCGATGACCAGCATGGCCTGGTTGCCCAGCCCGAGGGTGAGGCCGACCGAGGTGAGCGCTCCCGCCGCGGCGCCGCCCAGGCTCCAGAAACCGTGGAACGACGAGATGATCGGCCGCCGGTAGTACCGCTCGAGCTCGACGGAGTGTGCGTTGAGGCCGACCTCGACGAAGCCGACGCCGATCCCGTAGATCGCGCCGCAGACCAGCAGGGTCTCGTAGCTCGGGGCGAGGGCGGGGGCGACGAGGACCAGCTGGGTGGCCGGCCCGGTCCAGCGCAGCAGGCTCCGGCTGGTGATCCGGTCGGCGATCTTCCCGGCGGCCAGCATGGTCACCAGTCCGACGACCTGGATGAGCAGCAGAACGGTGCCCAGGCGTGCCTCACCGAGGTCGAGGCGGCGGTCGACGGACGGCAGCGCGGCCGCCCACGCGCCCATCACGAAGCCCGAGGTGGCGAAGGTGCCGAAGACGCCGGTACGGGCACGGCGCAGGACGGCGGTGTCAGGAGGCATGTCTTTCCTTGGCTCAGGATTATGTTCTCGTCTCGAACATAAGACGGGCGTACGTGCCGGTCAAGCTTTTGTTTTCGGCGAGGACAAAATCTGCCATAATCGTCGCCGTGGTACCGATGACGACCAGTGCCGATCTGCGCATCCACAACCTGGTGAGGTTGCTGCGCGCCGTGCACGACGCTGACGAGCCGCTCACCCGCGCCGGGGTGGCCCGGCTGCTGGGCATCGGCCGCAACACCGCCGCCGCGCTCGTCGGAGAGCTCGAGGCGGCCGCGCTGCTGCACGAGGTCCCGGCCGGAGCCACCGGACGCGGGCGGCCGACGACCTCGTTACTGCCGCACCCCGACGGCCCGGTCGCCATCGCCGCCGACCTCCGCGAGGACACCTGGACCCTGGCCCGCATCGAGGTGGGCGGGCGGCTCACCGAGCTGGCGTCCGGTGAGCACGACCGCACCCCGGCGGTGTTCGCCGAGATCCGTGCGGCCACCCGGCGCCACGCCGGTGACCGGCTCGCCGCGCTCGGTGTCGCCGTGGCCGGGCCGGTCCGCCACGGCCGCCGCCTGCACATCTCCCACCTGGACTGGGACGACGTCGACCTGGCCGAGCACGTCGGCGACGAGTGGCCCACCACGGTGGACAACGACGCCAGGCTCGCCGGGCTCGCCGAGGCCCGGCGCGGCGCCCTGCGCGGGGCCGGGACCGCGCTGCACTTCCACATCGACTTCGACATCGGCGGGACCCTGCTGCTGGGCGGGGACGCGCAGCGCGGTGCCGGCAACATCGCCGGCGAGTTCGGGCACATGCCGCTGACCGGTTCCCCGCTGTGGTGCAGGTGCGGCGTTCAAGGGTGCTGGAGCCTGCAGGTCGGCACCAACGCGTTGCTGCGTCACGTGGGGCAGGAAGCCGGTCACGGTCGCGGCCGGGAGGCGGGACGCGAGATCCTGGCCCGCGCCGAGGCCGGCGACGCCCGGGCCGGACGGGCTGTCGACGACAACGCGGCAGCACTGGGGCACGGACTCGGCGCGCTGGCCAACGCCCTGGACCCCGAGGTGATCACGCTTTCCGGGCTCGGCGTGGAGCTGCTCCGGCTGCGCCGTGACCTGATCGAACGGTCCTGCGCGGAGAAGCTGATGCGGTTCCGCCGTGCCGAACCACCGAGCATCCTGGCGGGCACCGTCGGGGAGGCGAGCCCGCTGCGCGGGGCGGCCGAACTCGCCTTCGACACCATCCTGACCCCTGCCTGGCTACAGGCCCGGTTACCAGCCCGGCCGCCCGCGGGGGCATCGGCACGGGCGTCGATGACCGCGCGCCGACCGTAACCGCGGGCCCGCCCATCGCGGCTCGTCGACCTCTTCGATCGGCGGGACCGCCTATCCGACCGTCGCGGGTATTCGCCCCCTGAGCTTTCGTCGCCACGATGCGCGGCCTCAATCGCCGCCCGCGGGCACCCGGTGCTGTTCCGCGAACCGGATGATGGTGTCACCCAGCTGTTCGAGGAACCGGCCCGCCGAGGCCAGCCGGGCCCCGGCGGCGGTGCCCTCCCCCAGGATGCCGGCGCCGCGCAGCACGGTCGCGGCCAGTCGCTGGTTGGCGCGGACGCTGACGACAGCGGACCGGACACCCGCGTCCTCGTCGAGAAAGTACCGATGACGCCGGCTCCTGCCGTCGCGGCTGCGGCGGATCAGCCCGTGCTGTTCCAGCAGTCCGACCGCGAGCGAGACCGTCGCCGGGCTGACCCGCAGCTGCCCGGTCAGCTCGGCGGTGGTGGCGCTGCCGGTCTCCGCGGTGAACAGGCAGGCCAGCACTCTGGCCGCGGTGCGCGGCATGCCGGTGTCGACCAGTACCGCGGTGAGATCGGTGACCAGGGCGATCCGCGCGTCCGGATCGGGGCCGGCGGCGGCATCGGGTGCGTCCCGGGCGGGGGCGGGCGGCCGGCGCCGGGCGCGACGGACGGTGGCCAACTGCGCCAACTCCGCGCTGTAGCGGCCCGGCCCGCCGTTGCGGGCCACCTCACGGCTGACCGTCGAGGTCGGGCGGCCGAGCTCGCCGGCGATCTCCGCGAAGTCGCGTCCCCGCGCCAGACCGGCGGCGATCCGCTGCCGGTCGGTGCCGGTCAGCCTGCGTCCGGGCATGCCGTGCGTCCTTCCCTACGGTCCGCCGGCCGCCAGTATGGGCGCCGGTCGCTACCCGTTGCAACGCGCGTGCTTTCACCCGGATCGTCATTGCAATCACGAGTGCGCCGGTGAACTGCGGAGACATCGATTTCCCCCGTCCGCCGGGGTGGACCGGGTTTCGCCTTCTTCCTAATGTTCCGTCTGCGGTTCGACAACCCGAGAAGGAGCATTCGTGCGCGCCAAGGGCATCACCTACGACACCGGATTCACGCCCGGCGGACGGAACACCCGGCCCGGCCTCCACCCGGGCGCAGTCAGGCGGGAGATGCGGATCATCGCCGACGACCTGCACTGCGACGCCGTCCGGATCACCGGCGGCGATCCCGAACGACTGTCGGTCGCGGCCGGGTACGCCGCCGACGCCGGGCTGGAGGTCTGGTTCTCCCCGTTCCCCTGCGAGCAGACCGCCGAGGAGCTGCTGCCGTACTTCGCCGACTGCGCCGACCGGGCCGAGGCCGCCGGCGCCGCGGTCTTCGTCGCCGGATGCGAAATCAGCCTCTTCAACGCGGGCTTCCTCCCCGGAGCCGACACCTTCGCCCGGATCAGGTCCCTGGCCGGTGGCGAACCCGAGGCGGTGGGCCGGCTCGCGGACGCCTCAGCCGCCCTGAACGTGCTGCTCGCCGACACTGCGGCGACCGTACGCCGACGGTTCCGGGGCAGGATCACCTATGCCTCCGGAACCTGGGAGGAGCTCGACTGGGCGCCCTTCGACATCGTGGGCGTCGACGCCTACGTCGATCCCGACGACCCCGGTTTCCGGCCGGCCGTGCAGCAGTTCCTTCGGCACGGCAAACCGCTCGCGGTGACCGAGTTCGGCTGCTGCACGTACCGGGGCGCGGCGGCCCGGGGCGGCATGGGCTGGGACATCGTCGATCACGACGCCGACCCGCCCCGGATTCCCGGCGACCACGTCCGCGACGAGGAGGAGCCGGCCCGCTACCTCCGCCGCCTGATCGGCGCCTTCGACCGGGAGGGCGTGGACACCGCGTTCTGGTTCACGTTCGCGAGCTACCTCAGCCCGCACCACCCGGATCCGCATCTGGACCTCGACATGGCCGGATTCGGAGTCTGCAAGGTGACGGCCGACGGTCGCCTCGAACCGAAGCGGGCCTTCCACACCATGGCAGAGCTGTACGCCAAGTAGCGGTCCCCTGCCCGGCTGCCGATCAACCCATCGTTCGTTCCGGGGGTGGCGTCACCGTCATGAGAACTTCTGCGTAGCGTGCTGTCATGAGTGGCGGACCGGCTCGCTTCGGTGGGTGAGCAGATGTCGAGTTGGCGATGGTTCTGGACTGTTCCGACCTGGAGCGGTCGGCGACCTTCTGGTGCGGTGTGCTCGGATATCACGCGGAGCCTGCTTCGCCGGGGCGCTATCAGAGCTTGATACCGGCCGACGGCAACGGCGTCGAGCTGCTGCTGCAACAGGTGGCGGAGCCGAAGGTGACGAAGAACCGGATGCATCTCGATCTGCGCGTCCCGGACCTGGAGAGCGAGACGGCCAGGGTGGTCGCGCTCGGCGCCCGGCGCGAGACCGACGAGCCGATCGAGGAGTTCGGGTGGAGCTGGCATGTGTTCGCCGACCCGGACGGCAATGAGTTCTGCGTGCTTCAGCCACCGAAGGACCACGGCACCGATTGAGTTCCGAAGGTCGCCCGTCTTCGCCGCGGTACTGACCCGCGTCGGCGCTGGGAAGCGGCTGAGAGCGGCTCAGTCAGTTCACAGTGGGCTTCTCACAGGATCGACGCATGTCGCTACGTCGTGTTTTTACGGCAGCCTGTGTGGTCTTCGTCGCCGGTGAGATGGCGCTCCGGCTCTTCTGGATCGCCGGCGGCCGGTGGGGGTACACCGTCTGTGACCGGACCGACCTGGGAGATCATCCGGCCCGCGGGTGTGGCGCCGACCAGGTTGCCACGGTGCCGTTCGTGGCCGGGTGGGGCGCGCTCGGCCTCTGCGTCGCCCTCGCGGTGGTCATCGCGTACACGGATCGATGGAAAGCCGCCGTGACCTGGATCGCGGCCGTGATTCTGCTGATCCTGGCCTTTCCGCTGCATCTGCTCTTCGAGATTCCGGCGGGCATCGCGGGGCAGCCCACCGACTGGCGGGACCTCGGTGGCCGGGTCGCGTTGCTGGCCGGTGGCATCGCCTTCGCCGGGCTGGCGCACGCGGTGGGGTCGCCCCGCGGATCGGCGCCGACCGAATACCAGCCGGCGCCGGAATGGGCGCGACGCTGGGCGTACGTGGCGGTGGCGCTGCCGATCGTGGGCTGGGCCGTACCGCACGGGCTGTGGGTTCTCGGCGTACCGTTCGGGATCTCCGAACAGCAGCTGCACAGCGCCGACGGGGACCTGTCGACGGCGACCGGGGTGGCGCTCACCGTGGTGCCGCCGCTGGCCGCGCTGCTCGTGCTCGGGCTGGTGCAACGGTGGGGACAGCAGTACCCGCCATGGCTGCCGGGGTTGGGCGGCCGGCGGGTTCCGCGGCTGCTGGCGGTGCTACCCGCCGGGACCGTGGCGATCACGCTGGTGGCCTACGGCGTGCTGAGCTTCGGGGCGTTCGCCGGTCAGGTGCTGGACGGGGAGCAGAGCTGGGCGCAGATCCGTGAGGGCTGGGCGACGGTCGCCACGCTGCTGGTCTTCCTCAGCTGGGGCGTGGCCGTGGGGGTGACCACCGCCGGATACATCGTGGCGACCCAGCCGGGTCGGCGAGCAGCGGAATGCCGCCGATCCGGCGTGTCTGCGACCGGGCCGCGAGCCGGACGTGGTCGTCGGGTTATCGCAAAGCCCGGCGGCCCTTGATGACGCCCAGGGCGATCGAGGCGACCAGGGCGATCAGCCCGAGGATGATGAGCCACTTGACGGCCTTGACGACCAGACCGAGGACGATGAGTACGACAGCGACGATGCCGAGTGTCACCAGGAGTGCACGCACGGGGATCTCCTAACCTTGAAGTCTCTACAGTGCCCCGGCCAGGCCCGGATGAACCGTTCGGTGGGGTCGTCACCCGGCGTTGAAGTTGTCGCTGACATCGCGCTGGAGATTGCGCATGGCCTCGTCGAGCAGCTGCTGGACGGTCTGTTCGTCGGCGCCCGGCGCGGTGACCTCGGCATGCAGCACGCTGCCACCGGACGGGCCGTCCTCGACCCGGGCGCCGCCCCGTGGACCGGTTCCGTCCAGCGGGTGCCAGCTGACCCGCAGGTCGTCCGGGAGGATCTCCACCCCGTACCGCTGCCGCTGTGTCCCCTCGCGGACCGTGACCTGCTGGACCGTCACCGACTCGGGGTGCACGTCCGGCGGTAGCCACCGTGCGGCCCGGTCCGGGTCGGTCAGCACGTCGAAGACCACCTCGGCCGGCCCGGTGAAGGTGTAGGCGCCGCTGACCCGGGTGTCGTTCACCGTGTTCTCCCGTCCCGTTGCCGTCTCCCGCCGGACAGGGAATGCCACCGATCGCCGCTTCTAAACCGATTCCCCGGTTCGGCGAAGATCCGATGGCGGGCATGCCGAGCTCCGGCCCCGGTATGCCCGCCATCGAGGGTCAGCCGACCTGGATCAGGCGCCAGTTGTTGCCGGCGCTGCCGTTGTCGGCGTACTGGACGACCTGGGTGCCCCAGGTGCTGGAGCCGTTGAGCAGGGTGAGGACCTTGCCGCTGTGTGCGTTGCGGATCCGGTGGGAACCGTCGCTGTTGGCCACCAGGGTCCACCGGTGGTCGGCGGTGCCGGTGTCGCCCCATTGCAGGACCCTGGCGTTGTCGGCGGTCGACATGCCGTCGACGCCGAGGACCCGGCCGCTGTTGACGTTGCGGAACCGGAACGCGTCGCCGTCGGCGATCCTCGCCCAGTGGTGGTCGGCGGTGCCGGTGTCGCCCCAGCCCACCGCCAGGCCCCCGTCGGCGGTGGACATGTCCCGCACGCCGACGACCAGGCCGGTGCTGACGTTGACCAGCTTGAAGATGCTGCCGCCGGTGCTGGTGCCGCTCACCGGTGCCACGAAGGTCGTCACGCTGCGGGCCGGAAGGGTGGCGGTGAGCGAGCCGTTCGACATGGTGAGCGCGTTCTGGGCCGCGACGTTGCGGCCGCCGTCGGTCACCCAGTTCGCCACGCTGCCGGACGCGGTGGTGTTGGCCAGGGTGAACTGCTGGCTCACCGCCGAGGTGTTCTTGTTGACCGCGACGATGACGACGGTGTTGCCGCCGCGGTACGCCGAGACGTAGACGTTCGACGCCGGGTTCGCCGTCGCGTCGATGCGCACATATCCGGGGCGCACGAATCTGGCGAACTGCGCCATCACGGCACCGCGCTTGCTGATCTGGCCGTCCTCGCGCATCGGTCCGTAACTGCGCCGCAGGTACCACCAGACGTACGCCTGGAACTCGGCGTCGACCATGGCGCGGTGGAGGTGTTCGCCGATGTCGAGCGCCTCGGGCCAGGCGTCGCCGGAGTTGGTGTTGCTGTTGGGGTAGTAGACCTCGGTCATCCAGAGTTCTTTGCTGGCACCCTTCTGCTTGAACAGAGGGTACGCGAAGTTGGCGTACGGCGTGCCGTAGAGGTGGGCTCCGATGATGTCGACGTTGGCCAGCGCCGCCGGGTCGTTGAGGATCGGGTCCGACACGGACTTCACGTACTGGAAGGACTCGGGTGCGATGACCCTGGTGCTGATCGAGCCGGCGTTCTCCCGGAGGAACCTGGTCATCTCGCTGGGAGTCCACCATGTCCACTCCGACGCGTAGTCGGGTTCGTTCTGCACCGAGATGCCGTACAGGTTCACCCCGTTGTTGCGCATGTGGACGGTGAAGTCGTTGAGGTGCGCGGCGTAGGCGCCGTACGAACCGGCCTTGAGACGCCTCTGATTGGGCTGGCCGTTGCGGGTGAAGGTCTCGATCATGCCGGCCGGCGGGTTCCACGGTGAGGCGAAGACGGTCGCGCCGAGTTCGACGGCGCGTTTGGCCGTCGCCAGGTCACGGCTCCAGTCCGCCTGGTTCTCGCCGACCGGGATCCGCAGGAGGGAGAACCCGAGCTGGCCGTTGCCGGAGCCGAACGCCGTGGTCCGTTGAGCGGCGGTCAGGTCGCCGATCCAGGCCGCGTGCGCCATCGCACCGAAGCCCTTGATCGTCTGCCGCGACACCGACGGGTTGATGTTCGCCGCCGCGGCCGAGGCGTCCGTGGCCCCGATGACCGAGGCCGCGACCGTGGCGACCGGCACGGCCCCCATGGCTGCCAGGACGACTCTGCGGCGCAGCACCTTCGGGTCACCGCTCACGGGTTCATGCTGATCTCGCGTCATGGTTCGTCCTCCTGGCTGGGGATGTCTGTCCGCGCCTCTTCGGATCTCATCGAGCCGGGCCGGCACCGTCTACCGCGTCGCCATGGGGGTTGGCTTCGCCTTCGGTACGACATCGGTCAATGCTCGAGGCGCATTCTTAGAATGCACACCTTGGCAGAATCATCCCATTGATGCAATGGTCGGCTCCATCGAATACCAGGAAGAACAACCGCAGCTCAGGGGCATGATGGAAAGCCCACTGCTCGAATCCTTAAATGCAGACCATGAAAGGCCGACCCGGATAACAGTTTTTTCCGGGCCTCTTTTTCCGGGCTTCTGCGGGCTATCGGCACCGACATATATCAGGCGCCCCTGCCTGCCATGGCGCCTGGACCGCCGACCGGCTGCCGGGCCTGGAACGCGTCCTGTTCCTCAGCGCCGTCCCGGTGAACGCCGAGGGCTCCCGTGGCGGTGATCGGGTGACCGGGCGACGGGCGATGAAGGCCATGGGACCGGTACAAGACCTTGACGACAGTCCATGTTAGCGATAACAATTTCACCGCAACCGTAAACGGATCGTAGCTCGACCGTAACGTTCCCCTCCCCCCGCGGGACACCCCCGGTTCCTCCGTCCGATCACCCCGGCCGCGCAGTGACGTGGCGCCCCGGTGCGGCCGCGGCGGACCCCGCCACCCCTGGAAGCTGGTCCTTGGTGAAACTCTCCGTGCGGCCCATGACGGCCGTTCTGGCCGCTGCGGCCACCGCCCTGGCATGCCTCGTCCCTGCCGCCGCCTCCCCCGCCGCGGCGGCGCCCGGCAGTCCCGCGGTCCGGCCCCCGCTGGGCTGGAACAGCTGGAACACGTTCGGCTGCGACATCAACGAGGCCAAGATCCGTGGCGCCGCCGATGCCATGGTCGACTCCGGGATGAGAGCGGCCGGCTACCAGTACGTCGTGGTCGACGACTGCTGGCAGGCCACCACCCGCGACAGTGCGGGCAACCTGCGCTCCGACCCGGGACGCTTCCCGTCCGGGATGAAGGCGCTCGGGGACTACATCCACGCCCGGGGGCTCAAGTTCGGCATCTACCAGGCGCCTCGCGAGGAGACCTGCGCCCAGTACTTCAACGCCATCGGTGGTGCCACCGGCGCGTTGAATCATGAGCAGCAGGACGCGAACACGTTCGCCTCCTGGGGTGTCGATTTTCTCAAGTACGACTGGTGCTCGCCCTGGGGCACGCTCAACGATCAGATCGCCGGATTCACGAAGATGCGCGACGCGCTGCGCGCCACCGGGCGGCCGATCGTCTACTCGATCAACTCCAACAGTGCCCATTCCAACACCGGGCCGTCGTACGACTGGAGCCAGGTCGCCGACATGTGGCGTACCACCGAGGACATCACCGACAAGTGGACCAGCGGCTGTCGCGCAGACTGCTTCATGGGGGTCACCGAGATCCTCGACGTGCAGGCACCGCTGGCCTCGTGGGCCGGGCCGCAACATTGGAACGACCCGGACATGCTCGAAGTCGGCGTACGCGGCACGTTCACCCCGACCGAGAACCGGGCGCACTTCAGCATGTGGGCGATCATGGCGGCGCCGCTGATCGCGGGCAACGACATCACCACCATGCCCGCGGACGTACGGACGGTGCTCACCAACACCGACGTGCTGGCCGTCAACCAGGACACCCTCGGCCGTCAGGCGCAGCGGGTCCACGACTTCGGCGAGACCGAGGTGTGGGCCAAGCCCCTCGCTGACGGCTCGGCCGCGGTCGCCCTGCTCAACCGGTCGGGCACCACCGCCACCGTGTCCACCACCGCCACCGGGATCGGCATGCCCGCCGCGAACGGCTACCAGCTCTTCGACGTCTGGACCAAGGCCACCCGCAACACCGCCGGCACGATCAGCGCCACCGTCGCGCCGCACGGCGTGGTCATGTACCGGGTGCGGACCGGCTCCACCACCCCCACCGACACGTTCAGCCTGCGTGGCGCCGGGTCCGGACGCTGCCTGGACCTGCTCGGCGGCGCGCCCGTCGACGGGACCCAGGCGGTCATCTGGGACTGCAACGGCGGCATCACGCAGGTCGTCACGGCCACCGGAGGCCAGCTGCGCATCGGCGGCAAATGCCTCGACGCCGAGAGCAACGGCACCACCGACGGCACCCGGGTGATCCTCTGGACCTGCGGCACCGGCACCAATCAGCAGTGGACGCTCCAGGCCGACGGCACCGTACGCGGAACGCAGTCCGGCAAATGCATCGACGTCAACCAGGCCGCCACCGCCAACAACAGCACGCTCCTGCTGTGGACCTGCTCGGCCGCGGCCAACCAGCGGTGGACCCGCATCTGACAGCGCCGGCGTGGTGGCGGCGTGGACGAGGTCACTGGCTGGGGGCGCGCCAGCGGCGTTCGATCGTGACGGTGGTCCCGGTGGCTGTCGGGACCACCCGCACGTCGCCGTAGGCGCTCATCAGCAGGGCGCCCCGTCCGCGGTCGCGGACCGGTGGCCGGGCCCGCCACCCTCCGAAGTCCCGCACCACGATCAGGACCACACCGTCGATGACCCGCAGCTCCACCTCCACGTCGGGCCGGCTGGGCCGCTGGGCGTGCTCCACCGCGTTGTTGACCGCCTCGGTCGCGGCCACCTGCAGGTCGTACAGCAGGTCGGGGTCGATGGCGTGATGGCCCAGGGCGGCGCGCAGGTCCCGGCGCAGCATGCCGGACGCCGACGGGTCCAGCGGGTACGACCACGTGACGTGCAGGTCCGGCACGTCGGCGACGACGTGCGCGTCCGGAGTCCGGTGCCGGCGCACGACGAGCGCCGCGATGTCGTCGCGCTGCGGGTCGGGGACACCGGCGAGCACGGCGTCGAGCAGAGCGGCGGGTGACGCGCCGGCGGCGTACGACTGCCGGCTCTGCCGCCGCAACCGGTCGAGTCCGACGTCGATGGGAGACGGGAAGCTCTCGACCAGGCCGTCGGTGTAGAGCAGCAGCTGGGCGCCGGGCGGGAGGTCACCGTCGTTCTGCCGGTACGACGCCCGGCGCAGGCCGAGCGGTGGACCGACGACACCGTGCAGCAGCTGGGTGTCCCGCTCCGGGCCGGAGAACACCGGAGTGGGATGCCCGGCGCTGCACCAGGCGAGCTCCCCGGTGTCCGGACGGAGATGGAGCACCAACAGCGTGGCCGTCCTCGGCGTACCGAGGCGGTCGATCAGTTCCGCCACCCGGGTGACGATGCTCGCGGGCCCCGGGTCCCGCACCGCGTACGCCCGGACCGCGGCGCGCACCTGACCGGTCGTCACCGCCGCGCCCAGCCCGTGGCCGGCCACGTCACCGATGCTGAGCAGGACGCCACCATCCGCCAGCACCATGGCGTCGTACCAGTCGCCGCCGACCCGCCCGCCGGCCGGCCGGTGGGTCCCGTGGAGTTCCCAGCCGTCCAGGGCGGGCAGATCCTCCGGCAGGATGCTCCGCCGCAGAGTCGGCACCAGCTGGTGGTCGTGGTCAGGCCGCCAGCCGGTCTGCGCGAGCCAGGCGAGCATGTCCGCCATCGGCTCGAGCAGGTCCCGGTCCTGATCGGCGGACCGGCGCGCCGGGTCGATCAGCACGGTGAGGGTGCCGATCTGCTCGCCGTCGCCACCCCGGATCGCGGTACGCACGGTGCCGGGCCCCTCGGCGGGTACGCCGTCCGCGCCCGAGGTGAACCGCAGCGCGGGGCGCTCGTCGGCCCCGTTGACCACGACCTCGGCCGCGGTGCCCTCCACCAGGGCACGTGCCTGCTCGGTGACGGCCTGGAACGCCTCCTCCAGGGCGCGACCGGACGCCATCACCGCGGTGGTGCCGGCCGGCACGGACAGCTGCCGGGTGTGCCCGGCGCGGACCCGGGCCAGCCGCAGGGTGTTGCGGACCCGCACCACCAGTTCCGCCGCCGTGAACGGCTTGACCACGTAGTCGTCGGCGCCGGCCTCCAGGCCCTCGACGCCGGACTCGTCGCCGGCCCGGGCGGACAGCATGACCACCGGGAGCGCCCGGGTGGCTTCGTCGGCGCGTACCGCTCGCACGAGGGCGAAGCCGTCCATGCGGGGCATCATCACGTCGGTGAGCAGCAGGTCCGGCGGGAACCGGTGGATCGCCTCCAGCGCCGCGCGCCCGTCCGGGACGAGCTCCACCTGCCAGCCCTGGTCGCTGAGCAGCCGCCTCAGGTAGGAGCGCATGTCGCTGTTGTCATCCGCGACGAGGATCCGGGCCGCATCCGCCTCCGGCCGGGACGACGCGGTCGCGGCCGGCGGGGCGGCGTGCGGGACGTCGAGCCAGCCGGCCGCCTCCCGGGCCGCGGCCTGCGCCGCCGACATGTCCGGCAGCGGTTCGGCGGCTGTGGCTTCGACCAGTGGCGCGGTCACGGTGAACGTGGTGCCGGCACCGGGGGTGCTGTCGACGGTCACGTCACCGCCGTGCAGCCGGGCCAGCTCGCGGACCAGCGCCAGGCCGATCCCGCTGCCCTCGTGGCTGCGCGACCGCACTCCCCGGACGCGGTGGAAGCGGTCGAACAGCCGGGGCAGATCGTTGGCGGCGATGCCGATGCCGGTGTCCGCGACGGTCAGCCGTACCGTGGTGGCGTCGGCCTCGAGCCGCACCCGGATCTCGCCGACGAAGGTGAACTTCAGCGCGTTCGACAGCAGGTTGCTGACGATCTTCTCCCAGTTCAGCGGGTCGACGGCCACCGTGTGCGGCAGCGGCGGGCAGTCCACGACCAGGCGCAGGTCGGCGCGTTCGGCCGCCGCCCGGAAGACCCCGGCGAGGTCGGCGGTGTAGCGGGCGAGGTCGATCGGTCGCGGCTGGTGCTGGGCCCGGCCGGCCTCCACGCTGGAGAACGTCAGCAGATTGTTCACCAGGGAGAGCAGCCGGTCGGCGCTGCGCAGAGCGATCTCCATCCGGTCCCGCTGGGCCGGGCCGAGCGGTTCGCCGTCATCGGCGAGGGCGTCGGTCAGAGGGCCCATCATCAAGGTCAGCGGGGTACGGAACTCGTGGCTCACGTTGGTGAAGAAGTCGGTCTTCACCCGGTCCAGCTCGGCCAGCGCGGCGGCACGGTCCCGCTCCTGCTGATACGTCTGGGCGTTCCGCACCGCGACCGCGACCTGCTGCGCGAGCAGCTCGAAGAACGAGCGGTACGTCTCGTCCAGCCCCCGGCTCGGGCTGACACCGGCCAGCAGCACACCCAGCGGCTGCGACCGCTCGGCGGACGGCAACGGAACAGCCACCGCGGTGCGTACCGGGTCGTCCCAGGCGCCACCGGTCACGGCGAGCCGCTCGGCGACGTCCCCGATGTCGACGCTCTCGCCGCCGGCCGCGACGAGCAGACGCCACCCGTCCCCGGCCGGCCCGGCGACGGTCGGCGGCAAGGCGTCGGCATCGTCCACTCCGACGGCCGCGGCCCGGCGGAGCAGGGCGCCGTCGCGCAGGTAGATGGCGGCGAACGGGACGTCGATCCCGTGCTCGCCCATCACCGCGCAGAGCCGTGTGCAGACCTGGTGAACGTCGGCGGTCCGGCCGCCGGCCGGCACCGCGAGGTCGCGCAGCAGGCGCAGCCGACGCTCGCCGACCACCTGCTCGGTGACCTCGCTGCACACGGTGAGGATGCCCGCGGTGGCGCCGTCGTCGTCGCGGGCGGGCGCGTGGGAGACGCTGAAGTACGCCTCCTCCCGATAGCCGGACCGGTCCAGTGCCAGCTGCAACGCCGGCACCCAGCTGGCCACGCCGGTCGCCTTGGCGTCGACGATCAACGGCTCCAGAACGTCCCAGCCCTCGGCCAGCGTCACCCGGACATCGCCGCCCAGCGCGTCGGGATGTTTGTCGCCGATCAACGCGGAGTAGGCGTCGTTGTAGAGCTGGGTGTAATTCGGTCCCCACAGCAGGAGCATCGGATAGCGGGAGGACAGCACGATCCGGACGGCCGCGCGCAGACTCTGCGACCAGGTGCCCACCGGGCCGACGTCGGTGGCCGACCAGTCGAGCCGGCTCATCAGGTGCCCCGTGGTACCGCCACCGGCGAAGAGGTCGTCCGTCACGTGATCACGCTACCCACGCGGGGCACCGTCATCCCGTACCGGGCTTCCGCCTTTCCGGCTGCTGAACCTGCGGGCCGTCGTCGGCGTGTACCCCGTCGAGGGTTCGCGGCGGCCCCGCGCGAGGATCTATCCTCCGCCATCGGGCCTGCCCTGTCCTTCGAGGCCGGACACCCTGGCCTCGTCGCGTGCCGGGGGTGGTCGGGTGACAAGAGGACCGTGCGGGACGCGGCGCGATGGAAGACTGTGCCTTTGCTTGTACACGGTGCCGACCGTGATGTTCCCTGGGGGAGGGATTACCGGTGCAGCCTGGTGGTCTAGAGGTTGATGTCGAGGTGCTGCGCGGTGTCGGGCGCAACGTGGCGGACGTCGCGGCGACATTGCGCGAGACGGTGAAGGGTGCCGGTACCGGCCTGACGCCGGCGGCGGGGGCGGCTTCCGCGGCCGACATCGCCGCGCGGGAGGCCGAGAAGGTGTGGCTGGCCGCTCTGCAGGGGCTCGCCGGCCGGGTGGAGGAGTACGGCAGGAGCCTGACCACCGCGGCGCAGGACTATCTGGCCACCGATCAGGCGAGTGCCGACGGGTTGCGGCGTAGTGGGGCGGGGGCGGGCCGGTGAGTGGCCTGACGTTGCAGGATGTGCTGGATTTCGATTCCGGTCCGTGGCATGCCGCGTCCGGTGTCTGGTCGCGGTTGGCGCTGGGTATCGACGACGCGTCGGAGGACCTGATCCGTTGCACCCGCGATCTGGACGCGGCGTGGCCGCAGGGCACCGGGTCGGCTGCGGCGGTGGAGCAGGGGTCGAAGCTGCGTACCGAGGCGGACAACACCTATCTGCCGGCCAAGCGGCTGGCTGACGCGTTCGATCAGCATGCGTACGCGATGCGGGGCTATCGCACGCAGGCGGAGCAGATCGTCGCGTCGGCGCGGCAGGCCGGCTACACGGTGGACACGGCGACGATGTCGATCACCGCGCCCGCGTCGGCGTACACCGGCGGCAATCTGGATCGCACGGGGCGGGAGACCGGCGCGCTGCTCAACGATCTGCGGCTGGTCGTGGATTACGCGCGGGCGCAGGACGACACGACGGCGGCCACCATCAAGGGCAACGTGCCGTCGGGGCAGAACGGTTTCGCGACCACCCCGCCCGCCAAGATCACCCGGGCCCAGGAGCTGGCGAACAAGATAAAGAATCCGGCGTACGAGCCGACCCCCGCCGAACTCGACGAGTTGCGGGCCCTGGTCGAGGTGTACGGCAAGGATCCGGCGTTCGCCCACGACGTGTTGACCAGCCTGGGGCCGAAGGGTCTGCTGGAGCTGTCCGGCACGCTGGCGACCTACCAGTTGGATCATCCGGGCAAGGACGCCGACGATCTGCTGTTCAACCGCGGCACCGCCGACATGGTGGGCGATCTGCAGAACGGTCTCGGGGTGATGCTGAGTACCGCGACCACGGAAACCGGCACCACGACGGGCCCGCGCGGTGAGACCTACGTCCCCGGCCGGTACGAGTTGTCCAGCCAGTGGGTCGGTGACCTGATGGCCGCCGGGCGCAGCAAGATCGACATCGGTGACCCGTCCAGCCCCGCACGGTATGTCGAGGACGTCTACGGCTACCAGCTGCTCGGCCCGATGTTGCATAACAACAGCTTCGACTCCGGGTTCCTGACCACGGTCGGCGGGGACATCGTCGACTTCGAGATGGAGCAGGGCAAGGACGGCGCCCTGTGGACCGAGGCCCGCGGGGAGAACATCCGCCTGGACTGGACGGTGGACCACGACGACAACAAGGCGCCGGCCGGCTACGACCCGGTGAACTCGCTGATGAGTGCCCTGTCGAGAAACGGTGAGGCCACCCGGGACATGCTCACCGGTGTCACCCACTTCACCGCCGACGGCCCGGAGGGCGGCCGGTTGCCGCGGTTGGACTATCTGCTGACCGACCGGGACTGGAACGCGACCCCGGACGTGCCCGGTGGTCCCGGTTGGACGGCCGAGATGATGGCCAACGGCAAGGACTACAAGAACGGCTCGCTGAATGAGTTCGGCGTCGCTCTGGAACGCGCCACGACCGACCAGCCGGGGCCGGAGGCGCGGCGTCTGGTCGAGGCGATCATCTACGAGACCAGCATCGACGAGCAGGCCAAGGGTTACGCCGACGGTACGGATCCGGCCAAGGGCGGTAAGACCGAGGACTTCGCGAAGACCGATCTGATCCACCCGGAGCTGCGCGACTCGATGGGCAACATCGTGTCGGCGTACATCGTCGACGTGAACCACAACATCGCCGACGGCCGCTCGGTGACCGACGAGATGATCGACGTCAACCGCACCGATCTGACCCGGTTCCTGGCCGACATCGGCAAGGACGAGGGCGCGCACCAGACGGTCGCCAACGCCGAGGCGGTGTACACCGCGGCCCAGTACGACCAGATCCTGTCCGGCCGGCAGAACCCGAACGACGACATCAACGGCAACCTGCGCGCGATGGAGGTCGTCTCGCACAACTACGGCAGTGTGCTCGGCGCCCTCGACTTCGGAGCCGGCGAGGCGCAGCACGCCACCAGCGCCGAACTCGACGAGAAACACAACAAGAACATCGAGGACCGGTACAAGGTCGTCGGCCCCCTGGTCGAAGGCACGGTCGGCGCGGCGACCTCCAGGGTCCCCGGCCTCAGCGACCTGGCCAACGGGTTCGTCGGCAACGTGCTGGAGGACCTCGAAGAAGGCGCGAAGGTCGACAACAGCGGCCGGACCACCTACGACGTCGGCAGCATGCTCGGCGCCGGCCGGACCACCGCGGTCGACCTCACCGAGGTCGGCCTCTACAACAGCGGCAGACTCGAGGGCCTGCCGGCCGGCCTGATCCAGGACGGCCAACCCAAACCGGTGAGCCAGTGGACCGACGAGGACCACCGGGACTGGCAGGCCTACAAGGGCGGGCTCGGCCAGAGCACGGTGGGTAACGCCGCCGCCCAGGCCGGAGACTCGTACCAGAACGGCTACGAATGGACCAAGGGCGTCCTGACCGACTGGAAGAACGGGGAGACCAAGTGAGGATGCGCGCTGCGGCGGTGGTCGCCGTGACGGTGGCCCTGGCCACGGCGGGTTGCACCGGTCCCGACGAGCCCCCGAAGGTGGATACGACGCCGTCCGGCGCGGCGAGCGGTGCGGCCCCGTCGTCGATGACGTTCGAGGAGGCGTACCGGCGACTGCCGATCGACGGGCCCCCGAACGCGCCGATCACCTGGGAGAAGTCTTCGACACCGGACTCCGGCGAGGTTCTCGCCGCCCGGCGGAGCCTGGCGTTCTGGTACTGGCAGGGCAGTGCGACCGACTGGACCGCGATCGTCCCGGTCGGCCGGTTCCTGTTCACCGACCGGTTCTACCAGCAGTCCCTGGCCCCGTTCGCCGACGTCACCGACAACGAGGAGCCGTCGAGCGGCCCGCTCTGGGTGAAGACCATGGGCGTCGAGAAGACCGGCCCGGACCAGGCACGGGTGACCTTCTGCACCGACCGGGGCCACTGGCGTGACGCCGGCGTGTCCGCCGTCCCCCAGGACCGGGCGAACCTCGAGTCGTACCTGCTCAAGTATGAGCAGACCGGCGACGGCGAACGCCACTGGCTCACCGACAGCCTGATCGACAACGCCGTCGACCGCGAGGCGCAGTACGGCGCGGAGTGCACGAAGTGGGCTCAGCACCGGCCCTGACACGCCCGGCGCAGGTCGGCCTCCTGTGACGGGCATCGCATCGACCACGGGCGACGGCGGATGCGGCTCAGCCGCCGGACGGCGGTGCCGAACAGAATCGACAAAAGCAGCATCCCGGCTGGCTCAGCCGGGATGCTGACCGGTCCTGTTTGAAACGATTCGAGGACCATAGTCGCGACTGCCACCTCAGCCGTCACCGCCGACCTCACCCGCCTGGCTGCCGACCTGACCACCCTGGTCGGCAACTTCCGGCACTGAGCCGGCCGGCGTCACCGGGACGCCGGCCGCTTGTGCCAGGAATGAGACAGGTCCCGGACAGGATCCGGCCCGGTACCGAGCGTCACAGCGCCACCCGCCGTACTGCCCGATGTCAGGGCCCGCACAGGCGGGCAGCACTCTCGTCGGTCGGAGGTTCGCATGCGCAGGATCCTGCTCGTGGCAGTCGGTGTCGCCGGGGTCGGACTGCCCCTGGTGGCGGGTACCGCCCTGGCCACGGCGAAGGACTCCCGGGACGACGCCCGCGCCTCGGCCGGTTTCGAGATCGAGATCGATCCGGAACTGGACGCGAGGTTCGGGCCACGCCCGGTCAACGCCGTCCGGGCCGGCACGATCGTCGTCCAACGGTTCCCCGGCGCCCGTGTCCTGGAGGCGGAACTCGACGAACGCGACGGCGGCCCGATCTGGGAGATGAAGTTCTCCCTCGACGGCGACGAACGTGAAGTCGACGTGGACGCCGTCGACGGGTCGATCCGGCAGGGCGGAGACGACGACTGACCGCCCGGCACCGCGGACCACCTCACCGTCAGACCGGCAGAACGACGACCGCGTCGATGCCGGCGGGGGCGGCCGCGTCCAGCCGGACGCGGCCACCACTGGCCACCGCCAGCTGCTCGACCAGAGCCAGGCCCAGCCCGGTGCCGCCCTTACGGGCACCGGGCGCACGCCAGAACGGCTGGAGCGCCCGCACCCGGTCCCCGTCGGCCAGACCCGGCCCGTTGTCGGCGACGTGCAGCTCAGCCGTCGTGCCATCGGCCTGCCAGGTGACCGCGACCGTGCTGCCGGCCGGTGCCACGTCCAGGGCGTTCGCGATCAGGTTGTCGAGAATCTGTTCCAGAGCCCCGGGCACCACCTGAGCCGACACCTGTTGCGGCCCGCGGAGGGACAGGGTGACACCACGGTCGGCGGCCACCGGCTCCCAGACCGCCGCGCGGGCCGCGACGGCGCCGCTGAGCACGACCGGTTCCGGTGGCACGCCGCCATGTTCGTTACGGGTCATCGCCAGCAACGTGTCGACCAGGGTCGCGAGCCGGTCGGTCTCCAGGACGGCGGCCCGCAGATTCGCCTCACCACCGGCGGCGACGTCGAACTCCAGGTTCTCCAGGCGCAGCCGCAACGCCGTCAGCGGTGTCTTGAGCTGGTGCGAGGCATGCCCCACGAAGGAACGCTGCGCGGCGATCAGATTCTGCAGGCGTACCGCCGTGGTGTTGAAGGTCGCCGCCAGGCGGCGCAGCTCCGGCGGCCCCGTCGTGGTCGACGCGGGAGAGGCGGCGCCGTCGGCGAGATGGCGGGTCGCACGTTCCAGTTCCCGCACCGGCCGGCCGATCCACCGGGCCAGTGCCAGCGCGATCAGCGTGCCGCAGATCAGCACCGCGACCCCGACTCCGGCCAGCACGAGCCGGAACTGGTGGATCCGGTCGGTCAGCGGCCCGTTCGGCACGCTCACCTGCATGGCACCCTGCGACGGCCGGCCCGGATGGATCGGTACGGCCACCGACATCGTCCGCTCGCCGAACTCACCGAACACCGGGGTGTCAGCGGTCAGCACCCGGTGCAGTCGCGGTGCGGTGGCGCCGTCGGGGCGGGTACTGACCACCGTGCGGCCGGCCCCGTCGACCAGGTCGATCTGCGCGTCCCACCGGCCGGCGGCATCGCGGACCAGCGACTCGATCCGGTTGTCGTGGTTCACCGGCAGAGCGGTGTCGATGAACGCGGCGAGCGTCTCCGCGTCGTGTTCCAGCTGGGCGAGCGCATGCTGCTGTTCCCCACGCTGGTAGACGTAACCGAACGGCAGCGCCAGCCCGACCAGGACGACCAGGGTCAGCGACAGATAGGTCAACAGCAGACGGCGGATCACAGGCATCGGTACGGTCGGCGCCGCCGGCCGGGTTCAACCATCCGACGGCCGGGCGCGTATCCCCTCCCGACGGGGATCGCGCTGCTCAGGGAGGTTTCATGCGGGTGCTGCTGGTCGAGGACGACGAGTCGATCGCCGAGCCGCTCGCCGAGGGCCTGGCCCGCTACGGCATCAGCACCCACCGGGTGGTCACCGGCAGGGCCGCCCTCGACGCGCCGCCCGGCGACTTCGTGCTGCTGGACCTGGGCCTGCCCGACATCGACGGCATCGACGTGTGCCGCCGGATCCGGCAGACCAGCGACGTCCCGATCATCATGCTGACCGCCCGCGGCGACGAGACCGACCGTGTCCTCGGCCTCGAGATCGGCGCCGACGACTACATGCCCAAGCCGTTCAGCACCCGGGAACTGGTGGCCCGGATGCGCGCCATCGGCCGGCGCACCCGCCCCGCCGAGCCCACAACCGACACCTCGGCAGCGCATCGGCTCGGCCCGCTGACCATCGACGACCGCACCCGGCAGGCGCACCTGCACGGCGAACCCCTCGCCCTGACCCCGAAGGAATACCACCTGCTCGCCCTGCTCGCGGCCGATCCCGGCGCGGTCGTGGACCGGCGCCGGATCCTGGAGACGGTCTGGGAGCCGAACTTCTTCGGCCGCGGCAAGACCCTCGACTTCCACGTGGCCACGCTGCGCCGCAAACTCGGCGACCCGCACTGGATCGAGAACCGGCGCGGCATCGGATTCCGGCTGGTCGTCCCGGACAGCCGGGGCGCATGACCACCCCGCCGCGACCGGATGGTGCGGGCGTCCGGCACGGCGGTGCCGATCAGGACCCGTCGCGTGTGGTCGTACCGTTCGTCCGGAAGCGGTTCACCAGGGCCGCCAGCACGTCCATCTCGGCGGCCAGCGCCTGTTCGCCGAGCCGGGTGATGGTGACCCAGGTTCGCGGGCGGCGGCCGATGAACTCCTTCGCCGTCTCGACGAGCCCCTGCGTGGTGAGAACGTCGATGTGGCGGCCGAGGTTGCCGTCGGTGAGGTCGAGCGTGCGCTTGAGGTAGGCGAAGTCGGCCCGGCCGGCTTCGTCGAGCAGCGTCAGCAAGGCCAGCCGGGTCTTCTGGTGCACGGCCTCGTTGAGGCCCAGCGCCGGATGCGGCGCCCGGGCATCGGGGTCCCCGCCGGGCACGTCACACGGCCCGGGCGCGACGGTCGGCCATCCGGCCACCGAGGATCAACGCGACACCGGCCGCGACCTGCAGACCGATCGCGGTCCAGCTCTCGGCCGATCCGCGCGGTGTGGCGGCCAGCAGACCCTGCACCAGTCCGGCCAGGGCCAGGGCGACGGCGACGCCGTACACGACGTTGCCGCGCTGGCGCAGAGCGATCGCGGTCAGGATCGCGGCCGGCCAGGCCAGCGTGGCCCAATAGCCGCCGACGAAGAACACCGGGACGAACAACAGTGCCAGGACGGGAAGGCTGACCACAAAACCGACGGTGACCACTTCGTACGATCGGGGGCCGCCGCCCACGCCGGCTCGTGCGGCCAGTCGCCGGGCGTGGTCACGCAGCACGATCAGCCCGGCCGCCCCGGCGACCGGCCAGTACAGCAGCAGGGTGAGCTTGGCGCCGCCCGACTCCGGCATCGTGGCGATGACCGCCAGCAGCGCGCTGTCGACAAGCGTCAGGATGCCGAACACCAGCAGCGGCAGGCTGACCGTCCGGCGGTCGGCGCGCACCCGGGCACGCAGGGCCCGCACTTCGGCGTGGATGTCGGTGATGCCGGTGGCACCGTTCATGGCTGCTGCCTCCTCATTGTCGCTGCAATGGAGAGTACTCTGCGGTAGAGAGTGAGTCGGCGGGTGGGGGCCGTCGATCTCCGGCGGCTCACCGGGACGGCGTGACCGGCGAGCGCATGCCGAGCCACTGCTCGGCGTCCCAGGCATGGAACCGTTCCACCTCGGTGAACCCCAGTTTCGCGGCGAGGCGCATCGAGCCGGCGTTGGCGGTCTGGGTGGCGAGCACCACCGGCTCGCCGGGAAGGACCCGGTCGAGCCAACCGAGTGCCGCCGTACACGCCTCGGCGGCGTACCCGAGTCCCCACACCTCCGGCAGGAACAGGTAACCGAGATCGACCTTTCCCACCGCGGCCAGCCGGTCCCCGGCCGGTCTCCTGAGCAGGACCTGGCCGATCATCGTCCCGTCGAGGTCGACGACGAAGCTCCCCGGCCACCGCCCGGGCACCTCGGGCAGTTCGCGCTCGAGGACGTCGCGCGGGCGCGGACCGCCGAGGTGGGCATGCACCTCGGGCGAGGCGAGCAGCTCGATGAACGCCGGCCGGTCCCGGGCCCTGGCCGCACGAAGCACCAGCCTCTCGGTCCTGATCGGTTCAGGCGGCCAGCTCACCGATCCGAGATCCGGCATCCCCGCACGCTAGCAGAACCACGGGCCGGTGATCATGCCGTGAGCAGGGGCCGCAGATCCGTGCCGCCGCGTGGGGTGAAGACGAGCATCCGCTGCCGGCGGTCATGGCTGAAGACGACCTCGCAGTCGAAGTCCACCCGGCCCACGGCCGGGTGGACCAGCGAGGTGGTCTCCTGGCGGCAGAGCCGGACCTCATGGTTCTCCCACAGCTCCCGGAACTCGGGACTGCGCGCACGCAGCGTCGCGATCATGTGTTCGGCCTCGGCGGGGTCGAGTTCGAGGTCCGCCGCCGCCCGGACGCTGGCGGCGAAGGTCGCGCTCTGGGCGGCGTGAACGTCAGCGGGATAGATGCCGCGCTCCTCCGGCATCATGAACCACCGGTAGTACCCGCTCCGGGCCAGTCCCGTGTACCGCGTCAGATCGCCGAACAGTGCCAGGCACATCCGGTTCTGCAGCAGGGTGTGGGCCAGATTCGAGATGATCATCGCCGGGTTTCCGTCGAGCGCGTTCAGCACCCGGCGCAGCCCGGGATCGACGTCGTCGAATTCCAGCGCCTGCTGGGGCGGGTGATGACCGATCAGGTGGTACAGGTGGTCACGTTCGTCGGTGGTCAGTTCCAGCGCCTGGGAGAGCGCCGACACCACCTCGGGTGACGGCCGCGGCCCGCGCCGCTGTTCCAGCCGGGTGTAGTAGTCGATGGAGATGTAGGCGCGCTCGGCGACATCCTCCCGGCGCAGTCCCCGGGTCCGGCGGCTCGTGCGGCCGACGGGGGCGAGCGCGGCCCGGCGGTTCCGTAGGAAGTCGGCCAGCTCCTCGCGTTTCACCAGGTGATCTTAAAACACGCCGGGGGCCGCACCGGGCCGGCACCTCGCTACCAGGGACTGTCGATCCCTGGTCCGGCCGCGTCGCCCATGTCACCGTTCGACGTCTCGCAGAAATGGGGAGAAGCCGAGTGGTTCTGAAAGTGCATGTGCCGTCCGCCATGGTCCACGGGGAGGTGGCGGAGGGCTACGGGCCGGTGGCCGACGCGTTCCGGCGCAACTTCGCGCGGGGACGGGAGATCGGGGCCGCCTGCGCGGTCTATCGCGACGGCCGGAAGGTGGTCGACCTGTGGGGCGGCTATCGCGACGGTCTGACACGGGAGCCGTGGGAACGCGACACGATGGTGCCGGTCTTCTCGACGACCAAAGGCGTGTCGTCGACGGCGGTCGCGCTGCTGCACTCGCGGGGACTACTGGACTACGACCAGCGGGTGGCGGCCTACTGGCCCGAGTTCGCCGCCGCGGGCAAAGCCGACGTCACCGTACGCCAGCTGTTGTCGCACCAGGCGGGCCTGGCGGCGATCGACCGCCCGCTGGAGTTGCGTGACCTGACCGGCTCGCCGGCTCTGGCCGCGGCGCTGGCGCAGCAGCGCCCGGCATGGACGCCCGGGGAACGCCACGGCTATCACGGCACGAGCCTCGGCTGGTACGAGAGCGAACTCGTCAGCCGGATCGATCCGCACGGTCGCCACCTCGGGCGGTTCTTCGCCGAGGAGGTGGCGGCACCGCTCGGTCTGGACTTCCACATCGGACTGCCGGAGGGCACCGATCGTCGCCGTATCGCCCGGATGCACGGCTTCCGGACCTGGGAGATGATGCTGCACATCACGGCGATGCCGCCGGCCTTCGCGGTGGCGTTCGCCAACCCACGGAGCCTGAGCGCCCGCGCCTTCCAGAATCCGCGGATGCTCGGCGTCCCGGACAACATCAACCGGCCCGACGTGCAGGCCGCCGAGATCCCCGCCGTCAACGGCATCGGGCAGGTGCGCTCGATCGCCCGGCTCTACGGCGAAGCCGCGACCGGTGGCACCGGACTGGGGCTGCGCCCCTGGACGCTCGCCGAACTGAAGAGCCCGGCGCAGACACCGTCGCGCGGTCTGCTCGACCAGGTCCTGCGGCTGCCGACCCAGTACTCACTGGGGTATGTGAAGCCGTTTCCGGCGTTCCGGTTCGGCTCCGCCTCGGGTACGGCGTTCGGCACGATGGGGCTGGGCGGCTCGTTCGCCTTCGCCGACCCGGACACCGGTGTCGGATTCGCCTACGCGATGAACCGGACCGGCTTCCACCTGTGGGACGACCCGCGCGAGGTGGCACTGCGCGACGCACTGTTCGCCGAGGTCCTCGGTGAGATGCCGCAACGGCCCGACACCGCGCGTGCCCGGACACGCCGCGGTGCCGGTCACCGCCGGGCTTGACCTTGTGGCCGCTGTAAGGGGCACGCTGGAACCATGTTGTCGATCAAGGACTTCAGTGCGATGGCTCATCTCTCCGCGCAGACGCTGCGGTACTACCACGCCGAGGGGCTGCTCGTACCGGCCCGGGTCGACGAGCAGACCGGCTACCGCTCGTACACCTTCGACCAGGTGCAGGACGCCATGCTGATCGCCGTCCTCCGGCAGGCCGGTCTGGGTGTCCGGCAGGTCAGGCAGGCGCTCGACGAACCCGACACCGCGGACGCGCTGTTGCGCGAGCACACCGCTCAGGTCCAGCGGCGCCGGGAGGAACAGGACGAGGCGCTCCGGACCGCCCGGGACCTGCTGGGGGCACGACCGGAGCCGTGCGTGCGCCGGACTCCGGCGATGACCGTGGTGTCGAAGCCGGCCCCGGTCACCCCGCCGGGCCACGACCAGCAGGAGTGGGATCTGACCGAGACGGTCCTGAAGGCCGCGACCGACGATCTCGTCGCAACGGTGCGGCAGTGCGGCGCGACACCGACGGGTACGCCGTGGCGGGTCATCGCCCCGGGTGCCGCGTCCGCCGCGGGCAGACCCCTCTGGCTGGTACGGGTCGCGGTCCTCGGCGACCCGGCGACGTGGGCCACCGGCCTGCCACCGCTCGCCGAGGTGCGGGAGTACGGCGCCGGCGAGGAGCTGTCGATCACCATGCCCGGCCGCCACTCGATGGCGAAGTACTGCACGGCGATCGGCCGACTGCTCGCCCACCCGATCGAGGGCGGGTTCCTGGACATCGGGCGGATGCGTCATCTGGTCCACGAGGACGGCGTCGAGTTCCGTGCGCCGATCCGCCGCCTCGAAGGGCCCACCTGATCGATGAGTGACACCTTCGGTCGCCGGCTGCGAGAACAGCGGCACACGGCCGGGTTGACGATGGAGCAGCTGGCGGAACGGTCCGGCGTCAGCGCCCGCGCGATCAGCGACATGGAACGCGAGCGCAGCGTCGCGCCGCAGCGGCGGACCGTCCAGGCACTCGCCGAGGCACTGGCACTACCCGCGGCCGAGCAGCCCGCCTTCCTGGCCGCGGCCCGGGCCGGCCGGGCGAGGACCACGGCCACCGTGCCGGCCGGCTGCTGTGCGCTGCCGCGCCCGATACCCGACTTCACCGGCCGCGGCCGGGAACTGGCTCAGCTGACCCGGGTGGCGAACGCGGCCCAGCCGGCACCGGCGGTCGCGCCGGTGGTGACGGTGTCCGGAACAGCCGGGACCGGCAAGACGACGCTGGCGGTACAGGCGGCGCACCTGCTCGGTGCGGCATTCACCGGCGGATCCCTCTTCGTCGACCTGCGAGGGATGGATGCCCGCCCGCCCGGCGCCGACGAGACCCTCGCCCGGCTGCTCAGCGCGCTGGGCGTCCGGGACGACGAGATCCCCGAGGACGGCACCGACCGGGCCGGCATGTTCCGCGAACTGCTGCATCACCGGCGGGTACTGGCGGTGTTCGACAACGTCGCGGACGAGTCACAGGTGCGGCCGCTGCTACCCGGTCCCGGACCGTCTCTGACCGTCATCACCAGTCGCCGGCTGCTCGCCGGGCTCGAGGGCGTCCACCGGCTCCACCTGACGCAGCTGCCGTCCGAGGACGCGGCGACACTGCTGCGGCGCATCATCGGCGACCGGGAACCCGGCGCGACCGGTGAGGTGGCCGAACTGTGCGGACGGCTGCCGCTCGCCCTGCGGATCGCCGGGAACCGGTTGATGAGCCGGCCGCAGTGGACAGTGCGGCATCTGGCCGACCGGCTGTCCGACGAACGCCGGCGGCTCGACCAGCTCATCGCCGGGGACCTGCGGATCGCGGCCGCGTTCAGCCTCTCGTACACCCAGCTGTCCCCGCAGGCGCGCCGGCTGTTCCGTCGCCTGTCGCTCGCGCCCGTGGCGGACTTCGACGCGGGACTCGCCGGTGCCCTCGATCCGGTGGACCCCGACGGCATCGAGGACGCCCTCGACGAACTCGTCGAGTCGAGCCTGCTGCAGGCGCATGTCGACGGCCGGTACCGCTTCCACAACCTGATCCGGCTGTTCGCCCGGGAGCGGCTCGCCGAGGAGGAACCGGCGGCCGGACACGGCCGATCCGCATAGGCAGAAGCACTTCTGCATGCGGTCTCGCGTGTTCCGTGCCGCCCCGGCCGGGTGAGATCGACTACGGGCGCGGCAGGAGCCGCCCGGCCGTGACACGAAGGGCGCACACCATGGGGATCTGGACCGACCGGCTCGTCGAGCTGGGCATCACGCTGCCGCATGTCGCCACGCCGGTCGGCGGCTACGCCCCGGCGGTCCGATCCGGCCGGTACGTCTACACCTCCGGCCAGCTGCCGTTCGTCGGCGGGACACTGCCGGTCACCGGCAAGGTCGGCGACGGTGTCGACGTGGACCAGGCAGCCGACCTGGCACGTACCGCCGCCTTGAACGCCCTCGCGGCGGTGGACGCCGTGGTCGGCATCGACGCGGTGGTCCGGGTCGTCAGGGTGACCGGCTTCGTCGCCTCGCTGCCGTCCTTCACCGGTCAGGCCCGGGTCCTCGACGGCGCCTCCACCTTCCTGCACGACGTCTTCGGCCCGGCCGGGATCCATGCCCGTTCCGCCGTCGGCCTCGCGGTGCTGCCCCTGGACAGCCCGGTCGAGGTCGAACTCCAGGTAGAGATCACACCCGGCCGGTGACCGGCCGGCGCCGATCGTGTCCCCTTCCTGTCCACCGTTCTGTCGACCCGTTGAAGGGCCCTGTCATGAAACCCACCATCGTCCTCGTCCACGGCGCGTTCGCCGAGTCCGCCAGCTGGAACGAGGTGACCCGGCGGCTGCTCACCGACGGCTACCCGGTGATCGCCGCACCCAACCCGCTGCGCAGCCTGTCCGGTGACGCCGCCGTCGTCTCCGGCGTCCTGGCCACCGTCGACGGGCCGGTCGTGCTCGTCGGCCACTCCTACGGCGGGGCGGTCATGTCCAACGCCGCCGTCGGCCACGACCACGTCAGGGCACTCGTGTTCGTCGCCGCCTTCGCCCCGGAGGCCGGCGAGAGCATCGGCGAACTGTCCGGCAGGTTCCCCGGCGGCACCCTCGGCGAGACCCTCACCGAGGTGCCGCTCCCGGACGGCACCGTCGACCTGTACATCCGGCAGGACAGGTACCACCGGCAGTTCACCGCCGACGTCCCGGCCGAGCGTGCCGCCCTCGACGCCGTCGCCCAGCGCCCGCTGAACACCACGGCACTCCACGAGGGATCCGGCGAGCCTGCCTGGAAGAGCGTGCCGTCCTGGTTCGTGTATCCGGAGCTGGACCACAACATCCCGCTCGCGGCGCACCGTTTCATGGCCGAGCGTGCCGGCGCCCGCGAACGTGTGGAACTGCCCGGTGCGTCGCACGCCATCCCCGCCTCCGAGCCCGCCGCCGTGGCCGCGCTCATCGGCCGGGCCGCCGCCGCGGTCCTCTGACGTCCCGGTGCGGTACCGCCCGGTGCCGCACCAAGCCCACCGTCGAACCTGATCGGAATCAGTCCCATGCGCATCCGCCTGTCCACAGTGGTGGCCGCCGCCGCCGCACTCGTTCTCACCGGCACCGCCTCGGCCTCGGGTGCCGCCGCCGGCCCGCACACCGCGACCAGACCGACCATCGTGCTGGTGCACGGCGCCTTCGCCGACTCCGCGAGCTGGTCCGGCGTCATCGAGCGGCTCCGGCACCGCGGGTATCCGGTCGTCGCCGCCGCCAACCCGCTGCGGGGACTCGGCTCCGACGCCGCCTATGTGCGCACCGTCATCAACTCCGTGCAGGGCCCGATCGTGCTCGCCGGCCATTCCTACGGGGGCGCGGTGATGACCAACGCCGCCGCCGGCGACCCGGACGTCACCGCGCTCGTCTACATCGCGGCCTTCGCCCCCGACAAGGGTGAGAGCGCACTCGAGCTGTCCGGCCGGTTCCCCGGCAGCACCCTCGGCGACACTCTCGCCGCGGTGCCGCTCGGTGACGGCACCAGCGACCTCTCCATCCGGCAGGACCTGTTCCGGCAGCAGTTCGCCGCCGACGTACCCCGGCAGCAGGCGTCGTTGATGGCCGTCACGCAACGGCCGATCCGCGACGCGGCGCTCAGTGAGGGGTCCGGGGAGCCGGCATGGAAGCGGATCCCCTCCTGGTTCCTCGTCGCCGGTGCCGACCGCAACATCCCGGTCGCGGCTCAGCGCTGGATGGCCGATCGCGCCGGCTCCCGGGCGACGATCGAGATCAGCCGGGCATCGCACGCCGTCGGTGTGTCGAACCCGCGCCCCGTCGCCGACCTGATCGTCCGCGCCGCGACGGCACGGTGAGGTGAGACCTCGAACCGACAGCGGTCCAGGCCACCGCCGGTGACCGGGCTCCTCGGTGCGGTGCTCGGCACGGTGGTGGCCGTGGCGGCCGGCACGGTCGCGGTCATCGTCGGGCAGGCGCGTCGCGTACAGCGCATCGTCCCCGTCGCGATGCAACCGCCGCCGCGGGCCGAGGGCCTGATCGGCCCGCGGCTTCCCGGCCCGCCGCTGACCATGACGATTCTCGGCGACTCCTTCGCCGCCGGTTATGGAGCCACCAGACCGCGGGAGACGGTGGGCGTCCTGCTGGCCACCGCCCTCTCCCGCGGTGCCGGCCGGCCGGTCCGGCTGCACCGGCCGGCCTTCGTCGGCGCGATGTCATCGGATCTGCCACACCAGGTGCACACCGCGCTGCGGCAGGGGCCGGATGTCGCCGTCATCTTCGTCGGCGGCAACGACGTCACCCGGTTCGCGCCGCTCAGTGCGGCGGCACGGCATCTCGGCGACGCGGTCGGGCAGCTGCGGGCCGGTGGGTGCCACGTCGTCGTCGGTACCTGCCCCGACCTCAAGGTCCTGCCACCGTTGCGGCCACCGCTGCGCTGGCTGGCCGCTCTGCGCAGCCGGCGGCTGGCAGCCGCGCAGACGGTCGCGGTCGAGGCCGCCGGCGGCCATCCGGTCCCCCTGGCCGAACTGCTCAACCCCTTCTTCGAGGCCGATCCGGTACGCATGTTCGGTGCCGACCGCTTCCACCCCTCCCCCGAGGGGTACGCCCGAGCGGCCGCCGTCAGCCTGCCACCGCTACTGGCCGTACTGCGTGCCGAAGGTGTCAT
The DNA here is from genome assembly GCF_003148685.1 of Actinoplanes xinjiangensis. Lineage (GTDB taxonomy): Bacteria > Actinomycetota > Actinomycetes > Mycobacteriales > Micromonosporaceae > Actinoplanes > Actinoplanes xinjiangensis. Next base: position 136,397 of record NZ_QGGR01000013.1, on the reverse strand, counting down.
CCCACGACCCGGCAGGCGGCGGTAACCGCGTGACCCTGTCGGCGGGAGACCGGCGATCGCCGAACGGCGGCCCACCGCACCAGCCGGGCCGCCGTTCGCGGCATCGGGATCACGGGCCGGTGCCGGCGTTCCCGCCGCAGACGCACGGTTGCTGCCCCGGCGCATGACCGGAGGCCAGGGCTTCGCGGAGGCATCCCAGCAGCTCGGCCGGCCGGAACGGCTTCGGCAGCAGGGCGGTGGCCTCCACCTGCCGCGGCCGTTGATCGCCCGGCATGAGACTGCCGCTCACCAGGATGACCGGAAGGCACGCGCGTTTCTCGTTCGCCCGGATGCGCTGACACAACTCCAGCCCCGACATCTGCGGCATGTCGATGTCGGTCACGACGGCTTCGACACCGGGCCGCGTCAGAACCTCCTGCAACGCCGTCTCACCGTTGTCGGCGGCGATCACGGTATGGCCGTCGCGCGACAGCAGGCGCAACAGAACATCACGGATGTCACCGTCGTCCTCAGCCACCACCAGCAGCGCCACGAAGATCTCCTCGCCGACAGGCCCTCGCCGAGCCGATGGCCAGGGCGTCACCTGCTGTTCGACAACCCCGCCGAACCACTTAGCAACCGGAGCCCGACAGCCGCACACGTCACACCTGCCCGCCGGGGCCAGAGGCTAGTCAACAACAGAATTTGTGCCCACTAAAGTTTTTGTGCATACTGTGGCCATGACACGATCGGTTCTCATGGTCCTCACTTCGCACGACACTTTCGGTACGACCGGCCGGCCCACCGGTTTCTGGCTGGAGGAACTGGTGGTCCCGCTGGAGGCCTTCCGGGATGCCGGGCTGGCCGTCGACCTCGCCTCGGTGCGCGGCGGGCGGCCGCCGGTCGACCCGGCCAGCACGGGCGACGCCGCCCTCGACCCCGCTCTCGACGCCGACCTCACCCGCACCGTGCCGCTGGCATCCGTCGATCCGGCCGGCTACGACGCGGTGTTCCTGGTCGGCGGACACGGAACCATGTGGGACTTCCCCGACGACGGGTCCCTTTCCGGGATCGTCGGCACGATCGGCCGTACCGGTGTCGTGGCGGCCGTCTGCCACGGCGTGGCCGGGCTGCTCGGTGCGACCACCCCGACCGGGGACCCGCTCGTGGCGGGACGGACCGTGACCGGGTTCAGCGACGCCGAGGAGCTGCTGGCCGGCGCGACCGCCGCGCTGCCCTTCTCGCTGGAACGGCGGCTCAAGGATCTCGGCGCCGTGGTGGAGATCGGCGCGCCGTTCACCTCGACGGTGCGCCGCGACGGCCTCCTGATCACCGGCCAGAACCCGGCCTCGTCAGCCGGCGTCGCCGCCGCAGTCGTCGACGCTCTGGCGCTGCCGTGACCACCCCCGCCGACCGGTTCGCGGCGCTGCCGCTGCGGGAGCGCAAACGGGCCCGCCTGCGGGTGGCGCTGTGGCAGGCCCTGCGCGAACGTGTCGAACACACGGCGTTCGCCGACATCCCGGTGCGGGAACTCGCGGCGGCAGCCGAGGTGTCCGAGCCGACGTTCTTCGCGCATTTCGGTTCCAAGACCGACCTGCTCGCCTACCACATCTGCATGTGGCGCATCGGCACCGTCCTCGCCGCCGACGGGGCGCCGGACGGTGTCGACTTCATCCGGCGGTTCTTCGACGAGACGGCCCGGTCCATCATCGCCGGGCCCCGCATGTGGTTCGAGATCACCGCAGAGGTGGCTCGTGGTGGCGGCGTCTGCGCGGTGCTGGACATCAGCGCCGCCGAGCGGCTGCTCGTCTTCGACGACCCGCGTGCCCTCGACGTCACTCTGACCCCGCAGGCCGAGCTGTTCCGCCGCCATCTGGCACCGTCTCCCGAGCCCGGGGCGGCGGTGACCGGTCTGCTCGCCGGCTTCTACGGCGTACCGCTCGCCCTGGGCGCCGACCGGCTCGACGATCTGCGCGACGCGTACCGCACACTCGTCGACCGGTACACCACGGCAGCCGTCACATGACCGGCTCCCGCGCCCTGGCCGACCACGTCCTCGACCTCCTCGGGCCCCGCTCGGACGTCGGGCTCGCCCCCTTCTTCGGCGGCTGGTCGCTACGGCACCGGGGCAGACAGGTCGGCATCGTCATGGACACCGTCTACGCCAGGGTCGACCTCGCGCACCGCGACACCTGGTACGACAACGGGTCGGTCCCGTTCCGGTACACCACCCGTGGCCGCACGGTCACCGTCGAGGCCTACTGGAGCGTCCCGGCCGGCGCACTCGACGACCCGGACCGGCTCCGTGACCTGTTCTGCGGAACAGATCACGACTCCCCGACGGTGCCGGACCGCCCGCCCGGAGTCACGACAGCTCGGCCATCATGATCTGGCGGGGAAAGTGCAACCGGACCGACGTCCGCCCCGGTTGCGACGACACCGTGACCACGTCGGCCAACTGCCGGGCCAGCCACAGGCCCCGGCCGCCCGCCGCCGGCGCCACCGGATCAGGCCGGCGGTAACCCGCATCAGCGGGAATGAGGCACGCACCGCCGTCGTCGCACTGCACGACGAGGGTGCCGCCCTGGCGCCAGGCCCGGACCCGGACCGGTGGGCCGCCGTGACGCAATCCGTTGGTGGCCACCTCGATCACCGCCAGCACGAGGTCCGCCAGCGCCTCCCCGCTGAAGCGATGAGCGGCCGCCCACTCCCCCACCGTCGACCGCAGCCCGCTGAGCCCGCCACTGCCGTCGAAGGTGATGTCGTGATCGACGTGTGCCGGAGGCGGCCGCATCGGCACGTCATGCCGTTCGGCGAGGTAATGCTCCGGCGCGCGGTAATGGGGGGACGGGACACGGCCGGTCGGGGTGACCAGGTGGGAGTGCGTGGCGCGGACGCCGTCGATGACGGGGCCCGGGTGCTCCCGGCCGTCCCAGATGCAGGTGACCGCCGAGGCGCCCGGCGCATACGTCTGATTGCACATCGCCTCGAACGCCAGGTAGGCCGCGGCCCGCTCAGCCCGGAGACCGGAGTCCACGCCGCTGACCAGATCGGGTTCGGCGATCACGTGTACCCGGCGGCCGGCTCGATGCTCGTCGGCCAGATAGCGGCGGAACCCCTCGTAGGCGAAGCCGAGCCGCTGGTAGAAAGCGTTCGGTGCGCGCCAGCGGACCCGGGCGGGAAGATCCTCGAGCCGGCCGGTCAGCACGTCCCGGGTGTGTTCCCCGACGACCACCAGAACCTCGTCGTAGAGCTTCGCCGACCGGACCAGCTCGGTCGCCAGGACGTCCAGGTCACGATCGGCCTCGAGGACCAGCGCGGCGTGCACGAACGGCGTCGCCGGACGCCCGGTCGCCTGGGCGGTGGTCATCGCCGGACCGTGGCCACTGCTAGCGGGACGCGAATGGTCATGGTCAGCTCCTTTCCGAACGCTTCCGGACGAGGTGATCAAGTGTGCCCCGCCGCCGCCGTCGTCGCACCTCGGCAGCATGCGGGCACCGGGCGGTTACAGCAGTACCGATACCCCGGGGTCCGGCGAATACACCGATCCCGCGGCCGGGCCCGCCCCGGCTGCACCCGTGGAACGCCACTGCTCAGCCGAGCGGCTCGAAGGGCGCCCGGTTGGCGGACTCCGGCAGTTCGGTGTCGGAGTGGTCCGGCGCCGGGCTGATCCACCGGGCGAGCAGCACGGTGGCGTCGTCCTGCAGGCAGTCGTCCTGATGGTCCAGGATCGCGTGGACCAGCCGGCGGCTGGTCTCCGGCAACGGCAGCTGGTCGGCGATGGCCTTGACCGTGAAGTCGACGAGCCGGTCGATACCGAACGGCTCGCCGTCGGTGGAACGGGCTTCGGTGATGCCGTCGGTGTAGAGCAGGACGTGGTCGCCGGGCTCCAGCGCCTCCTCGATGACGACCGGCGGCCGGTGGTGTCCGAGGGTGACCGGCAGGGCGGTCGGCGTGGGCAGGATCTTGACCGCTTTGCCGCGGCGGATGACCACACCACCGGGGTGCCCGGCGGAGATGACACGCAGGACTCCGGTGCGCTGGTCCAGTTCGGCGAGCACCGCGGTGATCAGGCCACGCCGATCATGGTCCTGGACGGCCCGGTCGATGTGGTGGTAGGTACCGATCAGGTCGAGGGCGGCACGGCGGGCGTTGCGGTAGGCCGCCAGTGCCAGCGAGGCCAGCACGACCGCCCGCATGCCGCCCGCGGAGCCGTGACCGACGGCGTCGAACAGCGCCAGGTGGGCGATGTCGCCGTTGATGGCGTAGTCGAACGCGTCACCGCCGACGTCGTAACACGGCTCCAGCACCCCGCTGATCATCAGATGGCCGGTGGAGAACGTCAACGGCGGCAACTGGGCGCGCAGCATCTCGGCGGCCAGCCGCATCGGCTCCCGGCGGCGCAGCCGCTCGATGGTGTCGCTGTAGAGGTCACGGGTCACCACCAACTCGGCCAGCAGGGCCGCCACCGTCGCGCAGTCCTCCACGACCGGCTCGTCGGCCGGGCCGGCCAGGACGACCTCGAGGATGCCGAGGCGTTCGGCGCCGTTGATCAGAGGAACCCACAGCCGGACAGCACCGGTCCCGGAGTCACTGACGCACGCGGCGACCGTGCTGAAGGCCCTGCCCGCCAGGGTCCCGTCGATCATGAACGGCTCGCGGGGCGGGGCGTCGCCGGCCAGGAGCGGCAGGAGCTCACGTTGCCGGTGATCCACCAGGTAGATGATCATGGCGGTCGCGCCGACGAGCGGGGCGGCCCGCATCGCCATCTGCGGAAGGTCGTCCGGCCGTGCATGGTGCGACTGCCGCAGCAGCCGGCCCAGTGCCTCGATCCCACTCACTGACGTCCTCCTCGACACGGTTCCGGAGGCAGTGTGGCAGACAGTGACCGGGACCGCCGCCGCGGCCGAGCAGGCGACGGGCGGCCTACGCCGACGAGGCTCCCGCCAGTGCCGACGTGGGCATCACGGCCCACACCGTCTTGCCGTCGTCACGGTGGCGGGTACCCCACCGCAGCGCCATGGCGTCGATCAGCAGGAGCCCGCGGCCACCGGCGTGACGCGGATCCGGGTGACGGAGCCGCGGCGGCGTCACCGCCGTGTCGGCGACCTCGATCAGGAGACCGTCAGCGGTGGCGGACAGCGTCATCGTCCCGTCGCCGCCGGTGTGTTGAACGACGTTCTGCACCAGCTCGCTCACCGCGATCAACACGTCGTCGGCCCACACGTCGTCAGCGGCGGCCCCGAATCGTTCACCGAGCACCGCATGCACGGTGCGGCGTAACGGCGATGCCGGATCGTCACGCCCGAAGATCACCTGCAAAAGGATCACCGCCGTTTCCCCCCGCCGAATGTCAGCCGTCTGTATAGACGGTAACGAGCGGCCGCACCATCGGTGAGCGCTGATCAGGTGCGGGAGGGTTGCGCGTCACCTCCCCCACCCGGTAGAGCGACAAGGCACTCGCCGGTAGGGCCGCCCGCGCCGTCGCGGTCACCCACACGCGAAGGTGGCCGTACGTATGTGCGATTCGGGAACGGTGCGTGCATAATGACCGCCGGTCACCGCCGCCCTGCTGGGGGCGGACGTGGTGGAGGCGCGACGACTGGTGGAGAGACTGTGGGCGACGATCTGATGGTGCAGTCACACCCGGGCGGGCCCGCGGTGGCCGACCGTGACCTGCGGCAGTTGCTGGCCGGGTTGACCGCCGTACGGGACGGCGATTTCGGCACCCGGCTTCCCGACGACGGCGAGGGCCTGCTGGGCGAGATCGCGACCGTCTTCAACGGCATGGTCGATCAGTTGTCGCTGTTCACCTCCGAGGTGACCCGAGTGGCCCGCGAGGTCGGCACCGAGGGCCAGCTCGGCGGTCAGGCGGAGGTCCCCGGCGTCTCCGGCACGTGGAAGGACCTCACCGATTCGGTGAACGCGATGGCCGGCAACCTGACCGACCAGGTCCGCGACATCGCCCAGGTGGCCACGGCGGTGGCCCGCGGCGACCTGTCCCAGAAGATCACCGTCGACGTACGCGGGGAGATCCTGGAGCTCAAGAACACCATCAACACGATGGTCGACGAGCTCTCGTCGTTCGCCGACGAGGTGACCCGGGTGGCCCGCGAGGTCGGCAGCGAAGGCCGCCTCGGTGGGCAGGCCGAGGTGCCCGGTGTCGCCGGCACCTGGCGGGACCTGACCGACTCGGTGAACTTCATGGCCGGCAACCTGACCAACCAGGTCCGCAACATCGCCCAGGTCACCACGGCGGTGGCCCGCGGCGACCTGTCCCAGAAGATCACCGTCGACGCCCGCGGCGAGATCCTCGAGCTGAAATCGACGATCAACACGATGGTGGACCAGCTGTCGTCGTTCGCCGACGAGGTGACCCGGGTGGCCCGCGAGGTGGGCACCGACGGCCGCCTCGGCGGGCAGGCGCAGGTCAGCGGGGTCGCCGGCACCTGGCGGGACCTGACCGACTCGGTGAACTCGATGGCCGGCAACCTGACCGACCAGGTCCGCAGCATCGCGCAGGTGGCCACCGCGGTGGCCCGCGGCGACCTGTCCCAGAAGATCACCGTCACCGCGCGCGGGGAGATCCTGGAGCTCAAGAACACCATCAACACGATGGTGGACCAGCTGTCCAGCTTCGCCGACGAGGTGACCCGGGTGGCCCGCGAGGTCGGCACCGAGGGACGGCTCGGCGGCCAGGCGGACGTCAAGGGCGTCTCGGGTACGTGGAAGGACCTCACCGAGTCGGTGAACGTGATGGGCGACAACCTCACCGCCCAGGTGCGCAGCATCGCCGAGGTGACCACCGCGGTGGCCCGCGGCGACCTGACGCAGAAGATCCGGGTCGACGCCCGCGGCGAGATCCTCGAGCTGAAGGAGACCATCAACACGATGGTCGACCAGCTGTCCGCGTTCGCCGACGAGGTGACCCGGGTGGCCCGCGAAGTGGGCACCGAGGGACGGCTCGGCGGCCAGGCCCGGGTGCTCAACGTGGGCGGCACCTGGAAGGACCTGACCGACAACGTCAACGTGATGGCCTCCAACCTGACCAACCAGGTGCGTTCCATCGCCTCGGTGGCCACCGGCGTGGCGCAGGGTGACCTGAGCAAGAAGATCACCGTCGAGACCAAGGGCGAGGTCGCCGTCCTGGCCCAGACCATCAACACCATGGTGGACACGCTGAGCGCGTTCGCCGACGAGGTCACCCGGGTGGCCCGCGAGGTCGGCACCGAGGGACGGCTCGGCGGCCAGGCCCGGGTGCCCAACGTCGCCGGAACGTGGAAGGACCTCACCGACAACGTCAACTCGATGGCGAACAACCTGACCGGTCAGGTCCGCAACATCGCCCAGGTCACCACCGCGGTGGCGCAGGGCGACCTGACCAAGAAGATCGACGTCGACGCGCGCGGCGAGATCCTGGAACTCAAGACCACCATCAACACCATGGTCGACCAGCTCTCCAGCTTCGCCGCCGAGGTCACCCGGGTCGCCCGGGAGGTCGGCAGCGAGGGCCGCCTGGGCGGCCAGGCCGAGGTCGAGGGCGTCTCCGGTACGTGGAAGCGGCTCACCGAGAACGTCAACGAACTCGCCGGCAACCTCACCCGGCAGGTACGGGCGATCGCCGAGGTGACCAGCGCGGTCGCCACCGGTGACCTGACCCGGTCGATCACCGTGGACGCGTCCGGTGAGGTCGCCGAGCTCAAGGACAACATCAACTTCATGGTGGAGTCGCTGCGCGAGACCACCCGGGCCAACCAGGAACAGGACTGGCTCAAGACCAATCTGGCCCGGATCTCCTCCCTGATGCAGGGCCACCGCGACCTCGAGGTGGTCGCCTCCCTGGTGATGAACGAGCTGGTTCCGCTAGTCGATGCGCAGCTGGGTACCTTCCTGCTGGTCGACGACACCGGTGCGGGCGCGGACCTGCGGGTCGTCGGCAGTTACGGGCACACCGGTGCCGGCCGGCGCTACGCCCTCGGTGAGTCGCTCGTCGGCCAGGCCGCGGTGGCGAAGCGGCGCATCGTCGTCAACGAGGTGCCGGCGGAGTTCTTCACCGTCTCCTCCAGCCTCGGCTCGGCCAGTGCCATGCAGGTCGTGGTGCTGCCCATCCTGGTCGAGGACCAGGCGCTCGGCGTCATCGAACTGGCCGGGATGTCCCCGTTCACCCAGGTGCACCACGACTTCCTGGACCAGTTGATGGAGACCATCGGTGTCAACGTGAACACGATGGTCGCCAACGCGCGTACCGATGTGCTGCTCACCGAGTCGCAGCGGCTCGCCGCCGAACTGCAGGCGCGGTCCGAGGAGTTGCAGGCCCGTTCGGAGGAGCTGCAGCGCTCGAACGCCGAACTGGAGGACAAGGCGTCCCTGCTGGCCCGGCAGAACCGTGACATCGAGACGAAGAACTCCGAGATCGAGCAGGCCCGTCAGGAGCTGGAGGCACGCGCCCAGCAGTTGGCACTGGCGTCGAAGTACAAGTCCGAGTTCCTCGCCAACATGAGCCACGAGCTGCGTACGCCGCTGAACTCCCTGCTCATCCTGGCGCAGCTGCTCGCGCAGAACCCGAACCGGAACCTGACCGCCAAGCAGGTCGAGTACGCCACGGTCATCCACTCGGCGGGCACCGACCTGCTCCAGCTGATCAACGACATCCTGGACCTGTCGAAGGTCGAGGCCGGCAAGATGGACATCGCCCCGGAGGCGTTCGAGCTGCGTAACCTGCTCGACTACGTCGAGGCGACGTTCCGGCCGCTGACGACCTCCCGTGGCCTGGACTTCCAGGTGACCACTGCCGCCGACGTGCCGGCCGGGTTGTTCACCGACGAGCAGCGACTGCGGCAGGTTCTGCGCAACCTGCTCTCCAACGCGGTCAAGTTCACCGAACACGGCGGGGTCCGGCTGCGTATCGATCGCGCCCGTCCCGAGGAGCTGTCCCCGGTGCTGGCCGAGTACGACACGGTCATCGCGTTCCGGGTGACCGACACCGGCATTGGCATCGCCGAGCAGCAGCTCACCGCGATCTTCGACGCCTTCCAGCAGGCCGACGGCACCACCAGCCGCCGCTACGGCGGTACCGGTCTCGGGCTGTCCATCAGCCGCGAGATCGCCTGGCTGCTCGGCGGCGAGATCAGCGCCCGCAGCACGCTCGGACAGGGCAGCACCTTCACCCTGTTCATGCCGGTGCAACGAGCCACCGTGCCGGTCGGCGTAGAGGTACCGACGGCGCTCGTGTCGCCACCGCCGATGCCGTCGCCCTCGGACGGGCCGGCCGCGCCGCGCCGCCTGCTGGTCGTGGAGAACCAGGCCGAGGGCCTGCTGACGTTGATCTCGCGGGGCGCCGCAGCGGCGGTGTCCGAAACGCACGGACTGATCGACGTGGTGACCGCTGTCGACCCGGACGTGGCCATCGACGAGCTGCGCACCCAGCCGTTCCACGCCGTGGTGCTGGACCTGGCCATGCCCGCCGACAACGGCTCGGCCTTCCTCAAGGCGCTGCACGACGAGGCCGACCTGCGGGAACTGCCGGTGCTGGTGTTCCGCGGCCAGAACGCGCCGCTGGTCAACGACACCCTGTTGCAGGTGCTGGCCCAGACCCGGCCGCTGGAGTCGCTGGCGAGCCTGGACGAGCTGCGCGAGCGCATCACCCTGCACCTGTCGACCGATGCCGGCCGCCCGGTCCTGCCGCCGCCGATGCACGTCGACACGATCGCCGGCGTCTCCGGCATCGCGCAGAACCTGGCCGGGCGCAAGGTTCTGGTGGTCGACGACGACGCCCGTAACGTCTTCGCCCTGACCAACATCCTCGAACTGCACGGCATGGAGGTCGTCTACGCCGAGAACGGCCGCAAGGGCATCGACGTCCTCGCCCGGCATGACGACATCGACCTGATCCTGATGGACGTCATGATGCCGGAGATGGACGGCTACGCCGCCACCGCCGCCATCCGCGCGATGCCCAAGTACGCCGACCTGCCGATCATCGCCGTCACCGCCAAAGCCATGCACGGCGACCGGGAGAAGAGCATCTCGTCGGGTGCCAGTGACTACGTCACCAAGCCCGTCGACGCCGAGGATCTGCTCACCTGCATCGAGCGCTGGTTGACGACAGGCGGTAACGCCCGATGACGACGCGTTGGTAGCGTCCGCCTGGTGACCCGGTCAGCCGATACGACAGGCACGTCCGAGCCCGCCCCGCCCCCGGCGGTGGCGGGCCGTGCCTCGTTGTGGCACGTGCTGACCGTGGTGGTGGTCGCCTACAGCGCCGGCGCCTCCCTCGCGTTCGTGGGATTCGGAGCACCGGCGATCGTGGTGCTGTTCCTCCCGGCCGGTGTCACCCTGTCGGCCCTGGTCCTGAACCCGCGCCGGCGGTGGCCCTGGATCCTGGCTGCGATAGCCGTCACCGAGATCGTCGTGGACGTGTCACAGGGCATGTCCGTCCGGTCGGCGTCGGGCTTCGCACTCGCCAACACGGCAGAACCGCTGGTGGGAGCACTGCTGCTGCGGAGGAACGTGCCCGGCCCGGTGGACCTGCGGCGCCGCCGTGACCTGTTGGCGTTCCTCGGCTGTTGTGTCGTCGCCGCGCCGATCGTCGGTGGTGCCATCGGTGCCACGACCCTCGTCGCGAGTGTCCCCGTGCCGTGGCCGCAGGCGTTCGTCTCGTTCTGGGCCGGCGACGCGACAGGCGTACTCACCGTCGCCGGTTGTGTGTTGGCCTGGCGGTACAGCCCCGGCCGGTCAGGCCCGCTCGGGTGGGTCCTGAGTGTCGGGTCGGCGGTCGCGGCGACGGTGATCGGCTTCTGGCCGCAGGGCATGCCGCTGTTCTATCTGCCCATCCCGGTGCTGTTCGCGCTGGCGTTCAGCCGGCCTCTCGTCGCGACGCTCACCGCCGGCCTGGCGACCACGGTGACGGCCAACCTGATGACCAGCACCGGGCACGGCCCGTGGGCGGCTCTGGACACCTCGGAACAGCTGATCACCATGACGCTCCAGCTGTTTCTGGCCACCACCATCCTCGGCGCCTGGGCTCTCGCCGTCGGGGTGGCCGAACGTGATCGCGCCCGCTCGGACACCTCGGTGGAACGGGCCGCACGGTTGCGCCTGCACGCCCTGCAGGTCCTCACCACGGATCTGGCGAAGGCCGCGACCTCGGAGGAGATCGCCCAGGCCATCGTGCGCGAGGGTATCGGGCTGATCGCCGACCACGGCAGTGTCGCGCTCGCCGCAGCCGGCAGCACCGAGCTCGTCCTGTGGACCACCGACGGCCGCCCCGCGGACATGACGGACCGGTATCGGGGGATTCCGGCCGGTGCCGCGACACCGCACAGCGACGTCATGCGTACCGGACGACCGGTGATCCATCAGACGCGTACCGAGGCGGTGGCCGCCTATCCGCATCTGGAGGACGTCTATCGCACGCTCGGCGTCAACAGCGGCATGTGCGTACCGATCGACGGTGATGCCGGTGCTCTGGGTTCGCTGGCTTTCAGCTTCCACCGTGAGCACGGCGCCGATGCCGGCGTCATCGCCTTCGCCGTGGCTCTGGCGACTCTCAGCGGGCAGGCGCTGCGCCGCGCGCAGATGTACGAGCGGGAGCGGGACGCCACGCGGGAACTGCAGCAGGCGTTGTTGCCGACACTCGCCAGCGGCCTGCCCGGCATCCAGGTCTGTGCCGACTATCGGCCGGCCGACGTGGCGCATCAGGTGGGTGGTGACTGGTACGACGTGTTCGCCGTCCCGGCCGGGCGGGTCGGTTTCGCCGTCGGTGACGTCGTCGGGCATCAACTCGCGGCGGCGGCGGCGATGGCGCGCCTGCAGTCGGCGTTGCGGATCCTGGCCCAGACGGCGCCCGGGCCGGCCGGAGCCCTTGATGCTCTCGACCGGGCGAGCACCCTCATTCCCGACGCGGGCACGGCCACCGTCGGATACGCCGACTACGATCCGGCCACCCGGCTGCTGCGGTACGCCTGCGCCGGGCACCTGCCGCCCCTGCTGGTCACCGGAACCGGCGCCGAGTACCTGTGGGGCGGCCGATCGCTGCCGCTCGGAGTCGGCAGGGCGGCGCGCGGTCAGGGCGAGCTGGTCATGCCGCACGACGCCATCCTGGTCTGGTACACCGACGGTCTCGTCGAACGGGCTGACGAGCACATCGCGGAGAACATGCAGCGGCTCGCCGATGCCGCCGGCCACCTCACCGCGCCGGACGCGGCGACGCTGTGCCGTCATCTCCTCGACCGGATGGCCGGCGCCGAAGCACGCGCCGACGACACCGCCATCCTGTGCATCCAGTTCGCCGGCCCGGCCGACGCACAGCCGTACTCCTGGCGTGGAGATGCCCCGGCGGTCGACAGGCCGGCGGCCCGCTGAGGAAGTTGACACCTGTAGCGGGCAACGATCATGCTGGTGGAGCTTTTCCGCTGTCCACTCCGAGAAGGCGCCGCAGACGGTCATGTCCCACTTCGAGGCGCGCAAGATCCACGGCGCCGACAGAGTCCGCGTGGCCCTGACCGGCGAGTGCGACCTCCGCAGCCGCGACGAGATGACGGCGACCCTGCTGGAGGCGGTCCGGGCCAGCGAGATGGTCATCGTCGATCTGGCGGGGGTCCGGTTCCTCGACTCCAGCGGCCTGCATGCGCTCGTCACCGCGCACCACGCCGCCCTGGAGCGGGCAGGCAGCCTCTACGTCGTCAACACCACCGGAACCGTGGCGACCGTCCTGGAGATCACCGGCGTGCTGGAGCTGCTGCGGGACCCCACGCAAGCGGTGGACGGCGCAGCGGCTGGGCCGGACCAGCCGGCATGACCGAGCCCGATACGGATGCCCCCGTGGCGGCGGTGATGGCCTACAGCACAGCCGATCACCTACCGGCCGTCCGTGCCTTCGCGCAACGGCAGGCCGAACAGCTCGGACTGACCCCGGAACGCACCATGTCGCTGGTCATCGCCGTCAGTGAGCTGGTGACCAATACCTTGCAGCACACCAGCGGCGGCGGCCTGGTCCGGATCTGGGCCGAGAACGATCAGTTCGCCTGCGATGTCGTCGACGGCGGGCCCCTGCGGTCCTTCGGCGGCCCGATGCCCGCCGCCGACGCCGACCGCGGCCGTGGCCTGGCGATCGTCGAGCGCCTTTGTGACCAGGTCAGCACCGTCGCGGGCGCTGAGGGCACCGTCGTCAGACTGCGCTTCGCACTCGCGGCGGGATGACCTCGGCGCCTCCCCCGACGGCGCCCACCCATCGACTACAGTGCGTATCCGTGGCCGTGCCCCTGCCCGCCGGGAGCGTTCCGGCTGTCGATCCCTTCGACATCGAGGAGATCTTCCCCGACGTCGAGACCGGATCGGTGCTGCCCCGCAGGCAGTCCGGCAGTTCTCCGCAGGGCCTGGCGGTCACCCTGGTGGCCGACTACACGCTGAGCACCCGGGCCTGGTTGCCGTCGGCGGCGATCGTGGCGTTGCTCGGGGAGTCCGGTGTGAGCAGCGCCGGCGCCCGCACGGCGGTGAGCCGGCTGGCCCGGCGCGGGGTCCTGGAAGGCTGTCGGCACGGGCGGCACAGCTCCTACCGGCTGACCCCGGCCGCCGCGACCACGCTGTCGGTCGGCGGGGCCCGCATCGCGGCGTTCGCGGCGCCGGCCGACTCGTGGGACGGCGCCTGGACGCTGGTGGCCTTCTCACTGCCCAAGGATCAGGGCACACGCCGGCGGGCGTTGCGGGGGCAGCTGCGCTGGCTGGGATATGCGCCGTTGTACGACGGGCTGTGGGTGTCCCCGCACGCGCCGGGACCGAGGGTGGAAGCCGAGCTGGCAGCCGTCAGCCTCGGCGCGATGACCGTGTTCCGGGCACACCATGTCGACGTGCGGGCGGCTGCCGGCCGCGATCCCATCGCCGCCTGGGACGTCGCCGCCGTCGCCCGGCAGTACGGGGCCTTCGTGCGCAACTGGGAGCCGTTGCTGCCCCGGATCCGGTCCGGGAAGGTGACCGGTGCCGAGGCGGTCCGGGCCCGTACCGAGGTGATGGACACCTACCGGCGCTTCCCCGTGCTCGATCCGCTGCTGCCCATCCGGCTGTTACCTCCGGGATGGCCGCGGGAACGCGGCCGCGAGGTGTTCGTCGCCGTGTACGACGGGTTGGCCGAGCCGGCTCAGGAACACGTCCGGGCGGTCGTCGCCCGGTGTGCCGGTGACTCACCGCCGGGGATCCGGGCCCACACCGTCACGGAGCTGAGTGCCTGCTCCGACACGGCCGCACGATCCTGACAGACCGCTCCCGGGGCCGGCATCCACACGTCCTCGCCACGTTGCGCGTCTTGTCCGAAACAGCACCGCAGCCACCGGCGAACCCGCCTGGTGGCATCCAGGTCTGTCGATTGACACTTACCTGCCCCAGCGGGAAACTACGTGGCATGCGAGGGTCTCGCCGGTCCCGTTCTCGCACGACCGACCCCCCGGGCCGACATCCCCCAGTCCCCAGGGCGCGGCACGTTCGCACGAGGACATCGGCGCGAATCGGCTGTCGCCCAGCACCCAAGGGAGTTCGACAGATGAGATTCCGACGTCTGTTACTGCTCGCGGCGGCCGCCTCGTTGGCCACGGCCGGTCTTGTCGTCCCGTCGTTGCGGCCCGCATATGCCGCCACCCTCGTCGAGGTCACCGGTTTCGGCGCCAACCCCGGCGGTATGCGCATGCACGTCTACGTCCCGGACAACCGCCCGGCCGCCCCGGCCGTCGTCGTGGCCATGCACGGCTGCGGCGGCTCCGGGCCGGGCTTCTACCAGCAGAGCGAGTTCGCCCGCCTCGCCGATCAGTACGGGTTCCTCGTGATCTACCCGAGCGCACAGCAGGACGCCGGGTTCGGTAAGTGCTTCGACACCTGGTCGGACGCCGCCAAGCGGCACGGCGGCGGCAGCGACCCCGTCTCCATCGTCTCGATGGTGACCTACGCCCAGCGGCAGTACGGCGGCGACCCGAACCGGGTCTACGCCACCGGCAGCTCCTCCGGCGGCATGATGACCCAGCACATGCTCGCCGTCTACCCCGACGTCTTCAAGGCGGGCGCCTCCTTCATGGGAGTGCCCTTCGACTGCTTCGCCAACGCCGCCGACTATCCGCCCGGCAGCAGCCGGTGCACCGGCGGCACCATGAACCGGACACCGCAGCAGTGGGGCGACGCCGTCCGCCGGGCGTACCCCGGACACACCGGCCCCCGCCCGCGCGTCCAACTGTGGCACGGCACGAACGACACCCTCGTGCCGTACTCGTTGCTGCAGGAATCCATCGAGCAGTGGACCGACGTCTTCGGGCTCGGCCAGACCCCGACGAGCACCGACACCCCACAGCCGGGCTGGAACCGCCGCCGCTACGCCGACACCTCCGGCACCGTCCAGGTCGAGGCGTACAGCGTCCAGGGCGCCGGGCACAGCCTGCCGTCCAGCGGCATGGCCGCGTACGCCGTCGCCTTCTTCGGCCTGACCACCGGCGGCCCGAGCACCAGCCCTTCGTCCGCCGCTACCTGCCGGGTCACCAGCACCGTCAGCGCCTGGAACACCGGCCTCACCACGAGCGTCACCATCACCAACACCGGCACCACCACCCTCAACGGCTGGACCCTGGCCTTCACCCTGCCCGGCGGGCAGGCCATCACCTCCGGATGGAACGCCACCTACTCCCCCACCTCCGGACGGGTGACGGCGAGGAACGTCGCCCACAACGCCACCATCGCCGCCGGCGCCGCGGTCGGCATCGGCTTCCAGGCCGCCCATACCGGCGACACCGCCCGGCCCACGTCCGTCACCCTCAACGGGATGCCCTGCTCGACCGCCTGATCACCACCCCGCGCCGGACCGGGGAGCGGTACGCGACCACAGCCGCCGAGGCCGGAATGGTTCCCCGGTCCAGGGGTATGCGGCCGGCATGAGAACAGACACCTTCGCCGAAGTGCAGGAACTGCTGGAGGATCTCGACTTCCCGGCGGACAAGGACGACATCGTGCGGCATGCCACCGGCCGGGGTGCCCCGGCGGATTCGCCAGCGGTCCGGGCTCTGCGCGGCATGCCGCTGGCGACCTACCGGAACATCTCGGAGATCCGTAGTTCGGTGGACCTCAGGCCGGACGAGACGCCGGACTAGGGCACAGCGGCACCACCCGGCCGGTACCGGCCGCAACGACGAACGTCATCCGCAGCGAATCGGAGGAACCATGTCCAAGAGTGTCGATCAGGAACAGCAGCAGGCGGCGATCCGGGAGGCGAAGCGCCACGGCATGAGCGCCAGCGAGGCGGGCGTCAGCCAGGGCGCCTCCAAGCAGCGCGAACACCACACCAAGCAGGAGCGGCAGCACGAGGAGACGCCCCGCGGCGGCAAGTCCTGAGCGCGGCGGCATTCCACGGTCGTTCCCGCCGGCGGCCCGGCTCGACCGGCGCTCCAGGTCGTTCCCGCCGTCGGCCCGGTTCGACCGGCGCTCCAGGTCGTTCCCGCCACCGGCCTGGTTCGGCCGGCATTCCGGAGAAGGGCCCGGCCGCCTGAGCGCGCCGGGCCCTCTTCACCTCGCCGGTCGCGTCACTTCCGGGTCAGCACGATCGCGTTGCCGACCCGGCGTTCGATGGCCGCCTCGTCACCCCAGTCGTCGGTGGGCCGGTTGTAGAGGGTGTCGTTGATGGTCAGCGTGCTGTCCCCGCCGACGCCCAGCATCATCGCGTCGACCGCGCCCAGCCACCGCATCACCGCGGCGGACTCGGGAATGGTCGCACCGATGCTCACTCCCGGCCGTCGCCCGTCGACCACCACCAGCAGGATCTGGCCGGCGGCCGTGAGCCCGACCAGCGTTCGCGGGTGCCGGTCGGTGAAGTAGACCGGGCTCTGGTAACCCTCGCTGGTCCGCCAGCCGTTCGCGCCCCCGTTGATCCACACCTCGCCGTTGCGGACCAGTGCCGGCCCGCCGGTGATCGCGGTGAAGTTCGGGCCGCTGACCCGCTGCCCCTGCGGGTCGAGAATCTGGGTGCCGGGCTGGAACCGCCCGCCGATGACGGTGTGGGCCCGCAGCCAGTCCGCGCCGGCGCCGATGCCCTGCAGCACCCGCGTGCCGGCCGGGATGGGACCGCCGGCCGGGCTGCGCAGCTGCCTGGCCACCCAGTTGCCGTCGACGACCACGTCGACGCTGCCGGCCGGGCCGGCGGGCGTCGTCGACCCCCATTCGGGACGGAACACCACGACCTCGTCCGGGTCGGTGCACGCCTCGAACCGCCATGCCCCGTCGCCGGGCGTGCCGTCCGGCCGTAGGTCCCCGCCGACCCCGCCGCAGTTGAGGATCTTCCCCGGCTTACGGTGGATGCCGTCGATCTGCCACTGCGCGCCGTCGGCGGCCGTGACCGTGGTGGTCGTGGTCAGCTCGGTGATCCGCGGTGCGCCGGCCGCCCCGTCGAGCAACAGGGCGGTGCGCCCGTTCACCGCCTCACTGAGCAGGTTGTTGTTCTGCACATAGACGCCGAGCGGGTCCCCGTCGAAGCCGTTGAAATCCTTGTTGTGCACACTCTTGATGTCGAATTCGCTGCCGTTAATCGCGGCGAAGGCACCGGCGTGGCGGGCGATGGCCCGTACCGTGTCCGCGTTGCTCAGGTCGGGTCCGTGCGCGCCGCCGACGGTCACCGCCGCATCCGGCTCCACGACGATGACGCGTACCTCCCACGGTCCGGTGCTCTCCTCCTGCCGGAACGCCTGGTGCTGGACGGCGCCGCTGATGAACTCGCCGTTCACCGCGATCCGGGTGAGCGCCGCCAGTTCGGCCTCCGCCGACGCCCGGTCGGGGAACGTCTCCGCGAGATGCAGACCGTGGAAGGTGGTGACGTCGGCCGGCGCCCGGTAGCCGAGGTCCGCCGGCAGGGGCGGGTCATAGGTGGCCACGGTGGTCTCGATGCCGAGCGATCGCAGCGCCGCCTGGTGGTTCGACGCCACCTGGGAATTGCGGGTCAGCATTCCGAGGTTCTGCGGCAGGTTGAGGGCGACGCTCCACCGCGACGAGGCGTTCCCCTGGGTGTACTTGCGGTAGGTCACTCCGGGAACAGGCGTCTGCACCGCCCCGATTCTGGTGACCAGGCCGCCCGAACCCAGCGGCATGCTGCCGGCCGGATCCTGGAACGGCACGGAGACGGCGGCGGCCGCCGGGCGCGGCGCGACCAGAGTAGGGCCGGCGACCGCGACGGTCACCGCGAAGATCGAGCTGAGATGGCGAAAGCCCACAATGCTCCCCCGTAGACAAAGGTGGACGGAAACAGCCGCCGGCGGGCCCGCGCCGCGCCGGCGAAGTCATCGCAACCTACACAGATGCCGGTCCATGCGATGACCGAGGGCGTGTGGCCAGTCCTCACGGTCCGGGCCGTTCCCGGGCGTGGCCACCGTATGGTCCTCGGGTGGCGTACGACATTCTGGGCGAGAGTCTGCGGTTGATCCTCGACGGGCCTCCGGACGGTCCGGTGCGGCTGAGCCGGCGCCGGCGCTTCGCCGCGGTGGCGGTCGATGTCAGCGAGGACGTCGCGTGCACCCGGTTCGTCCGCCGGGGGGTCGGCTGTTTCTGGGACGACACCCACCATCTGGCTCGTGACGGTGACGGCTGGAAGCTCCTGGGTGGCGGCAGCGGCAGTACCGGCGGACCGTGGTCGACAGACGAATTCGAACAGGCCAGATACCGGCTGCCGGCCGGATGTGTCACGGCGCCGGGCCACGGCGCGACCACGCGCGACAGCGACCGGCTGCTGCCCTGGGGCGCCCGCTGGGTCAGCTCCGCGAGCCTACTGGCCGGCCCTGAGGTGGCCACGATCGTGGTCGACGGTCGTCGCGAACTGACCGTGCCCGAACATGGTCATCTCGTCGTCGTGTGGGGCTCGCGCAAGCCTCCACGAGTCGTCGCCCGCGACATCGGCGGACGCGAACTCACCGACGTCGTCCTGCCGAAGGGCCGCTGACCACGGCACCGACGTACTCAGGTCGCGGTGGCCCGGTGGGGGTCGGCGCCCGCGGTGGTGGAACGGGTGTCGCCGTGGCCGCCGTGCCAGTCGAGGACCAGCAGACAGGCGTCATCGGGCAGGGTGGGACCGGCGACGTCCAGGACGAGGTCCCCGAGCACCCGGACGACCTCGCGCGGATGCAGCCGGACCAGATCCGGTAGTCGCGCGGGCAGGTCGAGGGCGGCGGCACCCCGTTCCAGCATGCCGTCGGTGAGCAGCACCAGGCGGTCGCCGGGCTCCAGCGCCAGCCGGGCCAGCCGGAAGGGCCTGTGGGGCAGCACCCCGAAGGGCCGGTTGGCCGGCAATGCCACGGGCTGTACGACCCCGGCGCGCACCAGTAGTGGGGCGGGGTGCCCGGCGTTCAGGATGTCGAGGATTCCGGTCGTCAGGTCGAGGCGGCCGAGCAGTCCGGTGGCGAACAGCGAATCGGACTGGGGGTTGTCCAGGATCGCCTGGTTCGCGGCCAGCGCCTGCTCCAGCAGGTCGGCACCACGACGGCGGGCGTTGCGCAGCCCGCTGACGCACAGAGTCGCGGTGAGCGCGCTGTCGACGCCGTGGCCCACCGCGTCGGTGATACTCAGGTGCAACAGGTCACGGGCCACGCTGTAGTCGAACGTGTCGCCACCGATGCTGGCCGCCGGCTCCAGCCATGCCGACAGGGTGAACGAGTCGGCCTCACAGGTGAACGAACTCGGCAACAGCCGCCGCTGGATCTCCGCCGCGAGGTTGAACGGCGTCGTCCGCTGGCCCCATTCGAACAGGTCGGTGTGCCGGCGATTGGCGATCACCACGAAGGCCAGGGTGTGTGCGGCCCGCGACACCCGTTGTACGGCGGCGTCGTTCGGCAGGGCCGGCAGCGCCATCTCCAGCAGCCCGATGGCCTCCCCTCGCTGGGTGACCGGAGCCCGCACCACGAACCGGTCACCGATCTGCTCGACCAGCACCCGCTGCGCGCGCAGCGCCTGCTCCTGCGGGCCGCCGTCGAACGGCATCACCAGAGCGACGTCCTGATCCTGCCGTCGGCCGGCGGGCACCTCACCGATCGTGTTGTGGACCAGCCGGACCAGGGCGCGACCGCTCATGTCCGCCACCAGAAACGACACCCAGAGGGCGCCCAGGTGCACGCCGATGGTGCGGGTCACCGCCCGGACCGCGTCGACCGGCGCCGCCTTCTCGACAGCGAGCAGCACATCATCAAGATCCATACCGCTCATCGCGCTCTCGGTCACGCGACGCAGCATAGGCGTGGCAGGGCACCGGCACCGACGGCACGGCATCCGCCGGGCCCGGCGCGGCCCCCTGTCCGGTAGGTTCGGCCGTCTCGGCATCATCCCCGCGGGGCCGCTGGCACAATGGGCGCCTCGACACCGACGCCGGAAAGGACCCGATCCATGGCGTACGGCGTGGTGCTACGACCGGACGCGGCGACGTCACGGTCGCTGGTCGAGCTGTCCCATGCCGTCGGCGACGGCCACGATCCGCTCATGCTCCTCGGCGAGGACGCGCCACCGCATGTGTCCGTCCTGCACGTCGAATGCTCCGAGGACCAGGCGGCGGCCATCGTCGCGGCGACGGCAGCCCACCGGGGACGAACCTTCCCCGCGAAGATCATCGGCCTGCTGTACTCGGTCGTCCCGCCCGGCGACTACTACGTCCCGACGGGCGGCTACTACTTCGGCCTGGAGGTGATCCGCAGTCCCGTGCTGGACGCCCTCCATCAGCAGTTCCTGAGCCTCGGACACCAGCCGTTGGGATTGGTGGGCGAGGACTACCGCCCCCACATCACCTTGGGCATGACCGCCGCTCCACCCTCGCGGCCGCCGCTGACGAAGGTCCCCACCGGAGTCGTCCACCTGACGATGACCAGCGGGCCGGTCGGCCCCTTCGGGACCTTCCCCCACCTCCTGGACTAGCGCCGCCCTCACCGCACTTGGCCGTGAGGTCGTCGGTTCAGAGCCGGTCGAACGGTGCGGCGTACTGAAAACGGCCGGTCAGGCCGTCGTACCGGCTGAGGGTTCGGACCTGGAAGTTGTCACCCCAGGCGGGGTCCGGCGCGGTTATCCCGGCCGGCTGCGCGGGAACGAAGCCGAACCGGCGGTAGT
Source organism: Actinoplanes xinjiangensis (assembly GCF_003148685.1). GTDB lineage: Bacteria > Actinomycetota > Actinomycetes > Mycobacteriales > Micromonosporaceae > Actinoplanes > Actinoplanes xinjiangensis. The sequence goes on along the minus strand of NZ_QGGR01000013.1, from coordinate 115,328 downwards.
AGGAGGGGTCACCGAGCAGTCCGACCAGGGGCTCTCCGAGCGCGTCGGCCGCGCCGAGGACAGCGTGCATCAGGGCGGTACCCACCCCGGATCCCTGGCGGCGCGGGAGAACACTCAGCGGCCCCAGACCCAGGACCGGCCGGGCCGCCACATGAGCCCGCGTCGCGAGAACGTGGCCGACGACCTGATCATCCTCGATCGCGACCAGCGAAAATTCCGGAATCCACCCGGCATCGTCGCGCAGCCAGGAGACGAGCGTCGCCTCGCCGGGATCACCCCCCGGCTCCACCGGCGGTGCGCTGTGCGCGACGCCACGGAACGCGGCCGCCGTGACCGCGTGGATCGCGTCGACATCGTCGGAGCCTTCGCGTCGAATCATCATCACCGAACGATCGGGCCTGCTCTCCTCGCCGTCAACGGATTTGCCGGGCCGGCGTGACCCGTCCCGACTCCGGGCGAGGGTCCTGTCCCCCGTGCGAGCTACCTGCAAGTGTCCACCGCACGGTGACGATTGCGGCGGCGGAAATCCATAGGTTTCTTCATGTCCGCGGCGCTCCGGTCGCGGTCTGCGAAGGAGTCATCATGCGATTCGTCAAACAGCTTCTCGCTGTCGTCGCCGTCACCGTCGTCGGCGGGCTGAGTGCCGCCGCCGTCGAGGGCAATTTCTTCCTCACCCTGGTGATCGGCGCCGTGACGGCGGTGCTGGGCGTGATCGTCTACCGGTGGGTCGTACGGCGCACCGAGCATCGTGAGCCGGCCGAGCTGGGCCTGGACGGCTGGGGCGGGAGGCTGGGCCGCGGGACGCTGATCGGCTTGGCGATGTTCGCGGCCGTCATCGCCAACATCGCGTTCCTCGGCGGTTACGACGTCACGGGCTGGGGTTCACCGACGGGAGCGCTGGGCCTGCTCGGGTTCATGGCGGCCGCCGCGGTCACCGAGGAGCTGCTGTTCCGGGGGGTGCTGTTCCGGATCATCGAGGAGCGTGCGGGCACCTGGATCGCTCTGGCCCTGACCGGCGTGGTGTTCGGCGCGATGCACCTGGCGAACCCGGACGCCACCGTGTGGGGGGCCACCGCCATCGCCATCGAGGCCGGGTTCATGCTGGCCGCCTGCTACGCCGCCACCCGGAACCTGTGGGTCCCGATCGGTCTGCACTTCGGCTGGAACTTCGCCGCCGGCGGCATCTTCAGCGTCGCGGTCTCGGGCAACGGCGAGTCGAAGGGGATCCTCGAGGCCTCGACGTCGGGACCGGTCGCGCTGAGCGGTGGCGCCTTCGGGCCGGAGGGCAGCCTCTACGCGGTGCTGGGCGGCGTGGTGCTGACCGTGGTGTTCCTGTGGCTGGCCAAGCGCCGTGGGCACATCGTCCCGCGCCGCACGGCGCAGGCCGAGGCAACCGCTACAGTCACCCCGTGATCAAGCTCCGGAGGCTCCCGGATCTGTGGCGGCAGTGGCCGGTCACGGTCCGGGATCTCCCGCTCGCCCTGGCCCTCGCCCTCACGGCGGTGGTGCCGGCCCTGGAACGGCAGGGTACGCAGGTCGGCAACCTCCCGGACCGCCCGTACGACGCGCTGACCGTCGGTGTCGTCGCCCTGGAGTGCCTGCCGCTGGCCGTCCGCCGTCGGTGGCCGGCCGTCTGCCTGGCGCTGGTGTCGCTCGGCTTCGTGGTCGACCAGTTCCGCGGCTACCACACCGTCGCCGGTACGGGACTGGCCTTCGCGCTCATCAGCGCCGGCGCCTACCTGGAACGGCGCCGCTGGACGGCCGTGGGTCTGGCCTCGGCGGCGTACGTGGCCCTGGTGATCTCCCTCGATCGGCTCGGCTCGGACGAGGGCGTCGCCGGGTTCACCACCTTCTACCTGCTGCTGGCGCTCGCGTGGGGCACCGGGGCGTGGCTGCGCCAGAACCGGGCCGCCGAGGCGGAACGCCGCCGCCATGTCGAGCGGGCCACCCGGACGGCGGAGCGCGAGCGCATCGCCCGGGAGCTGCACGACGTCGTCACCCACCACGTGACGGCGATGGTCGTGCAGGCCGAGGCGGCACGCTACCTGACGGGCGCCCCGGACAGGCTGGACCAGACCTTGACCGCGATCACCGGCACCGGCCGCCGGGCCGTCGGCGACCTGCGGCAGCTGCTCGACCTGCTCAACCCGGATCACAGCACCGACGAACCGCCTACGCCCGCCGTCGGTGACCTGGACGCCCTCGTCGACCATTCCCGGCAGGCCGGGCAGCCGGTCGAGTTCGTCCGGGAGGGCAGGCCGGCGGCGACCACCGACAGCGCAGAGGTGGCGGCGTACCGGGTGGTCCAGGAGGCGCTGACTAACGCACTGAAGTACTCGCACGGCAGCCGGACCAGAGTCCACGTCCACCACGGGGAAGGGGAGACGACCGTGGAGGTCAGCACCGACGGCTCCGGGTCCGCCGGCGCATCCCCCGGCGGCAGCGGGCGTGGCCTCGCCGGGCTCCGCGAGCGGGTCACCGTCCTCGGTGGCGAATTCACCGCGGGCGTGCAGACCGGCGGTGGCTTTCTCGTACGGGCCCGGATCCCGGCGGGGAACCCGTCGTGACCACACCGATCCGGGTGCTGGTCTGCGACGACCAGGAGCTGATCCGCGCCGGCTTCGCGACGATCATCGACGCCCAGCCCGACATGGCGATCGTCGGCGAGTGCGGCGACGGGCGCGCGGCGGTCGACCTGGCCGCCCGGCTCCGGCCGGACGTGGTGGTGATGGACGTGCGGATGCCGGTGCTCGACGGCATCGGGGCGACCCGCCTGCTCGCCGGTGCCGGGGTTCCCGAGCCGGTGAAGGTCCTCGTGGTGACGACGTTCAACCTCGACGAGTACGTCTACGAGGCGCTGCGCGCCGGCGCCAGCGGTTTCCTGCTCAAGGACGCCCCACCGGCGCAGCTGCTGGGCGGCATCCGAACCGTGGCGACGGGTGCCGCGCTTCTGGCCCCGGAAGTGACCCGGCAGCTGGTGGGCAGATACGCGGCCCGCATCCGCCCGGCCGAAGACGCCCCGGACCGCGGCGCGCTGACCCCGCGGGAGCTGGAGGTGCTCCGGCTCATCGCGGAGGGCCTTTCCAACAGCGAGATCGCCGCGGCCCTGGTGATCAGCCACGAGACGGTCAAGACGTACGTGTCCCGCATCCTCACCAAGCTCGACCTGCGCGACCGGGTGCAGGCCGTGGTGTACGCGTACCGCCGCGGTCTGGTGACCTGAGCGGCCCGCCACCGATGTGACCGGCCGGCGCGCCGAGGCGGCCGGCCGGCCGTTCGGTCATCGCAGGGATCCGCCGTCGACCAGGTAGTGCAGGTCGCACAGCAGCTCCGAGACGATCACCGGATCGAGGGCGGCGAAGTTCTCCACCCCGGTGAGCCGCGCGTCACGGAAGATCTGCCCGGACTGGTCGTAGACGTCGTTGACCGAGATGCCCGGGTCGAGCGGGAAGTCCAGCCCACCGGGCCCCGGCAGGTCGCACTCCATCGTGGTCTGGATGCCGGCGTCCATCGGCACGCTGCGCCCCCACCATCCGCGACGCTCCAGTTTCATCAGCCGGTCGACCGGGACGGCGACGCCGACGAACTCGGGCAGCGTCCGCTGTGCGGCCTGTTCCGCGGTCAGCCGCCACACCGGCCGGTGGAGCTGCGGGAACGGCTGAAGGATCTCGTAGTCGAGGAACAACGCCGTCCACCCGGACAGGTCTGCTTCCAGGTCCACGGGATGGGCGACACCGGCCACGTCGTCGTCGGCCAGGGTGAACGCCTTGTCGTCGACGTCGGCCAGGCTGCCGTCCTCGGCCACCCGGAACGCCGTGCCCACCGCCCCGTCCGCGCGGTAGGTCACCCACACCAGACGCCGTGCCAGATGCACCATCAACGGATGGCCGACCAGCAGCCGCCGGAACTCCGCACCGGTCCACCGCCGCCGGGTCACCATCGCCTCCTCCAACCGGCGAACCTGATCGGCCGCCACGGAACGCAGGTCCTTCTTCAATGCGGAGAACCTCCGGTACGCCGCCGTCGCGAGCGCCTCGTCGTCGTTGGCACCCGGTCGGGGCAGCTCCTTGCGCCTCCTGCCGTCCTCGTCCATCACCAACGGTTTGAGCTGCTCGTCGAAGGTCACCACGAAACGCCGCGGACCGTAGTCCAGGGTGAGAGTGTTCCGATCGTTCAGCCCGAAGTCGGGGACCAGCCGATCGGCCAATTGGTCGGAGGTCAGCCCCAGCTCCGCGGCGACCGCCCGGACCCGGCTGTCCGCGCCGTACTTCAGCGCCTCGAACCTGACCTTCCGCGAGATGGCGTGGAGGTGGATGAGGGCGAGTTCGGAGCCGATCGCGTAGAGCACGTCGAGCCCGATCGTGGCACGCGCGTGGCCGCCCACGCCCGGCCAGGCACGGACGACCGGGCTGAGCCGGCGCACGGTGTCGTCGTCGCCGATCAACGCCAGCGCCTCCAGCACCCAGCTCTGCTTCGGCGGGAACCCCGCCGACTCCCAGGCCGTGAACAACGACCAGCCGAACTCCGCCAGCGCCACCGGATCCAGCGTCTCGCGGACCGCGGCCAGACCCGGGTACGGCAGGCCCAGGCGGGACATCGCCAGCATCGTGCACAGATGCCGTACCGCCTCGGGCGGCAGCGCATGACGGCGATCGCGCGACAGCACCGGCGTCAGGGCACCGGCGTCGTCGATCCACGGAGGAAGGTCCGGCAGCCGAGCCGGGACGGCCTCCGCCGCATCGGCCGACAGCAACGGCTCCACCGCGGACGCCGCGGCCGTGCCGTGATCAGCGGCGGCCGCCCGCACCACGTCGGCGTGACCGGCCGCCACCAGCACCCGAAGCGCCTGCTCCGCCGCACGGCGTTCCGCGCCGACCGGACCGACCGCCGCCGGGACGAGATCACGTGCCGCCGCCTGCGGGTGCCGCCGGAGCCAGCTCACCGCGATCCAGCGCACCGCCTTCAGCCGGTCCAGCCAGTCGGCCATCAGCGCGGCGACCTCGGCTCCCTCGGCGGGCAGCAGCAGGGGGCCGTAGACGTCCAGCGATCCCCGTTGACGGTTACGCCGCACCACGACCGGTATCGCGTCCGCACCGAACCGGAGAAGCAGACGGGGCAGGGTCCAACCCGGCGACCAGAAGCTCGTCGGACGCCACCCGGGCAGCAGCTCCAGCGCCAGCGACCGTGGTGCGTCGACGAAGAACTTCTCCTCGTCGGCGGCGTGGCTCATGCGGCCCTCGCGCAGCTTCGCCGCCTCCTGCTCCCAGCGTTCGAGGCCGGCGGCGTCCTCCGGTCCGGGCTCCACGAACTGCGGCACCAGCGCCTCGCGTTCCCCGGGAGCCCAGCACAACCGCGGCACGTCCGGTGCGGTCAGCCCCGTCACCACCACCGGCGCGGCGACCGCCCGCGCACGCGTCCACGGCGGCGTCACCAGCAACGGGTGCAACGACCCCGCCGGCGTCTGCGGCACCGTCGACAGCGACGCCAGAATCGGCTCCACCTGCCACCGGACCACCTCCGGCAACGACGGCAGGGCCGCACCCGCCACCTCCGGGTTCGCCGTCACATGCCGGCGCAGCAACTCGGCCGCCGGCCCACGGTTCCCGGCCGGGTCGGCGGCTGCCGTCCCCAGCAGGCGCAGCGCCCGTACCGGGAATCGCTGCATGGCCTCGCTGAGCCCGGCCGCGGCCGGCTTGTCGTCCGCCTGCAGCAACAACGCGCCGAACGCCTCGTCGGTCGGAATCAGCGCCAGAGCACCGATCACCGTCCGCCGCTGATCGGTGTACGCGTTCCGGTTGTTCAGAATCCCGATCAGGTGTGGTGTCACCGCCGGCCCGACCGCGTCGAGGAGCGTGGCCAGCAATCCGCCCCGCAGACTCAGATCGGCCGCATCGATCTTCCCGGCCAACCGATCCCACTGTTCAGGCGTCGAGACCGCGAACCCGACCAGCTCGATGCGATACAGATCAGCACCACAGTCCTCGTCGGCCCACGGCGACTCGGTCGGCATCAGATAGGTGGTGATCGTGCGCTGCACCGTCGAGCGATACCCGGCCAGCGCCTGCCGGGCCTGCTCATACCCGTCGTCGTCGGCCACGGCGAGCCGGGCCCGCACCCGCTCCGCCAGCGGCAGCCACGGGTCGAAACTCCACCGGCCACCCCTGTCCGCCGGCGTCACCCGGCGCAGGTTCTCCTGCTTGTCGGGGGACGAGTAGCCCCGTCGTCTGACGTCGAGACCGGCGGCCTCCGCGACGGCCCGGGTCGCGAACGTCAGCCCGTGGGCCGCGATCCACCCGTCGGCGAGAACCGCCAACTGCCCGAACTCCCGGTGCTCACACGCGTGCGTCGACGCCACCACGGCCGCCGCCGCGCCGAGCGGCGTGACCCGGCTGCCGTCCAGGAACCCCTCGGCCGCGGCCACCAGTTCGCCGTCACTCCTCGGTGCCGCCAGCACCTCCGCCCGCTCCGGGCGCTTGGCCTCCATGAGCGCCTCGGCCTTCGCCACCGCACCCGCGAGCCGCGGTAACGAACCACCCACGCGACCACCACGCCGTGGCTGAACCTTGCGCGTCCACTGGGCCGGCAGCACCAGCACATCCTCGTCCCGCGGCACGACCGGCTCATCCGTCGCGCCGCCGGCAGGCACGTCCGGCCCGGAGACAACCGGGCCGGGAACAGGCGCGGCGGCGCCGGCCGCCACCTCCACATACCCCTTCGCCACCTTCTCGGAGGCCAGCCCCTCCACATGTGCGATCGCTGCCGCCTCGTCGGCCAGCTCCTTCACCCGGGTCTGCCCCGCGGTGCCGGCGCGTCCGAATCGGACGGTCACCACGGCACCGTCCCGCGACACCCACCAGAACTTCGCCGAACCCGTACCCCGGTGCTCGAAACAGCGCATCGTGACCAACTCCTCGATCTCGATCAATTGGTGGCGGGCGACACGGTAGCCACGGGGTACGACAAAGAACAGGGCGGCCGGCGCGGGTCTCCTCGCGGCGAGCATCGCGCTGCGGCCCGTGCGGCCCTTGCGGCCGGTGCGGCCCCTGCGGCCCGACGGGCCGGGACCCCTGGCGCCCGGTCCGTTCCCCTGACATGGCGATCATCGACTGGGGTGTCTCCCCATGATCTTGTGGTGGGAGTTGAGGGTCGCCTTCGGACGCGGTGATCGCCGCGGCCCCCGGGACGGGCCGGCGGAGCAGCGATGGGAGCACACGCAACGCTTGTGCGGGCTTCCGTCATCGTTATGACCTGGCTGAGCGCACACGATCGGCCTATCGTGTGCGCCTATCCGTGCCAGGACGAAGCGGAAGCACACGTTGAGCGATCGTGTGCGCGGCTCGACGTCCCCCGGCGCTGACCGGCGGCGTGCCCGGCGCTGACCGGCGGCGTGCCCGGCACTGACCGGCGGCGGGCCCGGCGATCATGCGAACACCGGCCGGCGGGGATACCGGCTCGAAAGCCGTCCTGAGCGCCGCAAAGACCTACGACGACAGCTCCGGCAGGTCCGTAGGTCTTTCCGGCGCTCAGCCGGCTTCGGGAACGCGCTGGGTCAGCGCCGCCTGGACGATGTGGATGGCCTCGGTGGTGTCGATGCCGAGGCCGGCGATGACGTCGGCGTACTCGGCGGCGGCGCGGCGGGCCCGTTCGCGGCCCTGCTCGCCGGCTGCGGACACGAACGAGCCGGCCGGGCCGCGGGTCTCGATCAGCCCGGCCTCCTCCAGTCCCCGGTAGGCCCGGCCGACCGTGTTGACCGCCAGGCCGAGGTCCGCGGCCAGGCGGCGGATGGTCGGCAGCCGGGTGCCCACGGCCAGTGTGCGGTCCTGGATCTGGCCGGCGAGCTGGGCGCGGAGCTGCTCGAACGGCGGGACGGGCGAGGCCGAGTCGATGACGATCATGCGGTTCACCGGGCGGTGGGCCCATGCTGGGCCGCCAGGGCGCTCCGCGCGTCCCCGGCCGTGATCAGGGCGAGCGCGATGACGCTGAGGATCATGAAGATGAGCCAGCCCGTGTTCCACGGATCGAGCCCGGTGTCGAATACCGACACGACCGGCAGAGACCACACCACCGTCGGTACGGCCACCTCGCGGGCGTCCTCGACACGCATGAGGAGGTCGGCCTTCAGTGAGCCCTCGCCGTCGGCCACCACCGGGTGGGTGAGCACATGACGCAGTTGGACGGCCGTACCGACGGCGACCCCGCACAGCCCGATGAGCAGGATGACCGCGGCATACCTCGCGGCGCCGTCCCGGATGGTCAGGGCCGCGATCGCCAGCACGGCCGCACCCGCGTACGTGACCGCCAGCAAGGCGACCCGCGGCACACCGAGCACGGTCCGCCAGCCGGGCCGGACGGAGTGGGTCGCCCGTCGCTGCAACTCCGCGCCGGCCTGCTGATCGACCCGCCGCACCCACCGGTCCAGCAGCGACAGGCCGGCCACCAGCCCGGCCACCAGCACCGCCAGCACCACCAGCGCCCAGCGCCGCTGCGTGCCGAATCCGTCATCCGCGGGACGGATCGGCAGGGCGGAGACGTAGACGAGGGCGGCAGCGATGAGGAACGCGGCCGGCAGGATGGCGGCGACCACCCGCGCCCGTCGCCGGACCGCCAGGCGCGCCGCCAGCATCGGTGTCGGCGCGACGTCGGCCAGGCCGCGCCCGGCCAACCACAGGCGGGCCATCTCCAGCTCTGCCGGACGTACCTTCCTCGACATGGCGGCCTCCCCAGCTTGTCGCAAGTCTTGTCTCACTATGCTGAGACAAGACTTGCGACAAGTCAATCGGATGCCCGGTTCATCCGCCCGCGACGTCCTCCATTTCCAGGGGCCGGTTGGCCGGACCCTGGACGACGGAGCCGTCGATCCCGAAACGGGAGCCGTGGCACGGGCACTCCCAGGCGGTTTCGGCGTCGTTGAACTGCACGATGCAACCGAGGTGGGTGCATCGCGCCGACACGGCGTGGATCTGGCCGGTGTCGTCGCGGTAGGCCGCACACTGCCGGCCGCGTACACGCACGACGGCGCCGGTGCCCGGTTCGATGTCGTCGATCGAGTCGACATGCGACGGTCGTACCCGGTCACCGACGAAGTGAGCGGCGACCTTGGCGCCCAGCTTCAGCATCGTGCCGGCCTCCCGCACCGGGTTGAGCCGGAGCGGGTCGTAGAGGCCGGACCAGGGCGGTTCGGTTCCGGTGATCCGGGCGGCGAGCAGCCGGCCCGCGAGCACACCGGTGCTCATCCCCCAGCCACCGAACCCGGTGGCGACGTAGACGTTCTCGGTGCCGGGATGGAAACGGCCGATGAACGGGACCTGGTCGGTGCTGGTGTTGTCCTGGGTCGCCCAGCGGTAGGCGATCTGCGTACCGGGGAACCTCTCCCGGGTCCAGTCGATCAGCTTCTGCCACTGCTCGGTGGCCTCGCCCGCACCCGGGGTGAAGTGCTCGCCGGTGACGATGAGCAGACGCTGCCCGTCGCGGTACGGCGCGGTGCGTACCGATCGGGTGTTCTGCTCGGGGGTCAGATACACGCCGCCGGGGTCGCGGTCGGCGGCGATCGCGGCGGCGACCACCAGTTCCCGGCGGGGTTCCAGGCGGGCGAACATCAGCGCCCGGTCGAAGACCGGATAGTGGGTGGCGACCACGACCTGCCGGGCGGTGACCGTGTGCCCGCCCTCGGTGGTCACGGTGCAGGGATGCCCTTCGTCCAGTCCGGTGGCACGGGTCCGTTCGAAGATCCGCCCACCGCGCCGGGTGAGGTCGTCGGCCAGGGCGAGCAGGTACCTACGGGGGTGGAACTGCGCCTGGTTCTCGACCCGGACGGCGCCGGCGACCGGGAACGGCAGGCCCGTCTCGGTGACGAAGGAGGCGGGCAGCCCGGCTGCGGCCGCGGCGTCGGCCTCGGCGCGGATCCGGTCCAGACCGTCCGGGGATTCGACGTACGTGAAGGCCGGCACCCGTTCCAGTTCGCAGTCGATGTTCAGCCGGGACGCGATCTCGGCCACCCGCTCCACCGCCGCCTGCTGGGACTCGGCGTAGAGCCGTGCCGACTCGGCGCCGAACGAGGTGCGCACCTTGTCGTAGATCAGCGTGTGCAGCACCGACAGTTTCGCCGTGGTGTATCCGGTGACACCGGCCACGATCCGGTCGGCCTCCAGCAGTGCCACGCTGCGGCCGGCCTCGGTCAGTTCCCACGCCGTGCACAGCCCGGCGATGCCACCACCGATCACCACCACGTCGACCTCGACGTCCGCGGTCAACGACGGATAGGTGGTCACCGGGGTGGTGTCCATCCAGTAGGACTCGTCGGTGCCGGGCAGCGTACGGTGGTCGGCCACGAGGCACTCCTAGGGTGGGGCTTGGGGACGCAGAACGCGTACCCGGGCGCCGGGGTGGCAAACGCGACGGCCGGCCTCGTACCCGGCCGCGACACCTCTACCGGGACCCGGCGTGCTCGTTGTCCTCGACCAGGTTCCGGGCACGGCGCAGTACCGCATCCCGGACCCCATCCGGCGACAGGACCCGCAGCGTGGTGCCCAGGCCGAGGAGGTATGTCGCGAGCTGATCCTCGTCGTTGCCTCCGATCTCGACGATGGTGGCATCGGGACCGTCCGGGTGGTGGGTGCCGATCGTGGGCGGGATCAGCCGCAGCGCCCGGTCCATGGGGTGCGGCAACCGGATCGTCACGTAGAGCGGGTACACGACGGCCGCGATGCCACGGGAGACGAGCAGCGCCGGATCGGGCGGGTCGCCCAGTTCGACCGGATGCCCGGTCGACTGTATTCGTGCCACCCGGTCGGCCCGGAACGTCCGCCACTGGTCCCGGGCCACGTCCCGGGCGACGAAGTACCAGCGGAGACCGGTATGCACCAGGCGGTAGGGGTCGACGTCGCGGACCGTGGTGTTCCCCGCATGATCGCGGTACGACAGCCGGGTGCGTTCACCCCGGCGGCAGGCGGTGGCCAGGTCCAGCAGCATGCCGGGCGGGATCTGACGGCCCTGGCTCCGGGGAGTGTGGACGACGGTGGCGTTCATGTCCTCCAGCCGGTCCGCGACCCGGGGCGGCAGGACCTGGCGCAGCTTCAACAGCGCCGACAGCGCGGCCTGGTCGCCACCCAGGACACCGCTGAGTGCGACCTCGCGCAGTGCGACGGCCACGGCGAGCGCCTCCTCGTCGTCGAGGACCAGTGGCGGCATCCGGGTGCCGCCGCCGAGGCGGTAGCCGCCCCACGGCCCGGGATCGGACTCGATGCCGTAGCCGAGCTCGCGCAGCCGGGCGATGTCACGTCGGACCGTGCGGTCGGTGACCGCCAGCCGCTCCCCCAGCTCGCGGCAGGTCCATGCCGGCCGGGTGGACAGCAACGAGACCAGTCGCAGCAGGCGGGCGGAGGCGCTGATCACATCCGCCAAGTGTTCCCTACGACCAGGACAGGAACTGTCCTGGTCCCGTCATAGCGTCCCGCCCATGAGTAGCGAGACCACATCCGCATCCACGATCCGCCTGGTGTCCGTCGACTTCGACTGTTCGGACCCCGCCGAGATGGCCCGCTTCTACGGCACAGCCCTCGACCTGCCCGTCGTCTACTCCAGCGACGACTTCATCCTGCTCGGCAGGGACGGTGCACCCGGACTGGGTTTCATCCGGGTCGCCGACTACCGGCCTCCGACCTGGCCGGACCCCGCCCAGGGCAAGCAGATCCACCTGGAGCTGGGGGTCGAGGACCTGGACGCCGGCCAGGCACGGTTGCTGGCACTGGGCGCCGTGGAACCCTCGGTGCAGCCACAGCCCGACGAGCGGAGGGTTCTGCTGGACCCCGCCGGCCATCCGTTCTGCATCGCCCCGCTGAGCTGAACTTCGGGCCGACCGGGTTCCACGGACGCTTCCGCGCCGGAGCGGACGTCGCTCACCGGGCCCGGGTATGCACGACCTCGGCGGTCAGCCCGGCGGCCACGTCACGGAGTTCACGGTGGGAGCCCTCGGCGAGGCTCGTCAGGGCGGCGAACGCCTCGTCGGCGGTGCAGCGACGGTCGGCCATGATGATGCCCTTGGCCTGCTCGATCACGGCGCGGCGGTCCATCGCGGCCCGCGTGTAGCCGGTCAGGCTGGCGGACCCGTCGTACCGGTGCGCATTGGCCAGGGCGACCGCGGCGAACCCGGCGAACGTCTCGGCGAGGATGACCGCGTCCTCGTCGAAGGCGTGCGGGCCACGGGCGTACACGTTGAGCGCGCCGCCGACCGATTCGCGCAGCGGCAGTCCGACGGACACCGAGCTGTGCATCCCGGCGTCGATGGCCCGGTCCGCCCAGTCCGGCCACCGGCTCTCCCCGGCCATGTCCGGCACGGTGACGGTGAGGTAGGCGGCGGCCGCCGCCAGGCACGGGCCGTGGCCAAGCTGGTACTGCCACTCGTCGACGATCATGGCCGGCCGGCCGGTGCAGGCGGCGGTGTGCGCACCCTCGGGGCCGACGAGGACGATCGACACGTCGTCGGCTCCCGGGATGCTGCGCCGGGTCACGTCCGCCACCCTGGCCAGGGCCGTCGCGACGTCCGTCCGGCTGAAATCCATGCGCCCGAGTTCGGCGTACGCGTCGGTGTGCTTGATCTGCGGGTCTGTCATGGAAGGAGTCCCTCCTTCATGCCTCCGCACCGGACCAGGGATGCGGGGCGAAGCGTGCGGGCCGCTGCAGGACCGTGATGGTTCCGGTCCGGGACCGCGCCGCTTCTTGACGCCGCCTCGCCGGCGCTGCGCGCCGGCCGCAGAGGGCACGGATGCCCGGCTCGCCGCCTCCGAAACCCTCCGGACGTCTCGGCATGCGCTCAGGTGCAGGCGCCCAGACCCTGGAGAACCCCGCTGCGGTACGAGGCGATGCGGTCGAAGGCACTGATGCCGGTCACCTCACCCGCGCGCCCGAACGCCAGTAGCGCCGCCACGGCCTCGTCCAGGTCTCCCGGGGAGAGGGTCAGTCCCTGGCCCGGCCGGCGTTTCAGCTGATCGTTGGTCCACGCCCCGGCCAGGCAGTCCACCGCGAGTTGTCCCGCCCGGTCGGACGTGCTCTCGCCGCGGCGATTCTGCGCGGCCCGGGCGAACAGGTCACCGAGCAGCATGCCGACGGCGTTGTCGCCGATGTTCTGGTGGAGCCGGGGGCCGAGCCGGCCGTTGTCGAAGGTCACGAAGTCGCCCGCCTTGCAGTAGAACGCGGAACCGCCGGCGGCCGGGTCCGGGGCGGTGCACGACGGCGGCGTGCCGGTGAACGGCTGGACCGGCAGGGCCTGCCACGGCTCGCCGGCAAGATCCGGATAGGCACGCGACCAGTATCCCTGCGCGTCTTCGGCCAGGGAGGTCACCGCCTCCGCGTACGGCAGGTCACCGCCCGTGGCGGCATCCAGCGGGCTGGTGAACGGCACCTCGGTGACCGGGAGGTTGTCCGCACGGTACGCGGCACAGACCGCGGCGCCCTTCTCCACACCGTCCTGCAGGGCCCGGATGCGATCGAAGGCGTTGCCGTGCGCCTCCGCGGCCTGTGCCGGTGTCCCCGGCTGATCGCGCAGCAGCAGCAACCCGGCAACCGTGTTGTCGAGCTGGGCCGGCGTGACACCGGTGAACGCCTCGGACCGTCCGGCCAGCGCGTCGGCCATCCAGGCCCCGGCATAGCAGTCGGCCTGCTGCTCGAGCACGACGGTCGGCTGGTCGACGGCGCCGAGCCTGGCCTGCACGGCGTGTCCGTACTCGTGGGCGAACACCACGCCGACCAGCAGCGGACCGAACTGCTCCTGCAACTGCGGGATCAGCGTCTGGGCGTCCCAGCCGATGAAGTCACCGGCGGGGCAGTAGAACGCGTTCGGCTGGTACGCGCTCTGCTGGTCGCCACACGCGGGCGGCGGTGTCGTCTCGGTGTAGGGATGAAGGCCACCCTGGATGGGCTCGAAGGCGGCGCCGCCGCTCAGCTCCGGATACCGGTCCGCCCAGAAGCGTTCGACGTCCTTCACCGATCGGGTCACCACGTCGTCCGCCGGGACACCGGCATCCGGTTCGGCCGATTCGCGTACCGACACGCACCCCGCCACCGCGGTGAGCAGCACGGCCAGGACAGCGGCTGACAACCTGCGGTCCGCGATCATCGCCTTCTCCACTCATGTCGTCGCGTCGATGCGGCGGCGTCTACCCCGACCCCGGACATCTATGCGCCGACTTGCGACGCCCGCCCGCAGACGGCCGAAGAGTTCAGACCGACGGCAGTCGGTCCCAGAAGGCGGCAAGGGTGGCCGCACCGGCGAGCAGCACGTCGATCGAGACCCGTTCGTTGCTGTCATGCCAGTGGTCCTCGGGCAGGCCGGTGCCGAAATACACCACCGGCGCACCGACGCTCTCCGTCAGCCACACCGCGGGGCCGCCGCCGGCGTTGCCCATCCGCCCGGCGGGACGCCCGAAGCCCTCCCCCATGGCCTCGGCCAGGGCCGCGACCGCGGGAAGGTCCTCCGGCGTCCGGTACGGGTCCTGCGCGCTCTCCGGCGACACGGTGAGCCGGTGGCCGAACCGGTCGCCGACGGTGTCGGCGACCCACCGCCGCAACTGCTCGGCGATCTCGGTGCCGGTCTGGTCGCAGACGTAGCGGATGCTCAGGTCGGCGGTGACGACCGACGGCACAGCCGCCCGGGACGGCCCGATCGGATCACCGGCGATCATGCTGGTCACCTCGATCGCCGGCCGGGTCCACAGACGTTCCAGCACGCTGTATCCGGCCTCACCACCCACGCTGCGGGTCAGCGACCGCTCCAGCCAGTCGGCGTCGCTGTACGGCAGCGCGGCCAGCTCCTCGCGGAACCGCTGCGACGGCTCCACCACACTGTCGTAGAAACCGGGCACGGTGATCCGCCCCTTGTCGTCGTGCAGCTGGGCGAGCAGCCGGCTCATCTCCAGGACCGGATTCGGGGCGGGCCCGGACACCGCTCCGCTGTGCACGTCCTGCAACGGCCCCATGATCTCCAGCTGGGCGAGCATGGTGCCGCGCATGCTGACGCACACCGCCGGATGGTCGGCACGCCACATCAGCGTGTCGGAGAAGACGATCAGATCGGCACCGACCCGGTCGCGGTTGTCCTGCAGCAGCTGCCGCAGGTGCGCCGACCCGGTCTCCTCCTCCCCCTCCACCAGCACCTTGAGGTTCACCGCGGGCTTCTCGCGGCCGGTGGCGGCCAGATGGGCCCGGACCGCCCACACGTGTGCGAGAGCCTGCCCCTTGGCGTCCGACGCGCCCCGCCCGTAGAGGTACCCGTCACGGACCTTCGGCTCGAACGGCGCGGTCTCGTCCCACTCCTCGTCCTTCGCGGCGCGGACGTCGTGGTGGCTGTAGATCAGAACCGTGGGGGCGCCCGGCTCGGCACACCATGCGGCGTACACCGCCGGCCCGTCCTCGGTGTCCCACACCTCCACCGACGGGAAGCCGGTCTCGCGCAGGGCCGCGGCCAGCCAGTTCGCCGATCGCCGCAGATCGACCAGGTGCTCGGGAACGCCGGCGATCGACGGTATCCGAACCCACTCGGCCAGCTCGGCGACCATGGCATCGCGATGCCCGGCCAGGAAGTCCCGCACCTTCGTGGTCACTGCTGATCCCCCATCCGCCCCACCCGGGCCACTGCGCCTGCCGTCCGGGCCTGGCTACCCCCGAACAGGTGCGGTATGCGTCGCCGGGTGCGACCATCGCTACCCCGGTGGACCTTCGGCGGTGCGGTTCACCATTTCCTGGGCGACGGCACGGACGGTGCGGTCGGTGTCCTGCGCCATCGTCGTCAGGACGGTGAAGGCCTGCGCCGGGGTGCAGCGCCGGTCGTTGATGAGGATCCCCTTGGCCTGCTCGATGACGGCGCCCCTGTCCATGGCGGCCTCCACGCGACGCAACAGGGCCGCCTGGGCTTCGTTGAGGAACTCGTTGGCCATGGCGACGCCGGCGAAACCGGCGAAGGCCTGCGCCACGATGATCGCGTCGTCGTCGAAGACGTGGGGCTCGGTGGCGTAGAGGTTGAGTGCCCCGCCGACCGTGGCATGGCCCGGCAGCCCGATGGACAGCGAACTCCGGGCTCCCGCCCGCAGCGCGCCGGTGGTCCAGTCCGGCCATCGGGTCTCGGCCGCCATGTCGACGACGGACTCGACGGTGGTGGAGTTCGCGGCCTGTAGGCAGGGGCCGTAGCCCAGTTCGTACTGCAACTCGTCCAGGGTCGAGGCGAGGCCACCGGTGGAGGCGGGCGTGTGGGCGCCTCGGTCCCGCACCATGGTGAGGGATACCTCGGTCACCCCGTGGATGCTGAGTCCGGCGAGGTCGACGACGCGCTGAAACACGTCGTGAAGGCTGGTCTCCCGGGGTCTGATCCGGCCGAGCTGCGCGAAAGCGTCACCGGGGTCCATGAACGGGCTGTACGTCATCGGCATGTCCTGAGAAAGGGCACATCAGCTGACACCTCGACGGGTGCGCTGTGCATAGGCCACTGCAGGCCCCCGCTCGGGGGGGGGTCCTAGACCCACGCCGCTTCTTGACGCTGGCTCGGTCGACGGTTGAAGGCGTCGACTACAGGGCTCCACCTTACCCGGACCTCGACGTATCGCCACCTCAACGGCTTCGCGGGACCACGCGGCCGGCGCGCGGAACGTAAGCGACAGTCGATGTCCGCGCACCGATATGCTGGAGACCTGCGGCATGTCGCCCCCGATGGGCGTCTGCGAGACCGGCGTCAAGAAGCGGCGCGGATCCCGGCCCCCGGATCAGGAGGCCTGCAGCGATCCGCGCACCCCACTCCAGACCCCTGGTGGTGGTACGCGCCCTCGTCAAGGACGCTTCTCATGACGCACCTCGAAACGATGGACCCGCACCAGGCGTTCGCCGAACTCGGCCGCATCCGGCTCGCCGACATCGACATCGACGCCCTGCTGAACAAGATCGCGCAGTTGGCCAAGAGCACCATCCCCGGCGCCGATGAGGTCAGCGTCACCCTGCTGCACGGCGACAGTCCTCAGACCGCCGCGTTCACCGGTGAACTCGCCCGTGCTCTCGACGAGAAGCAGTACCAACGTGGCTACGGCCCGTGCCTGGATGCCGCCGACACCACCACCACTCAGCTGGTGCCCGACACCACCAGCGAGCAGCGGTGGCCCGACTGGGCCGCCGACGCGGAGAAGGCCGACGCGTACAGCTCCCTCTCGATCGGCCTGCCCGTGCACGAGCACGTCACCGGTGCGCTGAACATCTACGCCACCGTCCCGGACGCCTTCGACGACGACGCGGTGGCGATCGCTCAGACCTTCGCCGGGTTCGCCGCCGTCGGCCTGGCCAACGCCCACCTGTACGAGACCCAGGCCACGCTGGCCGGGCACATGCAGAAGGCGATGGACAACCGGGCAGTCATCGAACAGGCCAAAGGCATCATCATGGGCGACCGCCGGTGCACCGCCGAGCAGGCCTTCGCCATCCTCGCCAAACTGTCCCAGGACTCCAACCGCAAACTTCGCGACGTCGCCTCGGCGCTGGTGGAGAACGCACACCGCCCCCGGCAGCCGTGATCCGGGGAGGCGGACGCCCGTTCAGGGATGCCGCGGTGTGCCGGGTGCCCGCCCGCGGCCGAGGAGCCGGCGCCTCATCCGTGGCGACAGCGGGCGTTCGACCAGCCGGTACACCAGCCAGGAAGCTGCCAGCAGGACGATCACGGTTCCGGTGAGCAGCAGCCAGGCCGGCCATCCGGTGTGGTCGTGGACGGTACGCATCAGGCTGTAACCGATGCGCTGGTGCAGGAGATAGAACGGGTAGGTCAGAGCGCCCGCGGCACCGAGCCGGCGCCACGCCAGCCGGTCGGTCACGCCCAGGGCGACGGCCAGCAGCACGGCGTACGCGAGCGTGATCAGCACCGTGGCCGGCCAGACCGGCACGGCGAAGCCGGGTCGCAGATCGAGGACCCGAAGCTCGACGTGGTGCAGGCTGACCAGCCAGCAGCCGGCCAGCAGCACCCACGACCAGCGGTCCCGGCGATCCCGGCGCAGCAGGAACATCGTCATCCCGGCGATGAAGTACGGCGCGAAGCCGGGCATGACGACGGTCTCCATCAGTGTGGACGGCAGCGCGGGCGCGAGCACCACCGTGATCAGCCATCCCGTGCCCAGCACCCGCATCCCGCGGCCGGTCATCAGCCCGACCGCGATCAGGCAGGCGATGATCAGGTAGAACCGCAGCTCCACCCACAGCGTCCAGTACACCGTGTCGACCAGCGGCACGCGGAACGGCTCGGCCAGCATGGTCAGGTTGATCGCGACGTCGCCCAGGCTCGGCACGCCGCTGACCGGCACCCCGTCGGTCACCGGCAGCACGGTGACCACGACGGCCGTGATCAGCACCCCGGCCCAGAAGGCGGGGTACAGCCGGGCCGCCCGGGAGGCGGCGAATTCGCGGACGGTCCGGCCCCATCCGCTCATGCTGATCACGAACCCGCTGATCAGGAAGAAGACCTCGACGCCGAGGAAGCCGTAGATCAGCACCGGCGCGGCACCGGGCAGGAAATACCCGGGCGGATGTACGCCGTCCAACCGCCACGACGTGCCGAGGTGGTATCCCACCACCGCCAGTGCGCAGGCCAGCCGCAGAGCGTCGAGCGCATACAGCCGCACGGAACGGGACGGCACCGGCCGTGCCGTGTTCGTGATCGCCACCTGGTCGTCGACGGCTGCCGTCATCAGCGAGACTCCTGTCCACAGGTGAGCCGCCGTCCGGACCGACCCACCGGGCCCGGGGGTGCGCGGCAGCCGATCCGCCGCCGTACCGGGGTCACCCGACAGGCCCGGGAAGAAAGATCACCCAGATGGGCCGCTGCTTTCATCGCTCTCAGGTACCGCGGCGATGGCCTCAGGTACCGACGAGCGCGGAGCCGTTCAGGACAGCAGGCCGTGCTCGTGGGCGAACACCGCGATCTGCACCCGATCGCGCAGCGACAACTTGCGCAGGATCGCTCCGACGTGCGTCTTCACCGTCGACTCCCCCGCGAAGATCTCGGCGGCGATCTCCGCGTTGGACAGGCCGCGGGCCACGGCCCGAAAGACGGCCCGCTCCTTGTCGGTCAGGGTGAGATAGGCGTCCGGCACCGGTTTCGGCGCGGGGAACTGGCTGGTCAGCAGGGCCGAGAGGTCGGCGGGGGCGAGCACCGCGTTGCCCGCGTGGACGCTGCGGACCGCATCGGTCAACTGGGCGGGCGTGGTGTCCTTCAGCAGGAAGCCGCTCGCGCCGTGCCGGATCGCGGTGGCCGCCCGGTCGTCGAGGTTGAAGGTGGTGAGCACCAGGACACGCACCGGCGGGGAGGCCGCGGCGGCATAGATCTGCCGGGTCGCTTCGACACCGTCCATCACCGGCATCCGCAGATCCATGAGTACGACGTCCGGCCGCAACTCCTTCACCAGGCGCACCGCGTCGGCACCGTTGCCCGCCTCGCCGACCACGGTGATCCCCGGCTGCGCGTCGAGGATGACCGCCACCCCGGCCCGGAACAGCTCCTGGTCGTCGACGACCAGCACGGTGATGTCGTTCATGGCAGCGGGATCCGCGCCGTCGCGACGAACACCTCGGCGCGCACCCCGGCCGACAGGGTGCCGCCGACCGTGGCCAGCCGCTCACGCATACCGTCCAGCCCCGACCCCGGTGCCGCCGGCCGGTCGCCGGGAGCCGGTTCGATCCCGTTGCGGACCTCGATCCCGAGGGCGTCGGGGGACCACGTCCGGCGTACCGTCAAAGCCCCTCCCCGCAGGCCGTGCCGGATCGCGTTGGTCAGCATCTCCTGGAGCACCCGGTAGGCGACGGCCCGCTGCGCCTCCGGCAGTGGCCGTGGTCTGCCGTCATGGCCGGTCACCACCTCGTGACCGCCGGCACGCAGGTTGTCGATCAGTTTATCGAGATCGTCGGTGGTGTCCCCGGTCGCGCTGAGAACCTCCCGCACGTCGCCCAGCGATGCCCGGGCCGACGTCGCGATCGTCGCGAGCGCCGACTTGAGGGCGCTGGGATCGTCGTCGGGCAGATACCTCCCGGATTCGGCCTGCGCCAGGATCACGGCCAGGGAATGCCCGACCACGTCGTGCACGTCGCGGGCCAGCCGGGTCTGGGCTTCCCGCGCGCGGGCGATCTCCTCGGCCCGTGCACGTTCCCGGGAAGCGAGGTCCAGGTCGATCCGGGCCCGGCTGAGGATCCGCAGGGTCAGCCCGCCCAGCCACGGCATGCCGAGCAGCACCGCGACCAGCACTCCGGCGCCGATCTGCCGGCCGAGACCGAGCTCGTAGACGGTGACGTGGAACAGATTCCGCGAGGCGTACGGAAGGTCCATCCACACCAGGTCCCTGCCGATCAGCCCGACCGCGATCACCGGTCCGACCGCGATCGACGTGACGCTCGCCCAGAGGACCGCCCGGGCACCCCAGCGTGCCAGCCCGAACGCGATGAACGCCCAGGCCGCCTGGGTGAGCACGAACGGGGTCGCGGTCGCCGCCTGGCTGATCGCGATCAGCCACACCAGCACCAGCGAGGCCGAGGGGACCCGGCGCACCAGGGCCACGGCCAGTGCGGTGCCCAGGACGACCAGCGCGATGAGCGGCCCGCGATCGGACTCGCGCAGCCCGTCCTGCATCGCGTACTCGAGGCCGCCGGAGACCAGCACGCCGACCGCCACCGCCGCGCAGAACAGCGTTCCCCGATCTTTCACGCGCCTACCTTAGGCCGGGGTCCGCTGGCCGACCGAACAGCGACGACATCGGCCGGGCCGGCTCATGCCGGCCCGGCCGATGTCACCTTTTCAGCGGCAGGCGGATCCGTTCACGGTGATCAGCTCCGGCGCCGGGTTCGGGCCGCCGGGCGTCGTGGCGTTGAACCCGAAATACACGGTCTGCCCCGGCTGGATCCGCCGGTTGGTGCTGTTGTTCGTGGCCGACACCGTCGCGCCCTCCTGCGTCGCCACCACCGACCACGCCTCCCGCACCCGCTGGCCGCCGAGGAACGCGAACCGCGCGGTCCACCCGTCGATCACCGTGGTACCGGTGTTGGTCAGGGTGACCTGGGCGGTGAAGCCGCCGTTGCCCTGCCAGGAGCCGTAGTCGGTGTAGGTCGCGTCGCAGGACACCCCGGCGGCCTGCTGGCCGGTGCCCTGATCGGCGAGGAACGACGACACCCAGGTGAGCGCCGAGTTCCAGTTGATCGCCACCTCGTTCGTCGCGTACGACTCGATGTGGTCGACGTAGCAGAACATCGGCTTGCAGCCTTCCAACAGATCCTTGGCGTACGGATCGTCGAGGCCCGCGTTGGCACCACCGGCGAGCGAGCCGGCCGGCGGATGCGGCGTACCGGCGTCCGCCTGGTGGGCGAAGATCCGGCTGTGCTGGTTCTGCGAGGACTTCTCGCCCCAACCGGTCACGTACGACTGGTTCAGCGCATTGCGCCCGAAGATGTAGTCGACGCCCTGCAGCGCCCCGTCCCGGTACTTCACGTCACCGGTCAGGTCGTACGCGGTGGCCAGCACCTGGACGTTGTTGAGGATGTTGCTGTTCGCGCCCCAGAAGTAGCTGCCCGCGTTGCCCGGCATGGGCAGCCCGTACGCCTGGGCCTTCAGGGTGGCCAGGTAGCGGTCGGCGGCGTCGGCGACCGACTGCCGCACGCGCTGCCGGTCGGCCTGCGGAAGCAGGTTGGGCACCGTGGCCAGGTCGAGCCGGCCCAGAGCCGCGGTGCTGCCCCAGCCGAAGCCGGTGGCGGCGAAGACGTCGCCGGTGTGGTGCGGGCTGGCCGTGAGATCGTTCAGGAACGCCTGCTCGGCGGTGCTCAGGTACAGCTCGGCGGCGGCCCAGTAGAACTCGTCACTGACGTCGTTGTCGCCGTACCCGCCGCCACCGCCGCCGAGGTCCTGCGCGATCCTGGCGGGGTTCGCCTTCGCCGCGGTGTATGCCGTGCGCGCCACACTCAGGCACCGGCCGGCGAACGCCGCGTCGTAGGGAGCGAACAGCCGGGCGCACTGTGCCGTGGTGGCCGCCAGGTTGAGCGTGGCCGCCGTCGACACCGGGTGGAGTTCGCGCTGCTCGGGGTCGTCCTCGGGCTGCATCGGGATGCCGGTCCAGTTGGCGTCGTGCATCTTGTGGTGCGCCATCCCGGCGAACTGCCGGCCGGCCGGCACCTGCATCCGCATCAGGAACTCGATCTCCCAGCGGGCCTCGTCGAGGATGTCCGGCACCTTGTTGCCGCGCTCGGGCACCCGCAGCGTGCTGTCCGCCAGCGCGGCGCCGTGCCCGGCCGTGGCCGCCGTCTTGGTGCGCTCGAAGGTGCTCATCAGCTGCTGCACGGCGATGCCACCGTTGACCACGTATTTGCCGTGGTCACCCGCGTCGTACCAGCCTCCGCGGACGTCCAGCCGGTAGTCGCAGCTGGCGGCACGGCAGGGCACGTCGGTGTCGCCGCGGTTCGGCGCGACGCCGACATGCCCGGCGGGGCGGGCGTACTCCTCACCGACCAGGTCACCGTCGATCTCGATGCCACTGCGCTGGATGTAGAAGAACTGGAGGGCATCGGAACGCAGCTGCTGGTAGACGGTGCCGGAGATCTCGAACGGGTGGCTGGTCTGCCCGTCGGCCACCAGCGTGTACCCGGTGCCGGCGGTACGGAAGGAACCGAAGTCGATGCTGTGCACGTTCTGCCCCGACGCCGCGTCCACACCGCGGGGTGTGCTGTTCCCGTCGGCGACCACGTCGCCGGCGGCGTTCTTCAGCTGCCAGCCGAGGGCCGCGGTGGCCTCGGTGACGACTGTCGCGTTCTTCGGCCCGGCGGGCAGGTAACCGACCTGGTTCACCCGCACACGCGGCCCGGTGTCCGGCACATAGGGCGGATCCTCCGCGCCGCCGACCAGGGAGACGTTGTCCAGGCAGATCGTGTACGCCGCCGCGCTGCCGCCCAGCTGGAAGGCGACCTGGCCCGCGGTGGTGTCCGCCGAGGCGGTGAAGGTGTACTCGAAACGCTGCGAGCTCGCGGTCAGCACGACGTCACGGGACAGGAACGAGGTGTACGGCTCGGCGCCGAGCTGCACATTCGCCCGGATGGTGGCTCCCGGCGTGGCGGAGGCGTCGAACGCGAACGTGTACGACGAACCCGCCACCAGTGGGACCCCGTTCTGCCCGATCCCGGCGTCCCACGGGTTGCTCAGCCCGGCCGGCACCGCCGAGCACAGCCGCCCGTCGTCCACCCCGGCGGACGTGGTGCCGTACGAGTACCAGTCCGTCATGCCGTCGGCGAAGTCCCCGTTCTGGATCTGCTCCGGCCCGTCCGGCGGCGACACGGCGTCGTCGCTGGTCAGGCTGACGTCGTCCAGGCAGAAGGTGAAGGGGTCGGCGCTGCCGCCGAGCTGGAAGGTCAGCGTGCCGTTGGGCGAGTCCATGCCGGCGGTGAACTCGTACTCGAAGGTCTGCGCCTCGGTGGTGAGGGCGACGGCACGCGACAGCGCCGTGGTGTACGGCTCCTCGTTGAGCTGGACGTTGGCCCGGATGCTGACCTCCGCACTGGCCGACGCGCGGAAGCTGAGGGCGTAGGCGGCCCCGTCGATCAGCGGGACGCCGTTGTGGCCGAGGCTGACGTCCCAGGCGTTCGCGGTCCCGCCGGGGACCTGCGCGCAGAGCCGGCCGTCGACCACCGATATGGGCGCGTTCTCGGTGGACCACCAGCCGGTGGTGCCGGAGGTGAAGGTGCCGTTGGGGATGTGCTGGACCGGCTCGGCGGAGGCGGCCGCAGCGGTCAGAAGAGTCAGCGCGAGGGTGGCCGCGGTACCTGCCGCGAGCGAGGTGGTGACCCGGCGCCGTCGATGTGGATTCACAGAGATCCTTCCGGTGACATCACCGACCAGGCCTGGGAGCGCTCCCAGACGAGTCCGATTGTTACCAGCAAATTAACCTCTGTCAATCGGTCCGGCCCGGCAGCGCCGGACCGGCGACTCCGCGTCACACCTGGAGGAGACAGGTCGGTGCAGCGATCAGCCGTTCTCCAGGGAGTACTGAAGGGTGTACGTGTGTTCGGTGGCATGGTTGACCACCGTGAGCACGCCACTCAGACCTATCAACTCTTCGGTGCCCGAGTCCGGCACCACGGTGATGACGCGTTCTTCGAATCCGCGGCGCATCGAACCGGCATATTGGAGCGTGAAGGTGCCGGCACGACTCCCCAAGGTGCCCGTGAACACCTCCAAGGCCACGAAGGCGGACGACCCTTCGATGCTCGTCCCGACGGAGAGAAGCTGACCGGCGCTTTTCCCCGTCAGACCCCCCGTGAAAGTCCTCTCCACAGCCATCCGGCTGATCGCGTCATCATGAGCCGGGAGCGGATCGAAATCGACAACGATGCGCCCTTCGGCAAGCAACCTGGCATCCACCACACCACCCAAGCAGATTTTTCCGCGGCCCGACTGCCGTTCTGTGCGCTATCGCGCCTCGAAGTCGTATGACACCCCGACCACATGCATCGTCGAGTCGTCCGGGCGTGAGCCATGACGTCGGTGCCGGCCGGCGCAGTGCGAATCCGTACATACCCGCGTCACGTTTCCCCGGTCGCACGAGCCGGATCGGTCCAAGACCTGCCGATGAAATGATCTAGCCGAGCATTCCCTGCACCGATCGGCGGCCATGGAAATGCGCGTAGCCGGCGCGACACAATGCGTGACCCACCTGCCGCACACGGCGCCCGGTCCAGCGCGTATACCAACATCGCCGCCGGATAAACCTGCTCGTCACATCGTTCTTCCACGCCCTTTGCCCCAGAGGGCCGAATCTTGGCCGGCTGCGCCTGTTTCGCTGATTAGGAAGACCGATCATCCGGCCCCATGCTCAGCTATTCGAGTCATCGGAAGCGTCGAGAAAGGTATGACATGAGCAAGGCAACACGGAGGCTGACCACTGCCGGAATCGGAATGCTGGCCGGGGCAGCATTCGGAATGGGACCCGCCAATGCGGCCCTCCACAATCCGCCTCCCGACAACCCGACGGATATGATCGGACAATTGGGTGGCGGTGGTGCCTGTGAGGCGATGAACGACCTCGGCTCACAGCTCGGCCTCTGGACGTCTCACAACTGCGCAGCCACCACCGGCGCGACGCGGAGTATCTCCATCCTCATGGTGGAATACCGCGAGCACGGACCGTTCCCGCAACCATCGCAGGGCGGTTCTCCGGGCGCGGGGAGCACACCTGATACCGGCGGTACGCCCAGCACCGGAACTGCGCCCGGCAACACCGGCGACACCACCACCGGCGGGACTGCGCCAGGTACCGGGACCGGCGGGACTGCGCCCGGCAACACCGGCGGCGGCACAGACAACACGGGTGGCACGGACACCGGCACCGGCGGAACCACGCCCGGGAACACCGGCGGCGGCACTGACACGACCGGCGGCACAGACGCCGGCACCGGCGGAACCACACCCGGCACCGGCACCGACACGACCGGCGGCACGGACACCGGCACCGGCGGAACCACACCCGGCACCGGCACCGACACGACCGGCGGCACGGACACCGGCACCGGCGACACCGCCGCGGGCGGCACCGGCACCGCCGGTGGCACGGACGCGGGCACTGGCGGCGGGGCGGCTTCGGGCGGCGTAACAGGTCCCGGGGGTGGCGCCAGCACCGCGCTCACCGTGACGGGCATCAGCGGCAGCAACCCGACGATCGGGAGTTGAACTCTATGATCAACGGCGGCCGGGCTGATCCGGCCGCCGTTGATCGTCGCTTGCCGCCAACGCCCGATCCCGCGTCCTCGGCACCAACCCCCGTGCCGCTGTCATGAGCGCCACGGCACGCCTGCCGTCCCGGTGGATCCCCGATCCGAAGTTCCGTGTACCCACTGACGGGCATGGCGCCAATTCAGAACCGCCTTGTCGATTAGCTCGGCGATGTCGCCCGACAAGGACAATCCGGGACTCACCGAGGTGACGCCCCGTATTGACGGCCACCAAAGACCGGATACGCCCGACAAATACCTGGACACCTGTTGAGGACATGACAACGCCCGCCCGGAGAAGTCTTCTCACGGCGATTTCCGGCCCGCTGAGAGCCGCGCTTCGACGCAAGGTTTTCTGTGAGCAGTTCGAATCCGTATTCGTTGCCGCGGCGGCACCGCTCTGGATGTGGAGGCCGAACGCACCGTCATCGGTGGCCAGCACGGCCCGGCCAGAATACGTTTCTTGATCATCGCGACGCCGACGATCACCACCGGGGTCCATACTCGCGGTCTCGGCTATTCCGCTCATACGATTTCCGTACCCCGGATTCGCCTCCGGGTGTCGGAGGAGTGGCGGTCCGTCCGTACCCGCGGGCATGAGTCGGTCTCGGACGGGTATGCGCGCCGAATGACTCACACTGACCGACCCCGCACCGGCGAACTGCCTATCGACCCGGCCTCCAAGGGCGAGGAGGGCGCCCCTGTCGATCAGACGGAGCCCGGACGGCCGGTCGACGGCCTTCCGGAGGCGGACAGCGTCACCGAGCCCGATGGCTCCGGTGCTTCAGGCGGCTCCTCGGGCGGCAGTGGCGGCGGATCCGGCATGCCGGGCCACCCCGACGCCGTCCGGTAGACGACCGAAAGGACACGCAGATGAGCGTGAACCCCGAAGCCCTCGGTGACCCGCCCGAGGAGGCTGACGAGTACCTCCGGGACGCCAACGCCGACGACCCACGCTCCGATGCGCGGGCGCCGGCACGGGAACCGGCCGGGCCGGAGAGTCCCGACGAGGCGCATCGGCCCCGCGGCCAGGACCCGCTGTAGGCGGCGTGCCGCGGTGGCGACGGTGCTGGCCGCAGGTCTGCTGCACCTGCTCACGCTGACGGTGGCCGAACCACGTCGCTTCTTCCGATGGATCATGGCGCTGGTGACGCTCATCGCGGTCATCACGCCGTTGACGCTCGCTGATCAGGCGGGCGCGAAGATCGCCACCGCTCTGATCACTCTCGCGATCGGCGCCACCATTGTGGCGACCCTCGACAGGGTTGCCGGCGCGACCAGCCTGCCTCGCCTGCCCGAACGTCACGACACGACGGTGCCGACCCGGCAGTGGAGTCAGCCGCCGACGTATCCGCGTACCTGACGAGAAGCATCTCGCCGCGGTTGCGGCGCCGGCGCGCAGCGGGTTCTGGCCCCTCCGACCCGCATCGAACCCGAGTATGCCGCCACACCCTGGGGTATGCGCGTCGGCGGCCGGAACAGGGCCGGACACCGACGAAACGGAGGGACCATGACCAGCGAACCGATGGACATCGAAGTACCGCCCCAGCCTCGGGACCGGAGCGCCCACGGCGGCGCCGCGCGTCCAAGCGACGACGGGCTGGCGGTACGCGTGGAGCGCGAACGTGTCGCGGCGGGCCTGAAGCCGTACGCGTCGCAGGACGTCCCGCCCGCTACTGACGACGACCCCGAGGGGTGAGGGCTGCCCTCCCGGCATGTCGGCAGCGCCGAGCCAGCGCCCACGAGCGGCACCCGGGCCAGGCGGCTGAGCTGCCTGGCCCGTACTCGTGTCAGTTGATGGAGAAGGTGTAGTTCCTGCCGTAGTCCGAGTCGTACGCCGAGCATTGAGCGTGGTAATTGGAGATCGCGAACCACGTTTCGATCTTCTGGGCGTTCGCCGGGATGTCGATGCGGACCGGGATGACCTCGGCTCCCTGGTTCACCGTCGTGGACTGCACCGGGCCGCCGTCGAAGCGGTAGAAGGCGGCGATTGCCCAGGCGGGGTAGCCGCGGTAGGTGGTGCGGCACTGCGGGAGCCGGGCCGGATCGTAGTTGATCACCAGGGCGCCGCCCTTGCGCAGCGTCCCGGTCAGGGTCTCGGACCAGTCGGCGTGGTAGGTGGCGCGGGCCAGCACGGGCGGCTGAGCGATGTCGAAGCGGTAGGTCGCGCCGTGGTCGGTGTCCTCCTCGTGGCAGCCGGCGCGGTCCTCGGCGACGAACCACATCTGCAGGTGCCGGGTGTCCGGGCGCAACTGCACGGTGGCGAGGCCCCTGATCGTGCTGTCCTTGCCCCCGGCTGTCACTCTTTCGGTCACCGGGTACGCCCGCACCTCGCCACCGTCGATGCGGTAGTGGACGGAGATGCCCCAGGAGTCTCCGTACTCGTCCGTGCCGCGGCAGTCGGGTAGGCGAGCCGGATCGAAGTCGATGTGGACCGGATGACCGGACTCGATGGTTCCCTCGATCGACGTGCTTCCGTCGGCGTTGAAGTGCAGCACCGGCGTACCCGTGCCGGCCGGAGGCGGGGCGGCGGCGGCCGGGGCGGCGGCGATTCCTAGAGCGGCGATGAGCGCGGGAGCCATCATCAGCACACTACGCAGCATGCGGGACACGGTCATGGACTGTCCTTCCTGGCGGCGAGCACCTCCGGAATCTGGCGGTACTGCCGCGGCGTCACGGGTGGACGGCGATGTCCGGTACGGCGGTTGACCATAGTGGAGTTACCGTCACCCGACGCAAGTTCTTTCATTTCTTGCTAGTTAACGTCATGTGGCTGTATTCAAGATCAGCGATCCATGGACCGGGCCGGGGCGCCATGGCCAGCGATTCCCGCGTCGACTTCGCCTTGATGAGACGGTGGACACTCCGTCATCACTACGCTGGCTCAACCAGGGCGGACCAGGCGCCACCGGCCGCACACCCGGGAGCTGCCCATACTTCAGCGGCAGGGTGACCGGCGACACAAGAGGCAACCTGACAGCGGCATGAGCAGGGGGCACGCCTAGGTCGAGAATCGCAGCGAGGGGTCGTACCGTAGCTTTGGTAATTGATTTCTTGACTGTCGCTGTAAGAACTTGCAGGATTCGAGATGCCTTGCATCCGTCCTGTCACGACGGACGAAAGCGTGCCTCCTCCATCTCCGTAAGGGAAACGATGCAGCACAATTCGACCCCCACCACGGCGTCCGTCATCCGGCGAGTGAGTGTTCTCCTGCTCGCCGCGTCGGCCGCTCTGTTCGGCGCCGCGGCGCCCGTCTCCGCGGCTGACACCACGGCACCCACCGCCCCGGACGCGTCCGCGGAAGGGGCCGGCCCGCTCAGCGTCTACTGGGCCACCGCTGTGGACGACGATGACGTCACCGCCTACCGGGTGTTTCGTAACGGCCGTCAGATCGCTACCGTGCCCGCCGACGCCAACAGCTACCACGACCACGCACTGACCGGGAACACCTGGTACACCTACGGCGTGCAGGCGGTCGACGCGGCGGGCAACACCTCGCCGACCACCACTCTCCAGCCGCTCAAGTCCGCGCCACTGCTGCGATTCCCCGCCGATCGCGATGACAGGGTCGAAGGCGTCCTGGAGGCGAGCAGGCCGGTGCTCGTCGACTTCGCCACCGACCGGCTGCCGAAGTGCCGGAGCCGGTACGCCGGCGGCGACGCCTGGAGCATCAACGTCGAATACCGTGTCGACGGTGGGCCGGTGCAGAGCCAACCGGCCACGCGGCTGAACGACGACCGCAGGCAGGTCACGGCGCTGGCCCCGCTGAGCCTGCCGCTCGGCGCCCGCAACCTGGAGCTGTGGTTCGTCTCCGGTGACATCACCGGCTGCACCGAGTACGACTCGCGGTTCGGCGCGAACTACCGCTACACCATCGAACAGCCCACGGTCGTCTCGTTCAACGCCGACTGGTCCGAGTCCCTGACCGGCCAGGTCCGCAAGGACCAGACCCTCACCGTGCGGTACGACGTCGCCCGGCTCCCCCAGTGCCGGGAGACACTCAGAGGCATGCCGGGCTGGCACATCGACGTCTTCTACCGCCTCGACGACGGTCCCACGCTCGCCAAGCGGCTGACCGACCACGACGGCGAGGCACTGCCGGCGACCATCGACCTGCAGCCCAGCACCAGCCGGGTGGAGATCTGGTTCCGCGTCTACGGTCAGGTCAGCCGTTGCACCGCGTACGACTCCGACCACGGCCGCAACTACATCTACCAGACGGTGTGACCAGTACACCGGCGGCTCATCGCCTGCGATGAGCACCAACGGCCCGTCACCGTCGACCGATGACGGGCCGTTGTCGTCCGCTGCAGACGTACGGGGACCGCTGGTCCCGTTCATCCGCAGTCGAATCGGTAGTCGAATGGTCGGGCCGGGCACTCGGTGCAGACGAACAGGTAGATCCCGCCCGCATCTCCGAGCATCAACCCTGTCGGGCTCTGCAGGTCGCGCCACGGATGATCGTCAGGAGCATCCCAGCCCCAGCCGACCATCGCCGGACGGTCCTCGACCGGAATCCAGCGCCGTGCGTCACATACGGTACGACGGCGGGAAACTCCCGCGGCACGTCGATCGGCCCGGGCGGTGTGGTGTGCACGCCCGCAATCCTAAAGATCGGTGCCGGGGCAGGGCCGTTCAAGACATCCGCGACGAACGGCTGAGGCCCTTCCCCTGGATACCCGGTCCCCGTCGACCACGACCACGGATAGGTTGCCTGGCGTGATCATGAATGTCCTGGCACTGGCGGCGGCCGCGTTCCTCATCGGTGGCGGCGTATGGGCACTGGTGACCGAAACCCCGATCGTGATGAAAGGCTCCCGGGCGGATTGGCGCACCCAGCAGGAGGCGATCTCATTCTGCTTCACGTTCGGCGGCGCCATATTGACCGGAGCGCTGGTGGACATCGCCCGCACGGCAGGATGGATCGACCGCGGCCTCGCCCTGTGGCTCCTCGGCCTGCCGGTGACGCTGCTCCTGGTCGCGTTCATCGCGTTCCGCCCACGCCGGCGCCTCCCGACGCAGTAACCGCAGCCACTGGGGGAACGCGGCAGGTGAGCGCCTTGGTCCAGCTCGCCGGTCAGGGCTCGAGAAGCGATTCGTCCTGCCACACGTCCTCGTACCCTGGCGCCAGGATCACTCCGAAGTTCCGCACGCCGCCTCCTCGCATGCCATGGTTCGCCCGCTGAGGCGCAGGAAAGCAGCTGAGCTGCCGGATGAGAATGGCGAGAACTTGTATGGATCGTCATCGACGCTGGGGAACAGCGCCGTCCTTGATCTGGTCCAGGCCGCATTCGGACTGATCTCTCGCGAGATCCGAGTCGTCTCACTGCACACGGAACAGGTTGCCGATGCACGCGGACAGCGGCCAGTTGAGGCAGTCCGCCTTCTTCGCGTGAAGGCGAAGCCGGCGGGTTGAAGCAGTTTCGCATAGGCGGACGATCATCTTCGGCCGATCTGAGAGGCCACCTGTGGGTTACGGCTGCTTCCTGGGCCGGGAAGCAGCCGTAACCCACAGCCGATCGATCAAGTGACCGTTCGAACGCCGCACTCCGAACGGCCCGGCTCTGTTCGGGCGGGGATTCAGCCGGCGCGTCGGCAGCCGACGGCGTTCGGATGGACGATCTCGGGCGCCACGGCCTCGACTCATCAGGACAGTTGTTGACCTGTATGGGCTCTACGGTGAGCCGCATCAGCGTCGTCCCGAGGAGAGTTGCCATGTCAAGCACCCAGCCGGCCGGGTACACGACCGTCGCGCCGTGGATCGTCACCCCCGACACCGGGCGATTGCTGGACTTCATCGCCGCCGTCTTCGATGGAGTCGAGTCGGGCCGCGTGCGGCTGGAGGACGGGACCATCGGCCACGCCGAGATTCGTGTCGGGGACACCGTTCTGCTCGCGTTCGATCAGAGACCGGGCTGGCCCGCGATGCCTTCGCTGTTGCGCGTCTTCGTTGCCGATGCGGACGCGACGATCGAGCGGGCCGCCACCGCCGGGGCCCGTGTGATCACCGCACCGGCGACCCACGCGTTCGGTCAGCGAGGTGGCCGGGTGCGTGACCCGTTCGGCAACATCTGGTGGATCAGCACGGTGGTCGAGGCGGTCGCGCCCGAGGTCGGCATGCGCCGGCTCGCCGAACCCGAGTATGCCGAGGCGATGCGTGACGCGCAGGAGACCCTCGACAGGGAGTTGAGCGGCAGGACCGACAGCACCGTCAGCCGCCCGCTGACCGGCTGAAAGCTCCTGCTGAAGCAGACGAGAGGTGGCCGTGCCACGGACGGCTTCGGCGAGCGGGCCGTCCTCGAGCCGGGAGAGGAGGCCGCAGCGCTCTCACGTCCGCCGCGAGCGTGCCCACAGGTAGAGCGCCCCGCCGGTCCTGCTGCGATCAGAAGCGCCGGTAGGTGACGCGCCGGCCTTCTGCCGGGTCCGTCGGCGTCAGGACCAGCCGGGTAGCCCGTGATACTGAAGACGCGCGTCAGGCGCTGGCCGATGAGGTTGCGCCCGCGTCGGGAGTCATGGCCTGCAACCGTTGCTGCGGGCGCAGGGCGGCCGGAACGGGCTAACGCTGCGACGCGGCAGGGCTGTTCTCGCTGGTGGCGGCCCAGGAGGCGAGCAGGGTAAGTGCCTGTGCGGTCGGTGAACCCGGCTGCGCGGCGTAGAGGGTCATGGCGGCACCGTCGTCGGCGCGCAGGTCCATGGTCTCGTAGGCCAGTTCGAGGGAGCCGACGACCTGGTGGTGGAAGGTCTTGCGGCCGGTGCCGTGGATACGGACGTTGTGGGCGCTCCACCGGCGACGGAAGTCCTCGCTGCGGGTGGACAGTTCACCGACCAGGTCGTGCAGTCCCTTGTCGTGCGGGTCCTTGCCGGCGGCGGTGCGCAGGTTCGCCACGGTCATGTCCGCGGCGAGGTCCCAGTCGGGATAGAAGCGGTGGGCGGTGCTGTCCAGGAAGGTGTACCGCCCGAAGTTGGGCACACCGTCGGCGCCCGCGTAGACGTCGCTGTACATGGCGCGGCCGAGCAGGTTGGCGGCGAGCAGGTCCTGCCGGTTGTTCACCACGATGGCCGGTGCGGTGATCGTGTCCAGCGTCCATTGCAGGCTGGGCCGTACGGTCCACTGCCTGGGGCGGCGGCTGGGCCGTACCAGAGCGCTGGTGCCGCTGGCCTCCTGCGCCAGGCGCATGAGATGGGCGCGTTCGGCGTCGTCGAGTTGCAGGGCGCGGGCGATCGCCTCGAGCACCCCGGCGGAGACGCCGGCCAGCGCACCGCGTTCCAGCTTGGCGTAGTACTCCACACTCATGCCGGCCAGGGCGGCGACCTCACTGCGGCGCAGTCCGGGCACACGGCGCTGTCCGGCGACGGGCAGGCCCGCCTGTTCGGGGGTGATCTTCGCGCGGCGCGTGGTGAGGAAGTCGTGGACCTCGGCTCGGTTGCTCATGTCCTCGACGGTACGGCGCGGACCGCTGACCTGGGATGTACTGCTGGTACACCCCTCGGCGATGACTTCCTCCCCGCGCCCGCCGCGGGTGTGCTGGAGGCATGACTGCGACTCTCGCCGAACAGCGGAAACCGGATCGGGTACGGCGGCAGGCCCGGCTCACCACCGCCCTGATCGCCACGGTGATCCTGCTGACCGGGATCGCGCCACTGGCCACCGACATGTACGTTCCGGCGTTCCCGGGTGTCGCCGGTGACCTGTCGGCGACGGCCACGCAGGTGCAGCTCACCCTGACCACGTTCTTCGTCGGCATGGCGCTGGGCCAGCTGATCGGCGGGCCGGTCTCGGACCGGTACGGCCGGCGCCGGCTGCTGCTGGCCGCGGTGGTCGTGATGACCATCGCCTCGGTGGTGTGCGCCCTGACCCCGTCGATCGGCGTCATGATGGCCGCCCGGTTCGCCCAGGGCTTCGCCGGCGGCTGGGCGATGGTGATCGGCCGGGCGGTGATCGTCGACCTCGCCCAGGGCGCCCGGCTGGTCCGGGTGCTCAACGTGATCGCCGGTGTGGGCGGGATCGCGCCGATCGCCGGGCCGCTGCTCGGCGCGGTCATCCTGCAGGTCTCCGGCTGGCGGATGTCGTTCTGGGCGGTGGCGGCCCTCGGCGTGGCGATGGTGGTGGCGGTGCTGGTCGCGGTGCCCGAGTCGCTGCCGCCGCGGCGCCGGCACGGCGGTGGCCTGCGCACGTTCGCGATCGCCGGCCGTCAGGTCCTCACCCGGCGACGATACGTCGGATACGTGCTGGTCAGCGGTTCGGGAATGGGTGCGATCTTCGCGTACGTGGCGACGTCGGCGTTCGTGTTGCAGTCGATGAACGGTCTGTCACCGGTGGCGTACTCGATGGACTTCGCCGCCAACGCCGCCGGCATGACGGTCGCGTCGCTGGTCGCTGCCCGGCTCGCGGGCCGGGTCGCCACCCGCACGGTCATCGCGGCCGGGCAGATCGCCGCGCTGGGCGCCGGGGTGACGATGCTGGTGGGTGCGCTGTGGTTCGGCACGCCGCTGCCACTGGTGATCGTCTGTTTCTTCGTGCTGATGAGCGCGCAGGGACTGATCGGCCCCAACGGGGGCGCGCTGGCCTCGGCTGAGGTGCCCGAACATCCGGGCACCGGCTCGGCGATGCTCGGATTCGTCACGTGGGTGGCCGCCGGTGTGATCGCGCCGATCGCGGGTCTCGGTGGGCAGGACACCGCCGTACCCATGGCGCTGCTCATGATCGGCTGCACGGTGCTGTCCGTGGCCGGCCTGGTGCTGGCCCGGCCGGCCGCAGCTCCCACCGCACCGAACTGACGGATCGCCGGCGCCGACGACTACCTGGTCAAGCCGTTCCACCTGCCCGACAAGCCTGTGACCGAGAAAGGTGAATATGCGCGGTGCGGCCGGGTACTCCGCGGCGGCGTCCACGGGGAACGCTGCCGCTCCACGATCTCGCGGGTACCCGGGGGCCTCCGGGTACCCGCGTTCATCAGGGACCGGCGGCGGACGTCAGGCGCGGTCCTCCCAGAACAGCCGTTCGCTGCGGTCCAGGTCGTTGACGATCCTGCAGGTGGCGTCGATCCACATGGTGGCCCGGTCCCGGCGGGTGTAGGCGGGCCACCGCGGC
This sequence comes from Actinoplanes xinjiangensis, assembly GCF_003148685.1. GTDB lineage: Bacteria > Actinomycetota > Actinomycetes > Mycobacteriales > Micromonosporaceae > Actinoplanes > Actinoplanes xinjiangensis. Next base: position 80,494 of record NZ_QGGR01000013.1, on the reverse strand, counting down.
AGGCCTGGCGCGTTCGGGTGACCGTCATGGGCGAAGCCGGCCCATAGCGCGCTCATGTTCCGCGCTGTCGCCCGCTCCCCCGCCGGCCGGTCGCCGGGCGTGTTGGCGAACTTGAGCGGGATGTCGGCGGCGTGCGGCGCACCGATCGGGAAATCGGTGCCGGGTACGGGCGTCGGGTCCCGGTAGGCGAGGTGGTACATGTACACCGGCGCCCGGTGTTGTGCCGCCTTGGCCTCGGCGATCTTGATGGCGTCACGCCAGATCGGTGACGTGGTGATGGCGAAGTAGAGCTGGGCCGGGGTGGCGTGCGGCCGGGACCGGCGGAAGGTGGCGATGATCCGGTCCAGTTCGGCGCCCTGGTAGGTGCCGCCCAGTCGGCTGCGCAGGCCGGCCTCGTCGATGCGGAAGATGTCGGGCGGTCCGAACAGGCTGAAGAACACGGTCTCGTCGCGGGTGGTGCCGACCATCAGCGGCTTCCCGGCCGACCACGGGGCGGCGCCGTCGGCGAACGGGTGCCGGGGGATGACGTGGCCGTCGACGAAGGCACCGAAGCCGGGCAGTGGGTCCGGGTCGCCCCACGGGGCGACCCCGTTGGCGGCCTCGGACTGCTGGATCTCCAGCAGCCGGGCGGCCGGGATGTCGTGCAGCGCGGTGACGTCGGCGCGGGTCAGGCCCAGCAGATGCAGGGTACGGTCGGCGCGCGCGGTGGCACCGTCACGCGTCGGAAACCGGAGCGGCGCGGCGCTCTCGATCGACGCCTTGTGGAACAACCGTGTGGCGGACGGCATGGTGTAGACGGCGGCGGTCTTGGCGCCGCCGCCGCTCTCACCCCAGACCATGATGTCGTCCGGGTCGCCGCCGAATTCGTCGATGTTCTCGGCCGTCCAGCGCAGCGCGGCGAGGATGTCGAGCATGCCCTGGTTGGCGGCGTAGTCGGCGTGGGTGAGGTCGTCGAGGAACAGGTAGCCGAGCAGGCCGAGCCGGTGGTTGGACTCGACGACCACCACGTCGTAAAGCTTGGCCAGGCGGCTGCCGTCCTGCCCGGTGGCGGAGCCGGAGCCGATCATGTAGCCGCCGCCGTGGTGGTAGAACATCACCGGCCGGCGCCGGCGGTCGGCGGCCGGGGTCCAGATGTTGAGGTAGAGGCAGTCCTCGGACGGTGCGGGCATCCGGCCGTTGCCGTTCGGGCCCATCTCGCCGCCCGGGGCCTGGAAGGCGGGGCTGGGGAAGTCCACCGTGTCACGCACGCCGGACCACGGCCGGGGCGGTTTCGGAGCCCGGAAGCGCAGTTCGCCGAGTGGCGGGGTCGCGTAGGGAACGCCGAGGAACTTGACGATGCCGTCCTCGCGCCGCCCGCGGACGTGGCCGTACCGGGTGGCCGCCACGTCCCGTGGTGCACGGTGGGCGTGTGCCGCCGCCGGCATGCCCACCGTGGCGGCCACGGACAGCGATCCGCCGATCAGGGCTCTACGGGTCAGAGACGCATCCATGATCAGACCTCTTTCCTTCCGGGATCGAGCCGGCCATCGGGCCGACTTGCAACGTTTCACTGCATGCAGCGCGGCGAGGCACCACTGAAAGCCGAGCTGACAGGATCAGTTAGATCGTGCCTATTTGAAAAACGTTACTCACGAGTTGCGCCGAACATAGACACCGATGACCTGGTGGTCAATCAGGTCTTACCTGCCAGCGTTCCGCTGAACTTCTGCCGACCTCTGCACGGAGCCGGTTACTGCATACGTTCGTACCGCTTGACTTGGATAACGTTTTTCATTCAGCATCTTCGATGAAACGTCGTTGAGTCGTGGCTGGCCAGTTGATGCAGCCGCCTGAGGAGGAGCCCGATGTCAGATCCGGACCGCATGACGCCCGCCGGCCGCCGTTCATCGATCAAGGTCGTCCGACGGGCGCTGGCCGCGATCGCCCTCGCCGCCGGGATGGTGGCCACGGCGGCGCCACCCGCCTCCGCCGCTGCGAACCCGTACCAGCGAGGCCCTGCCCCGACCGCATCGAGCGTGGCAGCGGTGACCGGTCCGTTCGCCACCGCGTCGGTCAGCGTGCCGCGCGGCAACGGCTTCGGCGGCGGTGTCATCTATTACCCGACCGACACCAGCCAGGGAACCTTCGGCGGCGTCGCGATCTCGCCCGGCCTCAACGGCACCTGGCCCGGCATCGCCTGGCTGGGCCCGAGACTGGCCAGTCAGGGCTTCATCGTGTTCGGGATCGAGACCAACAGCATCAACGACAGCCCCACCAGCCGTGGTACGCAGTTGCTCGCCGCGCTGGACTACCTGACGCAGCGCAGCTCGGTGCGCAGCCGGTTGGACCCCGGCAGACTCGCCGTCGCGGGACATTCCATGGGTGGCGGCGGCGCACTCGACGCGGCCCTGCGGCGTCCCGCCCTCAAGGCGGCCATCGGCAACGCGCCCCATCTGCCCTCGAACACTCTGGCCGGAGACCGGGTGCCGACCCTGATCTACGCGATGCAGAACGACACCCTCGTGCCGCCGTCCCGGCTCACCAGCCTGTACAACACGATCCCGGCCACGACGGAGCGCGCCTATTTCGAGATCACCGGTGCCGGTCACAACTACATCGGCCAGCCGAGCACCATCCTCGCCCGGACGATGATCCCCTGGCTGAAGATCTTCGTTGACGACGACACCCGGTTCAGCCAGTTCCTCTGCCCGCTGGCCGACCAGTCCGGCATCCGGCAGTACCAGAGCAGTTGCCCCCTGGTGCCGGCCACGGCCCGCGCCCTGGCGGCCGCGGCGGGGTGACTGCTCCAGTCCGCCCGGCGATCGGAGCGTCACGGTGATGGCGTCCGTTCGCCGGGCTCGTGCAGCGCGTCGAGACGTCCGGTGCGGGCGAGGCGGGCGAAGGCGTGGGCGCTGGGTCTGGGCGTACGGACGAAGTCGTCACCGACGGCGATGAGCCCGAATCGGGGCCGGTAGCCCTCGCTCCACTCGAAGTTGTCGAAGGCGGACCAGTGCAGGTATCCGCGCACGTCGACGCCCTCGGCACGGGCCCGGGCCAGAGCGGCCAGGTGGGTGGCGAGGTAGTCGAGGCGCTCGGTGTCGTCGCCGGTGGCGATGCCGTTCTCGGTGACGTAGAGCGGCAGTCCGGTCCGCGCGGCCCGGTGCAGCATCCGGCGCAGACCGTCGGGGTGTACGGCCCAGCCCATCTGGGTCAGCGGCGTGCCCGGCGGCGGTGGGACGAACAGGGCGGGCGACGCCGGATCGACCCACTGTTTGCGGTAGTACTGCACACCGAGCCAGTCGCCGGTGTCGGGTCCGGTCAGTTCGTCGAGGTGGCGGTCGACGATCTCGTACCGGACGGCCCGGAAGCCGGCCGACTCGGGTCCCGCGTCGGCGGGTACCAGCAGGGGTAGCTGGACGGCGAGCCCCACCCGCGCGTCGCTGGTGGCGCGGACCGCACGGACGGCCGCGAAGTGGGCGTCGACTAGCACCTCGCCGACACGTCGCCATTTCATCGGATTGGTGATGCCGGGTGGGTGACAGCCCTCCAGGTAGCCGTGCAGGGCGACCATCTGCGGTTCGTTGACGGTGCAGACGAACGGCATGAGCTCGCCCAGTTCGGCGGTCACGTGGCGGCAGTAGCGGGCGAAGACGGCGACCGCGTCCGGGGCGAGCCAGCCGCCACGGGAGGCGAACCAGCGCGGCAGCGTGAAGTGGTGCAGGGTGACGAACGCGGTCATGCCGGTGTCGCGCAACGCCGTCAGGACGCGCCGGTAGTGCAGAAGCGCGGCACGGCTGAACTCGCCGGGTGCGGGTTCGATACGCGACCATTCCATCGACAGCCGGTGGGTGTTGTGCCCCAGCGAGGCCAGCAGCGCGAAGTCGTCGGCGTACCGGTGGAAATGATCGATGCCGTCACCGGACGACTCCCGCGCCAGTGACGCGGGGTCGTGTTCGAAGTCCCACCAGTCGTTGTTGGTGTTGCCGCCCTCGACCTGGTGGGCCGAGGTGGCGCTGCCCCAGAGGAAGTCGTCGGGGAAGTCCACGTGGTGCCTCTCGCCGTGGTCGGCCCGGCCTCCGCCGTGAGGTGCGGAGGCCGGGCCGGGGCTCATCGGGTGGTGAAGGTGTAGGTGCCGGACGGCACCTGGTATTCGGCGTAGCCGCCGGCGGTGCGCAGGAATCTCGCACGGCGCGGGGTGCCGGTGACCCGGCCGCCCAACGTCGGCACCTGGACGAGAGCGGTGGTGTTCGGCGGGACGGTGACGGTCAGCCGGAGCCGGTTCCCCTCGCGCTTCCACTCGGAGCGGGCGGTGCCCTGCGGCGTCGTGTAGTGGCCCTTGACGAAGGTCAGGTCACCGACGATCTTGGGCTGGACGACGAGGTCGCGGTAGGCGGTGGTGCCCTCGGCGGCCCGGATCCCGGCGAGGCCGGCGTGGAACCACTCCTCGATCTGGGCGAGGATCATGTGGTTCTTGGAGTCGCCGCGGTTCCAGCGCTCCCCCATGGTCGTCATGCCGCCCGGGTTGGCGACGGTGGACTCCATGAAGTAGCCGTAGCTGGGCTGTTCGTCCTCGTGGATCAGATCCCAGAGCACGTCGTCGCGGCCGCCGGCGGACAGCGCCCGCACGATCGGGGCCATGCCGATGGTGCCGCCGCTGAAATGCGGGCCGTCGCCGTTCGGGTGGAACGCGTAGATCATTTCCACCAGAGCGTCGAGGACAGCCTTCCGCTCGGATTCGGGCACCAGACCGGCGTCGAGCGCAAGCGCCTGCGCCGACTGGGAGACGGCGCCGTTGTCCGCGTAGAGCCGGCGGGCCGGATCCCAGAAAGTGGTGTGGAACGCCGTCCTGATGTCCACGGCCAGGGCGGAGTATCGGGCGCTGTCCGCCTGATGTCCGGTCAGGCGGGCCAGTTCGGCCAGCTCCCTGACCATCAGGTAGTAGCCCCAGGTGCCGGTGATCCGGCCGGAGACCGGCTCGGCCGACACCCAGTCGGCCAGGGCGGCGTCGACGATGTTGCCGACGGCCTTCTGCCGGGCGATGTAGTCGGCGAAGCGCACCATCGGCTCGTAGTAGCGGGCCGCGGTCTCGGTGTCGCCGTAGAGCTGCCGCAGGAAGCCGGGCACCAGGATGATCGCGTCACCCCAGTTGATCTCGTCGCCGAAGCGGCCGGTGTAACCCCAGTCGTAGACCGGTGTCTTGAGGGCGACGTTGCCGGCCATCGGGGTGTCGGCCACCGACTGGCCCTCGACGAGGTGCCGCTGGTGCGTGCGAAGGTAGGCGGACAGGTCGAAGTCCCGGTGGATCGAGCCCATCGGCATCGTGTAATCCGCCGGATACGACAGCTTCTCCCGGCCCGGGCAGTCGGTGAAGACGCTCATGATGTTGCCGGCGAACGAGTACCAGGCCATCTTGTGGATCCGGTTGACCCGCGCGTCGGACGTGGTGACCGCGCCGGCGATCGGCGTCTCGGCCTGCACCCGCAGCCCGGTGACGGTCTCCCTGGTGGGCACGTAGTCCGCGGGCAGGCCGGTGACCTGCACCCACTGCATGCCGAAGTAGTTGAAGTCCGGCCGCCAGCTCTCCCCACCGCGCAGCCCGGCCGTGGTGTACGTGTTGAACAGGTCGACACCGCGGCTACCGCCACCGCCCTTGAGTGATGCCTGGTCGACGGTGCCGTCGGCGGCGAGGGACTCGGCCGGTGCGATGCGGATCGTGGTGCCGGCCGGCACGCCGGCCTTCAGCCTGAGCATGGGGAACCCGACGATGTTCTGGCCGAAGTCGAACACCCACGTGCCCGGTACCGGGTTGGTGATCTCCACCGGTTCGTACCGGTCGGCGATCGTCATCGGCGGTGCGGTGCGGCCGACCAGCCTGGTGGCGAGATTCGGCGGCGGGGCGATCCCTGCGGCGATCCACCCGGTGGGGGTGCCGTCACGCCGCTGCGCGGCTGCCGACAGGTCGGCACCGGGCTGATCCCACCCGGGCTGCTCACGGCGGGCGTCGAAGTCCGATCCCGAATACCACGCGTCGGTCTGCAGGGGGCCGAGCGCGGCGCGCCACTCCCGGTCCGAGACGATCACCGTCTCCTGGCCGTCGGCGTACGTGATCTCCAGGCGCGCGATGAACCGAGGCGTGACGGCCGCTCCGGCGCTGGCATCGCCGGCGGCGATGTTGTTGCCGGAGCCGGTCACCGTCGCTCCGGCCGGGTGCGGCTTCGACAGGCCCGGGGTGAAGGTGGTGCTGTCGGCGCCGATCGCGGCGATGACCCGGGATTCCAGGTTGTCGCCGCCGTCGCCGGTGTCGATGTTGATCGTGCCGCCGACGTGGTAGCCGGTGACGGCGCTCAGCGTGACAGTGGTGGCACCGGCCTCGACGTCGGCGGTCAGCGTGCCGCTGCCCTTGAGCTGGCTCTGCCACCAGGAGTACGGCGAGGTCCGCCCCACCGCCGGGTTGGTGACACTGCGCCGGACGTAGGCGGGACCGTTGCCCAGCCGTACCCCGACGGTGTTGGCGCCCCGGTGGATCCGGCCGGTGATGTCGTAGACGCGGTACTCGCTGGACAGCTGGTAGTTGGCGTAGCCGGGCGCCAGCACCTCGTCGGTCAGCCCGCGGCCGTTGACGGTGGCCAGGTGCATGCCGACGCCGGAGAGGTAGAGCCGCGCCCGGGTGACCTTGCGGCGCGGGTCGGCGGTGAACTGCCGGGCGAAGATCGGCATCGGCTGGGTCTCGGTGCGGCCGGGGTACTCGATCCACCGTGCCGCGCCCCAGTCGGTCTGGTGGAGCAGCCCCACCTCCCAGGTCGACGGGGTGCTCCAGCCGGTGGCGTGCCGGTCGGCGCCCCAGGCGCGGACCTGCCAGCTCAGTCGCTGCCGGGAGGTGAGCGGTTCGCCGCCGTAGCGGACTCCGGACTGGACCGGCGAGCCGACCTTGCCGGAGTCCCAGAGCAACCGGTCACGACCGGCGTCCCAGACCCGGATCTGGTACGCGGTCTGCCGGTCGGCGGCAGCGGATGAGGTCTCGGCGAACCGCCAGCTCAGCACCGGGCTGGGGCTGTCGAGTCCGAGGGGCCGATCGGGGCGGCCGTCGACGCGCAGGCCGACGACGCGCAGGTCAGGGCTATGGCTGGCGCCGGTCGCCTCGGCGGGGCCGCCGGTCAGCAAGGTCGCGGAGGGGACGGCGAGGGACAGTCCGAGTGCCGTACGTCGTTTCACGATCCCGCCTTGTAGTCGGTGTCCATGTCCTTCAGGACCTCGTCAGCGGTCGCCTGGTTGCTGAAGACCTCCTGCAGGCCGCTGAGCATGGTCTGCTGGACCTTCGCGTTCGGCCAGAGCTGGTCCATGAACGGCACGGTGCGGTTGTCCTTGACGAACGTGGTGAGGTCGGTCAGGCCGGGGTCGACGGTGGTGCCGGCGTCCGGCAGGGTCGGCAGGCTGCCCTGCGCCTCGTTGAAGACCTTCATGCCTGCTGGGGACATCACGAAGGTGACGAACTTCAGGGCGAGGTCCTTGTTCTTGGCCTTGGCGTTGATGCCGTACCCGGCGCCGACGGCCGCGGGCATGACGAACTCGGCCGGGTTGTCGGTGGCCGGCAGCGCCTTCATGGTGAACTTGCCGCCGGGGTTCTTCTGCTTGAGCAGTCCGATGATCCAGTTGCCCTGGATGATGCCGAGCGTCTTCCCGGTCGCGGCCAGGGTCTGGCTGGCCTCGTAGCTGGTTCCCAGGGGGTCCTTCTGGAAGCAGCCGGCGCTGTTCATCTCCTGGTACTTGGCCATCGCGGTGGTCCACGGTGAGCCGGCGAAGGTGGCCTGCCCGGCCGCCATCCTCGTGTCGAAGTCCTTGTCGGTGCCGTAGACGGTGGTGGCCGTCAGCGCGTACAGGGCGATCTGGGTGACCCAGTTGTCCTGGATGCCGAGGGCGAACGCCGGGGTGCCCTTACCGGCGGCGTCCTTGCAGAACTCGATCAGGCCGGTCCACGTGCCCGGCGCGGTGAGGCCGGCTTTCGTCATGGCTTCGTCGTTGTAGACGGCGCCGATGCCGTTGAGCCCGAACAGCGCGTTGTAGGTTCTGCCCTCGTACTGGGCGACCTTCTTGAACGCCTCCGGCAGTTGCCCGGCCCACGGCTGGTCGGACAGGTCGAGCAGGTAACCGGGCTTGGCGATCACAAAGGTGGCGCCGGGGTTGCCGTTGCCGGGCCACACGGTCATCACGTCGGGGGCGGTGCCGGACGACAGCTGGGTGCGGATCTGCTGCTGGTACTGGTCGGCGCCGCTGGTGGTGAGGTTGACGGTGACGCCGGGGTTGGCGGCCTTGAACGCGTCGACGACCTTCTCGATCGAGCCCTGGTCGACCGAGGCGATGGTCAGCGTCTGGTTGTCACCACCGCCGCCGGCGGAGTTGGTGCCGCTGGAGCAGGCGGCGAGCAAGGTGGCGGCGGTCATCGCGGCGGCGACGGCCGTCAGTCTACGAGTGCGCATGCGTTCTCCCACTGTGGAGATGAATCAGACGGGGGGTGGTGGAAGCGGTGAAGGTGTAGCGGCCGGACGTCAGCCACAGGGTGAGCCCGGCGGCGGACGGATCGACCCGGACGACCCCGGGTGTCTCGGCGGCGGGCACGTCGTTCTCGCGCACGCTGCCGGGGTCGGGCGTCGCCATCTGCAGTACGGCGGTGCTGCCCGGCGGCACCGTGGCGGTCACGGTGAGCCGGTCGTCTTCGCGGGACCAGCCGCAGGCCACCAGGCCACGGGCGGTCTCCTGTTCGGCGCGGGCCCAGGTGAGCCGGCCGGTGGGGTCGGGGGTGGGACGCAGCAGCAGCTCGGAGTAGGCGACCGAGTCCGGTGTCTGGTCGATGCCGGCGACCCGGCCGTAGAGCCAGTCGCCGACGCTGCCCAGGCTGTAGTGGTTGAACGAGTTCATCGCCGCGGACTGGAAGCCGCCGTGCTCGGTCCAGCCGTCCCAGCGCTCCCAGATCGTGGTCGCGCCGTGCCGGATCGAGTAGCCCCAGGACGGATATTCCTCCTGGTGCAGCAGCGCGTAGGCCAGATCGGCCCGGCCGTGCTCGGACAGCACCGGGCACAACAGCGACACCCCGACGAAGCCGGTGGTCAGCCGGTTGCCGCGCTTCTCGATGTCGGCGGCCAGGTGACCGGCGGCCGCATCGACCATGGTGTCCGGGAGCAGGCCGAAAGCGAGTGCCAGCAGGTACGCGGTCTGGGTGCCGCCCTTGACGCTGCCGTCGTCACCGACGAACGCGTCCTGGAACGCCGTGGTGATCGCGGCGTGCAGAGCCCGGTAGCCGGCGGCGGGGCGACCGAGCACGTCTGCCGCGTCCGCGACGAGCTGCGTGCTGCGCGCGAAGTACGCGGTAGCGAGGACGTCGCGTGGGGTGTCGGCGTCGACCTGCAGCCAGTCGCCGTAGGAGTTGCCGGTGCGGTTCTCCCAGAGCAGGCCGGGGTTGTGCCGGTGGATGTGCTCGACCCACCGGGCCATCGCGTCGAAGCTGTGCTCGAGCGCTCGCCGGTCGCCGTAGGTCCGCCAGAGCAGCCACGGGATGATGACGCCGCCGTCGCCCCAGGCCGGGGCGCCTTCGCGTTCGAAGGCGATGATCGGGGAGACGTCGCGGAACGCGCCCTCGTCGTTCTGGCCGTCGACGACGTCACGCATCCACCGCGCGAAGAACGCGGACACGTCGGCGTTGCGGGTCGCGGTCGGTGCGAACACCTGGGCGTCGGCGAGCCAGCCGAGCCGCTCGTCGCGCTGCGGGCAGTCGGTCGGTACCGCGACGAAGTTGCCGCGCTGGCCCCAGCCGATGTTGGCGTGCAGCTGGTTCACGATCGGGTCGGAGCACTCGAACCGGCCGGTCCACGGTGTGTCGCTGTGCAGGACCCGCGCGGTGACGTCGCCCGGGGCGAGCTCTCCCGAACAGCCGGTGATCTCGGCGTAGCGGAAGCCGTGGAAGGTGAACCGCGGTTCGAAGAGCTCGGTGTCGCCGCCGGCGCTGACGAAGGTGTCGGTGGCGGCGGCCCGGCGCAGGTTCTCGGTGTAGAGCTCGCCATCGGCCCGGACCTCGGCGTGCCGCACGACGATCCGCTGCCCGGTCGCAGCGCCACGGACCCGTAGCCGCAGCCGGCCGACCAGATTCTGCCCGAAGTCGACGACGTATCGGTCCGGGCCGCGGTGGTCCACCGCGACAGCCGGCAGCTCGGCCACCACCCGGATCGGCTCGTCGGGTTCGGCGACCAGCGGCCCGGTGCCGGTATCGAGCACGGCGACCGGCCGATTCCCCGACACGGCCCGGCGGGCGTCGACGTACTGGCCCATCATCAGATCGGCGGACCGGATCGGGCCGTCGCTCTCGGTCCAGTCACCGTCGGTGGCGACGACCTGCCGGGAGCCGTCCGGGAAGTCCACCACCAGCTGGGCGAGGAAGGCGGGCGCGTCGCCGTAGTGGCGGGCCGGGCGGCGCAGGTCGAAGCCGACGTAGCCGCTCCACCAGCCGTCGGCGACGACCGCCGCGAGAGTGTTGTCGCCGGCTCGCACGTGATCGGTGACGTCGTAGGTCTGATACTGGATCCGGTGGTGGTACTCGGTCCAGCCCGGCGCGAGTTCCCGGTCGCCGACGCGCTCACCGTTGAGCTCCGGCTCATAGACGCCGCGGGCGGTGGCGTACAGCCGGGCCCGAACCGGGCGCTGAGCCAGCCGGAACTCGCGCCGCAGGTACAGCGGCGCCTCCGCCGGGCCGGGTGCGAGCAGGTCGTCGTCGGTCGGCGGGTCGACCGGCGGCAGGGCCACCGGGTCGCGGCCGATCCACACCGCCGTCCAGTCCCCGGGGTGCAGCAGGCCGGTCTCGAACCAGGTCTCGGCGGCGCCGGTGGGCGTACCAGTCTCGTCCCAGATCTCGACGCGCCACCGGTAGCGGGTCGCCGATCGCAACGCGGCACCGTCCCAGGAGATCAGGATGGTGTCGGCGGACTCCCGGCGTCCGGTGTCCCAGACCGTCTCGCCGTCGGCGGTGGCGGTGATGCGGTAGGCACTCTGTGCCGCGCCACGCCGGTCGCCGCGGAGCTTCCACGACAACCGGGGCCGCGGTTCGCCGAGCCCGAGGGGTTGGGTGCGCTGTTCGGTCTGCAAGCCGTAGGGGGTCATCCCTTCAGCCCTCCCGCGAATCCGTTGATGATGCTGCGCTGCAGAGCCAGGTACACGGCGAGGACCGGGACGATGCTGATCAGCAGCGCGGCGAAGATGAGGTTCCAGTCGGAGACGAACTGGCCGACGAAGCCGGCGACCGCGACGGGCATGGTCTGCTGGTCGCTGCCGGACAGGTAGAGCAGTGGGGTGAAGAAGTCGTTCCAGACGCTGACGGTGTTGAGCACCAGTGCGGTGACGGTGATCGGTTTGAGCATCGGCAGGACGACGTAACGGAACGCGGTCAGCGGGCCGCAGCCGTCGATGGTGGCGGCCTCCTCGAAGTCGCGGGGCAGCGCGCGGAGGAACCCGACGTAGAGGAACGTGGTGAAGGGCACCTGCAGGCCGGCGTAGAACAGCACCAGTGACCAGACCGAGCCGAGCAGTCCGAGATCGCGGATGGTCTGGTAGAGCGGCAGGGCGGCCAGCTGGAACGGCAGGACCAGTCCGAGCAGGATCAGCAGGAAGGTGCCGCGGGACCAGTGTGCGGTGCTTCTCGCGAGGGGATAGGCCGCCAGCGACGACACGGCGAGCACGATCAGGACGCTGACGGCGGTGACGAGCACGCTGTTGATCAGGGCGCCGCCGAGTCCGCCCTCCTGCCAGGCCTGGGTGAAGTTGTCCAGGGTGGGCGAGAGGGTGGGGCTGATCGGTGACGAGGTGTCCGACGGTGCCCGGATCGCGAGGTTGACCAGCACGTAGACCGGGAAGGCGAAGACGATCGCCACCGCGATCATGAGCATTTCGAGCGCGAGGGTACGCCGGGTGTAGCGGTTCATGACGCCGCCTTCTCGTTGCGGGACAGCACGGCGTACTGGCCGGCGGAGGCGAGCGCGACGATGGCGGTCAGCACGACCGCGAGGGCGATGCTGTAGCCGAACTCGCCGAGGGTGAACGCGTCCTTGTAGATCAGCGTGGAGATGGTGTCGGTGGCGTGCCCGGGTCCGCCGCCGGTGAGGGCGTACACCTGGTCGAAGAGTTTGATCCCCCCGATGATCGACAGCATCAGGTTGATCGTGATGGCCGGCGCGAGCAGCGGCCGGACGATCGACCAGAAGCGGCGGACCGGCCCGCTGCCGTCGATGGCCGCGGCCTCGTAGATCTCCCTGGGCACCGATTGCAGGCCGGCCAGGAAGATCACCATGGAGTAGCCGGCGAACTGCCAGACCACGACCAGCACGATCATCCAGAGGGCCAGGTCGGGGTCGCCGAGCCAGTTCTGCCGCCACGAGTCCAGGCCGACCGCGCCGAGCAGGCTGTTGACCGCGCCGTCCGGGCCGAGCAGGTTACGCCAGAGGTAGGCGGTGACGATCGGGGTGACCACGGCGGGGGCGAACAGCAGGGCCCGCAGGAGGTTCCGGCTCTTGATCATGGTGTTGACGCCGAGCGCCAACAGCAGGCCGAGCCCGTTCTGGATGAGCGTGATGGCCACCGCGATCAGCAGGGTGTGCCCGATGGCCTGGAGCGCGTCGGGGTCGTCGGCCATGGCCCGAAAGTTGTCCAGGCCGATGAAGCTGAGGTTCGGGTCGAGGCCGTCCCAGTCGGTGAAGGCGTAGTAGACGCCGCGAGCGCTCGGGACGAGCACCACGAAGGCGAACAGCACCAGAGCCGGGGCGGTGAACCACCAGGGTGGCGCGACGCGCCCCCGCCGATGGGGACGGACCGTCGCCGGGGCCCGGTGCGGGATGCGTTCCTGCAGATTGGTCGTCACGGGGAAGCCACCTTGCTGAATCGTTTCATAGACAGGTGGACGGCCGCGGCGCCGACGCCGGGTCGAGGCGGCCACCACAGCGCCGGGAGTGATGTGGGTAACGTTTTCCAAATGTTTCGCCGACCTTACGAGCGCGTGCCGAACAGCGTCAAGGGGTTCCACGTCAACAATCTCGGTAACCGCTGGCGATGACCGCTCGACGATCCACGCTTCCGCACCCTCGGGATGATCTCTATGGTGGGTAACGTTTCACTAAACAGGGAGAGCGCATGCCCCAACCCCGGACAGCCGCCCGAAGGGTGACGATCGTGGAGGTGGCCCGGCACGCGGGGGTGTCGACCACCGCGGTGTCCAAGGTGCTGCGCAACGCCTACGGCACCAGCCCGCAGATGCGCAGCCGGGTCCGCGCCGCGGTGGACCGGCTCGGTTACCGGCCCTCGGCCACCGCCCGGGCACTGCGCGGGCGCACCTGGACCGTCGGCGTGATGCTGCCGGACGTACGCAATCCGTTCTTCGCCGACATCCTCGACGGCGTCGCCGAACACCTCGACGACACCGAATACCAGCTGCTGATGACCTGCGGCGGCAACGACGCCACGAGCGAGGCCCGGGTCACCGAGGCGATGATCGACCGCAGCATGGACGGCCTCATCCTCATCGCACCGGTCTCCTCCCCCGCGCACCTCGACGGCATCGCGCGAACCGTGCCGACCGTGGTCATCGGCCGGCACAGCCACTCGGCCCGGTACGACACCGTCAACGACGACGACTTCACCGGCGCCGGACTCGTCGTGGCGCACCTCGCCGGCCTCGGCCATCGCCGCATCGCGCACATCGAGCAGCACGAGACCGACCGGGTACGGCTCGCCGAGATGCCCAACGCGCTACGCGCCGACGGGTACCGCCACGCCATGCGCGCGCACGGCCTCGGCGAGCACATCGACATCGCCTCGACCACCTACACCCGCGACGGCGGCCACCTCGGCGCCCGGCTCCTGCTCGCCCGGCCCGACCCGCCCACCGCCATCTTCGCGGGCGCCGACGTCGTCGCCCTCGGCGTGCTCGACGCCCTCACCGAGGCCGGGCTGTCCGCACCCGGCGACATCTCCGTCGCCGGATACGACGACATCACCCTGGCCGCCTTCCGGACGATCTCCCTGACGACCGTGGACCAGGCCGGCCACCACATCGGCGTCACGGCGGCCGGCCTGCTGCTCGACCGCATCACCGAACCGGGGCGCCCCGCGGCGCACGTCAAGCTGACCCCCACCCCCGTCGTACGGGGCACGACCGGTCCACCACGCTGATCAGTACGCTTTCCTCAACCCCCGGCCACAGAGGAGAACCCAGGTGGACAAGCCCGCGCCCCGTCGCGTCACCATCGTCGACGTCGCGCGCCACGCCCAGGTGTCCACCACCGCCGTCTCCAAGGTGCTGCGCAACGCGTACGGCGCCAGCCCCGCCATGCGTACCAAGGTGCAGCAGGCGATCGCCGACCTCGGCTACCGGCCGTCCGCCGCGGCCCGGGGCCTGCGGGGACAGACGTACACCATCGGCGTGATGCTGCCGGAACTGCGCAACCTGTTCTTCGCCGACATCCTCGACGGCATCACCGCCCAACTCGGCGACAGCGACTACCAGGTGCTGCTCGCCCCCGGCTGCAACGGCGAGAAGGCCGAGGCCCGGGTCATCGACGCGATGATCGACCGCAGCATGGACGGGCTGGTCCTGATCGCCCCGGTGTCGGCCAAGAGCCGCCTCAACGAGGTCGCCCGCAGCGTACCCACCGTGGTCGTCGGCCGGCACGGCTCCTCGCCGGCCTACGACAGCGTCACCGACGACGACATCGCCGGCGCCGCCCTGGTCGTCGAGCATCTCGCCGGCCTCGGCCACCGCCGCATCGCCCACATCGAGCACCACGAGACCGACCGGGTACGGCTCGCCGAGATGCCCAACGCGCAACGCGCCCACGGCTACCGGGAAGCCATGATCGCCCACGGACTCGAGGACCAGATCGACATCGCGTCGACGAGCTACACCCAGGCCGGCGGCTACCTGGGTGCCCGGCAGCTGCTCGATCGCCCGGTGCGGCCCACCGCGATCTTCGCCGGCGCCGACGTCGTCGCGCTCGGCGCGCTCGAAGCGATCGCCGAGGCCGGCCTGTCGGTGCCCGGGGACATCTCGGTGGCCGGCTACGACAACAGCGCCCTCGCCGCGTTCGGGCCGATCTCGCTGACCAGCGTCGACCAGGACGGCCGGCAGATGGGCGTGAACGCCGCCCGCCTGCTGATCGACCGCATCGATCAGCGTGACCGCCGGACCGCTCAGATCAAGCTGTCACCGACGCTGGTCATCCGGCGCACCACCGCGGCCCGATGACCCGCACGCTCGAGGACCGGCGGATCGCCGGGCCGCACGGTGGGATCCCCCTCCGCATCGGCCTCCGCGACCGGTAGGCCGCCGCCGGCCTGGTCCGGGCCCACGGCGACTCGCCGAACGTGGGTACCGACCCATCGTCGTACGGCCGGTGTCCGCCCGAGGTTGCGACTCAGCGGGCCCGGACGGTTGCCGAACGGGAGTAGTGCGGCCGGCGAGTGCGTGACCGCAGGAGGTTCCCGGTCGCCCCTGGCCGGGCCTTTCTGGCAAGTGCCGAGGAGAGACCATGAACACCTATGCAGGTGCCGTTGCCCTGGAGCCGGTGACCCGGGGCCGGCGATCGTTCGCCGACCTGAGCGTCAACATCAAGATCCTGACCGCCGTGGCGCTCGCCGCGCTGGTCGCGCTGCTCGTCGGTGTCCTGGGGCTTTCCGCGCTCAGCGAGGCGAGCGGATCCGCGCAGCAGATCTACCGCAGCAACCTCGCCTCCGTCAAAGCCATCGGCGTCCTCGACAAGGCGCTGGTGCAGGCTCGGCTCGACACCGCCTTCCAGCTGATCTCGCAGAGGCCTGCCGACACCCGGAAGTACACCGACGCGTTCACCGCGGACCTCGACGCCTTCGACACGGCGCTCGCCGCCTACCGGGGCAGCAACCCCAGCGGCGACCCGGCTCTGATCGACGACCTGGAATCGCAACGGCAGGCGTACGAGCAGGTCGTGAAGACCCAACAGATACCCGCCGGGCAGCGTAAGGACATCGCCACCTGGGAGCAGACCCGCAACGCCGAGATCCTGCCGCTCGTGGCACAGATGAACAAGGACATCGCCGCCCTGACCGCGGCGGAGGACGCCGACGCCGCCGCCAGTGCCGCGAATGCGCAATCGGGCTACGAGTCCAGCCGCATCCAGTCGATCCTGCTGCTCGTCATCGGATTGCTGCTCGCGCTCGGCCTCGGCGTGTTCGTCGCCCGTGCCATCGTGCGGTCGCTGCACAAGGTGAAGGCCGTCTGCGACGCTCTGGCCGCCAACGACCTGACCCGTACCACCGGGCTGACCTCGCAGGACGAGCCCGGGCAGATGGGCCGCGCCCTGGACGCCGCCGTCACGTCACTGCGCCAGGCGGTCACCAGCATCGGCGGATCAGCCGTGACCCTGGCCGGCGCATCGGAAGAGCTGTCCGCGGTGAGCACCCAACTCCAGTCCGGCGCCGCGGACGCGGCACAGCGGGCCACCACCGCGACGGCCGCGAGTGAAGAGGTCAACGCCGGAGTGCAGTCGATCGCCGCCGGGGCGGAACAGATGAGCGCCTCCATCACCGAGATCGCATCGAACGCCGGCAAGGCGGCCGAGGTCGCGCAGTCCGGAATGACCGTCGCCGAGCGCACCACCGACCAGGTCGCCGCCCTCGGCGCGGCGAGCGCCGAGATCGGCGACGTCGTCCGCCTGATCACCAGCATCGCGGAGCAGACCAATCTGCTGGCCCTGAACGCCACCATCGAGGCCGCCCGCGCCGGTGAACTCGGCAAGGGCTTCGCGGTGGTCGCCGGCGAGGTGAAGGAGCTGGCCCAGCAGACCGCGAAGGCCACCGAGGAGATCACCGGCCGGATCGCCAACATCCAGGCCTCCAGCGGTACCGCGGCCACGGCCATCGAGGAGATCACCGACGTGATCCGCCAGATCGGGGACTACACCACCACCATCGCCTCGGCCGTCGAGGAGCAGACCGCGACCACCGGGGAGATGAGCCGGTCGGTGGCCGAAGCCGCGTCCAGCAGTGCCGACGTCGCCCGTACCGTCTCCGGCGTCGCGGAAGTCGCCAACGCCACCGCCGACGGCGCGAAAGCGACCCAGCAGGCGGCCGGCGACCTCACCCGGCTCGCCAACGACCTGACCACCCTGGTCGGCAGTTTCCGGCACTGAACGGCACCCTCGGGCCACCCACCGGGTGGCCGGCCCTACCGGCTGGTCAGCCCGGGAACGGTGCCGCACGCCGCCGGGCCGACCGCACCGGAACCGGTCACGGTGCCCTGGAACGGCTGGTGACTGCGATGGCCGGCCCGGACCGGTCAGCCGGCTCTGCGCCCCGGTCAGACGGCCAGAAGGGTTTTGCCGATCACCGCGCGGGTCTCCATCGCGGCGTGGGCGTCAGCGGCCCGCTCGAGCGGAAGTCGCTGACCGATGACCGGCCGCAGTCGTCCGGATGCGGCCAGGGCCAGGGCCTCGGTGGTACGGCGGGTCTGCTCGTCGGGCGCACCGAAGACGCCGCGCTGCACGCGGATCCCGCGTCGTGCGGCAGCCTCGTCGGAGACGTCCGGCCATCCGGCCGCCGCGCTGAACCCGAAGCTGATCATGCGGCCGCCGTCGGCGAGCAGCCCGAAGGCGGTGGTGGCGATGTCACCACCGACGCCGTCCAGGACGACGTCGACACCACCGGCGGCCCCGCGCACCGCCTCGGCCCAGGCGGGATCGCGGTAGTCGACGGTGGTGTGCGCGCCGAGGCCGCGGGCCACGGCGAGCTTGCGGGTCCCGCCGGCGGCGGCCACGACCCGGGCGCCGGCAGCGGCCGCCAGCTGCACCAGCAGCGACCCGACGCCTCCGGCGGCCGCCTCTACCAGGACCCGGTCACCGGGCCGGGCGCCCGCCGCCGCCATGATCATCAACGCGGTACGCCCGTCGGCCAGTAGAGCGACCGCGTCGTCGATCGCCACACCGGCGGGCACCCCGATCAGTGAGCCGGCGTCGACGGTCGCCTTCTCGGCATACCCACCGGATCCGCCGGTGCCGGTGACCACACGCCTGCCGACCCAGTGCCGGTCCGCGGGATCGGCGGCGGCCAGCACGGTCCCGCCGATCCCGTTGCCCGGAATCATCGGCGGCGCCGGGAACGGCCCGAACCCGGAGGCGCGGAACGACGTCTCGATCCACGTGATGCCGGCGAACTCCACACCGATGAGCACCTGCCCGGCCGCCACCACCGGATCGGGGGTGTCCTCCACCCGCAGAACCGTCGGCGACCCGAACTCCCTCAACCACACCGCTCGCACCAGACCACCCTTCGAAAGGAGGCACTCTGTTCAGTAGAGTGCACTCTACTGAAACGTAGCAGCTATGATCTGCGGCATGGCACCCGGACGGAACGGTTCCGCCGCAGGCGGCAGGCGCGCTGAGTACGCGCAGCTCACCCGCCAGGCGATCCTCGACAGCGCGCGTGACCTGTTCGTCCGCAACGGGTATTTCGACACGCGGGTCGAGGAGATCGCCGCGGCGGCACGGGTGGCACCAGCAACCGTCTACGCGGTCGGCGGCGGCAAGCACGGTCTGCTGCGCACCCTGATCACGGCCGGCACCACCGCCGACGACATCACCGACATCCTCGCCCGGAGCGAGGCGATCACCGACCCGCGCGAGCTGATCGGTTTCCTCGTCCACGCGACCCGGGTCACGTTCGAACAGTGGTCGGGGCTGATGCGGCAGGTCGTCGCGGCGGCCGCGAGCGAGCCGGGCGTGCGGGAGAGCCTCGCCATCGCCCACGACAGCATGCGCAGCGGTTTCCAGCTCGTGGCCGATCGACTCAGCACGATGGGCGCCCTCCGTCACGACGTGGACGCCGCCCGGGCCACCGACCTGCTGTGGCTGCACCTCTGCAACGCCGCCTATTTCATCCGCACCGACGACCTCGGTTGGCCTTTGGACGAGTCGGAGACGTGGCTGAACGAGACACTGACCCGGGCGCTTCTGGAATCCACGGATCCTCTCCCCGACCTTGAAAGGGCGCAGAAGAAATGACGACCGCCGCTCTCACCGTTCTCGCCGTCGGCCTCCTGCTGCTCATCGCCGCCGCGCAGGTGCGGCGCCGGGCCCGCGCCTCCGCCGGCAGCCATCCCACGACGCCCGAGGATCTGCACGCCGAGATCGCCGCTGAACTCGCCCGCAACGGCGACGTGGCCGCCATCAGGCTCTACCGGCAACGGACCGGCGCGAGCCTGGTCGACGCCAAGGCCGCCGTCGACCGGATCGGCCGGCAGCAGCCCTGACGACGTCCCTGCGGCGGCTGCGGAAAGGCCCGGGCGCCACGTTCGAGGAGCTCAGCGCCGGGGAGGCGACCGAGTTCGACACCCGCCTGCTTCATTGATCAGCCGGTCGAGTTCCTCAGCCTGTTCGGAGCCCATGGCGAACCTGTGCGGGTCCGCCACTGGAACGACTGACGGCTACCCGCCTCGGGCCGCGGCGCTGCCCGGCGCCGGCTGCGGGTCTTCACCATGTGACCGGTCGCTGGAGGTATGGTCAGAACGAAGGCCTCCAGCAGTGCGGGGCATGGGCGCACGCACCCCAACGGGAGCCTTCCGTGACCTTCCAGCACCCTTCGGCACCGCGTCTGCACATCGGTGACATCCGTTCTGCCGCGGACGGCTCGATAGAGGTCGAACTCGCCGGTGAACTCGACACCAGGGAGACCGAGCGCCTCCGGGCCGGTATCACCGGCGTGGTGCGGGAGCATGGACCCGCACCGATCAGGATCGATGCCAGCAGACTGACGTTTCTCGACTCCGCCGGCATCCGCGGGCTGCTGGCATGCCGCCGGATCATCGGGGAAGCCGGTTCACGATTGTCGATATCCGTGGCGCATCCGAACGTCTTCCAGGTCCTGCAGATCACCGGGTTGCTGAGCGTCTTCGACGTCGTCGAGCAGAGCGACGTGTCACGCGGGCAGACCGCCCGTCACATCGTTTCCTAACGCCCCCGATCCACCGGCGACATCCCGCCACGGCCTACGGCCGCGGCATCCGCCCGGCTGTTAACGAATGTCCGCCTCCAGAGCCTCGGCAGCACCGCCGATCACGCCCGGCTGGCCCTCACCGCTGTCTCACGCCCTCCGAAACAGCGGTGGGAACCAGCCAGGAACAACCAGCTGGCTGCCACCGTCGTCTCACGCGCCTTGAGACAGCGGTGGGAACCAGCCAAGAACAACCAGCTGGCCGCCACCGTCGTCTCACGCGCCTTGAGACAGCGGTGGGAACCAGCCGGGAGGAGCGGCTGGCTGGCGCCGCTGGCTCGTAGGGTTTGGGGCGGCGGGGGGCCGGGCGGCCTGGGAGTTCCTCGAGGTGGCCGGTGTGTTTGGTGTTGATCGACACGGGTAGCCAGGGCCCCTCGCGCCGGGTTCCCGGCGCCCGTCACGAGGGACATCGGCCATGACAACCACCATCACCACCGGCAGGGCGTTCGCCCGGCCAATGGCCGCACCGCTGCTCACGATCGGTGTCGAGGAGGAGTTCCTGCTGCTCGACCCGGCCACCGGCACCAATCTGCCGGTCGCCGAGCAGGTGAGGGCGGCGCTACCGGAATCGGTCCGCATGCGCAGCCGCCGCGAGATGCGACGCAGCATGATCGAGATGGTCACCGGCGTCTGCACCGACATGCGTGACGTCCGGGCGCAGTTGTCGGCGAACCGCCGGTTCGCGGCGGACGTCGCCGAGACCGCCGGGGCGCGGCTGGTGGCGCTGGGGGCCACCCCGATGGCCGAACCGGACGTGGGCGTGCCGTCCGGGCAGCGCTATCAGGATCTCGCCGAGCGGTACGGCCCGGTGGCCCACGATCCGGCGGCGTGCGGCCTGCACGTGCACGTCGGCGTCGCGGACCGCGAGATCGCCGTCCAGGTGTGCAACCACCTACAGGTGTGGCTGCCGGTGATCCGCGCCCTGACGGCGAACTCGCCCCTGTTCCTGGGCACCGACACCGGCCACGCCAGCTGGCGGTCGGTGCAGTTGCTGCGCTGGCCGAGCATGGGCCCGACACCGTACTTCGCGTCCGCGAGGGACTACGGGCGTACCGTCGCCGATCTGATCTCGTCGCAGATGGTCCTCGACGAGGCGTCGATCTACTGGTACGCCCGCCTCTCCCCCACCTATCCCACCGTCGAGATCCGGGTGGGTGACGTCTGCACCGACGTCGACGACACGGTGCTGGTGACCGCCCTGGTGCGAGCCGCCGTCGCGACCGCGATGAACGACATCCGGGCCGGCCTGCCGGCGCTGCGGCCGCGTGACTGTCTGCTGGCCGGCGCGCACTGGCGGGCGGCCCGCTACGGGCTCAGCGGGGACCTGATCGACCTGCGGCTGGGCCGCGCCCGCCCGGCGTGGGACATGGTCGACGAGTTCTTCGCCACGGTCAGTCCGGCACTGCTGGACAGCGGGGATCTCGAGTTGGTCCTGAACGGGCTGAACCGGCTGCGCGACGGCGGTGACGGTGCCGCCCGGCAGCGGGCGATCCTCCGCGAGACCGGTGACATCCGTGCGGTGCTCGCCGCCCTGGCCGCCTGGACCCGGACGGCGTGACGCGGAGACGGTGATGGGATGCCCGGCTCTCCGCCGGGCACCCGATCACGCTCGTTCAGCTCTCCTCGTCGCCGTCCCGGGGCCGTTCCCGGGGCTCGCTCGGCGGCTTACGGCTGGCTTCGACGTCCGTCGGCGTCACCGGCACACCGGAGGCGTCCTCGGCCGCGCCACGCTCGATCGGCCGGTCGCCGGTCCGGCCCGGTTGCTCGCTCATGGTGTCCTCCACTCTCAGTCGGGGCGGTACATGCCGGTGTCACCGGACACCGCGTCCGCGTCGTAGCCACTGCGGTCGGCCGAGCCGCGCTCCTCGGTGATCTCCGGTTCCACGTCACCGGTGGTCACTGATTCACCCGGCCGGCGCAGCGATGCCGCGTACGCCGGTGTGCCGTCCGGTTCGTCGCTCGGGTGCCGGTCGGCACGCCGTTGCTCATCGGTCATCTGCTGGTCGGTCATCGGTCCCGGCTTCCCCGGTACCACGCGGGTAAACAGGCGATCCGGTGCGCTGACGCCGATGGCGCCGGCTCGGGACACGGCCCGTTTGAGCCCGGCGGGCGCGGGTAGCCGCCGGTGAGGCCCTCAATGCGCCGCCGGTGACATCTCGTGGTGCGAAGTGCCGTGCAGACCGGCCGGGAGAGGCGCTCTGAGACGCCCGGAACGGTACGACCGCCACCGCACCGATGCAGACGACCTCACCCGGTCCTGACGAGGAGGAAATCATGGAACCCATCGGCGATCCTGACGACGACACCGGCGACTTCGCCGAGGAGCACGAGCTCACCGAGGTGACCGCCGCCGAGGCCGACGACGAGCCGGAGAGCCCCGACCGCTGGACGGGCGGCCTGGACCGCGAAGGACCGCCCTGACCGGAAATTCGCGGCGTTTATCGCCGGTCCGGACGGGAAGACGGCGGAACCCTCGTGAAAGGACGTCACATGAGCACATACGACAACGCCGGAAGCGCCGTCGAGACGACACGCAGCCCGGTCCGTACCGCCGCCCTGGTCGTCGCCGGCGTCTTCCTGCTCGTCGGGGTGGCCGGTTTCATCCCCGGGCTCACCACCGACTACGGCGACATGGCGTTCGCCGGCCACCACTCCGACGCGCACCTGCTCGGCATCTTCCAGGTGTCGATCCTGCACAACATCGTCCACCTGCTGTTCGGGGTGGCCGGCCTGGCCCTGGCCCGGACGGTGTCGGGCGCCCGCGCCTACCTGATCGGCGGCGGCGCGGTCTACCTGCTGCTCTGGGTGTACGGCCTGGTCATCGGCGAGGACTCGGCCGCCAACTTCGTGCCTGTCAACGACGCGGACGACTGGCTCCACCTCGGTCTCGGCCTCGGGATGCTCGCGCTCGGGCTGCTGCTCACGCGCCGGCCCGCCGCCCGGCGCTGAACGCGGATCCGGCCCGCGCACCGGACAGGTGATGTGGCCGGCGACCCGGTCACGCCCTGCCCGGTGCGCGGGGACTTTCGGAGAAGGTTTCCGGCACCGTGTCGGATCTCCCGCGGGTCATTCGTGGAACCGGTAAAGGTGTCGTGGGACGACCCGATACTTGACCTGGTTCGATCGACCATCGGAGGGTGCCGGCATGGCCGAGCTCATCTACGTGACGAACGTGTCGCTGGACGGCTACATCGAGGACGAACAGGGCGGGATCAGCTGGTTCCCCCTGGGCGACGAGGTGTTCGCGTTCCACACCGAGATGCTGCGGTCGGTGGGAACGCTCCTCTACGGGCGGCGCCTGTACGAGACGATGGCCGTCTGGGAGACCGACGCCACTCTGGCCGCCCGGTCCGACCTGACAGCCGACTTCGCGAGTGCCTGGCAGGCGGCGAGCAAAATCGTGTACTCCACGAGCCTCGCCGCGGTGTCGACTGCCGGCACCCGGCTCGAACGCCGTTTCGACCCCGCCGCCGTCCAGGAACTGAAGGCCACAGCCGGCCGCGATCTCACCGTAGGAGGTGCCGACCTCGCGGCGCAGGCCTTCAAGGCGGGGCTGGTCGACGAGTGCCGCCTGTTGATCCTGCCCGTTGTCGTCGGCGGCGGTAAGCCGGGACTGCCGACCGGCATGCGCGCGGACTTCGAGCTCCTCGATGAACGCCGGTTCCCCAACGGCGTCCTGTACCTCCGCTACCGCTTTCTCGGGCAGCGACCGGCAGCCCCGTCCGGTGAGCCGGCGTCTGCCTGACCCACCAGCGCCGGCGACTGATGCGGCCGGTCCCGGTGGGGACCGTGCCGCTCAGGCCCGGGTGCTCCGGTCCAGCGGTCCCCACTCGGGCGACCCCTGCGACTCCACGAGCTCCCGCGACTCCCGCAGGGCGGCATCAGAGATCCACGCCACCGGGCGCAGGCAGCGCACCAGGGGTTCGTTGTCCGGCCCGCGCCCGCAGGCCTCACCGACCAGGACCCACGGCCGCGTCCCGGACCCGCGCAGCTCCTGGAGGTGCTGGTAGTCGTAGAGCCGGCGGGCCACCCACAGGCGTACCGGGCGATCGTTCCACCAGGCCTCCACGGCAAGCGAGTTCGCGGACAGGCCCGGCAGCGGCACCCCGGTCAGCGAGTCACGGCTCGACGCCGCCGCGAGGTCCACGTCCGGACCCCGCGACCATCGCACGTACAGGGCTCGCCGGTCCGGATGGGTATCGGCCAGGGTGGCCAGTTCGTCCAGGGTCCGGATTGTCGGCAGATCTTCGTGACGTGACACGGTGATCGGGTTCCCATCGGCGAACGGTTCATGCGAGCGGTGTGCGGCACCGCACCGAGGGGCCACCCGCCGCATCCGTCGGCGTATCGATCAGTCCGGCCGCCGCTCGGCGGACCCGCGCCCGAGAGCCGCCCAGATCTCCGTGACGGTGTGGAACACCACGCCTTGGGGCAGCCGGTCGAGGTCGTCGAGCACGTCGTCCGGGGCCGCCAGCACCTCGGCGCCACGCCGAAGAGCCTCCCGGTCGCCGGGCATGCTGGACAGTCCGATGTAACGACCGAAGCGGCTGAGGTCCGCGGTGAGGTCCGCGTTCGGCACCCGGCTGACCTCCGGCTGGTCCTCACCCGCCGGCTCAGGCGTCCGCCACTCGTCGGCGCGGCCGCCGGCTATGCCCTGCACGTGGCCGCGTACCTCGTGCTTCATCTCCTCGTCGAGACGAGGGCCATGCTTGCTGCTCACTCGTTCCATGCCTGCCGCATACCCGCCACCAGCAGGAACAATCGGCCCATCCGGGACATCCGGCAACTTCCCCACGGCCAAATCGGGCGTACGGGGAACGGCCGGTGACGCCACGGCCGGTGTCCGGCCACAGCAGCCGCGGATCGTGCACCAGCGTCTCGTAACCGCCGCCGGGGCGGCGCCGCAGGACCGCGTCGTGCTCGTACGCGGTCAGATAGAGGTTGCCGGCGTCGTCGGTCTCCAGGCCGTCGGAGCCGGTGCCCTTGTCACCCTCGTCGATCACCGTGTCGGCGACCGCGGCGTCGTCGAGCGCCCGGCCGCACAGGGCGTCGACGGAGACGCTGTAGAGCCGCCGCAAAGCGAGCGGGCAGTAGTAGAGGCGCTGCCCGTCGTGGGAGATGGCGATGCCGGCGGAGCCCATCGTGACAGGCTGCGGCTCACCGTCGGCCGGGCGTTGCATCAGGTAGTGGCCCTCCACCACCGGCCGGAAGGAGGCCAGGTGAAGGCCATCGCGGATCAGCTCATCACCGCGAGCAGGTCCCGGCACGCCTGCTCACAGGCCCGGCACGCCTCCGCACACACGCGGCAGTGCTCGTGCATGCCGGCATGCGACCCGCACTCGTCACCGCAGGACCTGCAGGCGGTCGCACAGGCCTCGAGGAGGCTGCGGCTGATGTTCGCGTCGTAGCCGGTGTGCCGCGACAGCACCCGGGCGGTGGTGGCGCAGACGTCGGCGCAGTCGAGGTTGGTGCCGCGCGGCAGAGGGCGGGCTCCCCCACCCTCTGCCCGTATGACGGGCCGAATGTGGTCTACCTCATCGAAGGGTGTAGCTGTCCTCCCGACTGGATACCCTGAGGGCCATGGCGACGATTCGGCACCTGGGTGTGGCAACCCGGTCGCTGCCCATCGTCCTGGCCCTGGTCATGGCCGGCGTGCTCGGTGCTCACACGCCCACCCGCCCGGCCACTGCCCGGCCCGCCGCTGTCGCGGTCCAGCAGGCCCGACACGGTGCCTCCGCCGATGACCCGGCCGGCCACCCGACGGTGACGGCCCTCAGCCCGGCGGCGGTGGCCCCGGCGACAGACCGGGCGCGGTCGCTGACGGCCCAGCACGTCGCCGATGCCCGCGTCTCGCGAGCGCCTCCCGCGGTCCCCCGGTGAACGGCGCCGGCGCGCTCCATCCACCTCGCACCGCACCAGGCGTCTGACGCCTCGGCGGTCGGCGACTCCCGCCGTACCCGCCATCCGGTACCCCCCTCGCCCGACCGGCTCGGCGGCGAGGTATCTCCGCAGACCCGCCCCTGGACAGGAACCCTCGACCATGGACCTGGCACAGCTTCTTCTGCGTGAACCCGCGATCCTGACGATCTGGCTCATCCTGTTCCTCCTGGCCGTACCCGGGCTGGTGGTGTTGGCTAGTCCCGAAGGCGTCCGCCGGCCCCGGCAGGCCCTGCGTGAGGCGGCCGAGACGCTGCGCGGCTACCGCGACCACCGTCGGCCGGATGCGCAGGAGGCCACCGACCTCACGCGTTACGCCCAGGAGCTGACCGTGGCGGCCGAGCATGCCGCCGCGACCGCGCAGCGCTGGCATGAGCGCTGGCTACAGACTCACCAGCACCTCGACAGCGCCTGGCAGGCCTGGCAGGACGCCGAGGCCGGACTCGCCCGCCGCCGCGCCGCCGCCGCGTTCGCCGTGCCCGAGACCGAGCCGACCCCTGAGCTGTACGCCGAGCGGGAACGCTTCCTGGCCCGGAGGGTTCTCGCCGCGGCCCGGCGCGGTGAACTCCCGATCACCGTGGTCGCCGACGCCCTCGCCGGCCGCAACGGCTGGGACCCGCGACTGCACCCCGTCGAACAGGAGCTGCACCTGCACCGCGCCACCGCAGCGCACCTGGCCGAGCGCTACCACCGGGCCGCCGCTGCGGAACGCACCGTCTGGCACGACACCCAGCTGGCCGCCGCCACCCGCGACAGTCTGCGCACCGAGGCCGCCACGGCCACCGCCCGGGCCGCCGGCATCGGGCATCCGAGCGTCGGGGCGACCGCGCGCCAGCCGGCCGGAAGCCGGTTCCGGGTGCTGGGTGGGCCCGTCAAACGGACGGTGTGACGCTGGATCAGCCGGCGGCCGCCAGGAAGTCGGAGTAGAACAGGCCCAGCCCGATCGCCACGCAGACGCCGGCCACGGTCCAGAACCGGACCACGATGTTGACCTCGCTCCACCCGGCCAGCTCGAAATGGTGGTGCAGCGGCACCATCCGGAAGACCCGTCTGCCGGTGGTCTGGAACGAGACGATCTGGATGACCCAGGTCACCGTGATGATGAAGAAGAGCCCGCCGATCAGGATGGAGAGCAGTGTGGTGCGGGTCGCCACCGCGAGCCCGCCGATCAGGGCGCCGAGCGCGAGCGAACCGACGTCACCCATGAATATGCGCGCCGGGGACGTGTTCCACCACAGGAAACCGA
The DNA here is from genome assembly GCF_003148685.1 of Actinoplanes xinjiangensis. Lineage (GTDB taxonomy): Bacteria > Actinomycetota > Actinomycetes > Mycobacteriales > Micromonosporaceae > Actinoplanes > Actinoplanes xinjiangensis. The sequence continues at coordinate 53,289 of NZ_QGGR01000013.1, read as the reverse complement.
CGCAGGCGGCGGCCGCCGCCGCCGCGATCATGGCGATCTCCAGGGGATCGCGGACCTCGTAGCAGTAGTCACTCGCGCGGGCGTACGTCTCGTCGGCGCACCAGTGCCGGTACTGCCAGTACCCGATCAGCGCGTACGCGCCGAGCACCAGCGTCGAGGCGCCGGTGGCCAGGCCGTCGAGGCCGTCGGTGAGGTTCACGCCGTTCGACATCGCCGTGATCACGAAGACGAACACGATCACCGAGCCGACCTTGCCGACGTTCAGCCAGCTGATGTCCCGGATGAACGAGATGTGCTCGCTGGCCACGGTCTGGCCGTTGGTGCTGACCACGTAGAGGGCGGCGATCCCGAATCCGGTGCCGACCAGGGCCTGGCCGAGCAGTTTGCCTTTGGCGGACAGGCCGTCGGAGTTGCGCTTGCGGACCTTGAGGAAGTCGTCGATGAAGCCGACCGCGCCGCAGAAGACGAAGAGGCCGAGCAGGACGAGGGCCGTCATGGTCGGCTTCTCCTGCGCGATCTGCCGGTCGGGCAGCGTGGTCAGGGCCACGTGCCCGGCGACGTAGCCGATCAGGGTCGCCGCGATGAACGCGACGCCACCCATCGCGGGGGTGCCCTTCTTGCCCTCGCTCGAGGCGAGCCCGAGGGAACGGATCGGCTGGCCGGCCTTGAGCGCGGTGAAGACCCGGATCGCCACCGGCGTACCGAGCAGGGAGACGACGAACGCGACCGCGGCCGCGACGATGACCGCCCTCATGGGCGGGACTGCACGAGATCATCGGTCACGGGACACGAGCTTGCCATCCGGCGGCAAGCAGATGGCCTCGGCTCCCCGCAGGGCCGCTGACGGTCCACTGCGGATTGTTCCGTCGCCGATCATCGAGTAGGTTCTCTCCACGCCGACGAGCCGGAAGGCCGACGAACGGGAAGGAGGTCAGAACACCATGTCCGATGTTCTGCGCCCCTCCCGCATTCCGGCGTCCTCGCGGGCCTGACCGGGGCGCTCGCAGCCGAAGGATCACGCCATGACCGATCTGGTCATCCGCCCGCTCGTCGCGGGCGAGGAACACCTGTTCACCTCGATGCCCGACCCGCTGCCCGAGGTCGCCAGGAACAGCTACACCGACGGCATCGCCGCCGGCGGCTACCGGCCGGACCGCACCTGGGTGGCGCTGCGCGGCGACCGGGTGGTCGCCCGCGCCGCCTGGGTCCTGCCGCCGGGCGCGGTCGGCCGCCCATGGCTGGAGTGGTTCGACCTGGACGCCGAGCCGGAAGTCGGGGCTGAACTGCTGCGGGCCGCGCACGCGGCGCTCGGCGGTCCGACGCTCTACCACGCCGCGATGCCACCGAACTGGCGGTGTGTGCCGGCGGCCATGCCGCCGATGGCAGCCGCGCGGCTCGCCGGACTGGTCGAGCACTGCGAACGGTGGCGTTTCACCCGGACCGGTACGCCCGCGGCGGTGCCACCGGGCCGGTACACCTTCCGCCCCGCCACCGACCGTGCGGAGATCACCACCCTGGTCGCCCGGATCGCCGCCCCGCAGATCCTGACCGGAACGGAGACGGCCCGGGCGGTAGCCGGCATCGACCTGGCCACCGACCCGCTGGCCTGGCTCCCCGGTCCCCCGCAGACGTGGCGAGTCGCCCTGCGCGACAGCGAACCGATCGGCCTCGCCGCCGCCGCGGGCGACGTCTGCTACCCGATGATCGCCTATCTCGGTCTGACCGATCCGGAGGCGCTGGACGCGTTGCTGGCGGATGCCGTCGTCGTGCTGCACGCCGCCGGCGCCCGTGAGGTGGTGGCCGACGCGGACGCGGACCGCACCGGGGTGGTCGCCGCGCTCGAACGTGCCGGCTTCCGGCCGGTGCGGGCCCGGGTCACCTTCACGCCCGCCGGGTGACCCGCGCGCCGGTCCCGTGACCGGGTTACGGGACCGGCGGGCGACCTGGTCACCGGTCGATGGAGGCCATGTTGGCGTCGTCGTGGCGTGCACCGGCAGCGGGTCGTAGCGTGTCGAGGCGCTCGATCTGCGCGGGGGTGAGTTCGACGGCGTCCGCGGCGGTGTTCTCCTCGACCCGGGCCACCCGGCGGGTGCCGGGGATGGGAGCGATGTCGTCACCACGGGTGAGGATCCACGCGAGCGCGGTCTGCGCCGGGGTGGCGCCGATCTCGGCACCGATGGCGGTGACCTCGTCGACGATGGCGAGGTTGCGCCGGAAGTTCTCGCCGGTGAACCGCGGGTTGGTCGTACGCCAGTCGTCGTCGGCGAAGTCGTCCACGGTGCGGATCCGCCCGGTCAGCAGGCCGTGCCCGAGCGGCGAATACGGTACGAACCCGATGCCGAGTTCGCGCAGCAGCGGCAGGATCTCGGCTTCCACGTCGCGGGTCCACAGCGAGTACTCGGTCTGCAGGGCGGTGACCGGCTGGACGGCGTGGGCGCGGCGGATGGTCTCCGGCGACGCCTCGGAGAGACCGAAGTGCAGCACCTTGCCCTGCGCGATGAGGTCGGCGACAGCGGCGGCGGTCTCCTCGATCGGGGTGTCGCGGTCGACGCGGTGCTGGTAATACAGGTCGATGTGATCGGTGCCGAGGCGCTTGAGTGATCCCTCGACGGCCGCCTTCACGTTGGCGGCGCTGCTGTCGGCGACACCGGGACCGCCGCCCGCGTGGGACACCAGCCCGAACTTCGTGGCGATCCGCACCTGGTCGCGGCGCCCCTTGATCGCCTCACCGACGAGTTCCTCACTGAGGAACGGGCCGTAGATCTCGGCCGTGTCGATGTGGGTGACCCCGAGGTCCAGCGCGCGGTGGACGGTGCGGATCGACTCGGCGTTGTCGAGGCCGCCCTCGCTGGTGTAGGTGCCGGCCATGGTCATCGCTCCGAGGCCGATGCGGGAGACTTCCAGGGCACCGAGGTGTGCGTTCTTCATGTCCGGACTCCTGAGTTCACGACGTTCCTCACCTGCAACGGCTTCCAGGAGACGCCTGCTCGCGGCAACGGAGAAGTCACTGCTGAAAGGTGTGCCGGCAGCCCACCCTTCGGCCGTTGCCGACGAACGCCGGAATCCCGGTCATCAGATCGAGGACCCGGGCGATGCTCGGGCGAATCCGTGGTGCGGGCGGCTTGCGGCGGGGGCGGGCGCCGGGGCCGGGGCCGGCGGCACGGGCCAGGGCGGCCAGGTGCTGCTGTTCCGCCGGCCAGATCGGCGACCTCGCTGCGGCGCAGACCCGGCACCCGCCGATTGCGGTGGTAGCTCGTCAGCCCGGCCTGCTCAGGGGTGATCTTTGCGCGGCGGGAGGTGAGGAACGCCTTCACCTCATCGCGGTTGTCCACACTCCGAGGCCAGGTCGATGCGCGGGTGCGAGTGGTGGGCTGCCGGTACACCCTCCGGCAGCGAGGTGAGACGGCGGACCGACCGCCTCATCGGACCCCGTGCCGGCCGGCCACCTGCCGGTCGAGCACGGCGCGCAGGGCGTGCATCGCGGCGTACAGGTCAGATTTGATCTTCGCCACCGGGGCGCCGCGGTCGGCCGCGACCTCCTCCAGGGAGGCGCCGCCGTAGAACGTCTGGATGATGAGTTCGCGATGTTCGGCCGTGAGCTCCAGCATCGCCGAGACGACCGTGGTGGCGTGCCCCTCGTCGGCCGGTCCCGGCGCCGGTTCGGAGAAGCCCGCCGACACCCGGCCCGGTCCCGGGTGGCGGTCGTCGTGCCCCGCCGGGGCGTGGCGTTCGCCGTCGCGCAGCGCCTTGTAGGCGGTCAGAATCAACCACGCCCGTACGGCCGACGCCCGCCGCGGGTAACGTCGCGGGTCGTACGACGCCCGGTAGAGCGTTTCCCGGAGCACGGATTCCGCGACGGCCTCGTCACCCTTCGTGTTCCGCAGTACATATGCGTGCAGTGCTGCGCGGTGCGGCTCGACCAGTTGATCGAACGTCTCCGCGGTCCGCTTCGCATGGAACTGCGCTGCCGCGCTGCCGGGGGTGGGGACGAACAGATCGGCGTGCCGGGGAACCCTTCGAACGGCAGAAGTGCCTGAAGAATCGGGGTCTGTCGAGCCAGGTGCCGTCCAGTCGGCGGAGTGGCGGCCCACGCCGGACTCCTTTCCGATCGAGAGCATGTGTACGCGAATCCACACTTCACGACCGCACACTCTGCGAACACGGGGAAAGTACCTGGATTACGGGGAGTACCTGGATTCGGCGGTACGGGTCCCGTCCCGCGGCTGGCGCCGATCCCCGGGCGTCCGCCTCCGCGGCGCTCACGGTCGTCGATCGGGCGTGCCGCGACGGTGCGGACGGGCAGGCGGGGACAGGTGCCGGTCCACTCGTTGCGGCCACCACACCAACGAGCACCCGTGCCGGGCGACCCACTACCGTGCCTACATGAGCACCGCCACGACCAGGCGCGGCACCGTCGGAAATCTCCCCGCCGAACTGACCAGTTTCGTCGGCCGACGGCAAGAGGTGACCGGGGTTCGGCGCATGCTGTCCACCAGTCGGCTGGTCACGCTCACCGGCTCCGGCGGGGTCGGCAAGACCCGGCTCGCTCAGCGCGCCGGCGCCGATCTGCGCCGCCTCTTCCCCCACGGAGTCTGGTTCATCGGCCTCGCCGAACTGCACGACCCGGACCTCGTCGTGGTCACCGTCGGCGAGACGCTCGGCCTCCGTGAGGACACGGTGCGGCTGGACCCGGCCGGGCTCGCCGATTTCCTGGCCGGCCAGCAGGTGCTGCTGATCCTGGACAACTGCGAACACCTCGTCGGCGCCTGCGCCGCCCTCGCCGAGACCCTGCTGCGGTCCTGCCCCGAGCTGCGCATCCTGGCCACGAGCCGGCAGGCGCTACGGCTCGACGGCGAGGCCACCCTGGCCGTGCATCCCCTGTCGGTGCCCGACCCGGCGGTCGCGTGCAGCCCCACCGAACTACAGAGGTACGAATCGACGAGCCTTCTCATCGAGCGGGCCACGGCGGTCCTGCCCGACTTCCAGGTCACCGAGGCCAACTGCGCCACGATCGTACGGCTGTGCCAGGCCCTTGAAGGCATGCCGCTGGCCATCGAACTGGCGGTGGCCCGGCTCCGCGTGCTCTCCCTCGACCAGATCCTGGACCGGCTGACCGACCGCTACCAGTTGCTCACCACCGGCCCCCGCAACGCGCCGCAACGACAGCAGACCCTGCGCGCGCTGATCGACTGGAGCTGGGACCTGTGCTCCGAGGAGGAACGGATCCTCTGGTCACGGGTGTCGGTCTTCTCGGGTGGCTTCGAGCTCGACGCCGCCGAGGCGGTCTGCGCCGACGAGCGGGTGCCCAGCGAGACCATCCTCGACCTGATCGCGTCACTGGTGGAGAAGTCGGTCCTGATCCGGGCCGGGAACGGCACGGCGCGTTACCAGATTCTCGAGGTCACCCGCGAGTACGGCAGCGCCAGGCTGTCCGCGGCCGGAGAATATGAGGCGATGGCGCACCGGCACTGCCGGTGGTTCGCCGGCCTCGCCGCCCACGCGGACCGGATCTGGGTCGGCCCGCAACAGACGGCCGTCATGCAACGGCTGCGCCACGAGGGCGCCAATCTACGGGTGGCGCTGGAGTATGCGACCACCTCGGGACCACCCGAGACCGCGCTGCGGTTCGCCGCCGATCTGCAGAATCACTGGTTCGTCCGGGGCTACTTCTCGGAAGGACGGCACTGGCTCGACCGCGCTCTGGCGATGCCCGCGCCCCGGCACTGGACCCGGGTCAAGGCACTGCGCGTCGCCGCGTGGATCGCCGGCATCCAGGGCGACGCCGACCGGGCCGGCGCGCTGCTCGCCGACGCGGTGGCCCTGGCAGAAGCGCTTCCCCCGTCGCCCGAGCGGGCGTACCTGCCGCTGATCGAGGGCATCTTCAGGATGTGGCCGGGCGACTACGCCGAGGCGCTGCCGTTGCTGGAGCAGGCGCTCGTCGCGTTCCGTGCCCTGAAGATCCGTAACGGCGAACTGTGGACGCTGATCGTCCTCGGGTTGTGCCGGGGTCTCGCCGGTCAGCCGTCCAGTGGCTACCCCGATCTGACCGCCGCCAAGGATCTGGGCGCGGCCAGCGGCGAGGTGTGGTGGCAGTCGTTCGGGCTGTGGGCGCTGAGTGTGCTGCGCTGGCGGGACGACGACTACGCCGGTGCCACCGCGGCGGCCAGGGACAGCCTGACCATCGGCAAGGCGGTGGAGGGCGAGCAGTTCACCGTCGGGCTGGCGGTGGAGTCGCTCGCCTGGATCGCCGCACGCGAACTGCGCGACGAGCGGTCGGCCATGCTGCTCGGGGTGTCCCGGCGGATGTGGCAGGAGATGCACACTTCGCTGGCGCCGTTCCGCATCCTGCAGAAATGGCACGACGAGGTGGTGGTCGAGGTGCGGTCACGGCTCGGCGCCGCCACGTTCTCGGCCGCCACCCGGCGCGGCGCCGACCTGTCCGACGCCGACGTGGTCGCGATGGCGCTGGAGCGGCAACCGCGCGCCCGGGTGCCGGAACCGCCGGCCGACGCCGCCGCAGACCTCGGGCTGACCAGGCGCGAACGTGAGGTCGCCGCACTGATCGCCCAGGGCCTGAGCAACAAGGACATCGCCACGCGATTGGTGGTGGCGCAGCGCACCGCCGAGGGACACGTGGAGAACATCCTGAGCAAGCTCGGTTTCACGTCCCGGACCCAGGTGGCCAGCTGGCTGGCCGGCCAGGGCCGGCCACCGCGGACCTGAACAGCCGGCACTACCTCCCTGCCGGGTCTCCCCCATGACGTACGGCGTCAGCCCGGCTCACCGACTGGACGGCGCGAGTGCGTACCCGTTCCGCAGGTCCGCGGCCGTGACGGCCCGGTCGAAGAGCCATCCCTGACCCAGCCCGACACCCAGCTTGACCAGGGCGGCCGCGTCCGCCGCGGTCTCGATGCCCTCCGCGACCACCGCGGCACCGACCGCCCCGGCCAGCTCGACCAGGGCGTGCACGACCACCGCGAGCACGGCGTCGTCGGCCACTCCGCTGACGATGCTGCGGTCCAGCTTGATGACGTCCGGACCGGTGGCGACGATGTGCCGTAGCGAGGAGTAGCCGGCACCGACGTCGTCGATGGCCAGGCGCATGCCCGCCGCCCGCAGCGGCGCCAGTACGTTCCTCAACCGCTCGTAGTCATCGATGGGGTCGTGCTCGGACAACTCGAGCACGATCCGTTCCAGTGGCAGCCTCGTCAGGAACTCCACACCACCGGGGGCGTAGAGGGTCGCCGCGGAGATGTTCATGGCGATGTACCCGGTCACGTGCGGCAGATGATCGGCGGCGCCACGCAACGCCGCCAGTTCGAGGTTCTCCCGCTCTCCGATCAGGTCCGCGTCGGCGAAGACCTCGTCCGGCGGTTGGTGCCACTCGTGCGGGAACCTGCTGAGCGCCTCCGCGCCGACCCGGCGGCCACCGGCCAACTCGACGATCGGTTGCAGGAGGACCACCGGGCCGTGCCGGTCCAGCAGTGGCCGCAGCCGGCTCTCGATCTCGGCGTTGCGGCGCCTCCTCACGACATCCGGCTCGATGATCACCGCCGCGGCATGGGCGAGCACCTCCAGAAGCACCCGGTCCCGCTCGGCCAGGCCCGGGTCGGCCTCCAGACCGGCACTGCAGAAGGTGCCGTAGACAGTGCCGTCGCTGAGTTCGACCGGCACCGAGATGTAGCTACGGATCCCCAGCTCGGCGGCCGGCAGGCGCATCGCCGCCGGGAATCGGCTGACGTCCGGAATCACCGGAGGCAGGGCGCCGTCCGCGATCGCCTGGCAGAACGAGGTGGCGCGCGGCTGTGTCATGCCGTCGTTCAGGGGAAGAACGGAGTCGACGACCTCCAGGTGCTGCACCGCCCCCTCCATGCGACTCAGGAACGCCAGGCCCATCCCCAGCGACTGCCGCGCGGTGTGCAGAAGATCTGCAACCTGCTGAGCGGTTTCGGAGCGTTCCGGCATCCGCGTCTCCTCCCGAGCTGCATCCACCATCCTCCGATTCCATCGGCACTCGCGTGAACGGACTGAGCGGGCACGGGACCGCCCCGTTGAAGGCGTCGGGTTGACGATCCCCGTCACCCGGCCCGATGGGAGTTCTCCGGCCCGCCGGATCGCCTCCCACCCGGGCCCACCTGCATCCGGCTCCTGTACTCGGTGTGACCGTTCGGGCAGGGCGGAATCGTGGCACCGGCCTGCACCAGCACCCGCTCGGCGCAACGCGCGCACTGGAAATGCCGGGTCTTCTCCGCCTGGTCCCCTGCGTGTGCCGCCATACCGGCGGAGTTCCCCCGCCCGGGGCACCCATGCCCCCACCCTCGACGCGATATCCGCGGTAGATGATCACGCACGGCCCGCGCCGCACGAACGGCCGCGGGCGACGGAATCGGATCTCGTCCAGCATCGGACGTCTTTCGGCGAGTAGAAGTAATCGCTTATCTTCCGAGCCCGATCTTCGGATCAAAACGCGACTCGGGTACGCGAAAGGGCGCCCACTCGAAAGTGGGACGCCCTTTTCAGCGCTGTCTGGTCAGCTAAGTCTAGAACCAGACTTTTCGACCACCGACCGGGCGGCCGACGGCACCGAGGATCCAGAGCACGGCGCCGATCACCAGGAGAATGATGCCGATCGTGTAGAGAATCGACACCTTCAGGAAGATGCCCAACAGCAGAAGGATGAGCCCCAGTACCAGCATGACTTTGCTCCGTTTCACTGGCGGGTATCTCCCGCCGCCAGCCTTGTACCCAGCGCATCGAAAAGCTAATCGGATCGATGATCGACCCCACAGTTTTTCAGCCTTACCCGTGACGCTGCCGGAACGAGAATCGATCGGAAACCACTTCCGCCGCCACCAAACGGACATTCCGCGGCCCTCTGCTGTGGACAGCGCCACCTGTCAGGGAGACGTCACGGTCCGGCTCGCCCCGGCCTGCGCGACGACCGCGGCGGCGGCTGTCGCGATGAGGAGGATCCAGAGTGCACCGACTGCCGGGTGCCAGGCCGCGACGTGATCCTTGACCAGGCTCCACGCGTCCGGATCGCCGCTCCAGTTGTGGGTCACCGGATGGAGAGCGAGCAACACCATGAGCGACAGGAGCATCCCTCGGCTGACGGCCATCGCCGGAGTCTATGGCCTCCCGTGTCTCTTCCTGGCTTCAGACGTCCTGGGTCCAGACACCCTGCACATGCTCGGTGGGTGCGAGCCAGAGGTGCGGCTGGGTGAGGCTGCCGTCGTCCCACGGAAAAGCGCCGTCCCGGTTGGGCCAGACCACCTCGAGAAACGGAATGGGCGGGCGCCGGTAGAACCACATGGCCTGGCCGAAGAAGGCCCGATACCAATTCGGTTCGACGGTCCTCAGGCGCACGGGGTAACCGTTGACGACATCGTCATGGGACTGGCCGTCGGCGAGGCCGTCGCGGTGCCCGAGGATGTTCAGGCAGGATTGCATGACACGCAGGTCGAGCCCGAACATGGCGAGTTCCGGCTCGCCCCGGCTGTGCCAGCGGCCGATCGTGTACGACCAGCCCGGCCCATTCTCATCCGCGGGAACGCCGGTGACGCTCCACCCGAACTTCTTCACATTCTCGATCACGCCATGGTCGGCCGCGTCGTAGTCATCGCGATCGCCGTAGTCGTGACAGATGACGCAGCGGCAGATCCGCGAAGCCTCGAACACCCACCGAGCGTATGCGATCACGCCCGTACCCCTGTCAGCGGCGGTCTACCCGACGCCGGGCGCACCCATGGCCGGAGCCGGCAGGCTTCGGGCACACGCAGCTATCGCCTCTATCCTCCGAGGGTCTCCCACGAGAATCCCTCTCCTACAGACTCGCGGCTTGACGAGCTACGCCGGCTGGGTGAGCTTGAGCGGCGTCTGAGTCTCGAGCCGGCTGAGACACGCGAAGCCATCGTGAATCTGGTCGGCCAGGTGCTCCCACAACACGCTAACCGATACGACTACGGCGTAGCGTCCGCTCGGCCACGTACGCGGTCGGGGCGATCATCAGCCGGTACGGCAGCCTTACCAGCGAGCTCGGCAGTCGCGGGTGCCGTTCCTCGAGGGCGACGCGGGCCCTGAGGTGCTCCTTCGACATGGCCGGGGGCTGCGCGGCGCGGAAGTCCACGGCGATGAGGTGCTTGACGCTCTTGTAGCCGTACTGGCCGGGCGACACGAGGCGCAGCGGCGCACCGTGCCTGTCGTCAAGAGCGGTGCCGTTGAGGTGGGTCGCCAACAGCACGTCCTCGGCAGTGGCATCTTCCCAGGTCAAGACGGCCTTGCGCCGATCACCCGCTCGGGCCACCAGGTACGGCGCCGGGGCATCGGACATCCCCACCGACGCGAGAGCCTCGCGCAGCGGGACGCCCGTCCACACCAGCCCCGTCACCGACCATGTCGTGACGCAGTGGAAGTCGGCCGTATGTTCGCGCGGTCCCAGCGCCTGAAGGTCAGCGCCGCTCAGGACGGCGATCAACTCACCTTCGTTCCTGATCTCCAGCCTGGGCTCGACCGGCATGGTGGGCGGCGGCCGATGGGGCAGGTCGCTGAACCGGGGCATCTCCGCCATGAGGCGCTGCCCCGGCGGCAGTCCGGCGGCACTCCGCGGCCAGTAGCGCATCATGCGGTTCCCCTTCAGCTGACGGCGCCGATCAGCGCCGGCGGCTGACAGTACAACGTCACCTCACCGGTAGATCCACTGATCCGTCTCGCCGGTGCGGGCCCGCCCGACCGCACTGATGGTCAGGCCATCCGATGACGTCCTCCGCGCGGGTCCGCCCCCTGCCACCACACACCGTGACGTCAGAAGGGCGGGTCGTGGGTCTACGGCTCGTCGCGGACGACGGCTGTCAGCTGGGAGAGCCGGTTGTCGTCGTCGGGGCGCTTGTAGCGCTCGTAGTGCGTTTGCTTGATCTCGCGGATCTGGCCGCCGGCGGGGCTGCGTTCGCCGGACCAGTGCAGGACGTCGGACGGGCCCTCGGTGAGCCAGCCGTAGGCGTCGAGGCCCAGCCACGCGAGGGCGGCGAAGATGCCGTCGCCGTCGGGGTCTTCGATGGGGTGGTCGGCCTCGGTCGGGAGTGGATCGCCGATCGCCATGCCGCGTGTCATCCCCGCGTGCTGGACGAACACGCAGCGCAGAGGGACGCCGTCCTTCGCCGCGGTGAGCCAGAAGGTTCCCGACACGGTCTCCGCGCCGGCGCACACCACGGTGCCGAGGCGTTTCGACATCTCGAGCACCATGTCGTCCTCGTCCGCCAGCGTCATGGTGGCGTCGAGGACGAAGGTGTGCCCGTTGCGCTCGCCGATGGTCATCTCGTCGTGGGACTCGGCCGGTGGCCCCACCTCGATTTCGCCGGCGTGCCGGGTGAGTTCGGTGAGGAACTCCTGCCGTGTGGCCGTGGCCGCGATGAGCCCGTAGTGCATCCCCATGAGGTGGAGACGATAGCCGCGGCGACAACGCTCCGGTAGGTCACTCCGTCATCGACAGTGCACGGCGTTCCGGGTCACCGGTGGAGGCCCGAAACCGGCCGTCTCGTGGCCGGCGGCCGGCTGACCACGGTCATACTCGAACGGTGAATCCCCCGTTCGACCAGGCCGCCGCCGAAGCGGCGGAGGCCGCCGGAGACTGGTCGGTCGCGATCGCCCTGGTGGGCGCGTACGCCGAGTGCTACAGCCGGGATCCCCACCGGCACAACGCGCACCTGTGGCACATCGATCTGCTCGCGAGAGCGGGCCGGTTGACGGACCTGGCGGAGTTCGCCGTGACTGACGTTCATGCCCGGCGCAGACTGCAGCGGCTTCGAGCAGAGCCGGGCGGTCCCCCTTCCGAGCCCGCGAGATAGCGGCTGCCGCTCGGCGCACTCAACCTGGGCGGCTCACGGCGTCCACTGGTAGTGCGTCGAGGTGGTGATCTCGTGGAAGCCGCACCGGCGCAGGATGGGGGCGCTGGCCGGGGACGCGTCGACGTGCAGTAGCCGGAAGCCGCGGGCGACGGCCTCCCGGGCCCGGGCGGCGATCATGGCACGGTAGAGGCCCCGTCCCCGCCACCGCGGCAGGGTCGCGCCGCCGAGCAGCGCGACGAAGTCGGTGCCGGGGCAGTATTCCACCAGGGCGGTGCAGGCGAACTGGTCACCGGCTTCGGCGGCCAGGATGGTGATCTGGTCGGGATCAGCCGACACCCGGGCGGCGAGGTGGTCCGCGACCCAGGAGCAGTCGACCCCGAACGCTTCGGTCTGCTGGCCGGCGAAGCGGCGCAGGTCTTCAGGTTCACTGATCCGCCGCAGTACGACGCCGTCGGGCAGGACCGGTTCGGCGGCCGCCTCCTCGGCGAAGCCGAGCAGCACCGTGGCCGGCTCCTGCGGCGTGAACCCGGCGGCGACCAGGCGATCAGGGAGATCCGCCGGCAGGTCGTGGGCACGAAGTTTCCACTCGACGGCTTCGCCACGGGCCTGGAAGTAGTCCCGCTGCCGGGCGATCAGGTCGTCGAGTTCCGCGCCGGTGACACCGGCATCGCGCGGCGCCCGGATGCGTCCCACATGCCCGCCGACGATCCGGAGAAGGGGACCGTCGTACTCGTACGTCACGCCGGTCGGGATGGCGCCGGTCGGCCGGCGCATCTGCGCGTCGTAGGCGGCGAGCAGGGCCTTGGTATCCACCATGGCCACACGGTGCCAGATGAGCGCCATCGCGGTCCGGCCGCGGGATCGACAAGGTCTGTCACCTCCTTCATCATGGAGTTTCGATCGAAGGGAGTCGCTGTTGTCGGCTACTGGCCAGCTAGTGGTGTCCCGGCGTCTGCTCAAGTTGGAGTATCGCGCCACCAGGGCATACATGCAGAGGGATCTCCACCGGCTGACCCTCGTGGTGGCGAAGCTACGTCGCTGGAAGCCTCGGTTCTATGAGAATCCCGTCTCCGAATTCATCGGCGCCAAGATCGTTCTCGCGCGGGTCCTGTCCTCGCGTGATCTGCCCGGAGACCTCGAGGAGGCGACGAAGGTCGCGGTGGCCACGGAACAGATGCTCCGTCAGAGGCCTTTCCCGGTGGCCACGGCGGGCGTCCAGGAGATGATTGCTCAACTCCTCCGGCAGCAGTATGAAGCCGGCGGGGCGGTCCACCTCATCGACCAGGCGATCAGCTTCGGCGCCCTCTGTCTGGTGGCCACCGATGCCGCCGACGAGGTCCAGTACGCCGAACGGGTCCGCCTGCTGTCCGGACTGCTCGTCACCCTCTATCAGGCCCGGCGTACGCCGGATGACTACGAGCAGGCAGTCCGCTTCTGTGCCAGGTATCCGGGGATCTGCGACGAGGACCGCGAACGCCTGGGCGCCCCTCCCGGGTAGCGGCGAGCGGATCTCCCGGGCCGGCGAATCAGACGATGCCGCGCGGGTATACGGCGATCATGAGTGATGTCGATCCCGAGCAGTACAGCGAGTTCACCACCGAGGACGGGCCGGGCTCCGCCGACGTCGATCCGCACCGCGCCCAGGAGCATCCGGCGCAGGAGGCGCACGGCGGCAGCATGGCCCCCGGCCAGGTCGACGACACCGGGCACCGGACGTCCGAGCCCCTGCCCGGCGAGCTCGACGGATAGCCGTGGCCGGCCGGACGGGAGCGGCGGGATCGCGACGGTAGTTCGCTCGCCTCCCGGGTACCTCCCCGGTATGAGTGACGCACAGGACCGGTATCGACAGAACGATCCCGACCGGGCACGGGGCCTGATCAGTGACGCCCAGGGCGAATTCGTCCAGCAGCATCCCGGCGGCGCGTTCGACCCCCGCACCTTCCGCTCCCGCCGGCCCGCCGCGCCTTCGGCGACAGACGCCGAAGGCCGTCCGGTGGACGAGCCGCCGATGGCTGGCGAGCGCATGGTCGCTCCGGGGTCGGAGTCGGCCAAGACCGGGCGCGACCGGAAGACATAGGTCAGCGGTTGCCTGACGCACCGGACGGGCCGGTGGGGGCGGCGGTGGACCGTACCGGAAGCGGATCATCTGTCTTGGAACTAACCTTGACGGATGACTGCGATGGCGCCTGCGCGGACCGAGACGGACCTGTCGTTTCTGCTGGATCACACCAGCCATGTCCTGCGGACCAGGATGGCGGCGGCGCTCGCCGAGATCGGGTTGACCTCGCGGATGCACTGTGTGCTGGTGCATGCGCTGGAGGAGGAGCGGACGCAGATTCAGCTGGCCGAGCTGGGCGACATGGACAAGACGACCATGGTGGTGACCGTGGACGCGCTGGAGAAGGCCGGTTATGCGGAGCGGCGGCCGTCGAGCACCGATCGCCGGGCGCGGATCATCGCGGTCACGGCGGAGGGGGCCGAGGTGGCGCGGCGCAGTCAGGAGATCGTTGACGGGGTGCACCGGGCGGCGCTCGGCAGCATTCCCGAACAGGAGCGGGACGTGCTGGTCCGCGCCCTGAACCGGCTGGCCGCCGGACATCTGGCCACACCGGTGGAGGGCGGTCGGCGGGCCCGGGAGCGCGCCAAGTAGATCCGAGAGGGATCGTCTACAACAAAACTATCTGCTAGCGTCCTTCCTGTCGTACTGATGGGGAGGATTTCATGCACCGTTGGACCGCGCTCGGCGTTCTGTCCGCCGCCGGGCTGATGACGATTCTCGACGGCAGCATCGTGACCGTGGCGATGCCCGCCATCCAGCAGGATGTGGGGTTCTCGCCGGCCGGGCTCAGCTGGATGGTCAACGCCTACCTGATTCCGTTCGGTGGGCTGCTGCTGCTCGCGGGGCGGCTCGGCGACCTGATCGGGCGGCGCACGATGTTCCTGGCCGGGAACGCCGTTTTCACCGCCGCGTCGCTGCTGGCCGGCCTGGCGGACGGGCCGGGGACGCTGATCGCGGCACGGTTCCTTCAGGGGGTCGGCAGCGCGATGGCGTCGGCCGTGGTGCTGGGCATCCTCGTCACGATCTTCACCGACGGCGGGGAACGGGGCCGCGCGATCGCGATCTTCAGCTTCACCGGGGCGGCCGGCGCGTCCATCGGCCAGGTGCTCGGCGGGGTGCTCACCGACCTCCTGAGCTGGCCGTGGATCTTCTTCATCAACGTGCCGATCGGCCTGGCCACGATCCTGCTGGCACTACGGGTGCTGCCTCGCGATCGCGGGGCCGGACTGTCCGCGGGTGCGGACGTGCTCGGAGCGTTGCTGGTCACGTCCGGGCTGATGATCGGCATCTACACCGTCGTCGAGGGCGGGAGGCACTGGTGGACCGGTGCGGTCGCGCTGATCCTGCTGGGCGGGTTCGTGGTGCGGCAGGCGACCGCCGGGAATCCACTGATGCCGCTGCGGATCCTCCGGTCCCGCACCGTCACCGGGGCGAACCTGACGCAGATGCTCGCGCTGTCCGGCATGTTCGCCTTCCAGATCCTGGTCGCCCTGCACATGCAGAGGGTGCTCGGCTACACCGCCCTGGAGACGGGTCTCGCGATGCTTCCGGCCGCCGTCGGGATCGGCATCGTGTCGCTGTTCGTGTCGGCGCGGCTCAGCGCACGTTTCGGGGCCCGGGCGGTGCTGCTCGCCGGGTTGGTGCTGTTGTTCGCGGCGATGGCGCTGCTGACCCGGATTCCGGTACGGGCCGACTACGTCACCGACCTCCTGCCGGTGATGCTGCTGATCTCCGGTGGCGGCCTGGTCCTGCCGGCGCTGGCGACACTGGGCATGTCCGGGGCACGGGAGAGCGACGCCGGTCTTGCGTCGGGTCTGTTCAACACGACTCAGCAGGTCGGCATGGCGATCGGCGTGGCGGTGCTGTCCACACTGGCCGCCTCGCGCACCGAGGGGCTGCTCGCCGCGGGGTGGACCCAGGCCGAGGCGCTGACCGGCGGGTACCGGCTGGCCTTCGCCACCTCGGCGGGACTGCTGGCCGCCGGATTCCTGGTGGGCCTGGTGGTGCTACGACAGCCACGTGCCGAAGCCACGCTGCAGCCGGCGCGGCGCTGAAGACAACCCGGGTGCCGGACCGTGTCCGGGGTGGTGCCACGCAGCCGCGTGACGGCGCACACCCCGGACACGGGCTCGACGCGCTGGTCCGATTCGTCAGGCCCGGCGTGCGGGCGGCGACCGGAAAGCCCGGGTCAGAGGCGGATGCGCTGACCCGCGAAGATCAGGCCGGGGCTGCGCAGCTTGTCCTTGTTCAGCGCGTAGAGCGTACGCCAGCCGCCCTTGACCTTGTATTTCCTGGCGATCGAGGCGAGGGTGTCGCCGGAGCGGATCACGTAGGTCTTGCCGCTGGGCTTCTTGGCGACGGCCTTCTTCTTCTTGGACGCCGTCGTCGTCTTCTTGTAGACGCCCGCCTTCTTCCCGCAGGTGGGCCAGGGGCTCAGCCCACGCTTGGCGTGGAGCTTGTTGGCGATGGCGATCTGCTCGGCCTTGGTGGCCCGGTCGGCGGTCGGGGCGTATTTGCCGCCGCCGTTCGCCTTCCACGTGCTGCGGCTGAACTGCAGGCCGCCGTAATACCCGTTGCCGGTGTTGATGTGCCACCTGCCGCCGGACTCGCATTTGGCGACGACGTCCCAGTTGACCTGGCGCGCGGCCTGGGCCGGGGTGGCCGGGCCGAGCAGGACGCCTGCTCCGGTGACTCCGGCTGTCGCCAGAACCAGGGCAAGGCGAACTCGTCTACTACCGATCCGAGACATGGAGATCCTCCACGCCTACGAGGTGAGCTGTCGGGTTCGGGCGGATTCAGGCCCGGCCGCGTGCACACGGCTTCACCCCGAGGCGCGCATCCCGCGCGCCGTGAAAAGTGGGTCCCCCGCTCCTGCCGTCTGGATCGCGTCTGTGGAACGGCGGCAGGATTCGGCGGTCCGTCCACAGTGCCCGCGTCGCGGGACGGCCCGACGGTAACCACGTCGATGGGCCGTAAGCCAAGCTCACGGCCCTCGATAGTGACGTTCTTCTCAGAATTTGCCCGCTTTGATCTTGTTAGCGCCCGGAAATTTCCGATACTGCGCTTATACCTATTTCATCCTGTTTTTTCGCGCCTCAGCGGGACGTCACGCCCCCGGCCGAAACCCGTGGGCCGGGGGCCACGAAAGCGGCGGAGCGAAGGGGGCACCGGAGGCCGGGCCGTACCCGGCTGTCGGATAGGAGACGATCGGGGTCACCGTGACGAGTTCCCGGCGGCGGGCCAGCCAGACGATCACCGCGGCGAACCCGATCAGGATCGGCACATCGACGGCGAACCCCTGCCACGGCATGTCGGCGGCGGTCTCGTCGATCGTCAGCTGCCCGAACGCGGCCGCCACCAGAGTGCCGAGCAGATTGTTCATGACGTGCAGCGCGACCGCCGCCTCCAGGCCACCGGTCCGCACCGTCACCCAGCCGGCCACCACACCGAACACCATCAGGTCGGCGAACCCCCACGGTGTACCCCAGCCGTGCAGCGCCGCGAACACCGCCGCCTGCAGCAGGATCGGCAGCCACGGACTGCGCAGCCACGCACCCGCGCCCTGGAGCAGCCAGCCGCGGCACACGTACTCCTCGGCGGCGGCCTGCAACGGCACCACGGCCAGCACCACGGCCGCCGACACCAGGAACGGGCCCCAGCCGGCCAGCGGATCGCCGAGCCCGGCATCCTCACCGGTGACCGCGGTCAGCGCGGTGCCGGCGGTCAGGAACAGGATGATCGTCACCGTCGCGACGGCCAGACAGACGCCCAGCCATCGCCAGCGGATCCGTCCGGTCACCGAGGACAGGGTCCCGGCCGGGCGCCGCTGGATCCAGCGGGCCGCGATCAGCACGAACGGCAGGATCACCGCGATCGACAGGAACCCCACCGCCAGTTCGGCCAGCGGCCCGAAGGTGGCGGTGCCGTCCGGCCCGTCCGGGCGCCCGGAGACCTCGGCCGCGATCACGTAGGCCCCGTAGCCGGCGATCATCGCGGCGAACCCGGCGGCGAGGATGAACAGGGTGCCCACCGGAAACCGCCACCAGCGGTGGACGGCGGTGCGGGCGAGACGGTGGTACGGGCTGCCGGCCGGCGGGGCGATCATCATGACGACGAGTCTCGTCTTCGGCGACGGCCGGCGGATCCAGCCGCAGCCGGATATGCGTCCCTAACCTCGGATATAGGCGTCCGGCAGAATGCCGCTCATGGAACCACCCGAGATGATCAATGCCGGTGACCTCGTCCTGAAGCGCTGGGAACCGGAATGGTCCGCCGAACTGGTCGCCGCCGTCCAGGAGTCACTGCCCGAGCTGGCGCCGTTCCTGCCGTTCGCCACCCCGGACTACGGTCTCGCCGCGGCCCGCGACTACACCGAGCGGTCGGCGGCGAACTGGGCGGCCGGCACCGAGTTCAACTACGCGATCTTCACGACCGTCGGTGACCTGATCGGCTCGATCGGGCTGATGACCCGGCCCGGTCCGGGCGCTCTGGAGATCGGCTACTGGCTGCGGACGCCGTGGGCCGGCCAGGGCCGGATGACCGCCGCGGTGACCGTCCTGTCCCGGGTGGCGCTCTCCCTGCCGGGGATCGAGCGCCTGGTCATCCGGCACGACCAGGTCAACCACGCGTCCGCCGCGGTCGCCGCCAGGGCCGGTTTCGCCGAGACCGGCCGTGACGGCGACGACGTCATCCGGGAACACCGGGGCTGAGCAGCACCACGACGCCGCGGGCCGGCAGCGTCCGCGGCGCACCGGCCACTGCGGACAGGTCGACCGGCTCGGCGGTGCGGTTGATCAGGAAGCGGACCGGGCCGCGGACCGCGAGTTCGACCTTCCCGCGCAGGTCCGGCGGCAGCTCACTGACGACACCGGCAGGCGACAGCAGCTCGTCGAGGATCACGAGCAGGCCTGGCGGCCCCAACCGGGTCGAGATGTACGCGGCAGAGCCCGCACCCACCACGCGACGGGTGACGGCCGCCCCGCCGTCGAGATAGGTGGCCAGCACCGTGACCGCCGGGTCGGTCACCTCCACCCGCTCCGACCAGAGGGTGCCGGACGTGCCGGTGGACAGCGGCACCGACTCGCCGTCGAGCAGCGGCGCGAACTCCTCGACCCGGATGCCGAGCAGGTCACGCAGCGCACCGGGATAACCGCCGAGCCAGGCGTGGTCGAACTCGTCGACGATGCCGGAGAAGTACGTCGTCACCAGGTGCCCGCCGCCGGCCACGTACTCCTCCAGACGGTGCTTGAGGGCGGCCGGGACCAGGTGCAGGATCGGGGCCACCACCAGGCGGTAGCCGGTCAGGTCGGCGGACACCGGCACCACGTCGGCGCGGACACCGGCGTCGAGCAGGGCGGTGTACCAGTCGAGGGCCTCGTCGCGGTAGCGCAGCCGGTCGGTCGGGTGCGAGTCCTGTTCGGCGGCCCACCACGACTCGTAATCGATCACCACGGCGACGTCGGACGGCGTACGGGCAAGGCCCGCGACGCCGGACAGCGACCGCAACCGCGCGCCCAGCCCGGTGACCGCCGCGAAGATCGCGCTGGAGGTTCCGGCGTGCGGCAGCATCGCCGAGTGGAACTTCTCGGCGCCGGCCCGCGACTGCCGCCACTGGAAGAAGCAGACACCGTCGGCACCGTGGGCGACATGCGTGAGCGAGTCGCGAGCCAGTTCCCCGGGAAGTTTCGGCACGTTGACCGGCTGCCAGTTGACCGCACTGGTCGAGTGCTCCATCAGGAACCAGGGCCGGCCGGTGATCAGGTTGCCGCAGAGGTTGGCGGAGAAGGACAGCTCGTCGCGCGACTGCGGGCCGGGCCGGGTGTAGTGGTCGTTGGCGACGAAGTCCACCTCGGCCGCCCAGTCCGGGTAGTTCATCTCGTTGATCGGCCCGGCGACCATGAAGTTCGTCGTCACCGGCACGTCCGGGGTGATCTCCCGCAGGATCCGCCGCTCGGCCAGGTAGTAGTCCTTGAGCGCGTCCGAGGAGAACCGTTTGAAGTCCAGCTGCTGCGTCGGGTTGACCGGCCCGTTCGCGTACCGCGGCGGCAGGATCTGCTCCCACTCGCCGTAACGTTGCGACCAGAAGTCGGTGCCCCAGGCCGCGTTCAGGGCGTCCAGGGTGGTGTAACGGCGCCGCAGCCAGCCCCGGAAGGCGCGCGCCGCGTCGTCGGAGTAATCGTGGACGTTGTGGCAGCCCAGCTCGTTGTTGACGTGCCACGCCGCGAGCGCCGGATGGTCCGCGTAACGCCTGGCGAGTGCCCGGACCAGGCGCAGCGCGTGCTCCCGGAAGACCGGCGAGGTGGGCCGCCAGTGCTGGCGGGCGCCCGGCCACACGGTCCGGCCGTCCCGGTCGACCGGCAGGATCTCCGGATGTCCCGTGGTCAGCCACGGCGGCGGTGACGCGGTCGGCGTGGCCAGATTGACCAGGATGCCCCCGGCGTGCAGCAGGTCCATCACCTCGTCGAGCCAGCCGAAGTCGTAGCGGCGCTCGGCCGGTTCGAGCCGGGCCCACGCGAAGATGCCGAGCGAGACGATCGTGACACCGGCCTCGCGCATCGCCCGGACGTCGTCGGCCCACACCTCGCGCGGCCACTGCTCGGGGTTGTAGTCGGCACCGAACTCGATCCGCGGCTCGCCGTCGCGCCGCAGCCAGCGCGGGGCCCGGCGGGGTGCGCGCAACGCGGCCGCGAAGAAACCGAGCGAGGCGTCCACCGCGTCCGGCACGTCGTCCGGCCGGTTGAGGTGCCCGTGCGTGGTGCCCGGGGCCAGGAACGACTCGGCCGGCACACCGGCCTCGCGCAGCTGCCGCTCCAGCAGCTCGCCGGAGGGGCGCAGATCGTCGGATTCGGACAGCACGATGTACGCCGGGGGCAGGCCGTCGAGGCGGGCCGCACCTGGCAGCGCGTCGACGGGCAGATCACTGATCCGGCCCACATAGTTGCGGACCATGTC
The DNA here is from genome assembly GCF_003148685.1 of Actinoplanes xinjiangensis. GTDB lineage: Bacteria > Actinomycetota > Actinomycetes > Mycobacteriales > Micromonosporaceae > Actinoplanes > Actinoplanes xinjiangensis. The sequence continues at coordinate 32,439 of NZ_QGGR01000013.1, read as the reverse complement.
CTCGATGTTCTCCAGAGTGCGGCCGTGCCCGAGCGTCGGCGTCGGGAAGTGCGCGAACGGGTAGGCCAGCAGGAGCAGGTCGGGCGGGTCCGCCGTCGCCCGCAGTGCCGCCGACACGGCCAGGGCGGCTCCCGCGCTGGCGCCGCCGATCGCGCGGCGGTCCGGCAGATCGGTGCGGGCGGTCACCCAGGTCCAGACGGCGTGCACGTCGTCGATCGGCACCGGGTAGCGGACCCCGTCGACGGCCAGCCGGTAGCCGACCGAGACGACGACCGCGTTCGCCCGGCGGCACAGCTCGGCGCTGACCATGTCGGCCTCGGGCATGTCCAGGTCGCCGTGCCGGAAGCCGCCGCCGTGCGCCCAGACGAGCACCGCCTCGGCGGGGCCGTCCGGCTCATAGACGCGTACCGGAATCGGGCCGTGCGGCCCCGTCACCTCGAGATCAGCCCGCATGATCCTCATCCTTCTGAAACGTATTTACCGGGGCAAGCGCTTTCCCGGCTGACGGAAGGCGCACCGGTCCCGCGATCCGTCGGGTCACCGGCTGGTTCCCACCGCTGTCTCAGCCGGGGCGAGACAGCGGTGGGAACCAGCCGGATCCTTCACCGCCAGACGTACGGCGGGAGCAGGCGCGACTGCCGCAGCCGGGACAGGACGAGCCGGCCGATCCGGTCCGCGCCGTACTCGGAGAAGTGCGTGTTGTCCCGCTTCTCGTCGTACAGGAAGATCGGCTTCGACGCCTCGGCACCGAGACCCTCGACCAGCGCGGCACTGTCGCCGGTCAGGTCGACGTAGGGCACGTCCAGTTCGGTCGCGACCGCCTCCATCTCCATGGGCAGGTCCACGCCGAGACCGTTGACATGCCGCGCGACCGCGGTCAGCCGCCCGGTCGTGTCGAACAGGCGCCGCACCGGCGGACTGACCAGCACCGGCCGCGCGTGCACGGCCCGCAGCTCGCCGACCATCCGGGTCAGGTTGGCCCGGTAGTCCCCGGCGGTCGTCGCCTTGTCGTTGTGCCCGAACTGGAGCACCACCACGTCACCGCGCCCGACCCGCGGCAGCATCGTCGCCCACAGTCGCGGATCGGCCAGGAACGACGCCGTACCCTCCCCCGAGTCGGCGTAGTTGACCACCGTCACCCCGCGCCGCAGGTGCTGCGGAACGGCCTGGCCCCAGCCGGTGTACGGCACGACGGCCTGATCGCAGACGGTCGAGTCAGCAGCGAGGAACAACTGCGGGACCCGGCGCGGCGCGGGACGGACGGTCACCCGGCGCACCTGCGGGGCCGTGCCGGTGAAGGTGAGGGTCAGCCCCGGCGTGCCGGCGCCGGGCAGGGTCGGCTCGCCCTCCGGCTCCCGCACGTCGACGCTGAAGTCCCGGCGGGCGAACCGGCCCGCCCCGGTGACGGTCTCGGCGAGCATCATCCGGCGGGCCTCGGCCTGGACCGCGGTGCTGCCGGCGGTGTCCGGGCTGCCGAGGAGGACGGAGACGTCGTACCCACCGGGGGCCACGTCGTAGTGGCAGACCACCGGCGCGGTCCCGGTGCACTCCCCGGGGAGGTCACGGCGATCGCCGGCCAGAGCCGGGCCCGGCACCGCCACCACCGCGGCGGTGGCCAGCGCCAGCACTCGTGTTCTTCTCATCGCCGCACTCCCATCGATGTTTTGAAACGTTTACATCGATGACACCCGATCGGTCAAGATGTCAGGGATGCAGGATCAGCTTGCCGCGGACGTGGCCGGTGGCGCTGCGGTCCTGCGCCTTCCCCGCCTCGGCGAGCGCGAACGTCCCGGCCACCTCGACCCGCAACCCGCCGGTCACGGCCAGATCGGCCAGTGCCGCCAGGGCCTCCGCGCCGCGTTCGCCGTCGGCCGAGAACGGAACGCCCCAGCGCTGGGCGCCCACCGCGTCGGCGATCGTGATGATCCGGTCCGTACCGCCCCGTACCTGCACCGACGCCTCCAGCGCACCCTGGCCGGCCGCGTCGAAGACGGCGTCGACACCCTGCGGCGCGGCGGCACGGACCCGGTCGGCGAGACCGTCGCCGTACGCCACCGGGATCGCGCCGAGCGAGCGCAGATAGTCGTGATTGGCCGGTGACGCGGTACCGATCACGGTCGCACCGCGGGCCACCGCCAACTGGACCGCCACCCCGCCCACACCACCGGCCGCCCCGTGCAGCAGAACCGTCTCGCCCTTCTCGACCGCCAGCAGGTCCAGGATCCGCTGGGCGGTCTCGCCGGCCACCGGCAGCGCCGCGGCCTCGTCCCAGCCCAGCCCGGCCGGCTTCCGGGCGACGACGGTGGCCAGCGCGAACCCGGCGTACGACCCGGTGTCGGTGAACCCGAACACCTCGTCACCGGCCGCCAGGCCGGTCACCCCCGCACCGACCTCGTCGACGACGCCGGCCGCCTCCCAGCCGGGTGTCGCCGGGAACGTGGTGGTGAACACCTGCGCCAGCCACCCGTTACGGATCTTGTGGTCGACCGGGTTGACACCGGCCGACACCACCCGCAGCCGGATCTGGCCGGGACCCGGCTGCGGCACGTCGACCTCGGCCACCCGCAGCACCTCGGGCCCACCGAACCGGTCGAAGACGATCGCCTCCATGACTGCCACCTCTCTCGTGGATCGCTGTGGCACCAGGTTGCGGCGGCGGCGAACGGTTGTGGAGCGGACCTGTCTGCCTAGGACCGGCGATCCGTGGCTGCGATCCGGCGGATGCGCGAGCATGACAGGCATGGATCGACGTGAGCTGGCCGACTTCATCCGCCGGTGCCGGGAACGGTTGCGGCCGCAGGAGGTCGGGCTGGCGGCGGGACCGCGGCGGCGTACCCCCGGGTTGCGCCGTGAAGAGGTGGCGATCCTCGCCGGCATGTCGGCCGATTATCTGATGCGCCTGGAACAGGCGCGCAGCCCGCAACCGTCACCGCAGGTGCTGCGGTCGCTCGGGCAGGCACTGCGGCTCAGCGACGACGAACGGGACCACCTGTACCTGCTGGCCGGTCATCGGCCGCCGGCCGGGCGCCTGGCCGGCACCCACGTACGGCCGGGTCTGCTGTATCTGCTCGATCAGGTGACCGGGGTCCCGGCCCAGGTCCTCAGCGACCTCGGGGACCTGCTGGCGCAGAACGCGCTGGCCGAGACCCTGTTCGGCGACATCTGCCCGCCGATGCGGCACGACCACGACCAGGACCACAACATCGTGTGGCGGTGGTTCAACGACCCAAGGATCCGGCTGGCACACCCGGCCGGGGAGCACGACTACCTGAGCCGGGTGTACGTCGCCGACCTGCGGGCCGCGGTCGCCCGGCGCGGCAACGATCCGGTGGCGATATCGCTGGTGCGACGGATGCGGGCCGGCAGTGGCGAGTTCGCCGGCCTGTGGGACCGGCACGAGGTGGCGGTCCCACGGGAGAGCCGTCTGCTGGTGCAGCACCCGACGGTCGGGCTGCTCGAACTCGACTGCGAGACGCTGCTGACCCCGGCCGAGGATCAACGGCTGGTGCTGCTCACCGCACCGCCCGGCAGCCCTACCGCCGGCCACCTCGAACTGCTGCGGGTGGTGGGCCGGGAGACCTTCGCCGGTTGAACGCACTGCCGGGCTGTCCTTGCCGGCCCGCCGCGAACGGCGCACCTTGGGGTATGGTCGGCCGACCACAACTCGATACTTCGCCGCAACCCCGCCGCGGGAGAGTCCTCGCAGTTCAGCGAGGCGCCGAAGGAGCAACTTCTCCCTCAGAATCTCTCAGGCCCCAGTACCGCGACGGTCAGGCGACTCTGGAAAGTCAGCTCTTCTCGGAGGGCTGCGCCCACGGTGCAAGCCGCCCTCCGGCGGTGAACCTCTCAGGCAGAGATGACAGAGCGAGGGAGGCCCAACCCGACGAGGAGCCTCCGTTGCGCCACACCGCCCTGCACCACGTCCACCAGCGTCTCGGCGCCACCATGACCGGTTTCGCCGGCTGGTCGATGCCGCTGCGCTACGGCAGTGACATCGCCGAGCACCACACCGTCCGGACCGGCGCCGGCCTGTTCGATCTCGGTCACATGGGCCAGATCGAGGTGACCGGCCAGGATGCCGCCGCGTTCCTGGACCACGCACTGGTGGGCCGGCTGTCGACGGTCGCGGTGGGCCGCGCGAAATACACCATGCTGTGCCACACGACCGGCGGTGTCCTCGACGACCTGGTCGTCTACCGGCTGGCCGAGGACCGCTTCCTGGTGGTGGCCAACGCCGCCAACGCCGCGGTGGTACGGGCGATGCTCGGCGAGCACTCCGGCGGCTACACCGTCGCGATCACTGATCTGGACCGGTCACTGATCGCCGTGCAGGGTCCCCAGGCCGTCTCAGTGGTCGGCGCGCACCCGGATCTGCGCTACTACGGCATCCGCCCGGAGCGGCTGGCCGGGCACGACGTGCTGCTGGCCCGTACCGGCTACACCGGCGAGGACGGCTTCGAGATCTACTGCGCGAACGCCGACGCCGAGGCGATCTGGGCCTGGGCGTCCGGCAACGGGGCCGTCGCGTGCGGGCTGGCCTGCCGGGACACGCTGCGGCTGGAGGCCGGGATGCCGCTGTACGGCCACGAGCTGACCCTGCGCACCACCCCGTTCCACGCCGGTCTGGGCCGGGTCGTCGCCCTGGACAAGCCGGACTTCGTCGGCGCCGCCGCCCTCCGTACCGCCCGCCCGGACCGCCTGCTCGCCGGCCTGGTGACCAAGGGCCGGCGCTCCCCCCGCGCCGGTCACGCGGTCCTCGACCCGGACACCGGCGACCGCATCGGCGAGGTGACCAGCGGCGTGCCCTCCCCCACGCTGGGCCATCCGATCGCCATGGCGTACCTGCCGGCCGACCGCATCGAACCCGGCACCCGCGTCCTCGTCGACATCCGCGGCAGCCGCGAAGAGGCCGAGGTCGTCGCGCTGCCGTTCTACCGCAGGCAGGGCTGAGCCGTGACCGTCTCCGTCTTCGACCTGTTCTCCATCGGCATCGGCCCGTCCAGCTCGCACACGGTCGGCCCGATGCGTGCGGCCCGGCTCTTCACCGCCCACCTGACCGGAATCGACCAGGTGGCGACCGTGCGGGCCGAACTGTTCGGCTCCCTCGGCGCGACCGGGCACGGCCACGGCACGCCGCGGGCGGTGCTGCTCGGCCTCCAGGGCGAGGATCCGGAGACGGTCGACACCACCCTCGAACCGTCCCCGGACGCCACCGGCTTCGACGTCGACCTGGTCCTGCACCGGCGCCGCGCGCTGCCCGGGCACCCCAACGGCATGCGCTTCACCGCACTCGCCGCCGACGGCGCCGAGCTGCTGACCAGGACCTACTTCTCGGTCGGCGGCGGGTTCGTGGTCGCTGACGGCTCTTCGGCGGTACGCCCGGAGCACACGCCCGTGCCTCACCCGTTCTCCTCCGGTGCCGACCTGCTGGAACTGACCCGGACCACGGGGCTGTCGATCTCGCGGCTGATGCTGCTCAACGAGTCCGCTCGCCGGCCGGTCGCCGAGGTGCGGACCGGGCTGCTCGGCATCTGGCGGGTCATGAACGCATGCATCGACGAGGGGCTGGAGGCGGAGGGCGTACTCCCCGGGGGTCTGAAGGTCCGTCGCCGGGCGGCGCTGACCGCCCGCAAGCTGACCGCCGACGGTGACCCGATGGAGTGGCTGACCGTCTACGCCATGGCGGTCAACGAGCAGAACGCGGCAGGCGGCCGGGTGGTGACCGCCCCGACCAACGGCGCCGCCGGGATCATTCCGGCCGTGCTGCGCTACTACCTGGACTTCGTGCCCGGCGCCGACGCCGAAGGCGTGGTGCGGTTCCTGCTGGCGGCGGGAGCGATCGGGCACCTGTTCAAGGAGAACGCGTCGATCTCCGGGGCGGAGGTCGGCTGTCAGGGTGAGGTCGGCTCGGCGTGCGCGATGGCCGCGGCCGGGCTCGCCGAGGTGCTCGGCGGCACCCCGGAGCAGGTGGAGAACGCCGCCGAGATCGGCATGGAACACAACCTCGGCCTCACCTGCGACCCGGTCGGCGGCCTGGTGCAGATCCCCTGCATCGAACGCAACGGCATGGGCGCCGTCAAGGCCGTCACCGCCGCGCGGATGGCGCTGCGTGGCGACGGCCGCCACCACGTCTCCCTCGACAAGGTCATCAAGACCATGAAGGAGACCGGCGCCGACATGAAGATCAAGTACAAGGAGACGTCCCGCGGCGGCCTGGCCGTCAACGTCATCGAGTGCTGAGCGCCGTCATCTCTTCCGGGGGCGGCGCTGCGCCTCCGGTCGCACCTGCGCGACGGCCTCGCAGAGGTCGGTCAGCGGGTCGCGGGCCTGCGCGCTGCAGGCGATCGACTGGAGCAGGCCCCGGAACGACGCGGCGTCGGCGGGTGCGAGCGCGCTGAGCACGTGCGCCTCGACGTGCTGGAGCGCGTCGCGGTGAGACTGCCAGGTCTCGTGGCCCTTGGCGGTCGCGATGACGAGACGGCTCCGGCGGTCGGCCGGGTCGGGGTGCCGGGCGACCAGCCCGGCCCGCTCCAGGTCGTCGATCAGGTAGGTCAGGATGGTCCGGTCGATGCCCAGCTCGGCGCCGATCGCGCCCTGGTTGCGGGGCGGTTCGCCGACCGCCGCGGAGAGCACCTGATAGCCGCGCGGGCCGCCGGGCAGGTCACCGAGGGCGTGGTCGGCGGCCTTGGCGTAGGCACGGAACACCACTCCCAGCATCCAGCCGAGATCACCTTCGAGGGGCGTCGTCACACGGCCACCCTAGCTCAGCTCAGCAGAAGTTCTGCAAAGCAAATGTTCTGTTTGACAGAACATCTTTTCCGCGTCACAGTTGCCGCATGTCCGACTACGGCCACCCCCTAGAGTTCGGGTCCTTCCTCACCCCGGCAGCCGCCGACCCCACCCGCGTCGTCGCGCTCACCGTGCTCGCCGAGCAGGCCGGCCTGGACCTGGTCACCTTCCAGGACCATCCGTACCAGCCCGGCTTCCTCGACACCTGGACCCTGCTGAGTTACGCCGCCGCCCGTACCGAACGGGTGCGTCTCGCGGCGAACGTCACCAACCTCCCGCTGCGCCCACCGGCCGTCCTCGCCCGCAGCGTCGCCAGCCTCGACCTGCTCAGCGGCGGCCGGATCGAACTCGGCCTCGGCGCCGGCGCCTTCTGGGACGCCATCGAGGCCATGGGCGCGCCACGGCTCACCCCCGGCCAGGCCGTGCAGGCCCTGGAGGAGGGCATCGACGTCATCCGCCGGCTGTGGGACGCCACCGCCCGCGGCCCGATCCGCGTCGACGGAGAGTTCCACCGGGTCGTCGGCGCGAAACGCGGACCGGCGCCCGCCCACGACGTCGGCATCTGGCTCGGCGCCTACAAACCCCGGATGCTGGCCCTCACCGGCCGGCGCGCCGACGGCTGGCTGCCCTCCCTCGCCTACCTCGGGGACGGCGACCTCGCCACCGGCAACCGGATCATCGACGAGGCCGCCCTGGCGGCCGGTCGCAGACCCGCCGACGTCCGGCGGCTGCTCAACATCGGCGGCCGCTTCACCGACGTCGGCCGCGGCCCGCTCCACGGCCCCGCCGAGCAGTGGGCCGAGGAACTCACCGACCTGGCCCTGACCGACGGCGTCAGCACCTTCATCCTCGCCACCGACGACCCCGACGACCTGCGGCGATTCGCCTCTGAAGTGGCCCCCGCGGTCCGCGAGGCCGTCGCCGCCGAACGGGCCGGCAGCCGCGTGCCGCCCGCCGCCGCCGGCGATCCGGCACCGCAGGGTCGCCGGGCCGGCGACCCGGCGCCGCGGGGAGATCACGCCGGCGAACCGGACGGCCGCTCGGTCTCGACCTCCCGGACCGGCATGCCGGCAGCGGACGAAGCCCGGTCCGGCGGCCCGGCGAGGCAGTCGGTCACCGTGGCGGACCGCCCACCGTTCCCCGTGACACCGACTCCCGACGACGGGGTACGCCGCAGCAGCACCGTGGTCTGGGACGAGCAGACCCGCCCGACCGGACCGGCACCCGATCCGGACCGCACCTACACCACCCACGACCTGGCCACCGGACGGCACCTGATCGAGGTCCACGACGGCCTGCGCGGTGAACTCGCCCAGATCCACGATCTGATCGACCAGGTCGAGGCCGGGACGATGGACGTGGGGACGGCCCGCTCCCACATCAACACGATGACCATGCGGCAGAACAACTGGACGCTCGGCACGTACTGCGAGTCGTACTGCCGGATCGTCACCACCCACCACACCATCGAGGACCGCTCACTGTTCCCGCACCTGCGCCGCAGCGACCCCCGCCTGGCCCCGGTCGTCGACCGCCTCGAACAGGAACACCACGTCATCCACGAGGTCCTCGAAGGCGTCGACAAGGCCCTGGTCACCCTGGTCTCTGCCCCCGACGGCCTCCCCGCCCTCCGCGAAGCGGTGAACCTCCTGAGCGACACCCTGCTGTCCCACCTGGCCTACGAGGAACGCGAACTGGTCGAGCCCCTGGCCCGCCTCGGCATGCGCTGACCCCCGCCCACCCCGTCTCCCCACCGCCACCCCGACCCGCCTCACCCAGACCCGGCCCCGCCCGGCCCGGACCCACTCGTTCGAACGCGGGACGTCATGACGGGCTAGAGAAGGTCGACCCGTCTGGTGGCGGGGGCGGACCCGCCGGTCAGCGGGTGGCCCTCGGACGGCCGGCCGCGCTGGAATGGCAGGGCCGGGGACGAGCCCGGCCCTGCCGCACGGGGTGCTCGTTCGTCCGCAGATCCGGACGACAGAACCCCTGGTCGTGTTGTCACTCGGAGCAGCCGCCGGTTTGCCTTGACCGGCGGATCCTCCGGAGACCAGGGGCCGCACCCTGCTGCGTGCGCACCGACTGACCGCGGCTCGGGGCGCTCGCGGCAGTCGCCGGCCGGTGGGGTGGGGGGAACATCCCCCGGCCAGCCGCCGCGACCACGGCCGGGCTCGTCCACGGGTAGCACCCGCACCCCTTAGCCGCCATCCCGAACTCACCCGCAGCGCCATAGATTCCCTTCCGACCAGCGCCCAGTCCGGTGACGGCGTCCCCGGCCACCTTCGCCCCGTCCGCCCATAGGGCGATACCGCCGGGCCCCTTGTGACACCCGCCCTTTTCGGCGTCAGCAAATCCGGCTGGCTGTCACCGCTGCCTCACGGCCTCCAAGACAGCGGTCAGAACCAGCCCGAAAACCAGCTGGCTGTCACCGCTGTTTCACGGGCTCCGAGACAGCGGTGAGGACCAGCCGGAAAGATCCGGCTGGCTGTCACCGCTCTCTCAGCGCAGCTGAGACACCGGTAGGGACCAGCCGGGAAGATCCAGCTGGTCGTCACCGCTGCCTCACGGGCTCCGAGACAACGGTCAGGACCAGCCGGAAAGACCGGCTGGCTGTCAGCGCTGTCTCACGGGCTCCGAGACAGCGGTGAGGACCAGCCGGGGTGGGCGGGAGGTGCTCACGAACATCATCTCTGTCAGGAGGCGGCGAGTTGGGTGAGGACCCGGGTGGCCTGGGCTATCACCGGGGAGTCCTCGTCGGCTCGGACGGCCAGGGCCAGGTCGATACGGGCGGTGGGGTCGGTCAGGGGGCGGTAGGTGGCGCCCGGGACGCCGAGGTGCGCGACCGGCTCCGGGACGATGGCCAGGCCCAGGTCGGCGGCGACGAAGGTGACCAGCGTGGAGGTTTCGACGACCTCGTGGCGGATGCGGGGTTCGAAGCCGGCGCGGTCGCAGAGGCGGCGGACGGCACCGTACATGGCGGAGTCGCGTTCGGCGTGGATGACGAAGTCCTCGTCGCGCAGGTCGGTGACGTCGAGGCGGGTACGGGCGGTCAGCGGGTGCCCGTCGGGCAGGGCGACGATCAGGGCGTCGCTGCGCAGCGTACGGACGGTGATGCCGGGGTCGTCGACGGGCGGGCGCAGCAGGGCCACGTCGATGTCGCGGCGCTGGAGGGCGGCGACCTGCTGGGCGCCGAGCATCTCGCCGCGGAACGCGACCTCGACGCCGGGCAGTTCCTCGCGCAGGCGGCGGGCGACCGCGGGCAGCAGGCTGTAGGTGGCCGAGCCGACGCAGCCGACCGACAGGCGGCCCTGGAGACCGGCGGCCACCCGGCGGGCTTCCTCACCGGCGTCGTCGACGGCGGACAGCACGGCGCGGACCCGGTCGAGGTAGGCGGCGCCGGCCTCGGTCAGCTCGACGCGGCGGGTGTTGCGGTTGAGCAGGCGTACGCCGAGCTCGCTCTCCAGTTGCCGGATCTGCTGGGAGAGCGGCGGCTGGGCCATGTGCAGGCGGGCGGCGGCCCGGCCGAAGTGGCGTTCCTCGGCGACGGCCAGGAAGTAGCGCAGGTGACGCAGCTCCATCGTTTGATACTTGCAGAGTCTCAGTTCTGTGTGAACGGGTATTTCTGAATATCAGAGCTGCTAACTAGCGTGGGTGTCATGGCTGACTCATTTGTGTACGCCGCCGTTCGTACCCCGTTCGGCCGTTACTCGGGGGCGCTCGCCGACGTCCGCCCGGACGATCTCGCCGCGACCGCCCTGTCCGGGCTGCTCGCGAAGGCCCCCGGCCTGGATCCGGCGCGGATCGACGACGTGTACTGGGGTAACGCCAACGGCGCCGGCGAGGACAACCGCAACGTCGGCCGGATGGCCGTGCTGCTGGCCGGCCTGCCCACCTCGGTTCCGGCGGCCACGGTCAACCGGCTCTGCGGCTCCAGCCTGGACGCGGCGATCATCGGGTCCCGCGCGATCGCCGCCGGTGACGCCGAGATCGTCGTGGCCGGTGGCGTGGAGTCGATGACCCGGGCCCCGTGGGTGCTGCCGAAGCCGTCGCGGGCGTTTCCGGCCGGCAACCTGGAGGCGGTGTCGACGACGCTCGGGTGGCGGCTGACGAACCCGAAGATGCCGGCCGAGTGGACCGCGTCGCTGGGTGAGTGCAACGAGCAGCTCGGCGAGAAGTACGGCATCTCCCGCGAGCGGCAGGACGCGTTCGCCGCCCGCTCGCACGTGCTGGCCGACAAGGCGTGGAACGAGGGGTTCTACCAGGACCTGGTGATCCCGGTCGGTGACCTGACCCGCGACGAGGGCATCCGACCGGACAGCAGTGCCGAGAAACTGGCGCGGCTCAAACCGTCGTTCCGGCCGGACGGGACGATCACGGCCGGGAACGCGTCGCCGCTCAATGACGGTGCGGCAGCCGTCCTGCTGGGTTCGGAGCGGGTGGCCGTACAACTGGGGCTTGCTCCTCTGGCTCGCATCGCCGGACGTGCCGCACACGCCGTCGACCCGCAGGATTTCGGTTTCGCGCCGGTCGAGGCGGCCGAGAGGGCGCTGCGGCAGGCCGGGATCGGCTGGTCGGACGTGGGTGCGGTGGAGCTGAACGAGGCGTTCGCGGTGCAGTCGCTGGCGTGCGTGGACGCGTGGGGTGTGGATCCGGAGATCGTCAACACCAGGGGCGGGGCGATCGCGATCGGTCATCCGCTCGGGGCGTCCGGTGCCCGGATCCTCGGCACGCTCGCCCACGTGCTGCGGGAACGCAACGAGCGCTGGGGTGTCGCGGCCATCTGCATCGGTGTCGGTCAGGCGCTGGCCGTGGTGCTGGAGAACGCATGAGGACGCAGACGGTCGACGCGCTCACCGCGGTCAAGGAGGTCAAGGACGGCGACACCGTGCTGGTCGGCGGGTTCGGCATGGCCGGCATGCCGGTCGAGCTGATCGACGCGCTGATCGAGCACGGTGCCGGTGATCTGACCATCGTCAGCAACAACGCCGGCAACGGCGACACCGGGCTGGCGGCACTGCTGGCGGCGGGTCGCGTACGCAAGATGGTGTGCTCCTTCCCCCGGCAGTCCGACTCGTGGGTCTTCGACGGCCTCTACCGGGCCGGGAAGATCGAGCTGGAGCTGGTGCCGCAGGGCAACCTGGCCGAGCGGATGCGGGCCGCCGGTGCCGGGATCGGCGCGTTCTACTGCCCGACCGGGGTCGGCACGCCGATCGCCGAGGGCCGTGAGACGCGGGTGATCGACGGCCGGGAGTACGTGCTGGAGTATCCGATCCGCGGTGACGTCGCCCTGATCCGCGCGCACGTCGCGGACCGGCTCGGCAACCTGGTCTACCGCAAGACCGCCCGCAACTTCGGGCCGGTGATGGCGACCGCCGCCACGGTCACGATCGCGCAGGTTTCGAGGATCGTCGAGGTCGGCGAGCTGGACCCGGAGGCGGTCGTGACCCCGTCGATCTACGTGAACCGACTGGTGGAGGTGGCCTGATGGCTCTGGACAAGAACGAGCTGGCCCGACTGGTCGCCGGGGACATCCCGGACGGGGCGTACGTGAATCTGGGTATCGGACAGCCGACGTCGATCGCCCGCCATCTGAGCCCGGACAGCGGCGTCATCCTGCACACCGAGAACGGCATGCTCGGCATGGGCGAGGTGGTCGGCGACGAGCAGGCCGACTGGGACCTGACGAACGCCGGGAAGCAGCCGGTCACCGAACTGCCGGGAGCCGCGTACTTCCACCACGCCGACAGCTTCGCCATGATGCGCGGCGGCCACCTGGACGTCTGCGTGATGGGCGCCTTCCAGGTGTCGGCCGGCGGCGATCTGGCGAACTGGCACACCGGGGCGCCGGACGCGATCCCCGCGGTCGGCGGGGCGATGGATCTGGCCGCCGGCGCCAAGCAGGTGTGGGTGATGATGACGCTGTTCACGAAGTCCGGCGAGCCGAAACTGGTCCCGGCCTGCACCTATCCCCTGACCGGCAAGGCGTGCGTGACCCGGGTCTACACCGAGGTCGCGACATTCCACATCAACGCCGAGGGGGTACGGGTGGCCGCCACCTACGGCATCGAGGCGGGGGAACTGGCCGCCAGACTCGACGTGAAGCTGCTGCCCTGACGGGCGCGTCCGTTCTCAACGGCGCGGACCGGCGGTCCTGAGAGCGCTCAGCGCTTCGGAGATCAGCTCCGGGTCGGACGACTCGGGCGGCGACTCCAGGAGGTCGAGCAGTGGCTGCCGCGCCCGTTCGTCACCGCGGGTGGCCAGCCCGTGCAGGGCCTCGACCCGGGTGTCGACGTCGTCGTCGGCGAGCCGGGCGGCGAGCGCCTCGCGCAGCCGGGGGAAGTCCTCGTCGGTCTGGCGGGCGAGGCCGAACGTGGCCCAGTCACGGACCTGGACGTCCTCGTCGGCCGAGAGCGTGATGAGGGCGTCCAGGGCGGCCGGCTCCGGCCGGCGGAGCAGGGCGAAGGCGACGCTGTACCGGACCTCGGCATCGGGGTGCACGTGCAGGCTGACCAGGGGCTCGAGGCTGCGTACATCACCGATGTGCCCGAACCCGATGGTGATCGAGGACAGCACGCCCGGATCGGGTTCGTCCTGTGCCGTCGTCTCGTTCCGCACCATCGTGAGCAGCAGCGTCAGGGCGTCCTCGCGGAACGGACCGTCCGCCGCGGCCCGGCCGGGCGCGGCCCCGAGCTGGCCGAGCACGTCGGCGGCCAGTCTGCGGCGCGCGGCATCACGATCCCCGGACCACCGGGCGGCAACGTCCAGAGCCTCCCGCCCACCGTGTACGTGCAGGTGCGAGACCAGCTCCCAGCGGCGGTCCTCGTCGCCGGCCGCCTCGGCCCGGAGCGCCTCGTCGAAGGCTGCGATCGTGCTCGGTTCCGGTGTCGACATGGCGGTCATCGTGTCCGGCCCGGATCGACGGGGCAACCGATTAGCCGACGGCGACGGCCACCGGTGCGCAGTGCACCGGTGGCCGCCGTCGTCGCTACCGCGTCACGAGGTGATGCGGATCAGGGGTACGCCACCACGTTGCGCGGGGTGGTGTTGCCGGCCGGGTTGGGGACCGAGCCGCCGGTGTCGTTGACGACGTTGGCGATGGTGCCGACGTCACCGAGCGAGACGGTCAGGACGCTGCGGAGCCGCACGCCGGCCCGGTTGGGCACCTCGAAGGCACGATCCACCCGGACGCTGGGGTTGGCGTTGAAGAAGGCGTACGAGCCGCCGCCCCAGAGCTGGTGGTCGGTGACGCTGTCGGCGACCTTGTAGGCGGCGTAGCCGTTACCGCGGGGCCCGATCCAGGCCGCCTGGTTGGGCACGTCGTACGGCTTCTCGTTCTGGAAGAAGATCGTCTTGCCGCGGTTGCCGTTCCAGATCACCTCGTACTTCTGGTAGTGCTCGACGAACAGGCCGGTGGCGAGGACGTCATCGCCGTTCACGACGAGGCCGGTGTCGCCGGTGTTCACCGCCCAGCCGGTGGGTGCGCCGCCGTGGTCGGCCCGCCAGGCCCAGATGTGGTCGATGATCGTGTCGTCACTGTGCACCACGAGGGTGGTGGTGGCCTTGCCCTGGACGCTGCTGCCGATCCGGAAGAAGACGTCCTGGAGGCTGATCGGGTTCGCGGCGTGATCGGTGTGGACACCGGCCCGGCCGACGCTCATCAACGTCGGGCTGTTCGTCGTACCCGCATCGAAGGTCAGACCGCTGACCTTGACGCCGTCGACGTCGGCGACGTTGAGGGCCTCGACCCCGTTGTTCGGGATCAGGGTCGGGAAGCCGATACCGGTCACCACCGTGTTGGCGCGGGTGACCCGGATGGTCTCGTCGAGCGAGTAGGTACCCGGGGTGAAGAACAGGTTCAGGCCCTGCGCGAGAGCGGAGTTGATCCGGGCGGCGCTGTCACCGGGCTTGGCGACGTAGAACTCCCGCATCGGGATCGAGGTGCCGGCGGTGTTCGGCCAGCTGGCGCCCGCGGAGTTGCGCCGCAGAGCGGGCACGAAGACGCGGTAGAGGCCGGCGCCGTCGACGTAGAGGTACGGCTTCTCCCGCGTGACCGGCGTGGTGGCCAGGGTGGTGTGGGGCGGGTTCGGGAACGCGTTCGGCGGGGCGCCCTGAACGCCAGAGTAGACCATGTTCCAGACGCCGCCGTCCCAGCGGGCGATCCGGCTGTCACGGGTGTACCACTGCTGCTGCGAGCCGGAGGAGACGGCGCCGTCAACCACCGAGTCGGCCAGGTAACCGCCGCTGGAGTAGCCCTGCCCGTTGTCCTGGTTGGAGGGCGCCAGAGTCAGGTTGCCCTTGATGTGCACGCGGCGCATCGGGGCGGCCTGGGAGACGGCCCACCGGTTGGTGCCGCCCTCGGGCACGATCGACAGGTTCTCCATGCTGCGCCAGAAGTTCTGGGTCGCGTTGGACTCGTCGCCGTAGTTCCAGCCGGAGTCGACGTTGACCGCGCCGTTGATCGTCACGTCGTCGGGGTTGAGACCCAGACCGGCGAGCGTCGTGTAGAACCCGACGTTGGCCCACACCCGGCCGTAGGCGCCCGGCTTGAAGAGGAACACGTGGCGCTGGGTGCCGAACTGCGCGGTCGGGCTGCGCAACTGCGCGTTGAACGCCTGGTCCACCGCCGACTGGATGGTCGACGCCGGAGTGCCCGGCTCGAAGATCCGCACGTTCGGCCCCAGGTCGGGGGTGTCGGACGTCGGGAGCGTCGGGTTGCTCGGCGACGGGTTCACACCACTGCCGAAGACCTGGAACTCCCAGAGCGAGTAGCCGTACGGGGTGGCCCGGGTGGTGCCGTTCATCCGCACGTACCGGCCGCTGCCGGTGACGTTGAGCGTCTGCACCCCGGCGCGGCCCGTGGTGACCGGGCTGATGTTCGTCCAGGTGCTGCCGTTCGGGGAGGTCTGGATGGTGAACGCCGAGGCGTATGCCGCCTCCCAGTTCAGCACGACCTGGCTGATCGACTGGGTGCTGCCCAGGTCGACCTGCAACCACTGCGGATCGGCGAACGTGCTGGACCAGCGCGTGCCGGCGTCACCGTCGACCGCGGCGGACGCGGGGAACGCGGCACTCTCGACGGACGAGGCGGTGGCCGGCTTGCCCTGCGACAGCGGAAGGTCCGCGGCGCTGGCGTTGCCGGCGACCGAGGCGACGGTGATGCCGAGGGCGGCGGCGAGAGCGACGCTCAGCACGACCCGCCCGCGGCGTCGGTGTTCTTGCCGTGGGGAACTCAGTGTCGGGGGTGTCATGTTCCTGCCTATCGGACGGGTTGCCGCCACGCGTCCGAGGGGACAGACGTGCGGCGGGGGCGAGGGGACCATGCGGTACGAGATAAGAGAGCGCTCTCCTGGGCAATTGTTACCTCGCCGTCTCGACTCGTCAATATGTCGGCAACAAAGGCCCGGTTCCGGAACCGGAATCCACTCCCCCGGCGATCGTGATCCGCAAGCGTCACTATCGCGGCTCGTTTAAATATCGGGGAAAGTCTTTTCGTCAAAACTGTTATCCATCGCATTAAGCCCGGTTCGTCCACCGCGTGGGGACGTAGACCATGACGCCACGGGGTGCGCGGTGCACTGAATACGGGGCATAAGCGACGTTAGGTCGTTCTCATCGGTGAGGTGCCGCCGCCGGGTGACGCGGATGACGGAAGATCCCGACGCCGGTGAACGGAGTCGGTCATGGCGAGGCGAAGTTCCAGTCCGCCGGCAGGGCGCCGTCACACAATGCGCAGGCGAAGTCGTCGTCGCGGACGATATTGCGTTCGCCGCAGGCGGGACAGCGGCGGAAGACCACCTTCCCGGTGAAGTCGCCGGGATGCGCGACGCCGAAGGTGTCGAATGCCGCCGTACTGCACCACAGCGAAACGGTGAGCTGATCGCTACCGGACCAACGGCGCCGCGGGAACGTACGACCGGTGCAGCCGACCTCATCGCAGCCCAGACCACCCGCAAGCTGCGTTTTTCACCTCTCTGGGCAGAACAGCCAGGTCAAGGCGCCGTTTCCGGCGCGGCGGCGCTGCTCAGGCGCTGGTTGCGGGCGCGACGGATGAACACCGCTCCGACGATCCCGGGCAGCAGGCCCAACCCGATGCAGAACGGGCTCATCAGCACCATGAAACCGGCGCCGATGTTGGCACCGATACCGCCGGCGGTCCACACCCGCCAGCAGAAGCCACCGAAGAAACCGACGGCCAGGATCGACAGGGCGACCCCCCACCAGGCCGAGGCGATCGTACGGCGGGCTGTGCCCGACGCCAGTAGAGCCAGGCAGATCACCACCACCGCACACGCCACGACGCCGATCACGGTGTCGGCCACCGGCCCGAAACTCACCGGCTCGATCCCGTAGTCCAGCTCCACACCGTCCGCGGCGAGTTTCCGGGCCGCTTCGTTGGTCTGGTCGGGGATCAACCAGACAGCCGCGACCGGAGTTGCCACGGTCAGCGGGAAGAGGACGAACGGCACGGAATGGCGTCTCACTGTCGTACGGCCTCGGTTTCTGAGAAGGGGGATCGAGTATGCGCCACGATAAGGGGCCCTGACCAGCGCAGACTCCCGCAGCGACCGGTACCGGCCCGGGACGAACGGCGGATCAGTGTGTCCGGCGGCCCGTCCCACCTTCGGCTGATGGGATCACCGGTCAGTGCCCGCCGGCGAGGGCTTCGCTCAAGGGTGTACGGGTGTGCAGGACCCGGGCTCCGGCACGCCGGCTGTCCACCAGGCCGGCGTTACGCAGAACGGTGAGATGGTGGGACGCGGTCGAGGTCGCCAACCCGGTCAGCTGGGCGCACTCCGACGTCGACAGCGGCCGCTGGAGTTCCATGACCAGGCGGGCTCGGGCCGAACCCAGCAGTGCGGTGAGCGCCTCGAGCACATCCGACGTGGGGCGGTGCCAGGTCTCGGAGATGCCGTGGGCCGGATAGAAGATCGTCGGATGTGTGGGAGGTTCGTCGAGGACCGAGCAACGACGGGTGGCCATCACCGAGGGAACCAGCAGCAGACCCGTACCCCCGCAGTCGATGGACGCCTCGTAATGCGGCAGCTGGACCCGGACCGCGTCGTCGTGCCAGGTGACGGTGGAGTGCAGTGTGGCGACCATCTCGCCGAGCCCGGCGTCGCTGATGCGCCGGGCCCGTACCGCGATGTCGGCGCGCAGCAGGCGCGACATCTGCGGCCACACGGGCGCCAGCAACGTCTCCCACACCGTCTGCCAGGCCGCGACGATCCTCGTTCGGGCACGGTCCGGGTCCGCGATCAGCTCACGGATCTCCTGCTGCCGGGCACCGCTCGACCGGATCACCATCTTCCCCAGGTCGTACCGCAGCCGTTCGTCCGGCACCCGGCGCAGCTGCTCCAGCTCCTCTTCGGGGGTCAGGTCGCCGGACGGGTCGGCGGTGAGGAAATCCGGCATGTACCCGTCGACACCGATGATCACCGCCATCAGCCGGAAGCCCTCGCTGGTCAGCTCGTCCCGCAACGTCCGGAACCAGCCCCAGTGCAGCGGCACGACCTGCGGACGGAGCACGGTGCGTACGGCATGGACCAGCTCGTGCCCCGGGGAGATCCCGAACCGGATCGCCGAGATGTCGGTCGTACCCAGCCGGAACTCCACTACCTTTCGATCCACATCGAAAGCGTAGTCAGTACGGCGCTCCATCTTGGAAGGTGAGGACCGCACCGGCGCCGGGGCTCGACCCGGCGACATCCGCCGGTGTGATCCGCCGATCCACCCGACCGCGACAGAACAGGAACAGTCCGATGACGCAGTACTTCCTGACCGTCCCGCACGACACGGCCGAAGAGCCGACGATGGCGTCGATGCAGGCGATGGACCCGGCCGAACTGGAAGCGATGATCGCCGCCGTCGGCCGGTTGAACGCGGCACTGCAGGAGGCCGGTGCCTTCGTGCACGCCGGAGGACTCCAGCCACCGTCGACCGCGATCACCGTCGACGCCACCGGCTCCGAGGCGAAACACATCCCCGGCCCCTTCGTGGAGGCGTCCCAATACGTCGGCGGCTTCTGGATCATCGAGGCTCCGGACGACGCGGCGGCCCTCCGCTGGGCCGAACAGTGCTCGGCCGCCACCCAGTCGCGCATCGAGGTCCGCGCTCTCCAGGGCAACCCCGAATAACCCGGCCCATGCGAGACGGCCGCAGTGGCCTGTCCGGCGAGGCATCGAACGCCGGGCAGGTCCACCGACCGCGCCCACCGGTCCCGATCCGGATCACATGAGGGCGACGAACTTCAGGCCCCTGGCCTGAAGAGCGGGGATGACGGTCTTCAGCGAAGCCAGCGTCTGGGAACGGTCGCCGCCGCCGTCGTGGCACAGCAGGATCTGGCCGGGTTGAGCGGCGAGCAGACGATTCGTGATGTGGGCGACGCCGGGAAGGGCCCAGTCGCGCGGGTCGGCGCTCCAGTCCATCGGGATCACGCCGCTCTGCGAGACC
Organism: Actinoplanes xinjiangensis; assembly: GCF_003148685.1. Classification (GTDB taxonomy): domain Bacteria; phylum Actinomycetota; class Actinomycetes; order Mycobacteriales; family Micromonosporaceae; genus Actinoplanes; species Actinoplanes xinjiangensis. Next base: position 13,200 of record NZ_QGGR01000013.1, on the reverse strand, counting down.
GACTCGGACAGCCCCTTGGACCAGGCGCCGCCGGGTGCACGGAACAGGCTCGGGGCGTACCCCGTGGTGCTGTAGATCTTGTCCTGGGCCCGGTGGATCTCCTTGAGCGCCTTGTGGGCCGGCAGCTCGGCCAGATCGATCGGATGACTCCAGGTGTGGTTGGCGATCCGGTGACCGTCGGCGGCGACGTCACGGGCGGTGGGTTCGTGACCGCGGACCTGATTACCGATCATGCAGAACAGCGCCGGGACGTCGTGCTTCTCCAACAGGCGCAGGATCTTGGGCGTCCAGACCGGATGCGGACCGTCATCGATGGTGAGCGCGATGGCGTCGGCGGGGAACGGATCGCCCGGGACCACCTTGCGGAAGTCCGTCAGAGTGTGGACCGGAAACTTCATGACCGGGGTCGTCGGGCGCGGCGCGGTGGGCGCCGGGACCGGCGGCTGCGAGGGGGCGGGCTCGCTGACGACCAGGTTGGGAGTCTTGGCGGCCTCCGGCTCGCCGCGACCGGCCAGAGCGGCGATCGTGCCACCCACCAGAGCGGTGCCGGCAACGGCCGGGATCGCCCAGAGCAGACGGCGGCGGGAGAGAGGCTTCGCCTGCGGGGGTACGACGACAGGGGCCCCCGGCGCGACCGGCAGGGCGATCGTCGGCTCGGAGGGCGGCGGGGCGACGGTCGGCGCGGACCGCTGGGCGGGCACCGACGGCAGAGCGACCGTGGACTCCGAGGTGGGCTGCGGTGCCGGCCTGGGTGGGATCGGCAGCGCGATCGTCGGTTCCGGGGCGGGCGAGTAGTCGCGGCCGGCGGGCAGGGTCACCTTTGATTCCGGCGATACCCGGGGCCTGGGCAGCGCGACCGTCGGCTCGGACTCGGCGGAGATCACCGTGGTCGGCTCGGACTCGTCCGCCCCGGCCATCTCCACCGCGGAGAGCGCGACCGTCTCCTCCTCCATCGAGAGGGCGACCGTCTCCTCGCTCGCGGGGGCTTCTTCGCTCGCGGCGATTTCTTCGGCCGCGACCGCGTCTTCGGCCGTGACTGTCTCTTCGGCCGCAACCGTCTCTTCGGCGGCCTCAGCCGCTGAGGGTTCGACCGCCGCGTCGGCGATCGCGGCCGCCGACAAGGCCACGGTCGGCTCAGAACTCTCGTCTTCCGAGACGGGATCCCCGGCCGGAGAGATCGCCGACAAATCAGCCGTCGGTTCGGGCTCCGGCGAGGACGACACGTCAACTGTCGCCTCGGAGGTCTCCGCGGCCGGCAATGAGACCGTCGGCTCACCGTCACCGTCACCGGAGCCGACGGGTTCACTCAAGGCGACCGTGGGTTCCGCCGACTCATCGACCGTGGCAGGTTCCGCGGACGTGCTGTCCTGGGGTGCAGGGGTGGGCCTATCGGTGTTCATCGGTGGGATTGTCGCGCCCACGGTCAAATCGGTCTTCGTCTGTGTGTCGCCTGTGAAGCACCCACACCGGCGGCATCGGCGTGCCCCCACAGCTGCCCAACCTGGGACGAAAACCAGAGGTGATCATGCGGTCACAACCCGGCGGAGACGCCGACGCGGGTATCGCCACTTCAGTGGCGTGCACCACACTCCACCGCCGGTTGCGGCCGTGAACGGCACCTGCGGCGCGGGGTCGAACCCCGAGGACCGGTGCCTTCTCGACGAGGGGCAGCCGCGGTCCTCACCGAGCGTCGTGGGCGATCTCGTTCCCCGCATGACTGTCGGCCACACTGACGGCGTGACGACGACCATCGTGCCGATTGCCTCAACCCATCCGGCGTTCGATCAGGTGGCTGAACTGTTCGACGAGTACCGGACGCACTACGGACTGCCGTCGTCTCCGGAGAACACTCGTTCTTGGCTCCGCGACCAGCTCGCAGAGCGCCGCATCGCTGCCACCGCCGCCATCCGAGCCGATCAGGTCTGTGGCTTCATCACCGTCGTGATCATGCCGGCATCGCTCCTGCTGGGCACCGCATGGTCGATCCGCGATCTCTACGTGGCCCCGCATCATCGCCGTAGCGGAATCGCGAACGCTCTCCTTCACCACGTCATCCGCGATGCCCGGGCGGCTGGCGCGCTTCGCGTGTCACTGCAGACGGAGACCGACAACGTCTCGGCTCTGAAGCTCTACACCGACATCGGCTTCCAGCCCGTCACCGGTTTGGAGCTGCTCAACCTCACCCTTGAATCCAGGAGTTGAGACCGGTCAACAGTGGAACCGGACTGCGACGCCGGGCAGTCCGGATTGGCCACATACCGGAAGCGAGAGCCGGCTCCCAGAATCGGGGCACACGAAGGCGGGTCGGTTGATGGCCCTCTGCGGGCGAGCCGGGGAACGGCCTATCGTGGGCATCGATGGACGTCTACAGCGCGGTGCGGACACGGGCGTCGATTCGTCGTTTCACTGATCAGCCCGTTCCGCGTGAGGTTCTCGAGCGGGTGATGGCGGCGGCCGCCCATGCGCCGTCGGGCAGCAATGTGCAGCCATGGAGTGTCTATGTCGTGTCCGGGGGCTCGCTGGCGAGGCTGAAGAAGACCGTCGGCGGGCGGGTCGCCGGCGGGGACTCCGGCGATGAGCGGGAGTTCGCGAACTATCCGCCTCGGCTGCGCTCGCCCTACCCGGAGCGGATGACGGCCCTGGGGGAAGTCCTCTACGGCTGGCGTGGCGTCACCCGTGGCGATATCGCGGGACGCGCCCGGATCCGGGCCGAGAACTGGAACTGCTTCGGTGCCGGCACCGCCCTGTTCTGCTATCTGGACCGCGACATGCCGACGCCGCGATGGGCCGACGTCGGCATCTACCTGCAGACGGTCATGCTGCTCCTGCGGGCCGAGGGATTGCACAGCTGCACCCAGGAGGTGTGGGCGGAGTACCACCGCAGCGTCGCCGAGGTGATCGCCCCGCCTCCCGAGAGGATGCTGGTCTGTGGCATGTCGATCGGCTTCGCCGATCCGGCGTTCACGCCTCCGCGTATCCCCCGCGCTCCGCTGTCGGAGACCGTGACCTTCCTGGACTGATGCCCCCTGCAACCTCGGGTTTTTCTGTACGGTCGCACGGTCGAACCAGAACTGCCGCCTCGTACAGACCGTCCCGGCTGCCGGCCGGTTGACGCGGTGAGGCATGACGGAGGGATCCGACGTGGGCATGTTGTTCTATACCGGTACGGCACCGGCGACAGCACAGGAGTACCGGGACCGGCCGGAGCAGCCGGCGATCTGGGACCGCAGCCAGAACACGAGCTTCATGTTCTGCGCTCAGATCGCCTCCCTGGAGCAGATGCTGAAGACACCCAGCGGTGTCGCCGCTCCCGGTTATGACGAGGTCTACATCGACCCCCCGGTCTTCCGGGCGTTCCTCCTGGCGGCGTTCGACTTCCTCCGGCGTAGCGGATCGCTGCCCCTGCGCCGGATGATGATCGGCGTCCTGCAGACGGCGCTGTTCCTGGACGCCCGGGCCAGCGGTGAACCACTGCCGATTCCGCCGAGATTCGCGGACATCGAGCAGGGGCTGGAGGACATCACCTAGACCTGGATCTGACGCCCGGGCCGTCGGCAGCCGTATTCGATCAGGCAACGGCATGCAAGGCAGCGGCAATCGGGGAAAGCTCTGTCAAGACCATCAGTTTCAGTGGCGGGTATGCGAAGCAATACGACTCTTATGCCCCACCACACCGCTCGACCGCCTGAGGGCGATGCGGGTCCCTCCCGCAGCGCCATCGCGATCATCGACCCCGACGCGCAGCTCGTCGAGGTCGCCGTCACCGGACGATGGGACCATCCGACGTGGGCGCAGGCCCGGTCCCTGCTGAGCGAGTGCCTCGACGAACAGCCGGTGAGCATCCTGCTGGACCTGGGCCGGCTCGACGACCCGCACGCGCAGAGCGCCGCACTGTGGTTCACCACGGCACGCGAGGCACGGCGGTTGCGGCCACCGGTCCGGATGGCCGCCTGCCTGCCGGACGACAGCGCCCTCGCCGTCCACATGCGCCGGCTCGCCGCCCGTCACCAGCTGGCGATCCACCCGGACATGCGACAGGCCCGCACCGTGCTGACGGCCCGCCGGCCGCTGACCGACGAGATCTGCATCGCGTTGCAGCCGCGCCTGCAAGCGGCCACGGAGGCACGCGAAGCCGTCGGGACCGCCTGCCGGCGGTGGGATCTGCACGAGCTCTATCCCCGCGCCGTCCTGGTCGCCTCCGAGCTGGTCGCCAACGCCGTTCAGCACGCCGGCACCGCGATCACCCTGACCATCACCCGGCTCCCGACCCGGCGCCGGCCTCCGTACCACCGGCATCCGCAGCTTCGGGTGACCGTGCAGGACCGCCGTCCCGATCTGCCCCGGGTCCTGGTGCCCTCGGCGGTCGCGCCGTTCGAGTGCGGGCTGGGCCTCCGCGTCGTCGACGCGGCCGCCGAGGCGTGGGGGGCGTTCCCGACCCGTACCGGAAAGTTGGTGTGGGCGATGCTGAGAGCCCGGCCGAAGTAGCGGCGAACGGCTGGGACCGCTGCGCATGAACGCCCATTAATCTTGCGGGCGTGCCTGGATCATCAATCACCGCCGTCGTCCGTCCCGCCGCCGCCGACGACGTGGCGGCCATCGCCCGGATCTGCTCCACGGCCTACCGGGACGCCTACCGCGACCTGCTGCCCGAGGGGTACATCAGCCGCAGCGTGGCCGAGTTCTACAGCGAGCAGAGGATCACCCGGGACATCGCCCCGGCGGTGCCCGACTGGTTCGGCTACCAGGTCGTCGAGGAGGACGGCCGGATCCTCGGGGCGGCCGGCGGCGGCATGGCGGACACGACGGCCGGCGAACTGTCGCTGATCTACCTGGAGGCGGCCGAGCGGGGCCGCGGCCTCGGTACCCTGCTGCTGGACCGGGTGACCGAGCAGATCCGCGACGCCGGCGGTACCGAGATGTGGGTGTCGGTGTTCCTCGGCGATTCCCGGGGGATCGGCTTCTACCGGGCCCGCGGCTTCCAGCCGATGGACACGGTCCGGGCCACGCTGTCCCGCGAGGACGACCACATCCGCAGCCTGCGCATGCGCCGCGACCTGGCCGGTTGACGGCGGAGGTCCCGAGACGCTACAAAGGCACGCCCATGATCTATCGGAGCGCAGGCCGGGGGACTCCGTCATGTCGTTGCCTCAACCGCCCGCACGGGCGGCGGAGTTCGGGCGGGATGCGCTGATCGTCTGCGACAACCTGGTCCGCATCTACCAGACCGGATCGATCGAGGTCCAGGCGCTGCAGGGATTGGATCTGCTGGTCGGCGCCGGCGAGATGATCGCCGTCGTGGGCGCCTCCGGATCGGGCAAGTCGACGCTGCTGTCCATCCTCGCCGGAATCGACGCGCCGACCGCCGGACGGGCCCGGGTCGGCGAGGCGGATCTGCTGACCATGTCCCGCAGCGACCGGGTGCGCTACCGGCGGCACACCGTCGGGTTCGTCCGCCAGCAGACGGCGGCGAACCTGATTCCGTACCTCACCTCCCGCGAAGTCATCGAGATGCCGATGGTCGCCGCCCGCCGGCCGGCCGGGCAGCGCCGGGCCCGCGCCGACGAGTTGCTCGCGGCCCTCGACGTCACCGACTGCGCCGACCGCCGGCCGGCCCAGATGTCCGGCGGCCAGCAGCAGCGGGTCGCGATCGCGGTGGCCATGGCGAACGAACCCCGCGTGCTGTTCGCCGACGAGCCGACCGGCGAGCTGGACACCGCCACGTCGGCCGGGGTGTTCGAGGCGCTGCGGCACGTCAACCGGGAGTTCGGCGTGACCGTCGTGGTCGTCACCCACGACCCGGAGGTCAGCGGCCAGGTGGAGCGCACGGTCGCGATCCGGGACGGCCGGACCAGCAGCGAGGTGCTGCGGCGCACCGAGACGTCGTCGAACGGGGACACGCACGTGATCGCTGAGGAGTACGCGGTGATGGACCGGGCCGGGCGGGTGCAGATCCCCCGCGAGTACCGCGAGGCCCTGGAACTGACCCGGCGGGTACGGCTGGCGCTGGAGGCCGACCACGTGACGATCCACCCGGACCCGTCGTGACCGCGCTGGTGTCGGTGCGCGACGTGCACCGGCGGTTCGGCAGCGGCCCGGCCACCGTGCACGCGCTGCGCGGCGTCTCCTTCGACGTCGAGGCGGGCAGCATGGTCGCGCTCGTCGGACGGTCCGGGTCCGGCAAGACGACACTGCTCAACGTCGTCGGCGGGCTGGACCGGCCGGACGAGGGCACGGTCGTCGTCGACGGCGACGAGGTCACCGGGCTCGACGAGGACGGACTGTCCCGGCTGCGGCGCGAGAGGGTGTCGTACGTGTTCCAGACGTTCGGCCTGATCCCGGTGCTGTCGGCCGCCGAGAACGTGGGCGCGCCGCTGCGGCTGGCCCGTACCCCGGCCGCCGACCGTGAACAGCGGGTGGCGCTGCTGCTGGAACTGGTCGGCCTGTCCGGTCACGCCGCCCAGCGGCCCTCCGAGATGTCCGGCGGGCAGCAGCAGCGGGTCGCGATCGCGCGGGCCCTCGCCGCGTCGCCGCGGCTGCTGATCGCCGACGAGCCGACCGGCCAGCTCGACGCCGAGACCGGCCGCTCGGTGATGGCGCTGCTGCGGGCCGTCGTCGAGTCGGAGGGTGTCACCGCCCTGGTGTCCACGCACGACCCGGTGATGATGGCGCTGGCCGACCGGGTGATCCGGATCAGCGACGGACAGGTCGACGCGTAGCCGTGCGGACCCTCATCCTGCGGCGGGCCCGCGCGCAGTGGCCGCTGCTGGCCGCGGTGCTCACCGTCGTCACCATCGGGGCCACCCTGCTCGGCGTGTGCGCCCTACTGGTCACCCGTACCGCGGACCGGGCACTGGAGGTCGCCGCGTCCCGGGCCGTCCCCGCCGACACCGGCGTCACCGCCTATACCGTGACGATCGCGCGCGGCGACGTGGCGTCGGTGGACGCCGACACCCGGTCGGTGCTGCGCGAGGCGGTGACGCCGTTCGGCAGTGTGATGGCGGGGCGGATGTCGACGGTGATGCGGCCGATTCCGGGCCGTGCCGACGGGGCGCCGGGGCTGGCGTACCTCTCCGGGGTCGAAGATCTGACCGACCGCGCCAGTCTGATCAGCGGACGATGGCCGCGCCCCGGCGCGGGCGAGGCGGTGCTGCTCGAACGGACCGCGCGGGCACTGGGCGCGAAACCCGGCACACGGGTACGCCTCGGCACTGAACTGGTCCGCGACCCGGCACCCGGAGTCACCCTGACGGTCGTCGGCGTCGTGCGCGCCCGGGCCGGCGGCGGCTGGGATCGGGACACCCTCGGCGGCGCCGGCTACGTGCCGGACTACCGGGACGGGTCCGCGCTGCGCACGGCCGAGGCGTTCGGGCCGTTCCTGATGGACTACCGGGATCTGCTGGCCGGCGGCTCGGCGGTGAGCCGTCTGGAGATCACGGCCCAGCCCGACCTCTCCGCGCCGAGCCCGGCCACCCTGGACCGGCTCGGCGCGGGAGTCCGCACCGCCGACGGACGGTTGTCGGCGGTGCTCGGCGAACGGGTGCAGATCGAACGGATCGCGTCACGGCTGCCGGCGGTGCTGGCCGCCACCGCCCGTCAGCAGCGGATCACCGCGTCGGCCGTGCTCGCGGTGGCGGTGCTCGGCGCGGTCCTCACCGCAGCCGCCCTACGTCTGGCCGGACGGCTGACCGCGGACGTACGGGCGGCCGAGACCGCGCTGCTGTCCGCCGCCGGGACCAGCCGCCCCCAGCTGGCCGGGCTCGCCGCCACCGAGGCGACGCTGCTCGCCCTGCTCGCGGTGGCCGTCGCGGCACCACTGTCGTCGCTGGCGCACGCCGCCCTCACCGGCCTGCCGCCGCTCGCGGACGCCGGACTCGCCGCCGACCCGGCGGTCACCGGCCCCCAGCTGCTCGCCGTCGCCGCCGGCGCCGCGCTGCTGTTCCTCCCGACACCGGCCCGGTCCGGGCTGGCCCGTTCCGGCGCCGACGTGGTCATGGTCGCGCTGGCCGCCGGTGCCTGGTTCTCCGCCCGGTCCGACGGCGCCGACGCCCGCGTCGACGCGATCCGGGTGCTGGTCCCCGCCCTGATGCTCGCCGCCGGCTGCGTGCTCGCGCTGCGTCTGGCACCCGTCGCCCTACGGGCCGCCGACCGGTGGGCGAGCCGGGCGAACGGGCTGGCCCTGCCCCTCGCGGTGTTCGAGGCGGCACGACGGCCCCGGGCGGTGGCCGCTGGCCTTCTGGTCACCCTCGGCTGTGCGGCGGCCACCTTCGCGGTGGCGTTCGACGCGACCTGGCACCGGTCCCAGCACGACCAGGCGGACATGGCGGTCGGCGCCGACATGGTGCTCACCCTCGGCGCGCCCGCGTTCGCCGGCCAGGGCGCCGAGGTGGACCGGGCCACCGGCGGCCGGGCCCGCCCGGCAGCGGATCGCGGCGTCGCGATCGGGCAGTGGATCGGCGGCGGCGACAACCCGCCGAGGCTGGTCGCGGCCCGCGGACCCGGCGACGCCCCCGGAATCCCGATCGCCGCGGGCAGTGCGCTCACCGTCACCGGGCGGGCGACCGGCCCCGACCCGCTGTCGGTGACCCCGCTGCTCATCCTGGAGGACACCAGCGGCCTGCGGACCACCTGCACCGTACCGACGATCCGGCTCGACGGGCGCCCACACCGGCTGCCGGACTGCGCACCGGTCGACGGCATGCGGCTGATCGCGGTGATGCTGCCGGTCACCGCACCCGAATTCGCCTACGACAGCATCCGGACCAGCGCCGTCACCGTGGACCTGTCGGTACCGGGCGGCGAGGGTTGGACCGCCACGTCCGCCGAGCCCTGGGCCAACCGGCTCACCGCACCGACCGCGACCGCACACGGTTCGGCGCTGCGGATGACCGCGGAGGTGGCGCTCGGCGGCCCACCGGACGCCGCCCGGCGGCTGGTCGCGACCGCGTTCGCCGACCCCGGCCCGGTGCCGGTCACCGTCTCGGAACTGCTCGCCTCGCATCTGTCGGTCGGGCCGGGAGACGAACTCGACGTCCTGGTCGGGCTCGCGTCGGTGCCGGTGCGGATCGACCGGGTCACCACGACGGTCCCGGCCGCACCCGGCGCCGCCGCGATCTCCGCCGACCTCGACACCCTCTCCCGGGCCCTGCTCGTGCGCGGTGAGGCCCAATTCCCGATCGACGCCTGGTGGGTCACCGGCGCCAGCGACGCCTCCGCGGCGGCGGGACTCCATCTCGGTGACATCCGCACGCGTACGGGCGAAGCAGCCCGCCTGAGCACCGGACCGGTCCCGGCCGCCCTGCCCGGCTCGCTGCGCATGCTGGTTCCGGCCGCGGTCCTGCTGCTGCTGGCCGGCCTGATCCTGCACGTGACGTGCGACCTGCAGTCCCGGGCCGTGGAGGTGGCGCGACTGCGGGGACTCGGGATGACCCGCGGCGACATCCGTACCACCCTGCTCGGCCAGCACACGATCGTCCTGATACCGATGCTGCTCGCCGGAACAGTCGTCGGCGCCGCCGCGACCTGGCTGGTCAGCCCCCTGCTGGTGCGGTCGGAGACGGGCGCCGTGCCGGTGCCCACCGTCGCGCCGGTGTGGCCGTGGCCCGCCGAATCGGCGCTGCTCGCGGTCCTGCTGGCCGCCTCCGCACTGGCCGTCACGTCGGTCGTCGTGATCCAGTCCCGCCGCGCCGACGCCGCCCACCTGCGGGTCGCCTCATGACCGCTCTCCCGAACCCGGGACCGCCGGCCACTCGACCGGAGGTCTCGCCGTGAGGACCGGACTGCACGGCGCCTCGATCCGCGGCCGGATCCGCGCCGACGCCGGGCCGCTGCTGCTGTCGGCGCTGGTGGTGCTGCTGGTCAGCCTTCTCGCCGGCGCGGTGCCCGGCCTGATGGAGAAGACCGCCGACGAGGCCGTCCGCGACGCCGTCCAGCGGGCCGGCAACAGCGCGAAGATCACCGTGAGCGCGCGGTGGGAACCCGACGACACCCTCAACGGCCGGGCCCGCCTGCCCCGGCTCGCCGACGACGTCAACGACCTGCGCCTGCGTGCCCTCGACGAACTCGGCAGCGAACTGCAGGCGATGATGCGGCCACCGGTCGCCGCCGTGATCAGCCCGACCCTGAAGGTCACCGACGGCAGCGTGCTGCGGACCTTCCGGATGGCGTACCTGGCCGCCGGCGACGGCCCGCAGGTCACCTGGACCGCCGGCACGGCACCGGCGGCGCCCGCCGACGACACCGCCGAAGTCGGCTGGTATGCGCCACCGTGGCGGGTCCAGGTCGGCGTCTCCGAAACGGCGGCAGACCTTTTCGGGGTACGGGCGGGCGCGCTCCTGAAAGTCGCCGACGAACGTGGGAACACCAAGAACGTACAGGTCAGTGGCATTTTCCGGCCCGTCGATCCGGCCGACCCGGTGTGGGCCGAGGCGCCGTGGCTGCTGAACCCGGCCGCCGACGCCGACGGTGCCGGCACGACCCGGTTCGGTGGCCTGCTGACCGCCGGCTCGCTGCCCGACGCCCGGCTCGCGTTCGGGCCGGACGAGTTGGAGCGCACGGTCGTGTTCTCCCCCGACACCACGGTGCTGACCTGGTCGGCGGCTCGGACCGTCAACGCCACCGTCGTCAGTCTCCAGGCCCGCTCCGCGTCGTCGAACGCCGTCGACACGACGACGACCTGGCGAACCGGCCTCGACTCGGTCCTCGACGAGGTCACCGCCCAGGTCGAGACGGCGGAGGTGCACGCGTCGGTGCTGCTCGCCGCGATCCTCGCCGGGGCCGTGCTGGTGCTGCTGCTCGCCGCCGACCTGCTCGTCCGGCGCCGGTCACCGGCCCTGATCCTGGCCCGGCAGCGGGGCGCCGCACTCACCGCCCTCGGCGCGGAACTACTGGCCGAGTCGGCACTCGTCGCGCTCGCCGCCGCCGGAGCCGGGTGTGCCGCGGCATTGCTGGTCACGGGCGGCGTCGCCTGGCTGTGGGTGGCGCCGGTCCTGGTCACGGCGGTCGCGGCCGTTCCGGCGTACGGAATCCTGCACGCCGCCTCGGCCACCAGAGACCGCAAGACACCCGCCAACCGGTCCGCCCGCCGGTGGGCGCGGCACACCGGCGCGCTGCGCCGGGCCGCCGCGGAGATCGCCGTCCTCGTGGCCGCGGCCGCCGCCATCGTCGCGCTCCACCAGCGTGGGCTCGGATCCGGTCTGCCGGTGCTCGCACCCACGCTCGCCGTGATCGCCGGAGCCGTCCTGCTGGTCCGCCTGCTGCCGCCGGTCACCCACCTCGCGCTGCGGTGGTCGCTGCGGTCCCGGCGGCCGCTGGCGGTGTTCGGTACGGCGCAGGCGTCGGCCACATCCGGGCGCGCACTGCCCGTCGCCGCCCTGGTCACATCGACGGCGCTGGCATCGTTCGCGCTGGTCACGGCAGCGACCGTGGATCATGGGCTGGCCGGCGGGGCGCAGGAGACCGTCGGCGCGGACGTCCGCGCCGACCTCACCGACGACGCCGCCGCGACGACCGACGAGACGGCCCGCCGGATCGCGGCCGCCCCCGGCGTGACCGGGGTCGTCACCGGGCACGTCACCGACAGCGCGCAGATCGTCGCGGACGGCCGACTCGTGCCGGCCCGGCTGGTGATCGTCGACAGCCGCGCCCTCACCGGAACGGCGCTCACCGGCGCGCAGGCGCTGGTCCGTTCCGCGGGCGACGCCCTGCACGAAGGCTCCATCGTGGACATTCTCCAACCGGGCAAACCGGCGGTACGGCTGACCGCGTCCGGTGCGGCACCGGCGGTCGGCGGTGCCACCGAGGTGGTGATCGTCGACGTGACGGCCGGGCTGCCGGCCCCGCCGAACACCATCTGGGTGACCGGGCCCGGCGCCACACAGGCCACCGACGGCCTGACCGTGGTCTCCCGTACCGAGGTGGCCCGGTCCCGGCGGGCCGCACCACTGGTCGCCGGACTGCTCCGGCTGACCTGGGCCGCCGCGGCATTCCTGCTGCTGACGGGCCTGCTCGGCTTCGCACTGACCGCGGCGGCCGGCGCTCCGGGCCGCTGGCTGACGGTGAGCCGGCTGCGGACGCTCGGCCTGACACCACGCCAGGGCCGCCTGATCGCCGCCGGCGAACTCCTGCCGGTAGCGACGGTCGCGGCCGTCGGGGGGCCGCTCCTGGGCGCGCTGGTGGCGGCGATGACGACCGGGCCGCTCGGGTTGCGGGTGCTGACCGGTCAGGTCACCGATCCGGCCACCGTCCTGCCGTGGGCGGTCCTCGCCGCGGTGGTGGCACTGTTCCTGAGCGCGGTGCCGCTGCTGGTCCGCGTCGAGGCGGCGCTGCGCCGCCGCTTGCGGCTGGCCGAGGTCCTACGGGTCGGCGGCCCCACCTGACCCACACCGCACCGACTCCGCCGCACGCGACCCAACGGCCCGCCGGCCGGCGGTAAGCCCCGCCAGTCCCCACCCCATCGGCAGCATCACCGCTCCGGTCGGCTACCCAACTGGCGGAGGCTGCGCTCGGCGAACCGAAACGCTCACCAATCCCCACCCCGTGAGCCGTAAGGCGGCGGAGGTGTCGCTCTACTTGATGCGGCGGGTGGAGCGGGCGACGATTTTGTCGTAGTCGTGGTGCCTTTCCAGCCACTCGGCCAGGAACGGGCACATCGGCACGACGGTCCGGTTGCGGCTTCGGGCGTCGTCCATGACGGTACGGGCCAGCAGCGACTCGACTCCCTGCCCCTCGAACCGGGGATCGACCTCGGTGTGGGTGTAGGCGATGATCGGCCCCGTCACCTGATAGGTAACCACACCTGCCAGCTCACCGGCTTCGTCCCGCGCCTCGAACCGGCCCTTCTCGGGCACGTCGCCCACCGTGATCGTCACTCCATCATCCAACCACGCTCCCCATCCACCCCGTCGGCGCCCGCACCCTCGGACACCATCGCGAGACTTCGCGGCCGCTCTCTTCCACAGGCGGCTACTCGCCGCCGGAGCTCTCAGTCCGCCACCCCGTCATGTCCGGCCGTCGAGCGAGGCTGTCGGCCTGAGCGGGTGTGAACTGCGCGATCAGCCGGCTACGAGGACCCGGACCGAACAGCCTGCCGAACCGGCCCACGCCCGGCCTAGTACTGCAACCCGGTGTTGCGACTTGAGCAGCGGTCGCTCGTTGACTGGTCATGTTGGGTGGGGCGGTGCTCGCGGAGTGGCAAGCGGGTCT
>NZ_QGGR01000012.1 GCF_003148685.1 Actinoplanes xinjiangensis | reverse complement strand
ACCGCGAAGTGCGTCAGGCCCAGGTCGATACCCACCTCGGGCCCGACCTGCGGCAGCGTCTCGTCCTGGCTGGTCTGCACCACGAACGAGGCGAAATACCGCCCGGCCGCGTCCTTGATGATCGCCACGCTGGACGGGGACGACGGCAGCGTCCGCGACCAGCGGACCGCGAGGTCGCCGATCTTCGGCAGCCGCAGGCGGCCGTTGTCCAGGATCTTGAACCGGGAGTTCTTCGTGAACCTGACAGCTTGCCGGTTGTCCTTGCGAGACCGGAAGCGAGGCGGTGCCACCTTGCGGCCCTTGCGCTTGCCGGTGAGCGATGCGAAGAAGTTGCGGTACGCGGTGTTCAGGTCCGCGAGGGCCTGTTGCAACACCACCGCCGACACCTCGCCCAGCCACGCCCGCTCCGGCGTTTTCTTGGCCCGCGTGATGATCCGCTTGGACAGCTCGGCGTCCGTGACGTACGGCAAGTCCTGCTCGCGGGCCTGCCGGCGCAGCCTGAGTCCGTCGTTGAACACCACCCGCGCGCACCCGAACGCCCTGGCCAGCTCGATCTGCTGGCCGGGCGTCGGGTACACGCGGAAGTGGTAACGGAGCTGCACGAGATCGAGTGTACAGCACTGTACAGTTGATGGCATGACCGAGACGAACGAGATCAGCGTGGTAGACCTGCGCAAGAACCTGGCCGACGTCCTGAACGACACCGCCGTGCAGGGCAAGACCTTCTACGTGACCCGTAACGGACGCCGTATCGCCGCGATCGTGCCGGTCCCCGTGGCCGAGCACAGCGAGCAGGCAGGCGGTTAAGGCACTGCTCAGGCCCTGGCGGCCCTCCCAGCGCGGACCTTAACCCCCGGCCTGAAGGCCGGAGCACTGGCCCGTATTCAGGTAGCCGTTGGCCTTGGTGACCACGTCGTGGATCGCCTTGCGGGGGTCGGCGCCCAGACTCGCGATCGCGACCAGGGCCGTGAAGACGACGTCGGCCAGTTCGCCCACCACGTCGTCGGTGGTGTGCGTGACGCCCTTGCGGGGGTTCTGGCCGAGCACGCCGATCCAGGCCTGGGTGGCCTCGCCCGCCTCCTCGGTGATCTTCATGATCCGGCAGGCGATCTCGAGGGGGTCGTTGCCGTTGCGGTCGTCGAGGAACCGCTGCCATCGGCGGGCGGAGTCCCAGATCATGTCGTCCATGTCGTCCTCGTAGAGTGGCCTGATGTCACGGTTCGGGGCTGCCAGCGCCTCGCCTCGGGCGCCCATCGTGCCCGACGCGCTTCCGGAGGTTCTCTTCGACCTCGAGTCGGAGGATCTGCACGAGAAGGTGATGTTCGCCGACGCTGATGCGTCCGGGGTGTTCGCACAGTCGGTCGAGTTCACGCAGGTCCGTTTCCGATCAGCGCGGCTGGCCGGGGCGACACTCCCGAAGGCACGTCTCACCGACTGTGTGGTGGAGCGGTCCGACTGGTCGAACCTGCGAGCCGAGAACGCGACGATGGAGCGGGTCGCGGTCGCCGGCTGCCGGATGACCGGGCTGGCCTGGAACGGCGGCCTGCTGCGCGACGTGACGGTCACCGACGCCAAGCTGGACCTGACGAACTGGCGGATGGCCCGTTTCGACGTGGTGGCCCTGACCGGCTGCAACCTGACCGGCGCCGATTTCACCAACGCGGACCTGCGCGGTGCACGGTTCACCGACTGTGACCTGACCGGCGCGCAGTTCAGCGGCGCCACCATGCAGGGCGCCCGTTTCGAGCGCTGCGAGCTGTCCGGCATCGGCGGCATCACCAGCTGGTCCGGGGCGATCGTCCATCCCGACGACCTGATCGGCCTTTCCTACGTCCTGGCCGGAGCCCTCGGCATCGTCGTCAAGAGCTGACCTTTCCGTCGGGGAAAGAGCACACCGGGTCAGGCGAGACCGGCCTCGCGGGCGATGATCGCGGCCTGGACCCGGGAGGTGCAGCCGAGTTTGGCCAGGACGCGGGAGACGTGGGTCTTCGCGGTGGCCTCGGTGATGGACAGGTCGGCGGCGAGGTCGGCGTTGGAGAGGCCCCGGCCCAGACCGGCGAGGACGTCGTGTTCGCGGCTGGTCAGGTCGTTGAGCGACGACGGCGCCGCCCGTACCGGTGGCATCGCGGTGACGAACGCGGTCAGCAGGCGGCGGGTCACCTCGGGCGCCAGGAAACCGTCGCCGGCCGCCACCCGGCGGACCGCCTCCACCAGAGCGGCCGGCTCGACCGACTTGAGCAGGAAGCCGGCCGCACCGGCCCGCAGCGCCCCGAACAGGTAGTCGTCGAGGTCGAAGGTGGTCAGGATCAGCACGTCGGCCAGGCCGGCCGCGGTGATCTCGCGGGTGGCCTGGATGCCGTCGGTGCCGGGCATCCGGATGTCCATCAGCACCACGTCCGGCCGGAGTGCCCGCGTCTGCCGGATCGCGACCGCGCCGTCGGCGGCCTCCCCGACCACCTCGATGTCGTCGGCCTGCTCCAGCATCAGCCGCATGCCGGCCCGGATGGCGGCGTGGTCGTCGGCGACCAGCACCCGGATCATGCGGCGGCCAGGGGCAGGGAGGCGTGCACACGCCAGCGGTCGCCGTCGCGGCCGGCGGTCAGCTCGCCGCCGAGCAGGGCGGCGCGTTCCCGGATCGACCACAGGCCGGTGCCCGCGCTCAGCGACCGATGATCGAGGCTCGCTGCGGTCAGGGTGTTCGTGACGGTGACCGTGACCCGTCCGCCGGCCCGCCGCACGTCCAGGTCCACCTCGGAGCCGGGAGCGTGCTTGCCGGCGTTGGTGAGGGCCTCCCGGACGATGCCGTAGACGGTGTGCGCCACCACCACCGGGATGCCGGGAACATCCGTGGTGCGCACGCCGACACGCAGTCCACCGGCGGTCGCGGCGGCCACCAGGTCGGGCAGCCGGTCGAGGCCGCCGGGCAGCACCGGGTCCCGGTCGCCGGCGTCGGCCCGTAACAGCAGGATCATGGATCGCATCTCCTCCAGGGCGGCGAGGCTACTGGTCCGGACGGCCTGGAGGGCGGTGCGGTCCCGGTCGGTGTCCGGGGGCATGGCCAGGGCGGCACCGGAGTGCATGGCCGTGGTGGCCAGGTGTGCGGCGATCACGTCGTGCAGGTCGCGGGCCATCGCGGCGCGTTCGGCGACGACCGCCTCACCGGCGATGCGTTCCGCGTCGAGGGCGCCGATCTGCTGCTGCTGGCGGAGGTTGGCGGCCCACCACAGCGGTACGAACAGCACCGACACCAGTTGCAGGCAGATGAAGACGCCGATCTGCACCTGGCCCGTGGCCAGCCCGCCGACCACGGTGGCCGTGCCGACGAGCACGAACACGGCGGTGGTGACCGCGGCCCGCGCCCGCGGTGACGCGAACCGGCCCACCGCGAACAGCAGGTCGAACATCACCAGGATGAACGCGATGCTGCCGCCGATGACGAGGTCGACGGCGAAGGCGCAGGCCCCGGCTACCAGCGCGGCCATCGGACGGCGGCGGCTGCCCAGCATCACCAGGCATCCGACGCTCAGCGTCGACAGATGCCAGATCTCGGGAACGTCCAGATGGGGGATCGACCAGACGTCGGTCAGGCCGACGACGTCGAGCAGCACACCGGCGGCGAACGTCCCCACGGCGGGCACGTACACCTTCCGCAGGAGCTCGCGCACGTTCACGCCGCCATCCCATCACGCCGGTGATCGCCACGGCGTCAATCCAAAGTCGTACGCGCCCGGATATCCTTCGGCGGACGCGCCCGGCCGCGGATCCGGTCATCGTGACCACCATGGATGCCACCATGACGGCCTCGCTGGCCGTCCTCGCGCTGATCGACTCGACCAGCTTCGGGACCCTGCTCATCCCGATCTGGCTGCTCCTGCACCCGGGTCCGGTGCGTTCCGGTCGCATTCTGATCTTTCTGGGTACGGTCGGCACCTTCTACTTCGCGCTGGGCCTGATCGTCACGCTCGGCGCCGGGGCGCTGCTCCCGCAGATCTCCGCGATGCTCGCCACCCGTCCGGTGCAGTGGACGCAGCTGGTGCTCGGGGTGGCGCTGTTCTTCTGGAGTTTCGTGATGGGCCGCAACAGGAAACCCTCCGGGGCGGGACGGATGCACCGGTGGCGGGAACGGGCCCTCAACGACGAGGGCGGTGCGCTGCCGCTGGCCGGGCTGGCACTGACGGCCGCCGCGGTGGAGGTGGGGTCGATGCTGCCGTACATCGCCGCGATCGGCCTGATCACCACGGCCGCGCTGCCGCTGGCCACGATCACCGTGACGCTCGCCGGATACTGCCTGCTGATGATCACGCCGGCGCTCGTGCTGCTGGCCGCCCGCCTGACCGCCGGCAAGCGCCTGGACCCGGTGCTCACCAGGGTCGGCAACTGGATGTCCAACAGCGAGACGATCGCCTGGATCGTCGGGATCGTCGGCTTCCTGCTGGCCCGGGACGCCGCCGCCAAACTGATGCTGATCGGCAGCTGAGGATCCCGGCTGGTCGCCACCGCTGTCTCAGCCGAGCTGAGACAGCGGTGAGAGCCAGCTTGGGGCGGTGAGCGGCTTCAGACGGCGGAGGTGATGTTCTCGGCCGTCCGGGAGGCGAGTGCCATGATCGTGATCATCGGATTGGTGCCGGACGGTGTCGGGAACGCCGACGCGTCGCCGATCCACACGCCGGGCGTGTCGTGCAGCTCACCCCGCGGGCCGGCGACGCTGGTGGCCGGGTCGGTGCCCATCCGGCAGCTGCCCATCTGGTGTGCCGAGAACAGGGTCATTCCGCCGGCCCGCAGTGGCACCCGTTTCACCCGTTCGATGTAGGCCTCCAGGTCCTCGCCCTCGGTCCACGGCCCGAGCCCGCGCGCGAACGCCTGGATGCGGCGTGCTCCGGCGGCCCGGTGCAGGTGGATCTGCGCCTCCAGCGCCCGGTGGGTGTTGCGGACGTCGCGTTCGTCGGTGAGGTCGTACCAGGCGACGGTGTCGCCGGCCGGGCCGAGGGTGACCCGGCCGTGCCCGTGGTCGCGGATCAGCCCGATGAACGACCCGCTGTCGCGGTAGCCGGCCATCGCCTCCTTGTGTTCGGCGGGCGTGGTGAACGGCACCGACGACGCTCCGAGGCCGGTGGCGTACTGCACGCTCTCCATCAGGAACCCGTAGCCGTCGTCGGCCTCGGCGAACTGGTCGACGAGCCCGGCCTGCGGCGGCCCCCACCAGCCGCGCATGTCGGTGCCGTAGTCGCCCATGGTCACGGTGCACGGGTGCAGGCGCAGGTACTGCCCGGTGGCCGGCCCGCCGATCCCGGACCGCAGCAGCACCCCGGGCGATTCGAGGGCACCGGCCGCGACGACGACGATCGGCGCCCGGACCGTCACGGCCGCGCCGGCCCGGCCGTCCTCGCTGGTCCAGCGCCCGACGACACCGGCGGCACGCCCACCGGAGACGAGGATCCGGTCGACGCGGCATCCGTCGATCAGCCGGGCGCCGTGGTCCAGGACCGCCGGTTCCAGGTAGACCTTGAGGCTCGACTGTTTCGCCCCGGACGGGTCGCCGAAGCCCAGGTGCCCGGCGACCGCGGCGTCGTGGCGTTTCTCATCCCAGTTGCGGAAGATCGTGGCGAACGACCAGCCGAGCGATTCCGCGCCCCGCGCCATCGCCTCGTGGATGCGGTTGAACTCCGAGCACCGGTCGGTCACTGACAGCTCCCGCCACACCGCGTCCAGGTGCCGGTCGAAGGCACCGGTCGCCACGTCGGTGAGGCCGTGCTCGGTGGCCCACTGCCGCCGTACCCCGTCCCGGGTCTTCAGGCAGTTGGTCCAGTTGATCACCGTGCCGCCGCCGACGCCGGCGCCCGCCACCAGGGTGATGTTGGCGTCGGCGGTCGGCGCCGGGCCGCCGCGCCAGTAGGACGCCTGGTAGGCCGCGAGTTCGAGCTGGTGGAAGTCGGCCTCGGTGCGGTGCCGGCCGGCTTCCAGGACGACGACGCGCAGGCCGGCGGCGGCGAGCCGCCCGGCGATCAATCCGCCTCCGGCGCCGGATCCGATCACCACGGCGTCGGCGTCCAGGTCCTGGTCTCCGTCGATCTTCAAAGCCGGGAGGGTACGGCCACCCGGCGCCGTGGCGGCCGCGGGACCCGGATACCCGAGCCGGCTCCAGTTCGGATTGCGCCCGTCCGGCCCGGTCAGGCCGTACGTCATCAGCAGGATCATGCTGATCAGCGGCCCGGTCTCCGGAATCGCCCGCAGGATCTGCTCGCGGGCGGCCTGTGGGGCGGTGGTGAAGCCGTGGGCGGCGAGCGCGTCGAAGAGGGCACCGATCCCCTGCCGGTGTTCGGCCGGCAGGCCCGCGATGAGAGCGAGGACCCCCTGGTCGGCGCCGGTGTCGGTGGCGGTCCGGGCCCAGAATCCGTCATGGTCGCCGGGGTGTTCGATCGAGGGAACCACGGTGTCGCAGAGCAGTCGTAGCACGTTGATCTGGTCCGGAGTGAGCACTCGGTCCTCCTGCCTCGATGGAGAAGTGCCCACAATGTAAATCGAGATTCGCACTTTCCGGTACGTCGGTTCCTGCTGATCATGCAGTTCCGGGCACGTGCGACGATGGGTGCGTGGATCTCTCGGTCTCGGTTTCCGATGGTGTGGCACTGCTCGAGATGCGGCGGCCGCCGGCCAACCATTTCGACGAGACCCTGATCGGGCAGGTCGTCGACGCGGCGATGGGCCTCGACGACGATCCGGCCTGCCGGGTGATCGTGCTGGCGTCCGAGGGCAGGCACTTCTGCGCCGGCGCGGACTTCGGAGACGGCGACTTCGCCCGCGATCACGTGGCCGCGGCCGAGCGCCTCTACCGGCGGGCGGCGGAGCTGTTCGACGTGCGTACGCCCATGATCGCGGCCGTGCAGGGCACCGCCGTCGGCGGTGGGCTCGGGCTCGCCTGCGCCGCCGACTTCCGGGTCGCCGAGGCGTCCACCCGGTTCGTGGCCAACTTCGCCCGCCTCGGCTTCCACCAGGGTTTCGGCACCAGCGTCACGTTGCCGGAGATCGTCGGGCGGCAGGCCGCGGCCGACATGCTGCTGACCGGCCGCCGCATCACCGGTGAGGAGGCGCTGCGCATCGGCCTGGCGGACCGGCTGGCCGAGCCGGGCCGCCTGCGCGAGACGGCGAACGCGCTGGCCGTCGAGATCGCCGCGTCGGCGCCGCTCGCGGTCCGGTCGATCCGGGCGACGCTGCGGGCCGGCCTGGCGTCCCGGGTCCGTGCGGCCCTGGACCACGAGCTCGCCGAGCAGAAGATCCACTGGGCGACGGCGGACAGCGCCGAGGGCATCGCCGCGAGCCTGGAACGCCGCCCGCCGGTCTTCCGCGGCCGGTAGCGCTCCTTGCGGCGCCCGCTCCCGGCGCCGCACACCGGGGCAGCGGTCCGTCGGAACCGGGCGGCTGGGCGCTGTTCATGCGGTTTCCGACGGCGACGGCTGGCAGCGGTTACCGGTGAAACGCTCCCTTCAATGCCATCAAAAGGCAGTGAGTGCAAGAACTTGCAAAGACATCGACACTCACTAAGCTGTTCATGCCTGCTCCACTGAGGAGGCTCCGGCGGATTCATGCTGCTCAGCCGGATCACCGTCATTTCAGGAGAGCTATGCGCCCTGTCAGCAAGTTCTTGCTCACCCTGCTCGTCGGGCTGGCCGGTGTTCTGGCGGTCGCCGGACCGGCCTCGGCGTCCCCGCCCCCGCCCACCGACCTGGGCGGGCTCGACCTGGGCGCCTACTGCCGGTCGACCGGGTATGCCGGCGCCACCCTGACCGGGCCGACGGCGTACGACTGGCACTGTGTCAGCGGCAGCGGGCAGCAGGGTGACCTCGCCTTCGACGCCGCCTGCCGGTGGGCGTACGCCTCCCAGCACGCCGTCGACCGGATCGGCGACTTCCACGACCCGGCCTCGGTGCGCTGCTGGCTGGTGCAACCCGACGTGGTCACCCCGGTCTTCGCCGACTACTGCACCGGCAAGGGGTACAGCGACGCCGCACTGCTGGGCACGACCGTCTACGACTGGCACTGCGTCCAGTACAGCCGGGCCGGCCCGACGTACCACGACATCGACGTCGCCGCCGCCTGCACCGAACTGACGCACGGCTACGCCAGGCTGAACCGCTTCGTGAACTTCCACGACGCGTACACCTGGCAGTGCCGGGTCTGACCCGGTGACCCTGGAGCCGGTGACGCACCCGCGTCACCGGCCTCAGCCGTCGCCGGGGTAGGCGCGGGTCTCGGTCTCCTTCACCGCCACCCACAGTTCCCGCCCCGGTTCGAGGTGCAGCCGGGCGGCGGCGGCCGGGGTGACGTCGGCGGCCACGCTGATCGGCCCGTCCAGCCGGAGCCGCAGGCTGTCGCCGTGATGCTGGACGTCGGCGAGAACAGCCGGCCAGGTGTTGCGCGGGCTGCCGTCCGGCCGGCTCGGGTGCAGCGCGACCGCGGCCGGCGGGAACGCCACGAACGCGTCCCCCTCCACACTGTCGGTGCTGGTCAGCGCGAAGTCGCCGGCGATCGTCACGGTGTTGCCGCTGCCCCGCCCCCGGTACAGGTTGAGGCCGACGAGCCGGGCCACGTAGTCGGTACGCGGCCGGGCGGTGATCGTCGCGGCGTCACCCTCCTGCACGACACGGCCCTGCTCGACGATGACCAGCCGGTCGGCGAGCACCAGCGCGTCCAGCGGATCATGCGTGACCAGCAGTGTCGCACCCGGATGCGCGGCCAGATGCCGGCGCAGCTCACCCCGGGTCTCCAGCCGGGTACGGGCGTCGAGCGCGGCCAGCGGCTCGTCGAGGAGCAGCAGCACCGGGTCGACGGCCAGAGCCCGGGCCAGCGCCACCCGCTGCGCCTGCCCGCCGGACAGGTGACGGGGTTTGCGGCGGCCGTAGCCGGCGAGCCCGACCCGGTCCAGCCACCGGTCGGCGACGGCGTGCGCCGAGGTGCGGTCCATACCGTGCCGGCGCGGGCCGAAGGCCACGTTGTCACGGGCGCTCAGGTGCGGGAACAGCAGATAGTCCTGGAAGACGACCCCGATCGGCCGCCGTTCCGGGGGCTCGTCACTGAGATCCCGCCCGTCCAGGGTCAGGTGGCCGTCGACCAGCGGCGTGAGACCGGCGAGTGCCCGCAGTGCGGTCGTCTTGCCGGCCCCGTTCGGGCCGAGCAGCGCCACCGTCTCCCCGGGTGCGATCCGCAGCTCGATGTCAAGCCGGAACGCGTCCCGGCGCACCACCAGGCGGGCGTCCAGAAGGGCAGGGCTCACGAAACGGCCCTCCCGTCGAGGTGCGGGCCGCGACACCGGACGGCGCTCACGGGGCGGTCAGCCAGCGGTCGCGCAGCCCGGCCAGAATCGCGACCGAGACGACCAGCAGGATCAGGCTGAGCACCACCGCTCCCTCCAGGTCACCGCTCTCCATGGTCTGGTAGACGGCGAGCGGCATCGTCTGGGTGATGCCCGGATAGTTTCCCGCGAACGTGATCGTCGCCCCGAACTCCCCCAGCGCCCGGGCCCAGCACAGCACGGCGCCCGCCGCGATCCCCGGCGCCACCAGCGGCAGGGTCACGTGTGTGAAGGTCGTCCAGCGCGTCGAACCGAGGGTGGCGGCCGCCTCCTCGTACCGGCTGTCGGCACCGCGCAGCGCCCCCTCGACCGAGATCACCAGGAACGGCAGCGCCACGAACGCCTCGGCGATCACCACCCCGGCGGTCGTGAACGGCAGCGTGATCCCGAACGTGGTGTCCAGCCACTGCCCGACCAGCCCACGCCGGCCCAGCGCCAGCAGCAGCGCGATGCCACCGACCACCGGCGGCAGCACCAGCGGCACGGTGATCAGCGCCCGGACCAGCCGCCGGCCCGGAAAACTCGCCCGGGCCAGCATCCACGCCAGCGGCACCCCCAGGATCAGGCACACCACCGTCGCCATCGTCGAGGTGAGCAGCGACAACCTCAGCGCCTCGACGACCCGCGGTTCGGCGAGCCGGGCCGGCAGGGTCGACCACGGCGTGCGCGCCAGCAGCCCCACCAGCGGCAGGACCAGAAAGATCAACCCCAGGACCGCAGGCACCAGCAGGGGTACGGGTACACGCGCCGTTCTCATGACTCCTCCGAGTGTTCCCCAGTCGGCTCCAGCCGGTGCACCCACCCGGCCGGGTAGCCCTACGGCGCCTGGAATCCGGCCTCGGTGAGCACCTGCACGCTGTCCGCCGACAGCACGAAAGCGATGAACGCCTGGGCTCCGGCCGCGTTCCGGGCGTCCTTCAGCGCGACGATCGGATAGTCGTTGACCGCCTTCGCCGACTCGGGGAACTCGACCGCGTCCACATCGGCGGCGGCCGCCTTCGCGTCGGTGCGGTAGACCAGTGCGGCGTCCACCTCGCCCAGTTTCAGCTTCGACAGGGCCGCCTTCACGTCCTGCTCCAGTGTCACCGGGGTGACCCGGGCACCGGCCGCCTCGATCGCCGCCCCCGCGGCCGCCCCGCACGGCACGGTCTGCGCGCACAGCGCCACCTTGAGGTCCGGCTCCGCCAGGTCGGCCAGACCGGCGACGCCTCTCGGGTTGCCCTCGGCGACCGCGATGACCAACTGGTTGCGCACGAACGTGGTGGGTGTGCCCGCGCCGTTGCCGGCGTCGACGACAACCGCCATGCTCTTCGGTGCGGCCGAGGCCAACACGTCGGCCGGGGCGCCCTCGTTGATCTGCGTGGCCAGCGCCGAACTGCCGGCGAAGTTGAACGTGACCGTGGTGCCCGGGTACGCGGCCTCGAACCGCCTGCCGATCGTGGTGAACGACTCGGTCAGCGAGGCCGCCGCGAAGACGGTGATCGGCCCCGTCACCGTGCTGCCGGAACCCACCGCCACCGGCCGGCCGGTGGCGCCGTCACCGCATCCGGCGAGGGCGATCAGGGCCGCGAGCCCGATGGTCACGACGGCACGAATCCTCACGCGAGCCTCCCCCGGTGTGCCACCGACGGGTGCGAACGCTCCACCACGACCGTGGTCGACTTGATCACTGCCACGGCGACCGAGCCGACCCGCAGGTCCAGCTCGTCGACGGCTTCCCGGCTCATCAGCGACACCAGCCGGAACGGCCCGGCCTGAATGTCGACCTGCGCCATCACGGTGTCCTTGACGACGGCGGTGACGATCCCCCGGAGCCGGTTGCGTGCCGACGACTCGTCGGCCCGATCGTCCGGTTCGTTGCCCTTGGCCCGCACGAAAGCGGCCAGCTCCACCCCGTCGATCACCCGGTGCCCGGTCTCGTCCCGTCGTGCGGGCAGCCGGCCGGCGTCGATCCACCGGCGCACGGTGTCGGCGCTGACGCCGAGCAGCTCCGCCGCCTCACCGATCCGAAACTCCGTCACGACCGCACTCTACCGCCACCGCATCTGCAACCCTCAAATGCCATAGAAGCTCGCAGATTCGGCGTCCGACCGCTCCTGCCATTCGCACCTGCAAGGCCAGAAATCCGGCTGGTCCTCACCGCTGTCTCGGACCTCTTGAGACAGCGGTGGGAACCAGCCGATCAAGATCGGTGACGTCACCGCGACCTCGAGGGTCCGAAACAGCGGTGACGGCCAGCCGGCCAAGATCGGTTCCGGCCGGCCGCCCGGCCGGTCGGGCGGCCGGTCGGGCGGCCGGTCGGGCGGCCGGTCGGGATCGGTGGCGGCCGGCTGGGCGGGATCGGGGACGGGACTTCGGCGGCGGGTGAGCGGGGTGGCGGCCGGGCTAGGTGGCCGGGACGGGCTGGGGGAGGGCGGCCGCCAGGCGTTCGACCTGGGCGCGGATCTCGGGGACGGCGGTGGCCTCCCAGGAGCGGCCACGGCGCAGCGGGCCGACCAGCCACAGGCCGGGGCGGATCCGTCCGTCCACGTCGGCGTCCAGGCCCAGGCCGTGCGGCCCGGTCGTGACGAGGCCGTCGGCGAGCAGGGCGGTGAGCAGCGGGCCGGCCGAGGACGGCAGCGGGCCGGGGCCGGTGCAGGAGACGACCGCGGCGTACCGGCGGGGGGCCTCGCCCTCGATGTGGGCCAGCAGGCCGCCACGCGGGTCGGGGTCGATGCAGAGCAGGCGCCCGGAGCGGATTCGCAGCGTGCCCTGATCGCGGAGCCGGCCGATCCGGGCGGCGATCGGCGGGGCCATCCGGTGCCGGTGCACCTCCCAGTAGCGCTGGACGTGCCGCAGGAACCTCTCCTGCGCGGCCGGGGCCAGACCGTTCCACAGCCGGTCGGCGTGGTGACGGACGTACTCGACGACGGCGGTCCAGTCGGCGCCGTCGGCGACGGCCGCGCGGACGTGGCGCAGCAGCGGGCCGAGCCCGGCCGCCTCCGGCAGCGCGAGATCAACGGCGGGTGCGGGTCGCTGCGGGTGGGTCTGCGGCAGCAGTCCGCGACGGGAGAGAGCCTCCACCGGTACGCCGCGCGCCTTCTCGTTCAGGGTCAGCGCCACGTCGACCGCCGTCAGGCCGGTGCCGAGCAGCAGCACGGGCGCGGCGGCCGGTGAGCGCACGGCGGCCAGCGCCCGGTCGAGGGCACCGGGGGCCCACGGGTCGGCGACGAAGGCGGGGCTGTCGAGGGCGGCTCCGGTGACCGCGGCCGGCGGGCGGGGCGGTGGATTGCCGAGGGCGAGGATGACCTGGTCGGCGTGGATGCGGCAGCCGTTGGCGTCGGTGATGGTCCAGCCGGCCTGCTCCGGGCGTACCCCGACGGCCTCTGCCCTGTGGTGCACCAGCCGGGAGCCGGCCGCGGACGCCGCGGCAGCGAGATGGTCGGCCAGATAGTCGCCGTACCAGGCGCGCGGGAGGAAGGTCGCCGCGTCGGCCGGAAGGCCGCGGGCGCGGCACCAGCGCAGCAGGTGCTGCGGGTCGGTGGCGGCGGCGGACATCGTGGAGACGCGGGAGTTGAGGAGATGCCAGGGCTCGGCGGCACCGTAGGCGACACCCCGGCCGGGCCGGTCCTCAGGAGAAATCAGCACTGTCCGCCATGCGGGATTTCGCGTGATCGCGGCTGCGGCGAGCGCGCCACCACAGCCGCCGCCGATGATCGCGACGGCATTCCGCGCACGTCCGGTTGCTGCGGCCGTGACCGTGTCGCGGGCAATGATGCTGGTCATTGCGTTGCTCCCTCAGTCGCCGGCCGCTCGGTACAGCAACAGTGCATCGGATCCTCCTGCTGATCGCTCCCTTCCCCAGCAAACCACATAACCCGTCGGTCTTATAGGCTATCCGCCGCGAATTCAGTTGTTAACAGTTACGGCCTTCCCCGCACCGTCCATCGTGGATATGGTGATCACCGCTTTTGGCACTACGGGGGGTAACCGAAGCGCAACAAACAGATACCCCCTTCCCTCATTCCGGAAGGATCTTTCGTCTTGTCTGAGACTCCGTTGTGGCTACAGGGCCGGTCGGCCGTCGTCGAAGCCGCCGACCCGTCGGAATTCCGGCACGGCACGCCTGACTACCACCTGTCACACACGGTCATGCCCGAGCAGCGCACCACCGACCACGCGCCCGGTTCGCTGGAGGCGATCGTCGAGTCGATCGTGCAGGTCTTCGAGATGGAGGTCTCGCACAAGCACGACCCGGCGACCTGGGTGTCGATGGTCTCCGCGAAGTTCCGCACCAACGTCAACGGCGGCGGCTGGGCCTCCGCGCAGGACATCGCCGACCAGGGCAGCTACAACGTACTCATCGGCGACAGCCCGTTCTATCGGGTCGGCAAGGAGTCCTTCGACAGCCAGCACGACGTCTTCCACGGCGCCTTCCCGAACGGCTTCTACTGGGAGGTCCTCGAAGTCCTCAGCCCGCCGCCGGTGGTCGCCTTCAAGTGGCGGCACTGGGGCTCGTTCGACGGCGAGTACCACGGCCACCAGCCGAACGGGAAGACCATCGAGATGTTCGGCATGAGCATCGCCAAGGTCGACGACGACCTGAAACTCCTCGAGGTCGAGCACTACTACGACCCGAACGCGTTCCTCGGCAAGCTCACCGGCGGCTGCCCCATCGCGCACTGACACCGCCGACGCCGGCCGCCCGCGCACCGGGGCCAACAGGCGCCTCCAGAAGGGTTCGCTGCGCGGCGGCGGCCTCGGCGGAGACTCCGGTCCCACCGATTAGAGAGCCTCCGGAGACCCGGCCCGCAGCCACCGGCCGTGGCCCCGGCCCGCCTGCCTCGTCTCCCGACCGGAGGCCGAGGCCGGGCGGGACGCCGGGGCTCTCGGCGACGGCGGTCTACCGGCTCGATCCGGACGTCGAACGCGGCCCGCGAGTCGTGGTCGCCCTGTTCGCGACCCTGCTGATGCTCTGTCCCGCCGGTGTCGTCGGTGTGGTGCTCCAGCCCTAGACCGGCGGAGCGCCGGATCGGCCGGGACCGGCTCCCCCGCATCGAGGTGATGACCTCGGCCATCAGGTCCGTCAGCACACGAAAACATGAAATGTCAGGCTGAGCGGGACTACCGTACCCGGTATTCGGCGGAGGGGAAGGTGGTGATCGGCGATCATGCTCCCGAGAGGCACCGCCATGGCCGTCCTGGCCGCGACCGGCGCCGGGCTGCTCGGCTGGTTCAGCGGCCGCCGTCTGCGCGGGCCCGCCCACATCTACACCCAGGACCGGGAGCTGCTGGCCGCGATGGCCGACCAGTCCGCCGACGCGATCATCGCCTGCACTCTGGACGGCACGGTGACGGTCTGGAACAAGGGCGCCGAACGCCTCTACGGATGGTCGGCCGAGGAGGTGCTGGGCACCCCGTTCCGCGGCATCCTGCCGCCGGGCGCCGATCCCACCCTGGAGCAGGCCCTCGCCGTACTGGCCACGGGCGGGCACATCCACCTCGAGGAGACCCTCCGGATCCGCCGGGACGGCAGCTCGCTGCTGGTGTCGGTGACCGTCTCGCCGATCCGTGACCAGCACGGCACCGTCGTGGCCGCCGCTGCCACCGAACGGGACATCACCGAGAAACGGCGCTTCCAGGCGGAGGAACGACGGGCCGTCGAGCGGTCGGCCCGGGCGGCCCGCCTGGAGAGCCTCGGGCAGCTCGCCGGCGGGGTCGCCCACGACTTCAACAACCTGCTCGCGATCATCCTGAACTACGCCGACTTCCTGGCCGACGAGGTCACCGGCGACGGTGCCGCGGATCTGTCCCGGATCCGGGACGCGGCCGACCGGGCCCGCGTACTGACCGAGCAACTGCTGCTCTTCGCGAAACGGGAGCCGACCCAGGTCGAGGTGGTCGACCTCAACGAGGCGGTGAAGCGGTCCGGGGAGCTGCTGACCAGGACGATCGGCGCCGACGTCCGGCTGGTGTGCCGACCGTGCGGTGCGGCGGTTCCGGTGTACGCCAACCGGGGGCGGCTCGACCAGATCCTGCTCAACCTGGTGATCAACGCGCGGGACGCGATGCCCGACGGGGGTGTCGTGGTGGTCGAGACCGGCCTCACCGAGATCCGGGGCGTGTCGGCCGTACCGCTGCCGCCCGGTCGTTATGCCCGGCTGACCGTGAGTGACACCGGAACCGGGATGTCCGCCGAGGTCCGTGATCGGCTTTTCGAGCCGTTCTTCACCACGAAACCGGCCGACCGGGGCACCGGGCTGGGACTGTCCACGGTCTACGGCATCGTCGGCGACGCGGGCGGTCACATCAGCGTCGACTCGGTACCCGGGGTCGGCACCACGTTCCGGATCCTGCTGCCGTACGCCGCCGGGCGGGCCGTCGGTACCGGACACCGGCCGGTCCAGGCCGGCCCCGGCGGCGACGGGCAGCGGGTGCTGGTGATCGAGGACGAGGACTACGTACGTGACCTGGTGGTCCGCATCCTCCAGGAGAACGGGTACCGCACCACGGCGATCAGCGAGGACGCCGCGGCCGGGGTCGACCTGACCGACGTCGCCCTGCTGATCACCGATGTGGTCCTGCCCGGCCGCTCCGGCCCGGCCGTCGCCGCCCAGCTGACGGCCCGCTGCCCCGGCCTGCGGGTGCTGTTCATGTCCGGGTACAGCGACGCCGAACTGCGCCGCCGCTACGACATCCCGCCGGCCACCCGGATCGTCCAGAAACCGTTCACCGCCGTGGAGCTGCTGGCCACCGTCGGTGAGGCGCTGGCCCCGGTCCACCAGCCGTGAGTCACGGCCGGTGGATGCTCAGCCCCACACCTCGTCGGCGGTCTCCGCGATCAGGCGCAGCTTGGCGACCTGCTCGTCGTAGGTGAGGACGTTGCCCTCGACCGTCGAGGAGAACCCGCACTGCGGCGACAGGCACAACTGCTCCAGCGGTACGTACCGGGCGGCCTCGTCGATGCGGCGCTTCAGGTCGTCCTTGGACTCCAGCGCGCCCCGTTTCGTGGTGACCAGGCCGAGCACGACGGTCTTGCCGGGCGGCACGAACCGCAGCGGGGCGAACCCGCCGGACCGGTCGTCGTCGTACTCGAGGAAGAACCCGTCGACGGCCAGCTCGCTGAAGAGTGCCTCGGCCACGAAGTCGTAGCCGCCCTCGGCCGCCCACGACGACCGGAAGTTGCCACGGCACATGTGGGTGGTGACGTTGAGCCCGGCCGGACGGTCCTCGATCGCCGCGTTGATCTGCCGGATGTACCGCAGATGCTGATGCTCGGCGTCGTCCCCGCGGTCGGTGAGCAGCCGCCGCTGCGCCGGATCGTTGAGATACGCCAGACTCGTGTCGTCGAGCTGCAGATACCGGCAGCCGAGTGCGGCGACCCGGCGCACCTGCTCGGCGTAGGCGGCGCTCAGGTCGGCCCAGAACCGCTCCTCGTCCGGGTAGACCGCCGGATCGATGGCGGCCCGGCCGCCCCGGTAGTGGACCATGCTCGGCGACGGGATCGTCAGCTTCGCGGTCACCTCGTCCCCCGTCGCCGACCGCAGGAACGCGAAGTCGTCACCGAAGATCGTCTCGGTCAGGGTGATCGGCCCGTCCACGGCCAGCGCCGCCGACTCGAAGTCCAGCTCGCCGCTCTCGTTGCGGAAATGCACCTGGATCTTCTCGTCGGTCGGCCGGATCCCGCCCAGCCGGTAGATGAAGTCCATGTGCCAGGAGGTACGCCGGAACTCGCCGTCGGTGGCGGAGCGCAGCCCCACGTCGCGCTGCATCCGGACCACCTCACGGATCGCGTCGTCCTCGACCGTACGCAACTGCTCGGCGCTGATCTCCCCGAGAGCGCGCTGCTCACGGGCCCGCAGCAGGCGCGGCGGCCGCAGCAGGCTGCCGACGTGGTCGGCGCGGAACGGAGGTGTGTCACGGAACGTCATCGGCGTGGCCCCCTTCAGTGGATTCCCGTTGTCAACCTACGCCGCAGCCTGATCAATGACCATCGATGCTGCGACGGCGTGCGCGACCCGGAGGAGTAGCGAGGTGGGCGAATCAGGGACTACTCGTCGTCGTCCCGCTGTCGCAGCTCCTCCTCACGTCGCCGCAGGTCGGCCTCCCATTTGCGCATCAGGTCCTCGTCCTCGCGCTTGCTGCGCTCGGCGACGCGCTTGAGGAACTCGGGGTCGTCGTCCGGCGCCACCGGGCGGGGCCGCTCCTTCTCCGGGAAGCCACTGCCCGGCTTCCAGAGGGTGCCGTCGCTGAGCCGGACCGGGCGGGCCGGACGTCCGGCGACGAACCAGGCGATCGGGCCGATCGGCGAGAAGAGCAGGATGAGGATCACCCAGACGATCCGCGGCAGGGCCCGGATCTCGTGCTCCTCGGCGGACAGGCAGGAAATCAGCGCGGCGATGATCAACACGAGGTCGATCAGCGCGAACAGCGAGTAGAGGCGAATCACGCCGGAGATGATGACAGAGCATCGTCCCCGGCGTGGTCCCCTGGGGTGCGGTTCAGTCGGCCACGTCCTCGAGGGCCCGGTCGTGGCGCAGCGACGTCCGGGCGGTCTCCTTCGCGGCGAGCACCGCCACCACGGTCAGTACCGACGCGACGGTCATGTAGATCGCCACCGCGGTCGGGTTCGGGTTCGCCACGTCGCCGAGCAGTTTCAGCGCGATGATCGGCGCCAGGGCCCCGGCCAGGATCGACGCCAGCTGGTAGCCGACCGAGGCACCGGTGTAGCGGACCGAGGTGCCGAACAGCTCGGAGAAGAACGCGGCCTGCGGGGCGTACATCAGGGCGTGCAGGAACAGGCCGACCACCACGGCGAGGATGATCTTCGGTTCGGAGCGGCTCTCCAGCAGGCCGAAGAAGACGTACGACCAGATCGCGAGCCCGACCGCACCGGCCAGATACAGCGGGCGCCGGCCGACCCGGTCGGAGACCGCCCCGATCAGCGGGATGACCACGAACTGCACCGCCGACCCGATCAGCAGGGCGGTGAGGATCATGCTCTTGTCGGCGGTCGTCCCGGCGTACGTCGTCAGGTAGGTGATCGAGATGACGGTGATCAGGTAGTAGCCGATGTTCTCGGCCAGCCGCATGCCCATCGCGACCAGGATCTCCCGGGGGTAGCGGCGCACCACCTCGCGCAGCGGCTGGTGGTCCCTCCCGGTCTCGGCGAGCCGCGCCCGGGTCTGCTGGAAGACCGGCGACTCCTCGATGCTCAGCCGCACCCACAGGCCGACCAGCACCAGCACCGCACTGAGCAGGAACGGGATCCGCCAGCCCCACGCCTTGAACGCCTCGTCGGACTGCACCAGGGCCAGCACCCACAGCACCCCGGTCGCGAGCAGATTGCCCAGCGCCACCCCGGCCTGCGGCCACGACGACCAGAACCCGCGCCGCGCGTCGTCGCCGTGCTCGGCCGCCATCAGCACGGCACCGCCCCATTCGCCGCCGACCGCGAAACCCTGCGCGAGCCGGCACACCAGCAGCAGCACCGGGGCGGCCAGGCCGATCGTGGCGTAGGTGGGCAGCAGTCCGATCGCGACGGTCGCCACGCCCATCAGCATCAGCGACACGACGAGCATCCGTTTACGGCCGATCCGGTCGCCGAAGTGGCCGAACACGATGCCGCCGAGGGGGCGGGCGACGAACCCGAGCGCGTACGTCCCGAACGCCAGCAGGGTGCCGGTGACCGGGTCGGAGGAGGGGAAGAAGAGGGCGCCGAAGACGAGCGCGGCCGCGGAGCCGTAGAGGAAGAAGTCGTACCACTCCACGGCGGTGCCGACCAGGGACGCGAAGACGACCTTGACGATGGGGGCCCGTTGGGTGGCGATCGAGGCCATGGGCGTTCCTCTCGGATGTTCACAGGATTCGGTGGTACCGGGACGCTACGTCCGGGACCGGCCGGGAACCCATGGATGCGGGCCACACATTGACGGCCGTTCAGGTGGTGGTGTCACCCAGGTGGCCGCGCAGCCGGTGCAGGCGCAGGGCCAGCTGCAGGTCCAGGGCGCGGCCCGGCCGCTGCCAGTCGTCGCCGAGCAGCTGCGCGACCCGTTCCAGGCGCTGGTTGACCGTGTTGACGTGCACGTGCAGCGCCTCGGCGGCCCGGCCCAGTCCGCCACCGGCGGCGAAGTAGGCCTCCAGGGTGCGGACCAGCGCGGTGCCCCGGCGCAGGTCGTAGTCAATCACCGGACCGACCGTTCCGGACACGAAGCCGGCGACGTCGCGCCGGTCGCCGAGCAGCAGGCCCACGTACCCCAGATCGGCCGCTCCCCCGCCCCCGCCGGATCGGCCCAGCGTGACCAGGGCGCTCAGGCACTGGTCGGCCTCCCGGTAGGCACCCGCCACACCCTCCGCGCCGCGGGCCGGACCGGCGCCGCCCGCGGTGACCGGCCGGCCCAGCGTCCGGCTCAGCTCCTTCGCCACCAGCCGGGCCGTCCCGGCCGGGTCGTCTCCGGGCAGCAGCAGCGCCAGCCGGCCGTCCCGCGGCATCGCCAGCCCGCGCCGGGTCGCCGCGAACGTCCGCGCCCACGACGCGGCCCGCTGCCCCAGCCCGTCACCGGTGTCGTCACCGGCCGCGACCACCACCCAGGGGGCGTCGACGTCCAGGCCCAGCCGGGCGGCCCGCGACCGCACCGCGTCCGGATCACGGACCGGCCGGCTGATCAGATCGTCGAGCAGGTCACCGCGAACCTGCGCCTCGGCGTCGGCGACCGTGCGCCGGAACAGCAGCAACAGGGCCGTCACCTGCGCGGCCCGCTCCAGGATCCGCTGATCCACATCGGCCAGTGGCCGGTCCGGCCGGAACACCAGCGCACCCAGGTTGTCGGCGCCGGCCACCACCGCGGCGATCACCAGGTCGCCGCGGCGCACGCTGCGGCCCTCCCCGCGGGAGGCGGCCACCGCCTCCTCGACGGTCGCGCCGGCCGGCTCCGGCACCTGCGCCGGCACCCCCGGGCTGCGGGCAGTGGCCAGCACCCGGCCGTCCGCGTCGATCACCAGCAGCACACCGGCCAGTACGTCGACCAGGTCGGCGGCCACGTCCTCCACCCCGCCGCCGCGCAGCACCACCGCGGTCATCCGGTCGTGCGCCGCGGCGGCCCGCTCCACCGACGCGCTGTGTGCCTGGATCACCGCGTTCGCCGCGGACAGTTCGGCCAGCGCGGTCTGCGTCTCACTGAGCAGGCGGGCCGTGTCCAGCGCCACCGCGGCGTGCGCCGCCAGCGACGACAGCAGCGCGACCTCCTCCCGCGCGAACGGGCGCTCGGCGCGATTGGCGGCGAACAGCACCCCGATCACCGCCGACCCCAACCGCATCGGTACGCCCAGAATCGCCACCAGCCCCTCGTCGGCCACACCCTGATCGATGTCGCCGGTGTGCCGGAACCGTGTGTCGGTCGGGTAGTTCGCCGTCGCGTACGGTGCCCCGGTCAACGCCACCAGCCCGCCCAGCCCCGCTCCCGGCGGCAGCCGCAGCGCCTGGAAACTGGCCGCCACCGACCCGTCGGTGATCCGCATGTACGTGTCCCCGCGCTCGGCGTCGTCCAGCGTCATGTAGGAGACGTCCACGTTGAGCAGTGTCCGCACCCGGTGGACGATGGCCCGCAGCACCGCGTCCACGTCGCGCAGCCCGGCCAGGTCGCCGGCCGTGTCGTAGAGCGCGGACAGTTCCTCCTCCCGCCGGCGACGGCGCTCCAGCAGCGCCCGTACCTTCAGCGCGAGGAGCTTGGCCTGTTCGAGGCCGTCGAGTTCGGCTCCGGACGTACCCGCGGTGCGGGCCGCCACGACCGGCCGCTCGAACTCGATCAGCGCCGCCTCACGGGCCAGCAGATCCAGGTAGTCGAGACCGTCCGGCATGTCAGTGCGCGGTCCATCCGCCGTCGATCGGCACGGACGCGCCGGTGATCAGACCGGCGGCCGGCGTGCACAGGTAGGCGACCAGTTCGGCCACCTCCTCCGGCGTGATCAGCCGTTTGATCGCCGCCCGGTCCAGCATGATCTCCTCGACCACCCGGTCCTCCGGGATGCCGTGCACCCGCGCCTGGTCGGCGATCTGCCGGTCGACGAGCGGGGTACGCACGAACGCCGGCCCGACACAGTTCGAGGTCACCCCGTGCGGCGCCCCTTCCAGGGCGATCACCTTCGACAGCCCTTCCAGGCCGTGCTTGGCGGCGACATAGGCCGACTTGAACGGCGAGGCGATCACCCCGTGCACCGAAG
The DNA here is from genome assembly GCF_003148685.1 of Actinoplanes xinjiangensis. Classification (GTDB taxonomy): domain Bacteria; phylum Actinomycetota; class Actinomycetes; order Mycobacteriales; family Micromonosporaceae; genus Actinoplanes; species Actinoplanes xinjiangensis. The sequence goes on along the minus strand of NZ_QGGR01000012.1, from coordinate 277,432 downwards.
AGATGTTCACGATCCGGCCCCAGCCCCGCGCGTACATGTGCGGCAGGACCCGCCGGGCCAGCCGGAACGGCGCGTCCACCATGACCTTCTGGAGGTGGGCGAAGCGTTCCGGCGGGAAGTTCGGCAGTGCCGCCACGTGTTGCAGCCCGGCGTTGTTGACCAGCACGTCGACGGCCGGGTCGACCTCGTCGGTGGCGTCCGGATCGGCCAGGTCGACCACGAGCGGGCGCCCGCCGATCGCCGCCGCCACCTCCTTCGCCGACGTCTCGTCCACGTCCGCCACCAGCACGGTCGCCCCGGCGCCGGCCAGCCGGGCCGCGCAGGCCCGGCCGATGCCGCTACCGGCGCCGGTCACCAGTGCGGTCCGGCCGTTCAGGTCCAGCGTGACCACCCGCGTCGTCATGGCGCACACCCTACGAGCCACACCCGGCCCCGATCCATGTGTGCCATCGACATCCCGACCGGCTCACGGGTGTCCTCCTGCCACAACACCGGACCCTTTTCCCGTGAACGGCCTGTTGAGCCGGTACGGATGGCGAATGATCCGTTCGGGGGCGGATTCCAGACGAGGGGGACGACGTCATGAGCCAGCCCGTACCATCGACGGCCCGCCTGGCAGGCGACGTACGCATCGGTACCAAGATCCTGGTGGTCGTGCTGCTGGTGGCGGCCCTCGGCGGCGCGGTGGGCCTGTTCGCCCTGCGCCAGATGAGCACGCTGTCGGACGCCGCCGAGGGCGAGTACGCCCAGACCCTGAAGGCGCAGGCGATCGCCGACATGCGCTCGGCGTTCAACCGGGGCCGGATCAACGCGCTGGAGTATCTGCTGGCCGGTGACGCCGACACCCGGGCCACCGAGCAGAGGGAGTTCCAGGCGGAGGTCGACACCGTCGCCGACATCGGCGCCGGATATCAGAAACTCGCCGGAACCCCGGCCGAACGGGACAGCCTCACGTCGTTCACCGGGGTCTGGGACGAGTATCTCGTCATCGTCACGGACCGGTTGTTCCCCCTCGCCGCACAGGGGCGGATGGATCAGGTCCGCGCGGTCCGCAAGACCGAGATCCAGCCGCTCGTCGCCTCCATGCGCGACGACCTGACCGCACTCGCCGACGCCGCCATCGCCGAGGCCGATGCCTCCCACGAGAGCGCCGCCGGCGCCTACCGCACCGGCCGGACCGTCGTCATCGTCGCGATCCTGGCCGTACTGCTGATCGGCGCCGCCGTCGCGGTGCTGTTCGCCCGGGGCATCACCCGGCCACTCGCCCACTGCGTGCAGGTGCTGCACCGCATCGACGAGGGTGACCTGACCGCCCGGACCAGCATCGGCGGCAACGACGAGATCGGTGACTTCGCCGCCGCCCTCAACCACACCGCCGAGAATGTCGCCACCACCGTCCGGCAGGTCCGCGACGACGCCGACGCCCTGTCCAGCACCTCGGCCCGGCTGTCCACGATCGCCGAGGAACTCACCCGGTCCGCGCAGACCACCGCCGAACAGGCCGGATCGGTGTCCGCCGCGGCCGACGTGATCTCCGCGAACGTGCAGACCGTCGCCGCCGGCACCGAAGAGATGAGCGCCTCGATCCGGGAGATCGCCACCAGTGCCGGCGCCTCCGCCCAGGTGGCCGGGTCCGCCACCACGGCCGCGGAGCGCACCAGCGAGACCATGGCCAAGCTCGGTCAGGCCAGCGCCGAGATCACCGAGGTGATCAATGCGATCACGAGCATCGCCGAGCAGACCAACCTGCTGGCGCTGAACGCCACCATCGAGGCCGCCCGGGCCGGCGAGTCCGGCAAGGGCTTCGCGGTGGTCGCCTCCGAGGTCAAGGACCTGGCCCAGGAGACCGCGCGGGCCACCGAGGACATCAGCAGGCGGATCGCCGCCATCCAGTCCGACACCGACGCGGCGGTCTCCGCGATCGGCGACATCGGACAGGTCATCGCCCAGATCAACGACTACGCCACCACCATCGCCGCCGCCGTCGAGGAGCAGACCGCCACCACCGGCGAGATGGGCCGCAACGTCGCCGAGGCCGCCACCGGCTCCGGGCACATCGCCAGCGACATCACCAACGTGGCGGCCACCGCCAACCAGACCACCCGGAGTGCCGACGAGGCGCGGACCACCGCCGCCGAGCTCGCCGGGATGGCCCAGCGGCTCGGCAGCGCGGTCAGCAACTACCGGGTCTGACGGCGTCTGGTCACCGCGGGGCCAGGTGCAGGCGGGGCCAGGTGGCCAGGTCGGCGAGCAGTCGCCGGTCGTGGGTGGCGATCACGACGGCGGCCGGCGTGCTCAGCAGGGCCCCGGTCAGCTCGTCGACGAGGGTGGACGACAGATGGTTGGTCGGCTCGTCGAAGATCAGCAGGTCGGGACCGCTCGCCAGGTGAAGGGCCAGGTCGAGGCGGCGCTGCTGGCCCTGGGAGAGCAACCGCACCGGGGTGCGCAGAGCCTCGGCGTCGAGCAGGCCCATCGTGCCGCGGCCGGCCAGCAGCCGGTGTGCCGTGAGGTCGTCCGGCCGGTCCGGGACCTCCTGCGCGACCAGGGCGATCCGGGCGTCCGGGGAGCGGTGGACGGTCCCCGCGGAGGGCCGCAACCGGCCGGCCAGCAGCGACAGCAGGGTCGACTTGCCGGCCCCGTTGGCGCCGGTGACCAGCAGCCGGTCGCCGCCGTCGAGGCTGAGGGTGACCGGCCGGTCGAGGCGGCCGGCCACCCGCACCCCGTCGGCACGCACCAGCGGCACACCCTTGCGGGTGCTCAGCTCCGGCCACCGCAGCACCGCCGGCGGCGCCGGAACGGTGATCCGGTGCGCCTCGAGAGCGTCGCGTTCCCGGTTCAGCGCCTGCACCACGCCGGGCGTGTGGGACTGTCGTTTGTGCCTGTCGACGCCCTTGTCCGGGCGCCAGCCGGTGCTCAGCCGGGAACGCGCACGGTCGACGGCCTCGGCCAGGCGGCGATGTTCGGCCTGCTGCTCGTCGTACTCCTGCACCCATCGTTGAAGCTCCCGGCGGCGGCCACGCTGCCACTCGTCGTAGCCACCGGCGTAGGTGCGGGCCCGGCCGTCCCGGCTCGGATCCAGGTCGGTGAACTCGCGGGCGACGTCCCGCAGCAACTGCCGGTCATGACTGACCACGACGATGCCCCCGGGATGCCCGCGCAGCCGGTCGGTCAGGAACGCCAGTCCGGACGCGTCCAGATGGTTCGTGGGTTCGTCGAGCAGCAGCAGGTCGTGATGGGCGCCGAGCAGGCACGCCAGGCGCACCCGGTATCGCTGGCCGACGGACAGGGTGCCCAGCTCACGATCTCGGTCGGTGCAGGCGCCGAGGGCCTCCAGGGCGATGTCGACGCGGCGTTCGGCGTCCCACGCGTCCAGCCGGGCGGCGGCTTCCAGGGCCGCCGCGTAGCGGTCGTCCGCGCCAGGCCGGCCGGCGGCCAGGTCACCCGCCGATTCGTCAAGATCGATCAATGCGGTACGGGACTCCAGCAGCGCCGCCGACGTGAGGCTTCCGACGGTGTCACCGGGGCGGGCGTGCAGGGCCTGGGCGGCCAGTCCGATCGTTCCGGCCCGCCGTACCGTGCCGGTGTCCGGCGTGATCAGGCCGGCCAGCACGTGCAGCAGGGTGGTCTTGCCGCGGCCGTTCTCCCCGACGACGGCCAGGCGGCTGCCGGCCGAGACGGTGACGGACACGTGGTCGAGAACGAGACGGGCGCCGAGGCGGACGGTGACGTCGTCGGCACGAAGATGTGCAAGGGACATGGGTGTGCTCCGCAGCTCGAGAGTGAGCCGGGTAGCCGGATGCGGCCGCCCGGCAGAACGCCGAGACGGCGGGCAGTGCAGAGAAATGCAGGATGCGCCGCCGTCAGCGGCCGCTGCGTAGCCTCATGAACGCGATTCCCTGGTACATGCCGCCGAGGCTATCCGGGCCGCCCGGAGACGGCCACCGGTTTTTCGGATGTTCCCATCATCGGGATGATGTGGGTATCGTGGCGGGCATGGTCCGGTTGACGAGGGCGCAGCAGCAGGCCCGCACGAGAGCCGCCGTCCTCGACGCGGCGGTCGAGGAATTCGCGGAGTACGGCTACGCCGACGCCAAGATCGACCGGATAGCGGCCCGCGCCGAGCTGACCCGCGGTGCCGTCTATTCGAATTTCGCCGGCAAGCGGGCGCTCTATCTCGCGGTCCTGCTCGACTACGGGCCGTCACCCGTCGCGCCACCGGCCGCGGATCTGCCCGAGAGCATCCCGGTGGTGACGGCCGCCGAGGGTTTCGCCCGCGCCTGGCTGGAGCATCTCCCGTTCGCCGGTGACACCGCGGCCGGCGGGCGCCTGCGCTCCCGGTCCGTCACCGGGGTCTTCGACGACGAGCCCGGCCGCGCGGCCGTCACCGAGATCACCCGCCTGGAGGCGCTGCTCCTGGCCCTCGCTCTGGAGGCGTGCCCGCCGTCCGCCGGGCGGCGGGTCCGGCTGGCCGAGCTGATCCTCACCCTGCTGCACGGCGCCGACCATCTCGCCGGTGCGGCCCCCGGATTCGGTGACCTGTTCGACGTCACGCGGGCCTGCGGCCACCTGGCCGGCCTCGCCCTCGCCGACGAGTGGGACCCACCGCATCTGCCGTTCGTGCCGCCCGCCGAGTTGTGCGACGCACCGTGGGAGCCCGCCGACGGCGTCACCGACGACGGCCTGCTCGTGGTCCTCGGCACGGCCCGGCTCGGTGCCGCCGAGGAGGCGGTCCGGGCCGCCGGCCCCGACGACCGGGTCACCGTGGCCGTGGTCTCCGGCGACCCGGCCGAGACCGGCGCCCTGGTCCGCCTCCGCCTCACCGCCATGAGCGCCTGCCTGCGCCGGGCCCTCCCACCGGGCGTCGCCCGGCCCCTGCACATCGACCTCGACGACGGGCCCGCGCTGGCCGCCGCGATCGCCGCCTCGTTCGCCGCCGGCACCTCCCCGGCCGCGGTCGGGGACGACACCGAGATCGCGGTGCGGATCCGGGACGGACGGATCGTGGCACGGGCGTCGGGGCGGGGTGCGGGGCACGCCGCGGCGATCGCCCTGCGCGCCGGCGGGACGGGGCAGCCGTGACCGACCTGCCGGTTCTCCACACCCTGCGGTGCCTCGGTTTCACCGATCTGGACCGGGTCGCCGACGCCGCCGGTCTGACCACACCCGACACCGAGTCGCGGCTCATCGATCTCGCGGTCGACGGGCTGGTCACCCGTACTCCTGGAGCTTTCGGGGGCTGGGGCCTCACCGAGGCCGGCAAGGCCGCGGACGCCCGTCTGGTGGCCGCCGAATTGGACGCCGCCGGGACGCGGAGGGAGGTGACCGCGGCCTTCGAGGCGTTCCTGGTCCTCAACCCGGAACTGCTCGACCTGTGCACGGCCTGGCATCTGCGGCCGGTCGACGGCGTGCCCGAGACCAACGACCACACCGACACCGCGTACGACGCCCGGGTCCTGGCCCGCTTCGTCGACCTCGACCGGCGGGCGGCGGACGTGTGCGCGGCGCTCACCGCGGCCCTCCCCCGCTTCGGCCGCTATCGGGGACGGCTCACCGCGGCCCTCGACCTGGCCCGGGCGGGCAAGCGTGAGCACCTGGCCGACACCACCACCTCGTACCACAGTGTCTGGTTCCAGCTCCACGAAGACCTGCTGGTCACCCTCGGTATGCCGCGATGACGTACGTCCACCGCCTCTCCCCTGCCCTGCCCGTCGACGCCGGGGTGCTCGGCGGCAAGGGATCCGGGCTGGTCACCCTGATGCGGCTGGGACTGCCGGTGCCGGCCGGGTTCGTCGTCTCCACCGCGGCGTGCCGGGACTTTTTGCGGGACGGCCGGCTGCCCGGCGGGCTCGCGGTGGAGCTGGCCGCCGCGGTGCGCGACCTCGAGACGGCGACCGGGCGGACGTTCGGCGGGGCGGACCGGCCGCTCCGGGTCTCGGTGCGGTCCGGGGCGGCCGTGTCGATGCCGGGCATGATGAACACCTTCCTCGACGTGGGCGGCCCCTCGGCGCAGACCGCGGCCGACCGGCTCCGGGCGGCGGTCGAGGCCGTGTTCGCGTCGTGGCACACCCCGCGCGCCACCTCCTACCGGGAGGTCCACGATGTTCCGCACGACCTCGGGACCGCGGTGGTCGTCCAGGAGATGGTGTTCGGTGATCGTGACGAGCACAGCGGGAGCGGGGTCGCGTTCAGCCGGGATCCCGGCACCGGCGTGAAGGCGCCCTACGGGGACGTGCTCTTCGGGCACCGGGGCGACGACGTGGTCTCCGGCCGGGTGGCGACCCGGCCGATCGAGGCGCTCGCCGACCGCGAACCGGCCGTGTGGGCCGCGCTGCTCGACGGGCTCGACCGGGCGGAACGGCACTACCGGGACGTGTGCCATGTCGAGTTCACCGTCGAGTCCGGGCGCCTGTGGTTCCTTCAGGTACGGCCGGGCGGACTGGCCGGGCGGGCGGCGGTACGGGTCGCGGTCGACCTGGCCGACGAGGGGATCATCGACCGGGCGACGGCCGTGCGGCGGGTCTCGGCCCGGCAGATCCGCGCGGCCCGTGTCCCACGGATCCGCACCGGAACGCCGGTGCTCGCCCGCGGTGTCGGGGCGAGTCCCGGCGTGGCCACCGGCCGGATCGCGGTCACCGCCGACCAGGCCGCCCGGATGGCCGCCGCCGGGCCGGTCATCCTGGTCCGCCCGCACACGTCACCGCTGGACATGCACGGGCTGGCCGCCGCCGCGGGCATCGTCACCACGATCGGCGGCCCCACCAGCCACGCCGCCGTCGTCGCCCGGTCGATGGGCAGACCCGCCGTGGTCGGCGCGACCGCCCTCACCGTCGACCCGGCGACCGGTCGCGTCCACACCCCCGACGGCTCCTTCGCCGAGGGGACGGTGTTCACCATCGACGGCACCGGCGGCGAGGTGGTCGCCGGACCCGCCGAGACCACCACCGACGACGCCGGCCCCCACCTGAGCCGGCTGCTCGGCTGGGCCACACCCGGGGGCTGACGGCACCGGCACGGTCGGGCGTGGCACGCTGTGGCGGTGCCTATGGATGACGTCATCGACGAGCCGCTGCGGGTTCAGTGGGAGTCCTTTCTCGAGGATCACCGGGCGGAGCTCCTCGCCAGCCTGGACGGGCTGACCGAGGAGCAGGCCCGGCGGCGGCTCGTGTCCTCCGAGACGACACTGCTCGGCCTGGTCAAACACGTCACCTTCGTGGAGAAGGTGTGGTTCGACGAGGCGATCACCGGCCGGTCGCGCAGCGAGATCGGTATTCCGGAGACACCGCACGAGTCGTTCCTCCTCGACGAGACGGACACCGTCGACAGCGTGCGGGCCGCCTACCGGGAGGCCTGCGAGGCGTCCCGGGCCGCCGTGGCCGGGCTCGGCCTCGACGACGTCGTGACCGGCAACCGCCGCGGGCCGGTGCCACTGCGCTGGATCTACCTGCACTTCCTGCGGGAGATCGCCCAGCACTGCGGGCACGCCGACATCCTGCGCGAGCAGATCCTCGCCGGCTGACCCCCTTGTGGGTACGGTGGGCGCGTGCCCGAAACCGATCGCTGGGCCCGTTCCGACTGGTGGGGTGTGGTGCTCGACGCGCCCGACGTCGAGGTGCTGGCCACGTTCTACGCGGAGCTGCGCGGCTGGTCGATCTGGCGGCGTGAACCCGGCAACATCGTGCTCGACCTCGGCGCGGGTGTCGCCTACCTCGCGATCCAGCACAACCCCGACTACGTGCGCCCGGTGTGGCCGGCCGAGGGCGGGCGCCAGCAGATGATGCTCCACCTGGACTTCGAGGTCACCGACCTGGCGGCCGCGGTGGCGCACGCGGTCGGTCTCGGCGCGGCGTTACCGGCCCACCAGCCGCAGGACGACGTGCGGGTGCTGCTCGACCCGGCCGGTCACCCGTTCTGCCTCTACACCTCCTGATCCCGCGGTCACCGGGCGGCGTATGCCGCCCGGCTCTCCTCGATGCCCGGCGCGTGCGCGATCGCCCACCCGGCCAGGGCCAGCGCGGGCGGGATGAGACTCTCGCCGGTCGGGGTGAGGGCGTATTCGACGCGGGGCGGGACTTCGGCGTGGACGGTCCGGGTGATCAACCCGTCCCGTTCGAGGTGGCGCAGCGTCAGGGTGAGCATGCGCTGGGAGATGCCGGGGACCTGATGGTGCAGATCGGTGAAACGGAGCGTGCCCTGGTCGAGGGTGGCGACCACCAGCAGGGTCCACTTGTTGCAGATCTGGTCGAGGATCGCCCGGAGCGTACGGCCCCCGTCACCCCGGATCATGCAGGTGTGTTCGTAGTCCACAGGTGACGCTCCCTGTTCGTCAGGCACACGCTTGTGCCTTTTGTAAGGCCCCTGAAAGTACCGCATCATGTGGTCACTTACGGCTGGTAACCATCCTGGTGACCGCCGGTTTCGAAGGGCCTCGCCATGCACATCGCCTACTGGGTACTCGCTGTCCTGCTCGCCGTCTTCTACGCGTACGCCGGCGGCAGGAAGGTGAGCCAGAGCCGGGAGCGGCTACAGCCGATGATGGGCTGGGTCGACCGGACCCCGATGTGGCTCGTCCGGACGATCGGCGGGCTGGAACTCGCCGGAGCGGCCGGGATGATCCTGCCGCCGCTCACCGGGATCGCGCCGGTGCTGGCGCTCGCCGCCGCGGCCGGGCTCACGATCATTCAGGTCGGCGGGATCGTCGTGCACGTCACGCGGGGCGAGGTGAAGGTGATCGGGCTCAACATCGCGCTGCTGGTGGCGGGCGCGGTGACCGTCGGCCTGGCCACGATCTGGCTGTGACAGCAGGCCGAGAGCAGTGACGACGTCGGCGGCCGTGTGCGTCGGGTGGTAACCCGTCTCGGTCCACGGCCGGCCGGCGGACACCCAGACGCTGGTCAGGCCCAGCGCGGACGCCCCGGCGATGTCGGCGTGCGGGGAGTCCCCGATCATCCAGGCGCCGGCCAGATCCGCCGCGGCGGCGCGGAAGATCGCGGGATCCGGCTTCTTGCAGCCCACCGCCTCGGAGACCACCCAGCCGTCGACCAGGCGGTCCAGGCCGGTGTTACGGATCTTGGCTTCCTGCTGGACGGTGCGGCCGTTCGTGACGATGACGCACGTCCATCCGGCGGCGCGGACCCGGCGGAGGGCGTCGGCGGTCGGCGCGGCGAGAACGACATGATCGGCTGCGCCGACGTCCAGAAGGGTACGGACGCTCCGCGCGGCGACGCCGAACCGGTCGATCATCGACGCGGCGACCGCGGCGCGGGACGCGTAGCCACCGGCGTCGGCGGTCATCACCCAGTCCAGGTCGGCGGCCGGCAGACCGTGCTCGTCGAGGAAGGCGGCGACCGCGGTGCGGAATGCGGCATCCCGGTCGATCAGCGTGTTGTCGAGGTCCACGAGCAGCAGCGGCATCAGGACACCATGCGCCCCAGCCCGGCGAGAACCGCGTCCAGCGCGCCGCGGCCGCCGCCCCGCTCGGCACTGGTGGACGGCCACGGGCCGGCCGCGTGCGCCTCGATCCGCGCGATGTTCACCATGATCGATGATCTTATGGAGCACCTGCCGGACGGCTTTCGGGTGTCCGCTACCTTGGGCCGATGCGGAGAGCCGACCAGTCCCCCGAGTCCGCGCCCGCCTGGCTGCTGTGGCCGGTCCGGGCCGTCGCGGTCGTCGTGGTGCTGCCGTTCCGCCTGCTCGGCATGGCCGTCGCGGCGATCGGCCGGTTCCTGCACCGCTATCTGATCGTGCCGCTGGCCTGGCTCGGGCACCATGCGATCGTCGTCCCGGCGACCTGGCTGTGGCACTACCTGATCGTCGTCCCGGTGACCTGGCTGTGGGCCGAGGTGCTGCTGCCCCCGGCCCGCTGGCTCGGAAAAGCCCTGGTCACCGTGTTCGGCTGGCTTCTCGCGATCCCGGTGATGCTGATCGGCGTACCGCTGATGTGGCTGTGGGAACACGCCGCCGTCCCCGGGGCGCGCCTGTTCCACCGCTGGATCCTGCACCCGCTCGGCATCGCCCTCGCCGCCGCCGGCGGGTTCCTGTGGACGTGGGTCCTCGCCCCGGTCGGCCGGGCGATCGCCTGGTTCCTGCGTCTCGGCTGGCAGGGCACGAGCTGGCTGTTCCGCCAGATCTACCGCTTCCTGCTCCGCCCGATCGGCATCACCGTCGCCGTGACCTGGCATTACACGTTCGGCGCCGTGTGGCGTCACGTCATCGCGCCGACCGGCCGCTGGCTCCGCGACGAGATCCTCCGCCCCACCGGCGCCGCGATCCGGTCCGTCCTTTCCGCGCTCGGCCTGCGATGAACCCCTCTGCGGTACGGACCACCGCCCACCCCACCGCAACGTCGACCGTCCCCGGGCTACACCGCCGGGGGGCTGCCCGCTCATGACCGCGGCGCGTCCGCCGGGCTGAGGCCCGGCTCACCGTCACCCCGGGCCAGCCGGCCGGGTCCCGAAGGCTGAGGCGACGGCTCACCGTCACCCCGGGCGAGCTGGCCGGGTCCCGAAGGCTCAGGCCCCGGCTCACCGTCACCCCGGGCGCGCCGGCCGGGTCCCGAAGGCTCAGGCCCCGGCTCACCGTCACCCCGGGCGCGCCGGCCGGGTCCCGAAGGCTCAGGTGCCGGGACATCTCGCCACGGCTCCAACGCGGGCGGGTCGTCGCCCCGTACGGCGTAGACGAATCGCTCAGGTGAGTGGCGACGTACGTCTACGGAGCCGAACCGGACGGCCGGTACCGTCGGTGACCACTCGACAGCAAGCTCACCGTGTGAACATGCCGCCACCCCAGGATCCGTGGGCCGGCCAGCCCGGACAGCCACCGGCGCCGCGCCCCGGCCACGGTCCGCCGACCACGCCGGGACAACCCACCGCGCCGCCCGGCGCGAACCACGGTCACGGATCGCCCACCGTCCCGGGCCCGCCTGGCGGTACGTACCCCGGACCCGGCCACCACCCCGGATACGGCCCGCCGGTCGGCGCGTACCCCGAACCCGGCCCCCACCCGGGATACGGGCCGCCGGGCGGTCACTACCCCGAACCCGGCCCCCACCCGGGATACGGGCCGCCGGACGGCGCATACCCCGGAACCGGCCAGTACTCCGGATACGGACCGCCGACCGGTCCGGGGCAACCCGCCGGCTCGCACCCGGGATATGGACCACCGACCGGATACGGTCCGCCGGGCCTGCCGCCCACGTCGATGTTCGCGGCGCCGCCCACACCGGCGCAGAAGTGGAAGCCGTGGCACAAGAAGATCCTCGGCGTCGTCGGCGTGCTGTCGCTGTGCCTGTGCGGCGTGGCCCTGTTCGCGCCGGATCAGGACCCGACCGAATCGCCGGAGCCGCGGGACAGTCCCGCCGTCGCCGCGCTCCAGCAGGCCGCCACCGGGACGCCGGAGGCCGGCGTGACCACCACCGCGAAGCCCAGGCCTTCCCCCACGGTGTCGAAGGCGACCCCGAAGGCCACCGCCACCAAGTCACCCAAGGCCGTCTACTACGCCGACTGTGACGCCGCCCCCGGCGAACTCGGCAGGGGTGCGGCGGGCTACCGCAAGGCGCTGGACCGTGACGGTGACGGGGTCGCCTGCGAGTCCGGTGGCGACGACGATCCGGTCGAGGTGGAGGAGCCCGCCGAGGAGGACGAGGGCACCGACCCCCGGTTCCGGACCTGCGGGGCGGCCAACGACGCGGGCTACGGCGACTACCGGCGTGGGGTGGACCCGGAATACCACTGGTACCAGGACCGCGACGGTGACGGGGTGGTCTGCGAGACGTGACCCCGGCGGGACGGGCACAGCCGGTGACCAGCGGCCTCAGCCCGGCGCACGCGCTGCGGCCGGGGCCCCGCGCCCACCTCGCGCGGTAGCCGACGGGACGGTCCCGATCGGGCGGGGGCGGTTGCGGCCGTACCAAAAAAGGGGTCGATCCGGCGGAAGCGGCTGACGAATAGGGACAGCGGGTCCGGGCGTGGGCGATATGCGGAATCATGACGGGTGTGAGTGGGCGCGTCTTCGGGATCCTGTCGCCTTTCGTGGGAGGGGACTACTACGGGGCGATCATCGAGGGGATCAACACGGCGGCCGTTTCCGGCGGCGACCGGGTGACGGCCGTGCAGACGCTGGATCCCGGCGCGCACAGCGCGGATCGCAGTGGCCTCCCGGATTTCCACCGGCCGGTGGCGTGGCGGCATCTGTCGGGTCTGGCGATCCTGCCGGGCGCGGTGGGCCCGGAGTATGCGGAGGCGGCTCGCCGGGCGGGGCTGCCGGTGGTGCTGGTGGCGGCGGAGAAGTCCGGCGAGGGCATGTCGGTGGTGGCCGCCGACAACCGCAGCGGCGTCCGGGACGCCGTTGCCCACCTGATCGAACACGGTCATGAGCGGATCGCGTTCGCCGGCTACACGGTGCATTTCGACCTGCGGGAACGGCTCGCCGGGTACCGCGAGGGGCTGGCCGAGCGGAATCTGAGCCCGATGGTGTTCGACGCCGGCGACAACCACGAGTCCGGTGGCGTGTCGGTGGCGGACGCGCTGATCCGGGCGGGGATGCCGGCGACGGCGATCGTGCTCGGCACCGACCGTAACGCGATCGGGCTGATCCAGCGGATGACCGCGGCCGGCTACGAACTGCCGCGGGATCTGGCGGTCGTCGGGTTCGACGACATCGCCGACGCCGCCTATCTGCGGCCGGCGCTGTCGAGTGTGCGGCAGCCGCTGGACGCCCTCGGCGCGGCCGTCTACCACCTGATGTCGGAGCCGCCGCAGAAACGGCAGGTGGCGACGGTCTTCGAGCCACGGGAGTCGTGCGGCTGCCCGTCGGACGGGCTGCCGGTGTCGGAGGGGCAGACCCGCGAGCTGTTCCGGCAGGTCCGCTACCTGCAGGACACGCTGAACGTGCAGTACGAACTGGGTGTCGCCCTGCTGGCCGAGCAGGGTGCCGATCCCGCCGGCCTGGAGTGGCTGGACCGGACGACGGCGCTGGCCGGGTGTCTCGGGCTGTGGCATCCGGACCAGCCGGAGAAGCTGGAGACGGTGGGAACGTTCCGCTGCCCGGCTGCGGGTGGCGGGGTCCTCCCGGTGGATGAATTTCCGCCGGCCGAACTGTTCGCCCGCGCCGACGGGCCCCGTGGGGACATCGTGTTCACGGTGCCGGTGCGCAGCCACGGCCGGGACTGGGGGATGCTCGCCGCGGTCGGGCGGATCCAGTCGACGACCCCGCCCGGCCGGGAGATGATGAACCATTCCGGGTCGCTGCTGGCGAAGGCCCTGGACTACCGGGTGGTGGAGGAACGGCTGCGTACGGCCGCGATGCGTGACCACCTGACCGGCCTGCCGAACCGGCTGCTCCTGGAGGACCGGCTCACCCACGCGGGGATGCGGGCGGCGCGTGAGCCCGGCTACCGGTTCGCGGTGCTGCTCCTGGACCTGGACGGGTTCAAGGCGGTCAACGACAGTCTCGGGCACGCCGCCGGTGACCAGTTGCTCGTCCAGGTGGCGAGGCGGCTGACGGGGCTCTTGCGGCGCACCGATACGGTAGCCCGGCTGGGCGGGGACGAGTTCGTCGTGCTGATCGACGACGTCTCCGGGCCGGGCGGGGACAGTGCGGTCCGCGCCGGGATCGAGGCCGCGGTGACCGAGCCGTACACGATCGACGGGCACGTCGTCGAGGTGGGGCTGAGCATCGGGTCGGCGGTCTCCGGCGACGGCTCGTCCGACCCCGACCTGCTGCTGCGGGAAGCCGACGCCGCCATGTACCGGGCGAAATCGGCCGGCCGCCGACGATGACGGATTTCGTGGAGAAGCGCGACGTGACGACCGACCAGCCCGGCCAGCTCGCCCGCCGGGTTCACCCGGAGACCTGGCACGAGCAGTGGACCGACCTGAATCACTTCCTCATGGTCTACAAGTTCGGCCTGGCCGAGATCAACACGAAGATCACGATCCTGGCGGAGGAGCTCACCCACCGCGGATCCGGCAACCCGATCGAGCACGTCAGCCCGCGTCTCAAGTCACCGGCCAGCATCACCGCGAAGGCCCACCGCCTCAACTGCCCGCTGCACTTCGACGACCTGCGCTCCCGGATCCGCGACATCGCCGGCATCCGGATCGTGTGCAGTTTCGTCTCCGACGTCTACACGGTCGCGAACATGCTGACCCGCCAGCCGGACGTCAACCTGGTCGTCACCAAGGACTACATCGCCAGGCCGAAGCCCAACGGCTACCGCAGCCTGCACCTGATCGTCGAGATCCCGGTCTTCATGTCGGACCGGGTCGTGGCCGTGCCGGTCGAGGTGCAGCTGCGCACGGTCGCCATGGACTTCTGGGCCAGCCTGGAACACAAGATCTACTACAAGCACGACCCGGACGTGGTCCCGCCCCGCCTCCGCGACGAACTGACCGCCGCCGCCGAGGACGCCGCCCGCCTGGACGTCCGGATGGAACGCCTGCACCGCGAGATCCACGGCCCACGACGCTGAGCCGCGCTCAGAGGCCGACGATCCGGCCGCGGTCACCGAAGGCCTCGACCGCGCGGAGCAACCGTTCGAGGAAGTCGCGCAGGTCGTCGGCGACCACCTGGATCCCGGGGCCCTCGTAGACGCCGCCCAGGTAGGACGCGTCCGCCAGCCGGAGCACCCGGCCGTCGTCGAGGGTGAGCGCGTAGAGATCGCCGCCGCCGTCACCGCCGAACACCACGACGGCCGCCTCGAACGGGTCCGCGATCCGGTCGGGTTCCGTGTGCACGTCCGCGGCCGGGTGCAGGAACCAGCCGTTGCCGATGTCCGGCAGGGACACCGGGCCGACGGCCCGATGCAGCGCCACCAGGTCCGGGGGCAGCCATGGCGGCAGCCCGTCCAGGTCGGCGGTGGGGGTGGCGGGCCCGATCCGGTGCTCGCCGGCCTCGAAGGGGTACGTGGACACGACGTCGCGCAGCGCCCGGGCGGTGGCGCCGTCCAGGAGCGTGGCCCACTCCACCAGCCAGTCGTCGGTCAGCATCGCGGTGACTCCCTTTCGCCGATCAGCCGGTGCCGGCACTGTAGGCCCACGGCGAAAATGCGTTGCCGGGGCCGGGCCGGGGTGCTGGGGTGGTCGGGTGGATCATCAAGAGGTACTGGCTCTGTTCGACCGGCAGATGCGACGGGACATGCGCGCCGAGGGCGACGGCTCCCGGATCGAACGGGACGGGCCGGTGATCCGGCACATCGGCGCCGGTCCGCAGGCCTGGAACGCGGTCGTCTGGTCGGATCTGGACGAGACCACCGCGGACGCGGCGATCGCCGGCGAGGTGCGGCGCTTCGCCGAGATCGGGCATCCGTTCGAGTGGAAGCTGTACGGCTACGACCGGCCCGCCGATCTGGCTGACCGCCTGGTCGCGGCCGGGTTCCAGCCGGACGACGAGGAGACCCTGATGATCGCGGCGATCAGAGATCTCCGGCTCGGCGCGGACCTCCCCGAGGGGGTACGCATCGACCGGGTCACCGATCCGGCCGGGGTGGAACTGATGGTGAGCGCCAGTGAGCAGGCGTTCGGGGAGAACGCCGACTGGCTGCGGCACCGCCTGCTGGACCAGTTGGCCAACGATCCGGACAACGCGTACCTGTTCGTGGCGATGGCCGGCGACGAGCCGGTGTCGGGGGCCCGGATGGACGTCAACCGGGGCACCGCGTTCGCCGGGCTGTGGGGCGGTGGGACGGTCAGCGCGTGGCGGGGCCGCGGCATCTACCGGGCACTGGTCGCCGAGCGGGCCCGGATCGCCGCCGACCTGGGTTACGAATACCTTCAGGTGGACGCGTCCGATCAGAGCCGCCCGATCCTGGAGCGCCTCGGCTTCGCCGTCCTGACCAGCACGACCCCGTACAACAAGGCCTGACCGTTCGCGATCGGGCGCCGGGGCCGCTCAGATCCAGGTGGTGGGGTCGCCGACGGTCAGGCGGCCCGGGTGCTCGACGGTGGCGAAGACGCCGAAGGTCATGTCGTTGTGCTCGGCGAGGGATTTGAGCAGGTCGTTGCGGGCGGCGGCGTGATCCTGCGCCATGTCGACCATCACGCAGCGGGTCAGGGGGCGCACGACCCGCAGCACCACGTCGGGGCCGATGCGCAGCCGGCGGCCGGACCAGTCGTCCTCCGGGAAGCCGGTGCCGGGCAGGTCGAGCAGCAGGTTGGCGCGGAATCGCAGCGGGTCGACCCGCCCGCCGTCCGCCTCGGCGCCGGCCATGCCGGTCACGGCACGCAGCGCGGCCGTGGTGATCAGGCTGACCGGGCCCTCGTCGTGGTGCGGGACGGCGGTCTCCGGCGCGAGGGTGACCGGGCGGCCGAGGTGTTCGCTGATCGCCTGGTGGCCGGCCGGGTCGTCGGCGGTGAAGCGGCGGCCGTCCGGCAGCTCGACCAGCGGGCCACCGGAGGACGCCGGCATCTGGGCGCGGAGGTCGAAGAGGCCGGGCATGCGTCGGAAACGGCGGGTGTTCTTGCCGCTGCCGACCTTGCCGTCGGTGTCGCGGACCGCCCACAGGCGGTCGCCGGCCAGGCCCCGGGAGTCGACGTGGGCGGCTTCGACCACCTCGCCCAGCAGGGACTTCACCGGGTAGCGACGTATCTCGACGAGTTGCACGCGCCGACAGTAGGGGATGCGGAAAACCGATTGTTAAGGTCGGCGGTGTGAGTGTGGGCACTCGACCGCCGTAGCGGTGAGTGCGGCATCAGCCCGGCGGCCGCGGTGCGGTCGTGCGCCGGGGTCGCGTCGCGGGGTAGGCCCGGTTCGCGCGGATGCGGTGGTGATTGTGTGGCTCGTACCACCGTATTTGCCGTCGCAGACAATGGTCTTTGGAGGATTCCTACAACTAACGCTGCGCGACATGCATGATCCGGCCCATGGCTCGACCGGTCGGTAGCCGGGAGGGTTGGGGTGGAGATTGCTGGATGGTGTCAGGGAGGCTCGGCAAGTGTTCAGGCGTGTCGCGATCATCAACCGTGGAGAGGCCGCGATGCGGCTCATCCACGCCGTGCGGGATCTGTCCGCGGAGACCGGGACCCGGATCGAGACGGTCGCCCTCTACACCGACGAGGACAAGACCTCGACGTTCGTGCGTGAGGCCGATCTGACGTATTCCCTCGGACCGGCGGCCGCACGGCCCTACCTCAACCACGCGCTGCTGGAGCGGGCGCTGGTCGACACCGAGGCGGACGCGGCCTGGGTGGGCTGGGGCTTCGTCGCCGAGGACCCGGTGTTCGCGGAGCTGTGCGACCGGGTCGGGGTGACGTTCGTCGGGCCGAGCGCGGAGGCGATGCGCAAGCTCGGCGACAAGATCGGCTCGAAGCTGATCGCCGAGGAGGTCGGCGTCCCGGTGGCGCCGTGGAGCCGCGGCGAGGTCGCGACGCTGGAGGACGCGCTGCGGGCCGGTGACCAGATCGGTTATCCGCTGATGCTGAAGGCGACCGCCGGCGGTGGCGGGCGCGGCATCCGGCGCGTCGACTCCGCCGAGGATCTGACCGACGCCTACGAGCGGACCAGCCAGGAGGCGCTGCGCGCGTTCGGGTCGGGCGTGGTGTTCCTGGAGCGCCTGGTGACCGGGGCACGGCACGTCGAGGTCCAGATGATCGCGGACGGGCAGGGTGGCGCGTGGGCGCTCGGTGTCCGGGACTGTTCCGTCCAGCGCCGCAACCAGAAGATCATCGAGGAGTCGTCGTCGGTCGTGATGGCGCCCGAACAGGCGGCCGAACTGAAGGCGGCGGCGGTCCGGCTGGCGCTCGCGGTCGGCTACCGGGGTGCGGGCACGGTCGAGTTCCTCTACCACCCGGGTGACGGGCTGTTCGCGTTCCTGGAGGTCAACACGCGTCTTCAGGTCGAGCACCCGATCACCGAGATCACCACCGGTACCGACCTGGTCAAGCTGCAACTGCACGTCGCCGCCGGCGGCACCCTGGACGGGCCGCCGCCCGCCGAGCAGGGGCACGCGGTCGAGGCGCGGCTCAACGCCGAGGACCCGGACCGCGACTTCGCCCCGTCCCCGGGCCGCATCTCCCGGCTGGCGCTGCCGGCCGGGCCCGGCATCCGGGTGGACACCGGCGTCAGCGAGGGCGACAGCATTCCGGCCGCGTTCGACTCGATGATTGCCAAGATCATCGCGTACGGCCGGAACCGTGACGAGGCGCTCGGCCGCCTCCGCCGCGCCATGGCCGAGACCACCGTCATCATCGAGGGCGGCTCCACCAACAAGAGCTTCGTCCTCGACCTGCTCGACCAGCCCGAGGTGATCGACGGGTCCGCCGACACCGGCTGGATCGACCGGGTCCGCACCGAGGGCCGCCTGGTCAGCCACCGGCACTCGGCGATCGCGCTGGCCGCCGCCGGCATCGAGGCCTACCTGGACGAGGAGGAGATCAGCCGGCAGCGGCTGCTCACCACCGCGCACGGCGGCCGTCCGCAGGTGCAGCACGAGACCGGCCGCCCGCTGGACCTGAAACTGCGCGGCGTCGGCTACCGGGTGCAGGTGTCCCGGCTCGGGCTCAAGCGGTTCCGGGTCGGCATCTTCTCCGGCGCCTCGTTCGGGCACGCCGACGTGATCAGCGAGCGGTTCGACGAGCACAGCGGCCAGATGTATGTGAACGGCCACCGCTTCCGGCTGACCACCGCCACGCACGGCCCGATCCACACGATCGAGGTCGACGGCGTCACCCACCGGGTCAGCCGGGACGAGGGCGGCGTGGTCCGCTCCCCCGCTCCCGCCCTGGTCGTGGCCACGCCGCTGGCGGTCGGTGACGAGGTGGAGGCGGGTGCGCCGATCCTCGTGCTGGAGAGCATGAAGATGGAGAACGTGCTGCGGGCGCCGTTCAGGGCCCGGGTGCGGGAGTGTCCCGTCGCGGTGGGCAGCCAGGTGGAGACCGGTGCGCCGCTGATGCGCCTGGAACCGCTCGCCGACGCCGCCTCGGAGGAGGTCGCCGCACCCACGGCCGCGGTCGAGATCGAGCTGCCCGAGGGGCCGCGGGCCGATCACAGCGTGGACGATCTGCGGGCGCTGCTGCTCGGATACGACATCGAGCCGGTCCTGCCGGTCGACCACGGGCGGCGGCCGGCCGCCGAGGAGATCGACCTGCTCACCATCACCGCCGACCTGCTCGAACTCAGCCGCAACAAGCCCGGCGACGACTGGAAGATCGAGCCCGGCAACGCGGTGCACAGCCCGCGGGAGAACTTCCACACCTACCTGCAGAGTCTCGACGTGGAACGGGCCGGGGTCACGGCCGCCTTCCAGGACCGGCTGACGCGGGTGCTCGCGCACTACGGCGTGACCAGCCTCGATCGGAGCCCGGAGCTGGAGGACGCGGTCTTCCGGATCTTCCTGGCGCTGCAGAAGTCGGCGGCCAACATCGCGGTGGTGTCGGCTCTGCTGCGGCAGTGGATCGCCGGGGCGCCGCCGCTGGAGCCGCTGGCCGAGCGGGCCGGCATCGCGCTGGAGCACCTGATCGAGGCGACCCAGGTGCGGTTCCCGTCGGTCTCCGACCTGGCCCGGGGCATCGTCTTCCGGTGGTACGCGCAGCCTCTGCTGCGGCGTACCCGGGCCGAGGTCTATGCCTCCGTACGCGCCGACCTGCGGCACCTCGACCACCACCCGGACTCGCCGGATCGCGCCGAGCGGATCCAGCGGATGGTGGCCTGTTCGGAGCCGCTGGTCCGGCTGGTCGGGCAGCGGATCGGGCGGCCCGGCCGGGACCACATGCCGCTGCTGGAGGTCCTGACCCGGCGCTACTACGAGAACCGCGACCTGTCGGACTTCTCCGCCGACGGCCGTTTCATGACCACGACGCATTCCGGCGGTGGCCGCGTCACCCGGGTCTCCGCCGCCGCCGTCGACATCGAGGACCTGCCGGAGACGCTCGCCGCCGTCTCGTCCGACGTCGCCGACGTCTACGTCGCCTGGGACGGCCAGCCGGGCGCCGACGAGATGGCCCTCGAACTCGGCAGACTCTTCGCCGGGCTGCGGCTCCCGTCCACGCGCCGGATCACCGCGACCATCGCCGGCACGAGCGGCGCGGTCATGCACCACCACTTCACCTTCCGCGCCGATCAGGATGGACATTTCGCCGAGGACCGGCTCATCCGGGGTCTGCACCCGCAGATCGCGCTGCGGCTCCAGCTGGAACGGCTGCGCGAGTTCGACCTCACCCGGCTGCCGTCGACCGACGAGGAGATGTACCTGTTCAAGGCGGTCGCCAAGAGCAACCCGTCCGACGAGCGGCTCATCGCGATGTACCAGGTCCGCGACCTGACCGCGCTCCGCGAGACCGACGGCCGGCTCGTCGCGCTGCCCGCCCTGGAGGAGGGCATCACCCTCACCCTCGACGCGATCCGCAACATCCAGGCGCAGCGGCCGCAGCACAAGAGGTTCGACACCAACCGGATCATGATGTACGTCTGGCCGGTCACCGAACTGTCCATCGACGAACTGAACGCCCTGGTGCAGCGCATCCTGCCGACCGCGTCCGGCGCCGGCCTGGAAGAGGTCCAGTTCGTCGCCCGGCAGCGCCGCTCCAGCGGGGAACTCACCGAGGTGGTCGTGACGATCACCCTGGAGCCGGGTGGCGGCGCGCACCTGAACGTCGGGGAACCCTCCACCGACCCGGTGCAGCCGCTCGACGACTACCGGCAGAAGGTGCTGCGGGCGGCCCGTCGCGGGACGGTCTACCCGTACGAGCTGACCGGTCTCCTCGGCAGTTTCACCGAATACGACCTGACTCCCTCCGGCGTGCTCGAGCCCGTCGACCGGCCGAAGGGTAAGAACTCGGCGGCGATCGTGGCCGGTGTGGTCACCACACCGACCGACCGCTACCCGGAGGGCATCACCCGGGTGGTGCTGCTCGGCGACCCGACCAAGTCGCTCGGCGCACTGTCCGAACCCGAGTGCGCCCGGGTCATCGCCGCCCTCGACCTGGCGGCGTCTCTCGGCGCGCCCCTGGAGTGGTTCGCGCTGTCGGCGGGCGCACGGATCTCGATGAGTTCCGG
Source organism: Actinoplanes xinjiangensis (assembly GCF_003148685.1). GTDB lineage: Bacteria > Actinomycetota > Actinomycetes > Mycobacteriales > Micromonosporaceae > Actinoplanes > Actinoplanes xinjiangensis. The sequence goes on along the minus strand of NZ_QGGR01000012.1, from coordinate 256,444 downwards.
CACAGAGAACATGGACTGGGTGGCCGCCGCCCTCAAGCGCATCGTCACGTTCACCCAGGACGGCGGCGAGATCAACATCGTGGTGGCCGGGATCAACGTGGGCGCCCAGCCGTACTGGAACGCCGAGGCCACGATGCTCATGCACACCAAGGGCATCCTGGTCATGACCCCCGACTCGGCGATGGTCCTGACCGGCAAGCAGTCACTGGACTTCTCCGGCGGCGTGTCGGCCGAGGACAACTTCGGCATCGGCGGCTACGACCGGGTGATGGGACCCAACGGCCAGGCACAGTACTGGGCGCCGTCCCTCCCGGCCGCCCGCGACGTGCTGATGGCGCACTACGACCACACGTACGTCGCGCCCGGCGAGACCGGCCCGCGCCCCGCTCTCACCACCGACCCCGCCGACCGGGACGTCTCCGACTACCCGCATACGGTCGACGGCAGTGACTTCACCACGGTCGGCCAGATCTTCTCGGTGAGCCACAACCCGGACCGCAAGAAGGCGTTCGACATCCGTACCGTCATGCGGGCCGTGTCCGATCAGGATCACCCGGTCCTGGAGCGGTGGGCGGGCATGGCCGACGCCGACACCTCAGTCGTTCAGGACGCCCACATCGGTGGGCGCCCGGTCTGCCTCATCGGCATCGAGTCCCGGTCGGTGCCGCGGCGCGGTTTCCCGCCCACCGACGGCCCCGACACGTACACGGCGGGCACGCTGTTCCCCCGCTCGTCGAAGAAGACGGCCCGGGCGATCAACGCCGCCTCCGGCAACCGCCCGCTGGTCGTCCTCGCGAACCTGTCCGGTTTCGACGGTTCCCCGGAATCGATGCGCAACCTGCAACTCGAGTACGGCGCCGAGATCGGCCGGGCCATCGTCAACTTCGACGGCCCGATCATCTTCACGGTCATCTCCCGCTACCACGGCGGCGCGTTCGTCGTCTTCTCCAAGGCCCTCAACCCGAACATGACGGTCCTCGCACTGGAAGGCTCGTTCGCCTCGGTCCTCGGCGGTGCCCCCGCGGCGGCGGTCGTCTTCTCCGGCGAGGTCAACAACCGCACCGCCAACGACCCGCGCGTCACCGAACTCCAGGCCCAGGCGTCAGCGGCGTCGGCCACCGAACGGGCGGCCCTCAACGCCCGTCTGGCCGAGGTCCAAGGCGCGGTCCGCGCCGAGAAACTCGGTGAGGTGGCCGCCGAATTCGACCGCGTGCACAGCATCCAGCGTGCGGTCGAGGTCGGCTCGGTGGACGCCATCGTCAGCACGGCCGACCTGCGTCCCCGCATCATCGAGGCCATCGAGCACGGCCTCAAGAGCTGATCCGTTCTGCTCGAGCGCGGCGGTCCGGTTCCGGGCCGCCGCGTTTTTCTTTCTTGTACGCCCAGCCGAGTCCCGGACTACACCGCGAGCGAGGCTTGCCCTCCCGCCCGCAAGGCGCCTCACGGGCTGAGGCGTCCCCTCACCCCAACCCCTTCCTCCGCCTCGCCACCCGGCGCCACGCCCCACCGGAAACCCCGCCCCGCCGCGCCTCGCCCCATCCACCGCGCTGCGCCCCGCCGCCTCCTGCCGCGCCCCGCCGCATCTACCGCCCCGCGCCCCCGCGCCATCTACCGCGCCCCCGCGCCATCTACCGCGCCGCGCCCCGCCGCATCCCGCCTCGCCGCGCCTCGCCCCAGCTGGCACCGCCGCGCCCCGCCTCGCCCCCGCCCGCCGCGTCCCGCCCCGCAGCGCCTCGCCGCACCCCGCAGTGCCTCGCCGCAGCTGGCACCGCCGCGCCCCCGCCTCGTTCCGCTGGCTCCCGCTCCCCACCCGGCTCCTCGCTGGCCCCGCAACACCGGCACGGTGGGGGGACGGCGAAAGGCCCGCGCCCGCACACGTGATCCAAACGCAGCGCCTTACCGCACCGCTTACCCCAGCCGGTTCGGCCGGAGTCCGAGCCGTTGCCCCCGGCTCAGTTCTGGAGGTAGCGGATGACCGCGAGGACCCGCCGATGGTCCGCTTCGGAGGGCGGCAGGTCGAACTTGCCGAAGATGTTGGTCACGTGTTTCTCCACCGCCCGCTCGCTGACCCGGATCACCGTCGCGATCGCCGTGTTGGACCGCCCCTGCGCCATGAGGGCGAGCACCTCCCGCTCCCGCGGCGTGAACTCGGCGAGCACCTCCCGATGGCGGCTCCGGCCGAACATCTGGGTCACCACCTGTGGATCGAGTGCCGTGCCCCCGGCCGCGACCCGGTGCAGCGCATCGACGAAATCGTCCAACTGAACAACCCGCTCCTTCAGCAGATAGCCGACGCCCTCGGATCCACCCGCCAGCAACTCGGCCACGAAGGCGGTCTCGACATACTGCGAGAAGATCAGCACCCCGATCCCGGGACACTCACGCCGCAGCCGAATCGCCGCCCGCACCCCCTCATCGGTGTGACTGGGCGGCAGACGGATGTCCACGATCGCCACGTCCGGCGCCTGAACGGCAACCGCCTCGAACAACGCCGGCACATCAACGACGGCGGCCAGCACTTCGTGACCCCGCATGGTCAGAAGCTGGGCAAGCCCTTCCCGCAGAATCGCGGAGTCCTCAGCGATGACGACGCGCATGTGTCTCTCCGGCCCTTCCCCGACACCGGCTCACCAAGAACCGCCCCATCTCCCGTCCCTGCCGACCGGCACGCCCGCGAATCCCCCATCCACCAGCGCCGTCACGGCTTGCGGCCCCCATCGACCCCGCGCTCCTATATTTCACGGCCGTCACGGCTTGCGGCCCCCCACCGACACCCCGCCCCATCCCACGGCCGTCACAGATCCCGGTCCCTCACCAAAGCCCCGCCCTCATCCCACGGCCGTCACAGGTTCCGATCCGCCACCGAAGCCCCGCGGGCTTCGGGCGCCCCACCGGGTTCCGGGTGGCAGGCGCCGGTTGCTTCCGTCGCCGGCGTTCACCGCAGGACCGGCAGCTCTGAGCCGGCCGGACTTCCCGCCCGATCCGATCCCTCGTGTCGAAGGGGCTTCTCCTTCGCCGGGCACGGGATCTCGGCCGTCACGATGGTCGGGCCGCCGGCCGGGCTGTCGATCGCCAGACGGCCGTCGACCACCCGGATCCGTTCGGACAGTCCGGCGAGTCCCCCGCCGGCACGCTGGTGTGCACCGCCCTGCCCGTCGTCATGAACCCGAAGCCGCAGAACGTCGTCCCGCAGATCGACCCGGATCGTAGCGTTGCGCGCTCCACTGTGGCGTCCCGCGTTTGTCAGCAGCTCGCACACCGTGAAGTAGGCGATGCTCTCCAGTGCTGGGGGTGGTCGTCTCGGCAGATCGATCTCGACGGCCACCGGCACGGCGCTGCCCGCCGCGACGGTGGCCAGCGCCGCCTCCAGCCCGGCGTCGAGGACCGGTGGGTGGATCCCGCGGACCAGATCACGCAACTCACCGACCGCGGTGGCGAGGGTGGCCTGGGCCGTGTCGACGGCCGCCACGATCTGCTCGGTAGGTGCCTGCGCACCGACGAGCTCACGAACGATCGCGAGGTGCATGCCGACTCCGATCAGCCGGGCCTGGGCGCCGTCGTGCAGGTCGCGCTCGATGCGACGCAACGTGATGTCGGCGTCCTTGACCGCCCGGTCGCGGGAGTCCTGCAGGTCACTTATCCGCTGGTTGATCCGGGTCGGGCCGAGCAGCCCACGGATCATCAGCCGCTCGACGCCCAGCACGGAACGCAGCATCCACGGCCCGAGCAGCAGGAGGATCACGCTGGTCACCAGGATGCCGAGCGCTTCGGTGCCCAGCTCACCGTCGTAGAACGGCAGGTAGATCAGGCTGATCAGCCCATACATGTAAAAGCCGCCGGCCAGCGCGAGGGACAGCACCGCCACCGGTGGCTTGATCAGCGCATAGGCGAGGATCCGCCAGCTGACCGCGTCTTTGAGGATCGCCCGCCGCCATCCGAACAGCCCGGCGTCGGCGGCGACCGGACGCGCCGGAGCGGGAACCCGGTCGCCGAGCATCCGGGCGGCCAGCGCCCTGCGGCTCCCGCCGAGCCCGGCCGCACCGCGTAGAACGGCGGCGAGGACCCACGCGCCGAGCGGTGTCAGCAGAAGCACGGTGCCGAGCAGGCTCCCCAGCAGCAGAAGGACGAAGCTCAGCAGGTCGATCGGCAGGACCAGCAGCAGGTATGCCAGCCCTTTACGCGAGCGACGGTCGAAGATCGTGTTCAGCAGCTTCATCGCGGACAGCATCCCTCGTCCACGCCCCTGAGCGCGATGGTGCCAGCACCCGCATCTGGGGTTCGGATAACCGAACCAACGGCAGCGTGCCTGCTCGACTGTGCCCAGCCCCATCGGCGACGAGTCTCGATGTATGCCTCGCATCGCCGTCACGTCTCGGAAAGCCCTGGTGGCAACCGCCTTCGCCGGCCTGAGCCTGGTCGGTGGCTCGTTGCTCGGCCCGGCCCGGCCGGAGCAACCGGCGCCCCCGGTGTCGCTTCCGGCCTGGCTTGCCGAGCCCACCGCGCCACCCGACCCGGTCACCGCCACGCCGGAGCGGATCGCCGTGTTCTTCGCTCGTCTGACGCCGGCCGAGGCGACCGGTCTGGCCATCCGTCATCCGGAGATCGTCGGCAATCTCGACGGCGCTCCCGTGCCGCTGCGCTATGCCGCCAACCAGGCGCGGCGGCCATCGGAGGTGGCCGTCCGGCAGACCCTCGTCTATGACGACCGCGGTGACGGGCGCATCGCCGAGGTCCTGGGCGATCTCGAGACCGCTGACCGTGTCGTCATCCTCATCCCGGGTTCGGACAATGAGCTGCCCGAGTTCACCACCGGCCACGGCGGTGTGCAGCGCAGAGCCCCGGGGCGGCAGGCGCGGCAGCTGTTCGACGAGGTGCGCGCGACCGACGATGGTGCCCGGGTCGCCGTCATCGCCTGGCTCGGTTATGACTCCCCGGAGGGTGTCGACATCAACGCCGTGCGCGAGGACCGGGCGGCTGCGGGCGCGGAGTCCCTCCGGCGTTTCGTGGACGGTCTCGTGCTCGACCGCCCGGACCGCTCGATCGTCGTCATCGGGCACAGCTACGGTTCGACCGTCGCCGGTCTCGCCGCGCCCGAGCTCAGCGGGCAGGTGTCGGATCTGATCGCGGTCGGCAGCCCTGGCATGGGTGTCGGTAGCCGCTCCGACCTCAACACCACGGCCCGGGTGTGGGCATGCGCCGCACCCGGCGACTGGATCCGCCGGGTCCCGGGCATGCGTCTGCTGGGCCTCGGACACGGAGGGTTGCCCTCGGACCCCGAGTTCGGCGCGCATCCCCTGCCATGCGACGACGTCGATGGCCACGACGGCTATTTCGAGTCCACCGCCTCAGCCCTGCCGGCGATGGCGGCCATCGCCACGGGCCGGGCACCCGATGATCGGTCACCTGAAGACCGAACGCCGGACGACCGGACCGCCAACTCTCTGGTACTCGTCGGCGGCCACAGCCCCGCTGTCCAGGCAACGAAACTCGGCGGCCACAGCGCTGCCACCCAGGCAGGGAAAACCATCGATCGCCGCCCCGCCAGCCGGACAGCGAAGGGCATCAACTACAGCCCGTCAGGCAGACACGGAAGGACACCGACCACAGCCCCGCCAGCCGGACAGCGAGGGACACCGACCACAGCTCCGGCCAGCGAAGGACATCAACCACAGCCCGGCTAAGCAGACGGGGAAAGGCGCCGGCAGCCGGCGTCCCGCCGTGGACGGCGGGACAGCTGCTGGCTCGGCAACGAGCAAAAGAACAACGGAAGCCCGGCAACGAGCGACAGAAATGCCGGAGGTCCCGCAACGAACGGCAAGAGCACCGCGAGCCCAGCACAGGATGGCGGCCGCACCGGATACCCGGCCGTCAGTAACGAGCGCATCGAAAGCCGGACTACTGGAGGCCAGCGTTGATCATGGATGCCTTTGAGCTGCTGGCCCGCTGGGGCCGACCACGCACCTCAGTTCTCGGACCATGGGAGGAGAAGGGACCGCCTACCTCGGGCGATGGCGCCGGAGGCGAGAACGCAGGTTCGGACGGGGAGGGAACAGCCGAATCAACAGGCAGTCGCCTGGCAAGGTGAGGGCGAGCCCGAGGTGTCGATGGCCATCATCGTCAGGGCGCGGAAACGATCTGACGTGACACCCCTTGCCTGATCTCCATCGGTACCACCTGCCCCGCACCGATCTACGTGACGGGCAGGCCACCATGTCCGACGTCTACTATTCGGCCGGAGAGCCGAGCCAGCGCAGTGCGACCGCCTACCGTTCCGACAGCACGCGAGTCGGCCTGGCGGTGATCTCGCCGCTCGAAGGCATTACTTCCGGTGGCCGAGCTGACCGATTTACCGATCTCGCCCTGTACCCATGAGGGCTCTCGGGTCACGATCCCGCGGGTGCCAGGCGGTTCCGGCGCCTCCGACGGGGTTCTGGTGGCGGCTCGATGTCGAGGGTGAGGCAGACGACCTCGACGGCAGTTCAGACGGACTGCCGCCCGGCGTCGCCACTGTGGAGGCTGTCCAACTCGGCGAGGTACATCGCCTGCATACGGGCATGGTGCCGGACCAGCAGCCTGAGCTCCTCGACGCTGTAGCCCTCGACGAGCCACGCCGCCCGCTCGGCGAACCGCTCGTACGGTTGCTCCAACTCGGCGCTGCGCTCCGGCCGCAGGGTGACGATCATCCGCCGCCGGTCCGCCGGGTCGCGTTCGGCTGTGACGTAGCCCGCCTGCTGGAGGCGGCGGAGCATGCTGGTCACCGCCCCGGTGGTGAGGTTGGTCCGCTCGGCGATCTGCCCCGCGGTCGCGGATCCGGCGTCTCCCAGGAAGTCCAGGCATTCCAGGTCGCTCACGGTGAGGCCCAGCCGTTCCGCGATGGCGTACCGGAAGACCATGGACAGCCGTGAGGTCTCCCGTCCGGCGCGCATGAGGTCGGCGATCGCGGATGCACGGGCCGGCTCGTGGGACATGCCCGCAATCATGCCTCCGGTACGGTGACCCGGTGCAGCCGAGGTAGCACGCGGGTCAGCACCCAGTGTGGTGCGGCCGCGTCCCCGGTGAGGCGGCGCATCAGCCCGGCGGCGGTGTCGACGGCGCGGAAGGCGTAGGGCACCATCTCCTCCTGGTATGCGGCGATCGCCTCCTCCACCGGCGTGCCACGCTCGCGGGCCTCGACCAGCCTGTGACCGAGCAGAGCGGCGTCGCGGAGCGCGGTGTTGCCGCCGTGAGCGCCGAACGGTGGCATGGCGTGCACGGCGTCGCCCATCATCGTCGCGCGGGGTATGCCCCACCGGCTCGGCCGCCGCCCGGTGGTGAAGAGGTTGAGCACCGTGGCGTCCAGTTCGGCCGTGTCGACCAGCCGACGGATGAGCGGGTGGAAGTCCGCACTCATCCGGGCGGCCAGGGACCGCAGCGCCAGCAGGTCCCCGCGGACCCCGGTGGGCACCTCCTCCTGCCGGAGCAGCAGTCCCCACATGACGTAGTCGTCACCGGTGGGCGCGTAACTGCCCGGGGCCAGGCGGGCGAACGCCTCCCGCGGGCTCTCGCCGAACCGCATGGAGGTGAAGAAGAAGGCGCGTCCCGGCCGGTCGGCGATGGCCAGGACTCCGCTGGTACGCAGCGCGTCCGGGATGACGCTCTCGCCGTTGCGCCGCAGCGGTGACCGGCCGTAGACGCCCGCCATCGGGGTGTTCTCCGGATCCGCGTCCGGCATGAGCTGGGTGCGCAGCGCCGAGCCGACGCCGTCCGCACCGACGGCGACGGTCGCCGCGGCGGCCCCGCCGTCGGAGAACCGCAGCCGCAGTCCGGCCGGGCCGCCGTTGTCCACCGCGACGGCGGTCTTGCCGTAGTGGATCCGCCCGTCCAGCCCGGACTGCAGGATCGAGCGCAGGGTCAGCCGGTCGACCTGGCGGGTGGCGTGCGGCTCGTCCTTGAAGGTGATGGTGAACGCGTCCCGCAGCCGGCTGTCGGTGAAGCGCAGCTGCCCACCAGGCTCGTCGCCGGTGTTCAGCGCCAGGCGGTACAGCGGGCGGGGCAGGCTTTCGCGCAGCGCCTCCAGCCCGTACCGGTCGAGGATGATCCGGTAGCCCTGCCGCCGGACGTAGGGACCCGGGTCCCGCTCGTAGACGTGCACGTCGATGCCGGCGCGCATCAGGTATTGGGCGAGGCAGAGGCCGGAGAGGCCGGCGCCGGCGATCGCCACCGAGAAGTCCGTCGATATGCCCATGCGCTTATCTTAATGACTAAGATGATTCGGGCAAGGCCGCCGGCATGCCACGATCCACCGAGCCGCCCGGCCGGGTCAGCTGACGGACGACTCCATGGAGTGGGTGGTCTCGACCGGACGGAACCCGAACCGCTCGTTGATCACCCGCATCGCATCGTTGGATTCGGCGGTCCAGGTGTGCACGTGCCGGGCCCGCGGGTGCTCAGCGGCGAGGGCCCGCAGGTTGCGGACCTTCGCCAGGGTGCCGAGCCGGTGACCGCGATGGGCCCGCCGCACGTAGGTGTCGTCCTGGTGCACGTGGACGCCTTCGCTCTGCACGAGCAGCTGCGTGTAGCCGGCCGGCTCCCCTGCCTCGGTGATGACAACGGTGGTAACCAGGGCGTACCCGAGGGTGGTCATTCTTTGCTGGTTGGCGCCGACCCGTTCGGCATCCCAGCGGGCCGCCTCCACGTCGAGGTCGCCGGTGGGTACGTCGGCCGCCATCTCGCTGACCAGTTCAGCCAGTGCCGGCAGCCGTTCGGCAGGCATCGGGCCATGCCAGGAGTGGGCCTGATAGCCGGGTGCCGGCCGGTCGTGGACTTCCAGGATCGACGCGGCCGGAGGCAGGTCGAGCACCAGCCGGTCCTCGACGAGCCCGGAGACGAACCCGCGGGCCAGCGCGAACCGCCCGCCCGGCCACTCGGCCAGGCTCCGCCCGCGCGGGACGTGCACCTCGACATTGACGGTCGTCCGCCCCACCGCGGCGGCCCGCTGCGACCCGGCGTCCCACAGTGCGGCTCCGACACCCCGGCCGCGGTCGGCCACCGGGACGGCGATGTCGATCTCGGCCCGGTGCGGATTCTCCCGTCGTGCCCACTCGACCAGCATCCCGCCGACGCAGACATCGCCGTCCCACGCGCCCCAGGCCTCGCGGTGCCGGTTGGGGTTGGTGCTGTCGGCGGCGAGCGACCGCAGTTCGGTGCCCTTGGAGGTCACCAGCGCCGCATGCCGGTCCGCCGTCGCCCCCGCGTGCCGTGCCTCGTACCAGGCCTCGGCTTCGCTTCCGTCGAACGTCGTCAGCATCCGGATCTCCATCCCAGGCAGGCTAGGTCACCACCGCTTGGCCGGCGACGGGAATTTCGGCCGGGACGCAACAGATCCCGGGTGCCGCTGTGTAGTTATAGGTATGAGAGGTCCCGGGTTCGAAGCGTTCCTGCGGCAGAGCGCCCCAGCCCTGCTGCGTCTGGGGAATGCGCTGACCCTCGATCGCACCGCCGCTGAGGATCTGGCCCAGGAAACCCTGATCCGGGTGGGACTGGCGTGGTCGCGGGTACGCCGGGACGGCAATCCAGTCGGGTACGCCCAGCGCACCATGGTCAACCTGTTCCTGAACGAACGGCGCCGGCGCCGTCCGATTCCGGTCGCCGACGTGCCGGATCGTGCGGGCGAGGACACGGCGCTCGCGTCGATCGACGACGCTTCGGTGGTGCGTCAGCTCCTGGCCGGCCTGCCACCTCAGCAACGGGCCGCGATCGCGCTGCGCTACCTGGCCGATCAACCGGACGAACAGATCGCCACAGCGCTCGGATGCAGCGCGGGCACGGTTCGCTCCTACCTGTCGCGGGGCCTGGCGACACTTCGTGGAAGCATGACGGCGGAAGGCTGATTTCACATGCCGGAGATTCTGAAAACGACCGATTTTGACCTGCCGGTGACGGAGGAGTTCGTGCACCGGGTCCAGCGGGGCGTCCGCCGTCGCCAGACGTTCCGGATGGCCGCGGCGGGACTCGCGGTGCTGGCCGTCACCGGTGTCGTCGCCGTCACGCAGACCAGGCCCGAGCCCGGCCCGATCACGGCCGCGTCCGCCTCCGTCCCCGACATCGACCGATTCCTGATCGGCTACATCCCGGACGGTGTCCGCCTCGACGAGCGCCGCAGCAGCAACGTCCTGGTGATCAGGCGGGACGGCACCGATGCAGGCTCGTCGGCCGGCCCGGAGGACCTGAACGTGGCGACGTCGATGCGCCGGTTCGAGCAGGCGAACGGTGGGTCGTACCTGTGGATCACGGTGTTGCGCCCCTCGACGCCGCCGTCGCAGGTGGTCTCGGCAACGACCTTCAACGGCCTCCTGAACCGTCACCTGACCGGAACCGTCACGGTCGAGGAGTTCGACGTTCCCATCGGGAAGGCTCGCCTGACCAGGCCGTCCACCGCCAAGGACGCCGGTTTCGGCATCGTGATCGCCGGCTCCGACCGCACCGTCATCACGATCGAGGCGAACTCCCGCGTCTCCGCCGACATCCTGAAGTCGGTCGCCACCGGTCTCACTCCGGCATGACGTGGTCCCCACCACGACGGCACGCCGCGCCGGCCCGAACCATGGCGACATCGGCGGCCAGGCGCCACGAGGGCAGGCGGTCAGCCCCGCCCGAGCCGGGTGTCGAGCCACGACAGCAGCTGTTCGGCCTGCTCACGCTGCATCGTCCGCAACCGCGGCCGGCCGGGTAGGGCGCAGTCGCGCCACGCCCGCCCGGCAAGTCCGGCCAGCGCCACGTTCACGTCCTCGGCCGGCGTGTCCCGCCAGCAGGAACGCCGCAGAACGGCCTCCGGATCATGCCCGCACAAGGCCAGGTCGGGCAGCAGCCGAACGAGATCCGTCCAGCCCGGCGCCGTCCACAGGTGGGTCCAGTCGACGATGCGCAGCCGCCCGCCCGGCTCCCGGATGATGTTGTCGCGCCGCAGGTCACCGTGGTGCAACGCGACGCCCGGCGCGAGCACGGCCGTCCAGCGCGCCTCCAGCTCGGCGAGCCGCGCCACCGGCACGGAGATCGGCGGCGGCCGGCGCATCCCGAGCGTCGCCCATTGCCCGAGCAGAGGCACAAAATCATGCGCGTACGGCCGAACGCCCCCGATCGGGCAAGGGTCGAGCCGCTCCCGCATCCGGTCGGCGACGCGAAGTAGTTCGTCGACGTCGGCCGCACTCCACTGGTCGACCGGTCCCCCGTCGACCACTTCATAGGCGGCGATCCGCCATTCTCCGCAGGCGACGGCATCCACGAGCCGCGGCCCGAGATCACCGGCAGCGTCGGCCAGCACCGCCCCGGCTTCCACGGCCTCGCCGAGCCCGTCCCCGACCGGCGCGGCCTTCACGAACAGCCGTGCCCCGGACCGGCCGACGACCAGCGAGGCGATCGACGGCGTGAATCCGGCCTCCGCCGCCCGCTCCCCCACGACCGGTTCACCGAGCACCCCGGCCACGGCCTCCCGGACCATTTCCGGCGCCGAACTCACCAACGGCCGCCGGTCATCGCTCACCGCCGCCACTGTAGACGTCCCGACCAGCCGCCGAAGCACACCGTTCACGCGCGGGGCTGCTTCGGCGGCTCACGGAAAGCGCCGCACACCGCGGAAAGCGGTATGCGGCGCGAGCCGAGACGGGCGGAAACGTGAAAACCGTGAAGTGCGGCGGGCGGGTCAGCTCAGGAGGGCGGCGGCCAGCACGATGCCGAGCACGGCGCCGACAGCACCGGCGGCGGCCGCGTAGAAGCCGAGCGGGCGGTCGCCCATGAAGCCGCCGACCAGACCGAGGATGACCGCGACCAGGCCGAAAATGAACGGCCAGAACAGCACGGCCAGCCCCGCGAAGACGAAGGCGATGATCGTGCAGATGCGAGCGGCGGTGACGTTCTGGCGGCTGGTGCTATACGACATCTCGGGCTCCTCCCCGGCGGCAATCCTTGACGCCCTCCTGTCTACCCAGGACGAACGAATACCATGCGTGACCGGATGTACACCCGAACTTGCCGGTGCAGCGCACATCCGGATCACGGCACCGTGCTCCCCGCGACACAAGAAACGGATCATGACCATGGTGACGTCCACCGCAACGACACCGGGCCACAGCGGCAGCCGCGACGGCAGCGGCGAGGTCAGGCCAGCATGCGGGCGAACTCCTCCGGGTCGATGACGGGGATGCCCAACTGGACTGCCTTCTTCGCCTTGCTGGTGGTGGTCTCGGAGGTGACCAGGGCGGTGGTCTTGGCCGACACACTGCTGCTCGCCGAACCGCCGAGCGCCTCGATCCGTTCGCTCACCGTGGTACGGGTGTAGCCAGGAACCGAACCGGACACCACATAGGTCTGCCCGGCCAGCGGTTTCGCACCGCCGTCGTCGATGACCTCCATGGTCAGACCGAACCCGGTCAGACGATCGATCACGTCGCCCATCGCGGCCAGGCCGTCGACCACATGCTGCGCTTTGATCAGACCCATCTTGTCGATCTCGGCGATCTCCTCGACGGAGGCCGCCCGCAGCGCCGGCATCGACTTGAACCGGGCGGCCAGCCAGCGGCCGACGCTACGGCCGGTCATCCGGATGCCGAGGCCGGTGACAACCCGGTTAAACGGCTGCTGCTTGCTGGCCTCCAGCCCGGCGATGATCCGCCCGGCGTTGGAGCGGCCGAGCATCACCGTGCCGCCGGTGACCGTCCGGCCGACCGGCAGTTCGGCGATGTCGTCGACGGTCAGGGCATACAGGTCGGCGACGTTACGGGCGAGGCCGGCCTCGATCACCGCGTCACAGAACGAATCGCCCGCCCCGTCCACGTCGAGGGCTTCCCGGCTGCACCAGTAGGCCAGCGCGTTCGCCGCCGCGCAGGTGGCGGTGTGGCAGCGCCAGAGCAGGCTCGACCTGTCCCACGGCTCGCCGCACTGGGGGCACACCTCGGGCGCCACCCACGGGGTGAGGCCGTGTGGCTGGTCGCCGATCGGCGAGGTCACCCGGGGGATGACGTCACCGGCCCGCCACACCGCGACCTTCTGCCCGAGGGCGAGGCCCTGCTCGGCGACCCACTGGGGATTGTGCAGGGTGGCCCGGGTGACGGTGGTGCCACCGACGACGACCGGGTCGATGATGGCGCGCAGGCTGATCCGGCCGGTCCGGCCGACCCGCACCTCGATGTCCCGCAGGTAGGTGGAGGCGGTGTCCGGCGGATATTTGAAGGCGACCGCCCAGTACGGAGTACGGCTGGCCAGGCCCAGGCGGCGGCGGGTGGACTCGGCGTCGGCTTTGATGACGGCGCCGTCGATCGGGAACACCAGGGTGGCCCGCCGCCCGCCGATCGTCTCGATCGCCGCGTTGACCTGCTCGGCGGTGGAGCACACGCCGGCGACCTCGGGGATCAGCCGGCAGGCGGCCGGGAAGCCCAGCTCCTCGGCCCGGTCCATCCGCCCGAGATGGGTGCCGGCCGGGTCGACGCCGTCGCCGGTGATCTCGTAGGTGGCGAACGTCATCGGCGCCTCATACGCCCGGTCGATGCTGCGGATCGCCCCGGCGACCGCGCCGCGCGAATTGACGAACGCCTTGCCGCCGGCCGCGACCCGGTTGGCACTCGCCGCCTCGAAGTCGTCGACGGTCATGTAGACCTCGCCGCGCACCTCGCCGGTCCACGGTGTGGCCAGCTCGGCCGGTAGCCCGGCGATGCCGCGCCGCACCTGGGCGGTGACATCCTCGCCGGTGGTGCCGTCGCCGCGCAGGGCGGCGAGCGCCAGTCTGCCGTCGACATACTCCGCGCGGATGGCGAGGCCGTCGAGTTTGACCTCGACCAGGCAGCCGTCGCCGCCGAGGGTGGCGACGAACGCCTCCACCTCCTCCGGCGTCTTGATCTTGTCGAGGGAGAGCATCGCCGTCGGGTGCCGCACGTCGCCGCCCGCAGAGGCCCCCGCGGCCACTGCGGTGGTGACGCCACGGTCGTCCCACTCCGGGTGCTCGGCCATCGACGCGGCGATCCGGTCGGCCAGGTCGTCATACTCCGCGTCGGTCATCACCGCGTCGCCGGTGTCGTAATACGCCTGCGCCGCACCACGCGCCGACTCCACCGCCGCATCGAACGCCACACGATCGTCGAAGGCGGAGTGATCCGCATCCTGATCGGCGACGGCAGGGTCGGCGGGGACGGACCCGGCACGGTCCGAGGTGGCGGCGGTTTCCGGTGAACGATTGACCATGCCCGCAGGGTACGGCCAGGGTCCGACAAAAATCGTCGCTTCAGATCCGGGTCCCGGCCATCATGAGACGCACTCCGTCCTCGACGGTCGACATGCCGGGCGGGTCAGTCGACCGACCGCAGCGGCGGCACCGGTTCGCCGCCGAGATAGGCCCGGATCCGCCGCACGTCACCGGGCCGCAGCCCGCGGCTCTCGTCCGGCGCGATGGTCAGCGCCTTTCCGGCCGCGGTCCATGCCGCGCACTCGTCGGCGTGGTGCCCGACCTCGGCGTCATCGGTCCAGACGAGCGGGCGGCCCGCGGCGACGACCCGCCGGGCGGCGTCGATCTTGGCCGCGCAGGCCTCGGCTCCTTTGACCGGTGCGGTGAACGCCCGGGGCAGCGCCGGCAGTCCGAGGGCGTCCTCGATCGCGTCCGCGTCACTGCACCACGTGGTGCACCAGGTGACCTCGGCCAGCCCCTGCTCGTGCACGGTGCGGACGGCGGCGACGAGTCGCGGTTCGTACCGGATCCGGTAGCTGTAGGCGTCGGCTTCGGACCAGGCCTGCACCAGGGTGGGGCGGGAATGCCACCAGCCGGCGCGGTACGCGTTGAGGACGCCGTCGACGTCGAGTAGCCAGACCGGTATCACGTCTTCCCCGGGAGCAGCGCTGGGATCAAGGCCACATGGTAGGCGGGATCCGGTTCGACAGCCGAAAACGAACGGTCGTTCTTGACAAACGCCGCCGGCCCGAGGACTCTCAAAACGAACAAACGTTCTCTTAAAGATCCGTCCGGTCGTCAGCCGGAGAAGAACTCGAAGGAGTCGACATGACCAGCGACAAACCGTCGTCCTGGCCGCAGGTCGCCGCGACGGTCGGGCTGCTCACGGTCATCACCAGCGTGCTGCTCACCGCCTTCGCCTGGCCGGCGGTCCGGTCCGCGGTGCACGACATCCCGATCGCGGTGGCCGGGCCCGCACCCGCCGTCCAGCAGATCACCGCAGCCCTCGATCAGCGCCTCCCCGGCGCGTTCGAGATCACCGCGGTCGACACCACCGCGGCCGCCGAACAGCTGATCCGCGACCGGGAGGCGTACGGGGCGATCGATCTGACCAGCGGAAAGCCGCAGGTCATCACGGCCTCCGCGGCCAGCGCCCCGGTCTCGCAGACCCTCACCGCCCTGGCCGCCGGCCTGGCGCAGGGCGAGGCTCCCGCGGTGGCGGCCCGTGATCTGGTGCCGCTGCCCGCCGACGACCCGCGCGGGGCCGGACTGGCCGCCGGGGCACTGCCCCTGGTGATCGGCGGGATCATGGCGGCCGCGCTGCTCACGGCCCGCCTGCGCGGCACCGCCCAGCGGGTGACCGGCGCGCTGGCCTTCGCGGTCGCCGGTGGCCTGTCGATGGCCGCGATCCTCCAGTTCTGGCTGGGTTCGCTGGGCGGCGACTACCTGGCCAACGCCGGGGGGATCGCGCTGAGCGTCGGCGCCACCGCACTCACCCTGCTCGGCCTGGAGTCGCTGCTCGGGATGGCCGGCCTGGGCCTGGGCGCGGCGACCATGATGCTGGTCGGCAACCCGCTGTCCGGCGTCTCGTCGGCGCCGCAGATGCTGCCCGGCTGGTCCGGCGAGCTGGGCCAGTTGCTGCCGCCCGGTGCCGGTGGATCGCTGCTGCGCTCGACCGCCTTTTTCGACGGCGCCGCCGCGACCCAGCCGATCGTCGTCCTGTCCTCCTGGCTCGTTCTCGGTGCTCTGCTCTGCCTGGCGAGCACGCTGCGTTCCGGCCGCCGGCCGGCTCCGGCCGCCGCCGAGCCGACCGCGCGGGAGACCACGACGGTCACGGTCTGACCGTCGCCCCGGAAGGCGGCCGCCTCTTTTCGCGAGGCGGCCGCTAGGCGTCTCTAGAAGTCGTCGTCGAAGCTGACGGTTCCGGAGACCCCTACCTGGTACGCCGAAACGCGCCGCTCGAAGAAGTTCGACAACTCCTGGACGTCCTGTAGCTCCATGAACGCGAACGGATTGGTGCTGCCGTAGATCGGGTCGATGCCGAGCGCCGCGAGCCGCCGGTCCGCGACGTGCTGGAGGTATTGGCGCATGTCGGAGAGCGACAGTCCGGAGACGCCCTGTTCGAGCAGATCCTCGGCGAACTGGACCTCGCATTCGACGGCCTCGGCGAGCATGTCGCGTACCTGCTGCTCCATGCCGGCGTCGAACAGTTCCGGTTCCTCGGCGCGCACCTGGTCGACGACGTCGAAGGCGAACGCCATGTGCATGCTCTCGTCCCGGAACACCCAGTTGGTACCGGACGCGAGCCCTTGCAGAACACCTCGCGACCGGAGGAAGTAGACGTAGGCGAAAGCGCCGTAGAAGAACAGTCCCTCGATGCACGCCGCGAAGCAGATGACGTTGAGCAGGAACGCCCGCCGGTCCTCGCGGGAACGCAGCGCGCGCAGTTCGAAGACCGAGTCGATCCACTTGAAGCAGAACTCGGCCTTACGCGCGATCGACGGGATGTTGTCGACGGCGGCGAACGCCTCGGCCCGCTCCTTGTCGTCGGGCACGTAGGTGTCGAGCAGGTTCAGATAGAACTGGACGTGCACGGCCTCCTCGAACAGCTGCCGCGACAGATAGAGGCGGCCCTCCGGCGAGTTGACGTGCTGGTAGAGGTTGAGGACCAGATTGTTCGCCACGATCGTGTCGCCGGTGGCGAAGAACGCGACCAGCCGGGAGACGAGGTGCTTCTCGGCATCACTGAGAAGCGCCAGGTCGGCGAGGTCGCCGTGCAGGTCGACCTCCTCGACGGTCCAGGTGTTCTTGATGGCGTCCTTGAACCGGTCGAAGAAGTGCGGGTACTTCATCGGCCGCAGGGTCAGGTCCATTCCGGGGTCGAGCAGCATTACTGGCAGGCCTCACATGACTCGGGGTTTTCCAGGGAGCAGAGTTCGGCTTCGGTCGGTGCCGCGATCAGCGAGACCGGTGCGGCCGGCGCGGCCACGGTCACCGTCGCCTGCTGGATGCGGGTCGCCGGCCGGGAACGCAGGTAGTACGACGTCTTCAGGCCGGCCTTCCACGCGTACAGGTACATCGAGGAGACCTTGTTGATCGTCGGCGCGGCCATGAACAGGTTCAGCGACTGCGACTGGTCGATGAACGGCGCACGGGCGGCGGCCAGGTCGATCAGGGCACGCTGCGGCAGTTCCCAGGCGGTACGGAACAGTTCCCGTACATCCTCGGGCAGATCGAGAATGCCCTGCACCGAACCCTCGGCGCGCTTGATCGCCTCCCGGATCGGCGCGGTCCACAATCCACGGGACTTGAGTTCGCGTACCAGATAGGTGTTGATCTGGAGGAACTCGCCGGACATCGTCTCGCGCTTGAACAGGTTGGAGACCTGCGGCTCGATGCATTCGTAGGCGCCGGCGATTGACGCGATCGTCGCCGTCGGCGCGATCGCGATCAGCAGCGAATTGCGCAGACCGTGCTCGGCGATCTTCTCCTTCAGCGCCGCCCACCGATCGGCCTGGGTGACCTGCGTGCCCCACAATTCGTGGTGCAGATCGCCCTTCGCCGCACGGGTCTCCGGATAGGCCGGATGCGGGCCGAACGACGCGGCCAGATCGGCCGACACCTCCAGCGCGGTCAGGAAGATCTCCTCCTGGACACGCGTGGACAGCGAACGGGCCGCCTCGGAGTCGAACGGCAGCCGCAGTGTGAAGAACGCGTCCTGCAGTCCCATCAGGCCCAGACCGACCGGGCGCCAGCGCGGATTGGACGCGGCCGCCTGCTGCGAGGGGTAGTAGTTGATGTCGATGACCCGGTCCAGGTAGACCACGGCCGTGCGAACGGTCTCGCGCAGCTTCTCCCAGTCGACGCCGCCGGCGGTGACGTGCGCCCCCAGATTGATCGACCCGAGGTTGCAGACGGCCGTCTCGTCGTCGTTGTTGACCTCGAGGATCTCGGTGCACAGATTCGACAGGTGGATGACGTTGCCGGGCTCGCCGGTCTGATTGGACAGCGCGTTGGACCGGTCCTTGAACGTCATCCAGCCGTTGCCGGTCTGGGCGAGTGTGCGCATCATCCGCCCGTACAGATCGCGGGCCTTGACGGTTTTGACCGCCTTCTTCTCCGCCGCCCGGTAGGCCTCGTCGAATGCCTCACCGAACAGGTCGGTCAGTTCCGGGGCGTCGGACGGATCGATGAGCGACCAGTCTCCGTCGGCCTCGACACGGCGCATGAACTCGTCCGGGATCCAGTTGGCCAGGTTGAGATTGTGGGTGCGGCGTGATTCCTCGCCGGTGTTGTCCCGCAGTTCCAGGAATTCCTCGACGTCGGGGTGCCACGGCTCCAGATAGACGCAGGCCGCGCCCTTGCGCCGGCCGCCCTGATTGACCGCCGCCACCCCGGCGTCGAGGGTCTTCAGAAAGGGGACGATGCCGTTCGATCGCCCGTTGGTACCGCGGATCAGCGCGCCCCGGCCCCGGACCCGCGACCAGGCGATGCCGATGCCGCCGGAGAACTTCGACAGTTTCGCGACCTGGTGATAACGCTCGTAGATCGAGTCGAGTTCGTCCCTGGGAGAGTCGACCAGGAAACACGACGACATCTGAGTGTGCCGGGTTCCGGAGTTGAAGAGCGTCGGCGAGCTGGGCAGATAGGCAAGCGACGACATCAGACGGTAGAAGTCGATCGCCTCGCGGGCATCTTTCGACAGGCCGCAGGCGACCCGCAGCAGCCAGTACTGCGGCGTCTCCACGACCAGCCGCTCGTGCGGGTGGCGCAGCAGGTAACGGTCGGCGACCGTCCGCAGGCCGAAGTACTCGAACCGCAGGTCACCGCGCAGGTCCACGGCGTCGTCGAGCTTGCGGGCGTTGCGGGCCACGAACGCTGCCGTCCCGTCGCCGATCAGGCCGAGCCCGTGGGCGTAGCGGATCGACTGACTGAAGCTCGCGACGCCCTGGCCGCGAACCTCCTTGTCGACGTACGCGGCGAGCAGACGGGCCGCCAGCCGCGAGTACTGCGGCTCCTCACCGATCAGCTCGGCAGCCGTCTGGATCGACAGTTTGTCCAGCTCAGCGGTGCTCGCTCCGTCGTACAGGCCGCTGATGGTCCGGGTCGCCACCCGCAGTGGATCAACCTCGTCCAGGTCGGCGACCCACAACTCGACCGCTTTGACGATCTTGTTGACGTCGACCGGCTCCAGGTCGCCGTTCCGCTTGCGCACCTGCATCACGTGCCGTCGCTGTTCCGGCACGCCCGCCTTCTGCGGCGTGAGTGTCATGCTCTCTCCTCGCGAGCTGGGCGCGTGGGAGCAGACACCATCGGTCCCCGGGCACGCGGCCGCGGGGACACCTCGGCGTCGGCCGTCCCACGCGGCCTTCGACCGCCGCACACCACGGTGGCGTACGGCGCGCTGGCAGGTCTTCGGACTCGTGGGCACGGCCTTCGAAAAAGCCACCTACTGGCCGTCGCTTCCCAGGCTCGATACCGGGCCCAGTGCTCATCTGACGGCGGTCGTTCCCACTCACCGCTGCGGGGCAGTCCCGGTTTCCCACCGGGTTCCCTGTTGCCTCGGGCAGGCCAATGCCGACCTCCCCGAACCAGCTGCGGGGACACCATATATGGGCGGCATCCGAAACTCCTAACCCAACATGGTGTGTTGACCACGTCACTCCCGGATTTCCGGTAGATATTGATCCATGACTTATCCACCACCGCGGTATCACGGGATCACCGGGGAGAAGAGCGCCCTCTACCGGCCCGCGGACACACCGCCCGAGTTCGTCTACCCGAACAACGGGACCAGGATCCACTACCTGGCGACCGGGCCCTCCACGGGCGGGCTCTTCGGCCTCTACCGGTGGGAGTGCGGGCCCGGCGTCACCGGCCCGGACCCCCATTTCCACCGTACGATCAGCGAGTCGTTCTACATCCTGTCCGGCGTCATGAACATCTACAACGGCGAGAAGTGGATCGAAGCGGAACCCGGCGACTGGGTGCACGTGCCGATCGGCGGAACCCACGGATTCAAGAACCGGTCCGGTGCACCCGTGTCGATGCTGCTGCACTTCTCCCCCGGAGCGCCGCGCGAAAGCTACTTCGAAGGCCTCGCGCACCTCGACGAGATGACCGACGAGGAACGCACCGAGTTCTACCTCAAGCACGACAACATCTGGCTGGACTGACGGTTTCCGGGCTCCCGCGGGTGGGGGCCCGGGCCCGACGCGCCTGCACGATCACGGCGCGCCGGGCCGATAACGTGGGCGGATGACCGACGACTGGACCACGACCCTGCCGCGCAAGCGGATGGGAGCCGGGGTGCTGTTCTGCGACGAGCAGGAGCGGGTGCTGCTCGTCGAGCCGACGTACAAGCCGGACTGGGAGGTGCCCGGCGGCTGTGTGGAGGCCGACGAGTCGCCTCGCGCCGCGGCCGAGCGCGAAGTCCTCGAGGAACTGGGGCTGTCCGTCTCGGTGGGACGCCTGCTGGTCACCGACTGGGTCGGGCCGCGCGACGGCCGTACCGAAGGATTGATGTTGATCTTTGACGGTGGGGCGCTCGTGAATGGTGACCCTGTCCGCCTGCCCGCCGCCGAGCTGCGCGGTTGGGCCTGGTGCACCGAGCCGGAGGCGGCCGGAAGGCTGTCGCCGTTGCTGGCCCGGCGGGTCGCCGCGGCGGTGCGGGCCCGCGCCGCGGGCGCCGCCGCCTACCTGGAGAACGGTTACGACGTGGCCTGAGCGGCCTCCTCGATCTCGGCCAGGACGGTCGTCGCGCCGGCCGCCGACGCCAGCGCACGCGCCTCGGTGATCATGTCGGCGGGGTCGCGGCCCTCGGCGGCCGCGATGTAGATCAGGCCGACCAGGTTCGCCGCGACACCGACCGGGAAGTCGTGCTCACGGCGCAGGGCCGTCGACTCCTCCAGCAGCTCACGGGCCGCCGTCAGGTTTCCGGCGCGGTGCTCGGCGACACCGAGATGCCGCAGGGCGAACGAACGGGTCAGCGGGTCACCGCGCTCGGCGGCCCGCCGGAAGAACGGCACCGCCTCGGCGTCGTCCTGCCGCACCACCTGATGGAAGATGCCGGTCCAGCACAGCGCCTCGGCCTCGCCGGTCACGTCGCCGGCCTGCCGGAAGAGGGTGACCGCCCGGTCCAGCAGCGGCAACTCGTCCTGATGGTCGCCGGTCCCGGTCAGGAACCGGGCATGCGCCAGTTTCGCCCGGCTCAGGCAGATCTCCGCCTGCTGAACGGACAATCGCCGGTCGGCTCCGGCCAGCTCCGCCGGATCACCGGCGAACGCGGCCCGGTGATAGGCGTGCGACGGCGCGAACCGCGGAGCCGTACGCCGCAGGTCCTTGCGCATCTGCTGGGTGGTGATCTGGTAGCCGGAGGTCCGGTAGAGGTCGGCGGCGGCCGGATTGGCCCCGAAGACGTTGAGTTCCAGCGCGGCGGCCCCGCGCTCACGGGCCGCCGCCTCGCCCGCCGCGAGCAGCGCCCGGCCCAGACCCCGGCCGCGGTGCTCGCCGGCCACCTCGATGTCGTAGAGGAAGGCGCAGTCCGGGACGCCACGCGGATGGGTCAGGCCGATCCACAGTCGTCCGACCGGCTCGCCGTCGACCGTGCCGGTCAGCAGCAGCATCCCGTCGGTGTCCGCGCCCTGCGGGAGCCGCGCCGCATTCTCCGCACGGGCCCGCTCGTAGGAGCCCTCGGCCGGCCAGTTCCCCGCCGCGACCTGGTCACCGGCATAGTCGGTGGCGAGATCGTGTTGCCAGCGGTCGTACTCGGTGGGGGTCATCGGACGCACGGTCACCTCGGTCATTCGAAAAATCTTAGAGAAGTCGGTAGAAAGCGTGGGGTCCCGTTCGTCATGGGGGTGTTCGTCGGTAGTTCGTCGAGAGAAGGAGAACGAGGATGAAGTACCTGATGCTGGTGTGTGTGGACCCGGACTTCACGCCCGGTGCGGACGACGGCAAGCCGGACGTCGACGACTGGGTCGGTGAGATGGACGGCAAGGGGATCCGCCTGATGGGCGACCGGACCCGGCCCGCGAGCGCGGCCACCACGGTCCGGGTACGCAACCGGGAGGTGCTGGTCACCGACGGCCCGTTCGTCGAGACGAAGGACCTGATCGCCGGGTTCGACGTGCTCGAGTGCGAAGACCTGGACCAGGCGATCGAGGTCGCGACGCAGCATCCGATGGCGTGGGCCGGAGCCATCGAACTGCGTCCGGTGTGGCCCTGGGGCGATGAATAAGGAGATCGCCGCGGTCTACGCCGACGGGTGGGGCCGGATCGTCGCCACGATGATCCGGTTCACCGGCGACTGGAGTCTCGCGGAGGAGTGCACCCAGGAGGCCTTCGCGACCGCGCTGCGCGTGTGGCCGGAGACCGGGACACCCGATCAGCCGCTCGCCTGGCTGACCACGGTGGCCCGGCGTACCGCCGTGGACCGGTTGCGGCGGGCCACCGTGGAGCGGGCGAAGCTGCAGGAGGTGGCCATGGAACCGGCGCCGTGGACGGCGGACTCGGAGATCCCCGACGACCGGCTGGAACTCATGTTCACCTGCTGCCATCCGGCACTCAACGTGGAGGCACAGGTCGCGCTGACCCTGCGCGGCGTCGCCGGGATGAGCACCGCGGAGATCGCGCGGGCGTTCCTGGTGCCGGAGAAGACGATGGGGCAGCGGATCTTCCGGGCCAAACAGCGGATCAAGCAGGCGGGCATCCCGTTCCGGGTGCCGCCGGGCCACCTGCTGCCGGAGCGGTTGACGGCCGTCCTGCACGTGCTCTACCTGCTGTTCAACGAGGGCTACTCGGGATCCGGGGAGCTGTGCCGGGAGGCGATCCGGATCGGGCGGACCCTGGTCGGCCTGATGCCCGACGAACCGGAGGCACAGGGCCTGCTCGCGCTGATGCTGGTGCAGGACGCCCGCCGCACGGCCCGGACCGGGGCCGACGGGACGCTGCTCAGCCTGGACGAACAGGACCGGGCCCGATGGGACCGGGCGCTCATCGAGGAGGGCGCCGCACTCTGTGAACGGGCGCTGCGCCGGGGTAAGGCCGGGCCCTTCCAGCTTCAGGCGGCGATCGCGGTCTGTCACGCGACGGCGGCCAGTGTGGAGGAGACGGACTGGCCGCAGATCGCCGGACTCTACGAGCACCTGCGCCGGGTCACGCCGGGCCCCGTCGTGGACCTGAACCGGGCCGTCGCCGTCGCCATGGCCTCCGGACCGGAGGCCGGGCTCGCCCTGGTCGACGCCATCGACGGACTGGACGGCTATCACCTGCTGCACGCCACCCGCGCCGACCTGCTGCGCCGCGCCGGCCGCAACGACGAGGCGGCCGGCAGCTGGCGGCGGGCGCTCGACCTCGCACCCACCGAGGCGGAGCGGCGGCTGCTCACCGACCGGTTGGCGGCCGCGCCGGCCGGCTCTGCGGTCAGCGGCGGGCCAGCAGCTTCTCCGCGAACCGCGCCTCCAGGAGCGCCGCCTTCCGCGCCACGGCCGGGAGGGTGATCACGAAGAACACCGACAGGACGCCGTAGAAGGCGACCGTGGTCAGGTAGGCGTCGCCGAACCCCAGCAGCTCCGGCAGCTCTCTGCCGTCGCTCGGCAGCGACCAGCCCCACAGCACCCAGGTGAGGCCGCCGAGGATGGCGGCCCACCAGGTGGCGACCAGGGTGAATGCGATCGAGCTGGGGATCCAGCGAAGGGCGGCGTGCGCCAGGTCGCGCCAGGTCTGCCCGTCGGCGAGCACCGCGAAGAGCCTCGCGGGCAGGGTGGCGGCCCCCGCCATGCGGTAGTCGGGGCTTGCGATGTGCCGCTCCAGCACCGGCGCGATCCGCTCACGCTCGGCGGTGGCGAAACCGCGGGCCTGCATCAGAGCGAAGAAGCTCAACGGCACGCCGACCCAGAGGACGGCCAGCCCGACACCCACCGAGAGCGCGGTGACGCAGACGAGGACCGAGGCCAGGGCCATCGGCAGGCCGGTCAGCACATAGCGGGTGTCGGCGGCCAGCCGGGGCAGGACACGGGCGACCGGGGCGGGTGTGAGGACCGGGTCGAGTTGCGTCGTCGTCATGGTGTCGACGCTATGCAGTGGGAGGTCCGTTGTGGATACGGTGGGCACTAGGGTTGAGGGTAGTGCTGGCACTACCTTCGGGACGTTCACACCGGCGCCCAGGGCGATGATCTCACCGACGGCTGCGGCGTTCGGTTGACGCCTCATCGGAGTGCCGGCGCCGCTGCCGCCCGCCGGGTGACCGCGACGGCCTCGCCGAGAAAGCTGAGGCCGATGGCGAGCTGGACCGGCCGTGCGCTCGGGGACATCCCGCATCGCGTGGCTGCCGCGCCGAACGCCAGCATGACCACGAGTGAGGCGGCGACGGCCGCGAACGTCCGGCCCTCGTAGCGTTGCCACAGGCGGCCGGAACGTTCGAAGACGGCCACGAACCGGCCGCGGAGGTAACCGAGGGCGATCCCGAGCAGGGATCCGCCGGCAAGCCATGCCCGGTCGCGGGGGCCCAGTCCTTCGGTGCGGATCAGGATCCAGATGCCGATGCCGGTCAGGACGACCGGTGGCACCCAGAGATCACGCATGTCCAACGGCTCTCCGACCGCACGTCGGATCACCACCACGATCACCGCCACGGCGATCACCAGCAGCCAGATCATCAACGCCTCCTGTTTTTAGCACGAGCCTGCTACAACAATGTGGCATGGCCGTGCTAGAAAAGTCCACATGCCGAAGGTCGTGGATCCCGGACAGCGGCGTGAGGCGATCGCCGATGCAGTGCTGGCCGTCGTGGCTCGCGAAGGCCTCTCGGCAGCGACCCTGCGCAACGTGGCCGCCGAGGCGAATCTGGCGATCGGCTCGGTCCGGCACTATTTCGACAGCCACGACGAGCTGATCATCTTCGCGGCGCAGGAGCTCGACCGTCGTATCAGCCGGCGCGTCCGCGCCCACGCCGAGCAGATCTTCGCGAACACCAGCCGATCCGCGAACACCAGTCGGTCGGCGAACACCGATCGGTCCACGAACACCGAGCGACATGGGGTCAGCGGCCGCTTCACGACCAACGACCGGCAGCCGGTCGGCGACCGCTCCACAAACGTCGCCGGCCCCGTCAACGGCGGTCTTGAGCAGGTGTCCGCGGATTCCGGCGGTCGCGCTGAACGGCGGCGGCTCAGTGAGGAACTGCTCGCTGAGTGGCTACCACTCGATGACGCACGTCATCAAGAGACCGTGTTACGGCACACCTTCACCGTCGCCGCCCGCACCCGCCCGGAGCTGCGACCCCAGGCCGACGCGCTGCGCGACACGATGATCGCGATCATCCATCGGGTCCTGACCGGCGCCCGCGACCGGGGCGGCCTCTCCCCGGACATCGACACCGACGCCGACATCGATCTCGAGACCGCCCGGCTGCACGCTCTACTCGACGGCCTGTCCCTGCAAGGGCTCACCGAACCCCGGCACGTCCGGAAGATCCTCCGCCATCACCTCGACGGGCTGACCGGCCGGCCGAGCTGAACCTCCGCGCCCGGCCGGAACAGCCGTACCCACCGAGCTAACCGACCGACCGAGCCAACCGGCCCCACCGAACCAACCGGCCCCGCCGAGCCAACTGGCCCGACCGAGCCAACCGGCCCGACTGAAATCATGGGCCCGCCGAAATCACCGGCCCGGCCGAGCCACCGGCTCAGCGGAAGCCACCGGCTCAACCGGAACCACCGGCTCGACGGGACCCACAGACTCGTCAGGCTCGGGGGACGCCGCCGGCTCGGCCGGGATCACCGCGATGCCGGCGAGGATCAGCACACCGCCGGCCATCTGCAACGGCGTGAGCTGCTCATCCACCACGATCCACGCGAGGATCGACGCGAACACGACCTCCAGCAGCCCGACGAACGACGCCAGCCGCGAACCGAGGCGCCCGGATCCGAAGATGCCCGTCGCGTACGCCACCGCCGTTCCGAAGAACGCCACCACCATCAGTGGCACCCACCACGGGACGACCGAACCGAGCAGCGGAATCGTACCGAAGCTCATCTCCATCGGCACGATCCCGAGGAGCCCGGCCAGCCCCAGGGTGAGACCGCCGAGCAGCAGTCCGGTCCCGGCGAGCGCGACCGGCGGGAGCCCGTCGGCGGGCCGGGCGGCGACCACGAAGTAGACGGCGCATCCCACGGCGGCGGCGAACGCGAGCGCCACCCCGACGGGGTCGACGGCGCCGAGCGCGCCGGGCCCGATCACCAGCACCAGTCCGCCGATGGCCAGCACCGATCCGAGCAGCACCATCGGCCGGGGCATCCGCCGGGTGGTGGCGGCGACCCAGACGACCAGCAGCAGGGGTGCCAGATATTCGACGAGCAGGGCGGTGGACACCGGGATGCGCCGGATCGCCGCGAAGTAGGTGAGCTGCGTGAACGCGACCGCGATGACGCCCATGCCGACGATCCGCAGGCGGCCGCGCCACAGTGCGTCCCACCGGCCCCGCAGCGAGAACAGCACGAGCGGCAGCAACAGGAGACCGGCGACGACGGCGCGGGCGGTGACGGCGGCGGCCGGCGACCAGCCCGCTTCGAGCAGTGGCTTGATGAACGCGCCGGAGGTGGCGAAGGTGGCCGCCGAGGTGACCGCGGCGGCCAGCCCGACGAGCTGCGGCGATTTCACGACAACCCCCTGTGATGGGCTAAATTGCTTACACCCCTGACGCTAGGCCGCCCCCAATAAGGAGTCAAATTGCTTTTTGCCCCTGACACTGAGGAGGCGCTCCAGTTCATCGTGGACCTCGCCAACACCACGGCGACCGCCTCGCGCTCCGGTGCGGACGAGCTGACCACGCTCGCCGAACTCGATGCGCTGCTCCTCACCTACTCCGGCCGCAAAG
Source organism: Actinoplanes xinjiangensis (assembly GCF_003148685.1). Taxonomy (GTDB): domain Bacteria; phylum Actinomycetota; class Actinomycetes; order Mycobacteriales; family Micromonosporaceae; genus Actinoplanes; species Actinoplanes xinjiangensis. Next base: position 229,379 of record NZ_QGGR01000012.1, on the reverse strand, counting down.
ACCGTGACCAGGCCGAACTCCGGGCCGTCCGGGAGACGCGCGACCTGCTGCGCGCGGTGTGGACACTCGATCGCGACGACGCCGTCGAGGCGGTCAACCGGATGCTTCGCGAGGCGCGCGCCGTGCCGTACCTCACCCGCCACGACGGTTCGGATTGGCACATCCACGCCACCGAGCCCGACGCGCCCCTCGCCGAGCGCATCCGCGTCGAGGCGGCGATGGCACTCATCGACGTCATCCGCATGGACGAGACCGGCCGCCTCCGTGTCTGCGACGCCGACGACTGCGACGGCCTGTTCATCGACCTCTCCCGCAACGGCTCCCGACGCTTCTGCTCGGTCCGCTGCGGCAACCGGGTCAATATGACGGCCTTCCGAGCAAGAAAAGCCGAAAAACAATGATTCCGTACGATCTACGCCGAGCACCCGGGCTACCCCGCGACGCAGGCGGCCGGTCCCGGCCGACAACGCGACCGCCGGGCGTATGCGATGGACCGGCTGGCTCCCACCGCTGTCTCAGCGCGGCTGAGACAGCGGTGGGGACCAGCCGGTCTTCCGGTGGCCGCCGGTCTTCCGGTGGCCGCCGGCCGTCCAGTGGCCGAGCCTCCAGTGGCCGAGCCTCCAGTGGCCGAGCCTCCAGTGGCCGAGCCTCCAGTGGCCGAGCCTCCAGTGGCCGAGCCTCCAGTGGCCGAGCCTCCAGTGGCCGAGCCTCCAGTGGCCGAGCCTCCAGTGGCCGAGCCTCCAGTGGCCGGGCCTGGCGGATCGCCGTGGATCAGGGGGTGCGTGCGCTGTCGAGGAGGCTGTTGACCAGGGCGGACACGGTTTCCGGATCGCGGACGGTGGCGACGAAGCAGCGGCCGGACGAGAGTTCGAGCCGGACGCCCGGGCCGCCGCGCAGGATCAGGCCACGGCCGCGGCCGTCCAGGCTGTAGCGGTAGCCCCAGCCGCCCCACTCGAAGACGTGCACGGTGGTGGGTGCGGCCGACACGATCTCGCGCATCGGGATCCGGACGCGCGGCCGGCCCCACGGCCCGAAGCCGACGGTCACGCCACGGGCGTCAACGGTGAAGCGGGTCCGCAGCATCAGCAGCACGGCCACGGCGCCGACCAGCAGCGGTGCGGCCGCCCAGGCGTTGACACCGACGGCGAGGACCACGGCGACCACCAGCAGTGGCACCAGGGCGATCCAGGCGGCGCGGGGCATCGGCGGCGTCTCGCTCCAGACGGCCCGCTGGCCCGGTGCCAGGTCGAGGCGGGCGAGCCCGGCGGGCGGCGGGCCGGTGGCGGCGGGCTCCTCGGGGACGGTCCCGCAGGCCCGGGCGACGAGTGCACCCCACCCGGCGGCGCCGAGGAGCAGCACCATGATGTGCCAGGACGGGCTCGGCACCTCGGCGGCGGTGGCCACGTCCAGCGACAGCGCGACGGTCATCAGCCAGATCGCGGCCGTCCCGCCGGTGACGGCACCGGCGATGCCGATCACGGCCCGGCGGACCCGCCGGCGCAGACCCGGGGCGAGCACGGCGACGAGGGCGGCGGCCAGCGGCACCGCTGCAACCACGAGCAGCATGGTCACCATGGCGCCGACCCCGGTCGTGCCGTCGACGCGACCGGCGAAGTCCCAGTGACTGGGCAGCGGGTCGGGCAGCCGGTCGCGCCAGATCGGCCCGGTGAGCGGCACCAGCGCCGCCGGCGCCGCCGCGAGCGCGAACGCCCACCACAAAGACACCCTGTTCCTCGGTCGTTCGGTCATGCCAGCCTCCGTACCTCGTCCACGAGTTCATCGACGTTCAGCCCTAGTCGCCGGCCGGCGACGAGCAGGTTCTGCACCGCGTCGACCAGGCGAGCCCGGTCGGCGGCGTCACCGCGGCGGATCGTGGCGCCGCGACCACGGCGTAGCTCGATCAGGCCCTCGTCACGCAAGCGCGCGTAGGCCCGAAGGATCGTGTGCATGTTGACCTGCAACGACTCGGCCAGGTCGCGGGCGGCGGGGAGCCGGTCGCCGGGCGCCAGCTCGCCGGCGGCGACCGCACCACGCACGTGGGCGGCGATCTGATCGGCGAGCGGCACCCCGGAAGCGGGGTCGATGCGGAACAACATGTTCGCATTCTATGCGAACAATAGAAACAAGCGCCACCCCTTAAGGGCGTACCGCGCGTACACCGTGATCGATACGATGGGTGACATGGTGTGCCCCACCTGCGGACTCGACAACGACCCGGCCGCGGCCGTCTGCGCACGGTGCAACTCGGCGCTGGCCCGTACGGCCCCCACCCACTACGTTCCACCGCCCCCACCGCCGGTACCGGCCGGCCCGAACCGGATCCCGCTGATCGCCGGGGTCTGCGTCCTGCTGGTGATCCTGGCGGTCGCCGCGGGGATCTACTTCAGATCAATCTCCGACGACGCGACTCCGGAGCCGACCGGCGCCCAGCCCGTCCCGACCACGGCGACCGAGCCGGATCCGGAACCGGAACCCACCACACCGCCGACGACGGCGCCCACGACCACCAGCACGCCGGCGGGTGACCCCCGAACCCAGGCGGCCGCGATCGACGCGGTGCTGTCCGACAGCGTGGCCAGCCGGCGCAAGCTCAACCAGGCGATCGAGCAGGTCGGTGGCTGCGACGACCTGGCCGGGGCGGTCGCCGACATCCGTGCGGTCGGTGAGGAGCGGCAGTCACAGATGGAGACGGTGCGCAACGCCGACCTGAGCGCACTGTCCGGCGGCGAGGGACTACGGTCCGGGCTGGTCACGGCGCTGCAGTATGCGTGGGAGGCGGATCAGGGCTTCCTGGCGTGGGCCGAGCCGACCCTGTCCGGCGGCTGCGCGGCGGCTGACGACGCGGGTTACTCCCGGGGCCGGGCCGCGTCGAACAGCGCCGGTACGGCGAAGCGGGCCTTCCTGAGCCGCTGGAACCCGGTCGCCCAGGCCAACGGCCTCCGGACCCGCTCCGCCGAGCAAATCTGAACGGCCGGGATCGAAACGGCCGGGATCGAAACGGCCGGAGTCAGAACGGCCAGTACTGGGCGACGACCGCGGCGATCGCACCGATCGCCGCGACCGCCTCGGTGGCCGACTGCACGGTCCCCAGCTTGTGCCGCAATTGGCCGAGCGCGTGCTCCACCCGGCTGCGGGCCTCCGCGGTCGGGTGCTCCAGCGCCTGCTCGATGATCACGATCTCCGGCTCGACCACGGCCGGCTCGGGAGCGGCCGACCGGATCGTCTCCAGGTGGCCGAGGATCTCGTCGCGCTGGTCACCGTAGTAGAAGTTGTTGGTCTGGCTGACCGTGTTGCGGTCGCCGAAGACCTGCTGGCCACCGTGGAACGTGAAGTTCTCGAAGCGTTGCTCAGCCACCGGTGCCTCCGCTTCTGGGAGCTTTCGGGAAGTTCGTCTGGTTGACGCGGTTGTTGTTACCGAAGATCTGCTGGCCACCGTTGAACGTCTTCGTGCTGAAGTCGAACGACACGTTCGCCGCCTTCATCCGGAACTCGCCGGTGTCCACACCGTGCTCGTCGAGGAAGTCCAGGACCTCCTCGACGACTGCCTTGTCCAACAGAGAAATGTACTTGGCCGCGTCGAGCTCGTTGAGAAACTTGTAGACCGGGTACTCCGCGCCCTCCTCCCGAACGCTGAGGTCGGCGCCGTAGTCGTGGAAGCGCAGTTCGTCGGCGTCCTTGGCGGAGCGGGCCATCCGGCCGGACAGGCGGGCGGCGTCCCAGCCGATCTGGACGAACCAGAGCGGGGCGAACAGGTTGTCCCGGAAGAAGCTCCGCAGGGTCATCGCCGCGGCGTACGTCGGCACACGTTCCGGCCGGAGGATGTCACCGAGCTGGTAGAAGCGGCGGATCTCGGGCATCACCGTGGCGACGAACTCGGCGTAGAGCATGCCGCCCTCGACGGCGAGGTGGACGAACGCCGTGACGGCGACACCACTGTCCTGTGCGGGCAGCACCGGCCGTCCCCCGGGCGTCCGGATGTCCTTGCCGTGCGCCGGGACGACGGCGCGCAGGTAGTAGCGCATGCCACCCTGCGGGCTGCCCTCGATGGCGGCCAGCGTCTCCGGCGAGGCCAGGGTGTACGGCGCTCGCGTGTTGGGGTCGATGAGCGGGTCGTCGGTGCGCCGCCAGCCGTTGGCCACCACGTATGGCACGACGAACACGTTCGGCACCTTCTCGCCCTCATGGAGCTCCGGCGAGCGCAGTCCGATGATGGCGTCGGCGACCCGGCGGTTGAGGGTGGCCCCGTCGAGGCGGATCCGCCGATCGCCCTCGACCGGGTTGAGCGGGATGGCGAAGTCCCAGCCGTGCCAGATCCGGCCGGCGCCGAGGAACGGCTCCCGGTCGTGCACCGACAGGTTGCCGCGCTGCATGCCGGCGACGATGGCGAGCCGGCGCTCGACCCGGGCGTTGGTGGTGCGCGGCGCGCCGGCGGGAGCGCCCGGCGCCAGTTCGGTGGTGATGACACCGAGCGCGTGCCGGCGGGACAGGAACAGCACCGCGCACATGGCGCCGGTCAGTACCACCGGGTAGAGGAGGTCGATGAACGTGAACCCGATATCGGTACCGCCGAGGTCGCTGCGGTAGTAGCTGGACTGGGAGCTCCCGCTGAAGAGGAGGTCGCCGAGGTCACCGGACATGCTCTGCACGACCCAGTAGCCGGCGAGGCAGAACCCGGAGAGCGCGACCGCCGCCACGATCCCCATCCGCACCTGCGGGGGCAGCCCGCCGAGCACCCGGGACCGGAATCCGACGATCACGCCGCAGAGCAGGAGCCAGCTGATCGTCGCGACCGGGCTCAGGCAGAAGCCGACGATCAGCACGAGCGTGACCAGGCCGTACCGCAGGAGGAGGAGACGCCGCGCCCGTAGGCTGTGCCGGACCACCGGGTCGAGGTCGAACCCGTAGGACGGTGGGACCGCCTTGCGCTCGGACTCCAGGACCTCGCGTATCACCCGGTTGGCGAAGTCGATGTCCAGGTAGGGCGCTGCGGACAGGTGTCTGGTGGTCGCGCTCATCGTCTCGGGTGCCCGGTAGGCGGGCGTGCTCAAGAGCGGCTGCGACTGCGGATCCGGATCGACCATCTCAACCCTCCGGAGTGGAATGAGGATCGTCAACGTATCGACTTCAGCGAGTGACGCAACTCCCCCGGTCGGGTGATGGTAGCCGCCGAGAAGCCCGGCCGGCGCGTCACGGCCGGCGGAAGTAGCCTCCGGTCGACTCGCCGCCCGGCGCGCTCGCGACGCAGTGCAGCATGGTGTCGGCACCGACCGGGATCGGCCAGACGTCGCGCTGCCACCTCCGGGTCTTGGCCGGTTCGCTGCTGCGTGAGGTCATCGCCTGCGCGGAACAGGCCTCCGCGATACCGGGCCGCTCGATCAGCGGGTCCGCGTCGTCGATGCGCACCCCGCCGGCCGGCATCGCCACCGCCCGGAACGTCTCCCAGAAGTGCGGCTCGGCGCAGTCCACCGGGCGCGGCGCCACCGCGGCCCCGCTGTTGGCGGTCAGCCCGCCCCAGCACATCGGCTCCACCGGGCAGTAGGTGTCCCCGCAGGCCACGAAGCCCTGCGGCTCCCACTCCTGGGCGGGCTCGGCCGCCCCGGCCGACGCCGCGGGCCCCTGCGTCGTGGCCGCACCCTTGCCGTCGCCGGACAGCAGGCCCCAGGCCAGGACACCGACGACGGTGAGCAGCACCACGGACAGGGCGGCGAGCAGCACGGGCACACGGTTCGGCGAGGACGGCGCGGTACGCGGAGCGGGTGCCGGGACGGGCGTGGGCACGGCGGCCGCCACCGAGTCACGGGCGGCGGCGCCGAACGCGGCCGCCGACGGCCAGCGGTCCCTCGGCTCGATCGCCAGAGCCCGCTCGACGGTCGCCTGCACCGGCACCGGCAGCGTGACCTTGATCGTCCGCGGGCCGCCCTGGAGGCGCTGCAACGCCACCGCATACGGACTGTCGCCGACGAACGGCTTCTCCCCCGCCAGACACTCGTAGGCGACGAGGCCGAGCGAATACACGTCGCTGAGGGCGCCGGCGGGCTCGCCCCGCACCTGTTCGGGTGAGAGGTAGGTGGGCGTACCCAGAATGGCGCCGGAGACCGTCAGGCGGCCGGCCGCCTCGTGCCGGGCGATGCCGAAGTCGGTGATGACCACCGTGCCGTTGCGCCGGACCAGCAGGTTCGCCGGTTTGATGTCGCGGTGCACCAGGCCCTCGTCGTGCACGGCCTGGAGGCCGATGGCCACCTGCTCGATCAGGCGCATCGTCTCCTCGGGGGCGATCCGCCCGTCCCTGGCGAGTCGCTGAGCCAGCGACTCGCCGTCGACGAACTCCATGACCAGGTAGTGAGTTCCCTGGTCACGGCCGAAGTCGTGGATCGAGGCGACGGCCGGGTGGTTGATCCGGGCCATCGACGTGGCCTCCGACTCGAACCGTTTCGCGAAATCCGGGTCGTCGGCGACCGAGGGCAGCATGACCTTGACCGCGACGGTACGCCGCAGCACCTCGTCGACGGCCAGCCACACCTCGCCCATCCCGCCGGCGCCGAGGCGCTGCTGGAGGAGATAACGGTTCCCGAGTCGCGCACCGGCCTGAAGCACCGCGACAGCTTAGAGGCCGCCGGGTGGTGCGAGGTATCCGGTGAGCGCCCTTTTCAGCTCCTGGACCAGGGCGGCCCGCTCCGGCTCGGGAGCAGCCACGATGCCGCCCATCAGCGCGGCGACGATCTGCACCGCGACCGTCGAGGTGCGCCGCACGTCGTCGTCGGGCAGGTGCGGCGAACGGGCCCGCAACAGCGCACCCACCCGGTCGGTGACGCCCGTGTGCAGCGGCTGCCCCTTCTCCCCGATGAGCACCTTGGCACCCGGATTGGCCACGTGGAAGAAGACCAGCGGATCGACCACCCGGGAGACCAGGTCGGGCAGCGGCAGCCCGGCCACCGCGGAGTCGTCGAAGGCGGCCGCATGCGCCTCCCGCAGCTCCCCGAGCAGCCGCTCGGACAGCGCGTCGGCGATCGCCTCCTTGTTCGGGAAGTACTGGTACAGCGAGCCGGGTGAGATGCCGGCCCGCGCGGCGATCGCGTTCGTCGAGGTCCGGTCGTATCCGGTCTCGGCGAACAGGGCGAGAGCCGCGTCCAGGATCTCGGCGATGCGCTGCCGGCCGCGTGCCTGCCGTTTGACCAATGAGCACCGTCCTCGCCCGAGCCCGCCTTGACTAATACGAGCGGTCGCTCGTATTGTCGCTTCACGAGCAATCGCTCGTATTCACCGGGAGCTTACCAGGGGTGAGTCCTGTGCTCTTCCGCCACCGACGCCTGATCCTGCTGGTCACCGCCCTGCTGACACTCGCACTCGCCGCTGTCGCGGCCGGCGCGATGAACGTGCTCGTGCTCAGCCGGTGGGAGGCCCCCGGCAGTGAGTCCGTCCGGGTGCAGCAGCTGCTGGAGCGCGACCACGGCACCGGCAACGCCAACCTCGTGCTGCTGGTCAGCGGCGTGATCGACGACTCGGCCGTGGCCGCCGCCGCGCAATCGGTCGCGGCCGAGCTGCGGGGTGAGGACGCCGTGCTCGACGTCTGGTCCTACTGGTCGCGCGGCGGTGACCCGACGATGCGCGACGCCGACGGCCGGCACGCGCTGATCCTGGCGCACGTCACCGGCGACGCCACCAGTGCCCGCCTGCACATCCGGGAGCGGATCCTCCCGGCGTACACCCGCGACACCGGCCTGCTCCGCATCGACGTGGGCGGTGCCGAGGCGGTCTCGAGCCAGGTCAGCCAGCAGGCCACCCGCGACTTCCTGCGCGCCGAGCTGTTGATCGTCCCGGTCATGATCGTGCTGCTGGTCGTCCTCTACCGGCGGCTCCGGCTCGCCCTGCTCACCCTGGGCGTCGGCCTGTTCGCGGTGATCGGCACCCTCGCCGGTCTGCGGGTGCTGGCCGGCTTCACCGAGGTCGCGACGTTCGCCGCCAACATCACCCTGGTCATGGGCATCGGCCTGGGCATCGACTACAGCCTCTTCGTCATCGCGCGCTTCCGCGAGGAGCTCACCGCGGGTGCACCCGTTCCGGCCGCGATCACCACGACGGTACGCACCGCGGGCCGCACGGTGGTCTTCAGCGGGCTGACCGTCGCCGCGTCACTGTCGGCGCTGCTGCTGTTCCCGTTCGCCTTCCTCCGGTCGTTCGCCTACGCCGGCATCCTCGTCGTGGTCCTGGCCGTCCTCGGGGCGCTCACGATCCTGCCGGCCGCTCTGGCCGTCCTCGGTCCCCGCGCGCTGCGCCGCCGGCCGCCACCACCGGCCGACGACGGGATCTGGGGCCGTCTCGGCGGGCACGTCATGCGGCGTCCCGTCCTGTTCACCGCACTCGGCCTGCTGATCGTCGGCGTCCTCGCCGCGCCGGCGCTCGGCCTGCGCCTGGGCCTGCCCGACGACCGGGTGCTGCCGCCGACCGCGTCGACCCGGCAGACGTATGACGTGATGCGCGACGTCCTGCCCACCGAGCCGCAGGACGCTCTGCACATCGTCAGCACCTCGGCCGACGTCGGGGGTTACGCCGCCGAGGTCTCCCGGGTGCCCGGGATCGCCCGGGTGAACTCGGCCGCCGGGGTGTTCACCGCCGGCATCCGCACCGGCCCCGGGCCCACCGGCATCACCGGCTCCCGCCTCGAGGCCGTGCCCACCCGGGAGGTGCTCTCCGGCACCGGGACCCCCGCCCTGGTCGCCGCGGTCCGGGCGGTCCCGCCCCCGCCCGGCGGCACCGTTCAGGTGGGTGGCTATCCGGCCGAGCTCACCGACTTCCGGGCCATGCTCACCGACCGGATCCCGCTGGTCGCGGCCGTGCTGCTGGCCATCTCGTTCGCGGTGCTGTTCGCGATGTCCGGCAGCCTGCTCATCCCGGTCAAGGCGACGATCCTCAACCTGCTGAGCCTGGCCGTCATGTTCGGCGTCCTGGTGACGGTCTTCCAGGACGGGTTCCTCGCCGGCGTTCTCGGCTTCACCCCGATCGGCACCCTCGACCCGGCGTTCCCGATCCTGATGTTCTGCGTCGCGTACGGCCTGTCCATGGACTACGAGGTGTTTCTGCTCTCCCGCATCAAGGAGCGCTACGACGCCACCGGCGACAACACCCGCGCCGTCCTCGAGGGCCTCCAGCGCGGTGCGCCCCTGGTGACCGCGGCCGCCACGATCCTCGCCGTGTCGTTCGCCCTCTACGCCACCGGCGACGTCATGTATCTGCAGATGGTCGGCGTGGGCACCGCGGTGGCCATCCTGGTCGACGCGACCGTCATCCGCGCGATCCTGGTGCCGGCCCTGATGCGCCTGGCCGGCCGGGCCAACTGGTGGCCGGCGACGGTTCCCCGGCCGGCGCCGCGATCATCGACTGTGGATCTTCCGGGCGGGCAGCCGGGTCTTCCGGACGGGCAGCCGGGTCTTCCCGACGGGCAGCCGGCTTGATCGTCTTCAGCGCGTTCCGGGCGGTAGGGTGCCCTCATCGGACCAGCGGAAACGACCTGAACGGAGGCTACGGTGAGCGCTACCGAGGCCGGGTTGCTCGACGCCGAGCACCGCCTGCAACAGGCACAGCGCGACGGCGACGTGGGCGTGCTGGACGCACTGCTCGACGACCGCCTGATCGCGATCGGGCCGGACGGGACCCGATTCCGCAAGGAGGACGACCTGGACGCGTACCGGTCCGGCAGCTCGAAGATCGACACCCTGGTCGAGGAGGACCTCGAGGTGCTCGTCGCCGGGTCGACCGGTGCGACGTTCGCCCTCTGCGCGGTGGCCGGCACGTTCAACGGCGAGCCGTTCGCGGCCCGGCTCCGATATGCGCGCACATGGGCCTACGACGAGGGCGCCGGCTGGCGGATCGTGGCCGCCCAGCTCTCCCCGGCCTGACCGAGCCGGGAGCGGGCCGGGAGCGGGCCGGGAGCGGGCCGGCTCGCCGTCCCACACCGCCCACCCCCTCCGGTGCCGGTCCTGCGGATCCACGCGACGACGGCGTGACGCGGATCCACAGGATCGACGAGGCCGGGGGTCAGGCGAAGAGGCGGCCCAGGTTCTCCGGGGCGAAGAACTCGGCCGGGGACGTCACGCCGGAGTTGAGGCGGATGAAGGCGTCCATCTTCGCCGGGTCGCCGGCGATCGCGGTGACCAGCTGGACCATCTGCTCGTCCGGCGGCTGGAGCGACGCGATGCCCAGGGTCATCTGGTAGAACGGCATCGCCCGGGCGTCACGCCGGGCCTGGTAGCCGGGCAGGTCGTCGTCGGCGATGGCGTCGGCGAGGAGCTCGGCGTCGAGGAACGCGTCGGTGATGCCCTGCGCGGTGATGTAGTCGCGGGAGTAACCGGCGTCGCCGACCAGCGCCCAGCCGGGACCGTGCGGCACCCGGAAGTAGTTGTGCACCGACGCGCCCACCCAGCGGGTCTCCTGCTTGGCGTCACGGAAGCGGTCCGCCCAGACCGGGGCCGACGCGAACATGGCGGCGAACGTGCCGTCGATGTCGTTGCGGTGCTCGGCCAGCTCGGCGTGCGGCCAGCCGCCGATGACCATCGTCAGGTCGTCGTTGGTGGGGCACACCGCCCAGCCGCGCCCGGGGCGACTGTACGCCTCGAACGTCCCGTCGGTCGGCAGGTTGCTGAAGTACGCGTAGTAGCCCACGGTGAGCGGCGGCCGGTCCTCGTAGGCGGGCGCGTTCACCGCCTTCGCGACCACCGAGTTACGTCCGTCGGCGCCGACGACGATGCGGGCGTGCGCGACCGTCCCGTCGAGGCCGCGGATGCCGGTGACCCGGCCGTCGTCGTCGAAGAGCAGCTCCTCGACCGTGTACCCCTCGCGGATCTCGGCGCCGGCGGCCGCGGCCGCGTCCAGGAGGATCTTGTCGAGGAGGATGCGGCGGGGCGCGTACGCGTAGGGGTTGTCCGGTGTCCCGGGAGCACCGGCGACGGTGACCGGACCGAAGTCCGTGGTGTAGCGGCCGATCGGCGGAACACCGGTCGCGACGACCTGATCGAGGACACCCCACCGGCGGAGCGCGGCGACACCCGGCGGGTGCAGCACGTGGGTCGACACCGTGTCACTGGGGAACGTGTCGCGGTCCACCAGCAGAGTCCGGTATCCGCGGCCGGCCAGCAGCGCGGCCAGCGGGGACCCCGCGACACGCGCCCCCACCACGATCACATCGTATGTCGTCATCTTCTCCCCTAGCCGATCTTCAGGCCATAGTGGAGGCTCGCGGTTCACCTGTCGATGGGCCACCCGGGTCGCGTTCGGCGAATCACCCGACAGGTCCGCCCCCGAAGGCGAGGGGGGCTATTCTCGGCCGCATGCCCAAGCGTCGCTGGATCATCACCGGGGTGGTGGCCGGCCTGCTCGGCCTCGCGATCGGCGCGACCGCGGTGGCCGCCCCGTCGATCGCGGCGATCGCCTGCCCGCAATGCTACGGCCTGTCGAGCCTGGGTGACGGCGTCTACGCCGAGCGCGACGACGAGGCCTATCACCGGATCGTGACCGCGGCGGAGCAGCGGATCAGTGACTTCTACGGCGGGCGGACCTCCGACGCCCGGGTGCTGATCTGCGCCACGCCGGAGTGTTACCGGAGCATCGGCGGGGGCGGCGAGAAGGGGCAGGCGTTCGGCCGGTGGGCGCTGCGGCTGTCCCCCGACGGGGCGAACGAGACGATCGCGACGCACGAGCTGGCGCACATCGAGCTGCACAAGCGGCTCGGTTCGGCGTCCGAGTCGGTGCCGGACTGGTTCGACGAGGGTCTCGCCGTGCTGATCTCCGAGGACGCCCGCTACCTCAACCCGGCCGGCGGTGACCGCTGCCGGGTCCCCTACGCGGAGGCGACGGCGATCACCGGCGCGGACTGGGCGACCTTCGGCGCCGTCGGGTCGGACCACAAATACCTGCTGGCGGCGTGCGTGGTCAGCCACTGGCTGGACGAGCACGGCGGCCCACCCGGCATCCTCACCATGATCGGCGACCTGCGGGCCGGGAAGACGTTCACCGAACTTCAGTGACCCGGTCGGCCCAGCGGGACAGCAGGGCCGGGTCGTGCGAGACGACGAGGACGCCCATGCCGGTGGCCTGCTGCTCAGCGGTGATCACCGCCGCGACCAGGGCCTGTGTGGAGGCGTCGAGCATGGTGGTGGCCTCGTCGCACAGCAGGTAGCGGGGACGGTGCACCAGAGCGCGGGCCAGGCAGGCGCGTTGCAGCTGACCGTCGCTGACCGCGTGCGGGCGGCGGACCAGCAGGTCGGCGGTCAGTCCGGCCCGGTCGGCGAGCTCGGCGACACGTCCGGCGATCCGCTCCCGCGGATGCCGGACCGCGCGCAACGGTTCGGCGATCAGGTCGGCGAGCGTCAGGCGCGGGTCGCTCGCGGCGCGCGGGCTCTGGAACAGGACACCGATCCGGGTACGCACGGACGCGGGCACCCGGTGGCGCACGCCGGCGATCCGTTCGCCGTCCAGGGTGACGTGCCCGGCGTCGGGGGCGTGCAGGAGCGCGAGAACCCGTACCAGAGTGGATTTGCCGCTGCCGGAGGGACCGCGAAGGCCGACCGTCTCGCCTGCCCCGATCGTCAGGGATGCATCGGTGAGGACCCGGCGGCCGTGGTATCCGGCGCTGACGCCGTCGGCGACGAGGCTCATGCGGGTGCCTCCGCGGTGGTGAGCGGGTGGTGGCAGGCGACCGGCCCGGCCGGCTGGATCGCGCACGCGCCGCTGACGCGGTCGCAGCGTGCCGCGAACGCGCATCCCCGCGGCAGCGCGGTCAGCATCGGCGGATGGCCGGCGACGGCCCGGAACTCCCGGTCCGGCAGGGCGTCGAGCAACCCGCGGCTGTACGGGTGAGCCGGCGCCGAGAACAGTTCCCGCGCCGGCCGGTGCTCGACGATCCGCCCGGCGTACATGACGGCGACGGTGTCGGCGACGCGTTCCGCCGCGGCCAGGTCATGGGTGATCAGCAGGACGGCGGCGCCGTCGTCGCACCGGCGCCGCAGCAGGTCGAGGGTGTGGTCGACGAGCGGCCGGTCGAGTCCGCCGGTCGGTTCGTCGGCGATCAGCAGCGGCGGCTCACCGGCCAGCGCGAGTGCCGTGGCCAGCCGCTGGGCCATGCCGCCGGACAGCTCGAACGGGTATCGCTCCAGGTCCGCCGGGTCGAGCCCGGCCTCCCGCGCCACCTGGTCGGCCAGCCCCGGGTCGCGGCGGTGCGCCCGGAGCGTCTCGGCGAGCAGCCGCCGCCCGCGCCGGACGACGGTGAGCGCCGTGGCCGGGCTCTGCGGGATGAGCCCGATCCGCCGCCCCCGGATCTCGCGGGCGAGGGTCTTCTCCCCGCAGGCGAGCAGATCGACCGGCCCCGGTGGGCCCACGGCACGGGTCAGCAGGGCCTTGCCGGATACCGCGGCGTTGGCGGGGAGCAGCCCCAGCAGGGCGTGGGCCAGCACGGACTTGCCGCAGCCGGATTCGCCGACGACGGCCAGCAGCTCGCCCGGGCGTACCGTCAGATCGAGGCCGGTCACCGCGGCGACCACCGCATCGCGGAGCTGGAAGCGGACGGTGAGACCGGAGACGGTCAGGAGGGGGTTCACAGGTTGAGCTCCGCACGGACCCGGGGGTCGAGATGGTCGCGCCCGCGGGCGGCGAGGGCCGCGATGGCGAGGGTGACGACGACGATGACGGCGCCGGGGACGATGCTCGCCCACCAGGCTCCGGTCAGCAGCGAGCGCTGACCGTCATTGATCATGTTGCCGAGGGAGGCCAGGTGCGGCGGCAGGCCGAGACCGAGGAAGCTCAGTGACGTCTCGTGCCAGACCGCGTGCGGGATCATCAGGGTGGTGGCCAGGGCGATCTTCGGCAGGACGTGCGGGAGCAGGTGCCGGGTGAGGACGCGGGTCCGGCCCGCTCCCCCGGCGATCGCGGCGTCGATGAAGGGGCGGGTGCGCAGCGACAGCAGCTCCGACCGGACGATTCGGGCGGTGGACAGCCAGTGGGTCAGGCCGATCGACAGGATCACCGCGCCCAGGCCCGGCCGCAGCATCGCCACGATGAAGATGCCCAGGAGCAGGTGCGGCAGCGCGGAGATGGTGTCGACGACACGCATCAGAACCCGGTCGACCCAGCCGCCGAGCAGGCCGGCCAGGCTGCCGACGACACCGCCGATCACGGTGGCGGCGAGGGCCGCGACCACGCCCACCAGCAGTGACACGCGTAGTCCGTAGATGCTGCGGTGCAGCACGTCGCGGCCCAGGTCGTCGGTGCCGCCGGGATGCGGGAGGGACGGCGGCAGGGCGGCCCGGCCGAGCGCGACGGCACTCTGGTCCAGTGGGGCGATCATCGGTACGAGAAGCGCCGCGCCGACGGCGACGCCGAGGACCAGGGCGGCGACCGGGGTACCGGCCCGGAACCGGGGCCGCCGGAACAGGCCGGCCCGGCCCGGTGTCGTCGTCGTCACCGCAGTCTCAGCCATCGATGCGCACCCGGGGGTCGGCGGCCGTGTAGGCCAGGTCGGTGAGCAGGTTGGCGGTCAGCACCACCGCCGTGGTGACCAGGGTGATCGCGGCCAGCAGCGGGAAGTCGCCGCCGAGTGCCGCCTGCACGCTGACCGCCCCGAGGCCGGGCAGGGAGAACACCGTCTCGACGAGCACCGAGCCGCCGACGAGTTCGGGCAGGTGGGTGCCGACCAGGGTGAGGAACGGCAGCAGCGCGGTCCGCAGCGCGTGCCCGAACAGGACGGTCCGCCCGGCCAGGCCGCGGGCGCGGGCGGCGAGCACGTGGTCCTCGCGCAGGCTCTCGGCGACCGCGTCGCGGACGAACAGCACGAACCACGGGGCCTGGGAGATCGCCAGCACGGTCACCGGCAGCACCAGGTGGTGGGCGACGTCGGGGAACGACGTCGAGGTGGCGCGGACGCCGGTCAGGCCACCGGCCGGGAACCAGCCGAGCGCCAGCGCGAACACGGCGATCGCGCCGAGCGCCAGCCAGAACACCGGCATCGACTCGACGGCGTACGCGGCCGCCCGTACCCCACGGTCGAAGAGCCCGCCGCGCCGGTGGGCGGCGAGGGTGCCGGCCAGCAGGCTGCCGGTCAGGACCACGGCGAGGGTGATCCCGATCAGCAGCAGTGTCCATCCGGCCCGGTCGGCGATCACCTCGGTGACCGCCTGATGCCGGGACGTGGACCAGCCCAGGTCGCCCTGCACCAGGTTGCCGAGCCACCGCAGGTACTGCACGGGCAGCGGGTCGTCGACGCCCCAGTTGTCGCGGATCTGCTGGAGGTTCTCCTCGCTCATGCTGAACGCGGCCGCGCCGGCGTACTGCATGGCCGGGTCGATCGGGGAGGCCGCGCCGAGCAGGAACATGCCGATGCTGGTGGCGAACAGGACCGGCACGGCGACGGCGAGGCGCCGGCGGACCACCCGGATCATCGGCGGGTCCAGGTGTGGATGTTCCACCAGAGGCTGTTGGCGACGTCGTGCTCGTGCGCCTCCACGCGCGGGGTGACCCCGGCGACGTCGTCGCGCACCACGTAGGTGTGCTGGAGGTAGGTGAGGAACACCCACGGCGCGTCGGTGGCGAGCTGCCGCTGGAAGGTGGCGTAGGCGGCCTTGCGCTTCTCCGGATCGGCGTCGTCCCGGCCTGCCTGGAGCGCCCGGTCGACGACCGCCGACCGGTAGCCGCCGGGGTTGAAGAAGCCCTGCCCGGCGAAGCGCGATCCGAACAGCTTGTAGGAGAGGAAATCCGGGTCGTACGGGGTGCCCCAGCCCATGATGAGCGCGTCGTCGCCCATCCGGGGTTCGATCGCCTCCCAGGTGAGGCCCTCCGGCCTGATCTCGATGCCGGCCTTGCGGGCGTCGGCGGTCACGGCGAGCGCCAGTTCCTTGCGCAGGCTGTCGGTCGCCGGGTACATCAGGGCGAACGCGGCGCGCTGCCCGTTGCGGACCCGGATGCCGTCGGTGCCCGCGATCCACCCGGCCGCGTCGAGGTCGACCGGGGCGGGTTCGGTGGTGACGTGGAACGGCGAGGTGGGCGGGACCGGGCCGTACGCCGGATCGCCGGCTCCGCCGAGCACGCCGGTGACCATGGCCTGCCGGTCGACGGCCGCGTCGAGTGCCCTGCGGATGGCGGCGTCCCCGGTGACCGGGTGGTTCATCGGCAGCATGACACCGCGATAGTCGGCGGTGGGGACCTTGTGCACGGAGAAGCCGGGGAACGCGGTGGCCAGCCTGGGTGCCAGCTCGACGGCGTCGAACTCGCCGGCCCGGGCCCGTTGGGCGCGGCCGTTGTCGTCGGCGACGAACGCGACGATCACGCCGCTGTTGGCCGGCCGCCCACCCCACCAGGACTCGTTGGCGGCGAGGACGAGCCGGTCGCCGGGGGTCCAGGAGGTGACCCGGTACGGCCCGGTGCCGATCGGCGCGCGGTTGAAGGCGGCCCGGTTGACGTCCTGGTCGCGCAGGGCCGCGGCCGGGACGATGCCCAGGGTGAGCCGTTGCAGGAACGGGGCGTAGGCGTATTTCAGGGTGAAGACCACGGTGGACGGGTCGGGGGCGGTGACGGCGGTGAGCATGTCCAGGTCGGAGCGGAGGGTCGAGTCGACGGCCGGGTCGAGCACCGCGGTGTAGGTGAAGACCACGTCGGCGGCGGTGAGCGGGCGGCCGTCGTGGAAGGTGGCACCGGTGCGCAGCTTCGCGGTGACGGTACGCCCGTCCGCGGAGACCGCCGGGAGCTCGGCGGCGAGGGCCGGGACCAGGGTGTTGCCCGCGTCCCGGGCGACCAGCCCGTCGAAGATCAGCGAGGCGCCGTCGCTGCCGTAGCCGAGGATCGGGTTGAGCGTGTCCGGTTCGCCGGAGGTGGCGACGACGAAGGTGCGGCCGGCCGATGTGGAGCCGGTGCCGGCCGGTACCGAGCAGGCGGTCAGCGCCAGCAGGATGACGGCGACGGTCCCCAGAAGACGAAGCATGACGCCATACTTATGCAGTTGCACATGAGTGGCAACAAGGCGTGATCAGTCCGACGCTTCTATTGCAAACTTATGGCAACTACAGCAGGATGGGCAGAGGAGCCACACGCGACAGGGCGTCCCGCCGCGATGATCCAGCAGCCGGGACGCCCTGTGCGTGATGGTGCGCGGTCAGGCTCTGGCGTATTTCGGCACGTACTCCTGGCCGGAGAGCTTGCCGATCGACGCCATGATCGCCTCGGTCGCCGCGCGCCGCTCCCGTGCGTTCTCCGGGTCGGTCGCGATCGCCGCGAGCTGCACCGGCTTACCGAACACGACCCGGACCCGGGCCGGCCGCGGGATCACCGAACCGGGCGGCAGCACCCGGTCGGTGCCGAACATCGCCACCGGAACCACCGGCGCCCCCGACTTCAGGGCCAGCCAGGCCACCCCGGTACGGCCGCGGTAGAGCCGCCCGTCCGGCGAGCGGGTGCCCTCCGGGTAGATCGCGAAGGCGTTGCCCCGGTGCAGGACGTCGAGACAGGTGTCCAGCGAGGCGACCGCCGCCCGCTTGTCGTCCCGGTCCACCGCGACCTGCCCGTCACGCGACATGAACCACGACACGAACCGCCCGAACGGCCCGCTCCCGGTGAAGTATTCGGCTTTCGCCATGAAGGTGACGTGCCGTGCCACCGCCATCGGCAGGAACGTCGAGTCCGTGATGGAGAGGTGGTTGGAGGCCAGCAGTACCGGCCCCGTGGCCGGCACGTGTTCGGCCCCTTCCACCCGCAATCGGACGACCCTCTTGACCAGTTCGTACACGTCCGCCCTCTCCGTGAGCCCGCTGACCCATGCCATTCTCGTCGGCCCGCACAAACCGCGCGCGGTCGTACGCCATACCAACTGCTACACCCCACCGATGGCTTCGGTGATGGCCTGGATCAGGTGCGTGGCGATGACCGGACGATCGGTCTCGACCACGACGGTGGGGCCGATGCCGAGTGGCTCGGCCTCGGCGGCCCAGCGCGGCCAGTCCTCGGCCAGGCGCCGGCCGTCGGCGTGAACGGCGTGCCGGCCGCGGGCCCGGTAGCGTTCGGCGGCCACCTCGGGCGGCACCGAGCACCAGACCTCCACCGTGCTGCGGGCACCGGAACGCGCCACGCCCTCGGCGACGAAGCCCCGATCCCGCGGACGGAACCACCAGCTCTCCAGGATGACGACGCCGGGTGTCACGGCCGCCAGCTCCCACATCACCTTCGCGGCGAGCGGCCCGAGGGCACCGGGCGGAACCCCGGGCACCGCATCGGCCATCGCCTCCTTGATGGCGTCCTTGCCGATCAGGGGCACCCGCAGCGCGGGCGCGAGCCGCCCGGCAAGAGTGCTCTTGCCGGACCCGGGAAGCCCGTTGATCAGAATCAGCCGGTGCGCCACAGGGTGAATGCTGTCATCCGGGCGCCCTCCCGGGCAGTGATCAGGCGGACAGTATCCGGTCCTCTCCCGCGTCGACGGCCCGCCAGACCGGCCGGCTGCGGCACTCGGCCATCACCGCCCAGCGCGCGACGACCCGGCCCAGATCGGCGACGAACTCGTCGACGACCTCCTTCGTCACGCCCGGCATGCAGATGATGTGGCAGAAGTCGCCGTCGACCGACAGCACCCAGCCGAACTCGGCGGTGAGTGACGCCGGCGGGGTCTGCAACACCACGGTGAACGCGTCCGGGTGGCGGTAGACCGGCCAGCCGAGCGAACTGATCCGCTCCACCGCGTAGGCGGCGATCCGCCGGGCCCGCAGCGCCCGCGCCTGGTGGCCGTTGCGGCCGTAGACGGCGATCGCCGTCCACAGCAGGGCGGCGGCCTGCCCGCACCGCGAACCGAGGACCGTGCTGTCCAGGGTGGCGGTGTAGCTGATGTGTTCGCCCCGTTCGACCCGGACGCTGTCGCGCATCACCACCACACCGCACGGGATCGGCGTGCCCAGGAACTTGTGCCCGGAGATGGCGATGCTGTCGATCGGGCTGCCGGCGCCCAGTCCGAGCATCCCGTCCAGAGCGAGCGGGATGCCGGACAGGGCGGCGTCGACGTGTACGTGCCGGCGGGTCACGCCGTACGCGTCGAGGATGGTCTCGATCCGGTCCGGCTGGTCGACGGCCTCCCAGAGCGTGGTGCCCGCGGTGGCGACCACGATCGCGGGACGGCCCCGGTGCCGGGCCACCAGTTGCTCGAAGTGGCCGTAGTCCATCTCGCCGTACCAGCTGTCGCGGACCATGGCGACGTCGTGCGGGTGGATGCCGAGCAGGCCGGCGGTCTTGCGGATCGAGTAGTGACTGGCGTGCGTCAGGTAGAACACCGCGTCCGGGTAGCGGTCACGGGCCACCCGGAGCGCGGCGATGTTGCTCTCGGTGCCGCCGGAGGTGACGTACCCCCAGCGGTCGTTCTGTGGCAGCCCGACGACGTCGGCGAACCACCGGACGACCTCGACCTCCAGCGCGTTGGTGTGCGCGGCCCCGCCGGGGGCCGTGCCGGGGTCACCGACATTGTTGAAGAGCCGGGTGAACAACCCCTGGGTGCGGCTCCAGTCGATGTCGGTGGCCGCCGGGAACCCGATGGACCGGCGCTGGGCCTGCTCGGCACGGGCGACCAGCATGGTCATGACGGCGTCGACGTCGGCGAAACCGGGGGGCCGGTCCAGCCTCAGAGCTTCCGACCAGTCCCCCGGCCATATCGCAGGCGTGTCCACCGGATTCACCAGACCTGGCCGTGTGGGTTCAGATGATCGGCCAGGGTCTTCGCCAGCTCCTGGAACGCCGGCCAGGCCTGGCGCAGCTGCCCGCCCAACCTCTCCGGCACGTTCTGGGTGGTGGAGTAGACCTGGGTCGCGTCGAGCGGGTTGTTGCAGATCAGATCATTGCCCCGGCCGCGGCGGTTGTCGTCGCGGACCACCCTGATCTCCGAGCCGTCGACGAGCTGTGCCGCCCCCTCACCGGGGACGTAACTCATCGCCTGGAGGCTGCTGATGCCCGAGCTGAGCAGGACCGGGACCACGTCGTACCACTGCCGGCTGTCGGTGTTGAGGGTCTCCACGCCGATCCCGACGTAGCGGGTCGGCGTCGACGGGCGCTGGATGTCGCCGACGTTGACCATCAGATAGTCGGGATCCCGGGGATCCCACACCCGATCGGCCTTCTCGTGCTGGGTGATGAAGCTCTGCGCGGTGGCGTTCAGGCCGGTCAGGAACGCGATCAGGTTGTCGTACTCGGGGCCGGCGTAACCCCATCGGGAGGCACTGAGGACCTGGTAGCCCAGGTGCTGCGCGGGCGCCTCGGTGATGAAGAACAGGGTCACGCCGTGCGGGGCCAGCGGCTGGTCCCGGGAGTGCAGCCGCTCCAGCGCCCGGGTGACGTGGATGGCGTTGATCCCGCGCAGGCTGGTGCCGGCGCTGTGCCGCAGATAGGCCCAGCGCCGGTCCTCCGGGGTGGGCCCGCCCTGCGGCTGCCACTGCGGGGTCGGCGGCGGCGGCGCGGCATGCTGGTGCCAGGACGGCCGCTGCTCCGGGTACTGCTGAGGCGGATACTGCTGTGGCGGGTACTGCTGCGGCGGATACTGCTGAGGTTGCTGCGGTGAGACGGGCGGCCCCCAGGGTGGGGTCGGGGAGCCGTCGTCCCAGGAGGGTTGAGCATGTCGGCCGGGGACGTTGTACGACATGGGGTCGGTTTCCCTTCGCGGGGCTCAGAGGTCGATGCGGTCGGGAACCGCGTACACGCTGGGCACGCCGTGACTGATGCCCTCGTAGACCTGTGGCCGGGACCGGCGCAGGACGAGCGCCCGCCACACGCCGGCGATCGCGGCGACGACGAGCAGGGCGGGCAGAGCGTACGGAGCCAGTGAGCCGGGCTCGGCGCCGACCAGGGCGTCGAGCTGAAGGAGCATGGTGACCAGGATGGCGATGCCGAAGGCCAGACCGAACAGCGGCGCGACCGTGGTGGCCCAGCCGCTCTCGCCGGAGTCGGTGTTCCGGGCGAAGTAGCGCAGCGCGGCCGCCGCCGAGACGATCAGCAGGGCGAGCAGCCCCATCGCGCCGACGGTGCTGGCCCAGCCGAACAGGGTGGTCTGCGGATCGGCGCCGGAGATCGCCCACACCAGCACCACGACGGCGGCGAGCGCGTTCTGGGCCCGGCTCGCACCGACCGGGGCGTCGGCGGCGGTGCCTGCTCCGGTGCGGTAGAGGAACTGGTGCAGGACCTGCTCACGGCTCATCGCGAACGCGTACCGGTTGATGATGTTGTGGAAGCTGATCAGGGAGGTGAGGATCGCCAGGACCAGGATGACCGCACCGAGGATGCCGAACACCGGGTGCACGCGGTCGGACAGCAGCGTCAACGGCAGGTTGGCGTCGGCGTCGGCGGCGGCGGCCACCTCGCCGGTGCCGGTCGCGGCCTGCATGGCCCAGGCCGCCGCGGTGTAGATGCCGATCAGGCTGAGCGCGCAGATCATCATGCCGCGGCTGATCGCCCGCCCCCGCTTGCCCTCGCCGCTGTCCTCCTCCTCGATGAAGGCGGCCATGCCCTCGGGGCCGGTGTAGGCGGCCAGGGTGAGGGCGACCGCGAGACCGAGACCGGGGACGCTGAGGCCGGCGGGGTCGAAGGCGGCGGTCGGGATGCCGTTCTGCGCGTCGACGAACCCGAAGACGATGAACAGGCCCACGACCAGCAACGAGAGCAGGAGCACGCCCATCACGATCTGGGTGGACAGCACGATGCGCCGGGTGCCGAGGACCGACACGACACCGATCGCCGCAGCCGCGAACAGCCACCACGCACCGACGCCGGTGATCCCGGACATGATCGAGCCGAACAGTCCGTAGAGACTGATCTGGAGAGCGTTGTAGGCGAGCAGGGCGACGAAGCCGGCCGCGACACCGCTCGTCGCGCCGAGCCCGCGGGCGGTGATGGCGTAGTAGGGCGCCGAGTGCGGCACCGCCCGGACCATGGCGGCATATCCGACGAGCAGCAGCGTGACCACGCCACCGACCAGGATGAAGAGGAGCGGGAGCGCGGTCACCTCGGAACCGGCATAGGTGGCGACGATACCGCCGACGAGAACGACCATCGGGGCGGACGTGGTGGCGCCCAGTGCCCAGGCTGCGCCCGCTGTGACCGTACGGCGGGCCATCGCCGCGGCTACTGTAGCCATGATTATCTATCTCCTTGAGGGGGGAAGGAGTCAGCAGGAGAGTTTGTCCTATGTGGACGAAGCCAGAAGAGTAGTTGGTCCTGTTCGGCCTCCTTCGCCAGGGTCGTGCCCAGAGTTGATCAACTGAGCCGGAAGAACCTTACGCGTTGAAGAACCGGTATGGCTATCAGTGACGTTCAATGCACTTAGTGCACGGTGCTCACCTTCGGTGACCGACGCCCTGCACAACCCCGGCGCCAGCAGCCATCCGGCCCGCACCACCACCGGCGCCGATAGCCATTCGGAACCACCGATCGCCACCGCGAGCAGGAATCCGTCGACAGCGCCCACGCGGGCGAGGGAAACCGATCTTCAGCCCGGAAGAATCGTCCACCACGCACCGTGACATCACTCGGGCATTTCAGCGTTTAGGATTTCCGCACCGAAACACGTGTTTCGGGGAATTCGACGGATGAATGACGGACCGGAGGCCGGCGATGCGGGTCCATCACCTCAACTGCGGGACCATGCGGCCCGCGCTGACCCCCGGCGGACTGGTCTGTCACGTCCTGCTCGTGGAGACCGGAGACGGCCTGCTGCTCGTCGACTCCGGCTTCGGTCTGCGCGACGCCGCCGACCCGGCACGCCGGATCGGCGGCGCGCGCCACCTCATCAGGCCGGTCCTCGACCCTTCCGAGACCGCGTCACGGCAGGTGGAGCGTCTCGGTCACGATCCCGCGGAGGTACGGGACATCGTGCTCACCCATTTCGACGCCGACCACTCGGGCGGCCTCGCCGACTTCCCGCACGCCCGGGTGCACCTGACCGCCGCCGAGTCGGACGCCGCGCAGCGCCCACGCACCCGCAACGAGCGCTACCGGTACCCGGCCGCCCAGCGCGAACACGGCCCCCACCTGGTCGAACACCATCCTGCATCGGGTGACGTGTGGCGCGGTTTCGCCGCGGCCACCGAGGTCCGGCCCGGTGTCGTGCTGATCGCCCTGCCCGGGCACACCCGCGGCCACGCGGCGGTCGCGGTCGACGCCGGGGACCGCTGGATCCTGCACGCCGGCGACGCCTTCTACCACCGCGGGCAGATCGACGGGACCACACCGGTCCCCCGGCTGCTCGTCGCCTCGGAACGGATGATCGCCCACGACCGGGACCTGGTCCGTGCCAACCACGCCCGCCTCGCCGAACTGTGGGCCTCCGCCGCCGATGACCTGACCATCATCAACGCGCACGACCCGGAGCTGCTGCGCCGGGCGACGGCAGACTGACCCCGGAAAAGCCGGAGCCCGGCCCGCTGTGACGGCGGACCGGGCTCTGCGGGGTGAACAACGTCAGCAGGCGGCCGCGACGACCTTCGGCTTGCCGCTGGTGGTCGCCGGAACGGTCACGCAGGCGACGCTGCCGCCGGAGTTGACCTGGGCCACGCCGCTGCGCACGACCTTGATCTTGATGTTGCCGAACGCGGTCTCCTCCGCGGCCTGCTTCAGGTACTTGGCGGGCTTGCCGCCTTCGGTGAGCGCGGACAGCACGGCCTGCTGGCCGACCAGTTCCGCCCACACCTTCGCGTCACTGCCGCCGGCGCTGCCGGAGCCCAGCCCCGCGCCGCCGAGGCCCTCACCCAGGCCGGCGCCGAACGCCTCGAAGATCGGGCCCAGGTCGAGCTTGGTGGCGTCGGTCGGGGCGGTGATCTCGGTGCCGGTGGAGATCTCCACGCGGACCGAGGCACGGCCGGTGGCGCCCTCGACGAACTGGAGGAAGTTCACCTCGAAGGCCTGGAACTTGCCGTTGTCGATCCACAGGTCCAGAACGATCGGCTTGTCGGCCGGCGGGGTGTCGAGCTCGCCGCCGATCGCCTCGCTCAGGATCGAGGCCTGGTCCTTGGTCGCGATCTTCTCGAGCGCCTCGACGAAGCGCTTGACCTCGGCGAACGCCTTCGTGGTGGACGTGGTGACCGTCAGGTGGGTCTCGTCGGTGGAGTCCCGCACCACGTCCGCGCCCTGGAGCAGGTTCTCCGCGCTGGTCTTCAGCTCGGCGGCGACCTTGTCGTTCTCCGCCTGGCTGGCCGGGCTGGCCGGCACGCCGGCCTGCTTGGTGAACTCCTCCAGGTCGGACGCGGCGATCGACACCCAGCCGCCGTTGAACAGCTTGTCCACGCCGGGGACCTCCGCGCTCGCCTCGGCGGCGAGCTCGTCGACCTCGGCGGCCGTCGCGCCGAACTTCGTCGCCAGGTCCTTGACCGGCACCTTGACGTAGGCGACCTGGTCGACGACCCGGATCTCGGCGCCGGTGACACCGTCGACCGTCGCGTTGATCAGCGCCTTGTCGTCCTTGACGCCCTCACCCGCCTTGTCCCAGGCGACGGTGAACGACGAGTTGTAGAGCTTGCGGAGGATGTCGGCGTCCTCATC
Source organism: Actinoplanes xinjiangensis (assembly GCF_003148685.1). Lineage (GTDB taxonomy): Bacteria > Actinomycetota > Actinomycetes > Mycobacteriales > Micromonosporaceae > Actinoplanes > Actinoplanes xinjiangensis. The sequence goes on along the minus strand of NZ_QGGR01000012.1, from coordinate 204,854 downwards.
GGTGAAGCCCTCCTCACCGGTGGACTCCTTCTTCGCGACGGCGATCAGATCGTCGACGCTGCCACCCGCCTTGACGGTGAAGCCGACCTTCTCCGCGGCGCCGAGGTCCTCCGCGGCCTTCTTCAGCTCGAGCTTCGGCTCCAGCTGCTGAATCTGGTTCGCACACCCGACCGTGAGGGTCAGAGCGGCGACGCCGGCGACCGCGCCGGCCACAAAGCGCTTCATGCGCAGAGATCTCCATTCGAGAGGTAGAACGGCACTCCCCCGGTGCCGCGAATGGCAGTGTACGAGCACCCGCCAACAAGATGCGTGTCAATTCCCCGGTCAGGGCCGTCCGGTGGCCCAGTCGCTCCAGGCGGCCCGCCAGTCCCGGCCTTCCGCACGGTGATACCAGGCCTCCTGGGCGGTGGCGCTCGGCACCTCCGGCGCCAGGCCGGTGACCTTCAGGAGGATCTCGGATGTCGCCCGTCTGCGCAGCTCAGCGTCGTCCCGGAACCAGTCGAACTCGTGCTGGAGGCTGGACACCAGATGCACCATGGCACCGATCGCCCGGTCGGCCCGCTCGGTGTCCCGGTCGTCGCTGAGATCCCGCTGCCGCAGAACGGCGGCCTGCCACAATTCGCCCGCGTAAACCGGCGAACCCGGCATCGGGCCACCCTCGGCGACCCATTTCGCGTGCTCAATATCACGACACAGAATGGTCTCGATCAGGACTCGATGCGGTTCGCTCGGTGGTATCGGCTCGGCACGGTGCGGGCGCTGTTCCGCCGCGGGCACGGTGGCCAGCCGGTCGAGCATCGGAGCCGGGTCGGTCTGGGTCACCACGGCCACCGGATCCATCACCCAGTCCCGGCTGACCACGGTGATCCGGACCCCGTCGGTGTCGCACCGCCAGGCCTGCCACCGGTCACCGGCGCGGACCGTCTCGGCCGGCTCCGGCCGGCCGTCGACGAGCAGCGTCGTCTCCTGCTCGATCCAGGCGAGGTCGGCGTACCGGCCGCCGTCCCGCCGCACCCGCTGCTCCACGAGCATCCGCAACGGGGCCAGAAGGCCGCGCGCCGACTCGACCTGGACCCACGGGCCGTCCGGCCGGGAATACTCCACCTGGACCCCGGTGAGCTCGCCGTCGGTCTCCACCAGATTGCCGAACAGGGCATCGACCGGCTCCACGGCAGCGGCCAGCGCGAAGACACGCAGGCCGCTGTCGCGGATCTCCCGGCTGATCCGGGCCGTCTGCTGAGCGAACCTCTCCTGCCCCATCGGGGCAGGTTAATCCATTTCAGGCGCCGACGTAGTCCGCCAGGTGCTCGCCGGTGAGTGTGGCCCGGGACCTCACCAGGCCGGCCGGCGGACCCTCGAAGACCACCTTCCCACCGTCGTGACCGGCGCCGGGCCCCAGGTCGATGATCCAGTCGGCGTGCGCCATGACGGCCTGGTGGTGCTCGATGACGATCACCGACTTGCCGGCGTCGACCAGGCGGTCCAGCAGGCCCAGCAGCTGCTCGACGTCGGCCAGGTGCAGGCCGGTGGTCGGCTCGTCCAGGACGTAGACGCCACCCTTATCGCCCATGTGCGTGGCCAGCTTGATCCGCTGCCGCTCACCGCCGGACAGCGTGGTCAGCGGCTGGCCCAGGGTCAGGTAGCCCAGACCCACGTCGGCCAGGCGCCTCAGGATGGCGTGCGCGGCCGGGATGCGGCCCTCACCCTCGGCGAAGAACCGCTCGGCCTCGGTCACCGGCATGGCCAGGACCTCGCTGATGTCCTTGCCGCCGAGCTTGTAGTCGAGCACCGAGGCCTCGAACCGCTTGCCCTCGCACTCCTCGCACGGGCTGGCCACCCCGGCCATCATGCCCAGGTCGGTGTAGATCACCCCGGCGCCCTTGCAGGTCGGGCAGGCACCCTCGGAGTTGGCGCTGAACAGCGCCGCCTTCACCCCGTTGACCTTGGCGAAGGCCTTGCGGATCGGTTCCAGCAGGCCGGTGTACGTGGCCGGGTTGCTGCGCCGGGAACCCCGGATGGCCGTCTGGTCGATCGCCACCACCCCGTCACGCCCGGCCACCGAACCGTGGATCAGCGAGCTCTTGCCGGAGCCGGCCACCCCGGTCACCACGACCAGCACGCCCAGCGGGATGTCGACGTCCACGTCGCGCAGGTTGTGGGTGGCCGCGCCGCGGATCTCCAGGGCGCCGGACGCGGTGCGGACGACGTCCTTGAGCTTCGAACGGTCGTCGAGGTGACGGCCGGTGATGGTGCCGCTGGAGCGGAGGCCCTCGACCGTACCCTCGAAGCAGATCTCTCCGCCGGCGGTGCCGGCTCCCGGGCCGAGGTCGACCACCCGGTCGGCGATCGCGATGGCCTCGGGTTTGTGCTCCACCACGAGGACCGTGTTGCCCTTGTCGCGCAGGCGCAGGAGCAGCTCGTTCATCCGCTGGATGTCGTGCGGGTGCAGGCCGATGGTCGGCTCGTCGAAGACGTACGTGACGTCGGTGAGCGCCGACCCGAGGTGCCGGATCATCTTGGTGCGCTGTGCCTCACCGCCGGACAGCGTGCCGGCCGGCCGCTCCAGCGACAGGTAGCCGAGGCCGATCTCGACGAACGAGTCGAGAGTGTGCCGCAGCTTCTCCAGCAGCGGGGCGACCGACGGCTCGTCCAGGTCGCGCACCCAGGCGGCCAGGTCACTGATCTGCATCGCGCACGCGTCGGCGATGCTGACCCCCCTGATCTTCGAGGTGCGGGCGTGCTCGGCCAGCCGGGTGCCGTCGCACTCCGGGCAGATGGTGAAGGTGATCACCCGCTCGACGAAGGCCCGGATGTGCGGCTGCATCGCGTCGACGTCCTTGGACAGGAACGACTTCTGGATGCCCGGGATCAGACCGGTGTAGGTCAGGTTGATCCCGTCCACCTTGATCTTGGTCGGCTCCTTGTAGAGCAGATCGTGCAGCTCGCGCTTGGTGAACTTGCCGATCGGCTTGTCCACGTCGAAGAAGCCGCAGCCCCGGAAGATCCGGCCCATCCACCCTTCCATGCTGTAGCCGGGGATCGAGATGGCGCCCTCGTTGATCGACTTCGTGTCGTCGTACAGCTGGGTCAGGTCGAAGTCGTTGACGTTGCCGCGGCCCTCGCACCGCGGGCACATGCCGCCGGTGATGCTGAAGCTACGCCGCTCCTTGACCTGGGTACCGTGCTTCTCGACGGTCACCGCGCCGGCGCCGGAGATCGACGCGACGTTGAACGAGAACGCCTGCGGCGAGCCGATGTGCGGGTCACCGAGCCGGCTGAACAGGATCCGCAGCATCGCGTTCGCGTCGGTGGCGGTGCCGACCGTGGACCGCGGGTCGGACCCCATCCGCTCCTGGTCGACGATGATCGCCGTGGTCAGGCCCTCCAGCACGTCCACGTCCGGCCGGGCCAACGTCGGCATGAACCCCTGCACGAACGCGCTGTACGTCTCGTTGATCAGCCGCTGCGACTCGGCCGCGATCGTGCCGAACACCAGCGAGCTCTTCCCCGAACCCGACACCCCGGTGAAGACCGTGAGCTGGTGTTTCGGGATCTCGACGCTGACGTCCTTGAGGTTGTTGACCCGGGCGCCGTGCACACGGATCGAGCGGTGCGCGCTCATCTCACTCCCGTTTCGTTACGGATGCTCAGCTGTCCTGGAGGTGATCCGAGGACACTACCGTCGGAGGGCGGGCCGTGTGGGTCAGGTCAGCTGGTTGATACGGACCATGTTCCCGGCCGGGTCGCGGAAGGCGCAGTCGCGTACCCCGTACGGCTGATCGGCCGGTTCCTGCACCACCTCGGCGCCGGTGGCCTGCAACCTGTCGAAGGTCGCCGCCAGGTCGGTGGCGCCCAGCACGATCCCGGCGTAGCTGCCCTTGGCCATCAGTTCGGCGATGGTACGGCGCTCGGCGTCGGTGATGCCCGGGTCGGCGGCCGGCGGTTGCAGCACGATCGAGGTCTGCGGCTGACCGGGCGGGCCGACGGTGATCCAGCGCATGTCGCCGTACCCGACGTCGTTGCGCACCTCGAAGCCGAGACCGTCGCGGTAGAACGCCAGGGACTTGTCGTGATCGTCGGCGGGCAGGAACGCGGAGTGGATGACGAGACTCATGACGACGATGCTAGGGACGAGTCCCCGCCTGCGACTTCTCGATTCCTGACCGGTCGGGTCACCTGTTTCACCACACACCCCGGCAACCCCGCCACCGAACCTTCGGACATCTTCCGGTACGCCCCGGGCGAGATCCCGACCAGCTCGGTGAAACGGGTGGTGAACGTACCCAGCGACGAGCAGCCGACCGCGAAGCAGACCTCGGTGACGCTCAGATCGCCCCGGCGCAGCAGGGTCATCGCCCGCTCGATCCGGCGGGTCATCAGATAGCTGTACGGCGACTCGCCGAACGCCGCCTTGAACTGTCGGCTCAGGTGCCCGGCGGACAGGTGCACGTAGCGGGCCAGCGCCTCGACGTCGAGCGGCTGCGCGTAGTCGCGGTCGATCCGGTCACGGACGCGGCGCATCAGCACCAGCTCGCTCAGCCGGGGGTCGGTCACCGGCCCAGAGTAGTTCTTCCGCCCTTCGCCTGACCGCTACCGGAAAAAGTGAAGAACCTTTTATATTCACGTCCACCGATACAAGGAGGACGTGTGCTCATCCTGCGCCCACTGGCCGCCGGCGCCCTGATGGCGACCGCCCTGGCCACCCCCGCACAGGCCGCGCCGAGCCGGGCCGACATCGCCCTGCGCTGGGCACCCATCCACTACCAGGACGTCGACACCACCGGCGGGCACGCACTGGCCGGCAAGAGCGACTACATCACCCGATACGACTTCGACGGGAACCTGAACGGCCGGGACAACTGGGACAACGCGGGGACGAACACTGACGCCGCCGTCTACTACTCGGTGGTGGAGACCAGCACCCACTACTACGTGACCTATCTGTTCTTCCACCCGCGGGACTGGATCGACCACCCGTTCTTCGAGACCGAGCACGAGAACGACGGCGAAGGCGTGCTGGAGATCGTCGAGAAGGACGGCTCCGAGTACGGCAGTCTCAAGGGCGCGGTCACGGTGGCGCACAGCGACTTCTACTCGTACCGGCCGCCGGCCGGCGGATGGACCGGTGGGGGCGAGAGCATCGACGGGACCCTGCAACTCCAGTCGTCGCCGCACGACGCGTTCCAGCACCCGGTGACCGCTCAGGAGCGCGGCGGGCACGGGCTCAAGGCCTGGCCGCAGTACGACATCGACGGCGACGGGGTCGTCTACTACCCGTCGCTGAACGTGTCCGAGTCACCGAGCAACGCCAACGACCGGGACGTCCGCTACCGGCTGATCGACATCTTCGCCGACGGCGGGCTGTGGGCGCAGCGCACGAACACCGGGCTGTTCGCCTCGCTCGGCACCTTCGCCGGGGACACCTCCGGCGGCTGCGGCAGCGGCACCTTCTCCTGCGGCACCAACTCGGCCAACGCCCCCTGGGGATGGGACGACGGCAACGACGTGCCGGGGCGCGGGGAGATCGCCACCGACCCGGCCAGGCTCGCCGCCGCGTACTTCACCGTCACGGGCACGCTGTCGCGCAGCTACACCTACAACCCGTACCAGGCCGCCGCGGCCGCCCTCAAGGCCGCACAGTCCCTACCCGCCGTCACCGACTGACCCGCCCACCCCGGCTGGCCCCCACCGCTGTCTCACCACGCCCGAGACAGCGGGGACAACCAGCCGGGTCTACCCGGCTGGCTCCCACCGACGTCTCACGACGCCCGAGACAGCGGTGGGAACCAGCCGGGTTACCGGGCTGGCTCTCACCGTCGTCTCAGCGCGGCTGAGACGACGGTGGGGACCAGCCGGGGGCTGGCCGGGGAAGCGGGTGCGGGCGGGGGCGGGGTGGCTGAGCATGGGGGCATGGCTCAAGTCGTCGTCGAGATCCATGTTCCGCTGGTACCGGTGGCGGGGCTCGATCGGGGCGAGCACTTCCATCCGTGGATCGACCGGATCGAGGAGTTTCTCACCGAAGCCGAGGAGGACGGGACGGTCGAGGTCGCCGATGACGGGGAGGAGTTCGGGGACGTGTATGTCTTCTCCATCGCCGGGGCCGCTGAGCCGGAGTTGCTGACCACCGCGTCCCGGGCGGTGTCACTCGACGATGTGCCGGACGGGGCGTACGCGATGGTCACCGACGACGAGGCCCCGGAGTGGGGCCTCGGACGCCGCGTCGACCTGCCGCTCGGCTGACACCGCCGCTCGGCTGATGCGGCTACTCGGCTGACACCGCCGCTCGGCTGATGCGGCTACTCGGCTGACACCGCCGCTTGGCTGACGCGGCTGCTTGGCTGACGCGGGCGGGGGAGGTCAGTGGACCTGGTCGGGTAGGACCGCCAGGCCGGCGCGGGCGACGATCTCCTGGAGGGCGGCCACGTGGCCGGCGAATGCCTCGTGGCCCTCGGGACTCAACTTCACCGACGTGCGGGGGCGCTTGCCGATGAACGACTTGCGGATCTCCACGTAGCCGACCTCTTCCAGCGTGGTGAGCTGCTTGGACAGGGCCGAGTCGGACATGCCGAGGCTGTCGCGGAGGAAGCGGAAGTCGGCCCAGTCGGTCGCGGCCAGCAGGCTCACCAGGGAGAGCCGGGTCGGTGCGTGGATCAGCTCGTCGAATCGGGGCGTCACCGGGAACCCGCCAGCGGCCGCGACAGCATCAGTTTGCGCAGGTAGGACATCAGTGCCGGGCCGCCGAGCGTCAGGCCGACGGCGACCGGGACCGCGGCCAGGAACGCCGGGAACGGAACCGACAGCGCCTCCAGCATGAATCCCAGGCTGACACCGAGCGCGGTCAGACCGAGGGCGAATCCGAGGATCGCGCCGATGCCCCGAGCTCCGAGCAGCTCGAACCGGACCTGCACCCGGGCCTTGCGGACGACGGCGAGGATCACGGCGCCGAGCCCCAGCGTGTAGACGATCGTGCCCACCGCCATCAACCAGGCGACGTCGGACTCCATCGCGCCGACGAACAGCAGCATCAACCCGCCCACGGACGGCCAGAACCAGGTCGGCACCAGGTTGGTGTCGACGACCTGCTCGCGGCGGGCCCGCACCTCGGCCAGGGCCAGTTCCGCGTCGATCGGTGGCATCTCCATGATTTCCCCCTCGGCATCAACTTTCCTACCAGGAAAGTACTCCACCACTTTCCTGGTTGGCAAGTGGTTTCCGGGAAGGACGGAATGAGATGGCGGAGTCTTCCGGCAAGGACGGACGGAGGTGGCGGAGCCTTCCGGGAAGGACGGGACGGGGTGGCGGGGATCGCTCGATCAGTCGCGCGGGTGGCCGTACCGCTAAAGGAGCAGAAGGGTCGCGGGCACGGAGATGACCGCGGCGGTGAGGAACACCAGGGTGAAGCGCACGCGGACCGCCTTGCGCAAGGCCTCGCGGTTTTTCGGGCGGGCCGCGCGGACCAGGCGGGAGGCGAGGTACAGGTAGGCGCCGACCAGGGTGAACAGCGCCGGGACCGCGAGCAGTGAGCTGATCAGCATCGACACCCCGCGCTCGTCGGCGCCGCCGCAACTGACCACCCGGCGGCCGCTGACGCAGCGGTCCAGCCCGATGTCGTGGACCACCTCGGCGACCGCCCACGTGAGGATGGCCGTGGTGACCACGGCGATGGCGCTGAACAGCAGAATGCTTCGACGGAACACGATCGTGATCCTGCCCCGGGCGGCGCGTAGAGTCGATGGGTGGACGACAGTGGGTCGGTGCGGCTCCGCCCGGTCGAGGCCGGTGACATCGAGGTCTTCTTCGCGCAGCAGAGCGACCCCGAGGCGCAGCGCCGGGCCCGCTTCCCGGGCCGTGAGCGGCAGGCCTTCGTCGAGCACTGGGAGCGGCGGGTGCTCGGCGACCAGACCGGGCGGGCGCGGGCGATCGTCGTCGACGGTGTGGTCGCCGGCAACATCGTGGCCTGGTGGCAGGACGGGCGGCGGCTGGTCGGGTTCTGGCTGGGCCGCGAGTTCTGGGGGCGTGGCCTGGGCAGCCGGGCGCTGTCGGCGTTCCTCGGTGCCGGGCAGGAGGAGACGCGGCCGCTGTATGCCGAGGCCGCCGTCCACAACGTGGCGTCGATCCGGGCGCTGAAACGCTGCGGGTTCGTCGAACTCGAGGTGATCCAGGAGGGACCGGACGAGTTCGTGGTGCTCAAGCTGGGCTAACGGCGCGGCACCTGCTCGGGCATGCTCCGCGCCCCCGGATGCGGCAACCGTACCGGCGGGCCGTCCGGGCAGAACTCGAAGTGCCACCACTCGTTGTCGTACATCCGGTAGAGCCCGAAACGGCCACCGTGCCGTTCCAGCCAGCGGGCGCCCTCGGTGGGCCGTACGTCCATGGCCGTCCCGGCCACGTGCCGCGACTCGCCCGGAGGCAGCACCCACCGCCGTGCCGCCGCGACCGACCCGCTGCGCCGCACCTCCTCGGCGTAGAGCGTGGCCTGCCGGGCCGCCGTCCGGAACCCGGAGGTCAGGCCGATCAGCTCACCGTCGCGCCACAGTGCCCGGGTTCGCGCCGCCTCGAACGCCGCCCGCGCCTCCGGCTGCAACCCGTCCAGGTTCTCCGCCGGGAACCGGAGCGACAGCGCCCACCGGCAGGCGGTGACCCGGGCCCGTCCGGGCGTGACCAGGCCGGCGACCGGCGACAGCAGATAGGCGGTGACCCGGGTGACGGTGCGGTAGAGCGGATCCCTGCGGCGTTCTTCAGACATGTACCGAAGATCGTGGATTTCCCGCGCCGGAACATGAGTACGCGTACTCAATCCGTGCTGAGTATTCCGTTCTCCAGCGCGTAGCGGACCAGCTCGACCCGGTTGTGCAACTGGAGTTTGCCCAGCGTGTTCTGCACATGGTTCTGCACGGTGCGGTGCGAGACCACCAGCCGGTCGGCCACCTGCCGGTACGTGAGTCCCTTCGCGACCAACCGCAGCACCTCGGTCTCGCGATCGGTCAGCTGCGGCCGGTCGTCGGCGGCCGGGCCGACAGCCAGCCGCCGGTACTCCCCCAGCACCAGCCCGGCCAGCCCGGCGGTGAACACGGCGTCACCCTCGGCGGTACGCCGGACCGCGTCGAGGAACTCGGCCCGCCCCGCCGACTTGATCAGATAGCCGTTGGCGCCGGCCTTCACCGCGTCCAGCACGTCCTGCTGCTCGCCGCTGGCCGAGAGCATCAGGATGCGTACGCCCGGAACCGTCGCCAGCAGCCCACGGATCACGTCGACACCGGACAGGTCGGGCAGTTGCAGATCGAGGACGACGACGTCGGGAGCCGCGGCCGGGGCCACCCGCAGCGCCTGCACACCCTCACCGACCGCCGCGGTCACCAGGTAGCCGGCCTCCGTCAGGTCACGGGCCACCCCCTCCCGCCACATCGGATGGTCGTCGACGACCATCACCCGCCTGGTCACGGTATCCCTCGTGTGGTCCGTCGCCCCGGTCACGGCATTGCTCCCCCGGTCAGGGTGTCGCCGGCCGGGGTCACGGCGTCGCTCGCCGGGTCAGGGTGTCGGTCGCTGGGGTCACGGCGCCACGATAGTCGCGCGCCGCCCGGCGCGGTGGCGCGCCGGCGGGCCCGGGACACCTCGCCGCCAGGTCACCGATCCGCGGTGTACGGTCGGGGTCATGCGCGTACCGACCGCGGCCATCACCGCCGGTTCCCTGATCGGCGGCTGGCAGATCGCCCGCCGCACCGGCATCCGGCCCCTCGGCGGTGCCGTCCTCGCCGCCGGCGGCATCCTCGCCGGCCGGGAGTGGGCCCGCCGCACCGGTCCGGTCACCACCGGCGCCCTGGTCGCCACCTACCTCGGCGCCTTCGCCCTCTCCCACCCGCTGGCCCGGCGCATCGGCCCATGGCCGTCGGTGATCGCGGTGTCCGCCGTCACCGCAGCCGTCTCCTACGCCGCCGCCGACCGACGCTGACGGCACACTGATCGGTCTCCGGCCCCGCTGACCGGTCCCCCTGACCGGCTCGGCTGACCGTGGCCGACCATGCACCGGCGTCGCGGACGCCGACGCCTACGCTGCGGTGATGATCAGACCGCCGCGCCTCGAACCCGGCGACCTGGTGGCCCTGGTGGCCCCGGCCGGCCCGGTCACCGAGGCCCAGGCCGCCGACGCCGCGACGATCCTCGAATCCTGGGGGCTGCGCACTCACCGGAGCCGGCACGCTCTCGGCAGGCGATTTTTCCTTTCCGGTACGGACGACGAGCGCCTCGCCGACCTTGAGGCGTCCTTCCGCGACCCGGAGGTACGCGGAATCCTGTGCATACGTGGCGGCTACGGCACTCAGCGCATCGTCGACCGCCTCGACTACGACGCCGTCCGCGCCGATCCCAAACTGGTGATCGGCTTCTCCGACATCACCGCGCTGCACCTGGCCCTCTGGTACGAAGCCGGCCTCGCCACCGTCCACGGACCGAGCGGCAGCGCCCTCATCAACGATCCGGTGAGCACGGCCGCCGCCCGCCAGGCCTTGACCACGACCACACCCCTGACCATCCTCGCCACCCCACCGGCTCCCGCTCCGGCGGCGGTGACCACCACCCCGCCCGCCCTCTCCGCAGGCCCACCCGTGGCGACCACCCACCTGGCCGTCCCCGCTGACGCTGCACCCTTCACCCCCGCGACCGTCCCCGCTGACGCCGCACCCGGCGCCCACGCCGGCGCGACCACGGCGATCGCCCGGCCGGCCGTCCCGCACGCCGTTCCCGCCGATGCCGACACCTCGCTCGTCCGGCATCCCGGGCGGGCCGACGGGACGCTGCTCGGCGGGAATCTGACTCTGCTCGCCGCGACCGCGGGAACCCGCCACCAGCCCGATCTCACCGGGGCGATCCTGTTGATCGAGGAGGTGAACGAGGCCGCGTACCGGGTCGACCGCATGATCGTCCAGTTGAAACGATCGGGCTGGTTCGACGGCTTGGCGGGCGTCGCCGTGGGCTCGTTCACCGCGTGCCCCGACGCCGGCCGGGTCCTGGCCGAGCACTTGAACGAGCTGGGCATCCCGGTCCTCGCCGGACTACCGATCGGGCACGGGCCGACCCGGTTCACAGTCCCGTTGGGCGTTCCCGCGCATCTCGACGCCGACACCGGGACGCTCACCGTCCAGCCCGCCGTCCGCTGACCCGTCGGAGACGTCGGAGACGTCGGGCAACGCCATCGTGCAAGAGCAGATCGCCTGCGACACGGCAGGATGGGGTGGTGACGGACGCGGCTTGGGTGGTGTGGCGGCAGGACGACAACGGCAATCGTTTCGTGGTGACGAAGCGGGCGGTACGGGCGGAGGCCGAGGAGCTGGCAGCCGAGATGGAGGCGCGCGGGCACAAGCAGCTCTATTGGGTAGCCGCGGCCGCCTCCGATCAGCCACAGCCGGGTACCGGCGCCGCCTGACCCGCAACACGGGCCGGTCCCCGCGCCGGCTGACCGGCAACACCGGCCGGGGTCGCGCCCGAGTTGCTGTGACCGCGGCGGCGATACCTCGGCGAATCGCATAACGGATATAAAGCCCTATGCCAGGATCTTTGTATGCCGTTGTCCCGTCGTGCCCTGTTCAGCGCCGGTCTTGCCGGGCTGGTCTCGCCCCGGCCCGAGCCTTCGGCGAGTCCGCAGGGGATCACACCGCGTCCGACGCCGACCGCACCCCCGACGGCGGCGGACTGGCAGGCGCTCGCCGCGGGGCTCGAAGGCGGGCTCGTCCTGCCCGGCACCGCCTCCTACGACCCGACGCGACAGCTGTTCTCGCCGCGGTTCGACGGGATCCGGCCGCCGGCGATCGTGCGGTGTGCGGGGCCGGCGGATGTCGTCGAGGCGGTGCGGTTCGCGGTGCGGACGGGGCTGCCGATCGTGCCCCGCGGCGGCGGCCACTCGTATGTCGGGGCGTCCACCACCGGCACCGGCATCGTTCTCGACGTGCGGCCGATGAAAAGTGTCGGTTTCGACGCGGCGACCCGGACGGCGACGATCGGCGGGGGTGCCACCCTGATCGACGTCTACGGTGGTCTCGCCGCGAGTGGTGTCTCGGTGCCGGCCGGCACCTGTGGCAGCGTCGGCATCAGCGGCCTGACCTGCGGCGGCGGGATCGGGTCGGCGGCTTCCGCCTACGGCTTGACGTGTGACAACGTCGTGGCCGCGGACGTGGTGACCGCGGACGGCCGCTACCGGACCGTGGACGCCGAGCGGGAGCCGGAGCTGTTCTGGGGGCTGCGCGGCGGCGGAGGCGGCCGGTTCGGGGTGGTCACGTCGTGGCGGATGCGCACCCATCCGGCCGGGACCACGACGGCGTACGTGCTCACCTATCCGTGGGCGGACGCCGCCGCGCGCCGCCGGCTGGCAGGCACGGAACACGGTGGCGCCGGACAACAGCTGGTCGGCGTGCCAGTTCACCTCCGATACGGTGGGTGCGCTGTCGGTGCGGATCGGGGGTTACGTCCTCGACGGCGACGGGGCCGCCGAGGTGGCCGCGCTGACCCGGGCGATCGGCCGGGAGCCGGCCACGGCGAAGGTCGAGAGTGCACCGCACGTGCAGCTCTTGCGGGATCGGGCGGCCGGCGCCGCGCGGGGCACGCATGTGATCGGTAGCGAGATCTTCCGCGGCACGGTACCGCCGGACGGGGTGAACGCGCTGCTCACGGTGGTGCAGGCGCGGGCCGCGAGTCGCCGGCCGGGTCTGGCGAAATTAAAGCGGATGACCGGGGCGCCGGCTCGGGTGCCGGCCGGGGACAACGCCTTCCCGTGGCACGGTGCCAGCAGCATGCTGCAATGGCTGGTGGACCTGCCGAACGCCGATCCGGCGTCGGTGGCGGACGGGTACGGGTGGATCGAGTCCGGGCATCGCGCGGTGGCGCCGTGGTCGTCGGGGCGGTATGTGAACTATCTGGAACCCGGGCCCACCGATCCGGCGCGTTATCACGGCGCCCATCTGGAACGACTGCGCCGGCTCCAGGCCGCCACCGACCCGAACGGGCTGTTCCGCGTCCCCTACGCCCTCTGAACGAACCGACGGTCTGGTGGAGCCGCACGGAGGCGGGCCCCTCGATCGGGACGACCGGCGCCGGGCGGCGACGCCTGAAGTCGGGTGCGCCCGGGAGGCCGTCCACGGCATCATCGTGCGATGAGCGTGCGGCAGTCCCGGGAGGAGCAGGCGGCGGCGTTGGCCGCGATCCTCCGCGAAGTCCGGGTCGCGGAGCACTGGCAGCCGTGCGACCCGTCGGGCTGCATCGACACCGCCGTACGCCGATGGACGACCTCGGACCGGCGTATCAAGCCCGCCAGGCGCACACCGGAGAGCCGCCTTCGGGATCTCCTACGGGGACTCCGGGAGGCGCGGGGTGCGGACCTCGCCTACGAGGAGCCGGGCTGGCTCGAGCACGTCGCGGAACGGTTCGGTGCCGCGTTGCTCGCCGCCGACCAGGCCAACGACGCAGCGGCCGAACGCTGATCCGACGGGGTGCACCGTACCGGCCTGCGCCGGCGGGATCCGGCATAGGATCCGGTCCATGGCTTCTGATCTTGTCGAGCGCCTCGGCCTGGAACCGCACCCCGAGGGTGGCTGGTACCGGGAGACGTGGCGCTCGCCCGTCACGTTCGAACCGGACGGCTACGACGGGCCCCGGCACGCCGCCACCGCCATCTACTTCCTGCTGCATCCGGGCGAGCGGTCCGCCTGGCACGTGGTGCGCTCGGCCGAGCTGTGGTTCTGGCATTCGGGCGGCCCACTGCTGCTGCGGCGCGGTGGCAGCGGCGACCGGCCCGCCGACGGGGACGAGGTGCTGCTCGGCCCGGACATCGCCGCCGGCCAGGAGCCGCAGGTGCTGATCCCGCCCGGCGTCTGGCAGGCCGCGGAACCCGCCGGTACCGCACCCGTCCTGGTCAGCTGTGTGGTGGCGCCGGGCTTCGACTTCGCCGATTTCCGCCTGGAGTGACGGTCAGCCCCCCGTGATGTGCCGGCCGGGCCCGGGTCAGCGGTTCCAGAACCAGCGCCGGTTGCGCCGGTTACGCCAGGTCATCTCGTCGGCGATCATCGAACGGACGCTGGCCACCGCGATCGCCAGGGCGTCGCGCAGGCCCGCACAGGTCCGGCAGTCCGGCCCGCCGTCGCATTCGGTGCGGTGATCGAAGGCGATGTCGGTGATCACCCGGTCCAGGGCGGCGCACGCGTAGGTACCGCGGTCGTTCGGGTGCTGGCGCGCCAGGATCTCCCGAAACTCCGCTATCTCGTCCTCGCCCGCCGCATACAGGTGTGCGGCGCTCTCCACCTGCTGTAATGCGTCGCGAGCCGGGTCGTTCACCTGCAAGGCACTCCCCCAAGGCCAGGTGACGTGTGGACGGTGAACCTACCGCCACACCGGTTCCGCTCACATGGGCCGGACAGCCGATCATCCTCATCGAACAAACGACTCCTCCCGAGTGAGCGCCCGGAACCGTATCAGCACCTCGGGGCCCCCGTCAGGTAAGACACGGCCGGCGCGGCGGCGGGACCGCTGTGGACGGTGTGCCCCGGACGCACGGAACCCCCGGGCCGTTTCCGGGCCGGGGGTTCTCGCCACAGCGCTCAGCGGGTCGACTTGACCGCGTCGTCGTCGACCGCGTACTCGCTCTCCTGGATGCTGACGACCAGCGCGTCCACGTCCTGGCAGATGGTCTGGAACTTCAGCATCGCGGTGCGCAGCTCGGCGAGGTGACTCGCCTCCTCCGGCTGACCGGCGGCGGCCTGCGCCTGCCGGGTCGGGACGGAGAGCACGTTGGCCGCCGCGGTGATCACCGTGCTCTTCGAGTCCTGACCTAGAGTCACGATCTGGGTGGCGGTGGCGACGTCGAAGTCGTAGCCGCCCTCACCGAGAGTGGCCTGGTTGGCGATGCCGCACACCGCCGCGGTGGCCTCGTCCAGGCCGCTGGCGGTCACCGCCGGGGCGGCGGGGGCAGCCGGAGCGCCGGAGGGCCCGCTGGTAGCGCAGCCGGAGATCGCCAGAAGGGTGCTGGTGACGACGGCCACGGTGGTCATTGCTCGCATGACCGGGAGGCTACCTGCCCCTTACCGCCCATCGGCGTGACCCCCACCCCGATGTGACGCAGTCGTCCGCATTTTGGGAGTCACGCACCGTCATAGCGATCCGGACGACGGTTACCGGAAGTCATCAGAAACGGGGTGTGATGTGATGGGGTGTGACCTTCGAAGCGCTGCCCGAGCCGCCGTCCCGCGCGCCCGACCTCGCCGACGACTTCACCGGGCCGGCGCTGCGGGCCGACCTGTGGATCGATCACTACCTGCCGCACTGGAGCACCCCCGAGCGGTCCCGGGCACGATACGACCTCGACGGTGACGGGCTACGGCTGCGGATCGACGACGATCAGCCGGACTGGCGGCCCGAGGACGCCCCGTTGCGGGTGTCGAACGTGCAGACCGGCGACTTCTCCGGGGCGGTGGGCGGGCACCGCGGCACCCACCGGCACCGGCCGGACGGGCTGACCGTCCGCACCCCGGCCGGGACCCGCCTGCTCTGGGCACCGTCGGCCGGCCGGGTCGACGTGACCGTGCGCGCCGCCGTCGATCCCGGCAGCATGCTGGCCGTCTGGCTGGTCGGCAGCGAACACCTCGACCCCCGTGACAGTGGGGAGATCTGCGTCTTCGAGATCGACGCCGAGGCGGTCGGTCCCGCCACCACGACCGCCCGGATCGGGATCAAGGCACACCACGACGACCGGCTGCGCACCGACATGGGCGAGGTGCCCGTTCCGGTCGACGCGTCGCGCCCGCACACGTGGACCGCGATCTGGGGCGCCGGCGGCACCGTGATCGGCTGCGAGGGCCGGGTCGTCGGCCGGTTCCCCCAGGCCCCGGACTACCCGCTGATCCTGATGATCGACATCTTCGAGACCGGCGGCCGGTCACCGGTCACCGCCTACCCGAAGACCGCCCGCATCCACCGGGTCCGCGGCTGGGATCTCACCCCCGGCTGGTCCTCACCGCTGTCTCACGGCGCTCGAGACAGCGGTGAGGACCAGCCGGGGAAGTAGGCGGGACATTCGCATCCGGCCCGGCGGTCGCGCTTCGGCCCGGTGTCCGGCCCGCGTCGCGCCGGTGGCTCACGGTTCCTCCTCGTGGCCGTACCGAAAAGGGGTCTTGAAGGTCTTAAGGTTTGCGGGGGGTGACGGACGTGACGCAGTGTGCGCGGACACGTTTGCGGGTTCCAGCCGCGTCGTAGTGCTGGAGTGGTCAATGAGACGGCACTCTCGGCGGAGGCGGATCGCGGCATGGAGCACGAAGATCTGGTCAGGGCGGTCACCACGGCGGTGGCATTCGCGGTGATGCTCGCCGGGCACTACGTCGGTGACCACTGGGTGCAGACCAGCGGTCAGGCGTACGGCAAGGGCCTGGACAACGAGGGCTGCGTGCGTTCGGTGGCACTGTGGCACTGCGCGAAACACGTCATGTCGTGGACCGCGACCACCACGATCTTCCTGCTCGCCGCCGGCTGGTGGCTGCGCCTGCCGCTGGAGCCGGGCTGGCTCGTGGCGGGGATCGTCCTCAACGCCGTCACCCACTTCATCGCCGACCTGCGCACCCCGCTGATCCGCCTGGGCCGGCTGCTGGGCCGCGGCGGCTACCTCGACCACGTCGGCGTGGTGCGGCCCTCCGGGCCCTCGACCAGCGGGCCCGGCACCGGCCTGTTCGAACTCGACCAGGCCTGGCACATCGGCTGGCTCGCGGTCTCCGCCCTGATCATCGCCGGCCCGCCGGCCTGACTCCGGCCGTCGCCGGTGCGGGGACGACCGCATTTCGGTCTGCGTTGCAGGTCCGTTGCCCTGACCTTTTCGACCGCGCCGCGCCGGGCTCATGTCGGAACGCGGCGGCCCGAAGGTGAGGACTGAGTGGCGCCGGGCCGCTCCCACCTGGAGGACACCGCCGATGTTCGGACCGCGCAACGCCCAGACGATCACCAGGCTCCAGTCGGAACTCGCCGAGGCGGCCGCGGAGGTGGAGGCGGTCACCGCCATCGTGCAGGCGATGGAGAAGGTCACCTCGCCGGACGAGGCCATCGGCACCATTCTGCGGCTGGTCCGGGAGCGGTTCGGATGGGCGTACGGCTCCTACTGGCAGATGGACGCCGCGGCGGGTGTGCTCCGGTTCGCGCAGGACAGCGGGACGGTCAACGAGGAGTTCCGGAACGTGACCCTCCGCGCCTCGTTCGCCGAGGGGGTGGGCCTCTCCGGTCGCGCGTGGCGTACCCGTGACCTGGTATTCGTCCGGAACCTCGCGGACGTCCCGGACTGCGTGCGCGCCCCCGAGGCGATGCGTGCGGGCGTACGCAGCGGCATCTGCTTCCCGATCATCGAGGCCGGCCGGGTGATCGGCACCATGGACTTCTTCACCACCGCGGAACTGGAGCCGTCGGAGGGCCGGCTGTCGGCGCTGCGGGCGATCGGGGTCCTGGCCTCGGGCACGCTGGTCCGCCTGCACGAGATCGTTCAGCAGGAGAAGACCGCGCAGGACGTGGAGGCGGTCTCCACGGTGATCCGCCAGATGACGCAGGCGAGCAGCCGGGACGAGGCGCTGCGGTCGGCTCTGGAGACGATCCGCAAGGACTTCGACTGGCAGTACGGCTCGTTCTGGGCGCTCGACGAGAGTGCGAACGTGCTGCGTTTCGCCCTGGAGTCCGGTGACGCCGGTGCGGAGTTCCGGCAGGTGACGATGACCGCGTCGTTCGCCCGGGGCGTCGGCCTGTCCGGTCGTGCCTGGGATCGCGGGGATCTCGTGTTCGTCGAGGACCTCGGGGAGCTGACCGACTGTGTCCGGCGGCCGGCGGCGCAGGCCGCCGGGGTGAAGTCCGGGGTGTGCCTGCCGATCCGGGTGGGCGGCCGGATCGTCGGCACGATGGACTTCTTCGCCACCCGGACCCTGATCATGTACCCGGGCCGGGAGAGTGCCCTGCGCAACACGGCGTTCCTGGTCGGGCAGGCCCTGGAGCGGTTCGCCTCGACCGAGCAGCTGCACCAGGCGGGCCGGGAACTGCTCGACTCGATCGCCGAGGTGGAACGCAACGTCAGCTCGGCGTCGGCGGTCGCGGAGAACAGCGAGAACCTGGCGGCCGAGGCCAACGAGCAGGTGGCGGCGCTCGGCCAGGCCAGCTCGGAGATCAACAACGTGGTACGGGCCATTCAGACGATCGCGGCGCAGACCAAGCTGCTCGCCCTGAACGCGACCATCGAGGCGGCGCGGGCCGGTGAGTCCGGCAAGGGGTTCGCCGTCGTCGCGGGCGAGGTGAAGGAGCTGTCCACCGAGACCGAGCGGGCCACCGACGAGGTCAGCGCCAAGGTCAGCGCCATTCAGTCGCGGGTGGACGCGGTCACCTCCTCGCTGGCGCAGATCCACCACGCGGTCGAGGAGATCAACCAGACGCAGCGGTTGATCGGCGGGGTCCTCAAGGAGCAGGTCGCCGTCACCGGCGCGATCCTCAACTGAGCAGTCAGGAAGACGTGGGAGGCCACCACGGGGCGGCGGCTCTCCGGTGGCCCGGTCTTCCCGGTGCCACCGGACAGCGACGGCCTACAGGTTCTTCAGCATGTCCTCGAAGTCGGCGGTGAGGGCGAACGGGTCGGTGACCACGGCGGGTTCGCGGCGTTCGACCACGCGGGCGAGTTCGGCGGCGGCACGGTCGATGCGGGCGCGCAGGGGGCCCTCGACCGAGTTGGCGCCCCAGTCGTCGCTGGCGGCGAAGACCGAGGTGGGGATGATCGCCGCCCGCAGGTAGGAGAAGAGCGGCCGCAGCGCGTGCTCCAGCACCAGCGAGTGGCGGGCGGTGCCGGCGGTGGCGGCGAGCAGGACCGGCTTGTCGACCAGCGCGTCCTTGTCGAGCACGTCGAAGAACGACTTGAAGAGTCCGCTGTAGCTGGCGGAGAACACCGGGGTCACGGTGATCAGGGCGTCGGCGGCGGTGACCGCCTCCTGGGCCTGCTTGAGTGACGTGCCGGGGAAGCCGGTGAGCATGTTGTCGGTGATCTCGTGGGCCAGGTCGCGCAGTTCGATGAACTGGACGTCGAGGGTGACGCCGAGCCGGGTGGCGGCGCCGGCCGCCGCCGCCGACAGTTGGTCGGCGAGCAGGCGGGTCGACGACGGCTGGCTCAGGCCCGCGCTGATGACGACGAGCTTGCGCTGCTTCATGCCTTCACTTCCTCCTTGACGGCCGCGGTGTTCCCGGCGGCGAGCAGGGACGCGTGGGTGGGGGCGTCCGGCACGTGCGCGGGCTTCAGGCGGGCGAACTCCTTGCGCAGCACCGGGACGACCTCGGAGCCGAGCAGGTCGAGCTGCTCCAGGACGGTCTTGACCGGCAGGCCGGCGTGGTCCATCAGGAACAGCTGGCGCTGGTAGTCGCCGACGTACTCGCGGAAGCCGAGGGTCTTGTCGATGACCTGCTGCGGGCTGCCGACGGTCAGCGGCGTCTCGCGGGTGAAGTCCTCCAGCGACGGGCCGTGGCCGTAGACGGGGGCGTTGTCGAAGTACGGCCGGAACTCCTTCACCGCGTCCTGGCTGTTCTTACGCAGGAACACCTGCCCACCGAGACCGACGATGGCCTGGTCGGCGGAACCGTGGCCGTAGTGCTCGAACCGCTGCCGGTAGAGCCCCACCATCCGCTGGGTGTGCGACGCCGGCCAGAAGATGTGGTTGGCGAAGAACCCGTCACCGTAGTAGGCGGCTTGTTCTGCGATTTCAACGGAACGGATGGAGCCGTGCCAGACGAACGGCGGGATCTCGTCGAGCGGCCGCGGCGTGGAGGTGAAGCCCTGCAGCGGGGTGCGGAACTTGCCCTGCCAGTCGACGGTGTGCTGGCGCCACAGCTTGTGCAGCAGCGCGTAGTTCTCCAGGGCGAGCGGGATGCCGGCCCGGATGTCCTTGCCGAACCACGGGTAGACCGGGCCGGTGTTGCCGCGGCCGAGGGTCAGGTCGACGCGGCCGTCGGCGAGGTGCTGGAGCATCGCGAAGTCCTCGGCGATCTTCACCGGGTCGTTGGTGGTGATCAGCGTGGTCGCGGTGGACAGTTGCAGCGTCGAGGTCTGCGCGGCGATGTAGGCCAGCGTGGTGGTCGGCGACGAGGAGAAGAACGGCTCGTTGTGGTGCTCACCGAGCGCGAAGACGTCGAGGCCGACCTCCTCCGCGTGCTTGGCGATCGTGACGATGTCCTTGATGCGCTGGGCCTCGGTCGGGGTCCGGCCGGTGGTCGGGTCCGTCGTGATGTCGCTGACGCTGAAGATTCCGAACTGCATGACCGGCTCCTGGACTGATCGGCCGGGAATCTGATTTCCCGGACTGCCCCGCACAACGCGTTTGACTGCGCAACTATTTCAGATTCAAACAAGTTCGGCTGCGGCGGGGGTCACACGAGGAATCCTCAGCACGGCGAGATCCCGAATTCAACACCTTTGGGGGTACGGCCAGTAGAAGCACCCGGGCCACCCGGCGGCGCCCGCAACGGTCCGGGCCGCGAGGCGGCGCCGGGCTGCTGCCGTCCCCGGCGATAATGACGGACGTGGAGGTCCGTTTCGCGCGTGCCCGGGACGATGTGACGATCGGCTACCAGATGTTCGGGCAGGGGCCGCCGCTGGTGTGGATGCCCTCGCTGAGCAACATCGTGGCGCAGTGGCGGATCCCGGCCATGCACGCCGCCTACCAGGACCTTGCCCGGAACCTGACGATGATCCTCTACGACGGCCGCGGGACCGGCGCCTCCGACCGCCGGATCGACCTCGGTGACCTCGGGCTGGACGCGCACCTGCGGGACCTGCACGCCGTCCTCGACGACACCGGCCTGCCACGGGTGTCGCTGCTCGGCTATTACCACTCGGTGCCGACGGCGCTCGCGTTCGCCGCCCGCAACCCCGGCCGGGTCGAGCGGCTCGTGCTGTTCGGTGGCACGCCCCGGCTGCGGGAGGCGATGCTCCCCGCCCAGACACAGGCGCTGCTGTCACTGATCGATCAGGACTGGGGACTGTTCGCCGACGCGGCCGCGACCGCGTGGCTCGGCTGGGACGCGGCACCCACCGGCCGGTGGACCGCGGAGGCGTTCCGGACCGCCACCAGCGCACCGATCGCGAAGGCCTGGTTCGAGGCGGCCCGGCACATCGACGTCACCGCGGAGCTGGCCGCGGTCCGGGCGCCGGCGCTGGTCCTGCACCGGCAGGGCGAGCAGCGGATCCCGGCCGAGACGTCGCGGCGGCTGGCCGAAACGCTGCCGGACGGCCGTTTCGTGGAGCTGTCCGGCAGCACCCCCACCCTGTTCCTCGAGGACCGGGACACCGACGTACGGCTGGTCACCGACTTCGTGACCACGGGTGCCCTGACCGCGGCCGGGCGGCCGGCGACGGGCCGGCTGACCCCACGGGAGACCGATGTGCTGCGGCTGCTCGCCGCCGGCGACTCGAACGCCGAGATCGCCCGGCGACTGGGGATCGCCGTGCACACCGTCGAACGGCACCTGTCCGCCGTCTACCGCAAAATCGGTGCCCGTGGCCGCAGCGACGCCGTCCGCCTCATGCTGGATTTCCGTCATCCGGGGTGACGGATCGCCGGGACGCGGAACAGCCGGTGACCGGCGAAGAATCGGGGCATGACCGCTCCCGCGAACACCTCCTGGCGATTCGCCCGTGCCACCGCGCCCGCCGTGGCACGACTGGCCGGCCGGCGCTGGTTCCCGCTGTGGGCACGCGTGCACCACCGCGGCCGCAAGTCCGGCCGGGAGCTGACCGTGCCCGTCGCCGTCCTGATCACCCCGGACGGTTTCCTCATCAACCTGCCGTGGGGCGCGCAGACCAACTGGGTCCGCAACGTGCTCGCCGCCGACGGCTGCACGCTGCGCTGGAAGGGCGCCGACCACCCGGTCGACCAGCCGCGGATCCTCGACGTCACCCGGGCCCGGCCCTACTATCCGCGGGTCACGTGGGCGATCTCCCAGCGCCTCTTCCCGGCCGACGCCTGGCTGCTCCTGCGCCCGGTCACGACATGAGCCAAACCTCGGCTCCGGCTGCGCCGCTCAGGACATGAGCCGCCAGGCCACGGCCGACGCCGCGGCGGTGACCAGGGCGGCGACGGCAGCGGGCCGCAGCCAGGCACGCGCGGTGGCGGCGCGGCCCGCGGCGAAGGACAGCGCGATGACGGCCCCGGCCAGCGCCACCACGACGGCCAGGAACGGACTGAGGAAGCCCGGCGCCGCAACGATCGAGGCCGGATCCCGCCAGGCTCGCACCGCCACCGGAATCAGGACGACCGCGGCCGCCGGGAAGGCGGCGGCCAGCCACCACCACTGCCGGCTGCCACCCGAGCGACGCAGCGACACCACCCCGGCGACGGTCATCAGGAACCCGGCGAGCAGGGCGATCACGGTGATCCTGAGTGGACGGCCCAGCGCACCGGGCGAGGTGGACAACGGCAGCGGCGCCACATCGTCCGGGAAGGCCGGGAATCCGATGCGTGTCCACCGGCCGGCCGGGTCGCGGACGGCGAACCCGTCCCGGCCGTTGGCGACCACCACGACGTGACCGCCGGGCACGTCCTGGACGGCCAGTGCCCCCGAGCTCAGCGCCAGGATGGTCTCGATGTCGGCGTAGTCCCGGTACAGCGCCTGCCGATCGTCGTCGCCGATGCGCCAACTGTCGGTCCACGGACCGCCGTCGGTGCTGCTCTGCACGCCGAGCTCGTCCGGCACCACCCGGTAGCAGACCCGGTCCCGCGAGCACACCGGCTGCCGCGGTGACGCCGGTTCCGCAGCGCCGGACCAGGTCACGCCACCGTCCCGGCTGACCGACCACTCGGCACGGCGAGGGCGCACGGCAGTCGCATGGACGTAGACGGCGTCACCGGCCACGACCACGGATTCGGCTCTGGTGTGCGGCAGCGGGCTGGTCGCGGCCACGCCGGCCAGGGCCAGTGGCAGCAGCACGGCCAGGCGCACCGCCCGGGTCACCCGGCCGGCCCGGCTCGCGTGGCTGCGCCGCCACGTCCACCACGAGCCGGCCAGCAGCGGCAGGACGAGCAGATCGGTGGGGTCCGCCCGGATCAGGGACGGGGTGAGCACGCTCCAGGCGGCGGAGGCGAGCTCGGCACCGTACGCCCAGAGTTTGACGACCGTGAACCCGGCGCCGACCGCGACCATCGAGGTGACCGCGACCCGGCGCACCGGCAGCCGGGGAGCGATGAGGCCCGCCAGGGCCGCGAGCAGTGGCGGCGCGAGCAGCATGCCGGCCGCGTCGCTGAGTTTGCCGGTCGCCCAGCCGGGGTGGGTCAGCTTCAGCACATGGTCGTTGATCACGAGTACCGCCAGCGCGACCATCGTCACCGGATGGCCGAGCCAGGCCATCGTGATCCCCCGTGTCGTATTCACACTGGACATCGTGGCGACCGTTGGTCACAAGGTCGACACAGAGAGATTCCTCTTGGGCGCCCGGCACACCACCGGCACGATGAGTGCATGTGCACCCAACCGAAAGTCACCCGCCGGGCCGCGCTCGCCGGAGTCGCCGGGCTCGCCGCCACCGCCATGGCCGCCGAGCCCGCCGCCGCCCGTGGTGGACGCGGGATCCGTGACCTGACCTACCCGCTGTCGGAGAGGTTCCCGGCGTTCAGCCCCGGCGAGGAGGCGGTCCGCCGCACCGTCACGACGGTCGAGGACGACGGCTACTACATGCAGGAGTGGCGGATCATCGAGCACATCGGCACCCACGTCGACGCGCCCGCCCACTTCACCGCGGGCGGGCGTACCGCCACCGAACTCCGGCCGGACGAGCTGATCCTGCCGGCCGTGGTCGTCGACATCGCCCGGCGGGCCGCCCACGACCCGGACACCGAGGTGACCGTGGACGACCTGCGGGAGTTCGAACGCCGGCACGGGCGGATCCCGGACGGGGCGGCGGTCCTGATGTACTCCGGCTGGGGCTCACGGATCGGCGACGCGAACGCCTACCGGGGCACCGACCCGGCCGGGACGCTGCACTTCCCCGGGTTCGGCACGGACGCCTGCGAGTGGCTCCTGCGGCGCCGCCGGATCCGCGGTCTCGGCGTCGACACACTCAGCATCGACCCGGGGATCTCGGCCACCTTCGACACGCACCTGGCGCTGACCGGGGCGGACCGGTACGGGCTGGAGAACCTGGCCGGACTGGACCGGCTGCCCCGTACCGGTGCGACGATCTTCGTGGGGCTGATCCCGTACGAGGAGGGCTCCGGCGGTCAGGCCCGCGTGCTGGCCACCTGGTGAGCCGGCCGGTTCACCAGGTCACACCGATCGTGGTGAAGAACCACAGCGCCGAGGTCAGCCACAGCCCGGCCACCGCGGTCAGCACCAGCCCGCCGGCCACCGGCAGCCCCCATCCGCGCCCGTCGCCGGGCCTGCTGAGCAGCAGCATCTTCGTCACGAACACGCCGTAGAGCAGGCAGCCGAGCAGTGAATGCGCCAGCACCCGCGGCGTGTCCGACCGCAGCCCGAAGGTGTAGAGGCAGTGCACCGCCACCGGCATCGACAGCAGCAACGCGATCCGGCCGGACCAGCAGTGCACCGCCCCCACCCACGCTCCGCCCGGCAGCACACCGTAGATCGCCAGCGCCGACAGCAGCTGCACCACCAGGAAAGACGCCACGCCGGTGGCCAGCCACACCTTCAGCGTCTGGATGCGGAGCAGGGTGTCGACGTCGGAGGTGCCGACCGGCTGGTGCAGGCGCCCGTAGACGCCGAGCCCGACCGCGACCCCGACACCGGCGACCACGGGCAGCCACACCCGGGGCGTCACCTGGTGAACCCCTCCCCCGTGTCGGCGTCGATGGTGGTCGCCCCGGTGACGGCCTCGCCGTCGACGGTCGTGCCGCGCCCGGCGAGGTCCAGCACCGGAGCCGGTCCCGGCGTCCCCCCACGCAGGAGTACGCCCACCTGCCGGCCGTCCGGCAGCACGATCCACGAGCCGTCGATCTGGGCGCCGCGCACCTGACTGCTCAGCCGGTAGAGCCCGGACGGCTTGCGGACCACACCGATCTCGAAGCGGTGTGCCCGGCCCTCGACGGTGACCTCCCCGGCCGCGCGGCGGGCGTCGAACAGGCCGGTGATCTTCGTGTCGTTCTTGCCGGACAGGTTCAGCAGCCCGTTCTTCGCGGTGCCCTTGAGCCAGGCCTCGAGACGGTCGCCGTCGCAGATGTACGCGATCGCCTGCCCGTCCCGGATCGAGATGGCCAGCGTGCCGGCGCCGTCGACCGTGCCGGCCATGGTGACCCGCAGCCGTTCGGCGGACGGTGTGTTCAGCGGTGGCAGGGCGACGCCGTCGGTCGGCGGCAGGGACTCCGCACCCTTCTCGACCGGAGTGACCGCGGGCGGGACGCTGACCTGGGTGGCCAGGTCGGCGGTGCGGGCGCCGGCCGTGGCGGTCAGGTTGAGCCCGGTCACCACGGCGGCGACCACGAGGGCCGCGGCCAGCGTGACCAGCGGGCCGCGGCGCCACCGGGCCCGCCGGGGAGGCGCCGGCGGAGCCTGGTAGCGGCCGGTCTCCGGCATCTGCCCGGCCCAGCTGCCGATCGTGTCCCGGTGCCCGGACCCGTCCCGTGGCCCGGCGAACGCCGCGTTCGACCCCACGAAGGCGGCACGCGGCGGCTGCGGCGGGGCCGGCGGCGGAAAGGTGGGCTGCGGGAGCTGCGGCGGCGGGAAGCCCAGCGCCAGCGTGACCGGTTCGCCGTCGCTCATCGGGTGCCCGGACACCGGCGCGACCGGCGGGAGGCCCTGCACGCCCGCCGCGAACTGCCGTAGGTAGGCGGCCACCCGGGCGGCCGGCGGACGGCGCCGCGGATCGGCCGCCAGACAGTCACGGGCCACCGGGCCGAGCGGGCCGGGCAGCGCCGACGGGTCGCCGTCGGGCCGGCCCGTGGTCAGTTCCAGCAGCAGCACGCCCAGCGACCACACGTCCGCGGCCGGGGTCGGCGGGCCGCCCTGGAAGATCTCCGGGGCCGTGTAGCCGGGGGTGCCGCCGGCCACCGAGTGGTGCCCGCCGCCCAGCAGCACCGCCACCCCGAAGTCGGTGATCCGGACCTCCGGCGGCGTGGACCCGCGCACCACCAGCAGGTTCTCCGGTTTGAGGTCGAGATGGACGACGCCACGCGCGTGGGCGAACGCGAGGGCCGCGGCGGTCTGTGCGGCCACCACGACGACCTCCGGCGGGGTGAGCCGGCCGCCCCGCATCGACAGGTAGCGGCGCAGGTTGGGACCGTCCACGTACTCCATCACCAGGGCCAGGGTGCCGCCCTCGACGATCAGGTCGCGCAGGCCCACGATGCCCGGATGGCTCAGCGCCCGCAGCGCCGCGTCCTCACGGAGGAACAGCTCCCGCACCCGGCGGTCACCGGCGAGTTCGGGGCGCAGCAGCTTCGCCGCGAGCGGCGGACCACCGTGCCGGCTGGTCGCGCGCCGCACCACCGCCATGGCGCCGCGGCCGATCTCCTCGTGCAGCAGGTACTCCCTGCCGAGCGGTTCGTGAGCGGCCATCCCCGTACCCCTTGCCAATAGATCAGCTAAGCCCCACCGACTGTCATAACCATGTCGATCTCTCTGCGGTTCAGCGCTCCACTCGCGAATTGCATTCTTCTATAAGACGTTGATCGATGGCGAGTGTTGTCTAGGGTGAGTTCGTGCTGCTGGACGGCCCGTTCACGTATCCCGAGGTCGGCGCGACCCGGGACGCCCCACTGCCCGCCGGATATCGGCACGTGCTGCGCGACGTCGAGGTCGGTGCCGGCCGGGACGCCTTCGAGCGGGCCGCCGAGGCGCTGCTGACCTTCGGCATGCACCGGGGTGCCGGGCTGACCGTCGGCACCCGAGCCCCGGCCGTGCCCGGTCTGCCGGTGGTGCTCCGGGTCGGTGCCGGGCCGCTGCGCCTGACCGCACCGTGCCGGGTCGTCTACCGGATCGACCAGGCCGATCGGCAGGGGTTCGCCTACGGCACGCTCGACGGGCACCCGGAACGCGGGGAGGAGGCGTTCGTCCTGCACCTGACCGGGGCGGGGCGGATCCGGTTCCGGATCACCGCGTTCTCCCGGCCGGCGAGCACCCTGGCCCGGATCGGCGGGCCGCTGACCACTCTGGCCCAGGAGGTCGCCACCCAGCGCTACCTGCGGTCGATGCGGCGGCTGTCACACCCCTGACTGCAGGCCGCGCAGCAGTTCCATGGCCGGGCCGTCGACCATCCGTGCGGTGTCGCTGAGCACCACCACACCGACCCGCTTCTCCGGGTCGAACCCCACGAACGCGAACGCCCCGCCGGTCTGCCCGTTGTGGTAGATCTGGAGGTGCCCGCCGAGTTTCGGGTGCATCCGCTGCGCCATCCAGCCCAGGCGCACGGTCAGGAACGGGTTGACCCGGTGCTCGACGTCCAGCGACAGCCCGACCGCCGCCGTCACCGGCGACTCCTCGACGTGCGCACGGACGAACGTGATCAGGTCGGCCGCCGTGGAACGCAGCCCGCCCGCGCCGACGAGATCCGCCAGGTTCCACGGCGCGGTCGGGCGGCGCTTCGCGTCGTACTCCGGCGCCACCGGGCCACCGGCGCCGGTACTGGTCAGCCCGAGCGGCGTGGTGATCTCGCGGGCCACCAGGTCGCCGTAGGAGAGGCCGGTGTGCCGGGACAGTGCCAGTCCGAGCAGGCCGGCGCCCAGGTTCGAGTACCGGAACCGGGTACCCGGGGTGGCCGGGCGGATCCTCGACAGGTTCTCGATCAGGTAGTCGGCGGTGCAGTGTGCGTACGGATCCGGCGTGTTCGGCCGCAGCAGCGCCTTCAGCAGCATCCCCTTCGGCAGCCGCGGCAGCCCCGACGTGTGCGTGGCCAGATGCCGCAGCGTGATACCAGCCGGCGCCGGCAGGAAGTCGGCCAACGGCTGGTCCAGCCGCACCTCGCCGGCCTCGGCCAGCCGGGCCAGGATAAGGCTGGTGAACACCTTGGTCACCGAACCGATCTCCAGACGCGAGTCGACGGTCAGCCCGCCGGACGCCCGGACCTCGGTGTGCCCGCCGGTCAGCGCGGCGACGACGACCCCGCGGCGGTTCGGTTCCAGCTTCTGGACAGCCTGGCGGGTCAGCTCGTCAAGATCGGTCACGACGTCCATTCTGGGAGGCGGGCACAACCACGGCCGGGAGTAGTGTGCTGATTCGGACCCAGGGTCGCACGACGGGGAGCAGTATGGACGACCATCGGTGGATGCGCCGCGCGATCGAGCTGGCCCACCGCTGCCCGGCGTCCACGTCGGCGTTCTCGGTCGGCGCGGTCATCGTCGACGGCGACGGCATCGAGCTGGCCAGCGGCTGGTCCCGCGACATCGACCCGCAGGTCCACGCCGAGGAGTCCGCCCTGCTGCGCGCCGACAGCGGCCCCCGGCTGCGCACCGCCACCATGTACAGCACGCTCGAACCCTGCTCCAAACGCGCCAGCCGCCCGCACGCCACCTGCACCGGCCTGATCATCGCCGCCGGCATCCCCCGGGTGGTGATCGCCTGGCGCGAGCCGGACCTCTTCGTCACCTGCGAGGGCGTCGCGCTGCTCATCGCCGCCGGCATCGAGGTGGTCGAGCTGCCCGGCCATGCCGCGGCGGCGCGGGCGGCCAACGCCCATTTGGCCCTTTAGCGGTACGAGCCGGCCCGCCCCGACCATGATCGTCGAAGTCCCGTCACTCCCCCGGGCGGCGCCCGCGTTCCCGCACGGCCCAAGGCCGCTCACGGGTGGATGCGGCCCCCACCGGCCAGATTCCCGTACCGAAGAAAAATGGGACGCCGGGGACTGAACGCCTCATCGGCCCCATGCGTACTCACTGTCACCAGGGCCACGTCCTGGTTCGTGAGGAGGACATCATGACGGTCCAGGAGCTGCAGCCTCGGGAAGCGCGGCACCACACCGGCGCGATCGTGCGCAGCCGCCGGTTCGCGACGCAGTTCGAGATGGACGGACACGTGCTGACACTCGGCGTCGAGCCTGGTGTACGCGGTGGCCTCTACTATCTGCCGTCCACGCCGACCTTCGACGACGGCACCCCGGTGCCGCGCGAGGTGGCCGCCGGACTGCAGTCCGTCATCGAAGAGGTCGAGCGTTTCTGGGGCCACTGGCCGGAGTTCCGCGCCACCCTCTGATCACGGAAAGTGATCTGTCGCGGGCGGTGCGGGTCCCGGTCAGAGCCGGGCCCGGAGCTGCTCCACGACGGTGGTGGCCGTGCCGGCGGGGATGGCGAAGCCCAGGCCCACGCTGCCGCCGCTGTCGTCGGCCGTGGCTATCGCGACGTTGATGCCCACCACCCGGCCGGAGGTGTCCACCAGGGCACCGCCGGAGTTGCCCTGATTGATGGGGGCGTCGGTCTGGAGCAGGCCGGTCAGCTTTTCGTCCCCGGTGTCCACGCCGCGGTTCAGGGCGGAGACGATGCCGGAGGTCACGGTGCCTTCCAGGCCCAGCGGTGCACCGAACGCGAGGACGGTGTCCCCGACGGCGACGCTGTCGTCGGGGGCGAAGGTCACCGGGGTCAGCCCGGTCAGGCCGGTGGCCTGCACCAGGGCCAGGTCGTGGGTGGCGTCGGTGGCGACCACCCGGGCCGGCGCGGTCTGCCCGCCGGACAGGCGGACGCTGACCGTTCCGTCCGCCTCGACGACGTGGTTGTTGGTGAGGATCAGGCCGTCGCCGGTGAGGATCACGCCGGAGCCCAGCGAGGACGAGCGGGAACCGTCGACCAGGACGGTCACGATGCCGGGCTGGACCTTCGCCACGATCGGCGCCAGGTCGGAGGTCTCGGTGATCGTCGTCCCGGCGAGCGCGGCGGCCTGGGCCGGGCGGGAGGCCAGGTACTCCTCGGTGAGGAGGGCTCCGGTGGCACCACCGCCGGCGATCAGGACCAGGACGGCGGCGCCGCCCGCGACCCGTCGCCTCCACCGTGGGTCGCGCGGGGCCTGGACCAGCAGCGGCGGAATGTGTGTCGGCGGCAGGTCGTAGGTCACCCGGTGCCGCCCGTGGCCGTCGGGAGCCCGGTCGTCGTTCCGGGAGGGGCGCGTCATCAGGTCCGTCATGCGATCGAGACTGCGCCGCGAAGGTGTTGCGCAGCGGTGAGCCGTCTGTGACTTGGCTGTGCCCGCCGGTCGCCCGTCCGGGTGGCTGCGGCGCGGCGGCGCCGAACCCCCGGCTCGGCGTCTAGGGTCGGCCGGGTGTTTCTCCCCCAGCCATTCCCGGGAAATCCGGCATCCATCCTCGTCCCCGAACCGGCACGGTCCGCCGTCGTCGCCGTCATCCCCGCGGCGCCGATACCGCAGGCGGCGCACCGCCGCGACGACAGCCTCACGACACCGGTCCAGGACGCCATAGCGGCAGCTCCGAGCACCGACGACCCGCCGCGCGGCGACGGGAACACGGCAACGGCCGACGTCCGGAACACGGCAACGGCCGACGTCCGGAACGCGGCACCGGCCGGCGACGGGAAGGCGGCACCGCCGAGCGTGGACGGCGTTCCGGCGGCCGGTCAGCAGCCGGTCGGGCGGATCGGGCGACCGCAGCCGACGGTGGAGCGGCGACCGTTCGGGCCGACGATCAGCGAACCGGCGGTGGCGCTACGGCGTGGACGGCCGGCCCACCTGCGGGAGACCCGGTGAGGCGGCTCGGGCTCGTCGCCGGGGTGGCCGTCGCGGTGATGGCGGGATGTGCGAGCTCGCCACCCGTACCGCAATGGAAGGATCCGGAACCGTCGGGGGCCGTGCCCGCCGTGAGTGATGCGCTGGCCGCGCCGCTGGTGGAGCCGACGCCGGACGACGACCCGGTTCCGCTGTCGGCGACGGCTTCGCCGGAGCCGTCCGGGGTGGCCGGCGTATCGGTGCCGGGTGAGCGGTTCCTGGCCGCGGTGCGCGGGCGGCTGGCCGGCGCGACGGTGGATCTGCGGAACGAGGAGATCACCCGGATGGGCGGGCAGGCGTGTGCCTCGCTCGCGGCCGGGCAGCCACGACGGGCGGTCGCGGCGGAACTGGCCGAGTACGGCCTTGCGGATGCCGACGCCCGCGAGTTGGTGGCCCTGGCCCGATCCACACTCTGCGAGAGCTGACAGCCGACGCCGGGCCGGGGATCCGGCCTGGTGGCCCGGATGACTCCCGGGGAGGGACGTCCCGGACCAGGCGTGCGCTTCTGGCCGTTCAGATTTCCGGAATGTCCGGAAAGGCGACGCCAGAAGAAGGATTGATGCCCGCCACAGTGCCCTGCCGCGAAACCCCGCGTTAACCGCGATGACGGCCGCGAGAGATCGGCCGAAAGTCGCAGAGGCGCACAGGTTTCGGAGACGGTGGGCAGATGTCCGGCACAGGTCCTGCCGCGATGCTGGGATCGCCCACCACACGGGAGGTCACCATGTCAGCACGAGGAATGCTCAGTCTGGTCGGCAATGCCGTCGGCGGCCTGATCGGCTGGTCGGAGTCGGTTCCGCCGGCGGAACCGGAGGTGCTGCGGGCACTGTTCACCGATCTCGGGGTACGGGTCGGGCCGGACGAGGCGGAGCTCACCGAGGCGGTCCGCTACTTCCAGACGCGGGCCGGGTTGCCGGTCGACGGGGAGGCGGGCCCGCGCACGGTCCACCTGCTGGCCCGGTATGCGGCGGAGGCTCGCGAGATCAACCTGATCCAGGCGGCGTGAACCCCTCCTCGGGATGATTGTCCGTTTCTCGGGCGATTTGTCGGAGGTTGTCAGCAGTGCGGGCGCCGACAGTCGGCGCCGGACAACCGGAGGACGCCATGAAGCGCCGCACCATCATCCGCAAGGGCTTCGCCACTCTGGTCGCCGCGTGCGCCGTCGCCACGCTCGCGCCGGCCGCCCCGGCAGCCGCCGCACCGATCCTGGCCACGTCGATCACGCTGGACCGCTCCGGTGGGTTCGCCGGGCTCCAGGAGACGTTCGTGGTCAAGCGCTCGACACCGGACGGCCGGTCGTCGCTGCGCATGGTCGGCACCCGTGAGTTCCTGCGGCTGCGGAGCTCGTACCAGCCGGACAACCCGTGCTGCGACCGTTTCGCCTACACGCTGACCGTCAGCTACCGCAACGGCTTCCGCAAGACGGTCTCGACCGTGCAGGGCACCACCACCGCCCCGGAGATCCTGTGGGACGTCATCAGCGAGGTCGAGCGGGTCGGCATCCGATCCTGATCGGGCAGGGCGGCCGGATCGCCTCGGAGGGCGTCATCCGGCCGCTGGTTTGAACCGGGCTGGACACTCCTTCGTACCGTCGTCCATAGGTCCTGCCGATCCCCATTCTCTTCTCTGCGCCCTCGGCATCATGGCGAAACACAAGGTGGGTAGACTGTGGTCCAGCGCACAACGCGGACGGGTCATGCGATTTCCGGCGAAGGCGTACCTCCGGCGGAGACACCGCAGGGGCTCTGTGCCGAACGCCGAATGTCCAGAAAACGCTCTACCGGCGGTTGTCACCCGAGCAGGTGACCGTCGCCTAGCGCCGTTCCTCGAACACTTTCTTACGTCGTTACGCCTTTCGGGCAGGCGTGGGCCTGTCAGTCCGCGACATCTGGAGACATCGTGAAACCCGTTCCGGCTACCATGGATTCCCTCGTCGAGCCGCTGGCCGCCATCACGACGGCGCCGCTGCAGGGGATCCGGGCCGAGCAGGCGGCCCGCGTCGTGCGCCGCATCGTCGACAGCGAGACGCTCGTGCGCCGGCTGGATGTCGCGGCGTTCAACTCCGCGCCCTGATGCCCCCCGCGCGCGACTCGGGCCCACCCATCGGTCAGTACATCCTGAAGATGCACGGCCGGTGCGATCTCGCGTGCGACCACTGTTACGTCTATCAATCCGTCGACCAGAGTTGGCGGGACAAGCCGCGGTCGATGCTCCCGCACGTCGTCCAGGCCTCGGCACAGCGTGTCGCGGAGCACGCGGCGGCACGCGGCCTGTCCCGGGTGCGGGTGGTCCTGCACGGCGGCGAGCCGCTACTGCTCGGGGCGGAGCCGATGCGGGACGCACTGGCCCGCCTGCGGTCGACGATCGGGCCGGTCGCCCGGCTCGATCTGGTCATGCAGACCAACGGCCTCCGGCTCGACACCGCCATGTGCGAGGTGCTCAAGGAGTTCGGCGTCCGCGTCGGGGTCTCGCTCGACGGCTACCGCGAGGCGAATGACCGGCACCGCCGGTACGCGTCCGGGGCCGGCAGTTTCCACCAGGCGCAGGCGGCCCTGGCGCTGCTGCGCACACCGGACTTCCGGGAGTTGTACGCCGGCATCCTGTGCACCATCGACCTGGCCAACGATCCGGTCCGGGTCTACGAGGCGCTGCTGGCCGAGCAGCCGCCCCGGGTCGACTTCCTGCTGCCGCACGCCACCTGGGAGCATCCGCCGGTCCGTCCCGGTGCCGATCCCACGCCGTACGCGACCTGGTTGTCCGCGATCCACCGGCGCTGGCTGGCCGACGACCGGCCGATCCGGATCAGGATGTTCGAGGCGCTCGAATCGACCGGCCGGGGCGGCCCGAGTGGCAGCGAGCAGCTCGGCGCGGACGCCGTCGACCTGGTGGTCATCGAGACCGACGGCCACTACGAGCAGGCCGACACGATCAAGACCGCGTTCGACGGCGCACCGCGCACCGGCCTGAACGTGTTCCGGCACCGGGTGGACGAGGTGGCCGCGCTCGGTCCCGTCGCCGGCCGGCAGACCGGGATCGACGGTCTCAGCCCGGTGTGCCGCAGCTGCCCGGTGGTCTCCCAGTGCGGCGGCGGCCTGTACGCGCACCGCTATCGTCCGGGCTCCGGCTTCGACAACCCGTCGGTCTACTGCGCCGATCTGCGTGTCCTGGTGGACCGTACGAACGAGGAGTCGCACATGCACGCCGACAGCAAGCCGGACGACAGCGGCGCCATGCCCTCGACGTTGATCGAGCAGATCGCCTCCGGTTTCGGCGACGAGACCACGATCGGGTGGCTGGCCGAGCAGGAGCTGGCGATCACCCGTGCGCTGCTGTTCGCGATCGTCGACCAGCAGGGCCCGTCGGACGCCTGGGACATCCTCGGTACGGTCGAGGCGAAGTCACCGGAGGCCGTGCGCGACGTGCTCGGCCACCCCTACGTGCGACCGTGGGCGGTGGACCGGCTGCGGGGCGGCGGCGTCTGCCGGCTGGGCGCACTGGCCGCGGCGTCGGCCGTGCGAGCCGGGATCGCGGTCGAGGTCGGCGTCGAAGCGGTCGACGGCGTGGTGCATCTGCCCCATGTCGGCACGGCCTACCTGCCGCCCGGCACGTCGGGACCGGTCCGGGTCACGTTCGACGGCTCGGAACTGGTCGTCACCGCGGGTGCCGGCGAGCCGATCGTCGCCGATCCGGCCCGGCCGGTGCCGACCCACGCCTGGCAGCCCGCCCGGCAGGTCACGCTCCCGGACGGCTGGGCCGTGCTCATCGAGGACGGCGATCCGCTGCGCGCCCGGCACCGCTGGCCGGTCGCCGATCGGCTCCCAGACGGGGAGGAGCAGGCCTGGCGGTCGGCCCTGACCGAGGCCTGGCGGCTGATCCGCGCCGAGACGCCCGGTTACGTCCCGGCCCTGCGCGGCGCGCTGCGCACCGTGGTGCCGTTGCGCGCCGACGAGGACGGGGCGCAGCGGGCGTCGACCGCCCGGCACGCGTTCGGTTCGGTGGCGGCCGCGCTCCCCGGCCCGGCCGATCTGGCGGTGCTGCTCGTGCACGAGTTCCAGCACGGCAAACTCGGGGCCCTGCTCGACCTGTGCGACCTGTTCGACCTGGACTCCGACGCCTCGGTGCAAGTCGCCTGGCGGCCCGACCCGAGGCCGGTCGAGGGTGTGCTCCAGGGTGTCTACGCGCACGCGGCCGTGGCGGACGTCTACCGGGTCCGGGCCGGCCGCGACGCCGACGCCACCGCCGGGCGGCAGTACACGAAGTACCGGCAGTGGACCCTCGACGCGATCACCGGCCTGCGGGCGACGGGTGGGCTGACACCGCTCGGCACGAGCTTCGTCGACCAGGTCGAGGCCGCCGTGCTGTCATGGGAGACGTGACGGACCCGATCACCCTGGCGGCCGAGGTACGGGCTCTGCGCCTCCCGCGTGGCGGCGTCGTGCTCGTGCACTGCGGGATGCGCCGGATCGGCACCGTCCCGGGCGGGCCACGCACGCTGCTGTGGGCGCTCCGGCAGGCGCTCGGGCCCGGCGGCACGGTGGTGGTGCCCGCGCAGACCGCCGGGAACTCGCTGACCAGCCGGGCGTACCGACAGGCGACGGCGGGGATGACGGACGCCGAACGGGCCCGTTACGAGGCCGCGATGCCGGGCTTCGACCGGGCCACCACACCGTCGCAGGGCGTGGGGGTGTTCGCCGAGACGGTTCGCCGTCATCCCGCGGCGCGGCGCAGCAACCATCCGCAGACGTCGTTCGCGGCTGTCGGCCCGGCCTCGGACGAGATCACCCGCGTGCATGATCTGGATTGCCATCTCGGTGAGCGATCGCCGCTCGGCACGCTTTACCGGCTCGGCGCGACAGTTTTGATGATCGGTGTCGAAATGGACACATGCACCGCGCTGCATCTCGCGGAGTACCGCCTCCACCCGCCCCCGCCCCTCATGACCTTCGCCTGTTTTGTGATCGAGAACGGTCAGCGCCGGCAGCTTCGATTCGAGGCACCGATGCTGGACGACACCGATTTCCGGGCCGCCGGAAATGATCTCACGGAACAGCCCTGGGCACGGCTTGGCCTGGTCGGATCGGCGCCGGCACACGTGCTGCCGATGACCGCCACGGTGGATCACGCGACCGGATGGCTGGCCCGGAATCGTGAGTTCATTTCCTTTGTTCCGGCCTGACGATTTCGGTCGGAATATCAGCCGGTAAGCCACCGGAAAGCGACGGTGACACAGTGGTACAGGCGCATTACGCTTGGCCTCACCGCGTAGCAGTGCCGTAACGGAACGGAGTGGACGTGCCCGCTGAGAGGATCTTCCGATCGTGAGCCGTCCCGATCTCTACTTCTCGCTCATTCACGCGCGTTCGTCGTTTCCCAACGAATGGGTCGAACGGTTCTATCGCCGTCTCGACGAGGAGGTCCGCACCCGCGCCACCCCGTTGCCGGGCCTGCGCGCCGGATCACTGCACTACGCCACCGAGCGGGAGGCGCGCGCGGGACTCGACGCGGACCCTCCGGACGTCCGGGTGGTGGTGCCGCTCTACACCCGCGAGCTGCTGCACGACCCACCGGAGGACTTCCGGCCGTACCTCGATCGCCGGTCCGAGGTGGTCGACCCGCCGTTCGTCCATCCGGTGATGTGGGACATCTACATTCCGCCGCGCGAGGTGTGCGGCATCGCCCAGGCCATCTCGCTCGGCAACGCCGTCCGGGAGTACGCCGCCTGCGGGATGGCGACGATCTGCCGGCACAACGCCTACGCCAACGAGCTGCGCCAGATCGTCGGGCTGCTGGCCGACCGGATCGTGCGGGCCGCCGAACACCCCGGGCACCTGCCCGACTGGATCATGCTGGACGACCTGCTGATCAGCGCGCCGTCGCCCGAGGCGCGCTTCTTCATCTCGGTGGTCCGGCCGCCGGGCGCCGGACTGGAGTGGACGCCGTACGAACCGGACCGCCTCGCCGTGGTGGAGCGGGCGGTGCAGGCCGCCCGCCGGCTCGCGCTGCTGCCCGAGGTGGTGGAGGCGATCATCGGCCTGCCGTCCGGTGAGGAGTCCCGGGACTCCGCCGGCATTCTGCTGCTGGACCCGGTGACCCTGACCGACGGCACCACCCGGCCGGTCGTCAAGCAACTGCTGCAACGACTCCCCCGCTGGACCGCCACGGTGATCGTGACCGGCCGGGACAGCCGGCTGCGGGACGCGGCCAACGAGGCGGTCCAGCTGTCCGGCGGCACGGGTCAGGTCGCCCGCACCGCGGCCGAGTTCAACCGGGCCGTCGACGAGGCGATCCAGCGGGCCCGGCGCAACTTCCTGCGAGGACACCCGAGTTGAAGGAGGACCAGCCATGACCGGTGGTCGGGACGGCCAGGTCGTCACGTTCTACTCGTACAAGGGCGGCACCGGCCGTACGATGGCGCTCGCCAACGCCGCCTGGATCCTCGCGTCCAACGGCAAGCGGGTGCTGGCGATCGACTGGGACCTGGAGTCCCCCGGCCTGCACCGGTTCTTCGCCCCCTTCATCGACCCCGGCATGCTCGCCGGCACCCACGGCGTCATCGACATGATCCGCGAATACGAATGGTCGACCACCCGCAGCGAGCGCACACCCGGATGGATCGAGCGGTACGCCTGCGTGCAGCGCCATTCCTTCTCGCTGGACTGGGAGTTCCCCGGCGGCGGCACGCTCGACTTCCTCGCCGCGGGCCAGCAGAACCATCAGTACGCGGGCGCACTGGGCGAGATGAACTGGGACGACTTCTACCAGAACCAGCACGGTGGCCTCTTCTTCGACGCCATGCGGGAGGACATGCGCGACCACTACGACTACGCGCTGATCGACAGCCGGACCGGCCACAGCGACATCGCCGGCATCTGCACCAGCCATCTGCCGGACGTACTCGTCGACTGCTTCACCTTCAGCGAGCAGGGCATGGACGGGGGCGCCCAGATGGCCCGGCAACTGCTGAGCCGCCGCAGCATCCGGGTGCTCCCGGTACCGATGCGCGTCGACCCGGCCGAGAAGCGCAAGGCCGACATCGGCCGGATGGTCGCCATGCGCCACTTCGACGGCCTGCCCGCCGGGATGGACGAGGAGAACCGGATGGCGTACTGGCTCGGCGTCCAGGTGCCGTACCAGGCGTACTACGCGTACGAGGAGACGCTGGCGACGTTCGCCGACGTGTCCGGTGCGACCGGGACGCTGCTCAACGCGTACGAGAATCTGGTCGGGCACATCACCGACCACGAGATCACCGGGTTGCCGCCGATCCCCCGCGGGGTGCGATCGCAGATCAACGCCCGGTTCGAGCGCAAGCCGTTCGCCGAAGCCGACGTGATGCTGCTGACCGACACGAGCGCCGACCAGATCTGGACCGAGTGGATCGAGCACGTGCTGGTGGCCAGTGGCTTCCGGGTCGTGCACGTCCCCGGTTCGGAGAAGCCGTCGGGCAACGGGGCACAACGGCTGCGGGTGATCTCCCGGGGTGAGGGTTCCGCCTCGATCGACGACGCCGACCTGCGCGCCGTCTACACCACCGCCGACATCAAACCGTGGCGGCGCATCGCCCCGGCGAACTCGGCCTTCATCGCCGGCCTGTCGGCGACCGCCGCGGCCGAGCGTGTCCTGGAACTGGTCGGCCGCCCGGTCACCGACACCGACGCGATCCTCGCCGGCGCGCCACGGTTCCCCGGCGAGGAGCCGCAGCTGGTGGCGAACCTGCCGGCCCGCAACGCCCGGTTCACCGGCAGGGAGCCGGTACTGCGGGAGTTGCGCGAGCAGCTCCGGGCGGGCACCGCCGTGGTGCTCTTCGGCACCCAGGCCGTCGCGTTGCAGGGCATGGGCGGGGTCGGCAAGACGCAACTGGCGCTGGAGTACGCCTACCGCTACCGCACCGCCTACGACGTGGTGGCGTGGCTGCGCGCCGACAACGACGAGAGCCTGAGCAGCTCACTGCACGACCTCGGCGAGATGCTCGGCCTCCAGTCCGAACAGTCCGGTGCCGACTACGCCCGCGCGGTCGTGCAGGAACTCGGCCGGGACAAACGACGCTGGCTGCTGATCTTCGACAACGCCGACGAACCCGAGACGGTGTACGGCTACCTGCCGCACGGCCCCGGTCACGTGCTGATCACCTCCCGCAACATGTCCTGGGGCGAGCAGACGCAGCCGTTGCAGATCGACGTGTTCACCCGTGAGGAGAGCATCGAGCACCTGCTCCAACGGGTCCAGTCACTCAGCCGCCAGGACGCCGACCTGGTCGCCGAGCAACTGGCCGACCTGCCGATCGTGATCGCCGCCGCGGCCGCCTGGCTCGCCGAGACCCTCACCCCGGTGTCGGAATACCTGGCGCTGATCCAGGAGGAGGGCCCGAGCGCGGCGCTCACCGCCACCGCCGACCAGTCCGTCGCGCGTACCTGGGACCTGTCGCTCAACCGGCTGCGCGACCGTGACCAGGCCGCCTACCGGTTGTTCCAACTGTGCAGCGTGATGGCGCCGGAGATCCCGCTCGCCCTGGTCTACAGCGACCAGATGGCCCGGTACCTCAGGTCGTACAACCCGGCGCTGTCCGAACGGATGGCCCGGGGCTCGCTCGTGCAGCAGCTCAACCGGCTGGCGCTGCTCCGCCTCGACCAGCGTCCCTCGGCGGCCGGCGAGACCGACCGGCGCGGGCAGATCATGATCCATCGCGTCGTGCAAAACGTGGTCCGGGATCGGATGACCGAGGAGGAACTCAACGAGGCCCGGCGGCAGGTCCACCAGGTGCTCGCCGAGGCGCGACCCGAGGGCGACGTCGACGAGCAGCGCAACTGGCCCCGGTTCCGGATGCTCTGGCCACACCTGGACGCGTCGGAGGCCGTGCACAGCACCGAGGAGGAGGTCCGGCAACTGGTCGTCGACCGGATGCGGCTCTACTACCTCCAGGGCGACTCGGCTGCCGGGCGGCCACGGGCCGAGCGGACCAGCCAGATCTGGGCCGAGCAGCTGGCCGCGACCACCGATCCGGAGGCCGCCGACATCCTCCGGCGGCAGCTGCTGTTCCTGCGGTTCAACCTCGCCAACCTGCTGCGTGAGGTGGGTGAGTTCCAGCTGTCGTACGAGGTGGACAACGAGGTGCTCGCCGCCCAGCAGGACCTGCTGCCCGCCAACCACCCGCACGTGCTGATGACCCGTGGTGGACTCGCGGCGGACCTGCGCGGGCTGGGCCGCTATCCCGAGGCGCTGGAACTCGACCTCGACACCTACACCACCTGGCAGGAGTACTACGGCGAGGAGAACGCGCGTACCCTCGCCGCCCGGAACAACGTCGCGGTGTCGTACCGGCTGATGGGCGACTTCCGGCTGGCCACCCTGCACGACGAGGAGACCCTGCTGCGCCGCCGCGAGGTGCTCGGCGAGACCCACTTCCTGACCCTCGCCTCGGCCGGCTGCCTGGCCCGTGACTGGCGCGACGCCGGCGAGTTCGCCCGCTCGGCCGCCCTGCTCGAACAGACCGTCGACGACCTGCTCGAGACCCGTGGGCCGGACTCGCGTATCACCCTCACCACGCAGGCCAACTACGCCGTCTCGCTGCGCAGCCTCGGGCGGATCGACGAATCCGTGCCACTGCACCAGACCACCTACTCCAAGCTGGACAACCTGTTCGGCCCCGACTACCCCGAGACGGTCACCTGCCGGCTCAGTCTCGCGCTGAGCCTGCTCAACGCCGGTTCCGCGGACCGCGCGATCGACGAGATGACCGAGATCCGCCAGTTCTACGCGAACCGGCTCGGGCCGCAGCATCCGTACACCCTGGTGTGCGCCAACGACCTGGCCATCGCCGAGCGGGCGGCCGGGCGGTTCAAGACGGCCCGGGAGTGGCTCCAGCCGACCGTCAGCAGCCTCACGACCGTGCTGGGGCCGCGGCACCCGTACACCCTCTCCGCCCAGATGAACCTCGGGATCTGCGAAACCGATCCGGCCGGTGGGGCCGGATCGGACCTCGACGCGGCGCGGGCCCGGCTGATCGGCATCGCCGAGGTCGTCTCCGAGGTCTTCGGGCCGGAGCACCCCAACACCCTGCGGTTCGACAGCAACCTCGCCCTGATGGACCTCTCCGCCGGTGAGCGGACCGCCGAGGACCGGCTCGTCACCATCCGGGAACGGATGGTGAACCGGGTCGGCGAGAACCATCCCATCGTGACCGGCCTCGATCGCCGCCACTATCTCTACCGGATCATCGACCCGCACCAGTTCTAGGGAGAACGCGATGGCGGAGCGGAAGGCGACCATCCCGTCGCTGGTCATCGAGGCGTGGCGGGCGGCGCCGCGCGTGCTCCGCCGCCTGGCGATCTGGATGTGGGCGATCGGGTTCCCGGTCGGCGCACTGCTGATCGTGGCCGACCTCCGCGGCTGGTGGGACGGCTACCAGTTCATCCCGAACATCGCCGCCGAGGTCCTCAGCGGCATGCTCACCCTGCCGATCGCGCTCGTCATCATCGGCCAGCTCGCCGAGTACCAGGTCAAGGCACTGGAACGGGAGCGGCTGCACTCCCGGTTCGTCAGCACCCGCCGGCAGCTGGTGACCGCCGCCCGGATCACCCGGGAACAGATCGAGGGAGTGACCCGCGACGTCGAGGCCAGCACCAACGAGTTCGTCCGGGCTGCCAAGATCGACGACGGGCAGCTGGTCGACCCGATCGCCGCCAACGCGGCGGCACACACCCTGCACACCCAGATGGACGGCCGGCAGTGGCTGATGTACGAACGGATCATGACGCCGTTGCGGATCCTCGGCAGTCACCTGCAGACACTGCTCCTGGAACGCGACCGCGACGGTGACCTGACCGAGGAGACCACCCGGTTCGCCCGGCTGTGGCTCGATCTGGAGTCGGCACTGGCCGCCCAGCACCAGATCATGACCATCGGCCAGAACCTGTTCGGCCAGCAGCCGGCCCTCTACCCCCGCAGCGTCGCGAAGGCCGACCGGCTGCGCGACGTGGCCGTGGAACACGTGCGCACCATCGACCGGCTGACCGAACTGTGCCGCGAACTGGAAGATCAGGCCGGCGGTGAACAGCCGGCTCTCACGCGGTGAGCCAGGTCAGGATCTTCGGCAGCACCTCGACCGCGGCGAAGTGGGCGGCACCGTACTGCACGTGCACCTCGGCGCGGGGAATCCGGTCGGCCAGCCAGCGGCTGTGACTCACCGGGGAGAACGTGTCGTCCGCGCCGTGCCACAGCCGCACCGGCGGCACGATCTGATCGACCGGGAAACCCCAGTCGCCGCGGAAGGCGAGAATGTCGTCGATCCATCCGTACGGCCCCACGCGCAGCGCCTCGGCATAACTCGCGGTGAGCAACCGCCGGTACATCACGCTCTGCATGAACAGCAGATCCGGCTC
The DNA here is from genome assembly GCF_003148685.1 of Actinoplanes xinjiangensis. Classification (GTDB taxonomy): domain Bacteria; phylum Actinomycetota; class Actinomycetes; order Mycobacteriales; family Micromonosporaceae; genus Actinoplanes; species Actinoplanes xinjiangensis. The sequence goes on along the minus strand of NZ_QGGR01000012.1, from coordinate 162,798 downwards.
GGCCGCCTGGGTGCGCAACTCCTCGAGGAGACTCTCCGGGTCGGCGGCGGTCCGGACCGCCAGCGCGATCATGTCGCGCATCAGTTCCGCGTCGCCGACCTCGGCCTTGGCATGGTTGCGGGCGTTGTCGGCCGACATGCCGGCATACCAGTCCAGGCCCACCGCATCGGCCGGAGCCAGACCGACCAGCACGGCGGCACGCATCACCCGGTCCGGCAGCAGCGCCGCGCAGGCGAGCGCGTGCGGGCCACCACCGGAACGGCCCACCACACAGAACCGGTCGACGCCGAGCTGATCGGCCACCGCCCGCACGTCCTGCGCCGCGTCGGCGACCCGACGGCCCGGCATCCGCGTCGAGCCCCCGTAGCCGGGACGATCGTGGCAGATCAGCCGTACCCCCTGGCGGTAGAGGACACTGCTGCGCGGTTTCGGCCCCGCGCAGGAGCCGGGCGTGCCATGCAGGAGAAAGACGGGGGTGCCGTCAGGAGCGCCAGTCACCTCGGCCGTCAGCACCCTGTCGTCCACCGGGATCTCGAAACGGCTCACGGCGACCCTCCCGGATAGATGGTAGTCGGTACGTGGCTTGATCAGGAGATATACCGACCAGGGGCCACATACCGAAACCGTCTGCCGTCCAGGTCGGACAGTCGGGCGGCGGATTCGCCGGCGCGTCAGGCGCCGCGGCGCGGGACGAAGTCGTCGCAGTCGACGCCCTCGGCCAGGCCGAGACTGTCGCCGTTGCACAGCCGGACCGACGGCAGGGCCCGGCTACCCCACAGACGATTGACCTGGGTACGGAAGGTCGCCGTTCCCGAGTGACACAGAGCCCCGACGGTGTACCACTCGATGCCGTCGGCGGGGCCGTTGCGGGTCAGCTGAAGCACACCGCACGGTGCCCGGCCGGTGACCTTGAGGGAAACGGTCACTTGCGGGGTGCCGGGCCTGCCCTGGGCCGACCCGTAGGCGCCGGAGGCGACGGCGCCCGGAACGGAGAGCCGGAACGGCAGATTCGCGGCGGCCACCGGCTTCGTCCTGCCGGTGCCGGCCGCCGCGGCCTGGCGAGCGGTCCCGTCGACTCGCTTGCCGTCGACTCGCTTCCCGTCGCCTGTCCCGGCGATGGACGAGGCGCCGCCGGCGGGGACGGCCGTCGTCGGGTGGATCAGCTCGTCGACCGCCGCTGTCGCGGTGGCGGGCAGCAGGAGCAGGGTCGAAGCGACGATGACGCCGCTGATGACGCGAAAGGTCAGGGACTTCTTCATCGCTTCTCCCGGTGCCGGCTGCGGGTTTGGGCACCATCCTGGCGACTGTCCGCCCTAACAAATCCGCAAATCGCCGTCACTTTCCGACATTTCATTCGGAAGAGTTCGCCTTGAGGGTCCGTCGCATGCAGACCCGCGGCCAGCGGTCGAGGCCCGCCGCCGCCTCGTGATCCCGCACCGCCCGGAGCTCCGGCATGATCGCCGCATCGTCCATCACCGCGAACCCGCAACGCCGGTAGTAGGGCGCATTCCACACCACATCGGCGAACGTGGTGAGGGTGAGCGCCGGAGCGCCGATCTCCGCCGCATAGGCCGCCACCCGGTCGATCAGCAGCCGGCCGACACCCCGCCGCGAGAACCGCGGGTGCACCGACACCTGCTCGACATGGACGTTCCCATCGAGCAGATCCGCGATGAGGTAGCCGACCGGCGCCCCGGCGGACGACGAACCACCCCACTCATCGGCACCGACACCGGGCAGAGCAGTACCCGACCCGACAGGAGGCAAGGCGGCGGTCGACCCGACCCGGGTCACAGCAGCGGTCGGCTCAACCCGGGGCGGGGCAACAGTCGGCCCGACAGGAGGCAAGGAGGCGGTCAGCCCGACGCGGGGCACAGCAGCGGTTGACTCGACCCAGGGCAGGGCGGCGGTCGACCCGACCAGGGGCTCAGCAGCAGACGGCTCGACCCGGGGCGGGGCAGCGGTCGGCCCGGCCGGGGAGGGCTCCGGATCGACCGCGACCCAGGCGCGGCCCGCGGTCACATACCCGGACAGGATCTCGATCGGGAGCGGCTCGTCTTCGGCGATCTCCGGCATGCCGATCTCGCGGAAGAGCGCCCCCGCGGCATGCTCGATCTCCCGCAGCGCCGGCAGGTCGCCGAATCGTGCATTCCTGATCCGCATCCGGCGATTGTGCCCCGCGCCGATCCTGGCCCATACGCGATTTCCGGAGCCTCACTGGTCGAAGTCGATCACCACCTTGGGTGTGGCGGCGAGCGACTGACAGGTCAGCACGAACCCGGCCGCGACCTCGGCATCCTCCAGGGCGAAGTTGCGGCGCATCGTCACCTCGCCGTCGGTGACACGGGCCCGGCACGTGCCGCAGACCCCGCCCTTGCAGGCGAACGGCAGGTCCGGCCGCGACTTCTGCGCTCCGTCGAGCAGGGTGACCCCGTCCGGCACCGGTACGGTCGTCTTACGCCCGTCCAGCACCACGGTGACCTCGCTGGTCGGCCCGTCCGCCAGGCTCTCCGGCCGGACCGGCGGCGGTGGCGCCTCGTCCACCCAGAACAGCTCGCGATGCACCCGGCCGGCCGGCACCCCGAGTTCACCGAGAACCGTGGTGGCGTCGGTGACCATCCCGAACGGTCCGCACAGCCACCAGTGGTCGACCGCCGGCACGTCCACCAGCAACGGCACCAGTTCCCGCAGCCGCTCGCCGTCGAGCCGGCCGCTGAACAGCTCGGATTCCCGTGCCTCCCGGGACAGCACATGCACGAGTTCGAGCCGGTCCGGATACCGGTCCTTGAGGTCGGCCAGTTCCTCCGCGAACATGACCGTGTCCGCCCGCCGGTTGCCGTAGAAGAGCGTGACCTCAGCACCCGCCGACGACGAGGACGACGAGGCTCGTGGGTGCGGCGCGGCCCGGCCGAGCCACCCGCCCCGCCGCGACGACGAAACCCCCGGCGATGAGGAGGATGGGGAGAAGACCGCCGGCGGCGAGGAGGAAACCTCCATCGGGGCGGCGGAAGCCCCCGACCGGGAAGACGAGGCCTCCAACGAACCGGAGGAGATCCCTGGCCGGGAAGAGGAACCCCCCAGCGGGGCTGGGTGAACCCCCGGCCCGTGAGAGGAGGCCTCCAGGAGGGAGGCGGCGATCGACAGGACCGGGGTGATGCCCGATCCGGCGGCGATCAGCACGTGCCGGCCACCGGCGGTCAGGTCCGGTGTGAACGTGCCGGACGGCGGCGCCACGTCGACCAGGTCACCGGGCCGGAGGTCGTGCACGATCCACCGGGAGATCCGGCCGCCCGGCACCTCGCGCACACCGATCCGTGGTGCGGCCCCGGCCGGAGCGCAGATCGAGTAGGTGCGCCGCTCGCCGTCACGGTGGACGGTCAGCGACTGCCCCGGCCCGAACCGGAACACCGGCGCCAACTCGGGGGGCACGTCGAACGTGACGGCCACCGCGTCCGCGCACAGCCGGTCGACCGCGGCGACCCGCAGCGGATGGAAGGGCATCTCAGATCTCCCGCACGTGTTCGAAAGGTTCCCGGCACGCGGGGCATCGGCGCAGCTCGCGGCAGGCGGTGGCACCGAACGCCGCGAGCACCTCGGTCGACGGCTGCCCACATCGGGGGCAGGCGACCGCGGTCCGCACGCCTAGGGTGAGCGGGATCGGCCCGGCCGGGCGGGCAGGTGCCGCTCCGGGCGGGGCGATGCCGGCTTCGGCGAGCTTGCGCCTGCCGGTCTCGCTGATCCAGTCCGTGGTCCAGGCCGGCGCCAGCACGGTACGCACTTCGGCCTGCCCGAACCCGGCCCGGCGCAACGCCACGCGGATGTCGGCGCGGATCGTCTCCATGGCCGGGCAGCCGGAGTAGGTCGGCGTGATGGTCACCAGCACGCCCTCGTCGTCCTGCCGCACCTCGCGGACGATCCCCAGCTCGGCGAGCGTGAGCATGGGTAGTTCCGGGTCGACGACCGACGCGACCACGTCTGCCGCCGTCGCCGTCACCAGGCACCTCCGGGAACCGACCGGGCCAGAGCCTGCATCTCGTCCAGGATCTCCACCAGCCCCGGCGTATGCGCCCCGTCCCGCCCACCCGAGGCGGCAGAAGGCGCCCCGGCCGGCGAACTGGAGGCCGGCAGAACGGCGGCCGGTGAAACGGCGGGGGCGACGCCCGGCGCCGTGAGGGTCGCTGTGGCCAGGACATACGCCCAGACGTCGTCGAATGCCGCCCGCAGCCCGGCCGGGTCGACCGCGATCCCCGCCGCGGCCAGGCGCGTCTCGACCGGATGCGGCTGGAACAACTCGCCGAGCAGCGGGGTGAGTGCGTCGACGGCCGCGGCCATCCGCCGGTGGGAGAGTTCGGTGCCGTCGCCGAGGCGGACCACCCACTGGGCCGCGTAGTCGCGGTGGTAGGTGACCTCCTTGACGCCCTTGGCGGCGATCGCCGCGAGCATCGGATCGGCCGACCCGGTGAGGCGTTGCAGCAGCTCCAGCCGCCACACCGAGAACGCGCAGAGCCGGGCCACCAGGTGCGCGAAGTCGTCGTCGGCCCGCTCGGCGAGCCGCACGTTGCGGAACTCGGCGGGCGGCCGGTGCATGGCCAGCTCGTCCTCGTCACGGCCCCGGCCCTCGGCGGCGCCGGCCCGGGTGAGCAGCAGCCGTGCCTGCCCGAGCAGGTCGAGGCCGATGTTGGCGAGCGCCAGCTCGTCCTCCAGTTCGGGTGCCCGGGTGACCCACTGCTGAAGGCGGTGGGACAGGATCAGGGCGTCGTCCCCGAGCATCAGGCAGTACGCGGCGAGGTCGGCCCGGTCCACCCCGTCGGGCAGGTCGCCGGGCACGCCGGCGAGCGGGTCGCTGAACCCGGTGCCGTAGGCCCAGCGGGCGTCGTCCTCATGATCGGTGAGCGCGTCGTACGCGTCGTCGAATGCCATGTCCGGGCCTCAGATGTGCGGGACGGAGTCGGGGATCGTGTAGTGCGTGGGATGCCTGTACACCTTGTCGCCGCTGGGCTCGAAGAACGACTCCTTGGCGGCGGGGTCACTGGCCACGACCGCGTCGGACCGGACCACCCAGATGCTCACGCCCTCGTTGCGCCGGGTGTAGAGGTCACGCGCGTGGTGCAGCGCCATCTCGTGGTCGGCCGCCCGCAGCGATCCGACGTGCACGTGGTTGAGCCCGCGCTTGGCCCGCACGAACACCTCGAACAGCGGCCACTCGTGACTGGTCATGACATCCCTTTCGCCGCGTGCGCCGCGGCCGCCTCGCGCACCCACGCGCCGTCGGAGTCGGCCTCGCGCCGGCGCCGGATGCGCTCCTCGTTCATCGGCCCGCCGCCGGTGATCACCCGTTTCAGCTCGGCCCAGTCGGGCTGCCCGAAGTCGTGGTGGCCGCGTGCCTCGTTCCACCGCAGCTCCGGGTCGGGCAGGGTGACGCCCAGGGCGGCGGCCTGCGGCACCGACATGTCGACGAACCGTTGCCGCAGCTCGTCGTTGGTGTGGCGCTTGATCTTCCAGGCCATCGACTGTGCCGTGTTGGGTGACTCGGCGTCCGGCGGCCCGAACATCATCAGCGACGGCCACCACCAGCGGTCGACGGCGTCCTGCACCATGGCGCGCTGCTCGGGTGTCCCCCGCATCATGGTCATCAGCAGCTCGTAGCCCTGGCGCTGATGGAACGACTCCTCCTTGCAGATCCGGATCATCGCCCGCGCATACGGCCCGTAGGAGCTGCGGCAGAGTGGGACCTGGTTGCAGATGGCGGCGCCGTCGACGAGCCAGCCGATCACGCCGACGTCGGCGAACGACAGGGTCGGATAGTTGAAGATCGACGAGTACTTCTGCCGGCCCTCGATGAGCCGGCGGGTCAGGTCGCCCCGGTCGGCGCCGAGGGTCTCGGCCGCCGAGTAGAGGTACAGCCCGTGGCCCGCCTCGTCCTGCACCTTGGCGAGCAGGATCGCCTTGCGGTGCAGCGTGGGCGCCCGGGTGATCCAGTCCCCCTCCGGCTGCATGCCGATGATCTCGGAGTGCGCGTGCTGCGCGATCTGCCGGATCATCGTCTTGCGGTAGCCCTCCGGCATCTCGTCGGCCGGCTCGATCCGCTGGTCACGCGCGATCGCCTCGTCGAAGGTGACGGTCATGAGGACGCCACGTGACGACGGGACTGGAGGGTGAAGAAGCGCCCGGCCACGAACCAGTCGTCGGTCAGGGACGCGGTCGCCGCCGGGTTGGCGCCGGTGCCGTGCAGGTCGCTGAACGCGGCCGTCTGGTTGACGAACACCCCGCCCGTCAGGTTTTCCGACAGGTGCACACCGGCGTCCAGCGCGGCCGACCGCGCGGCCTCCAGAACGGCCGGGTCGGTCGAGTGCACCAGCGCGCTGAGAGCGCCGTGCGCCCGCACGGTCTCGACGAAGACGGCGAGGCTGTGGGCGGTGGAGTCGGTGGTGATCAGATACGACACCGGGCCGAAGCACTCCTGCGTGTAGGTCTTCTCGTCGGCGGCGTCGAGGCGCACCACCACCGGGGTCCGGATGGTCGCCCCGGGGAACTGCTCGTCGCTGACGGCGGTCGACGGGTGCAGGACGCCGGACCCCGAGGCGGCCTCGTCCAGCCGCCCGAGCACGCCGTCGTTGACGATCGCGCCGAGCGTCCCCGCGGCCCGGCGCGGGTCACCGAGCAGCTTGTCCAGCGCCGCGGACAGGTCGGCCCCGAACTCGGCGACGTCACGGTGGCCGGCGTCGGTCTCGATGCCGTCGCGCGGGACCAGGATGTTCTGCGGGGTGGTGCACATCTGGCCGCTGTACAGCGAGAGCGAGAAGGCCAGGTTGCGCAGCAGTCCCCGATAGTCGCCGGTGGAGTCGACGACGACCGTGTTGAGGCCCGACTTCTCGGTGTAGACGACGGCCTGGCGGGCGTTGGCCTCCAGCCAGTCGCCGAACTCGCTGGACCCGGTGAAGTCGACGATCCGCACGTCGGGGTGGGTGGCCAGGGTGGCCGCGATCCCGTCGCCGGGCTCCTCGGCGGCCAGGGTCACCACGTCGGGGTTGAGCCCCGCCTCGGCCAGGACCTCCCGGCAGACCTGCACGGTGATGGCGAGCGGCAGCACCGCGCCCGGGTGCGGTTTGACGATGACCGGGTTGCCGGTGACGAGGCTGGCGAACAGGCCGGGGAAGCCGTTCCACGTGGGGAAGGTCGTGCAGCCGATGACCAGGCCGACACCCCGGCCGACGACGGTCGCGGTCTTCTCCATCGCGAGGTCGCCCTTGGTCCAGGACGTCCGGGCCGGCAGGCGGGTGGTGCCGGACAGCGCGCAGGCGACGGCCTCCAGGCCGCGGTCGAGGGCGTGGGTGCCGCCCGCCTGGAAGGCCATCACGAAGGCCTGGCCGGTGGTGTGCTGCACGGCGTGGGCCAGCTCGAAGACGCGGGCGTGCAGGCGGGTCAGGATCTCCGCGGCGATCCCGGCGCGGCCGGTGGGCCCGGCGTCGCGCCAGCCGGGCGTGGCGGCGCGGGCGGCCGCGACGAGGGCGAGCGGGTCGGCCTTGGGATAGCTGACGCCCAGCTCGATGCCGTAGGGCGAGCGCTCGGTGGCGACCGCGCCGACGGCGCCGGGCACGTCGACCGGGAACGGCTTGCCCAGCAGGGCGGTGAAGGCCCGGTCACCGGCCGGTGCGGCCTCCTCGCCGTAGACCTTCTTGCTCGGCGACTCGGGGAACGCCGACCAGTAGTCACGTGCCGCGGCCGCCGAGATCGCGCGATCCAGCAACTCGCGATGGGTCTGGTAGAGCTCAGCGGGACTCGTCATGCCCTCCATTAACCGCCCGATCGGTCGGTAAATCAAGGGCTAGATTCTGCCGATGGAGAACAGCCGTCGCCGGGGCCGTCCGGGCCATGATCAGAACGCGGTGCTGACCGCCGCCGTCCGGTTGTTCAACACCCACGGGTACGACGCGACGAGCATGTTCGACATCGCCGAGTCGCTCGGGATCACCAAGTCGACGCTGTACCACCACGTCAGCAGCAAGGAGCAGATGCTGACGATGGCCGTGGACCGGGCGCTCGGCGCGCTGGAGGAGGCCGCGGCGGAGGCGCTCACCAGCACCGACCCGGCGACCGTACGATTGCGGCGCCTGATCCGCAGCAGTGTCCTGGTCCTGGCCGAGCGCCTGGAGTTCGTCACCCTGCTGCTGCGGGTGCACGGCAACACGGTGGCCGAGCAGCATGCCGTGTCCCGCCGACGGGCCTTCGACCGGATCGTCACCGACCTGGTCAAGCAGGCGCAGGCCGAGGGTGGCGTGCGCGCCGATGTGGACGCCGCGACCGCGGCCCGCCTGATCTTCGGCATGGTGAACTCACTGATCGAGTGGTACCGGCCGGATCGCGGCGCACCGGAATCCATTGCCGACACTGTTTCCGACCTGGCATTCGACGGATTACGCACGCACTGACCCCCGCCCGGGGGATCGCCTGTCGGCTGTTTTGTTGGCACCATCTGCCAACAACAGCGCCGCCCTGTGTCAAACACTTGTCTCCGCTGTGTGCGCCCACTGCCTAGGGTGGCCGCTGAGAGACTCCGACGCGCGGCCATTTCGCGGATCGCATGCGCAGAATGCGCCGAAATCAGGCTAACGAAAGCGTAGGTAATCACCATGCCTCGTCTCGGACACGGCCGATCGATCTCCGACGAAGACATCGACAGGGCGAAACGGGAACTCGCCGAGTTCGCCGCCCGTTCACCACTGGCGTTCGCGCTCGCCCCACCGGTGGCCACCCATCCCTTCGACCTGCTCTTCCCGAGCCTGCAGGAGGACGAGGCGAACCTGCTGCCACGGTTACCGGACACACCGGCCAAACTGAAGCGGCTCGGCCAGGCGATGACCGACGACGACCGGCCGGACGACAGCCCGATCCCGGCCGCCTACACCTATCTGGGCCAGTTCATCGACCACGACATCACCCTCGAGGTCGACGACCGGGCGGCGGGCCTCGGCTCCGGTGGCATGGCGGTGCTGCTGGACCCGGCGATGACACCGCTGCCGCCGGAGGTGATCCGCCGGGTGCTGCGCAACCAGCGGACCGCCCGGCTGGACCTGGACAGCCTCTACGGGCCGCCGGCGCCCCGCGATCCGGACGACGCCGACCGGATGCTGATCGGCCGGGTCCACGAGATCACGCTCCAGGACCCGCCGAACCCGAACCCGCCGCCACTGGCCCGCCCGAAGGGCAAGAGCGACGACAACGACCTGCCCCGCGAGCCGCGCAACGCCGATCCGAGGTTCGACCGGGCGGCCCTGATCGGTGACCCGCGCAACGACGAGAACACGATCATCTCGCAGCTGCACGTGGCATTTCTGAAAGCGCACAACAAACTGATCGATCAGGGCCTGTCGTTCCGGGACGCCCGCCGGGTTCTGCGCCAGCATTATCAGCACGTCGTGGTGCAGGATTTCCTCAAGAGGATCGCCGACAAGAAGATCGTCGACGACGTCGTCGTACACGGGAACAAATGGTTCAATCCGCACGCCGAACCGTTCTTCATGCCCATCGAGTTCGCTGTCGCCGCGTACCGTTTCGGGCATTCGATGGTCCGGAGTCTCTACGACTTCAACTCGAATTTCCGGACGAATACCCGACCTCCGGGCAGCCTGGACCTGCTGTTCGTGTTCACCGCCCTGAGCGGCCAGCTGGGTGAGGACATCGGCCTGGAGCCGGCCGACAACCTCCCGGAGAACTGGATCATCGAGTGGGAGAACCTCGTCGGTTCCGGTGACGGCGTGATGAAGGCCCGCAAGATCGACACTCGGCTGGCCTCGCTGAACGGCGGTGCGCTGTTCCGGCTGAAGAAGACGACCGGTGAGCCGGAGGCGCCCGCCGACGCCGGCCGGCTGGCGGTGCGCAACCTGCTGCGCGGCTACCGGCTGCGGCTGCCCACCGGCCAGGCGGTCGCCGACCTGCTCGGGGTGCGGGTGCTCAGCAAGGACCAGATCCGGCGGGCGGCGGGCAGCGACGCCCAGCGTGCCGCCCTGGACGAGAGCGAGTTCCTGACCCGGACCCCGCTCTGGTATTACGTGCTGGCCGAGGCGAAGGCCCTGCACGACGGCGCCCACCTGGGCCCGGTCGGCAGCACGATCGTCGCCGAGGTGCTGGTCGGCCTGGTCCGCCGCAGCGAGGACTCGATCCTCAAGCAGCCGGGCTGGAAGCCGACCCTGCCGTCGGAGAAGCCGGGCGTCTTCGAACTGGCCGACCTGCTGCGCCTGGCCGGGGTGCTGCCGGGCGGGCAGAAGCCGCGCACCTACACCGTGCAGCGCGGCGACAGCCTCGCCGGAATCGCCCGGGAGCAGCTGGGCGACGAGGCCCGCTGGCCGGAGATCTTCGTGCTGAACCGGGCCACCGTCCCGAACCCGAGCCGGATCTTCCCCGGTCAGATCCTGTTCCTGCCGCCGGCCCGGCCGACCGGCCCGATCCCGAGGCTCTACACGGTCAAGGCCGGTGACTCGCTGTCGAAGATCGCCCACCGGCAACTCGGCGACGAGAACCGGTGGCGCGACATCCTCACCCTCAACCGCGACGTCATCACCGACCCCGACCGGATCTTCCCGGGCCAGGTCCTGGTCCTGCCCACCTAGTCAGAGCAGGGGCAACAGCTCAAACCCTTCTCCGGTACGCCCGGCGCCTCACCCATCGTCGCAAGAGGCGTCGGCGCGCTCCCGGTGGTGTCAGACTCCCCCGGGCCGCAGATGATGGCGCTGGTCGCGTTTACCGGCCAGGTACTCGGCGCGGGCGTCACGGGTGCTGTGCAGCGTGGCCACCTCGGCGACCGGCACCTCCCACCAGGACTCCGACTCCGGCGCCGACGGAGCCGGGTCGGTCTCGATATGCAGCACGGTCAGCCGGTCCGCCTCGCGGGCCGCCTTGATGCCCTCGACCAGGTCGGCGATGCCCCGGCAGCGGATCACCGAGGCGCCCAGGCTCTCCGCGTTGGCGGCCAGGTCGACCGGCAGGCGCGGCCCGTCGTAGTCGCCGCTGCGCTGGTTGCGGTACCGGTACTCGGTGCCGAACCGCTGTGACCCGACCTGCTCGGAGAGCCCGCCGATGGACGCGTACCCGTGGTTCTCCACGATGATCACGATGAGTTTGACACCCTCGGCGACCGCGGTGACGATCTCCTGCGCCATCATCAGGTAGGAGCCGTCCCCGACCAGCGCGAACACCTCACGGCCGGGTTCGGCGAGCTTGATCCCGAGGGCGCCGGCGATCTCGAAGCCCATGCACGAGTAGCCGTACTCGACGTGGTACTGCTTCGGGTCGCGGGCCCGCCACAGCCGCTGGAGGTCGCCGGGCAGGCTCCCGGCCGCCTGCACGACCACGTCGCGGGCGCCGCACGCCTCGTTCACCACGCCGATCACCTCGGCCTGGGTGGGCAGGTCACCCGGCGTTCCCCGGCCGCGGTACGCGTGCTCGACCGTCGCCCGCCAGGCCGCCATCTCGTCGCGGACGTCGCCGGTGAAGCGGCGGCCGTGCAGGGCGGGCAGCAGCGCGTTCAGCCCGGCGCGGGCGTCACCGACCAGCGGCAGCGCGGACAGTTTCCCGGCGTCGAAGCCGGTCACGTTGAGGTTGACGAACCGTACGTCCGGCCGCTGGAACGCGGTCCGCGACGCCGTGGTGAAGTCGCTGTAGCGGGTGCCGACACCGATCACCACGTCGGCGGTGCGGGCCAGCCGGTTCGCGACCGGGGTGCCGGTCGCCCCGATCCCGCCGACCGCGTTCGGGTGATCCCAGTTCAGGGCGCCCTTGCCGGCCTGGGTGTCGGCCACCGGGATGCCGGTCTCGCGGGCGAACCGGTCGAGGGCGGCCGACGCCTCGGAGTAGATCACTCCCCCGCCGGCGATGATCAGCGGCCGCTGGGCGCCACGGATCACGGCGGCCGCCCGTTCCACGGCCAGCGGGTCCGGTACCTGCCGGGGCACGTGCCACACCCGCTTCGCGAACAACTCGTCCGGGTACTCGTACGCCTCCGTCTGAAGATCCTGGGGTAGGCAGAGGGTGACCGCCCCGGTCTCCACCGGGTCCGTGAGCACCCGCATCGCGCTGAGCAGCGCGTGGGGCAGCTGCTCGGGGCGCCAGATCCGGTCGAAGAAACGGGACAGCGGCCGGAAGGCGTCGTTGACCGAGACGTCGCCGCTCCGTGGGTCCTCCAGTTCCTGCAGGACCGGGCTGCTCGCGCGGGAGGCGAAGACGTCCGACGGCAGCAGCAGCACCGGCAGCCGGTTGACCGTCGCGAGGGCCGCGCCGGTGAGCATGTTGGTCGAGCCGGGACCGATCGAGGCGGTGCACGCCATCGTCGACAGACGGTTGCGCATCCGGGTGTAGCCGACGGCCGTGTGCACCATGGCCTGCTCGTTCCGGGCCAGCCGGAAGGGCATGTCGGGCGCGCCGGTGCGCTGGGCCTGGAGCAGTGCCTGACCGATTCCGGCCACGTTGCCGTGCCCGAGGATGCCGAGGAACCCGGCCACCGCCCGCTGCTCGACACCGTCCCGCTCGGTCCACTGGTTCGCCAGGAAACGCACCACGGCCTGGCCGACGGTGAGCCGCTGCTTCACGATCGCCTCTTCCCCCGCATCTAACGCCTCTTTTCGCGGACTGAGGTGAGTGGCAACCGGGAGTCGACCCGCTCGGCGGCCCATCGCCCGCGCACCCAGCCGTGGGCCGGGTCGTCACGAACCAGCCGGCGCCGTTCGCCGGGGCCGGCCATCACGTTGAGGTGGTACAGGTCGTAGCCGGGGGTGGCCATCGACGGTCCGTGCCAGCCGTAGGGGATCAGCACGACGTCGCCGCTGCGCACCTCGGCGCACACGTCGATCGGGCGGTCCGGATGGCCGTACACCCGCTGGTATCCGCACCCGTGCCCACCCGCCGGGGAGGCGGCCACCTCGAAGTAGTAGATCTCCTCCAGGCAGCTCTCGCCGTCGCCCTGCTCGTCGTGCTTGTGCGGCGGGTACGACGACCAGTTCCCGCCCGGGGTGAGCACCTCGGACGCGATCAGCCGGCCGGTCTCGAACGACTCCGGGGTGCAGAAGTTGTTCACCTGACGGCTGGCCTGCCCGGCACCGCGCAGCTCAACCGGGACGTCCTCGGCCGGCCCGTACCGGAACGGCAGGGTCCGGTCCGTGCGGGCGGCCGGCAGGGCGAAACGTCCCCCGTTCGGGGCGCGCAGGGTGACCTGTGTCCGGCGGGGCAGGTAGGCGAAGTCGGTGACCCGGGAGAAGACCGACCGGCGGCCGGTCAGGGTGAGACGCTCGTCGTCGCAGGCCACGTCACAGCCGCCGGACAGCGGCAGGACCAGCATCTCGTCGCAGCCGGTGGCGAACCGGACCCGCCCGCCGACCGGCAGATTCACCACGCGCAGGCCGCTGTAGTCCCAGCCGGCGTTCTCCGGGCTCACGTTGACGTCGAACGGCCGCTCCGCGGAGCTGCCCCGCGGGACCAGCGGATTCACCCGCGTCATGGTGCGGTCTCTGCCGCGAGGCGGCGATCGCTCCGGCAACGCTGACGGAGCGCATCGCCGCCTCGAGGGGTCATGCGCGGTCCCTTCGCCTTGGTCACCCAGCGGTAATGGACCGGCGACGCTGGGTCCGGGCCTGGTTTCGATGTAATTACGTGGCCACCTCCGCGTCAATACCGGGTTTATTTGCGTCCGCAACTAAATCGGCGTAGCCTGGCGTCGAAAATAGTTGAAGCTTCAACGGAGGTCCCGATGCGCATGCCCGCCCTCTTCCTCAGCCACGGTGCCCCGCCGCTCGTCGACGACCCGACCTGGGTGGCGCAGTTGCAGACCCTCGCCGCCGACCTCCCCCGACCGAAAGCGATCCTCGTCGCCTCGGCACACTGGGAGTCCGCCCCGCTGATGCTCGGCGCCACCGGGAGCGTCCCGCTGGTCTACGACTTCGGCGGCTTCGCCCAGCGCTACTACGAGGTGCAGTATCGTGCGCCCGGCGCGCCCGCCCTGGCCGCCTCGGTGCGCGCCCTCATGCCGGACCACCGGACCGTCGCCCAGACCGACCGCGGACTTGATCACGGTGCGTATGTGCCGCTGACCGTCATGTACCCCGACGCCGACATCCCCGTCCTCCAGATGTCACTGCCCACCCTCGAACCCGACGACCTGCTCGACCTCGGCCGCCGGTTGGCCCCGCTGCGCGACGAGGGCATCCTGATCATCGGCTCCGGGTTCACCACCCACGGTCTGCCGTTCCTGCGTGACTGGCGTCCCGACGCGACCGCGCCCGGCTGGTCCCGCGAATTCGACGCCTGGGCCGCCGAGGCGCTGGCCCGTGGTGCCGTCGACGAGCTGGCCGACTTCCGCGACCGTGCGCCCGGCATGCCGTACGCGCACCCCACCATCGAGCATTTCGCGCCGATGTTCCTCACTCTCGGTGCATCCCAGGACCCGGCGCAGGCACCCTCACAGCCGATCGACGGCTTCTGGATGGGCCTCGCGAAACGCTCATTTCTCGTCGGATAAGGCCGCTTCTCAGGATGTTTGCAGAATCTTTGGAGATCCTGTGAAGCATGCTTGAGGTCTCCGCGCTCGGGTGGATCGTCACCATCGGTGTCATCGTCGCCCTGCTCGCCCTCGATTTGACTCTCGGGGTGCTACGTCCACACGTCGTCGGCTTCCGCGAGGCCGCCGGTTGGTCGATCTTCTACATCGCCGTCGCCATCGTCTTCGGCATCGTCTTCGGGAGTGTCTACGGCTGGGGTCCCGGTACCGAGTACTTCGCCGGGTACATCGTCGAGAAGAGCCTGTCGGTCGACAACCTCTTCGTCTTCGTCATCATCATGACCACGTTCGCCGTGCCCGAGCGCTACCAGCAGGAAGTGCTCACGTTCGGCATCATCATCGCGCTGGTGCTGCGGGTCATCTTCATCGCGCTGGGCGCGGCCCTGCTCACCGCGTTCTCGTTCATGTTCCTGATCTTCGGCCTGATCCTGCTCTACACCGCCGTCCAGCTCTTCCGGCACCGCGACGAGGATCCCGACGTCGGCGAGAACGCCCTGGTCAAAGCCGGCCGCCGGTTCCTCCCGGTGACCGAGGACTACGTCGAGGGCAAGATGGTCACCCGGATCGACGGCAAGCGCATGTTCACGCCGCTGTTCCTGGTACTCCTCGCCATCGGCGGCACCGACCTGCTCTTCGCCCTCGACTCGATCCCCGCGGTCTTCGGCGTGACCGAATCGGCGTACATCGTCTTCGTCGCCAACGCCTTCGCCCTGCTCGGCCTGCGAGCCCTGTTCTTCCTGGTCAAGGGCCTACTCGACCGCCTCGTGTACCTCTCCACGGGCCTGTCGCTGATCCTCGCCTTCATCGGCGTCAAGCTGGTGCTGCACTGGGCCCACAAGGACATCAACGACGCCGTCCCCGAGGTGTCGACACCGGTGTCCCTGGCCGTCATCATCGGCATCCTGATCATCACGACGGTCGCGAGCCTGATCAAATCCCGGCGCGACCCGTCGCTGAAGGCCCACGCCGGCAGCCTCCGGGCCAAATCCAGCGACCAGCAGCACGCCGAGAACTGACCACCATGCGGGGGTCGCCGCAGGCGGCCCCCGCATTCTTACCTCCCTCTCGTGCGGTACGCCGCGAAGCGCTGCCGCCGCGGGCCGCCCCTCTCGTTCGCCCGGCTTCGCACGCCCGGCCCCGCCTCGATCGCCGCGCTTCGGTGACTCCGCTTCGGTCGCTCCGCTTCGGTCGCTCCGCTTCGGTCGCCCGGCCTCGCCTCGCCGCCCCGCTCGCTTTGCCTCACCGTGTCTCCCTGCTCCCCCGCCGCGTCGCCCCGCCTGCCTCGCGCGTCGCCCCGCCTGCCTCGCGCGTCGCCCCGCTCGCTGCCCCGCCGGCCGCCCAGCTCGCCGGGCCCCGCATCACAGCCGTGCCCCGCTCACCGGGCCCCGCATCACAGCCTTGTCTCGCCGCCCCGGCCCGCTCGCCGTCGTTGTTCTTCCACCTCGGCCACGGGCTCTGGAGAGCTCTCGTAGTCAGGTTCGCGATTCATGCTGTGAGATTGGTGATGAGCTGCACAGATGCGGCTGCCACCTACCCAGGGGCTGGCCCGGTGGCTCCGGTCTAGGCTGCATCGCCCGGGGACCGGTGGTCTGCGAGCGATGCCGAGAGCGCACGCAACGCTTATGCGGGCTGCTGTCACCGCCATACCCCGATTGGGCGCACACGATCGGCCGGTCGTGTGCGCCCATCCGTGCCAGGACGTATCGAAAGCCCACGTTCAGCGAACGTGGGCGCTGACCACCGTCACCGGTCCCGCCGTCGGCGACCCGCGGCAGGTCCACCATCCCGGCCGAGAGCGGGCGGCCGATAGACATGGGCTAACGACGCCGCCCGGCACCGGCGTGCCCGGCAGTCCTGTGCGAACCGGCTCGGGAGCACGGTGAACTGCCCGAGCGTGGTCGTCAGTCCCCGGCCCGATCCTTGTCGGTCAAGGCGGCGTAGACATACGGCACGCAGCCGGATCTGCCTCATCTGCCTCAGGAGGCTCACCAGGCTCACGGCGCCGGAGCGCGTCGGCGTCAAGTGGCGCGACCCTCGCCCCGCACGCAGCACCTTCACCGCCAAGGCTCCCTCTCGCGTAGGGCGGCCGGCCTGCGGCGCGCATCTGGTACCACCACCGCTTCGGAGCCGCTCCCCCGGCCGCGTAGTACGAATATGATCATTACGGTCGGTCATCGTCGACGGGAACGCATCCGTGGGCTTCTACGTTCAGTGATCATCTATGTGAGTGGCGTACTGGCCGTCACGGTCGGTTCACCCCTGATGCGATCTCAGTGATGCCGTGCAGTCGGGGCGAATGTGCCAACCACAACCGTTACCAATGATCGGTTGCGCGCTCGCGTGGGCACCGGGAAAACGATCTTCATGAATGATGCATTGCGGACCGCACCGCGCCGATCCCGTCAAACGAGCGAACTCACCGACCGTGAGGTTCAGGTGCTGACCCTGGTGTCACACGGCAAGACCAACAAGCAGATCGGCGCCGTCCTCTACCTCAGCCCGGCAACGATCCACAGCCACTTGAAGAAGGTGTTCCGCAAACTGGACGCCAACGACAGGGCCCATGCGGTCGCCCAGGCGTTCCGGGCCGGGATGCTGCAGTGATCCCGTTTCCCACCGCTCCGGGCGAACTCGGCGGCGCCGCCACCCGGCTCCGCCCGGTTCACTCTTCCGACCCGTAGCGCCGCTATCCGCAGTCACCCGAATGAACCCGCTCCGCGTCTCGACCGGCCGCGGGCGCATCGAGCGCCCGCGGCCGTCGTCAGCTACAAGCCGTCGGCCGGGCACAACCACCACCCACCAGCGGTCGCACCCGGTCGCCGTCACTCTCCGACCGAAGGCCCCGGTCCGACCGACAACGCCAACTCCCAGGCAGCGCGACCGGCCACGGCCACCGTCCCACCAGACCGTCGACAGAGAGCACGGCCGGTCGCCGCCACCCTCCACCGAATGCCGTGGCCCGACGGCAACGCCAACCACCAGCGAGCGCGACCGGGCGCCGCCACCGTTTCACCAGATGCCATGTCGCGGCCGTCAACGCTGCCCAACCAGAAGTCGCGGCCGCCATCGCAAACCTCACCGGACGCCGCGGCCCGACCGGCACCGCCGTCCATGTCGCAGGGCAGCGGTGCCGGTGGGGCCAGGCGGTGGCGCTACTCGGGGGTGTCCGGTTCGGCGGGGGCCGCGGTGTCGGAGGCCTGCGGGCGGCGTGGGCGTGGGGCCGGGCGCCGGGCGGGCCGAGGGGTTGCAGCCGGGCTCTCGGTGGTGGGCCGGCCCGGGCCCGGGGTGGGATCAGAGGTGGATCCGCTCTCGGTGACGGGGTTCCCCGACGGGGTCGTGTCCGAGGTCTGGTCGGCGCGCGTGGCCGTGGTGGCGGCCGGACGGCGGGTACCCGTCCTGGCGGAGGTGCGTTTGCGGGGAGTGGGCGCGGGGCGGGGCGCTTCGGGCGTACCCCCGTCGGGGTTGGAAGTTTCGGCTGGGTCCTGGCTGCCGCTGGTCGTCTCGCTCGCGGTGGTCGCGTCGTCCCGGTCGGCGGCGGGCCGCACGGGATCGGTGAGGGCCGCATCGGCAGTGCCTGCCGGGCCCACGTCGGCGGCGTTGCCGTCGCTGTCGGTCGCGGCCGTCGTCGAGGTGTCCGCGTTCCCCTCGGGCCTCATGGACGTGCGGCCCCCGGTGGTCTCCTTCACGGCGGCCGGGGCGGGATTCGCCCTGGTATTTGGCTGATCGGCGATGCCATCGGCTGTCGGCACGGACGGCGCGGCGGCCTTCGTGGTGGTAGTGGGATCGTCGGCGGTCGTGGAGGTGTCGGCGGCCGTGGAAGCGTCGGTGGCCGTGGAAGCGTCGGTGATCACCGGGGGCGGGGATTCGCCGGGGGCGAGGGGTGGGTGGCCGGTGCCGATCACGGCGTAGATGTCGGGGCGTTCGCGGCGGAGTTTGCGGCCCCAGATGATGCCGGCGACCAGGGCTGCCAGGAACGACAGGATCGGCAACCAGATCTTGGCGATGTTGTCGGTGTCCAGCAGGACGCTGAAGAAGGCGATCGTGAGCAGCAGAACCAGCGAGAGGAAGACCACCGCGATCCACGGGGCGATCGCGCGGCGCCAGCGGGTCTCGCCGTGCCCGTCGCGGCGGAAGAAGCGGACCACCGCGACGGCGGCGATGGTCATCAGGACCAGGACGCCGAGGCCGCCGGAGACGGTGCCGAAGAAGAAGAGGTCGGTCGTCGGGTTCCATGTGGCGATCGCGAAGATGATCAGGACGGCCAGCGCCAGCACGGACTGCGCGGTCGACGCGGCGACCGGCACGCCGCCGCGGGTGCGGGCCAGACCGGCGGGCAGGACGCCCTCGCGGGCCACCGTCAGCGCGTAGCGGGCGACGGTGTGGTGGAAGGCGAGCATCGCGGCGAACAGGCTGGTCGCGAAGAAGATGCGGCCGAGGTCGACGAGAACGGCCGGGAGGTACGGCTCGGGCAGGAAGAAGAACAGGTCGTCGAGGTGCTGGCCGGCGATGGCGACGATGTTGTCGGGGCCGGCGACGACCGACATCGCCCATGCGGTGCCGCCGTAGAGGAACGCGGCCACCAACAGTGTGAAGCCGATGGCACGAGCGATCGTGCGGCGCGGATCGCGGGCCTCGGCCGCATAGACCAGGGGTGCCTCGAAACCGACCATGCCGGCGATCGCGGCGACCAGCAGCGACACGCCGCCCGCCGTGGCGATCAGGCCGGGGTTGAGGGTGTCGAAAGTGATCGTTCCGCCGTAGGGATTGCCGAGCATCACGGCGTCGAAGATCAGAACGACGAGGAGCTCGGCGCAGACCAGTACGGTCAGAATGCGGGCGTTGAGATCGAGGTCGAGACGGCCGAGAAACGCGATCACCGCCCAGCCGATCAATGCGCAGATGATCCACGAGACGTCTATGCCGAAGATCGACAATGCGTTGTGGGCGGCCACCCCGAAAGCGCCGTAGAGACCGATCTGCATCGCGTTGTAGGCGACCAGCGCCACGAACGCGGTACCCACACCGACCGGGCGGGAGATGCCGATCGACGCGTACGAGTAGAAGGCGCCGCTGTTGGGAACGTGCCTCGCCATCGCGGCCAGTCCCACCGCGAACACTCCGAGAACGGCGGCGACCAGCATGTACGCCACCGGAATGCCCTTTTCTTTCACCTCGCCGTAGCCGAGCGGCAGGGCGCCGGCGACTACGGTGAGCGGAGTCATCGCGGAGACCGCGATCACGAAGATCGGCCAGGTGCCGAGCTTCCTTTCCGGTTGGGACATGGCGCCTCCCGTGTCGAATCGACTCTGCATCGATGACCGGCCTCCATCATGGCCCTCACGACGGACAAACGATATAGAAAAATGTCGATCATGAATGGTTCGGGTGAATGGGATCTCCGCGGCCGTCGTTTCGGCGCCGCCAGGTGGGGTAGGTTGCCGGGATGCCGATCGGAGCGCAACCCCGTGGCCGTCGCGGCACCGTCGAGGAGCCCTACAGCCCACTCAACCTGCGGCTGGTCCTCGCCCTGTTCGGCATGGTCGTGTGCGCGATCCTGGCGGCGCTGCTGTTCAACGCCGGCTGGACGGTCCCCGGCTGGCTGCTCGCGGCGTGGTCGGTGGCCGCCGCCGTGGACGCCGTGGTGATCCAGTTGCGCCGTCGTGCCCGCGCCCGTGCCGAGGGCGGCCGCAAGCACTCCCTCTTCGAATGAGCGCCGGCCCGACTGTGCCATGATCACTGAAATGACCATCAGGTATCCATCACCGTTGCGTCCGGGCGACCTGGTCGGCGTCACCTCGCCGTCCAGCGGGGTCGACGAGAGCATGCGGCAGCGGCTGCAGGTCGCCGTCGAGACGGTGCGGAGCCGTGGGTACGAGGTCGTCGTCGGGGAATGCATGGACGGCACCCGGCATGTGAGCGCCCCGGCCCCCCAGCGCGCCGCAGAACTCACCCGGATGCTGACCGACCCGGCGATCAGAGCGGTGGTGCCGCCGTGGGGCGGGGAGACCGCGATCGATCTGCTGCCGCTGCTCGACTGGGACGCCATCGGTGCGGCCGAGCCGACATGGCTCGTCGGTTACTCCGACATGGCCACGATCATCACGCCGTTGACGCTGCTCACCGGGGTGGCCACGGTGCACGGCAACAATCTGATGGACACTCCGTACCGTCCGCCGGCCGGTCTGTCGTCCTGGCTGGACATCGTGGCGATGGCACCCGGGGACACCTTCACCCAGACGTCGCCCGGCCGTTTCCGGGACAAGGGCTGGGTGGATTACCGGACGAACCCCGGGGTCGACGAGTTCGACCTGGACGCGGAGGGCCGCTGGACCAGGCTGGACGGGCCCGGTGACGTGGACGTCGAGGGGCGGCTCATCGGCGGGTGCATCGAGACGCTGTGCAATCTGGCCGGCACCCGCTATGCCGACACGTCGGGTTTCGCCCCGGACGGGCTGCTCGTCTACGTCGAGGCGGCCGGCGACGATGCGGCGACGATCTGCCGGAACCTGCACGGGATGCGGCTCAACGGCTTCTTCGACGACGCCCGTGCGGTGATCGTCGGGCGTACCGCCGCTCCGTCGACCGGCAACCTGACGCAGACCGAGGCGGTCCTCGACGCGCTCGGCGGGCTGGGTGTGCCGATCGTCGCCGATGTCGAATGCGGTCATGTCGCGCCCTACCTTCCCCTGGTCAACGGAGCCCGGGGCCGGCTCGTCCTCACCGCCGGCCGCGCGGAGATCACCCAGACCCTGGACTGATCTCCCCGCCGGGCCGTATCGAGGATCGCTTCCGGGACGCCCCTCTCAAGCCAGGCCCGCGTCGTGGACCAGGAGCGCCACCTGCACCCGGTTGTTCAGGTCCAGCTTGGTGAGCACTCGGGAGACGTGGGCTTTCACCGTCGCCACCGACATGTGCAGCTCGGTGGAGATCTCGGCGTTGGAACGGCCCTGCGCGACGGCGAGCGCCACCTCACGTTCCCGGGTGCTGAGCCTGGCCAGCAGGGTCTCGGCACGGCCGCGGCCCGGATCGGGGCCGGGCGCGGCCGGCGTCGCGGCGGCGACATGCGCGATCAGCTGCCGGGTCACGCTCGGCGACAGGGCGGCCTCGCCCTGGGCCACACGCACCACCGCGTCACGGATCTGGCCGGGCGGTGTGTCCTTGAGCAGGAACCCGGCGGCACCGGCACGGAGCGCACGCAGCACGAACTCGTCGGCGTCGAACGTGGTGAGCACCAGCACCTCGGGAGCGCCGGGCCGGCGGCGCAGCGCCTCGGTGGCGGCCAGGCCGTCGACACCGGGCATGCGGATGTCCATCAACACGACGTCGGGCTGATGCCGGGCGATCGCGTCGGGCACCTCGGCCCCGTCGGCGGCCTGGCCGACCACGTTCACCACATCGTCGCCGGAGAGGATCATCGACAGCCCGGCCCGCACCAGCGGATCGTCGTCCACGATCAGCACCCGCACCACACTCATCCCGGTCCGCCCATCTCCGCCGCCACCCCGTTCTTCCTTCTCGTCGCCGCCGCGCACCCGCCCGGTGGCTGTCAGGCCGGCCATGGCAGCCAGGCGGTGAGCACGAAATCGTCGTCGACGCGGCCGTGGTCGAGGTGCCCGCCGGCGAGCAGGGCGCGTTCGGCGAGACCGATCAGGCCCATCCCGGTACCGGGGATGGGCAGAGCCGGAACCGTGATCGGCATCGGGTTGCGCACCTCGATGGTCAGACCCTCGCCTGCCGCGCCGCCGACGGCGACGCGCACGGCGGCTCCGGGCGCGTGCTTGCGGGCGTTGGTGAGGCCCTCCTGGACGATCCGGTACGCGGCACGGCCGGTCGCCGCGGGGACGGAATCCGTGGTGGGCGCGATCTCCAGCCGGACCCGGCTGCCGGCGGCCCGGGACTCGTCGGCCAGGGCGGGCAGCGCGTTGAGGGTGGGTTGTGGTCGCTCGGGGTTCGGCTCGTCCTCCGGCTGGCCGGTGCGCAGCACCCCGATGACCACCCGCAGGTCCTGAAGGGCCTGGCGGGCACTGGAACGCACCACGGCGGCCGCTCCGGCGATCTCCTCCGGCCGTGCGTCCGGCCGGAACTCGAGCGCGCCCGCGTGCAGGCTGAGCAGCGAGATCCGGTGGGCGAGGACGTCGTGCATCTCCCGGGCGATCCTGGTCCGCTCGAGGACGCGGGCCTGGGCGACGCGCAGACGCTGCTCGGACTCGGCACGCTCGGCCCGGTCGCGCCAGGTGACGATCAGCTGCCGCCGGCCGCGGACGAGCATGCCCCACAGGGCCGCGAACACGGTCGACGCCACGCCCCAGCCGAAAGCCTCCCAGTAACCGAAGCCACCCTCCGGCCGGGCCGCGGCGAAGACGGCGTTGGCCGTCACGACCAGCCCCACGTAGCCGGCGAGCACCGCGAACCGCCGGTGCACGCCGACGGTGAACACGACGATCAGCAGGGTGAAACCGCTGGCTATCGAGAACGTCGTGAGCAGCAGGAGGTAGACGGCCAGAACGGTCAGGAAGCGGC
Source organism: Actinoplanes xinjiangensis (assembly GCF_003148685.1). Lineage (GTDB taxonomy): Bacteria > Actinomycetota > Actinomycetes > Mycobacteriales > Micromonosporaceae > Actinoplanes > Actinoplanes xinjiangensis. Next base: position 139,736 of record NZ_QGGR01000012.1, on the reverse strand, counting down.
GCCGCCACCAGAGGCCGATGGCGGCGATCGTGCCGGCCACCGCGTCGGTCACGGTGAGCCAGGTCGGCGTCGCCCCCCAGTCCTTGATCGTCGCGGAACCGGGGTCGAGCATCTCGGCGGTGATCCAGACGGTGCAGCCGAGACCGATCAGGAAGCAGAGGCTGTCGACCGCCCAGTCACGGGTGGACCGGCGCGCGGCCAGCGGCCCGGCCGGGTCCGCGGCCAGCGCCGACGGCCACAGCCAGCGGTATTCCGGCGACGACACTCCCACGCCGTCGACTCTACGGGCGGGCGATCGCCGCCCGGTACCGACCAAAGTCGATGCTTCGCATATACCAAGGTTTTGCGGCATCGACTCTCGGCCGACGCGGCGGGTGCCGCCCTCCGCGCAGGCTGGTTCGCATGATTGCGGTGGAGAATTTGACCAAGACGTACGGGCCACAGCGTGCCGTCGACGACGTGTCGTTCACCTGTGAGCCGGGCACCGTGACCGGCTTCCTCGGGCCGAACGGCGCCGGCAAGTCCACCACGCTGCGGATGATCTGTGGTCTGACCCCGCCCACGGCCGGCCGGGCCACGGTGGCCGGCGTGCCGTATCGGCGGCTCGGCAACCCTGGACGGCACATCGGTGTGCTGCTCGACGCGTCGGCCCAGCACGCCGGCCGTACCGGGCGGGAGGTGCTGGCACTGGCGGCGATCACGATGGGGCTGGACACGGCACGGGTGCCGGAGCGGCTGGCACGGGTGGGGCTGGACGGCACGGCGGCGAAACGGCGGGTGCGGGCCTATTCGCTCGGCATGCGGCAGCGGCTCGGGTTGGCGTACGCGATGATCGGCGACCCGGCGGTGCTGGTGCTGGACGAACCGGCCAACGGCCTCGATCCGGAGGGCATCCATTGGATGCGCGGGTTGCTGCGCGGTTTCGCCGACCGGGGCGGCACGGTCCTCCTGTCCTCGCATCTGTTGCGCGAGGTGGAGGTGGTCGCCGACCGGCTGGTGGTGATCGGCAACGGCCGGATCCTCACCCAGGGCGACAAGGAGGCCCTGCTCGGCGCCGCCGGGACGATGGTGCGCACCACCGATCCCGCGGCGCTGGACGCCCTGTTGCAGCGGATGGGGCTGACCGGCACCCGGTCGGCCGACGGCAGTGTCCTGGTGCCCACGGATCCGGAGACCATCGGCCAGGCCGCCGCCACGGCCGGGGTGGTGCTGCTCGAGCTGCGCCCGGCCGGTTCCGGGGGTCTCGAGGAGATGTTCCTGCGCCTGACCGCGAGTACCGGACCCGAAGGAGCACACCGATGAGCGTGACCACCGACGTGACACCGGCAACCGTGCCGGCGGCCGCCGCCGCACCGGTGCCGATGGCCCGGCTGACCCTGGTCGAGCTGCGTAAACTCGCCGACACCCGGGCCGGGATGTGGCTGCTGATCGTGATCGGCCTGGCCACGCTCGCGACGTCGGCGATCCTGCTGGGCTGGGCCGACGACAGCGAGATCACGTTCGCCGCGCTGTACACGTTCGGCCTGGTGCCGTCGGCGGTCCTGCTGCCGGTGCTCGGCATCCTGTCGGTGACCAGCGAGTGGTCGCAACGGACCGCCCTGTCCACCTTCACCCTGGTGCCGGCGCGGTCCCGGGTGCTGCTGGCCAAGGTCGCGGCGGGTGCCCTGATCGCGGTCGCCGCGACGGCCGCCACCGCGGTCCTGGCCGCCGGGGCCAACCTGATAGCGCCGGCGGTGGGCGGTGACGGATCGTGGAGCCTGGACCCGTCGCTGATCTGGCAGAGCCTGCTCCTGCAGGTGCTGTTCGTCCTGATGGGCAACGCGTTCGGCGCCCTGCTGCTGAACACGCCGCTGGCGATCGTCATCTTCTTCGCCCTGCCGATGGTGTGGTCGATCCTGGGCGGCAGCATCCGTGCGCTGGCCGATGCGTCGCAGTGGCTGGACCTCAACGTGACCTCGCAGGCGATGACCGAGCCGGACATGACCTCCGGCGAGTGGGCGCGGCTCGCGGTCTCGGCCGGGGTCTGGGTGGTCCTTCCACTGGTCCTGGGGGCGGTGCGGGTGCTCCGCCGGGAGGTTTCCTGATCCACAACGGCCGGTGTTGGCGTCACGATCCGACGATCGGCGGTAGCGTCCCGAGACGTGACGCGTACCCTATTTGCCACCTTCGCGGCAATCACCGCTTGCATCCCATTATCTGCGGGTCCGGCATCGGCCGCGCCACCGACCGTCCCGCACCCGGCGCCGACCGCCCCGGCGCCACCGTTCGAGGGTGAGACCCTCGAACCGGACCTGGACCGGCTCACCTTCGAGGGTGAGCCGCTCCCGGTTCCCAGTTACGAGCCCCGGCCCAGCGGCCGTCGCGCGGTGCAGACCCCCGACGTGGGAACCGTCCGCAGTTGGGCCGGGCTCGACTCGATCGACGGCGATGTGTACCGCAAGGACTACACACTGCGCGGCGTAGGTGAGCACATCGAGGTGTGGGTGGCCAATGACCTGGCCTTCCCCGAGGACGACTGCCGCAAGAACGCCACCGAGGTCACCGACGCGCAGGTCACCTCGCTGATCCACGAGTTCGACGAGGTCATCTTCCCGCGCGAGACCAAGGCCTTCAGCACCCCGCCGGACCGCAGCGGCACCAGCCCCGGTCTGGCGGGCGACTTCACCGGGGCCGGCAACCGCACCGTCACACTGGTCGACAACATCCGCGACGAGAACTACTTCGACTTCCCGAAGCGGCAGACCTACATCTCCGGCTTCTTCTCCGAGCAGTTCAACGAACTCTTCGACCGGAACGTGATCACGATCGACGCCTACGACTGGGCGCATCGCACCGGGACCGACCCGCAGCACGAACCGTCCGACGATCCGTGCGTCAGCCGACCGGCCCGCCCCCGGATGTACGAGTCGACCTTCGCCCACGAGTGGCAGCACCTGCTCACGTACTACACCGACCCGGATGAGGAGGTGTGGATCAGCGAGGGTATGGCGGATTACGCCCAGCGGCTCACCGGTTACTCCGAGACGGCCCTCGGCGTGACGCACCGTGGCTTCGACAACCACCTCATCTGCTACCAGGGATTCGGCATCGTCAAGGCCGCCTACAACCCGAACCCGCGCGACTGCGGAGGACCGGCCAACTCACTGAACCTGTGGTCGGAGGGTGAGCCGGACGAGGTCCTCGCCGATTACGGCATCACCTATCAGCTCATGCTCTACCTCCACGACCGGTTCGGCGGGGAGCTGCTCACCCGGCTGCACCTGGACAAGGAAAACCACGGGCTCGAGGCGGTCGCGGCGGCCCTGCCGGAGGGCGAGGACCTGTACGACATCCTGCACGACTTCCAGGTGATGACGCTCGTCGACAAGGTCGCCGGTGAGCCGGGCGGTGTCGTCAAGGGCATGCCCCGGCAGCGGGTGACCGCCCGGAGCCTGCGCTCCACGGTGAACCTGGACAACCCTTCGGCGTACGGCCGGGCGGGCGCGCCGCCCAACGGCGCCGATTACGTCCGGCTGCCGCGCGACTGGCACACGGTCGGTTTCGAGGGCGCGCCGTCGCTGCCGCCGGTGCCGCTGGCCTGGACGACCGACGCCGGCATGCTCTTCTCCGGCAACACCCCGGACACCGACGCCACCGCGGTCCGGCGGGTGGACGTGCCGGACACCGATCCGGTCCTGCGTTTCACCACGTCCTACGGCCTGGAGGAGAACTTCGACTACGGATACGTGACGGTGTCGGACGACGGCGGCAAGACATACCGGGCGATCAAGGGCGACCGCACGGTCGAGGGGCCGCTGGGCCAGGCGATCACCGGCAAGGCCGCGGACGTCACCCTCTCCTACGACCTCCAGCCGCACGCCGGGAAGTCCCTGCTCGTGGGTTTCCGCTACGTCAGCGACAGCGCCGTGAGCGTCGGCGGGTGGCACGTCAAGGACGTCAAGGTGGGCGCCACCGCCGTCGGCGACAACAGCGTCGAGGGGTGGAAGTCGCCGACCGAGATCCACCCGACCCCGGTGCACCACTGGCAGGTGACCCTGGTCGGGCTGGCCGAAGGCAAGGCCAAGGTGATGCCGCTCGCCCGCCACGCCAAGCTGCGCCACTATTCGAAGGTGGTCGCGATCGTCACCTACGACGAACCCACCGGCACGGTCACCCAATACGCCCCCTACACCCTGATGGTCGACGGCAAGCCTTACGAACCCGCCGCATAGACCCGCGTCCCGCCGATCTGCCCGCCACCGCACCCCGCGTGGCGGGCAGATTCCATTCTGCCATTGACAGTGTCACGATGACAGTGTCATTGTCGGGGCATGTGGACGATGGAGCAGTTGGTCGAGCGGGTGAGCGCGGCACTCGCCGCGGAGTACCCGGGCGCCCCCAACGGCCGCGTCCGGGAGGTTCCCGACCGCAGGTCGATCCGGTGGTATACGACGATCGGCCTGGTCGACCGGCCACTCGGCACGCGTGGGCGCACGGTTCTCTACGGGCCGCGTCATCTCCTGCAACTCGTCGCGATCAAGCGGCGGCAGGCAGCCGGGCGCACGCTGGCCGAGATCCAGGAGGAGCTGGCCGGGGCCTCCGAGGAGACGCTCGCCGCGGTCGCGCGGGTGCCCGGTCCGGTGCTCGGCACCGGTGAGCCGTCCCCGGCTCCGCAGCGGCCCCGGCCCCCGTTCTGGAAGGCCACCCCCGCCGCCCCGGACGCACTCTCCTTCGACATCGACGCCTTCGACTCCCCCACCGCCGACCTTGCCGCTTCGGCTGAGGTCTCCCCGGCAGACGCCGGCGAACCCGAGCCGCGCAGTGGTAGAGCCCGCCGTGAGCTGGCCGCCGCCCTCGAGGCGATCGGCCCACCGCCGCAGCCGACGCTGCCGCTGATCACCGGTGTCCCCCTCGGCGGTGGCGTGATCCTGCTGCTGCCCCGCCACACCACCTACCTCGACCGCGACGACATCGCCGCGGCAGCCCGTCCTCTGCTCGACCTGCTCGCGTCCCGCGGGCTCACCGATGGGAGAACCGCATGATCATTTCCGTGAACCCGATGGGATCGGCAGAGCTGGAGCGTCACCGCCAGGTGTCCGGCGCGGGCTTCGGCACGCTGCTCACCGACCGCGGCAACCTGCCGCTGGACCGTCTCGACGTGCGCGCCTCCATCAGCGGCCTCCTGGTCCGCACCGAGCTCACCACCGAGTTCGTCAACACCCACGACACCGCGCTGGAGGCCACCTACGTCTTCCCGCTGCCCGACCGGGCCGCGGTCACCGGCATGACGATGTCCGCCGCCGACCGGGTGGTCACCGCCGAGCTGCACGAGCGCGGTGCCGCCCGGGAGCGCTACGACCAGGCCGTCGCCGCCGGTCAGCGGGCCTCGATCGCCGAGGAGGAACGCCCGGACGTCTTCACCATGCGGGTCGGCAACATCCTGCCCGGCGAGCGGGTCACCGTTGCCCTGCGGCTGGTCGGCCCCCTGGCGTATGAGGACGGCGCCGCCACCTTCCGTTTCCCGCTGGTGGTGGCACCGCGTTACGTGCCCGGCGTCCCGCTGTCCGGCCCGTCCGCAGGTGACGGTCAGCAGCAGGACACCGACGCCGTGCCGGACGCCTCGCGCATCTCCCCCCCGGTCCTGCTGCCGGGCTTCCCCAACCCGCTACGACTGTCGATCGGGGTCGACATCGACCCGGCCGGGCTCGAGCTCGGCGAGGTCCGGTCCAGCCTGCACACCGTCACCGAGCAGGACGGGACACTGCGTATCGCACCCGGCGAGCGGGCCGACCGCGACTTCGTGCTCCGCCTGACGTATGCGCCGGGCGCCGAGTCGGCCGTGGCGGTGCCCGACGAGGACGGGGAGCAGGGCACCTACCAGCTCGTGGTGCTGCCGCCGGCGCCCGCCGCCACCCCGCGCCCGAAAGACGTGGTCCTCCTGCTGGACCGCTCCGGCAGCATGGGCGGCTGGAAAATGGTGGCCGCCCGCCGGGCCGCGGCACGCGTCATCGACACCCTGACCGCCGACGACCGCTTCGCCGTGCTGACCTTCGACCACGAGGTCGACCGGCCGTCCGGCCTCGACTCCGGCCTGGTCGAGGCCACCGACCGGCATCGTTACCGGGCCGTCGAGCACCTGGCCCGTGCCGACGCACGCGGCGGCACCGACATGCTCAGCCCTCTCACCGCGGGTCTCGCGCTGCTGGCCGACAGCCCCGGCCGCGACCGCGTGCTGGTCCTGGTCACCGACGGTCAGGTCGGCAACGAGGACCAGATCGTCAAGCAGGTGACGCCCCTGATCGGCGCGATCCGCGTGCACACCGTCGGTATCGACCGGGCGGTCAACGCCGGATTCCTCGGCCGTCTCGCCGCGATCGGCGCCGGCCGCGCCGAGCTGGTGGAGAGCGAGGACCGCCTCGACGAGGCGATGGAGCAGATCCACCGGCGGATCGGGGCGCCGGTGGTGACCGGTCTCGCCGTCACCGGTGACGGGTTCACGCCGCTCGACGGCACGCGCAGCCCCGCCCGCCTGCCGGGCCTCTACCCGGGGGTGCCACTCGTGATCACCGGCCGGTACACCGGTACCCCCGACGGCACGCTCACCGTCACCGGGCGCACCCGCGACGACCAGGAGTTCCGGACCACTGTCGCGCTGCGGCGGCGCTCCGAGCCCGCGGTCACCTCCCTGTGGGCGCGAGCCCGCCTGCGTGATCTGGAAGATGCGTACGCGGCCGGCGACGACTCGCTGGAGACCGAGATCATCGGCACGTCGCTGCGCTTCGGTGTGCTCTGCCGGTTCACCGCCTTCGTGGCGGTCGACGCCCGCGTCGTCAACGAGGGCGGTCAGACCCGCAAGGTCACCCAACCGGTCGAGATGCCATCCGGATGGGAGACGCCCGCTCCCGCGGCGCCGGCGCCCTACTTCCTGGCCGCGTCGTCGCCGTTCCCCGGTGCGGTCGGTGCAGCCAGGCCGGTCGCCATGCCGCCGATGCCCCCGCCGGGCGCGCCGGTCCCGGGCACGCCGGCGCCGAGCCGGCCCGGCTTCGCCCCGCCCCATGCCAAGCGTGGGGCCGCCCCCGACGCGGTCGCCGAGGACTCTGCGGCACCGGAAAGCGCCGGGTGGTCACCCCCGTCGTTCGGCGAAGCCGATCGTGCCGACATGTCATCTCCGCCAGTCCACGGTGGTGGTGGTGGGCCACAGCCTCCCGCCCAGCCGGGCCGCGCTGCCGACGGGGCGGTTCCCGCCGGCCCGGTGACCCGCGGATTCTCCGGCATGCTGGGACGCTCCCGTGCGGCCGGTTCCCCCGCCCAGGGGAAGGCACGCCGTTCCGTCCCGGCGGACGGGCTGTCGATCGACGAACTGCGAGAGCTGGCCGCAGTCGAGGTCTCCCGGCTGCACGAGGCCGCCGGTCAGCCGTCACTCGACCGCCGAGACCTGCTCGACGACCTGGTCAGCCGCCTCGCCGTCCTGCTGGAGCCGTTCACCGACACCGCACTCGACCCGGTTCGTGAGCTGGTCGCGCTGCTTCGAGGCGACGCCCCACTCGAGGAGAGGTGGGCGGCCGCAATCCGGGTGCTGGAGGAGTTCGCCGCCGGCAAGGCCACGCCGAAACGCGCCTTCTGGAAGTCCTGACAGCCGGCCGCTTCCCCGGCCGTGCGAAGCAGACACGTTCTGTTCCGCACGGCCGCGGGGCCGCACTCGGCTTGGGACGGCTTGCCGAAGCCCACCCGCGTTCCCGCCTGCACGGCCGTCACAGCCGCATCTCCGGTGCACCGCCGCCAAGACCCGCCTTGCCGCCTGCAAGGCCACCGCAGCAACACTGCGCCTGCACGACCGGCACGGTCCGCGCTCCCGCCTTTCCGGGCCGCCGGGAACTGCGCTCCGTTCGAACGGCCATCGGGAGTCACGCTCTCGTCTTTCACGACCGACAGATCTGCACACCCCCTGCGCTACCTTCCGCAGCGCGGAGTCGGGCTGCTCGGGCGCTTGGGCGCTCGCTCCGCCGCCGGGGTGGGTGCGGCTGGGCGCTCGCCCGGCGCCGCGGTGGGAGCGCCTGGCCCCTTCCTCACCCCCGCAGTCAGCGCGGCTGGGCACTCCCCCATCCCCGCAGTGAGTGCGCCTGCGCGCTCGTCTCGCCGCCGGGGTGGGTGCGGCTGGGCGCTCGTCTCGCCGCCGCGGTGGGTGCGGCTGGGCGCTCTCCGCACCGCGGCAGTGAGTGGGGCGGCGCGCTGGCCCTGCCGCCGCGGTGGGTGCGGCTGGGCGCTTTCTCCACCGCCGCAGGGGGTGAGGCTGGGATGGGCGCGATGCTCCGATGGCGGGTTGACCATCGACGGGAATCGCGGGCTGGGTAGAGGGGGCGGAGTCGGTCCTGGGAGGGCGGAGAACGACCACCATCGACCGGACAGGACCCACACCGGTCGCTGAATGACGGTAAGTTGGGGCACCGGTGCCGAGACCCGGGGGTGGCAACGCGAAGTGGGCGACGAACGTGATCCGTTGCTGGTGCGTCCGTTCGTTCTACCGGACGGTGCCCGGCAGGAACCACCTTCGTCCGCGTCGACCTGGCCGGTGGAGCAGCGGGCCGGAGAGACGCCGACCCAGTTGCTGCCGACGGTTCCCGAGGTTCCGGCCGGCGAGCCGGGACGCGGCGCGCCGGGACACGGCAGGCCGGAGACACATCGGCGGCGGCGCATGCTGCTGATCGGCGCCGGGGCGGTCGCGGTGGCCACGGTTGCCGGGTACCTGCTGGTGCGACCCGATGCCTCGTCAGAGAGCTGGACGTCCTCGCCGGGGCAGTCACTGCCGGCCGTAGTCGGGCCGGCCACATCGGCGGGTGTCACGCCGAGTCAGTCTCCGAGCGTGGCCGACGGCGACAGCAACGGCAGCGGGCCGGGCATCGTCGGCGAGGCGACCGAGTCGACACGGCCTACCCGGTCGGCGACGACGTCCGCGCCGCCGGCGAGTTCGGCGAATCCGTCAGCCGGGTCGCCGACCGGCGGATCCGGCAGCACCACCCCGGTGGCGCCGGCGGCCCCGATCGATCTGGTACCGAGTCCGATAGCGACCGGTAGCGGGCTTCTCGTCACCGGCAACGGCCTGTGCCTGGATCTGCGTGGCGGTGAAGCATCCGAAGGCGGTGACGTCCACATCGACGACTGCAACGGCACCAGCCCCCAGCGCTGGAAACTGAACGCCGACCGTACGCTCGAAGTGCTCGGCATGTGCGCCTACCTGGTGGGCGACGGCACCGTCGAGCTGACCGGGTGCGACGGGCGCACCACCGGACAATGGCGGCTGCTCAGCGACGGCACCCTGACGAATGCGGCGAACAGCCGATGCCTCACCGACCCCTTCTGGGGCGCTCGCCCGGGCAATGCGGTGATCGTGGCCGCCTGCACCGGCGGCACCAACCAGCGCTGGCTGTTTCGCTGAAGCAAGCCGCGCGCCTGCCCGACGGCCGCCCCACCGGGGCCGGCCGCTGAACATCGTGCGGTACAGCCGTTGCTGGGCTTCCGGGGGAGGCCGGGCCGGGAGACCAAACCGGGAGACCGGGCCGGGAGACCAAACCGGAGCCGTGACGTTACCGTCGGGCCCCGGCCCGCTCCTTCGTGGAGCTTGCGGTCAGCGCTTCCAGGTGCGTGCGCCGCCGGTGGTGACGTTGCCGAGCCGGTCCACCGCGCGGACCCGTACCGTCATCTTCTTGCCGCACCCCCCGACTTTGATCTTGAAGGTCCACGGGGCCTTCGTATCCCTCGCCACGACCTTGCCGTTGATCAGGATCTCGACCCGGGCGACTCCGGCCGGATCGTTGGCGCCGACCTTGACGGTGACCGTGCCGCGCACCTTCGCCCCGTTGCGCGGGGCCGTGCCGATGGTCACCGACGGGCCGCGGTTGTCGGCGATCACCTTGCGGTCGTAACGGGACTGGTTGCCGGCCCGGTCGTACACCCGCCACTGCAGGGCGACCGTACGGTTGAGCCGGCCGCCGTCGAACCGCACCGCGTACGGGGCGGTGGTGTCCCGGCCGACGCACCGGCCGTCGGCGTACAGAGCGACGTGGGAAACACCGCTGCCGGTGTCGGAGACGCCGGTAGCGCCGACGGTGACGGCGCCCCGGAACCGGGCCGACTGTCGCGGAGTGGCGCCGGTGATCCGCGGCGCGGTCGTGTCCACGCCGGACACCGCCTGTCCCGCGCGGATCTCCCCGAACCGGGTGAAGCCCGTCGTCGGGGTGGCCCGGGCGGTCCGCGTCAGGCTCTGCACCAGCGCCGTGTTGGTGGCGCGGGGGTGCCGGGACTTCATCAGCGCGATCGTCCCGGCCACCAGCGGGGCCGACGCCGACGTGCCGCAGAAGTCCGCGTAGCCCCTGCTCTCCCAGTCGGCAGCGACGGTGCACCACGGCGCGGCGACGTCCACCCACTCCGGCCCGTAGTTCGATCCGTAGATCTCGAAGGTCCCCGGGTCGTACGTCAGGAAGACGTCGCTCGTCTCGTCGGTGCCACCGACCGCGATGACGCCCGGGTAGGCCGCCGGGTAGTGCGACGTGCGGACCGCGTCGTTGCCCGCGGACGCGACCACCAGGGAGCCCCTGCTCTGGGCGTACGCCACCGCGTCGCGGAGCACCATGAGGTTCTGTGAGGTGCCGAGCGAAGCGTTGATGATCTTCGCCCCGCGGTCGGCGGCGTACACGATGCCCGCCGCGGTGGTGGCGATGCTGCCGTCACCCTCCGGACCGAGGACCTTGACCGGCAGGATCCTGCAGGCCCAGCGGGTGCCGGCGATGCCCGCCCCGTTGTCGCCCCGGGCCGCGATGAGCGAGGCCACCGCAGTGTCGTGGCCGTTCTCGTCGTTGGCGATCGGGTCGTTGCCGACGAAGTCGCGGCCGTCGAGGACGGCCCCGCTCAGATCGCCGAACGCGTCGACGCCGCCGTCGATCACCGCGACGGTCACTGCCGCACCGGTGGTGAGGCTCCACGCGTCCGGCACCGTGATCTGCCGCAACTCGCCCTGGTCCGACCACTTCGGGTCGTTCGGGACGACCGCGTCGGCCCGCACCCCGGTGTCCACCTCCACGTAGGCGACGCCCGGCGCCGAACGCAGCGCGGCCGTCACCTCCGCGCTGCGTGACCGGGCCACGCTCACCGTGTGCGCGCCCAGCTTCGCCAGCGGTGCGCTGTCGGCGGCACGTACCCCGGCCGCGCCGAGGCTGCGTGCCGCCGCGGACACGCTCGTTGCCTCGTCGAAACCGACGACGAGCCGGACCGTGTCGCCGGCGCCCGGTGCGGTGCCGGACGGTGCCGGCCGGGCCGTCCCCGGGCCGGTCGCCGTGGCCTGCCGCTTCCGGCTCTCGACGTCGTTGTGTTCCCCGGTGTACGCCTGTCCCGGCACCGCCCCCAGCGCCAGCAGCACCGCTGATCCGGTGAGCACGGCGGCGACCCGGCGGATCCTGTTACCTTGCACGGCCATTCCCCCCTCGCCTGTCCTTCCAGCGGGCGGACGTTAACGCGACGGGATCGACGGTCTCCCGTGATGCCGGCCGGGGTTGGACAGCGTTGGACAGCGGTGCCCGGCGGCGGTCGTGAGCCGGCAGGGGTACGGCCGGCCGGCGATCACTGACGGTGCGAGGGCGGGCACGGTGCGGAACGCGACGGGCGTACCGGGGCAAAATGTTTCTGATTTTCGTAAAGTGATCGAATCCTCAGGCCGAAACACTAGTGATCATCTGGTTCCTGCCTCTTAGGGTCATCTGGTGATCTCCGCGCCTCTTCGCATCGCCCTCCTGTCGTATCGGAGCAAACCGCACAGTGGGGGGCAGGGAATCTATGTCCGGCATCTGTCGCGGGAACTGGTCCGGCTCGGGCATCAGGTCGAGGTGTTCTCGGGGCCGCCGCTTCCGGAGCTGGACGACGGGGTGGGCCTGACGGTTCTGCCGAGCCTGGACCTCTATCGCGAGCCCGACCCGTTCCGTACGCCGAAGAGGTCCGAATTCCAGAGTGGGATCGATGTCCTCGAATGGCTGGCGATGTGCACGGGGGCGTTTCCGGAGCCGTTGACGTTCTCGTTGCGGGCGTGGCGGCATCTGCGGGAGCGGCTGGCCGAGTTCGACGTGGTGCACGACAACCAGGGCCTCGGGTATGGGATGTTGCCTCTGAGCCGGACCGGCACCCCCCTGGTGGCGACGATCCACCATCCGATCACCGTGGACCGGGACCTGGAGCTGGCGGCGGCACCGGACTGGAAGCGGCGGCTGTCGTTGCGCCGGTGGTATGCGTTCACGCGCATGCAGGGCCGGGTGGCCCGGCGGCTGCCGTGGCTGACGACGGTGTCGCAGGCCGCTCGGGACGAGATCGTCGAGGCGTTCCGGGTGCCCGCCGAACGGCTGCGGGTCATCGGGGTCGGCGTGGACGTCGACACGTTCTGCCCCGCCCCCGGCACGGCGAGCCCGGCCGGCGACGCGACGGGACGGGCGCGGGTGGTCTCGGTGGCCAGCGCCGACGTGCCGCTCAAGGGACTGCCGGAGCTGATCGAGGCGGTGGCGAAGCTGCGCGCCGACCACGACGTCGAGCTGGTCGTGGTGGGTTCGGCACGGCCGGACGGCCCGGCGGCCCGGGCGATCACCCGGCTGGGCCTCGACGATGCGGTGCGGTTCGTGTCCGGGATCTCCGACGATGAACTGGCTGATCTGTTCCGGTCGGCGACGGTGGCGGCGGTGCCGTCCCGGTACGAGGGCTTCTCCCTGCCGGCGGTGGAGGCGATGGCGTGCGGGATCCCGCTGGTCGTGACGACGGCGGGCGCACTGCCGGAGGTGACCGGCCCGGACGGGCTGGCCTCGCTGCACGTGCCGCCCGGCGATCCGGGTGCGCTGTCGGCGGCGATCGGCCGGCTGCTCGACGATGAGGCGCTGCGCCGGCGTCTCGGTGCCCGCGGCCGCGAACGGGCGGTCGAGCACTTCACGTGGCGGCGGACCGCGATCCGCACCGCCGAGTGGTATGCCGACGCCATCGCCGCGCACCGGGACGGCCGCGGGTCCCGCGAGCCCGCGGCCCGGCCGGTGGGGACCGGGACGACGGGGGCCGGCGCCCGGTAGGCCGGGCGGTCAGGCGACGACCACCACGACACCGGCCGGGCGGGCCGCGGACAGCGGACCCGACCGGGCCGGGCACAAGTGCGAGACAAGACCCCACAACCACGATGAAAGGGCAGGTAGGGACACATTGTTGACCGTCGACTACGAACGGCTGGACGTACGGCCGGGGATGCGGGTCCTCGATCTCGGTTGCGGCGAGGGCCGGCACACCTTCGAGGCGTTGCGGCGGGGCGCGGACGTCGTCGCCCTGGACCTGAGCGTCAAGGATCTGGCCACGACCGCGTCCTGGTGTGCGGCGATGGAGCTGGCCGGGGAGGTCCCGGCGACGGCGAGCGCCACGACGATCCAAGGTGACCTGCTGGCTCTGCCGTTCCCGGACGCGAGTTTCGACCGGATCATCGCGTCGGAGGTGCTGGAGCACATTCCGGACGACGTGACGGCGATCCGGGAGCTGACCCGGGTGCTGAAGCCGGGCGGGCGGGCGGCGGTGACGGTGCCGCGCTGGCTGCCGGAGCGGGTGTGCTGGGCGCTGTCGGACGAGTACCACGCCAACGAGGGCGGGCACGTGCGCATCTACAAGGAGGACGAGCTGTCCGGCCGGCTGCGCGACGCGGGGCTGACGGTCACCGGCAACGGCTTCGCCCACGCGCTGCACAGCCCGTACTGGTGGCTGAAGTGCGCGATCGGTGACGCCGGCCTGACCAAGGCCTATCACAGGATGCTGGTCTGGGACATCACCGAGAAGCCGGCGCTGACCCGGGTGCTCGAGCAGGCCCTCAACCCGCTGATCGGTAAGAGTGTGGCGATCTATCTGGAAAAGGAGGAGGTGACCGTGGGTGTCGGTGCCTGACCTACCGGGCGTGCTGAGCGCCGACGACATCCGTGCCACGGTCGCCGGCATCGCCGCCGAGCAGGAGGAGTCCGGGGCGATCCCCTGGTACGCCGGCGGGCAACTGGATCCGTGGGATCACGTCGAGGCGGCGATGGCGCTGGACGTCGGCGGTGAGACGGGGCGGGCGGAGGCCGCCTACGACTGGCTGCGCCGCACCCAGCGCCCGGACGGCAGCTGGGCGTCGCGGTACGAGGAGGGCGGGGTGGTCGCCGACCCGACGGCGGAGACCAACCACGCCGCCTACCTGGCGGTCGGCTGCTGGCATCACTTCCTGTGCACCGGTGACGACGACTTCCTGGCCCGGATGTGGCCGGCGGTGCGGACCGCGCTGGATTTCGTGACCGGCTGTCAGGCGCCGGGCGGGGAGATCTGGTGGGCGGCCGGTGACGAGGTGGCGCTGCTGACCGGGTCGTCGAGCATCCATCAGGCACTGCGCTGTGGTGTCGCGATCGCCGACCGGGTGGGTGAGCCGCAGCCCGACTGGGATCTGGCCGCCGATCTGCTGGCGCACGCGATCCGCCGGCATCCGGTGGCGTTCGCCGACAAGGGCCGGTTCTCGATGGACTGGTACTACCCGGTGCTCGGCGGTGCGCTGCGCGGCGAACCCGCACAGCGGCGGTTACGGGAACGCTGGGACGAGTTCGTGGTGCCGGGCCGGGGCGCCCGCTGCGTCTCCGACCGGCCGTGGGTGACCGGTGCGGAGACGTGCGAGCTGGCCCTGGCGCTGGACACGCTCGGGGACCGCGACGCCGCGGCCGAACTGGTCGCGGCGATGCAGCATCTGCGGGAGCCGGACGGCTCGTACTGGACCGGGCTGGTGCTCACCGACGAGGTCCGCTGGCCGGTGGAGCGGACGACGTGGACGGCGGCGGCGGTGGTGCTGGCCGTCGACGCCCTGCACGCGGCCCACCCCCGGTCGGCGATCTTCCGGAACGCCGGAACCGGCCCGCCCGGCACCGTGCACCCGGCCGCCGCGCACGGCACCTCCGGGTCGCCGGGCGAGGACGCCGCGGTCAGCGGTCCCGGCGCAGCAGTCGCAGTGAACCGCGGCCGGTGAGTTCGGTGTAGTCGCCGGTGTCGAGGGCTCTACGGTAGATGCGGTAGGGCGCCTGCCCGCCGTCGGCCGGGTCGGGGAACACGTCGTGGATGGCGAGGACCCCGCCGGCCGCCAGGTGCGGCGCCCAGCTCGCCAGGTCACGCTGCGCGGACTCGTCGGTGTGGCTGCCGTCGAGGAACAGCAGCGCCAGCGGCGCCGACCACAGGGCCGCGAAGTCCTCGGCGCGGGCCACGACGGCCACGACCACGTCCTCGGCGCCGGCCGTGGCGATCGCCCGACGGAACCCCGGCAGCGTGTCGATCCGGCCGACGTGCGGGTCGACCAGGCCCGGATCGTGGTACTCCCAGCCCACCTGGTGTTCCTCGGACCCGCGGTGGTGGTCGACGGTCACCACCTTGCCGCCGCGGGCGCGGGCCGCGGCGGCCAGGTAGAGCGTCGATTTACCCAGGTAGCTACCGACCTCCAGGATCGGCCCGGCCGGTGCGGCGAGCGCGGCCTCGGCGAGCGCACGTCCCTCGTCGGCCGGCATGAAGCCGGCCGCCTCGACGGCGGCGGTCAGTAATCCCTGGTCCAGCACGATTCCGGGCGATGACATCGCGTCATCATAAGATCAACACCGTTGTCTCGTACGCCCGGAGCCGTCCCCGACCGCAACCACCGCCTGCCGTGGGGTCCCCGCGACGCCGGCGAAACGGCAGGCCGCACCGCGGCCGCCGGGCTGGATCCGGTGGTCAGTGACCGCCCGCGAACGTCGGCCGCACGTAGATGATGACCCGGTCGGCGGCGTCCTTGGGGGCGGCGGTACCGAACGGCGCGTCGTAGCGCTTGGCCAGCTCGACGTAGAAGTCGCCGGTCGGGTCGGGGTCGATGTGGTCGACGACCCCGCGGATCTCGACATACCGGTACGGGTTGTCCTGATCGATGATCGAGATGGCGACCGCCGGGTTGGCGCTGATGTTCTTGAACTTCTTGCGGAAGTTCGTGTGGGTGAACTTCAGGAACTCGCCGTCCCACGCATACCACATCGGATTGACCTGCGGCGTGCCGTCTTCCCGGATCGTCGCGAGGTCCGCGAAGAGCGGCCTTTCCAGCAGGTCGCGAAGGTCGTCGGGAATGATCGTCATCGTTTCTCCTCATCGGCTCCGGCCGCCCGTCGCGGCGGCACGTGTTCACGCTACCCGCCCGGTATGACGGGTTCGCCGAACGCCGCGATGATCCCCGGACAGACGTCAGCGCCGCCCGGGGATGCTCCCCCGGACGGCGCCGACTCCTTCCCCCCGGAAGGTCTTACTTGCCGCGACGCTTGTTCAGGATGTCGAACGCGACGGCGGCGATCAGGACGAGACCCTTGATGACCATCTGCCACTCGGGGCGGACGTTGGTGATCGAGAGGCCCATGTTGAGCACGCCCATGATCAGCGCGCCGATGATGGCGCCGGTGATCTTGCCGACGCCGCCGTTGACCGCGGTGCCACCGATGAAGGCGGCGGCGATGGCGTCGAGCTCGTAGTTCTGGCCGGCGGCGGCGACCGCCGAACCGGCGCGGGCGGTGGTGATGACCGCGGCGACACCGGCGAGCAGGCCCATGTTGACGAACAGCAGGAAGTTGACCCGCTTGGTCTTCACACCGGACAGCATCGCGGCGGGCAGGTTGCCACCCATCGCGTAGATGTGCCGGCCGAAGATCGTGTTGTTCATGATGAACGAGTAGAGCAGGACCAGAACACCCACGATGATCAGCACGATCGGCATGCCGCCGGCGCTGTTGGCCAGCAGCCAGGTCAGGTAACCGATGGCCGCGACACCGACGACGAGCTTGCCGACGAACGCCGCGAACGGCTCGGTACGCAGGTCGTTGCGGATCAGCTCACGACGGGTGCGGAACTGGCTGACCAGCAGGCCGAGCGCGGCTAGCGCGCCGATCACGACGGTCACCGTGTCGAGGTTGCCGATGAAGCCGAGCGAGTTCGGCAGCGCACCGTTGGCCAGGGCGTTGAAGTCGCTGGGCAGGCCACCGACGGTGGTGCCGACGTAGTTGATCGCCAGACCACGGAAGAGCAGCATGCCACCCAGGGTGACGATGAACGCCGGGATGCCGACGTAGGCGACCCAGAAACCCTGCCAGGCGCCGACGACGCCGCCGAGGATGACCGACAGGACCACCGCGAGCGGCCAGGAGATGTCCCACTGCATGATCATCAGGCCGCAGATGCCGCCGACGAAGGCCACGACGGAACCGACCGACAGGTCGATGTGACCCGCCACGATGATCATGACCATGCCGATGGTCAGGATGAACACGTACGCGTTCTGCTGGATCAGCGACACCACGTTGTTCGGCAGCAGCATCAGGCCGTCGGTGTCGAACTGGAACCACAGTGTGATCACGACGAGCGCCGCGATCATGGCGTACTGCTTCAGGTTGCCGCCGAGGTAGGCGGCGAGCGAGCCGCCCTCGGTCGTCTTCTTCCCGGAACCGGGCGAGGACGCCGGCGCCGGAAGGGTGGTGGACGCGCTCACCGTGTTGCTCCGCTCTTCTCCATTGTCATGTAACGCATGAGGCCCTCCTGAGAGGCCTCCGCACGGGGTAGCTGACCGGTGATGCGCCCCTGGCTCATCGCGTAGATCCGGTCACAGATGCCGAGCAGCTCCGGCAGCTCGGAAGAGATCACGATGACGGCCTTGCCGGAGTCGGCAAGCTTGTTGATGATCTCGTAGATCTCGTACTTGGCGCCGACGTCGATGCCACGCGTCGGCTCGTCGAGGATCAGCACCTCGGGCTCGGCGAACAGCCACCGGCTCAGCACGACCTTCTGCTGGTTGCCGCCGGACAGCTTGCCCACCTGCACGTCCACGCTGGGCGTCTTGGTGCGCATGTCCTTGCGGAACCGGTCGGCGATGGTGATCTCCTTGGCGGAGTTCACGACACCGGCACGGGCGATCTTCGTCAGCCGCGCGGCGGTGGTGTTGCGCTTGATGTCCTCGATGAGGTTGAGGCCGTAGTGCTTGCGGTCCTCGGTCGCGTACGCGATGCCGTGCTCGATGGCCGCCGACACGTTCTTGATCGAGACCGGCTTGCCGTGCAGGAACAGCTTGCCGGTGATCCCGGAGCCGTAGCTGTGCCCGAACACGCTCATCGCCAGCTCGGTACGCCCGGCGCCCATCAGGCCGGCGATACCGACGATCTCACCGGCGCGCACGTTCAGCGACGCGTCGTCGACCACGATCCGGTTCGGGTCGTTCGGGTGGTGCACGGTCCAGTTCTCGATCCGCAGGATCTCCTCGCCCACCGTCGACACGTGGTCGGGGTAGCGGTGTTCCAGATCCCGGCCGACCATCGAACGGATGATGCGGTCCTCGGACACCGGCTCGGCGCCGTGCATCGCAAGGGTCTCGATGCTCTGGCCGTCGCGGATGATCGTCGTGCTGTCGGCGATCGCGGCGATCTCGTTGAGCTTGTGCGAGATGATGATGGAGGTGATGCCCTCGGCCTTGAGGCTGCGCAGCAGCTCCAGAAGGTGAGCGCTGTCCTCGTCGTTCAGGGCCGCGGTCGGCTCGTCGAGGATGAGCAGCTTGACCCGCTTGGACAGTGCCTTGGCGATCTCGACGAGCTGCTGCTTGCCGACACCGATGTCCATGACCTTGGTGTCCGGCTGCTCGTCCAGGCCGATCCGCTTCAGCAGGTCGGCGGCCTGCCGGTTGGTCTGCGCCCAGTTGATGACGCCACCCTTGGCCCGCTCGTTGCCCAGGAAGATGTTCTCCGCGATGGACAGGTACGGGCTGAGCGCCAGCTCCTGGTGGATGATGACGATGCCGCGCTCCTCGGAGTCGCGGGTGGTGCGGAACCGGCACGTCTCGCCCTCGAAGACGATGTCGCCCTCGTAGGTGCCGTGCGGGTAGACACCGCTGAGCACCTTCATCAGGGTCGACTTGCCCGCGCCGTTCTCGCCACAAATGGCGTGGACCTCCCCGCGGGCCACGCTCAGCGTGACGTCCGAGAGCGCCTTGACGCCCGGGAAGGTCTTGGTGATCCCCCGCATCTCCAGGATCGGGGTCGTGTCGTTGGCCATCGAACAACTCGCTTGCTCTAGGTGAGACGAGACCGGGACCCGGCCGGGCCCGCAGAAGGTGGGCCCGGCCGGAGTGCTACTTACAGGCCGAGCTTGTCGGCGGTGTAGAAGCCCGAGTCGACGAGCTTGGTCTTGACGTCTTCCTTGACGACGACGACCGGCGGGAGCAGGTACGCCGGGACGACCTTGACACCGTTGTTGTAGGTCTTGGTGTCGTTGGTCTCGACGGTGCCGCCCTTGACGATGGCGTCGACCATCTTGGCAACCTGGTCACCCAGGGTACGGGTGTCCTTCCAGACCGTCATCGACTGCTTGTCGGCCAGGATGTTCTTGGTGTTCGCCAGGTCGGCGTCCTGACCGGTGATCAGCGGCCAGTCAGCGCCCGGCTTGTAGCCCTTGGACTCCAGCGACTGCGCGATGCCCAGGGCCAGCGAGTCGTTCGGGGACAGGACGACGTTGACCTTCTTGCCACCGGTGTAGAACGAGTTGATCCGGTTGTCCATCTCGGCCTGCGCGGTCTCGGACTTCCAGCCGGTGATGGAGACGGTCTTCCAGTCCTCCTCGCCGGCGATCTTCTTGCCCGAGGGGATGACCAGCTTGCCGCTCTCGACGTACGGCTTGAGGACGTCCCACGCGCCGTTGAAGAAGAACTTGGCGTTGTTGTCGTCCGACGAGCCGGCGAAGGGCTCGAGGTTGAACGGGCCCTTGCCGTCCTTGAGGCCCAGCTTCTCCTCGATGAACTGACCCTGGAGCTTGCCGACCAGGTAGTTGTCGAAGGTGGCGTAGTAGTCCACGTTCGGGCTGCCGTTGATCAGGCGGTCGTAGGCGATGACCTTGACGTTCGCCTTGGCGGCCTTCTCCAGCACCGGGCCGAGCGCGGTACCGTCGATCGAGGCGACGACCAGAACCTTCGGGTTCTGGTTGATCATGTTCTCGAGCTGGGTGATCTGCTGGTCGACCTTGTTGTCCGCGTACTGCAGCGAGGTCGTGTAACCGGCCTTCTTCAGCAGGTCGTCCAGGTGGGCACCGTCATTGTTCCAGCGCTCGAGGCTCCGGGTCGGCATCGCGATGCCGATCAGGTTCGAGGCGGACCCGCCGGTCGACGAGGAGGGCTCGTCACGGGTGCTGCTGCAGGCGGAGGTCGCGGCCAGGGATGCGGCCAGGGCGACGGACGCGAGGACCCGGAAGTTCTTGGACACCTCAGCGTCTCCTTTCTATCGGGCCCGCTACCGGGCCGCCAAAGTTTCGATTTGTTGCTGCGGACAACATACGACTCTTGCGAGAGAGTTTCACGCGGCCGTTCGTAACGGCTGCGTAACACTCCCCGTGACCGAGGAGGTCGCCAAACCGTCTGAAGAGGCGTTCAGGTTCCACGTTCCGTAACCGAACGGGGGCCATCGTATTTGTTGGTCACAGCGACTAACTCCGCCAGGGTCGACCTTCACGGACCGCCACGACATCGAAACACCAGGTAGAGGACCTCCGGCCCTGCCGACCCCCCGCACCGCGGTCCAGGCTGGGACCATGACCACCCGGACGGCAGTTCTCGCACACGCGGCCCGCCTCGCCCGGCACGCCCCCTCGATCCTCAACACCCAGCCCTGGCACTGGCGGATCGGCCGGCACACCGCCGAGCTGCGCCCCGACCCCACCCGCCTGCTGCCGCACGTCGACCCCCGGCAGCACCTCGTTCTGCTCAGCTGCGGCGCCGCGCTGCACCACGCGACCGTCGCGATCCACGCCCTCGGCTGGGACGTCCTCGTCGAGCGCGGCCACGACCCGCTGGCCCGGCTCGTGCTCGGCAGCCCCGCCGACCAGTGCGACACCGGCCTCGCCGCCGCCATCACGCACCGGCACACCGACCGGCGGCCCTTCCGCGCCCAGCCCCCCGGCGACGAGATCATCGCCGAGCTGCGCCGGGCCGCCGCCGCTCACGGGATGCACACCCATCCGGTACGCCGCGACGAGATCCCCCTGCTCGCGGCCACCACCGCCCGCGCCGCCTCGGACGCCGCGCACCGGCCGGGCCACACCGCCGAGGTCGCGCGCTGGGCCACCGGCACCCCGTCCGGCGGCGGACTGCGTCCCGTACCGATGCGTGCTCTGCACGGCCCGGCCACCGGCGACGGTGACATCGGCGCCCGGTATCTGATCCTGCACGGCCCCGGCGACACCCCGGCCGACTGGTTCCGGGCCGGCGAGGCCCTCTCCGCCGTACTGCTCACCGCCACGCTGCGCGGCATCGCCTGCTCGCCGATGAGCGAACCCGTCGAGGCACCCTGGCCACGCGGTCTGCTCGCCACCCTCGTCGGCGAACCCTGCCACCCCTACCTCGTCGTCCGCTGCGGATACCCGGTCGACGACGAACCGCCCCCGGCCACACCACGGCGACCGGAGGCGGAGACCACGACCTACCTCATGGGTGCATCGACGCACCCTTGACGATCTTGTCGACGACGTTGCGCGGACCGTGCACCGCGATCCCGGCCAGGTCCAGGTCGGCCGTCGCCACCGCCCGCACCGCCTCCCGGTTCGCCGCATCGTGCCCGGTGGTGAACAGATCCGACGTGAACACCGCCACCTGCGCCCGGCCCAGCGCCCGCCCGTGCGCCGCGGACAGCACCTCCTTCCCGGCCTCGAACACCATCACCGGCTGCCGGAACATCGGCAGGTACTCCACGTCACCGGCGTCCCGGTACGGCTCCCCGACCACCTCCGGAGCCACCGAACCCAGTCCGGACACGAGAAAAGCCGTCACGTTCAGCCGCTGCCACGTCAGCAGGTCGTCCCGCAGAATCACCGCGATCTTGGTGTTGAACCTCATGGGTCACATCGTCGCCACAGGCCGGCCACCAGGTCTTGTACGATTTTGACGTGCACCGGCTCGAAGCCTGGCGGCCACCACTGCACGGCGTGACCGAAGTGCTGCACGCCCACTTCGACGACCACGCCTACCCCATGCACGCCCACGACACCTGGGCCGTGCTCCTCGTCGACGACGGCGCCGTCCGCTACGACCTCGACCGCCACGAACGCGGGGCCTACGGCGACCTGATCACCGTGCTGCCCCCGCACGTCCCCCACAACGGCACGTCCGCCCGGCCCGGCGGCTTCCGCAAACGCGTCCTCTACCTGGACCGGGACCAGCTGCCGGCGCACCTGATCGGGGCCAGCGTCGACACCCCCGCCATCACCGACCGGGCTCTGCACCAGGCCATCTCCCGGGTACACCGGCTGGTGCGTACCCCCGAGGATGTTCCTGCCGCCGAGGACCTGCTCGCCCTCGCCCTGGCCCGGCTCCGCACCCATCTCGGGGAACCTCCCGGCGCCCGGCCGCCCGGCCGGGCCACCGCCCACGCCCTCCGCGACCTGCTGGAAGCACACATCGTCGACGGGATGCCGCTGTCCACCGCGGCCGCCACCCTGCACTTCGACCCGGCGCATCTGGTCCGCTCGTTCCGCCGTGAATTCGGCATGGCCCCGCACCAGTACCTGATCTCGCGCCGCGTCGACGTCGCCCGCCGCCTCATCCTCACCGGCCGGCCCCTCGGCGCCGTCGCCACCGGCAGCGGATTCCACGACCAGCCGCATCTCCACCGGCACTTCAAACGGATCCTCGGCATCAGCCCCGGGCGCTACGCCGCTACCGCGGCACCATCCAGTCGAGCACCGGCGTCGCCTGCAACGTGACGAGCACGCACATGAACAGCAGCAGCACCAGACTCCAGCCCACCACCCGCCGGAAGATGTCGCCCTCACGGCCCGCCATGCCGACCGCCGACGCGGCGATCGCCAGGTTCTGCGGGCTGATCATCTTGCCCAGCACACCACCGGACGAATTGGCCGCCGCCAGCAGCACCGGATCCAGGCCGGTGTTCACCGCCGTCTGCACCTGCAACGCCCCGAACAGCGCGTTCGACGACGTGTCCGAGCCGGTCACCGCCACCCCGATCCACCCGAGGATCGACGACAGGAACACGAACAGGCCACCGGCCGCCGCGAAGAACGCACCCAACGTCGCCGTCTGACCCGACTGATTCAGGACGTACGCCAGCGCCAGCACGGCCATCACCGTCACGATCGCGTGGCGCAACTCCACATAGGTGCGCCCGTACGCGCGGACCGCCGGATCCGGCCGGATCCGCAGCACCACCGCCGTCAGGATCCCCGCCAGGATCATCAGCGTGCCCGCCGCCGGCAGCCACCCGAACGTGAAGTTCACCGACGACAGCGGCTTGCCGTTCGTGCCCAGCACGTCCAGTCCCGGCCAGGCGAACACCACCGTCCACGGCTCCCCGGCCAGCGCCTTCTTGACCGGCGCCAGGTTCGCCACCGAGAAGATCGCGATGATGATCAGGTACGGCGCGTAGGCGCGCAGCACCTCTCCGGGCGGATCGCGCCGCGGCACCCCCGACATCACCCGGGCCCCACCGTCCGTCCTCGGGTCTGCGTCACCGGCGGTCACACGCTCGCCGCCCGCGGCCGGTGGGCCGGTCGTCGGCCCGTCCTCGGTGGCCGGCGTGTGCAGGTCGGGCGACTCGGCGGGGCGCCAGACGCGCAGCAGCAGGACCACGGCGGCCGCCGAGACCAGAGCGGCGACGATGTCGGTGAGCGGCACCGAGACGTAGTTCGACGCGACGAACTGCCCGGCACCGAAGGTCAGACCCGCGACGAGAGCGACCGGCCAGGTCTGCCGGACACCACGGCGGCCGTCCACCACGGCCACGAGCACCAGGGGTACGACCACCGCCAGAATCGGAGTCTGCCGGCCGACCATCGCGCCCAGTGTCTCGGTGGTGAGCCGCGGGTCGGCGACCGCACCGGAGGTGACCGTCCCCAGCGTGACGATCGGTGTGGCCAGGGCCCCGTAGGCGACCGGCGCGGTGTTGGCGATCAGTGCCACCGCCGCGGCCTGCAACGGCCGGAACCCGAGCGCCATCAGCATCACCACGGTCACCGCGACCGGGGTTCCGAAGCCGGCCAGCGCCTCCAGCAGCGCCCCGAAACAGAACGCCACGATGATCGCCTGGATCCGCATGTCCGGGCTGACCCGTTCCATCGAGCGCCGCAGCACGTCGAAGTGCCCACTGACGACGGTCAGGTTGTAGACCCAGATCGCATTGACGACGATCCACAGGATGGGGAAGAAGCCGAACGCCGCCCCTTCGCTCGCCGACAGCAGCGCCTGCCCGATCGGCATCGAGTAGACGGCCACCGCCACGACGAGCGCCACACCCAGCGAGATCAGGCCGGCCAGCCAGGCCCGCATCCGCAGGACGCCGAGCAACAGGAACAGCGTGAGCAGTGACAACGAAGCGAAGATCGCGGACAGCGCCACGGATCCGCCGACGGGGTCGGTAACGATGGTGAACTGTTCGAACATGACAGCCATCCAGGTCGATCGATCACCTTAGCCGCAATCTAGTCCTCTCCCGGCAATCCGCAACACCGCTGCCGGCGTACCCCGCCACCCGGATCTTCCGCGCCGCGATCCCCCGCGACCGGGCCGTCAGCGGGCGCTCAGCGGGTCGGACCGGTGCGATCTGAGTCCGTGGTCGATGAAGTCGATCATCCAGGAGAAGCTGTCGTCGACGTCGGCGGCGATCTGGAAGCTGCCCACGGCCTCGAGGGTCGCGAAGCCGTGCAGGATGCTGCGCAACATCCGCAGAGCGTGGATCTCCTGGCCCGGGTCCAGGCCGTACCCGTGCAGCATCGCCGCCCAGGAGTCCAGTACCCGCTGGACGGCCGGGATGAACGGGTCGTCGGGCCCGGTCACGCCGGCGAGGTTGGCCGCCGCATACCGGCCGGGGTGTCTCAGCACCCAGGCACGCATCGCATGGGCACCGGCGACGAGCGCCTCGCGGCCGGCCCGTCCCTGGATGGCGTCGCGGATGGCATCCGCGAACTCGTTCATCGCCAGGACCGCGATCCGGTGGGCGAGGTCGGCCTGGCTGGTGACGTGCTTGTAGAGCGAGGGCGTCTTGACGCCGAGCCGTTCCGCGAGCAGGCCCATGCTGAGCCCGGTGAAACCGACCTCGTCGGCCAGGTCGGCGGCCGCGACGGTGACCGCGGTCCGGTCGAGTCCGGCTCTAGGCACGTGTCAGCGTCCTGGTGAGGAAGGGCAGCGACAGCGCGACGACCTCGTCCGGCGTCTGGGCGTGCGGGTAGTGACCGGCGCCCTCGATCATCGCCAGCTGCCCGAGCCCGGCGGGCAGGTCGGCGATGATCTTCTCGCCTTCGGCGCGGGGGTCGGCCCAGTCGGGGTCGAGGCCGCCTTCGATGATCAGAACCGGGCACGTGACATCGGGCAGATGCGCGCCGGCCTGGCCCGGGTCGGTCTTGCACATGGCCTGAAGTGCCTTCATGCGACCGGGCTCGCTCAAGGTGGTCTCGATCCGCGCCAATTCACCGTCCCAGTCCGCGGGCTTCGTCGGGTACGCCACCTCAAGATACTTCTTCCAGCTGGCCAGGCTTCCCAGGGCCATGGTCATCCCGAGCCGGATGACCCCGGTCCGGTGACGCCTGACGCGGAGCAGCCCGCCCAGCGAGACGGTCTGTGTGCGGGTGAACGGCGCCAGTTCGATGATTCCGGCGATCACGTCCGGCGCCGTGGCGGCGGCGATCGTCGCGGCGCCCCCACTGATCGACTGCCCCATGATCACGGCCGGGCCGCCCAGGTGACGCACGAGGGCGACCAGGTCGCCGGCGATGTCGGCGCGGCTGTATCCGTCCCAGCCGAGGCTGGAGTCCCCACAGCCGCGGATGTCCACGTTGGCGACCCGGTATCCGGCCGCCACCAGGGCCGGGGCGACGAAGCGGTAGGAGTGGCGACTGTCGCCCATGCCGTGCGCGAGGACCACCAGCGGCCCCTCACCGGCCAGGTCGTAGGCGATCGTGCCACCGGCGATGCTCATGTACTCGGTCATGTTCCGTCTCCCCAGCTTGGCTAACTCCGTTAACCAATAAGCTACTGGCATTAGCCAACGGATGTCAACATCGATGGGAATCGTGTCTCCGCGGACCGATGAGTTCGGGAGCCGGGGCCGGTCTGTATCGGTGACGCACTCCTGACGAAACCGAACCGGAGGACACGATGGGCACGATTCATCTCGACCTGTTCGCGACGCTCGACCTGGTGGGGCAGGCTCCGGGCGCACCGGACGAGGACACCGAGGGCGGGTTCCCGTTCGGGGGCTGGCAGGCACCGCTGTTCGACCAGTCCGGTGGTGAGCAGGTCGCCGCCGGGATGCGCGGGCTCGATGCCCTGCTGCTGGGCCGCAAGACCTACGACATCTTCGCCGGGTACTGGCCGAAGCAGGACGAAGGTCCCGACGGCGGGATCGCGACCCTGTTCAACAGCGTGCCCAAGTACGTGGCCTCGCGCGGCGCACCGAACCTGGAGTGGGCGGATTCGACGCTGCTGGGCCCGGACCTGGTGACCGCCGTCAACGAGATCCGCGACCGGCACGAGAACATCCACGTGATCGGCAGCCTCGACCTGGTGCAGAGCCTGCTGCGGGAGCGCCTGTTCGACCGGCTCAACCTGTGGCTGCACCCGGTCGTACTGGGCATCGGCAAGAAGGTGTTCGACGGCGGCGAGGTCCCGGCCAACCTGACGCTGGTCGAGCCGCCGTTCACCACCCCGAAGGGAGCCGTGCTCCTGCGGTACGCGCTCGCCGAGGGCGCACCCGCCACCGGCGACATGACCGCACGAAGCTGAATCGGGCTGGTCGTGAACGCTGTCTCGAGGGCCTCGAGACAGCGCTCACGACCAGCCGGGAAAACGCCGGGTGCTCAGGCGGGGCCGGACTGCATGGCCAGCCAGATGCGGTCGGCGGTGTAGGGCAGGTCGGTGAGACGAAGGCCGATGGCGTCGCGGAGCGCGTTGCCCAGGGCGGGCGACACCGGGTTGTACGGCGACTCGCTCATCGATTTGGCACCCAGCGTCCCGATCGTGTCGACGGTCCGCGCGAAATGCACCTCGGTGACCGGGACGTCGGCGACCGTGGGCAGGTGGTACTGCCGGAACGCGGCCGTGGTGACCCGCCCGGAGTCGTCGATGTCGACGTGTTCGGCGAGAGTGGCGCCGATGGCCTGGGCGACGCCGCCCTCGATCTGGCCACGGAGCTGGAGCGGGTTCAGCACGGCACCGGCGTCGGCGCTGTGCACCGAGCGCAGGATGCGCAGTTCGCCGGTGCCGGGGTCGACGGCCACGCGGAACCACTGGGCGTTGAAGGCGACCGACCGCGGCGTACCGTCGAAATGTCCGCTCTCGGTGAGGGGCGCGAGCCCGGCGAGGCTGATCCCGGCGACCCGGTCGGCGGTGAGGCAGCCGATGTCGGACGGTGAGCGCTCCGCGGCGGCGAGGATCCGGGCGCGCAGCGCGCGGGCCGCCCGGAGCACGGCCTGGCCGGCGACGACGACACCGGTGGAGGCGAAGGCGCCGGTGTCGTGCCGGACCACGTCGGTGTCGGACTGCCGGATGACCACCCGGTCGGGAGTGGTGCGCAGTTCGTCGGCGACGATCTGGGCGTGCACGGTGGTGCTGCCGTTGCCGAATTCGGCGGTGCCGACGGCGAGTTCGTAGCGGCCGTCGGGGAGCAGGGTGACGGTGGCGTCGGCGAAGTGGCCGCCGGGCGGGCCGGCCGCGATCATCGCGATCGCCATGCCCTCGCCGACCAGCCAGCCCTCGGGGGCCGGGTCCGAGGTGGCGGCGGCGGCGCGCATCCGGTCGAGGCACTGGTCGAGGCCGTAACTGGCGATGCCGAGGTCGGGGACGTGTGCGCCGGGCGCGGTGAGGTCGTCGCCGGGCCGGACCACGTTGATCTCCCGGAACGTGACCGGGTCCATGTCGATCATGCGGGCGAGTTCGTCGAGGACCTGCTCGACGGCGAAGGTGACCTGGCCGAGCCCGTAGCCACGGAACGCCCCGGCCGGCACGGTGTTGGTGTAGACCGTGACGGCGTCGGTCCGGATGTTCGCACACCGGTAGACCGCGACCGTCTCGTGGCAGCCGTGGTGCATCACCGACGGCCCGTGGTTGCCGTAGGCGCCGGTGTCGACGAGCACGTTCAGCTGCAGGGCGGTGATCTCCCCGGACCGGGACGCGCCGGCCTTGACCGTGATGACGAACGGGTGCCGGGTGGTCGCCGCGGTGAACTGCTCGGCCCGGGTGAACTCCCACTTCACCGGGCGGCCGGTCCGCAGCACGGCCATCGCCACCAGATCCTCGACCAGCATCTCCTGCTTGCCGCCGAACCCGCCGCCGACCCGGCCGGCGACCACCCGGACCCGGTCCTGGGAGAGCCCGAACAGCCGGGACACGGCCCGCCGGGTCAGGAACGGCGTCTGCGTGCTGGACCGGATGACCAGGCGCTCGTCGTCGTCGAGCCAGCCGACCGCGCCGTGCGTCTCCAGGCTGGCGTGCTGCACCCGCGGCGTCCGGAACGTCGCCTCGTACACCGCGTCCGCGGAGGCGAACCCGGCCTCGACGTCGCCGATCCCGGCGTGCAGCTCCCCCACCACGTTGGCGTCGGCGCGCACGATGCCCTCGGCGATCCCCTTGTCGCCGTGCACGAGCGGCGCGCCCGGCAGCATCGCCCGCACCGGGTCGGTCACGGCGGGCAGCACCTCGTAGTCGACCCGCAGCCGCCGGACGCCCTCCTCGGCGGCGGCCTCCGAGGTGGCGACGACCGCCGCGACCCGCTGGCCGACGAAACGCACCACCTCGTCCAGGACGCGGGTGTCGTACGGGTCCTCGGCCTCGTTCTCGTGCTGGGCGGTGGAGAACAGCCGGTCGGGCGCGTCCTTGTGGGTGAGCACCGCCTCCACCCCGGGCACGGCGAGCGTGCCGGCGGTGTCGATCGACAGGATCCGGGCGTGCGCGTGCGGGGAGCGCAGCACCTTGAGGTGCAACAGGCCGGGCACGTCCAGGTCGAACGTGTAGCGGGCGGTGCCGGTGACCACCTGTGGTCCGGCGGGGGCGCCGAGGTTCGATCCGACGGCGGCGCCTCGTGCCGGGCATACGGCCGACGGCCTGCCCTCGATCGCGTCGGTGATGGCGCGATAGCCCGTACATCGGCAGAGGTTGCCCTTGAGGGAGCGCGGCAGGTCGGCGCGCTGCTCCCCGGTGAGGGCCGCGGTCGTCATGATCATGCCGGCGGTGCAGAAGCCGCACTGGAAACCCTGCGCGTCGAGGAAGCTCTGCTGCACCGGATGCAGACCGGACGGGCCGGCCAGGCCCTCGATCGTCGTCACGCTGCGTCCCCGCGCCCGGAAGGCCGGATAGACGCAGGAGTGCACCGGGGTGCCGTCGACGTGCACGGTGCACGCTCCGCAGTCGCCGGTGTCGCAGCCCTTCTTGACCCCGAAGCAGCCCTCCTCGCGCAGGTAGGTGCGCAGGCACTGGCCGGGGAGCGGCGTGCGGTCGTGCGGTGTTCCGTTGATCTCGATGGTCATCTGCGTTGCCTTCCTGCCGGCCGCCGGGTGCGGCCGGAAGCACCTGTCAGGACACGAGATCGGCCCTGATCTGACGCGCGTGGTGGCGGGTGAGGTGATGCCGCCAGAGCGGCCGCCCGTGCACGTCGTCGACGTAGTCGCCGGCCGGGATGGTGTCCAGCGCCGCCTCCACCTCCGCCGCCGACGGCGGCGACGGGAAACGGAAGACGTACGGCCGGCGGGTCGCGGCGGTCACCGTCAGCGACATCGCGCCGTCGGGGTCGGCCCGGCCGATCAGCAGGACGGCCGAGCGGCCGTGCCGGTGCAGAGACCCTCGGCGGTACGCCGTACGCGCCCCGAGCGGACCGGAGGGAAGGTGGATCGCCCGGAGGAACTCCCCGTCGCGCAGCACGGTCGTCCCCTCGCCGGTGACGAACGCGGCGGCCGGCACCCGCCGTTCCCCGCCGTCCGGGCCGACCAGCACACACGTCCCGTCGAGCGCGACGCTCAGCGAGATCATCGGCCCGGCCGGTAGCGCGGCGCAGAGGTTGCCGCCGACCGTGGCCACGTTCCAGATCTTGAACGACGCCAGGAACGCGTGGCAGCACTGGAGCACGATCGGATGCCGCCCGAGCCGGTCGGCCAGCTCGGCGATGGTGCAGGTGGCCGCGATCTCCACCCCGTCGTCACGGACGGTGAGCGGTGGCCAGCCGGCGGCCGCCAGGTCGAGGAGCCGGGTCACGTCCGGGCGCGGCTCGCCGAGAAGGGCGGTCCCCCCGCCCATCCAGGCGTCGCCGGGCCGCCACTGACCGGGCCGGGCGGGGCTGATCACTTCGGTGACGGTGTGCAGATCCACGAAATCACGCTACGCGTCTCATGTTTCCGTTCTCAGCGATCTTCGAGGGCCCCGGCGAACCTGCCCTCTGTTCCCACAACGCGGGACCTTCGGCCCTGATCGGGCGTGAAGTGCCTGATCAAGAGTGTGCATCGACGTCGGGGAAAGGACGCCAGTGGACGCGCTCGATCTTTCGCGGTGGCAATTCGGGATCACCACCGTGTACCACTTCATCTTCGTTCCGATAACGATCGGGCTCTCGGCGCTCGTGGCCGGACTCCAGACCGCCTGGGTACGCACCGGAAAGGAGAAGTACCTGCGGGCCACCCGCTTCTGGGGCAAGCTCTTCCTGATCAACTTCGCGATCGGTGTCGTGACCGGCATCGTGCAGGAGTTCCAGTTCGGCATGAACTGGTCGGCCTACTCACGCTTCGTAGGCGATGTCTTCGGTGCCCCGCTCGCCATCGAGGGGCTGCTCGCCTTCTTCCTGGAGTCCACGTTCCTCGGCCTGTGGATCTTCGGCTGGGACCGGCTGCCGCCACGCGTGCACCTGGCGACGATCTGGACGGCGTCGATCGGCACGATGCTGTCGGCCTACTTCATCCTGGCCGCGAACTCGTGGATGCAGCACCCGGTCGGCTGGACCATGGGCGACGGGCGGGCCGAACTGACCAGCATCACCGCGGTGCTCACCAACTCGACGACGCTCGTCACCTTCCCGCACACCATCACCGCCTGCTTCCTCACCGCGGGGGCGCTGCTGCTCGCGGTCAGCGCCTGGCACCTGCGGCGCGGGAACCAGGACGACGTGTTCCGGCCGTCGCTGCGGCTGGGCGCGTGGGTGGTGCTGATCGCCGGGCTCGGTGTGCTGGTCACCGGCGACCTCCAGGCACGGGTGATGACGCAGCAGCAGCCGATGAAGATGGCGGCCGCCGAGGCGCTCTACGAGAACACCTCGTCCGCCTCGTTCTCGATCTTCACGGTCGGCTCCCTCGACGGGTCGGAGGAGCTCTATTCGGTACGGATCCCGTCGCTGCTGTCCTTCATGGCGACGGGTGATCCGTCCGGTGAGGTCGAGGGGATCAACGACCTCCAGCAGGCGTACGCCGCGGAGTACGGCGCGGGCGACTACGTGCCGAACGTGCCGGTGACCTACTGGTCGTTCCGGCTGATGATCGGTTTCGGCGCGCTGGCCATGCTGATCGCGGCGGCGGCACTCTGGTTCACCCGCGGGACCCGGAGCCCACGGTCGCGGTGGCTGTGGATCGCGGCGGTCGGCACGGTGGCGATGCCGCTGCTGTCCAACTCGTTCGGCTGGATCTTCACCGAGATGGGCCGGCAGCCGTGGACCGTGTTCGGCCTGTTCAAGACGTCCGAATCCGGGTCGCCGGCGGTCTCCACCGCGGAGGCCGCCACGGGACTGATCGTCCTCACGGTGCTCTACGGGATCCTCGCGGTCATCGAGATCGGGCTCTTCCTGAAATATGCGGCCGCGGGAGCCCCGGTGATCGCACCCGAGACCGATGAAGCCGACAAACCGCTCGCGTTCGCGTACTGAATCGCTGAGGAGCCATGGAACTCACCACCGTCTGGTTCATTCTGATCGGCGTCCTGTGGGCCGGATACTTCCTGCTCGAAGGCTTCGACTTCGGCGTCGGCATCCTGCTGCCGGTGCTCGGGCGCGACGACCGGTCCCGCCGCCTCGCCATCAACACCATCGGCCCGGTCTGGGACGCCAACGAGGTGTGGGTGCTCGTCGCCGGCGGCGCCACGTTCGCGGCGTTCCCCGAGTGGTACGCCACCCTGTTCTCCGGGTTCTTCCTGCCGCTGCTGCTCATCCTGGTCGCGCTGATCGTCCGGGGCCTCGCCTTCGAATACCGCGGCAAACGGGACTCGGTCCGCTGGAAACGCGGCTGGGACCTGGCGATCTTCTGGGGCAGCCTGATCCCGGCGGTCCTGTGGGGCGTCGCGTTCGCCAACATCCTGCGCGGCGTGCCACTGGACGCGTCGCACGAGTACGTCGGCGGATTCCTCAACCTGCTCAACCCGTACGCCCTGCTCGGCGGCCTGACCACGCTCGCCCTGTTCACCCTGCACGGCGCCGTCTTCCTCGCCCTGAAGACCGACGGTCCGATGCGTGCCGACGCCGGCCGGCTCGCCGCACGCCTGGCACTGGTCGCCGTCCCGATCGCCGCCGCGTTCCTGATCTGGACCGGTCTCGCCAACCTCGACGGCTGGGGCATCGCGCTGTCCGTGTCGGCCGCGACGGCCCTGCTCGCCGCCGTGCCGATGACCCGGGCACGGTGTGAGGGCCGGGCGTTCGCGGCGACCGGGGCGACCATCGTGCTCGCGGTGGCGGCCCTGTTCGTGACGCTGTTCCCGAACGTCATGCCGTCCACCCTCGACCCCGCCGGCGGCCTCACCGTGACGAACGCGTCGTCCACCCCGTACACGCTGACCGTGATGACCTGGGTCGCCGCCGCCTTCACCCCGATCGTCCTGCTCTACCAGGGCTGGACCTACTGGGTCTTCCGCAAGCGCCTCAAGCTCAGCGACATCCCCGCCTGACCCCGGCCCCGCCTGCGGCGCCCATCACCGCAGGCGAGGTGACGGGCCGGATCCCCGAAACGAACGCACCCAAACGGCCGGTCCCCGGAAGGACTCCGATGAAGCCACTCGACCCCCGCCTGCTCGGGTACGCCCAGGCGACCCGGGCCTACCTGGCGGCCACCGTCGTCCTCGGGTTCGGGCACGCCGCCCTGCTCATCGCGCAGGCCGTCCTGCTCGCCGGTGCGATCACCGCGGTGTTCCTGAACGGGGCCGCGATCACCGCGGTCGAGGCCTCCGGGCTGCCGGTCCTCGTCGCGCTGGCGCTCGTCGTCGCGGCCCGGTCCGCGGTGGCGTGGCTGCAGGAGGTGGCCGCGGCCCGGTCCGCCGCCGCGGTGAAGAGCCAGCTCCGCAGCCGGCTCCTCACCCACATCGCCGCGCGGGGGCCGGCCGGTGGGCGACCCGCCGGGGAGATCGCGGCGCTCGCCGGGGGCGGGCTGGACGCGCTCGACGCCTACTTCGCCCGCTACCTGCCCCAGCTGCTCCTCGCGGTGCTGGTCCCGGGGCTGCTGCTGGCCCGGCTGCTGCCCGCGGACCTGGTCGCCACGGTCACCATCGCGGTGACGTTGCCGCTGATCCCGGTGTTCATGGCGCTCGTCGGCATGCACACCGAGGCACAGAACCGGCGGCAGTTCCGGCTGCTCGCCCGGCTCTCCCACCACTTCCTCGACGTGGTGGCCGGGCTGCCGACGCTCAAACTGTTCGGCCGGGCGCGGGCACAGGCCGGCATCATCCGGCGGATCAGCGACGACCAGCGGCGGCACACCATGCGGACGCTGCGGACCGCGTTCCTGTCGTCGCTGGTGCTGGAGTTGCTGGCCACGCTGTCGGTGGCGCTCGTCGCGGTCGGTGTCGGGCTGCGCCTGGTGCACGGCGACCTCGACCTGGCGACGGCGCTGCTCGTGCTGATCCTGGCCCCGGAGGCGTACCGGCCGCTGCGCGAGGTCGGTGCCAACTACCACGCGAGCGCGGAGGGGCTGGCCGCGGCCGAGGAGGTGTTCACGATCCT
This sequence comes from Actinoplanes xinjiangensis, assembly GCF_003148685.1. Lineage (GTDB taxonomy): Bacteria > Actinomycetota > Actinomycetes > Mycobacteriales > Micromonosporaceae > Actinoplanes > Actinoplanes xinjiangensis. The sequence goes on along the minus strand of NZ_QGGR01000012.1, from coordinate 105,762 downwards.
GGAGACGCCGCCACCGGTGGCCGGGACGGTGCCGCCGCGGGACGGGGACATCGTGTTCGAGAACGTCGAGGTACGGTTCCCCGGGCGGGCCGGGGCGGCGCTGCGCCTGGACGCGACGATCCGGCCCGGCGAGGTGGTGGCGCTGACCGGGCCGTCCGGCTGCGGGAAGTCGACCGCTCTGGCCGTGCTGCTGGGCTTCGTGACCGCCTCATCAGGTCTGGTGAGGGTGGACGGCGTACCGCTGGAAGATCTTGACCTTGCGGCCTGGCGCCGCAGGATCGCCTGGGTGCCGCAACGTCCGCATCTGTTCGCCTCCTCGGTGTACGAGAACATCGCGCTGACCGGAAATGCCGACGGGCCGGAGGTGGTGGCCGCGGCCCGGGCAGCCGGCGCGGACGTGTTCGTGCAGGAGTTGCCGGAGGCCTACGGCACGGTGCTCGGGGACGCGGGCGCCGGGCTGTCGGCCGGGCAGCGGCAACGGATCGCGCTGGCCCGGGCGTTTCTGCGGGACGCTCCGATCGTGCTGCTCGACGAGCCGACCGCCAACCTGGACGGTGCCACCGCGGCCGGGGTGATGGACGCGATCCGCCGCCTCGCCCACGGCCGTACCGTGATCATCGCGGCGCACCGTCCGGAACTGATCGCCCTCGCCGATCGTGAGATCCGCCTGACCGCCGAGCTGGTGCCGGCATGACCGCCGCCGCCGCGACCGACCGCTCGGCACCGGGCGCCGGGCGCGGATTCAGCCTGTACCCGCTGCTCAAGCCGGCGGCGGGCCGCCTGGGTCTCGCCGTGCTCGCCGGGTCCGGTGCGGCCGGCGCGGCGGTCGCGCTGACCGCCGTGTCGGCCTGGCTGATCTCGCGGGCCGCGCTGCATCCACCGGTGCTGCATCTGATGGTGGCGATCGTCGCGGTCCGGGCGTGCGGGCTGAGCCGGGGCGTGCTGCGCTACCTGGAGCGGCTGTTCGGGCACGACGCGGCGTTCCGGATCCTCGCCGACGTGCGGGTGCGGCTGTTCGAGCGGCTGGAACGCCTCGCCCCGGCCGGTCTCGCCGACTTCCGGCGCGCCGATCTGGCCCGGCGGCTCGCCTCGGACGTCGGCGCGGTCCTCGATCTGGTCACCCGGGTGCTGCTGCCGTACGCGGTCGCGGCCGTCGTCGGTCTCGCGTCCGTGCTGGTGGTGGGCGCGCTGGCACCGGCGGCCGGGCTGGTCCTGGCGGCGGCACTGCTGGTCGCCGCGGTGGGGGTGCCGGTGCTCCAGAGGGCGGCGGCACGGCGGGCCGACGGGCGGCTGGCGCCACTGCGGGCCGAACTCTCCACCGGCGTCGTCGATCTGGTGCACGGACTGCCCGATCTGCTCGCGTACGGGGCGACGCGCGACCGTCTCGACCGGCTCGCCGTCGTCGATGCCCGGCTGACCGCGGCATCGCGTCGTTCGGCCGCGACGGCGGGACTGGGCGCGGCGGTGACCGTCCTCGTGACCGGTGTGTCCGTGCTGGCCGGACTGATCGCGGGCGCCTACGCGGTGCGGTCCGGCACCCTGCGCGGGGAACTGCTGGCGCTGGTGGTGCTCACTCCCCTGGCGGTGTTCGAGATCGCCGGGCCGCTCCCGGCGGCTGCCCAGCACTACGCGGCCGCCCGTGCCTCGCTGCACCGTCTCGCCGAGATCTGGACCGCTCCCGACCCGCTGCACTCCCCCCGGCTGGCTCCCACCGCTGTCTCGACCGCCCCGAGACAGCGGTCAGAACCAGCCGGACAAAACGGCCAGCACACCCGGCTGGCTCCCACCGACGTCTCAACCGCCCCGAGACAGCGGTCAGAACCAGCCGGACAAAACGACCCGCACACCCGGCTGGCTCCCACCGACGTCTCGACCGGCCTGAGACAGCGGCCAGAACCAGCCGGGCAAAACGACCGGCACGCCGGGCCGGCCGGGGTGCCTGAGCTGCGGGTCGAGGGGGTCACCGCGGGGTGGGTGGCGGGGCGGACGGCGGTCGGCGGCTTCGATCTGGTGCTGCCGGCCGGGAGCCGGGTCGCGCTGACCGGGCCGAGCGGGTCGGGCAAGAGCACGGTGGCCGCGCTGCTGGTGCGGTTCCTGGATCCGTGGGCGGGCCGGGTGACGATGGACGGCGTCGATCTGCGGGACGTTCCCGCCGACGAGGTGCGGGCGGTCGTCGGGTATCTGCCGGAGGACGCCTACCTGTTCGACACCACGATCGGTGCCAACCTGCGGATCGCCCGCCCGGACGCCACCGACGGACAGCTACGGGAGGTCCTGCGCGCCGCACGGCTGCTGGAGTGGGTGACGACGCTGCCGGACGGCCTGGACACGCTCGTCGGTGAGCACGGGATGGCGCTGTCCGGCGGGCAGCGGCGGCGCCTGGCGCTGGCCCGGCTGCTGCTGACCGACGCCCGGGTGCTGATCCTCGACGAACCGACCGAGCATCTGGACGAGGCCACCGCGGTCGCCCTGACGCGTGACCTGCTGGCGGCGGCCGGCGAGCGTACCGTTCTGCTGATCACGCACCCCACCGACCTGGACGAGTGCCTCACACGTGTGCCGGTGACCGCGGTTCGACGGGGGCCGGGCAGGCCGGCAGAGTGACGGTGAACGTGCTGCCCCGGCCGACGACGGACTGCACGGCGATGGTGCCACCGTGGTCGCGGACGATGTCCCGGACGATGGCCAGCCCCAGTCCGGGCCCCTGGACGGCCTGGTCCATGGCGTTTCCGGCACGGTGGAACGGGGTGAACAGGCCGGGCACGTCCTCGGCGGGGATGCCGATCCCGGTGTCGGTGACCGCGATCGCGACCGAATGCGTGTCCCCGGTCAGGCGGCAGTCGACGCGGCCCCCGTCGGGGGTGAACTTGATCGCGTTCTCGACGAGCTTGCGCAGGGCCCGCTGGAGTTGGGTGCGGTCACCGCGTACCCAGGCCTCGGCGGTGTCGAAGGTGACGGTGAGGTTCTTGGCCGCCGCCGCGTTGGCGAGTTCCCCGCGGACCAGGTCGGCGAGGGCCGCCAGGTCGAGGGCCTCGGGGTGCGCGGCCGTGTCGCGGTCCGGCCGGTCGAGCAGGATCAGGTCGCCGATGGTGTCGTGCAGGCGGTGGGCGTTGCGCAGGATGGCGTTGAGGGCGCGCTGTTGCAGGGTGGTGAGTTCGCCGCCGCCCTCGTCGGTGATCATCTCGGTGTAGCCGAGGATGCTGGTCAGCGGCGTGCGCAGCTCGTGGGTGACGGTCTGGATGAAGACGTCCTTACGCTGGTCCAGGATCCGCAGCTCGGTGATCAGGCGGGCCTGCTTGTCCTGGAGGCTGACCTGGCGCAGGGCGCGTTCGATGTCGCGGACCACGCCGGCGAGCAGCCGCTGTTCGGCCTCGGTCCAGACCGGCGAGCCGGGGCGATGGGCGTAGAGGTATCCGGGGCCGCAGTCGGCGTCGCCGCCGATGCCGAGCCAGATGCCGCCGTCGGGGCGGACCCGTGGCTGGCGGGGTCTGCCGGCGAGGATCTCGGTGGCCGGCTCGCCGGGCGGTTCGGCGGCGCCGTCCGGCCAGCAGGAGTGCACCTCACCGCTGCCGGTGACGGTGATCCGGCTGTGCACGGTCGCGGCGCCGACCGCGACGGCGACGAGCTCGGCGATCCGCTGGCCGGTCGCCACCGGATCGGTCATCTCCTGCATCTCGGCCGCGACGGCCTGCCGGAGACCGGCGCGCGCGGCGCGGGCCTGTTCGGCGGCGAGCAGGGTCTCGGTCTGCTCGGCGAGGTCGTTGAGGGCCTCCACGACGGTACGCAACTCCTCCGCCCCGACCGGTTCGGCCCGTGCCGAGCGGTCGCCCCCGGCGAGGCGGCGGATGGTCATACCGAGCTGCGCGAGCGGGACGAGCAGTTGCCGCCGCCCGGTCCGGGCCACCGACACCCCGATGACGATGATCGCGATGACGAGGACCGTCGCGACCACATCGAGGGAGGTACGCGACGAGTCGCCGGCCGCCTGCACACGCCGGTACTCCCGGGCGACGGCGTCGGCGACGGCCGCGTTGGCCAGCCGGAGCTCGTCGAACAGCCCCTTGCCGCGGACGGCGCGGGTGGTGTCGGCGTCGGGCACTCCGGCGGCGACGATCGGGGCCGCATACCCGTCGAGCCAGGCGTGGACGGCCTCACGTTCCCGGTCGAGCAGCCGTTGCGTGTCCTCGCCGCTGACATGGCGCCCGAGGTCGGTGAGGGCGGCGAGGGCGGCGGTCCAGCCCCGCTCGTACGGCTCGAGGAAGGCGGGTTCGCCGGTCAACTGAAAGCCGCGCACACCGGTCTCGGCGTCGGTCATCCGCTGGAGGACCTGGTCGTTGGCGATCTCGGCACGGTCGGCGCGGTCGGCCGCCCGGTCGTGCTGGGCGCGCAGCCGTGCACCGGCGCCGAACTGGATCAGCAACAGGGCGAAGAGGACGAGGAGAGCGAGGAAGCCGGCGTTGAGGCGGCGCTGCACGCTCATCGGCGGCGATCCTCGCGGGCGGTCATGCCTCTCCGATCGGCAGGCCGGGGCCGTGATCTAAGGGTCCTCCAGGCCAATTCACTTCGTTATCCATCCGCAATAAAGCAGGCCTTGCGTACCCCGGGTAACGGGTAACTCGCCAGCCTCGATCCTAATGTCGGAAATTTCGGACACCTGAGTGGCAGAGATCACGGTGCGTCATGTTGATCTAGTGACCTGGGTTACTGACCGGTAAATCAAGCCCTTGTAGTCCCGGCCCGGGAGCGGCAACATTTCCGGCACATTACGACCGCGACCATCGATGTGCCTCACTGCGCAAGTCGCCGGTCCAACCATCCATGAGGAGGTTCCGTGGAGGATGCGCAAAACGCTCCGGCGTACGGGCGCACCAACTGGCGCCGGTTCGCGGTCGCGGTGGGCGTGCCGACGGTGATCGCGGGCGGGCTGGTCCTGGCCCTCGCCGAGGGTGCCCTGGCAGCGAACTTCACCGTTTCCGGCAAGCAGTTCAAACTGTCCGCGGACAAGCTGGTGGGCAACGGCTTCACCCAGTACAGCGGCGAGCTCCCGACCGCCGACAAGGAGAAGTACCCGAACGGCAAGATCCCGGCGGCGATGTCCGGCATCCGGAGCGCCGACCTGTGGAACCTCTGCCAGTCGGTCGCCGTCGGGCCAGTGACCCTGCGTATCGAGGCCGGTGACGATCCCAACCGTCCGGTGCACGCCGACGAACTGCTGATCGGCATGTCCACCCTCGGGGGTGACGCCACCTTCGAGGACATCCAGATCGGCCTGGACGGCTCCACTCTCGGCCAGGACGGCGCCGACAGCCACGGAGCGCCGCTCTCCTTCGGCCAGCAGGCCGAAAAGGTGACGATCAACGGCCTGCGCCAGGAGGCGTACTACACCTCCGCCTCCACGTTCACCCTGAACGGCATGAACCTCAAGCTGCACATCGGCGGCTCGCACGAGTGCTACTACGACGAGGACTGACATCGTTTCATCGGGCTCGCGGGGCACTCCTCCGCGGGCCCGTCGCTCTGAGGTGACTGGGAGGCTCGGCGTGGCGACGGAGAACATCCGGGACAGGTTCCGGCGGTGGCGGCGCGTCCGGCCGTTCTGGGGCGGGCTCCTCCTGGTGCTGTCCGGGCTGGAGATGTTCGTCAGCGCGAACATGGAGCTCGACAACATCAAGATCCACATCGGGCCACAGGGCTTCTACTCGTACCTCCTGCCGGTCATGATGATCGCCGCCGGAATCCTGACCTGGCTCTCCCCCGCGCAGCGCCTGTTCTACGGCGTGATCGGCATCATCACCGCGCTGTACTCGTTCATCGGCCTCAACCTGGGCGGCTGGATCGCCGGCATGCTGCTCGGCATCGTCGGCGGCGCGCTGGTCATCGCGTGGGGCCCGCCACGGGTGGCGCCCCCGCGGGACGAGCGGCCCACCCAGGAGATCGAACCGGTCGCCGACGAGCAGCCGTCCGGCGTCCACCGCAAGGCGCTGCTCATCGTGGCCCCGTTGCTGCTGGCCACGAGCGTGATGGTGGCCGGGAACCGGCCCGCCGAGGCCGCCGACTGCCCGGAGGGCCTGCCGTCCCGCAAGGCCTCGCCGAGCGCGACGGCCACGTCGGCCGCGAAGGTCAAGCCGAAGCCGAAGCCGAAGCCGACGAAGACCGCCTCCGGCCCGTCGCCGAGCACGTCGGTGTCACCGTCGGCCTCGCCGTCCCAGACCGGCAGCGGCAATCCGGTGCTGGACGGCATCAACGACTTCTGGAACGGCGTCGGGGACTTCCTGGGCATCGGCGGCGAGGAGCAGGCGGAGCCGTCCCCCGCACCGTCCGCCGGCACCCCCGGCCCGGGCCCCTCGGCGCAGCCCACGACGGCCGCTCCCGGTACCGGCCCGTCCGCGTCGGTGCCGGTGTCCCCCTCCGCCTCCGCCTCCGTGCCCCCGTCCGCGTCCGCGTCCGCCAAGCCGGAGGAGATCCCCTGCCTGGGCGCCCGGCAGATGAACGTGCGGGCCGACGACGGCGGCATCCCGCTGGCCGGGGCCAAGCCGGGCGTGGTGAGGGCCGCCTCGGTGACCATGTACAACTCGTCCTACGACGGCGTGGCCGAGGTGCCGACCGGCAACGGGCCGATCCGGTCACTGAAGTTCACCATGGACAAGGTGGTGAACAAGCCGTTCACCCTCACCATCGACGAGCCGGGCGACGCCGTCACCGTCATCGAGAGCGGGGAACTGATCCTCGACGGCAATGTCGAGTTCTACAGCCCCACCTTCAAGGGCAAGCTGTTCGGGCTGATCCCGGTCACCTTCACCCCGGAGCAACCGCCGCCGTTGACGCTGCCGGTGCTCTGGTTCACCGACGTGACCCTGGACCTGGCCTACGTCAGCTCCGACGTGCTCACCGCCAAGCCCCTCGACATCGAGGGGACCGCCGCCGGGTGATCGGCACCTAGGCTGGGAGGGTCCGAGGCATCCGTACCGAAGGGACCCGACCGTGTGCCGGAGCATCCACCAGCTGCACAACTTCGAGCCGCCGGCCACGCCGGACGAGATCCACGCGGCCGCTCTCCAGTACGTGCGGAAGATCGCCGGTTCCACCCGGCCGTCGCAAGCCAACCAGGCCGCCTTCGACCAGGCCGTGGCCGCCGTGCAGGCGGCCACCGCGGAGCTGCTCGCCGCGCTGGTCACCACCGCACCGCCGCGCGACCGTGAGGTGGAGGCGGCGAAGGCGAGGGCCCGCGCCGAGCGGCGCTACGCCTCCTAGGGTCGCGGCCTGCCGGGCCCGGGGCGACGAATCCTACTCCCGGCCTCCGGCGGCGGCGCCCGATCGCCGCCGCCCGGCCTGCCGGAAGCCCGGGAGAAACCGAACGACCCATGGTGCCGGCCATTCGGCCAGCGACCGCGGATTTCGTGAACGACGGTTTTTCCGCGCCGTGATGATTGGTTTCGCAATTGCAGGGACGACCTCAATTGTCGAACCATTCCACAGCTGAAGGAGAATCGTCATGACCACATCGCACACTCGTTTCTCGTCGTGGGGCATCCTGGCCGCCTCAGCGCTGGCCACCGCCGCCACCACCCTCGGCCCGGCAGTTCCGGCGCACGCCGATCCGCGCGTCTTCACCGCCAAGGTGACCGTCGACAACCAGACCTCGGAGAAATTCGACGTGGTCTGGCAGGAGGCAACCGACGGCGAATTCGTCACGTATGCCAACGACGAACTGCCGGCGCATTCGTCGGACTGGCTGAGGACGACGGCCAACGTCGACCAGGGCGGCACCTCGGGCGGCATCAAGTACAAGACGGAGAACGGCGGCAACGTCGTCATCTACTGGAACAACCCCTACGAGGAGGACAACGTGTACAGCTGCCACGTACCCGACGGCATGGAGTGCTCCTGGGACGACAACGGGCTGTACGAGACCGAGGTGACCTTCACGATCACCCCGGAGTGAGTCAATCCATCGACGTACTTCACAGTACGATGCTCCAGGAAAGCGCATTCCTGGAGGTGGACGATGCACATCGTTTCAGCGGTTGCCGCCCTGGCACTGGCCCTGCCGACGGCCGCCGGGCCACCCGGCCCGGAGCCACGGCAGGTCCCGCCGGGCACGACGGCCCGTCCGATCCTGTCGGCCGGGGAGGCCGCTGCGTTCGTGCCGGAGAACCATCTCGGGTTCTCCGGCACGTACACCGATCCGGTCGCCGACCCGTGGCGGCCCCCGCCGATCCGCACCCCGCACCGCCCCGACCTGGTGGTCGGCCCGCACGGCTTCGCCGATGTCCAGGACGCGGTCGACGCGGCGTACCGGGACGGCGGGACCGCCCGCCGGTGGATCGCGGTACGGCCCGGCACGTACACCGGCACCGTCTTCATCCCGGCCGGCACTCCCCCGCTGACCGTCTACGGCACCGGCCGGGCGCGGGACGTGCGGCTGGAGTTCACCATCGACGCGACGGTCACCCCGGCCCAGTGGGCGGCTCTCGTCAACCCGGACGGCCGCTACGCCGAGGGCGACCCGGCCTGGCCGATGTATCAGTCGTGCGCGACGAAGACCAGCGCCACCGCCGGGCTGTGCGCCACCGTCGTCTGGGCGCAGAGCACCGACCTGCAACTGAAGAACCTGACCATCACCAACACGCTGCTGGACACGGTGGACCGCGGCACCCATCAGGCGCTCGCGCTGCGGACCGACGCGGACCGTACCCAGTTGGAGGGCCTGCGGCTGATCAGCCGCCAGGACACCCTGCTCGCCAACGCCGACGACACCCGCATCGCCCGGGTCTCGGTGCGTGACACGTATGTCGAGGGCGACACCGACTTCGTCTTCGGGCGGGCCGCCGCCGTCTTCACCGGCTGCACGTTCCGGCTCGTCTCCAGCCGCAAGTCGTCCGGCGGGGTGATCTTCGCGCCCAGCACGCATCCCGGGTATCCGTACGGCTTCCTGGTCACCCGGTCGCGGATCGTCGCCGACGAGGGTTATGTCGCGGCACCGACCGGCCGCCTGGGCCGGGCCTGGGACCAGGGCGCGAGCGCCACCGGATACCTGCCCGGCATCACCCCCAACGGACAGCTGGTGATCCGCGACAGCCACCTCGGCGCCGGATTCGACATCCTGGCCCCGTGGGCACCCGCCGCCACCACGGCCCGGCCCTTCTCCGCGCCGATCGAGCCGGGCCGCAGCCTGTCCGACGTCCATCACAACCGCCTCTGGGAATACGCCAACCACGGCCCGTCCGCCGGCTGACCCCCGGGATCCGCCGGCCGGCGAATCCCGGGGGAACTGATCAGCGCGGTACGGCGCGGAACCACCCGGCACGGTCGGCCGGATCGGGTCCGCGCCGTGGCATCACCGGCGGATCCTCACCGGTGACCGGGGCGTAGTGGTCGAACCGCGCGGTCAGCACGGCCTCGCCACCGGTCAGATCCGGCAGGGCGGCCACCACCCGCGGCACCCGGGACGACGGCAGGACCCCGCTCATCTCCAGGTATCCGCCGGCGGTCGCGGTGTCCCGGATGACCGCCCCGGCCCGGCCGAGCAGCGCCGTGACGACGTCGGCCACCTGATGCGGCAGGTTCACGTCGAACCGTTCCACCGGATGACACACCCGGGTGCGGGCGGTCCGCAGCGCCGCCGCCACCACGACCGGCGCGAGATGACGGAAGTCGCCGGCCACACTGGAGATGGACTTGTCGAACTTCTGGTGCGGCCGGCTCTGCCGCGGGCAGTACTGCGACGACGTCATGGTGACCGTGCAGTCGGTCACCGGCCAGCCGTGCGGACCCTGCCGCAGTGCGGCCCGCACCCCCTCCTCGGTGGCGGCGATGAACGCCGGAGGCAGGCGACCGGGTTCGATGCCGGGCCGGAACTCGACACCGTGACCGGCGGGGGCGGCCTCGATCCGCAATCCGATCCCGGCGAGGTACGGATTCCCGCGCTCCCTGATCCGATCCTCGCCCGTCCCCGAACCGATCACCCGCTCGATGCAGGCGGTCAGCGTTCCGGAGAACCGCACCGCCACGCCGTACCGGTCCTCCAGCAGCGCCGCGATCACCTCCTTCTGCACCTCGCCGTGCAGCCGGATCACCGCCTGTTCCTGCTGTTCGTCGAGCCGCAGGTCGACCAGCGGGTCCTCGTCGGCCAGCTCGGTGAGACCGGCGAACAGCGCCAGGCGCCGGCTCGGGTCAACCGGTTCGACGAGGGCCTGCCGGGTCGGCGGCGGGAACTGGTAGAGCCGTCGCCCGGGCGGTTCACCGACGTGCTGGCCGATCCGCGCGGACAGCCCGCGGACGGCGGCGATCTGCCCGGCCGCCGCCGACGGCCGCACCCGGACGCCGTCCGGCTCGCTCACGGCGATCTGGGTGACGGTCTGCGGGCGGGCCCCGGCCAGGTGCACCCGGTCCCGTACGCTCAGCCGCCCCGACCACAACCGCAGCCAGGCCCGCCGTCCGTGGTCGTCCCGGTCGACGGCGAAGACCGTACCGGCCACCGGCCCGTCCCGTTCGTCGCTGCGGGGCAGCAGGTCGGTGAGGATGTGACGTAGTTGCGGCACGCCGGCGCCGGTGATGGCCGAGCCGCACACGACCGGGCTGAGCGTGGCGCCGCGTACCGCCCGGCGGATCGCACGCCGCACGTCGCGGGCCCGGACCGGCTCACCGGCCAGCCATCTCCCGGCGATGACGTCGTCGCCCTCGGCGACCGCCGCGACGACCGGCTCGGTGTCGAGGCGCACGGCCCGCACCCGGGCACCGCGGTCGCCCTGGCCGGTGACGGTGGTCAGTGGAACAGGGCCGGTCGCGAGCCGCCGCCGGATCTGGGCGGTCACCCGCTCCACGTCGGCGCCGCGCCGGTCCACCTTGTTGATGAAGAAGAGGGTGGGCACGCCGATGCGGCGCAGTGCCCGCCAGATGGCGACGGTCTGCGGCTGGACACCCTCCACGGCGGACACCACGAGGACGGCGGCGTCGAGCACGGCCAGGGACCGCTCGACCTCGGCGATGAAGTCGGGGTGGCCGGGCGTGTCGAGCAGGTTGACGGTGAGGTCACCGAGCCGGATCGAGGTGACGGCCGCCCGGATGGTGATGCCGCGCCGCCGCTCCAGCTCCATCGAGTCGGTGCGGGTGGTGCCGTCGTCGACGCTCCCGGGCCGGGACACCGCCCCGGCCTCGAACAGGAGGCGCTCGGTCAGGCTGGTCTTGCCGGCGTCAACATGGGCGACGATCCCGAGATTCAACAATGCCAAAGCAGAACTCCACGGTAGGACGGTCAGGGGTCCGGAGCGTGGAAGCTGCTCGCATCGGTCTCTCCTCGTCTGTGGGCTCTACTCGGCACCACCCTGGCACGGCTGTCATCCTGCCGCCACCGATTTCGTATCCGCCCTCTCCGGCAGCCCGGCGGGCCTAGCCTGAGGGGCATGTCGTACGTCGCCGCCCGTGACGGCCGCAAGAATCGCAGCGCCGCCACCCGGGCCCCCGCCGTCCCTGACCGGATCGACGACCTGCACGGGCACAGCGTCGGTGTGCTCGAGGTGCCGCATCACATGGCCTGCGGGCATGCCAGCCGCCGTCAATTCGAACTCGATGACCCGATCCAGGTCCGGCACGCCTACGAGCAGGTCCTGTGCGAGGCCGCGAACTGCGGTGAGGTGGAGGATCTGATCAACCCGGCCATGCTGCGCCGGGTCTGGCGTGACCTGCATCTGCCGTCCCGGGTCCGCTCGGCGTGGGAGACCCGGCACCCGGGCCTGCAACGCCGCACCGTGAACCGCGCGGCCGCGATCACCGAGGCCGCTGCCGGGGGCGGCTTCGCGCGCCGCCGCCGGGCAGTGGCCTGAGCGTCAGGCGTAGCTGTAGCCCAGGAGGGTGATGTCGCGGACCGCGGACGGCGTACGCCCGTTCCCGAACGGCCGCATCGCCTCGGTGTTGTCGACGACACCGGCCGTGAAGCCGGTCCGCGGCTGGTAGGTGTCGATGCCACGGCTGCTCTGCCACAGCCACCACAGCCGGTCGATGTTGCAGTGGTGCAGCCAGAACACCGGGTCGTTGGGCGCCTCCCGGGTGGCCATGTGACCGCCGACGTAGTTGTGCACCCGGTTGTGCAGCTCGATCTCGCCGCGGTTGCGGTAGCTGTTGGACACCGTCGAGTTCCAGGGCGACTGGTCGTACACCTGGTAGCTCTGGATGTTGGTGACCGTCGCGGCGGTGGGCCGGCTCGCGCTCTGGCCGACCCGCCGCTGGAGGAAGCTGGTCTGGATGCTGCTGCGGTAGAGCGACCAGCCCCAGGACGGGCTGAAGTTGCCGCTGGAGACGCTGCCGTTGGTGATCGCGCCGAGGAAGTCGGCGGTGAACGGGCTGGCGCTGCCGGTCCAGTCCCAGTACGGCAGGAAGAGGTTCGCGTTGCCGCTCACCGTCTGCAGGTCCAGCTCCAGCAGGCGCATGTATTCACGGTGCCAGGGGAAGAACGACGGCGACTGGTGCGCGTGACTGATGTTGTCCGACGTACGGGAGAAATAGAGGACGTGCTGGTCGATGTACCAGTTGTAGTTCCGCCCGTTCACCGAAGTGGTCTTGAGCTGGCGCATCGCGTTGGTGAACGCGGTCTTCTCCGCAACGGTCATCGCGGTGATGCTCTTGCGTACTGCCATGGTCTTCAGTCGCCTTTCACGAAAAGAAATCGTCAGTGGCCGTGCTCGTCCGCGGCCCCGTCGGCGAGTTCGTAGTCGCCCAGGATGTCGACGACCTTGCGCGCCAGCTTGCGCAGCCCTTCGCGGTTGCGGCTGCTGTCGATCTCCACTGGGTCGTAGTGGTTCAGGGCGCTGATCCAGCCCACCCCCACGTACGGCGGGGACCCGTCCGCCGGCACGAACAGCGTGCTGATCTCGGTGAGGGCCAGCCGCCGGTTGTTGATCGTCAGCTCGTTGCGGCCCCGCTGGTTGTGCAGGCCCCGGATCTTCTTGCCCTTGAACACCTCGTCGAAGTCCCGGGGGTCGAGCACGTTCTTGAGGCCGCCCAGCGGGTTCTTCGGATCGCCCGCGCCCGGCGGCGGTTCGGCGCTGGCCAGCTCCTGGCCGGCGACCACGGCCGTGGCAGCGGTCACCGCTCCGGCCGCGCCGTAGCGCAGGACGTCACGACGGTTCGTCTTCGCCATACGGAATCCTCATCCTCAAATGGACAAAACATGTCGGCAGACTTATTCAACCGAGCATCGGATAATTCGTGTCGCCGTTGTCACCGAAAGGAATGAGAAAGCGGCGGTGCGGCGTTTCGAATCAGTCCGTGGCCGTTGTCCGGAAGTACGATTGCGTACAGCTCGAGCACTTCTTGTAAACGTCGATGAAAGTGGTCCGACAATGAATTCCATGCACCACGGCAAACGACGGGCGAACCGCGGAGGATACGCAGGGCTCGCACTGCTGGCCGTCGCCGTCGGGCTGGCCACCACCGCCGGCACCGTCCATGCGGGCACCGGCCCGGACGTGGACCCGATGCCCGTGCCGTCGGCGTCGGGGGCGGCCGCCCGGCCGGCCGTGGCGAATCCCGGGTTCTTCGAGACCTACCGAGGGCACCACATCATGGGCTGGGGCGCGAACGAGAAGGCCTGCGCCTACATCGACGGGGTGCAGCTGGTGCTCTACCCGACCGGTGACGGCAAGTACAGCAGCAACCTCCAGGGCTTCCGCCACGAGCCCAGCGTCCGGGCGATCACCAAGGCGTCGGTGAAGACCCTCGGCAAGCTCAGGATGACGACCCCGCCGGACGGTGCCGCGCACTGCCCGACCTTCACCGTCCGCAAACCCGCGCCCGTCAAGCCCGTGCCGACCAAGTCCCGGACCGCCGCACGGGCCACGTCCGCCGCACCCGCCACCTCGGCCGCACCGGCCACGTCGGCTGCCGCACCGGCCGCGTCCGCCGCACCCGCCACGTCCGGCGCGTCCAGCCGGTAACGGCTCACCAGGTCCGCAGGCCGGGCAGCGCCAGGTTCAGCAGATGCCGCAGCTCGGCCAGGCGCATCAGCCGCCCCACGGCGAGATATCCGGCGGCACCCGCGGACACCGCCCCGGCCAGGGTGCCCAGCGCACCGGCCCAGGTCGTCGCGTCGACGGCCCAGACGACGAGGCCGGCGCATCCGGCGCCGGCCGCCGTCGCCACGAGCACCCGCACATGGGTACGGACCAGACGGCGCCCGTCCAGGTAGCCGAGGCGCCGGCGCAGCACCAGTGCGGTCACGTTCAGCCCGACGGTGTAGGCCAGTGCGTACGCCACCGGGATGCCGATCACGATGTCCTCCCCCGGCAGCAGCGCTCCGGCGGCGGCGCACCCGGCCACCCCGACGACCGCCACCAGGGCCGTGATCAGCGCGGACGTCCGGGTGTCCTGCAACGCGTACAGCCCGCGCTGAAGGATCATGTAGCTGGTGAACGGCACGAGCGTGAGCCCGAATCCGGCGAGCACCAGACCGAGCACCCGTACGGTCGCCGGGCTGCTGTTGCCGTGCGCGAACAGCACGGTCGCGATGTGCGGCCCGAGCAGCAGGAACGCGGCGGCGATCGGGGCCATCACGACCAGGGCGGTGCGGACCGCCCGGGACAGCCCGGTGGTGACCCGCTGCCGTTCACCGCGGGCGGCATACTGACTCAGGCGCGGCAGGATCGCCGTCATCACCGACACGGCGATCACCGCATACGGTACGAGGTAGACGGCGCTCGCGTTCTGATAGGCGGTGACCCCGCCCGGCCCCGCCCACGACGCCGCCCGGGTCGCCGCCGCGGTCAGGGTCTGCGAGGCGAGCACGGCGAGCAGCACCCACACGCCGAGTTTCCCGATCCGCCGGATCCCGATGCCCCGCGGGTCGAGCCGCAGCCGCACCGGGAACCCGCTGCGCGCCAGCGCCCACAGCACGAGAACGGTCTGGGCGATCACCCCGGCCGTCGTCCCCAGCCCCAGCAGCAGCAACGACCCCCGGCTCAGCCCGGTCCCACCGGCCGCACCGCCGGCGACGGCGAGGTAGGTCAGGCCGACGGCGATCACGATGACGCTGTTGCAGAGCGGCGCCCACGCCCCCGCCGCGAACCGGCCCCGGATGTTGAGAATGGCCCCGGTGGTCGCGCTGAGCCCGTAGAACAGGATCTGCGGCAGGAAGAACCGGCTGAACACGATCGCCAGCTCCCGCTGCTGGGCGGTGAAACCCGGCGCGTACAGGTCGATCAGCCACGGCGCGACCACGATCGCGAGCACGGTGACCAGGCCCAGCACGTACACGATCAGCGAGAGCAGCCGCTGCGCGTAGAGCACCCCGCCGTCGGGTTCGGTCAGCGCCGCCCGGGTCAGCAGCGGCACCACGATGCTGGCCATGGTGCCGCCGACGACCAGCTCGTAGACGGCGTTCGGCAGCGTGTTCGCCACGTTGTAGGTGTCGAGCAGCCGGGTGCCGAGCCCGAGAGCCGCCGCGAGCACCAGGATCCGCAGAAACCCGGCGACCCGCGAGGCCAGCGTGGCCACCGCCATCCGCTGCCCGGCCCGCCCGATCGAAGATCCATCTGTCACGTGACCTGCATACCGCCTCACCGCAACACCCCGGCACCGGGTCCCCCGGCCGGGGGAGGCCGGCGGACCGGGGCTCAGGCGAAGTTGCCCTCGGCGACGTTCGGGTCGGGGCGCAGGCCGGCGAACGGGTCGGCGCCACGCGGACCGGACGTACGGGGCACGAAGGTGAACTGCACCATGCCGCGGGTGGTGCCCTCCGGCGGGATACCGGCCCGGTGCAGGCAGCGGGTGGTGTTGCAGAACGCGCTCCGGCCGGCCGGCACGTCGAAGTAGCGGGCGCTGCGCGGATCCTCCATCAACCGGCGGGCCGGGCCGACGGCGGCCACGGTCGGGCCCCGCGGAGACAATGATCGACGGGTTTCGTCGTCCAATGCGGACGTGCCCGGTGGATGATCGGCGCGAGCCGTCACCCCGTCGGTGGACGGCGTTGTGTCCCGGTTCCTGGAAGGCTTCGGCGGCATCGCGAATCATGACCGTCGCCGACGGAAGGAACGGGATGATCCCGAGAATCGCACGCTTCACCGGAGTGCTGACGGCTTCGTGTCTTGCCGCGTTCGCCCTGCAGACAGCCGCTTTCGCCGCGGCCGACGACCCGGCTCCACTCAGTCTCGACAAGAGGTTCACGGCCGCGACCGGCAAAGGCGCCGGCGACCAGCCGTCATCCCTGCGCACCTGCACGGGATTCCCCGAAGGGGCGAAATCCGGCACCGACGGGTGGGAATTCGACCAGCCGGTAGCGGGCGGGACCCCACTGGCGTACGTCATGGGTTTCATCGAGACGGTCGACGGCAACGCGAATCCCGCGCTGCTCGGGGTGATCGCCGGTCAGCTCTACAAGGTCGACGTCAACGAGCGGACCCTGGCGGGGCAGTTCGGGCCGGAGGACCTGCTGCCGGCGCCGCCGGGGGTCACCGGCGCGCTGACCACGCGCGGACTACGGCTGTCCACCCCCCAGGGCTGGCGGCTCGCCTCGGGCGCGCTGCTGGTGACCGGCGGCACGGCCGGCCCGGCGAAGACCTTCGCGCTGACCGCGGTGTGCCTACCGCCGTCCTCGTCGCCTTCGCCGTCGACCTCGCCGTCGACCTCGCCGTCCGTTTCCCGGCCGGCCGCACCGTCGCCCTCGCCGAGCGCATCGGCGAGCACGGCACCGGGCACCTCGCCGAGTGCCACCCCGGCGGCCACGCTGCCGATCACCGGTGACCGGGCGGGCACGGTCGCGGTGCTGGGCCTCATCGCGGTGGTGGCCGGGCTGCTGCTGCTCGGCGCACTCCGGTGGCGGCGTGACCGGGTGCGGTTCACCGCGTGAGGGCGCCGGCCGTGCGGCTCGCGGTCGCCGGGACCGCCCTGATCGGTGTGCTCGCCGGATGCGTCACGCGTACCCCGACGTCGACGGAGGCGAGCCAGGTCGCCCTGCCGTCGCTCGCGGCCAGCCTGCCGGCCGTCCCGGCCGACGACCCGCAGTCGGCGCCATCGGCACCGTCGGGATCGGCGGCGCCGACGACGCCCGCGGCACCGGCCTCCTCCCGGCCGGCCGGGTCACCGGGACCGACGGGCACCACGAAGGGACGGCCACCGGGGCCACCACCGGCGCCGGCCCCCGCTGCGCGGCCCCGCGTACCGACCGGGGCCGAGCTGCGCAAGGCACTGCTCGGCTCCGGTGACCTGCCCGGCTTCCAGGTGGACGGCGGGGCCGGCGGCGACGCCGGCGGAGGCGGCTGCCCGGCCCTGGACACCGACTTCTCCAGCGGCGCGAGCGCCAAGGCGGAGGTGCTGCTGTTCCAGTCGGCGTCGACGGAATCGGCCTACATCCGGGAGCGGGTACGCCAGCTCGGCGAGTCACGGGCCCGGGCCGCGCTGGACCGGGTCCGGGGCGCTCCCGGCAGCTGCGGGACGTTCACCACCACCGTCGACCAGCTGGGCGCGGTCACCGTGAGCGTGAATCGGCTCGGCGTGGGCCGGATCGGCGACGAGGCGACCGCACTGCGCATCACCATGCGGCCGAAGATCGCCTCGCTTGTGGCCGTCGAGAACCTGGTTCTGGTCCGGCGCGGTGGCACCCTGATCATCCTCAGTCACACCAGCCTGTCGGCCATCGACGACGCCCTCACGGTCCGGGCCGCGGCCAGGGCGTACACGAAGACCACGTCGGTGTGGTGACCGGGACCCCGGCCGACCTGCGCCGGGCGGCCGGCGATCCGTCGGTGCTGCCGACCACACTGTCGGCCCGGTTCCTGGTCCTGTTCGTCCTGATCCTGGCGGCCACCGCGTCGATCTGGGGTTACCTCGGGGTGCGGCTCGGCCGTCCCGGCGAAGCGAGGGTCGCCGAGTGCCTGGCCGGGACCGGGTTGTCGCGCCTTCCGGCGTACCAGCCGGACGGCCCGCCGGGGCTGCTCGGCGACACCGTCCCGGTCATCGCGTGCGTGGCGCCCGACATGGGCCTGATCGTGTGGTCGGCGCTGGCCGGCCCGGTGGCGCTGGTGACGTCGGCCCTGGTCGCCTACGCTCTGGCCACCGGCTGGCGGCTGCGCCACCGGCGGGGGCGCTTCCAGCCGCTCGACCGGTACGACGCGGCGGCCGCCGCCGAGATCGACGAGCTGGCCGGGGGCTATGACCTGCCCCGGCCGCCGGCCGTCATGGTGGCGCCGCACGGCCACGACTCGTTCGTCTTCGGCACCGCCCGGCGCCCGTATCTCTGCGTCGCCGGCCGGATCGTCAAGGAACGTGCCGGTGACCCGGTGCGGTTCACCGGCACCGTGCTGCACGAGCTGGCCCACCTGAAGAATCGGGACACCGGTCCGACGTTGCTGCTCAGCACGGCATGGCGGTCGTTCCTGGCGCTGGGCGTGACGCCGTATCTGGCGGTGCTGGCCACCGATGTGGCCGGTCTGCTGCCACGGGCGACCGGCTTCTGGCACGACGACCTGCATTCCGTCCTGGCGATCGCGGTGATGCTGGCGCTGGTGACGCTGACCCGGCTGGCGGTGCTGCGCGACCGGGAGCTGACCGCCGACGCGACCGCGGGCCGGCACCGGCTGGGCCACGTCGTGGAGCCGTTCCTGAAGCAGGGCGCACCGTCGGGGCGGGCCCGTCTTCCGGTCATGCTGCGGACGCACCCGGACACGACACAGCGGCTGCGGGTGGCCGCCGAGCCGTGGACGCTGCCGCCGCTGTCGCCGGCGCAGCTGTTCGGTGCCGGAATCGGCCTGGCGGTGCTGAGCCAGGACGCCGGGACCCTCGCCTGGCAGGCGCTGGTGGCGACGGGGTTCGACCCGTTGCCCGGGCCGGGGACGACGTTCGTGCTGATCGTGGTGGTGGCGCTGGCCACGGCCGGCCCGATCGGCGCACTGGCCTGGCTGGTGGACGCGACGGCCTGGCAGCGGCGGCTCGCGGCGGGCGGCCCTCCGGTCGCGACGCTGGCTCTCGCCCTGGGCGTAGGCATGCTGGCCGGCGAGCCGGCCGCGGTGTCGGCGGCGAACGCCAGCCGCTGGGGTGTCTTCGACGGGGTGGGCGACGGCTCGGCCGGGCCCGCGGTGGTGTCCGCGTCTGCCCTCGTCGGCATCGTGGCGGCCATGTCCCGGTGGTCGTGGGACAACGCGGGCGCGTGGCTGCCGACGGTCCGCGGCTCGCTGCGCCGGGTGTCGCGGCGCAGCGCCGCGATCGGCACGGTGGCGATCCTGCCCTGGTACGCGACGTGGTGGTCGATGCACGACACCCCGCTGCACGGCCGCCTGTATCTGTGGACGCCGGGTTTCGCCGAGGCGCTGACCTTTCGCTTCACGCCGCTGCCGGGCGCGGAGTGGCTACAGATCACCTACATCCCGTGGGACATGCTCGGCTGGGCCCCCGGCGTCGCCGGGCTCACCGTGCTGCCGTTGCTGGTGACGACGGTGGGCCTGTTGCGGTCCCGGACGCCGCGGACACCGGACTGGCTCGGCGGTGGTGACATCGTGCCGGTGGTCCGGCCGCCGGATCGCCGTCCGCCGCTCGGCCGGGCCGTGCTGGTCGGGGCGGCCGGGACGGTCGTGCTGCTGGTCGCGGGATCGGTGCTGTCCTGGACGGCGCACGTGACGATCTCCGACGTCTACCGGCGGGACCGCGAGGACCTGATCGGGTTCCTGCACTACCTGCTGTCCACGGCCGCTCTGCTGACCGCCGCGGTCGGCGCGCTCGCCGCGGCGGTGACGACCGCGTCCCACCGGTCCCGCAGCGTCGTCGCCGGGCTGGTGTCGGCTCTGGTCGTGGCGTTCGCCGGCGCGGTGGCCACCCCGGCACTGATGGGTGTGGCCGCGTGCGGCCTGCCCGCCGAGCCGGGTTGCCTGAACGAACCGCTCAGCGGCTACCTGGTGCTGTTCGGCATGTCCGGCACGGCCTTTCCGGTGAAGACGGTCGTGGCCGGCATGATCGTGGCCGGTCTGGTGGCGATGGCACCGCGCCGGCCGCCGTCGGCCGAGCGGCGACCGCCGGGACGGCCGGTGACCGTGCTGATCGGCTCCGGCGCCGCCGCGGCCGTCGTCGTGCTGGCCGCCGCGACCTGGCTCAATCTCCAGTAGTGGGGCCGGGTGCCCGGGGCAGCCGGTCGCGCACCGCGGCGGCCAGTGCCGCGGCCGCCGCGGGATCGAGCCCGCGGCCCTTGGCCAGACCGGTGACGGCGTCGGTGACCCGCTCGATCTGTTCGTCGCTGAAGGTGGGGACGTCGGACCGGGCGACGAGTTCGTCCTTCGGCTTGCGGCGGCGTTTCAGGAATCCGCGGACCCCGTCGACACCCTTCTTGATCGATTCCTCGAGAACGACGTCGAGGGCCGCCTTCGCGATGTAGAGGGCCACCGCGGTCAGTCCGACCGCCACCTCCACGCCGCTGCCCAGGGGCGTGCCCGGTCGCCGGGTGGTCAGCGCCCGGCGCGGGTCGGCGAAATACGCCTCGGCGTCGGCGTCCACATAGGGCAGCTGGTCCGGTTCCGTCTCGCCGACGATGGCACGGGCGATCTCGACGGTGAACTCGCGGTCACTGGTCTGCACGATCGGCGCTCCCGGGGTGCTCGACGGCCACTACCGGGTTCCCACCGTAGCCGTGCCTGGCGACCGGCACACCCGTTCGGAGTACCCGGGCATCGACCCGTACCGAATTAAAGAGAACTTAAGAAAGCGCGTACGAAAAACTGTTATTGAAAGGCGTTACGACGGCCACCAGCACCGCTCTGACCAGGGGAAATGAATTTGTTCTTGACGTATTGAGTTACCTGTGATGCGTCTGCATAATTCGTGCCGCACCCCTTTCCCCGCCATTCTGAGGATCGATATGGGCATGGAATCCCAGCACGCCGCCCCGCCCGGCCCGAGGCGCCGCCGCCGTACCACCCGGGTGGTCCTGGGCGCCGCCGTCGTCGCCGCGCTCGGGGCGAGCGGCATCTACATCGCCACCGCGGGCGCCGGCGAGGTGACCACCCCGGGGACGCTGCAGGCCGAGGCGTACGCGGCGCAGTCGGGCGCGAAGACGGAGAACACCTCGGACGCCGGCGGCGGCCGGAACGTCGGGTGGCTGGCGAACGGCGACTGGCTGGAGTACCGCGACGTCACGATCGGCAGCACGTCGCTCAGCGCCCGGATCGCCTCGGGCAACCCCGACGGCGGCTCGATCGAGGCGCGGCTGGGCACCCGGAGCGGCACGCTGCTGGCGACCTTCCCGGTCGCGTCGACCGGCGGATGGCAGAAGTGGACGACGGTCACCGCGAAGGCCGCCGCCGTGCCCGCCGGCAGGCAGACGCTGGTGCTGGTCATGAAAAGCCGGTCGCGCTCGGACTTCGTCAACATCAACCACCTCACCGTGGGCGTCGCCGCCTCCGCGTCGGCGACCCCGGCGACCCCGGCCCCGGCCAGTGCCACTCCGGCCCGGCCCGCCGCCTCCGGTGCCGCGCCCACCAGCCCGTCCGCGAGCCCGGGTGGCTGGGTGCCGGTCGACGAGGCGGCCTGGAAGGAGACGCTCGCCCTGCACCGGGCGGTCCAGCCGA
Organism: Actinoplanes xinjiangensis; assembly: GCF_003148685.1. Classification (GTDB taxonomy): domain Bacteria; phylum Actinomycetota; class Actinomycetes; order Mycobacteriales; family Micromonosporaceae; genus Actinoplanes; species Actinoplanes xinjiangensis. Next base: position 84,226 of record NZ_QGGR01000012.1, on the reverse strand, counting down.
AGGCCGTCCCGGCCGGCATCGTGCGGGTTCCGGAGTTCCACACCAACTGCACCGTCGCCAATGAGGCGGCGGACGACCCGATCGTCCTGCCGAACCTGCCGGGCGCGTCGCACCTGCACACCTTCTTCGGGCCGAAGGTGACCGCGGGCAGCACACCGGCCCAGCTGCGCACGCAGTCGACCACGTGTGACGCGGCGGGTGACAACAGTGCCTACTGGGCGCCGACGCTGCTGCTGAACGGCAGGCCGGTGAAGATGAAGGACTTCCGGGCCTACTACGGCGCGAAGGTCAAGGATCCGGCGACGGTCGTGCCGTTCCCGCCCGGCCTGGTCATGGTGCAGGGCGACGCCAAGCGGCAGGTGGCGACGCCGAAGGGCGCGAGCGGGCAGTTCTGGTGCGCGGGCAGTGCCGAGATCGGCCGCAGCGCCGACGGCAACTGGCCGAAGTGCGCGGCCGGCGGCAACCTGATCTACCAGCTCACCTACCAGGACTGCTGGGACGGCAAGCACATCGACTCGCCGGATCACCGGTCGCACATGGGCCCGGCGGTCAACGGCGTCTGCACCGGAAAGTACCCGGTGGCGGTCCCGAACATCTCGATGATGCTGGGTTACGACTCGCTCGGCGGTGACGGGCTGACCCTGTCGTCCGGAATGGCGTCCTCGATCCACGGCGACTTCATGAACGCGTGGGACCCGGCGAAGCTGGCCGCGCTGGTGAAGGTCTGCATCAATGCCGACGCCAAGTGCGGTACGACGCCGTCGTTCGGCTGAGAATCCGTGCCGGCTGCGCACGAGCAGGTCGTTCCCCTGCCTCGTGCGCGGCCGCGTCGCCGTCAGCCCGCGGTGAGTTCGGCGGCGATCCGCGCGGCCACGGTCTTGGCGGCGTTCACCTCGGTGGTGGTACGGCCACGGGTCGTGGCGACGGCGATGGCGATGTCCCGGCCGGGCAGGTAGCTCTGCACCGCGGCGTAGCCGGCGAACGACGGGGTCTGCTGGATCCAGCCGTCGTCGACCATGACGCCGAGCCCGTAGTGGCGCTGCGCGGTGTGGTGGACGCAGATCGGCGCGGGGCAGCCGGCGGTCGGCCCGCCGAGACCCACGGTGCCCGGGTCGAGCATGATGCGCTGATCGGCCGCGGACAGCAGCCGGCCGGTGCCGACGGCCCGCGCCGAGGTCTCCAGATCGCAGATGTCGGAGGTCAGGACGGCGCCGGCCGCGGTGGTCCACGACGGGTTCCAGTAGGTCGAGTCCTCGTACCGGTCCCGCTCGATGGTGTAGGCGTGCAGCACCGGCGACGGAATCTCCGCGGTGTCGCCGACGACCGTGGTGCGCAGGCCCAGCGGGTTCAGGACGTCCCGCTGGATCAGGTCCTTGAGCGGGGTGCCGGTGGCGCGGGCCAGGATCCGGCCGAGGATGACGAAGTTGGCGTGCGAGTAGCTCCAGTTGGTGCCGGGCTCGTACCAGAGGCGCCGCTCCATGGCCAGGTCGATCAGCTCCTGCTCGGTCCAGTGCCGGAACGGGTCGGCGTAGATCCGGTCGATGAACGGCTGGTAGGTCACGTAGTCGGGATAGCCCGACGTGCTGCTGCCGAGCATCCGCAGGGTGACGTCGCGGGCCCTGGGCAATGCGGGGTACCAGCGGGCGACCGGGTCGTCGAGGCCCAGCACGCCCTTGCCGGCCAGTTGCAGCAGCAGGGTGGTCATGTAGGTGATACCGACCGCCCCGGTGCGGAACCGCATGCCGGTGGTGGCCGGGACACCTGCCGTCGACTCGCCGGTCGCGGCGGTGACGATCGCCCGCCCGCCGGCCGAGACCCGGAGGATGACCGCGTTCAGGCCGAACTCGTGGCGGGCCGCCTCGGCGATCCCGGCGATCCGCGCGGCGACGCCGTCCGGGCGGGCGGTCGGCGCGCACCCGGTATCAACGGTGCGGGCGACCGCCGGGACCGCGGGGGCCACCAGCACGCCGGCGATCAAGATGGACAAAAGAGCGCGTCGCATCTGTCCATTGTCCGCGGCTCGCCGGCGATCATGGCGACTATCAGCGAAAACACGTCCGGTTCGGGGTGCCGCGGACACAATGCCTGTGAACTCCTCGACGGGATGGGATACAGGGCGATGGCGAAGTGGCTCGCGGCGGAACTACCGGAATGGGTCACCCTGATCGCCCTGGTGATCGGGCTGCCCGTACTCATGGTGTTGCTCGAGTCCCTGGTCCACCGGCGGCTGCCGCACTGGCGGCGCGGGGAGCACAACGACGCGACCGGGATCATGCTGTCCGCCGCGGCGGTGGTGTATTCGGTGGCGATCGGCCTGTGCGTGGTGACCCTGTGGGAGAAGCGCAACGACGCCCGCGTGGCCACCGAGGCGGAGGCGCTGAACCTGCTGGCCGTGGCCGAGGGCGGCCGGGTCTGCGATCCGCAGGTGCGGGCGGCCATCGACGCGGGGGTGCTGGCCTACAACCGGGACGTGCTCGCGGCCTGGCCTCAACGGGTCCGCGGAGAGGCGGTCCCGGCAGTCGGCGAGGCGGTGGATTCGCTGCTCACCGTGATCGGCGGCATCACCCCGCAGACCGCGGCGCAGGAGGCGTTCGTCCGCGATGCCATGGAGCGGCTCACCCGGGCCACCGAGCTGCGGGCCGAGGCGGTACGCCTGGCGCACGACCAGCAACTGCCGGACGTCGTGTGGATCTCGGTACTGATCGGATCGATGGTGGTGCTGTCGCTCTGCGTGACCTGTGGCGTCCGCGACGACATGCTGCGGCGGGTGCTGGTGGGCGGGGTGGCCGCGACGATCGGGGTCAATGTGTTCCTGGCCGTCGAGCTGAACTACCCGTTCGCGGGCGCCGTCCGGATCGAACCGGAGAGTTATGAGCGCGTCGTGGCACACCTCGAACAGTCGCGCTGATCCCGCCGACGCGGATACCCGGAAACATGAAAATTATTCACGCTGCTACCTAGGCTCTGACCATGAGCGTGAGCCAGCTCCAACGGCCCGTCTACCAGGCCGAACCGGGGCGCAGCCATCCACTCGGCGCCACCACTGACGACGACGGCGTGAACTTCGCGTTCTTCTCCGAACACGCCACCGGGATGGAACTACTCATCTTCGCGAACGCCGGCGACATCGAGCCGGTCCAGACCGTCGCCCTCGACCCCGAACCGCACCGCAGCTTCGCCGTCTGGCACGTGCATCTGCGTGGCCTGCGGGCGCCCGCCTTCTACGCGCTGCGGGTCTCCGGCCCGGACGGTGACGGGATGCGCTTCCAGCCGGAGAAGGTGCTCGCCGATCCGTACGCCCGTGGTCTTGATCGGAGTCTCTGGAAGAGAGAAGCCGCCTGCGTGCCCGGTGACACGCTGGCGACCTCGCTGCGCTGCGCGGTCATCGACGAGCGCGGCTACGACTGGGCGGGCGACCAGCCACTGAATCGTCCGATGTCCGAAATGGTCGTCTACGAGATGCACGTCGGCGGGTTCACCCGGTCGCCCGGCGCGGGCACGGACCGGCCCGGCACGTTCGCCGCGGTCATCGAGAAGATCCCGTATCTCACCGCGCTCGGTGTCACCGCCGTGGAACTGCTGCCGGTCTTCGACTTCGACCACACGACGAACAACTACTGGGGCTACAGCACGGCCGGTTTCTTCGCGCCGCACGCCGGCTACTGCGACCGGCCCGAGGCGGCCGGCCACGTCCGGGAGTTCCGGGACATGGTCAAGGCGCTGCACGCGGCCGGCATCGAGGTGATTCTGGACGTCGTCTTCAACCACACCGACGAGGGCAACCACCTGGGGCCGCTGTTCTGCTGGGCCGGCCTGGACAACCCCAACTACTACTACCTGCACCAGGCCGACAGGCGGTACTACGACGACTACTCCGGCTGCGGCAACACACTGATGACCAACCATCCGATCGTCACCAAGATGATCGTCGAGTGCCTGGAGTACTGGGTCCGGGAGATGCACGTCGACGGCTTCCGGTTCGACGAGGCCGCGGTGCTGACCCGGGGACCGGGCGGGGTGATCCTCGACGAACCGCCGGTGGTGTGGCAGATCGAACTGTCCGACACGCTCGCCACCACGAAGATCATCGCGGAGGCGTGGGACGCGGCCGGGGCGTACGAGGTCGGCAGCTACCCCGGCTACCGCTGGGCCGAGTGGAACGGGCGATTCCGCGACACCGTGCGCCGGTTCGTGCGCGGCGATCCCGGGCTGATCGGTGAGATGGCCGAACGTCTCGGCGGCAGCGCCGGCCTCTACCAGCCCCGCGGGCACCGGCCGACCAACGGCGTCAACTTCGTCACCTGCCACGACGGGTTCACACTGGCCGATCTGGTCTCCTACGACCGCAAGCACAACGAGGCCAACGGTGAGGGCGGCCGGGACGGCAACGACGACAACCTGAGCTGGAACTGCGGTGCCGAGGGCGACACCGGCGACCCCGGCATCCTGGCGCTGCGCACCCGGCAGATGAAGAACTTCGCCACCCTGCTGCTGGTCTCCCGGGGCGTCCCGATGATCACGGCCGGTGACGAGGTGGCCCGGACCCAGCAGGGCAACAACAACGCCTACTGCCAGGACGGGCCGATCAGCTGGTTCGACTGGTCACTGCCGCATGCCCAGGCCGGGCTGCTGCGGTTCTGGACCGAACTGATCGCGCTGCGCCGCCGCCATCAGGTGCTGCGGCGCGACGAGTTCTGGACCCCGGCCGACGTGACCTGGCACGGCACCCTGCTGTCGCCGCCGGACTTCGACGACCCGCAGGGCCGCGCCTTCGCCTGCACCCTCACCGGAATCGGCGGCGAGCCCGACCTGCACCTGATGATGAACATGCACACCGAGCCGCTGGAGTTCACCCTCGACCCGCGGCGCCGCTGGGCGCGGGTCGTCGACACCGCCCTCGGCTCACCGGCCGACATCGCCGGACCGGGCACCGAGCAGCACGTCACCACCGCCGGCTACCTGGTCACCGCGCACAGCATCGTGCTGCTGCGGACCCTCTCTGGAGAAACCTCGTGAACGAGCTCACCTTCACCTTTTCCGACCTGGTCGCCGGATACGTCACCGGCTACGACCCGTCCACCGACACGGTCACGCTGAACACCTCCGACGGCCGGCCGTTCGCCGCCCGGCTCACCCCGAACACCGTCGCCGAGATGCTGCGCAACCTCGGCGAGGCCTATGTGGACGCCGGCGCGCAGTTCCGCGGCCTGCTCCAGCCGGGCCGTTTCATCCACGTCTACGGCGTCTTCTACCCCGGCGAGGCGAACGGCACCGGGTTCGAGGCCAAGCACGTCCTGTTGTTCGCCAAGGAGGCCGACGAGTACCGCTTCGAGTCGCCGGACTGGTGGCAGCGGCAGGTCCGGGCGATCGCCGACTTCTACCTCCAGGCCGAGTTCGGCGGCGCCGGCATCTTCGACTACCGCGGCTACCGGACCGACCTGTCGATCCTCGGCACCAAGACCCAGTCGGTACGGCAGGAGACCGACACCATCTCCCGCCTGGTGTACGGACTGGCCACCGCCTACCTGCTCAACGGCGGTCAGCCCTATCTGGACGCCGCGCGGGCCGGGGCCGACTACCTGATCGAGCACTTCTGCCAGGTGGACCGCAGTCAGCAGATCGCCTACTGGTACCACGCCATCGACGTGCTGCCGGACGGCGGCGAACGCAAGATCCTGGCCTCGGAGTCCGGCGACGACTTCAACGCCATCCCCTGCTACGAACAGATCTACGCGATCGCCGGGCTCACCCAGCTGTACCGGCTCACCGGGGCGCCGCGGCTGCGCGAGATCATCGACCTGACGATCAACCTGTTCCAGAAGTACTTCCGGGACCCGGACCACGGCGGCTACTTCTCGCACATCGACCCGGTCACGTTCGATCCGCGCAGCCCGGCGCTGGACACCGGCGGTCACACCAACGCCGACCGGAAGAACTGGAACTCCGTCGGCGACCACATCCCGGCGTACCTGATCAACCTGTTCCTCGCCACCGGCGAGCAGAAGTACGCCGACATGCTGGAGGACTGCTGCGACACCATCACCCAGCGGTTCCCCGACTACGACAACAGCCCGTTCGTGCAGGAGAAGTTCTTCGGTGACTGGCGCAAGGACCAGGAGTACGGCCAGCAGCGGAACCGGGCCATCGTCGGGCACAACCTGAAGATCGCGTGGAACCTGACCCGGATGAACAGCCTGCGGCCCAAGGACGCGTACGTCGCGATGGCCACCCGGATCGCCGACCTGATGCCGTCGGTCGGTGCCGACCCGCAGCGCGGCGGCTGGTACGACATGGTCGAGCGGGTCACCGCGCCGGGCGAGCGCTTCCACCGTCTGGTGTGGCATGACCGGAAGGCCTGGTGGCAGCAGGAGCAGGGCATCCTGGCGTACCTGATCCTGGACGGCGTCCTGGACCGTCCCGAGTACGCCAAGCAGGCCCGGGAGGGCGCCGCCTTCTACAACGCGTGGATGCTCGACACCGGCGCCGGCGGTGTCTACTTCAACGTGCTGGCCAACGGTGTCCCGTTCGAACTGGGCAGCGAGCGCAGCAAGGGCTCGCACGCGATGGCCATGTACCACAGCGCGGAACTGGGCTACCTGGCCGCCGTCTACGGCAACCTGCTGCGCCGCGAGCAGCCGATGGACCTGTGGTTCCAGCCGCAGCCCGGCGCGTTCGGCGCGACCCTGCGGGTGGCACCCGACCTGCTGCCCGCCGGCCGGGTGCGGATCTCGCAGGTGTGGGTCAACGGCCATGAGCACCGGGACTTCGATCCGGAGGCGATGACGGTGGCCCTGCCGCACAGCGACCAGCCGCAGAACGTCCGCGTCCGGCTCACCCCGACCGCGCTGATCAAGGAACTGGCCGGAGCCGGCGCGGGCGCGATCGGGGGACTCGCATGACCAAGATCCTGTTCGCCGTCTCCGAGTGGGGCTACTGGGGTGAGGAACTCATCGGGCCGCTCGACGCCTGCGATCGCGCGGGGTACGAGGTCGAGTTCGTCACCCCGACCGGAGCCCGGCCCACCCCACTGGCCGTCAGCATGGACACGACGTACGTCGATCCGCCGCAGGGCCGCTCGGTGACCGCCGGGGACATGGCCCGCCGGACCCGTGAGGTGGACGCCTCGGACCGGCTGGACAAACCGCACGACCTGGCCGGCTGGGTGCCGGCCCGGCCCTACCCCAGCTCCCCGGCGTATCTGCGGGACAGCGAGGAGTACTACCGCAAGATCGAACGGATCGTCACCCACGACCTGCCCGCGTACGACGCCCTGGTGATCGTCGGCGGCAGCGGCGCCATGGTCGACCTGGCCAACAACCAGCGCCTGCACCAGCTGATCCTCGGTTTCGTCCGGCTGGACCGGCCGGTCGCCGCCGTCTGTTACGGCGTCGCGGCGCTGGCCTTCGCCCGTGACCCGCTGCGCAAACTCAGCATCATCAAGGGCAGGCGGGTGACCGGCCACCCGATCGACTACGACTACCACGACGGCACCGGCTTCGAGGGACCGCACGCGCTGGACGGCTCGAACTCCGGCTTCGGCGACGGGTACGTCAATTTCGGGCCGCCGTTCTACCCGCTGGAATTCGTCCTGCGGGACGCGGTCGGGCCGGACGGCGAGTTCATCGGCAACGTCGGGCACGCCGAGAGCGTCATCGTCGACCACCCGTTCATCACGGCCCGCTCCACCGAATCGTCGGTCGGGTGCGGACGGGCGATCGTCGACGTCCTCGATCACGGACTGCGCAGGTACGGCTGGTGAGCGGCCCGCTGGCCGGGCACCGGATCGCCGTGCTCGTGGAGAGCGACTTCTACGAGCACGAGATCTGGTACTACTCGTACCGGTTCCCGGAGGAGGGCGCCGAACTGCACTTCCTCACCCGGCTCTGGGGCCAGGAGTCGATCACGTTCACCGGCCACGAATACAAGGCGCCGCTCGTCTGCGCCGCGTCGTTCGAGGGTCTGGACGACGACACTCTGCGGTCGTACTCGGCGATCATCGTGCCCTCGGCGATGGTCAGCGACCGGCTGCGTTACAGCGAGGACCTCGCGAAGCTGCCGCCCGCGACCGACTTCGTGCGCCGGGCCTTCGCCGAGCCACGGATCGTCAAGGGGATCATCTGCCACGGGCTCTGGCTGCTGTCGCGGGTGCCCGAACTGGTCCGCGGGCGGCGGCTGACCTGCCACCCCAACCTGTACGGCGACGCACTCAACATGGGCGCCGAGTACGTGGACTCCGACGTGGTGGTCGACGACGACCTGGTCACCGGGCGCACCGGGGCGCAGGCGGGAGTGTTCGCCCGTACCGTGATCGAGCAGATCCACGCCCGGGCCGCCGTCCCGGCGGGTGTGTCGTGACCGCGGCCACCACCCGCCCGGCGGTCGCCGGCACCCTGCGCACCGGGCACCGCCGGCTCCTGGAGCAGCTGCGCGCCGACGGGGTCCGGTACCTGTTCGGCAACCCCGGCTCCAGCGAGGAGGGGCTGCTCGAGGAGATCGCCCGGTTCCCGGACATCGACTACGTGCTCGGTCTCCAGGAGGCCGCGGTGGTGTGCACCGCCGACGGTTACGCGCAGGCCACCGGCCGGCCCGCCGTGGTGCTGCTGCACAGCGGGGTGGGCCTGGGCAACGCCGTGGGCAGCCTCTACCACGCACTGCACCGGCAGACGCCGATGCTCGTGCTGGCCGGGGAGGCCGGGGTCGCGTACGACGCCCTGGAGGCGCACATGTCGGTGAACCTGGTCGACCTCGCCCGGCCGGTCACCAAGTACGCCACCCGCGTCACCCACCCGGAGAGCCTGCTGCGGCTGGTCCGGCGGGCGCTCAAGGTGGCCGCCACACCGCCGCGCGGGCCGGTGTTCCTCGCCGTACCGCAGGACGTCCTGGACCAGCTCGCCGACGAGGCGGTCGTGCCGACGAGCGTGCCGGACACCCGGGTCGTGCCGGAACCGGCGGCGATCCAGTCCGCGGCCCGGCTGCTGGCCGGCGCGCACGCACCGGTGATCCTGGCCGGCGACGGCGTGGCCGCCTCCGGCGCGGTCGACGAGCTGACCCGGTTCGCCGAGACCTGGGGTGCCGTGGTGCACGGCGCGATGGCGTCGGAACTGCTCATGCCGTGGACCCATCCCCTGTGGGGCGGCCTGACCGGGCACATGTTCGGCACCGACAGCGCCGAGCTGGTGGCACACGCCGATGCGGTGCTCGTCGTCGGCACCTACGTCTTCCCCGACGTGTTCCCGGCACTGGGCAGCCCGTTCCGGCCCGGCGCCGCGGTCGTCCAGGTGGACCTCGACCCGTACGCGATCGCCAAGAACCATCCGGTGACCGCCGGGATGCTCGGCGACCCGCGGCTGACGCTGCGGGCCCTGACCGAGGCGCTCGGGGAGGCGCTGACCGAACCGCAACGGCAGGCCGCGGCCGAACGGGTCCGGCGGCGCGCCGCGCTGCGGGCGTCCGCACTGGACAAGGCGCTCACCGACGATCTGGGGACCGGTCTGGAGGCGGATTCCGCACCGCTGCGGATGGCCGCCGTCGCGGCCGCGCTGGCCGGGCTGCTGCCGGACGACGCGATCGTCTTCGACGAGGCGCTCACCAACTCGCCGGCGCTGACCCGGTGGCTGCCACCGACCCGGCCGGGACACTTCTTCCAGACCCCCGGCGGCACGCTCGGCGTCGGCATCCCGGGCGCGATCGGCGCGAAGATCGCCCATCCGGAGCGTACGGTCGTCGGCTTCACCGGCGACGGCGGAGGCATGTACACCTGCCAGGCACTGTGGACCGCCGCCCACCACCGGGTCGGTGCGAAGTTCGTGGTCTGCCACAACGGTGGCTACCAGCTGCTCAAGGACAATCTCGCGCACTACCGGCGGGACCGCGGCGACGACCCGGCCACCGCCTTCCCGTCCTTCTTCGACGTGCGCGAGCCGCGCGTCGACTACGTGCACCTCGCGGCGGCCATGGGCGTGCCCGCCGCCCGGGTCCGGCACGCCGCCGACCTGCCCGGCGTCCTGCGCACGATGCTCGACCACGACGGTCCCTACCTGGTGGAGGCCGTCCTCGACGAACCTGGAGACAACCGGTGACAACCAAGTCCGAAACCCTGTCCGACGCCGTGTCGGCGTTCGCCGCACAGTGGTTCCAGTATCTCGACGTGCACGCGCCGGCCGACCGGCTGGCCGGCTGCCTCGCCACCGACGGCCTGGTGATGGTCTTCCCGGAGCGCACGCTGCGCTCGGTCGACGAGTTCCGGGACTGGTACCGGACCGTGTGCGGCCTCTACACCGACGAGACGCACGAGATCGAGGAGGTCACCCCCACCGTGGCCGACGACCGGATCGACGTGGCCGTGTCGGTGATCTGGCGGGCCACCCAGACCGCCGACGGCTCCCGCCTGGCGATGCGCGCGAAACAGACCTGGCGGCTGGCGCGCACCCCGTCCGGGCCGGGGCTGGTGATCACCGAGTACCGCGTCGACGACCTGGCCGACCTGTGACCACCGCACAGAACCTCGACCTCTGCCGGCGGGTCAGCGACGCCGTCAACGACCGGCGCTACGACGACATGGACGCGCTGTTCGCCCCGGACTTCGTCGACCACAACCCGGCCGAACGCTGGGTGCAGGCCGACACGGCCGGGCTGATGCGCCAGGTCGGCGTCACCCTCCCGCAGTGAAGGAGCCAGCGACATGGACACCAGGCAGGTCATCGACCGCTACTACGAACTCGCCAACGCCGGACAGTGGGACGACTGGTGCGACCTGTTCGCCACCGACACCCGCATGGACGAGCAGCTCGCCGGGCACGTCGAGGGCCGGGAGACCCTGCGGGCGATGATGAAGGGCTTCCCGCAGACGTACGCCAGCTTCGCGAACCTCCCCCGGCACGTCGTCGTGTCGGACACCCACGCGGCGGTCGTCTCGCACATCTCCGGCCGGACCCGGCACGGTGACACGGTCGAGGCGGACGTATGCAACTACTTCGAGGTCAGCGACGGGCACATCACGTACATGGCCAACTTCCACGACACCGTACCGTTCGGGCCGGTCCGGAGCGGGAGCCGATGACCGCCCCGGCGGCGGTGCGCTGGGCGCACGTCGGCCTCAACTGCCGGGACCAGCGGGAGACCGAACGCTTCTACCGCGACGTGTTCGGTTTCCGGCGGTCCCGGGTGGTCACCGCCGGCGGCGCCGAGGTGGTGTTCCTGCGGCAGGGCGACGTGCACCTGGAACTGTTCGACGCCGCTAGCCGGGAGCCGGAGACCTTCGACGGGGACGGGCCGCAGCACCCGGGCACGATCCGGCACCTGGCCTTCCAGGTCGACGACCTGGACGGTTTCCTGGCCCGCGCCGCCGGCGGACTGGACGTCTCGCTGGGGCCGCTGGCCTTCGACGAGTTCATCCCGGGCTGGCGCACCGTGTGGGTGAGGGACCCGGACGGGGTGATCGTCGAGATCAGCCAGGGCTACACCGACCAGGAGCCGCCCGGCGGGCCGGCCACCGGCGCGGACGACCCGGGAGTCTAGGCGGCGACCCGCTGCGCGCTGTGCGCCGGACGGTACGCGGCGATCGCCTCCGCGGCCATCGGCCGGGCGTAGTGGTAGCCCTGCGCGTAGCGGTAACCGAGCCGGTGCAGCTCAGCGGCCTGTTCAGCGGTCTCCACACCCTCGGCGACGGCACGCAGCCGCATGCCGTCGCAGATCGTGAGCAGCGCCGCCACGATGACGGCCGGCTCACCGCCCTCGGTGACGTCGTCGACGAACGACTTGTCGACCTTGAGGATGTCGGCCGGGCAGGTGCGCAGCAGGCCGAGCGACGAGTGGCCGGTGCCGAAGTCGTCGAGGGCGATCTTCACACCCAGCGCGGCGATGGCCTTCAGCTCGTCGAGCGCCGTGCCGCCGTCGAACACCGCGGTCTCGGTCACCTCGACGGTCAGCACATGCGCCGGCAACCCGGTCCGCCGCAGCACCGCGTCCACCTCACCGGCGAACCCCGCCTCGCGAAGCTGCCGGGCCGACACGTTCACGGTGACGGTCCGTGGCGCGGCGTCACCCAGCTCGTGCTGCCAGCGCGCCGCCTGCCGGCACGCCTCCTCGAGGATCCAGGCACCGAGCGGCACGATCAGCCCGGTACGTTCGGCGGCCGGGATGAACAGGCCGGGGCCGATCGGGCCGCGCTCCGGATGCATCCAGCGGACCAGCGCCTCCACGCCGAAGAGTTCACCGCCGGGCAGCATCACGATCGGCTGGTACAGCAGGTGCAACTGGTCGGTGTCGAGCGCGCTGCGCAGATCGGCGGCCACCCGCGACTGCTCGGCGGTCCGGTGGTCCATCCGCTCGTCATAGACCACCTGCCGGCCCTTGCCCTGGCTCTTCGCCTCGTACATCGCGACGTCGGCACGGCGCAGCAGCTCGTCGGCGGTGTCACCGGGGTGGGCCGGGGCCAGTCCGATGCTCGCCTCGACGACCAGCTCGTGCCCGTCGGCGCGCACCGGCCGGCGCAGGTCGGCGGCGATCGCGGCGACCATGGCCGTGTGGTCGCCGCGCAGCAGGAGCGCGTACTCGTCGCCGCCGAGCCGGGCCACCAGACAGCCGGCCGGCAGCCGCGCGGTGACGCGTTCCCCGACGGCGGCGAGCAGGGCGTCGCCCACCGGGTGGCCCAGGTCGTCGTTGATCTCCTTGAAGTCGTCCAGGTCGAGCAGCGCGACGGTCACGTCCGGTGAGCCGTCGGCGAGGGCCCCGGTGATCTCCGCGACCAGGACGTTGCGATTGGCGAGACCGGTGAGGCTGTCGTGACCGGCCTGGTGGGCTAGCTCCCGCTGGCGGGCGTCCAGGTCGTCGAGCAGCCGGACGTTGTCCCGTAGCGCGATCACCTGCCGCGCCGCGACGAGCAGCGTGACGACGAACGAGCCGGCCGCGACCGCCAGCAGCTCCCCGGTGCCGGACGCCGCGCCGGTCAGCAGCAGCGCGCCGGTGGCCAGGACCGCGGTGTACGGCATCACGCTCGGCCGCCGGGACAGTGGCCGGGGCGCCGGGACGCCGGCCCGGGAGGCCCGCATCTGGCGGTCGGCGGCCAGGCAGACCAGCATGCACGTGGTGGGCAGCAGGACGTGCCCGGTGTTCAGGTACGGCCGTTCGGCGAGCAACGGCGCCATCGCGCCACCACCGGCCCCCACCGCGCCGGTCAGCGCGAGGATGTACAGGGCACGGCGGTCGATCGGGCCGGTGCCGGTGAAGGAGACCTTGACGAAGGCCAGCATGCCGATGACCGCCGCGGTGGCGATGACCACGACCGAGGCGGCACCGGCGGCGCTGCCTCCGGTCCAGCTCTCCCAGCGAGGGAGTATCAGGTACCAGCTGAAGGTGGTCACGGTGACGACCATGGTGGCGACGTCCAGGCCGAACCGGGTCCATTCGATCCGGGAGCGCTGCGCCCCGGGGATGCGCAGCAGGCCGAACAGCATCAGCATCAGGGCGGTGACGTAGAACGTCGCGGTGACGCCCCCGATGTGCTGGCCGGGCTGCTCGCCGCTGAAGTAGTCGCGGGCGGCGGACACCGACGCCAGGCCCAGCCCCACCATGCCGATCGAAACGTACCGCCAGAACGTGCGCCCCGCCGCACCGGCCCGCCAACTGGCGAGGATCGCGATCGGCACGGCGAACATCAGCATCCCCCAGCCGACCGCCGGCGGGATGTGCCGGAACAACCCGACCCCGAACCAGGCCCACGCGACCGCGGCCACGCCGATCGACGCGACGAGTGTGCGGGTCGGCCTCCACCGCGGCACGACCGTCTCCGTGCTCTCCACAGAATCTTGATCGGCCGAACAGCCGATCCCGTGAGGATTCACATGGCCGGGATAGATCGGTACCCTTCGCCAGTCCCCCATTCCCCGGAAAGGTGCAGCTTCTCTGTGCGCGCGTTGTTCGTGACCGCCGTCGCCGTCCTCGTCGCTTTCCTGATCAGCCCGCTGGTACGCGCCGACGCCGGCTGCACTCCCCATCCCGCTCCGTCGTCCGCCGACCGGTGGACCGATGAACAGCTCGCTAACGCGCGCACCATCGTCACCATCGGCACCGAGCGGCGGGTGCCCGAACAGGGGCTGGTGATCGCGGTCGCGACCGCCCTTCAGGAGTCCCGGCTGCGTAACCTGCGCGGCGGCGACCGTGACTCGATCGGCCTGTTCCAGCAGCGCCCCAGCCAGGGCTGGGGCACGCCGAAGCAGCTGTCCGATCCGGCCTATCAGACCGGGAAGTTCTACGACAAGCTGCTCGACGTCGACGGCTGGCAGCGGATGCGGCTCACCGAGGCCGCCCAGGCCGTGCAGATCTCGGCCTTCCCGGAGGCGTACACGAAGCACACCGACGCGGCCACCGCGCTCGTCGCCGGCCTGCGCGGGGACACTGATCAAGGCTGCGACTAGCGCTTATAAAGCCCAGTCGATATCTTCTCGCGCATGAAGCGCCTTCTCGCCGCCGCGGTCGCCACCGCCACGCTGCTCCTGTTCCCCCAGCCCGCCCATGCGGCCGACACCTCGTACCGGACGTTGAGCGGCGCGCACCACCCCGACTGGATGGCCGGCGTGCCCGCCGCGACCAGCCTGGCCGCGCTCTCGATCCCGGGCACCCACGAGACCATGTCGATCCACGGCGGCGACTACACGCAGACGCAGGAGAACTTCGGCGACAGCGGTGGCACCCTGACCGCGCAGCTCAACGCCGGCATCCGGGCGATCGACATCCGGGCGCGGATCAACGACGGCAACACGTTCACCATCCACCACGGCGCCGTCTACCAGGTGGCGAACTTCGACGACGTGCTGAACAGGCTGTCCGCGTTCCTCACCGCGCACCCCGGCGAGACCGTCCTGCTCCGCTTCAAGCACGAATGCACCGGCGAGACCGGCTCGTGCAGCGACGCGACCGGGCAGCGCAGCTTCCCGGACATCTTCGACTCGTACGTCGCCGCCCGGCCCGGCCTGTTCTGGACGCCGTCGGTGACACGCTCGTCCGCCGCCGCGGTACCCACCCTCGGCGCGGTCCGCGGCAAGGTCGTCCTCGCGGTGCTGAACGGCCCGCGCGGTGGCCGCTTCGCCGACTACGGGCTCGCCCAGTTCTCCGGGTGGGCCGACGGATCGTCGACCTACGTCCAGGACCGGTACAACGTGCCGACGTTCGCCCAGATCGCCGACAAGCGCACGGCCGTGAACAACTTTCTCGCCACCACGAACACCGGCGACCCCGGCCGCATCCACGTCAACTTCACCAGCGGCTCGGGCGCGCTCGCCCCGCCCTACTGGGTCGCCGGCGGGGCGCTGTTCCAGCAGGGCGTCAACCCGTACCTGCTGGGCCGGCTCAACGCCGGCTCGTTCACCCGTACCGGGGTGATGATGCTCGACTTCCCCGGCGGCGGGCTGATCAACAAGATCATTTCCTACAACTGAGTCACGTCGAGCATCGTCGCCAGACGGGCGAGCACCGGCCGCGCCTCCAGGTGCAGCCGGGCGATGTTCACCGTGCCGTCGCCGACCACGGCCAGCAGCGCCAGGTCGCCGATCCCGTAGACCGCCAGGCACCCCTGCCGGTTGCGGATCGTCACCTCCTGGAACTCCCCCTGCGCCAGGGCACCACCGCAGGTACGGCTGATGCCGTGCGCGGCCGCCGCCATCGCGGCCACGTCGTGCGGCTCACCGGCCGACCGCGAGTCGTGCAGGATCAGCAGGCCGTCGACACCGGCGATGATGCAGCCGGTGACCCCGACGACCTGGTGCCGCAGGCCGGCCAGCTCCAGGCGCAGCGGCCGTCGCGGGTCCGTCGCGGGATCGAACCGGACGGGTCCCGCGGCCTGCGGTGCGGCGTGCCGCGGGGCCAGCCTGCTCGGCAGACCGCCATGAGGGCTGGTCATACGTCCAGTTCCGCCTCGATCTTGCGGAGCTGGTGGCGGGCGAGGCCCAGGTTCGCGCGGCTCTTGTTCAGCGCCAGGTAGAGGAAGAGCGCGTCGCCGCCGCGGCGGGCGCGGAGCAGGCGGATCAGGTGGTACTGCGAGTCGAGGGTGATCAGGATGTCCTCGATGCCGTCCTGGAGGCCGAGGAGCTCCAGTGCGCGCATCTTGGCACGGACCACGTCGGTGTTGCCGGCCGCCGCGACGGTCATGTCCATGACGCCGTCACCGCCCAGGTAGCCGAGAGTGAGGCCGCTGGTGTAATCCACCAGCGCGACGCCGATGGCGCCTTCGAGAGTCATGGCTTCTTTCAGCGCGGTCTCGATGTTCGCCACGGGTCCTCCACATTTCTCGCGCCGGATCGCGCCGGCGCCGATCGGCGGGAAGGGCCAACCCTGGCACAGGAAACTTGTTCCGGGGAACAACTGTCTCCCAACCCGGACTTAAGATCGTTTCAACGGCTCCGTTCGGTCGGCCGCGTCCGCCTCACGGTCCGAATCGGGCTCGATCATCGGTCCAGCTCGAGCGCAACGTGAACGAATAGGATGTAACGGATGCCACCGTCACTCTCCGGAGTGGCACGGCGGCAGAGATCCGCGCTCGCCCCTAAGGTTGTCCGCGGAGGTGAGTCGGCTGCATACCAAGGACGACATGCTGCGGGATGTGGTCGCCGCCCTGGGCCGGGCACGGAATCTGACGGTCGTCCAGCATCTGGTGCGCAGCAACGCGCGGGCACTGTCCGACGCGCACGGCGCCACCGTCGTCCTGCGCGACGGGGACCGCTGCTTCTACGCCGACGAGGACGCGATCAGCCCGTTGTGGAAGGGCCAGCGTTTCCCGATCACCGAGTGCATCAGCGGCTGGGCGATGCTGTCCCGCACGCCCGCCGTCATCCCGGACATCCGGGTCGACGACCGCATCCCGCAGGAGGCGTACCGGCCCACCTTCGTCCGCTCGCTGGCGATGATCCCGGTGCGGGCGGCCGACCCGCTGGGCGCGGTCGGCGTCTACTGGTCGACGGCACGCCGGGCCACCGACGAGCAGGTCGAGTTGCTGTCCACGCTGGCCGAGGCGACCGGCACGGCACTGGAGCGCCTGCTTCCGGAGACGCCACGATACTGAGCCGGTGAACGGCCGCCCCTCGCCGAAGGGCGGCCGTCGGCGAGGGTCAGCCCTCGATGCCGTGCACCGGCGGCACGGTCAGCGTCCGCGCCTCCGGGGTGCCGCCGAGGATGACCTCACGCAGCGCCGAGTTGTTCTTGGTGTTCAGCTCGGCGAGCTTGTTGTCCGGGTTGGCCAGCACCTGGATGTAGTAGGTGCCGTTCGGCAGATCGGTGATCTCGAACGACTGGCCCGGACGGCTCTGGCTGTAGGTGTCGCCGTTGCCGATGTCGAGGACCTCACGCACCGCGACGACGGTGTCCGCGCCGCACGAGGTCTCCAGCGAGGTGTTCTCCGGCCGCCACTTGGCACCGGCGATGGTGTAGTCGACCGCGTCCGTGTTGGCCAGGCAGAACGCCTCCTTGCCACTGCGCACGGCCAGCTTCTGGTCGGAGGAGAGCAGGTTGTACTGGGCGAAGTCGGTGAAGTGCCAGTGCTTGTGACCCTCCCGCGGGTCCCACTCCATGGTGCCGGCCTCCTTCGAGCCGACCTGGTTGCCCTTGGCGTCGAAGAAGTACTGGTAGGCGTCCATCAGTTCGGTGCCGGAACGCCGGAAGCCGTCGACGAGCAGGGGCGAGGTGCCCGCGTTCCAGACGGTGGCGCCGAAGTTGACGTACCACTTGCCGTCCTCTTCGGACAGCTCCATCCCCCAGGCCGGCAGCGACCGGAGGTCCGGCTTCGGGCCGGCGGCGGGCGCGGCCTTCAGCGTGGCGGGGCGCTTCGCGGGCGCCCGGAACTCGGGCAGGTAGGACGACACCTGGCGGGCCGCGTCACCCTGGCCGGCGTGCAGCGAGTGCTCGTCGGCGGGCGGCGCGAGGGTCGGGTCCTCGGCGACGTCGGCCTTCTTCGCCCGGGCCAGACCGCCCTTGCCCTCTTCGGTCATGTCGACCACGGTGACGGCGACGCTGACGGTCGCCGACTTCTCCGGGATGCCGAACATCTTCTGGTACGTCGGGTTCACCGTGGCCGTGGCGGTGTACTCGCCGGGCGCCAGGTCGAACGGGGTATCGTCGCGCTCGTCACCGGGCCGGTCGCGCACCGCCCCGTTCCAGCCGGCCTGCACACCCCAGACCGCCCCGAGCGTGAACGGGTTGGAACCGCCACAGCTGGTCGGGTAGGGGCTGGTCGCCGGGGCGTCCGGCCGGGTGCGCGCCGAACCCCAGGTGTTGCCGCAGAACGCCGTCGTGTACTCGGTGACCGGCTTGCCAGCCCCGTCCACGATGGTGATCTTCGTGAAGTCCTTGAGACCGTTGAAGTCGGACACCGTGCCGGCCGGCAGGGTGACCTTCTTCTTCTTGCCGTTCTGGACGACCACCTGTTCGGCGACGATCGGCTTGTCGTAGCCGGACCGCTTGGCCCAGATCTCGAAGGGGTCCTTGCCGGCGATCACGTGCAGGCCGAGGTCGAACGAGAGCCACACGTCGCCGTCGTACGAGTACCGCTCCGCGGTGACCGCCGTGGTGGCGGCCACGAACGAGAGCGCCGGCGGGGCGGCCGCGGCCTGCGCCACTCCCACTCCGGCCGCGGTGAGCGCGAGGGCGCCCGTCACGGCACCCGCGGTGAGCAGGCGCGAGCGACTGCGACGGTTCGTCGGTTCAGTCATGCTGTCCTTCCGGTCGGGCGGCCGGCGGTGATCCGGCCGCAGCCGGACCATCCAAATCGGACAGCTATGCGTTTGCTGTGAAATAGACACCCGTTGGCACGAAACGGGGAGAGAAGTACGACGCCGGCAGCGCTCCCGGAGACACGCTCCGCGGGCGGTCCGGCTCGACCACGATCGGCCTGATCCGGGTCCCACCGGGTGGCCGGCAGCGGGCCGCCGGGTGGCCGATACGATCAGCTCCATGGCATCGGATGACATCCCCCGCCGCGAGGCCGAGCAGCTGCGCGAGCTGGACGAACCGGCCCGCGTGGCCCGCACGTTCGAGGCCATCGCCGACCGCGGTGCCCTCTGGGTCTGGGGCGACGAGGGCGACATCCTCTTCACCGAGGACGGGCGCCGCCGCAACCTCCTGCCGATCTGGCCGTATGCGACGGTCGCCCGCCTGGAGAACGAGGGTGACGTCGACGGCGAGCACGCCATCCGGATCCCGGTGAAGGTCTTCCTCGCCGAGTGGCTGCCGCAGCTCGAGGAGGACGACGCCGACATCGCGATCTTCCCGGTGGAGGAGCGGAACGCGGCGGTCGTGACGCTCGCCGAGTTCCGCTCCCGCCTCAAGGTCTAGGCCTCAGGTCCCAGGTCAGCTGGGTCACCGAGTAGCCGGCAAACGAGCGGCGTGATGCACCATGGTCATATTCGCTGACGCGTTTGACGGCGCCAGAAGGGTTTGACGGCTGCCCGGGACCACTGCCACGTCGCCGCGACGACGATCCAGCCCTGCCCCAGCACGGCCTCCCAGCGCGCGTCCGGGGTGCGCGGCAGAAGACTCAGAGCGAAGACCAGCGGGAGTACGACCACCGCGTACCAGGCCAGGCCGGGCCTGCGCCATCACACGCCGACGAACATCGGCACCGCCGCGCACGAGAACATGAACTCGAACGTCGACCACCCGACCGCGTTGCCCGGCGCGTAGTCGTCGATGCCGACGCCCACCGGGATCTGCGATGAGGCGAGCACCACGATCGTCGCCACCAGCACCTTCACCTGGAGGATCCGCCGTCGGCCGATCGCGCTCATCAGGGCACGTCCCTTGCCGGTCCGGCCCACCCGGCGCCGGAACAGCTCGTCGCCGGCAGCGACGGTGCCCAGAAGGATCTGCGCGTAGATGAAGACCACGACCGGGACCACCCAGCGGAACACGTCGTCGTACCGCGCGGCCTGCGGGGCGACCAGACCGGCGAGCATCACCGGCAGTGCGACGCCCACCGGCCAGACCGGCCACCGCAGCCGGGTGATGCCCCGCGCCACGACGATCGCGAGCAGGGCGGCCGGCGGCGCGGCCAGCACGACGCCGGCCGTCGGGTTGCTGTCGAGCAGCGCGAAACCGACCAGGGCCGCCGTGACCAGGACCCACAGCACCGCGCCGATGACGAACAGGGTGGTGGGCCAGCGGCGGCGGGCGCTCTCCATCGCGCGGTCCAGGGCGTCGAAGAGCACGTCCATCGGTCAGCGCACCGCCGCTTCGGTCATGGCACGCCCCGCCGGGTCAGTCGCCGTACTTGTCGAAGGGGACCATCCAGTCGCCGATGCCGTTCCAGACCTCGAGGTCCCGGGGGCTGTTCTTGACGTCGACGATGTCACCGAGCATGAGGTTCTCGTACATCCACTTGGCGTCGGCGGTGCTCAGGTTGATGCAGCCGTGCGACAGGTTGGCACGGCCGAGCGAGCCGTTCCACGGGGCAGCGTGCAGGAACTCGCCGGAGTAGCTGATCCGGGCGCAGTACTCGATGTCCTTCGGCGCGTAGAAGTTCGGATCGTTGGGGTCGGTGACGCCGTAGCTCGCCGAACTCATGGCATGCACGCGTTCCTTGGTGAGCACGACGTGCGGGCCGCCCGCGGTCCAGTAATTGATCTTCTGCCCGTTCGCCCCGGTGGTGTAGCCGCCCTTGCCGAGACTGCTGCGCATGGAACGAACCAGCTTGCCGTCGACGTAGACCTTCGTCATGTGCGTGCGGTTGTCGCTGATCGCGATCAGCTCACGCCCGATCTTGAAGCTGGCCGACGTGTTCCTGGCCCCGTAGACCGTCTTGCCGAGCTTGACGCCGAACGCGTTCACGGCGACCTTGATCGTCGTGCCGGAGGCCCAGTACTTCTTCGGCCGCCAGTGCACGGTCTTGTCGTCGCGCCAGTAGAACTTGCCCTCGACGGCCGGCGATGTCTCGATCTTGATCGCCTTCTCGGCCGCGGCCTTGTTCACGGCCCGGCTGAACGCGACGATCACCGGCTGGCCCACGCCGTACGTCTTGCCGTCCTTGAGGGCGGTCATCGCGTTCGCCTGAAAGGTGACCTTCGCGACGTTGGCCGGTTTCACCGTGGTGAACGTGGAGGTGTGCTCGCTGTCCACACCCTTGCTGTCGGCGGCCGTCGCGACCACCTTGTAACTCTTGCCGTAGGCCAGCTCGTCGTCGGACTTCCAGGTCCCGTCGGACTGGATCGACCCGCTGATCTTCGCCTTACCGGCGGTGACGGTGACCGACTTGAGGGTGCCCTCCTCGGCGGCCACGACGATCGGGCTCGTCGGCGACACGTCCTTGGCACCGCTCACCGGGGTCATGGCGAGCCGGACCGGCGTGGCCGGCTGCTCGGTGGCGGCCACCGGCTCGACCCAGGCCGTGTTGCCCTCGCCACCCTTGCCGGAGGTGGTGCACCCGGTGACGGTGGCGGCTGCGGCCACGCCCAGTGTGCCGATGATGACTTTACGTCGCTGAATCATGGCTCTCACAATCGAGGGGTCCCGGTCGGCGCCATCCATGGCCGTACAGATAGATGACGGGGCTGCGTCCGGAAACGTTGCCTGCCGAGTCGATCAAAACGTCGAGGGCCATCATCCTGACAGATCTGAATCTCCCGCGATATCCCGGATCTGTGCCTCGACCGCCCGGAACGGCGGCGGCGAAGGCACCGATTCGGAGCGGCCGGGGGTGATCATCACAGCGTCCCGGTGGGCGGTACGGCCACGCCCGCCACCGCCCGCCCGGATCCGGCGCGGGCAGGATGGTCGCGCCCCACACGTCGAGGAGAGGAACGCCGCCATGACCAGCACCCCGGCCGAAGTGATCACGGTTCGCCGCGCCGGCACCGAGGATCTGCCCGAGGTGGCCGCGCTGTTCTCCGGATACCTCGACTTCTACCGGCGCCCGGCCCCGGCCGAACGGGTGCTGGCGTTCCTGCGGGAGCGGCACGGGCGCGGCGAGTCGGTGGTGTTCCTGGCGCGCACCGCGGACGGCACACCGGCCGGGTTCGTCAACGTCTACCCGACCTTCTCGTCACTCTCGATGGCTCCGGTGTGGACGCTCAACGACCTGTTCGTCGCACCCGTCGCCCGGGGCGCCGGCGCGGGCCGGGCGCTGGTCCGGGCGTGCGCCGACGGAGCGCGGGCCGCGGGCGCGGTGGCCGTCCAGTTGCAGACCGCGCCGGACAACGAGGTGGCGCAGGCCCTCTACCGCTCCGAGGGTTTCCAGCCGGACACGTTCGCCGCCTACTACCTGCCGCTCACCACCTGACAGGCCGCGCGCCACGATGCGATGCCGTTCGGACATCGATGCTCTACGATTCCCGGGAGCGCTCCCAATCGTAGGAGGCAACGTTGCGCACCCTCTTCGCCGCGGTCGTCACGGCCGCGATGCTCAGTACCGCGGCCGCCAGTGTCCCGGCCGGCGCGGCGGACGCCGCCCACCGCGGGTCCTGCACTCGTGACCTGCTCTTCTGCGAGGACTTCGACAGGCAGCCACTCGGCGGCCCGGCCACGCTGGACTGGGGCGTGGACACCCGCAACGGCACTCTCACCGTGGAGCGCGCCCGCCGCGGCCGGGTGCTGCACGTGCACACCGTCGACAACGGCCGGGCCTTCCTCCGCGTCGACGACCTCGCCGTCACCGGTACGCGGCTGTACGGCCGGATGCGGTTGCGCGTCGACGCCTTCCCCATCGCTCCGGACTGGGCGCACTTCACGCTCGTCGAGGCGACCGGGACCGGCAGCACGGAGGTCGTCCGCCCGGTCGGCGGTCAGTACGCGCCGACGGTTCCCGGCATCTTCTGGGGTGTCGGTGCCGACGGCGGGCCGACCGGGGACTGGACCGACTGGCGGCAGTCGGCGCCGGTCACCGAAGACACCTGGCAGTGCTTCGAGTGGATGCTCGACACCGACGGCAACCGCGTCGCCGTCTGGATCGACGGGGTCGCGAACCCGGAGCTGACCGCCTCCACCACCCGGCACGGCGGCAACGACGTGCCGTTCGTGCTGCCGTCGGTGACCGACGTGAAGATCGGCTGGCAGCTCTACCAGGCCGGGACCACGCCGGGCACCTTCGACGTCCGGATCGACGACATCGCCCTGGCCACCCGACGGCTGGGCTGCTGACGGTCAGTCCCCCAGCACACCGGCACCGGGGCGGACCTCGAAGACCAGGTGCGTCTCGGTCTGGCGGACGACCCGGTGGCTGGTGACGTGGCGCAGCACGAAGTCGCGCAGCGCCTCGGCGTTCTCGACGGCGACGTGCAGGTAGAAGTCGTCGGCACCAGCCACGTGGAAGGCCTGCAACACCCCCGGGGTCGCGGCCAGGGCGTCGTACAGCTGGCTGACGTTGGCCATCGTGTGACTGCCCAGCCGTACCTTGATCATCGCTTGCAGGGGGTAACCGAGCAGCGCGAGGTCGAGCTGGGCGCGGGCGCCGGTGACCACCCCGGCCTCGCGCAGCGCCCGGATCCGGTAGGCGCAGGTGGACTCGGCCAGACCGAGGCGGCCGGCCAGGGCCTTGTTGGTCACGCCGGCGTCCCCGGCGAGCGCCCGCAGCAGCCGCCGGTCGACGTGGTCGAGGGTGACCGGCCGTTGCGGGTTCCGCAAAGTGATCGCTCCCAACCGTCGCCGGACTGCTGAAAAAGTCGAATTATGGCCGACTGATTACCGATTCGACGGCGACTCTATGTTCGGGTTGCGAATTCCGGAACCCTACGAGCATGACGCGCCCCCTGCACAGCGACTCGGTGGCCGTGCACGCCGGCCGTGAGGACCTCACCGCGCTCGGCGTACACGCTCCCCCTCTGGACCTCTCGTCGACCTATCCCCTGCCGGATCCGGCACGGGGCGGGGAGTCGTACGAGGCGATGGCGACCGGCGGCCACCCGCTGGCCGACGGTGGTGCCGTCTACGCCCGGCTGTGGAATCCGACGGTGGCCCGGTTCGAGGCGGCGCTGGCCCAGCTCGAACAGACCGCGACGGCGGTGGCGTTCGGCTCCGGGATGGCGGCGATGACCGCGGCGATCCTGGCGCACACCGCGATGACCGGCCGGCGGCACGTGGTGGCGGTACGCCCGCTGTACGGCGGCACCGACCACCTGCTGGCCACCGGGCTGCTCGGCACCGAGGTGACGTTCTGCACCGAGGCGGAGGTCGCCGACCGGATCCGTGGCGACACCGGTCTGGTGATCCTGGAGACCCCGGCCAACCCGACCCTGGACCTGGCCGACATCGCGGCCGTCGTCGAGCGGGCCGGTGGCGTCCCGGTGCTGGTGGACAACACCTTCGCCACCCCGGTCCTGCAGAATCCGGTTACTCTCGGGGCCACCATGGCCCTGCACAGCGCGACCAAGTACCTCGGCGGCCACGGCGACGTCGTCGCCGGGGTGATCGCCTGTGGCGAGGAGACCGCCGCCCGGCTGCGGCAGGTCCGGGCGGTCACCGGTGGGCTGCTGCACCCGTGGGGCGCCTATCTGCTGCACCGCGGCCTGGCCACGCTGCCGGTCCGGATGCGCGCCCAGCAGGACACCGCAGGCCGGATCGTCGCCTGGCTGGCCGGGCACCCGGCCGTCACCCGGGTGTACTACCCCGGGCTCGACGGTGACCCCCGCGGGCTGCTGTGCCGGCAGTCGCGCGGCCCGGGCGCGATGATCTCGGTGGCGCTGCGCGGCGGGTTCGAGGCCGCCTGCCGGCTGACCACCGGCACCCGGCTGTTCACCCACGCCGTCTCGCTCGGCGGCGTGGATTCGCTGATCCAGCACCCGGCGGCGCTCACCCACCGGCCGGTCGCGGCGCACGCCCGCCCGTCCGCCGACCTGGTGCGGCTCTCCGTCGGGCTGGAGCACGCCGACGACCTGATCGCCGACCTCGACCGAGCCCTCACCACCGTGACCCGGAGACCGTCATGACCAGTCCCGCCCCCGACGTCGACGTCCTGCGCGAGATCGCCCGCCGGGTGCTGTGGCTGTCGGCGTCGATCGTCGACGCCGCCAACGCCGGCCGGCCCAACGACTCCGGGGTGAAGGTCGGTGGTCACCAGGCCTCCAGTGCGTCGATGGTCGACATCATGGTGGCGCTGTGGTTCGCCGAGCTGACCGCGCAGGACCGGGTGTCGGTCAAGCCGCACGCCTCGCCGGTGCTGCACGCGGTCAACTACCTGCTCGGTGATCTCGACGAGTCGTACCTGCCGCGGCTGCGGGAGAAGGGTGGCCTCCAGTCGTACCCGTCGCGGCTGAAGGACCCGGACACCGTCGACTTCTCCACCGGGTCGGTCGGGATCGGGGCGACGGCCGCGCTGTGGGCGGCGATGGCCCACCGCTACCTGACCTCGCAGTTCTCCGGTACGCCCGACGGCGGCCGGTTCGTCAGCCTGCTCGGGGACGCCGAACTCGACGAGGGCGCCATCTGGGAGGCGGTGATGGACCCGGCGGTGGCCCGGATGGGCGAGCTGCTCTGGGTCGTCGACCTGAACCGGCAGTCGCTGGACCGCGTCGTGCCGGACATCCAGATCGCCAAGCTCCAGGGCATGTTCGCCGCCGCGGGCTGGCAGGTGGTCGTCCTCAAGTGGGGCCGGATCATCTCCGAGCTGTTCGAACGGCCCGGCGGGCAGGCGCTGCGGGCCCGGCTCGAGGCGATGCCCAACGAGGAGTACCAGCGGATGCTACGGGCCGGGCCGGCGCAGACCGCCGAGCGCATCCTGGCCGCCGGTGACCTTCTGCCGGGCGCGTCCGAGCTGAAGGCGCTGCTGGACGAGATCGACCCGGCCGAGCTGGCCGCCGCCGTGCGTGACCTCGGTGGCCACGACATCGGGCTGCTGGTCGACACCTTCCGGGCCGTCGACGCGGACGCCGACCGCCCCACCGTGGTGTTCGCCTACACCGTGAAGGGCCGCGGCCTGCCGACCGAGGGGCACCCCAACAACCATTCGGCGCTGCTGACCGGCGCGCAGATGGAGGAGCTGGCGGTGGCCTCCGGCGTGGACCGGGCTCTGCCGTGGCAGCGGTTCGATCCGGACACCCCGGCCGGGCGGCTGTGTGCCGACCGGGGGCGGGCACTGCGCCGGGAGCCCGTCGCCACACCGGCGCCGGTGACCGTTCCGGCCCAGTTGGGGCACGCCTACCGCAAGCCGATCAGCACCCAGGCGGCGCTCGGCCGGCTCCTGGCCGACCTGCCCCGGGACGCCCCCGCGGCGGCGGCCCGGGTGGTCACCTGCTCCCCCGACGTCGCGTCCTCCACCAATCTGGGCGGCTGGATCAACAAGACCGGTGTGTGGTCGGTGCAGGACCGGCACGACTGGTTCGCCGACGACGCCGAGCGGGTGCTGCGCTGGCAGGAGAACCGCAACGGCCAGCACATCGAGCTGGGCATCGCCGAGGTCAACCTGGTGTCGCTGCTCGGTGAGCTGGGTGCGACCTGGTCCCGGTGGGGTGAGCGGCTGATCCCGATCGCGACCCTCTACGACCCGTTCGTCTCCCGCGCGCTGGAACCCTGGTCGTACGGGATCTACGCGGGCGGCCAGTCGATCCTGGTGGGCACGCCGTCCGGGGTGACCCTGGCACCCGAGGGCGGGGCACATCAGTCGATCACGACGCCGTCGATCGGGCTGGAGCAGCCCGGCTGTGTGGCCTGGGAGCCGGCGTTCCCGCAGGACCTGGAGTGGTGCCTCCTGCACGCGATGAGCCGGGTCGGCGTGCCGGGCGGCACGTCGGCGTACTTCCGGCTCTCCACCCGGCCGATCGACCCGCAGCAGGCCGCCGTGCCGGAGGATCCGGCCCTGCGGGAACGGCGCCGCCGGCAGGCGGTCGCGGGCGGCTACCGGCTGCCGGCGGGGCATCCGCCGGAGTCCGAGGACGTCACCCTCGTCGGTGTCGGCGCGATCATGCCCGAGGTGATCGCGGCGGCCGGGGCGCTGGCCGCGGCCGGCGTCAACGCCGGTGTCGTCTGCCTGACCAGCCCGGACCTGGTGTTCCGGTCGTTCCAGCAGCGTGGCGGCCGGGACGCCGGGGTGGGCGGTGACATCGTGTCGGAGCTGTTCCCGGACGGGCGCCGGGCTCCGCTGGTCACCGTGCACGACGGGCATCCGCACACCCTGGCGTTCCTCGGCGCGGTCCGCGGCGACCGGATCCGGTGCCTCGGCGTGACCGAGTTCGGTCAGTCGTCGAGCCTGGCCGACGCCTACCGGCTGCACGGCATCGACACCGCGTCGATCGTCGACGCGGCCCTGACGGTGACGGACCGCTGACCGGCGTCAGACCTTGGCCACCTTGATCTCGCCGTGGCGGTGCTGGCGGATGCCGGTGACGACACCCGCGACCAGCACCGCCGCGCAGAGGCCGACCAGTACCGCCGGGCGCAGATCCAGCATCGTGATCACCACGATCGCCGGGATGCCGAGGCCCGGCCAGATCAGCGCGGCACGGTGGCGGCCGGAGAGCACGCCCTGGATGACGGCGGCGCTGAGCAGGTAGCCGGCCAGCCCGATGCCGAGCACACCGCGGGCTCCGGCGGGGAGATGCCCGTCGGAGCCGTGCGCGATGGCGTGTTCCAGGCCGACCGCCACCGCGGCGAGACTGATCGCCACCGGCAGGTGGGCGTACACGTAGAAGTCGTGCACGCCCTGGTGGGTACGCTCGCCGCCCTCCTGGACCAGGCGGCGTTTCGCGGCGCCGCCGGACAGGTCGAAGTACGACCACCACAGCGCCGCGGTCAGCAGGAACGCCGCAATGGCCGTGACGGTCACCCCGGACGTCCACTTCCCGTCGTGCAGCCCGTGCACGGTGGCGGCGACCGACTCGCCGAGCAGCAGGATGACGAAGAGACCGAACCGCTCGGGCAGATGCTCCATGTGCAGCGGCGGAGCGTCGGGCCGGCGTGCGCTCAGGGTCGGGCCGAGCAGATCGACGAGCACGCCGGCCGCCCACAGCACGTACCGGGCCGGCGCCGGCACCGTCAGCGACACCAGCCAGAAGGCACCGCCGGCGACGTGACCGATCAGGTACGGACGGATCCCGGCGCGGGTCTCCGGGAGGGTGCGCCACACCCGCAGGTAGCCGAGGGCGAGCATGACACGCAGCACGACGTAGCCGACCACGAACCACGTCCAGGCCGGGCCGGTGACCTGGTCGGCCGCCGCGGCCATCATGATCACGCCACCCATGCCGATCAGGGTGAGCAGCCGGAAGATCGCGTCGTCGGTGTCGAACCGGTTGGCGTACAGGGTGGCGCTCGCCCACGCCCACCAGCCGACGGCGACGACGGCCGCGAACCGGAGACCTCCGGTGATCGTCTCGTCCTTCGCCAGCATGTCCGCGCAGCCCGCCACGAACAGCACGAAGGCCAGGTCGAAGAAGAGTTCCAGCCGGGTCGCCGACCGGTTGGACTCCTGGTTGACGTCCGGTTCGCGGACGAGTTCGCGCTCTTCCCGGTCCTCGCGGTCCAGGCGGGCGCGGTCCTCGGCCGACGGGCCGTCGGCGGTGGTGGTCCCTGTTTCCTCTGACACGGCTCCGCCCTACCCGCCCGGGCCCGGTCCCAACCGGGTTCCCGGTGGACACGGTGCCCCAGAATCGGAGCCTCCACGATGTCGCGAGGAGGATCCGGTGGGTCGTGTGCTGTGGTGGGTTCTCCCGATCGTCGCCGTTGCCGGGCTGATCGTGTGGTGGGCCTCCTATGCCACCACGATCGTGGTCTGGGAGCTGCGGAATCTGACTCCCTGGCTGGTCCTGCTGGCTCTGGTCATCCTGCTGGCGGTGGCCGGTGCCCGGGCCGGGGTGTTCCTGGGCTGGCTCGGTGCGGCGACGGGGCTGGTCCTCGGCATCGGCTGGCTGTTCTACAACTCGTATCTCCAGGACCGCGACTACGCCGCGGCCATGAGCGTGGTCGACGATCCGGTGCCCAGCCTCAATGCCCGCGCCCCCTATCTGGTCGGCGAGGCGCAGGCGGCGCCGAACCTGGGGGACGTCACCGGGGAGATCGCCGACATCACCTATCTGCCGGACGCCGACCGGTTCGGCACGCTGGTGGAGCGGCGCGGCTGGTTGTCCGGTTACGAGGTGGGCCTGGTCCAGGAGGTGCCCCTCGGCAGCAACAGCCGCAGCTCGCAGCGGTGCGCCTTCGACCTGGACGCGGCCGGTGCGCGGATCGGCGGCTGGTTCGGTCACAACCTGGGACGGAAGATCTCGGCCGAGCAGCGGTGGGTGCGGTTCGATGAGCGGGACGTCTACGTGTACTGCGCGGGCGACACCCCGATGGTCGTGGTCCCGCTGAAACGGCAGGTCGGTGTGCTGACGGTGACCGAGCGGCCGGCCGGCGCCGCCCTCTACAACGGGCGCACCGGGCAGTTGACCGTCACGACCGACACGGCGTCGATCCCCGGGTCGACCTACCCGATCAGCCTCGCCGCCCGTCAGCGCGAGGGGACGGCGGCGGTGGGTGGTTTCGCCGACTGGTGGTTCGAGCGCGGCGGCTGGGACGCCTCCGACGACGGCACCAACGAGGACAACAACTCCGAGTTCACGCTCCGGTACACCGACGGCAGCAACAGCGCGTACGTCACGCCACTCACCCCGCAGGGCGAGGCGAGTTCGGTGGTGGCCGTCTCGACGGTGCCGACCCGGCAGACCGGACTGGCCCTCGCCCCGATGACCGTGCACCGGCTGAACCCGACGTGGTCGTCGCCGGAGGCCGTGGTGGCGCTGATCAAGGCCGAGTACCGGGACGCCTGCTGCTGGAACGAGGACCGGGTGTTCGAGGTGGTGCCCACCGGCGGGACCACGTGGACCGCCACGGTCGGCAGCGAGCAGAGCATCCGTTACCGGGTGGAGGGCCGCGGCCAGGTGAACGGCCGGGAGGCCACCTGCCTCAAGACCGCCGAGGGCGTGCTGATCCGGTGTGCGTACGCGGCGCCCGGCTCCCCCGAGGAGCAGGAGCTGAAGCGCATGGAGGAGCAGAAACAGCAGCAGGAACAGCAGCAGGGCCAGACCGGTGACCTGAGCGGGCTCACCGACCGGCAACTGGCCGAGCTGAACACCCGGCTGGCCGAGGAGTTGAGCCGGCGCCTCAAGGACTGACGAGGCGCCGGCTCACGGATCACCGTGCCTGGTACAGCGTGGTGACCTCCTCGTCGGTCAGCGCGCGGCCGACGGCGTGCACGCCGTCGATCGAGCCGGACCAGAAGTCGACGCGGTTACCGGCGTACTTCGCCCGGCCCACCGACAGTGGGCCGGTGCCGACCACATCGGGGCCGGCCGGCACGGTGGCGACCCGGATTCCGTCGACGTAGAGGCGGATCTCGCCGCCGGCGTGGTCGCGGACGCCGGCCAGGTGGTACCAGCGGTTCAGCTCGGGCGTGGTGACCAGGCGGGCCCGGTTGCCGCCGGGTGTGCTGAAGGCGAAGGCGCCCTGGCCGTATTGCAGGTAGAAGGGGTTCTCGGTGCGACGGCCGTCCTGGCTGACGACGGTGGCGTAGTTGCCCGGCAGCTCGTCGAGCGTCACCCAGGCGCTCACCGTGTAGTCCTTCGTGGTGTCGAGGACCGGCGCGGCGGTGTCGGCGTAGTCGCCGTCACCGTCGAACTTCAGCGCCGACCCGGTCACGCCGGGCGTCCACGTGGTGTCCCCGGTCAGGGTCAGGTGGCTGTCGCCGCCGCTGTCGCGGGCGGTCGTGCCGCTGTTCTCGTCCAGGTTCCAGTCGCCGTGGCCGGGGTACGTCCTGGCCTGCCCGGACGTCGCGCCGGCCGCGATGATCCGGGCGTTGACCGCCCGTACCGCCGCGGGGTCGACCTTGATCTCGCGCCGGTCGTAGGTCCAGAGGCCGTTGAGTTCGGTCTCCAGGTCGGTGATCTGCGTGTAGACCGAGCCGGACAGCTCGTTGGCCGCGGCCTCCAGGTAGAACCGCTCGGTGTTGTCGACGTACTTGGCGGTCAGAGCCGCCTTGTCGGCGACGCCGCTGTAGATGACGGCGGGCGGCCCGGGCCACATGTGCCCGGGGGTACGCAGCGTGAAGCCGCCGTGTTCGCCGTCCATCGCGATGCGGGTGGCGTCCGGGTAGGCGGGGTCGTTGTTGACGTAGTCGTGATGGTCGATGACCTCACCCCGGCCGGAGTCGCCCTTGGAGTTGCAGCAGTTCACGCCGCTGTGCGCGTTGAGGATCCGGCTGGGATCGAGCGCCTTGATCTCGTCGGCGATCCGGCCGGTGGCGGTGCGGTCCCACTCGCCCCAGCCCTCGTTGAACACGATCCAGCCGATGATCGACGGGAAGTTGTGCAGCTGGCGCATCATCTCCCGGCCCTGGCTGAGGAACGCCTCCTGACCGGCGGTGCCGGTGATGTCGGCCGACACGAAGTCCTGCCAGACCAGCAGGCCCAGTTCGTCGGCGTGCCGGTACCAGCGGGCCGACTCGACCTTGATGTGCTTGCGGACCGCGTTGAAGCCGAGCTTCTTCGTCTCCACCAGGTCGAACCGCAGGGCGGCGTCGCTGGGCTGGGTGTAGAGGCCGTCCGGCCAGAACCCCTGGTCCAGGGTCGCCAGGGAGAAGACCGGCTTGCCGTTCAACGTCAACTTCGGAAAACCACCGACCTGCTGTACGGACACCGCACGCAACCCGAAGTACCCGCGGACGGTGTCACCGCCGAGCTTCACGTCCACGTCGTAGAGGTGCGGGTCGTCGGGGCTCCACAGACGCGGCTCGGCGATCTTGACGGTGAGGTCGGCGTTGGACGTACCCGAGATCTGGCCTGCTTTTCGGCCCCTTCTGTCCTTGACCGTGACGGTGACCTTGGACGACGCCGCGGAGTTCACGCGCACGGCGACCGATCCGGTGGCGACGTCGGGCGTGATGACCAGGCCGTCGACGGCGACCGGGGCGACCGGCTCCAGCCAGACCGTCTGCCAGATGCCCGACGACGGCTCGTAGACGATGCCGCCGGGGTTGAGTGACTGCTTGCCCTTCGGCTGGTTCGGCCCGGTCACGTCGGTGACGCCGACGATGATCTCCTGCGGGCCGTGCCTCTTCAGTGCGCCGGTGATGTCGGCGGTGAACGCGGTGTAGCCGCCGGTGTGCTCGGTGACCAGGGTGCCGTTGACCCACACCTTCGCCTGGTAGTCGACGGCGCCGAAGTTGAGCTTGATCCGCTTGCCCTTCCAGCCGCCCGGCACGGTGACGAGCCTGCGGTAGAACATGTGGTCCTCGCGCCGCTCGATACCGGACAGCTGCGACTCGACCGGGAACGGCACGGTGATCCGCTCGGCCAGCCGCCGGCCGAAGACCGGCTGTTCACCGGCTTGCACGCCGGCGAACTCCCACTGGCCGTTGAGGTTGAGCCAGTCCTTGCGGATCAACTGTGGGCGCGGGTACTCGGGCAGCGGGTTGCGCTCGTCGACCCGGTCACCCCACGGCGTGGTGAGCCGGTGCGTGGACGTGTTCGCCGCGGACCGGATGACCTGCGGGACGGTCTCGCCGCCGACGACCAGGCCGCCCGTGCCGTCGTAGTCGACGCGGACCTTCTGGTTCTTCTGCACCTTCTCGGCGAGCGTGATGACGACCCGGTCGCGGTTCTTCCGGACGCTCCGGATCGGGAAGGGTGTGGTGTCGACCTCGACCTCGAGGTGCTGAGCCGACGTGCCGAGGTCGTCCACCGTGGCGTCGAAGTCGGCGATCACCGTCCGGCCGTCGGGCTGGACGGTGAAGGTGACCGGGAAGATCTGGAAGCCGTCCGGCGGCGTGAAAGCGCTCTCCGGAACGATCTGCTTCTCGATGCCGGCGCCCGACCAGCGCAGGAACAGGTTCGCGCCGCCGATGTCCTGGAACATCTCGATGCGTACGGTGTGCGCCTCCCCCGCCACCAGTGACACCGGCGCGCTGACCTGCTCGCGGTCCCAGTCGCCGACCCAGTGGTCGATCACCGGCCGCTCGTCGATCAGGAGACGGAACCCGTTGTCGCCGATCATGGAGAACGTGTAGTCGCCGGTGGCCGGGGCGGTGATCTTCCCGGTCCAGCGCGCGGTGGTGTGCTCGGTGCGCCCGGTCAGCGACTCGAAGGAGCCGGCCAGGCCGGGCAGGTCGATGTTCGGGTCCAGCACGATTCCACCGAGTTCGGCGAAGTCACGGGCTCCCGGGGCGGACATCCGGAAGTACTCGCCCTTGAGGCCGTGCACGGGACCGGCGGCCGAGGCGGGGCCGGCGGGCACACCGAGGGTGGACAGGACCAGGAGGACGGCGAGGAGCAGGGGCCTCCAGGGCAATCGCGGCATCGATTGTTTCCCTTCGATCAACGGCACATTGCAAACACAGTGAACTATTTACATGCATCAAGTCAACAGAAGAAAACAGCTTCGGACACGTTCGCGCTAATCCCGTCACCACCGACTCGACTGCGGTCGCGCGCATAACGAGTTTTCCATCGATAGTTTCGGAATTCTTTCAGCCCTTTGATAGCGGGTATCGTCTATCTGTCGAGGAAAAGACCACGTAGGATCCCCATGAATTTCCGGTACCCCTCCGGAAGTTTCGGAATCCCCGTTCCCGTGTCGAGGAGGCACATCCCCGATGAACCAACAGAACAGTGGCGCCCCCGCCCGGCGCCGGTGGCGCGCCGCCGCCGTCGCCGGTGTCGTCGTCGCCATGACGGCCACCACCGCGGTCCTGTGGCAGGGCACCTCCAGCGCGGCGTCGACGCTCGGTGCCTCCGCCGCCGAGCGCGGCCGCTACTTCGGCACCGCGATCGCCGGCGGCAGACTGAACGACTCGCAGTACACGACCATCGCGAACCGCGAGTTCAACATGATCTCCGCCGAGAACGAGATGAAGCTCGACGCGACCGAGCCGAACCAGAACCAGTTCACGTTCAGCGCCGGCGACCGGATCGCCAACTGGGCGATCAGCAACGGCAAGCGGCTCCGCGGCCACACCCTGGCCTGGCACTCCCAGCAGCCGGCCTGGATGCAGCGGATGGAGGGCTCCTCGCTGCGGCAGGCGATGCTCAATCACGTCACCCGGGTCGCCACCTACTACCGCGGCAAGATCTACGCCTGGGACGTGGTGAACGAGGCGTTCGCCGACGGCTCCTCCGGCGCCCGCCGCGACTCGAACCTCCAGCGCACCGGCAACGACTGGATCGAGGCCGCGTTCCGGGCCGCACGCACCGCCGACCCGAACGCCAAACTCTGCTACAACGACTACAACACCGACAACTGGTCACACGCGAAGACCCAGGCCGTCTACCGGATGGTCCAGGACTTCAAGTCGCGGGGCGTGCCGATCGACTGCGTCGGTTTCCAGGCGCACTTCAACTCCGGTAACCCGGTGCCGAGCAACTACCACACCACCCTGCAGAACTTCGCCGCTCTCGGGGTGGACGTGCAGATCACCGAACTCGACATCGAGGGTTCCGGGTCGAGCCAGGCCGAGCAGTACCGCGGCGTCGTGCAGGCCTGCCAGTCGGTGGCCCGGTGCACCGGCATCACCGTGTGGGGCGTCCGCGACAGCGACTCGTGGCGCGCCTCCGGCACCCCCCTGCTGTTCAACGGCAACGGCCAGAAGAAGGCGGCGTACGACGCGGTGCTCGCCCAGCTGAACACCGGGCAGCCCCTGCCGAGCCAGTCGCCGGGCGGCCCGTCCCCCAGCCCGTCCACGCCGTCGGGTGGCGGCTGCACGGCCACCTACAGCGAGGGCCAGAAGTGGGGCGACCGCTTCAACGGCCAGGTCACCGTCACCGGGTCCGCCGACTGGATCGTGACCGTCACGGTCTCCGCACCGCAGCGCATGATCGCCACCTGGAACGTCGGCGCGAGCTGGGACTCCAGCGGCAACGTGATGACCGGCCGCCCCAACGGCGGCGGCAACACCTTCGGGTTCACCATCCAGCACGGCGGCAACTGGGCCTGGCCCGCGCTGACCTGCCGGACCGCCTGACCGGCATGGCCCTGGTCACTCCGGCGGAGTGACCAGGGCCATCTCGTAGGCGATGATCACCAGGTGCACCCGGTCCCGGGCGTCCAGCTTGGTGAACAGCCGGGCCACGTGGGCCTTCGCGGTCGCCGGGCTGATGTGCAGGTCCTTCGCGATCTCGGCATTCGAGCGGCCGCGGCCCACCAGCGTCAGCACCTCCCGTTCCCGCTCGGTGATCGTGTCGTCCGGACGGCGCCGCGGCGGCACGGGGGCGGGCGCGGCAGCCGCTCCCGGGCCGGCCGCGAAGTGCTGGATCAGGCGGCGGGTGACACTCGGTGCGATCAGCGCGTCCCCGCCCGCCACCACCCGGATCGCGCCGAGGATGTCGTCGAGTGCCATGTCCTTGACGAGGAAACCGCTGGCGCCGGCACGCAGGGCGGCGTACACGTACTCGTCGTCGTCGAACGTGGTCAGCACGAGCACCCGGGCCGGATCCGGCCCGGCCACCACGTGCCCGGTGGCCTCGATGCCGTCCATCACCGGCATCCGGATGTCCATCACGACCACGTCCGGCCGGTGCTCGCGGGCCAGCCGGACCGCCTCCGCGCCGGTGGCTGCCTCGCCGACCACCTCGATGTCCTCGGCGTCGTTGATGAGCACCCGCAGACCACTGCGGATCAGCGGCTGGTCGTCGGCCAGCACCACCCGGATGGTCATCGGACCGCCTCGGGAAGAGGGATCCGCGCGGACACCCGGAAGCCGCCGCCGGGCCGCGGGCCGGCGTCGAACTCGCCACCGAGCAGGCTGACGCGTTCCCGCATGCCGGTGATGCCGTTGCGGCTGCCGTCGCCGGCGCCGCCGCCACCGGACCCGTCGTCGGTGATCTCGATGCTCAGCGTGCCGGCGTCCTGCTGGACCGCGACGTCGCAGCGGCCGACGCCGGCGTGCCGGATCACGTTGGTCACCGCCTCCTGGACGATGCGGTACGCGGACAGGTCGATGTCCGGCGGCAGCGGCACCGGATCGCCGTCCCGCCGCAGGCCGACCTCGACACCCGCCTGCGCGCTGCGCGCCACCAGACCGTCCAGGTCGGCCAGACCCGGCGCCGGATCCCGGGGCGCGGGGCCGGCACCCGCATCGGTACGCCGCAGCGAACCCAGCATCCGGCGCAGCGCCGCCGCGGTGTCCCGGCTGGTCTCCTCGATGTTGGCCAGCGCGTTGCGGGCCTCCGCCGGCTGGGTGTCGATGACCCGGCGGCCCATCCCGGCCTGGACGGCGATCACGGCGATGCTGTGCGCGACCATGTCGTGCAGCTCGCGGGCGATCCGCAGCCGTTCCGCCTCCACCGCGCGGGCCTCGGACTGCTCACGCTGGACGGCGGCGTGCCGGCGGCGCTGCCGGACCGAATCACCGATCACCCAGGCGGTGACCCCCGCGAGGGCCATCACGGCGGGGATCGTCAGCAGGTCACCCGGGTTCTCGAAGAGCAGGACCAGCGCCGCCTGCACCAGCACGGTGAGGACCGCCGCCGGGACGGAGACCCGTCGCGGCCGCCGGGCCGCCACGTTACCGACCATGACGTCGGCGAGGACCACGAAGACGGCGACGGCGGCCTGCTCCGGCAGACCACCGGAGATGGCGAGCACCGACACGGCCCCACCGCCGACCACGAGCAGCGTCAGCGCCGCCAGCGGGGAACGGCGGGCCAGGGCGACCGGCAGCAGCAGTGCCACCAGGACGGTGACCGCCTGGAGGAACGGGTCGTCGACACCCGGCAGGGCGAGCACGGTGAACAGGGCGAGCGGGAACAGGATCGCGCCGGTCCAGGCGAGCACGGCACCCGTCCGGCTTCGTAAGGTCGACATGCGGCCGACTGTATCGACGCAAAGATCCACCGGCATCGGCCCGGGGGATTACGCCCACGGGCCACCCCCGCTGTGATCCACGGGCCGATGTGCCGGCGCCGCCGTCCCGGCACGGTGACGCCATGCATCTGATCAGACGGTTCCGGACGATCCTGGCGGTCACCGCGGTCATCGTGGCGCCGGCCGCGGGTTCGGTACTCGCCCCGCCCGCCACCGCCGCGGCCCTCCCCCCGGTCGGCATCGCCGCCTGGCACGCCGAACACCCCTACCCGCTGGACCCGCGGGCGGCCCGTGCCTGGTTCGCCGCCCGGCCCGAGGACGAGCGGCGCGCCCTGGCCGCCGGGCATCCCGGTGTCGTCGGCAACCTGGACGGTGCCCCGCCCGGCCTGCGCTACGAGGCGAACCGGAAGTCCCTGCGGGCGGCCGGGATCACCTGCCCGGACGGCGACTACCTGCTCTTCGACCCGCGCGGGCGGGGCCGGGTCGCCCAGGTCTTCGGTGACCTGCCGACCGCACGGCGGATCGCGGTGATCGTGCCGGGCATGCGCAACCGGCTGCAGAACTTCTGGCGCGGCGTGGGCGGGCAGGGATACCGGTCACCGGCCGTGTGGGCGGCCGACCTCCAGCGGGCCGGCGCGGGTTCCGGCGGGTTCGCGGTGATCGCGTGGCTCGGTTACGACACACCGCAGGGTGTCGACGAGGCGGCCCGCGCGAACCTGGCCCGGACCGGCGCCGACACGCTGGTGACGTTCGTGGACGGGCTCGTCGCGGTCCGCCCGCAGGCCACGATCGCGCTGCTCGGGCACAGTTACGGGTCCACCGTGATCGGGCACGCCGCACCCCGGCTCAGCCCGCGGGTGACCGACATCGCCGTGTTCGGCAGCCCCGGCATGGGCGTGGACGACGTCACCGCCCTGCACACCGGCGCGCGGGTGTGGGCCGGGCAGAGCGACGGGGACTGGATCGGCTGGGTGCCGGCCGGACGCATGTCCGAACTGGGACACGGGACGCGGCCGACCGACCCGGAGTTCGGCGCCCGGCCGTTCGCCACCGACGACGTCCACGACCACGACCACTACCTGTCGCCCGGGACCGACTCGCTGGCGGCGCTCGCCCGGATCGCCGGAGACCCGCTCGCCCGAACCGCCGCCCACCCGCTCGCCCGAACCGCCGCGCACCCGCTCGCCCGAACCGCCGCCCACCCGCTCGCCGGAGACGCGCGATGAGCCTGGTGGCACGGATCGAGGCCGCCACTCCGGCGCACCGGGACCGGACGATCGACGCACTGCGGGCCGTCGCCATCGTGGGCGTGGTCCTGGGGCACTGGCTGGTCTCCGCGGTGGTCAGCGACCCGGCCCGGCCCGCGGCCTGGCACGGCGCGAGTCCGCTGGCGGACCGGCCGGCGCTGATCCCGGCGACGTGGCTGTTGCAGACCCTGGGACTGTTCTTCTTCGCCGGCGGGTACGCGGCCGCGCGGGGCAGCCGGGGACGGGCGCTGCCGTGGCTGGCCACCCGGTTCACCCGCCTGGCCCGTCCGGTCGCGGTGCTCGCCGTGGTCTGGGTGCCGGCCTGGCTGCTGCTGAGTGCCATGAGTGCGCCGGAGAGCACCCTGCACGTGGTGCGGTCGCTGCTCGTACACCCGCTGTGGTTTCTCCTGGTCTTTCTGGCGCTGACCGGGTGTGCTCCGCTGCTGAGGGCCGCCGTCACCCGCTACGGGCTGTGGTCGCTGATGCCGTCGGTCGCGCTGGTCGCGGCCTGTGACGTCACCCGGCACCTGGGCACGGCGGACTGGCTGCATCCGGTGGCCACGGTGGCGGGCTGGGCCGCGCCGTACCTGCTGGGCATCGCGCTGGCCCAGGGAGTGCTCCCCCGCCGGGCCGGTCCGGTCCTGCTGCCGGGCGGCATCGCCGCCGGCGCCGGGCTGGTGCTGCTGGCCGGTTATCCGGCCAGTGCGGTCGGTGTCCCCGGTGACGGCTGGTCCAACCTCGACCCGCCGTCACTGTTCGCCCTGGCGCTGGCCGCGGCACAGCTCGGCGTGTTCCTGCTGGTCCGCGACCGGCTCGCGGCCTGGCTGCGGCGACCGCTCGTGTGGGCGCCGATCGCCGCGCTGAACCTGGCGGCGATGACCGTGTACTGCTGGCACCAGACCGCCCTGCTGCTGGTCACCTTCGCCGGGATGACCCTCGGACGGCTGCCCGGCCTGCTGGACGAGCCGGCCGGCGCCTGGCCCGTCCATCGCCTGCTGTGGCTACCGGTCTTCGCGCTCGCGCTGGCCGGGCTCTGCTCAGCCTTCCACCGCTTCGAGAAGTGACCCGGTCAGGCCTTGGCGGCGGCCGCCACCCGCAGCGCGTCGGCGGCGTGCTGGTTCATGTCCAGCTCGCTGTGGATGACGTCGAGGATCTTCTGGTCGGTCCCGATCACGAAGGTCATCCGCCTGGTGCTCAGCGCGCCGAGATTCAGCCGGCGCTTCACCCCGTACGCCTCGATCGCGGTCGACTCCGGGTCGGAGAGCAGCGGGTAGTCGAAGGTGTGCGCGTCGGCGAACTGCTTCTGCCTCTCCACCGGGTCCCTGCTGATGCCCACCCGCTGGACACCGGCCGCCCGGTACTCCGACGCGAGGTCACGGAAGTGGCAGGCCTCCGCGGTGCAGCCGCGGGTCATCGCCGCCGGGTAGAAGAAGAGCACGACCGGGCCGTCCGCGAGCAGATCGGTCAGCCGCCGGAGCGTGCCGTCCTGGTCGGGCAGTTCGAAGTCGGGAGCGATGTCACCCTTGCCGATGTTCACCCGGCAAGCGTACGACGATCCCACCGAGACTGATCGACGGTGTTCTCTTGACAGAAACTTGCCGGAAATGACCATGATGATTTTCCACCGACCCCGTGGAGACTCCCATGATCCAGCCCTATGCCGTCCTGGCCGCCCTGGTCATGACCGCCGGCCTGTTCACCGCCCCGGCCGCCCCGACCGGCCCCGCCACGACGGCCGCGGCCGGGCCGGTCATCGATCAGAACTTCGCCGACCCGGACGTGATGAAGGTCGGGCGCACCTACTACGCCTACGCGACCAACAGCGACGGGCGCAACATCAGGTGGGCCACCTCCACCGACCTGACCACCTGGGCGGTGCAGGACAGCGACGCACTGCCGGCGCTGGGCGCCTGGGCCGACCCGGACTGGACGTTCCCGCCGGGCGGATCCACCGATCACGGTGTCTGGGCGCCGGAGGTGTTCGCCACCGGGCCGAGGAGCTTCGTCATGTGGTACACGGCGCACGATCGCGCCTCGGGCAAACAGTGCATCGGCGCGGCCACCGCCACCACGCCGGGTGGGCCGTTCGTTCCCCGCGACACCGCCCTGGTCTGCACCCCGGAGATCGGTGGTGCCATCGACGCCTCCTCGTACGCCGAGAACGGGCGCCGCTATCTGCTGTGGAAGAACGACGGCAACTGCTGCCGGCAGGACACCTGGCTGCGCCTCCAGCAGGTGAGCGCCGACGGACTGCGCCGGACCGGCACCGAGACCGCCCTGATCAAGCAGAACAAGCCGTTCGAGGGCACCCTCGTCGAGGCGCCGACGCTGTGGAAACGCGGCGGGACGTACGTGCTGTTCTACTCGGCCAACTTCTTCGGCAACGGCAGCTACATGAGCAGCTATGCCACGTCGACGAGCCTGCGCGGGCCGTACACCAAGGCCGCGGCACCCCTGATGACCACCGACGCGTTCGGCGGCACCGTGCGCGGGCCCGGTGGCCAGGACGTGGTGACCGGGCCGGACGGGCGCGACCGGATCGTCTTCCACGGCTGGAACGCCGACTTCACCTACCGGGCGATGTACTCGCGGCGGCTCGACTGGCAGGGTGCCCGGCCGATCGTGGAAGGCGCCAAGATCCGCTACGAGGCCGAGGACGCCGACTTCGCCCGCGCCAACGCCCGGTACGCCGGCGGCGCCAGTGGCGGAGCCGTCGTCGGTGGTGTCGACTTCGACGACAGCCGGGTCACCTTCACCGTCCACGTGCCCCGGGCCGGCGAGTACCGGCTGCACACCCGCTACGCCAACGGATCCGACGCCGGCGCGGCGAGCCACACCCTGACCGTCAACGGCGCCGCCGCGGGCACCGTCGACTACCCGGTGACCGGCTGGGACAACTGGCAGGTCAGCGAACGCCCGGTGACCCTGCGGGCGGGCACGAACACCCTCTCGTACGGCAAGGGCGCGAACTTCGCCGAGATCGACGCCATCGACGTCGCCTGACCCCGTACCTCAAGGGGGTCGCCCTTCCGGTCATCGAAAGCACCCGATGTGCGGATGCTTTGTAGCCTGGTCACGACCAGAATGATCGGCGCGGCGGAGGCGAGCATCCGCCCCTTGACGGTGGGGTTTCGCGAATGAGCGGCTGGGAGCTGTCCGGATACACGCCCGTCCGGCAGCTCGGCGCCGGGGCGTCGGGCAGCGTCGTGCTCGCCACGCACGACCAGACCGGCACCGCGGTCGCGATCAAGTACCTGACGAACGTCCTCGGCGACGACGCCTCGTTCCGGGCCGCGTTCCGGCGCGAGGCGCAGCTGCTCGGCGAGATCGACGACCCGTACGTCTCCCGGCTGTACGAATACGTCGAGTCCGCCGACGGTGCCGCGATCGTGATGGAGCTGGTCAACGGGGTGTCGCTGCGGCAGATGCTGCGCGAGCACGGCGCGACCACCCCCGAGGCGGCACTGTGCGTGCTGAAGGGTTCCCTCGCCGGGCTGGCCGCGGCGCACACCCACGGTGTCGTGCACCGCGACTACAAGCCGGAGAACGTGCTGGTCACCGGGGAGGGCCGGAGCAAGCTCGCCGATTTCGGCATCGCCACGCCGGTCGGCCAGGGCACCGGCACGGTCGTCACCGGCACGCCCCGCTACATGGCCCCCGAACAGTGGACGGGCGCCCCGGCCACGCCGGCCTGCGACATCTACGCCGCCACCGCCACGTTCTTCGAATGTCTGACCGGCAGGCCGCCGTACGACGGGACGAACCTGTTCGCCCTGCACGACCAGCACGCCAACGCGCCCATCCCGACCGACCCGGCCCCGGCGCCGGTGCACGACCTGCTCCGGCAGGGCCTGGCCAAACAGCCCGCCGACCGGCCCCCGCACGCCCTGGCCTTCCTCGACATCCTGGAGCAGGTGGCCGGCACGGCGTACGGCCCCGACTGGGAGGACCGCGGGCTGCGGGAACTCGCCCGCCGGGCCGCGCTGCTCGCCGCACTGTGGCCGTTCCCGGACGGCAACGCCGGCGCCACCGCCGTCGCCACGACGACCCTCGGCGCCACGGCCGGCAGCTCCAGCGGCGGTTCCGGCGGTGCCCGCGGCAGCCGTACCTGGACCGCGGTGGCCGGCGGCGCCATCGTGGTGGCCCTGCTGATCGGCGGCGTCGGCTACCGCTACGCCGCCGCCGCCGAGGAGAACACGACCGTCGGCGGCGGCCAGACCGGCCCGGCCACGGTCGCGCCCGCGGTCGGCGGCCCGTCCGGCGTGGTGCCCCCGGTCGTCTCGGCCACCCCGATCGGCTCCACGACATCAACACCGGGCACCTCCGGTACGCCCACCGCGACCACCACCACGAAACCGGCGGACGGCAGCACCCCCACGAAGTCGCCGACCGCCACACCCGGCAAGTCGTCGTCCTCCCCCTCGGCATCGTCGTCACCCAGCGCGTCGGCCGGCACCTCGCCGACCCCGACCGACACCACCGCGCCCACCGTCGGCACCGCCGCCACCAGCCCGACGGTGATCGAGGGCGAGAGCTGCCCGTACGGTGCCCGCAGCAGCACCGTCTCGGTGACCGTCACCGACGACGTGAGCGGGCCGGCCGCGCTGACGGTCACCTTCCGGTACACCCTGGGCGGCACGTCGACCGTCACGATGAAATCGGTCGGGCGGGGCCGTTTCCAGGGAACTCTCGGCCCGCTGCCGGCCCCGAGGACCACCA
Organism: Actinoplanes xinjiangensis; assembly: GCF_003148685.1. GTDB lineage: Bacteria > Actinomycetota > Actinomycetes > Mycobacteriales > Micromonosporaceae > Actinoplanes > Actinoplanes xinjiangensis. Next base: position 41,528 of record NZ_QGGR01000012.1, on the reverse strand, counting down.
CCCGCATCCCGATCTCGGTGGTCGCCGTCGACGCCGCGGGCAATTCGGGCCGGTCGCCGTCCACGGCCTACGTGACCCTCAACAACTACTGCACTCCCGGATAGGAGTACGCCGGTGCTCACCTTCGCCTCGACGCGGGGACGGTCGGCGTGACCCGCCCGGAGGAACCCCTCGACGACCACACGCTGCCGTCACCCGGCGACCCGTGGGCGGCCGCCGACCAGCCCGGCCCCACGGTGAACCTCGGCAGCCCCACCACGTATCTCGGCGGTGCGGCCGCGCCCCTCGACAGGCCGGCCACACGTCCCGGCGATCCCGCCGCTTCCGGCGACGCCACCACGCGCCTCGGGCATCCCTCCCCGCAGTCTGGTCAGCCCACCGCGCACCTCGACGGCGCCACCGCCTACTTCGGTCAACCGGCTTCGCAGCCGGGGCAACCCACCGCGCGCCTGGACCGATCAGACGCCCGACCTGGTCAGCCCACCGCGCACCTCCGCCGGCCAGACGCCCGACCCGGGCAGCCCGCCGCGCACCTCGGCCGATCAGACGCCCAACCTGGGCAACCCACCGTTCCGTCTGGCCAACCCACCGCGCACCTTGGCGATGCCACCGCCTACTTCGGGCAGCCCACCGCGCAGCTCGGGCAACCGACCGTGCACCTCGACGGCGCCTACTTCGGCCAGCCCACCGCTCGTCCTGGTGACGGCAGCGGGCATGGCGGTGGTCCGTCAGCACACCTCGACGATCCCGGTCGGACGGTCGGCATCGGTTCGACCGACCGGACCGTGCATCTGTCCGGGCCGGATCCGGTGGTTCCGGCTACGGTCCACGGCGGGCGATCTGCTCCGACGGTGCATCCCGACGACTCGACGCCTACCGTTCGTGCCCACAACGAGTTGCGTTTCGGACCCGGAGTGCCGGCGACCCCAATGGCAGCCCCTGCCTGGCCGGGAGGCGCCACAGCCGAACGGTCGCGGCCGCTGTGGCGCAGACTGGTGTCACTGATCTCCACCTTGCTGACCCTGGCCCTGATCGGGGTGGTCGGGTTCTACATCTGGCAGCGACTCAGCCCGCTCGAGGTGGAGGGCGTGACGGTGGCCGTACCTCAACCTGCCGGAAGTCGCTGTGACACCACCGTCGACGTGGTCGCCACCGTGCGCACCAACGGCAGGAGCGGCGTGATCCGCTACCAGTGGTTCCGCTCGGACGCACCACCGGGCGCCGTACTGACGGAGCAGGTCGGCAGCGGCCAGCGCACCGCAGCGCTCACCCTCAAATGGACGTTCAGCGGCGTCGGCACAGCCACCGAAACCGCCACCATCAACATCATCGAACCGTCCCCGCTCCAGGTGGGCACGCAGGTCGCCTACCGCTGCCGCGGCTGACCTTCGCCAGTGCCCCTGCCCTCCCGTCCCGCACCGTTGCGCCCATGCCCATTCCCCTGCCACCGCGCCTTCGCCAGTGCCCCTCACCGTCCCCCGCCCACGCCGCCGCGCCCATGCCCACGCCACCGCGCCCATGCCCACGCCACCGCGCCCATGCCCACGCCGCCGCGCTCATGCCATCGCGCCTTCGCCGCTGCGCCTTACTCTCCCGCCCACGCCGCCGCGCCCGCGCGCACGCTTCGCCAGTTCGCCTCTCCGCCTTTCACCCCGCGCCACCCTCGCCCTTGCCGCCGCGCCATCGCCGCTGACCGCACTTCTGCCTTCCGTCCGATGCACCTCTGCTTCCGCGCGACGGGTTCGCCTCCGTTCATCCGGAATTAGGTCCGCATCTCGATAGGAACTCGTGAAGAAGTCGCGGAAGAGCATTTTGGCATGATCGACATCTGACACTTTCGGTGCGAGATGGGGAACAATTTATGCATGGCTCAGGGATCGCTGTTCAGTAGGGCGGAAATCGCCTCCATGCGCGACCGGACCGCGTCCCGAAACTATTCAGCGGAACGCAACGAATTCCGTCGGCAACATGAGAGGCACCGCGCCTGGGGCTTGCAACGCCGCCATGCTGAGAAGCTTCGCCGTCTCCACCCGAGCCGCCCCGGGCCCACCACCTGCGGCCCCACGCACCCAGCGGACCTGCGGGTCGCAGATGCGCGAACGGCGAGGCGCGAGCGGGAAATCCCTGCTGCGCAGCAGCGGCCCCGAACCACGCAGCAGCCAACCCGAACCGCGCCGCAGCCGACCGGACTCTCTCGCAGGACGCCTCGACCTGCGGTTTCGGTCAAGTCGGAGCCGACGATCCCCGCGGCGACGGTTCAGCCGACGGCAGTCGTTCAGCCAGTGATCACACCTGCCGGAACAGAGCGACGATCGACGGCCGCAGAGGCAAGGGACGTCCGGCCACCTGCTACCGCGTTTCTCGGCGCACGAGTGCGCCCGCGGAGCCTGCCTCGACCAACTCACGGCATCAACCGCACGAATGCGGGTGGACGATGTCGAGCGACGGCTGCGGTTTCACTCGGCGATACCGGGTCGGTCCAGATGCCGAGTTGCTGCCGTGCCGCGGGCGGCGATAATCTTCCTCCGAACCTTTCTTCCTACTCATCACCTTCCGGATCCGAGCTCGATCTCCGAGGTTTCGGCTGCAATTTTCGGCCGCGGCTCGCGTCCTTTGTCCGTGTAGCCACGTCGCCATCTGATTGTGCTGTGGGCGGTCACCGGATGGGTTCCACAGGGGCGAGGCGTGGGTGCGGCCGGCTCGTGGTCGTACCTTGTCCGGCTCGCTCGTTGCTGGCAACCTGTCCGAGGTTGCGCCGGCGCAAGGCGCTCGGCGACCGGTGGCCGCAGCGTCGGCTCTATGCCCTTTGGTAGAGGTGAGTTCGGCTCATAGGCAGAAGTGCCGGGCGGCTGTCGTCCCTAGCCTTCTCGGCATGGCTGTCACGTTCACCGGGGATGACCGGTTTCCCGCAGTTCTCGCCGCCGCCCGGGCTATGACCCGCGACGAGCTCGGCACGGTTCACCTGCTGACCGGGATGGCCGGCGCGGCGCCCGAGGTCACGGCGCTGCTCGACGCCTTCGACGTCACGCCGGCGGTGCTTCGTGCGGTGCTGCGGGACCGTGTGATCGGCGACGGTCCGGCGCCTCCGGTGGCCGCGGTTCTCCGCGGTCACGAGACGTTGGCGCTGACGGCGGGGCTGCGGGCGGCGCTGGTGCGTTGCGCCGCGTACCACTCGGGTAATCGGACGTCGCAACAGCTGCTGGCCACCATCCTCGACGACCCGGGTACCGGGGCGATGAGCCTGCTGCGGTTCTGCGGCGCTGATGTCGAGGGGGTGCGACGGGCACTGCGAACCGGACAGTTGCCGGCCCGCGCCGAGCGTCTGCCCGCGCCATTGTGGCCGGTCCGGGACAAACTGGTCGGCCGCCGGCAGTACCGCGGTCGGGGCCTGCGCGACCTGCTGACGTCGATGTTCACGCGGACGAACGTCAACTACGCGGCAGAGCCGGTCATGTGGGCGTCGCTGGAGGCTGACGAGCTGGCGAAACAGCACGGCCGGCAGGCGCGCACCGATGACGTCCTGCTCGCGATGGTGACGACGTTCGAGGTGGCCGAGGCCTACCCGCACCTGTCCGGCGGTGCCGCCGATCGCTACAACGGCACCCGGGCCCTGCTCACCGACGTGAACCGTGGCGACCTGGCAGCCGCAGCCGCAGCCGAACCCGGTGACGACGCTGTGCCGCTCAAGAGCCTGCTCAGGAACGGTCCGGGCCGGCCGCAGGACACGGCTGCGCTCCTGCGTGCACTCACCACTCATTCGGGCACGCGTGCCGCTCGCGTGCTGCGCAGAGTGGGCCGGAACCCGCTGACCTCGGCACGCACCCCGATCTCAGCCGGAAGCCAAGCCTGACCAGCATCCACCCGGTCCCCCGCTCACACCGCCAGGCCGGAACCGGACGATGACCGAAACCCGCCCGACCAGGTCGCGCTCCGCACCCATTCCGGGAGCGGAGACAGTGGACCGACGGCCCGGCTGGTGGGCCGGGCCGTCGTGATGTCGCGGCAGGTCAGCTGCGCGAACGCGGCAGGCAGCACTTCTTGTACTTGAGGCCGGAACCGCACCAGCAGGCCGCATTGCGCTCCGGTGGCCAGGGGAGACGGACTGTGCGGGTGGAGAGTTTGCGGGCGTAGGCAGCGCGGTTCTCGGCAGATGCCGGGTCGCCGCCGACTCCCGCCTCGGCGGTCAGGGCGTCGACCGAACCCGGCAGCAGCGCCAGGTCGGTACGGCCCGCACCGGCCTGCCGGACCAGTTCGTGTTCCAGGCGCGCGCGGTGATCGTCCCAGCTCGCGCCGTACGCGTCGGTCTGCTTGACCAGCCGCTCGAACTCCGCCCGCGGCCAGAACACCAGGTCGTCCGCCGGGACGGCAGCGGAGCGGGTACCGGCGTTCGCCAGTTTGGTCTCCAGCCGTTCGGCGAGGTTGTCGTGGGTGTCGTGCTGCAGGCCGAGGGCGTGCCGCAGCCGGTGCCGCTGCTGAAGCAGGAAGAACAGCACCCCGGCGTCGTCGGGGTCGGACGGCTCGGTGACGCCGCGATCGGCCACCACCTGCTGCACCGCCTCGGTCAGCCACTTCTCGGCTTCGCGGGCGCGGCCGCCGACCGCCAGGGCGGCGGTGATGTAGGCGGCGGCGTCCGGGTACTGCGTGAGCAGCGGGCGCAGGGGCTCGACCTCGGCGAACGCCTCATCGCCGCGACCGGTCCGGAACAGGATCCGGGCTCGCAGCGCCCGTGCCCCGGCGGCCGGACTGTCGTCGCGTTTGCCATACGCCTCCAGCGCGCCGTCCACATATCGCAGGGCGGCGTCGAGTTTCGAACGGCTTTCGGCGATCTCCGCGGCGAGCGTCAGCGCGAGGCCCGCATCCTGTGGATCGGCGAGACGCCCGGCCTCCGCGGCGTTCGCCAGATCGGCGGCGACACCGAGGGGGTCGGCGGCGCCGAGAGCGGACTGCCGGATCTCATTGAGATCGGCGCTGGTCAGATCTGCTTTCAAGGACACGCCGCCACGCTACTGCGGGCAGCCTCGCCCCGCTGTAGATCTCGGTCACTCCTATCACGAACAACCCGGTGACCGGCGCGACCCGATGCGCCGACGGCGTTCCCGCCGGAATCGGCCCGAGGCGGCCGTGACGACAGCCTCGGACCGGGTCCGGGTGCGGGCGGTCAGCCGGCGTACGGGGCGGTGACGTCGAGGATCCAGGTGACCCCGAAGCGGTCGGTCAGCATCCCGAAGCCCGGCGCCCACGGCGAGGGACCGAACTTCTCGATGACGTCGGCACCGTCGGCGAGCCCGTCCCACAGCGGGCTGATCTCCTCGACGGTCTCACCGCGGACGGAGACGAAGAACCGTTCCCCGGTCAGGGTCATGCCGTTCGCACGGGTGGTGGCCGCCGGCACCGCTGCGGCGGGAGCCTGGCCGGGCACGTCGTAGGCCATGATGCTGAAGCCGTTCTCCGCGGTGACCTGGCCGAAGACGACCTTGTCGGCATCCGGCAGGTCCTTCGGCATGCCGAAGTCCCCGTAGGCGACGACGGTGAGGTGGCCACCGAAGACCGACTGGTAGAACTCCAGCGCCGCCCGGGCGTCGCCGCGGAAGTTGAGGTGCGTGGTGGTGGAGATGGCCATGCTGAACTCCTCTTGGGTTGTCGACGAGAAGGTCGCCGACGAAACGGGTGCAGAAAGGGGATGTGCCGGACCACCGGCTCGCAGCCAAGATTCGCAGCGGTAGGTGACAGGATGTGTCACCTACCACGGGCAGAATCAGATTCATGCCGAAGACCTCCGCACGACTGCTGGCTCTGCTGTCGCTGTTACAGAGCCGCCGCGACTGGTCCGGCACGGTGCTGGCCGAGCGGCTGGACATCAGCCTGCGCACCGTCCGCCGCGACATCGACCGGCTGCGTGAGCTGGGCTATCCCATCGCCGCGGTGAAGGGCCCGGACGGCGGCTACCGGCTCCGCGCGGGCACCGAGTTACCGCCGCTGCTGTTCGACGACGAGCAGGCCGTCGCCCTCACGGTGGCCCTGCAGATCGCCGCGACCACCCAGGGCAGCGGCCTCGCGGAGGCCGCCGGGAGGGCGCTGAACACCATCCGGCAGGTGCTGCCCGCCCGGCTGAGGAACCGCATCACCGCCCTCAGCGTCACCGCCGTCGACCGCCCCAGCACCCGGCCGGCCGAACCGGTCGACGGCACCGTCCTACTGGCCGTCAGCGCCGCCGTCCACGCCCGCGAGACTCTGCGTTTCGACTACAGCAAGGAGGCCCCGACCAGTACGGAAGGCTCAACGATCACGGACAGTCCTGCCCGCCGTGCCGAGCCGCACCACGTGGTCATCCGGGACGGCCGCTGGTATCTCGTCGCCTGGGACCTCGACCACGCCGCCTGGCGCACCTTCCGCGTCGACCGGATGAGCCTGCGCACTCCCAACGGGCCCCGCTTCCCCCCGCGCGCGCTGCCCGGAGGCGATGTCGCCGCGTTCGTCACCAGCACGTTCCGAGGTTCCACCGACGGCGGGTGGCCCTGCCAGGGCACGGTCATCCTCAACCTGCCCTCAGCCACCGTGGCCACCTACACCCGCGACGGCCTCGTCGAGGACATCGGCCCGGACCGCTGCCGGCTGACTCTCGGCTCCTGGTCATGGCCCAGCCTCGCTGCGGCGTTCGCCCGTTACGACACCGACATCACCGTCGTCGGCCCCGCGGAACTCACCGGCGCGTTCGCCCATCTGGCCCACCGGTTCAGCCGCACCGCCGCGGGCCACGCCATCCCGGACACCCCGGAAGGCGATACGGGCCCGTCCCCAGGATGAGGCGAAGGCGGAAAGGCCGGAAAGAGCCGGCGTGCCGGATCGACGGCCCCCGGCGGCGTGATCCTGAGCCTGCGCCCGCGCGGCATGCCGCGCTCTCCGATATGCGAGTAATATTAGACATTACCGCTTTGCTGGCGGTTAGCGTAGGGATCACGCCGGGTCACCGGGGCCCGGATGCGACCCGCGAGGACGAGCGATGCACCGGACCGTGACCGCGGTTCTGCTGATCTTTGCCACCCTGCTGGCCGCAACGTCCCTCGTGGCCCGGCCGGTTGCGGCCGCGGTGACGAGCCCGTTCACGCTGCGCTACGCCGCCAACACCAACGGCTCGATCCTGCTGCGCGGTAATGCCAACCTGGTCTGCACCCCGGTCGGCGGCTGCCCCAACGCCCGTCAGGGTCTGCGGCCCTCAGGCGAGTCGCTGGACAACAACGGCTACGTGATGATCAACGCGGACGCCGACGGGGACCTGGGCGTGACCACGGTCAACGACAGCACCGCCACATTGGCCGTACCACCGGGCAGCTCGGTGCTGTTCGCAGCGCTGTACTGGGCGGCGGACACCACCGCCGGCACCTCCGGCGCGGGTGCCCCGACGCCGGGGCACCGCAACCGCGTGCTGTTCCGTACTCCCGTTGCCGGATGGCAGCCGGTGACGGCGTCCACCATGTTCGGCGGTGGCAGCGGCGCCTACCAGGGTTTCGCCGACGTGACGGCATTGGTGGCCGGTGCCGGCAACGGCGTGTACGGGGTGGCCAACATCCAGGCCGGCCTGGGGCAGGACCGGTACGCCGGCTGGACGCTGGCCATCGCGTACCGCAATCCGGTGCAGGTCTTGCGTGCCTTGCGTGTCTACGACGGTTACGGCTCGGTGAGCAGCACCTCCGGCGACGTCAACATCACCGTGGGCGGCTTCGAGACCCCGCACAGCGGGACCGTTCGCGCCGAGGTCGGCACGGTCGTCTACGAAGGTGACCGGGGTAAGGTCGGTGACAGCCTGGAGATCGACGGCACCGCGGTCAGCGACGGCGCCAACCCGGCGGACAACTTCTTCAACAGCACGGTCAGCAGCGGCGGCACGGAGGTGGGCGGCCGCGTTCCCGGCTGGTCCAACCTGTTCGGCGTGGACATCGACCAGTCCGACGCGACCGGCCGGCTCGGTCATGCGGCCACCTCGGCCACCCTGACGCTGACCACCACCAACGACACCTACTTCCCGGGTGTGGTCACCTTCGCCATCGACCTGTACGCCCCGCGGATGACCACCACCATGACGGGCACCGACGTCGACGGCGGCGACCTGCTCCCCGGTGACCTCATCGAATACCTGATCACGGTCCGAAACGACGGCAACGACACCGCCGACGACGCGGTCATCTCCGCGCTCGTGCCGACCTGGACCACCTACGTCCCGGGCTCGATGCGCGTACGGGGCGCCGCGATGACCGACGCGGCGGGCGACGACGCCGGCACCTTCGCGGGCGGCCGCACCGAACTGACCCTCGCCGACCTCCCGAGCGGCGCGGTGGTGCAGGCGGTCCTGCGGGTTCGGGTGGACTCCGGTGTGCCACCCGGCTACTCGATCACCGGCCTGGCCGATCTGAGCTACACCGGGCACACCGCCAACGTCCGTGTCTCCGGGCCGGCCGCCGCGGTGTCCACCGCGGTCAGCGCGGGCGGCACCGATCTGGTCGCCGGCCTCACGGTCGCACCCACCGTCCTCCAGCGGCCGACCCTGCCGGGCACGGTCGACTACACCGCGACGGTGACGAACGACGGCACCGTGCCGGAGAACGCCACCATCGCCGAGCTGACCCTGCCGCCCTGGGTCACCCCGGGTGTCCTGCCCGCCGGCTGCGGCGCCTTCGCCCAGGTGGTCACGTGCGCCCTCGGGCCGCTGGCGCCCGGCACGACGGGCACCGTGATCATCCCGGCGACGGTCGGCGCTTCCGCCTCCGCAACCCCTGCGGCGACCCTGACGACCACCGGCACCGGAGGCGACACCGACGCCGCGAACGACACCGCCACGGCCACGTTCCTGGTCAATCGCGCGCCGGTCGCCGTCGACGACACGGCGACGACCACGAACACGACGCCGGCCAACATCGCGGTGCTCGGCAACGACGACGACCCGGACGGGCCGGCGAACGCGCTGACGGTGTCGATCGGCACCTCTCCGGGGCACGGCGCCGCGGTGGTCGAGGCGGACCAGACGATCACCTACACGCCGACGGCCGGATGGGCCGGCGACGACACGTTCACCTACGTGCTGGGTGACGCGGACGGCGGCGCCACCAGAGGTACGGTGACCGTGCGGACCGCCAACGCCGTGCCGGTCGCCCGGGACGACGCCGACGCCACCCCGTCCGGCACTGAGGTGATCGTCTCGGTGCTCGGCAACGACACCGACGCCAACGGTGACACGCTGGCCGTGACCGCGGTCAGCGGTCCGCAGAGCGGCGCCGGAACCGTCCGCATCGCCGGCAACGGCACGGTCGCCTACCAGCCGTCGCTCACCTTCGTCGGGCAGGCCGCCATCGGCTACACCGTCAGCGACGGCCGGGACACCGCGAACGCCCGGATCCTGGTCGACGTGGCGAACGCCGCGCCCACCGCGAGCGACGACCTGGCCATCGTCGCCCACGCCGACAGCGTGACGATCCCGGCGCTGGCCAACGACGCGGACGGCAACCTGGACCCGATCACCCTCACCGGTGTCGACCCGCCGTCATCGGGCACCGCCACCCCGTCCGGCGACGACGTCGTCTACCAGGCCGCGGCCGGCTTCGCCGGGACCGTCGTCTTCGACTACACGATCGCCGACAACCACGGGGGCACGGCGACCGGTCACATCACGGTCGTGGTCGCCAACGCCGCCCCGGTGGCCGCCGCCGCGAGCGTGAGCACCGCCTACCGCACACCGGCGACGTTCAGCGCTCTCACCGGCGCCACCGACGCCAACAACGATCCGCTGCACGTCGCCGGCATCACGGCGGCAGCCCACGGGCTGGTCGTACACAATCCGGACGGCACTCTCACCTACACCCCCGACGACCGCTGGTCCGGCTCGGACACGTTCGCCGTCACGATCGCCGACAACCGTGGCGGGACCGGCACCGCCACGATCACGGTCACCGTCCTCAATGCGCCGCCCACCGCCCGTACCGAGGCGGTCACCCTGCCGACCGGGCAGCTGTCCGTGATCGACGTGCTGGCCAACGACGACGACCCGAACGGCGACCCGCTCGCCGTCACGATCGACACGCCGCCCGGGCACGGCACGGCGACCGTCCGCGGCGGCCTCGTCGAGTACCGCCCGGCGCCCGGCTGGTCCGGCGGCGACTCCTTCCACTACACGATCGACGACGGCCGCCTCGGCACCTCGGGCGCCACCGTGACGCTCGAGCTGGTCAACGCGTTCCCGGTGGCCCGGCCGGACGCCGCGGTCACCGACACCGACACGGCGGTCGCCATCGACGTGCTCGCCAACGACAGCGATCCCAACGGCGAGCCGCTGACCGTCTCCGGCTGGACCGCCGCCGCACACGGCACGGTCACCGCCGGCCAGACCGGGTCCCTGCTCTACACGCCCGACTCCGGCTTCACCGGGATCGACGGCTTCGCCTACACGGCTGAGGACCCGCACACGGCCGGCTTCGCCACCCTCGTGTCGATCACGGTCCGCAACGCCGCGCCGGTGGCCGCCGACGACACTTACACCGTCGCGCAGCAGGGCATCGCCACCCTCGCGGTGCTCGACAACGACCGCGACGCCAACACCGGCCAGCCACTGACCGTGTACTCCGCCGGCGCGGCGCCACGGGGCACCGCCGTACCGACCGCGGCGGGCACGTTCGAGTACACCCCCGCACCCGGCGCCACCGGAGCGGACACCTTCGAATACCTGCTGCGCGACGATCTGGGTGGCACCGACACGGCCACCGTGGCGATCACCATCGACGCCGCCCCGGCGGCGGCCGACGACACGGCGAGCACCGGACCCTCCACTCCGGTGGACATCGCGGTGCTGATCAACGATGCGGACCCCGAAGGGCAGGCGCTCGACGTAGCGGGAACCGCCGTGCCGGGGCACGGATTCACCACACTGCCCACACCCGGCACCGTCCGGTACATACCGCGGCCGGGATTCACCGGCACCGACACCTTCCGCTACACGGTCCGTGATCCGATCGGCAACACCGCCACCGCGCGGGTCTCCGTCCAGGTCGCCAACGCGCCCCCGGTCGCCCGTGACGACGCCGCCGCCACCCTCGCCGATCGCCCGGTACTGATCGACGTGCTGGCCAACGACACCGACGACAACCCGGGCCAGACCCTCCTCCTGGACACGATCGGCACACCTGAGCACGGCACCGCGAGGCGGGCCGGGGACCGGGTCCGTTACACGCCGCCGGCCGGCTGGAGCGGTCAGGACCATCTCCGGTACGCGATACGCGACGACCAGGGCGCGACGGCGGAGGCGACGGTCGCGTTGACGGTCACCTACCAGATTCCGTACGCGGTCGCCGACTCCCGGTTCACCCCGTACGGCAGCCCCGTCACCGTGCCGGTGCTCGCCAACGACCTGGACCCCAGCGGCACCCTGCGGATCGTCGCGGTGACGCAACCGGACCACGGCAAGGCCCGGGCCGACGACGACCAGCAGGTCATCTACACACCACCGCAGGGGTTCTCCGGTGCCGCGGTCCTGACCTACACCGCCGCCACCGCGGACGGCGCGCAGACCGGCGCGACAGTGACCGTCACCGTCGGCGAGCCACCGACCGCCCCGGACCGCGAGGTCTCCACACCATCGGACCGGCCGGTGCACATACCGCTGCCCAGCACCGACGAGCAGGGCCGCCCGGCGACCGTGGGCCAGGTCGGCCAACCGCAGCACGGGTCGGTACGGCTCAACCCGGACGGCACGATCACCTACACGCCGGAACCCGGCTTCACCGGCGTCGACCGGTTCAGCTACGAGATCGTCGACGCGGACGGCAACATCGCCTATGGCACCATCGTCGTGACCGTAGCCCCACCGGCCGGCGCGTCGCCGACCCCGGAGACCTCGGCGCCGACCCCACCCACCGCGCCCACCACCCCGCCGGCGCCGCCGACGGTCGTAGCGCCGGTCCCCACCGTCCCGGTCAGCCGGGCACCCACGCGCCTCCCGCCCACTTCGCCCACCGCCAGCCCGCCGGAAACGACGCCGCCGCAGACGTCACCACCACCCCCGGACGGTCGGCCGGAACCCGACCTGCCGGGTACGGGCCCGGACCTGGTCTCCGTCACTATCGGCTGCCTGGCCTGCCTCCTCGGGGCCGTGCTGTACACGGGGGGCTACGCGGGAACTCGATCCGGCGTGCGCGATCACTGACGGACAGCGGCCCGGGCCGCTGTTTCGGACACCGGGGCCTGGCGGCGCCCATACGTCGCCGGTGACGCGGCCGTCGTGGTCGATGGCGACCGCCGTACCACCGTCGTCGGTCGGCGTCTCCAGGTAGCTCACCTGGTCCTCGTGCCAGATTGGGAAGCACTCGGGCTCTCCACGCCGGAACGTGGGCTCGGCACCATGGGAGCAGCCGGCTCGGCCGGACGGGCTGACGGAAGGCGCGGGTCGAGCAGCCGCAGGACCGCCCCGAAGAGCAGCGTGATCACCACCACCGCCGTCAGGTTGATCAGCACCGCCGGGGAGCCGAGCTTCGTGACGTCGGTGAACGGGTACGGATACCAGCCGGTGGCCGCACCATGGGCGAAGGTGTAACCGATCCACGCCACCGGCCAGAGCACCGCCCAGCACAGCGTCCGCCGGTCCATCCGCGACCGTGGCCCGAACAGCAGCCAGCCGAGCAGTGCCCACCACGGCGCGACGTAGTGGAAGCCCAGATTGGACCACCAGCCGGCACCGGACCGGTTCGACGTGCCGGCCAGCACCGTCGCGTACACCAGGCCGGTGATGATGATGCCCAGGACCGCGTCGAGGCGGATCACCCGCCAGAGCCGCCCGTCGCGGTCGGGATTCCGGGCCAGCGTCACCGAAACGATCAGCAGGAGGATGTTGCTCTGGATCGTGAAGTAGCTGAACAGCCGAACGAACCGGGTGATCACCGGCTGCACGACCCCGTCCGGGCCCGGCGATCCCTGCGCCGTCAGAGCGATCTGGGTGACCAGCGAGCCGAGCACCACGACAGCGAGAAGCCCATGCCACAGCCGGGCGTAGACGCGAGATCCATTCACCCCGGTAGTAAAGCTTGATCTTGCAGACGGCGCTACGGCCACCCCGCCGCAGGTGACCGGGCTCTACTACTTCGGTAGCCGTACCTCGACCCGAAGGCCCGGGTGAGCGTCGCCGAGGGTGACCGAACCGCGATGCCGGCGCACCAGCTCCCGGACGATGGCGAGGCCGAGGCCGGAACCGCCCGCATCGCGGGCGCGGGCGTCGTCGAGGCGGGTGAAGCGCTGGAAGACCCGCTCGCGGTCCGCCTCCGGGATGCCCGGCCCGTCGTCGGTGACCACGACGACCATGTGCGGGCCGTCGGACGCCGCCGACACCGTGACGCGGGACCGCCGGTGCCGGCAGGCGTTGTCGAGCAGGTTGGTCACCACCCGGGCCAGGGCGTCCGGCTCGACGAGCAGCGGCAACCGCACGCCGGGGTCGTCGAACTCGACGCCCGGGTAGCGTTCGGCGGCCTCCCCGACGAACTGGGCGAGGTCGATCTCCTCCAGGCGGGTGCTGGGCACGCCCTCGTCCGAGCGGGCCAGCAGCAGCAGGTCGTCGACCAGCCGGGACAGGCGCTGCACGTCGGCGAGCAGGTCCTCGGCCAGTTCCGGCCAGTCGGTGTCGTCCGGCAGCCGCTGCGCCACCTCCAACTCGGTGCGCATGTTGGTCAGCGGGCTGCGCAGCTCGTGGGCGGCGTCGGCGACGAAGGCACGCTGACGCGCGCGGGCCGAATCCAGCCGGTGCAGCATGTCGTTCAGGGTCACCGCGAGGCGGTGCACCTCGTCCTTCGAGTCGGGTACGGGCAACCGCCCGGCCCTGGTCCCGCCGGTGATCTCCTCGGCGCCCGCCCGCAGCGCGTCGACCGGCCGCAGGGCGGCTCCGAGCGCCCGCCACAGTCCGGCCGCGAGCAGCGCCACCAGCAGCGGGTACAGGATGAGCAGGGTGATCCGCAGGATGTGCACGCTCTGGGTGATCTGCCCGATGGGACGGGCGACGAGGATACGCAGCGGGGCGGTCGGCGGCCCGGCGGTGACCTGCACGACCCGGACGTCGCTGCGCTCCCCGATCCGCGCGCCGGGAATGGTGCGGCTGTCCCCGTCCTCCAGGTCGGCCAGCTCGTGGTCGTAGAGGATCGGCACCAGGCGGTCGGCGGTCGCGGACACCGCGCGGATCGAGCCGTCCGCGTTGATCACCTGCACCTGCATGCCGGGGGTGACCGGGATCGGGTTGGGCAGCGAACTCTGGTCGACGAGGTCGGCGACGCCGCGCGCGGTGTTCATGGCCTCGCTGTGCACCGAGCGCAGCTGCGCGGAGCCGAGGACGACGGTGAGCAGCACCCCACCGGCGGCGAGGCCGAGGGTGAGCCCGGCCGCCGAGACGAGCAGCAGGCGGGCCCGCAGGCTCAGCTCCCTGATGCGGCGCAGGCCGGGGCGGCGCATCAGCCCACCGGGGTGCCCGGCTCGACGACGGCGAGACGGTAACCCGCGCCACGGACCGTCTCCAGGCGATCGCGGCCGATCTTGCGGCGCAGGTAGCCGACATACACCTCGACGGCGTTCGGCGCGGTGTCGAGGGCGGCGTCCCAGACGTGGTCGAGCAGTTCGGTCTTGGAGACGACCTGCCCGGGGCGGCGCATCAGATATTCCAGGAGCGCGAACTCGCGGGTGGTCAGGGTGACCTCGGCGCCGCCGACGAGGACCCGGCGTTCCGCCGGATCGAGTTCGACGTCACCGAACGCGAGCACCACCGGGCGGGCCTGGGCGCCGCGGCGCAGCAGGGCACGGAGACGGGCGAGGAGCACGACGTACGAGAACGGTTTCGTCAGATAGTCGTCGGCGCCGCAGTCGAGGCCGTCGGCCTGGTCGTACTCGCCGTCCTTGGCGCTGAGCATCAGCACCGGCAGCCAGTGCCGTTCCGCGCGCAGCTGCCGGACCACCCGGTAGCCGGACAGGCGCGGCAGCATCACGTCGAGGATCATCGCGTCGTAGCCGCCGTGGCGGGCCATCTCCAGGCCGTCCTGACCGTCGGCGGCGACGTCCACCGCGAAACCCTCGGCCTGCAGGCCCCGTCGCAGCGCGGCAGCCAGCCGCGCCTCGTCCTCCACCACCAGCACCCGCACTCCCACACCCTGCCACGTGGGCGCCCGTTTCCCGGTGCGGCTCTCAGCGATCTCTCAGCGGCTCGGCGGCGCCCCGCCCGGTGCGCCCGGTCCCCCCGACGGCGGCGCACCGGAGGGTGCCCCGTCCCCGCTGAGCTGTCCGCCCGTCGGGGTGGTCGTGGTGTCCACGCCGACTTCGAGGGTCACCACCAGGCCGCTCATCGGGGTGCCGGTGACGGTCGCCAGTTGCAGCGCGCCGGAGTCCTCACCGAACACGTTGTCGCTGTCGAGGGAGACCTGGGCGAGGTTGGTGACCGAGGATTCGTACCCCGTCTGCTGGTAGACCTCGTCGCAGGTCTCCCTGGGCAGCGCGACCTGGGACGTGGCGATCGCCTTCGACGCGTCGGTGATGCTCGCCTGGTCCGGGTAGACCTCGAAGTGGACGTGCGGCCACCGCCCGGTGTAGCAGGCCGGGAAGATGCTGGTGAAGGTCACCTCGCCGGCGTCGTCGGCGATCTGCACGCCGCGCAGGTAGTTCTCTCCGGTGACGCCCTCGGAGTAGAGCGAGTAGGCCCCGGCCCGGTCGCAGTGCCAGACGTAGACGGCCGGCCCGGCGTAGGCGGCGCCCGCGTTGGCCAGGTCCTTCAGGCTGAGGGTGAGGGTCATCGGCACACCGGCCGCCCTGCCGGTCGCGGTCCCGAAGCTGGACGTGATGTCGCGGCGGATCACCCCGCTGCCGGTGAGCACGTTCGGCCCGTTCGAGCCGTCGCCGGGGTACGGGCCGGCCGTCTCGTCCGGGATCTCGCCGGGCGGCCCGATCCCGGTCGACGCCGTCGTGTCCTCCGCCCTGCCGCATCCACCGAGGCCGAGGGCCACCGCGCCGAGGCCGAACACCCGCAGCGCCTGCCGCCGCCGCAGAGTCGCCAGGTCGAAGGCCAGCCCCTGATCGACGACGTCCTCGCCGGGCCGGGGCAACGGGCGACCCTGGTAGGTATTCATCTAAGTCCCCTTTTGTCGTCTATAAAGCTATCCGGGGGCCATCCCCTAGGGGACCTTCTCAGCCGGATCACAGCGGCTCCGGCGCACAGTGGTGGCAGAGATTCGGGAGGTGGACATCGTGTCCGTGTTGAGGTCAAGGCCTGCATTGCGTTGGCTGATCCCGTCGGCTGCGGCGGTTGTGGTCATCGGGGGCGGCGCAGCGGCCGGAACGATCGTGGCGAACGCCGATCCGGCGCTGCCGGAGCGCAGTGCCGCACAGTTGCTCGTCGACCTGCAGAGCGCCGACCCGTCAGGGTTCTCCGGCACCGTGGTGCAGAGCGCCGATCTCGGGTTGCCGGGCATCGCGGGGCTGCTCGGCAACGCGACCGGCGGCAGCGGCAACCTGACCAGCCTGATCGCCGGGAGCAACACCGCTCGCCTGTGGTATGCGGGTGAGGAGAAGATGCGGTTCTCCCTGCTCGGCACGAGCAGCGAGACCGACGTGATCCGCAACGGTTCCGACGTGTGGGTCTGGGACAGCAAGGAGAACACCGGTACGCACGTCAAGCTGCCGGCCGGCGCGACGACCCGGGAGGCGGCGCCGTCGGCGAGTGCCCTCGCGGTGAGCCCGCAGCAGGCGGCCGACGCGGCGCTGGCCGCGATCGACGGCACCACCAGGGTCGAGACGACCGGCGCGGCCGAGGTGGCCGGGCGGGACGCCTACGAGCTGGTGATCAGCCCACGTGACGCCGACTCGCTGGTCGGTCAGGTGCGGTTGGCGATCGACGCGAAGGAGCACATCCCGCTGCGCGTCGACGTCTACGCGAAGAACACCACCAAGCCGGCGATCCGGGTGGCGTTCGAGCAGATCGACTTCACGGTGCCGGACGACCAGCAGTTCGCGTTCAACCCGCCGCCCGGCGCCAAGGTCTCCGAGGAGGCCATCCCGGAGGACATGGCGAAGGAGGCCGGCAAGGACGCGCACAAGGCCGCCGCGGAGGCTGAGAAGGCCGCCCGTGAGGCCGGCGCCGAGAAGAACGACTTCAAGGTCGTCGGTGAGGGCTGGACCAGCATCGCCGTCGCCAAGGGTCCGCGGCTCGACGACCTGAGCGAGTTCACCGGCAAGTCCGGCGAGCAGAGCGCGGAGGGCGCCGAGGCGTCGCAGCTGGCCGAGCAGTTCCTCGGCACGCTCCAGCCGGTCAGCGGCGCCTGGGGCAGCGGCAAGCTGCTGGCGGGCTCGCTGTTCACGGTCCTGATGACCGACGACGGCCGGATCCTCGCCGGCGCCGTCACCCCGGAGGCCCTGTACGAGGCGGCCGCCGCCAAGTAAGGCACCACCCCGCTCGAACTGCCGCGCCGGCTCTCCACGGCGCGGCAGTTCGCTTGTGCGGACCGTCAACAGGCCCGGCTGGCCCCCACCGACGTCTCAAGCCCCGCGAGACAACGGTGACAGCCAGCCAGCCGGACACCAGCGAATCCGGCTGGCCCCCACCGACGTCTCAAACGCCGCGAGACAACGGTGACAGCCAGCCGGGCACCAGACGGCGCCGGACCGTGGTGATCTCGGCAGCGCTGACGCCGTGGCTCAGCAGATACTGCTCCACGCCGCCGTAACGGGTCTCGGCGTGCTGGAGGGTGTGGCTCATCGCGGCGGCGTCGGTGCCCGGCGTGGCCGCGTAGTCGGCGGCGATGTCGTCCGGGGCGACACCGGCGACACCGAGCAGGACGGCGGCCAGCAGACCGGTACGGTCCCGGCCCCCGTGGCAGTGGATGATCACGGCGCCGGGTGGGGCGGCCGCGATCTCGTGCACGGCCGCGGCCACCCGCTCAGCGTTGTGGTCGAGCATCGGGGCGTAGGTGTCGTCGGGCGGGTCGTAGCCGAGCGGGTCGGCGAGCAGCGGCAGGTTGCGGTACCACGCCTCGGCGGCGAACGGGCTCGGGGCCTCGGCGCACTCGCGCGGCCAGCGCAGGTCGAGGATCAGAGCCGGTGGCCGCTCGCGGAGCATGGCGATCCCGGCGGGGGTCAGCAGCGCATGGCTGTCGGAGCGGATCAGGGCGTTGTCGCGGAGGCGGCCGCCGTCACGGGTCGGGGTGCCGCCGAGGTCGCGGGCGTTGAGGCAGCCGGGCCAGTCGAGTCGCACCGTTCGAAACTAGACCGGCGTGCCGGCTGGACCGCCGCGCGGGGCGGGGTCAGAAGGTCAGCTCGTCCAGGGTGCGGATGCGGCGTACGTCGGTGGTGGGGTGCGCGTCGAAGCGGTCGAGCAGGACCGCGGGCAGACCGGCGGCCAGGGCACCGCGGACGTCTCTGACCAGGGAGTCGCCGACCATCAGCGCCGCTCCGGCCGCGACCCCGAGCAGGTCGACGACGTGCCGGTAGGCCCGGGGGTCGGGTTTGCCGGCCGGGAGCGACGACGACGCCACCATCAGATCGATCTCGGGTGCCAGGCCCAGCCGGTCGAGTTTGCGGCGCTGCTGGCCCTCGTCGCCGTTGGTGAGCACGGCCGCGGTCAGCCCGGCCGCCCGGACGCGGCGCAGCGCCGGGATGGCGTCGCCGAAGACGGTCCAGCCGGCCTCGTAACGCTCCAGGTAGCCGGCGAACAGGCCGTCCGCCTCGGCATCGCTCAGTTCGGCGCCCAGGAACTCGCGCACCCGTTCGCGCCGCTGCCCGCTGAAGGTGATCTCGCGTAGCTGGTAGCGGGCGTAGTGCCGCTCGGACAGCGCCGCCCAGCGGCCGGGCACGTCCGGCCCGGTGACACCGAGTGTCGCGGCCCAGGCGACGACGGCCGCGCCGGAGGCGGTCACCTGATCGACGAGCGTGTCGTCCAGGTCGAAGACGATCGCCCGAAGCGGCGTCTCAGCACGCGTCACCGGCGGAGTTGCAGCGGTGTCGATCACGGTGGATCAACTTACCCGACGGCGGCCAGCGGGTTCGGTGGGACCGGGAGCCGTAGCGGGCGCTGGTGGCGCAGCAGGGCGTAGGCGCCGGCCAGCAGGGCGGCCGCGGCGAGGGCGTCGAGCCAGTAGTGGTTGCCGGTGGCGACCACGACCAGCAGCGTGATCACCGGATGGAGCAGCCACAGTGCCCGGTAGCGGCTCGTGGTGGCGGCGATCAGGGCGACCGCCACGACCAGGGCCCAGCCGACGTGCAGGGACGGCATGGCCGCGTACTGATTGGAGATCTGGTCGGTCTCCGGCGGGCCGTAGACGGCGGGGCCGTAGAGACGGCCGAGGTCGAGCATGCCGGTGTCGGTGAGCATGCGCGGCGGTGCGAGCGGAATCAGGAAATGTACGGCCAGCGCACCGGCCGTGAGTAGCACGATGACGTTGCGCGTCCACCGGTAGTGGGCGGGCCGCCACCGGTAGAGCCAGATCAGGCAGGCTGCGGTCGCGGGAAAGTGGACGTACGCGTAGTAGCTGTTCGCCACCTCGATCAGGCCGTTCCAGCCGAGCAGGGACTGCTGAACGGCCAGTTCACCGGGGAGCCGCAGCAGACGTTCGGTGTCCCAGATCGCCCGGGCGTTGCGGAACGCCTCGTCCACATGGCCGTCGGCGCCGAGCCGCGCCGCCTTGTAGACCAGGAACAGGGCGGCGATCAGGGCGAGTTCCCGGAGCGCGGACAACCGTCGTGTATCGCTCGCCATACCGCCCCCCGTTGATCAAGGGGCACAGCATCCGCCGATCTTGCAGTTTGTGCAAGATTCGTGGAGGAAAGAGTGAGGTAACCCCCCGTTCACGTGCGCTCGACGGCACCGGCGGCCAGCAGCACAGCCACCGCGACGGCCGCCAGCGCCAGGGTGAGCGGGTGGGGGCTCACCGCGTACCAGAGAAGAAGATGGACCGTA
This sequence comes from Actinoplanes xinjiangensis, assembly GCF_003148685.1. GTDB lineage: Bacteria > Actinomycetota > Actinomycetes > Mycobacteriales > Micromonosporaceae > Actinoplanes > Actinoplanes xinjiangensis. The sequence goes on along the minus strand of NZ_QGGR01000012.1, from coordinate 21,583 downwards.
CCGCTCGCGGCGAGCAGCCCGGCGCCGATCGCGCGGCGGGTGCGCGCCGGCAGCAGGCCCACGCACAGCCACGGCAGACGGCCCGCCGGCAGCAGCACCCGCAGTGCCAGGCCCACGGTGACCAGCGCCATCACGGCCGCCGTGCCCCTGGCCAGCAGCGAGGCCGGCTCCCACCAGTGGTCGGCCAGGGCCAGCACGGCCACCACCGGAAGCCCGGCCGGCGTCCCCCGGCGGAGTCCGGCGAGCAGACCGCGGACCGGCCAGGCCAGTGCGGGGGCGCCGTACCGGTCGGGGTGGTCGGCGGCGAGCTGCCGCAGGCCGTGCATCGCCTCCCGGACCCGCAGGCTCTCCGCGTCCAGCAGGGCGATCATCCAGCGGCCCTCGGCGTCCTCCGGGTCCTCGGCCAGCGCCCGTGCCGCCGCCCGCCGCGCGGCGTCGCGGTCGCCGGCGTTGCGTTCCACCTCGGCCAGCGTCATCAGGTCGGGGACCGAGTGCGGCGCGATCGCCACCGCCCGGCCGGCCGCCGCCCGCGCCGCGCCGAACTCCCGGCGCAGCACCAGGCAGCGGGCCAGCGCGCGGTGCGGCTCGGGCCGGTCCGGCGCCAGGCGCACCGCCTCACGGGCCGCGGCCTCCGCGTCACCGGGCCGGGCGAGCAGCAGCAGGCACTCGGCACGCTCGATGTGCACGACCGGCTGCCCGGGTGCCACGCTCACCGCGGCGTCGGCGAACTCCAGCGCGTCGGCGTAGTGGCCCCGCAACCGGCGCAGCCCGGCGAGCAGGCCGAGCAACTCGGCGTCGGCGGGGGTCTCGGCCAGTCCCTCCCGGACCGCGGTCTCGGCCTGCTCCAGGCGGCCGACACCGGCCAGCGCCCGCGCGCGGGCGGCGGCTGCGCTCATCGGATCGTGCGTCTCTCGAGCCGGCCGGCGGCGCTCATCGGATCTTGCGCTTCTTCAGGTAGGCGGCCAGGTCGTCGTAGGCGCCGCTCTCGTTGGCGAACATCGCCACGTTGCGGGCGGTGGCGAACCAGGCGTCGGTGGACGGGCGCACCTCACGGGCGGCGGCCAGCATGTCGGCCTGGTTGATCATGCGGATCTCGCCGGTGTCGATGGAGTCGCGCATCGCGTACTCGGCGGCGGTCTCGCACAGGTGCGCCAGGTCCGCGCCGGAGTAGTGCTCGGTGGCGGCGGCGACCGCGTCCAGGTCGATGCCGGCGACCGGCCGGCCCCGCAGGTGGTATTCGAGGATCGCCGCGCGGGCCGGGTCGTCCGGCGGCAGCACCAGGACGGTGCGGTCCAGACGCCCGGGGCGGCGCAGCGCCGAGTCGACGTCCCACGGTGCGTTCGTGGCGGCCAGCACGAACACGCCGTCGTTGCCGCCGTCGACACCGTCGAGTTCGGTCAGTAGCTGATTGACCACGGTCCGCATGGACGACTGGAGCTGGCTGCGCTTGTGGCCGAGGGCGTCGATCTCGTCGAGGAACAGCACGCACGGCGCGTGCCCGCGGGCCGACTCGAACAGGTCGTGCAGGTTGCGCTCGGAGCTGCCGATCCACATGTTCAGCACGTCGGTGATGCTCAGGCTGATGAACGCGGCACCCATCTCGCCGGCGACGGCCCGGGCCAGGAACGTCTTGCCGCATCCGGGCGGGCCGTAGAGCAGCAGGCCGCCGCGCAGGCTCTTGCCGAACAGGGTGCGCAGCTTCGGGTTGCGCAGCGGGCCCAGGAACGACACCTCGAGCCGCTTCTTCACGTCGGTCATGCCGCCGACGTCGGCGAGCGTCACGGTGGACCGCTCGACGTCGAACGCCCGGTCGGCGTGCCCGCGCACCGGGTCCGGCTCGCCGTCGGCCCGCGCGAACCGCGGTGGCACCACGTCCCCGAACTGCTCCTCCATCGCGGCCCAGTCGATGCCGGCCCGGCCCGGGGCGGGTTCCGCGGCCGGTCCGGCGGCCGGCGTGGCTGCCGCGCTCTCCGCGGGCGGATCCTGCGCGGACCCCTGCGGCGGTACGCCCGGAGCACCGCCACCGAGAGCGCGGGCCATCAGCTGCCGAGCCGCCTCGTGACCGGGCTCACGGGCCAGGATCTGAGCGGCGTGCCCGATCGCCTCCGGGCCACGGCCGGCCGCGACCAGCAACTCGGCCAGGTGCAGCCGCAGCGTCAGGTCGTCGGGTCGCGCCTCGACGGCGGCGACCAGGCTGTTGATCAAGGCATCACTCATGACAAGCGATTATGCCCCGCCCCCCATGTCACCCGGCCGGGGCCACCGAGTGACGGATTCTGCACAGATGGCGCCGACCTGGTCTTTTGCGTCCGCTCATGGGTGATCGCGGCCCGCTTACGCCTGCTGGACTGGCGGACGGCGGATACGATTCGCCAGCGCCCGTCCACGCCGGACCACTGTGCCGCCGTGCCGAAACCGGTTCCCCGGGCGTTGTGCTGTCGTCAGGGACGCCGGGAAGCGAGGTAAAGGATGCCGATCACTCCCGCAGACATCCATAACGTGGACTTCAGGAAGCCGCCGATCGGCAAGCGCGGCTACGACGAGGAGGAGGTCAATGCTCTCCTCGAGGAAGCGAGCCAGGAGATGCTGCGCCTGCTCGATGAGAACGGGGCGCTGACCGCCCGATTGCGTGAGGTCTCCAACGGTGTGGCCGACACCACGGTGCTGAACAGCGAGGTCGCCGAGCTGGCGGCCCATCTCCGGCACATGCGTGAGGGCCTGGCCCGGGCCGAGCACGAGGCCCGGGAGATGCAGGTCCAGCTGGAGCGGGCGCATGACGAGGTGCGCGCGTCGGCACAGCCCAGGCCGGTCGCGGCGATCGACGACCGGGTGCTGCGGATGGCGCACCGCACCGCCGACGAGCACGTCCGCGACGCCCAGCGCGAGTCGGACGATCTGCTGGTCAGCGCGCGGGCCCAGGCCGATCAGATGACCGGGGACGCGATCCGGACGGCCGACACGATCGAGGCCGACGCCCGGCGCCTGCACGCCGAGGCGCTGGACGAGGTGGCCCGGGACCGGGCCGCGATGGTGGCCGAGATCGAGCGGCTCGACGAGCTGGCCCAGGACTACCGGTCGGCGCTGGGTCAGCACGTGGTCCAGCAGCTGCACGATCTGGAGGGTGGCGCGCCGGCCCTGCCGCCGGCCTGACTCACCTGGTGAAGAACGCGGTCACGTCCGCGGTGAACAGGTCCGGGACCTCCAGGGCGGCGAAGTGGCCGCCCCGGGGGAACTCGGTCCAGTGCACGATGTTCGCCCGCTGCTCGGCCAGCGGGCGGACGGACTGGACGATGTCGCCGGGCAGGACCGCGACACCCAGCGGGACACCGTTGGTCTCCGGTGGGCCGCTCTCCTTGACCAGGCGGGCGGCCGAGCCGGCGGTCCGGAACTGCCAGTGATGGGCGACGTCCGCCACGATCCGGTCGTCGGCAACCGGGGTCGCCGGGTCGGCCCAGGTGTCGAACTTCTCGCCCAGGAAGGCGAGCAGCCCGGCCGGTGAGTCGTTGAGCGCGTAGGCCGGGGTCTGCGGGGTCGCCGCGAACAGGATCTGGTGGGGGTGCCGCTCGGCGGCCAGCCGCATCGTCTTCGCCAGCCGCTCCCGGTCGGCGGGGCCCAGGCCGTCCGGAGAGCCCGGCGTGGGCAGGTAGTTGACGTGCACACCGACCACGTTCTCCGGTGCGACGGCGGCCAGTGCGCGGGCGATGCCGGAACCCCAGTCGCCGCCCTGGGCGCCGTAGCGGGGGTAGCCGAGGCGCGCCATCAGTTCGGCCCAGGCCGCGGCGACGCGCGCGACGCCCCAGGGCCGGGTGGTCGGGCCGGACAGGCCGAATCCGGGGATCGCCGGAACGACCAGGTGGAAGTGCTCGCTGAGCGGGCCGACGACGTCCAGGAACTCCACCGTGGAGCCGGGCCAGCCGTGGGTGAGGATCAACGGCAGGGCATGGGGATTCCCGGAGCGTACGTGGAAGAAGTGCACCCGGTCGCCGTGCAGCTCGGTGACCTGCTGGGGCAGTGCGTTGAGCTCGGCCTCGTGGGCGCGCCAGTCGAACGCCAGCCAGTGCTCGGCGAGGGCACGCACCCGGTCGAGGGTGATGCCGTACGCGTCGGGCCAGCGGGTCCGGCGGACCGGCCGGCCAGTCAGGCGGCGCTCGGGCGGCGCACCGGGATCTACCTGAGCGATCTCGTGGGGGCGCTCAACGACCTGGAGACGGCCGGGTTCGTGCAGCGCTCCCCCGACCCGGCGGACCGGCGGCGCAACGTCGTCGCGGTCACGGCGGCCGGGCGGGAGCGGGCCGGTGAGCTGACCGAGCGGGTGGAGGCGATCCAGGACGATCTGCTCGCGCCACTGTCGGGCGAGGAACGCGCGCGGTTCGCCGGCCTCTTGCGCCGGCTGGTGGAGCATCACAGCCGTACGAGATGAGAAAAGGCCGCCGTCGTTTCGGACGGCGACCTTTTCGCGGGGGTTTCGTCAGGCAGGCCGGCGATAACCGGCGATGGGTCCCCGGTCGATCGTGGCCATCCGCACGTGGTCGCCCGTGCTCGGAGCGTGCACCACCTTGCCGCCACCGATGTAGAGGCCGACATGGTGCACGTCGGAGTAGTAGAAGACCAGGTCACCCGGCCTCAGCTCACTCCGGCTCACCGATCTGGTGGAGCCCCACTGATCCTTCGTGTAATGCTCGAGATGCACGCCGACCGCAGCCCAGGCCTCCTGCGTCAGACCCGAGCAGTCGTAGCTGTTCGGGCCGTTCGAGCCGAAGACGTAAGGCTTGCCGATCAGGTCACACGCCCGCTGAGCGGCACGGCCGCCCTTGTCGTTCGTGTAGTCGACCGGGCACGGGCCGGTGCGCAGTTCCCCGTCGTCGGCGTTCGCCTTGCCGTAGGCCGAGATCCGGAGCTTCTGGAGCTTCGTGATCTCCTTCTCGATGGCCACCTTCTTGGTACCGAGATCGGTGTCGCGGACCTCGATCTCGGACTCGAGCTGGTCGACCTTGGCCTTGTCGGCGGCGTACTTGTCACGGAGCTTCGCGACCTCGGCGATCGACGCCTCCCGGTTGGTGGCGAGCTGGTTGAGAAGCGTGAGCTTGTCCACCATGCCCGTCGGCGAACCGGTCAGCACCATCGCGTTGACCATGCTGGGTGAACCCTGCATGTACGCGTCGACGGCGAGGCCTCGCACCTCCACCATCGCGGCGTCCACCTGCGCCTGCAGCGGAGCCAGCGTCTTCGCCAGATCCTTCTGCTGCTTGCGCAACTTGACCAGCCTGGTGTGGGTGCCGTTGTAATCCTCGATGACCGGCTCGAGCTGGTTCCACTCCTCGTCGATCTGTTTCTCGATCTGGCCGGGACTGGGCTCGGCATGAGCGACGGTCGGACCCGTGACCAGGATTCCGGCCGCGGCCGCCGCGCACAGCAGGACGCGCATGAGGCCGGTGCGACGCGCGCCAATCCGTTTCACGCTGGTGCGTTGTCCTTTCTTCCCGTTCAGCCGCCGACCGGGTTAGCTGACGGGTTCGGGCGGGAAGTCTGCCCGGCCGCGTCGCCGCGGCTTCACCCCAGGTGCTCGGTTCCCCGGCTCGCACCCGGCCGTTTCGGCCACGCGCGATTAGGCGGTGGTCCGCCAGATCGGCCGGGTGGCCGATGGGGGGCTGGGCGGACCGGGGACCACCGTACTCGGATCAAGACGGCAAATGAAGGTCGCACAGCCCGCCGAACTGTACGCACCGTCAGCGATACGCAGCGTGGTCTAAAACGGCCAGCTGTGGAGGGCCCGCGCCAGCCAGGGCACCACCACGATGACGGTGGGTAGTACCAGCAGGCCGGCGGCGGCGCTCACCCCCGCCGCGGTGAGGGCCGTCGAGCCCCGGACCGGACCGTCCAGACGGGCCAGCCGGCGGCGCCGCGATTCACCCGCCGGGTCGGCCGTCACCTCCTCCGCAAGGGGGACGGCGTCGATCAGCCGCGCCAGCGCGGCACGCAACGGCGCCGATCCGGTCCGGCGGCGGGCCGCGTCGTCCGCCACCATCTCCAGCAGCAGATGTACGGCATCCAGCGGCGCCTTCGACCGGAGCGGGCCGGGCACCGCCCGGTAGAACGCGGTGAACGACTCCATCACCAGCTCGTGCCGGTGCCGCAGATGGGCCCGCTCGTGGGCGAGGACCGCGTCGACCTGCTCACGGTCCAGGGTCCGCAGCACCCCGTCGCTGAGCACGACCCGCGGCTCCCGCCCGGGCACGCAGTAGGCCAGCGGCAGCGCCCCGTCGAGCACCCGCACCTCCTCGCCGCCGAGGCCCTCGTGCTGTTCGACGCGGTCGAGCAGGTCGACGAGCATCCGGTGCCGGGCACGGCGGGCGCGGGCCCGGGAACTCACCCGGATCAGCGAGACGATCAGCCGGATCACGATGGTCGCGGCCACCGCGAGGGAGAACAGCAGCGCGGCGACCGTCTCCGGATGGCGGGCCCCGGCGGCGCGCGCGACCTCTTCGGGCGCGGCCAGGACCACACCGAGAGCACAGAGTACGGCGGTGAGCGTCAGTGACTGCCAGAGCAGGACCCCCGCGACCGGGGCCCGGTCGGTCCAGCGGGCGCCCGCCAGCAGCCTCGGCGCCAGGAGCGAGAGCGTCAGCCCGAGGGCGCCGAGCAGGAGGGCGGTCACCGCTCGATGTTACGGGTGGCCTTCTCGATCGCGGCCCGCAGCGCCTCCGGTGGCAACCGGCCGACGAAGTAGGCGAGCGCGGCGTCCATGTCGGGGGTGGAGCTGAGCGCGTCGAGCATCACGCCGGCGGTCATCTCCTCCCGGGTCTGCGCCGGGGCATACCGGTAGGCGCGGTCGGCTCGCTGCTGGGTGACCAGGCCCTTCTTGGCGAGCCGGTCGAGAACGGTCATGACGGTCGTATACGCCAGGTCACGCTCCCGGCTCAGCAGGTCGTGCACCTGCCGGACGGTGAGCGGCTCGCCCGCGTCCCACAACTTCGTCATGACCTCGCGCTCAAGGTCGTTCCTCGCCATGTGACCCACTCTACTTCACCACGTCGTACTACGCGTCGTAGTATCTACTACGAACCGTCGTAGAGGGGTAACCATGGACGTGCTCGACCTGACCCGGCTCCAGTTCGCGGTCGTGACGATCTACCACTACCTCTTCGTCCCGGTGTCGATATCGCTCGCGTCGGCGGCCGCCGGGTTCCAGATCGCCTGGATCCGGACGGCGAACGAGAAGTACCTGCACCTCACGAAGTTCACCGGCAAGCTGCTGATCGTCACGTTCGCCGTCGGTGTGGTGACCGGGCTCGTCCAGGAGTTCCAGTTCGGGCTCGGGTGGAGCGCGTTCGCCCGCTTCTACGGCGACGTCTTCGGGCCCACCCTCGCCATCGAGGGGATGCTCGCGTTCTTCCTCGAGGCCACGTTCCTGGCGCTGTGGTATTTCGGCTGGGACCGGCTGCCCCGCCTGCTGCACACCGCCACCATCGTGATCGTCGCGGTCGGGACACTGCTGTCGGCGTACATCATCCTGGCCGCCAACTCGTTCATGCAGAACCCGGTCGCCTACGCCCTCGACCCGGCCACCGGGCGGGCCCACCTGACCAGCTTCACCGAACTGCTCACCAACGAGGTGGTGCTCGCGGCGTTCCCGCACACCATGGGCGGGGCGGCGATGGCCGGCGGCGGGCTGCTGATGGCGATCGGGATCTGGCGGGTCTCCGCCGACGCCGCCTACCGGACGCTGTCCCGGGCCGGGGCGTGGATGCTGCTGGTCGGCGGGGCGGTCACCGCGATCAGCGGCGACCACCTCGGCAAGGTGATGACGGCCGTGCAGCCGATGAAGATGGCCGCCGCCGAAGCCCTCTACGAGACCACCACGTCGGCGCCGTTCTCGGTCTTCGCGATCGGCGAACTCGGGCACGACCGGCCGTTCTTCAGCATCGAGATCCCCGGGCTGCTGTCCTTCCTCGGTACCGGGACGTTCGGCGGGACCGTACAGGGCATCGACGACCTCCAGGCGGCCTACGTCGCCCAGTACGGGCCGGGCAGCTACGTGCCGATGATCCCGGTCGCGTTCTGGACGTTCCGGCTCATGATCGGGGCCGGCGTGCTCGGGATGGCGCTGGCGGCGTACCACCTCTGGTCCTCCTGGGAGACCACCCGCCGCCTGCCGCTGCTGCCGGATCTCCTGCAGCCCGGGCGTGGAACGCCCGGATGGCTGCGCCGGTTCGTGCTCCTCGCCCCGCTGCTGCCGGCCGCCGCCAACACGTTCGGCTGGGTCTTCACCGAGACCGCCCGGCAGCCGTGGCTCGCGTTCGGCATCTCCAAGGTCGCCGACGGCATCTCCCCCGGCCTCACCAGCGCCGAGGTGATCGCGTCCCTGGCCGGGTTCACCCTGGTCTACGGCCTGCTGGCGGTCGTCTGGTGCCGCCTGGTCGTCCATCTGTCCCGCAAGCCGCTCGCCCCGCCCGTCTCCGCCGCGGAAGAGCCCGAACCGGTTCCCGCCTACTAGGAGCGACCTTCCATGATCACGTTCTGGTTCGCGGTACTCGTCCTCGCCTGGGTCCTCTACTTCGTCCTCGAAGGCTTCGACTTCGGCGTCGGCATGCTCTCCCCCGTCCTCGGCCGCGACGAACACGAACGGGGCGCCGCCATCCGGACCGTCGGCCCGTTCTGGGACGGCAACGAGGTCTGGCTGGTCGCCGCCGTCGGTGTCACGTTCGCCGCCTTCCCCGCCTGGTACGCCGCCCTGATGTCCGCCCTCTACCTGCCGATGGTGGCGATCCTGCTGCTCCTCGCCGTCCGCGGGGTGGCCCTGGAGTTCCGCGGCAAACACGACTCCCCGTCCTGGCGGCGCCGCGCCGACCTGCTCCTGGCCGGCTCGTCCACCGGCATCGTCCTGCTCTGGGGCGCCGTCCTGGGCATCCTCGTCGACGGTCTCGCCCTCCGCGCCGACGGCGAGGTCACCGGAACCGGCCTCGGCCGCAGCCTCGGCCCCCTGGCCACCCCCGCCGCCGGCCTCGGCGCGCTGGCCGCACTGCTCGCCGCGGTGCTGCTCGGCGCCACGTTCCTCGCCCTGCGCACCACCGGCCCGGTCCGCCGCCGGGCACGCGACCTCGCCCGCCACACCGGCACGGTCGGCGCCGTCACCCTTCTGCTCATCGGCATCGGTACGGGCAGCCGCCTCACCCTGGCCGCCGCGGCCGTGGTCTTCGCCGCCGGCCTGCTGGCCCGGCGCACCCGCGAGGCGATGTCCTTCACCGCCGTCGCCCTCGCCGTGGCCGCCACGGTCGTCACCGTCTTCACCACTCACGGCGACGTGGTCCTGCGCAGCACCCTCGACCCGGCCTGGTCCCTGACCAGGACGAGCGCCGCCGCCGGCCCGGAAGCCCTGCGCCTGATCACGATCGCCGGCGTGCTGATCCTGCCGGGTGTCCTCGTCTACCAGGCCTGGTCCTACTGGGTCTTCCGCCGCCGGGTGGCCAGCGAACGGGTCGCCTCATGACCGCCACCCCGCCTGCCCGCGGCCCGGGCTCCTCCGCAGGTCCGTCACCCGCCGCCCGCCCGACAACCCCTCCGCCTGCCGCCACTCCGCCTGCTGCCGCCTCACCGGCCGCCGCTTCGCCTACCGCCACCCCGCGGGCCGACGTTTCACCGGCCGCCGCTCCGCCTACCGCCACCCCGCGGGCCGACGTTTCACCGTCTTCGGTGCCCTCGGTGCCCTCGGCGGCCGTCAGGCGGGTTGCCCGGGGGCCGGTTGATCCGCGACTGCTGCGGCATGCGCGGGCCAGCCGGGGCGGGGTCGCCGTGCTCGCCCTGATCGGGTTCGGTCAGGCCCTGACCACCATCGCCATCGCGGTGGCGCTCTGCGGCATCGTCACCGCGCTGACCGCCGGCGCGACGGGCGTGCTGGCCGGCACCCCGGCGCAATCCCTGAGCCACCTGCTCCCGGCCACGACCGGCGCGGCGATCATCGTGCTGGCGGTCTCCTTCGCGGCACGCGGCGCACTGTCCTGGGCCGAGCAGGTCGTCGCCCAGCGGACCGCCGCCCGCGTCACCCACGAACTACGGCAGTCCCTGCTGGACCGCGTGGTGCGCCGGGGCCCCGCCTGGGTGGCGGCCTACGGAACCGGCCGGCTGACCACCGTCCTCGGCAGTGGCCTGGAAGCGCTGCGCCCGTGGTTCTCCGGATACCTGCCGGCCCTGGTCCTCGGCCTCCTGCTCCCGCCGCTGGTCGTCGTGATCATGGCCGTAGTGGACCCGGCCTCCGCCACCGTCACCCTGTTCACCCTGCCGCTGATCCCACTGCTCGGCGCACTGATCGGCTGGGCGACGAAGGCCCGCGCCGAACAGCGCTGGGCAGCCGACTCCCGCCTGGCGGGCCACTTCCTCGACGTCGTGCGAGGCCTTCCCACCCTCAAGATGTACGGCCGCGCCGAACGCCAGATCGACGTCATAGCCGACCTGACCGACCGGCATCGGGCGGCCACCATGCGGGTGCTGCGGGTGGCGTTCCTGTCGTCGACCGCCCTCGACCTGGTCGGCACCCTGGCGGTGGGCTTGATCGCGGTCCAGGCCGGCCTGCGGGTCGCGGCCGGCTCGATGGAACTCGGCCCCGCTCTCCTGGTGATCCTCCTGGCCCCCGAGGCCTACCGCCCACTGCGGGAGATGGCGGCCCGCTACCACGCCTCCACCGACGCCGGCGCCGTCATCGCCGACGTGGACGAGATCCTCTCTCCTCTGGACCATGCCACCCCGGCCGCGGCCCCCTCTCCGTCCAGGCCCACCCCACCGTCACCCGCTCCCGCCGCCCACCGCCCACAAGCCCCCGAGCCGCAACCACCGGCACCCGCACTCACCCACCACCGTCCCCACGCCCTCGAACCGGAACCGCCGTCGGCCGCTGCCGCCCACCGCGTGCGAGCCCTCGAACCGCAACTACCGGCACCCGCTCCCGTCCACTACCGCCCGCAAACGCCCGAACCGCCGTCAGCTGCCTTCGGGCCTGCCGTCCCGGCCGGGCGTTCACGGGACGTCACCGGGCTGTCGTCCGCCTTCGGTCACGTCACCCCGTACACCCGCGATCCGTTCGGGCAGTCGGGGCGGATCACCACGGCGACGCCCCTCTTCGGCCGTGCCGCGGCTGGACGCTGGGGTGTCCGGGCGGCCGGCATCCGGGCCCGCTACCCGAACGCGTTCGAAGACGCGCTGCATCTGCCGGAGCTGGCCGTCCGCGCCGGTGAGGTCGTCGCGCTGCGGGGCCTGTCCGGCGCCGGCAAGACCACGGCGCTACGGGTCCTGGCCGGACTCCACCCGGCCGAAGCTGGAGCGATCGCCGTCGGAAGCGTGTTCTACCTGCCACAACGGCCGAGCCTGCCGCACGCCCGGACGGTGGCCGACGCGTTCCCGCCGGACACCACCGCCGCCGAGATGAGCGAGGCGCTGCACCTCGCCGGCCTGACCGGCGAGGTCACCGCCCAGACCCCGCTCGGCGAGCAGGTCGCGGGAGTCTCCGCGGGCCAGCGCCAACGGTTGGCCCTCGCGGTTCTGCTGCACCGTGCCACCCGCACCGTGGCCGCCCACCGCGACTGCGACACCGCGCCGGTGGTCACCCTGCTGCTCGACGAACCGACCGCCCACCTCGACAGCGCCGCCGAACACCAGGTCATCGAACGCCTGCACGAGTTCGCCGCGCAGGGCTGCGCCGTCCTGGTAGTGGCCCACCGCCCGGCCCTGCTGGCCGCCGCCGACCGCATCGTCGACGTGCACCCGCCGGCCGGCACCGTCCTGTCCCGGTTCGCCGTCACCGCCGCCTTCACCAACCCCCTCGAACTCCCGTCCTGGGCAGCAACACCCCCCGCCGGCACCCCGCCCGCCCCCACCGACTCCGAATTCCCGGCTGGCTCCCACCGCTGTCTCGACGCCGTCGAAACGACGCCCACAACCAGCCAAGAACATCCAGCTGGCTCCCACCGCTGCCTCAACACCCCCGAAACAACGCCCACAACCAGCCAGCAACACCCGGCTGGCTCCCACCGCTGTCTCCACACTCCCGAAGCAACGGCCACGACCAGCCAAGAACATCCAGCTGGCTCCCACCGCTGTCTCAACGCGGTCGAGACGACGGCCACGACCAGCCAGGGGCATCCGGCTGGCTCCCACCGCTGTCTCCACACTCCCGAAGCAACGGCCACGACCAGCCAAGAACATCCAGCTGGCTCCCACCGCTGTCTCAACGCGGTCGAGACGACGGCCACGACCAGCCAGGGGCATCCGGCTGGCTCTCACCGCTGTCTCGACGGCGTCGAGACAGCGGTGGGGACCAGCCGAGGGACGGCGGGCGGCGCTCGGCGCTGCCTGTGTGGCGTTGAGACAGCGGCCACGGCCAGCCGGCCCGACGACGCTGAGGCGGCGGCTTCGGCGGATGGTCGGACTGAGCGGCGGGAGACGGCGGGCGGGCGGTGGTGGGCGCGGCTCTGGGTGGCGGCCGGGCTGGGGGCCGGATCGTCGGTCGCCGGGATCGTGCTGACCGGGGCCGCCGCGTGGCTGCTGGTCCGGGCGTCGTCGTTGCCGCCGGTGCTCAGTCTGTCGACGGCGGTGGTACTGGTCCGGGGCAGCGCCGTCGCCCGGCCCCTCCTGCGGTATCTGGAGCGGCTCGTGTCCCATGAGGTGGCGTTTGCGCGGCTGGGTAGACGGCGGGCCGCAGTGTATGCGGGTCTGATTCCGCACGTTCCGGGACCGCGGTTGCACCGGCGCGGGGACCTGCTCACCCGGCTCGTCGACGATGTGGATGCGGCCACCGAGGGGCTGCTGCGGGGGCGGCTGCCGCTCATCGCCGCGGCGGTCACGGCCGGGCTCGCCGTCGCGGTGGTCGCCTGGGTGGCGGCGGGGGCCGCGGTGCCGATGGCGGTCGGTCTGCTGGTCGCGGGGCTGTTCGCCCCGATGGTCGCGGCCCGGCAGGCGGACCGGCAGGAGGCGGCCACCGGCGCGGCACGGGCCGCGCTGCGGGACGCCGTCGTCGAAACCGTTGACGGGGTGGAGGAACTGGCCGGCGGTGGGGGGCGTCCGGACGTACCCGGGAAGAGAAGCCGAGCCCTCGCCGACCTGGAGTCGCGGGCGGCGCGGGGGGCCGGACTCGCCGCGGCCGTCGCCCATGTCGGGTGGGGAGCGGCGGTCGCCGGGGTCGCGGTGGTGCTCGGGAGCGGTGGGCTCACCGCCGAATGGAGCGCGGTGGTGCTGCTCGGCGTGGTCGTTCTCGGCGAGGCCGTGGTGGCACTGCCGGAGGCGGCGATCGCCCGGCGGCGGGCCGCGGGAGCCGGAAGGCGCGTCGCCAGCCTGATCGAAAACGGTCCCGCGGTCGACAGCGGTGAGCTTATCGCCCCTCTGATCGAGAGTGGTTCCGCGGCCACCAGCGGTGAGCGGGACATGACCCACGCCGGCACGCCGAGCGACAGCGCGAGCCGGGTCAGTGGTGAGCAGTGCGTGGCCAACGCCGGCGCGATGGGCGGCGGGGTGGTCCGGGTCAGTGGTCTGGTGGCGGGGTGGGATGCGGGGCGGGTGCCGGTGCTGGACGGTGTGACGCTGGAGCTGACGGCCGGGTCGCGGACGGCGATCATGGGGCGGTCGGGGTGCGGGAAGTCGACGCTGGCGGCCGTGCTGGCCGGGCTGCTGCCGCCGACGGCCGGGAACGTGCAGGTCAGCGGGGCCGCGGTCCTCGTCGGAGAGGAGACGGGGCATGTGTTCGCGTCGACCGTACGGGAGAATCTGCGTCTTGCCTCGCCTGCGGCGACCGATCCGCAGTTGCGGGCCGTGCTGGCGCGGGTCGGTCTCGGGTGGATGGATCTCGATGCGTGGCTCGGCGCCGGTGGGGGCACGATCTCCGGCGGGCAGCGGCGGCGGCTGGCGACCGCGAGAGCACTGCTCGCGGATCCGGCGCTCCTGATTCTGGACGAGCCGACCGAGGGGATCGACGAGGCGGGCGCGCGGGAGATGATGATGGACCTGCTGAGTGCCGCGTCGGGGCGGACCGTGCTGGTGCTCGCGCATCGTACGGATGGCCTCGATCTGGTCGACCGGGTTCTCGAACTCGACGCGAACGGGCTCAAAGAGAAGAATGTCGGATTGGACCGATCAGTCCGTTAAAGTGATCATATGGCGCGGACGCCGGCCCCCGGCACACGGGACACCATCCTGACCGCGGCCGCCGGGCTCTTCTACGAGTTCGGCGTCCGCGCCGTCGGGATGGCCCAGGTCGTCGAGGCGGCCGGATGTGGCAAGAACCTGCTGTACAAGCATTTTCCCAGCAAAGCGGAGTTGGCGGCGGCATATCTCAACCTCACCCGCCACGAACGCGAACGCGCCGTCACCGAAGCCCTGCGCTGGTCCGCCGACCCGGTCGACCGCCTGCTCGCGCTGGTCACCGAGATCGCCGACAGCGTCCGCCGGCCCGGATACCGCGGCTGCGCCTTCCGCAACTATCTGACCGAGTTCCCCGGCGAGACCGACGAACCCGCCCGCGTCGCCCAGGCCTACCTGGCCGACAGCCGCGCCCAGATGGACCGCCTCGTGCTCGGCGCGGGCGGCGACGCACTGCTCACCGACCGGATCTGGCTCGTCGTCAACGGCCTCTACTCCGGAACGCCGGCGCAGGCGTCGGTCGCCGTCGATTGGATAACCGAGATGGTACGGCCGACCGAAGCGCCGTAAACCGTCGGTAGGGTCGGCGGATGGCGTCTTCGACGGCAGTGGTGCCCTATCGCTGCGACAGCTGTGCCGGCGGCGCGAAGCGACGCTCGTCGGGCTCGGCTGGAGGGAACGCAAGCCAGACCGAAGGCGGACCACTTGAGCGGCGGGGCAGAAGCGGGGCGCGGGGCGGCGGGTGCGGGCGGGGAAATCGGGTGCGCTCGGCCGGGATGGGGCGAACACTGCCGACAGGTCGAGGACGGGAGTCGGTGTGCGTACCTTTGATGAGCTTTTGATTGATGGGGTCGAGGCGGACGTCGGCGGGTGGGGATTCGGCTGGCTGGACGGGCGGGCCACCGAGGAGCGGCCGCCGTGGGGATATGCGCGGCTGCTCGCCGAGCGCCTGAAGGCTGCCGGATCGGCGCTGGATCTCGACACCGGCGGCGGGGAGGTCCTCGCGGAGATGCCGGTACTGCCGCCGCGGACGGCGGTGACCGAGGGTTGGGCGCCGAACGCCGAACGGGCACGACGGCTGCTCGGGCCGCGCGGCGTCGAGGTCGCCGAGGTGGCTCCGGGAGCGCGGCTGCCGTTCGCGGATGGGACGTTCGAGCTGGTCAGCAGTCGGCATCCGGTACGGCCGGACTTCGCGGAGATCGCCCGGGTGCTGGCTCCGGGTGGCACCTATCTCGCGCAGCACGTCGGGCCGGCGTCGGCGTTCGAGCTGATCGAGTGGTTTCTCGAGCCGCTGCCGCGGGAGGGTCTGGCCCGCGATCCGGTACGGGAGGCGGACGAGGCGCGCACGGCCGGGCTGGACGTGGTGGACCTGCGGACCGCCCGCTGCCGGATGGAGTTCTTCGATGTCGGCGCGGTCGTCTGGGCTCTGCGCAAGTGCGTGTGGTGGGTTCCGGATTTCGATGTGGACCGCTACCGGGAACAGCTGCTCCGGCTGGACGCGCACATCCGGGAGCACGGCGCATTCGTGGCCCACTCGTCGCGCACGCTGATCGAGGCGACACGCGGCACCGGGTGATGGCGATCCGCCGCGGTTGCCTCCGGCCAGGCGCGGTGTGAACACTTCGACGCGATCACGTCGCGGCGCGAGTTCGGCGAGGGCCTGGCAGGAATCGCCTTGACTGGATATGACATCATTGTTGTCATGTCCGAGCGAGGCGCGACCGTCTACGAGATCCTCCGGCACGTCCGGCCACTCGTCCTCAACTCGGCACGGGTGGTCGAGGCCTCCCTGCGGGCCGACGGCGTGAGCGTCGGGATGCGGGCCGTGCTGGAGATGCTCGCCGAGCAGGGCCCGATGACCGTCCCCGACATCGCTGACCGCCTCGACCTGGCCCGCCAGGGCATCCAGCGGCACGTCAACGACCTGGCCGGGCTCGGCTGGGTCGAGTCCCGCATCAATCCAGCCCACCGCAGGTCGGTGCTGATCGCCACCACCCCGGCCGGCGCGGAGCTGTTCGCCCGGATCCGCGAGGGCGAGCTGTCCCGTCTGGACCGCATGGCCGCCGAGTGCACGTCCGAGGAGATCACCACCGCACTACGGGTGCTGGCCGCCCTGAGCCGCGATGTCCGTGCCGAGGTCCGGACGTGAGCACCCGCGGAGCGATTCCAGCCGCGCGGCGCCGGCCATGATCACAGTCCGGGTGACCACCTCGAACCCTGACGTCTCCGTGGAGGTTCTTTCGTCATGACCGCCGACGTCTACCGGCTGACCACGGCGAACCGGCTGATGATCGCCGACTTCCTGGACGGGCTCGACGATGCGGCCTGGACAGAGGAGACGCTGTGCGACGGCTGGACGGTGCATCACCTGGCCGCGCACTTCGTTCAGCCGATGCTGATCGGATTCGGACGCTTCTTCCTCGCCTCGTTCCGCTATCGAGGTGACACCGCGCGAACCGTCGACCACTTCACCCGCCGGCTGGCACAGCGACCCCGCGGTGAGCTGACCACCCTCCTCCGCGCGCGTGCCGGGGACCGGGTGGACCCGCCCCGCGTCGGGCCGATGGGACCGTTCGCTGAGACGTGCGTGCACCTGCGGGACATCGCGCGGCCACTCGGTCTGGACGCCGACGTGCCCGTGGAGCACTGGCGGATCCTGCTCGACTATTTGACCTCGCCCGCGGCCGCGCCGGCACTCACACCGCCGGGCCGCCTGGCCGGGCTCCGGCTGGTGGCCACCGACATCGACTGGGCGGCGGGTGACGGGGCGCTGGTCTCCGGGCCGGCCGAGGCGCTGGGTATGGCGATCACCGGGCGGCGGGCCGCGCTGGCCGACCTGTCCGGCCCCGGGGTCACGCGGCTGCGATAAGAGCCGCCGGTGTCGGTCGGACCGCCCCGACACCCGGCCGCATCGGCACGCCTGCCACGGGCGAACATCGGGCCGGAGTGGATCAGGTGGCGGGGCGGAGCAGGAGGCCGCATGCCGCGTCGAGGACGGCTGACCGCAGTGCGTCGGCTGGTGCGTCCGGCAGCACCACGGTGCAGTCGCCGAGCCCGCCGATGGCCATCTGCGCCCGGACCGTCGCCTCGAGCGAGGGATCAGAACCGGTCAGGATGGCGACCATGCGGCTGCGCCACTGACCGACCGCGGCGGCGAGGTCGACGAGCGCCAGGATGCTCGGCTCGCGCATGATCATGGCGGTGATCTCGCGATGCCGGTACGTCACATCGAAGTAGGCACCGAGCAGTTCCCGCGGGTCGGCGCCGTCCCCGAACGGCGCGAGTGCCGCCTCCACGTCGTCGATGAACGGCTGGACCAGGCTGCGGACCAGTTCCTCCCGGGACGCGAAGTGGTAGTAGAGCGCCGGCTTGCTGACACCGACCCGCTCGGCGATCTCCCGCAGGCTGACCTGGTGCACACCCTTGCTGGCGATCAGCTCCAGCGCGGCGCTGCGGATCCGGTCGGCGGTCTCGGTGGTGCGGGCACGTGGCACGCCGGGAGTCTAGCCAACTGGCGACAATGTTGTTTACTTACCGATAGGTAAACAAACGACCGGGAGGAGCACCCGTGCACGCGCTGATCTCCGGCGCCGGTATCGCCGGCCCCGTACTGGCCTACTGGCTGCACCGCCACGGATGGCAGGTCACCGTCGTCGAGAAGGCCGCCGGCATCCGCGCTGGCGACGGTGGCCACGCGGTCGACCTGTTCGGCCCCGCCGTCGACGTCATCGAACGGATGGGCCTGCTCCCCCGGGTCACCGCCGCCCGTACCGCCAACGACACGATCACCCTGTTCCGTACCGGCCGGGACCCGATCTCGCTGGCCACCGCGGACCTGGCCGGCGGCATCTCCGGCCGGCACGTCGAGATCATGCGCGGCACGCTCGCCGGGATGCTGCACGACGCCACCCGTGACGACGTCGACTACCGGTTCGAGACGGTGATCGAGCAGCTGGACGGGGCGCGAGCGGTGCTCTCCGACGGCAGCACGGTGGAGGCCGACCTGGTCGCCGGTGCCGACGGGCTGCACTCCCGGGTGCGGGCGCTCACCTTCGGGCCGGAACCCGACCACCGCCGGTTCCTCGGCGCCTACCTGGCCGTCTACACGCTGCCCGACGTGCTCGGCACCGGACCGACGGTCGCCGCGTTCACCGCGCCCGACCTCGCCGCCACCGTTTACCCGACACTCACCCCCGGACTGTCGAGAGCACTGTTCCTCGTCCGTACACCCGAAGATCTTCCCCTTGACCGGCGCGGCCCGGACCAGCTCACCCGCCTGGTGGGAGACGGACTCGGGCCGCGTGTCAGCGCGATCCTGGAGCACGCCGCCGGGGCCGGCGACTTCTATCTCGACGACATCTCGCAGATCCGGATGGACAGCTGGTCGCGGGGGCCGGTCACCCTGGTCGGCGACGCCGGATACGGTCCCGGCCCGGCTGTCGGCGGCGGCACCAGCCTGGCCGCGGCCGGCGCCTACGTGCTGGCCGCGGAGCTGCGCGACGTCACCGCGGGCGAGATCCCCACGGCCCTGCACCGGTACGAGCAGGCGCTGGCCGGTCCGGTGCGGCACAGCCGCCGCATCGGCCCGAAGGTCCTCGACGCGATCGTGCCGCGCAGCCGGCTCCAGGTGTGGGCGACCGCGCAGGCGATGCGGCTGATCCCGCGCCTGCCCGGCCCGGCGCGGCGCCGTCTCACGTCGTTCGGCGGTGGCCCGGCCGCCATGCTCGACGGCCTGGTGCTGCGATGAACCATCTCCGCGCAGGCCTGACGTGACCTGCCCGGAGAGCAGTGCACTCCGGGCTAGAGCAGTGCACTCCGGGGGCTGCGGTGCCGCGGGGCGGACCGGCCGACGACCGTGGCGGCGTATCGCCTGGCGCTGTGCCGCGGGGTGGACCGGGCGACGGCCGTGGCGGGGTTTCGCCTGGCGCCGCGTTCCTACCCTGACGGGATGCGGCTGACCGAGTGGAGCGCCACCGGCTTCCGGACGTCGGTGCGGGTCTTCCAGCGCCCGGACGGCGGCCTGCGATGGGTCGTCATCCCGACGATCCACCTGGGCCACCCCGACTACTACTGGTCCATCTGGCAGCGGCTGCGCTCCTGCCAGGCGGTCATCGCCGAACAGTACGACGGGCCCAGCTCGACCGGGTACGCGTACGTGACCGCGATGCGCCTGACCCGGCAGCGGGCCGGCCGTGAGCTGGTGCACCAGGACATCGACTACGGCGCGCTGGGCGTGCCGATCGTCTTCCCGGACGCGCACACCGCTCCACCGCCCGACCCGGACCGCCGGATGCCGGACATCGGCTGGGCCGACGTGATCGTCTCCACGCCGCGGCTGGCCCTCCAGATGGCGCTCTCCGGGCGCGACGACTGGATCGCCGACGACACCCTCGACATCGACGACAGCACCGTGTTCGCGCCGATGCCCGGCGAGACGGTCGGCCCGGACGGGCTGACCGAGCGGGACCGGCTGCTGCTGGGCGTCATCCACGAGATCGACGGCGCGTTCGCCGGTGAGGAGATCGAGGTGGCCGTGGTGTTCGGGGCGGCACACATGCCGCTCGTGGTGCGGGAACTGACCCGGACGCTCGGCCACCGGGCGGTCGCCGAGGAGGCATGGCTCACCGCCATCGACTTCGACGAGCCGCCCTACCTGCGTAAACCGTCTGTCGACGGGTGGATGGACTGGTAACCGTCACAAGCCGTTGTGCCGTCGCCACGCCTTGGCCTGGTCGAGCTGGTAGCGCACCGCCGCGGCCTTGCGTTCGGTGTCCGCCCGGATCTGGCGGCGTGAATACGGCCCCCAGAAGATCAGGAACGCCCCGACCAGGATCGCCATCACGCCGCTGATCATCAGCGTGCCGGTGACCAGCAGCCACACGCCCGCCGCCATCGCGCCGGCGCCGGACACCACGAGCAGCACCGTCATCAGGTTCTGCAGGAACCGGACCTGCGGCGTGTCGTGCGCCTCGATGTTGTGCCGGATCAGGGCCTCGACCGGGTTGTCGTCGTCATTCACCGGCCGGCCGCCCCGTCGAACTCGTCCGGCTCCACGGTCAGCGGTGCCTCCGGTGGCGGCCCGAGTCTGCGCAGACCGCGGAGGAGATTGTCGCGCCAGCCGCTGCGCCGGGTCCGTTCGGCGTACAGCTCCTGCCCGGCCGTCGTCAGCCACCAGCCACCGCCGCCGGACGCGACCAGACCGGCGGCGATCAGCCGGCCGGCCGACGTGGTGAACTCCGCCCTCTCCAGGACGGCGTGCTCGATCGCGTCGGCCCGGGTGATGATCTCGCTGAGCGGACTCGGGTCGTCCTCGCTCGTACCGCCGAGCGCCATGAACACCCACGCGTCCGTCGAAGTCCATACGGTTCCAGAAGTCACGCCACCGATCATCGGAAGCGGCCTTTGGTCCGCTGTGGGTGGGGATGCCCAGCTCCCGCATCCGCACCTCGTAGCGGCGCCGCTGCCGGGCCGCCTCCCCGTGCCGCCCGGCCGCGGTCAGCTCGGTGACCAGGCGCAACGCGACGTCCTCGTCGTACGGGTCGTCGGCCAGCAGCCGTGACCAGGCCCACGCCGCGCTGTCCAGGTCACCGGCGGCCACGTGCACGCCGCCGAGTGCCCGCATCACCGCCAGGCGCGCCAGCCGTACCTCCGCCCGCAGCGGCCCGGCGCCGGAGAAGTCCGGCTCGTCGGCCAGCACCTCACCGGTGTACGCGAGGTCCGCCGCCGACAGCAGTACCCGCGCCTCGTCCGCGCGGCCCTCCCGGGCGGCGGCCGTTCCGGCGTGCGCCAGTTGCAGGAACGCGTCGACGTCGACGGCCAGCGTGTGCGGGTCGTAGGCCAGGCCACCGGCACCCGCGGTCACGTAGTGATCGGCCGGCCGGCCACGGTCCGGGTCCAGGACGCCGCGCAGCACCGACAGTGTGATCGACAGGCGGTTCGCGACCTTCGCCTCGCCCGGCCACAGCGCCTCGCCGAGCGCGTCCCGGGTGATCGGCCGACCCCGCCGGGCGATCACCAGTTTGAGCAGGTCCCGGGCTTTGCGGCTCTGCCAGGCGGCGACCGGGACCGGGTCGTCGCCGTGCAGCACCGCGAACGAGCCGAGCATCCGCACCGTCACCGGCGGCCGGGCCGGGGCGCCGGCCAGGGAACGGGTGCCGGACGACGGGTCGGCGCCGAGCGCGCGTAGCCGGTGCTCGGCGACCACCCGGGCGGCGATCGGGGCACGACCGGCGCCGGTGCGGGCCAGCGCCAGGTCCACCCGGGCGGCGGCGACCGGGTCACCGACGTCCGCCCAGATCCGCGCCGCCTCGGCGAGAAACCGCCCGGCCTCGGCGGGTCGCCGCGCGCTCTCCGCCGCCTTCACCGCCCCCCCACCCGGCGCGCCTCCGCCGGAGGCACCCCCACCCGACGCACCCCCACCCGACGCACCCCCACCCGACGCACCCCCGCCCGACGCACCCCCACC
>NZ_QGGR01000011.1 GCF_003148685.1 Actinoplanes xinjiangensis | reverse complement strand
GGCAAAGGGTTCCAGGTCCTACCCCGCCGCTGGGTCGTCGAACGTACCTTCGCCTGGCTCACCCGCCGACGCCGCTGCGCCCGCGACTACGAACGCCTACCCGAACACCACGAAACCATTATCTACTGGGCGGCAATCCTTCAGATGACCCGCCGCCACGCCCGTACCACAACCACCGCTATATAGATCAGAAACAGGCTCTATAACCGGCCCCGGAGCCCGCGAGCAGTCCCGGTACGCATCGGAACACGAGCGACCCGGCGCCGCGGCGACGCGGGGGAGCAGTCATCACCGCAGGGCGACACGCACAGAGCCCGACCGCCGCCACGCCACCACCAGCAACCCCGCCACCAGCACCGCCCCGAACACATCACTGACCACCATCAGCCACGGCTCCGCCGCCTCATACGGCGGAGCCAGAAACGCCCCCACCGCCGCCGACACCAACCCGGCGCCCCACACCGCCACCACATGCCGCCCCGACCGCGCCCACCGCACCGCCAGAACCACCACCAGCAGCAACGCCACCACCCGCAGACCCAGCCCCAGCCAACCCCCACCGAAGAACCAGGCACCCAACTCCACCACCAGCACCAGCACACCCAGAACCAGCGGACCCACCCGCGACACCGACTCCGGCCGCGCCGGGGGACAGGTCCACAACGCCGCAGCCACCAGACCCGCCGCGACCACCAGCACCGCCGCCACCTGCACCGACGACACCACCCGGCCCGAACCCGACCAATTCACCACACTGCCCAGCACATACAGCACCACCAGCCCCACCACACCCCGCCGCGACAACCACGGCACCCGCCGCACCGCCGGCGCCGAACACGCCTCCACCACCGCGATCGGCGCACACACACTCAGCCACACATGGTTACGCACCCACTCGAACAACTGCTCGGCACTGAACCCCAGACCCGGCACCCACGTCGCCTCGGCAGCCCGGTTCCACTCCGCGAACTCCGTCCCCGCAAGCGCCGCCCGATCGAACAGGCTCTGATCCACCAGCCCCGCCTGCACCACCCCGAACGCCGCCGCCAACAGCACCATCACCGGCCAGCCACCACCACGCCGCCGCGCCACCTCCCGGATCAGCACCGCGACACTGCCGTACAACGGCCCCAGGAACAACGCCACCAACGGATAGTCCACGACCGTGAAACCACCCCACACACACTCGGCGCACCACGTCGCCAGCACCCACAACGCCACCACCCGCATGCCGCCCAGCCTGCCCGCCCCCACCCGGGCGCCAACAGCTACCGAAGTCGACGAAAACGGTCCATCGGTATCGACCTCACCGATAGACCGAAGTCACCCCGCAACGACGACGGCCACTCCCACCGCAGGGGAGTGGCCGTCATCCGTACCCGGATCCGTACTCAATCGTCGTCGTCCTCGCCACCGTCGTCGTCATCGTCGCCCTGATCGCCACCCGGACAGCCCGACAACGTCGTCAACGTCGCCACACCCCCGGCCACCAGCAGCAACCGCCCGAACAGCGACCGCCGGTCGAACTTCTCTTCACTCATACCTGCGGATTCTGGCAGACCGGTGTCATCCCAGCTCACTCAACACCCGATTCGTCCGGTTCGCCTGAACCGCCGCACGCTGCTGCTCCGCCGTCACCTCGATATACGACTGCGACGTCGCCAACGACGCATGCCCCAACAACCGCATGATCTCCGACGCGTTCGCCCCGTCCTCCGCCAACCGCGTCGCGAACGTATGCCGCAACGCATGCAACTGCGCACCCCGCGGCACCCGGTCACCCACACCCGCCCGCCGGTAACACGACCGCACCAGATACTGCAGACCACCCCGCTGCAACGCCACCCCCCGCCGATCCACCAGCAGGGGAGCGGTCGCCGCCACCCGCCCGAACCGCACCCGCCGGCTGTCCAGATAACGCCCCACCGCCGCATCCAGCCCCGCCTCGATCGGCACCGTCCGCGGCCGCCCACCCTTACCGGCCACCTCCACCCGCCGCTCACCCGGACGCCCACTCACCGAACCCACCCGCAACGCCAACATCTCCGACAACCGCAACCCCGCACACAGCGCCAGCGCCAGCACCACCACATCCCGCTCCGGCCACGGATCACGCTGCGTGTCATCCTTCGTACTGACCGCCCGCAACAACAGCTCCGGCGTGTCCTCACCCCGCAACGGCTTCGGCACCAGCGCCGTCGCGCGCGGCTTGTCCACCGCCGACATCGGATTGCCCGGAATCACCTGCTCCGTGACCAGGAACGTGAAGAACGCATTCCACGACGACCAGGCCCGCGAGACGCTTGCGGGGGAGCGGGACGCCGCGAACCGGGCGAAGGCACCCCGCAGGACGCGAGGGGAGAGGTCACTCACCGTGAGCGGGGCGGGTTCGGCGAGCTGGACCACCAGATGCAGATCGCGACGGTACGCCGCCAGCGTGTGCACCGAGGGTTTCCGCGTGGCCCGCGCCGCCAGAAACTCGTCGATCAACTCAGGGATTGACACATGCTGCATAAGGCATATTATGCACGACTTTGAGACGTTCGCCCTGGTCCAAGCATGATCAATAACAGTCGTGCCCGTAATGAACTGCATGTCCGATTCACGCCGAGCCGCCACGCGCCGGCATCCGTCGCCGAAACCCGCCAGCCCGGTGGCCACGGCGTGCCCACCCTCAACCGGCAAACCTCACCGGCTCCCACCCAGGGGACACCCTTTCACCAGCGCCGTGATGGCTGGATCGAGGCCCACTGGGGCACGGGACGTCAGAGCCTCCACGAGCAGCCGCCCAACGACGCACCCGGATTCACGAGCCGTCGCTTGCGCAGATCCGCTGTGGCTCTTCACGCGCCTGACTCTCGCGACCGCCGCGCAGGGCACCGTTGAGTGACGGGCCACGACGCCGTGCAGCGACCGCCTCGGCGAACCTTCGTCAGTCCGGTTACTGCACGGCGGGGCGCTTCAGGGAAGGGCGGCCGGGACCCCTTCCCGAGTTAAGTTGACATAATGCCGATTATCGACCTGAGAAATATCAGCCGATCAGCGCCGTTCCCGGCGGCGCCACGGGGTCAGTAGTTCTCCAGGAACGATCCTGCGGGGAAATCGCGCCGGCAGCATTCCTGACAACCCGACCGCTACCGGTGGCCCTTCATGGCGCTGTCCACCTGACAGCGACCCGCCGCTGCGGATGGCCCCCGATGCGCCGATGTGGCCGGGCCAGGCTTGGAGGCGAACGCGTCATGCCTCGGATGCTGCACCACTCCCCCGCGCTGTTGCATGCAGCCGCCACTGCTCGAACAGCATGGCACGCAGGACCGTGTTGTCGCCGCCGTGCCGGTAACGCACCGATGGCTGCTGCGGGGATGAGGTCATCGTGTCCCGCCGTGATCGGAGGCCGGCGTGGCCGGGTGAGGGCCGGCCATCAGTTGCCCGCTGCCCGCATGAAGTGCGCGAGTGCGAGGAGCAGTGCCAGTGAGCCACCGAAGGCGGTCCCGCCGGCGACCACCGACAGCGGGATGTTCGTGCCACCGGCGAAGGCGAGTATTCCGGCGGCGGTTCCGGTGACGGTGGCAGCGAGTACGAATACGGCCAGCCACAGCGGCCGGGTCGAGGCGGGCGGCGCCGTGGGGGTCATGCGGTCGGGCCTTTCGGTGCGGCGCCGCGTCGCGCCGGGTCGGACAGTACGGTGAGCAGTTCGGTGTAGCGGGCTTCAGCGGCCTCGGCGCGCGCGTCAGCGGCCGCAACCGTGACCCGGGCGTCGTTGAGGCGGGTGTTGAGGGCGGTGTTCTCCTCGCGCAGCGCGGCGACGACCGTGTCGAGTTTCTTCTCCCGCTCGGCGCTCGTGCGCTGTTGGTCGGTCATGTCGGTGTTGCGCTGGGTCAGGTCTTTGATTCGCTGGGTCAGCATCCGGCGGTCGTTGTCGGCGGCCTGTACCTGGTTGCGCAGCTTGGCGATCTCGGACTCGGCCTGTTCGGCCTGCTTGCGGAGCAGGGTGGCCTCGGCGATCGCTTTCACGCTGCGCAGCTCGGCGGCCCGCTGGTTGCTCTCCGCGGTCCGTTGCGCGGCCACCGCCTGGCCGTGTTGGCGTTCCACCGCGGCCAGGCGGTGGGTGGCTGCGGCGACCTGATTCTCCGCGTCCGCGCGGACTTCGAGCATCCGGGCCTCCACCTGTTCGGCCTGGGCCTGGGCGGCGGCCGCCGCGCCCGCCGCGCGGGCCTCCTCCGCGCGGGCGGCCTGCGCGACGCGGTCAGCCTCGGCGGCCCGCTCCAGGGCCTCGGCCACCTGACGTTCGGCTTCGCCGATGCGGGTCAGCGCGCCGGACCGGACCTCGCCGACCGTTGTCAGGACCGCGTTGAGGTGCTCAGCGAGCGGGCGGGCGGCGCTCAGGAGCCGGTCGGTGGTCGCGGTGTACTCGTCCAGGACGGCGTCCAGGCCGGCGGCGCGGATACCCTCGCGTTCGGTGGCGGCCAGTTGCCGGCACGTCTTGTTGCCGGGCCAGCGTCGGTCCGGGCAGTACTCCGGTGGCCGGCCCTTGCCGTCATAGGTCAGCTCGTTGCCGCACTGGGAGTAGCCGCATCGCCGAACAGGGAACGCCGGGATGATGTCGGCAGTTGGGACGCTGCCGGGCGGGAAGGTGATCTGCACGCCGCGGCGGCCCGCGGACACGGAAGCGCCTGTGGGCGCGTCAGGATTCACGCGCCACACCGTATCGCACACGCGTGCGCATTCTTTTCTGAGTAACTCCAACGAGTATCAGGGGTTTCGTAACCACGAACAACCTGCGCTCGAATGCGTAAGATAATGACCCTTATACTCCAGGTGTGACGAAAGCGAAGGCGAGCAGCAACGCGATGCGCACGGACCGCGGCGGTGTCGGCAACGAACTAGGCAGCGTGCACCGTAAAGGCCTCGCGGCGTTCCTGGCGGCACATGGACTTGCCGGCCGCAGGATCGCGCTCGGCGACGCCACCACGTTCGTGCCGCAGCGGCTGGCGTTCGAGACAGGCGATTACACCGACGACATCACCTGCACCGCCAGCACCGGCGCCCGGATGTTCATCTCCGCGAAGCACGCCACCGGCAACGACGAGAAAAACCTCGGCAAAACTGTGCAGGGCTGGGTCGACCAGGAGACCCAGCTACTCCCTGGCGATGTTCTCGCGTTGGCGGTCAACCGGTTCGACAGCAAGGAGGTCGAACAGCTGCCGGCCGCGGTGAAAGGTCACCGCGGCTCGCCGGGCACACCCCTGCTCGTGAACACCGCCAAGGCGCTCACCGCGCTGAAGAACAAGATCGCGAAGAAATCCGGTGACACTGCTGTCCAGCGCCGGGTACTCGACGCCGCCTTCGTGCTGCAGGTGAAGGTGATGGGGCCGGGTGACGATGGTTGGGAGCTGGCGGCCGCCCTGTTGGAAACCGGCGTCGTGGCTCCCGGGCACGGCCTTGCCGCCGTGGGCGCCCTGGCGGAGGCTTTCCACACTCAGGCGAGTCTGGCTAACGCCAGCGACCTCGGCGGTTGGATCGACATCCTGCGCGAGGCCAAGATTCCCCTGGTCGCCACACCTGGAACACCGGGATCGGAGGAATACGCCCGGCAGATCGCTCTGGAGGCGTACCAGGACATCCTCGCCGCCGCAGCCGATCAGATCAGCTTGGGCCTACTGGGCGAAGAGGATCTACGGGTGCTGACGGTCCCGCAACTCGCCGACGGGCTGCGGGTTGCCATCCCGCCGCAAGGAAACCGGCGGGCCAAACCCGCTGCGCTGCTGGCAATCGCGCGCCGCTGGCCCCGGCTGCTGCTGACCGCACTCCCGGGAATGGGTAAGACGACCGCGCTGGAACAGATCGCGGCTCACTGGTCCGCCGACGATGCCGCTCCGACACCGGTCCTGGTGGAGCTGCCAAAGCTGCTAGGACGGTGCGCACACTCCCGCGACGTCACTCTGAGCGTGCTGTGCGAGGTGGCCGCGAGCATCACTCCCGCCGAGCAGCGCTCCGCTGCGGCGGCGGCGCTGGAGAGGGCCTGCCGCGATGGGCATGCCGTTCTCCTGCTCGACGGCTTCGACGAGTGCGGCCGGCTGCGCCCGGTCCTCGCCGATGGCCTCGTCGAGGTGCTCGCCCGGCTGCCGGACGACGTCGGTGTCCTGCTGGCGACGCGGGCCATCGGTGTCGAGGCCAGCAGACGGCTCGGTCTGATCGCGGTCGAGCTGACGACTCCCCGTAACCTAGGTGAGGCGTTGCATCGGCTGCTGGAGCACATCGCTCAGATCAGGGACATCGCGTCGCAGTACCAGCCCGCCTGGGTCGCCACCCGGGCCGAACGGCTGCGGATCGCCCGCCGCGACCATCCCGACATCATCAAGGTCCCACTGCTGGCCACCCTGATGACGATCGTCGCCGCGAACTCCACCGACGTCGGCACCACGCTGGAACAGGGACGGGCACATCTCCTGCTGACCGCCGTTCGGGACAGCGTGCTGCAGTGGGAGGACAACCGGCCGAAGACCGACGCCGGGCACGCCCAACAGCCCGATCCGGATCAACTACTGGATGGCTTCGCTGCCCTCGGGCGCCTCCTGGCCCCGGGCGCGCCGGTTCCCGGGACCGCCGCGACAGCCGAGATCACGAGCATGCTGGCGTCGCGGTGGGGCGTTCGCGCGCCGGCCGCGGCAACCGCCTTGGCTGGGCACATCTTGCGGTTCTGGGACCAGAACGTCGGCGTTTTCGTCACAGCGGCGGACGGCACCATCGCCGCACGCAGCCGGGTCTTCGCCGAGATCGGCGCGGCCATGGCCATCGCCTGGCTCACCGCCGACGAGCTGACCGCGTGGGTAGACGGCGCCGTCGCGGACGCCGACCAGCATGTCGCGCTGATTCTGGCCGGCGAGGCGGACCCACGGGTAATCGGCGTTCTTCTCACCGCCGACCGCAGCACCGAAGCCTCGGCGCTGATCGCGGCGACGATCGTGCGGCACGGCGCCGCCGCCGACCACGGCGCACTCAGCACACTGATCGATCGGCTCGCCCCGGCAGCTGCCGGGGTGACCTCCGCCGGTAGTGCATCGCAGCAGATCACGGACCCGGACACCGGAGGGCCCGCCGACGCCTGGACCTATGCACGGCAGATCGCGGGCCTGCGCGTGCCGGCCGCGCTGCGCGACCACCGCACTGTGACTACGAACTGGCTGACCGTCACTGCGGAGCAGCAGACCGTGGCCGCCGCATTGATCGCACTGGCCGATGCCGCAGCCGACGGCGCCCACCTCAACTCGCACCAGGCACAGTCGGTGCGTAGCGCACTTCTCCTGCCGCTGGCTCCCGAACTGCCCGGCACCGCATCGCCGGAGCCGCTGCCCGGGCACATCCAGGTCGGTATCGACGCGGTCGCTCACCTGCACGAACTCGGCACGGACCTGATCACGCCCATCGTCGAGCTCACCGGACGCGGGACCCTCGGCATGGCGGAGGAGGTCGAGGAAGCGCTGATCAGCCACGGCCACCAGCCTCGGCAGTTCCGCAGCATGCAGGCACTCGGTGAGCAGATCGCCGCGTCGTTCAAGCCCTACCACGTCGACCAGTTCCCGACTGCGGAGCTGACGTTGCTGCAGAACGCCGCCGCCCTCGCCGACACCGACGGCCGTGGACTGACCGCGAACCAGCGGTGGCGACTGCCGCAACTGTGCACCTTATTCACGCTCATCGACTTCGCTGGCGCGACCGTGGGCGGCTTGGGATCGGCTCTGGCCGAGACACCGGACAGCGTCCGTACCGGATGGCTTCGGGTGACGGCAACTGTTGCCGGACTCGATCCCGGTGTTGTGGCCGCCGAAGCGAAGGCGGCGATCGCCGAACGCGGCGAACACAGCAATCCGGGCGTCCGACGGCTGCTCACCGCCGCACCACTTGGCCCCACACCCGTCGGCGCAGCACACGAATTCGACTTCCAAGACCGAGCTGATGCCCTGGCCGCGCTGGTCAGCGCCTCGTCCTGGATCGCGAGGTCGCTGTGCCGGATTCTGATCCCTCTGCGCGACGGCCTCTTGAGCGACCAGATCGCAGAGCAGATAGAGACCGGGCAACTCACCGCCGCCCGCCGGACTCTGTTGGCCTACGTTGCCTGCCGGCTCAGCCGCGAACCCGAGACGACGGCACGCCGCCTGCTCACCAGCGATGATCCAGCCCTCCACACGGGTGTGCAGCAGTATCGCACCGAGAAGGTGCCGGCATGACGCGCGACGCCGCTACCGGCGGCGAACTCGTCGTAGCTGAGCCAGCCTGGGCGCCGACGGTAGTGGTTCCGGCACCGACCCGACTCGCGGAACTGACCACCATGTGGCTGAGCCGGCAGCGGTCCGTGCACACTCGCACCGCGTACCGGCGGGACCTGTGGCAGTGGGGTGAGTGGTGCGCGGCCACCGGCCGCAACCCGCTGACCGCCCGCCCGGCCGACCTCGATGCGTGGATCGTCGAGCAACGCGCCACCGGCGCCCGCGGCAAGCCCGCCGCCGAATCCACCATCGCGCGCCGGCTGTCCGCCGTAGCGTCCTGGTACGAGTACCTGGTCGTCAACACCGCCGCCGACCCGGAACCGCTGATCCGGTACAACCCGGCGCAAGCCGCCGCCCGGCCCCGGGTCGATCCGGACGAGAGCACCACCGTCGGCCTCGACCGCCCGGAAGCCGACCGACTGCTCGCCGAGGCCCGCGCGGATTCGCTGACCAGCTACGCGCTGCTCCTGCTGCTACTGGTCGCCGGGTTGCGGGTCGGCTCGGTAATCAGCGCGCTGATCGAGGACCTCGGCAGCGACCGCGGCCACCGGGTACTGAACCTGACGGTCAAGGGCGGCCGCCGCCGGCGGGTTCCGCTGCCACCGATCCTCGCCCACGCCATCGACGAGATGCTCTCCGAGCGCGGCAGCCCGGCCGAGGGGCCGCTGTTCCTGACGCCGTCCGGCCTGAGGATCTACGAGCTGTACGTGTACCGGCTGATTCGCCGGTTGGCTCGCCGCGCTGGGCTCGCGTCGGCCGATGCTCTGAGCCCGCATTCACTTCGGCACACCGCGATCACCGAGATCCTCGACGCCACCGGCGGCGACCTGCGCCGGGCCCAGGACTTCGCCGGGCACGCCGACCCGCGCACCACCCGCCGCTACGACCGGCGCCGCGACCAGCTCGACAATCACGGCGCCTACCTGCTCGCAGGCCGGTTCGGGGATCCCGACGCCAAGGCGTGACGGCCGACCGCTGTCCTGCGCCAGCCGTAGCCGAGGGTCAGCCCTCGACGGGGAAGGCCCGGGCCTGCTCGCCGATGACCTGCCTGGTGCCCCGCACAGCCTGATACGGCGGGGCTCATAGAATGTCCTGGTGAGCGGAAAGATCCGGGCGTTTGACAGAAACCTCATTCGCTCCGGCGGGCTACGGGCTGCGCGGGTTCGCGAGATTGAGCCCTTCTGCTGGTTCTGTCCTGTGACCAGCGGAAAAAGAACCAAGGAACACATTTTTCCGCAGTGGCTCCTGCGGAGCTACGGGGCACAGAAAGAAATGGTTCACCCGCATAGGATCAGTTTGCCTTTAGGTGGAGCGGTGGTATCCGAGCGGGGTCCTCGCCCGCTGTCGAGTCACGTAAACGGGCAGGTCTGCGCCACATGTAACAACGGGTGGATGAGCAGCCTCGACGCCGGCGCCCAGCGGGTTCTGCTGGGCTCGACGAGTACCGGTGTTATTGCGGCCGACACCGCGGAGGTCTTGGCCCGCTGGCTGATCAAGGTGGTGGTGAACCTCAACGTGACCCAGCCTTATCGGCTCCTCGTCCCCGAGGAGGACCGGCATGGGCTGGCATATGGGATTCCCGCATCATTCGCCGTGGATCTGTTCCGGGTACGGCAGCAGAACGGCCTCGTGGATTGGGTCCAAGGCTTCTGTGGCGGCTTGGTGATGCCCATCGGGATGAGTATCGAGACACAGACCTCGATCGCGGAGCGCACGTTGGTGACCCATGTCCGGATCGCCGATATCGTCGCAGTGGTGGTCCGTCTGCCCTACCCGATGACCGTGGGCCATCTGCCGCCCGCCGACGAGATTCCTCGCCTCTGGCCGCTGACGGCAACGCCCTTGGCGTGGCAGGCCCTTCCGGTTCACGACCGCTACGACAGCACAATGCGAGTGCTCCGCTACACGGCACCGCCGTCAGTTTTCGGCGAAGGCATCTACCGATCGTTCTGACCGTTCTGCCGAGCGCGGTAGCCCGCCGAAGGGCCGCTGTTCCGGACGCTGTCCGGCCTGAGGATCTACGAGCTGTACGTGTACCGACCGATCCGACGCCTGCCCGCCGCGCCGGCCTGACCGCGACGATCTCATTGAGCCCGCATTCGCTGCGGCACACCGCGATCACCGATCCTCGACGCCACCGGCGGTCACATGTGCCAGCCCCAGGACTTCGCCGGGCACGCCGACCCGCGCTGGCCCGCAGGGCCTGGACGGCCGTCGATGAACGGCGCGATCCTGGCTAGGCTGGTGGTGCCGCTGACCGGGTGCAGGAGGCCGATGGCCTGTTCGCTGCCGCGGTAGGTGTCGAGGAAGCCGGCGGCGCGGGCCGCGTACCGTCCGGCGGTGGCTGTCACGTCTAGGCCGCTGGTGAGGTCGCCGATCAGCCGGTCGCCGTGGGGGGCGGGGATGCGGACCGGGCCGTGATGGCGTGTCGGATCGGTGTGGGCGTGTCGTCGTGTCACGGCGCCGAGTACCACTTCGGCGCGCCGGATCCGTAGGTGTGCGGCCGGTAGTTCGTCGGGGCCGGTGGCCGGGCCGGATGCGGCCAGGAGTGCGTGGAGCAGCATGTATCGGGGGTGTACGGCCGCGCCGGCGACGGCGGGGATCAGGCGTGCGGCGTTGGCGAGGGTGGCGGCTTCGACGCCGAGCGGTTGATTTCCGGTGTCGGCGGCCAGTGGTGTGCGTTCTGACCAGGCCGGCCCCGCGAGTATCGCCGCCACCGGATCAGCGTAGGTCCGGCCGGCGGGTGGCCGGGCGGCTTTCGTCGCGGTGCTTGTGGGGTGTCGGCCCGGGTCTTGCTGTGGCGGGCCGGTCGTTGAAGCGGCATTGGACCTTGCGCGTCTCCCCCGGCCCTGTTCGGCCGGGCGGGCACCTATGCGCGGAGCTCGGGGTCCGCGCCGCCGGTGGCCTTCGCCCTACCGGTCGTTCAGGGCACGGGCACGGAAAGTGGGGGGTGGCCGTTGTGGGTGGGCGTCTGGCTGGGGCTCTCCCCTATCTTTGCCGCGGCGGGTGCTCGTACCAGCGAGGGGGTTCGATGGTGTTTGTTTCGTTGCCTGATCCGGGGTGGGCGGGTCGTGGGGTGGCGTGGGTGCAGCGGTTGCGGGAGGTTCTGGGGCCGTTGGCGGTGCGGGTGGAGCACATCGGGAGTACGGCGGTGCCGGGGATGGCGGCGAAGCCGGTTCTGGATGTGCAGGTGAGTGTGGTGGATCTGGAGGTGGCGGCGGCTGTCTTCGATGGGGCGCTGGCGGGTTTGGGGTTTGTTCGGTTGCCGTATGAGCGTGACCATGTGCCGGCGGGGTGTGGTGATGTGCCGCAGTTGTGGGTGAAGCGGTTCTGGTGTCTGCGGGGGCCGGGTGTGGTGGAGCCGGTGAATCTGCATTGCCGGGTGGTGGGTTCGCCGAATGAGCGGTTGGCGTTGTTGTTCCGGGATTGGTTTCGGGCGCATCCGGGGGCGGTGCCGGCGTATGCGGCGTTCAAGGTGGCGTTGGCGGCGGCGGTGGCGGAGGACCTGGGCCGGTATACGGATGTGAAGGATCCGGTGGTGGATCTGGTGGCGGTGGTGGCTGAGCAGTGGGCGGCGGTGTCGGGTTGGTCGGTGGGGTGAGTTCGGCTCTCCCCCGCCACCTCACCTCTTGGCCATATCGCGGCGAGGCGGGTGCGGGGGCGGGTGGCCGTACTATCGCGGGTTCACGAATGTGGGGTTGCCGGAGCGGGCGATGGTCGGGCCTGGTGC
The DNA here is from genome assembly GCF_003148685.1 of Actinoplanes xinjiangensis. Taxonomy (GTDB): domain Bacteria; phylum Actinomycetota; class Actinomycetes; order Mycobacteriales; family Micromonosporaceae; genus Actinoplanes; species Actinoplanes xinjiangensis. Next base: position 288,234 of record NZ_QGGR01000011.1, on the reverse strand, counting down.
TGGTCAGTGTCGCGGCCAAGGTGTGGAAGGCGAAGCGGGTCGAGGATCTGGAGCAGTTGTCGACCGAGCGGATCGCTGCGGCGTCGGGGGTGGCGTTTCAGAATGCGTTTGCGGTGTGACGGCGCGGTCGGTGCTGGTGGGTGACGTGTCCGGGTGGTGGGAGGCGTCGTTGCGTGCGGTGTGGTGCCCGGGTGAGGTGGCGGAAGGGGTGGGTGGGGTCGTGATCGTTCGGTGGGTGACGGGGTTTCTGGATTCGCCGTCGCGGGAGGCGGAGCCGTTCTGGGAGGCGGTGACGGGGTGGTCGTTGTCGTCGCGGCGGGCCGGGGGGCGGTTCGCGACGTTGGTGCCGGGGCGGGGGGATGCGTGTCTGCGGGTGCAGGTGGTCGGGGAGGGTCCGGCGCGGGCGCATCTGGATCTGCATGTCGATGACATCGGGGCCGCTGCGGAGCGGGTGATGGGGTTGGGGGCGGATGCGGTCGCCGATCTCGGGGATGTGCTGGTGTTGCGCTCGCCGGCGGGGATCGTGTTCTGCCTGGTGTCGTGGCAGGGCGAGCGGGTCCGGCCGGCCGGGGGCGACAGTGTGGTGGATCAGTTGTGTCTGGATGTTCCGGCGGCGGTGTATGAGCCGGAGGTGGAGTTCTGGTCGGCGGTGACGGGGTGGCCGGTGCGGGCGACTGATCTGCCGGAGTTCTCGTATCTGCAGCGGCCGGCGGGGATGGGGCTGCGGTTGTTGTTGCAGCGGGTCGGCGGTGCGGCGGCGGGGGTGCATGTGGATTTCGCGTGTACGGATGTGGATGCCGAGGTGGCGCGGCATGTGGGCTGCGGTGCCGAGGTGGTGCGGCGGGTGCCGGGTGATTGGACGACGTTGCGGGATCCGTTGGGGCGCGAGTATTGCGTGACCGGGCGTCGGCCGCTCTCGACATGATCACTTCGGTGTGGTGTGCGGTTGTTGTCGGTGGGTGCTGGTAGAAAGAACCCGCTCTCATACAGACGTACGAAGGTGGTGGGGTGATGACGGCGGCAGGCGTGCAGGCCAATGGGCTGACGGCGGACGAGTTGCAGCAGATCCGGGATGCTTTGGCGGCCGGGCGTAAGCCGCGGGTGCAGTTCACCGAGTCGGCGGGGCAGATCTCCGGGCAGGTCGGGCAGGTGGTTGCTCTGGAGGATCCGGCGGTCTCCGATGAGTGGGTGGTGGTGAAGTTCGGTCGGGACGAGCTGCCCTTCTCCCCCGGTGATCTGCGGATCGCTCCGAAGGGTCCGGTGCCGAAGAAGGTGGCGCCGGTGCCGGTGGAGCCGGTCGAGCCGGTGTTGTCGGGTCCGGAGTTTCTGATCGACAAGCCGGTGCCGGTGAAGCCGCCCGCTCCGCGCAGGAGTGAGGAGCAGCGTAAGAGTGAGGAGGAGGTGCCGGTGACGGCTCCGCGTAAGGCGGCTCGGCCGGTGAAGGCGAAGCCGGGGCCGAGTCTGACGGTGACGTTGGCCTACGGTGAGGGCGAGTGGACGATCGCGGCCAATCAGGGTGCCAAGGCGCTGGCGCGGCCCTATGTGATCCGTCCGGCTGAGGCGTTGCGGATGGTGTCGTTGGTCGACATGCCGGGTGTGCAGGAGGCGGTCGAGCAGATCATGGCGGCGGAGCGGGCGGAGGCCGAGCAGCAGGCGCAGCGGTTGCGGGCGGAGTTGGCCGAGGTGGAGGCCCGCCTGGCCGAGTTGGGCGAGGCGGGCTGACGTACCACCTGGGGGCCGGGCTCAGTGGAAGTATTTGAGCCCGGCGACGCCGGTGAGGACCAGGAGCAGGCAGATGATGCGGGGCAGGTTCGCCGGTTCGTTGAGGGCGATCATGCCGACCAGGGCGGTGCCGACCACGCCGATGCCGACCCAGACGGCGTATCCGGTGCCGACCGGGATGGTGCGCAGCGCGTAGCCGAGGCCGGCCATGCTCAGGAGCAGGGCGACGCCGAAGACGGCGGTCGGTACGGCGCGGGTGAAGCCTGTGCTGCGGTCCAGGGCGATCGCCCAGACGGTCTCGCACAGGCCGGAGAGGATCAGGACGAGCCAGGCCATGACGGATCACCTCGAAGGCGGTCGTCTTGTCAGGCCGGGTACGACACGCAACTCGTCCGGGGCGTCCGTGGTCACGGGCCGTTTTCGAGGGTAGCGGGCCGGTGGGGTGGGTGTGGGGTGGCCGGCGGTGGTGGTGGCCGGGAACACCCGGGCGGGTTCACGGGCAGATGATCCGCTTGTTCAGGGGGGCGAGTTGCCCGGCCGGGTTGGTCAGGTAGAGCCAGACGTGCAGGTCGTAGTGGACCGGCATGGGTGGGGCGCCGGCGGGGACCTCGTGGCCGGTCATCGGTCCGTCGAAGGGGTGGCCGAACAGGGTGGGCCGGTCGGTGGTGGTCTTGAGTTCGCCGTCGGCGTCGGCTTGGAAGTATTCGATGCCGACCAGGCGGATGCTGTCGTGCGGGCCGGGGACGTAGAGCAGCACTTCGGGCCGGACCGGGTCGATCGCGGTGTCGGCGGCCAGGCCCGGGTGGACGTAGTGCCAGCCCATGCCGGGGACGCACAGGTCGGTGGGCAGGTATCCGGCGGCCAGGGCCACGTCGACGTCTTTGAACCGGCGGGTGGCGTCGATGAGGACCTTGCGCTGGGCGGGGCTGAGTGTCGCCGGGGTGTGCGGGTCGGCGTGGGCGGGTCCGGTCACGGCGGTGGTGAGCGCGCAGGTCACGGCGAGTGCGGCGGGCAGGAAACGTGTGATCATGCGGCTCAGCGTGGGTCACCGGTGGTGGGGGCGTCCCGGTTTTCTGCGGTGTCCATCCCCTTGAGATCCTTCGGCGGTGGGCATCATCGGTCAGGCCGTCGTGTTGTTCGCGGTCACCAACATCGACGACATCGTGATCCTGGCGCTGTTCTTCGCGCGCGGTGCCGGGCGGCCGCACCTGGTGCGGGACGTCGCCGTGGGCCAGTATCTGGGGTTCGCCGGGATTCTGGCGGTGGCGTTGGCGGCCGCGTTGGGGGCGAGGTTGCTGCCGGCGGCGGTGCTGCCGTGGCTGGGGCTGCTCCCGGTCGTTCTGGGGTTGCGGGCGGGGTGGCAGGTGTGGCGGGCCCGCCACGACGACGACGGTGCCGGTGCCGGTGTGGAGTGGGCCGGGGTGCTGGGTCTGGCGGCGGTGACGTTCGCCAACGGCGGGGACAACATCGGGGTGTACGTGCCGGTGTTCGCCACCGCCGGGGCGGCCGGCATGAGCGGGTACGTGGTGGTGTTCCTGCTGCTGGTGGCGGTGTGGGTGGCGATGGGCCGGTTCTTGGCGACCCGGCCGGTGGTGGCGCGGGCGTTGAGCCGGTGGGGGCATGTGCTGCTGCCGGTGGTGCTGGTCGGGCTGGGTCTGCTGATCCTGTCCGAGGGCTGGTGAAGCGGCGGATGTGCGTACGGTCAGTGTTCGGTCCACCCGGCGGTGATTGTGATGTTGCGGTCCCAGTGGGCGGCGTCGGCCGGGTCGTTGCCGGGCCGGTCGCGGAGGGCGCGGCATCTGGCCAGGCAGGCGGCCTGCCGGGCGGGCCACGGGGGTGTGCTGCCGTAGGCGGTGAACAGGTGTGTCAGGGCCCCGGTGTCGTCGCGGTGGTGGCGGCGCACGATCCATTCCGTCCAGGCGAGGTCCTCGATGGTCTCGCCGGTGTGGGCCCACTCCCAGTCGACGATGGCGGTGACGGTGAAGGTGCCGGGGTCGAACAGCAGGTTGTTGGGCCCGAAGTCGCCGTGTACGAGTCCCGGTATCTGCTGTTGCAGGTGGCGCAGCATCCGTCCGCAGGAGTCCAGCACCGGCGCGGCGTGGCCGTTCTCGATCAGGTGTTGTCCGTGGGTGCCGGCGACGAGGGCGGTGCGCAGCATGGTGTCGTCGGCGTCCAGTAGCCGTGGCACGGGTAGGCGCCCGGCCAGGTCGGTGAGGGCTGCTCGTTCGGTGGCGCAGCGCAGCGCGGCCTGGGGGCCGAGGAACTGTTTGACCACGGTCGGCCCGTCGACGTAGGTGCGGTGGCTGTAGCCGGGCAGGTTCAATTGTCTGACTCCGCTCAGAGGACGTTCTAGCATCGGCTGGTGGAGGTCGAGCAGATAGCGCGGGTGCGCGATTTCAACCGCTATTACACCCAGCGGCTGGGGATGCTGACCGATCGGTTCCTCGGCCGGGAGCGGCCGTTCGGGCAGGCGCGGCTGCTGTTCGAGATCGGTGACGGTGGTCGGTTGTCGCAGCTGCGGGAGCGTCTGGATCTGGATCCGGGCTATCTGCACCGGCAGCTTCAGGATCTCGCCGATCAGGGTCTGGTGCACGTCGGTGACGAGGTCGCCGAGCTGACCCACGCCGGGCGGCGCGAACGCGCGGAGTTGGAGGCGCGCTCGAACGCCGGGATCGCCGCGTTGCTCGGGGAGCTGACCGCCGGGCAGCGGATGCGGTTGATCGGTGCGCAGGAGGAGATCCGGCGGGTGCTGCGGGCCGCCGCGGTGATCGTGGAGGCGGTGCCGGCGGCGTCGCCGGTGGCGCGGGGCTGTCTGGCGCGGTACGCCGCCGAGCTGGATGCGATGTTTCCGGAGGGCTTCGACGCGTCGACTCTGACCCGGCCGGAGGATGTGACGGGGGCGCAGTTGCTGGCCGTCGAGGAGGGGGTGCCGGTCGGGTGCGGGTTGTGGATCCGGCTCGGGCCGGGGGTCGCCGAGATCCGGCATCTGTGGGTGGCGCCGGAGGCGCGGGGGCTGGGTCTGGGCCGTAAGTTGCTGGGCCGGCTGGAGGTCGACGCCGCCAATCAGGGGATCACCACGGTGCGGCTGGGTACGCATCCGCTGCTGGCCGAGGCGCTGGCGTTGTATCGCGCGGCCGGTTACGACGACATCGGCGGGTACAGCGACATCCCGTACAACCAGTTGGCGTTCGAGAAGGTGCTGGTCACCGCTGGCGGGGGCGGACACGGGACAGGTCGTGCGGCCGGGACGCGTCGATCACCCGTGGCATCTGCATCTCGTCGCGGCGCAACGGTGTCAGGGTCTCGTCGATAGCGTCCATGATCAGGCGGGTGGCGTGCAGGGTCTGCGCGCCGGGGGTGCCGACGTGGGCGGGGCTCAGGTCGACCGGCTGGTCGGCGAAGCGGACCTGGACCACCGGGCGGGTCAGCAGGGCCCGCAGCAGGGCCCGGCCGGCTCGTTTCGGGGCCTGCCAGGGCAGGATCGCGTGGGTGCCCCACTGGGCGACCGGCAGGACGGGGGCCCCGGACATCTGCGCCATCCGTGCGGTGCCGGTCTTGCCGCGTTCCGGCCACATCCACGGGTCCAGGCCGATGCGGCCCTCCGGGTAGACCAGGACCGCCGAGTTCGCGGCGAGGGCTTTCGCGGCGGCCGGCAGTGCGTCGGCGACGTGGGCGGTGTTGCGGTCGACGCGGATGTGCCCGCAGTGCCGCATGATCGTCCCGATGACCGGTGTGCGGAACACGCCGCCGGTGGCCATGAACCGTGGCGCGATCCCGGCCCGGTGGCAGGCCGCCATGATGATGATCGGGTCGAACGGGCTCACATGATTGGTCGCCAGGATCACCGGACCGCCGGTGAGCTGCGCGGGCAGCCCGCCGTACACGCGGAGCCGGGCCAGCGTGAACACCAGGATCCGGGCGGCGGCGAGCAGGAACAGCCACAGTCGTGGCACCCGCCAGACAGGTGAGGTCTCCATGAGGTCTCGAATGATCGCATGCCGGCGCGACACCCGGTGCTCACCTGCGGTTTCCCGGCCGGTTGCGGGTCTGTGGCCGTGCGGGGGCCGGGGGCCGTCAGCGGCGGTCGAGGGTGAGCAGGCCCCGGCGGAACGCCTCGGCGACGGCCGCGGCCCGGTCGTTGACGCCGAGTTTGGTGTAGATGTGCAGCATGTGGCTTTTCACGGTGGCCTCGCTGATGAACAGTTTCGCGGCGGCCTCGCGGTTGGTGGCGCCGTCCGCGATGAGGGTCAGGACCTCCAGTTCCCGGGCGCTGAGCGCGTCGACCGGGGTGCGGACCTGACCGAGCAGCCGGGTGGCGACCGACGGCGACAGCACCGCCTCACCGCGGGCGGCGGTGCGGATGGCGTGCACGAGTTCGTCGCGGTCGGTGTCTTTGAGCAGGTATCCGGTGGCGCCGGCCTCGATGGCGGGCAGCACGTCACGGTCGGTGTCGTAGGTGGTCAGGACCAGGACGCGGGCGGTGACACCCACTCTGGCGAGTTCCTTGATCGCGGTGACGCCGTCCATGGCGGGCATCCGCAGGTCCATCAGGATCACGTCCGGGGCCAGGGCGCGGGCGAGGTCGACGGCCTGCGCGCCGTCGGCGGCCTCGCCCACGACCTCGAACCGGGGGTCGCCGTGGAACATCCCGCGGAGGCCGCCGCGGACGATGGGATGGTCGTCGACGATGAGCAGCCGGATCGGTGGGTCAGTCACGGGTCACCGCCGGGACGCTCGCCGAGATCGCGGTACCGGCGCCGGGCGCCGACTCGATCTCCAGGGTGCCGGCGAGGCGGTCCACGCGCCGGCGCATCGCGGTGAGGCCGAAGCCGCCTGCGTCGCCGGCGCGGGCGGGGTCGAATCCGGTGCCGTCGTCGCGTACGTCCAGGGTGGTGACGTCCTCCATGTACGACAGGGTGAGCCCGACCCGGGACGCGCCGGCGTGCCGGGCCGCGTTGGCCAGGGCCTCCTGCGCGGTACGCAGCAGCGTCTGCTCGATCTCCGGGTGCATGGGCCGGACCGTACCAGTCACGGTGAACTCGGCGGTCGTCTCGTTGCGGTCGCCCCATTCGGTGACGACTGCCCGCAGCGCCTGGTCCAGCGGTGTGGTCGCCAGGTGTCCCGGGCCGACCGCGTGTACCGAGCGGCGGGCCTCGGCGAGGCTGTCGCGGGCCAGCCGGATCGCGATGTCCACGTGCCGTTGCCAGTCCTCGCCGCGCCGGGCCGCCTGCAGCTGGGTGATGATGCCGGTCAGGCCCTGGCCGAGGGTGTCGTGGATCTCGGCCGCCATGCGCTGCCGCTCGTCCAGGACGCCCGCCTCGCGGGCCTGGACCAGCAGTTGGGCGTGCAGGCCGGCGTTCTCGCGCATGGTGGCCTGCAGCTGCTGCACCATGTGGGTGCGTTCGGCGTTGCGTTCCAGGGTGATCTCACCGAAGAAGCTGAACATCGCGACGCCGCCGACGATCGTCGCGGTGAAGAACAGGAACGTCAGGATGCCGGGCACGGTGGCCTCGGGTGGTCCGCCGCTGTAGGCGGTGACGCTGATCGCCGCGGTGGCGGCCACCCCGAGCAGGCGCCAGTGGCCGCGCAGGTACCACCACGAGTGCAGGTAGCCGACGAAACCGAAGAACGCCGCGAACCACGTTCCCTGGGTGCACAGCAGAGCGATCAGCGCGATCAGCCCGGCGACGTGGGCCGGGCCGCGTGGCACCAGCCGCAGCCAGCCGGCCGCGGCGGCGGCCATCGCGAGCATCGGCCAGGGCCGCTCCCCCGCCACCAGGCTCAGGGCGACGGAGACTGCCAGCAGCACGTACGGTGTGGCCGCCAGCTGCCGCTGTTGGAGCCGCTCCCACCGTTCCAGCCGGTCGGTCATGCTCACTCCCAGCGAAAGAACCTGGCCGCCACGGCGCTGATCGCGACAGCGTAGGCAACGAGGATCGCGAGCAGGACCGGGTTGGGTGTGGTGTCGGCCCACACCTGGTGCATGCTCTGCCGGAACGCGCCCAGCGGCGTGTATTCGCCGATGCGGGCCAGCAGGGGCGGCATCTGGCTGGTGGGCTGCATGAGCCCGGCGAGGTAGGCCATCGGGAAGTACAGCAGCACTCCGACGCCGTTGGCGGTGCGGCCGTTGCGGGCCAGCGCGGCGATGAGCAGGCCGACGGCGAACATGGCGGCGGTGCCGAGCAGCAGCGTCACCGCGACCGTACCGACGGCGGTGGGCAGGTGCGCGTCCAGGACGGTACCGGCGACGGCGATCAGCAGTGCGCAGGTGGTCAGTGCCAGCACCGACTGGAGGGCGACCTGGACGGCGAGCAGGTTCGCCGGGCGGACCGGTGTGGTCGACATCCGCCGCAGGATGCCCCGCTCGCGGTAGGTGGCCAGGGTCGTCGGCAGCAGGTACAGCCCGACCATTGCCACGGCGATGGCCACCGCCGTCGGCAGCAGGACGGTGTCGCCCGGTGGAATGGAACTGCCGAACACCACCAGGATGAACAGCGGGATCAGCAGCGCGAAGATCGCCCCGGGTTCCCTGGTCAGCAGTTTCACCTCGACGACGGCGAGTTTCGTCATGATCGTGACTCCTGTGGGTCGAGGGGCCGGCCGGTCAGGGCGACGAACGCGTCGTCGAGAGTGCGCTTGTCGATACGCAGGTCGCTGACCGGCATGTGGTGGCGGGCGAGTGCGGCGGTGACGGTGGTGGCGAAGTCGCCGCGGCCGGTCACGACGACGCGGTCCCCGGTCCGGGTCACCCTGCTCACTCCGGGCAGGGCGGCCAGGTCGGCGGGGTCACCGGCGGTGAGGGTGAACCGCATCGCGTGGTCGGCGTCGATCGCGTCGACGATGCCGGCCGGCGTGTCCAGCGCGACGATGCGGCCCCGGTCGACGATGGCGGCGCGGTCGCACAGTTCCTCGACCTCGTCCATGAAGTGGCTGACCAGGACCACGGTCACCCCGGTCGTGCGGATCTGCTCGATCAGGGCCCAGGTGGTGCGGCGGGCCTGCGGGTCCAGGCCGGTGGTCAGCTCGTCCAGGAACGCCACCCGCGGGTTGCCCACCAACGCCAGCGCGATGAACAGCCGCTGCTTCTGCCCACCGGACAGCTTGCCGAACCGGGTGTCGCGTCTGTCGTGCAGCCCGCATTGCTCCAGCAGCTGCCGCCAGTCGGCGGGTCGCGGGTAGAACGAGGCGTACAGGTCCAGCGCCTCCCACACCTTCAGGTTGTCCGGCAGCCGGGTGTCCTGCAGTTGCACGCCGACCTGCTCGCACAGGGTGCGCCGGTGTTCGGCCGGGTCGAGTCCGAGGACCCTGATCGTCCCGCCGTCGGGCCGGCGCAGGCCCTGCACGCATTCCACGGCGGTGGTCTTGCCGGCACCGTTGGGGCCGAGGATGCCGAAGATCTCGCCCTGCTCGACGGTGAACGACACCCCGTCCAGCACCGTCAGATCCCCGTACCGCTTGCGGAGGTCCGTGACCTCGATGACTGCCATGCCTTTCAGGATCCGGGTCCGGTGCCGCATCCGAATCGGTCCGCCGGCCACGCCGGGGCACGGATGCTGCTGACCCGGGAATCCGTCATCCGGCTGATGTGCGACGCTGCGTCGATGACTACCGCAACGCCGTACGACGATGACCGTGCCCGGTTCTCGCGCCGCGCCCTGGCCCGTCTGGTGCTCTGCGATCAGGCCCGCGGACTGTCCGATGCCGCGGCGGGTCTGGCGGTCACCCGCTACGACGAGTTCTGCGGCGCCGGCGGCCGGGTCAGTGAGGCCGCGGCGGTCGCCGGTCACGCGGACCGGCTCGTCACCGCCGCGGTGGTCTACGAACGTGAACGCGGTAGTTCCTGGGCTGACATCGGCCGGTACCTGCACCTGGGCGCTGCCGCGGCGCAGCAGCGTTTCGGTTCGGCCGTGCAGCAGTGGCGGTCGGCGTTCGACGTCCCCTACCGTCTCGACGAGCAGGGCCGTAAACGCGTCCCGCAGTTGCCCACCGCCGCCTACGATCCCGTTTCCGCGATCCGCCGTCTGGACCTGTGGGCCGACGTGCGTCTCGGGTTCGACGACCGGCACGCCGTCAGCGGGGGCCTGCAGCCGGACCCCGACGGCGAGGAGCAGGAGGAGGAGCAGGGGTGGCCGGAGACGGTGGGTACGGAGCTGGACGGGCGGATCCGGCTGGCGCAGCGGGGTGTCTTCCTGGATCTGCTGTCCGAGTACGCCCTGCACCGTCCCGCCGACCGGGCCCGTGACGTGGTGGCCCGGGCGATGCAGGGCGGCGGGGAGGGTGGGGGCGGCTGGTACACGTACACCATGGACGGGATCTTCGAGACGCTCGACGTCCGTCTGGCCGTCGACGGGGACCTGGTGTCGGTGGTGGTCGCCGGCGCGCACTCGCCGGTGCTGCGGTTACAGGTCGCCACGTTGCTGGACGCCTTCGCCTGAGCGCCGGCTGACGAGGGCGGCCACCCGGGCGGCGGCGGTCGCCGGGTCGGTGCCGGTGGTGTCGACGGTCAGGTCGTAGGTCATGCCGTGGTGGGCGTGCCGGGCCGACCAGCGGGCCAGTCCCGGCCGCCTGCCGCGGGCCTGTTCCCGGGCGGCGAGGGTGGTGTCGTCGCAGAACACGCCGACCCGCAGGGGCCGCCACGGGGCCAGCACGTGCAGCCAGTCGTCGCGGATCTCGCCGCTGAGCAGCATCTCGTCGACGATCACCGGGTTACCGGCGGTCAGCAGGGCGGCGACGGCCCGGTGGAAGCCGGCCATCATCCGCCGGCCGACGTCGCCGTAGGTGATGCGCAGCATCGGGTGGCCGTCGTCGTCGGGCAGCCGGTCGTAGGCGAACCCCCGGTCCCGGTACGGGCCTTGCGGGCCGCCCGCCCACCGGTCCGGGACCATCGCGAAGCAGGTGTCCAGGCCGAGCAGCATCATCGGTTCGGTGGTCAGGTCCTGCACCGCCCGGCCGAGGGTGGTCTTGCCCGCGCAGGAGGCCCCGTTGAGCAGCACCACCATCGGCGCTGTCACGCCGGGGCCGGGCGTCGGGTGCCGGCGGCGGTGACGGCCAGCCAGGCCACGTAGGTCCACAGAGTCACGCGTTCGATCAGGCCGATCAGGCTGTCCCATCCCCCGATGGTCAGCGACGGGCCGTCCTGCACGTCGAGGAACGCGGCCACCAGCAGCAGGTAGGTCAGGACGGTCAGGGCCGCGGTGACGGTCGCCGGGCGGGTGACCGGCTGCCGGGTGTGGGTGGCGGCTATTGCCGCGACGGGCAGGATGGTGAACGCGGCCGCTGCGGCCAGGCCGTGGATCATGCCGGCGACGGTCGGCGGCTGGTCCCACCGGCCGGGCGGATCGGCGGGGAACAGTGCCCCGGCCAGGACCGCGAGTGCCCAGATCCGCAGCAGCATGCGGGTGAGCGGGGTGGCGGTGGGGCGCAGCAGCCGGGTCAGTAGCGCGCCGGCGGCGGCCAGGCTGAGCAGTGCGGCGGGGATCAGCCAGCCGGCCCGGGCGTGCACGTAGTGGCTGACCATCGTCTCGACCGGGCTCCACCCGGGGTTGAGCAGATCGGCGGTGAGGGTGAGCAGCAGGTAGCCGCCGGCGGCGGCCAGGACCGGGATGCTGCGGCGGTCGATCGGGGCGGGCATCGTGCGGACCTCCTCGGTGTCGTCGGCCCGACGCTACGAGGACCGGGCCGCTGCCCGCGTCATACCGGTGGTGGCACTGTCTTCTACTGCGGACGGTGTAGCCGGGTCAGTCGGGGGAACGCTGGCGCTGGCGCAGGTAGGCCAGCACGGCTTCGCGGGTGGTGCGGACCCCGAACAGGGCTCTGGCCTCGGCGATGCGGCGGTTCGCGGTGCGCAGGGACAGGAATTCGGCGGCGGCCGCGGCCGCGATGGTGTCGCCGGCGGCCAGCCGGTCGAGCAGGGCCCGCTGTTCGGGGATGAGGTTGGCGATGGTGTCGGAGCCGTCGATGCCGCGGTGCACCGGGCCGAGCCGGGACAGGTCGTCGATGAGGGCACGCCCGGCTGTCGACTCGGGGTCGCAGACGGCCACCACGCCGGCGCCGCGGGCGGCCGCGAGGACCGCCAGCTGCGCTGATTCGAGGTCGTCGTCGCCGATGCGGCCGTGCAGGAGCAGGTGGGCGGCGCCGACGTCCCAGGACGGGTCGGGCAGGGCGAATCCGGCCCGGGCGGTCCATCCATCACGGGCCAGCCGCCGCAGGACGGTGTCTGCTTCGGCCGCGGTGGCAACTACGTGGCGTGGAGCGTCGTCGGGCTGTCGTATCACCGGCCATCCTCGCTGGTGTCGAAGGGTTCGGGCCTTGCCGGGGTGGTGGCGAAGGCGAGTGCCGCTGCCTCGGTACGGGTACGCGCCCCGAGTTTGCGCATGCTCGCGCGGATGTGGGTGTCGACGGTCTCGGCGGAGATGCCGAGTTGCCCGGCGATGCGGCGGGTCGGTTCCCCCGCCGCGACCAGGCCCAGGACGTCCAGTTCGCGGCGGGTGAGCCGCCCGTCGGAGCGGGGGCTGCGGCTGTCGCGCTGGATCTGGTGCCGGCGCAGCCCGCGGCGGGCGCGGCCGGCCAGCACGGTGAGCCCGGCGGTGTCGGCGAGCTGCTCGGCCCGCAGCAGCGCGGCGACGGCCTGGTCACGGTCGCCGCCGGTGAGTCCGGCCGCGATCAGGCAGCGGATCTGTTCGCGCAGGGCGACCGGCTGCCAGCTGTCGGCGGCGGTGTCCAGCCCGGACCCGACGGCCCATGCGGTCAGGGTGCGGCGGGCCGCGACGGGCAGGTCGACCGGGATCGCCGCGTTGCCGGGCATGCCCAGGTCGTAGGCGGCCCAGCGGGCGGTGATCGCGTGCAGGCCGGCCAGCAGACCGGTGCCGGCGTCGGCGGGGGTCCGCGCGGCCCGGTCGGGCTGGCCGTCGAGCCAGGCGGCTTCGCGGGCCACCCAGGCGGCGGCCGGGTGGGCCGGGGCGTTCTCCAGCCGGGCGCGGGCGGCCGCGAGCAGGCCGGTGTCGGCCTCGATCAGGGCGGTCGCCGCGGTGGCGTAGGCGCGGGCCTGGTCGGGCAGGGCCCGGTCGGTGAGGTTCGCCGCCCTGCGCAGTACCCCTTCGATGCCGTCCCAGGACAGTTCGGCCGGCACGTCCGGGCCGTGCAGGGCCAGGGTCCAGTCGGCGGCGGCCAGGAACCGGGTCTGCCAGCCGTAGGCGAGTGCGTCGGCGGCGGCTGCTGCCGCGGTCAGGGCGGCGGCGGCCGCGTCGGTGAGCCGGCCCTCGGCGGCCAGGTGCTCGACCAGCAGCCACGCCGACCAGCGGGCGATCAGCGGGTCGGCGAACCCGGCGGCGGTGCGCAGTGCGGTGTCCCAGCCGGGCAGCCGGTGGGTGGCCCGGACCGCGGCCAGCGCGGCGACGATCCCCGGCGGTGGCTGCGGATGCCGGACGGCGATTTTGTCGGCGAGTTCGAGGGCGCTCATCGGTTCGGTGGACAGGGCACACAGCAGCAGGACCCGGTCGCGGGCGGCGACGACCCCGGCGGCGGCGGTGTCCGGCACGGCGCGTACCGCGTCGCGGGCGGCGCCCGGCTCACCGGCCTGCAGCAGCGCTTCGCCGCGCAGCACGGCCGCCTCCAGGGCCAGCGGATCCACCGGGGGTGCACCGGCCGCCGGGTCGACGCCGTGACCGGGTGCGGCCGCCCGGGGGAAGGCCCCGGCGAGTGCGGCCAGCGGGCGCAGGACCTCGGCGGCGTCCGTGGCGCGGCCGGTGGCCAGGGCGGCGTCGGCGGCGGCCAGGCGTACCCGCGGGTCGACGTCGGCCGGCAGCGCGCAGGCGAACAGCAGCAGGGCGGCCCGTTCGGCGCCGGCGACCCGGTCGGCGGCGGCCAGGGCCTTGCGGTACGCCGCGTCGGGGTCCCCGGCGGCGGCCAGGTGCCGGGCCGCTTCGGCCGGTGGTGTCAACTCGGCGAGCCGGGCGTGCAGGTCGGCGCGGGCCGGGCCGTCGAGCAGGCCGGCGGCGGTCTCGGCGACGTACGCCGACACCGGCAGCAGTGACCCGCCGGGTTCCGCGGTGACCAGGCCGGCGGCCAGCAGGTCGGCGGCGCCGGTACCGAGTAGGGCGGGGGCGGCGGGCCGGCCGAGCAGCCCGAGCGCGGCCAGCGCGGTGCGGGCGGCCCGGGGCAGGTCGGCCAGGGCGGCGGCGATCGCGTACGCCACCTGGTCGATGTCCTCCCCGATCGGTGCGCGGCCCGCGGCGGCCTGCCGGGCCAGCGCGATGGTCGCCAGGGGGTTGCCGCCGGCCCGGGCGATCACCGCCGATGTGGACTGCTCGTCGAGGCCGCCGGCGGTCTTACGGACCAGGGCGTGCGACTCGCCGGGGGTCAGTGGTGGCACCGGCAGCCAGGCGGTCGCGGCGTCGCGCAGGGCGGCGGCCAGGGGTTCGCTGAGCCGGTGCGGGGTCCGCACGGCGACCAGCACCCGGCAGGTGCGGGCCAGGTGCGGCAGGGCGGCGACGGTGGCCGGGTCGGCGTACTGCAGGTCGTCGAGGACCAGCAGCCCACCGCGGACCCGGGAGCGGACCGCCTCGGCCAGCAGGGGCACGTCGTCGGCGGGCAGCCGGGCCCGCACCGCCCGCGACAGGGCCAGCGCCGGGACCTCGGCGAGCATGGCCAGGCCACCGCCGAGGTGGGCGGGGCCCGGCACGGCGGCGGCGATGCGCCGCAGCAGGGTGGTCCGCCCGCAGCCGGGCGGCCCGGTCAACACGACGAGGGCGGGCCCCTGGCGCAGAGCGGTACGGGCGGCCACCTCTGGCTCGTCCGTCACCTGCGCCCTCCCATCCTCGCGGTGAACATCGCGGCGACCACCGTCCGTGGGGCCGACATCACTGGCACGATCTCGGGATCCCGGTCACGGTGCCGACCTCCGTAGGCTCTGTGAGACTGCGGTGAACTACAGGAGGGCCCTTTCGTGACGCCGACTTCCGCGATAGGCACATTGTCGCCGACGGTGTGCTGCGCTGACGAGTCGAAGTGAACGGCCCGCTCACCTCCGGAATCGCGACTCTGTGTCACGAGATCGTCACCCGGGTTTCCTCCGATGCTGGTCAACAGGTCCAGCAGATTAGCAACCGTCTTCACGATCCGTTACGTGTGGCGATCGCAGGCCGCCTTAAAGCCGGAAAGTCGACACTAGTCAACGCCCTGATCGGTCGTCGGGTCGCCCCCACCGCGGCCGGCGAGTGCACTCGCGTGGTCACCCGATTCCGTTACGGGGCCGCCGATCGCATCGACGTGGTCACCCGGGACGGGGCCCGGCACAGCCTGCCGCTGGACGAGGACGGCATGGTGCCGGACCGGCTCGGGGTGCCGGCGGTGCGCATCGCGTATGTCGACGTCGCGCTCACCAGTGACCGGCTGCGGGACCTGACCGTCGTCGACACGCCGGGCCTGGCGTCGACCGACACGGCCGGCAGTGCCCGCGCCGAGGCGGCGGTCGGTATCGACGACGACTCCGCCGGTGAGGTCGCCGCCGCCGAGGCGGTCATCTACGTGTTCACCCAGGCGGTCCGCGCCGACGACGTGCGGGCGCTGCAGGCCTTCCACACCGCGTCGGCCCGGCTGGCGACCAGCCCGATCAACGCGATCGGGGTGCTGGGCCGCATCGACACGCTGGCCGGCGGCGCCGGTGACCCGTGGCCGGTCGCCGGGCCGCTGGCGCAGCAGCAGGCGGCACTGCTGGCCCGTACCGTCGGTGATGTCGTGCCGGTGGCCGGGCTGCTGGCCGAGACCGCCGAGGCCGGCCGGCTGACCGGCGCCGACCGCGACGCGCTCGCCCGGCTCGCCGCGCTGGCGCCGGCGGACCTCACCCTGCTGCTGCTGTCGGCCGACCTGTTCCGCAGCCGGCCCGCCCCGATCAGCGCCGACCAGCGCGAACGGCTACTGACCCGGCTCGACCTGTACGGCATCGGGTTCGCCTGCGCCCAGTTGGCCGCCGAGCCGCGGCTGGGTACCGGCGAGCTGGTGCGGCGGCTGTCGGCGGCGTCCGGTCTGGCCCGGCTGACCACCACCGTCGACCAGACGTTCCGCTGGCGCTCGGACGCGATCAAGGCCGGCTGGGCGCTGACCCGCCTGGAACGCCTCGCCTCGCTGGACCGGCAGAACCGGGCCGCCATCCGCGACGCCGTCGAGCAGGCTTTGCGTGACCCGGCCTACCACCGGCTGCGGCTGCTCGACGCCGCGCAGCGGGCCGCGACCGGTGCCGTGGCGCTGCCGGCGCACTGGGAGCAGCAGCTGATCCGGCTGGCCACCTCGACCGACCCGCGCTGGATCCTGGACCTGCCCGACGCCGACGGCACCGCGCTGGCCGCCGCCGCGGTCGCCGCCGCCGGCCGCTGGCGGGCCTACGCCGTCGACGGGGCCGGGCCGGCGCAGGCCCGGATCGCGCACGTCGCGCACCGCGGGTTCCAGCTGCTCGCCCAGGAGGTGCGCCAGTGCAGGATCTGACCACACTGCTGGACACCGCGGTCCGCGACACCCTGTCGTATCTGCGGACCGCCGACCCGGACGCGGCCGCCGACCTGGCACAGCTGCGCCGCGCCCACCTGACCCGGCCCGGGGTGGTCGTCGTCGGGGAAACCAAACGCGGTAAGAGTTCGCTGGTCAACGCACTGCTCGGGGTGCCCGGCCTGTCACCGGTCGACGCGGCCGTGACCACCGCGGCGTATCTGAGTTTCGTACCCGGCGACACGTTCACCGCCCGCGCCTGGCTGCCCGGCGGCGAGGAGGTCGAGGTCGACGACCTGTCGTCGTGGGCGCGCGGCCACCAGCGGACCCGCAAGATCGAGGTCACCCATCCGGCGCCGCTGCTGCGGTATCTGACCCTGCTGGACACCCCGGGCGCCGGCGGTCTGGACCCGGTGCACGCCACGATCGCGCTGGACGCGGTCCGCCGCGCCACCGCCCTGCTGTTCGTCGCCGACGCGTCGGCCCCGCTGTCGCAGCCGGAACTCGACTTCCTGGCCGCGGCCACCGAACGCGTCGACGCCGTCGTGTTCGCCCTCACCAAGATCGACGCGTTCGGGCAGTGGCGGACCATCGCCGAGGACAACCGGTCACTGCTGCAGGCGCACGCACCCCGGTTCGCCGCCGCCCCCTGGTTCCCGGTGTCGGCACGCCTGGCCGAGCTGGCCCTGTCGGCCGACCCGGCCACCCGCGACGCCCTGGCCACCGAGTCGAAGGTGCCGGCCCTGCAGCACGCCCTGGTCGAACTCGCCGGCCGCGGCCACCAGCTGCGCCTGGCCAACGTGCTGCGCGCCGCCCACCGCGACCTGACCCGGCTGCGCGACGTCGCCGACGAACGGGTGCAGGCGGCCGCCGCCGACGCCACCGCCCAGGCCGCCACCCGCGCCGAACGCGCCGCGCTCGCCGCCCGTAAACGCACCGAGTCCCGGCAGTGGACCCTGAAACTGAACGCCGAGATCCAGCACGCCCGGGTCGCCGTGGTCGGCCGGCTGCGGACCCGGCTGACCGAGGTCCAGCACGACTACGCGGTACGCATCGACGCCGCCAAGGGTGACACGCTGACCGCGCTGCCCGACGACCTGGACACCCAGTTGCAGGCCGTCGCGGCGGAACTGTCGACCACTCTGGAGGACACCTACCGCGAGGTGGCCGAGAAGGTGCTGGCCGACTCGTTCGACCCGGCCCGGGTCAGCGCCACCCTGCGGCACACCCTGACCGCGGGCCCACCGCGCGACGGATCCGGCGACAACATGCTGATCGCCCTGTCCGCCGGCGGGATCGCCCTGATCGCCGGGCGCGGCGCGATGCTCGGCGTGTCCGCCCTGGGCATCGCCGGAGCCGGGCTGCTGATCCCGTTCGCCGGCCTGGGTCTGGGCCTGGCCGCCGGCGGGTACGTCATCTACCGCCGCCGCGTGCACACCGACCGCCGGCACGCCCACACGTGGCTGCGTGACGTGCTCGCCGAGGCGCGGGCCGCGCTGACCGACGAGATCAGCGGCCGGTTCACCGACCTGCAGTACGCGTTGTCGGTCGCTCTCGACGACGCGATCGAACGCCGGCTGCGCGAACTCGACGCGCTGATCGCCGAGATCGACGCCGCCGCCGCCGAGGACGCCGCCGGGCGTGCCCGGCGGCGGGCCGCGGCCACCACCGACCGGGACACCGCCGCCGCCCGGCTGCGGGTCGCCGACGAAGCCCTGTTGCGGGCCCGTTCCCTGACTCCCACCCCCACCGATGAAGGACAGGCCTGATGACCGACCACTGGGACCACGACGACGCGTTCGACTTCGACCCGCCCCACCACGACGACGTCGCCGCGCCCGAGCCGCTCGACCACGACACGTGGGACCTGCCGGACGTGGACGTGCCCGACGCGCACCTGCCCGACGTGGACGTGCCCGACCTCGACGGTGCCGGTGAGCAGCTCGCCGCGGTCGCCGACGACCCGGTCTTCCCGCCGGCTCTCGACGTCGACCTGCCCGAACCGGTCGACGGTTTCCCCTGGATCGACGCCACCACCCTGGGTGCCGGCGACCCCACCGGCTTCCTGCCGCCGGTGGAGACCGTGTCCCCGCAGGAGCTGGCCGCGTACGCCGGCATCGAGATCCCCGACGGCGCCGACCCGTGGACGGTCCTGGCCGCCTCCGACGACCCGGCCACCGCAGCCCTGGCCCGCTGGTGGACGACGGGTGAACAGTGATCCGCGTCTCCCGCTGACGGCGCCGGGGTGGCATCATGTCCGCGCACCGACCACATTCCAGGAGCGCACCCGATGGCCGTCGACGGCAACAGCACCACCCTCGCGCCCAGACGCGAACGTACCGGCTGGTACTTCTACGACTGGGCGAACTCCGCGTTCTCCACCACCGTCATCACCGTGTTCCTCGGGCCGTTCCTGACCAGCATCACCGAACGGGCCGCCGGCTGCGCCATCGACGCCGACACCTGCGACGGCACCGTGCGCCCGCTCGGTATCCCGGTCGCCGCGGGCTCCTACTACGCGTACCTGGTCAGCCTGTCGGTGCTGCTGACCGTGTTCGTGCTGCCGGTGATGGGTGCGATCGCCGACCGCGCCCCCCGCAAGAAGCCGCTGCTGGCCGGCGCCGCGTTCACCGGCGCGGCCGCCACCGTCGCGATGGCCTTCGTCACCGGCGACCGCTACCTGCTCGGCGGTCTGCTGTTCATCGTCGCCAACATCTCCTTCGGTGCGGCGATCGTCGTCTACAACTCGTTCCTGCCGCAGCTGGCCGGCCCGGACGACCGCGACCGGATCTCCAGCCGCGGCTGGGCCATCGGCTACCTCGGCGGCGGTGTCCTGCTGCTGCTCAACCTGGTCGCCGTGATGAGCCTGTCCCGCGACGGCGACGCGCAGCGCACCCTGGACCTGGCCCGCTGGTCGATCGTGTCGGCCGGTGTCTGGTGGGCGGCGTTCACCATCGTCCCGCTGATATGGCTGCGGGAACACCCCGGCGCCGCGGCCAAACCCCGCCTGGGCGGCAACGTGCTCACCGACGGGTTCAAACAGCTCGGCCACACCATCAAGGGCATGCGCGCCTACCCGCTGACGCTGGCGTTCCTGGGCGCCTACCTGATCTACAACGACGGCATCCAGACCGTCATCGCCCTGGCCAGCCAGTTCGGCACCGAGGAACTCAAACTCGAACAGTCGGCGCTGATCCTGACCATCCTGATCGTGCAGTTCCTCGCGTTCGGCGGTGCGCTGGCTCTCGGCGCGCTGGCGACCCGCATCGGCGCCCGCAAGACCATCCTGATCGCGCTGGCGCTGTGGCTGGGCGTGGTGTCGGCCGCCTACTTCCTGCCGGAGGGCGAACCGATCCCGTTCATGCTGCTCGGCGCCGGTATCGGCATCGTGATGGGCGGCAGCCAGGCCCTGTCGCGCAGCCTGTTCTCCCAGCTGATCCCCGCCGGTAAGGAAGGCGAGTACTACGGCTTCTACGAGATCAGCGACAAGGGCACCAGCTGGCTCGGCCCGCTGTTCTTCGGCCTGATCTTCCAGCTCACCAACAGCTACCGGGCCGGCATCGTGTCGCTGGTCGTGTTCTTCCTGGTCGGCGGCGTACTCCTGGCGTTCGTCCCGATCCGGCGCGCCATCGTGGCCGTCGGTAACACCCCGCCCAAGCTGATCTGATGAACATCACCATCGACCCGGCGTCCGCGACCCCACCCTACGAACAGGTCCGGATGCGGATCGCCGCGCTGGCCGCCGACGGTGAACTGGCCGCCGGCACCCGCCTGCCGCCGGTACGCCGGCTGGCCGACGACCTGGGCCTGGCGGTCAACACGGTGGCCCGCGCCTACCGCGAACTGGAACAGGCCGGCCTGGTGGAGACGCGCGGCCGGCTCGGCACGGTGATCACCGCCAAGGCCGGCAACACCTCCGGCCAGGCACAGCGGGCCGCGCACGCCTACGCCGCACGCGTGCGGGCCCTCGGCATCCCCACCGAGGCGGCTCTGGCCCTGGTCAAGGCCGCCTTGGAAGATCAATAACCCCGATTCTGTACGCCGTCGGCCGCCCCACCGGACCACACCTCCCGCAACTGCCGGGTCCGCGGCGGGCGGCCGCCGGCGGGTACCGGCCCCGATCTCCCGGCACAGGACCTGCCGGCCACCGCGCTGCGCACCGACGTCGATCCGGGCGGCGTCGGTTGCCTGCTCGCCGGTGTGCCGGCGCCCCGGACAGCACGCTCGATCGGACCGGATGCTCACCGTCGTCGCCCGCCCTTCGCGGTCGGGGTGTCGGTTCAGTGCAGGATCGGGTCGATCTCCTGCAGCATGTCGATCAACTGGCGCCCGCCGCGGCGGATATGGTCGTCGGGGTCGCGGGACAACGTCTCGCACGCGCGCAGCGCGGCGTCACGATCGCGGGCGAACACCGTGAACACGTCGAGGACCGCGGTGTGGATCCAGTCGCTGTGGTGGGCGTCGGCCACGGCGAGGGCGGCGGCGACCGCCGCGAACCCGGCCGTGTCCCGCCGCCGCAACAGTGCCGTCGCCGTCTCCCGGGTGACGAACGTGTCACCGGCGTCGAGCACCAGACCCGACAGTGCCCGGCCGGCCTCGGGCATCTCGGCGAACCCGGCCAGGCAACGCCCCGCGTCGGCGCGGTCGCGGTAGTCCGGACTCGCCGCGAGTTCGATCAGGGTGGCCACCACCGCACGCCGTGCCTCGCTGTTCACCGCCGCATTCTTGCGCGGCCACGGCAATGCCGCCCGCACGGGCCCCGGCCGGGGATATTCCAGCGGCGGATGCCGACCGCTCGCCTGCAGATTACGGGTCGGCCGTCACCGCGATCCGCCACGTGCTGCTCGCCCAGCGGCTGTTCGGTGATCCGTACCGTCGACCTGGACGCCTATGCCCGTCTGGAGGACGGCGTGCTGGCGACACCGCCCGGGGTGCAGCCGCTGAACTCGGCGCTGGTGGTGAACAGTTTCGTCACCGACCGGCCGTGCCCGGCCGATCTTGCTCGATAGGCGGGCGTGGTTGCGTGGGCGGGGCAGGATGTGGCCGTGCCCCGCAACCGCCTGATCCTGCGACAGATCTGCCTGTCCCTCGGTGCGTTGCTCGCGTGCCTGACGGCGTGGGTCGCGGTCGCAGCGCTGACCGGGTCGGGTTCGACCGCGCTGATGTCCGTCGCGGTGCTGCCGATGGTGGCCGGTCTGGTCGTGCCGGTGATGGTGTGGTTCGCCGGTGAGGACAGACTCGACCGGCGGCCCGGCTGGTTCACCGGGATCGGTGTGGTGACCCTGCTGTTCGCCGTCGCGGTCGGTGTCGGGGTGTCGGCCACCTACCTGGACCTCGCCGGCCGTCGGGTGCCGGTGGTGGTGACCGCCGGTGACGGCGTGTCCCGGCAAGGCCATCAGCTCGTCGTGGTGGAGACCGCGGCCACCGGCGAGGATCTGGGTGAGGTGCTGTTCTTCGCCGACCGTGACATCCGTGCCGGTGACCGGATGGTCGCGGTTCTCGATCCGCTGGGCTGGTTCCCGCCGGAGGTCGGGCAGCCGTCACCGGCCCTGCATCGGTGCACCTACGCGCTGGCGGCCGCCGGGGCGCTGCTGCTGACGGTGCTGACCGCGCTGCGGATCCGCCGGGACCTGCGCCGGTACGACTTCACCGGCAGCCGCCGGCCCGCCGGGCGGTCGCGGCGCACCTGACGGCCGGGCCGTCTCAGTGGGCGTCGGGGTGTCCCTGCTGCCGCAGCGCCTCGTAGAGGACGACGAACAGGTCGTGTTCGGCCATGTCGTCGTCGAGGCCGGCGTCCTCGACCGCGTGTCGGATGCAGCAGGCCCGCCCGTCACTGATCGTCCAGGCCTGCCGGACGGTGCCCAGCATCATGCACGGCAGGCACAGCAGTGCGGGGTCCGGCAGTCTCCCACCCGGCCGATCCCGCTTGCTGACACCGGGGCGCGCACGCTTGCTCACCTCTGGACTGTAGGACATCAGGCCGGCCGCCGTAGGCGGGCCCGGTGCGGGTGGTGAACCGGCAGCTCACCGCGAGCGGCGCCCGCACTCACCGGTGCCGGCCGGGTCGACCGGGACGCGGCTGTCGTGGTCGACCAGTCACCGCGAGCGGCGCCCGCACGTCACCGGTGATCTCCGCCGGTGCCGGCCGGGTCGACCGGGACGCGGCTGTCGTGGTCGTCGAGCAGGTAGTGTGCCGTCGCCCGGGCCCGGTAGAGCCGGAACGCGGCCGGTGCGGCGACGTCGCTCACCTGCCACTCACGGCCGCCGGCGGCCACTGACCGGTCCGAGTAGACGGTGATCGCGGCCGCTGTCTGCGCGGCCGGGACCGGTTCGGCCAGTGCCTCGATGTAGACGCCCTGTCCCGAGCCGATCGGTGCGGCCGAGTCGAAGATCACGATGCCGACCTGTGGCCGGTCGGCGATGTTGGCCGAATGCCGCGTCGACGTGCGTGACAGCCACAGGAAGTCGGTGTACCGGTCGGCCGCGAACCAGACGGGTGTCGCCCATGGCCGGCCGTCGGTGTCGGCGGTGGCGAGTGTCAGGTAGCCGTTGGCGTCGATGATCGTCCGGGCGAGCGCGGCACGGTCCTCGGTCATGCGTCGTTTGTAGAGGCCTTCCGGGGCGCGCGTCAAACGCCCCTCGCCACCGGCGGGAAGCGGCGGGAAGCGGCGGGCTCTAACGGGCTCGCCCGGTACGCAGTTGACCCGCGATGTCCGGGCGCCCGTTGCTGTCCGCCAGCCGTGCCGCGGCTTCCCAGTCGTATTCCACGGCCAGAAGGTCGGCCTCCCAGCGTCCGTTCGTGTCGTCCACGATCGCGTAGCGCGCATGGGGGCTGCCCGATTCCATGACGTGCGGGTACGGCGCGTCGTCGTCGTAGGCGGGCCAGCCCGCACTTCCGGGATTCACGATGAGCGTGCCCGTACCGAGGCGTACCTGCCGCTGCAGGTGAGTGTGGCCGCACAGCAGCAGCGGCCACGTCGCGTACTCGCCGAGTCTGGCCGTGATCTCCTGGTGCGTGGCGGGCCTGGCACCGTCGGGATCGACTGTCTCCAGCAGGTAGACGACGTCGTCGTGGGGGGTGCCGTGGAACGCCAGCACGCCGGGCGTGATCTCGGCAGTCAACGGCAGCGACGCGAACCAGGCGCGATGGGCTTCGGTGAGCTGGTCATGAGCGAACCGGTCGGACATGGACATCTGTTCACGGCGATGCTGGAGCAGCTGGCGTTCGTGGTTGCCGCGCACGGTCAGCTGGCCCAGTTGCATCAGCCGGTCGGCCGTCGCCGCGGGAGCCAGCCCGCCGGAGATCAGATCACCGAGGTTGACCACGGTGTCGACCATGCGGTCCTCGATGTCGGCGAGTACCGCCTCCAGAGCCAGCAGATTCCCGTGCAGATCAGAGATCACGGCGATGCGCATGGCAGGCAGGCTAACCGACGGGTGATCATGTCGGGATGCGTGCATCGCAGATACGAATCGCCGCCGCTCAGCCCGCCTGCATCCCAGGGGACCCCGCTGGTAACGCCCTGGTCCACGCCGAAGCCGTCCAGGCCGCCGGGTCCCGCGTGGTGGTCTTTCCCGAACTGTCGTTGACCGGATACGAACTCGACGCCGACCCGATCAGGTGCGACGACCCCGCGCTCACACCGCTCGTGGGCGCCTGCACGGCGACGGGCTCGGTCGCTCTGGCCGGTGCTGTCGTCGCGGAGGCCGAGCATCGTTTCATCGCCATGCTGGCCGTCGACGCCACCGGGGTGCGGGTCGTCTACCGCAAGACCTGGCTGGGCGGTCGAGAACCGCAACGGTTCCGGGCCGGCGACGGACCTACCGTGCTCGAGATCGACGGGTGGCGGTTCGGGCTGGGAATCTGCAAGGACACCGGCGCGGCGCAACACATCGCGGGCACTGCGGCGCTGCGGGTCGACGCCTACCTCGCCGGCCTGGTGCACCGCCCGGAGGAGCTACCCGAGCAGGAGGCCCGTGCGGTGGTCATCGCCCGCACCTGCCGGTCGTTCGTCGTCTTCGCCAGTTTCGCCGGCCCGACCGGTGACGTGTACACCGAGACGGCTGGTTGCTCGGCCATCTGGTCCCCCGGCGGCCTGGCCATCGCCCGTACCGGGCCGGAGGTCGGCGGCATCGCCCGGGCGACCCTCGTCTGAGGCCGCCGGCACCGGAGCCGGCGGGTTCACGGGTCGGGCGTGTCAGGTCGCGGTCAGCCACGCGGCCAGGCGGTCCTGTTCGTCGTCGGGTAGCGGCCAGGTGGCGGGCTCGACCCAGGCGACGCGCCCGTGACCGCAGAGTCGCGAGCCTTCGTACATGCGCAGTACCTCGTCCGGGCCCACGTCCCGCCATTGCGGAGTGTGCTGGATAAACAGCGCGACCACGATCGCCCGGGCGCTGTGGCCGGGGCGAAGGTCGGTGCGTGAGAAGCCCAGCACGGGTCCTGCGGTCTGCTTTGCCGCCGGCCAGCCGGGCAGCGCCCAGTTGGGCCGATACGTGAACCGGCTGTCCCGGGCATGACCGCCGGGCAGGAGGGTCGCGCGCCCACCGTCCTGCGTCGGCACCAGATCAAGGTCGATCCCGAGCGCCAGCACGTTCACCGGTTCCATGAGCGAAGGATAGGAGTCCCCCTGGTGGCGCCGCCGCACGCAGATCGAGAATGGGGGTGTGGAATCCAGGGAGTTGACCGGGCGGGAACGGGCGGTGCTGGCGGCGCTGCTGGCGGTGGACTTCGACGGCGCGGCGGCGTTGCGAAAGCAGGCGGCCGGGGCGCGGGTGGTCGCCGGCTGTGCGTGCGGGTGCCCGTCGATCGAGTTCGAGGCCGGCCGCGGGTTCGGGATGAACCCGAAGGTCAACGGGTTCCCGTACGAGGGTCACACCAGTCTGTTCCTCTACACGATCGTGGACGCCGACGGCGGTGAGCTGCTCGGCGGGATCGAGTGGGCCGGCATCGACGAGGAACCGCGGGAGTTGCCGCCGCCGGAGACGTTCGCGGTCGAGGCCGCCTGAATCCGGGCGCGGTGCCGGCCGTACCGGATCAGGGTCTTTCGCAGAGGAACACCCGCTCGCGGGCGGGCCGGTCGGGGGCCTGCCGGACGTCGGTGATCCGGAAGCCGGCGGCGGTGAGGTCGGCGTCGAGGTCGTTGCGGTCACGGAAACGCAGCGTGGAGTCGGAGGTGAGGACCTCACCGTCGCCGAACGTGTACGTGTAGCGAAACGACACCAGCGGCAGCCGTACGCCGGTGAGCTGGAACCGTTGTTCGACACGGCCGACGCCGGGCACGTCGCGGGTCTGCGGTTGCCGGTGGGCCCATTCGTCCCAGGCCCGGTATTCGGGCCGGCGGGTCTCGAAGACCAGGAACCCGCCGGGCCGCAGTACCGCGAACAGGGTGCGCAGGGTGGTGTGCCAGTCGTCGTCGGTGAGGAACACCTGGGCGACGTTGCCGGTCATCAGGACCAGGTCGAAACCGGTCAGGCCGGTGAGGTCACCGGTCCAGGTGACGGTGCCGGTTTTGGTGCGGGCGATGTCCAGCGACGCCGCCGCCGGGTCGAAACCGGTGACGTCGTGGGAGCCGGCGAGCCGGGCCGCGAGGGTTCCGGTGCCGCAGCCGAAGTCGAGGATGCGGTGGGCGCCGAGTTCGGCGACGATGTCCTCGTAGGCTTGCAGGTCGCCGCGGTCGCCGTCGAAGGTGTCGTAGACGGCGGCCAGTCGTGGGTGGGTGAAGATGGGGTCGGGCACCCGCACGACGATAGGGCATCGCCGCGATGACGGCAGGTATTCACGTTTGCCGTTACGCTGCCGGGGGTGACCCGTTTTCTGCTGGTACCCGGCCGCGGGGTGCCGTTTGCGAACCATTGGTCGCGGCAGTGGGCGCGCGCGCACCGGCACTACCGGTGGGCGCCGGAGCCGCCGGGTGCGCCCTATCTGGTCGAGGACCGGGTGGCGGCGTTGCAGGCGGCGGTGGCCGCGTCGCAGGACCCGGCGATCCTGATCGCGCACAGTGCCGGCTGCCTGACGGTGGCGTGGTGGGCGCGGCAGTTCACCGGCCCGGTGACGGCGGCGCTGCTGGTGACACCGCCGCAGACCGGCGACGTCCCGCGCGAGCCGTTGCCGTTCCGGTCGATCGTGGTGGTCAGCCGCGACGATCCGCACGGCACGTTCGCCCACGGGCAGCAGCTGGCCCGAGACTGGGGTGGTGAGCTGTTCGACGCGGGCCCGGTCGGTCATCTGGATTCCAGTTCCGGGTTCGGGCCGTGGCCGGACGGCGAGAAGCTGGTGGCTAGGCTGGCCGGCCCAGGATGACCAGGATGTGCCACAGGTATTTGACGATCTGCGGTGGGTCGCCGTCGCGGGCGGCCCGGCCGATGATCTCCGCGTTCAGGACGGGCTCACCGTAGCGGGCGGCGATCTCGCGGGCCAGCAGGGCCGCTTCGGGGCCGCGCAGATCGTCGGGGAACTGTTCGGCCGGCAGCTGCAGGCCGTGGTGCCAGTGCACGGCGACGCCGAGGCGGCGTAGCCCGGCCTCGATGGCAGTGCCGCGAAACGACGGGTCGGCGACGACCGCGGCGACGTCGGCGGCGATGCTGAGGCCGCCGTGGACCTGCGCTTCGACGTAGTCGTCGAGGGTCCGGCCGGCGGTGGTGCGCGGTTCGGCCAGGGCGGCCTGCCACGTGTGCGGGTCGTCGGCGCTGACGCCCAGGGCCTGCCCGGTACGGGCGACCTGCGCGAGCAGACCGTCCCAGACGGCGCCGAAGGTGGCGGCCGTGCCGAGGATCTCGGGCAGGGTGTGGATGTCGCCGAGGCTGAACGTGGCCCGCCCGGTGACGTGGCCGCGCAGCACGAAGTGGCAGCTACCGAAGCGGGGTGCCGCCCCGTCGGGGTGCCCGGGCAGGTTGAGGGCCCCGTAGACGGGCCGGCTTCCGCTGTCGCCGAACATCCGTTGTTCCCAGACGGGCCGGTCACCGCCGAGACCGCCGTTGGAGATGCCGGTCTCGTACTGGGTGCGGTAGATGCCGTCGGCGGCCAGGTGTTCGATGACGGTACGGCCGTCGGCCAGGGGCCGGTCGGGGTGGAAGTTGACGGTGATCGGCGCGGTCACGACCGGCCCGGGGGCGGGGAACAGCGCCCGCACGTGGGCGAGCGCTGTGTCCGCGGGGGTCACTTGGCCGAGATCGTTCCGGTGGACAGCAGGACCAGCAGCAGCGAGCCGAGCGCGAGCCGGTAGAAGATGAAGATGCTGTACGAGTGTTTCGACACGAATTTGAGCAGCCAGGTCACCGACGCGTAGGCGACGACGAAACTGACGACGGTCGCGACGATCGTGTTGGTCCAGCCGACGCCGGTGGCGATCCGGTCGGCCTCCTCGACGCCCTGCAGCACCGACGCGCCGGCCAGGGCGGGGATGGACAGGAAGAACGACAGTTTCGTGACGGTGACCCGGTCGAGGTCGCGCAGCAGGCCGGCCGACATGGTGGCGCCGGAGCGGGAGATGCCGGGGATCAGGGCCATGCACTGCACGACACCGATGATGAGGGTGTCCTTCCAGGTGACGTCCTGCTGGTGGCGGACCTGGGTGGCGGCGTGGTCGGCGAACGCCATCACGCCCGACCACAGGATCAGGGCGCCGGCGACGAACCAGAGGCTGCGCAGTGGTCCTTCGATCTGGTCTTTGAACAGCAGGGCCGCGATGACGATCGGGATGGACCCGAGCAGCACCGCCCAGCCGAACCGGAAGTCCTCGTGGTCGCGGTGGGCTTTGTTGAACAGGCCTTTGAAGAACGCCGGGACGACCCGGGCGATGTCCTTACGCAGGAACAGGATGGTGGCCAGGACGGCACCGGACTGGATGATCACCGTGAAGGCGGTGATGTCCGGGTCGTCGATGGTGTGACCGAACAGTTTCTCCAGGATCGTCAGGTGCCCGGTGCTCGACACCGGGAGGAACTCCGTGACGCCTTCGACCGCGCCGAGGATGACGGCCTCGACGATGCTCATTTCCGTGCTCAAAACCCGCCCGCTCTCTGTTGCCGCGGGTTCAGAGCATAGGGGGCATGGTCACGGGCTGTTGCGGCGGGCACGGGCCGCGGCGATCGTGTAGGCGGGGTCACGGTCGAGGTTGAAACGGTCCCGGTCGTAGCGGCGGGTGGTGCGCGGGTCGGCGTGGCCCATGGCGTCCTGGACGTCTTCGAGGGCGACGCCTTCGGCGCGGGCGGTGGTGGCGAACGCGTGCCGCAGCGAGTGCGGTGACAGCCGGCCGGCCTCGGCGATGCCGGCGTCGGCGGCCAGGCGCCGCACGAGCCGGAACACCGCGTGCCGGTCGACGCGGGCGCCGGTGGCGGTGGCGAACAGCGGGCCGGGGTGCAGGCCGCGTTCGTGCAGGTAGTCGTCGAGGGCGGCGGACACGCCGGGGGTGAGGGCGCGGCGGCGGGCTTTGCCGCCTTTGCCGGTGAACCGCACGGTGCGGTGGCCGCGGTCGTGGCCGACGTCGATCAGGTCGAGGCCGACGAGTTCACCGACGCGCAGGCCGAGGTCGGCCAGCATGGTGATCATGGCGCGGGGGCGGGGGCCGGCCCGGTCGGCGGCGGCCAGCAGCGCGTCGACCTCGGTGGGGGTGAGCCCGAGGGTGGCGGAGTGGTCGCGGTCGAGTGGGGGGCGGTCGGCGCCGAGGACCGGGTTGGTGGGTACGGCCTGCAGTTTGAGCAGGAAGTCGTACCAGCTGGAGATGCCGGACAGTTTCCGGGCCACCGACGCCGGCGCCAGCGGCTGGGCCTCCAGGGCGCGGGCGTACGCGTTGACGTGCAGGAACGTGGCGTTCAGCGGGTCGACCTGGTGGGTGGTGCACCAGGTGAGCCAGGACGTCACGTCCCGGCGGTAGGCGGCGCGGGTGTGGTCGGACAGTCGCCGGTTGGCCAGCCATGCCTCGGTGAAGTCGGTGGCCGCGGCGGTGGTGGCCGGGGGGAGCACCTGGTGCGGCTGTAGTTGCATGCCGGTCATTTTCTCAGTTCTCGATCACCCGTCCGTCGGCGACATGCCAGTGCCGGTGGTGTCCGACGGCGTCGGCGAAGTACCGGTCGTGGCTGACGATCAGCAGGGTGCCCCGGTAGCGGCGCAGGGCTTCCTCGATGACGTCGAGGGCGGCGAAGTCGAGGAAGTTGGTGGGTTCGTCGAGCAGCAGGATCCTCGACGGGCTGTTGACCAGCACGGCCAGCAGCAGTCGCCGTAGTTCGCCGGCGGACAGGTCCCGGACCGGCTGGGTCCACTGGTCGGTGTCGAACTGGTGACCGAGCAGCAGTTTCTCGGCGTCGTCGAGGTAGACCGGTACGCGGGCGCGGAAGAAGTCGACGACGGTGGTGGTGTCGCGCAGGTCGTCGTCGGTCTGCGGTAGCACGGCCACGTCGGGGTGCTGGTCGGCGATGGCGCGCAGCAGGGTGGTCTTGCCGGAGCCGTTGCGGCCGGTGATGAGGATCCGGTCGCCGCGGTTGACGTCGAGGTCGATGTGGCGCAGCAGGTCCCGTACGGTCAGGTCGCGGATCTTCAGCACGGTCTCCCCCGGCTCGCCGGTGTCGGCGGGAAACGCCAGGGTCAGCGGTGGCCGGGTGCGGGGCCGGGCGATCCATTGCACCGACGCCATCTGGCGGCGCAGCCGTCGTTCGCGGACCTTCGCCTTGCGGGCCACCAGCCGGGCGACGCGCCGGATGTGGGGTGCGGCGGCGCTGGCGGGGGTGCTGATCTCGACGTTGCGGGCGTAGCCCTTGGTGGCGGCGATGTCGGCTTCCCAGCGGCGCCGGTCCTTCTCCTGGGCTTCGAAGTCGAGCAGCAGTTTCTCCCAGCGGCGCTGTTTCTCCTGCCGGTAGGTGGTGTAGCCGCCGCCGGGGTAGTCCTGGGGTTGTTCGTCGATGCCGTCGAGTTCGATGATGCGGGTGACGACCTCGTCCAGAAAGGCCCGGTCGTGGCTGACCGCGAGGACACCGCCGGGGAAGTCGTGCAGCCAGGTGCGTAGCCAGGCGGCGCCTTCGGCGTCGAGGTGGTTGGTGGGTTCGTCCAGCAGCAGCAGGTCGGGGTCGTCGAGCAGGGCGCGGGCCAGCATGAGCCGGGCCTGTTCGCCGCCGCTGACCGCGCGCAGCGGCAGGTCGTCGTCGAGGTGGTCGATGTCCAGGCGCTGGCGGATCTCGGTGAGCCGTGATTCTGCGCGCCAGCCCTGCAGGGCGGTCCAGCGTTCCTGCACTGCGGCGTAGGCGTCGAGCAGATCGTCGCCCTGCGCCATGCGTTTCTCCAGCTCCCGCATGGTGGCGGTGACCGACGCGAGCTCGCCGAGGCCCGCGGTGAGAAACGCGCCGACGGCGCCGTCGGGGTCGGGCATGCGTTGCGGCACGTACGCGACCCGGGTGCCGGCGCTGATGCTCAGGTGTCCTTCGGTCGGTGGGAGCAGGCCGGCGAGCACCCGCAGCAGGGTGGTCTTGCCGGCGCCGTTGGGGCCGACGATCCCGATCCGGTCGCCGGGGCGCAGCACCAGGTCGAAACCGGAGAACAGCAGGTCGCCGTCGTGGGCGCGGGCGAGGTTGACTGCTTTGACGTGCACGAGCGGCTCCAGGGCAGAGGGTGACACCGATATGGGACTGGTCGGGTGTCTCTCACTTCACCGGACGGTGCTCCTGGATCTCTCGGGCGTCGGTTGCGTTCCTACTCTGCTCGCCGTCGGGGCCGTCCCGCAACCGGGTATCGGCCTGGCACGCGAACCCACCCCTACCGCTCGGTTGACGATATATAACGGCGACCGTACGGTGTGGGGTATGTCTGGATCCGACTGGCCGCGCGCCGACCCCGCCCTGGAGCGCATCTACCGGCGGCTGCTGCACGCCTATCCACGCTCCTACCGCCGCACCCACGGCGCGGAGATCGTCACCACCCTGCTGGAGATGGCCGAGCCGGGCCGGCGCCGCCCCCGCCCGGCCGACGCCTGGCATCTGCTCGCCAGCGGGCTGCGTCACCGATTCCGGCTACCCGCCCACCGCCCCCTGGCCCTGATCGCCGCGGTGCTGGCACTGCTGGCCGGCGGGGCGCTCGGTGCCGCCGCCGGCTCGTGGGCCGGCGTGCAGACCTTCGCCGGCCTGCCACCGGCCGAACCGGCCCGCGCCCTGCACGCGCAGGCCGCCGGTCTCCCGCCCGGCACCACCGTGCCGGTCTCCGTCAACCTGCTGCCACCGGACGCCGACCCCGTACCGATGTGGTGGGGCACCAGCAGCACCGGCACGGTGTGGGACGGCGAGCAGGCCCGCGCCCGGCTCGCCGCCGACGGCTGGCAGGTCGACCCGCTGACCACCACCGACCGCCTCGCCACCGGCACCGCCGCACCCGAACACGGTTTCCAGGCCGTCCGCGACGGTCTGCGGCTGACCGTGACCGGCGAGGCCGGGTCGGTCTCCACCGACCTGGCCCCCTACGACACCGGCGGCCTGCTCCCGCTGATCGCCGCCGGGCTGCTCACCGGCGCGGTGACCGGCTGGCTGATCGCCGCCGCGGTCGCCCGCCACCGGTCACGGCCCGCCGCCCTCGCCTCAGTGGTCACGTTCGCGGCCCTGTTCGCCCCGGTGTGGTCGCTCTACGACGACACCGTGATGGCCTTCACCCTCCACGGCCGCGCCGACGTGCACATCCTGACCGTCCACGGCCGGCTCGCCTCGACGCACGTCAGCCCGCCCGGCCCCGACTGGCTGTCCGGGCTCTGGCCGCACACACCCTGGTTCACCGCCGCCCTGATCGGAGCGGGCCTGCTGGCGGCCGCGACCACGATCACACTCGCGGCCGCGTTCCCGGCACGCGGCCGCACCCCGCGGAAGGTGACGCTCTGATGCAGGAACCGACGATGCTGATCCTCACCGCACTGGCCACCCGGCCACTGCACGGCTACGGCATCATCCAGGCCGTCGGCACCCTGTCCGACGGTGAGGTCACCCTCCGGCCGGGCACCCTCTACGGCGCCCTGGACCGCCTCGCCGACCAGTCGCTGATCGCGGTGGACCGCGAGGAGGCCGTCGACGGCCGGCTGCGCCGCTACTACCGCCTCACCGACACCGGCGCGCAGGCCCTGACCGCCGAGGCCGACCGGCTGCGCCGCCGGGCCGCCGCCGCCGAATCCCAGCTGCGCACCCGCGCCGGTAGCCTGCCACACGCCCTGCCCGGCACCCCCTGACCAGCCCGGTCGCGGGCTACCACCCGGCAGCCCGCGACCGGCAGCTGACCGGTGACCTCAGCCGCGGCCCGGTGGTGTCGCCTCCACGATGGCCAGCGCCTGCACCACCGCCGCGTGACCGGCCGCGTCCAGAGGCCGCAACGGCGACGGCAGACACCCCGCCCCGACCAGGCCCCGATGCTCGGCGACGGCGGCGACCACCCGCAGACTGCCGTGGGCGGCGAACAGTTCGAACAGCGGCCGCAGCCGATCCGAAGCCGCCCGCGCCGCCGCCGGCGACCCGGCCCGCACGATCGGCAACGCCAACTCGGGCAGGATCCCGGCGATCACCGAATACCAGGCGTCACACCCCGCCCGCAACGACACGGCGGCCACCTGATCCCCCGACACCCCGATACCGACGTGCGACGGCAGCAGCGCCCGCAGCGCGGTGACCCGGTCCCGGGCGATCGCCGGGTCGGCCGGCAACGGCGGCACCTTCACCGACGCGACGTGCGCCAGTCGCGCGACCGCCGCATACAGCTCGTCGGTGAACGTGAACCCGGTGGTACGCGGATTGTCATACACCACCAGCGGCACCGACAGGTTCGCCGTCACCTGCTCGTACAGGTGATACACCTCGTCGTCGGTCAACGGCTGATAGGACACCGGCGCCAGCAGCACCGCCCCCGCACCGGCACGCTGGGCGTCGTCGGCGTGTTCCAGCACATGCCGGGTCCGTAACGCGCCGATCCCCACGATCACCGGCACCCCACCGGCGTTCTCCACGGCCAGCGCGGCGACCCGGGCCCGTTCGGAGCGCGTCAGATACGCGTAGGAGCCCGTCGACCCCAACGCGCCGATACTGTCGACGCCGGCGCCGGCCAGCCGGCCCACCAGATTCGCCAGAGCACGTTCGTCGAGACGGTCGTCGTCGAGCGGGGTGAGCGGAAAAGCACTCAAACCGGTGAACACGGGTGTTCCCTCCACAAGGTCAAGGGGGGTCAACGGTCGAGACGTACCACCAGGGGCCGATGATCGGACACACCGACCGGCGGGGTGCGCACCTGCACGACCCGGCCCAGCGCGGCAACCCCACGCGGATCGGCCAGCACATGATCCAACTGGGTCTTCGGCGACGGACTCGGGAACGTCGCGGCCCGCGCCAGCGGCTGCCACCCGGTGAACGCCCGCACCGGCCCGGCCGGCATGTTCAGATCACCCAGCAGCACCCGCGGCGCCGGCAGACCCCGCAGCGCCCGCACCGCCGCCCGCAACTGCCGCACGTTCCAGCCCGGCACGAACGACAGATGCGTCGTCGCGACCGTCAACGGCCCCGCCGGGGTGTCCAGCACCGCGGCCAGCAGCACCCGCGGCTCGTCACGCAGCAGCAGCAGACCACCGTCGGGCACATACACCGGCGACCGCACCGGCGCCGCCGGCAACTGGGTGATCTGCCACCGCTGCACCGGAAACCGGCTGACCAGCGCAATCCCATACTGCGGATGGCCGATGTCGGCGCCGGAATGCCACGGCTCCCACGTCTGCCCCGGCGTACCCACCACGGCCGCGGCGAACCGGTGGGTACCCGCACCGAGCGCATCGGCGGCCAGCGCCGTCAGGTCCAGCAGCCCCGACCGCGGCTGCGCCCGGTCGACCTCCTGCAACCCCAGCACGTCGGCGTCCAGGTCGGCGACGGCGGCATGAATCCGGTCAGCGTGTACGGTGCCGTCCGACAATGATCGGCCGTGCAACAGGTTGAAGGTGGCCAGGCGCACGTGCCGACCCTAGCCAACGGGATGGACGCGATGTTCTTCAAGGCGTTGTTGTGTCTGGCGTTACTGTTCGTCGCCGGCGCCCTGTTCGGCATCTGGCTGCAGAAACAGCGCCGCAGGTGATCGCCGCGCTCCTGGTGGCCGCCCTGGCGGCCGGCTGGATCGACGCGGTCGTCGGCGGCGGCGGGCTCCTACTGCTGCCGGCCCTGCTCGTCGTGGCCCCCCAACTCGGGACGGCCACCGCACTGGGCACCAACAAACTCGCGGCGATCTGCGGCACCGCCACCGCGGCGCTCACCTACGCCCGCCGCACCCGCATCGACTGGCGGGTCGCCGGCCCGTCGGCCGCACTGGCCCTGCTGTGCGCCGGCGCCGGGGCGGCACTGGCCGGATCGGTGCCCGCCTCGGCGTACCGGCCGGTCATCATCGCCGTACTGGTGACGGTGGCGGTGTTCGTGACCGTCCGCCCGCAGATGGGCCTGACCGAACACCCCGCCAGACGCACCCGCGCCCGCCGCGGCGCCGCCGTCGCCGTCGCCGGCGGCCTGATCGCCCTCTACGACGGGCTGATCGGACCCGGCACCGGCACCTTCCTGGTGCTGGCGTTCACCGCGATCGTCGGCGCGGACTTCCTGCACGGCTCCGCCATGGCCAAGATCGTCAACACCGCCACCAACCTCGGCGCGCTGGTGGTGTTCGCCGCGAACGGGCACGTGGCCTGGCTGCTCGGCGCCGGCATGGCCGTCGCCAACATCGCCGGCGCCCTGATCGGCGCACGGATGGCCATACACCGCGGCGCCGGATTCGTGCGCATCGTCCTGCTGGTCGTGGTGCTGACGCTGATCGCCCGGCTCGGCTACCTGCACTGGACACAGACGTGAACGGCACAATGGGCGCATGAGTGAGGACCTGCACAAGCTGATCGCCACCGTCGAAGATCAGGAACGGCGCCTGGTGTTCCCCACGTTCACCGAGGCCGACGCGTGGGCGCTGGGCTGCCTGCTGGTGAACCTGGCCACCGAACGGGCCCTACCGGTGGCCGTCGACATCCGCCGCGGCCCGCAGCAGCTGTTCCACGCCGGGCTGCCCGGCTCCAACGCCGACAACGACACCTGGATCGACCGTAAGGTCCGCGTCGTCTACCGATATGCGGCATCGTCGTACCTGGTCGGCCGCCGGCTGGCCGCCAAGGGCCGCGAACTCGACGCCTCCCAGGGCGTCGACCCGGCCCGCTACGCCGCCCACGGCGGCGCGTTCCCCGTCCGGGTCCCCGGCGCCGGGGTGATCGGGGTGGTGACCGTGTCCGGGCTGCCCCAGGCCGACGACCACGCCCTCGTCGTCGAAGCGATCGAGACGTTCCTCGCCGTCGACTGACCTCTGCTGTCGGCAGACACCGGTGGGCGTGTCGCCGCCACGGCGGGCACGCTTGCCGGCATGCGAATCCTGGTACTCGGCGGCAGCGGCTTCGTCGGCCGGTCGATCGCCGAACTGGCGGTGGCCCGCGGCGACGACGTGACCGTGTTCAACCGCGGAAACAACCACCCCGTCGACGGGGTACGGGTCCTGACCGGTGACCGGCTGGACCCGCACGGCCTGGCCGCCCTCGACGGCGGCACCTGGGACGCGATCATCGACACCTGGTCGGCCGACCCCGCCGCCGTCGGCGCCGCCGCCCGAGCCCTCACCGGCCGGGCCGGACACTACACCTACATCTCCAGCCGCTCGGTGTACGTCCTGGACGAACACGCCACCGCACCGTTCGCGGCGCGCGCCGAGGACGCGCCACTGGTCGACACCACCGAACCCGGCTACGCCGGCGACAAACTACGCGGCGAACACGCCGCGCAGGCCTTCGCCGGACCACTGCTGCTGGCCCGCGCCGGACTCATCCTCGGCCCCCACGAGAACATCGGCCGGCTGCCGTGGTGGCTGCACCGGCTGCACCGCGGCGGCCCCCCCCTCGCCCCCGGCCCGCCGGACCTGCCACTGCAATACATCGACACCCGCGACCTGGCCGCGTTCGTCCTCGACAGCGCCGCCACCGCCCGAACCGGCCCGTACGACCTGGTCAGCCCGTCCGGGCACACCACCATGGGTGAACTACTGACCGTCGCCAACCAGGTCACCGGCGGCCACGCCGACCTACGGTGGCGCGACCCCGGCACCATCCTGGCCGCCGGCGTCCAGCCATGGACCCACCTGCCGATCTGGCTACCGCCCGGCCCGCTGCACGCCGCCCTGCACCAGGGCGACGTCACCCGGGCCCTGGCCGCCGGACTGCACTGCCGGCCGGTCGCCGACACCGTCACCGACACCTGGACCTGGCTGGCCGCACTACCCGGCGGCGCACCACAACGCACCGACCGGCCCACCGTCGGCCTCGACCCCCAGGTCGAAGCGACCCTACTGCTATAGGGCACCCGCGACGTGCCGGCCCGCAGCCCGGCCGGAGAACAGACAACCACCCAGGAACGTGCCCTCCAACGCGTTGTAACCGTGCACACCCCCGCCACCGAACCCGGCGACCTCCCCGGCCGCATACAGGCCGGGGATCGGCGCCCCGTCGGCACCCAGCGCCCGCGAGTCCAGATCGGTCTGGATCCCGCCGAGCGTCTTACGGGTCAGGATCCGCAACTGCACCGCGATCAGCGGCCCCGCCGCCGGATCCAACAGCCGGTGCGGCGTCGAGGTCCGCCCGATCCGGTCCCCGAGATACCGGCGCGAATTGTGGATCCCCTGGATCTGCGCATCCTTGGACACCTTGTTGGCGATCTGCGCGTCCCGCGCCTGCACCTGCGAGCGCACCGTCGCCGCGTCCAGCAGCGGCGTGGCGGTCAACGCGTTCATCCCCGCGACCAGCTCGTCCAGACCGGCGGCCACCACGAAATCGTCGCCGTGCTCCTTGAACGCCTCCACCGGCCCCGGCGCGCCCTTACCGAACAGCCGCTGCTTGACGAACCCGCGCCGGTCCGACGCGGTGATGTCCGGGTTCTGCTCCGACCCCGACAGGGCGAACTCCTTCTCGATGATCCGCTGCGTCAACACGAACCACGAATGGTCGTGCTCGGCGATCCCCGGCGTCGTCCGCAGATACCTCAACGTGCCCAGCGTGTCGTAACTGGGAAAGAACGGCGCCGGCAACCGCCGGCCCAGCGCGTCCAGCCACAACGGCGACGGCGCCGACAGGATCCGGATCCCGTGCCCCGGCCAGATCGGGTTCCAGTTACGCACCCCCTCGGTGTAATGCCACATCCGGTCCCGGTTGACCAGCCGCACCCCGGCATCCTCGGCGATCTGCAACATCCGCCCGTCCACATACGCCGGCACCCCGGTCACCATCTCCCGCGGAGCCGTACCCAACCGCTCCGGCCAGTACTGCCGCACCAGATCGTGGTTCGCACCGATCCCACCGGTCGTCACCACCACCGCCTGCGCCCGCAACTCGAAGTCACCGGCCACCTCCCGGTTCGACGGCACCCCCCGCGCACCGTCATCCGCCGCCAGCAGCTTCCCGCGGACACCGACCGCCGTACCACCCTCGATGATCAACTCGTCGACCCGGTGCCGGTGACAGAAACGCAGCAACCCACTCTCCGACGCCGCCACCGCCGACGCCACGAACGGCGCCACCACCCCCGTACCCGTACCCCACGTGATGTGGAACCGCGGCACCGAATTACCGTGCCCGTCCGCCCGCAGATCACCCCGCTCGGCCCACCCCGCGAACGGCAACCACCGCAACCCCAGCGACGACAGCCACGACCGCTTCTCCCCCGCCGCGAACTCCACATACGCCCGCGCCCACCGCACCGCCCACGAATCCTCGTCGGCCAGCCGGTCGAAACCGGCACTGCCACTCCAGTCCGCCCACGCCAACTCGACACTGTCGGCGATCCGCGCCCGCTTCTGCTCCGGACTGCCGACGAAGAACAACCCACCGAACGACCAGAACGCCTGCCCGCCCAGATTCGCCGCATTCTCCTGATCCACCAGGGCGACCGTCTTACCCGCCCGGGTGATCTCATGCGCGGCGGCCAACCCCGCCAGCCCCGCCCCGACCACGATGACGTCGACGTCCACGGCCACTCCCCTCAGCTGAATACGAAAATTTATCGGATTCGCAGCGTAGGGGAAACACACCCACCCGACGACGATGTGACAGGCACCGCCCCACCCACTCCCCCCAGCGAACCGGACACCACGACCGCGACAATGAACACGTGCCACACCCCACCGCCGACCCCGCCGGAACCCGCACCCAGATCGCCGCGACCCACCCCGGCCTCCTCGACGGATACGACACCGCACTACCCGCCGCCCGCACCGCCATCCTCGGCCGGCTCCTCATCGCCACCGAAACCGAACCACTACCCGGCCTCACCAGCCGCCACCACCACGACGGCCACACCCACGTCCGCTTCGGCGACACCGTCCTGACCTACCCCACCAGCGCCGCCACCCCCTTCACCACCCCACCCCCCGGCCTGCACGTCACCGTCCGCGGCCACCGCACCGACGACCCCGCCCACCTCGCCGACACCCTCTGGCCCGGCACCCACCTGGCCACCGAACTCGCCAACAGCGTCGCCAACCTCGCCCTCGCCCACGCCGCCAACCCCACCCCACCCCCCTGGCCCACCCACCCCCAACCAGGCCAGATCGAACAGACCCACCTCGACGGCCACCCCCTGCACCCCTGCTGCCGCACCCGCACCGGCATGACCGTCGCCGACCAACTCGCCTACGCCCCCGAACACCACACCGTCATCACCCTGCGCCGCCTGCGCGTCCCCACCCACCGATGGCACGGCACCGGCCAACCCGTCCTCTACGCCCACCCCTGGCAGGCCACCCACCTGCTCGACCAATACCCCTGGCTCACCGACGACGGACCCACCACACCCGTCCGGCCCCTGATGTCGCTACGCACCGTCGCCCCCCTCAACGGCGGCCCCCACATCAAAACCGCCGTCGACATCCAGATGACCTCCGCCGTGCGCACCGTCTCCCCCGCCGCCGTCCACAACGGCCCCCTCCTGTCCGCCCTGCTCCACGACCTCACCCGCGACCTGCCACTCGACGTCCTCACCGAAACCCAGGCCGGCGCCGTCATCACCGACCACGGACCCGACCGCCGCCTCGCCCACCTCATCCGCCAGGCCCCACCCCCCGACGCCGTCCCCCTCGGCATCCTCGCCGACAACCCACGACGCTTCGGCGACCCCCACCAACTCATCACCGACCTCGGCACCGTCTTCTTCAAACCCCTGGCCCAACTCCTGCACCGCGGCATCGCCCTGGAAGCCCACGGCCAGAACAGCCTCGTACTCCTACGCCACGGCCGCATCACCCGCACCCTCTACCGCGACCTCGGCGGCGTCCGCGTCCACCCCGCACGCCTGCACGCCGCCGGCCACCCCATGCCACCCCTGCACGGCGACCTCCCCACCGACGACGACACCGAACTCCGCACCAAACTCGCCGCCGCCGCCCTCGCCACCGTCGCCCGCCAATTCATCGCCAACGCCGACACCGACCCCGACACCCTCTGGCAGATCACCGCCACCGCCCTCAAAGACCACCCCGCCCTGACCACCGAACCCCTCCCGGTCAAAGCCACCACCGCCATGCGACTGGCCGCCGACCCCCTCCGAGACCGCTGGACCCACCTGCCCAACCCCATGGCGGCGCACACATGAGCCACCCGCGCAAAGGACCCCGACGATGATCCGCATCGCCACCACCGGCCGCCTCGCCACGGCCGCCGCCCACACCGAAGCCGCCCTCGCCGTCCACGCCCCCCACCTCGTCGACGGCTTCCTCAACCACCTACCCACCGCCGCCGACACCGTCGGCCGCCGCCTCCGCGCCGCCCTCGTCCGCGAAAACCTCACCCCCGAAACCCCCGGCGGCCACCGCCACGCCTTCCACCGCGTCGAATACCCCGACGCCGGCGTCGCCGACCCCGTCGACCTGCTCACCGGCATCGACACCACCGGCACCTTCGCCACCGAGATCCGCAACGCCGTCCTCAACCTCGCCATCGCCCACGCCCGCGCCCGCGACAACCTCCCCACCGCCACCGACCCCGACACCACCGCCGTACGCCTCGAACGCCTCGCCGTCGCCGGCCACAACCTGCACCCCTGCGGCCGCACCCGACTCGGCTGGGACACCACCGACGTCCTCGCCCACGACCTCGAAGCCGGCCACACCCGCATCCACTTCATCGCCGTCCGCGACGACACCCACCTCGGCGACGACATCGGCGCCACCCTCGGCCTGCACCACGACCGCCCCGGCTACCGACTACAACCCGTCCACCCCTGGCAACTCGACACCGTCCACACCCGCTACGCCGACCTGTTCACCGGCGGCACCCTGCACCACAGCGACCACCACCTCGACGCCATCCCCACCGCCGCCCTGCGCACCCTGCTCCTCCCGAACGGCCACTACCTCAAACTCAGCCTCGACATCCAAATCACCTCCACCCGCCGCAGCATCAGCGTCGCCTCCACCCGCAACGGCCCCACCCTCTCCACCCTGCTCACCCACCTGCTCGACGACGACCCCGACGGCCACCGCATCCTGCTCATGACCGAACCCGCCGGCGCCGCCGTACCCGCAGGCACCGGCCGCGACCTCTCCGCCATCACCCGCACCGGCCTCACCGGACGCCTGCACCCCCACGAAACACCCATCCCCGGCGGCGCCCTGCCCCACCTCATCGGCGACCTCGTCGACCAGACCGGCACCAACCCCGCCACCTGGCTCACCGACTACACCCGCCTACTACTCCCACCCCTGCTCCGACTGCTCACCCACGGCATCGCCCTCGAAGCCCACCTACAGAACTGCATCCCCACCTTCCTCAACGGCCACCCCCACCGACTCGCCCTCCGCGACCTCGCCGGCCTACGACTACACCCCGACCGACTCACCCGAGCCGGCCACACCATCGACCTCTGGCCCGGCTCCGTCATCACCACCACCGACACCGAAACCCTGCGCGCCAAACTCGGCTACACCGCACTCCAAGCCCACCTAGGCGAACTCGTCATCCGCCTCGGCCACACCCACAATCTCGACGAACAACTCGCCTGGCGCCTCATCCGCACCGTCATCGACGACACCTACGACACCCTGCACCACAACAACACCGCCACCGACGACCACCACTGGCTCACCGCCGAAACCGTCCCCCACAAAGCCCTCGTCCGCATGCGCCTCGCCGGCACCGGCGACATCCACATCCCGGTCGGCAACCCCCTCCATGACTGACCCCATCACCACCGCACTGCGCCGCCTACCCACCCCACGCTGCGCCTACCTCTACGACACCACCGCCCTGCGCACCCGCACCGCCACCCTCCGCGCAGCCCTACCCCCCAGAACCACCCTGCTGTACGCCGTCAAAGCCAACGGACATCCCGACGTCGTCCACACCCTCGCGTCCGCATGCGACGGCCTCGAAGTCGCCTCCGGCGGCGAACTCGCCCTCGCCGTACAAGCCCGCGCCCGCCGCATCGTCTTCGGCGGCCCCGCCAAAACCGACGCCGAACTCGCCGCCGCCGTCACCGCAGGCGCCCTGCTCAACGTCGAAAGCCCCCACGAACTACGCCGCCTCGCCGCCCTCGGCGTCCACACCGACATCTGCCTGCGCATCAACCGCACCCACCCCGCACCGGCCGGCAGCCACACCATGACCGGCACACCCACCCCGTTCGGCATCGACGAGACCCAACTCCCCCAGGTCCTCGCCGACATCCCCGACGGCCTCCGCGTCATCGGCTTCCACCTGCACGCCGTCTCCAACAACCTCGACGGCCACGCCCACGCGGAATTCCTCACCGACACCATCGACTGGTCCCAGCGCACCGCCCACCACCACGACATCACCCTGCGCATCGTCAACGCCGGCGGCGGCCTCGGCATCGACTACCTCACCCAGAACTCCATCGACCTCACCCCACTGGCCGACGTCACCGTCCCCGACCACATCGAACTCATCCTCGAACCAGGCCGCTACCTCACCGCCGACGCCGGCTGGTACGCCACCGAAGTCCTCGACCTCAAAACCACCCACGGCCGCACCTTCGCCGTCCTACGCGGCGGCACCCACCACTTCCGGCTACCCGCCGCCTGGGGCTACTCCCACCCCTTCACCGTCATCCCCATCGACGACTGGCCCCACCCCTACCCCCGACTCTCCATCCACGACACCCCCATCGACGCCGTAGGGGAACTCTGCACCCCCCGCGACGTCCTCACCCGCAACCAACACGTCCCCCACCTGCGCACCGGCGACCTACTCCTCTACGCCCGCGCCG
This sequence comes from Actinoplanes xinjiangensis, assembly GCF_003148685.1. Lineage (GTDB taxonomy): Bacteria > Actinomycetota > Actinomycetes > Mycobacteriales > Micromonosporaceae > Actinoplanes > Actinoplanes xinjiangensis. The sequence goes on along the minus strand of NZ_QGGR01000011.1, from coordinate 245,760 downwards.
GCGCCTACGGCTGGGACATCTCCCACCACGACTTCCTACGCCACGAACCCCCCACCTTCCTCACCCTCTGAAAATCCGGGACCACTCCGGGAAACCACCCCGCCACCACCGGAGGCGCCACCACCACACCCACCACCACGATCGTCACCATGACGAAAACCGCCCTCCTGGCCGCACCCCTCGCCATGACCGCCTACGGCATCACCCGCATCATCGGCCGCCTCGACGGCCACTACGGCCCCGGCGCCGACTGGCAACTCGCCCACCTCTTCGGCCTCGCCGGCATGGCCCTGTTCGTCCCCGTCATCCTCACCCTCCGCCGGCACATCACCGCCGGCGCCAACACCATCACCGCCGTCACCCTGCTCGGCCTCGCCACCACCGTCATCCAGTTCAGCGCCGACATCGTCCTCGCCCTCGCCGCCACCGACCGCGACTCCCTGCGCCGCCTCCAACACCAGGTCACCGACATCCCCGGCGTCCAAGCCGCCATCTACGACATCGGCCCCCTGCTGTTCTTCATCGGCCTCGTCACCATGGCCGCCCTCGCCGCCCGCACCCACCACCTGCCCTGGTGGAGCCCCGCCACCATGCTCATCGGCGTCCTGCTCCCCACCATCGACCTCAATCTCATGCCCCTCACCGGCCTGCTGATCCTGGCCGCCCTCCTCCCCCTGCGCACCCCCGGCCCGAGGGCGACGACCCCCGCCGTCACACAGCCCTGACCCCGATCCGGACGCAGACGCCGACGGTGGCAGGTGCCGGTAGCGCCGCGGCCACGGGCGGCGAGAGGAGCCAGACGTCGCCCAAGGCCCGCACCCAAACGTCTCCCCGAAGCGGGTGCGCAGGACTCCTAGCGCACCCGCCACAACGGCCGGTCGCTCAACGCGATGCGGTCACCGGTGAACAGCCGCGAGACCTTGCGGCGTTCCCATCGCCGCCCGAGCCGGCCGGCTCGGGCGGCGGCCGTAGGCACTGGACGGGGCGACGCGGGTGGCGACGAGTGAAGCAGCGGCACGTCCATCGGATGACTGCTTGGCGTGCCGCAACAGCGCGATCAACACTTCCCCCGCTTCATCGCCATCGAACGCATCGTCAACGCCGACCTCCGCACCACCAGCTCCCTGACGATCATCGCCGGGTACGCACTGGTCTACAGCCTGCCGTTCCTGCTGCTACTCATCGCCACCCGCGACGACCGGGTCCGCCGCCGCCTCGGCAACCTCTACGAGCGACTCGGCGCCAAGAAGAAACAGCCCGCAGCGTGCCCATCGCGGCCGGCTACCTCATCGCAGCGGCCGGCGTACTCACCGTCGCCGTCCTTGCCTGAACCCACGACCGCTCCTGACCAGGCGCCGCCCGCCCCGGTGAGACCAGCGAGATGACGGACCTGACCTAGAAACCGCCCGGGCCGCCGAGGACGCCACCGCAAACCGGTCACGGAGGTCCGGCTGGCTCCCACCGCTGTCTCAAGGCACTTGAGACAGCGGTGGGAGCCAGCCCGACGTGGGAGCCAGCCCGACGTGGGAGCCGCCTTGGGAACGTGGCCTCGGGCGTCGCGCCGCCGCCGCCGCCGGCGCCGCCGGCGGCGGCGGCGAGCACGCCGGGGCTCTCGATCGTGAACACGCCGCCGTCCGGTATCGCGTCGCGGCCGTCGAGCGCCAGGTCGACCAGGACGTGTTCCAGCTTGCCGGGGTCGACCAGCGCCGACCCGCAGCCGCCGCCGTAGTGGTGGGTGATGAGCTACGTGTGCTCGTCCGGCGAGCGGCGCAGCCTATCCGCCACGGTCGCCGGCCCGACACGGGCGCATTGCCCCGCACGCCACCACGTCGGCGACTTCGATGGCCCTGGCGGCGAAGGCGAGCGAATGACGGGCCAGATCGACGCCGCGGCGGGCGGCACGCCGGATTTTGTGGCCGTCCCGGTTCCCCTCAGCGATCACATTCGCGGCACCGTGGCCGACACCCGGGACCCGCCCGTCTCGAACCTCACCGTGGTGCTGGTTCTCGTCCGCCGCGACGGCACTGCGGACCGGGCCGAACGCGTTACCGCCCGATCTGGACCACTGCCCCATCCGGGCCGTCCGGGCGTACCCGATCAAAAGAATGTGTGCCTGTCGGCGAAGCCGTCGTCTTTGACGGGTTTGTAGTGCGGCTTGCCGCACTACCTCTAGAGCGTCCTAGGATGAAAGTAGGTGGGCGAGCCGGGTACGGCACTCGGTCACGAACGCCGGAAACGTGTCCCAGTAGTAGGCGATCCCGCTGACCGCCACCGCGACCGCCCACGCCCGGGCCCGCAGCCACGTGGCCTCGTCGAGGCTCAGCGTGTTCCAGTAGGCCTCCCGCGCGGCCGACGGCAGATCCCACACCGTCGCGTGCTCGGCATCCGGCCGGCCCACCGACACCGCCCCGAAATCGATCACCGCCACCAGGCGGCCGTCCTCGACCAGTAGATTCGTCGGCTTCAGATCACCGTGCAGCCACACCCGCGGATGCGGCGACACCGGCTGGGCCAGGCCCGCCCGCCAGAACGACTCCACCGTATCGACGTCCAGTTCGGCACCGACCAGCCGCCGGCACGACGCCAGAGCATCCGACACCCAGCCGTCACAGGGCGCCAGGTCACCACCCCGGTACCAGCTGAGCTGCGCCCCCATCAGGTCCACCCGGTGCAGCGCCCGCACGAAGCCGGCCAGATCCGTCCCGAAGCGTCCCCAGTCCCGCACGCTGTCCACACCGGCCTCGGCACCGGGGATCCACCGCAGCACCGACCACTGCGCCGGAAACACCGCCGACGCCTCCCCCGCGAACACCGGCTCCGGCACCCGCAGCGGCAGATACGGCGTCAACCGCGGCAGCCATTCCCGCTCGGTGCACAAGGCGTCGGCCTTCTCGACGGTACGAGGAAGCCGCACCAGCAACTCCTCCCCGAGCCGGAACATGGTGTTCTCGGTCCCCGCCCCGGCCGGTCCCAACGTGAGCCCGGACCACTGCGGGCACTGCTCGGCGATCAGGCGCCGCACCAGCGGTTCCCCGACCACGATCTCGTCCTGATGCAGCGTCACTGCCCGCGATCCCTCACTCTCGTACTGTCTGCGGCGATCGACCGTGCCGTTCCCCGCGATCGATCTGTTCCCCGATCACCGGCCGTTTCTCCGGGGTCGTCGGCGAAGCCGTCGTTCTGGTCGTTCAGTGCGGCTTGCCGCACAGCCCCTAAGGCATCCTAGGATGATAGGTTGTTCGGTATCCGGGCTGGTAGCGGCTTGCTGCACAGCACGTCCGGACAGGGCAGGTAACCGAGGCGCTGCCAGAACCGCAGGCCCGCATCGTTGTCCGGGAGAACCAGCAGGTTGATCCGGGGACAGTTCAGGGCGTGCAGGCGCTTCTCGAGTTCGGCGACCAGACGGGTGGCGATCCCCCGCCTGCGGTACCCCGGGTGGACACCGAGCCGGAAGATCCATCCCCGCCGCCCGTCATAGGTCCCCAGCACCACCCCGGCGATGTCCTCCCCCGACTCCGCCACCAGGAACAGTTCCGGATCCCGCTCCAGCTTCGCCTCGAGCTCGGCGCGGGAGAGGACACCGATGCCGGACTCCCGCCACACGGCCACGACCCGGTCGTAGTCGGCCCACCGGAACTGCCGGATCCCACTCATCCGCAACCTCCTCATGATCGAGCTCAACCAATCTGATCATGAGGAGGTACCCGCTGTCGGCCCGTGACCGCCTCACGCGAACACACGCCCATGGGTACCCGGCCACACCGCTGCGGTAGACGGCGGGATCTGGTCTCGCCGGTCGGGCTGGTCGAACGCCTCTTGGCGCTGGGGAACGTCGGAATGGGAACCGGCGCTTGTGGTGAGCTTGGGATGAGGGCCCGAGAGCCGCGCTTCTTGTACGGGGGCAACGAGCGGTCACTCGAGCCAACCCAGGGGGCGGCGGCCCTGGGCACGGACGGCAGGGTCGAGCAGGTCGAGGACGGCGCTGGCTGCTCGCCCGCCGCAACATGAGCACCGGCAAGTCGGCCTACGACGTCTGTTACGGGCAGCCGCGGAAGACCCGGCTGAGGCCGCAAAACGACAGCGGCGACGACATTAGGACAGGAAGTGACCTGACCGGTTCCTAGCGTGATCCGCATGACGAACAGCCGGCCGGAACTGCGGCCCTTCCGCATCGACATCCCGCAGTCCCAGCTCGACGACCTGAAGGCCCGCCTGGCCGACACCCGCTGGCCGGAGGAGCTACCCGGGGTCGGATGGAGCCGCGGCGTTCCCCTCGGCTACCTGAAGGAGGTCGCCGACTACTGGCGCACCGGCTTCGACTGGCGGGCCCAGGAGGCGGCCCTCAACCGGTACCCACAGCACCTGACCACCATCGACGGGCAGAATCTGCACTTCCTGCACGTGCCCTCGCCCGAGCCGGACGCCACGCCGCTGGTCCTGTTGCACGGCTGGCCCGGCAGTGTGGCGGACTTCCTCGACGTCATCGGGCCGCTGTCCGATCCTCGTAGCCACGGCGGCGACCCCGCCGACGCCTTCCACCTGGTGATCCCGTCGCTTCCGGGCTTCGGCTTCTCCACCCCGCTGGACGGGCCGGGGATGAACGCGTCCCGGGTGGCCGGGATCGTCGCGGCGCTGATGGCCCGGCTGGGGTACGACCGGTACGGCGTGCACGGCTACGACTGGGGCGCCTGGATCGGTCCCCGGGTGGGCCGGCAGGACCCGGACCGGGTCGCCGGTGTCCACCTCACCGCGATGGTCACCCTCCCGATCGGAGCCGACGGGGAGTTCGACGGCCTCAGCGAGGTCGAACAGCGGCGCTGGCAGCGGATGCAGAACTCCAACGACGGCTATTTCCACTGCAACAGCAAACGCCCACAGACCGTCGGGTACGCCCTGACCGACTCCCCGGTCGGCCAGCTCGCCTGGATCGTGGAGAAGTTCAAGGAGCACACCGACCCGGAGGAGGGACTGCCGGAGGACAGCATCGACCGTGACCGCTTCCTCACTGACGTGTCGATCTACTGGCTGACCGGCACCGCCGCCTCCGCCGCCCAGATCTACTACGAGGAGATCTCCGGGAGCGCGGGCGGGCAGGACTGGACCGCCGGTTCGCGCGGGACCGTACCCACCGGCGTCCTCGTGTCCGGTCAGGACACCACGATCCGGCGGTGGGCCGAGCGTGACCACCACATCGTGCACTGGACCGAACTCGGCAAGGGCGGCCACTTCCTCGCCATGGAAACGCCCGAGCCGCTGGTCGACGACGTCCGGACGTTCTTCCGGAAGCTCCGGTGACCGGAAGTCACGCCGGTTCGGACACGCGGCGACGGTAGGCGGCCACGGCCGACTCCCCGTCGGTCCTACTGTCCGGTCGCGCTTTACCGGTGAGCCGGATGTGACCGCGGCCGGGTCGGTGATGTCGTCATCACCGACCCGGTCGTCCGGTCGCACCCGAAGAAGAGGAGGCTCGCCGCACACCCGCTAAAGCATCCTAGGAATCCAGCCTGATGGGTGTCAGTTGGTGGCTTCCGTCAGCAACGCCTGGTGGCCGGCCAGAACCGGGGCGGAGTCGGCGGCGACCCGCTTGAGGCTCGCGTCTCGGCCCTCGGCGATCTGGGCATCGGCGATCCGCTTCGCCTGCTGGTGGAGTTCCAGCTGGGTGGAGAGGTAGAGCGCGTCGAACGAACCGGCCGGCGCCGCCTGGTAGCGCTCGGCGAGTGCCTGCTGTGCGGCGTTCGGCGTGAAGCCGAGTCTGATCTTCAGTTTGCGGGCGGCTTCGGAGACCTTCGCGTTGAGCCGGATGTGGTCGACCATGAGCCGGCCCGCGATCCTCTTGACCTCGGCGTTGCCGGTCTTCGCCCAGGCGATGCGGCCGTGCGCGACGCCCGCGAGGTTGATCTCGTTGGCCGCCCGCAGGAACGCCTCATCCTGCGGCGAGGGCGCGGCCCGGACGACAGCCGTCGAATCGGCCCGAAGGGTAGCCGGCGACCCGGCACGAAGGACAGCCGGCGACTCGGCACGGAGGGGCGACCCGGCAGGAAGGGCAGCCGACGGCTCGGTCCGAACGACGGCCGGCGCACCGCCGAAAGAGTCCCGCGGACCGTCCATCGAGGTCCGGAGGCCGACGACGGCACCCCGCACCCCGCCGGCCGAGGCCCATCGGGCGGCCGAGGCTCCGGCCGTCAGCGCGCCGCCGACGGCCGTAAGGCGGGCGTCGGTTACGGAAGCGGCCTGGGCCGCGGCGCCGGGAATCGTCACGAGAGCGGCCGCGCCGACGGCGACCATGGTTCGTCGAAACAGCATGACCCGCAGCCTAGCTATGACAAATGCTCGCATTCCGGTTTTGCGCCCTGGGAGAACCACCGCCCGGACACGGCCCGGCAACACCGTTGTAATGGGAGCGCTCCCATGTAACGATGTCGCTCAATCCCCTCCCCTCTCCCCCGAAGGAGCCCGCGAATGCGCGCTCTCCCCCGGCTGGCGCTGGCTCTGCTGACCGCGACGGCGACCGTCGCCGTCGTCGGCGCGACCGCCGGCGCCGCCGCAGATCCCCCTCCCGTCACCGTGCTGACCAGCGACTTCGAGGACGGGACCAGCCAGGGCTGGGCCGGACGGTCCGCCGAGACGGTCGCGCACAGCACCGCCGTCGCGCACAGCGGCACCGGCAGCCTGCTGGTCAGCGGCCGCACCGCCTCCTGGCAGGGCCCGTCCCTGGACGTGCTCGGCACGTTCGAGAAGGGCACCGCCTACACGATCTCGGTGTGGGTACGGCTGGCGTCCGGCTCGGACGACGCCCGGTTGAGTGTGGAGCGCCGGACCGGCGAGGTCGCCTCCTACGACCAGGTCGTCGGCAACACCGCGGTGACCGGCGGCGCCTGGGTCAACCTGACCGGCCGTTACACCCTGGCCACCGACGTGGAGTTCCTGCGCCTCTACGTGGAGACCGCGTCGACGACAGGTGACCTGTACATCGACGACGTGACCGCCGGCTATGTGCCCGCGCTGCCGGTGCAGACCGACATCCCGTCGGTCAAGGACGTCGTCACCGAGTTCCCGGTGGGCGCCGCGATCACCGGCGCGGAGATCGTCACCGGGCACGGTGAGCTGCTCACGAAGCACTTCGACTCGGTGACCCCCGGCAACGCGCTGAAGTGGGACGCCACCGAGCCGGCCGAGAACACCTTCACGTACGCCCAGGCCGATCCGTTGATGGCGTTCGCGAAGGCGAACGGTCTCGCCGTGCGCGGGCACACCCTGGTGTGGCACAACCAGACGCCGGCGTGGGTGTTCACCGGTGCCGACGGTGAGCCGATGACGGCGACCGCCGAGGACAAGGCGCTGCTGCTGGCGCGCCTGGAGAACCACATCCGTAACGTGGCCGCCCACTACGGCACCGACATCGGCGTGTGGGACGTGGTCAACGAGGTGATCGACGAGAGCCAGCCGGACGGTCTGCGGCGCAGCCAGTGGTACACCGTGGCCGGCCTCGACTACCTCCGTACCGCGTTCCGGGTGGCCCGTGAGGTGGCGCCGCACGCGAAGCTGTACATCAACGACTACAACACGAACGTGCCGGCCAAGCGGGACTTCCTGTTCGCCCTGGTGCAGCGGTTGAAGGCGGAGGGTGTGCCGATCGACGGCGTCGGGCACCAGGTGCACATCAACATCGGCTGGCCGACCGTCGCCGAGACCCAGGCGATGATCGACAGGTTCGTCCCGCTCGGCATCGACCAGCAGGTCACCGAGATGGACGTCAGCATCTACACCGGCGACGGCGAGAGCTTCCCGGCGCCGCCGACGGACCGGCTGCTCAAGCAGGCGTACGTCTACCGCGACATGTTCGCCCTGTTCCGCCGGTACCCGGGCGAGATCACCTCGGTCACGCTGTGGGGACTGGCCGACGACAACACCTGGCTCGACACGTTCCCGGTGACCCGCAAGGACGCGCCGCTGCTGTTCGACACCAGGTTGCAGGCGAAGCCGGCGTACTGGGGTGTGGTCGACCCGTCGAGGATCGAGACCGGTACCAGCCCCGGTGCCAGCGCGAGCCCGGACACCAGCACGAACCCGGGCACCGGCTCCTGCGCCGTCACCTACCGGGTCACCGGCAGCTGGCCGGGCGGCTTCCAGGCGGACGTGAAGGTCACCAACACCGGTGCCACCGCGCTGGCGTCGTGGCGACTGGCCTGGCAGTTCACCGGCGGCCAGCAGATCGGTCAGCTGTGGGGCGGCCTCCACACGCAGTCGGGCCCGGCGGTGACGGTCGGCAACGCCGCCTGGAACGGCGGTATCGCCGCCGGCGGGTCCGCGTCGTTCGGGTTCCTGGGCAGCTGGACCGGCGGCAATCCGGTCCCGGCCGCCTTCAGCCTCGGCGGCACCGCCTGCACCGTCCTCTGACCCGCATCCCGGGGGCCGCCCCTGGTGGCCCCCGGGATGCGCGGATAGGGCACGATGAGTGAGGTGCACTACGTAACCGCGACAGCGATCGATATGACCGGGAACTGGCCCGTTCGGGTCGAGGTGCACCTTGCGGAGGTCGACGGGACGGCAGCGGTCATTCTCGGCAACGCGCCCCTGATCGACATCGGGGACATCCGCTCCTCCCGGTTGCCCACCCCGCTCGACCTGTGCTGCGACGTGGTCGGCCGCGACGACGACCACACCGTCCTCATCCGGCTCGGGCACGGCGCGACCGACCGGCAGGGACGCGACACGTTCCGGGTCGCGGCGGAGGCCGTCCGCCCGGAGACACCCGGCGAGATCTTCGAGCGGCTGCTGCTGAGCCACCACGTCGACCCGGACACTCTCACCGACGTGGAGTCGGCGTGGCTGGCGTTCACCGAGTTCTGCCAGACCGGGTTCGACGGCCTCGAGGACGACGGTTTCGTGGTCCAGTGGGGTCGCTACTCGTGGACCGACCGGACCGCGACGCTGAGTTTCACCCGTCAGTACACTCTCGCCGACCGGATCCCGTGGCAGGTCAGCCTGGACATGCGTTTCGCCGGCTTCCACACCCTCGCCACCGGCGACAGCGGTTTCGATTTCACCCCACCGGGGCCGGCGCGGGCGGCCGCGCTGGCGGCCGTGCGGGCCACGGTCACCGAGAATCCGCATCTGTACGACCTGTGGCGTGCCGTCCCCCGGCGCAGCGCCCTGACCGTCGAGCGCGCCGACTGACCGGGGTGGTCCCGCGGTCAGTGCCCGCCGGTACGGGGATGGCGGGAGGCGGTCACTCCCAGGTGCGGCTGTACGCCTGAGCGGCCACGGTCACCGGGTACGCCGGCCCGATCCGGTCCCACCAGCGGGTCCGGCCGGGGGCGACCCGATGGGGCGTGAGCCGGGCCGCCAGGGTGAGCAGGCACTCCGCCGCCCGGACCGCCCGCTGCCGGGACGTCCGCGCGTCGAACACCGCCCGCACCTCGGCACCGCGGCAGGTCAGGACCCGGACACCGGCCTCGGCGGCCCGGGCGGCGAACCCGGCGGCCGGGCACTGGAGGCGGCTGACGTCGACGTGCACGATGTTCGTGTCCGGCGCGGTGACGCCGAAGTACGGCGACTCGGCCAGCACCGCGGCGAACGCGGCGGCGTTGGCGTGGTCCTCGGCGAGCCGGGCGCTGTTGTGGCGCAGCGCCCACAGCGCCGCGGCGGCGGCCGGACCGGACTGGCGCGGGGCACCGCCGTACCACTGCCGGCAGCGACGGGCCGCGCTGATGAACTCGGTGGTGCCGAGCAGCACCGATCCCATGGGCGCGCCGAGTCCCTTGGTGAAGCACAGCGCCATGGCGTCGTTGGTGGCCCCCCACGCCGCGGGGCCGATACCGGTGGCCGCGACCGCGTGCATGATGCGCGACCCGTCGAGGTAGACGGCGATGCCGCGGCGGGTGCTCCAGCGTTTGAGGTCGGTGAGCAGGGGCAGCGGGTGGATCCGCCCGCCGCGGCTGGTCAGCGTGTTCTCGGTCCACAGCAGGCCGGTGGTCGCGTGGTCCGGTACCCACCGGGCGCGGTGGTCGATCGCCTGGGCGGCGGTCTCCGGGCGCAGGAGGCCGTCCGGGGTGACGACCGCGTTGATCGCCACGCCGGCCAGGTCGGCGGCCGCGGGCGCCTGGACGAGGTTGAGGTGATGGCCCGCCTCGCACAGCACCTCGCGGCCCCGGCCGGCGAGGACCCGCAGCGCGACCTGGTTGCTCATCGTCGCGGACGGCATGAACAGTGCCGCGTCCTTGCCGAACATCGCCGCGCAGTGCTCCTCGAGGGCCCGGGTCGCGGCACTCTCGCCGTACCGGTCGTCGCCGTGGTCGGCGGTCGTCATGGCGTGGGCCATCGCCGGGGTGGGCGGGCTCATGGTGTCGCTGCGCAGGTCTGTCGGCTCCAGAGACATGTCGGTTCCCCGTTCATCGACTCGGGTGGCGCGTCCTCTTGTCAGATGGCCGAGGGCGGCGGTTGATACCCCGCATGCCGGTAGGGACTTTTCCGTGTAATCCGGTATCAAGGGGCAGGCGCCGTGATCCTCAGGGGTGTGAACGAGAGTTTCGAGGTGACCGCGCTGGTGGCGGCGGCCGCGGACGGTGACGAGGTGGCCTGGCAGCGGCTGGTGGACCGGTATACGCCGCTGGTGGCCTCGGTGGCCCATGGGTTCCGGCTGCACGGCACCGACGTCGACGACGTCGCCCAGACCGTCTGGCTCCGGCTGGTCGAGAACCTGCGCCAGCTGCGGGAGCCGCGGGCACTGCCGATGTGGATCATCACGACCACCCGCAACGAATGTCTGCGCCAGGTCAGGGCCAGTCTGCGGACGCGGCCGTTCGATCCGCTCACCGAGGGACCGGTGGCCGGTACCACGGTGGAAGAACCGGACGAGCACCTGATCCGGGCGGCCCGGCATCAGGCGCTGCTGGCGGGGCTCGCCGAGCTGCCGGAGCATCAGCGTGCGCTGCTGCTCCTGCTGATCGAGGATCCGCCGGTGCCGTACGCGGAAATCTGCCGGCGGCTGCACATCAAGATCGGCAGCATCGGCCCGACGCGGGCACGGGCCCTGGAACGCCTGCGCGCATGCCCGCAGATCAGCGGACTGTCCGGAACCGGCAGCCGGTCGCAGCGAGAAGGGAGCAGCGGGTCATGACGGCAGAGTCCTGGGATGACGACGCGATGCTGCACGAACTGGCGGCCGCGGTACGCGACGCCGGCCATCTGACCGGGCGGGTACGCACGGCGGGCACCGCCGCCTGGACCTGGCGCGGCATCGACGAGGAGTGGGAGCTGGCGAGTCTCACGTACGACTCGCTGATCGACGCGGGACCGGCGGTGCGCGCCGCGGACGCCGGGCGGACCGTGCTGTTCACCGGTGACACCGCCGAGGTGCAGGTGGAACGCGACGGCGAGCTGCTGGTCGGGCAGGTGATCCCACCCGCGCCGGGACGGTTGACGGCGGAGGGCGCCCAGGGTCACCGCACCGAGTCGGAGGTCGACGAGGTGGGCTGTTTCAGTGTCGCGCTGCCGGCGGGCGAACCGGTCCGGCTGCGGGTGAACGCCGGGGCGGCCCGGCTGGTGACCGACTGGATCAGGATGTGAGCGGCGCCAGCCCGGCGCCCAGGCAGACGAAGCCGGCCGCCGCGGCTAGCGCCGCCGGACCGGAGTCACGGGTCCGCTGCTGCGCGGTGGCCAGCGCCTCGGCCGGGGACCGGCCCGCCGCCAGCCCGGCGTGGTAGGCGTCCATCAGGGTGGCCGTCTCGCCGTCGGGCACCGGGATCACCGGCGCCGTCAACGTCGGGGTGCCCTGGCCGAGCAGAGTGGTGGAGAGCCCGAGGACCTCCTGGCCGGCCACCGGCTGCCCGCGGCCGGCGTCGCAGGCGGCCAGCACCACGTGCAGCGGCGGACGTTCCAGCAGTTCCAGGTCGTAGACGGTGAACGGCCCGTCGGCCAGCCGCAGCGCCGAGAAGAGCGGGTTGTCGGCCCGCAGGTCACCGTGGGCGGCCACGTGCACCAGGCGGGCGCCGGCCATCGACGCGGCCACCCGGTCCGCGGTGGCCGCGCCGCCGAGCAGCCGCACCGCGCCCGGATAGCGGCGGGCCACCGACTCGGCCTCCCGGACGGCGTTGGGCAGTCCCGGCCCGGCCACGACGACGACCGGTCCCGGCGGGCCGGGGCGGCGGCGGACCGCGTCCAGCCACAGGCGTGCCGACGGTGTGACCGTGACCGGGCGGCCGGCGCAGGACGGCAGGATCGACCAGGGCAGGGAGCCCAGCCGTTCACTCGGGGCCAGCACCAGGGGCCGGTCCCCCAGCCGTAACGGGCGCAGCAGCACCCGGTCGAACGTGTCGGCGGCCCGGGTCAGCACGGCGCGGGCGGCGGCCACGCCGGCCGGGGTGGTGATCGTGCCGGCCAGCCGGTGCAGCGCGAACGGCAGATGGCGCAGGCAGCCGGTCACGTCGGTGAGCGGTCCCAGCCGGTGCAGGCGGGTCCGGCCGGCCGCGATCGTCACCGCGTACAGGTCGTCGTCCAGTTCGACGTATTCGACCAGGGCCGCGTCACCCAGTGCCGCCGTCAGCTCACCGATCGCGGCCGGGCCCGGGCGGTTCCCGCAGCCGTCGGTCCGCCGGCAGTGGTCGCGGATCGCGCGTTCCGTGCCGACCTGCCGATGAACCAGCGCCGGGGTGGGGCCCGTGGTCTCCATCGCGGTCATCGTGGCCCGCAGGTCGGTGAGCAGGGCGGCCAGTACCGGGTCGCGGGGCGGGCGTACCGGGCGCGGGACCGCGGTGATGCCCCGCCGCCGTTCGGCCCAGCGGTACACCTCGCGGGGGCTGCCGTTCTCCAGCGTGATCCGCACGCCGAGGCAGGCCAGCGCGCCGCGGTGGGCGGACATGTGCGCGCGCAGTTCGGTGGCGCCGAGCAGGGCCTGCTGGTCCTCCACCAGGCGCAGACCGGCCGCGACCGCCCGCAGTGCACCGTAGCGGTGACCGTCGGCGCGCCGCAGCATCGCCTCGGCCAGCCAGGCGCGGGCGCGGGCCTCCGCCGGGCCGGTCGTCCGGGCCCGGCCGGCCGGTATCAGGTCGGCGCGTGCCTCGCCGCACCGTCCGCGGTCCAAGGCCAGCCGGCCGGCCATCACCCGGGCCTCCAGTGCCGGTACCAGCCAGCCCGCGCGGGCCAAATCTTCGGCTGAGCGGCGGGCCTGGGCCGGTGTCACACTGCCGGGATCACGCACGATCCGGACCTGCAGCCGGGCGTGCCGGGCGAGGGCCAGCAGTTCCCGGCGCGCGGCGCGGTGGAACTCGCGGGCCGCCTGCCGGGCCGCCTCCTCCGCGACCGGGAGATCCCCCTCGACCAGTGCCACCGTGGACAGCAACAGCCGCGCCTCGGGCAGGTTGATCCGCTTCTGCTCGGCGTACGCGTCGACGGCCGCCTGCGCGGTGGCGCGGGCCTCGCCGACCAGGCGTACCGACAGCAGCAGGCGCGCCCGGTCCATCAGCAGCGAGCCGACCCGCAGGCCGTGGCGGCGGTAGTGCTCCTCGGCGCGGTCGAAACAGGCCAGGGCGGCCGGCACCTCGCCGCGGCTGGCGCGCAGGCAGCCCAGGTTCTGCTCGGCGTACGCCCGGGGCAGGTCCAGTCCGTGCCGGGTGCACAGGTCGACGGCGGTGAGCAGGTCCGTCTCGGCGGCGGCGAAGGCACGCCGTTCCAGGTGCAGCAGGCTGCGGTTGTTCAGCGCCCGGACCTCCCACTGCACGTCACCGGCGCGGCGCAGGACCCGTAGCGCGGGGCGGACCGCGGCCAGCGCCTCGTCGACGCGTCCCAGCTCCTGCAGGATCGCGGACTGCTGCACCCGGGCCCGGGCGGCCGGCACCCCGTGCAGCTCCCGCAGGGCGGTGCCGATCTGCCGGAACGCCGAGCCGGTGGCGCCGCTGAGCGCGAGTGCCGAGGCGAGACTGGTCCGGGCCTCACCGGCCAGGGCGGTCGCCCCGGCACGGCGGGCGATCGCGACGGACGCCCGCAGCCGGGTCACCGCCTCGTCGAGGTCACGCAGCTGCATCGCGGCCACGCCGAGGGCCCGCTGGGCGACGCACCGGGCGATCGGGTCGCCGCCGGCGCGGGCGGCCTGATCGGCGGCGTGGGCCAGGTGACGGGCACGGGCGGGTTCGACAGCGGCCAGCCGCAGTGCCTCGGCGGCGTCGGCCGCCACGGCGATCTCCATCCCCACGGTCCTCCCGGTGGTGTGCTCTCTCGGCAGCGCGCTGTATTCGTACAAAATTATGTTTAATCTGGATTTTATGACGTCTGTTGCCGAACCGACCCAGCTGGTGGTCGCGCTGCCACACCTCGGGCTGCTGCTGACCGCGCTGGACGAGGCCCGGGAACGGGCCGCGAGCGATCCGGGACGGCTCTACGCCACCCCGCAGACCAGTGACGTGCTGGACCTGGCCCTGGTCACGCTGCCGGAGCCGGAACGCGCGGCCACCGCGCTGGGCGCCCCGGACCAGAACCGGCCGGCGCTCGACCGCATCCTGGCGGCCGTCCGCGCCGGTTTCGGCGAGCGATACCACGGGTGGACACCGCTGCTCGGCAAGAACCGCATCATGGGTCAGGTGCACGGCCGCAAGAAGCCCGGCGTCTCCGGGGCCGCTCCGGCCGGTGAGGTCTCGCACGGCGGTGGCGGCGCGCCCCGGGCCGTCGCGCGGCCGGCCTGGGCGGGCGATCCCGGTGCGGCGCCGAACGGGGTCACCGTCGGCCTGGTCGACACCGCGATGTGCAACCACGAGTACCTCACCGGCGCCTGGACCGGCCCCTACCCGGGCGCCGGTGACGGCGGGCCGGTGCCGGCCGAGACCGGTCACGCCACCTTCATCGCCGGGCTGGTGCGCCGGTACGCTCCCGGGGCCGGCCTCCGGGTGTATCCGGCGCTGGACGGCACCGCCGACGGGTGGACCGCCGCCCATCAGATCGTCGCCGCCGGCCGGGCCGGGGTGGACGTGCTGAACCTGTCGTTCGTCTGCTACACCGACGACGGAGCCGGGCCCCTGCTGCTGGCCACCGCCCTCCAGCGGCTCAGCCGGGACACGGTGGTGGTGGCCGCCGCCGGCAACCACGGTTACCTGACCGACGGCCGCGCCCGCAAACCGGCGTTCCCGGCGGCCTTCGCCGAGGTCGTCGCGGTCGGCGCGGAGGGTGCCCCGTTCAGCGCCCAGGGCCCGTGGATCACCGCCACGGCGCCGGGCACCGATCTGGAGAGCACCTACCTGACCGGGCCGGTCTCGGTCTGGGAGGACCCGGACGGCGACGGGCCCGCACCGGCCACCCGGCACGAGAAGATCTTCCAGGGGTACGCCCGGTGGAGCGGGACGTCGTTCGCGGCCGCCGTGGTCAGCGCGATGATCGCCGAACGGACCGTGCCCGGCCGCATCAGCGCCGCCGAGGTGGCCGCACGCCTGCTCGCGCCCGCTGCGGAGGGCAAGCCGGTGCCGCTCGACCCCCGCACCCCGGCACGCTGACCGGGTCAGGCGACGATGCGCAGGTCACGGCTGGTGTTGTTGAGCCGGCGTCCGGCGTCGCCGGTGACCGTGACGATGTCCTCGATGCGCACCCCGAACCGGCCCGGCAGATAGATGCCCGGCTCGATCGAGAAACACATGCCCGGTACGAGCGGACGCCGCTCCCCCGCCACCAGGTACGGCGGCTCGTGCGTGGTCAGCCCGATACCGTGCCCGGTGCGGTGGATGAAGAACTCCCCGTACCCGGCCCGGGTGATCACGTCCCGGGCGATCCGGTCGATCTCCTCGCACGCCACCCCGGGCCGCACCGCCTCGAACGCGGCCTGCTGCGCCTCCAAAACGACGTCGAACACCTCGCGCTCCTGGGCGGTCGGCTCGCCCACGTGCACGGTACGGGTGGTGTCCGACCCGTACCCGTCCTTGAGACCACCGAAGTCGAGGACCACCATGTCGCCGTCGGTGATCACCCGTTCGCCCATCTCGTGATGCGGGTTCGCCCCGTTCGGGCCCGACCCGACCACGGTGAAGTCGACCTGTGAGTGCCCGTGCTCACGCAGCAGCGCGGCCAGGTCGGTGCCGATCTGGTGTTCGGTGCGGCCGGCGAACCGTACCCCCACGATCTGCTCGTAGGCCGCGTCGGCGGCCGCACCGGCCGCCGCCAGCCGGCGCACCTCGTCGGCGTCCTTGACCGCCCGCAGCATCGGCAGTGCCGTGGTCATCGACGTCCAGGCCGCCCCGGGCAGCACCTGCTGAAGGCCCAGCAGATGCAGCGCCCACGCGTTGTCCGACACCGCATAGCGGCCCTTCGGGTCGAGCAGCGGTGCCGCGGCCGCGAACGGGTCGGCACCGTCGGCCCAGCCGGTGATCGTCACCGCGCCCGCACCGGCGGCCCGCACGGCGTCCGGGCGTTCCAGCACCGGGACGATCAGATGCGGGTCCCGGCCGGCGGCGAGCACCAGCAGGGTGAGCCGTTCGGTGATCACCGGCCGGTAGCCGGTGAAGTAGATCAGGTCGGGTCCGGGCGTGACGAGCAGACCGGTCAGCCCCGCGTCGGTGGCCTGGTCGATCGCGAGGTCCATCCGGCGGCGAAAAAGGTCGGTCATCGCTGGTCTCCTCCTGAGGGGACGGGCCGGCGGCCAGGTGCACGGCGTGCGGCCGTGCGGCCCGGTACCGGCGCATCAACACGATAAGCGCGACACCGGCGGCGCACATGACCGTCATCAGGACCGACGCCCCGGCCCGATCCGCACGGCGAGCGGGGTGATCAGCGGCGTGGCGGCGATCATCGCGGCTGCCGCCGGCAACGTGGCCAGCCCGGCCTGCAGCGGGGTCATGCCGACCGCGGCCAGGACGGTGCCGGCCGAGCCGGCCGAGCCGACCGAGAGCAAGCCGCAGGCCAGGATGGTGGAGCCGGCCGCAGGCGGCCAGCAGTACGCCCGCTCCGGCCTTCTTCGATTGCACACCTGTCGATGACACGCCGGTCAGCTTCGTGGTTTCCGGGGCGCACTGGATCACCCGCCCGGGGTGAGTCCGGGACCCGCCACCGTCCCTAGCGTGCAGCCGATGAAGAGCGTGGAGCTGCAGGAGTTCCTCCAGTATCTGGGCAGCGCGCTCACCTCGGCCGGTGAGGCGGTCAACCAGATCGAGGAACGGCTGCTGCGGGTGGCCCGGGCGTACGGTGCCCCGCAGGCCCGGGTCAGTGTGCTGCCCACCTATCTGGTGGTCGCCCTGGATCCGGGCGAGCCGGCCACGATGGAGCCGACCCGGCTGCTGAACGGCGGGTTGCGGCTGGACCAGACGGCCGCCGTCTACGACGTGCTGAAGGCGGCCGAGCGGGCCGGGATCACCCCCGCGGAGGGGATCGGACGGCTACGGGCGATCGCGGTGATGCCGGCGCGGTTCCCCCTGCCGGTGCAGATCCTCGGTTTCGCGGTGCTGACCGCCGGGATCTGCCTCATCCTCCAGCCGACCTGGTCCGATCTGCTGCTCGCCGGGATCTTCGGTGCGCTGGTCGGGGTGTTCAAGACGGTCGGGGCCCGCTGGGCCAGCGTCCAGATGATCATGCCGGTGACCGCGTCGTTCGCCGTCGCCGCGAGCACCTTCCTGCTGGCCGACAGCGGCTGGGCGGACGCCGACCTGCGGGCCATGGTGGCGCCGCTGGCCACGTTCCTGCCCGGAGCCATGCTCACCATGGCGGTGGTGGAACTGTCCGCGGCCGAGATGGTCACCGGGGCGAGCCGGCTGGTCGCGGGCATCCTGCAACTCATGCTGCTCGCCTTCGGCATCATCGGGGCGGCACAGGTGGTGGACCTCCCCCGGTACGCGGTGCCGGTCAGCGCACCGGAGAACTCGATCGGCGGCTGGGCGCCGTGGCTGGGGGCGGGCGTCGTGGGGCTCGGCTGCTACCTGGTCTACTCCGGCCCGCCACGGACCCTCGGGTGGCTCTGCCTCGTCCTCTACGCCGGCTGGACCGGTCAGTATCTCGGCGGCATCCTGCTCGGCGGGTACCTCAGCGGGTTCGTCGGCGCGCTGGTGCTGACCGTCGTGGCGTACATCGTGGAGCGGTTTCCCTCCGGGCCGCCGGCGCTGGTGTCGTTCCTGCCCGGGTTCTGGCTGCTGGTGCCGGGGGCGCTCAGCCTGATCGGCCTGACCGAATACCTGGCCCGCAGCTCCGACATCGGTTCCCAGGACCTGCTCGGCGCGGCCGGGTCGATGGTGGCGGTGGCGCTGGGCGTGCTCTGCGGCCATCCGATCTTCCGGGCGCTGGCCCGCACGTTCGGCCGCACCGGCATCCTCCGCACGGAACGCACGTGAACCGTTCCCCACGGATGAGGCGGTGCGGCCCGTCGGGCATCGACGATGCCCGCAGTAGCCGCTCTGTCACGAAGGGAGGCGGCGTGAGCTCGACCGACGTGTCCGCCAAGCGGACCATCAACTACATTTCCTGGGTCGCGCTGGCATTGATGACCACGAGTTCGGTGGCCAGCCTGCGACCGTCGCCGACGATGGCCGTCTACGGTCTGGCCAGTATCTTCCTGTACCTGGTGCCGGCCGTGGTGTTCCTGCTGCCGACCGCGCTGGTCTCGGCCGAGCTGGCGTCCGGCTGGTCCGGCGGCGTCTACAACTGGGTGAGCCAGGGGCTGAACAAGCCACTGGGCTTCCTCGCGGTGTGGTGCCAGTTCGCCATGACGATCTTCTACTACCCGAGCCTGCTCGGGTTCGTGGCGAGCACCCTCGCCTACGTCATCAACCCCGAACTGGCCTCCAGCGGCGTCTGGACCGCCATCGTGATCATGGTCTGCTACTGGACCGGAGTGTGGATCTCGTCGCGTGGCACCAGTGGTGTCGCCGGACTGGCCAGCGGTGGCCTGATCATCGGCACGCTGATCCCCGGCGCCCTGCTCGTGGTCCTGGGCATGGTGTTCCTGGGCCAGGGCAACGAGTCGGCCGCCCCGATGACCTCCGACCATCTGCTGCCGGCCTGGGCGGGTCTGTCCAGCCTGGTGCTGATCGTCAACAACTTCCTGTCCTACTCGGGCATGGAGATGAACGCTGTGCACGTCGGCTCGCTGAAGAACCCGGGCCGGGAGTTCCCGCGGGCGATGTTCCTGTCCATGGGACTGGTCCTGCTGATCTTCATCCTGCCCGCGCTGGCGATCAGCTGGGTGGTGCCGGCCGAGCAGCTGTCGCTCACCGCCGGGGTGATGCAGGCGTTCGACGCGGTGTTCGCCGAGTTCGGCACCCAGTGGCTCACCCCGATCCTCGGCATCATGCTGGTCGCGGCCTCCCTGGGCGGCATGCTGACCTGGCTGGCCGGGCCGTCGAAGGGCCTGCTGCTGATCTCCCGGCAGGAGGGCTACCTGCCGCCGTTCCTGCAGAAGCTGAACAAGCACGGCGTACAGCAGAACATCCTGGTCGTCCAGGGCCTGGTCACGACGGTGATCGCACTGGCGTACGCGTTCATCCCGGACGTCTCCAGCGCGTACTGGATCTTCTCGGTGATCACCACCCAGGTCTACCTGATCATGTACCTGCTGATGTTCGTGGCCGCCGTACGGCTGCGCAGAACCCAGCCGGACCATCCCCGCGGCTACCGCGCCCCGATGATCACCGGGCTCTGCGGCATCGGGTTCGCGGCATCGCTGGCGGCCCTGCTGATCGGCTTCATCCCGCCGTCGCAGTTCGGCTCCGGCAGCGTCGGCACCTACCTGCTGATCGTCGCCGGCGGCGCGCTCGGCCTGGGCCTGCTGGTGCCGTACCTCTTCTATCGCCTGCGCAAACCGTCCTGGAAGGAGGCACCGGCGTCATGAGAGCCAACACGCTGCTCTACACCCTTTCCGGACTGACGGTCGTGCTGTTCGCCGGCATCGGCCTGATCACCTACAGCAACGACTACCAGGCCGCACAGGCCACCGGGAAGGCGCAGCAGTTGCAGGCCGAACTGTCCGCCGCCGGGCTGCGGGCGCCGTCGACCGAGCAGCTGGTCAACACGCTCGGCGCGGACGGCGGGGCGGTCTGCCTCGACCCGGACGACGCACTGCGCCGCGGGATCCTCCACGGCCAGCTGACCAACGGTGCGGGCGGGCCCGGACAACGCCCGGTGATCGCCGACAACAAGGTGGTCCAGGGCCAGCTGCTGATCATCAAGGTGTACTGCCCGGTCTATCTCGAGTCGTTCCAGGACGTCGTCGACGATCTCAAACTCGAGGACGTGGCGTGATGGGGCTGCGAGCGGACATCGACGCGCTGATGGGCCGGGCCCGCACCGACCTGGCGGAACTGGTGGCGATCCCGTCGGTGGCCGACCCGCGGCAGTTCCCGCCCCGGGAGTGCACGAGGGCGGCGAACTGGGTGGTGGACCGCTTCGCGGAGGTCGGCTTCACCGGGCTGAGCCTGCGGGAGACCAGCGACGGCAGCAACGCGGTCTACGGGGTACGCCCGTGCGCCGACCCGGACGCACCGACGGTGCTGCTCTACGCCCACTACGACGTGCAGCCGCCGCTGGACGAGGCCGAGTGGCGTACCCCTCCGTTCGCCCTCACCGAGGTGAACGGCCGCTGGTACGGCCGCGGCGCCGCCGACTGCAAGGGCAACATCGTCATGCACCTGACGGCACTGCGGGCGCTCGGCGACGACATCCCGGTCAACCTCAAACTGATCGTCGAGGGTTCGGAGGAACAGGGCACCGGCGGCCTGGAGGACTTCGTCGAACGTCATCCGGGTCTGCTGAAGGCCGACACGATCCTGGTCTGCGACACCGGCAACGCGGCGGTCGGGGTGCCGGCCGCCACGGTGACGCTGCGCGGGCTGGCCAACGTGGTGGTGACGGTCGGGGCGCTGGCCGGCGAGGTGCACTCGGGCATGTTCGGCGGACCGGCCCCGGACGCGCTGGCCGCGCTGATCCAGATTCTGTCGTCGTTGCGGGACCGGGCCGGCAACACCACGATCGCCGGGCTGGACAACACCCGGACGTGGACCGGGGCGCCGTACCCGGACGCGCAGTTCCGTGCCGATGCCGGGCTGCACGACGGGGTGGCGCTGCTGGGCGACGGCACGGTCGCGGACATGCTGTGGGCGCGGCCGGCGGTGACGGTGCTCGGCATCGACTGCCCGCCGGTGGTCGGCTCGGCCGCGGCGATCCAGCCACGCGCCCGGGCCCGGCTCAACCTGCGGGTGCCGCCGGGCACGGACGCGGCCAAGGCGCAGGACGCGCTGATCACGCACCTGCACGCGGCGGCGCCCTGGGGTGTACGGGTGACCGTCGAGCCCGAGGCACTGGGCCAGCCGTTCGAGGCCCGCACCGGCGGGCCGGCCTACCGGGCGCTGGCCGCGGCGATGCACGAGTCGTACGGCCGGGAGATGGCCACGCTCGGTCAGGGCGGCTCGATCCCGCTGTGCAACGTGTTCGCCTCCACCTATCCGGAGGCGGAGATCATCCTGATCGGTGTGGAGGAGCCCCTGGCGGCGATCCACGCCCCGAACGAGAGTGTCGACCCGGGCGAGATCGCCCGGCTGGCCCACGCCGAGGCACTCTTCCTGAGGCATTACCGCGGGTGAGGGGGAGGAAAGGGGGCCCGGCGGCGTACCGTCGGGCCCCCTTTCCGGCATGTCCGCCGGGCCGGATCCGCCTGATGCCCCGAAATTTCTGGTCCCTCACCGCCGGCGGCGGTCGCGGCGGCGCAGTGGGGCCCGGGGCAGGTGGCTCATGGCGGCCGCAAGGTACGGGCCGACCAGTTCGGCGCGGTCCCCGGCCGGCGCGGTGACCTCCAGCAACGAGCCGTCCGGCAGGCGCAGGTGCACGGCGATGGCCCCGCGCCGGCCGGACAGCCCGTACACGCCGGCGAACGTGACCTGCGCGTTCAGCCGCAGCCGCCGGTCGCACAGCGGGCCCCGGCGGATCACCAGCACGTCGTCGCGCCAGTAGGCGAACATCCGCCGTGACCAGCGCCCGTGCAGGCCGCGCCAGCCCGGTGGGCGGGGTCCGGCGGTGCGGAACCGGGCGGTGAAGACCGGGCCCTCCCGGATGAACGCCCGCTGGCGGCGGCGGCCGAAGGCCAGGCCGCAGAGCAGCAACAGCGCCAGCGCCGACAGCGCCACCGACGCGGCGATCGTCGTGTTCAACGCGCCACCACCTCCGCCGATCCGTCTCCGTCTCGGTTACAGCCTCGACGGATCGGAAGGCGGTCGCGTCACCCCGCGCAGATGAGATCAGACCGCGCGGGCCCGCGGCCTTGATGACCGCGGGCCCGGTGCTGGTGGTCTTCGTGACGGCCCGGCTCCGGATCATCGAAGGTCTGGCACATACCGGTCTCAAGGGATGACCCGGCGGGCGGGGTGAGCCGATAGGTTCAGCGGCATGAATCGATGGTGGTTGTGGGCGGTCGGCGGCGCCGGGGTGGCCGTGCTGATGGTGGCCGGGTGGAAGACCTTCTTCTCCCCCGATCCGGGTGCCGCCCTCGTCGTCCTCGTGATCACCGGTGGGCTGCTGCTGGTCAGCCCGTTCGTGCTGCCCCACCTCCAGGCGCTCGTGGTGGGCGTCGACGGGTTCGAGTTGCGGCTGGTGCGGGAGATGGCCACGCACGGGGCGCCGCGGACCGCCCGGCTGCTCGCCAACACCGAGCTGGCGGAGATCGCCGAGGCGTACGGGGTGATCCACACGCAGTTGGTGGGCGGCAGCTTCTACACCGTCCGCAAGCAGGTGCAGGATCACCTCGTCGGCCGGGCCGCGGCGTTCGCCAGTCAGCGGACCTTCGACCCGGACGAGGTCAAGGTGCTGTTCCCGACGGCGTCCGGGCCGGTCCGGGTGCTGCTGCTCGGCCTGATGCAGGGTGATCCGCGGCTCGTCGACGCGGCCACCCTGACCGGGGCGATCACCGTGCCGGTCACCGCCAACGAGCAGTATCAGGCGCTGGTGCTGGCCGAGACGAACCTGCGGCGTTTCACCGACGCCGAGCGGACCGAACTGCTGGCCGCCGTCGACGGGGCGAATCTGGGCGGCGACGACAGTGACCGCCGCAAGATCGTCGACCGGATCCGGGCGCTGCCGGTCTGAGACCCTCCCGGCGCGTCGGGCAGGATGATCACCATGTCCGACGCACCGTTCGCCGTTTTCGATGTCGACGGGGTGGTCGCCGACGTGCGGCACCGTCTGCGGCATGTCGCGCGGCGGCCGAAGAACTGGGCGGCGTTCTTCGCGGCCGCCGACCGGGACCCGCCGCTGCCCGAGGGGATCGAGCTGGTCCACCGGTACGCGCCGGATCACCGGCTGGTGTGGCTGACCGGGCGTCCCGAGTGGTTGCGGCCGGTCACCGAACGCTGGTTCGCCGCCCACGGGCTACCGGCCGGGCGGCTGCTGATGCGGCCCGACGACGACCGGCGGCCGGCCCGTGACTTCAAGCTGGGGC
This sequence comes from Actinoplanes xinjiangensis, assembly GCF_003148685.1. Lineage (GTDB taxonomy): Bacteria > Actinomycetota > Actinomycetes > Mycobacteriales > Micromonosporaceae > Actinoplanes > Actinoplanes xinjiangensis. The sequence continues at coordinate 222,380 of NZ_QGGR01000011.1, read as the reverse complement.
AGCTGCGCCGGCTCGCCCGCGACGGGGTCATCGCGGTGATCGTCGACGACGATCCGGCGGTCGTGAAACGGCTCCGGGCGGAGGGGCTCCCGGTGCGGCTGGCCGACTGGGTGCCGTACGAGCGCTCGCTGCGGCAGGCTCAGGAACGCGACGGCCGTACCTGAGGATGCCGCGTCCCGGGAGCGGGGCGAGGGCCGGGCGCAGCCCCGATCCCCGTCCGGGGGCAGAAGATATGGTTGCGGGGTGGCGGCCGGTGGCCGCCACGGTTTCGTGAGGGGTGGATCGGTGAGTCAAAGCGTGCTGACATCGGCGGCGGGGGTTGCTGCCCAGGCGGCGCGGCGGCGTACGTTTGCGGTGATCTCGCACCCGGACGCCGGCAAGTCGACGATGACCGAGGCCCTGGCCCTGCACGCGCGAGTGATCGGCCAGGCCGGCGCGGTGCACGGCAAGGGCGACCGTAAGGGCGTGGTCTCCGACTGGATGGCGATGGAGCAGCAGCGTGGCATCTCGGTCACGTCGGCCGCGCTGCAGTTCTCCTACGGCGACACGGTGATCAACCTGCTCGACACTCCGGGTCACGCCGACTTCTCCGAGGACACGTACCGGGTGCTGACCGCGGTCGACAGCGCGGTCATGCTGCTCGACGCCGCGAAGGGCCTCGAACCGCAGACGCTGAAACTGTTCGAGGTGTGCCGGCAGCGCAGCATCCCGGTGATCACGTTCATCAACAAGTGGGACCGGCCCGGGCACGACGCGCTGGCCCTGATGGACGAGATCGAGCAGCGGATCGGGCTCAAGCCGACGCCGCTGACCTGGCCGGTCGGCATCGCCGGGCACTTCCACGGTGTCATCGACCGGCGGACCGGGGTGTTCACCCGCATGCAGCGCTCCCCCGGCGGCGCCGACCTGGCGATCGAGGAGGAGATGGGCGACGCCGAGGCCGCCGAGAGGTACGGCGCGGAGTGGGTCACCGCCAACGAGGAACTCGAGCTGCTCGAGATGACCGGTGCCGACCACGACCAGGGCACCTTCCTGGCCGCCACCAGCACGCCGGTGCTGTTCGGTGCGGCGGTCGCCAACCTGGGCGTACGGCAGCTGCTGAACATCCTGGTCGAGCTGGCACCGCCGGCGACCGCCCGCCCCACGGTGAGCGGCACCGACCAGCCCGTCGAGAGCGGGTTCTCCGGGTTCGTGTTCAAGATTCAGGCGAACATGAACAAGGCGCACCGTGACCAGGTCGCGTTCATGCGGATCTGCTCCGGCCGGTTCGAGCGCGGCATGGTCGTCACCCATGCCGGCACCGGGCGGCCGTTCACCACCAAGTACGCCCAGCAGGTCTTCGGGCAGGGCCGCGACACCATCGACGAGGCGTACCCCGGTGACGTGGTCGGCCTGGTCAACGCGACCGCGCTCGGCATCGGCGACACCCTCTACGCCGACAAGCCCGTGCAGTACCCTCCGCTGCCGTCGTTCCCGCCGGAGCACTTCGCGGTCTGCCGGACCAGCGACACCGGCGCCTACAAGCGGTTCCGTCGCGGCATCGAGCAGCTCGACGGCGAGGGTGTGGTCCAGGTCCTGCGTTCGGAGTTGCGCGGTGACGGTCTACCGGTGCTGGCCGCCGTCGGGCCGATGCAGTTCGAGGTCGCCAGCTTCCGTCTGGAGGCCGAGTTCGGGGTGAAGGTGCATCTGGACCGCCTGCCGTACGAGATCGCGGCCGTCACCGACGCCGAGGGCCAGGAGTTGCTGCGCGGTGAGTCGCAGGTCGAGGTGATGACCCGGGTCCGTGACGGTGCGCTGCTCGCGGTGTTCGCCCACCGCTGGCGGATGCGTACCGTGGCCGGCCGCCATCCCGGTCTGCGGCTCGACGCGCCCCTCGACGCCGGCCTGTAGTCCTCCGCCGCCGCGGCGGCCCGCCTGGTGGAACCGGGCGGGCCGCCGGCGGTCTCAGTACGGCACCGGGGTCGGTGTAGGGAAGGTCGGGTGGGCCGGCTTCTTCTTCTCCAGCCAGGTGAGCGACTTGCCGGCCTGCGCGACCGCCGCGGCCAGAGGGATGGCCTTGTTGCTGACGACCTCGACATAGACCGCGTACCTGCCGCGGGTGGCGAGCAGGTTCAGGACGTCACGGTCGGAGTGGATCTTACGGACCACACCCTTGAACCCGGCGACGCGGATGACCTTCGCGCGACGGCTGTCGGTGTTGACCCACGGCGAGTCGGCCGGCTGCATGGTCACGCCCCACTGGGCCGTCGGGTCTGTCATGTGGTTCATCAGCAGACATGACCCGGGGACGATTCCCTCGGCGGTGTAGACCTTCATCGACCGGACCTTGAGGGCCTTGGCGACGGCCGCCCGGTCGAGGGTGGGACAGACCTTGACCTGGTAGTTGTACCGGAATCGGTGCTCCGTGGGCAGGTCGGCGGGCGGTGGGTCGTCGGTCGGCTGAGGGGTGGGCTCCAGGGTCGGCAGTGGCGCGGTGGGTGCCGGCGCCGGAGCCGTCGTGGCCGTCGCCGGGGAGACCGGCGCCACGGCCGCGGCGGCGGTGGTCAGGATCAGGAGCCCGGCCGCGATGGCGACGGTGCGTCGTGCCGGCCGGGGTACGTGCGTATCGGGCATGGAACCTGCCTTCGAGCGCCGGGTCGCGGGCGTGGGGTGTGGTGGCTCTCTCATTCGGCACGGTGATCGGCTTCCTTCGGAAATCGCGGACTTTACATTCGCACCGCTATTGTCAAATGAGATGTACGTCTCATAGGTTGTCGTACATCGACAGCCGGGAGGGGCGATGACCGAGGCAACCGGGCAGTGGCGCGATCGCAAGCGGTACCTGTGGCTGATCGGCCTGGTCGTACCGTCGCTGGCGTTCCTGGCGATCGGCCTGCACGAGGCCACCGGGTGGGGCGTGTGGTTCTGGATCGGGCCGATCGTGATCCTCGTGATCGTGCCGCTGATCGACCTGTGCACCGGCCTGGACCGCAGCAACCCGCCGGACGACATGATCGCGCGGCTCGAGAACGACCGGTACTACCGCTGGATCACCTTCGCCTACCTGCCCGTGCAATACCTCGGCTTCGCCGCCGCGTTCTGGCTCATCGCCCACGGCCCGCTGTCCACCGTCGACCGGCTCGGCCTGGCGATCTCGATCGGCTGCATCGGCGGGATCGGCATCAACACCGCACACGAGCTGGGGCACAAGAAGGAGAGCCACGAACGCTGGCTGTCCAAGATCGCGCTGGCACAGAGCTTCTACGGGCACTTCTACATCGAGCACAACCGCGGCCACCACGTCCGGGTCGCGACGCCGGAGGACCCGGCGAGCAGCCGGCTCGGTGAGAGCTTCTACCGGTTCTGGCCCCGCACGGTCTTCGGCTCCGTGCGATCGGCGTGGCGCCTGGAACGCCGCGCTACGCCCGGCGCGACCGGCACCCGTTCCGGATCGGCAACGACGTCCTCAACGCGTGGCTGATGTCGGCGGTGCTGTGGGCGGCGATGATCGCCTGGCTGGGCGCGGGTGTCCTGCCGTACCTGATCGTGCAGGCCGTCGTCGGTTTCTCGCTGCTCGAGATCGTCAACTACATGGAGCACTACGGCATGCTCCGGCAGCGGGTCGGCGCACCCGGACGGCGCCGGTACGAGCGCGTCGATCCCAGCCACAGCTGGAACTCCAACAACATCGCCACGAACGTGCTGCTCTACCACTTGCAACGGCACAGCGACCATCACGCCAACCCGACCCGCCGGTACCAGGCACTCCGCGACTTCGAGCGCTCGCCGGTGCTACCGACCGGGTACGCCGGGATGATCCTGCTCGCCCTGATCCCGCCGGTGTGGCGCCGGGTGATGGACCCCCGGGTGATCGCCCACTTCGACGGCGACCCGACCCGGGCGAACATCCAGCCCGGCCGACGCGACCGCCTGCTCGCCCGGTACGGCACGGTAGCCACCGCACCGCAACGGCACGTCACCGACAGCCGTGGCGACGCGACCGCGGGCGGCATGTGCCCCGGCTGCGGCTACGTCTACGACGAGCGGCGCGGCGACGTACGGGAGGGTTTCCCGGCCGGCACGCCCTGGTCGGCGATACCCGACTCGTGGTGCTGCCCGGACTGCGGCGTACGCGACAAGGTCGACTTCGTCGCGCAGTCCTAGACTCTGGTCCATGAGCGCGGCACCCCCACCGCCGGAAGGCGGCCGGCACCGACGGCTGATCATCGAGGCGGCGATCGGGCTGACCGCGCGGTCCGGCTGGTCGGCGGTCACGATGGCCCGGCTGGCGGAGCTGGTGGGCGTCAGCCGGCAGACCGTCTACAACGAGCTGGGCTCCAAGACGGTCCTGGCCGACGCGATGGTGTCGCACGAGCTGGAGCGGTTCCTGTCGGCGGTCGGCGCGGCCTTCGACCGCCACCCGGACGATCTGGTGGAGGCGGTCTACGACGCGGTCCGCGCGGTCCTGGAACTGGCCGACGACAACCTCCTGCTCCGGGCGATCGCGTCGGCGACACACGGCGCCGACATGGAGCTGCTGCCGATGCTGACGACACGGGCCGCCCAGCTGCTGGTCCAGGCCAAGACGATGCTCACCGAGCGGGTCGTCGGCTACGGCCCGGACCTGACCGCCGACCAGATCGCGGCGGCGATCGACCTGCTGGTCCGGACGGTGCTGAGCCACGTGATGCAGCCGTCGGACACCCCCGCCGCCACGGCCGACGGCCTGGCCTGGGTGGCGGCACGGGTGCTGGGGACGCCGGCCCGCCCCCGGCTGCGCCACGCCGCAACCGGCGGCTGATCCGCCTCCGGCGTCGGCTACGTCAGAACGACAGCATCCCGCTGACGAGCGCCTGCCACGTCATCGGGCCGACGACGCCGTCGACGGCCATCGACGGGACGTCGGCGTGGATCGCGGACTGGAAACCGCGTACCGCCGCATCGGTCTCCGGCCCGAAGATGCCGTCGACCGCCAGGCCCTGCGACGGGTCGCCGGAGAGGTTGCGGAACTGGAACTCCTCCTGCACGCCGCGTACGGCGTCGCCCTCGTCGCCCTGCTCGACCTGGATGATCAGCGCACCCCAGGTGGCGGGCCCGACGATGCCGTCGACCGCGAGGCCCTCGTCATGCTGGAAGGCACGCACCGCGACGTCGGTCCGCGGCCCGAAGATGCCGTCGACCGTCACCGTCCGGCCGCGCGCCCGCAGCAGGTATTGCAAGGTGGGTACCGGATGTTCCTTGGCGCCCTGGCTGATCTGCGGCCACGGGCTCAGTGTTCCTGTCATGTCCATCATCTCCTTTCGATCTGTCATACCGCCCGGCCCGGCTCACGTCGCGCAACTGTCGTTGATCCGCGAAGCTTGAACCGGTACCGCACACCGAATGACTCGATCTTCATCGATCCGGTACGAGCCCGTCATCCGTACTTTGTAGCGCCGAGGTACGTATCCCGGCGGGGGGAGGCGCGATGGCTGACCAGTGGGGCGGGCCGCCCCCGGATCGACGGCGACCGAACGTCGTACTGCGCTTCCTGTCACCTGCCGCCGGCGACCAGGACGGCCCGCCGGCGACGCCCGCGCCCGGCCGCGGGCAACCGGTCGCAGGGCGGCGGTCCGGCGCCTCGCCGGGCGGATCCCGGCTGATCGGCAGGGCGACCCTGGCCCGGCTGCGGGGCGGCTCCCCCACGGCCCGGCCACCGACGTTCGCCGACGAGCCGACCGATGCGCTGCCCGTCGTCACCACCCCGGCCGGCACCCGGCCGGACAGCACAGGACGGGTGGTGCTCATCTATGAGCAGCAGGTCCGCCGGCCCTGGCGGCTGTGGGCGTTCACCGCGATGCTGGTGTCCCTGACCATCGGTGTCGTGCTGGGCCAGACCGAGGCGTCCCGGACGAACGCACCACGGTCGGCGGCGACCGTCCAGGGCGGCCCGCAGCCGTCCGCGGCGTCACCGGTGCCGCTGACCGCCCCACTCGGTACGGCCGGACAGCGACGTCTGGAGATCACCGGCACGGCGACCACGTTGCGCATCCGGACGGCGCAGCTGGGCGGTTCGCTGTTCACCATCACCGGCTTCGACCCGAACGTCCCGCCTCAGGTGACCGAGGCCGGCGGCGGTTCGGTGCTCGCGCTGGCCCCGGGTGCGGTCGTCACCACCGGCGCCGAGGTGGTGCTCAACGCCAGGGTGGCGTGGACGGTGCGGCTCACCGGCGCGACGACCGAACTGGACCTGGACGCGCGGGCCGGCGGTCTCGCGGCCGTCGAGGTGGCGTCCGCGGTCTCCCGCGGCGTGCTGCAGCTACCGAAGCCGGCCGGGCCGGTTCCGCTGACGATCACCGGGCCGGCCGGTGACCTGACGGTGCGCACCGCGGCGGGCGCTCCGGTCCGGGTACGCGTGGCGAAGGGCGCCGGCCTGGCCACCGTCGCCGGCACGACCCGGCGTGACGTCCCGGCCGGCACGACACTCCAGGACACCGGATGGCGTTCCACCCGGTCCAGGTACGACATCCGGCTCGCCGCCCGAGTGAACACCGTCCTGGTCGAGCGTCTGCCTCCGCAGAGATGACCGTTTCCCGGCCGCCCGCGCCGGCTCGTCAGAAGACGCGGTCGGCGACGTGGACCCGTTCGGCGGCCTCGAGCGCGCGGCGCACCCTGGCACAGCGCTGGCGCATCGAACCGGAGACCACCGCCTACACCCGCCGTCGGGGACGCCGCCGGGACGCCGGTGGGGCCTCCAAGCCGGCCCCCGTATGCGGGTGCAGACCAAACGGAGACTACCTCCGATACGGCGACCGGCCCGGGTCAGTTGACCTTGCGGTCGCGGCCCTGCCAGAACGGTTCGCGGAGCCGGTACTTCTGGACCTTGCCGGTGGCGGTACGCGGTAGCGCGTCCAGGAACCGCACCTGCTTCGGGCACTTGTACCCGGCCAGATGCCGGCGGCAGTGCTCGATCAGGTCCTCCGGAGTGACCGGGCTGCCGTCGGTCACCACCAGGGCGGTGACCAGCTCGCCCCAGGTGTCGTCCGGGATGCCGATCACCGCGGCCTCGCGGACCGCCGGATGACTGCTGAGGGCGTCCTCGACCTCGATCGACGAGACGTTCTCCCCGCCGCTGATGATGACGTCCTTCTTGCGGTCGGCGATCGTCAGATAGCCGTCGTCGAGCGTGCCGCCGTCCCCGGTGTGGAACCAGCCGCCCTCCTGCACGCGGGCGGTCTCCTCCGGGTTGTTCCAGTACCCGTCGAGGTTGTGGTTCGACCGGGCGAGGACCTCACCGTCGGCGGCCAGGCCCAGGCGCACGCCGAGCGCCGGCGTCCCCGCCCGGCCCAGCAGACGGGCCTGCTCGTGCGGGTCGTGGCCGGCCCATTCGGCGCGCATCCGGTTGACCGTCAGCAGTGGAGCGGTCTCGGTCAGGCCGTAGATCTGGAGGAACTCCCAGCCCAGTTCGGCGCGGACGCGTTCGATGGTGCGGGTCGGCGGCGGCGCCCCGGCGACCACGATGCGGACCCGGTCACGGCCGGGGACCTCGCCGTCCCAGGTCGCCGCCGCGTCCAGGGCGGCGTTGACGACCGCCGGTGCCGCGCACATCAGGGTCACCCCGTGCTCGGCGATGCGGCGCAGGATCTCCGTGCCGTCGACCTTGCGCAGCACGATGTGCCGGCCGCCGAGACCGGTCACGATGTAGGGCATGCCCCAGCCGTTGGCGTGGAACATCGGCAGCGTGTGCAGCAGCACGTCGTCGTCGGTCACGGTGGTGTGCAGGCCGAACACGGTCGCGTTGAGCCACAGGTTGCGGTGGGTGAGCTGCACGCCCTTGGGCCGCGCGGTGGTGCCGGAGGTGTAGTTCAGCGTCGCGGTCGCCGACTCGTCGCCGGCCCAGGCCCGCGGCTCGGCGGTGCTGCCGAAGACCACGTCGTCGTCGGCGCCCAGCGTGAACACGTGCCGGGCCGTGACGGTGTCGCGCAGTGCGTCCAGTTCCGGGTCGAGCAGGACGACGTCCGCCCCGGAGTGCTCGACGATGTAGCCGACCTCGGCCGGGGCGAGCCGGAAGTTGACCGGGACCAGCACCCGGCCCCAGGCGGACACCCCGAAGAACGAGGTGAGCAGCCGCGCCGAGTTGTGCGACACGATCGCGACCCGGCCACCGGCCGGCACCCCGAGCGCGTCCAGGCCGGCCGCCTGGGCCCGGGCACGACGGGCCATCTCGCGGTACGTCAGCGACCCCCACGAGGCGGCCGGCTGGTCCAGTTCGTCGATCACCGCGATCCGGTCGCCGTACACCAGCTCCGCGCGGTCGAGAAAGTCGCGTACTCCGAGAGGGAAGAACATGGCCGGGCTCCCTTGCTGTCGGCTCCGATGCCGCGGTGGCACGCCGCCGTGCGGCCGGCTGTCCCCGGCGGTGGACGGCGTCGGGAACTCCCCGTGAGTCTGCTGCATATCCCGCGCCGGCTGCTCCGGCGGTGATGTTCCGACCGGCGTCTATATCATCCGCGGATGATCAATCGGGGTTCCGGCGCCGCCGTCGCGGCGGCGCTGGTATGCGGCATTTCACTGGTCGCGGTGGCGCCGTCCGCGGCGACAGCGGCCACTGCGGACCACTCCATCCTGGTCGGCGACCAGGCCACCAACAAGATCTATCGGCTGAACCCGGCGACATCGGCGTGGGACTCCTGGACGTGGGCGCCGACCACGGCCCTGGGCTACACGTCGCCGGCCGAGACCGGCGGGTTCAACGGCGGCAACGACTTCCGGGTCCGCACCACCACGTCCGGGCTCCAGCGGCTCGTCGTGGCGGACGGCGCCGGGCTCGCGACGGTGGCGACCTATCCGGCCGGCGAGCGGGTGTGGGCGGTCAAGGTGCCCGCCGCCGACAACCTGCATTCGATCGAACTGCTGCCGGACGGCAACGTCGCGATCGCCGCCACCGGCACCGCAGCGGGCACCGGTGGCGACTACGTCCGCGTGTACTCGACCTCCACCGGCGCGACGGCGACGTTCCCGCTGGAGACGGCCCATGCGGTGCTCTGGGATCCGGGAATCCGGCGGCTGTGGGTGGCCGGCTCACCGAACGACGGGACGGCCGCGGAGTCCCAGGTCCTCAAGGCGCTCTAGGTGACCGGGCCGGCGACGGCTCCGGGCCTGCGCGAGGACCCGGCCCGGACCCAGGTGATCAGCCTGGCCACCGGCACCGGCGGCGACGACGTGCACGACGTCGCCGCCGACCACACCCACCCGGACAGGCTGTGGATCACCACGAATCGGTACGTCTACACGTACGACAAGGTCACCAGGCAGCTGGCCCGCGCCGCCGCCGGAATCGACCGGGGCGCGGTGAAGTCGATCAGTTCGCAGCCGTCCGGGCAGCTGATCCAGACCCAGGCGGACAGATACCGCACCACGCCCGGGGCCTGCGGCACCGTCAACGGGTGGTGCACCGAGACGGTCGACTTCGTCAACCCGGCGAAGTCGGTGACCCGGGCGGGGGCGCAGTTCTACAAGGCCCGGACGGCGAGCCCGTACTACGGCGTCGAGGACACCGCCCAGCGTGGCCGGACGTTCGACACGGTCGGCGGCACCACCACCCGGATCGACGGCAACGCGGCGACCGGGCAGATCGCCGCCACCGCCGGACCGGACGGGAGGCAGCACGTGCTCACCCTGATCCCGGGTAGCGGAATGTGGTCCCGCAGCCGCAGCGCGACCGGCGGGTGGGAGACCACCGCCACCAGGGTCGACCACAGCACGCAGATCACCGACGCGGCGATCGCCGCCGACCCGGACGGCGACCTGCACGCCTTCACCCTCATCCCGGGCAGTGGCGTCTGGCACCGGGTCCGGCCGCTGAACCAGGCCTGGCCCGTCACCTCCGAGAAGGTCGACTCCAGTACGGACGTGACCTCCATCGCGGCGGTCGTCCATCCGGGGACGAAACGGCTGCATCTGCTGCTGGCCGGTTCGGGCGGTGTCCGGGACCGGGTGGCCACCGCGGCCGGTGACTGGACCGCCGCGGTCACGACGGTCGACACGAACGCCACCGTCGCCGACGTGGCCGCCGCCGCTCTGCCGAACGGCAGCCTGCACCTTTTCACGGTGACCGCCTGGGGCGCCGTGAACCACCGCACCGGCACCGACTCCGGGTGGTCCGCCGGCGCCTCAGAGGTACCGGGCGGCGGCGAGATCCCGGCGACCGGCCAGGTCCGGGGGCTGGCCGCGGCGGGCTGGCCCACCACCCAGCTCGACCTGGTCACGCTCCGTGCCGGGCTGGGCCTATGGAAGCAGACCTGGACCGGCGCCTCCTGGCCGGTTCCGGCATCCCTCGATCCGACACCGGGAGCCATTCAGGTGTACGCGGCGCGGCTCACCGACAACACCCTGCACACCGGCACGATCGTGGAGTTCTCCCAGCCGTGACCGATTCGGCCGTGTCCCGCCGTCGGCATCGGCGGGGCACGGCCGGCACGGTCCACGGGACCGGCCCGCGACCGTGCCGCACCCCGGTCACGCCATCCGGCCGGGCGGGGCGGAAGCGGGCCCACGTGCAGCGGCCGCGTCGTGACAGCGGGCCCCGCCCGCCGGCGAGAGGCCGGGTGCCGGGCAGTGGTCAGTGGGCGACCGCGACCGCGGGGGCCGGCTGGTGGGCGGGCAGCCGGTGCGGCTGGACCACCAGGAAACAGACCAGGGTGGCCGACAGCATGCCGCCGAAGACGACCACGGCCATCGCCACCTCGCCGACGCCGAGCACGCCGACCAGCGGGGCGGCCAGGGCGCCGACACCGAACTGGACCGCGCCCAGCAGAGCGGCAGCGGTACCGGCGGCCTCGCCGTGACGGGACAGCGCCAGAGCCGGGGCGTTCGGCATGGCCAGGCCGACCATGGCCAGCACCAGCCACAACGGGATCAGGATGCCGATCAGACCACCGACGCCGGTGCTCGCCAGGATCAGGAACGCCAGGCCGAACACCAGCCCGGCCACCAGTGCGGCACTCATGATCTGCTGCGGTGACCAGCGGCGCAGCAGCCGGACGTTGAACTGGGTGGCACCGATCAGACCGACCGCACCGCCCGCGAAGACCAGGGCGAACTGCTGCTCGCTCATCCCGTACCCGTCCTGGAAGACGTAGGACGATCCGCTCACATAGGCGAACAGCGCCGCCATCGCCAGGCCCGCCACCAGGATCAGGCCCACATACACCCGGTCGGTGAGCAACCGGCCGTAGTCGCGGAGGGTACCCCGCACTCCCCCGCTGCGGCGTGCCGCCGGCGGCAGGGTCTCCGGCAGCACCAGCGCGGACACCGCACTGATCGTGACCGCGACGACGGTCAGCACCACGAACACGCCGCGCCACGACGTCCAGTTCAGGACCAGGCCGCCGACGGTCGGGGCGAGAATCGGCGCGACACCGACGACGAGCATCAGCCGGGAGAACAGCCGGGCCGCGGCGTTGTCGGTGAACAGGTCACGCACCATCGCCATGGCGACGACGGCGGCGGCCGCGGCACCGAGACCCTGCAACACCCGCAGCGCGCCGAGCACGGCCACGTTGGGCGCGATCACGCAGAAGACCGAGGCGAGCATGTGCACCGCGATACCGGCGAGCAGCGGCCACCGTCGCCCGAACGCGTCGGACAACGGGCCGACCAGCAGCTGGCCGAACGCCAGGCCGACCAGCGTGCCGGTCAGCGTGAGCTGCACGGCGGCGGCGCTGGTCTGCAGATCGGTGGTGATCGCCGGCAGCGACGGAAGGTACATGTCGATGGTGAGCGGCCCGAGCGCGGTCAGCAGACCGAGCACGAGAACGATCCGGAAACGCCGCCCGGCCGGGAGCAGCTCTCCGGGCGAGAGGTCGTCGACGGGCGGGGTCATGGTGCGAGTTGAAGCCACCTCAGCGACAAGGAGGCCCGCACCGGGGTTCTTCCGGTCTCGCCCGGATGGTAACGCTGCTCACAGATCGGCGGCGCGGACCTTCGCGGCGAGTTCCGGCCACAGCGATGGAGCAGCACCGATGGTCAGTTCGGTGGAGAAGTCGGGGCCGCGCCCGCCGAGGGTCACCCCCGCCTCCCGGGCGATGAGCGCACCGGCGGCGATGTCCCAGAGCTTGGTGTCCAGGGCCAGGCCGCCGTCGAGCCGGCCGGCGGCCTGATAGACCAGATTCAGCGCGGCCGGGATCCGCCGGATGTCACCGCAGAGCGGCAGCAACTCGCGCAGCACCCGGCCGGCCCGCTGCTTGGTCTGCGGGTTGGGCTGGAAACTGACGCCGATCAGCGCCTCGGCCAAGGGCGGACCGCTCGACCCGGTGAGCGGCTCCCCGTTGAGGAGGGCGCCGCCGGTGTCGATCGCGCTGAACGTCTCACCGGCGGCCGGGTCGTGCACGACCGCCATCCGCGGTCGGTCGCCCTGGTAGAGCGCGATGCACACCGACCACGGCCCGGTCCGGCTCACATAGTTGCGGGTGCCGTCGAGCGGATCGATGATCCAGGTCCAGCCGCTGCCGCCGGCCCGGCCGTGCCCCTCCTCGGCCTGGGTGGCGTCCTCCGGCCAGGCCTCGTGGATCGCCTCCACGATCAGCCGCTCGCTGGCGATGTCGACGTCGGAGACGACATCGTTGGCGTGCGCCTTGGGAGCACCCATGCGCAGCGTGTCACGGCGCTCGATCTGCAACCGCCCGGCACGAACGGCCAGACCGGCGGCAAGCTCCCGAGCGGCCTCAAGATCTCGTTTCATCACCGCCCAGGCTATCCGCCCACCCCGCCCCCTCGTCCTCCGCGGTCAGAGCCGCACCGTCCCCCCGCAACCCCGGCTGGCCCCCACCGCTGCCTCAGAAGCCCCGAAACAACGGTGACAACCAGCCAGACCTCCCCGGCTGGTCCCCACCGCTGCCTCAGAAGCCCCGAAACAACGGTGACAACCAGCCAGACCTCCCCGGCTGGTCCCCACCGCTGCTTCGGGAGCCGGGAGACAACGGTGACAGCCAGCCAGACCTCCCCGGCTGGTCCCCACCGCTGCTTCGGGAGCCGGGAGACAACGGTGACAGCCAGCCAGGCCTCCCCGGCTGGTCCCCACCGCTGCTTCGGGAGCCGGGAGACAACGGTGACAGCCAGCCAGGCCTCCCCGGCTGGTCCCCACCGCTGCTTCGGGAGCCGGGAGACAACGGTGACAGCCAGCCAGGCCTCCCCGGCTGGTCCCCACCGCTGCTTCGGGAGCCGGGAGACAACGGTGACAGCCAGCCAGGCCTTCCCGGCTGGTCCCCACCGCTGCTTCGGGAGCCGGGAGACAGCGGTGACAGCCAGCCGGGCGTTACGGCGGCCGCTGTCATGCACCGGAGGGCGGCCGTTCGGCGGGGGCTACGCCCGTGGCCGCGTGTCCGGACGGCGCGCGAGGCACGACGGCCGGTGATCGCAGGTCGTGTCACCGGCGGCCCCTGCTGGTGTTGAGGTGCAGGGAGGCGTACGCGTCGGTCCACAGGCCGCCGGGCCGGTCGCGCTGTTCGTAGCCGACGGCCTCGCAGCCGGTGTCGAGCAGGGCCTTGAGCGTGGCGAGTCCGGCCGCTCCGGCGCCGATCACGGCGACACGCATGGAACTCTCCCACCGACGTTGTAGCGCTGGCCAAACCGTAGGCCCCGGCAACCGGCCTGAACATGGCGTACGGCACGCCGTTTCGCGCTGTGGTTGTGGGCCACCACAACGGCACGGCAGCATGGCGGCATGAATCGTCGCGACGACTGGACCGCCGTGGTCGACCTGATCGAACGCGTGATGGGCGACGAGGATCTGCTGCCGTCGGTGATCTCCGGGGTGCGCGCGACGGTTCGGGAGGTGGCGGTCCTGCCGCCGTCGGACATCGCCGGGCACACCCGGGCGCTGCTCACCGCGGCGACCCGGGCCCTGGCCGACCGGCGCGGTCCGACCGGGGCCAGTTGTCGTTCGTGGAGGAACTGGGCGTGACCCGGGCCCGGCAGGGGGTGCCGATCGAGGCGGTGCTGGGCGCCATCCACGTCGCCGAGCGGGCGATCTGGGCGCGGGCGCGGGAGATGGGCCGGGCCGAGGGGGTCAGCGCCGAGCGGCTGCTGGACGCCCGGGAGCTGTACGACGACTGGGCCGACGCGGTCCGGGGCCGGCTGATCTCGGCGCACCGGGCCACGAAGACGCCGGCCGATCCACGGGCGGGCAGCCGGGACGCGGCGATCCTGCGGCGGCTGTTGCAGGGCGGTTCGGCGGCGGCGCTGGCGGTCGCCGAGGCGGGTCTGCCGGCCGACGACGGCCTGTGGGTGCTGGTGGCCCGGCCCGGGTTCGACGAGCGGGCGTTGCGGGAGCAGCCGCCGGTGGTGTGCACGATCGTCGACGACCTGTTCGTCGGGGTGCTGTCCCGGGCGCCGTCGGTGCCGGCGACCGCCGGGCTGGCCGGCCCGGCCGCACCGGACGAGATGGCGCCGGTGCGGCGGCTCGCCCTGGCCGCCCTGATCACCGCCGAGTCGACCGGGCGTACCGGGGTGGTGCACATCGCCGACGTGGCGTGGCAGGCGGCGCTGACCGCCCGGGCCGACCTGGCGGCGGCGCTGCTCGACCGGCACCGGCACGCGTGGGCGAATCTCGGGCCGAACGCCGAACCGGTCGCGCACGCCGTGCTGGCCTGGCTGGAGAGCGACCGGGACGTCACCGTCGCCGGTGGACGACTGTTCGTGCACCCGAACACGGTCCGCAACCGGGTGCGCCGGTTCACCGAGGTGACCGGCATCGACCCGGCCGGCACGTTCGGTGCCGTGAACGCCTGGTGGCTGTGCCGCACCTGGCTGCGCGAAGCGACCTGAGCGAAGCGAACAACCTGAGCGAAGCGAACAACCTGAGCCGAAACGAACGACCTGAGCCGAAACGAACGACCTGAGCAAGACGAACGACCTGAGGGGATTCACGTGCTGGAATACCGATCGGCGGCCGGGCGGTGGGTGCTGCTGGCCACCGTGCTGGGCTCCAGCCTCGCCTTCATCGACGCGACCGTGGTCAACATCGCGCTGTCGGAGATCGGGCGGGAACTCGGGGCGGACAGTGCCGGCCTGCAGTGGACGGTCAACGGCTACGCCCTCAGCCTGGCCTCGCTGGTGCTGCTCGGCGGCTCGCTCAGCGACCGGTTCGGCCGCCGCCGCGTGTTCCTCGGCGGTGTCGCCTGGTTCGCGGTCGCGTCGCTGCTGTGCGGGCTGGCGCCGACCGTCGAGCTGCTGATCGCGGCGCGCATCCTCCAGGGCATCGGCGGTGCCCTGCTGACCCCGGGGGCGCTGGCGATCCTGGAGGCGTCGTTCACCCGCGAGGACCGGCCGAAGGCGATCGGGGCGTGGTCCGGGCTCGCCGGCATCGGCGGTGCGCTCGGACCGTTCCTGGGCGGGTGGCTGGTGCAGAGCGGCAGCTGGCGGCTGATCTTCCTGATCAACGTGCCGGTGGCGGCGGTCGTACTGTGGGTGGCCTGGCGGCACGTACCCGAGTCCCGCAATCCGTCGGCGGCCCGGACGTTCGACGTCGCCGGGCTGCTGCTCGGGGCGGCCGGGCTGGGCGGGCTGACCTACGGGTTCACCGCCTGGCCGGAGCACGGGCCGGGCGATCCGGTGGTGCTGGCGTCACTGGCCGCCGGGGTGGCCGGGATGGTCACGTTCGTGCTGGTCGAGCGCCGCTCGGCCCATCCGATGCTGCCGTTGCGGATCTTCCGGTCCCGGGCCTTCCGCGGGGCCAACCTGGTGACCTTCCTGGTGTACGCGGCCAACGGCGGCGTGTTCCTGCTGGTGGTGGTCAACCTTCAGGTCGTGGCCGGGTTCTCGCCGCTGGCCAGTGGGGTCGCGCTGCTGCCGGTCACGGTGCTGATGCTGCTGCTGTCGGCGCGGGCGGGTGCTCTCGGGCAGCGGATCGGGCCGCGGATCCCGATGACGGCCGGGCCGCTGGTCTGTGCGGCGGCACTGGCCTGGCTGTCCCGGATCGGCGCGGGCGCCTCCTACACCGCCGACGTGCTGCCGCCGGTGATCCTGTTCGGGCTGGGGCTGTGCCTGCTGGTAGCGCCGCTGACCGCCACGGCGCTCGGCGCGCTCGACGACTCGTACGCGGGCATCGCCTCCGGGGTGAACAACGCGGTGGCCCGGGCGGCGGGCCTGCTCGCCGTGGCGGTCCTGCCGCTGGCCGCCGGGCTGGGGTCGGGCAGCCTCACCGATCCGGGGGCGCTGGCGCCGGTCTACCGGACCGCGATGCTGGTGTGTGCGGGGTTGATGACCGCCGGTGGCGTGCTGGCGTGGTTGCTGATCCCGGACCGGCTGAGCGCGCACACCCCGGTGAAGACATTCTGCGACCCGTGCAGCCCACCGGTGCACCCGGCGGACACCGCGGACGCCGACCGGTCCGGCTCCCGGTAGCGGCCGGGCTCAGGCGCCCTGGAGCGGCAGCACGAAACGGCGGGAGGTCTCCCCGTAGCGGCCGGGGGGCCCGGCTCAGGCTCCCTGCAGCGGCAGGACGAAACGGCGGGAGGTCTCCCGGCTGTCGGTGAAACCGAGGCTCTCGTAGAACAGGTGCGCCGACTGCCGGTGGTTGCTGCTGTTGACCTCGACGAACAGGCAGCCCGCCGACCGGGCCCGCTGCTCGGTGGCGCCGATCAGCATGCGGCCGACACCGCGGCCGCGGACCGCCTCGTCGACGACCAGCGCGGCCAGGCGCCCGAACTTGCCGGTCACCTCCAGCAGCGGGGTGATGTGCAGGGCGGCCATGCCGACCAGGTTGCCGTCGTCGTCCGCGCCGAGCAGGGCACCGGCCCGGTCACCCAGCCAGTAGTCGAGGCGCTGGCGTACCTCCCGCTCGGTCGACGGGAAGCCGAGCTGGTCGAGCAGGACGGCGAGACGGGCCGCGTCGCCGTGGTGGATCGGCCGGATGTGCATCCCACGACCATAAGGCGGTGATCAGCCGGATACGGTCCGGGGCCACCAGTCGTCCGGGCCGGTGGCGCGGATCTCGGCCAGCAGGCTCCGGCCGGCGTCGGTGGTGACCGACGCCGCCAGGTAGTCCTCCCAGCGCCGGCACAGCTCCGGCCGGTCGGCGAGGCTCTCGCGCACGTGCAGCAGCGAATCCAGGACGTCGGCGTCGCGGGCCAGGCGGGCCTCCTCGGTGTCCTGGTCGAGCCACTGGGCGGCACGCGCGCGGATCAGGTCACGGACCGGCGCGGGCAGCCCGGCGGTCTGGTCGTCGATCACCCGGCGGAACGGTTTCGGCTCGTCCAGGTAGCGGCGGGTCCGGTGGTGCATGTCGCCGAGCCGGGTTTCCGGCAGGTCGTGCAGCAGGGCGAGGGCGGCGGTCCGGTCCGGGTCGGCGCCGGCCGTCACGGCCAGCGTCATGGCGATCACCGCGGTGCGGAACACATGGTCGGCGACCGACTCCCGGTTCGCGATGCGGGCCAGAGCCCATCCGGTACGCGCGGTGCGTTTCAGGACGCCCACCTCGTACAGGAAATCCGCGGTGTTGATCTGCTCGGGCATCGGCGGTCAGCTCGTGGTGACCGGTAGTTCGGCGTAGCCGCGCAGGACCAGACGGTCGCGCAGCCGGGGCTCACCGGCGAGGGCGAGCCGGGGCAGCATGGTGAGCAGCAGCGGGAACGCGACCTGCGCCTCCAGCCGGGCCAGCGGTGCGCCGAGGCAGTAGTGGGCGCCGCCGCCGAACGAGACGGGCTGGATGTTGGGCCGGTCCGGGTCGAAGCGGTGCGGGTCCTGATAGCGGTCCGGGTCGCGGTTGGCCGAGCCGAGCAGCAGGTTCACGTCGGCGCCGGCCGGCAGGTGGAGGCCGTCGCCGAGGTCGAGGGGTTCGGAGGTGTAGCGGGCGGCCATCTGCACCGGCGAGTCCCAGCGCAGGATCTCCTCGACGAAGGCGGGTGCCAGCTCCGGGTCGGCGCGCAGCCGGTCGGCCTGGGCGGGCTGGTCCAGCAGCAGGTGCAGGCCGGTGCCGAGCAGGTTGGTGGTGGTCTCGAAGCCGGCGACCAGCATCAGCACCAGGTTGGCCAGCAGCTCCTGCCCGGTCAGCCCGGAGCCGCCGGCGACCAGCGCGCTGGTCAGGTCGTTGCGGGGCTGCTTCTGCCGCTCGGCGATCAGGCCGATGAAGTAGTCCTCGAGCTCGCGCCCGGCGGCGTCGGCCCGCGCCATCTCGTCCGCGGTGCTGATCGGCTCCAGGACCACGGTCAGGTCGGCGGCCTGCTCACGGAACCAGGTGCGGTCGGTGTCCGGCACGCCGAGCAGGGCGCAGATCACCGCGATCGGCAGCGGATAGGCGAAGGCGCTGACGAAGTCGGTGCGCTCCGGCATCGCCTTGATCAGGTCGGTGGCCTGGTCGGTGATCATGTCGCGCATCGCGGCGACCCGGCGTGCGGTGAACGTGGCTGCCGCGGCCCGGCGCAGCCGGGTGTGGTCGGGCGGGTTGGTCAGCAGCATCGACCCGACGATCGAGGCGACCCCGCGGTTGGCCCGCCAGTCCGGCCAGAAGGTGTCGTAGACGGCGGCGTCCGCGACCCGCACGCCGGGGTCGCGCAGCAGGCGGCCGGTGATCGCATGGGTGGTGACGAACCAGCGCCCGTCCAGGGCCGGAAACAGCGGCGCGTGCTCGCGCAGGACGTCGTACGCCGGATACGGATCCCGGCGTCCCTCCGGTGAGAACAGTGATCCCAGCGCCGTCTCGAAGTCCATCCCGTCACTGAACCACACGCTGCCGACAGGGGCGGGCGGCGGGCTCCGGCCCACCGTGATCATTTACCGTGATCAACAGATAATGCCTGCTGGCACGCCTTTTGTGCCACCGGCATTGCGGCCTTGTAACCACCCGATTACTGATATAGCATCGTCGATGGTCGGCCACTGGCAATGGTGCCACGGAACTGTTGGGCCGACAGGGGAACGGTGCTTTCTCACCGCCCCGCATCGGTGAGCACGGGGCCACCATGCGCGCAGACGGATCCTGCCGCGGCGCCTGCTTTCAACAACCGCACGCAGGCAACGGCTGACGGGGATTGCTGTGTCTCACGGGCGATCTTTCGCGCACCTTCTGCGCGAACTCTCCGTTCCGGACCGAGGATTCACATTCCTCAGCGGAAATGAAAGAACATTCTTTTCGTACGCCGACGTCAACCGCATCACCGCAGATCTGGCGACCCGCTGGGCAGGACTCGGAATACGTTCCGGCGACCGTGTCGCACTCCTGCTCAACGACGAATCAGAATTCGTCCTCGCCATTCTCGCCGCGTTACGTGCCGGAGTCGTGCCGGTGCCGTATCCCGCTCCCTCACCGGGCGGCCGCCACGCGGCATACGTCGACGGCCTGACCCGCATCTGCACCACCGCCGAGGTCCGCCTGTGCCTGGCCGGCCAGACCGTCGCGCACCTGCTCGCCGACGCCGCCCTGCCCGCACCGCTGGCCACCTTCGACACCCTCACCACCGCCGAGCCGGGGCCACACGCCGAACCACACCCCGACGACCCGGCGTTCATCCAGTTCACCAGCGGCAGCACCGGCCACCCCAAAGGCGTCGTGGTGAGCCACCGCGCCCTGCTGACCCACAGCGCCGCCATGATCGAGGCGATCGACCTGCACGCCGACCGCGACCGCGGGGTCAGCTGGCTACCGCTCTACCACGACATGGGACTGATCGGGAAGGTCTTCGTCGCGGTCGCCTCACAGACCTCGGTCTGGTACCTCTCGCCGCAACGGTTCGTCCGCGACCCCGCCGGATTCCTGCGCCTGCTCACCGAAGTGCGCGGCACGATCGCGTACGCACCGAACTTCGCCTACGCGATGCTGGCACAACGGGCCACACCGGAGCTCCTGGACGAGCTGGACCTCTCCGCCTGGCGGGTCGCCGGCTGCGGCGCCGAACCGGTCCGCCCCGGCACCCTCCGCGCGTTCGCCCGCGCCTACGCCCCCGCCGGCTTCCGCGCCTCCCAACTGACCCCCTGCTACGGCCTGGCCGAGGCCACCCTGGCCGTCACCACCCGGCGGCCCGGCGAAGGCCTGCGGACCCTGCGCCGCGACGACGTCGAACTCACCTCCACCGGCCGCCCGATGCCCGGCACCGAGGTCCGGATCGTGGACGACGAGATCCTGGTCCGCTGCGGCCACCTCGCCACCGGCTACCACGGCGACCCCGCGGCCACCGCCCACACCTGGCGCGACGGCTGGCTGCACACCGGCGACACCGGCTTCCTCGACGACGGCGAACTGTACGTGACCGGCCGGCTCAAAGACCTGATCATCGTGAACGGCCGCAACTACCACCCGCACGACATCGAGGAGACCGTCGAACGCGTCGACGGCGTCCGGCCGGGCGGAGTCGCCGCCTTCGCCACCGCCGGAGAACACTCCGAGGCGGTGCACGTCCTGGTCGAGGCGATCCGCTACCCGGCGACGACCGACCTGCCGGACCGGGTCGCCGAGGCCGTCCGCTCCCGCTTCGCACTGCCGGTGCACGGCGTCACCGTCGTACGCCGCGGCGCCGTACCCAAGACCAGCTCCGGCAAGGTCCGCCGGCGACTGGCCGCCCACCTCTACCGCAGCGGCACCCTCACCGCACACCTGCCGGGGAAGGACAAGTCATGAGCACAACCGGGCCGGTGATCGGCCAGCCCTACACCATCCGGGACGGCGACACGATCACCGAGATCGCCTACGTGGCCTACGGCGACGCACGCCGCTACCTGGAGTTGGTGGCCCACAACAGCGGCGTACCCGGCTTCAACCCGGCCCGCCTCACCCCGGGCCTGGTCATCGACGTCCCCGAACCCGACTACCTGCCGCTACCCGGCGGCATCGGCGGCTTCCGGGCCAGCGCCGGGCGCTCGTTCCGCGTCACCCCCGTCCAGCACACCCCCGACCCGAGCGAGGCGACCCGATGACCGACACCACACTGCTCGAGGAACCGTTCCTCACCATCCAGCGCATCATCGCCCAGGTCGCCAAGACGTCCCCACAGGCCGTGGTACTCGAGAACCCGGTCACCGGCATCACCAACGTCGACTCGATCGTGATGCTGGAGATCGTCGCCCGGGTCGAACTGGAACTGGACATCGAGATCGACGAGGAACAGCTGTTCGCCATCAGCACGGTCGGTGACTTCGTGGCCGTCTGCCGCGACCTGACCGCCGCCCGCACCTGACCACGGAGGCCGACACCATGGCACGTGCACGCAAGCTGCTCCTGATCTCGCCGCAGGCGACGTTCTTCGGGCGCAACCCCCAGCACCAGCGGTTCAAGCGCGAATCCCGCGAGTTCCAGTTCTTCGACTACACGTGGACCGGCTTCGCCACCGGCCTGGTCATCGTCGGGTCCCTCACCCCACCCGGCTGGGACCTGCACTACATCGACGAGAACATCGAACCCGTCGACTTCGACGAGGACGCCGACCTGGTCGCCCTGACCGGGATGACCGCACAGGCCGACCGGATGTACGAGATCGCCGCCCAGTTCCGGGCCCGCGGCGTCCCCGTCGTCGCCGGCGGACTGCACGCCAACCTGCTGCCGTTCGAGGTGGCCCGCCACGTCGACTCGGTCTGCGTCGGCGAGGCCGAGGCGCTGTGGCCGCAGGTGATCCACGACTTCACCCACGACGGCCTGAAGCCCATGTACCGGCAGACCACCCGCGCCGACCTGAGCGTGGTGCCGCGCCCCGCCTACGAACTGGCCCAGCAGCGCTACTACCCGAGCATCTGGGTGGAGACCTCACGCGGCTGCCCGCACAGCTGCCGATTCTGCGCGGCCACCATCCGCTACCGGGACAAGCTCGGCTACAAGACCGTCGACCAGGTGATCCGCGAGGTCGAGTACGTCCAGGAGCGCTGGGACAACCCGTACGTGCTGTTCTCCGACGACAACTTCGTGGTCGACCGCAACCGGACCAGAGAGCTGCTCAGCCGGCTCGTCCCGCTCGGGATCAAGTGGAGCGGCCAGTCCGACGTGTCGTTCTACAAGGACCCGGAGATCCTCGACCTCATGCACGAGAGCGGCTGCATGACGATGCTGATCGGCTTCGAGAGCGTCTCCACCGAGACCCTGGACGGCATCGACGAGCGGAACTGGAAGTTCCGGAACCTGTCGAAATACGTGGAGGCCGCCAAGACCATCCAGGACCACGGCGTCGGCGTGTACGGGGCGTTCACCCTCGGCCTGGACACCGACACCAAGGACTCCTTCGAGGCGACCGCCCAGTTCGTCAAGGAGAACTACCTGGCCGGCATCCAGGTGTCGTGCTGCACACCGTTCCCCGGCACCCCGCTGCGCGACGACATGGAACGCGAGAACCGCATCCTGCCGGACAAGTCATGGTCCTACTACACCGTCTTCGACGCCGTCTACCAGCCGAAACACATGACCCCGGAAGAGCTGGAGGAGGGCGCGCTCAGCGTCTACCGGTCCTTCTACAACCGGGAGTTCTCGCTGCGCAAGACCCGCCACTTCAAGTCCATCTACCGCAACCTGGTGAAGAAGAAGGTGGAACGCGAACAGGCCCTGGCAACCACCGGCCGGAGCATGGTGTGAGGGCCGTCGTCGTCGGGGCCGGTGGGATCGGGGGCGCCGTGGTCCGGGCGCTGCTCGAGCAGGGGCACGAGGTGGTGGTCGGCTGCCACACCGGTAAGGAGGCGGTGGCCGGGCTGCCGGTGGAGACGTTGCCGGTGGACGTGGAGGATCCGGCGTCCTGTGCCGACTTCGTGGCCACCGCGTGGCGGGGTGGGCGGTTCACGGCGGTGGTGAACTGTTTCGGATCGGTGGACGGCGTGCCGTTGCTCCGTAGTGAACCGGGGCAGCTGGACCGTACCGTCGGCTTGAATCTGACCGGGGTCGTCAATGTCTGCCGGGCGTCCGCGTTCCGCCTGATGAAGGCCGGTGGCGGCGCGATCGTCAGCGTGGGGTCGGCGGCGGCGCAGATGGGCGTGCCCGGCCTGTCGGCGTACGCCGCGGCGAAGGCCGGTGTGGCCGCGTTCAGTCGCAGCCTGGCCGCCGAACTGGCGCCCTACCGGGTCACCTGCAACACCGTGTCGCCGGGGTTCGTCGACTCCGGCCCGACCGCGCAGCGCCCGGCCGAGTGGCGGGAGGCGGTGACGCGGCACATTCCGGCCGGCCGGCTGGGCACTCCGGAGGAGGTGGCGGCGCTGGTGGCGTTCCTGGTCTCCCCCGCGGCCGCCTATGTGACGGGTCAGGAGTTCGTGGTGGACGGTGGTTGGACGCTGGGCACCGCCGCGCTCGGGCGTGACCTTGCCGGGGTGCCGCATGGATGACGGGTCGCGCCGGTCGCTGTGCACGTTCTGCGGCGTGGTGGATCAGGTGACGATCACGGCGGGCGGGAAGGTGCGTGGCACCGGCAGTGCCGGGGTCTGTGTCAAGGGTGCGCACTATTTTCAGCAGCATCTCGGTTCCCGGCCGCAGGACGTGCAGCGGTTCACCAGCCCGATGCTGCGCTCGCCGTACGGGTGGGAGCGGGTGTCCTGGGACTACGCCATCGACATGGCCGCCGACTCGATCCTCGCCGACCGGCAGGACTTCGGGCGTGACTCGCTCGGTTTCTACGGTGTCGGGCAGATGACCACCGAGGCGCTGTGGATCGCCAAGAAGTTCTTCCAGGGTCACCTGGGAACGAACAACATCTGTTCCAACGCCGAGCAGTGCCTGGCCAACAACGCGGGCGGGCACGAGCTGGTGTTCGGCAACGAGGGCCCGTTCTCGTGTTACGACGACTACCGGCATGCCGAGGCGATCTTCTTCTACGGCCACAATCCGGCGGCGAACCATCCGACGATCTTCCAGCGGTACGTGCGGCAGAATCGCGGCGCGGTCAAGGTGGTCGTCGACCCGCGCCGCACCGACACGGTGGACCTGCTGCTGGCCGACGACCCCGGCAACATTCATCTTCCGGTACGCAGCGGAAGTGACGTGCTGCTCAACTGCGGTTTCGCCCGTCACCTGCTGGATTCCGGCGGATGGGACCGCGGCTATGTCGCCCGGCACGCTGATCCGGCGGCCGCGGAGGAGTTCCTGCGGTTCGTGCGGACCGGTCCGTTCTCGGCCGATGAGGTCGTCGCCCGGATCACCCCGCACGGGATGGACCCGGCCGACATGCGCGACCGGTTCCTGCGGGCGGCCGGGCTGTGGGCCCGGGAGCGGGTGGTGTCGACGAGTTCGGTGGGCATCAACCAGACCGTCGGCAGTGCCGGTGTCGCGTCCATCCTGAACCTGCACCTGCTCACCGGGCATCTCGGTGCGCCGGGTCGCGGGCATGTGCGGATGGCCGGGCAGTCCAACGCCTCGGCCGAGTTGGCGATGGGGTATTCGGGGCGGCTGCTGCCGTTCCGGATGCGGGTCACGGAGGAGCAGAACCGGGAGCGGATGGCCGGTATCTGGGGGTTGCCGTCGTGGCGGATCAATCCGGAGCCGGGGCTGCCGGTGGCGTCGTTCGCCACGTCGGAACGGTTGCGGACGCTGTTCGTCTTCGGCACCAACCCGGCCCGTAACTTCCCGAACCTGGCGCGGTGGCGGGAGCGGATGATGGACCTGTGCGTGGTCTACATCGACTCGTACTACAACCCGGAGATCATGGAGTACGCCGACATCGTGCTGCCGTGCCGGACCAAACACGAGACGTCCGGCATCTTCCTCAACGGTGAGCGGCGGCTGCAGTACATGGAGCCGGTCGAGCAGCCGGGGTTCGAGGCGTGGAGTGATGTGCGGATCGTGTGTGAGATCGCGCGTACCATCGCCCGGCGTCTGACCGATGAGCCGCCGCCGGCCGTGCCCGCCGGCGCCGGGGTCGCGGAGATGGTGGCCAAGGGCAACGCCGATCTGGATCCGGTGGCGTTGGACGCGGCGTTCCGTTATCCGGTGGACGAGTACGGGGAGCCGCTGTCGGAGCCGATCTGGGACGAGATCCAGGTGGCGTCGCGGGGCTTCTACAACGAGTTCGCGCACGCCGACGGCCGGCCGATCACGCTCGGCGACATCCGGGCCGGTGAGGGCGCCCAGTGGGCGGGTGAGCGCCGGTACCGTCCGGAGAACGGTGAGCCGCTGTTCTCCGGAGTGCTGGCCGCCCAGCGCCGGCAGGCGACCTTCCACCTGCCGGCCGAGGCGCAGCTGGTGCCGTATCAGGATCGCAACCGTGGCGGGTTCGTGCTGATCACCGGCCGGGGTGCGATGGGCGGCAAGGCGGTGCGCCGCAACAACGTGGCGATGTTCAACTCGTCGACCGCGACGGGTGCCGCGAACTGGCCGGACACCAATTTCGTGTACGTCAACGAGGCCGACGCGGTACGGCTGGGCATCGGGCCGGGGAGCCGGGTGCGGCTGCACAACGAGATCGGGTCGATCGAGTGCCCGGCCGAGGTCAGTGCCGACGTGCCGGCCGGGCATCTGTATCTGTCGTTCCATCCGGACAAGGCCGACACCCATCCGAATCTGCTGACCAGTTCGGACAACATCGACCCGGTCACGTGGCAGCCGTTGCTGAAGGACACCCGGGTCGATCTGACACCGTTGCCGGAGGTGCGGTGATCCGGTCCGCATGGCGCTACCCGGTGGACGTGTTCCGGCGTTTCGTGTGGCCCGCCCGCGGCGCCGACTTCGCCACTCCGGAGGATCACGGGCTGGTCCCGGAGCCGTTCACCGTGACGACCTCCGACGGGCTGCGGATCCGGGGGTGGGTCTTCCTGCCGCCGGGCGCCTGGGGCATGGTGGTGGTGTGCCATGCCCGGAATGCGAGCAAGTCGCGGACACTCTCGCATGCCCGCCTGCTGGTGGATCAGGGGCTGGCCGTGGTCACCTTCGACTTCCGTGGCTGTGGCGAGAGCGCGGCGCCCCGGCGGTGGTGGCGCGACGGACTGTGGGGCCCGTTGAAGGACCTGGACGCGGTGGTGCGGCACGTCAACACCGCCCATCCGGGGTTCGCCGGGCGGGTGGCGCTGCTGGGCTGCTCGTTCGGCGGCAACATGGCGATCGCCCATGCGGGCACGGCGGGCCGGCACTATCCGGCGGTCGTTCTGGACTCGGTTCCGTTGGTCCGCTGGGTGGGGATGCTGGACACGCTGCTGCGCCGGGAACGCCGGGGTGCCCGGTTCCGGCGTACCCGCGCGGTCGCCGACCTGCTGGTGGCCCGGGCCGCCTCGCTGTGGACCCGGGCGGGGCCGCTGTACCGGCATGCCCGGCGGTCGGTGCGGGCGCTGTCGGGGACGCGGGTGCTGCAGATCGTCGGGGCCCGCGACAGTCTGTTCGACGTCGAGGACAGCTGCCGTTTCCTGCGGGAGGACTGTGCCGGCGCGGTGACCGTGTGGCGGGTGCCGGCGGGGCGGCATCTCACCAACCATCTGGCCGACCCGGACGGGTACGCGATCCGGGTGGTCTCCTGCCTGCGGGACGCGTTCGGGGCGGAACAGACGATCAAGGAGGAAGCCAATGACCGGAACACCGTCGGCTGAGCTCGTCGAGGAGTTGCGCGGCGAGCACCGGGTGCTGCTCAACATCCCGGACCTGGATCAGGGTTTCCGGCTCAAGTCCCGGTCGATGCTGTCGGTGGCCGTGCCGATGATGTATGACAGCTTCACCCGGCACGTCGACGTCGCGGGGCTGCGTGCCGCCGGGTTCGGTTCGGTGGTGACCCATGCCGAGTTCGAGCGCCGGCCGGGCCCGCTGGCGGTCGGTGCGGATCTGGACGTCACCGTCGTCACCCGGCATGCCGAGCTGTCCGGGTGGGGGCTGGGTCATCGGCCGTCCCGGCTGGGTTTCGAGTGCCGGTACACGTTCACGTCGCGCCCCGGGACCGGTGACCCGTTCCGCTATCGGGAGACCGTCTCCGACGAGCCGTTCGTCTGCGGTACCGGGCGGTTGCTGCTGACGCTGGTACGCCGCGACGGGCCGCCGGGGCAGCGGATCGTGGCCGAGCCGCTGCCGCAGACCCGGCATCTGGCCGTGCACCTGCTGGACCCGGGGCATCCGGGGGCCGCCGAGCTGGCCGAGCCGCCGGAGGGGGGCCGGGAGGTCGCCGCCGGGGAACGTGCGGGTGTGTTCGGGTTGCAGCACACCGACACCAATCAGATCGTCTTCACCGGCGAGTACCTGAGTCTGCTGGAGGATCACCTGACGGTGCTGGCGGCGCAGGCCGGTCTGCCGGTGGCGAACCAGGCGACCGACCGGGTGACGCTGGCGTTCCGTAATCCGTTCCGGGCCGGTGACGCGTTCACCGTGCGTGGCCGGTTGTGGCGCGACGGCGACCGGGGTACGGCGGTGCTCGGCGTGTACGGCGGGGACGCGGACAAGCCGGGCGTCCTCGGCCGGCTGCACCTGGACGGGCCCACCGCATCAACGTGACGGGTTCGGCGCCGTAGCCCACCGGACGGCCCCGGTCACCCTCCGGGCCGCCCGGCAGGACGGGTGCCGCCCGGCAGGAGCCCGGTCACGCGGTGCATGGCTCACAATGGCGCGGTGGATCGGTGGGCACGGTGGGTTCGGATCGGGCTGGGGATCACCGGGCGCGGGCCCCGGGAGCGGCGGCTGCGCAACGCCGTGGACGGAAAGGTCGTCCTGGTCACCGGGGCGTCGGAGGGCATCGGTGCGGCCACGGCCCGCCGGCTGGCGGCGGCCGGGGCCACCGTGCTGCTGGTGGCGCGCACCGTCGACCGGCTGGAACAGGTCAGGGACGAGATCGTGGCGGCGGGTGGGCGCGCGTTCGTCCATCCGGCTGACCTGTCGTCTCCGGACGCGGCGGCCGCGCTCGCCGCGGACCTGGTGGACCGCCATCGCCGGATCGACGTCGTGGTCAGCAACGCCGGGCGGTCGATCCGGCGGTCGGTCGCGGACACCGCCGACCGGTTCCACGACATCCAGCGGACCCTCGCCGTCAACCATCTCGGGCCGGTCCAGTTGCTGCTGGCGCTGTTGCCGGCGATGCGGGCGGCCGGTGGCGGGCACATCGTCAACGTGTCGACGGCCGGGCTCTCCTCCCGCACGCCGAACTGGTCGGCCTATCTGGCGTCGAAGGCGGCGTTCGACACGTGGCTGCGCTGTGCCGCGGTCGAGTTGCGGCCGGATCGGGTGACGGTCAGCACGGCGTACCTCAACCTGGTCCGCACCCGGATGAGCGCGCCGACCCCGCATTACCGCCGGGCGCCGGCGATGTCGGCGGCCGAGGCCGCGGAGATCGTCTGCCGGTCGGTGGCGCATCACACGAACTGGTGGCCGTGGTGGGCGAAGATCGGCTCGGTGGTCATGGCGGTGGCGCCGCGGACCGTGGAGCGGGGGCTGGCCGCGGGTGTCCGGATGGCCGGCGCCGTCGAACCGCTGCGGGTGCTGGCGGCGACCGGGCTGTGGCGGCCCGGCCGGCTCGTGCGGATCCTGCGTGCCGGCCGCCGGTACGGGCGCAGCCTGGCCACCGCGGTCGCCGCCGGGCCTCCCGACGGGATCGCGCTGATCGACGCGGACGGGCCGATCCGGTATCGGGAGCTGTCCGGGATGGCCGAACGGGTGGCGGCGAACGCCGCCGGGCGGCTCGGGCTGCGGCCCGGCGACCGGGTCGGGCTGGCCTGCGACGGGCACCGCGGGTTCGTGGCGACGGCGGCCGGGCTGGCGCGGCTGGGTGCCGACGTGATCCTGCTGCCGCCGGATCTGCCGGCCGACCGGATGGCCGAGGTGCTCCGCCGCGAACAGGCGAAGGCCCTGATCACCGAACCGGCGGAGACAACCGCGGCAGACACCAACGGACCGGCGCCCGGGACTCCCCCGGCCGATGCCCCGAGCGACGGGAGAGCAACGGCGACTGCGGGCGTACCGACGATGGCTTGGCCGGAATTGATCGGTGCTGCGGCCCCGCTCACCGGCAGGGCCCGGCCCGGCCGCGTGTTCGTACTGACGTCCGGGACGACCGGGGTGCCGCGCAGCGTGTCCCGGCCACTGCCGGTGAGCATGCTGCTCGGGCCGGTCACCACCCACCTGCGGATGACGCCCGTGCGGCGCGGCGAGCCGATCGTCGTGGCGACCCCGCCGCATCACGGCTACGGGCTGACCTATCTGTCCGCCGGTCTCGTCCTGGGCGCTCCGGTGGTGCTGGTGTCCGGAAGTGACCCGGAGCGGATCCTCGGCGCGGTCGCCGCGCATCGGGCCGGGCTGCTGTTCGCTCTGCCGATCCAGCTGCGGCGCATCGTCGAACTGCCGGCATCACGGTGGCCGGACCTCGGTGCGCTGCGCGGCGTCGTCAGCGGCGCGGCGCCGCTGACCGCCGTCCTGTGCGAGCGGCTGCGGGAACGGTTCGGGGAGCGGATCTTCAACATGTACGCGACGACCGAGGCGGGCTGGGCGGCGATGGCGACACCGGCGGACCTGCGGGCGGCGCCGGGCACCGTCGGGCGGGCGCCGCGCGGGATCCGGATCACCATCGCCGGACCGGACGGTACGGGTGTGCCGCCGGGCCGCGTCGGTGAGATCCGGGTACGGGGCTGGCAGTCCGGCGGCGCGTGGCGGGGCACCGGTGATCTGGGGCATCTGGATCCGGCCGGGCGGCTGTTCGTCGACGGCCGGCTCGACGACATGATCGTCTCCGGTGGCGAGAACGTGTATCCGGGGCCGGTCGCCGACGTCCTGACCCGGCACCCGGACGTGACCGACGTGCTGCTGGAGGCCGTTCCCGACACCGAGTTCGGGCAGCGGCTACGGGCGACCGTCGAGGTCCGGCCGGGCAGCGCCCTCACCGCCGGCGAACTCCGCGCGTGGGCGGCCGGCCGGCTGTCCCGGGCGGAACGGCCCCGCGACATCGCCATCGTGGGGCGGCTGCGGCGTACCGCCACCGGCAAACCCGTCCGGGAACGGTGACCGAACGGGTGACCGCACCTGTTCACCCGCCGGACCTGGGACGAGGCCGCCGTCGTTATGCTGCTGCCGGTGGGGTTACTGAGATGAACGACGGCTCGTCCGCCGTCGGCGTGCGCTTCGAGATGCTCGGCCCGATCCGGGCGTTCCGGGGCGCCGAACCGGTCGACCTGGGCCCTCCGAAACAGCAGGCGGTTCTCGCCCTTCTGCTGCTGCACGCCCCCCGGCCGGTGCCGTTGCGGCAGATCGTCGACGCCCTGTGGAACGGCGACCCGCCGTCCAACGGTGTCGACGTGGTTCAGCGGTACATCGGGGCGCTGCGCCGGGGCCTCGACCCGGACCGGACGTCGCTGATCACGCTGACCGACGGCGGATACGTCATCCGGGCGGGTGAAACCGCCGTCGACACCGGGATCTTCCGGGCGGCGCTGGCCCGCGCCCACGCCGAACACCAGACCGGCGCGATCGGTGCCGCCACCGACGAGATCCGGACCGCGCTCGAACTGTGGCAGGACGAGCCGCTGACCGGTCTGCGCGGCCCGGTCTTCGACTCGGCCCGCGCCCGGCTGAAGTCGGAGCGGGCTGCCGCCTCGGCCCTGCTGGCCGAGCCCACCGCCGCCACCCCGGCACCGCCGCCCCCCGCGACCAGCCCGATGCCCGCGACCAGCCCGATGCCCGCGACCAGGCCGATGCCCGCGACCAGGCCCTTCACGGCCCCGCCTCCCCCGCCCTCGGCCGCCACCCGGCCGTTCGCCACGCCGACGCCGCCGCCGTCGCTACCCGCCACGCCCGCCACCAGGCCGTTCCCGACGCCGGCGCCGGTCTCCCCGGCCGCGCCGGAGCTGGAGAAGAACGGCTATCCGGAGGCGGTCGACCCCTGGGACGGGCACGACCTCTTCCCGCCCGACCCGCTCGCGATGAACTGACCACGGTTCCGGCGGTGGACGCCGCGCGGTAGCGTCGGTCTGTGGCTGAGGCGTACCCGGGCAGGGATGACCGCATCGTCGCGGAGTTCGGCGACGGGTATGAGGTCGAGGGCATCGCGGCGCGTTACGGACGGACCGTCCAGCAGGTGTTCGCCCTGGTCGAGCGGGAGGTCGGGCCGGGCGGCGGGCAGACCGGGCAGTATCCGCCACCCGGTCACCACACACCGCCACCGCCACCGCCGCCGCCGGATTACTACGCTCCCCAGGCGTACCAGGTGCAGGGCTTCGCGAATCCGGACACGATCGTGGCCGAGTACGGCGAGGGGCACGACGTCGCGATGATCGCCCGCCGGCACGGCATCACCGTCGAGCAGGTCTACCTGGTGGTGCGGCAGGCCGTCGGCGACGACCGGCCCTAACGGTCGGTGGCCGGGCGGCGTTTGCGGCTCGGCGCCTTCTCCGGCAACCGGTGCGCGTCGACGGCCCGGACGGTGAGTTCCAGTGCCTCCGCGGTGCGTTCGTAGGTGCGCTGTGCCACCGCCACGTAGATCAGGTCCAGGACCAGCAGCTGCGAATGCAGGGCGGAGAGCGCGGCCAGCCGGAACGTGGTCTCCAGCACGCTCGTGGTGAAGACGACGTCGGCGACCTCGGCCAGCGGCGACCTGGCGAAACTGGTCACCGCGACGGTGAGGGCCCCGTGGTCGGCGGCTTCGGCAAGCGTTTCGATGACCTCGCGGGTACGCCCGGAGTGCGACAGCCCGATCGCCACGTCGCCGGGCAGCAGCAGGGCCGCGTTGGTCAGCGCGGTGTGGCTGTCCTGCCGGTGCCAGACCGGTACCCGGATCCGTTCGAGCCGGAACGCCATCTCCCGGGCCGCGGTGCCGCTGCTGCCGAACCCGAACAGTTCGACCCGCTGGGCTCCGGCGATGGCCTCGGCGACCCGGTCGACGGCGGTCACGTCGAGGGCGGCGGCGGTGCCCTGGATGGCCCGGGTGTCGGCTGCCGCGACGACACTGAGCACCTGGTCGAGCGGATCGCCGGGCGCGATGTCGCCGCTGATGTCGGTCTCCCACCGGGCCTGTTCGGCGCGGCCGGTCTCGGTGGCCACGGCGACGCGCAGGCTCGCGTACCCCTTGAAGCCGAGGGTCCGTGCGAAGCGGGTGACCGTCGCGGTGGACGTCCCGGACCGCTCGGCCAGGTCGACGATGCTGGCGTGTGCCGACGTCTCCGGGTCGGCGAGGATCGCTTCGGCGATGCGGCCCAGCGCCTCCGGCATCTGCGGTCCCTCGATGCGCAGCCGTCCCAGCAGCCCGCCGCTCTCTCCCGACATTCCTGGTCACCCTTTTCATCAGCACGTCAGCCCGATGAAAATTATGACCTCCCCGCGTCTCCGTCAACCGGTGGGGCAGCCGTTCGGGGCCTGCGCGGTGGCCGTCTCCTTGCCGTACAGCTCGCCGATCAGAAAGAGACAGTGCGGGGTCGCGCCGGCCGCCTCACCGGCGTTGGCGGGGGTCGGCAGACGCAGTACCGCGATGTTGCGGTCCGCGCCGACCCGCGAGCCGGCGAAGGAGATCCGCCCGCTCGCGCCGACGTGCGCGAACTCCTGGTCCCGGAACAGCTGTGCCAGCCACGCCCGGTTCCACGGGTCGGGGCCGGCCTGCCGCGCGGCGGTGATGACCAGGTTGGCCGCGTCATAGGCGACACCCACCCGCTCCCCCGGGTACGACGGCACCGCCCACGCCTTGCCGAACAGCTCGGACCGGTCGTCGTGGATCAGGTCGAAGTATCCCGCGCAGAACTCCACGAGGCGGCTCTTCGTGGCCAGCGGTGCGGCCGGGATCCGCTCCTGGGGGCAGCTGCGCCCGGCGAGGACGACCAGGCTGCCGAGCGCGACGTAGTCGAGATCCATCTGCGTCACGTAGCTCTGCTGACGGAACGCGGGCTGGGCGACGAGCCGGGTGACCGCGTCGTCGGCGACGATCCGGGGCAGGGTCTCCACCGCACAGTCCTGTTTGATCGCCTGCAGGAACGCGGCGTAGCCGGTCTCCCGGCCGGCGTAGAAGTACATCCGGCTGCGGCCGCCGGCCCGCGGGTCCGGGCTGGTGCACGGCTTCAGGGCGGCACCGCCGGGCAGGGCGATCACCTCGGCCTCGACGACCCCCTTGACCGCTGTGGTCAACTCGGTCACCAGGGTGTCGACGTAGTCGTCGGGCTGGCCGCCGGGGGCCGGGCGGACGATGGTGAGCAGTTCCACCTTCGGGTCGGTGAGGTGCCGGAGATAGGCGGCGATCAGCTGGGCCTGCTGCGGGTTACCGGAGACCATCTGGAAGTAGAACTTGGACGCGTCGGCGAGCCCCGAGCCGGTGAGGGTGGTCGCGATCGTCGGCACGGCCGCCCGCCCGAGGTCGGTGATCGCCCGCCTGGTCTGCGGGACGGTACGGTCCAGCCCGACCACCGCCTTGACCGTGGCGTCCTTCTCGGCGAGCGGGATCAGCATCTCCCGGGTGACCTGGTCGGCGACCGCCATCCCGCGGCCGCCGTTGGCGATGATCACCCGCAGCAGGGGGTCGTTCTGGCCGGTCACCGACAGATACTGCTGGCGCTGCACGATGGCCAGGCCGATCAGTTCCTCGGCGACCGCGTTGTCGGTCTCCAGATCGGTGCCGGCGTGGGTGAGCCCGGCGAAGTAGACGATGCTGATCAGGGGCCGGTTGCTCTGCTGCTCGTGGAGGTCGACCGCGGCGGCGTTGAGGCGGAACACCTCCCGCTGGGCGGCTTCGAGCCGTTCGTTGCTGCCGAAGACCTGCCCGTCGTTGTCGCTGTAGCCGACGCACTGCTGATCGCCGGGGGCCAGTTCGGCGAGGCGTACCGCGATGCCGGCGTCCGGCTTCACTTGCAGGTAGGAGCAGCCGGCCTGCCAGTAGTCGGCCCAGCGGGCGGCCGGCAGGGCGACGACCGCGACCAGGGCGGCCACCAGCAGCACCTCGAGGACGCCGCGCCGGGCGAACCGGGAGGGCCGGCCCGGGTTCAGGTCCAGGTCGGCCCAGGCGTCCGCATCCTCGCCGGAGGTGTTGGCGATCTCCGGCGGCGTCAGTGGAGCGTTCAGATGGATGGTGAGGAACCGCGCGTCGGCGGCGAGTTGCTGCCGCCGGACCGGGAGGTCCTTGCGCCAGGCGACGTAGGCGCTGTTGCTGGCCGGTGCGAACGGCGCGGTATGCCCCTCGGCGACCGGCTTGTCCCGGCGACCGGCGACCACCAGCAGCGGATCGAGTTCCCCGGTCTCGTTGCGGACGTCGTTGATCAGGCTCATCAGCCGGACGCCGCCGTTGTCGGCGGCGGCGGCGTCGATCAGGACCGGGATGTACGCGGTACGCCGCCACCCGCGCCGCCGGGGCAGCACCGACAGCCGGCGCCGCCGGTACGCCTGCCGCAGATCCTCGAGGAACGCGTGCACGAGCAGCTTGTGCAGCTGGTTCTCGTTCTCCTTGGTGAGCCTGCCGGCGGTCAGCCGCTCGGCGAACCCGAAGAAGTCCGAGGAGTGCCGCGGCACCATGTAGGTCTGGCGCCGCATGAACCAGCGGGCCTCCGGCACGATGCCGTACGAACGGCGGCCGAGCCACTTGATCAGCCCGAGCCGGACGAGCCAGAACCCGCCGGTCAGGGCCGCGGTCGACAGTGCGGTGCTGCCCTGCGGAGAGGGCTGGCTCTGGCTGGCGTCCTGGACCGCGGTCGGCTCGCCACGCCACTCGCGGAGGATCCCGACGATCTCCGACTGCGGGTCGCGCAGGCCGGACTGTGCCAGGGTGCGCCGGGTGAGCCACCTGGCGAGCCGGTAGCGCCGGAACCTGTTGGGGCGTTCGGCGAACCTGTCCTCCTGCAGGTCGCGGCACATCCGGTCGAGCAGGAAGATCTCCGGTACCTCGGCCGAGGCCTGCGGCTCCGCGCCCGGCTCCCGTCGGGCCGGCTCGGGTGCGGCCGGCTCTGCGGTCGCGGCGTCCACCATGACGTACGGCGTACGCGGCTCGGCCCTCTCCAACTCGTCCCGGAAGGCAACCAGGAAGTGGTGCACCGACGTCTCCGGCCCCGCCAGCTGGATCAGTGGCAGCGGGATGTCCCCGTGCACCGCCATCTCCGACACGCGGGGCAGGAATCGTGGCCGCCGGCGGAGGAACAGCACCAGTTTCAGCAGTTCGTGAACGCCACGAAAGACAGGCGGCTCGATCTCCCCCGACATGGCGGCCCCGATCCAGAGTGACCGATCAACTTCGAAGCGTTGATGATAGCCAGTTGATGATAGGGGCGCGGTACCGTCGGCCGGCCGCTACGACACCGGGCGGAATCGCACCCGCAAGGTGGTCGGGGCTCGGGTGAACAGGCCCCGCGCGACGGGCGGCTCGGCCAGTTCGATGTCGTCCATGGCGTCGAGCAGGGCGTTGGCGGCCACCTCGACCTCGGTCCTGGCGAGCATGGCGCCGACGCAGAAGTGCCGGCCGAGGGCGAAGCCGGTGTGGTCGGCGGCGGCCGTGTAGGCCTTGGCGAAGTCCAGGTCGGGGCGGGTGAGGTCGAACCGGTCCGGGTCGGTGTAGTGGCGGGGGTCGCGGTTGGCGGCGGCGATCAGGCAGACCACGGTCGCGCCGGCCGGCAC
This sequence comes from Actinoplanes xinjiangensis, assembly GCF_003148685.1. GTDB lineage: Bacteria > Actinomycetota > Actinomycetes > Mycobacteriales > Micromonosporaceae > Actinoplanes > Actinoplanes xinjiangensis. The sequence continues at coordinate 187,006 of NZ_QGGR01000011.1, read as the reverse complement.
GGTCCCGCCGGAGAGTTCCACGTCGGCGGCCGGTTGCCGAATGATCATCTGCACCGGCGGCGAGTACCGCAGCGTCTCGGCGAGGGCGTGGGCGATCAGCGTACGGTCGGCGCGGACCCGGGCCATCTGGTCCGGGTGACGGATCAGGTTGAGCATCATGTTCGCGAGGGCCTTGTCGGTGGTCTCGCCCCCGGCGACCAGCAGCAGACTGACGAACGCCTTGATCTCCTGGGCGGTCATCCGCTCGCCGTCGATCTCGGCGGTGCACAGCACGGACATCAGGTCGTCGCGCGGGTCGGCACCACGCTCGGCGATCCGCGGCAGCAGGTACTCCGCCAGTTCGTCGCGGGTCCGCAGCCCGGCGGCGGCCACCTCCGGATCCTGGGTGAGGTTGGCCAGGAACGCCACCATCGACGTGTACCAGCGGTGGAACAGGACGTGGTCGGACCGGGGCAGGCCGAGCATGTCCACGATCACGTTGATCGGGTAGCGGGTGGTGAACGCGTCGACCAGGTCGACCTCACCGGTGTGCCGGAACGCGTCGAGCAGCTCGGTGGTGTTGCGCCGCATCACCGGCACGAACCGGGCGGTCAGCTCCCCACCGCGGAAGGCCGGGGTGACCAGCCGCCGGTGCACCGAGTGTTCGCGGCCGTCCATCTGCAGGATCGTGCGGCCGTGCACGGGCTCCAGCTGCCAGCTGTAATTGTCGCTGGTGAACACCGGATCCTTGAAGGCCCGCTCGACGTCGGCGTAGCGGCTGATCACGTAGGCGTTCAGGCCCTCGTGGAAGGCGAGCGGCTCGGTCTCGCGCAGCGCCTGCCAGACTTCGGTCGGATCGGCCAGGCATTCGGGGGAAAGGATGTCGGTGACGGTCATCAGAGTCCTTCCACGAGGGAACCGCACGCACGGGCGTTCCATCCTCGGTGGAGATCAACGACCGCCGGGGCCGAAACGGGGACAATGCCCCACTTTGGTGGCTACAGTGGGGGCGGAAGGGCGAGGGCGGCTTGCGAGATCACCTCAGTCCGGTGGTTGCGATGCCTCTGACCAGGTACTTCTGGCCGGCGATGAAGAATCCGATCACCGGGGCCAGCGACACGAACGACATGGCGAACATCTCGCCCCACCGGCTCTGACCCTCGGAGTCCATGAACTGCCGGACGGCGAGCGGCACGGTGTACAGCTGCGGGTCGGTGAGGTAGAGCAGCGGACTGAAGAACTCGTTCCACACCGAGATGAAGGTGAAGATCGCGGTGGTGGCGAACGCCGGCAGGCACAACGGCATGACGACCTTCCAGAAGGTCCGGAACGGGCCGCACCCGTCGATGCGGGCGGCGTCGTCGAGCTCCTGCGGCAGCGACCGCATGAACTGGACCATCAGGAAGATGTAGAACCCGTTGGTGGCCAGGAAGTGCGGCACCAGCAGCGGGTAGTACGTGTTGAGCCAGCCGAGCCGGTCGAACATGACGTACTGCGGGACGACCAGGACGTGACCGGGCAGCATCATGGTGCCGAGCATCATGGCGAAGAACAGTCTGCGGCCGGTGAACCGCAGCCGGGCGAACGCGTAGGCGGCCAGCGAACAGGACAGCAGATTCCCGACGATGCTGAGCGTGACGATGATCAGCGAGTTGACCAGGTAGACCTCGAACGGCTCGCTGAGCGCCGTCCACCCGCGCGCGTAGTTGCCGAAGTCGAACACGGCCGGCCACAGCGACTCGTCGGTGAAGACGCTGTCACTGGGCTTCACCGAGCTGGAGATCATCCACAGCAGCGGGTACATCATCACGACACCGACGCCACTGAGGAGCACGTGCCGCAGGAACCGCGGGCGGGTACGCCGCGCGGCGGGCGGCGCCGCGGAGGGAGCCTGCGGGGTACGGGTCAGGGTGAGCGACATCAGGCGGCCCCGTCAGTTGTCGTAGAAGACCCAGTAGCGGGCCGCGAGGAAGTTGATCGCGGTGAACCCCGCGATGATGATCAGCAGGAGCCAGGCCATCGACGAGGCGTAGCCCATGTCGAATTCGGCGAACCCCTTCTGGTACAGGTAGAGGTTGTAGAACAGGGTGGAGTCGGCCGGGCCGCCACTGCCGTTGCTGAGCACGTACCCCTGGGTGAAGGTCTGAAAGGACGCGATCAGCGCCTGCACCAGGTTGAAGAAGATGATCGGGCTGAGCAGCGGCAGGGTGATCGACCGGAACTGCCGCCACGTCGACGCGCCGTCCATGCCGGCGGCCTCGTAGTACATGGCGGGGATCTGCCGCAGCCCGGCCAGGAAGATCACCATCGGGGCGCCGAACGTCCACACGTGCAGCAGGATCAGCGTGGTCAGCGCATGGTCGGGGTCGGTGGTCCAGGCCGGCCCGGCGATGCCGAACCAGGACAGGAAGTCGTTGACGATGCCGTCGTAGCCGAACAGGTAGCGCCAGAGCATCACGATGGCGACACTGCCGCCGAGCAGCGACGGCAGGTAGTAGATGCTGCGGTAGATCGCCAGGCCGCGCACGCCGCGGTCGAGCACGATGGCCACGGCGAGCGCGACCGCCAGTGACGCCGGGACCGACACCAGGGTGTAGACGAACGTGACCTTCAGCGACTGGTGCAGTTTGACGTCGCCGGCCATCTCCCGGAAGTTGGCCAGGCCGGCCCAGCGTGGCGGGGTGAGCAGGTCGTAGTCGGTGAACGCCAGGTACAGCGACGCGAAGAACGGGACGACCATGAACACCATGCCGCCGAACCAGGGCAGCAGGAAGGCGTACCCCGCCCAGTCCTGACGCCTTCGGATCATGGCGCGATGGCCTTGCGGGCCTCGGTGACGAACTGTCTGCCGGCGTCGGCCGGGCTGGTCCGGCCGAATTCGACCTCGGTGCTGATGGTCTTGAGGATGCTGGTGAGCTTGCTGGCGCCGACCGGATAGGGGTACGACGCCGGCAGTTTCTCCTTCTGCAGGGCGGCGAGGAAGTCGCTGGAGCGCTTGTTGTCCGGCTCCAGCCCGGGGGCGATCGTCTCGGCGACCCGGCTGTTGGCCGGCACCCCGCGGGTGACGCCGGCGACCTTGGCGGCCTCGGTGTCGTTGATCAGGAAGTTCAGCAGCTTGATCGCCTCGGCCGGGTGCCGGGAGGCGGCCGCCACCGACCACAGTGCGGGGGTGTCGACGGACTGGCCGCGCCGGGTGCCCTGGGTCTCGCCGGGGATCCGCAGCAGCACCAGATTGCCGCCGCACGCCTGGTTGAACCCGAGCAGGTTGTTGGTGGGGATGATCTGCGAGGCGATCGACTTCTTGGCCAGGTAGGACTGGGCCGGTGAGGCGCCGTTGTTCTGGTCGATGAACCCGGCGGGCGGGATGCCGCCGGCCTCACGCAGGTCCTCGACCAGCTGATACCACGCGGTCAGGGTGGCCTCGGTGGCGCCCAGCCGGCCGTCGGCGGTGAAGAAGTCCTCGCCGCGCTGGCGGGCGAAGACGAGCAGGTTGGCGACCGTCCACGGTTCGAAGTTGGTGCCGTACACCTTGCCGCCGCTGGCCCTGGTGACCTTCTGCGCGAAGGTGGCGAGGTCGGCCCAGCTCCAGGTGTCACCGTCGGGGATGTCCACGCCGTACTGATCGGTGAGGGTCTTGTCGATGACGAAGCCGATGGTGTTGAGCCCGGACGGCACGCCGTAGCTCGCACTCCCGACCCGGCCGAGAGCACGCGCCGGCTCGGTGAGGCCGTTCTGGTCGAGTTCGGGATGGCGGGCCAGGTCGAGCAGGGTGCCGCGGTCGGCGTACTCCCGCAGGCTGTCGAAGCGCATCGCCATCAGGTCCGGCGGGTCACCGGCCGCGAAGCGGGCGGCGAGTTTGTCCTTGTACGGGCTGCTGTCCTGGTATTCGGTGCGGACGCGGACGCCCGGATTGGCGGACTGGAACAGGTCGAGGGACTTCTGGGTGAGCTCGGCGCGATGGGCGTCGCCCCACCAGACCATGTTGAGTTCGACCTTGCCGTCGCTGTCGCCGTTGCCGCCGAACCCGCGGCCGCAGGCGGGCAGGGTCGCGGCGAGCCCGGCCATGCCGGCGAGGGTGAGCAGCCGGCGCCGGTCGAGACGTGAGTTCACGGTGGATCCTCCCGCAGGCAATTTGTTTCAGTGTTTTATCTATCGAGTGCCATGTATGTCAACGGCTCCGGGGGGATTTGTTTCAGAGATTGACGTAACTGGGTTTGCGCCGCTAGCTTGCCGTCCATGCCGACCGTTCAGGCACACGACCTGTCCTGCGCCGGGCGGGTGGTGGCCCGGTACGTGTGGGATCCGCACCTGCCCGCCACCGTCTCGCCCCGCCCCTACCTGCACCCGGTGACCACCCTCGGCGGACTGACGGTCACCGGATTCATGCCGGCCGACCACCTGCACCACCTCGGCGCGAGCATCGCCGTCCCGGTCCTCAACGAGGCCAACTTCTGGGGCGGGCGCACCTATGTCGCCGGACACGGCTCGGTCCACCTCGACAACCACGGCCGGCAGCGGCACGCCCGCTGGCTGCACCGCTCCGGCGACCGCCTGCACCAGGAACTCGACTGGCTGGACCGCGACGGCCACGCCCTCGCCCACGAATCCCGCGGACTGTCCGCCCACCACCTCGACGGCACCGCCTGGCTGCTGCGCGTCGACTTCACCCTGACCAGCGCCACCGGCGGCACGCTCACCCTGGACAGCCCGGCGGCCCGCGGCCGGACCGGCGCGGGGTACGGCGGATTCTTCTGGCGGGCACCCGACGGCGACCACCGGATCAGCGCCGAGACCGGCACCGGCATCGACGCCGTCCACGGCCGGGCGGCGCGCTGGCTGTCGGTCGAGGGCGGCGGCTGGACCCTGGTCTTCCTCACCGACACGATCTCGCCCGACCCGTGGTTCGTCCGCTGCGACGACTACGCCGGCGTCTGCTCGGCCCTCGCGTGGGAACGCCTGGTCGTCCCGGCGGGCGGCGCCCTCACCCGCCGGCTGTCGGTGCTGGTCGCCGACGGCACCCCGACCGACGAAGCCCTCACCGCAGCCGAGGAGGCCCACCGATGACCGCAGCCCGCCGGGCCGCCGCCGGGAGGGTCCGCCCGTGACCGCGCCGTGGACCGCCGACACCGGCGACGGTGGCTACCGCAATCCGATCCTTCATGCCGACTGGTCGGATCCGGACGTCATCCGGGTCGGGGACGCGTTCTACATGATCGCGTCAAGCTTCCACCGCGTGCCCGGACTGCCGGTGTTGCACTCCACCGACCTGGTCGGCTGGCGGTTGATCGGGCACGCCCGGGAACGGCTCGTTCCCGAGGACGCCTATCGCGCACCCCGGCCCGGCTGCGGCGTGTGGGCACCCGCGCTGCGTCACCACGACGGCCGGTTCTGGATCTGCTACCCCGACCCGGACTACGGCATCTACGTCACGACCAGCGACGATCCGGCCGGGGCGTGGAGCGAACCACGGCTCGTCCTCCCCGGGCGCGGACTGATCGACCCGTGCCCGCTGTGGGACGACGACGGCAGCGCCTACCTGATCCACGCCTGGGCGAAGAGCCGCTGCGGCTTCAACAACCGGCTCACCGCGCACCGGATGACCCCTGATCTTCAACGGTCACTCGGCACCGGCACGCTCGTCGTCGACGGCGACACGATCCCCGGCTGCCGCACCCTCGAGGGCCCCAAGTGGTACAAGAGGGACGGCTGGTACTGGATCTTCGCCCCGGGCGGTGGCGTCACCGACGGCTGGCAGTACGCGATGCGCTCCCGGACCGTCTTCGGCCCCTATGAGCAGCGCATCGTGCTCCAACAGGGCACAACGAAGATCAACGGCCCGCATCAGGGCGCGTGGGTGCGGACGCGGGCCGGCGAGGACTGGTTTCTGCACTTTCAGGACCTTCATGCGTACGGACGTGTGGTCCACCTTCAGCCCATGAGGTGGCAGGACAGCGGCTGGCCGGTGATCGGCGACCGTGGCGAGCCGGTCATCCGGTACCGCAAGCCGCTCCTCGAACCGACAGCGGCACCCGTCCCCGGCAAGCCTCCGACAACGACACGCGTTCCCGGGAGCGGGCCGGAAACGACACGCGTTCTCGACGCAGTGGACGAGTGGACGTGGCCGGCCAACCCCGCACCCGGCCGGCCCGCGGCGGGTGAACTGCACCCCGCGAACGGCATCCGGCTGGCGTGCGAACCCGGAGACGACCTGCGGACCTTCCCCGCCGTCCTGGGGCGGCGGCTGCCCGGGCCACGGTTCCGCGCCGAGACCACGGTGCGCCTGGACGCCGGACCCGGGGCACGGGCCGGATTGACGGTGCTCGGTCACTCGTACAGCTGGGTCGGTCTCGAACAGCAGCCCGGCGGACCGCGACTGATCCGCCGCACGGCCGAGGCCGGAGGCGAGGACGACCACGACGCCGCCAGCCCGCAACCGGTCAGCGGTCCGGTCCACCTCGCCCTGACCGTCACCGACGGCGCCGTCGCCCACTTCGCCGCCGACACCGGAAACGGCTGGCAGGACGTCGGCCCGCCGTTCCCCGCGACGCCCGGAGGCTGGATCGGCGCCACCCTCGGCCTGTTCGCCATCGGACACACCGGCCACGCCGATTTCGGTCCCCTCCGCATCACCGCCGTGGAGGGCGACCGGGCCACCGCCGTGACGAAAGACCCGATCACCGCCTCGGACAACGACCGGGAGCAGTCATGAGACGTCCCCTCGCCGCCCTCGTTCTGGGAGCCGCTTTGCTCACCGGCCCTGCCGCACCCGCCGCCGCGACCGCCGACCCGTCCTGGACCGACCGGGCGACCGGCTTCGCCGCCGACGCCACCGGCGGTGCGGGCGGCCGTACCGTCCGCGCCACCACCCTGGCCGAACTGCGGGCCTGGGCCACGGCACCCGGGCCACTGACCGTGCAGATCGCGGGCAGTATCCGGGTGGACCCGTTCGGCGACATGATCACCGTCGGTGACGACAAGACCATCGTCGGCAGCGGGCCGGGGGCCGAACTCGTCGGCGGTGGGCTGTTCCTGAACGGCGCGCACAACGTCGTCATCCGGAACCTGACGATCCGCGACTCCTACGTTCCGGGCGACTTCGACGGTAAGAGCGCCGACAACGACAACGACGGCATCCGCCTGGACACCGCCGACCTGGTGTGGATCGACCACGTGCGGGTCGAGCGGGTCGGCGACGGCGGCATCGACATCCGCAAGGACAGTGACCGGGTGACGCTGTCGTGGAACGTGATCAGCGACGTCAACAAGGCGCTCGGCGTCGGCTGGACCGCTAACGTCGTCACCCGGCTGACCGCGCATCACAACTGGATCCGCAACACCGTGCAACGTAACTGGAGCCTCGACAACACGGCCGCCGCGCACCTGTACAACAACTATCTGAGCGACGTCACCCAGTACGGGACGATGAGCCGCAACAACGCCCGCGTGGTCGTCGAGGACAGCGTGTTCGAGTACGTCAACGATCCGCTGGTGGCGCACGGGGCGGCCGCGCAGCTGGTGCAGCGCCGGAACCTGTTCACCGGCACGGCCGGGCGCATCGACAGCGCCGGGACCGCCTTCGACCCGGCCGCGTTCTACGTCTACTCCCCCGACCCGGCCGCGACGGTCAAAGACCTGATCAGACGGTACGCCGGACCGCGTACCCCGACGGCGCGGACACCGCGCACGGTGACCGTGGCCCTGGACGGCTCCGGTGACTACGGCAGTCTGCTGGCCGCGCTCGGCGCCACCCGGGACGCCCGCGGCCGGGTCGAGATCGTCGTGCGGCCCGGGGTGTACCGGGAGCAGGTCCGCATCTGGCCGGACCAGTCGAACGTCACGGTCCGCGGGGACGGCGACGTGCTGATCACCTACGACACGGCGGCGTCGGCCGCGAAGTTCTACGGCGGCGTCCAGGGCACCGCCGGCGCGGCGACGCTGGCCGTGCTCGGTGACCAGACGGTGGTGCAGGACATCGCCGTGCAGGCGACCGGTGCCCCGGCGGTCCGGGCGGCCGGTGACCGGGTCCTGCTCGTCGGTGCCCGGCTGACCGGCGACTACGAGGCGGCCGGCGGGCGCGGTCATCTGCGGTCGTGCACGGTCGCGGGCGGTGTCGACGGGCCCGGAACCACGGTGGTCGAAGCGACCGCGATCACACCGGCGGCGCCGTGACACTATCCTGCTTCCGTGACCGGTGACGCCGTTGAGGTTCTGCGTCTCGGCGACCGGACCGTCGCCGAGTATGCGTGGCGGCCCGATCTGCCGTCGTCGCTGGCGCCCCGGCCGTACCTTCATCCGGTCCGCACCCTGGCCGGGACCACGGTGACCGAGCTGATGCCCGCCTCGCACCGTCACCACCTGGGCGTCAGCGTCGCGGTCGCCGAGGTGGACGGCGCGAACTTCTGGGGTGGCCGCACGTTCCTGCCCGGCCACGGGCCGGCCTGGCTGGACAATCAGGGCAGTCAGGTGCACATGCGCTGGGTGCGGCGCCGCCCCGGGCAGCTCATGCACACGCTGCGCTGGAACAGTATCGACGGCTCGGTGCTGTTCTATGAGCGGCGCACCCTGTCGTGGCGGCCGGCCGGGCCGGACGCGTGGGCGCTGGACTTCACGTTCTCGCTGATCAACGTGGCCGAGCGGGAGCTGCCGATCCGCAGTCCGGCCGCGCACGGACGGGCCGGCGCCGGGTACGGCGGGTTCTTCTGGCGGGCGCCGTCCGGGCAGTGCCGGGTGACCGCGCCGGAGGACGGCGACGCCGTCCACGGTGGCCGGGCCCGCTGGCTGTCGGTCGCCGGAGCCGGCTGGACGCTGGTGTTCCTCGGTGCCGACGAGGCGACCCGCGGGGACCGGTGGTTCGTGCGGACCCGCGACTACGTGGGTATCGGTTCGTCGCTGGCATGGGAGGAGCCGCTGCTGCTGGCGCCGGGTGCGGGCCTGAAACGCCGGATCGTGACCGTGATCGCCGACGGCGACGTGTCACCGGGGCGGGCCGCCGCATATGCCGACGAACTCGCCGCATGACCCGGCCGGTGCACCGGGTGGCGCCCCGCACGGACGGCCCGATCCGGCAGGACGGCCTGCGCGCCCACAATCTGGTGCTCACGTTCCGGCAGATCGCCGGTGCCCGGGACGCGCCGATCTCGCGCAGTGAACTGGCCGCCGCCACCGGCCTGACCAGGCCGACCATCACCCGGATCGTCGACGAGCTGCTCGCCGCGGAGCTGATCGTGGAGGCCGGGCCGTCCCGCTCCGGCGGCAGCGGCCGGCCGCGGGTCGGGTTGAGCCTGGCCCGTTCCGGGCCGGCCGGGCTGGGCCTGGACATCCGCGCCGACGTGCTGTCCGCGTGTGTCGTCGACCTGACCGGCACGGTCCGCCACCTGGAGTTCGCCGACCGCCCCGGTGCCGGGCCGGAGGCCGTGCTGGGCGGGCTCGCCGCGATGGCGGGCCGTGCGGTCACCGCGGCCGCGGCGGAGAACCTCACGGTCGTCGGTGTCACGCTCGCCGTGCCGGGACCGGTGCGCGACGATGCGGTCGTCCGGCTCGCGCCCGCGCTCGGCTGGCGCGACGTGAATGCGGGGGCCGCCCTGTCCGGGCGGCTCGGCCTGCCGGTGCACGTCGGCAACGACGCCCGTCTGGCCGCCCTCGCCGAGTGGTATGCGGCGGGCCCGGAGCTGCGCGACTTCGTCTGTGTGAGCGGCGAGTTCGACATCGGCGCGGGCCTGGTGCTGGACGGCGCCCAGCTCGACGGCTGGGCGGGCGAGCTCGGGCATGTCATGGTCGGTTCCGGCGGCCCGCCGTGCGTGTGCGGCGCCACCGGCTGCCTCCAGTGTTATGCCGGACTGGAGTCGATCCTCGCCGCTTCCGGTGACCGCGGGGCCGGCTCCCCGGAGGTGGCCCGGTCTCCGGCGGTCGCCATCGACGCGCTGGTGTCCGCCGGTGATCCGCGCATCCTGGCAGCACTCGACGAGGCCGCCACCGCCCTCGGCATCGCGATCGCGGGCCTGGTCAATCTGGTGAGGGTGGACACCGTGCTGCTGGGCGGCGGCTATGCGCTGCTGGCGTCGTGGCTGATCGACGGCATCCACCGGGAGTTGCGCCGCCGGGTTCTGCGCACCGGCTGGTCACCGGTGGAGGTGCGGCCGGCGCCGCTGGGCCCGGATGCCGCGGTGATCGGCGCCGCCCTCAGCGCCGTCGACCGGGTCCGGCGCGATCCGAACGGATGGCTGGCCCGCCTGCACCGCTGAGCGCGGCGCGACGAGCGGTCACCCGGCCCCGGGAAGCGGCCCGGCGATCCGCCGGGCCGCTGAGGGCTATCCGGCGGTGGCCGCCGCGGCGGCGCGACCGGCGACCCGGCCCGAGAAGAGGCAGCCGCCGAGGAACGTACCCTCCAGAGATCGGTAACCGTGCACACCGCCGCCGCCGAAGCCCGCCGCCTCGCCCGCCGCGTACAGGCCGGGAACGGGGGTGCCGGAGGCGTTGAGGACCTGGCCCTGGAGATTGGTCTGGAGGCCGCCGAGGGTCTTGCGGGTCAGCACGTTGAGCCGGACCGCGACCAGACCGCCGGAGTCCGAGCCGAGCAGCGTGTGCGCGGAGGCGGTCCGGCCGAGCACGTCACCGGGGTACGACAGCGCGTTGCGGATGCCCTGAACCTGCGCGTCCTTGCTGTACGCGTTGTCGATCTCCCGGTCCCGGGCCTCGATCTGCCGCTTCAGGGCGTCCACGTTGATCAGGTTGGAGCCGGTGAGCCGGTTCATGCCGGTGACCAGTTCGGGCAGCGTCTTCGCCTGGACGAAGTCGGTGCCGTACTGCTGGAACTTCCGGATCGGCTCGGGGGTCTGCCAGACGCGGCTCAGCAGCAGCCAGAGGTTCTTGCCGGTCAGGTCCGGGTTCTGCTCGGAGCCGGAGAGCGCGAACTCCTTGTCCACGATCTTCTGCGTGGTGACGAACCAGGAGTAGTCGTAGCCGCTCGCGGTGATCGACCCGAGCGTGTGCAGGGTGTCGTAGCCGGGCCAGTCGGGCGCCCGGAAACGCTTGCCGGTGGCGTCGAACCACATCGACGACGGGCCGGGCAGGATCCGGATGCCGTGGTTGGGCCAGATCGGGTCCCAGTTGCGCAGGCCCTCGGTGTAGTGCCACATGCGGTCCGGGTTGACGATCCGGCCGCCCGCTTTCGCGGTGATCGCGAGCATCCGGCCGTCGACGTGCGCGGGCACGCCGGTGATCATCGTGGTGGGGGCCTTGCCGAGCCGGGCCGGCCAGTTCTGCCGGATCAGGTCGTGGTTGGCGCCGATCCCGCCGGACGCGACGATCACCACCGGTGCCTTCAGGTCGAAATCGCCGGTCACGGTACGGGAGCTGGGCTTGCCACGCGCAGCGGTACTGGCTTCGAGGATCTTGCCGCGTACGCCGGTGACCGCCCCGTTGGTGGTCACGATCTCGTCGACCCGGTGCCGGAACCTGAAGACCACCTTGCCGGCGGCGACCCCGGCGCGGACCTTCTTCTCGAACGGCTCGACGATGGCCGGGCCGGTGCCCCACGTGACGTGGAACCGCGGCACCGAGTTGCCGTGCCCGTCGGCGAGGCCGCCACCGCGCTCGGCCCAGCCGACCATCGGGAACCACTGCATGCCGAGCGACGCCAGCCAGGACCGTTTCTCCCCGGCGGCGAACTGCACGTAGGCCTGCGCCCACTTGTACGCCCAGTAGTCCTGGCCGGCCGGGTTGTCGACACCGCGGTCGAAGCCGGCCGTACCCAGCCAGTCCTGCCAGGCCAGGTCGTGGTTGTCCTTGACACCCATCAGCCGCTGCTCGTCGGAGTCGACGAAGAACAGCCCACCGAACGACCAGTACGCCTGGCCACCGAGGTTGGCCTCGTTCTCCTGGTCGAGCAGCAGCACCTTGCGGCCGGCGGCGACGAGTTCGGCGGTGGCGACCAGGCCGGCCAGGCCGTGCCCGACCACGATGGCGTCGGCGTCGGTGGCGGCGGCCGCCCCGAACGCGGGCATCGCACCGGCCTGGGCGATCGCCGCGCCGGCCACCACGCCGCCGGCCACGCCTATCGCCTGACGCCGGCTGACCTGGGGGGATCTCGGCTGCTCCACTATTCCTCCGTTGATTTGTCGGCGCTGCGAGGGCTGGTGACGATGCTCAGGTCACCGATGGTCGGGTCGTCGGCCGGCTGCTCCCCGGCGGGTCGTTCTCTGGTCGTCCGGGCTTCGGCGCCCCCCTCTGCGGTGGCCCCGTCTGCGGTGGCCCCGTCTGCGGTGGCCCCGTCTGCGGTGGTCCACGCGAAGGCCAGGGCACCGCCCGTGAGGGTGAGGAGCAGGCCGATGATGAAGCCGCCCATGTTCGAGGTGAGCCAGGAGGCGAGGCCGCAGACGATGGCGACCAGCGAATAGAAGATCCGCTGGGCCGGGGTGAACCAGAGCAGCAGGCCACACAGGATGATCACGATCGGGATCAGGTAGCCGATGAAGTTCTGCATGCCGACGTGCAGCACCACACCCAGTGGCGCCCACACGGTGAACATGATCTCCAGGCCACCGAGCAGCACGAACAGGCCGCCCCAGAAGGGACGCCGGTGCCGCCAGCCGGTCCTGGCGACCGTCACGCCGGCTCGGGTCATGGTCAGCAGCCGTCCGAGGTGAAGGCCATCCGCAGGTTGGGCAGGTAGAACCGGGCGGCCGTGGTGGCGTAGTTGTTCTGCCGCAGGTTGGTCAGCGTGACCTCCTCGGCCTGCTGACCGAAGACGCCGATCGCGCCCTTGCGGCCGGGCACCCGGTCCAGCGTGCTGGCGTCCTGGCCGATGTCGATGGTCTTGAAGTCGGCGTTGGCGGTGATCACGTCGGAGTCGACGACGAGGGTGTCGGCCTTGACCTTGTTGGTGGCACTGCCCGCGGTGATCTTCAGGTTGATGCCGCCGAGCTCGATGCTCTGGCACAGGCCGTCCAGTTCGGCGTCGCGGATGGCGGAGACGATCACGACGACCTGGCCGCCGGTGTCGCCCTCGTTCGGGCTGCCGGGGGCCATCTGGTCGAGTTCGGCGTACTGCGCGAACCCGTACCCGTGGAGTTTGGGTGAGGTGACCGTGAACGGCATGCCGGAGATCGAGAAGGACGCCGCGAGGACGCCCTGACCGGTGAGCAGGACCAGGCCGGTGGTGGCGGCCAGGCCACCGAGCATGACGGCGGCGAAGCGGCGCCAGCGGGTGCGGCCGAACGGAGTGGAGGACATGCACGCTCCTTATGCCGGGCACGGGTGATCGCCACCGGTGCGGGCACTGCGGATGCCGCCCGGCGGGATCCCTATCGGGAAACCTCGATGGATTGCGGGGAAGTTACGCCCCAGTAACAGAGCCCGTCAAGCCCAGGAAGCCGCTTTCCCGTCAGTGAAAAACCTCGTCGGTATCTGACGTGGCGCACGGGGCCACCACCCGCTCCCCCACCGGGGGCAGCACCAGCTCGGCGGCGGCGGCGTCGCGACCCACGAAGGGGGCCGTCATGAAGTAGCTGAGCATCGGCAACAGGTCCGGCAGCTGCGACACCCGGCCGGTCGAGACGTAGCCGTAGATGGTCGCGTAGACACCGCCGACCACGGTGTCGACCAGGCCGTCCGGCACCGGCGGGGCGTCGGCGAAGAACCGCGAGAACCGGCTGAGCAGCTCGGTGCGCTTCTCCCGCGCCAGGGTCCCGGCGGCGTCGATCTCCACGATCGCCATCGCCGCGAACGCCGGCACGCTGGCCAGCACGTCCAGCAGCACCTGGAGCGCGGCCCGCACCCCGGTACGCCAGTCGCCGGCCGCCGCGTACGCCTCGTCCATGAGCCGCAGCACCACGCCGGTGCCGTGCCGGTAGGTGTCGAGGAACGCGTCCTCCTTGCCGGCGAACAGCGCGTAGAACGCAGGCCTGGTCACGCCGGCCGCCGCACAGATGTCGCTCACCCGGGCGTTGGCGTAGCCCTTCTCGGCGACGGTGTGCACCAGCGCGTCGTGCAGGCGCTCCCGCTGGGTGGCGGCCACCGCTTCGGGCGTCATCGACCGCGGGCCACGTTTGATGGCCCGGGAGGGATCGCGGCCCGCCCGTGCGCCCGGAAGCGGGCTGATTACCGGATTATTCATCGCCATCCCTCAATGTCTTGACATGACATACCGCTGAGGTTTCTCATACCGGAGACACGGACCTCGATGGTTCCCACGGCGGTCACCCCAGTATCGCCTGTCCTTCAAGCCCCGGAACGCTGCGGAAACGGCCGGGCCACCTCGTCCTCGCAAAGGGAGGGTGGCGCCCATGCGCGCGTCACGGCTCACATCCGTCCTCGCTTCACTTCTCCTGATCGGCGCCGCGACCCCGGCGAGCGCGGCCGCGCCGGGCGGGGCCTACGCCGGCCTCGACGAATGCCCACTCACCTCGGCCGTCATGATGGACCCGGCGAACCTCCAGGTCGGATGCGTCCGCTCGGTCACCAACAGCGGCAGCATCACCATCGGCTCGACCACCGTCGAGTTCGGCAGCCCGATCACCGTGCAGTTCGGCGTCTACTGGCCCGCGGGCGCGCCGGTCCGGGAGTTCCCGGACGGCAGCGTCGCCAACGTCTACTCGACCGTCCTGGCGCCCGGCGGCAAGACACTGGTCGCCCGGCCGCTCGAGGTGACCGTCCCCGGCATCGTCAACTTCCTGCCCGGCGTGACCAGCGTGTTCGCGCAGGTCGAGCTGGCCGGGCCGATCACCGAGTTCATCCCGCTCGCCACCGGCGCGAACACCCCGGTCTTCGTGCTGCCGATCAAGCTGAAACTCAAGAACGCACTGTTCGGCAACCGCTGCTACATCGGCTCGGACACCAACCCGATCAGATTCCGGCCGACCACCGGCACCACCAGTCCGCCCGCGCCCAACGGGCCGGTCACCGGCGACCCCGGAACCCTGAACATCGTCGCCGACCCGAACGGCTACCAGACCCTCGGTGTCGGCTTCACCGGCGCCACCCTCGTCGACAACGCGTACGCCGTACCGAAGGCGACCGGCTGCGGGCTCATCCCCGGCAGCCTCGACCCGCTGATCAACCTGGCGTTCGGGCTGCCGTCGGCGGCCGGGCGCAACGCCGTCACGTTCAGCGCGAACGACACCGCCTTCGCCGTCTCCCCCAGCCTGGACGACCTCAATCAGGCGCTCGCCGCCTCCTAGGAAAGGGTGCACCCCCATGCACAAGTCCCGTATCACCGCCGCCATGATCGCCGGCGCCACCGCCGCCCTGATGCTCGGCGCCCCGGCGCTGGCCGACGACGGCACCGTGCTGACCACCGACAGCCTGGCCGGCCCGGCCGTCGTGGTCGGTGACACCATCTCGGCCGGCATCGCCACCGGCACGCAGGCGGTCTTCGCGACCGCCCCGGCCGGCGCCAACGGCATGAAATGCACCGGCTCCAGCTTCAGCGCCGTGGTCAACGACAACCCCGCCGCGCCCGGAGCGGCCGTGCTCGGTTCCACCCTCGGGCTGTCCGGCTGCACGGTCACCGGCATCGTCGGTGTCCTCGGCGTCAACAGCGTGACCGTCAACAACCAGCCGTACGCCACCACGACCGCGAGCGACGGCACCGTCACGGTCACCGGCACCGACACCGCGCCGATCTCGGCCACCCTCAACCTGCGGACCCTGCTCGGCTCGGTGACGTGCGTGTTCGTCGCCAACGGCAACACGATCAGCGGCGTCGCCGACAACACCGACAACGCGATCGCGTTCACCGACCAGCAGTTCAACAAGAGCAGCGGCCCGTCCGCCTGCGTCGCGAACGGCTACTTCAGCGCCAGGTACACCCCGGTGGTGAACTCCGCCGGAGCACCGGTGTTCGTGAACTGACTCCCCCCGGAGACAGGGCCCGTGGGCGTCACCGCCCACGGGCCCGTGGGCCTCATACCGACGGCCGATCCGGATAGACGCGACCGAAGTGGGTATGACGGGCGGCGACGGGACCGGGCCCAGGAGGCGGCACATGCGTGACGTAGCAGAGATCAACACCACCCAGCCGCGGGACTGGAAGCCCACCGAGGAGCAGGTGCGCCGGGCCGAGCGCAACGACGCGTACCCACCGGCCGGGAAGCGTGTCGCCGCTGCCCGCTAGGCCGCCGGTCATCCCCGGCCGGCCCGGCTGCCGACGGCCTGCGACAGGCGCAGGCCGCGGCGAACCGGGCCGTCCAGAAGCGGGGATCAGTTCCGGTAGCGGAAGGAGATCCGGCCCCGGGTCAGGTCATACGGACTCAACTCGACCAGCACCCGGTCGAACGGCAGCACCCGGATCCGGTTCTTGCGCATCTTGCCGCTGATGTGCGCCAGCACCTGATGGCCGTTGGCCAGCTCCACCCGGAAGGTGGTGTTGCGCAGGCATTCCAGCACGGTTCCCTCGAGGGAGATCTCGGAAGCCATCAGCGCAGCACCAACTCGAGGTTGCTGCTCTCGCGCCGGGCCCCGAAGCCCTCGAACAGTGCCAGGGCCGCCGCGTTGGACTGGTTGACCTCCGCGGAGACCGACGTCTGTCCGGCCCGGTGGGCGGCACCGAGGACCTCGGCCAGCAGTGCCCGGGCGATGCCACGGCGGCGGAAACCGGCGCGGACCGCTATCAGGCCGATGCGGGGCCGGCGGGGCAGTGGCACCACCCGGACCAGTCCCACGTAGCGGCCGCCGGCGACGGCCACCGCATACCGGGACGGATCGTGCAGGTGGAAGACCTCGGCCGGCATGTTGTGCCACCCGACGGTCGCCTCGACCTCGTCGCGGATCGCCCGGTCCAGCTCACGCAACGGCTCGTCCTCGGCCGCGCCGACCGGTAGCACCGTGACCCCGGGTGACGAGGCGGAGGTGATCCCGGACGGTACGACCAGTTCCCATTCGCGGCGGCGCGGCCCGAAACCCATCCGTTCCCACTGGGTGATCAGGTCCAGATCGGCCTCGTCGACCACCGTGTACAGCGGTTTCGGCAGCGTCGGCAGCATCTCCTCGGCCAGCCGGTCGAAGACCGCGCCGTGCCACGCGTCGATACTGAGGAAGCTGCGGCCGTCCGGCCGGCGCAGGACCTCACCGCGCCCGACGACCTGATCGTCGTCGAGGGCATGCCAGTGCCGCTCCGAGATTCGTGTGATTTCAGCAGATTGCATAGAGGTACGCCTTTCGCCGCTGTGCTCCCGGCGACGCCCGCGTCAATCGCCGACCGTGACGGCATGGGGAGCACCCATCATTACAACGTTCACGGTGCTCACCTCCTCATGCAGTGCCACGGCCGTCCGCACGCTATCGCTGTACCGGCCCGTCTGTCCAACTGGCGAGCCCGTCGATCAGCCGGTCGATCTCCTCGATCGTGTTGTACGGCGCCAGTCCGACCCGCAACGCCGCGTCCAGTTTCAGGGCCACGAACGGCTCGTACGCATAGAACGACCCGGCGGGCGCGAGGACGTCGCGCCCGGCGAGAAAGGCCTGGGCGTCCCGGGCCGCACGGCCCGCGAAATTCATCAACAACGTGGGGGTACGGTCCACGGCAGCCGAATACAGCGTGACGACGTCACCCAGCCCTCGCAGGCCCGCTTCGGCGCGCTGCCGCAGGGCCGTCTCGTGCTCGTGCACCGACGCCAGCGACCGCGCGAGCCGTTCCCGCCGGGTTCCGCCCGCCCCCGGGTCGATCCCGGCCAGGAAGTCGACGGCCGCGGTGGCGCCGGCCAGCATCTCGTAGGGCAGCGTCCCGAATTCGAACCGCTCCGGAACCGCGTCGCTCGACGGCACCAGCTTGTCCGGCCGGATCGTCTCCAGCAGATCCGGGGACGCGGCGAGCACCCCGCAGTGCGGGCCGAGGAACTTGTAGGGCGAGCAGACGAACAGGTCGGCACCGAGCGCCGGCATGTCGACCAGCCGGTGGGCGGCGTAGTGCACACCGTCCACGTAGAGCAGCGCACCGGCGTCGTGGGCCAGGTCGGCGATCCGGCGCAGCGGCGGCACGGTGCCCAGCACGTTGGAGGCGGCGGTCACCGCGACCAGCCGGGTACGCGACGACAGCGCCCGCTCGTACGACTCCAGATCGATCTCCGCGGTGGTGGTGTCGAAGTCGATCCACCGGACGGTGACGCCCACCCGCTCGGCGGCCTGGATCCAGGGGCGGATGTTGCTGTCGTGGTCGAGGCGGCTCACCACGATCTCGTCGCCGGCCCGCCACGTGCCGGCCAGGTGCCGGGAGAAGTCGTAGGTGAGCTGGGTGGCGCTGCGCCCGTGCACGATCCCGGCGGCCGGCACCCCGAGCAGGTCACCGTAGGCGGCCCGGAACTCGGCGACGACCCGCTCGGCGTTGCGCTCGGACACGCTGACGGCGCCCCGGTTGGACAGCGGCCCGGTCATCGTGGCGACGATCGCGTCGGCGACCGGCCGGGGCGTCTGGGTGCCGCCGGGCCCGTCGAAGAACGCGAGACCGGAGTCGAGGGAGGGGAAATGGGCGCGCAGCGCGGTCACGTCGAGGCTCACGCCGTCCACCCTCGCACAGACCGCGGACCGGCCGAGGTCAGCGGCGCGAGCGTGCCGCCCACCCGCCCGCCACGACCGCACCGGCCAGGGCCGCCGCCGTCCCGGCCACCCGCCACCGCGGTGACTTCCACTCGCCCCGCGAGTGTTCCCCGGCCGCCGGAGCGGGGTCGAAGACGTTGCCGTCGTGGGCGTCCATCGGGTCCCCGGACAGTCCGCCGGCCCGCATGAGAGGGCCGACCAGCACGTCGTACAGGCCGGGCATCGCGACGAAGCCCAGCTCGATGATCCGGTTGGCGGCGCCGACGTTCACCGTGGCCCGGGGTTTGCGCGCACAGCGCAGGATCGCCGCGGCCACCTTCTCCGGCTGGACGACCGGCGGTGGTGGTTTCCCGCCCCGGCCCGCGTAGTTGGCCGCGTTGCGGTAGATCGGCGTGTTCACCGAACCGGGCGACACCAGGCACACGTGGATGTCCGGCGCGTCGCGGGTCTCCAGGCGCAACGCCCGGATCAGCGCCCGCAGTCCCCACTTGCTGGTGACATACGAGCTGGTGTACGGCGTGACGACGCTTCCCAGCAGCGACCCGCCGAAGATCAGCACGCCCCGGCCCTGCTTCCGGAACCGGGCCAGCGCCACCCGGGCGACCGTCGCACCGCCGAGCAGATCGACGTCGACGACCCGGTCGAAGACGGCGGCGGGGACGTCCTCGAACCGGCCGTACGCCATCACGGCCGCGGTGTTGACCCACACGTCGATGCCGCCGAACGCGGTCACCGCCGTGGCCGCGACCTGCTCGATCGTCTCCGGTTCCCGGACGTCGGCGACCACCACCCGGACCTCCGCGCCGACGGCCCGGCACTGCGCGGCGACGTCGTCCAGGGCGGGCCGGGACCGGGAGGAGATGACGAGACGGACGCCGGGACGGGCGAAGGCGAGCGCGGTGGCACGCCCGACGCCGCTGGAGGCACCGGTGATGACGACGACCTGGTTGCTGGGCACCGCACCGAGGTACCCACGCGACGCCACCTCATGCGTGGGCCGTGGCGCCCGTACCGGCGGGTGCGGGCGCCACGGCGGGTGTCACTGGATGATGCGGTTCCGGCCGGTCCCGCCGTCGATCCGGTCGCGCCCGGACCCGCCGACGAGGGAGTCGTCGCCGCTGCCGCCGCTGATCGTGTCGTTGCCGGTCTGCCCGTCGATCCGGTCGTTGCCGGCTCCGCCGGTGATCACGTCGGCGCTGTCCGGGACGTCGCCGTCGAGTTCCCCGCCGACGATCAGGTCGTCACCCGCGTTGCCGTTCAGCCGGTCGCCGCCCGACCCGCCGGCGATGATGTCCGAGCCGGCGCCGCCGTGGATCTCGTCGCTGCCCGTGTTGCCGCTGAGCAGGTCCTTGCCGTCACCGCCGTGGACGGTGTCCGGTCCGCCGCCGGCGTGCACCTCGTCGTCGCCGGAGCCGCCCTGGATCCGGTCGGCACCGGCGCGGCCCTCGATCCAGTCGTTGTCCGTTCCGCCGTCGAGGGTGTCGCCGCCGGCCCGGCCGACCAGGGTGTCCCGGCCGGCACCGCCGTACAGCCGGTCCCGGCCGGAACCGCCGGCCAGCGTGTCGGCACCGGCGCCACCGAGCGCGATCAGCGGGATCGCGGTCCGGTTGTCGATCTGGTCGTTGCCGTCGCCGAGCGTGACGCTGATCGCGCCGGGCCGGCCCGGGGTGACGCAGACGACCCGCGTCGGGTCGCCGGTGACCTGCCCGCAGCCCGGGCCGGGCCGGACGGCGGTGCGGTCGTCGATCGTCACGTACCGGCCGGAGACGGTGACGACCAGGACGTTCGCCTGGCCCGTCCCCGCGGCGAAGCGCACGGCACTGCCCCACACGTCGGCCGTGGCGGAGGTGGCCGCCTGCGCGGGCGAGGCGAGAAGGGTGGTCGTGCCGACCGCGGCCAGAACGGCCGCGGCCAGCGTCCCACGATGAAGCGAGAACATGAATCTCCCCATGATCGGTTCTCTCGAAGCGGCGTCGATGGCCGCTGCCGAAATCCTATGAGGACACCTGAGCAGGCCCTTCTCACCCATTCGTGTCACGCCCCGATGTCAGCGGCACGCTGCCGCCCGGTAACCCGCCGCACATCGCCCGGTCACGCGGACTCGCGGCGGACCAGGGTGGGCTGGAAGATCACCGAGCGCGGGGAGCGGCCCGGGGTGTCGATGTGCGCGATCAGCAACTGCGCCATCTCGGCGGCCATCTCCTCGACCGGCTGCCGGACGGTGGTCAGCGGCGGCCGGCACTCCAGGGCGGCGCTGCTGTCGTCGAAGCCGACCACCGCCACGTCGTCGGGGACCCGGCGGCCGCGGTCCTGGAGGGCCCGGAGCGCGCCCTCGGCCATCAGGTCGCTGGCCACGAAGAGTCCGTCGAGGTCCGGGTGTTCGTCGAGCAGGCGGTGCGCGGCGGCCTCACCGCCGACCCGGGTGAAGTCGCCGATCTCGGTGGGCACCGTGGTCCCGGCGGCGGCGCGGAAGCCGTCGAGGCGCTCGGCGCCGGCCGGGATGTCCAGCGGGCCGCTGATGGTGGCGAGGCGACCGCAGCCGCGGGTGAGCAGGTGTTCGGCGGCGAGGCGGGCGCCGAGTCGCTGGTCGACGTCGACGTAGCTGACCGGCAGCGGCCCGGACGGCCGGGCGGAGAGCACCGCCGGGATGCCGAGGGCGTGCACCTGGGCGGGCAGCGGGTCGTGCTCGCTGCTGCTGATCAGCAGCACCCCGTCGACGTGGCCCTGGCGCAGGTAGCGGACGACCTGATGGTGGTCGGCGGAGTCGGTGGGGACGACCACGAGGTGTACGTCGTGCGGGCGCAGCGCCCCGGTCGCGCCGGCGGTGACGCGGCCGAAGTACGGGTCGGTGAAGATCCGGTTGAGGAAGGAGTGGTCGTCGGGCCGGTCCGGTTCGCTGATCACCAGGGCCACCGAGTTCGACCGGCGGGTGACCAGGCTGCGGGCGGCGACGTTCGGCACGTACCCCGTCTGCGTGATCGCCCGCTGGACCGCGTCGCGGATGCCGGGAGCCACCGACGCCGCGTTGTTGATCACCCGCGAGACGGTGGCCCGGGAGACCCCGGCCGCGGCGGCCACCTGGTCCATCGTGGGATGGTGGCCGCCGCGTCCGGATCTCGTGCTCATAACCTGATGTTCTATCAGGGCCGTCCGTCGGCTCCGCACTTGATGATGGGCCGGATGCAGTCGTTCACCCGGCGGGCCATCTCCTCGACCGGCCAGGCGTTGAAGAAGTCGCCGTGCATCGTGTATCCGCCGCCGGAGGCGAGCCGCAGCCGGGCCGGGTCACCGGCGACCGGGTAGCGCATGACCTGGCGCAGCTTGGGCACCACGACCGGGTGGCTGGCCGGGCAGGCGTTGCCCACCGGGTACGCCATGTGGCTCTTGTGGTCGGTGGAGTCCAGGTCGCGGCCGTTCCAGCAGTGCGGGAAGTCGAGGTACGACTCCAGCATCGTCCCGGCCGGGCAGTTGACGAAGTCCGGCGACGAGCCGACGTGCCCGGCGTGCAGACACGACCAGCGGGCGATGGTGTTGTCGGCCGGCCCGGCGGCCTTGGCGTTGCCGGCGACGATGCGCAGGCCCAGCGGCAGCGGCTGGGTCTGGGCGATCAGGTCGTCGCGGACGCCCTCACCGAGGTAGTAGAAGATCCCGGTGACCGGTTCGACCGGCACGTTGTCCCGGTAGAGGGTGGGGATCCAGTACGACGACTTGTCGATCGACGGGTTGCAGTTGCTGTTCGCGTTGAGCAGCGTGTCGACCGTGCTGAAGGCGTTGGTGTTGGTGGCGCCGAAGAAGCTGTGCATGTGCGAGGCGCCGGGCAGGTTCGGGAAGATGATCGGGTCGTCGGGCAGCCGGTGGCTGAACGGGCAGTCGGCGAGGAATTCGGCGACCCGCACCGCGCCCGGCGGGATGGTCGGCGTGGTCCCCCCGCCGCCGGTGCCGTAGACCTGGAACTCGGTGAGCGAGACCCCCCACTGGGTGGCCCGCGCGGTGGTCTCCAGGCGCACGTAGCGGCCGGTGCCGGTGACGTTGATCGTCTGCCGGCCGCCGGTTCCGGTGGTGGTGCTGTGGACCGTGGTCCAGCTCTGCCCGTTGGCCGAGGTCCGCAGGCTGAAACCGCGGGCGTACGCGGACTCCCAGTCGAGGACCACGGACGTGATGGTGGCGGAGGCGCCGAGGTCGACCTGGAGCCATTGCGGGTCGCTGAACGCGCTGGACCAGCGGGTTCCGAGGTTGCCGTCGACGGCGTTGGCGGCGGGGAAGGCGGCCGACTCGGAGGAGGAGGCGGTGGCGGTCCTCCCCTGGGACAGCAGGGTGTCGGCGGCGCTCGCCTGGCCACCGGTGGCGAGGACGTAGGTGGCGAGCAGGGCGCCGATTCCGGCGAGGGACAACAGACGGCGTCTCATGGGCGGGGGCTCCTGGAGAGGGGAACGACGCTGTGAAAGCGCTCTATTGACCGTCACTGTGAACCGGCGTTAAGAAGCTGTCAATGCACCGGAAACATTGAGGAAGCGCTTCCCCGACCGCGATCGAGGGCATAGACCCAGGTCAGTGGGCTGAGCCCGCGGCGGCGGCCGGGGAAGTTCCGGAACCTCAGGCGCGGTAGACGCCGAATTCGTAGAGCGAGTAGCCGTACGCCGTCGCCCGGGTGGTGCCGTCGACCCGGACGTAGCGCCCGGAGCCGGCGACCGTCAGCTCGTCGAAGCCGCCGTCGCCGGCCGTCGCGGTGTGGACGGTCCGCCAGTTCGCGCCGTCGTCGGAGACCCGCACGGTGTACGCCTTCGCGTACGCCGCCTCCCACGCCAGCCGCACCCGGTCGAACGACTGCACCGAACCGAGGTCGATCTGGAGCCACGCCGTGTCGGCCCATTCACTGGCCCAGCGGGTGCCGTAGTCGCCGTCGACCGCATACGACGGCAGCTGCGGGCCGTTGGTGCCGGTCGGCTGGTGGCTCGACGCCGTCACCGGCCGGCCCCGGGACAGCTCGGTGCCGGGTGCGGGCGGCGGCACGACCCGGAACGACCGCTGCTCGATGCCCACGTTGCCGTGCCCGTCGTAGGCGTACACGTAGATCTTCCAGACGCCCAGGGTCTCGGGTGCCCGTACCGTGAAGGCACCGTCGCCCGTCTGGCGGAAGGTCAGGTGCCGCAGGCCGCGGTTGCCGTTGATGTGTTTGTCGCCGGCCATCAGGTTGTAGCGGATCAGGTCGCCCTGCGGGTCGGTCACGGTGGCGTTCACCGTGAACGTGCCGCCGGCCGGGACGGCGGTCTGCGAGCCGACCGTCATCGCGGTGATCTCCGGCGGGGTGTTCGGCGCGGGCTGCCCGGTGTACGCCTGGCGCATCGCGTGATAACCCAGGCGCCGCCAGAAGCCGGTGGTGGTGTTGAGCCACACGCCGCCGAAGTCGTTCTCGATGCCGTAGTGGAACTCGGTCGCGCCGAGAGCCACGCCGGGGTGTCCCTTGATCGCGTTCCAGCTGTCGGTGTAGCCGGCCTTCTTCGCCAGGTCACCGGGCTCGTTCGGCACCCCGTTGACGTCGTTCGGCACCTCCCACTCCCCCGACGGGCCGCCCTCGGTGAGGAGGTACGGCCTGGTGTGACCCCCGGCGATCCAGTCCCGCTTGACCGTGTCGATCGCCCCGTACGAGTTGACCGCCAGCAGGTCCAGCGCCGGCGCGTACGGCTTGTAGTAGGTCCAGGCGTGGGTGTAGGCGTCGGTCGAGGTGACCGGGTGGTTCGGGTCGGCGGCGTGGACGGCCTCGGTGACCTCGTTGACGAACCTGGCGTACGCCACCCGCCGCGCCTCGACCACGTCGGCGGCCAGCCCGTAGTTCTGCATCTCCAGGATGACCTCGTTGCCGACGTCCCAGAGCAGCACGCCGGAGCGGCCCTTGAGCTCGTTCACCTTGGCGACGATCTCGGCCTTGACGGCGGTCTTGTAGGCGGTGTCGTTGACGTAGTCGGTGCCGTGGTTGAGCCACAGCCCGACGATCACCTTGATGCCGTGCCGGGCGGCGGTGTCCAGCAGCAGCGGCGTGTTCGCGTCCGGCCCCCAGATGCGGATCGTGTTGACACCCATGTTCTTCAGGTCGCGCATGTAGCCG
Source organism: Actinoplanes xinjiangensis (assembly GCF_003148685.1). GTDB lineage: Bacteria > Actinomycetota > Actinomycetes > Mycobacteriales > Micromonosporaceae > Actinoplanes > Actinoplanes xinjiangensis. Next base: position 162,396 of record NZ_QGGR01000011.1, on the reverse strand, counting down.
TCGGCGGCGCCCTGCGGCGGGCCGTAGGTCATCCCCTTGACCTCCCACGGGGTCCCGTCGACCGTGAGCCGCCAGTCGCCCTGCGAGCCGGTGACCCGTACGACGCTCGGCCCGGCCGGCACCGGCGGGTCGGTCATGGCGGGCGCCGTGGTCTTCACCGAGCGGGCCACGGTCACCGAGTCGACGCTGAGCGTGCCGCCCGAGGTGGTCGCGGCGGTCGGCGTGGTGGACCCGGCGATCGCGTTCGGCAGCGAGCCGCCGATCGCCAGGTCGAAGCGCAGGTAGAAGCCGTGATGCACGGCCGCCTGCCAGGCCGCGACGCCGACCTGCGACTCGCGGACCACCCAGGTCTGCCGGCCGTCGAGGTAGAACCGGATCTCCTCGTCGGTCTTCGTCCGGTCGATGATCTGGGAGTACTCGTGGTAGCCGCTCTGGCAGCCCACACAGGAGGCGAACCCGGAGGACCGGCCGTCGTACTCGTTGCAGACCCCGCCCGGCGCGGTGCCGCAGTGCAGCGTCTGCGACAGCTGGTCCCGGCCGTTGACGCCGGTCATGATGTCGGTCTCGCCCACGCCCGGCCAGTTGGTGAAGTCGCCGCGGTAGGCGGCACCGGTGGCCCGGAAGCCCGGCCAGTAACCGGCGGCGTTCGCCACGTCCGGCTGCTTCAGCACGGCGGTGAACTTGAGCAGCTCGCCCGGCCGAGGGGTGAAGTCGGCGCGCTGGGTCTCGATCCGGCCCGACGTCCAGTTGCCGGCGGCGTCGCGGATCGCCCGGATGCCGAGTCTCCCGGCGCCGTCGAGCGAGACGTTGGCGGTGGAGTCGGTGGCGGTCTCGACCGAGCCGGTGCCCCAGTCGGCGGCACCACCCGGGTACCGCGTTCCGGTGCGCAGCAGCCAGTTCGCCGCGTTCGGCCCGGTGCCGGCGGGCCCGTCGAAGGTGTCGGTCCAGATCGTGGTGAACTCGTCACCGACCGGGCCGCTGTCACCGCCGTACACCTGGAACTCCCACAGCGAGTAGCCGTAGCCGGTGCCGCGCTGGGTGCCGAGCAGCCGCACATACCGGCCGGTGCCGGCGACCGTGTGCGTCTCGGTGCCTCCGGCACCGTCGGTGACGCTCTTGACGGTGGTCCAGGTGTTGCCGTCGGCCGAGGTCTGGATGTCGTACGCCCGGCCGAACGCACCCTCCCACTGGAGCACGACACGGCTGATCGCCACGGGTGAGCCGAGGTCGACCTGGATCCACTGCGGGTCGGCGAACGCGCTGGACCACCGGGTGCCCGGGTCGCCGTCGAAGGCGAGGGCCGGGCGGTGACCGGGACCGGCGGCCTCCTGGGAGGACGCGGTGGCCGGCCGGCCTTGCGACACCAGCGTCCCGGCCGCTCCGGCGGCGGACGGGACGCCCAGGGTCGCGGCGACGAGCGCGATGAGAAGGAGCAGCCGTCTATGCATGATCACACCAATGCCTCGGGGGGACGGAAAGCGCTCTCCAAGCGAGGCGATTGTTTCGCCCCGCTTGCCGCGGGTCAATATGAAAGCGTTGACAGAATCAGTTCCGGAACTGGAGACTGCGCGGGTGTTTGCGATTCCCCGTATCCTTCTCGCATGCGCCCTGCTCACCGGGGCCGGATGCGCCGGCCCCACCCCGGTCTCCCCCGTTCCGGTGAGCACCACGCCCTCGGCGTCGTTCGGCGGCACCGACCGCTCGTGGATCGAGATCAACATCGCGATGGACGAGGAGTTGCTGCCACTGCTCGACCTGGTCGGTGCGGGATCCGGCCTGGCCGACGTCGTGGCGCAGGTCAGAGAGTTCACCGAGGCCGAGCTGACCGAGTTGCGGCGCCTGCACGCCGAGGCCGGGCTGCCCCGGGAGAACCCGCACAAGGGCATGCCGATGCCCGGCATGGTGATGCCGTCACAGGTCGCCGCAGCGGCCGCACTCCGGGGGAAGGAGTTCGACACGGTACTGCGCGAGCACCTGCGGGCCCATCTGGAACAGAGCCGGAAATTGGCGGAGAGTGAACGGTCCGCCGGGCAGGAACCGCGCACGATCGCTCTCGCCGCACGCATTTCCGGAACCCGGCAGTCCGCTCTGAATCTCCTCTGAGAAAAGTGTTATCGGGGCAGCTCGTAGTTCTCGTTCAGTGCCGCCCCGCGCTCCGGCTTGTAAAGGTCGAAGCCACGCGGGTTGCATTGCAGGCCGCCGTTGATGCAGTGCCGCACCAGAGCCGCCAGCGTCGCCGGGTCCCAGACGTTGTAGACGTCGTAGTGGAACGAGTAGCCGCGCCCGCTGGAGAAGCGGACCTGTGACATGTTCCCGCTGACCGGCCAGGCCATCTTGAACTCGATCATCGGGACGGCCACCGGGTGCGACGCCGGGCAGACGCCGTTGACCGGGTACGCCATGTGGCTCTTGTGGTCCGGCGAGTCCAGATGGATGCCGTTCCAGCAACTCGGCGCCTGGTAGCGGGCGTTGAGCCGGGTGCCGGCCGGGCAGTTCGCCGGGATGTCCCAGTTGAACGCACTGTTGCCGCATTCGAAGCCCTCGACCGCGCCCGGGGCGTTACGGAACTCGTCCTGGGTGGCGGCCGGGCTGCCGACCACGTAGCGCAGACCCGGCGGAAACGGGCGGACACTGCGGTAGTCGATCACACCGCTCTTGTAGTAGATGACCTGCGGGCCGTCCGGCTGCACCGCGGTGTCGCCGTTGAGCAGCGTCGGCATCCAGTAGCCGGTCCGGTCGCCCGGGGTGACGCACGAGGTGCCGCCCGCCTGCAGGCTCGACAGCGTCGAGGCGGCGCTGGTGGTCCGGTTGCCCATGAACGTGTGCGAGTGCGACGCGCCGGGCAGGCCGGGGAAGACGATCGGGTCGTCGTCGAGGTTGGCCCGGCTCACCGAACAGTTCGCCTGGAACTCGCGGTGCGTCACGGGCGGGTTCATCGCCGGAGGGGTCTCGGTGGACGGGACCACCCCGGTGACCGGCGGGTCGGCGTGGACGTAGCCCGGACCGCCGGTCGGCGGCGGCGGGACGGTGGAGGTTCCGTACACCTGGAACTCGTACAGCGAGTAGCCGTAGCCGGTGCCGCGCTGGGTGCCGTACATCCGCACGTACCGGCCGGTGCCGTTGACGGTGAGGGTCTGCGTGCCGCCGGTCGCCGTCGTGGTGCCGAAGATCGACGTCCAGGCGCTGCCGTCGGGCGAGGTCTGGATCTGGAAGGCCCTGGCGTACGCCGCCTCCCACCGCAACACGACCCGCGTGATCGTGGCGGTGGCGCCCAGATCGACGCGCAGCCACTGCGGATCGGCCCACTGGCTGCCCCAGCGGGTGTCGGCGCGGCCGTCGAAGGCCGCGATGGCCGGGGCCTCGCCGTTCTCCAGAGAGGACGCGAGAGCCGGTCTGCCCTGGGACAACAGGGTGTCCGCGGCCTGCGCGGACTGATTGCCGGCCACCACCAGCAGGGCGGCGGTCAGCAGGGTGACGCCGAGGGGCGCCAGGAAGCGTTTTCGCACGATTGATCTCCAAGTCTGTGCGAGGACGGGGGGAGGACACGCTTGGAGAGCGTTTTCCCATCGTGTGCTCCAGCACCACGGACGTCAATGATTTCCGGTTCCGGAACCCGGTGTTTCGGACTTGTGAAGGGGCAGCCGGAAACCGCTCTCCCCGTGCTATAACTGCGGGCATGCAGAGCCAGCGGCTGCCCACCCTCGAGGACGTGGCTCGCGTGGCCGGAGTCTCCCGGGCCACCGTCTCCCGTGTCGTCAACGGCATCCGCAACGTCGACCCGCAGTTGCACCAGCAGGTGTGGGCCGCCGTCGACCAGACCGGTTATGTGCCCAACCGGATGGCCCGGTCGCTGGTCACCCGGCGGACCGGCACCGTGGCCCTGGTCGTCTCCGACAGCGAGACACACGACGACGACCCCTTCATGGGCCGGTTCTTCTCCGACCCCTACTTCGGGCGCGTGGTCGGCGGGCTGATGAGCGTGCTGCGGCCCCTCGGCGTGCAGCTGGCATTGCAGATGGTCGGCGCCGACGGCCACAAGCGCCTGGTCGGCGACCTGCGCAACGGCCAGGCCGACGGCGCCGTGGTCCTGTCCCTCCCGGCCCGCGACCCACTGCCGGGCCTGCTCGCCGACGCGGGCATCCCCGCCGTGCTGATCGGCCGCCCCGCCGAACCGGTCCCGATCAGCTATGTCGACCTCGACAACGAGGCCGGCGCGGCCCTGGCCGCCGACCGCCTGGCCACCCGCGGCTGCCGCCGCCCGGTGATGATCTCCGGCCCGCCGGACGTGCCCGCCAGCGTCGACCGCATCTCCGGCTTCCGCCGGGCGATGGCCCGCCACGGCCACGCGTGGATCCCCCAGGAGACCGGCAACTTCACCCAGGACAGCGGCGAACAGTCGATGCGCGCACTCCTGGCCGCCCACCCGCGGCTGGACGCGGTGTTCGTCGCCAACGACCTGATGGCCCTGGGTGCCCTGCTGGTCCTGCACGACGCCGGCCGTCGCGTGCCCGAGGACGTCGCGGTGGTCGGCTTCGACGACAGCAGTGCCGCACTCTCCGCCCGCCCGGCCCTCACCACGGTCCGCCACCCGCTGGAGGACATGGCCGCCGAGGCGGCGCGCATGCTGCTGTCCCGGCTGGACGACCCGGACGAACGAGTCACCTCGGTGATCTACGAGCCCACCCTGGTCGAGCGCCAGACGGCATAGTCCCGCCCCGCGCCGGCCCGGCCCCTCGCATGCCGGAAGCCGGCCCCGGCCCTCGCATGCCGGAAGCCGACCCGGGCCCTCCGCACGCCGGATGCCGGCCGCGGTACCGCCGATGGGGCCGGATCGACCGCGCCCGATCGGGCGGGCTCCCCGCCATCACCGATGGTCGATATGGTGGCGGGCGTGAGACTTCGCCTGATGGCCGTACTGGCCTCTCTGCTCGTGGTCCTATCCCCGGCCACCGCCGCCCGTGCCGCCGATGACCCTCTGCTCGACCAGCTGACGGCCATCCCCGGGCTCACCGTCATCTCCGAGACCCAGGGCACCGGCTACCGGTTCTTCGTCCTGACCTACCGGCAGCCGGCCGACCACCGGCACCCCGGCCGGGGCACCTACGAGCAGCGGCTGACCCTGCTGCACCGGTCCGAGGCCGGGCCGGTGGTGCTGTACACCAACGGCTACGGCCTGGCCGCCAGCCCGCGCCCGACCCAGACCGAGCCGACCGCCCTGCTGGGCGCCAACCAGATCTCCGTCGAGCACCGGTTCTTCACCCCGTCCCGGCCGGCCGACGCCGACTGGTCCGATCTGAACATCTGGCAGGAGGCGACCGACGAGCACCGGATCGTCGGCGCGTTCAAGTCCGTCTACGACGGTAAGTGGATCCAGACCGGCGCCAGCAAAGGCGGCATGACCTCGGTCTACCACCGCCGGTTCTACCCGAAGGACATCGACGGTGTGGTCGCCTACGTGGCGCCGAACGACGTGATCAACCCGGCCGACGGGGCGTACGACCGCTTCTTCGACATCGTCGGCACCGCCGACTGCCGCACGGCGCTCGACGAGGTGCAGCGGCAGGCGCTGCTGCGCCGGGACCGTCTCGTCCCGCGGCTGGAGGCCGCGGCGGCCGAGAGCGGCTGGACGTTCGACCGGACCATCGGCACCGCGGACCGTTCGTTCGAGATGACCGTGCTCGACTCGGTGTGGGCGTTCTGGCAGTACAGCACCGCCGCCGACTGCGCGGGCGTCCCGGCGGCGACCGCGTCCGACGATGACATCTGGACCTGGATCGACACGGTCGCGGGCTGGAGTTTCTACACCGACCAGGCCCTGGAGTACTACTGGCCGTACTACTTCCAGGCCGCGTCCCAGCTGGGCTGGCCGAGCCTGAAGTTCGAGCACCTGCGCGGCCTGCGCAACCACCCGAAGCTGTACACGGCGAACGCCTCGCTGCCCCGGGAGCTGCGCCGACCGCACAACCCGCTGCCGATGATCGACGTGGACCTGTGGGTGCGCACCCAGTCCGAGCGGATGATGTTCGTCTACGGCCAGAACGACCCGTGGGGCGCCGAACGGTTCGTGCCGAGCCGGCGCGACTCGGCGCTGTACGTCGCTCCGGGCGCCAACCACGGCGCGAACATCGCCCGCCTGAACCCGGCCGACTCGGCCGCGGCGACGGCCACCCTGCGCCGCTGGGCCGACGTCCCGGCCACCCTGGCCAGGCCGCTCGCCGTGGACCTGCCGATCGACGACGGACTCGGCGACCGCCGCCGGATCCGCTGAGACGACAGCCGGGGTCGCCGTGATCGGCGACCTCGGCTCAGGTTCAGGGAGTCACCTGGACCAGGGACCACTGTTGTTCGGGCAAATTCTGGTCGGGCCACTGGACGACGGCCGTCGGTGAGGCTCGCCCCGGCCGTAAGGTGTGTCCTCGTGCGTGAGAACGACTGGAACGACCCGGACTGGCGGGCCGCGGCCGATGCGTGGGTCACCGCCCGGCTCGGCGCGCTGGGCACGCCGGTCACCGGCGGGATCGAGCAGTTCCGGGTACGGCCGTGGTCGGTCACCCATAGAGTGCCGACCACCGGCGGGGTGCGGTGGTTCAAGGCGAACATCACCGGCTGCCGGTACGAGGCGGGGCTCGCCGAGGCCCTGGCCGATATCGCGCCGGGCGCCACCCTCGCGCCCCTGGCCGTCGACACCGGGCGGGGGTGGCTGCTGACCGCCGACGCGGGGCCGACCCTGCGGGAGACGCTGGCCGCGGACGACCGGGTGACGACGTGGACCGCGATGCTCCAGGCCTACTCGGCCCTCCAGCGGGCCACCGTCGCCCATGTCGGCCGGTTGGGTACTCTGGGCGTACCGGATCAGCGGGTTTCGCTTCTTCCCGGGCTTCTGGCCGGGCTCCTCGCCGACCCGGACATCCGCGCCGCGGTGGATCCGGCGGTGCCCGCGCTGGCCGGCGAGTTCGCCGGGTGGTGTGCCGAGCTGGCCGCCGACGGCATTCCGCCCGCCCTGCAGCACGACGACCTGCACGACAACAACGTCTTCCCCGACCTGCGGTTCTTCGACTGGGGCGACGCCAGTGTCGGGCATCCGTTCGGCACGTTGCTGGTCACGTTGAACGTCATGCACGACACTCTGGACGCCCCCGCCCGGGCGTCGGCGATGGCGCGGCTGCGCGACGCCTACCTCGAACCGTGGACCGATCTCGCCGACCTGCCGGCACTGCGCCGCTCGGCGACCCTCGCCTGCCGGGTCACCCGGGTGTCGCGGGCGCTGTCCTGGCGGCGAGGGCTGACCGGCGCGGCGATCCCGGTCGACGAGGGTTTCCGCGGCGCGCCGGCCGCCTGGCTCGGGGAACTCCTGCAACCGACCACGATCTGACCGGTACGGATCAGAACCCGGTCGGCGCGCAGGCGCACGATGACCCGGTCCGCGGTCCATACGAGGGCGCGGGCGGCGGACACTTGTCGAGCAGAAGCCGGACGGCCGGAGCGCGGCGCAGGTGGGCGTGGAGGTCACGTGATGCCGGCGTCGGGCACCTCCTCGTCGAAACGGGACAGCCGCGGGTGCCGCAGCGCCCGCAGCGCCACCACCGCGATGGCCAGACCACACAGGATGTAGGTCAGACCGATCCCGCGGCCCGGACCGACTCCGATCAGGACGCCGGCCGTGGACGTGAGCAGACCGCCCGGTTCGAGCATCGGGTTCAGCAGGTGGCTGGCGCCCGGCGCGACGAGCAGGAACGCCACCGGCATCGACGACCAGGCGATCATCTGATTGGCCGCCAGGACCCGCCCGTGGAACCGCTGCGGCACCTTGACCTGGATCATCGTCATGTAGATGCCGTTGGTGACCGACAGCGAGAAGAGGATCCCGAAGACCCCGACGGCGACCGGGTACGGCGACGCACGCCAGCCGGTCAACACGGCGAACACCGCGAACAGCAGGATGAACAGCAGCACCGCCCGCATCCGTCGCCGGCGCGGCCCGCCCCAGACGGTCAGCATCAGCCCTCCGGTGGCCGCGCCCAGACCGCCGGCGAACGAGATCCAGCCGGCGGTGGCGAGCGTGGTGAAACTCAGTGCCAGTGGCTGCACCAGCAGGATCAGCGGCGACATGAACACGTTGACCACGGCGAACAGGCCCAGCATGGCACGGAAGCTGCGGTTGCCCACGGAATAGCGCAGCCCGGCCACGATCTCGGCGAGCAGGGGCTCACGCCGCTGATGGGCCATCGTCCGCGGGAACCGGACCGCGACGACGACGGCGACCGACACCACGATCGTGGCCAGTTCCAGGAGCAGGATCCACTCGATCCCGAACGCGGCCAGCAGTGCGGCGCCGGCCAGCGGGGCGATCAGGCGGGCGGTGCCGTCGGCGGTCTGGACCAGGCCGTTGGCGTGTCCGAGGAACTGCTTGGGAACCAGCTGCGGGACCGCGGAGAGATAGGCGAGCCGCTGGAAGGTCAGCGCGACCGACAGCAGCGCCAGCAGCGGATAGATCGGCCACTGCAACAGGTTCCCGGACGCGTAGCAGGCGGCCGTCGCGGCGATCACCAGGCCGGCCGCGCTGTCGCCGGCCAGCATCACCACCCGCCGGTCGACCCGGTCGATGACCGCACCGGCCAGCGGCGCGACCAGCACACCCGGCGCGATCGCCAGCAGGGTGAGCAGCCCGAACCGGGTCAGCGACCCGGTCATGCCGTAGATCCACAGCGGGATGGCGAAGTCGGCGATCTGGGCGCCGGTCAAGGCCACCAGCTGGCTGGTCGCGACCGTGGCGAACCGGCGCATGCTGGGCCGGGGCCCGGTCCGGTGGTCGCGTTCCCGGCTGCGGGAGACCCCGGCCAGCCGCCAGCCGTCCCCCGGTTCGACGGGTGCCGTGCCGAGCGGCAGCGTCGTGTCCACCGTGGTGATGATCCGGGCGACCTCCTTCGCCCGGTGCCGGACGAAGTAGTGCCCGGCACCGGCGAGGACCACCAGCGCCGCCGTGTCGGTGAGCGCGTGCCACTCCCGGAACCGTTCGTCGTGGTAGCCGGTGGTCGGATCGTCGTCACCGACGATGGTGATGATCGGGGCGGGCAGACGCTCGCCGGTGTGCTGCAACAGGCGGGCGTACTGCTCCTCCGCCTTGTCCGCGTCGTTGCGGAGGCTGCGCACCACCCGCTGCGCCTGTTCCGGTTCCAGGTCGCCGAGCTCCAAACCCTGGGCGGCGAGCCCGTTCGCGTACGCCTGGTCGGAGCGCAGGCGCCGCAGCCAGGCCGACATGCCGTTGATCAGGCGGCTCTTCGGCCGGGCGAACGGGAACACCGCCCCGACGTAGACGGCGTCGAGCGGGCGCCCGGCCGCCGCCAGCCGGCGGGTCAGTTCCAGGGCGAGCGCCGACCCGACACCGCCGTGCCCGTAGAGCACCAGTGGACCGTCGACCCGGGCGAGGATCTCGGCGGCGCAGCGGCCCGCGAGCTCGTCGAACGGCATCGCCGGCTCGTCGGTGCCGGGGTCGTGGCCGGGCATGGCGACCGAGAACAGGCGATGCCCGGCCGGCAGGGCGTCGGCGACCGGCTGATACACCACGGCGTCACCGCCACCGAACGGCACGCAGACGTACGTCCGGACGACCGGCGCGGCCGGGTCGAGGTGGGTCAGCTCGTGCAGCAGCGGATGCTGGCCGGCCCGGCGGGCCTGCCGGAGATCCAGTGATTGCATTGATACCAACCTGTCGAAGGAAAGGCTGGCAGCATCGTCGCCACTCACGAGCACGAGAAATTGACGAAGCGCCCCCGATGCCGCTCGCATCAATTCCCGGACCGGCGATGAGGTCCGCTGAGGTTGGCCCACTGTAGATCGAGGTTGCCGACCGTGTCCACCCCATCGCTCTCCGCCTTCGCCGTGCGGCGGCTAGGCCGGGGCGGTGACCCGGTAGACGGCGCCGGCGTGGTCGTCACTGACGTACAGGGCACCGTCCCGGCCCTGCACCGCCATCACCGGGCGGCCCCAGCGGGAGCCGTCGTCGTCCTGGAAGCCGCCGAGCAGGGTCTGCTGCGGGCCGAGCGTGCCGTTGCGCCAGGCGTAGAACGACACCTCCGGCGGGCGCGGCGGGTTGCGGTTCCACGAGCCGTGGACACCGACCAGCGCGCCCGGCCCGTACGCCCCGGGCAGTCCCGGCGAGGAGACGAAACTGAGGCCCAGCGGCGCCGAGTGCGCACCCATCCCCTGCTCCACCGGCGGCAGCTTCGCACAGTCCAGTTTCGAGCCGTCCTCGTTGGTCTGGAGGTCCCGCACGAACGGCCGTCCGGTGTAGCTCAGCGGCGAGTCCGGGTCGCCCGGGTTCACGTCGGGCTCGGAGTTGCAGTAGGGCCAGCCCAGTTCCCGGCCCTCGGTGAGGCGGGCCAGCTGCTCCATCGGATGATCGTTGACGTACGACTGCAGCACGTCACCGTTGTCCTTGCCGCCGTCACCGTCGTAGTCACGTTCGTGCGGGTACTGGATGTTGTCCCGGTGGTTGACCGCCGTCCACACCGCCCCGTCCGGGTCGACCGCCAGGCCGGTGCCGTTACGGACACCGCGCGCGAACACCGTCGGGGTGCCGCCACCGGCCGGGGCCTTGAGGATCGTGGCCCGCTGCGGGGTGGCGTCGCGGTCCTCGGCGGAGATGTTGCCGGTCGACCCGACCGACACGTAGATGCTGCCGTCCGGCCCGATCGCGACGCTCTTCAGCGCGTGCGAGTAGGCACCGCGCAACTCCGGGCTCTTGTCGTCGGGCAGTCCGCCGACCACCACCTTCCGGCCGCTGACCTGGCCGTTGCGGTAGGTGTAGGCGTTGACCTGGTCGCTCTCGGCCACATAGAGCGTGTCCCCGGCGAAGGCCAGCCCGTGCGGCTGGTTCAGGCCGGTGAGCAGGGCCCGCTGGGCGGGTGCCGTGCCGTCGGCGCCGGGCGTCAGCGCCAGCACGTCACCGAACTTCGGCCGGGACACCAGCAGCTGCCGGTCCGGCGTCCAGGCCAGCAGGCGGGCACTCGGGACCCGCGCCCACACCGTCGCCGTCCACCCCGGCGGGACCGTCATCCGCCGGGTCTCGTCGAAGGGGGCGCCATCGGTCCCGGCGAGGGTGCGGACTCCGGTGGCGACCAGTTCCGGCACCCCCGCCGCTCCCGAGGCGGACACCGTGGAGCGTTCCGGCCCGGGGGCGGCCGCCGGCTCCTGTGCGGTGCAGGCCGCCATCGTGAGCACCAGGCTCGTCGTCATCACACCGTGCGCGATCGTCCTCATCGCGCATCTTTACCCACCCGGCATGCCTTGCCGCAACTCGGCATGCCGGATGTGCACCCGTCAGGGCAGGGTCCACCGCTGGTTGGTGCCGGCGAAACAGTCCCAGATCTGCAGGCGGGTGCCGTTGGCGGAGCTGTTGTTCTGCGCGTCCAGGCAGCGGCCGCTGGCCGGGTTGCGCAGCGTGCCGTCCGGCGACGACTGCCACTGCTGGGCCCCGGTGCCGTTGCAGTCGTAGATCTGCACCAGCGCGCCGTTGGCGGTGCCGGCCGCGTTCACGTCCAGGCACTTACCGAGGCCGCGGACGGTGCCGTCGGTGCCGACGGTCCAGGACTGCGCCGTGGTGCCGTTGCAGTCGTAGAGCTGGACGGCCGTACCGTTGGCGCTGCTCGCCCCGGCGATGTCGACGCACCTGCCGCCGACGCCGGTGATCGGCCCGGTCCGGCCGACCGGGCCGCTGCCGCTCATCACCGTCTCGTAGATGGCGCTGACCAGCGAGTTCGCGCCCGTGGCGTCCTGGCTCAGCTCCCAGTTCATGATGCCGCCGGCGTTGGCCATCGCCCACTGGGTCTTGCGGCGGATCGTGGGCAGCCCGTTGTAGCACTGCTGGGCGCCACCGGCCGTGGTGCAGTCCCGGTTGGCGTTGGCCGGGTCGAGGGCGACCAGCTGGCCGTACGTGTAGTAGCCCGGCCGGCTGTAGAACGGCACCCCGAGCACGGTCTTGGCCTTGGGCAGCCCCCGGCTCTTCCAGAAGTTCGCCGCGGCGATCGACCAGTCGTAGTTGGCGTGCGGGGTGCCGCCGTCGTAGGCCATGATGTTCAGCCAGTCGACGTAGCCGAAGACCGCCGGCTGTACGCCGTTCGCGGCGCCGCCCTCGCTGACGACCGCCGCGGTCAGGAGTTTGCCCTCGTTGTGCAGGGCGGTGCTGAGCTGCCCCATCAGGGCGGTGTAGTTGTTCGCCGACGCACCGGGATCGGGGTACTCCCAGTCCATGTCGATGCCGTCCAGGTTGTACTGGCGTACCACCGACATCAGTGAGTTGACGAACGTGGTGCGGGTGCCCGCATTGGCGGCGAGGCTCTCGAACGCGGAGTCGTTGCCGTCGTTCCAGCCGCCGACCGCGAGGGAGACCCGTACGTTGTTCTGGTGGCCGAGGGTGACCAACTGCTGGAGTTTCGCGGTGTTCTCGATCGGTTGCAGGGTGCCGTTCGCGTTGGGCAGCGCGAACGAGTAGTTGATGTGGGTCAGTTTCGAGTACTGCACGCTGGTGACGCTGCCGGCCCACGACGGCATGTAGCCGACGCTCTTGAAGCCGTTGGGCAGCACCACGGCCTGCGCGGGCTGGGGCGCGGCGAGCGCGATCGCCGAGGTGGCGAAGGTGAGCGCAGCCGCGAGGGCTTTCTTGATCTTCATGGGGATGTGGACCCTTCTGTCCGGGTCCTGAAAGATTAGGAAAGTTAACTTACAAACGTCAATAAGAACGCGAGGTTCCGGAACCGGGGAACGCGTCAAGGGGCGGGTGACACCGGCGCCACCCGCCGCAGGGACGCGCCGATCAGCACGAACACGATCCCGATGCCGGCCGCCAGCGCCGCGACGCCGAAGGCGACGACCGAGGTGAACAGGGACGCCTGAAGGAACGAGGCGTCCATCACCGTCTCCCGGTTCGGGTCGTCGCGGGCCAGCTGGGCGTAGGTCTTACCGTCGGCGATCTCCCCCGCGTGCTCGGCGATCACCTTCGCCTCGGCGTAGGCCTCCCACGGCTGGTCCACGTGCTGCCCCGCGAAGTACGCCGCATCCTCGGACACGGTGATCTGCTGAGAGGCCAGGGTCGAACTGATCGTCGCCCAGGTGACCACCCCGGCGACGACCAGGACCGCCCCGGCGACGATCACCAGGAGCCCGAGAAGGGAGACCGTGTCGCGCCTGCTCTCTGCCATGCCGTCAGGATCGGCGACCGGACCGCGCCGGGCATCGTCCACACGGGATGAGACCTCCGGAACGGGGCGAGCGACCGGGGAAAGGTCAGCGGCGGCCACCCTTGCGGGGGCGGGAGCCGCGGGTGCGGCGCGGTCTTGGTGGCGAGGGACGCCAGCGGCCGTACCGTCCGGGTGGGACCGGAGGCCGCTGCGGACCTGCCGGACCACCTCCGGACAGGGCGGCCAGGCAGATCACGACGAACGCGCCGAGGGCGATGCTGCGCGGCAGTACCGCCCGGGCGACCGCGTCCGGCGTCTCCGGGGCGACCAGGCCGGTGGGCTCGGCCAGCACCTGGAGCGGCACCCCGCGTGAGTAGTCCCGGCCGTCGCGGCAGATGCTGCCGGTGACCGGGGAGCCGTCGGGGCGGCGCAGGTGGAAGCAGTAGTAGGTGTCGGTCCGGCCGCCGCGGAAGGTTCTCTGGTTCGTCTCCACGTAGTCGACCTCGACCGTGGTGGGCCGGCCCGCCAGGTCGAGGACGGTCAGGCGTGCGGCGTGGAAGGTGGCCACCGTGCACACGAACACCGCCGTGTACAGCACGAGGCCGAGCAGGCGGCGCCATCCGGGCTTGGCGGCGGACTTCCTGCCGTTGGCCGGGGTGGACCGCAGGATGCCGACGAGGAACGCCACGAGGACGATCACGAGGGCGACGGCCCAGCCCGGCCAGGCGAGAAGGCTCCCCAGGGCGGCCGGCAGCACCGGCGCCGTGCACCACGCGATCAGGCGCAGGCGGGCGGGTAAAGGCGGCAGCTCGGCACTCACGATCACGATTCTCGTCGTGCCGCGCAAGGAGTCCACAGGGGGCCCACGATGCGTTTCGCAGTGCCCGGACCGTGTGGAACGCACGTCGAACCGGTGACCGGTGCGACTACCCGGGGCCGACCGGCGGGCCGAAGACTCGGGGCATGCTGAAAGCGTTGCTCTCCCTGGTCCTCGCCGCCACGCCGGTACCGGCCGTCACCCCGCTGTCGCTGCCGCCGCCGACCGGCCCGGCCCGCATCGGCACGGTCACGGCCCACCTGATCGACCGCTCCCGGCCGGACCCGTGGGTGGCCACCGAGAAGAACCGTGAGCTGATGGTGTCGATCTGGTACCCGGCCCGGACCGTCCGCGGCCACCAGCGCGCCGACTGGGTGTCGCCCGGGATCGCCGCCCGCATCAACCCGCCGGGCAGCCCGTACGCGCTACCGGTCACCCACGGTCACCTCGGGGCACCACCGGCGGCGGGCCGGCATCCGGTGATCCTCTACTCCCCCGGCTTCGGGCTCGAGCGCACCAGCGGCACGACGCTCGTCGAGGACCTGGCCGGCCACGGCTACGTGGTCGTCACGATCGACCACACCCATGACGCCGGTCTCGTCGAGTTCCCGGACGGGCGGATCGCCACCGGGGCCGTCGCACCGCCGGCCTCACCCGGGGAGGAGGAGAAGCTGCTCGAGAAGGTGCTCGACGTGCGGGTCCGGGACACCCGGTTCGTCCTCGACCAGCTGGGCCGGATGCCGCTGGCCGCGACCATGGACCTGTCCCGGGTCGGCATGTTCGGCGCGTCGATGGGCGGGGCCACGGCCGCCGGGGTGATGCACGCCGACCGGCGGGTGCGGGCCGGGATCAACCTGGACGGCAGCGTCGTCGGCCCGGTCCTCGGCTCCAAGCTGAACCGGCCGTTCCTGCTGTTCGGATCAGACTCACACGGCGAACAGGACGAGACCTGGACCCGTCTGTGGGACCGGCTGCGGGGGCCGCGATACCGGCTGGAGATCGCGGGTTCGGCGCACCTGTCGTTCACCGACCATCAGGCGCTGCTCCCGCAACTGGGGCTGCCGGCCGAGCAGGTCGAGCCGGTGGTCGGGACGATCGGCGCGCACCGGTCGATCGCGATCCAGCGCACCTACGTGCGGGCGTTCTTCGACCGGCACCTGCGACAGCGCGGCGGCGGGCTCCTCGACCGGCCGTCACCGCGTTACCCCGAGGTCACCTTCCAGCCCTGACGATCAACGGATCAGATGCCCGGCCCGGGTACGACGGTGATCAGCGCTCGTCCACGCTGAGGAACAGGTAGTCCTCGCGGGGTTGCATCGCATCCAATCCGGACACGTCACCGGGTTCGACGAGGACCGTCACGGTACGGCCCGGCTGCACGGTGACGGTCAGTGGCGGGCTCTCCATCCAGTCGATGAGGGCCCGTACCGTCCGGGTGCCCGGTGTCGTGACGATGGTGACCTCGCCGCCGTGCCGGATCTCGCCGACCGTCTCGCCGTCGATCTCCAGACGATATGCCCGGAAACGATCCTTGAACCTGACCGCCGGGCGGTGGAAGCGGATCGCCGTCCGGCCCGGAACCGGCGGCCCCAGGCGCGGTGCCGGACGGGCCCCGGCGGGGCGTGCGGGCCGGATCGTCCAGGGCGGCGCGCCCGTGCGCAGGTGCGGCGGCACCGCGAAGTCGAGGGCGGAGACCCAGCCCACCAGCGGGACGGTCAGGAAGAGGACGGCCGACAGGATGATCAGCGAACGGCCGAGCAGGAGCAGTGCCGGCGGTGCGGTGTCCGGGTCGAGCGGAAAGATGATCATGAGCGTGGTCATGAGCATCGCGACGCTGATGACGATCATCAGCCAGGCGCGGTCCCGCCAGCGGATCCGGCTGGAGCTCCACTCACCCCGCCACCAGGCCTGCACTTTCGTCAGACGGATCAGGCAGTAGAGCAGGATCGCGGTCGCACACCAGAACTCGAAACTCGAGTACCACGTCATCACCACGCCAGCATGACCGAAACTGTCCACCCCAGAAAGACCCATTCCGAGGTCCCGTATGGAAGGACGTGCCCACCGCACGCTCAGGTCGCCGGGCGATCACCGCCTCGCGAGCCGCATCATCACCCGTGACGCCCGGGAACGACGGCTCACGGGTTCCGGACCGCCAGCGGGACGGTGGCGGTGTAGGTGACGTGGCCGAGGGCCGTGACACGGGCCAGGGCCCACCAGTGGGCGCCGGCGCGGGCGGTGGGTGCGGCCCGGACGGTGTAGGTGAGGGTCGTGGCGGCACCGGCGGGCAGGTCGTAGCCCTGGATCCACGGCTGGACGTCGAGGTCGTCGCCGCTGTCGCCCCAGGTGCCGAACGGGGACAGCAACTGGGCCTCGCCCCGCAGTGGTGCGTCGGTCGGGTTGTGCAGGTGCAGCGACAGGGTGACGATGGACCCCGGCGGCACCGCCACCGCCGGTGGGGACAGAACCGCGGACGGGCCGGCCTTGGCGAGGGTGGAGACGTCCTCCAGGAGCTGGCCGTGCGGGTCACGGATGCGGGCGGTGATCCGGCCGTTCCCGGTCACGGTCAGATCGACGTGGTGGTGGCCGTCGGGTGGCAGGTCGTAGGGGTAGGGCCCGGCGGGAGTGACCGTGACACCCGGCGGGATCTCCAGCTCGACCGTTCCGGCGGCGGCGATCGTGCTGGTGGAGACGGTGATCCGGGCTGTTCCGGGTGTGCTGGACAGGTGGACGGTCACCGGCAGGTCGTTCAGCGGGGCCGGGCCCTTGTTGTGCAGCCAGTAGCGGGTGAAGACCGGCTGGACCGGCTCCATCGCGGGAGCGGCGATGGCCGGCGGCGTGGCGGGCAGGGCGGCGATCGTCACGATCTCGGCGGGGGCCAGGTCGGCGGTCACATCGTCGCCGTCGGCGGTGGCGGGGGCCTGCGGTTCGCCGAGGACGTTGGCCAGCGCGGGGTCGTACAGGCCGCCGTGCAGGCGGATCCGGGCCCGCGCCGGGGCGCCGCTGGTCTCGTAGATCCGGGCGGTCACCTGGTCGTCGTCGATCTTCAGGGCGCTGAGTACGACGTTCGCGGGTTCGACGGAGGCCAGCGACAGCCGGGCTGGCAGGTCGCCGGGTTCCGCCGTGACCGGGGCGGCGATCAGCGGATGGTTGGACTCCTGCCCCGCCCGGACGAACCCGGCCCGGCGCCAGTCGCCGGGGCCGGCGGCCAGGCTGTACCGGAACGTGTGGGTCCAGTGCTGGAGGGCGAACCCGGAACCGTCCGGGACGGTACGGCGGGGGCCGTCGATCCAGACGCCGCTGGGCCAGCCGGTGCAGGCGCGCATCAGGGACAGGTACAGGGAACCGTCGCGGGCGGCGACGAAGCCCGGTGTGCCGTGGTTGATCAGAGCCACCGAGTAGTCGGTGAACCCACCGGTCATGGCCTGGTCGACGGTGATCTCGGCGTCGTCCAGGTCGGCGATCAGGCCGGGCAGGGCGGCGTCGGTGACGATCAGGACGGGCAGGTCGCGTACGCCCCGGAGGTCGGCGTCGGGCACCCATGTCTCGTCCAGCGGGCGGACCGGTGGCACATACACCCGGCCGGTGGCGGCGAGCAGGGCCGCGGAGGACGGATCGGCGGAGGCGAGTACCGCGGCGGTGAACGTGGTGTCGCCGACGGCGATCCGGATGTCGGGCAGGTTGGAGTCGGCGTCGAGTGCGCCGTAGCGAGGGCCGTCGGGGCGGCCGGCGGTCGCTGTGACACCCTGCCGGACCAGCGCCACCACCAGATCCCGCGGATCCTGGTCACTGACGACCTCGGCGACACCGAAAGCGACACCGGGAACAGCACCGGCGGCAGCGCCGGGTACCGCACCCGGAACGGCACCGGCGGTGACACCGGGAACGATCCCGGTGAAGCGGATCCGGGCGGTGGTGGACAGGGCGGCCCAGGTGTGTGCCGGGTTGTCGAGGGTCCACAGGCTTTCGGCGGCGTCGAGCGCGGGGAAGCCGAACGAGCGGCCGATCGCGGCGAACCCGACCTCGGACACCGGCTGAGCGCCGGGCAGGTCGAGGTCGAACCGGACGCGGAGCAGGCGGTCCTGCCCGATCGAGCCGTCGACGTGGGTGTGGAAGTCGATGCGGTCGCTGCCGGACCACAGGGTGACCTCGCGGGTGATCCGCAGGTCGTCGATGCCGGTCTCGGTGATCAGCCGGCTGCCGGCGGGGCTGTGTTCGACACGGACCGTGGCGGGCCGATCGGCGAGGCCGCGGCCGGGGCCTTTCGGGAGCAGGTGCCACGGGCCCTCGCCCCAGTGGGGATGGTCGGGATACTCCTCCTGGACGACCAGTTCGCCGCCCAGGCCACCCGGCCGCAGCAGCTGTCGTCCGGTACGCCGGTCGATGATGGCGGTCAGGGCACCACCACGGTCGGCGTCCGCACGTACCTCGAAGCGGTCGTTGCGGATGACGGCATCACCCGCCGCCGCCCGCCAGACGGTGACCGAGGCCGGCGCCGCGGAGGAGGCCGACGCCGGAGAGACCGGCGCGGAAGAGGCCGGCGCGAGAGAAATCGGCGCGGAAGGGGCCGGCACGGAAGGGACCGGAGCGGGAGCGGGCCGGACGTGCCAGACCTGGTAGCCGAGGGCGGGGACGTC
The DNA here is from genome assembly GCF_003148685.1 of Actinoplanes xinjiangensis. GTDB lineage: Bacteria > Actinomycetota > Actinomycetes > Mycobacteriales > Micromonosporaceae > Actinoplanes > Actinoplanes xinjiangensis. Next base: position 143,767 of record NZ_QGGR01000011.1, on the reverse strand, counting down.
GCGGGCGACCGCCGTGAGCGAGGCGGCGGCGATGCTGCCGTCCGGGTGGCGGGTCACCGCCGACACGACCGCGGGCACCAGCGCCCCCTCATCGTCGGAAACGGTCAGCGAGGACGGGCCGGGCGCCGGGAAGGTGACGTCGATCCGGGCGACGCCGCCGCGCGGCCAGGACAGCGGGTTGGCGACCAGGACCGCCTGCCCCGCGCCGAGCGTGTCGGCCCGTGCGGCGAGCCCGGTGACGGCCGACCGGCGGGCCGCCGCGCCCAGTTCGAAGGCCTCCCGCCAGCCGGCGAGCAGGTCGAGGTAGACCTGATCGGATTCGGTCCCGGTGACGGCGTCGTGGTGGGCGCCGTACGCGAGCAGCCGCCAGGCCTTGTCCAGTTGCGACCGTGGATACCCGGTGCCGAGGAGTGCGGCGAGGGTGCCGAGGCGTTCGGCGTCGAGGACGATCGTCTCGATGGCCCGCTGCGCCTGTTTGGTGTCGATGTAGGAGACGTCCTTGCCGGTGTAGACCGGGTTCATGTCGCGGGTCTGCGGGGACAGGCGCGGGGACGAGGACCGCACGGCGGCGAAGAAGTCCCGGGGCAGGCCCATCACGAAACGCGGCCACACGTAGCGTTTCGCCCATTCCCGGTGGATCTCGGTGCACCACCGGGACGGGATGTTGTGGTCGTGCCCGACCGGCAGCATCACGTTGGGGGTGGCGGCGACCTGCCGCAGCGATCGGTACTGGGCGTAGGCCTCGGCGAGCGCCTCCTCGAGGGTCTCCTTGCGCTCGACGTCCCACCCGGCGACGTAGTGGTTGGCCATGTAGGCGGTGAGCAGCCCCCGCCCGCTCGGTGAGATCCACTCGAACTCGCTGGGGAACTGCATCCGGGTGATGTCGCCGGTGTGCCGTCGCGGGCCGATGTGGTGGAACGGCCCGCGCGCCCACGAGTTGGACGTCAGCCCGGCGTCGGCCATCAGGCCGGGGAACGCCGGGTCGTGGCCGAACACGTCGACCATCCACCCGGTCCGTGGGTCGCCGCCGAGGACGTCGCGCTGGTATTCGAGGCCGAAGCCGGTGTTGCGGATCGTCGATTCGGGGTGGGTGAGGTTGGTGTTCGGCTCGTTGTACATGCCGCCGACCAGCTCGACCCGGCCCTCGCGCAGCATGCGGCGCAGGTCCTCGCGGTCCTCGGGGAACACGTCCCAGTAGGGCTTCAGGTAGTCGATCTCGGCGAGCACGAACCGGTAGTCGTCGTCCAGGCGGGCCGCGTCGATGTGGGCGCGGACCAGGTCGAACGCGGTCCGCACGAACGCCGGGCGGAGCTTGTCGGCCTTGGGCACGTCGGGCAGCTGCTGCCACACCTCGGTGAAGCCGCGCTGGGTGTTCCACCAGACCGGGTCGTAGTGGAAGTGCGACACCATCCACATGGTCCAGCCGGTGGCGGCGACCCGGAACCGGCCGTCGGCGGTCACCGGCCCGGCGTCAGTGTCGGCGATCGCGGTGACCTGCAACGGCGTGCCTTCGGCAGCCGGGGCGGAGACGAGGACGCCGACCTCGACGGTGCGCTGCTCGCCGGCGGCCATCCCGGCGGTGAGGGTCACCTCGGGGGTACGGACGGAGGCGCCCTCCACCCGTACCCGGAAAGGGTGTGTCGCCGTCGTGGCGACGACGGTGACCCGGACGACCTGCCGGGGTGCGGCGGCCGGGCCGTGAAACAGATCGGTGCCCTCGATCGCGGTGATCCGCATCAGGATCCCTCCGGTGTCCAGGTCCAGGCGGGCGCGGTCGCCCAGGTCGCGCCGAGCTCGCGGTAGAGCCGGCCGGTGGTGGCGGCCGTCCGGGTGAGCGCGGCGAGGTCGGCGAGACGGTCCTCGGTGACCGGGGTCGGTGGCGGGCTCTGCCGGACCGCCTCGGCGACCTCGGTGAAGGCGCGGGTCGCGGCGAGCGGCACGAGCAGGTCGACGACCGGGTCCGCGAGGTGGGCGAGCAGGTTGTCCAGCAGATCGGTCCGCGGGTACCGGGTGTCGCCGGCCGCGGTGACGAGCCGGTCGCGGGTGTAGTGCAGGGTGGCGGTGCCGCGGCTGCCGTGCACGACGACGGCCGGGTCCTCCTCGGCCTCGGCGCAGAGGGTGGCGGCGACGGTGACCCGGGTGCCGCGGGCGGTGTGGATGCGGGCGCTCGCGGTGTCGTGCGCCTCGACCGGCCGGGTGCGGTAGGTGTCGAGGTCGACGCCGCGCACCGAACGGTCGCCGGCGGAGCCGTCCAGAATGAGGGCGAGCGCGACGGCGTGGGCGAACGGGTTGGTGAGCGCGCCGTCGTTGACGTCGTTCCCGTCGAGGAATCGTCGTCCGGCCCAGCCGGCCCGGTTCCAGTAGGCCTCGCCGCGCCACCACAGGCCGGTGGCGCTGATCGCCTCGATGTCGCCGAGCTCACCGTCGTCGATGCGGCGGCGCAGCTCGGTGACCGCGCCGGACCCGAACGCCTGGAAGCCCACCTGCACGATCCGGCCGGTCTCCGCCTGTACGGCCAGGAGCCGGTCGAGGCCGGCGAGGCTGGGCGCGGGCGGTTTCTCCAGCAGCAGGTGGGCACCGGCGCGCATGGCGGCCGAGGCGAGTTCGACGTGGGTGTGCACCGGCGTGACGATGACGGCCAGGTCGGGGGCGGTCGCCTCGATCAGGCCGGCCGCGTCCCGCCGCCAGGGCGCGCCGGAGGCCGCGGCCCGCTGCTCAGGGCACGGCGGACGGGGGTCGGCCACCCCGATCAGCTCGATGCTGCCCTGGGCGTGCAGTTTCGCGAGCTGGTCGAGGTGGCCGCGCCCATGTCCGTGCGCGCCGACGAGGACGACGCGGGGTGATGTCATGACTAGAGGATCCGGACCGAGACGCCGGTACGGGTGTGAACGGCCACGGCCGGGCGGCCGTCGACGGTGACCCTGGCGAAACGGCCGGTCACGCGCTTGGCGGTGAGGACCGGTCCGTGCGGGTGTCCGGTCACGTCGAGGGTGCTGTCCGGGCCGATCGTGACGGTGCCGTCGAGGCACGCCCCCGGGACCGTGCGCAGGGTGGCGCCACGGATCTCGACGTCGCCGCCGCCCAGGGCGCGGGTGCCGGCCGCGGCCAGGGTTCCGCCGAGGACGCGCAGGCCGCCGCGGAAACGGTTGACGCCGGTCAGGGTCAGTGTCCCGGTGCCGCGCAGCGTCAGGCCGCCACGGCCGGTGATGTCGTTGCGCCACGCGTCGGCCAGAGCGTCGAGGGTGACGTCGACGTCGGACTCGAAGGCGCCGTAGCCGTCGGCGGCCTTGAACAGGTCGAGGCGGCCCCACTGCTCCGGGCCGTCGAGCAGGGCGTATCCGGCGGGCAGGGCGGTGCTGGCCAGGACGGCCCGGCGCTGGTCCGCGGTCAGGTACGGCTGGCGGGTCTCCAGCAGCACCTCGGCGCCCTTCGGCACGGTCAGCGGCCGGTCCGGGCCGGTGCGCGGAAGGATGTAGGTGAGCTTGGGGAGGATGGTCCGGCGGTTGGCGGTGCGATCAGCGAACGGGTCCGCCCCCGTACCCGCGGTGGCTGCCAGGAAGGCGGCCGCCTGGGCCCGGGCGGCGGCCTTGAGTTCCGCGTTGGCCGGGTCGTTGAGGATCGCGGCGGCCAGCGCGGTGGCCAGGATGCGACCGCTGACCACGTCGAGCGGTGAGTGCATGCCGGCCGTGATCCGGGTGTCGGCCAGGTCGAAGGCGCAGGTCAGCAGCTCCTGGAAGCGCTCGGGGAAGGCGTAGGCGAAGGCGAGCGCGGCCAGGTGCAGGGCGTTGGTGTGGCCGCTGGGGAAGCCACCGTCGTCGGCCGGGGTGAGGCTGCGCTGCCGCAGCAGCTGCGGCGCGACCACGACTTTCGATCGGTAGACGGGGTAGCCGTACTCGTCGAGGGCGCCGGTGTCGACGACCGTGCTGTCGGTGGTCATCCGCCAGGGGCGCGGGTACTGGACGGCGAACTTCGACGGGTTGCTGGAGGACCAGTTGCCGCGGACCGTGTTGACCAGGGTGACGATCCGGCCGAGCGGTGAGGTGGGCGAGCCGGCGCCGAGCGTCGCCCCGGCCGGGGCGCCGGCGGGGACGGCGTCGCTGATCGTGGTGGGCGGGGTGCCGGCCGGGGCCTCGGTGATGCCGGTGACCGCGAGCGCGGTGCTGCGGTAGGCGCCGGCCCAGGGGCCCAGGCCGTCGATGACGGCGTAGCTCTGGTGGCGGCGGTCGACGATGAACGACCAGGCGGCCTCGGCGTCGGTGCGCGACGCGGTACGGGTCTCGCAGAACCTGACGTTCGCGCGGAGCACGGCCGCGTTCCGGACGGTGCCGTCGTTCCAGGCGCTGCCGGTCCGCCAGTAGGCCTGGACGCCGGACAGGATCCGTACGGCGGCGTTGGTGTCGACGGTCAGGTTGGTGGTGAGGTTGGACTTGTAGTCGTCGACGAAGGCCTTGACCTCGGCCATCTCGGCGGCGAGGCCGGCCCGGCTCAACAGCGGGGCGGACAGTCCGGCGGTGGTCGCGGCGAGCAGGGTGCGGCGGGTCAGAGTGGTCATCTGTGTTCCTCAGTCTTTGAGGCCGGCGTTGATGTCTGCGTTCATCACGTACTTCTGGAAGACCAGGTAGATGGCGACCAGCGGAACCATGGAGAGGACGGAGGCGCTGATCAGGATCGACCAGTTGACGTTGTTGGCGCCGACGATGCCCGCGATGCCGATCTGGAGGGTGAACTGGCTCGGCTCGTTGAGGATGATCAGCGGCCAGAGGTACTCGTTCCAGCGCCACTGGAAGGAGAAGATCGCCAGGGTCAGGACGATCGGCCGGGACAGCGGCAGCATGATCCGGAAGAAGGTGGACAGTTCGCTGGAGCCGTCGATGCGGGCCGCTTCGAGCAGGTCGTTGGGGACCGTCACGAAGAACTGGCGGAACATGAAGGTGCCTGTCGCGGTGATCACCGCGGGTATCACGACCCCGGACAGGCTGTTGTAGAGGCCGAGGTTGCGGACCACCAGGAACAGCGGGGCGAGGATCGTCTCGGTCGGCAGCATGGTGGTCGCCAGGATGCAGCCGGCGAAGATCTTCAGCCACCAGTTGCCGTACTTGGCCAGGGCGTACCCGCAGGCGGCGCTGACCATGATGGTGAGCAGGGTGGCCGCGATGGCCACGATCATCGTGTTGATCAGGTAGCCGGGGAAGTCGAAACTGGTCCAGGCATCGGTGTAGCCCTTGAGCGTCGGGTTCTTCGGCCAGAACGTCAGCGGGTAGGAGAACAGTTCGCCGCCGGGCTTGAACGAGCTGACCACGAACCAGAGCAGCGGGAAGCCGTACAGGGCGGCCAGCAGCCACATGATCGCGCTGGAACCGATCTTCTTCGGCATGTCGCCGGTGCGGCTACGGGAGGCGGCCATCTCAGGATCCCTTCCGGCGGCTGGCGATCAGCTGGAGGACGGCGACGATCACGAGGATCAGCAGGAGTACGAACGACGCCGCGCTGGCATAGCCCATCTGAGTCCGTTTGAAGCCCGTCTCGTAGATGTACTGGACGATCAGGTTGTTCTCGGTGCCCGGGCCGCCGTCGTTGACCGCGACGAAGTACGTGTACTCCTTCATCGCGTGCAGGGTGCTGAGCAGCACGACGATGAAGGAGGTGGGCGCGATGGCCGGCAGCGTGATGTTCCGGAACTTCTGCCAGGCGTTGGCGCCGTCCAGGTCGGCGGCCTCGTAGTAGGAGACCGGGACGTTCTTCAGTGCCGCGATGAACAGCAGCATGTTGAACGCGGTGCCGGCCCAGGTGGCCACGATGACGACGATCATCAGGGACAGGTCGCCGTTGGACTGCCAGGAGACCGGGTCGCCGCCGAGTTCGGTGATCACGAAGTTGACCAGGCCGAAGTTCTCCCCGAACAGCCAGCGCCAGATGACACCGGCGATGATCGGTGAGATCAGCCAGGGCAGGAAGAAGATCACCCGGGCGATGGGCTTGCCCTTGGCGTACGGGCTGACCAGCAGGTAGGCGATGCCGAGCGACATGACGAACATCAGCGGGACCACACAGGCGGTGTAGATGAGGGTCCGCAGCAGGGCCGCATAGAAGTCGGTGTCGCCGATCAGTTCCCGGTAGTTCTCCAGGCCGACCCAGGGGGCGTCGCCGACACCGGTGTAACTGGTGAAGGAGTAGGCCAGGCCGATGATGGCGGGCCAGACGAAGAACGTCAGGAACAGCAGGAGGTTGACGGAGATCAGGATCAGTGGGGCGACGGTGTAGCTGTTGTGCCTGCGCCGGGGCCACCACCGGGGCGTGGCCCGGTTGGCACTGTCGACCATGGTTGTCTCTCTTTCCCAGCGAGGTGGGCCCGCCGAGGACGGCGGGCCCACCTGTCGCGTCCCCTACTTGATCTGGTCGTTCAGGCCGGAGACGATGGCGTCCACGGTCTTCTGCACGTCCTGCTCGCCGTTGATGAACTTGGCCATCTCGGTCTTGATGAGCGCGTCCTCGACCTTCTGCTTGGCCAGCAGCAGCTTGGTCTGGTTCGCCTGGCCGGAGCTGGAGATCGGGTCGGCCAGCTCGATCTCCTTGATGTACAGGGCGAACGCGTCCTGGGCGGCCTTCTTCTCGAAGGGGTAGGTCAGCGTCAGGCCGGTCTCGATCGGCAGGTAGCCGTTGGTCTGCGCCAGCTTGGTGTAGTTGGCCGGCTGGAAGATGAAGTCGAGCCACTTCTTGGCCGGCTCGGCCTTCTCACCGTTGTTGAACGCGACCATCTTGCCCCCGAGGTTGATGTCGGTGGCGTGGGTCGGCTGCGCCGGGCTCGGCACGCTGGCCCACTCGAAGTCGGTGATGCTGTCGGCGAAGTCGGCGACCTGCCAGACGCCGGAGTAGTAGGCGACGACCTGGCCGCTCTTGAACAGCGCGTTCGGGTCCTGGCCGGAGGTCCAGACGGACTTGGGCATGACCTTGTCGTCGTTGATCTTGCTGAACTCGCTCAGCGCCTGCACGGTGGCGGCGTCCGGGGCGGCGAACCTACCGTCGGCGCCGAGCTGGAAGCCGGTGCCGCCGTGGGTGTAGATCCAGCCGCGGATGCGGGCGGCGGAGTTGTCGTAGACCAGGTCGTACTTGGCGTTGGTGGCCTCGCGGACCTTGGTGGTCGCGGCGAGGAAGTCGGTCCACGTCCAGGTCTGGGCCGGGTCGGTCGGGAAGGAGACGCCGGCTTTGTCGAACAGGCTCTTGTTGATGTAGAGGCCGGCCGCGGTGATGTCCGACGGGATCGACAGGACCTTGTCACCGTCGGCGGTGATCAGGTTCTTGTTGATCTTGTTGGCCTCGTTGTTCGCGATGCTGGCGAGGTCCTGCACCTGGTTGACCCAGAGCGGGTCGAGGGACGGCACGCTGGCGGTGTCCGGCAGGGCGTTGGCCTGGGCCGCCTGGCTCAGCTTGTCCTGGTAGCCGTCGTAGGGCACGTTGACGATCTCGACCTTGATGCCCTCCTTGGCCTCGAACTCCTTGGCCAGTTCGGTGTAGCCCTTGTCCTGGGCGGAGGTGGAGAACCAGAAGGTGATGCCCTTCGGGTCGCCGTCACCGCTGCCGGAGCCGGACGAGCAGGCGCCGAGGACGAGGGCGCCGACGACGCTCGCGGCCAGCCACCCCTTCCGAGCGGATGCCGAAATGCCCATGACTATCTCCTCGATGAAATGTCTTCTCGTGGTTCTTCTCGTGGCGACGGACGTTAGAGGAAAGCGCTTACCGCGTCAACGACATGTTAATTCACAGGTTGCTTTTTCATGGACGCGGGTCGATCAATCAGGACGTACTTCTGTACAGTTTCCTAAACGACCGGCGCGGTGATGGACAGACGCAGCCTCGACGGGGCTTTTCCGGTCACGTACAGGAGGACACCGTCGGCCGCGTCGGTGCCGCCGAGGAAGGCGTAGTCCTCCCCCGGGTGGTAGCCCGGGTCGGACTCCGACGCCGTCTCCGACGCCTCCACGACCGTCACGTGCAGCCCGCCGTAGGTGGCCGTGCCCGACTCCAGATGCCATCGGCACCCGCCGATCGCACGGGCGCCGGTCATCGTGCCGCCCGGCCGGAACGCCAGCTCCAGAGCCCAGTCGACGGCCGCGCCGTCGATGTCGACCGTCAGGTCGACCCGGGGTACAGACCGAAGTACCGAGCTGGCTTCCACCGCTGTCTCAGCAGCGCTGAGACAGCGGTGAGAGCCAGCTTGGGGTAACGCCACGCGGACGCGGGTCGTGAGGGACACCTCGTCGCGGGGGCGGCGGGCGAAGTCCATCGCGGCGCTGAAGCGGCCGTCGTCGGTCAGGGCGTAACGGCCTGTGCCGTCGCCGGGAAGCGGCTGGTAGTAGGCCGCCGACACGGTCTCGGTCAGGGTCACCACCGGACCCGCCTCGTCGGCCGGGGTGTCGGGTGAGAGGGTCAGGGTTTCGGCGCGGAACGGGCCGAGACCGAAGAACGTGCGGGACAGCCGGACGCTCTCCAGCACCGTGGCGCCGGCGTGCAGGCGCAGCAGGGTCGGCGAGTTGGCCAGCCCGGAACGGATCCGCCGGTGACGGGGGTAGTCGGAGCCGCCGAACACCACGGCCGTGCTGTCCGGACCGTGCGCCACCAGGGTCCCGGCGGCCGCGAAGAGCCGCTGCCGGGGCACGGCGGGTGCGACCGGTGCCGGAAGCCGGCGGTTCACCAGCGGCATGACGACGGCGTTCGCGGGCGCGGGGACGCCCTGCTCCAGGGCGATCCCGGCGGCCCAGGCGAGGTCGCCGCGATCGCGGAGGATCGCCAGGGCGCGCAGCGGTATCAGGTATTCGCGCAGCGGCACCCGCCGGGTCTGGTCCTGCCGTCGGGACAGGACGGTCTCCACGGTGCCGTCGGGCATCAGCAGGTCCAGGGTGGCGGTCAGGTTCGCCTCGACGGCGTCGAGCAGGTCGGGCCGGTCGAAGACGTCGGCGATGACCAGCAGGGACGGGTTCGACACGGCGGCGGCGTAGTTGGCGCTGCGTTCGGAGTACAGCCCGTCCTCGATGTCGATGCCCTCGGCCAGCCACTGCCCGACCCGGGCGGCGATCTCCGGCCGCGGGGCGAGGCGGTGCAGCCGGGCCAGGGCGGCGGACAGCTCCCACCGGTGGTTCGGCGTGTGCACCCCGCCCTTCACCAGGGCCGGGGTCATCGTGTCGAGGAGGTGGACCAGGCGGTCCGCGAGCCGCTGCGCGCTCTGGTCGTCGGCCTCGCGCAGCAGCCGGGCCGCGTCGGCGAGGTCGTTGACGCTGAACGCGGAGTCCGGCGGCGAGTCGACGTTGTCGCCGCCACGGAACAGGCCGCCCGGGTTCTGCCGCTCCCGCAGCAGGCCGGTGAGCTGCGCCGCCGGGGTGAGCAGGCCGCTGTCGCCGGTGAGGTGCCAGGCCGCGGCCAGCGCCTTGACCCGCTCGGCGAGCCGGCGGTGCTGCAGTTGGCACCACAGGTCGCCGGTCTCGGTGCGGATGCCGCGGACCTCCCGCTCCAGTGCGGTCCGCACGCGCGCGGTGAACTCGGGATCAGAATCGGTCACCGCACCACTTTCGGAAAGACGCGAAGAAATGGAACCCACCTTTTCTACCGCCGGTAGAGCCCGGGTGTCGGCGGCATCTCGACGGTATAACGTTCTCCGCTTTCCAGCGCGTTCACACAGGCTTGTGCGACGAACGTGGCGGCGAATCCGTCCCACGCGGTCGCGCCCTGCCCGGTCCCGTCGATCCAGTCCTGCAATTCCAGGCGGTACGCCTCGGCGAAACGGGGCCGCCAGTCGGCCGGAAGCGTCCGCGCGTGCAGTCCGGAACGGCGTACCGCGGTGGGCGGCGGGGCGTCGAGGGTGACCGTGCCGGTCTCGGCGACCAGTTCACAGCGGACCTCGTAGCCGTATCGGGCGTTGACGAAGATCTCGACGTCGGACAGCACCCCGGACGCGGTGGTGAGGATCAGCAGTTGCGGGTCGCGGGTGCCGCCGGCGTTGCCGCTGGGCCGCGGGGTGTGCACGGCGACCTCGGTGATCTCGGAGTCGAACAGCCAGCGGGTGATGTCGAGTTCGTGCACCGCCGAGTTGGTGATCAGGGCGGAGCTGGGCAGGCCGGGCACCGCGGCCGGGTTGCGGTGCACGTTGTGCAGCATCAGCGGCGCGCCGATCTCCCCGGTCGCGAGCAGCGCCTTCAGGTCGGTGTAGCCCGGGTCGAAGCGGCGCATGAACCCGACGGTGATCAGCCGGCTGCCGTGGGCCGTCTCGGCGTCCAGGATCCGGGCGCAGCCGTCGACGGTCGGTGCGAGGGGTTTCTCGCAGAGCACCGGCTTGCCGGCGGCCACGCACGCGAGCACGTAGTCCTCGTGGGTGGCGTCCGACGACGCGATCAGCACGGCGTCGATGTCGTCGTCGGCGATCAGGGCGTACGGGTCGGCGAACACCCGGGCGCCGCCGCTGGCCTGGGCGACCCCGCGGGCCCGGTCGTCGTCGAGGTCGAAGACACCGCCGACGGCCGCACCGGAGACCGCCCGGGTGAGCAGGCGGGCGTGGTCGGCGCCCATGATGCCGGTGCCGATGATGCCGATCCGCCGCACCACGGCACCCCCGGTTCCGGCCGGGACCCGCCCGGGTTCGATGAGTGTGGTCATCGCGCCACCTCCGTGAGGAACTCCAGGCTGCGCCGCACGTCACCGACCGGGCCGGCACCGTCGGCGGGCGAGACCGCCAGGGCGCAGTCCTGTTCGAGGACGTACCAGCCGGTGTAGCCGGCGTTCTCCAGGGCGCGGACGATGCCGGGGATGTCGACGTCACCGGCGCCGAGCGGGGTGTACAGGCCGGCCCGCACACCGTCGATGTAGGCACGGGTGCCGTCCTGGACGGTCGCCGACACCTCCAGGTCGACGTCCTTGAGGTGCACGTGCGTGATCCGGGACGCGGCGAGGTCGAGGAGCTCGGCCGGCTGCATGCCGCCGATCAGCAGGTGGCCGGTGTCCAGGCAGATCGGCACGTCGCTGCCGTCGAGCAGCCGCAGCACCGCCTCCCGGGACTCCACGGCGGTGCCGACGTGCGGGTGCAGGCTCGGGCGCAGGCCACGGTCGCGGGCCATCTCCTGCAACGTCTCCAGGGTGGCGAACAACGTCCGCCACTCGTCGTCGTCCAGATGCACCTTGTGGTCGTAGCTGCCGTCACCGGAGCGGGCAGCCAGTACCACCACCTCGGCGCCGGCGGCGGCCAGGGTGTCCATCGCGTCGGCGGCCTCGGCCAGGTCGTCGGCGGTCGCCACGTGCATCGGCACCGGCAGGAAACCGCCGATCAGGGTCAGGCCGTGGCGGTCCAGGGTGACCCGTACATGCGCCGGGGTCTTGCCCAGGTAGCCGGTGGGGCCGAGTTCGGTGGCCCGCAGGCCCAGCCCGCCCATCTCGGCGAGCACGCGGTCGGCGGGGAGTTCGAGTCCCCAGCCGGGCGCCTCACAGACGCCCCAGGAGATCGGCGCGCCGCCGATACGATCCACGAAGCCGGTCAAAGTGTCCCCTCCTTCTAGAGGTAGTCGCGCTGTCCGCGCTTGCCGTCGAGGTACTGCTCGTGTGCCGCCCGGACCGTCTCCAGCTGTGACGTCCCGGCGACCGGGACGTCCCACCAGGACTCGCTGGACGGGGCGTCGACCATCGGGTCCACGTCGACGTGCACGACCGTGACGCCGTCGGTCTCCCGCGCCTTGGCCAGCGCGTCGCGCAGCTCCGGCACGGTGGCGGCCCGGAAGACGGTGGCGCCGAGGCTGGCGGCGTTGGTGGCCAGATCGACCGGGAGCACGCCGCCACCCAGCCGGCCGTCCTGGTCGCGGTAGCGGTAGGCGGTGCCGAACCGCTGGGCGCCGACCGAGGCGGAGAGCCGCCCGATCGAGGCGTAGCCGTGGTTCTGCACCAGGACCACGATCAGCTTCACCCGCTCCTGTACGGCGGTGACCAGCTCCTGCGCCATCATCAGGTAGGAGCCGTCGCCGACCATGACGAAGACCTCGCGGTCCGGGGCGGCCAGCTTCACACCGAGACCACCGGCGATCTCGTAGCCCATGCAGGAGAAGCCGTACTCGACGTGGTAGCCCTTCGGGTCCCGGGTGCGCCACAGTTTGTGCAGGTCACCGGGCATCGATCCGGCGGCGCAGACGACCACGTCGCGGGGGCCGGCGGCGTCGTTGACGGCGCCGATCACCTCGGTCTGCGCCGGGAGCGGCTGGTTGCCCAGGTGGTAGGCGCGTTCCACGGTCGCGTCCCAGGCCGCCGACCTGTCCCGGGCCCGCTCCTGGTGGGCCGGTGCGGTCCGGTACCCGGTCAGGGCCTCGAGAAGGGCCTCCAGGGCGGCGCGGGCGTCGGCCACCACCGCCTCGCCGGAGTGTTTGACGGCGTCGAAAGCGGCGATGTTTACGTTAACGAAGCGGACCGACGGGTCCGCGAAGGCGCTGCGGGACGCGGTGGTGAAGTCGCTCCAGCGGGTGCCGATACCGATCACCACGTCGGCGTCACGGGCGAACTCGTTGGCCGCGACGGTGCCGGTGGCGCCGACCGCACCGAGGGCGAGCGGGTGGTCGTACCGCATCGAGCCCTTGCCCGCCTGGGTCTCGGCGACCGGGATGCCGGTCGCCTCGGCGAGGGCCCGCAGCGCCTCGGTGGCCTCCGAGTAGATCACTCCGCCGCCGGCGATGATCAGGGGACGTTCGGCACCGCGGATGACCGCGACCGCGCGGGCCAGGGCGCCGGGCTCGGGCAGGGTGCGGGGCACGTGCCAGATCCGCCTGCGGAACAGCCGGTCCGGGAAGTCGTACGCCTCGGCCTGGACGTCCTGCGGCAACGCCAGGGTGACCGCGCCGGTCTCGGCCGGGTCGGTGAGCACCCGCATCGCGCCGAGCAGCGCCGACGGCAGCTGCTGGGCCCGCCAGATCCGGTCGTAGAAGCGTGACACCGGCCGCAGCGTGTCGTTGACGCTGACGTCGAAGCCGCGCGGGTCCTCCAGCTCCTGGAGCACCGGGTTGGCGACGCGGGTGGCGAAGACGTCGCCGGGCAGCAGCAGCACCGGCAGCCGGTTGACGGTGGCCAGGGCGGCGCCGGTGACCATGTTGGTGGCGCCCGGGCCGATCGAGCTGGTGCAGGCCAGTGTGGACATCCGGTTGCGCATCCGGGCGAACCCGGCGGCCGCGTGGACCATGCCCTGTTCGTTGCGGGCCTGGCGGTAGGGTGCGGCGCCCGGCTCGGTCAGTTCGGCCTCCAGCAGCGCCTGGCCGAGGCCCGCGACGTTACCGTGCCCGAAGATGCCGAACCAGCCCTCGATCAGCCGGTGCTCGGTCCCGTCACGTTCGGTGTGCTGGGCGGCCAGGAACCGCACGACGGCCTGGCCCACGGTGAGTCTCATCGGTCCTGTTCGCCTTTCTCTCCGAACGGCAGCCGCCCGTCGATCGCCTGGCCGGTCCACGTGTCGCGGACCCAGGCGTGCTCCGGCTCGTCCTCGATCACCCAGGCCCGCTCCCCCGGCCCGGCCATCACGTTCAGGTAGTAGAGGTCGTAGCCGGGGGCGGCCATCGACGGCCCGTGCCAGCCGTCCGGGATCAACACCACCTCACCGGTACGGACCTCGCGCACCCCGTCGGCGCGCTGGTAGGCGGGCCCGCCCCCGGCCACCTCGAAGTAGTAGATCTCCTCCAGGTCGTCGTGGCGGTGCGGCGGGTACGACGACCAGTTGCCACCCGGGGTGAGCACCTCGCAGGCGATGATCCGGTCGGCGTCCAGCACGTCGGTGGTGGCGAAGTTGTTGACCTGCCGGGAGCAGACGCCCGCCCCCCGCAGCTCGATACGCTGCTCGGCGACCGGGATGTGCCGGAACGGCAGCCGCTTCGTGGCCCGTGCCGTGGCCAGCGCGAACCGGCCCCCGTCGATGCTGCGCAGCCGCAGCGTCGTCCCGATCGGCACGTACACCACGTCGGTCGGTCCGTCGAAGACACTCGCGCGCCCGGTCAGCTCGGCCTTGTCACCGTCGGTGGTCACCGTCGCGGACCCGGCCAGCGGCACCACGACCACCTCGTCCCCGCCGGTGTCGTAGTGGAACTCCTCCCCCGCCGCCAGGACGACCACCCGCAGGCCGCTGTAGCCCCAGCCCGCCGACTCCGGGGTCACGTCCAGCCGGATCACGCCGCCACCCCCGTACGGACCAGCCGGACGGCGGCGTCGACCGCACAGGCCACGTCACCGTCGGGCGGATAGAGCAGCGCGCGGCCCACCATCAGGCCGCGCACACCGGGTACGGCCAGAGCCCGCCCCCAGGACGCGTAGGTCTCCGCCGGACTGCCCGACGGGTCACCGCCGAGCAGCAGCGCCGGCATCGTCGTCGCCGCCATCACCGCCTCCATGTCCGCCACGACCGGCAGTTTCAGCCAGGTGTAGGCGCTGGTCCCGCCCAGTCCCGCGGCGATCGCCACCGAACGGGCCACCGCCGCCGTGCTCAGATCGTTGACCACCGAACCGCTGCTGCCCCGGGTGGACAGGAACGGCTCCACCATGGCCAGCAGCCCGTGCGCGGCCAGCTCGTCGACGGCGCGGGCGCTCGCCTCCAGGGTGCGCACGCTGGCCGGGTCGTCCGGGTCGATGCGGACCAGCATCTTGCCGCCGTCGAACCGCATCCGGGCCACCGCCGCCGCGTCGTAGCCGGTGAACCGGTCGTCCAGCTCGAACACCGAGCCCTGCAGCCCTCCCCGGTTCATCGAGCCGATCGCGATCTTGCCGTCCAGCTCACCGAGCAGCAGCAGGTCCTCCAGGACGTCGGCGGTGCCGAGGACCCCGTCCACGCCCGGCCGGCGCAGCGCGGTCCGCAGCCGGCGCAGCAGCTCGTAGCGGTCGGCCATCGCCCCGCCGTCGCCCCGCACACCCAGCGCCCCGCGGGCCGGGTGGTCGGCGGCGACGAGCATCAGCCGGTCGCCGGGATCGCTCAGCAGCGGCCGCCGTACGCGGCGGGCGGCCGCCTCGGCGATCGCCTGCGGGCGCGTGGCGCGCAGGCCGCGCAGCTCGGCGAAGTCGTCGTCAGACACGTCCGGCCTCCAGGACCTTCTCCACCTCGGCCGTGGTCGGCATGGCGGTGGAGCATTCGAGGCGGCTCGCGACGATCGCGCCGGCCGCATTGGCGAAACCGATGATCCGGTCCAGGGGCCAGCCGTGGAGCAGGCCGTGGCAGAGGGCGCCGCCGAACCCGTCCCCGGCACCCAGGCCGTTGACCACCTCGACGTCGGTGGGCCGTTTCGTCACGCTCTCCTTCACAGTCTTGGCGAGCACCCCGGCCGGGCCCATCTTGACCACGGCCAGCGACACACCGGCGGCCAGCAGGGCGTCGGCGGCGGCGTCCGGGTCGGTCTCCCCGACCGCGATCTCGCATTCGGTGAGGTTGCCGACGGCGACGCTGACGTGCGGCAGCGCCTCCTGGACGGCCGCGGTGGCCTCGGCCGGGGAATCCCAGAACATCGGCCGGTAGTCGAGGTCCAGGACGGTCAGCGGGCGGCGGCCACGGGCCTGCCAGGCGGCGTGGTGGGCGGTGTTGCTGGGGTCCTGGGACAGGCCGGTGACGGTGGCCCAGAAGACGCCGGCGTTCGTGATCGCGTCCAGGTCCAGTTCGCCCGGCTCGATCATCAGGTCGGGGGCGGTCGGCTGGCGGTAGAAGTAGAGCGGGAAGTCGTCCGGCGGGAAGATCTCGCAGAACGTGACCGGGGTCGGCAGGCCGTCGACGGCGGAGACGAACCGGTCGTCGACACCCAGTTCACCGAGCGCGCGGTGGATGTACCTGCCGAACGGGTCCCGGCCGACCCGGGTGATCACCGCCGTGCGGCGTCCGTGCCGGGCGGCGGCGACCGCCACGTTCGTCGCGCTGCCACCGAGGAACTTGCCGAACGAGGTGACGTCCTCCAGGCCCACTCCGGTCTGCAGCGGATAGATGTCGACGCCGACACGTCCCATCGCGATGACCTCGAAGTCCCGCATCACACCTCCGATTACGGCAAGATGTCGCGAACGTTTCCGCCGCACGTGTGAGCAGCCTCTGCCGCCCTGTTGATCACGTCAATAGTTTGTATTGACATTCTTCTGAACGCACTGACAAACTTCCGCGATTGTCACGCTGTGGGGGTGCCCCCGATGCCCATGCCGCCTCTCGAAATCGACCGCACCAGCCCCGTTCCCATCTACTTCCAGCTCGGCCGGCGCCTCGAGGAGGCGATCGACCGCGGCGAACTGGTCCCCGGTGAGCGACTGCCCACCGAGGTCGAGCTCGCCGAGGCGCTGGACATCTCCCGGCCCACCATCCGCCGCGCGATCGAGGAACTGGTCAGCAAAGGGCTGCTCACCCGCAAACGCGGCGTCGGCACCCGGGTCACCGACGTACAGGTCCGTCGCCGGGTCGCCCTGACCAGCCTCTACGACGACCTGGCAGCGGCCGGCCGGCAGCCGCAGACGACCGTGCTGCGGTTCGACCGCGACTGCGTCGACCGGCATGCCGCCCGGATGCTCGGCCTGCCCCCGACCGAACGCCTGGTGCACTGCGAACGGCTGCGCCTGGCCGACGGGGTGCCGCTCGCGGTGCTGCGCAACTGGCTGCCGCCCCGGTTCGCCGACCTGACCGCCGAGGCACTCGGCATGCGCAGCCTCTACCGGCTGATGGCCGAGTGGAACGGGCGGCCCGCCGTCGCCAAACAGCGGATCACCGCGAAGGCGGCGACCCCGGCGCAGGCCCGGCTGCTCGACATCGGACAGCACACGCCGCTGATCAGCATGCAGCGCACGTCGTTCGACAGCACCGGCGCCACCGTCGAGTACTCCGACCACCTGTACCGGGCCGACCACTACGCCATCGAGGTGACCGTCTTCAACCGCTGACACCGCCCGCCCTCTCGTCGCAGCGGCCGGCCGCCGACAGGCTCGGCGGCCGGCCGACGGCGGGAGAACAATCGCACATCAGTCAACGCCGGGCCTGGGGTGTTTCGGCCCGGTTGACAGGGATTCGGATTGTTGCGAGTGTGCGTCCGTTGTGTTTCTTGTGTGATCCTGTTCTCTTCCGGGGGCACTCGATGTCTTGGAAAGCTCGCGCTCTGCTGGGCACCCTACTCTTGACGCTTACATCTGTGAACGTTCCCACACCGGCTTCCGCGGGCGGCGGATCGACGGCCTGCGCCACCACCGGATCGGTCGACTTCGGGGTGGATCTGGCCGGGGACGGCTGGAAGTTCACCACCGGCGACGACCCGTCCTGGTCGGATCCGGCCTTCGCCGACACCGGCTGGCGGGACTGGACCGTCCCGGACGACTGGGGTGCGCACCCCGACCTCACGTCGTACGACGGCTTCGCCTGGTACCGCAGGACGTTCACCCTGCCCGCCCGGCCGGCCGGAATCACCGACTCGGCCGTCGTGGCGGCGCTCGGGAAGATCGACGACGCGGATCAGGCGTTCCTCAACGGGCGGGAGATCGGGCGGACCGGGGGCTTCCCGCCCACCTTCGACTCGACGTGGGAGGTGCCTCGCGAGTACTACCCGGCGGACGGCCTGCTGCGCTGGGGCGCCACCAACGTGATCGCCGTACGGGTCTACGACGGCACCGGCGGGGGCGGCTTCCACCAGGGCCCCGTCGGGCTCTACTCGAAGGCGCGACTGCGTGCCCTGGCCGGTGACACCGGGACGGCCGCCACCCGTACCCAATTGGCTCATGTCTGTGCCGTGCTGGACCGGCAGCATCGCGCCGTCGCCGCCGGAGACGTCCGCGGTTATGCCGCGACCCTGGCCGACGGGTTCTTCCACCAGGGTGACACCGCCGCCCGCCGCCTGGCCGGCCTGCGGGAGCTGCTCGGCGCCGGGCGGGTGACGCTGACCGACGCGCAGGCCGAGGTGTTCGTGGACGGCCAGGGCCGGCTCGTCGTCGACACCATCCGCACCTGGACCGGGCTGCCGCCGGCACGGGAGCTGCTGTACGTCGACCCGCGCCGCCCCGTCGAACTCGGCGACCACGCGCGGTTCTTCCGGGACGACTACCGGTCGGCGGCGATGGGGCGGCGTGCGCAGTTCAACGTGTACCTGCCACCGGCCTACACCCGCACCACCACCCGGCGGTTCCCGGTGGTCTACATGCTGAACGGGTTCAACGGCAGCAACATCGAGTGGGAGGCGCGCGACATCGGCACCGTCCTGGACCGGCTCGGCGTCGAGGCGATCGTGGTGTTCCCGGACGGCGGCAGCGGCTGGTACGCCGACACGTCCGCCGGCAGGTACCGGACGATGATCGTGGACGAGATCGTGCCGCTCGTCGACCGGGCGTACCGGACCGTCGCCGACCGTGACCACCGCGGGATCAGCGGGGTGTCGATGGGCGGGCAGGGCGCGTTCATGCTCGGGCTGACCACTCCGGCGGTGTTCAGCTCGATCACCAGTCACATGGGGGCGCTGAGCCTGCCGCCGCTGGCCGGGACGCCCGCGGAGCAGGCCGCCAACGCCGGGTTGCGGCCGCTCACCCTGGTCGCCGGGATGTCGGCGGCCGATCTGGGGCGGCACCGGTACTACTTCGACGGTGGCGACTCCGACGAGTACCGGTTCGGGGCGGCGGCACAGCAGATGAGCACGGCGCTGGCCGCGAAGGGGGTTCGGCACGACTACCAGCTGGGCGCCGGGCGGCACGACGACGCGTACTGGATGCCGAAACTGGATCGGTCGTTCGGGCTGCACGCCGAGCAGTTCGCGGCCCACCCGGTGAAGCAGCCGCGCGAGCCGAAGCCGGTCCGGTCGCCGTACGTCTGGCCGTAGCCCGCCCCGCATGCGCCGGCCGGACCGCTGATGACGGTGGCCCGGCCGGCGCATCGAGGGCCGGTACAGTGACGGCCGACACAGTCCTGGCCGAAATGAGGATTCCTCACATCCTCGCGCCGACGCAGAATGCGGCATGGACTCGGCATTGACGGCCATCGGGCTGCCCATCGCACTCGGCATCATCATGCTCGGCCTCGGGCTGGGCCTCACCGTGGCCGACTTCCGCCGCGTCGTGCAGTTCCCGAAACCGGCCCTCATCGCGCTCGCCTGTCAGGCGCTGCTGCTGCCGGCACTCTGCTTCGGGCTCGTCCTCGCCCTGGACCTGCGACCCGAACTGGCCGTCGGGATGATGCTGCTCGCCGCGTCACCCGGCGGCACCACGGCCAATCTGTACAGCCATCTGTTCGGCGGGCACGTCGCGCTCAACGTCACCCTGACCGCGGTCAACTCGGTTCTCGCGGTCGTCACGCTGCCGGTGATCGTCAACCTGTCGGCCGCCCGGTTCCTCGGCGACGGCGCGTCCATCGGCCTGCAGTTCGACAAGGTGCTCCAGGTGTTCGCGATCGTGCTGATCCCGGTCGCGATCGGCATGGCGCTGCGGGCCCGCAACGAGGGCCTGGCCGCGCGTCTCGCCCGGCCGGTCAAGATCGTGTCGGTGATCGTGCTGGTCGCGGTGATCGCCGGGACGGTCATCAAGGAACGGGACAACATCGCCGACTACCTGGTCGCCGTCGGCGTCGCGGTCCTGATCTTCAACGTGATCAGCCTCGCCATCGGGTACGGCGCACCGCGCCTCGCCGGAGTTGGCCGGCGCGAGTCGATCGCCGCCGGCATGGAGATCGGCATCCACAACAGCACCCTGGCGATCACCGTGGCGGTCAGCCCGGCCCTGCTCGACAGCACCGAGATGGCGATCCCCGCCGCCGTCTACGGCATCCTCATGTTCTTCACCGCGGCCGCGTTCGGCTACCTGGTCACCCGTCAGCGGACCGCCGAGGTCAGCAGCGCCGGCGCCTGACGAGAATCCCGGCATGCTGACCGGACTGGAGCGGCCGGACGAGGCGTTCCGGCGATGGATGCGCCGCGACGCCGTGTTCGCGGCGACGGTCGCCGATCAGGCACGCGACCTCGGCTACCCGGTGATCGTGACCGACGGCAGCGTCGGCGTACGACGGAGCACCGCTATGGTTGCTCGTCTTCTGTCGACCGGTGCCGATCGGTCCGACGGCCGTGCCACCCGGATCGGGGAACGCCGTGACCAGCGATGACGTGACAGAGGCCGCGGTGGTGGTCGTCGGGATGGGCCCGGTGGGGGCGCTGCTCGCGGCGTTGCTCGGCGGCCGGGGTGTGGCGACGGTCGTGATCGAACCGCAGGAACTGCCCTACCCGAAACCACGCGCCGCCGTGCTCGACAACGAGGCACTACGGGCGCTGGGACTGGTGCCGGGGCTGCCGCCGGCCGAGGAATGGGCCACCCCGGTGGCCGCCAGCGGCGTGATCGGACCGGACCAACGGCCGCTGCTCATGATCGGGCAGAACGGGCGGGCGTACGGCCATCCGGCTCTCGCCCGCCTGGACCAGCCGGCGCTGGAGACCGGTCTGCGGGCCGCCGCCGAGGCCACCGGCAGCGTGCGGGTGCTCACCGGGCACAGCGTCACCGGCGTGGAGCAGCGCGACGGCACGGTCACCGCGTTCCTCGACGACGGCCGGCGGGTGACCGGGCAGTGGCTGGTGGGCTGTGACGGCACCGGGAGCACGGTGCGGACCGCGGCCGGGATCGGCTTCACCGGTACGACCTACCCGCAGCCGTGGTTGGTGGTCGACGCCGTGGGCGGCGAGGGGGACGGCGGACCGAGTGTCGCGTTCGTGGCCGACGAGACCCGGCCGTGCGTGGTCATGTCCCAGCCGGGCCGGTGGCGGTGGGAGTGGATGCTGCTGCCCGGCGAGGACCCCGGAGAGATGGCCGCCGACGAGACGGTACGGCGGCTGATCGCCGACTGGACCGAGCCGGCCGGCCTGCGGATCGAGCGCGCCACGGTGTTCACCTTCCACGCCCGGATGGCCGACCGGTGGCGGGCCGGGCGCGTCCTGCTGGCCGGCGACGCCGCCCACGCCATGCCGCCGTTCGCCGGGGCCGGGCTCGGCACGGGGATCCGCGACGCGGTCACGCTGGCCTGGCGGCTGGCCGACGCGGTCGCCGGCGACGACAGCGCACTCGACGGCTACGAACGCGACAGGCGGCCCGACGTCGAGCGGACCACCGCGCTGGCGCTGCGCATCGGCCGGGTCGTACAGAGCCGCAACCGTACGGTGATGCGCCTGACCCGGGGTGTGCTGCGCACGGTGGCGGCCCTGCCGGGAATCGGGCGCCTGGGCAGCCGGCCCCCGGTCGTGCGCCGGGCCCTGCCGAACCCGGCGGTGCGGGTCGCCGGTGGAGCGCCGACGACCCTCGACGAGGTGATCGGCTACCGGTGGGCGTACCTCGGCCACGGCTGCGACCCGCGCGACGTGACCGACGGCATCCCGGACGGCGCGGTGCTGCTGGCCCTGGACCATCCCGAGCCGCGGCCGGGCTGCGTGCCGATCACCGACCTGGACGGGCTGCTGTCCGGGCGGGCCGGGACCGTCACGGTGGCCCGTCCCGACCGTTTCCCGCACACGACGATCAAGCGGTCGTAGCGACGGGCCGCCGGACCGGGGTCAGGACGCCGAGCTGAGTCTGCCGGTTGTCGCCCCAGCACCACAGGCTCCGGTCGGTGCGCAGGGCACAGGTGTGGGACTCGCCGGCGCTCACCGACTGCCAGGCGGTGCCGTCGCCGACGCGTACCGGGCGGTGCCGGTCGGTGAAGGTGCCGTCGCCGAGTTGCCCGGCGCTGTTGGAACCCCAGCACCACAGGCTCCGGTCGGCACGGACGCCGCAGGTGTGTCCCCGGCCCACGGTCACCGTCGTCCACCCGGAGGACTCCCCGACCCGGCCGGGCAGCGGGCGCGCATCGGTGCGGCCGGCGCCGACCTGTCCGTTGCTGTTGTCGCCCCAGCACCACAGGCTCTTGTCGGCGGTGATGGCGCAGGAGTCGTCGTAGGCCGCCGAGGCCGTGGTGACGGTCCGGCCGCCGGGCCTGATCGGCGGGGACCACGGGTCGCCGGTCTTCTCGTCGCCGCGCTGTCCCTTGTCGTCGGCGCCCCAGCACCACAGTTCACCGTGCACGTCGGAGGCGCAGGTGTGTGCCGTCCCGACGCTCACCGACGTCCAGGTGGTGGTGAGGTCGGTACGCGCCCGCACCGGCGCGGTGACGAGGTCCTCGTCGGCGGTGCCGAGCTGGCCGGCGACGTTGGAGCCCCAGCACCAGAGGGAGCCGTCGTGGCGCAGGACGCAGGCGTGTGAGGTGCCGGTGCTGACGCCGGTCCAGGTGGTGCCGGTGCCGATCCGCAGGGGTTCGTCGGACCGGTTGCCGCCGCCGAACTCGGCACCCCAGCACCACAGCGCGCCGGCGCCGTCCACACCGCAGGTGGAGGTCCATCCCGCGGACACCGACTTCCACGGCGCGTCGGAGACACGCCTCGGCGGAAGCCCGGTGTCGTTCGTGCCGTCGCCGAGCTGGCCGGCGTCGTTGTCGCCCCAGCACCACAGTGTTCCGGCGGTGGTGAGCGCGCAGGTGTGCCCGAGGCCGGCGGTCACCTGCCGCCACCGGGCGGCGGGCTGGACGGACAGCGGTTCGTTGCCGGCCGGCGGCGACGTCGTGCCGTCGCCGAGTTGTCCGTAGCCGTTGGCGCCCCAGCACCAGAGGGCACCGGCGGTGGTGAGGGCGCACGTCCGGTCGCCGCCGGCGGTGACCGCCGACCAGGAGAGGTCGGCGTTGACGTGGGCCGGCTGCACGACCCGGGCGGTGGTGCCGTCGCCGACCTCGCCGGCGTCGTTGTCACCCCAGCACCAGAGCTCGCCGTTGGTCCGCAGCGCGCAGGTGTGGCCCCGCCCCAGGGTGACGTCCGACCAGGACAGGCCGGCGCCGACCCGTTGCGGACCGAAGCCGGCGGGTGCCGGGACGGGGGTGTCCGGCCGGTCGGCGGGGCCGCTCGACCAGCACCACAGGTCGTGGCGGGAGTCGACGGCGCAGATGTCGGAGTATCCCGCGGTGACCGACGTCCAGGACGAGGAGGTACCGACCCGGGCGGGTGCGGTCTGTGCGGTCTCGGCCTGCCCGCCGGCGATGCCGCCGTGGTCGGAGCCCCAGCACCACAGGGCGCCGGTGGTACGGAGGCCACAGGTCGTGCCGTTCATGTCGATGTCGGCCCAGTCCGTGTCGGCACCGATGCGGACCGGGGTCCGGCGGTCGTCGGTCGTGCCGTCGCCGAGCTGCCCGCCGCCGTTGTCGCCCCAGCACCACAGGCTGCCGTCGGTGCGGAGGCCGCAGGTGGCGCCGCCGCCGGTGGCCACCGAGGTCCAGTCGGTCGCCGTGCCGACCCGGACCGGCGACGTACGCGTGCCGTCGTCCTCCCCGGTGCCGAGCTGCCCGTCGCCGTTCCTCCCCCAGCACCAGAGGCTGCCGTCGGTGCGCACTCCGCAGGTGTGGCCGTCGGTGGGCGCGACCACGCTCCAGGTGGTGGCGGCGCCGACCCGGGCCGGCCGGGTGCGGGTCTCGGTGGTGCCATCACCGATCTGGCCGTCGCCGTTGAATCCCCAGCACCAGAGCGACCGGTCGCTGCGGATGCCGCAGGTGGTGTCCCCCGCTCCGGCCACGACGGCCGACCAGGTGGGCTCGGCGGTCTGCGGCACGGCGATCGCGGCGGTGAGCCACAGCGTCACGATCGGCGGCGACGTCATCGGCATGTCGGTCCTTCCGGACAGTAGTTGATCTCCACTCTCCGGCCCGGACGGAGAGGGAACCCCCGTTGAACGGTTTTACGTAATTACGTTATGGTGGGGCGGTGAGCGACACCGACCGCCTTGCCGCCCTCGAACAACGTGTCGCCGAGCTGGAGCAGCGCTTCGAGAGCCGGGAGAGTCCCGGCGAGCCCGCCCCCACCCCGGACGCCGAGCTGTTCTGGGCACTCGAGGGCCTCGCCAGCCGGGTCGACGACCCCGGAGCCGTCCTGATCACCGGCCACGTGACCCTGCCCGACGGCCGCGCCGCCCGGTGGCAGGAGAGCGCCGGCACCCGAGACCTGCTCGACGGCGACTGGACACAGCAGGTCGCGGCCCTGGCCGCCCTCGCCCACCCGGCGCGGATCCGGCTGCTCCAGCGGATCCTGCACGGCGCCGGCACCGCCGCCGAGCTGACCCAGGTCGACGGCATCGGCACCAGCGGGCAGGTCTACCACCACCTGCGGCAGCTCGTCGCCGCCGGCTGGCTGCACACCCGCGGCGGTGGGCGCTACGAGGTGCCCGCCGCCCGCGTCGTCCCCCTTCTCACCCTCCTGTTGGGAGCCCGCCGATGAAACGCGCCATCGCCCGCCGGCAGACCTGGTGGCTGCGGCTGTTCGTGATCAGCGTCGTCGTCACGCTCGTCCTCCCGGACGTCCCCCTCCTCCTCGACCTGCCGATCAAGGCCCTGCTGCTGGCACTCGCCCTCGTCCGCCCGCCCCGCTCGACGAAACCGCCGGTCGACCTGGCGGCGCCGGTGCGGGGCCGGTGGGTCGCGATCAACAGCCCCGGCACCGGCACCCCCAGCCACGGGGTGCGGGCCTACGGGCAGACGTATGCCGTGGACCTGCTCCGGCCCTCCCCCGACGCGCCCACGAGGATCGGCTGGTCACCGCGCACACGGGCGCCCGGGTCGTACCCCTGCTTCGGCGAACCGGTCCTGGCCATGGCCGACGGCACCGTGGTGGCGGTGACCGGCAACCGGCGCGACCACCGCAGCCGGGACACGTGGCCGACGCTGATCTGGATGATGACGGTCGAGGCGTTCGCCCGCGAGTTCGCCGGCGCCTCCTGGATCCTCGGCAACCACATCGTCGTCCGGCACGACGACGGGACCTTCTCGGCGTACGCCCATCTGCGCCGCGGATCGGCCCGGGTGCGCATCGGTGACCGGGTCGCGGCCGGCGGGCAACTGGCCGAGGTCGGCAACAGCGGCAACACCTCCGAGCCGCACCTGCACGTCCAGCTGATGGACGACCCGTGCCCGACGGCGGCCGCCGGCATCCCGATGCACTGGCCGGACCTGGCGTTCGAGGACGAGAAGGACCCGCGCTGGTCCACCGGCGACCCGAAACCCACCGCCGTGACCGGCTTCCCGCAGAACGGTCAGCTCTTCGAAGCCGGCGTGCGATGACCCCCTAGGGTGCCGATCATGGCTTCCTACGATCCCAAGACAGACCTCCGCCACTACCTCGACGCGGCCCGGCGGGCCCTGGTGTGGAAACTGGAGGGCCTCTCGGAGTACGACGTGCGCCGCCCCCTGACCACCACCGGCACCAACCTGCTGGGACTGGTCAAGCATGCCGCCGGGGTGGAGAGCGGCTATTTCGGTGTGACGTTCGGCCGCCCGTTCCCGGAGCCGCTGCCGTGGATGGAGGACGACGCCGAGCCGAACGCCGACATGTGGGCCACCGCCGACGAGTCCCGGGCCGACGTCATCGCCCTCTACCACCGGGTGTGGGCGCACGCCGACGCCACCATCGAGGCCCTCAGCCTGGAGACCGTCGGCCGTGTCCCGTGGTGGACCGAGGACCTGGAGAACCACTCGCTGCACCGGATCCTGATCCACGTGATCGCCGAGACCCACCGGCACGCCGGCCACGCCGACATCGTCCGTGAACTCGTCGACGGCGCGGCCGGCACCCGCGCCGGCAACAGCGGCCTGCCCGACGGCGACCCCACCTGGTGGAGCGCCTACCGCAACCGCCTGGAGGAGACCGCCGACGGCTTCCGGTGACCCCTCGGCTCGTCGTTACTGCGGGGCGACTCACCACGTGACCGCCCGACGGTGAGTCGTCTGCCGCTGGTCAGCAGATGAGCAGAGGGAACCCTTCCGGGGGAAAGAGGTAGCCGCTGCCGCGGGCGGCGGTCCGGGAGTCGAGCGCGACCATGGTGGTGCGATCGGTGGGATCGGCCGGCTGCTGCCCGCTCGTCGGGTCGCCTCCCTCGGACTCGATGAGGGTGTTGGGGCCGAGTCCGCATCCACTGCCGTGGAGGCGTGAGCGGGCGGGGTTGCCGGGCAGATCCAGGCGGTGCCGGGCAACGCCGGTGGCCAGGTCGACCAGCAGGATGGCGTGGCCGTTGGCCCACGAGACCTCTCGTGGATCGCCGCCGGCCCGGATGATGGGCACCACGGCGGTGATCCCGTCGCCGAGCATCAACTCGCCCGGCCATCCAGTCTGGTTGACGATCTCGCCGGGCCGCAGCTGGGAGCGCAGGTCGGCGTCGACGACGCGGGGCTGCCGGCCGCCCACGACCCAGTGCACCGTGGTCGTGCTGGTGTTCGCGGGTTCGGCCCAGATCGGGTCGCCGTGGGCGGAGACCGCGACAAGCTGGGAGCCGAGGGAGGCGGTTGAATCTTCCACCCGGCGCACGCTCGCGCCGGCGATGTCGACGACGGCGGCGACGGCCTTCTCCCCGGGGAGGCCGCCCGCCGACACCGCCGCCCAGCGCGCGCCGGGTGACCAGAACACCGGACCTCCCAGCACGAGGCGGTCGGGTGGGGACACCGTGCGCGACGTTCCGCTGGGCAGATCGCGCAGGACCAACCCGGCGGACTCGTCGTACAGCAGCAGGAAGGCACCGTCCGGAGAGATCGGACCCGGCCCCACCTGCATCACGTCTTTGGGCAGCGAATACTGGGAGCCGTCGGTGAGCACGAGCCGGAGCCGGCACTTCTCGTTGTCGACGTCTATGGGGTTGCACCGTGCGTAGAGGAACGCCGCGCGGGCCAGCGGCCGGTCCGGCAGCGGCGCCGGATTGGCCACCGGTGAATCCACCGTGGACAACGCGGCGGTGGACGGGCCCGCCGAGTCGGCCCGCGGACCCGTCGGGTGGGCCGACTCACTGGGAGCCGACGGTTGCAGCGGCGAGCACGCCGCGACGAGGCCGGCCGCCACCAGCCCCGCGGCCGCCAACCGGGCCAGCCGGCGGCGACGGCCCGACCGCCCGGCCGGCTCCTCGCCTACCCCGACACCGTCGGCGCCCAAACCCGAAGACTCTGACCGGTCCCTCATCACAGCACCCCTCCCGTACGGGCGGCGAGCCCGACGACCGCCACGCCCGCGCGGGGTGGGGACGGCCGACCGTACCTCACTCACCGACCACCATGGCCGGACGCGCCGCACCGACCTGACGGCGCACCGGCGATTCGACTGACTGTGACGGAGCGTTCTCCGGCGGGTGGGTGACTGACGCTCCGGCACGCTGAGGCACGCGGAACCGTGTCAGCGCCTGTCGATGGTCGTCCTGGTGGTCATGTCGGACCGATCAGGAGCGATGGAGGTGTCGGACTCTCTGCGATCAAGACCCGCAACTCACTCGGCTCCGGGCGAGACAGGTACTCAGCCGGCCCGCTGGGCCTGGGCGACGCAGTCGCGGACGCGGCGGACGTCCGGCACCTCCCACAGGATCGGGGTGTCGGACGGCTCGTCGGACCAGCCACGCCAACCGCGTTTCGCCCCGCCGGTGAAGACGTCCCCGATCCCGGGGAAACCGCCGAAGGCGAGACTTCCGGACCCGTCCGGCCGCTCGGCGATCACCGGAGGCGGCAGATCCCTGAGGTAAGCCGTGGTCAGCCGGGCGCCGGTCGGCCCGCCCCGGACGACGACGCGGCCGTCGGTGACCGTGTAGACGGTGCGCCGGGAGGCGAGGGCCCGCACCAGGAACCGCCCCGCGACCAGGTAGACCCCGACGATCACGAACGGGACCCCGAACAGCGGGAAGAGCCCCGCGCCGTCGCTGCGCAGAGCCCGCACCAGCCAGACGATCGCGAACCCGCACCACACGACGCTGAACGGGAGGAGCAGCACATCGGTCCTGCGGAACAGCCGGTGCCGCATCGGAGCGCCCTCCCAGAGGACACGCTCGCCGGGCAGAAGGTAGGACTCCACGCCATGCATGATGGCCGATCATCCCGAGTGCTGCCATCCCGCGCCAGTCACTACCCGCCTCGGTCCGGGCCGGGCCGTGCGGGCGGCGGCGGAGGAGGTCATGGACCGGAGCCTGTGTTTAGCGGGCCTCGCCGTGGGGGTACTGCGTCGCCGCTCTCGACCCCCATTGCTAGGAGCGGACATGACCATTCCGGGACTTCTCTATATCATCGCCGTGATTCTGCTCGTCGTGGCGGCGCTGCCGATCAACACGGGCCGGATCAGCCTGGGGCTGTTGGCGGCCGCGTTCGCTCTTCTGGGTTACTCCTGGGACACCATCACCGGCACGGTGTCCTGAAGCCATTCGGTACGCGTCAGCGCGTACCGGGCCTTGTCCTGGTCGAAGCCGGTCTCGCACCTGAGGCCGGCTTCTTCTCAGTGGGCGAGGACGCAGAACTCGTTGCCCTCCGGGTCGGCCAGGACGCGCCACGCCACGTCGCCCTGGCCCACGTCGGCGTCGGTGGCGCCCAGGCTGTGCAGGCGGCCCACCTCCGCCTTCTGAGCTTCCCGGGGGTACGGCAGCAGGTCCGCATGCAGACGGTTCCACCAGGCCCGCGTACCGCTGGTGCGAAGGAATTCGAGGAAGGGGCCGGTGCCGCCGGGCGAGCGCAGCCGCGCGAAGTCGCCGGTCGACTCGTGGACGGTCCAGTCCAGGGCGCCGCCCCAGAAGCGGGCCATGGCCGGCGGGTCGGCGCAGTCGACGACGAGCGCGGCGATCGGGCCGGTGTCCCGGTAGACGTCGCGGGGCTCGAGCACGCAGAACACGTTGCCCTCCGGGTCGGCCAGGACCGTCCACGCCACGTCGCCCTGACCGACGTCGGCGGGGGTCGCGCCGAGGTCCCGCAGCCTGGCGACCAGCTCCGCCTGGTGGGCCGCCGAGCCGGTGGCGAGGTCGAGATGCAGCCGGCCGTGCACGGTCGAGGGGTCCGGGACGGCGATGAAGTCGAGGCACAGGGCGTCCGGATCGGGCCAGGTGAAACCGGCCGGGCCGACGGCGGTCGCGCCGGGTCTGTCGCTGAAGACGGTCCAGTCCAGGGCCTGCGCCCAGAACCGGCCGAGTGCCGCGGTGTCCCGCGCTTTGCCGTTGACCATAGCGAGCCGCAGCGCCATGTCGCCGATCATAGGTGAGGGTTCCCGGGGTACACGTTCGTGCGCATGTCCTCCACCGGGCACGCTGAGGTGTGATGATCGACGACGATGACGGCGACCCTGGCTCACCTGCTGGTCCCGTCGCGGGCCGTCGTACTGGCCTGTGGCGGGTTCCTGGATCAGTGGCGGGCGCTGGGCGAGCCACTGTCGTCGCGGGCGATGCGGGCGGCCGCGACCGGTGGCGCCCACCTGCGGGACTGGCTGGCCGAGGCGGTGGTGGCGCCGGCCGGTCCCGGGAAGCTGACGGTGACCGCACGGACCCGGCCCGGCGCGTACGAGCCGGTCGACACCATCGCGGGAATCGACGTCGACCTGGATCTGCCCTGGCCGGCGGTGTCGGGCGGGGCGGCGCCGGTGGTCCTGGGCGACCTGCCGGTGGACCCGTGCGGGATGATCATCGGGGATGCGGTGGCGCTCGACTCCTGGGTGGGTTTCCTGCCCGCGGCCCGCAGTGTCGACGGGCTGGCCGATGTGCGGATCGGTGGGCGGGGCGCGGAGGAGGCCTGGGCGCGGTACGGCGCGCAGCCGCTGCCGGGGCTACGGAACCGGAATCTGCACGGCTGGCTGGATCTGCCGGTGACGGTGGCGCACGAACGGGCGGCGGCGATCAACGAGTGGGCGCTCACCCGGGGGCACTTCGTTCAGATGGCGTACGTGGAGCCGCACAGCCATCACCATCTCGGTTCGCGGGCCGGCCGGCTGGATCCGCTCGGCGCCGGGGTGATCGAGGTGGCCGGCTGTCCGGTCCTCTGTGTCGGCTGGGCACCGAGTGAGTTGCAGCGGTTCTCCGCGGGACGCGCGTTCGGGCAGGTGTACCCGGTGACCCTGGAGAACGTCGGCGGACGGGCCACGCTGCGGTGGACCATCCCACCGGCCACGGGGCCTATCGTGTGATCCCGTGAGCAGAGTGACGGTGGTGGGTGCCGGGGTCGTCGGGTTGAGCGTGGCCCATGAGCTGGCCCGGTCCGGGCACGAGGTACGGATCGTGGCGGCGCGGGAGGCCCCGGACAGTGTCTCCGGGGTGGCGGCGGCCATCTGGTTCCCGCACGACGTGGATCATTCGCCGGCGGTGCTGGATTCGGCGGCGGTCACCTACCGGCGGCTGGCGGAGCTGGCCGGCGACCCGCGGACCGGTGTGCATCTGCGCCGGGGGACGGTCCTGTCGCGGCGGGCCGAGGTGGACACGTCGTGGACACGGGCGGTGCCGCACACCGAGCCGGCCGGGCCGGACGGGCTGCCGGCGGGTGCGTCCGGGATCCGGTGCACGGTGCCGCTGGTCGAGACCAGCACCTATCTGGGCTGGCTGCGGGAGACGGTGACCGGTCTGGGCGTGCGGATCCGGGCCGCCGAGTTCGCATCGGTCGGCGACGTGCTGCGCCAGGACGACGCGGACGTGCTGGTGGTGGCGGCGGGGTTGCGCTCGGCGGCGCTGCTCGGCGACGACGACGTCAGCTTCCCGATCCGGGGGCAGGTGGTGCGGCTGGCCAATCCGGGGCTGACCGACTGGATCACCGACGACGACAATCCGGGCGGGCTCACCTACGTGGTGCCGCGCCGCGACGACGTGGTCTGCGGCGGAACCGGGGACGTCGGCTCCTGGGACGAGCAGGTCGACCCGGACGTGGAGGCGGCCATCCTGCGGCGCGTCACCGAGCTGGTTCCGCAGCTGGCGGGGCAACCGGTGCTGTCGCGGGCGGCCGGGTTGCGCCCGGGCCGGGCCGGAGTGCGGCTGGAGGCGGTCGCCGGGCACGATCGGCCGGTGTACGCCTGTTACGGCCACGGCGGGGCCGGCTTCACCCTCTCCTGGGGCGACGCGGCCCGTGTCGCCGCCCTCATCGGTGCGTCGGAGACGTGATCCGGGCGGTCCTCTTCGACGTCGGCGGGACGATTCTCGACGAGACCCACGAGTTCGCGGCCTGGGCGGATCGGCTCGGCATTCCCCGGCACACGTTCTCGGCGGTCTTCGGGGCGGTGATCGCGCGCGGACAGCCCTATACGGAGGTGTTCCGGGTGTTCCGGCCGGACTTCGACCTGGCGGCCGAACGGGCGCTGCGGGCTGCGGCGGGACAGCCGGAGACGTTCGGCGAACAGGACCTCTACCCGGACGCGCGGGCCTGCCTGGCCGCCCTGAAGGCGCAGGGCCTGTTCGTGGGGCTGGCCGGCAACCAGCCCGCGCACGCCGGGCCGCTGCTGAGCGCGATGGACCTCGCGGTGGACCTGATCGGCACGTCCGAGGGCTGGGGTGTGGAGAAGCCGGCACCCGGGTTCTTCGAGCGGGCCGTCGCCGAGAGCGGCCACGATCCGGCGTCGATCCTGTACGTCGGTGACCGCCCCGACAACGACGCGCGCCCGGCGCGGCTCGCCGGCATGCGGACGTGCCTGATCCGGCGCGGCCCGTGGGGTCACGTCCTGGACATGCCGGAGGAGGCCGGGCGATGCCTGTTCCGGATCGGCTCGCTGGAGGAATTACCCGGCCTCGTCACCCGGCACAACGCGTTGAGCAGCGAAAACAATAGCCAGATAGCAGGCTGATCGGCATGGCAAGAAACTGAGAGACCTCTCTCCTCCATAGGCGTTCTCCCGTTTCGGGGTTCTACCTTGGCCGCCATGGAGAACGGGGAAGCCATCACCGAGGAACAACGATTTCTCGAGGTCGCTCTGGCGCGGCGTGACCGGCTGGCCGCCCGGCTCGGCGACGAGATCGCGGACGCCGGCGACGACGGGCTGGGCCCGGCCCGGCAGCGGATGCTGCGGCAACGGTTCGAGGAGTTGCGGCGGGCCGGTGACGGGCTGGTGTTCGGGCGGCTCGACGCGGTCGACGGGACGGTACGGCACATCGGGCGGGTCGGGCTGCGGGCCGGCGACGGTGGTGCCGCAGCTCCGGGGGACGATGCCGACGAGCCGCTCCTGATCGACTGGCGGGCCCCGGCCGCCCGGCCGTTCTACACGGCGACCGCCGTCGAACCTCAGGGGCAGGCACGGCGCCGGCACATCCGTACCGCCGCGGGAAAGGTCGTCGGGGTCGACGACGAACCGCTGGACGGGTCGGTGGAGGCGGAACTCGTCGGCGAGGGTGCCCTGCTGGCGGCGCTCGGCGCGCGGCGGACCGGCCGGATGTCGGCGGCGGTCGCGACGTTGCAGCGGGAGCAGGACGACATCGTGCGGGCCGAGGCGTCCGGGCCGCTGATCGTGCAGGGTGGACCGGGCACCGGCAAGACCGTGGTGGCGTTGCACCGGGTGGCGTATCTGCTGTTCACGCATCAGCGGATGGCGGAGCGGGCGGTGCTGGTGGTCGGGCCGTCGGCGCGGTTCCTGGACTACATCGGGCAGGTGCTGCCGGCTCTCGGGGAGACGGCGGTGGTGTCGGCGACCTGCGACACGCTGGTGCCGGGTGTGTCGGTGGGCCGGGCGGAGAGCCGGCGGACGGCCGAGATCAAGGGGCGGGCGCTGTGGCAGGCGGTCCTGGAACGGTACGTGACGTCACTGGTGCCGCAGGCACGGCAGCTGAAACTGCGGTGGGCGGGCGACTTCCATCCG
The DNA here is from genome assembly GCF_003148685.1 of Actinoplanes xinjiangensis. Lineage (GTDB taxonomy): Bacteria > Actinomycetota > Actinomycetes > Mycobacteriales > Micromonosporaceae > Actinoplanes > Actinoplanes xinjiangensis. Next base: position 111,200 of record NZ_QGGR01000011.1, on the reverse strand, counting down.
GTCGAGGTGGACCCGGTGCCGGGACGGCCGTACCACCAGGCCCGCGCGATCGCCGCCGGACAGGTCCATCACCTGCTGGCCGAGGCCGTCGCCGAGCAGCGCGCAACGATGCTGGAGCAGATGGAGGAGGGGTACGAGGACATCCTGGCCCGGTTCGGTCCCAGCACCGTCGACCCGCACCACACCGGCAGTGACGTCGACGGGCTGATGTCCGAGGAGGAGATCGAGGAACTGCGGGACCACATCGCCGCCGATCCGACGATCGCCCGGTTCCTGGAGTCGTGGTGGCCCACCCTCGACCCGGAGGCGGTGCTGCGGGATCTGCTGGGCGACGCGCAGCGCCTGGCCCGGTTCGCGCCGGAGCTGTCCGCGGACGAGATCGCCGCCGTAGCCGCCGAGCCGCGGGCGTGGGCGCCGAGTGACGTCGCACTGCTGGACGCGGTGGCAGAACTGCTGGGTGAGACCGGGACACCGGTGCCGCAGGGTGAATTCACCGCCGACCGGGCGCGACGCACCCGGGAGTGGGTGTACGGGCACGTCGTCGTCGACGAGGCGCAGGAACTGTCCGAGATGCAGTGGCGGATGGTGCTGCGGCGCTGCCCGAGCCGGTCGATCACCGCGGTCGGCGACATCGACCAGGCGGAGGCACCGCACCGGCACACCACCTGGGCGCAGGCGGTCGGTGCGGTCCTCGGCGAGCGGTGGACCGCGGCCCGGCTGACCGTCTGCTACCGCACCCCGCGCGAGGTGATGGCCCTCACCGGGCCGGTTCTGGCGCGGGCGGGCAGCCACAACGAACCGCCGACGGCCGTACGCTCGTCGGGCATCGACCCGTGGCAGGTCACGGTCACCGCCGCGGAGTTGCCGGGCACCGTGGAACGGGCCGTCGCGGATCTGAAGCGGCGGTGGACGGTCGGCGTGATCGCGCCCGAGGACCGGATCGCGGCACTCCGGGCCGTCGTGACGGACGTGCCGGTGCTGACCGCGACCCAGGCCAAGGGTCTGGAGTGGGACGCGACGCTGGTTGTGGACCCGGACGGGATCGCCACCGGTCCGCGCGGGTGGAACGGTCTCTACGTGGCGCTGACCAGGTGCACCCAGGAGCTGGGTCAGGTGATCGTCCGTGGCTAGGTCGGTCTGGTCGGGACCAGAACACGGAGGACTCGGTGCGCGACCCGACGGGTAATTCGCTGTCCGATCTCTGGACCGGGTGGTAGACATCCCGGGTGTCAACGAACCTGGACTTCTCCGACCTCCTGCGCCTGCTCGACGAACGATCGGCCGCCTTCCGGGCCGCGATCGCCGCGGCGCCCAGTCTCGACGCGACGGTGCCGACCTGTCCGGACTGGACGCTCGCCGATCTGGCGCACCACATCGGCGAGGGCCGTCACCGCTGGGCCGCCACCGTGGCCGCCGGGCCGGCCGACGCGCCCCCGGACCGGTCGGAGTGGAACACCTCCGACGCTCCGCGCGACCGTGCGGAGCTGCTGGCCTGGCTGGCCGAGGCCACCCAGCGGCTGACGGCCGCGCTGCGGGCGGCCGGGCCCGACGCCGGCTGCTGGACGTGGTGGCCCACCTCCCAGTCGCCGCAGACCAGCGGGGCCGTCGCCCGGCACCAGGTGCAGCAGCTCGCGGTCCACACGTACGACGCCCAGCTCACCGCGGGTGCCGCTGAGCCGCTGTCGGCCGAGGTGGCGCTGGACGGTGTCGACGAGTTCCTGACCACCTGCGTCGCGACCGCCAGCCGGTGGCCGCACGACCCGGCCGTCATCCGTTTCCGCGCCGCCGAGGGGCCGTCCTGGACGCTGTACCTGTCCGCTGACGGCGCCCGGGTCGACCATGTGCCGGCACCGGCCGACGTGACGGTCGAGGCCACGGCCGAGGAGCTGGTCCTGAACTTCTACGGCCGGATCCCGCTGGATTCGCTCAAGATCGACGGCAACCGTGTCGTCCTCGAGCAGTTGGTGGCCTGGGAGCCGGAGTAGGTCTGATCGCCGGCTCTCGCGGCCGGGCCGCCGTCATGCGGCCACGATCTGCCGGGCCTTCGTCATGCGGCAGCCATCCGCCCGATCGGTGTCATGCGGCCGCCATCCGCCGGGCCGCGGCCAGTGGTGTGATCCGGTGTTCGGCCGCGTGGGCGAGCAGGGCGGTGGTCTTCTCGCCGATCCGGTCGACGCGGGCCGCGGTGGCGGTGTCGTCCAGGCCGGTCTCCTCGCGGGACACGGCGTGCACGATGCCGCCGATCGAGGCGAGCACGTCGGGGACCCAGGTGATGCCGCGTTCGTGCAGCACGACGCCGGCGCGGTCGTCGGCGAGCTGGTTGTTGGCGGGGCCGACGATCAGTCCGGCCCGGCACGTCCGCGCGGCCCGGTCGGTGAGCAGGCCGCCGGTCGCGGCGGGGACCAGCACGTCCAGTTCCTCGGTCAGCAGGTCCGCGGTGGTCCACCGGGCCCCGCCCGCCTCGGCCTGCCCGGCGAGGCGGGAGTCGACGTCGGTGATCAGGACCGTCGCCCCGGAGCGGATCAGTTCGCCGGCCACCAGGCGGCCGACGTGCCCGTACCCGATCACGCCGATCCGCCGGCCGCTGACCCGGTCGTCGCCGTGGCGGTGGCGCAGCCCGGCGCGCAGCGCGGCGATCACCCCGCGTGCGGTGGCCGCGGAGGAGTTGCCACTGCCGCCCTCGGCCTCGGGCCGGCAGAACGCGTTGCCGCGGGCCAGCCGGTGGATCAGTGACATGTCGTCGGGCGTGGAGCCGATGTCCGGGCCGCAGCGGTAGCGCCCGTCGAAACCGTCGATCGCCTCGGCGATGTCGGTGATCAGGTCGGTGCGCCGCCGGGGATCCACTCCGTCCGGTGGCAGCACCGCGACCGTCTTCCCGCCGCCGTGGGCCAGGTCGGCGAGTGCGCATTTCATGGTCATCGCCTCGGACAGGCGCAGCACGTCGTCGAGCCCGTCGCGCCAGGACGGGTAGGGCTTGATCCGTACGCCGCCGATGGCCGGACCCCGCGCGGTGGAGTGCACCGCCACGATGACCGTCACCCCGGTACGCACGCCGCGGACGGCCCGGACTTCCTCATGACCCAGTTGCGTTCGATCCATGAGCCGAATCCTGGACGGAGCCATCACGCGGGTCAAACGTTGCCGAGGTATGTTCGATCCATGGCGGAAACTGCGAACATGGATCGGCTCGATGAGCAAATCGTGGACGAACTCCAGCGGGACGCGCGCATCCCGTTGCGTGATCTGGCGCAGATCGTCGGCGCCGCGCCGTCCACGTGTTCCGAGCGGATCAGGCGGCTGGAGCAGCGTGGTGTCATCACCGGTTTCCGGGCCGAGGTGAGCCTGTCCGCGCTGGGCCGGCGGGTGCAGGCGCTGGTGTCCGCGCAGGTCCGGCCGCTCAGTGCCGACGTGATCGACACGTTCGAGCGGGAGGCCCTGGCGATGCCCGAGGTGATGGCCGTCTACGTGCTGGCCGGCGGCGACGACTTCGTGCTGCACGTGGGCGTCGGCAGCATCGAGGACCTGCACCTGTTCCTGGTCAACACGCTCAGCCGCCGGCGTGAGGTGGTCGGTTTCCGTACGTCGACGATCTTCCGGCACGCCCGCAACCAGACCCTCACCCGCCTGGGGTGAGGGTCGGGGGTCCCGGTCAGGCCACGAAGTAGGCGGGGACCGGGTCGGCCAGGTCGTGGTCGTCGACGTCGAAGGCGATCCGGGAGTCCACGAAGACCACACCGGCGACCATCCGGGTCAGGCGTTCGGCGAGGACCGCGGTGGACCAGCGCTCGACCCGGCCGGAGAGCGTCACCTGGCCGTGGTCGACGACCGCACCGACACTGCCGGTACGTTCGGTGAGGGTGGCCTCCCCGACCGCGGCCCGCACGTCGGCGAGGATGTCGTCGTCGTGGCGCAGGTGCTCCTTCAGCAGGTCGCTGCGGCTCACGATGCCGGCCAGCCGGCCCAGCAGGTCCTCCACCGGAAGCTGTTTGACGTGCGCCTCGTCCATCCGGCGGGCGGCCGTACGGATGCCGGTGGTCGCGAGTACCACCTCGGCGGGTGCGGTCATCAGCTCGCCGGCGGTCAGCGCCCCGGCCTTGCGGCGGGCCGCCCGGCCACGGAGCTCGAACCACTGCGGACGATCCGTCCCCGCATATTCGATCTTGCGGAGCAGGTCCGACTCGGACACCACCCCCAGGACGCGCCGATCGGCGTCGACGACCGGCACCGCGTTGATCCGGTAGGCCGCCAGCAGGGCGACCACCTCCCGGTAGGGCGTCGCCGGGCCGACCGTGACGACGTCCGCGGTCATCACATCACTGACATGCCAGATCCTCATCTTCGATCCCTCCGGTACCGACGCTAGGCGCGCACCGCCCCGTCCGGCAGGACCCGAGGACCCGCCCGTGGAGGACCAACGGCCGTCCCCGGCCGGGTCAGGAGTCCGGTCCGGCCGGGGTCTGCAACGGGTGGGCCCGGGCCTCGCTCGCGGCCAGGGCGGCCATCGCGGTCCGGTAGTCGTGGCGGCTGATCCGGCCGGACCGCAGGTCGGCCAGCAGGGCCCGTTCGGGGTCGGCCGGCGCGGTCACCGGCAGGTCCAGGAGCGGGGCGAGGCACGGGTCGAGGTACGGCAGCGGGGTTGGTGGGCGGTCGGCCAGGGACAGGACGATCAGGCCCACCACTTTCATCAGCAGGATCACGGCGAACAGCAACAGTACGGCGGCCATGGTCACGTCACCTCCGATGAAGGCCGGGACACCGGCAACGTCCGCCGATGTCTCCGGACTCCATGTCACCACGTGGACGCCCGTCGGGACAGGGCCGGTCAGCTTCCCTTCGTCACGGTCAGGGTGCTGACCGGCGTGCGGTTCAGGGCGTTCATCCGGGTACTGGTGTCGCCCCACGTTCCGGCGGCGATGGAGGCGTCGCGTTCGGCGATCAGGGTCCGGTAGGCCGACGTGGTCAGGCGGTCCAGGCGCAGGCTCCACGCCACCCCGGATCCCTCCGGCTTCGTGGACCCCAGGTAGACCGTGTACGGGGCGGCGGCACCGTCGTACAGGTCGACCTTGCCGTCGAGGTAGCAGCGGCCGGCCACGCAGATCGACAGGGCGAGGACCGTTTTCGAGGCGGTGGCGTCGGACGCGGACACGGTGAACCTGGCGTCGAACGGCCAGGCGACGGTGCTGTTGTCGGCCGGGGCGGCGATCCTGGTCCTCGTGGTGGCGGCGGCTGTCGTCGTGGCCGGCGCCGCCTTCGTGGGTCTGCTGGTGGCGGGGGCGGCTCCGGCCGTACGCGAGGGGGCCTCGGAGGGGGTCGGCGCGGAGGGCGGCGCGGTGCGTGACGTGCACGCCTGCGGTGAGGTGGCGGACCCGTCGCCGTCGTATCCGGCGATCACCGCGAAGCAGTAGTCGCGGGCCGGATCGAGGCCCTGGACCTGGTAGGCGCTGGTGTCGCCGCCGGTCTCGCCGAGCGGTTGCGGCGCGGCACCGGCCGGGCCACCGGTGATCGTGTACCGGGCGACGCTGTCGTTCGGAGGCTTCCACAGCACCATCACCGAGCCGCCGGCGTCGTGCAGGGTGACCGTCGCCGGTGCGGCCTGGACGGCACCGGCGACCGCGGCGGCGGGTTCGCTCTCGTCGCCGGGACGCATCAGGATCGCGGCCACGGCGATCGCGGCGACACCGGCGGCGACCGCGGCGAACACCCAGGACCTGCGAGACGTGCGCACCGTGGCCGCAGCGGAGGACGGGAACGCAACCGGCCCGGACGGCGGCTCCACGGTCGACTCTCGGACCAGGATCGGCGGCGGCGTCTGCGGCGCAGGATCCGGAACCGGCGCCGGCGCCGGTGAAGTCGTGACCGGGACCGGCGCCTCGAAGGCCGGAGGTGCCTCGAAGGCCGGAGCAGCCGGGGCGGGCTGGTCGGGGCCCAGGTAGGTGCGGGCCCGGGTCACCGCCGGGTGATCCTCGCCGAGGGCGGCCGGGCCGAACGCGGCGACCTTCGCGTAGTGCGAGCGGGCCACGTGCCGGTTCGCGAGTTCCTCGGCGACCACCGCCAGGTCGTAGGCGAGCAGCACCGCCAGCGGATCCGACTCGTCGAGGCGGTGGCCGACCTCGATCGCCTCCTCGAGGACCCGCCGGGCCGACATCGGGTCGTCGGCACGCATGTGGAGTTCGGCGAGCTGCCGCATCGTGGACAGCAGCTCGGTGTCGCCCTGGGCCAGCTGGGCACGGCCGATCTCGATGGCGCGTTCGAGCAGTGCCTGGGCACCGTCCAGGTCGCCGGCGTCGGCGAGGGTCCCGGCGTGCCGGCGGACTTGGGCGAGGGCGGGTGACTCGGGCACCCGATCATGCTGCCAGACCGGGGTCCGGCCCTCGCAGGCCCGTCTAATCTGAGTGCCATGCAGGTGCTGGAGTTGTTCCGCGACGCCGCCGAGACCGTGCCCGCGTACGCCCTGTTCCTGCGCGAGCGGGGCGTCGACCCGGCGTCGGTGACCGATCCGGCCCAGATCCCGCTGATGACCAAGCAGGACTATCACCAGCGGTTCGACCTGCCGCAACGGTGCCGGGACGGGCGGCTGGACGCCGCGGCGACGGTGGCGGTGTCGTCGGGGTCGTCGGGCCGCCCGACGGTGTGGCCGCGGACCGTCGCCGACGAGGTTCCGGTGACGGCCCGGTTCGCGCAGGTGTTCCGGGACGGGTTCCGCGCCGGTGAGCGCAGCACCCTCGCCGTGGTGTGTTTCGCGCTCGGCAACTGGGTCGGCGGGATGTACACGGTGGCGGCGTGCCGGCAGCTCCCGGTGACCGTGGCCGCGCCCGGGAACGACATCGAGGAGATCCTGCGGGTCGTCGGCGAGCTGGGCGGGCATTTCGAGCAGACGGTGCTGCTGGGTTATCCGCCGTTCGTGAAGAACGTGATCGACGCCGGGGTGGCCCGCGGCGTGGACTGGGCGTCGTTGCGGATCAAACTGGTGCTGGCCGGTGAGGTGTTCAGCGAGCAGTGGCGGGACCTGGTCGCCGCGCGGGCCGGGATCGACGATCCGGAGACGGGCGTGGCGTCGCTCTACGGCACGGCCGATGCGGGGGTGCTGGGCAACGAGACCCCGTTGAGCGTACGGGTGAGGCGTTTCCTGTCCCGGCGGCCCGAGGTGGCCGCGGAACTGTTCGGTGAGTCCCGCCTGCCGACGCTGGTGCAGTACGACCCGGCGGCCCGGCTGTTCGAGACGGCACCGGACGGGACGCTGGTGTTCACCGCCGACGGCACGGTTCCCCTGGTCCGCTACCACATCGCCGACGACGGTGGCGTGCTGCCGAAGGCGGATCTGATCGCGGTGTGCCGGGAGCACGGCTTCGATCCGGGTGACGGCCCGGACCTGCCGTTCGTGTACGTGTTCGGCCGTTCGCTGTTCACCGTGTCGTACTTCGGCGCGAACGTGTACCCGGAGAACGTCACCGTCGGCCTGGAACGCCCCGACATCAGCGCCTGGTCCACCGGCCGTTTCGTGCTGAGCACGATCGAGGACGACGACCGTGACCGGCATCTGTCGGTGGTGGTGGAGCTGGCCCCCGGCGCCGAGGGCACACCGGAGCGCGAGCGGATGGCCGCCGAGTCGATCCGGGCCGAGCTGCTACGGCTGAACAGCGAGTTCGCCCACTACGTGCCCACCGGGAACCGGACTCCACGGGTCGAGTTGCGGCCCGCCGACGATCCGGAGTTCTTCCCCCGGGGCGTCAAGCACCGGTACACCCGCCGCTAGCCCATAGCCTCTCCGCTGCGGCATCGGGGGAAACCCCGGCGGACGGGTCTTTCGGCCCTGCCGGGACAGCCGGATTTGTCCGATGCTGGCTGGGATTGCCGTGGGTGAGGAGGGGGTTCGTAGCCATGGGCACCATCGTGGTCGGATATGACGGGTCGGCGTACTCGCAGGCGGCGCTGTTGTGGGCGCGCGACGAGGCGGTCCGGACCGGCGCGCCGGTCGAGGTGCTGCACGCCGACGAGTGGCCGGCGACGGCGCCGCCGATGGTTCCGCTGCCCCTGCTGCGCCCGGACCGGACGGTCTCCGACGTCATCGAGGAGACCTTGGAGCATGCGGTCGCGACGGTCCGCAAGACGCACCCGGCGGTCGCGGTGACCACCCGGGCGGTACGCGGGCACGCCGCCGCGGCCCTGATCGACCGTTCCCGGGACGCCGGCATGATCGTGCTCGGCGGCCACGGCCACAGCGTCGTCGCCGGGCTGCTCGGTTCGGTGATCTCGGCCGTCAGCGCGCACGCCCGCTGCCCGGTCGTGGTGGTCCGCGGGATGCCGCAGCAGGACGCCGCGGTGGTCGCCGGCGCCGACGGCTCCGCGCTGACGGCGCCGGTGCTCCGGTTCGCCGCCGGGCAGGCCGCGGCCCGGCAGGTGCCGTTGCGGGTGATCCGGGCCGCCCCCGAGCGGGAGACGCCGGACGATCCGCTCGTCGCCGTCCGCGAGCGGTTCCGCGGCCTGACCGTGTATGTCGAGGACACTCTGGAACATCCGGCGGCGGCCCTGGCGCGGGCGAGCGCCGCCGCACAGCTGCTGGTGGTCGGCAGCCGCGGGCACGGGCCGGTCGCCGGGCTGCTGCTCGGTTCGATCAGTCAGCACGTGCTGCGGCATGCGGCGTGCACGGTCGCGGTGGTCCACCGGGACCGTCGCGAGGTCAGCTGATCAGACTCAGCGCGGTCGCGGTGAGCCCGTCCGGGGCGGTCGCCGGGGAGCCGCACCGGTACGGAGGCTGCGGGTCGTACTCCATGGCCAGCTGGACGGCCTGTGCGGTCCGGTCGTCGACGGCGCGGCCGACCAGGAACAGCGCCATGTCGATGCCCGCGGACACGCCGGCGGCGGTGACGATGTCGCCGTCGTGGACGATGCGTTCGCTGACCGGGACGGCGCCGACCGTGGTGAGCCGGTCGAGCCAGCCCCAGTGGGTGGTGGCGCGGCGCCCGGCGAGCAGGCCGGCCGCACCGAGCAGGAACGAGCCGCTGCACACCGACGTCGTCCACCGGGTGTGCCGGCTCGCCTCGGTGATCCAGTCGACCAGCGCCCGGTCGCCGAGGGCCTCCAGGGTTCCGGCGCCGCCCGGGACCATCACGATGTCGGGCCGGGCCAGGTCCGCGTAGCCGGCTTCGGCGTGCAGGGTGAGGCTGCCGACGTCGTCGGTGACCGGCCCCGGTGCGGCGGCGACGAAGGTGACCCGCCAGCCCGGGACGAAGGCGAAGACGGTGTACGGGCCGACCGCGTCGAGCGCGGTGAACCGGGGATAGAGCGGGATCGCGACGTGCATGGAAAAGCTCCTGTCAGGACGATGTGGTGGTGAACCGGCGCCGGTATTCGCCGGGCGCAACCCGCCAGAGGCGGCGGAACACCCGGAACAGCGTTTCCGGGGCGCCGATGCCGGTCTCCCGGGCGATCCGGTCGAGGGGGTGGTCGGTGGTCTCCAGCAGACGGCGGGCGGCGTCGGCGCGACTGCGTTCCACGTAGCGGCCCGGTGAGGTGCCGACCCGTTCGGTGAAGACCCGGGCGAAGTGCCGCTCGCTGAGGCCGGTCCGGCGGGCCAGGGCGGGCACGCTCAGGTCGGCGCCCGGGTTGCCGTCGATGAACGTCTGCAGTTCCCGCATCGCCTCGTCCGGCGAGGCCGGCGCCCGCATCGCCGGGCTGAACTGGCTCTGCCCGCCCGGCCGGTGCAGGTAGACGACCAGCCCACGGGCCACGTCGTGCGCCAGGCGGGTGCCGTGGTCGTCGGCGACCAGCGCCAGCGCGAGGTCGATGCCGGCGGTCACGCCCGCCGACGTCCACACCGGCCCGTCGCGCTGGTAGATCCGGTCGGCGTCGACGGTGACGTCCGGGTAGCGCCGGGCGAGCTCGCCCGCGGCGAGCCAGTGCGTCGTGGCCCGGCGCCCGGCGAGCAGTCCGGCCTCGGCGAGGAGCAGGGCCCCACTGCAGACCGATGCGGTACGCCGTGCAAGCCCCGAGAGCCGGCTGAGGTGCCCGGTCAGTTCCCGGTGACGCAGATGCTCCGGAACGGACAGACCGCCGGCGACGAGCAACGTGTCGATCTCGCCGTCGACGTCGGCCAGCGCCGTGGTGTCGACGCGGATCCCGGTGTTGGCCGTGACCGGCCCGCCCCGGTCCGCGACGACCTCGATCCGGTAGCCGCCGGTCCGGGCCAGCAGGGTGGCCGCGGCGAACACGTCGGCGGGCCCGGCCAGGTCGAGCAGTTGGAACCCGTCGAACACCACGTGGACGATCCGCCGCTGCATGTCCTCATCGTGGCCGTCCCCTCTCGTGGCGGCAACGACACGAACATTGCAGATCCTGCCGTCGGCTTTGGTGGTGCTGGCACCACCATCGGCCGGGAGTCTGTCCCATCGTGCCGGGGTGCGGATCGCGAGAGGCTGAACCACGTCGAACAAGGCGGGGGAGGAACAGTGCGAAGCTCAGAAGGTAAAACGATCAGCCGGCGCGCCATTCTCGGTGGAACGGTCGCGGCGACCGCGGGGATGTGGCTCACGTCGACCGAGGCGGCCTCGGCGACCGACCGGGGAGCCCTGGCCGTGGAGCGGGAGGCCGCCCGGCTGGACGGCTCACTCATCGCGCTGCGACGCGACCTGCACGCCCATCCGGAGCTGTCCGGTCAGGAGCGGCGGACCGCCGGGGTGGTGGCGGCGCGCCTGCGTGCGGCGGGGCTCGACGTCACGACCGGCGTCGGCGGGCACGGTGTCGTCGGGGTCCTGACCGGGGCCCGTCCGGGCCGGACGGTGGCGTACCGGGCGGACATGGACGCGGTCGGCCCGGACGACGGGGCCGGCGGCGCGACCGGCCCGTCACACCTGTGTGGTCACGACATCCACACCACGATCGGGGTGGGGATCGCCGAGGTGCTCGCCCGGCTGCGGGAGCGGCTGTCCGGCCGGGTGGTGCTGCTGTTCCAGCCGGCCGAGGAGAGCCTGACCGGCGCCGCCGCGATGATCGCCGACGGTGTCCTCACGGCCACCCGGCCGAGCGAGATCCACGCGCTGCACTGCGGCCCGTTCCCGGTCGGCCGGTTCGCGACGATCGCCGGCATCGGCCTGCCCGGCCAGGACAAGGGCCAGATCGTCCTCACCGGCGCCGATGCCCCGGCGCGCGCTCAGCGGCTGGCCGGGAGCATCAACGCCATGAGTACGGTGAAGCGCCCGGCCGATCCCGCCGCCCTGGAGCAGTTGCGGGCCGATCTGCAGACCCCCGGTGGACCGCTGGCCCGGTTCGTCTTCGTGCAGGCCCAGGCCGTCGGCGCGACCGTGCGGGTGTCGTCGCGATGCTGGCCGGAGCACCGTTACACGCAGGTGCGGGCCGAGATCCGGCGCCGTGCCCGGGCGGCGGGCCCGGCCACCGTGGACTTCCCGGCCGACCCGTTCCCGGCGATGCACGCGCCACGGCGGGAGGGCGAGGCCCTGGAGCGGCATCTGCGGCGCACGCTGGGCACCGAGCGGGTGGTGCCGCTGCACGCGGCGATCCCGTTCAGCGGGGAGGACTACGCGCACTTCCTGAACCGGATCCCGGGCACCTACACGTTTCTCGGGGTCCAGGCGCCGAACAGCGGCATCGAGACCAGCTATCCCCATCTCGCCACCTTCCGGCCGGACGAGAGTGCCATCGGCCACGGCGTCCGGGCCATGTCCGGCTGGCTGCTCACCCGCACCCGGTCCTGACGAGACAGCCGGGACACCGGGTGAGCCGCTGTCGACACGTTTCGCTCGCTGAGTACCGTTGCGGCATGAAGGGCTCTGGCCTGTTCCTGTTCGCCGTCGGCGGCGGCGCTCTCGCCGGATCGGCCGCCGGGCGTCAGTCGATGCCGTTCGCGATCGGCGCCGTCGTGGTGGGGCTGCTCCTCGCGGTGGCGGGCTCACTGACCCGCGGCGGCGGCGATCTGATCGAGGACGCGGGGGCCCCGGACCGGCCGGCCCTGTCGGGTCTGGGCACCCGGGTCGAGCAGATCCTGAGACTGGCCGAGGAACAGGCCGAGGACCACCGGGCCGAGGCACGACGGGAGGCCGACGGCATCATCGCCGCCGCCCACGCCGAGGCCCGGCGCATCCACCCGGAATAGGTTCGTCCGCGCGTGCCGGCCTCTTGCGGGGATGCGGGGCGGGTTCGGGCGTACCGCTGAGGGGTCTTGTTTCTGCCTGGGACTGCGGGACGGCCGACTCAGAGGAGTTTCTGCAGTGCCTGGAGGAAGGTCTCGCGCTCGGCCGGCGTCAGTCGGCTGAGCAGCTCCTCCTCGGCGGCCTGGATGGCGGCCTGGGTGGCGTCGCGGAGGCGGCGGCCCTCGGCGGTGAGGGAGAGCAGGCGGGCGCGGCGGTCGGTGGGGTCGGGCCGGCGTTCGATGAGGCCGCGGGCTGTCAGGTCGTCGAGGATCTTGATGATGCGGGTCTTGTCGGCGCCGATCGCCTCGGCCAGGGCGGTCTGTGTGCGCACCGGCTCGTCGTCGAGGTTGAGCAGCACCGCATACGCCCACATGGCCAGGCCGTGTGCGTCGAGGATGGGCGCTTCCAGGGCGAACAGGGTGCGCCCGAGCGGGCCGATCATCGCCGCTAGGTCGGGGCGCGAGCTGGTCACGGCGTTGAGAATACCGGCTTGCACAGACGATAAGCATGTGCACATGATAGGCGCATGCATACTGATTTCGCGGAGTTGCTCGACCTCGACCGCAAAGCCGTCACGCTCAGCATCGATCTGCTCGCCCCGGTCACCGCGGAGGACCTGTCCCGCCCCACGCCATGCGCCGGCTGGGACCTCGCCGGCCTGATCGCCCACATGACCGCCCAGCACCGTGGCTTCGCCGCGGCCGCCGCCGGGCACGGCGCCGACCCGCAGCCGTGGCAGCCGGTGCCGGCCGACGACCCGGTCGCCGGATACCGCACGGCCGCCGCCGACGTGCTGACCGCCTTCGCGACCGCCGAGGACACTCTGTTCACCATGCCGGAGATCACACCGCGGACCATCCCGGCGCGGATGGCGGTCGGCTTCCACCTCGTCGACTACGTGGTGCACGGGTGGGACGTCGCGGTCGCGCGCGGTGTGCCGTTCGATCCCGCGCCGGAGCTGGTCGCGGCCACCCTGCCGATCGCCCTGGCGGTGCCCGACGACGATCAGCGCCTCTCCCCCGGCGCCCCGTTCCGCCCGGCGGTGCCGGTGACCGAGGCCGCCACCCCGCTGGAACGCCTGCTCGCGGCGCTGGGCCGCGACCCCGTCCGGTAACCGTTTGGCAGGCCGCGAAGGGCGGCCTATGGTGTTTGGATGCTTCCGGTGGAGTCGTGCGCGCCGGCCGTCACCGCGGTGACGGCTGCGTGTGCTGCCCACCGTCCGGTCACCGCACCGGACGGTCGCGGCCCACCGGCGGAGGCGTTTTCTCACCCACGACCGCCCAGGGCGAAGCTCATCAGCTTCGGCCTTTTTTGTTTTCCGGAGGAATCCCGTGACTATCGACATCGACAGCCGCTTCCCGATGGTGCACGCTGCACTGACCGACGAGCTGGACCGGCAGACGGCCCGGCTCAAGGAACTCACCGAAATGAGCGCCGACACCGGCGATCCCGGTGAGTCACACACCCGGGATGCGCTGCTCGCCGAAACCCGACGTAGCGTTGAACAGGTGACCGGGGCGTTGCGGCGAATCGCCGAGGGCGCCTACGGGCAGTGTGAGGGGTGCGCGGGGGCCATCCCGGCGGAGCGGCTGGAGATTCTGCCGCACGCTCGGTTCTGTGTTCCGTGCCAGCAGAAGCAGGTTGGGTGACGAAAATGGCGTCCGCGATCGCTGTCGATCTGGGCAGTGACATCGCAGGTGTGTGGACCGCCCAGCAGGGCGTGGTCAGCGGTCGGTGCGACGGTGCCGGCCCGCTGATACGCCGGGGCCGGGTCGTCGACTTCGACGGGTGTGTGGCCATGCTGTCCCAGCTGGTCGGCACGTTCGCGCAGCCGGTGCCGTCCGGTGGCGTGGTGGTGGCGTGCCGGCCGGTGCTGGCGTCCGGCGACGATCAGGAGACGACGCGACGGGTGCTGAAGGCGGTGTTCGAGCCGTCCCGGGTACTGCTGATCGACAGTGTGCGGGCGGCCGCGATCGGGGCCGGTGAGACGGCCGGGATGCTGCTGGTCGCCGATGTGGGTGCCGAGCTGACCGAGGTCGCCGTGCTGGACTACGGGCGGGTCGTCGAGGCCCGCCGCAGCGACATCGGCACCCGGGACCTGACCAGCGACGTGACGGTGGACGTGATCGTCGATCACATCGCCGCGCACGTCGACAGTCTGGACGTCGACCCGCCGGAGAACGGGCTGCTGCTCGTCGGCGACGGGGCTCTGCATCCGGGGCTGGTCGAGGCGGTGTCCGCGCGGCTGGGTATCCGGGTGCACCGGGCGGCCGACCCGCGCACGGCCGCCCTCAACGGCGCCGGCAAGGCGGCTATGTCATTGCTGCGACATCCCGGCGCCCGGTGAACACCGGGCCAGCCCGCCGGGTGTGCAGCTGGGCCGCCTGCCCGGTCAGCGCGGTCGCGGTGATGTGCAGCTCCCCCGTCCATTCGGGGCTGTCGAACGCGGCCCGGTAGTGGACCGCACACCCGGTGAGGTGGTCGTGGAAGGCGGCTCCGAGCCGCCGGTGGTAATGCCCGAGGAGGTCCGCGGCGGGGTGCCCGTCGCGGATCCCCCGGATCACGGCCGCGGCGAGGATCGCCGTGCGCAGCGCGTGCCCGGCGCCGGATCCGCTGACCGGATCGAGACGCAGCACCGCGCCACCGATGTGCAGCCGTCCCGGCTCTGCCCGCTGGCGGGACAGCCACGGCGCCGCCGGCATCACGGTGACCTGCGGCGGCGGTTCGGTGACGAACCCGCCCAGCCCGGCGGCCTCGATCTCCTCGGCGAGGAACCCGGCGGGATCATCCGGGGGTACGGGTGTCATCGCCTGCACCAGTCCGCGCCCGTTCCCGACCGGCACGACGCCGACCCAGCCCCGCCCGGTGGTGGCCATCCGGCTGACCGCGGTGGACGGCATCGGTGCGTGACCGGCGAGCAGGACCCGCCGCCCGACCGGTGGATTACCGGCCGGGCGCACCGCGGCGCGGACCGTCCAGTCCGCGGCCGGCGCCACCTCGGCACGCCGTACCGCGGTGGGCAGCCGCTGTTCCAGGGCGTCGACGAGCCGCTGCCCGTCGACGACGACGGCGGATGCCGGGACCTGCACCGGGGCGGCGTCGCGACCCCAGCGGACCGACCGTCCGGTGAGCTGGTGGCCGCCGTCGAGCAGCCGCTCCTCCGGGTCGTCCCAGACCCGGGTCAGCACCGCGATCGTGGCCTCGTTGAGGACCAGGTCGGGCACGGGCGCGGACGGTGTGCCGACGAGCGTCACCGTGAAACCGTCGCGGGCCGCCAGCAGGGCACAGGTCAGCCCGGCCAGTCCCGCCCCGTGGACGGCGACGCGGTCGGCCCCGGGCCCCGGCATCGGGATGGCACGGACCTCGTTCACGATGATCAAATTACGATCGGCGCCCCGGTCCTCCGCCCGTCACTGCGGGCAAGTCACCGGTCCGGGTGGTCCGGCACCCGGCTCCGGGGTCCGTCGCCGTCCGCCCGGCCCACCCGCCGGGCCAGGTGGACGATGATGTCGGCGGTCAGCTCGACGGTCTCCGGCAGCACCTGCTCGATGCGGCGGAACACCTGCCCCCGTGTCGCGGGCGGTAGTTCGAGGTAGGCCGAGACGGTCGAGAGGTGACCGGTGAAGTCGGCGGCGCTCATCGTCAGGCGCCGTTCGACCACGTGCTGCCGCACGTCGGTGAAGAACGGCGACTGCCGCAACTCGGTGCCCGGCCACTGCATGGGCTCCTCCGCCGGCGTGCCGTCCGGTGACGGGATCTCGTCGCTGTCCAGGAACGGCGCCCGGGCCGTGCGGACCGCCTCCTCCACCGCCGGATCCGCCAACTGCATCGGCCCGCCGAACGACGCGAACACCCCACCGGGCCGCAGCCACCCGGCGACCCGCGGCCACCGGCCGTCCGGTCGCGTCCAGTGCAGGGCGGCGGCGGCGAAGACCAGGTCGAACCGCTCCCCGGTCCGGACGTCCTCGAACGCCGCCCGCACCGGCGAGACGGTGACCGGGACGTGTCTGCGCAACTCGGCGAGCATGGCCGCGTCCGGTTCGGTGGCGGTGACGGCGACTCCCCGCCCGGCGAACAGCCGGGTCGCCTTTCCGGTCCCCGCGCCGATCTCCAGGGCGTTGCGGACCGGTCGTTCCGCGTAGTCGGTCACCAGGGTGAACAGCTCGTCCGGGTATCCGGGCCGGAACCGTTCATAGGCCTGCGCCACCGCCCCGAACGTCAACGCGCGAATCGACATGTGGCGCATCCTGGCATGTCGCCTCCGGTCGGCGCGCGGCCTTTACCGGCGCCGGCCGGTCACCGGTGACCGGTGGTCAGATGGCCTGGCCGGAGATGAACGGCAGCCAGCCCGCATACCAGCCGGACAACAGAGAGACCGCGCCCAGCACGATCCAGAGGTCCCGGTTGGACATGCGGGCCAGCAGGAACGCCGGAATGAGCAGCACCGGGAACGCGGGCAACAGATGCCGGCCGGCCATCGACATGTGCGTGTGCGACAGCGTCGCCAGCACCAGCATCGCGCCGGCGAACACCGTCAGCTGCCACGGGGCACGCGGTATGAGCAGCGCGAACATCACCACGAACCCGAACAGGATGAGCAGCGACAGCACCCGGATCGGTTTGTCGGCGTTGTCGCCGTCGACCCCGATGAGGATGTCGGTGGACATGTTCCAGGTGTTCTCGCCGTAGTCCCAGCGGGCGCCGAACGTGTTGTCGTGGATGCTGGTGTACCTGTCGAACCCGCCGAGCCGGGCGGACGCGAACGCGAAGTAGGCGAGCAGGCCGGCGGGCGCCAGCGCCATCGCCGCGTACGGCCGCCATCCGCCGCGCCGCGAGAAGACGGCGACCAGCGCCGCCAGGCCGACCGTGCCGATCAGCGCGGTCGCGGTCGGCCGGCTCAGACCGCTCACCCCGGCGAGCAGACCGGCGATCAACCATCGTTCCTTGAGTACGGCGTACAGCGCCCACGCGGCCAGGGCGGTGAACAGCGACTCGGTGTACGCGCCGTTCTGCGTCATCGCGGCCGGCGCCAGCGCCCAGGCGGCGACCAGCATGAGGCCGACCCGGTGACCGCGGACGTGCCGTCCGATCAGATACAGACCCCAGGCGGCGGCGATGGCCGCCACGAACGACACGATCAGGCAGGCGGTGGCCGGCGAGATGAAGGGGAGGTACGTCAGCGGGCGCGCCAGCCACGGATAGAGCGGGAAGAACGCCAGCCGCAGCTCGTACGGCACCCCGTCCTCGTCGACCGCACCGACCGGCCCGCCCAGGCCACTGCCGGCGATCTTCGCGTACCAGCGCCCGTCCCAGGACACGAGCGCGTCCCACATCGAGGTGAAGCCGCGCCACTGGTTGTTGATCGTTCCGTCCGGGTAGACCTGCCGGCCCGGGTCGAGGGCGTGCGCGTGACTGGCCAGCACGTGCATCACTTCGAGGCTGGTCAGGCGCAGCAGAAGGTACAGGCCGATCGCGGGCGCCGCGGCGACGGCCGAGGCACGCAGCCGCGCTCTCCGGCTCAGCGGGATCTCCGGTTCCGGGTTGTCGTCCGCCGCTCTGTCCGTGCGGGCCGACGCTACGTCAGAAATGGGAACGTCCCTCCTGGTAGAGCTCCCGGGAGCGCTCCCGGGCACAGCGTGTGGTCATCGAGCGGTGTCGTTGCGGCGAGGCTAACCCATCACACCGCACGGAGGCAGCCGATGAGGGCTCCGGCACCCTACCGTGCCGCGCCGGGCCGCCTCCAGAACACCTCCGGCAACGCCCGCTTGTGGACGACGTCACCGATCCGTACCGCCCCGACGGTGTTACCGCCCGGCAGATGTTCTTCACTCACCGCTACTTCATACCGCCCCCCTCGCCGCAGCGACACCGGTTTGCGTACGCCATGCTGGCCTCGTGGCCGACAACAACTGGTACAGCACTCGATGTGTGTTCGAGTTCCACGGGCTCGCCGAGACGCCGACCTATGAGGAACGTGTGACGCTCTGGCATGCGCCCGACTTCGAGACGGCGATCGCACTGTCCGAGGGCGACGCGGAGGACTACGCCGCGGATCTGTGCACCTTCACCGGCCTGATCCAGGCCTTCCAGCTGTACGACGTCCCCGGCCACGGTGCCGAGGTGTTCTCCCTGATGCGCACCAGCGCCCTGCCGGCCCGCGAATACCTGGACACGTTCTTCGACACCGGCGACGAACGCATGGGACAGTCGGATGCGCCTGCATCCCGGTGAGATCGAGGCGACCGGCTGGCGGGTGGTTCCCCTGACCGACGTCGTGACCTCGTTGCGCGCGGCGTCCCCCGGCGTCGGCGGCCGGCCCCGGGTGATCGCGATCGACGGCCGCGGCGGCGCCGGCAAGACGACACTGGCCGCCCGGCTGCGTGACGCGGTGCCGAACTCCGCCGTCGTGCACACCGACGACGTCGCCTGGAACCATGCCTGTTTCGACTGGGGCCCCCTGCTGGCCGGCCACGTCCTGCAGCCGCTGCACCGGGGGGAGCCGGTCGATCACCGGCCCGACGCGTGGATCAGCCACGGGCGACCGGGATCGATCACCGTTCCCGCCGGTCTGGACTTCGTCTGGGTGGAGGGCACCGGTGTCATCCGCGAGGAGCTGGCCCGATGGCTGGACGCCTCGATCTACCTCCAGGGCGACCTCGACGACCAGGACCGCCTGCTGCTGGCCCGCGACGGCGACTCCCCGGAGCACCGCGAGCACGTGGCGAACTGGATGCGGGAGGAGTTGCCGTTCCTGCTGCGCGAACAGCCGTGGTCCCGGGCCACCCTGATCGCCGCCGGGCCGCCACGGATCGCCCACGATCCGCAGACCACGGTGGTCGTCGCCCCGTCGGCCGGCCGATAGGGCGATGGCGCCGCCGTCGAGGCGACGCCATCTCATCGATCAGTCCCGCACGTAGTAGTGCCCGTTGGTGTCGTCATACCGGCCGCCGCGTCGGCAGCACCGGCGGAAACCGCCGCCCGGAGCGGCACGGGCACGGGTCGTTCCCGCCCAGCTTCTCGATCAGCTCGGTGTCGGCGCCGACCGTACGGTCGCCGCGTTTGACCTGCGTCTCGCTAGAGGGAACCCCCTACGCCGTTTGCTGGTCGGCTCAAAAGGACGCCTCGGCGTCGTAATCGGTGTCCATGACGGCCTCCTCGAAGTGACGGTGTTCGCGGCCGGGAAACTACGCGGCTGCCGCACCGGCGCGCCACTGGTTTTCGAGGTGTAATGATGGCCGCGTGCCCATTCCAGCGCTGACCCGGGTCGTTCCGACGGAGCGATGGCAGCTCGCCCTGGAGTTCGAGCCGGGCGAGGTCCGGCTGTTCGACTGTTCGGTGGCCCGGTTGCAGCGGGAGCGGCCGGAACGCGACTGGTCGGCGCTCGCGTCGCCGGAACGGTTCAAGCATCTGGACTTCGGGGCGCGGCGGGTGTGGTGGCGCGGCGGGCTGGCCCTGGAGTCGGAGTATCTGTACGGTGCGTCGACGCCGATCAAGGGACGGGACCGGGACAATCAGCTGCTGCGGGTGGCGTACCGCAATCAGGCGCCGACGCCGGAGCATCCGACCCATCACGTCTACTACGTGTGTGTGGTGCCGTTCGGGGCGCGGCCGTTTCTGATCGGCGAGTCCATCAACGGCGGCCACGGGGAGATGGGCGGGTCGACGTCGCTGCGGCTGGCGGAGTTGCGGGCCTGGCGGGGCTGGCAGCAGCATTTCGAGCTGGCGGGGTGCGGGTGGGCCGTACCGATGATCGGGTCCGACGAGCGGGCCAGTGTCGATGCGGTGGTGCGTGAGGTGTGCCGGCGGGCCGACACCGAGGAGTCCGACACGGTCGGTTACGACTGGAAGAAGACCCGGCCCCGGTGACCCGGGCGGCACTCTCCGCGCGGCCGGTCACTGACGGCGCCGGTCACTGACGGCGGTGTTTGATGATGACGGCCTGGCGGGCGGCACGCCACGCCTCCACCTCGTCGGCCAGCCACACCTTGCCCTGGGCCAGGTCGGCGACCGGCTCGGGGAAGTCGGTGCGGCTGGTGAGCTGATAGACGCGCTGCCGGCTGATGCCGCCGAAATGCAGGCGGATCTCATGGGCGCCGTACAACCGCAGACGCGCGCGATCTAGACTAGTGACTGTAGGCATGCGTCAAGTATGCACGACTACCTGCTCCCTGCCAACCGCAGGTGGCCGGCCCTCGGCGTTCCGGTCAGCTCGGGGCGAGCAGGCAGAACTCGTTGCCCTCCGGATCGGCCAGCACCGTCCACGGCACCGGGTCCGGACCGAGGTCGACGGCGGTGGCGCCGAGCGCACGCAGTCGCGCCGCCTCGGCCTGCGGGTCGTCACCCGGGTACGGCCGGACGTCGAGGTGCACCCGGTTCCACCCGGTCTTCGGCTCGGGCACACGGACGAACCGGAGGTACGGCCCGACACCCGCGGCGGAGCGCAGCACCGCCTCGTCGCCGGTCACACTGTGCACGCTCCAGTCCATGGCGGAGCCCCAGAACCGGGCCATGGCCCGCGGGTCGGCACAGTCGACCACGACCGACGCGATCGGCCCGGTCTGTTCGTACAGCGCGTCCAGCACGCAGAACTCGTTGCCCTCCGGGTCGGCCAGCACCGTGCGCCCGACGTCGCCCGAGTCGACGTCGACGGGTGTCGCACCGAGGCCGGTGAGGCGCGCGACGAGGTCGGACCGGTGCGCCGGCGAGGTGGCGGCGAGGTCGAGGTGCACCCGGTTCTTGACCGTCTTGGGTTCCGCGGAGACGATGAGGTCGATGCAGACGGCGGCCGGGTCGGGATAGTCGAAGCCCTCCGGTTCGAGGTTGGTCACGCCGGGTCCCTCGCTGGAGACCGCCCACCCCAGCGCCTGCGCCCAGAACCCGCCGAGCGCGTTGTCGTCCTTCGCCTTCATGTTGATCTGCACCAGCCGCGTCGCCATGCCGACGATCGTAGGGCGGGACACCGGCGCCCGATCGGCACCCCGGACCGGTGGGGCGCGCCGGCCGCATGATAATCCAGCGGAATCGATGGGCCGGTTCTGTTAGACAGTCCGGATGCCCGAACGCCGACGACTGATTCCGCTCGCCTGCGCCCTCGCCGTCGACATGTTCGGCAGCGGCCTGTTCCTGCCGGTGTCGCTGCTGTACTTCACCGAGGTCACCGGGCTGTCGCTGGGCACGGTGGGCCTGCTGCTGAGCGCGGCCGCGGTCGCGTCCCTGCCCGTGCCGCTGCTGGTCGGGCATGTGGCGCACCGGCTCCGGCCGCTGGACCGGGTGATCGTGGCGCAGGTGGTGCAGGGTGCGGCGTTCGCGGCGTACGGCTGGGCGCACTCCGCCGCCGGGGTGCTGACCGTGGCCGTGCTCGCCTCGGTCGGGCAGCGGCTGTTCTGGTCGTCGTTCTTCTCGGTGGTCGCCGGCCTGGCCGAACCGGGTGAGGACCGGCAGCGCACGGACCGCCGCTACGCGCTCACCGGCATGATCCAGATGGCGTCGATGGGTGCCGGAACCCTGCTCGGTGGCCTGGTCGTGGCGTACGGCTGGTACCAGCCGGTGGTCTTGTTCAACGCGGCGACCTTCCTGCTCTCCGGCGCGCTGCTGCTGGTGGTGCCCCGCGACCGCCGGGCACTGCCGGAGGGCCCGGCACCGGGCGGCTACCGGACGATGCTGCGCGACCGGCCCTACCTGCTGCTGATCGCGGTGAACAGCGTGTTCGCTCTGTGCAGCGTGTTCATCGGGATCGCGTTGCCGGTGTATCTGATCGAGGCGCTGCCCGCCCCGGACTGGCTGGTCGGCCCGCTGCTGGCGGCGAACACGGTACTGCTCGCGTCCGGGCAGGCGCTGGCGGTACGGCTGGTGCGGCCGCTGTCACGACCGCGGGGACTCGCGCTGGCCGGCGTGCTGTGGGTGGTGTGGGCGCTGCTGTACGCGGCGGCGATCCGGGTTCCCGCGGCGGCGCTCGTCCCGTACCTCCTGGTGGGGTTGATCTTCTTCGCGGCCGCCGACCTGGTCCATGCACCGCTGTCGAACGCCCTGTCGGCGGCGGCCGCGCCGCCCGGCCAGCGGGACCGCTATCTGGCGATCTACCAGTACTGTTTCGCCTTCGCCAGCATTCTGGCCCCGGCGTTCTTCACCACCCTGTACGCCCGCGGCCCGGCCGTGCCGTGGCTGGCCCTGGCCGCGGTCACCGCCGTCGCGACCGTCGTCGTCCACGCCCTGAACGGGCCGCTCACCGCCCGCGAGGACGCGGGCCGGAGGACTCCGGTCGGATAGGCGGTCATCTCCGTGGCCGATCAATCTGGCGACGCGATGAATGACGGTCCGGGCGGCGTAGCCGAGGTCGCCCGCCCGCCGGTTCCAGGTGATCATGCGGGAGCCCGGTTTCGCAGCGACTGTGCCAAGATCGCTGGAATGAGTACCGCAGCGACCTATGCCGAATTCGCCGCCCGGGAAGCGCGCGGGGTGTCTCCCGTCTATGAACGGCTGTCGCTCGCGGTGGCCGCCGACGAGACGATCCTCGAGCTGCTGGCGACGGTTCCCGAGGGCAAGCGGCAGCCGAACCTGCTGTTCGCTGTGGTGCGGCTGCTCGGTGGCCCGGTCGGTGATCCGGCGGCGTTCCACGACTTCACGGTGGCCCACTGGGATCGGATCGCGGCGAACCTGCGGGTCCGGGCGACCCAGACGAACGAGCCCGGCAGATGCGCGGTGCTGGTGCCCGTACTGGAGAGGCTGCCGCAACCACTCGCCCTGCTGGAGGTCGGCGCGTCGGCCGGCCTGGGTCTCTATCCGGACCGGTACACCTACCGCTACGGGGACCGGCTGCTCGGGACCGCGGGTCCGGTCCTTGCGTGCGAGCTGACCGGGACCGAGCCGCCGGCCCGGCTACCGGAGGTGGTGTGGCGGGCCGGCCTCGACCTCAACCCGTTGCGCGTGAGCGACGCCGATGACATCGCGTGGCTGGACGCGCTGATCTGGCCGGAACACGAACATCGCCGGGAGCGCCTGCGGGCGGCCGCCGCGATCGCCGCCGCCGATCCCCCGCACCTGATCCGCGGCGATCTCGTCGACGACCTGCCGGCCCTGGCCGCGCAGGCACCGGCCGGGGCGACGCTCGTCGTCTTCCACACCTCCGTGCTGTACCAGGTGCCCGACGAACGGCGGCGGGCGTTCGAGCGACTCGTGGGTACGCTGCCCGGCCATCGGATCTCGGTCGAGGCGCCCGGCGTCGTCCCGTTCGACGGCCTGCCGCCCGCCCCGGACGACACGCTGCACAACGTGGTCGCCCTCGACGGTGTGCCGCTGGCGTGGGCCCGCGGGCACGGTCAGGCGATGTCGTGGTTCGCCGGGCGGCGATGACCGTCGATCCAGCGGCGCAGGTCGGCGGCGGACTCCCCGACCGTCCGGCCGGTCGTGTCGATCACCGTCACCGCCCAGTGCGGCAGGTCGTTCCAGCGTTCCCAGCGCATCCGGTCCCATCCACCGGCGGTGATCGCCTCCGGCCGGTGGGTACGGTCGGCGGCATGCGCGCGCTGCCACCGCGCCCAGCCGAGGAACGCCTCGGTCGCCCGGGCGTCCCACTTACCGGGGTCACGCCGGGTGAGGCGCTGCCGACGCACCTCGTCGTCGACGTCGAGCAGGCACGCGGCGACACCGTTCAGGGCGGTCGCCGACGGGCAGGCCAGCACCTCGCCGAGCGGCGACTGGCCGGTGAGCAGCATGTCCCGGCCGTCGGCCTGATAGCGCAGCGCCCGCCGGATCCACTGCTCCAGGCTGCGCTGGCGCCAGACCACGTCCGCGCCGGCCGGCACGCCGATCTCGTCGAAGTCGTGCCACACCAGGCCGTCGACCGGGCCGCAGGCGCGGACGACGGTCGTCTTTCCGGAACAACTCGATCCCGAGATCGTCAACAGCATCGGAGTCTTCCATGGAACAGGTGAGCAGCCGCGTCGTCTATCACAACCCATGGATGACGGTACGGGAGGACGAGGTCCGCCGCCCGGACGGCACGGCGGGCATCTACGGCGTGGTGGAGAAACCGGACTTCGCGCTGGTGCTGCCCCGCTGGCGGGACGGGTTCTGGCTGGTGGAGCAGTTCCGGTACCCGGTCGGGCGGCGGGCGTGGGAGTTCCCGCAGGGCAGCTGGGGTGCCGGTGCCGACGGCGATCAGGTGGCGCTGGCCCGGCGGGAACTCGCCGAGGAGACCGGGCTGCGCGCCGAGGAGATGATCCATCTCGGACATCTCTACGAGGCCTACGGGTACTGCACGCAGGGCTTCGACGTCTACCTGGCCTCCGGTCTGGCCGAGGGTGAACCCGACCGTGAGGCGTCCGAGCAGGACATGGTCCACCGCGCGTTCACCGACGAGGAGATCACCGCCATGATCCGTACGGGTGCCATCGTCGACGCCCCCTCGCTGGCCGCCCTCACCCTGTACCGTCTCGGCGCGTGAAATGGCCATCCTCGCCGGCCTGCTGATCACCGGGGTCATCTGCTGTCCAGCGGCCGGGACTGTCATCTCCATGGCCGACCTGGCAGTCTGGCGGGGTGCCCGATCATATTTACGTGGCCCGATTCGGCTGGACACCACGAGACCTGATCCTGCTGCCCGCATGCCTCGTCTTCATCACCGTCGGGGCCATCGCGGTCGTCGACGGGCAGAAGCGGCTGGTCGGCGTTTTCGGGTGTGCGCTCGGCGCGATGTACATCTTCTTGTCGATCACGGCCTGGGTGAGCCGCCGGGTCGCCCTGGCGGTCACCGCGGAGGGGATTACTCTCGGCCACATACCGCCGTGGCCGGCCAGCACTTCCGCGCTCGTGCCGTGGTCGGACATCGAGGGCGTGGTTCTCTGGCGGCAGGGGAAGTGGTGGACCTCGGTCCGCTACATCGGCGTCGTGCGGCGCGCCGGTGCACCACCGTTGCCGGGCTCGGCGAAGAGTCCGGTCCTCCGAGGCCTGAACAAGGCGTTCGCACGGGCGGACCTGTCCGAGGAAGCGGTTTCCGACAGTCGCCAGATCTCGTTCTGGCGCCTGGACAAGGCGCGCCTCACCGCGGCGGTCAACCATTTCGGACCCGGCGTCCCGATCGTCGACCAGACCTGACGCCCCCACCCACGGTGTGGCCCACCTGCCGGGTGCGACGGCGCGCCGCGAATGGACATGGTTGCCGCGCTACCGATGAAATGCGAATTGCGGAAAGCCGTTTCTCATCGCTGCTGGCAGTTCGCTACATTATTCCGGAGGGTGAAAATTGCTACGGCGGTCAGACCACCCGCAACCGGCCGGTATCGTACGCACCAGGCCCGGGATGACATGACGACTCCCCTGCCGGAATGGTCGCGAACGGGAGCAACGAATCGGAATGGAAACATCGGCAGCAGATCGGCATGGCGGGCCTCCGGCACCTGAGCGATGGCATTGGAAGGGGCCGACCGTAGTTCTGAGTCTCCTCACTCTGGTCGTCGCCGTTCTCGCGCTGGGCCGCGATGTCTTCGACTTCGAGGTCAAACCGGATCCGGTCGCTTCCCCCGTGCCGACCCCGACGACGCCGGCTGCGCGGCCGGCCGTTACGGCTGCCTCCGCTGCGGTGCCGCTCCCGGCTCCGGAGGGAGACGTCCGATTGATGGACCTCGAACCGGTAGCAGGAGCCGCCCTGATCAGGGTCACGGCGGCTTCGGTGTTCGATCTGCCCTGCGCCACCAACACCGATCGGGACCGTGAGCGGGCGGTCCGATTCGCCGTCCCCCGCGGCTATGGGGGATTTCGCAGTCGTGTCGTCTCGTCGGGGATCAGGGATATCGCCCGGTTGGATGTTCGCGGCGACAACAAGACCCTGACTTCGGTGCCGTTCACCCCGGGGCAATCCGAGGTGGACGTGTCCACTGCCGTTGCGGGCCACGCGGTACTGGAATTGCGTATCACCTGCGCCCGCCCTGGCGGGGCGGTAACCTTTTTTAACGCCGCATTGACGAGGTGAAATCAATTCATGAAATGCATGCCGACTCCGGGGATTCCACGGAAACACGTATCCACCGCTGTGGTGAACGGGACTGTGGGCCTCCTGCTTTGTGTGGGTGCCGGGGGATGCACCTCGGATTCCACCGAGCCGCGACCGGATGGCGGTGTCGCGCCGACGTCGACGACCGCACCGGAGGCGCAGACCGGCTCGCCGACCACCATGCCTGTCGTCGGCGAGCCCCTGAACGCCGAGACCATCGACCCGGTCGGCGACTACACCCGGGCCTACCAGGACGAGCGCCTGATCGCCGAGTCACCGGGCTGCCCGGACAACGGCAACTTCACCATCGGGATCGACTTCGACAGGCCGCAGATCGGTGCCGGCACTGAGGACGCCGTCTATTCAGGATGCGGTCCGGGGACCATCCAGTCGGATCTGCGCCAGGCTGAGGTCTCCGGCCCCGCGGCCACCCCGATCGAGTGTCTGGAGAAGATCCGCACACAGCCGACACACTCCCCGATCACCGCGGTCAAGGGCTTGACGCTCTGTTTCGAGACGGATGCCCGCCAGGCGGAAAGGGAGGCCCAGACCCAGAAGATCGTCTTCATGACGGTCACCAAGGTGTCCATAGCGAACAATCGCGGCAAACTTCACTTCACGCTGACGGCCTGGAACGTACCGTGACGCGGTCCAGCTCCTCATTGAGGGTGTCATCGCTGATGCAGCGATTCTCGCGGAATCGCCGGTCCTTTTCGGCCACGTGAAGATGTCGGTGCCGGGCGGGGACCCGTCGACCGTCCGCGGGCGGTAGCCTGGTCGCACACGACTGGCGCGGGTGGGACACCACCGGGGAGTGACGTCAAGGGCATCGACCGCCTGGGTGCTCATCCATCACCGGATGAGGAGCTGCCCGTGACCGCCACCCATCGCATTCTGCATCTGTCCGACCCGCATGTGACCGGGTCCGGCATCGACGAGGACGGGGTCGACGCGGCCGGCGCGCTGGACCGGATCCTGTACGACGCGCGGTTCGTCAAGGAGATCGACGTCGTCCTGGTCACCGGGGACATCGCCGACGACGGTTCGGCCGAGGGCTGCGCCGCGGTGTTGCAGCGGGTGGGCGCGTTCGCGCGGGAGCGCGGGATCCCGCACGTCTACACGACCGGTAACCACGATGCCCGGGAGCCGTTCGCGAAGGTGTTCGGGAGTGCTCACCTCGGCCCGGACGGCGCCGACCTCGGGGAGTCCGGGCCGGACCGGGCGGCGGTCAGTGAGGTGGCCGGGCTGCGGATCGTCACGTTGGACAGTCTGGTTCCGGGAGCGGTGCACGGTGTCGTGGGCGAGGACCAACTGGACTGGCTGAGCGGGGTCCTGTCGCGGCCCGCGCCCGCCGGGACCGTGGTGGCGCTGCACCATCCGCCGATCGCGATCGGTACGTCGCCGTCGATGGCGGACGTCAACCTGCGCAACGGTGACCGGCTCGCCCAGGTACTGGCCGGCAGCGACGTCCGGGCCGTGCTGTGCGGGCACTACCACGCGCAGGTGTCGGGCTTCCTGGCCGGGATCCCGGTGTGGGTGACCCCGGGGGTGGTGACCCGGATCGACCTGACCGCGCCGTCGCACCTGGTGCGCGGGGTGCTCGGGGCGGGCGCGACGGTCGTCGACCTGGGTGGCCCGTTCTCACCGATGTTCCACGTGCTCCAGGCCCGCGATCCGCGGGCGGGCGAGCAGGTGTATCTGATCGACACCCGCTCCGACGCGGACGCGGCCGGCGAGGAGTAGTGGGCGCATGGCGATCGGGGCCGGTCAGGGCGATCGCGCTGGGCCGGATGGGCGATCACGACGACCGGCAGCGGTTCCTGGCCGGCGTCGACCTCATCCTGGCCGGGATGGGTGCGGTCCGGTGACCCCGTTCACGGTGTGGCGGCTGGAGAACCGCCGGGCGCTCACCGACCGGGTGAACGGCACGTGGGCGGCCGACCGTGACGGCCTTCCGGTGATCGTCAAGTTCTTCACCGAGCAGGACTGGCGGTACCCGCTGCGGGTGGCGGCGGCGCTGCGGGCGCAGGGCTGGCCCACTCCGGAGCCGATCGAGGAGCCGCTGGTCGTACCGGAGGGGGCCTGGGTGCTGTTCGCCCGGCTGCCGGGCGAGCCGCGGCAGGCGTCGCAGGAGGAACGGCGGGCGCGCGGGCGGCTTCTCGCCGAGCTGCACCTGGCGGCCACGGCGACCGGCATCGTCGCGCAGCGCGGTGGCTTCGCGCTGCCCGCCGCGGTGGTCGGGGATCCGGAGCTGGAGCACTGGCTGCGGGTGCACGAGACGGCGCACCCGGAGGAGGGTGGCATCCTGCGGCGCTGCCGGGATGACGCCGTGAGCTGGTTCGCCGGGCACCCGGAGCCGGACGTGCCCCGCAGTGTCATCCACGGTGACTTCGCAGTCTGGAACCTGCTGTACGACGGCGGCCGGCTGACCGGTCTGATCGACTTCGAGGCGTCCCACCACACGTTCCAGGTGGCCGACTTCGTGCTGTCCTGGCGCGGCTACCAGGACGAGGTGATCCGCGGCTACCAGGAGGTGCGCCCGCTGTCGGAGCTGGAACGCGAGATGATCGTGCCGGTCTACCGGGCGTGGATGTTCCTCGGTCTCAAGCGGGAACTGGCCGCCCACCACGACCGCGGGGCGCCGCTGGACCTGACCTGGCAGCTCACCCACATCAAGCGGGTCACGACCAGAGGTCACGCTGGGTGAGCAGGGACTCGGCGAAGGCGAGCGGGGGCATCAGCCGGCCGCGTTCGCGTTCGGCGTCGGTGATCGGGACCACGTTGAGGATGCGCACGGGGCCCTCGCCGGTACGCACGTAGTCGAGGGCCTCCGGCGTCAGCGGGCCGGACAGGAACACCGACCGGCGGCCGGGGAAGGCCGGGAACTCCTCGCCGAGGCCGATCATGTGACCCCAGTTGAGCTGGTCGCCGGTGAGGAACGGGTGGACGGCGAGGTTCGCCAGCCGTACCGCGACGGCATGCTCCTCGGCACGCTGCAACCGTCCGCGCCGGGCCAGGCGCAGCTCGGCCCGCCCTCCCCCGCCGGGTCCCGGCGCCGACGGCATCGGCTGGGCGGCCATGCCGATGGTGGCGAACGTGGTCAGATCCACCGAGCGGTAGACGAACACGTCGAGGCGGGGCAACGGGCCGTACGGGTCCTCGAACAGGAAGCCCTCGTCCTCCTCACCGTCGCGGTCGCGGTAGGTGAGGAACACGTCGCGGAGAATCGCGGGTGCAGGCATGTCGGTCTCCGCTCCAGCTCAGGTACCAGGTACAGGTGGGCGGGCGCCCTTGATCATCCCTTCGCTCCGGCGGGGCGATACTACGCGGCCGGTACGGCGTACGATCGCCGCGTGCTGGCATACGTCGTCGGGGTCACGCTGTTCGTCGTCGGGTTGTGTCTGTCCCTCGCACTGCACGAGGCGGGGCATCTGCTGTCCGCCCGCGCCTTCGGGATGCGGGTCCGGCGGTTCTTCGTGGGCCGCGGCCCGACGGTCTTCTCGTTCCGCAGAGGCGACACCGAGTACGGCCTGAAGGCCCTGCCGATCGGTGGTTTCTGTGAGATCGCGGGCATGACCACGCTGGACGACCTCACCCCGGACGAGCGGCCCCGCGCGATGTGGCGCTATCCGGCGTGGAAACGGACCGCGGTGATGGCCGCCGGCCCGGTCACGCACGTGCTGCTGGCGATGGTGATCCTCTACGGCATGGCGGTCAGCACCGGTCTGCCCAACCTGAACCCGGTCGCCGAGCCGGTCGTCGCGGCCACCACCTGCCCCGCCGCGACGTGCCCGGCCGCGGACGCCGGTGTGCTGCCGGGTGACCGGATCACGGCGGTCGGCGGCACCGCCACGCCGCTGTGGGCCGACGTGCTCACCGCCGTGCAGGCCTCCACCGGGCCGACACCGGTGACCGTCGAGCGCGGCGGCCGGACGCTGACGCTGACCGTGGACGTGGCACGGGTGACCCGGGACGGCACCGAGGCGGGGGTGATCGGGGCGACCGCGCAGGCACCGCCCGCCTATCTGACCTACGGCCCGGCGGACGCGGCCGGCGCCACGGTGGCGTTCACCGGTGACCTGTTCGGGCGTACCTTCGCTCAGCTGGCGGCCTTTCCGCAGCGCCTGCCCGCGGTGGTCGCGGCGATCGGCGGCGCCGAGCGCGGCGCGGACACCCCGATCAGCATGGTGGGGGCGAGCCGGCTCGGCGGTGAGGCCGTCGAGCGGGGCCTGTGGGCGGTGTTCCTGCTGCTGCTGGCCAGCCTGAACCTGTTCATGGCGGTGTTCAACCTGCTGCCGCTGCTGCCGCTGGACGGCGGGCACGTCATGGTCATCTGGTTCGAGCGGGCCCGTGACGCGCTGCGCCGGCTGCAGGGGCTGCCGGCGGCCGGGCCGATCGACTTCACCCGGCTCTACCCGGTGACGATGGCGCTGGTCCTGATCGGCGGTGCGGTCATGCTGCTGACCATCACCGCCGACGTGGTGAACCCTATCCGTCTGTCGTGACCACCGCGGTGGCCGGATACCTGCGGTTCAGCCAGATCTGCTGGCCGAGGGCGAACACGTTCTGGGTGGTCCAGTAGAGGATGACACCGACCGGGAAGATCAGGCCGGACACGAGCAGCGACAGCGGGATGCCGTAGAGCATGATCTTCTGCACGGTGCGCTGCTGCGGGTTCTCCGACCAGCCGGTCTTGAGGATCGACATCCGGGTGGTCAGGAACGTGGTCGTGATCATGGCGAGGATCAGCACACCGGCGACGATCTGGACGGTGCCGCCGGCCTGGAAGGTCGCGGCGATCGGCGCACCGAACAGGTGCGCGCCGGACGCGTCCAGGAACTGCGGCTCCGACCAGCCGTAGAGGGTGCGGGTGGCGACGTCGGTGATGGCCGGGTTGAGGTGGCGCAGCACGTGCAGCAGACCGATGAAGATCGGGAACTGGATGAGCATGGGCAGGAACGCGCCGAACGGGCTGACCTTCTCCTGCTGATACATCTCGGTCAGTTCGCGCTGGAGTGACTGCGGGTCGCCCTGGTGCTTGGCCCGCAGCGCCTGGAACCTCGGCTGCAGCCGTTGCAGGGCCTGCTGCGACCGGACCTGGCGCAGGAAGAGCGGGAACAGCGCGACCCGCACGGTCAGCACCAGGAAGACGATGCCGAGGACCCAGGCCCAGTCGGTGCTGAGGCTGTGCGGGTCGCCGAGCAGGGCATCCCAGGCGGAGTGCCAGAACAGCAGGACGGCGGAGATCAGGAAATAGATGACGGACACGGTGGAACCCCCAGGGGCGGCTGGCGACGGATGAACGGTCGGCAGCGGCCACCCGACACGGGTAGCTGCGAGGTCAGGCGGCCGCGGGGGCCGCTGTCGGTCCTCGGGGGCGGGTGCGCCCGGACGCGTCGGGGTCACGGTGGCGGGGCACGCCGGCTCGCTCGGAGCGGCTGCGCAGCGCTCCCCCGGCGGCCCGGCCGTCCGGGGAGGGTGCGGGGCGGGCCAGCAGGACCCGGGCGAGGACGGCGATCAGGACGACGCCGACCAGGGCGGTCGTGCCGCCGGCCAGATCAGACGTGCCCGCGGCCTCGGCCAGCATGCTGACCAGGCGCCAGAGCGCGTCCCACCATTTCACCGGCACAACCTAACACCCGCTGTCGAGGATCCCGTACCGCGCCATGATCGCCGCCCGGCGGTCGCGGTTGACGGCGTGCACCCGCCGCCCGACGAAGAAGACGTCGAGCAGCGTCCACACGCCCAGGCCACCGAGCGTGAACAGCATCGCGATCGAGCGCCCGGTGTCGCCGAGATAGAAGCGGTGGCCTCCGATCAGACCGGTCAGGCCCCAGAGGAGGTACGCGACCCGCGTCTGCTTGCGGACCGAGGCGAATTCGTGCTCGGCCCGGAGGACGCGGAGGCGCTCCCACTCCGGCAGCGGTGCGGCGGTCATCGGCGGATGATAGCCCTCGATGATTCTTGAACTTTCTTAACAGATACCTTGACGAGCGGGCTCGGTATCTAGTTGAGTCGATGTACCTCTCATCCCTCTCGCACCATGCGTCCCCCGGCGCACGGAAGGTGAACCATGCCCAGAAAACGGATGTTATCGATCCTGGCGACGATCGGCGTCGCGGTGGCCGGAGCCGCCGTGGCGATCCTGCCCATGACGGCGTCGAACGCCGCCGAGGCGTGCACCACGGCGTACAGCGGCTCGGCTGTCTACACCAGCGGGCAGCGGGCGTCCCACAGCGGGCGCAACTGGACCGCCAAGTGGTGGACCCAGGGCGAAACCCCCAGCACCGCCGGCACCGGCGTGTGGGCCGACAACGGCGCCTGCGGTGGCGGCACCACCAACCCGCCGGCCACCTGCAACCACCCCAACTGGGTGGCCGGCCAGTTCTACCCGGCCGGGTCGATCGTGCGCTACACCAACGGGCAGTACTACCGGGCCACCAACGAGAACCCGGGCTACGACCCGGTGATCAGCACCTGGTACTGGTCGCCGTACACCTGCACCGGCGGCGGCACCACGAACCCGCCCACCAACCCGGGCAGCTTCCCGGTCACCGAGGCGCAGTTCAACCAGATGTTCCCGAACCGGATCGCGTTCTACTCGTACGCCGGCCTGATCGACGCCGTGAAGAAGTACCCGGCGTTCACCACCACCGGCAGCGACACGGTGAAGAAGCAGGAGGCGGCCGCCTTCCTCGCCAACATCAACCACGAGTCCGGCGGTCTGGTCTACGTCGAGGAGATCAACCAGGCGAACTGGCCGCTCTACTGCGACCGCAGCCAGCCCTACGGGTGCCCGGCCGGGCAGAGCGCCTACCACGGCCGCGGCCCGATCCAGCTGAGCTGGAACTTCAACTACAAGGCGGCCGGTGACGCGCTCGGCATCGACCTGCTCAACAACCCGGACCGGGTCAAGAACGAGTCGTCGATCGCCTACCAGACCGCCGTCTGGTACTGGATGACCCAGCGCGGGCCGGGCACCATGACCCCGCACGACGCGATCGTCAACGGCCGCGGCTTCGGCGAGACGATCCGCAGCATCAACGGCTCGCTGGAGTGCAACGGCGGCAACCCGGCCCAGGTGCAGAGCCGCGTCGACGCGTACCACCGCTTCACCGGCATCCTGGGCGTCAGCCCGGGCGGCAACCTGTACTGCTGATCCACCGATGATGAGGGGCCGGGCGATCGCCCGGCCCCTCGTCGTTTCAGAGTCGCCCGCGCCGTTTCGCCAGCGGTACCGTCAGCAGGAGCACCGCGATGAGTGCTCCGGCGAGGCCCAGCAGCATCGGCGCGGCCGCATGCCCGTCGATCGCGTACTTCACCGCTATCGCACCGACGATGACGTCGAGGACGACCGCGGCGATCACCAGCTTCCGCATGGTCGCCTTGCTGTACGGCCCGGCACTGCGCGTTTCACCAGCCATGTGATGCTCCCCCCGTGACTCACGGGCCGTCGCACGGACGGCTCACATCGATGCCGGCGGATTACCCGCGCTCCGTGCCGCCGCAAACACCGTCGGTGCTACCGGGTCAGTGGGGCGATCACGTCGGTACGGTTGGTCCACAACCAGCCGTACCAGCCGGACGGGGCGGTCGCCAGATCCTCGGGCTGGTCGAAGCCCTCCGACCAGTCACCGTCGCCGGCCACCAGGATCACCCGGGTGTCGGCCTCGCGCATGCGGTCGACGAACAGATCGGGCCAGCCCCACAGGTACTGCCCGTAGCGCTGCGGCAGGTGCAGCTCGGTGTGCCGGCAGCTGTCCGGCACGTGGCCGGTCCATCCGGCGGCCAGGTAGTCGATCAGGCAGTCCTTCATGATCGCCTTCGAGGTGGCCCGGATCTGCGGCAGCCGGGACCGGACCGCCTCCACCGAGTTGTCGCCGCCGTACACGCTGATCGTCGCCAGCCGCGAGGCGGGCAGGGTCGCCAGGTGGTCGGCCAGCTTGGCCCCGTCGGCGGGATCGTCGTTCTTCAGGTCGATCAGCAGCTCACGGTCGGGGAACGCGGCGATCACCTCCGGGGCGGTGGGCATCAGGCCGACCGCCTTGCCGCGCAGCGGATAGGTGGCGCCGTTGTCGGCGGTGTAGCCGTACCCGAGGTCGAGGCGGCGCAACTCGGCGAGGGTGTGGTCGGCGACCCGCCCGGACCCGTCGGTCCGGCATTCGAGGATCGAGTCGTGGAACACCGCCAGCTGCCCGTCCGAGGTGACCTGCACGTCGAACTCCACCATGTCGGCGCCCGCGTCGAAGGCGGCCCGCATCGACACGATGGTGTTCTCCACATGGCCGTGGTCCGGCGGATGGATCCGGGTCGCCGTGCAGGTGTCGGCCTGCACGCCGTCCAGCGGGAACGTCTGGGCGATCCCGCGGTGCGCGAGTAGCGACGGCCGGCCCTCCCCGGTGCCCCACAGCACCGAGGAGTTACCCACCCACAGACCTGCGGTCACCAGCAGCAACACGGCTGCGGTCAACCACAGTCGACGGACCCACCGGCGGGGTTTGCGTTCAGGCATCCGGCCACTGTCGCAGAGGCCGTCAAACGATCTCGACGAAGCCGTCCGTCCCGTGTACGCGGATCCGCTGACCGTCCCTGATCAGAGTGGTGGCGTCCTCGACCCCAACCACGGCCGGCAGACCGTACTCGCGGGCGATCACCGCCCCGTGGGTCATCTGGCCGCCCACCTCGGTGACCAGGCCGGCGATCGTCACGAACGCCGGGGTCCAGCTGGGGTCGGTGTAGGCGGTGACCAGGATGTCGCCGGGTTCCAGATCGGCGTCG
The DNA here is from genome assembly GCF_003148685.1 of Actinoplanes xinjiangensis. Lineage (GTDB taxonomy): Bacteria > Actinomycetota > Actinomycetes > Mycobacteriales > Micromonosporaceae > Actinoplanes > Actinoplanes xinjiangensis. Next base: position 76,292 of record NZ_QGGR01000011.1, on the reverse strand, counting down.
GCGACGCCCAGGACGACCCGGGCCCGGCCCTCCACGGTGCCGGCCGAGACGGGCAGGCCGGCCAGCGCTCCGGCCGGCAGATCACCACGCCGGTACGCCCCGTGCACCGCCTCGCCCTCCGACGTCAGCACCCGCGGCGCGGTCAGGGCCCGGTAGTGCGCGAACTCCTCCCGGCGCTGCCGGATCAGCTCCGCGTCGGCCCGCTGGCTGTGCACGACGTCCCGGAACTCCTCCAGCGTCAGGAAGAAGACGTCCTCCGGGTCCGCGATCACCCCTGCCCCGGCCAGGCGACCGGCCTCGGCGAGCAGCGCCCGCTTGTAGATGAAGTAACGGCTGACCAGGTAATACTTGGGGTATTCGCGGTAGCCGATGAAGGTGCGGAGCCGGTCGATCTGCTGTTTCGTCGCGGTGGCCTTGGCCTCGCCGTCCGGCAGTTCCCGCAGCCGCGCCAGCAGTTCCGCCTGCTTCGCCGCGGCCTCCCGCCGGCCCTGCTCGAAACGGCGCGCGGCGGCGCCCGGTTCGGCGTTGCGGATGTTGCTGAGGAGCATCGGCACGATCGCGGACGGCTGCTCGCTCCACCGCGGGCGGGTGATGTCGATCTCGCCGACGCAGCGCATGCCGTACACCTCGAGGAACCCCTGGATCGCGTCGCGCGCCGCACGGCCGCCGGGCACCTCCGGCAGGCGGTCCAGGAAACCGTCCTCCTGGAGCAGATCGACGACCTGGGGGTACGGCCGGAGCACGTCCGCCACGTCCAGCAGCGCCATCCCCATCTCCGAGGTGACGTTGTCCGGCGCCGAGCGGGTGAGGACGTCGGCCGCGTTCCTCTCCCCCAGCCACTGCTCCAGGTGCTCGTTGAGCCACCAGGTGGCCTGCATACCCGCCATGATCGCCGGCATGTTGCGGGGCTCGAACAGCATCTGCCGGATCTTCTGCACGTCGGCCAGCACGAAGTCGAGCAGTTCCGGGCCGGTCAGCGGCGCGATGTCGCGTCGCACCGTCTCGATCAGTCTCTCCCGGTGCCCGATCAGGTCCGCGACGATCGCGGGATCGTTGTCGAGCGGGTCCGGTCCGGCGTCCCGGGGAATGTGCGGCAGGTTGTCGTCGGTGCTCAGCGGGACGAAGCCGCGGTCCACGACGCTTCGCAGGGCGTCGCCCATCAGCGGGTCCGACTGGGTCAACGCCGTCAGCAGCGCCGGCCCGACCCGTGAGGTGACATCGACGAACAGCCGGCCGCCCGCGTCGTGCATCTCCCCCGGCGAGGTCAGTTTCCACACCGACAGGCCCAGCGGTGTCATCGCCTCGGTCATCATCTGCTGGTGGCCGACGGACACGTACACCCGGGGAGAATCGTCGGCGGCCCGCGGAATCGGGAACAGCGTGGTGATCGGGCGACTCTGGACGATCGCGAAACCGGCGTCGTCCAGGCACCATTCGATGTCCTGCGGCCGGCCGAAATGAGCCTCGATCCGTCTGCCGAGCGCGTTCAATCGTACGATCTCGGCGTCGGTGAGAACCGGGAGGTTCTGCTGTCCGGAGTCGATCGCCTGCCGTTCGGTGCCGCCTTGCGGTGCGGGCTGGATCTGTAGCCGCTTGGCGGCGATCGTCCGGTCGGTGACCACGCCGTCGCGGACCTGGTAGACGTCCGCGTTGACCAGGCCGGACACCAGTGCCTCGCCGAGGCCGAAGCCCGCATCGATCGAGGTCACCCGCCGGTTTCCGGTCACCGGGTCGGCGGTGAACATGATTCCCGACGCCCGCGGGAAGATCATCCGCTGCACGACGACGGCCATCCGCACGGTCCGGTGATCGACACCGTTGCGCAGCCGGTAGGCGACCGCCCGTTCGGCGAAGAGCGAGGCCCAGCACCGCCGCACGTGTACGAGAACCGCGTCCCCGGTCACGTTGAGGTAGGTGTCGTGCTGGCCGGCGAACGAGGCCGCCGCCGAGTCCTCCGCGGTCGCGCTGGACCGTACGGCATAGGCACCGTTCTCCAGCGATCCGGTGATCGCCGCCGCCACATCGTCCGGAATGGTGACCGTCTCGATCGTCTCCCGCAGTTGCGCGCTGACCTCCCGAACCGTCTCCCGGTCGTCCGGGTCGAGCCTTTCCAGGCGTTCGAGATCCTTCTCGAACGACGGCGCGATCCGCTCGAAAGCCGCGGTCGTCACGCAGAATCCCGGCGGCACCCGAAGGCCGCCGATCCGGGTGAGCTGCCCCAGATGTGCGCCTTTACCTCCGGCGATCGCGACCTGTTCCCGGTCGATCTCGTCCAGATTCACGACGTAGCGGGTCACCGCTGACCGTCCTCTCACCTTGCGGGCAGAAACGACTGCGATTCTGCGCGCTCCCCCGGGTCTTGCGGCAAGATCCCACCTCCGGTATAGCTTAGAAATGGAAGGACATGCCTACTTCCATTCCCGGCAGCGTGCCCCCGGCGCCGCCCGATCGACCGGCCCTGTCGGTCAGTCCGGCGCGCCGAGTACGGCCGCGACGCTGTCGACGAACCATCGCTCGAACCGTTCGACCGGCCACCCGCGTTCCCGGACCAGCCAGTCGTAGTTGCGGATGTCCTGGGCCAGCCACAGCACGTCGGCGGCCCGCTCCTGGCTGACCAGCACCTCCCCCGTAACGGCGAGGTCGGCGGCGAACATCGTCATCCCGGTACGCCGGTCCTCGAGGTTCTTGCGCCAGATCGCCGCCGCGTCGGCGTCCGCGGTCGCCGCACCGGCCAGCGCCAGCATCACGTCGGCCTGCCGGGCGTGGGTCTCGGCGAGGTGCCGGGCGTAGCGGGTCAGTTTGGGCCGAAGCCCGGTCAGCGCGCGGATGTCGGTGACGAACGACCGGTCCGCCATCGCGACCTGCTCGTCGTCGCCGACCAGGGTGACGTCGACCAGGTCGGAGAGCAGCCGGCGTTTGCTGCCGAACACCGCGTACACGGTCTGCACGGCGACACCGGCCTCGGCGGCCACGGCGGTGAGTGGGGTGGCGGCGTAACCCGGGTCCACGAAGAGCCGGGCCGCCGCGTCGAGGATCGTCCGCCGGGTCTGCCGGGCCTGTTCCTGGCGACGGGGTGAGACGTAACGGCGATTGACAGCCACGCGTGCAGCGTAGTCCACTATTCGATAGAGCCTCACTCTATCGACTATGGCTTCCATCGACCACGAATCAGGGGACACCAATGCCGTACGGCGTCGTTCAGGACATGCCCGGAGTCAGCGAGCACGAGTACCGGCAGGTGGAGAGACACCTCGGTCCGGATCGGCCGAAGGGGCTGCTCGCCCACGTCGCCGGCCCCTCCGACGAGGGCTGGCGCATCATCAACATCTGGGAGGACGAGGCCGCTTTCCGCGCGTTCCAGACGGAACGACTGGTCCGCGCCGCCGGACTGGCCGCCCAGGAGGACGGCTTCGACCCGGCGAAGGCCGCCGGGTTCCGGTCCGCGAGCGTCGACGGCACCGAGATGCCGTTCTGATGCCCGACACCACCACCCTGCGCGCCCGCAACATCGACTTCTGGACCCGCAGCGCGCCGGGATGGGCCGACCAGGCCGACCGGCACGACGAGATCGGCCGGCCACTGGGCGCCGTGGCACTGGACCGGCTGCAACCCCGGCCCGGCGAACGGGTGCTGGACGTCGGCTGCGGGTGCGGCGGCACGACCGCCGAGATCGCCCGGGCCGTCACGGCGTCGGGCAGCGCGGTCGGCCTCGACCTCGCCGAGGCGATGGTCGCGACCGCACGCCAGCGGTTCACCCGGCCCGGCGGCACCGGCCCCCGGTTCGTCGCCGGCGACGTCGAGACCCTCGGCGTCGTGCCCGGCGCACCGTTCGACGCCGTCTACTCCCGGATGACGTTGATGCTGCTCGCCGACCCGCTCGCCGGTCTGACCACGATCCGGCGCTCGATGCGGGCCGGCGGGCGGCTGGCCGCGACGGTGTTCCGCGACGGCCGGGTGAACCCCTGGCTGCCGGCGGCGCTCCTCGGCGCGGCGGCACATCTGGGACCGTTGCCGCCGCTACCGATCGGCGACGAGCCGGGACCGTTCGCGTTCGCCGACGCGGACCGGGTGACCCGTCTGCTCACCCGCGCCGGCTTCGCCGACATCGACCTGCGGCCGTACGACGTCACGCTGAACGCACCGGATGATCCGGCCGCGGTCACCGAGTGGCTGATCGAGGTGGGCCCCGCGGGTGCGGCCTACCGCGACGCCGATCCGGAAAGCCGGGGGCTCGCCCGGGCCGGGGCGGCACACCTGCTCGAACGGTTCCGCACGGCCGGCACCGGATACCGCCTGCCGGCCGGCCTGTGGCTGATCACCGCCCGGAGGGCACTCGATGACTGAGACCACCCGATCCCTGCTGCTGGCCGCCGTGGCCACGGTGACGCTGGCCGTCGCCGGATGCGGCGGCACCGACGAGCCCACCACCGCCGCCGCCGACGGTGGTGGTGGCTCCTACCCGGCCGAGGACGTCTGCGCCTTCCTGGAAGGGGAGATCCCGGCGCTGAAGGAGATCGGCAGCCCCGTCGGGCGGCACGCCAACCTGGCCGGCGGACTGGCCACCTTCTTCGCATCGCACGGCAAGCCGGAGAACGGCGCGGTGCTGGACGCGGCCGTCGCGGCGCAGTGCCCGGCCGTGCGCACCGAGGTACTGACCCTGATCGACGTGGACAGCTTCAGCTCGTTCTGATCCCCGCCGCGGCCGGCTAGGTATCGCCTAGGTATGTCGCGGCCGCCCTAAGTAGCCTCCCTAAGCCATTCTGAGCTGCGAAGATACGTAACCGCTGCCCATGTGGCAGGCCTCCTTACCGACGACGATCAATACATCGACGACGACAAGGAGACGGCAATGTTCGCCCACCCCGATCTGATGCTCCACCTGGCCCACGACCGCACCCGCGAGATGATCGCCGAAGCCGACCGGGACCGCCTGCTCGCCGGCGCCCGGCTGGCCCGCCGTGGACGTAAAGCACGCGGACGGCCCACCGGCGCCGTAGCCTCGCGCGAACCGACCGTGGTGGTTCCGGCCCACTGATGATCACCACGCGAAGGGAGCCGCACGGACCGGTGCGGCTCCCTTCGGCGTCGTCCGATTAGCATGCGTACGTGGCCAGAATTCTGGTGACCGGCATGTCGGGTGCCGGCAAGAGCACCGTCCTCGACGAACTGCGCCGGCGGGGTCTGCCGGCCGTCGACACCGACTACGACGGCTGGGAACTCCCCGACGGCACGTGGGACGAGCCACGCATGGACGGGTTGCTGGCCTCGCACGACGTCCTGGTCGTGTCGGGGACGGTGGAGAACCAGGGCCGCTTCTACGACCGCTTCCACCACGTCGTCCTGCTCAGTGCACCGGTGGAGGTGCTCCTGGAACGGGTCGCCGACCGGGCGAACCCCTACGGCCGGACCCCGGAGCAGCGGGCCGCGATCGTCGAGTACACCCGAACCGTCGAACCTCTCCTCCGACGCGGCGCCACCGTCGAACTCGACGGCCGGCGTGCCGTCTCCGACCTGGCCGACGCCGTGCAGAGACTCGCCGGGCCGACGCCCTGACACACCCGGCACGGCTCCGGTGACAGGGTCAGCGCCCGCCCGGCCGCCGCTGTAGCCATACGGAGTCCAGTCGGCCGGGCTTGCGGTTCGCCTCACGGCGGACCTCGGCGAAGGCGATCGCCTCGACGTCACCGGGACCGGTCCTGCGGATCCTCACCGGCATACCCCCTCCTGCCGCAAGCCCCGACCGCCGCCGGCCCGACCAGAGACGGCGTGTCCACTTCGGCGGCCATTCGATCGTCCACCTGTGGGTCAGGGCTCTTTCCCGGGCCGGGAAGCAGCCCTCACCCACACGTGGGCTCGCAGATCGGCCGAAGATGATCGCCCGCCTACGCGAAACTGCTCCAACGGACGGCCTCGCGCGGCGAGGCGGTCAGGACGCCGAGAGGGCGGTCACGACGCCGAGAGGACGGTCACGACGCCGAGAGGACGGTCACGACGCCGAGAGGACGGTCACGACGCCGAGAGGACGTCGACGATGAAGCGCAGCGCTCCGGCGGGGCGGCCGCCGCCCGGGTTGTCGCCGTAGGCCATGTCCGCCGGGATGTCGAGCTGGACACGGCTGCCGACCTTGACGCCGACCAGGCCCTTGTCCCAGCCCGGGATGACGTTGCCGGCGCCGACCTGGAAGCTGAACGCCTCCGAGCGCTTCCACGACGCGTCGAATTCCTTGCCGTCGGTGTAGGTGACACCGACGTAGTTGACCTCGATCGTCTGACCGGCCTCGACGGCCGCCCCGGTGCCCTCGATGAGGGGTGTCACCTTGAGCTCGGTGACCTTGCCCGTGCCGGCGGTCGTGGCCGGCTTCTTGGCCAGGGCGGGGTCGGCACCGGCGGGCAGGTTCGGGAACGCCGCGCTCGGCTCGGGGGCGGCACCGGCGTCGGTGCTCGCGGCCGGGGTGGTGGAGGTCGGCTCCGTCGTGGGTGTGGTGGTGATCCACAGGGCCAGCCCGACGACGACGGCGACCACGGCCAGCGCGGCGCCCGCGACGGACAGTGCCTGCCGGCGTTTCTGCATCGCCCGGGCGCGCGCCCGGTTGACCTTGGCCTCGGCGCGCTTCTCCGCCTTCGTCTTCAGTGGCGGCCCACCGGCGTTCTTACGCGGCGGACCTGCGACGGCACGTTTGACGGCCGCGCTGTCGCGGCTCACTGAAGATTCGGGCACGGCCCGACGATACGACACGACCGGGCGACATACCCTGTCAGCCCCTGGGTGACCGGATGTTCACCTCCCGTGGTCGGCGCAGAGCCGGGCGGGGCGGCGCGACGGGATGTCCAGATAGGTGCCGGCCGGGCACGCCTGAGCGTCGAGCGCGCGGACGGCCCGCCGGTACCCTGGCGTCGTGCGAACCAACCGCGGTGGTGCCAGCCCGGTGATGATCGGCCGGGCCGGTGAGCTGCGCCGGCTGGCGCAGCTGGCGAAGTCCCGTGAGCCGGCGGTGGCGATCATCGCCGGTGAGCCGGGCATCGGTAAGACACGGCTGGTTCAGGAGCTGATCGACATCGTGCCGGCGGGGACGATCGTCCTGGTCGGGCAGGCCGAGCCCGGGTCGCTGGCCCGGCCGTACGAGGTGCTGCTCGACGCGATCGACGGCCGGCCCGAGGTCGACGGCGCCCGGCTGGCCGCCCTGTCCGATGCCGAGCGCAGCCCGGTCGAGCGGCTGCACACCGGCCTGGCGATTCTGGCCGACCTGATCGGCGGGTCCCCGGCGGTGATCGTCTTCGAGGATCTGCACTGGGCCGACTCGGAGAGTGCCGCCCTGTTCGAGCGGATCGCCGACCAGCCCGGGCCGCGGCTGCTGATCGGGACGTACCGGCCGGACGAGGTGACCCGGCGCCAGCCGGTGGCGGGGCTGCTCGCCCAGCTCGAACGACGGCATGCCGTCACCCACGTACGGCTGGATCGGTTGTCGCCGGCGCAGACCGCGGCCCTGCTCGCGGCGGCCATCGGCGGACCGGCCCCGTTGCGGGCCGCGACGGCTCTGCACCAGCGCACCGGCGGTAATCCGTTCTTCCTCGAGGAGCTTCTGCGGGCCCTGCCCGGCTACGACCTGGAGGCGCTCGTCGACCAGCCGCTGCCGTGGAGTCTCGCCGATGTGCTGCGGCGCCAGGTGGAGGATCTCGATCCGGTCAGTCACCGGATCGTCGAGGCGGCCACCGTGCTCGGCCATCGCATCCTGTTCGACCTGCTGGCCGACGTCACCGGTACCGGCGAGGACGAGCTGATCGCCGTGCTGCGCACCCTGGTGACGCGCGGTGTGCTGGTGGAGTCGGGTGAGGACGAGTTCGCGTTCCGGCACGCACTGGTGCGGGAGGCGATCGCCGGGCAGATGCTGGGCCGGCAGCGGCGGCGGCTGCACGAGGCGGCGCTGGACGTGCTGTTGCGCGGCGGCGGCTCCGATCCGGCGATGGTCGCGCACCACGCCCGCGGCGCCGGGCGGTACGAGGACATGATCGCGGCGGCCCGGCACGGTGCGGCGCTGTATCTGTCGATCGGCTCGGCGTATCAGGCGCTGCAGTTGGCCGAGATGGGTCTGGACGAGGTTCCGGAGGATCCCGAGCTGCTCGGGGCGGCGGCGCGGGCGGCGTGGCTGGCCGGGCTGCTCGACGACGCGCTGCGGTACGGGCGGCGCTGGCGGGAGCGGGCCGGTGACCCGTCGGATCAGGCGGAGGCGCTGTATCTGCTGGTCCGGCTGGCGTGGGAGTCGCGGGAGGCGGCCGAGGTGCGGGCGCTGACCGCGGACATCGAGAACCTGATCGCGCAGCTTCCGCCGGGCGCCGGGCAGGCGCGGGCGATGACGGCGATCGCCCAGTCGGCGTATCTGTACGACGACACCGACACCGCGCTGCTCTGGGCGGACCGGGCGCTGGCGCTGGCCGACGAGTTCGACCTGCCGAGCGTGCGGCTGACGGCGCTGCTGGAGAAGGGTTCGGCGCTGGCGGACTGGCCGCAGACCGCCGCCGCCGGTGGCAAGATCCTGTCGGCGCTGGTCCACGAGGCGGAGCAGGCCGGTGAGTGGGTGCTCGCGGCGCGGGCGCTCAACGTGCTGGTGCACGGGGAACCGCCGTCACCGGCCGAGCATGCCGAGATCCTGGAGCGGATGCGGGTCAACGCCGAACGGGCCGGGTTCGAGTCGCTAGCGGTGGCCGCCTATTTCCAGGGGCGGGCGCGGCTGGCGTTGCGGGCCGGTGACCTGGGCGCGGCGGTCGCGGCACTGCAGGAGGGCCGGGCACAGGACCGCAGTCTGCGCCGGCGCGGGCGGTGGGCCGACTACCACGGGGTGTTTTTGGCCGGGCTGTCGCTGGAGGCCGGCGAGCTGGACCAGGTCGAGCAGCTCATCACCGATCTGGCCGCTCTGCCGAACAATCCACCGACGGTGATTCCGGGGCTCACGTTCCATCTGGCGTGCCGTCGCCACGACCGTCCACGGGCCGAAGCCGCACTCGGTGAGCTGGTCACCGCGTTGGAGGGGCAGACGTGGCGCAGCGGGGAGCAGGCCCACGACCTGATCTCGGCGGCCCTGGAGCTGGGGCTGCCGGCCGGTGATCTGGACCGGATGGCGGCCGTCCTGCTGGACTCCGAGGTGTGGGACGCGCACCGGGTTCTGGTGGAGGCGCAGGTCGCCGAGGCCCACGGGCGCCATGCCGAGGCGCTGACCGGCTACCTGTCGATCACCGAGGCGAACCCGTTGGGGCCGGCGGTCCGCGGGACCGTCCGGGTGGGCGCCGCCCGCTGTCTGCTGGCGGCCGACCGGCGCGCCGAGGCGCAGGAGCAGATCGAGGCGGCCGCCGCGCTGCTGGCGGCGTGGCGGGGCTGGCGGGTCGAGCAGTTCGACCGGGTGCGCGCCCAGCTGGGTATGGCGCCGGTGGACGCGCCGCCGGCGGTCACCGGGCCGGCCGCGCTCACCCCGCGCGAGCGGGAGGTGGCGGTGCTGATCAGTGACGGGCTGACCAATACCGAACTGGCGCAGCGGCTCTACATCTCCCCGAAGACGGCGGCGGTGCACGTGTCCAACATTCTGCGGAAACTGGGTGTGTCGTCGCGTACCGAGGTGGGCGAGCTGGTCGGCCGCTGACCGGCGGCGCCGGTCAGCGCAGCCGGGCCCGGGTGCAGCGGGTGACGTAGGGCAGCTCGAACCGCTCGCCCAGGCCGTGCCGGTCGAGAAGGTCGAGAATGCTGTCGAGCAGGGCCCGCCGGTCGGGTTCGGACAGCAGGATGACGTAGCTGCGGGACGCGACCATGTCCTGCAGTTCGGCGCGGTCGAGGGTGTGCCGCCAGCGGAACTCGGCACGCTCCGGGTCACCGAACGGGCCGCCGATCCGCGGGGCGGTGTCGATCTCGTCGCGGGTGTGCCGGTGCAGCACGTCGTCGAGGGCGGCGACCCACGGTTCGGTGTGGTCGCGCACGTTCCAGATCAGGCTCAGGGTGCCGCCGGGCCGCAGCACCCGGGCCATCTCCGGGACGGCCCGCGCGGGGTCGACCCAGTGCCAGGCCTGCGCGCACACGACGGCGTCCACGGACGCGTCAGGAAGCGGGACGCTCTCCCCCGTACCCTCGAAGATGGAAGCCTGACCAGCGGAAACCGCGAGTTGATCGCGCATTTGAGGCGACGGCTCGACGGCGTCGACGTCGAATCCGGCGTCCAGCAGCGCCCGGGTGAGCTTCCCGGTGCCGGCGCCGAGATCGAGCACGCGCCGGGCCCGCGGCGGCACCGCCCACGCCACCGCCTCCGCCGGATAGGGCGGGCGACCCCGCTGGTAGGCCTCCGCGGCACTCCCGAACGATGCCGCATGAAGATCGGACGACATGAGATCAACCACCTCATCTGGTACGCCGTGGACCGCCCCCGGAAGCTACACCCGGCCGTGGCCACCACGCGACGCAGGCGGGTCGTCACGCCCGACACCGCGCCTTTCGGGCGGAAGCGGTCGGTCACCGCCGCCGTGATCACGGTTCTCGCGGCGCCTCGTTGAGCCGGACAGGAAGATCAACTAGTCCTTCCGGGAGGAAGACGATGCCGGTATCGCGACGTCACGTTCTGACGGTGGTGCTGTGCCTGCTCACGGTTCTGGCCGTTCCCGCACGGGCGGCGACGCCGATGACCTGGTCGTCGGTGTCCACCGGCAGCGGCGACGCGACCTGTGCCATCCGCAGCGACGGCACCCTGTGGTGCTGGGGTCACAACTTCGGCGGCATGCTCGGTGACGGCACGGACGTGCACCGCGGCGCGCCGGTCCGGGTGGGCGACGCCCGGAACTGGGCGTCGGTGTCGCCGGGCACGACCCACACCTGCGCCACCCGCACCGACGGCAGCCTGTGGTGCTGGGGCTCGCACACCTATGGTCAGCTCGGGCTCGGTGACGCCGGCACGTCGACCCCGCGGCCGGCCCGGGTCGGCACCGCGACGATCTGGGCCTCGGTCAGTACGTCGTCGCAGGCGTCGTGTGCGATCCGCACCGACCGGAGCCTGTGGTGCTGGGGATCCAACGCCAACCACATGCTCGGCGACGGCACCGGCACCGACCGCTGGAGCCCGACCCGGATCGGGACGCAGACCTGGGCCGCCGTCGACCTCGGCGCGTCGCACACCTGTGGCATCCGGACCGACCGCACGCTGTGGTGCTGGGGATTCGGCCTGCGCGGGGAACTCGGCATCGGCCCGAACCAGCGCAGCCGGACGGTACCGGTGCAGGTGGGCACCGCGGCGACCTGGACCGCCCTGGCCACGACCCAGGATCACACGTGCGCCGTCGACACCGGACACGCACTGTGGTGCTGGGGCGGCAACGAGGCGGGCAGGCTCGGCGACGGCACCGTCGTCGACCGGGACGTTCCGGTGCGGGCCGGAGCCGGGACGTCGTGGGCCTCCGTCGCGGCCGGCATGAACCACACCTGCGCGGTGACCACCGACGGCCGGACCCGCTGCTGGGGCGAGAACGACAACGGTGAACTCGGCGACGGCACGACGGTGAGCTCGTCCGGCCCGGTCACGGTGAACGCCGACCTGACCACACGGACGGTCGTCGCCGGTCTCCGGTACTCGTGTGCGCTGACCACCGCCGGCCGCCTGTGGTGCTGGGGCGACAACCTCGGCGGTCTCCTCGGTGACGGGACGTTCGTGCCGTCGACCAGCATGCCCTCCGCGGTCCGGGTCGGCGACGGCACGGACTGGGCGGACGTCGCCGTCGGGGAGAGGCACACCTGCGCCGTTCGGACGAGCGGATCGCTGTGGTGCTGGGGCGGCAACGCCCACGGTCAACTCGGCGACGGCCGGATGGTTCCCCGGGCGACGCCCGCTCCCGTCGGCGGGACGTGGCGGTCGGTGGCGGCCGGCAACGGGACCACCTGCGCCGTCCGGGCCGGCGCGACGCTGTGGTGCTGGGGTGACGTGCCCACCGACGGTCCCGCCCTCCGGCCCCGGCGGGTCGGTGACCGCGCCGGGTGGACGGGTGTCACGGTCGGTGGGTCGCACGCGTGTGCCGTCCGCACCGACGGCACTCTCCGGTGCTGGGGGGACAACACCTACGGTCAGATCGCCGACGGGTTGTCGCGAGGGGACCTGCCGCTCACCCGGGTCCGTACCGGCCTCGCCACGACCTGGGTGGAGGTGACCGCCGCCGACCGGCACACCTGCGGTCGCGACACGGCCGGGAAGGTGTGGTGCTGGGGCGAGGACTTCCTCGGGCAGCGTGGGGACGGCGCCGCCACCACGGCTGGTGGGCCGGTCGGCCTGGCCGGTGTCGTCTCGCTCGACGCCGGATACGTCAGGTCCTGCGCCGTCGACACCGATCACCGGCTGTGGTGCTGGGGCGGCGGCGTCACCCCGCTCTTCGCCGCGCCGCGGCCGATCACCGCCGACCGGGACTGGGCGGACATCGCCGTCAGCTCCTCGGTGGACTGCGGCATCCGTACCGACGCGAGCCTGTGGTGCTGGGGCGGCAACAACGCGGGCCAGCTCGGCGACGGCACGGCCACCGACCGGGACGAGCCGGTCCGGTCGGGTAGGGCGTCCTGGCGCACCGTGGCACCGGGTGGATCGCACACCTGCGGGATCCGTACCGATCGGAGTCTGTGGTGCTGGGGTGACAACGCCGTCGGGCAGCTGGGCCGGGCGCTCACCGTCCGGCGGGCGGTCCCGGTGCCGTGAGAAGGTCGTGGCCGGCGGCTCGATGAGCCGCCGGCCACGGGCCGAGGGAAGCGCGGGCACTGTATGCCAGATCCCCCGCATGGCGGAGGTTCCCGATTTGAACGGAAATAGAAGGAAGCGCCCGCATGACCTCGGTGGTCGGTGATCAGCCGGGGATCAGTTCGCTGAGCCGGTCCAGCGTGTAGATCTCCGACCCTTCCGGCAGACCGTCCGGCGCCTCGACGCCGACGAACGTGACCGGCTCGTCCGGCAGCGCTCCGTCCCACACCGTCACGCCGGTCCGTGCCCGCCACCGGTCGACCAGGTAGGACACGGTCAGGTACTGCCGCTCCACCAGGGCACGCACCCGGTGCGCCGTGGTGAACGTGTTGTCCTCCACCCGGTTGAAAGCCGGGTGGCCGTGCAGGTACAGGTGCAGCCACAACGCCTGCCAACCGGTCTCGCCCTTGACGAACACCACCGGCAGAGCGACCCGGCCCCGGCCGCGCATCTGCGACCGCGCCCGCACCGCCCGTGGCTCGAACGGGGCACCCTTCTGCTCCTTCGTGCGTGTCTGGTAGCCGAACATCGACTCGGCCACCTCCTCGAACGACTCACCGGAGTAGATGTTGACCTGCGGCACCACGTACGGCGCCTCGATCGTCAGCGGCACGTCGATGAACTCGGTCGCACCGTTCTCGGCGGAGGTGATGTCACCGGAGTGCACCATGCCGCTGCCCCGCAGATTCGTCCACGACACCTGGCCGGCGCTGTGGAAGCCCTCGTCGAGCAGCAGCATCGACAGGTCGTAGTCGGTGTGCCGGGCGGTCTGCCGCCAGTACATGAAGAACCGCAGCAGCTCACCGGAGACCGGCGCCCGCGAGCCTCGTGGCAGCACCGCGAAGCCGCTCTCGGACGCCTTGCCGGACAGCGGCAGGGCCACGTCCAGCACGTCCGGGTCGACCAGCAGCGGATGCTCCCACTCCGGCAGCCGGGCGCTGATCTCGTCGTCGAGCAGCGCCGACAGCTCCTCCACCAGCTCCGCCGGCAGAGGGGCACGGGTGTCCGGGCCGACCCAGGAACGGCGGAACCGGTTCACGTACATCCGGGCGGTGTCGGGGGTCCGCCGGTTGCCGACGTGCTCGCGCAGCGACAGCAGCACCCGCCCCGACGCCGATCCGAGAGCACCGGTCACCGTGTCGATCACCGCGGCACGCTCGGACTCCGGCGCGATGCGCAGCAGCCGGTCGGCCGAGCGCAGCAGCAGACCCGGAGCGGCCGACAGCACCGTCGCGGCCCGGCCGACCCGGCCGTCGCGGATGGCGGTCTCCGCCCGGCCGGCGAGCGTCGGCACCCGCCGTTCGCCGCGCGCGACCGCGAACACCGCCTGGGCCTGCGGCCACTGGCCGTACTCGTGCGGGTGGAGCCGTTCGCCGAGCCGCTTCCACCGCTCCGCGTAGCGGGCGACGTCGGCGAGCTTGGCCGGGCTCGCGCCGATCACCGTGTCCAGGGCGGCCAGCAGGATCCGCCGCTCCGGGCGGCGGAACGCACGGAACCGGGTCGGCTCCGCCAGCGACACGTCACCGCCGGACACCTGGCAGGCCAGGCGCAGCACGTCGGTGGTGGTGTCGACGGCGACCAGCGGCCGGCCGAGGACCAGCCGGATGCCGTTGAGCACGGCACGGTTCTCCCGCACCGGGATCACCTCCGGCTGCGGCCCGTCGGCACAGGTCACGGCCAGTTCGCTGAGGATCGCGAGGTCCGCCTCGCCGAGGGGTGTGACACTGCCGGCCAGCGCCAGGTACAGCCGCTGGGCCTCCCGCTCGGCGGTGTCGCCGAGGTGCAGGACGGTCAGCCGGTCGCCCACCGAGGCGATCAGCTCGTCGTGGACGGCCAGCATCTCGGCGTACGAGTGCTGGTAGGAGCCGTACCCCGGAAGGTCCAGCAGGTTGAGCCACCCCGGGAGAACCGTGACGTCGCCGCCGCCGGCGAGCACCGCGGCCTGCAGCCGCTCGGTCCAGAATTCGAGGGTGTCCGGCACCCCGTCCGGGAAGCCGATGAAGTAGGTGTTGTGCGCGACGTGGTCGCCGACCAGTTCCCGGACCGCCGACACGACGGTCGCGGCGAGTTCCATGGCCGGCGCCGGAGCGAGCCCGCCGACGTGGTCGAGCAGCGCCCGGGACGCCGCGAACCCGACGTCGAGCAGAGCGGCGTCGAGCTGCCGCGCCACCGCCGTACCGTCCCCGGCCGCCCCGGTACCGGCCGGCACGCGGAGCGTCTTGTGGATGATCGTCTTCTCGTGCATGTTGTCGCCCCTCCCCCGCCGGCGGTGGTTCCGCTTTCGAAGTGGGCCGCCGGGGACTCGAACCCCGAACCCTTCGATCCATCAGGAGAAGGAAGCACTCCCATACCCGCACGAGGCGGAGGGCGGACGTGCTACCAGCCGAATGCTCTAGCCAATTGAGCTAGCGACCCGCCGCAGATCTTGCCACGCCGTGTCGCGGCGCAGCCATCGAGTTTTCGCCCGCGGCGGTCACCGGGCCGAAACCGGCGGCGTCCCACCCTGACGGCATGAGGAGATTCGTGGGTGTGGTCGCTGTACTGGGGTTCGCGCTGTCCGGATGTGCCGCCACCGGAGAACCCGACGGGCCCGGGGACACGCCGCCCTCGGGGGTGGCGGATCCGTTCACCAAGGTGGTCGCCTATGCGGAGTGCCTCCAGAAGGAGGGCCTGCCTGTCCAGATCAACCCCGGCGACGGCTACACCATGCCGCTGGGAACCGATCGGTCGAAGATCGCCGCGGCGGAGGCGGCCTGCCGCAACGTGGCGCCGCCCGGCATGTACGACAAGCCGTCCACCGAGGAGCTGGACAGGTACGTCAAGGTCGCCCAGTGCCTGCGCGACAAGGGGATCAAGGTCGACGATCCGACGATGGAGCGCCCTCAGCTGCAGATCGACCAGCAGGCACCGGCGAATCTGAAGGAGCTTCAGGCCGACTGTGAGGAGAAGGCCGGCGGGTGAGCCGGCAGATCGACCCGGACGGTGAGGCCACCGTCCGGGTTGGGCGTCAGGGCGGCCGCCCCGCCGTGGGAGCGGGCGATGGCGGCGACGATGGACAGACCCAGCCCGGCCGACGCGGACCCCGCGGTGCGGTCGGCGTCGAGACGGCGGAACGGCTCGAACAGCTCGCCGGCCCGGTCGACCGGGATCAGCGGGCCGGTGTTGGTGACGGTCAGCCGGGCGGCCGAGGTCAGGGTGACCGTGACGGTCCCGCCGGGCACGTTGTAGCGGACCGCGTTCTGCACCAGGTTGGTGACCAGTTGGGCGAGCATCACCTCGTCACCGGGCACGACGACCGGGCCGGGCGGCGGGAACGTCACGGTGACCTCGCCCCGGTTCTGGGCGACGACCTCGGCCACGACGGCGGTCAGGTCCACGGAGGTACGCACGTCGGGCCCCCGCTCCCCCCGGGCGAGCAGCAGCAGCCCGGCGATCAGACGTTCCGAGCGCAGGGTGTTGCGCAGCAGCTCGGCGCGGATCAGGGCGAGCCGGGCGGGTGTCGGGTCGGCGAGCCCGACCTCGATGGCGGTGCGCTGCACGGCGAGCGGGGTGCGCAGCTCGTGCGAGGCGTTGGCGATGAACCGGCGCTGGCTGTCGACGGCATCTTCGAGCCGGTCCAGCATGGCGTCGAAGGTGTCGGCGAGCCGGCGCAACTCGTCGTCGGGGCCGTCGAGGGCGATGCGCTCGTGCAGGGTGGACAGCGACAGCCGCCGGGCGGTCGCGGTGATCCGGTGCAGGGGCCGCAGCAGCCGGCCGGTCAGCCACCAGCACACGGCGAACCCGAGCACGGCGATGACGGCGATGGCGGCCAGGATGACCAGGCGCTGGCCCGCCCGGACGCCCTCCTGGATGTCCTCGGCCGACGGCCCGGCCGGTGGCGCGCCGCAGGCCGCGCCCTGGCAGACCGCGCCGCCGCGCCCGAGCGCGATCGCTGTCGCCCAGCCCTGGAAGCCGAGGGCCAGGAGCAGCACCGCGGCCGTGATGATGGTGAAGAGGCCGCCGTAGAGCACGGTGATCCTGGTCCGGACCGAGCCGCTCACAGGCGGTAGCCGCTGCCGGGGACGGTCACGATGACCGGTGGGTCGCCGAGTTTGTGGCGCAGTTTGCTCATGGTGACCTTCACCGCGGTGGTGAACGGGTCGATGTGCTCGTCCCAGGCGCGTTCCAGCAGCTCCTCGGTGCTGACGAGGGCACCTTCGGCGCGCAGCAGAACCTCCAGGACCGCATACTCCTTGAGGGCGAGGCGCAGCGGCCGGCCGTCACGGGACGCCTCACGGACGGCGGTGTCCATGGTGATGCCGTGGCGGCGCAGGGTCGGCGGCAGGGGCCGGCCGCTGCGGCGGCCGAGCGCCCGGATCCGGGCGACCAGCTCCTCGAAGGCGAAGGGTTTGGCCAGGTAGTCGTCGGCGCCGAGGTTGAGGCCGCCGACCCGGTCGTGGAGCTCGCCGGAGGCGGTGAGCATCAGGATCCGCACCGGGCCGCCGCGGCCGGTCACCCGGCGGCACACGTCGTCACCGTGCACGCGGGGCAGGTCACGGTCGAGGACGAGCACGTCGTAGTCGTTGACGGCGAGCCGCTCCAGGGCGGCGGCACCGTCGTGGGCGACGTCGACGGCCCACGCCTGGGCGCGCAGGCCGTCGGCGACCAGATCGGCGAGGAACCGCTCGTCCTCGGCCACGAGTATCCGCATCGTTCGATTCTCACAGGACCGGGGGTTTCGTCGCGGTCACCGCCGCGAAACCTGTGGACGACCACGCTCGGCGGCATGTCTCACCGTTTTCACCTGATAGCGGCGGTCCTGTCCCTGAGCGCGTGCGGCAGCGCTCCGCCGGGCGAGGAACCGACGACCCTGCCGACCGTTTCCGTTCAGCGCACGAACCTGTCCGCCGCGACCCGGGCCGACGGGTCGCTCGGGTATGCCGGCTCGTTCACGGTGCTGGGGCCGGGCACCGGGCGGATCACCTGGCTGCCGGGGCCCGGCGACGTCGTCGGGCGGGGCCGGGCGGTGTTCCGGGTGGACGGGCGGGCGGTGCCGCTGTTGCTGGGTGGGGCGCCGTTCTTTCGTACCCTCGGCATGGGGGTCTCTCGCGGCAGCGATGTGCGGACCCTCGAACAGAACCTCGAGTCCCTGGGGTACGCCGCACACCTCACCGTCGACACCAGGTTCACGCCGGCCACCCGGGCGGCGATCAGGCGCTGGCAGGACGACCTCGGCGTGACCGTGACCGGCACGGTGTCGCCGGATGACGTGGTGGTCATGCCGGGTCCGATCCGGATCACCTCGGTCGACACCGTCCCGAGCGCGCCGGCGGCCGGCCGGGTGCTGACCGCGTCCGGAACCGGCCGTCAGGTGACGGTGAAACTGCCGGTCGCCTCGCAGCAGCTGGCCGAGCGCAACGCGCCGGTCCGGATCGAGCTGCCCGGCGGCACGTCGACGACCGGCCGGGTGAGCGAGGTGGGCACGGTCGCGACCGCCGAGCGGACGAACGCCCAGTCCCAGACCGGCCAGGGCACCGAGTCGGCCACCGTCACCGTCCTGATCAGCCTGGACGATCCGGCCGATGCCGGCCGGCTGGACGGCGCACCGGTGACCGTCGCGTTCACCAGCGAGGAGCACCGGAATGTCCTGGCCGTCCCGGTGAACGCGCTGCTCGCCGCGGCCGACCGGACCTACACCGTCGACGTGGTCGCCGACGACGGCACGGTCACCGCGGTACCGGTGACGCTGGGCATCTTCGACGGTGATCTGGTCGAGGTGACCGGCGCGCTGGCCGAGGGCGCGAAGGTGCGGGTGCCGGTCTCGTGAGCACACCGGTCGTCGAGGTCGAGAACGCCGGTCGCACCTATCCCGGCGGGGTCCGCGCCCTGCACGGAGCGTCACTGGCGGTGAACGCCGGGGAGCTGGTCGCGATCGTCGGGCCGTCCGGGTCCGGCAAGTCCACATTACTGCAGCTGATGGGCACCCTGGACACCCCGACCAGCGGGTGGGTGCGGATCCACGGGCACGACGTGGCCCTGCTGCCGGACCGGCGGATCGCCGCGGTCCGGGCCCGGTGGATCGGCTTCGTGTTCCAGCAGTTCTTCCTCACCGCGCACCTGTCCGCCCTGGACGACGTGGCCACCGGCCTGCTCTATCACGGCTGTTCCCGGCACCGGCGGCGCCTGCTGGCGCGGGCCGCCCTGGAGCGGGTCGGCCTGGGCCACCGGATGGATCACCGGCCTCACCAGCTGTCCGGCGGGGAGAAGCAGCGCGTCGCGATCGCCCGCGCCGTCGTCGGCGAACCGGCGCTGCTGCTGGCCGACGAGCCCACCGGCAACCTGGACTCCACCACCGGCACCGGCATCCTCGACCTGCTGACCGGCGTGCACCGCGACGGGACCGCCGTCGTCGTCATCACCCACGACCGGGACGTCGCCGCCGCCCTGCCGCGCCGCCTCGAGATCCGCGACGGCCGCGTCCACCGCGACACCGGCCGCCCCGACCCCGGAGACCGCCCATGAGCGTCGCCCTGCCCGAACCCGCCCGGCTGCACACCCGCGACCTGGCCCGCACCGGCTTCGAAGGGCTGCGCGGCCGCCCGCTGCGGGCCGTCCTCTCGGCGCTCGGCATCACCATCGGCGTGGCCGCCATGGTCGGTCTGGCCGGGATCAGCACGGTCAGCCGGGCCGGGCTGATCGCCGACATCCGGGCGCTGGGCTCGAACCTGCTCGCCGCCTCCCCCGGCCGCAGCCTCACCGGGCAGGACGCCGACCTGCCTGGCACCGCCGAGGGCATGGTCGGCCGGATCCCCGGTGTCACCGACGTGTCGGCGATCGGCCTGGTCAGCGATGCGACGGTACGCCGCAACGACCGGATCAACCCGGCCGACACCAGCGGCATCGCCGTCCACGCGGCCCGGGACGACCTGCTCGGCACCCTGCAGGGCACGGTCCGCTCCGGTACGTTCCTCAACGCCGCCACCGGCCGCTATCCGGCGGTCGTCCTCGGGTCGGTCGCCGCCGACCGGCTCGGCATCGCCACGGCCGGCGCGCACGTCTGGATCTCCGGGCGGTCATTCCTGGTCATCGGTGTCCTCGACACGCTGCCGCTGGCTCCGGAGATCGACCGGTCCGCGCTGATCGGCTGGTCCTACGCCGCTGATCTCGGCTTCCGCGGCCACCCGAGCACCCTCTACACCCGCACGGTCCAAAACCAGATCTCCCAGGTGTACGACCGACTGGCCGCCACGATCAACCCGCGCAACCCGGCCGAGGTGGAGGTCAGTTCCCCCGCCCGGGAACTGGAGGCCGAGGCCGCCGCCGAGGAGACCTTCGACGCACTGTTCCTGGCGCTGGGAGCCGTCGCGCTGCTGGCCGGCGGGGTCGGTGTCGCCAACGTGATGGTCATCTCGGTGCTGGAACGCCGCCAGGAGATCGGGCTGCGCCGCTCCCTCGGCGCCACCCGACGACAGATCCGGATGCAGTTCCTCACCGAGTCGGTGACCCTGTCGACGCTCGGCGGGCTGGCCGGTGTCGCCGTCGGGCTCGCCGTCGGCGCCGGATATGCGCTGGTCATGGGCTGGCCGATGGTGCTGCCCCTGCCGAGTGTGGCCGGTGGCGCGGGGGCCGCCGTGGTGATCGGCGCGCTGGCCGGGCTCTACCCGGCCCGGCGGGCGGCCCGGCTCACCCCCACCGAGGCACTGGCCACCGCCTGACGGGCCTCAAACGGTTACCGCCTCGAACCGTTACCGCCTCGAACCGTTACCGCCTCGAACGGTTACCGGGAGACCACCGATCGCGTCCTCGACATCGTCGCCACACCGCAGCGGTCGTGGACGTGGAAGGATGACGACGAGTTCGCCGGTCGGATCCTCGACGCCGACGAGGCCCCGCCGATGCGTGCCGAAGGCGAGCGGCTGATCAAGTCGATCGAGGCGGCCGCGTTCCCGTTCGACGACACGTACACCGGTTTCCGCCCGGAGCCGGGCCGGTCCGCGCCACGCTTCCCGGAGGCGATCTGATGGACGAGACGCTGGGCGTGCTCGCCCATCACGGCGGGCTGATCGTGCAACGCCCTGAACTGACCGTCGGCATCCTGCTCGCGATCTCCCGGCCCACCGGCCTGGAGCTCGAGCTGATGGCCCGCCGTTCACTGGACCGGCGTACCGCCGCCGAACGCCAGGCCGACATCCGCGCCGGAAGCCCGCCCTCTCCGCGCCGGCTGCTGCCGCAGTATGACGAGGGCCTGGACCTGCGGGTCGGCCGGCTCGACGGCGACGGCCGAGCCCATTGGGAGTTCGCCACCAGATCCTCATCGGCCAGCGGCGACCCTGCGGGCGGGGTGCACGGCCCCAGCCTCCAGATGACGGTGCGGCTGCCGCCGGTGTTCGATGCGTTGTCGCTGGTGCTCGCCTGGCCGGAGATCGGTTTCCCGGAGACCGTCGTCGAACTGCCGCTGCCCGACCGCGCCACCGTGGACCGCGGCACCGTCTCCATCTGGGACGCACCGGTACGGACCACGCCGCCACCGGCGGGTCTGCGCTACCGCGACGACGACGTCCCGTCCGCCGAGCCGGACGACGAGACCGGCCGGATCGTCGCGCCGCCTCAGGTCCTGAGTCGCGGCGCGGACGCGGTCGTCGTGCTGACCCGCCTCACCGCGATCGGCGACACCCTGTCCTTCGAACTCGGCTGCCTCGCGACCGTCGGCATCCCGCACGAGATATTCACGATCCCCGGCGCATCCGTCGCGGTCCTGCACGACGGCGAGGCCGTGTGGGTGCGTTCGCAGGGGGCCGCGGCGTCCGGCGGCGACGACTTCTTCGAGTCCCTCGCCGAATACACCGTGGCCCGCCCGGCCGGCGACGTCCTACGGCTGCTGATCTCCTGGCCGGCCGCGGGTCTTCCGGAGACCTGCGTGGATCTGCCATTGCTCCCGTAGCGGCGATCGAGGGATCGCGATGCGTGACAGGGTTGTTGCCGGCGTGCGACGCTACCCGTCGGTAACAGTGTCGGCGAAAGGTGGCGCCATGACGGATACGACGGATCTCCGCTGGCAGGAGTCGTCCGCGCTGGACCCGGCCGTCGTGCGCGGCGCCTGGCGGGCCGCGGAGCCGCTCCACGGGCTGATCTACTTCGCCCCCGAGGCCCATCAGCGTTATGCGGCTCTGGGCATCGACCGGCGTGCCGGTTACTTCGCCTCCCGGGCGGCGGCCATGGGCCCCGTCGGACCCGGACCCGTCGTAGCCGGATTCTTCAACTTCAACCCGGACCTCGTCGCCCGCGCGTTGCCGGCCGTGTGGGAGCTGGTGACGCCGGCGGCCGTACTCGCGGCACGGTTGGAGGCCGCCGGTGCGGCCCTGCGCCAGGCGCTGGGCGAGACGGTGCACTCGCCGCAGATGCGCGAAGCCGCGGAGACGGCCCGGCGCGCCGCCGAGGCCGCCACCGCGCATCCCGAGGGCCGGCCGCTGTTCGCCGCGCACGCCACCCTGCCCTGGCCGGACGAGCCGCACCTGGTTCTCTGGCACGCACAGACCCTGTTGCGCGAGTTCCGCGGCGACGGGCACGTCGCCACCCTGGTGATCGCCGGCCTGACCGGGTTGGAGGCGCTGATCCTGCACGCCGCCTCCGGTGAGGTGCCGGTCGACTTCCTGCGCCGTAGCCGCGGATGGAGCGACGAGCAGTGGGAGCAGACCACCGACCGGCTCCGGGAACGCGGGTTGATCACCGGTGACGTGCCGACCCTCACCGACTCCGGCCGGGCACAGCGGGTGTGGATCGAGGCGACCACCGATCGGCTGGCCACCCCCGCGTACGAGGTGCTCGGCGCCGACGGCTGCGCCCGCCTCGCCGAACTGACCCGTCCGATGAGCCGCGCGGTCGTCGCGGCCGGCGCGCTGAACATCGACAACGCCGCGGGCCGGGACCAGCCCGCCGATCATGGGTGAGGTCGCTCGCGGACAGCGGCACACCAGCGGGCGCCGGCCGGACCGGCGCCCGTGCGGCATGATCTCGGAGTGCACGATCTGATGACGTTGAACGACCGGTGGTGGGACTGGCAGGTGGACCGGTGGGATGTGTCCGGCCTTCTCCTCGTTGCGGACAACGACCTGACCTATCACCACAGCGTCGAGGTCACGTTCACCGACGTCGTCTGGGTGTCCTGCACCGATCTGTTCCACCACCCGGTCTTCCGCACCCCGACGGCGGCGGAATACGCGTTCGCACGCCAGGTCACGAACGACGAGGCCCATCACCTGTTCGCGTGGGACGCCGAGACGGCCACCGGGACCGTTCCGATGATGATCGTCGCCGAGAGCGTCCGCATCGTGGAGGGGCTCGTCCGCCACTGACTCCGGACAACACCGCCGTCGGATCTGTCAGGGGCGATACATGATCGCTGCCTCGAGGCGCAGCCCCAGCCCGACGTGCACGAGCAGGACGGCGAAGAAATACTCCGTCAACGGCAGTGCCCCCGCATAGACGGACGCCACCAGAGCGACTGCGAAACCGAGGGCGAGTGCGGCATTGCCCAGGATCCGAGCAGCGTTGATCCTCGCCTCGCGCACGTTCACGTCAACGACTCTAAGGTCCGCGAACGCGGTGGCGCCGGGTATCGGGCCGGACGGGACGGGCCTGGGACCTGGCGTGCCGTCAGTGGGGGTAGGCGCGCGGAACGCGGGTGGTGGGGATCTCGTTGCGGAACGCCTCGATGCGGGTGATCACCTGGCGGCGGCTGATGGTGTTCTCGAGGCGGTCGAGATAGAGGCAGCGGGCCGCCAGTCTGTCCAGGTCGACGGTGAAGTAGATGGCCATCAGCGGGTTCACGAACAGGGTGCTGCCGCTGGTACGGCGGGTGAACTGGACGTCGCCGAAGGCGCCGCCGACGGCGGCCGCTATCTGGCCGTTGACGATGCTCGGGCGCTCCGGGGTGGCGGCCTGCGCGTCGGCGACCGCCTCCCGGTAGAGGACGGCCTCGCGGCTGGCACCGGGGATGGACAGCGCACCCAGGTAACCGCCGTCACGGTCGAGGGCGGCGATGTTCTCCAGGACCTGGACGTGGTTGACGCCGTGGTAGGCGTCGATACCGAAGCCCAGGCAGGTGACCAGTTTGATCGGCACGTCGAGGGCGGTGACCGCGGCGATGCTGGTGATGTCCTCGACGGGAGTGCCCAGGGCGTTCTCGTCGCCGCGCATCAGGATGTCGGTGCCGCCGTCGACCAGCACCACGGCGTCGATGTCCAGACGTTCGATCAGGATCTGGTACGCCGCCCGCAGGGTCCGGACGCCCAGCGGCGGGAACGCGTAGACGGTCGACGGCATGTCGTGGGCGGCGAGCCAGCGGGCCAGGGTGCGTTCCGGGAAGTACCAGTCGGGGCTGGCCGTGTCGGGGGTGATCGCGGCGACATCCCGGTCCGCCCACGATTCCTGGTCGATGAGTTCCAGCTGGGAGAACGACAGGCTGGCCAGGTGGACCTCGGCGCCGTTCGCGCGCAGGGCGAGGGCCAGGGGCAGCCCGGCATACACGTCGAAGCCGCCGCCGGCGCCCGCGATCAGGACCCGGCGGGCCGGTGCCAGGGCGGCGAACAGGGGCGGCACCGCCAGCGAGAACGTCATCGCCGGAACCGGGTCGGGACGGCGGACGGGGGTGGCGTCACCGGGCGGCGCTCTTCTGAAGGCGGCCGTATCGCAGTGGGATGACCGTGCCGACGGTGAGCATGGCGAGCCCGAGCAGCATGAACGCCGCCGCGACCGGGATGCGCCACGGGTCGTCGAGGTAGAGGGCGAGGAACCACAGGCGGTTCTCGCTACCGGAGAAGATCATCCACAGCGGGATGATGCCCTGCGGGAACAGCGGGACCCAGCAGGCGATCCACATCGTGGTGACCAGGGCGGACAGCCGGGGCGGCAGTTTGGCGGCGCCGGGCCGGACGGCCACGGCGGTGACCGTGCCGCCGGAACGCATGGTGGCCAGCAGTTCCGGGCCGGTGGCGCGCAGACGCCGGGCGGCCGCCCGGCCGCACCACCAGGTGAACCAGGCGCCGGTGGCCAGGGCTGCCGGGACCGCGGCCCAGGTCAGCAGCGGCTGGCCGGATCGGGTGCCGGCCCACGCCACCACGACGGCGGGGACGGTGGTCACGCACACCAGCAGCAGGGTGCCGATGATCTGACCGAAGACCGGCCCGGCCTCCAGCGGATTGCCGCTGCGGCGCTTCGGTTCCAGGACCGGAACCAGGGCGAACACCGACACCAGGACGATCAGGCCGGCACCGCCACCGAGGGCGGCGAACAGCAGGGCCAGCGCCCACGCCCACGTCTGCGGGTCACCGCCGGCGACGATCGTGCCGACCACGGTGATCAGCAGGGTGACCGGGGCGGTCTGTAGCAGCCAGGCCAGCTGGCGGCCGCGGACCTCGGCCAGTTCGCCGCCGGGGTTGACCAGGTTCAGCCACAGGGCGGTGCCGTCGAGGCCGAACAGGTTCGCCGAGGTGGCGGCGGCCATCGCCACGATGATCACGCCGGTCCAGGGCAGCATGCCGCGCCAGTCGATGATCAGCGGGACGAGGGTGTAGAGCACCCCGAAGAACACCGAGTAGTAGAAGAAGTGGATCCGCATCAGGTCACGCGACCAGGTGCGGAGTTCCTTCACCGCGACGGCGCGGATCGTACCCCCGTCGGTGAATCTGTCGAGAAGCGAACCGCGACCGGCCGACATGCCGGCGCGGGTCGTGGTGCGCCGGGCCAGCAACCGGGCCCAGACCGCCAGCGCCGCGCCGATCAGCGCCGCGAGGCCGCCGACGGCAGCCGCGGCGAGCAGCCAGTCACCGCGGCCGGCCGCGTCGATCGCCACCATCCCCCACGACGACGGCAGCCAGTGCAGGACCGTCGAGAACCGGGGCGGGAAACCGTAGGTGAGCAGGTCGGAGTCGACGGCCGCCCAGATCAGCACCCACGACTGGTTGAGCAGGACGGCCATCGAGGCGTTGACGAGCGCGGCCAGGATCGCGCCGAGCCGGGACCGGACGGCGACCGCGAGCACGCCGACGACCAGGCGGGACAGCATCAGGACCAGGATCAGCTGGAGGACGACCGCGATCACCGCGACGGCGACGGCGGCGATGCCCTGGGCGTGGGCGATGAGGGCGGTGAACGCGATCAGGCTGACCGCCGGGGCGATGCCGACGAACCCGGCGGTGAGCAGCCCGAACGCCAGCGGCAACGGGCGCAGCGGCAGGAGGGAGAACTGTTCGGGGCGCAGGCTGTCGTCGCCACCGCCGGTGTAGACCGGGCCGAGGATCCAGCCGAACATCCAGCAGGCCAGCACGATGGCGAGCAGGTCGCCGCGGACCTGTCCGGGGGCCAGGTCGCTGCCGGCCAGCGCGATCGTACCGGCGGCCAGCAGCAGGCCGGCGATGCCGCCGCTGATCATGGCGGCGGCGCGGGAGCCGGTGAGGGTGTGCGCGAGCACCCGCAGGCGCATCGCGATCAGGACGCCAGCCACGACGGTGCCTTCCGGGTGGCGGCGCCGGCGCCGACCAGTTCGACGAACCGGTCCTCGAGGGTCGCGCCGGCCCGCACGTCCGCCAGGCTGCCGGCGGCGACGACGCGGCCGTTGTCGATCACCGCCACGTGGTCGCAGACCTGCTCGACCAGGGCCATCACGTGGCTGGACAGCACGACCGAGCCGCCGCCGGCGACGAACGTCTGGAGGATTCCGCGGATGGTCAGTGCCGACACCGGGTCGACGGCCTCGAACGGTTCGTCCAGCACGAGCAGGCGCGGGCCGTGCAGCAGCGCCGTGGCCAGGCCGATCTTCTTGCGCATGCCGGTCGAGTAGTCGTTGACCAGGGTGCGTTCGGCGTCGAGCAGGTCCAGGACGTCGAGCAGCTCGTGGGCCCGGCTCGCGGAGGTGGCCTTGTCGAAGCCGCGCAGCCGGGCCTGGAAGACCAGCAGCTCACGGCCGGTGAGCCGTTCCGGCAGGGCCAGGCCGTCGGGCAGCACGCCGACCTGGGCGCGGGCCTTGACCGGGTCGGCCCACACGTCGGCGCCGAAGATCCGGGCGCGCCCGGCGTCGGGGCGCAGCAGGCCGACGGCCATCGACAGTGAGGTGGTCTTCCCGGCGCCGTTCGGTCCGACCAGGCCGTAGAAGGAGCCGGCCGGAACGGTCAGCGTCACGTCGTGGACCGCGGTCTTGGGACCGAAGTGTTTGGCGAGCCCGGCCAGCTCCAAAGCGGAATTCAAGAAAGACGCCCCCGTCCGATGCGACACGCGATCGAACGCGAATCCTAATCGGATGCGATCATCGGTGCAGACCGGCCAGGACCCGGAAGTCGTTGCCGTCCGGATCGGCAAGCCGGATCCAGCCGGGACCCTCCTCCAGGTGGGTGGCGCCGAGGGCGATCAGGCGGCGGATCTCCCCGTCGTCAGAACCGGTCAGGTCGTACGACAGACGGTTCTTCCCGGTACGCGGATCCAGCGGCGGGCCGCCCCACGTGATCTTGGTGCCGCCCTTCGGGGACTGGATCGCGGTCTCCTCGTTCTCGTCCCAGACCAGCGGCCACCCCAGCGCCCGCGCCCAGAAGTAGCCGACCGCCTGACTGCCGTCACTGGCCAGCGCCCCGATGAACCCGCACCCGGCGAGGAAGTTGTTGCCCGGCTCGATCACGTCGAACTCGTTGCCCTCCGGATCGCCGAGCACCACGTGGTCGACGTCGCCCTGCCCGATGTCGAGATGCCGGGCGCCGAGCGTGAGGGCCTTCGCGACGGTTCGTTCCTGGTCGTCGATCGACGTGCTGGTCAGGTCGAAGTGCATCAGGTTCGCGGCCGTCTTCGGTGCCTGCTCGGGACGGAACCGCAGCCGGAACCCGTCGTCAGCGCCGATCACCACCCCGTCGAACGGGTCGTCCACCGGCCGGTAGCCGAGCATCGCGGCCCAGAACCCGGCGAGCCGGGCGGGTTCCCGTGCGTCGATGCAGAGCGCGTACAGGTCGAGGGTCATGGTCACGTCCGATCGCTGAGGATGTCCGGGCGGCGGTCCGCCAGCCAGGTCAGGAGGGCTTCCGCCTGGGCCCGCTGGAAGTCGCGGAGGGTCGGTGCCGTCGGTGGTGGCGGCAGCAGGGAACGGCTGACGAACAGCCCGGCGGCGGCGACCAGCACGGTGTCCAGGTCCTCCCGGTCGACGTCACGGGTCAGCGGGTGCCCGCCCACCAGGGCTTCGACGTCGACACCGTGCATCGCGAGGCTCGCGGTCATCATCGCCAGGTCGAACCAGCCGGCGCCGGTGCACGCGTTGGGCCAGTCGACGATGCGTACCCCGTCGTCGGTGAGGATCATGTTGTCCAGCCGCAGGTCGCCGTGGACGAGAGCGGTACCGGCGGCGGCCCGCGACCAGTGTTCCTCCCGGGCGGCCAGCACCTCGATCGAGGCGCCGGCGAGTTCCGGGTAGGCGGTGACGACGGACCGCCACGACCCGTCCGCGGCGATGCCCCGCCAGCCGTGGAAGTCGTCGGCGTATTCGTCGGCGACCCTGGGCAGCGCGGGCGGGCCGGGTGTCACGCCCAGCGCGGCGACGGCCTCCATGACCAGGCTGAGGTCGGCGATCTGCGGGGTACGGCCGTCGACGTACTCGAAGAGCATGACGATCCAGGTGCCGTCGTCGTGCCACCAGAGCAGCCGTGGGCTGGGCACCTGCGGGGGCAGCGCCTCGGCGAGCAGCGCCTCACGCCGGTAGGACCCGGCCACGCCGGACGTCTCCCGCGAGATCGCCTTGACGAAGAACCGGGCACCCGACTCGCCGGCCACCGCCGAGGCCACGCCGGGGGTGAATCCGCCGGGTGCGCTGGCGATCTCGCGCAGCGGGGTGGCGGCGGCTGCCTCGGCGCGGCTCCGGAGGGAGTCCGGGATATCGGTCCACCGCAGCCGCGTCACGTTCATGCCGTGGCACGCTACCGCCGCACTCCCCCGCGGGCACCGCAATTACGACAGGCCCAGCGACTGGCGCAGGAACGCCAGCTCGTACTCCCACAGGCCGTCGACGACGCCCATATGGGAGGCGCCGGGCAGCGGCAGGACGGTGTGCGGGCGACCGGCGGCCAGCAGCGCCGCCGACAGTTTCATGGTGTGTACGGGCAGGACGTTGTCGTCGACCAGGCCGTGGATCAGCAGCAGCGGGCGGCGCAGGTTCGGGGCGTCGTCGATCAGCGACGACTGGGCGTACATGCCGGGGTTCTCGGCCGGCAGGCCCAGGGTGCGTTCCTGCCAGTGGGAGCTGTAGAGCAGCATGTCGGTGACCGGGGCCCCGGCGATGCCGGCGTGGAAGACGTCGGGACGGCGCAGCACGGCGAGGGCGGCCAGGTAGCCGCCGGCCGACCAGCCGCGGATGGCGACCCGGTTGAGGTCGAGGTCGTAGTGGCCGGCGGCGGCGTGCAGGGCGTCGACCTGGTCCTGGAGCCGGGGCGCCGGGTGGTCGTCGCCGCGGGCCCGGTCCCAGGTGGGGCCACGGCCGGGGGTGCCGCGGCCGTCGGCGATGACGACGGCGAACCCCTGGTCGGCGAACCACTGCGACGCCCAGTAGCGGGACCGGGCGGCGACGGCACGCTGGGCGGCCCGGCCCCCGTAGGGGTCCATTAGCACCGGCAGGGTGCCGCCGGTGTAGCCGGTCGGCAGCAGCACCGCGGTCCGCAGCCGGCGCTCACCCAGCCAGTGCAGCCGCGGCCGCGGGACCAGCGACGGTACGGCGGCCACGCTGCGCAGGGGACGGCCGTCGACGGTGACGGTCTCCGCGTCGAGGGTGCGTGCCTCCACGACGGTGACACCGCCGCGGCGGCGGCCCTCGTGCAGGCCGGGAACCGTGGTGACCTGCTGCAACGATGCCGGTGACCAGGTCCACAGGTCGCGGGAGGACGGGTCCTGGAAGGCCGCAAACAGGACGGTGTCGCCGTCGACCGACAGCACCCGGTCGATCTGAAGGCCGGGTGGGGTCACCGGCACGCCGTCGACGGTCAGCCGGCGGGTGTCGCCGTCCTCGACCGTCCACAGCAGGGCGCCGGACGCGGTGTGGGCGGGCAGACCGGAGACGATCGTGGTCCAGTGCGGGTCGGTGTCCTCGCGCAGCACCGTGGTCCGCCCGGTGGCGGGGTCGGCGGTGAGGATCCGCATCACGGTCTGCGGACGGTTCTGGACCGCGATCAGCAGGGCGGTGGCGTCCCAGGTGACCCGGGTGACGTACTCGAACGCCCGGCGGTCCCAGTCGATCTCGACACGGCTGCCGTCCAGGCCCAGGACGTGCAGGCTGACGTCGGCGTTCGGGGTACCGGCCGCCGGGTAGCGCAGCGCGGTCGGCGGCTTCTCCGGGTGGGCCGGGTCGCTGATGTACCACACCTGCACCGGCGAGTTGTCGACCCGGGCGGCGACCAGCGACCGCCCGTCCGGAGCCCACCAGTAGCCCTGGAACCGGTCCATCGACTCGGACGCCTCGTGTTCCGGCAGACCCCAGGTGACCTCGGGGCCGTCGGGTTCGGCGAGCGGACGGTCGTCCTTGCCGTCCCGGCCGACCACCCGCAACTCGTCCTCGTGGACGTAGGCGATCCAGGTGCCGGTCGGGTCGATGCGTGCCTCGGCGACCGGCTCCCGCGCGCCGACCTCGGTGACCTCGCCGGAGGACACGTCGGCCACATACAGCCTCATGTCGAGGGTGAACGCGATCGTGCGTACCCCCGCATCGGTGGTGAAGGCGCTGATCCCCGCGGACCTGTCGCGGGCCCGCTCACGCCGCGCCCGTTCGCGCTCGGACATCGGTCCGGCGCCGGTGGCGCCGAGCGCCGCCGGATCGGCCAGCAGACGCTCCTCGCCGGTGGCGACGTCGAGGATCCACAGGCCGGCGACCGGATCCTCGCCGCCGGCGGACCGCAGGAAGACGACCCGCGAGCCGTCCGGGGAGATGGCGAAGTTACGGGCGAGACCGAGTGTGAACCCCTGGGTCCGGGCGACCTGCCCGGGAAACGTGGACGTCATTCATATACCTTGCCGCAAATGTCGTGCGGAGTGTGAGCCTGTCGGCGGCAACGCCTCTACCGTGGCGTGATGCCGATCGAGCTGATTTGCCGGTTCCCCGTCGACGACCGTGAGTTGAGCGTGCTGCATGCGCGGGCGTTCGGCGCCGATCCGGCCGTGGTGCAACCCTGGTCGCAGCGGCTGGAACGGCACGCGCTGACCTGGGTGGGGGCTTTCGAGGACGGCCGGCTGGCCGGGTTCGTGCAGGTCTGCTGGGACGGCGGGAGTCACGCGTTCATCCTGGACACGGCGGTGGACCCGGACCGGCAGCGCCACGGTCTCGGCGCCCGCCTGGTCGCGGCCGCCGCGGCGGAGGCCCGCGCCGCCGGCTGCGAGTGGCTGCATGTCGACTTCGAGCCGCACCTGGAGAAGTTCTACCTCGACGGTTGCGGCTTCCGGCCGACCAGGGCCGGTCTGCTCCGGCTGATCTGACTGCACGGTTCGGCGGCCGGGCCGATCGGTACATCAGCCACGGTGGCCGGGTATGGTCGCGGTGCGAGTTGACGTTCCAGTCCGACCTGTCTGGCGGCTCGCGGTGTGATGCCGCTGGAGTTCCGCTGTGCGTACAGGTCATGTTCGTCGTCGTGTCGAAATCTCCGCCACCCCGTTGGCCCGCTATCGCGGGGCGCTGTCGCTGGGCCGCCCGTTCTTCGCCGCCGCCGCGGTCGCCCGCCTCGGTGTGGCGATGTCCGGGCTGGCCGTGTTCTGGGCGGTGCAGGGCGCGTCCGGTTCGTTCGGACGGGCGGGCGCCGCGACCGGTGCTTTCGCCGTCGCCGAAGCTCTGGTCGGGCCGCAGATCGCTCGGCTGGTCGACCGGTGGGGGCAACGACGGGTGATGCCGGTGACGACGGCGTTGTTCGCCGTCGCCGCGTCGCTGCTGATCGTAGCGTGTGCGGGTCCGTGGCCGGCCTGGTCGATGGTCGCGCTGGCGGCGGTGGTGGGCGCGACCGTCCCGGCGGTCGGGGCGCTGTCCGCGGCTCGGTGGCGGCGGGTCGCCGCCCGGCGCGACGGGGACGGCACGGCCGGGATCCTGACGGTGGCCCTGTCGTTGGAGGGCGCGGTCAACGATGCCGCGTTCCTGGCCGGGCCGGTGCTGGTGACGACGCTCGGTACCGTTCTGGCACCGTGGTCCGGGCTGGCGCTGGCCGTATCACTGCTGGTCGCCGGCATGACCGGCCTGCTGCTCGACTCCGGGTCCGAACCGGTGCCGGGCGGGGTGTCGCGCGGGGTCCTGGTGGATCGCCGGCTACTGAACCGCGGTTTCGCCGCCCTGTTCGCGGCGAACCTGGCCCTGGGGTTCTTCTTCGGTGGCATCGGGGTGGCGATCACCGCGTTCGCGTTCGCGCATCAGGCCGAGGCACTGTCCGGTCTCGTCACCGCGGCTGCCGGGGCGGTCAGTCTGGTCGCGGGCCTGATCTACGGCGCGGTGGCCCCGGCCCGGCCGGCGCGGGTGATGCTCGCCGCCGGACTGGTTCTCGTCGCGGGCTGCGCGATGCTGTCCCTGACGCCGGCCGTCGCGGTCATGTTCGCCGGGTACGCGGTGGTGGGTGGGTGTGTGGCGCTGGTGCTGATCCCCGGGTCGATCCTTCTGCAACGGGCTGCGGTGCCGGACGTCTACACCCAGGCGATGACGTGGATCAACTCGGCGAGCGCGCTCGGGATCGCGGCGTCGGCGCCGCTGATCGGCGTCGTGGTCGAACGTCATGGCTGGTCGGCGGGCTTTCTGGTGCTGGCCGCCCTGACCGCCTGCCTCCCGGTGACCATCGCCGTCCTGCCCGGTGGCGGGCCGGTGCCGCCGACGCCGCACCGGGCAGATTGAGGCGGGGCCACGTTCAGCGGGTTGAGCCGGCCCACACGTCCAGCGGGCTGGCCGGCCCACACGTCCAGCGGGCTGGCCGGCCCACACGTCCAGCCGGTTGGCAGGGCCGCGTTCAGCCGGTTCAGTTGGCGGCGCCTGGCCGGTGGAGCCTGGGCCGCCGTTTCACCGGTCGAACCTCCTCCGCGCCACGCCGTTAGAGCACTTTCGCACACCTGGGCGATCATCTTCGGCCGATCTGGGAGGCCACCTGTGGTTTATGGCTGTCTCCCGGCCTGGGGAAGCAGCCATAACCCATAGGCGACGGTTGAAGCGGGGCGCCTCAGTCGACTGAGCGGGTCCGGGCATGATGCTTTTTGAAGTCGAAGAAGCGCAGACCGTCGACGGTGGATCCGTTCTCTATCTCGTGCAGGCTCCAGGCGTGGATGGTGTAGTCGTCGAATGCGACCCCACCACGGGCGAGAAGTTTCGTGAGTAGCTGGTGGACCTCAGTGGTTCCGTCCACGCGCCCGGAGATGTCGATCTGTACCGCCCAGCTCGGACGGTGCCCCACGGCAGCATCGAGTACTGCGAGTTCATCCGCTTCCCAGTCGACGTAGAGAGTCCCGTTTCCTTCGTCCTCGATGTCGATGTACAAGGCACCGTTCATCACCCACGGATTACTTTGCTGTGGCAGAGAATTCGTGAGCAGTGCGATGGTCTCCTCACGACTGCCCGCCGGGAACGCGAAAACTGTACGCACGGCTGGAGTGTAGTGCTGCACCGGCAGCCTCGACCGCGAATCCCGGGCCGTACGGGGCCGGCTTCGGCGTGGCGTGGTGCTCTCATCTATTTCTGCGGTGGCAGTGGTGCGACCGGGCGGATCGCTGTGAAGTCAGCTTGTTCATACCGGGTGGAGGCGAGGAGCAGCAGCCATTCGTCACAGCCCTGCCACGGGTAGAGGTCGGCGGCACCACCACGGACCACTCGAGGACCGTCCCCGGTGCGGGGGCGGCCGTCATCCGGTGCGCCCGCGAACCCGGGAATCCACACGTCGGCGCAGAGTTCGCCGGCCGATCCCATGGCCGCCAGACCGAAAGCGTTCTCCGACGCCGCGGTCACCTGCTCATCGCCGAAGTCGTCGAGCAGTTGTTCCTCGCCGGGTTTGCCGTCTCCGCGGAAGGTCAGGGTGGTGGTGCCGGCCCTTGCCGCGTACTCCCATTCGGCTTCGCTGGGCAGCCGGAACGGCAGGGCTTCGAGCAGGTCGTCCAGGTCGTCCTCGAGCCGCGCCGTGCCGGTCTCCGCCTCGGCGTAGTCGTCCTCGTAGTCCGGCATCCAATGCCGAACCTGAGCGACCGTCAACGGGTGCCGGGCGATCAGGAACGATGCGACGCGCACCTCGCGTACCGGCTGGGAATGCCAGGCCTCGGCGAAGAACGGTTCGAGAGTGTCCTCGACCCCTCCGTCACTCGCGATGGCGCGCACCGCCGCCAGTTCCGCCTCGGACAGGCCCATGCGATAGGTCCCGCCCGGAACCTGCCGAAAGATCACGCCTGAAGGGATGTGCTGCCAGGCCGGCCGCCCGGCAAGCACTTTCTCGTTCCACACGACGCCGAACATTACCTGCAGAGGCGAAGGCGCGATCGCTGCCGGCGGCAGGATCAGTTCGTCGTCCGGACGATGCGAGGCGCCCCGAGATCCTCGTTGTCGATCAGGATGTCGGCCCGTTGCTGCGGCGAACAACTGGCGAAGTAGATGCGTTGCGCCTCGACATAGCGTCGCATTCCCGGATGACCGGGATCGGGGCTCGTGCCGTCGCGGTGCGCCATCCGCTTCGCCGTCACGTCGAACGGGACCTCAAGGAACACTGACAGGTCCCACACGCTGCCGATCTCGTCGCGGTGAAGAAACAGCCCGTCGACGATCAGGACGCTCCCGGGCACCGCGGTCCGCGGCGGCGGGTCGAGAACCGCATCGGTGACGAGATCGTGCGCGGCCGGCCGATAGCGTCGCGCACCGTCAGGAGCGAAGGGATCAAGAACGTCGCTCCGGAACCGCTGATAGTCGTACGAATCCTGCCAGAAGCCCTCCGGAGATTCGCGGCCCTGCCGGTAGCGCACGGCCCGGACGTTGTGGAAGTCGTCGAGCGACACCCGAACGGCCGGCCGGCCGAGCGTACGCACCGCTGCGGCGAGTTCATCCGCGAAGGTGGTCTTGCCGGAGCCGTCCGGGCCGTCGACGGCGACCCGAAGGCAGGCACCACCTCGGCGTACGGGAATCCGGCGCGCGACCTGGCCGATGACATCCTGCCGTTGCGCAGATTCCGACATCGATTCAGGATGCCAGGTCACCCGACGTCAACCGAACCCGGCGCACCTCGCCATCGAGGAAGACATCAGGTGTCGTAGCAGCCGTCCCAGGGCGGGTCGAAGCCCAAGTCGTCAGGTACGAACTCCGCGTGATCTTCTCCGTCATAGTCTTCGGACTGGTCAACCAGCCCGAAGGTGTGGCCTTCGAAGTCGACGTGGAACAGCTTGATGGCGATGTCGCTGAAGACGCGCCCGGGCAGGGCGTCCAGCCAGCCGGCGAGACGCGCCTGAGCGCGATCGATCGAGGCGTCCTCGTCTTCGCTGGTGCCGGCGCACCAGATCTGCGAACCGGTATGGGCACCGTCCGGGTCGAACCGGTGCAGCACGGCGTACCACCGCTTGTAGTGAGGCCACGAGTCGGTCGCCCCGGTGCCCTCTTCGAGGGTGGCCGTGACGGAGCCGAAGAACTGTCCGTTCTCATACGTGCCGATCGAGCTGGTGCGGTAGTCCGGCTCATAGGCGATGGGAACGCGGTCGGGAATTGCCATGACCGGGATGCTAGGGCAGGGGTACGACAAAGATGATCACGGCTCGCCTCCTCCGGCGGGAACGGCCGTTCCGAGGCAGCGTCTGTCGCTCACCGATGTCCGGATTGGTCGGCGGGTCCACGAGCGGCCAGAGTGTGGCAGCGATCGGACTCAGCCACCCCTGCTATCCGGACGGAGAAAACGGTATGGACGATGCCGTTTCCGGTCCAGCCGACACTATGAGAGTCACTGTCGCGCCGCATTTGGCTTCTTCGCCAGCGGGTGCTTTCTGCTCTAAGACAGTGCCGACTGGCTCATCGGATGTCCGCTCTTCAATCTGAGGAACAAACTTGGCGCCACTCAACGCCGCGTCAGCGTGCTCGGCCATCATTCCCTTTACGTTTGGAACCACTCTCCGGCACGTCTTTCCACCATCGGACAAAAAGACGGTGACGGTGGATCCCTCCTGTACCTTGACGCCGGAGCCGGGCTGGGACCAGAGCACCTGTCCTTCCTTCTTGGGGCTGTCTTGGAACTCGAATTCGGCGTGCAACCCGACCGCCTGCAGCGCATCTCTGGCGGACGAGCGGTCGCGACCGAGAGGGGGCACCGGCGTCATCGGCGCCTTGCACACGGTGATGCTGACCTGCGCTCCGCGGCCGGCCGGCTGACCGGGCAACGGGTCTTGCGCGATGACCGTGCCCGGGGAGCAGGCGGAGCTCGACGAGGCGACGACGACGCTCGGTTCCAGACCTTCCTCCCGGAGCGCCGCCTCGGCGCTGGCCCGGGGCAGGCCGGACAGATCGGGGACCGACATGGTGCCTTCCTGTGGTGGGTCGTGCAGAAGCGTCAGCAGCCCCACCATGCCGACGGTCAGCAGGACTGCGGCGGCGACGGCGACGAGCCACCGCTTCTTCCGTCCGCCATGCTCGGGGTACGGCTCGGGGGTGGCGTGGACGGCGGGCGAGTGCGGCGGTTCGATGGCGTGGGACATCGGGACCCGGGCCAGGATGCGAGGCGGTAGGTCCGTGCCCGGTGGACCCGGCATCGACGGACGAGGCATCGGGGCGATCGGCTCGTCCGTCATCGGCGGTGGTGCCACCGGGCTCCGCCGGTCGACGGCTACGTGCACCCGCACCACTTGCGTTGCACCCGACCTCCGGTCCCGCACGAGGATCTTGCCACGGTTGTAACCCGGGCCGGGGTGCAGCTCGATCGTCAGCCGCCCGCCGCACACCTCGGTGTTCAGCCAGGTGGCATCGCTCTCGGCCGTGCAGTCCAGCTCGGCCTCGGTGAGCGGGTAGATCTCGATGGTCTCCGGGCTGAGCCACTCGTCCGGGCCGACATCGCGCAACGTGATGGTGTTCTCGGACAGGACGAACGTCGGATCACTGGCCCGCGGGGTGGCGGCGTCGGCGGGAACCGGTGCGGCGGGCCGTTTGGCCAGCATGACCGCCGCGTCGCCATCGAACCGGCAATGTGGAATCTGTTTCGTGGTGGCGGTCAGCCTCGCCCGTACGTAGTCGAAGACCTCCCGCAGATCCAGGTAGCCGTCGCCGTCCCGGTCGTCGGCGGCACCGAGGAGACCGGTGACGAGATGTTCGGTGAACAAGCTTGTACCGGTGGCGGTGGCGGCGTCGTTGGCCAACGCCGCGCCCCGCGTGCTGGAGATCACGTAGCGGCCCGGACCCGCGAGCGGTGCGGACACATCGCCGCCCTTGAACATGCCGCTACTGCAGCAGTCCAGGATGATCACGGTGCATCGGGCCACCGACTGCTCGACGAACTCGTTGACCCGTACGTTGCTGACCGCCGTCCGCAACAGCTTGTCCGACCGGGTGTTCCGCCCGCACAGGAAAAGCTGGTTACGCTCGTCGATCAGCCCGTGCCCGCTGTAGTAGAACAGCAGCAGATCGTCCCGGTGCGCCGAGGAGAAGAACGTGTCGATCTCGTCGAGCAGGTCGTGCGAGCTGCGTTCGATCACCAGCCGGACGTTCTCCTCGGCGAAGAGCCCGGTCACGGAGTCCACGAGCGCCCGGTGCAGACGGGCGACGTCCTTCGTCGGGGCGTTGAGCGGGTTGAGGCCGGCGTCCTCCTCGAACACACTGTTGCCGATGAGCAGCGCCCGGTACGTCATCACCGCTCCTTGGCGAGCTCCGAGGCGGCCATGATGAGCGGTGCCATGGCGTCGGACCCGGCATTCTCGGCCGAGACACGTACGGTCTTCGGCGTGCCCTCGGCGTCCGTGAAGGTCAACTCCACGGAGCGGTGCCGGTCCCGGCCCAGCCAGGTGCTGATCAGCTGGACGGCGACGCTGAACGCCCCGGCCGAGCCCAGGGCCAGGATGACCTGATCGGCCGCGGCGCCCTTCATGCCGGGCACCGGCGTTCGGTCCAGGCGCACCGAGCCGGTGTCGCGGCGGAGGTCCTGGACGAGGGCCGCGGTCTGCGCGAGCCAGCGTTGATCGTCGTCGTCATACCGGTCGTTGCGCGCGACCAATCCGATCTCGAGCGTTTGGGGCATCGGTGCTCCACATGTCCCCTGGGCCGTCGTCCTCTACCTGCAAGGATGCGCGACGGCGGGCCGCAAGTGCATGCTTCGAGCCTAGCTGTTGGCGCGGGAGGAGAGCGTGACTTTCGCGTTGGTGCAACCTGCCCGGACGGTCACCGCGGAGAGCAGTCCAGCCGGGCTGGGTAGGTCGTTCGCACCATGACGCACCCGATTCCGGGACACGGGTGCCGGCCAAGCCTTACCGTGGCGCAGACCGACGCGCGGGGAAACACGGTAAATAGGCGCCGTCAACTCTGCGCGATCGCCGACTGAGCACGATGTGAAGACGTCCGCCCTGCTCTGAGCTGGAGAGAGAACCGTGGAATCACAGCCCATGCGCCCGGATCGTCGGCATAGCGAGATCGGGACGTGCGAACCGCTCGGCGAGCGGGCGACGAGAACGATGACCGTGGCGCTGGCTGCGGCCGGAGCCGTTTTCATCGCGGCGACCGCAGCACCACCGGCACATGCCACCAGTGCCAGAACGGACCACGAAACGGCCACTCTCGTCGAGATCACCAATCTGTACAGCCCCAACCTTCGCCTTGACGTCATGTGGGGTTCCATCGAGGCCGGTGCTGGTGTCTTCTTGTGGCCGGACAACGCCGGCACCTCCCAGGAGTTCGAGAAAATCGATAGCGGGGATGGATTCTTCCGGTTGAAGGCGCAGCATTCCGGGCAGTGCTTGAGGACCGACTGGCGCGAAGGAACCGTGACCAACGGAACGCCGATCATCCAGTGGTGGAGTTGCTCGCAAGGGTATTCGCCGGCCGAGTGGTCCCTGTCCTATGTCCGGGATACGCTCTCTCATCCCGGTAGCTTCGGACCGACTAAAATGCTGATCCGGAATCGGGATTCCGGTCTGTGCCTGGATGCACGGAACGACGCCGCCGGCCCGCCTCCCTGGCGAGTGGTCCTCCAGGTGCGAAACTGTCTCACCGCCGACACCGACCCGAACGTCATGAACCAGCTGTGGTCCTTCACGCCTGCGACGTCCCAGCCAGTGAAGGGCCCACACAGCGTTACTTTCTGAGTCCCCTCGTCAGCCGATGACCATCGGCTGCATTCGCAGGAATGCAGGGGACGACAGGCAGCAGGACGACGGCCGCGAAGGGGGCGAGTACAGCGTTCTGAACATCCGTGCCGAACGCGCCGAGACTCTGGTCGGGGACGTCGTATGCGCGGGGGCCGTGCACGACGGAGTACGTGACCTTTGCGTCATCGACAAGGAACTGCGTTCAGGTGTCGGCTCTCCGGACCGGCGTATTCGCCGCCATCATTCCTCAGCGGTGAACTACCGTCCGCCTAGCTTGGCCACGACCGGAGCGAACGTGTCGGCGAAGTCGGCGCCGATGACGAAGTAGGAGAAGCCGATCTCTTCCCGTCGCCGCTGAATCTCCTCGGCGGCGGCCGCCGGATCCTCCGGAAGCGTGACCAACGAGTCCGCCGCGCGAGCTGCGGCAGTGTCGGTGTCGGGAGGCGCCATGTGCGGTGCGACCCGGTCGCCGATGACCGACACGGCATTCGCGAGCTCGACGTCGCGGACGGCGCGCAGGTCGCGCGCCAGTCGCGTGACCTCGGTCCGGGACTCATCCGGCGCTTGCACGAAGGTGACCGTGTCGGCGGCCTCGGCCGCCAGCGCCCGAGCCTTCGGCCCGCGGACGGCCATCGCCACCGGTGTGTGCCGGTCGGGGCCGTCGAAATCTCGTAGCCTCCGGACGGTCTCGCGTATCCGGGCCAGCCGCTCGCGCGGCGGGACGGCAGGCATTCCCTTGTCGCGGAGCTCGTCGTCGATTCCTGGCCGGCCGGTGCCGATGCCCAGCTCGAAGCGTCCGTCGGTGAGCTGCGACAGCGAGTGCGCCTCCCACGCCGTCAGCCAGGCCGGGCGTAGCGGGGAGGCGTACACCCATGTGCCCACTCGCAAGTCGGTCAGCGCCGCGGCGGTGGCCAACGTGGGACCCGGCGCCGGTTGCAGCAGCGGGAAATCCGGCATCAGCAACGTCGAGTAGCCGCTGTCGGCGATGCGGCGCACCTGGGCCAGCCACGTCGGCAGGTCAGTTCTGAGCGGGGCAACGACCCCGAAGCGAAGCGGTCTCGTCATGTCTGGGATCTCCTCTGCGGTCCGGCGAGATCATCTGCTCCCGCGGTCAACGTATGGACCGCGAATCCCTTCGGAAATCATCGGTGCAGCCGGGATCGTCGAGGCCGTCACGGCCCACCGCCGGGAGTGTCGGTGGCGGTCGGCGCGAGCGGCTAGCAGCGGCAGATCCGGATACGCGTCGTAGGACGCGCCTGGGAGACTGTCGCAGTGTTTCTCCGGCGTTACCTGAGCAGCTTTCAGCCACCGGCTGACGAAGCAGTGCTGAGCGAGCTCGGACCGCAGCCGGATGACGACCTGTTCTGGCCGGCTTTCCTGCTCACGTTCGGTGGTTCCTTCACGGCCGCCACGGCCTTCGACGTCGATCCCGCTGACGTCGAAGAGTATGCAGAAGAACTACACCGTCCGGACTGCTGGCCATTCTTGGTGGTGCAGCTCGCCCACGGGCACCGCTTGCACCTTCTCTTTCGCAACTTCGAGGGTGACTCGGGGTGGGATTACCTCCTTGAACCTGCGGATTCCGACTCGGTCATCACGTTCGCCGCGCTGGAGGGGGGCTTCCAAGGACCGGGCCTCTCATGGCGAGAGCTTCTCGTGGTCGCTGCTCAACTGGACTCCGTACGGACGCAGGCAGAACGCCTCCTGCTGTTATTGCCCGCAGTCGGCGATGCCGACCTGCCGCTCGACGCCGAGGAATCGGTCGCCACGGCCTTCACCGAGGTCGGTGGCCGACCGGAGTATCGGCATGAGGTCGCCGGCGAGCTACTGACCGCGAGCCGTCGTTTCTGGGGTTCCCCCACCTGGGTCGAGTACGGAGGTCGCTACGTCTGTGTCGGCTTGCACAGTCCTCGCAACGTGGATGCGCCAGCGGATCGTCATGTGCTGATAGCCGAAGCGCTCGGGTCCGGGAACTGACCCCTTCCGACGACCGCTCATCGACATAAACGGAAGTTCGATCAGCTGGGATCGCTCGTCTCCTCGGTACGCAACCGGTTGCTCTCCGAAGGCACGCCCGGCGGAATCAGGCGGGATCGCGGTAGCGGGCGACGATCGCGGCGGCACGGTCGCGCAGGGCGGCCCGCAGCGACGGCGGGGCGAGGGCCTCCGCATCCGGCCCGAGTTGCCACAGTGCCCACACCGCATGCCGTAGGTCCTGGAACGTCACCTCCAGCCGCAGCCGGCCGTCGGCGCCGGGCTCTTCGGCGCGGACCGCGACCGCGCTGGTCAACAGTTCCTCGCGGCGTGCCGGTTCGACGCGGACCTGCACGCTGATGTGGCCGTCGGACAGGAACTGTGCGCAGCGGTCCCGCCAGGCCCGGTCGAGGTCGACGTCGGCCGGCCGCCGGGCCGGTTCCGGGAGATCCTCGGCGGCGAGCACCCGCGACAGCCGGTAGGTACGGTCCTCCCCCGCCCTGGTGGCCAGCAGGTACGCCCGATCGCGAACGGTGACCAGCCCGATCGGGTCCACCGTGCGCCACTGTGCCGCCCGGCCGGTCGCCGCGTAGTGGATACGCAGCCGGTGCCCGGCGAGCACCGCCCGACGGACCTCGCTCATCGTGGTGCCCGGCACCTCCTCGACGGCCGGGCGGCGTGACAGCAGGTCGGTCTCCGGTTCGACGAGGAACCGCTGGGCGGCGTCGCTCGCGGTGGCCCGGTGGTTCTCCGGCAGCGCGTCGACGACCTTGCGCAGGGCCGAGCTGAACGCCGGCCCGAGGCCGAGCACCCGGCCGCCGGGTCCGGATCCGGCGGTCAGCAGGGCGAGGGCCTCGTCGTGGTTGAGTCCGGTCAGCTCGGTCCGGAAGCCCGGCAGCAGGGCGAACCCGCCGTGCCGGCCGCGCTCGGCGTAGACGGGGACACCGGCGGCGGACAGTGCCTCGATGTCGCGCAGCACGGTGCGGGTGGACACCTCCAGCTCCCGGGCCAGCACGTCCGCGGTCAGCCGGCCCCGCTGGCGCAGTAGCAGCACCAGGGAGACCAGCCGATCGGCACGCATTCGCGAACGGTATCGGAATACCCGACAGAGGATGTCGTGATTTGTCGCCAGGCTCGGTGCCACACGAGGTCAACCAACGAACGGAGCGCACGTGTCAGTGCAACGAGAGGCGATCAACCCGTGGCCGTGGTCGGTGGAACTGGGATTCCACCAGGGTGAGGTGGTCTCCGGGCACACCCGGACCCTGTACTGCTCGGGCCAGACCGCCATGGACGCCGACGGCAAGCCGCAGCACGACGGCGACATGGCCGCACAGCTGGCGCTGAGTCTCGCCAAC
Organism: Actinoplanes xinjiangensis; assembly: GCF_003148685.1. Classification (GTDB taxonomy): domain Bacteria; phylum Actinomycetota; class Actinomycetes; order Mycobacteriales; family Micromonosporaceae; genus Actinoplanes; species Actinoplanes xinjiangensis. The sequence continues at coordinate 33,974 of NZ_QGGR01000011.1, read as the reverse complement.
GTGGAGGCCGTACTCGGCGAGGCCGGCATGTCCCTGGCGAACGTGGTACGCCTCAACGTCTACACCACCGATGTCGACGCGCTGTTTCCGCACTACGGCGTGCTGGCCGCCCGACTGGGTGCCGCCGGGGTGGCGCCGGCGACGACGATGCTGGGTGTGAACCGGCTGGCGGTCCCCGGACAGATGATCGAACTGGAGGCGACCGCCGTCGGCTGACCCTCGGCGCCGCTCGTGCCGGGCCGGCCCGGCACGAGCGGCAGTGGTCCGTACCCCTAAAGGCCCGGGACCACGAGGAAATCGGTGACGAAACCGCAGACCGTGCCGTCGGCGGCGAAGCCGACGAACGTCGGATAGACGCCGTCGCCCCAGCCGGAGGCGACGGTGATGACGTTCGCGCCGGTGGCCTCGTCGACGAGGCCGTCGATCGGCGCCGGGCCCGGCGGGATCTGCGCCGGGATGTAGACGTCCTCCAGCTGGTCGTAATCCCATTCGGCCAGGGCGGCGACGGCGGACAGGTCAGCGAGGGTGCCGACACCGGCGTCGACCGGATAGCCGAAATAGCCGTCGGCGTCGAGGACGCCGACGTCCTGGCCCTCGTTGAGGGCCATCTCCCAGCGCACCGCTGCCTGATCGCTGACGGTCAATTCCAACGCGGCGGTACGCTGGTCAGGCGTGCCGCCGTCCTGGCTGACCACGGCCACCCAGGCGGTCAACGGGTACCTGCCCGGGGCGATCGTGGCGGTGAACGCCTCGGCCCCGTTCGCGCAGGTCAGCGGGTCGCACGCGGTGATCTCCCCGGTCGGGGCGACGACCGTGCCGACCGGCAGGCGCTCGATGACGTAGGCGATACCGTCGGCCTCGAACCGCGCTCCCTCCTTCAGGATCGCGGCGAGATCAGGCGAATACGGCACACATCCTCCAGCCCTGGGCGACTCGGATCATGGTCCCATGCCGTGCGCCCGCAATTCGGGACCGCTCCGATCCGCCCTGCCGAGATCATTGCAGCCAGTCCCGCACGGTCAGCACCGCGTCCGCGAACGCCGCGGGTGCTTCCTGGGGAAGGTTGTGGCCGGCGTCGATCGTCCGGTGCTCGTGACGGGCGCGGAACATGCGGGCGTGGTCGGCGGTCCCGCCCGGTTTGAGCGTGTCGGTGGCACCGTCCAACGTCACCGCGGGCACGACGATCTCCGGCCGGGCCGCGAGACGGCGTTCGAGGTCGTCGAGAGCCTGATCCCCGGGAGCCTGTCCGAGCGCGTGGCGGTAGGCGTGGACGGCGACGTCGACGAAGTCCGGGTTGTCGAAGGATGCGGCCGTACGCGTGAAGGTGTCCTCGTCGAAATCCCATCGGGGCGACCACTGGCGCCACAGCATCCGGCACAGATCGCGGCGGTGTTCCGTCAGAGTCTCGCGACCGCGTTCGGTCTGGAACAGGTGCTGATACCAGACCGCGTACTCGATGGCCGGGTCGAACGTGTGCCGTTGCCGTTCGATGTCGATGATGTCGTAGCCGGCCAACGAGACCAGCCCGGCCACCCGCCGCGGCCACAGGGCCGCCGCGACGCAGGACGCCAGGCCACCCCAGTCGTACCCGGCCAGGATGACGCCGTCCAGGTGCAACGCCTCGACCAGCGCGATCAGGTCCGAGCCGAGCGCGGCCTGCTGCCCGCTGCGCACGGTGTCGGCGGACCGGAAACGGGTCGCCCCGAAGCCTCGCAGGTAGGGACGGATCACGTGGGCGCCACGGGCGGTCAGCGCGGGCACCACGTCGTCGTAGGCGTGGACGTCGTACGGGAATCCGTGCGACAGGATGACCGGCCAACCGTCTCGCGGACCGTCGCGCAGACAGGCGACGGACAATGCTCCGGCGTCGACATGCTCCATCGATCCACCATACGAGCATCCGGATCATGACACCGGCACCGATCCCGTTCGGGGCCTGCCGGAGTGCCGCGAGTGACAAGCCACTGAGCTGGACCTCGACCTGGCCACCATCCGCCGGGTCCTCGCCGAGGACATCACCCTGTCGCAGGCGGCCGCCGTCCATGCCTCTGCGCTCGACGTGCAGATTCAGGTGCTGCAGGTACGCCGGGCGGTTCTGCGCCTGGTGGCGAAGCGGGACTCCAGTACGAAGGAGACCGAACTGATGCACCGCATCGTGCAACTGTCCGAAGCCGAACGGCACCGGCTCGTCCACGACTTCATCGAGAGCACCTTCGGTGCAGTCGACGCCAACCCCGCGCTGGTCGACCTGCTGCGCTCCACCATGCCGAACCTGCCCGACGAACCCACCGCCGAGCAGGTCGAAGCGTGGATCGAACTCGCTCGGCTCGTCCAGGACACCGACTTCCGCGCCGGAATCCGCCGGATGGCCGAGCACCAGGCCGCCGAACGCGCCGATGGCGACCGGACCGGCCTGCACCGTGAGCTGACCGACCACGTCATCGAGCGGGTGACGGCAGCCGTCACGGCCGGGATCCAGCCACCGTCGGCAGCGGCCGCCGAGATCGTCGCTGAACTCGTCGCCCGCTACGCCGGCACGTTCGGGAAGACCGACAGCGCCGAGTACCGTACCGACCTGCTGACCCGGATGGAGGTCGCCAACGACCCGCGGGTCGAGCAGTACTGGCATCTCATCTCCACCATCAACGGATGGCCGGCCCCACCCTCGATCGCACCGGTCTTCGACTGGCTCATCCGGTCACTGCAGCACCACGGGCGGCCCTGAAACCACCGCGCCCCAGCGGGCGGCGACTTCGTCGCGGGTGGGCATCGCTGCGGCGCCGCCCGGTCGCTCGCAGACCAGTGCGGCGACCGTGAGGGCGAAGGTGACGGCGTCCGCCCAACGGGCCGGGCCGGTGCCGGGCCCGTCGGCGAGGAGGTGCGCGATGAGGGCGGCCATGACCGAGTCGCCGGCGCCGGTGGCGTCGACGGCCGTCACCACCGGCGCGGGAACGGCGACAGTGCCGGCGTCGGTGACGACCACGGCGCCGTGCGGTCCACGGGTCACGACCACCACAGCGGCACCGGCGGCGCGGAGCCGATCGGCGGTCTCGCTGACGGGGGCGCCGTCGTACAGCAGCCGCCCGTCGGCCTCGCTCAGCTTCACCAGGTCCGCGGTGGCCGCGAACTGCTCGACGAGGTCACGGAGCGCGGCGAGGGCCGGGCGGTCGGGCACCAGTGCCGGGCGTACGTTCGGGTCGAAGACCTTCAGCGGGCCGGGTACCGCCCAGGCCTTCCTGGCGGTGTCGAGGAAGGGTTCGCTGAGCAGGCTGATCGAGCCGGCGTAGAGGACGGCGGCGCCGTGCAGCAGTGGCAGGTCCAGGTCGCCGGGGTGCAGAAGGGCGTACGACGGGGGTGTGCCGTAGAACCGGAACTCCGGCTCCGCTCCGGTGTGGGTGGTGACCGCCAGGCTGCTCGGCGCCGGCACCCTGCGTACCCCCTGGGTTCCGACGCCGGCGCCGGTGAGGAACGCGCTGATCCGGTCGCCCCACACGTCATCGCTGAGACTGCCGACGAACTGTGCGGCACCGCCGAGGCGGGTCACGCCGACGGCCACGTTGAGCGGGCCGCCGCCGATCGCCGGGCGATAGACGTGTTCGCCTTCGACGGTGCTGTCGAGCAGGTCGACCAGTGCCTCGCCCAGGATGGCGGCGTATCCGACGGGGCCGCTCATGCGACCGGCGGTGGTGGTTCGGTGGCGCCGGTCATGATGGCGACGGCTTCGGACATCGAGTGGGACCGCGGGGTGATCACGGTGGCGCGACGGCCGAGCCGCTGGATGTGGATCCGGTCGGCCACCTCGAAGACGTGCGGCATGTTGTGGCTGATCAGGATGACGGGCAGACCACGGTCGCGCACGTCGCGGATCAGCTGGAGCACGCGGTTGCCTTCTTTGACGCCCAGCGCGGCCGTGGGTTCGTCGAGGATGACCACTCTGCTGCCGAAGGCGGCGGCACGGGCCACCGCGACGGCCTGGCGCTGACCGCCGGACAACGACTCGACCGGCTGGCCGATGTTCTGGAGGGTGGCCACGCCGAGTTCGTTCATGTGCCGCCGGGCCTCGGAACGCATGTGCTTGTGGTCGAGCATCCGCAGGATCGAGCCGAGCGGTCCGGGGCGACGTCGTTCGCGGCCGAGGAACAGGTTGTCGGCGATGTCCAGTCCGGGGGCGACGGCGAGAGTCTGGTAGACCGTTTCGATGCCGGCCTTGCGGGCGTCCATCGGGTTGCGGAAGTGCACGCGCTGTCCGTCGAGGTGGATTTCGCCCTCGTCCGGGACCAGTGCGCCGGAGAGGGCCTTGATCAGGCTGGATTTGCCGGCGCCGTTGTCACCGATGACGGCGAGGATCTCTCCGGGGTACAACTCGAGGTCGCTGCCTCCGAGAGCGACGACCCGGCCGTACCTCTTGGTCAGGCCCTTGGCCTGGAGAACGGGGACGGTGGTGGGACCGGGTGACTGGTGCGCCTCGGCGGTGTCGGCGGCGGTCATCGTGTTCCTCCTGGTTCTGCTGTCGTGACGGCCGGCTCGGTGGCGGGAGTCCCGGTCACGTCCTGACCTTTCTGATCCACTGGTCGAGGGATACCGCCACCAGCACGAGCAGACCGATGGCGAAGCCCTGCCAGACCACCTCGACGCCGGCCAGTTGCAGGCCGTTGCGGAACACGCCGACGATGAGCGCGCCGATCAGGGTGCCGAGTACTCCCCCGCGGCCGCCGAACAGGCTGGCGCCGCCGAGTACGACCGCCGTGATGGAGTCGAGGTTGTAGTCGGTGCCGACGTTCGGGCTGGCGGAGGCCAGTCGCCCGATCAGGATCCAGGCGCCGATCGCGTACAGGGCGCCGGCTGCGGTGTACACCGACAGCAGGACGCGGCCGGTGCGGATGCCGGCGAGCCGGGCGGCTTCGGCGTCGTCGCCGGTGGCGTACACGTGCCGGCCCCAGGCGGTGTTGCGCAGCGCGAACAGTACGAGAGCGAACAGCAGCAGCATGATGATCGAGCCGTACGTGAGGCGGAACGTCCCGATCGGAATGGCCGTGCCGGTCCAGGTCAGCAGGGCGGGCATGTCGGCGCCGCGGATGGTCTCGCTGTTGCTGACCACGGAGTTGAGCGAGAAGAAGATGGTCAGCGTGCCCAGGGTGACGATGAACGGTGGAAGTTTGATCCGGGTGACCAGGAAGCCGTTGAGTGCGCCCATCGCCGTACCCAGGATGAGGCCGGTTGCCAGGGCGGCCGGGCCGGGCAGCCCTGCCTTGACCGCCAGAGACGCCATGAGGATGGAGGAGAAGACCGCGATGGCGCCGACCGACAGGTCGATGCCAGCGGTGAGGATGATCAGGGTCTGCCCGAGTGCCAGGACGGCGATCACGGTGACCTGGGCCAGGACCAGCGACAGGTTCGGGGCGGAGAAGAAACGCGGGTTCGAGAAGGTGAAGGCGACGATCGCCAGGACGAGTACGGCCAGTGGGCCCAGTGTCGGGTTGGCGTGCAGCAGCTGCTGGATGCGTATCCGCGGCGAGGCCGTGCGGTGATCGTCGAAGTCGGGGAGGGACGCCGGCCCGGGCGTTGTGCTGCTCGCCGCGGGTACGGACGTGGATGCGCTATCGGTGGACGAGGTGGTCATCCTCGGCACTCCTCATGCCTTGTGGGGACGGAAGACGATCCGGGAGCGGGTCGGCGGATCAGCCCCAGCAGTTCTGCTTGCCCCAGGCGGAGTCCTTGGCGTCGACACCGCTCTGCGGCTGGTCGGTGATGAGCTGGACCCCGGTGTCGACGAAGTCCTTGCCGGCGGTCGCCGCCGGTTTCGTACCGTCCGCGGCGAACTTGGTGATGGCTTCCACGCCCATCGACGCCATCTTGAGCGGGAACTGCATGGAGGTGGCGCCGATGACGCCGGCTCCGACGTTGTCCACACCCGGGCATCCGCCGTCGACGGACACGATGGTCACGTCCTTGTCCCGGCCCGCGGCTTTGAGTGCCTGATAGGCGCCGGCGGCGGCGGGCTCGTTGATGGTGTAGACGAGGTTGATGGACGGATCCTTCTGGAGAAGGGTCTCCATCGCGGTGCGCCCGCCCTCTTCGGCGCCGTCGGTGACATCGTGGCCGACGATGCGCGGGTCGTCCTCGTCGCCGATCTTCGTCTTGTCCTTCACGTCGACACCGAAGCCCTCCAGGAATCCCTGGTCGCGTTGCACGTCGACGGAGATCTGATTGGCGTTGAGGTCCAGGAGCGCGATCCTGGCCTGCTTGCCCTCCTTGGCGAACTTCGCCTTGGCCCATCGGCCGATGAGCAGGCCGGCCTGGTAGTTGTCCGTCGCGTACGTCGCGTCGACGGCGGAGGCCGGATCCGTGGGCGTGTCCAGGGCGATCACCAGCATGCCGGCCTGCCGGGCCTTGTCGATCGAGGGGACGATCGCCTTCGAGTCGTTGGGGGTGATCAGGAAGCCCTTGGCGCCCGCGGAGATCAGGTTCTCGATCGCCTGGACCTGGGCCTCGTTGTCGCCGTCCTGCTTGCCGGCGAAGGACTGCAGGTCGACGGTCTGCTGACCGGCGGCTTCCTGGGCGCCCTGCTTCATCTTCACGAAGAACGGGTTGGTGTCGGTCTTGGTGATCAGCCCGATGACCGGTTTCCCACCGGCTCCCGCGCTCTGCGGTTCGCCGCATGCCGCGGTGGTCAGTGCGAGGGCGACCGCGGCGGCAGCGGCGACGGTGCGCTTGCGTCCGCTGGTGTGGGCATGAGTCATGACAGCTCCTGGTTCGGAGAGGGGAGACGGGGAGGGTGTCGTCCGGCCCGGTTCAAGAGCCGAGACAACGTTGTCTGGGAGTACACGTCATGAGTTCCAACGTTGTCAACACCACACGTCGGTTCGATTGACTAACGCGCGTACGTGCCACCGAAGTCCAGCTCGAGCCGCTTCGAGGGGCGGGTTCGCCTGCCTTCCCCCGCGCACGAGTCCGAATCACGCCGGGGCAACGTTGTCATTTTTGGAGACTTGGTTAGGCTTCGTCATCGGCCGTGGCCGTCAAGGAGGAACAACGTGCAAGCCCCCCGCGAGTCGGCTCCCAACGGTGAACGACCAGGCAGAACCCGGCCGACCATGAACGACGTCGCACGTACCGCGGGAGTCAGCCTCAAAACCGTCTCGCGGGTCGTCAACGGTGAACAGACCGTCAACCCCGAGCTCGCGGCTCAGGTGCAGTCCGCCATCGCGGCGCTCAACTACCGCCACGACATCGGCGCCAGCACGCTACGGCGCAGCGATCGCCGCACCGACATGATCGCCCTGCTGCTGGAGGACGTGAGCAACCCGTTCTCCTCGGCCCTGCACCGGGTCATCGAGGACGAGGCGCGGGCCCGGAGACTGCAGGTCCTGACCGGCAGCGTCGACGAAGACCCGGAGCGGGAACGCGAACTCATCCGGACCTTCACCATGCGCCGCGCCGACGGGGTGATCATCGCGCCGGTCAGCAGCGACCACAGCTACCTGACCGCCGAGCTCCCCCCGGGGACGCCCGTGGTCTTCGTCGACCGGCCCGGGCAGGGTTTCGCCGCCGACACCGTGCTGGCCACCAACGTCACCGGAGCGGCCGAGGCCACCCGGCACCTGCTCGCCCACGGTCACCGGAGCATCGCCTACCTCGGCGACCACTACCACATATCGACTGCACAGCACCGCTACGAGGGCTACGTCGCCGCCTTGACCGAGGCGGGTCTCCAGGCCGACCCGGCGCTCGTCGCCCACGGACTGCACACGACAGCCCTCGCCGAAACCGCCGTGATGAGCCTGTTCCACCGGCCCGCGCCGCCCACCGCCCTGTTCAGCAGCCAGAACCTGGTCACCATCGGAGCCGTACGGGCCCTGCGCCGGCTCGGGCTGCACCGCGCCGTCGCGCTCATCGGCTTCGACGACTTCCCGCTCGCCGACCTGCTCGAGCCCGCCGTCACCGTGGTCGCCCAGAATCCGGCGCTGATGGGCCGTACCGCCGCCGCGGCGCTGTTCCGCCGCCTCGACGGCCACACCGGCGAGCCCGGAACGTTCTGGATCCCCACCGACCTCATCCGCCGCGGTTCCGGTGAACTACCGCCGAGCCCGCAGCTGCTGCACGGCCGGTCGGACCGGCCCCTCTGACAACGTTGCCTTCGAGGGTGCCCGTGAGAACGACTCCATCGTGACCGCCCGCACGCCTGCGCCGCGTTAACACGGCGGAAACTCCTCATTGACTCTGCGGCACGATGACGGTGTACTTCGAGATAACGTTGTCTCGCCCCGGCGAAGCTGGGCGCCGTCCCCTCGACTGCGCAGGTTGACGGCCTCCACATGTCACCCTGCCCGGCCGCCCTGAACGCCACGAGCAAGTGCCGTCCCCTTCGCTCAACAAAGGTGTGTAGCCCGATGCGCAAATCTCCCCGGATCGCGCGGCGCCTCATCTCCGCGCTCCTCTGCACCCTCACGGCGCTCGCCGGCGTTGCCGCGAGCCCGGCCACCCGGGCACAGGCCGGGCTGCCCGGCGACTATCCGGAGTACCCGTACGCCCCCACCGACTACAACGAACCGCGACGCGGCCAGTTCCACTTCAGCTCGCAAGGCGGCTGGATGAACGACGTGAACGCGCCGCTGTACTACCGCGGCACCTACCACCTGTTCTACCAGCACAACCCGCACGGCCTGAACTGGGACACCATGCACTGGGGGCATGCCACGAGCCCCGATCTGGTGCACTGGACCCAGAAGCCGATCGCCCTCGAACCGGGCGTCCACAACGCCACCCTCTTCTCCGGCGGCGGCTGGGTCGACACCCGCAACGTGACCGGCCTGAAAAGCGGCGACCACGACCCCATCCTGTTGTACACCAACACCAACGGCGTCTCCATCGCCTACAGCACCGACGGCGGCAACCGCTTCCAGATGTACGACAGCGGAGCGAAGGTCATCTCGACGTCGTACGAGAGCCGCGACCCCAAGGTGTTCTGGGATGCCGCCCGCAACCGCTGGGGCATGGTCTTCTGGGCCGACGACGGCGGCAACACCGGCAAGTTCTACAGCTCGACCAACCTGCTGTCGTGGACATATCGCGGCGAATACCGTGCCGGCTGGCTGTTCGAGTGCCCGGACCTCTTCCCCCTGCCGGTCGACGGCGACGCCGGCAACCAGAAATGGGTTCTCACCGACGCTCAGGGCGAGTACGTGGTCGGCACGCTCGACGGCAACGGCGTATTCGTTGCCGACCCGGGATTCGCGACGCCGCAGCGGATGGACGAGGGACGCGGTGGATTCGACGGCTCCTTCTATGCCGGGCTCACCTTCACGAACCTTCCGACGAACCGGGTGGTTCAGATGTTCTGGCAGCCCGGCAACCGGGGCTCCACCTGGACCGGTAACGCGTCGTTCCCGGCACAACTGTCGCTGCGCACCTTCCCGGAAGGCCTCCGGGTGACCCGACTTCCCGTCGACGAGATCGCCACGATCCGCCGGCCCGCCCAGACCTGGGGGTCACGGACGATCACGACGAACGACAGCACCGATCCGTTGAACGGCATCACCGCGGACACCTACGAACTGATCTCGGAATGGGACCTCACCGGCGCCGCGGCCACCGAGTTCGGATTCCGGCTGCACCAGCGCCCGGACGGATCGAGCGACCGGACCATCGCCTACCACCGCGTTGCGCAACAGATGGAATGGAAGCCACTCGCCCCCGTCGGCAACAGGATCAAGATGCGGGTGCTGGTCGACCGCGGACAGGTCGAGGCCTTCGGCAACGACGGACGGCTGTCGTACACCGAGAACACCGACTTCAACTCGGCGGCCGACAGTCTGGGCATCGCCGCCTACGCGGCCGGCGGCAGCGTCAGGTTGGTGTCACTGACCTTCCACCGTCTCGACAAAGCCTGGAGCCCCGCGGCCGGAGGATCCGGTGAGATCCGCTGGAACGGCGGTGGCAAATGCGTGGACATGGACCCCGCGGCCGGCAACGCCGCCGCCGTTCGGGTCTGGGACTGCTGGAACGGACCGAATCAGCAGTGGACCCACAACGCCGACGGATCCCTGAGCATCGGCGGAATGTGTCTCGACCAGCCGGCCGAGGTCATCGGGAACGGAGCCCAGCTGCAGGTATGGGCCTGCAACGGCGCGGCCCAACAACGCTGGACGCGCGTCGGTGGCGGCTACCGCAACGCGTTCTCCGGTCGCTGCCTGGACGTCGCGCACGGAGATGCGGCCAACGGCCGACGGCTGCAGGTGTGGGACTGCATTCCCGGCCCGAACCAGTCCTGGAGCCATCCCCTGTAGTACGTCGTATCCCTCGTCACCACTCCCCCCACGGCGCAGTGGGTCGAACATCGGTCGCCACTACGAATCGAACCGCTGCGTGGACCTTGTGGATCCGCCATTGCCTGGCCGGGGAGAATGTGACGGCGACAAGGCTGTCATCATGGCGTGGTGCCGGACACGCTCTACGACTTGACCAGGGATGAACGGCGGGCTGCGGTGAAGGCGTTCCGCCGGCTACCGCTGGAAGCACGACGGGAAGTTGTTCGTAGGGCAAACCAGGGGCAGCGGCATCCGGACCCGACCGTGGACGAGGTCACTCGCCAATGGTCACGCGCTGTCCTGCGTCGCGCTTGGTGGAACAGGTTGCCAGGTTGGGTACAGCCCGCTGCCTGCGCGGCGTTGATGCTGACCGGATGGTGGCTGGGCTCTGGAGCCGCCTTTGTTCCGGAGGACGACATCCTCTTCTTGATCCTTGTGCTCGGGGGCGGCATCGCGTTGGTGATCGGCCTCCTCGAGTGGAGCACCCGTACAACAGCACAGCTGATCCTGAAGGCGGCGACGCTCAACAACAGCGCCGCCCCTGAACACCCAGGCGACTGACAAAACGCCGAGCACTGGAACGGCGCCGGCTGTCAGCGGCCAGTCCGGAATCCCGACGTACGAGTCGGTGCCGGGCACAGGCGATCAGCTGTCCGCGCAGTGGGCGCCGGCAAGGGCCTCGCCGAAGAGCCGTCCGGCGAGTTCCAGGCAGCGCATCCGGGCAGGAGAGAAGTCGTAAGGCATCTTGGTGATCGCTGTGGCCGCGCTCATGAGTGTGCCCTCCTCCCCTTTCAGGTCGGCGTCGTAGGCCTCGAAGATCTCCTCCTCGGCCGCGTCGAGACCAGCTGCCTCGCTGGCCCGATTCAGGGCCATCTGATGAGCGCATCGCTGTACGGCGAGCTCTTCGACGCGCGGATCGTCGAGTTCGACGCCGTCGTCGAGGGCGGCCTCGGCCGCCTCAAGACGGTCCTCCTCCGCCCGCAGGTCGGGGTGGGTGGCCAGCACGATGAACGTGCCCGCCTGGATGGCGGCGCCCAGCGGCCCGAAGATCCGTTCTGTGACCAGCAGAGCGTCCAGATCGGAGGGGCGCAACGCGCCCGGGGGCAGGTGACTGAGCCGGTCCGTGACCAATTCGGAGAGCAGCCCCAGCGGACTACCCACCGCCTGCAGACGCTGGACAGCCGCGCGCCGGCGTTTGATGGCGGCCTCCTGCGCCGCCAGGGTCTCCTCCAGCCTGCTCAGGACCGACCCGATATCCGGGGCCTGGTCCAGGGTTTCGTCTCCAGCTTCGCCCCGGGCTTCGCCGAAGGCGGTCCGCATGTCGTCCAGGCTGATACCGGCATCAGCCATCTTGCGGATCCACAGCAGGCGGATCATGTCGTCATAGCCGTAACGGCGGCGGCCGTCCCCGCCGCGCTCGGGCTCCGGCAGCAGACCGATCTCGTGGTAGTGGCGGATGGCGCGTGGGGTGATCCCGGCGAACGCAGCGGCATCACCGATCTTGACCTGCCGGGGAGGCGTGAAGGAGGGGTACATCGCAGACAGGGCCTTTCGTGCTGTGGTGCCCCGACCTCACCACATGCCGCTACGGCATGTGCAACAACCCCGTCCAGGTACCACCGGAACCGGGCCCCAGCTGCCGCCGGGACCGATCAAGTGAGCTGGTACGGCGACTGCCCCTTCCCTGGGACGAATCAGCCTTGAGGGCCCGCCGGCTGGTCGGGTTGGGTCTCCGTACGGCGGATGAGTGCCTCGGTCACCCGGATTCGGTCAACGACCGCTCGGGTCGAGCCGTCATCCCGACGGCCTGCGAACCCTCATGGAAGCGCCGGACTTATGCGATGGAGGGGGTGATCCTGACGCTGCCAGTGCTCATGACGACGCAGGATCCTTGGTGGTTGCCGCTTGTCCTGTCCGTTGCCATAGGAGCCTTGATCAACGCCGCCGCCATCAACGGCGTGGCGGCGGTGCTGCGCCGCTCCAGGGTTCGTCGAGCCGACGCCCATGGTCCGGCGGTCGAGGCAATCGGCTGACCGGTGCCGCTCCTCCTCCGGCAGTACACATGCCTGGACCCGGCGTCTTCGGCTTTCTCATGCCCGTGTTGGCCGGTGGTCTCGTTCGCGCCGCGATGTGGTCGTGGACTCACCACGTCGGCTGATCGACGACTCGGTGACCGTCAGGCGGTGGTGTCGTAGTCAATGTAGAGGCCGCGCTCGATCGGCACTCCCAGTCCGGCGAGGATCGCGCCGAAGGATTTGTCGTCCTCGGCACGGCCCGGCCGGGTCTGCTCCGCCACGTCGCCGAAAGTCAGCGTCAGGCGACGGAACTCCAGCACGGTGGTGGTCATGTACACGGCGTCGGTCCACTGCTCGCGGTCGGCCAGGACTCCGGTCAGCGCCGAGGTGGGGTAGCGGCCCGTGGTGCCGTCCGCCCGGGTCACGGCAATCTCGGCATGACTCAGCCGAAGCCTGATCACTTCTCGCCGTTTCCGGCGGTGGCCGAACCACATCAACACCGCCAGGCCGGCGGGTACGGCCACCAGAATGACGTCCACGAAGAGAAGGCTCAGGAACATGCCCCGGGACATTCTCGACGCGAAACTCGTGAAGAGCGAGGCGAGCAGGAGTACGCCGGGCGACGCGGACAGGCCTATGGCACCCAGGCCGGTCATGATGCCTGGGGTGGGGGCGGCCGAGTCAGCGGACCACGCCGTCGCACGTTGCTCATCCACACCGGTCATTCTGCTGGACGAACCCCGGGAATTCGGGATCCCTTCAGCTCCGATCCAATGAGGCCCCTTGCTCCGGCCGCTGGCGGCTGGCTTCTGCGCACCCCCTCCAGCCGCTACCCTTCCGCCGTGTTGATCAACTATGCCGAGGCGGCGGCTTACCGTGGCGACGTCGCGGGAGGGCTCGTACCGTGCTGAACTCGCTGTTCACGCTGCTGGCACGCGCGCAGAAGGGGATCGTGCTCGCCGAACTTGCGCTGGCCGCCGTTTACATCGCCGTCGACGTTCCGCGTGGCGGAGAGGTCGGCAAGACCTTGTTTCCCTTCACCTTGGCGTTATCGCTGGTCGCCGGCCTCCTGTGGTGGATCGGCATGCGACACCGTCCGGCGGCCCTGGTGCAGGCAGCGAACAGGCGGGCCTTCGAGGCTCCCCCAGGACCTGTTCCGGTCCTCGCCTTCACGACGGTGGCACCGTTCGTCACCGAGAAGCTCAGCACCACCATCGACCGCGTTGCGCAGCAGACCGACCCGTGGTGGCTCGACGTCCTCACTTCGACGCTGTGGGTTCTCGCGCTCATGCTGGTCGCCCGCCTTGTCTGGCGTGGCGCCGGAGTACACCTACGCCCGGACGGAGTACATGATCGAAGAATCGCCGGATCGCTGTTCGTCCCCTGGGAAGCGCTGGATGCCGAGGAACCACCCACGACCTCTCACCCGATAGAGGTGAAGCTCACCTACCGCCATCCCGAATTGGTTCAATGCCGTGGCCTTCTCCGCCGAAGGCCCGAGATAACAGCGTGGAACGTTGACGGCGCCTTCTTGGCCCGGGCCATCCAGGAGTACGCCAGTAACCCTGAGCATCGAACGGCCATCGGCACGGAAGCAGAACTCGACCGGCTCCGAATCGCCATTGCGGAGTAGCCAGCCCTGCGAGCGCCGCTGCGACATCGGTTACTGTCCGTGACAGCCGCGATGGAGCCTCCCGAGCTACTTGCGGCAGATTCGGACGTCGTCCCGGGGATCGCCGCGATGAGTCAAGCTTCATGCGAGCCGTGCCGTTGGGTTCACACCCAAAGAGACCGCAGCACACAAGCTTTCACGCGTTGTGGTTATTGACTCCATTCGCGCGCACGGCACCACGCAGTGTTGAATTGCTCGCTGGAGACGCGCATCATTTCGAGTTCCGGCGTACTCTCTTTGTCTTCCTCTTCAACTCGTTGATCGCCCAGCTCGGTATCTTTAGTCCAACGCGTTTCATCTGCGTAGTCATGGCGGCCGTCCCGGAAGATGTGCACCTTCCGCGTCTCATAGCCATCGTTGCCTAGCTCGGAAAACACCTCGACCGGGCAGGCGGGATCATCGTGATGCCATAGAATCCGCCAGTGCTCCACTATATTCGCGACGCTCCTTTTAGACCGGTTCACCTTACTGACGGAGTATCCCATGGGTGACAATTCGTCTTAACGAGGAGTCGACTCGCGAGTCGCCCCGTCGCATTTTTCCCTATGGCCGCTGATGGCCGCAGTCGAGTTCGTTGTCGGCAAGGTCGGTGACCCATCCGTGGGTACCGTTGAAGTGCACTCGGATGAGGCCGGGATGGTAATCGACCTCGAAGGGCTCGTTACCCTTGGCCGTCCCTGGCCAGACTGCTCCGTGGTCATCACAAGGAGCGGTGTGAACCAGCAACGACTCGCCAGGTTGGAGCCAGTAGTCCCGGCCGTAGGGTTCCAACACCACTTCGAGCAACTCTTCACTGCCGTTGTGAACAGACATTCGCAACGCGATCGTATCCACCGTCGCGATTGTCGCAGCGGCCGGTTCCCTCGCGGACAGCACCCTCTCATCGGCCACGACCGGACGCCGGCCACCCTGTCGAGGGTCTGTACCCGTACCGGATAATCGGTCGATGTCCTCGATCTACGACGTGACCACGTGGGAACCGCTGATCCAGCTGATCCGGGCCCGCAAGGGCACCGGCAGCCCGGTGAGCGGCCATGTCAGCTCGAATGGGTGGAGCGTCCCGGGGCCCCATCACGACTGGAACACCGAGCGTGCGGCTGTCGATCGTGTGTGTGGCGCCTTGGCTGAGGCCGGTCGGGAGGACGTCTCTTTCGTACTGGACGGGTCTGACCTGCATCTGATTGAGGACGGTCCTGCCGTGGACGGTCTCGCCATCAACGGGGGGTCGCTCTTGCTGGTCGAGGGCGCGGTTGCGGAGCCTTGGCGTCGCCAGCCATCGCCGACACCGGGGGCTGCGGTGTCTCCATCGGCCGATCCGGCGTTGCTGGAACGGCACCTGCGAGAGCGGCTGCCGGCGGTCCGGGGTGCCACCGAGGCGGAAATCGCCGCGGCCGGTGCACGGCTCGGTGTCGACCTGCCCGAGGAGCTCAAGGCGCTCTACCGCGTGGTCCGGGCCGGCCGGGAGGATCGCCTGGAGGGTGTGTCCGAGGCGCTCGGCTTCGAGTTGCTGGGGCTGGACGGCGTCTTCGTCGCCGACGCCGTGTCCCGGCCGCACTGGTGGGAGTTCGCGGCCATGGAAGCCGTTGTCACTTCACCTGACGACCTGGTGCAGGGTCTGGTCGGCTCACCCGGCTGGATCGTGTTCGCCGGGAACGGTGGAGGCGACTGGTACGCCATCGACCTCACCCCAGGCCCACGCGGCTACCGGGGACAGGTGATCCTGATCAGCCATGAGGAGAGCGTCGGCGCCGTACCGATCGCGGAATCCCTCACCGATCTGGTGGTGCGCGGGCGTGAGTACGACTACCCCGGCTCCATCGATGAGCAGATCCCGGTGTTCGTCCACGCCACGGACGGGAATCTGCCCGTTCACTCCGAACTGGAGGTGCTCAGCCTAGGATCGTCGAATGCTGGACCGTTCCGCCTCGCGCCCCTGGTCGGATTACCCCGGCTGCGGACTCTGACGGCCAGTGCCGGCAGTCTCGCCGACCCGCGTGAGGTCGCGTTGCTGACCGGTCTGGAATACCTGGAAATCGACCTGGACGATTGGCGGGTACTTCTGGACGCCGACGCCGTTCCGCAGAACCTGTTCGCCGCCGGTGTCCGAACGAGGAACCAGGGCCTGCTCGCGGTCGCGGACCTGTCGAACGAGTTGCTGGCCCGGTGGAACCGTCCGCTCATCACTCGCACCACTCTCAGCATCCGGTCCTGACTCCGATCGCGCTTGACGCGTGGGAACCGGCGGGATGTACGGCTGCGACGTTCGCGCTGCCGCGATTGTCATCCGAGGCCACGCTGCCTGGCGAGGAACTCGACGGCGTCTTTGGCCTCCTTCAGGCCGACACCAGTCGCATCCCGGTATTCCTTGATCGCCTGGATCTTGCGGCCGGCGAGCAGTTCCTGCAGGACTGCCCCCGGAACGTCGGGCTCGGGTTCGCGGATACCCAGGTGTGCCATGATCAGGTCCAGCTTGCGTTCAACTGCCGCCAGCTTCTGCGCCTGGCGATCGACAGTGCCGCGGCGGCCGCCGGCGACCACCAGAACCAGCAGCACCAACGGCAACATCACGGCGAACGGTACGGCCCACTCCATGCACCCATTGAACACCGGCAACGCCAGATGTTCCGGCGCGGGCACAGGCAGGCACGCTCGGCCGAACGTGCGCCGGCCTCGGTGACCATCGGCGGCGTGTCAGTGCGTCGAGCTGCGGGTCGATCTCCACACTTTCATCGTGGCTTGAATCGCGTCGCTTCCGCGGTACAGAAAGACGTGGTCGCCCCCTCCCTGCCCGGCAGGCACTCTCCGTCTATGAGCGCCCTGTCCCCCAGCGCCTCGGGGAGATCGACTTCGTAGGCGACTTGATTGTTGCTGGGGCAACTGGCGGGTCCAGGCGCCTTCGGCACGACGGTGAAAGTCACGATGATCTCGGACTTACCAGGCCGGATCTGCGGTGCCAGGACCTCGCCCGTGACGCCGTCGTTGCAACCTAGACGGGAGACGAGTGCCGTGAACCTGGTGGACGACTTCTGGAGAGACGAGCCCTCCTGGAGAACCCAGACGGCCGCATCGCCACCGGCCCCCGTCGTCGGGGAGGCGCGGCGTTCGACCTCCGTGTTCGAGCCGGGTTGAGCCGGAGACGGTTCGGGGCCGGCTCCGCACGCCGACGCGAGCGTGGCGAGCAGCAGGACCGAAGCCAACCTACTTGCGACCTTCATGTCCTTGAGACGGCACCAGATCCTCGGCCGGTTCCACCTTTGGAGCGCGAGGCCTAGCCTGACCTGAGCTTCCTTCGGTTCCGGTCTCATCCCAGCCACTGATCAGGCGCACCAGGCCTGGAACCGTTGCGGCCCTCGATGCTCTGCCAGCCGTCGGCCTGCGTGCCCGACCGAAGGACGCGCGCGCCGGAGCCACTGAGCGTGATCAGGGCCGTGTGGCCGCCCGGGATCTCGTCGACCGTTCTCTGGTACCAGACGATTCGGGTCAGCTCCAGGTCGATCAGCTCTGCCGAGTCGTTGACCCGGTGGAATC
Organism: Actinoplanes xinjiangensis; assembly: GCF_003148685.1. Classification (GTDB taxonomy): domain Bacteria; phylum Actinomycetota; class Actinomycetes; order Mycobacteriales; family Micromonosporaceae; genus Actinoplanes; species Actinoplanes xinjiangensis. The sequence goes on along the minus strand of NZ_QGGR01000011.1, from coordinate 16,452 downwards.
TGGCTCCGCGAAAAACCGGGCCGCCGAGGTTTCGCACGGTCACCGTCGCTTCAGTCCACTGAGAGTTCCGAACCTCGTTGATCTGCAGTTCTACAAGACTCCGGTCGGCGTTCACAGGCCGATGGTCGCCGACACCGTCCACGGAGTCCAATCTCGGTGGCCAGGACCGGGCGGATGAACTCACATCGGCGCGTCCGGGCGCACCGGCTGCTCGAAGGGAGCAGCCGGGGTCGCCCGTGTGAGTGTGTGGTCGGCGACCGAGCCGTACCGACCCTCAGAAGTAGTCGTGCAGAGTCGGCGCCGGGCCGGCGGTCGCGGTGCGCAGCAGCTCGTCGGTGTCGGCGTCGCCGCCGGTCAGGAAGCCGCTGCGGCGTAGCTGCTGCGGCGTAGCCGCGCCCGCGTACCAGGAGGCCAGGCCGCGTGGTGTCAGCCGGACAGCGCCTGTGCCGCCCGGTTCCAGCCGAGCGTTGCCGCCGGAGAGCACCAGCCGGTGGCGGCCCTGATGCCACGGGCAGACGTCGTCGGTCAGTTCCAGGTCGACCTCGCCGGTCAGGTGGCGCGGCCAGCCGCGGGCGGCGATCGCGCCGGGGGCGTCGACGACACGCAGCATCCACGGTTGTGTGGACTCAGGTTTGGCGTCGCCGCGCGCCAGCAGCGACCAGACCGGGTCGGCGGTGCCCAGCCGGATCAGGGTCGTCGGCGCGACGCTAGCCCAGCCGCCGAGCATCGCCAGCAACGTGCGTGTCGCCTCCGGTGTCAGCCCGACCACTTCGTCCACGCTGAGCTTGCCGCTCGCGTCGTAGCCGGGGCCGCGATCCCACCTGGCGTACCCGGTGATGGTGCCGGTGTCGTCGACGGCGACGGTGAAGCCGTGGTAGTCGGCCAGCAGCTGCTCGGGGGTCCCGGCGAAGGCGGGCCCGGAACGTTCCATCATGGCGGTGCCCGTCCGGGCCACCGCGCGGTAGATGTCGTCGACGGCCGGGATGTCGGCCTCGGTCGCCGGTCGCAGTGTCGTCGCGGGATCGAGGCGGATCTCGGCCAGCACCCGGGTCGGCACCGTGTAGTAGACCAGCGCGCCGACCTCCTCCCAGCCCAGCGCCCGGTACGGCCCCGGCGTCGTGTCGAACAGCGTGCTGATCACCGCCCCGCGGTCCCGGGCGCCCTGGAGCAGCCGGGTCAGCACGAGCCGGCCCAGGCCGCGCCCGCGCAACTCGGCCGCGGTCGCCACGCCGGCGACGCCGCTCGTCGGCACGACCCGGCCGCCGAACCATTGGCCCTGCTCGCGGTCCACCGCCTTGGCGACCAACCGTCCGGCCGGATCGAAGACGCCGAGCGTCCGACGGCCGGGGGAATCGGCGGCCCAGTCCTCCGGCATGGGCTGCTCGTGGTACCCGAACGCGAGGCTCCCGAGGGCCCACGCGAGCTGCTTCTCCCCCGGCTCGAGCGGCCGTACCTGATACGTCACGCCACACATCTTGCCAGGTCATTCAGCTCGGCTGGGCCGCGGGACACAACGCTTCGATGCTGAGTGGACCGGGGTGAACTACACCGTGCGCGCGTTGGAGGTACCCGGGCTGCGCGGTGCCGGCCCCCATTCTGGAGGGTTCCCGTGACTGCCGAGGGCGAGGACCCGCAAGCCGTACGGGCGGTGCTCGAGACCCTGATCCGCCGGTTCTTCGCGGCGGTGTCGTTCGAGTCCGGGCAGCGCCCCACATACGAGGTGCTCCACGAGCTGTTCATCGAGGACGGCAAGCTCATCAAGGCCGGCGGTGCTCGACCCGAGATCACGACGGTGCAACATTTCATCGAGCCGAGGCAGCGGTCCGTCGACTCGGGTGAGCTCAGCGCATTCCACGAGTCGGAGACCGCCGAGATCACCGAGGTATTCGGTGACGTGGCGCACCGCTTCAGCATTTACACCAAGCACGGTGTGCTCGGCGGTACTCCGTTCACGGGCCGCGGCATGATCTCGACGCAGTTCGTCCGTACACCGGAAGGCTGGAAGTTGATCTCCATGGCCTGGGACGACGAACGGACGGGACTCACCATCCCCGATCGTTACCGGTAGCTTCATTTTTCGGCAAGGCAGCCGCCCCGTCGATGTGGCCAACGGGCGCGCGAGGATCCCCCCGAAGCGCCTACTATTCGCCTTCATCGATCACGACGGGGGACAGAATCAGTGACGGTCAGGCGAAGCCATGTCCGTAAGTTAGTAGCGACGGTTGCCGCGGTGGCTCTGGTCGGGGTGGGAGCCCATGCCGCGGCCTCCTCGCCGTCCGGCGGTTCCGCAACGGTCGAGGCCGGCCCGGCGCCCGAGTCGGCCGCGCCGTCGCCGGCAGGTCAGCGGGACGCGGTGCGGGATGACCACAGGCCGCGACGCGCCGCCCGGGTCGGCCGGTCCGTCCCGCCCGCCGCGAAGCCCGCATTCGTCGCGGCCGCACGCGACGTGGTCCGGGGCAACAAGAAGGCCGTGCACTCCGTCGCGGGTGAGGATTACCAGGCCAAGGACATCGTCGTCGACAGCGACGGTGGCCGGCACGTCCGCTTCGACCGCACCTGGAACGGCCTTCGCGTGCTCGGTGGTGACTTCGTCGTGCACACCACCCGCGCGGGCCGGTTCGCCGGAGCCACGGTGGGCCAGGACGCGGCCGTCGATGTCTCCCGTACGCCTGCGGTGGCGAAGAACGACGCGATCGCCACGGCCGGTAAGAAGTCGACCGGGCCGGCGCAGGCGCAGCTGGTCGTCGACGCACACCGGGGTGAGCCGGCGCTGGCATGGCAGGTGACGATCGCGGGCCATCTCGTCGTGATCGTGGACGCCACCACGGGCCGTACCCGGCGCACGTACGACCTGACCAAGGGTGGCGACACCGCGACCGGGCACGGACTGCACAGCGGTGAGGTCAAGCTGTCCACCACGCGTACCGCGGAGGGCGCCTTCACCCTGATCGACCCGGACCGGGGCGGCAACCGGACCCGGGACGCGCTGAACAGCGCCTCCGGGACGTCGGAGGCCACCTCCCGGGCGTTCACCGATGCCGACGACGTGTGGGGCGACGGCACGATGGCCGACCGGGCGACCGTGGGCGTCGACGTGCACTACGGCATGGCGCGGACCTGGGACTACTTGAAGGACGCCTTCGGCCGCGAGGGCATCAACAACGACGGCAAGGGCGTCACCGCGTACGTCCACGACGAGGTCGACCTGGCGAACGCATCCTGGAACGACACCTGCCTCTGCATGGCGTTCGGCGACGGTGACGGCAGCAGGACGGCGTTCACGTCGCTCGACGTCGTCGGACACGAGATGGCGCACGGGCTCACCTTCCGCACCGCCGACCTCGTCTACGAGGGCGAGTCGGGGGCGCTCAACGAGGCCACCAGCGACATCTTCGGCACACTCGTCGAGTTCGCGGCGAACAACCCGGCCGACGAGCCCGATTACCTGGTCGGTGAGAAGACCGGTCCGCAACCGATACGCTGGATGGACGAGCCCACCCGCAACCTCAAGTCGGCGTCGTGCTGGAGTCCTTCAGTCAAGGACCTGGACGTGCACCGCTCGTCCGGTGTGGCCAACAAGTTCTTCTACAACCTGGCCGTGGGCAGCGGCTCGACGCGGTGGGGCAGCAGCACCCCCTGCGGCGGTGCGGCCCCGGTGACCGGCATCGGCAACGATGCGGCAGGCGCCATCTGGTACCGCGCCCTGAGCACCTACATGGTGTCGACGACCGATTTCGTCGGTGCGCGTCAGGCCACGTTGCAGGCGGCGGCCGACCTGTACGGCTCGGACAGTGCCGAGCGGTCCGCGGTGCAGGCCGCGTGGCTCGCCGTCGGGGTGGACGGCTCGGGCACCGTGCCGCCGTCGGGCACCGCGCCCGTGGTCGACCCGCTCCCGCTCGCGCCGGTGCACCTCGGCACGCCGGTGCAGCGTCAGCTGACCGGCACCGACCCGCAGGGACAGGCCATCGTCTGGACGGCGGAGGAGCTGCCGCCCGGCCTGACGATCACGCCGCAGGGCCTGATCAGCGGCGTGCCGACGACCAAGGGCTCCACCGTGGTCCAGATCCACGCCACCGACCCGGACGGTAACCGGACCAGCCCGAAGGCGACGTCCTGGTACGTCACGGGACCGCCGGCCCTGTTCGGGTTGTTGCCCGCCCCGCGAACCTTCAACGTCGGCGCCGAGACCTCGTTCCTGCTGCGCTTCGAGGACTACCCCGACCATCACGCTCTGGGCCAGACCCAGTTGGTGACCGTGGAGACCACCGGGCTGCCCGACGGCCTGACCGCCACCGCCGCCGTCGACGACGACTTCGACTGGGCGACCCGGGTGACCGTGCGGGGCACGCCGAGCACTGCCGGCACCGGGACGATCCGGTTCACGGCGACCGATCCCGATGGGGAGACGGCGACGTTCGCCCTGCCGTACACCGTCGGGCCGCCGCTGGTACCCGCGACGCCTGTCGGCTACGTGTACGGCGGTGAAGCCAGCGGCAGTGCGACCGTGTTCTGGACCGATCCGACCGCAGGCAGCCCTCCGGTCGCCGGCTACGTCGTCAGGGTCACTCCCGGTTCGGAGCAGGTGCTGCCGGCGACGGCCCGTTCGGTCACCCTGACCGGTCTGGACCCGACGCGGGCGTACGAGATCGGTATTCGTGCTCGCGGCACGGTGATCGACGGTGCCGAGAAGACGGTGACGATCAAGCCGACCGGGCTGACGCTGTCGCCGCCGGCAGCGACCGTCGATCACGGTGCCCCGGTCACACTGACCGGCCAGGTCACGGGTCCGCTCGCGACCGGGCGGGCCTACGTGGAGCAGAAGGCCCCCACGGCGACGACCTGGACGCGGGTCTCCACGATCACGGCGGACGCGACGGGGGCGTGGAGCCTCACGGTGAACCCCACCGTGACGACGGCCTACCGGGTGTCGTACCCGGCGGGGGCGGTCGGCTGGTGGCCCGCGACGTCGGCCGTCTCGACGATCACGGTGCGTCATGCCGTCACGCTCACGCCCAGCACCCTGTCCGCCAGGGCCGGCGCCAATGTCACCTTCACCGGGACGGTCACGCCGGCGACAGCCGGGGTGAAGGCGAACCTGCAGCATTTCACCAACGGTGGGTGGGTGACCCTGCAGAGCGCCACGATTGCGGCCAACGGGTCCTATTCGATTCGCCGGGCCTTCACCCGCGGTAGCTGGAACCTGCGGGTGGTGACCAGCGGCGGCAACACCAACGTTGCCGGTGTCTCCCGGTCCGTGACGCTGACCGTCACCTAGCAGTAGTCAACGCCGCTCCGGCTCCTCGTCATGCCACGGGGAGCCGGAGCGGCTCAGCTGTGTCATCGCGAGGGCCGCCATTCGCGCCTGATCAGCCCGAACACCCACGAGTCCGAGACCTCGCCGTTGACGACGCAGTCTTCCCGCAACGTCCCTTCGCGAACGAACCCGAGCTTCTCCAGCACGCGAGCAGAGGCCACGTTGCGCGTATCGGTCTCGGCCTGGACCCGATTCAGATTCAGCGTGTCGAACGCCCACTCCAGCACGGCGCGCGCGGTCTCCGTCGCGTAGCCCTGACCCCATGCCGAGTCGTCGAAGCAGTAGCCCAGCGCCGCGCTGCGGTAGTCCGGATTCCAGCGGGAGAGGCTGCACCAGCCGATGAAAGCCCCGTCGGAGACACGGTCCACGGCCAGCCGTACCCCGGTGCTCTCGTCTGTCATCCGTCGGCAGGCTGCGATGAACCGCTGGGCGCGTGCCCGTTCGGTCCAGGGCGGCGCGTCCCAGTACCGGAGCACGTAGGCGCTGCTGTGCAGCGCGAAGAGGGCGTCCGCATCCCCGTCGTGGAAGGGACGCAGCCGAAGCCGAGCGGTGTGCAACGTCGGGGTGGGAAGCGACATGCGCGTCATGCTGCTCCGTGATCGACGGCCGGTCCATCAGATATCCGATGCCGGTGACTCGCGACGGGTTCTCGGCCTTGACTCTCAAGTCGCTGGAGACGCGATAGTTCCTGCCATGGAGGACATGTATTCGATCGGGGATGTCGCCCGGCGTACCGGCCTCAGTGTCAGTGCGATCCGGTTCTACTCCGACGCGGGGATCATCAGCCCCACCGGCCGCACCGGCGCGGGATACCGGCACTACGACATCCGTGCCGTCGCGGGGCTCGAGCTGGTCCGTACTCTCCGGGAGCTGGGCGCGAGTCTCGACGACATCCGTCAGTTGCTGGCAGAGCAGATCACCCTGCCGGATCTCGCGACGGCTCACCTGGCACTCGTCGAACACCAGCTCAGCCGCTTCCAGGCTCGGCGGGCCGTGCTGCGGACCATCGTGAGGCAACGCAGTACGACCGCACAGGTGAGTCTGATGCACAAGCTGGTGTCCATGTCGGATGACGACCGTGCCCAGCTCATCGAGGAGTTCTGGACCGATGTCACCGACGGCCTCGACGTTCAGGGCTTCTTCGTCGACTACCTGCGCCCGTGGTGGCCCACCCTGCCGACAGAGCCGACCGCGGAGCAGCTCGAGGCATGGATCGAACTCGCGGACATGGTGCAGGACGCCGAGTTCCGGGAGGCGGTCCGCCGATTCTTCGCCGAGACCTTCGCCCCGGCAGCGGCCCGCGGGCCGCAGACCACGCCGACGGATGACGACGTTGAGCAACAGGTCGCCTTCCTCACCGAAGCCAAGGCCGCCGCCGAAGCCGGAGTGCCGGCCGGCTCGCCCCGGGCCCGGGAGCTGGCAGGCCGGTGGGTGACGTGGATGGCAGCGCGGGCCGGCGACCCGAACACCGCCGACGTCCGACGCCGGCTCGTCGATGCCGATCCAGGGCCGCACGTGGCCCGGCACGTCGAACTGCTCGGCCGGTACAGCTCGCTGACCGCCACGGTCAACGGCGTTCCACAGCCGCACACGCCCGGCGCGCCGGCCTCGGTCTGGCTGCACGCAGCCGTCGCGAACATGGCGAAGTGAGGCTCCGGGCGCCTCGCCCGGAGCCGTCACGCCGGCGTCCTCGCGATGCCCGATGGGCAGGTCATCCCGTGGCGGCCACCGAAGCCCCGTCGGCCGCGCCTCGATCCGGGCGCGGCTCGGCGGGCGACGAGCTCACAGGGATCCGCGCCGGGGCTTGAAGCGGCGAACCTCCTGGGGCCAGCCGCACGCCTCCGCGATCTTCCCGGCCCACATTCGGGCCGTCTCCTCGTCGGGTACGTCCACGATGGTCAGCCCGCCCAGGAACTCCTTGGTCTCGACGTAGGGCCCATCGGTGAAGATCACCGCACCGCTCGTGGCGTCCGCGCTGAAGACCGGGCCGTCCTCTTCCTCCAGCCCTCCGGCGTAGACGTACGCTCCGGCGGCCTTGATCTCGTCGACGACCGCCGAGGCGAGTGGACCGCGCCCGCGGAACCATTCCTCGGTGTGGTCGCCCACCCACTGCTGGTTGAAGTAGATGAGGTACTCGGGCATGTTCGCTCCCACTGTTCATCCGGACCCGGTGTCCGTTCCCGCCTACGCTACGAACGGGATCCACCTGATCCGACACCTCCGGCGGAATTCGTCCGGGCCGGGCACGAGACCGGCCGCCTTCGAGGAGCATCTTCGCCGGGAATCGACTTGTCGTGGTGCGGGCGGCCCCTCCGCATCGAAACGGCGACCACGCAGGAATGGGAGGAGTTCGAGTCGGGCCTCGCCGCGGACGGCGAACGGTGGCTCGCGTCCCACGCGGATCACCCCGAAGCGGCGTCGGTACGTGACACGCTCGACCGGCAGCGCCGGATGTGGTTGAGAGGCCACCGCGGGTTCCTGGGTTCGCGTACCTCACCCTGAAACCGTCGTCGCACTGACCCGATTCCGTACGAGCACGCGGTCGGACAGAATCTCCCCGTGACCTTCGATGCCCTCACGTTGCAGCGGGCCTTCGCCCAGGCCGAGTTCCACGCCGACACCAGTGCGCTGCACGCGTTGCTGGCGGACGACTTCCGATCCATCGGAGATCAGGGGTACGTGCTCGACAAGGCTCAGTGGCTCGGCAAGTTCGTCGACTTCGCCTACACCGACCTGCGGAGCACCGACGTCGAGGTGAGCTCCTACGACCATGCTGTGATCATCCGGTACGTCCAGCACAGCGCTTCCGTCTGGCGCGGTCAGGCGATGGCGTCGACGTCCCGGGTCAGTCAGACGTGGATCGAGCAGGCCGACGGCTGGCGACTTGCGGGTGTCCAGTTCAGCACCCTCGGCGACGCTTGATACCGGTTGCCCCACACCGGCGCCGGCTGGTGGTCAGTCCCGTGGCGGGCCGGCCAGGGTCGCGTAGTGATGGTGCCGGTTCACGTCCTCGGCGGCCGCGCGCATCTCCTCGTGGTAGATCCGGCGGGCCTCGGCGTCCAGCCGAAGCCGGCCCGCCCGCTCGGCGGCGAGGCGGCGAGGCGGCGCCTCGTTCGCGGTTTCTGCACCGGACCCGATCCGGACGGCGGATGCTTCTGGTATGAACCGCCTCACTCCACCGGACGTGACCACACTGGGAGAGCTGGACAGAGGCGGCCGTACGATCGTTTATCGGGTGCGCCGTGACGGCCGTGTCTGGGCCATGAAGGTGTTCCCGGGTGGCGGCGACGACGAGTTCGCGGCCCTGCGCCGGGAAGCCGCCGTGATCGCCTGGATCGATCATCCGGTGCTGCCCCGGGTGCAGGAGGTCGGTGTCGCCGACCGCCGGCCATACCTGATCATGGAGCTGATCGAGGGGACCAGCCTGGCTGACGTCCTGAGGGCCCGGCCACTCGACGCCGACCGGACGGTCCGGCTCGGGATCAGCGTCGCCGGGGCGCTCACCGCGCTGCACGCGGCAGGCCTCGTGCACCGTGACGTCAAACCCCGCAACATCATGATCCAGCAGGACGGCGCCGCCCGCCTCATCGACCTCGGCATGGCCGTACGGGCCACCACCGCATCCGCCGGCACCAACGCCGGCACGTTGCGGTACTGCGCTCCGGAGCAGGCGGGCACGCTGGACCGGCCGGTCGACGCCCGCAGCGACCTGTACGCCCTCGGCGGCGTGCTGTTCGAATGTCTCACCGGACGGCCACCGTTCCCGGCCACCGATGCCGGCGAACTGCTGCGCGCCCATGCCACCACCGTCCCGCCGGACGTCCGCGAGTCGCATCCCGACGTGCCCGCCGCGCTGGCCGAGACGGTGGCCAGGCTCCTGGCCAAGAACCCCGACGACCGCTACCAGAGCGGCACGGACCTCCTCGCCGCCCTGGGCGGCCCGGCCGGAGACGGGCCGCACCCGGCGCCTCTGGTCGGCCGTCGCCGGGAACTGACCGCGCTGCACGCCGGGACCGCCGGGTTCGCGGTCATCGCCGGCGGCCGCGGCACCGGCAAGAGCCGCCTGCTGCGTGCGGCCGCCGACCAGGCCCGCAAGGACGGCGTACGGGTGCTGTTCGGCACCTGCCCCGAGGATCCGCTGCCGCTCGCGCCGCTGCACGAGGCCGGTGCGACCACGGCCGACCAGTTGCTGGGCGCCGGCCGGGCGCTGCTGTGCCTCGACGACGCGCACCGCGCCGACGAGGCCACCCTCGCGGTGCTGCGGCAACTGACCGTGGGCATCGACGACGTGCCGCTGCGGGTGCTGCTCACCGTCGATCAACCCGGTGCCGACATGCTGCCGGCCGTGGTGTCCGGCCGGGCCGACCGGATCGAGCTCGGCCCGCTCGACCCGGTCGGTCTGGTCACCGCGTTCACCGCCGGGCACGACCTCGGCGCGGACCTGGTCGGTCAGCTCGCCGCCCACGCCGGGACGACCCCCCTCGAGACGCGGGAGTACGTCAACGCGGTTGTCGACTCGGGCGTGCTCGTCCCGTACTGGGGAGGCTGGCGTCTGGACACCGACGGCCTGGACGGGATCGCCCTGGGTGGCGACCTCCAAGCCCTGGTCATGCGCAGGGTCGAAGGCCTCGGCGTGCCGTGCCGGACCGTGCTCGCCGCAGCCGCCGTGATCGGCACCCATTTTCCGGCCGAGCTGGCCGCCGTCGCGGCCGGCGTCGATCCGGTCACCTGCGACCGGCGCCTGGCCGAGGCCGTCACCGAGCGCGCCGTGTGCCGCCAGGCCGACGGCTACGCCTTCGCCCATGACCACCTGCGCCTGTCACTGCTGCGATCCGCGGATCCGCGGCAGCTGCGCGACGCCCACCAGCGGGTCGCCGAACATCTCGACCGGACCGGTGGCGACGCCTTCGCGATCGCCCGCCACCACCTGGACGGACATCCCGCCCGGAACCCGGACCAGGTGGTACGGGCCTGCCACGCCGCCGGGGAGCTGGCCCTGGCCGACAACGCGCCGGCCCAGGCGATGACCCTGCTCGAACCCGCCTACCGGCTGGCGCCCGGATCGAGCACGGTGGGCGAACTGCTGGGCAGTGCCTACTACCGGGTGGGGCGCCTCAGCGACGCGGTACGTGTGCTGACCGCCGCGCTGCCGGGCGCGTCCGGTCCGGTCGCCCGCGCCCGGATCCTGTTGCAGCTCAGCCGTGTCCATCAGGACACCTGGGACACCGGGGCGGGCCTCGCGGCCGTGCACCGGGCCCTCACCGAACTGGGCCGGCGACTGCCGCGGGGCAGGGCCCGGCTGGTGGCCGGCACGCTGCTGCGGTTCTTCGCCGGCCTCGCGATCGAACGCACCGGCGTCGGCTTCGGCACCGCCACCGGCGAGAACGCCACCCGGTGCCGGCTCGAAGCACAGCTCTACCGTTGTGCCGGCACCGTGGCCAGCCTCGGCCTCGACCCGGTGTTCGCGCTCAACTACCTGCTGCGCTCGCTGTACCCGGTGGCGCGGCTCGGGCTGTGCGAGGACTACGTCCGGGTCCGTGCCGACGTCGCCGGGGTCCTCAGCCTGGGCCCGTTGCACGGACTCTTCGGCGGCTATCGCCGTCCGGCGCGGGCGGCCGCGCTGCTGGGCGAGGAGTCGGTGATCGCGTACGTGGCGCTCACCGAAGCCAGCTGCCGTCACATCGGTGGCCGGGGCCGTGCCCGCGACATCCTCGCCGACACCGTCGACCCGCAGCGCAGACTCGACGCCGCCACATTCGTCACCATGCTCGGCGGCACCCTGTGGTTGCTGCTGCTCGCCGGGCTGACCGCCGACGCGGACACCCTCTACCGGGAAGGACGTAACCGGCTGGCCGCCGCCGATCTGCCCGAACACGCCCTGATCCTGGCGGGCGCCGCCGTAGCCGCGGGACAGGGCCGCGCCGGTGAGGCCGGCACCCTGCTGCGTGGCGTCGACGACGGGCTGCCCGCGTTCGGCCATCCCAGCCCCAGGGTCACGCTGCTGCTCGCCCGCGCCCAGGTCGCCGTCGAGCAGCGCGATCTCGGCGACGGCTTCGACCGGGTCGTCGACGACCTCGGCGAGCTGCACCTCAACCCGAGGATGCTGCTGATGCCGCTGCGATCGGTGTACGCCTATGTCGCGTACGGCAGGCTGGAACAGTGCCGCACCGCCGAGCCGGACCGGCGCGACGAAGCTCTCGCCGGTGCCCGCCGGGCCGTCGCGGTGTTGCGCAGCGCCGCCGCCTCCACGCTTCTGCGGGCACATGCCCTGGTCGCCGAGGCCCACCTGCGGCTGCTCGGCACGGGACCCGGCCCGGCCCTCGACGCGCTCGACGCCGCCCGCCTGCCCCTGCGCGAGGCCGACGCGCCGCTGGCCACCTTCGAGGCACAACGGCTGCGGGCCCGCGCCCTGCAGACGCTGGGCCGGCCGGACGACGCCGCCGTGGCCGCCGCGGGTGCGCTCGCCCTCGCCGCCCGCAACGGCTGGCCGCACCGGGCGCAGTGGATCCGCGACGAGTTCGGCGAACTGCTGCCGGCCGAAGGGCTCGCGACACCCCGTGACGACACCGGCCACCAACAGCGCCTCGAAGCCGTCAGCACCCTCGGCCTGGCCGCCTCCCGGATCACCGACCAGGGAGAACTCACCCAGGTCATCCTCGACGAGACGATCCGGATCCTGCACGCCGAACGTGCCTACCTGTTCCTCACCGACGACGACGACAGACTGGTGCCGTACCGGGGCCGCGACGCCGCCGGAACCGACCTGGACGAACTCGTCGCGTTCGGCTCCACCCTCGTGGAGCAGGCCCGGTACAGCCGCGAGCCCGTCATCGTCGCCAGCACCGACGAAGCGGCCGTCCTGGGATCGCAGAGCAGCGTCGTACACGGGCTGCGCAGCATCCTGGTGTCGCCCCTGCTGCGCGGCGACCGGATACTCGGCGTGCTGTACCTGGACAGCCGGGTCGCGGAGGGGATCTTCACGTCGTCGGACGCCGGGGTACTGGCCGCGCTCGCCACCCACATCGCCGCCGCGCTGGAGACCGCCCGGGCCGCCGACCTGACCGGGCACGTACGCGATCTGGGAACCCAGGTGGACCGGATGCAACGGCTCGACAGCCTCGGTCAGCTGGCCGGCGGTATCGCCCACGACTTCAACAACGTGCTCGGCATCATCATCGGCTTCACCGAACTCCTCCGCGACGAGCTGCCCGACGGCTCGCCGGCCCTGCGGCTGGCCAACCAGATCGGATCGGCGGTGGACAAGGGCACGGGACTGACCCAGCAACTGCTGTCGTTCGGGCGTGGCCAGACCGGCGACGCCCAGGTACACGACCTGGCCGAGGTGCTCACCGAACTCGAGCCGATGCTGCACCGCACTCTCGGCGACCACATCACCCTCCGCGTCACGGCCGCGCCGTTCTGCCTGACCCGCGTCGACCGCGGCCGGCTCGAACAGGTCGTCGTCAACCTGGCCGCGAACGCCCGCGACGCGATGCCCGGCGGCGGGGAACTGCACGTCGACGTCACCCGCTGCAGGCTGGACGGCCCGTTCGTGCGCCTGGCGGTCAGCGACTCCGGCGTCGGGATGGACCGGGAAACCCTCAAACGGGCGTTCGAGCCCTTCTACACCACCAAACCCGTCGGCAAGGGCACCGGGCTGGGGCTGGCCAGCGTCTTCGCCGTCATCCGCGACGCGGGCGGGCACGTACGCCTGGAATCCGTGCCGGGCCAGGGTACGACCGTGAACGTGTACCTGCCCGAGGAGGCCTCACCGGTCTTGTCCGCCGACCCCGGTTCGCCGGTGGCGCCGCACGCCGCGCCGCCGGCCGGGTTACGGATCCTGGTCGTGGACGACTGCACCGATCTGGCTGAGGTCACCGGCGAGATGTTGCGTAACCGCGGCTTCGACGTGAGCGTCGCGTGCTCCCCCGCGGAGGCGCTGGACCGGGAACCCTCCGTCGACCTGCTGATCACCGACGTGATGATGCCGGGGATGAGTGGCCCGGATCTGGTGGAGCGGATACGTGAGTCCGCGCCCGCGTTGCCGGTCGTCTACATGTCGGGGCACCTGCCGAGGCCGATGGATGATCGGGTACGGCTTGATCATGGCGCCGTGCTGCTGAAGAAGCCGCTGGCCGGGGCCGATCTGCTCGACGCGATATCGCGCCTGTGCGGCCGCTGAATCAGCACCGCCGGCGTGACCTGGGTGGCAAGTGCCCGGTCGAGTCGCCGACGCCGACCGGTGCTGCCGTGACGGCAGAGGCCCAGTCCCTACCGGACGTCCTGCCTCAATTGATCAATGCGGTCCAGCCAAGCATCGCCGCGTTCGGGAGGGATGCCTCGTCGTCGGCATACCAGCGATCACCGGTGGTGATCGCTGGTGCCGGTCTGCTCGTCCATCCGGTCGGCGCGGCTTGTTTCGCTGTCCGGCAGTTCAGCTTGGCCGGGCTGTCCGGCAATTCCGCCCGGCCCGGCCGTCCGGCCGTCTCTGCCCTACCGGACCGCCCGGTCGTGTCGGCCCTGCTGCGCCCTCAGCCCGTCTCAGTTCTCCGCCCTTACTCCGGGCCTCTCGGATGCCGGACTCATCCGGAGATCTCGGGCTCGTCGGGCTATCCGGCCTGCTCGGCCTCGCTGCGCAGGATGCAGAACTCGTTGCCCTCCGGGTCCGCCAGGACCACCCATCCGCCGCCGTTCGGTTTGCGGAGGTCGGTGACCTCGGTGGCGCCGAGCGAGAGCAGACGGGCGAGTTCGGTGTCACGGGTTCCGGCGACCGGGCGCAGGTCGAGGTGGATGCGGTTCTTGACCTGCTTGGTGTCCGGGACCTCGATGAACAGCAGACGGTGGTGGCCGTCGCGGGAGGAGATCAGGCATTCCTCGTGGCCGGGCTCGTTCGGGTCGTCGGGGTCCTCGGTGTAGTCGAGGACGGTCTGCCACCAGCGGGACAGAGTGAACGCGTCGGTGCAGTCCACCGTGGTGTGGGAGATGTAGGCGGTCATCTTCGGATCATTCCAGTTCGGCCCGCTCCGGATGCCGGCGGACCCGATCACGATTATCGTCGGCGTTGACCCGGGTGGAGGTGATGTCACGTGAGCGGACTGCTCGTCCAACAGTGGATTTCCGTCGATGGTTTCCTCGCCGGGGTGAACGGCGAGGCAGACGTGTTCGCCGCCGTCTCCGACTTCACCGCCTCGGAGACCCACAATGCCGCCCTGCTCGGCGACATCGACGAGGTGCTGCTGGGCCGGCGCACGTACGAGTCGTTCGCCGCATACTGGCCGACCGCCGACGACGAGCCGATGGCCCGGCAGGTCAACGCGCTACCCAAAGTGGTGTGCTCGACCACCCTGATGGCGGCGACGTGGGGCGGGCACGCTCCGGCCCGTGTCGTACCCGACCCGGTCGACCACGTCCGCAGCCGGCGCGACGCCGGTAGCCGGATCATTCTCTGGGGCAGCGTCAGCGTCATGCGTGCCCTGCTGGCCGCCGGTGAAGTGGACGAGCTGGAGTTACTGGTGGCGCCGGTCGCTCTCGGCGCGGGTACGCCGTTGCTGGCGCCGGGGGCGGCCCCGCTGCCGCTGAGCCTGACCGAGTCGCAGATCTGGCCGGGTGGCGTGGTTCGTCTTCGCTACTCCGTCGGCTGAGGGAAGAGCCGATCACCGGAGTTATTGCAGGTTGTGCTCGCTTTCGCGGGAATTCGTCGCGGACTTCCGCGGCTCGCTTCACCACACGCTACCGCTAGCCGCGAATCACATCCTGTAGCGTCCGGCAGCATAACTACGGTAGCGGCCCCCGCGGGCGACCGCGGTGTCGGCGTCGCCGCCGGGCGGGCAGCTATTCGTACCGGTATTTCAGCGCGTCCGCCTCCACCTGCTCGATGTCAGCGATCGTCAGGTCCGGTATCCGCAGTTGAGCCAGCGTCACCTCGGCCGAGGTCGGCTGCGCATCCGCCGGCAGCCACTCCTCGGGCTTCCACGCCCCACCGCGCATCAGCGACTTGGGACAGTGCGGGTAGACCTCCTCGATACCCAGCACCAGCGCACTGGCCGGCGGCTTGCCCACAGCGGTCAGTTGCGACAGCAGGTCGGGACGGGTGGAGACGCAGGCCCGGCCGTTCATCCTGAGCGTCGTGGTGCGCCCCGGAATGACGAACAGCAACCCGGCCCGCCCGGTGGCGATGACATTCTGCAGGGTGTCGAGACGCTTGTTACCAGTCGCGTCCGGAATCGCCACCGTCCGTGAGTCCAGCACCGCGACGAACCCTGCGGGACCCCCGCGCGGAGAGACGTCACAGTTGCCCTCGGCGTCGACACTCGCGACCAGAACCAGCGAAGAGCAGGCGATCAACTGCCGGGTCTGGTCGGTGAGTTCGGTCATCTGCTTCCGCACAGCCGCTTCGCTGGGAAGCGCGTAGACCCGGCGCAGCGCCTCCTGATCAGCCACGGCATCGAGGCGCAGCGACTCAAAGGCACTGGTGGCAAGAGTTGACGTCATGCCATCGACCCTAGACGAGTAAGTCCTAACCCAAGTCAGTGGTCGTAGGCGATCAATGACCTGGTCAAGGGTTGGCCGGTGGCGCGGTTGTGCCAGATCGCGGCGGTCATGGCGAGCAGTCTTTGGGCGACGCGGGCACCGACGCCTTCGATGCTGCGGCCGCCGTGCAGTTCCAGGTCGAGTTGGCTTTTCAAGGTGTCGTTGACCGACTCGATCAGCTGGCGTACGGGTTTGAGTAGGTGCTCGCCGGGTCGTGGGGTGCGGTTGCGGTAGGACGGCCGTAGCAACCGGGCGCCGCGTTCGGCGAGCCAGCGGTCGAGTTCGGCGGAGACGTATCCCTTGTCCGCGATGATCAGCTGACCGGGGCGGGCGGCGAGCAGGCCGGGATCTTCTTCCAGAGCAGCGGCCAGGACCTGCCGTTTGTCGGCCTTCGCATCGGCGAGTGACCAGGAGGTCGGTAAGCCCGCGGGCGTGCAGATCAGGTGGAGCCGCAGGCCCCAGAAGAAGCGTGAGTGTGACGAGCAGTAGCCGTAGACGGCCCAGCCAGCCAGGTCGGAGCGTTTCACGGTCGGTCTTGACCGGCCGCACTCGACGGGGGTGGAGTCGGTGACCCAGACGTTGTCGAACCAGAGATCGGTGTCGGCGGC